>NZ_BMMB01000070.1:244-509 GCF_014645615.1 Paenibacillus hunanensis | reverse complement strand
GGTGTAGAAGGGTAACCACCCCCGATATGATAAAAGTATATAAAATACTTTTATCATATTTATTTATTTTTTTTACGATAAAAGTATAAAAATGTATAATTTTACCTTTTTTAACGGGGGCCTAGCCCCCCCCTTGAAGGGTACCCCACCGATATGATAAAAGTATATAAAATACTTTTATCATATTTATTTAGAACTACAAATATCTTTAACCCAAATAAAGCACCCCTCTCCTCCTGCAGTACTGCAGGGGCGGGGGGGGGTG
>NZ_BMMB01000070.1:0-191 GCF_014645615.1 Paenibacillus hunanensis | reverse complement strand
GGGGGAAGAAATATTTAAATACCACCTTTCCCCTGCAGTACTGCAGGGGCTAGTAATGGATGACTACCATAAACTGAACCTAGAACTTAAATCTTTATTCGATGAAATCGATCTATTAAAAGGGTCCCCACAACGAAGTTGTGGGGTCCCCCGATTTAAGTTCGTAGGTTTATACACATGCTCCGCTGCCG
>NZ_BMMB01000069.1 GCF_014645615.1 Paenibacillus hunanensis | reverse complement strand
TCACGGCTGCTTATTTAGCTAGCTTCGCACCAAGCAGCCCTCCTCCCCCCCCCCTCCTGGGCGGGCCCCCATCTTTCCCCCGCCCTGCAGTACTGCAGGGGCATAATTAAATGTGATGGGGACCTTGAGCAAAGGAGGGGGTAGCGAGGAGGGGGTAGCGATGAAAATAAATACAAATAGACTAACTTACTGACTATAAAAAATTGTTAACTTTGGGGGCTAGCGCTAAAAACTATGCGGATACAGGATTTGCACCTATGTCATTCGGACATGAGCCAAATATGTTACTATTACAATAATCCGCATTATTACCTCTGCGAAGCTAAACATAGCATTGCGGCTGCTTAAATAAATATGGCTTACTTCGTTAGCAGCTAGCTAGCTAGCATGTAGCTCGCACATATTTATTTAGTGCAGCTAGCTAGTATCTTCGCAACCCCCCTCCTTTGCTCCGCACCCCCCCCGCAAAGCTTCCCCCCCTGCAGTACTGCAGGGGGGGGAAGGGGGGGGGGAAGAGGAGGGG
>NZ_BMMB01000068.1 GCF_014645615.1 Paenibacillus hunanensis | reverse complement strand
ACGACGTTTTCTAGTCTGGAAGAAGAAATCGCCTATTTGAAAGCAGAGAATGAATATTTAAAAAAGCAGTATCCCAATCTACACAAGGAGTGACGAGTAAAGCGAAACGATTTCAAATCATAGAGGAGCTTCGAGCGCGGTATAGTCTGACTTGGCTCTTGAAGATTGCTAATGTTTCCGGTTCCGGTTACTACAAATGGAGAACCCGTCGAGTCACCGCCAACGAGCGCAGACAGCGAGACGATGAAGTCGAATCGCATCTCCTTGCCATCCATCGTGTACATCCGTACTTTGGTTATTTGCGAATGACGATCGCGTTGCGCAGAGAAGGGCTTCGAGTGAATCACAAAAAGGTTTACCGACTCATGAAGAAACTCGGTATTCGCTCGGTGATTCGAAAGAAACGTCGATTCTTTGGAAAACAAGCTTCCGTGGTGCATCCGAACCGATTAGAGCGACAGTTTCAAGCGGATACGCCGCGAACGAAGCTGGTCACCGACATTACGTATATTCGTGCGGGCGAACGATTTGTGTAT
>NZ_BMMB01000067.1 GCF_014645615.1 Paenibacillus hunanensis | reverse complement strand
AGCGCCTGCCTTGCAAGCAGGAGGTCAGCGGTTCGATCCCGCTTGGCTCCACCATTTATGCTTTAAACAAGTTGATCCTTGAAAACTGGATACCGAAACGAAACATCGCGTTTTAGAAAACTGTTCTTAACTGACACTGTGTAAACAGGATCGGTCATGAATATGTAATATTAGGTTCTTCTGTAAAGAAGACCACCAACTAGGTTAAGCTAGTAAGAGCACACGGTGGATGCCTAGGCGCTAGGAGCCGACGAAGGACGTGGCGAACAACGATAAGGCCTCGGGGAGCTGTAAGCAAGCATTGATCCGGGGATGTCCGAATGGGGAAACCTGACTGGATTCATCTCCAGTTACTCACATCTGAATACATAGGGTGTGCAGAGGCAGACGAGGGGAACTGAAACATCTAAGTACCCTCAGGAAGAGAAAACAAGAGTGATTCCGTCAGTAGCGGCGAGCGAACGCGGAACAGCCCAAACCAGGAAGCTTGCTTCTTGGGGTTGTGGGACGTCTCTTTGGAGTGATAAAAGAGTTTGGTAGAT
>NZ_BMMB01000066.1 GCF_014645615.1 Paenibacillus hunanensis | reverse complement strand
ATCTAAGTTTTCTGCAGCTGACTTAGGTGTTTGACTTGCCTTAATAGCATCTAAGTTTTCTGCAGCTGACTTAGTTTGACTTGCCTTAATAGCATCTAAGTTTTCCACTCCTTCAGTGGAAGACCTTGTTCATAAACCTTCTACTCAGTCTGGTTTATCTCGTATTCAACGCCTACGCACCATTGAGCGTGTTCTTGTTTTACGATAACCTCGGGATCTAGGACCTTGATCTGTTTGTGTTGTTTCATCCTCTGAATCTGTTTCTGGTGCTAATCGGTCTTGATTAGGACCTGAGCTTGCACCTGAATTTCCTTTTGCAGATGGAGGTGAATCTGAACCTCCTGATGCACCTGAGTCTGAACCTTTTTTATATAAAGTTAAAGGTCCACGTGGAGATGGTGTTTTTTTTTCACAAGACTCACCACCTACACCCGCAGGTAATTCAAAATCACTATAATATAGTTCTCCAAAAATTCTAGCTAAACTACCAAATAGGTACATCAAGGTTCAAAGATGAAGATCTAAAAATATTGAAGAAGCTTT
>NZ_BMMB01000065.1 GCF_014645615.1 Paenibacillus hunanensis | reverse complement strand
GTACTTAAATATCCTATATTCCAGGACTCCTGCCTCCTGCCTCCTGCCTTCGGCAGGAGGCAGGAGGCTCGTCCTAGTCTAGTCTATAAAATTACTAATATTAAATATATTAATATATTATAAAGAGTTTTAATAATAATAATAATAAGGTGTAGAAGAAGTTTGGTTTAATGATCTTTATTCTTTATATTTTTTTTTTATTTCTTTCATTTTTTTTATTAATTTATTTACCATGAGATTATTAAAAAGTCATCCTTTATTAAAATTAGTTAACTCATATCTTATTGACGCTTCACAACCTAGTAACATAAGTTATTTATGAAACTTCGGTTCTTTATTAGCATGTTGTTTAATTATACAAATTGTAACTGGTGTAACATTGGCAATGCACTATAGTCCTAACGTATTAGAAGCTTTTAACTCTATAGAACATATTATGCGTGATGTGAATAATGGATGATTAGTACGTTACTTACACAGTAACACAGCTTCAGCTTTCTTCTTCTTAGTTTATTTACATATAGGAAGAGGAATGTATTATGGATCTTATAGAGCTCCTAG
>NZ_BMMB01000064.1 GCF_014645615.1 Paenibacillus hunanensis | reverse complement strand
GTGCGCACGCGAACCTGGGGAGAAAATCGAATTCTCATCTTTAATGTATGAAATTAAGGTTTTACCTTTAAACTACCCAGGTTGATGATTATGATCCGTCCAGTACTAATCCAGCTGCTCCGTCGCAGTCGCAAGACGCGCTATAGGATAGCCGTGCCTCCACAGAACTGTGATTCCACTCTACGAGTGGATCCTATTGTTGTATAATTTTGTATTCGTTTTTTTTTGTTCTCATAGGCAAAATGAGCCCCTGCCCCGCTCATCTTAGTGATAACCCGCTCCGTATACTGTTATTTCCTGCTTTTTATTCCCTCTCCTAACAACATATGAGTCGGTTGTGATGTCGTTGTTAGGATACTTTTAGTAACTAGCACAATCAATTAAGAACTGTTACTATATCCCACCCACCCGATCATATATAATCTAAAGTGCTACCCTACGACTCATAAGGCTATGATTTTTTATAATACACCTTATTATCATTGACATAACCTGATGTCCTCATTTATATCATTATATGTTATGTAAATGACACAAAAAAGGCAGGAAACAGGTCTTTTGGGCTA
>NZ_BMMB01000063.1 GCF_014645615.1 Paenibacillus hunanensis | reverse complement strand
GAGGCTGTAGGAGGAGGCTAATTTGAATCACCAAACCTTAGTTAATTAACAGAGAATATGGGATTCGAACCCATGATGGTTTGAACCATAACTAGTTTCAAGCTAGCCACCTTAAACCACTCGGTCAATTCTCTTTAATTCTTTCAAGACTCGAACTTGAATATCATTATTATCAATAATGCACTTTACCAGTTAAGTTAAAGAATCCTAAAGTAAGTATTAAAAATGAGAAATGGGTGATTCGAACACCCAACCTTCCGTGTGTAAAACGGTTGCTCTACCAACTGAGCTAATCTCTCTTAAATTTAATTTTTTTTTTTGATAGCCTCCGGCTCAGAAGCGTCATTATTTGGCTACTTATGAACAAGGCTAAATTTTATTTAAAAGCTAAAAAGGAAAACCAAGAGCATGACTTAAAATACGAGCTAAACTAAGAGGGCCCCACGAATACCCCACACACCTTCGTGTGTGGGCCGTATTCGTGGGGTCCCCCGATTCGAGGCCCCTTCGGCCCTTGAATCCCCCCTTCCCCCCCCTGCAGTACTGCAGGGCGGGGGGACGGGGGGATTCCAC
>NZ_BMMB01000062.1 GCF_014645615.1 Paenibacillus hunanensis | reverse complement strand
AGTTCTAACCTGGTACCGTGATCCGGTACGGGGACCGTGTCAGGTGGGCAGTTTGACTGGGGCGGTCGCCTCCTAAAATGTAACGGAGGCGCCCTAAGGTTCCCTCAGAATGGTTGGAAATCATTCGAAGAGTGCAAAGGCAAAAGGGAGCTTGACTGCGAGACCTACAAGTCGAGCAGGGACGAAAGTCGGGCTTAGTGATCCGGTGGTACCGCATGGAAGGGCCATCGCTCAACGGATAAAAGCTACCCTGGGGATAACAGGCTTATCTCCCCCAAGAGTCCACATCGACGGGGAGGTTTGGCACCTCGATGTCGGCTCATCGCATCCTGGGGCTGAAGTAGGTCCCAAGGGTTGGGCTGTTCGCCCATTAAAGCGGTACGCGAGCTGGGTTCAGAACGTCGTGAGACAGTTCGGTCCCTATCTGTCGTGGGCGTAGGAAATTTGAGAGGAGCTGTCCTTAGTACGAGAGGACCGGGATGGACGCACCGCTGGTGTACCAGTTGTTCCGCCAGGAGCATCGCTGGGTAGCTACGTGCGGAAGGGATAAGCGCTGAAAGCATCTAAGCGTGAAGCCCCCCTCAAGATGAGA
>NZ_BMMB01000061.1 GCF_014645615.1 Paenibacillus hunanensis | reverse complement strand
GCGGCTGGATCACCTCCTTTCTATGGAGAATCGTTTCCGGAGAGCGGAAACATTCAAATCTAAGTCGTTTGAGTAATCAGACGCGGGTCACTAGTTGATCGACACTCACTCGTTGTCAGTTTTGAAAGAGCAACCCTCTTTCAAGTTGATCCTTGAAAACTGGATACCGAAACGAAACATCGCGTTTTAGAAAACTGTTCTTAACTGACACTGTGTAAACAGGATCGGTCATGAATATGTAAGATATAGGTTCTTCTGTAAAGAAGACCACCAACTAGGTTAAGCTAGTAAGAGCACACGGTGGATGCCTAGGCGCTAGGAGCCGATGAAGGACGTGGCGAACAACGATAAGGCCTCGGGGAGCTGTAAGCAAGCATTGATCCGGGGATGTCCGAATGGGGAAACCTGACTGGATTCATCTCCAGTTACTCACATCTGAATACATAGGATGTGGAGAGGCAGACGAGGGGAACTGAAACATCTAAGTACCCTCAGGAAGAGAAAACAAGAGTGATTCCGTCAGTAGCGGCGAGCGAACGCGGAACAGCCTAAACCAGGAAGCTTGCTTCCTGGGGTTGTGGGACGTCTCTTTGGAGTGATAAAAGAGTTTGGTAGATGAAGAGGTCTGGA
>NZ_BMMB01000060.1 GCF_014645615.1 Paenibacillus hunanensis | reverse complement strand
AAGTGGAATCCGGAACTGGCGAGTCGCATCGAAGAAAAGCTTCAGGCCACCTGGTCTCCAGAGCAGATCGTAGAACGTTGGCGTCAGGAGGGACAAGCGATGGTAAGTTTTAAAACGATCTATCGTTGGCTATACAAAAGGCGTTTGGTGAACGGCAGGCTTGCCGTCTTACGGCACAAAGGGAAGCGGCAAAAGCCTGCAGAGACACGCGGAACGTTTGCTGTGGGCAAGCCGATCTCGAAGCGCCCGGAAGAGGTTCGGCACCGGGAGACTTTCGGCCATTGGGAACTGGATACGGTGGTTTCAGGTCGTGGGAAAAGCAAGGGCTGCGTAGCCACGTTCATCGAACGGAAAACCCGCTGGTATACCGCGATTCGTATGCCGGATCGTACGGCGTTGTCCATGGAGATTGCCTTTGGGGTAGCGGCTTCGCAGTACCCTGTCCATGCATTTCAAACCGCTACCGCAGACCGAGGCAAGGAATTCGCCTGCTACGCCAGCCTGGAAGCCGTTCATGGCGTGCAGGTATATTTTGCAGATCCCTATTCCTCCTGGCAACGTGGCTCGAACGAAAATGCCAATGGCCTCTTGCGAGAGTTTTTCCCCAAAGGGACGGATTTCGCCCAAATCAC
>NZ_BMMB01000059.1 GCF_014645615.1 Paenibacillus hunanensis | reverse complement strand
CCTTATGATATAGCTATTTTAAGTAATTTTAGTAGTAATATAAATAATAATTTATATAATCTTTCTATGAATAAACAAAATAACGGAAATTTTGGAATTAATACCACTCCCGCAGTTTCACTGCAGCCTAAAAATAATGACTTATTATTTGTTACTAGTAAAATATGAGATGGAAATTTGGCAGAAAGTAATCATATAACAACTATAGGTAACGTAATGTATAGTAACTATAGTATCTGATTGTTCTTAGCTAGCTTTATTTTACTATTAGCTATGGTTGGATCTATAGTGATTATAATGAAATCTAATGCTTCTTGAGGCGGAGCCTTACCTAATACGAGGGAAACCAAAACCGAGGGGAGGTAGAATGAAAAATACTAAATCGGAGGATATATAACCACCGGAGCTTTAGCTTCTGGCTGCTTGCTTTAGCTAAAGCAAGCTACTAGTACTGAGGAGGCTAGCTTCGCCAGCCCCCCAATAGTAAGGCAAAGCAGATATGACTGTTGAAGAACTATTAGAAATGAAATGTTAGAGAAGAATAAAAAAGGACGAGGACAACTTCGTTTAGCTGTAACTATCAAAAATATATTGATCCCAGCAGCACAACTTCGTTTAGCTAGCTAACTAAAAACCATATAAAAACTTACAAATATCCACCCCTCCGGGG
>NZ_BMMB01000058.1 GCF_014645615.1 Paenibacillus hunanensis | reverse complement strand
TGCGGCTGGATCACCTCCTTTCTATGGAGAATCGTTTCCTGCAATGGAAACATTCAAATATGAAGCGTAAGCTTCAACAATCAAGCCAGGTCGGCTTGGAACTCACTCGTTGTCAGTTTTGAAAGAGCAACCCTCTTTCAAGTTGATCCTTGAAAACTGGATACCGAAACGAAACATCGCGTTTTAGAAAACTGTTCTTAACTGACACTGTGTAAACAGGATCGGTCATGAATGAAAATAAACGATGGATTCGAAACTAATCAAAGGAAAGATATTTTGCTTTGCAAAAATCACTTTTTGATTGAAGTAGAAGAAGTCGTTGCTTTCTTAGGAAAGCAACTAGGTTAAGCTAGTAAGAGCACACGGTGGATGCCTAGGCGCTAGGAGCCGATGAAGGACGTGGCGAACAACGATAAGGCCTCGGGGAGCTGTAAGCAAGCTTTGATCCGGGGATGTCCGAATGGGGAAACCTGACTGGATTCATCTCCAGTTACTCACACCTGAATACATAGGGTGTGTAGAGGCAGACGAGGGGAACTGAAACATCTAAGTACCCTCAGGAAGAGAAAACAAGAGTGATTCCGTCAGTAGCGGCGAGCGAACGCGGAACAGCCTAAACCAAGGAGCTTGCTTCTTGGGGTTGTGGGACGTCTCTTTGGAGTGATAAAAGAGTTTGGTAGATGA
>NZ_BMMB01000057.1 GCF_014645615.1 Paenibacillus hunanensis | reverse complement strand
TCGAAAGAAACAGAGGTATAAAACTCGGTTTCAACCTGCAACAAGGTTGAAACTCTGCTAAAATCCCATCTAAGCAATTCGATTTTAAAAAAAAATTTTCTACCTATAATTCCACTCTACGAGTAAATCCTTGAGTCTGATCTGGTTTAATAGATGGTGAGGGTTCATTTAACATAATAGTGGATAGAAATAAAAGTCGTAAATTAGGTTGACGTGCTCAATTGAAATTTCAATTAAGTCTACACACAAAAGATCTTAACTTATTATATCTATTACAACAATACTTGGGTGGTATTGGTTCTATTCATTTAGCTCGAAACCGAGATATAGTTAATTATTCAATAGATTCAATTGAAGATTTAAATAAACTTATTATTCATTTAGAAAATTATCCGTTATTAACTCAAAAAGCCGCGGATTTTTTTTTATTTAAACAAGCGGTAAAACTTGTAAATAATAAAGCTCATCTTACTGTTGAAGGTTTAAATCAAATAGTAAATATAAAAGCATCAATGAATTTAGGTTTATCTGACACGTTAAAATCAGAGTTTGCTGGATATACTCCAGTTGAAAGACCTGTAATAAATTGTGATAATGTATTTTTAGACCCTTATTGAATTTCAGGATTTGTAAGTGCTGAGGGAAACTTTGATGTTCGTATGCCATCAACCAATAGTAAATTAGGTTATCGAGTACAATTGAGATTTAG
>NZ_BMMB01000056.1 GCF_014645615.1 Paenibacillus hunanensis | reverse complement strand
CCCCCTCACCAATCTTACTTAAACTCAAATGTTGAGGATCAGCATTAGCAACTCATTTAAAATCCTTGTGATCCTTCTTGAAATCTTTCAAATATTTAAAATCATTACTTTTATCAGATGAAAAAATTTCTTGATTTTGATCACTATTTCCATTTCCATTCGTTGAAAATAATCGTGCTGCAATTTTAATGTGATATCTGGGCAAATAAAAATTAATCATAATATAAATATTTACACCCAATATCTCGATTTGGCTTTTGTGTCGAGTTTGGCGGGCCCTCATTCTATGCGTTCCTTGGGATACGGAATTCTGCATGATCCACTGCCCCGATCTACCCATCCAACTCCCGAGGCGTAGGCCGTTACCCTACGTCCCTGGTATAGGGATCGATGATCCCGTGGAGCCCAACTGGATTCACGTATCTTCTCCCATACAACTTCCACTCCGCTTCCATTGTATGAGGTAGTAAGCCTTTACGATTCTTTAATTACTTTCCATTAGCGGGTTTCATTAAAGATACCAAAAGGCTAGACCGCCTTACCTTTCCTATTTGGTGCACCGCTCCTGGCCGGGGGTTGAGAAGTAATGAGACGCCTGGCGGCTCTACTTTTCAGACGCCTCGCAAATCATAATATATCCTTTTACTAAATATAATAGAAACTAGTCTCTACTTCTATTAGAAGATTCACTTCAACATTATGCTTCCTCCGAAGGCAGGCAGGACTCCTTCGGCAGGAGGAGGAAG
>NZ_BMMB01000055.1 GCF_014645615.1 Paenibacillus hunanensis | reverse complement strand
ACATTAATCGAATTAATATGAACTATTACTCCAGCAGTAATATTAATATTAATTGCTTTCCCTTCATTTAAGTTGCTATATTTAATGGATGAAGTTAGTGATCCTTCAATGTCAGTTTTAGCAGAGGGGCACCAATGATATTGAAGTTACCAATATCCTGATTTCTTAGATTCAAATGATGAATTTATAGAATTTGATTCATATATAGTACCGGAATCCGATTTGGAAGAAGGAGCACTAAGAATGTTAGAGGTGGATAATAGAGTTATCCTTCCTGAACTAACACACGTTAGATTTATCATCACTGCAGGTGATGTGATACATAGCTTCGCTGTTCCATCTTTAGGTGTTAAATGTGATGCTTATCCTGGGAGATTAAATCAAGTATCTGTTTTTATTAACAGAGAAGGAGTATTCTATGGTCAATGCTCTGAAATCTGTGGTATATTACACAGTTCTATGCCTATAGTTATAGAGTCAGTATCTCTAGAAAAATTCCTTACTTGATTAGAAGAACAGTAAGACGATAAAATAGTTTTTGGCTAAATAAAGGAACTCGGGGGACCCCACGAATACGGCCCACACACGAAGGTGTGTGGGGTATTCGTGGGGCCCTATGTATTTGAGTATGAAGCCATCTAGTGGTTATCTCTCCCCCCCTCCCCGCAGGTTTGCGGGGGGGGAGCGAGGGGGTAGCGATAAAAAGTTTCTAATATGAAGAGGATGACTTATGGAATTAACTCCACTCCCCCCCCCCTTAAG
>NZ_BMMB01000054.1 GCF_014645615.1 Paenibacillus hunanensis | reverse complement strand
CCATTAGCCTCATGTAGTAAATTAACTTTTCTCGCTACCCTTATCCACATATCCCCCCGTCCCCCCGCCCTGCAGTACTGCAGGGGGGGGAAGGGGGATTGTGAAGAGTGGATGAGCGCCTTTGGAGGAGCGCACAAGTTATTATTATAATTCATTTTGCTCCCACTTCTAAACCCCCGCAAGCTTGCGGGGGGTTTGTTAGGAGAGCCTCCGCTACGCGAGAAAATGAAGACTTATCTTATTATTTAACCAAAATATTAAAACTATTTTGGGAGGCAATGCTTTTTTAGCTTCCCCCCCTGCAGTACTGCAGGGCGGGGGGACGGCTAAAAAAAAAAAGCGAAGCTCGCCTCCAAAATATGTAGGTAGTGTATATAAAAAAAAAAAGAAATATTTCTTTACCGGTTTATTTCTTCATAATACATATTTTGTTAAGGCGGGCGAAGCTTGCCTCAGAATCACTCCGCCTTTTCTACAACATCAGTTAAGATACTACTTAGTATCTTATATTCCTTTGTAGCCTACAAGAGAAGATTTAGTTTGTATATTTTAGGGGCTAGCGAAGCTCGCCTCCAAACTAAACTAAACCTAAATTTATTTTACATACAAATAATAAATCGAGCCGCGAGGCGTCTTTTTATCATATATTTTTAAAAACAAAAACAAATATATGTTTTAGTGCTTAAATATTATTATTATGTACTACCCCCATATTATTTAAGCCCTAAATACAGATAATTACTCCCCTTATAGAATTATTTTTTTTTTTTCATTAAGATAGTTAGTAAATT
>NZ_BMMB01000053.1 GCF_014645615.1 Paenibacillus hunanensis | reverse complement strand
GCCTCTAAGATGAATCGAACATCTATCCTAATATTAACAGTATTATGCTCTACCGTTGAGCTATAGAAGCTCATTAATATTAATAATTAATATTAATATTAATATTTAATCTTTAGACTAGCAATGAAGCCCTGAAGCTCATTCCTATAGGAGAGAAAGGAATTGAACCTTCGACGACTAATTAGTCATTAAGTTTACAGCTTAACCCGTCATACCAACAAACGGAACCCTCCTTTATATATATATACTTTAAAATAAAGAATATATACATAAGGATATATTTTCCCTATAAAATGGAACGAGGCAATTTTCGCCACGAACCCAGGGGGTGTATATCCAATCGTATTGTTCAACATTGATAAGTCCCGTGCAACTTCCACTACACGAACCGTATTTCGACTTAACACTAATCAGAGCCGCGCATACGAAGGATCCTATTATAACATCTAAACCTATATGTCTACTTACTTATAACAGAAAAGCAAACTTATTGCACGCACTCCTTTCAGCATGTGACGAGTGGTTAGTACCAATCCGAGGGAATATTCACCGTGTCATGGTGATTCACGATTACTAGCAATTTCTTATTCATGCAGTCGAATTTCAGACTACAATCCTTGTATATTTTTATCCTATTTTTTGAGATTAGCTAAAATTCACATTTTTGCATCTCTTTGTTTAGGAAAATGTGGCACGTCTATAGCCCACAATATTTAGGCCATGATGACTTGTCTTGATCCCTTTTATCATTTCCTATATAAAGGTGAACTGCTTTATAATATTTACAAATAAAGCAAGGGTTTACGTTAATTCCATGGAACGAACCACAGTTTCGCAACATCAACTGAAGACAGCCGTGCAACACTTGTATTAATAATTAAATATAGTTGGAATATGGTATTTACTA
>NZ_BMMB01000052.1 GCF_014645615.1 Paenibacillus hunanensis | reverse complement strand
TTAATAATTAAAGTAATAATTTTTGACTCAACAATATCTTGTCCAATTCATGGAATTGCACTTATTAAATTGGTAATAACAGTAGCACCTCATAAACTCATCTGTCCATAAGGTAAAACATACGTACTTACTTATTATATCAATAATAAGCTGGAATAACTTTTAATTCGTGTATTCCATTAATTAAATACCTTTGTTTAATTAAAAGTTCCGACTGTACATTAAGCAGCATTTCAGCCACCCATTAGTGACCCAGTCTGTAGCGATTATTTATATAACCGACGGTCTTGTCCCAGCATAAGTAGAGGGATTTTAACCGTTTTCACTAACATCGCCAAATAGTACTAAAACTATTTTACATCCCTGTCGGGATGTACCACTTTAATCTTTTTTTTTCTATAAAAATTGCAAAAAGATTTATACTCATGGGACTATGGTTTATATAAGAATAAAGTATAATAAAGAATAAAGTATAATAAGGAATAAAACCTATTTGTCAGAAAAATCTTCTACTATTCACTGTCTTTTAACTAATTTTTTTTCTGTCTGCAGTGCTCTTCTAATGGTTTTTTCATTACAGTTAATAGCATTAGCTGCTTCTAAAATAGTAGAGTACTTACCGTAAATAGTTCTATTCAAGTTATATAACACAACAGGTCTTGTATTAGCAATACATTTTATTTTAGTTTCTTCTGACATAGGAGGTCTAGTTAAAGCCTTTTCTCTTATTTTTTCTATTGTTTCAGGAGAAAACTTTTTACCCCTATTTAGACTACCTATCTTTTCTCGTCTAGCGTCACTATAAAGATCTTTCATCTTTTGACGATCTATTTCAGTATGTTTGTAACCAAAACTAGAACCTGCTTCGGTTAAAATATTATAATTAGGCACTAATAGTTTTAAATATTTATCTTCTA
>NZ_BMMB01000051.1 GCF_014645615.1 Paenibacillus hunanensis | reverse complement strand
ATTTATCTTTTATTGCTATTTTATTTTCAATTGTAGTTGTGTATTATTATATCTTACTACATGTTAATTTTTCATCTAACCTTCCTACGATAGGTGTTATTCATCAAAACGCTTTAAAGAAATCAAATAAGGCTTTAAGATTAGATAAACAAGAATATATATCCATTCCTTCATCATTTTTAGCTTTTTTAGCTGGATTGGTTGATGGTGATGGGTATATTCAAGTAACTAAAACATCTAAAGGTTTCATAGCAATTAAGTTAGTTATATCTCTTCATTTAGAAGATCTTTCTATTTTAGAATATATTCATTCTGTTTTAAAAATAGGTAAGATAAATATTTATAAGGATTTAAGAAGTCCAACTTGTAAATTAGTAATTAATAAAACGGATCTACAAGAAATATTGTTCCCATTGCTTATGTATAATAAGATTTTTTTCTTAACTAATACTAGAGCAGATCAATTTAACTTAGCTATGTATATATTCAAAAATGATATTAAGATGTATAATCAAATTCCCGATAACACACCTGCTGTTTTTGAGATACCTAAAAATCCTATTGATTACACATTATTGCCTTTTTTTAAAAATTGAATAGTCGGATTTACATGTTCTGAGGGTTCATTTTTTATTAAAAGTAATAATGATGGTTGTTTTCAATTAAAACAGAGAATACATACTAATTTATTTGAAGCCTTTAAACTAATGTTTAATACTAATAGAAAAATAGATACAACAAATAATTTTAATCAATTTGGTGTTAGTTCTAAATCTGATATACAAAAAGTTATAAATTTCTTTTCATTTTCAGGTTTACATCCTTTAGTAGGGTTGAAATATATTCAATATATAAAATGGTTAAATAATTTACGAGAAAGTTTGCGTTATAGTACCTTAAATTATCCTGATGCAAAATAATG
>NZ_BMMB01000050.1 GCF_014645615.1 Paenibacillus hunanensis | reverse complement strand
CTTTCCCCCGCCCTGCAGTACTGCAGGGGGGAAGGAAGGAATTTTTTTTTCGATCTAATTTTTAGTTTTAGCCTGATTAAATGCATTTAGAAAGTATTTCTTTAATTTCATTTCTTGGTCATTGAAATCTCTACAAGAAGTTGGAAATTCTTGGTGGAGGAAATCTTTAAGTTCTTTACATTTATACTCACGCTGGATATTTTTCTGTATAATAGATTCCGCTAATTTAAAGTTTTTCATTTGACTATGTTGAACTTTATTTTGAAGCTCGAGATATTTTTTCATATCACCTTTAAAATTATAAGCAGTATTTTGCTGACTATTTCTGTCAAATGTATTTTTATGTTTTTGACCTTCTGTCATAAGTAAATTCTTGGATTCCTCGAGTTTATCTAGGATCTCCTTTAAATTTTTATGGCTTTCCGGATCCATAAACTGACCTAAAGATTTATAAATCGTAGATCTATATCTATTGTTTTCCTGTAGAGCGAATTCACGAAGTTTTAGCATCGAAATGATTTTGTTTCCATTCTCCTGATCAGCAAAATCAAGAGATCCTGGAAGATCATCTTCCAACTTAGTGGCTAGTTCTCTAACTACTGCAGTCGTCTGCAATTGAGAAGTTTCTATTCCCAAAAACTCAGCCAAAGCAGCTTTAACCTTAGGTGCTTGACTTCCCGTAATAGGAGCTAAGTTTTTTGGAGCTGACTTAGTTTGACTTCCCTTAGCAGCATCTAAGTTTTCTGCAGCTGACTTAGGTGTTTGACTTGCCTTAATAGCAGCAGCATCTAAGTTTTCTGCAGCTGACTTAGGTGTTTGACTTGCCTTAATAGCATCTAAGTTTTCGGCAGCTAATTTTTTGGCAGCTTTGGCAGCTTTTTTTACAGCTGACTTACTTTTACTTTTACTTCCCTTAGCAGCATCTAAGTTTTCTGCAGCTGACTTAGGTGTTTGACTTGCCTTAAT
>NZ_BMMB01000049.1 GCF_014645615.1 Paenibacillus hunanensis | reverse complement strand
TAGTCCTTTCTCTATTACTATTTCTATTATTACAATAGTAATATTATTATTTATATTTATGAATAAAGAATGATTAAGTATGGGTACCATAATGGTACAAGTTTTATTTAGTACTTAAATGCGTAGTATGACATTGTTTATTTTATTTGTATCTATAATTGCTTTACTTTTTTTATTAATTAATCTAGTATTTGCTCCTCACATACCTAAAAATTGAAATGGGAAATCAATTAATTGGGTAAAACTTCCAAATTCCGGGAAAACCTTAAAGCTTCTGATACTAAGCATTAATCGAAAGGTTAATTGTGGCTGAAGTAATTACTCAGGTATAGTAATAAGTCAGAAGATATACGAGAGTATAATAGGCAACCGCGGATCTAAATCAGTAATACGTGGGCGCAAGCTCTATATTGCTGTAAAAGAGCAACGAGTAAACGGTAGTTGCATTGAATATTTAAATAAAGAAAAATACTCAATGTTAAGATGTACTCTAGTGGGCTTCGAAAGAAGTTATCAGGCCAAAATCCCTTCTAACCCTATAAATTTTAAAAGAAATCCACTCTTTGAGTGGAATCTAAACTAAATCCTTCGTATGTCTCGGGATTTGTAGACGGTGAAGGTTCCACTCAAAGAGTGGATAATAAGTATAAGTTAGGTTGACGTGTAGTTTGTAGATTTATAATAAACTTACATAAAAAAGACTTAAGTTTATTAAATAACATTAAAGAATTTTTTGGTGTAGGTAATGTATTTCCACTCGGAGAGTGGGATTCTGCACAATACCGAGTAGAATCTTTAAAAGGTCGAGCCGCCAGGCGTCTAATTAATCATTTTGATAAATACCCCATAATAACTAAAAAACAAGCTGATTATAAGTTGTTTAAATTGGCTCATAATTTAATTAAAAACAAAAGTCATCCACTCGCTACCCCCTCCAGCTTCGCTGGAGGGGGGGCCGAGTGGAAGGACTCTTGGAACTTGTAGCTATAAAGGCTGTAATAAATAATGGTTTA
>NZ_BMMB01000048.1:892-1029 GCF_014645615.1 Paenibacillus hunanensis | reverse complement strand
AAAAGGTGCTTTAAAAATAGATTCAAAACAAAATATGGGTGGTGATTCCACTCATCTAGAGTTGAAAAATTTAAAAGATATATCTTCTTTAAATTTATGTCCTCCATCAGCGTTCAAAAATTAAATCTCGCTACCCC
>NZ_BMMB01000048.1:0-866 GCF_014645615.1 Paenibacillus hunanensis | reverse complement strand
GGTGGTTAGCCTCGTGTGAAAAATTTTTATAGATTAATAAGTAGTGTTAGTCAGCCATCAAGTTTTTACTACTATATGCAAATACATACCACAGGTCTTCCCCCTAAACCCCCCGCAAGCCTGCGGGGTTTAGTGTGGGAAATGATAATTTTTTTTATAATTTTTATTATCATTAGGTTTTGCAAAAAAATTAGCCACGCCACCGAAGGAGGGTAGGGGTACGCGAAGTCCCCCTTCGCTACCCCCTTCCCCCCCCCCCCCCTGCAGTACTGCAGGGCGGGGGGACGGGGGGATTTATTTTTTTTTTAGCTTTGCTAAAAAAAAATAAAGCGAAGCTCGCCTCGAGAGCTAATGACTACCAATTGGGCAGAGACCTATACTGTACACATCTATAGTCCTAATGATATACGTACTATACCTACCTTTAATCCGGCCCACACACACGAAGTGTGTGTGGGGAATGGAAGGGGGATTATGTTTACCCGTATTTATCATAGCAGTCAGGACATTCCACGGGAGTTCGTTAGTTATTCTTTCACTACGGGGATTTGATCTAATGTGATTCGAACACAGTAGTTTTTTGGATTTAGTAACTTACTTGCTACTGTAAGTAAGGATTTTATTTTATAAGCAGGAAATAACAGTATACGGAGCGGGTTATCACTAAGATGAGCGGGGCAGGGGCTCATTTTGCCTATATGTCCAATGCCTATATATCCAAGTTAAGATTAGTTTACTTTTTACAATGTAAAAGCAAAAAAAATACAAATACTAATGAATATTACCTTAATACTTTTTTTAATAGGAATTTTAGGTTTCGTATTAAATAGAAAAAATATTATATTAATGCTTATTTCAATTGAAAT
>NZ_BMMB01000047.1 GCF_014645615.1 Paenibacillus hunanensis | reverse complement strand
TTTGCCATAGGTAAGGCGAGATATTTGCTAAATATTGTGTTTTTACACCTGGGTGTTCGAGTCACCTCTTTTCCGTTGTCTCCATTTATTTTTCGGGGGACCCCGCCCCCTTCGGGGCGGGGGCCCTTATCGTTTAAATAAATATAATGGCTTCTCTTCCCACCCGTAGGGTTGGCAGGAAGCCAGCCCCCTGCTTACCTCTAAATAAATATATATCTTCATCTTCGGTTAAAAGAGTATAGTTTAATGGTAAAACAGAAAGCTTCAACCTTTAAATTCTTAGTTCGAGTCTAAGTACTCTTGCATCGAGTCCTCCCCCTTGAATACTTTTATCGCCTACCTTCAACCGGCCCACCCCCCATCTTTCCCCCGCCCTGCAGTACTGCAGGGCGGGGGGACGGGGGGATCGGTCGGGGGATTAGGAGGGGGGAGAGAACTAGGGCTTCAGCCTTAGTAATGCGGCCCCATCTTCCCCCGCCCTGCAGTACTGCAGGGGGGGGGCATAATTAAATGTGATGGGGACCTTGAGAAGAGGGGGGGGGTCAGCCCCTGAATAAAAAAAAAGGTGAGGAGGAGGGGGGACTACGGCTTCACCCTTACTATGCTGACCCCTCCTACGGGGGGCGGGGGTAAGGGTGACCAAAAAATAAAGGTTTTTTTTTATTTATTATGAACAGTTTATTCTTGATAAACGAAAGTTTCACAAATGGTTATATATCGAGCGTGCTGGATATAATATCTATACTCGCGATTTTTTGTGGTATATCTGTAATTGTAAATAAAAATCCTATAATATCTGTATTATTTTTAATAGGGTTATTTGCTAGTGTTTCTTCTTA
Source organism: Paenibacillus hunanensis (assembly GCF_014645615.1). Classification (GTDB taxonomy): domain Bacteria; phylum Bacillota; class Bacilli; order Paenibacillales; family Paenibacillaceae; genus Saccharibacillus; species Saccharibacillus hunanensis. The sequence continues at coordinate 197 of NZ_BMMB01000047.1, read as the reverse complement.
TTTAATTCTATTAGGTTTAAGTTTTATAGGTTTAGCCTATTTAATAGTATATATAGGAGCAATATCTATTTTATTTTTATTTATTTTAATGCTGATAAATATTAGAATAAGTGAACTTCAAAGTAATACTAATAATAGTATACCTTTAACAATTATTCTTGGAATTTCTCTTAGTTATTCTTTATTTCAATTGTTAC
>NZ_BMMB01000046.1 GCF_014645615.1 Paenibacillus hunanensis | reverse complement strand
GTGTCATGTATCCCAGTGATCCGTGAATGCGATGCTTGTTAAACCAGTTGACATAGTCGTATAATTCCAATTCTAGATGAGGAAGACTGTGGAATTGCATCTGGTAGATAAACTCCGTTTTCATGACCTTGTAGGTAGCTTCAGCCACGGCATTATCGTAGGGACACCCTTTCTTACTGAGAGATCGGCCGATACCAAAGGTTTTGAGAAGTTCGTCCATCGTGTGGTTGTTAAACTCGCTACCGCGATCCGTATGGAACCACTGGATCTGGCTGAGATCACCTTCTACCGTAGCAAAGGCGCGGGAAATCAGCGCAGCGTCCTTCGCGGGGCCTGCACTGTGACCAATAATCTCTCGGTTGAAGAGATCAATGAGGATACAAACGTAGTGCCACCTTTGCCCAACTTTTACGTAGGTCAGATCACTGACGATGAAGCGTTTGCTTTCCGTCTGTTCAAACTCACGATCCAATACATTTGCTGTTCTCGACTCATTACAAACCGTTTTGTGGGGCTTGAACTGAGCAATGGTGTACGTGGAGACAAGGCCCTGTTCTTGCATGATTCGGCCTATACGACGTCTGGAGACGATAACCCCTCGTTCCTGAAGTTCTACTTTCAGTTTTCGTGTGCCGTAGGCTTTTCGGTTCTTGTGGAAGATTTCCACGATGGCTTGTGTCAAATCATCTTCTTTCGGCGATTCCTTGGCTTCATAGTAGAACGTACTTTTAGCGATTTCGAGGACGTCACACATTGCTGATACTGAGTATTTATCACGATTATTCTGGATGATAGCTACTTTCGTCCCATGATCAGCGCGGCTTGCTTTAAAATATCATTCTCCATCCGTAGACGTTGGAGTTCTTTACGCAAGGCGATCAATTCGTTTTCTTCTGGCGAACGATTGTCCTTTTCTTTAAAGGAACCCGTTGTCTTCGTTTGCTTAATCCACCGATCTAAAGCCGAGGCTGTGAGGTCATATTCCTCGACTAAAGCTGCCCTAGACTTCCCGTTTTCATAGAGTTGTACCATTTGTTTTTTGAATTCTGGTGTAAAGGTACGTCGTTGTTGTTTTGGCATTGTAGAGATCCGCTCCTTCGT
>NZ_BMMB01000045.1 GCF_014645615.1 Paenibacillus hunanensis | reverse complement strand
AAATGTAATGGGGCTCCTTAAAATAGGTAGGGTTTAATCTTATTATATTTTAGAGGCAAATGGGGAAAATTACAAGGACATTTAATAAATTACCTCCGTTTTATTAGATTATTTGTAGCGAAACTTAATTCGGTATATAAAAAATGGATTAAGAACGTTCAACGACTAATGAGTGAGTTATACCAACAATAAGCTCAACACGATACCCCCAAAATCCACTCTATGAGTGGGTTTAAGATATAGTCTAAATATACCCTTAAGGGTGTAAAGTATAAGTTAAATATTATACGTAATATATTGTCATTTGAGGAGGTTTTAGTGTAAACAATGCTACTTTAAATAGATTCTTTGCTTTACATTTTGTTTTACCATTTATTTTAGCAGCATTAGTATTAATGCATCTGATTGCACTTCATGATACAGCAGGGTCAAGTAACCCTTTAGGTGTTTCAGGTAATTACGATAGAATAACATTTGCTCCTTATTATTTATTTAAAGATTTAATAACTATTTTTATCTTTATATATGTTTTAAGTTCATTTGTTTTCTTTATGCCCAATGTTTTAGGTGATAGTGAAAATTATATAATGGCCAACCCTATGCAAACTCCACCTGCTATTGTGCCAGAATGATATTTATTACCTTTCTACGCTATATTAAGATCTATACCTAATAAATTATTAGGAGTTATTGCTATGTTTAGTGCAATATTAGCTATAATGTTATTACCTATAACAGATTTAGGTAGATCAAAAGGTTTACAATTTAGACCTTTAAGTAAATTCGCTTTCTGAGCTTTTGTAGTAAATTTCTTAATTTTAATGAAATTAGGTGCTTGTCATGTAGAATCACCTTTTATTGAATTAGGTCAATTTAGTACAATCTTTTATTTCAGTTACTTTATATTTATAGTACCTGTGCTTAGTTTAATTGAGAATACTCTTGTAGATCTCAACTACTTGAAATAAGATTTTTTTAGCAAAGCTAAAAAAAATTTTTTTTAGCTTTGCTAATTTGGTTTTTTTTGAGGCGAGCTTTCCTACCTTCCTCCCTTCCACTTCTCGAGGCGAGCTTCGCTTAATTTTTTTTTTAGCCGTCCCCCCGCCCTGCAGTACTGCAGGGGGGGGGGGGAGGGAAACGGAG
>NZ_BMMB01000044.1 GCF_014645615.1 Paenibacillus hunanensis | reverse complement strand
TACTTTAAATTTTAAAGTTTTAATATTTTATATTTTGGCACACACAATTCAATTTTTTGGCCTAGATTGCTTAATAATAAATCAATTCCAATTATTAAAAGATTCGAGGGCCCGTGGGGCCTTGAATCAACCCCGGAGGGGGGTCGATTCTTCATCTCGATCTTCTTCTTCTGCTTCTTCATCATTTAATCTAATTTTTTTTTTTTATGTTTTATTCCCTAACAATAATCTCGATTTTAGAAGTTCTTTTGGTATTAGTTCCCTCTTTATTAGCAGTAGCTTATGTGACAGTAGCGGAAAGAAAAACTATGGCAAGTATGCAAAGAAGATTGGGTCCGAATGCCGTAGGTTACCTAGGACTTTTGCAAGCATTTGCTGATGCTTTGAAACTTTTACTAAAAGAATATGTAGCACTTACACAAGCTAATATGACATTATTCTTTTTAGGTCCTGTTATTACATTAATTTTTTCTCTTTTAGGTTACGCAGTAATACCTTATGGACCGTCATTGGTTATTCAGGATGTGAATTTAGGTATATTATATATGTTGGCTGTTTCTTCTCTAGCGACCTACGGAATACTTTTAGCTGGATGAAGTGCTAATAGTAAATATGCTTTTTTAGGGTCATTAAGAAGTGCAGCCCAATTAATTAGTTATGAGTTAGTCTTAAGTTCTGCGATACTTTTAGTTATTATGTTAACTGGAAGTTTTAATCTTGGTGTGAATACTGAATCTCAAAGGGCTGTTTTATTTGTATTACCTTTATTGCCTATATTTATTATATTTTTTATTGGATCGATTGCGGAAACTAATCGTGCCCCCTTTGATTTAGCTGAGGCTACTAATATGATTTGGTCTCATTAAAGATCACAAATTGCTGGAAACTCCTTTGAGGCTAGGACAATCAGCAAGGAAGTTAACATATAATGTTAAAACCTTCAGAGACTAGACGTGATCATTAAATAGACGCCTTGCGGCTCTATAAGATAAGGTATAGTCCAAATTTGTATGTAAATACAAAATGATAAAAAAAATGAAATCATATATAAATATGAACTCTACCGTTACTACCTTAGGTGCGAACTATTTAGTTCATACAGGTTATTTTAATACTATATCTAGATTAAAAGTTTGTACAATAGCTAGTTATAGATATTATTCTACTT
>NZ_BMMB01000043.1 GCF_014645615.1 Paenibacillus hunanensis | reverse complement strand
GGACCCCGCCCCCCCTTCGGGGGGCGGGGCCCATAAGCAAAAAGAGGTGGGGCTAAAATCCTGCACCGATGGTGAAGGATTTTATCCCTTTGTTTTGGACCTGACGGGGTGGGTGACGCTTAACCGATCTCCGGTACCTGGCTATTAACTACACCTATCCCAATTAACCCTACTAATTATAACCCTACTAATTATAACAATCACCATAACCTTTCGTTATTAAATTAACGTCAATGCTTGGTAGTATTACAATATTATATTAAATTTCTTTTAAAACATGGACATAACTTTACAAAAAGCGGTAATAATAACGGTAGCTCGTATTCAATCTAATGAAATTTTAGCTTTCTTAATGCGTGATTATAGCGAATTTAGTACTGCAGATTTCGTGGCTATTTTACCTCCTATTGTTGTAGGTATTGGTTCAGCATCCATCGCTACTGCTGCCCTGCTAGTCATTTTAATGGAAATACATCGTAGAGGTCATATATCTGATCGAACGGTTCATATAGACGGTCAGCCCCTCAATGACGAAGTAGTAAATGCTTTAAATGAAGTTAATGAGACGGTGTCTACCGCTACTGACTTGGTGGATAGAACTACATCATTAGTAGAAGGACAGGGCGGGGAGATAGCTGCTAGGGAATTAGATCGAGTTAGAAATATTTTTGATTATGCTAATGATATACGTAGAAACTTAAATGAAATCCTAGCTCGTCTCCCAGAGGAAGGTATTGCTCTAAGAAATATTGATATAGATGAATTTAGAACAATAACCACTGACTTTTTAGATGCATTCGAACAATTCATGAATATTTTATAAAGGACTAATGTAGTTTTTTGAATTAATTTATTTGTATAGCCTTCGCTAAGTATACTAAGGCAAATAAGCTCTCTGCGCAAACCTCTAGGGGTAGGTTATTACAGACCCTATAAAAATAACCTATCCCTCAGAGAGAGAGTATAGCACCAAATTTGGTTTTATTCTTTGCAGTGTCCTTAATAAGTTCTAAGTAGTGTTACACATGTGAAATTAATTCCTTACAATCCAATCCATTGATTGTAATTGAAAAGATTTCACCAAAGGAAATACAAGTATGGGGTCGGTATCACTAAGATGAGCGGGGCTCATTTTGCAGCACACAGTGTAGCATTCGGGACAGTGTTAGGAGTATTCGCTTCACATAGGACGTTAAGTTTGTTAATTATAACAAACAACTGCTTGTTGTCACAGCATGTCGCTGTGCTAACATCAAAAAGTCCAGCCTCTTGTCTGGCTGATGACTGATCCTTCCGAATCATCATCATCATCATTCCACGCGTTGCCTGGAGTCAGGTCGAGT
>NZ_BMMB01000042.1 GCF_014645615.1 Paenibacillus hunanensis | reverse complement strand
GAAAGATAAAATCGCAACCCCCCTCCATGTGGAGGGGGGGAGGTATGAATATAGGTAGAAATTTTTAAGATAAGTAACCATTGTTACTATAAATAAATAAATCAATTGTAGGATAAATTTAGCTTAAAAGCATAACCAAAGATTTTTTAGTTATTTAAGTTTATTTACTTTTATGATGATAATTCTTGTAACAGCGAATAATTATTTATTAATGTTTGTCGGTTGGGAAGGTGTTGGAGTTTGTTCATACCTTTTAGTTAGTTTTTGATTTACTAGAATAGCTGCAAATCAAAGTTCTATGTCTGCCTTCTTAACTAATAGAGTAGGGGATTGTTTTTTAACTATAGGTATGTTCGTCGTGCTATGAACTCTAGGTAATTTAGATTATGCAACAGTATTTTCATTAGCCCCTTATATTAATAGTGATATAGCTACTATTATAGGTATATGTTTACTAATAGGTGCTATGGCTAAAAGTTCTCAAGTGGGTTTGCACGTTTGACTACCTATGGCGATGGAAGGTTTTTTTAGTAGGGCTTTCCTTAAACTTCACTATATGCAGGAACATCCCGTTTTAAGTCTTGGTCCACTTAGATTTAGTCTATTCGGAAAAATCCAAGATCAGGGACAATTTGCAGGAAATTCGATAAGAAGTTCCTCAGAGATTACAAGTGAAGCTTTTATGTTAAAAGAAAGTTGATTTAAATGATGATTTATAGGTTTTGTAGAAGGAGACGGATCTTTTATTATTAACAAAGATGGGTATTTAGAGTTTAGAATTACACAATCTAGCCCAGATGCTCAAATTTTATTTATGATAAAAAAAGAATTAGGGTTTGGAGTTGTTAGAAAACAAGATTCAGTAAGAAATACTCATTGTTATAGAGTTAGAGATAAAAATAATCTAATTAAACTAATTTCTATATTTAATGGAAATATTTTTCTTGATACTAGAAAAGAACAATTTAAATTATGATTAAATGCGTTTAATTTAAAATATAAAGAAAATATACCTCATATAGATAGTTCATTTAGACCTAATTTAGATAATGCTTGATTATCTGGTTTTACAGATGCTGAAGGATGTTTTACTTGCTCCGTTTATGACAATAAGTCTAATACTGCTAAATTAGTTAGATTAAGATATATTTTATCTCAAAAAGGTAACTCTAGTTGTATGGAATATTTAGCTGAAATATTAGGAGGTAAAAAACATTTATTAAAAAGTTACGAAGGTTACAATGTAACAGTTAATACCACTAAATTATCTCCTATTGTACAATATTTTAATCTTTATCCTTTAAAAACTAAAAAGTATATTACATATTTTAACTGAATAAAAATAT
>NZ_BMMB01000041.1 GCF_014645615.1 Paenibacillus hunanensis | reverse complement strand
TCTATAGAAACCAAACCACTAATTAAATAGCTATAATAGCTATATTCTGCATTTTTTTTTTCAATGGCTAGGGGGCCCACTTATGCTACGAAGTCCACTCGGAGAGTGGCACATAAGGAAGGCAGAAGCCTTCGGCTAAGGAAGGCCCCCCGAAGGGGGGAAGTATCCCTGGCCTTCCCCCCCCCCTTCCCCCCCCTGCAGTACTGCAGGGGGGGGAAGGGGGGCGGGGGGGGTAAAAATAAATAGACGCCTTGCGGCTCTATAGCTGTAATCTATATATATACATATACATATATATATTTATAGAAAATGTAAATTAAATTAATTGTTTTATTATAATAAATGGATTCAAATGACTAATTTAATAAGAAGTAATTTCCAGGATCATCCTTTTCATTTAGTATCTCCATCTCCTTGACCTTTAAATACTAGTGTTTGTCTATTAAATCTAACAACTACTGGTGCGTTATCTATGCATAATTTTAATAATATTCATTATTTATATTACATAGCTTTAATTGGACTAGTTTCAGCTATGTTTTTATGATTTAGAGATATAATATCTGAAGGAACTTTTTTAGGGGATCATACTCTAGCAGTGCAAAGGGGATTAAATTTAGGTATTATACTATTTATAGTATCTGAAGCTCTATTTTTTTTAGCTATCTTTTGAGCTTTCTTTCATAGCGCATTAACACCTACTGTTGAATTAGGAGCTCAATGACCACCTATAGGTATAGAACCTGTAAATCCTTTCGAATTACCTCTTCTAAATACAGTGATACTTTTATCTAGTGGTGCGACAATCACTTACGCTCATCATGCTTTAATTAAAGGAGAAAGAGAAGGAGCTCTATATGGTTCAATCGCCACTATTTTATTAGCAATAATATTTACAGGCTTCCAAGGTGTTGAGTATAGTGTATCATCTTTCACTATTAGTGATGGTGCTTTTGGTACATGTTTTTTCTTTTCTACAGGATTTCATGGGATACACGTTATAATAGGGACAATTTTCTTAGCGGTAGCTTTATGAAGAATATTTGCTTACCATTTAACTGACAACCATCATGTAGGTTTTGAGGGTGGAATTTTATACTGACATTTTGTAGATGTTGTTTGACTATTTTTGTACATTTCCGTATACTATTGAGGTTCTTAATAAAAATAATCGAGTAAGGTTGTGATAAGGCTCCGCCTCAGGAGCCTTAGGTTAAACAAAAGAACAACCACTCCCCCCTCCTCTTCCCCACCCTGCAGTACTGCAGGGGGGGGGGGAAGGGGAGGGGGGTTGCGAATTAACGGTGGGCTTAAAAGATTATTAAGCCTCAGCCCCTGATTATTGTGATAAATGACCAGAGTCCCCCCACTTCTAAACCCCCGCAAGCTTGCGGGGGGGGGGGTTTGTTGAGGGGTACTAATTTATTATTTAGCTATTATAACTTGAG
>NZ_BMMB01000040.1 GCF_014645615.1 Paenibacillus hunanensis | reverse complement strand
GGGTCGAGTGGAAAGTAGAGTATTATCCGGACCTAATACTCGAAGTCTCAATTTCATATACAATTTCTACATCGATCTTCAACATCAAATGTATAAATTGCAACTTATATGATCCTTTGGTTCCCTTCTAATTCCTCGAACTAAATCGGGGGACCCCACAACTTCGTTGTGGGGACCCTATCGTTCTGTGGCACCATGACTCCGATAATACATAGGTCAACCCCTTCGAGTTCTCATTAACTTCAACTCAAAATCTGAAGATCCTAAAAAAGACAAGGGGTTTAATAAAATAGACGCCTTGCGGCTCTATAAAGTGTTACCGACACTTACAGGAAAAATATGAAATTAAAATTAGTTATTGTCCGGTATAATAACTTTAACCATAATTAATCCTCCTTTGTCTATTTTATCAAACGTTCTTTTATAAAAATCCACAGACCTCAAATCTATCTTCCAGAGCCGTCTCCGGGTATTGACTTACATATTATTGGTGATAACCACATTACTGTTCTAATATTGAAAGGAGCCTTCAAAGGCTTCTGTTCACTAATTTTACAGCGACCCGAGGAATAGGGGTCGCTAATTAGTGTTGAGGAGGTTTAACAAGTAATATACTCATAAAACTCCTTCTACCCCCCTCCTTTGCTTAATTGCAAAGGAGGGGGTTGCGAAGTACAGAAGTCTTTAAGACTAGAAATCCTTGCAACAAAGAACTAAGATCGGATTTCTTCCATGAGAATCCAGCTAACTGCTAATTTTACCTTTCCTAAAATCTCAATAAGTTCCACCCCTCCGGGGTGGCTTATCTTAAAATAGAGGCTACGAACAAAATTGAGTTGATAACCAAGGACTTCCACTTATTAGTGGATATCAGGGAAAGGTGTTGGGGGAAGGGGGCTGGTGAGATAAACATCAGGAGAATCTTTGACACCTCTTTTCAACCGATAATACCCAATGGAGTGGGCCAAAGCCTGGTTCATATTACCTAGAGAAATCGAAATTTCTCCTAGATATTGAATACCCTCGTCAATAGTAGGAAAAATACGACCATCCGGGGTCAAGGCACCAGCGCACCTGCGCTAGCTTATCAGCGACAAGTGATTATAGGTGAAAATAGGTACTAGGATAACATCAATGATACTTATCTCCTGGGAGGCATTAAGGTATTTACGTTAGGAAAATTTTTTCCTCTATTCCATAAGGCTACCCTACAGATTAAAATCTGTAGGGTAGCTGGGGTTTACTATTCCCTCGATGTATGGCTTTACGGTCCGTCCTCTTTGCTGACTGCTCTACCTTCCTCAGCAGTAAACTACTGAGGAAGATAGGGACCAACGCTCTAAGCGGTCATGGCAATCCAACTTTATTAAAAGCTTTCACTCGCTACCCCCTCCAGCTTCGCTGGAGGGGGGGCCGAGTGGAATCGCCATCTTAATGTTCTTACAGATTAAACTATTTTAATCTCCCTGTAATTTCACTCCTCCCAAAATATAAATGCTTGTGTGGACTCCACACTTTGTGTGGAAACACTTAAAGCTAATAAAA
>NZ_BMMB01000039.1 GCF_014645615.1 Paenibacillus hunanensis | reverse complement strand
ATATTATCCATTATTTTTCTTTTTTCTCCCCCCCCGCGGCAAACCTACGGGGAGGGGAAAATTGAGTGCTTGCCATATCAAGCATAAAAAATAATATCATTATTATTAATATTCAAATTGTGGTAAGGTTTTTCGTGGGTCACCGAATTAAATAACATACTTCATTGCTGGTGTCAGAAACGGTCTAGTGATTTCAGTTCCTGCGTTGCCGCCTTACTCTTGAGGTGAAATGCTTACACTTTCATTTATAGACTAAATTAAAAATCTAACCTATGGCATTCATAATTGTCTGCAAAGACTACTGGGGTATCTAATCCTTTTTGTTCCCTTTGCCTTCGTCCTTCGACGTCAGTTTTTACATAAAAGATTGCCTTCGCCTTTACCCGTCCCCTAGGTATCACAGAATTTTATCTCTCCACTCTAGAGTACGACCTTCTTACATAAAACTCTAGAAAAATTGTCCCCTATATTTGGGCGAATTTTTCCGTCTGAGTACCCTTTAAACCTATTTATGATGATTAACACTAGTCTCTTACGTATTGCCGCGACTGCTGGCACGTAATTAGTCAAGACAAATGTACATATTGTCATTATCAATATGTATACAGAATTTTACTCGATAAATCGACGTGGAGTCTCCCCCCAATATGGACTAGAAGTATATACCTCATGTGTCAAGAAGACCAGGGGACTAAGGATCTTCTAACGATCACTCATCCATTTGCAAAGTTGACCCCTCATTCCTCCAAGTTACCAGTTCAGGCGTGGGCCCATTGACCAAGATTCCTCACTGCTGTACCTATTTGCCTTGGGATTTTTTCATTCCCAATGTGGTCGATCAGCCTTTTCAGCTTCGACTAAGAGAATTATTGGCTTGTTAAGCCATGACCTTAACAACTACCTATCTCTGAAACTTTTCTCATCCTCTTAAAGCGGATATAATATAAGTAGGCCCCTTTCAACAGGTGCCTAAGATATCCTTTTGCAATATGAAGGATTTGCCTTCACTTTAAGTTAAGCGAAAAAATATTATACTCACCTGTACACCACTTTTAATTAAGAGGTTTTAGGGGCACAAGTTCCCCTAAAACACCCGCTTAAGTCAAAGATTAAACCTTAGCTTAAGCCACAATAAACCCCTTAGCTTAAGCCACGATGAAACCCCTTTCTTAGGCCAAAATTAAACGTTCGATTAGCATGTGTCAAGTATTTGGACAGTGTTCAATCAGAGCCATCACCAAACTCATCTATTTTTATTGATGTAATATAAAATTAAAAAAAATTTTTTTTATTACATCTCTAATTATTTTTTAATTTTGGGGCTGGCCAACGAAGTGACTTCGTTGGCCCAACGAAGTGCTAACGAAGTGGTAGGGCTAGCTTCGCCAGCCAATTTTTTTTTTAGCCGTCCCCCCGCCCTGCAGTACTGCAGGGGCATAATTAAATGTGATGGGGACCTTGAGCAAAGGAGGGGGTACGCGAGTGGAAAAAACTTTTTAAAAATTTAGACGCCTGGCGGCTCGATATAGAATACTTACTATAAAGATATCCTATATCTTGTTCAGGATTAAATTAAGCTGCTTATCGTTTATTATTATTAAATTAGACGCCTGGCGGCTTAATAATAATAAGGTT
>NZ_BMMB01000038.1 GCF_014645615.1 Paenibacillus hunanensis | reverse complement strand
CATCATTTCTTCCACCCCTAATCCCCCCCCCTAATTTCCCCCCCCCCTAATCCCCCCTTCCCCCCCCTGCAGTACTGCAGGGCGGGGGGACGGGGGGATAGGGGGATTAGGGGGATACGGGGGATAAAGGGGTGGAAGGGCCCCTTCCTCTTTAACTTTAATACTATCACTACTCAACCGGGGGCGATGAAAATTGAAATTTCAATTTTGTTATATACGTTATGTCATAATATGCCCCCAATATTATGTATATTAAAATGAAACTATGGATTGGACTTTAATTTTTTTAGCTAAAGCTAAAGCTAAAGCGTAAAGCTAAAGCTCCTCTTAAATTATTTTTCCTTAGGCTTAGATGTTGAATCATTATTAGTTAATAAGGGGTGATGAAAAGAGGGATCTTTAGCTTTTATCTCTTTGCATAAATTAGTACCCATTTTTTCATTTATTTCGACCATGTGAGGTAAAATTTCTTTATACTCCAAAAATAATTTTTTGGAGCTATCTGGAAAAAATGGCTCATTACCTTGATCAATACCTCTAAGAGTGTTGTTAAATTTCACTACTTGCTCTTTATACAGCACAATATTCTGATCTACAGTATTGAGATGGGATTTTAGTCCTACGGTGTTTAACGGAGGAAGTCCCTTATCTGTTAAAAGAGTATCGCAGATTTCTCTAACTGAAAGGGGTGCTAACCCTCTACGACTCAATAAACCAGAAGACTCTTGGAAATATATTTTTTTTTGGCCATAAGTCGGAATATCCTTTGAAAAAAGGATAGCTTTATCCCCCTCCGTTGGAGTTGAAATTTCACTCTTATGAGTATTAATCCTATCCCGCGCTTCAGCTAGGAAATCATAACTTATAGTACTGTCTGGATTTCCTGAGGGGGTATTCCCCTCTGCGGGGTCCCCCCCACCATTTTTAGGGGAGATAGAATATATATCCGCCATGTAGTTATCTTCCATAAATATCCCACAAAAAATAGAATTTAAACCATTTCATATTGTATACACCCAAAATATGGTAATTTTATTTTCATAGAGTCAGATTTTAGAGAAAAAGAGACAGCTATTAAAGAAAAAGATACGTGTTTTAATAGCATCGATTAAATTTTTTATAGAAGACACTTTTCCACCCATACGAGGTAAACTAAAAGGGATAAAAACCAATAAAAGATCTACAAATATAAAACATTTTAGCAACGTTAAGGAGTTAAGCTCCATGAACATTATTAATTCTGTTAGAATTACAGCTAAAAAAACTAAAATTATAACTAAGAAATTATTAACCTTTTTAATCATTATGTATCATAATTGGCATGAGCCAATATGGCCCCCATACTTAATCTTAAAAATTTGTTGTTAAGCATTTTAATTTGGATTTTATTAAAATGCCTGTACAACGGGTTAATTATGCTATAATTTACGTGACTTTGGATACTATTGATTATATATAAACCATCCAAACTTGTAGTACTTGATCCATACAGTAGACCACCTACACCTAATCCTAATAAAATAAAGGAGCAATGAAATATACAATATAATTTTGTAATAATAAAATCGGGACTTCTACTTATAGTACCTGAATTTGCTCATAGTAAACATGCGTCTAATAAAATAAACAAATCCACTCCCCC
>NZ_BMMB01000037.1 GCF_014645615.1 Paenibacillus hunanensis | reverse complement strand
TAATGCTATTAGCTATAACATTCCTAATATTGGTAAGTTCACTTAATATGGATGATATAATCGGCCAAACTTATGCTATTTATATAATAGTTGTAGCAGGTGCAGAATCTGCTATAGGTTTAGCTATTCTAGTTGCTTTCTATAGATTAATTAACTCTCCAGTTAAAAATCCAAGATCAAATTATTCGGGGGACCCCGCCCCCCCTTCGGGGGGGCGGGGGCCCTATTTACATTTTAATTTATTACCTGTAGTTTCATCATGTAATTTAATCCAATCAAGGAATTATTCTAGTGTGCTACACAGGAAAATCCCCACACACACTTCGTGTGTGTGGGCCGGTTTAAATCCTTCATTTATAACTGGGTTCTCGGATGCTGAAGGTTCTTTTGTTGTAACTATTTTAAAGAACCCTAGATATAAAATAGGATGAAATGTACAAGCTAGATTTCAAATAAAATTAAACGAGAAAGATAGAGCTTTATTATTATTAATTCAAAATTATTTCGATAATATTGGATATATATCCAAAATAAATGATAGATCTACGGTTGAATTTAGAGTTAGTGATATAACTAGTTTAAATAATATAATTATACCTCATTTTGAAAAGTATCAATTAATAACTAATAAATATGGAGATTTGGTGATATTTAAACAAATTGTATCATTAATGTTAGAAAACAAACATACTACTTTAGAAGGATTAAAAGAAATCTTGGAACATAGAGCATCTCTTAATTGAGGTTTATCTAAAACTTTAAAGGAATCTTTTCCTTCTATAATACCAGTTAAAAGGGTAAAAATTGAGAATAATATATTAAGTAATTTATCTTCGCTACCCCTCCTTCCAGGAGGGGGGAACTGAGTAGCTGGCTTCTCATCAGGAGAAGCCAATTTTTTTATAACTATGTCTGGTACTAAAGTATGGTTACGTTTTTCTATAGCTCAAGATTCAAGAGATATATTGTTATTAAAAAGTTTAGTCAAATTTTTTAATTGTGGTTATATAGCTCAATATAAAAATCGTAAAGTATGTGAATTTATAGTTACAAAAATTAATGATATAATTATATATATTATTCCTTTTTTTGATCAATACAAAATTGAAGGTTCTAAATATAATGATTATGTTAAATTTAAAGAAGCCGCTATTCTTATTAAAAATAAAGAACATTTAACTGAAAAAGGATTAAATAAAATAATAGAATTAAAAAATTCGCTACCCCCTCCAGCTTCGCTGGAGGGGGGGATGAATAAAAATATTTAAATTTGTCTTGATTAAAAGGAGAAAATTATCTTGATCACAAAAGGCGAAAGTGAACCTTCGCCTAGTCTTATATAAGGCGAAACTCTCAAATTGCGGGGAACTCTTAAGAACAAATCTACCAAGTTAATATAGTAATATAATTAATGGAACAGGTAATGACTCGTTGTATGGTAAAAACGATTTGTATATGTAGAATATCCGCAGCCAAGCACCAAGTATTCGCTACCCCCTCCAGCTTCGCTGGAGGGGGGGAAGGAATAACGGTGTGCAGTTCATCGACTAAATGTGAGTTGGGTTTTTATTAATATGAAAGGATATTAATAATTAGCTTAAGATATAGTCAGGCTCAATACATGAGTATTGGGGTAAACCGAAGAGGAAGTATCACAATAGAATATAAATAATGTATTTA
>NZ_BMMB01000036.1 GCF_014645615.1 Paenibacillus hunanensis | reverse complement strand
AGATATAGTATATCCAGAAGATAAAGGACTAGATACAGTATATCTATCATAAGATATTGAAAATGCATTTGAATCATTGAGCTTTAGATCTCTTTTAACAGGAAAAGGTCAGGTATTTTCTACGTCTACTGTTTTTAATTTATGTCCAGGAGAATAGAAAAAAATCTCTTTAATTATATTCAAATAATAAACTGCTCCAACTACACTAGTAAGTATTGCTATTAGGGATAAGAAAATATAGCCATTATCTAAAGCAGCACTCAATACCATCTGTTTGGCAAAAAACCCTACAAGAGGCGGAATACCCGCAAAAGAAAAGATAGTAATAGCTAAACTTAAAGACAATAAAGGGTTTAGATAGAAATACCCTTTCAATTGACTAATTAATTGTACAGGTGAATTATTTATATCTAGTAGATTTTTATACTCTTTATTATTTCAAACATAACCATATAAAGAGAATCCTATAGTAATTAATATAATAAACACATTTAAATTACTAAAAGAATATTGTATTAAATAAAATATAAATGCTTGTGTGGACTCCACACTTTGTGTGGAAACACTTAAAGCTAATAAAATAAAACCTAGATGAGAGATTGTACTATATGCAAGCAATCTTTTAATTCTAAACTGTGTTAAACCTACAACAGTTCCTATTATTAAGGAAAGAAAAGAACTGACTAGTAGTCCATAGATTCAGCTAAATTCTGATAGATAATTATTTGTATGATAAACTAATTCTAGCAAAAGGATAAAAATAGAAATTTTGGCTATAATTGCCACAAATGTTGTTACTATTGTAGGGATAGCGTCATAGACGTCAGGAGATCAAAAATGGAAAGGTGCTGCTGAAACTTTAAATAAGAATCCTACACTAAATATGAGTAAAGAAAAATTTAAATAATATGATTTGTATCATGAAGTCATGTTATCATTTACGTCACTAATACTATTAATTATATATAAACCATCCAAACTTGTAGTACCTGAATTTGCATATAGTAAACTTGCACCTAATAAAATAAAGCAGGAGCTAAAGCCACCTAATAAAAAATAAATTAAACCACCTGTGGTAGATAATTCGGAATTTCTATAAATAGTACTTAATATATATAATCCGTAGCTTTGTAACTCTATAGAAAGAAAAATAGAAACTAAATCATTTGTTGACATTAAAAATACTGCTCCGCAAATAACAAATAATAAAATTAAAGGGTATTCTATTATTTTAAGATGTTCTTTGTTAAACCCTTGAATTTTAAAAAGGTAATCCTTCAACACTGCTTGTATTGAAGATAATGGTATTGAATATCCTATAGCTCTAGGCCACTTATTAATAAACCTAGGATGTCTCATAATATAAAATTTTTTTATGGGATCGAAACTTGTTAATTGTAATATTAATATACTAATCAAAAAAATAAATATTTGGAATACTTGTGTTATATTGGTTATATGAAGTAAACCTCCATGTAAACCTACCCCTTTACTTATAATAGATAAACTCATTGTATCATGCAAAATACAATAAATTAATGCTATAATCACAATTCTATTAAAAAGTATGGAAATATCTCGTCTTAAAGTAACGGCATTAGAAAGTAATAAAGACAGTATAGTCATTATTATCATAAAGAATGAAGAAATTTAGTTGGAGATTTAAATAAGGAAAGCTCTGGTCCTACTCGATCAGTGCCCTTCCCCTCCATAG
>NZ_BMMB01000035.1 GCF_014645615.1 Paenibacillus hunanensis | reverse complement strand
GGCATTCCCAAGACTTAATAATATTAGTTTCTGACTGTTACCACCAAGTTTACTATTATTAGTATTCTCTGCATGTATAGAAGGTGGAGCAGGTACAGGATGAACAATTTATCCTCCTTTATCAGGTGTACAAAGTCATAGTGGACCTAGTGTAGATTTGGCTATCTTTGCCCTACATTTATCAGGAGTTAGTTCCTTATTAGGGTCTATTAATTTCATAACTACAATAGTAAATATGAGAACACCAGGAATTAGATTGCACAAATTAGCTTTATTTGGATGAGCTGTAGTTATTACAGCTGTATTATTATTACTATCTCTCCCCGTGTTGGCCGGTGCAATTACTATGCTATTAACAGATAGAAATTTTAATACATCATTCTTTGAAACAGCTGGTGGTGGTGATCCTATTTTATTCCAACATCTTTTCTGATTCTTCGGGCATCCTGAGGTTTACATTTTAATTATACCTGGTTTTGGTATAATAAGTACAACAATATCAGCTTATTCTAATAAATCAGTATTCGGTTATATTGGTATGGTCTACGCCATGATGTCTATTGGAATATTAGGATTTATTGTTTGAAGTCATCATATGTATACAGTTGGTTTAGACGTGGATACAAGAGCGTATTTCACAGCAGCTACATTAATTATTGCAGTTCCTACAGGAATTAAAATATTCTCATGATTAGCTACATGTTATGGAGGTTCTATTAGATTAACTCCTTCTATGTTATTTGCTTTAGGTTTTGTATTTATGTTCACAATTGGGGGATTAAGTGGAGTTGTTTTAGCGAATGCATCTTTAGATATAGCATTCCACGATACTTATTACGTAGTTGCTCATTTTCACTATGTATTAAGTATGGGTGCTGTATTTGCAATGTTTAGCGGATGATATCACTGAGTACCTAAAATATTAGGTTTAAATTATAATATGGTGTTATCTAAAGCTCAATTCTGACTTTTATTCATAGGGGTTAATTTAACATTCTTCCCTCAACATTTCTTAGGTTTACAAGGTATGCCAAGAAGAATAAGTGATTACCCTGACGCATTTTCAGGTTGAAATTTAATAAGTAGTTTTGGGTCAATCGTAAGTGTAGTAGCTTCTTGATTATTCTTATATATTGTGTATATACAACTAGTTCAAGGAGAATACGCAGGTAGATATCCATGATCAATCCCACAATTCTATACTGATAGTTTACGTGCTCTTTTAAATAGAAGTTATCCTAGTTTAGAATGATCTATAAGTAGCCCACCTAAACCTCATTCATTCGTGAGTCTTCCATTACAATCTTCATCATTTTTTTTATCATTTTTTAGATTATCATCATATGGGGAACAAAAAGAAATCAGTGGGAGGCAAAATTAATTTTCTTGAACTTTTAACTTTCATCCAATTTTTAACTCATAAACTAACTTTAACACCACCAAAACCTCACCTTTTTGTGACCTCAAATTTACAAGCATCTATTTGGAACTGACCTTCTAAATCTCGTATTACTGAAATATCTAAAGCCATCTGAATGAATATGATTAAGAAGTTTAAAATATTTATTTTTTTTGCTCTACCTACTATGTTAATAGTTAAAGGTATATATATTTGTTATGATCAGGAGATATGAACTCTGGTATTTTTTACTCAAAATTTGGTAAAAAATTTCCCTTTTTTTGGCTTAAGATTATTTAATATGATTTGAGTAGAGTCCAATTTAGGAGTAGAAGCGTCCAATTTAGGAGTAGAAGCTCCTA
>NZ_BMMB01000034.1 GCF_014645615.1 Paenibacillus hunanensis | reverse complement strand
GTCGCTCTTCTCTATAAAAGTCGCTCTTCTCTATAAAAGTCGCTCTTCTCTATAAAAGTCAATCCCCCGGATGACTGGCTAACTCCTGAACCGTATTCATAAACAGGCCAGCATGATAACCATCACACACCGAATGATGAACCTGCAACGACAACGGTAAAAAGATAGAATCATCTTTATGAATGAATTTTCCTGCCGTAACAATAGGCAGTAGGTAACGACTATTGGTAATATTCAAGTTGAATCCAGTAAACGCCGTCCACGGAATCATCGAAAGAGAGAATACATTTTCAGGCACAGGCATCTTAGGGAATAGCTTAGCCGAAGCTTGATAGATTTCGATATCCGAAATACAGGCATCGTAAAACGTCTGAAAATCACTTACAACAGGAGTCGATATCGCAGAGAATGACTCGGATGCTTGATCAAAAATAGTATACAGTGGTTCCAGCGTATCCCAATAACCCAGTTCCCCATGACTATTGTAGCCCGTTCTAAAATTAACGTGTGAATTGATCACCTTAGTAATCAAGAAAATAAATACAGGATAGAAGCGATATCCTTTTTGCTTGGTAAACTGATATAAAGCATGGATATCGATTTCATTCGTCAGGCTAAAGTAAGTGTTTTGATTCATATAATGGTGAAAGGTTTCCGTTCTCTTCCAGGTATTAAAATCAATTGGATTGAAGTTCATTCGATCTGCCTCCTAAATTTTAAGTATGAAACGAATTTAGGAGGCAGCGTTGTCTGTTTTTTTCATTCAAACTCATCCTTAGTTAAGAGTTACCAGATATTTTATCACAACAAAATTCTTTTAAGCTGGCTTTATTATCCTAATTATTTTTCCAAAACGCCAAACCAATCATTTTCGTAAATGAATAACGATCGCATCATACCAATCTAATTTGTAATTGATACCTATACAGCGTCTAATAGCTTCTACATGATGAGAACTAATTCATTTAGAGTATACAGAAGATATATAAGAATGCTTATGCGTATAGGTATCCTGATATAAACGCGAATTAAAACATAGTCATATCATATAAGATACGATGGAGAGACATTGAGGTACGATGCCTTAACCTAATGTGCGCGCACACACCAAACATATCGGCATCTCTAATAAAGCATGGAGACAAACATATAAAAGTGAGATTACTATCTATATAAGATAGATAATAGAATGCAATGAAAATCACCTATACAATAACCATCTAATTATAGTGGGAATAATTTAAACCGCAGATTGAATGCTAACGGTTCTCCTTATTATGCTAGGATAAGTAAAGGCTATATTATTAGCTGTACAATAAAGAAGTACAAGCGATATTAAGATAGAATACAAGATAGCACTGTCAGCCTGATAAAATAAATTTACAAAAGGGGTTGCTTTCTTGTTTCGATCTATGGTATATTCTAATTCCGGTCGACAAACAAACAAGTTTGCTGGCTGAACAAAATAATCTTTCCAACCGGTTAGCTACACTAAGTAGCCAACACAATCTGCTTTTCAAACTCACGTCAAAATGAGATTGAAAATAACTCCAAAAAAAGTTGTTGACAGATGGTTGATGAGATGATAAGATATAAGAGTTGCTGCGAGAGACACTGAGCGGCAACGAAAGAGCTTGATCTTTGAAAACTGAACAACGAGTGAGTGAAGAACTTAGTTCTTCAAAATATAGAGAACAGCAATGTTCTCGCCAGCAACAAAATGAGCAAGTCAAACACTTTATTGGAGAGTTTGATCCTGGCTCAGGACGAACGCTGGCGGCGTGCCTAATACATGCAAGTCGAGCGGAGTCGATAGGAAGCTTGCTTCTTTGAGACTTAGCGGCGGACGGGTGAGTAACACGTAGGCAACCTGCCC
>NZ_BMMB01000033.1 GCF_014645615.1 Paenibacillus hunanensis | reverse complement strand
GGAGCATGGAGCATGGAGCATGGAGCATGGAGCATGGAGCATGGAGCATGGAGCATGGAGTTTCAAACAGGGATGAAGCCGCAGGGCATCACCCTGTTTTTCTTTTCTTACTATAATTAGCATGCGCACAATTCACAATTCACAATTCACAATTCGTGATTCGCATCCCCACTATGTTACACTGATATTGTCATTCTCTAACTATATAAAAGAAAGCCTGAATGCCATCTATATAATCGATAGGGCTCTTACGAATCTAAACATCGGCACATTAATCTTCTATATATTGTGAGGTACCTGTTCAACATACCACCTATCATTTCATAGAGGAGTGAGTATATGCTATCCTTTCGTACCTTCTTGTACGATCTAAGACAAAATCGCTCGATGATTGTCGTGGCGACCATTCTATTCGTTTTTGGTCTTATAGCGGGTATCATCTGGTCAGAGCAGCTGGGTAACTACTTAGCCAGTCAACTAGATCAGCTTCGAACGATCAGTAGTCAGTTAAAACAGGGCAGCAATGTGCAGATGAACTACTTCCTGTTCATTTTCTTCAATAACGCCGTCAAAAGTATTCTCGTTCTTTTACTAGGCTTCTTTATCGGAATTATCCCAGCATTCTTCCTTGTAATGAACGGGATGATTATCGGCTATCTGCTCCAATCGGCTAGCGTGCATGGTGACAATGTTACCGAGCTCATCGTCAAAGGTCTTCTTCCACATGGAATCATTGAGATCCCCGCTATCATCATCGCATCTGCATATGGACTACGATTCGGTAAGCTTATGCTGGATACCCTGACAACATCGAATGCGCCTGGGCGGCAAAGACTCAAAAGCGAGCGACGCCTATTTCTACGCTCCATCATTCCAGCTAGCCTATGGATCGTAATTCTGTTGTTTGTTGCAGCAGTAATCGAGAGTACTTTAACATACTGGCTAATGAGTTAAAACAGTGTCTTCCTTTTTGCAACGATGTGTTTACAAGCATACAGAATACGGTTAAATCATCACTATCCAGACTATATCAACACCAGACTACGGAATTGCTTGCTGAGCCATATACTTTCTTCTATAAAAGAGATGGTAATAGCACAAGTCTGGGAGACGAGATAGATGAAGTGAGGAGCTAACTTAGGGAGGACTTAATATGCTTGGAATGCTGCTGAATGAGAACGAATGCAAAGAGATGGCATACGTATTGCGAAAAGAACTGGATGAGATGTTATTCGATCTTAGCGATCAGCGTTTAAACCAGGACATCCGACAGGCGATCGATAAACGTTACAAAACGATATTCAAAATGTATGCACGCTTTGCCCCGCAAAAGGAACTAGCTAAATATGTACGTAGTGCGCGATATCCGGAAGCCAAAAACTAATTCAATATAGTTGACGGCTTCCGCTATTTATGATAAATTGATTTTCGCACTAATTAACTTTTAGCGCCGCTAGGAAGGAGATTGAGTTCAATCAACTCACTCCTGACTACAACGGGGCTAAAAAGTTTGAAAAAAGTGTTGACACTCTGAAGTTCACATGATATATTATAAAAGTTGTCACGAACGAGTGACAATGAAAGAAAAGATATCATGAGCTTCCTTCGTGAAGCGCTTTGAAGCGAAAAACACTTCAAAAAAAGTGCTTGACGAACGAAACGCAACATGATATGATATAAAAGTTGCTGCGAGAGATACTGAGCGGCAACGAAAGAGCTTGATCTTTGAAAACTGAACAACGAGTGAGTGAAGAACTTCGTTCTTCAAAATATAGAGAACAGTAGTGTTCTCGCCAGCAACAAAATGAGCACGTCAAACACTTTATTGGAGAGTTTGATCCTGGCTCAGGACGAACGCTGGCGGCGTGCCTAATACATGCAAGTCGAGCGGAGTTGATAGGAAGCTTGCTTTCTTGAGACTTAGCGGCGGACGGGTGAGTAACACGTAGGCAACC
>NZ_BMMB01000032.1 GCF_014645615.1 Paenibacillus hunanensis | reverse complement strand
CTGCAGTACTGCAGGAGTGGGTATAATAATTTGTTGATTCCTGGTGTGGGTGTTTCCGCGTTCTTCCCCCCCTCCAGCGAAGCTGGAGGGGGTAGCGAAAAAAGTTAATCCTTTCGGTTGAGGATAAAATAATGCCCCCGCCCCCGAAGGGGGCGGGGTCCCCCGAAAATGACTCATTGAATAAAGATTGTTTGATGTTGGAGCCGCAAGGCGTCTTAGACGTAAACCACCCCTCCGGGGTGGATACATGCACTGGAGCGGTACTAAGTTCAAATGACAGTGCCTTGGAAGTTAAAAAGAATGAAAGTAAAGGTATATTGTCTTGAAAAACCAGGGGTCAATTGGGGTTTGATGAGAAAGTTGGATTAAAGGCAATGACAGGGTTTCAAGGCCGTTATTTAGAGAGGGAATTCTTAGTTTATGAGTTTAGGAAAAGGATTTAAAGTATTGATGGGATTAAAAGATTTGAGTATATTGAAAATGGTTTACGTAAAGCTATAGATATTTATGAAAAAGGGGGTCATGTGCTACCTAGTTATCGTGATAAGAGTTTTAGTATAGAGTACGACAATAAGCGTCGTGTTGTTAGTCAATGATCTATAAGTAGTACTATGTATGATACAGTGCCTTGGTGTACGATAAATGATTATGGGCCCCCCGCCCCGAAGGGGGCGGGGTCCCCCGAAAAATAAGGATACTAAAAGAAACGGTAAATACGCCTGTATTTGTAAAAGGAGCGTACGCTGTAGGGGGTGGAAAAGGTTATAAAAGTACTATAGAAACCACCCCTCCGGGGTGGATGCATTCATTAAAGCAGCTTTCTCCGATAGTGAACGTTTTGGTATACCTGAAAATGAGTTTAAAACTTATAATTCCACTCCACTCCCCCCCCCCTTAAGGGGGGGGGAGTGGATTTTAGACGCCTTGCGGCTCTGACCAAGCAAAGAAAGTAAAACTTACAAAAACTAGTATTTCGGGGGACCCCGCTTCGGGGGCGGGGGCCCAAGTTAAAATGTCGTAAAACGATATCGAGAACGGTACCTCGGACAAAAGAAACAGAAGGATTTATAGAGTATGTAAAGAAACGAATAAGTACATTCGATAGTGATCGTTTCTTTAAGAAACGTAATAACGATGAAGATTAAAATGCCTCTTTAAGTATAAGTTTTATCTGATAGAAATATTTAACGCCCTGATCAATAATATACTGAGTAACAGTTCAATTCGTATTTTTAAGTAGATTAGAGCCGCAAGGCGTCTGTGAATTAAATGTAAATGTAAGCTATTTTTTGATAAAATTGTTAGAGGTGTATAAGCGCTCGTTTAGTTTGCTTTGCTTTGTGTGTAAAAAAGTCCACATTTTTTAGATACGAAAAAATGTGGTAAAAAACCGGATTCCACCCCGGAGGGGTGGACGGTAACTGTGACAATTATAGACATGCGGGTGTGTGGGACCATGACATTACGTCAGGTTAACGAAGTATCAGTAAAAATAATAATAGTATGTTTAAATATTATAATGTATGTGTGGTAGTAGTAATAATAATATTATTAAATATTTAATTATTTTTAACTTCGGGAATTTTTAATTATCAAATAAGAATATGAAGGATGCAACGGTTTATTAGTGTAAGAAATATTTTATTATTTTAAAATTAAAAAACAGTATGTTTACAACCTGTGAGGTATCTCACAGGTGTGTTGTTGTTGTTGTTGTAGTTGTTGTTGCTTATAAGTACTAAGTGCTAACTGCTGCCTACTTAAATAGTTTGGTAAAGTATTTATCCTCACATCGTAAGGTGTGGGTAGGATTAAAGTTTGAGTATTGGGCGGATATCCTCGCAACGTTATTTATAATCCATGTGACGAATACCCAACTCTCAAGGCATGGGTACCTGATAGAGTGGGCCTATTTGTGCTTAGTAGGCATCGGCGTGAGTCTAAATCGCAACCCCCTCCTTCCCCCCTGCAGTACTGCAGGGGGGGGGGGAAGGGGAGG
>NZ_BMMB01000031.1 GCF_014645615.1 Paenibacillus hunanensis | reverse complement strand
TAAGTAATTAACTGCGTATTCCACCCCTCCCTTCCCCCCCCCCTTCCCCCCCCTGCAGTACTGCAGGGGGGGAAGCTTTGCGGGGGGGAGGGGTGGAATCAACATAATTTTGCCTACTCCTGTTTCTGCATTAATACACGCTGCCACGATGGTAACTGCAGGTGTATATTTATTAATGCGTAGTTCACCATTAATTGAATATAGTAGTACTGTCTTACTATTATGTTTATGATTAGGTGCAATAACTACTGTATTTAGTTCTCTTATTGGTTTATTCCAACAAGATATTAAAAAAGTTATAGCTTATTCCACAATGAGTCAATTGGGGATGATGGTTATAGCTATAGGTTTATCTTCTTACAATGTAGCTTTATTTCATTTAATCAATCATGCATTTTACAAAGCACTCTTATTTTTAGGAGCTGGTAGCGTTATACACGCTGTAGCTGATAACCAAGACTTTAGAAAGTTTGGGGGGTTAAAAAATTATTTACCTTTAACATACTCTGTTATGTTAATAGCAAGCCTAAGTTTAGTGGCTTTCCCATACATGACTGGTTTTTATAGTAAAGATTTTATTTTAGAGTCTGCTTATGGACAATTTAGTTTTTCAGGGGTAGCTGTATATATCATAGCTACTATTGGTGCAATATTTACAACTTTATACTCTGTTAAAGTATTGTATTTAACTTTTTTAGCCAACCCTAATGGTTATATCCATTTTTATAGACATTTCATATTGTATGAAAGACTATATGTATATGTAAGTTATACGGGAAAAGAAGAATTCTATTTGCCTAAGCATATGTCAAAAGAAATCAATAATTTGCCGAGATCAGTATCAGGTGAGGGTGGATTCTTTTTAAGTTTACCTTTAGTTATATTGGCCTTATTTTCTATATTCTTTGGTTTTATTACTAAAGATATATTTATAGGTTTAGGATCTAACTTTTTTATAGATAATAGCTTATTTATTCATCCTATTCATGAGATAATGATAGATACTGAATTTGCTGTACCTACATTATTTAAACTATTGCCTTTTATATTTACTATATCTTTTAGTTTAATAGCTTTAGTTTTATCTGAAAAATACCCAAACTTAGTTGTTCATTTTAAATTATCTAGATTAGGTTATAATCTTTTTGGTTTCTTTAATCAAAGATTTTTAGTTGAATTATTTTATAATAAATATATTACAAATTTAGTTTTAGATTTAGGTGGACAAATTACTAAGATTTTAGATAAAGGTAGTATAGAGCTATTAGGACCTTTTGGTTTAGAAAAAGTCTTAATTAAATGAAGTAAAGATATAGCATCTTTAAGTACAAGTATTGTAACAAATTATGCTTTATTTATTTTAGTTGGATTTATTTTATATGTATTTACATTTATTAGTTTGTTAGAAGGAGGTTTGGATTTGAATTTATCTTTATTCATTTTATTACTTTCTTTAACATCTTCTACATCTTCTTCTGATTCAAAGGAAGGAAAAATGATCAAGAAAGCTGTAGTTAGCACCAAAAATAAAAATATACGATAATGACAAACTCAACTATACAATTACAAGAACTATATTCCAGCCCGGCTACGGTGGTCGTAGGTGGCTTAATAGTGGGTGGCCTGGGCCTAGTAGGCTACCTAGGTTGGGAACTCTATGAGTGAGTTAAACCCCAAATCAAAATCCCACCAGCATTGGTGCCTGTGTTGGTGGATTTAGTCCCTACTGCTCCTTCCCCTCCTCCCCCACCTTTCCCTTCTTCTCTCCCTGATAAAGATAATGTTTATCCAGATTTAATTAGTCTGATAGTCGTTTTTGTATTGGATGCCTTGACAGGATGGGCTTCCGAGGTGGAGACTGTTTCGGCAAATTTAAATATCAGAGATCCCCTTACTAATAGCATCATTCCCGTGGATGATGATGTGCTTAATCACGCCAGGCGTCTTTTACGTGGTGCTTATGATACACGGTCTTGGGCTTAACTGATCTTACCGATTCTCAGACCTTTTTTACCTCCAGCTGTTAATTTCCTACTAAATGGGGCCTATAGGACTTTTTTATATTCGACACAATACTTGGCGGATCTTGTGGATATACAAGGTGGGTTGTATTATACTACTTCCACCCTGGCATCTTTTCGCAACCCCCTCCTTTGCTCCGCAAAGGAGGGGGGGAGGTTAAGAATCTAAGTAAGCTTTTTTATAATATGAGAAAGA
>NZ_BMMB01000030.1 GCF_014645615.1 Paenibacillus hunanensis | reverse complement strand
ACTCGGTAGAGTGGCATAAGTTCCTTCTCCGTCCACTTTTTCAGATGCGAACTTGCGTATCTCTGTTCATTTTAAGTACCGAACCCGTTTGCGAGTGGGCATTCCTCTCTCTATTTGCTATAAGAGACCTCGAATAGAGTAATCTTATCAAGTTACAACGAGACGTTTAACTATTTGATTGCATATGTGACTTTAACTTGATATTGGGGACCTTTAGTATCCTTCGGATACGTAAGAGGAGGGTGGACCGCTTTCAGGTGTCACCTAAAGCAGCGTAATTTTGTTAAAGGACTGCACAGGACTGTTCTAATGTAGATCCAATGCGTCTTTAATGTATCCGCTAGTTAAAACTACAAAAACTTGAGCTTGGATGAAGGCAATTCCTAACTCTAATCCTGAGAAAGCTATAATAAAAGCTAAAGGTATTAAACCTAAAAAGAAGAAGATAATACCGCTTGTCATTATATTGTAAGTAAATCCTGCTAAAATATGTAACAACATATGACCTGATAAGATGTTAGCTGCTAATCTTAATCCTAAAGATATATTTCTTGCTAAATAAGAAATGAATTCAATTAAAACTAACAGAGGAAGAAGGGCTAAAGGACAACCTGCTGGAACTAATAGAGAGAAAAATTCTAATCCATGTTTTTGGAAACCTAAAATAGTTGCTCCTAAAACTATAGTGAAACTAAGAGCAAATGTCACTACAAAATGGCTTGTACTTGCGAAACTATAAGGACAGCAGAGTAAGTCTTATAGACTTACCGTGGTGGACTATATCTTAATTACTTAATTGTTATTGTAAAACAGTGTTAAGTAATTTTTCACTTGTAGTCTCTGAGGATCTTACTCATAACATGGCTTGTTATTTTTATTTCCTGCTGATTATTCATTGTTTCATCCTTTAAGATTTTTACCATTATTTGGTACCTAAAGGCATTAGAAGTTCCCAGCACATAGTGAAATTTATTGTATTTTATTGTTATTTATTTTTGATATTACCAATTATCTAAACTTTTATCTATTCTTCTTTTATTATTCTTTTGCTATTCATATTACTTTGAATTAGCTTTATTGTATCTAATCCTTCATCAGTTAAATGAGTTTTAGATTCTATTAGTTTGGCTATCTTTACAAAATCTAAGAAATCTTCCTGTTTAACTCCCAATAATGGGTACTCTTTTAAGAAAGGTATTAGCTTATTATTTATATCTGAAAATATTGTTATTAAGTATTGACCTTCATTACGTGTTGGTGATTTGTAATATCTACCCATATTTAGATAAATAGCTATATCCTTCAATAACTCTTCATCTTTAATATGCTGAGTTAGTGAAAATCTTAACCAAACATTTCGCCACCCCCCCCTTCGGGGGGGGGAATTTTGAGTTATAACTTGGAAACATCCTTCACCTTCTATAAATCCTCTAATTCAGTTTAAGCTTTTAACCTTAACATCTGAAGTATTGTATATTACTGAAGGTCTCACTGCTGCTTTTACAGTAGGGAAACTTTCTTTAAATTTGTCAGATAGACCTCAATTTAATGTAGCTTTTATTCCTACTAATTTTAATAAACCTTCTAAAGATAAATGTTCTTTATTTTTTATTAAAGCTATAGCTTGTTTAAATAGTAGATAATCTGCTCTCTTTTGTGTTATTAAAGGATAACTATCAAAATGATCTGTGATTATTTGTAAATTTTTTAAAGAACTTACACGATATTGTATAGAATCAATACCATGTTTATAAATCTTTCCTACTTTAAAGGTTCTTTGAATAGCTTCTAATAGTGAAATATCCTTCTTATGAAGAGATATACTAAATATAGGTTTAACTTGTCAACCATTTAAGCGTCTATCATCTTTAAACAGTGAAAGAGAGAAACAGCCTTCCCCATCCACAAATCCTGTAATATAATCAGGGTTAAGATAGAAGGTATTTTTATTGTTAAAGCTATACCTAGGGCTATCCTTAGATATGTTCATTTGTGTATTTACTTGAGAGTTTGAATTAAGAGAAGAATATGATAGTCTTTGAAATATTGGTTTATGTATACCTAATATTCCAAATATGCTTGAAATAAATAATGATAAAATACAAAGGCTCCTGTTAACCATTCCTATAAGATTGTTTATTAAAATAAAAATAAATAAAGTATAAATAAATGGAAAGTATATTTGACCATTTCTAGGATTTATTTGACTTGTTACTATACTATGAATAGTAGCATATAAAGATTCTTGACTTATAGATCAACTATTGCTAACTAATCTATTATAATTTATACTTAAAAGATTTATAACCAAGAAAAAGAAAGCTCCTATTGTTAAATAAAAACCAATATTAGTTATAGAAATGTGTAAATTTCCTAAAGCATCTATACTTAATAAATCTCTTATTTCAAATTGATTTAATGGGCTAAGGACTTCTGTCGATATATTATTAAAGCTTAAAGTACTCATAAATAATGTACTTTAAGCTTGAATGATAGGACCTTTAAATATCCATGGTTATTTAATATTAAACATTAAATATTAAATATTAAATTTTAAATAGCCTTACTTAACACATATTACCCACCCTCTTCTTCAAGGTCTTCCTCCTTAACCAAGCTAAAAAAAAATAAAAAAAATTAAGCCAAGGGGAGCTGTATTATTTTCTCTACCTCAAAAATAGTACCCGACAAGGGCCCCACGAATACCCCACACACCTTCGTGTGTGGGCCGTATTCGTGGGGTCCCCCCCCGAGCCTTCATCAGTTTTTTTTGGTAGTCTCCTACCCCTCTTCGGAGGCTCTTTCCAAAAAAATTAGCTTAGCCTCCTTACTCTTCGGGTTCCCCTTCAGGAGGCTAAGCGAATTTTTTTTTTTTTAGTCCTATTCCGAAGGAGC
>NZ_BMMB01000029.1 GCF_014645615.1 Paenibacillus hunanensis | reverse complement strand
AAGTCATTACCTGATTGCTACCGAATTAGCCAAGGCAAAATTTACAGCCGTAACTGTAAATTAAACTAGATACATTGTAATGAAGACCATCTAATATAATAGATGGATAAATACCTAAGAATACTACTAATACTCCTAAAAAAATTAGTGCATAGAATTCTCTTTTAGTTAAATCGATAATACTATTTTCGAAGAATTTCGAAAAGCTTCCTCCAAAAGCTACCCTGTTAAATAAGAAAATACTATACGCAGCGGAAAATACAATTGAAGAACTAGCCAGCAGACCTAATAGGGGTAATCTTTCAAATACTCCATATAATGACATAAATTCACCTACAAAATTTAATGTAAGGGGTACTCCACAATTAGCCAAGGAGAAGATAAAGAAAAGCAGAGAAAGTAAAGGTGCCATTTGAGCAATTCCTTTGTAATAATGAATTAAGCGAGTTCCGGAACGATCATATAACACACCTCCTACAATAAAGAATAAAGCGGGGCTTGTAAAGCCATGTGCTAAACCTAAGAGTATACCACCTTCAATTCCTTGGATTGTATTACTAAATACTCCTATTAGATATACTGCAGCATGAGACACTGAACTGTATGCAATCAATTCTTTTATATCTGTAGTTCTTAATGTACTAAAACTAGCATATATTATAGTAATTACACCTATGACAAATATTATATAAGTATAATTTAAGGAAGCTTTAGGCAATAAAGGTAAAATTAATCTAAATATTCCATATAAACTTAATTTTAAAACGATACCTGCTAGTACTATACTACCACCTAAAGGTGATTCTACGTGAGCTTTCAATAACCAATTATTTAAAAAAATAGTTGGAGTTTTAACAGCAAAAGCTATAAATATACCACAGAATAAAAATATTTGAATAGTATAATCAAAGTTACTTTTTAATAATGCGTCAAAATAAGTTGTTCCCATTATTGAAGACATAGTTAAAATAGACAGTAATAAAAATAAGGATCCCAATACGTTCACATAATAAATGTGTTATCTTTAATTTAGGGGTTACTTTAATTCATACCGGCTAACCGGCAGCCTATTATATTATATAATTACTAGCTATCATTAGCTAATTTGCACGGTTTCGATTCATATTTGATTTGATAGATTGGATTTCAATTAGACCTTCTTCAGTTAAATGAGATTTATTCTTCATTAAAAGAACTACTTTTTTAAAATCTGAATAATCTAAAGCTCTTACACCTTTAATAGGATGATTGTCAAAAAGTGGGATGAATTTTTTCAGAATATCTTCGTATTTAGTTACAACATAATATGCAGCAGATTGCTTTAAACATAACTCTACTCTACCGCATCCAAGAGTAGATACTAACGTTTGGATTAATTCGACATCTCTACTATTTTGAACAATTTGAAATTTTAATACCACAGATTTTCCTGATTTAGTATAAGAAGAATTACGGATAGAGATAAAAAAACACCCATCACCACTAGTTAAACCTGCTATATAATTAAAGTTTTTAATCTTTTTTTTCTCGCTGAGCACAGGTAAAGGTCTAGCTACTGGTGTAATATTAGGAAAAACTAATTGCAATTCATCTGATAAACCTAAATTAATAGAAGCTTTTAAAGAAAGAATCTTTTTAAATCCTTCTTTAGTTATATGTTCTTTATTTTTAATTAATGCAACTGCTTCTTTAAAAAGTTTATAATCAGATCATTTTTGACTAATCAATGGATATGCATCAAAATGAGATATAATGACATCTAAATCTTTTATTGACCTAACCAGATATTGTAATGTAGTTTCCCCATGTTTAATAATTATACCTACACCAAAATAATTTCTAATTTGACATAGTAAATCATAATCTTTGCTATGTAAACTAATTTTAAATATCGCTGTTACTTGATAACCCATTCTATATTTTTCACTTTTTGTTAACCCTATCATAAAACACCCCTCAGCATCTATAAATCCTGTTACAAATCAAGGATCCACTCTTTGAGTGGACTTCTGGGAGTGTATGAATCTATTATGCGTAATTATAATATAATCTCCTGGCACCTTCACTCGATTTGAAGGTGCCGGACCCCTAGGACAATAATGAATTTTTCTCCCTAAAACTGGTTTCCCAGCGACTAGAGTACACCTTATGAGCTCCATTCTTCGCAAACCCCCTACTTGTAGGGGGGGAGTGGAACTCAAAGAACCGTCTACTCGTTGCTCTTTTACACCCTTAGCAGCTGCTTTTTTACATTGAGCTTTAAAAGGATGATTTAGATCCGCGATCACCCATATATCTACTACTAAAAGTAGCTTTTCATGTATGAAAACTAGTGATTTTACCATACCCTGAGGCATTAATCAGGCCAGTTGTAAAGTTTCCTTAACAACCTTGGTTACTAGAGCTTTAGGGCTTACCCGGTGTTTGGCTCTTTTACACTTAAGGATAAATGTATATAAAAAAATATAAAAACTAGCTCTTACTTTATTACTTGATCCAAATAAACCGATTAATATAAATAATGGAGGCAATATACTTTCAAAAAATATATAAAATAATAGTATATCTAAGACTAAAAAGACTGCTAATAACAAAGTTTCCAATAATAACATTATGATTAAGTATGATTTTACATTGTTTGTTATCGAATTTCAATTCGACATTAAAGCTATAGGTATTATTATTGTAGTTAATAAAACAAAATATATTGAAATACCATCCACACCTAAATATATATCATAAAAACTCAAATCATAGTGTTCTTGTATAAATTGAAATTGGTTATTACTAAAATCAAATAGTATATATACTAATAATGATACCATTAAATTCAATATAGAAATTATAAATGCAACTACTTTAGGGGCAGTTTCGTTTTGTATGAACATATCATCACTATCTGTCAATACAACTTGTGATCAAGATCCATCTTTCAACATACAAGAATTTGCTCCTTCTGTTATAACCACTTTTTTAAAAGGATAAGGCATATAATAAAAAGGATATTGATACATTTTAGAATAAAACTGTGTAGATCATATAATAAATATTCCTATAATAGGAATTATTAATAAAGCAAATAAAAACATTAAGAATTCTTTCTTCATTATTTACTAATAGCACACGAAAAGACTACACCATTAACTATGAATTAACCGGTGGAACTAATATTTTTTCAATAATATCTATGCTGGCAGGTATTATTATTATTTTTTATTAAGAACGCCATTACCCTTCATGATTAAAAAAGGTTTAAATTTCATGGCAAAATGTAAAAACTTTCTAAAATACAAGGCACTAAGATTATTAACGCAAAGATTATAGGTAATAAAACTGTTCAACAAAAACCCATTAATTGATCATAACGTATTCTAGGGAAAGATGCTCTCCCTAATATAAAAATAAATATCATTATAGAGCTTTTTAATCCTATAATTCATCCATATAGCCATCCTTCTAATATGGATTTATAATTGTTAAAGAAATCTTCTGTATAAGATCTTTCAGAAACCATTCAATTAATTTCAAATATAAATAAATTGGAATATACAAAATCAAGAATATTAAAGACATCTTTAAGATTTATAAATAAATAACCTCCTAGAAACAAAATACTTGTAAGTATACACATTAAAACTATACTACCATACTCGGCTAAGAAAAAGAATACAAAGACTACTGCTGCATGTTCTGTCATAAAACCACTAACTAATTCTGATTCCAAAAAATAAAACAACCATATCTAATCTTGTATAGGTTTAAACCGATAAGTTTTATTATATACAAGACCCGAATTTAAATACTTACCTACTGTAACCTTAGAAATACCTAAATATTTAGCTAGCTCTACATTATTACTAAACTTTAAAATTAAATTGTCCTCTAAATCATAAATACCTACACCTAAAGGATATTTATTCTTTTTTTCACTCATAGACGCCTTAGTAGCTTCACTATGTTTTTTACCAAACATAGGATTTAATTCACCTGGTTTACTAATTAAACCTAGTGCTTCTTCAGTATGAGTTTTACCAAACATAGGATGATTATTTTTATCCTTATAATAATCAACCATCTTTAATCTTGCTTCTTCTGTATGTTTATAACCTAAAGAGCTTGTAGCTATAGCTTTAAAATTGTAAAGATTATCAAAATTAAATCTGTTAATATAACTAGTCTCTAGATCAGTTAAAGCTTTATGACTTATAATTTTGCTTTCGTATGTGAAATATTCATATATACAAAATATAAATTTATCTAAGCCATACTTAGTAAATGCTTTTTGTAAAGCAATATTAGACTTCTTATTTTCCAAATGTTCATTAAGTCTTAAATAAAAATCCTTGGCACTTCCGATATATTGATTATTATTGACTGTATTAATAAAAGAATAAATACCTCCTTTGTCTTTTAATAATATTCTAGAAGATTTAATAGAGTCTTTATTATTTAGATTATTAATAGTAAAAATAGGAACAGGAGGTAAATCAGATGATTGTGAATCTGATTTTG
>NZ_BMMB01000028.1:3035-6293 GCF_014645615.1 Paenibacillus hunanensis | reverse complement strand
CTTTGGGAGGGAGATTTTCTGTGTTCGAGTCACAGTAATCCGATGAGTTGGTTTACGTTACCCCCCTCCTCCACCCCCCCCCCCCTGCAGTACTGCAGGGCGGGGGGACGGGGGGATGGGGGTAGCGAATTAATTAATTGTATAATGAAGAAGTCTTAGAAATGTAATGGATATAAAGCTTATGTTTATATATATAGACATATATAAGTATATAAAGAGACTACTACCAATAGCTACACTATGTATTAAGGAGAGTATAACTTAATTTATGTTTATGATTTTATCATACCCCTAAAAATGACACCGAGGAGCAAGGGTCGGGTTAGCATCCTGGTTCGTACACCTTGGTGACCTAGGCTAGTACCAGGTCCCCCTCTAAGGGACTTGTCCCCCTCTAAGGGACTTGCGTCGGTCCTATCCTAGGCCGAATAGGTGAATAAATACTTACGGACGGCCTTGGTCTGTCCTAGAGGTTATCAACATATGAACTCTTAGAGAAATTACTTAATAAACGAAGTGAATTGAAATATCTTATTAACTTCAGGAAAAGAAATCAAACGAGATTCTATGATTAGTGTGAACGAAAATAGAGCAGCCTATTAAAATAAGTAAAATGGCTTTAAAGCTGTTTGAATATTGTGGGGAACCTTCCTCAAAGGCTAAATATAATACATGAGTTACAGAGAAAAGTACCGTGAGGGAAAGCTTTGAAATAGTAGTTTTATAAGCAGCTCAAGCAATAAGAAAGCGAGAGCGTACCTTTTGCATAATGGGTCACCAAGTTAATTTTAGATGCGAGCGAATTTATTTATGTTTTTACTGATTAAACAATATAATGAATCATAATTATTTTTGTAACGAGTATTAGTATTAAATCTTAATTTAATATTAGTATAAGTTTTCAGTATGGCGGCTACATAGCATAATCTATGCAGCCAGCCAATAATTGGATTTCCAATCCAATTTCGGTAATAAATAGATGTGCATAGTTAAACCGATCATTAAAATAATGAATAGTGTCTAAAGTTAGACCCGAAGCCTGGTGATCTTACTATAGTCAGGACTATAAAGGTCCGAACGGGTTATCGTTGCAAAGATATCCGAAGAACTATGGTAAGCGAGTGAAAGACAACACTGACTAGGATAGCTGGTTTTCTGCGAAACCTATAATAGTAGGCAATTTAAGTAACATCTTAGTAGGTACAGAACTTAATCTCAGACAAGATGTAGATTTTCATACCTATGTTTAGGTATGAAATGCATTTTTTTTTGTATACATCGGGGGATCGTGAAGATTTTATCGGTGAGTATGTAGACTCGGAATGACAAAGATGAATCTTGAATAATCAGACATAGAATGATAAGGTTGTATGTCAAAAGGGAAACAGCCCAGACCAAGAGTTAAGGTTCCAAAATTATTATTAAGTGAAATAAAGAAAGTTTTTATATAAGTCGACAAGAAGATGGGCTTGGAAGCAGCCATAATTTAAAGATCTCGTAACAGAGCACTTGTTAAATCTTAAAAGCATCGAAAATTTAACGGATCTAAATAATATACCGAAACCTTGTCCATATGTAACATTAGTAATAATATGCTATTAATGTTATTTGATGGGGTAGCAGAACGTTGAGTGAATCTTAGATTTTTTTTTTATAACTAAATATAGATGATAACTCAAGTGAGAATGGTGACATGAGTAACAAAAAAGAGTTTAAGGTACCTAAAAGGTATCTTAGAGTCTCGCCTAAAGCTTATGGCTACGTCAAGTAACGGCCTCTAAGTTTATAATCTGAAGATTATGACGATGAGAAAATAACGCGCAGAAGTGCGCTGCTTTGATACTTATGGTACCAACATTTAAAAGTGAAAATTGTGCAGGAAGGATCAGTATCCTTTCATTCTTATGTGGGGGAGTGGACAAAACTGAACAGAGTGTATCTGAACACAGATGAGTCCACACCCCCCCCCATGTAATGAATGAATGACAAACCGTACCTAGAATCTGAAACAAGTAAGCTAGTAGAGAATACGAAGGCGTGAATGAGATAACAATCATAAAGGAACTCGGCAAACTAACTACCGTAACTTAGGGATAAGGAGAGCTCATTAGTCTCGATTAATACGAGTAAAAAGGAAGAAGCATGGAATATTGTTGTACGACTGTTTAATTAAAACAAAGCACTTTGCAAAAAGACGATAAGTCTAAGTATTGAGTGTGATTTCTGCCCGATGCCGGCTGGTTAACGAATTTTCTAAATTGAAAAAAAATTTGGTTTCAGAGGAACCCCCGGTTAATGGCGGCCTTAGCGTGAGGGTCCTAAGGTAGCGAAATGCCTTGGCCGTTAAATGCGGTCTTGCATGAATGATGTAACGATACAACAGCTGTCTCTATGATTGACTCAGTGAAATTGGAATAACTGTGCAGATACAGTTTACCTCTAGTTAGACGAGAAGACCCTATGCAGCTTTACTGTTACTAATTATTGAATACGATTCTGAAAATTTCCAGTGTAAAAGGTAATCGATAAGATATAATTGAAACACCTTTATTTTTCTATCGTATTATTAAACCTTAAATTAAGGAACAATTGTTAGAAGACAGTTTATGCGGGGCACAGGCCCCATAAAGAGTAAATGGGTGTGTCTAAAATTTATAAATTTATGTTTGCAATTTTTTATAGTGATTATATATCAAATCATCTTTATGCTATTCATAGAGTGTATTTATTATATTCCTTGGGTACAGTATAAAAATTATATATGTATTAATTTACATATATTTTTTCTAAGAAATTAGGTAAGATTTTGTTTATAGAGAAATTAGATGTAAAAAAAAAATCTTATGAGGGCGGTATTTAATAATCCGCTTCTAATATTTTTTTGTAGTTATTATTATAAATTTAATAATAATCATGTTTATTACTTAAAAAGCTTAATGGCTTAATCTTGCCTTACTGTTTGATTAACAACAAATCTTACAGTCGCGTAAGCGGGGCATAGGATCACAAGATACAAAAAGGAAAGATCTTGGATTTTTGGAAAAGCTACGCTAGGGATGTTTGTCCTTCAATATTCTATTTAAGGGTGCTCCAAATGAGGCCTAAGGTGAAGCCTCAGCAAGCTCCACCCTTCGCAATGTAGCCTTAATAATTTAGTGCTCCTGCAGTCCTTTTTTTTCCCCCGCAAGCTTGCGGGTAGCCTCCGGCTAAGCGAAGCTCGGCCCTACCACTTCCCCCCCCCCCTGCAGTACTGCAGGG
>NZ_BMMB01000028.1:0-3029 GCF_014645615.1 Paenibacillus hunanensis | reverse complement strand
AATTTAAGTAAATTTGAAGCGAAATTTATCTTAGCATAAGGTGGGTGCTAGCACACAGTGTAGCTCGCTAGTGGCTAGTGGCTAGTGGCTAGTGCCTACTAAAAAGATAAAATCGTTCAACGACTATAAGGTGAGTAATGCTAACAATAATCCTTTATTAACACCCAACTTTCTTTTTTTTATTATGTATAAAATATATAAATCAGCAAGTAGTAAAATAATTTAAGATGAATAATACTAACACTAACACTAATAATAAAAATTTAGCCTCCTCTTCCGCTAGTGTAATTTTTAGTAAATATATAAATAATAATAATAATAAATTAATACCTTTTAAGATAAAAAATTCTGACCTAGGAAGAACGAGATATTTCCCTCCTATATCTAAAGAATGAAAAAATAGTATTTATGTCTTTAATCATAATAACTTAAAAAATTTACCTCTTTTTGATATAAATATTAATTCCTTAATAAAAGATTATTTTAATTTACAATTTAAGGATAAAATTTTATTCAAAAAAAAGAGACTTTCTAAAGTTAAAGTTGTATCTCTGAATAAAATATATGCTAGTAAAGCGGAAATAAAGCATACTAATACTAAAGCTATTTTAACTGTGTATACTTTTAATCGAGAAAAGATATCTTTATATAAAAAAATAAAGAAATTAAAAAAATCTTTTTATTTTGTTTTTGATAAAATAATTTCTTTTAGTGAACGTGTAATATTGAGTGGTGTTCCTATAAGGGTAGATAAGGATGGTAAGGTATTATCAAATCTGTATTTACCTTTTAGATTACGTGGTGTATTACCTTGAATTACTGAATCTCATGTGAATATTTGGAGAAAAATAATTATAGCTTCCCTATATAAAGAATTAATACTTCTTAGAAAATACAAATTAAGATTAGATCTTAATAAGTATAAATTTGAAGAAAAACTTTTATATAGATTAAATAATTTAATAATGAAGTATTATAATAAAAAAGTAGAGTTTAATATTGTAAATATGAGATCTTTTCTTCTTAATAGTGATATATTGACTAAAATATTAGCACTTAAATTGAAAAACAGGAATGCCCGTGTAATAAAAATTATGGATGTTATATTAAATAAGGCAAATTTACCTAAAATAAATAGAGTTCAGGAAAAAGCTTCCTTAATAAAAAGTGTAGATTGAAATTTATTAGAAAATAAGTTTAAAAATCTCAATTTAAGTTTTATATTAAATGATGCTTCGTACGCGGAGCGTAATAATTTATCTGAATTGTTAAATAAATTATATTATAATGTTCTTTTAGTCAGCCAAAAAGGGGTATGAGCGCTTCGCTCCCCGAAGGGGGAGCAGCCTTCCTTCCACTCAAAGAGTGGAGGCTCGCCTACTAAATTTATTCAGAAAGGCGCAGGCGCAGCTTCGCTAGGAGGAAATGCTAAGGCGCAGCCTAAAGTTTCTAGCTTCGCTAAGGCCAAAAAATATGCAAAAATATATCAAATCATATTTAATTCTATAAATTATAAAAATATGGGTGGTCTAAGACTGGAAATTAAAGGTAGATTAACTAAACGTTATAGAGCTGATAGATCTTTATTTAAAGTAAAATGAAAAGGTGGATTAAAAAATCTAGATTCGTCATATAAAGGGTTATCATCTGTAAATATGAGAGGTTATGCTAAACCTAATGTAGAGTATTCAATATTTACATCTAAACGTCGTATTGGAGCTTTTGCAGTAAAAGGTTGAGTTAGCGGTAAATAGAAATCCCGTATCCCCCCGTCCCCCCGCCCTGCAGTACTGCAGGGGGGGGGGGGGGATTAGGAAGTGCCACTTCTAAACCCCCGCAAGCTTGCGGGGGTTTGTTGAGGGGTAGGTTGTTTATATTACATTAAGATTAACTAATAAAAATACATATAAAAAAGAAATGAAGAAATAGTCTGAACCATTATGTGAATGATGGAAATAAATCAATATGATAACAAGTTGAACAGGCTAATTTGCGCAAGAGTGTACAAAATGAGTGCGCGGTTTGGCACCTCGATGTCGGCTTGACTAATCCTCATGGATGCAGAAACTATGTAGGGTACTCTAGAGGGAATTAGAATATAATAAGGATTAACCTTTGTACGAAAGGAACATGGGGTACTATTGTTATACCTAGTTGTATAACAGTTTTATTAACCTCTGGTTTACCTGTTGTTTATGTGCCTTATATTAATTTCATGTGTGATGCTCCGCAAGGATATTACAGGGATGTTACCGTCACTTGAGTAAATACAATAGCATAAGCATGGCAGGAAAGCTAAGTTAGTCAAAAATAAGTGCTGAAAGCATATAGGCACGAAATTTACCTTAAGATATTTCTTAAATATACGTAAGAAAATATTACGTTAATAGGCTTAGTTTGTAATAATCTAGAGATTTTAAGGAACTAAGTACTAATTTTATAAAAAACTGAATGATTAATATATCTTACATTTTCGCTACCCCCTCCTTTGCTCAAGGTCCCCATCACATTTAATTATGCCCCCCCCTGCAGTACTGCAGGGCGGGGGAAAGATGGGGGGCCCGCCAAGGAGGGGGGTAATGAGCCTGGTTAGCATAAAAGTAATGCAATTGTTTTGTAATCAATAGAAGCAAGTGCGATACTTGCACTGGGCTATTTTAAGGATTAGTGGTCAAGTGGTACGACATAGCTCTTTCAATGCTAAAATCGCGGGTTCGAATCCCGCCTAGTCTAAATACGTAAATACATATATATATATAGAGCCGCAAGGCGTCTATTTATATGTATGAGAGTTATATTTATATGTATGAGAGGCTATAGCTCAATTGGTAGAGCATACCGCTCATAACGGTAATTGTAAGTGTTCAAGTCACTTTAGCCTTATTTCGGTTTATTACCTTCCGCTTTTGCCCGTATCCCTAAATCCCCCCGTCCCCCCGCCCTGCAGTACTGCAGGGGGGGGAAGGGGGGGAGGCATTATTTTTTTTAGCTTTGCTAAAAAAAAAATTAGCCCGTCCCCCCGCCCTGCA
>NZ_BMMB01000027.1 GCF_014645615.1 Paenibacillus hunanensis | reverse complement strand
TGCAGCAATGCATGGAGCTGACCAATACTAATCGGTCGAGGGCTTATCCTAACTTCTAAACACGCGATGATTCGTTTCGGGTTCAGTTTTCAGGTGATTAACCTGTGCAACAACGTTTGGTGATGATGGCGGAGGGGTTCCACACGTACCCATCCCGAACACGACCGTTAAGCCCTCCAGCGCCAATGGTACTTGGACCGCAGGGTCCTGGGAGAGTAGGACGTCGCCAAGCGAACAAGCAAGACTATGTTGTACCTTAAGGTTTTCAATGAAATACTTGGAAGCCTTACTTTATGCCGGTGTAGCTCAGTTGGTAGAGCAACTGACTTGTAATCAGTAGGTCGGGGGTTCAAATCCTCTCGCCGGCACCATTTTCTTTTAAAGAGAATAAAAGATGGTTATTGTGGCGGTCGTGGCGAAGGGGTTAACGCATCGGACTGTGACTCCGACATTCGCGGGTTCAATTCCCGTCGATCGCCCTTTATTTTCTTTCTACTATTGTAGGGGGTTAGCCAAGCGGTAAGGCAACGGACTTTGACTCCGTCACGCATAGGTTCAAATCCTATACCCCCTGCCATTTTCATTTTATATATGAGCCATTAGCTCAGTTGGTAGAGCACCTGACTTTTAATCAGGGTGTCGAAGGTTCGAGTCCTTCATGGCTCACCATTTGTTTTCTACAAATGTGTGAATAGTTTTACGTTGTAATATGCGGTCGTGGCGGAATTGGCAGACGCGCACGGTTCAGGTCCGTGTGGGCTTACCCCCGTGGAGGTTCGAGTCCTCTCGACCGCACCATATTATGCGGACGTGGCTCAGCGGTAGAGCATCGCCTTGCCAAGGCGAGGGTCGCGGGTTCGATTCCCGTCGTCCGCTCCATATAGATTCTTAGTAGGTGCCAGAATGGGCATAAAAGGAACGGTTTAATACTTCCTATATTCCCGATCGAAGGCGCTTTTGTTTTGGGTTTAAGGCTTGGATTGTTGCTTGTGGGTGGAATAGATAATGTTGTATGAATTGCATTATTGCCCTGAATTCACATTGCTTTAAACCTTGACTTCCTGATCCGCGAGTGTCGTTCTATGGTAGAACTTCTATTTTACATGACCTATGGTTATGTAACTGGAGCTTGGGTTCGAATCCCATCACCCGCTTAATGAAAAGAGGCTGTTCTCACGTCAGATATGACGTTGAGAGCAGCCTCTTTCTGTATAGGTTAATGGTTTATTGTACGATTATAGTGGATGATTAGATTACAGGTAAATAGCTTGATACAGTAGTACTTTATGCATTGGTTCTGCATGCATTAGTGCTTTATACAGTAGTATTCATTTTCCAAAAGAATTTAATGAACAGTCTTTATCTGAGAGCTTAAAATAGGGATGAGTGATCGAAAATAGAAACGAGAGCTTGAGAATAGGGCGAATACCTGATAGTTCTTGGTTCTGGTCATATAAGCTTATTTATTTAAGAGATAGTTATTTAAAATGTGATTGTTTTGGAAGTGTTCGTTTAAGACTTGTCGGCTAAGGTTTGAATTTTAATGTATGTTTGAGTTTTAATATATCCTTATTAGGATTCGTTCGTTTTAGGATTCCAATGAAGGAGCATACCCATCTGGGTGAGTCCTGCACCGAAGCCATATAGGAGTAAGGTATTTCCTGCTTTTACTTTGCCGTCTTTTACTCCCTGCTGGAGTGCGAGCGGGATAGAGGCAGAGGATGTATTGCCGAACCATTCTGCACTCGTTAATGTACGGGTGAAGGGAATGCCTGATTTTTCACAGATTGAATCGATCATTTTCAGGTTTGCGCTGTGCGGAACAAACCAGTCCACCTGGTCGGTTACGAGCTGGTTTCGTTCCAGTAGCTGACGTAGCCCTTGAGGAACGGTACGCACTGCCCATTTATAGACTTCACGGCCATTTTGATAAATGTTCCCGTTTCCTTCCATTGGTGTACCGTTAATCTGCGCAGAGAGATTACTACGGTATACATGCTGTCCCCCATTACCATCGCTATCCATAATCACATCGATAAAGCTTGGCTGATCCGCATCATATTCCACAAGGGCAGCCCCAGCACCATCACCAAACAAAATACAGGTGCTGCGGTCGGTATAATCCAGCGTCTTGGTCATAGTCTCGCTGGCAATGACGAGAATTTTACGATGCATACCGGATGTGACGAGGCTATTTGCCATATGTAGGGCATACACAAAACCAGCACATGTGGCATTCAGATCAAATACACCTGCTTTTGCAATACCGAAATGAGCTTGAATCTGCGCGGCTACACTTGGAAATACATAATCAGCGGTTGTCGTTGCTACGATAATCAATTCGACATCATCGATGCTAACAGGATGGTGACTGAGCATATACTGTACAGCCTCGATCCCAAGAGAAGAACTAAATTGGTCTGGAGCAGCGACTCTACGCTCTCGCATACCGGTGCGCTGGACAATCCATTCATCAGAGGTATCGACCAATTGCTCCAAATCCGCATTGGTCAGTCGTTTTTCTGGTACGTAAGTGCCAAGAGCCGTAATACGAGCTTTTGATGAAATCATCCGGGTCACCTCATTTTGTAGTTATACAGTCTGTTATTGCAGCTTACTTGTATAGCGATAGAGCGAAAGTACCTTCATTTTATGATACGTGTACAGATAGGTTAGATGGAAGCACTAATTTAAAATTAAATGATTGTAAGTAGGAATTTAACTATTTTTAACATGTGACATTAAATATATAAAAATTGTTGGCTTCGGGTTTAGCGATAAAAGGCGATCCATGTAGCAGAAAGATTATAAGGTGTTGCTTTTAGTTGAGGTGGTACGTATAACGCAATAGAAAGAACGAAAGAACGAAAGAACGAAAGAACGATAGATAGATAGATAGATAGATAGATAGATAGATAGATAGATAGATAGATAGATAGATAGATAGATAGAGGCGAGCTAAGAAATTTAAATAGTATCTAGTATTAGTACCTAGTTCTAATTTTAGCAAATAGTTATATCAAAGTAAATACAAAAGAAAATGCAAAAGACTATTGGAGTTAGAGCAAACCATGGTGTTCATTCAAAGGATATGGAGGTTGGTGTTTTATACAGGGGTGGTGTTTGTCTATATATTTATCTATATATAGTTATTTGTCTTTATATAATTGTTTGTATATATCTAAGGCCTACATAAATACAGTTTGTTTGTACATTATCGGATTGTAGGTATCCAACGAACACAT
Source organism: Paenibacillus hunanensis (assembly GCF_014645615.1). Taxonomy (GTDB): domain Bacteria; phylum Bacillota; class Bacilli; order Paenibacillales; family Paenibacillaceae; genus Saccharibacillus; species Saccharibacillus hunanensis. The sequence goes on along the minus strand of NZ_BMMB01000027.1, from coordinate 4,597 downwards.
GGAATTAAGTGTTGGATTAAAATAAAGTTGGATGAAGTAAAGTCATATTACCTATAAAGTACATTGTGTACCTACAGTAGGAAATCAAATATCATCCGGCGTGACATAGATTAGCAAAATGACATGTAACAACGTAGCGTATATACAACATGAAATCAATATAAATTTAATAGGAAATCAATCGTAGCGTGAGGCCTCGTTTCTGTTGGTGGCGTGAGAAAAGTCTGTTATGATGTTGGGGTGTGATAATAAGCTAAGGTAGGGACAGGCTATTTATGGAATGGAGGAGAATGGAATGGAAATCAGACAGTTGAAGCAAGATGAATTTGAACAGCATCTGGAGTTATCGATGTATGCTTTTCAATATAAGCTAAATGAGGAAGAAGCAGAGCGATCACGGCAGTTTTTTAGACCGGAGCGTGTATGGGGAGCTTTTGAGAATGGCGTACTTCAAGCTCAGTTGAAGCTATATCCATTCCAAACGTACATACAGCAACAAAGCATCGACATGGGCGGGATTGCTGGTGTAGCCACATGGCCAGAAAATCGTCGTCAGGGGCTCGTCGACCAGCTGCTTCGCCACGCTTTGCAGCTGATGAAGGAGCAGGGACAATCTGTATCCTTTTTACATCCATTTTATTTCCCGTTTTATCGTAAATATGGCTGGGAGCTATATGCAGAGTATATGCAATATACGATTCCAACCGGGTTATTACCAGCGAAGGTGCAAACGGATGGTCATATCAAGCGTGGTGTGCGTGATATCGAGCTATTGCACTCACTCTACAGCCAGTATGCAAGCCAGTACAATGGTACGCTCGTTCGTGATACAGAGTGGTGGCAACATGCTATACTTCGTTCGGATGATACGCGTACAGCTGTGTATTACGCGGCAGATGGACAGGCTCAGGGCTATATCCTGTATACCGTTTTAAATAAAGAAATGAATATTAGCGAGATTGCGTATACGACGCAAGAGGCACGCCGCGGATTATGGACGTACATTTCCAATCATGATTCGATGGTACAGCATGTGAAGCTGAGAGCACCGCTGGATGATGGGCTTCCGTACCTGTTGCAGGACCCGCGGATTGAGCAGCAGCGCGTACCTTATTTTATGGCACGGATTGTAGATATGAAAGCACTTTTGGAGCAGTATGCTTTTGAAAAAGAAATCGCTGGCGAGCTGACGATTGAAGTGAGTGATCGTGTAGCCGATTGGAATGAAGGCGTGTGGCGAATGGTATGGGATACGGATGGAAAGGCGACTGTGGAGCAGGTAGCTGCTGGAGATGCCGAGCCAGCTGCATATGATGTGCAGGTGAAGGCAGATATTCGTGTATGGACAGCGATGCTGATGGGCTACAAGCGTCCGACTGAGCTGGCTCGCTGGGAGCAGTTGCAGGCTGATGAGCAGGCGATCCAATTGCTGGAGAAGCTGATTCCGAATCGCGGCACGCATTTGATGGACTTTTTCTAAGATAGAGATTGAGGTTATTTCAGTCTGATATGATCTAGTCTGAATATTCTGGATATCTGGTATGTAGATATTCGGTGTAGAGGAGTAGATGAAATAGGCTTTATCGTTGATATAAAAGGTCTTTTTGCCAGGATACATGGGCTTGTTCATGAATAAGAGGTGACTTTGTGGCGCTGATTATTGATGGTAGGCGATGTGTTGTCGTGGTGAAAAGGCCTTTTTGGATTGCAGAGGTTTAGAGAGGAGTTAGTAGAGATGTCGAGTGGACTTTAGTATATGAAGGAGATAATCTGAGTAATGGATATGTATAGGGGAAGGGGGATTTAGGCTCAGAGAGATAGGGAGGATGTTACGGAATCGTCTGCATAGTAGGGGGAATTATGGTACATTTATATTTGATGTTTAGCTAGCGGTTGTGGTACATTTTGCGACGGTATGTGGTATGTGGTATGTGGTATGTGGTATGTGGTATGTGGTATGTGGTATGTGGTATGTGGTATGTGGTATGTGGTATGTGGTATGTGGTATGTGGTATGTGGTATGTGGTATGCGGTATGCGGTATGCGGTATGCGGTATGCGGTATGCGGTATGCGGTAGAGAGTAGGCGATCCATGCGAATAGAAAAATTTGTGCATCGATGGGCACTTTGACTGGATGATTGGTTGCTCAAAGAATAAGAGTAAGTGAAGCTGAATTGCGGATGAATCTATCCTGTGTGTATATAGTTTGAATAGGTGGAGCTTTAAATTCAAATTGGAATGTACTAGATATGAAATGAGAAATAGAAATAGGTAAGAAGAGCAAACTAAGCATTAAGAACCAAGAATCAACAACAAACACCAAGAACCAACACAAGGAATCAACAATCAAGCACTAGGAAAGGGAAAACAACATGAGTAAAACGCTTGTACTAGCAGAAAAGCCTTCGGTGGCGAAGGAGATTGCGCGGGTGATGGGCAGTCATCAGCAGCATAAGGGCTATTTGGAAGGGCCGGCTTATATTGTGACATGGGCGCTGGGACATCTGGTTGGTCTGGCTGAGCCGGAGGATTATGATAAGCAGTATCAGAAATGGAATTTGGACGATTTGCCGATTTTGCCGGATCGGATGCGGTTGAAGGTGCTACGTGAAAGTGCGCATCAATACAAAACAGTCCAGCATCTCATGAAGCGCAGTGATGTGGGCGCGCTTATCGTGGCTACGGATGCCGCGCGTGAAGGGGAATTGCTGGCCCGCTGGATTATACATATGGCTGGCTGGAAAAAGTCATTTCAGCGCTTATGGATATCATCGCAGACGGATCGTGCGATTCGTGAAGGCTTTAGTAAGCTACGGCCGGGAAAGGAATTTGATCGTTTGTATGAGTCGGCACGTTGCCGGGCTGAGGCGGATTGGATGATTGGTCTTAATGTCACACGTGCGCTGACATGTAAATTCGATGCACAGCTATCCGCAGGACGTGTGCAGACGCCAACACTGGGGATGATTATGCAGCGTGAGCAGGAAATTCGTAGCTTCCGTTCGCAGGATTATCATACATTGCAGATTGATCTGGGGGCATTCCAGGCACAGTGGCGTGGCAAGCAAGGAGACGGCAGACTGTTCGAAGCCCCACAGGTGCAGCAGCTTCAACAGAAGCTAGAAGGAAAGCAGGCTTCCATTCGCGAGCTGAAAAGGAGCGAGCGTCAGGAGCCGCATCCACTGGCGTATGATCTGACCGAGCTACAGCGTGATGCGAATCGTCGGTATGGCTTTTCAGCCAAGCATACATCGAATGTACTGCAAAAGTTATATGAGCAGCATAAGCTTGTCACGTATCCACGTACGGATTCGCGTTATTTGTCCTCGGATATGACGGATACGCTGAAGGAGCGTCTGACGAGTGTAGCGGTTGGTCCGTATGCACCGCTTGCGCGCCCTTTGTTGCGTGGTGCATTGAATGTTACACGTCGTATTGTTGATGACAGTAAGGTGAGTGATCACCATGCGATTATTCCGACTGAGGAAACGGTACTTTTAAATCGTCTGACGGCGGATGAGCGTAAGCTATACGATCTGATTGCACGGCGCTTTATTAGTTTATTTTATCCAGCTGCGCGTTATGATATCGTCCAGGTGACGATTGAGGCGGCGGGTGAGATATTCCATGCAAAAGGCGTTACTGTGAAGGAGCAGGGCTGGAAGATTGTCTACGGAGAGCAGTGGCAGGATGATGAGGACGAGGAACAAGAATCGTCATCGGATCATACAGAGCGAGTTGATGCGGTTCAGTCCTTGCCGGAGCTAAAGCAGGGCGAATCCCATATGATTCAGCGTACACTGGTACGCAATGGACGTACGCTACCACCGAAGCGTTATACGGAGGCAGCGCTGCTATCACGGATGGAAAAGCATGGACTGGGTACACCGGCAACACGTGCAGATATTATTGAAAAGCTCGTATCCTCCGATACGATTGAGCGCAAGGGTAATTCGCTTCATCCTACCGGAAAAGGAACCCAGCTGATCGAGCTAGTATCGCCTCAGCTGCGCACACCGGAGCTGACCGCACGCTGGGAGGCTGAGCTGGAGCGAATTGCACGAGGTCAAGGGAAACCGGAGCCATTTTTACAAGGGATTCGCGAAATGGCTGCTTCGCTGGTAAGTGGTGTAAAAGCGAGCGAAGTGGAGTATAAGCCGCATAATCTGTCGCATAGTCATTGTCCAGATTGTGGCGCACGTATGCTGGAGAAAAAGTCCAAGCGTGGCAAGTTCCTGATCTGTCCGTCAGAGGACTGTGGATATCGGCGTTCCGCAGAAAAACAGCTGGCTAATCGTCGTTGTCCCCAATGCCATAAAAAGATGGAGATAAAGGATGGCAAGGCAGGCAAGTATGTACAATGTCTCAGCTGCGGGATTACCGAGGTATTGAACAAGGATGGAGCGCGTCCGGTGAAGAAACGGGAGCAGCAAAAGCTGGTGAAGCAGTTTGAACAGAAGGAGGAATTTGGCTCCAATCTGGGAGATCTGCTCAAAGCGGCACTGCAAAACAAGTCGGATGAAGCATAATATACAGGACGGATTGTAATATGAAGTGCGACACCTACTGGAATTAAATAAAAAACAGCCCATGGCC
>NZ_BMMB01000026.1 GCF_014645615.1 Paenibacillus hunanensis | reverse complement strand
TATGATGAGTATATTCTACAAGCCCTTATTTTTATTGTCCAACTAAGTGTAGCCGATCCACTTCATACCTCATACCTCATACCTCATACCTCATACCTCATACCTCATACCTCATACCTCATACCTCATACCTCATACCTCATACCTCATACCTCATACCAATTATTCTGACTCCGGCTCGACGGTAATGTCCAGCACCTTTTCCGCTAGATCGGCATAATGCTGATCCAATGTGACCTTGACCCGACCCTGACGGCGCTTTTCACGCCACTGCGTCAGCTGTTCCTCCGTTTCCAGCCGTAGCTCAGCAAGCTCATCCGCACGATCGAACATATACTTGCTCGTCAGCAGCAGTGTATAAATCCCCTGCCCACCCGGCATAATCGCTGGTGTACGTTCCTGCCAATCCTCCACATTCAGCTTCACATACAGCTGATCCTGCTTACGTTCATCTGGCAATAGCTCGTCAATATCCCCACGCCGCATAATCTGCCAGCCCGTAATACGCCCATAATAACGTATGCCCTCCTGCCCTTGCGCACCGAAGCTCCGCTTGGACTGATACATTGCAACATAGTTCAGCTGTGTTACCACCTGCACATCGTTCAGATTACGCAGCGGCACATGGTAAAATCGATGCTTCAACGCTAGCTCCACCTGCTCCCGTCCACGCACCGAGCCAATCAGCATATTACGCTGCCGCTGCTCGATCGCATCCTCATAATATTCCTCTGTCCGCTGCGGTACGGTTGCACGCTCATACGATTTTTCCGGGCTATCTGCAATTAGCTCATCTAAGAATTGTTCAACAAGCGAGGTCGCATTAGGCAAGAACGGCAATGCACCCACATTGATTCGCTGAATACTTTTATAAAAATGATGCTCCCGATACTGCTCCTCATCGCTATACGGAAACAACACATACGCCCCATACATCGTACGCTCATAGCGCTCCCTATCTTCTGCTAACGAATCGTCAAGATGCACCATCGCATCCCGATAGCGGTGCATCGTATTAATATCCTCCTCCTGCGGCCCCGGCTGCTTGTACATCGCCCGATATGCCGAGCCCTGCTCTGCCACATGAATACGGTACTTTGCATCGAAGATGAAATTATACGTCTTCTGCTTCCCTGCATCCTGCTTGTGTAGCGATAGTACATTGTCTGGACGCTGCGCAAGCGTAGGCGATGCCGTTCCTTTCGGCGCACTGTTATAATACAGCACAAATAGCTCGCCTGTTCGCGGATGACGATACTTCATCTGCGATTGCTGTCCTCGATCCAGTGTAACGAATAAACCGGAGTGATTCAGCTTGATCACACTTTGCTCGACTAAGGAATACTTGCGTGCTAGCAGCTCATTCAGCTTGAGGAAGCACCAGTATTCATACAGCTCCGAGATTTCCTTCATCGATAACCGCAGCAGATCACTTTGAATGGAAAGCCCTTTGAGCAGGGTCAAATAATAGCGGTACATTTCCCGATACCCTGGCGCCATCTGCATCACCAGGCTAATGCTCATACTGCGCATCGGCGTCAGCTTCTGTAGCCAGTCTGCGCTCAGCATACGCTCCAAGCGCCGAATCATCTGTGCGACAACCAGACTGAACTGTTCGTCATAGCTGCGACTACGGTAATTGGAAGGACGACTAAGTTGCTCGTACTGCTCGTTTAGCTGGTTCAGCCGCATCAGTATACGCTCCAGCATCCAGCGCAGAAAGCGATTTTCCGCTGTGTCATACGACAGGCGCTTAACGGTATCAAGTAGACGCGTTGGACGGTACGCTTCGCCTGCGATAGGAATAGTGCCCGGTGGAGGAGATTGAATATAGCCTGCTCCTTGATTATGATCTATGTCATTAAAGCTTTGTCTGCTGTACTGCGAATGAAGCTTTTCAAGGTACTTTGGATGACGAGCCAAATAACTAACGTTACGAGAGCTAGGACGTTTTACTAATGGAGCATTTCGGAGCTCAAGTTCACGCTCCATATTATGATGAGGTTGGGTCTGAATCCTCTCCATAGCTCGTTCGATTTGTTCAAATAAGTGACTAATAATCGAAAAAAATTCACTTAAACTTGGTTGACTACTATCACGTAATTCAACTGATTGATAGGTGCGTTTTAAAAAGTCGAAAGAAAGATTATAGACCTGTGCATTGATTTCCTTTAATAGCATCATATAATCTTTTTTGTAGTCTAACTTAGACGGGAATATTTCAATTTCCAAAGTTAACAAACGTTTTCCGTTTGTATGCAGATCTAACTGAGTAAAGCCAACCTCATTCCGAAAATTCAAAATTCCTGAAAGTATATTCTTTCCCTTATGCGATATAGCCTCACGAATTTGAGCATTACTGTGATAAAAGTTTATTGGATACGTAATCGCCTCATTGATCTGGAATACAAACTCATACTCTCTCTGTTCATAAAAACAGGGTACCACTGGTATTATGCTTGTCCAATCTATAAGATCATTTATAATTGGCGAAAATATTCTCATTGAGCGAATCTCGATCTCGGGAGAAAGCACTTGGCATTTCAAATGTGCATTCACCCATTCTCCATCTTCACGATGCAACTGCAAGCGCTCTACTGCGGGATGATACGGCTTACCCTGCACGTACAAATTACCAATCGTAGTTTCGATCTCTATCATATTAACGACTTTGTCAAACTCCATCTCTATTCACCTCATTAGTCGGAGTTAAGACAGCCAATAGGATGTAAATCCGTCCTCGTCAAAGCGTCGAATCATATAAGCCAGCTTACGTGCACTTTCTGGAAAATGCGCTTCCGGTGGTACTCCATCTCGACTCCACTGCTTCCAAAAGGCAGCATCATTTTCTAGTGGTGATGGAATTACCACGTTTTGCTTTAGACAAAATCTTAATAGCTTCACCAATACTCGGCGTACTCCTATTTGGCTACCTTGAATACGTGGTAGAATTTTTTGTAATAATTGCAGATCAAAAGCATCTTCTTCTTGAAGCAAATTGAATCGATCATTATAAATCATATAAAAACAAATCGCATCTCTAATTCTAAAGCCTACATGAGCATGAATATCTTCTAAAAATTCGTTTACCTTTACTAAACGATCTGTTGTTCGTCGGATCAATTCTTTATGACTATTCATTCCATCTATTATTTGTAAATAGTCGCTACGTAAAAAGGTGTGTTCTACCGGAACTGTAGTCGAAAGTTGTTCTGCAAATTGAGAATAACTAGGCAATTGACTCAAATCAATCTGATTAAATTCAATCGTGTTTGCTCGGTCAAGTACACGTTTGCTAAATGGATATGTGGTCTCATCCATATTAACTGTACCAATAATATATACGTTTTCTGGAATGCCGAATCCGCCATACAATTCCTGATCCTCAACTGTATCTAAGGCACTTTTCAAGAATAAAGGAGCCGTTATAATTTCTTTTGTCTCAACACCATCATACTGCTGAGTAAAATTTTCCAATAACCATTGCTGAGTTTCTAACAAACTCATAAGATCGCTGAAATAGTGCTCTACTCGAGCCAAATTCATTTCATCTAAACATACAAAATAAGGCTTACGGCGATTTTCTGGCTTTCTAGCCTCAACAAATACATTCATCAACGGACCAGGCTTAAAACGTCCCGACAGATCTTTATAACCTAGCAAATCTGCTGGATCGCTCCAATCCGGCCGAACAGGTATCAAATTAAATTGTAAGTTACCGGCATCTGACGTTGCACCTAAAGCCTCTGCAAATAAACGCACCAATCGCGTTTTACCTGTACCTGATATGCCTGCCAAAATAACAAACGGTCGACTTTTTAAAGAGAGATAAAAATTATATGTTAATAGCTCAGGAAAATAAAATCCCCGCTGTGTGATATATTCCTGTATGTTCTGGAGCGTTTCTTTAACCTCGATATCTCGAATAGTAAGTGCTGACTCCGATTCATCTGTGTCCACTGAAACTTGAGGCTCCACCCGAACCTCTCCGTCCCATTCATTATTAGGTACCAAATTCGCATACTGTACATACGAAAGGTAAATCTCTACCGCATCCCAAAGGTCATCGACGATCTGCTCATTATTAGGCATATCATGGAGTTCATATTTAAAATGGGCAATTGTAGATGCCGCATAATCTTTAGCGTAATTACTTTCTCCTAAATATATAGAATCGGTCGTATTCATTCTTGTATTCGGCATAACTGTACGAATTTCCTTAGCTTTTTGTTCAAACTGCTCGTAGGCTTGGCGAGTGCCTAAGCGACTTTTCAACTCGGTGACTCCATATTGTAGTACAAGATATACAGATTGCATATCCTCGGCAAATAAGTAAGCGACGTAGAGACCTTTTTGTGTGGTATTAGTAACTTGGCGATGCATAATTGCAATCCAAGGCACATTTGCCCAATTTCCTTGTCCCACCGATCCCTGTACTTGAAAATAGTTATAAATAAACTTCAAAGATTCGATATGCTTTGGAATCGTTCTACGCATATATTGTGCCAGCAGGTGATTAGCAAATGGCTGCGTTTTTGCTTGTAGATAATTATCCATAATATGCAGCAAGTCTTGTCTTAGCGAAAAGCTAGACGGCGGCTGAGCATAATAAAGCTCCATTTCGTCTAAAGTGAACTGACACAGCTCGTTTAATTGCTGTTCATTTAGCTGATTGTAGATATTGGGCTTGAAGCCAATCGTATATTGATCATTAGGCACGTCTAGTATATCCGCTAGTGCTTTTATTGGTGTATTCATCACATACTGCACACGACTCAACTGGACGTCAGACCATCGTGTGGCTTGAACTTGGGAAGGTGGACCATCAACCTTTAGGCTCTTTGCTTCCCGCTCTTGAAAGCAGTGTAGGAAACGCTCGCGTACTTTAAGCATCGATACTTGGCGCTCTTTAGTTTCCTTCATGACTTCTAAGATGGAGAGAATGAGTACCATTTTATACGATTTCTGCCGATTCACAAAAATATCTTGTAGCTCTATTGGTAAGGGCATGATTATTCTCCTAATGTTTATTTTCTAATCATTCATTAAATACATAATCTTTTAAAATTCACCTTAGTTTAAGACTTCCACTAAAAATACAGTAATTCTAAAGAAATCATAGCTTTAGAATTACTGTATTTTTAATCTAACAAATTATTATTAAACTAATCTTGTTCATACAATATTAAACTTTATTCTTTAGTGTAATTTTCCAGAAATCGTCCCAAATTTCTACAAAAATGCATTTATATATATTTATTGTTTGCTTCATTAATAACTTCTTCTGGAATAGTCCCCAAAAAATAATCTTCTATTAGCTCCCAAAAAGTGTCTGTATCTACTTCTTTTTTAAAAATATAATTTAACATAGCTACAGAAACCTTATGCCTATTTCTTACATTTTCAAGAATTCTATTATTATATAAGTCAGGATTTTCTACAATTCTTTCTAGATGTGCTTTGGAATTGATACGAATATATATTTCTGGGTTATCTCCGCCGTGTACTTGATAAACTAATATACCTAGCGCTTCTAATAATCCTAAATGAATAAATGCTTGTTCTTGATCAGCACCAAAACTTTTAGAGGTGAAAACCTCATATTGTTGATTGTTTTTTTTAATCGTATTTTTATTTTTCAAAATTTTTATAGTTTCACTTACAATCCAATCCATAAAACTAGCGTATCCTGAACTAGTAAAATAATATTCTTTACCTTTGCGATCAACATCATATTTTAAAAACATATTATAAAAGTTATTCTTCCTTCTCATCATCCGATCATAGCTATGTGCACTATTTAAAATGATTTCCGCTAAATTTTCACTAGCATAAGTAGAATAATTATAATTCATTTTAATCTTCTTAGCTAAATCAGTTGTAGAAAAATAAGATTTCTGCATTGCAAAATCGCTAAACCAATCCGCAATAGATTGAGTCCAATTCTGTATTTCACTTATAAATTTAGATTCGTCAGCAGATTTTATGTCTAATTCGATTTTTATAACTGACATAATTTGGTTACTGAATGGTATATTTTTTTCATAATTACCATTAAAAAAAGAACGTTTAAATTTAGGATATGAAACATTGTTGAAATTTTCTAACCACATTTCTTTCATGTCACATGTATATATGTTTCTATTGGACAAATCATCTTGTAAAGATCGTAGCATATTGAAATATTTTTTAAATTTCACTGGTATAGCATTCCATACTTCACTGTTTATTATAAAAAACTCTTTTGCAAATACGCTACGTGGACGAGCAACTAAAGGTGAGTATCTAACTTTTAAATTAAAATCTTTTTCTATTATGAGTAACGAAGTTTTTACTTTATGATCAATATTTTCTTCTTCTTGATTAGAAGATTGAAAGATATAGCGAAATTCATCTGCGCTAACTAAGATATTACGAATATTACTCCCGCGTTGCTTATCTATCAAAACTAGTACTTTTTTTATTACTTGAGTTAATTGATTTTTACGAATTGTTGATATTCCGTGAAGTCTTTGTACATGTACAAAATCTTTAGGTAAAAAGTCAAAATAAGCGTATCCAAAATCTAAATCCCTAGCTGCTCTTCCTATTTCTTGAATATAATCGCATACATTCCCTGTTGGCGCAAAGTGATATACATTTTCGATATCTGGTATATCAATCCCCATTCCAAAAGCCTTGGTCGCTAGCATAATTTTTGATTCTCCAAATTTGTAGCTCAGGTAATTTGAGTTCTTTTCCTCTTTATTTAAAGAGCCATAATATTTGGTCATAGTATCTATTAATTTAGGACTTCCATACAATTTACAATAGTCATAAAAGTCGTGTATAAACCTTATTAAAGGAAAGTAAACTAAAGTCTTTTTATCTTCGCCAACAAACTTTTCGAGTCTCACTAACATAATTTTTTTCTTTTCTGCCAAGTACTCTTTATACTTTTTTTCCGAACCATTATCTTGTTTTTTTATACGAATTTGTAAATTATCTCTTTTTAAATATCCAAAGTAACTTATAGGATTATTTAAACCTAAACTATCTCGAGTTTCACTGTACATATCTTCAATTCCGCCATATATTGCAGTCGCTGTAAAAGTAGCAATAGGAAATCTTTTATCTTTACGCATTTTTTCTAAATAATTACCGAGATACCAGTAATCAGAACGGAATGCTTTCCCCCATGTAGTAACAATATGTGCCTCATCAATAACAAATAAACCGATAGGACGTTCGCCTATGAGAATTGAAATATCAGAACGACTCAATAAAGTCTCAGGAGAGATATATAATATATTAACTTCGCCATTTTTTATTTTTTCTGAGATTTGTATTTTTTCCACAGGAGATATGGAAGAATTGATTGTAGCGGACATTTGTACATTTCTAGATTCTAATCCTTCTACTTGATCATTCATTAGACCGATTAGTGGTGAAATAACTATAGTAATAGCTTTATACTTTTCTGCTAAATAAATCGCAGGAATTTGAAACATTACTGATTTTCCCGCTCCAGTAGGTGAAGTCACAAAAATATCGCGATATGTTTCTTCGTTATACGCTCGTTCAGCTTGCTTTACAATATCATCTATAATCTGACTCTGTAAAACTTCGACGGTTTTTTTTGTGTATTTTACTTCATGTATATTTTCATATATACGAATTTTCCTAAAATTATTATGCTTCCAATATATATTTAATATCCGTAGATATTCACTATCATCTAGGTTAGCTTTTGCTTCAATCTTTTTAGATATTAATTTTATTTTGTATAAATCTTTATAAATTTCTTGAATGACTCTAAGTCGATTAATGTATCTATTAGGGTGACTGATAATATCACCTGAAAAAGCAACATTGATCAAACCAACAGGCAAAGAGTTAGATACTACTTTTTGAGTGAATTCAAGGAAGGATGATTCATCTTCTGATAATTCAATTGCTGTGTCTAAATACGTACTCTGAATACTAATAGGATCTAAAATCGAAAACGGATAAAAATCGATTTCATCAATATCCTCTAGTAATTCCGTAAATGTAATAAAAGGCTGCTTTGAGATTAACTCATAATTACCATAATATTGCTTTACTATACTCACAGTATTATTTCCATTATCATTCTCTTCGGGCTCATCTTCTGATAAGAAAGAATATAGCTCTGTTATATTATCTATTTTGTAGACTAAAGGAAAACTAATATGGTACAAATTATTTTTTATCACTGTAATATCAAAATACATTTTTAATATATTCCAATCTAACATAAGCAATTCTTCAAAAGTTGCCCACTCTATAGATTCTTTATCTTTTGCTCCTTTAGTAATCGCTTCCATAAGTGAAATTGGCTTAGAAGAGTTTAATTCTTGAATCGAACAATCCATAGACAAACTTAATAATTTATTATATGGTATTTTTTTCATATCTTCATAAGTAAAACCTTTGAAAACAAGTAGTTTTTTATGAGATTTTTTTTTAATCGACGGATTGTAATATGAAGTGCGACACCTACTGGAATTAAATAAAAAACAGCCCATGGCC
>NZ_BMMB01000025.1:7500-8952 GCF_014645615.1 Paenibacillus hunanensis | reverse complement strand
TTTTTTTTTTTTTTTTTTTTTTTTTTTTTTTTTTTTTTTTTTTTTTTTTTTTTTTTTTTTTTTTTTTTTTTTATATATATTTTTCTTACTTTCCTTCTACCTTTTTACTTTTGTAATGTCTTGCCCCCTTAGTAAGCTTCTTCCTTTCTTTTTCTTTTTATTCTTCTTTTCGTCCTCTTGTTCTACCTCCAAATCTTTATTAGGTAAGGGCGTTTATAAAGTAAATAAACACTTTTAGAGTAGTAGGAGCCGGATTATAACAAGGGTAGAGGTTTTTTTTATAAATATAGGAAGAAGAAGGTATTCGGAGGCGACTAAGTCGATCAACTAGAACCTATACGGTCTTGAATGAATTGTTAGGGAAGGGCAGGTAAATAATTGATAGTAGGAAAGAAGAAAAAGAAGAAAAAAAGAAAAAAAAAAAAGAAATTTTGAAAGTAGTAGAAGAAGAAGGGTAGTAGAATTTAGGGGGTATAAACAGTTAGTAGAGTAGGTAGGGTGTTAGGTGGCTTTGGTTGTATGGGTAGGGAGGATATGTTGAGGTTAGTATATTAATAAAGAAGGTTGAATTGGTAAATGTAAAAAGAAAAAGATAAGAGTAATATGAATACTTTTGGTATAGTTATAAGATGTTGTAAATTATATTAGGGAAGATAAAAAGTAGTTAGCTTTTTACTTAGTGGAAACGTAGTTTGAGTGGACGCTGTAGGGTAGGCACGTCTGCTTTATATAAGAAAGGCGCGGCCGAGGTTGAAAAGGTGGAAGAGGGAAAGGCAGTGAAGGGTGGTACTTACCGAGTGCAGGGTAGGCAAGAACGACCGGGTAGGTAAGGAAGGCGCAATCGACCTTTGGAAGCCGAAGTTTTGAAAAGGAAAATTGCGAGTAGGTAGCGCTTATTAAGTGTAGGGTAGGTAAGAACTACAGGGTAGGTACGACGGGCCTGTATGAGAAAGGTAAGATCAAAGTTGAAAAGAAAAAAGTAGTAGGCGGGTAGTACCTACCGAGTGCAGGGTAGGCAGGAATGACCGGGTAGGCAAGGAAGGCGCAACCAACTTGACGAGGAAGGCGTGGTCTTTGTGAACTTGGAGCGAGATTCCTGAGAAGGTGCGACCCAGTTGGGTGGCTGGGTGGCCGTGAGTCGATTTTTAAAATTTCCCATACTGGGGAATTTCGCGGGAGTTGAAAAGTCGCGGCTCAGACCGTCGGGCCGCACCGTCCCCAGACTCGAGGTCGGAGGGTATACAAGAAGGAGCGGCGGAGAGCAATGGGAAAGAGCGAGCGGTAAGACTGCTCGGTCGTCCCTGCCTCCGGCTCCCTCTTACAGGTGTGGGCAAGGACGTACAGGGCCTGCTCCACCTGGAAGCCTTCTGCGGGAGGGCTGCTCTGGCCTGTGGCCTAGGCACCTTCCCGCGGTAACCTGCAAAGGAAACCAAGTTCCAGTTCATGGAGCGT
>NZ_BMMB01000024.1 GCF_014645615.1 Paenibacillus hunanensis | reverse complement strand
GGAGAACCGCTCACGAATCCTTTTCAGAGGAACTGTCGCACTTGGCTTGACAATCCGTCAATCTCTAAATTATGACTCATTAAATAATCTATAAACATCATATTTCCCCCTCTACTAATGATTCCATTTTATACCATTTACTATAGCCATACTTTTTATTTTTTTTAAAGCATTATATTCAATTTGTCTTATACGTTCACGAGTCAGACCGTAAATAGAACCAATTTCTTCTAATGTCATAGGCGAATCATCTTCTAGTCCAAATCGTAGAGATATAATTTTTTGTTGGCGCTCACTCAATTTGTTTATAATTGAAAGCATATCCTTTACAAATAATTTGCTATCGACAATTTGAGCTGGATCTTCGTAATAATCAGTAATTATTGAATTTATATAAAAACGATCATTCGGTAAAAAATCGAGTAATTCTGTATCTGTTTCTGTGTCTCCTTCCCTCACAAAAGAATTAAGCGATTTAACATTGAGAAATCTGTACTCAATAAGCTTACAAAATTCGTACTTCTTTTCAGTTATGTTTAACTCTCTACATATATCACTAGGGATTATTTTTTTATTATTAATAAAATAATTAGCTTCTATTTTCTTTATTTTTTGTATTAATTCAAAAGCATATACTGGTATCCTTACAATTCTCCCTTTATCTATAATTGCACGGGTAATCGCTTGTCTTATCCAATGAATGGCATAAGTAGAAAATTTCGTATCATAAGAAAGATCAAATTTCTGAATTGCTTTGATTAAACCAATATTCCCCTCAGCAACTAGATCTTCTTCTGAAAGATCATGATTAGAATAATTTAAATATTGTTTAACTATTTTCCATATGAGTCTTTGGTTACTGTATAAAACCTGTTCAAAAGCTTCTTTACTTTTTGTCTTTGCGTATAACTCCAATAATTCTAAATTAGAACTATAGGATTTAATAAATTCTTTTTCGCTTTTAATGTATAAGTTGCTAGGAATTGCTGAAATTCGATTAGGAATCAACTCTAATGATAATATCTCTTCAATAGATAGGTCATCATTTTCTTTAGGCTTTTTAACAATTGATAGATCTTCGTTAATAATTTCTTTCAATACATTATCATCACTAATTTCTATATCTACTTGAATATTTTTGTATCCCTTAATTTTCAAATAACTATAAATTACATTAGTTGGTATTGTAATTGACAATGATTCTTCAATTATCTGCTTAGCTTTTGACAATGAAATACGATATTTTATAGGAAAGGCTGTAACAAACCAATTCAATTGAATATCTAGCTCCTCTGCGCTTAGATTCATTTATATCACCTCTTATCTTCCTATATAATAGACAAAAGGTACTAATTCCAAAATTGTACAAATTTTGTATTAGAACCTTTTGTCTATTATATTATCAAATTCATTAGATATAAAGACCTAATCTTATTTACTATTCAATTATAGCTTTTCATATATAGCTTTTCATATTTTATATTTTATATTTTTCACTATTCAAAAAATTTGTTTTATAACTACAAGGGTTTTGATTAAAGTCTTCACTTTAATAGCAATAGCATCTTCTTAAACCCCTCTGTAAAAAACTAAAAAGAACTGTCTCCACCTCCAAATCCCTTCCCTCACAAGGCTTCACCGCCATTTCCGAGATAAAAATAACTGTCACAAAAACGCTGAGAAATACACCTGAAAACTGGAAAGAAACTGGTTTAATCGTGAACGAAAACGACTAATGATTCGTGTCCCTGAAAGGATAGAGAAGTGCCTGAGAAAAGAAGGAATCGGCAGTTATAAAGGTTGGGGAAACTACTTTCAATTTCCCAAAAGCCTTGAGTATCATGGGTTTCTGCTTGATTACCTATTCGGACTTGGATGAGAATTCCCTGCTGGGGTGCCTCAAAGCCTGAGAAAAAGACTGGAGAAATGGTTGGGGAAAGCGGCAACCAAGTTCCAGTCTTTGGTGGTTTGGAGACAGTTAATTTTAGTTAGGGACGGTGAACTTAAAATTAGACAGGAATATTTTATTTGTTACATCCCCCGCTGCCTCATCGCCTCAAACAACAACACCGTAGCCGCCATCGCCGCATTCAGCGACTCCGCCTGCCCTTGCATCGGAATCAACACATGCTCCTCTACCAGCGCCGCCGTCTCCGCCGATATCCCTTTCCCTTCATTCCCGATCACAATCCAGCCGCCACTACGGAAATCATACTCATAACAAGAAGCCTCCGCCTGTAGTGACGTACTCACCAGCTTCATCCCCTGCTCCTTCGCCGCAGGCAACACCTCAGCCAGATCCGCCTCTAGCACAGGCACATGAAACAACGACCCCATCGTCGACCGGATCGTCTTCGGATTATACAGATCGGCACAGCCCTTACCGAGCACAACTCCCTTCGCACCGGACGCATCCGCACTACGAATAATCGTTCCCACATTTCCCGGATCCTGCACACCATCCAGCACCAGCACCATCGCCGAATCTTCCTTCAGCAAGCTGGACAGCAACGCATTCCGCTTATGCACAATCGCAAATACTGGTTGCGGTGTGCGTGTATCTGTACATTTCTCCAGTACCGCCTGCGATACCGCTACATACTGTGCGCCACCGTTATAGCCTGCGATATCCTCCTTCAGCTCGGCAGGAATGCCCTTTTCTGTATCATACACAATATATTGAATATCCCAGTCACTCCGCAGCGCTTCGCTTACGAGATGAATGCCTTCGATAATAAACTTATCTAGCTTGTCGCGGTGCTTCTTTTCCAGCAGGCTCGCCCATTCCTTGACGCGAGCATTTTGTGTCGATAGTATCTCCATTAGTCCTCCATGTCCATTTCGAGTTTGATCAGGTCATGCTTTTGACCGACGATGACGACGATGTCGTTCGCTTGCAGCTGCTCTTCTGGGGCAGGTGCGATATTCATATGATTATCTCGCTTGATCGCCATTACATTACAGCGATAGCGAGCACGGATGTTCAGCTCGATCAGGTTGCGTCCGATCATCGAATCGGATGCTTTCATCTCCACGATGCTATAGTCGTCCGACAGCTCGATATAGTCGAGCACATTCGGTGAGGTCAGATGGTGGGCAACGCGTACCCCCATATCTCGCTCTGGGAAAATCACCTTATCTGCGCCGATGCGCTGTACAACCTTCGCGTGTAGATCATTTTGTGCTTTGACCAGCACGGTCGGAATTTCCATTTCCTTGAGGATGAGCGTGGTCAAAATACTCGATTGAATATCTTCCCCGATCGCCACGACGACCACGTCGAAGTTACGCAAGCCAATCGCTCGTAGTGCCTCTTCATCCGTCGAATCGGCGACGACTGCCTGAGTCACGATATGGGATACTTCCTGTACACGATGTTCATCTGAATCGATTGCCAGTACATCGAAGCCCATTTCGCTCAGCGTGCGGGCAATACTGGAGCCGAAGCGTCCAATTCCGATGATGGCATATTGCTTTCTAGCCATGTTCTACCTCCATATACGGTTCAAAATAAAAACAGATTGTCCGGCAGGCAGTGATACCGTTGTAGGCTGCCGGACAATCTGCGGTTATAGATGATTTTTGAATAGTGCGTATTTATAGTGCAGGAGTGATGAGTACATTTACGTTTACCTTCATGAACTCACGTTTAGAAAAGTAAGCCACTAACTCCATGCAGCTCGTCTATTCGTTACTGTGCTTCGTTACTTTTTGTCGTACTCGTACTTCTTATCTCTCTTCACTCTTACAGAGTAGTTATTCTATTTCTCATCACTCATTACCCGCCGCCTGTGAAGATATAATCCATTCTGTCAGCCGGTTATTCTATTTGCTATCGCTTCATTACTCCTTACGGAGCGGTTTGCAGGAACTGTGCATCTGGATTTTTCTCCATTGCCGTACGCATCGCATACTCATTCTCGAACAGAACGACAAAGTTACCTTTTTTGTCCTTCACAAGTGTCGAGTTAATACGGAACTTGGATGGATCGAGATTGTCTGCAACGACCCAGCGTGCGAATTGGAAAGGCATACGCTGCAACTGCACATCTACGCCATACTCATTTTTCATCCGATATTCGAATACCTCAAATTGCAGCTGACCGACAACGCCGAGAATCGTATCGTCGAAGCTAACTGCGTTGAAGATTTGAATCGTACCTTCCTCAGTCAGCTGATCCAAGCCTTTTTGATATTGCTTGTATTTCAGTGCATTCTTCGCTGTAACCTTGGCGAAAATCTCTGGTGAGAACGTCGGCAGCTCGTCGAATACGATACTGCTACCCTGACTCAAGGAATCCCCAATACGGAAAATGCCTGGATCGAACAGACCGATAATATCGCCTGGATATGCATCTTCGACAATATCCCGATCCTGTGCGAGGAATTGCTGTGGCTGTGCGAGCTTGATATCCTTGCCGACACGCACATGCTTCACACTCATGCCGCGCTCGAACTTACCAGATACGATACGTAGGAATGCGATACGGTCACGGTGCGCCGGGTTCATGTTCGCTTGGATTTTGAATACATAGCCACTGAATTTTTCGTTTGTTGGCTCGATCATGCCCTCGGTGCTGCGACGTGGTTCTGGCTTTGGAGCCAGCTCCAGGAAGTTCTCCAGGAACGTTTGCAGACCGAAGTTGTTGATCGCACTACCGAAGAAGATTGGCGTGAGTTCACCGCGCATAACCTTTTCATAATCAAATGGATCGCCAGCAACGTCCAGCAGTTCAATATCCTGACTGAGCTGCTCATACAGGAACTCGCCTGCCATTTGCTTGATCAGTGGATCGCGATAGTCTTCGACCTTGCGTACCTCGATCGTGGAGTGATCGTCACCCTGAAACAGCTCAACCTGGCTCTTCATACGATCGTATACACCGCACAGCTCGCGGCCCATACCGATCGGCCAGTTCATTGGTACGGAGCGAATACCAAGTACCTGCTCCAGCTCTTCCATTAGATCGAATGGACTGCGACCTTCACGGTCGAGCTTATTAATAAAGGTGAAGATCGGAATCCCACGCTGCGCACATACCTTGAACAGCTTGATCGTCTGTGCCTCGACACCCTTCGCTACGTCGATCAGCATGACAGCCGCATCGGCAGCAGTCAGTGTACGGTACGTATCTTCACTAAAGTCCTGGTGACCCGGTGTATCCAGAATGTTGATCCGGTGTCCGTTATAGTCGAACTGCATAACAGAGGACGTAACCGAGATACCACGCTGCTTCTCGATCTCCATCCAGTCACTTGTCGCGTGCTTGCTCGCTTTACGAGCCTTAACTGTACCGGCAAGACGAATCGCGCCCCCGAACAGCAGCAGCTTTTCCGTCAGTGTTGTTTTACCCGCATCCGGGTGAGAAATGATTGCAAACGTTCTGCGTTTATCGACCTCACGCTGCAATTCTGTATCTATCGTTTTACTCATTATCATTTTCCCTTCATCGCTTAAATAGACTGTTCCCATTGTACCATATCCACAGCAAAAACACCCTTATGTATAGCAAACATAAGAGTGTTTTCCTGCATTCATTCATAATTATATTGTACGTGAATGGAAGCCGATATGTCTATGATTTCCACCAAATTAGCGGCTATTTGCAATCCATACAACATCGTCCTCATCCTGTCCATTCACCGGCCACCAGTGGAAGCCATCCTGCTCCAGCAGCTTGTGCGTTTCATCCGGTCCCCATGAGCCAGCTGGATACGTCTTCACATCCTGTGGATGCTGCTTCCAGGCGTTATCGATATGGTCGATAAAGCTCCATGCCGCCGCTACCTCATCCCAGCGAGTGAAGTACGTCGAATCGCCCTGCGCAGCATCCTCCAGCAGACGCTCATACGCCTCTGGCGAGTTAATACCGATCATGCAGCTCTGGCAAAATTCCATTGCCAGCGGCTGGATTTCAGAATCGGAGCCTGGCTTTTTGGCATTGATTTTAACATATATGCCTTCCATCGGGTTCACGCGAATCACGAGCAGATTCGGTTCCAGATGATGCTTTTGACCAAGATACACATTCGTTGGCATCCGTTTGAATTCAACGATAATCTCTGTCGTTTTTACCGGTAGACGTTTACCCGTGCGGATATAGAACGGTACGCCTGCCCAGCGGAAGCTATCCACGAATACACGAGCGGCAAAATACGTTTCCGTGTTCGACTCTGGATCGACCTTGTCCTCATCGCGGTAGCCCTTCAGTTCCTTATCGCCGGACTTGCCGTTTGTATATTGAGCCCGTACCACATTATTATCCACTTCCTCAGGTGTCAGATACGGACGCAGTGAGCGCAGTACCTTCACCTTCTCATCATGGATATCCTCTGGCATCAGGCGACTTGGCGGCTCCATCGCGATCATCGCCAGCATTTGCAGCATATGGTTCTGTCCCATATCACGCAGTGCACCGGAATGATCATAATAACCACCACGTTCCTCAACTCCAACCGTCTCGCTGAGTGTAATTTGCACGTTCGCGATATGCTGATTGTTCCACAGCGGCTCGAAGAAGGCGTTACCGAAGCGAATAACCTCGATATTTTGTACCATTTCTTTACCAAGATAATGGTCGATACGGAAGATTTCGTCCTCTTTAAACACCTCGTTAATCTCCGCATTCAGCTTGCGCGCAGAATCCAGATCATAACCAAATGGCTTCTCGATCACAAGACGATTCCAGCCCTCTGCATCCAGCATGCCGCCATCACGCAGATTGATCGACACACTGCCGAACAGCTCTGGCGCAAGCGCAAGGAAGAACAGACGATTCCCTGGAATATTGAACTTTTTCTCCAATGCTTCGGTTTGCTCATTCAGCTCACGGAAGCCGTCTACATTGTTAATATCGAGCGATTTATACTCAAAATGAGCGGCAAAGGTATCCCAATCTTCATCAGGCTTCACCTTATACCGGCAAAATTCATCAATTGAATCGCGTACATTCACGCGAAACTCTTCATTCGTACGTGGACGGCGTGCTACACCAATAACTGCGAAGTCCTCGGCAAGCTTACCCTCACGATATAAGCTATAAATAGCGGGAAACAGCTTGCGACTCGCGAGATCACCTGTCGCTCCAAAAATAAAAAACACCGCGCTAGGCGCTTGCGTCGTATCGATCATATGATTATCTGCCATGGCTCCTCCACTTTCTATGTAATTTTTTATTGTCCAAAAATCACGTCTGTAGATATGGTGCTCATGTTGCATATTCCATTATACGAGCCGTATGATCCGGCAAACGTATTTTATCATAATTACCCTCGTTACGACTATCTGACCACCTATCAAATGTACTTATACCCGTTAAAATTTAAGCTAATAAAGAAACCTGTCATTCTCTGCTAGGATCATTCGGCTAAGCCATTCTTATACGCATAAATAGCCGCCTGTGTACGATCCTCTACCCCGAGCTTCGCGAGCAGATTCGTTACATGGAACTTGACTGTCTTAATACCGATAATCAGCTCATCGGCAATTTCCTGATTCGACTTCCCCTGTGCAAGTAGACGAAGTACATCCATTTCCCGATCAGTCAATTGCTCATGCAGTGCGCGTTCGACAGGCTCACGGAAACGGCTCATCATTTTCGAAGCAACCTGTGATTCCAGCACAGATTGTCCACGAACCGCAGCACGAATCGCATCGGCAATCTCACTGGCACGCGAGGTTTTAAGCAAATAGCTAAATGCTCCCGCTTCGATAACCGGATACATTTTCTCATCATCCAAATAACTCGTCAGCACGATCACCTTGCAATTCGGATTGATTTCGAGCACTTTGCGCGTTGCTTCGATACCGTCCATGCCATCCATTACCAGATCCATCAGCACGACGTCAGGATGATACTCTGTCGCCAGACGAATCCCATCCATACCATTACTTGCTTCCCCTACGACCTCAATTCCGTCCTCTGTATCGAGCACAGCAGCAAGACCGATACGCACCATCTCATGATCATCGACCAGCAGCACCTTGATCAGTTCACTGTTATCCATCTTATTATGCCCACCTGCTTTCTTCTGTATTTAATGTCACGATCGGCACGACAATCTCGATCCGTGTCCCTTTACCAGGAGCTGTAATATACTGAATCGTACCCCCGATTTCGTTAATACGCTCACGCATGGTGGATAGACCATACGATGTCTGCTTCGTATCATCCAGCTCAAAGCCTACTCCATCGTCACGCAGTGTCACACGTACCGCATCCATACGCTGTACAATCCGTATCTCCATTCGGCTTGCTTTGGCATGACGAAGTGTGTTGGATAATGCCTCCTGCACGATACGGAACAGATGATTTTCTACCCCTTTAACCAGGCGAATTTCTTCATCCATTTCCAGTACAATGTCCATCGGTATCTTCGCTTTGAGCTCCTGTACGAGTTCACTAATCCCTTCATACAGCTGCTTACCTTCCAGATACACAGGTCTTAAATGCAGTAAGAGCGCTCTCATCTCAGACTGAGCGACCGATGACATCTCCTCAATTAACTGTACCTGACGCTTGGCGCGATCCGGATCTTTGTCAAAGGTACGCCCTACTGCTGTCGCCGTCATCGAAATAGCAAATAGCTGCTGTGATACCGCATCATGTAGCTCCCTAGCCAGCCTTTGACGTTCCTCGATAATCGCAGATACACGCGCCTGCTCAGCAAGCTGTGCATTATTCGTAGATAAGCGCTGTAGACTTGTAATCTGATCGCCCCACTTTTTGCCGATCCGATCCATCTGCTCACTGAGCCGCGCCCACTCGTCGCTTCCCCATGTTGGGGCTGTCTGTGACCAGTTGCCTTTTTCCCACATCAATAGCGTTTCACGCAGCTTATCGATTCGCATCTTTAGTCGCAACGCATGATATAGACCGAATAACGCACCCACTACGAGCGCTGGAATAAGCAACCCGATACCGGTACGTATCCATGCTTCCCACGAATTCTCAATAATAAGATGACCGGACGAATAAAGTGCATATACGATTATAACCAATAAAAGGACTGCCAGCAGCAATCCCTCACTCATACTGCGGACAATCAGGTCAGCAGTTTTTTCCTTTTTCACTCGTCCGTTCCTCCATTCCGTCACTGTTCCGCTTGCCATGACACAGTCAGGCTGTAGAACATCTATTGTTTGGTTGATGAACGCTCATTTTTAGTTGTTGATAAATGCCTCTTTTTAGTCAATAAAAGATTCTTTGCTTGGATATCGCTGTCAAAAGGATCGATGAATGTAATATGAATCTTCGTCCACCCTACTCCATACACTTTGCGACCCACATACGTTAAATCGATAAACCAAGCAAACACTCGAATATCCAGATCCACTACTTTATAAAATACAAAACCTCATGTAAATACAATTACCTTTACCCGCTGTACACTATTACTTGTTATACACCGATTGCCTCATACGACGATTATCATCGCGACTACGCAGACAATCGAATATTCAAATCCCCTGCCACATAAAATACAACTAGCTTCACCCGCTGCACGCTGGTACCATAGTTAGGCGATTGCCATTCCACACGATTCCAGATGCCCTGACGCCGCTGCGTGCCTGTACGATAGTCCGAGTTAAAGCCAATCTGTCCAAATAATACATTCGCTTCAATCTCCACCCCATACTCCTCTGGAATGGTAAAATCCAGATCACCAATAATCCCCTGGAAATAGAGCACCGTATCCGATTCATCCGCAATCGCGAGCGACAGATCATAATCGATATCACCGATCACATGCCACGAGCTCGTGCTCTGTAGCATCCACGGATCACGATTATGCTGTGAAGTTCGGACAAAGTTCTGCTGTGTACGATGCTTATGCCCATGATGCGCTTTATTCGCACGAATATAAAACCAGCCGAGCGAGATAAGCACGATTCCGAATAGCAGCATAATATGATCCAGCAGCAGCAAACCAATTCCGCTTGCCAGACAAATATACCCTTGTCGCATTTTGCCACGGCGTAAGCCAAGCACACCAATCAGCAGCAAAACAAGTGCGACAATCGTAAAAAATCCTACAAACGGTTCTAATAAAATAAGCAGCCCAATACTGATCAGTACGACAGCGGCAGCCTCTCTTTTTCTAGTCATGTCACACCTCCTTTACCGCCGATTTCGGCCATTGATTGGAAAAGCCATACCGCATGCATGAGACACACGCTGTATGGCTTTTACCTTTTGCTATCCCGTGCACATACACGTCATAGCATATCATATTATACGCTTGCCTGGTGAATTAATGTGTTGATTCATCAGCCGGTCTTGCACTCGACTCGATCGTTTTTGGAGAGGATGGACCTGCCAGTTTGCTTTTCAGCAGGTTCAGTTGCTCATCTACCTTCAGTTGCTTTTCAGCCTGTTCTGCACTGATATATGGTGTGTTGTAGCCAGAACCGTTGTAAGGTACACGCAGTACGTCGGCTTCCGCTTCCATCTGCATAATTTTCTCTTCCATACGGCTAAAGCCCAGCGATGCGCCGCCACGGTTCAAAGAATCTACGGAATTGATTTTGGACATTTGTTTTTTCGCTTTTGCCATTTGAGCACGGGATACAAGCTCGTTGCGCTTGTTGCGCATTTTGTAGAACTCGTCCTTCATTTCGTGCAGCTGTTGCATCAGACCAGCCACCTGCTCTTTTGCTTGAGCGTGCATGTCGCCATATTCAGTATACTTTTGATCAAAGTACAGCTTTTCTTCCAGCAGACGACGAGCCACTTCCTCCTGGCCGCTTTTCAGTGCAGCTGTAGCCTGGCTTTCACGCTGTACTGCCATACGACCTGCTTCTTCCAGACGTTGCTTCATACGGCGCTCGTTAGCCATTTGCTTCGCTACCGTTACCTCTGCCTGATGAATTTCAGCCTCCATATCACGCAGATACTGGTTTAGCATTACAATCGGATCTTCCACCTTATCCAGCATTTCATTTACCGACGCCTTTGTCATATCTTTCAATCTTTTAAATACTCCCATGTTATTGATCTCCCTTCTCGTATTGAGCAATTTTTTGACGAAGTGTTTCGACTTCCTTGCGAAGTGCCTTTGTTTCGATATTTTCCATCATTGCGTCCAGATTCGCCTTTTTAGGATTAAGTGGCTCTGGCTGTTCATAGGGTGGGCGATTTTTCCCAAAATAGCGCGAATTGCTTTTATGTGGTGCATCATACATATTCGGCTCGTACGCATTTTGTGAAGTGCCCCAGTAGCCGCCGTACGTATCACGTGGGCCACCATAACGATCCTCCTTGAAGCGTGGATCATAATTGTTAAACTCCGGTGGATAATACATTGGTGGTTCCTTTGGGACGACGAAGATAGAGATCAAGTAGATCAATACCGTTGTGCCCCCTGTAAAAGGAATTGACAGGATAAACAGAATCCGCAGTAGAGTAGCATTAATCTGAAAATACTGCGCCAACCCGCCGGTCAGACCACTAATAATCTGGTCCTGCGCCGATCGGTATAACTTTGGCCGCATATTCAGCCCTCCCTCCGTTGCTGATCAAGCTTACGTCTGAGTCGTTCCAGCTCAGCGTCGAGGGCGATCGTTTTCGCTGGATCAGAGCCAGTTGTATAGCTATCCTCACCCTGGCGAATATCACGCATTGCTTTCGCTTCAAGCTCCCAATCCGAGATACGATCATCAAGACGGTTAAAGGATGGCATATTGTTCATACCATTACCAAAACGCCGGTTCATCTGCTGCTGCAAGCGTAGCGTTTCCATACGTGCATGGTAATACTCACGTTTGCTATACACAATCTGGTATTCCGATTTTAGCGTGTTCAGCTGATATTCAATTTCGTTGAGCGCCTCACGGTTTTTATCGAGCAGCTCATTATATTGTGTTTCTTTTTCTTCATACATGACCTTTTCCTGTAGTGCCATGCGAGCCAATTCTTCTTCCTCTGCCTTCAAAGCAAGCATCGCCTGCTCCTCACGTTTTTCACGCATCGCAGAAGCCTTCTCTACATGATGCTGTAGCTGACGGGTATGCTGAGAGATATTATGATGAAGCTGCTCCGCTTCAGCAATCTCGCGACGGGTATCCAGCAAAAACTGATCAATCAGCTTCACCGGGTCCTGACTCTGCTCCAGCTTTTCATTTAAAGTAGCTACGGTAATATCCCGTATACGTTTGAACATATTCATGGATACATATTCCCTCCCTTACGGTAGTACACAGATTAGAATGATAGGATAGTGCCAAGTCATGATTTTAAGCGTTAAATTATAATTTCAAGCTTTGAACCATAATCACAAGCGTCAAGCCATACTTGTGAAAAGTCAGCTTATCCTTAGCAAGCGTTCAACTTAACTATACGGCTTACAATCGAAATCATTTATCTTACAATGCAGCTGTATAGTTTTACATGTGACTCGAAACTTCTATTTTCCCTATCCCTATCGTTTGCTACTACAACAGCTCAACACTAGATCTGACTATTACATCTCACTACCTATATCGGTAATAACATATCGATTGGCAATAATAGAAGACATATGGGAAATACATTTACTCGTCAGCTCGGAATCTAAAACCTATAGTTCAGCACGCTAGATTGCACTTATTACTCATTTAATATGATTAGACCTGCTTTGAATCTAAATTCATACAATCGTTATTTTTTATAAGATATATACTGCATAAGCTATCTACTTCCCTGCTCATTTCCAGTTATTTTGATATTCCATACTGCTTATGATCTCATAAGGGACAGCCGTTTATTTTCCAGGCAGGCTCATTAGAGGATCGTAAAAATCTGGCTGCTCATTTTCTTATATCAACTATGCTGGAAGTGAGTGAAAAGTATCCATGAGCTATACAAAGCTGATAGTACAATTTGAAGATTATCTCACTATACTAATTTATTATGAATATTTACTATGAATACGTTTAACACGTGTTGTGACTAATACGTTTGACGACGACTTTTCAGCATATATACGCCTCCAGCTACGAGTGCGATTCCGATCATAGGTCCAATCAGAAACGATAGCTTGGAGAAAATAACGAGTGTACCGATGACTGCCAAAATCGTCCCCAGCACTTTACGTCCGTTTTGAAGTGCATAATAGCCAAGCACGATCAGTGCGATAGGGAAGATCAGTCCGATCAAGTGGCTCATCAGACTATGTAGCATGGGAGAAAACTTACCAAATACCATCAAAATCCCAATAACAATCAATCCAACAGCTGCTACACTTTTACGATTGATATTCAAGGTCATTCACCTCCCTTAAATGGAATCTCAGTACAGCTCATTTACTGTAATTCGCTTTAAACGATTACTTGGAACCTTTGCTTGAACATTCTAAAGACTTTCCTTCATAGCTCGTGATATGCTTCCGCTTTTGGGATGCTGTAGCTTTTAGCGCGCTTTATTACAACCCGAGTTGCGTTATCATTACTATGATCATTGCTGTCTTTCATATTTACATCTTATAAAAATATCCGCCTCCCTGAAATGGACTGCGGATGGTATTTTGACCTAGACCTTAGACGGGGGCTGTTCTAGACTGCAATAGTAGTGAGCCTTTAATATTAGCCAGCTCTTATACATTGCACAGCATTATCTCTTTAGCAACAGGTCTTTATGTGATATACATTATTATTCTTTCAGTAGTAAATTAGCAGCAAGTTTTATATGTTACAACTACCGCTCTTCTAAATTAAATGCATTACTATATAAAATTAATTCAGCATAAAGCCAATTCGATATAAAAAGTTAAGTTGCAGCGCGAAATTAAATTGAAGTAGAATCTTGAAAGCAGTATATGTATATCACTTTATTTATATCACTTTATTATAAAACGATCTCAATCATAGAAGGATCTAAATTATAAAAGGATCTAACCAGTTACGTATAAGTGCAGTTGACCTAATATCTAGCCTTTTAACTTCTAAACATCTCACCACCTACCCTAATGAAACACAAAGACTTAAACGATATAAACAATGCTTGCTCTCTAAAAGCATACTCCTCTCCAAAAGCTAACTCTGTAAATTGCAATATAGCTTATTAAATGGCAATGGGACGCATAGACAATAGCGATAAACAAAAAGACTCACCTTTTCTGAACATAATTCAGATAAGATGAGTCTTTTTTTATAAACGCGCCCTAAGAGATTCGAACTCCTGACCTTTTGATTCGTAGTCAAACGCTCTATCCAGCTGAGCTAAGGGCGCAAATAATACTGGAGGCGCCACCCAGATTCGAACTGGGGATAAAGCTTTTGCAGAGCTGTGCCTTACCACTTGGCTATGGCGCCGTATAAAATTAAAATGGAGCGGACGACGGGAATCGAACCCGCGACCCTCGCCTTGGCAAGGCGATGCTCTACCGCTGAGCCACGTCCGCTAATTGAATGAAAAGATATGGCAGGGGATATAGGATTCGAACCTATGCGTGACGGAGTCAAAGTCCGTTGCCTTACCGCTTGGCTAATCCCCTATAAAGGGCGATCGACGGGAATTGAACCCGCGAATGTCGGAGTCACAGTCCGATGCGTTAACCCCTTCGCCACGACCGCCATATAAATTGACAAAAAAAATTGGCAGGGGCAGCAGGAATTGAACCCACACTAACGGTTTTGGAGACCGCTGTTCTACCTTTAAACTATGCCCCTATAAAACTGGTGGAGGCTGATGGATTCGAACCACCGAACTCAGAGAGAACAGATTTACAGTCTGCTGCGTTTGGCCACTTCGCTAAGCCTCCATATGAAGAAAAGAAAAAAAATGGTGCCGGCGAGAGGATTTGAACCCCCGACCTACTGATTACAAGTCAGTTGCTCTACCAACTGAGCTACACCGGCATATTTTTGTAAATATGGCTCGGGACGGAATCGAACCGCCGACACGAGGATTTTCAGTCCTCTGCTCTACCGACTGAGCTACCGAGCCGTAACTGATGTACTTCTATGTGTCGACTCTTTGTTACGATCCAACATGACCGATAGTCAATACGAGCCTAAGATATAAATGGCGGAACCGACGGGATTTGAACCCGCGATCTCCTGCGTGACAGGCAGGCATGTTAACCCCTACACCACGGTTCCACTTTAATTGCGGGGACAGGATTTGAACCTGTGACCTTCGGGTTATGAGCCCGACGAGCTACCGGACTGCTCCACCCCGCGTCGTTAAATAAAGTCTATATGGTGGAGACTGACGGGATCGAACCGCCGACCCTCTGCTTGTAAGGCAGATGCTCTCCCAGCTGAGCTAAGTCTCCATGGGACACAAGATAGATTGTATCATTATTTCAAAGCCGATGTCAAATCGATCAATATGTACAATTCTTCTTGCAATTCTTATAAAAGAATATGACCCGTAGGGGATTCGAACCCCTGTTACCTCCGTGAAAGGGAGGTGTCTTAACCCCTTGACCAACGGGCCTTACTATAAAAGAAGCATTATGGCGGAGAGAGAGGGATTCGAACCCTCGAGACGCTTGTGACGCCTACACGATTTCCAATCGTGCTCCTTCGGCCAACTCGGACACCTCTCCATATGGCTCCCCGAACAGGACTCGAACCTGTGACAACTCGATTAACAGTCGAGTGCTCTACCAACTGAGCTATCAGGGAATATTGTCCGCTCTGTAGAGCGGAAGATCTTACTCTTCGCTTGGCGACGTCCTACTCTCCCAGGACCCTGCGGTCCAAGTACCATTGGCGCTGGA
>NZ_BMMB01000023.1 GCF_014645615.1 Paenibacillus hunanensis | reverse complement strand
ATTAAATCCATCTTAACAGATGTCTTTTTTCGAATGTCTACTTAAAGGGGATAATACCAACTTCTGCGGCTTTTTTGCTGTATATTGAAGAGATTGTACGACTACTATAAAATAATGATCTGCTGCATACATGATCATATACGTTAGCAGCTACATTATTATAGAAATAAAACGAATTGTATAGACAATATGTAAGCGTTTTATTAAAATGTATGTACAACAAACGGAGCGATAACAGCATCATGCTACGCGGGTATCATGCCATATGGTACAATGGAGTGTATGCATTGTGATCGAAAACGGGATTGCTGTTGTAATCCAATCAGCCAGGAGGGGCCATGACCGCTAAATATAGACAAGTACGGGACGAGATTCTTTCCTGGATTCATTCCTCCCGTCTACAGCCAGGCAGTCGTCTGCCATCAGAGCATGAGATTGCCGAGCAATTTGAAGTAAGCCGCCAGACCGTACGACAGGCATTGGGTGAGCTCATGCGAGACGGCTGGTTAAATCGTATTCAGGGGAAAGGTACGTTTGTAACGGAGCCGGTCGTCCGCACGACAGGCCACGATAAAACGGTAGGTGTGATCACCACGTACATTTCCGATTATATTTTCCCGCAAATCGTACAGGGGATCGAAGCGCGATTGCGTGAGGAAGGCTATCGCTTGCTGCTCGCCAGTACGGATAATGATCCGGACAAGGAGCGGGAATGTCTGGAGATGATGCTTAGCCAGTCTCCAGCGGCGTTGATCGTCGAGCCGACCCGTAGTGGAGAACGGAGCCGCAATCTAAATTATTTTCTGACGATCGAGAATCGCCAGATTCCTTACTTGATGATTAATGCAAGCTACGAGGAGATGGATTCCCCCTGTCTGCGTATGGATGATGAGCGTGGCGGATTTTTGGCGACTGAGCATCTGATCGAGCTGGGACATCGCCGGATCGCTGGATTTTTCAAAACAGACGATATGCAGGGTGTACGACGGATGAGAGGCTTCGTAGCTGCTCACCGCAAGCATCATATTCCATTACAGCCCTCCTTAATTTTCACCTACACTACTGAGGATAAGCACTCGGCTCCGCTGGAGCAGGCGCGTCGTCTGATTGCTGCGGCTCGTTCTGAACGCGCCACAGGCTGGGTATTGTACAATGATGAGCTGGCAGTTACGCTGCTTCAGGCAGTACGCGAGGCAGGGCTACGTGTGCCTGAAGAGCTGTCTATGGTTGGTTTTGACGATTCATTTCTTGCTACAGCAACCGAGGTGAAGCTGACAACAATGAGCCATCCAAAGCACGCACTGGGTACAGCGGCCGCAGAGCTTATATTGCAGATGCTGGAGGGGCGAGGCCATGTGGATGAGAAGATTCATGTGCCTGAGCTAATCTGTCGTGAGTCTACTGCGCCAGCACCTGCTATTGAGGAATGAGCCCAACGAATAGTTTATAAAAGAAAATCATAAAAGCCGTAGATGAAGAGTGAATGGCACTCATCTTCCACGGCTTTTTGTATTTGGATGGAGTTTAAACGTAAATTCAAGCAATCGATATGGCGATTACATATCCAGTGTAACTATATCTGATGTAATTACATATCTTACGCAACTACGTATCTGACATAATCGAAGACTACGATATGTATAGCAGTTAACAAAAACATATAAATTGTTAACTAGCCTATTATATGTCCAGACAAGTAAGAGCTCCACTGCGTACCGAGATTCGGAAACGGCGGAGCTCTCACAGGATCTATATTACAATGCACCAGACATACTGGCTAACGATTCCATTCGTTAAACTGTGTCAAATATTTCACAGTTTATAACGTCATAAAAAGCGTTTTGCTTATTTCTTCAGCTCTGCATATTCTTCAAGCTCTACTTCTTGCTGCTCGCCAAGGACACAATCAGCGAAAAGAACCGATTTGGGAATGCGGAAAAATTGTTCTGTTTTTTCCTGAAAAGCGGGTGAAGGCAGTGTAGCTTGATGAAGCCATTTGCGGAATGTACCCGGATGCACGCCAATCCAGTGACTGACATCGGTTACAGATAGATCGTGAACCATACAAAGGCCAGTTAAGATGTGGTTACGTACCGGAGAACGTGTAATGGTACGTTTCATGAAGCGGGATGGTGCTTGTTGGCAGATGACAGGACTATTGTTAATCACCTGTGGGTTGAATAGGATATGATGCGGATAGCCAAGCTCCCTACATACTTTTTCCAGGTTCGCTTTGCCCGGCAATCTTCCTTCATACACCCAGGCGCTTACGCTGCGTGAAGAAACTGATAACCTTTCCGCGAGCTCGGACAGCTTGATATCCTTGACCATCAGTACAGCCAGCAAAACGCGATTGCGAATTTGACAGCGTGTTGGTCGACGGAAACGTTTGACGCGGACACCTTTCCCAAGGTATTTACGGTTAATCAGAGACCACGCCTCTATAAAATGTCGTTCTGGTTGATTAGGCATATTTCCTCCGATAAAAGTAATTATTCATTTTATAGCAGTCGGTTTAATGACCCTTTCAACATCCTACAACACAAGTTGGCTCGTTTCAAGCGAACTTTTGCCAAAATAACACATGAAAATAAGGTAATTTTTCGAAAAATCAATTCGACCATACAAATTGACAAAAACATGAGTGAGAATGTATTCAACTACTGTGTGTTTACCAAAAAATGAAAATGTTGTAATGTAATATTTTTAATAATTTGATTGTGAAAAATGATTATGATAGTCAGCAAGTCGATGTCAAAAGAAACGAAAAACAGTTATTTGGTTGTTAGACTAATTGGTTAAGTAAACTGTGATATAGATATACCACAATTTGAATAATCAATAAGTTACATTCCTGTATACACTACTTCCATACAAAACGACATAGCGAACACAGAAGGTCAACTTCTGCCTATTACAGTAAGGTAGAAGCAAAACGATTCGGAACAAACAGGACAATGGATCGTATAAAAGCAGGCTTGGAGTGGAGTCTATTTTTTGTCCTTTTCGCGCCACTGGTAGTAAAAAGAATCAACGCTTTATTACAGCTTTATTATGGAAAATTAGATGATCAAATTGAAGAAAATTCCGTATTTCTGATACATTCGCGTTCTCACCGGGTATATATGAACAATGGCCAGTCATAATGGTTGCTGGCTCAATTGCATACTATGCACTCTGCATACAGCAAAATTGCTAATCATTCTAGGGAGGTCAATTCGTATGACTACTATGAAAATGAAAGCTGAAAAACGTGAAGCAACTAAATATTCCGCGGTCCGCGAACTGCGCAACAGCGGTCGTACACCGGGCGTTGTATATGGACCTGATCTGGGAAGTATTCCGGTACATGTGGACAGCAAGCAATTACAGGTACAAGCACGCCGCGGTGGTGCAGATATCTTCTCACTGACGCTGGATAACGGCAAAAGTGTACAGGTACTGCTGAAGGATATTCAGCGTCGCGAAGGACGCATCATGCACGTCGACTTCTTGCAGGTATCCTCTAAAAAACCAATTACCGTTAGCGTACCATTGGACTTCCAGGGCGAAGCACCAGGAACCAAGGTGGGCGGTATTCTGCAAACTCAAACGAATGAGCTGGAAGTATCCGGTCTTGCGAAAGACCTGCCATCTACACTCGCTGTGGATGTATCCAAGCTGGAAATCGGCGACACGATCACAGCCGCAGATGTGGAATTGCCTGATGGTGTCGAGCTGATCTCGCATGGGGAAGACATTCTGGCTTCTGTCGCAGTACCGCGTGTAGCTGACGAGGATCTGGAAACACCTACTGCATCTGATGAAGAAGCAGCAGATGGTGAAGCTACAGAAGAAGCTTCAGACGAAGAAAAGTCTGAGGAATAATGATAAGCTTCCTAATGAAGTCGCTATTCATTAAAGAATAGACGATGCGTAGTGGGATGAGAATGAAATCACTGTTTTACATTCGTTGTGATACAGTATACACAAAAACCGGAGCAGCTATCCTGCTCCGGTTTTTGTGTTGTACGCAGCAGGTGAATCTAATCTCCTTCAGGTACTTTTTATAGTAAGCAGCATGGTTCACGATGAAATGGAACAAATATATCAAGCGAATGAGCGGATCGCCGATAGGCGCAAATTGATGCTGAATATGATACGATAGAAAGGTGAGTGTGCGACTTAGGATCGCTCGGTGCTCAACATTATATACATATAAAAAGGAGTTGCTGTGACGATGATCAAGCATATTGTCCTGTTCAAATTCAAAAATCCTTCTGAGGAAATTATTAACAATGTAATTACAGGCTTGCGTGCGCTGGAAGGCAAAGTTGAGACATTGCGTTCTATTCAAGTAGGTGTGGATGTGATTCGCAGCGAGCGTTCCTACGATGTAGCACTCGTTAGTGACTTCGATTCGCTGGACGATCTTCAAGCATATCAAGTACATCCAGATCATGTACAAATCGCAGAATATATTGCGACCGTAAAGGAATCGACGATTGCCGTTGATTATGAATATTAATTTTCAATATTCAATCTGTATTTTCGGACAAGGATATGATTATATTCGCAAAGGCGGTGTCAAACGGTGTACTACGTAAATCGTGAGCAAATTGAACGCCGTATTACGGCACTGGATGATGTGTATGAAGCATTGGAGCAGGTAGCATCCAATTGGGATGGCAGTCTGTTTAGCGGGATGGTGCAGGAGCGTGCACTTCATCTGGCAATTGAATGTGTAACGGATATTGGAAGCTATTTGATCGACGGCTTTATTATGCGCGATGCGAGTAGCTATGATGATATTATTGAGATCATCCGTGGTGAGCAGGTGATGGATGAGGAGATAGCCGTTCGTTTGCTGGAGCTGGTGAAGCTGCGCCGTCCACTTGTACAGGATTATTATGATTGGCCGCGTCATGAACTGCATCCGTTGACGATGATTATGCCGGAGGTGCTGCGCGGATTTGCGCGGCAGGTAAGTGAGTATTTGAATCGTGAATTGGGATAGTATGTAGTCTGGCTGAATGATGGCTTGAAGTATTTAAATATCAGGTAGGATGGTATAGGCTATTCATCTGACTTGATGGATACAGAGGAGTCATTTTGCAGCTTGAGATGACTTTTCGGTTAACAAATGAATCGTTTTGAATTTACATCCCCTGCCGGATAAGCTACAATAACGGTATTATTAAAGGGATGCTGTGACCCTTTTCGCTGACAATGGCGGACAGGGTCATTTTATTTTTATAGCAAAGGGGGGTCCAGGGATGAAAGCCAACCCACAACCGTCCACGCGGCGAACGATCATGATGCTACTGAAGACAGGCGGTCCGGCAAGCGTATCGGATCTGGCCCAGAAACTAGAACTTACTGAAATGGCTGTTCGACGTCATATTCAGTCATTAGAGCAAGAAGGATTACTGCTGGCGGAGACGGTGCGCATACCTACAGGGCGACCTTATTTACGGTTTCGACTGAGCGAACAGGCGGCAGAGCATTTTCCGCATAATTATCATCAGTTAACATTGGATTTGCTGGATGAGCTTGATGATGTCTCGATCACGCGCATTTTTGAAGGACGTAAGCAAAAGCTGCTGGATCGGTATCGTCCGCTAATGGAGCAGCAAAGTCTGGGCGAGCGTGTCGCAGCCTTGACTGAGATTCAGCATCAAGGCGGTTATATGGCGAGCTATGAGAGCAATGGAAGCGATACGTATACGATGTATGAATATCATTGTCCGATCAATCGTGTTGCCGATCAGCATGGAATTGCCTGTCAATGTGAGCAGGAGCTGTTTCAACAGCTATTGGATGCTAAGGTAACACGTACCGAATGTATTGCTAAGGGCGGCCAATGCTGCATTTATCAGATTCAGAAGCGCTAGCTGCGCGTGTACCTTTATTCGATTTGGATGAAGCCTGTGAAGGATCGAATGCTTTGGAGAGTACATTTACATGATCTCGTGTTATGTATTTCATCCAATTATATCAAGATAGCAAAAAGGACTTGTTTTCGCCTACAATGGGCGCATAAAACAAGTCCTTTGCTCTGTCTTAGCCTGTTTGCAAGCAAAGATTAGTAAAACCTATAGCAAAGCTGTTATTCTGGGTAATAGTAAACAAATACTTACATTCAGAGAATGGAGAGATCATAATGGATCAACAAAAAACACAATTCGTATACGGCTTAATCGCAGGTGCACTGATCGGTGCAGGAGCGGCAGCCCTATTCACACCAAAAAGCGGCCGCGATATTCGTGCTGATCTGATGTATGGCGCTGAGATGCTTCGAGAGAAAGGCCCGGAATGGAACGAAAAGGGTCATGAGGTAACCGAAAAAGGACGCGAGGTTGTAGCCGTGGTCAAAGAATCGATCGGCGTGGCACGCGAGTGGAAGGAGCAGGTGGAGGCCGCAGCCGAAGATGTGAAGCAGGAGCTGGCCGAATTCAAAGAGCAGCAGGATGCGGAAAAAGAACAGGATAAGCAGAGCGCTACAGCAAAAGAAACGTCATCCAATCCAGCTGTTGCAAGCTCAGCTGCAAAACCGACCACACCACCAGCAGGTAGCGATAAGACGAGTAATTATAGCGTTTAATTTTACGTATCAAGCATGGAGCTTTATGCTCGTGCTCGGTACATCGGATAGACAGGATAGAAGCTTGATTGTATGGCGAAGTCTCCATATGATCAAGCTTCTATTTTTTTATATTTTTCACTTATGATAAGTCTTCTACATAATGAATTTTTCATAAAGAATAATTCGCAAAATGAATAACTTTATAAGTAATAATTCTGCCAATTTTAGTAATATAATTACTTTTTTTAGGGTATGATATTAATAACCTAATTTTCCATAATATTATTAATGAGTATGTAATTATACAGATGGTACGACCCCTTTCTATTTACGTTTAATGCCTGTACTTCATACGTGAAAGGAGGTGAATATTCCAATGAACTATCGATTACCTGTGTCATTTGTTTTGTTATTTCTATGTGTATGGTTATACCATCCTGCTACACATGCAGCCGATGTTGAAATTTCTTTACAAAAGGGAGTTTCGATCAAAAGCACATCCAGTAGCAGCGAAGCTTCTACTAGTAATGAATCTTCAGGTGGTAGTGCAACGAATGCAAGCAATAGCTCAGCGTCGACGTCGGAATCTGGATTGGTACAACGTACGACAGCTTCGCTAACGAGCACACTGTCAGATACCGTCAAGTCCGTAGCAGATACGGCTCAAAAAGCAACCTCTGATGTTGTTTCACAGACAACAGGCACTGTTGACAATACGACGAAGGTCGTGACAGAAGCGGTTGGCAACACAGCAGGGATTGTGAGTAATGTGAGTGATCTGACTCAAAATGTGACGACTGAAGCAGAGAAGGTCGTGTCTGGCAAGCCAGCAGATATTACTGGAGCAGTATCCTCAGGCGTTACCAATACGGTCAATGATACTGTAAATACAGCGAATTCTGCTGTATCCGGTACCGTATCTACAACGACAGAAGCAGTAGCCGAAACGGTGAAAACGGTTGATCAAACCGTAAAGGCAGTAACCGAGACAACGAGTGAAGCTGTAACTGAAGTCGTAGACACCACAGGAACAGTGGTTGAAACTGTACCCGTGATTGTAAAAGATACAGTCAATCCGTTACCTGTGGTCTCCACTCCCGTTACCGTTCCACCCGTGGGAACGATACCACCTATCATTACAGTGCCACCGATCTCTACCAATCCTGGTACTGGTGGAGAGACGCCTGTTTCCGGGAAGATTCCCGGTGGTGGACAGCATCCAGCAGAACACAATAACGATACAGGGGCAGCAGTCAAGTCACCTGTAGCGGAGCGACCAGCTGGTGTTGAAGCGGCCTTACCGATCAAGCATCCGATCGCTAAGGATGTGACTGCACATTCTCCGATAGCTAGCACGGAGCAGCCTCAACCTCAGCAGCCGATTCAGCCTGAGCCTATGCCACTTTCCGAGCAAGCGGATATCTCGGTTCAAGCAGTATCCACTATCGATCAGCCTGCAACAGAGGTTAGCGATGTTGATTCCGCGACTACAGATCCGAATGCTAGTACAGAACCAGGAACGATAACGAATACGAACGATTCAGATGAGTCGAATTCGTTCCTGCCAGCTAGCTCAGCTCAGCAGACGCTTCAATCAGTATCTAACGGGACTTCGGATAGAGGTGCAGGTGATCCGGCGCCGTTTGCTCCGTCCGGTCTACCATTAGCGCAGGGCTGGAATGGTGATCTGATTGGTGTGCTTAATGCAGGCTCTAATTCGGCTGGAGGTCAGTTGAGCTCATCCGGTGGTAATAGTGGTAGCACAGCTCCGACAGCTATGGTATTGGAAGCGATGGTAGCTTC
Organism: Paenibacillus hunanensis; assembly: GCF_014645615.1. Classification (GTDB taxonomy): domain Bacteria; phylum Bacillota; class Bacilli; order Paenibacillales; family Paenibacillaceae; genus Saccharibacillus; species Saccharibacillus hunanensis. Next base: position 20,271 of record NZ_BMMB01000023.1, on the reverse strand, counting down.
ATTATTTAAACAACCCGTCTGGATCTACAGTACAAAGTCTCAGCGTGGAAGTAGTCAATGGATGAATGCACCACCTGCCCAACCGCCGCAATCGGCTCCCTATTTTAATCGACATTTGTCTAATTAAAATATAAGGGAGCGATTAACAATGAAATGGTCAGTGAAAATGATGGTAGCAACAGGTTGTCTGGCAGCAACGATGGCATGGTCACATGGAACGGCACAAGCCGCAGCAGATAGCAATGCTTTGCTCAAGCTCGATATTGGTAACCAGGAGAGCGATACAAGTGTGCATGTAGGTGTATTGGAAAGCAACAATACTACAGGCAATGAAGCTGATCCGACAGCAGATTCCTTGCTGAATGTGAAAGCTACCGATACGATTCTGGCTGATGAGCTACAAGCGGAAGTATTGCCTTCATCCGATGCGAATACGTCGACAGGTGAAGACAGCCATAACGCAGCTGTAAACATCAGCGGCACGGATACCATTGTTGGCGATGATGTAAATGTCAGCGTGCTGGATAACCACGAGCAATCGGATCAAAACACTGACGGTTCTCACTCGGCAGTAGTGGAAGTGGGAGCTACGGATACAGTCGTAGGTGACGATGTGCATGTAGGTGTACTGGACAATCATCAACAGTCTGGTAGCGCAACAAGCACAGATAGCCAATCGGCAGTGGAAGTAGGAGCTACCGATACAGTTGTAGGTGACGATGTGCATGTAGGCGTACTGGACAATCATGATCAGTCTGGTAGCGCAACAAGCACAGATAGCCAATCGGTAGTGGAAGTAGGAGCTACCGATACTGTGATTGGCGATGACGTGCATGTAGGTGTACTGGACAATCATGAACAGTCCGGTGGCGCAACAAGCACAGGTAGTCAAGCGGTAGTGGAAGTAGGAGCTACCGATACAGCAATTGGTGACGATGTGCATGTAGGTGTACTGGACAACCATGAACAGTCTGGTAGCGCAGCAAGCACAGATAGCCAAGCGGTAGCGGAAGTAGGAGCTACCGACACCGTGATTGGTGACGATGTGCATGTAGGTGTACTGGACAATCATGAACAGTCCGGTGGCGCAACAAGCACAGACAACCAAGCGGTGGTGGAAATAGGAGCTACCGATACAGCAATTGGTGACGATGTGCATGTAGGTGTACTGGACAACCATGAACAATCCGGTAGTACAGCAAGCACAGATAGCCAAGCGGTAGTGGAAGTAAGTGCAAGCAGTGTTCCTGTAGTCGATGATGTGCATGTAGGCGTACTGGACAATCATCAGCAAACTACACCAGCTGGCAATAGTCAGCAACAAGCTGGAGTATCGCTGGGTTTGGACAATGTACTGGGAAGCAATCTCGATCTTGCTATCCTTGAGAATAACAACGCTCAAAATAATCAAGGCACTGGCGAGCAGTCTTCCGTAATCTCAATCGGGCTGACAGATGGCATTTTACCAGCTTTGGATCTGGTCGTGCTAGGCAATGAAAGCTTCGTACCTGCACCTGGTGGCGGTGACGATGGCTCTAATGGTGGTACAGACCCAACACAGCCTGGCACTGGCGGTGGAAATAATGGTGGTAACAATGGAGGTAATCCAGGCGGTACCGATCCTGATGATAATGGAAATACTGGTGGTAATGGGAATACAGGCAACACTGGTAATACCGGCAATACCGGCAACACTGGTAATACCGGCAATACCGGCAATAACGGCGAAAATAATAATGGAGGTGGCACCAATACCGGCAATACGGGTGGTGACAACTCTTCTGGTAATACCTCGACCGGTGGTAACAATACAGGTGGTTCTGGTGGTAACGGTTCTTCTCCTACCGACAATGGTAGTACAAACACAAACGGTACAACCGGTTCTGTAGGTACTTCTTCGACTGGCGGAGCAGCAGGAACGGATAATGTCATCTCTGCGGCATCCACAGGCGGACCTGTCAGCACGACGGATAATGCAACACAGCCATCTAATCCAGGGAATGCAACAGGTGTTAGCGATACGACTGCATCCGCAGAATTGCTGCCAGGATCTGGTGAACCAGCAGCTATCGTTACAGCTGCAAGTACAGGTACCGTAGTTGCAAATGAAGCAAACGAACAACAGGCAGCAGATCAGAATACAATGAATGGTAGCGGTATGATGGGTCTTGATCACTTACCGCAAACTGGAGAAACGACACCATTCACTGTATACGCACTGGGTAGCGCACTCATTTTACTTGGATTGGCGCTGCGTAGCCGTCGTAAAATGACAGGCCTGAACTAAAATTGAGCAATATCGTGTAGGAATCAATACAGGCAAGCAAAGCACAAGTAACACACAAGCAAAGCAACAGTGTACTGTTCCGAGTTTTAATAGAAGTAGAAGTATACCGCTCATCTAGCTGGTATGCATCGATAGAGAAATACGGGATTTTGCATAAGAGCGCGAAGCTCCTGAATCGGAGCTTCCAGCTTACCCACAGAGCCGCCTTTGCTTGCCAGAGAGGCTCTTTTTTTTGCGGGAATTAGCTAATTTCCTGAAACTTTCTGTAGCTCAAACGTATTATATACAGTACGCACCCTGTGCGTGCGTATGTATACCGATAGAAGGCGCCCTGATCGCAGCTGTGGCGCTATAATCATGAAGGAGAGATGCAACATGTCCAAATGGGCTCGTTTATTTTCAGCAAAGCAATGGCTGCATGTATTTAAAAAATTGCCTGGCTTGCTGACCTCCAGACAGCTGCCATTAAAAGAAAAAATGCTCTTTGTTATTCCGGTGCTCGCTTACTGGGTCATGCCTGATGTGATGCCATTTATGCCGATTGACGATATCGGGGTCACCTTGCTCATGATGAACTGGTTTGTATCCCGAGCGGAGAGTAAGCTGTCTGTTATCGAATACGATCCGCGCCGCTGAGTATCGGTTTAGCCTTGCGTATTGGCGGGACGAGTTATACAATAGAACTATTGCGTCCTGCCATACAGCAGGCGATTCGAACTGAACGAAGGAGCTGATCTCATGAAAGTCAAAATTACGCGCAATGCAGCGAAGCAAATAAAGAAAGAGATGGACAAACCGGAAAATGCCGGTTTGAAACTGCGTGTATTTGTGACTCATTCTCACGGTGACCACGTGCACTACGGTATGGACCTGGCTGAGCCACAAAGTCATGAAGAAGTTGTCTCCACTGACAAGGAAATTGATGTAGCGGTCGATCCGAATGAATCATGGCTGGATGGCGTGAAAATCGATTACCTGTATGTAGGTGAAGAGGGCTTTGTCATTACGAACCCAACTAAAGGCGATTTCGGTCACCATCATCACTAAGATGACCGGAGGGAACAGTAATAGTCATGGCTAACGATATTCGCGTATGTGATGAGTGCAATCACATCCGTCTCAAAACAATCATTCCCAAGCTGGAAAAAATGGCACCAGATGCTGAGATCAAGATTGGCTGCAAGTCCTATTGCGGTCCATGCGGCAAGCGTGCATTTGTATTTATTAATGGCCGTTATGTCAGCGCTCCAACCGAAGAGGAAGTGCTGGAGAAGGTCGCTAAGTTCGTGAAAAAACCAAAAGCGTGATTCGTATAGCATCCTATAGCTTGCTCATTGAAGCCGCGATAAGACAGTTTGTCCCAGCTTCTGTACAGTATACTGAGCTATGCAATGACAGATGCATCACGATCCACACATAAAATAAAGCCTCCTGCCAGTCGGTTATTCTAACCGCGGGTAGGAGGCTTTTATTGTTGTAGCTGTACATTATAGTGAAAGATTAGCACATATACTGTGCATCAGCGCCTGCATTACTCCAACGGATAAGCTTACTTCGTTGATGCCTGTGCCTGTTCATTATGGAACTCACGAATCAGATCGCCGGTAATTAGCTCATCCGAGATATTCAGTCGCTTCTGTGCTTCTTCGAAGCCAGCACGTGCACGTTCGATATCGGTCGTTTGTCTGGTTTTCAGATCGTAAGCTGTACCATGCTCGAACACGCCATCTGCGGATGGAATGTAAAAGATATCGCCATCACTAAATGCACCTGTACGCAGCACGACGAGCTTTTTCTCTTTTTGATTAAACATATCATTACCCATCAAATAATACGGACTGGCATTCACACCGAGCAAATGCAGCAAGGATGGTGTCATATCCAATTGTCCTGCTGGAATATCATAGGTGCCTGCATGAGCGCCATCGGGCAGGTGAATCAGCATAGGAACTTGATTCATCAGCTGTTCCATATCCAGATCACTCAGCGACTTGCCGAGGAATTCCTCCATCGGTGCTTTATCCTTGAGTGAGTTGTCATGGTCGCCATAGAACACAAGAATCGTTTTATCCCAGAGTCCTTTTTCTTTTAGCTCCGATTCCATTTCACCCAGTGCAGCATCTACATAATGCAGTGCCTGAATGTAGTCACCAAAGGTGGTACCGGACAGATCGCCCATATCCAGCTCCTGTACCTCAGGTGGTAAGGTATACGGGTGATGACTGGAGAGTGTGATCATAAACGAATAAAATGGCTGCTGGAGCGTGCTCATTTTCTCAATGGATTGACGGAAGAATGATTTATCGCCAAGTGACCAGCCGAGTGGCTCGTCGATTGTAAAGTCGTTTTTGCTGAAAAACTTTTTATAGCCCATATTTTGATACATGACCGAACGGTTCCAGAAGCTTGGTTCATACGCGTGGAACACATAGGAGTCATAGCCCTGCTTGCTTAAAATGTTAGGCAATGTATCGTATTGATGATCCGCATAGCGTGTGAACACCGATCCCGTAGGCAACGGATGCAGCGAAGCGTTTGAGCCGATATCTGCATCGGAGGTGCGTCCCTGTCCAGTCTGATGGTAATACTGGCTAAAATACATGCTTTCCTTCATCAAACGGTTGATGTTAGGCGTAATCTCCTGTCCGTTGAAGCTTTTGCCGATGACAAAGTTCATAAACGCTTCACCCTGCACGACGATTACATTGCTATCCTTGTATGCACCGAATAGCTTATCATCGCCTGCCTTGGCGCGACCTTTTTGCTTGGCATCAAACCATTGCTTGATCTCATCCGTCTGCGCAGCCGACAACTGATTACCATTACCAAAATGATCGTCGGCATACCGATAGATGTCATAGCCATGAAAGCCGAGCAACCCTGTGACATTGTAGAGCGACATATTCCACCAGTTCCCTACGAACAAGCCTGTTGCCCATGTCGAGGTCGCGTACTTGATCGGGCCGAACGTCATCACACAGCCGAGTACGAATAGCATCGCACCTTTCGTAAAGCCCAGTGTTAGACGCTTGCGGCTGCTCATCATACCACTACGATAGGTGGAAGCGGAGCGTGTAAGGGTAGAGTGAGAACGTCCGCGACGGATACGCAGCACAAGCAGAACGATGCCGACAACGGCGAGTACCAGTAGATCAGCGAATAGCCAGAGATCATTTGCTGAAAGCAGCTCACGAATACTACCGCCCAGCGATTCTACCTGACCTGCCTGCATTAATACCGGAATGGTAATGAAATCTTGAAAATAGCGGAAATAGACGAGATCCGCGAAAATAAGAAAACTCAGTAGCAGATCCAGCACAATTAACGCAATAATGCGTCCGCGCTTAGGTAACCATATGACCCAGAATGAAGCCAGTACGATTGAACCTACCGCTGTGACCTTATCCAGATCATTCATATCGATATTAGGCAAATGAATATTGCTCTGCAAATAGATCAGCTTTTCCAGAATAATGATCACAAAAGCTAGATACATGAGTCGAATGGGAGCAAATGGCCACAGCAATCGTTGCATCCAGCTTTGTCGCTGTGAACCGGAATTAAAAGATTCCAAAATAAAAGAAGCCTCCTTGCTAAAGACGCCGTTCCCACAGCCGATGATGGTGTGTTACGGCGTTTGATTGAATACGGATAGGCAAGCTTGGATATGCGCATATCCTTCTAAACCAGCGAATTACATTACATTTACATGATTACATAGCGAAAACATACGGATTAGCGTGCAGTTTAACATGTTCACTGTACTTATTCAAGTAATAACGTAGTAGCTGATGGAGCTTATTTATACGGGGGATTGAATAAGTGTTTTACATATTGGCATCATTTAACACTGTAATAACATAAACCATTCTGACGTTATTGCAACATAATGGACGGTTTAATTTTACGATCAGTTAACAATAAAAAACGACACGGAACCGCCGGACGGCTCATGCCTGCTGGCAATATGCTATCCGGTGGTAGGTGTAGTTTTGTCTAATGATAGGATGTTCCCCGATATAAACTAGTGAAGATACGTATCTATGATCGGGTGCTTGTATATAGACGGTGTATAGGATCGAGGTAAGGAATCGGGTCTATTTTCGTCCTATATGTTTTGCTCTATTCTTAGCTGCAATTCGCTGCCAGGCGTATAAATGAACATCATGTATAGCGCTTAGGCTTGCGACTCCGTCGTTTCTGCCTTTGCACGAGGTGGCAATGGGCCGAGGTATTGCAGGAACTGACATTCGATGCGTCCATTGTATAGCTTGCGGCGCTTGTCTGCTTTACGTCCGAAAAATTGTTCAAAATGGCGTGTCGGTGTAATAGCGAATACCGACCAATCTGGCAGATAGATCGATGCTTTGCCCAGATCGCGGATCATGGCTTCGACCTCTTTCGTTTCGCTCAGACGCTCGCCATACGGAGGGTTCGTAATGATACAACCGAATTTGCCTTTAGGTTGAATACGAGATACTGGCATAACCTTGAACTCGATCTCCTCACCAAGTCCCGCGCTTTTCGCACAGGCTCTAGCAATCTCAATCGCAGATGGATCAATATCGCTACCAACCAGATCCAGTGGAATATCATCCTTTACCGCATCAAAGGCTTCATCACGTGCAGCTTCCCACAGCTCATCGGAAATGATACTCCAGCCCTCGGAAGGGAAGGTACGGCGCAAGCCTGGCGCGATATTCCAGCCGATCATTGCGGCTTCGATCAGCAATGTGCCTGAACCGCAGAACGGATCATACAGCGGACGATGCGGACCCCAGCGACTTAGCAGGATGAGGGCAGCAGCCAGTGTTTCCTTGAGTGGCGCTTCGGTCGCATTTTTGCGGTAACCGCGCTTGTGCAGGGAAGGGCCTGTTGTGTCCATCGTGATCAGCGCGACGTCATCCATGAGAGAGACATCCACCGCATACAGTGCGCCATCCTCCGGGAACCATTCGGTGTTGTACGTTTGCTTGAGCTTTTCAACGATTGCTTTTTTGACGATACCCTGGCTGGCAGGTACGCTGCTAAGCTGGGATTTTTGTGAACGACCGGATACAGGAAATTCGCCATCGGCTGGAATAAAGTCCGCCCATGACACAGCTTTAACGCCTTCGAATAGCTCATCAAAGGTCGTTGCTTTGAATTCTGCCATCTTGATCACGATGCGATCAGCAGTGCGCAGCCAGTAGTTACAGCGGCAAATATCGATCAGATCGCCACTAAAGCGTACACGACCATTTTCCGTGCGTGCATCGTCGTAGCCGAGCAGCTTTAGCTCGCGCGCGACAACAGCCTCAATACCCATCGGGCAAGTGGCAATTAACTCATAAGGTTTCATAATAGAGATTCACTCCTGTTTATTGTAAAATAGCGGGTGGTGCTGATTTCCCGTTTGCAATCCAAGCACGGCAATTGTTGCCATTGGTCCGTCCATAGCGTCTGGATCGTATGATCATGTGTTTTGCTTGCCGGTTACGTCTGAAAACCATACAATCTAGTATAGGTGAATGCGTCTATTCTTACAAACGTTTCCGACAAAAAAAGTGCGTATTTTGAATGGAATCGACATCGAACACAAAACGAGCAGAATTTCTGCATAGAACAATAGAGGTTAAAGGAGAATTTGAACTAAAATGACAGAACAGCATGGCTCGAATGCGGAGCAATATATGAACGAACTGATTGAGGAGGACGAATTACTACTACAAATTAAAGCAACCATTCGCGAAAATAAAATGCCAGAAGTATCGGTAGAGCCTGGATATGGACGTCTGCTGACATTACTTGTACAAATGTCCGGCGCGCGCTCGGTATTGGAAATCGGCGCACTCGGTGGTTACAGCGGTGTCTGCATGGCACGCGGTATGAATGCAGGAGGACGCATTGTCTCGCTGGAGCTACGTCCCGATTATGCCGAGGTAGCGCAGGAGCATATGAGACTTGCTGGCTATGGAGATCAGGTGGAGTATCGAATCGGTGAAGCGATCCACAGTCTGGCAGAGCTACAACAAGAAGGTCAGCGCTTTGACTTCTTTTTTATCGACGCGGATAAATTAAATTATGTGAATTACCTCGATTATGCGCTGGAGTTAGCTACACCGGGTGCGATTATTGTCGGGGATAACCTGCTGCTGCGCGGACGTACGCTGAATCTGGAGCGAAATGGCCCAGCGATCCAGACGGTGCGTGAGTTTAACCGCCGTATGGCATCCGATCCGCGTCTGACCGGGACATTATTGCCTGCTTATGATGGATTGGCGATTGCACGAGTGAAGGGATAATCTGTTTTTATACCCTACCTATGCACATTCATCAGCATAGCATCATGCCAAATCAATCTGCTCGTTCATACATGCCACTCGGATCATTAACGCTGAGAAATAATGGTGGCTGACAAATAATAGTATAGCGACGAAAAAACCGCTTGATTGCATATCCTGCGCAATCAAGCGGTTTTTTTGTAGCTGGTGCTTCTTACGATTACGCCGATTTGCTTTGCTGCTTGGTCGACGACTTCCCATATAGCTTGGAGCGTACCCAGACCATATTCAGCATAAGCAGCATACCGGACATAATGAACAATCCTTCAATTCCGATAAAGCCTGCCAGTACACCGCCCATGACCGAACCAGTCATATTGCCCAGCGCATTCGTACTACTGTTAAAGCCAAATGCACGACTTTCCATTCCGTCCGGTGTGTACGAACGAATGAGCGAGTTAACGCTTGGCAACAGACCGCCCATACATAATCCCATTAGAAAACGGATCACCAGTAGCTGGCCTACATTTTGTACAAATGCCTGTGGAATGAGCGTTAACGCGGCGCCAATTAACGAGAACGTCAATACCCTGTGCGCTCCATATTTGTCACTGATTTTACCGAGGAAAGGGGCGGTCAGCATATTCGATAAGCCTGTCACCGCGCTTACCAGACCTGCCCAGAACGCTAGATTTTCGGTTGCTCCATGCAGCTTCTGCACATACAGTGGCATCAAAGTCATTGGACTGATCATCGCAAATTGCAGTAGCAGCGTTACCGTAAACAATGCAGGGAGCTGTGGTGTCAGACTCAGCTCACGCAAGCCTGATAGTACAGAGACTTTGGGCATTTTGGCTGCTAATGAGCGATCGAATTTCTCACGTACGAGGAACAGTGCCAGCAATGTCGCGAGGAAAATACATGAGCCTGTAATGTAGAAAATATAGCGAAAGCCGATGGTATCTGCCAGAATACCACCGATCAATGGCCCGAGAATCGTACCCGCAACCGTACCGGATTGGCTGATCCCCATTGCAAAGCCCATTTTCTCCTTGGGCGTACTGCTGGAAATAAGCGAGGTCGCTGCTGGATTGAAGCCAGAGATTGTACCATTTAACAGCCGCAAAGCGAGTAGATGCCATGCCTGCGTAGCAAAGCCCATCGCTGTAAATACAATCGCCATCCCGAACCCGGAGCGTAACAGCATCACTTTTCGCCCATATTGATCAGACAGCTTTCCCCAGAGTGGCTGGAATATAAATGAGGTCACAAAGTTAGCCGCAAAAATAAAGCCTGACCAGAGCGCGATCCGATGCTCACCCTTTACACCGAGATCCTGAGCCAAATATAAAGCGATAAAAGGAACGATCATCGTCATTCCAGCATTGACTAGAAACTGCCCAACCCATAGCACCATCAGGTTGATTCGCCAGGGCTCCATATTCATTTTAGTTATTTTCATTTTCTTTCACTTCCTTACATTCATTTCAATATTATAGCATGATTAGAGCTGAAATAGATCAATTTTGAACAAAAAAATCAATAAAATAAAACTTATTTTCACTAGATGAAACTAGTTTCTTTGATTATAACGTAAATCACGTCCAAACTACAGCTTTTGAAAGTCTATTTGAAAGCCTGATTGTTGTTTGTTTACCCGCTTATTCAGCTTGATCTATCATGATCGATCTATTTTGGTGTCTACATCCATGCGTTCATAGGATTGTCATGGGATGTTCATCGTAGGGGAGTTGTTACACCCTCCGAAAAAGAGGATAATGGAATTGTGAGTCAAACCGAACGAAATTGGACATCAATGGGAGGACAGCATATTTTGTCATGTGCATCATTGTATGGATGATCATGATGTCCAGCATGTAAGCAGCGCCAGATGGCGTATTGAAACATTACCGATGCGGAGGATTGCCTTTATGAGCTATAATGATTCCTTCATACGAGCCTGCTATAAGCAGAGTACTGACCATTTACCTGTATGGTATATGCGTCAGGCAGGGCGCTATGATCCGGATTATCAGAAAATCAAAGAAAACTATACATTACTGGAAATTTGCCGACAGCCTGAGCTGGCTGCGGAAGTGACGATGATGCCGGTGCGTAAGCTCGGTGTGGATGCGGCCATTCTATATTCCGATATTATGAACCCGGTCGCTTCGATTGGCATCGATTTTGATATCGTAAAAAATATCGGGCCTGTAATCGATAACCCAATTCGTAGCGCGGCCGATATCGAGCGTCTACGTCCGATTCAGGTGGAGGAGGATCTCGGTCATGTGCTGGAGACGATCCGTATTCTGGATCGGGAACTGGATGTTCCTTTGATCACTTTCGCTGGCGCACCGTTCACGATTGCCAGTTATCTGATCGAAGGACGACCATCCAAAAGCTATATTCGCACCAAAACGATGATGTACAGCGAGCCCCAGCTATGGCATTCACTCATGCGCAAGCTGGGCGATATGGTCGCAACCTATTTGCGCAAGCATATTGAAAATGGCGGGAAAGCCTTCCAGCTATTTGATAGCTGGGTAGGCGCATTGTCTGCTACAGATTTCCGTACTTATGTGTTGCCAACAATTCAATATATTTTCGATCAGCTCCAGGACCTGAATGTTCCTAAAATCTATTTCCCAGGCGTAAGCTCAGGTGAGCTATTGCCCGAGCTGAACGGTCTGCCAGTCGATGTGATTGGGCTGGACTGGCGTGTATCGATTCCAGAAGCACGTCGTCGTCTTGGTGGCAACTACGCTGTACAGGGTAATCTAGACCCGTACGTGTTAACTGCACCCTCCTCGGTCATTCACGAACAGGCGCGTCGTATTATCGATGAAGGCTTGCAGGAGCCGGGTTATATTTTCAACCTGGGTCATGGGCTGTTCCCGGAAGCATCGATCGACAAGCTCAAGGAGCTGACCGATTATGTGCATGAATATTCGGCCTCTGTATTGAAAAATCGCACGACTTCGAAATGATCGAATTCGATCCATGAACTGCTTTATCCAGCAAATTGGCAATTCATGCCTTGCTTATGCATAATAGAAAGCAGATGGATAACAACAGTCGTTCTATCGTTATTAGACGAAGTGGACAGATATTCACCCCTTCAGCCTGACCTGTCGATCGAGAGTAATCTATCATGTACTCCAAAATTTAGATGAAATTTTAATCGTCAATGTGATAATTGTCATGGTTGAAGCAAGCGGTTATGCACTATTACTTTATTATTGAGGTGATCCTTAATGGCTAACAAAAAAATCGGTGTTCTGGTTATGTCCTATGGTACTCCTGCCAGCTTGGACGATGTAGAGGCTTATTATACGCATATCCGTCGTGGCAATCCGCCAAGTCCGGAGCAGCTCAAGGAGCTCAAGGATCGCTATGAGGCGATTGTAGGTGGCGTGTTCCCACTTCGTGAAAATACAGACAATCAGGTGGCTGGTCTACAGCAAAAGCTGAACGAGCATACAGCTGGAAGCGATGTTGAATTTGTATGTTATCAAGGGTTGAAGCATGCGTATCCATTTATCGAGGATGGTATTGAAGATATGGTGAAGGACGGTATTACCGAAGCGGTTGGTATCGTGCTGGCGCCACATTACTCGATTATGAGCGTAGGTAGCTATTTGAAGCGTGCACGTGAAACGTCAGAGAAGCACGGCTTGAACATTTCCTACATTGAAAGCTATCATCTGCATCCACAGCTGATCGAGACGCTGGCAAATCGCGTGAATAGCAAGTTGGAAATGTTTGAAGAAACAGGTGCGACTCGTGAGCAGGTACGCGTTCTGTTCAGCGCACACAGCTTGCCAGAGCGTATTCTGAGCATGGGCGATCCTTACCGCGATCAGCTGCTGGAAACGTCCGAAGCGATTGCGAAGCGTGCGAATGTGCCATCATGGCAGTTCACATGGCAAAGTGCGGGACGTACAGCTGAGCCGTGGCTCGGACCGGATGTACTCGATACGATGCAGGAGCTGCGTGACGAGCAGGTCAAATATGTGCTGGTCGCACCTATCGGCTTCGTCTCCGATCATCTTGAAGTGCTGTATGATCTGGATATTGAAGCACAGGAGCTTGCTCAGGAGCTGGATATGCGTCTGATGCGTATCGATTCCTTGAATACAGATCCACTCTACATGGAGGTACTGGCTGACGAGGTCATCCGCAAATCAAAAGAGGTGCATGTGTAATGCAATTATCTAAACGAAATATCGTGATTATTGGTGGGGGGATTACGGGTCTGAGTTCGGCTTTTTATATGCGCAAGCATTTTCAAGCTCAAGGTCTTGATCCGCAGATCACCGTAGTCGAGCAGTCCAGTTCACTTGGCGGTAGAGTAAGCACGCTGCATCGTGACGGCTTTGTGATCGAGAAGGGCCCGGATTCCTATCTGGCACGCAAGACCGCGATGACAGAGCTGGCTGAAGAGGTCGGACTGGGCGATGAGATTATGACTACGAATCCCAACGCGAAGAAAACGTATATTTTACATGACGGCAAGCTCCATCCGATGCCATCTGGACTCGTACTGGGGATTCCGACTGAGCTGCGTCCATTTATGGAAAGTGATCTCATTTCTATGGATGGTAAAATTCGCGCGCTGGAGGATTTCCTGTTACCTGCGAAGCTGGATGGAGAGGATGAATCACTGGGTGATTTTATCGAGCGTCGTCTGGGCAAGGAAGTGCTGGAAAATGTAACGGAGCCGCTGCTGGCAGGTATTTATGCTGGTGACACACGCAAGCTTAGCTTGCAGGCAACGTTTCCACAGTTCGGTGTGGTCGAGCGTGAGTACGGCAGTCTGATCAAAGGTATGAATACCGGACGTAAGCCGGTCGAAACGCATACAGGCACGAAGAAGAGTGCATTTTTCACCTTTAAGCGCGGCTTGCAAAGTCTAACCGATAAGCTACAAGAAGCATTGACGCCTGATGTAGATTTCCGTTTACAGACAGGTGCAGACTCCATCACATACAATGACGGTACGTACACGGTTGTATTAAGCGATGGTTCGGTGCTGGAGGCAGATCATGTTGTTGTAACGGTGCCTGCATTTGCCGCGGCACCGCTACTGAAAGGGCATGCGGACACGACAGCATTGGAGCAGATCAACTATGTTTCTGTGGCGAATGTGGTTATGGCCTTCCACCGCAAAGATATCGAAACGGAGTATGATGGTTCTGGTTTCCTCGTGCCACGCAAGGAAGGACGCACAATTACCGCGTGTACATGGACATCGACCAAATGGCTGCATACTAGCCCGGATGATCGGGTGTTGATGCGTTTCTATGTAGGTCGAGCTGGACAGGAAGAGGTTGTAGAGCAGACCGATGAGGAGATTACCGCACGCGTTCTGCACGATATGCGCGAGCTGATGGGCATTGAAGCCCAGCCGTTATTTACGGAAATTACTCGCTTGCGTCACTCCATGCCACAGTATCCTGTAGGTCATATGCAGTCTATTCGTAAGCTCAGAGACGAGCTGGAGCAGGCGCGTCCGGGTCTACTCATACTTGGCAATGGATACGATGGTGTAGGATTGCCTGACTGTGTGCTTGCTTCTCGAAATGCTGCCGAGCTGGAAAGCAAACGTGTAGCAGTTCCGACCAAGTGAACTCTTTTCATTGGAATACATGATATTCGCGTCTAAAATGATAAAATATAAAGGCGTTTCGTCCGCATGTAGTGGATGAAGCGCCTTTTTGTATCTCAGATGTCACCGCAGCTAAGTATGCTTGTAGGGGCAGCGATACAGAAAATGATCAGGCTAGTAGAAATACGATACATAGCAAGCTTTTCGCCTGTAAGCGGAACCTGCTATAATAGATAAGACGTATCAGTTAAAGGAGCAAAGCATGTATACAACAAGATCAGAACAATCCCGTCAGAAGAAGCAGGAAGCGATGCTGCGTCGCAAACGGCGCTTTAGACGGTGGATGCTCTTGAACGGTATACTCGTTGCGGCGATTATACTGGTCGGAGTCATGTATTGGACACAGAAAGATTCATCTTCTTCTATCCTATCAGCGGCTACAGGTTCTGCGAACTCTCCGTCTACTCTACAGGAGACAGTGCAGCCCGAAGGAAATAATTCTTCGTCAGACGAACTTACCTCTCCGAGTGACGCAGAGCAGGATCTTGGAGCTGAACAGGAAGCTACTGTAAATGAGGATGAAGCTAGTCATAATGAGCAGGCTGATCCCGAAGCAACGCCAGGTTCAGACGCGCCTTCGGATTCAGAAGCAACCCATTCACCAGCGCCCGATAAGTCGGCGGCTAGCGAGTCCACGTCCAGCAATACAGCAACGGATAAGGATAAGCAGCCAGCTGCCACACCACTCGCACCACAGACCGACACCGAGCCACAGGGCAAGACGGTCACGCTTAATTTTGGCGGCGATGTAATGTTTTCCGGTAAGGTTGGTGAGCTGTTAACGAAGAAGGGGTATGATTATCCATACCAGTATGTGAAAAAGCTATTTACAAGCGATGATCTAACAGTTGTGAATTTGGAAACGCCGGTTACAGGCTCGAATACGACAGCAGCAGATAAAACCTATGCGTTCAAATCCTCGCCAGAAGCATTGCCCCATATGGCTGCTGCCGGGATCGATGCGGTGAATCTGGCAAACAATCATATTTTGGATCAGGGCATTGTCGGCCTGACCGATACGATTCGCCAGCTGGATGCCAGCGGTGTTCAATATGTTGGGGCTGGAGCTGATGCTGCACGCGCCTATGAGCCCGTGATATTTGAACGAAAAGGGATACGTATCGCCTTGCTTGGCTTTAGCCGTGTCATTCCGCAGGCAAGCTGGAATGCCGGAGCTAACCAGCCAGGTGTAGCAACAGCCTATGATGCAACAGCGGCAGAAGCAGCGATTCGCAAGGCGAAAAAGAATGCTGATCTCGTCGTTGTTGTAGCACACTGGGGTGTGGAGCGCTCCGATACGACGGTAGATCACCAGACGGATCTAGCGCATCGTTTTGTCGATGCAGGAGCCGATCTTGTCGTGGGCGGCCATCCACATGTGCTGCAAGGCGTAGAACAATATAAAGGCAAATGGATTGCTTATAGTACAGGCAATTTTATTTTCACCCACTCACTGGTAGAGAAGACATGGGATACGGGTGTGTTTCAGGCTGTATGCTCGGTTAAGGGCGATTGCAGCATGAAGGTGATTCCCTACACAGCTAATCTTGGACAGCCTGTACCGATGGAGCAGCAGCCTGCCGGGGCGTTGCTACAGCGTCTACAGTCACTTTCCAAAGGTGTACGTTTTGATGTAAAAGGTAATGCTATTCCATTTCCCATCGATAAGGAGAATGCTCAATGAGTGCTATTCAAAATGTATACTGTGTTGGTCGTAATTATCGTTTACACGCGGAGGAGCTGGGCAATGAAGTGCCAAGCTCACCGATGATCTTTCTGAAGCCTTCTCATGCGGCTGTATCATTTAACAATGGTGCTCTGGTACTGCCTGCGGATAAAGGTGAAATTCACTATGAAGCAGAGCTGGTCGTTCGGATTGGGCGCGATTATGAGCCTGGTCTGTCTGCGGAGCAGCTGGTGGATGGATTGGCGCTCGGGATCGACTTTACACTGCGCGATGTACAAAGCGTGCTCAAGCAAAAGGGGCATCCATGGACAGCAGCCAAAGGCTTCAAAAATTCAGCTCCTGTGACCTCCTTCGTTCCATTTCCAGGTACAGAGGGCTGGCTGAATAATGAATTTGCACTGCTGAAAAATGGTGAACAGGTTCAGCTTGGACGGACAACGAATATGATCTTCTCGCTGGAAACGATTCTGACGCATATCGGTGAAAATTATGGTCTGTCCGCTGGTGATATTATTTTCACCGGTACACCGGAAGGTGTAGGCCCTGTTGCAGCAGGCGATACATTTGAGCTGATCTATGCGGGAGAATCGGTCGGTACGTGCCAGATTGCCCAATGAGCGTCTGGCTCGATTGGCTGATTGGCTTCGCCTGTGCCGGTCTGATTGCTGGACTCGGATATCGTAAGCAGTGGCTGTCCGGCTCCGGGGCGATTGCAGCGGCAATGATGGGAACGATCTATTATGCCGCTGGAAGCCTGCTCTGGTTTGGATTGCTTATTTTATTTTTCATTAGTGGCAGTGTGTTGTCGCGGATGAAGCGTGAGCGCAAGCGGCGTATGGAGCAGGATTATGCGAAGGGCTCGCGTCGGGATGCTGGACAGGTATTTGCTAATGGCGGTCTGGGTATGCTGCTCTGCCTGGGCAATGCTATCGTTCCGCATGAAGCATGGGTGCTTGCCTTTATCGGGATTATGGCAACCGTTACAGCGGATACATGGGCAACCGAGTTGGGCAGCTTGAGCCGTAAGCCGCCACGCTCGGTATTAAATGGTCGTGTGCTGGAGCCAGGCGCATCCGGTGGTGTCTCGTTGCGCGGAACACTTGCTGCCGCTGCGGGTGGTATAATCATTGGCGGAGCGGCGTGGTTGTTTTCGCTTCTGTCTTCTTCGGGTAATCCATATACTGACTTATCCAGTTTCACCAGTATAGTATACGGGGCATGGATCATGGTGCTTGCGGGTCTGGTCGGCGGTCTTGCAGGCTGTTTTGCTGACTCGTATCTAGGAGCAACGGTACAACTTATGCATCGTTGTACCGTGTGCGGTAAGATCGTCGAAACGGACATGCACCACGAACAGCCAACCGTATATGCAAGAGGATGGCGCTGGATGAATAATGATATGGTGAACGCGGTAAGCTCTATTATAGGTGGAGCGGTAGCGCTACTGTTTTTAGTCATATAGGAGGTGGCGTATGAGCGGCACGACAGGAGACAAATTAGACCTGATACTGGACGCTGCTTATGAGCTGTTTGGCGTGGATGGATTTTATGAAACGAAAATTTCCGACATTGCCAACCGAGCGGGTATTGCCAAAGGTACGGTTTATTTATATTTTAAAAGCAAGGAAGAGCTGTGTCTCGCGGTCACACGTCGTGACTGTGAGCAGTTTCTGGATAATCTACATGAAGCACTTCGTCCATGTACAAATATGGCAGATAAGCTGTACGTGATCGCTGTTCATCATACACGCTATCATTTTGAACGCCGCAAATATACAAAGCTTGTATTTCGTGCGCCCAATAATGATCCGGCATTGATGCAATATATGCGCCAATTCATGTTCCGTTATATGGAGATTGTGCTGGATGTATTGAAGGAGGGCAAGGTTGCCCATCCACAATGGTCAGCAGAATCGTATATCGGGATGCTGGATCGGGTCAAAATGGATCTGATGTTTAATCCAGACTTCAATGAGCAGCAGCTACAGGAGCGTACGCGCTTTGTAACCGATCTGTTCTTGATGGGCTGTGAAAAGCAGATCAATCGCCCTGGTGATTCATCATAAAGTGGGGATGCTGTGTAGTGTAGCATCGTATCACTTGGAATCGTTGAATTAAAATAAAGATCAATTCCTGTAATTAAGATCAATGACAGGCCTGGAGCCTGAGAAGGTGAATTGCAATGAATATAATGACTGTGGAATCACTCGCCAAAAGCTATGGCGATAAAATACTGTTTCAAGATGCCTCGTTTGGCATGGAAGATCGCGACAAGATCGGTATTATCGGTGTAAACGGAACAGGGAAATCCACGTTTCTTAAAATTATCGCTGGACTGGAGGAGCCGGATAGCGGTCAGGTCGTGATCGGCAACAGCGTGCGTGTACGTTATCTCGCACAAAACCCTCCCTATGATCCAGATGCAACCGTATTGCGTCAGGTGTTCGACGGTGGCGGAGAAGAGCTACAAGCGGTTAGCTCGTATATGAGCGTTATGGATCGATTGGAGCAGCAACCGGATGATCCCGCTGTTCAGCAGGAGCTTGTGCGTATCAGTCAGGAGATGGATCGATTGGACGCATGGTCGCTGGAAAGTGAAGCGAAGAACGTACTATCCAAGCTCGGTATTACACGCTATGATGCGCCGATGGGCACGCTGTCTGGTGGTCAGCGTAAGCGTGTGGCACTCGCAACTGCACTGATTCAGCCGGCAGAGCTACTTATTCTGGACGAGCCGACGAACCATATCGACCATGATTCGGTCACATGGCTGGAGCAATATTTGCAAAAACGTCGTGGCGCGCTGCTCATGATTACGCATGATCGGTATTTCCTGGATCGTGTTGCCACCGTGATGCTGGAGCTGGATGGAGGACGATTGTTCCGCTATGAAGCGAATTATACGCGCTATTTGGAGCTGAAAGCAGACCGTGAGGAACGTGAGGCGGCAGCTGAGGATAAGCGTCAAAATCTGCTGCGTCGTGAGCTAGCGTGGATACGACGTGGTGCCAAAGCCCGTACAACCAAGCAAAAGGCGAGAATCGACCGCTTTGAGCAGCTACAAAATGATGCGCCAGGACGGCGCGGCGACCAGCTAGAAGTATCAACGGTATCTTCTCGTTTAGGTAAACAGATCATCGAGCTGGAGGATGTCTCTTTAACACTCGGCGGACGTGAACTCATTCACGAGCTGACGTATCATGCGGTACCGGGTGATCGCATCGGGATCGTTGGTCCTAATGGACGTGGTAAATCGACGCTGCTCAACCTGATCTCTGGACGGATTGAACCAACATCGGGTCGTATCATTACCGGACAAACGGTAAAATTCGGTTATTTCACGCAGGAGCATCAAGAGATGGACGAGACGATGCGAGTGATCGAATATATCAAGGAAGCTGCTGAGGTCGTTAAAACATCGGATGGAAGTAGTATTACTGCCGCGCAAATGCTCGAACGCTTCCTGTTCCTACCTGCTGCTCAGTGGACACCAATTGCCAAGCTATCCGGTGGCGAAAAGCGCAGATTGTACCTGCTGCGTGTACTGATGGGTGCACCGAATGTACTGCTACTGGACGAGCCGACCAATGATCTCGATATTACCACCTTGACAGTACTGGAGGATTATTTAGAAGATTTCCCGGGCGTTGTGCTGGTCGTATCTCACGATCGCTATTTCCTGGATCGCACCTGCGAGAAGATATTTGCGCTTGAAGGTGGCGGTGTCGTTAGCATTCATGCAGGAAATTATAGTGAGTATGAGGAGCGTACAGGTGGACAGTCGATGAAGTCCAATATGTCGGCTGACAAAGTAGCCGCCTCCCCCAAAAATACGACAGGCAATGCAGCAGCTAGCAGTGCGAGTTCCTCTGCGACTGAACCAGCCAGCGATGCAAGCAAACGTAGCTCGTCACGCGATAAGCTCAAATTCAGCTATAAGGAACAACGCGAGTACGAGCAGATCGATAGCATGATCGAAGCTACCGAGCAAAAGCTAGAGCGTATCACAACCGAGATGGAAGCTGCATTTAGCGATTCAGTTCGCTTGCAGGAGCTAATGACAGAGCAAGCCAATGCGGAGCAGGAGCTAGAGCATTTAATGGAACGCTGGACGTACTTGAATGAGCTGGCAGAGAAGATTGCGGAGCAGGGCTGAGTCTTACAGCAGATTCCATCATAATATGTAAGGTGGAAATATCGTGCAACCTGACTTTACACTTCAAGTCCTACAGTTTATTAATTGATAGAATGAATTCAGCACTATAGCATATAAAACAAAAGACAGCTCGCATTCCCTTACGGATGGTCTTACCCCCGTCAAGTAGACACGATTAAAAAGCCACTTCAAGCTACAACCGTTTCT
>NZ_BMMB01000022.1 GCF_014645615.1 Paenibacillus hunanensis | reverse complement strand
TTCTCTCATCTCAAAACGGAGAAAATTTATCTACAGCAAGCAGCAAACCCAGCAGAGGTCAAGCAGCAAGTGAGCGAATACATTGCATTTTATAACCATGACCGATTTCAAAAAAAACTAAACAACCGTTCCCCGGTTGAATACCGAGAAACGGTTGTAGCTTGAAGTGGCTTTTTAATCGTGTCTACTTGACGGGGGGAAGACCAATATGGAACCCGTCTTTTTTGAATGCTATTCAGCTTTTTCCAAACTCATTCATTCCGAACATACTACATTACTGCATTAATTACGTTGATCAGCCGCTCCAGCACGATTACGCGCCATACTGATTACATAGCCACCAACCGCACCGATTATAGCTGGTAATACCCAGCCCATGCCGATATTATACATTGGAATATAGCCGCTCATAAATGTATCCAGCCAGCCCAGATGCAGCGGCGTTTCACGCAGACCATCTGGAATACTAACGAGAAATACGAGTAGCATACTGCCTTGATACACCAGACGATTGCCTTTAAACAGATGATGACAGAATGTCAAAATCATCAGCACAATCGCAAGTGGATAAATAATTTTCAACACAGGAACCGAAATCTGAATCAACTCATTCAGACCGATATTAGCAATCACAGCACTGAATATACACATGCCGACAACGAGCTTTTTGTATGCCAGACGCGGCAGTAGCTTGTGGAAATAGCTCGCACAGGACGTGATCAGACCGATACTGGTTGTCAGACAGGCGATCGTAATCATCAGACCGAGGAAGATACCGCCAGATGTACCAAAGTAGTAGCTCGACATACGCGCAAGAATTTGACCGCCATTTTCCAAATAACCAAATGCCGTTACACTGGATGCGCTAATGTACGAGAGCGATACATACAATACAGACAGGATAATCGCTGCAATACATGCTGCCTTGATCGATACCGTAATAACCTGCTTGCGACTCGTAGCACCACGCGAGCGAATCGCCTGAATAACAATAATCCCGAAGACAAAGGATGCCAGTGCATCCATCGTTAGATAGCCTTCCTGAAAGCCCTTGAACAGCGCATTACTTGCATACTTCGCTGTTGGCGGCTGTAGCGCACCGATTGGATACAGCAGACCTGCAATAATCAGAATACTAATAAAGGTCAGCTTGATCGGTGTTAAGACCTTACCAACTAGATCGACAATACGTGCTGGATTAAGTGAGAAGAAGCATGTGATCCCGAAGAAAATAATCGAGAACACGATCGATACCCACAGATGAGAGCCACCATCGAGAAATGGCTTAACTCCAATTTCAAACGATACATTACCTGTTCTCGGAATCGCAAACAGCGGCCCAATTGCCAGATATAGCACCGTAGTGAATACAACGCCGAAGGCCGGATGCACCCGGCTCGATAAGGATTGTAGATCTTCTTTGCCCGATACACCAAGCGCGATAACGCCAAGTGTTGGCAGACCGACACCGGTAATCAGAAAGCCGATGTTAGCAGCCCAGAAGTTCGTGCCTGATGATTGTCCAAGCAGTGTTGGGAAGATCAGATTCCCTGCCCCAAAAAAGAGCGCAAATAGCATTAATCCAATAACGATAATGAATGAAAAAGGTACTTTTTTCTCCAAAAAACAAACCTCCGATGAATCCTGCTTCTGCATGATTGATAATAAAATACTCCTTTACCGCGAAGACGCAGCAACGTGCAAGGCTGTACCAGAATACAGCCAATATCCCAATCCGTCTCCCTCCACTTGGACACAGACCAAATATGTTACGCACAGTGATATATATTTTAGCCTAAATTACGCAATGCCACAATGATAATCATCAACAATCTTTTGAACGATTGTGAACACACATGTCGGGTAGGTGACAACATTGTACGCTAAGCAGACTGAATGGACGATTTGTGACGATAAAGCAAAAGGCACACCCTTATACGCCGGGTATGCCTCTTGCTCTGAATGCGATAAACTCATATAACGATTCCAGTACTTCTCAGTCACTTCGACCAAAATGCAAAAAGTATAGCTTCCCATTCGTGAAAAACAGGAAGTCATCCCATTCTAGCTCGTAAAAGGAATATGGCTTACTATCTACACGAAAAGCTGTTGTCATACTGCCCTCACGACTCAGCCATTCCTTCAATATATGTATAAATTGGCGACTCGCCTGCTCCTGATCATAACCGATCGCACTATAATCTATCGCCTTTTGCCCCTCATCGTATAACCGATAAAAAAACCAACGTGGTAGTAGCTCCAGCAATGTCTGCTCCCATGCCGCCAAGCGATCCAGGCTCACCTGTGTTGGTGTCAGCTGCATGTATGCGCAGACGCTTTCTACCAGTGTCCCTGTAGCCCGAATTTCATCCAGATCGTAATCGAGCGAGCAATTCGCCTGCATATTCATCTGCGCGATGCCCTGTAAATATCCTTTAATATAATCCTGTGTCAACATGTCTCTTTTCCTCCTGCCGCCGCTTTTACACATCAGCAGACCTGCTGATCCATGCTCTTGCCATATGGGTGAGCGTCTGGTTATAGTCAGTCAGTTCTGTCAGCATCATGGTGCATGTGGTGTCTGATGCATATTGTAGCATGTGGGTGATTGTGGTGTCTGTTTTAATTTCTTCTTATGGATTGGGTGCGGGGATTACGATCGTGTGGGATTGCATACAACACTTCAGGCAGAGAACATGCCAGCGACCTCCGGTTAAGCCGGGATACTCCGAATATGGAAAAGCGGGCGTATCCCGGCTTAAAGGTCGGTCTTTTGGCATTGTTCTCTGCCTTCCGTTCCGTGCGTATAGCGTATAGGGGCTTTGGATGCTCGATGTAAACCTTAATTTAAAGTGCTAGCTGTAGGGTGTCACTCTGTTTGTATCTATATTTGTACCCATATCTGTACCTATACAAGTACCTGCACCAGTATCTATACCTGTCTTTTTCTCTGTCTCTGTCTCTGTCTCTGTTTCTGTTTCTGTTTCTAAAATATCAACCTAGCATCTCAGGCTAAACAATTTAAATACTGTATATACTTAAACATGACATAGTCATATACAACATTGCTTGTATTTCCGCTTTTTGCGTTTCTGCTTTTGTTTTACTACCGTTCTCTTTTCGAAAGTTGAAGACAAATATCATTCTGTTGAATATTAAAATTAGATATATTTTTTATATTTCAAACATATATATTGCATACAAATTAATTTTATGATATTATTAATGCATGGAATCATTACAGACGTAAATGAACGAGCGGAGCTAGCGTAGATATTGGAATTTCGTTTCTTACGCCTGTAGGTTGTGGTTAATATAGAAGTGTACTTATTTTGCAAAGGACAGGTGATATCGATGAGAATTCAAGTGACTGAGCTGGCAGACCGTAAATTGAGAGACAACCTTGCTGGTAAAGAAGGCATGTATAAACTGCTGTATGATACAGGTGAGGGTTGTGGTTGCGATGGTATTCCGGTGTTGCTGATTGTAGATCGTCAGGATGCGAATGATGAAGTCATCGAGACGAATTCGGTGCCGATTTTGATTGATCGTCAGCATCAGATTTATTTTGAAGCGTTGATGTCGCTGGATGCAGAAGCGAATTACACTTCCTTCAAGCTGCGTAGCGATTCGATGACGTATAGCAATAATGTGAAAATCCGCGACTTGCGTGGGATTGAGGTTCCAGCAAGTCAGGCTTCTAACTCCTGTGCGCTGCGCTAATGGCGTGGATAGATGGACGCTCGTTTAAGCGTTTAGACTAGCTGGTGATTTTGAAGGATATAATGTGAATGATCGCAACACATGCAAGCTGAATAATGTATTACAGACACGATGTCTGTTTATCATATAGATTGCTATTTCTAAATTATGTATCTATTCTAGTTATTTTATAGATAATCAATCACACCAAAGCGAGAGCTGTAGTATAGGCTCTCGCTTTGTTTGGGTATTACGATTGTATTGAACGCTGGGAATCGAATGAATGATATTGGAAACCTACATGTGTATGCTGATGCTATACCGTCCTGTATCTTCTATTCTTCTAACTTTAACTGATCCAGCACCTGAAGCAGATCACTGGCGGTTCCGGGCTTGTATCCCTGTACAGCAAAACGGATGCGCAAGCTTCGATCAATAATTAGTACGACAGGTCGTTGATCACCGAGTATCTGAGGTAAGGTTCTGGATAGCTCATGCAATATGCTTAGAGCAGGGTCATCATCTATGATCGCCTGTGGAGGTAATATGTTCGTTTCTAGCAGCGTTCGTTCGGATTGCGCTTGAAGTAAAAGTAGCATCGGTTCATCTCGTCCACGCCATGACTGCTCTAATTCGGCAAATTCTCGTAGCACATGCTTGGTCGGCTCACGCTCCGGCTCCAGCCATGCAACGACAACAGGCTGGGTAAGCGCTCCAAACTCAGAAACGGTGCCTACATTTATATTTTCTTCATCTGTATTTTCTTTATCTGTATTTCCTTCTTCTGCGATACCGTTTTCCAGCAATTTTACCTTTAATGACGATGATATAGATGCTGCGTATACAGGTATATTCTCATTTGCCTGTCGTAATTCTAGCTTCACCTGTACCCGCTGCCCCGGCTTCACCTCGAAAAATGTAAATCTTCCTAGCACGCTACCATCACGTAAGCGAGTTCCAGCCGTCAAGCGATAGCTACCCGGTAATACTTCATGAACACGTCCAGCTACGTTCTGATCTCCATACGGGAACTGTAGTGTTTCATACATTCCATTGTTCAGCAGTGCAAGGGTAAAGTCCTGATAATAGGCAGGCGGTAAAGTGTTACTGCTGTTACTGCTGTTACTGCTGTTACTGTCATTACTACTATCACTATTATTATTGCTATGACTGTTATTATGACGATCCCATGCCCCTGCTTCTATTTGAATATAGCCTCGATTACCAATGGATTCTAGCTCTGCTCCATCTGCTAACCGCTCGCTATCCCACTCCCCAGTAGCTCCACCCTCTACAGGTAATTCATTCGCCGCATCCTCAGCTACACCACGACTAGAATGACGGGATGGCTCATCTGTGAAATAAACATCATACCAGCGTCCATCCTGCGCGTATTGCGGCAATAGATGTAGTGGCTCCAATCTTGCCGGAATACCGAGTGAACGGGCAGCGGCAACGAATAGAATCGCTCGACTTAACGAGTCCACCACACCTAATCGATATGCACCCGCAGGTGTTGCCATACCGCTGTACCGATCGACATCGTTTAACAGAGTTACCTCGTGTTGTAGCTGCTCGGCAAGCTGCTGTGGCTGGGCACAAAATTGCTGCTGTAATGCAATATCCCAGCGCTCCGATAGATATTTCCGATACGGTGCCAGCATTTCCATATGAATACGCGGACAGAGAATATAGCGCTGAAATTGCTGCTTCTGCTGCTCCGAATTCGTTGCTAGATTGTGTACATACGGCAATACCCCATCTAAATAATCCTTCAGTGTGGCATATGTTATATCCTGCCAATCCTTCGGACGCATCGATTCCAGTAGCTGTAGAGCAAACTCGCGCTGCGCTGGCTCGATCTGCTCGAAAAATGCTACCAGTTCCTTATCATTCCCGCGTGCAGTATGCAGCACGATGGATAGACGCTCTACAGGCAATGACCAGTGGATCGCATACTGCTCTATATGCTCCGCTGTAAGAAATGTATGCTCATAGGCTGTACGAATCGCTGTTCCTTCGCGTACACGTTGCTCCTGCAATTGGCGATCTTCTTCGCTCACTTCTGGCCCGGGCTCAGGAACTGGCGCGGGTGGCGGTTGTACTTTCCAATCTACCGTATATGTCGGTGTCGATGTAGATGGTGGCGTAGAAGATGTACGCTCATCAGATCGTTCGTTTCCGACCGCCTGTATCACCTGATCCAACGTTGTAGTTGATTTTAATTGCAATAGCGCTGAGGTTTGCTCCGAATGTACAAAGCCTTCACACATAAACGCTCCATCTGATGTACGTGCATGAAGCAGCAGATCGCCATAACCAGTCGTCAGCCTGGCTTTGCCCTGTTCATCTGTTAGCAGAGTGGCCAGTGGATAAAATTCCGCTGCATTATATTGCTGACATTGCACCTCGGCTACACACGGCTGTCCTGATTCATCGACAGTCTGAATCTGTAGCTGCTTGGTAGCTGCATAACGGTCTAACAGATTAATCTCGGTATACCCATCATGAGTGGAGCAGACCTCCTCGGGCCCAATATAATCGGCAGGTACGCGAGTGTTGACCAGCATGGCACGCTTGGCAGGCAAGCGGAACCAGCCTTCATTGAGCACCTGCTCTGGTTCGCACGCACCGAGATAATGCCACTGTCCATCTGCCCATGCCTCCACCCAGGCATGATTCGAATCGCAATGCGCCCAGCGCGGTGTATAGCATTGCCGTGCTGGAATACCGATGCTGCGTAGGGCAGTGACGGTAAATGTAGACTGTTCTCCACAACGACCGAGTGCGGTACGCATGATCGTTAATGGAGACACCGTACGGATATCCGTGCCTGTATAGGTCGCATGCTCATGACACCAGTAATTCGTCTCAATAATCGCCTCCACCATGGATAGCGCGCGTACCCGATCAGCCAATAGCTCATAAATAACAGCTCGACTGTTATCTATATTTTCATTATTCACTCGGTAAGGTAACACATACTGGAGGAAAATCTCATCCGGTATCGTAGCGCCCCATGACATCTGCTGGCGCGTCTCCAGCACCTGACTTACATGCGCAGCAAAATATTCCCCATCATAGTCTGCCAGATCATGCAGTGGCATATAAGCATACAGATACTCCAGCAGCTCACGCTCCTGTGCATCTGATATATGATCCAGTACGGCGAATAGCTGCTGCTCCCTCTGTGACGCTTGCTTACGCTTCCACTCTAGCCGCTTCATCATACGGCTTCGATCCAAGCCATAGGTCAAACGATTTCCCATACTGCACTCTCCCTGCCTCGTTATCGTTGTACACCTTGCTAGCGGTACGGTTGCTGTTTCTACCTGTACCGCTATTGTACGCACAGCCCGAAGTCACCGTAAATATGGCATATTCACTATGTTGGATATGTAAAATATGAAGCTTAGCCGAAGCGAGTATACTATTCCGTATATCAAAAAAGCCGCAGTTCCGATGACTGCGACTTCTTTTTCATATGCTAAAAGCATTTCTTTCTCTTCTATCTAGGTATGAAGCTACAATTCCACCTGCTACAAATTTCCTTCTAATGTCAAACGATACCCATGCCGTATCAGCATCCGGTCGGCTTCCTCCCACATGCGAAGCTGGCTAAGGCATGCCTCTACCGTATAATCAAGCGCATTCGTCACAGCTTCCCATTCCAGTATTTCCAGTGGCTCAGGCTCGCTCTCCTGCACACTATACTCAATATCACTCTTCAAGTCTTCAACCAGATGTGGCAGCATGGTCAGATCCGCTTCAGGCATCGACATCACCTCATGCTCCAGATCCATATATTGCAAATGATAATGCGCCATTAGCCTGCCTCCCAGCTTGCTCAGATCGCGCTGGTAACGCTGCTTCGCCTCTGCACGTTCATCAGCAGGCAAATGATGAATCGTAGGAATATAGATGTGCTTGATCCACAGATCATCCGATAGCAAATGAAAATAATAACCGATATGAAATAATGAGCGCTGCTCGCGCAAATAACGTGCTGCAAAGCGCTCCAGATCAAAAAAACCTTCGCCTGCTGAATCCAGACGTATAAAGTGCGATTGTCGCTTGTTCTGATCACGCACACCATATTCCGCAACATCCGGTGCGAGATTACCAAGCATAAATTCCGGGCTATGCCAGCCCAGTCGACTTTCGATTAACGCAGCAATACAGTAATGCATCAGGCGCGAACCCATATGAATCCCTCCTCCGTTATGTATACGCCACTTTCGCCATATCTCCCTAGACTTGCTTGTAACTGTAAAATATCATACCACGTAATATTAATCTGTACACGTACACATCGATCCTCTGTATATACAAAAGCGCTTACTCCATGGTGGAATAAGCGCTTTTCCATATAGAATATTATATCGAAAGGCGAATCATAAGCGATTCACCATAACCAAAGTTAAGGGTCGGATACACCTGTGTTGATCTATACAGCGTCAACTTCTTCTTTTATCAGGGATATGGCGACAATAAATGAGATATTCGTATTCCGACCGGACGCAGCTATAATGGAACAGCATTGCATCTATATGAAAGGCAGCCTGCTTGCCAGAGCATAGCTACCTGGACAAACGTCGAATTGGAAAGATAACAGAAATTACATAAAAATGGACTCTATAACATAAAAAAATGAACTCGATAATATAACGATGAGATCGCAGATGGTATGGCGATAATTTTTAGCCGTATATTTAGCTGTGTAAAGAAAGCTTCAAACGGATAAGATCGCTTTATATCAAATTCATTGCTAACATTTAAAAATGATAGAATAAGTTTGTATACAGCATTCAAGTGGGAAAGAAAGGTCACAGGAGCTATTCCTGTAACCTATTTCGGATAACCTGTTTGTATCGACCTGTAAGGCGTCCATACCGTTATCCACTTTGCATGTTAGACGCATCGCAGACGTATAATTGGATTAGCTTTTAATTTTACCGATAATTTGACGGATTTGACGATTCAATTGTTCCAACTCTTCATGACTCAAGCCAGTCGATTGCAATAACGCCTGTGGAATGCAAGCAGATTGCTCCTGTAATGCGAGACCTTGCTCGGTAATACGGATTTTGACAACACGTTCGTCTTCAACAGAGCGCTGGCGTGTAATCAATCCAGATTCCTCCATCCGTTTGAGCATCGATGTCATCGTACCGGAATCGAGATAAATTTCCTTACCTAGCTCCTTGATCGTGCATTCCTTTTTATCCCACAATACAACCAGAGCCAGATATTGAGGATAAGTAATCCCCATTTCCTCTAGCATCGGCCAGTACATGCGCGTAATTGCACGCGAGCCTGCATATAGAGAGAAACAGAGGTGTTCATCTAATGCCAGTGTTTTCTTTTCTTCCACTATTCTCACCCTTTGCTTGGTGCAATTCATAGTTTGCATACGTAATATTTGTTTGCATTTATCATATCATATTCAGATATATTGTCAACAATTAATTGGTTATAAATTATTATATGTTCTATATAATGTAAGAAGACAAGCGTGCGTTTATATTGTATTACGTGTGATGTTGTAAAGCTTGAGCCGATGCAGTTGATATAGGGGTGGTTTTAGATGAGTAAATTCGTGCTTTTTAAAGAGGAACTTTGGCTTCTATTCAAAAAGGACAGCTCTCTTTGAAATGAGCTGTCCTTTTATTGTTCTGTTATGCGGTATTACAATATTCGTATTTCTCTAGACTTTGCTTGAGCTCCATGGTCGGATCGAGTCATGTAGAACAATACTGTCAGACATCAAAAACCAAAAATAGACATGCCGCCATCGACCATCAGCGTTTGACCCGTCATATAGCCTGCGGCATCCGAAGCAAGAAAGACGACCGGGCCGACTAGCTCCTCCATCGCACCAATTCGTTTTAACGGGGTACGATTCAAAATATCCTGCATATATTGTTCATCTGCAAGCACGGATTCGGTCAGTGGTGTACGGAAATACCACGGGCCGACACCGTTCACCTGAATACCATAATCTGCCCATTCGAGCGCTAGAATTTTGGTCATTTGGATTAATGCCGCCTTGGTTGCACCGTAAGCAACGCCAGTGCGCATCGCCAGATGCCCGGCGACCGAAGCGATATTAATAATACGACCGCCACCGTTATTTTTCATCCCTTCGGCTGCTAGCTGTGAAGCGATCAGCGCGGAATGCAGATTCGTCTTGACGATCGTATCCCACTCCATGTCAGTTACATCGAGTGCGCGGCTACGGATGTTCATACCCGCATTGTTCACGAGAATATCAGGTGTACCAAATGACAGCTCAAAGCGCTCGAAGGCTTCCTTCATCTGCTGTCGATCGGTCACATCTGCTACAAGGCATATCGCCTGACGGCTACTATGCTTTTCGATGAGCTGCTTGGTCACTTCCAGATCTGATCCAGTACGCGAGATCAAGCCTACATCCGCTCCTGCCTGTGCTAATCCGATTGCAAGCGCTTGCCCGATTCCTTTGCCTGCACCCGTAATAATTGCTTTTTTATTAGATAACGAAAACGTTGGTAAGTACATAATGTGTAAGTCTCCTTTGCAGGTTGTGTCCTGATTGCAGTTTCAGTCATGATGTTATTTACACAGCAAGCCCTACATGTTAAGCAGACAACTCCATGTTACCTTCGTGATCTATACGATCGGTTAGCGAAAGGAAGTAAAATACTGACTCGGCCCACCATGATCGAGCTCTATTTTTTCCATATACTGTCCTTCTGTATATTCCCCGATAATGCGGCGCCAGAATGCCTGTGCTGCCAGATTATTACTCACCTGTGTTACCTTCCAGCGACCCGGATAGCGACGGAACAGCTCACAGGCTGCCCATGTGCCTACACCTGAACGCCTGTATTTATGCAGGATAAAAAACTCGGTCATATAATAATCCGCTTCACCATTATCCAGCCGATCGACCAGCGCAAAGCCAGCAATATAGAAGCCAGAATAGATCAAATAAGGGAATTTACGTCCCGGCCGACTCCAGAATTCATCCAGATCCGGGTAGTCGGGAAAACGCCCCTTGTCCGTTAGTTCAATATTCAGATAATATGTAAAATCATATAAATAAAATTGCATCATTTCGCGAATAATCCGCTTCTTGCTTCGCGGAACCAACTCTAGCGCCAGCGTCATCCCTGTCCCTCCGATGTCGAAAATTACATTGCCTGTAAATGGAGCAGACGGCAGTATCCAGAATAGATGTTCTGCCTTCCTATCACTATATACCCTATTCCCAGAGCGACGCAAATCATATACCCATTTTATGATACAATCGGAGCATGAGGTGAGTTAACGATATGACGATACAAAAAATACAGGATCGACGTAAGCTGGATGACAAGCTCCCCTCCATGCCCTGGTACGTGGAGCAATTTATTAACTATAAGCTACCCGATCTCTCGCCCTCCACACTGCTGGAATACATACGGGATTATGAATCCTTTTTTGGATGGATGATTGCGGAAGGGCTATCGACTGCACAGCAGCTTGGCGATATCGCGCTACTGGAGCTGGAAACGCTGCGTATGGAGGATGTGACCGCCTATCGGCTCTATTTAACGACACGCGCCGAAGGTGCCAACACACGTGTCACCGTATCGCGTAAGCTATCCTCGCTGCGTTCACTTTTCCATTATCTGAGCCAGATTGCCGAGGATGAGGATTTCTATCCGTTGCTCAAGCGTAATATTATGGCGAAGATTGAGGTCAAACGGCTACACAAGCCGAAGGATACGGCTGCCAAGCTCAAGGGTAAAATTTTGGAGGATGAGGAGCTGCTGGAGTTTGTCGGCTACATTCTGGAGGGGCATCGCGAGACCATTGCTACCAACAAGCAGGCGCTATACTCGTATGAGCTGAACCGTGAGCGCGATGCATGCATTGCCAGCCTGATCCTCAATTCAGGACTACGTGTATCCGAAGTAGTCAATCTGAACTTGAACGATCTGGACTTGAATCAGAAAATGCTCTACGTGTCCCGCAAAGGGAATAACGATGAAACGTTCAAAACGCCGGTCTACTTCCGCGAGCAGGCACGCGATGAGCTCGTTGTCTATTTGCAGCTTCGTGATACACGCTATCGTACACCACGTAATGAGTCGGCATTATTCGTTGCTAAGCCCAACGGACAATCATCCGGCAAACGCATGACCAAGCGCGCCATCCAAGCGATGATTATCAAATACGCGAAGTCGTTCGGCAAGCCATACCTGACCGTGCATAAGCTGCGACATTCGTTTGCAACCGACTATTATTTACAAAATGATATTTATAAAACGAAGGAGCAGCTTGGACATGCTTCTACGGAAACAACCGAAATCTATGCGCATCTGACCGATAAAACGATGTCCGAGGCGATCGAGCGGCGTAATGATTAGCTGTATAAAAAATGAACATAAGATGCGATAAAGCAGAAGCTAGAACATGGATTCTTTTTATCGCTATATAGCGCTATAAGATGATATAAGACCATATAGCCTTATGAGACGATATCGCGTTATAAAACCAACAAAAACCGCCCTCTCCAGCTAGAAGGGGCGGTTTTCATCTTTATCTTACTAAATCGTACTCATTCACTTGTGGTTCAAGCATCCTGTCATTTATTCAAATACTTTATTCAGCTTCTCAGCCAGATCGGCGAATGAAGCAACCGCTGTGCGGATACGCAGCTCTGCACCTTCGTCTACAGGTGCACCCTCTGCATCAAATTCACGCTGTGCGCCGCCGATCGAGATCCATTCCGGGCAATTGATGCCGTGCAGGTTGCGTACGATCGTTTGCAGATGCAGCAGAGAGGCTGTACCTACTACACCACCGGCAGAGTTTGCAGACAGCACTGCCTTGTTATTGAAAAAGTCACTGTTCAGGAAATCGAGTGCATTTTTCAGTACACCAGATAGCGAGCCATGGTATTCTGGTGTTGCCAGAACAAGTGCATCTGCGCTCTTCGCCGCAGCGGATAGCTTCTGTACCTCCTCATGACCATAAGCTTCGCCTGGACCGTAGAGTGGTAACACATGCTCCTGCAAATTGAATACTTCCGTTTCATGTCCTTTTTCGTTCAGCAATCGTGCGATATAGTGGCACAGCTTTGTTGTCGATGCATCAGGGCGTGTACTTCCGGCGATCAAGGTTACTTTCATTTGTTCTCTCTCCCTTTTCTATAAATGGACTGGACATTGCTACTTGTGAGCCGCTATGATGTGCAGCTCGTTTGTTACGTGCTGGATTGTATGTAAGCATATAGTGCAATGAACATATCCATAATACCATCTTTACTATCTAAAATAATAGGTATATCTTTCAATTGGATATCATCCTCGCGCTTCACATACTCGGCAACCTGCTCTGGAGCCAGTCGACTATAGATCCAGTGGATACCTGTCAGCTCACTTAGCAGCTCCAGTCCTTGTTCATCTACCACCAGCGCTACCTTCGGATACTGCTCACGCTTAAAGCCTTCGATAAGAATTAGATCATATCCTTCTCGACTGCCCTGTAGCAACTCATCGATCAGCTGTTCTAATGAAGCGGGCTGCTCGCGAATAATAGCTGTACGCAGCGGCGACGTAATCGCAATTGCCACCGCTCCTGCCTCTGTATGCGCATAGGTATCTGTACCCGGATGATCCATTTGAAATGCGTGAGCGTCGTGCTTGATTACGGCTACACGCAAACCTTGCTGTACAAATAAACGCAGCAAGGACGTGACCAGCGTCGTTTTGCCAGAATTTTTGTAACCGACAATCTGTACGATAGGAGGCTGGCGATGCTGCAATGCAGATGGGTATACTGGCATATCATTCATCGATCCATCAGCCTTAGCACCTGTATAGTCGTGCCTGCTGGAAGTGGCTCACTTGTCGGCGGAATGATAATCAAGCAATCGCTATCTTTGATCGTAACCATCACATTAGATTCATCCAGCAAGGCAGGGTAAGCGACCAGACGACCATGTTCCACCTCGATACGTCCACGCACATAGCGAGTAAAGCTATTAATTTTCACATATTCGCGTCCAAGCTCTGCTTGCCACTGTAGTAAATAATCATGCTTCGATTGCATCATCTGACGAATCGTTGGGCGTACCAGTAATTCACAGCCAACAAAGCAAGCACCTGGATTGCCTGACAGAGCGAATAATAGCTTTCCATCCTTCACCGCTCCGGTCGTCACACTGCCAGGACGCATGGAGATTTTGTTAAATAGCATGTCTACCTCACCGCTACGTACCAGATCACCCATAATATCGTAGTCGCCGACGGATACACCGCCACTGGATACAACAAGATCATATTGCTCCAGCGCATTCATCATCATCGAGCGTGCCAGCTCCAGCTTATCTTCAATTGCGCCTAGCAATATCGGTTCTCCGCCTGCGGCTGCAATCTGTTGCGCTAGCATCAGTGAATTGCTATTACGAATTTTACCCGGTGCAATCGGTTCTTCTACACCCAGCAGCTCGGTACCTGTTGAAAATATCGCTACTCGCGGCTTGCGATACACCTGCACCGTATGTACACCAAATGTAGCAAGTACACTGATCTCCCCCGCTCCAATCTGAGCGCCTTGCTCTAGCAGTAGATCACCCTGCTGCACTTCCAGTCCAATCGGTGTAATGTTCCGTCCCTGCTCCACCTGACGCTTAATACCGACCCATGTACGGTCATTTTCAGTGCGCAGCTCGGTCATTTCGAGCATCACGACCACATCCGCTCCATCCGGCACCATCGCCCCCGTCATAATACGAGCGGCATAACCTGATGTAATCTCGTGGGATGGCGTATAGCCGCAGGGAATATTATCGATAACCTCTAACCAGACGATATGATCACTAGAAGCCTGCTCCAGATCAGCCGCTTGCAGCGCATATCCATCCATACCTGACCGCCGAAAATGCGGATATGGATGCGGTGCTGTAACCGACTGCGCCAGAAAGCGCCCCCCTGCTTCATGCAGCTTCACTTCCTCTATAGCAGCAGGCTGCACATAAGCAGCAATTTTCTGCTGTGCCGTTGCTGGTGTAATCGGTCTGCGATTGAATTTCCCATGATCCTGCTGCGCTTGATTTGATGCAGCTGAGGAATCTGAACCTGATTGTGATGTCATTTGCCTGTACTCCCTTCCGGTGTAAATCAATTGTTCTTTTGTCATTGTACATGATTGGAATGAGCTTTGCAGGTGGGTAAGGGAATTTTGCTGGGTGTATAGGGTTATGGCGTTGGTGTTGTAAGGGGAGTGGTGGTTTTGGTGGTTTTGGTGGTTTTGGTGGTTTTGGTGGTTTTGGTGGTTTTGGTGGTTTTGGTGGTTTTGGTGGTTTTGGTGGTTTTGGTGGTTTTAACGATTTTGCGTTGTGACGATATGCAGGTAGATTGATGAACTACTTTTGCTTGATTGCACGTATGTAGGTGAAGAGCTAAGGATTTTCTATTTTGAATTTTTCATGTAGTGTTTTTTTATCATTGATAGTTACATTTTTTAGTATTTAACTGTGGTCGATCACAATATGCACTTTGAATGTAAAAATATCGTTCTCTTAACGAAGTTATATCCATTTTCAAATAAAAAACGGACTGATTTGCCGAGAATTCTTACAAAAGATCGATTATATCAGCTGGAACCTTTTTGAGAGCACGATCACTCAAGATTCCAGCTGATTAAGATAGGAAATATTCAATTCACACATCATTAAATATTCGAGTACCCGTCTCTTTTAGCTAGAGGGTATATCATTATTCACGATTCAACCTTAATCATTCAGGTAAAAAGACACCAACTGTTGAAAAGTATAGCGATCTCATCGTATCTTCTTGATTTTCCAATGACATCTCTTGAAACCACGATTGTTTCATATCCTCTTCTGTAAAATTGATGTCTCGCCATAATACCAGGCCCAATTGAGGAAATCGATAGCTACAGCCATCCGATTCTGCTCGATCATAGGGTGAGATGGCGTCCAATAAATCGATAAGTTGAGTTGCTTTTACTTTAAACAAATCGATACCGTTGTATATGCAGCTTATATCTGCCTCTGCATTTATTTCTATAAAGCTTACCTTATCTTGTTCATACTCGATTTGAAAAGAATATGCAGTATTGGATAAGCACCGCTCTGCATCATTCCTGAGCATCCCGATATAGATATCTGCTATCGAAATGCCTGGTTGTACTTTAATAATAGTTGTCATTTGGAAATAACCCTTCGATAAATTTCATGTCTACTCGTGCAGTACAGTTTATAGGAATATCTGAATAAAATAATTCCCTTCATACCACATACAGCAAAACCTAAATCCATACACCCTATCTATTCTTCTCCAACTCACAACCCGAACCATTCAAAGCACTAATACGCATCGTATCCCAGCGTACAGCCTCACCGCCAGCATGATCAATATGGATCGTTCGCTGTTCACCGGGCAGTAGATCAAAATAGTTATCATCCATTCGCAGTCGCCCCTGCACGATATCGATACGTACCATACGCGCCAGTACATTTCCATTGGTGATCGTTACCGTCTGTTGTTCTTCATTCACAACGCTTGTCCATGTGGCTTGTGGCAAGGCAAGCTCTCGTGGCGAACGCAAGTAATACAGATTGCGCTTAATCTCTGGATGATCACAGCTGAGTACAATCACAACCTCATTCGGCTCCGCTTTACCTTGCAACAGCTCCGCTTCACTCCATGTTGCAACTGCTCCTGCTTCATTGGCACCAATCGTTGCTTGCGCCTGCTGACTGCTAATTACCGTTCCCATCCAATTGATCACCTCTACGGTAACTTCTGTGCGAATTTCTTCCAAACGATCACTCACGATCCATACCTGAAATGGCTGACCTGGATCATGATCTGCGCATAATAGCAATGGATGATAAAAGCTACGCGCATAGTAATACGCCGCTTTGGGCAACAGCGCATAATCAATGATCGACCAGCTCGTACCGGGCCAGCTATCGTTGAGCTGCCAGATCAGACTCCCTCCATTGCGATGCTTATGACGACGATAATGCTCAATGCCGTATTTCAACCCTTCTGCCTGTGTCAGCATCGAATAATTGATATATTGCTCCACATCCTGCGGAATCCCCGTATAGCCTTCCATGAGCAAAATGCCTTTGCGATGATTCGTATCTTTATTACGATACGCCATTTCCGGGCTACCCCAGTAAAAGGACGCCTCAGGAATGTATTTGGATAACGTATAATAATTCGCCGCCGCATGGATACCAAATTCACTGCTGAATAACGCAAGATCAGCTTTATAATGATGAAAGCTAACCCCCTCTATACTATAATCCAGTAGCGGCACATCTCCATAGCTACGCGGATATACCGAGCCATGCCACACCTGCCAGTTATGTCGATCGCCAGCATCTGGATCGTTCGCATCATTGCCCCCATACGGTGAGGAAGGCCAGTATGAACGCTGCGGATCAAGCTGCACCAGTGCATCTGGAATCAGCTCATGATAGATCGCTTCACCATAAAATGGGCTACGAATATCCCCCGATGCCGTTTTCATATCATACAGCCAATCAATCTCATTGTTCCCGCACCAGAGCGCAAGTGAGGCATGATGACGCAGCCGACGCACCTGATCCTCCACTTCACTCCGCACATTGTTCATATAATCATGATTAAAATCAGGAAATAACGCATTCGCAAACGCAAAATCCTGCCATACTAGAATGCCCAGCTCATCGCATAGCTCGTAAAAGATATCTTTCTCATAAATGCCACCTGCCCACACACGCAGCATATTCATATGTGCCGCTACGGATAATTCAATCAATTCCCGATAGCGCTCATTCGGAATCGCGCCAATGCGACTATCCGCAGGAATCCAGTTCGCCCCACGAGCATAGACTTGAACCCCATTCAGTACAAATACAAAGCTTGCTTGCCCCTGTTCATCATATTGCTGTAGCTCAATCGTTCGTAGACCGACCTGTTGCTCCGAACAATCTACGATGTCTTCTCCAGCATACAGTGTTACAACCAGGCGATATAAATACGGCTCACCCAGATCATGCGTCCACCATAGCTGAGGTTGACTCACCGATAATTCGAGATGTACCTGTTCTGCCACGATTCCACCCATGCCCTGCATAGGATGGGACGATGCCATCGTGGTACGTTGACTTGCCACCTCTTGCCCTTGACGATTATATAGCACAGCAGTGACCTGTAAAGGTTCATGCTGATGCTTAGCTTTATATTCAGCTTGCGAACGACTTGCCGATAGAGCCGGCATCTCTCCCGACACTGCACCCGGCATATTGGCAGGCGAAGATGCTGTTGATGAATCACGCGATGCAGCACGATGTGTATTAAAGTCCGTATAGCGAAGCGGTGCTACACGCTGACACGCCACATTCACATGCAAAATAGCCTGTTCTGTATTCACCTCAGCAGTATAAGTGTACACATCCGCTAAGCGTGCCACACGGCGACGCCGAATCTCTACACTTCCCCAGATGCCGACGGTAATGAGTCGTGGCCCCCAATCCCAGCCAAAATTCATCGCCGCCTTACGTAGCCACGGACGCTCCTTCGTATACGACGACCAGTCAAACTTTTCTTTATCCTTATGATGGTTATGTAACGGATCAAATCGAACCGCAATACTATTCCAGCCATTACGCAGTACACGCGTTACATCGAGTACATACTGGCGATGCATATTTGCAGTGCGCGCAATTTCATGTCCATTTATATATACCGTCGCAAACGTATCCAGTCCATGCAGCACAAGCTCATGACGCTCATACGGATCATCATTCAGCTCATAATCAAATGTCGTGCGATACCACCATTCCTCCTGCTCGACCCAGCGACACTGCTGATCCTGATGTCCATAATACGGTTCAGGAATTAAACGATGTGTAATCAGCGCATCATGCACATCCCCTGGCACCTCAGCTGTAATCCAGTATCGATCATCCAATCCAGCTGCGGCTGTCTCAAGTGGACTAACCTCCCCCGGATGAAAATGCTGCAAACGCCACGTTCCGTCCAATCGAAGCACATCCGGTAAATGTGAATCTTCCCGCCCTGCTGACATGTACAATCCCTCCATGCTATTCAAGATAGAAAACGCATACATGTACACCTTAGCATAAACACTTGCCACATCCAAACGAGGCATCGCGGTCAAAACAAGCGCAATTTATACAAGCAAAACGGTCATACATCAAGGTTGTACCAAAATCTCGTATGTACGCAAGGTTAGCAGATGAGCTGCCCTTAACGGATAGCTATAGCTGTATTTGTATACGGAAAATAAAGCCAAATATCTAGTCATATTGTATAAATCAGATAGATAAGCTGTAGCACCAGGATAGGTACCCACTATAGAAAATAATAGAGCTACGAGTTCAGCTAGAACCGCGAAAACATTGAGGAAATATTGCGGAAATCCTTTCAAAGAAAGAGGAATTAAAAAGTCTCTCTTATCGCTATAAACGAGAACTCGTCTACAGCATAAGAGAGACTTTGATCATAAGCTATTTAATCATAAGCTAGTGGTTCGTATTCGTATGGCTACTTCATTCTGTCAGGCATGTGAGCATATCATGCCCAATATTCCTACTCATTCCTAAACTGGTTAACGTGGTCTGACTCCAGGCATGCTTGATAGATTAACATAAAATGCCCTACATCGCTTCATTGTATCGTTTATCTTATGACCGCCTCATCGTCGTCCACGCTTACGTATCTTACCGGAACCGAAGCTCGACTTCGGAGCACTATTGCCGGATGAGAAGAAGCCACCGGATTTGTTAGACGAGCTGCCTCCACGATTGATCGTTCCGCTGGATGGGGAGCCACGATTCGTTACATCGCTACCGTAACCGGAACGCTTGGAGGAAGACGAGCTGCCTCGCTTGAAGATCGAGCCAGATTTATCCACCGTTAGAGGAGGTGCCTGCTTCATATCCTGCGCAGAAGGCTTATTGTATTGCGTTTTAGGTGGGTAGGTGCTTTGCGATGTATAACCGCGATATGTACCACCGCCATAGCCACCATATCCGCCGTAGCTACCGCCTCCGAACAGGCTTTGCAGAATCGAAGCGGTTAGATATCCCTGTAAAAAGCTAGAGCTATAATTTTGCTGTACATATTGCTGCGAATCGACTTCAATTAGTGTATCCTCAGGCTTAGCCGGGTCACGCTGTACCTGAATCAATTCATTATTGTACACGAGAAACATACGGTCAGGATCTTCAACCGAGGTTTGCTCCGGTCTACGCTGATCGGCTAATTGCTCCGCAACGGCTGGAACCGTCTGACCTGCCGCACGATACACATAAGATGTAGAATTGCCATTTCGACTGACCGATTCCAGCGGATACGTAATCTTGCTGCTACCTGAGCCACAGCCAGACAGTAAGGAAACGACCAGACTGAGTGCTAGTATAATCTTTGTCCATCTGGACATCCGCTCTTTCATCCGTCTTCGCTCCTAACTGGCACGAATAA
Organism: Paenibacillus hunanensis; assembly: GCF_014645615.1. Taxonomy (GTDB): domain Bacteria; phylum Bacillota; class Bacilli; order Paenibacillales; family Paenibacillaceae; genus Saccharibacillus; species Saccharibacillus hunanensis. The sequence goes on along the minus strand of NZ_BMMB01000022.1, from coordinate 12,698 downwards.
CGCGTACATCTGCGTTTAGTACCCATTCGCCTTCATATAATGTAAAGCGTCCGCCCTGCCACTCAATTCGAAGTAGCTTCCGATCATCCGATTGATGCTGCCATACATATTGTTCTCCATTGGCAGCACCCGGCAATACCGGTGTACGTCCGGTAGACATGACCATACCGCTATATTGCTCATCCAGATAATAATCTGTACCATCCATCTCGATATGAGTCGGTACTTCATTCGGATTGTCCAGACCGCCATCGATCGGCTGGTACAGGGCATAACGAAGCTTTTCCTGCATCTCGACATGCAGATAGCTAATGCTTGATCCATCCTGCAAGGTTAGCATGACTGTATTGCGAACACGATTACGTGCAGTTCCAACGATCTCATACGTAACCAGCGATACTTCACAAATATCGCCCACCTGTAGATCAAGCGGACTTTTCTCCGGCTTTGGCGCTTCCGGCTTGGACATCAAATTCGTAATCCGTTTCCATAATCCCATAGCAAGTCTTCCTTTCACTTCATCTGTTTCTTATACATCCACTTCGTATGCGTGTTTCTTTACAGCGATGCGGAAATAATAAATGCCCCCACCAGCTGTAAGCCACCACCGAGTAGTCCATGACCAATCAATCCCTGACGTGTACCTTCATCCAGATCAAGACCAGCGATGCCTTTGAATAGCAGTCGCGCCACCTGCTCCAGAATCAACAGGATAACAAAGGCAACGATCGATACAAGCACAGCTTCCCACAGACTCCATGAGGTATTGATGGATACTGATAAAATATATCCCTGTGCAAATAGCTTCATCACTAATCGAACCGCTACTGCGGTATTCCCCGCTTTGATCTCAGCGATATCCTTATACTTCGTAAACAATGAATCCAGATACATTAGCACAGCTAGTAGAACTGCACCTACACCCGTCCAGACCAAAATTTGCAGCAAAATATCCCAACTCATCCGTCTCCGCCTCCACATCATTCATCAAATACATCCATTATGTTCGATGGCAAAAGCCACAAAAAGACGAAGGAAGAACCGAATGCGCGTGACTGCTACTGCTCGTGACATGCTCATTCTGCTTCCTTCGTCGGTTATGTTACGCAATTATTTCTCTTTGGTATGTGTAAGATCGTTTTACATCAGTGACACGCTTGCCTATCGTATCGTCATTTTTTCTCGTATTGCTTCATCAGAGCGGACAGCTCGTCTTCTACTTCTTTGTTTGTGCCAAGCGCTTGAATTTCATCATCCAGCGATTTGCCTTTGGTGTTCATTTCGTTGCTTGCTTCTGCGCGTGCTTCCATTTGCATCATTTTCTCTTCCATACGCTTCATGCCCGCTGTTGCAGAATCGGCACTGAAGCCGTTCATCGCTTTGTTGATCTCCGTTTGCGCCTTCGCTGCATTATAGCGAGCTACGAGCGTTTCACGTTTATTTTTCAGCTCGTTCAGCTGCTTACGCATTTCGTCCAGCTTGGAACGAAGATTGTCTGCTGCTGCTTTATTTTGATCAAAGTTTGCTTTGTACTCATCGCGCTTCGCTTCTGCACTTTTCTTTTCTTCCAGTGCACGGCGAGCTAGATCGATATTCTGCGCCTGTGCAGCGATATGTGCTTGCTCCTCACGCTTTTTCACCAGTGCATCCTGCTCTTCGTACAGCTGCTTGAAGCGTTTTTCGATCGCAATTTGCGATGCAACTGCTTTTTCTGCATCCTCCAGATCAGCCGCCATATCGCGGATATACTGATCCGTCATCTTGATTGGGTCCTCTGCCTTTTCGATAAGAGCGTATACATTGGACAGGGTAAGATCACGCAAACGTTTGAAAATAGACATAGATTTGTTCCCTCCACTTAAATAATAAGATGCAAAACATAACGCAATCTACCGGATACTTGTAGAAGCAGTGTTGCTTGCTATAGGGGTAATACGGACAGATATACATAAGGTTCCATGTAAGATAGTATACTACGTCCATGTTCACCAAGCTACATTCAGTCCGTGGTTCGTATCGTAAGCAAATGAGCAAAAACAGATCAAAACGGCGCAGCTTTCCTTTTACATACAATATGCCAGTATCGTATTTCAAAGTACTATACATTTACCCAATATGATATGTGTTTGATTCCGGTTGCATTCATTTTAAAGTATATTAGGACTTTAGTCTATATATCCATGTTAAAATCATCATTTTTGCACATTGATGCAAATTAAATGGGAGCATTTTACTTTTAAACGCATCATTTTAACTTACCATAACGAAGCCATCTGCTTATATTGATAGTCTGGGCTACTACGTAGCGAGCGAATCTCGCTATAATCGGTAACGTACCATAGGTTTGTGATGCGCTGTTCATAGATACTTCCATCCTCTACGGTATGCCGTCCATTGATGACGATCTGCCCATATTGAAGCGGCGTAAGCTCAAAAGCTTTCTCGTCTAACAAGTCACTCTGACCGTTGGTTCGTACAGGCTTACCAAAGGAAGGATGATAGCAAGCATTGACGTGTAGCTTGCCCGCTACTTCTTTCCATTTTATACCGGGTAACTCACCTTCTAATGCTGTACCTTGCTCTGGCATCGTCAGCCATTCATATTGCTCCTGTAGCAGCTCGACTCCCTGCATCGTTTGCCCAAAGGATAGCCGATGCCATAATAACTGCCCATCGGCTAACTTCTCACTCTGCTGTACTATTGCTGAAGGTAATGGAAAATGATTGGGATGATGACTTCGTACGGATGCATAGGGCTCACCGCGTGTTTCTTTTGTCCACTGGATAAGGATAGATTGAATGATCATAGCGCACCTTTCCTTTTTTCTTGATTTACTTCATCATATATCGAAAACAATATAGTTCGCTATATTGCTAACTATACGCGTGATTATTCTTACCATTCTTACACCGTCTATACTTCTTTATATTGCACAAAAAAGGGAAACGGCTGGGGGACCGTTTCCCTTTTGACTGGCTTCATGGGAAAGCCATATATTTGGATAGTTGGATGGTCGTTACTCTCTACCTTCTCTGGACATGGAGAAGGCAGAGATCATGCATCGTACAATCTGCAATCGATCTTGGGGAATGGATTGACAGAATCAAACTGGACGGCCAGAATTCGATTAATTGGTGAAACGTAACGTTAAGCTTTATTGTGATTCACTCGTTCGCTAAAGCTAAAATTACATCGATTTGGTCAGAGTAATGGAACCGTCTGCTGTATTCCATTTTACATCCCAGCCCAGCAGCTCAGTGATCGAGCGCAGAGGTACTACAGTTCTGCCATCTTTGTTGATCATAGCTTTTGCGGACAGCTTCATGTTTTTGCCGTTTACGACAACTGTGTCTTTACCGATCCAGAATTTCATTGTATCGGAGCCTGCCATTACCGTTACTTCATTAGATGCTTTGTTCCATGCTACCTTCGCACCGATACCTTCACCCAGATAACGCAGTGGGATATACGTTGTGTTACCAACAACCATTGGCATTGTATCCATCATAGTCGTTTTACCATCGATTTTCAGCGTTTTGCTGTTCAGCTTCATCCATACCATCATCATGTTTTCATTCATTGGCTTGGATGGCGCAGGTGTCGATGTTGTTGGCTGTTTTGCTGGTGTAGATGGTTGTGTTGTAGGTGCAGAAGCCATTTTGAATTTGTCAGGGTATTGCTTCACAATTGCTCCACCCAGCGCTTCACCGATACCAAACATCGTTTTGTAGCCTTCACGGTCAGCGGTGTAAGCTGCTGCATAGTTTTTCGCTGCATAGTCATTAATAACCGCTTGTACTTGACCCTCGTGAGTCATCAGCGCTTGCTCTGCTGCGGATGCTGGCAGGTTGTTCGCTGTTGCTGTGCCCAGGAATGTAGCGAATTCTTTTGTAAATTGCTCAATGCGGTTTTTCACAGCAGTCAGAGCCGATTGGTCACCTTTTTTCAGGGCATCTACATAATCGCTTTGTGCTTTAATATGGTTCGTTACCCAGATTTGTTCAAACTGGTTCGCTCCTGCTTGACCATAGATCGAAGCAATTGCTGCTTTGAAGTCAGCGGTATTGCCTGCTTCTGCATTGATCCATGCATCCGAAGCCTGTGTTTTACCATCGTATTGCTGTTGCATTTGCATGACGGACAGTGCAAAGTGCTCAGCTGCCAGGTGGTTCAATGCAGAACGCAGGTCTGCTGCTGGTGTATCGACTGTACCGTTATCGAATTTAGAAGGATTTTGTGCAACGATCGCGCCGGAGAGCGCTTTACTTACGGTGAACATCGTATTCAGACCTTCACGATATTCCTTCGCTGCTCCTGTATAATCACCAGCGATATATTTTTCAAATACGTCTTGTACTTCATCTTCGTGTAAACGCAGTGCTTTTTCAGCGGCTGCTTCTGGCAGCTTGTTATCTGTTGCTTTTGCCAGGAAAGCGGCAAATTCATCAACGAAGCCCTGTACCTTTGCTTCGGCTTGTTTGACAGCTGCTTGATTGTTCATTTTGGTCGCTTTGACCAGTTCATCTGTGTATTGGTTGTGTGCACGGAAGATACGCTCGAACTCGGTAGCTGCTTGTTTACCGTAAATTGATTCGATGGCAGGTCCCATATCGACCGCATTTTGATCCAGTGCTTTATATGCTTCTGCTGCATCCGGTGCACCAGAGTAAGCCTTGGTCATCGCTTCAACCGCTAGCTTAAAGTGCTCGGATAAAAGGTAGTCCAGTCCAGCACGCAAATCCGCTGCTTTTGTGCTTACTGTTGGTGCCGCCATTGTTGTAGAATTCATATCTGCTGCAAATGCTCCAGCTGCTGGTACCATCAAAGATAAGCTCAATACAGGTGCAATGATTTTTTTCATTTTCATGTTATTAACTCCTTTTTTAAAAATGATTGGTGTTGACTGTTCCTATCTCTATCAACGCGGACGGTTTATTTTTGGATCACTTCTGTTCAAAAAAATATTTCAATTTCTTAACCGAAAGCTATAAATGTATCCGAAAAAGCGCGCTGTTATGCTGACTGAGCGGGTTTAACATCATTTCAAAAAAGTTATTTACAGCATCATTTTGAGTATAATTATTGATATAGCAAAAAAGCCATTATTCTGTTTTATTTCAGAATAACGGCTTTTGTCCATTCTTTTATATGACATATGTATGCTTGATTCAAATATAATTTTCTGATTGATCGATATTAAAACTGTTCAAGTTTTCGTTCTTTCGTTCTTTCGTTCTTTCGTTCTTTCGTTCTTTCGTTCTTTCGTTCTTTCGTTCTTTCGTTCTTTCGTTCTTTCGTTCTTTCGTTCTTTCGTTCTTTCGTTCTTTCGTTCTTTTAAAGATATGACTGATTGTATGTATTTGAAACAGCTGCGCGATATATTTTACTGGTACCACAAACAATAAAGCACCTCTTCTATTTTAACCAATCCAGCTCAGACTGTAACACTGTTATCCTATTCAACATATGGACATCAAAAAGCAGCTCGACAGAAATCCTATCGAACTGCTTCTATTCATTCAAAATATTCGCAATATTTACAATCTATTTCGCTCTTAATCTACACGCATACGCTTATAGCAAATTATTTGTGATAGCCACGCAGATAAGGCTGAGGTACAGGAGCTTCATCGCCCAATTCTTTGGCAGCATGGATTGCCCAGTATGGATCACGCAGCATTGCACGACCAACAGCAACCAGATCAGCCTGATCCTCTTCCAGCACACGCTCTGCGTCCGCAAACTCATCCAGCAAGCCCACGGCGATCACAGGTATCTGTAAAGCGTCTCTTAATTGAGAGGCCATATTCACCTGATAACCAGGGCCTACCTGCATAGCACCTTTACGAGCCGGGCCTTCACCACCAGAAGAGACATGCAGCAGGTCTACGCCTGCATCACGGTAACGACGACAGGTCTCGATAATATCCTCAACCTCATAGCCACCCTCCACATATTCACGCGCAGACACACGCATAATGACTGCCATATCTGCTGGTACAGCTGCACGTACAGCCTGTACCACACGTTCACCGAATAAAGGTAGATCCTTTCCATATTCGTCTTCACGTTGATTGACGAGTGGCGAATGGAACTGGTGAATTAAGTATCCATGTGCACCGTGAATTTCTACAGTATCGAAACCTGCTTCTACAGCGCGGCGTGCAGCTTCACCATAAGCCTGGATCAATTGCTCAACCTCAGCTGTTGTTAGGGCATGCGGCTCCTTGTATCCTTCGCCATCATAACGTACGGCAGATGGAGCAACAGGGGGATTCGCATCCTCCGCTTTACGACCAGCATGTCCAAGCTGAATACCGATCTGTGTACCATAGCGATGTACCTCATCAACAATATGACGCCATGCTGGAATAAAATGATCATCCCAGATGCCGGTATCTTCATTCGTAATTCGTCCGTCTGGATGAATAGCCGTCATCTCTGCGATAATCAGCCCGGTTCCACCGACGGCACGACTAATATAGTGAACGTTATGCCATTCGCCCGGCATCCCGTCTCCAGTTTCTACAGCATACTGGCACATAGGCGGCATAACGATACGATTTTTAAGATTCAGATTTTTCAATTGATATGGTGTAAATAGCTTCGCCACAATACGTCCCTCCAATGAAATAGATGTGTAACACTTCACATTCGGTAATGATTATATATTATATTACGAAAAATAACAACGAGAGCATACCTCTTACCTCTTACCTCTTACCTCTTACCTCTTACCTCTTACCTCTTACCTCTTACCTCTTACCTCTTACCTCTTACCTCTTACCTGAACAAGTGTGACATGTTCATTCTCATCATTACAGAACTATCGTAATGTTTTATATTTTTGTTTTTTTACATTTTGCATTATTTATAAGGATAAGGATATAAAATCATAAAATGCGAAAGCAAACAAAAAAGCACATCATTCTGCTTGGACCTAGCCTGCAAAATAATGTGCTCTATATTATGGTCGATAGATTGCCGTATTTCTCATATACCTCTACTTTGAAAATTAACTATCCATTTGTATATTCAGATCTATCTTTATCTCTATACTGGATAAATCATTCATGGTATCCGTGCTTACAGTACCTTACTCAGGAAGTCTTGTGTACGTGCATTGGATGGCGAACCAAATACTTGCTCTGGTGTGCCTTGCTCCACAATGCGTCCACCGTCCATAAAGATAATGCGATCGCCCACTTCACGAGCAAAGCCCATTTCGTGCGTTACGATCACCATCGTCATGCCCTGCTGAGCAAGCTTTTTCATAACCTCAAGCACCTCGCCGACCATTTCCGGGTCAAGGGCAGAGGTTGGCTCATCGAACAACATGACATGCGGCTGCATTGCCAGTGCACGTGCAATCGCAATACGTTGCTTTTGTCCACCGGATAGCTGGTTAGGATAGGCATCCTTTTTGTCAGCCAGACCTACCGTTTGAAGCAGATCCAGTGCAATCTTTTGCGCGGATGCTGTATCGGTCTTTTTCACTTTGATCGGAGCGATCGTCAGGTTTTGCAGCACCGTTTTGTGCGGGAACAGGTTGAAATGCTGGAACACCATCCCCATTTTACGACGCGCACTATCGATATCATACTTGCGCGCAGTGATCAGCTCATCCTCAAAATAAATCTCACCGCCGGTTGGCTGCTCCAGCAGATTCAGGCAGCGTAGGAATGTACTTTTACCGGAGCCACTTGGCCCGATCACAACGACAACCTCGCCTTGCGCGATATCGATATCGATGCCTGTCAGCACTTCATTTTTACCAAATGACTTTTTCAGACCTTTAACGTTTATCACTTACACTCCATCTCCTTTCCACCATACCGAGCAGTTTGGACAATACAAATGTCATTACAAAATAGATGGCTGCGGCGATCAGCAGTGGATACAATGCTGAATACGTAATACTACGTACGGCCTGTGCCTGGAACATCAGATCAGCAACCCCGATAAAGGAAACGATCGATGATTCTTTGATAATTACGACAAATTCATTACCGATCGCTGGCAATACGCTTTTGATCGCCTGTGGAATGATAATATGCCGAAGTGTCATGCCATACGACATACCGAGTGAACGTGCCGCCTCTGTCTGTCCACGATCCACGCCTTGAATACCAGCGCGGAAGATTTCTGCCAGATAAGCAGAGCTATTAATTGAGAGTGTAATAATACCTGATTGCAGTACGCTAAATTCAATATGGAAGGTTTGCGCAATCCCATAGTGAATAATGAGCAATTGCACCAGCATCGGTGTTCCGCGCAAAATTTCAATATACGTCATCGCAATCCAGCGCAGTACATTCAGATTGGACAAACGTAGCAGGGCTACGATCAGACCAATCACAAAACCGAACAATACGCCTAATGCAGACAGCAACAGTGTATATTGTACGCCTGTCGCATAATAATGACGGTAATCCCAGAAAATGCTGAAAATATTGTCTGGCTCTGTCTGCTCATCCGAGTTCAATGCTGTTGCTTCCTGAATAAATTTAGGAACGGCATCTGTCTTTTTCAGATCAGCCAGCGTACTGTTAATTTGAGCAAGTAGCTCGGTATTTCCCTTTTTCACAGCGATTGCCATCTCGGTATCACTGTTTGGAATTTGTGCGGCGGTAATTGCCAGATCACTATGGTTAGCTACCTGGCCTTCTGCAACCGGGCCTTCCATAACCGCAGCATCAACACGCTTGGATTGAAGCTGTAGCACCACATCAGAGATTTTATCAACCGATGTTAGCTTGGCACCTTCGATATCCTTGGCGATGCCTTCTTGAATCGAGCCTTTTTGTACACCGATCGTAATACCTTTCAAGCTATCGAAGCTTGCGTATTTATCCTTATCTTCCGCACGGGTCATGATGACCTGACGGGATATATAATATGACTCTGAGAAGTCGACATTTTTACGACGATCTTCTGTTGGTGTCATGCCCGAAATGATCATATCGATCCGTCCACTGCTCAGTGCTGGCAGCAAGCTATCGAATGGAATATCTTGAATTTGCAGCTGCGCGCCCATATCAGCGGCAATTCGTTTGGCAATCTCTACATCAGAACCAACGATCTGATCCTGTCCATCAATGTTTTTATGAAACTCATATGGCGCAAAGTCTGCGCTCAGTCCGACAACAATTGTCTTACCAGAGCCTTCCGCAGAGGCCATTGCTGGTACAATCATAAAAAATAGCATAAGAATGCTTATCAGGCATCCTAGCCACGGTTTTAGTACTTTCAACCTTCTATCTCCTTTACATACATATAATAGTTAACAGCTTTTTCCATGTGACTCATAGTCAACCGGGTTATTATAAATGAATTTGTATGATTATTCAATGGTTTTATATGCAAAAATGTGAATGAAGTGTCACAGCAAGCATGATAACTCTTTCATCTCTTATTACACGACTTGCCAGAGCTCTCATGCTATACTGATAGCAGAAACATGCATTTATTTTGTACATACCTGTATTAAAGGAGATTATCAACATGAATCATACACAACTCAAGCAGCATATTAAAAAAGCGATTCAGCAGAACGCTGAAGAATTCAAATCCGTATCCGTATATATCGGACAAAATCCCGAGCTTGGTAATGAGGAATATAAAGCGTCTGCGCGCTTGAAAGAGTTACTTGCCGCCCATGGCTTTGACGTACAAGCATCAGTGCTCGGCATCGAAACATCCTTTATCGCTACATACACAGCCGCCAAGCCAGGCGCAACGGTCGGTCTTATGTGTGAATATGATGCATTGCCTGAGATCGGTCATGCATGTGGTCATCATCTCATTTGTATGATGAGCGCTGGTGCAGCGATTGGACTCAAGTCAGTAGTGGACGAGATTGGGGGTACGATTCGTGTATACGGTACACCAGCCGAAGAAACACGAGGTGCCAAAGTACCCATGGCGCAAGCAGGCTTGTTCGACGATTGTGACTTTGCGATGATGGCTCATCCCTACTATGCCTATGAAGAATCTGGCATTTCGCTGGCGATGGATGCACTACAATTTGAATTTTACGGTAAATCTGCGCATGCAGCAGCTAGTCCACAGCATGGTATCAATGCGCTGGATGCGGTACTCCAGTTATTTAATGGAATTAATGCAATGCGTCAACAGACGCGCAGTGATACGCGCATCCACGGTATTATTAATCAGGGCGGTGTAGCAGCAAATATTATTCCCGATTATGCTTCTGCACAGTTTTATATCCGTTCTGCCAGCCGCGCCTATACAAATGAGCTCGTGGAGCGTGTCAAACGAATCGCTGAAGGTGCAGCTCTTCAAACAGGCTGCCGGGTCGAGATTTCCAATTATGAATATTCCTATGATGAGCTAATCACCAATCGTACTCTATCCGAAGCCTTTAGCCAGAATCTGATTGCAAATGGTGTGAAACGCGAGGAGATTCAATCTGGCAAGGATGCAGGCTCACTTGATCTGGGCAATGTATCGGTTCGCTGCCCGGCTATCCATCCTTATGTTAAAGTCACAGATGAAAAGCACGAGCTGCATAGTATCGGCTTCCGCGATCGTGCGCAAGAGCCACAGGCACTAGAAGCGATGCTATTTACAGCAACCGTGCTTGCAGAAACTGCATTTGACGTGATGACGAATCCAGCATTACTTGAACAAATTCGCAGTGAATTCGAGCAACAGATGCAGCGGGTATAATTACATGTTCAGCTTGCAGGTTAATCTTTTATCCAGCATGACGACAGGAGGCTATGTATGATGAAGACCGTTATTATCATTATTGCCCTTATAATCATCGCCATTATCATTTTCCGCAAATCCAATACACCAGAGCGCCAGATGGTGAGGCGTTTACAGGAAAATATAAAGCTTTTTAATAAAGTGGGGCCGCCTGGTTCCCTTGTCCCTGCCGGACATCCTGCTGAAGCACTCGCCAATAAGCTGGAAGCCTCGATCCCAGAGCATTATGCCGTGCAGCTGTGGCAACGTATCCAGAGCGAGCATCCCGATATGACCTATCGAGAGTTTGAATGGCGCTGGCATGAAATGAAGCGCTATATGCTGATCTGTGCTCTATTTCGTGAGGTCCCAATGTTCAGTTCCCGGGTGGATGATGTATGGCATGAAATGCTGATGTTTACCCGAGAATATGAGCAGCTGTGTAACCGATTCTATGGCTACATGCTGCATCATTCGCCACATGGCGGTACCGTATCACAGCCCCAGCAGCGTGCCCTGTTCGATTGGGTGTATGGAGAGCTATTTCCACTTGAGCGTGCGAATACGAATCTATGGGGTACCTTTTTCCGTCAGCCACTCTCGTCTTCGATCATGAATGAGCTACTGGCATTTAGTGAATATCAGCCTCAGCATTCGTTGTTTAATAGCTCGATGTTTGAGCGTAGCCCGGAAGCACGCGAGGTTATTTTACACCTTTATCGTCGTTTTACCGTTCAAAGTCAGGCGGCACTGCGGGGAGAACGTCCAGAGCAGCAGTCATCATCAAATTATGCTGCTTCTAGTGATACGTATAATAGCTCTGTATTTGGATTAAGCGCTGCTGGCGCAGCGTGTGTGTACTATTCCTATTTACCACCAGGCGACTTTTCTAGCTGTGTTGATCCGTTCCTACCAGCAGATGTACGCGAGGAACGCCCGGTTGGTGGTACGAGCAGCTCCTGTGGCACAGGTTCTAGTAGCAGTGACAATTACACCAGCAATGACAGCCATCATGGCGGTAGTCATAGCGGTAGTCATAGCGGAGGTCATCATGGTGGTCATTCCTGTAGCAGCTCATCGTGTAGCAGTTCTTCCTGTAGCTCCTCTTGCAGTTCGTGTGGCGGTGGCGGTGGAGATTGATGGGTGAGGAATGAATGAGCAACTGTGGTTGAATGGATCATGCTGCCATAGCATTCGTTTACATTAATACCTTTGAATAATGCACCGGTGAATGATCCTCTAGCATTTCGCTACTGATTGGCTGACAGATTTAAAGGCTCTTTTCCAGAAGGAAGAGAGCCTTTATTGTTATAATAAATTCTACCTATAAAGCGATTAAAGCATGAATCGATATCATAGTCTTATTCAAGATTATTTAATTTTTTTGAAAAGGAGGATGTTCATGAACATCATAAAAAGCGGTAAGTGCAACAACTCTCCCAAAAATGCTTTTGTCGAAGACTTCACAATCCGTATACTAACTAGCTGTGGTCAAGGCAGCGAGGCAATATCCATTCACTGGTATGGTGAATCTTTTCAACGGCAACCTGATACAATTCAAGTCATAGATGCAATCAGTCATGGTAAAATTGGTGCCGCCAATGGAATGGTGAGTGTAGGCGATACGGAATACGGCTTTGCAGCATTCGTGGAGTTTAAAACGACTAAAGCGACTGAAGTATCGGATATAAAGCTTTATATAGTTGAAGTTTAGTGCATCGTGTCTGGCATGCAGCATCCATATGTCCGCCTTTGACATACGTATAATTATTATTTGAAATAAAGAAATCGACTTTATGGTTGGACAAATTTTACATTCGTACCATAGCATGCTACATTAGATTTATCACATAAGAGGAGGTACATCATCTATGACACATTCTTTGCGCATTTAATAAGTAGCTGAAAAAGCCGATTTGCACATTGGTCTTACCCCCGTCAAGTAGACACGATTAAAAAGCCACTTCAAGCTACAACCGTTTCT
>NZ_BMMB01000021.1 GCF_014645615.1 Paenibacillus hunanensis | reverse complement strand
CTTAACAGAAATCGATCTTATCGCTACGGTCGCTCTCCGTGCGAGAGCGTGGATTGAAATTTGCGGGCCGTTTCTGAGAACGGTACAACAGCTAAGGGTGTCGCTCTCCGTGCGAGAGCGTGGATTGAAATAATATCCGACTTTTTAGCCGCAGCCATCTCCCCCATGTCGCTCTCCGTGCGAGAGCGTGGATTGAAATATCTGTGCATATAAGTCGGGGATCGCATTGGCTAGTCGCTCTCCGTGCGAGAGCGTGGATTGAAATAGTCAGCAACTGTTGATAATTGACGATAGACTGTAGTCGCTCTCCGTGCGAGAGCGTGGATTGAAATTTTTTACGAATACAATACGCACGCCAGATGACATAGTCGCTCTCCGTGCGAGAGCCTAGATCAAAATCCATGTACCTGTGCGTCTAAGAAGCGTAAATGCCATTACTCTCCCTAGAAAAATACATAAACCCCCCCCCTCACCTCTAAGCCACCTACAACTGATTTCCCTTCTCCTTATTCACAGAGATTGCCCCAGCGTCTCACATCCTTCCACCAATAGCGCACTTTCCCCGAGGCTTCTCCGTTCTATATTCCTCTACGCCAAAAACGGCTTCCTGCACAGGAAGCCGTTTTACTATACTACATCCTCACATCATACTCGCTTTATTACCACGTACAGCCCACACTCTATTAACATCTTAACTAATCCAGCTCGCCTACAACCCATCATCTGCTACCAATCACCAGCACGAGCTTACCCTCATCTCACCAGAAAAACCGCACCACTGCCATACACACAACCCCCACCACAACCGTCAACGACAAGCTTTTCGTCTTCAACGCGACCAGTAACGTCGGCACCAGCACAATCACCGCCGGCCATTCAATATGAAGCGTACCACTTTGCTTATCCAGCATACTCTCCACCACAAGTGCTGTAAAAATACATACCGGAATATACGATAGCCATTTCATAACTGCTTGTGGTAGCACCATATTACGTACTACAAAAAATGGAGCTACTCGCGGAATCATCGTCACGAGCGCACAGCCTACAATAATGATAAATACCGTCCAATTCACTGTCATCGCTCTGTCACCACCCCGATCGTTGCTACAATAACCGTTGCCAGAATAATGGCCAATTGCGTAGACACAACCAGTGACAATACGACCATCGCAATTACCATATACGCCATGAGCTTCAAGTAATGCTTGAGCTTCTCCGGTACGACATTACCCAGCTGCAATACCAGCAGCGCAATGAACATCGCTGTCAGCGCATAATCCAGTCCGAACATCTGTGGATCAGCGATCCAGTTGCCGAACAGCGTACCGAGTGTACAGGAGATCACCCATACGATATAGGCAGTCAGATTCAGTCCATGCATCCAGCGATTGCTGAGCGGTTTGCCTGATGCAAGGCGTGTCGCTGCCACTCCGAACGATTCATCTGTAACAAGTAAGCCTGTTCCGATATTATTCAATAACGAATATTTGCCAAAATGCGGTGCTAATGTCGCACTCAATAGGAAATTACGCAGGTTGACGATAAAAGTTGTCAGCACAATGGCCGATATCGGCGTATGCACGGCTAGCAGCGCACAAATAATAAATTGTGCTGCTCCGGCATATACGAGTAGCGACATCAATGCCATTTCCATAACACTCATGCCCGAGGCTGCGCCTACAACGCCAGCAGCCAGGCCGATACTAATATAACCGAGCAGTGTCGGTATACAATCCCGTACGCCCTCCCAAAAAGTCGGCGAGCTTGAAGCGGGTACTTCTGTGGTGCATTCCATCTGATGGGTCAACATCTAGTTTCCTCCTTTGATTTACCATTTGTCTGCGCTATCTATGCCTTTATATGAAAGGCAAGCGAGCTGACAGCTGGAAGCACTGCATGCACCTATACTGAACGTAGCGAAATGGAACAATTTGCATCCACATAACGAGAACAGATATGCTACAATGAATATAATTTTAATATAGTATACAAATATTCTTCATAACATACAATAGTCTGTTATATTAAATTTTTGAATAAAGGAGTCTGTGCATGGAACCTATTCAACAAATCATTGCCCGTAATCTGCTCAAATTGCGCAAAAGTCGCAATCTCACCCTGGAACAAACGTCCGAGCTAACCGGCGTGAGTAAAGCAATGCTTGCCCAGATCGAAAATGAAAAGTCCAATCCAACCGTGACCACCCTATGGAAGATTGCCAAAGGCTTTCAGGTCTCGTTTAGCATGTTCTTAAAAGAAGAAGAGCAGCCGATCCAGCAGGTGAATATTCGCGAGCTTGATCCTGTCGTGGATAGCGATGATCTGTACAAAGTATATAGCTTTTTCCCGTATCACCCGGAGAACAGATTCGAGCTGTACGTGGTTGATCTATTGCCTGGCTGCGAGCATCTTCCTAAAACGCATCCAGGTGAAGAATATTTGTTTGTCAAAGAAGGCTCGATGATCGTGGAAATCAACGGCAAGCCGTATCATGTATCGGATGGCGATGCACTGCATTTTTCCGGTACGATTCCGCATGGCTACTTCAATCCATCCTCTGAGAAAGCCAGCTATTTTATGATGATGTATTATCCAGAGGAAGGAAACGATGTGAACGTATAGCTGTTCGGATGAAGAAACACCCGATACGGAATCGCAACGATAGCAAGCATAAAAAAACCAGCGGTAAATGCACATTCTTTCCCTGTGCATCTACCGCTGGTTTGTATGTTAATCTATATGCTATAAACGATAGCCGTGCATTTCCAATCTCCCCATCAGCACCAACCATCCGAATGAGCATAACCACAGTACAGTAACAGCTTCGTTCAAAAAATCGATACCAGCTCCTGTGTATACGCATGTCGCTCCTGCTCGAACAGCTCATGTCGCAGACAACGATCCACAATCTGTCCCTCCTTCATGACCATGATCCGATCGCTTAACTGACAGACTGCCGCCAGATCATGTGAAATAAACAAATACGACAGTCCCAGCTCCTGCTTGAGCTGAGCCAGTAGCTGTAAAATCGCTGCCTGTGAGATCACATCCAGACTCGCGGTCGGTTCATCCAGCACAACGAGCTTAGGTTCAATACTGATCGCGCGTGCAATCGTGACGCGCTGACGCTGACCGCCACTTAACTGATGCGGATATCGATCCAGCAGAGCCGTAGGCAGCTCAACCGCCTCCATTAGCTGACGGGCAAACCGATCCTCCCGATCAGCACGAAAATAATTCAGATCGAGCTGATGGCGATACTCCCGATACGGATCGAGTAAAGACTGACGAATCGTCAGCTTCGGATTCAGCGCAGCCGTCGGATTTTGAAAGACGATCTGTATATGTCTGCGCTGCTGTCGTAGCTGGTGCTCGGATTGAGATTGTCCACCGAGCTCCTCACCTGCCAGCACGATGCGCCCTCGATCGGCTGACTCGATGCCAAGCAGACAACGAGCTAGCGTACTTTTACCACTACCACTTTCGCCAACCAGTCCGAGACATTCGCCCTGCTGTAGCTGGAACGATATATCGTCTAACGCCGTTACCCCTGTTTGTTCGGACGACTGCTTAAACCATCTTCCTAGCCAACCGAATCGTGCCCCTTCAACAGACTTAGCTTTTCTTTCATTTCGCCATCCAATATGACTAGGATAAGAATGATACGTTTTATACAAATGCTCTACCTGTAATACACTCATTGCGACTGTCCCTCCAATGCATGCAACGGCTCCAGACCCGAACGCAATGTCGGTTCCGGTCGCTCCAGCATCGGGGCAGCAGCGATCAATTGTCTGGTGTACGGATGACGTGGATGATCCAGCACACGATGACGGTTGCCACTCTCCACGACCTTCCCCTCCTTCATCACCGCAATTCGATCCGCATACCGACGCACATGCCGCCAATCATGCGTAATGAACAGAATCGCACAGCCTGTTTCCTGCTGCTTCTGACGGAGCAGTTCCAGAATACGATGACCGGATACACTATCCAGCGCAGTAGTCGCTTCATCGGCAATGACCAGACGTGGTGATAACAGCAGCGCTAACGCAATCGCAGCGCGTTGCAGCTGTCCTCCGCTCAATTGAAATGGATACCGATTCAGCAGCTCTACTGATAAGCTCATCGATTCCAGCGCCTGCTGACTTCGCTCCCTCCGTTGCTGACGATTCTTCTCTCCATGCACCTGCTGATATTCATCCATATGCTGAGCAATCGTGCGAAATGGCGTGAACGCTCCCTGATAATCCTGAAAAATATACGCAATCTCCTTCCCACGCAGCTTCCGCAGCTGACGGGCAGGTAGCGTCATTAGCTCCTGATCATTCCAGCGGATACTTCCACTTGCCCCTACTCCTGTAGGTAATAGTCCACTAATCGACTGGGATAACAGACTTTTTCCACTACCACTTTCCCCGACCAGTGCCATCCATTCTCCAGCACCTACCGATAGAGATACTTCCTCCACCAGCACACTCTCCCGACTGCGTATGGTCAGCTTGTTCAGCTCTAGCATCAGGACGGCACCTCCCTGCTCCAGTCGTCTTTTTTCACATCAAAGCGATCACGCAGCATATCGCCAAGCATATTCGCCAGCAATACCGTTATCACGATAGCAATGCCCGGGAATAACATCAGCTCTGGACGAGATTGAAAATAAGGACGTGCATCATTCAGCATCGCTCCCCATTCCGGCAAAGGTGGCTGTGTGCCCAATCCAATATACGAGAATGAGGAAATGAGCAAAATAATTTTGCCCAGATCAAGGCTTGCCATCACCAACACATGTCCAATCACATGCGGCAGGAGATGACGACGCATAATCGTACCGCTCGGTAACCCATTGGTACGTGCGATGCGAATATAATCTTTTTCAGCTTCGCCGAGCACAATGCTGCGCACAAGTCTTGCATAATTGACCCATTTGACTATAACGATCGCCATTACCAGATTGCCAATGCCTGCACCGAGTAACCCACTCAGCACAATCGCCACAATCGTATCTGGAAATGCTAGAAATCCATTCGATATCCGTACAAAGATACGATCTACCCAGCCACGACGATACCCTGCCAGTAATCCAAACGGGATACCGAGCAGCAATGCCGTACCAAGTGCCAGCAAGCTATACCCCAGCGTCTGCTGTCCACCGAGCAATAGACGAGTAAAAGTATCTCTGCCCAGATGATCCGTACCAAGCGGATGCTGCGGGCTCATACCTTGCAGCCGTTGACCCAGATCGGTTAATAACGGATCATGCTTTAAATAGAAAAATGCGTATCCACATGCGCATAGAACTACGGACAGCATAGCTACCAACACGATCGGTTGCAGACGGCGCATGGATAACGCTACCCGATGATGCTTCTTTACGATGTCCATTTCTTATCCACCTGCCTTCTGTTCCTTCAACCGCAGCTCTGGATTGAGGAAGCGGTAGGATAGATCAACCATCGTATTGACGACGAATACGATCACCGCCATCAGCAAAATATAGCCCTGAATGACCGGATAATCGCGCTGTCTGATCGAATCGACGATCAGCTTACCGATACCCGGATACGCAAATAGCACCTCGATCACGATTACGCCACCAATCAGACTGCCCAGACTCACACCGAACACTGTAATGACAGGCGGCAGGCTATGCCGAAACACATGCACACGGAAAATGCGCCATTCGCTGTATCCCCTCGCACGCGCTGCTCGCACAAATTCCTGACTCAGTGAATCGAGCAGACTGGAGCGCAGCAGACGTACATATACTCCTGAAATCGCCAGACCGAGTGTTAATGAGGGTAGTACCAGTGTAATCCAGCCATCTCGTCCCATCGTCGGTAACCATGCCCAGCGTACCCCAAGCCAATCGATAAGCAGCAGGCCTAGCCAGAAGCTAGGTACAGCTGCACCGATGATCGCCAACCCCCGGCTCACATGATCGATCCAGCGATCCCGATAGAGCGCAGATAAGGAGCCGAGCGGCAAGGCGATCACCAGCATCACAAGCAATCCACCACCAGCCAGCTCTAGCGTAGCCGGAAGACCGGAGATGATCATCTCCACCACAGGCTGTCCGGTCACAAAGGACTGTCCAAAGTCTAATCGCACCAGATCCCACAGCCACATCGCATATTGAAGTAATAGCGGCTGGTTAAAGCCTAGCTCCTCACGCAGCGCCTCTACCTGCTCACGACTAACAGACAGCTCATCCACGTTCAGAATCGTTAGCACCGGATCGCCCGGTGCCAGACGTATAAATAAAAAGCTAATCAGCGTGATGAACAGCACAAAGCCTGCTGTTTCCATCAGCTTACGAATGATAATACGAAGCATTACATCACATCCAGCTTATTCGTGATCATGTAGTATTCACTACGAGTCGTCACCCAGTTTTTCACCTTGTTTTCGTTATACGCTACAATCGTAGACGGAAATAACACAAACGCATTAATCACATTGTCATGCACATAATCCGCAGCCTGCTTCGCCAGCACTGACCGTTGCTTCGATTCAACTGTACGATTCAGCTTGTCGATGATCGCAGTCAGCTGATCATCATGCACACCGCTAAAGTTCAGCGCGCCCTTCGGATGATACGTAGCATTCAGATAATAGCCTGCATCGCCACGCGGTGCGGTCAGATTACTATATGTCGCCAGATCCCAATCGCGATTAGCCGCCATATATTCCTCTGGCGTATCAATCTGACGAATCTCTACAGCAATCCCAATTCGTCCCGCATCCGATTGGAATACCTGCGCGATGAGCGGCAGGTCTGCGCGTGCTGAGTAAGTGAGTAGTGTTAGCTTGAGCGGCTGTCCGTCCTTCTGCATCGTGCCATTGACAAGTGTATAGCCTGCTTTTTGCAAATATTGCTTGGCAACGTCTGCCCCACCCGTCTGCTGCTCATAGACCGGAGCAAACGGTAGCGATGGCAGAAACGGCCCTGTAGCCGGCTCGCCATAACCAAGTAAAATGCTATCTACAATCTCTTTGCGATCAATTAGCGCATCGACTGCCTTGCGCACATTCACGTCCTGTAATGCCAGACGCTGCATATTCATCGTCATCTGATGCACGCGGAAGGTAGAGGTCGCATCGACACGAATGCCATCCTGAGCATCCAGTGATGCCAGACTTTCAATCTCTGGACGATACACCACATCAACCTGACCTGACTTCAATGCCAGTGAGCGCGCATTGGCATCCTCATTAAAAGAAAACGTCACTCCATCCAGCGGAGATGCTCCATCCCAGTAACCGTCATAACGTTTAAGCTCCAGCCGACTTCCCGGTGTAAATGAACTTAAAGCAAAAGGCCCTGTCCCTACCGGCTTGTTCACGATATCGGTCTCACTCACATCAATAATCGACGTATTCGGATTGACCAGCTCGGATACGAATTCCGGAAATGGCTCGGTCGTCGTTATATGTAGCGTCTGTCCGTCTGCTTCAATCGTCTTGATTTTCAGTGCATTTTGTACGCCTGTGTTTTCCTTGAGTACGCGTTCTAACGAAGCTTTAACAGCAGCGCCAGTTAATGGCTTGCCATTTTGAAAGGTAATATCATCACGCAGATGAATCGTCCAGTGCTCACCATCATCGCCCTCCCAGCTTTTCGCGAGCCATGGTTCTACAGATAGCTTGTCTTCATCCAGTCGCACCAGTGTCTCAGTAATGCCAGCACGCAGTGGCACATAGCTAGAATCGGTATGCGGATCAAGCGAACGTGTCGAGAAGTTGTACAGAAAATGCACATGCTTCCCTTGCTGTGCATCAGCTGCTGATTGAGATGCAGGTGAACAAGCACCGAGCAGCATAACGAGAGCGAGCATGGCAGCCGTGACTATCCACGTATAACGTCGCTTGCTGGGAGTCGCTCCTATGGATTGTACGATCTGAATAGAGCGTGTGGAATCGTTCGTTATGCGTACACCATCCTTCCTCACCCGTGATTGTGGTGCGGTGCGACCAAGCATCGCTAACATCCTATGTATAGTATCTATAGCTTTATTTTTCTCCAGACGATTCATTGCGATATCTCTCCCCTATTTGAAATCTATCTCTGTTTTATTTCGTAACAATTACGATCTACATAATATCGTAAATATTACGATTTGACAACAAAAAAAGCAGTGTTCTGCTGAAGATAACAGAGCACTGCCGCTTTTTATGTTCGTATAGATATATGGAATATTCTCTTTTTGTTGTATGCGCGGAGAACGGGAATGATTAATGTTTTACACTTAATACGGATATTCTTTCGGTACAAACAGGGCTGCGATCAGATAGATCAGCAGGCTTGTTCCACTTGTTAGAAATACGCTGATGACAAACAGAATACGGAGCAGACTTGCGTCCCAGCCCATCATTTCTGCCAGACCACCGATTAATCCCGTCATCACCTTATCACGACTTGAACGATGCCATTTTCTCATGTTATGTCTCTCCTTTAATATAGTAGTATGTGCGGTATAACTGGTATTTCATTTGAATACAATTCTTTTGAATATTTCTCTATGGATGAATAAAAAGTACGCGAATGATCTCATCTGCATCTGTAGCTTCACATCATCTGTTGCGCGTATATGATATGCTTCATGCTCGTTTGGCTCTTCACTCCTGCACGTTCTCATGTGTGACCTGCTTATATATGTATCTTACGAAATCAAGCGCTCTACTCCAACCGTCGTTGGACGGTTTTGTAGCTTAGACTTTGGTCGGGGAAGCCTGCTAGACCTCACTTGTCGTAAGCTTTTCAAGGCTGTAGCAAGCCTGCAACCGATGCCGTTGAGAAGCGTACTATAAAATACGTTTACCATCCGTACCAGATTGGTAAATAGATAGTATCCGATATTATACGAATGGAGTGACAACGATGCTCTATATTTTAGCGATTTTCCTGCCGCCTGTTGCGGTATTGCTGTGCGGCAAGCCAGGTAAAGCCATTCTCAATCTCATTCTGACATTAATCGTATGGTTACCAGGTGTTGTTCATGCTTTTATCGTGATCAGTCAGACGGAGAACGAGAAGCGTAATCGTAAAATGCTAGAAGACGCCGGACGTTATCGCTAATGTATATCACGGTTAGCGGCAGATACAGCTAGCGAATTAACTAATACCATCAATCATCTCTCCATGCAAAAGAGAGTGATCCGTCTCTGTACTAGACGAATCACTCTCTTTTTTGGTGTGCTCCTTATGACTGCGACATAAGAAACACGATTTAGATTTACATTACCATACCGTTACATTCGAGCTACCACTGCTCTGATAGCCTTCTGTTGCCATGACCTGGTACGACCATTTGCTACCCAGGTTCATGCCATGGCTTGCCCATGCTTTGACGTGGTTGCTAAATGTAATAGTGGAGTTGGTGCCGATTGGACGCTTCGTCTGGCGAACACTCCAGTATTGAACGAATGTCGAGCTATTGCCCTCGATCGATGGTGCATTGTAGCGCATCGTTGTATAGATATCGTAGGTGCCGCCATCGCTCGTTACCGTCCCTTTGTATGTACCTGTTGGACGGTACGTACCCCAGCTATCGACAACATAATACTCGATCAGCGAATTTTGCGTCCATCCGTACAATGTCAGATAGCCATTGCCCTGCGGTGCGAATTGGCCTGCATTGTAATTAATAACACGGTTTGGCGAACCTACTGTCCAGCCTTTACCTACAACAAAGTTACCTGTATTTTGCCAGTTTACACTGTAGTTACCGCCAGAACCGTTCACTGCGTTGACCGTTCCGCCACCATCGGTCCAGTTTTGCCAGTAATCAGTTGCTGCACTGGAAGTAGCTGCGAACAGACTGGAACCCATCGTTACGGCGAGTAATGTTGTCATCAATTTCTTTTTAAATTTGAACATCGTATACCTCCTGAAATGGGATGATGATGAATAAACATCTAAAGCCATACTCATGCTGCATCACGACTGCGATCCGTTTCATACCCCGGTTATCCTTATATTCAGTGAGAACTTCAGCGACATCAAGCTGTAAGCGCGTATCTGTGCTGAGTGATTCCTTTTATCGTATCTGTAAATTTACGATACTCATAATTGGAAAATAATCCCTCACCTCCATTTCAAATTATAATGTGCAAATAAAGGAAGCACAATTTATAAATTAAAGGTGTTTACCTTCCATTTCCCAGTTTTTTGTATACGCTTACATTATTGGAAAAGCCTGATTCTACTGGTTTTTCAGCAACACAAAATACACCTGCTCAGCAGATGTATTTCCCGTGCAATAATAACGATGTGAGTCGGAAGGAATCTTAATTAGGGCGTTGAAGTCATGTAATCAGTAGATCATTAGTAGGTAACGTGTTTCGCAGATGCCTGAGCCGATTCCTTGTTCAATTGGATTATACTTTCGTATAGGATTCTGGTATATGCTTCCATGCAAACGATGGAGTAATGAATGAACACGTTAGCAGATTCACTTCAAACAATAGCCTCGATGGTATTATCCAGCTCATTTCTTGAGCATTTGAACATTCGATTTAGTTATAAGTAGTATCTCCCACTTCATCTACTCCATGCTTACTAACAACCGATACTTTCCATACTCCTCATCTAATATCAAAGACTACACCATATAGCTTGCCTTCTCACTAGAAAGGTTCTCGTTTGCATGGGCAAGTCATCCTTTATGAATCGTCAAGCTTTTACTCTCGTTGTCCCAGCTCAGCGTTCCATGAAAGCTCGCTACAAGCGGAGCTGCCTGCACATACGTTCTATTGTTGACGAGCCGTCCATCCTGTATGGGTTGTCCGTTCACCATCGCTGTCTTGGTCGCAGCATCGAATCCTACAGTGAACCCAAATACAGATTGCAGCTCGCGCAAAGGAATATAATTTTTATTATCGATAAGCAGTCCTGTAGCCTGCACGGTCTGTGTACCCCCAACATAAGTAACAGCTGTCGGTATCGGAGCTGGGGCGACGGGTTCAGGCACTTCGGTCGATGCAGAGCCTACAGAAGATACTGCATCAGCCTGAACAACTCCAGAGGAAGAGGACTTCTGCTGCGGCAACGACTTTGAAGCTATAACATCAGAGGATCGGGATGAAGCTTTACTTTGCTGAATATAACGCTGTAGCAACTCGATGCTACCCTGAAACTGATTCAGATCGACAGGCCCCTTAATGCCATCCACTTGCCCGGCATCACTATATTGCCAGAATGTCCATTGTTTCCAGGCAGCTGTATCCTTAGGTGCGATGCCGCTGCTACTATACCGGGCAATCCATAGGTCGTAGATACCCAGAGGCGCATTAAAATTTTGTCCAAACGAATTCCCTGTATAGACGATCGGTCGATGCCCACTCAAGCGTTCCACCTCTTGCAAAAAGGTAAGCGCAACGGTGTTGATCTGCTGGGTGGTCAAGCTATTGGGATTATTCTCATAGTCCATGACAGGTGGCAAATCCATCGCTCCCACCGATTGCATCACCGTCACAAAATGGGCTGCTTCTGCCTGCGCGGTCACTGAAGACGTGGCTGTTAGAAAATGATACGCACCCACGAATAAGCCTGCTGCTCTTGCTCCCTGAATATTGCTCGTAAACGTAGAATCCCGGTAAGTAGCTCCCTGGCTCGCTTTGGCAAAAACAAACGTTTTGCCCGCCGCCTTCACGCGCTTCCAGTCAATCGTCCCCTGATATCGACTTACATCAATCCCTTGCGCATTGCCAGATTGTCCTGCCTGCATGGAGAATGGCCCCCTTCGGTGGGTGGAATATGGAACGGTGATGGCATCGATTCACAATGGAAGTGAATTCGTAATCAGCACCACCATACAATAAATTCTCCATAATACATAATTTACCTTTAAAACAAAAATATTTAAATCTTCGGTGTAGGAAACTAGATTATTGTTGTAAATAGAGCATGCTAGCAAAGACTCTTTTCCATACACGAATAGACAGAGATCACGATCTGGATAAGTTGATCGGTTCTCTGTCTATGTTTTCTTTGTTGATGTTCCCTCTGTCTATGTCTTTTTTGTCCATACCTTATATCGATGGAGACTCTTTACGCTTCAACCATTCCCATTTCAAAAGTGCATACATATACGTGTTCTCATACTTCGGTGTACCATCTGGATGCTTCGTAAATGTGACAAACTCCATCATACAGCCTTCCTGCCGCATGCCCAGCTTCTCACATAGCTTTTGCGAGCGAAAATTATCGTCCTCCACATAGGCGTATAATCTACGGGCATCCTTTTGCATATATAGATATTCCAGCAGCGCCTCTGCACTTTCACGCGCCAGCCCCTTGCCTTCATAGCGAGCGTTAAAATTCCATCCAATATTGAATGTATCCGAATCTCGTTCTTCCTGCATTAAAAACAGCTCGCCGATCAGCTCATCCGTCTCTTTCAAGCTAACTGCGATATGTGAATCATCGTTGATTCGCTTCTGTACTTCGGCTATGGCTTCCTCGAGCGTATTCATTTTCCCATCTAAAAAACAGTTTACTCGCGGGTTGGATGTATATTCTAGTAGTCCTGCTGCGTCGGTGGATTTGAAATTACGTAGGATTAAACGATCAGTGTGGATTGATTGCATGGGTTGGTTCCTTTCTTCCTGATACAATCCAAATATAAAATCATATTTTTTGAAAATTTTTATAATCACGATTCAAATTCAATGCATCTACAATCGAAAATTCTGTATATTAAAATCAACTTTATTTCTTTAGTTCTTAA
Source organism: Paenibacillus hunanensis (assembly GCF_014645615.1). Taxonomy (GTDB): domain Bacteria; phylum Bacillota; class Bacilli; order Paenibacillales; family Paenibacillaceae; genus Saccharibacillus; species Saccharibacillus hunanensis. The sequence goes on along the minus strand of NZ_BMMB01000021.1, from coordinate 21,507 downwards.
ATAGAAGCAGAATAAAATACATCCTATATTTGCATACATCTACGTCCACACCTACAAGCAGGTATTACTTAATAATTTTTTCGCCACTTACTAACTGCTCAACTGTATAGTACCAGCCACCAGAATTATTATTCTTTGGTTTTGGTAAATGTTTAAGCTCAATTATATCGTTTTGGTCTAAATCATAAAAGCGATAGAGTTCATTTTTATATTCAAATCCGATTTTAGTGATTAATCGATCTGCGTGGTAACTCTTAATTCGTTCCGAAAAATCAGGTTCTACCTCTTCAAGTACTTTATCCATGTTTGAGGCGAACGGATCAATAACAACTATATTTTTAATTTTGTAAATAAATTCCATTTCACCACCTTGCGCAGCTCGAAATGTAATAAATGTTGAAGGTTTATATTGATATCCTCTGCGATGATGTGGACAAGCATGAATAAAATGCTTCTTTGTTAACAAAATCGTGTCTCCAGCTGATACAGATAATACTTCTACTTCATGTGCTATCATTATGGTTTCTCCCCTGTCAGAAAATATGTATGTTTACAAATACAAAATTGATTTATAATTTATATCCATTTATTCCACTATAAAGATTTTAACACTTTTTTTCTATAGTAAATGTTATAAAAAGACCTATTTTTTTATCCATATTACATTTATATTTTCTCAATACAAAAAAACCGCAGACTAAGTGAAGTCGCGGCTTTCCGTAGATGATGATCTGTTCTTATATCATATCATCTTAAGTATATTCCATTTTATATTGCATGATGGCTTTAGATATCATCTTCATGAAATATACATTTTATAATTCCAATTTCTAATCTACAGCCTGACCCGCTTTCGCCTTAAACGCATCCAGCATCGCTCGTACCTCATCCGTCGAACGTGCACTCATCAGCTCATTACGCAGCTCACTCGCTCCGCGGAATCCACGTACATAAATTTTGAAAAATCTCGGCAATGGCTTGAACGATCTCGGCTCAATCGCTGAATATTTATCATGCAAATCCATATGCAGACGCAGTAGATCAAGCAATTCCTCACTCGTATGCTCCCTCGGCTCCTGTTCAAACGCAAACGGATTACTGAAAATTCCGCGTCCGATCATGACGCCATCTACGCCATATTTCTCCACCAGCTCCAGCCCTGCCGCACGATCCATAATATCACCGTTAATCGTCAACAGCGTCTGTGGTGCAATCTCATCACGCAGCTTTTTAATTTCAGGAATAAGCTCCCAGTGCGCAGGCACTTTACTCATCTCATCACGCGTGCGCAGGTGAATCGACAGATTGGCAATATCCTGCTGCAAAATATGCGTTAGCCATTCGCGCCATTCGTCTACTTCACTAAAGCCAAGTCTTGTCTTCACGCTCACCGGCAGACCGCCAGCCTTCGCTGCCTGTACGATCTCACCTGCCAGCTGCGGACGACAAATCAGCCCACTGCCCTTGCCATTTTCTGCAACATTAGGCACCGGGCAGCCCATATTAATATCGATTCCTTTAAAGCCTTGCTCCGCCATCCCTATGCTCATCTGACGGAAATATTCCGGCTTATCGCCCCAGATATGTGCGACCATCGGCTGCTCATCCTCGGTGAACATTAAGCGACCACGTACACTATGATTGCCCTCTGGATGACAATAGCTCTCCGTATTCGCAAACTCGGTAAAAAATACATCCGGTCTAGCCGCCGCACTCACCACATGACGAAATACAACATCCGTCACATCCTCCATCGGAGCCAGTATAAAAAACGGTTTCGGTAAATCATGCCAAAAATTGTCTGTCATTTTCAAAAATCCTTTCACTCTATATCCACGTTCATTATTGAACCATGTATGTCGATTTGCTGCATGCTCGTGTTTTAAGATAATTCTTCATGATCACGAAGATCACACTCCGCGATCCCAACAGGTGAAGTACACCCAGCTCGTATATTCAACGACACCAACGCTACATTCCAGCACAATTGATATGCTCAATTGTGTCCTTAAACATCTTTAATCAAACCCCTGCAAATGTCAACAATTTAAGCGATTAAAATGAAAATACTAGAGCATTGGCTTCCTCCATGAATCGTGATTTCAGCCTATTCTCTATATAGATATGAAGATAGGCAATCCTTTTACTTTAACTAATGACGGATAGCAATATGCATACATCAACATATTATGCTAAAATAATAATGAAACATAGTTTCATTTGATGAAACTTATTTGAAACAAGTATCGTTCATGTATTGACCCATTACATCGACAGGAGGATTATCATTATGCCAATCAACTTCCACGATGAACAAAACAGAGGTACCTATGCTACGCGAAAGGCAGATCAATCCTGGATCGACGCGATCAGTGAACATGTAGAGATCGCTCATAAACGCATTGCAGATATCGGCTGCGGCGGTGGCATTTATACCAGAGCATTAATCGAGATGGGTGCTGAGCAGGTTACAGGTGTCGACTTTTCCGATGAAATGCTAAAAGCGGCTGCACACAATTGTAGACAATTACCCGCTACTCATTTTCAAAAAGGAACTGCTGATCAAACCCATCTGTCCGCGCAAGCTGTAGATATCGTGTTAGAGCGTGCATTGATCCATCACCTGGACGATCTTCATTCCTGCTTCAAGGAAGCCGCCCGTATTTTACAGCAGCAAGGCATACTAATCATTCAAGATCGTACTCCCGAGGATTGTCTGTTACCTGGAGACCCGAATCATATTAGAGGCTACTTTTTTGAAAGGTTCCCTCGTCTACAGGATCGTGAAACGACTTCTCGATACGATTCCGTTCAAGTCGAACAGTCGCTGGTATCCAATGGAATGCGATTGCTGCATACCGTATCCCTCTGGGAAACGAGACGAGTGTATGCAAATATGGAGGAATTAGAGCAAGACCTGCTACAACGAACCGGTCGCTCCATTTTGCACGAATTGACGGATGATGAGCTGCGAGTCTTAGTCGATCATACTATGGACAAGCGAAGTGGTCATCCGCTTCCCATTGTAGAACAGGATCGCTGGACGATTTGGTTTGCGGTTAAAGAAGGATAAGAGGGGTAACTACATTTGGGGTTGCTCATCCATCGCTTTATTTCATGCACTAGCTGTTACCAGCGTGTGCTGGTTACTCTGATTGGTTACTATGATGTACGGATTTATTTTAAGGTTGGTAGGGAGAAACGATATATCACGTACCGACAAAATAAAAAGGTCGCTCAACGGGTGAGGGATTACGTTTACGAGATATTACCTTAACAAGATACGTTACAGGCTCTTCATCTCAGCATGCTATCGTACAGACTAACATTAATTCACATTTGCATAGATAAAAGGCTCTGTTCCTCTACACAGAGCCTTTTATCTATCTATTTAAGAAGCTTTGCTTGGAAGCCCCTTTTGCTTATGGCGTTCATATGCCCATGCTAGCAGCCATGCAGCGACGACTGCGGACAATGCTGCCCAGAATGTACCGCCCGCATGAATGGCGATCACAATCAAGGTAAATGCGGCAAGTAACTTATGAAGTAAACGAATGAATGGTTTGAGCGCACGTTGCAACAATAATCCGTATACAGCAAGTGTAGCTAACGGAATAAACGCAGCTATACCTGTTTTCACATTAGGATCGCTTAGCTTGGTCACTAGAAAAAATGTCGCATGTACCGCAATCAGTCCTACTGCAATCCAACCTGCCCAGTGATGCCAGCGAAATGTATACTTGGAGGCTTTTTTCATAACTTTGGTCTTCTTTTTCAGACGTTTGAATCCATACCAGGACACACTAAAAGCGACCAGCCATACGGCGATCGTTCCCAACCATTTAAACGATTCCCCTATACCTTCCTCCGGACGAAAACCGCCCTCACCCTCCATCGGTCTGGGCATCCGATTAACGTCGGGTGGAGAAGAAGTGAATAAACCGTATACTAAAATCCCTATACTGATACATAGAATAAGAATAAACGGAATCATGATTGGTAGCTTTGTTTTCAAGCTTCTTCCTCCCTTGTATATCCTGATATGATACATGTACAAAATGAATTGGCTTTACTATACATTAGATTGGCTTATTATATAAATATATCGGAGGGAGATTTTTTATTTTTATTATTTTCCATATTTATACTTTAATTAGGAATATTCATCTTATTTTAGCCACTAATTTGAAAAGAGAGGTGATGGCTTGAAACAGTTTATGATTGGTCAATATGGAGGCTTTGATCGTAAGAAGTATACGAGAGATTTTAGAGCAGACTTTTATGGTATAGAAGCTTGCTTGTTCGCTACAACTCAGGATGCTATCGATCTTATTCGCGAAGCAAGACAGACTGGATTGGCTATTGGTATTCATTATCCATTCTACGCCTCTCCATCCTCATCAAGAGATGCTCTGTTTATGTCTCCAGATCAAACGGTTAGAGAACATGCTTTTTATTCGATCCAACAGGAATTAGAGGTTGTAAAAGCAATGCAGCCTGATTATGTATTATTTCATTATCCGAAACCAGTCATATTAGATGATCGGGTGAATTGGAATGCATGGCGCTTTGCCGATCACTCCGAGTATATATTGGAAAGCGAATTTTCCTTTGACGATTTTGTTGATCGAAGTGAAGGTTTATTCCAGTGGCTTACTGAGAAAAGTAATCAGTATGATTTCATTCCTGTGCTTGAATTCGATGCGTTGACTACATATATCTACGATAATGACTTTTTAGAGAACCTGCTAGCCAGATATCCCAAAATTAAACTATGTCTGGATACAGGCAGATTATTTTTGCAAGAATCGATCGACCCTAACTTTGATGCAGGTAAAGTCATGAGAACCTTTGCAAAATATGCATATATTATGCACCTATGGACTTTTCAAATGAAAGACACGATCCAACATCTACGCCATCCTGTATTGCCTGAACTACGCCAGACAGATGGATGGGCTCCGATTGAAGAATATCTGAATATCATTCGCGAAGAAAATCAGTATGTGAAAATCATGTTTGAGCATAATTCGCAGCTTGTAAGTGATAAACAGCTCGATCAATGCTATGCGTGGGTGAAGGAACTATTGACTGGAGTAGCCGATAACGATGAAAAGAATAGTGGATTGAGTAATTAGCATCCAATATTTCATCAAATCTGTTTAATGCTCCGACGCTCAGTATGCTTGCTTACAATTCCTTCTCAAACTACAATGAGAATAATCTTTCAAACGAGGTGAATTGGATGTCTTTCCGTATCGTTCGAGGTATGTAGCATTCGGGCTGGAAAAAACGCGTACCAGCTATCAAGGGACACGTCTGTCCTTTTGATCTCATGCAGTGACTCGAACGAATGATACGAAATACCATTATCTCCTTATTGGAAGGCGGAACGATCTATGAATTCATTTGAATATAAACACTTTTATGATCAAGTCGGCAAAACGAACGGTTGGGATTTCAGCAAGGTGAAATGTGTATCGGAAGGAACACATCCGGACTTGTACGCTGAAGTGACGAATATTTGCAAAAGCTCCGATCTATTGCTTGATATTGGTACAGGTGGCGGCGAAGCGATCTTATCGATCGCCGAATCGGCGTTGCTGTTGATCGGGATTGATCAATCCACTGGCATGCTGGAGACTGCGGCTCGAAATGGTGCTGAATCAGGTGTAGTTAATGTGCGGTTTCTACAGATGGAAGCAGAGCAGCTGCATTTCCCCAATGACTTTTTTAATATCGTATCGTGTCGGCATTCGGAATTTGTTGCTAACGAGGTAGCGCGAGTTTTGGTGAGCGGTGGAGCGTTTCTTACGCAGCAAGTCAGTGAAGACGATAAATCCAATATAAAAGAAGCATTCGGCAGAGGACAAGCATTGGGAACCGAAGCAGGTACATTACAACAGCGATACATGAACGATTTACGCCAAGCGGGCTTTAATGGTATTCGCGCGGTAGCATTCAATGTTACGGAGTATTATGAAACGGTGGAGGATCTAATTTTTCTGCTAAAGCATACGCCTATTATTCCTAACTTTGGACAGAGTGATGCGGATTTTGAGATTCTGCAACAGTTTGTGAAGGATAATCAGACGGAGAAAGGCATTCGGACTAATGCGGGGCGGTTTGTTATTACTGCGACGTTGTAGAGGAAGCTAAAGATCACATTTTATTGGCTGGTAGCAGAATAGATGTAGGATGTAGTAAGGGTAATTTAGAGTGCCTGTAGAGTGCATTTAGAACGCATTTAAAGTTCATATAGAGTCAATATGGAAAAGGATACTCAGTAGTGAGTATCCTTTTTCTTTGTAAGTTTTATTTAGCTCTCATCGCAAATTATTTTCTGTCATCGATATCTGTATAAATGATTTAGCTTCAGCGCCAACCATTACTCATCAAATGTCAGACGCATCAATGCTTTATTCTCTAAACCTCTAATCATAGGCGTCCACGACTCGGTTTCAGCCGTATTCGCCAGTGCATCCTCAACCATCTGTAGCTTCGCATCCATCGCATCGATATAGTGCAAGGCGACCGCTTCAGGCAATTGAGGCTGCACCGGGCTGCCCCATTCGCCTAAGTTATGGTGAGACAGAACCATATGCTGCAAAGCTACCACCTGCCTGGAGTCGAGTGGAATCTGATGGGTGATTGCTGCTTCCACGATCCAATTGGATGCCATCACGATATGCCCGATCAGCTTGCCGTGATCGCTGTAGTCAGTCACAATGCCAAGCTGGGCATTCATTTCCTCTGGCTTGGCAATATCATGGAGAATGATGCCTGCTTTGATCAGATCGACATTTAAAAAAGGACGTTGCTTGCAAATAAAATCGCCAAGCTCCAGCATACGCACAATATGATACGCCAGCCCTGCAAAGTAGGCATGATGATGGAACTTGGCAGCTGGATATTCCATCAGTTTGTCTTCGACTTTGGCGAGGCAGTAGGCTACTATGGTTTTGATGTGTTGATCCTGAATTTCGTTCATTGTCCTTTTGATGGTGTTGATCAGATCATTCGGACTGATCGGCGCGGCTTTGATAAAATCGGTTAGTGAAATGTTGTCTTCTTCCACCGCTTTGCGAATTCGACTGATTTTCACCTGGAGCTTGTCCCGGTAGGTTTGTACACTACCTTGCACTTTGACTAGCTCCATCGCAGCGAAAGCTTCTTTTTCATCCGCAGTTACGTCCCAGTATTTGGCGGACACTTCTCCGGTTGCATCCATGAGAATGATGTCGAAATAGTCTTTGGCTGGAGTGGTGTTAGTTTGCTTGGTTTCGAGCATTTTGAGTAGGTAGAAGCCGATGAATTCTTCGCCTACTTTGAGTTGGTTGATAAGAATGGTGTTCGACCGCCTTTGTTAAAATAGTTTGGAATATGTGGAGTGTTATATGTTCAATGTTGTTGCTTGCTTTTATTGTTTCGTTTATATGATTGAGACTTTGCTTGAAAATCATATGTGCTGTCTTGTTTGATTGAGGTAATACTGAACCGATTATTTTCACATCTAATCATACGTGATAATTCCCTTGTTTTCCATACGAAGGGTTTTAGAGCAATATGATGAATGATAAAAAAGAAAAGCCAAACAATCAAACTATGCTTGGCTTCTTTATATGCATTTTATTGTAATGAATAAGCTGTAATTGATTAGAAATAGGCACTGATACGATTATTCAGATGGTTGCCATTGAAGCACCGCCACCGACTCCACATGCACCGTATGCGGGAACATATCCACCGGCTGCACCTCAACCGTCCGATACCCGCCTTCCTCCAGCACCTGCAAATCCCGTGCCAGCGTGGATGGATTACACGATACATATACAACCTTCTCTGGCTGCATTTGTACAATCGTCTCCAGCAATCTCGGGTCACAGCCTTTACGCGGTGGATCGACAACGATCACGTCTGGCGTAATCCCCTGCTCTTTCCAGCGTGGAATGACATCCTCGGATGCACCGACCTCAAATTCCACATTCGTCATTCCGTTCAGTTCAGCGTTTTTACGCGCGTCCTCAATCGCTTCCTTCACGATCTCCACGCCGTATACACGCTTCGCATGCTGTGCCAGGAAGAGGGAGATTGTACCGATTCCACAGTACGCGTCGATCACGGTCTCCTTGCCCGTCAAGCCAGCATACTGTACAGCTTTCTCATACAGCACTTCCGTTTGCACGGGATTCACCTGATAGAATGAACGTGCAGAGATGGCGAACTTTACATCGCCGATATAATCATGGATGACATCACGTCCCCATAGGGTGCGGGTTTCGTCGCCGAAAATAACGTTCGTTTGCTTTGTGTTGATGTTCTGACAAATGCTGACGACCTGTGGCATTTCGGTGCGAATGCGTTCGATCCATTCCGGTTTGCGCGGCAGGCGTTCGCCGTTAGTGACGAGTACGATCATCATTTCATTTGTAGCGAAGCCGACTTTGACGACCACATGGCGCAGGATGCCTTCGCCTGTTTCTTCGTTATAGGGCTGGATATGCAGCTCCTGACCGATCGCTTTTACCTTGTTCACGAGCTCATCGTTACGGCTATCCTGGATCAGGCAGCTTTGCATGTCGATAATACGGTGGCTACCACGTGCGTAGAAGCCACCCACCAGTTGTCCATCCTGTTGACCGATCGGCACCTGTGCTTTGTTGCGATATCGCCACGGCTCTGACATACCAAGCGTTGGTAGGACACGGATCGCATGGGATGCGGATACTATAGGCTTCACGGACGTAGACGCGTCCGCTGGATGCTGAACATCTGGTACGTGTGATCCGATTTCGGAAGAATGTACATCCTGATCTACACTCGATTTTACGGTCGTACCTTCTGCTGATGTACCTGGTGTCGATGTATTTCCGGTTACTGTACCTTCTACCAACTGGCTGTCTGCATCATCTGACCCTGCCTGCTTCTGCACAGTCAGTTTACCGATTCGCTCCAGATTGTCGATGACATGCTGACGTTTCCACTCTAGCTGTCCGGTGTAGCTCATATGCTGGAGCTGGCAACCGCCACATTGCGTATAGATCGGGCAAGGTGCCTGTACGCGATTCGGACTTTCGTTTAATACCTTTAATAGCTTGGCATAGCCATATTGTTTTTTAGTTTTGAGTACGCGCGCATGGATACGTTCGCCGGGTAGTGCACCAGATACGAATAATGTATAGCCTTCTGCGCGACCGACACCTTCGCCTTCGTGAGTTAAGCCGATCATATCAAGCTCGATTTCATCGTTTTTGGCTACAGGTAGGTTCGCGATTGCTGCGGATGCAGCAGGGGATTTCCGTCGATTGGATTTTGATTTATGTGAGTGACCGCCTTTGCGGTTGTTATTCATGGTCATTGCTCCATTTTCCATCTTAATTTGAGTTACGCCCAGATGGGCAACTACTAAATTGTATAGAAAACTGCACGACGTTACAATACATATCGCTACTTTCACGATGGATTATTGAATTTGTTTGATGGGTGGAGGTGCGGAATAGGGTTCAGCATGAATGATATAGGTGGGTGATGGATACATATCGTTTAGTGATAGCCTAGCTGTATTCGCATACTGTATAAGTTATACGTTGAGGGGATGTAATGAAGGAGTAGCAGGCTAGCTACGTAAGCAGTCGTAACTTGCTACTTCCTTCTGATTTGTATATTACTTCTACATATATTACTTCATATATTACTTCGATGCTCTCATGCCTTCTGCTTATCATGTTAAAAGAAGTATTCTATAGATCAACCTGCTTATTTCAGCTTTAACGATGCGCACATTTAGCTAGAATAAATGGAGCAAAACGTACGATCAAATCGACCTGCGAGCAGGTCTTCTTTACGAATGAAAAATTGCAGATAGCCTGCATCCCACCAGAGGAAGCCAATTTCCTGATCGCTGTCTACCTCAAGCAGCATATACACATTGTCCAGTTCTTCTTGCAGGCGTGCTTCATCGCCGTCAAAATGCTTGAGCAGTCGCTTACGATCATCGTCCGGACGGTACGTGTATTTACCATTGTACAGATAAGAAGTCGCAACTAACTCGCCATCTCCATGCTGACCTTCGGCATAGCCGAATAGCTGTCCCATTTTATTCTCAGGCTTCCAGTCCATCTCTTCCGTGATCAGCATGTACGCTTCTTCCGATTCATCTGTCAACGTATCCTGATCTACTAAATGTAACGTGCTGTAGCCGTAGTTCGGGAACTCCACGTCCGCATGGGCATGAACCTCATACGCTTCGAATTTGATCTCGTCTTCTTCCTCCCAGATCGTAAATCCCTCGTATTCTTGATACTGTAGCTGGGACACATCCGTTCCAGGCCAGTAGATTACCTGATGCTCGATATCATTCGCAGTTTCGCCCTCACCGAGGAAGAAATAGAGCATTCCCTGCTTTGGTAAAAGCGAGCTATGCACACCCTGATACTCTTCATCCTGTATTTCTGCTTGCAGCTGAGCGAGATTGAGCTGGGCGATTAGGGTCATTTTTTCACCGTTTTTCGATTGTGGCCATTCCAGCTGCTCTGGCAAATCCGGCGATCCGCCAAAGCGTGAATGACCGATACGCTCGCGCCCTTTATCACCACGGATTAATTTGACAAGTGGACGCTGGTGATCGCGCAAATACTGCTCTAGCTCAGGGGCTTCATGCCTTTCAAGCAATTGCTGTAGCTTCGTCTCAGGTAGTAGGTTGGGATAATTAGAATATGTACTCATAACTGGTTGCTCCTTTCAAATGTACACCGTGTGGAGTAAATGATGTGGGATTCTTCTTACTTTTCTGGCATCACTGGAAGCAGGCAAATGGAACTGTGCTGGATGTGTCGTTATGGGTCATGGTTGTTATTTGTTAGATCTTTATTTCTATGCAGCTTCTATTGCTTTGACATAGCTAACATTTGCCTAGAGTTCACCTGTATATAGTGTACTAGCAACAGCTTGCCTGCTCAAGTTAAGAGACAGCATGGCAACTCGGAATATGGGATAAAATATGGTTGGAAGGATGCGGAATAGGGCGCAAAGAATATGGGAGGCAGATTACTGTTATTTTACTATCCAGTCAAACTATACGGACAAACTCATCTATACAAATATACATACAAAAAAGCTTCCGTAACTCATTCGTCCTTCTTTCTTCTCAGAAATTCAGACCGGGAGTTACGAAAGCTTTATTTTATAAGCCGCTATGCTTTAAACTGGACGCTGATCCGCCGCAAAAATCCGCAGCTTATGCTTGAGCACCTCAAAATGCCCGGGCAAGCTACCACCCAGCTCGCCATCCAGATTCAGCAGCACCTGTGATGCCTGGGGTGCTTCGATATGCATGCTACTCGTACGGAAATATAACACTTTCGGATCATCGAGATGCTCGCCGCGCAGCGCCATCGTTACGAGACGAATGAACTCGGCGAGATTGCAATTTTTCACAGCGATCACGTCGAACATACCATCGTCGATACGTGCATCTGGTGCTAGCTTCTCAAAGCCGCCGACCGAGTTGCTGTTCGCAACGAGGAAGATCATAAACTGATCATGGATCGTATCCATGCCTTCCGGGCGAATGATGAGCTCAGTCGGTGCCAGATTGACCATTTTCTCGATGCCCTTCATATAATAGGCCATCTGACCGATCATCGTTTTGAGCTTGCTCGGGACTTCGTACGTTAGCTCCGTAAACGAACCGCCACCTGCAATATTGATAAAATAACGATCATTCACACGCCCGATATCGATCGGACGAGTCTGCTGTCGGATCACCAGATCACAGTACGTTTCCCAGTTACGCGAAATGCCGAGCGCACGGGATAGATCATTCGTCGTTCCGAGTGGGAAAATGCCCAGCGGCGGTGGATTATCGTATGCCGCCATGCCGTTAATGACTTCATAGATCGTACCGTCCCCACCAGCGGCAATGATCATATCGTAGCCGCCGCGTTCAATCGCATCGCGTGCCGCTTCGGTTGCATCATTCTCGCCTGTTGTAGCGTGACAGCTTGCTTCGATACCACCTTGATCCAGACGCTGTAAAATGTCCGCCAGTCGGCGACGCATCTCCTCCCGACCGGAGGTTGGATTATATATTAATCTCGCTCTTTTCATTCCTGTATGCCACCTATTGTTGATATGATAAGTCTGTTGAAGGACGCAAACAAAACTGCCTGACACCATACAGGCAAATCAACAGACCTGGCTATGTTTTATTTGGTTACGGTCATCTGCTCCAGCAGTACGTCCACCTGACGCTGAATCCAGTGCGACAGCCGTGGATGTGGTAATAAGGCTTCACCTACATAATGATGACTTAACCCTTCCAGACGGCGAGGAATCACCGTGTTCAGGAAATACCCCCGGCTCAAAAAGATCGGAGCAATCAACACCCGATAACCGCGCTTCGTCCACTTTCTTGTTTTGAGGATTAGACTATCTGGATTCAGCAGTGCATAATCTGCATAGGCCGTACCGCTAATCGCACCTACTCTTCTGGATAATGAGGCAATGCCTTTTACCCAGCGATGCAGAAAGCCCCCATGAATGCTGCCATGACCAACGATCAGTACAACCTCACGCGTAGGGTCTTCGGATAAATGCTTTACTTTATCCCATAGCATATGGGCAATATCCTCATCATCATCGACCGGATAACCAAAATGAACCCTCGCTGTTATACGAAAAGGTTCAAGATCCGTTTCCTTGTCTGGCGCTTCCTTCACGCCGAGCGCATACGATATCTCATCAATATGCGTGCTGCCTGAAGATACAAACAGGGGGATAACCAAAAGATCGGTTACCCCTTGTCGCTCTAGCTCATCAATTCCATCCTGTATGAGTCGACCTGGTACATTATCCAGATAGCTACTGTACACAGGCATGTCTGCCGGAAAGGTAGTCTGCTCGACAGCTTCGTCAATCCAGCGCATCCACTCCGACTCCGGCGATCCATGACTAATAATCAATATCCCCGGTTTATGCATACATTATCTCCCCAGACGCTCCAGCGTCATTTTGTAGCCGTCATTGCCATAGTTCAGGCAGCGCTTGACGCGTGAGATCGTTGCTGTACTTGCACCCGTCTCCGCCTCAATCTGATTGTACGTCGCTCCCTTACCCAGCATGCGTGCAACCTCCAGACGCTGAGACAGTGATTGAATTTCATTTACAGTGCACAGATCATCGAAAAATATATAGCATTCTTCCAGATTCTTCAATGTGAGAATCGCTTCGAATAATTGGTCAACGCTTTTATCATCAAGCTTTTTAAGTTGCACGATTAGATCATCCCCTACTACGGTTAATGTAATTTCATTGTATAGATTACCATTCGTTTTTTCAAGCGTTAACGATGTACAGTATTGCAGAATGACAACGCTCTGACGCTCCGGTGTCACTGCGTTAAAGCTACGGTGAAAATGAAAATAGAATCCGCAGCGTTTTCAAAGGATGTCTGTGGAGCATGGACAGCAAATGGAAATGATATATCGATGTCATATTCGGCTAATAGCGAAACAACTGCTAATTCGCTAATCAACTCGTTACCAATTGCGTTCTACATGGTGTGGACAGCGTTATGGGCTTGATGTCAGTTTGGCAAAATGATGTCTGTGGAAACAATGGTGAAAAGTTTGCAATGGTTGGAGCGAGTTCGTACTGATTTATTCCTAAAAGTTGCTGTGTTACTGAACGTTTACAGAGGTTACGTTGTAACAAAATATTAGATTTTGGTTGGTTGATAATTGTAATGACTTTAAGCTCATGTGCTGAGTGCAATATTAATTGATTGTAGTTATAAGATGAACTTATGCTTATTGTAAGCTCAACCACTCTGGCAAGGAATAAGATGACGTCCTCAGGTGGAGCCCAGAAATCTATCGAGTAGGATAAAATGTAGATTTCTGGGCTCCAAAATCGTCCTTTCACCTTATTTCCTTGCCCTCGCTCTGTGCTAATGCTACATACGTATTTATAACATGGAGGATCAGCATCTTCTTATCTATTACTACTTTCATTTATATAAATACTGCTTTTATGTCCTATATACCTACTCACGTTAAGCTGGACTTCTTAATACATACGTTGGCATTTCGTTAATTTTATGTTGAATCAAAATAAATTCAAACATGGTAGCATTGACGTACATACATTATGGTGCCCGTTCCTTAATGACATATGATATAAGAAGTTAACTTCAAGATCACAGCATATACTACCTAGCGCAGTATGATAAATTCGTACTAATTCAGATGCACGCAACGGAGGGAAGGAGATAAGGGAAAAGGACGACTTTTGAGCACGGGAATCTACAACTTGATCCTACTTCGTAGATTCCTGTGCGATATCGGAGTCCGTTCCCTTATTCCTTACCGGAGTGGATGCAGCAACCTAACACAATTCTGTACATATTACGTTTCTTCTAAGGATTCTGCCTTTGCATTGCTAGCATCCTTTGCGCGTACTCGTTAAATAAGCAAAACCCAATGAACACCAGCCCAGCTTACTTAAACCAACCACGCTTAGTAAATAAGAGCATCATACCAGCACCGAGTACCACCATGAGACCAAGTACACCAAAGTAACCATATTTCCAATGCAATTCAGGCATATTTTCAAAGTTCATACCGTAGATGCCTGCGATCAGGGTGAGGGGCATGAAGACGGTGGTGATAACGGTTAGTGTTTTCATAATGCCGTTCATGCGATTGGAGTTGAGTGAGATGTAGCTGTCACGCAGATCGGATGTCATTTCGCGATCGGACTCGATCATGTCGGATAGCTTGAGCAGATGATCATAGATATCGCCAAAGTAGGAATGATGCTCGTCGATCTGCTGGATATGCTGCGAATTGATGACGCGGTACATCAGGTCACGCATCGGGATGATCGTCCGGCGCAGCTTGAGCAGGCGTGAACGCAGGGCGAATACCTGATTGAGCAGCTCATCGACCGCTTCGTTGGGACCCAGCTTTTCCAATGTGTCCAGCTCATCCTCAATATCGAAGACGCAGGGGAAGTATTCATCGACGATCTTATCGATGATCAGGTAAGCGGCTGCGATTGGGCCTCTCATCCAGACAGGGCGCTTGGTTGTGCGATAGCTGAGTACACGTTCCCATGCGTTATCCACCTCGCGCTGCTGCTGGGAATGATAAGAGACGAGCAGGCGATCATTGACGAACAGATCGACCTCTTCGGCATTCAGCGTGTCTCGCTTCACCGTATGTAATACGAGAAACTGGGTATCGCCATAGTAATCCATTTTGGGACGTTGCAATAGATGCATACAATCCTCGATTGCTAGAGGATGAAAATGAAAAAAGCTACTGAGCAGCTCGTCTTCCTTCGCCGTAGGCTGGTTAAAATCGACCCAGCACCAGCTATATTGATCCGAATGGACAGCTTCCAGGGGTACATTTTCTACAATTTCGTGTTCTGCTGTGATGCCGAGTATACGTATCAACGGCTTCGCCCTCTTTTCCGTGAGATGTTGCTTGATGAATCTGTCGCGAGTATATCATACATGAACGAGCCGAATCGAATTCGGAGTAGGATAAAAAAGACATAAAAAACCGCCGTCATGCTGCAACGGCGGAAACGAGCTTATTGGAGTTCGGAGTGTAGGAGCGAGCTTGCGTTAGTCGACGACTGTTAGGATGAACAGAAATGACAGAGCGGCTTTCGCTCCTTTCCGTTTCGATCCCACAGGTCATGCCGTACAAGCATGCTCATACGCCTACTTTTAGCCTAATCTTAGAACAGATCGAACAGTAATTTATAAATGATACCTGACAGCAATGCCGCAACTGGGATCGTAATTACCCATGCGATAACGATTCGTCCAGCCAGTCCCCATTTTACCTCACGGAAACGTTTAGCTGCGCCGACACCAAGAATCGCCGAAGTGACAGCGTGCGTTGTACTTACAGGCAGGTGTGTCAGTGTTGCTGTAAAAATAACCGTTGCTGATGTTGCATCAGCTGCGAAGCCGTTGATCGGCTCGATTTTGAAAATCTTCGTACCCATCGTCTTGATGATTTTCCAGCCACCGACCGATGTACCGAGTGCCATCGCAGTCGCAGCGGAGATTTTTACCCATAGCGGAACATCCAGATTATCCTGTACACCCGCAGCGACGAGTGCGAAGGTAATAATCCCCATCGCCTTCTGTGCATCGTTCGTACCGTGGGAGAACGACTGCAATGCCGCAGTCAGAATCTGCATCGTACGGAAGCCTTTGTTGACGCTATGCGGACTACGCTTCGCAAAAATCCATTTCAAAATATGCATGACGATAAAACCGACAACAAAGGCAATCAGTGGCGACAGCAGCAGACCTTCGACGATCTTACCAAAGCCGCTCCAGTTTACGGAGCCAGAGCCTGCGCCGACCAGTACCGCACCTGCGAGTGCACCAATCAGTGCATGCGAGGACGAAGACGGAATACCGAACCACCAGGTTGCCAGGTTCCAGATAATAGCTGCAATCAATGTAGCGATAACAATCTCGATCCCGTTATCCAGCTTCGCTGGATCGGCAACGCTTCCCCCGATCGTCTTCGCAACACCAGTAAATGTGATCGCACCAACAAAGTTCATAATGGCTGCCATCAGAATTGCGGTACGCGGTGGCAAGGCTCGAGTCGATACGGATGTGGCAATCGCATTCGCTGTATCATGGAAACCATTGATAAAGTCAAATGCCAGCGCCAGAAATACGACGATACCGAGCACCAGTAATGAGGTTTCTACCATAATCATTCATCATCCGGTGATTCCTCCACTCCTGCAGGCCCGGATGACACTACCTCCTTAATATCGTGAGACTTTGCATGCTGCAAAATCATCAGCTTCTGTTAATGATAAATTAGGTACTATTGGCTAAACTGCAACAATCATTCGCATAGTTAGCGCATCGCAATCATCGAATGACGCTCTGACGGCAAAAGAAAAACGAACCAGCCTTGCACATGTCGGTTCGGTTTTCTATCCATAATCAGGAGTTGCTCATGATGATGGATTCTAGCATATTGGCTACGTCTTCGCAGGCATCCGTTGTGGACTCCAGACGTTCGTAGATTTCTTTACGTTTGATCAGCTCGATCGGGTCTTTTACGGTAGCGAACAGCTCTCTAATACAGTCGCGCATCAGGTCGTCGCCTTGATTTTCCAGATCGTTCAGACGAATCGTGTGCTCACGGATCGCCAGCAGCTTTTTCTGGGATAGCAGGTGAATCGCTTTATGAATTTCAAAAGCACATTCGCGCAGGATCGAAGCAAATTTGATAATATGCTTGTCCGGTGTGCTCAGGTGGTACATATCAAAACGAGAAGCACAAGCTTCCATACCATCCATCACATCATCCATTGTTGTGGTCAGATCCATAATATCATCGCGTTCCAGCGGTGTGATGAACGTTTTATTCAATTCAGTGATGATCGTATGCGTGTACGAATCACACTTATTTTCATAGTCTTTCATCGTTTTGGTGAATTGTGGAATATCTTGCAGGCTCGCAATTTGTTCAGCGAAGTAATCTGCGGCCTGTACGATCGTATCCGCCATATTCTCCAGCGTCTCAAAAAAGATATCCTTCTTTTTAATACGCATTTCTCTAACCCCTTTTCACAATTGTGCCGAATATTGTCGACAAATGCATTTTAAACACAAATCTGGCGTTGATAACAACCCTTGTTATCTTATCAATCAGGGTACTAGTTTGTAAAGAATAGCTTATTAAATGATTCACATTTCTCACACAAAATTCATACAAACCCGGTCTCTATGCTACCTATTACACCAGAAAATGGTTTTCATACCCAAATTAGTCCCATTTTTCTCCGTCAATCGTCAGGTGATCGTTAAAGGAAGGTGTGTTCGGTACGATGTTATAGTAGGTCGTTCCAGCTACCAGCGGTACCTCCTTACCCTCGCTATAAAAGCGGATTGCATCATCCTTGCTATGCTTCCATTCACCGCGAACGACCTTGCCCTGCTGGAACAATACTGCCTCGCCGCCAGCATTCAGATTCAGACTGAGTCGTCCAATATCATCCAGCACGCGGTAGTTGCCTTCTAGCACGATCACATTGGCAGCGGTGAGCGGCTTTTTATTGTTCAGATCGATATGATCTTTCCCGTTTATCTGACGGGTGTATAGACCTGTCGTAGCATTGTAGATATAACCGACCTTGTAGCTTTGCAGTAAAAAACGAAGTTCAATCGTATTCGCCTTTTCCAATGATGTCTCTGATGCTGCTGGATCTGAAGCGGACGAAGATGAGTTGCTTGATTCGGTCGCCGATGTAGATTCGTGATCGGTCGAAGTAGAGGCTGTCGCTGTTGCAGTCGTATGAGCTGATGAAGTCTGTGAAGAAGCTTCATGTCCACTTGCGGTTGTTTCTGTTGCATCCGTTGTCGTGTCTCCGCTCGTTTCATTGGTCGCTGGAGCATCTGTGCTTTCGCCACTAGAGCCTGTCGCTCGGTTATTTTCTGATGATGCAGCTAGAAAAGGAAAGGCAGGAATCGTAACCGTCTCCTCGTAGCCTTTTTTCGCAGCTGCTTCACGCAGCTTCACCTCGTTTGTATACAAATTGTGCGGAGCCTTACGACTGGAATCGCGCCAGAATGGTGCGCTTGCATTCGTAATCTCATCCAGATGCTCTCGTCCGCCACCCTGTAGAATCGCGTACGCATCTGTACTACCACCTGCATGGACTAGAAGTGCATGCAAGGAATCTCCAATCCCAATCAAATAAGGACGAATGCTGCGTACAGGCCCGATCGTTACATCTCCATGATAGCTCTGATAGACTGCGACCAGACGCGTAATTCCGCCTTCGGCTAGCACCTCATACACCATATCTGCCTGCGACAATCCAGATTGTGGGCGAGCGGCAGGCGCATTGTTGATCATTACTGCAATCGGGCGTGAAGTATCTGGCTGCTTCACTTCAAGTCCGGTCAATGGTGCCGTGTAAGCAGGCTGCTTCACTGTTTCCTCGGGTACAGCTTCTGGTTGCAGCGTTGATTCGGGTATAGATACGGAAGGTGGAGCAGGTACAGTAGCTTCATCAGACTGGCAAGCAGTAAGTGCAGTGGCGATCAGAATGGGCATACACCAGCGAAACTTTTTTGAGATCAGCGACAAATTGATGGATTCCTCCTTGAATAACAGAACCGAGATGCCTGTATTCACTCCGCTCTCACCTATCCTTAGATGATATCAAGCCGCCCATACGATTCAGCACGGTCTATCCAGCGTAGCAAAGCTAGATGAACGACGCATGAATAGAGATCATGGACAGAATGGAGTGAATATGCATTTCAATTCTGAATCTAATGTGACATAGCAAGCTTAAATGAATCTGTAACCGATGAGATTGAATTATGGTTGTGTCTCATGTATAGACTGCACGTTATCGACAATAGAGATACAGCTTGAGCTACAGTTGCTTCGCACTTCTACTGTGTGCAGGCTCGGCGCATCTATTTACTTTATGATAGAGACTTGGTGTCATTTTTCATTATGTAAGTATCCATAGGTAGCTAGTAGTTATGGTATACGTCAATAAGGCATCGTTTTGAAAATCGAACAAGCTAGAAAGATCGAACGTCATCTGGCCGATCATGCTACCTATAATAAGCCCATTATATACATAGCCGATCTACCAGCGGAACCATATTTAGCATATTTCTAGCAAGAATATGTAAAATATTACGCCTTCAAACGACTTAACATAAAAATATTAAAAAATAAGCATGATTGTGATTTTTGTTACATATTAAATTTTAGTCATGTTTTAAACTAAAGCCATGAAAGAGATGATCATCACAAATAAATAAGGGGTGTATGAATCATGAACGCATGGCTCAGACAAAATAAAATTGCAATGTGGTTATTAACCGTTCTTCGTTTCTATGTGGGGTTTCAATGGATTCATGGGGGCTGGGGCAAGCTGACGGGTGGCTTCGATGCTACAGGCTTCCTCACCAATGCCATCTCGCTCAGCACAGGTGAAAAGCCTGTCGTAAAAGCAGCTTGGGCAGGCTTCCTTGAACACTTTGCTCTTCCTAATGTAGGGTTGTTCAATATTCTGGTTCCTGTTGGTGAGTTCCTTGTTGGTCTGGGCTTGATCCTTGGTACCTTTACTACCGTTGCTGCCCTGATGGGTATGGTGATGAACTTTGCCTTCCTGTTCTCGGGTACGATCAGCACGAACCCGTATCTGCTTCTAATGGAAATCTTCATCGTCGTTGCTGGTGCCAATGCTGGTCAAATTGGTCTGGATCGCTGGGTGCTGCCTTACTTGAGAGCCCATATTTTCAAACGTCAGGCTAAGCATGGCGGGGGTACACCGAGTGCACCCAAGCATAGCGCGGCATAAAGAATATAGACGAGTTATAAAAGTAATAGCCATAGCCATAGCCATAGCCATAGCCATAGCCATAGCCATAGCCAGCCTCATTCTAACGGAAGCTCCGTTCAGATCAGGCTGGCTATTTGTTTTATATATGATTTTAAGATAAATAATTTCACTTGTATGACTAAAATGATTGGTCAAAGCAAGGGGTACAACACACAGCGACCGGAAGTAGAACGATAGCCCATATCCCATACTCAGTCTATCGTTCCACCAAAAGCACGCTGGATATCCTGCTCACCTGTTTGCAGCATGAGAGCAACATCATTCGGATATTTGTCCGAATACATGACACGAATAATATGACCCTGCTGGATCTGAGGCAGGCTACTTTCAAACACATCTTTTTTCGTTTGGATCGTGCGCGTCTCTCCTGTTGCTGTGGTAACGCTCAAGGTCATTTGTAAAGGAAGCTTGCCTTGATGGCTGGTACCGAGTGGCACAACTTCTAGCACTTTGGCATAAAGTTGTTCGCCATGCTGAGCGATCTCCATCATTTCTGGAGCTATCCCCTGACGAATCATCTGCTCGTTCAGCAAGGATTGCACCTGCTCCTGCGATACTTGTCCATTGCGATCCAGTCCGACCTTGGATGGATGTTTAGCGGATACGAGCAATGGAATTACACTACCTGGTTGGAATTGTGGGATTGCCGTTTGCGGGATAATCGCTTGAAAAGAGGCTGGGTACGGCTGCTGTCCTTGACGCGTCACCATCACTTCAATATTCAACTGTGGCTGCTCGTTGACATAAGTGCCCGTTTGCTGAACTCGACGGATTAAGCCAACTGCTGCTTCACCGGATTTGATCGTACGTAAGCTGAACACGGTGCCTAGAAGAGATGGGAGAAATACCAGCGCGGCGCCAGTATACATTAGTGGTCTATACCAGGATGCATCGGTAATAGAAGTTACACCGTTGCCAATATAATTAGCATATAGCGGAAGGATCGCCACTACCAGAATACATAGTATACCCGTTGTTGTAAGAAATTTAATCATTATTCATTCCTCATTTCATATAAATTTGCTTCGTGCTTCGTGCTTCGTGCTTCGTGCTTCGTGCTTCGTGCTTCGTGCTTCGTGC
>NZ_BMMB01000020.1 GCF_014645615.1 Paenibacillus hunanensis | reverse complement strand
TGTGTCTGTGTCTGTGTCTGTGTCTGTGTCTGTGTCTGTGTCTGTGTCTCAAAAATTATATGTATTACCCATCTAATCAAACAATAACTTTTACGCTCCTCTTATCTCTTATTCTTAATCTCTAATTCTTTAAACTGCCACTCCCCTCCACCACTCGTCAGCAGCGCATTCACTCACAAGCATTCATCCAGCTAAAAAACAAATTCTTTCCAAAGTTGATTCAAATCTCCCACTATGCTCTGTATTGATATTATCGAACTAATCTTAACTTGTTATAGCTTATTTACAGCTTATTCTGAGCTTATTCAAGCATTTTTTTGATCATGTTTTGATAATTTTCTGATCTAGCTAACTCTCAGCCCATACCTAAGTTGTAGAACCTGTAAATGTGCCCACAAAGCAAGCGAGTAAACCCAAATATTGCCCCCGCACATAACGAAGGCAAGGAAATAAGGGAAAAGGACGACTTACAGTGTTAGCGATTTTCTAACACGGGGTTCAATGAAAAGTGATTTTTGCGAAGCAAAATATCTTACCTTTTTGGAGGGGCGGGAATCTCCATTCCTTCCCATTCCCAAAGATTCCCGCGGCTCCACCCGAGTCCGTTCCCTTATTCCTTGCCGAAGTGATTGCTGCAAAACCACCAATCCCTATCCGTCTCACAGCACAACCAAAAACACTCTTACTGCTCACAAATACTACTCACAAACCCTTACTTCCCAAAAAACATCCAGCTCATACACCCATAACAGCATTATCCATCACTAGCACATATTTGTTCCAGCACCCCATCAAGCTTACCGCTCAAGCTCCTGCCGAGCCCTCACAATATCATAGCAAACCGCCTTCGGCTGCTGCTGCTCATCAAACAACAACGGCCAGTTTTTACGTCCACGTACAGGGAACCCATCCAGCCACGTATAATCATCCGCCGCTCCCCAGAACGTCACACTTGTCAGCACTTCCCGATATTCATGGAACAACTGGAAGTACGCGCGATACCGCTCCTCCTGCATTCGCACCATCTCCGCTGTAGGTGCCTTGAGATCGGTACGCCGATCGTCAAAGGCAAACATGGAGACGTCCATTTCCGTTACTTGCAATTGCAGACCGAGTGCAGCGTATTTCTCGATCGCTGCGCGAATCTGATCCAGACTTGGATCGTGGATGTTCCAGTGTGCTTGTAGCCCTACGCCATGCACGGGTACGCCCTCGTCTAGCAGCTCGCGCATCAGTCGACAGATACGATCACATTTGCCTGGATGCGATTCGTTATAGTCATTGTAAAATAGCAATGCCTGCGGATCGATCGCATGGGCCATTTCAAATGCACGCGCAATATAATCATCGCCAACGCCCTCCAGCCATGGCGTTGGTCGCAAATAGGTACCATCCTCGTCGCTAATCGCCTCATTCACCACATCCCAGCAACGAATAATATCGCGGTAGCGTCCCATCACGGTTTCCATGTGCTGCTGTAGACGAGCGAGCAGCGTAGCACGATCCGCCTTGCCACCCTGCTCATTTTGAAATACCCAGTCCGGTGTCTGGTTATGCCATACAAAGGTATGGCCACGCAGACCCAGCTGATGCTGACGGGCAAAATCGGCAATCGCATCTGCCTGCTCGAAGGTGTACCGATGCTCCTCTGGATGAATACAGATAAATTTCATTTCATTTTCAGCAGTCAGGCTGTTGTATTGCTGCAATAATAGCTCGCGCTGACTATGGATCGTATGCGCGCTTACCGCCGCTCCGATCGGAAAGTCCTGGCGGAACGTTTCCGCCAGACGAATATCCGTAGCTGACTGTAGCGATGGATTAGCTGAGGATGCAGATGATCCTTGTCCTGTTTGCTGTTCAGCTTGTGCTTGCTGTGCAGTAATCGAATCCGATGTATTGCTCATAGGAACGCCTCTTTTCTGAATATTTTGGTCATTTTGCTGGTCTTGCTCTGTGGATCATTTTGCTTATCTTACTCATCTTCATCGTGTAGATCACTTTTCTTATCCTGCTCACCACTACTGTGGATTGCTTGCTGACGTTATTGCAGTTGCAGCAGACCATAACCAGCGGTGTTCTGATATGATTGTCCTGTTGTATCATTCCAGATCATTACGGTATCGCGCTTGCCATTACCGGTATCGTCGTTGTTCACCTGAATGTCGAAGCCTACCCACTGTCCAGTTGCTGGAGCAGTGACACCCTTAGGCCAGTCGATGGAAGCTTCGATTCGATAGCCACCTGGAATAACTTTGGCGACTGATTTCAAGCGGCTCTTCTGATCGGCTGGATTCACGCTCTCCATGCCTTTGTAATTAATACGGTACTGTCCATCATCTCCTGGCTCAAAATACGGAGTACGTCCCAGATTTGGATCAACGAAAATTTCAATCGAATCCTGCTCATACGCATTCGGACTGCTTGCCGATAGGAACTTGTCTTTTACCTCAGCCAAAATGTACAGACGATCCTTATCCCACATCGTGCGTACCTGTGCTACCGAGCCGCCTGTTCCGACAACCTGACGTGAGGTCGTAAAGGCAGTTGCCTTTTGCCAGGTGGTGTCCACATCGCCGTCGATGGTTGGTGTACCTTTGACTGCGGCGGCGATCTGTGGGCCTTGCTCCAGTGTGACTTTACCGTAATTCGCTGTGCTGCTATTTTGCGCACCTGTCGTATCGCTCCAGTAAATACGTGTTGGCTGATTGCCCTTATAATCGGACAGCACCAGATCGATCGCAAGCTCTCGTCCGAGCTGATTGTTCGCGACAGGCAATCTCGCTTCAATCCGGTAACCCGTATCCGTACGGGCAGAGCGATATGCCCATTTTGCGTTATTTTGTGCGCCGCTACGCTGCATCGTGTAGCTATCCGGCTTCGCGTCCTTACCATTACTCACATATACGGTTACGCTATCCTTGCCATTCACTGCGGTATCGTTCACATCTGCCAGTACATATACATTTTTCGCGTCCCACATCAGGCGGAAGCTACCTGCCTCTGTTCCATCTGGTTTGGTCACTGGAATACGTGCGGAACGATTCCATTCCTGCTCCATGCGAGCATCGATCTTAGCTGTACCCTGTGAAGCCTTCGCTTGCTTCGGCTCAATCGGTACTTTGGATGGATCAACCAGCGCCCAGTACGCATACTTCGCTTGCAGCTGCGTATCGAACAGCAGCGGCCAGTTGTTACGAACGGTTGGGAAGGTGGTCAGCCATGTATTGCCATCATCCTTGCCCCAGAAAATAACGGCTGTAATCTGATCGCGATACTTGAGGAATACGTTCATCATGTCTCGATAGCGATACGCCTGACGAATCTGCTGATCCTCAGGGAATGTCTGCCATGAATCCGTATCATTGCTGTATACACTCATATCCAGTTCAGTCACTTCCTGCTGGATGCCCAGATCAGCAAATTTGCTAAACATCGCATCCACAGCTGCTGTAGACGGATACGAGGTGCTAATATGCATCTGATGACCAACACCGTCGACTGGAATCCCTTTTGCCTGTAGACGCTTGATTAGCGCGTAGAGTGCATCACGCTTCGCAGGCTCCTCGGTATTGTAATCGTTAATGAACAGCTTGGCGTTAGGATCGGCTTCATGCGCATAGATGAACGCTTTTTCGATAAATTCTTCTCCAGCAATCTGATACCAGAGGCTATTACGCAGACCGTTAGGGCCGGATGGATCGATCACTTCGTTGACCACATCCCATGTGCCAATTTTCCCTTTATAGCGTCCCATAACAGTATCGATATGCTTTTTCAATCGTTGTAGCAATACTTCCTTACTTACCAGATTGCCCTTGTCATCATGGAACACCCAATCCGGTGTCTGACTGTGCCAGGCTAATGTATGTCCACGGAATTCCATCCCATGATCGAGTGCGAACTTCACAATCTTATCTGCACGGGTAAAATCAAACTGACCTTCCTTCGGCTCGGTGGCATCCCATTTCAGCTCATTGCCCGCAGTTAGCATATTAAAATGCTTTTCCAGTAGCTGTGCATCCGGCCCATTTGGATCGGCAATTTCGGATACAAGCAAGGCACTTCCAATTTTAAAATCCTTCGCGTATACATCCTTGAGTGATGGAATATCCTTCTGAATCGAGATCGGCTCCTTCACCGGTGTTGGCTGGATCACGACATCATCCAGATAAAAGGAAGCGCTTGCAGATGAGCCTGCTTCAAAATACACTGCGGCGCTATCCAGTGAATCGTTCAGCACATAGTCTGCCTTGAGCTCTGTCCATTTGTCCGCACTGATCGTCTGGCTGGTCAATGCCTTGTACTCGTTATCCTTGCCATAGGTGCTTTGCTGCACCGACATGGAGATCGCGGTGGAAGGTGCACCTTCTGGCTGACGCAGCCATGCGGAGATCGTGTAGGAGCGCCCCTTTTCCAGTACAGGCGTTAGCTCATGCTGTGGCCCATGCCAGCTCTGCGTACGTCCTTTAATCTCCAGTCCATAGCTTCCGCTATGGGCAGCCGCCGCAGTCGCGGTTAGCTCCTCCATTCCACCTCGTCCATACCAGCCCATCGCCGTACCATCCTCAAAGCCTGCATTCAGCACGGCTCCATCATCAGCAGCCCGTGCTGAGCGTTCCGCAGGTGTCAGTAACGGTAAGAGCAGCAGTACCGCGAGTGTGATCATGAATACTTTGCGCCAGTGTGTATGTACCAATACAATCCCCTCTTCTTTCCTTTTATTGTGCATACTGAAAAAGGATGCCGCGTTTCTTTGCCGTGTTACCACGCTCCGATACAGCGGCATCCTTCCAGTTGCCTGTGTGCCTTTATATAATGATGCTGCCTATTCCTTCACACTACCCAGCTGCAAGCCGTGTACAAAATACTTTTGCAGGAATGGGTAAACGATCAGAATCGGCAAGGAAGCGACAATCGTAATCGCTGCCCGGATCGATACCGGGGTGACCATATTTTGTACGGCATTCAGATCGGCTCCGTTCGCCATCGAGGCGCTGCTATTCGTATTCATCGATGAGGATAGCAGCTTCATCAGCTCGAATTGCAGTGTGCTTAAGCTCTGCTTGGACGAGGCAAACAGGAACGTATCGAACCAGGAGTTCCATTGTCCTACCGCGATAAACAGGGCGACCGTCGCCAGTACTGGCTGACAGAGTGGCAAAATGATCGAGATGAAGGTACGGAAATCACCAGCGCCGTCAATTTTCGCCGATTCGATCAGACCTTCTGGTAGCGTTTGAATATACGTCCGAATGACGATCATATTAAATGCGCTCACCAGCCCTGGAATGATGTACACGAGGAAGTTGTTCAGCAAGTGTAGATCACGAATCAGGAAGTAATACGGAATGAGACCAGCGCTGAAATACATCGTCAACACAACGATAATCGTAATCGGCTTGCGCAGTACGTATTCCTTACGACTAATCGTATACGCCAGCATGGAGGTCAGGAACAGACTGAGTACGGTCGCAATGACTGTCCGTGCGACTGAGATCAGGAACGCATTGAAGATCGTTCCTCCTGCAAACACCGCACGGTAGTTCTGCTCTGTCCATACACGCGGCCACAAATAAATACCGCCTCGAATGGTATCATTACCTGCATTCAGCGAAACCGCCAGTGTGTTCAAAAATGGGTAAAGGGTAACGACCGCAATCACGATCATAAAGATCGCATTAAACGTGTTAAATACAATCGGCTCTAGCTGTAACGATTTCTTTTTCATGCGTATCCCCCCCTAGATCAACCGCTCGTCGCCGAAGCGCTTGGCGATCGTATTAGCGGCGAAGATCAGCGTAATGCTGACAATCGTTTTGAAAATACCGGCTGCGGTCGCAAGTGAGTAGTTACCGATCTGCAAGCCGTACTTGAGCACGAAAATATCAATCGTTTGCGACCAGTCCACCACGACCCCGTTACCGAGCAGGTACTGGACTTCAAAGCCCGCTTCCAGAATCCAGCCAATATTCATAATCATCAGAATGATCACGATCGACTTGATACCTGGCAGGGTGACATACAGCATTTTCTGATAGCGGTTCGCTCCATCAATCTCGGCGGCTTCATACAGCGATGGATCGATCGAGGTGATCGCTGCCAGATAGATAATCGCATTCCAGCCGACCTCTTTCCAAACATGGGATGCTCCGACAATGCCCCAGAAGTATTCAGGAATACTGAGCCACATGATCGGCTGACTGATCAGCCCGAGCTTCATCAGCACGACATTCACGATACCGTCATCGACGGACAGTGAGCTAGCGACAATTCCGGTTACGATAATCCACGACAGAAAGTGAGGCAAGTACGAAATAGTCTGAATCGTCCGCTTGAACAGGCGTGTCTTGACCTCATTTAGCAAAATGGCAAATACAATTGCTGTCGCAAAGCCGAGCACCATATTGATCAAGCTCATCGCCAGCGTATTACGCAGTACATTCAAAAAGGTCGGATCGGTAAACAGGAATTGAAAATGCTTGAAGCCAACCCATTCCTGATCCATAAAATCCCGGGCAGGCTTGTAATTCTGAAACGCCATCGTCCAGCCCCAGATTGGATAATACGAAAAGACAAGCACATACAGTACGATTGGCAGCGACATCCACATCAGCTGCTTTTGCCCCATCAGGCGCCGCCACAGACTTTCCTTCGGTACATTGAGCGATCTGGCCTTTTCTCCCTTGGCCCGGATGCTTTTCGGATAATCAGTCATACTCCACTCCCTTTCCAGTTAGACACAGGCGTATTGCCTCTATGTAGGCAAGCTAGCAACGGCGGACAGCCGATCTGCCGTTATGGCAGATCAGCGTGTCACCTTGCTTAATTGTTCGTTGCCCAGTTTTTCAGACGCCACTGAATCTGTTCGTTGATGCGATCTTCATAAGCTTTCACATTGATTGCTTTATAAGCGTTCACGTATTGATCCCATACACTATCGAATTGAGAGGTGCCTGCCATAATCGCCTGCGGCAGGAATTTGAGTGAGGCATCGTTCATCTGTTTATTAGCGACAGATGCTTCCGAGCCATCGATCAGATCAATCTGCCAGGCTGGATAGTAGACTGGATTCTCTGGAGCTGGCGAGAAGAAATCTGTCCATGTTTTATGACCATAGGCATCAAGCAATGCGCGATCTTCTGGCTTCAGGGATGCATAGAACTCCTCTGGCTGACTGCCTGCATCGGTTGCGTTACCATCGCTGTACGTACCTTGCATTTTTGGTGCTGCTCCGTAGAAAGCATCGGCACGGTTCGCGAGCTTCCACGATGGATCTTCCTGCTCTTGACGTTGCTCTGGTGTACGATAGAATTTGCCTTTGCTATCGACTTCATAGTCTTTGCCCTCTTCACCCCAGGACAGCAGTTTTTGATATTTCTCATCCATCAGTGCATCAAGGAACTTGATAATACGCTCTGGATCTTTTGCATTCACACTAATACCAAAACCGTTATTCAGGTTGATAACCGGACGATCCAGGTAGTGGTCTTTGATGCTTGTATCGTATACGAGTGGGAAGCCGACATACGTTTTACCATTTTTCTTCTGGGAAATGAGTGTATCTTCTGCCTGAGAGAAGTTCCAGTGCTGATCGAACATACCGAGTACACGTCCGCTTGCAAGCTTGGACAGGTACTGATCATAGTTTTGTACAAATGCTTCCTTGTCCATCAAGCCTTCGTTGTACAGACCGTTCAGTTCTTTGTAGTAGCGCTTCGCAATGTCCTTATCAGCGAATACGCTCGCTACATTGTTATCCACGACAACGCCGCCATCATTTGGGTGACCGGTCAGATGCTCCGGTGCATTCAGCAGCGGGAATACACGCCAGTCAGAAGCCAGTGTGGTGAAGCCGATCGTTGGCTGTCCATCAATCGTTGGATGCTTTTTCGCATAATTACGAATCAATGTCATGTATTCATCCAGTGTTTTCGGTGTTGGATAGCCTGCATCCTTAAGTACATCCTTTTGAACCCAGAAGGCTGGACCCGAATACGAGTTAGCATGGAATTCGCCAGAATAAGCGCCATAGTTTGGCAGCCAGTAGATATGTCCGTCACTGGAATCCTTCATGCGGTTCCAGTATTTTGCATAGTGCTTTTTCAGGTTAGGCCCGTATTTATCGATCAGATCCTCCAGTGGAATGACCGCTCCAGCTGTAACGAGCTTCGGATCGGCGGTAATCAGATCAGGATACTCGCCACCTGCGATCATAACCCCGAGCTTTTGCTGCAAATCGCCCACGAGGAATTCCATGTCGAGCTTCACGCCCAGCTCATCCTGAATTTTTTTGTAAATTCGGTTATCCTGCGAAGGTGCCTGGTTTGGCGTACTGATAAAAGCGGTAATCGTAAACGGCCCGGAATCATCGGACGATGCGCTATCTCCACCGTTACAGCCTGCCAGTACCATGCCCAGTGCCAGTACGAGCGACATGGAGCCAAAGAAGGCCCGTCGTTTCATTTTTTTCATCAATCTGCTCCCCCTTGATATGGAATCGCATTGCCTGTGGCGTATTCGCAAACGATCACGCAGTAACGACTGACGCTAGCCTGCTGCGCTACTCGGTTCACGATGAACTTCCAGCTAAAGCTTCGTTTCATTCTCATCACCCGAATGAGTGAATGAATTTGCGTATACGGCTTATGTATTTATTATGCTCAAATGTATACGCTTTCAGAATAATCAGATTAAAGAACTGTCCACCTGAAATTTAAGGTGTTGTTAGAATTGTCCAGTTCTATAACAAAAAGGATTGGATGTAGCCTAATAATCTAATCGCCTTCCCAGCTCACAAATAAAGCTGCTCCCTGATGGGAACAGCCTTGTGGCTTAATCACTCAACTCTTGCTGTTGCCTGTAATCACTCGGTCGATACCCTGTCCGCTTCTCAAATTGCTTTAAAAAATGCTGGTATCCGCGATAACCGATTTGTTCGGCGACATTGCAGAAAGCAAGATCGGTGCTGGTAAGCAGATTTTTAGCTTCCTCAATGCGTAGCTCGTGGATAAAATCAAGAATGCTCATTCCATAGCGACGAGCAAAGGACTGTCCGAGATAGACCGGATGGATATAAAATTTCTCCGCTAATTCGCGGATCGTCCACGTTTCGGTATAGTGCTGGCGCAGGAAATCAGCTACCTGTGCCTGAATGCCGCCTGTCTGTGTATCCTGTAGCATGCCTACCTCCTGCTGACAGCGCAGGCAAAATTCGGTCAGTCGTTCCTCCAGCACATTCAATCCGCTATATACACAGGTGATCTGCTCCAGATCAGTAGGGCCTACTATATTGCCACCCTCACCGCCCAGCTCGGCATACAGAGATACACAGCGTAGCACCACTTCATTGCTGAAAATGCCAACCAGCTCTGGCGCTGTACGTTCAATTCGGAAGTGCTCGAATTGCTGGTGTAGCTGCTCTGTTAATCGCGTGGCATCGCCATTTTCGACCAGCTCACTGATCGTTTCGGCTGTAGCAAGCAGGGAGCTGGAAGCCGATTCTGTCGTGGTAGCCGCCATGGGCTTGGATGAAGCAGCCACCTGCTCCTGTCCATCAAAAAATAACAGTCGACTATGCACCCGTGCGTCCTGATATGAGAAATGTAGCTGACGCAGATCATATACAGGCACACCTGCACTGATACGTGAGCCATCGGGAAGAGACATTTGGAGTCGTCGACATAGCTGCTCCGCCTGCTCAATGGCTTGTATTTGATCCGAGACGAGCCAGCCCTTGATGATACCGAAGGAACCAGAGCGATCAGATAATACATAACAATCGCTTTCCTGTGCAGCCCAGCGAGCTGCCTCAGCATAGGCTTCACTACCATTTTCAATTCCACACTGTACATGCAGATAGCTCCATACGCGCTTTTCCGTTCCGAACAGGGGGGCAAGCTCCTGCTCGGTATACGTACGACCTCCCGCATCCGAGCCAGCGATCAGCGCAGCCAGTAGCTGCCGCACAGCATACTCGTCCGCTGTGCGGCGGATATGCTCGCGGCGGCTTTGCTCCTCTAATTGCTGCTGTACTCGTGTCAACACACTGTCCACCTCAGGCCCAATCACAGGTTTGAGTAAATAATGCGCTACCCCCAGACGCATCGCCTGACGTGCATATTCAAAGTCATGATATCCACTGGCAATGACAAATGTACTCGTCACATTGCCCAGACGGCGCGCCTCACGAATCAGATCGAGTCCATCCATGACAGGCATCCGAATATCTGTCACGATCAGCGATGGCGTCTGCTCTCTCAAATACTCAATCGCTTCCTCGCCATTCGAGCATACATTGTCAATCCGAAAGCCATACTTATCCCATTCGATCATCAGCTGCATGCCTTCCAACGCGAACGGTTCATCATCGACCAGTAATACATTGTGCATAATGTCTCTCCTTTACCCCGACTCCCTGCGTCGGAAATGTCCTTCTCCATCCAGCTCAGCACGCGCAATCCGGAATCCGGCTTCTGTCCCCGTGCCTGCCTCACTATGCAATATAAAATCCGCTTCGCCTTCATAAAATAACTCCAGTCGCCGGTACACGTTACGAATACCAATATGCCCTTCCATCGCTTCATCTGACTTCATATTTTGCAATAGCTGCTGCAAGCGCTCTGGCGGCATGCCGATGCCATTATCGATCACCATCACATTCAGACCATACTTATCCATATGAGCTGTGATGCGAATGCTACGGTCGCTTTTGCGCGCCTGTAAGCCGTGTTTACACGCATTCTCCACGAGTGGCTGAATGCTCATGCGTGGAATCCGCTGCTTGAGCGCCGCTGGCTCAATATCAAATGTGTAATCGAACAGATCGCCGAAGCGGAATTTCTCAATTTGCAGATACATCGAGGTGAACTGTAGCTCTTCCTCCAGCAGCACCAATCCATCTGCACGACTAAGAAGCTGACGCATCATAAGCGACAGATTTTTGATAATGCCCGTCACATCGGTATAGCCATTTTTTGTACAGACAACCAGCAGTGCGTTCAGCGTATTAAACAGAAAATGCGGATTCACCTGACTTTGCAGCATCGACAGCTCCGTACGTACGCGCTCCAGCTCAAAGCTTTTTTGCCGAATTTCCAGCTTGTACACATCATTGATCAGCGTTGTAATCCGCATCGTCATCACATTAAATGTCCGAATCAGCTCACCAATCTCATCGCTACCCTCTGGCATATTGATCGGCTCAAACCGCTCATGCCGTATATTTTCCATATGATCGGATAGTCGCTTCACCCGATCATGATATGACCGCAAAATTACAAAAATAAGCAGCGACGGAATCACCGTACTGAAAATCGCCAGCAGCAAAATCGAACGATGCGCTTCATTCAATAGATTATCAATCCGTCTGGTATCGGCAATACCGATCAGCTTCCAGCCCTTTACATAGTTAAAATCGCCCAGATTGCGCTCGACCACATAGCCTGCATTGTCCTCATGCTCCGGTAAGGGCGGATTCGGAATAATCTCCAGATCATCCTCATTGCCATCTCCACTGGCAGCGACTACGCGATTTTCATTGTCGACCAGCCGCAATTGCAGGCTATCTCGCTCGCGATTCAAAATATCGTACACCTTACTCACCGTCAGATCGACTCTCGAATATTTATCATAACGAGCATGGGAGATGTAGGTGTTCATTTTACTTACAATGCTCAGACGCTTGCCCGGATTCAGACCGGATGTCTCATCGTAGGCGGCGACTGTAATATTGCCACCCGACCGCGCCAGCTGCTGGAGCCATGGCTGACTACCGAGCGTGCTGCTGCTCATCACATGATAATTGGCTCCCGTCTGAATCGTCTGGTTGTCTGTATACACCCGCACCTCCGTTATGTTGGCAGACATATATCGCGTTAGCTTATCACGCAAAAAGCCGTAATATTCATCATAATACGCCGACGGTGAAGCATACGTGCGGTCTAGTGCTTCATAGATCGAGTTATCCATACCAATCGAATGATTAAGCGCGATTCCCTCATTGATCATGCCGAGCAACTCGCCAGAAGCACGATCGATCGATTTGCGTAGATTCTCCACCTCACGCGCTTGAATATCCTCCGAATTACGTTGATAAAAAAAGCTGTTAATCGCAATAATCGGCAGCAGCACACAGAGCAGATAAATGAGCAAAAACTTGTATTTGAGCGGAATATCATTAACTCTGTGAAACAGGAACCGCTGGCGTCCACGCACCGGCTTACCCTTGACCGGACTGGCTCCAGCCGCCTGTGATCCCTGTACTTGTTGACGCCGCTTCCGCTCATTCTTTTGCCGCTGATTCGGCTTGTGGCTTGACCACATTGTGCATCATCCTTGCCTTCTCGATTTATAAACGGATGGAAGCTCACCTGTAAGCGCTTTATATTTATTTGTGAAATAATCACTATCATGATAGCCCAGCCAGGCAGCAATCTCCGCTACCTTCATATCGGTGCGCCGTAATAGCTTTTGTGCTTCTTCAATACGTAGCCGATGCACATAATCGTTAAAGCTACAGCCCAGCTCGCGTTTAAACTGCTGTCCAAAATAAACCGCATTCAGATTAAAGCGCTGCGCTAGCTCCTGTAGCTGCAATTTCTCACGATAATGCTCCTGCATGTACTGCTTCGCCTCCGCGATAATGCTTGCGGCTGTGCCTTTAGCACGCGCTGGTTTATTGACTGTTACTTGCTCAGCTGCACGCAGACACAGTCGCTTGAGCGTATCTAGACTCCAGCCAGCCGGATCATCCGCATGTGTCCCCAGTAAATGACGCAGCCAGCTCGCACTATCTATCGCCCCTACCGCTTCACGCTGCTGTGCCTGTCGCAGTAGCTCGCCAAGTAGATGACGAATCAGCACACGCAAAATAGGATCAGGCACCGCCTGTCTGCCCCAGCGCTCAGGAAGATGCTCCACTGTCGCACGAATCGCATCGGTATCACCGCGCTGTACGGATTGCAGTAGATGAAGTGCGCATTCCTGCACCTCATCCAACCGATAATCTGCCAGCTGCATACGATCACTAGTCGCATCCGTATCAACCGTAATACTGCGTGCCGAGCTGGAGCAGCGTCTTAGCTCCATCGCTCGTGCATACAGACCCGGCAGCTCCTCCAGTTGTTCTGCCGGCTGGCTGGAATAGAGACGATACGTTGCCAGCTCGCTATCAGAGGTGGCTGCTGCCATTTTACATGACTCCAGTGCAGCTATGAATGCTGTACGGCTGAGCGGCTCTGTAATGAGTAGCATTCCGGTATGCCCCGGACTATCTGCAAATGTCCATGCCATATAACCCGCAGCACGACATGCCGCTGCCAGACGTACCATCGGCGTTTCCTGCTGCCACGGTTCGTCCGCATGCCAGTGCTGTCTTGAAGAAGCAGAATCGACAGCTTCATCATGTACATGCGCAAGCGCTGCCGTTCCATCTGTCAACCGCTGGGCAGATCGATGCGCAGACAGCGTGATTGCCGTGTTATCGCTGCGTTGCCGATGACCACGCACAATGCGAGAGCTGGATGAATGCGAGGAGGTATCCTCATTTCTACGATAATTTTGCTCTAAGCCGTCATCTGCTAGATAAGATGTAGGCTCGGATGTATGTTCTAGTGTAGGATTGATTTCATCTATGTGTAGTAAATCTATAGGAGATGGGTTCTGTATGGCATCCTCTTCATCAGGCGTTGCGCCTACAATCATACGTAGCTGCGCTTCTGGCCTGATCCCGAGCAAGCGAGCCATATACTCCGGTATCGTCGCTTCCTCTGCACGCAGCAGCCGTAAAATAGCTGCCGCCGCTGCGGCTTCCGTCTGCTGACGCAGCCGTTTCTGCTCTGCACAGCTCTGATCGAGCGCCAGCTTGAGCTCTGCCAGAAGCTCATGCATTTCCTCACCCAGTACAGGCTTGAGCAAATAATGATCGACCTTGCATTGCAATGCCTGTCGGACATAATCGAATTCAGAGTAACCGCTTACAATAATCGTTCGCATAGGAAGATTCGGCTCCTGGCGTAGCGCCTTGATCAAGCCAATCCCATCCAGCACAGGCATGGAAATGTCCGTGATCAATAGCTCCGGACGCAGATTTCGGGCTAATTCCAGCCCTTCCTGTCCATCCGTTGCCATGCCGCATAGCTCAAATCCGTAGGCTTCCCAATCCACCATCGTCTGCCAGCCTTCCAGCATCATCGGTTCATCATCTACCACAATGACTCTGTACATGTCTGATCACCGCCTGTCCGATTTTGGTTGAGTTCACTTTATCCTTTATAAAGGAAGCTCCATTCTCATGCATATACAGCAACCTGTTATCCGTTATATTCTATGCTGCTTGTCCATAATCGCCACATCGGATCTAGTTGCCATCACTGTGCGCTATATACGATTCAGTATGGCATAACTACCCGTATCCAACAATATAAAATTTACTTATATTGGAATAGCGCACTACAGCAGACAGGTTTAAGCCTGCTTTACTTCCATCCCTCATGTGAGCTTCATCCGCATTTTCGAGCTGGGGTTAGATCCGTTTAATACCGTTAAAATGACGATGAGATCACGGTTTATATACCTTTCTTCGTCAGAGGGGATGAAGGAAAGTCGCAAATACCTTTTTCAATTCCTATGTATTTTGAAGCATAATGTCTCTATGATCATTTCAATCGTATGACATGATACGATAATCTGGAAGCGCCTCCGTTATCACAGACAAACGTAAGAAGGCTGCCTTGCCAGCGCGTAATGCGCAGCAAAGCAGCCTTCTCTTATCCCCTTTTTATACAACTAACCTTATATCTCTACAGGCGCCTATTTTTTATATGTGATCGGCTTTTCTTTTTATCGGCCGCAGGCTACCCATTTTTTAGCTTGTTTTACTTTTTATTGATCCTTCTCGCTGTACGATCAGCAGAGAATGGATCATATAACCGTACGAAGTCGCTCGGATCAGTGATTAAAAATCAAATTTGAAGTCGTCATCAGTCAGACGCTCTACATTGATCGCACGCACATAGCCATTGCCTTTTTTGGAGAAAAAGTCATGCTGCTTCGTGTGTGTACTAATGCCATTGAATACGATCGGGTTCACTTCTTCATCCGGGAACAATGGATCAAAGCCCAGATTCATAAATGCCTTGTTCGCATTGTAACGCAGGAAGATATTCACTTCCTCGGTCAGACCGATTGGATCGTACACCTCTGCGGTGTAGCCTTCTTCGTTCTCATGCAGATAACGGAACAGGCCTTCCAGTGTCTCGTACGCATCCTTTTGCTCGTGCTCGTCCAGATCATTGTAGATTTCCTGTGCCAGTACACCCACGTATACGCCGTGGATACTTTCATCACGCAGAATCAAGTCGATGATCTCGCCGCTGCATGTCATTTTACCCTGACCTGCCAGATAGAGCGGATAGAAGAAGCCGCTGTAGAACAGATAGCTTTCCAACAATACGGAAGCCGACATCGCCAGGAACAGCTCTTTCGGAGTATTGATGTTGTTGTAATACTGGCGAACTGTCTCCGCCTTACGTTGCAGACGTGGATGTTCCTCTACCCATTTGAAAATGCTATCGATCTCTTCGGTCGAGGACAGTGTGGTGAAAATACTGCTGTAGGACTTCGCATGAATCTGCTCCATCATCGCCATAAAGCCCAGTACGGCTTTACGCTGCAATCCATCCACATGCTCCAAAATTTGCGGCATACCGATACCGCCCTGAATCGTATCGAGCAGTGTCAGACCGCCCAGTACCTTCATATACGTCTCACGTTCAGCATCGCTCAGCTGAATCCAGGACATTTTGTCATCGGACAGCGGAATCTCATCATCTGTCCAGAATTGCATAATATTCTGATTCCAGAACATCATTGTAAAGTCATCATCCGGACGGTTCCAGTTGACTGCCTTGATTGGCTCACTCATCGATAGGTTGCCCCTTTCCTGTAGACTGGCTTGGTTAACCAGTAAAATATCAACATAGCACAGCAAAATTTTCCATTGAACATCTCTATATAAATGTCATCGTTTAACCGTGTCCAGTAGCTGTAAAGTAAACCGTTATGTACGGATGCCTAGCTACCTCTACTTACCTAGACAACGGCGAACGAACCGTATCCTCCGTATCAGCGCAACATAAGGACAGCACG
Organism: Paenibacillus hunanensis; assembly: GCF_014645615.1. Lineage (GTDB taxonomy): Bacteria > Bacillota > Bacilli > Paenibacillales > Paenibacillaceae > Saccharibacillus > Saccharibacillus hunanensis. Next base: position 19,428 of record NZ_BMMB01000020.1, on the reverse strand, counting down.
CAAAAGAATGCAGGAGCATGTCGCCCTGAGATGGTTCTTTTGCAAGCTGTATGAAATACCTTATACATAAATCAGAATGTTATCCCTGTTGCTGTAATGCTTCCCACGCATCCCATGTCATCAGCGGCTGCTCCGGTTGTGCCTTATGCGGCAGCATCGCAATCAGCTCCAGTGAATGACCATCCGGGTCGGTAAAATAGATCGAAACCGCCGGCATAAAAGGAAATACGATCAGCTCACCCGCCTGCTCGACAGAGTTGCCGTGAAAATTCTGAGCGGTAATGCCAAGCTCTGCCAGCTGTGCGGCTGCTGTATACAACTGCTCCACCCCTGTCGTAAACGCAAAATGCTGACGCTGTACGAGCGGAGAAGGATAGTTCTCACGGATACCGAGCATCGACGTGCCTGGCTCACCAATCCAGTAAAACCGGCTCTTACGCTGTGTATCCTGATGCAAAAGAGTAACGCCCGGTAAACGTTCATAAAACCGGGCGGACACCTCCACATCACTGACATTAATATGCGTTTCAAAAATACCTTGAATCATCGATACACACTTTCTGTCAGCGGATTGCTGGCTATAAAATCACTGTAAAATCAGCTTATATACTTCCATGTGTAGCTGCATGCCTGATCAAGACGATGCTGACGAAGCAGGAATAGCTCTATGAATGACTTTATAAATCATTCATGTCCCTCCACCTACTAGCTACTGACTTCGTCTTAGATCGAGCAGCTAATGCACTCTTCTACAGTCAGACGCTTCGTGCGTGTGTAGTAGAGAGATTTCAGACCTTTATGCGCTGCATAAAGATAGTAGCGCGCCAGTTGACGTGTCGTTACGTCACTGCTTACGTGCAATACAGTCGAGATGCCTTGATCCACGTGCTGCTGAATTTCAGCAACCAGATCGAGTACCTTGAACTGATCCATCTGGTATGCCGATTTGTAGTAGAAGAAGTTATCCTGCTGCATATAAGGCATTGGATAGTACGTTGTCGAGTTCGCATATGTGCGTGTCTCGATTTGCTCCACGATTGGCATAACGCTGGATGTTGCATTTTGGATATATGAAATGCTTGCGGTTGGCGCGATTGCCAGACGATATGCATGGTACAGACCATGCTTCATCACGTCTGCTTTCAGGTTCTGCCAGTCCGCAGGGCCTGGGATGTACATGCTGCCGAACAGTTCCTGTACACGCGCACTCACTGGACGATAATCAGTCGACAGGTAACGGTCAAAGTACACACCGCTCGCATAGTCGGATTTCTCAAAGTCCATAAAGGTTTCCTGCTGCTCGCGAGCAATTTCCATACTCTTTTCCAGAGAATAGAAGTTCATCATCATGAAGAACGTGCGAACGAATTCCTTCGCGTCGTTGCTTTCATAAGCGATTTTGTTTTTCGCCAGATAGCCGTGCAGGTTCATAACGCCCAGACCAACGGAACGCATTTCGCGGTTCGCTTTGGCTACACCTGGTGCATTTGCAATGTTCGTCATGTCACTAACCGCAGTCAGACCCATGATGCCTTCATGCACGGATTCGCGAATTTTGCCCAGTTCCATCACGTTAACGATGTTCAGGGAGCCGAGGTTACAGCTAATATCGCGACGGATGATGTCTTCAGTACCATAATCCGTAATCTCTGTGGTCTCCTGTAACTGGAAGATTTCTGTACACAGATTCGACATTTTAACAGAGCCGATACTGTTCAGAGCATGGAACTTGTTCGCATTGCTCTTGTTCATAATATAAGGATAGCCGGATTCCAGCTGAATGCTTGCAATCTTCGTCAACATATCGCGTGCGCTCATGATCGCTTTTTTCTTCACGCGCTCATCAGCAAGCAGTGTATCGTACATCTCGTCGATGTTCATATCGTCCAGATGCTTACCATACGCCTTGAATACGCTATATGGAGCAAACACGTGCAGCATTTCGTTATCTGCTGCCAGCTTGTAGAAGCGATTCGGCACGATCAGACCAATCGACAGAGTTTTCAGACGTGTACGCTCATCTGCGTTGATCTTCTTGCTATCCAGGAACTCCAGAATGTCCCAGCCGAAGATGTTATAGTATGCTGCGCCAGAGCCTTTACGTTGACCCATCTGGTCAGCATAGGAGAATGCATCCTCCATCAGCTTCAGTACAGGCATGATACCTTTCGCTGCGCCTTCTACGCCTTTGATTGGCTCGCCGCGTCCGCGAAGCTTGGACAGGTTTACCGCTACACCGCCGCCGATTTTGGACAGCTGCATGCAGGTGTTCAGCACGTAGTTGATCGAGTTCAGGGAATCGTCCATTTCCAGCAGGAAACAGGATACCATTTCACCGCGACGACTTTTACCTGCATTCAGGAAGGTTGGCGTTGCTGGTTGCAGACGCTGCTCCATCATGGAACGTGCCAGCGTCTTTGCATTTTCCGCATTACCACGACCCAGATGCAGAGCGACAACCGCTACGCGATCTGGATAATGCTCTAAGTATTGAGAGCGATCATTCGTTTTTACTGCATAGTCCTTGTAGAACTTGGAAGCTGCCATATAGGAAGGGAATTGGAACCCGTAGCTGTGTGTGATTTCATATACTGCTTCTACCGCATCTGGACTGTAATGCTCATACATGTCCTCGTAGTAGTCGTTGTCGATCATGTAACGCACCTTGGACGCAGTGTCCGTGAAGTGCATACTCTTCTCGTCAACTTCCTTCATATACTCCTGTACCGCTTCTTTATCTTTATCCAATCGGAAAAAACCGTTCGCGTCGCGCTGCATCAATAGGTTGTTCAATTCAATATGCCGCAATTTTTTCTACCTCCTGTACGAATCGTTGGGCATCACCCGTGGTGCCCGCCAGTTCAAATTTGTATACAACCGGAACACCGTAGCGCTCTGAGATCAGATCCGCACTTTTACCAAAATTGTCACCCCAGTTACGATTGCCGCTAGCAGCAACTCCAAGCAGACGTTGGTGGTTCTTTTCCAGAAAATGATTCACCTTTTCAGGAACCTGACCGAAGCCTGTCGTATACGTGATTAATACGAAGGGTTCATTCAACTGCAAGGCTTCTTCAATCTGTACCGCCTGTACGGAGGAATGCTTCAGTTTTCCGATAAACCGTTTCACATTGCCTGTTTTGGAATCATATGCAATCAGCATAGGTGACATCTCCTTCTCGACTCAATATATAGTGGCTATATGTAGTGCCATGTTGCGGGGATTCAAGGCGATTTTATACGTTTCAACCGCTGCTAACCCGCTGCCGTAGCGCTCTTATGTAGCAATTACCCATATATCGCACAATCAAACACCGTAACTCAATATATGGAGGATGCTTTTGAGTTTACCCTCTATATATTGTGTTGTCAAGGTGACTTGCAGACTGTTTAAACGGTCGAAAAAGGGGCTTTTTTGTACAGATTCCCCCTGAAATGGCATAGCTACGCCTTCCGTTCATGCGTCTCCCCCGGATGAGCATGAACGAAAAAATATTTCGCTTGACATACTATATGTTGTATGGTTGATTTTCCCTCCAAATTCCATTTTTTACGTCGAAATTCTCGGATCAACCATTCCCAAATGTGGACACTCAAGTATAAAACTTTACTGCTTTCACACCAAAAAAGCAAATGAATTTTGCAACCTTTTGAGAAAGTTCATAATTGAAAAAGCTTGCAAAATTCATTTTTATTTCTCGATCCGCTGTTTGCATTTTAGACGAAATTCAAGATTCGTGAATAGACCGCCTTTTGAGAGCGAATTCAAAGTCAATTGCTGGAATGTTACGAATGAAAACAATCATTTTAAAAAAATTTAAAAATGTTGAGCGTATCGTAGTTATTTTGCTTCTTTTGGCTGCATTGCATTCCAGCAGGCATCAATATCCCGATATCCATATATTGAGAAGGATGCCAATTGAAATAAAGAGACGGACCTATTCAATGGTAGAGCGACCCTGTTCTGTGATGGGGAGAACGCCAATGCCACTTCCTTTTTATTCCTTCATGATGTATATGAACGTATATAGCAGACATCTCCATGCTAATTTCCATTCTAAATTCTATAATTTTAAATAAATTACATATAATGTATAATGAAACACGCAATATGAGAGCGTATACAAATTGAGGAGGGATTTAATGTTTCATTGGATTGGAAAATGTATCTTACTTGCTTCGCTAGTCATGGCTGGTTTTGCATCGTCAGGTATGACCGACTATGCTTCCGCTGCTGCCCCTTCGGTCGGCTCGATCCCTGCTTCGTCCATTCCAGCTCCAACTGGAAGTGGTGTGATGACATTCAAGGTAATGAACGCGACAAATGGTGCGTATTCCGATAGCCAGGTGTACTGGGGCATCCTCGGGATCAATCCCGCTACCAAGCAATGGAGCTATCTCACCAGCTCGGGTGAGCTGCGTCCGATCTCGGCAGCGCTGAATGATGCGTCCGGTCATTTGACTAAAAATGGTGTGAACTACGCCAACATCTATAGTACAATCGCGCAAAAGGAATGGGTGAGCTTACCGAAGATGGATTCGGGTCGTATGTTCATCTGTGTCGGCTCGCCATGTTATATCAAAACTTATAATGATGGCTTCGCTGGCCCGGACATCAACAATCCGTCCGATCCGAACCTGAATGTGTATTTTGACTTTGTGGAATTCACAGTGAATGATTCGGGGTATCATGGTAACACGACTCGTGTCGATGGCTTTGGCTTCCCTTTACAGCATCGTCTGGTAAACCGTGCTGGTAACTACGACCGGACGGTAGGCGAGCAGGAATCAGAAACGCGTGCAAGCCTGTTCAGCAAGTATCGCAGTGAAGTTCCTTCGGCGTTTAAAGGTCTGGCCGATGTACAGGCACCGTATCGTATCGTTGCTCCGATTCATGGCTCGTTCAAGGCGGGTGGAGCGAATGCGAATTACTTTGCTGGCTATTCCAATTATTCGACGCAGGAGATTTTGCTCTGTAATGGGGCATTGCAGGAATCTCCAGGCATCTGCTCGGCGATCAATCGTCATGTGTATGCCAATCAGGCGGATTGGAACAATATAGCGGCTTATTACAAGGCAGCTCCAGCGAATTATTATGCTAAGTTCTGGCATGATCATAGTATTGGTGGACTGGCGTATGGATTTGCTTATGATGATTATAATCAGCAGGCGGCTTATCTTGAGGTGGGTGATCCGAAAGGGTTGATCGTTCGAGTGGGCTGGTGAGGGTTTACTGCTGGATCGTTGCTGCATACTAGTTAATACAGATTACGATAGAACGTTTGATTCATTTCATTGAATGTCTCTATTCTATGTGTAGTACGGAATCCCCCAAGAGGCATATTGATGTAGAATGTATGTTTTGAAGAATTATATGTTAGCTGGGATGGACAATTTGGTGCTTAGTGCTTGGTGCAGCAATCACTCCAAAAAGGAATAAGGGGAAAGGAACTCGGGTGGAGGTACGAGAATCTACGGATTAGCAGTTAATGTAGATTCTCGCACCTCCAAAATCGTTCCTTTCCCCTTATTTCCTTTTTTCCGTTATGTGCGTCTGCGTTACGTGTATGTGCATCTGCGTCGTGTGTATGTGCATCTACATCCTAATTCTGATGCTTTATTTCAAATCATATCTTCAAAATATGAAAAGCAGAAAGTCTTCTTCTTAATAGAAGGAAACTTTCCGCTTTTTCGTATATCTTTACATTTGTTGTATGTTATTGCGTGTTCTGAACCTGATAAAACCTGATACTGCATCGCAAACCAATTTACATCAATCCGCTCTGAAACTTTATAGCAAGCAACGTTTAGATCCGTTCTTTCTCTTCACTTTCTTCTATTAATAAGAGGTTGATACGCATTCATTCATGCCGTGCTGATCTAAGATTAGGTTTTATATCATTGTTTTATACCTTATACCTTATATCGTTGCCTCATATCTTTATTGCATATCATTGGTTTGGTATGGCATGCAGTATTAACTATAAAATTGCGCAGCACTTATTTTCCTCTTCCCGGCAAGTTTAATTGTGGCACGGGTACCTTTGACCAATCCATATCGGATGCGAAATAGAAGCTTGGATAGCTTGGTTGATTATAGGTTGTATTTTGACGGGCGATGCCTGTGCGGTATTGGGTGTCGTGCATTAAGGTGTACAGCTTATGATTAGTGACTTCGGAGCTGAGATAGATGCGAATGGCGGAGCTATCGGCGGTACGCAGTAGTAATTCTTCTCGCCAGTCGCCGAAAATGTCTGCGACGAGGGAAGGGTTGCCTTTCGTTCCGTTATTGCTCAGTGTACCATTCGCGACGAGTACGACGCCTTTTTGCCAGTCTTTGATAGCTGGTGTGGATTCTAGGGAGCCGTCGATGATCTGAGTGGTGAGCTGAGGGCTCCATTTGATATTCATATTGGTGCCTGGATAGCTTTTACCGATAAGTGTGCCTGTGGCGGTGCGTAGATCGGTTGCCCATGTCTCGATGCCCGGGCGAGTTGGGTCAATATCGCCGATCATGCCGCGTCCGGTGTCGCGTCCGGTATAGGCGCCATAGATGACTTTTCCGGTGGCTGCATCACGTAGCGCATAGCCATACGGTGCGTAGGTTCCACCTTCATGAACCATGTAGATTTCCTGACCTGGACGGATCGGATCGATATCGGCTACATGCAGGGCATCCCCGTGTCCCAGCTTAGCCAGCTGACCTGGAATTGCACTTCCAGCAGGCATGATATCAGTGGAGCTATACAGCAATGACCCATCATGGTCAACCGTGCCAGAGCCGTATACAATCTCATCCTTACCATCTCCATCCACATCGGCAGCGGTCAATGAATGGGCGCCCTGACCCGCCAGCGGCCCCAGATCAGGATCGGTGCCGTCTCGTCCATGTGGGCCATCGTTAAATGGGTTGCTCATAATCGCCCAGCCGGTATCCGCTGTCCAATCCTTACTCAGCTTCTTGCCATCCCAGCTATAGGATACAAGCGCTGCACGTGTATAATATCCGCGTGCAAATACAGCTGACGGTGTCTTGCCATTCACATAAGCAACCGTAGCGAGGAAACGATCGACTCGATTGCCGGGCTCGATCCGACTCATCGCATAGTCACCCCACATCAGCCCATCATCATAGCGCTCTGGCTCGTAGGCTACCGTCTGCTCCTCTTTGCCGCTGCGCCCTTCAAATACGGTCAGGTATTCCGGCCCGCTCACGATAAAGCCTTCAAAGTCGCGCAGATCATTACGTGTGCTTCTTGCCGGTGCATACACGTCGATAAAATAGTCTGCCAGCGCTCTGGCATCATTCAGGGATAACGGGTAGCTGTATTTGGGCGCAATGCCAAATGCTTGCTCCAGCGTGGCTGGCCAATGACCATTTTTCACCTCAGGATGCTCACTCCAGCCCTGAAACATCGTCACCAGATGGTTATAATAATCCTCGCTGCTCATCCGATAATCATCAGTATTGGCATAGCCTGCCTGACGATCGGCTTTGGGCAGGGAGATGTATTGCTCGGACACGACATTGCCGCGTGCGCCATAACGTGTAATTTTCGTACCCGGCGCTGTTTTCATCATCAGTTCGGCTTTACCATTACCGTCAAAGTCGTACACGAGGAATTGTGTGTAATGAGCGCCTGAACGAATATTCACGCCCAGATCGATTCGGTAGAGCAGGGTGCCGTCCAATCGATACGCATCGATATAGGTATTGCCAGTGTAGCCCTTTTGCGAAACGTCCTTGGCATTGGATGGATACCATTTGACGAAGTATTCATATTCGCCGTCTCCGTCCACGTCTCCGACGCTCATATCATTAGCGGAATAGGTGTAGCTTTCTCCAGCAGGTGTTACGCCATCCGCAGGCTTTTGTAGCGGCAGATCATAATAGGTGTCATTCCAAACGGACACCGGAGCGGTTAGCTTGCTCTTGTCTGGCTTGAGCAACTGATTCGCACTGATCCCGTATTGCTGCGCAGCCTCAGCAGCCGACAGCTCCACGCCTGCTTCCGCTCCGTATGTAGCTTCGCCTACGGTCGAGACAGCATCCTCCTCATCTCCATAGACAGCCTCTGTCGCTCCAGCATTCATACGAGGCGATGCTGTAATCGGCAGCAGACGATAACGGTCATCTGGCTTCCCTGTACGATCCAGGTAGTTCGTGCTGTCACGCACTACCGCTACAAATGTACCGTTCCGATATACAGCAAAATCCATTCCCTTTAGCCCTGTATCCGAATAACCTGTCACTTCATTGCCCATCAAACGCCAGCTTAGAAAGTTGCCCTCCTCTGTACGTGCAGCGACCAGTCCACGATCCAGACGCTCCAGCTGTACCCCCTGCTTCCCTCCAGCTATCGCCAGACTGTCACTGTTTACTGATTCCTCCGCTGCCGATACAGGTCCTGTGATCGGCAAAATCAATACAACTCCGAGTGCTGCTGCCAAGATGCGTGTCGTTAAAGAATGCTGCTTATTGCTCACATGATTCACGCTCCGTTTCTTATTTTGATAACGCTTACAAAATAGCTTACAAAATAAAAGAATGGACTAACCCCTCATAGCCTCCCTATCCGGTTAGCTGTGCTACGTGTGCTTCCCCCTTCTCCTTTCTCTCGTTGACCTGCAACTGCGTATCAGAAGAAAGTATCTGATATTTTTTATTATAAAATCCTTCATATGTAAGCGCGTTCAAAAATCAGATTGAACTGTTTAAATAACCGATTGAATCGTGAACATATCTATAGCTCGCTAGCTGTTCAGCTATATGCTGCTAGTATGCTCATCATGATCAAAGCTCAGCCACACAATGGCTATCATGTAATATTACATAACATTAATTTATATTTTTCGCATAATTATCTCACTTCATCTTATATTTATTTACAAATAAAATATCAAACACTCTCAAAAAGGAACGATTACAGCTACTATATTATTAATCATTCGTAATTTGATAGTTTTCCTTACATAAATACACATTCAATCAGCAAAAGGGGCGCTGTTTATGGAAAACAAGGCTAGTGGAGGCAAAATATTTTCACTCGGATTACAGCATGTACTGGCAATGTATGCAGGTGCGATTCTCGTTCCGCTGCTCGTTGGACGAGCGCTTAATCTAACTAGCGAGCAGCTCGCCTATCTGGTCGGTATTGATCTGCTTACCTGTGGTATTGCTACCTTCCTGCAAGCATGGAAAACGAAGTATTTCGGCATCGGTCTTCCGGTCATGCTGGGCAGCTCCTTTGTAGCGATCACACCGATGATTGGCATCGGGAATCAGTATGGGCTGGGTGCCGTCTATGGAGCGATCATTGCTGCTGGTTTGTTTATCGTCGTCTTCGCTGGATCATTCGGCAAAATCATTCGTCTCTTTCCCCCTGTCGTTACAGGGACAGTCGTCACGGTTATCGGTCTATCGCTTGTACCAACAGGGATTAAAAATATGGCAGGCGGTGCGGCAAATAAAGACTTTGGTAGCCTACAGAACTTTTTGCTATCGTTTGGTGTACTCGCATTTATTTTGATCATGAATCGCTTTTTCAAAGGCTTTATGCGCTCACTTTCTGTGCTACTTGGTATTATCGCAGGCACACTGGTCGCAGCATTGCTGGAAAAAGTCAATCTGGCGGCGGTTAGTGAGGCTTCGTGGTTCCATTTGCCACAGCTGTTCGCCTTCGGCATGCCGGAGTTCCGAATTGCTCCGATCATTACGATGATCATCGTCTGTATGGTCATCATCGTAGAATCGACAGGTGTATTTCTGGCGCTGGGACGTATCTGCGATCAGAAGCTCACTCCACAGGATATGACGCGTGGCTACCGGACAGAAGGTCTGGCGATTGTACTTGGCGGTCTGTTCAATGCATTTCCGTATAATACGTTCGCGCAAAATGTCGGACTGGTTGAGCTGTCCCATGTCAAAACACGTAATGTCATTTTTATGGCATCCGGTATTCTGGTCGTGCTGGGCTTTGTGCCGAAAATTGCAGCGCTCGCTACGATCATTCCGCCCGCCGTACTCGGCGGTGCAACGGTTGTACTGTTCGGTATGGTCATTGCCTCCGGTATTCGGATGCTGACCGAGGTTGATTTTAAGGATCAGCGTAATCTGCTTATTGTCGCATGCTCGCTCTCACTGGGGATTGGTGCGACCGTAGTACCTGAGCTATTCGCGGGCTTGCCTTCTGCGCTGCGTATTATCGTGAGCGATGGCACGATTACAGGCAGTCTGACTGCGATCGTACTGAATTTATTTTTCCATATGACTGCGCGCAAGTCGGAGCGTACGACCAGCGAGAATCAGCTTGGTGCAGCAGAGACTACGCTTGTAAAAGAACAGGTATCCTGAAGCATCTGTCACTTGTGAACATATTTGGAGCAGTAACGCCCCTTATACGTTTCTCATAAAATGTCATACAAACAAGGAAACAAGCTACCAGGCATTGTCCGGTAGCTTGTTTGTATGACAGAGCATAGAGCCTTTATTGTCTCTTCACTGCAATACATCGTTATCCTGAATTAACTTCTCCTTCCCGTATTCTAGCCTTCCCCCGTCCAAAGCGGCACCGAATATGGTATAATCACCACTATTGATAGTTAAGAAGGAGATGCTCATGCTTACTTTTGAACAAAAACTGGATGTACTACAATCCTATCCGCAATTACAACGTAAAAATGTTTCCCTCGGACGGGTAAATTTTCATTTTGAGGAAAGCACGGTAGACAAGAAAATTGTCGCTTTTCACATTCATCCGAACGGCAATGGCTTTGTCTACGCAGGATTGCTGGACGAATACGAAACGGACGATAAAGGCTTTGTTAATATACGTGATTATTCCGAAGAACAGCTTCGCACATTGCTGGATGCGACAATGAAGGCGATGTCCAGTCAACCCAAGCCAGTGAATGAAGTCGTAGAAACGAATACGCCATCTGTGATTCCCTTCTCTTCCGGTTCATCGGCAGGAGGTCAATGGATCAATGATGAAGGGCATACCCTCATTCTGAAATACGAGGATGATATGTGGTGTCTGTACGCAGGCAATAATCTGGACATGGCATTTGAATCGCGTCGTGAAGCAGATGATTATTTGCGGGAAGAGGGCTTTAAGCCGAATACGAGAGCATAACCAAATACATTACCAATACAGAGACAAGGATAGGAGCTGCTTATGTCTGATCAAAGTATTATCTTTTTCGATATCGATGGAACATTGCTGGACTTCAACAAACAGATCCCTGCTTCCGCCAAGCAGGCGATTGCGGATTTGCGTGCACGCGGACATGAGGTAGCGATCGCTACCGGACGTGCTCCGTTTATGTTTGAAAAGATTCGCAAGGAGCTGGATATCGATACTTATGTCAGCTACAACGGACAATATGTCGTCCTGCGTGGTGAGGTCATTTATCGTAATCCGCTGAATGCGGATGCGCTGGTAGCCTTAACCGAGACGGCGATCCAGAATGATAATCCGATCGTCTATATGGATGCGGAGGATATGCGTGCGAATGTACCGGAAGAGCATGAATATATTACAACGAGCATTAGCACATTACAGGTGGATAAATTCCCAACCTATGACCCTGCGTATTACCAGGCGCGTGAAATGTACCAGTGCCTGCTATTCTGTCTAGAAGGTGCTGAGCAGCAATACGAAGCGAGCTTTAAAGACTTTGACTTTATTCGCTGGCATCCGATGTCAGTTGACGTGCTGCCTGCTGGCGGCTCAAAAGCACATGGTATCGCTAAAATCACTGAAAAGCTCGGCTTCCCTGCGGAGCGCCAGTATGCCTTTGGCGACGGGCTGAACGATGTAGAGATGCTCAAGCAGATTTATCATAGTGTCGCGATGGGCAATGCAGAGCCAGAAGCGAAGGCAGTCGCACGTTATGTGACCAAGCCTGTCGATGAGGATGGTATCGTGCATGGTCTGCGTATGGTAGGCTTGCTGGATTAAGTGTATATGCTAGCAATATAAAAGTATTAGAAATACAAACAGAGCTTGTATCGTGTTCATTCGCGATACAAGCTCTATTTGTATGAAGATAGCAAGATACCTTTACAATGCACCTATATTTTCCGATATTAGGAATAGTGTGCAATTAGGATAGCATGGGATAGCATGCGTCATGCGGCTCAGATGCACCACTATAGATTAGAGAGAGATATGACAGAAAAGGGGAACATTGCATGTCCACACATTCACAGATTGACCCGTATCACCATGAAGCATCATCAAATACGATCCAGCAGCATTCTTTTACAAACTGGTTTCGCCCACTAGCGATAGTATTCGCTGCTTTCCTTGTATGCATCGCATACACTAGCTTCACCCCATCCGCAAGTGCAGATACGAAGCGCAATACATATCATTCGGTTTCGCTGTACGTCAATGGTGAGCTACAAATCATGCCGCAGCTAGCGCAGCTTATGAACGGCAATACGCTGTACATTCCGGTCAAGCAGCTGGATCGTATTCCCGGCATCACGGTCAATTATGGTAGTCCACTCAGTCTTACTGGAAGCCGCGGTAATGCGACGATCAACAGCTCGAATTCCTTTGTCTATGCAGGCACAACGTATGTTACATACAAAACATTGCTTGCCATCAGCGAGCTAGACGGTCGTTATGCCTCCAGTGCGTACACATTGTTCGTCTGGACAACTGATGAGGGCAAAGCGAAGTCTGCTACCATTTTAGCGAATATTAGCCAGCTGCCAGCCGGAGCAGGTACACTAACCGGACAGAAAATTTACCCGTTTCATGAGTCTGGAGCATACTGGATTACCGATGTTGCCTATGACGCAGGCAGTACGATCTACTATATTACTGCACGCAATTCGGGTGGTAACGAAATCCATCTCAATAGTAATGATGCGGCATTTGATTTTGTACTGGATGCTGCTCTAGCGCAGGTTCAAAATGATCTACGCGGCAAAACAGTCTGGTACGATAATCGTAAGATTCAAGTGGAAAAAATCAATCATCTGGACAAGCTTACCTTTGTCAACTTCCAAATTGAGGACGATAATAAGATCCGTGCGGTTGTACGCAAAACGAACAATAAGCTATATTCATTCGATCTTGATCCTCATTTCAGCGTGCCCGATATGCTAGAAGGTCGTCTTTTTTTCAAAAATCCGCGCTCCGTGTATAAATGGAGCAATAAGGTGTGGGATGCGATTGCTGCCAATGAAGTATTCGCAGGCATGACTCGCGAGCAGGTTATCCTGTCATGGGGCGTACCATCTGATTACAATACGTATCAATCGTCCAGCCTGACCTATGAGCAATGGATCTATTCACATAATTATCTGTATTTCTGGAACGGCAAGCTTAGCTCGATGCAGAGCTTTTAATACCAACACGAAAAGACATATACCCTGTATGCGGTATATGTCTTTTCATTTTAAATCTTTTATGGATAACGCGACTTTGTTGGAGGACAGGATTTCATTTCGTTTAGTACACGATACAATTATTCATCCTGTGACGTACTCACTCCTAAAGCAGCCTCACTTCGTATGAGCGATTACTCTCCTTCGATCATCGAAACTATGCCTGGCTACTCTGTACATGAGCTGTTACCTCACGCTTACTTCGGCTCGGTCCCCCACACCAGCTTCCCTTGATCATACACCGTCATTTTGTTCCAATCGCCAAAGGAAGTGCTGCCATACGAATAATCATTACTTTCATCATAATTACTCCAGTCGGACGGATGAATACGCGCATGGATTTCGCCGCTCTGACCGCCTGCTGGAATCGCACCGGCTGCATTGCTGAATGAGAATTCTACATAGCGATTTGCTGTCGCATTACTTCCGCTTACTGCCGCCGATGTGGTGGTTACATTGGAGCCACCTACATTGGCCCAATCAATATACGTCTGATCGCCGGATTTGCCATCATTGTTAAAATAATAGCGCACCTTCAGATCACTTAGCTTCACGGCTGTACTGCCATTGTTTTTAATATTGAAAATGGGACGTAGCGCATTATCTGACGGATTGTTGTCGGCACTACGATATTGCAGCACCAGTGATCCGTTGGCAGGTGTCGATGGCTCGGAAGGTGTCGTTCCGCCGCCGTTATCTGGATCCGTGCCACCGCCTGTGCCTGGATCTGGCGTTGTTCCTGAGTCAATGCTTGTGCTGCCTGCACGAATCTGTTCGCGTACGAATTTGCCAGACGCCGATAGATTGTTCGCACTCCAGCCACCTGTTGAGCTTGCCCCTGGCAACAGCGCTGCGGACGATTCGGTTTTATCCGACAGCGACCAGTTCACCCAGCTTACACCACGATTGTTCAAGAAATCGATCCATGTTTTCGAATCCGACAGGTACGGGCCACCGTTGCCGGATGCATCACTGGTTCCCCATTCGGTTACGAAAATAGCGGCTTTTTTCCCGAGCGCATAGTCGATCCGGTCACGCAAATATTGTCCGTGCGTACCTGCGTAGAAATGTAGCGCATACAATGTGTTTTTATCTGGCAATTGATTGTCTGCGGCATCCTGGATATCCTGACTCCATGTACCCGTACCCACGATAATCGGGTTATCCGGGTCTTTGGCGCGAATCGTCTGAGTTACCTCAAGCGCGTAGGGACGAATCTGCCCATTCCAGGTCACGCCGCCATTTGGCTCATTAGCGATCTCATAGATGACGTTCGGCAGATTGCCGTACAGACCTGCCATCTCGCTAAAGAAGCTTTTCGCCTGCGCTTTATAGATATTCGGATCGTTATCGGACAGAATATGCCAGTCGATAATAACATACACGCCCAGCTCCTTCGCTGCGGCAACAGCTTCCTTCACCTTATTCGCAACCGATGGATTAGAAATGTAACCGTTCTCAGCTGTGTACATCGCTACCCGAAAAACCGAGATGCCCCAGTCATCACGCAGCCATTTCATCGTATCGCGATTCACATAGTTGCCATACCACTGCACGCCATGCGAGCTCATTCCTCGTAGCTGTACCGGCTTGCCACTTGCATCGACCAGCTTACCATTGGATACAGATAACTGACCATGCTGGGCGACAGGTGTAGTTGCTGCTAATACTGGCGATGACCATGCCGACATGCCCAGCGATAAAGCTAGCACGGCAGCCGATGCACCCGCTGTCCACTTTTTCCATTGCTTCATCCTCATTACGTAACACTCCTTTTCTAGTTGAGTACCTGTTCGTGCATGTTAAAGTGTTCCTGTTCACCTCATTCTGTGTCCAAACAAATTGCATATACAATCCACTTTAATTCCTTGTTTAATGAAGAATTGCCTATGCATCCATCCTATAACTAAATTAATATATTTTTACCAGAAAATGAATATAAAGATTCCGAAATCTGTAAATGATCATCATAGCTAGCAAGTTATCTCCACTAAATCGAGCCATTCGACCCTATTGATCCGTATCCCAGCTAAGCTTATCCACGCTCCGCTTATCTGCGATTGTTACGTCGAAAAAGCTGTAGCATACTCACGATCACAAATATAGCGATAATGACAAAGATCATGCCTAACCCTTGCAGCACAGAATATACAATCTCCATTGTTCAAAGCCCCTTTTCAATCAAGTCCGATAGGTAGCGAATCGATCCTTACTGTAATTGATTCACCAACGCCTGTTATACATTCACCCTATCATAACATAGTTGAATAAAGGAACGCAGGCCTGACTCTATGCTTTATCGTTATCTCTATACCTCATCTACTTCGGCAATCGTGAATGCTCATGTTAGTTCATAGTAGCTAATTCTGGTTCATCAGCAACGAACACTTACAATTAAAAATCGGGTCTCCCTAGTTATTACATTAGAAGGAAGACCCGACTCCAAATCGCTGCCTTGTTAGTACAGCCTCTACTTAGCGCTTAGCGCTACTGCATAGCAATGGGCTAACTACCAGCTAAGCCTGTACCTGTACCTGTACCTGTACCTGTACCTGTACCTGTACCTGTACCTGTACCTGTACCTGTACCTGTACCTGTACCTGTACCTGTACCTGTACCTGTACCTGTACCTGTACCAACAGAGGCTACAGTAGGTAGCTCAGCTTATCCACTTCAATTTACGGAGCAATCCCCCATACAAGCTTACCATCCTGATACAGTGTTACTTTGTTCCAGTCTGTATACGACGTTTTGGTTGGATCAAAGGAATAATCGTTGCTTTCATCCAGTGCCGACCAGTCGGATTTGGCCATGCGCAGCTGAATTTCGCCTGTGCTTGCACCTGGCTGCAATTTACCTGCCGCTGCTGTGAAGCCCAGCTCCACATAGCCGTTACCAAAAGTGCGAGTAATATTATCCTGACCGACTTGAGCCCAGTCAATCCATGAGCTCATCGTTCCTCCACCCTCTACACTGAAGTAGTAACGCAGCTTCAACGTACTCAGATCCACAGCAGATGTACCCTTGTTTTGAATATTCAAATAAGGCTTGATCTGTGAATCTGTAGCATTCGTATCTGCCGCACGGTATTGTACGACTAGATCAGAAGAAGCTGGCGGTGTTGTAGGCGGCACTTCGGTTGCGGTTGGCTTCGCACTTACGACATCCGAGTCATTACTGGTGCCGACAGTGTTCGTTGCACTCACCTTGTAATAATATGTTGTGCCATTCACAACATTGCTATCGGTATACAGCGTTGCCGTTACACTACTGCCCACAGTTGTAAACGGACCTGCTGCATCGGTTGCGCGCTTCACTGTGTAGCTCGTTGCACCTGTTACAGAAGACCAGTTCAGCTTCACCTGTGCATCACCAGCCGTAGCTTGCAGACCAGTTGGTACAGCTGGCGCAGTTGGTGTTACAGGAGGTGGCGTTGTACCGCCTGTTGTCAGTACAGGGAACGAGTTGTTCACGAGCGTTACGAATTGATCGTGGAACCATGCACCGGAGATCGGTGCATTTGGCAGTGCGCCAGTCAGTACACCATCAGGTGTAGTATACGTTGGGTCACACATCCGATCAAAGCCTTTGCCTTCATTGTTCGGGATCAGTGAGCTAGAGCCATCCGATTCACCTGGAGGCTTCACCCATACGTACGCATCCAGATGGGCAGCTGGTGCAGCTGTAGGTGGTGTACCGATACCGGCACCACTCACATTACACCAGTTCCCGCGGTGCGAACGACGATCGACACGTCCCGAATTTACGTATGAATTAATGTCACTACCTGATGCCATCGTTGGACGGTTCGGGCCACCCCAGCCATTACGTCCTGTATCGATCAGCATCCCAATGCTACTTGGGAAGCCTGCATTCACAAAGTCGGAGTACAGTATGCTGGTGAAGTCCGATTCATCAAAATACGGATTCCATTCATAGTACTTCGCCGACTTGATCGGTTGTCCCCCGACATTCAGATCCGGGTTCGGCAGATTCGGCTCATTCAGCGGTGTTGTATTCGCCGTATTGGTGACAAACCCATCCACACTGGACAGACCTGCTGTTGTACCGCCTACGACTGTTTTGTACAGAGCAACACCCGCTGTACGGTTGTTATCCCAGCCCATCCAGCCGGAGTGACCGATATCCAGGTAGTTGTATGTGTTAGGAATAGCGTGCAGCTTGTTCAGCGCATATTGGATACCATCCACGTAGATGCCGCTAGAATTGGCAGCCGCGCAGCGTGCATCATTCAGATTCGTTACCAGGTTAGGCAGGCTATCTGGTTCGATCACGTTGACGATGCGAATATCTTTATATTTAGGATTCGCAAAGACTTGTGCGATCGCATCGATATACTCTGTTTTATAACGCTGCAAAGCCGCCTGGGTAAGCGACAATTCTCCGTTAGACGCAAGAGCATGACAATCTCGTCCTGGCAGATCATAGATAACGAACATAGCGGTGATCGGCGTATTGCCTTTCTTTTGTGCCAGTGCTGTATCCAGATGCTGCTCCAGACTCAGTCTGCCTGCATTCGCCGAGCCACCTGCAATCGCATCGATCCGATCCAGCCAGACGGCAGTTGGATACGATTTGACTGTAGCCATTTTCGCTTTCAACGTTGTATCGGTTACTTTGGCAATCGAGCCATCTACCTCTTTGGCATAATCCGGGTTAATATAGGCTGTAGCTCCAACAAACGGATTGTCCACATGCGATTCCGCGTACACCGGTGAAGCAGTCATGGCAGGCAACAGACTTCCTGCGAGTAACGACACAGCCATCGTATACTTAAATCCTTGCCAAAATCCTTTTTTGGACTTCAATCCATTCACCTTTCTTTCTGTGGATTTGTGTGAAGCAAGCTGTTTGATTTTAGTAAGCGTTTTCGTTTCGCCTGACAGCTTACTGATACCCCTTTTGAATCACCTCCCTTTCACAGTCGATTATACGAGAGCTAAATTTTAGTGTATATTTCAAAATATGGATTTTAATTTCAATTTTTAATATCTTACATTGAGAATAGACGTTTTTGTTATATGGTAATATTTTCTAATTAAAATTGAATTTCTAGCTCTGTTGCTCGGCTTGTATCCCATTCAACTTACAACAATTCACAAACAAACAGGCTCGGACATGCAAAAAGACCAAAAGTCTCCTTTTGGTCTCGTTTTGTATCTGCTTTTTTGTTTTAACTTCGTATCTTCATCATGAACGGAAATTGCTTATTGTAGCTGCCTTCGTTCATGTTTTCAGTCATTCCTGCTCGTCCGTTTCCTCATTTCACTATCGTATACGAGCAATGAGATATCGACAGATGTAACAATATCGCCATAATGCATAACATTATAGATTATAATTTCCACATTTTACTATATATTTTAAATAGAGTCCGCAATTTTCGTAGTTGTCTGACGCTTGGCTGTCTCCCGATACATCCGTACCGCCCCATAAAAGCAGAAGCTCCAGAACAGCACCATGAATAGCTGGAACCACCATGCGTCATATTCTGCCCAAAACGCATTCGCTATACCGCCCAGTGTCACCACACCAGTCGCTGCGGCGAGGGCAAAGCGCTTTTTGATCGCGTCTGGCGCCAGATCCTTTTGCCGCTCATACAATTGATGAAATAGAAGCTGAAGCATCAGCCCGATTCCAAACCAGGCCATATGCGACATGATACCGAAAATCCTTCCCAGCACGATCCAGACGACCAGTACCTCAATCCAGCGCATCATCCGACCTTTACCAAAAAAGTATTTCATGCTATCCCTCCACCGCCGTCAAGCGTTTATCTTCTGTTACCACTATTACGCCATGAGCGCGTGTCGGTTACAGGATATTGGAGAGAAAGCGACTTCGTGATGGAGATGTTCAACATTTGGACTTATTTGGACTTAAATAAAAAATATGAACAGTTCCCTTCATACTTCATACTTCATACTTCATACTTCATACTTCTGGATTGTCAATATTAAATCAGACAACTTTTTTAAGGGCTACTTGACGATACTGAACAG
>NZ_BMMB01000019.1 GCF_014645615.1 Paenibacillus hunanensis | reverse complement strand
GGAGAACCGCTCACGAATCCTTTTCAGAGGAACTGTCGCACTTGGCTTGACAATCCGTCACAGAAAAATGTTCATTTATAGCTAGTATTGCTTGCCTATGCAAGTAGAAGCTTTGATTCAGGCAGGGATTTGACGATAAAAGTCGTATATATAAGCATCAGGGAAATGGAAATTCATTGGAGGGGATAGGGTACTGGATAGCCTATAGCTGAACAGTTGCTTCTCTGAGATGAGTTGTAGTTTGAATACAATGGTAATACCCGTAATTAGGAGTATTAATTCCTGTAGTTTAGAAGCATTAATTTAAAATAATTGGAAGATGGAATTCTAATTTCTGGATGATTCATAACAGGCGAATAGCCGATCACACGGGCGCTTCACATGGAGCGTCCTTATGGAGGTTAACATGAGCAAGACAATTGCAGATATTGCCCGAATTGCCGGTGTGGCGAAAAGTACTGTGTCGCGCTATTTGAACGGTGGCTCGGTCAGTGTCGCCACACGGAATAAAATTGAGCAGGTGATCAAGGAAACAGGCTATGTACCGAACACGTTTGCGCAGAGCCTGAAAGCTAAAACAGCCAATATTATCGGCACGATCGTTCCTCGTCTGGATTCATTTGCGACCTCGCATACCTTAATGGGAATCGATGATCAGCTGCGTAATCAAGGTTGCCGTATGCTCATTACGAATACGAGTCAGGATATGAACCGGGAAATTGAAGCGATCTATGAGCTGGCTCGTCAGAAAATATCCGGTATTATTTTATTAGCTGCGCGTATTACAGAGGAGCATCTGGAGGCGATTCAGACTACGGATATTCCGGTACTGCTTGTCGGACAGCAGCATGAGCAGATTCACAGCCTGATCCATAATGATTATGATGCAGGCTATGAGCTGGGACGCTATGTACTGGATCGTGGGCATCGTCGTCTTGCATATCTGGGTGTAACCGAGCAGGATATTGCAGTAGGGGTACGCCGGAAGCAGGGCTTTGCACGGGCGGTAGAGGAAACGGGAGAATGCACTGTAGCTTATTATGAAACAAGCTTTCGGATGTCGGATGCACGTCAATATGCGCTACAGCTATTACAGGAGCCGCTGGATGCTACAATTATCGTATGTGCAACCGACAATATTGCGCTTGGGGTGATGAAGGCGGCGCATGAGCTTGGAATCGATATCCCTGCACAGCTATCGATAACTGGATTCGGTGGCTATGATGTGACTGAGGTCGTTCATCCAGCCCTAACAACGATTCGGTATCCCTATCAAGAAGCTGGTAAAATTGCTGCTCAGGACATCGTGAAGCTGGTGCATCGTCAGCATGTGCAAATGGTTACCGTGATGGACTACGAATTATTACAGCGAGAAAGCGTTGACAAATGCTGATAGCGGTTTTATAATAACTTTGGAATCGGTTCCAAAAACTGCAACCGGATACAAAATCGGATTTGAGGATGTATACGATCAGCAGAGTTGGAAGCTATTCTAAGAATGTTCAATAAATACTTTTGAATATATGTTAAATATACATGATGATCAACAGCTGATCTCCAATAGGAATCAGTTGTTATTTCAAACATTTTGGAACCGGTTCCTAAATAGAATGTATACCTAATGTGCTTTCCCGTGTAATCGTGATTGAAGCATAGTGTGGAAAGAACAGAAAGAACGGCTGAATTGTAATAGGATTAGATCGTAGCATTTTACACGTAATACATTTCAGTCTGATGCATAAATTGAAGTGTAAGGGACGAAGCTATGCGTCAGTCTGGAGCATAGATTGAAGTATAAAGTATAGCGGACGGCATGATAGATCAGGCTGTATCTAAACTGACAGGTATTATTTTTTTAATCAAATTGGAACCGGTTCCTTTAATATGGAGAATACGAATGAAAATGACGAGAGAACAGAAATATCGACTACTAGAGAACGTTTCGCCGCAGGAGATTGAACAGCTACTACAGCAGAGTGAGTCTTCTCCGTGGCGTCAGCAGTATCATATTCAGCCCACGATGGGGCTGCTCAATGATCCGAATGGATTTGCTTATTATGACGGGTATTACCATTTATTTTATCAATGGTTCCCACTCGGTACGGATCATGGCATGAAATACTGGTATCACCTAAAATCAACCGATCTGGTGAATTGGATCGATTGTGGCATCGGTGTGAAGCCGGGGGATTGGTTTGATTCTCATGGGGCATATTCCGGTAGCGGCATAGAGCATGAGGGCAAGCTATACCTGATGTATACGGGCAATACACGGGACAGCGAATGGCAGCGGCATCCTTATCAGTGCATGGCGATCATGGATGAGGAGGGTCATATCCATAAGCTGGAACAGCCGGTTATTGCTAGCGTACCTGCTGGCTATACAGAGCATTTTCGTGATCCAAAGGTATGGAAGGATGGCGACTGGTTCTACTGTGTGATCGGCGCACAGCGAGATGATCTGACTGGCGCGATCGTGATGTATCGTTCACACAATATGCTGGACTGGGAGTTACTGGGCGAATTGCAGACAGCGCTTCCGCAGTTTGGATACATGTGGGAATGCCCGGATTATTTTGAAATGAACGGGCAGGCGGTACTGTTGTTCTGTCCCCAGGGAGTTGCTGCTGAGGGAGAACAGTATCGCAATATTTACCAGTCTGGCTATATCAGTGCTGCCCCACTTCCATTACCTGAGCTACAGCTGGAGCATGGGCCATTTCGCGAATTGGATCATGGATTTGACTTCTATGCTCCGCAGACTGCGATTGGCCCGAAGGGTAGACGCATTCTAGTAGGCTGGATGGGCTTACCCGATACGGTGTATCCAACCGACAGTCATGGATGGGCGCATTGCCTGACCTTACCACGCGAGCTGGAGCTGCGCGAGGATGGCGTGTTATTGCAACGACCGGTACAGGAGCTAGCATTGCGGCGTGGGGAAAAGGCAATGTTTGCAGGTATTCTACCCGAAGGGCGCAGCAGCTATGTCGGCTTCGACGGTGTAGCGTACGAGCTGGATTGTCGCTTTGACCGGGCTTCTAATGAGATTGGCGCAGCGGCGAAAGTCTTTGGCATCGAACTACGAGTAGGAGAGCAGCAGCGTACGACCATTCGCTATGAAGCAGAGCATCGGCGTATCATACTGGATCGTTCCGAAGCAGGACAGCCGCTCGCCGAGGATTATGGTACGACACGCAGCTATGAGCTGGAGCGTCCGCTGGAGCGATTGCAGATTTTTGTAGATGTATCATCGGTAGAGATTTTTGCAAATGATGGAGAGGCTGTATTTACGAGCCGGATTTTCCCAGAGCCAGAGAGTCGGGGCATTGTATTTTTCGCAGAGGCTGGACAGGTGAAGCTTCATGCTGAAAAATGGGAGTATCCCTCCAGGCAGCAGTAATACATGTGCCGTAATGGCAGATATGGATATGAGAGGATGAATCAAGATGGCGCAAAATCATGAAATTGCCAATGAAGTACTGGAGGCTGTAGGAGGAAGGGACAATATCGCTTCCTTCGCGCATTGTGCTACCCGACTTCGTATTATGGTCAATGACAAGGAAAAAATCGATCAGAACAAGGTCGAAAATATAGAGAAGGTCAAAGGAGCGTTTTTCAACTCCGGACAATATCAGATCATCTTCGGCACAGGCACGGTGAATCAGATCTATGAGGAAATGGAAAAGATGGGTCTGGACGGCTCTACCAAGGAGGAAGTGAAAAACCAGGCGAAAAAGCAGGGAGGAAGCTTCCAGCGTGCGATTCGTACATTTGGCGATGTGTTCGTACCGATCATTCCAGTACTCGTTGCGACAGGCTTATTC
Organism: Paenibacillus hunanensis; assembly: GCF_014645615.1. Classification (GTDB taxonomy): domain Bacteria; phylum Bacillota; class Bacilli; order Paenibacillales; family Paenibacillaceae; genus Saccharibacillus; species Saccharibacillus hunanensis. The sequence goes on along the minus strand of NZ_BMMB01000019.1, from coordinate 39,215 downwards.
ATGGGTCTACGTGGCTTGCTGACACAGCCTGAAATTCTAGCGCTGTTCGGTATGACCAAGGAGACGATCTCGCCGAACTTCCTGCTATATACGCAGGTACTGACAGATACAGCCTTCGCCTTCTTACCAGCGCTGGTAGCATGGTCGGCGTTCCGCGTATTTGGCGGCAGTCCGGTGCTTGGGATTATTCTCGGTCTGATGCTGGTGAACCCGGCGTTACCGAATGCATATTCCGTCGCAGATGGTTCAGCGCAAGCGCTTCGCTTCTTTGATTTTATTCCGGTTGTTGGTTATCAGGGTTCAGTGATTCCGGCATTCGTCGTGGGTCTGCTCGGTGCGAAGCTAGAACGCTTTTTACGTAAGCGCATTCCGGAAGCGCTTGATCTGATTTTGACACCGTTCCTAACGCTACTTATTATGATCACACTGGGTCTATTTGCGATTGGCCCGATCTTCCACTCGCTGGAAGAGGTTGTGTTAAATGCAACAACGGCTGTACTGAATCTGCCATATGGTATTGCGGGGATCGTGATCGGTGGTCTGCATCAGATCGTCGTGGTTACCGGCGTGCATCATATCTTCAACCTACTGGAAATTCAGCTACTGGAGCGCACTGGAGCCAATCCGTTTAACGCGATTATTACCTGTGCGATGGCTGCTCAAGCCGCTGCTTGTCTGGCAGTAGGTCTGAAAACAAAGGACAAAAAGCTCAAAGCACTCGCACTGCCATCGTCACTGTCTGCATTCCTCGGTATTACTGAGCCAGCGATCTTCGGTGTGAATCTGCGCTATATGAAGCCATTCGTGATGGGACTGATCGGTGGAGCGGCAGGTGGATTCCTGGCTTCGCTGTTCCATCTTGCGGGTACAGGTATGGCGATTACGGTGTTGCCAGGTACGCTACTGTACCTGAATTCGCAGCTGCCGATGTACATTTTGTGTAATGGTGTAGCGATTGCAGTTGGTTTTGTACTGACCTGGTTGTTCGGGTTCAGTGATAAAATGCTGAACGATATGAAAATCTCAGGTAAATAAGAGTTTTCGTTTAGCTATGCAGGATAGCGCTCTATTTCTTGTAAAGCATGGATGGAATGATGCAGTACTGGAATAATGCAGTATATGATGGGGATAGCTATATAATAGTTCTACGCTATGCCGTATGTTTAAATCTATTGTAGTGTAATATCGGGTGATCATGAATCGTATAATCATGAAAGATGTATAATTGTGGATCGAAAAAGCAGGTAGCCATGGAATCGAGGGCTACCTGCTTTTTGATGTGAATTTTTGCTATAGTAGGCATACAAACTACGATATGGAATCGGGATCACTCACATCGCTTGTTGAAGTAGCCTGTTATAGAGCCGTTACATAGTGAGCATTCACTGTAAAGATGTCATCCTAAAATTAAATCGTATAAAAAAGAAAATAAGAATATATACCATATCCATTGACGAAAATGGTTTTCTTAATATATGTTTAAAAGAAAATATTTTCAGGTGGTGGGCACAGATGAAAACGTTTTTCGAAAAGGCACAGCGATTTGGCAAATCGTTTATGTTACCGATTGCTGTATTGCCAGCGGCAGGATTGTTACTCGGTATTGGTGGGGCATTATCCAATCCAAACACGGTAAGCACGTATCCGTTACTGCAAATCGAATGGCTACAGCATATTTTCAAGGTGATGAGTAGTGCGGGTAGTATTGCCTTTGACAATCTGGCGTTGATCTTTGCGATTGGTGTGGCTGTAGGGCTGGCACGTTCAGATAAAGGAACCGCAGGTCTGGCGGCGGCGCTGGCATATCTCGTCATGAACGCGTCCATGAATGCGATGCTGATTAATGCAGGCAAACTGGCTGAGGATAATCCGGCAGCGGTAGGGCAGGGCATGATTCTCGGTATTCAGTCGCTGCAAACGGGTGTGCTGGGCGGGATTATTATCGGTCTAGTTACAGCGGCGCTGCATAATCGCTACAATAAGATCGAATTGCCCCAGTTTCTGGGCTTTTTCGGAGGGTCGCGTTTTATTCCCATCATCTCCTCCTTTGCTGCGATCTTCGTCGGGCTGCTGCTCTTTCTAGTGTGGCCAACGATTCAGCTAGGTATTACTAAGCTGGGTGGGATTGTGGATGCTACTGGATATGTAGGAACACTGTTTTATGGATTTTTCCTGCGGATGCTGGGTCCGCTCGGTCTGCACCATATTTTTTATTTACCATTCTGGCAAACCGGGCTTGGCGGAACGTTGGAAGTATCTGGTAAGATATATGAAGGTACACAAAATATTTTCTTTGCTCAGCTAGGCGATCCGAGTACACAAAAGTTCTTTATTGGCACCTCGCGCTTTATGTCCGGTCGCTTCATTACGATGATGTTCGGGCTGCTCGGTGCAGCGCTGGCGATCTATCATACAGCGCGTCCAGAGCGGAAAAAGATCGTTGGCGGTCTGATGCTGTCCGCGGCATTAACATCATTCCTGACGGGCATTACTGAGCCGCTGGAGTTCTCGTTCCTGTTCGTAGCTCCACTGCTGTATGTGATGCATGCGGCATTTGACGGGTTGGCATTTATGCTGGCGCATATGTTCCAGATTACGATTGGGCAGACCTTTTCCGGTGGTCTGATCGACTTTATCCTGTTCGGTATTTTACAGGGCAATGCGAAAACGAACTGGGTGATCGTGCCGATCATCGGAGTCGTGTGGTTTTGCCTGTATTACTTTACCTTCCGCTTCCTGATCGTGAAGTTTAACTTCAAAACGCCGGGACGTGAGGATGAGGGTGGAGGAGTCGCAGATGGTGCAACTGGCGCAGTGAAAAGCTCAGATGGCGAGGATGGTATAGCAGCGACAACGATGTCCACGTCCACAGCACCTGCTTTACAGGCATCGCGCTCGGAGATCATTCTGCATGCCCTTGGTGGAACGAACAATATTAAAGATCTGGATTGCTGTGCGACAAGGCTGCGTGTATCGGTGTATGATCCCGGTCAGGTGAACAAGGAGGCTTTCCCAGCGACTGGCGCGAAAGGTGTGCTGGTGAATGGCAATGGCGTACAGGTCATCTATGGGCCACAGGTGAGCGTGATTAAAAACGAAATCGAAGAATATATGGAAGGTGAGTGATTGACGAATGGAGCTGGATTCCCTCGGACTACAACACAAACTGATCGTATCCTGTCAGGCGCTTCCCGACGAACCCCTGCACAGTTCATGGATTATGGGAAAAATGGCTCTGGCTGCCAAGCAAGGCGGCGCAGCAGGCGTTCGTGCCAATTCGGTCGATGATATTATGGAGATTCGCAAGCAGGTCGAGCTGCCAGTGATCGGTATTATTAAACGGAATTATGGTGAGCATCCAGTATTTATCACCCCGACGCTGCGAGAGATCGACGAGCTGGCGACGACAGGCTGTGAGATTGTGGCGCTGGATGCGACGAGTCGCCCACGCCCAGATGGCATGGAGCTAGCGGAGCTGGTACGGCAAATTCGGCTACGTTATCCGCAACTGCTATTGATGGCAGATGTATCGACGGTGGAGGAAGGAGTCGAGGCGCAGCGGCTAGGCTTTGATCTGGTGTCTGCTACACTGGTCGGGTATACCGAATATACGCAGGGACAGAAGGTATATGCAGATGATTTTGCTATTTTAAAAGAAATGGTTCGGCAGATTCGTACACCGATCGTGGCAGAGGGGAATATTCTGACACCGGAGATGGCGGCGCGCTGTCTGGAAATTGGCGTGTATAGCGTCGTTGTAGGTGGGGCGATTACGCGTCCGCAGCAGATTACAGGGCGGTTCGTGGAGCAGATGAATGGGGTGCAGTCGGCTTCGGTGACGGGACAGGAGTAGAAGGCTTAATAAATTTTTGGGGAATTGCTGAAAAACTAAAATTAAAAGCTTATATCCAAAATAGAACGGTTCTGTTTAAAACACAAATGGAAAAAAGTGGCATATGGACAGAAATAAAACTGACATTTAGCTGAATAGCAGTGTCAGTTTTATTTCTATTTACTATTCCTGCTCCATCCGATATAACGCATCCAGCGTCTGTTGCCGCGCCGCCTTCATCCCCTCATCCTCCAGCAGTAGCATCGAAATCATATCCAGCACATAAATAATCGCCAGCTGGCTATTCACAAACTGTACATCACCGACTCGCTGTAATCCCGGTGTGAACAGGCACAGATCAGTCGTCTCTGTAAAAGGAGTATGATCAAAGTTCGTAATCCCGATAATATAAGCACCGCGGCTGCGAGCGGTTGTCAGCGCGGTCGTCACTTCATCGGTATGGCCGGAATTGGATAATCCGATCACGACATCCTGCTCATCTGTTAGCGCTGCATTCATCAGCATCATATGCGAGTCACTGATCGCATCAATCGTAATATTCATGCGCATCAGCCGATATTTGAATTCCAGTGCGGACAGCCCGGAGCTGCCAATACCGTATACATATACGCGCCTTGCCTTCATGATCTGCCTTACGACCTGCTGTACCAGCTCAGGCTGGATCATCTCAGCAGTCGCGCTAATCATCTCATTATAAATATGCTGTGTCTGGGCAAACACATTCATATTATCGCGTGGCTGAGCTGCTTCGCGGTTCAGATTGATTTTAAAATCTACAAAGCTGGAAAAGCCGACCTTTCGGCAAAAGCGCGTAATCGTCGACATGGATGCCTGCGTTAAGGTGGACAGATCGCGAATATTGATGTTTTGAATCGAGCTTCGATGACGGATCACATAGTCTGCGATTTCCTTTTCCTTGGCGGACAGTTGCTGGTATTTCAACTGGAGCTCGTCTAGCACACTGAGAGCCATGGTCTTTCCTCCTTTTGCTTTCTCTGTATGTAACATTATACGGACATGAATGAACGCAAGGAACCATGAAAATCATGGATCATGCCATTTTTTTTTGACGGCAATCGTCCTACAATTAGAATGTAAGCGTTATAGTAGAAATCGGACAGTATCGCCCTGATGTCATTGTAGCAGATATGGAGCTATCATATGGCATCATTCAATATGCATGCCAGGCTTCTGGTAGTGGTTATGAATAGCCTTCCTGCATAATCCTATGAAGGCGGCATACTGTACAGGTCATGATTTGGGAGGAAGAGAAACATGCCAATTTTATTCGATAAACAACAACAGCTTTTCCATTTGCAAACGAATGCGACGAGCTATGTGATTCAGCTTGTTCATGACCGTCATCCTGCACATCTATACTGGGGCCCGCGTTTGCGTCAGTCTTCGGTTAGTAGTCTGCTCTACCAGGTAGAGCGTTGCTCGTTCAGCCCGAACTATCATGCAGAGGATCGGACATTTGCTTTTGATACATTGCCTCAAGAATATCCAGGCTATGGACGCGGTGATTATCGCGAGCCAGCCTTTGAAATTGCTCTGCCTAACGGATCGACGATCAGCGATCTGCACTATGTGAGCCACCGAATTACGTCAGGTAAGCCGAAGCTGGAAGGTCTGCCCGCGACCTATGTGGAGCAGGATGCAGAAGCCGATACACTGGAGATCGTACTCAAGGATGAGCTGACTGGCATGGAAGCGGTCATGCAGTATTCGGTCTTCAACGAGCTGAATGCGATTACGCGTGCAGTGCGTTTCACGAATCAGGGTACAGCAGCGTTATCGATCGAGCGTGCACTGAGCAGTAGCGTGGACTTTGGCGGCGATCAATTCGAGATGCTGCATCTGTCCGGTGCATGGGTGCGTGAGCGTCATATGCATTACCGTAAGCTGGCACCTGGCTTACAGCGTGTCGAAAGTAAGCGCGGCTCCAGTAGCCACCAGCATAATCCATTTATTGCGCTGCTGGAAAAGGGAGCAAATGAGGAGCATGGCGGTGTGTACGGTATGAGCCTTGTGTATAGCGGTAACTTTGTTGCACAGGTAGAAGTTGAGCAATTCGGTACAACTCGAATGCAGATCGGAATGTCGCCATTTGATTTTAACTGGAAGCTGGAGCCAGGCGCATCGTTCCATACACCGGAGGCTGTGCTCGTGTATTCGCATAACGGTCTGGGCGAATTGTCACGTACGTATCACCGGCTGTATCGTACACGTCTGAGTCGTGGTGAGCATCGCGATCGTGTACGTCCAATTCTGATCAACAACTGGGAAGCGACCTATTTTGATTTTGACGCGCCTAAGATTAAAAATATTGCCGCAGCAGGCAAAGAGCTGGGCATCGAGCTATTCGTACTGGATGATGGCTGGTTCGGTCATCGGGATAACGATCGTTCTTCACTCGGCGACTGGGTAGAGGATCGCCGCAAGCTACCAGAAGGTCTGGGCAAGCTAGCACAGGATATCGTAGATACGGGCATGCAGTTTGGACTCTGGTTCGAGCCAGAAATGATCTCGCCGGATAGCGATCTGTATCGTGCGCATCCAGACTGGTGTCTGCATGTACCGGATCGTAGCCGTACAATGGGACGTGAACAGCTTATTCTCGATCTGTCACGCGAGGATGTGTGTGATTACATCGTGGATTCGGTGAGCAAGGTACTGTCTTCTGCACCGATCACCTATGTAAAATGGGATATGAACCGTAATATGACAGAGATCGGCTCAGCCTTGCTGCCTGCGGAGCGCCAGCGTGAAACGGCACACCGTTATATGCTGGGTCTGTACAATGTGCTGGAGCGCATCACGACTGCCTTCCCGCATGTACTGTTTGAAAGCTGCTCTGGTGGCGGTGGACGCTTTGATCCGGGTATGCTCTACTATATGCCACAAACGTGGACAAGTGATGATACCGATGCGATCGAGCGCCTGAAAATCCAATACGGCACAAGTGTCGTTTACCCAGCGAGTGCAATGGGCTCGCACGTATCGGCAGTGCCAAATCATCAGGTGGGACGCATTACCTCGATTGCCACACGCGGTCATGTAGCGATGTCGGGTAACTTTGGTTATGAACTGGATTTGACTCGTCTGACCGATGAGGAGAAGCAGGAGGTTCGCGATCAGGTTAAGCAGTATAAGGAGCTGCGTGAGCTGATTCAGTTTGGTGACTTCTATCGTCTGCTCAGTCCATTTGAAGGCGATCAGACGGCATGGATGTTTGTATCGGGTGATCGCAGTGAAGCATTTGCTGGTTATTTCAAAGTGCTGGCTGAGCCGAACCCGCCGCTACGCAGATTGAAGCTGCAAGGACTTGATCCAGAGCGTCAATATCGGATGAGCATCAACGGGACTGCTGAAGGGCTATATTATGGCGATGAGCTGATGTATCATGGCATTGCATTGCCAGAACGCTATGGTGACTTCCAGAGCACACTGTTTTCGTTTCGTGCAGAGTAATTGAGGTTGGCATGACAGATAGCTATGATGAACATAAACGATGGATCGCGCATAGCAATGAATTACAGGAGTGCTTATCGAAATGCAGACTATGATCCATCCTAAAACCGATCCTATCGTTAAAAAGAACATCAACAAAGAGAACGCCATCACAGGCGTTCTCTTTGTTTGTCGTGTCATCTTTTGCAGGGTATACTGTTCATAGTTCTGTTGCCTGTACTGGTTAACTGGTGAGGGCTTTCGATAGTAAGGACGAGTATATGTGCTGGAATGAGGGATTAATTATGATCGAGCTGATTCTCGGCATCTGGCTGATAATCATTAATGGGATTGCTTATGGCACGATGGCATTGGATAAAAGTCGGGCTGTACGTGGACGCAGTCGTCAACGTATTCCTGAAAAGACATTATTTACGTTAGCCGCTATCGGCGGTGCGGCGGGCGTTTGGCTGGCGATGATCAGCCGCCGTCACAAAACAAAGCATCGTTCCTTTGTGCTTGGCGTGCCTGCGCTGCTGGTACTAAATGTACTGGTATACGGGTATATTTTCTACCGTTTACGGATGGGATAAAATTAAAATAGGAGCAACGCTATCGTTATGGATACCGCATCGATAGCATGCACACAGCAAAGAACCGGAACAACGCTAATGATGTGCGTTCTTCCGGTTCTTTGCTGTGTGCAGTCTATTTTGATATATGCATTTGATATGGGTGGGAAATGTGGCGCTGTTTTCGTACCTGTAGGAGTTATCCAGCTGGCATGCTGCTTGCACCTAAGCGAAATGGCGGTTTACCCGTATATTAACTACGCATATGCTGACGATAGCTGCTCGGCGTCGATCCAAAATACTCCTTGAATTTTTTATGAAAAAAGGACGGGCTGGAATAGCCAACCTCCTCAGCAATCGCGGGAATGGGCATCTCGGAGTTGGTCAGAAATAAGGCTGCTTTGTTCAGACGTTCCATTTGCAGTAAATCCATGAAGGAGTGTCCGGTTTCCTTTTTCAAAAAGGCAGAGACATAGTTCGGATGATAGCCGAATTGCTCAGCAAGCTCGACCAGATTGCAATCACGATAATGCTCACGTATATAACGCAGCATCTCCAGCACCATCCGATCACGAGGCTCGTGCTGTTCCTGCTGACTGCCTGTGCTGCTATGACGTACAAGCTCAGTGAACAAAATAAAGCAATACGAATCAATCAGCTCTGCCGAGCAGAAATCCCGATCAAAGTATTCGCACATCATGCGCACTAGTGTATCGCGAATCGTCATCGCTGGCTTAGCTTCAAAATACAGATAGCTATTCATCTGGCGGCTATCGAGTAACGAATGGATAAGGAACTGACTCGTCGTGTTCATACTGGCAAAGCGGCTTAAAAAGCTGGAAGACAGATAATCGCGTTTGAGCTTCACATCGATAATAATATCCTCGTTCCCCGTCTCGTTCACGGTATGTGGTGTCTGCTTATCAATCAAAATGATATCGCCCTCGTTCATCATGATCTGCTGATTCAGTAGCGAGATCGTACATTGTCCACGATAGACATAGATCAGCTCGATATATTGATGCATATGAAATGGAATATATGCGCCGGGCAGCTGCTGAGAGATCGCAATACTATCCTCGATCGGCACAGGGGTCATATTCAGACTGAGATCGAACAGATAGACCTGCTGTCCCTGTACGATCACAGATGGAGGCTGATCATCCTCGATAATTTGTTGCCAGTCTGGCTTAGGACGCTGATTGTTTTCGAGCAGAAAGGTATCCAGCTGATTCTGATTCATCGGCGTACTCCTTTCATCAGAATTGATATGTGAGAGGAAGTCATGAAAATGGAAAGCTTCTACTGTGTAAACGTCATATCTATATGGTTATTATACAGCCCGTTCATGAATAAAAAATGAATAGCAGTTAAATATAAGACTATCATTCAGTGAAGTAATGCGAATCCAGTGTAAAGCCTATGCTGTCAAAGTATGCCCACACCAGAATCTGCTTGCTGAGTAGTTACGCATGCTTCTCTCGTTTCAGCAGGAAAGTGTTGCGGGTAATTCATTGTACAGGCATCGAATAGCATCTGTAGCTGCGTATTGCTTGAGTAGAAAAAGGGTTTGGTCTATCGCTAGATGCTGTTCATATGTTAACAGTGATATAATAGGGATGTGCCAGAGAATTGCCCGAACCTGTACATAACCGTCTGCGGCACGAATAATCGGGCAGCGGCTATCATTTTGAAGTCAGCATCACGCTGAGAAGAGAGGGGAACAAACATGCTATTTTCTAACATTTTGCTTGCTTATGATGGTTCTAAGGCTTCTAATAAGGCACTTAATCGTGCTATTGAGCTAGCTCAGGCGAATCCAGAGGCACATATCGACGCGATCCATGTGTTTGATTTTCCACGTTACTTTATGGGCGAGGGCATTGTACCGGTGCCAACGACGTCGAATGAAGAGCTGTACGAGATGGCGATGCAGACCGCGAAGGAAGCGAAGCGTCGCCTGGATGAGTCAGGTATTACAAACAAATATGATGTGGAAATGATTCAAGGCTCTGCTGCACAGAGCATTCTTGAATTCGCTGACAGCCATAACTCTGATGTGATCATCATCGGTAGCCGCGGACTGGGCAGCATTCGTGAATTTGTACTTGGTAGTGTGAGCCACAATGTGGTGCAGCACGCTCGTATCCCGGTATTGATCGTAAAATAAAGCAACCTACTACAATAGCATCAAGCAGTCGGATAGCCAGTACGCTTCCTAGGAAGTGTACTGGCTATTTTTTGTATAATCCTACCAAATTACTACAAATAAAATAGCGGAAACAGCCGATAACATCTATACGTTGTGTATTGTGTTTAAGAAAATGAACAGATTTAGCTTGATCCAAAAGTATCATTTATTCGTTAAACAGGTTAATAACTAAGATGTACGGAACGATTACTGAGCTCATCATTTACTTTTAAATTCTGAAGGTATGGCTCTGATAACAATAAGATGATGCAATAGAGAAGGGAGCAATAATAGATGGAAATACAGCTGCAAGTATCTGAATCGATGTTAGGCAAGCTCGACCTGCTCATGGAGCGCATTCCCTATCTAGCCGAAACGATTACAGGCGTTACCTATATGGAAACGGATCACACCGTTGTCGTCGCTCTGGATACAGAGGAGAGTGCGGAAGCAGAGGAGCTGCGCGAAGACTATGCTGCCCTGTGTGATAGCCTGATGCAAACCCGTGTCATTAGTAAAACCGTCGTGCGCAGCAATCAATCGGACTCGGATCGGTCAGTGATGTCATCTCCATCGGTATCCAGTGAAGCGTCGGTATCTGCTCCCTATCTGGATGAAACGGATATTACGTTACTGGAGCAGCTGGATCGTTCCTTTATCGAGATTGCGCGACGTCATGGCGCTGTTCTTCGTGAGTATCCTTCTACATTTACCAAAGCCAATATGGCACGCAACCAGTACCATATTAATTTCCCACAAAATATTGTCGGTGTGGCAACTGTGCCGCATCAATTTAAAACGATTAATCGTTTCCGCGAGCAAGCGGCTTCGCATTCGCATCATCAATCACTTGTTCCAACCGGTGAAATTTTGCAGCCTTGTATTTGCTATCATTGCTATGAGGAGCAGCAGGGTAGTCGTTCAGGCAGTCGTCGCATTATGACAGCGAAAGGGAAATGCTTCCGTAACGAGATCGCCTGGCGCAAGGATGAATTCCGTCGCACTGAATTCATGATGCGCGAGATTGTATTCGTCGGTGATCAGCAGTGGGTTATGGATACACGCAATGCGATTATGGATGAGGTGTGGGAGCTATTTACGGGGCTTGGCTTAACAGGCAAAATTGAAACAGCGACAGACCCGTTCTTTTTCAGCCAGGATGTGAAAACAAAGGGCGCCTATCAAATGGTCAGCAATGCGAAGTATGAGCTTGCAGCCATGCGCAATAATGGGCAGGAAAGCTCGATTGCTTCGTTTAACTATTGTGAGGATGTACTGTGCGGCAAATATGATATTCGCGATGAGGACGGCAATGGAATGTACTCAGGCTGTGTTGCATTTGGTATGGATCGCTGGAAGGAAGCCTTTCTGGAGCGCTATGGACGCGATCAGAGCCAGTGGCCGACCTTTACGATTCAAGCGCCAAAGCAAGAGCAGATGGTAGCCGTAGCTGCTACTCCTGTCGCACATAGAGGCTGTAGCGAGGACGCAGAGCAAGCTATCATGCACGTATTACACGATATTTTCCAGACCGAAGTAAACCTGGAGCCAGATGAAGACCTGAATCAAGCAGGGCTCGACTCGATCACCACGATTGATCTGATTGTCGGTCTCGAAGAACGGCTCGGTATTCGCATTCAGGATCAAGACCTGACCGTAGCGAATCTATCCTCGATTCGTACGATTACGGAGATGTTGAACAATAAATACTGTGCAGTGGTCGGTTAAGCACCATCTATCTCATCGTAGATTCCTGTGTCCTCCCCATGCTAAAGGATATCCGCTGATTTCTTCAGCAAGGGGATAAAGCCGTAGGGATTCGGCTACATGTAATCCCCTTTTCTAAACGAAGACGCACTGTTATCACCAGACTCTCTGTCATCCAAAGGGTCTAAGGCGATAACGATGCGTTTTTTTTGCTGTTTTCAAGCTTTACAGCAGTTATGTAGTGAAATAAACCATCAAAATACGAACAATGAAAAATGTGAACTTTTTAACGTTCGCCTTTTAAGTTGACATACCATGGAACTCATTGGTACACTGTGTAACGAAGCTTATAAATAACGTGAATTGTGATTTGACTCGTATAACGCTGGGAATAAGGCCCGGAAGTATCTACCCGAAAACCGTAAATTTTCGGACTACGAGAGCAGGGAATGAACAGGTAGTACAGCCATCAGGCTGTCTACATGCTGTTGCTACATCCGGTACGATCCTCCATGCAAGCGAGGAAGCCGGCGTGTCAGGCACCCGCATTTCATCCGTTCGGTGCTCGGTAGTCCGGAAATCCTGGAAAACAACTGTTTTCTCATGGGTTTGCGGATTTTTTTCTGACTGGAAATCGAAACGTCGATAAATAGTCATTCATTTCCAGTCGCTAACATTGCGCGAACAAGCGAATGCTATGCTTGATAGATAGAGTAGCTAGACTATTGAACCTTTATCCTTTCACAGAAAGTAGGTAATGTCATGTCAGTACAGATCGCTGTCGTGATGGGCAGCAAGTCAGATTGGGAAACGATGCAGCATGCCTGTCAGGTGCTGGACGAGCTGAGCATCCCTTATGAAAAGCAGGTTGTGTCTGCACATCGCACACCAGATTTGATGTTTCGTTTTGCCGAAGAAGCACAGGATCGCGGCATTAAGGTAATTATCGCTGGTGCCGGAGGCGCAGCGCATCTGCCGGGAATGATCGCTTCCAAAACATTGCTTCCCGTTATTGGCGTACCGGTCAAATCGGCTGCGCTGAACGGACTCGATTCTCTGCTGTCGATCGTACAAATGCCAGGCGGCATTCCGGTTGCTACCGTAGCGATTGGTAAAGCGGGCGCGATTAACGCTGGACTGCTAGCAGGTCAGATGCTCGGTGCATTTGATCGTTCCATTCTAGAGCGCCTGAACGAGCGCCGTGAGCGCATTAAGCAGGAAGTGCTGGAATCCAGCGAGACACTGGGAGCTGATGAATGATGAACCCATCTGTACAGGGACGCAAGGGTCGTATCATTGAGCCAGGCTCGACGATTGGGATACTTGGCGGTGGACAGCTTGGACGGATGATGGTGCTACAGGGTGCGCCGCTTGGCTACCGTTTCGTTACACTGGATCCGGCAGACAACGCACCGTGCGGACAGGTGAGCAGCCAGATCGTTGCGCATTATGATGATGTGGAAGCGGCCAAGCAGCTTGCAGAGCAAGCGGATGTGATCACGTATGAATTTGAAAATGTGGATGCTGGTGTTGCCGCATTGCTGGAAGATCAGTCCTACGTGCCGCAGGGCAGTAAGCTACTCTACACCACACAGCATCGTTTGCGTGAGAAACGAGCGATTGAGGCAGCAGGCGCAACCGTTGCCCCGTATGCTGAGGTGAAAAGTGCAGAGCAGACGCTGGAGGCGGTACGCCGTTTTGGTACACCGTGTGTGATGAAGACAGCAACCGGCGGCTATGATGGCAAAGGGCAATTCGTCATTCGGAGTGAGGAGCAGGCTGCACAGGCATACGAGGAGCTTAGCGCAGCAGGAACCGATCTGGTCGTAGAGCAATTTATCGACTTCGCGTGTGAGCTGTCTGTCGTCGCTGCTCGTAGCAGCAATGGGGAGATCAAGACTTTCCCGGTCGCTGAAAATATTCATATCGATAATATTTTACATCTGTCGATTGTGCCTGCACGTGTAGCGGATGAGGTACAGCGCCGTGCAGAGCAGATGGCAGCAGCGATTGCCGAATCGATGGATGCGGTCGGCTTGCTGGCAGTAGAGCTATTTTGCACAGCGGGTGGCGAGCTATATGTGAATGAATTAGCACCAAGACCGCATAATTCGGGACATTATACAATGGAAGCCTGCGCGACCTCACAGTTTGAGCAGCATGTACGAGCGATTTGCGGCTTGCCACTTGGTAGTACAAAGCTGCATATGCCCGTCGTGATGGTGAACATTCTTGGCGAGCATGTGCCGGAGGTACAGCAGCGTATGCTGGTGGCAGATACGGAAGCAGAGCGATTGAATGTCATACCGAAGTACCATTTATATGGTAAAGAAGAGGCCAAACACAAACGTAAGATGGGACATATCAATGTGCTGTGTCATAATAGTGAAGACGCTCTGAATTGGATAGAGCAAACCAACATATGGAGGACGAGAACATATCATGATTGAACGTTATAGCAGACCGGAGATGCGCAACATCTGGAGTGAGGAAAACAAATTCAAGGCATGGCTTGAAGTGGAAATTTGCGCATGTGAAGCATGGGCAGATCTGGGTGTGATTCCGAAGGAAGACGTAGAGAAGCTGCGTGCGAATGCAAGCTTTGATATCGACCGCATTTATGAGATTGAGCAGGAGACACGTCATGATGTGATCGCCTTTACACGTGCCGTATCCGAAAGTCTGGGCGAGGAACGTAAATGGGTGCATTATGGTCTGACTTCTACCGATGTGGTGGATACTGCACTCGGTTACCTGCTGCGTCAGGCGAATGAAATTTTGGAACGCGATATTATCAATTTTATTGAAATTTTGAAGGAAAAAGCACTGGCTTACAAAAATACGCCGATGATGGGACGTACTCATGGCGTACACGCGGAGCCAACGACATTCGGTCTGAAAATGGCGCTGTGGCATGAGGAAATGAAGCGTAATCTGGAGCGTTTCCGTCATGCGGCTGACAATGTGCAGTACGGTAAAATTTCCGGTGCGGTCGGTACATATGCCAACATCGATCCAGCGGTAGAAGAATTCGTATGTAACAAGCTGGGTACGAAGGCGGCGCCGATCTCCACGCAAACTTTGCAGCGTGATCGTCATGCCGAGTATATGGCCACACTGGCACTGGTAGCAACATCGCTCGACAAATTTGCAACCGAGATTCGCGCCCTGCAAAAGAGCGAATTCCGCGAGGTGGAAGAAGCATTTGCTAAGGGTCAAAAAGGCTCGTCTGCGATGCCACACAAGCGTAACCCGATCGGCTCGGAGAACATTTCCGGTCTATCGCGTGTGATCCGTGGTCATATGGTGTCCGCGTATGAAAATGTAACGCTGTGGCATGAGCGCGATATCTCGCACTCATCCGTAGAGCGTATCATTTTGCCAGATGCGACGATGCTGCTGAACTACATGCTGAACCGTTTTGGCAATATCGTGAAAAACCTGACTGTATTCCCAGAAAATATGCAGCGTAACATCCAGCGCACGTATGGCGTACCGTTCTCCGGTCGTGTGATGACCAAGCTGATCGACAAAGGCATGAGCCGTGAGCAAGCATACGATACGGTACAGCCGCGTGCGATGCAGGCGTGGGAAGAACAGCGTTCGTTTAAAGATATTATTTCGGAGACACCGGAGATCACCTCGCAGCTGAGCAGTGAAGAGATCGAGGATGCGTTTAATCCAGCATGGCATCTGAAGCATGTAGATACGATTTTCAAAAAGCTCGGTCTGGACTGAGATAACGGAAGATCAGATCAACCAGAAGGCATACATGTATATACCAACCTGAGGGAGAGGGAACGCAATATGGCAGCACAGGCATTAGCTACGGCAGCGGATCTGATCGATGCGCCGCTCATTTATAAAGGTAAGGTACGAGAGCTCTACGATCTGGGCGAGCATTTTCTGATCGTTGTGACGGATCGTATCTCGGCATTCGACTATGTGCTTGATCCGCCTGTACCACATAAGGGTGAGGTGCTGAATCGTCTGAGCGCCTACTGGTTTGGCGAGACCAAGCATCTGATCGACAATCATGTGGTGCATATCGATGTGGATCAGCTCGGTGATATCGTGCGTGATCGTGAAGCGCTGCGTAACCGGATCATGGTGACACGCAAGGCGGAGCGGATCGATATGGAATGTGTCGTACGCGGCTATATTACCGGTGGCGGCTGGCGTCAATATGAGCAGACAGGCGAGGTCAATGGTATCGCCCTGCCGCAGGGCTTGCGCAAAAATGGTGAGTTCCCTCAACCTATTTTTACACCGGCAGCGAAAAATGATGTCGGACATGATGAGGATATTTCATTCGAGCAGATGAAGCAGCAGGTTGGCGAGGAGCTCGCCGTTCAGTTGCGCGACAAAAGCATTGAGCTGTATGAGTTCGCACGCAAGCAGTGCTTGCAGCACGATATTATTTTAGCGGATTGCAAATTTGAATTTGGACTCATCGATGGCAAGCTGATTCTGATCGATGAAATTTTCACCCCGGATTCCTCGCGCTTCTGGGCCAAATCGAATTATGCCCTCGATATTGAGATTGACAGTATGGATAAGGAGCCCGTGCGTACGTATCTGGCAGGCACCGACTGGGATAAAAACAGTCAGCCCGATCCCCTTCCAGCTGAGGTTGTACAGGCGACAGCGGATCGTTATCTGGCGATTTACGAAAAGCTTACCGGTTCCAAACTTTCGTAATGCCACCGCTAGCTATCGACTCGTTTCATTGATTGGTTAGGTAATACGAATGATTTTGCAGGTGCTATACGATATGAAATGCAAGCTATTCACCATTCCAAGGAGGAACAATGAACCCATGATCAAAGCGACTGTCCATGTGACCATTAAAGAAAGCGTACTTGACCCACAAGGAGCAACTGTACAAGGAGCACTGCATTCTCTCGGATTCAATGAAGTAGAGAGTCTGCGCATCGGCAAATTTATGGAGATTGAGCTGGATACCGACAACCGTGAGGAAGCGGAGCAGCGCCTGAAAGTAATGTGTGAGAAACTACTGGCTAATACGGTGGTTGAAGACTATCGATTCGAACTGGAGGGTTAATTCCATGAAATTTGCAGTACTCGTATTTCCTGGCTCCAACTGTGATATCGACTGCTTCAAGGCAGTAGAGGAAACACTGGGCGAGCCGGTTGATTATGTATGGCACACGGCAACCGACCTGTCGGCTTATGATTGTATTCTTGTACCTGGTGGCTTCTCCTATGGTGACTACCTGCGCTGTGGCGCGATTTCCCGCTTCGCACCTGTAATGAATGAGGTTGTCAAAGCAGCAGAGCAAGGCAAATACGTACTTGGCATTTGCAATGGATTCCAGATTCTGACGGAAGCGCGTCTGCTGCCTGGAGCCTTGCTACGTAACGAATCGATGAAGTTCCGTTGTCATGATACGGTACTCACCGTAACGAATAATGAAACGCCGTTCACACTGGATTATGCAAAGGATGAAGAGATCGTGATCCCGATTGCGCATGGTGAAGGCAATTACTACTGTGATGAAGCGACACTGGAGCAGCTGAAGGCGAATAACCAGATCGTGTTCCAATATGGTGACAATCCGAACGGCTCGCTGCACGATATTGCAGGCATCTGTAATGAGCGTGGTAATGTAGTTGGCATGATGCCACACCCTGAGCGTGCGGTGAATGAACTGCTCGGCAGCACAGACGGCAAGAAAATGTTCACATCTATTTTGAAAGCCTGGAGGGATCAACATGACGCAGCAAACATCCGTTAAGGAACCGACGGCGGAGCAAGTCGCAGAACAGAAATTGTATCAGCAAATGGGCGTATCGGATACCGAATTCGACCTGATCTGCGGTTTCCTCGGACGTAAACCAAACTACACGGAAATCGGCGTATTCAGCGTAATGTGGTCGGAGCATTGTGCCTACAAAAACTCCAAGCCACTGCTGAGACGCTTTCCGACGGATGGCCCGCGCGTATTGATGGGCCCGGGTGAAGGCGCTGGTATCGTAGATATCGGCGACAACCAGGCGGTTGTATTCAAAATTGAAAGTCATAACCATCCATCTGCGGTTGAGCCGTATCAGGGCGCAGCTACCGGTGTGGGCGGGATCATTCGTGACATTTTCTCGATGGGCGCACGCCCAATCGCATCGCTGAACTCTCTGCGCTTCGGTAAGCTGGAGAGCGAGCGTGTGAAGTATTTGTTTGAGCATGTGGTTGCTGGTATTGCAGGCTACGGCAACTGTATCGGTATTCCGACGGTTGGCGGCGAAGTGATGTTTGATGAGAGCTATGAAGGCAATCCACTCGTCAATGCGATGTGTGTCGGTCTGATCGATCACGATAAAATTCAGCGTGGTGTGGCGAAAGGTGTAGGGAATCCGGTATTTTACGTGGGCCCTCCAACTGGACGCGATGGTATCCACGGTGCTACTTTCGCATCCGAGGAGCTGACAGAAGAATCCGAAGCACGCAAAACAGCGGTACAGGTGGGCGATCCATTTATGGAGAAGCTCGTCATGGAATCGTGTCTGGAACTGATCGATAGCGGCATCGTGCTCGGGATTCAGGATATGGGCGCAGCCGGTCTGACCTGCTCCAGCTCGGAGATGGCAAGTAAAGCAGGTAACGGTCTGGAGCTGTATCTGGATCAGGTGCCACAACGTGAATCCGGTATGACTCCTTATGAAATGATGCTGTCGGAATCCCAGGAGCGTATGCTGTTCGTGGTCGAGCCGAAGGATGAAGCACAAGCGATGGAGATTTTCGAGCGCTGGGGCGTTATCTGTGCCAAGGTGGGTAAAGTTACGGACGATGGTCGTCTGAAGCTGTTCCATCACGGCGAGCTGGTTGGCGATATGCCGGTGCACGCTCTCGTTGATGAATGTCCGGTATATAACAAGCCATCCGCAGTGCCTGCTTATTACGAGCAAATGGAAGGCGTAGATACAACTGGATATAACGAAGTAACCGATCTGTCTGGCGCTCTCAAATCCGTACTCGCTTCTCCGACGGTAGCGAGCAAGGCATGGGTATACGATCAGTACGATTACATGGTACGTACGAGTACAGCGGTTCGCCCGGGCTCAGATGCAGCAGTCGTTACCGTGCCAGGTACACGTAAGGCGCTGGCCATGACGACGGACTGTAACTCACGCTTCGTCTATCTTGATCCAGAAGTGGGAGGCAAAATTGCAGTCAGCGAAGCGGCACGCAATATCGTGTGCTCCGGTGCAGAGCCACTGGCGATTACGGATAACCTGAACTTCGGTAGTCCGGAAAAGCCAGAGATTTTCTGGCAAATGGAAAAATCGGTTGACGGTATGGCAACAGCTTGCCGTGCGCTGGAAACACCGGTTATCGGCGGTAACGTCAGCCTTTACAATGAAAATGCACGTGGTTCGATCTATCCGACACCGGTTGTTGGTATGGTGGGTCTCGTTCACGATACAGATCACATCACGACACAGGCATTCAAGCAAGCAGGCGATGTACTGTTCCTGCTGGGTGAAACGAAGGCTGAGCTGGGCGGTAGCGAATTCCAATATATCGTACACGGCAAAACCGAAGGACGTCCCCCTGCACTGGATCTCGTTATTGAAAAGCAATTGCTGGATGGCGTGCTAGGCGCGATTCAAGGCGGTCTGGTACAATCTGCACATGATCTGTCCGAGGGTGGTCTGGCTGTGGCGCTGGCAGAATCCTGCATTAGCGGCAAGCTAGGCGCAGATGTTGAGCTAGCATCGAATGGTCTGCGTAATGATCTGCTGCTGTTCAGCGAATCGCAATCGCGTATTCTATTGTCGGCAACAGCAGACAATGCCGATGCACTCGCGAGTAAGCTGGAAGCAGCAGGCGTACCGGTAACACGAATCGGACAGGTGGCAGCAACAAAAAATCTTACTATTCAAGTGGACGGCAAGCAAGTCCTGGCAGAAGAGGTAGACGCACTTCGCCAGGTCTGGGAGGATGCGATTCCATGTCTGATGAATTAAATGGATTACAGCTTTGGACTGGTGACTATTACAATCAGGGAACCGGACCGAATGATATTTTCGATACGTTAAAGGAGGAATGCGGCGTTTTCGGTGTCTACGGACACTCGGGGGCCGCTTCCCTGTCTTATTACGGGCTGCACGCCCTTCAGCATCGCGGCGAGGAAAGCTGCGGAATTTGTGTGAGTGATCGCAACCAGTTCAACTATCATCGTGGGATGGGTCTGGTGAAGGAAGTATTCGATAAGGATATTATGAGCACACTTAACGGTGATATCTCGGTAGGGCATGTACGCTATTCGACGAGCGGTAGCAGTCATCTCGGTAATGCACAGCCGCTCGTATTCCGCTATCGTGCAGGTGAACTGGCGCTGGCGACCAATGGCAATATCGTGAACGCACCGCAAATTCGGCGTGAGCTGGAGGAAGCAGGTTCGATTTTCCAGACGACCAGTGATACAGAGGTTGTCGCGCATCTGATCGCACGCTCATCCAAGCCGCTGGTGGAAGCGGTGAAGGATGCGTTTCGCCGTATTGTCGGTGGATTTGCCTTTCTCGTGATGACGAACGAGCAACTGATCGTAGCCAGTGATCCGAACGGTCTGCGTCCGCTTACGATGGGACGCCTTGGCGATGCGTACATCTTCACATCAGAAACCTGTGCGCTGGAAACGATCGGCGCGGAAGCGATTCGTGATGTGAAGCCAGGCGAGCTGCTCGTACTGGATGAGAATGGACTGCATGAAGATTCGTATGTAGATGAGCCACAGCGCAAGGCGCTATGCTCGATGGAATATATTTATTTTGCCCGCCCGGATAGCGATATGAACGGTTCTAATCTGCATTCAGCACGTAAACGGATGGGCTCGGTCATGGCGCGCGAAGCGTTCGTCGATGCCGATCTCGTCACTGGCGTACCGGATTCCAGTATCTCAGCAGCGATCGGTTACGCTGAGCAGACCGGTATCCCTTACGAACTCGGTATGATCAAAAACAAATACACCGGACGTACCTTCATCCAGCCGAGTCAGGAGCTGCGTGAGCAGGGTGTGAAAATGAAGCTGAGTGCTGTACGCCGTGTAGTTGAGGGTAAACGCGTCGTCATGATCGACGACTCCATCGTACGTGGTACAACCTCACGCCGAATCGTAAACATGCTACGCGATGCGGGTGCAACAGAAGTGCATGTACGCATCACATCGCCACCTTTTAAAAATCCATGCTTCTACGGCATCGATACACCAGATCGTCGTGACCTGATCGCTTCGTCCAAGTCGGTTGAAGAAATCCGCGAGGAGATCAACGCCGATTCACTGGCTTTTTTGAGTCATACTGGGTTGGTGGAAGCAGTCGCTGGGGATAACAAGCATGACTACAAGGGCGGCATGTGCATGGCGTGCTTCGACAACGACTATCCGACGCAGGTAGACTTCGGTGGCGAAGAACAATTCGGATGTGGGTGTTGAGAAATGGTTTTCTGGGTGGTGGAAAAGAGAATGTGGAGTGGTGCTGAGGACGCTCCGGGCGAGGAATAGGTCGCCGATCGCGGGTTGAACTCGGGTGCCTTGGATTGGGTAACCTCTTGTAGAGGTCGGCACCCGAGTTCAAAGGCGATCTTTGACCTATCTCCTCGCCCTCCGCTCCGCACACTCTCCATCCATTTTCCAACGGAGAAAAGCCCTTCTCGTGGGTAGTAGCAGGGAAGGATTAGAACTTTAAACATTAGATATTCAAACCTCAGACCTCAAACATTCGAGTATTAGGGCTTTGAGACTTTGATTTTTAAGACAAGACTTAGGTCGTTATAGCTCTGATTTTTGGAGTAGGCAGGTTTATGTTCTTTGGGAAATATTAATGTGGGTTAAGTGCGGTGACATCGTACATGTACGATGTGATTGGAGTAAGGGCAGGGCAAGGGCAATGAGGGCGTATAGGGATTGAATGCATGAGACACTCAATCTAAAAATAAAACAAAGCAAAAAAGAAAACAATACGACACACTATGTACAGTGACAGACTGCGTACAACAATCAATACGAATAACGATACAATACAACAAACAACTCAAAACATCTCAAAACATCTCAAAACATCTCAAAACATCTCCCAGCAATCAACACAGGATTCACCCTAATAACCCGACAATGTAGCAGTTACAGTGTTTATCCTGCTACTCCCCCTAATGAGGCGGGAATGGTTTTGGAGCGTAGGAGCTTACTGCACCAAGCGGAGGGGATGGAATCGATCGGGCGCAGCATTTGTAGCTGGCTTTTGACCGCTAAGCGGTCGTTCAAAAAAGCCAGCTACAACGGCGAAGCCCGACCGATCCATCCCCGCAGCGCCCGTAGCAGTCAAAGCACCCCCCCGCTCCACCCCCATCCCCGCCAAACATTTTAACATTTGAAAGAGGTGCGATGGCAGTGTCAGAAGCGTATAAAAAGGCCGGCGTCGATATCGCGGCAGGTAATGAAGCGGTCGAGCGAATGAAGAAGCATGTGAAAACTACGTTTCGTCCAGAGGTGATGACGGATCTGGGTGGTTTTGGTGCGTTGTTCGGTCTGAACAAGGATAAATACGAGGAGCCTGTACTCGTATCCGGTACGGACGGTGTAGGAACGAAGCTGAAGCTGGCTTTTGCGATGGATAAGCATGATACGATCGGGATCGATGCAGTAGCGATGTGCGTGAACGATATTGTGGTACAGGGCGCAGAACCGTTATTTTTCCTCGATTATCTAGCTTGTGATCGTGTTATTCCTGAAAAGATTGAAGCGATCGTGTCCGGTATCGCGGATGGCTGTCGCCAGGCAGGCTGTGCGTTGATCGGTGGCGAGACGGCGGAAATGCCGGGTATGTATTCGGAGGGTGAATATGATATCGCTGGTTTTACCGTTGGAATCGTAGATAAGCCTAAGGTGATCACAGGTAGTGAGATTGCGGCGGGTGACGTGGTGATCGGCCTAGCTTCTAGCGGCGTGCACAGTAACGGATTCTCTCTTGTGCGCAAGCTACTGCTGGAGGATGGTGGCTATGAGCTGACAGCGCAGGTTGCTGAGCTGGATCATGCCGTACTGGGTGATGTACTGCTGGAGCCAACACGTATTTATGTTAAGTCCTCGCTGGCACTGCAAGAGGTGGTACAGGTGAAGGGCATGGCGCATATTACAGGTGGCGGCTTTATCGAAAATATTCCACGTATGCTGCCAGAGAATGTGAATGTCGATATCGAATATGGTAGCTGGCCGATTCTGCCGATTTTCCAGCTGATGCAAGCAAAAGGTGCGATCAGCAATCGCGATATGTTTACAACATTTAATATGGGTATCGGTATGGTGATCGTCGTACCTGCGGAGCAAGCAGAACAGGCGCTTGCTGTATTGGAGCAGCATGGGGAGCAGGCGTATCGTATCGGTACGGTTACAGAAGGCGAGCGTATCGTTACCTTTACCGGAGCGGATGTATAATGAAGCCTGTAGCCATTGCCATATTTGCATCTGGACAGGGCAGTAACTTTCAGGCGATGGTCGATGCGCAGCGTAGTGGGCTGCTCGGTCTGGCTGAGGTTAAGCTGCTTGTGTGCGATAAGCCGAATGCGCCGGTGATTGAACGGGCGCAGCGTGCAGGTGTAGAAACATTTGTGTTCCAACCGAAAGAATATAGCAGCCGTGAGCAATACGAAATGGAGATTGTGAGCGAGCTACAGCAGCGAAGCATCGATTATGTGGTGCTGGCAGGCTATATGCGGCTACTCACACCAACGATGGTCAATCCTTACATGGGAAGGATGATCAATATTCATCCTTCCCTGCTGCCTGCATTTCCGGGTAAGGATGCGATTGGTCAGGCACTGGATTATGGTGTGAAGCTGACCGGAGTAACGGTTCATTTTGTCGATAATGGCATGGATACCGGGGCGATTATCGCACAGCAGCCTGCACCGATTCATCCTGATGACACCGCCGACACGCTGGCTGAACGTATTCATCATATTGAACAAACGCTGTATCCGCGCGTTGTTTCTCAGCTTGCTGCGGGCAAGATTCGTCTGGCAAATGATGGACGGCATGTTACAGTGGAGCAGTAACAGGGACGTTGTAGTATAGTTACGTTTATAAAAGTGTGGTCTTATATGAATCAGTGATAGGTGCAGTTCATGATTGCCTTATACGTGAACAGGTGTAGGCACATTAAATATTTCGGTTTGATTTGAGAAAAGGGAGTACCTTGATCAAGTTAAATTATAGATTTGATTGTGTACTGGCGTATTTGTAGCTCAGGATTTAAAGTTACACTCGGTCAATATCGTAGTAGATAGCGTAGAGTACCGATGTTGCTACGGGTATTGATGGTATTCATGGATGCCATGCTGTTTTGCCGATTACGTTACATGGATCTATTCAAGCTGTACCCATTTGAAGGAGGAATCCCTAATTATGAGTATCAAACGAGCGCTCGTCAGCGTATCCGATAAAACTGGTGTCGTCGATTTCTGTCGCGAGCTATCCGAGCTAGGCGTGGAGATCATTTCGACCGGAGGAACGAAAAATCTACTGGCAGATGCAGGTGTACCGGTTATCGGTATTTCCGACGTGACGGGCTTTCCAGAAATTCTGGATGGACGTGTAAAAACATTGCATCCTGCTGTACATAGCGGTTTGCTGGCGATTCGCGATAGTGAAGAGCATCAGAAGCAGATGGACGAGCTTGGACTTGGCTATATCGACCTGGTTGTCGTTAACCTGTACCCATTCCAGGAAACGGTAGCAAAACCGAATGTGGCATACGAGGATGCGATTGAAAATATCGATATCGGTGGCCCAACGATGCTGCGCAGTGCGGCGAAAAACCATGCTTTTGTAACGGTTGTTGTGGATGCAGACGATTATGCGAACGTACTGGACGAAGTGCGCTCAGGTGGCGATACGACACTGGCAACACGTAAAGGACTAGCTGCCAAGGTGTTCCGTCATACAGCAGCTTATGACTCTCTCATCTCTGACTATCTGGCAGGCGTACTGGAAACACCATATCCAGAGCGTTACACTGTAACCTATGAGAAAATTCAAGACCTGCGCTACGGAGAAAACCCGCACCAGACCGCAGCCTTTTATCGTAAGCCGCTGGCGCCAGCAGGCACGCTGACTACGGCTGAGCAGCTGCACGGCAAAGAGCTATCGTATAACAACATCAATGATGCGAACGCTGCGCTACAGATCGTGAAGGAATTTACGGAGCCAGCTGTTGTAGCGGTGAAGCATATGAATCCTTGCGGTGTAGGCGTAGGTGCAACGATTGCCGAAGCGTACAACAAGGCATATACCGCAGATCCAACATCGATCTTCGGCGGTATCGTAGCGGCTAACCGTGTGATCGATGCGGACACAGCGCAGCCGCTGAGCGAGATTTTCCTGGAGATCATTCTGGCACCAGACTTCACACCGGAAGCGCTGGACATTTTAACGAAAAAGAAAAATATCCGTCTGCTGAAAATGGGCGAGCTGGCTCCGACTGGTGAGCGTAAAGCACAGCCGATCGTAACAATGGTGGAAGGTGGCATGGTCGTACAGGATAGCGATGTACATGCGATCACCGAGGCTGATCTGAACATCGTTACCGATCGTGCACCGTCTGCTGAAGAAATGAAGCAGCTTCTGTTCGGATGGAAAGTCGTGAAGCATGTCAAATCGAACGCGATTGTACTTGCCGCAGACGATATGACTGTTGGCGTAGGCGCTGGACAGATGAACCGTGTAGGTGCAGCCAAAATTGCGATCGAGCAAGCAGCAGACAAAGCCAAAGGTGCGATTCTCGCCTCCGATGCCTTTTTCCCAATGGGCGATACCGTCGAAGCCGCTGCCAAAGCAGGCATTACGGCGATCATTCAGCCGGGTGGCTCGGTCAAAGATGAGGAATCGATCAAAGCAGCCAACGAGCATGGTATCGCAATGGTATTTACCGGAGTGCGTCACTTCAAGCATTAAAAACATGTATAAACTTTCAACCTGCACAGATGCTGTATCGGATACAGCACTTCTGTTGCAGGTTGTATTCCATTTAAATGAACGGAGAGTGACCTATGGATATTCTCGTTATCGGCAGTGGCGGACGCGAGCACGCGATCATCTGGGCGCTAGCAAAAAGTCCACAAGCCGACCGCATCTACTGTGCACCTGGCAATGCAGGCATCGGACAGATTGCCGAATGTGTGCCAATTGCCGTACATGAATTTGAAAAGCTGGCAGACTTTGCGGCTGAGCGTAAGGTCGGTCTGGTCATGGTTGGCCCGGACGATCCACTGGCAGAGGGCATTGTGGATGTATTTGAAGCGCGTAACATTCCTGTATACGGCCCGCGCAAAAATGCCGCGATCATTGAAGGTAGCAAAACATTTATGAAAGACCTGCTACACAAATACAATATCCCAACAGCCGCCTATGCTAAATTCGATACGTACGAAGCAGCGCTGGATTACCTGCAACAGCAGCCGATTCCAGTCGTGATCAAGGCGGATGGACTTGCCGCTGGTAAAGGGGTCACCGTAGCGCGTAGTATGGATGAAGCGATCGATGCGTTGCAGGCGATTATGCAGGATAAAGTGTTTGGCGAGGCAGGTAGCCGCGTGATCATCGAGGAGTTCATGGAGGGACAGGAAATGTCCATTCTTG
Organism: Paenibacillus hunanensis; assembly: GCF_014645615.1. Lineage (GTDB taxonomy): Bacteria > Bacillota > Bacilli > Paenibacillales > Paenibacillaceae > Saccharibacillus > Saccharibacillus hunanensis. The sequence goes on along the minus strand of NZ_BMMB01000019.1, from coordinate 12,788 downwards.
CCTTTGTCGATGGTGAAACGGTGCGTGCGATGCCAGCTGCACAGGATCATAAGCCAGTATACGATAATGATGAAGGCCCGAATACAGGCGGCATGGGGACGTATTCTCCGCTTCCGCATATCGATGAAGCGATCATCGACGAAGCAATGGAGACGATCGTCATTCCAACCGCTAAGGCGATGGTAGCAGAAGGTCGTCCTTTCCGCGGTGTACTATTCGCTGGTCTCATGATCACACCAGATGGTAAACCGAAAACGGTCGAGTTTAACGCCCGTTTTGGCGATCCAGAAACCCAGGTTGTCTTACCACGTCTCAAAACGGATCTGCTGGACATTTTTCTTGCCAGCGTAAACGGCACACTCGCTGAGCTGGAGATCGAATGGTCAGATGAAGCCGCTGTGTGCGTGATTCTGGCTTCCGGCGGTTATCCGGCTTCGTATCCGAAGGGAGTACCGATTCATGGTGTGGATGCTGTGGATCGCTCTAAGGCACTCGTATTCCACGCAGGCACAGGCACGAGCGCCACAGGCGAACTGGTGACTAACGGTGGTCGCGTTCTCGGCGTAGTCGGTCTGGGCGCAGACATTGCTTCTGCCCGTACAGCCGCTTATGCAGAAGCGGAGAAGATTACGTTTGAAGGTAAGCACCAGCGGAGTGATATTGCGGCGAAGGCGCTGGTTCGTGGGTAAGATCGGGCGAGCTGCTTGTAATGTTGGTTATACATTAATTTAGATAAATAAAGTAATACGAACTATATTGAATCCTCTATACTCTGATAAGATAAAGTATGGAGTAAAAGCATGTTATATTGCTTTTACTCTGTATTGAGGCTGAACAGTAGTATGGGGGATTTTTTGAGTTTGATCAAAGGCTTTGTTAAAGGACAATGTTGATATTATTAATAAATGAACTTTTGGACGCATTATCTTTTGCAGGATCACCGCATTCATAAACACACGATTCTGTATTGGGCGATGCTGGATGAAGAAGATATGAGCAATGTTTATGCGGTAACACCATTTATGAGAGAGATTGCTCATCTATTCAATTGATACATAAATAGACTGGCTACAATAGTAGCGATGAATATATTGAATCATTTAACACCAGCAAGCTATGATCGATTTCTGGTAATTGAATTGGATAAAAATAATATTTTTATATATTTTTCTATACGTTGAGCAATGCTTCCTTCTGGATATACGTAGTATTCAACTACCATTTACCAGAGGATAGATCTGATCAAATGTGTAGGATTTTTTGCGTTGTTTATTGCTCACATAATCATATGGAATGTTCTGCATGCAATAAAAAACTAGCTTGAATTTACTAAGAAAGTCTATAGCTTGTTAACATAAATGCAGGTAACATGCACTAAATTTATAGCCCTTATGGTTCATTTGCCTGTCAAACTACCAAAATTTAAAGATTGTTATCCGATATAAACAGAACGTTCTTCCAATAATCTATAAAAATAACGAAAGCTTCAAAATAAGGAGGGATCTGCAATAGCTTAAAATGGATAAAGCAATGTGTAGTTTTTGGGAATAAGGAAGTTGAAGCGATGTAGTTTTACATTAGCAAGAAAAGGATAAGGGAGCGAATGTAATGAATAGATTTACCGCTAGAACCGTCGCAGCTGTTCTACTATGTACTGCGATGTTTAGTCATGTAGCTATAACGAAAGCAGCAGATTATCAGTATGATGGACTGGATCGTGTAACCTCTGCACAACGAGGCGATCAAACAACGACCTATACGTATGATCACGGGGGGAACCTGCTCAGCGTAACCTCAACGAGTACGCCAGCTGTACAAAAGAGCAATATTATTCAAGGCTGGACCGCTTATATGACCAGAGGAATGAAGTCACACTACGAAACTGCAACGGCCAATGTATATAGCAATAACGATGCGCCTGTTCACTATTTCACCTCTTCTGTAGCGAATGATGTGTATAGCGATAACAGACCCGTAACGGTAACGGAGGAAGTGTACAGCTCACCAGAGCCCATGCTAACCGCACAATGGATTACACTGGATGCAAAACGAACCGGCGGCGCTAATATTTACCGAGATATTCCTGTACAAGGCGGCACCCTTTATACATATGAAGGTTGGGTCAAATCGGACGAAATGAAAGATGCGGTCGTGCAAGTAATCGTCAACTACTACGATAACAATAAGCGTCTAATTCGTTACGATAATCTACTGAATCTCAAGCAAAATACAGATTGGAAAAGCTATAATGCTAGACTGGTCGCCCCAGCTGGAGCGGTCAAGGCTAGAGTTCATTTACAGATTGTACTGCTCAAGGCTAACGGACATGCCAAGGCAGGCTTTGCCGACCGCACGTTTGAAAAGGCAGGTGGCGCACAGTGAGGCGATTCGCTATGTTTTTGCGCTGGAGTATGCTGGTCGCTGTACTGGTTGCGGTTGGATATGGATTGACAACGCATGTGGCCAAAGCGGCAGTATCCAATACATATAGTATTGCGCCAGGACAAACTATTACTTTTCAACACTATTATTCAAGTGGGGTAACTGTATTCTTAGAAGGTAATTCTTATGAGTATGCTATTTATAAATCGAATCGTGATGTATCTAGTTATGGCATGTATTCTGCTCGTAGGTCAATTAATCTGGCTCCAAGCAATATACTGGTTGTAGCTAATAGCTCCAGTACAACAATGATTGTCGATTCAAAGGCTAAAGTTCTTAATGTTGCTGATAGTGCATCTGGTTTAGTTGCGCTGCAACACTATACTGTCTCTCCAGGTGGCAGTGTATTGGTGTCTAATTACGATGATAATAATAGCCAAACAATTCAGGTTGGCGGAGTTAATGCCAATGTGAATATTAATGCGTCAGGACAATATAGTACATTTACATCTAAAAAATCTGGTGGAACAGAGACTCTAGTTAAAGGTGGCTCGGTTATTATTACAAATCGAGATACATCTTCTTATGATATTTATGGAGCTGCTCGAGTAATCGGAATTAATAGCTCATCTGTACCAGCTAACTTTTTGTACAATGTACAACCGAAACAAGCCGTTCAAGCTATTAATAAATCCGACCAAAGTGGCTATGTTTATATTGAGGGCGGCTCTTACGAATTTGTACTCTACGATGAAGATGACTCGATCGCCTCTTCAGGTAAAACAACATCAGCAACGAAGTATGTTCAATCGGGTCAACGCATCGTTATTACCAATCCCAATACTTCCAATCTGGTAGTAAGCGGCCCGTATCATATTTTTGCAGCTTCCGATCAGGTCGAGCCACCAACAGTGACCAAGACATTAGGCGCTGGGGCAAGTATCAAGGTGCATAACAGCTCTGCTGAACAGATCAAGCTACTCATGAACGGCACCTATGATTATGCCGAGTATGATGCTTCCGGCGATGTGGCAGACTATCGCAGTGGCAGCACATTATCGAATTATTTGTTGCCGATCGGACATACAGTGGTTTTCACCAATACTAGTAGTCCTAATCCAGTTACAGTAAAAATTCCAAAGGAACAATCTCAGATTTCCGATTCTGCTAATCCAGCGCTCTACCGCTATAACCTGCCTCCGGGCGGATCACTGGAAGCAAACAATCTGACGCACAATAATGCAACGATTCAGACGAATGGACGTTATGACTATGCGTTCTACGATAGTCTGGGCATTATGAAATATGGCACGTATGTGTCCAATAGCAGCTTCCTTTTACAAAATGGTCAACGTGTTGCCTTTACGAATGTAGGTGTGACGACAGATACGATCTATGCGCCGTATGAAGCATTCCGCTTCTCCTTCCGTTCGCAGCCGATTACATTCACACGTACACTCGAACCCGGGCAAACGATCAAAGCGCTCAATATATCGCGCTATAGCTTCCCTGTCCTAACCAATGGACAGCATCATTATGTAGTGTATGATCAAGCGGATAATCGTGTGGCGAGCTATGGTAATCCGATCAAGGCAGAGAATCATACAGTCACCAAGGATCAAAAGGCGATTATTACGAATAGCTACAATACACCGCTTACCGTTACAGGCCCTGCGGATGCTTTTGATTGGAGTAATCGTACAGAGCCTGCCCTGTATAAAGGCTATCTGAACGCAGGACAAAGTCTGAAGCTATCTAACACTAGCCCTGCTAACTTTAACCTGTATACCGAAGGAACCTATGATCAAGCGAGCTATAAGGCAGATCAATCGCTGCGTTCACTGGATCATAATCGTACGCAAACCAGTCTTCCTTTGTACACTGGAGAGCGCACAACAATCACCAATTCGGCAAGCACGCAGTTTGTACTGTTGACTCCATATGATGTGACAACTGTACAAGCCAGCGCGAATCCTGCATTGCTGATCAAGCAGCTCGCTATTAATCAGAGTATGGACTTTATTAATCGGGCACAGACAAGCGAAACGGTCTATTTTACAGGTCGTCACGATCTGATGGACTACACAGCCGCAGGTGCGCCTGATAACTATCTGTATCATACGACTACCACCTATCGCGCAACCGATGCAGGTCAGAGGTTAGGTGTAATGAATACCGATGAACAACCGATTGAAGCTTATGCTGCCTTTGAGTTGTTTACAGGAGCGGATCGTGAGCATCCTGTCACCTTCCATAAAGTATTAAATAACGGCCAAAGTCTGAACATGACCAATACAGCAGATAAGCTGTTTAATCTCTATTCAGTTGGCGACGTATACGACTATGTCGAGCGTAAGCCAGGTGGTGAAGTAAACGAATTAGAATTAATGCATGATGACAAGATTAATGCTATAACTGCTGGCTATAAGCTTGCTGTGACCGGTTCAGGAGCAGCGCCTTCGATCATAGAAGGGCCTTATGATGCCTTTGATATTCAGGCGAGAACGAATCCAGCCCTGATCAAGCGCACATTGAAGGCTGATGAATATGTGGATGCGGTTAATATCGAAGCTGTTGATTCGATCGTTCGCATTAAAGGAGATTATGGCTATGCTCGTTATGGAAATGACGGCACGCTGACGAATTATACTTACCGTGTGACGGCCGCAAGCAAGCAGGAGCTTCCATCGGGTGGACGAATCGGTATTCAAAATAGCGATGAGAGCGACATTATCGTCTATGCGCCGTTTGAGTCGTTCAAGCTACAGAACCGTCAGCATCCTGTAACGTTCAAAACGGTACTGTCATCTGACCAAACAATAGCGTATCAGCAAACGATTCTCAATCCAGCAACACTATATACAGAGGGAACGTATGACTATGCACGTTACAAGACCGATGGCAATCCTGAGGATTATGCAGTAAACGAAACGACTCGCGCTACGTATCTCTCTAAAACAGATCGCTATGTCATCTCTGCTGCGCCAAATCAACAGGTGACCGTATCCGGTTCCTACGATGCGTTTAACGCAACAACGGTACAGGGACGTCCTGTCACAACCAAAATGCTAGAGCCTGGCGAGAGCTATTCTGTTCGTAATATCTCACCGGGTAGCTTCAATCTAAAAGTAGAAGGTACACATGCCTACCAGATCTATAACGAGGATGGCACGCTAACCTCTAGCGGCGATAATAATACATGGAGTGCGCATACCGTATTGTCTGGAGCCCGTATTGTCATTACCAATGTAGATACCAAGCCAGCAACTGTATGGGCACCAGCAGAAGCAATTCGTGTTACGCAGGGTAACGATCTGCTGAACAAGTCTTTATCTAATGGACAGAGCATGAAAGCTATGAACACTTCTGGCGGTATTGCTCGTCTTACGATCAATGGCAAATACGATGTCACGGTGTACGATGCTTCACACGAAGCCACAACAACCTACGCACGACTCAGTACAGACACAACGGTAGCGATTCCAGCAGGTGGCTATGCGATCCTGACAGGTCGCCAGAGCGTCGCTACAACTATACGTGCTGACAAGGAGCATTTCTTTTTTACCGATGCCGAGCATGAAGCACTATCGATCTACAGTCTTGGTGCAGACAAGATGCTCAAGGCGCAGAATGTTAGCAATCAAAGTCATACGCTAACGCCAAGCGGTAGCTTTAGCTACTGGATTGAGCAAGCAGCTGAACAGAATGGCAATGGCCCTGTTGCGATCGGCGGTGGCAATACAGCCATCATTCGTAACACAAGTGGCAAAACAATAGAAGTTTACAGCCCATATGGCTTGTTCCGCTGGGAAGAAACAACGGATCCGGTCATTCCGGCACCCACACCACCATCTGGACAGCCAGTAAGCTCGCTTGACCCCTCTAGCTATGATCCGCAGACATTTTATGCGGACCCGATTGATACCTCGACCGGTGCACAGATCATCAACAAAACGATGCTGTCGGCACACGGAAGTGTAGATATTCCATTCCAGGCACAGTACTACTCGTTGTTGCAAGGTAGTGGAGCAATGGGCAAAGGCTGGAGCCATAACTATGCGATGCGCTTGCAAAAGAATGCTAAAGACGGAAGTGTCGATATCTACTGGAATGATTTCCGACATAACACCTTCACCCGTCAAGCAGATGGAACGTACGCATCCAGTCAGAAGTCTGTACGTAATGATCAGCTTCGTGCGAATAGTGACGGTAGCTATACACTGAGCCGCTATGATCGCACGAATCTGCAATTTGCAGCAGATGGTAAGCTGCAATCGATTGGCAATTCGGGTGGAATTACGCTCAATGCACAGTACAATACCAGTGGTAAATTGTCCGGTATCATCGAGCCATCTACCGGTGCGAAACTTGTATTGAACTATGATTCATCTGGTCGAATCAATGCGATAAGTGATCAAGCTGGACGTACTGCTCATTTTGACTATGACGCAACCGGACGCTTGATTACACTCACACGTCCGAATGGAATCAAGGATGAGTACACGTACAATAACAATCATCAGATTATAACAGGCAAATTGGACGGTACACAGGTATTCACCAATAGCTACGATAGCAAAGGACGTATTTTAAAACAGAGCGATGGTATAGCAGGTCATGAGACCCAGCTAGCATATAGCCAGGGCGAAGGTACGTTGACAACAACGATTACGGATCGCAACGGTAATGTACAGAAACGTATTCATGATGTCAATTATCAGCTCATCGGCGTACAGGATGCGCTTAATGGTAAAACAACCTACACCTACGATGAAAAGGGTAATCGAACCAGCATTACCAATGCGCTGAACCAAACGGCTCGTTTTGAATATGATGCAAAAGGAAATGTCGTTAAGGTAACCGATCCATCAGGTCAATCGTTGACAATGACCTACGATGGTCTGGGCAATCTGCTCAATGCAACTGGACCAGATGGTAGCAGCATGACCAGCACGTACGATAATCAGGGACGTTTGCTGTCTACAACGAATGGCGAAGGACAAAAGATCGCCTATACGTACAATGAGCAAGGTATGCTCATATCGGCAACCGATCCGCGTGGTGGTAATATCCAGTACGGATATGCCAACTCACGCTTGAATAAAGTGACACAGCCAACAGGCGAAGTGACATTGATCGGTTATGATGAAGCAGGTCGCATGACCAGTCAGACAGATGCAGACGGCAATACAGCCAGTCTTGTATACAATGATGATGATCAGCTAGCAGCAGTCGTCGATGAGCTGAATCATAAAATTAGCTACACATACGATGGTCATGACCAGCTGACCAGTGTGACCGATGCGAAAGGCAATGTAACTCGCTACGCTTACGATGCTAATGGTCAATTAACTGGAATGACCGATGCACTGGGTGGCAAAATCGGTATCCAGTACGATGCAGAAGGTCGCATGATCGGTGTTAGCGATCCGTTGGGACGCAAAACAAGCTTTGTGTACGATAAAGCAGGTCGTTTGCTAAGCGAGACAAATGCACAGGGCGCAAGCATTCGCTATGCGTACGATGCACTTGGTCGTCCGATCGAAGCAAGGGATGCACTGAGCAATAAGATCTATACGGTGGAATACGATACCGCTGGCAACCCGGTCAAAATGACGGATGCACTTGGTCATACGTACACAAGCACGTATAACCAGCTCAATCAGCTCACCCAATTCACCGATCCATTACAGCGCAAAACCAGCTATAGCTATGATAAGCTGGGACAGCTAACCAATGTTAGCGATGCGATCGAGGGTCATACCTCGCAAGCACTGGATGCATTTGGTCAGATTACGAAGATGCTGGATGCGAATGGCAACGCGACAGGGTATGAATATGATGCGCTCGGTCGTCTGATTCAAGAAAAAGACGCAACAGGCAGCAGCCATACGTACCAATATAACAAGATTGGACTGCTTAGCCAGGAAACCGATAAAAACGGACGCAATACCGACTATACGTACGATGCCGCTGGTAACGTAATGCGCTTTGCAGATGAAGCAGGCAATGTATCGTACAAGTATGATGAGAATGGCAATATTTTATCTGTTACAGGTAGTGACGGTAAGGTGTTACGCCGTACGTTTGACGCGCTGAATCGAGTTGAAACGTATACCGATGGCGAGGGCCATACAATCGGCTACAGCTACGATGCGGCTGGACAGCTAATCACACTTACCTATCCAGATGGCAAAAAGGTTCATTACACGTATGATAGCGTAGGTCGGATGTCGACTGTTACCGATTGGAATGGTCACAAAACGAGCTATAGCTATGATGCAAACGGACGTCTAACCTCTATCAGTCATGCGAACGGTACAAAAGAAAATCGTTCATACAATGTAGCAGGACAGCTGACTACACTGACGCTATTGAATCCAGACGGTAGTACGATGGCAGAAACGAACTACACGTACGATGCCGCAGGCAATGTGATTCAAGAAGATGGTGGTGAGGTTCAAAATCCGCTGAACAGTGTGACCTACGATGTGTACGGTCCAGGTCTGTCACCTGATCTGAACGATGTTATGATCCAGAGTGGTATCGCTGGCGCAGCGACAGAGATGTCGGGAGATAGCAGCAGCGTGCAACAGGACGTATACAATCCGTCTGAAGCAAATCACTCGGTTGCGGAAGCAGATTACACAGATGCTGCAAATGCTAATGCGATGGACAATGCTAATGCAGCCACATCATCTACCACCGTCACCGAAGACACGTATGGTCTATACGGCGATCTGCAAATGACCTACACTGCAGATAACCGACTGGCGACCGTGAACGGTCAGCCTGTGCGTTATGACGCAGAAGGCAATATGCTGCACGGACCACTGAACGGCTCCATGCAGGACTATCGCTACGATGCACGCAACCGCCTGATCCAGGCTGGTGGTGTCAGCTATGGATACGATAATGAAAATAACCGTAATGCGATCACGGTAGATGGCAAAACGACCCGCTTCGTGATCAATCCACATGCGAACCTGTCTCAGGTGCTCATGGAAACCGATGCACAGGGATCGCCGCAAGCCTGGTATGTCTACGGACTTGGACTGATCAGCCGCGAAGACGCAGCCGGTAACGAACAGACGTATCATTATGATCTGCGCGGTAGCACCATCGCCTTGACCGATGCAAATGGTCAAATTACCGATACGTACACGTATGACACGTACGGCGAACAGCTGGAGCATATCGGCGATAGTCAACAACCTTTCCAGTACAACGGACGCGACGGCGTACAGACCGATCCGAATGGTCTATACCAGATGCGTGCACGTTATTACAACCCGGAGATCAAGCGCTTTGTGAACCGAGATGTGGTGACGGGGAGTATTGGAAATGGACTGACCATGAACCGCTACGCCTATGTGAATGGGAATCCGGTGTCGTATATTGATCCATTTGGATTGAGTGCAGATGGAGCGGAGTGGCTAAAGCAGGGCGGAAGCTTTTTGGCAGACGTTACTCCAGTTGTAGGCTCTGTAAAAGCATGGCAACAAGCCATTACTGGCGTCAACTATGTCACAGGTGAGCAACTTACAATAGGTGATCGTGTTTCAGATGCTGCTGGTGGATTAGTGGGCTTGATTCCTATACCTGGTTCTAAATATGCAGGGAAATATACGGTTAAAGGATTAATCTGGACAGGAGAGAAAGCCGCAGATTTATTTGGATGGGGTAAGAAGGCTGAAAAATCCGCCACTAAGTTAATAAATGAGTGTAATTGCTTTACAGTAGGTACAAAAGTAAAAACGGATCAAGGCGAAAAAAATATTGAAGATATACAAGTTGGCGATCTGGTTTTATCTCGAGATGAAGCTACAGATAAACAGGCTTATAAAAAAGTGACAGCTACTTTTAGTCATATGACAGATGAACTCTATGTCATTGAAGTTGGCGATCAAAAAATTGAATCTACGTATAATCATCCATTCTGGGTTGACGGTAAAGGCTGGATATTTGCCAAAGATCTACAAGTGGGAGATTTACTTGTAAAAGATGATGGTTCCATGCTAAATATTAAAAATATTCAGCATGAGAAAAGACAGGCAAGAGTCTATAATATGACTGTAGCTGACTTCCATACGTACTTTGTAAGTGATCTTGGTATTTGGGTGCACAATACAAATGATAATTGTGACATTAATAGTGTGGGTAAGGTTGTAAGTGAACTTAATCATCCAGTATTAGATAATACTCGAGTCGGCAGCGCATTAAAAAATGATTTTTATCATAATTTTGATAATATAATTGATAATTATGTAATGGATGCTCAAAGATTTGACTTACCAAATAAAAAAGGTCATATAGATTCGTTATACCAAATAGAAGGTTCCATGGTTAAATATGAAACTGAATATGTGAAAACGAAAAATAATGCTCCTGAAATGGTAAAGAACAAGAGAATAATAGATGGTGTCTTTGAGTGGGTAGTCGATCCTACTACTAATACAGTACCTCATAGAACATTTATACCTGGAGGCAAAGTTACAGGTAAAATAAATCAGTGGGGGAGATAAAAATGTATAAAATAGAATTGATAAAGAGTAATGGGTTTTCTTGCAATTGGTCTACACTTTTCGTAGGTAGAATACTCAAGTTGATTACTTCGTCAGACGTAATTCATTATGCTACGGAATATTTGAATGTTAATATGGATACGGATAATGAATATATTCTTGAGTTAGCATGGGGACATTCAGAGAAGCATGTAGACGAAATGCTTGAGAAGATAGTATCTACAGATTCTTCAATTCTTTTGGAGAAAGAATATCGCAAATGGTTGTACAGCATTTTAAAAGAAAAGCACAATAATTCATCTAGCGATGAATTATTTCAAGAGATTGAGAATTTGTTTTATCTTTTTGATACACCTGTATACATGCATGAATTTTTTAGAAAGGTTTCAGATGCCTACTATTATACGGATAGCCCAAAAGATACAATTGAACAACTTGTGGAAAAGTTTTTATGTGATCAGAAAAAGCTAATATTAGATTAATTGAAAAAAGAAGATCCAATGAGAATACTTCATGGATCTTCTTTTTTAATATGTAATATGATTCTATTAGAGTATGCCTGAAAACTCATTATTGAGTCCATTTGAAAATCGACATAACAAAATGTATATGATGTAAGTGTGAAAATGAAAAAAAATGGAAAATAATGGATGAAAATTAAATAAATATATAGAGGTATATTGTGATACAGTCGACTTTAAATCTTTTAAGAGAGAGTATCGCCAGCCAAAGTATTGATATTTTGGCTGGCGTACTAAAGCTTATACAAGCAACAATGATTCATACATTTACCGAAGACCAGTTTCAAGAGTTGGTTAGTTTGAAAGATTCGATCCCTACCGATTATAAAGCTTTATATATCGAACTGCTTGTTGAATATCCTTTCTTTTCAATTGATAAAGCTTGGTATTATGTGGAAAATTCTCAGACGCTTATTCAAGAAAAAAATCTTGATTCTAATGAAGTTGAAATATTGAAGGAGCTAGGGAAAGAATTCGAAAAAAATCATAGTCTACATCCAGTAAAAGCGAGTGAACTGTATAATTCATTTTTTAAAAAGGCGATCCCTATCGATGTGATGTTGACTTTGAATGAGTAGCGAAGTTTTCGAAATGAAAAATCTGAAATTGGAAGAGAAACGTTAAAATAATTAAAGATAAAAAATAGAAGTGAATTTATCTTATATGGATCCAGAGGAGAATATTTTGGGAGAAGCTTTTGGGAAAACGGCTATTGCATATGTCAGAAATATACAGCCTTTAAATCTTACCTCCCAGATTATTATTCATGAAGTAACTCATGCTGGATTAAATATAAAAGGAAGCCAACGTGCAGAAATTATTGCATTTATGAGAGGTACTAAACACAATAAAAATAATTTGGTAATCAGCGAAATACAAGAAATTATCAATATGGTCAAAGATAATTACCCTGAACTGCCCTATCGTTGAGAAAGGAGCACAATATGGAAAGAAGAAGTCATGAGGAAGTTTTGAAAGACATTGAGATGATGCAAACAATAAGAAAAAGAGTAATGAACGGAGATAATGTAAGTTGTCCTAAATGTGGTGAGCGCCTGATTTTTCTAGATAAAAATAGTGGTAAACATCCGGGTATATTTTGTCCAAATGGAGATTTTGAAATTCTTATTGAGTATGACGGATTGTAATATGAAGTGCGACACCTACTGGAATTAAATAAAAAACAGCCCATGGCCGGATTCGTGTAGAATGAAAGCTCTCACACAACCATTCACACAAGGAGAATCCACCATGAGCTATACACATCTTAGCATAGTCGAACGTAGCAAGCTAGAAATCTTCCACCAGCAGGGGAAAAGTACCCGAGCCATTGCCAGAGAACTCGGCAGACATCATGCTA
>NZ_BMMB01000018.1 GCF_014645615.1 Paenibacillus hunanensis | reverse complement strand
CTGATCATAGATTTTCAGATAGCCATATCCCTTTTGCACTGGTTCATCGAAATTCAGACGCAAATATCCACTCAGGGCGCTATATTCAAATGTCGCTTGCGGAGCAGTATGATCCGCTGTTCGGAAACTCCACGTATTCGGTTCTGTGAAGTTTGTCAGCTCGCGATCGCCCCAATCCATAAATGTTCCCGACGTAGCTGTGACATAATAATCGGTATTGTCTGCTAGCGCTTGATTCGGTTCCACTTGTAGCGTCTGATTCCCACTGAACCAGTTATAGCTAGCTCCCGACATCGCTCCATCATGAATGGTCATCGTTTGCTGGATCGCATGATCCGCACTCCGATAAATACGAATACTTCCTTCTCGACCAAAATGCATCGGTTTATTGAAGAACATATTCAGGGATGCTTTTTCTCCAGCTCCAGGATCATACAGGTGCACGCTTTTCAAAGCTGGCGTGGAGACATCCGTTACATTAAAGCTCCATCCGGAATCGCCGGTTCCTGCATACGTATTACCTGAAAGGTCGTGGAACATGCCTGACCAGACCACTACTTTATAGCTGTGGTCGTTTTGCAGACCTGTCACATGGAACCAAGCACTATGTTCAGATAGACCCGTGGTATCGATATGGTAGCCCGAAATCATGGCATTTCCTGAAAATAAAATCGAAGCAGCCACTTCGTCTGTCGCCTGATCATAGATTTTCAGATAGCCATATCCCTTTTGCACCGGTTCATCGAAATTCAGACGTAGATACCCACTCAGGGCGCTATATTCAAATGTCGCTTCGGGGGCTACCGTATCGCTAGCTACCCTTGCATATACATCATTACTAACAGTATGAGGTTGTTGATTGTTTTCACTCTGGCTTTGCTCCATGAATGTATCAGCTGCCGAAGCATAGTTCATGGCCATTGGCATTGACATACTGCTTAGCTGAATAATCGTCAGGCTGACACCAATCGCTTTAGTTGTCTTTTCCCATTTTGCTAAACGTAATTTTTTCCTTTTTGTCATCGTTGTACTCCTTTATTTCTATATTTTAGCTAGCTCTTATTTAACTAGAGAGCACTTCTATCATATTTTCGTAAAATGGTCTTACTTCCTGATCGACTTGCAGTGTATGAGTAATAAACAGTGCATAATAATGCATAATCAACTTAGCTTTTCGCACAGGATTGCGTTCTTTCAACACATTTTCAACCTGACTATATAAAAGTTCATATTGAGTGCGACTAGCTGGAATAAGGAGTAATTTAGAATATAGATTATTCAGCCAGCGATCAAATGCACTGTCAAAAATAACGAAGAGTTGCTGTAATTCGTCTCGCTGTTCATGATTTGCATAAAAGTGCATATCTTTAAAAATATGTCTGAATTCTTCAAATGACCTGGTTAGCTCTTGGCGTTCTTTTTGAAGTAAAGCTAATTGATTAGCTAATGTAAATGAAGTCGAATTGGCTGTAGGGTGTAGAAGCCAATCTGTTTCAACTGTATTTGGCGTTAAATACTTAGCTCGGATATCTTTCAAGGCTATAAATGTAGTACCCTTGATATCAGCACCGCCCTGTGTCGTATTAAAAACGTCTTTTTTATTAAATAAGCCGATGTATAATTCCATCTCTTTCTTCATACTCATAAAAGCTGGATTGGTGCCTATCATATCGCCTTGTACGCTAGATGTTTTTACTAATGGAGCCCCTTCAAAATAATGCACAGGATCGATATGATCGATATGCTGTGCGTATCGTAATGCTCCTTTATAAGCGAAATTTTGACCGACTAGAATGATCGGCCCTGCGCCCATCATGCACAGTAGCTGTAAGGTAATAATTGCAATCGAAGAAGCATCATATACAACAGGTAACCCCGTCTGTGCAGCCGGCAAAAAGTAAGCTGCAATCGTGTCCTGACTCGTAATCATATGCCATTTCGGTCCCGGATAATTCCCCAAATCGATCCCACCTACTGACGAGCCAAATATAAGTGGAATATCGTCGATTCCTTGCTCCATCACCTGCTTGACCACGACACCGTTACCTGGATTCGGGTCATAGCTGCATATTGCATCCGGATGTATCCCATGATGAATTAATGTAGATAAAGCTGAGCCGACAGCCAGAATGTAGGCAGAGCGCTCCTGCTTGATCATTTTCAAGTGCTCTATTTCTTCATTCAGCGAAGGCCCTGCCGAGACGATAATAACGGGCTTATTATAGAAGTTTTCTCGCTTTTTTAAGATGTTAGGCGTACTGCGTACATATTGAAAATTACGCAGGCTATTGCTAAGCCAGAACACACTAAATTTATTACTGATCTGCAAATTGCCATGCTTTCCCTTGAGCGTGTTGGACAGTAGGGTGTTAAAAACCTGCTTTTCCTGCTCAAATACATGTGCATACGCGGAAAGTGCACAACTGGAAATCGTACCCGGTGTCCGATCAACAAACCCTCTCAGATGCTTCGCCAATTCCTGCTCATGATCACCCACAAACAGATTCCGCCACTGATCCATATTCCATTCATCCAATACTGCATGCTTCGTGAATTGCTGGAAAACCTCCACGCTCGGCTCATAAATAGAAAATGGAATATGCGGAAATTGCCGCTGAAATTGCAAAATATGATGTCCCAATCCCATCCCAAAAAACATCATATGATCGATCGATGCATTCTTTAATTGTAAAAATAAATCATGTGCTTCCTGCCAGGGAGATTCCTCATTATGTATGGTGGCTTCTCGGTTGCCATAACGGATATGCAAATTGCTATTATCGCCTGTATGAATAGGCTCAATTTCAATCGCTTTCGCCTGCGAACTCCTTCCCTGTAAGATGTCATCCAAATGTGGAAATTTCGTTTTTATTATATATTCATTTTTTAAATCTCCCATTTCATCCTCACTTTCTTATAATTTCAAAAAATTCCTTCTATTAATTGGATTATAATAAACTGCTAATCCTTACTATTATTAATCGGAAAAAATTGCGTCTTTTTTAGCGCTATTTTTTTTATTTAATTCCAGCACAATGAAAACCCTTTCATTTTTCTTCATATACATGTATGCTGAAGTTAATGACGCTAGCAAAATTACCCTTATCCATCTTCGTCACGCTATTTGGGCTGATCCAGCATGTTGGAGTCGAATTTCACGCAACCATAAATGTGAGATTGGAGGTTATCTATGTCCACTTCCTTTATTTCTCCGGAATGGGGTCTCAGTGTATCGGAAACCGTTTGCCCGGATGTACAGACATCGGTTAATCTGCTCGGGATTCATATGCGCGAGGTTAGCCGCGACTGGGAATGTCCGAGCCATGCGCATCATCAGTATGAGATCAATTATGTGCTTCAAGGGACACAGCAAATGAAGATCGGGGATTACAGCTATGTACAGCAGGCTGGTGATCTAGTTATTTTGCCTCCAGGGGTCAATCACATGAGTCGCAGCATTAGCGAAGGAACGCTGGTGTATGTATGCATTCATTTTGAAATGAATGATCGTGTATTCCTGTCCTTGCTGGAGCGAACCAATCAATTGATTTTCCGCAAAAATAGTCTTGCCGCCAGACAGATCGAGCCCTGCATTATGAAGCTCGTACAGGCAGCCGAGCATGGTGGACAGCATATGATCACTCGCCGCATTCGTTTGCAGGCGGCATCATTTGAGCTGTTCAGTGTGCTATGGGAGATTTTGCTGAACGAAGCGGCGCAGGCGTCTCCATCGACGTATGCCCATATGGAGCTGGCTCACCAGATTGCTGCCCGTTTACAGGCGATTGTCAGCCGTAATCTGACGGAGGAAGAGCGTCCAGAATCGCATTATGGCATCGACGACATTGCGGCTGAACTGGGTATCAGTCCGTCGCACTGCAACCGCATTTTCCATCAGGTATTTGCGATTTCCCCGCGCAGCTATTTATCCAATCTGGTCTTGCACAAATCCAAGCTACTGCTCGCCGATCCGCATATGTCCATTCAGGATATTGCAACCACACTCGGCTACCGGGATATTGCACATTTCAGTCGTCAATTCAAACGCTGGTCTGGCATTTCACCAAGTCATTATCGTAAAACACAGTTGCATATGAGTCAGCCGCTTGAAGCAGGTGTGTAATACATTCCGGCAATCTACAGGGGTGGAGGCTGTTCGTCAGAAACAGGCTACCCACTTTTAATGTAGAATCGTCTGAGCGGCTGTCCGATATTTGCTAGCGTTTATACCGTATATCGCATGCAGCCGGGCAGACGTGGCGCTATTGCCCGGTTTTTTTGTTTCGTTTAACCTGTTTTTGTCATGGCACTTCAGGCACCATTACCCATTCGATTATGGAGGATGATATCTTTATGCGCATGGTATTTCGCTGGTTTGGTGAGCAAAATGATACAGTAACTCTGGAACAGATTCGTCAGATTCCAGGTGTGGAGGGCATTGTCTGGGCGCTCCACGATATTCCTGTCGGTGAAGTATGGCCGCAGGAACGCATACGCGAGCTACAAACACTCGCAGAGCAGCATGAATTACATATCGAGGTCGTGGAGAGCGTGAATATTCATGAGGACATTAAGCTCGGTTTACCTTCACGCGACCGTTATATCGCTAATTACAAGCAGACGATTGAGCATCTGGGTGAAGCCGGGGTCAAGGTGATCTGCTATAATTTTATGCCGATCTTTGACTGGCTGCGAACCGATCTGCACCATCCGCTACCAGATGGCTCGAATTCGTTATTTTATGAATATAGCCGTATTGAAAATATCGATCCATTCGAGCTGGTCATGCAAATCCAGTCTAACTCTGCACTGACGATGCCCGGCTGGGAGCCAGAGCGACTAGCGCATCTGACTGAGCTGTTTGAAGCCTATCAGGGCTTTACAGAGGAAGACCTGTGGCGTAATGTGAAGTATTTTCTGGATGAGATTATTCCGGTTGCTGAAGCGAATGGCATCCAGATGGCGATTCACCCGGATGATCCGCCATGGTCGATCTTCGGATTGCCACGTATTATTCGCAATCAGGACAATATTCGCCGCTTCCTCAGCCTGTCGGATAGTCCAGCACACGGCATCACCCTGTGTACTGGCTCGCTCGGTGCTAATCCGGACAATGATATTATCGGGATGGTGCATGAATTTGCGGATCGGATTCCGTTTACCCATATTCGCAATGTGAAGGTGGAGCCGAATGGTGATTTTCAGGAAACGTCGCACCGGACGCAGGATGGTAGCGTAGATATCGCTGGAATCGTAGAGGCGTATCATGAGGAAGGCTTTACAGGCTATTGCCGCCCGGATCATGGACGCCATCTATGGGATGAGCAATGTCGCCCGGGCTATGGATTGTATGATCGTGCACTTGGCATTATGTATCTATGGGGATTGTGGGACGCTCACGCACGAGGTCAAGCGAAGTCCCTCGCATCTGCACAGCAGAGCAGCAAGGAGGATGCATCATGAGCGAACACGAGCAGCAGCATACACAAGCAGCTTCGGATTCTGCCCCTCCTACTTCTCCAGCTGCGCCAACGACGGGTAACAAGCTCGTTGACCAGACACTGCGTGAGGTCATTCGCCATGTAGAGGGCGAACAGCCGCCGACCGAAACAGAATTAAAGCCCTTACCGCTACATGATTCGCTTAGCGGCAAGGTGGTGGTCATTACAGGCGGGGCGGGTGTGCTGTGTCGCTCCATGGCATTGGAGCTGGCACGTCAGGGCTGCCGTGTAGCGATTCTCAATCGGACACTGGAAAAGGGTGAAGCGGTCGTTGCCGATATTCGGGCACAGGGTGGCGAGGCGATCGCGGTTGCCTGCGATGTAACGAAAGAGGATAGCGTGATCGTAGCGGAGACGGCAGTGACAGAGCAGCTAGGTCCGTGCGATATTCTGATCAATGGCGCAGGCGGGAATCGACCGGATGCGAATACAACGGGTGAGACGTTTAGCGAGCAGGATCTGAATGTAGAGAATATGCAGACCTTTTACGATATCGGGGTCGATGGATTCCGACAGGTGCTTGATCTGAATATGATCGGTACGCTGATTCCGACACAGATTTTCACCCGTCGCATGGTGGGACGTCCCGGCGTTACCGTGATCAATATCTCATCCATGAGCGCGTATAGCCCGATGACCAAGGTGCCTGCGTACTCTGCTGCCAAGGCGGCAATCAACAATTTTACGCAGTGGCTGGCGGTACATTTTGCTGAGAGTGGTATCCGAGTTAATGCGATTGCGCCGGGCTTCTTCCTCACGGAGCAAAATCATCGTCTGCTCAAACACGAGGATGGTTCACTGACAGAGCGCTCAGAGAAGATTATTTCTCATACACCCATGCGGCGCTTCGGTGTGCCGAATGATCTACTTGGTACGCTGTTATGGCTGTCTGATGCGGATACATCGGGCTTTGTAACAGGGATTACGGTACCGGTGGATGGTGGATTTATGGCGTATTCAGGTGTGTAGGGAGAGGTTGTATTGGAGGATGTCACGGCATTGCTATAGATGTAGAATGGTATAACGTGAAATGTTTGCTAGAGCGAGCGTGTACGCCTACGTGTATAACTCTGCCTATATCTATATCTATGTCTATGTCTATGTCTATGTCTATGTCTATGTCTATGTCTATGTCTATGTCTAAATAAAGCTTATGACGGTGTACCCTCTATCTAAACGAAATCGCCTATACGCTATGCTAAACTAAATACTAGACTAAAAAGCCTTCCGTTCGTCGGAAGGCTTTTCGCTTTGGAAAAGAGAACGTCCAGTGGAGCAATCTCATTTTCACTATGCAGTTTCGGTTATACGTGTGCGATGCATTAAAAACGATACTGTTCGTTTTCTAAATCTCATCAAAGTGCGAATTTTCCCATAACTGCAACGATTCTGTATACATTAAGCCTTATTCACAACTGCCATTTCTTCCGTCTCATACGACTCGGACAGTTCCTTGCGAAACACCGACCGGCAGACATAGCCTACAATAACAGCAACTGTTGTTAACAGCCCTGCCAGCAAATACATATCCCGCATACCAAAGCGATCCGCGAACCAGCTCAGGAACAGCATCGCCAGTGCAAAGGTCAGATTACTCAGTGCGCTCAGTGCGGACATGACACTTGGCGCTTCCGCAGGCGTAAGATTTTGCTGAATCAAGGTCGAACGAATAACACCTGCTACCTGTACAGGCAGACCGGTAAGCATTAGTAAAATAAGGGCTGGAACCGGATATACATTGAGCGCAAATGCAACAGCAATCGCCACATAGATCATCAGACTTACCAGCATGTATAGGTAAGCGTTCGTCCAGATTCGTTTACCAATCGCTACGACCAGCAGACCACCGACAATCGAGCCGATAAAAAAGCCTGCATTCATAAAGCCGAGCCAGCTTACATCCTGATGTAGCACCTGAATAACAAATGCGAGTACAAACGCACCAATCCAAGCCGCTCCCCCTAATGTATCGATATTATCGATAATCGCAATCAGACGCACACGGCGATTAGCCAGCAATGCTTTCCAGCCACTGGATAGCTGATCACCATAGGAGGGCTTGCTGACTGTATTGTCCGCGTCTCCATCTACAGCTTCCGGTGCAGCTGTTAGTCCAGCACGCGCATACGGATCACGGATAAACGCAGTGAAGAACATCGCCAGAAAATAACTAACCGAGGCAATCCACATCGTCGGTAACGCGCCGATCACAGCGACGATAATACCGCCGAGTGCCCAGCCGGAGCAACGTACAATCTGATCGCTCACCGACATCAGACCATTTGCCTTGATCAGCCCTTCACCTTCTGCCAGCCTAGGAATTAATGCGTTACGCGCTGGATCTGTCCAGCCATCCAGAAAGGACATACCGATGACCGTCAAAAATACCAGTGGAAAATAAGGTGTTGGTGCTAGCCATAAATAGCTGATCAAGCCCGTAAACACGACAAATTGTCCTAGCTGTGAGCCTAATAAAATCGATGTGAGCGGATAGCGCGCCATTACGATAGGTGCGACCAGCCCACTCACCATTTTGGACAATAAGCGAAGGAGCGGAATAAAGATCGTCGTCACCAGCGAGCCACTTGTTGTGAATACAAGTGTGATCAGGCTAAGCTGATAGACAATATCGGCTATATTGGACACCGTCTGTGTACCCCATAGCATATAAAACGATTTTCTTATCACTTGCTACATCCCTCTCTATATAAAGTAAAAGCTAGAGAACACAATATTGATGGTAAGAATCATGGCATAATGCGGTGTAGTATGTATGGATTAGAAATCGGGTACATCTACAATACAATCGCAGATCAATGCAGTACATGTTTATTGATTTTTTTGAAATAAAATACATGTGGCGATGAAAAATCAGGGATGTGATTTTCTTTTCTCACTTATCATTTTTAAGTATCGCACGTCAGCTTACAATTGTATAGCACTTACACACAAAAAAATTCAATAAAATGGAATTTATTTTTATCATTTTATACGCATATACGATATTTATCTATATAAAAATAGCGCAATTAAGAATTATAATAATATAAAAAAATATACAGCAGCCGATGGGGACTGCTGTATAAGTGAATGATCCATAACCTCATCCTAGATAATGCGCTATCCTGAATCCGTTAATGACCTGTTATTTTGAAGCGACGCTGGCAGCTGTTCCTTCATTAATCCTTATATGGATCAAATTCATCCGCACCTGCCATGCACACACCAATCGGACGCAGCACATGCAGTACATCCAGCGTCTCGCGATGCGCATCCAGCACCGTTTGCAGCTTACGGTACACAAATGGACTCTCATCGGTATCCGCACCGCGTAGCTCGACACCATAATCCGTGATCGCCTGACGCATTTGTTCCCGTGTAATGGCTCCACCAGAACGAGTCCGTGTTTTCCAATTCATTTTGCCCGCCGCCTGTGTACGGCTCATCACCCGTCCAGCTCCATGCACAGTGCTGTAGAATGATTCTACATTTTCGACGCTATCTTTGCCACGGACAATGACCGAGATATCACCCATACTGCCGCCAATAAAGCCCAGCTGTCCCGGTGCAGAAGGGGTTGCCCCTTTACGTACAACGATCGTATCCTGTCCAGCATGCTTCTCTTTCCAGGCAAAATTATGATGATTGTGCACGGCAAAATCAGCTTCTGCTCCAATCAATCGTAGCACCTCATCAATCACTACATCTCGTCCTGCGTACGCATAGCGTCCAGCCAGCTTCATCGCACGGTAGTACAGCTCGCCCACCTCATCATCCAGATTCAGTAGCACCGGCGGCTGATCCATATGCTCTCCTGGTGCCTTGGCAAAAAATTCCCGACCTGCCGCCAGATTCAAAAATCCACTCGCCGTCTTATGCCCAAAGCCTCGGCTTCCAAAATGGTTCCCGATCCACAGCCGATCTGTCGCAGGCTCAACGAACAGATCGACATAGTGATTGCCACTGCCTACGGTTCCTAATTGCTGACGAGCCAGCTGCTTCAGATCATTATGCCCTTTTTGCCCGGCAACCTGCATGTATACATTCCAATCTGGATCATCAAACAATTCATGATCGACCATATACCGATTGCCCCGTCCTACGCCAAAGGCGATCGTGCTGGCGATTCGATCCATGATACTGCCGATATGCGGCATCACATCAGATGCCAGCAGATTCGTACGCACTGCCTTATTCCCACAACCGATATCGTATCCTACCCCCGACGGTGAAATTTGACCGCTGTACGCCACCACACCGCCAATCGGCTGACTGTAGCCCTTATGATGATCCGCCATCAACAGTGTTTGCACGACATTGCCATGCTGCGAACAGGTAATCGCCTGACTCACCGCCCCTGCATCAGGATCACCCCATATTCGTACGCCTTCAATCATTTGAAAAGCCATTGTTTTTCCTCCTTTATCGTAAGCTGCCTAGCGTTATGATGAGACAGCTGAGTTCGTATGCTACTTTTAATGTGATACTAAATGCTGCGGCTGCGCTATGGGCATCGTTCTTTTGCTGCTTTACTGCATTGATTATGTTCGATAGACAGATAATTTTTTGATCTTGATGTATTCTGTTTTGCTGAGTTGGTTTTTAGATGCTTTTTATTGTGACTTTGTGTATGACTTCATTGAATTATGAATGGGTATGCATCTGTTTGGATGGGAAGCTTACATCACTTACGGTAAGGAATAAGGGAACGGACTCAGGTGGAGCCCAGGAATCTTTTGAAGTAGTAGAAAATGAAGATTCCTGGGCTCCAAAGTCGTCCTTTTCCCTTATTTCCTTCCCTCCGTTCCGTAGTACTCGCATCAACTTCAGCGTACTTTTGATATCCTATTTACTTTCTAACTTTAAAGCTACAAACAAGTAATTAATATTTATATAGAAAGAACTTTTTAGATGAAGCTATAGATCAAGCTACTTTTTAAAACTCAGAAAATTAAATGCATCATAATATCCAGTTAAGATATTTTTATCTTCTATATAAATCAACTAGCGTGATGAATCTATTATTTAAATGACTACATTATACCTATCTGAATGCTTCAATCACTACCTCAGCACAAGCATCACTGACTCTATATACAGCATGAACTATAAAACAATTGTAGTAGACCTTTAACCGCACATATACAGTCATACCATCGCACCACTATAAAATCTTCAAACGTCCTGCGCACATAGCTTATTACAAAATCCTACAACTGCCAGAGTAGCACAACACACTCGGAACGAAGGCAGCTAGTGATAACCAACCTTTCATCCAATCACAGAACGGAAGGCAGAGAACGATGCCAAAAGACCGACCTTTAAGCCGGGATACGTCCGCTTTTCCCCATTCCAAGTATCCCGGCTTAACCGGAGGTCGTTGGCATGTTCTCTGCCTGGAGTGGTGGCTGCGACAGATCCATCCTTGCTCTCCCCGTCCAGAGTGGCTGGTGCCACAAGTATGCCAGTATGTTCAACGTCCCAGAGCGGTTGATGCAACAAACACACCGATACGCTCACCATCCAGAGCGGCTAATGCAACAAACACATCGGTACGCTCACCATCCAGAGTGGCTCATACAACAGGCACAACAAGCTTGCTCACCATGCAAAGTAGCGATTGCCAAAAGTACATCTCCACGTCATTTGCATTGTCATCTACAGCCGCGGATCAACCGCATCTGCCTCCAGTGCAAGTGCAGCCAGTACACACTCGTGCATACGCTCCAATGGCTCCTTGCGAACGAAGCGTTCGATCGATTCTATGCCCAGTGCAAATTCCATCAGTGCATGGCGTTCTTTTTTGCGAGTTTTGCGCTGCTTGAGACGCTTGAGGTTGTCGGGGTGCAAATAATCCATACCATAAATGATGTGCAAATATTTGCGTCCGCGTACTTTGATCGCTGGCTGGACTAATCTGCCGCTAGCGTGCATAGTCATATATTCCGGCTTGATGACCAGCCCCTCGTGTCCTTCCTCGGTAATGCTTGTCCACCAATCGATCAGCCGCTGCTCATCCTCACTATCCTCATCCAGCTCGACTACCTTATATTCGGTCTCCATCAGCAGATCAGAGCAAGCGGCAAGCTCCTTCGCATGCTCCATATGCCATACATGCTCATGCTCAGTGAAGGCATGATTTTGATGAGCCAAAATGTGGAATGGTGCGATGCGAATGCCTTCCATGCCATCGGTATCCCAGCAATACGCCTGGAACGCTTCGGCAAAGACATTTGCATGTTGCAGCAGCTCTGTCCATTCGCCAACCCATTCCTGTACCGGACGACCGTTCGCTTCGGCAGTCTGCAATGTATTCAGAATCGTCTGCCGATCATGCAGGGCAGCTTCAGCTACATGGGCATACTGGGATGCGATCAGCTCGCGTGCCTTCAGGTTCCACGGTACAATCTCGGCATCAAGCAGTACCATATCGGTCTGATAGCGATCAAAATAGCCTGCCTGCTCCAGATCACTACGTAGCCGCTCCAATATCTCGCGCTCTAGCTGTGGCTGGAAAAAGGCGCGTCCGGTACGTGTATAGATACTGCCCTGTAATGGACGTCCGATATATGGAAGTGCAGCCTGTTCATTGCGGAATAGCAGTACAATCGCACGACTTCCCATATGCTTTTTCTCAGCCACCAGTCGCTTCACATTACGCGAACGATAATATGCTACAGCCTCAGCCGGATGCTCCAGATAATCTGGCAGTGCCGACACATGAGGTGGTGCCATCGTTGGTGGAATATAGACCAGCTCCTCCAGCGGCACCGTGTAATGAGATGTCGTATCAATCGCGGCTTTAACAAACTCGGCACGCACGCCAATCTCTCCATAGCTATCTGTCAGCACGCTATAGCCCTGAATAAACTGTCCCAGATCCGGTGCAGCAAAGCGGCGCTTGCGCAGGCGAATGAGTGGGCTATCTGGATCAGCGGCATAATCCTGCTTCGCTTCCACCGAGACGAAACTTTGCTCTGGATAACGATAGGCTGTCAATTGTCCGCCAAATACAGCGCCCTGATCGATGTTGATCGTGCGATTCGCAATCGTCGGTTGCAGACGTGGATCATGCCCCCAGACGATTAGCTCACCCGATTGATGCTCGTTAAACCAATCCGTACGTATCGGCTTATCTGAATGCTGACCTGCCACGGTTTCACCATAACGACAATAATCGGAAATGCGGTTCGACTGCTTCCCGATATGATGATCGCGAATACCCGCATGCGTTACGACCACACAACGCACACCATTTTTCGTGAAAATGAGATGGGATGGTGCAGCAAGCAGCATATTGCGGAACTCACCCTTCAGCTGCTCCACTGCTTCTTTTCCATGCTCCTGCTCGTATTGCTGCAATTCAGCAACGAACAGCTCATCACCGTGCGTCATATTCACTTGACGACCTTGCAGATAGCGCGCGACCTTCCAGCCGTGGTTGCTATCCACCATCAGCCCCTGCCCTGCGGCAAGCTGTCGTTGCCAGAAACGCATCGTATCGATTGAGCGCGGCCCCCGGCTCATCACATCGCCAGCCGAGACGAGCATACGACCGTCAGCATGATGGTAAATTCCAGCTTCATCCGGTACATACCCAAGCTGCCCGAGCAGCACCAGCATCTCCTCATAACAGCCATGAATATCGCCGATCACATCAATGCCTGCGCCAACCTCATGCAGTAATGGATGTGGTAAACGTACCATTTGCAGTGTCGCTAGCTGATGCGGACGAAGAATATGCACCTGCTGGAAGCCCTCTTTTTTCAGTCGATGGATCTCACTACGGAAATTCCGATAATGCTGCTTGATTCGGTCACGTCCGCGCGGGTGCTTCCGGTCACGATCGCGCTCCAGCAATATTTTTTCCGGTACATCGAGCGCAATGATCAGCACAGGTACATGTAAACGACGCCCCATCTCTACATACTTGGTTCGATCGGCCTCATGAATATGGGTCGCATCGATCCATGTCATCTGATTCAGGCGGCAACGTGCCTGCACGACCTCATCCATAATGTGGAATGCCCGATCGGAGATCAGATGGTATTGCTGATATAACACCTCACTCTCATCGCGTGACGGGCGGCGCCAGTCCAGATGCTCCAGTCCACTCACCATCTCACGAAAACGGTCAGAGGATACAACTTCATCCGGCTGTAAAATACCCTGCTCGATCTGCTGCTGTAGCCATGTCGTTTTACCACTGTTGGAAGCGCCCATCAGCAGTACGATCGCTCCTACAGGTAGCTCCAGTACAGGTGCTTCATCCGAAGTGACTGCACGAGACTGATTTTGCGGCTCATTAGCTGTATACGTATCGCGACCGTCACCTGAGCGCTTGGCATGCCCATCATCCAGCTTTGCTTGCTGGTTTTTAGCATCAGCGCTCATATCGTTTTGCGATGACATCTCATGTTCTCTCTTTTGCTGGTCACTCATCCTCTATCCCCTCCTATTCGTTGGAAAATGGCCATTTGCGTAGGCTGTCCATATTCATCTGAACGCTCGCCGATTCCTTCAAATGTCACCTGGTATCCACCGTATTCACTCCACTGCTGGCAAAATGTCTGGAATTCCGCACGTGTCCATTCAAAACGGTGATCCGCATGCCGCATCCGCTGTTCGTCCAGCTCATAGATAGCGTTATATTCACGGTTTGGTGTAGTCATAATAAGCGTTTGTGGCTGGTAATCATTGAATAGTGTGCGCATCACCATCGGCAATCTCGCTTCATTAATATGCTCGATTACCTCGCATAGAATCATCACATCATGGCGACTCCAGCGCTCATCCCTGTAAAAGAGTGAGCCCGTCGCCAGCTGGGGCACGACATTCGCGCCCTTTTCCTCCATTGCCGCAAAACGATCCAGCGCCCGCACGCCTGCATAAGCAGACGGCTCGACCGCCCATACCTGCTCCACGCCTGCAATCGAAGCCAATCGCTCAGACAGCTTGCCTTCTCCTGCACCAAAATCGACTACGCGGCGGTGGGATTCAAGCTCGCCCACACAAGCGACAATCGCTTCATACCGCAGCTCATTCAGCCGCGGTGCTTTAGCTGTTTTCTGGGCTGGCTCGGAAGCTGCTTCCGCTACTTCTTCTGATTCCACTGTATTTTCTGATTTTGCAATTTCATTGATCGAGCCATCGAGCAGATTCGAAGGTGAGGCTTCCGTTTCATTCATCGCTTGCTCTGCTATCCCATTATCCAGCTGCGAATCGGCATCCTCATCCGTTGCACGCACAAAGCGACCACGCGTATCAAAATCCTGTGCTACCTCTTCCGGTAACCCCTGACGGTACAGGCGCAAAAGCGGAGCGAATCGCAGTGAGCGGCGAGCGATGAACGCATGCTGTGGATGCTCCAGTAGCCAGCCTTCACCGTAGCGATGCAGCTTTTCAACCTCTTCCTCGCCAATGTAATAATGCTTGTAATCATCCAGCACGGGCATCAGCACGAATAGCTGACGTAGCAGCTGCTGTAATGTCGTCCTACCTGTTAAATGAACTGCGCGAATCGTGCTGCGCTCCTTTAGCTTAAAGGAATACGATGTCTCTGGACGCTCCAAGCGCACGTCATACCCAAGCGATGTGAACAACAACGTCATAACATCATCCGGCAAATTGGAAGCGACCGGGCCAAAGCTGACCTCCATCGGAAAAGGGTGCTGCACCCATTCGGCATAGTCTGCCTTGGGCTTGCCATTGAGCGCAGTTCCAAGTGCAGACCGCAGGTACGAGCAAAACAGACTGCTCACTGCAAATTCGCGGTCATTAATATACTGTGTAATGTCATAGCTATCTGGCGTTCCTTTCACCAGCTCGACAGGATCAGGTGTTACGAACAGCAGCACCTCCAGCTCCTGCTCTGCGAATACGGGATATACGATACGCACACGCGCGCCTTTTTCATCGCGGTCATACAGGTTATGCGGATTTTTCGCAAGTAAATGCGAGATCATGCCGGCATCCTGTCCGACTGATCGAATTTTTAAGTACATGATTACTGCCTCCTTTGATAGGGTGTGGCTATAGGTTTGGACTTGCTCCGCTGGAGCTTTGTTTGGATCTTATGTGCGAGTAGTTGCTTATGATATTGCTGTGTAGTCAATAGACATTTGATTAAGTTAGTGCTTTTAGTGCTTTTAGTGCTTTTAGTGCTTTTAGTGCTTTTAGTGCTTTTAGTGCTTTTAGTGCTTTTAGTGCTTTTAGTGCTTTTAGTGCTTTTAGTGCTTTTAACATGTTCTATGCTTCAATCTGCTTCGACTTGCTTCGTACTTCTTCCTTCTACACTACTACTTCCCTTGGACGATGGCGAATATCGTTGCGACACAACCCATTTTATATACAAAAAAGGCCGCAGACTTTTCAGTCCACAGCCGGTTTGCCTTGCAATCTTCCTGCTCATACTGTCCGTTCACTTCCTTGCGAGCATGTCGCCTGAAAGTGTACACAGTAAGCTAAGATAAATTGTTCGGTTGTATGTATCTTCGATATGCAGAGTTTACAGCTTATCTAGCGTCTGTATCAGGCTACGCACAGGAAGGCGTGCAAGCTCCGAACAGGCGAGAAAGCAAGGTTGTATGCCACTGCGAAGATCCGGGTGGAGTGATCAGTCAGTTCAATCTGTATCGTATTGCTATTATGCTGGAATTGTTTGGATTCCTCGGGACGAGGATTATACTCGTTACGACTCAACTCGCTTAGCAATGTGAATGCCTGCAAATACAGATTGGTGTTCATCATCTCTTCCGGACCTCCTTTTCTCTCGAAGTGTAATGTATACGTAGCGGTCAGCGTCTGCTGCCCTCGAATAGTCAACATCATAAACTGCATTTCCGTTTTCTGTCAACCGCGAATTTGCATGAGTACATGCTTCGCTGTGCCCTTTAAATTAGCACAACAGATGGCTTCTGCTTCTGCTTCTGCTTCTGCTTCTGCTTCTGCTTCTGCTTCTGCTTCTGCTTCTGCTTCTGCTTCTGCTTCTGCTTCTGCTTCTGCTTCTGCTTCTGCTTCTGCTTCTATCGCAAATTATACACCAGCAATGCCAGTGCAAACATCACAAGCGATAGCACCAGACACCACATCGCCCAGCGCATGCGCTGTTTTTTGCGAATACGCCGTTCCTGTGCGGCTGTCTCATCCACATCGCTAACATAGCCGCCGCCCATCCACGAGCTACTCAAAAACACCGCTCCTGCCATCGCGATCAATCCCGCCCACACCAAACCATTTACCATATCGCTCTATTCCCCTTTTACCATTCCAAATGTAGTGACCTATCCATTTCACCAGCTATACAGAGCATAATTATACAAATACACCATATTCACTCTATAGCGCTCAGTATTAACTCCTCACATGCGCCCTGCTCTTGCATCAGATGGAGCCCTATCCCGATACTTCTTAAACGTACGGCTAAAATAAGAAATATCGTTATATCCCGCTGCCATCGCGACTTCTGATACTGTCATCCCTGTATTGAGCAGCAAATATTCCGCCCGATTAATCCGAACCTGATTCACATATTCGGTTACCGTGCGCCCGGTTAATTCGCGGAATACACGGCTAAAATGAAATCGACTCAAGCCTGCCAGCTCTGCCAGCTGCTCAATCGTCATTTCCTCCGCATAATGCTGCTCAATATGCTGTAGAATCGGTGTAAAGCGCTCCACATTGCGCATCCGATTTTCCGTATGTCGCCAATCGGACAGATCATCGACATAGCCTCGTACGAGTAAAGCAAGCAGTCGATACATGAGCGATTTCACCGCTAATTCATGACCGATTCGGCGATCGCGAAATTCATCGATAATGTCCTCCATACAGCGCTGTAGCCCGGTATCCCCACGAATATAGCTATGGAAAATCAGTCGATTTTGCGTCATCGGAGTGATAAAGCGTGTCTCTACCGCATCCTGCGAAGGACTTTGCAGCGACTGCAAATCCGCGATCAGCGCATAATACACCAGCTCACTCGACAGGCTGATGCCCTGATGCAGATCATGACTATTCAGCACGATCAGATCGCCTGCCTGTACATGAATCGGCTTCGCATTACACTCGATCATCGCCTCTCCACTCTCCACATATAGAAACTCCATATGCCGATGCCAATGATGCGGAAATAACACCTGTCCATACTCACGTGATCCACAAAAGTTCACCTTGATCGGAAATGAAGGATCAGGCATACTCATCGGCTCTTGCAGATTAACAGGCCAATTCATGGCTGAAACCTCCTTCGCACAGAAATCTCCTTCCCTCACTATACCCCATTCTCACTTCGTATACAGCCGTCCAGACGAAAAACGCTCTCAAAATAGCACAATTGTACAAATAAACCGCACGTCCATTCATGCTCCAGCAAGGCAAACGATTATATAATCCGGATAATTACACAGCTACATATTCAGCCATTATGAATAGGAGAGTCGATCATGACAAAGACGATTGGAATTGGTGTGATTGGGACTGGCAGTATTTCGGAGTTTCATCTAGGCCCCTATGCAAGACATGAGGGTGTAACGATTCGTGGCGTATGCGATCAGAATCTGGAGCGTGCGCAGACCGTTGCGGCAAGCTATGAACGGGCACAGGCTTACAGTGATTATCGTGAGCTGCTCGCCGATCCAGAGATCGATGCGGTCAGTATATGTACCTGGAATAATACGCATGCAGAGATTAGTATCGCTGCACTGCGAGCAGGCAAGCATGTACTCGTTGAAAAGCCGCTATGTCGCACGATGGAGGAAGCAGAACAAATTGCTGCCGCTGTAAAAGAGACGGGCAAGCTGCTAATGGTCGGCTTTGTACGTCGATACGATAACAATGCGCAGCTACTCAAGCATTTTAGTGATCAGGGCGATTTTGGAGATATTTATTATGCAAAAGCTTCCTATATTCGGCGCTTCGGTAATCCGGGCGGCTGGTTTAGCGATATTGAACGTTCAGGCGGCGGCCCGCTGATCGATATCGGTGTGCATGTTATTGATCTGTGCTGGTACCTGATGGGCAGACCGGAGCCATTATCCGTGAGCGGCAATACGTATTATGAGCTGGGCAATCGCGCACATATCCAGCATCTGTCTCACTACAAAGCAGCCGACTACGACGCCACCAAGAACGATGTCGAAGATATGGCAAATGTGATGATCCGCTTTAAAAATGGCGCCTCCCTGCTCGTCGATGTAAGCTTTAGTCTGCACGCGCGTGAAAATGAGGGCATGATCAAGCTATATGGCAGTAAGGGCGGCTTTGAGGTCGATCCAGCGCTATCGATTACAACGGAAAAATACAATACCGTACTCAATGTGCAGCCGCAGGTCGATCATCCTAGCTTTCAGTTTGCGACAGCATTTGATAATGAGATTCGTCATTTTATCGAATGTGTGCGTACAGGCAGTCAGCCGATCAGCCCCGTGGAGGATGGTGTACAGATGATGCGGATGCTGACAGGCATCTATGAATCGGCGCGACTGCGTCGGGAGGTGATTCTATGAAGCTTGGACTGAGTACGTATAGTCTGCATGGCAAGCTTGCGTCTGGTGAGATGACTGTTCCTGATGTGATCGACTATGCCGCAGAGCATGGTGCGGAGCATGTGGAAATTGTACCGCTTAGCTACAACTTGACCGAGCAGCCTGAGCTACTGGAGCAGATTGTCGAACGTGCCCATACACGCGGGATCGAGCTATCCAATTATGCGATTGGTGCTAATTTTCTGAGTGAGGATGAACAGCAGGTGGAGCAGGAGATTCAGCGTGTGCTGAGTGAAGTCGAGATTGCAGCTAAGCTTGGGGTGAAGCTGATGCGCCATGATGTAGCCTCCTCACCGGATGTATCGATCGCTAACTTCAATCGACATCTGGAATCACTTGCTTCAGCCTGTCGACGTATTGCCGATCATGCGGCAGGCTTTGGCATTACCACCAGTGTGGAAAATCACGGCTATCTTATTCAGCATGCTGATCGTGTGCAGGCGCTCATTCAGGCAGTGGATCGCCCTAATTATAAAACTACGCTTGATGTGGGAAACTTCGTCTGTGCAGATGAGAACCCACTAGCTGCGGTGCAGAAAAATCTACCTTATGCTTCTATGGTGCATATTAAGGACTTCTATATTCGTCCTGCACATCGCAATCCGGGTGCAGGCTGGTTTACAAGCACGAGCGGCATGTATTTGCGCGGTGCAATTATCGGTCATGGCGATCTGGACATGTGGGAAATTCTGCGCCTGATCAAGTCGTCTGGCTATGATGGGTATCTGTCCGTTGAATTTGAAGGGATGGAGGATGGTGTGAGCGGAGCCGCAATCGGGCTGGACAATGTACGTCGAATCTGGGATGCCGTGTGACGAATGTCTTTCGACCAAATGAATGTTTACCGAATGGATATTTAATGAAGATACGATCATTTATGTATACACCAAGCCTTATTTTTATATAGCAGATCATTCATTAGACTAGCTTCATCATTTCATTCTGGAGACGAATATAAGATGACGTAATAAGGTCAAACCAACTATTTCTGCAATCGATAAAATCTTATTTAGAGAACATCTACTATTATATATCAAAATATATATCGAAAGGATGTGGCTTTATGGCAGCACTGGGCAAAATCGGCGTTATTGCTGATGCGTTCAAGCTGAATTTGCGCGATAATCTCAGAAAAGCACAGGAGGTTGGCGCAGACGGCGTACAAATCTGGGCAACCGAGGGTGCAATGGACCCGGACAATCTGAATAGCGAGCAACGGCACGAGCTAAAGTCATTTATTCAGGAGCTTGGTCTTGAAGTATCCGCATTGTGCGCAGATTATGGTGGTCATGGCTTTCGGAAGGAAGCGGACAATCTCTGGAAGATCGAAAAATCCAAAAAAGTAATGACCCTTGCGCTGGAGCTAGGTAGCCCGATCGTCACCACACATATCGGTGTAATTCCTGAGCAGACGAGTGATCCAGAATATGCGATTATGCAAAGAGCGTGCAATGAGCTCGCTTCCTTCGCTTCAGATATGGGCGGTTATTTTGCTATCGAGACAGGGCCAGAGCCAGCAGAACGCTTGAAAATATTCCTCGATTCGCTCGATAACAAGGGGGTCGCTGTCAATTTTGATCCGGCTAATATGGTGATGGTCACCGGCGATGATCCTGTACAGGGCGTTCATACACTCCGTGATTATATCGTGCATACACATGTGAAGGACGGGATTCGGACGGCTGAAGTCAATCCATATGATGTATATGGCGATCTGAGCCATGAGCAGATTGCTGCGTTCGAGGATGGCAGTATCGGCTTCCGTGAGGTGGCATTAGGAGAAGGTCAGGTCGATTTCGCTTCTTATTTTGAAGCATTGCAGGCGATTGGCTACACAGGCTATTTAACGATTGAGCGTGAGGTAGGTAATCAGCCAGAGCAGGATATTCGCCAGGCTGTGGAGTTTATTCGTCGATTTAAGGCGAAATAAAGCTACAGGGCTTCATCGCAAATTCAATATTTCAGTATTTAATAGAAGCTCTATTCGTATTTTATCATTATATAAACTCTATGCGATGAGAGTGCTACCAGAAAATAAATGCAAGTACTACCGCACTGTTCGATGGATTCAAGATAGCTAATTTAAAAGAAGCAAGCTTACGTATAAAGCTAGCATATCGTATGAAAGCAACGGAACTAGACGATCAAGAGCCAGAACGCACATAGGTGCATACTGGCTCTTTTTTATGATCCATCAGAAACCGATAACAGCTCGCAGCTCCCCATACAATCCAACACCTATGTACAGCGCAATTCCCCAGATCAATACCGCAGAGCTACGATTCAGCCAGCGGAACCATTGCCCGCTCTGATCCAATCGCCCAATCGTCATGCCAGCTACCGCTAATATGACAAACCACAGCCATGATACGATAATACAGGTCAACGTAAAGGCCCACCGCTCCCCATCTTCATAGCGTAGCGAGTTCGTACCAATCACGCCGATCGTGTCGAGCAGTGCATGTGGATTAAGCAGCGATACAGACAAAGCAAAACCGATTTGCCGTCTGGCACTCATAGGAACTATTATCATCGCATCAGTGCCTTCCTTCTCCTCTATCTGTTTATTTGGCTCTACTGTGGACGTATGGGACGAGGATGCAGAGGCACTTTTCCATGTCACCCAGCCCATATAGATTAGAAATAGCACACCTGCCCCCATCAGCACCAGCTTCACACCCGGTAAGCCAAGGACAATAACCGAGACGCCTCCAACAGCCACACTAATTAATAGCGTATCGCATAATCCAGCGGTAATCACAACAGGAAGCACAGCACGCCAGCGACGCTGCACAATCCCCTGCTGAAAAATAAATACATTCTGCACGCCAAGCGGCAGGATCAAGCCCAATGCCAGTATAAAAGCATGTATAACTACACCAGCCATATCTGTCTCCCCCTTTTACATAAAGCCCATTGTATCAATGCCTGTACCCTCATCCAACAGCCAAATAAAATGTCTGTATCCCAGCCAAATGTTCTTTTCTTATAGGAAAATCGAATTATTCCTTTCATCATGATCTATATACAGCCGCTTAATGAGCTAGCTATTGCTCCTGCTCCTGCTCCTGCTCCTGCTCTTGCTCCTGCTCTTGCTCTTGCTCTTGCTCTTGCTCTCCAAGTATGAGTACTCTCTCTTTCCATTATCTACATTTAAATCTCTATAGCTGCTCTTCTATATGCAGGCATAGCATCTGGTCATCTTCACTTAAAGTAAGCTTCCTTCAAACCATACTGCGATGCACATAGTTCTAAATGCTTCGCCTGCACATTAGGATTCACACGGTACTCCCTGCACTTACATCTCACTGTCTTCCACATACACCTGTTATACTGAAATGTATCATGCAGGGCATCGTTTATCGTGAGGAGGAAGCTATCATGAACAGGTCTAATCGCTCCTGGCTGTTAGAGCGCGATGGAACGATCCCACTTTATCGCCAGATTGAGCAGCAGCTACGGCAACGTATTAGTAACGGCGAATGGCCTGTAGGTACACGCCTGCCTTCACAGCGCAAGCTAGCAGAACAGCTCGGTGTGAATCGCAGCACGATCACTCAGGCGCTGGATGAACTTGCTTCGTGGGGAATGGTCGAGGGCAATAAGGGCGGCGGGACACGAGTGGTCAATAATACATGGAATCGTCTGGCAGCAGCTACGATCGATTGGGACAGCTATGTGGAGTCTGGAGCACATCAGCCGAATTTACCAGCGATTCGCCAAATCAATGAGGCGGAATATGATTCAAGTATCATCCGTACCGGGACGGGAGAGCCGGGGCCTGACCTGCTGCCAACGGAACATGTACGCCGCATTCTAGCCGATACAAGTGATGAGCCTTTTCTTGGCTATGAGGAGCCGAAGGGCAGCCTTCGCTTACGAGAGCAAATCGTTCAGTATGCCGCACGGCAAGGCATTTCATGCAGCCCTGAATCGATTTTGATCGTTTCTGGTGCGCTTCAGGCGTTACAGCTGATTGCGGTTGGGCTGCTCCAGCGACCATCGTGTATTGTAGCGGAGAAGCCTTCATATATTCAGTCTGTACGCGTATTCCAGTCTGCTGGTATTGGTGTACATGCTGTGCAGATGGATGAGCACGGCATACAGATCAACCATCTACAACAGCAGATTACCGAGCACCAGCCCGGTCTGCTGTATACGATTCCGACGTTTCATAATCCGACTGGAACGATCCTGTCCAGCGAGCGCCGAGCAGAATTGCTGGAGCTCTCCAGCAGCCTGTCTCTACCTTTAATTGAGGATGATGTGTATCGAGAGCTATGGCTCGATGAAGAGCCGCCTCCACCGCTCAAGTCACAGGATCGACAGGGCAATATTTTGTATGTGGGCAGTTTATCAAAAATGATGTCGCCGGGGATTCGTGTCGGCTGGATCATTGCACCAGTTCCAGTGATCGACCGACTCGCCGATATTAAAATGCAAACCGATTACGGCTCCAGCGGCCTATCGCAGTATGTCGCTGCACGCTGGCTGGCAGATGGTCATCAAGAGCAGCACCAGACATGGGTACGTCAGCAGCTTCGCACAAGACGAGCCCGCTTACTGGCTGCATTGGAGCAGTATTTTGGCGATATCGCGCAGTGGAATGCGCCAGCAGGCGGCTTTTATATCTGGCTCAGCCTACCGACGAACGTGAATGTCCATCGCCTGTTTACGCTGGCGTTACGTGAGCAGATTTTGATTCATCCGGGTTATATGTATGATTGGCAGGCATCTCACCACATCCGTTTGTCGTATTCCTATGCAGACATGAAGCAGCTGGAGCAGAGCATTTATCGATTGCGTCAGCTCGTTAAGCAATGTATGAATACGTAACCGCTTGTTATCGTTGAGCCGATTCGATGCCGCCAAGCCTATAGGCGTGCATGATGCATCTTACAGCCAGTCACTTGAGCATTGGATCGATGAGCGATTGTATTGTGTCTGGTGACTATATTTACTATAAATACAGCATGTACGCCTATTCTTATTCGATAAGCGTACACCTATTTATTTGCTGTAATATCGTTTGAATCATTAGGCAAAAAGAGCTTTAATAGTATATAAGGAGCTTAGTATTTGCGAAGTGATAAAGTTATATTATATTGCAGATCATGCTTCAGGATTCAATGAAAAGGGGGCGAAATCGCCTGTGAAAAAATGGTCGTATCTGCTCATTCTACTGGGCATTGCTGTTTTGCTCTATCCCAAGGCATCTGAATGGTATGCTGACTGGCAGCAGGAGCGTTTGCTAGCACAGGCAGAGCAAAGTGAAGTCGCTGGCTCAAGCGCTCAAAATAATAATTTAAAAAATGAATATTCTCGCGTAAATGCTCTACTAAATGAGGGGGCTGCTGCCGATAATAATAATAGTGCTGATTCCGCGCTGACTGCGGCAGCTCAAGGCGACATCATCGGCATCATTACGATTCCTGTGATCGATGTAAAATTGCCTATCGTGGAAGGCGCAACGCGTGATAATATGCGCAGTGCTGCCGTACACATTTCGGAGACGAATCAGCTAGGAGCTATTGGCAACTTTGCTGTTGCTGCTCACCGGGCTCACAAGTATGGACGACTGTTTAATCGTCTGAATGAGTTGAAGCTTGGCGATACGATTCAGATTGAGGCGCAGGGTCGCTCCTACACCTATACTGTCGATAAGATTCACATTGTTGAACCTACCGATGTATCGGTGTTAAACGCAAATGGCAAAGAGCAAGAATTAACGCTTGTCACCTGTGATCCACTCATTAATCCTACTCATCGACTGATCGTTCATGCTCATCGAACCGATCGTCAAAGTTAATTCATTTAACAAGGCTAACAGTGTTATTCATTTCGCGTATTTTAGCGAATAAAGATTGAGATTTCGGCAAAAAGTGCTATGATTAGATTGTGGTTACTCAGTAACTTTTTACGGGTGCCACAAGCCTTCATTTCTCTGTTACTTGATATCGTGTACCTGGTACACATTCGCATAGCTTGAACGACTAGATCAAAGCTTTTGCACGATAATGGCAAACCTGTTGAAAAGCAGGGACGCAAAGCTAAAGGGCCTTACTCATTACCGAGTTGGCAGCCAGCTACCGAATGGATAAGCTTTTTTTGTATTCTATTAATTCCAAATTTTATAAAACTTGTACGATAATGGCAAACCTGTTGAAAAACAGGGACGCAAAGCTAAAGGGCCTTACTCGCTTACCGAGTTGGCAGCCAGCTACCGAAAGGAGTTTTACTTATGAAAAAATTGGTAATTGCTTGCTCGCTTGCTACATCGTTCCTGTTCGGTGCTATCAGCCCTGCATTTGCAGCTGAAACGACAAATTCCGAATGGCTGGACGCTTCGAATATCGACAATGGCTATATCGCCGTTAACTATACTCCTGCATCGGCTGCACGCACAAAAGTGATGATCGCAAAAAGTGGTACAACGTACACTTACGATCTGAACACAGTAAGTGCAGCATCGAACTTCCCTTTACAGCTGGGTGACGGAACATATGAAGTTACACTGCTGGAAAACACATCGGGTAACAATTATCGCAAAGTAAGCTCGGATTCGCTGGATGTTACACTGAGCAACCCTAACAGCGTATACCTGGCTTCGACTCAAAACATCAACTGGAAAAACAGCCCGGCTGTTATCGCTAAAGCACGTGAGCTGACTGCTAACGCAACAACAGACACAGCTAAAGCACAAGCGATCTATGATTACATCACTTCGAAAGTAAAATACGATTATGCACTGGCAGCAGCACTGCCAGCAGTATACATCCCAAGCCCTGCTCAAACACTGACTTCGAACAAAGGCATCTGCTACGACTACGCATCGCTGAATGCAGCAATGCTGCGTAGCGTAGGAATTCCAGCGAAGCTGGACATGGGTACTTCGACTAAAGTCAAAGAATACCACGCATGGAACGAAGTATTTCTGAATGGCAAATGGGTAGTTGTAGACACAACTGTAGATGCATCGATGAAACAAGGCGGTAAAAAAACAACACTGACTACAGATGCTAGCCAGTACACAGCAGCAAAAGTATACTAATTCATTCAACTCAAGTCTTCGTATACACAGCTTCA
Organism: Paenibacillus hunanensis; assembly: GCF_014645615.1. Taxonomy (GTDB): domain Bacteria; phylum Bacillota; class Bacilli; order Paenibacillales; family Paenibacillaceae; genus Saccharibacillus; species Saccharibacillus hunanensis. The sequence continues at coordinate 17,244 of NZ_BMMB01000018.1, read as the reverse complement.
TAGCTCAAATAAACGGCGTACTGCTTAAAGCGGTACGCCGTTTGTTTGATAATTGTTTGATATATTCGGTGCATCGAGACATTACATGAATTGCACGAATAGATTGAGGTTCTGTATTTAAGTTCTATATTTAGGTTTTGTATCTATGTTCTATATTCAAGCTCATTGTATAGCTTCTTTATTCGCATTTCATTCAGATTTATTTACTATATGAATTTCGATATGTAGCTTTTTTCTCTACATTCTATACCGAGTCTTTAAGTAGGATTCAGCTTCTCTGCTGCTTTATGACTATCAGTAACTCTGACATCTTCATCTTCAACCAACCAAACAAGCGCGCTAGACTCAGGCATATACTTGAGTCCAGCGCGCTTGTAGTTTTAATATTTTTTAATTTGTCATTTTTTCCTTCTACTTATATCCTTCTGTTTATAGACTTTGACACTTCCTGATGTTACATAAGCCATTATACCTCTGGATAATCATTACTCTTTTTGCTACGTGGATCGGAATAAACATCGTCTTCCTCTGGCTTGGGCTTGTTCAGCTCGCCACCCATGGCTTTGAGAAAATGTAGTCCAAATGTCAGCGTGGTGCGTACGTCTGGATCACGCATCATTTTCAGCAATGCCAGCATTCCAGGTGGCTCTTTATCGATATGATCGCCATATTGACGATTCGTTGGATCGATCTCGCTGATTTGACCGAGACTGCTGCCCAGCGCATTGATCAGGCGATTCATTTCCAGCGGATCAATACTGCCGAACATTTCGACCATCGTGAGTACATTTTTAATAAGTGGCGGCAGATTGAGCGCATTAATCAGCTTGACGCCATGTAATCCCAGCTCGGTACGATTTTCCAGTGCGGCGCTTGTAATATCGAGTATCCCGGCATCGTTCAGCTCCTTCACAATACCGATCGTCTTAATAATCGCTTCCTTATTGCTGGCAATCGCATCGATCACCTGACTGAGCGACTCTGCCTGAATTTCCGCTGCTGTAGGCTCGTGACGTTCAATTCGGTTAATGGCTCTGGCCATGCTGGGCACGCTCCTTCCGTATGGTATCCGCAATTGGCTCGTAATCGTCGCGCTTCCACTTATCTTCTACACGTACGCTGATCTGCGGATGCCGCTGGGCAAAGCGATGATTCACCTGTGGCAATGGAGATACACCGCGATCCTCCAGCACTTCCATCCGCACATTAATCTCCTTGTAGCTTGGTGTGTGCGTGACTTTATCGGTGTGGCTGCTGGTCAGGCGATTCACGGCTTCGCTCGCGTGCTGCGTATTCATCGGCAGATATAGCTCTTTGCCACGTACACGATCCGTGACAACGACCGACAGTTTCACTGCTCCGAATGGCGATACAAGACGCACCTTCGCTCCTGTCTCGATTCCGCGTTCCGCTGCTAGCTCTGGCGATACCTCCAGCCAGGTGGATGGCACCTTATGACGAATATTTTCCGATTGATACGTCATATTGCCTTCATGGAAATGCTCCAGCAAGCGTCCATTGTTCAGATGCAGATCATACTCTGCTTCAGGCTCAAATGGCAATGTCCAATCCACTGGATACAGACGAGCCTTACCATCCGGGAAAGCAAAGCCATCGGTGTACAATAGCTCGGTGCTGCTACCATCCGGTTTCACTGGCCATACCTGACTGCTCCAGCCCTCCAGACGCTCATAGCTTACACCAGCGAACATAGGAGCAAGGCTTGCTGCTTCGTCCATAATCTCGGACGGATGACGATAATTCCAGTTTGCACCCAGCGCATTTGCCACATCCTGAATAATGCGCCAGTCGGGACGCGAATCACCCAATGGCTCCAACGCCTGATGGAAACGCTGAATACGGCGCTCAGTATTCGTAAACGTACCATCCTTCTCCAGACTTGGCGAAGCAGGCAGAACCACATCGGCAAATTGCGCAGTACGAGAGAAGAAAATATCCTGTACGACGAAGAAGTCCAGCTTGGCGAACATCTCTTCTACAAAATTAGAATTGGAATCGACAAATGCCATTTCCTCACCAAACAGATACATCCCTTTGATACGACCATCCTCAATCGCATCGACCATCTGATGATTATCCAGTCCCGGTTGATCCGGCAGCTTCACGCCCCATGCCTGCTCATAGCGAGAACGCACTGCATCATCGCTCACCTTTTCATAACCTGGGAAGAAGTTCGGCATCGTACCAAAATCACAGGCACCCTGTACGTTGTTATGACCACGCAGCGGATACGCACCTGTACCTGGACGGGCAAAATTGCCTGTTGTTAGCAGCAGATTGCAGATCGCTGTCGATGTATCTGTGCCGCCACGATGCTGTGTAACGCCCATCGCCCACAAAATACAAGTACTGCCCGATTGGTGGATCATTTCCGCGGTACGAATCAGCTCCTCACGTGACAGACCGGAATTCTCTTCCGCATATTCCAGCGTGTACGGAGCGAGGGATTCGCGGTAAGCATCAAAGCCTTCCACATGCTGATCCAGGAATTCGCGATTTTCCCAGCCCTGATCGATAATATACTTCGTTACTGCCGACAGCCATACGAGATCAGAGCTTGGCTTCGGATGCAAATGCAGATCAGCACGCTCTGCCATTTCATTTTTACGAATATCCGATACGATCAGCTTCTGACCGTGTAGCTTGTGCGCGCGTTTTACACGCGTAGCCAGTACCGGATGGGACTCCGCTGGATTCGCACCCACGATCAATACAAGCTCAGCCTGCTGAATATCCTGGATCGTACCGGTATCGCCACCCAGACCGACCGTACGCATCAGACCGGATGTAGCGGGAGACTGACAGTAACGTGAGCAGTTGTCCACATTGTTCGTTCCCATAATTGAACGAGCGAACTTTTGGAAAATATAGTTTTCCTCATTCGAGCATTTGGACGATGCGATATAAGCAAGGGCATCGGAGCCGTGCTGATCACGAATACCGCCCAGCTTTTCAGCGATAAGTGACAGGGCTTCATCCCACGAAGACTCAACGAAGCGGTCACCCTGACGAATAAGCGGCTTAGTCAGGCGCTCCTCGCTATTTACGAAGTCCCAGCCCCATTTCCCCTTAATACAGGTGGAAACGCCATTCACCGGTGCATCTACAGACGGCTCGATTTTAAGAATATCGCGCCCCTTCGTCCACACCTCAAAGCTACAGCCTACACCGCAATATGTGCAGACGGTTTTCGTTTTTTCAATGCGAGACTTGCGCATCGAGGCTTCCATCTCGGACACCTGAAAAATACTGGAGTAGCCCGGCTCCACTTCCTTGGTCAGATCGATTAGCGGCTCCATCAGTCGGCTATCGATATCGGTAATAAAGCCTGCTTCGCCAATCATCGATGTCTCCATTAATGCATTACAGGGGCAGACCGTTACACAATGCCCGCAGGAGACGCAGGAGGATTGATCGATCGGTACATCATTATCCCAGACGACACGTGGCTGCTCACGACTCCAATCGATCGATAACGTTTCATTCACTTGCAGATCCTGACACGCCTCTACGCAGCGACCGCACAAAATACACTGATCTGGATCATAGCGGTAAAACGGATTGGTATTGTCGATTTCATAGGGCTTATTGCGAAACGGATAGCTCTGGTGCTCAATACCAAGCCGCTCGGTCGTATTATGTACGACACAGTTTCCGTTGTTATTATCGCAAACCGTACAGTATAGCTCATGATTGCGCAAAATACGGGACATCGATTCCTGCTGTGCATCCTTGACCAGATTCGTCTGCGTGGATACACGCATGCCCTGCTTCACCTCGGTACTACATCCACGCACGAGCTCACCATCCACCTCGACCATACAGGTATCACAGGTGTTGATGGGGCCAAGCTGCTCGTTATAACAGATTTGCGGAATATACAACTCAGGTACTGCATTAACAGCCTGCACAATTGTCATACCGGGATGCGCTACTACAGATCGTCCCTCTACCTCAATCGTCCATGTCTCATTCGTGTCCATTTTCATTGTGCTTGGCTCACCTCTACTCTGCAAAATAAAGTTCCATCGTTCCTACTCCACTCTATCTGTCCCCATCGTGTACACCTGGTCTACTAAAGGCGCTGTTATACGATTTCACTGTCTGCATCTAAGCTGTCGTGACGTATCTAGCTCAGCAGCTATAGTTAATCCATCGCTATAAACTGTACTATTGGAGACTGTATGCGAGTGTACTGAAGGCTATAATCGTGCTGTTCATTGTGTGCGCTCGCATAAGCAAGTAGACGATTTAGCTACTAAACGGATAGCCTACAAGCTAGCGTTACGAAGACAGCGTTTTGACATCTATTACCCCGTTTGTGCAAAAGTATGCAGCAACTCGTATAAGAATGTTATTAATGTAGTTACATATGGATAGGGATAACCTGATTTATAAGCACATCGAGCCATTGCTCCTTGCAAGTAACTTTACTATTTTCAAGGCTGGCTCAATCCATAGCGATGCGTATTGGGATTACACTATCTTTTCGCATCTGACACATATCGCACCTAACACATAAAATTTGCTAAAATTGAGGAATTTTAAATTTTGGCTATAATCAATTCGTAATTAAGTCACCGATATAAATAATAGCAGCAGGCATGTCCTAACAGCCTGGCATTTTAACGACTTCGTATGATCATGCCTTGCTCCTTATTTTGTTCACTATAGCTCAGGGGGAAATGAAGATGAGTAAACAAAAGAACTACGTCATGCTGTACATCTCGGCTGGGATTCTAGCGATCTCGCTCTTAGTCCACTTTCTAGCGCGAGAGCTGCACTTTTTTGGGGGTATGATGCAGCATGCTGGCGGCACGATGTCCATGAACGATGGTATGATGAGTAACAATCCGCAGGCGCTAAATCTATTACTGCTGCTACCTATTGTTTTGCTGATCATCGCCTACTGGCTGTATGCAAAGCGTCCTTCCGATCCTAAGGTTGCTTTGTTTAACACACTATCCATGGTATTCAGCAGCATATCGATGATCTCGGGCGGCAATGGGGATGTCGTCTTTCATTTCTCGATCTTTATGGTAATCGCCATTTTATGCTTTTATGAGAGTATTCGTTTGATTACGATCGCTTCAGCTCTATTTGCAATTCAGCATATTGTGGGCTTTGTGTGGTTCCCACGCTTAATCTTTGGTACAGATACATACTCGCTGACGATGCTAGTCGTCCATGCTTTTTTTCTCATTTGTACTTCTACTGCCGTCAGCGTTCAGATCATTACGAATCAGCGCTATAAGCGTACCTCGCAGCAAACACAGCAGCAGGAGCGCGGTCGGATTATCGGTTCGGTCATTCAGCGTCTGAATGATGTAGCCAATGGTATCGGGCAGGGCTCATCTGAATTGATGCACATTGCCTCCTCTGCTGCTCTACATGGTGAAGAGATGAGTTCGCGCATTGATGGCGTGTCCAAAGGCTCCCTTTTACAAAAGGAGCAGGCGAGCCTTGCCCTGGACGCAGTCGCGCAAAATAATAAACAGCTCGAACAGATCCATACTGCGATCGATCTGGTGCTCCGGCGATCCGACGAAACCGCTAGCTTTACCGAAACGAGCAATCATAGCCTGGAGCAGTTAAATTGTGAAATGGGCTTACTGCTACAGGCGGTTCAGCAATCACGCCAGCATATGCACTCGCTACAGCAGCACTCCCAAAATATCTCGCAAATCACAACCTTTATTCAGGAAATCGCTGCTCAAACGCAGTTGCTCGCCCTCAATGCCTCGATCGAATCGGCACGAGCAGGCGAAGCTGGCAGTGGATTCGCTGTCGTCGCTCAGGAAATTCAAAAGCTGGCGCATCTCTCCGCCGAATCTGCTTCGCAGATCACGTCTTTTCTAGCAGAAATGACGCTGGATACACACAAATCTGCCGATTCGATGGAGCAGGTAAATACAAGACTGGATGCTGGCGTAGCCGCTACAAAGCAGACACGCGAGACATTGGAACGTATATGGAAGCATAGTGCCGAGGTCGGTCAGGGTGTACAGCATATTTTACAATCCAGCCAGCTCGTGTCTGCCTCCTCGATTCATATCTCTGGTTCGGTGGAGCATATCGCAGGGATCGCAACTGCCTTTGTAGACAACTGTGAGGATGCAAAAGAAACGGCTGGACGACAGCATGCTACGAATCAGGAAGCCATTCGTGTCGCTCATTCCCTTACCGCTGCATCCGAGGGCTTGCAGCGTGTGATCGATCAGCTACGAGCAGAATAAACGGTGCTGATGTTACATGCAGATCCTACGATGGCATGGAGTCTGTATGGGGCTTCGTCTGTCATCCCCTTACTATGATCGACTTTACATCATTCCTTTTTCGGAGTAACGTTAAAGGATGGGCTTGCTGCCAAGCCTCGACTGCTAAGGAGGTTTGATTCGATGGAAGCTTCACGTTACACAGGAGCGAGCTACCGTATATTGATTGCAACAGCTGTACAAGCTGAACGAAATGCAATCCTACAAGCTCTACCCTATCACGCTAGAGAACGCTACGAGGTGATTATCGTTGGCGTCGGGCCAGCAAGTGCTGCGGCAGAAACTGCTGCTCATTTAGCTCTGCACAGCGATGAGTATGGTCTGGTCATCAGCGCAGGGATTGGAGGCGGCTTTGCACCACATGCACCAATAGGGAGCATCGTGCTTGCCGATCAGATGATTGCTGCTGATCTCGGCTCGGAGACACCGGATCAAGGCTTTATTACGGTAGATGAGCTAGGCTTCGGTCACTCGACTTTGCAATCGGATCGTAGCTCTACCCAGACTGTCGCTGCTGCACTTCAGGCTGCTACCATTCCTGTACATGTCGGTTCCGTGCTGACCGTATCGACTACAACAGGCTCGGCAGAGACAACGACTGCGCTCCTACAGCGTATTCCCAATGCTGCGGCAGAAGGTATGGAAGGCTTTGGCGTAGCGGTAGCTGCGAACCTATTTGACCTGCCGGTTATGGAGCTGCGTGCGATTTCCAATACAGTAGGGCCGCGTGATCGTGATAGCTGGCGTATTCCAGATGCCCTCAAGTCACTTGGGCAAGCAACCCGTATTTTAGCGGAGGTGCTCTAAATGAAAATTGCTTTTTCTCCATGTCCTAACGATACGTTCGTCTTTCACGCCTGGGTACACGGCCTAATCGATGGTGCGCCAGAGCTGGAAGTCACGTATGCCGATATTGATATTACGAATAACTGGGCTGCATCTGGTGAAGGCCCAGAAGTGCTGAAAATCTCTTATGCTGCTCTACCATGGGTGCTGGAGGATTATGCGCTCATCCCTTGCGGAGGCGCACTCGGTCGCGGCTGTGGCCCGCTCGTGCTGACTGCTGATCCCGAAGCTACAGATGCTGCTGCATTATCTGGCAAACGTGTTGCCGTGCCAAGCGAGCGCTCTACTGCCTATCTGCTATTCCGTCTGTGGGCTGCACAAAATGTTCCGGGTGGAATTGGTGAAGTGGTCGTGATGCCATTTGACCAGATTATGCCTGCGGTGCGTGATGGACAGATCGATGCCGGTCTCGTTATCCATGAAGCACGATTCACGTATCCGAACTATGGTCTTACCCTGCTCCAGGATATGGGTAGCTGGTGGGAGCAGGATACCGGCCTGCCGATTCCACTCGGTGCGATCATCGCACGCCGCTCATTGGATCGTGAACAGATTGCGAGCTGGGCGCGTGCATCGGTTGAATACGCATGGCAGCATCCGCAAGCATCCCGTGATTATGTACTGGAGCATGCACAGGAGATGGACCCGAACGTTGCTGATTCGCATATTGAGCTGTATGTTAATGAGTTCACACGTGATCTGGGCGAGGATGGTTACAATGCGATTGAAGCACTGCTCGGTCGCGCTGCTCGCGAAGGGCTGGTACCGGAGTTTGACCTCAGCCTGCTGCGTAAGTAATCAGCCGAGCTGTCTGGCAAGTCTATGATATAGATAAAATCGGGCTGTATCTATCTGTATGATCGGCTTGTAACGAATGTAGATAAACGAGTACAGATAAACGAATACCAATCGATCATCGATGTGACTATTTTCAGCAAGCATAGGAACAAAAAAAGCCTTTCCACGAAGCATTAGTAGCTTCATTGGGAAGGCTTTTTTGTATAGCTATATCCGTATATAGAGCTATATATGATGCGTATCACATAACATGGTGAATGAATATCACTATGCAATATAATGATCCATTTATACGAATATACGAAGTCGAGCAATGACAATCTATAACGAACGATAAAAAATCTATAACGGTACATGGACAATATTTCCGCTTATCCAAATCCCTGCTCATACAAACTGGATATTTTTTCTTTTTTTCGCAGCTCTGCGGTAAAAAGTTTGCCAAAGCGGGTATATATCCTGTATACTGGCAATGTAAGTATCAGATGATAGCACAAATAGCCCCTTTTGCCGAAGGGACTGTAGCTTGGCATCTGTATTCTTTTATTTAGGAGGTGAATCCTCATGGCACAAGGCGTACTGTGTGAAGTTAACTCTTGCACTCACTGGGCAGAGCAAAACAAATGCACTGCTGAAACAATCTTCGTTACTAGCCACGTTAAACAAGAAGTGACTGAAGCTCAAGAAACAGATTGTCAAACATTCGAAAAGAAATAAGCTTTGAATATTGCTCCACCGAGAGAAGGGACTTTGCCGAGTTCCTTCTTTCTTTTTATATTCTATCAACAATGATTATTATTATCAAGAGGTTTTGCAAAATTATTGAGAAAAGATTGAGAATCTTTGGAATTCCTGTCGTAGCAAGGGTTTAGCTAGGCAGTACATAGAAAAACCTTTTAACTTTATATGCAATCAAACAAGGACAGCCTGCCAAAATCGGGGCTGTCCTTGTGTTTGATTGAGAATCATCGTCATGCTGTCTACAGCATATGGTGACGAATTAGCTGAGTTTGAACTTGGATACGGACTCTGCCAGACCTTCGATATCTTGCTTGGATTGCTCCATCTGCTCGCTAACACGATTCGTCTGCTGCACAATATCATCTGTTTTTCTGGCGATCATACCGGTTCCCTGTGCCCCTTCATCTGCGGCAACGGAAATTTCATGAATCGTCTTCACGACATTTTCAACCGATGCGAGCAATTCCTCAGAGGTTGCGCTCAGATCACCTGCAATCGCATCAATCTCCTGCGCACTCGTGGCATAGTGCTCGGCAGAGCTGAGCATCATACGATAATCCTTCCAAATATTCGTATCAAAAAGCTCTAGCAGATTGTTGGAATGTGAGGACAGATTATCGACCGAGCGAGTAACGACGCCAGTAATCGCATTGATGCGATCGGCAGCGTTTTTCGAATCCTCTGCCAGCTTGCTGATCTCGCTAGCTACGACAGCAAAGCCTCGTCCTGCCTCACCTGCGCGCGCCGCCTCAATGCTTGCATTAAGCGATAGTAGATTCGTCTGAGCAGCGATCTCGATAATCGAGGTAACGAGCGAGCGAATCTGCTCTACGGATTTGGATTCTTCCAGGGCTTGAATCAGATTCGCACTTGCCGTTTTGTACGTGCGATCACTCTCTTCATACGATGCCTTGAATTGAGTAGTGAGCTCTACGGCGCGCTCGGTTAATTGCTCTGCTGCACGCGCTCCCTCCTGCGCCTTGGATGCCACAGAATGTACAGCCGCTTCAATCTCATTGGAGGTGGCATTCATCTCCTGTGCCGACGCTGCGGTCTGTTCCATCCCTGCCGACAGCTGCTCGGTCGTTGAGGAAATGTCATGCACACCTGCATCCAGCTTGTTCATCTCCTGCTCTACATTGCCGATCTTCGTCTGCAAGCTAGCGCTCTCTTCCATCACCTTGCTAAAGGTGAGACGGAACTGTCTGCGCGCTTCACCAAGCGCCTGAATGATCACAGCAAACTCATCCTTTTGCGATAAATATGGAGTGAATTTATCCACATACAGCAGATCAAAGCGTGCTGTCCGGTCAATCAGATCCAGTGTATCTTTTGTACGTCTTCTTATATTCATCACGATGAAAAATACGATAATCGCCGATAGGATGGCAGCAGCGGCGAGCTGAATATAGGTGAGTACAACCATTTGTTTTTTGAGAGCAGCATTACTGTTCAGTGAGTCGGTGCTGTACTGATCAATAATATCGCTAATTTTATCGATATTACCTCTGGCTGCGCTGAATTGCTCATCAGCATTCGTTGCACTGGTCAGCGTACGTGTATTGACGTTGAACTCCTGCTTCCATGCATTGTAATCCTGGTTAAATGAATCAAACAGCTCGAATGTGCTTTTGCCCGTTTCCTGATCCTTGTACGCTTTGAAAACGTCAGCATTTTGCTCCATAATGGCTCTTGCTGCCTGTACACGATCATATACCTGCTTGGCATTTTCATTGTAATCGCCAACCTGCTTCTGGATATCCCCTTCATTTTGCAGGGTTAGCAGCTTCGTTTGTGCGAGTAATGCCTGGTAAAAATCGCGGTCAGCATTAAGGATCAGATAATCGATTTTATACGAATTATCATACAAGGATGAAACAATTTTCTTTTCCATCGTATCCAGATTGCGCAAAGCCAGAATCGAAAAAACGATCAGGGCAACCATCAGTACAACAACGGGGAGTAGCACTTTGGCACTGAGGCTCCAGTTATTAAATTTGAACATATTCATACGACTTCCTCCTGGTAATAAGCTATTAGATAAGTTGAGATGAGAGATAGTGCAATGAATGTGCAAAGTCTATGCATTTCTGTCGTTTACAGTGGCATGCCGAGTCTTTTTGGTTCATATGAACCATCATTTGGTGCTATCACTAACACCTATATCGGTAAAATCATCCAGTTATTTATGGTCAAATATCTTAATTATAAGCAACTTATCAAATTTAATTACTTTTCAGTATTTTTTTCTCAATTAAATTGATAACCATCCAAAAAAAAGCCTGTGCTTTCCCCATGTTATCGGTTAGCCCTGCGTCACCGCTTCGGGTAGATTCGTATGTAGGGGAGAGCTTGTGATGTGCACGAGCAGAAAATAATTTGGGACACAGCAAAAGCCACCCTGATTCTTCAAGGTGGCTTGCATGAAGATATGAATCTATGATATCGATCTATGTTTTGTTAGGCTTCATGAGCAGCAGCATCGCTTCAACATGATCGCCTCATGTGCTTACGAGTAGTACAGAAAATTAAGGAGCGAGCAGATGCTCAGATAGCGGAATATTTAACTCGTCGATGCCTGTTGCCACCAATCCTGCAATCTTTATAGCGCCTTGCTCCTGAAAATGAGTATTATCCTGCACACCATCAGGGAAATACGGATACTGCCCAGCCGCTACATGTAGGAAGATAGATTTGGTGCCTTCAATACCAATCGTATTATACAGCGCTACACTACGTGCATTCAGATCGATCAATAGCGTATTCGTTTCGGCAGCAACCTGCTTCATCGCTGCTACATATTCAGGAAAGCTCGGCTTGAATTGCCCATTGGCTGCATTATAATCGCGGCGAGATACAGGAGTCACGAGAATCGGGGTAGCTCCCTTGCTGCGTGCGCGATCAATATACGTTTTCAGGTAATTCCGATAATCATTAACCGGCGTATAGCGTTCAGGTTTGGAGGAATCGGCATCATTATGCCCGAATTGCACCATGAGATAATCGCCGGGCTGTAGTAGCGCTACAATCGTATCCAGTCGTCCCTGCTCGATAAAGGAACGTGAGCTACGTCCACCGATGGAATGATTGCTAAACTGCACACCATCATCAAAATAGCTTGCGATCATCTGTCCCCAGCCTGCCTGTGGACGCTGAGAAGCGCGATACGTCTGTACAGTCGAATCACCTGCGAGATAGACAACCGGGATATGTACAGCTGTAGTATCAGACGTTGTCTGCGTATCGGAGCTTGCACCGTTGTTATCTGCTGCATTTGCTCTACTTCCTCCTGCCATTCCACCGCTAAACCATACTCCCAACAGTAACACCATCGCCAGCAGCCCTACGGATGATCCTCGCCAATTCCGATTCATGATTCATTCATCCCTTCTTCCCGAATTATGAAGCGCTTACATTATTGATCATATCGATTTCCTTCTGTAGCGGGGAATAGACTAAACCGTGTGGTTTGTTTAAAATTCAGTGGTTTAAGGATGGATTGTATGTAGATTGCGGGATTATGGGATTGGGTTTCTGTAATGTTGTATGGGTAGCTGCGGTAAGGAAGGAGGAGGGGAAGGGCTTGTGTAGGGTAACAGGCTTTGTTTATTTTAAAGAAAATGCACCTCTGAACAAGCAGCGATTGTCCTAATAAGACGGACAATCTACTGGCATTGTGCAAGAGGTGCAGGATAAAGTACAGATATCGTTTTTAAAATAACGTCGTGGGCGCGTATACTTTAACGCGAGACCATGCTGTATAGCTCGGGCGTCATCTGCGAGCTAGGAAGATCGCGATAGCCAAATAGTCCGTTTTTGAAAACAAGCTGTACTTTGTAGCCGTTCTTCTCTTGTTGCTTGGCATATGCTCCAGTGTATATCTGACTATTTGTCAGAATACGCTTCATCTGGTCAGGAGAATCGATCACAACAGCATGTTTATTCACGCTATTATAAGGTACATTGCTATCTGCATGATTGTCACCTTCTGCGCGCGGTAACAACTGAATTGCCTTCAAATCCTCTACTCGTGTTGTAGCTGAAAGCAGGTTTTTCTTTTGTAGCCAGTTGTATATTTTCGGTTCGTTTGCACTTAACATATACATTTTTTGCAAAATATTGCCCGAACCATTCATTGGAATATCAATACTTACCTGCACAACAGCACCTGATGAATAGTCATCCCACGAATTTTTAGTCGTTTGGATTTGTTCGATTAAGAATTGCTTGAATACGTTTAAATCTTCCGGATTGCGAATCATTTTAGAAGGTGTTGTCCAGTTTGTATCTGGATTGTTAATTTGAATAGGTCCCTGATAATCCGCCAACTGATTTAAGCTATAGTACGTATTTTTGTAAGGCAACTGATTAACGATAGGTAATAAATACGCTTTATAACGATCTCTTGGTATAAAGTAGTTCCGTGTCATAAGACTACCATCTTTAAGCAAATAAGCAATCTGAAACTGCTGATTATTGTTCTCCCACGGATTATATTGCTTGCCATAGTCTGAATTCGGACGCTCCGCTACAATTTGCCGATGCAAATTAATAATGGCATCCATATACTGTCGACTATCAGACAATCCAGTAGGATTAAACGTTCGGTCAATCAATAGACCATTATTGGAAAAAGTACTATTGTACAAGTCCTCTGATAGATTAGAGCCTATATAGACGCCTTGAATATTATTAGGATCAGGTATTCTCGATGAATAACCATTCACATTGGCTACAGGCAACCAGAGAATCAGAGCAATAACTGCACCATAACCACCTAGCATACGTATAAGTTGCTTGTCTGCAACCTGCCATGTTTTACGAATAATCATATCGGCGATAATTCCACCTACTAATGCACCCAGCACATAGCCGGTCACCATCACTAGCGGGCGATCAAGCACTAATCTCATAGAGAGTAGTCCAGCAAATAAGGACATCACCAGCATTACCAGTAAACGGAAGATCGGGTTAACATACCGGAATACTATACCGTTACTGGAGCTTTCGGCAGGACGCAATCGATATAACATATAAGCAAAAGCAATGCAGATTACAATCGATATGACATATTTCCATCCTTCACTTGCTTGTAAAGGGGCATAACTGAACTGTGCAATTCGATAAATCGGCGACCACAAATTAGACGCTGGCACATCGGGATCACTATTCAAATATCCATATAACAAGACGTTCAAATGATGCTGAAACATGACCATAAACATAAATGGTAATAGCAATAAGCCCATAGATAATAGCAACTGTAAAATCGACTGACCGATACAAATGCCGACCAATACTGTAAATACGAAAACAAGTATGGTCATTACAGAGATGGATACCGCCCATTCGATCAGTTGTATCTGACTAAAAGATACACGTACTAACCCAGGACGCATCATCGATATGATCAGCGTTACCACCCAGGTTGGAATGATAATAATACCTGAACCTACACAAAATACAATAGTGAGTAGCTGGTGTCTTTTTAACGGTAAGCTATGTAATAGATCAGATAGCTTCCGCTCCTGCATATAACGTGTCAAAAACACTGCAACTAACGCAGGGAAGGCGATGATGAGAATAGACTGCATGTCACCATGAATCTCAAACAGATGATTTAAAACTAGAGGTTCGCGATATTCAACATACTGCTCCTCATTGATCAGACCAAGTGGTAATAAGCACAACATTGCCAATCCATACACTACCCCCAGCCAACCCGCCTGACGAAGCGCATACCACCATATTCCCCGATTAAAGAAGTATCGGCTGAACGTCATAACCGGCATCCCCCATTTCGTAAATGAAAATTTCCTCCAGTGTCATCGGCAAGATGTCGAATACATACGGCTCGTACACACGGAATATCTCGCTAATCTGCTCTACGGTTCCTTTAATAATATAAGTGCCTACACTGCCACGCTGCTCTTTATGTACGATATCCAGTAAGCCGGATACCGCTTGCTCATGTCGCTCATCCCGGAAGGCGACTTGAATTTTGTGCATATCTAGCTTGAGATCGTCCAATTCTCTGCTCATCAGCAATTTGCCTTCATGCATAATGCCCACATGATCACACATATCCTCAATCTCTCTCAGATTATGTGAGGAGATCACAACGGTCACTCCATGCTCGGCAACCTCTTGAAATAGTAGATTTTTCACCTGTCTGCGCATCACAGGATCGAGTCCATCGATCGGCTCGTCCAGAATAAGTAGCTGTGGCTTACAGCTCAGAGCAAGCCATAGTGTCGCTTGCCGCTGCATGCCTTTGGACATGCGATGCAGCTTACGCTTGAGATCGATGCTTTGGAATGCAGGAGCTAGCTGCTTGAAGCGCTCTTCGCTCCAGGTTGGATAGATCGAGCGGTAAAAGTTTGCCATTTGCCGGATCGTGGTCTGTGCGAAAAAAGCAGGTCGATCCGCGAGAAAGACAATATTTTGCTTGGTCGCCGGATTCTCATATACGGTCTGCCCATCCAGCGTTACTTTTCCCTGATCTGGACTGTAAATGCCTGCAAGTAGCTTGAGCAGTGTCGTTTTACCTGCACCATTGGAGCCAAGTAGTCCAAAAATAGACCCTTTATGTATATTCAAGGACAAATCTTCAACTGCATATTCCTCTTCAAATCGCTTGCTGGTATGCTCCAGCTTAATCATCCTGAACGCCTCCTTTTCCTTCCATTGCCTGACGATATAGCTTCTCCATATCCGATTGAGTAAAGCCTAGGTAGATCGCTTCTGCAAATAGCTTTAACAGCTGCTCGCGCATCGCTTCACGCTGGATATCCTGAGGCTGCTGCTCCGCAGGCGAGACAAAGCTGCCTTTGCCTGGCTGCGAATAAATATAGCCATCTCGCTCCAGCTCACGATACGCCTTCTGAATGGTGTTGGGATTCACCGTCAGCTGAGCAGATAACGCACGCACAGAGGGAAGCTGCTCATCCGGCTTCAATATGCCGTACACGATCAGTTCCTTGATCTTATCCATCAGCTGCTCGTAAATGGGCTTGCGACTGCGTATATCCAGCTCAAACATGGATAACCTCCTTTCACTGTATTAACTGTACTACTATTATTAATACAGTTGGAGAAGATTGTCAATGCTTTCCATATCATATAGTCATTAGATATTTTCGTTATCTTTATGAATAGGGTATGCTGAAAGCGTCAAAAGGTTGATGAATTGCTTAAATAAGAATAGACATATCTATTTTTGAAAAAAGAGCATTCATATCTGATGATGAATCGAAATTAGAAATTAAAGCAGACATCGAAGCACAAGCAACCGAGCAAAACTAACGAGCATGATAGGTGCTACACAATGGACTGTAAAAGGGAAGGTGGATACCGATGATCCGAGAAATTAAAAAGGAACAGGCATGGCAGGTGCGACATGAGGTGATGTGGCCTGATCGCGAGCTAGACTATGTAAAGCTAAAAAAGGACGATCAAGGCTTGCATTATGGCTTATTCGATGGAGATGAACTGGTATCCGTCATTTCACTGTTTTTGCATGAGTCGGAAGGACAATTCCGCAAATTCGCCACACGCATACCATGGCAAGGTCAAGGACACGGGAGCAGACTGCTATCCTTTATCATGACAGAAGCCGAACGACACGGATTACGCCGCCTATATTGCAATGCACGCATAGAAAAAACCGCCTTCTATGAACGCTTCGACCTGAGAGCTACAGGCGAATCCTTTCAAAAAGGCGGCAAAGATTATATTATAATGGAACGCTATTGGAGCGGTTGAGGCTACACAAAAGGGAAAGCCGTTACAGCGATACACGCTATTCAAAGCCAAGCGGACAGCCCCTAGGCAGACCCTACAATTCATTCTAATTCAGCACGATCAAGCTATTGATCCTCTTCATCCCTAGTCAACCGACCTACAATTAGTCAATGTGCTAATCGACAATAGACTAGCCCATATCGATTCATATCCGTTAGCTCAAGAAGCTCATTACAGGCTATACGACCAATGAGCTTCTTCAGCTCAACGCGCACCAGCAATGAGCTGAAAAAGCTCGATGTGCATAAGCAAAACCGATCTAGCCAGCTCCAACCGACCTCAATCCGTCCCAGCCTGTGTATCCATAGCCAACAACGAAGTATACTGACTCACCTGATACTCTAGCTCTGCAAAACGAACAAACCGCGCCGCCCGATACACTTCCTTCCCCTCATACATCAACATCACTACCGGCGAAGTAAAGATCATATACGTCGCAGCTAACTCCGGCGCATCCTCCATATACAAATAAGCTCCTTTAACCGCAGGATACCGCCCCAGCAACGCCTCCAACTGCGGCTGAACCGCATCACAAACACTACAATGCTGGGTCTTAAACAACACAAGCACCAATCGCTCCACCCGTAACCATTCATCCAGCGCCAACGCACTAACAAGAGACTCCATAATCAACCTCCCTCACACCCCGATAGTCTATTTTCATACCCTCACTATACCACGAAGCCCATCACTGCCACCCGTGTCTGTGTCTGTGTCTGTGTCTGTGTCTGTGTCTGTGTCTGTGTCTGTGTCTGTGTCT
>NZ_BMMB01000017.1 GCF_014645615.1 Paenibacillus hunanensis | reverse complement strand
TTTGATCTTCTTCGTATAGTCTATTTTTCATTCTATTTTGTTCTATTTACTACCTCTATTAGCTGCTTTTGTTATTCACTTTCTTTGTATTCTTCTTGTTCTGCTTTCTGTTGTTCTCGATATGTATTATGCAATTGCCACTTAGTGTTTTCTCTTTTCTGGCTTTGTTTCAGGTTTTTTAACTTTTAAGCGTACTCTTGTTGTTCCAATTTTGGATGTAGCAGTAGAAGGTGTTGCAGAGAGGTATTGAAGAACGATGTTGCAGAGGGGCTCGAAAGAAAGAGGGATACGTATTATACAATTGCTATTTGGAGTTTTGTAGCTATTAACTAGAAGCAGATAGTCTAGAAGTGATTATATTAATTGTATGAGCTATGATTAGATCATTTTATTCAGGCGAGCACGAAAGCAGTCGAGTACGAAAGGCTTTTGATATTAGGCATGCAGGATTTGGGTTTCGATTCGGATGGTTAGTTTGGAATTTTATGTAGGGATTTAGTGAAGCATACTTAGTCTTTTAATATAGCGCTTAGAGACATCCAACTTGGAAATCATATACAATATTATTATTTTGTCCATGATGAGAGGACATTCGTGTTCCCTGAAAAGCCAAATTGGATTGTTCAAAGTTCATTTATGTGATTATGCTGTAACGTTCTTGACAGCCCATAACCCCTTTGCTAAGATTGCAATAATATATTTTCAGAAACTTATTTTCAAGAATGTATTTCTTGATCATAAAGGCTTTAAATCAGGCTTAAAAGCTTATGAATATTCCCTTTGAGACGGTGCCCTGAGCACTGGAAATGATCGGAACCTATTCTTTGATTTTTTTCCGGCTGTGACAGCGGATTAAAACGGATTTATTTATAAGCCTCATATCAAAAGAAGAAAAGGGAGGAATATCCTCGTGTGGGAAACAAAGTTTGGTAAAGAGGGACTAACATTTGATGACGTGCTGTTGGTTCCACGTAAGTCGGAAGTATTGCCGAAGGAAGTTAATGTTTCTACTGTACTCAGCTCGTCCGTTAAACTGAATGTACCTCTGATCAGTGCGGGTATGGATACTGTTACTGAAGCTGCAATGGCAATTGCAATGGCACGTGAAGGCGGTATCGGCATCATCCACAAAAATATGTCGATGGAACAGCAAGCAGAGGAAGTAGATCGTGTAAAACGCTCCGAAAGTGGTGTTATCACCAACCCATTCTCCCTTACTCCTGATAAAATGGTATCCGATGCAGAAGCGGTAATGGCAAAGTATCGCATCTCTGGCGTACCGATCGTAGATGCGGATCATAAGCTGGTTGGTATCATTACGAACCGTGACCTGCGTTTCATCCATGACTTTAATATCCCAATCAGTGACGTGATGACTAGCGAAAACCTGGTAACTGCTTCTGTTGGTACAACACTGCAAGAGGCTGAGGTTTTGCTACAAAAGCATAAAATTGAAAAGCTACCACTGGTAGACGAGAACAACATCCTCAAAGGCTTGATCACAATTAAGGATATTGAGAAAGCAATTCAGTTCCCGAATGCAGCGAAGGATGCACAGGGTCGTTTGCTCGTAGGTGCAGCGATTGGTGTATCGAATGATGCTTTTGCACGTGCGGAAGCACTGGTTAATGCTGGTGTGGATCTGATCGTTGTTGACTCTGCACATGGACACCATATTAACATTTTGGATGCAGTACGTAAGCTGCGTAGCATGTTCCCTGAACTCACTATCGTTGCAGGTAACGTAGCTACAGGTGAAGCGACTCGTGATCTGATCCAAGCAGGTGCATCTGTAGTTAAGGTTGGTATCGGTCCAGGCTCGATCTGTACAACACGCGTTATCGCTGGTATCGGTGTACCTCAGATTACAGCGATCTATGATTGTGCGACAGTTGCACGTGAATACGGCATACCAATTATCGCTGACGGGGGTATCAAGTACTCTGGCGAAATTACAAAGGCACTGGCTGCTGGCGCATCCGCAGTTATGCTGGGTAGTATGTTTGCCGGTACAGAAGAAAGCCCGGGCGAATCGGAGATCTATCAAGGTCGTCGTTTCAAAGTATATCGTGGTATGGGTTCCATGGCTGCGATGAAACAGGGTAGTAAGGATCGTTACTTCCAGGATGATGATAAAAAGCTCGTCCCAGAAGGTATCGAAGGCCGTGTAGCTTACAAAGGTCCTTTGTCGGAAACGGTACACCAGTTGATCGGTGGTCTGCGTTCAGGTATGGGGTATTGTGGCACTGGAAGTCTGGAAGAGCTGCGTAATGATACACAATTCATCCGTATCACAGGTGCGGGTCTGCGTGAGAGCCATCCACATGATATTCAGATTACAAAAGAAGCGCCTAACTATTCTCTGTAATCGATAGTATGCGAAGAGTATGCTAATTTCTCTCATTTTGAGCGAGAGAAGTGCGTCTTCACTGTTCTTGTGCGTGAGTATAATTCTGTCTAACTATAATTATGTAATAAAAATTTTCTTATGAGGATCGATTCATAAGGATCAATTCAATTACGACCACTTCCTGGGATATGACTGGGAGGTGGTCTTTTTTGGTTTTGAAAAGTAGTGGTGTACTAGCGCAATATCTCTAAAGCTGTTTAAGAAAGCAGCATAATTAATATAGAACCAAGTAGTCAGAAATAGTAATTAATTATCGGCTTTAATATCAGGCTAGCTTGAATATAAATCGAGTATACATTTGGTTTAGGCGTTAATTCTAAAAGGAGCTGCTCACTTCTATGACTCGGATATAGAGGTAATCAGCAATAGTTATTTGTCCCTTTACCATTAAATATCTGAAAGCTATTTCAAAGCCACCATTTCAAAATATAAATAGTAGGTATAGTTTAGACCGCTTTACTACTAAATTTAGTTAAAAAATGCAGTTGACGTTTATCGGAGCCTATGATTTATTAAGGGCTTGTCTTTTTTTGCATGTCACCATGTGCTAAAATGAGAAAGTCATTGTGATAGCGGGTTTTAACTGTTTGATGGTTTACATAGTACCGCGCATTACATGCAATACTATAGGTGAGTTTTGAGGGGAGCATTTATACATTGGAACGCAAGTGGGGAAAGCAAACAGGAAAGAAGTCGAAACGTCAACTTATTAAAAAAAGTGTAGCATCGTTGATGCTTGTAAATATGCTGTGTCTGTCTACAATTGTTCCAACAGCAGCAATGGCTGCATCGGCTACATCCGGTACTTCGACTGATCAAAAATCTACAGAAGCTACTGCTTCCGGCAGTACATCGATACCTTCTGCTGACTCGCTTGGATTGCAGGTTAAGTCTGCTATTTTGATTGAAGCAACGACAGGTAAGGTTCTCCTGTCTATTAATAGTGATGAAGCATTACCTCCAGCAAGTATGTCTAAAATGATGACTGAGTACATCGTTTCCGATTATGTAAAACAAGGCAAAATCAAATGGGACGATGTGGTAACCGTATCTGCTAACGCAGCAGCACAGGTTGGCTCGCGTGTATTCCTTGCTGAGGGAGATAAGCACACGGTTCTAGATTTGTACAAAGCGATGGCAGTAGGTTCGGCTAATGATGCGACCGTTGCACTGGCAGAGTATATCGCTGGTGGTTCTGAAAAAGAGTTTGTGAAGTTGATGAATGAAAAAGCCAAGGACTTTGGCATGAAAACAGCACATTTTGCTAATGCTACAGGTTTGAGCATTGCGGATATGCCGAAAGGTACACAGCCTGAGGATGGCAAGGAAACCGTTATGTCTGCTTCCGATACCGCTATTCTTGCACGTCATATCGTTGTGGATCATCCTGACTTTAATGAAGTGACCAAAATTCAGTCCTTCAAATTCCGTCCTACCGATAAGTCACCAGTAGTGAACTGGAACTGGATGCTGGCGTCGAACTCGTCTATTACTAACTTTAAGGCGTATGCCTATCCAGGCCTGGATGGTTTAAAAACAGGTCATACGAATGCAGCAGGTCAGTGCTTTACGGGTACAGCTGAGCGTAATGGTATGCGTCTAATCAGTGTCGTAATGGGAACATCCAGTGATAAACAACGTTTTATCCAAACAAAAAAAGTACTGGACTACGGCTTTGATCACTTTGAAGTGAAGCAAATCGTAGGTGCAAAATCGGCGGTCTCTGGTCTGGCTACAATACCGGTAGTAAAGGGTTCAGCAACAGAGGTTCCTGTAGTAACAGATGCAGCGGTTAATGTAGTTGTACCGAAGGGTACAAATCCGCAAAATGTAACTTACACGGTATCGCAAGCGGATGAAACAGCACGTACAGCACCAATCGAAGCAGGCAAAGCACTCGGTACGATCACGTATACGTACAAAAACGACAGCATGCCGCAGGATCAGGTGACAACGGTGAATCTGATTGCATCGGAGCCTGTGGAAAAAGGAAGCTGGCTGCGTCTGTTCTTCCGTTCGATCGGTGACCTGTTTGGTGATCTGTTCAATTCCGTGAAAAATATGTTCTAATTGAATAAAGATATGGCTTGAGTGATGATATAGATTTTGTGATATGCAGGTTTAGATCCAAGCGACGACACAAAGCCATTCTACCGGAATGATGGATATCTCGTCTGGCTGTAAATTTTCAAGGTATCTAATCTACTGTTATAACTGCTCTATTCGATTAGCATCCAATACCCTTTGACCCGCCAGGCACTGCCTGGCGGTCATTCTGCGATATACGGTGAAAATGTATTGTATAATGCATATGTGTCATGTAAAATTATGAGTTAGATTCTGTCCTCTTTTCAGCCTGGAATCAGGCATGGGACGGCTGTTGCGGCCGACGCAGAACGTCATTGATAACGAATCCCGCTGCCGACTGAGCACGGGATATTTACAGAAAGTATTCAGGAGGCATGGACATGGAAACTGGTACATCGAGAGTAAAAAGAGGTATGGCGGAAATGCAAAAAGGCGGCGTCATCATGGACGTTATGAACGCGGAGCAGGCAAAGATTGCCGAAGCTGCTGGTGCAACAGCAGTTATGGCTCTTGAGCGCGTGCCTTCTGATATTCGTGCAGCGGGTGGGGTTGCTCGTATGGCTGACCCGACGATTATCGAGGAAGTTATGAAGGTTGTTACAATCCCGGTTATGGCGAAAGCGCGTATCGGTCACTATGTAGAAGCAAAGATACTGGAATCAATGGGTGTAGATTACCTGGACGAGAGCGAAGTGCTCACACCTGCTGACGAAGTATATCATATCGATAAAAATGAATTTACTGTACCATTTGTATGTGGTGCGAAGGATCTGGGTGAAGCACTGCGTCGTATCGGCGAGGGTGCAGCTATGATTCGCACAAAGGGTGAGCCAGGAACAGGTAACATTGTTGAAGCGGTACGCCATATGCGTCTGATCAACAGCCAGGTTCGCAAGGTACAAAACATGTCTAAGGACGAGCTGTATGCTGAAGCGAAAAACCTCGGTGTAGCTTACGAGCTGCTGCTGGGCGTGCACGAAAGCGGCAAGCTGCCAGTTGTTAACTTTGCAGCGGGTGGCGTAGCGACTCCTGCCGACGCGGCTCTGATGATGCATCTGGGTGCAGACGGCGTATTTGTTGGTTCTGGTATTTTCAAATCCGACAGCCCTGAGAAATTCGCACGTGCGATCGTGGAAGCAACAACACATTATACGGATTACAAGCTGATCGCTGAGGTATCCAAAAATCTGGGTACACCAATGAAGGGGATCGAAATCTCCAAATTGTCTCCTGCTGAGCGTATGCAGGATCGCGGCTGGTAAGAAAGAAGGATAGTGGAATGAAGATCGGTGTACTGGCACTTCAAGGTGCTGTAGCAGAGCATATTCGCAGCTTACAGCTGGCAGGTGCAGAGGCTGTCAGTGTGAAGCGTGTGGACGAGCTGGGTGAGCTAGACGGTATCGTCATTCCTGGTGGAGAAAGTACAACCATCGGGAAGCTGATGCGCAAGTACGACTTTATGGATGCGTTGAAGCAATTTTCGGCACTGGGTAAACCGATGTTTGGTACATGTGCAGGCTTGATTGTACTGGCAGAACGAATTGAAGGCCAGGAAGAAGCGCATTTGGCGCTGATGAATATGACGGTATGCCGGAATGCATTTGGACGCCAGAAGGAGAGCTTTGAGACCGATCTGGATATTCAAGGTGTCCCTGAGCCTGTTCGTGCGGTATTTATTCGTGCGCCACTGATCGAATCGGTGGGTGAAGGTGTGGATGTATTGTCGGTGTATAACGACGAGATCGTAGCTGCACGTCAGCAGCATCTGCTCGCCTGCTCCTTCCATCCAGAGCTGACAGATGACTATCGTCTGCATCAGTATTTTGTAGATATGGTAAAGGAATCACTGGCAAGTAAGGCATAAGCTTGTTATCCATAGTGTTGCTGTGATTGAGGTTAAAGTGTGTGATGCTAGATGAACATCAATAGACAGTGGCGCCTATAGTTACAGTGCTACGGTATAATAAGGCTATGCATAGTCATAATAGAAGCTACACGCTGTATAAACAGCTTATGACGATAAGTAGATAAGTAATGGTAGGATCGACCTTAACTCTTGGCAGCTTCCGTGAGTAGAGCATACTCAACTTGCGGAGTGCGGCAAGTTCTCGCTTGCCCGGTACAGCCGCTGGTGTGGAGAAGCGAATCGCCCTATGGCGGTTGGCTTGCCGCATCCGGTCTGTCGGCGAAAAGGGGAACGGGAGTTAAGGTTATTTTTATGAGGAGGGGTTATTCATGTTAGACGTTAAAATCTTGCGTACCGAGTATGATCGGGTTGCGCAGGCACTACAAAATCGCGGCAAATCGCTCGATCTGATCTCTAGCTTCCCAGAGCTTGATTCGAAGCGCCGTGAGCTGCTACAGGAGACAGAGCTGCTTAAGAACCGCCGTAATACAGTATCTGGCGAAGTCGCACAACGCAAAAAGAACAAAGAGGATGCGGAAGAGCTAATTCTGGAAATGCGTCAGGTGTCTGATCGCATTAAGGCGCTGGATGAAGAGATTCGTAATCTGGAAGCCGAAATCGATAGCCTGACACTGGCTATTCCAAACCTGCCAGATAGCAGTGTACCTGTAGGGGCATCGGAGGAAGACAACGTGGAGCTGCGTCGTAATGGCGAGCCGCGTGAGTTTGCATTCGAGCCGAAGGCACACTGGGATATCGCGCAGGAGCTAGGTATTCTTGATTTTGAAGCAGGGGCGAAGGTTACAGGCTCTCGCTTTACATTTTATAAAGGATTGGGTGCTCGTCTAGAGCGTGCGCTGATCAACTTTATGATGGATGTGCATAGCGGTGATCATGGCTATGAAGAGATTCTGCCTCCATATATCGTGAACCGTGATAGTCTGGTCGGTACAGGACAGCTGCCGAAGTTTGAAGAGGATCTGTTCAAGCTGACGGATACTGACTACTATCTGATCCCGACAGCAGAAGTTCCAGTAACGAACTATCATCGTGAAGAAATTCTGGCCAAAGAAGAGCTGCCTAAGTATTATGTGGCCTACAGCTCATGTTTCCGTTCGGAAGCTGGTGCGGCTGGTCGTGATACACGTGGACTGATTCGTCAGCATCAATTTAATAAGGTCGAGCTGATCAAGGTCGTTGAGCCAGAAACTTCGTATGAAGAGCTGGAGAAGATGACGGCTAATGCAGAGCGTATCCTGCAATTGCTCGGTCTGCCTTACCGTGTGCTTGGACTATGTACAGGCGATATGGGCTTTAGCGCAGCGAAGACATATGATCTGGAGGTATGGCTGCCAGAAAGCAATATGTATCGTGAAATTTCGTCTTGCTCCAATGTGGAAGACTTCCAGGCACGTCGTGCAAGCATCCGCTATCGTAAGGATACGAAGAGCAAGCCTGAATTCGTGCATACACTGAATGGTTCTGGTCTGGCAGTAGGTCGTACAGTCGCTGCGATTCTGGAAAACTATCAGCAGGAGGATGGCAGTGTGATCGTACCTGAGGCACTTCGTCCATATATGCGCGGTGTTGAAGTGATCGGCAAGTCGGAAAAATAAATATTGTGCTACTATAGGATGTATGATATATTAATTATGTTGTGCAATATTCGTTTGAGTATTACATGACGTTAATGTTCGGAGAGGTACCGAAGCGGTCATAACGGGGCGGTCTTGAAAACCGTTAGGGGGCAACTCCACGTGGGTTCGAATCCCACCCTCTCCGCCATACATCTATAATACCAAGCCGTTCTCAATGAGAACGGCTTTTTTGTTGTGTTTATCTCGATGATTGTCCGGTTTTTTATAGGAGGAGCAGATATTTTATGTAATAATAATAAGAGTAGATCATGAATTGGACAAAAAGTTGTCACCTTTCGTGATGCCAATACGTACATAAGAACAGGAGGCTAGGCCATGGCACTGAACCAACCTCCAGATTTGGCCGCGTTCACACCGGTAGAACACGGTAAACGTTCCCTACGCAGCACGATGGTACGCACGATGCTGATTGTATTGGGAGCAATCCTTGTTGCTGTTGCACTTGAATTGTTTCTCGTCCCAAACAATGTTACTGATGGCGGCATTACAGGCATATCGATTATTATGTCCTTCTTAACGGGCTGGAAGCTAGGGATATTTCTATTTCTGATCAATATTCCTTTTCTGGTCATCGGCTACAAGCAGATTGGTAAAACCTTCGCATTATCAACACTGCTCGGTATTTCGGTGATGTCGGTAGGCACACTGCTGTTGCATCCGGTCGCTGCCTTTGTAAATGAAACGGTACTGGCGGTTGTGTTTGGCGGGATGTTTCTCGGACTTGGCACCGGGTTAGTATTACGCTCTGGTGGATCACTGGATGGAACGGAGATTATCGCAATCTTGCTATCGCGGCGGACGATCTTTTCGGTGGGCGAGATTGTAATGATTATCAATGTGTTCATTTTGACTGGAGCAGGCTTCGTATTCGGCTGGGATCGAGCGATGTATTCGATTATTGCGTACTACATTGCTACCAAGGTGATCGATATTACGATCGATGGGCTGGATCAATCCAAGTCAGTCTGGATCATTAGTGATCGGACGTACGATATTGGCAATGCCATTATTAGTCGGTTAGGACGAACTGTTACTTATTTATCCGGTGAAGGTGGCTTCTCTGGCGAAGACAAAAAGGTGATCTTTTGTGTCATTACACGTCTGGAGGAAGCCAAGCTGAAGGAAATCGTTAATCATTTTGACGAAAATGCTTTTATGGCAGTCGGTAATATTCACGATGTCAAAGGCGGTCGCTTCAGAAAGCGGGATATTCACTAAACGGACCCGTGTACATGCTAGACTACGCAGAATGATCCGGTTCTATGCCCATACTGTGTAGCAATCAGCTTGCACAAATGCGCATGATGGAAACCAATCAAGCCTTTTTTACCTATGGAGCAATCCTGAGTTTTACTGAAAGTTGACCTGTTGTGTTAAGAAAATATAACTAATTTTGGCTTTGACATTTAAAATCATGCCAAAATGGGTTATCATGGATGCGGAGTTTATTTTTTCACTTTATGAAATTAGAGTAAAGGATTCACGCTTAGAAACAGGAAGGGGTATCATAATGAACAAGAAAATGACAGGTAGTTTGCTAGCATTGCTGCTGGTATTCACTATCGCACTGGTTGGCTGTACGAAAAAAGAAGAGCCGAAGGAAGCGGTAAAAGCAGCAACAACAGCTGCCGCACAAATGACTTCGTATACGATGAGTACTCAATTTAAAATTACAGATCTGGCAATCAGCTCCGCAGATGGTGCAGCAGCTACAGATTCTACAAATGCACAGATCATCAATGCATTGAAAAATGCAGAGATCACTGCAAACGGTGTGTACCAAGCGGATCCAATGCAAACGGAAATGACGATTAACCTGAAGCTGGGTGGAGGCACAATGAACTTTGAAGTGCCAATCGTGATGACACAGGATACGATGTATGTGAAAATTCCACAAATCCCAATGCTGCCACTGCCACAAACAACAGTTGGCAAATTCCTGAAGCTGGATCTGAAAGAGCTGGCTCAGCAACAAGGACAAGACTACAAGCCGCTTAGCCCGGCAACAAGCCAAAAGCTGGCACAAGAACTGTCCAGCGCGGTTCTGGACAAATACGATCAAGCGACGTACTTCAAAGACATCAAGCCTGCTGATGCAAGTCTGCCAGAAGGTGTAGATGCAAAACAAGTGGTACAATTTGCTGTAACGAACGACAATGCCAAACAAGCTGTTGAAATTTTCGTAAAACAAGCACTGCCAGCAGTACTGGATGTTATTTCTAAAGAAGAATATCGTTCTGCACTGAACGTGTCACAACAAGAAATTGATGACATGAAAAAAGACCTCAATTCTCAGGATTCTCAGAGTGAGTTCTCCAAAGCAGTTGCTGATCTGGACAAATACCTGACGCTGAACCAATTCCACATCAACACAGCGATCAACGATAAGAACTTCCCAGTGTATCAACAAATGGTGATGGACGCAGTATTCTCTGATCCAGATACAAAGGAAAATGTGAAGCTGGCACTGGACGGTAATGCTCAGTACTCCAAGATCAATGAAAAACAAACCTTCGCAATCGGTATTCCAGCGGATGGCGATGTAATCACTATGCAAGAGCTGCAAAAAGAGCTTGGCTATTAATAGCTGAAGCAATCCGTTCATCATTCAATAATGAACGAAATGCCTTTTATCAATGAACAGAGGATTATGACTTAAACGAATGCGATATCGCGTGCATATCATAGGTGAAGAAAGATAAGCATCCATTGATCAGTAAAGGCTGATCGCTTTGCTGGAGTGAATCAACTGACCTTACAGAGTGAGGTGAGGCTGGTTCAGCTCAAGCAGACTGTAGCGTAACGAGCAAGTTGTCGAACAAGTATTGAATCGATACAAGAATCGAAGTAGCTTGAACGTAGTATAGAGCTTTGTATAAGATAAGCAGTATCCTTTAAACACGCGATGATTCATTCGACGATAGCCTAATCTCATACGATTGATATGAAAAACCCCCGCTAACAGCATCAGCTGTTTAGCGGGGGTTTTGTGTTACTGAGCTTGTGTTACTGAGCTTGTGTTACTGAGCTTGTGTTACTGAGCTTGTGTTACTGAGCTTGCATATCTTCTGCCAGTAGCGCATAGATCTGATGATCTTCCCAGTTACCATTGATTTTAACGAGCTTACGAGCGATGCCTTCGGGTTGAAAGCCACACTTTTCTACTACACGCTTGGAAGAGATATTGTCCGGGATAATGCCTGCCTGAATTCGGTGCAGGCCAAGCGAGCGGAAGCTGTAGGTGAGGACGAGCCGCACGGCAGCTGTCATATAGCCGTGTCCCTGATGTTCTGAGCTAAGGGAATAGCCTAATTCGGCGAATTGTCCGACACCTCGCACGATATGGCTAATCGAGATCGTACCGATCAGCTCATCCTTTTCCTGTAGAAAGATACCGAACAGATAACCGCGATCCTCGGCAGCTTCCTGCTGGCGGCGATATAGCAGGTCAAGCTGACTGGCTTTTGTGAAAAATTCTTCTGGATACTGCGGTTCGTAGCGCTGATTCGCGTCTCGGCTTTGTATGCGCATATGTAATAGCGCTTCCGCATCCTCTGGCTGCAATAAACGGACATAGATTCGATGATCTGTATCCTGTAGCTGAATTTGCATCGTGTTAGCCCTCCTTACGTTGCAGCTTGTTTTGCTTCAAACGAACACGCAGCTCGCGAAAGAAGTCCGTCAGCAGAGCGGCACATTCCTCCTGCGCTATACCATCTATTACCTCAGTACGATGATTGAAGCGGGGTTCCTGAAGCAGGTTCATCAATGTGCCTGCACAGCCTGCCTTGGGATCCGTTGTACCATAGACGACAGTTGGGATACGACTCTGCACGATAGCGCCAGCACACATCGGGCACGGCTCCAGTGTGACATATAGAGTACAGTCGAGCAGACGCCAGGAGCCAAGCTGCTCACTCGCTTCGCGAATAGCAATAATTTCGGCATGAGCTGTAGCATCATGGGTCGTCTCGCGTAAATTATAACCACGCCCGACGATCTCATTATTTTTAACGATGACGGCGCCAATCGGAACCTCGCCCAGCTGTTCTGCTTTGCGTGCTTCGGCGATGGCTTCCTTCATCCAGTGCTGATGTTGTACGATCAAAATGACAAAACCTTCTTTCTGCTGTGGATACGTTATATACTTGTCCATCGAACAAATATTCGTTGTTAACAGCTTGTGGACAGAATTGTGGATAACTTTTATTTCTTATAAAAAATAAATTGTGGATAGAAGTAGAGATAGCAAGGGAATCACCAGCAAGCCTTATGGTGTGCTGAATCGCTGGCTTGACTTCGCTACAATTTTCAAAAGAGAATATAACTAAATTATCCACAGGTGGAGCCTATCTGTATTTTATTGTAGGCAATCAGGAATCGTATTTCAATCTATAATGCATATGCGAATGATCCTATAAAAACAAAGAACGGATACCGACGGGTACCCGTTCTTGCTATGTCTGGCACAATGACCAGTATAATAAACGAAGAGACTATGCAAAATTAATTATTTTTGTTATTTACGATCGATTGCAGTGACGTATCGGAATTATTATCTGCATATTTGCGGACAATGGCAACCTCAACGCGGCGATTCTGAGCACGTCCAATATTTGTGCTATTATCCGCGATTGGACGATATTCACCGTAACCGATTGCGCTGAACTTGCGCGGATCCAGGTTTTTGTTCAGCAGTATGATCTGCATGAAATTCAGTGCACGATCCGAGCTAAGATTCCAGTTAGATGTATAACGCGAATTGGAGATTGGAATATTGTCCGTATGACCCGATACGATAACATCGTAGCCAGGAATCTCCTGCAAAATGTTAGAGAGCGATTTGGCGAGTTGACGAGATTCTGGTTTTACGTTAGCCATACCAGAAGCGAACAACGTATTATCGCTGATCGTTACCTTTAGCTCAGACTGATTCAGCTTGGTATTCAGCTGCGAGCTCAGGCCATTACTTTGAATGTATTGATCCAGCTTACGTTTTACCTTTTCCAAATCCTCTTGCTCTTGCTTTTGCAATTGCTCACGTAGCTTTTCCGCTGACGTTTTGGATTTGCTATCCGTAGGTGTAGCAGCAGCTTCGGCCGTATTATTATCGGGTTGACCTTTGCCTGTCACTTTACCGTTGGTTGGTGCGAGTGAGGTTTGATCCATTACACCAGCACCGCCGGTAAAGGCGGCATTAAGCGCCTCAGCCATTCCCTTAAACTTGGAGGCATCGAGGGAGCTCATCGAAAATAGAGTAATAAACAGTGCCAGAAGTAGTGTCATCAAGTCAGAATAAGGAAGCAGCCAGCTTTCGTCCGCGTGCTCCTCATGGGGCTCGTGTCGTTTACCCTTCTTGCTCACCGCTGCCACCTCCTCCTTGATCAGCTTCAAGCTCCGCGCTTTCAGCCGGTGTCAGGAACACAGCCAGCTTTTGACTAATTGCCATTGTGGATACGCCGGATTGAATCGACAGCAGGCCTTCGACCATCATCAGCTTGACCTCTACCTCTGCCTTGGACATACGTTTCAGCTTGTTTGCCATCGGGTGCCACAGTACATAACCGGTAAAGATACCGAGAACCGTCGCGATAAATGCACCTGCAATCGCGTGAGACAGCTTCTCCATATCACTAAGGTCAGCCAGTGCGGCGATCAGACCAACTACCGCTCCAAGTACACCGAGTGTTGGTGCGTACATACCCGCCTGAGAAAAGATGAGCGCGCCTGAGCGGTGACGCTCTTCTGTAGCATTGATATCTTCCATCAGAACGTCCTGAACGAACTCCTGATCATTACCGTCGATAATCATCCGCATCCCATTGCGGAGGAAGGAGTTGTCGATTTCCTCGACTTTGGACTCCAGCGCCAGCAAGCCTTCACGACGCGTGATGGAAGCCCATTCCATAAACATACGAACCAGATCCTTTTTATCAAGCAGGGTCTGGTTTTTGAAAATGATGCCGAATAGCTTGGGAACACGCTTTACTTCGTTCATCGGAAAAGCCATGAAGATGGTGGCTGCTGTACCCACCAGGATGATAACATAAGCCGCCGGGTTATTAACCAGACTGACCAGAGGAGCTCCCTTGAGAACCATCCCGACTACCAGGGACAGTAACCCTGCTACTAAACCAATAATTGTTGAAATTTGCATAATACACCTCGTCCGTGAGTATATATTGTAGTGCGAAACACCACTCTCTTCCTTGGAATGATGGCAATGCTTAAATCGCTGATACTTTTTTATCGACAGAATATGATACATTGTTAAGAGTTTTTTTGAGTTATAATGGAAAGAAGTTGGTAAATGTAACAATATGGACAGATTGAAGGGAGGCGCAGGATGGGCGTTAAGCATGGGCGTGATTATGAAGGGATTCTTAATGATTTGACGAAAGCGCTTGATATGATTCCGGATGGCTATCTATTTTTTCAGATGTCGGCGGAGGAATGGGAAGGACTGAATCCAGAAGAGCGGCGTGAGGTACAGGAAGCGCTGGCTGAGGATTTGTTTTATGCGCTTGGCTCAGAGCCGACGATTCAGGTGGGAAGTGGTGTAGTGATCTACGCTGCGGATACGCACCGTATTGATATTTTGATCGGCGAAACGGAAATGACCTTTGTGTCGTTAATTTAAATCCAATGTAATGAAATAGTTTGCTGCATATAGAAGGCCTGCATCAATGGAGAGTGCGTTGCACTTTCGCTGATGCAGGCCTTTGCTGATATCATTCTATAGCTTCATTGTTCTATAATTGCGAAAAGTTCTAATCGTCTGAAGTTTCTAATCTAATCCATAGTCAGCTTTATTCTACTGTAGCGTCCTCGTCATACACCATACAGTAGAAGGGCTTCATACCGTCTGGCGTTCGGCGGCTATACGTGTCGGTAATATGGAAGCCTGCCTTCTGATACGTACGAATCGCACGCTGATTCCAGGTGAGCACCTCCAGATCGATCTCTGCATCCGGGTTACGGTCGATCGCAGCTTCAGTAATTGCACGCATGAACGATTCGCCATATCCATATCCACATAGATCCGGTCGCATGCCAATGCCGAGCCTTATCGTGCCTGTAAGGGGGAAGAACTGAGCGAAGCCACAAAGCTCGTCTGTTGCATCGAGAATAGACACATACTGCTGTTCCCGCAGCTGTGGATCGCCAAACTCAATTCCTAGCTGCTGCATCTGTTCCCAGGGCAACCAGCCATAAATATTATAAGGCGGCTCATACTGCCAGTTACAAATGAGAGCAGCATGCTCTGTACGCATCGGTACGATGGAAAAAGGTAGTACACATGCAGGCTGCATCACAAAGCTCCTTTCGATATCATAGAATAAATCGAATAAAATTATAAAATAAATATTGGAAAATGTGTTTACCATAATTTATCCGCGGGTAATTATAAGTAGACATAATTATATGGTTGCCTTATTTTTATTTTAACTTTTTTTGTATAAAGTGTAACCTAATCCAGCTTCATTTCGTTTATATAGTATACAGCTACAAAGCGTAAGAGCACATAAAAAAACCGCAAAAGATTCTGGCGGGAATCCTTCGCGGTTTATATTGATAGTCGATTCATTGTTGTCGAAGTTGCATAATGGTCGAATTAATTGTCTGTAGCGTAAGTGTCAAAAGCATAGTTGCTCATAACACGTTTAGCGCCGACAAAACGATCAGCATAATAATCCATGCTAAGATTATCAATTCGTACACCTTTAGATGTAGAAGCGTGTGCGAATTGAGTGCTGCTTACCATAACGCCTACATGTGAAACTCCTGCTCCAGTCGTGTTGAAGAATACGAGGTCACCAGCTTGCAGATCGCCTTTGCTTACTGCTTCGCCTACCTGGTACTGCGACGTGGATTGACGCGGCAGATCAATGTTCATTTTACTGAATACATATTGTGTGAATCCGGAGCAATCGAAACCGTTGAAAGATGTTCCCCCGATGCGGTACGGTGTTCCCATTGCTGGTTCAATGATCTGGTCCATTCTGGAGTCTGCATGTGCATTGCTGTTCCCCATAACAGTAAATGCAATTGCAAATCCCATGAGTGCGGCGGTTAGTTTCTTTTTCATGTTAAATCGATTGTCCCCTTCCAATGCCTACGAGGTTAGCTTAAGGATTCGGTAGAAGGTCTCCCCTATGATCCCTCTCTTGCAAGATCAATTCACCCAAAACGGTTCCCCCGCTTTCCGGTGCCACGAAATTTGGCTTTACACATTTGATTAATGCACCGTACGACGATATCCAACTTTTACGACAATTTTCGGCTTTTCTGACAATAGTTACAAGCTTACTTTTAAAGTTTACAAAGTTGTTACTAAAAACTTGCTGGGTTTATTCTAACAAAGGTTCTTTACTTTGGCAATGTCTGTTATGCACTTTTTACCTGAAAAATCTTGTCATCTTTGTGAGCAGCATGGTGAAAACCGCGCCATTAAAGGGATTACAATTATTAAAAAAATTTAATATTTAGTCGAAAAATCCTGTATAGTTCGTTCGAGATATGCATTTAGACCTATAAAAGTGATTTTTCTGTCGTTTTACTTTGTCATCTTTTAGACTGCAATCCTGGCTAGCTGATCGTTATTCAGGCGAAAGATTAACGTTGTTACTCATAGCTCCGTTGGTTTTTCACACTCGATCCGCTACAATAGGGTTACGACTGCTTACAGTGTTAGCGATCTCCTAACACGAGGTGCACTAAAAAGTAATTTTAGCGAAGCAAAATATCTTACTGCTATTGGGGCTTGTGTCTGTATGGGAGAAGCGTAAAGCATGCTCATGGATCAGACAGGATAGGATAACGTCAGATGAAGTCTAGTATGATGTGATTATGCTTATCGTGCTATCTTATTTCTATAGAAAGAAGTCAATTATTTTATATTCTGTTCTCTTCTATTAAAGGAGTTGTTTTAAGCTCTGCCAAAGCATGTTTATAGATAAAAGTGACTGTCAAGCATGTAGCAGCTATTCTGCAAAAGGTTTGTAAGATATGAAACGCTGCTTTTTTTATATCGGCAGCAAATATAAATTATGAACAGAAAAGGAGTATTTTTCAACATGGATCAAAATATGGATCAAAATCAATCAGCTCAACCTGCTAAAAAAGCGATGTCTCTGAACATTATTAGCAGTAGTACGAAGAGCAGTAAACATAAAGGCTTTGGCGCGGGCGCGATCAATCTGAATAACGTTTCTCCTATTATTATTGATGGAGGCGAAGCGAAGATTGATATCGGCGCAATGCACGCAAAAAGTAAAGTAGAGCGCGGCATCAAGTTCACTACCAATCGCGAGGAGCTGGAAAGCGGACGTCAGGTATGGGTCGTCTGGGTCGCAGTAGATAAGCAGCCAGAGGGCGGAAGCTATGCTGGAGCTACAGCCTGCGAGATGTGGATTGATGAGGAGCATAAAAAGGGCTGGAAAATCCTCGCTGACCATGTGAACAAGCTCGACTATGCGATCAAGCGCCGTATTATGCTGAGTGAGCTTGGTCCGGATGATAAGGCCGCGCTGAAAACATTGCTTGTGAGTCATAATGAAGAATGGTGGAATCGTTCTTCGGACGAGCTGAAGCAGGCGCTGGAGAGCTAAGACAAGCAACGAATGCTATACCATGAACGTTAAAACATGAAAGTATACGCCGACTACAGCTTTTTCAATTCGTGAATGAAGCTCGTATTCGGCTATTTTTATATCTAAAGCGAAAGAATAGATGCTCGTTCATTCATCCGTACTTGTCATTTCTTCTATTCGCATACAACACATACAGCGGATGTATAGACACTTCCAGCCCAATTTCCAGCGGGAATGTATATTTATACAGCGTAAATTCAACGATTCCACTATAAAATCAATACATTTGCTTAAAATATTTATATGAATCACCGGAAAACCTTATCATCTTCTGGAAAAATAGGGTATAAATGATTAAAACCTTTAGCGCCGTTATGAAATTGGAAAATAGCTTTTGTTAATGCACAATCCATTGTTATAATTGCCTTACAGTCATCTTCGTAAGAAAGCTAACCCTTGCGTGACTAAAATTATTCTACAGATGGAGGGAGCAGTATATGCCTAACACAAATGCTATTAAGACACGTGCCATCCATACAGGTATACCCGGACTCGACGAAATTTTGCATGGCGGTATCCCACCGGGTGCTGTAGTGATTCTGGAGGGCGAGCCTGGAACCGGGAAAACGACGATCGGTATGCAGTTTCTGGTAGAGGGTGCAGTTAGCTTCAACGAACCGGGAATTTATATCACATTTGAGGAATTACCGGAGCAGATTTACGAAGATATGAGCGGATTCGGATGGGATTTGCGTCAGCTGGAGCGGGAAAATAAGCTGCGCGTTATTTGTATGGAGCCGGATATTCTACTGGATCAGATGCTACAGCCGAACGGTATCTTCGAGGCGGTTGTGAAGGAGATCGGCTGTAAGCGTGTCGTTATCGACAGCATCAGCCTGTTCCGGATGGTGAGTACGCAGGAGCATGCGCGTAATAATGTGTATACGATTCGCAATATTATGCGCAAGCACAATCTGACGTCCTTTTTTATCCGCGAATATGCGGAGCTTGCTGAAATGAATATTCCTTTTGAAAATTATATATGTGACGGTATCGTGCGACTCTCGCTCAAGCCGCTGATGGAAAAGTACCGCAAGCGTACGATTGAGGTGCTCAAAATGCGCGGTACACGCATTATGGAGGGTGAGCATACGTACAAGTTCCTGAATCAGGGCGTGTACATCGTCCCATCCTTATCGATGGCTGAGGATAAGACGCTCACGCGAGAAAAAGAAGTCTTTTCTACTGGTATCGATACGTTGGATGAATTGCTTGGTGGTGGTATCCCGCGCGGTAGCGTATTTATGATTGATACGAACAGTAAAGCGAATTACCGTTACCTGATGTCCTCGATCTATGCACAGCGAATCAAGGACGATGATTGTACGGTTGCATTGATGTCTGGCAATACACCACTGGATACCTTTGCCGATACGATAGAGTTGTTTGGCGTGTCGCTGCGGGAGGCTGCTCGTGATGGAAAAGCCTTTTTCATCGAGCATTATCGCAGAGCTGTGGATTCTGATCTTGAAAAAGCGATGATTCGCGTAGATAAGGTGGCGAATGATGATTACGCGCAGGTATTAAATGATAAGCTGGGGCCGATTTTTGAATGTGAGGATACATGTGACAAGCGCTGGTTTGTTTACTATGATCTGAATACGATCATTTCCGAGCGTGGCCGCGACTTCCTGTTGCGTTATTTTGCTGAAGAAATGTCGATGTGGCGTTCACTAGGGATTACGATTGTTGTGCATTGCAACTTTGCGGAGATTGGAAAAGAGACTGCTTCATTCCTGGAGCGTACGTGTAACGGCGTTATTCGTACGTGGGTAGATGGCAATTACCAGTATCTTCAGGTCACCAAATCCCCGAGCGGTCGCGTATCTGCACCGCACATTATTGCGAACGCACCCGATGAGCCGTTTGTGCAACTGATTTAAGGAGGGATGGGGACCTTATGGTAGCAGAAAGCGATGTAATTACATTACAAATGGAATGTACTCTATTTTTCGAAAATAATCCGTATGCGATCGAAACAAGCAGTGGCCTATCGAAAAGGCTAGGACGCAGCCAACAGGTAACCGAGCGTGCCTTAAATCGTCTGGCAGATATGTCGATCCTGGAAAAGAATGGAGATGGCCTGCGGGCTATTTACCGTTACCGGGCGCCCTATGTGCAGACAGAAGTGGATCTGAGCGCCTATGATTGAGACAACGGGATTAATAAGCGATATTCGAGACGTCTGTCAGGAGCTACAGGATACGTATGCTCAGTTAACTGATCTGTTAATTATGGTAACGGATCATGAAGGACGCATGATGACTGCGCCTTCGCATCCAGGTCATGCGATTATATTTGAACAGCATGCTGAGGAAATGCAGCGATTCATGCAGCAGGAGATCAACAAGCTACAGGGGATCAAAAATACGTTGTTATCCGATCAATGGGTGCCTGGCATTCGCTGGCTTATTGCGCCGGTGAGTCTGGAACCGCTCTCTACAAGCTTTTTTATCTGGGCGGGTATTCTGATTCAGACGGGTACACGTCAGGCCGTGCTATCCCATCCTAACTTTTCACAGAAGGATGTAGAAGTATCGACTGACTTTTTCGAGGCGATGCAACGCTGGGTGCATGAGACGCAAGAGACTACACCGGAGCAGGAAATATTTAAACGCGAAAAAATTACGCGCTTAGCTCGAGCGATGTCTTTAATTTTAAAATCGAGCTATAAAGAAAAGCGATTGACTGACCGGCTGGTCGCTCTAAGCGATACGCTCGTGACGGATCAGTCTGCTGCACATCCGATTGAGGAAATTACACGGATTGTGCTGTCATCTAGCGATCTGGCGGATATTTTCGGATTTGCTTTGCGTACGGGCACAGGCAAATACACGGTCATTAATAGCATCGGTACAGCTGCCCCTGAGCTGAATGGTGCGGTATTCCACGAGGGAGAGGGCTTCCTCGGACAGGCGGTGCTCAGTGCGCAGCCGTCACGCTGGACGAATGTGGAACGTGACCCACGTAGCAATTTCTTTTTACAAAAGGGTGTGCCTCAGGTTCACGAGGTGCAGTGCTTCCCGATTCGTTATGATGATGAAGTGTACGGCTTGCTATTTGGCGTGAGCTATAAAGAGCGCTCGATTCCAGGTCTGCATTTCCAGTTTGAAGAGACGATGATCTCGCTTATGGGCTGGTATATTGCCAACCATCTGACCTATGAGAAGATGGAAAAGCAGCTTCAGCGCTTCAAGCCGCTGATCGAGCTATCGCGCATGATCGTGTCGGTACAGGATGCACAGCGCGTCATGTTCATGCTGGTAGATATGAGTCTAAATCTGGTATGGAATCCATCGGCGTCTATTGTGGTGCATCGTACTTCAGACGATGGTAAAATCCAGATGGTGGCACGCGGCATGCAGAGCCCGAATGGTGAAACGTATGCGAAGGATGTGGCGCGTCGTTATCTGGAAAATGCAGAACAGCCGGCAGCTAGCTACTACATCAACCACAGCACACCATTTGAGATTATGCTGGAGTATCCGATCGTGTATGCGAATCGTACACGCGCGGTGCTGGCTGTTGCGGTGAGCACGGAGCAGGAGGGCGAGGAATGCCGTGAGATTTTGTCAGCACTCGCGATGATGGGTAGCGTAGTGATGAAGTCGGTATACGATCGTCAGCAGTATATGTCTAACAGTAATCGGTTTGCGCAGATTCTACACGAATCGATTCGTGAATGGAACGTGGCGCTATATCAATTGACTGCCGATGCGCAGCGCATTGTGCAGGAGTTTGCAACATGGGGCGGTATTACGAAGGATGAGGCGGATATGATCGGACGCGCCTGCCTGATGTCGTATTCTGATCCGAATATGCTGCGCAGCTTCCCACATCTGTTCCAGCAAGAAGCTGAGATGATTGAGGACTATAAGCATATACAGGATAACCAGGCTGTTGCAGCAGGAAAGTCTTATTCTCGTGGTGGTCAGATTATGGCACTGGCGTTTGCCATTGCGGCATCTGCGGACGATGATATGCGTGTGGTGAATGATCTGCCGATTAGCGGTATTGATCAAGGACTGGTCAGCCAGTTCCGCCTGTTTGTGCTGAGTCGTCATACACTGGAAACCGAGATCAATCTGGTGGAGGAAGCGCCAGCGGTTGCGGCACGCTCGGTTTCGTCCGAAGGCGCGGAAGGTCGAGGACTGGAAGCGATTGTGAAGCAATTTGGCCTTTCGCCTCGTGAAAAAGAAGTATTGGAGCTGGTCGTGAAAGCATCCAGTAATAAGGAGATTGCGGCTACTCTCTTTATTAGTGAGCACACGGTCAAAAACCATTTAACGAATATTTTTAATAAAATGGGAGTCAGTGATCGTGCTCAAGCGATCGCGGCTGTATTTAATAAAAGCATCGGATAATCAAATACGAATATACTAGATTTCATTACTAATCATAGGAAGCCCGCGTACTTACCAGTATGCGGGCTTTTTGATGTGCCGTAGATTCGTAATTGAAAGCAAGAAAGTGATGTTTTTAAGTTTTTAATAATAAACATTTAAGGAAAAAATAAGAAAATATACTTATTTTTTAAAAAATAGTGATCTTTTTTTAATTAATAGTCGAAATCACAGGTAAAGGAGGGTATATTTGTATATATTCCTAAATTAGGAATAAAATCCTGTTAATTGGTTTAAATGTACCACGTTAGTCTTACGAGCTTCATTTGCTAGCCTAGTCGACATCTACTACAACACTTTCAAAAGGGGCGAAAGAGATGAGGAAAAAGGGGTATTCGTTCTTGATTCTGCTGCTGGTTATTAGCCTAATTTGGCCTAGTATACCAAAGCAAGCGAATGCCGCAGGCGGATTAGGTATTTCGTCTGCTAATGGTCAAAATGTAGCAGGGCAAACAGCCACCGTCACTCTTACTTACGAGCCGGGAATCGCAATTAACCTGATTGGTAGCGTAATTATTTCACTACCAGCGGGATTCACGGCAACGACAGCGGATCAGTTCAATGGAGTGAATATCCCCTCCAACAGTATCAGCTCCGATGGAAGAACCGTTACGCTCAGCAGTCTACTATCGCTGAATCTGGGTGCTTCCAATACATTCACACTCAACAATAAAGTACTTCCTGCCGCAGGAAGCTATACGTTCACAGCCTACACGCGTAATGTGCTGAACGTTACTATTGGTGAGTCCACGCAGCAAAATAATTTTACAATCCTGGCAGCAACTCCAGCTCCTACGATTGCTCAGGTTAGTGTATCCAACCAAATCTCAGGCTCCTCGACGATCACAGTGACGGGTCAAAATCCGAGTGATACCATCACTGTATATAACTCCAGCAATCAGGCGATTGGCACAGGTACAGCGAATGCCTCTGGCACAGCCACTGTAACAGCAACGCTTATTCCTGCGGGTGGAACACTCAGTGTGAGTGCCAAACGTGGCACTGCTGAAAGTTCTCGGACGAGTGTAACCTATGGTGCTGCTGTATTAAGCGCCATTCCCACCTCTAGTATTACCATTGCGAACAATTACGGATCACAGGACACTGTAACCGTAAACAATATTAGTGAGGGCGATCTGGTCACTATATATTCCGGCAGTACCTCGATCGGTACAGCGACAGCGAATGCGAGTGGCACAGCCGTGGTCTCCACTACATTAAATGCAGAAGGCGGTACGATCAATGTAAGCCGTACGCGCAGCAGTGTAGAGAGTGCCTACAATGCTGTGACGTACAGTGCCGAGGTTGTTCCCCCAATTGCTACGGCTAACGTTTCCATCAATAATGCTTATGGTGGAGCATCGACCGTTACCGTTAACAATCTAAAAGTAGGCTCTATTGTAACCGTATCATCCGATAATACGATTCTTGCG
Organism: Paenibacillus hunanensis; assembly: GCF_014645615.1. Classification (GTDB taxonomy): domain Bacteria; phylum Bacillota; class Bacilli; order Paenibacillales; family Paenibacillaceae; genus Saccharibacillus; species Saccharibacillus hunanensis. The sequence continues at coordinate 26,606 of NZ_BMMB01000017.1, read as the reverse complement.
ACCGGTACGGCAGTCAACACTTCCTTAACTTTGCCAGTTGTCTTAACTCCGGCAGGGGGTAGTTTAAGCGTGAGTGTGAAAGAAGGACTCCTGCAAAGCGCGACCACCACGGTCAACTATCCTTCGATCACTGTACCTGCTATTCTGGCTTCTAATATTACCGTTACTAATAATGCCGGTAATACGGATAGCGTAGCTGTTAGTGGTCAGGTTCAAGGCGATACAGTCACCGTTTATGATAGTACAGGTGTACTGGGTACAGGCACGGTAAGTGCTCAAGGCACAGTCACTGTTCCAGTAACGTTAACCCCTCTGGGTGGTTCCGTTAATGTGAGTGTAACTCATCAGGGAGTGGTAAGCCCGGCAACGGCTGTGGCTTATCTGGCTGAGGTAATCCCACCACTGAATTCATCACAAGTTTCATTGTCCAGTATCGTCAATGGTTCATTGAATGTAACTGTCAATGGACTGACCTCTGGCAATATTGTAAAAGTGTATGGAAATGGAACGGTGCTGGGTACAGCGACTGCAACGGGTACAGGCACTGTAACGATTCCAGTCGCTGCGAATGCACAGGGCGGAAGCTTGAGTCTTAGTGTAACGCAAAACAATATCGAAAGTACCACTATTTCCATTCCTTACGGTGCCATCACGGTTCCTGCTGTAAATGTGGCTAATGTAACGGTTACCAACAATTCTGGTAATAATGATACCGTTCGGGTAACCGGACAGACAGCTGGCAACACGATCAGGGTGTATGGTAATGGCAGCTTGCTGGGCAGTGGAACTGTAGCTAGTAACGGAGAGGTTACAATTAATGTGGCCCTCAATCCGCTTGGCGGCACGGTTGGAATTAGCGTAACTGATCAAGGAGTTGAGAGCTTGGTCGTGCCTGTCGCTTATCCGGCGGAGGTGGTGCCACCGGTAGCTACAGCAAGTGTCAATGTAGGTAATAACTCCGGTAATGCAGATAACGTGATTGTAAGTGGTCTGCAAGCTGGTGACATTATCAAGGTATATGGTAATGCAAGTCTGCTTGGTACAGGTACGGTAGCAACCGGTGGTACAAGTGTGAACATACCGGTGACGCTTATTCCACTTGGTGGCAATGTCAATGTGACACTGACACGAAATGGAGTAGAGAGCGTACCGACGGTTGTGACATATGCAGCCGAGGTTGTTGCAGCGATTAATCCAGCTAACGTCAATATTACGAATGAAATTAATGTCTCCTCGGTGATTGACGTCACATCGCTTCAACCAAATGATATTGTCAGAGTGTATGCAGATGGCACGCTTCTGGATACACAAACTGCAAACGGACAGGGCGTTGTTCAGCTCAATGCAACCTTATCTCCAACAGGCGGTGCAGTTAGCCTTGTTGTAGAGCGCAATGGCGTGCTGAGTTTACCGGTTCTTGTGAATTATGGAGCCGTTCTTATTCCAAATATCCCAGCTGCTAATGTCACTCCGCAAAATAATTACGGTGATAGCGATACTGTAACCGTCACAGGAGTAGACGAAGGGCTGACCGTAACGATCTACGAAGATAATGAGGTGCTCGGCAGCGCAACTGTTCCTGCATCGGGAACGGTCACAATTGACCTGACTCTTACGCCGACAGGCGGAACGGTTTATGCGACAGCCAAATATCTCGGTATCGAAAGCGACCCAGTAGCTGTAAATTATGGACGTGAGGTTGTTCCACCTATTGATGCAGCACTGGTAACCGTAGCTAATAATACAGGTGGCTCTGATACAGTAAGCTTCGTATCGCTCGTCTCCGGTGATCTGATTACCGTGTACAAAGACGGAGCTGTGCTTGGCACAGGTACGGTATCGGCGGCTGGTACAGTCGTTATCAATGCAACGCTGACTCCGCAAGGAGGCACAATTGCTGTAACGAGACAGCATAATGGCATTGAGAGTGCACCAACTTCGATTCCATACAATTCGGAACCAGGTCCTGTATTGGATCCAGCTAGTATTGATGTGACGAATGCGACTGGAAGCAACGATATGATTGATGTCACAGGTCTGGAGCCAGGCGATACGATCCGCGTAGTGGATGCGAACGATACAGTCGTTGGCACAGGCATTGCGAACGCCAGCGGTGTAGTCATGTTCCAAGTGACGTTACTGCCTGAGGGTGGCGCATTAACCTTTGTACTGACGCGTGATCAACTGGATAGTGATCCTGTTCAGGTGAACTACCCGGCAGAACAACCTGCACCAGCGAATCCACCGGTTGCTGTAGTGGATTCGATTAATGCAGACATCGGAACGGTAACCGTAACGAATCTGCAACCAGGTACAGTTGCTAATGTATACGATGATGACGATACATTGCTCGGTACTGCCCCTGCGGATGGCACAGGTAAAGCAACCATTAGCTTTAAGTTCCTGAAAGCACAGGGCAAATTGTTTGTACGTGCATTTGCCAATGGGGTCGAAACGACCGTCCTGACATTTGATTATCAGGATATTGAGGTAGAGAGTACACCAGGTATCGTTAGTGCTGCACTGACTAGCATTAGTGGCAGTCAGGGAACGGTCACAGTGACAGGAGCACAGCCTGGAGATATTTTAAAAGTATATGGTCCAAATAATGTGGTGCTGGGTACAGGAACAGCCGATACGAACGGACAGGCTCTGATCGTATTTACGTTCCCAACCGCTGATGGTGATCTGAGAGTCACCAGCACTACGAACGGTACAGAGACAGATCTGGTGAACTTACCGTATAGCGGTGTAGATATTCCAGCTACGCCTACACCAGCTGCTGCTCTGAGTAATATTAACAATGATCAGGGTACTGTAACGGCAACAGGCTTGCAGTCAGGCGATGTTGTAACAGTATACGGTCCTAATAATGTGGTACTCGGTACAGCGAATGTAGGTAGCGACGGACAGGCTGTCGTTACGTTCTCATTCCCTACATCGGATGGAGCCCTGACCGTCACATCGACCAGAAATGGAACGGAAACGAATATTGTAGTACTGCCGTATTCTGGTGTGACTTTACCAGCGACACCAACTCCAGTTGCAGCTTTGAGTGGTATTAATGGAGCTCAGGGTGTAGTTACCGTAACAGGTGTGGCTGTAGGTCAGAGGGTACGCGTATACAGTGATACCAATGTACAACTGGCTGAAATTACAGCGGATGGTAACGGCGCAGCTGTGTTGCCATTTACATTCCCAACTACGGCTGGTGAATTGTCTGTTCGAACGGTAAGCAATGGAACAGAAACGGAAATTGCGGTTCTGCCATACAGCAATATTACGCTTCCAGTTGCTAATCCAACGGCTGCATTGACCGATATTACCGGAGCACAGGGAACGGTAGAGGTCAGCGATGCACAGCCAGGAGATGTAATTAAAGTCTATGGTCCAGGCAATACGGTATTAGGTACCGCGGTAGCCAACGGTAGTGGACAAGCGACAGTAGTGTTTACGTTTACGGCAGCAGATGGTGATCTGAACGTGACGTATACTCGTAATGGAACCGAGACTGCCATTATTACACTGCCATATAGCGGCGTAGATATTCCAGCTACACCACAGCCAGCGGCAGTCATTACGAATATTAATAGCAATCAGGGTACGATTACAGCTACAGGTATTGACCCGGGTGAGACCGTTACTGTCTATGATGACAATAACGCCGTTCTGGGTACAGGAGTAGCCGCAGCAAATGGAGAAGCCGTGATTAGCTTTACCTTCCCAACTGCTGACGGTACGCTCACCGTCGTAGCTAATGTGAATGGAGTCGAAACCGAAATCGCTGCGCTTCCTTATAGCGGTATCGTGATTCCAACAACACCTACACCAGTAGCATCCATTAGCAGTGTGAATGGAGATGAAGGTGTGGTGACCGTAACTGGTGTAACACCAGGACAAATGGTACGTGTATATAGCGATGCGAATGTACAGCTTGCGGAAGTCACAGCAAATGGAAGTGGAGCAGCAGTGCTCAACGTGACGTTCCCGAATGCAAGCGGGGAGTTGTCTGTTAGAACTGTAGCGAATGGAACAGAAACGGAAATCGCGACCTTGCCATATAGTGACATCGTGATCCCAGCGCCAACACCAACGGCCGATCTGACTGACATTAACGGAGCACAGGGTACTGTGACGGTAACGAACGCACAGTCCGGTGATGTGATTAAAGTATACGGACCGAACAATGAACTGTTAGGTACGCAGTCTGTAGGTACGAATGGTGAAGCGACAGTAGTGTTCACCTTTACCACAGCCGATGGTGACCTGACCGTCACGTATACGCGTGGAGGAACAGAAACGAATATCGTAACCCTGCCATATAGCGGTGTGGATATTCCAACAACTCCGCAACCAACAGCAATCATCAGCGATATTGATGGCGCAGATGGTACTGTAACGGTTACTAATGTAGCCGCAGGACAAACGGTACGTGTGTACAGTGATGCGAATGTACAGCTTGCCGAGGAAACAGCGAATGCAAGCGGAACTGCAGTGCTGAACTTCACCTTCCCGAGTGCGAATGGGGAGCTGTCTGTCAGAACGGTAGCGAATGGAACGGAAACGGAAATCGGTACGCTGCCATACAGCGGCATCGTGATTCCAACGCCGACGCCAACAGCGGATCTGACTGACATTAACGGAGCACAGGGTACTGTGACGGTAACGAACGCACAGTCCGGTGATGTGATTAAAGTATACGGACCGAACAATGAACTATTAGGTACACAGTCTGTAGGCACAAATGGTGAAGCGACAGTTAACTTTACCTTTACCACAGCCGATGGTGACCTGACCGTAACGTATACTCGTGGAGGAACCGAGACAACGATCACTACGTTGCCATATAGTGGCGTTGACATTCCAACCACTCCACAACCGACAGCAATCATCAGCGATATTAATGGTGATGACGGAACAGTTACCGTTACCAATGTAACTGCTGGACAAACGGTACGTGTGTACAGCGATGCGAATGTACAGCTTGCCGAGGAAACAGCGAATGCAGGCGGAACCGCAGTGCTAAACTTCACCTTCCCGAATGCGAATGGGGAACTGTCTGTCAGAACGGTAGCGAATGGAACGGAAACGGAAATCGGTACGCTGCCGTACAGCGGCATCGTGATTCCAGCACCGACGCCAACAGCGGATCTGACTGACATTAACGGAGCACAGGGTACTGTGACGGTAACCAACGCACAGCCAGCAGACGTGATTAAAGTTTATGGACCAAATAACGAGCTGTTGGGTACACAGTCTGTAGGTACGAATGGTGAAGCGACAGTAGTGTTCACCTTTACCACAGCCGATGGCGATCTGACCGTCACGTATACTCGCGGAGGAACAGAAACGACGATCACGACTCTACCTTACAGTGGTGTGGATGTTCCAACGACTCCACAACCTACTGCAACCATCAGTGACATTAACGGAGACGAAGGAACTGTAACTGTCAGCAATGTAGCCGCAGGACAAACCGTACGCGTATATAGCGATGCGAATGTACAGCTTGCGGAAGAAACAGCAGATGCAAACGGAACCGCGGTACTGAACTTCACTTTCCCAAATGCAAACGGCGAATTGTCTGTCAGAACCGTAGCGAATGGAACGGAGACAGAAATCGCGACCCTGCCGTATAGCGGCATCGTGATTCCAACTCCAACACCAACCGCAGAAATAACGAATGTTAACGGCGATGCAGGAACGGTAACCGTAACGAATGTAGCTGCTGGACAAACAGTGCGTGTATATAGCGATGCAAATGTACAGCTTGCCGAGGAAACAGCAGATGCAAACGGAACTGCGGTACTGAACTTCACTTTCCCGAATGCAAATGGCGAACTGTCTGTCAGAACCGTAGCGAATGGAACGGAAACGGAAATCGCGACCTTGCCATATAGCGGCATCGTGATTCCAACTCCAACACCAACCGCTGATCTGACCGACATCAACGGAGCACAGGGCACAGTCACAGTAACCGATGCACAGCCAGGTGATGTGATCAACGTATACGGTCCGAATAATGAATTACTGGGTACGCAAACGGCGAATGCGAATGGTGAGGCAACGATTAACTTTACCTTTACTACAGCAGATGGCGACCTGACGGTAACGTATACGCGTGGAGGAACGGAAACGACAATCACCACCCTGCCATATAGTGGTGTAGATATCCCAACGACTCCAGAGCCAACTCCGGCAGCTGAATTGGGTGCAGTGAATGGATCGCAAGGAAGTGTAACGGTTAGCAATGTGGCTGCCAATCAGGTAGTACGTGTATATGGTGCGAACAATACACTGCTGGCAGAAGGTACAGCCGATGCGAATGGTGCATTGCAATTGACTTTCACTTTCCCAACAGCCAATGGAACACTCTCGGTTCGTACAGTAAGCAATGGAACTGAGACAGAGATTGCAAGCTTGCCATACAGTGGTGCTAACGCTCCAACTACGCCAGGTAACCCGGATAGCCCTGAGGCAACTTTGATCAATACCCAGGGTAATCAGGGAACAGTTCGAGTGAATGGCGTACTGACAGGTGACACTGTAACTGTACAAAGTGATGTATACGGTCAAGGTACCGTTCAACTCGGTACAGTAACCGTCACTGCGGATGGTTTTGTAGATGTACCTGTACAATTCCCTGAAACATCAGGACAAGTTGTTGTTATCCTGAACCGTAACGGTACATCAACGAACATTGCAACAATCAGCTACAATACGCAAAATAATGGCGGTGGTACGAACAATGATAACAACGTGCCAGCCGGACGGATTCCAGGTCAGCTTGGTCTTGGTCCAGAGTTTACCAATGGTGGAGCAGCGGCAGGAACGGGTACACCTGAACCTGCTGGCGAAACGGATTCACCAGCAACTACCACGCCAGCGACGGAACCAACAGACAATACGGTAGGTGCTGCCGCAGGTGAAGGCACGGCAGCCGGAGAAACCGAAGATGCTGACAAGCTGATCACGTTGAAATCGACGAATGTCGCCGACTTTAGTGATACGGCGGGTCACTGGGCACAAGCAGATATCGCTCGCCTGCATCGTCTGGGCATTCTCAATGGCGTAGGTAACAACAAATACGACCCAAATGCAACACTCACACGGGCGCAATTTGCTCAGATGATTAACAATCTGCTACAGCTTAGCCCGGATGGAACCAAAGCGGACTATTCGGATATTCGTAACTCCGCATGGTACAACAACGCAATTCAGGCTGTAACCACTGTAGGCGTAAGCAATGGTTACACCGACGGCACGTACAAGCCTAATCGTAAGATCAGCCGTGAAGAGATGGCGCATATTCTTTTAAATACGATGCGCTACGTTGATCCAGATGACTCGTTTGGTACAGATACCAATCAGGTATTAAACAAATTTAAAGATCAATCCAAAGTCGGCAACTGGGCACGTAGTGATCTGGCCTCTGCAATCACAGAGAAGTTGTTCAAAGGTAGAGCTAACGGTGAGCTAGATCCAAAAGCAAGTACAACTCGTGCCGAAGCAGCTGCAACTATATCGCGCCTGATCGATCAATTGAGTGAAAATTTCAAGATCGATTAATCACACTAGATCATGTAAATTAAATCATATGTAACACTCAGCTGACCGGATACGTGTGATTCGGTCAGCTTTTTCTTTTGAATACCTGTTCATCTATTATGAAATGCCTATAATTAACCGTTGTAATAGAAGAGATGATTTAGCGGCTTAGCAGAAAAAAGCAACTGATCGAATCAATCATCCATGGATTACATCGATTAGCGTGACCGATATTGTTAAATACTAGCGTGGATTGAAAAACGCTTCAGCACATAAGCTTGCTCTCCCTGTATCACGAGCAGGAGCAACACATCAAAGCTGGCTAAAGGAGGATGCTATGGAGCAGTTAACTCTACATTATAACGGATGGATAATTGGCTTATCGGTCATTATTGCCATCGTTGCCGCCTATATTGCACTCAATCTGGCGAGCAAAGTATCACATAGTCGTGGCAAAAGTAAGATCATCTGGTTGTGCTTAAGCTCTTTTGTTATGGGTAGTGGCATATGGTCGATGCATTTTGTAGGCATGCTTGCCTTCCATCTGGAAATGGCCGTGCATTACGATATAACGCTGACCCTATTGTCTGCTCTAGCAGCGATCATTACTTCATTTATTGCTTTTGCGTTTGTCGTTAAGCCCCATCCTAAGCTGTATGAAAATATTATCGCAGGCTTGATGATGGGCATCGGGATTTCAGTCATGCACTATACCGGTATGCACGCGATGCGTATGAACGCAATGATCGCATACGATAAGCAATATGTCGTGTTATCGATTGTGATTGCGCTCGTTGCCTCCTATGGTGCATTATTTCTATTCCATCGTTTCCGGAATCAGCCGGATTTTAGCGTCTGGAAGCTGAGTAGTGCGATCATTATGGGCTTTGCAATTTCGGGGATGCATTATACCGGGATGGCAGCAACGCATTTTCACCATATGCCAGGCTCGATGGATACGACCACCTTTTCCTTCTCTGCCAGTCAGGTGCTGCTTATTACGGCAGTATCTCTCGTGAGCTTTAGCATTCTGGCTGTATCGTGGGCAGCTGTATTTATGGAACGACACTTACTGGAGCGCATGGCGTATAGCGATCCGTTAACCGCGTTACCGAATCGTTATGGATTACAGCGTTATTTCGAAAAAGCCTTTCATGAGAAAATGCAGGGAGCGGTTCTATTTCTCGATCTGGATCGGTTCAAGTCGATCAATGATACGCTAGGGCATGATATGGGGGATGAGCTACTCATTGAGGTAGCACGTCGACTGCGTCAATGCATGCAAGCCGAGCATTTACCCGGTAACAACCAAGTATTTCGGCTGGGTGGAGATGAATTTCTAATTGCGGCAAGTGAGATTCAGCCGGATCATGCGATATCGCTAGCTGAGCGCATCCTGCAATCGATCAAGCAGCCGTATCATTTATCAGGAGATCAGGTATTTGTAACCGGGGGTAGTATTGGGATTGCGTTAGCGCCAGAGCATGGCTATGATCGTACCTCGCTGATGCGTGCCGCCGATACCGCGATGTATGTCTCCAAAAATGCGGGCAAAAATCGCTACAGCATTTTTAATGAAGAAATGAATGTTCGTCAGCTGCGCCGCATGGGTCTTGAAAATGATCTGCGTCAATCGATGGATACGAACCAGCTATTTATCGTGTATCAGCCAAAATGGGATTCGCAGCACGATCGTCTGGTAGGGATGGAGGCATTGCTTCGCTGGAGACATCCTGAGCTGGGGCTTGTATCACCGGGTGAATTTATTCCGATTGCAGAGGAAACGGGACTCATCATACCGATCACCTACTGGATGATTGGTGAGGTATGCGAGCAAAATCTAAACTGGCAGCATGAATTGAAGGTTTTTGTCCCTGTCTCCGTCAATATGTCAGCACGCATGTTTGAAAATCCGTTATTCGCCGGACGCGTGGAGCGGATCGTGCGGCAGAGCGGGCTATCAGCAGAATATTTGGAGCTGGAGATTACCGAGTCCATCGCTATGAACAGTATGGAAGGCACAGTAGAGCAGCTCAAGCATATTCAGTCGCTGGGCATGCGCGTGTCGCTGGACGATTTTGGCACCGGATATTCTTCACTTGGACGGCTGGATGAAATGCCTGTCGATATTATCAAAATGGATCAGATCTTCGTCCGCAAAAGCGATCAGTCCTCCAAGCAAGCGATTGTGAGTACGATCATTGCCATCGCCAGTAATCTGGAGCTGGAGCTTGTAGCAGAAGGTGTGGAAACGGCTGAGCAGGAAGCCTTTTTACAATCAAGAGGCTGTTATCTGATGCAGGGCTATTATTACGGCAAGCCGATGACCGTCGAACAAATGAATGAATGGCTAAAAGAAAAGGTGCTCCACATGCCGCTGGCAGAGTAAATTACTTTGTCTGCGGCTTTTATTTTGTGCAGAGACAAGCGCTGGAGCACCCGTAAAACAGCACCGTACACCATAGCGATATGAGCAACACGGTCATTATCGTTATAGTTGATCCATGAGCTCTGCCCGAACGAACCATCTGCTTACGGAGCATCCAGCGGATGAATATAGGCGAGCGGATTGCTGTTTTTGGCGGATACATAAGGATGATCCTTTATATAAAATCGCCACGGCTTGGCAGCATATTCCTCCGCATAATCAATATTGATGCGCGGGCCGCATTCGATCTCCGTCTCCAGAGAATCGCTGGCTTCCTCGAGCCGTAGCGTGCCACCACTCCCCAGTAGCTGGACGCCATTGAATGACTTATCGATATCCAATGCAAGACACAGCTTGCCCGGGCCGTTACAGAGGGTACGTCTACGGTTCAGCGGAACATTGCGCAATGCCAGCATCCGCTGCTCATCCTTTGTATCCAGCGGCTCTACTGCACGAATAAGCACCGCCTGCGGATCATCCTCGGCACCAGTGACCACATTCAGACAATGATACATGCCATAGATCAGATATACATAAGCGATTCCGCCCTGTCGGAACATCATTTCGGTGCGAGCCGTACGGCGATTGCCATAGGCATGACTGCCTTTATCTTCGGCACCGCCATAGCTTTCCGTTTCTACGATGCGACAGCGAATCTCTCCAGCAGGCGTAATACGACTAATGATCTGTCCCAGCAGTCGAGGGGCTGCTTCGAGTGCGGGTAATTGAACGATTTCTTGAATGGTCATATGTGTGTCTCCTTTCGCGCTATAGAAGGGCTTTGCTTTTGCAGTCCCCCGGGATATCGCGTATAATTCGAGTGAGTTGGAATGGCTACCTATTAGATATGGATGTGTATAACTATATCAGGAAAGAAGGTCATGCAGATGGAATTATGGTATACGGAAAAGCAGACCCCTGTCTTCGGAATTACAGCGAAAATTCGTGAGACACTTGTGACCGAGCAAACCGAATTTCAAGATCTCGCCATGATCGATACCGAGGAGTTTGGACGCATGCTAGTGCTTGACGGCATGGTCATGACGACGGTTAAGGATGAATTTGTCTATCACGAAATGGTCGCTCATCCCGCGCTCCATACGCACCCTAATCCGAAGCATGTACTTGTCGTGGGTGGCGGCGATGGCGGTGTGATTCGCGAAGTGCTCAAGCATCCAGAGGTAGAGAAGGCCGTACTGGTCGAGATAGACGGTAAGGTGATTGAATACTCCAAAAAGTATCTACCCGAGATCGCTGGCGAGCTGGATCATCCGCGCGTCGAGGTGCACGTAGCGGACGGCTATATGCATATCATTGAACATAAAAATACGTACGATGTGATCATGGTCGATTCAACCGAGCCTGTAGGCCCGGCGGCGCCTTTATTTGAAAAAGGCTTTTACCAGGGCATTTACGAAACGTTGAAGGAAGATGGTATCTTTGTCGCGCAGACGGACAATCCATGGTTTAAGGCCGATCTGATTCGTCAGGTTAACCGCGATGTCAAAGAGATATTCCCGATCGTACGTGTATACACAGCGAATATTCCGACTTATCCAAGCGGGCTGTGGACGTTTACTATGGGTAGCAAGGTGTATGACCCGCTGGAAGTGGATGAAGCCTCTATTCCAGAAATGGATAGTAATAAATATTATACCCCGCGTCTGCACAAGGCTGCATTCGCGCTGCCCAAATTTGTCGAGGATCTTTGTAAGTCTTAACGGATAGATGACAGCTATATTAGATTATGACCAGCAGTTCTGCCGTTTCTGGCTGTGCTGCTGGTTTTTGGTGTCGCCAGGCACTGTATGAATCGCTATCAGCAGCCGAAGCGTAGATTGAAGTCAGACTGAACTTTTTCAAGGAAATTGCGGCTTTCCGCTTCATATGATGGTACAATAAGAAGGAGTGCGCTTATTGAATTTATCGTGAAAATGTTCTATATTAGCAAGCCAAGCCGAAGGAATATCCGAAATGGAGCTGGACAGATGACGGAAACTAATGAGGTGCGGCTAACGCTGAGAAGTGAGCAGGATGGAGAGGTTGGTACGACGCATATGGTCGGTCAGGTATTTGCAAAAGGCAATAACCTGTACATCCGTTATGCCGAGCCTCCGCAGCCGCCTCAGCAAGAGATTCGTACCACAGTGAAAATTAGCAATGACGAGATCAAGATTATGCGTCATGGCGGTGTTGAGTCGGAACAGACCTTTCGTCCCGGTGAGCAATTGCTCGGCTTTTACCAATCGCCGTTTACCCGTTTCGAGATGGAAACCTATACACGGTCTCTTCATCATGGACTGAATGGCATAACCGGGCATATCGCATGGGAATATGATCTGTATGTGCATGAACAGCTGAGCGGACGCTTTAAGGTCAGCTTGCATATTCAAGCCAACGACGAATCTCCGGATCATGACTCTGCATCATAAACGCACCAACGTACCAACTGCCGCTTGGCAGACAGGCGCAGCTCCGAACACTCTATTGTGGAGCTGCCGATACAGGAGGAAAGTGAAACAATGACAGCTAATCCATTGGAACAAAGCCGCAATTCCGTAAAGGAAGCCGTTCGTGCTGCTGTACTGGCAGCCGATATCGTGAGCGTAGAAGACCTGCCGGAAGTTGCGCTTGAAGTACCGAAAGACAAAACCCACGGTGATCTAGCGACGAATATCGCTATGCAGCTGACGCGTATTGCGAAGAAGAATCCGCGCCAGATTGCAGAAAGCATCATCGCTAATCTGGATACTGGCAAAAGCGGCATCGAGCATGCTGAGATTGCAGGTCCAGGCTTTATCAATTTCAAGCTGAACAAAAGCTATCTTTACCCGGTGATTGAATCTGTACACGAGCATGGTGATAACTATGGTCGTATCGCTAAAGGAGCAGGTCAACGCGTGGAGGTAGAGTTTGTAAGTGCGAACCCAACAGGCAGTCTGCATCTTGGACATGCTCGTGGCGCTGCATTTGGCGACTCGCTCTGCAATCTGCTTGATTTTGCTGGCTACGATGTGACGCGTGAATACTATATTAACGATGCAGGGAATCAGGTGTCTAATCTGAGCCTGTCGATCGAAGCGCGTTATTTGCAGGAGCTGGGTCAGGATGTACCGATGCCAGAGGACGGTTATCATGGCGAAGACATCAAGGGCTTTGCACGTGAACTGGTAGCGGAAAAGGGCGACAGCCTGCTCTCCATGTCCTCCAGCGAGCGTACCACCTTCTTCCGTGATTACGGACTGAGCAAGGAGCTGGAAAAGATCAAGCGCGACCTGGAAGCCTTCCGTGTTGGCTTTGACATCTGGTTCAGCGAAACCTCACTTTACGAAAATGGTCAGGTGCTCGACGCACTGGATGAGCTGCGCGAGCGTGGACAGATTTTCGAAGAGGAGGGCGCAACATGGCTGCGTACGACCGATTATGGCGATGACAAAAACCGCGTTCTGATCAAAAACGACGGCACATACACCTACCTGACGCCAGACATCGCGTACCACAAGGACAAATACAGCCGCGGATACGATCGTATGATCAATATCTGGGGTGCCGATCACCACGGCTACATTCCGCGTATGAAAGCGGCAATGCAGGCGCTCGGTAATGATCCAGAGAAGCTGACTGTGCTGATTGCACAGATGGTTAGCCTGTTCCAGGACGGCGAAAAGGTAAAAATGTCCAAGCGTACCGGTAAAGCCGTGACGATGGAGGATCTGATGAGCGAGGTTGGCGTAGATGCTGTTCGTTACTTCTTCGCAATGCGTAGTATCGATTCTCATCTGGACTTCGATATGGACCTGGCTGTATCCACGTCCAACGAAAACCCTGTATTCTATGTGCAATATGCTCATGCGCGTATTTGCAGTATTTTCCGTCAGGCAGAAGAGCAGGGCATCGAGCTGCCAGCGCTGTCGGAAATCGACTTCAGTCAGCTGACTACCGAGCATGAGTATGACCTGCTGCAAAAGCTGGGCGAGCTGCCAAACGAAATCGCTGTCGCTGCGGACAACTTTGCCCCGCATCGCCTCATTCGTTACGTATATGAGCTGGCATCGCTGATGCATAGCTACTACAAAGCCGAGCGTACACTGACAGAGGATCGTCCGAAGACACTGGCGCGTCTGGCTCTACTCGGTAGCGTGCGTACGGTTATTGCGAACGTTCTGCGTCTGGTTGGCGTATCTGCACCGGATCGTATGTAATCATCCGCTTGTAAAAGGCGCCGATGTTGTGGAAATTTGCCGCAAATGGGCGCCTGCGAGCGATAATGCCGGATAAATCGTCTATTTTTTGTAAAAAACTTGATTTTTGCAGGCAAATAGGTTTAACTTATCTCAGCATTTTGTATAATGTATCGTATAGTTTAACAATGCCCGTCTCCGGCAGTGCTTTGCTGGCGTTGACCGGAATGAAATAAACAGCCTGAAACTGGATCTGAGAGGAAGTGTCCGTACGTGAGCACACCGCAAGAACTGAAGATCAATCCGGATAAGGTACATGAGATTCCAATGGTGGATCTGGCCTTTGCCGTTTTGAAAAAAATGAATACACCGCTGTATTACCGCGACCTGATGAAGGAAGTAGCTGAGCTACGCGGATATACCGAAGAGCAGGTTAATGAATACATCGCCCAGCTCTACACTGAATTGAACATTGACGGACGCTTTGCCTGTGTAGGTACGAATCTGTGGGGCTTGAAGCGCTGGTATCCGCTGGAGCGTGCAGAAGATCCGATCGCGAATGCGAAACGTCCACGTATCATTAACGATGATAACGACGACGATGATATCGAAGATGATGAGTTCAACAATGATGATACACCGGAAGATTTGGATGAAGATGATGAGATCGAAGAGGACAACTACGATGATGTAGATGAAAACGACGATGACGACATCTACAACGATGAAGAGAGCGAAGAGCTCGTAATCGAAGACGAGGAAGAAGAAGACGACTTCGAGGAAGAAGAAGAAACAGAGTACAACGAAGAAGAAGATAACGAGGAAGAGAAGTAATCTTTTCCTGATCCCGCTTGCTCCGGCAGGCGGGGTTTTTTGTTTATAATCAGGCGATTGGTGTAGCATCAAACCGCCGTCTGGATGTGTTCATGATCGTGATAACGCTATCATTTTACAATGCACAAATCTTTCTGCCGATATGTCTTGACACACAATAAGCCGACAGAGTAAACTATTGCATGGGCTTATGAATTAAACCTTTAAACATATAGATATCCAGCGATTAAACGCTGAAATAATAAAAGTGCCCCGTCACTACGGGTGTCACTTTTTTTGTTTTTTAGAGCGATATCCCCCTATGCATGTTGTATAAAAAAGCCTGCAACCGCGTGGATCAGACAGTGGTCGAATCAGCCGATTCGTCCTATCTTGTCGTGCGTGTAGCAGAGGCTTCATTTATGTATCATGCTGCTTTGAATTTCTGGAAAACCCAATTAGGAGGTCATATTGTGACAAAGTACATTTTCGTAACAGGTGGCGTTGTATCGTCGCTCGGTAAAGGGATTACAGCAGCTTCCCTGGGCCGACTGCTCAAAAACAGAGGCTTAAAAGTAACGATCCAGAAATTCGATCCTTACATCAACGTTGACCCGGGAACGATGAGTCCGTATCAGCATGGTGAAGTATTCGTAACAGACGATGGAGCTGAGACAGACCTCGATCTGGGTCACTATGAGCGCTTTATCGATATTAACCTGTCCAAAAACAATAACGTAACAACAGGTAAGGTTTACTCTTCCGTTATTAGCAAAGAGCGTCGTGGTGAATACCTGGGTGGTACAGTACAGGTTATCCCACACATCACGAATGAAATTAAAGAACGTGTATTCCGCGCAGGTCGCGAAGCAAACTCGGATGTCGTTATCACGGAGATCGGTGGTACGGTCGGTGATATCGAGAGTCTGCCATTCCTGGAAGCCATTCGTCAGATCAAGAGCGATGTCGGTCGTGACAATGTAATGTACATTCACGTTACCCTGATTCCTTATATTAAAGCGGCTGGCGAAGTGAAAACAAAGCCAACGCAACATAGTGTAAAAGAACTGCGCAGCATCGGTATTCAGCCAAACGTGATCGTTTGCCGTACTGAATATGAGCTGTCTGAAGATATGAAAGCCAAAATCGCACTGTTCTGTGATATCGATGCGAATGCAGTTGTAGAATGCCGTGACGCATCCTCCCTGTACGAAGTTCCATTGAACCTGCGTAATGAGGGTCTGGATGATATCGTAGTGAATCACCTCAAGCTGAGTGCTCCTGCACCAGATATGAGCGAGTGGGAAGCACTGCTGAACCGTATTCAGCATCTGGAGAAAACAGTCGAAATCGCGATTGTTGGTAAATATGTAGCGCTGCATGATGCATACCTGAGCGTAGTGGAATCCCTTTCCCATGCCGGTTACCATGCGAATGCTGATGTGAAGCTTCGCTGGGTCGATGCAGAAGAGCTGACCGATGAGAACGTCGCTGAAAAGCTTGGCGGTCTGGGTGGTATCCTGGTTCCAGGCGGCTTCGGTGATCGCGGTATTGAAGGTAAAATCAGTGCGATTCGTTATGCACGCGAGCACAAAGTACCCTACTTCGGTATCTGTCTCGGTATGCAAGTATCCGTTATCGAGTACGCTCGTGCATTTGCAGGTATGAACGGTGCGAATAGCTCTGAGATCAATCCAGCTACACCATATCCGGTTATCGACCTGCTGCCAGAGCAGAAGGATATCGAGGATCTGGGCGGCACCATGCGTCTTGGACTGTATCCATGTAAGCTGCAACCAGGCTCCCTTGCCATGGAATGCTATGGTGAAGAGCTTGTATACGAGCGTCACCGTCACCGGTACGAGTTCAACAACCAGTACCGTGAGCAGATCGAAAGTGTTGGTATGAAAATTTCCGGTACATCTCCAGATGGTCGTCTGGTTGAGATCGTGGAAGTGCCAGATCATCCGTGGTTCCTGGCTGTACAATTCCATCCGGAATTTACTTCCCGTCCAAACCGTCCGCAACCATTGTTCCGTGAGTTCGTGAAAGCTTCCATCGAACACCAGGGCTAAAAGAAGCGCCGGGTTTACGATTATAAGGTTAAATTGCATTTTGCGCAACCACCCGTATAGGAAACATAGATACGGGTGGTTTTTATTTGTGCCAGATCATCGTTTCTAAACACGATGAGTCCAATCCTATATATAAGGAAAGCATCGCTACATACACTGTCTAATTTTTCATACTAAGGAAGGATTCGGAGCTTGGATGGCGAATGTAATCAACCATGTCTGTACACGCTTTAGATCAAGTGACCGTGGCAGCTCGTCATCACTTCTGCATATCCATACCAGCACTAATGAAACCGATTAGCATCGAAGAAGGGAAAGGTGACAGATGGAACAGAAAAAAATACTAATCGTAGATGATCAGAATGGAATTCGCCTACTTCTTGTCGAGTTATTTTCTAATGAGGGCTATGACATGTTTCAGGCTGCCAACGGCAAGGAAGCACTGAATATTGTAGAGCAGCATGTACCGGATCTCGTACTGCTCGATATGAAAATTCCAGGCATGGATGGTCTGGAGATTTTGCGCCATATCAAGCAGACACATCCGCATATCCATGTCATTATGATGACAGCGTATGGAGAACTGGATATTATCCAGCAGGCAAAGGATCTGGGTGCACTGAGCCATTTTACCAAGCCTTTTGATATCGATGAAATGAGAGAAGCGGTCGATCGCTGTCTGCGTGGCAGTAGTGTAGATCACTAAACGACAGGACGATCCAGTTGGATCGTCCGTTTTGATATACAATGTCTGCGAGCGTATACACGACCATGCGATTTTGATGTGAAGCTACCTCGGTTTACATAAATCACATGACTTCAGTAAGGTAAAAGGTCACATAAATCGTGATAAAATGGCGTAAATATGCACAAATTGTTTGTTTAGCATTTAAAGCGGGTTGTGTTATAATAGGCACGTATGCAGTAGCGGCTTACACAATATGGGACATACTGGATAGGATGTGCCCAACATATTTGAGGAGGATGTCATTATGCCATTAGTATCTATGACAGACATGCTGAACAAAGCACTTGAAGGAAAATATGCAGTTGGTCAATACAACATCAACAACCTGGAGTGGACACAAGCGATCCTGGGCGCAGCGGAAGAAGAAAAATCCCCAGTTATTCTTGGTGTATCTGAAGGTGCAGCTCGTCACATGGGCGGCTTCACTACTGTTGTAAAAATGGTAGAAGGTCTGCTGCACGACATGAAAATCACTGTTCCAGTTGCAATCCACCTGGATCACGGTTCTAGCTTTGACAAATGTAAAGAAGCAATCGATGCTGGCTTTACTTCCGTTATGATCGATGGTTCCCACCACCCAATCGAGGAAAACATCGAAATGACGAAAAAAGTCGTTGAGTATGCTCATTCCAAAGGCGTTTCCGTTGAAGCTGAAGTTGGTACAGTAGGCGGACAGGAAGACGACGTAATCGGCGGTATCATGTACGCTGACCTGGACGAGTGCGTACGCATCGTTAAAGAAACAGGCATCGACACACTGGCACCAGCACTGGGTTCCGTACACGGTCCTTACCATGGCGAGCCTAACCTGGGCTTCAAAGAAATGGAAGAAATTCGTGATGCAGTAAAACTGCCACTCGTACTGCACGGTGGTACAGGTATTCCTAAACACGACATCGACAAAGCGATCTCCCTGGGTACGTCCAAAATCAACGTAAACACAGAGAACCAAATCGCATTTGCAAAAGTTGTTCGTGAAGTACTGGCTGAGAAACCAGATGCTTACGATCCACGTACATTCATCGCTCCAGGTCGTGAAGCGATCAAACAAACCGTAATCGGCAAAATCCGCGAGTTCGGTACAAGCAACAAAGCGTAATTCGCTTTTTGAGTTAGCTTGGTGTATATTACAGTATGCAGAAGTTAAAACAAGACGATTTATCGCAATGAACGTAACTTTTATGCACTAGATGCGTTGAATTAAATAGGTTGAACATGGGAAGTACACCGCTCAGACGGTGTCTTTCCATTTTAACCGCCAAAAATGCCAATATGTATCGTTTTATCGGCTGCAAAATACGTAGGGGGATACTAAGCTTTATGGAAAAATTGATGATCAGCGGCGGAAGTCCGTTGCAGGGAACTATCACCATCAGTGGTGCGAAAAACAGCGCCATTGCGCTTATTCCTGCGGCATTGCTCGCCGAATCGGAAGTTGTGCTGGATAATTTGCCACTTCTGAGCGATGTGGCGGTTTACGCAGAAATACTAGAGAATCTTGGCGCAACCGTAAGCTGGAACGAGCTGGATAACCAGATGCGTATTGATCCAAGTGACGTACGTTCAATCCCAATGCCCAATGGGCCTGTCAAAAAACTAAGAGCATCCTATTATATGATGGGAGCACTGCTTGGTCGTTTTGGAGAAGCTACGATCGGCTTGCCAGGTGGCTGTAACTTTGAGCCTCGACCAATCGATCAACATATCAAAGGCTTTGAAGCGCTTGGCGCAACGGTAACGAATGAGCATGGTTCGATTCATTTATATGCAAAAGAGCTTCGCGGTGCGAAGATTTATTTGGACGTAGCCAGTGTAGGCGCGACCATCAACATTATGCTGGCGGCAGCAAGAGCCAAAGGCCATACAATTATTGAAAACGCGGCGAAAGAGCCTGAGATTATAGATGTTGCAACATTACTGAACGCCATGGGTGCCGTAATTAAAGGTGCCGGAACCGAGACCATTCGTATTGAAGGCGTCTCTGAAATGCATGGCTGCAAACACTCCATTATTCCTGACCGTATTCAGGCAGGTACGTATATGATCGCAGCAGCGGCAACGCGCGGCGATGTGATTATCGACAATGTCATTCCCAAGCATCTTGAGGCATTAACAGCTAAGCTGCTGGAAATGGGTGTGCATGTGGATGAGCTGGATGAAGGTATTCGTGTTATCGGTAAATCGACTTACACGCATGTCGATGTCAAAGCATTGACCTATCCGGGCTTTGCGACTGATCTTCAATCACCGATGACGAGCTTGCTCACACAAGCACAGGGGGTTAGTGTACTGAGCGATTTTGTGTACAGTAGCCGCTTTAAGCATGTGCCGGAGCTGGCGCGCATGGGCGCGAAGATTAAGGTGGAGGGACGTTCTGCTATCATTGAGGGCGGCCCGCTGAATGCAGCTAAAGTGAAGGCAACGGATCTGCGTGCAGGTGCTGCACTGGTCATTGCTGGCTTGACGGTGCCGGAAGGCGTGACAGAAGTATCTGGTGTTGAATTTATTGATCGGGGTTATGACCATCTGGTTGATAACCTGCGCCATCTCGGTGCCAATGTTTGGAGAGAGATGCTGTAGCTTTCAGCATCTTTCCATTATGATTGTTCCTCTTACCCCTGGGGGAGAATTCATTTGTATTTTGCAAAATACATACCTCTTGAATATCTCCTCCCAACAATGGGTAATGCTATCCTATGAATGGATTCAGAACGTATCCACTCCTGACGATTCAACCTTCTGATTGATTCCCAACATCTTCCATCACTTGTCTTCACACTCCCGACTAAAATTGAATAGGTGGTTATGGTATGGATTTACAAATTTCCGATCTGGAAGAAATGAAGCTGACAGATCTGTACAAGCTGGCCAAGCAGTATCAGATTCCATATTACGGACAGCTTAAGAAAAAAGAATTAATTTTTGCGATTTTGCGTGCACAGGCAGAGCGTAGCGGCTTGATGTTTATGCAAGGTGTACTGGAAATTTTGCCTGAGGGCTATGGTTTTTTACGACCAATCAACTACCTGCCAAGTGCTGAAGATATTTATATCTCTGCTTCTCAGATTCGTAAATTCGATCTGCGTACAGGTGACCTGGTGTCCGGTAAATGTCGAGCACCAAAAGAAAACGAACGCTATTTCGGCTTGCTGCAAGTCAATGCGGTAAATGGCACCAGCCCGGAGCAAGCGGCAGAACGTCTGCACTTCCCGGCGCTCACCCCTCTCTACCCACAAAAGAAACTCGTGCTTGAAACAGCTCCTAATAAATTATCCACTCGCATTATGGATGTTCTCGCTCCTGTAGGTCTTGGACAGCGTGGTCTGATTGTAGCACCGCCCAAAGCAGGTAAAACACTGCTACTCAAAGAGATCGCGAACAGTATTTCCGAAAACAACCCGGAGATTGAACTATTCGTGCTGCTGATCGACGAGCGTCCGGAGGAAGTAACGGATATGCAGCGTTCGGTTAAAGGTGAAGTGGTGGCTTCTACATTTGATGAATTGCCGGAAAATCATATCAAGGTAGCTGAGCTTGTACTGGAGCGTGCTCTGCGTCTGGTCGAGCATAAAAAGGACGTTGTCATCCTGATGGACAGCATCACTCGCCTTGCGCGTGCATATAACCTCGTCATTCCGCCATCGGGACGTACGCTCAGCGGTGGTATCGACCCTGCGGCGTTCCATCGTCCAAAGCGCTTTTTTGGTGCGGCTCGTAATGTGGAGGAAGGCGGTAGCCTGACAATTCTGGCAACCGCATTGATCGATACCGGCTCTCGTATGGACGATATCATTTACGAGGAGTTCAAAGGTACAGGTAATATGGAGCTGCATCTGGATCGCAAGCTGTCCGAGCGCCGTATTTTCCCTGCGATCGATATTCGCCGCTCCGGCACACGTCGTGAGGAGGATCTGCTGGCGAAGGAAGAGCTGGACACGATCTGGCATATCCGCAAAA
Organism: Paenibacillus hunanensis; assembly: GCF_014645615.1. Classification (GTDB taxonomy): domain Bacteria; phylum Bacillota; class Bacilli; order Paenibacillales; family Paenibacillaceae; genus Saccharibacillus; species Saccharibacillus hunanensis. Next base: position 4,856 of record NZ_BMMB01000017.1, on the reverse strand, counting down.
ATATGAACGAAACGCCCGACTTCGTCGAAGGCTTCCTGAAAAAGCTGCGTAACTCCAAAACCAATCAGGAATTCCTGGCATCGTTCGATATCACTGAGGAAGGCAAGACCACATCCGGTTCTGCCAACGGCTCCAACGCGAAAAAGCCAGCATCCTCTGGTGGCACATCAGGTACCGGACGACGTACCACTCGTTCCACCGCCACATCGGCAACCACGAACTAAGCTTGCGGTTTCGTTGGACAAGCACAAGCAATAGGTCTATCCGCCATCAAGCTTACAGATATAAGAACTGTAGTATCGCAAGTCTCGCTTATTCACTTTTTGTATCTGTAGGGAGTGATGCTGGAGCATGAATGAGGACTGAACAGGTCGACTTATGTATTACTCATTTATTGCAGTGTCATCGATACTCTATACGTTAGCGGTATCTCGACATTTGCCGTATGCTTGGTGTCTTGTTCTGCCAGTTCGATATAACGGTTGCAAATGCATGCTAATCCCGGTATAATTATATAATGCCGTGCTAGATGGGGAGGTAGCGGTGCCCTGTAACTCGCAATCCGCTGTAGCGAGATTGAATTCCTGTCCTAGGTATTGTCGATGTGAGGCAGGTATCTGAGCTCAGTGTTGACGGGTGGGTCCTTCGCAAGGAACTCCTGTGAACCTGGTCAGGTCCGGAAGGAAGCAGCCATAAGCAGTTTCGTTCTTGTGCCGAGGGAGTGCCTACCCTGAGCTGTTGCTCAGAAGAACCGTTCGGATCGCAATTATCGAAGACAGGTGCACGGTATATAATACAGCATATTCAAAACACCTTTTGCACATTGCAGGGGTGTTTTTTTGCTTGTTAAAAGGGCTGTTTCGGTTTTGTTAAAGGCCGATTTATAGTATAATAAAGAGCAGGATATAACGCTTTGTCATCGCCTTATGAAGAGGCGAGCAGGAGCTTGATGTATAGGCTTATTACAGGGCAAAGCCTAATTTCTATCGTGTTTTTGATTTTCAAGCAGGGGGTACAGGAAAAAGGCTTTTGCATAGCAAAAGACCGTACCTCGATATGCAGAAGGAAGGTAAGCAAGTGGAACACATCGCACTTTATCGTGCTTGGCGGCCGCAGTCGTTTCAGGACATGGTAGGACAGCAGCATATCATTCAGACACTGCAAAATGCCATTCGGGAAGAGCGTATTTCACATGCGTACCTGTTTAATGGTCCCAGAGGAACAGGGAAAACGTCAGCAGCCAAAATACTGGCAAAGGCGATTAACTGTGAAAAAGGCCCTTCCGTTGAGCCGTGTAACGAATGTGAAACTTGCAAAAGGATCACTTCGGGCAATATTATGGACGTGCTGGAGATTGACGCCGCATCCAACCGTGGTGTGGAGGAAATTAGGGATCTGCGGGAAAAGGTAAAATATGCGCCTACCGAAGTTCGGCGCAAAGTATATATCATCGATGAGGTCCACATGCTGACGACGGAGGCGTTCAATGCGCTGCTGAAGACGCTGGAAGAGCCGCCAGGGCATGTGGTCTTTATTCTGGCCACAACCGAGCCTCACCGTCTGCCAGCAACGATCATTTCACGGTGCCAGCGTTTTGACTTCCGCAGAGTATCGTTGCAGGAGCAGGCGCAACGTCTGGAGTTAATCGCTTCTCAGGAAGGAATGGAGGCGGATCCAGATGCACTGGAGTATATCGCACGTCTATCCGATGGCGGTATGCGTGATGCGCTAAGTATTCTCGACCAGGTATCTGCTTTTACCGAGGGTAAGATCACCTATCCGCAGGTGCTGCAAATGACCGGAGGCATTGCTTCCGAGCAATTTGCCGAGCTGGCGACCGCATTGCTGCAAGGCGATGTAGGACGGGTACTGCAAATGGTCGAGTCGTTTATGCAGGAGGGCAAGAGCGCAGAGAAATGTATGGAGAATCTGCTGTACTATTTCCGTGACGTGCTTATGATCAAAATGATCCCGAATGCAGGCGACCTGACCGAGCGGATGCTGAATCCGGATAATTTCCGCGATACAGCATCTGCATTTAGCCGGGAGCAGCTATTCGCTATTATCGATACGCTCAATCATTACCAGACAGAAATGAAGTATGCGACACAGCCACAGATGCTATTTGAAGTAGCGCTGCTCAAGCTGAGCGGCTTGTCCAGTCAAGGTGGCGCAGTTGCTAGTGATGCAGGTATGAGTACGACTGCACAGCCAGCTGCCGCTGATGAGGTTCGTCAGCTTAAGCAACAACTGGCAGCACTGGAGCAAAAGCTGGAAAAAGCGATTAAAGCTGGTGGTGTAGGTGGCGATTCATCGGGTAATAGCGCTCCAGCAGGAAGACGTGCTCCAGCGCCTCGTATTTCATCAACAGCGAAGATTCCGTCGCAGATGAACCAGTATGTCGCTAACCGAACGCATGAGGATTTTACCCGCGTTTCTGGCTCATGGAGCAAGGTGCTGCAACGAGTGAAGGAAGTCAAGGTGACGATTCATGCCTGGTTTGTGAACTGTGATCCGGTATCGATCCATGAGGATGCTATTCTAGTAGCGTTCAAGCATGATATGCACCGGGAAACGATTGAGAAGGCAGCGAACCGTCAGGTGGTAGAATCTGTACTGGAGGAAGTACTGGGTAGTCCGTATCGACTCGTTACGATGATGCAAAAGGACTGGCTAGAAGCGATTGAAGGTACAAGTGAGCAGCCTGGCGAAGAACTTAAGCTGGAGCATGAGCAAGAAGACAAGGGCGAAGCGTTAGTGGATGAAGCGATTCAGCTGTTTGGCGAAGAACTCATTGTCATTAAAGAATAATACAATAACCATTTGACCAGAGGAGATGATCGTAATGGGTAACATGAACCAGATGATGAAGCAGGTAAAGAAAATGCAGGAGCAAATGCTCAAAGCACAGGAAGAGCTGGGCACTAAAACAGTTGAAGGTACATCCGGTGGCGGCGTTGTTTCTGTTGAAGTAAACGGACACAAAAAAGTACTGGCTATCAACATCAAGCCAGAAGCAGTAGATCCAGACGATGTAGAAATGCTGCAAGATTTGGTGATGGCAGCTGTTAATGATGCAATGACTAAAGCTGAAGAGCTAGCCAACAAAGACATGGGCAAATTCACAGGCGGAATGAACATTCCAGGCCTGTTCTAAAATTATAGATCGGCATTCATGCAATGACCGGTCTCAAAGGAGATCGCTGTATTGTACTATCCCGAACCGATTGCCAAGTTGATCGATGCTTTTACGCACCTGCCAGGGGTTGGACCGAAGACAGCAGGGCGATTGGCGTTTCACGTACTGCGTATGCAGGAGGATGATGTGATCGATTTTGCCAAAGCCCTGGTCAATGTGAAGCGCAATCTTCATTATTGCTCGGTCTGCGGTAATATTACCGATGCAGACCCTTGCCAGATCTGTCAGGACAAAACGCGCGACGCCTCTGTTATTTGCGTGGTGCAGGAGCCTAAGGATCTGGTGGCAATGGAGCGTACCAAAGAATTCAACGGCTACTATCATGTATTGCATGGCGCAATTTCACCGATTGAAGGGATTGGACCAGAAGAGATCAAGCTCAAGGAGTTATTGAACCGCCTTAGTGATGAGCGGGTGCAGGAGCTTATTCTGGCGACCAACCCGAATATTGAGGGAGAAGCGACAGCTATGTACATTTCCAGACTTGTAAAGCCATTTAACCTGCGAGTGACTCGTATCGCTCATGGTCTGCCTGTCGGCGGCGATCTGGAATATGCAGATGAAGTAACCTTGTCCAAAGCACTGGAAGGACGACGTGAGCTATAAAGGCGAGCTGTAATTGTTCAGGCTTTGCGATCGTATACGAGTGCGAGATCATTCAGATCAGTTATGAAACTGCATGGTATTGGATGTTCTCTAGACCAAATGTATAAAATAGATGTATGAAAATCAGATTGCTACCGATAGATTAACCGACACTCACCTATAAGCAGTGAGTGAAAGTAAATAACGAATTGCTTATTCACCCAGAGAGGATACGTTAACGCGTATCCTCTTTTTTATGGCATTACATGCTCGCCAACAAAATAAAAACTGAAAACATGCCGGCGCCGATATCCAACTGACACCGATACCAATGCATAACAGTAGGATAACTTACAATCAAGCAGCCTGAGCCGGAGACGATAAAGATAAACTCATAAAAAAGGTAGTAACAGCAGAAAAGTGAAGTGATACAGACAGATAAGCCACGATATAGCCCGATCTTCGTACAGAATTCCCACAATACATTACGTTATACACCGCATGAATAGCCTTCAATAAAGATTGATTAATTTAGGAATTGACGAGTACTAAATGAACATGCTATATTAATCAACGGTCATTATTTTATGACCTGAGCAATGAATATCATCACTTTAAAATGATTTTCAAAAAAAGTGTTGACACTCTGAAGTTCACATGATATATTATAAAAGTTGTCACGAACGAGTGACAATGAAAGAAAAGATATCATCAGCTTCCTTCGTGAAGCGCTTTGAAGCGAAAAACACTTCAAAAAAAGTGCTTGACGAACGAAACACAACATGATATGATATAAAAGTTGCTGCGAGAGACACTGAGCGGCAACGAAAGAGTTTGATCTTTGAAAACTGAACAACGAGTGAGTGAAGAACTTCGGTTCTTCAAAATTATAGAGAACAGCAATGTTCTCGCCAGCAAGAAATGAGCACGTCAAACACTTTATTGGAGAGTTTGATCCTGGCTCAGGACGAACGCTGGCGGCGTGCCTAATACATGCAAGTCGAGCGGAGTCGATAGGAAGCTTGCTTTCTTGAGACTTAGCGGCGGACGGGTGAGTAACACGTAGGCAACC
>NZ_BMMB01000016.1 GCF_014645615.1 Paenibacillus hunanensis | reverse complement strand
TATGATGAGTATATTCTACAAGCCCTTATTTTTATTGTCCAACTAAGTGTAGCCGATCCAGCATTAACATAAAAAGAGTGATCAGAATTTCTAATCACTCTCTCTATGAGTACCTGTTTTCAGTATCACCTTTAACTCAATCATGGCTTCCGTTCTGGTAGGAAAGTTTGTATTTGAGCGATTGGCCGAGAGGTTTCACCATCCAAAAGTGATGAACGACGATAGTTACTTATGATACGGCTCCCCCCGATTAATCTTCACTGCCCGATACACCTGCTCCACCAGCACCAATCGCATCAACTGATGCGGCAACGTCATCCGTCCAAAACAAAGCCGTTGCTGCGCCCGTTTCAGCACCTCATCCCCAATTCCATGACTGCCACCAATCACAAACACCACATGACTACTCCCATACGTCCCCAGCCGATCAATCTCCGCCGCCATCTCTTCCGAGCTCCACAGCTTCCCATCCAGCGTTAACGCCACCACATGTGCATCCGGCTTGATCTGCGCCAGAATCCGCTCGCCTTCCTTATCCTTCACAATCTTCACTTCCGCATCACTCAGCGTATCCGGTGCCTTCTCATCGTTCACTTCCGTAATCTGAAACTTAATATATGGCGCCAGCCGCTTACTGTACTCCGCAATCCCCTGTACTAGATACTTCTCCTTCAACTTGCCTACGCCAATAATTTGAATATGCATTATGCTCTACCCCTTTTCCTCATTCCATCATTCCTATGTAAAACAGTCTCCAACCAGACCATTCGCACCCCAAAACAATGTTCACTTCAACCCAGTATATCACTCACTGCCAATCCATGACCTTCACTCACCAGCTGGTTAGCTCATTATCTCCTAACCGGCTCCATTGCTAATAGTTCACCTACTAGAATTAATCCATCAATCAAAACCTGGCAAGTAACAGAAAATTTCTCTGCATAAAATATACACTCACACACCAACCCAATACCCGACATCATACTCACTTAGCCAATCTCCTAATTTAAAAACACCCCGCATGCTATATAAGTACTATATAAATTCAGCATAACAACATCAATCAACGCATCCTAAATTTCTAATCTTATAAAATATCGCATAAAGCAATAATCAAAATCTAACGTAAACATATACAACAAATATATATATTAAGCTAAACAACTCACTACTAACACCATCTGATTATGATCCCTTGTCCATAAGCTGCTTTCACTTATAAGCCACTTTTACTCATAAGCTATTTTCACTTGTTCACTATGCACTAGATTGCATGTAGATCTGAATCTATACGCTGGAACAGCGTACACTGCCGCCCTCACCCTAAAGTGATGAGGTTCTCGGCACTACAGAAACTCCATGTACCACTTAGACTTTAGCACTTAGCACTTGTTCAATGATGCACACGCTCGGAACGCAGGGAAGGAAATAAGGGGAAAGCACGCCTTTGGAGGGGCGGGAATCTACATTCCATCCCTCATCCGTAGATTCCCGCGGCTCCACCAAGTGCGTCCCCTTATTCCTTCCCGAAGTGTTCCAGCTCCCAACCAACCGAAGTATCACCCAAAGGGAACCCCACCACTCCCCCACAAATTGAAAACTCCCTCCACACCAACCACCAACAGGTTAGCGCAAAGGGAGCACTTGCCACTCCTATACATTCCTTTAATACTATCGGCACTACGGTTTCAATATTTAATACATTATTGGAATAATGTGTAAAATTATTTTCCTTTGACTGCCTTTGCTACGAGCGTTGCGTACACTCGTGCACCCGCTGGATTCACGTGCACGCCATCGGTTGCGAAGAAGCTATCCTGCCCCTTACTTGCCGAATACCAATCGACTACGGTAATGCGGTTGTCCTCTGCTGCCACCGCATTGATCGTATCGTTCACCAGACTTTCCCATGCACGCGGTACACGCGTATTCACAAGTATGATTTTACGTGCACTGCTCAGCTCATCCAGCAGATCCTCCAGCTGTTCACGGGTAAAGGAACCGTTGGTACCGAGCTCCAGAACGACCGTCGAGCCGAGATGACCACCGCGGCGAAGCTGACGGATCACGTCCGGTGCCTCGGTCATCTGGCGACCGACACGTCCGTCGATCGTGATGCCTGGCATCGTTTGAGTCAGATAATGCGCCACGTCGAGCATAACGGAGTCACCGATCGCAGTTACACCGTTACCGGATACGATCTCCTCCAGATTTTTCTTCGTTGCAGCGGCTGGTAACGATGGGGCTGGGGAATCCAGCTTTTGTCCGTCACCGCTGGTGGAACCGGAATCGCTATTGTCGGTACTGTCTGTATTACCAGTATTCGCATCGTCACCAGACTTGGAATCGTCTGATGCATCACTACCATCTGTGCTGGAAGTATTCTTGTCTCCAGTATCTGCAGCACCCGACGCATCGTCATTGCTTTTACCCGTGTCCTTACTATCTGAGGATGCTTTCCCATCCGCATCTTTCATTGTACCATCTTCCGACTTCGTATCACCTGATCCGGAAGCATTTTTACCACCTGCTGCATCGCCTTCTTTGCCATCCTTGGTCGCATGCGACACATTGGTTGGTGACGTCGAGGACGAGCCGGTAATGAATACCGATTGTGGCTGTTGTTCTGCTTCTGCCGTTTCCGAAGCTGTACCCTTGGTCAGCAGATGACCGAGTACGGCTGCCGACAGGATAAATACCGCAGCAGACGAGCCACCGATGATCCAGCCGCGACGACTGCGCCAGTTGGAACTGCCCACACGACCGAACGCATAGCGGAAGCCTTTGCGACGAATCGGCTGCTCGACGAAGCGCCATGACAGCTCTGCAAGTGCAAGACTGACCAGCACCTGCAACACGGCGCGTATAACCGATGGCTCACCGGTATCAACCTGCGGCGTACTCAGCGTAATAACTGGAAAGTGCCACAGATACAATCCGTATGAACGCTGACCAAGCCAGCGCAGCGGCTTACAGCCTACGAGTACCGCCAGACGGCTTGCTGGATGCGCCAGTACAGCGATCAGGATCGCCGTGATAACCGAGATGAGTACCAGTCCACCACGATACAGGAATGGCTCATATTCGTTCGTGTGCCAGATTGACCACAGCAGCACGAATAATGCAGCTAAGCCTACACCATCCAGCAGCGTTTGTGCTGGAGCAGATACATTTGCTTTTAGCTTCACACTAGGCCATACGATCGCCAGCGCGGAGCCGATCAGCAGGGCGAAGATGCGTGTGTCTGTACCATAATAGACACGGCTCGGGTCAGAGCCTGGCACGTATAAGACTGCCATTAATAGTGCAGAGATAAGCGACAGACTCAGAATCCAGCCTGCCAGATTACCACGCTTCGGCAAGAATTTCAGACCGAGCATGAGCACGAATGGCCAGATCAGATAGAACTGCTCCTCCACCGCCAGCGACCAGAGGTGACCGAGCGGTGAAGCCGGTCCGAAGCTTTCAAAATACGATACCTTGTGGAAAATAAACCACCAGTTACTAATATACAGCAGTGCTGCTGGCACATCTCCCTGTAGTGCAGCCAGACGACCATGATCTCCGATCAGACACCACAGGGCCACAACCGCGATCATCGCGTACATCGCTGGTAGCAAGCGACGTGCACGCCTTTTCCAGAAGTCGACCATATCAAATCGATGATTGCGTTCCCATTGACCTGCCAGTATGTCTGTGATCAGATAACCGGATAATACGAAAAATATGCCAACGCCGAGCAACCCGCCAGGTGCCCAGTCCGTATTCAAATGGTATAAAATAACCGCCAGCACCGCGAATGCGCGGAGTCCATCCAGACCCGGCATATAACGATGCTGCTGGAGCGGCTTAGACATAATCCGTCCACCGCCCTCTATGTATATTCAAGCCGTTGACCACGGCGAGCTTGCAAAAGTTATCCTGCTCAAGCGTCAAGTGTTCCGTTCGTAGCGTCAGATCCTTGATGTCTTTCATATTCTTTTATCCTTTCCAGTGGTCACTCTCATTCCATGCATAGCCTCGCTTGCAGGAACCGACATGTCCCATTATATCCAAGTATGCAGAGTGAATCGTCTCAAACCAGTTAAAATTGGTTTACAGCACCGTCGTATTTTGTCATTTAGCATGATACTTTGTCATTTGCCATATTCGCGCGTCCAGTACGATGCTTCCGTTCGCAGGCACAGGAAAACAAGGACCCGGAAATTCCGGTCCCTGCCCTGGTATTGCGTCATGATCTGTACGCGCTATTGAGAATGTGTAGCTGGTATAAAGTGTAATGTATCGCATTCGTATTCAATCGACCTCAAGCTGAACAGGCGTTCACGCAGAAGTCGGTATCGGATAGCTAGATTCATGAGCGTTTCGGACTGGCAGGGAATCAGACAACGAGAAATTCGCCGTGCTGATCGCAATAGACACACTTCGCAGGTGGGTCCCAATCGGAAAATTCCGTTTCTTTCAGGTCAACCACATCAGGTGCATCCTCGTATTCATCAACAAATGCTTCAAGTGCATCTTCTACGTGTTCTTTGCATACTACATACATTATTATTCATGCTCCCTTTTCCCGCAGTCATAGCGTTATAACGCTGACTGTTCCGTCGTTTCAGCTAGCAAATGCTCGCCTGATTGGGCTGCATTTGCTCGATTACGTGCACAATAGATGAATAATCCATCGTGCCTGCTTTTCTTTATGGTGTATATGATTCTCCAGTCTATCTGCTGGAGAGTCGATGATGTGTTCAGTTAGAGCATATTCGGCATATGCTATCCAGCGCAGCCTTCATTTCATACCGCTATAGTTCACGATTTCAATTTCAAACTAGCTGTACTGTATTACTTGCGCTCAGGCGCATCCTGCAAGGTAGCGATAGCCGTATCTTTTTTACCCTCGCGGTAATACGTTATTTTAATCGAATCGCCGATTTGTTTTTTATCATATAAATATTTGCGAAGCTCCAGTGTTGAGCCGATTTTTTGACCATCGAGCTGAACGATCACATCGTTTACTTTCAATCCGGCATCCTTGGCAGGGCCGCTAACCTCCAGCACAACAGCGCCTTTGGTCACGTCATCGGGTAAACGAAGCTGTGGTGCATCGCTATTATCGTCTTCATCATAGGAGCGATAAGCTGACTCGTTATCCAGATCGATGCTGTACACACCCAGATAAGGACGGCTAATCTTGCCATGCTCCAGTAATTGCTGGACGTTTTGCATCACTTCATTGATCGGAATGGCGAAGCCTAAGCCCTCTACTCCGGTATCGGAAATTTTCATCGTATTGATACCAATCAGCTGACCGCGCATATTAACCAGTGCGCCGCCGCTGTTGCCTTCATTAATCGCGGCATCGGTCTGAATCACATTTTGCTCCCAGTCGTAATTGCCATCCTGATTAAGCGATACGGGAATCAGACGGTTATCATAGCTCACAATGCCTGATGTCATCGTACCATTAAACCCGAGTGGATTGCCAATAGCGAGTACGGTCTCCCCGGGACGAAGCTGATCGGAGTTACCGATGGCGGCGATTTGATCGATATCTTTACCATCAACAGACAGCACCGCAATATCGCTAATAAAGTCCGCTCCGACGACCTTTGCCTTGAGCATCGTGCCATCGTTCAGCACTGCATCGACCTCATCCGCACCGGAAATCACATGATTGTTCGTGACGATATATGCCGTACCACCATCTTTGCGGAAAATCACACCCGAACCGAGCGCGGATTCATCCAGCTTGGATATATCCGGCTCCTTACCATCCTGATAATTCACAATACTCACTACAGCAGGCCGTACCTGCTGGGCAACCTGTACGATGTTATCATACGGATTACCTGACGTTTGCTGAATCGGTAGCAGGCTGCTCGCGGTGGCTGCACCGGAATAATGATCATGATACAGAAACAGCCCGCCCATAATCGCACTGATTGTTACCGCGCTCGTGACAGCACTAATCACCACCACGCGCACCGTAGACTGACCTCGGCGTACTGGCTCTTGAAAAGAGCGAAAGGATGCGTCTCGTCCACCCGACATGACGTGGCGTTTCGATCTCCGTGATACCCGGGTGGAGTAGAATTCGTCATCAAATAGCGCCATGCTCATCGCTCCTCTGCTATATGCCTCAAACGTCATGCCATTACCTATTCTTTCTCATGGAACGGTAAGTCGCCCTCATTCTTGTTCCTGATCTGTGTTCAGCATATACGCTGATTGTTCGTTTACGTGTAGCAGGCATCCTGGCGATGTATCATACAATCGCCGATCTGCTCTGCTAATTTATGTTAGGCTCGCCTATCTACAATAGGCGTCCTTTATATTCACTCCAAAATAGATAGGTGCACCTGTATTCGTATCCATACCTGTATTCAGGAGATACGGCACAAGGCACTTTTCCACTTTATACCATCCACTGTCTCGGTTCAAGCTTCGCCAATCGCATCCCACGGTGTAGGGCGATCATAGTACGTGTCACATAGCTTGAATTCATGCTCCTTATAGAAGCAGCCCCGACTTTCCATCGCATCACGCACCGTCATTTTTGCCAGCTCCATCATATTGTGATCACGGCTCAAATGGGCTAGATAGGTACGTTTCAGCTTTTTACTGAGCAGCTCGCTCAGCACTTCGCCTGCCGTATCATTAGATAGGTGACCAATATCGCTCAAAATGCGTCGCTTCGTATTCCACGGATAACGTCCCATACGCAGCATTTCAATATCGTGATTCGCTTCCAGCACGAGCACATCCGAATCGGTAATGCTCTGCATTACCTTATCGCTCACATAGCCGAGGTCGGTAGCCAGACTGAGCTTCTGCTCTCCATCTCGGAAAAAGTACCCGACTGGCTCTGCCGCATCATGCGAGATTCCGAATGATTCAATCCGCAGTGAGCCAAAGCTTAGAAAATCGCCCGTCTGCATCACCTGCTTTTGCTCGGGTGTAATCTTACCTACTGCCTTTTCCATCGCCAGCCATGTTTTTTCGTTGGCGTAGATCGGCAAATTATATTTGCGTGCAACAGCGCCCAGACCGCGAATATGATCGGAATGCTCATGCGTGATCAGAATACCTTCGAGTTGATCACCGGTGAAATCGCGCTCCTTCATCAATTCATCGATCCGTTTTGCACTCAGTCCTGCATCGATCAGCAGGGCTGCATCCTTGTTGCGAACGATTGTGGCATTGCCAGTCGAACCGCTCGATAATACTGTAAATTGTATGCCAGTGCCTATCATGCGTGTCTACTCCTCATTTTCTGCCGCTGGGGTTGTCGTAACCTCCCCGGTAATACCCTGTACATAGTAAAAGGCTCCGCTCTCCAGCGCGATACGCCATACCGGCACCGCAAGCTGAATGTTGTCGCCGATCGTTTGTCCATAATAACCAAGCGTAATATCTTTAACGACTGCGCCTTCAGGCAGATCGTTTTCAATGACAGTTCCAAGTGCAGTGGAAGCCGATAAAATTTCCTGATTCGGCTTGCTCGCACGATCCTGCTCCAGCGTGAAGCGTGGAGCGGTGTAAGAAATTATCTTCTGATTACTATAATACAGCTCCAGATTCATATTAAACAGGGGTAAATCATTATTTATCAACGGATGCAGAACAAAAATGCCCTGTTTGGCAATTAATGCATCATATTGATATTGTCCTATATTCGGAATCTGTGATGCAAGCTGTACAGCAAGCTCATCCTCATTAAAAATAAGCTGACTATCCACCGGACGCTGAAGCGGAACAGGCTGATTGCCAGAGGATGTCATATGCTGATATGGGATCGGTGCCAGCATCGGCGTCTCGCGTGGAATCTGAGCCGTAACCTGAATTCGCTTATTCTCCAGCGCACGCTGTGCACTTTCACTGAGCGAGGCGATATCCAGATTAGACTGCGCCTGATCGCGGACATCCATCCAGAGCTGGTAGCCCAATACGATATTGAGTAATAAAAAAGCACTGATCAGTACACTTTTGGCTCGTCCCCAATCCATCGTCTTCCTCCTGCCTGTCCATCAGCCTGCGTCGGCTGGGTAATGAATCGATTTTTTAAAGCACAGGCATTGCTGATGTGCCTGCGTATCCAGCCTATCAGCGTCTGCCTGTGCGTATAGATGCTTATTCTTTTTATTGTTCATGCTTGATCTATTGCTTACGTCTATTTATTGCGATGCGCTTGCAGTTAGAAATTGCGTACTGCCATCCTGTAGCTTCGCCATCCAGACTGGAGTCAGCACGACCACGCCGTTACCAAGTGATGGGCGATACACAGGCGATAGATCGACAATCTGCTTGCCAACCGGAATCTGTGTCTTGATCATTTGCAGTAGCTGCTGTCCAGCAGGTAGCTGTCGTAGCTGGGTCGTCGCATTGCCTTGCCCTGCTGCACCGTTCGCTGAAGCTGCTCCTGATGACGATGCAGCGGATGTCGTCTCGGTCTGTGTTGGATTCGCTGCCAGATACAGCATGGAGCGCTCATAGGTCGATACGGTATTACGCTCTACCCCAAGGCGCATATAGCCGAATTTGAATGCATCGGTTTCCATGATCGGGTAAGAGCGATAATACTGACGGAATACGAAACCGTTTTTATCACTACTGCTTGTGCCCATACTTAACGTATACATGCCCGGCCATCCACCATGCTGATTAACAAAATCAACCGCTGATAGCACATTATCACTCACATTGTTGGTGCCCGATGTAGGCGCGGTCGGATCGGTATAGATCATCCAGCGCTGACGGGTGTCCACCTGTAGGCTTCGCTTGCTGTCGGTATAGATTTCGATCCCATTTTCTTCATTAATATTACGTGTCGCACCGGGATCGAAGAACAGATTGCGCTGCATCTGCTCGGTGGTCAGGCTATCCAGAGTTAATGTCACATTCGGTGCAGTAATCGCTGTACGCGGCAGATAATAGCCGGTTGACGTATATTGATAGCTGACGCCATTCGCACCAAGCAATGCACTACGGCTAATATCCTCTGTTCGCAAATCCATATCCGTAGCTTCATACACAACATCACCACTCGCACTGAAAAAGAATGCTCGTACGGTACGATCATCCGGTGCGGTATAGAGCCAGATGCGGTTAACTGCATCCCCCTCGAACAGCGAATCCGGGTTAATCTTCAAGCTGCGTTCCAGCAGACTCACCGGAATACCACTACCAAACATCAGCTCTACCCCTTCATCGTTACGAATCTGATTCCAATCCATACTTTGAAGCGATAGACGACGGAATTGCCCGAAGCTCGCTTTACGAATCGTATCATAAATGGTCGTATACTCCGTAGAAGACGGATAGAAGATCGTATGCCGACTGTTGGCCAGATGCACGATCATTTTATCGGGAAAGATCAGGCTTTCGATGCTCGAACGCGGCCCGATGTCCTCTGCCTGCACATAGCCTGCCTCCGAGTTGACGACAGAATCTGCCCCTGGCATGCGGTAAATGAGGAAATAGCTCTGCACAAGGCTAATTAGAATGAGCGCAGCAAGCAAGCCGGATTTCATCTTCTCCTTCATGCGTCCACACTTCCTTCCTCATGCAGTGGTAGCCATACCGTTACCGTTGTGCCCTGATCCAGCTCTGAATCCAGCTCAATGGTACCGTTATGAGCGAGCACTATTTCCTGGGCAATAGACAGTCCAAGTCCGGTTCCACCCATATTGCGTGAGCGTGCTTTGTCTACACGATAAAATCGTTCAAAGATACGATGCAGATCCTGCTTCGGAATTCCGATTCCGGTATCCTGAATGCGAATCGCCAGCATATCCTCGTCCACAGCGCTGTAAGCACCGAGGGTAATACTACCGCCCTCGATCGTATATTTGAGTGCATTCGATACGAGATTATCCAGCACCTGATCAATCTGGTCGCGATCAATCCACACACTTCCCACACCGGGCTGTAGATCAATCGTGCATTCGATTTGCTTTTGCTTCATTTGTACATAGAAACGGTCGGCTGTATCCTCCAGCAGCTCCAGCACATCGGTACGCTGCTTACGCAGGGTCGCTTCACTGGAATCCAGACGTGACAGATGCAGCAGATCACTCACCAGTCGGATCATACGCTGCGTCTCATTGCGGATCACGCCGATGAATCGCTCGGCAAGCGCGCGTTCATCCAGCGCTCCATCCTCCAGCGCCTCGGTATAGCTCTTGATCGTGGTCAGCGGTGTACGTAGCTCATGCGATACATTGGCGACAAATTCACGCCGTGCCGCCTCCAGCTTCTCCTGCTCGGTCACATCCTGTAGTACCGCGATCACACCTGCATGACTGATCTCCTTCCGTCGATGCACCGGACTGAACGTCACCCGTACAACCGAGCTGCTGCCTTCCTCTGATGAGCCTAGATTGAGAATCGTCTGGCGCAGCGTGCCATTTTGCAGCTTTGCTTGATCCTGCTCGGATAAAGGCAACAGACTACTTAGCTCTTTGCCAGAAAGCTGTGATTCCATATCGCCCAGCATCGCCGCAGCGACACGGTTCACCAGAATGATGCAGCCATGCTCATCGGTGGCGATTACACCATCGCTCATATTTTTCAGAATAGAGGCAAGCTTCTCCTTCTCTTCCTCATTCTGAGCCAGCGCATCCCGCAATCGACTGGTCATATAGTTAAAGGCTTCACTAAGCTGACCGATCTCATCATTACTGTACACAGTCATATGATGATCGAATTCACCCTCTGCGACCTGCTTCGCTCGCTTGGTCATTTCCTTGATCGGCTGTGTAATCGTATGCGCCAGAATCACACCCAGCACCGCCGTCATGCCTAAGGCGATCAGAATACCGGATAGGAAAATACCATTGATGCGCTTCATCGTATCATACAGCTCTGCCATTGACGCGACGATATAGACCGCACCTACGGTACGATTTCCACTGATGATCGGCTCAGCGACAACGCGCTTGCGCTCACCGGTATCATCGATAATATACTCCTCGTTATCGCTAATGCCCTGCAATGCACGGCTCACGACCGTCTGCGTATTCCTGCGCGCCTCACTACCCGAATCGGTCTTGAGTGAGGAGATCAGAATCCGTCCGCTCACATCGAGCACCTGAATCTCCTGAATTTGCGTACCGCTCATATTGTACAGATTATCCACCATTAGCTTCAGATCATTGACCGAGTTGGAAACGTTCTCTCCACTGCCCGACCATTTATCCGCAGCCAGCACCGACAATAGCTGTGCACGCTCCTGCAAATCCTGGGTAAAATTACTCGTCAGCGAGTTCTTCATCGCACTCACAAAGTACACACCAATGAGCTGCATCGCAATCAAAATCAACAGCACATAAATAATAATCAGCCGCGCCTGAATTGTGCGGCTGAAGCCGGGTAACAGACGCAGCTTGCGCTTCACCTTACATGCCTCCCACTTTTGGACTGCGCATCATATAGCCGAGTCCACGCCGGGTTAAAATATACTCCGGCTTACTTGGATCATCCTCGATCTTCTCGCGCAGACGGCGAATCGTCACATCAACGGTACGCACATCGCCAAAATATTCAAATCCCCAGACCGCTTGCAGCAAATGCTCACGAGTCATCACACGACCTGCATTTTTCGCCATATAATACACGAGCTCATATTCACGATGGGTCAGATCAAGCGGCTCCCCATCCTTATATACCATATACATATCTGTATCGATAAACAGACCGAACAGCGCCAGTCCATTTTTCGGTTCATCCACCTCAGGCACCGTTACCGTAGCAGTAACTGGCGCTTGCTTCTGGCGCCGACGCATATGTGCCTTCACCCGTGCCAGTAGCTCGCGCGTACTGAACGGCTTGGTCACATAATCATCCGCACCAAGCTCCAGACCGAGTACTTTGTCGATCTCGGCATCTTTTGCCGTTAGCATAATGATCGGCATATCGAGCCGGGTTCGCACCTCACGGCATACGTCCATACCGTCCTTGCCGGGCAGCATCAGATCCAGCAGCATCAGATCAGGCTCCTCTGCGAATGCCTGCTCTACTGCACTAATGCCATCAAAGGCACAGATCACCTCATAGCCTTCTTTTTCAAGATTGAATTTTAAAATATCTGCAATCGGTTGTTCATCGTCAACGACCAGAATTTTCCCCTGCATGGTGCTTCACCTCATCACGGCTTTGATTTTTTTATTCTATCATATTCCCGGGGCTTGTTCTCATTACGACATGTACATAAACTGTTTTTGCTTGGAGAGACACCACTCCATGAAAGAATAAGGGGACGGACTCCGGTCTCGCACAGGAATCTATGGAGTAGAAGTGGATGGTGGATTCCCGTGCTCAAAAGTCGTCCTTTCCCCTTACTTCTTTCCTTCCGTGCAGCTTACACTTATAAAAGTTTGCATAAACGCTATGGAAACATTCAGATCCATATTCGTTCAAAAAGAGTAATTTATAATAAATAAAAAAGACCACCTAATTTTATATCGTGGATGGTCTTGATCTAAAAGGGAATACATGCTCTGCAAATTGATAGTACCTGATTAGGGTTAGTCTCTGTTTATTGCACCTCGAATCCTTTACAGTCAAATCGCATGTTTTTAATCACTCGATTTGCCTATCAGCAGAAAGCACAGATTTTAAAGAAAGACTGGTATTCCTTCACAAGCTCCTAACAAAAAAATGGCCCACCCTTTTATGCATCAGATCCATAACGATCTGCTAGGCCGGGTGGGAACTGTTATTTATAACATACTATAAAATTGCGTTTCATTCAGCAATTCACGATTAAATCCAACCTAGATTAACGCAGATAAGACAGTGGATTTTGCAATGCTCCACCACTATGCACCTCAAAGTGCAGATGCGTACCGAAGGAGTGCCCAGTATTGCCCATCACACCGATATGCTGACCCTTCTCCACGACTGTACCACTGCTCACATCAATCTGGCTCAGGTGACCGTACAGTGTCTGATAGCCATTGCGATGGTCGATAATGATCGCATTACCATAGCCTGTCATCGTACCTGCAAAGGTCACGAAACCATCATCGGCTGCCATTACAGACGAGCTGCCAACCATATCGATCCCTTTGTGCATCCGACCCCAACGCTGACCAAATGGACTCGTTACCGTCGCGCCGCTAACTGGCCAGATAAAGTTACCGCTACCTTCACCGACAACGACCTTTGTACCTTTGACGATGATTTTCGGCGACGATTCCTTCACGACTTCCTGACCTACCCATTCCTCACGTAGCACCTGACCGTTTTCCTTCACGACACGATAGTCGATCCGTTTTAGACCCTGTGAGCCGCCAGAGATCACTTTACTCTCGCCTGCACGCATATTGTCGCTCTTACGAATCTCGACGTCTGGCTCGGTCACTACCTGCTCGGAATAATCCTCCACTGTCGTTACAGTGATCGGTGGCTGTGGCACGGTTAGTGTCAGCTCGTCTCCAATTTGCAGCGAGGTTTCTTTAATACCCGGATTATGCTCAAAAATTTCCTTTTGCGAAATATCATAGCTGGACGCGATCGAGCTGATCGTATCGCCCTCACGCACGTTATATTTCAGTGGAGCCTCCACGCCAGTCAGCATCACCTTGGCAAGCTCCTTGCTGCTGAGCAGCTTTTGTGGATTCGCCTTGATCTGATTGGCAGCTACCTTCTGGTTGATCTTTACCGATTCCAGCTTGTTTACTTTTTTACTGTACGCATAGCTTTGCGCCAGCTTTTTAACCGAGCTTTTATTCATATTAGCAGCTGCGGCTTCGGCTTTCTGAGTGTACGTTTTTTGGACGATTTTCAGTGCCGAATCGATCGTTGCCTGATCTTTAACGACACCGATCTTTGTATCGCCTACTGTAACCTCTACACCTTTGGCATACGCTGTCAGCATTTTATCTAATTGCTTGAGTGTACTTTGCGAATCGATCTGTGCTTTGAACGCTTT
Source organism: Paenibacillus hunanensis (assembly GCF_014645615.1). Classification (GTDB taxonomy): domain Bacteria; phylum Bacillota; class Bacilli; order Paenibacillales; family Paenibacillaceae; genus Saccharibacillus; species Saccharibacillus hunanensis. Next base: position 43,529 of record NZ_BMMB01000016.1, on the reverse strand, counting down.
TTCCTCGGTGGTTGTGATGCCATTCGTATTCAGTACCATACTGGCATCTGGATACTTTTTCTGATAAGCAGCACGCTTTTGCTGGAATAGCTGCTCCAGCTCCGATTTGTTCAAAATACTACCAATCGCCTGACCTTTAACCGAAACGACATAATACGGAACGGTATTCGCTGTCACATAATGATTTCCCGCCAAAACAAGTCCGCCTGCCACAGCCACACTGCCAATTACAAGCATAAGGCGCGTGCGTACTTTGTTTTTCCCCTGACGAAGATGATCAACCGTGATCGTATACCATTTACTTCCCTGTGGATCCTGCTCCCCAGCAGGTGACTGTGCCTGTTTCCCCGGCTTAGCCTTTGAAGCATGCTTTGATGTCAGCTCTGCTTCTTCTTTTCCTTTCAAACTTTTCATGACCGTCTCCTTTTGCTTTCCATGCTAAAATTCAATACGTATATTCCGTTTCATGTCCATTAGATTCCCAATTCGTCTGCAAATAGAGCGATTCGTTATGTCGCTATCATCGCGGTGTATGCCATTATCATCTATACGATGAAGCCTCGTCCTTAGGTAGTCTGGAATGATCATCAGCGAGCATTTCACAGGAGAAGAAGCTATCGTGGCAATTCACAGGAGGATAGGCATAGCAGCCTAATAGGCAGACGATCATCGTGTACGATGTGTAGTGCGGTGATGTATAGTACGATCCAATACAGCCATAATTATTAAAATCTGTCATACAAAAGTGTCAAAAAATTAACCTTTTTGACTCCCCGTTTACTTTACCATAATCTCTGCCCTGGTTTCAACTTTACAATTCATATAACAGAATCTTCTCCAAGAGCCGACCAAGCCGCGTCCTACATACAAAAAAGGCATCCCCGTAAGGATGCCTTCCTCTAAAAATTAAAGATGATAACAGGCGATTGCCCGTATTTTTCGTAACAACTCGATTGAATTCAGCGATTTGATAAGGGAATCATCGTCGGTCTATTCCCACTAACTGAACAGTAACCGGAAAATACTGTAACAGTACCCTCTATATCTCCAATTCAATCGATATCATAATGATGCAAATTAAACGTAGATTGGAGCTACCTGATTCGTCTGCTCACGGTTACGTCCAACCGAGAAAATCGCGATCGGAATACCTGTCAGCTCGGATACACGGTTCACATAATTGCGAGTCGTTTCAGGCAATTCTTCCAGCGTCTTCACACCTGTAATGTCCTCGCTCCAGCCCGGCATTTCTTCATATACTGCTTCACAGTCAGCCAGATGCTTCAGGCTTGCTGGGTAGTGTGTGATGAATTCGCCTTTGTATTTGTAGCCTGTGCAGATTTTTACGGTGTCCAGACCTGTCAGTACATCCAGCGAGTTCAGGGACAAGCCTGTAATACCACTCACGCGACGTGCATGACGGACAACGACCGTATCGAACCAGCCCACACGACGTGGACGACCTGTTACTGTACCATATTCATGACCTTTTTCACGAATCGTATTCCCTACTTCATCATACAGCTCAGTTGGGAATGGGCCATCACCGACACGAGTCGTGTATGCCTTCGCTACACCGATAACCTGCTGAATGCGAGCCGGACCTACACCGGAACCGATGCACACGCCGCCAGCAGACGGGTTAGAGGAGGTAACGAACGGATACGTACCCTGGTCGATATCAAGCATAACGCCCTGTGCACCCTCGAACAGCACTTTTTTACCTTCATCGATTGCATCGTTCAGGACAACGGATGTATCGCGTACATACGGGCGCAGCTTTTCAGCATAGCCGAGATAGTCGGACAGAATTTGCTCTACATCGACTGGCTCGCCGCCGTATACTTGCGTGATCACCTGATTTTTCTCTTTGACGAGGTGGCGCAGCTTTTGCTCAAATTCTTCTGCATCCATCAAGTCAGCAATACGGATACCCACGCGGGACGCTTTGTCCATATAACAAGGGCCGATCCCTTTACCGGTTGTACCGATCTTGTTCGGGCCTTTACGCTCTTCTTCCAGCAGATCCAGTACCATATGGTATGGCAAAATCACGTGCGCACGATCGCTGATCGTCAGGTTTTTCGTGGAAAATCCATTTTCATGCACATAGCTGATCTCGTCGATCAGTGCAGCCGGGTTGATCACCATACCATTACCGATTACACATGCTTTATCTTCATAGAAGATACCGGAAGGTACCATCGTCAATTTATATTTTTTCTCATTAATCAAAATCGTATGTCCAGCATTGTTACCGCCTTGATAGCGTGCAACAACGTCCGCACTCTCCGAAAGATAGTCGGTAATTTTACCTTTGCCTTCGTCTCCCCATTGTGTTCCCACAACGACTACAGTTGACATATTCATTCCTCCGTAGGTGTATGTACACCGTATATTTGCGCTGTCGCTTTCTGTGCATAAGGGCAACAAGCCGGGCATACACGCCACAGCCGACTTACCAGCGACAGAAAAAGCACAGCATGAAACCTCCTTGCGAGGAACGGTCGGGCAAATGCAAGCATACAAACCGTTTTCGCGGGCGGAAGCTCGTCCCATTGCGGTAAAGGATCAGAACGTATTCTGATCTAACAGGATATTGACATCCAAAAGCACTATTGCGCTTTACCGCAGCATTTACAGTGTAACAGGACAATTTTTTAAAGTCAAATGAAAAGCGAACGATAACATGATATAAAATTATCATCGTTCGGAAATAAAACATTATATCTTGCAAATAGGAATAGATTTCAGAAACTTTACCTATATTTTAAAATGTAAACCGCTCAGCCAGTCTGCCTGTTTTTCAGGGTTCTCGCATCTTTTGAGTATAATGGAATCATACTTGCGATAAAGGAGAACCCTATGAAAGAAAATTGGGAGCATAAAAGTACCGCTAATGAGCTATCCCCTATTTTATTGAAGCAAATGATCCAGCGTGCATTTTCAGGCAAAACCGTGGCGCAGCTACAGCGAACCAGCACCGGGCTGAGTAATGGCAGCTATCGCTTCACACTGGAGCAGGAAGATCGCCCTTATCTGCTGCGTGTCTCGTCAGGTAGCCCGGACATCGCCAGTAAGGAAGTGGCCATTACCCAGCTGGTCGCTGCTACAGTTCCTATTGCAGAATACATATATTCGGAGATTAAGCCGATCAGCGAAGGCCCTTCGTGGGCGATTATAGAATGGAAAGAAGGGGTTTTGCTTGCAGACATTATTCGATCAGGCGATCAGGCTCGCATAGCTGCCGCTGGCAGAGCGGTTGGTCATGACCTCGCCTGTATACATCAGCATCATTTCTCACAGGCTGGCTTCTGGGGTGCCACACTTGATATCGTTGAGTCGCTACAGCCTGGTATCGAGACATGGACTGCCTTTGTTCAGCATAGCCTTCAGCATCATCGCAGCGGTCAATGGCTGGATGAACAGGAACAGCACGCTGTACAGCAATTTCTTGAAAATAGCCGTGAGCGCCTGCTCGAGCTGGAGCTGAATGAGCCACCACTTCTGGTGCATGCTGACTTTAACGGGCTGAACATTTTGATACAGGAATCAGCTCAGACTGCCTCAGTAGCTGCGGTGCTGGATTGGGAATTTGCCTTTGCAGGTACACGCTATACCGATATTGGGAATATGCTACGTTATGAAGCGGTCGATTCGCTGTACGAGCAGCATTTTCTGGAAGGCTATCGTGCAGGTGGAGGTACACTACATTCGGAATGGCGACTCCTATCTCGGCTGGAAGACCTGATCGCTCTATGTGATATGCTGAATAGCTCAGATCAGCATATGCCCCGGCGTATTGCCGATCTACGCCGATTGATCGCGCGGTCGATTCAGGATGTCTAAGTTATAGCCCTACTATGTATGACATTTAATACAAAAATGGCAGGACAGCATCCCTTCGATGCCATCCTGCCATTTCTAATCTATCCCGTGAACATATCCGATTGGACACGTTCGTAATTGACGAATTTATTGAAGTTTTTCAAAAAGACAAGCTCGACCGTACCGACCGGGCCATTACGCTGTTTGGCGATAATGATCTCGATGATATTTTTCTTTTCCGTGTCCTGATTGTAGTAATCATCACGATACAGGAAGGATACGATATCAGCATCCTGCTCAATCGAGCCAGATTCCCGAAGGTCAGACATCATCGGACGCTTATCCTGACGCTGCTCGACACCACGGCTGAGCTGAGACAGGGCGATAACCGGCACATGCAGCTCACGGGCGATCTGCTTGAGCGTACGCGAGATTTCAGATACTTCCTGCTGACGGTTCTCGCCCGCTTTACCGCGACCGGAGATGAGCTGGAGATAGTCGATAACGATCATTCCAAGTCCCTTCTCCTTTTTCAGTCGGCGGCATTTGGCACGAATCTCGGATACCGTAATACCCGGTGTATCATCGATATAGATCTCCGATTCCGACAGGGACGCAATACCCATCGTCAGCTTCATCCAGTCCTCTTCCTTGAACTCACCGGTACGCATCACGCTCGCGTCCAGATTGGCTTCGGCACAGATCATACGCTGTACTAGCTGTGCAGCCGACATCTCCAGACTGAAGATCGCAACTGTTTCCTTCGCACGTACGGCGACGTTTTGCGCGATATTCAGGGCAAACGCCGTTTTACCTACAGACGGACGTGCAGCTACGATAATCAAGTCACTGCGCTGGAAGCCAGCCGTCATTTTATCCAGATCGATAAAGCCTGTTGGAATCCCGGTCGTATTACCGCTATTCTCACTCAGCGTTTCGACGCGCTCGAATACCTCCATCAACACATCGCGAATAGCGATAAAGCCACTGCCACTGCGTCGGTTGGAGATTTCAAGGATTTTACGCTCGGCATCGCCTAGCATACTGCCGACGTCCTCGCCGCCCGTATAGCCTTCACTAACGATCTGTGTCGCTGTACGAATCAGACGACGCAGCATCGATTTTTCTTCAATAATCTGTGCGTAATAATCTACGTTCGCTGCGGTCGGCACCGCATTGGCAAGCTTCGCCAGATAGCTTACACCGCCCACATCCTCCAGCTGCGTACGATCCTGTAGCAGGGAGGTGAGTGTAATCAGGTCAATCGGCTGATTCTCTTCCCCCAGATTGACCATCGCTTCATAGATCAACTGGTGGGATTTGTCGTAAAAGTCTTCGGTGTCGATACGCTCCATGACGCTGATTAGCGCTTCGGATTGCAGCAAAATGGCACCCAGAACCGCCTGTTCAGCTTCCAGATTCTGCGGAGGAACCCGGTCGTAAAATATTTCGCCGCCCATGCTTATTCCTCTGTAACTTGGACTTTAAGCGTAGCTTTTACTTCTGGGTGTAGCTTTACCGTTACCTGAGTTACACCCAGCGTGCGGATTGGCTCGTCCAGATCAATTTTACGCTTATCGATTTTGTGACCCTGCTTAGACAGCGCCTCGGCAATTTGCTTGCTGGTGATCGCACCAAACAGGCGACCGCCTTCACCGGATTTTGCTTTCAGCTGTACCGTAAGCTCCTCCAGTGTTTTGCCCAGCTCTTGAGCCGCTTCTTTTTCCTCTTGCTTGTGACGCTCTACCGCAGCATGCTGTGTTTCGAGGATTTTGATGTTACCGCCGGTTGCTGGCTTCGCATGACCATTTTTGATCAGGAAGTTTTGTGCGTAACCGTCCGATACTTCTTTAACCTCACCTTTTTTACCTGTTCCTTTAACATCTTTCAGCAAAATGACCTTCATTCAAATAACCCCTCTTCCTCATTCATTTGATTCAGTACATCCAGCAGACGCTTTTCTGCATCTGCAATATTGCCTTCAAGCTGTACAGCAGCGTTCGTTAAATGACCGCCACCGCCCAGACGTTCCATGACGACCTGAACATTCATCTTGCCCATCGAACGGGCACTTATGCCGATCAGTCCGTCCATACGCTCACTAATGACGAACGAAGCGTACACATTGTTCATATTCAGCAGCGCATCAGCTACCTGTGCGATTAGCATCTGTGATTCCTGCTGTCCCGGGTCGGTAACCGCAAGCGCAATATGCTCGTGAATGATGCGAGCCTTTTTCATGATCTCCGATTTGGCGATAAACTCGTTCAAATCCTCCTTCATCATCTGCTGCACCATCACGGTATCTGCACCATTCCGGCGTAGGAAGCCTGCCGCCTCGAACGTACGCGAGCCGGTATGCAGAGCAAAATGCTTCGTATCCAGCGTAATCCCGGCCAGCAGTGACGTCGCTTCCAGCGTCGTGAACTGTACCTTGTCATGAATATATTGTAGCAATTCAGTGACCAGCTCACAGGCAGAGGACGCATACGGCTCCAGATAGACAAGCACCGCATCGTTGATGAACTCCTCACCACGACGATGATGGTCGATAACGACCACACGACGTGCGCGTTCCACCAGCTTGGGCTCAATCGTCATCGATGCCTTATGCGTATCCACGACGACCATCAGCGTACGCTCGGTAATAATACTGAGCGCTTCCTCCGGTGTAATAAAGCGTACCGACAGACGCTCATCATTGTTAATACGCTCCATCATCCGCTCAATCGACGGATTCACACCGTCCAGCACGATATAAGCTTCAACCTCGTACATATCGGCTGCCTTCAATATACCGATACAGGCACCGATCACGTCCATATCCGGGATTTTATGCCCCATCACCAGCACCTGATCGCTATCCAGCATCAGATCGCGTAGCGCATGCGAGATCACGCGTGCGCGGACACGAGTACGCTTCTCGATCGCATTGGACTTGCCGCCATAAAAGGATAATCGCTGCTCGGCACGCACCGCTGCCTGATCGCCACCGCGTCCCAGCGCCATATCCAGACTCGATTGCGCCAGCTCACCCAGCTCGCTGATCGTCTCGGTACCGAAGCCAATCCCGATACTGAGCGTGAGTGGAACCTTCAAATCCGCCGTCATCTCGCGCACCTCGTCCAAAATAACGAATCGGCTCTGCTCCAGCTCACGCAGCGATCTGCGATCCAGCAGCAGCAGATAACGCTCGGACGACAGACGGCGCACATAGATACGATACGTTTTCGCCCAATCGGTAATACGTGTCGCCACCCGTGCAATCAGGCTTGCGCGTAGCTGATCATCCATCCCCTGCGAAGCTTCATCAAAGTTATCGAGCAGCACTACACCGATCGCCAGACGCTCATCCTCATACCGATCACGCAGACCGGCAAACTCGGTCACGTCCTGCACATAGATCAGCCGCTCATCGGGCAGCACAATACACTCTAATGTACGTGCATCATGCTGTAGCTCAAAGCGAACTTCCTTAATCGCACTCTTCTCCCGCGTGGCTTCCTTACGCGCATCCAGCGCCTTTTTATACTGCTCCTGAAAATGATTAAAGCATTCGTCCAGCGGCGAGCCAACCAGCGTCTTACGCCCAAATAGACCCGCGATATAACGGTTATGCCATTCAATCGAAAACTTGTTGTCATACAAAACAAGACCGAAAGGAAGCGTACTGACTGCTTCCTCCTCGACGCGCCGGATACGAAATGACAGACCCGCAATGTATTCATCCAGTTCACGGCGAAAGGCAAGCTCTGAACGAACCAGAATCACAGCGAACACAGCGACTGCACATAGAGCCACCAGTCCGACGACCCAGTTGAACCAGGAGAGCACGATCACAAGCACCAGCATGAGCAGTGATGCCCATACTGACCGGTATCCGTGCCAGCGGTTTAGCAAAAAATTAGGCATCATTCATCACCCTTACCGTTTCGGTCTCGTAATATACTCGCGGAGCGGAAATGCCAGATCCAGAATACCGATAATCCGCAGCGGCGGAATCAATACGACAACGATCGATAGCACGAAGGGCAGGAAAGAGCCCCATTTTCGATGACTCGCCCAGAAAAAGACAAAGCCAATCGTCTGGATCGTGAATGCCAGATGTACCAGTGGCATAAAGTTTAATACAATCGCGGCAAGTACGCCTGTGATATTTGCCCGCGCAATGATCTCCAGAAATACAGCGATCAAATAGTACCAGATCAGCGAGCGTGGCAGACGCCAGTCGCGTGCAGGCTTGAGGCGTGGTACCGAATAGCCCATACTTTCCAGCAGCGGACGCGAGATGGCATGCGTAATGATTGCCATCGTAAAGGAGGCAATAATCAATCCGCTCGGAATGAGCGTGAGCGTATAATTGCTCAGCCCGATAATATACTCCGGTGTTAACACATCACTCAGATCGGTATTCACATCTGCCATCGCACGCAGTGGTGTAATCGCAATTTCGATCACATCACGTACATACTGACCCAGACTGAAATGGAATACCGCTGTTGCAATGAGCAGCAGCACCAGTAGCTCGACCAGAGCCGTTAAGCCGCCTGCAAAAATAATCCGTAATGCAGGGGTGAATTTCTTATACATCCTGCCCATGACGATACCGGGGATCATGAAAAATAACCCGAGTATCGGTAAAAACAAGCCCGCCTGTCCGGCAAAAATCAAGGCAATCAGCCACACCGGAATCATATGCATAATGAATTGGCGCAAGGTCAATGTTGAATACAGCACGACGATGGGTACGATGAGAAATAGCATACCAATGACTCTGACAGATGTTATTAAAGATAGCAGCAGGAGCAGATATGCAGCGCTCCAGGCTATGGATGTCCAGCGCAGTTTCAAACGATTCACCTCTTACGCACAAGTTGTTCGGCCTCGCTAAAAAAGATTTACTCATAATTATAGCATAGACGAAGGCACGGACGCACGGAATTATACAGCGGGCACAGCCTCCTGCATTAGCTGCCGGAGATACGGTTTTTTTCGGCGATATACTCGCCACCTCGTACAAATTGCTCACAATATTCAATAATCTGACTACGACGTACAATGCCGATAAATCGGTTCATATCGTCAACAACAGGCACAAAGTTCTGTACCTTGGCGAGATTAATCAGGTCTTCCATATTGGCATCAATCGATACCGGCTTATCATCCCGCTTGAGCGGAATTTCAGATAGTAAAAACTTTGAAGCATTTTCAAACGTAACCTTGCCACCGGAATTTTTCATAAACCAGAGCAGGTCTCCTTCGGTAATCGTACCGACGTACTTTCCGTTCTTATCCAGCATAGGAATTGATGTATAGCGGTGGTACTCCATCCGTTCCAGCGTCTGGCGCAGCGTCGAATTAAGGGTGACGCAAACGACCTCCTGCTTGGGCAGCAGAAAAAACGCGATATTCATGAAAAAATGTCCTCCTCGTCGTATTACGGCCTTCAGGTGCCATAGAGCAGCCTGGTGCAGCAAAGATTGACTCGATGTAGCGACAGAACAGAGAATCGAACAGCTTACTCATTCCGCCGCAGTAGCTTGATATCGTACCGTATGGCATGGTGACGATGCTTCTCTTCTATTTTAAGCGATAAAGGGATCACAATAAAGCGAGTTGCCCAAGTTATCGAACTTCGGACTTCGATGTGACCGTTTCGGTGCTTCCCTCTGCCGCATCCTTTGTCGGCTCAGACGGCTTCGCATCCGGCCCTTCCTTACTCATCCAGTCATCGATCAGTTGCTTGGCCTCCTTCAGCTCATCCTCATGCGGGATATCATAATAGACGCCATCGATCTTTTTACCATCTCCAGCAATCGTGAACGCTTCAACCTGCGGCTCACCTGTGCGCAGCAATTGACTCAGGATGCCCGTTAAAAGCTCTGGACGCATATCGGTTTTAAAATTATCCCCCATAATATTCAGCAGCTCCGGTACACGATCCAGCTGCTTCAATTGAAACGCCTGATCAGCCATCGCCTGCAAAAAGATCTGCTGACGCTTTGTCCGATTAAAATCGCTATCCTCGCGGTAGCGTACATAATAAAGCGCTTCCTGTCCTGAATATATCGGCTTATTGGCCTTGATCGTGAACTGCTCATGATTCGGATCACGGTTCACAATATCCTTTTCAATCGGCAGCTTCACACCACCCAGAGCATCGACCGCATCCACTAATCCGTGAAAATTAATCGAAGCATAATAATTCAGCTTCTCATCCAAAAAATGCTCGACCGTATCCATTGTCATCTTAATCCCGCCAAAGGCGTAAGCATGATTGATCTTATCCATCCGATCGCGCCCGACAATCTCGGTATACGTATCGCGCGGAATCGAAATTAGCAAAATTCGATTCTCCAGCGGACGTACGACAGCATAAATAAGCGTGTCTGAACGCGCCTTCTCGTTCTCACGCTGATCACTTCCGACGAGCAAAATCGAGAATGGTTCTGTCATTACAATTGCCGGTTCCGTTTCCTCCTGCTCGCCGCCCATCTGACGTACAGGCTGATACGTCTGCTGAAGCTGAGTTTCCAGTGAATCGGCGACAAACCAGTCAAACATCGTAGCTGAAATTGGCTTCCACCATATCCACACGCTCGCTAGTAACAGCAAGCAAGCAGTCGCAATACCAGTCCCTATTTTTTGCTTTCTTGTCATTGTCCCATTCCTCATTTCAGGCAGACCTATGTTTTAAGTTCATTAAACGTAAGATGCGCGGAATGACACAAATTACATTATTTTACACCACCATCTCCAGTGTGGAGGATGACAGGCTTCATTGCAAGTATTTTACGAAATCCATCTATCGTATGTGCTTCATTGTCTATGTACATACATATAAAAAAGCGTACAGACGACCGATTTCACGAGGAAATACGGCGCTGTACGCTCGGTCTGATTTGCAGACAGGCTGCAAGGTCAGATACTATTCAGTAGTGTATGGCAGCAGTGCGATTTGACGGGAACGTTTAATCGCAGTAGTCAGCATACGCTGATATTTTGCACTTGTACCAGTCACACGACGCGGCAAGATTTTGCCACGCTCGCTGATAAATTTACGAAGCAGGTCCGTATCTTTATAGTCGATGTGAGTGATTTTGTTTACAGTGAAGTAACATACTTTACGGCGTTTGTTGCGACCGCGGCGTCCACCTGGACGTCTGCCTTCGCCATCTCCGCTTTCACGTCTATTAAAGCTCATCTGATTCATTCCTTTCCTACATTAAAATGGCAAATCATCATCGGAAATATCTATCGGTTTACCGTCATCGGAAAATGGATCGTGATTGTCGCGAGAAGAGCTGTTTCCATTGCTGCTGCGGTTACTACTATTGTTGTTACCGCCGCCGTAAGGTGCTTCCTCACGATAGCCTCCACTATTGCTGTTACCACCATCGCGGTTCGATTCAAGGAAACGTACATTATCAGCAATAACTTCAGTCACGTATACACGTTTACCTTCATTATTCTCATAGTTACGCACCTGAATGCGACCTTCGACCGCCGTTAAGCGACCTTTACGTAAGTAGTTGGCGCAAGTTTCTGCCAGTTGTCTCCATGTTACGACCGGAATAAAGTCCGCTTCGCGCTCTCCACCCTGGCTCGTAAAAGGACGATCCACTGCCAGCGTAAACTGCGTCACAGCCACACCTGCAGGTGTATAGCGAAGTTCCGGGTCTTTGGTCAACCGTCCGATCAAAATGACACGGTTTAACAATCCAATCCCCTCCTCAAACGAGTTTACAATTCAATACTTAACAATTACTTCGTAACGTCTACAGTAATCAGATAACGAATAACGTCATCAGAGATCTTCATGATACGCTCAAGCTCAGCTACTACAGCAGGAGTTGCTGTAAAGTTAACCAGAACAAAGATACCATCACGAATTTTGTTGATCTCATACGCAAGACGGCGCTTGCCTTGAATATCATGGGCAGTTACTTCGCCATCAGCTGTAATGATGCCTTTGAAACGTTCAGTCAACGCTTCAACAGCCTCCTGTTCCAGTTCTGGACGCAGAATGTACATTACTTCATAGTTGCGCATAGTTTTCACCTCCTCTTGGACTAAGGCCCCTGATCAATGCCAGGAGCAAGGAACGAGCACAAACTCGAACTGTAATATCATATCATATATAGCGACCACATACAACAATTTATTATTGATATTTACTATGTTTTTTCGCTGCTTTAACTTTACATTTCGATTTTGAACAAATGGATCGGCATCGGAATATATCTAGAATTTCAAGCCGTATCGGAAGCCACATATAAAAAAGCTCCGCCGCAGAACACTGCAACAGAGCTTAGTCACGAATCATATATGTAACAAATCAATAATGGGATGGCGGAGAGAGAGGGATTCGAACCCTCGCACGCCCTAAGACGCCTAACTGATTTCGAGTCAGTCCCCTTATAACCGCTTGGGTACCTCTCCATAGTACCAATCGCTATTCTGCAACAAGCAGAGCGATCAATTTACAACAAAACTGATTATACTTCATCATTTCGCGCTTGGCAATAGATACGTTTACATTTTTCCTGGGGGCTGAATTAGAAGGGTGTGCTAGCTAATCGAGGATGGAGATTAGCTTTATCGAATTGATACTCTTTTACCGCTACATCTGCATAGAACTCGTCCTCGGCTTATCGAGCAGCATGATTCATTTCTGCTGCTCTACTCCTTTATTTACAGGTTATCGTGCATCTCTTACACTGAAGAGGCATCATCGCATAAGACCCGGAGACTATCGATACAGGTATCCATTTAAATTCAAGCAGGGGGAATGTTCATTATGCATCAATCACAACATATTCAGGAAGCAAAAGACTATATTTTGAGCCGTACAGGTGCTATCACACCGGTGATCGGTCTGATTCTGGGCTCTGGCCTTGGTGGACTGGCTGACGAGATCGAGCAGGCTACCGTTATTCCTTATGTGGAGATCCCTCATTTTGCTACATCGGCTGCGGTAGGACATGCGAATGAGCTGGTAATCGGGCAACTGATGGGTCAGACCGTCGTAGCGATGAAAGGTCGTCTCCATTACTATGAAGGCTTTACACTGGATGAGGTTACCTTCCCTGTTCGTATTATGAAGGCACTCGGCGTGGATAAGCTGATCGTTACGAATGCTTGTGGCGCAGTCAATACAAGCTTTGCTCCCGGCGAGCTGATGATCATTACCGATCATATCAATCTGGTTATGAATAATCCGCTGATCGGCCCTAACAACCCAGAGCTGGGTACTCGCTTCCCTGACCTTTCCCAAACCTATCATCCTGAAATGCGCGAAATCGCATTGCGCGTTGCTGCTAAACAGGGCACCTCACTCCAGCAAGGTGTGTACGCATGGTGGACAGGCCCTGCTTATGAAACGCCTGCCGAAATCCGCATGATTCGAACACTCGGTGCAGATGCTGTGGGTATGTCGACTGTACCAGAAGCGATTGTAGCTGTGCACGGTGGTATGAAGGTGCTTGGCATTTCCTGTTTGACCAATATGGCTTGTGGTATTCTGGATCAGCCGCTCAGTCATGATGAGGTAATCGAGGTCGCTGCCAAGGTAAGAACAACGTTTGTTGATCTGATCAAAGGGATTTTGCAAGAAGTTTAATTTTGTTATTATGGAGTAACTTTTTTCATCCTGAATATAACGAGCGCAAAAACGTTATTACCATTTGGGGATGTTGTCTTTTGGCAATGAATGATTATTGACGAATCTGGATGCTTGATGTTACGTTGTAGGGACGCATTTTTGAAAAAGAATAGCGCGCGCTGCTGTTACTTTGAATACATGTTATTCTGTATTCTGTGATGATCAGCAGCATCATATTGTATCTGGTAGAAGCAAATAATACTCTTTTCTCTGATAATTGAAGGGCTTAAAGGGAATTAGGCTGTTTTTTACTATGATCGACTACACCAAAAATATCTCCTATCCTGATATCGTTAACGACAGGCGCTACCATTCGATACATTCTTCAATTCAACATACCGTGAACATATCGATGTATAAAAAAGAGGTTATCCACAGTGGATAACCTCTTTCACACGCTTTTTACTCGTTCATTCGTTAGCAATCCATAGAAAAACGCCATCATTAAAGCTGTGGATAAACTGTTTATGACTTTTTTCGCTTTGACCAATGGATAAGCCTACACGATCGCTCTCTTGTTCCACTTCGATTCGTTTCTTCTTGCAAACGCTACCCTTATTTTGAAGCGATCACTCTGTTGTCGATGCAGGTTCACTTGCATCATTCACAGAACGAAGTACCTTTTTCATATTCTTCTCAAACTTCGCTCGTGGCACGAGTACACTGTGTTTACAGCCCACGCACTTGATTCGGATATCCATTCCCATGCGGATAATCTCCATCTCATTACTACCGCACGGATGCGGTTTTTTCATCTGTACGATATCTCCTAGCTCGAATTGCTTGCGCTCCATTCGGTTCACTCCCTCCGCTCATCTGCATGCTATAGGTGTCATTATATCATCGTCATCAACCTGTGGATAACCATGTGAATGAATGAGACGCCCTCGTTCATGCTCTTATCCACAATCATTTTAGCAGATTTTGTACGTTTTAGGTGACTGTGGATAAAATTATGCATAAAAAACGACCTGCTCATCGTTCATAGCAGGTCGCTTCGTGTATTTTACTATTGTATTCGATAATTATGAAAGTTTCTATCGAACCGCTTTTTGTTCCAGCCATTCATCAATCGCTACTTCATCCATTATTCGAAATATCAGGATCGCGCTTATCATTGGCTTCGGTACGTAAATGCTCACCGGAGTCTGCTGCCTGCTGTGCTGCTGCTTGCTCAGCAGCCTTCCGCTCATCTTCTAGCTTCTGCTCTTTTTCACGATCCAGCTCCTGCTTCACCGCAGTATGGATCGCACGCTCTACATCTGCACGCGAGTTCGGCTGACATTTTGCAATGATACGCAATGAATATTCGCCTGTTGTCAGCGTCTGAATACCGAGCACCTCCGGTACATCCAGCACCTCAAGCTTGTCCGTTTTCATACTTTCTGTGGCGCGCGTTACCATGCCTCTTGCATCCTCCAGCGAACGCTCCATACTCATCGGAATATCCACCACTGCAAGCGAATTGGAAAGCGAGAAGTTCGTTACGCTAATAATCGAACCGTTAGGAATAATATTCACTTCCCCATTCCAGCTCACCAGGCGCGTCGTACGCAATCCTACCATCTGTACGGTGCCCTTATATGTACCAGTCTGAATCACATCACCAACCGCGAATTGATCTTCAAAAATAATGAAAAAGCCGGTAATGATGTCCTTCACGATACTTTGTGCACCAAAACTGATGGCCAGACCTGCAACGCCGGCCCCTGCCAGCAGTGGCCCCAGATTAAAGCCAAACTCATTCAAAATGAGCATGATCATAATAAAGTTAAACACACTGGACACTACATTTTTGCACAGCTCTCCGATCGTCACAAATCGACGGGGATTGGTAGCAATCCGGCTCTTATCCCGTCCAGATAACGAACGCTCAATCACCTTATTAATTAGCTTGATCGCAATTCTTGTTAGGATAAAAATAATAATGATGCGAATCAAGGCAAACGCAAAATTCGTCCACATCGGTACATCTGTTAACCATGACCACAGGCTATCGGTAAACCGATTAATCTCTCCTGATGCACTACTCGCTATTCCTTCGCTACTCAGTAGATTAGTCGTCCACTGACTGGCTATGTCATACAATCTCATACATGATCCTCCCTGCTGTTTGTCGTGCTGACCTGTTATCCATTATGACTCGATCTGAATATACGTCTCACCCTGCTGACGAAATATCCCTCTAATCTCAACCTGCTCCTGCGCGATAATCTGCTGCACCTGCTCTAGCTCCTGCTCAGGAAACTGCAAGGACAGGGCGCAGCCTGCTGTGATCTGCTTAGGTGTCGGGAACATATCATTTTCAATATCTGCATATTCCAGTAGCATCTCTGCGCGTAACGCTTGTTGAGTGGAGTCGAATGCCATAACCAGATTACTATCCATCTTTACCTTTACCCCTCTCAGCATCGACTGTCACGTGTATGCCCTGTTTATCCATGCTCGCTACGGTTCAACTATTGTAGTTGTAGCGTTGTTGTAGCATCATACGGATAAACGGCTAGCCTTGAATACGATCACTTCAAGTGACAGTGTACAGCTCAACATAGTATCCCTATTGTACGCAAAATCAACCACATTGTTCAATTGTCCTTGCACAGCTCGTCCAGAAGCTGGAGCTAAACATGAAAAAACCGCCCATCACAGTGCACGTTTTACGGTAGCACTATCATGTGGCGGTTCATAATGCGGATATCTGCTTGAGGCTATATTCCGGGCTTGATCGATACTCAGCTTTTGGCTGAGGAGCGCGCCAGGCTAATCGCTTCCTGCTCTTCTGGTGACAGATTGTACGTCGATTGTCCTGCCGCGATCGGCTTCGCGTATACATAGGAGCTCTCACGATTATGCAGACCGGTTAATACAAATCCGTCCATATTATCGTTTAACAGGGCAACCGAGAAGCTCAGGTCACTACCATGCTCGGAGAATGCATTGTAACGCTTGATGCCTGTGTACGCCTGTACGGTGCGTAGCTTCGCTTCAATCGCTGCAAAGCGTGCTGTTCTCTGCTTTTCCCCATCTTCGAGCGAATCCATTTGCAGCTTCAGATCCAGCAGCAGTGACTCCAGATCCTCTACTCCACTGCCTGACATCATCAGTTCATAGCGCTTGCGCATTTTACGAAGCTTCGCGCCCTGTACGATTACAATAATCAGTAGCAGCAGGATCAGAAATGCGATCACACCCAAAATCAAAAATAGTTGCTCTGCAACCAGACTGTTCAATTCCGCCATCGTTGTCCGCTCTCCTCTTGTTTCTTTGCCTTATCAGGAAACTATGTCTATTTCCGTAGCTCCTGTATTGTGTTTGTCCGCCATCCGTCATGATCGTTTCGTTCATTTTGCTGGCACATCCAGCATGGTATCCATTATGAATCCTATAGAATTATACTTGGATGAATGACTTTGTTCCATTACCGTTACAAATTTGTAATTTTTTTATTTGCATCTATCATTTTGATCGATGTGCCCTGTACCATTTGCTTGTGCATTCGCTACATTTCATAGCTTAATCGACGATCCTCTACTTTGCTGTACGCTGAATGAACTGTACAGCCTCCAATAGCTGATCGACATGCTGTTCGGTTGTCCCGTAGCCGACACTGGCTCGTACTGCGCCTGTCGCTACCGTACCTGCCATACGGTGTGCCAGCGGTGTACAATGCATACCCGCTCGCACAGCGATGCCATATTGCCGATCCAGTTGAAAGGCAATCTGTGCCGGGTCTTGCTGCTCCATAACAAACGAAACGATACCGGTACGCGGCTCATCTGCCGCTGGCCCTAGCACTCGCAAGCCCTTGATATCTGATAAGCCATCCCATAGACGTGCGACAAGCTGCTGTTCATGAGCAGCGATCGATTCAATCCCCTGATCAAGTACGTATTGAACCCCTGCTGCCAGTCCTGCAATTCCAGGCGTATTGGGCGTACCTGGCTCATATCGATCTGGACGAACCGATGGCTGATCTGCTTCCTCTGATTGACTGCCGGTGCCTCCATATAGCCAAGGAGACAGATCAAGCTCAGGTGCAATGTATAAGCCACCTGTACCCTGCGGACCGAGCAGACCTTTATGCCCTGGGAACGCCGCCATATCGATCTCCCACTCCTGTAGCTTAACCGGAATATGCCCGGCACTTTGTGCAATATCCAGCAGGATACGAGCGCCATGCCGATGAGCAAGCTGCGCCAGCTCTGCCGCAGGCAAAATGCTGCCTAACAGATTGGAGCTGTGATTACAGATCAATAGACGAGTCTGAGCAGTGAACGCCTGATCCACCTCATGTAGATCCAGCTGTCCACAGGCATCAACAGGAATATACGTTACCTGTATACCTGTAGAGCGTTTTAGTGCTTCTAGTGGACGCCACACCGAGTTATGCTCTGTCATCGTCGCAATCACATGATCACCTGGACGCACATAGCCGAAAATCGCCATATTGAGCGCTATCGTTGTATTTGCCGTAAACGCAATATCAACTGGATTGCGCACATCCAGCAGTCTGGCAAGCTGCTGTCTCGCCTTGAGTAGCGTACGACTCGCCTGCACTGCCATGCGATGGCTACCTCGACCCGGGTTAGCAGATTCGTGCAAAAGCGCATGCTGAACAGCCTCCAGCACAGCAGGTGGCTTAGGCCATGATGTCGCCGCATGATCCAAATAAATAATATCGTCCGATGTCGCTTTTCTGGCTGATTTTTGAACGTTCAATGTGCACCCTCCACCAGCTATCTATCCTTGCTCATACATCGCGAATAGCTGTCTTGTTGTTCATCCCTATTCCAATTCCCTGCACGCTTGCACACTATCATCCTGAATCTCAATCGTCTATCCATAAGAAAAGACGCCCGACATGATAAAGACGGGCGCCTGATCAGCCTTAGAATGATGTTCCTTTGAAATTATTGGCTATACCCATACCGCGAAGTCTATACCTCATTCCGAAGTATAAAATCAGCAGTATAAAGATCAAGCTGTAATTCGCAGCGTTCGTATTCACTTTACACTTATTCTTAAATGTATCAGCATGTCACTACATTCTCTTATCATCGCAACATATCGCATCAAAACCTGCCTAGACTGATTCCTGCCACTACATTAAAGCTTATTAAACAGCTCAAGCAGGCGTTCCAGCTCCTGACGGTTATGATAGCTCAACTCGATTTTCCCTTTATCCTTGCTGCTGTTACGAATCTTCACCGTCGTTTGGAAACGATCACGTAGCGTATGCTCCAGATCAGCCAGATAAGGATCGGCTTTTTTATTCGTATCAGCCTCATTACCTTTACGCTTGTTCTCCAGATTTTGCACAGCTTCCTCTAGCTGACGCACACTCCATTCGCCTTCGATCGCCTTATGAGCAATCGCCAGCAGCAGATCCTCTTTTTTAATACTGGCAAGAGCACGTGCATGTCCCATCGATAATGTTCCACGTGAAACATATTCTTTGATCTCTTCTGGTAACGAAAGCAGTCGCAGGAAGTTGGCGATATGGGAACGAGATTTACCTACACGCGCGGATAGATCCTCCTGAGTGAGCTTAAACTCATCCATCAAGCCTTGATATGCAGTCGCGATTTCCATCGCATTCAGGTTCTCACGCTGTAAATTCTCGATCAGCGCAATCTCCATCACCTGCTGGTCGCTGAACGTACGCACGACAGCTGGAATGGTCGTTTTCCCGGCGGTTTGTGCGGCACGGAAACGACGCTCACCCGCAATAATCTCATATCCCTTTAGAACCTTACGGACAATAATCGGTTGAATAACACCATGCTGAGCGATCGAATCTGCCAGCTCCTGCATGCCTTCATCGTCAAATGATTTACGTGGCTGGTACGGATTCGGACGCAGCTCTTTGATTGGAATTTCGATCACTTTATCATCCTCGCTTACAGACAGGGAAGGAATCAGCGCATCCAGTCCCTTACCGAGACGTTTACTCATACGATACCACTTCCTTTGCCAGCTCTAAATACACCTCTGCGCCCTTGGAACGCGGATCATAGGTGATGATCGCTTTGCCATGGGAAGGCGCTTCACCCAGTCGTACATTACGCGGAATAATCGTCCGATAGACCTTATCCTGAAAATACTTTTTCACTTCTTCAATTACCTGCAAGCCAAGGTTCGTACGTGCATCCAGCATAGTGAGCAGCACACCCTCAATTTGTAGGCTTGTATTCAGGTGCTTTTGCACAAGTCGCACGGTATTGAGCAATTGACTCAACCCCTCCAGCGCATAATACTCGCACTGGATCGGAATAATGACCGAATTGGCAGCCGTTAGAGAATTAATCGTCAAAATGCCAAGCGAAGGCGGACAATCAATCAGTATGTAATCGTACCCCTGCTTGACCTGCTCAATCGCATTTTTGAGACGCAGCTCACGCGAGATGGCAGGCACCAGCTCCACCTCTGCCCCAGCCAGCTGAATCGTCGCAGGAATAATATCCAGACCTTCAATCGCTGTAGACTGTACGGCATCCCCTGGTGCTATATCATTAATGATAACATCGTAAATACAATTTTCCACATCCGCCTTATTGATACCAACACCGCTTGTCGTATTGCCCTGCGGGTCGATATCAATCAACAACACACGTTTGCCCAGCGTAGCCAGACAAGCGCCCAGATTTACAGATGTTGTCGTCTTGCCGACCCCACCTTTTTGATTCGCTATGGCAATCACTTTGGACAACTACTTCACCCCAATGTTAGAAAGTCACTTGATGTACGGCTTTGTGGATACAGAAAAAGCGGCATCATGCCGCCTTTCTGTCAGCGCTTTGGTATTTTAATCACGATCTCGTAATGATCATCATGATCCTGTTCCGATGTATCAATCGCAAGACCGGAGCCGGATACCATATCGATCGACTGACGAATCGTATTCAATGCCAGACGAACATCCTTGCTGTACGAGACACGCTTGGATTTCTTCTTGGTCTGACTTTTCTCCTTGTAAAAAGCAACCCGCGCTTCGGTCTGCTTCACATTTAGTTCTTTTTCGATAACTTCCTTCATAATACGCAGCTGTAATTCCTCACTATCGAGTGATAACAGCGCACGTGCATGACGCTCGGTCAATTGACGAGCCATGAGCGCCTGCTTAATATCCTCGGGAAGCTGTAGCAGACGAATCTTGTTGGCGATGGTCGACTGGCTTTTGCCCAATCGCTGCGCCAGGCTTTCCTGTGTGAGAGCGTGCAGATCAAGCAGCTTCTGATAAGCGATCGCTTCCTCGATAGAGGTTAATCCCTCACGTTGCAGGTTCTCGATTAATGCAATTGAAGCAGCTTGCGAATCGTTAAATTCACGTACAATCGCTGGAATCGTCGGCAAGCCAAGCTTGCTTACTGCTCTCCAGCGTCGTTCACCTGCGATAATCTCATATTTTCCATCGCGTACGCGCACAACAATCGGCTGAATGATGCCATGCGTCTTGATCGTCTGGCATAACTCATCGATCTTTGCATCGTCAAATATCGTGCGGGGCTGATATGGACTGGTCGTGATGTTCGCAACCGGGATTTGTTTGACTTCATCCCCATTTACTCGTTCGGACAAGCCAAACAATTTGGAAATTTGTTCTTTCATTCCGTATGAGACCACCTAATCTTATGATAGCAGCACCTGTCCATACAAGGCAGGCGTACTTAAAATACCGATAACCGGCAAGCGGACTCGCTGCCTGTATGCCCGACATTGAGGCATGTTTCGTCTCCCCATTTTATCACTTTTCCATACATAATCCTACGATAACTGAATAAATTTCTGTGAAACTTGGTAGTGAAATTGTTTTGGAAAATTAGTGTGATTTGCAGGTTTTTTCGTAGTGAAGCACTTGTTTTGGTTACTTAAATGATTGTAGTGATCATAATATGGGCGTATTCGTGTGAATGGTTGTATACGGGAGCGTATGAGGATTTGTATATGTTGTTATGTGCTGAAAATAGTATGGAGATTGCGCTAAATGTTCCACGTGAAACATCCACATGAAAGACTCCACTTAAATTATCTATTAGATGCTCTAGAGGCATTAGACACTTTAGACACTACATGATTAATTCAGTCTGAATAACTCTATCATAGCCACCCTACGCGCCTGTATGTTTCTTTTACATTTCTGCTCGAAATAAAAAAGCCCCTTCATCCTAACTTGTGGGTAAAGGGGCGATACTTGTTCTTACTTGTTCTTACTTGTTCTTACTTGTTCTTACTTGTTCTTACTGATTCTATATCTATCAGCATTATTAAATAGTAACGTAAGCATTAGGCGAGCATTGTCTATAGCACCCATATATTCATTCAAAAATCCACATATCAGCTACCTATCAACAATGTATACCCAATCTAATAAACCTGTACATCTACATACCCATCATTATCAAATCAGCGGCTCTTTCAGCGGTGTACCTGCTTTACGTGGATACTTAGCCGGTGTAGCGGCTTCTTTTTCGATCAGGACGATATGACGGTCGGATTGCTCGACTGGCAATTGGAAGTGGTGCACCTGATCGAGCTTGCCTTTAAGCAAACCGAGACTACGACGAGATTCCTTAATCTCTTCTGTCAGGTCGCTCCCCTTCATCGCAGCGAATGTACCGCCGGGCTTAACAAAAGGCAGGCAGAATTCATTCAGGACAGCCAGACGTGCAACGGCTCTGGCGGTTACCAGATCATGTGCATCACGATAGCCTTCCTTGCGTCCCCATTCCTCAGCACGTCCGTGGATTAGCTCAACACCTTCTAGTCCAAGACGATCCACCACGCTTTGCAGGAATTTGATGCGCTTGTTGAGCGAATCAATAATACGCAGCTTCAGATGTGGGAAAGCAATTTTAAGCGGAATACCAGGAAAGCCAGCACCTGAGCCGATATCAGCCAGGCTTGAGACCTTACCCATATCGGTATAAAAGGCAAGCGTAAGCGAATCGTAGAAATGCTTCGTATAGACCTGATCTCGCTCTGTAATGCCAGTCAGATTCATTTTTTCATTCCATGTGATAAGTTCTTCGTAATATGCTTCAAATTGCTGGAGCTGGCGCTCATCCAGTGTGATGCCCTTGGCTTCCAGCATATCGGTAAATTGTTGCTGTATCGAATCCATCATTACCCCCGGGATGCTGTTACGCGGTTATAGTGCTCCAGATAGACGAGCAGAATCGAAATATCGGCTGGTGTAACACCAGAAATACGGAAAGCCTGTCCAATCGATAGCGGACGGATTTTCGCCAGCTTTTGCTGTGCTTCAATCGCAAGTCCCTTCACTTCCTCGTACACGATATCTTCAGGCAGCTTCTTTTTCTCCATCTTTTTCAGACGCTCCACATGGGCAAGTTGCTTTTCGATATAACCAGCATATTTTGTCTGAATTTCGACCTGTTCTTTCATGTCTTCTGTCAATTCCTCTGGTGAAGGAGACAGGCTTTCGATATCGGCATACGATACTTCTGGACGACGCAGAACCGTTAGCAGATCAGTACCATTTTGCAGCGGTGCAGATTGGCGGGATTCCAGCATCTCATTCACATCAACTGGTTTCACTTTCACTTTGCTAAGACGCTCGACTTCACGTTCAACTTTTGCTTTTTTGTCGAGGAATCGGTGATAGCGATCTTCAGTAATCAGACCGATATCATGACCGATTTCAGTCAGACGCATATCTGCATTGTCATGACGAAGCAATAGACGATATTCCGCACGGGAAGTGAGCAGACGATATGGCTCATTCGTGCCTTTGGTAACGAGATCGTCGATCAATACGCCGATATAACCCTGTGAACGATCCAGTACAATGCCTTCTTTGCCCTGTGCACGGCGAGCAGCATTAATACCTGCCATTACACCCTGCCCAGCTGCTTCCTCATAGCCAGACGTTCCGTTGATCTGACCGGCTGTGAACAAGCCAGGTACACGCTTCGTTTCCAGTGTTGGCCAGAGCTGCGTTGGCACCATAGCATCGTATTCGATCGCATAGCCATTACGCATCATCGTAACATTTTCCATACCCGGAATGGAGCGCAGTACACGCAGCTGTACATCCTCAGGCAGACTGGTAGACAGACCCTGTACGTAGTACTCGGATGTGTTTTTACCTTCTGGCTCTAAGAAAATCTGGTGCTTCGGCTTGTCGCTGAAACGAACCACTTTATCCTCAATCGATGGGCAATAGCGTGGGCCTGTACCCTCAATAATACCGGAGAACATTGGCGCACGATGCAGGTTGTCATTGATGATCTGGTGCGTTTCTTCGGAAGTATACGTTAACCAGCACGGCATTTGCTCATTGCTGGACGATTTGGTTTCATAGGAGAAGAACTTCGGCTGGTCATCACCAGGCTGAATTTCCGTTTTGCTAAAATCAATCGTATCGCGATGTACACGCGGTGGTGTACCTGTTTTGAAGCGCACCAATTCAAAGCCTAGCTCACGCAGGTGATCGGACAGCTTGAGCGATGGCTGCTGATTGTTCGGGCCGCTCTCATAAGCCAGCTCACCCATAATGATTTTGCCGCGCAGATACGTACCGGTCGTCAACACGATCGACTTACCTTTATAAGTCGTACCTGTCTGGGTAATCACACCTGTACATACGCCATCTTCAACGATCAGACGATCTACCATCCCCTGACGCAGCGTCAGATTCGGTTCATTTTCCATCGTTTCTTTCATTGCGTGCTGATACATGAATTTGTCTGCTTGCGCGCGCAGTGCATGTACCGCCGGGCCTTTCCCCGTATTCAGCATACGCATTTGAATAAATGTTTTATCGATATTGCGACCCATTTCGCCGCCCAGTGCATCGATCTCACGCACCACATGACCTTTTGCTGGACCACCGATCGACGGGTTACACGGCATAAATGCGATCATGTCCAGATTGATCGTTACCATCAGTGTGCTACAGCCCATACGTGCCGCAGCCAGTGCTGCTTCAGCGCCTGCATGCCCGGCACCGATGACGATAACGTCGTATTCTCCACCCACATAGCTCATGGGTATTCCTCCTCTATTGCTCAAGCCACGATATGATCGTGACTGCAAGTAAAATAAATAAAATGCCATTTCCTACACATCATGACTCTATATCGGCATCGACTGGTTAAGGACGGATAAGTGTTACTCTTTAAGGAAAGCACAACTGAATCACCTTCCATTGTAATGAGCACCGTCATTCATCGATGTCGAATATCCTACTTTGTCCATTGTATTACTATGCTTTTGCAGGCTGAAGGTTATACACAGGATCACTCAGAACGTATCCCTATCTATTCCAGCGTGATCGCATACGATCATCACTGCTATACTTCATAGCCATACGATCTCATCAGCCACTATCTACTTCCCGTTTCGTTCCGTAGACACGTCAGAGTAGCCCTCAACCATATCGAAAAGGGCTACTCCAGTAGTATAACGTATAATTTACGATTTTATAGACGTTTTCCACAATAAAATCGGCAAAATATCAAAATTTTAAGCATCTTTCACCTGTATTTGAGCATCTGTGCCTGTGGATACGTTTTATTTTCCGAGACAGAACTGCGAGAAGATCTGATCAATCAGCGAATCCGGTGCGGAATCACCGATAATTTCACCCAGCTGCTCCCAGGCAAGACGCACATCGATCTGAATCATATCGATCGGAATCAACTGATCGGCTGCTTCATACGCATCCTGTAGCGAGCGCTTCGCCTGCTTGAGCAGACCGATATGACGCACATTACTCACATAGGTCACGTCATTTGCTTCCAGCTTTCCGCCAAAGAACAGCGACGAGATCGCCTGCTCCAAACGATCCACACCCTGATCATCCTTCACTGACATCTCGACAATTTGCTGCTCGTTAAAATGCTGCAACAATACACTACGATCCAGCTGTGGCGGCAGATCGATTTTGTTCAAAATCACGATCACCTGACGACCGCTAATCTGCTCCATTAGCTCAATCTCATCCTCATGCAGCGGCTCGCTGCTATTGAGTACAAACAGCAATAGATCCGCATCATTAACTGCACCACGCGAGCGCTCTACACCGATCTTTTCCACCACATCCATCGTTTCACGAATGCCGGCTGTATCCAGCAGCTTGAGCGGAATATTATTAATCGTCACATATTCCTCAATCACATCGCGCGTCGTACCCGGAATGTCCGTTACAATCGCCCGATTATCATGTGCTAACGCATTAAGCAGGGAGGACTTACCCACATTCGGACGTCCTACAATCGCTGTTGTAATGCCTTCGCGCAAAATCTTACCTTCATTCGCTGTACGCAGCAGCTTATCGATCTCAGTCATCACTTCAGCCGACTTGTTTTTGATCAGATCAGCGGTAAAGGATTCCACATCATGCTCAGGATAATCGATATTCACCTCAATATGCGCCAGCGTTTCGATCAATGTCTGCTGTAATGGCTTAATCTGGCGTGACAGCTTGCCCTCTACCTGCTTGAGGGCGACCGAGAAGGCACGATCTGATTTGGAACGAATCAGGTCAATAACGCCTTCTGCCTGCGACAGGTCAATCCGACCATTCAAAAAGGCACGCTTCGTAAACTCACCCGGCTCCGCAATCCGGATACGCTGCTGTAGCAAAATATCCATCACACGACGCACAGCAACTACGCCACCGTGCGAGCTAATCTCGATTACATCCTCCATCGTAAACGAACGCGGCGCGCGCATAATCGTCGCCAGCACTTCCTCTACTCGTTCGCCAGTAGCTGGATCAATAATATGTCCGTAATGCACGGTATGACTATCCGCTTGATCCAGTGGAACGCGTCCTTTAAATATATGACTTACTTCTGCGACTGCCTCCGGTCCGCTCACACGAATAACCGAAATACTCGCTTCGCCTACAGCGGTAGCAATCGCTGCAATTGTATCGCTAACCATCTCCACTCATCCCTTCCGATCTATCGACTATGATTGTATTTTCCTACTGAATATTTTAATGTTAACTTCAATTCCAGCATACCGATCTTCTATACGTGCAATGTGCAGTAGCTATACGATCACTGTATACGCCGCTACTACCATCTAGTGTGCAGAGTTATGCCCTAAATAAAAAGCAATGATTTTCTACCCGAAGGTAAAAAATCATTGCAATACGATACGTTCTAAACATCAATTCCGCTCGCTTCCAGTAGCAGAGCCCGAGCGCAGTGCAATCACAACGCGGCGATTCGGCTCTTCCCCTTTACTGGCGGTTTTGACACGATTATGATTTTGCAAACGTGCATGGATCACCTTGCGCTCCTGGGAGGACATCGGCTCCAGTACAACCTCTCTACCCGAACGAACCACCTTGTTCGCCAGCCGATCGGCTAGCTCCTCCAGCGTCTTACGGCGGCGGTCACGGAAGTTCTCCGCGTCCAGCACAATCCGAATAAATTTGTCCGAGTAGCGATTGGCAACGATATTCACCAGATACTGAAGTGCATCCAGCGTTTGACCGCGCCGTCCGATCAGCAGCCCGAGATCACTACCTGAGATGCTCATCACATAGCCATCACGGTTACGTTTGACATCCACCTGTAGCTCCAGCCCAATACTTGTACCGACATCGCGGACGAGTTGCATCGCTTCTGCACATACCTCCTCCGGCGAAGCCGGACGATCTGTAGAAGCAGCAGGCTTCACAACAGCAGTATCCTCCTGCGGTGTTGCTGGTGGAGCTGTCTTGGTCACGGTAGGCTCTGTAGCGCGTTGTTCACGCGGAGATACCGTTGTAGCTGGCTTTGGCTTACTGCTCGGAATAGAAACCTGTGGTTCCAGCAACGTTAGCTTGACCTGGGCCTGCTTCACACCGATCAAACCGAGAAATCCTTTGGACGGTGCTTGCAAAATCGTCACGTCAACATATTCTTTGGTCGTATTCAGACGGGCAAGCCCTTCCGAAATAGCATCATCAATGGTTTTTCCAGACGCAATGACTGTAGTCATCTCGATGTTCGGCCCTCCTCAACTGTAGTAAGGATACTTAAGAACACTCCGGATTTACATGAAAAGGTATGCGTTTAGCGACGTTTCTTTTTCGATTTCTTCTTGTTGCGGTTTCTGTTCGCAGACGGGGTTTTCCCTGGATCAACTGCGACACCCAGATCGGTTACAACCGGCTGGTTGTTACGATACAGGAAGTAGTTTTGTACGATGGTGTAAATGTTGCTGTATACCCAGTACAGTGGCAATGCCGCTGGGAATGTCCAGGACATGATCGCGATAATAACTGGATAGATATACATCATCATCTGCATTGGACCCTGCATCGAAGCCGGGTTCATACGCATCATCATCCATGTTTGCAGGAATGTCGTTGCAGCAGCGATGAGTGGCAAAATATGAAATTTGTCAGGCTCGCCAAGCTGGAGCCATAGGAACGTGTGCTCACGTAAAGCACTGTTATAAATAATCGCATTATACAAGGCGATAAAAATCGGCATTTGAATCAGCAGCGGGAAACATCCGGCAGCAGGATTCACCTGATTTTCTTGGAACAGCTTCATTGTTTCAGCTTGCTGCTTTTGTGGATCATCCTTGTATTGCTCACGCAGCTTTTGCAATTGCGGTTGAATCGCTTGCATCGCTTTGGAGCTTTTTACCTGCTTGAGTGTTAACGGCAAAATCAGTGTACGTACAATCAACACCAGGACGAGGACAGCCAGACCATATTCACCGTTAAACCAGTTGGCAAATGTGTCCAGTGCATACGCAAACCAGTACACCACATACCGGTTCCACCATCCATGGTTTAATAAATCTGCTGTTGTATGGGTCTGTACCGTACTAGGCGTACAACCAGCCAACAGGGCTACCACTGCGAAAGCAGCGATAAGGAGGAACCATTTTCCCCCACGAGTCTTCAATTGCGACACTTCATAACCCCTCTCTTGACCATTGCATTTCCTTGCAAATCATATCATATTTGACAGCACAAATAAACCGAAAGCGTTACCGCCGCGAGCGTTTGAGCAGTGAAGATTTGCGCAGCACATGCAGAATGCTTTTCTCCAGCTCCTGGTAAGAAAGCGTGAGCGCTCCCTTGCGTACGATAAAGATCATATCGATATGCGGCACGATCTCCTCCGCATGATGACGCACAATTTCCTTCACAACCCGGCGCATCCGGTTACGAACAACCGCATTACCGACCTTTTTACTGACCGATACCCCCATGCGGAATTGCTCAATGTCCTTTTTTTGAAACCAGTACACAACAAACTGGTGATTGGCAAAAGACCGTCCATGACGGTATACGCGACTAAAATCAGCGCGGTTTCGCAAACGCAGCTTTTTTTGCACCCTTCATTCTCCTTAGCTTTGGCGTCCGGCAGATTATCAAGTAGGCAGCAGGCCGGTACGCGCTATTTTTGCCCGGTAGTGATGCATGGCAAAAATGCTTCCTTGTGTCGAATTCTTTAGTAGCATTCTTAGTTGTTTTATCATTCAATCGCTTGCCCTGTATAGAATACGAAACATCATCTACCTATCGCTGGATAAACAGACGAATGAGCAGATGAATATACCCTTTACAGGACAAACGGTAATATTAAGAAAAAAAGACCACCGCAGTGGTCTTTGTGTACATATTAGGCACTGATGACTTTTCTGCCTTTAAGGCGACGAGCCGCCAGCACTTTACGGCCGTTTTTTGTACTCATTCTTTTACGGAATCCATGTACTTTACTGCGTTTTCTTACATTCGGTTTAAACGTCGGTCTCATATTGTGCACCTCCTTGCAGGTAATCTATATCCCATATTGATTCTATGTCTGTTCACATAAAAATACCAATTTATATTTAATCATGGAAAACACCATGCCGTCAATGAATTTTCCGCATTTCGTAGGAATAATTTTTTCGGAATGTGAGCTAGAATACGGTGCAAAAATTTTACTTCTATATATGCAGGTAAAACTTTAGCGGAAGTGGGTATAACGTGGATTCGATCTGGATTTGCTCTAACAGGTGTGAGTCGCTTTGGCTGATGTATATAGATTAACGATTCGATAGGTATAACAAACGCTCCGAAAAAGGCTAATACAACGAACTCAGGTGGAGGCATGAGAATTTACGTTTTATTTAGAGTAGATATAGGTTATTCCATTCAAAATGATTAGCGGATAAACAATTAGTCGTATTCATTAGAGTAATAAGTAAGGACGTAGCAAAACAATAAAACAACGTTAAAACCATTTTTCTTATTTTTTATCACGTGAGCTATGTAATCCCAATAAAGTTTCAACAATTCCAAAGACTATTTTTCATTTATCAATTTGGCACATACTGATGATCGCTTGATCATCCACCATATATTAATGCTTAAAGTATTGAGTTGCTCTTTCCCTACTGCTCCTCCACCTGATTCCTTTACCGTATCCCTTCCCGAAACGCTTGATGCACATCCACATCAAAGAGGCACAAGCCATTTATCCACAAACCATTTTAACCCCAAACTTATACACAGTTATCCACCATCAGCCATTTTGCCTGTGAATAGCGAAAAATTTTTCTCCACAACCCATCCCATGGTTCCGAACAAATTATAAACAATATCTTGTGGTGTGCATAACTTTTATACACAACAGATTGAATTTGTGGATAAAATGTCAGTTTTCATTGAAATCAAGGGTTCTTTTTGCTATTATGATATTGTTTTCGATGTGAATAGATCATTACAATCTAAAAATTATCAACAGCCTGTGGATAAAGTTGTGAACAATTTCCTCTTATCCATTTTTTATTTTATCCACTGCTTTGGTATTCTGGGGATAATTCTACGCCATTGAATATAACAATTTTCATTATTTTCGATATCCTCGCATGGCTTCAGCCACAATTGGAAGTTTAAAAGGAGTGACAGTCTGTGGACAGCCATACCTCCGAATTATGGCAGCAAATACTATCAATCATTCAGACAAAGCTCAGTAAACCGAGCTTTGATACCTGGTTCAAGGCAACCAAAGCGCTGACATTTACGGAACATTCGATCGTGATCTCAGCACCGACCACCTTCGCAGTCGAATGGCTGGAAAGCCGCTACACTAAACTTGTCAGCTCCACCGTTTATGAGGTTTTAGGTAGACAGGTTGATGTGAAATTCGTGATTGAGGAAGCAGTGCCAGAAGAGGCGCTCATTCTGCAACAGACACCCGCGCAGCCGGCAGCGGTGCAGACGGAAGAGCCTGTGGCTAATATGCTGAATCCCAAATATACATTCGATACATTTGTAATCGGAGCGGGCAATCGCTTTGCCCATGCGGCCTCACTGGCAGTTGCAGAGGCCCCGGCCAAAGCCTATAACCCGCTGTTTTTGTATGGGGGCGTAGGACTGGGAAAGACGCACCTAATGCATGCGATCGGACATTATATTTTGCAGCATAATCCGAATAGCAAGGTCGTCTACATTTCGTCCGAAAAATTCACTAACGAGTTTATCAACTCCATCCGCGACAACCGGGGCGAAAGCTTCCGGAACAAGTACCGCAATATCGATATTTTGCTGATCGATGATATTCAGTTCCTAGCGGGAAAGGAATCGACGCAGGAGGAGTTTTTCCATACGTTTAATGCGCTTCATGAAGAGAGCAAGCAGATTATTATCTCCAGTGACCGTCCGCCGAAGGAGATTCCGACGCTGGAAGAGCGCTTGCGTTCACGGTTTGAGTGGGGTCTGATCACCGATATTCAGCCGCCAGATCTGGAGACACGGATTGCGATTTTGCGTAAAAAAGCAAAAGCCGAAAATCTCGATATTCCGAACGAAGCGATGATGTATATCGCCAACCAGATCGATACGAACATTCGCGAGCTGGAAGGCGCACTGATCCGCGTGGTTGCCTATTCTTCGCTGACGAATCAGGATGTGACCTCGCATCTGGCAGCGGAAGCGCTGAAGGATATTATTCCTTCCAGTCGCCCTAAAATGATCACCATCCAGGATATTCAGCAGCGTGTAGGCGAGTACTACAACCTGAAGCTGGAGGATTTCAAAGCACGCAAGCGTACAAAGGCTGTTGCCTTTCCTCGTCAGATCGCTATGTATCTCTCGCGTGAGCTGACCGATTACTCGCTGCCGAAGATCGGCGAAGCATTTGGCGGACGAGATCATACGACCGTGATTCATGCGCACGAAAAAATATCCCAGTCGCTAAAATCCGACCAGGATCTGTTTAAAGTGGTTAACAATCTGATGGACAAAATCAAAAATCCATCCTGAACAACTAGCAAGCCTATACACACTTTATACACATGTGGATAGGCTTAATTTTATGCGGCTTGAAGGCACTTATCCACATATTCAGTGTCCCTACTGCTACTGCTATTAAATATTTAAAACATTCTTCTTGCTAAAACGCACCTCTCGGTGCTGATTGAAAAAAAGGATATGTACAAGCATGAATCATGCTGGTTAGGAGTGAAACTATGAAGATCCAAATCTCTAAAAACTATTTGAACGAATCGATACAACATGTATCCAAAGCGATCTCCAGTCGTACGACCATTCCCATTTTGAGCGGAATCAAGTTCGATGTGAGTTATTCCGGTGTAACCTTAACAGCGAGCGATACGGATATTTCGATTCAATCTTTCATACCCGCTGAAGACGATAGTAAAACGATCGTAGAGATCGAACGCCCGGGTAGCGTCGTTTTACCTGCCAAGTTTTTCGTTGAAATTATCAAAAAGCTGCCTTCTCAGGAAATCGAAATGGAAGTCAAAGATGGCTTCCAAACGTTCATCCGTGCAGGGGCTACTGATATCCAGCTCGTTGGTCTAGATCCTGAGGAATTCCCGGTGCTGCCAAACATCGAAGAAAACCAGCAAATCTCTGTTCCTGGCGATCTGTTAAAAAATATGATCAAGCAAACGGCGTTTTCTATTTCCACACAGGAAACAACACCAATTTTGACAGGTGTGCTCTGGAATCTGGTTGAAGGCGAGCTGAAATTCGTTGCGACTGACCGTCACCGTCTGGCAAGTCGTACGGTAAATCTTGGTGAAGATACTGGCGTTCGTTTCAGCAATGTGGTTATAGCTGGTAAAACATTGAACGAGCTCAGCAAAATCATTCCTGACCAAAATCAGCTACTCGATATCGTCGTCGCCGACAATCAGGTGCTATTCAAAATTGATCGCGTGCTGTTCTACTCGCGCATTCTGGACGGAACGTACCCGGATACATCCAAAATTATCCCAACCAGCTTCAAAACCGAGCTTGTGATGGATACGAAAAAACTGGCTGATTCGATCGACCGTGCGTATCTGCTTTCTCGCGAGGAAAAAACGAATATCGTTCGTATGCAAACACTGGAAAACGGCGCTGTTGAAATTTCCTCCAGCTCTTCCGAGCTTGGACGTGTAACCGAGCAGCTGGATATTGCGAAGTTTGAAGGCGAGCCACTGCGTATTTCGTTCAACTCCAAATATATGCTTGATGTGCTGAAAGTAATCGAAAGTGAGCAGCTGTCGATCCAGTTTACCGGCATCATGAGCCCGATCATCATCAAGCCGCTGGATGAGAGCCGCAGCCTGTACATTATTCTGCCTTACCGGACAACGAACTAATCTCATCTCGTAAACAGTTCAAATTTTCAGGCATTCATGGTATGCTGAATAGCCTGTTGCCGAAACGCCATGTAGTTCTGGCAAAGAAAGCAGCGTGAACTTGCCTGAATATTAAACAGAATCTGGATCATATATGTGGTGCCAGAGCCTGTGAATAGATTATTTTCAAAAATCTTATGCACATGTGTATAACTTTTTGGTGAATCAAGATGCCTTCGTTTTTCCACATGTGAAGATTTCTAGTTCGCTTGGAGCATCCCGATAGAGCTATATGTGCGATATGCATTTATTGCATCATCGTTTAGCAAAAAGGCAGGTACCCATGGTTGCGGTACCTGCCTTTTATCATGTTGCATCATGTGCTGCATGTTGAGAATGCTGCTGACTTCAAAACTTTTATGAGCTTTCCTACTAAGCCCATTGCCAGACTTAGCCGCATTCAAAAAGGAGTCTGTCCCTTAAACGGCGCAAACCGATCAAGATCAGCGCCTTTGTTAACCAGACACGCCAGTGCTTGCTCCACATCGCTATATTCCTCATACTGTTCGACCGCAGCCTCTTCATGGTTATCCATCTGATCCACATCCACCTGAAAATAATAAGCGACATATCGGTGATTGCGCTTCTGAACAGCATACTGGATCAATTGACCCGAACCCGACACATTCCTTGTCGTATCAGAAGACTGTTCAGGATGAGTGTAGTATGAATAGCCTCTCATTTTGCCATTGTTCAGATCACGGATTAAACGTTGCATCGAATCGCTCATTGTTATCCTCCTCTGTTGCTAGCCTTGCTCGGTATTATAATTAAAAAAGATTCAGTTGTCCCAGTCATCCGAGTCACAAAACAGACCCTTGGAGCAAAAAAGAGCCAGGTACTTTGCCCATAACCATAGTAGTGCAACTTTGACTATGGTATGATGCTAAGACCTGGCTATTCATTTGGATCGGCCCAATAACCCATCGTCGAAAGGACGGTTTACAAATATTATGAAAAACATTTCCATTTCCACGGAATATATCAAACTGGATCAATTTCTAAAACTGGCAGATTGTGTCTCCACCGGAGGAAGCGCGAAAGCACTTCTACAGGAGCAAATGGTCAAGGTTAACGGAGAGCTGGAAGAGCGTCGTGGTCGCAAACTTTATCCTGGCGATGAAGTGGAAGTACAGGGTGAAGGCAGCTTTAAGGTTCAGAGCGGGCAATAGACCGGAGGAGCTTATCCATGTTCATCAACCAAATCAGCCTACAAAATTATCGCAACTATGAGAGCCTACAGCTCGACTCCTTTGGCCCGGTCAATTTGTTTATCGGACAAAATGCACAGGGGAAAACGAATCTGATCGAGGCGCTTTTTGTGCTGGCTCTGTCCAAGTCGCATCGAACGAGTAAGGACAAGGAGCTGATCTCGTTTGGTGCGGACCATGCGCGGATTACATGTGATGCGGACAAGCGGTACGGCAAGGTGAAGCTGGAGCTGAACTTTTCAGCGCGCGGAAAAAAGGCAAAGATCAACGGGCTGGAGCAACGCAAGCTGAGCGATTTTGTCGGTACGATCAATGCGGTCATGTTTGCGCCGGAGGATCTGGAGATCGTAAAGGGCTCACCCGGTGTGCGTCGCCGTTTTCTTGATATGGAGATCGGTCAGGTACAGCCAAGCTATCTGCATCACTTACAGCAGTACCAGAAGGTGCTAGTACAGCGTAACAATTTCCTCAAGCAAGCATGGGGCGCTGGCAACAAGGACAATACGATGCTCGACATTTGGAATCAGCAGCTGGTGGAGCACGGCGTGAAGATCGTACAGAAGCGCAAACGTTTTATCCACAAGCTACAGGGCTGGGCGGAAAATATCCACATGGGGATAACCGGTGGCAAGGAACAGCTCCTATTATCGTATGTGCCCTCATTTGGTACGGTCGAAGAAGAAGATGAAGCTGTCTTATTTGAGCAATTTATGATAAAATTATCACAAGTGAAAGAACAGGAATATCGCCGTGGCGCGACTCTGGCAGGTCCGCATCGAGACGATCTTGCCTTTCACATTAACGGCAATGAAGCAGCGGTGTTTGGCTCACAGGGTCAACAACGTACGACCGCTTTATCGCTGAAACTTGCTGAAATCGAATTAATTCACGAGGAGATCGGGGAATACCCGATTCTTTTGCTGGATGACGTTTTATCCGAACTGGATCCTTACCGTCAAACTCAGTTGATTGAGACATTTCAGGACAAAGTGCAGACTTTCATCACGGCTACCGGAATCGAGAGCCTCAATGCCGGTCGTCTGAAGGAAGCCCAGATTTTCCATGTCCATCAAGGGCATATTGAGAAGTAAGGGAGGTCCGTTCCATGTATATACATTTGGGTGGCGAGAAGATCATCCGTTTTTCGGAGCTTGTTGCCATTTTTGATATATCGATTGAAAAGTCATCCAAAATCTCCAAGCAATTCGTAAGCTTTGCCCACGAAGACAAAAAGGTTGAATCGATCGGTGAGGAGGAACCGAAGTCGATCGTTGTGACCAAAAATAAAGTGTATTATTCCCCCATTTCCTCCGCCACGCTGAAAAAGCGGACTAATAGCTTTTTGATGAATGCTTAGGCACAGCCAGAGAAGGCTGTCTAAAATACAGAAGTAGGTGAAAATAGCATGTCGACGAATCAACCGGCTTATGATGCCAGTCAGATACAGGTGCTTGAAGGTTTGGAAGCGGTACGTAAACGTCCGGGTATGTATATCGGATCGACCAGCTCCAAAGGCTTGCATCACCTGGTCTGGGAAATTGTAGATAACAGTATTGACGAGGCGCTTGCCGGATACTGTGATCATATCGAAGTAACGATCCATGAGGATAACAGCGTGACTGTTGTCGATAACGGACGCGGTATTCCTGTAGGCGTAGAAGCGAAAACACAGCGCTCTGCGCTTGAAGTCGTTATGACCGTACTCCATGCCGGCGGTAAATTCGGCGGTGGCGGATATAAAGTATCCGGCGGTCTGCACGGTGTAGGTGTGTCTGTTGTGAACGCATTGTCCGAGCATGTACGCGTTGTCGTTAAACGCGAAGGCAAAGTGTATCAGCAGGAATACAAACGCGGTGCACCGGTCGAGGATATCAAAGTATTACGTGATATGACCGAAGACGAAGGCACAGGTACAACTGTAACCTTCCGACCGGATCATGAAATTTTCACTGAAACAACCGTGTATGATTATGATACATTGCTCGGTCGTATTCGTGAGCTGGCGTTCCTGAACAAGGGCATCGCTCTAACGCTGACAGACGAGCGTACTGGTGTATCCAATCATTTTCGCTACGAGGGCGGTATTATCGAGTATGTGCAGTATCTGAACCAGAATCGCGAAGTGATCAACGAGCAGCCGATCTATGTTGAAGGCGTGCGCGAACAGATCCAGGTTGAGATCGCGCTGCAATACAACGAGGGCTATACCGAGAATATCTACTCCTTTGCTAATAACATCAACACGCATGAGGGCGGTACACACGAATCCGGCTTTAAGAGTGCTCTGACACGTATTATTAACGATTATGCACGCCGTAACGGCCTGCTGAAGGATAATACAGGTAACCTGACAGGTGAGGACGTGCGTGAAGGTTTGACGGCCATCATTTCCGTCAAAATTCCAGAGCCTCAGTTTGAAGGTCAAACGAAAACAAAGCTGGGTAACAGTGAAGCGCGCGGTATCGTAGAATCGCTATTCTCCGAGAAGCTGCAAGAGTTCCTGAACGAGAACCCTTCGGTTGCACGTCGCGTACTGGACAAAGCATTACAGGCTTCTCGCGCACGTGAAGCGGCTCGTAAGGCACGTGAGTTGACTCGCCGTAAAAGTGTACTGGAAGTGAGTGCGCTGCCTGGTAAGCTGGCAGACTGCTCGTCTAAAGACGCTTCGATCAGTGAACTGTATATCGTTGAGGGTGACTCTGCGGGCGGTTCTGCGAAGCAGGGACGTGATCGTCATTTCCAGGCGATTCTGCCACTGCGAGGCAAAATCCTGAACGTTGAAAAAGCACGTCTTGATCGTATCCTCGGTAATGCCGAGATTCGTGCAATCATCACAGCACTGGGCACAGGGATCGGCGACGAGTTCGATCTGTCCAAGGCACGTTATCACAAAGTGATCATCATGACGGATGCCGATGTCGATGGCGCGCACATTCGTACGCTGCTACTGACGTTCTTCTATCGTTACATGCGTCAGATCATTGAAGCAGGCTATGTCTATATCGCACAGCCGCCACTGTTCAAGGTCGAGCGTAACAAAACAGCGGTCTATGCTAACTCCGAGCGCGAGCGTGACGAGATCATTGCAGGCTTTGGCGAAAATGCCAAATTTAACGTACAGCGTTATAAAGGTCTGGGCGAGATGAACGCGTCTCAGCTGTGGGAAACAACGATGGATCCAGAAAGCCGTATTATGCTACAGGTTAGCATTCAAGATGCTATTTTGGCGGATGCGATCTTTGATACGCTCATGGGTGATAATGTTGAACCACGTCGCGATTTCATTCAGGAAAACGCGAAGTATGTGAAAAATCTCGATTTCTAAACTCGATCCTTGTTGTCTAGCACAATAGACAGCTGGATAGAACGTAAGCAAATCGGTGTAATTATGCAAATTAAAAAGGGGTATCTACCACATGGTGGATGCCCCTTTTATATTGATAACAGCAGCAAGACAGATAGAAATCGCGTCCATTATGTCGCTTACAAGATTTTATATCAAAACCGTGTGAAAAGTGCTGCAAATAGCGCGAAAACACAGGACATCACACGAAAAAAATGGTATAATAAAGTGATGTAGCACCGGGCATAGCATCATCACAAAATCGCCATGATGGCGAACGATTTTCCTATCATTCTGGCAAGAGGAAACTTATTTTTATACAGGATCGCTTAGGATGGCTCACCACCATTCATAGCAGAACCAGAGAGCATCCATTTGTGCAAACGAAGGCTGCAATAAGGAGGCTAAGCTTAGCATGGCGGAAGAGAAATTTTCGCAGATTAAAGACCGGGATATCGGGACAGAAATGCGCGAGTCCTTTATGGACTATGCGATGAGTATTATCGTCAGCCGGGCTTTGCCTGACGTACGTGACGGACTCAAGCCTGTACACCGGCGTATTTTATATGCAATGTCGGAGCTCGGCATGGCACCGGATAAGCCTTACAAGAAGTCGGCGAGAATCGTCGGCGAAGTTATTGGTAAATACCACCCGCACGGAGACACGGCTGTTTACGATACGATGGTTCGTATGGCACAGGACTTCTCCATGCGCTATATGCTGATTGATGGACACGGTAACTTTGGTTCCGTCGATGGCGATATGGCAGCGGCGATGCGTTATACCGAAGCACGTATGTCCAAGATGGCATTGGAGATGCTGCGTGACCTGAACAAAGAAACCGTTGATTATATTCCAAACTATGACGGTGAAGAGCGCGAACCGGTCGTATTGCCGGCTCGTTATCCTAACCTGCTCGTAAACGGGGTTTCCGGTATCGCTGTAGGTATGGCGACTAATATTCCACCTCATAATCTGGGCGAAGTCATTGACGGCGTGCAGGCGATGATCGAGAATCCAGATATCACCTCGATGGAGCTGATGGATTATATCCACGGCCCTGACTTCCCGACCTCCGGTTATATTCTTGGTCGTTCTGGTATTCGTCAGGCGTATCAAACGGGTCGTGGATCGATCACGATGAGAGCGAAGGCAACGATTGAGGAGAACAACAACAAAGCACGTATCGTCGTTAACGAGATTCCGTATCAGGTGAATAAGGCGCGTCTTGTTGAGAAGATCGCTGAGCTTGTACGTGAGAAACGCATCGAGGGTATTACCGATCTGCGTGACGAATCTGACCGTAACGGTATGCGTATTGTCATTGAGCTGCGTCGTGATGTGAATCCGAACGTTGTATTAAACAATCTGTACAAGCATACAGCGATGCAATCAACCTTTGGTGTGAATATGCTAGCGATCGTCAATAACGAGCCAAAGCTGCTCGGATTGCGCGAAGTTATCTATCACTACATTCAGCACCAGATCGAGGTTATTCGTCGTCGTACAGAATTTGATCTGAAAAAAGCCGAGGCACGTGCGCACATTCTGGAAGGCTTGCGTATTGCACTGGATAATGTGGACGCGATGATCGCTTTGATTCGTGGCTCGCAGACAACGGATGCGGCACGTGAAGCACTGATCGAACGCTTCTCGCTTAGTCAGGAGCAGGCACAGGCGATTCTGGATATGCGTCTGCAACGTCTGACTGGCTTGGAACGCGATAAGATTGAGAATGAATATAACGAGTTGCAACGTCTGATTGCAGAGTACCGTGAGATTTTGGCAAGTGAATCCCGAGTGCTGGAAATCATCAGCGAAGAGCTGGATGAGGTTAAACAGCGCTTTGGTGATGAGCGTCGCACTGAGATCACCGTCGGTGAAGAAAGCATTCTGGACGAAGACCTGATTCCACAGGAAGAGGTTGTTGTTACGGTTACGCATACCGGCTATATCAAGCGTTCCCCAGTAACGACATACCGCAGCCAGCGCCGTGGTGGTAAAGGGGTTATGGGTGTCGATATGAAGGATCAGGACTTTGTCCAGCATCTGTTCGTAACGAATTCTCACCATCACCTGCTGTTCTTTACCGACAAGGGTAAAGTATACCGGATCAAGGCATACGAGATTCCAGAACTGGGACGTACGGCACGCGGAACGCCAGTTATCAACCTGATTCAGATCGAACAGGGTGAATCGGTCAACGCGGTGATTCCAGTGCAGGATTTCGAGGGTGATCAATATCTGTTCTTCGGTACGCGTCAGGGTGTCGTGAAGAAAACGCGTCTGGATGATTATGTGAACATCCGTAAAGGCGGCTTGATCGCGATCAATATGCGTGAAGACGATGAACTGATCGAAGTGAAGCTGACGGATGGTAAGCAAGACATGATTATGGGTACAGCCTACGGCATGTCGATTCGCTTCAACGAGACCGATGTTCGCGCCATGGGACGTAGCGCGACAGGCGTTAAGGGTGTAACCCTGGACGAAGGCGACCGTGTAGTCGGTATGGATATTATCAGCGACGACATGAAAGTGCTCATCGTTACAGCAAAAGGCTATGGTAAACGTACGCCTGGTGACGAGTATCGTATTCAGAGTCGTGGTGGTAAAGGGATTAAAACGATGAACGTAACAGATAAGAATGGTGAGCTGTCCGGTCTGAAGGTCGTTGGCGATACAGACGATCTAATGATCATTACGACCAGTGGTACCCTTATCCGTATGGGCATCGAGACCATCTCGACTATGGGACGTAACACACAGGGGGTACGCCTGATTCACATCCGTGATGAAGATGCCGTAGCAACGGTATGTGTTACAGCGAAGAGTGAAGATAGTGAGGATGAGCTGGAGCCAACTGAAGAAGGCACAGAGGTAGAAGCAACAGAAGCTGAATCCTCCGCTGGCGAATCAACAGAAGAAGCTGAAGAATAAGTTATACTTGATCGAATAGATTCAATCTATTCTTAATAAAAGAAGCTCTACCGTGTTCCGTCCGAATCAGGACTTGTGGGAATACGGTAGAGCTTTTTTGCTTGTAACTCAGCATTTTATATATTTCATTACATAGGTAGATGCCCAGCTATCATATTTAGCCGTATAGCACCAATAAAAGGTTCAAATAAAGTAGCCACATGCTACACCGCATCCCTCTAACCGACTCTATTCTTTAAAGCTAAGACCAAAGATATACATTGTTAGCTAGATTATCCGCAAAATCATTGAATAAATTTGGTATTTTAGTTAATAATCAATTGTTTTATAGGTCTTTGGATGCTAATATATGTACATAATTATAAGTAAATATACCCAGTCCATAAATAGACATACAGCAAGAGCTACATATAGATCGTATAAAGTGGACAACGGCATATCCATATTCAAGGTGCAGGACATACCTGATATACAGTAACGCTACAAGTAGCGCCTCAAGCTGGCAAGCTATTATGCTGTTCATCGGGAGCGTCATTGCATGATTTCAATACTA
Source organism: Paenibacillus hunanensis (assembly GCF_014645615.1). Classification (GTDB taxonomy): domain Bacteria; phylum Bacillota; class Bacilli; order Paenibacillales; family Paenibacillaceae; genus Saccharibacillus; species Saccharibacillus hunanensis. Next base: position 2,366 of record NZ_BMMB01000016.1, on the reverse strand, counting down.
AAAAAGCGAGGTTGAAATGTGATGGTAATGACACCTGTACATGAATTGAAGCCAGGCATCCAGTTATATAATGACGTATTTACAGAACGTGGACAATTGCTTCTACCTAAAGGCAAGGTTTTAATGCCACGTGATCTGATGATTTTGAAGGCATTTTTGGTTACTGAGATTGATAATGAGCGTCCACTACCACCGCTTGCAGCAGAGATGCCTGTTATTTTAGAAACAACCATTATGAGCCATCCTGATCGAGTTGCGTTTGAGAAGGTATACGAAGAGATGATTCGGACACTCAAGCAAAGCTTCCAGTCTGCACTGGTGGAAGAAATTCCGATTTATAAGCTCCGTACAGGCCTGGAGCAACTGATTAACAACTCCAAACAATATAATATACTCACCTACACACCGCAGCGCCTAAAAAAGGAAGAGTACATGTATCACAATGCGCTACTGACCGGTATGACCTCCTATCGTATTGCAAAATGGATGCATTTACCTCCTAATGAAGGAATGCAGGTTGCGCTTGCAGGTCTGCTACACGATATCGGTAATATCCGCATCGATCCAGATATTTTGTACAAGCCGACTCAGCTTGAGCCTGGAGAGGTTGAAGAAATGCGCAGACATACGCGATATGGCTATGATCTATTAAAAAATGTCAAAGGTATCAATGAAGGTGTGAAGCTAGCAGCTCTTCAGCATCACGAAAAAGTAGACGGCTCCGGTTACCCATTACGTCTGGAGCAGTCCCAAATTCATATCTATGCCAAAATTGTAGCCGTAGCGGATATCTTCCATGCAATGACCCTATCGAAAAACTATCGTCAGGCGCAATCTCCTTATCTCGTGCTAGAACAATTAGAAACGGAATCATTCGGCAAGCTAGATCCAGCGGTCGTGACTACATTTATTCGCAAAGTGACCCAGTTCCATAATGGCGCCAAAGTTCGTCTGAACAATGGTAGCGTAGGTCGGATCGTTTTCTCCGATCGCGACCATCCCACACGTCCCATGGTGGCTGTAGGAGAGATCATCTATAATCTGATCGAAAACCGCCAGCTGCATATCCAATCTGTTGTACAACGCTAAGCTAATCGCTCTTTTTTATTCTCTGAGATAAAAGAGTGATGTTCGTCCAAGTGGATCTATTCGTTTTCAAACAATAATTGCCCATAAACGATGAGCCATTGTGACAGCATGAACAATTTGTAAAGTGCATAGTAGTGTAGAGCGATGTATGCGAGCAATAATCTACTAAATGAGCTATTAGCAAAATCTTCTATATAAGAAGCTGCTATAAACTATCACTTGAACAGTTACTTGTATCATCATTATTTCTGTAACTGCTAGAGAATCTTAAAAAGTGCTATGACCACTTCTCTAGTCACATTGTATTCAATCACCAGTGCGATCCATACGTCCAGAACGATCGATACGTATAGAAGGAAAGCATCACAAGTAAAACAGATATCATTAAAAGTTTGAATACTAAGCTAACAATAGTCCACATCAAAATAGTAATAATATAGAAATAGATCAAATCGATTGTCTCTAATTACTATCACCGCATCATTTCAACACACAGCTTTGATCACGAATACTCAGCGACGCATATACTTCTTCAATACAGATAGAGATAGAAGATAAAGACGAGTCTATCTTAACGGTAAGAGCATAACTGTCCTACTAAAGAAACTGCATCAAGCAGCTTTAGCAAGATAGTCATGCTCTTTATTGTATGTAGATTGTATATATTGAGAATTCTAAACATATATTTCTACACATATATAATAGGAGCTAGATAAGAGTATGATCCATAAAGAAATATCAGCACACTGTATTGTGCAATACCGTTTATTCTTAATTATAAAGATAAGCTTGTATGCGATCTACCTCAGTTTTATATCTCATATCACAGAACTTCTATTTATCCAAGAGAAATTAGGATCATAAGCGCAGCTACACAGATAGAAAGATAGCGAATAATCACTATAAATAGAACCAATATAGCGTTATAAAGAAATATTAATATTTTGCTAAAAGAAGTGTTGACTCTCTATCTAAGTATATGATATAGTCTTATGTATAAGTCTTTGAGACACAATCTGCTTTTCAAACTCACGTCAAAATGAGCTTGATAACAACTTCAAAAAAAGTTGTTGACAGATGGTTGAGTAGATGATAAGATATAAGAGTTGCTGCGAGAGACACTGAGCGGTAACGAAAGAGTTTGATCTTTGAAAACTGAACAACGAGTGAGTGAAGAACTTTGTTCTTCAAAATATAGAGAACAGTAATGTTCTCGCCAGCAAGAAATGAGCAAGTCAAACACTTTATTGGAGAGTTTGATCCTGGCTCAGGACGAA
>NZ_BMMB01000015.1 GCF_014645615.1 Paenibacillus hunanensis | reverse complement strand
CGTGCTTCGTGCTTCGTGCTTCGTGCTTCGTGCTTCGTGCTTCGTGCTTCGTGCTTCGTGGCAATTGTGAATGCTAAACACCCAATTTAGTCAAGTGGCCCCATATAAATAAATGAAGATGGATGCGCTGGATGGGTGCCCAGTCCGATCACATCGCCTGGGCGTGGGATTTGCATTTTCGGAACGAGCGTCTCCATTGTGTGCGAATAACGAGAGCCGCTATTTTCGACTACATCCATCGTCAACAATACAATCGGGTCGAAATTAACCAGCTTGCCCGTATCCTTTACCGATACGATCGTTCCCATTGCTGTGATCGCTACACTTCCAGAAGCTGCGGCTTGCATCTGCTTGGCTGCTTCCAATCCGTCACTCATTTGCTGTCGCTGTTCCTTGGGAACCAGACCCTTGATCAGCATACCGCTTAATCCTTTATTCAATGCAGCATCGGCTTGCTGTAATCGGTCAGTTGGCTCGGATTTCTTTTTGAAAAATTTCATCATTGGTGACACGCTCCTCTAAATTTGTATGGTACTTCGTTACAATATGGAATCGATCGTATACGGTAGGATCGATGAATCGTTGTTGCTTATTTTTATTATAAAAAACAGCGCTGGATAGCCACAATAGATTTGGACACATACAAAAAAGCAGGCAAAATGCCTGCTTGAGTGTACGAAAATCGATCTTTTTTTATTATAAAAAGGGTCTTGCGGCAAATAAATCGGGAGATACATCCGTTTAAAGCTTGTAGGATTGGCTGTGTATTGTGCGTTTAGGCTCAAATGGGGGAGAATTTTCTCCACAAAAATGTCGGATTGATACAATTTTGTATTGGATTCAGATGCAATTGGAGGTTACGTATTCGCTAATTGACCGATTGTATGCAGCTATAATCGATTATAGACAGCTACACTTGCACGAAATGATAACCTTTCAATCCCTATACTTATGTCTATCCTGTATCCTGATCTGAATTTACGTTCAACTTCGCATTTACTTTCACTTTTACTTTTAATTCTCTTGTACCTTCGTTCCTAATCGCCAATGTATTTCCGACTCCCTTACCGTGTCCACGCAATTATGCATGACGCAGCAAATACACCAGCTTGCGATAATACAGCGCCGCATCCTTATAACGCCGCTGCTCCTCTGCCACTGTTGCCAATCCCTCATACAGCACACCTAGCCGATCCTGCTGACGAATCCCTTCAAAATACGGCAAGCATTGCAGTGCCTGCTCGACAAACGAATCATGCTGCCCCGAAGATAACGAGAGCTGACTTTCATAAAAAAAGAGCGCCATCTGCTGATCGATCGCCAGTGTGCAGACTCGTAGCTTTTCCAGCAACGGTATAAGCGCTCCCCAGTCCTTACGCGCCAGAGCCATTTCGCAATGATATACCAGCAATGTCGGTTCCCATTGTTGCTGCGTCTCTTCTGGCTGCATCTGTATGATCTGCCGAAAGCGATCAAGCTCCTGCTGTGCCTGCTCCAGCTCACCGCTCCGCGTAAGCATAATGATGCGGTTATTCATAATTGCACTTAATGTATCGCTCTGATGCTGAGCGTGAACGAGATGCGCTTCAGCCATTGCCAGCGCGGTTAATGCCTCCTGCGTCCATTCCATCGAAAAGCAATAGCCGCTGTACAGCACATACAGACCGGAGAGCCGATGGAACAGGCGTTGCTCATAAATATGGGTGGTGATCTTTTCAAAAGACGACTTGGCTTGTTCAAATTGTCGAGTATGTACGTACGCTTCCAATCGAATCTGCTGCGCCGTCAGCCATGTCTCACTGCCTTGATCCAGCAAAGGCAGCCACAATTCCAGCTGATACAACACATCATGATACTGGCCCAGCGAACGAAAATGCTGGATTTTATAAAACAATAACGCTTTATGCAGAGGCACAGGCAATTGAAGCTGATCCGGTCGTCCAAAATGCTCCAGATAAAAGTTCAAATACGATTGATGCACATACTGATAAGCATCAGTATCGTTCAGCTGCTGGTAATAGGTCGCTTTCATCAGAGCAGTTGTTAATTCAACCGTCAGTGTAGGGTGACGATCCGGCAGCTCGTTCACCTGCTGCTCAGGAATCGACGATGCCTGTGCCGATAGCATGTCGAAAATACGCTCTGCTTCCTGCAATGTAGATGTATCCGTAAGATCAGTTTGAGCAATATAGTCCGCATCCACGCCGAGTCGCTGCGCCATCGCTTCCGCCAGATCCTCCGGCAGCGCGTAACGACCGGCAAGAATATTGGAAAAGTGAGCCTGCGTTACCAGACCGTCGGTTAGCTCTTTGCGAGATAACTGCTTTTTGTCGCACAAATATTGAATTCGTTCTTTTAGCATACCTATGACTCCTTTCGGCATTGCTCGTGTACATTCTCCTGTGTGGGTATGGTGTGTACTATGGATCAATCGGCTTCGATATCCCAATTGAGATCACCAGCTTCACGAGCTACAGATGACAATAATTTGCAAAGGGATATAGCACAGATTGATACAGGAGATTGGCAAGTCCAATTATAGGGAAATGTACACAGCAACTCAAATGAAGCGCTAACGAGCAACCATTTCAATTCCGAAAGGAGCCTGTACAAGTAAAGAGCAAACGGGTACTTCAACCTTCAACCTTCAACCTTCAACCTTCAACCGAGTATTGTAAGGATGTTTTTCAGAAGTGCAACTACAATCGCTGGGCAATTGCTTTTTTCAAATGCTTTGCCGCCTCCGCAGGTGCAGCTGCCGCTGTAATAGCCGAGATGACTGCTACGCCGTCTGCACCATCATGTATTACCGGAGCAGCATTATGCTCATGGATTCCCCCAATGCCCACCAGCGGAATCGTCAGACCCGAGCGGCGAACCTGTTGGATCACTTCGGTACCTCGTACAGGCTCGGCATCGTCCTTGGAGCTTGTCGGGTAAATAGGCCCGATACCGAGATAATCTGCACCGGCGGCGATAGCACGGCTCGCTTCTTTGAGCGAATGGGCAGAGACACCGACGATTTTGTTAGGGCCAAGACGCTGGCGTATCCATTCTGCGGGTTCATCATTTTGTCCGACATGTACTCCGTCCGCATCCAACTCCAGCGCCAGCTCCAGATCATCATTAACGATAAAAGGAATCTGGTGCTTGTGGCAAATGTCCTGCAAGCGACGTGCCAGCTCCACATACTCCTGACCGCACAATGCTTGCTTCCCCTTTTCTCGATATTGAAATAGGGTAATGCCGCCAGCGATGGCCTGCTCCAGCACCTGATCAGGGGCTTGGCGGCAATTCACGCTGCCCATCACAAGATACAGCGGCATGCGTGAGCGAATCCAATCGATACGTGCCGCTGTGCCATTCGCAGGCAGCAGCGAACCTGTAGCATTACGCTCGTGAGTCGAATCGCCGCCAGCCAGATCGATACGCTGCGACTGTGTTTCTGACTGTATATCTGACTGTACATCAGGACGGTCACCATCAGTCGCACGCTGTTCATTGTCATGGGTAAATGAACGATAGCGATTAGCGCCATCGAAAAATAGGGACGAGTTCATCGCACAGCCCTCCTTTGTCGATATGCAAAATGATTCGTTGGCCCATGCACCGAGCCAATCCCGAGTCCATCCTCAATCGCTGCATGCACGAATGCTTTGGCAGTTTGTACAGCTTGCAATAATCCGTTGCCTTTCGCCAGCTCAGCGGTCATCGCTGCCGAATAGGTACAGCCCGTTCCATGCGTGTGTGGCGTATCTACACGCGGATATTCTACATAATGAAACTGCTTGCCATCGAACAGCACATCCATAGCCTGCGGCGTAGATGTATCGTGTCCACCTTTGATCACAGCGGCGCGTGCGCCCATTTGCACCAGCTGGCGTGCCGCTTGCTCGCGTTCCTTCAGCGTATGGATCGTACTACCTGTTAATAGCTCGGCTTCTGGCACATTAGGCGTAATGACTGCCGCCAGTGGTAGCAGCTCTCGAATTAATGCTTGGATCGCCTGTTGTTGTAGCAGCACAGAGCCACCTTTGGCTACCATAACAGGATCAATGACTAATGTGTTCCATTGATACTGCCGCACTGCGATAGCGACTTCATGAATAATATCGGCGCTGAACAGCATGCCTGTTTTGATCGCAGCGGGCTGAAGATCGTCGCCAATCGAATGTAGCTGGGTCACGACACCTTCTAACTCGATTGGATAGACGCCCTGCACACCGGCTGTATTTTGCGCGGTAATTGCTGTAATGACCGACATGCCATACACGCCCAGCTCCTGAAATGTTTTTAAATCGGCTTGAATCCCTGCTCCGCCGCCACTATCTGAGCCGGCAATCGTTAATGCTTGTGGAATATGCATTCTTTTCTGCTCCTTTGCTATCGTGGATGGATTGGAGACGTTCCCCGGTATAGCCATTCAATGCTTCGTTTCATGTGCTGGATAGATGTGACGCTGAATACGACAATGCTCGTTCACCTGCTCCGGTGTAATCGTGGATAAACGGTTCAAAAATGCCGTTTGAAAGCTACCTGTTCCCTGTCCACCTGCATCAACCACGGCTAGCTCGGCGGCCAGTCCATAACAAGCCACAGCCTCAGTAACTGCTTCCAGACGCCGCTCGGCATCCTGTACAACCGCAGCAAATGCAGCGACGACCGAGCTGAGTAGACAGCCCGTTCCGGTCACTCGGGTCAGCAGTATATGACCATTCGTTACTATGTTCAGCTGTGTGCCATCGGTTAGGATATCCTGCTCGCCTGTGATGACAACGATACAGCCTAGCTTACGCGCCGCGCGCAGGGCAAGCTCCTTTCGATCACCCGCTCCACCGCCAGCATCTACGCCCTTGATCTGCCAATTCTCGCCGATCACATGAGCGACCTCCGCTACATTGCCTCGTACGATATCGACCTTCACCTCAGCCACAATCTCCAGTGCCGCGGCGGTACGATACGCCGTTGCTCCGGCACCGACTGGATCGAAGATAACAGGCACTCCAGCACGATTTGCCGCCTGCCCTGCCAGCTTGATCGATTGCACGGTATACGGATCAAGTGTGCCGATATTCAGCATGACTGCCCCCGCCATCGCCGCTACATCTTCCACTTCTTCATGCGCATACGCCATAAAAGGGGACGCTCCCAGCGCCAGCAATCCATTCGCTGTAAAGTTCGTCACCACCACATTCGTAATATTGTGAACGAGTGGATTCCTATTCCTTACCTGCTGTAAAATGGACATTTCTTTCGCCTCCCGATGTCATTTCTAGACTTGTATGATGCTTCGATGCATAACAAAAAAACCCACCGATCTCCCAAAAGAGAAAGGTGGGTCGTATTCGTCCATTTATCTATAAAACAGCACTCATCATGATGAGTCTGCTCCATATGTTTGAATGAATAGTCGTCTTCCACTTCCCTCCGCTGGTATGATCCAGATCAGGTTCCAAGGGTCCGAATATCGCATTCGTCTCAGCCATCAAGGCTCCCCTAGTGAAATTGCTACCGTACAATGCCGCTTGTAAGCTTATCCTGCATTGTCGGTTCAAGATGAGTATTTAATTTCAAGTTATAGTATAACTCTGCACACAACTGTATTGCATATAGATGGAATATACATGTAGCACAGATGTATGCATTACAGAGGCAACCACCAATCGATATCGATCGATGCTGCCGCCCTGTTTTCTTACCATACCACGGCTATCGCGCTTTGGCAAAGTCCTTGCTTCTCGATGGGCTCTGCGATTGATTTACAACTACTAGATCAGATCATCCAGTGCTGCCACTGCGTCTGTGCAGCCGAGCGCTCCGATAGCCATGTGCATGTATGCTCCAGCAGCTCGCGGCGATGCGGGCCTGACGAATACGTATGATCCGCCTGGAAAATAATCTCCTTATCACAGCGACCCTCGCTACGTGTCCATAGCTCCTTTTGATACAAAAAGGCATAGTCGACCGGAATCACATCATCGCCTGTTCCATGAATGACGAGCACATCGCCCTGAAAGCGACGTACCTCCTGAAATGGCTGAAAATGACCGAGCGATTCAAAATACTCCGGCGCAAAGCCATATCCCAGATAATCAGCCTCGCCCTCCAATACCGCCTGATCATACGTTTCTCTACCGACAATTTTGACGATATCATTAAATGGATGACCAACCGGCGACCACAGCACCAGATGATTCACACGGCGATCACGTACCGCCGTCAAAATAGCTACCGCACCGCCCAGACTATGCCCCAGCAGCGTCACACGAGTCGGATCAATATCATTGCAGTTCATCACATAATCCAAAATCGTACGCGTCTGCTCGACCATCGATTCCAGTCCCTGTTGACCGTATTCGCCTGTGCTCTCTCCGCAGCCTGCATAATCGAAGCGTACGACCATATAGCCTTCGTTAGCGAGCTTACGTGCACTTTTGACAAATAGGCGGTCCGTACCGATCCGGTTGCCAACAAATCCATGACAGATCACGATCAGTGGAGTTCGACCCTTTCCTTTGCCTTCCGGCTTATGGTCTGCAACCGGATAATGTATGCTCGCAGCCAGATCAACCTCATGATGACGAATCGTAATATTGCGTTCCATAATGAACTCCTCCTTAAAAGGGGTGATTTTCATGCAATGCGTATCCTGTATTCCCGTGTTAAGCGATGCCAATGTGTTGCCAGCTATTGTGGGACTTTGCTCCTGCATGCTAACGATGTATGATGGAGCATAATAACGTATATAAACGACGTATCTATTTAAATTTAAATAATTCCGATAAGTTTAGTGAGTATTATAATAAACTTATAGTATCACTGCCTCAGAGCAATTGTCAATCTGATGGAAGTGTGTCAAAATAGGAATTTCCGATAGATGTGCAGTAGAGTCTATTTCTCGTGCTATTGTCCTGCTTGCTCTGCCCCAGTTAGCTGGCTATCCAAGCATAGCAGAGCGGGGTAATAACAAGTAGATAGACTTTAATGACCGGATTATGAGTAGGTTGCCTGGCACGTATGTCTTCATACCGACACCAATGCGAAAGGGGAAATGACGATGAGTACAGTACGTCATCTGGTACGGGATATTAATGTAATCCGTGACCAGCTTAATCAAGAAAATCTGAGCTATTATGACGATGTGATCGTGCATGTGCGCGATGCTCGTATCGAGCGTCAATCTAGCGAGGAGCTACTGCTGGAGATGGGGCAGCATCTGCTGGACGCTCAACAGCGCGGCCAGTCGGCCGAGCAATTATTTACCAAGGATTCGGACTCGTATGCTGGACAGCTCATCGAGAATTTGCCAGAACGCAGACAGCTTAGCAAGCCGATGTATTATCTGATGATCGTCTGGGTAGCGCTCACCTGGGTGTTTTTATTGCAAGCGTTAGCAGGCTTTTTCAAAATTAGTATTAGTGGTACAGGTGTCGTAGGCGAGATTAGCCTGTCTACCCTCGTGCTTGTCGCTGTAGGAGCAATTGTGCTCGTTGAACTCGTCATGCGTGTAGCCAATCAGCCTGTCGAGAAAAGCGATCTGGATCGTCCGCGAATGCAGATTAATATGCGGTCGGTGATGACGTATTTGATCATTCTGGTCGCTATTATTGTAGTAGGCAACTACTTACGTCGTATCATGCCTGTCGTCGTCATCTCCCCATGGATCAGTCTGGGGCTATGTGCGATTGGTATTCTGGGACAAAAATTCATCTTCATGCGCCGCTGAATCGATATCCCTGTGAGTGGATTCAAACGAAAACAGTCATTGACCGATGTGCTACATCTGTAGCCGCGGACGATGACTGTTTTTTGTTGGCGTTGGCGTTGGCGTTGGCGTTGGCGTTGGCGTTGGCGTTGGCGTTGGCGTTGGCGTTGGCGTTGGCGTTGGCGTTGGCGTTGGCGTTGCAGATGATACCTAATGCTGAACGAGTTCAATAGCAGTTTTTGCGTACTCGCTTACCCTTTTCATCTTGCAACCTCTGCCCTGACCTAATCGTCTTTATAGATAAGAGCGCATAGTACATCACAACCACGGACTAGAGTCAGTCCGCATTACAGGGTGACGATATGACAGCCTTGTCGCCACTTGATGACAGAGAACCACTTGACATTGCTTGCCCAATCGGAAACGGGCTGACCGTCGCTATACGGTGTGCATTCACGATTGTACAATATGGTTATATAACCGAAAGAAGGTGAAGCTCCACTGCTAACAGGCAAACAACGAATGCCGCCGTATTTCAAACTATCGTATCCAAAGGAGCATGCTTATGATGAAAAAATACAGTCTTTTACTTGCAAGTCTGATGCTAGTGACCGTTCTGTCTGCCTGCACAGGTAATTCCAGTCAACCTCCAGCTACAACCACACCGGACACCACGGAAAACTCAGGTAATACCGCACCGGGTGGCGAGACAACCACGCCAGCGCAAGGCACACCAACGGCTGAGGAAGCCAAAATCACTGCCAATAAACAGCTTGTACTCGGCTTATATCATGATATTCTCAATGGACATCAGATGGATAAAGTCAATCAATATGTAGCAGAAAACTATACCGAGCATAATCCGTACATGCAGAGTGGCAGAGAACAATTCTCTACGTTCTATGAAGATATTTTCAAGCGTTACCCGGATTATAAGGCGAATATCACAGGTATGATCGGACAGGGTGACCTGGTAGCTGTGTTTAGCACCGTTCCGGTTGAAGCCACTCCTACCAAGCCATCTGATTCTACAAGTGCCGAAACCAGCAGCGCAGCAAGTACCGATGCTACCAGCACCACTACAACAAGCTCAACGAGCTCCAATGCGAAAACAGCACTCTACGTCGATATTTATCGTATTAGCGATAACCAGATTGCCGAGCACTGGAATGTAAAGCAAGGTACAGATGATCCAGCAAAAGCATTCACACCTGACAAGTTGCCAACGCTGTCTGCTAAAGCCGAGCTGGCAGCCACTGATCGTGCAACCGTTGCTGCTAATGCAAGCTTTGTAGATAATTTCTTCAATACATTCTTTGTGCAGCATAATACGGATATTGCCAATGAAGCGGTTAATGAGAATGTGGAGCAATACGGTTCAGGTATTCAAAATGGACGTAGCGCGCTAGTGAGTCACTATTTGACCGAGTTCCGCGCCAATACGGACAGTAAGGCAACGCTGGTGAACACCATTGCTGAAGGCAATCTGGTGCTGGTACACAGTCATATGCAAAACAATACCAATGATCGTGGACAGGCGGTTATCCAGCTATTCCGAGTCGATAATGGGCAGATCGCTGCGATGTGGACATTGAGTCAGCCTGTACCAGAATCGTGGTATAAAGATACCGTGATGTTCTAATCGATTGGTAGATCATCTGATCGTTGAGTCACCCCATCACGGACTGACTCGATAGTGTGCAACTCTCCACTCAAGTATGAAGTCAGAAGGATACCGTGGTATTTTCCACTCTGGCTATAGCTGATCATTTTCTCGCCGAGTCTAATAGCGCTCTTCTCGGCAAACATGATCTTCAACGACACGATCGTAATCTATAAGGAAGATTACTCTATCCAAAAATAGCACACGAAAGTCAGCCTGCACTGCTAACCCCCCTTCCCATCGGTAGACTATACCGAATATGAATGGAGGTGCAATTCATGCCTGTGCAGGCTGGCTTTTTGTATGTGCCGGTATCAGGAACACAGCCCTATGCAGCTATATGATTCTTTAGTAACATAATATTTTGGTCAAAAGTGTCCGATGTTATACATAAGTCAATTGGTTTACCGTGAAGAATTACCATCATGATGGAATAACACATGTATTCCATTCCTTCGATCTCAACCTGTATGTAAAGGAGTCCATGAAGATATGCAGCTAAGACACATCCGTAATATGATTATCATCATGCTCTATATCGCGATCGCCTTTGTTATTACCTTTTATATATTGAGTATGAAATATCCGCATGCCTCTGCCTTCTCCTATGAGACATGCCGAGCTACCTATGATATGACCGACGATCTGTTCAAAACATTAAACGGCGAAGTGCCCGAGGATGCTTCTAATGTCGCTGCGGCTTCTGCCTCTACCCCACATGTACAAACAGCGCCTGATGGCAAAGCCAGTCATGTTGCCGTGCTAATGTACCATTATGTGGTACCGGAAAAATATAATGTCGAGCCGAACAATGCGCGCATTAATCTGGAAGCCTTTGAGCAGGGGATGAAATTCCTGCATGACGAGGGTTACCATACCGCAACGTTGAAGGAGCTGGAGCAGTACGTGAAGGGCGAGATTCAATTGCCTGAAAAGACTGTCGTGCTCACCTTTGACGATGGCTACCAGAACAATGTCGTGTACGCGTATCCTGTGCTGAAAAAGTATGGCTTTAAAGCGAATATTTTCATCGTAGGCACCAAGCTGAGCGATCAGAAGCAAAAGTTCATCCCCACAGCCAAAACGACCATTTCGCGTCAGGAAATGAAGGCGACCAGCGATGTGTTTGCTTACCATAGTCACACTTACAATTTGCATTACAAACGGCTGGTACAGTGTGCCGAGTATTATGCAGCAGGCAAGGATAGCAAGCGATTCACTCATGATATCGACCTGATGAAAAGTAAAACGGGAATCAATACGCCATACTTCGCTTATCCTTACGGTGAATACGATCCACAAATGGTGTATGATCTGAAGCGCAACGGCTACCGGATGGCATTTACCGTACGACCGGGCTTTGTTCATCCAGGTGATGATCCGATGTATCTGCCGAGAATGAATGTAACCTCAACGACAACGGTCAGACATTTACTGAATTTGCCGGATGAATAATGGTTTGAATCGTATTGCTTCAAGTAAGCGGAGTAGGTAGTGCAAGCTCTGCTGTGTATGTACGATACAAAATGTAGCTACGTCTCGAAGCTATTTATAATCTAAAAGTGCCCTTACGATGAGCCAAAATTGGGTGAGTCGTGGGGGCTTTTTGTATACGTTGATCTAGTCAGGTATTCGGTATATCGATGTGGCTAATGCATCGGCTTTCTCTCATCGCTAGATTAGTTCGCTGATCGACTAGATCGCATAGCATCCTCTTACGCTGCTCTACCCTGTTCTTTTCCGCTCTGTGATTTGCTGCTCCGTTCGTTTACTTTCTATTTATGCTGTTCTAAGCCGCTCCACCTTATATCCACTTCGTAAATAGCTACTTCCTTTCAGCCCATCTCATCATTCCCATTACCCTTAATTGTGCTTTCAACTGGCTCCCTTCATGGATGATTTTGCTTTGCAATTTTCTATTTAATCGCTCAAAATATATACAGGCGGGTAATGATAAGTTACACGCTACTTCCACTTATTTTGCGTATGATGGCTCTTCAGTTAGCCGTAATGGCGACGACACTATCGTCGCATCGCATACTGTAGCGATCCTTTACATGGAAGGGGTATGACCATGACTCTTGGTGAATGCCTAAATATGCTACACAAGGATATGATCTTAATCGATATGCACCGCCCCGGCTATCCAGCGTATACTGTTCAGAAATGGAAGAAGATGCTTCCACTGGAAGAGGAAGGTTATGAGCTGCGTACTCGGAGCTTTAACTTTGGCAGAACCCAAAAGCGATCGATTGCTAAAATGGATGGAACACAGTTATGGAACGAAAGTTGACGCATTTTTTTACACAGCGTTAACAAAAGATGGGTATACTGGCTATATACGATACATTTTTGCATCATTCGACACGGTTGCTGGCGAGGGATAGGAAGACGTATCCGTTCGGGCAAGCGTGGAGTAAAAGTTTAAATAAGGTAAGATATTTTGCTTTGCAAAAATCACTTTTTTATTGAATCTCGTGTTAGGAGATCGCTAACACTAGCAAGGTAAGATATTTTGCTTCGCAAAAATCACTTTTCATTGAATCTCGTGTTAGGAGATCGCTAACACTAGGACCGGAGGCATTATGGAAACTAAACAGGGACACCATCAAGCTCAAGCAACGTATATTAACCGGGATCTTAGCTGGATTGAATTCAATACCCGGGTTATGGAGGAAGCACAGGCATCGGATACGCCACTACTGGAACGCATCAAGTTCCTCGGTATCGTTTCTCGCAACCTCGATGAATTTATGAGCGTAAGGGTTGCTGGTATCCGTAATCAGATCAAAGCGGGCTACAACAAAAAGGATTTTACCGGCTATACACCAGCCGGCTTATACAAGCGCCTGACAAAGCGCGTAGAAAAGATGGTTTCGCATCAATACCGTACATATCGGGATCTCTCTCGTTTACTCGGTAAGCAGGGCATTACCCTGACTCATTATGATGATCTGAGCGTTACTCAGCAGAAGGCTGCGGACACGTACTATCACGATGTCATTTATCCAGTGCTCACACCGATGGCAGTCGATCAGAGCCGTCCGTTTCCGCTCGTGCATGGCCTGAGTGTCTATCTATCCGTCGTACTGGAGCATCCGAATCTCAAGGCAACGGAGCAGGAAGATGGCGAAGCGTATTATTTTGCAATCGTACAGATTCCTTCCAATCTGCCGCGTGCGGTTGCACTTCCGCATCGCCAAAATAGTAAAAAGCAGCAATACATTTTAATCGAGGATCTGATCTGTCAGCATATTCAGACCTTATTTGGCGGATATACACCGATTGCGGTAAATGCCTTCCGTCTGACTCGTAATGCCGATCTCGACATTAACGAGGAAGATGCAGAGGATCTGATGGAAGAGATCGAGAACCAGCTTCGTAAACGTAGACGCAGTGCGCCTGTACGTCTGGAGATTCAAAAGGACTTTCATCCGTATGCACTCGCTCAATTGCTGGAGGAATTCGATGTAAGTGAGGCGGTTTATGAGATTGACGGGCCGCTCGATCTGGGCTTCCTGTTAGGCTTCTCCGATTCGGTTACTGGACGCGATTCACTGCGTTATCCACCTGAAATTCAGCGCTATGCTCCAGAGTTCCCAGAAGGCAGTGATACAGACTTTTTCAGCGTCATTCGCGAGCGTGATGTGCTGCTGTATCATCCGTATGAATCATTTGACGCGATTAGTGACTTTATCGAGCAAGCAGCAGATGATCCCGATGTCATGGCAATCAAAATGACGCTGTACCGTGTGAGCGGCAAGTCCTCCCTGATCCACTCGCTCGCCCGTGCTGCCGAATCAGGCAAGCAGGTCACCGTAGTCGTGGAGCTAAAAGCCCGCTTTGATGAAGAACGTAATATCGTCTGGGCGAAAATGCTGGAAAAAGCAGGCTGCCACGTTGTCTATGGTCTGGTCGGACTCAAAACGCACGCTAAGGTTATTCTCGTCGTGCGCCGTGAGGGTAATACGCTTCGCCGCTATATCCATATGGGCACAGGTAACTACAATGCCTCCACCGCAAGGCTGTACACCGATGTCGGCTTGCTGACAGTAAATCCGCAGATCGGTGAGGATGCATCCGAGGTGTTCAATCATATTACAGGCTATACCGAAAGTCATGATTGGCAGGCGGTCGCGGTTGCACCAAGCACGATGATGAACAAGTTCATCTCGCTCATTCGCCGCGAGGCTGATCATGCACGCAATGGCAAGCCAGCACGTATTATTGCCAAAATGAACTCGCTCTCCAACCAGCAGATTATCGATGAGCTGTATGTCGCTTCTCAAGCTGGCGTGAAGATTGATCTGATCGTGCGCGGTGTGTGCTGTCTGCGCCCGGGTGTACCTGGACTGAGTGAGAATGTTCGCGTTCGTAGCATCGTTGACCGTTATCTGGAGCACTCGCGGATCTTCGCCTTTGATAATGGCGGTGAGCAGGAGGTATGGCTTGCCAGCGCGGACTGGATGACCCGCAATCTAACACGTCGGGTCGAGCTGATGTGTCCATTATTCGATAAAAACACAAAAACCGCTGTGCTCAATATTCTGAACCTGATCCTTGCGGACAATGTGAAGGCTAGAATATTGTTGCCAAGCGGTAATTATGAATTATTCAAAAATGGGGAACCGCCGCTGCGCAGTCAGTTCCATGCGTGGAATATTAGCTCGTGGAAACCGTATGTACCACCAGCCGCACTCGGACATCCCACTCCTTCTCCAAATCTTTAACAGCTTCCGTAATTTCAGCAACTTCCATAGAGGCTTCGGTGCGACAGTGAATGGTCAGCTCGAAGTCTCTTCCTTTGCGTACAGCTAGCAGTGACTCCACAGGCTGCGTCTCGCTCGTATCCATAGCAGCAGCCAGCTGTAGCAATGCACCGAGACGACGAATGCGCTCCTCATCCTTCGGATGCAGAATATCCGCGTACTCCACCGAAATGCGTCTTTTCTTAATTTTTCCTTTACTGCCGAAGATCGCGATAAAGGCAACAAGCACCGTTTCCCGATGATTCAGGCCTGCCAGCGCACGCGTGGTGAGCAGATACCGTGTATGCTCCTCATAATCATGATAGCCTACCTTCATCCCGATCTGATGCAGCATCGCAGCAGTACGTAGCAGCTTCACATTCCAGCGGTCGTCCATGCCTTCGCCCAGACTTTCGTAGAGCTGCACAGACAGCTGTGCGACCTGACGCAAATGTCGCTGACGTGGCAATGGCTCCAGCTCCAGCACCGACTCCAGCTCGTATTCCAGCACATCGTCCAGCACCGCATGCTCGCGTCCGCGCTCCCATTCAAAGAACAGCCCATCTCGCAAGCCTGTACCACTGATCAGATAATGATCGCATTGCATATAACCAAACAATGTACGCAAAATGATCATCCCGGGTATGATAATATCCGTCCGATTTTTGCTCAAGCCAGCTACACGCTTGCGCTCTTCATTGGTCATCGAAGGCAATTGCTGGTAGTAATAATCTGCATCCTCAGATTGCAGGGTGTACTGATGAATCTGCTCCATCGAATATTTGCGTTTACGCTGATGCATTTTACCAACAGCGCGAATCGTACCACCTAATCCGACAAGGGGTAGACCCGGATTACGGCTAATCCAGTCATGCTTTTCCGCTGCCTTGAGTACGAGCTGCTCCAGCTCTGTTACCGCCTTCTCGTCCCAGCGCCCATCCTCCTGCTTGCCAAAGCGCACGTTCATATTCACTGCACCAAATGGGAACGATACACTGGAAATGCGTGTCCGATCGCGAAATAGTGTAATCTCGGTACTACCACCACCGATATCGATAATATAGCCATCACGAATATCGATTCGATTCACAACACCGATAAATCCATAATGACCTTCCATCTCACCTGGTAGTAGCTCAATATCCAGACCTGTCTGTTCATTCAAATATTGAATAACGTCCTCACCATTCGTCGCATTCCGAATCGCCGCGGTAGCTACCGCACGAATCTCACTTACTTCATACGCTCGGCTTACCTCCGCAAACTGACGCAGCACAGGTACGATAAAGCGCAGCGATTCCAGCGGCATTTCTCCTTCTGGCGTTACAATCGCACTCAAACGTGCCGATTCGCGGCATTCCTTGAGCACCTTGTAGCCCATTCCGCCCCCGTTCTCATAAATGACCAGCCGAATGGAGTTCGAGCCAATATCCATAATACCTACGCGGCTATGCTGTGATGTATTCCCCATAATATCCTCCTTGTCTGTGCAAATGGTGCCAGCGGTGCTGGCTGCATCGTATGCTTCATTTCCGTACTCTGCATGGAATGAGGGGCAAGCTCTCGTTCCCGTTTATCCCGTGCAATCACGTTTACAGTCTATCTCAATTCACGCACGTCTACAACCGATCCGGTAAAGCTAATGGCTGTAGCTGGAAATCTAGTTGCGTTATTTGAAATTTTATATGAATTTCCAGTAAGCTAGAATAAAGCCGTAGCGCTAGATTAAAGTAAGTATACTTCAAAACTGTCACATGAATCACTATCTATTCCCATACTGGAATGAGACAGAAAGAAAGCGGGAGAGTCTATTGATTAATCTGATATTTGATATGGATGATACATTGTACGATCAGATGGACCCATTTGGTCAGGCGTATAATGAAGTGTTTGGCACTTCGAAGGAGTATGACGTTCCGGTCGAAAAGCTGTTTATCCGTAGTCGACTGCATAGTGATGTCGTATTTGATCAAGTACAAAATGGGCAAATGAGCGATGAGGATATGCATGTGTATCGGATTACACACGCTTTTGCTGATTTTGATATTACTATTTCTGAACAGCAGGCGGTAGATTTTCAAAATCGCTATGCCTTTCATCAGCAGCATATCGAAGTGCATCCGTTTATGAAGGAGCTGCTCGATTATGGTAAGGAGCAGGGCTGGCGAATGGGCATTATTACGAATGGCCCTGCGGAGCATCAGGCGAGTAAAGTGAAGCAGCTACGCATGGATCGCTGGATTGCTCCAGAGGATACCTTTATTTCAGGGAAGCTGGGTATATCCAAGCCAGATACTGCTATTTTCCGTCATGTCGAGCAGCAGATGAATATTGCCGCTGCGGATACGTGCTATCTCGGTGACTCTTATCTGAATGATGTGGTAGGTGCCAAAAAAGCAGGCTGGTCCTGCATCTGGATCAATCGCCGTCAAATCGTGCTACCGGATGATGTGGAATATGTACCGGACGCGAATCTGGATAAAACGCAGCATCCGCTGGATGTGGTGAAGCAGCTGATTGCGAATAAGACGGTATAATGTAGAGTTAAACCTATGGAATTCAATCTTATACAAGGAGTGAACCCATTGACTGTTGATCTACATCAGGCTTTTCTGGATAGAAAGCTGCCTTTATTGTATTCATTGGCAGACGTAGAAAAAGTACTGCACCATACATTTCAGGCAAATGAAGAAGACCCGATCTACGTCGCCGACCTTGCTCACGATCCCTATGCTGGATTTGAGCATTTTTATAAATGTTATACCATCACAGAGCCGACGATTTTAGAATCGTTGTTCACATTAGAGGAAAAAGAAATTCAGACTTCGATGTATCAAGCCGATAATGCGGCTCCTGAAGACAAATTTCAGCGAGCATGGGTCGATATTCAGCAAGGTCGGATGCTTCGCATCGCGATCATGTCCAGTGATGGACAGACGATGACTTCATTCACGCAGCAAGGTATAAGTGAACAGTTACTGTATACGCTTGTTGCATTAAAAGGGATTGATCCTGCTCAGGCACAGCCAGGCAATCCTGTCTATGCACATTATTTGCAAGCACTACAAAAGGCAGGATATTTATAATGAACAGATAGCGTATTGTACTACCTTCTATCATGGATGTACTGCAATATTCATTGCTTTGATTAACAATGCTTATTAAAGCTTGTAACTCATGTATAAACGAAGACCTCTATCCTGTATCAGGGACAGAGGTCTTCGTTGTCCTATATTCATTCAGACACGTACAGATGCATGAGTTAATATCATCTTCTACACGCTCTGCTATATCATTGCTTATTGAGCTGTGTAGCCACCATCGACCATCAGGCTAGAGCCTGTGACAAAGCTGGAATCGTCAGATGCCAGGAACACAACGGCTTTACCGACTTCTTCTGGCTTGCCCAAGCGTCCGAAAGCATGCAGGGATGCCAGATAGTTTTGCGTTTCTTCATCCAGCGTTGCATTGAGTAGTGGAGTTTCAATATAACCCGGACATACGGCATTCACGCGGATATTATCCGGGCCATACTCCAGTGCCAGTGACTTAGTCAGGTTCACGATGCCGCCTTTGGATGCGGTGTATGCCGCAGTTGCTGCACGTCCTACATGACCGAGCATCGAGGCCATATTGATCACTGAGCCACCTTGAGCGCCATTTTTCTTCATCTCTTGAATGGCATACTTGGCACACAGGAAAACGCCATCCAGATTCACACTCATCAGCTTACGCCACGATTCAAATGTCAGATCATCCGTGCTGTCTGTATTGCCAATGCCAGCGTTGCTTACGATGGTGTCCAGACGACCGAATTCGTCGATCGCACGCTGAATCAATGCTTTTACATCCTCTTCCTTCGACACATCAGAATGCTGGTAACGCACTTCTCCACCATTCGCGTTCAGCTCCTGCTCCAGCTTCTGCCCTAGCTCATCATTCAGATCAGAAAATATAACTCTGGCGCCAGCAGCAACCATTTCCTTTACGCAGGCTTCACCGATTCCATTGGCACCACCTGTAACAATGGCTACTTTTCCTGTTAATGAAGACATTTTCTAATTCCTCCATTCGTGGTTTAGAGTGTGTACGTAAACTTTTGTTGTTGGGGTAGCAACCACTCCGGCAAGGAATAAGGGGACGGACTCCGGTATCGCACAGGAATCTACGCAATAGGATCAAGTTGTAGATTCCCGTGCTCAAAAGCTGTAAGATATTTTGCTGCGCAAAAATCACTTTTTATTAAACCACGTGTTAGACAATCGCTAACACGGTAACTCGTCCTTTCCCCTTATTTCCTTCCCTCCGTTCCATGCTTTTACACGTATACCAGTTTGCATACATACCACTAAAGAATTGCAGTTACTTAGCCATCAACTTACACTGCCTTTATATTACCTCTAAATTAAGCTACTGAAAACTAAGCTATTCAAGTATATACCTGTAGATATTCCAAAAATAAGCATAATCTCAGCCTGCCGAATAGATGATTTCACATCAAAAATATCTTATCTACGTGTCTTGTATCCCATAGAACTCACTACTTCATCGCACCAAATAACAGAAGCCCTGCACATATTAACGTACAGGGCTTCTTAGCTCCGTAAAGCGAAAATCAATCTACTTATGCAGCTTCTTATCAGACTAGCTTTTAATAAGCAATAAGCTGCAATAAGCCTTCCAATCCGTATATGCTACGCAGATCATAATTTAGTTCTTCTGGCTCGCCATCCATTCCATCAGAGATACGGCTTTGCCTTTAATTTTGACAGGCTTGCCATTGTAGTCTTTGGAAATATTGTTGTTCAATACTGGAATCCATGACCAGTGTCCGTTGTACTCATAGGCTGCCGAATCTCCATTGCCTTTTTTGTACAGACCACTCATATCAAGCACTTTATCAAAATAGGAATAATGAACATTTTTCGCGCCTGCGGCAATGAGTCGTTTGTACGTTGCTGTTGATGCTTTGGACGTGTCTACTGTCTTATCCGCTCCCGCGGCTGTGAACCAGATCGGGGTATCCTTCAGCTTATTGATGTCTTGCTTCGTCAGCCAGGAATCGGTATAAGCTTCAGCGGATGGATAGGCAGCGGCAAAATAATCCGGGTTAGCAAGCAGCATATTCAAGGTCATAAATCCACCGTTCGAGCAGCCTCCGATGTAGATACGATCAGTATCTATGGCTGCGGCATGGTCTTTGACATACTGTTTAATTAGCGCAGTCAGTGCCGAGGTATACATACTTTTCCCTGTTTTCGTATATTGACCGGTGCCGTCGTTCATCCAAAATGTTGGCGTCTGAGGCACCAATACGGCAGCCTCGCCGAAATATTTCTGAATCGACTCTCCGGCTAATGACGTTACTTTATTGCCCAGCAGTGCAATTCTCGGATCGGTTCCACCCTCACCTGCACCATGCAGCCAGATGATTAACGGCTTTTTCTTGTCGTTGGCTGGCATGTAGGACGCATAGGTAAGATGGATCTGTCCGTATTTGGCATCCTTGTAATTAAATTTGCCTGTAGTATCGAACTTGTCGACCCCTTGCTCGATCATCGTATGCGGGGTATCTGGTCGGGTAGTCAGATTGTCGACTGTATTCCCCTGTGTATCTTGAAGCGGTTTCTGTTGAACAAGCGTGTATTGGAGATCAACGTATTTATTCGTGAATGTACTGAGGTCGAATGTAAACGGACTGGCTGATACAGAATCAGGGTGCACCTTCATCTCCATCGTAATGTACTGACCGGCAGGCTGCTCGGAGGCGTTCCCCTTTTCATCGGACAGATACACTCGATCGATCGTTCTACTGGAGCTATCTGCTCCGGTATACTTTTGCTTCGTCTGCATGTTAACCATCGGATAACTGCGCTCGGCTAGGACTTTGAATGTGTCGTTGGTGAGTGTGTCTGCTTGAATATCCACACCGGTATGTAAAATAACCTTGTACACGGCTGGGCCCCAATCATAGCCGCGAGTTACGAGTGAATACGAGAATGGAGCTGGCGCTTCGGTTGAATTGTTTGCGCTTACATTTGTGGAAATAAAAAGAGAAGAGGTTACAGCTAGAGCTAGAAAGCCAGAAAGCAGTCCTTTTTTCATATTCATCAGTAACATACCTCCAAATTCATAATGGGAAAGATTGCTTTATTGTAGCATTGGAATCGAGATATGGGAAATGATGTATCAAAAAGAACCGAAACATATTGTTCCGATTCTTTTTGCCTGGCAAAGAATACTCATTTTAGTTGCGTTTCATTAATCTCTCCTGCGATATAGTTGCGTTATCATAATGGAGCTAATCTTTTACGTCTCCATCAGAATCCACTTCTCCAGATCTTGCACAAAGCTACGCATCTTCCGTGCATATTGACGGTCGATCTCGCCGCTCTCGTACAGCTCCTGCACCGTATCGCGCTGGTTTTGCACAGCACTGGTGATCAAGTTGAGCTTGTTTTCATCCAGTGTAATATCCGGTGCAATTTTCTCATTGAAGTATTGAATCGAGTTCATAATTTTGCGATAACGGGAAATGACCTTTTCAGCGGCTTCCTCATTATGAACATTCATACGACTACGAATCGCATCAATCGCGGCTGGGCAGGATTGCAGCTTCAGATGCTTGAGCATACGGATTTTATCAAGCTTGCTCATCGCGGCTGGCTCATCTGCCTCTCCATCCGATTCGGCATCCTTCGTCAGATTCACAGGAGCGGGCAGATGCATCGGCAGCATGCCCTTCCATTTGTCCACACACTCGGCAATCCCGGTATCCATACGATCGGTCAGCACATTTTCGATCCGATCCAGACGATATTCAAACTCCATCGCCAGCTCCGGTGTAATCTCTCCATTATCCCGTAGCTTCCGTGCGACCTTACGCTCTGCATGAATCGCAGCCAGATACAGCTTGACCTCTTCCTGATCTGGATTCGGATCATGTAAAATCGACGGCTGCATCCCATTTTTTTGGAACATGTATTGCGTAATATCTGAAATGAGCGTCTTCGCCGCTTCACGGTTCGCATCATTGGTGCTGGACTCGACCGATTGCACCGCTGCGGACAGAACCTTCATCCGAATCCGATCCTCTACAAATTGACGCTGTAGCATTCCTTGCCCTGCTTCGGATGCACTCGTCACCTCTGCCTGTGGTTTAGGCGATAACAGCGGTAATAGCAGACTTGCCAGTATGAGCGACAGCAAAATCACACCTGCCGCAATAAATAGAATCAGCTCTCGCTGCGGAAAGGCAGAGCCATCGTTCAGCACATACGGAATCGAGAATGCCGCCGCCAGTGTCAGCGCACCGCGTACTCCGGACAATGACGTGAGCAAAATGCCTCGTACATCCGGCCGATTATCATCCATCTGGCGACTCATCACATAGCGAACCTCCCAGTAGCAGTAAATCCAGATAAAGCGCAAAATATACAGCAGTAATGTGATCAACGCAACATAGCCAAGCACCAGCCCATTATTAAACTCGGGATTGGTGAAAATACTGCCCATCACCTCTGGAATTTGCAAGCCGAGCATCATGAACACCAGACCATTCAGCGTATACACAATGACCGACCATGTGCTTGTTGAGACAATTTGCATTTTGAGCTGTACCGATTCGGCGCGATCCTTCTCCATCGCATAGACGATACCGCCTGCCACAACTGCGAGGATACCCGATACACCAATCTCCTCCGCCAGCAAATAGATTACGAACGGGGTCAGAATCTGCCACAGCACATGTACCGTGATATCCTCCATCCCCCATTTACGCACCAACACCTGACAGCGAATAAGCAGGAAAGAGGCAAGTGTACCAATCGCCAATCCCCCCAGCGCGACTAATAGGAAGTTCAGCGACGCTTCCCAGAGCGAGAACGTACCTGTCACCATCGCCGCCACAGCGAATTTGAATGCAACCAGTCCGGACGCATCATTCAGGAGCGATTCACCCTCCAGCAGACGATGAATCGAGCCTGGTAAATGAATCCTTTTCGCCAGCGAGCCTACGGCTACCGCATCGGTCGGAGACAGAATTGCCGCCAGCGCGAATGCAGCAGGTAATGGAATACTTGGAATCAGATAATTAATCCCATAGCCCGCTACGATCACAGTCACAAATACGAGCCCAAACGCTAACAAAATAATCGGTCCTCGCAAATTCCACAGCTCACCGCGTGGCGTTTGACGAGCATCATTATATAGCAGTGGTGCGATAAACAGCACCAGAAACAGCTCTGGATCTAGCTCTACCTTTAACCCGAACAGGGCAACACCGATCCCGAGCACAATCTGAAATAGCGGCACTGGCACAAAGGGAACCAGCCTGTTCAGAACATTGGAAATCCCGATGAAAAACAGAATAACAAGTACAGCAATAAAATGCTCCATGGCCATCCCCTTTCGATTGTAGCCGATCCTCGTAATAGTCGTACCAACCTCCAACAACAACATACCCACCACGCCTGTCTTGCAAACGAACGACTGGCAATTGTAGGCCAACGTTTAGTTAACCGTAGCGTATAGGTTTATGATCAGGATACCTGTACAGCAGCGATAGGTAGGAGGTCTATGTTTATTTTACCATGCTATGCAATAGGAACACTCGGTTCATTCCGATACGCAGTCCATTATGCAGCTAGCCTGCATTTTATTTTTTGTATAGTATAATTAGATAATGATCGAAATGTGAAATACACATGCCTCTATATTTCGCAGCATGTGCATCTTCATTCATAGCATTTGCAGCTTTATCTATATCTACATCTATACCTGCAAATATATATCTACAAATTTATATCTACTAAGGAGCCACATTCATGACACTACATTCAAATATATCCAATATCGCTTCCCTGCTAGGCGAGCCTTCGCGTGCTAATATGCTGACAGCACTGCTGGATGGTCGGTTCCATACGGCGGGTGAGCTTGCTCACGCAGCGTCCATTACACCGCAAACCGCTAGTTTTCATCTAGCACGACTCACCGAGCAGGGCTGGATCAGCACGGAAAAGCATGGACGTTATCGTTATTATCGATTGGCTGGAAATGAGACGGCGCAGAAGCTGGAGCAGTTCTTAGCGATCTGTCCCGTACCTGAGGTGCGTTCCTTAAAGCAATCCCAGCAGATGGATCAGTTGCGCTACGGACGCACCTGTTACGATCATCTGGCTGGGCAGGTAGGTGTTTTATTAACAGAGGCAATGGTTCAGCATGGGTACTTGATTGTGAAGGATGGAGCATTTGAGGTGAGTGAAACGGGAGTGGAACGATTCACCGCTATCGGTCTGGATATCGCCCCGCTACGCCGCAAGCGCCGTGCCTTTGCCCATGCCTGTTTGGATTGGAGCGAACGCAAGCATCATCTGGGCGGCGCATTGGGACAGGGTTTATTGCAGCTATGTCTGGAACGTGGTTGGATCGAGCGTATGTCAGGCATTCGGGCGATTCAGGTTACGGCGAACGGGAAGCAGGCGTTTCGCGACCATTTTAGCGTGGAGCTTGAACCTGCCGATTCACCAGATAAATTCCGACTAGAATACACAGCCCACCTGTAATCAGCGATGGATACAGCGGCTCTCCTAGCAGAAGCCAGCCTGTTAACACACCAAAGAATGGCGCGAGAAATAGAAATGCACTTGTTTTGCCGGGATCGCTATTTTGCAGTACATAGTACCAGCCTGCAAACTGCACAATCGACGATAACAGACTGAGCCAGAGCAGAATCATAATCGAAGCGCCATTCCATACAAATGAAGGCTGCTCCAGGACTACACTGCCAAGCAGCAGCAAAATCCCCCCGGCCAGCATTTGATATGCAGACAGCACCCACGTATTCAGCCCTCCACCCCAGCGCTTAACGAGCAGCGTTGCCGTTGCCCATGATACAGCCGAAGCAAGTCCGAATACGAGCCCAATCTTCCATTGCAGCCCGGCGCCAACGGTAACGCTAACGCCGATCAGCCCAAGCAGCACGCCGATCCATTGATACCAGCGATATCGCATCCCTGCAAAGCAGGTGCCAAATACAACCACCAGCAGTGGATTGGTAAAGGTTAGGATCGATGATTCACCTGCGGTGATCGTACGCAAACTAATGAACACACAGCCCATCACCCCTGCGGTCTGAAAGGTGCCGATGAGCACCATTTTACCCCAATCCCTCCAGTCTGATGGATGAGGCTGACGTAACAAGCGAACAAGTACCGCCATAATAATCCCTGCGAGTAGAAAGCGCAGTCCAGCTAATAACAATGGGGAGGCGTAGACTAATCCCATTTTGCCAATCGCAAAGGATGAACCCATGAGAAAGGTCGTCAGTACAATAAGGAACAGCATCGAAATTCGATTCATGGTTTCTCTCCTTTTACAGCTGCTTCGGTCATGTGTGTTTGCAGTCGTTTCAGTTGACCTGCATCATGTGGAGCACTGTTATCTATTACCCTGTTCACAGCTCTTATCGTCTGCGCTCTCGGGCTTGAAATAAGTATATAATGGATCGAATGCAGTGCTCATCGAAATATGGAATACATGATACAAGAGATGTAGCATATAAGATTTTGGTAGCTGGATATGGAAGGATTGCATCATGACAGGATCACCTCATGGATGACAATGGAAGATGCTTCTCTCCCATTGATATGTATAATTTGCTCAATACTGGTTCGGTTAACATTAGCTTACTGATATTTTCAGATTTTCATTTCCACTTCTACTATATAAAGTATGTTGGATTTGTTTTACCATTTTAAATTCAGAGATAACATATTGTATTTGCTCTCCGGATGTGCCAACATGGGAAGTGGAAGTTCGCTTGTCCCCGAATGGCGACATCACGAAAACAACATCTGCCTGTCATCATCGATTACATTGCTGGCGATTCTCCAGCATACAGGCTTGCTCACCGGTTGACCTGCGGAAATTCACCAACGATCAAGGAGTGAAGGTATGTTTTTAACAGAGCAGAAGCTGAAATCCCGACTCAATGAACTGGATAGCTATCGTTACCGTGAGGCCATCGTCCTGTCTTCGTTTCAAACGCATGAAGATGATGGTAAGCGCATTCATTCTGCCCCGCTACAGCCAGATAACACCTGGACTGAGATGAAGTTGGGCGACACCTGGACTGGACGTGACCGCTACCTGTGGCTCAATGTGAGCGCAGAGGTACCCGCAGCATGGAATGGCAAGACGATTCTGGGCAGATTTGATTTTGGTAAAACAGGCGGCGGTACGAATTCTGGTTTTGAATCGCTGCTGTATTTGAATGGACAGCCTTATCAAGGGGTCGACTCCAATCATATGGAGGTGTTCCTGCCTGCCGATGCGGCTGGACAACAGCAGCAGCTGACCTTCCGTCTATGGACAGGTCTGGAAGGCGGCGGCAAGCGCATCATGCAAAAGCATGAGCTGCAAACAGCAGAGCTGTGCTGGCTGGATGAGCCGACAGACAATCTGTACTATACCGGCGTTACTGTACTGGAAACGGTTGAAGTGCTGAGTGAGCACTCGCCTGAGCGTGCTGACCTGCTGCGTGCGATTGATCGCGCATTCCGTTTGATCGACTGGGCTGTACCTGGCTCGGAAAGCTTCTATGCAAGTATTCAGCAAGCCGAACAGCTGCTGGATGAGCTTGTTGGTGAGATCGGAAAGCATTCCTCTGTTCAATTAACTGCCATCGGGCATACTCATATTGACGTCGCGTGGCTATGGCGACTCAAGCATACACGGGAAAAAGCGATTCGCTCCTTCTCCACTGTTATGCGTTTAATGGAAAAGTTCCCGGACTACGTATTCCTGCAAACTCAGCCACAGCTGTATGACTATGTGAAGCAGGACGCACCCGAGCTATACGAGCAGATCAAAGCGCGTATTGCCGAAGGACGCTGGGAAGCTGGCGGTGCGATGTGGCTGGAGGCAGACTGTAACCTGACCAGCGGAGAATCGCTAACTCGTCAGCTGCTGCTCGGCACCCGCTTTTTCAAAGAAGAATTTGGCGTTGAATCGGATTATCTGTGGTTGCCTGATGTATTCGGCTATAGCTGGGCGCTTCCACAGATTTTGAAAAAATCTGGTATCGATACCTTCATGACAACGAAGATCAGCTGGAACCAGTTCAACCGGATGCCGCACGATACGTTCCACTGGCGTGGGATCGATGGAACCGAGGTGCTGACACACTTTATCACGACAACAGAACCGGATTCGGAGCCAGGCTCGTGGTTCTACACATATAACGGTCAGCTTGTACCGAAAACAGCTCAAGGCAGCTGGGAAGCCTATCGGGACAAGGAAATGAATCGTGAATTGCTCGTATCGTACGGCTATGGCGATGGCGGCGGCGGTGTTAACCGGACGATGCTGGAAATGCGTCGCCGTATCGACCGTATGCCAGGCTTGCCACATATGCGTACCGGATTGGCAGGCGACTATTTCCGCCGCTTGCAGGAGACGGTAGCGAATACGGACAGCTATGTACACACATGGGATGGCGAGCTATATCTGGAATACCACCGTGGTACCTACACCAGTCAGGCGTACAATAAGCGTATGAATCGCAAGCTGGAGCTGCTATACCGTGAAGCCGAATGGCTGAATGCGTGGCAAAGTGCGCTCGGCGGCAACTGGAGCGCTTATCCGCAAGAACAGCTTCATGATGGTTGGAAAATTATTTTACGCAACCAGTTCCATGATATCATCCCTGGCTCTTCGATCCGTGAAGTCTATGAAGACAGCCGCGAGGAATATGCAGAAGCCTGGCAGATCGGCTCTGACGTATGGGAACAGGCAGAGCAGCTCATCGCTGGTAAGTCGGATGATCATACTCGCACCGTATGGAACTCGGCACCATGGGCAACCAGCGGTGTGCTGACGATTGCTGCGAATGATTCAATGCAAAGCGGTAGCTGGAAAGCTGCCAATGGCGCTATTTTACAAGCTGAGCTACACGATGGCGAATGGATTGTACACGTACCCGAGGTGCCTGCACTTGGATACACGACTTTTTCCTTTGAGCCGACTACCGAAGCTCCAGCGGCAAGCTCTCCATTCACAGTGGAAGCACAGCGCTTGAGCACGCCATTTTACGAGCTGGAATGGAATGAGCAGGGTCAGTTAACACGACTGTATGATCGAGCAGCAGACCGTGAGGTGCTGGCTGCTGGCGAGCGTGGGAATGTACTGCAATTGTTCGAGGATAAGCCACTGAACTTTGATGCGTGGGATATCGATATTTATTATCAGGAGAAAATGAAGGAAGTGCAGGAGCTGACCGTATCGGAAGTCGTGGAAACGGGTCTGCTGCGCACGGTCGTTCGTTTTGAATGGAAAATTGGTGAGTCGACGATCCGTCAGCAGATGATCGTGTACGCAGACGATCGCCGCATCGACTTTGTCACCGAGGCAGACTGGCATGAGCGTCAGCAGCTACTCAAAGTCGCCTTCCCGGTGAATGTACGCTCTACCGAGGCTACGTATGATATTCAGTATGGCAATGTGAAGCGTCCAACACACTGGAATACAAGCTGGGATAGCGCACGCTTCGAGTCTGTCGGTCATCAGTGGGCAGACCTGTCCGATCGTGGCTATGGTGTCAGCCTGTTGAACGATTGCAAATACGGCTATGATATCAAAAATAATGTGATGCGTCTGTCGCTGATCAAATGCGCCATCCATCCCGACTTTGAAGCCGACCAGGGGCATCATGAATTCACCTACTCCCTGCTTCCACACGAAGGCGACTGGCTGCAAGGCGGTACAGTTCCAGCAGCATGGGCATTAAACAGCCCGCTGCGTGTAAGTACAGGCGGCTCGGATACACCAGAACGCTCCCTGTTCACCCTGTCCGGTCAAACTGCTATGATCGATGCAGTGAAAAAGGCAGAGGACAGCGACCGGATCATCGTGCGTGTGCATGACTTCTCAGGCAGTCGTCAGCGCCTGACACTGACCAGCGAGCTGGGCATCACCAGCTACCGCGAATGCAATCTGATGGAAAAGCCAGAAGGCGAGGATACTGCTGGCGATACGATCGCATTTGTACTGGAGCCATATGAGATTAAAACATTCGAGATCGCGCTGTAAAGCTTAATCTACATTCGCTAAGCTCCATATAACAAGCGCCTGTTACTCTATGTTGTCCAAGAGTGACAGGCGCTTATTTATACAGATTATTTGCTATTATCGCCTATAGAAATGAATGAGCAATCTATCCATCATTCAAATTAGCGGTACAGCCTAGCTTCTGTATCTATACATAGGGAAATTACTACTGCTATTGCGTAAACGACAGAATTAGCTCAATATTCACCTATTCATTCCAACTACTACGTCACCTCCTGCTATCCTCGCACTACGAAGCTATAAAATCTGTACTCACACAGTTTTCATACATTTATCTGATATAACTAATACTACGGATTTACGAATGGATTTCTCTGTTTTAATAGAAAGCAAGTCGGTAGTATAAGTAAAAGTCAACCACGCGACTGTTACTATTCTTCAGCCGGAATGTAACTTTTTGTCGACAGCTTTCGTTTACTATAAACAAAGGAATAAGCTTGTACGGAGTTTGCTGACGTGTTCGATTGGTTCAGCAACGGCATCTAACATCTGTCCATTCATACAGACCGTCTCGTTACAGTTTCTTTAGCGACGAGCGGTGCTGTGCATTTCCGTCTATTTTTACATCAAAGGAGACATACCTAAAGCATGCGTAAGCCCTGGAAAAAGTATATGTTCGCCCTGCTGGCGATGCTGCTCGTCGTCTATGTCCTCGGGGTGAACTTCCCGAAGTCTTCCATTCTGGCCCATAAAATATGCAGCTCCTGGGTCGCTGCTCAAAATGAAGTGTTTTATCTGCAACACCGGGATGAGTTGAATCAGCGTAATGTCGCACTTGCCGCTGATTATGTTGTACCGAAAGGCACTGCGGATAAGGTCGCTGTGCTCATGTACCACTATATCGTGCCTGCGAAGTACAATACCGAGCCGAAAAACAACTCGATCATCAACCTCGAAGCCTTCGAGAAGGATATGAAGTATCTGTACGACAACCATTACCACACGGCAACCTTGCAGGAGCTGGAGAAGTTCGTGAACGAGCAGGCTCCACTACCGGAAAATACCGTCGTGATCAGCTTTGATGATGGCTATCAGAACAATATGATCTACGCCTACCCGATTATGAAAAAGTACGGCTTCCACGCTACCATGTTCGTGATCGGCTCCAAAATTCAAGCGAAAACGCAAGCCTTCGATCCAACCAAAACAAGCTATGTATCGCGTGAGGAAATGAAGGCGACGACTGATGTGTTTGAATTTAACAGTCATACCTATAATCTGCATTTCAAAGAGCCACTGCATTGCGGCGATGATTATGCAGCAGGTATGGACCCGGATCGTTTTGTAAAGGATGATCATATTATGCGTACCGAAGCTGGCATTAATACACCATACTTTGCGTATCCATTTGGCGATTTCCGTATGCAGATGATCTATGCACTCAAGCAGTCCGGCTACCGGATGGCATTCACGGTGCACCAGGGCTTTATTCGACCGGGCGATGATCCGCTCCAATTGAAGCGTCTGACCGTGATCTCTACGACTAATCTAGGTGAACTGCTGCATATGGATCATGATCCAGACGGCTCGGCACCTGTTGCCTTTTAACATTATATTTTCATAAGACGACCTTATTGAGATAAGACTATTCAGTCGCAACGTAATAAAGCCCCTTTCCCACTGAAACGGATGTTCATCCTACAGATGACATTTCGCTTCCTACAGGGAAAGGGGCTTTTTGTATACTTATTAGATGTTACCTAACCATGGGTACATGTTCTAGGAGCATTACACTTGCTCGTGTAGAGCATAAACGAGTCACTTCATAACATGTGTAATGGGTATCGATAACGAGCAATAACGAAACGATTAACGGTCAGCAACTGCCGGAAGATCGGCGACATTCGACGCCTCCTGTGGACGATCCAGCAGACCACCTGCGCCATAATCGACGAAGTTTTTAATAAATTGCAGTGCTTCGGCGCGTGTCAGCGATTGCTTACCCTTGAAAGAAGCGATCGTCGCTTGACCCGCATTACTGCCATTAGCTAAGCCGAAGGCGAGCAAGTAACGAATCGCATTGTCACCGCTAAAGTTGACTCCATCCGCAGCGGATACGAGCTCTGCTACTTGTGCGCGACTGATCACAGCATTACGAGTCGACAGATTAGTGTAGCTTTGTACGGGATAATTTAACGCTTTGGCGCGAGTATAATATGGAGCTGCCCAGTTGCCTTTGCTGCTTGCGGTCACAGATGGCTCGTAGGAGCGAATCAGCATCGCCAAAAATTCAGCTTCCGTTACTGTTTTGCCTGGCTTGAAACTACCATCTGCATAGCCCTTCACTAAGCCAGATTGTACACCCCATGCAATTGTATCGTGTGCCCAGTAGCTTGCAGACACATCGGAAAAGAGCTTTCCATCTGCTGCCTGTGCCTGCTGAGGCATGCTGGAAACCAGCATGGTCAGCAATAAGCCAAGCGTCAGGAGCAGACGTGGTAATGTTCGTTTATTCATCGCTGTTCACCTTTTCTTGAGTCGCACTCATTTATAATAGAGACCCTATTATCGTGTCGTAAATTGTAGGACAAGCGGATTACTCAGTGCTGTGGATTGATCCGAATTCGCTGACGATTGACCCTTGATTCCTTTTTCCAGTACAACGGTATACGTCTGACCGGAGCTAAAGCCACCTGCCGTTGGCGTAATAAAAATACGGTTAAATTTCATAGCAATCTGTACATTACCAGCGATATTGCCATTGCCATCCAGTACGGTGACATTGTCTGTATTGATTGTAGATGGATCCAGGTATTTGTACTGACTGCTCTTCGTTACGACTTGCAGGCTAATGCGTACAGGTACAGTGCTTGGCAGGCTGGTTCGAGCGGGCACATCCTGAATGCCCAGACTTTGCTTGAGATCAGCCAGTTGCTTGCTAAAGCTCGCGTTGTTCAATCCACGTCCACTAAAGCTTGCTTTGATATAATCGGATGCTTTGCCAGAAGACTTAGCTGTGTTCAGCTGCTGCTGTGCCTTTTGCGCTGGTGTAGGCGCTGCGGCTGGTGTCTGTGATACTGGTGCTGGTGTAACGGTTGGACGCGGTGCCGCTGGTGCACCACCGCCACCTCCGCCTCCACCACCCCCGCCGCCAAATGCAGGGACGAGCGCTCCTCCACCTACTGGTGGCGGTGTCGTTACAACAGGTACGGCAACGACTGGTGTTGGCGTTACAACTGGAACAGGTGTGATTACCGGTGTTGGTGTAACGGTTGGTGCTGGTGTGTTCGATGGTGTCGGTGTGAACGAAGGCGATGGCTGATTATCGCTCGATGGTGTAGACGAATCACTACCTGAGCCTGATGTAGGCTGAACAGAATTGGTTTTAGCTGTTACCGTTTTACCGATCGATTCATTGCCTGTCTGGTCAAACGTTTTGACTGTAAACGTATAGCTCGTATCGGGCACCAGTCCCTGAGCGGTATACACATTCGTTTGTACCGTTTGCTTCGCTGGATCATGATCGTTATATACATGCACGCCTGCTAAGTCGGTATCGGTTGGATTTTGCCAGGTTAATGTCACCGAATCCGTTCCGATCTGACTCGCTTGAAGTCCACTGACCTCAGCTGGTGCGGTTGTATCTGCCTTCGGCTTGAATGTCACAAAGCCATATCCATATTCAGCATCCCGTCCGCTTGTACCGAGATCTACCGCATAATCCTGTAACTTGCTGCGTAGTGCGGAAGCGGATAGGGATGGATTTTCCTGTTTTAAAATCGCTGCCATTGCTGCCACATGCGGTGCAGCCTGTGATGTGCCGCTTGCGATAGCAAAGCCATTATTGAGATACGTGGATACGATCGATACACCAGGTGCTGCCAGCTCTACCTTTGGCCCTGTCGATGAGAAACTTCCACGCTTGAGATCCTTGTCTACAGCAGCAACAGCGATAACACTGCTGTACTGAGCAGGATAATTGACCGTATCGGTGCCTGCGCCGCTATTACCAGCAGATGCCACAACGACAATCCCTGCTTGATACGCCTGATCAAGCATATTGTGCAGAAGCTGTGAATCATAGGACGTACCGAGCGACAGGTTGATCACATCCATATGGTTCTGAATCGCCCAATCTACGCCTTCCAGTACATCTTGCAGATTGCCCTGACCGTTGGAGCCCATCGCCTTTACAGCATAGAGCTGTACGCCCGGTGCCATACCGGTTACAGACCCATCATTGTTGTGCGCGGCAATAATACCAGCCACATGTGTGCCGTGACCGTTATCATCGGTATAAGAGGTTGTATAATCGACGGTGGATACACCACCAGCAATTGTTAATTCAGGGTGAGCCGCGATACCAGAATCGATCACAGCAACCTTAATGCCAGAGCCATTATAGCCTTTTGCCCATTCTAGATCAGGCTGCTCTGCTTGATAATTCCATTGTGCTTGCTCATTCTTATTGACTGGAGACACATTACCAAGTGGCGTCACATCATCGTCTGTAAGCTGAAACGGAACATTACGCTCAATATAAGCAATATCCGGATTCTGTACCAGACTATTCAGATCGGCCTGTGTGACAGTAGCGGAAACGGCAGGAACCGTTTCAAACTCATGCTGCACATCTACACTCTGATCGAGTACGGCTTCTTTGCCGTCCTCATTTTTATATACGACAATGACATCCTGCTCCGCACCTGCGGCGAATGCCCGGTCATGCCCATATGTCGAAGTCGCGCCTACAAGGCTGGACACCGTAAACAGAGAGGCAATCCATATCTTTGCTGTCTTTTTCATGCTAGTCATTTCCCTCCGACTCCGGCATTCAAATGAGATCCTTCTCACCGGTATAATAATAGTCGGCATGTCTCTGCTCTAAAAAGTGACCTGATGCTTCGAAGGTTGCTACGTATAATCGACAATAAAATCTACCAATTCCGATTTCTTTCGAGAATTTTCGACAAGCTAACTTAGTGAGATATATCGGAGCTGATTCCGTAATTATGTATAGTTAAAATAAAAAATCTCCCTTTATTTCAAAGGGAGATTCGGTATGCATCTATAGTCGAAATACACAGTATTCTGCTAGTGTTCAAAGCACGGTATTAGCCGCGTTTAATCTCCGTTCCTTCGAATACCTTCGCATCCAGTGGAGCTGCTGCAAATTGCTGCATATCCTGTACGAACTTTTGGAAATGTGGAGTTGCGTTGTGCAGCTGCATCGCTTCTGCATCTTTCCACTCTTCCACCATTGTGAACAGGTTATCCTGCTTCACATCGCGTTTCAATACATACGTGATATTGCCTTCCTCAGCCTGGGAAGCCGCCACCAGTGTATCGATCTCTTTCAGAAATTCATCAACCTTTTCAGGTTTGATTAACATATTAGCGTGAATGATAAACATATGTGTACATCCTCCTTGGTAGTTATCAACTGTAATAAACTTACTTTAATAGTATAGATCACTTTGAACAAAAAACCAAGTTTGTGCTGAATGCAAGATAGGTTAGCCCACCTGTACATACCCTCATCGTGGCTGAACAAATCAATACCCGGCTTCTCCATTCGAGAAATGCCGGGTATTGGATAGAAAGCGATGAATGCTATACAAGCGATATAGGATTAGATTAACAGGTTAAACAGATTCGGATCGCGGTTCAGCTCTACATATTGAATATTGTGATCTTCCATACGCTGAATGAGAGCGCCGTAATCATCGGGCGAGCTAAGCTCAATCCCAACAAGTGCCGGGCCATTTTCCTTGTTGCTCTTTTTCGTATATTCAAAACGGGCGATATCGTCATTCGGACCGAGTACCTTTTCCAGGAACTCACGCAGGGCGCCTGCACGCTGCGGGAAGTTGATGGTAAAGTAGTATTTCAGCCCTTCATAGATCAGGGAGCGTTCCTTAATCTCCTGCATACGGTCAATATCATTGTTACCGCCGCTAATAATACATACAATCGTCTTGCCCTTGATATGCTCCCGATACATATCCAGTGCTGCAATCGGTAACGCACCAGCTGGCTCGGCTACGATTGCATTCTCGTTGTACAGATCGAGGATCGCAGAGCACGCTTTACCTTCTGGTACACGGATTACATCATCCAGTGTCTCACGGCAAATCTCATATGTTAGCTGTCCAACACGCTTCACGGCTGCACCATCGATAAACTTATCGATCTCCTCCAGCGTGACCACCTGATTACGGCTAATCGCCTCGCTCATCGATGCAGCGCCCAGTGGCTCGACTCCGATCAAACGAGTGGATGGACTAATAGTACGCATATATTGACCTACACCGGCAGCCAGACCGCCGCCGCCAATCGTGATAAACACATAATCTGCCGGACGATCCAGACTTTCCATAATCTCCATACCGACTGTACCATTACCTGCAATAATATAAGGATCGTCAAACGGGTGAATAAAGCTCATATTGTACTGTTCACACGTCTTCATCGCTTCTGCATACGCATC
Organism: Paenibacillus hunanensis; assembly: GCF_014645615.1. Taxonomy (GTDB): domain Bacteria; phylum Bacillota; class Bacilli; order Paenibacillales; family Paenibacillaceae; genus Saccharibacillus; species Saccharibacillus hunanensis. The sequence continues at coordinate 23,057 of NZ_BMMB01000015.1, read as the reverse complement.
ATCAAATGTATCGCCAACGAGAATGACTTCCACATTCGCTCCACCGAACTTTTTCACCATTTTCACCTTTTGATTCGGTGTGGTGCTTGGCATGTAGACCTTCCCGCGAATATTCAGCTGTCGGCACGAAAAAGCAAAGCCCTGCGCGTGGTTACCCGCACTGGCACACACGATGCCGTTTGCTAGCTCGTCACTGGACAGATTGCGAATGCGGTTATACGCACCGCGAATTTTAAATGAGCGTACGACCTGCATATCCTCTCGCTTCAGATACACCTCGCACTCATATTTTTCAGACAGGGTTGCATCCCGCTGTAGCGGTGTACGCACGATAACGTCGCGCAGTACGTGATGCGCCCGTACGATATCCTCCATACTTACCGTTTGCGAATTGTTATCCTCCGTTGCTCTCATTGCTTGTCTCCTCACTCCAGACGCCCATCCCGTCATTATTCGTTTTGGTTCAGCATCCTGTATGGTTCTGAATCGGCAGGTGTCGCGTTGAGTTGTTCTTACGCTTCCGAAGTTCAACCCACTTCCATCGATTCAGTCTGTCGTCTCCACCCGAACGGGTATCGCTGCTAGCTAGCACGATGCTATTGTTCTACCGTACCGCCAACTGGAACGATTTTCAAGCCTATTGGTACAAATTCTACACATATCGCATATGATAGCGTTAACAAAAGGGATCTCTACACAACAAAAAGCCGCCCTGTGTCTACAGTGCGGCTAGTACAAGCTGGTTCGATTAATCCACAACGATGACCTCAACACCCATTTCCTCCAATTCATGAATTGCCTCTTCCGGCAATTGATCGTCGGTAATAAAGCGGTTCAGGTCCTCCATGCCGAGGAAACGTACCAGTGATTTGCGACGAAACTTGGAGCTGTCTGTTAGCAAAATCAGTTCATCGGAAATCTCGATAATTTTCTTTTTGAGTTGCACATGTGCTTCAGATGGCTCGGTCAGTCCACGCGTCAGATCAAAGCCGTGACAGGAGAATAGAAACTTGTCCACATGGTAGCTCTCGACCATCTTCTCCGCATGAATGCCGGTATTCGCCATCGAATCCCGATCCAGATACCCACCGATCAGAATCACATTGATCTCGGTCTTCGGCACAAGCTCGTTCGCGATTGCCAGCGAATACGTCAGTACCGTTAGTGGTCGGTTCGGCAATTGCTTAACCAGATGCAGACAGGTCGTGCTTGCGTCCAGCGCAATCACATCGCCCGGCTGAATCAGTGAGAGCGCATGCTCCACGATTGCCTTTTTCTCTTCAATATTTTGCGTTTCCCGCTGTACAGCAGGAGATTCGTATTGCTCACGGTTACGGTTAAACACCGCGCCACCGTGCGTACGCACAACGATACCTTCAAGCTCCAAACGTTCCAGATCGCGCCGAATCGTTTCTTCTGTCACATTGAAGCGGCGACTTAATCCGGATACGCGGACTGTGCCTTCGGCTTCAAGAATGCGCAGGGTCTCGAGTTTACGTTGTGCTGCAGATAATGCGTCTTGTCGCCTCGGATTTTTGCTGCTCATTGAGTACACCTGGCCTTACTATATAAATTATCAATCTAATCGATCTGCAAGCTATGAATCCATGCTGGATGCTACGTCAAACAGGAAGCAGTATACATGATGTACATTGTCGAAATCAGCTCATAATTTCAGTATATTGCGTGCATTATCCGCTCCTGCATGCAGAGGGAGAATGTTGCATAGGGACAGTATGTAAACGCTTATTGTTTTGAAGTGTAAACAAGTGTCCATGTGCAATGTGTTCATCTACTTCAATATACCGTATTTAGACATTCGTCACAATAAAAAAGGGCTTATTCGCTTATTTCGAAGATGAAAATCTTGATTTTATGCTATTTATTACATTAAATGGATAATTAGGGTATAAACAAGCAGCTGTGTTGTTGTACTTGCACTTGCACTTGCACTTGCACTTGCACTTGCACTTGCACTTGCACTTGCACTTGCACTTGCACAATTAGGATATTCTAGCTCTGCCACTTTTCATAGACCTTGTTTCTGAAAAAACCGTACCTGTATATTCCAAGGTACGGTTAATTTTCATATATGGTTCAGTATGAGGTTTCATTTTAAAATGAATTGGGTTGAGGCTGCTCTCATAATTGGCGATTATACTGACATGTACCACATCATCTATTGTCCATGACAGTATAACGATTCTTATCTAGCAACCCTCCCCTAACAGCGAGCATTATACGATGCGACTCAGGAAATGGCTTACGAAGCGGTCAGCATCTACATCCAGGGCTACGTCGATGTGTGGCGCCTGACTGGCGTGTACGCCGGTCGTTTTGCCCAGGGAGTCCTGGTCTGTGCATTCGACATGTACGGCGTAGGATTCGGTGCGTACGAAGGTTGGATCGATCGCTACACTGACGGCTAATGGGTCGTGTAGGGCGCAGCCGCGTCCGCTAGTAATGACGCCCTTGTAGGCTTCCATGTAGAAATCGGTCATGTCTGCAAGGAAAGTGGCCAGGTTGGTGTTCAGGCTACGCCATTGTTCTAGATGGGCAGCAGTGAGCAACGTCTGCATCGTCACATCCAGGCCAACGAGTGTCACTGGCATACCGGAGCTAAATACTAGCGCCGCGGCATCAGGATCGGAGTAGGTGTTCGCTTCGGCATATGGTGTCACGTTGCCCGGTACGGTGACTGCGCCATTCATCACGATCAGGCGAGCGATATGCTGGGCGATGTTTGGCTCCAGCTGTAGGGCACGAGCGATGTTCGTCAGTGGCCCAACCGCGATGACCGTGATCTCGCCGGGATTCGCCATAATTTGCTGGACGATAAACTCAGGGCCGGACAGAGATTCTGCCTGTCTTGTCGATGGCTCACGATATTGATTACCGATTCCATCTGCTCCGTGAATATGCCGGGCAAATGGCTTGGTATAGTCGCGTTGCAGCGGCTTGGCTTCCCCCGGATATACAGGTAGCGGGCGCTCCAATTGATCCAGCACAACCAGTGTGTTGCGTGTTGCTTCTTCAACCGTAATATTGCCAAATACAGTGGTAATACCTAGCACGTCTAGCTCTGGGGAATGGACTGCATAGGCAATTGCCATCGAATCATCGATGCCAGTGTCTACGTCTAAAATAACAGATTTCATAATAAACTCCTTTGATGATTAATAACATTTATTTTAAAACAGATAATAATGAAATAAAATGCCTTTAATATTTTAAAAGTATAGAATTACCCATCATTTTGAAATAAATTACTTTTAATGGTATAATGTAAACTTACTTTTTTGAGAAAGGAGGATCGAACTCCAAAAACACAATAAATATTATAGAAAGTGAGTGTTAAATAATGAAAACAAAAATACTTATTTCTTCTACAATAGCTGCTTTACTAGCAACAAGTGCAGTCTTACCAAATGTCCCTATTGCTCAAGCTCAAAACTTAATGAACGAAGAAAGTTTAGATAAAATGGATTCACAAGAGCTTTTCAACTATGTTTATTCTAACTCTCAAGCAAAAACTGAACAAATCAAAACAGATGATGGAGAAACACTTACTTCAATTAATTTAGAAATGGATTCTGATGACATAAAATCTAGTAATCTCTCTCAAGACAATAAAAGAATGCTAGAAAACTCTTTAGCTCCTTCTATCGACGGTGAAGAGAAAGCGCTAAAATCAAAAACAATAGTTTCCGTTCTGACTGCTCAAGACGAAGTAACTGTTGAACAAAACAGAAAAGAACTTCTTTCAAATACTAGCTCTTCTTTAGCTTCAGCTGCTGCGACAGGTGGAGGTAGTGTATACGACCAAGCATCAAAAGAAGGGTACGGCACTGTAGTAGGTACTCTAAATTATGTATCAACCACTAAACAAAATGTCGATTATTTCGGCATTAAAAGCATTTCAGGTAAATTCTTTCCCATTGGAGATACTATTATTGTTAGTCGCACTATGATAGCAGGACAAGTAGGTCCTGGAGTAAATAAAGTTCAATATTACTATCCTTCTCAGAATTCAAAAACAACATACACGCTAAATTGGACAAGTGACAGCATGCTAGCACCTAGAGGTGCAAGTGTTGTTGGGATGAATATTAAAATGGATGTCAAAAAAGGAGCAAATGGTAAAGTCTTCACGGTTCAAAAACCAGTCAATATAATAAATTATTGATGATATTTGATTTTCAGCCTAATTCAACCTTTAAACTATGAACTATATACAGAAAAGCAGCTATTTTCTTAATTTAAGAGAATAGCTGCTTTTCTTAAATCATTTCTTCTTATATAACTGAGTTGATTCAACTACTCTATTGCTGGAGATACATATTGTGATATGGATTTTCAATCAACTAATATAGTAAAATTTTTTCTGTCTTCATATTGAAGTGAATATACTTTTTCTTTTGTGAAATAATAGAATTTATTTAAAGAAAGAAATCCAGAAAATTAATTATTAAAATGAGTACCAAATTAAAATTCTATGCATTTCAGCTTCACAGCGCTATAGTCAACAAGGATATTTTTTTGTAGAATAAGAAGACGTGTGATGTGAGACATGAAATGTTACATAGAATGTGAAGGCAGCTTTGCTCTTAACAAGCTTGCTACAGCATTGTCGACGACCATCACAAACTCGTAATCTTGAAGTATATGAAATGGAGGATATTATGAAGAAATCTAGGCTGATGTGGCTATCTATTGCGTTCCTTCTTTTCTTCGGAGTGTGTACCGCAAGCTGGAGTCCAAGCGCGGTCGCTCAATCGGAAGAAGGCAAGACGTATCAAATCGGTACGGACGTTACGTTTGCGCCGTTTGAATTTCAACGAGATGGCAAATATGTAGGGATTGACCTCGATTTGCTAGCAGCTATTGCAAAAGACCAAAATTTTAAATATGAACTCAAACCACTTGGTTTTAATGCTGCACTACAAGGTGTGCAATCGAATCAATTGGATGGCATGATCGCTGGTATGAGTATTACGGATACGAGAAAACAAACATTTGATTTCTCTGATCCCTACTACGAATCCGGTGTTGTTATGGCGATCGGTCAAGATGACAATACGATCAAAAGTTATGAAGACCTGCGTGGTAAACGTGTAGCGGTTAAAACGGGTACAGAAGGCTACAATTTTGCTAATTCAATCAAAGATAAATATGGTTTCACTCTTGTACCTTTTGACGATTCTGCACAAATGTACGAAGAAGTAGTTATTGGTAACTCTGCTGCCTGCTTCGAGGATTTCCCAGTTATCGCATTCGGTATTCAACAAGGTATGAAGCTGAAAGTGGTAACTGAGAAAGAGAAAGGCTCTCCTTATGGCTTTGCCGTGAACAAAGGACAAAATCAGGAATTGTTACAAAAATTCAATGCTGGACTGAAAAATATCAAAGCCAGCGGCGAATATGATCAGATCGTCTCTAACTACTTGGGCAACACGAAGCCAGGTCAGGAATCAACGGATGCACCTCCACCTTTGAGCAAAATGGAAATTATTATGGCTGCTCTTCCTATTCTGTTTAAAGGATTAGGAATGACACTGATGTATACGTTCATCTCCTTGTTCTTTGCATTTATTTTCGGTCTGATCTTCGGATTTATGAAAGTAAGTCCAAGTAAAACCGCTCAATGGATTGCGACCGGGTTTGTCGATATTTTCCGTGGTATTCCATTGCTTGTACTTGGCTTGTTCATTTATTTTGGTATTCCGGGCGCACTCGGTATTAAAATTCCATTGATCGTTGCCGCTGTACTGGCGCTTAGCTTGAATGCTGGAGCGTATGTAACTGAGATTATTCGCGGTGGTATTCAGTCGATTGATAAAGGTCAACTTGAAGCTGCACGTTCACTTGGTCTGTCATATCGGACAGCGATGATCAAAGTTATCATTCCACAAGCAATCAAGGTTATGGTTCCATCGTTCATCAACCAGCTTGTTATCACACTCAAAGATACGTCGATCATGTCCGCTATTGGTCTGGTCGAGTTGACGCAATCCGGTAAGCTGATCGTAGCGAATAACCTCCAATCCACTTTGATCTACGGAATGGTCGCGATCATGTACCTAGTTGTTATCACCATCCTGACTAAACTGGCAGACAGTGTCGAAAGGAGAACACGCCGTGGGTAAAATTAAAATCGCTAACCTTAAAAAGAGCTATGGCTCTAACGAAGTATTGAAGGACATTAACATGCAGATCGAAGAAGGCGAAGTGGTCTGTGTCATCGGCCCTTCCGGTTCTGGTAAAAGTACCCTTCTGCGCTGCGTGAATAAGCTGGAAGAAGTGACAGCTGGCGAGGTCATCGTCGATGATTACAATATTAGCGACAATCGTACCGATATCAACAAAGTTCGTGAAAATATCGGCATGGTGTTCCAGCACTTCAATCTGTTTCCACATATGAGCGTGCTCAAAAACATCACCTTCGCTCCGGTGGAGCTGAAAAAGCAATCTGAAGCAGAAGCACGCAAAACGGCGCTACAGCTGCTGGAGCGCGTTGGTCTGTCTGACAAAGCAGATGCTTTCCCAGGTAGCCTGTCCGGCGGTCAGAAGCAGCGTGTAGCGATTGCACGCGCACTGGCAATGAACCCGGATATTATGCTGTTTGACGAGCCAACCTCTGCACTCGATCCAGAAATGGTCGGCGAGGTACTTGGCGTTATGAAGGATCTGGCAAGCGAAGGCATGACGATGATGATCGTTACCCACGAAATGGGCTTCGCACGCGAGGTTGCTGACCGTGTTATCTTCATGGATGGCGGTTATATCGTAGAAGAAGGCGCGCCAGAGCAAGTATTTGGCAGTCCGAAGCATGAGCGTACGATTAGCTTCCTGGAGAAGGTTTTGTAATTTAAGCAGGTTCTGAATGTCTTAACAGATTTTTGTTGAAACGCCTGGCATTTCGTTTACGATGTACGCCAGACCGTAAGAAAGCATGTTATACAACATTGCCAACATAAAAAACCGCCGTATGCAGCATAGTAGTCTGCATACGGCGGTTTTTTGGCTATGAGCAAGTAACAACAAATGACAAGTAATAACAAAGGATCAGATACTGCTAGCGGTGGTGAAAATGCTGAAAAAGATTAGAGCTTTGATGCTTATTGTATAGCATAAGCGTTACCATATCGTTCAAAGACATACTATATGGATGATGTGGAATCCTCTTCCTTTTTACATCGCCTTACGCTTCTGTGCTCCGTATAATCCACCCTATTCCTCCAGCTCTGCAGCTTCCTTCAACCATATTTCCAGCGCTGCTGGCGGATTCAATCGCTTGGCGATCGTCGTATTAAGCGGCACAGGTGGCATTAATTCGACTAGCACACAGACCTGCTCTCGTGGCTGATTTTGCGAAAATAATCCTTCCTCATCCAGCTGTCGCATCGCCTGCTCCATCGCTTCTAAACGCATCACTAGCTCCAGTTCCCAATCCTCAGACGATATTTCATCTATACGTGGTCGCGTATCCAGCAAGTGCTGTACAGGTTCAAAATAGGCTTCTCCCAGGATACTATACGGCGAATCAGCATATGACCATTTCACATCATAGTCTGGATGTTGCGCCTTCTCCCGCTCTAATGCCTCTACTGACCATGCCGATGCAAATGGGGCATAGCCTTCTGCAATCGTAATTAGACTACAGTAATAGTAATGCTCACCGTTCGCAAACAGCTCGCCAAATGCCTGCCTCGCTGCATCTGCGATCGCCGTCGTCAATTGTGTGCTAAATGAGTCCATGGGATCATTCACTCTCCACCAAGTATAATCGGGCGATATGCTAACGCTGCATCCACAATTTGCTCTGCTGTCCAGTCTTCCTCATTCCAGAAAATCAGATTGCTCACTTCCGGATGCGGCACCTGACAGGTCAATAATTCTAGCCATTCATCCTGCTGTTGCTCGCTGCCTTCGCCGTATTGAATACGCTGGACGAGTTGGATCAGTTCAGCACGGGATAGGGATGGTTGCATGGGTGTCACTCTCCTTTGGGTGAGGTATACGAATGAGATGTTACTTTAATGATTAGCGCTTCTTGAGCTAATATCAAATTCGCTGCGTGAAATCCTTTTTGCTTATCTAAAGGAAACCTCTCTCTACTCATTGGCTAGAAAAATAATCTTTCCCATGTACAATCCAATATTGTTCCTGTGGCGGTACTTGATCCATGAAGCTTTCATACTTCCCGATCCAACCCTCTGGTATATAATGCTCAAACGATGCAGGCTCTGGAAAGTAGGAGATGAATCGCTTCTCATCAAAATTAACTAATAAAGATGGAGTATATTCTGTAATCGAATCGGGTTGAGTCAAATGATCGTCCTTTAGCTTCAATAATAACTCTCTTAATTCCGCCACACTTACTCGATATTCGCGTATGTTATGTAAAAAGTCTGCCGCTGAATGTTCATTCACTACTACAATATCAAAGCGTTCTGAATAGTCACCAGCAGTGGGCAATTCATAGCCTTGATCTACATAGGCTTGCTCTAATTTGGTTAAATCTAAATACCAGTACTCCTTGTCGGTAACATACCCGCTCCATGTCTGATCGTAGATCACAGCAACGATGATATTTTCGCCGTACTGTATCGGTATCTTCATTCGTATCACCTCTTTGGATTTGATGTTTATTTTGGTGTACGCAAATATTCATAGGGTTCTTTATCAAAACCATTCCAAAATACCCACAGTCTTTCACAACAATCACATTTAAAAAACATACGCATCTCTTGATACAATTGTTCTGATGATTGAAGCAAGCTATTCATCCATTTTCCAACGGAAATATCGAGAAAGATTATAATTGGCTTTAGTAATATCATTATGAGAACATTTTGATACAATGCGATTCAATGTCTCCTCAAGCTTTTTCCCATTAAAGTCTCCTGTTATGATACATCCGCGTCCTATAATAATATCGCCTTCATGCGTCATCCGTTGTAACCTTTTTGGACTAATTAACTCAAACGAAAATAAGTCAGATGCGCCATGTATTTCTTCGGGACCAATATCAATATGATAATAGATATAAAAATCATCTCCATCATCGCCCCAATCTTCCAACATTTTTGTCAGTGCTTTTATTATCAGCATTTGAGTCTTCTCCTTAATTCAGTATATCGATAGTGGCCTTTCTGATTTGCTTTCACGTCTATGCTTTGTCCGAAACTTGTTCTTATCATATTCTTATTGTTCAAGTTAAATCCTGAAGGTTCTCATTTCATTTGAACGTGAAAAGATAATAGTTAAAAACATCTTACTAAATAATTAGTAAAGCATCTTTCACAGCATTTGAGTTTCCAAACTATACAACTATGACTTTCAATCAAAATCTTCGATCTCTAAAAAGTCGAACTTCGCAGTCAGCTCCATAATCTTTTAAATTTCTTCTTGTAGCGCGCTCAGCAATATTACATATAGCTTCAAATGAGAAGTGTTGATTATCAGTTTTGTTCATGGTGAGCTTCCTTTAGTAAGATTATTATTTTCGTTTAAGCTTTTGATCAAATTGTAAATACTAAATTGCATTAGTTTGTTTATACTCCATCATAATCCTAAAATAATTATTTGGGCAAAAACGCTCGGATGCTTTCCGCCACCTAATTGGTTTACTTGGAGTAGTTCTCTATACTTCGAACAATGTGCTTGCTCTCCATCCACTTCGCACATCAGTTATTTGACGTTATTCTACAAAAGAAATCTTGAAAAGCATAAGAGCCCCTCAAGATTAAAATACAGTTTCAATATTAAATAATTCTTATTAAATTAGATATACGTTTATAGTTGAAAATATATCGTGAGACTTAACTTTTGATCACGATCAATCATTCATTTTTTCAAAACGTGCTTAGACATTCGTTATATTACAGATATAGCTAAATATTTATAAAATGCGATGTAGCTATCCTAATAATTTAACTACATAGCATTTCAAATTTTAATTGACCTATTTTGCAGTAAACATTTTGTACTCTTCCTCGGTCACCCTATACTCTTTACCTCCATATAGCTCTTCCCATATCCAGAAGAAAAAGTCTCTCGGTGGATTAGGGGGATCAAACGGAGGTAATATCGATTCAAATACGCCTTCAAAATCAATTGTAGGATGACTCAGATAATAGCGAAGTGCTAAATTAGCTAATTTTCTCTTTTTCTCTTCTTTTTGATAAAAAGTTTCCTTTAACCGCTCATTTATAATTTTTCTGTAGTCTTCTTCTGTTTGAGGCGGCACACTCATATAGTAAACTGATTCAACTTCATCTTCTGCGAGACCAGCTAAGGGTTCTAAAAACATCGTCAACATATCTGGTTTAATAATAAACAATGCTCAATTCTCCTTTATGATTTTTTTAATTTAGGTCAGGATACATAGTATATAGTTGATCATTCCGAAAAATAGCCACAACTTTTGAAGATTTTATATACGTTTGTCCACCTCTTTTGTACCCTTCTCCTATAATGTCATCCATCGAAAAATTAATTTTATTTGCCCCTGTTTGCCTATAAATAGTCTCAGATCTTTGAGCAGAATTTAATTGAGCTTGATTACTTGAAAATCTCGAAGAATTTACAGGACGTAAATGATATCCATCAGATATTACACCTGTTGTTGCTCGCAAATATTGCTCAGCCAGAGTCGTCTGAGATCCATGCCTGGAATAGAAATGTGCATTAGGAATCGCACTTTCCATTTTCGATAATTGTACTGCTGCATTATCTTCAATTTTTTCGTCAGTGAAGACCTTGTTCCAGCAAACAACTGCAAATCCAGCTTCAATCGCAAACTTTGCTTCTCGGCAACCTCTATCTCATTAACCTGGGTTTTTCCAATCTTTCTGAGCTTCCCTATCAACCAGGTACCGCCTTCAACCGTACCCTTCACTGCCCACTTCCCAGCTACCTTACCACCCGGCAGCCAGCTCAGCAGCGTTCCTCCACCTGCCGCTACCCGATCTGTCACTGACAATTGCTGTCCGGTGATCAGATCCACACCAGTGAACACTTCCTGTATGCCTTTCGCCGTACCGACAAACGGAATCGCGTCCGCTACAAAGCTTCCGCCCTGCTTCAACCACTCCGCTCCATCTGCACTCAATCCAAATGGATCGATATACGATACCGGATTCCCATTCCCAATACTTCCTGTCACCACATCCCGATTTACAAAGCGCTTGATCTCCGGGTTGTAGTAACGTGCTCGCATCTGGTACAGACCATTCGGATCGGTTTGTACACCGTCACGTCCGTTGTACTGGAACGGTTGCTCGCTATCGCCGATGTGCTCCAATTGTTCGCCATACGTGTCGTACGTGTACGTATCGGTCACTTGTCCAGTTGCATCGGTCAATGCGATGGTGCTACCGCGTAGATCATAGTGATTCGTCTGGTTGTGGCCTGCGGCATCTTCGCGGCTGATCAGTCCGAGTCCGTACACATACCAGGCTTGCGGCGTACCCTGTGCATCGGTTTCCATCAGCACTTGAGATAGCATCGCATGCGGGTTGATGACGAATCGGGTGGTTTTCCCGTCGACGGTTATCGCATTACGATTGTTTTCGTTATCGTATCCATAGCTTACGCCACCGGCTTCGATCAGTCGATTACGCGCATCGTAGCGATAGTCCTCCATCGAGCCGTTCAGTGGACCATGCAGCATATTGCCTTCTGCATCGTAGCGCACTGTTTGACCATTTACAGTTGCTAGTCGGTTATGTGCAGTGTAGGTCATGTGCAGATCGCCGTATAGACCATATGTGTCTTCGGTAATGGTCGTGGATGTTGCTATATCGGTAGTAGCAGCATTTGTAGATTCTGCACGTTCTGGTTCTTGAATCAGGCTGTTTGCTTCAGTTGAGCCGTATACATCCTGCCCTACACGACTTCCCTGATCTTCGCCAGTGTCTACTGCGCTACCGGGCATTCCATTTTGCATCACCTGAAGACTACAGCAAACATCAAACAAACGGATGCCAGTTAAATAGCGGCATCCGTTTGTTTCTTAGAAGGTTGTTTTACTGTCTATCAAATAGGCACTTGACTACAATAGTATGAAGCCATTCAATTTTTTTGTAAAGTTAATCGTTTGTCCCTATTTATAGAGATTCAAGGTGGACTACTTAGGTGAAATTTAATAACAAAATTAAGCTCACATTTAAAAACACTTCATTTATAAAATATTCATTTTTTAAAATAATCTGTCACTATTTGTGTTAATTCATTACATCCTAATTCGATATTGGTTAAATAATAGATAAAAAACTCCTCTACTTCTTTTTTAGAAAACAGACTAAGGTACTGGAATGTAAGTACCTTAGTAGCTAGCTCGCTATCATTGCTTTCAAATTCTGATTTCGCATACTTTAGTACTTGTCGCAAAAAACGTAAATCTTGGAATTTCAAAAGAACATTAAGAATATAATTAATGTCATTATCAATGCTAGCTTCAAAGATCTTGCTTATCTCATTTTCGTTTAACTCTTGTTGTATCAATATCTCTTTGACACTACTAAATATATTTAATGCTTCTACATCGTCATTATAATAATCTTCCCAAAAACTTAAATAAGCAAACTGTTCTGGTAACAAAACGGAGCTTCCATTGGGTTTATTCCATAGGATCCAATCTGAGCTTAATTGTGCAGAGCGTATTTCAAATAAATTAGCTGAGTACAGGATTATTTGATTATAATCATTCTCTATCCTGTAAAACTCTTCACCATCTATGCTTGTTTCTACTGCATAAATCATATAATTTTTATTAGTCGATATGCCATGAACTTGGTTCGGTAACTCTTTCAGGTATACTCTCATTTATTTAACAATAATCATCTTATATTCTTCTTCATTCAAACTATAATCTTCACCTTTAAATAATTCTTCCCATATCCATAAGAAAAACTCTCTTGGTGGATGCGGTGGGTCAAAGGGAGGTAATACCGATTCATATACTCCTTCAAAATCAATAGTAGGGTGGCTCAAATAATATCGAAGTGCTAAGTTAGCTACTTCTTTCTTCTTCTCTTCCTTTTGATGAAAAGGTTCCTTTAAACGCTCTTTGATAATAGATCTATAGTCATCTTCTGTTTGAGGAGGCTTATTCATATAATAGATCATCTCTTCATCATCATCAGCAAGCCCTGTTAATGGGTCCAAAAATATTCTTAATAGATCAGGTTTAATAATAAGCAATGATCATTTCTCCTTTATGATCAGTCTGAGTTGGTTCAGGACACATTGTATTTCGTTGACCATTTCGAAAACCAGCATTGTACTACTAAAAAAACATCTTATTAGCACAGCCTTATCCAGCTACGATCAAATCTACACCTCTTATAGACAAGTTCTGCCCTGTCCATGTCGGTCTATTTAGTCTAATATATCCCTTTTAAACTCTCAGATTCTAATACTGGAATATCAATATATTGACATTATCTTACCATAAGCAATTATTTTTCTCCCCGTATTTAAAGTAAAAGAATACCCTTTAAAAATAAACTCTTGGTAGTCTTCTCCATACGGCAATTCGATTATTACTTTATGACATTGCCCCCTTCGGATAATCGTTTCATTTGTATGTAGGATTACTCTGCACATTATAAGATCATTTTCCACGTTAAATGAAGGCATCATTCCAGCAAATCCTTCTTTATACATCCCTCCTTATTCTTCTGATTTTAGATAAATGTCAGCTTCTAGTTTTAACATATAAATCTCCTCCTTGATTAGATATCTATATTTCAAACTAGAATTTAAAAGCAATATCTCACTTTGATCTTGCTAAATAATCTTCTAAGATAGCTTGGCTTACTGGATGTATAGTCGCTATTCCATCAGACCACCTTGTATCATGCGCATCGACCATAACGAAAACTAAATAAACGGCTTCCGGTAGAGTTCCGGAAGCCGCTTATAGCTTAGACTCTTTTTTCAATGCCTACCTTGAAGGCATGATAACAATACCTTGGTCTTTAAAAAGATTTCCCGTTTAATTTTCTTGATTTATTTTAAAATCAGTGTTATTGCAGACTCAATATTTCAGTGACATTTAACTGAATATAAAGTCAATTATTGAACCAATTTTTATCTATAACTCTATTACCAGAATCAATCATTTTCTTTTTGACTTGTTCAGAAATATTGCTATCTTCAATCAAAACTGCAGATTTAGTTTCAATATCTACAATAGCATAAACATTGGGAGTAATCTCAAATAGAGCATATTTGTCTTTGTTTATCGTCCACATATCTATATAATTATTCAGTTTCATTTGTCCTCCTATATTAAAAATACTGAGTTTTACTTCAAACTATTTTTATCAAAATATACAGGTGTCTTACCAACAGGTACGATTTGAGATTTACGCTGAGGTGATCCCGATTGTTCAAGTAGTTGCATTAGTAGTTGATCATCTGGGCTCGGTCGTGCTGTACCACACGGATGAGTATGTGATATTAATCTCACGTCCTCACCAAGAGGTATATTAACTCGGTTATGCACTCCTGAATATAACTCATAGTATCCACCCCCTCCGTTTTTACCAGATCCTGCTCTATAAACTTGGGCAAATTCTACTCCATATTCTTGAGTAAGAAATTCCATTTCTTCGGGAGAAAGTCTTTTGGGGATTTTCATACCTTTAGCTCCTGGCAACTCTGTAACATCACTAAGTGTCCTTCCGTCAGCAGTATACCTTTTAACCATTGAACCTTCACTGAGGCTCGCGCTTTTTTTGATTTTTTTGCTTAGATTACCAATCAGCCACGCGCCGCCTTCAACGGTTCCCTTCACCGCCCACTTCCCAGCCACCTTACCACCCGGCAGCCAGCTCAGCAGCGTTTCTTGCTCTCTTTTTGAGTTCTAGTAAGTGTCGAACTTCATATTATAATCTGTCATTAAAAAACCTTGAATGGCATGAATCCATTCAAGGTTTAACAAAATCATTCCGTAACCATATTAATATTTTCTTCGTTAATTCTACAACTAAAGCTAATTAAACTCGAAAAATCACGTTTAATTTCTTTGAAAACTGCTAAATCTAAAGCAGTACGATATTTTGCCTTGCAAAAATTCCTTTTCATTGAACCCTGTGTTTATACTGCTAAACACTAGAAATAGATACGTTTGGTATTTCCACAAAATTATTTTATAACATTGTTATCATCACTTCTAGCGCAACAGTGAATTTCATACCTTACCTAAAGTTAAATGAATCATCCTATAAGAATTACCTCTCATTTATGAAAATAGCAAAATTAGTCTTAAAACGTACAGAAGCGGCAATAGTATTATCTTAACTATATAACAATTTTAATTCATTATCTGTAGCAAGGATTCTTCCTATATTCTGAAAATCCCCTTCAAATATAGGTTTAGAAAATTTATAGTAGTTTAGACTTAAATCACATTTTCTTTCATATATCGAGATAGTCAATATAAGTTTGAAACCAGAATCATCTTCTTTAACATACATTAAAATTCCAGATTCTTCATTTGGCAAGTACAGAGGTTCACTTTCAAATAATTCCAACAGCATATAATCATCTTACTCAATAAACATTTGATAAAACACCTCCAATTGTATTCAAAATCCATAATGTGCATTCAAAGAGTTATCTAGGTAATAATTTGATTAGTTGAATAATTGGTTCATTTGTCCCTCCATCAATGGAAAAACCTCGAAAGGCACAAAGCCAATCAAGGTCTCTACATAAACAAGATTTCTAAACCACCATTGTCTTTTACCGAGTTACTCTAGTTTACCTGTCTGTTTATCAAGTAATCGACATGAGATTTTCTTCGCTCCCACGAAGTAATATTTTTCATTATTAAAGCCTTCTGCAATAAACTTAAATATATAATTGCCGATTTCCACCTCAAATTTGTCAGATAACTCTTCAACTTCTTTATGAGTGGCTAATTTAATAATATTGCTTGAAGTATCGGTTTTCCACCCAAAAGGTATTGAAACAAAGGATATTTGTTCAAAAGTAATCTCAATATTGGCTTCTTTTAAAGTATTATCTAACCTACCTATAATCGTTAAGTCCCAACCATTAGATAAGGCAACATCGAAATCCATCCAAGGTTCCTTTGAAACGTATTCGTTGATACTCCCAACTATTTGAATCACTTCTATTTCATTCATTAAGAACCTTTGGTCATTCAAGCTCATCACTCCTTATCATGGTAACTGAATATGTGTACCTCTAGCTGCATTTTCATTAAATAATGGGTTTGGACGTCCGTCTTTATAAGTTTCCTTTAACGTACTCTCATGATACCAATTCCCATTGGAATCCATATACTCGGTTCCCTCTCCAGGTTTCTGCCTACTCACCCTAAAAATGCTACCAGTCTTTCCATATTGAGATTCAGCTTCATGTGCCCTAACTTCGTATTTATAATCACCTTCCGTCCATTTTTCCTTAAATCTTCCAGGGACTTTATCCAAACCTTGTCTTTCTGCTGCAGTTTTCAGGAAATCACTTGGGTTATTTGATTTAGACAAATCAATACTTTTTCCCGTCTTCTTAGCAAACAACTGCAAATCCAGCTTCAATCGCAAACTTTGCTTCTCGGCAACCTCTATCTCATTAACCTGGGTTTTTCCAATCTTTCCGAGCTTTCCTATCAACCAGGTACCGCCTTCAACCGTACCCTTCACTGCCCACTTCCCAGCCACCTTACCACCCGGCAGCCAGCTCAGCAGCGTTCCTCCACCTGCCGCGACTCGATCTGTCACTGACAATTGCTGTCCTGTGATCAGATCCACGCCAGTGAATACTTCCTGTATGCCTTTCGCCGTACCGACAAACGGAATCGCGTCCGCTACAAAGCTTCCGCCCTGCTTCAGCCACTCCGCTCCATCTGCACTCAATCCAAATGGATCGATATACGATACAGGATTGCCATTCACATACGCATATCGGTTCATCGTTGATTTGCTATTAATTCTTAACTAAATAAGATAAAAACCTTAGGAAGAAAAATAATTCCTAAGGTTTTTATCTTAAATTTGTTTTGATACTGGTAAATATTCGAGCGGCTCTTCATCAAATCCATTCCAAAAAAACCACAATCGACCACATTTATCACATTCAACAAAAATTTTCATCTCTTGATACAATTCTTCTGCATTAATATTGTCATGATATTTATCATAATCTACATCAGAAATAAAATTGTATTGTACTTTGCAAGGAATGTCCTGAAGATTTAATATATTGTTGCAAGTACATAAAAGTTTTGGCATATTTTTCTAGCCCCTTAAGGTAAAATAATAATGTCATTAATATTGGGAGTTTTTCCTCCTTTATTAATAATACCATGTACTCGTCCAATGACATTACCTAATTGTTCCGATGTTACTGGTGTTTTTGATAAATCTAAAATAACACCTTCAGCTTGAGAATTCTTCTTTGCAATGCCTCCAATTATACGAGAGGCATCTTTAGTTTCAGGAGTATATACATCATATCTTTTTCCATTAACCAACAAATCTGAAGTGCCACCATCTAATCTCGTTCCTACTGGATGGCGTAATATTACCTGATTACCTTGCTCATACATGTAATTAGCTACTCTCAGTTCACTTTCAGAAAAGCTAACTTTCAGATTAGAAGAATGTTCTATGACTAGCGAACTTCCAGATGGAGCATTACCTATTGGCAATGCTAAAGGTTGATTTCTGTTTCCTCTTAACATAACTCCCATATTATCTCCAGCCATTTTACGACCAACTGTGGGAGCAACTTCATCAGCAGAAGACCTTACAACCTTCTTAAACAACCAGGTACCGCCTTCAACCGTACCCTTCACCGCCCACTTCCCAGCTACCTTACCACCCGGCAACCAGCTCAGCAGCGTTCCTCCACCTGCCGCGACCCGATCTGTCACCGACAATTGCTGTCCGGTGATCAGATCCACGCCAGTGAACACTTCCTGTATGCCTTTCGCCGTACCGACAAACGGAATCGCGTCCGCTACAAAGCTTCCGCCCTGCTTCAGCCACTCCGCTCCATCTGCACTCAGTCCAAACGGATCAATATACGACACCGGATTCCCATTCACATACGCATATCGGTTCATCGTCAAGCCATTTCCAATACTTCCTGTCACCACATCGCGGTTCACAAAGCGCTTGATCTCCGGGTTGTAATAACGTGCACGCATCTGGTATAGACCATTCGGATCGGTCTGTACGTCGTCGCGTCCGTTGTACTGGAAAGGTTGTTGACTATCGCCGATATGCTCCAGCTGTTCGCCATACGTGTCATACATGTACGTATCGGTGATTTGACCATTTGCATCGGTCAAGGCGATGGTGCTACCGCGCAGATCATAATGATACGTCTGTTCGTTACCGGCTGCGTCTTCGCGGCTGATCAGTCCCAATTCGTATAAATTTTATAATAACTTACTATTCTAAAAAGAAACCTTGAATGGTATGAAGCCATTCAAGGTTTCTTTAAAAGTTAATCACTTACCCATATTGAATGTTTTGGTAAGACATGACTGCAAACAGGACAATTTACTACTGGTATTTCATTAGCTTCTTTTAAAAGTTCCCATCTATTGGGACAACCATAATACAACTCTGGAATAGTAGGATTCGCAATAATGCCTGTCCAATTACAAATGCTACAGTTCACACGTTCCATCTGTACTCTTTGTAGTTTATCAGCATTATTCATAAATAAACAAAACATCCAAATATTTCGATCTCCTAGAGGATAGAAAGCAAGAGAAAATATATTATATTTTTTAGGAAACTGCATCATATACGATACCTGACCTACAGCATGGATAGGCCTACCTTCGATCACCGGATCATTGATTAATGAATCAAAAGCTTTAGTATCTAATATATATATATTCTTTTACCATCAATCTCATATTGTTGAATGAGTGAATTATTCAGATTCAATGTGGTGTAAAACCTCCTATACCAAATTTGATTAAAAATTCACTTTCTGTCGATCCCGGGAGTGTTTGTGGTATAAGCTGAAACTTGGGTATTTTTACCTCGTACACAGTTCCACCATTTTCAAAATATTTCGCAATATTTTTGTCAGTAGTTACAGACATTAATGTTCTATCCATTTTAAAAGCTTTTGGTAAATCAGTGACAAATGCACCATGAGCCTGTACATGACCATCTAAGTTATTATACCTGATGATTGGATTTCGATTCTAACTTTATTGAAACAAGTGGATTGAATACGATTTTAAAACAGGCTAGGGTAACTTGAGAACTCAAAAAGCCATAGAAAACCTAACTCTCTATGGCTTAGCAAATTATATCTGTATATTAACAAAGCTACTTTCTCTTTTTTCTGTAGTAGGATTCCAATAGAATAGCTGACCTGTTTGTCCATCAGAATTTTCTACCATGGTAGTCAACTCACATACAAGTGAAAGGTAACGAGCCAACCAAAGTGAAATATCAAACATACGGTTATTAAAAATTTCTTGAAAGGAATCAGTAGTAGTTATGGACATTGAATATTTATAATTAGGCCATTTATTATTAGGCTTTAATTCAATTTCAAAGCCCAAAACCTCAGCGTATCCCACCTCATCATACGGTTCTTCTTCTATATTTTCAAATCTTAAAGTTGGTATATGGAGTCCTTTTTCAATTGCTAAACCTAAATCCTGAAAAGACCCTTCATATTGAATAAACACATTTGCGTGTGCACCATGTACTTTGTCCAACATCTCCATTTTAACCCCCTAATTAATTGTTTGACGGTTTGAATTTTATCGAGAAGCCTGCCTTATTTGGTTTTAATCCTTCAAAGCCTGGTGTCTTAGAAAGAATTTTTCTAAACTCAGGATTGGCTTTTAGACTATTTCCAAATTGCTCATACAAAATATCACTTTCTATAAAATAATCAATATCATATTTGCTTAAATTAATAGGCTGACCATAAGTTGGTTTATTAGGATTACCTACTGTACCAGTTTTAAATGACCCTGTATAACCAGCTGTAAGATTAGGATCTATTTCTCTAAATTGAGGCAGAAGATATTTTTCAGCAAGATCATCTAGCTTTGTATGAAGTTCAACAATTTCAGGACTAACACTCCCCGTCTTCTTAGCAAACAACTGCAAATCCAGCTTCAATCGCAAACTTTGCTTCTCGGCAACCTCTATCTCATTAACCTGGGTTTTTCCAATCTTTCCGAGCTTTCCTATCAACCAGGTACCGCCGGAGGCAGTCCCCTTCACTGCCCACTTCCCAGCTACCTTACCACCCGGCAGCCAGCTCAGCAGCGTTCCTCCTCCTGCCGCGACTCGATCTGTCACCGACAGTTGCTGTCCGGTGATCACATCCACGCCAGTGAACACTTCCTGTATGCCCTTCGCCGTACCGACAAACGGAATCGCGTCCGCTACAAAGCTTCCGCCCTGCTTCAGCCACTCCGCTCCATCTGCACTCAATCCAAATGGATCAATATACGATACCAGATTTCCATTCACATACGCGTAGCAGTTCATCGTCAAGCCATTCCCAATACTCCCCGTCACCACATCTCGGTTCACAAAGCGCTTGATCTCCGGGTTGTAATAACGTGCACGCATCTGGTATAGACCATTCGGATCGGTTTATGTATCGGTAATCTGAACAATTGCATCGGTCTAGGCAATCTTGGATTCTTTTACATTGTCCCATAAAAAAAGAGAAATGAAGTTATTAAAATTAATTCTTCATTTCTCTTTTAATTTAAACTTTCATTTAAGCAAAGAAAGTCTCGTCAGGAAATTCCTCACCCTTTCTTAAGATACTGGCTATTTTCTTAGCAGCATAGGATAAATAATGATCCGATTCTTTTTGCGAGAAATTTTGGATACCCTCAATTTCTTGAAATGTTTTAGTTATCTTATTATATTCGATCTTACCTAATTGCTGTTCATTTGGACCATAACAGTAAATCACCTTTTCTTTGGTTTCTAATTCTTTGAATAAAAGAACATATGCACTCATTCTATTCACTCCCTATAATATCTTCTAAGGTGTCCAAGTACGACCTGATTTTGGTGAAATGGTAGCATCATGCGCCGTACCATAATCAGTTTTAAAAATCCCTTCAAATCTTGATTCGAAAAACTCGTGATTTAATAGACGAATATCTTCAGTTGTATAAGTCCCTTTTTGTAATCGAATCCAAGCTTGTGCCATTTCATAATCAGGATCAAAAATTCCAACACTTCCATCTCTAAATGTGTGTGCTTTAAAAAATACATGATCTTTAATTCTATTTATTCTTGAAACCTTCCATCCAGTATTGACTGCTATAAGTTCAACATCATTTGAACTTGCTCTTATCTCTTTATAAATTTTTTCTGCAATGGCTTCTTGTTTATAAAACTCTTCAGGATCAAGTAACCTGCCTCCTGTAGAAAAGATTTCCTTAGGAGCATGCTTTAGTTTCTTAAACAACCAGGTACCGCCTTCAACCGTACCCTTTACTGCCCACTTCCCAGCTACCTTACCACCCGGCAGCCAGCTCAGCAGCGTTCCTCCACCTGCCGCTACCCGATCTGTCACCGACAGTTGCTGTCCTGTGATCAGATCCACGCCAGTGAACACTTCCTGTATGCCCTTCGCCGTACCGACAAACGGAATCGCGTCCGCTATAAAGCTTCCGCCCTGCTTCAGCTAATCTGCTCCATCTGCACTCCGTCCAAATGGGTCAATATACGATACCGGATTCCCATTCACATACGCGTAGCAGTTCATGATAAAGTATACAAAAAACCTTGATTAAGTAAAAATCACTCAATCAAGGTCAATTATTACTTAGGCTTTAAAATATCATTTATCCACTGTTTATGTTTGAATACACAATATTCATAAAATTCCTTCAAATAATAATCTTCTGGTTTAATATCATTACCTCTTCCTTGGACTATATGAGGACTGTAGTCGGGATAATCAAAACTTTCCCAAAACTCCGTCAATGCAATTAAACCATATAAAGGACTTTCTGGGAGCTTATTCAATGTTTCTTTTAAAAGTATTACAATCCACTTCTTTAACTCCTTGTTCCTATTTAATTTTTCTTTTTGTGCTAGATTTACAACTAAATTTTTGATATATTCTTCCTCATTATTAGTTGCACTAGCTAACTTTAGTATCTCCTGAGGATAATTATCATTTAATTCAATCAACTCAATAGCATAATTAATGATATCTTGGCTTACTAAAAGTCTTTCCTTTTTACCTGGGCCTTCAATACCTATTAATATAACCGTCCATGTTATTGGAATATTACTTCTTTTAAACATCTGTAAATATGTCATGGTTTAATTGGCACTCCATTCATACTTCCATTCTCAATGAACATTCGATGAGTAACGTCACCTTTATCTACGATCCACTCAAATCTACCCGCCACATTATTATACGTCCCACTAAGTTGATATAAATCAGCTCCATCTTTCAACTTTGTTTTTATAGCATCTCCAACATAATTATCAAGTATGTCCGAAAAACCATGTGCTTTAGGCTTAGCAGGATATTCTTTTAATATATTTCCACTATCATCATATATTGGCTTGATCTTATCATCTTTTAGTGCACTTCCTTTACGTTCCAGGTCAATAATATCATTCTTTATAGCCTCTCCTTTTTCCTCAGCAAACAACTGCAAATCCAGCTTTAATCGGAAACTTTGCTTCTCCGCAGCCTATATCTCATTAACCTGAGTTTTTCCAATCTTTCCGAGCTTTACTATCAACCAGGTACCGGATTCACATACGCGTAGCTATTCATCGTCAATCCATTACCAATACTTCCTATCACCACATACCGATTTACAAAGCGCTTGATCTCCGAATTGTAGTAGCATGCACGCATCTGATACAGACCGTTGGGATCGATAAAGCAATCTTATTTTTTTTAATATCCTCATATCAAAAAGAGAAATGAAATTTATTAAAGTGATTTTTATCTGTAATTTTTAAAACGACGGATTGTCAAGCCAAGTGCGACAGTTCCTCTGAAAAGGATTCGTGAGCGGTTCTCCA
>NZ_BMMB01000014.1 GCF_014645615.1 Paenibacillus hunanensis | reverse complement strand
TTTGATCTTCTTCGTATAGTCTATTTTTCATTCTATTTTGTTCTATTTACTACCTCTATTGGCTGCTTTTGTTATTCACTTTCTTTGTATTCTTCTTGTTCTGCGTTCTGTTGTTCTCGATATGTATTATACAATTGCCACTTAGTGTTTTCTCTTTTCAGGCTTTGTTTCAGGTTTTTTAACTTTTAAGTGTACTCTTGTTGTTCCAATGAGGGATATAGCAGTAGAAGGTGTTGCAGAGAGGTATTGGAGAAAGATATTGTAGAGGAGCTCCAAGGAAAGAGGGATACGTATTATACAATTGCCAGTTGGTGTTTTATAATTTTGTATGAACGGATTAGAAAGGAGGAGGAGGACGAGTATGAGTCATACTAACCAAGATACACAACGAAAGGTTGCTTTGATTACTGGAGCTAGTAGCTCGAGAGATATGGGCACGGCATTTTGTAGAAAGTTAGCTTCTACTGGGGTGGATATTTTCTTTACCTATTGGAATGCAGATGTGCAGTGGCCAGATATGTTACGGCAAGAGATGATGGGTATGGGTGTACGTTGTGCTTGTTTGGAGATTGATTTGGCAGCTTCTACTGCTGCGTCAGAGCTATATGCTGAGGTATTGAACCAACTGGGGCAGCCTACTATTTTGATTAATAATGCTGCGTATAGCACGAATAATGATTATGTATCGCTGGATGCTAAATCATTGGATGATCACTATGCCGTGAACATGAGATCAACGTTTTTATTATGTGCTGAGTTTGCACGTTCGTTTGAGAAGGCAAACTTGCCTTATGGTCGGATCATTAATTTAACTTCAGGTCAGGATCTTGCACCTATGCCTGGAGAACTGGCTTATGCGGCGACGAAGGGAGCTATTTCTGCGTTTACGAAGTCGTTATCTCGTGAGCTAGCATCATTGCGAATTACAGTCAATGCGATTAATCCGGGGCCGACGGACTCTACGTGGATGAATGATGAGGTACGTGAATATCTATTGCCGCAATTTCCAATGGGACGGATCGGGACGCCTGAAGATGCAGCGCGATTGGTAGCTTTTTTGGCGAGTGAGGAAGCAGAGTGGATTACAGGACAGATTATTCACTCGGAAGGCGGATTTATTCGGTAATTGGTGATTGTTAATCATGGAATTAGGTTGTGCATGGTTTGTTAGCTAGTATTGAGTATGGTTTGTGGTTGTACATATTAGATTTTAAATGGGATTGGAATGGATCGGGGATAAATACAAATAAGAAAAGCTGACCTTTATACTAAATAGGGGTCAGCTTTTTATGTGAGTGAATAGTGGGTGAATGATATGAATAGATCATCTTTGTCCAGTTATCGAACTATAACTCTTTAGGCAGAGATCCTCTGTATGATTGGATATCAACATTAAATGAACTCCTATTGAGAAGTATGAACATGATTTGAACATGTATATATGAATGTGATTTGAGCCTTTATATTGTATATCTAATTTGGATCTAGCAGCAATGTGATCGAATGAGCTAATTTAGCTAATATAGTATGATACATCGATGCTAGGGCAAGCTGGGATAATGTCGGATCCATGTAATTTAGCTAATATAATATGACACATCGTCCTTGTTAAGCTTGACCATGCCATCTTTGCGTTGTCTGAACAGACGGAGCAGGATGAGCAGGCGTGGTAGGCAGAGCCAGACATGCCAGACGACTAGCGAGACGGAAAAGGAAACAGGCAGCCACATGAATAGTACAGCAGTGAAGCATAATCCGATCCATGTTGTATGCAATAGTACGCGTCGGAATGTAGAATAGCTCATATGTTGATCAGGCAGATAACCGATCCAGGGGTATTGGAATTGGAAACGCCATTTTTTACGCAGGTGATTTACGGTCATAATTAAGACGGAGCGTGAGATTACGAATTGAATCCACAATACTAGAGGGAATGACAATACCCAGAAGCCAATGCTTTCCCATGAGAAGAAATACATTTCTGCGGCTAAGGCGATGACGGGTAAAAGAAGATACGTCCAAAACCAGAGTCGGGTAATATTCCATTTTTTAATTAGCTTATACTGGTAGAACGTTGCGTTTTGTTGCGGCTCTACTGCCATAGAGGAGGGGCCACCTTTCCGATAAATGATGAAATGCATATGGCATATGTGCAGCATTGCAGTGAGCCATGAATGAAGCTTATGTATATGTATAGAACAATAAAGATACAACTGTGTATGGAACCGAGCAGTATTCATTATGTATATCGGTTTTTGGATCGGTATCGAAGAGGAACTTTAGAACCATTTCTACTGGGACTACAACTACATACAATCGACAACGATATACATTGATGATAGAGCATTGGCATATATTCAGTCATACAGTGGCCGGGGATTAGATTTAAATTAGCTATCAATTAGGTACGAATTAGACATTGATCGTAGATAATCGATACGTAAGTCGTATATCATATAAATCCATTGGATATCACGATCTAAATCGGGGTCTTGATTCAGACTTAGACTTAATCGCATAGTTCGAGCGTTGCTCTGTTATAATTATAATAAGGATACTAGGAAGTCTACAATAATTTATATGAAAGTTAGCAGGAGTATTATGAATAATAATGAGATGAGTAAGCAGTCATTCTTTTCCGAGAATGCGTATGAGTCCCTTTCTATAGATGATCATCTTCAAGATGATCGTGTTCGGGCGCCCCTATATGAGAGGCTTATTCAGTATGCGCAGTCAGGCAATCGGAGCTATCATGTGCCTGGACATAAAAATGGAGCAGCCTATGAACTGCCTGTTGAGAACGCTGCACAAGCTCTGTCTATGGATTATATGCGAGAGCTATTGCGTCTGGATGTGACGGAAATACAAGGCACAGATGACCTTCATCATCCTGAGGGTGTGATTCAGGAGGGGCAGGAGCTTGCTGCTCGCTGCTTTGGGGCAGAGGAAACGTACTGGCTTGTTGGTGGCAGTACATCGGGGAATCTGGCATTACTGTTATCGGTTTGTCAGCAGCCCGGTGATCTAATTATTGTGCAGCGTAATGTGCATAAATCGGTCATTCATGGCTTAATGCTGGCTGGAGCGCAGGCAGTGTTTTTGACACCAGAGATCGATACACTTAGCGGGCTTGCTGTGGTGCCATTGGCAGAGACGGTGCGGCAAGCGCTAGTGCGGTATCCTCAGGCTCGTGGCGTGCTAGTAACATCACCTAATTATTATGGAATGGGCAGCGATCTATCGACTATGGCTCAATATTGTCATGAGCACGGCATTCCTCTGCTCGTCGATGAAGCGCATGGTGCTCATTACGGACATCATCCACGCTTTCCGCAAAGTGCGCTGGCAGCGGGAGCAAACGGCGTTGTACAATCCACACACAAAATGCTATCCGCTATGACGATGGGCGCGATGCTGCATATACAGGGTAATTGGATGGATCGGGATGTACTTCGGCAGCGATTGGCGATGATTCAAAGCTCCAGTCCTTCCTATCCGATCATGGCTTCACTGGATCTGAGCCGTTATTGGCTGGATTACGCAGGAAGTGCATTATTTGAACAGGGATTGGCAGCTCGTGATTATGTCGTAGATCATCTGGCATCGATTGGATGTTATGCTGCTGCATCGGATCATACGCATGCAGGCAGTAAGCAATATGTAGCAAATGAGCAGGTGGATAGTATGGATCGTGAGACTGGCGGACGCTTTGCGATTGTAGGTGAGCAACGTGAGGAACATCGACGATATGTGAAGAAGGATTCTTTGAATGCAGAGTATAAGGATTGTGTAGAAGAAGTCCATTCGGAGAGTCGTTTGGATATACCTGCATATGATGAGATGGCTCAAAGAATCGAGCAGGATCCATTTAAAATTGTTTTGTATGATCAAACAGGATACTTATCCGGGCAGCAGTTACAGCAGCAGCTTGAGCAATATGGCTGTATACCGGAGATGAGTGATGAGCGTTATGTGGTGCTCGTATTCAGTCTCGGCTCACAAATGGAGGATGCAACACGCTTGTTGGACGCATTACGGCGGATTGCTGATGATACAGCTATAGCTGCACAGGAATATGCTCATGCACATGCAGGTAATGTATCGATATCCCCCATGTTATCAGCTTTATCAATCGGGAAAAGTGTACTTTCCGATGCTCTTGATAAGTCCAATATAGCCGCCGAACAGCAAGATGAAGATTCTAATCTGCTTATAGCTTCACTCATATCCGAGCCCGTACCTTTTCAAATGAAGCCTATCGCACAGCAGCAGATCGAGACGATACCGCTGGAGCAGGCAGCCGGACGGAGATGTGCAGAGATGGTTATTCCTTATCCTCCGGGTATTCCTGTATTGTATGCAGGAGAAATGATCAGTATGGAATTGCACGCACGGCTATTACAGGTACGCCAGCATGGTATCAAAATACAAGGAGCTGCGGATGTTTCGCTACAATCGATCCGTGTCTATCACGATTAACTATAGAAAGCAGGAATGAAGGTATGACAGCAAAAGGATTATTTATCGCAATTGAAGGGATGGATGGGAGCGGCAAAACCAGTCAGCTGGAACGAATCGTACAGTATTTGAACGAGCGCCAGCTTCCATTTTTATCTACGCGTGAGCCGGGAGGTATTCCAGTATCCGAGCAGATTCGTAATGTGATTTTGAATGTGGACAATCATATGAGCGGGATGACTGAATGCTTGTTATATGCCAGTGCGCGGCGCGAGCATCTGATGCAAAAGGTTTTACCTGCACTGGAGGTAGGTCAGCTTGTCATTTGTGATCGATATGTGATGTCCTCGCTTGCGTATCAGGGACATGGGCGTCAATTGGGTAAAGCGGTGCTTGATATCAACCGTATGGCGATTGAGGTTGAAGGTAAAGAATACTGGGCAGATATGAATCTGTATATCGAAGTGAAGCCTGAGGTTGGATTGCAGCGCATCATGGCTAAAACGACAGATCGTGAAATTAATCGTCTGGATCTGGAAGCGATCGATTTCCATCATCGTGTCTATGGCGGTTATCAGCAGCTGATCGCTGAATACCCAGAACGTTTTACGATTGTAAATGGGGAGCAATCTCCAGATGAGGTGTTTGAAGATATTCGGGAGCAGCTTGATCGCCTGATCGATGGCTGGCTCTCCCAATCCACAACAGAGTGAGTTAGCAGGCTAAATTAGGGTAATAAAGGGTACGATATTTGACTAGCACTGTTATGATCTTGTATTGCATGGCATATGAAAAATGAAGCAAAATTAAGGGACTGAGCTGAATTTTAGACTGTGAGATGTACAAAATCGGGAAATGAAATAAGGAGCAGGGATGATGCTAAAGATAGCAATTGTCTAACAAAGGATTAAATGAGTAGTGATTTTTGCGAAGCAAAATATCTTACAGATATAGTGTTAGCGATTCCCTAACACGAGGTCAAATGAAAAGTGATTTTTGCAAAGCAAAATATCTTACAGCTAAAATTTACGAAATCCATGCTCATCTTCCATCCAATAGATTCTCATATCTCTTAGCTAGCTGCCCCAATTTCAATATTGTTCCATTAAAGCCAACGCAATTAAAGGATATTGCACCGGTTATGTCAAATAAAGAATAGACGTATTGGTTGAATTTTGCTAAAGGAGGCTATAACGATGAAACTGATTATAGCGATCGTGCAGGATAAAGACAGCAATCGTCTGTCCGGAGAGCTGGTAAAAGCCAATTTCCGTGCGACCAAGCTGGCAAGTACAGGTGGCTTTCTGCGTGCCGGTAATACGACATTCATGATTGGTGTGGATGATAGTCAGATCGAAGCGGTTCTGGAAGTCATTCGCAACAGCTGCAAAATTCGTGAGCAGCTGGTTACACCAGTAACACCAATGAGTGGAACGACCGATTCGTATCTACCATTGCCAGTCGAAGTACAGGTGGGCGGCGCTACGGTATTCGTCATGCCTGTTGAACGCTTCGAGCATTTCTAAACCAGGCTTCATGAAGCATGATGACAGCCTCAGGGCTATTCGCTGGTCGGTGAGATTTATGCTGTGCTATCCGAAATGCTGCTTATGATAGCGTATAGACGTTAGTACAGCATAAGCCCTGGCGAAAAAGTCGCGTTAGTTTGTAATTTGATGAATCAAACGGCTCGTTTAATAGTATAATAGAAGGAAGAGAAGGATCGGGTACCATTATGGGACCGGTCCATCTTTATTATAAAGAGGTAAAATTAATAAAAATTGCGGAATAGAGCGGATTTTTTCATTTTCCTATTCGCAAAACCTTCATTTTGAACGATACTGATTATAAGGGCTTTTACAGGTTAGTTATAAATAGGGACCGTTCGCTTACCAAGCTCGTGTCCTATTGTGCTGCTCGGTTCACTCAACGGATTGGCATGCGATACAGGCAGGCGGATCATGGAGAGTATCAGTATATAGATTCGGTATATGGAGAGGAAGATCATAATGAAAATCAATCCCGGTTATCCTCCGTTAAAAAGCAATTCGGTCTTGTCGGAGACGCCAACGAAGGTTGTGCAGCAAAAGAATTTCTCAGACGTGCTGCAAAATCACGGGACGCAGGCTACCCACGACGAGATTCAGCGTCAATTCAAGGCCATTCAGCTTCAAGGGGATCGTCTGGCTAAGTCGATGACCCTGCGTGAGCTGAAGGCGTATCAGATGCTGGTGAAGCGCTTTTTGGAGGATACGGTACGCCGCGGAGTCAAGCTGAAGGATACACAAAGCTTTGATCGTCGTGGACGCAGTCGCAAATACAAGCTGCTAGATGAAGTGGATTCTGCATTGCTTGGTATGGCTGAAGAGCTTCTTAGCAGCGAGGAAGGCCGAATTGAGCTATTACAGCGTATGGGCGAAATTCGCGGTCTGCTGGTCAATTTGCTGTATTAAGTGCTTCAGATAAGGAGGCAGTATGTCTTTTCAAGAAATTATAGGGCAGGAAACTGCCAAAAAGGTGTTACAAAATGGGCTTCGTCAGCAAAAAATATCCCATGCCTATCTGTTTCATGGCCCGGCAGGTAGTGGGCAATTGAAGATGGCATTTAGCTTTGCCCAAGCGCTCGTCTGTCTGGAAAAGGGTGTCGATGCGTGCGGACATTGCATAGAGTGCCGTAAAATGGAGCACGGCAATCATCCGGATTTTCTACTGGTAGAGCCGGATGGCAGCTCGATCAAAATCGATCAGATCCGCGAGCTACAGCGGATTTTTTCATACCGTTCGGAAGCGGGCAACCGCAAAATCTATATTATTCAGGATGCGGATAAAATGACGGTGCAGGCCGCCAATAGTCTGCTCAAATTTCTGGAAGAGCCGCCAGCTCCGGCTGTTGCGATGCTGCTGACAGATAATGTACAGTCTATTTTGCCGACGATTCGTTCGCGGACACAGCCAGTGCTATTCACTGCTGTCGATCCGAAGCAAATGATCCAATTGTTAGCGGATGAAAATTACCCGCTACCCCTCGTTCGCTGTGCGGTTCATCTCGTTTCTGACCCGGAGGAATGCCGGAAGCTGCTCGCCGAGAATTGGTTTGCAGAAATTAGAAACGTAGTGTTACAATTAGGGAAGGAGTCTGCCTCCAGGGGCAGTATGAGCCTGATTACCGCACAACAGAAGCTATTTAAGGGCGGACTGGGTGATCATGTGGATCAGGTATTTGACCTTTTTCATCTATGGTTCAAGGATCTTATTCATATTCAGATTGGCCAGAACGAAAGTATCGTTTTTATAGATCAGTTAGAGTCTCTCTCCAAGGTGGCTCACACCCGCAGCATGCAGCATTGGATCTCCTGTATGGCGCTTGCTGCCGAATGCAAGAAAATGCTTCGCTCGAACGTTAACGGGCAGCTATGTATGGAGCAGTTTCTCATAGGGGTAAGCGGCTAAGGTATAGAATAAGCTTCTATATAGGACGGACAGTATACATCATGCGGAAGAACATCTGATGAAAGAGCAGTGACTTTTTCGAAATACGCCATGTCCGTGCAAACCAGGTGTGTAGGCAAGCCGATCTGCTAGTTCGATATAAGCGCCATATGTAGCTCAACAATGGCTGCTTCAGACGAAGGCTAGCAGGAGCTGATCGAGATAGCGGCTCACTCGCAGTTTGCGTATACACCGTAGAAGTTATTGTTTGTATCGTTTTTGCATCAGTAGGGGCGGTATTGGCAAATGAGGAGGCTTTTCTTTTGTATAACGTAGTAGGTGTCCGCTTTAAAAAAGCGGGTAAAATATATTATTTTGATCCGCTCGATTTTGCAATCGATAGCGAAGAGCATGTTATCGTAGAGACGGCAAGGGGTATAGAGTACGGCAAGGTCGTTATCGGACGTAAGCAGGTGAAGGAAGATGATGTGGTATTGCCGCTGAAAAAGGTAATCCGTATCGCCGGGCAGGATGATGCTCGTATCGTCGAGGAGAACCGGACAGCAGCGAAGAATGCATTTGCTACATGTCTCAAAAAGATTAGAGATCATCAGCTCAAAATGAAGCTGGTGGACGTCGAGTATACGTTTGATCGCAATAAGATCATTTTCTATTTTACGGCAGAGGGACGTGTCGATTTTCGTGAGCTTGTAAAGGATCTGGCAAGTATTTTCCGTACGCGTATCGAGCTGCGTCAGATCGGTGTGCGTGATGAAGCGAAAATGCTGGGCGGAATTGGCCCATGCGGACGTATTCTGTGCTGTTCGTCCTGGCTGGGTGATTTTGAGCCCGTGTCGATCAAAATGGCGAAGGATCAGAGCCTGTCACTGAATCCGACCAAAATCTCGGGTCTATGTGGACGTCTGATGTGTTGTCTCAAATTTGAGCATGACAATTATGAAAGTATAAAGGAAGAACTCCCGGCTGTCGGTAAATTTGTCGTGACCTCGCTTGGTGAAGGCAAGGTTGTTGGCATTAATGCGGGTTCTCGTACGGTACATGTTCAGATCTTCGAAATTAGTAAGGTCAAGGAGCTACCGTTCGATGAGGTCGTGGTGAAGTAAACCGTCAAAGGCTGCGTTTGAGGTGGAAACTTGGAAAAGAAAAATCTTTTTGAGTATATTCATGAACTGGAGACACAGATGAACCATATGCACGGGGATATGGGAAGGCTCAAGCTGGCAGTTAAGGAATTACTGGAGGAAAACCAGCGCCTGACGATTGAAAATGAACAGCTGCGTCGTGTACTGAAAAAAGAAGTGCCTGGCGAACCAGAGCTGACTGATGCTCAGGCGGTTGAAATCCTGGCTGATTCGGATCTGCACAATCATCCGTATCCAGAAGTCGTCGGCGAGGGCTACGATAATCTCGCCCGGTTGTATCATGAAGGATTTCATATCTGCAATGTATACTATGGCCATCTGCGTACGGAAGGCGACTGTCTGTTCTGTCTGTCATTTTTGAACAAATCCGAATAATACGAACCAAAGCCGCAGATACTGTCTGCGGCTTTATCGATGTGGAGAGGAAATCGGGAAATTGGAACAAAACAACAAGCATGAGCAGTATTTGGAACTGCTACAGCCAGGTGAGCGGATGGATGATCTGCTGACCCACAGGCTGCATATTATTCAAAGCCCGGATGTGTTTAGCTTCTCGATGGATGCGGTGCTACTGGCGCGCTTTATAGCGGTTCCGCCGCGTGGTAAGGTGATGGACCTGTGTACTGGGAACGGTGTTATTCCGATCCTGCTTAGCACGCGCACCGCGGCATCTATTGAAGGGGTAGAAATTCAGGAACGGCTGGCGCATATGGCTGAGCGTAGCGTACAGATTAACGAATTACAGTCACAGATTACGATTCGCAATCAGGATCTGAAGGAACTACCGCTACAGGGAGAGCATGGTACGTACGATGCTCTAACGGTCAATCCACCGTATATGCCAATGAACGGCAACGAGGTCAAGCTGAATATGCACCATGCAATGGCACGCCATGAGATCGGTTGTACGCTGGAAGATGTCGTCCGCACGGCAGCCGGTTTACTCAAAAATGGGGGCAAGCTGGCGATGGTGCATCGTCCGCACCGCCTGGTCGATATTGTGCTGATGATGCGTCAATATGGAGTAGAGCCGAAACGCATTCGTTTTGTCCATCCACGCCGTCATATGGAGGCGAATATGGTACTGGTGGAGGGCATTCGCGGTGGTAAGCCAGAAGCGCGTGTGCTGCCGCCATTGATCGTATATAATGATCAGAATGAATATGTTCCAGAAATTATGGATATTTATTACGGTCAAAAGGAGTCTTTATGAGCATACAAGTCCAAAAAAGCTTTGCCGCTGCATCGGAGTCGCCGCAAGGTAAAGCGCCAGGTACGCTGTATCTGGTCGCAACACCGATCGGCAATCTGGAGGATATGACCTATCGCGCTGTTCGCACATTGCAGGAATGCGATATTATCGCGGCTGAGGATACACGGCAAAGTCGTAAGCTGTTGAATCATTTTGAGATTACGCCGCGCAAACTCGTCAGTTATCATGAGCATAATAAGCATAATAGTGGGCCGGAGCTGATTCGCTTAATTATGGAAGGGCAAAGTCTAGCGCTGATTAGCGATGCGGGCTTGCCTGCTATTTCTGACCCAGGGCAAGAGCTGGTACAGCTAGCTGTAGAGCAAGGCATCGCGATTGTACCGATCCCGGGAGCTAATGCAGCGCTATCTGCATTGATCGCATCAGGCCTGTCGACCAATCGGTTCACCTTTATCGGCTTTTTGCCGCGTGATCATCGTGGACAGGCAGAGGTGCTACAGGGGGCGCGTGCAGCAGAAGGAACGCTTCTATTTTATGAATCTCCACATCGCATTATCAAAACGCTACAAGCGATTCTGGAGCATGTGGGTAATCGTCGCATCGTACTGGCACGCGAATTAACGAAACGGCATGAGGAATGGCTGCGTGCCTCGGTAGAGGAAGCGCTGGAATGGCTGGAGGAGCATCCACCGCTGGGTGAATACTGTATCGTGCTGGAAGGACAATCACAGGAAGAAGCGATTGCCGAAGCGAATGAATGGTGGCAGGCATTGTCGATTGCCGAGCATGTCGCGCATTATGAGCAGACCGAGCAGCTATCGCGTAAAGATGCTATGAAGCGTACCGCTAAGGATCGTCAATTGTCCAAGCGTGATATTTATCAGGTATTGCTGGAGGAATAGAGCATAGGATTTATCATTCCGCCACATTCTTGGTGATGAATGGATCGAAATAATTTAAGCATAGTTAACTGCTTCGGTATGTGCGTTTAGGTATGTGTACACTCTAATTCATAAGGTATGCTAGACCGGATAGGATCATCTCTAAGCAACATATATATTATATAGAAGAAACTCGATCAGCGACCTCTATTGGAGCAGCAAATTCGAGTGCATATTTCGAGTGTATATGAAGGGACCACGACCGAGCGTCGAGGTCCCTTTTTGTCGCCACATTGGCTTACTATGTGAAAATCGGTATAATGTCAGGTAGAGGAAAACATGCAGAAAGCAAAAAAATACCTTTACCCGAGCAATGTCGGATAAAGGTCCAAGGAGATATAAAAAGGTTAGAATTAATAAAGTTTATGGTTCTAGCTTTATTATAGCTTATTTTAATTATTTTGTCACAGGAACTGGAATTTCGGAGATGCAGTCGTTACAAACGATTTTGCCTTTGAAGTACGTTACATTTTCAGCATTGCCGCAGAAGATACAAGCTGGCTCGTATTTTTTCAGCATGATGCGCTCGCCATCAACGTAGATTTCCAGAGCGTCTTTCTCACCGATTCCCAGTGTGCGACGCAGTTCGATCGGAATTACTACACGGCCCAGCTCGTCTACTTTTCTTACAATACCTGTTGATTTCATCATGATAATCAATCCTCTCAAATGTGTTTTTATAATAGTCGTAAAATTCGCTTGTCGAATAGGGTTCGTAACGGCTGTTCCCGATTAATAGAAATGAAGTAAGCCATCGTATAAGCTGCGATACTTCTCTAGCTGGTTAGCGCCAGGATGCAATTATTGAACAAGCATTCATGTTTTAAATGTCATCTTTCGACAAAGTTCTATCTTTTATGATATTTATAATACCAACGTTTCCCAAATCAGTCAACATAGAAATTGCATGAAATTGCCTATTTCAGCATAAAATCGTAAAATTTTTTTTGCGGTTAAAGGATTTTGGGTTTATTTTTACGATATGATGGGCGTATACAGCTTTTGTCGATTTGGAAATCGTTGCTGATCATATAACGACACTGTTCGACATAATTGACATAATTCTATTTTATACGATTCAAAATACGGTAATCAAGTTTCGCGAAGGAGCGTTAAGTATGAAATCGCTACAGCCTTTGGATGAGGAAAAAGTATTCAAGGACCCTGTTCACAATTATATTCACGTCCAGGATCGGTTAATCTGGACATTGATCAATACACCTGAGTTTCAACGATTGCGTCGCATTCGTCAGCTCGGTACATCCTATCTGACCTTTCACGGTGCAGAGCATAGCCGCTTTTCCCACTCTCTCGGAGTGTATGAGATTACGCGTCGTATCATTTCTCA
Organism: Paenibacillus hunanensis; assembly: GCF_014645615.1. Classification (GTDB taxonomy): domain Bacteria; phylum Bacillota; class Bacilli; order Paenibacillales; family Paenibacillaceae; genus Saccharibacillus; species Saccharibacillus hunanensis. The sequence goes on along the minus strand of NZ_BMMB01000014.1, from coordinate 46,609 downwards.
ATTCGAGCGAAGCGGATATGAGGATTGGCCGAGCGAGGAGCGTATGGTGGCACTCTGTGCTGCGCTGCTGCATGATCTGGGACATGGCCCATTTTCGCATTCTATAGAAGAAGCGTTTGAGATGAATCATGAGGAATGGACGTGTCGCATATTATTAGAAGATACTGAAATTCATCGTGTGCTGGAGGACGTAGAAGCTGGCTTTTCGGAAAAGGTTGCTGCGGTTATTCGTAAGGACTACGAGAAGGCAGTAGTGGTCAATCTGGTGTCCAGTCCACTGGATGCAGATCGGATGGATTACTTGCTGCGCGATGCATATTTTACAGGGGTGAATTACGGTACGATCGATATGGATCGCATTATTCGTGTGCTGCGTCCGCATAATGGACGTGTGGTCGTGAAGGAGACGGGAATGCACGCGATTGAAGACTATCTCATGTCACGGTATCAGATGTACTGGCAGGTGTATTTCCATCCGGTGACACGCAGCTCGGATATCGTATTACGTCATATTTTCCAGCGGGCAAAAGAACTGTTCGATAGCGGCTACAATTTCACATTTTTACCACATCCGCTACCTGCACTGTTCCGCAATGAGTTAAATGTAAAAGAGTACTTACTGTTGGATGAAGCGCTTGTACAAACGACGTTTATGCAGTGGACGCTTGAAAAGGACGAAATTCTTGCCGATGTGTGTGCTCGTTTTATGGAGCGACGGTTATATAAATATATAGAAACCGAATTAATCGACCTCGATATGATCGATCAAATTCGCCGCGAATTTGCGGAAGCGGGTCTTCATCCGCAGTATGATCTGGAGATCGATTTCCCAACTGATTTGCCATACGATGTTTTCCGCCCTGGTGATCCGAAAAAGGAAAAGCAGATTTTGCTACTGGATCGTCAGAACAAGGTACAGGAAATATCCGAAGTATCCGATATTGTGCGCTCGATCAGCGGTATCCATCGTGGACGATATCATCTGTATTTTCCACAGGAGAAGCTAGAAAGGGTAAAACACAAGCTGTCACCGCATGTAGCGGACATTTTCGAAGATAAGCTAGGACCAGCACAAATGGAGTTTGAAATATAAAAAATGTATGAAGCCGATAAAAAAGTTCCATAGCGATTACGTAAAAAAGCCTGCAAAGGAGAATGAATACTATGTTATTTGATACACATACCCATTTGGATTCCAAAGATTTTGATGAGGATCGCAAAGAAGTGATCGAGCGTGCCTACAATAATGGAGTCACTCGAATGGTGAATATTGGATTTGACCGTGAGACGATTCCGACTACGATGCAATTAGTAGAGGAATACGATTTTATCTATGCGGCAGTGGGCTGGCATCCGGTCGAAGCGATCAAGATGCAGCCGGGCGATCTGGAATGGATTGCATCTTTATGCAGTCATGAAAAAGTAGTCGCAATCGGTGAAATCGGACTGGATTATCACTGGGATAAATCACCGAAGGATGTGCAGCATCGTGTACTGCGCGAGCAAATTGGCCTGGCGCGTGAGATGAAAATGCCAATTGTCATTCATAATCGGGAAGCGCATGAGGACATTGTTCGGATTTTGCGTGAGGAAAAAGCAAGTGAGGTTGGCGGCATTATGCATGCGTTTTCCGGTAGCTGGGAAACGGCAAAAATGTGCCTGGATATGGGCTTCCATATTTCGTTTGGCGGCCCGATCACATTCAAAAATGCAAAGCAGCCAAAAGAGGTACTAAAGCAGGTTCCGATGGATCGTTTATTACTGGAAACGGACTCCCCATATTTGACTCCACATCCTAATCGTGGAAAAAGAAATGAGTCTGGATATGTACGTTTGGTGGCAGAGACAGCTGCCGAGCTTAAAGGGGTAAGTCTGGAAGAAATTAGTGAAATTACAACAAAAAATGCGTTGGCATTATTTGGCATTCGATGAAAACGAGAGAAAAACCGATGAAAAAACGAGCTATACCGATATATGAATGAATTTTAACGAAAAAATGCGGAAATGTTACAAGTTTTTAACCACTTTTTAAGAAAAACGGAGTTGCCTCTCGCTTTACAGTGAGGTTGTGTTCGGGATATCATTTCATCAGTGATTTAATCTTCGTGTCGATACACGAGATTCCATGATTCGGTCTCGCTGAGTTTCCTACATAGGAGAACGGGGGAACCAACAGCTGTCTTCATTCACTTTTAACCGGCAATACCGGAAGGCAGATGTTTGATTCCTGATACAGGGTCTTTGGGGTGAATTGAGGCTACTTGCGCCATGAGCGAAGGACGTCTCACAGGGTACCATCTACACGCAGTAGTGCTTATCCGAACCCGACAGCTAACCTCGTAAGCGATGCAGAGGCAACCTCTCATTTTCTAAGTTTCCAATGGACGTACAATGTCGGGAAGCCACGGAAGAGTTGCTCTTGCACTTTTCCCTAGGCTTTTTTGTTTTGTGCAAAAGGAAGTCAATGAAAAAGAGAAGACCCGGTTTTCACTATCCGGGATCGGTATGCCGCTAGGACTGACCATGGCGCAGGCAATTTTCAACTAGAACGAAGTACCGTAATGCGCCGGTATTTCATCATAAGCATTATAATGCCTGTGGAAATTCTGATATAGTCGCGTCTATAATACATTTTCTTTACAGCAAGACGGCGAGACTATGTAAGGAGGACGGAAGAAGTGGGAATTGCTCCTTTCAAAGAAACCCATGGTTCACGCTCATCCAGCATGTCTTACGCGCTGCGTTGGAAGCAAAAAAATCTACGCTCTGTACTGCTCACTTCACTGGCAGTGATTGTGGTTATTGCCATGGCACTCTGGTTGATGTATATGCAGGCAAGCAAAAATATTTATGTCGTTATTGATGGCAAAGCTCAAATGGTCGAAACCCATAAGCTACAGCTATCGGATCTGCTGGCTGAACAAAATATTCAAGTAGCACCACAGGATAAAGTATCAATGTCCATGAACGGAGCAATCCAGGATGGCGACAAGGTATACATTAACCATGCGGTAGCCGTAAATATTACGGCAGACGGTAAAACAAAACAGGTGTACACTACAGCCAAAACGGTTGGGAATACACTGGAACAAGCCGGGATCGATCTCGGTAAAGAAGACAAGCTAACACCTCCGGTGGAAGCGGGCGTCCAGCATGATATGGACATCAAGGTAGTTAGAACAACTTCCTTTGTGGCCAAACAGGTCGTTGAGCTGCCTTATCAGGTCGTTCAGAAAGAAGACGGCAGTCTGCTGGAAGGTAAAACAAAGCTCATTCAGAGTGGTCAAAAAGGTAAGGTTGTCCAGTATATCGAGAAGGTATACGAAGACGGAGAGTTCGTCTCCAAGCGCATGATTGATAAAAAGACAACCGCTGATGTACAGGACAAGATCGTTGCGATCGGTACGAAAAAAGAGCAGCCTAAGTTGCTTGCAGCGAGTGCTTCGTCCAGTTCAAATTCCGACAAAGATTTCTCTTATGCCAAAGTATTGAATAATGTTACGCTGACAGCCTACTCCTCTCAGGAGCCAGGACTGGGTACACGTACTGCATCTGGAACGCGAGTGACAGAAGGACGGACGATTGCCGTAGATACCGACGTGATCCCAATGGGATGGTGGGTCTACATTGAAGGCCTCGGTTACCGCCGTGCAGAAGATACCGGCAGCGCCATTAACGGCAATAAGATTGACGTATATATTGATAGCCTGAGCCAGGCAAGAGCGTTCGGACGCAAGTCCGGTTATACGGTCTATGTGATCGGGCCGGTAAAACCTTAATTTATCGGTACAAATCGGTTGCCTGTGCTGGCAGGACTGTTATATGATATAAGCATTATTAACCATGAGCGTATAGGAACCAACAGGAGAAGGGGATGATTCCCCTTCTTTTTGTTTGTTGTTTTGTTATACTGAGGACAATATGAATATGATCGCGGGGAAAAGGAAATGACGTCTGTACGCCCCCGATCCGGAAGGGAAGCGTACCATCCATTGATTAAAGAGGTCATTGTTGTAGAGGGACGGGACGATACAGTAGCGATTAAGCGTGCAGTCGAAGCGGATACGATCGAAACGGGTGGCTCCGCGATTGGCGCTCACGTGATTCGTCGTGTACGTCTGGCACAGGAGCGTAGAGGGGTTATCATTTTGACCGATCCCGATCATGCTGGAGAGCGGATACGCAAAATCGTCTCACAGAAGGTACCGGGCTGTAAGCATGCCTTTATCCCGGAGAGTGAAGCGACGTTAAAAGGCGATATCGGAGTCGAGAATGCATCGCCTGAAGCGATTCGGGCAGCTCTGGCACGTGTGCATACGGAAATGCCAGAGGCAGAGACGCTCATCGATTGGGATGATCTGATTACGACCGGACTGGTCATTCATAAGCAAGCTGCCGCACGCCGGATGAAAATGGGCAATCTGCTCGGCATCGGTTATGGCAACGGCAAGCAATTTCATAAACGGCTACGTATATTTGGCATCACCCGCGAGGAATTCGCGGCAGCACTTTCACAACTTGAAGCGGAGGAACAGCAATCCAATGAATGATAGACACGATATCGCCACGCCCGGACGGACGAAAGAGATTATTAATAAGCACGGCTTTTCGTTTAAAAAGAGCCTCGGTCAGAACTTTTTGATCGATAGTAATATTTTGAATAAAATTGTCGACGCAGCGGACTTGAATGAACAGCGTGGTGCGTTGGAGATCGGACCGGGGATCGGTGCATTGACAGAGCGTCTGGCACGTCAGGCGCATAATGTGACCGCGGTAGAGATCGATCAGCGTCTGCTGCCGATTTTACAAGACTCGCTCGGTGACTATGATAATGTGCGTGTGCGTCATGGTGATGTACTCAAGGTCGATCTACAGGAGCTGTTCCGTGAGGATTTTGCCAATGTGGATAAGGTCAGTGTTGTTGCGAATTTGCCGTATTACGTCACTACACCGATTCTGATGAAGCTGCTGGAAGAGAAGCTTCCGCTCGATAATATCGTCGTGATGATTCAGAAGGAAGTCGCACAGCGTATGGCAGCTGCGCCAGGTGGCAAGGATTATGGCAGCCTGAGCATCGCTGTTCAATATTACTGCATCCCAGAGCTGGTATGTATCGTGCCGAAAACGGTATTTATTCCGCAGCCGAATGTGGAATCAGCGGTGATTCGTCTCAAGCTGCGTGAGGAGCCACCTGTGCATGTACAGGATGAGCAGCATTTCTTCGAGCTGATGCAGGCATGCTTTGTTCAGCGCCGTAAAACGATTGCCAACAACCTCAAAACACGTTATTTCAGCGGAAGCGATCGCGAACAGCTGGAGCAGCTTCTCGCGGAGGCTGGTATCGAGCCATCCCGTCGTGGGGAGACGCTGAGCATTGAGGAATATGGACGTTTGAGCGATGTATTCCTGGCAGCAGGGATTCGTTAAAGCGAGCTTTTTAGCACCTCACAAAAAAATCATTGACAAAATAAATTTTGTGTAGCATAATTTAATATTTGATTGACAATTCTTTTCCTTTTTGTTACAATAGGAGGTAGGAAAAGAGGTGGTTGTGAGCATGGCTAACAATGCGCTTACCGAAATCAAACGCAATCTTGATGCTCATGTAGGGCACAAAATCACATTGCGCGCACACGGTGGTCGGAAAAAGACCATTGAACGTACCGGAATTTTGGAAGAAACCTACCCTTCTGTTTTTACTGTAAAGCTTGATGATGAGCATCAAACTTTTGAACGAGTGTCTTACAGCTACGCAGACGTATTAACCGACTCGGTTGAAATCACAGTTTGCGAGGATGATTCCCATACAAGTGTCGAGTACGCTGGGAATTGAATAACTGTTTTATGATAAGGCAGTCTTTATCTCCTGCGGGGGTAGAGACTGTTTTGCTTTGTGAATAGACTTTGCAATTCATTTTTTCTATAATTGGAATATTCGTGGCTATACCTAGCTACCTGCTATGTGTGGGCGTTACCGGAGTGGCTATTTATGCTCTCCAGTATGTCGACGGATACAGTAACAATAAGAACGGACGGAATGTTGAAGGTGGAGGAACCTCATGAAGCTATATGAAAAAGCGCCAGCGAAAATAAATCTGATGCTGGATGTGCTGCACAAGCGCCCGGACGGGTACCACGAGGTAGAGATGATCATGACGATGGTCGATCTCGCCGATCGATTAACGATTACGGAGCTGTCCGGTAATACGATCACGATATCCAGTCAGGCTGGTTACATCCCTCTGGATGATAAAAATCTTGCCTATCAGGCTGCGAACAAGATCAAGGAGCGCTACGGTATCCGCCAGGGCGTGCATATTCATATCGACAAGCAGATTCCAGTCGCCGCAGGTCTGGCAGGAGGCAGTAGTGATGCCGCCGCCGCATTGCGTGGATTGAATCGACTGTGGAAGCTGGATATCCCTCATGCGGACATGATGGAGCTGGGCGCTTCGATTGGCTCGGATGTTCCTTTTTGTATTACGGGCGGCACAGCGCTTGCGACAGGACGTGGCGAACTGCTGACGCCACTACCAAGCCCGCCGGATTGCTGGGTCATTCTGGCAAAGCCGCCGATCAATGTATCAACAGCAGGCGTCTACGGACGTCTGAGAGCGGATCAGATTAAGCAGCATCCATCAGCAGCTGCGATGCAGAAGGCGATTGAGCAGCAATCGTTTGAAGCGATATGCAGTGAGCTGGGGAATGTGCTGGAGGATGTGACGCTCAGTCACTATCCAGAGGTGCAGCAGCTGAAGCAGACGATGCAGCAGCTTGGTGCAGACGGTGTACTCATGTCAGGTAGCGGGCCAACGGTATTCGGCCTCGTTTCCAAGGAATCCAAGGTGGCACGCATTTATAATGGGCTACGTGGATTTTGCCATGAGGTATATGCTGTACGTATGTTAACCTGAGAAGTCCAGGTCGCAATCTTTTTCCAAAAGCCTTCAAGCATGAAGGAGACATTTGGAAAAAGATTGCGATTTTCTTTTACAAAGCCGTACAAAAATGTTATATTCACTTTAATTATTCGGATTTGGGATTTTTTTAGGATAAAAATGTAAATTTTCGTAGATGGTGAGGAGTTAAAGTGAAAAAATTAAAACGGAGCGCGCGTCTGGTCGAGCTGACGCAGTATTTGACCTCAAGACCGCACACGCTTATTCCATTAACGACCTTCGCTGACCGGTACGGAGCGGCCAAATCATCGATCAGTGAAGATCTGACTATTATTAAAGAGGTCTTCGAGGAAGAGGGCATCGGCGAGCTTCAGACGCTGGCGGGTGCAGCGGGTGGTGTGAAATACATCCCGCGTTTGTCCAGAGAGAAGGCGTTCTCGTTTATGAGCGAGCTGTGCGTGCAGATGGAGCAGCCAGATCGACTGCTGCCAGGGAATTATATCTATATGTCTGATCTGCTCGGTCAGCCGGCTACATTGAACGAAGTTGGCAAAATTTTTGCGTCTGTTTTTGCAGACACCCCGATTGATGTGATCATGACGGTAGAGACGAAAGGGATTCCGCTGGCGCATGCGACAGGCACGCAGCTGAATCTGCCTGTTGTGCTGGTGCGACGTGACCACCAGATGACGGAAGGCTCGGCGGTTAGCATTAACTATGTGTCCGGTTCGCATAAGAGTCTGCATACGATGACCTTGTCCAGACGCGCCCTGAAGGAAAAGTCGCGCGTGCTGATTATCGATGATTTTATGAAAGCAGGCGGCACGATTCAGGGCATGGTCGATCTGCTTGGGGAGTTCAATGCAACGGTAGCAGGTGTGGGCGTATTGCTAGAATCCGGCAATGTAGAGGTGGAAGATCGCCTGTGGGCGGATTATGTATCACTCGCCAAATTAACAGAAGTTGATGCAAAAAGTAAGAAAATTACGGTTCAACCGGGAAATTACTTTGAAAATGTGATTATTTGAAGGATTTAGCTTATAAATTGTGAAGTCTAATTGAGAATAGGTATCAGTCAATTTTCTTGAATTCGGCAGAAATCGGCAAAAAACGGCGATCCGACAAAAAAATACACAATTAATTTTCAGAAAAAAGAAGGTGTTTTACTTCCATGTGTGGAAATACACAACCAAGTCTTTATGCAAAAAGGTGGTGAACACACATGGAAATCACGGATGTAAGACTCCGCCGCGTAAATTCCGAAGGTCGGATGAAAGCCATTGCCTCCATCACAATCGATAGTGAATTTGTCGTTCACGACATTCGAGTAATTGATGGGAACAACGGGATGTTTGTCGCGATGCCGAGTAAGCGGACACCGGATGGCGAGTTTCGCGATATCGCGCATCCTATTTCTTCTAGCACACGGGAGAAGATTCAGTCGGCAGTACTGGCTGAATATGAGCGTGCCGGACTGGAAGAAGAAGTTATCGAAGAAGGCGCATAAGCAAGTTCTTTATACTTATTGGGGTTTAAAAGAAAAGGGAGCCACTGGAGCGAGAGCTGTGGCTCCCTTTTCTTTTTGCCCGGAATAAGATATATTCAGTATGGAGTTTTTTGCGGAATATGAAATGAAAGTACACATATACAAGGCTTGAAGCTATCATCATACATTCCATCGATGGAGGGACAACTATTTTGAAAAGATTAGCGATTGTACTGGCAGCAGGCAAAGGAAAACGCATGAAGTCCAAGCTGTATAAGGTGCTGCATCCTGTATGCGGAAAGCCTATGGTCGGTCATGTGCTGGATTCGATTCAGCGTATCGGTTGTGAGCGTAGTGTAGTTATTGTAGGTCACGGTGCTGAGGCTGTTAAAGGCTATCTGGGCGATCGTGCGGAATATGCACTGCAAAGTGAGCAGCTTGGAACAGGTCATGCGGTACGTCAGGCAGAGCCGATGATCGGTAATGAAGAAGGAATTACAATCGTCATCTGTGGTGATACACCGCTCGTTACACCTGAGACGCTGGAGCAATTGATTGCACATCATCAGAGTGAGAGTGCAGCAGTGAGCATTTTGACAGCTTCGATGGACGATCCGACTGGCTATGGTCGTATTATCCGCGGCGAGGACGGCGGCGTAACGAAGATCGTCGAGCAAAAGGACGGTACACCGGAAGAGCTGTTGACAAAAGAAATCAACACAGGTACGTACTGCTTTGATAACAAGCTGCTGTTTGATGCATTATCCAAAATCGATAACAACAATGCACAGGGCGAATACTATTTGACTGACTGCATCCGCATTCTACATGCTGACGGTAAGCGTGTTGCTGCGTATGAGACACTGGATCTGGCAGAATCGATCGGTGTGAATGATCGTGTCGCATTGTCTGAGGCAGAAGGATTTATGCGTGAGCGTCTGGCGAAAAAGCATATGCTGAACGGTGTAACGATCATCGACAAGGCATCTACGTATATTGGTGCAGATGTAGAGATCGGTTCGGATACGATTCTGTATCCCGGTACGATGTTGAAAGGCAATACCGTAATCGGTGAAGATTGCATCATCGGCCCGAACACAGAGATCGATAATTCTGTCGTAGGAAATGGCACAACGATTCGTCAATCGATTGCAGCGGAAGCGAAAGTGGGCAACGCTGTGAATGTGGGGCCGTTTGCTTATCTGCGTCCAGGCACAGAGCTGGCAGATGAAGTGAAGGTAGGCGACTTTGTCGAGCTGAAAAATGCGAAAATTGGTCATGGCTCCAAGGTTCCGCATCTGAGCTATGTAGGAGATGCTGAGGTAGGCGCAGGCGTAAATATCGGTTGTGGTGCGATCACAGCGAACTACGATGGCTATAACAAATTCAAAACGATCATCGAGGATGATGTGTTTATTGGCAGCAACTCCAACCTGATTGCACCGGTACGCATCGGTAAGGGAGCTTATGTCGTTGCAGGCTCGACAATTACAGGCGATGTGAAGGAAAATGATCTGGCTATTGCACGTGCGCGTCAGGAAAACAAAGCCGGTTATGCGGATAAAATCCGTGCAAAAGCGAAAGCAATGAAGGAACAAAACAAATAATTACTGAATCGCGAACAAAATGCCCTATTCGCTGACAAATTATTATATAATATGTAGTGCACAATGCTTGTTGAATAATCGTATCGAACTAATGGCCAAACGCAAATCAAGAGCGAATATAGAGACATAAGCCGAGCTGATGAGCATTCCAATGAACCACCACGGAGGGTTTTAACCATTATGACTTATTGTGATTCCAAATTAAAGATTTTCACTTGTAATTCCAACCCCAAGCTGGCGGGACAAATTGCCGATTATATCGGTATTCCGATGGGCGAGTCGCACACGACCAGTTTTAGTGATGGCGAGATTCAGGTGAAGCTGTCCGAGAGCGTGCGCGGTTGTCATGTGTATGTGATTCAGTCCACCTGTGCTCCGGTCAATGATAACCTGATGGAGCTGCTCGTTATGGTAGATGCACTGAAGCGTGCTTCTGCGAAAAGCATCAACGTTGTTATTCCGTACTACGGTTATGCACGTCAAGACCGTAAAGCCCGTTCCCGTGATCCAATCACGGCGAAGCTGGTTGCTAATCTGATTGAAAAAGCAGGCGCCCATCGTGTAATTGCTATGGACCTGCACGCAATGCAGATCCAGGGATTCTTCGATATTCCGGTGGATCATCTGCTCGGCGTGCCAATTCTGGCACAATACTTCCGCTCCAAGCAAATCGAGAATCCAGTTGTCGTATCGCCTGACCACGGTGGTGTGGTTCGTGCGCGTAAGCTGGCTGATCTGCTCAGCGCTCCACTGGCGATTATCGACAAACGTCGTCCAGAGCCGAACGTGAGTGAAGTTATGAACATCATCGGTAACATCGAAGGCAAGACTGCCATTCTGGTAGACGATATTATCGATACTGCCGGTACGATCGTACTCGGTGCGAACGCACTGATCGAGGGTGGCGTGAAGGAAGTGTACGCTTGCTGTACACACCCTGTATTGTCTGGCCCAGCGATGGATCGTCTGGAAAATTCACCGCTCAAGGAAGTGATCGTGACGGATACCATTCCGATCACACATCCGAATCCGACCAGCAAGCTTAAAGTGCTGTCGGTAGCGCCGCTTATGGGCGAAGCGATCATTCGTGTTCACGAAGAGCTGTCCATCAGTAAACTGTTCGAAATCGAATAATAATCCAGTTATGCAAGAAGGGTTACTTCCTCTGTGAGAGGCAAGTAACCCTTATCGGCGTATCTGCTTGGAATCATCCGGCATCGTCAATAGCCGGGTCTTGAGATGAAGGTATGACGCTGACGATGATATAGCACACGGTTCATCTCAATAAACTGGTGATCATAGGCGGTAATCAGTCCAATATCGACAGGAATGCCATGACGGTAAACCTGGACAGGCATTTCTTGCCGGAAATGATCATAGAAATGGCGATTTTTCAGCAATTGCTGCCCGAAGGTATACATGCTGATGTCCTCCTTGTGCTGGAATGCAGACCGGGATGAGGCATCCATCGCGCGGGTGTACCTGTTGAACAATGTAAACCAATTTTAACAAAAAATAAACGTTCCTGCACAGGACATTCTATTTGAGCGTTCTGCTACTCCCTTTTACAGTGCAACAAGGAGGTAAAGTGGCGAGTACGCAGGCTAGTAGTATATAAATAAAGCAAACCGATATTTTACTGAAAAGAGGAACATACGACGATGAAATGGATTGTTGGGCTGGGAAATCCGGGCTCCGAATATGCCAAGACACGCCACAATGTGGGTTTTATGGCGCTGGATCGGCTGGCGGATCGCCACGGCATTTCCATTAGTCAAAGCAAAAGCAAGTCGCTGATTGGCGAAGGCCATATCGGTGGAGTGAAGGTTGTACTGATTAAGCCGATGACGTATATGAATCTGTCCGGTGAAGCGGTACGTTCATATATGGACTATTACAAGGTAGCGCTGGAGGATCTGATCGTCGTGTATGATGATATGGATACAGAAACCGGCAAGATTCGTCTGCGCTACAAAGGCAGTGCCGGTGGTCATAACGGAATCAAATCGATCATTCAGCATACCGGTACACAGGAGTTTGACCGCATTCGGATGGGTATCTCCAGACCGGAGCCAGGGCATGCGATCGTCGATTATGTACTGTCCCCTTTTCCGAAAAAAGAAAAGGAATTACTCGACGATATGATCGAAGCTACCTGCGATGCGATCGAATTTAGTTTAAAACATACGTTTGAGCAGACAATGGCTAAGTTTAATGGGTAATGATATAATAAGAATTGCTATAAGAATTGTAAATTTTACACGATAACTCCATAAGTACCGCCTTCCACATCCTGTTTTTGCGGGTGAAGAAGGCGGTTGTTTGTAGGCAAACCGAAGTTCAAACCGGTTTGTCGTTTTACCGTTGTGTCGTTTGTGCATCGTAATGTCTATATATTCACATTTTCGCTGATAGGCGGAAGTACAGCATAGATTTGATTTTGACCTGAGGATAAGTGAGGTGCCGCTTTGTTACACACTTTGATTGAGACGTTAGCCAAGGATCAGGACTTTGGCTCTGTAAAAGATGGAATTTTGTCCGGGATGAAGGAGCAGCTCGTATCCGGCTTGTCTGGCTCTGCCCGGCATTTGCTGATTGCGAGTCTGTACCATGAGACACAGCGACCGATTCTGGTCGTTACACATAATATGTTCCATGCACATAAGATTGCGGAAGATTTGCAGGAAGCGCTTACGCCAGAGCAGGTGCTGCTCTATCCTGCTAATGAGCTGGTCGCAGCGGAAAGTGCGATTTCCAGCCCGGAGACGCTGGCTCAGCGTCTGGATGTGCTAACCCAGTGTGCAGCTGGCTTCCGTGGTGTGATTGTCGTGCCATTTTCGGGGGTACGGCGTTATTTGCCTGCGCGCGAGACGATTGCAGGGGCGAAGATTGTGCTGGAGGATGGCGGCACGCTGGAGCTGGAAGCCTTCCTCAAGCGTATGATCGAGCTGGGCTATGAGCGCGTAGAGCGTGTAGAGTCGCGTGGTGAGATGAGCGTGCGCGGTGGGATTATCGACTTTTATCCGGTGACGACGAATCTGGCTTATCGGATTGAGCTGTTCGATGATGAGATTGATTCGATCCGTACCTTTGATCCAGATGATCAGCGTTCGATTGATAAAGTGAAATCGGTAACGATTTTGCCATGCCGTGAGATTATTGCGGATCAGGATCGTATGCGTCAGGCAGCCGATCAGATCGCTGCGCGTCTGGAAATGCAGATCGAGAAGATGAGCGATCGTCAGGCGAAGGCAAGACTGCGTGAAGAGATTGGTCGCGAGATGGAGCTGCTGCGTCAGCATGTGTATTTCCCGGAGATGTACAAGTATATTTCTCTGCTCTATCCCGAAAAGGCGACACTGTATGATTATTTGCCAGAGGATACGGTCATTGTGATGGAGGAGCCTGCGCGTCTATTAGAGACGGCGAAGCAACTGGAACGCGATGAGAGCGAATGGGATATGCATTTGCTGCAAAATGGCAAAAGCTTACCGAATCTGGAGCTAGCAGGACACACGGATGATGTGATGTACCGCAGTGGTCGTCAGACGCTCTGGATGTCGGTCTTCCTGCGTCAGGTGCCACATGTACAGCCAGGCAATATCGTGAACGTGGTTAGCCGCACGATGCAGGATTTCCACGGACAGATGAATGTACTCAAATCGGAAATGGAACGCTGGAAAAAGTCCGGCACCAAGGTCATCATGGTGGCAAGCGGTGAGGAACGCATGGAGCGCGTGCGCCGTGTACTGGATGACTATGATATCGAAACGCCGATTATGATGGATGGTAATCTGCAATCCGGCTTTGAGCTGCCATCGATTCACCTCGCTGTCATTACCGAGGGCGAAATGTTCTCAAAAAAACAGCGTAAAGTGCGCAAGGTCGGCAAAAATGTCGATAATGCTGAACGTATTCGTAGCTATACTGAGCTCAAGGTTGGCGATTATGTCGTACACCAGAATCATGGTATCGGTAAATATATGGGAATCGGTACGCTTGAGGTCGGCGGTATCCATAAGGATTACATGCATATTATGTATGCAGGTGGCGATAAGCTGTCCGTACCGATTGAGCAGATTGATCTGATCCAGAAGTATGTCGGTTCGGAGGAAAAGGAGCCGAAGGTATACAAGCTGGGCGGTAATGAATGGACACGGGTGAAAAATAAAGTTCGTTCATCTGTACAGGATATTGCGGATGACCTGATCAAGCTGTATGCCGAGCGTCAGGCGGCGCCAGGCTATGCATTTGAGAAGGATACGAATGAGCAGCATGAGTTTGAAAATACATTCCCGTACGATGAGACGCGTGACCAGTTGCGTGCGATCGACGAGATCAAGGGCGATATGGAGAAAAATCGTCCGATGGATCGTCTGCTATGCGGTGATGTGGGCTACGGTAAAACCGAGGTGGCGATTCGTGCGGCGTTCAAGGCAGCGATTGAGGGTAAGCAGGTAGCCGTGCTCGTGCCAACGACAATTCTGGCACAGCAACATTATGAGACGTTCCGCGAGCGCTTTGCGGAGTATCCATTTAACATCGGCGTACTGAGCCGCTTCCGTACGCGTAAGGAGCAAAATGATACGATCAAGGGCTTGAAGCAGGGTACGATCGATGTCGTTATCGGCACACACCGCCTGCTATCACAGGATCTGATTTTCAAGGATCTGGGCTTGCTGATCGTTGATGAGGAGCAGCGCTTTGGCGTATCGCATAAGGAGAAGCTGAAGCGTCTGAAAACGAACGTAGACGTGCTCACACTAACAGCGACGCCGATTCCGCGTACGCTGCATATGTCGATGCTCGGCGTGCGTGATCTATCCGTTATCGAGACACCACCGGAAAATCGTTTCCCGGTACAAACGTATGTGGTAGAGCATAGCCCGACCCTTGTACGTGAAGCGGTAGAGCGCGAGCTGAATCGCGGCGGACAGGTGTACTATTTGTATAATAAGGTACAGGGCATTCATGAAATGGCAGCTCACATTTCCGAGCTGGTGCCAGAGGCGCGTGTCGCTGTTGGTCACGGACAGATGTCCGAGCAGGAGCTGGAGAAGGCTATTCTCGACTTCCTGGATGGGGAGTTCGATGTACTCGTCAGCACAAGTATTATCGAGACAGGCGTCGATATTCCAAACGTGAATACGCTCATCGTGCATGATGCTGACAAGATGGGTCTATCACAGCTGTATCAGCTTAGAGGCCGAGTCGGGCGTTCTAATCGAATCGCTTATGCTTACTTTACGTATCAGCGCGATAAGGTGCTAACCGAGGTAGCAGAGAAGCGGCTGCAATCGATTAAGGAGTTTACGGAGCTTGGCTCTGGCTTCAAAATCGCCATGCGAGATCTGTCGATTCGTGGCGCAGGTAACCTGCTTGGTGCGGAGCAATCTGGCTTTATCGCATCGGTCGGTTTTGATCTGTATTCGCAGATGCTGGCTGAGGAGATTCAGAAGCGTAAGGTGACGATGCTGGGCGAGCAGGATCTGAAGGCGAATGACTGGAATACGACGATTGATCTGTCAATCGATGCCTATTTGCCATCGGATTACATTTATGATAGTATCCAAAAAATAGAAATTTACAAAAAGGTTGCTGCTGTCTCTTCCTTCGACGATATTGCCGAGCTGGAAGACGAGCTGCTGGATCGCTTTGGTGAGCTGCCTGAGGCAGTGATCCAGCTGATGCAGGTAGCACGTCTGAAGCTGTATGGTAAACGGTATGGTATCGAGCAGATTTCACGTCAGGGGGACGATGTGAAATTGAAGTTCCACGAGGGACAGGAGAAGGCGTTCGATATGCCGATATTATCCGATGTTGGCAATCGCTTCGAAAGGCGTGTACAATTTAATCAGGGTTCCACCATGGTCATTCAGGTCAAAGGTAAAGGCCTGACCGACCGCGAGCTTCTTGAGCTGCTGTGCAGTTTCCTTGAAGGCGTGATGGAATCATACAAATTAAAGGGGGAACTACAGAATGTGGCCAATTAAAAAAGCTGCTCGCAAAACAGCGGTTTTGACAGCAGGAGCTGTACTTAGCATCAGTCTGTTAGCAGCTTGCACCAACGGGAAGGCAACAGACACCACACAACAGCAAAAGGACAACAGCCCGGTTGTTGCTCAATACGATGGTGGCACCATCACTGAAAATGAGTTCAACAAAGAAGTCAGCATGATGAAATTTTTGACCCCACAATATGCACAAGCATTTGATCAGGATCAATATAGAGACCTGCTGCTTCAGCAGGAAGTCGCTTATAAATCACTGGCAGATCAGGCGAGCCAGGCTGCTAAGGAAGCAGGCGCGAAGCAAGCAGATGAGCAGATCAAGCAGCTCACCTCCAGCGTTGACCCTGAGCAGCTGCAAGAGATGCTGAAAACATCGAACCTGACTGAGCAGGATGTAAAGGATTATATGACACGCGCATTGACCGCTTCCGAAGTAATGAAGGAAAAGGTTACCGATGCCGATGTGCAAAAATATTTTGACTCTCATAAAGATGAGTACACTACAGCTAACGTACGTCACGTGCTGATCGGTCTGCAAAGCGCAGATGGCAAAACAAAACGTACCGATGCAGAAGCGCTGAAACTGGCAAAAGAAATCAAAGCGAAGCTGGATGGCGGCGCTGATTTTGCTGAAATCGCGAAAAAGTACTCGGACGATCCAGGCTCCAAGGACAAAGGCGGTCTGTATGAGAACCAGCCTGTCAGCAACTGGGTAGAGCAATTTAAAGAAGCAACACTGAAACAAAAAATCGGTGTGATCGGTAATCCAGTCAAAACAGACTATGGTTACCACATTATCAAAGTAGAGTCCCGTACAGAAAAGTCATTTGCTGATCTGACAACCGAAGAGAAGGATACCATCAAGTCCCAGCTCGCTTCGCAAAACTTCAGCAACTACATGGCGACTGAAATTCCAAAAATGATTAAGAGCAAAAACCTGCCTAAGGTTGAAGGTGCCGCAGAAGGTGCTACTGATGGAGCCGGTGCAGGCGCTGGCGCTTCCACAGGTACAGGCACTGACGCAACGGGTGGCAGCAATGCAACCGAAGGTACAGCAACAGAAGGCAGCTCCAGCAGCAAATAAGCAGATCCTATTCTGCATGGAAACTGGATGCAATCGAACGACCGAAAATAGCGCGGATATCCGCGCTATTTTTGTGTGATTTATTAATAGGATTAGACAAGCAACATGGCGACACGTATATGCCGCCATAAGGAGGGCCGAATGAATGAAAGACACAGCATCACCGTCATCGCGACTGTTACGCGGCGCCTTTATCCTCGTACTGGCCGCAGTATTATCCAAGCTAATTGGAACGGTTCAGAAAATTCCGCTGCAAAATATTGGCGGTGACGGTGTATTCGGCATTTATAATGCGGTGTACCCGTTTTATACACTGGTGCTACTGATTGCGACAGCAGGCTTTCCGGCTGCGGTATCGCGCTTTGTAGCGGAAGAGATGGCGGCAGGTAGAACAGGCGGTGCACGACGTGTGCTGCGTGTATCATCCTGGATGCTCATCGTCCTTGGACTGGTATGCGGAGCGATCATGTACGCGGCTGCGCCGCTCCTGGCAGCATGGATCGATAATATGCATACCGAGCCAGCGATCCGCAGTGCAGCGCTAGCCTTGCCGCTCGTACCCATTATGGCAGGCTTACGCGGTTATTTTCAGGGAATGCATGATATGATGCCAACCGCGGTGTCGCAGGTGGCAGAGCAGACCATACGTGTTGCCGCCATGGTTATTTTACTGCTGTGGCTGCATAGTCTGAGCGCATCGGATGACTGGATTGCAGCAGGGGCGACATTTGGCTCGGCAGCAGGTGGTGCAGCAGGCTTACTCGTCATGCTGATCTACTGGTGGCTTCATCGGCGACGCACGCGCGATAATGTAGCGATCACGCTACAGGAGGAGCAACAGCCCGTCTGGCCGCTGCTCAAGGCATTATTGCTCTATGCGCTGCCTATTTGCCTCGGCTCGCTGTCAGCGCCGCTGATCAGTCTGGTGGATACATTCACTGTACCGCGTCTGCTCAAGGCGAATGGCTGGACTGAAGCAGAGGCGATGGTGCGCTTCGGTATATATAATCGAGGCATTCCGCTGGTGCAGCTGATGGCGATGCTGGCAACCTCGATGTCAGTATTGTTTATCCCAGCATTGACGGATGCGCGTGTCAGAGAACAGCACGATTTGATTCGCAGTCAGACGAAGCAGACGGTAAACTGGTTCTGGCTGCTTGGTCTGGCTTCCTCTGCGGGTATTGCTGTGCTTGCCGTGCCGATCGATGTGATGTTGTATGAGGATGCTGTAGGCAGCGATACAATCCGCTGGCTGGCATTTACCGGTGTCGGAGCTACCTTATCGATTGTGACGGCAGCGCTACTGCAAGGGCTTGGTTCTGTGCGTGCTCCGGCGGTGCATCTGCTATTATCCACTGTGGTCAAGGCAGTGCTCAATATTATACTGGTGCCACATTACGGTATTAATGGTGCAGCTATTGCCGGTATTGTAGCGTATAGCCTGGCTGCGGTGCTCAATGTACTGCTGCTCATTCGAATAACACGCTTCCCGGTATCATGGCGTGAGATGATCGGCAAGCCGGTGCTCGTAACTGTCGTGATGTGTGCAGGCGTGCTTGTCTGGCTCCTGTCGATGCAGCTTGTGCTGACCGGGCTCGGCATGCATGAACGATTAGAGTCGCTGATCATTGCTGGCGGCGGTGTGGTTATCGGGGGAGCGTTATTCCTGATCGGCTTGTTCCGTACCAGACTGATGACCGAGCAGCAGGCAGCTGCCCTTCCCAAAATCGGCAGCCGTCTGGTACCCTTATTGAAGCGAATGAAAATTATAAATAGATAACTGATCGGAGGAGAAGCGATGAGTGCTGTAATTACGATTGTCGGGCTTGGCTCTGGCGATACAGACCAGCTCACTGTAGGCATTTACAATAAGCTACAGGCAGCCAAGCGGCTCTATGTGCGCACAAAGGATCATCCGGCATTGTCAGCGGTCACGGCCGAATTTGTGACCTTTGATGATGTGTATGAATCACGAGATTCCTTTCCAGAGGTGTATGCGGAGATCGCAGAGCGTCTGTTACAGGCAGCCAGCGATGCTGGAGTCAGCGAGGAGATTGTTTATGCAGTTCCGGGTCACCCGATGGTAGCGGAGCGTACGGTGCAGATTTTGCGGGAAAAGGGCAAAGCACTGGGAGTCGATGTGCAGGTACTGGGCGGCGAGAGCTTTTTGGATGCGGCGTTTACGCGTCTTGGGTTTGACCCGATCGAAGGCTTCCAGCTATTGGATGCTTCTGGACTGAACGCACATCTGCTCCAGCCCCGTTTGCATACGGTGATTGGACAGGTTTATGATACGTTTACTGCTTCGGATGTGAAGCTTAGCTTGATGGAGCTATATCCGGATGATTATGAGGTGACTGTCGCTCATGCGCTTGGCGTACAGGGACAGGAGCAGATTCGTCAGGTGCCGCTACATGAGCTGGATCATGTGCAGGATTATGGTAATCTATCGCTGATCTATGTACCACGTACAGACGATGAGGCTGTGCGTTATCGCACCTTTGAGCGGTTACATGAGATTGTGGAGATTTTGCGCAGTCCAGGTGGCTGTCCATGGGATCGCGAGCAGACGCATCAATCGCTACGACAGAACTTTATTGAAGAAACGTATGAAGTGCTGGAGACGATTGATGAGGATGATCCGGATCATATGCAGGAAGAGCTGGGCGATGTGCTGCTGCAAATTATGCTGCATGCTCAGATCGAAGAGGAGACGGGTACATTCAATGTGTATGATGTGATCGAAGGATTGAACCGCAAGCTCATTTTCCGTCATCCGCATGTGTTCGGTGATCGTGAGGCTGGCGATGCACAGGCAGCCCTGCAAAATTGGGATGCGATGAAGGCAGAAGAAAAGCGTCTGAAAGGTCAGAATCCAGACGAGGCATCGGTACTGGACGGCATTCCACGCGATCTGCCAGCATTACTAACCGCATACAAGCTGCAAAAGAAAGCGGCCAAGGTTGGCTTTGACTGGAACGATGTAGAGGGTGCACTGGGCAAGCTTGATGAAGAGCTGGGAGAACTGAAGGAAGCGATTCGTGACGGGCAAACTGCTGAGGAGCAGCTGCTGGAGCTAGGCGATCTGCTATTTTGTACTGTGAATGTGGCACGCTTCATGGGCGCTGATCCTGAGCAAGCGCTGGCGCTCGTAAACCTCAAGTTCAAGCGTCGCTTCGGCTATATCGAGCAGTCGCTCCGTAGTCGCGGACTCACGCTGAAGGATGCGGACTTAAAGGAAATGGATCGGCTGTGGGACGAGGCTAAGGCGCAAAACAAGTGAATATTTTGCAGGAATTTGGGCTTGAGCCAAGAATGTACTATACTTAGAGAGCGGCTGTGTGTTAACATGCTGTTCATGGGACAGCACATGTGACCCAGTTGAATTTTTCTGAAAATTTGGGAGGCTTTTAATAATGAACAAAACAGATCTGATTAACAACATTTCGAACAATAGCGGTTTGACTAAAAGAGACGTAGAAGTTGTACTGAACGGTTTTCTGGATGAAATCTCCGGCGCACTGTCCAAAGGTGACAAAGTTCAACTGATCGGCTTCGGAACTTTCGAAACTCGTAAACGCGCTGCACGTACTGGTCGCAACCCACAAACTGGTGCAGAAATCAACATCCCTGAATCCAACGTACCTGCTTTCAAAGCTGGTAACAAGCTTAAAGAAGCGGTTAACTAATGCGTCTGGACAAATTCCTGAAAGTGTCCAGACTGATCAAGCGCCGCACCGTGGCCAAAGATGTGTCTGAACAGGGAAGAGTCCTGTTAAACGGGCGTGAGGCCAAACCGAGCGCCACGGTTAAGGTCGGCGACGAGATCACCGTCCAGTTCGGTCAAAAGCTGGTTACCGTTCGGGTAGAACGTCTGGCAGAGACCACACGCAAAGACGAAGCAGCAACGATGTATACGCTGATCAAGGAAGAGGCGGTTCCGCGAAGCAACGATCTATTCTGATTGCTCTGGTAATCTGATGATCATTCGCGGACAAGCTTGTTCTCGGGTATACAGATGCGGCGACGAATTTGCTCCATCACATATCAAAAAGCTACTTTGACGTCGTTTTCGACAGACAAAGTAGCTTTTTGTCATTTTCTTTTAGTTACAAAGTGTTACTTTTTCTTGAATTGTGGTAATGTAAAGGTATATTCGGTAGTTATGTTAATCAGAATCAATTCGTTATGATGATATAGCGTACTACGATGTTATCCATTTGTCCGAAGGAACGGACAGATGACTCGATATGAAGTATTGTTCAAGGAGGAACCCCGATGATACCAAAACCAGTACCCGTACATAACAGTCGCCCGCAGCCGCAGAGAAGGCAGTCATCACCGTCCCCGTCACCGAATCCTGGCGCGCGCAAGCGTCTTCGGCTCTGGATGGTGTTCATGGCGTTATTCCTGGCATGGGCGGTGTATTCATTTATCAACCAATCCCTGCAATTATCTGCCAAGCATGAGCAGCTTGCCGAGCAGCAGCAAAAGCAGGCCGAGACACAAGCCGCGCTGAATCAATCACAACTTGAGGTGAAGCGTTTGGAAGATCCAGAGTACATCGGTCAGATTGCACGTAAGCAGTATGGCATGTATTTACCGGGTGAGAAACCGATCTGGGCGACCGAACCACCAGCAAATAAGTAAATATTGACGCGAAATAAGCCGTAAGACGGGGGTTTATCGGTTGACCTTGTTAGGGGCTTCCGGTATAATTTAATCACCGCAGGTAGCAATCCAAGTAGGATTTTACTGTACATTTTAAGGGAGGATCATTTTACTCTATGGCAATTGAAGTGGGCACCAAGTTAGAAGGCAAAGTGACAGGCATTACACACTTTGGAGCATTTGTAGATCTGTCTGGAGGTGTCACTGGTCTTGTTCACATCTCGGAAATTGCCGACAATTACGTCAAGGATGTTAACGACCACCTCAAGCTGGGCGATGTCGTTACAGTCAAAGTAATCAATGTCGACAAGGATGGAAAGATTGGACTTTCGATTAAACAAGCAGTAGACAAGCCAGCAGAAGCAGCACCATCTTCAAGACCACCATCATCCAGACCACCTCGTCCGGAATCACGTGGCGGTGGCAGAGATGGAGGAGATCGTCCTGGTGGTGGCGGTGGTTTCAACCGCGATCGTGGAGGTCGTTCTTTTAACAAGCCTTCTTCTCCTAAAGCTTCATTCGATGATAAATTGACTCGTTTCCTCAAGGATAGCGAAGAACGTATTTCATCATTGAAAAAAAATACGGAATCCAAGCGTGGAGGCCGTGGTGCCAAGCGAAGCTAATCCTCACCTGGCATACAGTATATAAATAACGACCGCGGACGCAGCAGCGTCTGCGGTTTTTTGCATTCTCATCAAAATAACTACGAATCGTAAATAATGCAACTGGATATGGTACACTGGGAAAAGCACATCTGGAAGGAAGGAGAGACTCGGTTGTCGACAATGGAACATTCCGAACTGCCGGCAGGCACAACGGTAACGGGAAGATCAAGAGGGCAGCAGTACGTGATTCAGCGTACACTCGGCAAAGGCACCAACGGGATTGTATATCTCGTGAGCACGATGCAGGGACAACTCTATGCACTCAAGATGGCAACCGTGAACCATAATCTGCAGCCGGAGATCAAGCTCCTTTTTTCTTTACATAAGCATTGGAAAATAACCGGGCGCAACGACTCCAACCGTTATTTATACGATGTGGATGATTATGAGCAGGATGACAGCGTCATTCCCTTTTATGTGATGAAGTATGTAAAAGGTCAGCCGCTTAGCGCCTTCCTACGCGCACGCGGAGCAGACCGCATCGGAATGGCAGGCACAGGCGTGCTAGAGCTATTGTCCGAGCTACACGAATCAGGCTGGGTATTCGGTGACCTGAAGGCAGAGCATGTTATTGTGAGTGACGAGGGTGGGGTCGATCTGATCGACTATGGAGGCGCTCGTCCTCAAGGGCAGAGCATTCACCAGTTTACCGAATGGTATGATCGTAAATACTGGAATGCTGGCGATCGGGTTGGCGATTATGCCTATGATCTGTTTGCCTTTGCGGTGATCTGTCTCAAGCTGTTCAATGAGCCGGGGCTTCAGCGGATTATTGCTACGCAGCTACCACAGGTACGCGGTGAATCCGATCTGGTGCAGCTCATCGATCAGACGCCCGGACTGCGACTATATAGCGATTGGCTCAAAAAGGCAGTCCGTGGTGAGTTCCGCAGTAGCCGGGAAGCCTACCATAGCTGGAGAGCGATCAGTCGCTCTGGCTTGCCAGCAAGCCGCAATATGAATGATATGATGACCGTGCAACTGCGCCGCGCGTTTTTGTGGTCTTTATTCGGGTTAGGGATTGTACTGCTGGCTATTTATTTTCGCGGTTAATATAGGGGCAGCGAATAGGGGATTTAATAATGTGACATTGTAATAGACGTGCCTCGCCTTGAGCAATCGCACAGGCAACACGAGAGGATAGGAGAGAGCAGGGGATGAGATCACAGACATGGCACGATATGCTGGAGCATGTGCGGGAGCTGCGTCGTGAATGGGGCTTTGCGGCTGAGGGATGCACGATCGTTGTCGCAGTATCCGGTGGACCCGATTCCATCGCGCTGCTGCATGTGCTGCATGCGCTATCTGGCGAATATAACTGGACGCTCATCTGTGCGCATATGAACCACGGCTTTCGCCCGGAGGAGTCAGCTGAGGAAGCGGAGTTTGTACGAGGGATTGCTGCTGAGCTAGATATTCGCTTTGAGCTGGCAAGCGTCGATACGCCTGCTCATATGGAGCGTACCGGACAGGGAGCACAGGAGGCTGCGCGTGAGCTGCGTTATGATTTTTTGCAGCGAACTGCGCAGCGCTACGGAGCAACTACGCTTGCACTTGCTCATCATATGGACGATCAGGCCGAGACAGTACTCATGCGTATTTTGCGCGGAACCGGGACCGAAGGACTCGGCGGAATGAAAATATATCGCGTCGAAAAAAATCTGGAACTTATTCGCCCATTTTTACGTATATACAAGGCAGACCTTGTACATGTGTGTCAGCAAGGCGGTTTGGCGTATCGGCTGGACAGCAGTAATAGGCAGCGTAAGTACACACGCAACCGCATTCGACTGGACGCTCTTCCTTTTCTGGAGCAGTTCAACGGGCAGCTGGTTCCTACACTTGCAAGGCTGGCTGAAATTGCCGGAACAGAAAATGATTATATCCAGCAACAGACCGAGGCGCTCTATGCCAAACTGGTTAAAGAGAAAGCAGGATCATTTTCATTTTCCGCAGCTTCCTTTTGTACAGTGCCTGTCGCTTTACAACGGAGGTTGATTAAACTAATATTAAATTATCTGTCATCGGCGAACGAGACCTTTGATTTCAACAAAATTGAAATCATTCGTTGTCAGATTGAACGAAGCGATCTCGCAAGCTGGAGTCTGGACGTTGGAAGTCGGGTCATCTGCTTCAAAGAGTATGATGAGATTCGTTTGATACGTGCTTCCGAGCAGAAGGCAGAGCCCTTCTGCATTCCTGTACAGCATGCCAATGCTGTCATATCCATACCTGATGCTTCCATGCAAGTGGAAGTGAGTATGCAGGCTGGAAAGGATCGTTCTCCCGATGCGCTAAGGCTTTCTTCAGACGAAGCGTTTTTCGATGCGGATGAATTGGATTTTCCGCTTTATTTGCGTTCCCGCCGTCCGGGCGATATCATCACCCTGATCGGAGGCGGAACGAAAAAAGTAAAAAATCTTTTTATCGATGCCAAGATTCCATTATCTCAGCGCGATCGTATGCCGTTACTGGTCGATGCCAGCGGACGCATATTATGGATTCCGGGGCTACGGCGTGCACGAGAGGCGCTGGTTCGTTCTGAGAGTGATCGCTGTCTTTATATGAAAATTGTAAAGTCTGAAGATTAATGTTTGATTTCCATCGATTTAGCTTGATAAGTATAATGTAGGAGGTTCATCCAAGTTGCACAACGATATTAAAGAAGTGCTCATCAGCGAAGAAGAGATTCAACAGAAGATTTTGGAGCTGGGGGCTACGCTCAGTGAAGACTACAAAGGCCGCAACCCGCTCGTTATCTGCGTTTTGAAAGGCGCATTCGTATTTATGGCTGATCTGGTAAAACGGATCGAGGTACCACTTGAGATCGATTTTATGGCAGTATCCAGCTATGGTGCTTCCACCAAATCATCCGGTGTGGTCAAAATCGTCAAGGATCTGGATGTTTCCGTTGAAGATCGGGATGTTCTGATCGTTGAGGATATTATTGATAGTGGTCTTACGCTTAGCTACCTTATCGAAATTTTGCACGGCCGTAACGCGAAAAGTGTGCGTGTCGTGACACTGTTTGATAAGCCATCCGGTCGTACCGTGAACCTTGAAGCAGACTATACTGGATTCAACATTCCAGATGCTTTCATCGTGGGCTATGGTCTGGATTATGCTGAGCATTACCGGAATCTCCCCTACATCGGGATTTTAAAACCGGAAATTTATTCGAGCTAATTACCTTGCCTGAGAATACCTGGTATTCTGAACCTCATAGACAGAAAGCTAGCTTGGGTAGCGATTTGGCTGTCTTAGCTGACAATATCTGTTATTGTGCTCTGGCATCTATTGAGAACGCCAGACGGGCTATGGTAAAATAATTTAAGTGTCTTGAGAGGAGGTAGGGGATGAATCGGTTCATCCGGAATTCTGGTTTCTATTTAATACTTTTCTTAGTCGTGGTGGGCATCGTCCGTTACGTCAGTGACGGAAGCGAAACTACCGATAATCCAAGATATGACCAGCTCAAAGCAGCGCTGGCTGCCGGTAATGTGTCGTCGGTTACGCTTCAATTCGACAACTATGCTTACCTGGTGACCGGTGAGTACAAAACTCAGCCTGCTGATGCCAAATCCAAGCAATTCACTTCGTACATCCCTGCCACTGATGCAGCGTTGGATGAAGTAGATGCTGCGATGGCGAATTCAGGAACGCAGGTGACTGTGAAGCCGATGGAGGGCGACAGTATCTGGCTGTCCTTTATCACTTCAATGATCCCGCTCGTTATTATGTTTATCCTCTTCTTCTTCCTATTTAATCAGGCACAAGGTGGCGGCGGCAAAGTGATGAACTTTGGTAAAAGCCGTGCCCGTCTGTATAACGAAGAGAAGAAAAAAATTACATTTGAGGACGTAGCTGGTGCGGATGAAGAGAAGCAGGAGCTTGTGGAGGTCGTTGATTTCCTCAAGGATCCACGCAAATTCAATACCGTTGGCGCACGTATTCCTAAGGGCGTTCTGCTCGTAGGTCCTCCAGGTACTGGTAAAACGCTCCTTGCCCGTGCAGTAGCAGGGGAAGCTGGCGTACCATTCTTCAGCATTTCCGGTTCGGACTTCGTCGAAATGTTCGTCGGTGTCGGTGCATCTCGTGTGCGTGACCTGTTTGAAAATGCGAAGAAAAATGCACCTTGTATTATCTTTATTGACGAGATTGATGCGGTAGGTCGTCAACGTGGCGCCGGTTTGGGTGGCGGACATGACGAACGTGAGCAAACGCTCAACCAATTGCTCGTTGAAATGGATGGCTTTGGCGCGAACGAAGGTATTATTATCGTCGCAGCAACGAACCGTCCTGACATTCTCGACCCGGCGCTTCTGCGTCCAGGCCGTTTTGACCGTCAAATTACTGTTGATCGTCCAGACGTTAAAGGCCGTGAAGCGGTACTCAAAGTACACGCTCGCAACAAGCCACTGACGAAGGACGTCAAACTCGATATTATCGCAAAACGTACAACAGGCTTCACCGGAGCGGATCTGGAGAACCTGCTGAACGAGGCTGCACTTCTGGCAGCACGTCGTAACCGTCGTGACATTTCCATGACTGAGGTAGACGAAGCGATTGACCGCGTTATCGTAGGTACAGAGAAACGCAGCCGCGTGATCAGCGACCGCGAGAAACGCATCGTGGCTTACCACGAAGCAGGTCATACCGTTGTCGGTTACTTCCTGGAGCATGCGGATATGGTACACAAAGTAACGATCGTACCGCGTGGCCGTGCAGGCGGATACGTGATCATGATGCCGAAGGAAGATCGTACACTCGTAACGAAGCAAGAGCTGCTGGATAAAGTAACCGGTCTGCTCGGCGGACGTGTAGCGGAAGAATTGTACATCGGGGAAATTGGTACCGGTGCATACAGTGACTTCCAGCAAGCGACTAGCATCGTACGTAGCATGATCGTTGAATACGGTATGAGTGAGAAGCTTGGACCGATGCAGTTTGGTAATTCTCAAGGTCAAGTATTCCTTGGTCGTGACTTCGGTCATGAGCAAAACTATAGTGATGCGATTGCACACGAGATCGATCAGGAAATGCACCGTTTCATTACGGATTCGTATGAGCGTTGCCGTGAATTGCTGCAAAAGCATTCTCGCGAAATGCACCTGATTGCTCAAACGCTGCTTGAAGTGGAGACACTGGACTTCGAACAGATCAAGCAACTGATCGAAACAGGTTCTCTGGATGGTACTGGCGAAGGCACAGACGGCGGCAACGACGGCACGCCTAATGAAGCTGGTGAACCAACCTTCGATAGCATCGGTGACTCTCAGGTTCGTCTGGATAAAGATGATACTCCTTCGACTTCTCCGGAAGCAGGCGGTAACATTCCGAACAATCCAAATGACGATTCCGGCGATAACCGTGGACCAGGCGGCGGAACCCCGACGATCTGATCCAGCATTTCCATCGTTATTTTTGAACAGCCTGTGATGCAGGTAATTGCAGTATCCCATATGGATGTACATGATAAACCTCCGAAGGATGTATTTCTTCGGAGGTTTTTTTGTTATATCTGTTTTGTTACAGCTAGGTTAATATCGATGGTTTAACTAGAGGCATATGGAGGGGAGGTCAGTAGATTACTGTCCTTTACTTGAAGACGCATCCGTATTGTGTAAGCGAGAAGTCAGTCTGCCACCTGATCGTCTAAAATTTTAATCATCTTCCACAATTTGAAGATTGACAAGCGACCGCTACATTGTGTACATTATTGGGGAAGTTTATCACAAATTGGACACATTTTACACAGGAGTACGCAATTTTTTTCACAATCTTTGTTCTGCTAATGCAAAGTGAAGATCACAGAAGTTAGCATAGCGATCACTTTATTTTGACAGCAGACAAGGAACGTGGGTAAGCAACATTGTGAAAAGTGTCTCAAACAACAGGGAGATGAAATGATGGAAGCGTTAGCACTTGAAAAGAAAGCAGAGCGTGATGCAGAGCTTCGTGAACGTCTGCTACAGCTGAAGAAAGAGCGTAATGCTATTATTCTGGCGCATTATTATCAGCGTGATGAGATTCAAGAGGTTGCCGATTTCCGTGGTGATTCGTTTTTGCTGGCACAAAAAGCAGCGCAGACGGATGCGGATACGATTGTATTTTGCGGTGTTCATTTTATGGGCGAAAGCGCCAAAATTCTCGCACCGAACAAAACGGTCATCATTCCTGACGAGCGCGCTGGTTGCCCGATGGCAGATATGGTGAATGTGGATGGGCTACGCCGTTTGAAGGAAAAGCATCCTAATGCCAAAGTAGTCACGTACATCAATTCCTCTGCGGACGTGAAGGCGGAAACAGACATTTGCTGTACCTCGGCTAACGCGGTCAAAGTCATTCAATCTGTTGATTCTGATGAGATCATCTGGGTGCCAGATAAAAATCTTGGTCACTATGTGCAGCAGCATACCGATAAGAAGATGATCATCTGGGAAGGCTATTGCAATACCCACGATATGCTGACGGTGAAAGATGTGTTCGAAATGAAAGCGAAATATCCTAATGCGCAGTTTGTCGTTCATCCAGAATGTCGTCCTGAGGTTGTAGCGCTTGGTGACTTTGTTGGTAGTACAACGGCGATTATTAAATATTGTAAGGAATCCGATTGTCAGGAATTTATCGTAGGTACGGAAGATGGTACAGGCTATCAGCTTCGCAAGGACAGCCCGGATAAAAGCTTCCATTTTGCCAGTAAATATCTCGTTTGCCCGAATATGAAGGTGAACAATCTTAAAAAGCTGGTGAACTGTCTCGAAACGATGAAGCCACAAATCTATGTACCGCCAGCTGTAGCGGATCGTGCGCGTGTCTCGCTGGAGCGCATGCTGGAAGTTTCCTCGTCTTAATCGCATAAGCTACGATCATCGTTATGTTGACCAGAGAAAGGCAGGCGTGAACATGCCAGAGCGACAACGAACCGTTACGAATAGTGATTCGATTGTTCATACGGATGTATTGATCATCGGGACAGGAATTGCCGGATTATTTACCGCTATTGAAGTAAGTGAATCTAAGAACGTGCTCTTAATCACAAAGGATAAGCTGATGGAGAGCAATACACGCTATGCACAGGGCGGTATCGCCGCAGTTATGGCAGAGGACGATGCGCCATCCTTCCACCTTGAGGATACGCTACTTGCTGGGGCAGGACTATGTGATCGTCAAGCTGTAGAGCTACTTGTGCAGGAGGGGCCGAAGCGTGTGCAGGATCTGATTCGACTTGGTACTGCATTTGATGCCCGTGATGGACAGCTGGAGCTAACCCGAGAAGGAGCGCACAGTCACCGCCGCATTTTACATGCGAATGGAGATTCGACCGGGTATGAGATCGTACGTGCATTATCTGACCGGGTACGTCAGCAGCCTCGTATTGACGTGTGGGAGTACCATTTTACAATCGAGCTGATTAAAAATGATGCTGGCGAATGTATCGGTGCGATTGTCCAGCGACCGGATGGAGAAGTGGTCACTGTATACGCGGATGCGACGGTATTATGTACAGGTGGAAGCGGACAGCTGTATGAGCATACGACCAATCCTGCGGTAGCCACAGCAGACGGTATTGCACTCGCTTACCGTGCAGGAGCGGTGCTGCGTGATATGGAATTTATTCAATTTCATCCGACAGCGCTCTGTCAGCCGGGTGCGCCATGCTTTCTGATCTCGGAGGCTGTGCGTGGGGAAGGAGCGATTTTGCGTAATCGACTGGGTGAGGCATTTATGGAACGTTATCATCCGCTACGCGATCTGGCGCCGCGTGATATTGTCGCTCGTGCGATTGTGAGTGAACTGGAACGTGAGCATAGCGATTTTGTCTATCTGGATATTACCCATGAGCCAGAAGAGCAGCTAGCCGAGCGTTTTCCGACCATTTACCGAACCTGTCTGCAATACGGGATCAATCTAGCACAGGACTGGATTCCGGTTGCACCAGCAGCACACTATATGATGGGCGGTATCCGTACAGATCATCATGGTGAGAGTACACTGCCTCGTCTTTTTGCCTGTGGTGAGGTGTCCTCGACTGGCATTCACGGAGCGAATCGATTGGCGAGCAACTCCTTATCCGAAGCGATTGTATATGGTAGTCGAATCGCACAGCGAATTATAGAGCTGCAACCGAGTGCTGGAGCGTTACATCATACACCCCTCCATCAGATCAGCGACTGCATTCATTTTGCCGACCCTATAAATGTAAATAAATTCACAACCGCCGATCAGCCTATCGTCGTTGGCGAAGCTGCATGGGCTGCTATGCCTGTACAACTACAGCTACAGCTTCATACATCGTCTGAAGCTTCCGAATGGTCGAATAGAGTAGTAGATTTGGCGGCACGATCAGAAGTAAGTCTAGTGGAGACAACCACAACACAGAAGGTGCTAAGCGATTGTCTATCGCTAACAGATGAAGCTACACTTCCAGCGCTACGATCACAGCTGCAACGCTGGATGACTTCATATGCAGGTATTCGTCGTCATGCTCATACCTTACAGCAAGGAATTCAGTATTTACAGCAGCTATATGAGCATCTGTATGACTACCAGATAACGGAGAATGCTTCAAAACAAGAGCTTGCTCGTAAACGCGAATATTTGGAGCTTAATAACATGGTGATTAGCGGTTTATTGATCATGCAGGCAGCGCTGCATCGCGAGGAAAGTCGCGGCGGACATTACCGGGAGGATTTCCCGCAGCGCGATGATGCAAGCTGGCACCAGCATTCGATTCAGCACATTCATAATGGGCTAATGGAGGAGACAATGGATCATGTTTAATGGATATCAGGAAGGACTGACTTCATGGATCAAGCTATGGCTACAGGAGGATGTAGGATCAGGTGATGTGACGACCGCAGTGACCGTTCCACAGGGGCATCAGAGTCGCGCGGTCATTCATGCCAAGCAGGCAGGTGTGCTTGCTGGACTGCCTGTAGCCGAGCATGTATTTCGCACCGTTGATCCAGAGCTTCATTTTCAAGCGATCGCAACAGAGGGACAAACGGTGCAAAAAGGTGATATTATAGCAGAAGTAGAGGGCAGTACGCATTCTCTATTAACTGGAGAGCGACTGGCTCTTAATTTACTACAGCGTATGTCTGGCATTGCGACCCGTACCGCTGAATATGTTAGTCGGATTGAAGACCTGCCCGTTCGTCTGGTCGATACACGCAAGACGACACCAGGTCACCGGATGCTAGAAAAGTATGCTGTACGTGTAGGCGGTGGGGCTAATCACCGCTTTGGATTATATGATGCTGTTATGATCAAGGATAATCATATCAAGGCTGCGGGTGGGATTGCCGAAGCGGTACAAGCAGCCCGTGCTGTGATTCCGCATACGATGACCATTGAAGTGGAGACGGAATCGCTACAGCAGGTGGATGTAGCGCTGGATAGTGGCGCCGATATTATTATGCTGGATAATATGGAGCCATCGATGATGCGAGAGGCAGTAACCCGTATTCGTCAGGCACGTCCCCATGTTCGAATTGAAGCCTCTGGTAATGTCTCGCTGGATACTATTCGTGAGCTTGCCGAAACGGGTATAGATATCATATCGGTCGGCAGGCTAACGTATTCATTTGAGAATCTGGATATTAGCCTTGACCTGGGAGCCAAAAAGAAGGAGTGACCCCTATTGATACTGGTGATTGATATTGGCAATACGAATATCGTATTTGGCATGTATAGAGGAGAGAGCCTGCTGCACCATTTTCGTATCAGCACCAATCGCCAGGCGACACCGGATGAATATGGTGTGACGATTCATCAGCTATTCCATATGTCCGGTGTGTCAGCAGAGGAACTGGAAGGCATTATCATTTCATCCGTGGTGCCTTCGATTATGCATACGCTTGAGGAGATGTGTCAGAAATATTTGCACCATACCCCTATCATTGTCGGACCGGGCATACGCACCGGTCTGAATTTGCGTTATGAGAATCCGCGTGAGGTCGGTGCGGATCGGATTGCCAATGCGGTAGCGGCGATTGCGATCTATGGCAGCCCTGTGATCGTAGTTGATTTTGGTACGGCGACTACCTTTGATTGTATCGATGCCGGCTCGAATTATCTGGGCGGAGCGATTGTGCCGGGTATTGGCATTTCGACCGAGGCGTTATATCAGCGTGCCTCCAAGTTGCCTAATATCGAGCTGGAGAAGCCACGGCGTGTAATTGGGCGCAATACGATCCATGCGATGCAGTCCGGTATCATTTATGGCTATGCAGGTCAGGTGGATGGTATTGTCAAACGTATTCGCAGTGAGCTGGGCGAAGAAGCACGTGTGATTGCGACAGGTGGGCTTGCCGCATTGATCGCCGATGAAACGGACACCGTCAGCGAGGTGAATCCACTGCTTACGCTGGAAGGGCTACGTCTGATCTATGAGCGTAATCGGACGGCGAATCGTTCGTCGTCGCGTAATGACGCCTAAAAGCCCGTATCTGCAAAACTTTTGACGACAGTTTGGCGTCTAATTACAATAGAAGTTGCTAAACCTGGATGGTTGGAGCATAGAACATGCAATCGTATTCGAATTATCGGGTAATGTGCAATATAATAGAACATGTCCTTTATGTATCAATAACAGGAACAAGCGATGTACAATCGAGAGGAGTTTATATAGATGGAACAACATAATCACAAGGCGGATCGTTTGATTCGTGGTATCGCAATGAATGGTAAGGTGCGCGCATTTGCTGTGCGTTCAACAGAACTGGTCGAGGAGCTACGTCGTCGTCATGACACCTGGCCGACTGCAACAGCTGCACTTGGTCGTACACTTAGTACAGCAGCCATGATGGGCGCAATGCTCAAGGGCGAAGAAAAATTAACGATTCAGGTGAAAGGTAACGGCCCAATCGGACAAATTGTCGCTGATGCGAATGCCAAAGGTGAAGTGCGTGGCTACGTCGACAATCCGCATGTACATTTGCCAAGTAATGCAAAAGGTAAACTGGATGTGGCTGGCGTTGTCGGTACGGAAGGCTTTATTTATGTGATCAAGGATCTTGGCTTAAAGGAGCCATATCGCGGTAGTGTGCCGATCGTATCGGGAGAGCTGGGCGAAGACTTTACGTACTATTTTGCAACATCGGAGCAGACCCCTTCTGCTGTCGGCGTTGGCGTATTAGTGGAGAACGATAATTCGGTCATCGTAGCAGGTGGATTTATTTTGCAGCTGCTGCCTGGCCTGTCAGATAAAGAGATTGATGCGATTGAGAAGGCATTATCTGAGATGCCACCAGTAACAACCTTGCTGGAGCAGGGCCTGGAGCTGGAGGATATGCTGAAGCGGATGCTACCGGATGTGGAGATTATGGATCAGATGGACATCATGTTCAAATGCTCCTGTTCTCGCGAGCGTGTCGAGCAGACACTGGTTAGTCTGGGCGAAACGGAATTGACTCAGCTGATCGAGGAGGATGGTCAGGCAGAGGTTGTGTGCCACTTCTGTAATGAGAAGTACCAATTCCACCGTGCTGATCTGGAAAAGCTTCTCGCTGAAGCGAAAAACTAAGGGAAGCCAAGACATATGACGAAGGATAAATCACCCTTACGGACAGCCGTCATGGTCTTGATCATAGTCATTATTATGCTGCTCGGAGCCTTTTGGGTCATCCGGGCAGTTCAGCATTCTGGCAGCAATAGCTCGGCTGTAGCTGTCGTAGGCAACGACACGATCAGTGACGACCAATGGACCGCCGAATTGAAGAAACGATACGGGCAGGAGATTTTGCTGCAAATGCTAAATCGACGTGTCGTCAGCATGGAAGCACAGACACTGCATATTGGAGTAAGCGAGCAGGAGATCGATGATAACTTGCAGGAGCGCATGAGTGGCTATAGCTCACCGGAAGCCTTTTATAAGGAAATGAGCAGTCAGTTCGGGCTCAGTCGTCAGGATCTGCGCGAGGAATCCAAATATCAGATTGAGCTGGAAAAGATCGCCACGGTGAATATTCAAGTGAGCGATGAGCAGGTCAATCAGTACATTCAGCAAAATGAACAACAAAGCGATCAAAAGCGGCAATACGAGCTGGCCTGGATCAAAACCGATGATGAAGAAAGCGCGAGCGAAGCAGTACAGCGCATCGAAAATGGTGATTCTTTTGCCGATATCGCCAAGCAGGTGTCGACCGATGGCTTTTCCTCTAACAAAGGAGGCGCACTTGGCTGGATCGACGACGACGATCCCTTTCAGCCATCTGAAGTGATGAAGGCGATCCAGACGATGCAGCCCGGTGATATTGTCGGGCCGATCAAGCTGAGTAATGGTGGCTATGCCGTTGTTCAGGTGATTGATATTCGCCAGTCACAATCCGCTCATCTGGAAATAAGCTCGGAAACCGCACGCCGTAAAATCGCATTAGAGCAGGCAAGACCCCTGAATGAGATTGAGCAGGAGCTTCGTAAGAAGTACAGTGCCTATATTTTGTCTGCTAAACCGTAGGATTCTAGTGCTGTGACATTGACAATGCCTTAGCGTATTGATAATATTAATTATATTAATACCTACTGTTTTACTCGGATTAGCATAGATTACACATATAGCGTTCTATCATCGCTACGTTCTATTATTTGAAGGAGGGCAACAGGCATGGCAAAAGTCGTAAATAGTGTGACAGAATTGATCGGAGGAACTCCACTCGTTCGTTTGAACCGTGTAGTGCCGGAAGATAGCGCAGAAATCTATCTGAAGCTGGAATATCAAAATCCAGGCTCCAGTGTAAAGGATCGTATTGCGATCAGCATCGTAGAAGAAGCGGAAAAGCAAGGCCTTTTGAAACCAGGTGGTACCATCGTTGAAGCGACGAGCGGTAACACAGGGATTGGTCTGGCGATGGTCGCTGCGGCAAAAGGCTATAAATGCGTGATCGTAATGCCGGAAACGATGAGCTTGGAGCGTCGCAATCTGCTGCGTGCTTACGGCGCTGAGCTGGTGCTGACTCCGGGTTCCGAAGGTATGAACGGTGCGGTTAAAAAAGCCGAAAGTATCGTACAGGAGAATCCTGACTACTTTATGGCAGAGCAATTCAAAAATAAAGCGAACGTGAAAATTCACCGTGAAACGACAGGTCCAGAGATCGTGGAAGCGATCGATTCGATCGGCGGCTCCCTGGATGCCTTTATCGCAGGTATTGGTACAGGTGGTACAATCACGGGTGCAGGTGAAGTGCTCAAAGAGCGTTTCCCGGATATCAAAATCTATGCGGTAGAGCCTGCGGCATCCCCAATTCTGGCGGGTGGACAACCAGGCCCTCACAAAATTCAAGGGATTGGCGCGAACTTCATCCCTGAAATTTTGAACCGTAATGTATACGATGAGATCATTCACGTAGAGAACGAGGAAGCTTTTGAAGTGGCACGTCGTGTGGCGAAGGAAGAGGGCGTGCTGTCCGGTATTTCTTCTGGCGCGGCTGTACATGCTGCATTGAAAGTGGCAAAAGAGCTTGGCAAAGGCAAGCGTATCGTTGTCATCATTCCAAGTAACGGTGAGCGTTACCTGAGTACACCACTGTACAACTTCGAATCTTAATTATAGGAGCCCAGCTAGAAGCGCATCGTTCCAGCGCAATTAGATGGGTATACGATAAGCCTCTGCACCGATCTTCGGATTTGTAGCAGAGGCTTTTTGCTATCTCGGTGCAGATCTGTCAGGAAAGCTCTTCTCAATTCTACTGCGCTTTAGTATACTAACGAAAAACTACACATGATCAGGTTGGAGGAACGAGGATTGACCAGAGTATGTATATCTTTACAGCAGTGGGAGCAATGGAGCGGGGAAGGTTATACGCATCTACCTTATTTGCTGCGCATCCCGCTACATGAACAGTTGCTGCCTGCGAGCTGGGAGGTACTGTGGAGCGAGCAATTTCCTCATTCCGTATTGCTGGAAAATGGCAAAGGCGGACGCTACACCTATCTTGGTTTGCAGCCTTCCGGTATATTAAGCGGTGATCTGGAGCAAGCTGAGGAGCAAGAGCTGTCTGTTGATTGGACAGGAGAAGTCGCATCGCTATCTTCACCTCAATCATCTGCTGAGTCAGCGTTTCAGCAGACCGAGTTAGCAGATGAGATACGTGGAATGAAGCAGCATCATGGCAAGCCACTGGATGTACTGCGTCAATGGATGTCGAGCTACCGCGCTCCGCGCGTAGAAGCAGCTCCGCCATTCATCGGTGGCTGTGCAGGCTTTCTCAGCTACGATATTTCGCGTTCACTGGAACGCTTACCAAATCGATTGCCGAATGAGCTGGGTTTACCGGAGTATGTATGGCTGCGCTTTGATCAGCTATGGGTCGTCGATCATCTGGAAAAAGAATTATATTGCTGTGTGCACCTGCCAGTAGCAACTACCGATATACAGGCAAATGAAGCAGTCACTTGTTCTGCGCATTACGAGCTAGCAACAGCGCTCGCTGAGCAGATGGCGCAACAGTGGCAGCAATGGCTGACGACTGTAAGCAAGGCCGATACACAGCGTCGCGAGCTATTGCACCAGCATCCAGCCGCATTGGCGGATTCACGTACCGAAGGCTATGGCTTTACAACCGGTTTTGAACAGCAAGCCTTTCAGCAGGCGGTGCAATCGGTACAGCGTTATATTGGACAGGGTGATGTATTTCAGGTCAATCTATCGCTGCGTAGCGAACGTGCTATCGAGGGAACGCCAGAGTCGATCTATGAATGGCTACGTTTGACGAATCCGTCTCCTTACATGGGATTATTGCGTTTGCCAGGCTTTCAGCTGGTGTCTGCTTCACCCGAATTGCTTGTATCTGTACGTGATGGAGCCGTTGCCGCACGTCCGATTGCAGGTACAAGACGCCGTGGCACGACCGAGCAGGAAGATCTAGCGATGGAGCAGGAACTATTGCAAACGGAAAAGGAACGTGCCGAGCATATTATGCTGGTCGATTTACAACGTAATGATCTGGGCAGAATTGCGCGTTATGGAAGTGTGCGTGTACCGGAGCTTATGACAATCGAACGCTATTCCCATGTGATGCATCTCGTATCCGGTGTTGAGGCAGAGCTTGCGGAGGATAAGGATGTGTATGATGTGATTGCAGCGACCTTCCCGGGTGGCACGATCACAGGCGCACCGAAAATCCGCACCATGGAAATTATCGAAGAACTCGAGCAAACGAGACGCGGCGCGTACACCGGCTCGATGGGCTGGATTGACTATAGCGGCAATATGGAATTAAATATTATTATCCGAACATTAACCGTCAAAGATAATATTGCTTATATGCAGGCTGGGGCAGGAATCGTTATCGATTCCGACCCGTATCGTGAATACCGTGAATGCTTTAACAAATCGAGAGCTTTAGCCAGAGCGGTCATGCTGAGTGAACAGCAGGAGCGTCTTCGGCAGGAGAGGGAGGAACAGCGATGATACTTGTAATTGATAACTACGATTCCTTTACGTACAATCTGGTGCAATACCTGGGTGAACTGGGCGAGGAGGTTATCGTACGCCGTAATGATGAGATCGATATGAATGGCATTCGTGAACTGAATCCAGATCATATTTTGCTGTCGCCAGGCCCTTGTACACCAACAGAGGCAGGTATTACGATTGATGTAATCCAGACCTTCAAGGGTGAAATTCCAATTTTCGGCGTATGCCTTGGTCATCAGGCGATTGGACAGGCATTTGGTGGAAACGTGATTCGTGCAGAACGACTAATGCACGGGAAGACGTCACCCATCCTGCACCAATCTACATCGGTATTCGAGAACCTGCCAGCTCCATTTACAGCTACACGCTATCATTCCCTGATCGTCGAACGCAGCAGTCTACCAGATTGTCTGGAGATTACTGCTGAGACAGCCGAAGGCGAGATTATGGGTCTGCGTCACAAGGAATACGCAGTGGAGGGTGTGCAATTTCACCCCGAGTCGATTGTAACCGATCACGGTCATACCATTTTGCGTAATTTCCTGAGTCGTAAAGTGGATAAAGCAGCTAGCGTATGAAGTACATTAGTATAAATGGTGTAATTACACCGATCGAGCAAGCCGTGGTATCCGTCATGGATCACGGCTTCTTGTATGGAATGGGCTTGTTTGAAACGATGCGTACATACAATGGACGTCCGTTTCTGCTGGATCGTCATCTGCGGCGTTTACAGACGAGCTGCGCTTCACTTGGCATTCGCTGGTCGATGACAACGGAGCAGGTAGAGCGGCAGATGGGCGATCTGATGCAAGCCAATGAGCTGCAAGAAGCATACCTGCGTTATACCGTATCCGCAGGCGAGGACATACTCGGTCTGCCCTCTGGCGCCTATACTGATCCGAACGTCATCATTTATGCCAAATCATTACCCACTGCTTCCATACGTCCAACCAAGTCGCTACGCAAGTTGCATACGGTTCGTAACACGCCCGAAGGCGACATTCGACTCAAATCGCTTCATTATATGAATAGTATTCTTGGCAAACGTGAACTGTTGCTCTATGCGGACGAGCCAGCAGCCTCTGTCGAAGGGCTGATGCTAACCGCCGAAGGACATCTCGCCGAAGGCATCGTGAGCAATGTCTTTTTTATCAAAGAAGACATTCTATACACGCCTTCTGTAGATACAGGCATTCTACCAGGCATCACACGAGCATGGGTGATGGAGCTGGCAGAGCAACAGGGCTTATCGGTTGAAAAGGGACTGTACACATGGGCGCAGCTTATCGATGCAGACGAAGTATTTGTAACTAATTCGGTACAGGAGATTGTACCGATCATCCGTTTACTGGATGATGATCATGAAGTGATCGTCGGTGACGGACAGATCGGTCAGCATACCGCTATGCTTTGTACCGTTTATGAAAGAGAGGCTTACCGAACTTGAAGCAACCCGTACATCCTATTCGTGAATATCATATGGGTAAAGCCACTCTACGGCTGGATCAGACTACACAGATCATGGGCATTTTAAATATTACACCGGACTCTTTTTCCGATGGAGGGAGCTATACATCTGTTGAGCTCGCTGTAGCGCATGCCAGGCAGATGGTAGAAGAAGGAGCAGATATCATCGATATCGGTGGCGAGTCGACCCGACCTGGGCATGAGCCTGTATCGGAGGAGGAGGAGCTGAACCGCGTACTACCGGTAATCAAAGCACTACAGCAGCAGATGCCGCATGTGCCTCTTTCGATCGATACGTACAAGGCAGAGGTGGCGCGTCAGGCGATTGAAGCAGGCGCGCATATAATTAATGATATTTGGGGCGGACTGGAAGATGAGCGTATGTTTGATGTGGTCGCTGCGCTTGGCTGTCCGTACATTTTGATGCATAATCGCTACAACATGGACTATACCGATCTGGCGACAGATGTACGACATGATCTGGAGCAGCGTATTCAGCAGGCACTGGCAGCAGGGGTTCAGCCTCAGCAGATTATTGTAGACCCCGGTATCGGCTTTGCCAAGACAGGCGAGCATAATCTGGAGCTAATGCGTCGGCTGGACGAGCTGCATCCATTGGGCTATCCCATGCTACTAGGCACCTCGCGTAAACGATTCATTCGCAGTGTGCTGGATGCAGCGCCTGATGATGTAGTGGAAGGCACACTCGCAACGACTGCTCTCGGTATCGCTCAGGGCTGTCAGATTATTCGAGTACATGATGTGCGTGCCAATAAGAAGCTAGCCACGATGTGCGATGCCATGCTACAGCAAGGTATATCCTGATACGATCAACGCTGGTCATATGTAATCATGAAGGGAATGAGCGTTATGGATAAAATGATATTGAACCGTATGGAATATTACGGCTACCACGGCGTGTTTGAAGAAGAGCGTAAGCTAGGTCAGCGTTTCTATGTAGATTTGGAGCTTGAGCTGGATTTGTCCGAAGCCGGTCGTACCGATCAGCTGGAGACAACGATTAATTACGCAGAGATTCATGAGAAAGTTAAAGAAGTCGTGGAAAAGAAATCGTTCAAATTAATCGAAGCGCTGGCAGAATGTATTGCAACGGTTTTGCTGGACGCTTATACTGGGGTACATGTATTGACCGTTCGAGTTACCAAGCCGCATCCACCGTTTGATATTCACTTTCAAGGCGTGACCGTGGAGCTGCGGCGTACACGAAAGTGAGCGTAGGTAAATGATGAATTCCTTCTATTCCTCTGATTCGTCAGAGGCTTATATTGCTTTAGGCGCCAATCTAGGTGATCGAGAGCAGACATTATATGATGCAATTCAATTGCTGAACAGCCATCCTCAGATCGAGGTACAGCGCTGCTCAGGCATGTATGATACAGCACCTGTAGGCTATACCGATCAGCCAGCCTTTTACAATATGGTGATTCGGGTATCCACTGGTCTGCAACCACTGGAATTACTACAAATAATGCTCGATATTGAGCATCAGCTAGGGCGTGTGCGCGATATTCGCTGGGGTCCGCGTACCGTTGATCTCGATTTGCTATGGATGGATGACATCCAAATGGACACCGAGCGCCTGCAACTGCCACACCCTCGTATGCATGAGCGTGCTTTTGTGCTGGTACCGCTACACGAAATTGTGGAGCAACAACAAGCACCGGAGCTATACCAGCTTGTGACCGATTCCCTTCAGCATGTACAGGATCAGGACATTCAATACGTACATGCCTGCAAACTGCCGTTTCCTTCAAAATTGAAATAATCGATGTTGTTTATTCCTTATAATAGGATAAGCAGTCATTCTAATGAATACACGATACGTAACAAGCAACCTTAATCGTGGTCGTATGGCATTTGTGATAATGGTAAATGCCTGTCATCTATTTTGTACGTTGTATCACCTCCTGTCTTCGGCGATAGCCCTCTCGATTCGTTCCATGACCGAAGCAGAAGTAAAAGGAGTGAACTCTCCGATGTTAACAATCGGTGATATTGAATTAAAAAACCGGGTTGTACTCGCCCCAATGGCGGGTGTGTGCAACCCAGCGTTCCGTCTCATTGCCAAAGAATTTGGTACAGGTCTTGTTTGCGCCGAGATGGTTAGCGATAAAGCCATTCTAAGCGGTAATAAGCGTACCCATGAAATGTTATTTGTCGACGAGCGCGAAAAGCCACTAAGTCTGCAAATTTTTGGCGGAGATCGTCATTCACTGGTAGAAGCAGCGAAAGTTGTCGATCAGGATACGAATGCTGATATTATCGACATCAATATGGGCTGCCCTGCACCTAAGGTCAACAAGATTGATGCTGGTGCACGCTGGCTGCTTGACCCGAATAAGATTAATGAGATGGTCGCTGCTGTAGTCGCGAATGTGAGCAAGCCCGTTACCGTGAAAATGCGTATCGGCTGGGATCATGATCATATCTATGTGATCGATAATGCGAAGGCAGTAGAAGCAGGTGGCGGCAAAGCGATCAGTGTGCATGGACGTACACGCGAGCAGCTGTATACCGGACAGGCAGACTGGTCTTACATCAAGCAGGCCAAGGAATCCGTCTCCATTCCGGTAATCGGTAATGGTGATGTGGTTACACCAGAAGATGCAAAACGCATGCTAGACATAACAGGCTGTGACGGTGTCATGATTGGTCGCGGTGCGCTGGGTAATCCGTGGATGCTGTATCGTACAGTGGAATACCTGAACACCGGCACACTGATGCCTGATCCAACCGCAGAAGAGAAGATTCGCATTGCTATTTTGCATATGGATCGTCTGGTTGCGCTGAAGGGTGAAGTCGTCGCTGTGCGTGAGATGCGTAAGCATCTATCCTGGTATCTCAAAGGTCTCAAAGGCTCCGCAAGCATCAAGAACTCTATCATGGAAGGCACGAAGCGTGACGAAATGGTGCGGATTTTGCATCAATTCCTCGAAGACCTGCCTGATCATGTTGGCTCTGATGCTGACCATGAAGCCGTACCGTTTGTACAGGTGCAATGCGCTACACCAGCGCAAGCCTCTGTTTAATTGATTGGCAGACATGTACCGATGCGGCTTCACGACAATAGACAGCCGCATATCGCTTGAAATGGTTAGTTAAAATAGAGATATCACACACCAAAAAGGACCCTATCTGAGCCATCGTGCCAGGCGGGTCCCTTTTTATTGACATTTCATAATCATTCCCATATACTTTTGCAGTATAAATTTGACTGAGCTAATGGTTAGATTTGATATAGCTTCTGGGAGATTTCCCGGTACAATTACCGTTTTTGCGATCTTGTATGAGTCTTCGCTGCTTTCGAATGACCGGCTAATATTCATGCGGGAAGCTCCGAGAGCGAATTTTTGAACCGATTGAAAATTATTCACATGACAGGAGATTTGGTTAAGATGAGCGATAAAGAAGTCATTTTGACACAGGACGGTCTGAAGAAGCTGGAAGATGAACTCGAAAACCTCAAGTCCGTAAAACGCCGCGAGGTGGCAGAACGTATCAAGGTTGCCATTGGATATGGCGATATCAGTGAGAACTCCGAGTATGAAGATGCCAAGAACGAACAGGCCTTCATCGAAGGACGCATTATTACACTGGAGAAAATGCTGCGTAATGCACGCATCATCAACAGTGATGAGATCAATACAGATGCAGTGAGCATCGGTGCAACTGTAATTGTAGAAGATCTGGAGTTCGGCGATACGACAGAATACACGATCGTAGGTACAGCAGAATCCGATCCTTCTCAAAATAAAATTTCTAACGAAAGCCCTGTAGGCAAAGCTATCCTGGGCAAACAAAGAGGTACTGTTGTAGACGTAAACGTACCTGCTGGCGTAATCCAGTACAAAATCGTCGAAATCAAGAAGTAAGCTTCGATCAAGCCACTGTATGACATAAGCGTCTATATGTCGTAAACACATTTACGATCCAATGCCGAACTCATACAATAGCGTTTGCATCCTGTTCGTTCTACATAAGAACGCCTACAGCCTGCTCGAAGTGCTGCAATGATGTATAGTCGAAAATGCTCTATGTATGAAAAAGCTTCCGTTAAGGGAGCTTTTTTCTTGAAATTATACTGAAATTCCGTACAATTACCGTTTTGCGGATTTCAGTTTCAGTTCAAATCAAGTAAACTATAACTATGTGCCATATAGATTGAACGGGGAAGATACCCTTTGAATGATTCATCCTTGCTACCGGTACGGATACAGTAGCGTCTCCTAGGTGGTTCTTGCCAGAGCGAGATCAGGATGAATCCGTATTTGAAGATCATGACGCATATGTATTTTATTGAAGGAGTTGAAATTCAGCGATGTCTGATGAAACATTGAATCCTGGTCAACAGGAAGAAAACGTAATAAGCGAAAGCGAAATGAACGAACTGCTCAAGGTGCGCCGGGCGAAGCTGGATGAGCTACGCGGACTGGGCATCGACCCATTTGGCAAAAAGTATGTTCGTACCTCGACTGCAAACGATGTGCTGAGCACGTACGATACCCTTACCAAAGAAGAGCTGGAAGAAAAAGAAGTGACTGTAAGTCTGGCTGGTCGCATCATGACCAAGCGTGTCATGGGTAAAGCTAGCTTTGCACATATTCAGGACCTGAGCGGACGTATCCAAATCTACGTACGTAAAGATACCGTTTCCGAAGCTCAATACGAAGCGTTCACGATCCTCGATCTGGGCGATATCGTAGGTATTAAAGGAACAGTCTTCAAAACAAAAACAGGTGAAACGTCCATCAAAGTACTGGAGCTAGAAGTGCTCACCAAATCTCTGCTGCCACTACCGGACAAATATCACGGCATCAAAGACGTTGAGCTGCGTTACCGTCAGCGCTATGTGGATCTGATCGTGAACCCGGAAGTACAGCGTACCTTCATTACACGTTCCCGCATCATTCAATCGATGCGCCGTTATCTGGATTCGCTCGGCTATCTGGAAGTAGAAACACCGACACTGCACAGCATTGCAGGTGGTGCGGCAGCGAAGCCGTTTATCACGCATCACAATGCGCTGGATATGCAGCTGTACATGCGTATCGCGATTGAGCTTCACCTGAAGCGTCTGATTGTTGGTGGTCTTGA
Source organism: Paenibacillus hunanensis (assembly GCF_014645615.1). Lineage (GTDB taxonomy): Bacteria > Bacillota > Bacilli > Paenibacillales > Paenibacillaceae > Saccharibacillus > Saccharibacillus hunanensis. The sequence goes on along the minus strand of NZ_BMMB01000014.1, from coordinate 2,180 downwards.
GAAGGTATACGAGATCGGCCGTGTTTACCGTAACGAGGGCATCTCGACTCGTCACAACCCGGAATTTACGATGATCGAGCTGTATGAAGCATATGCGGATTACAAAGACATCATGAGCCTGACTGAAAATATGGTTGCTCATATCGCGCAGGAAGTACTGGGCACAACACAGATCGAGTACCAGGGACATCAGGTAGACCTGACTCCGCAATGGCGTCGTGTATCCATGGTGGATGCAGTTAAAGAAGTAAAAGGCGTAGACTTCAGCGTACACATGACAGATGAGCAAGCACAGCAGCTTGCCAAAGAGCATGGTGTCAAAGTCGACCCGCATATGACCTTCGGTCATATTTTGAATGCATTCTTCGAGGAGTTCGTAGAGGAGACACTGATCCAACCGACATTTATTACAGGTCACCCGGTTGAGATTTCTCCACTGGCGAAAAGAAGTGAAGAAGACCCTCGCTTCACCGATCGCTTCGAGCTGTTCATCGTAGCGCGCGAGCATGCTAACGCATTTACGGAGCTGAACGACCCGATCGACCAGCGTCAACGCTTTGAAGCGCAGCTGGTAGAGCGTGAGCATGGTAACGACGAAGCGCATGAGATGGACGATGACTTCATCCGTGCACTGGAATATGGTATGCCACCAACAGGTGGACTGGGTATCGGTATCGATCGTCTGGTCATGCTGCTGACTAACGCAGCTTCGATTCGCGACGTACTGCTGTTCCCACATATGCGTCACCAGGCTGGCGAATAAGCAAATTAGACTTTGCAGCTGATATATAGAAGCTTATGCATGCGAAGTGAGTTTAAGTTAGGTGAAGATAAGTCCAAGGTCGAATCTGAGCTTTATGGAGTACTCTATATCCGTATCTATCCTAGTTTTGATGTAGATTATATTCTAGATTTGAATTACGTCAGATATAGATTAGCTTCTATAACTTTGTATCTTAAAACTCTGTATCTTAGGCTCTATATCTTAAACTCTATATCGTAGCTACTACTTTGCTAGTATTTGTATGCTATCCATTCACAATAATAAATCACAATAATAAAAGCCCGAATAAAAGCCCGTATCCAGTCCACCAACCGGATACGGGCTTTTCTTTATCATATAACAATGTCCTACGTCTTATACTATATTATGTTCTACAAGATAACTGATCCAAGTGAGCAGAAGTCAAAGTAAGAATAAGTCAAAATGAGCATAAATCAAGCGTTGTGACTACAAGCAGCCAATCATTCCTCCGATCTTAGATCATAGTCTATTCTAAACATAGCCTACCTTATACCGTTTACTGATCCTACACCGTACACATTCCTTTTATCCGAATCCGACCATTAAAACGAAAACGTCTATTCAATCCTACATAGCACACTGAGCGCATAATATAATCCATACATTATTCTGTTCTATAATAAACATCCTCTATTCACGAGTGTCAGATCAGTGGCGCTCACCGAAGCAGGTAACTTGGCAAATACATTGTTCAGACTCTATTCTTCTCTATAATGGACACTCCTATATTCTTCTTTATAATAAACACCTCCTACATTCTGCAAAATTATATAGTTTGCTATTATATACTATTACTCTTATCCTCTAGAACTTCTATATTGTTGTTTGTTTACTACAAGATGACATCCGCTCATCGAATGAGCGGCAATGTATTTTCGACAATAAGACAATAAATAGTAAGTCTTCTAGCCATTGAAGACGTTCAAATAACTATCCAATGATATATGCTTACACTAGAAATTACTTATTAAGCTTCCGCTGACAAGCTATTAATAGACTAAATATAGAGAGTCTGATCAAATAAAATTTGAGGGCTATAAAAAAAGTTTATAAAAAAGCTTGCACACTTGTTGAATACGTGTTAATCTATAAATCTAGTGTTGATTGCGACTTTCGCTGATCACTGGCTTACATTCTCTATAAACAATCTGCTTTTCAAACTCACGTCAAAACGAGCTTGAAAACAACTTCAAAAAAAGTTGTTGACAGATGGTTGATGAGATGATAAGATATAAGAGTTGCTGCGAGAGACACTGAGCGGCAACGAAAGAGTTTGATCTTTGAAAACTGAACAACGAGTGAGTGAAGAACTTCGGTTCTTCAAATATAGAGAACAGCAATGTTCTCGCCAGCAACAAAATGAGCACGTCAAACA
>NZ_BMMB01000013.1 GCF_014645615.1 Paenibacillus hunanensis | reverse complement strand
TGCAGCAATGCATGGAGCTGACCAATACTAATCGGTCGAGGGCTTATCCTAACTTCTAAAATCGCGATGATTCGTTTCGGATTCAGTTTTCAGGGAACAACTTTGTAAAGTTTTCTTGGAGAGATACCCAAGTGGCTATAAGGGGACCCTCTGCTAAGGGGTTAGACTGCGTAAGCGGTGCGAGGGTTCGAATCCCTCTCTCTCCGCCACTAGAACCTTGCTTTTCGGTTTGAACCTACAGTTATATAAATCATTTTATTATGGCGGTGTAGCTCAGCTGGCTAGAGCGTACGGTTCATACCCGTGAGGTCGGGGGTTCGATCCCCTCCGCCGCTACCATAAATACCTGGAGACTTAGCTCAGCTGGGAGAGCATCTGCCTTACAAGCAGAGGGTCGGCGGTTCGATCCCGTCAGTCTCCACCATAATGTGCCGGTGTAGCTCAGTTGGTAGAGCAACTGACTTGTAATCAGTAGGTCGGGGGTTCAAATCCTCTCGCCGGCACCATTTTTATCCTGGAACCGTGGTGTAGGGGTTAACATGCCTGCCTGTCACGCAGGAGATCGCGGGTTCAAATCCCGTCGGTTCCGCCATTTTTGATTAGTGCAATGAATGTATCATACGTTATATTAATCAAATATGCTGTATGGCTCGGTAGCTCAGTCGGTAGAGCAGAGGACTGAAAATCCTCGTGTCGGCGGTTCGATTCCGTCCCGAGCCATCTTTTATTGTGGAGGCTTAGCGAAGTGGCCAAACGCAGCAGACTGTAAATCTGTTCTCTCCGAGTTCGGTGGTTCGAATCCATCAGCCTCCACCAGTTTTTTTATGAGCCATTAGCTCAGTTGGTAGAGCACCTGACTTTTAATCAGGGTGTCGAAGGTTCGAGTCCTTCATGGCTCATCACATAAAAGCATCTTGCCTTAGGGCAGGGTGCTTTTTTTGTTATAGTTATCTAGATGATTTGATCGTCAATTTAACTGTTACTTTTAATGTTTTGAGGTACTTTTGATGATCAATAGGAAGTATATAAAAATCTTATCTTATTGATCCATATTGTCTGTGGATGAGTGAAGTAAGCAAAAAGCAACTGTAGATTAAGGTTATATTACGAAAGTCGCAAGGAAGTTGTATCGCTAAAAAATATAGTATTGAGTCCAATTTATATAGTTAGAATATATCTTAATATAACTTATTAAATTGAAATGATAGGAATAACAGATTAGTCATGGTAGTTTAATAGCAGTTTACCTTTTGAATGAGGTATGTGAGAGTGTTAGTATTATAATGAAGAAACTCATAAAATAAGAAATGTATCACTTTATGAAGTAGTGTTTTTAAACATTTCGATATGTATAAGTTAATAAGATATAAGACATGCATAAGTTGATAATTATAAAGAATAGTGTATAGCATACGAGCAGTGTAGAAAAGAATTCTAGTACATTCATAAAGCAGTCATGGAGACAATGGATCAAGATCAACAGATTAACAATACAAGATATCAGTAACAATCGGTAAGAGTATGGAGAAAAAGCAATGAGTAAAGCGACTATCGAATTTGGTAAGTGAAAGGATATGTATGATGGATATTAACGAGCTGCGCCAGCGTATTGAGCAGATTATGGGAATTAAGATCCGTGAACATCATATGAGTGAAGAAGAGTGGGAGAGCATCTACACGGTGAGTCATATTGAGGATGTATCCAGACATGTGACAAATACTGAAGAAGAGCAGATAAATCCAAACTGGGCACAGAGTTATGAAGTTAATTCCAAGCATGGTTATAAGCAGAATAATGCCTTTCAACAATATGAGAGTGTGGATCTAAATGAAGAAGCGACAAATCAATTAACAGCGTATGAGAAAGCCTCATATAAGGAGTATGAGAACAAGGAGTATGAGAAGTCACGAGACGAAAAGATCATTTCTTCGCAAAGCAAGCGAACTGGAGCTCCTACTTCAACGAACGAGCGAGTAATGATTCCGGTATGGCAAGGAAACGGTAGAGTGGTGGTGTGGGAACCCTCTATCCCTTTAGTGGAATCCTCAATTAATAGCGAAGCTTCCAAAACTTCTACGCAGGAGTCTAGTGACCCATCTAGCGATGAATGTAGTGATCAATCTTTAAATAAAAAAGAGAATGCTAACGATGGTGGGCTACCTGATGCGATTGGAGAAATAGAGCTTTCGGAGCTTCATCGGCTGTATCAGCTGTTGGAATTGCTGTTGCCATCCGTAACCGGCATGCAGCCGATTGTTGTTGCTGCTCCTGTGTCTGGGCCGGAGCAGGAAGCAAGGGAGCTGGGACAATGGCTTGTGCGGCAGCTTAGCTTGCGTAGTTTATCTGTAGAGATACCAGAGGAGCTGGCGATTCGGCGGCGACTGAACAGGGCGATGGTTCCCTTTGTGATGGTAGCGGATAGTTTACCATCGGGGACACTTCATCCGAAACAGCTGGGTACGCTGTTATCCAGTTATTTTGACCGAACGGTATTGCTTATTCCATTGCAAGAAAATGAATGGCTAATTCTAGCTAATCATGGGCTAATTGAGGATGAGGAAACTTTGGAAAAGCAATCTATATCTTCGACTAAATCACGATCATCTTCTATAGAAGAAAAAGGTAGTAAAGCCTCACGCTCCAATAACGGTCACGGAAGTAAGGAAGCGCGCGAATCTGCTCGTGAGGGCTGGGATGGTGCGGGCGAGGGAGAGGATACAGAGGAGGATTTGCTGACTGCCTTTGCGCTGGGGCTACATGAGCTTGTTGCGAGTGAATGGGTTGGGAGCTTCCATATTAGTGTAGGCTTGCCGCTACATCCTCTGCATGGATTGGCACAGATGGTGAGCCAGCTACGTGAGACGATTCATCTGGGACGACTCTTCCATGTAACTGAGCATATTCACTTACCATGGGAGCTGCGTCTGGAAAGTCTGTTGTATCGTATCCCCGAGGATGAGCGTCTGCGCTTTGTGGAGGCGGCTGATCGGTACTCGCAGTTATTTGATGATGACGAGACAGTGGCTACACTGGAGACTTTTTTCAAAATGGATTGTAATGTGAGTGAGACGGCAAAGCAATTGTACATTCACCGTAATACGTTACTATACCGATTGGATCGGATTAAGCAGGATACACAGCTGGATGTACGGCGATTTGAAGACGCGGTACTTATGCGTCTGACACTGCTATTGTATAAAGTAACAAAAAGCTAAAACTTTTTTTGTATAGTTTGTCGATAGAGTTCGCAAGCAGATTAGGGTAAGATAGAACCAGATCAAGAAACCGGTTACAAAACGGTGCAAATCGTGCTGTTTGAGGATATTGATCCGACTCCCCAATTAGGCTATCTGATGGCTTAATTTACAGGTTTTGGATATATCGAATGAAGCCGGTGATTCTGTCTGCGGCATCTGCTTGCAAGCTTCCTATCATTCCTCTTTGAATGAGCAGGTACATAATCGGTAGCGAAATGGGCAACCGGAGCAATCAGATGACAAGGATGATTGTCCCAGGGCATAGGTGCTTTACCGTGATGAATGAAGCAAACCACATTTATATTCAGGGAGGTTTTTGATTATGGCAGGTGTACGCTTAGAGCATATTTTCAAAAAATATCCGGGTTCCGACAAAGCAACAGTAGTTGATGTCAACCTCGACATTAAAGATAAAGAGTTTCTGGTTCTGGTAGGTCCATCCGGTTGTGGTAAATCTACAACACTGCGTATGATCGCAGGTCTGGAAGAAATCTCCGAAGGTAAACTGTACATTGGCGATCGCGTCGTAAATGACGTAGCTCCAAAAGACCGCGATATCGCGATGGTATTCCAATCCTACGCCCTGTATCCACACATGGATGTATACTCCAATATGGCGTTTGGTCTGAAACTGCGTAAAGTGAAAAAGGACGAGATCGACAAGCGTGTACGTGAAGCAGCGAAGATCCTCGACATCGAGCATTTGCTGGATCGTAAACCAAAAGCACTTTCCGGTGGTCAGCGTCAGCGTGTTGCCCTCGGTCGTGCGATTGTCCGTGATCCACAAGTCTTCCTGATGGATGAGCCGCTGTCCAACTTGGATGCAAAACTGCGTGGTCAGATGCGTGCGGAAATCACAAAACTGGCTAAACGTCTGCAAACGACTGTTATCTACGTAACGCACGATCAGATCGAAGCGATGACAATGGGCGATCGTATCGTTGTTATGAAAGATGGCATCATTCAACAAGCAGCTTCTCCAGAAGAGCTGTACAACCACCCACGTAATATGTTCGTAGCGGGCTTTATCGGTTCCCCTACAATGAACTTTATCCGTGGTACACTGTCCGAGAAAAACGGCGGTACTGTATTCTCCGCAACAGGTCTGGAGCTTAACCTGCCTGGCGGTAAAGCACAGGTGCTGAAGGATCAGGGTTACAATGGTAAAGAGGTTATTCTGGGTGTTCGTCCTGAGGATATCCACGAAGAGCCAGTATTCCTGGAAGCTTCTCCGAACAGTGTATTCACTGCAAAAGTGGACGTTTCTGAGAACCTTGGTCACGAAACACTGCTGTACCTGAGCGGTATCAGCTCTGATACAGTTATCGCACGTGTAGACGGTCGCTCCACTACACGCGACAACGCTACAGTAACGATGGCAATCGACATGAACAAAGTTCATATCTTCGATCCAGCATCGGAAGATAACCTGTTCTACGTAGAGCCTGCAACTGTATAATCGATTTGTATTTAAAGCCTGCTGTATCTGGCCGTGTGCCAGAGCAGCAGGCTTTTTTGATATTTGAATACGCGCTTGTTCATAAAGACGACATGTTATTGCGATAAGCTAAGGATAAGTAACACATGGATAGTGTGACAACTCGGCTCGTTTAATACAGTGAGAGTGGAGTCCGCTCGCTTGCATAAGGGCGTCGTTCTATGTCAATTGAATAAGCTACTCATTAGCATGTGAATCCATATGCTGGGGCAGCGGGCAGCTATCTTTTGGGTATACTCAGCATGTTTTGGAGGGACAATATTCGATCTTCGGATCCCAGTAGGTTTCTTTCGGGTGCGATACAGGCGTTATAATTGATTTTATAGACGTATTCCATTACCATGGGTACATTGGGAGCAATATGTATAGCAATTCAGACTTACCCGATCAAGACAAGTGACCTACTCAGGGAAAGGAAGAACAGAATGGCCAAACATGTTAAAGTTTCGGAATTAGTACAAATGTTCCAACTTGAAGTAGTATCCGGGGGACTTGGATTAAAACGAAACATTACCGTAGATGATCTGAACCGTCCCGGTCTGGAGATGGCAGGTTATTTTGAGTATTACCCGACAGAGCGTGTACAGATTCTTGGCCGTACCGAGCTTGCGTTTTTCCAGATGCTTACGCATGAGGAGAAGGCAGAGCGTATGGGCAAGATATGTAATGAAGAAACGCCATGTATTGTCGTTACACGAGGATTGGATGTACCGGAAGAACTGATTGAAGCAAGCGATCTGCACGGATTGCCTGTACTGCGTAGTAATCTGTCTACAACGATTCTATCCAGCCGCATCACCAACTTCCTGGAGAAGAAGCTTGCGCCTACAGCAACGATTCACGGCGTTCTGGTGGATATCTATGGTGTAGGGATGCTGATCACAGGTAGCAGTGGTATCGGTAAAAGTGAAACCGCTCTAGAGCTTGTCAAACGTGGACATCGTCTGATTGCGGATGATGCGGTTGAAATCCGTCAAACATCGGACAACCAGCTGCACGGTACAGCACCTGAACTGATTCGTCATCTGCTGGAAATTCGTGGCGTTGGTATTATTAACGTAATGACGCTATTCGGTGCTGGTGCGATTCGTAACAATAAGCGAATTACGCTTGTTGTGCGTCTGGAAGCATGGCAGCAGGATAAGCAATATGATCGCATTGGTCTGGATGAGGAAACAACGAAGATTATTGATACGGATGTGCCTCTCGTAACGATTCCTGTACGTCCAGGTCGAAACCTGGCCGTTATCATTGAAGTAGCAGCGATGAATTTCCGTCTCAAGCGGATGGGTTACAATGCCGCTCTCCAATTCACGCATAAGTTGACCGAGACTATCGCTGAAGATCTCGATGAAATGGATTAAGGAGAGGGTAAGCAATGGGGACATCGTTAATTAATCCGATCGCTTTTTCGATTGGGCCGCTTGAGGTTCACTGGTACGGCTTGATTTTAGGCCTGGGTGCGTTAATGGGCTTGCTGCTTATTATTCGCGAGGGACGACGTTATGGGATTCCGCAGGAGTTCTTTATGGATCTGCTCCTGTTCGGTGTACCGTCGGCGATTATCGCAGCACGTATTTATTATGTAGCATTTCGTTGGCCGGATTATAAGGATCACTGGGTAGATGTGTTCAAAATCTGGCAAGGTGGTATTGCCATTTATGGCGCGCTGATCGGCGCGATCATTTGTGCGGTCATCTACACACGTTACAAAGGGTATAACTTCTGGCGTATCGCGGATATTTGTGGGCCGGGATTGCTGATCGGTCAAGCGATCGGACGCTGGGGTAACTTTGTAAACCAGGAAGCGTATGGTGGCCCAACCGACGAGGCATTCCTGCGTGGTAATCTGCATCTGCCAGACTTTATCGTAAACCAGATGAATGTAAATGGTGTGTATCATCATCCAACGTTCTTATATGAATCGGTATGGAATCTGGTCGGTATACTGGTGCTGATGTTTTTCCGTCGTCGCCATTTTGTACGTGCCGGTGAGATTTTTATGGGGTATTTTATCTGGTACGGTATCGGTCGATTCTTTATTGAAGCACTGCGTACGGATAGTCTGACCTTTGATGGCCCAGCATGGCTCGTTTCGCTTGTGAATGGTCTGTGGTCGCCAATGACCTGGTTTGGATTCCAGCAGGGTGCGATTGAGCCGGGTTATGGCAATATTCGTGTGTCTCAGCTGTTATCGCTGGTGCTGATCATTGTGGCGATTGTATTCATTATCATTCGTCGCAAAACGAAAAAGAATCTGGAGCATTATAGCGATCCGATTGTTTCTACGCGTGTAGCCAGCAGTGAGCCTGTCCCTGATCATCATGATCATACAGCTCCTCATCATGGCGCTGCGAAAACGGAAGCGGAGCATTCGGAAAAGCCTCAGGTGGAACGTAAGGAGTAGTGAAGGATGATAGATACGATTTTGTTCGATCTGGATGGAACGATCGTGGATACGAATGAGCTGATCATCGCTTCTTTTATGCATGTGATGAATCATTCGCTCACACGTGAAGAGATTATCCCGCATATGGGAACAACGTTGGAGCAGCAGCTGCGCACCTTCTCCGGTCAGGAGGATGTAGCGCCGCTGGTGAAGGCGTATCGCGAATATAATTCGTTGCATCATGATGAGATGGTGGCACCTTTTCCAGAGGTGAGTGAGGTGCTTGCTCGTCTGCAAGCTCAAGGGATCAAGATGGGCGTGGTTACCACGAAAATTCGTGCGACGACTACCCGTGTACTCGGTCTGTTTGATCTGGATCAGTATATGCAGGTGATTGTGACACTGGATGACGTGGAGCATCCGAAGCCCGATGCCGAGCCGATTCGCAAAGCACTGGAAGCGCTTGGCTCAGCACCTGAGCGTACGCTTATGGTCGGCGATAGCCCGGCTGATCTAAAGTCAGCGACAGCAGCAGGTGTGCAGTCGGCAGCGGTAGCCTGGTCACTCAAGGGGGAGCAGGAGCTGTCCAAGTATGAGCCTACGTTTGTCATTCATCGTATGAGCGATCTGTATAATCTGGTGCTCGCTGATCCGGTTGATCGATGAGAAAGCTGGAGCGCTATCCCGTCAAAGGCAAGCGTAATGCATTGCGGCAAATCTACAGCACAGTCAGTCCGTGGAAGGGTGTACGCAACTTTATCATCATTCAGCTTGCTCGATACTGTCCGATCCTTGGTTTGAAAAATTGGATGTATCGATATCTGCTACGTATGGAAGTCGGAGCAGATACGGCATTTGGGCTGATGGTGATGGTGGACGTATTTTTCCCGGAACGGATACGAATCGGGAAAAACTCGGTCATTGGCTACAATACGACGATTCTGGCACATGAGTATTTGATCCGAGAATATCGGCTTGGCGATGTCATTATCGGTGATGAGGTTATGGTTGGCGCCAATTGTACAATTTTGCCAGGGATCACGATTGGGGATGGAGCGGTCGTTGCCGCAGGCTCGGTTGTGCACAAGGATGTAGCGGCAGGGAGCTTTGTCGGTGGGAATCCACTGCGCGTGCTCGCTGACGCTGTAGTTATCAAGCAACCAGATTATGAAGAAAAGTAGTCAGAGTGATTACGTGTGGGTAATAAAGCATAATATAGATATAGCGTATATCGACTATCGGCATCACTGGCTGGAGAATCGAATTCTTCAGCCAGTAGCATGTCGGACTGACATTATTATGGTACAAGTTGCATCTGCTCTCTATGGGAAGGGACAAGCCTCGGGAAGATAGGGTAGTGATCGGTTGTGCCATTATAGATGTAAGGGGATGTTTGGATAGTGGATCGACTACAAAAGGAGCGGCTGCCACAGCTTGATTTTTTTCGTGCGTTAGCGATCATTGGCGTATTGCATGTGCATGCTACATCGGATGCGACGATTGATGCTGTAGATACGTCTATTTATTATGTGTTTAATTTTCTGAATTTAATGTTCAAGTATGGTACACCTGCTTTTATTTTTTTAAGCAGCTTTGTGCTGTTTTATAATTATTTTGATCGCCCATTAACAGGCAAGCTGATTTCGAGCTTTTATAAAAAGCGGATTCTGTATATTTTGTTGCCGTATATCTTGATCTCGGCATTGTATTTATTTTATAAGTTATATACGCGTGGGCTACTGGGTGAGCCTATCCTATTACTATTGCGTGACTATGTGGATGCGATATTTAGTGGTACTGCATGGACGCATCTTTATTTTGTATTTATTAGTGTTCAATTTTATATTTTGTTCCCGTTAATGCTCGTGCTGCTGAAAAATCAGCGCTGGATGGCACGCTGGGCGATTGTGATCGGTCTGGCTGTGCAGTGGGCATGGGTATTCTGGAACAAGTATGAATTTCAGTATGCAAATAAGGGCAGTATTGCTTTTTCATATTTTGCTTATTATATGCTGGGTGCGTTTGTAGCGATCTATTTTAAGCCATTCCGACAATGGGTCATGACACGCTGGAAGGATATGAATGGGAATCTGAAGCTCGTTACGGCTGTATTATGGATAAGCTGGCTGGCTACAGGGCTACTCTATGTCCAAATCTGGTATGATTCACGGATGACGGATCACTGGTTTGATTCGCTCTGGTATGAGCTGTTGTGGAATGTGTATACGATGTTATCGTCACTTGTACTGTTCCAGGCGGCATTTATTGTGAATCGTATTGCACCGAAAGTGATTTTGGCTGTGCTGCGGCGACTGGGTGAGTTGTCGTTTGCGATTTATTTAGTGCATCCGTTCATTTTAGCGTATTATCGCGATACCAAGTCATGGTTCACGCTGGGCCCACTGGCTTACTTTATATGGATCTACAGTGGTCTGATACTGGCGCTTGTTCTGTCTGCATTACTGGTACAGTTTCTGTTCCGTCGCTTTTCGTCTTCATGGGTATTGCTGGGCAGCATTCCATACTCGCTATCTGGACGACACCGCAAACGGAAATTGCAACGTAAACAGCGCCGCCAGCCGAAAGTGGTTCAACGTACGATGCCTTAGATTGTCTCTTTCCGCTGTGGCAGCAGGATGGAAAGGGCAAAATAAGACGTGTACGTGTGTACATATTTGTTGAAACAACAAATGAAGTACGCTGTAATCGATAATGAATAATGATATAAGTAGCTACGGGAGGTAGTAGCTCAGGCAAGCCCTGATATTCTGATGATGGAATATCGGGGCTTGTTTGTATAGGGCGGTGTTCGAGATCATCACTTGTGCAGAGTGCAGAGTGCAGAGTGCAGAGTGCAGAGTGCAGAGTGCAGAGTGCAGAGTGCAGAGTGCAGAGTGCAGAGTGCAGAGTGCAGAGTGCAAAGTGCAAAGTGGTCGATGCTGTGTGTGGGACGCTATAGAGCTGAACAGGATTCCAGGCGTTGGAAGGCGAATGTAGTAGAGGGGAATAACGGGTAACAATAAAGGTAGTGATGGCGACGAGAGCTGTTTATTTCTTTTCATTTCCCACCGGATCATGCCAATCCCAACTGAATTGACGATGCTGGGCGGATTATGATAAGATATCAAATATCCTTTACTTTATTAGCAAAGCACCACTTTAATGTGTTAAAATATAAAACAATGATTAATCTATACCGTGAAATTTATAATCCAGTCAGAGGTGAACGTCTTGTCCAAGCCGAAAGGATTTGAAAAGCCGATTGGGGTGCGTGATTATTTGCCGCACGTCGTGTCCAAGCTGCGTTATATCGAACGCAATGTTATTGATTGTATGTCTCGCTGGGGATATCGGCAGATTATTACTCCAACTCTTGAATATTACGATACGGTAGGTGTGGCAAGCTCCACCTCCGATAGCAAGCTATATAAAATGCTCAACAATCGTGGAACCACGATGGTGCTGCGCTCAGATATGACGACTCCGATCGCGCGCGTGATGGGTTCTTTGCTGCAACAGGAGACATTGCCTGTACGCCTGGCGTATCATGCGAATGTGTTCCGCTCGATTGAAGAGGAAGCTGGACGAGAAGCAGAGTTTTTCCAGACCGGTGCCGAGCTGGTCGGTGTAGATTCACCAGAGGGTGATGCAGAGGTTATTGCGCTGGCGATTGCTTCTCTACAGGCAGCAGGCGTACAAAATTTTCAGATTTCACTCGGTCATGTTGGCTTCTTGAGCGGCCTGCTGGATGAAGCGTTACCGGAGCAGCCGGACAAGCAGGAGGCACTCAAGGATCGCTTGCTGAATCGTGATTTTGTTGGTTTCCGTGAGCAGCTGACAAGCTTCAAGCTATCCGCAGAGCAGCGTCAGGAGCTGGAAGGCCTGCTTCGACTACGCGGCGCACAGGATATCTGTGAGCAGGCATTAGAGATTAGCAGTAACCCGCAGGCTGCCGATGCGATTCGTCATCTGTGCAAGGTGTGGGAGGTGCTGGAAGCGTACGGCATGTCGGACTATGTGATGATCGATCTGACGATGATCGGTAATTTTTCCTACTATACAGGCATGGTGTTCGAGGGCTATGCAGCTGAACTGGGCTTCCCGGTATGCAGCGGTGGTCGTTATGATAATCTGCTAGCACAGTTTGGGCGTCCGCTGGCAGCGACGGGCTTTGCACTCAAAACCAATCGTATTCTGGACGGCGTACAATTGCCTGTACCGGAGCAGCCGCAGCCTGTATTGATCGTATATGATGAGTCCAGTCGACATGAAGCATTTGTTAGAGCGGCGCAGCTTCGCGGGGAAGGGCATATGGTTGTTACCGAATACGGAGCTGCCCTTGATGAGGCTGAAGCAGCGCGTATCGGCTATCGAGAGATTATTCGTTTTACTGGCGGCAAGCCAGTGCTGGGCTAAGGGAGCCAGCCTGTAGACCATCATGCCATCAGGCAAAAATTAGAACAGGGAGATGCGTACCTGATGAGCCAGATTTTAAAAGTAGCTATGCCCAAAGGGCGTATTTATAAAAAAGCAGCCGAGCTATTCCGTGAAGCAGGGATTCCAATTCCTACAGATGTCGACGAATCACGTAAGCTGATCGTAGAGCTGCCTGAGCTTGGAATGGAGTTCATTCTCGCCAAGCCGGTTGATGTACCGATCTATGTCGAGCACGGTGTAGCGGATATCGGTATCGTTGGTAAGGATGTATTAATGGAAGAAAACCGTGACGTGTACGAGCTACTGGATCTCGGTATTGCACGATGCCGCATGTCGGTTATTGCTTTACCGGACTGGGAGCCCGGCATTCAGCAGCGCGTGGCGACCAAATATCCGAATGTGGCTTCACAATATTTCCGCGAGCGCGGACAGCAGGTGGAAGTGATCAAGCTGAACGGCTCGATCGAGCTAGCACCTATGATCGGTCTCGCAGATCGTATCGTCGATATGGTGGAAACGGGTCAAACGCTACGTGAAAATGGACTCGTGGAGCTGGAGGAATTGTTCGGTATTACGAGTCGCCTGATTGCGAATCGGGTTAGCTACCGGATGAAAAACGAAGAAATTCAGCAGCTGTGTGATACCCTGCAAAAGGTCATTGTACAGCCTTCGTTATAAATGGACGAGTTCCACTGCATGACAGATCACAGGTTACAAATTAAAGATTACAGCTATATGCTACACCCTATACGAAATGACTGATCCATATCCATGTAGAGCAGTATCATTATAGAGCGGATGGAGTAAAGGAGAGATTAGCTTGAAAATCGTAGCTGCACAGGATTTTGATCTGCGCCGTGAGGTGGAGTACGGCTCGCCAGAGCAAAATGCCGCTGTAAAGCAAATTGTTCAGGATATTAAAAATGAAGGCGATCTCGCTCTGCTGCGTTATACTGCGCAGTTCGATCGTACCGAGCTGACGACTGAGCGCCTTCGTGTTACGGATGAAGAGCTTCAAGCTGCCTATGCGCATGTCGAGCCTTCTTTTATCGAGGCGATTACACAGGCGGCACATAATATTCGCCAGTTCCATCAGAAGCAAAAGCGTAATTCGTGGATGGATCTACAGCCAGATGGCAGTCTGCTTGGTCAGATCATTCGACCACTCAAGCGAGTAGGCGTGTATGTACCCGGTGGAAAAGCGGCTTATCCTTCCTCTGTACTGATGAATGTCATTCCTGCACAGGTGGCAGGGGTACCGGAGATTGTGATGGTTACGCCGCCTGCTACAGGCGGACGTGAAGGGATCGATCCGTATATTCTCGTAACTGCTGCGGAAGCGGGCGTTACCGAAATATACCGCATTGGTGGGGCGCAGGCGATCGCTGCACTCGCCTATGGAACCGAAACGATTGAGCCTGTAGATAAAATCTGTGGTCCTGGTAATATCTATGTCGCGCTTGCCAAGCGTGAGGTGTACGGCATCGTCGATATCGACAGTATCGCTGGCCCAAGTGAGATCGTAGTGCTTGCGGATGAGCAGGCTAATCCAGCCTATGTGGCTGCGGATCTACTGTCACAGGCAGAGCATGATGAGATGGCGTCAGCCATTCTGGTGACTGATTCGCGTGAGCTGGCAGATAAGGTGTCTGTGGAGGTACAGCGTCAGCTGGAGACTTTACCACGGCGCGAGATTGCAGCGGCTTCGGTAGAAAGCTATGGTGCGGTCATTTTGACCGATACACTGGATGAAGGCATCGCGGTTGTGAACCGATTGGCGCCTGAGCATCTGGAAATTATGGTTAAGCAGCCGATGAATATTCTCGGTCGAATCGAAAATGCCGGCGCCATTTTCCTCGGGCCTTATAGCTCGGAACCGGTCGGTGATTATTTTGCTGGCCCGAACCATATCATTCCAACCAACGGAACAGCACGCTTCTCATCACCGGTAGATGTGGATGATTTTATTAAAAAATCAAGCATGATCTACTACAGCAAGGAAGCGTTGCTTGCTAATGGAGGGACGATTATGGAGCTGGCGCGTCATGAAGGGCTGGAAGGTCATGCACGTGCGATCGAGATTCGTCTGGAGCAGGAAGGCAACTAACGAATAAATAGACATTCTCTATATATCTATAGAAGCGAATCTACGTCCGATTGGGACACTTATTATAAACAAGCTGGGGGAGTAGCCTTATGACAACGGAAAATGAACAAGTACGCCGCGCGGAGATTAGCCGCAAAACGAACGAAACGAATATCCAGCTCGCTTTGCAGGTGGATGGTACAGGACAGGCAGAGATCGAGACAGATGTGCCGTTTCTGAATCATATGCTGGATCTGTTCACCAAGCACGGGCATTTTGATCTGAGTGTGAAGGCGCAGGGGGATATCGAGATCGATGATCACCACACGGTAGAGGATATCGGTATCTGCCTGGGACAAACGCTGCGTGAAGCGCTCGGCGACAAGCGCGGCATTAAGCGCTATGCGAATGTGTTCATTCCGATGGATGAGGCGCTCGCTCAGGTTGTGATCGATGTGAGTAACCGTCCGCACTTTGAGTACCGTGCAGAATATCCATCCTCGCAGGTAGGGAGCTTTCAGGTAGAACTGGTGCATGAGTTCCTGTGGAAGCTGGCACTGGAAGCACGTATTACGCTCCATGTGATCGTGCATTACGGCAAAAATACACACCATATGATCGAAGCGGTCTTCAAGGCACTGGGACGTGCCATTGATGAAGCAACGTCGATCGATCCGCGTGTGACAGGAGTACCTTCGACGAAGGGGGTGCTGTAAAGTATGGCGATTGCAATTGTAGACTATGGCATTGGCAATCTGCACAGTGTCAGCAAGGCGATTGAGCGTCTTGGCTATGATTACACGATCACAGGGGATCGCGAAGAGATTCTAGCGGCAGAAGGTGTGATTTTGCCAGGTGTGGGCGCCTTTGGTGATGCGATGAACCATATTCGCGAAGGTGGTATGGATCATATCGTGCATGAGGTGGCCGATAGTGGGAAGCCGCTGCTCGGCATTTGCCTCGGAATGCAGCTGTTGTTTACCGAAGGCGAGGAATACGGTATCCATCAGGGGCTGGATATTTTACCAGGTCGTGTTGTACGCTTTGCTGAGGGTGATTACAAGGTGCCGCATATGGGCTGGAACCAGCTGGAGTACAAGCAGCCAGACCATGCGCTGGTACGTGATCTGTATGCCGGTCATGCGTACTTTGTACATTCATATCATGTATTGCCGGCTCAGCAGGACGATCTGATCGCGGTGACAGAGTATGGCGGTCAGCAGGTGACGGCAATTGTCGGGCGCAATAATGTGTACGGTATGCAGTTCCACCCGGAGAAGAGCGGTGAGCTGGGCAAGCTGCTGCTGCGTAATTTCCTCGCTCTCTGTGTAGGCGAACGAGTAAAGTAAAAAAACGTTAAAGTAATAAATAAAATAGTGAAGTGATGGATAACATGGATCGGTATTTGGATACTTTTTTCGAAATCTAGCGTTCAAATATCGCACGTAAGCTTTTTATATTGCATGTAATTTTTTGCTCTATGGAGAATAATAGCTGTTCAGTATAAAGTCCATACGATGTCATCATCAGGATGAAAGCTCGCATTTGAAGCGGTCAGGGATAGCAGCATATCCGTTCCGCATATATAAGGGGGAAGCACATTGTCTTCGTTTACAATCTATCCGGCAATTGATATCCGTGGTGGTCGCTGTGTGCGTCTGATCCAGGGTGATTATAATCAGGAAACTGTCTATAACGATGATCCATTAGCGGTCGCAAAGGGCTTTGTGGAGCAGGGCGCACAATTTGTGCATCTGGTCGATCTGGATGGAGCCAAAGCAGGGCATCCGGTCAATCACGAGCTGATCGGACGTATTGCTAGCAGTGTGCAGGTGCCTGTTCAGCTCGGCGGTGGACTGCGTACGCTTGCTGATGTAGAGCAATTGATCGGTCTCGGTGTAAGTCGTGTCATCCTTGGCACAGCAGCCATTGAGGATCGTGCATTTACCGAAGCGGTACTGGGCACCTACGGTGACCGTGTAGCAATCGGTATCGATGCGCGCAATGGATATGTAGCTACGCGCGGCTGGCTGGAAACGTCCGAGGTGAAGGCCGAGGAGCTTGCCAAGGAGCTGGCTACTAAGGGTGCAGAGACATTTATTTTTACCGATATTTCGCGTGATGGCATGATGCAGGGGCCGAATATTGAAGCGATTGCTTCGATTGCTAAAGCATCTGGTAAAGGCGTGATCGCATCGGGCGGCGTAACCGTGCTAGATGATCTGATCCGTCTGGCAGAGCGTCAAGCCGAGGGCATTAGCGGCGCCATTGTAGGCAAAGCAATCTATACAGGTAAAATTGATCTACAGGACGCGCTACTCAAGGTGCGCTAATCATCGGGCAGGAGAGGAGGAGCATTCATGCTTGCAAAGCGAATTATTCCGTGTCTGGATGTGAAGGAAGGACGCGTGGTCAAAGGCGTGAACTTCGTGAATCTGCGCGATGCCGGTGATCCGGTAGAGCTGGCAGCGATCTATGACCGCGAGGGTGCGGATGAGTTAGTATTTCTCGATATTTCGGCATCAGTGGAAGGGCGCGAAACGATGGTTGAGGTCGTACGGCGTACTGCTGAGGAAATCTCGATTCCATTTACTGTCGGCGGAGGCATCTCCTCTGTAGACGATATGAAAAAGATTCTGCGTGCAGGTGCCGACAAGATCGGGATCAATACGGCAGCAGTCGTGAATCCACAGCTGATCAATGAGGGCTCGCAGCGCTTTGGCGCGCAATGTATCGTCGTGGCGATCGATGCGCGTTTTAATGAAGAATGGGGCGAGTGGGAAGTATACACGCATGGCGGACGCAAATCGACCGGTATCAAGGCGCTGGATTGGGTCAAAGAAGTCGAGCAACGCGGTGCAGGTGAGATTTTGCTGACGAGTATGGATGCAGACGGCACCAAGGATGGCTTCGATCTGCCGCTCACGCGTGCGGTATGCGAGGCAGTACGTATTCCGGTGATCGCTTCCGGTGGAGCAGGCTTGCCGGAGCATTTCCTGGATGTGTTCGAGCAAACGGGAGCTGATGCCGGACTGGCAGCGACCATTTTTCACTATAAGGAAATCTCGATTCCAGCGCTGAAAACCGAGCTGCGCTCGGGAGGGGTGGAGATTCGCTAATGACTCAAGCCAACGATTATAATGGAACGAACGATTATACAACCTTTCAAAAGGAAATCCTTCATCAATCTCATTCGTGGGATGAGCTAGTCGCAGCGATCAAATGGGATCGCGATGGACTCGTACCTGCTATCGTACAGGATGCGTCCAGCCGACTTGTGCTGATGATGGCCTATATGAACGAGGAATCACTGCGTCGCTCGCTAGAGTCGGGCGATACATGGTTCTGGAGCCGTTCGCGCCAGGAGTTCTGGCATAAGGGCGGTACATCCGGCAATACCCAGCGCATTACGTCGCTGTATTATGATTGTGATGGAGACACACTGCTCGTAGGGGTAGAGGCGAATGGGCCTGCCTGCCATACGGGACGAATAAGCTGCTTTTATAATGAGGTGAATGAAGTGGATAATAAGCCAACCTTTGAATCTTCCGACAACCAAGCATCATCCGCGGCATCGACAGATCGTTTTGCTATTCTAGCCGAGCTAGAGCAAATGATTGCGGAGCGTGATGTAGAGCGTCCAGAAGGTGCATACACAACGTATTTATTTGAAAAAGGAATCGATAAGATTCTAAAAAAAGTCGGCGAGGAAACGGCCGAAACGATCATTGCAGCCAAAAATGGTGACAATGATGAGCTGCGCTATGAAGTGAGCGATCTGATCTATCACCTGCTCGTGCTGCTACAGGAGCGCAAGCTGCCACTGGATGATGTGCTGGCTGAACTGGATCGTCGTCATGAGCGTCCGCGTAAGGACTAATGGAGTCTTATAGTTGTAAGAGCGATATTTTGTAAAAGGTAGCATCATGGCTACCATGAACACGAAGGAGCGAGCCGTATGCGAGTCGATTATCATACTCATCATGTGCGCTGTGGTCATGCGGTAGGTGAGCTGGAGGAATATGTACAGCGTGGCATAGAAATTGGTCTGGATCAACTGGGCTTGTCGGATCATTTGCCACTCATTCACGTTGATCCGGCAACCTACTACCCAGAGATGGCGATGCCGATGGAGGAGCTACCTCGCTATGTGGAGGAATGCCTGCATCTCAAGCAAAAGTATAGCGATCGCATCGATATCCGGGTTGGACTGGAAGCCGATTATATCGAGGGCTATGAAGAGACGATTGAGCGGATCATCACGCAGTATCCTTTTGATTATGTGATCGGTTCGGTGCATTTTCTCGGCGAGTGGGACATTTCCGATTATCGCCAGACCGATGGCTGGAATGGTCGTGAGGTGCTGGATGTGTATCGTCAGTATTATGATGCGATGCAAAAGGCAGCAGCGACTGGATTTTACGATATTGCCGGGCATCTGGATGTGATCAAGCGCTTTGGCTATGTACCACCTGCCGAGCAGGATGCTGAGCGTGAAGCGCTGGAGGATGCGGCACTACGAGCTGTACAGCAGGCTGGCATGACGATGGAGCTGAATTCGTCCGGGCTATACAAAGCCTGTGCGGAGATCTTCCCCGCGCGTCGGATCGTGGAACAGGCGATTGCGCTCGGTATTCCGCTGACGTTAGGCTCGGATGCGCATGATCCGCTCAAGCTGAGCGATGGTCTGGATCAGGCGCGCGCGCTGCTGACCGAGCTTGGAGTGGAGCAGATTGCGACGTTCAAGGAACGTCAGCGTCAGATGGTGCCGTTGAACGGATAACGCTTATTGTACTGTTAAATCATAATCTGGTGAATCATGACAAGGAATAACCTCAAGGATCGCGGCAGAGAGCCTATCTCAGCACGAGTCCTTGAGGTTATTTAACGTGAAGTGGATGATAGTTAACGGAAAATGCAACGAGAACCACTATAGATATGCCCTATAGCTTTCAATTGATGTAGAGCAGTACACCCAGATTCAGAACGTTATAGATTCACTCGCAATGTTCCAAGCATTTTCGCCACTTCAGGATCATGATAGGATAAAAATAAGCTTTTTCCTGTATCCAGTGCCGCAATCTGCTCCATGTCCTGCTTACTTAGTTCAAAATCAAAAATATCAATATTCTCAGCGATACGTTCCTTGCGTACTGACTTGGGAATCACAACAATATCATGCTGTACCATCCAGCGGAGCACCACCTGCGCGACGGACTTATTATACTGCTGACCAATCTTCATCAGTACCTCATTGTGGAAAAGATCGTTCCGCCCCTCTGCAAATGGACTCCATGACTGATGTTGCACTCCCTGTGTGCGCATAAAAGCGGCACTTTCTGTCTGCTGGTAAAAAGGATGCGTCTCAATCTGATTCACAGCAGGCACCACTTTATTATGAATAATCAGATCCATCAGACGATCCGGCAGAAAATTACTCACACCGATCGCTTTGATCTTGCCTTCATGGTACAGCTCTTCCATCGCCCGCCATGCTCCATAATAATCGCCAAACGGCTGATGAATTAGATACAGATCAAGATAATCGAGCTGTAGCTTTTGCAGTGATCTGGCAAAGGAATGCTTGGCACTCTCATAGCCTGCATCTTGAATCCATAGCTTCGTTGTAATAAACAATTGCTCGCGTGGGATTCCACTACGCCGAATCGCCCGCCCAACCGCTTCTTCATTCAAATAGCCTGAAGCGGTATCGATCAGACGATAGCCTGCCATAAGGGCATCATATACAGCCTGCTCACATTCGTCTGCATCTGGAATCTGATATACCCCAAAACCGATAATCGGCATACGAATTCCATTATTTAATGTTATTGTTTGCATGTTCATGCCTCCTGTTTGATCTACTTCAAGTATTTGCAAATGGCCAGCTAGTCTGCCTGAGTAGCACTCAAAATCAGGATTCTGTTTGTGCCGTATTTGCATTACAATAAGCCTAGCGCCTTCGTGCTACACGAAGTCAAGCGGTTTGGTTTACCTATTTTATGGAGGTGGGTTACCGATGTACACTGTGAAAGAAGCTGCGATGATGACAGGACTTACGCCGCATGCCGTCCGTTTTTATACGGATAAAGGGTTGGTACCAAGCGTGCAGCGCGATGCCAATAATATTCGGCTATTTGATGAGGACTCGATCAACTGGCTGTTTGGCATCCAATGTCTGAAACAATCCGGTATGCCGATTGAAGTGATCAAGCACTATGTTGATCTATGTCTGCAAGGGGATGACACGTTGCCCCAGCGCTGTGAGCTGATGCTACAATACAAGGATGCGGCGCAGGCTCAGCTTGAAGCGGCAAGGAAGCGTGTAGCTTATTTGGAAGAGAAGACGATGCATTATCAGGAGATTTTGGAGCGTCGTCGTCCGGATACGACGAACCCGGGCAATTGGAGTAAAATAAAGCAAAATGCTTAACATCCCAACCCTGCTTAGCATCTGAGTATGCTCTGGAATTTCTATACTATAGATCGGTATAAACAAAACAACACGCGGTATAAGGAAAATGATCCCATTACACCGCGTGTTGTTTTTTTCTATTAGATAGCTTTTTCTAGGTCGGGCTAATGAAAGCTCGAATGGTCATATTCTAACACTCTAAAATAGAATATAATTTTGAACTCGAATCAGCGCTTGATATGCTTCATTATTGAACTTCTTTCGGTGTACCTGAGCCATTCTTCTTCAGGCTCACCTTGATTGGAGCAGATGCAGAGCTTGTTGTTTCTGTAGTAATCACCTGGGTCGTTGTGTCCACCGAATCGGTATGCATATCCCCATCACGCTCGGCTTTGCGAATTTTACGCATTTCGTTCAGCATGAGCAGGAAGATCACAACGAGGAAGCTGGTGATTAGAATCAGGAAGCCGCCCAGCTCCTGTCCAAAGTAGTGCAGATCGCCACCACGGAAGCCCAGTCCACGAAGGAATTTGAAATGCCAGGACAGTGGCAGCACATGGCTGACATTTTGCAAAATCGGTGGCAGCAGGGCAACTGGAATCTGCGCACCACTTAAAATAAACGATGGCAGCAGGATCATCGTGATCCGTCCAGCCGCTTTGGCCGGGCTACTCGCGCTCCAGCCTACCAGCATACAGAGCAGAGACAGCGAGACGGTATACATCAGGAATGGAATCCACAGCTGGAACACATTCGCCTCAAAGCGAAGTCCGCCCACCTGCTTCAGACAGCCCATGACGACATACATAGAAACGGTAGCGATGATCGCATACGGCACCACACGCAGTACAAGGCTGAGTGGACGACGTAATGCCTCTGCCAGCAGACCCTGCTCGCGTAGACGCGGAACAATCGTCAATGTAGCCCCACCCAGAATGGACAGGAATACCGTATTAACGAAGCCGATAACCGAGCTCATCAGCGTATTATTCGTCGGGTTGTACAGCAGACGGGTCTGCAAGCTCAGCCCTGTCGTAAAGTTAGTTGCCTGTGCAGAGCTAACGCCCATCGCGACCAGCTTGCCTGCGGCGGTTGTTGCATTCTCCGCATTGATCACCTCGGTCACACCATTACGCAGATAGGTAGTTGCTGTAGCGAGCGCTGTATCAACATACAAGCCGATATTCGTCTGCCCGCCCTGCGTGTGGGCTTTTTCCAGACCTGCTGGCAGGTAGATCACACCGAAATATTCTTCATTGTACAGGAAGCTGTTCGGCTCCATGTAGTTGTAGGTGATGTATTTAACATCGATATACTGGTCAGCATCGAGCTTTTCGATCAATTGCTGGCTGTAGGCGCTGTGATCCATATCGACCACAGCGACCGGTGCCTCGTTTAGCTGGTTGTTTTTAAATACGTAGCCGAACGCCGCAGAGATAATGAGCGGCGCAATGAGCATGATCCAGATAAACTTACCTTGCAGAATCAGTTTGAATTCATCAATTATTGCTTTCATTGGTCGGAACCTCCACCGTCATTCCCGGCAGCAGGTCAGATGTACGGTTCACATCGACACGCACGATAAATGAAGTCGTATCTGCCTGTCCTTTTTCACGGCTCATACGCAGTGCAGCATATTGTGGTGCAGAAGTGATGTAACGCACGGTACCTTGGACGTTTTTGCCCAGCGATACGATATTGGTATCCACTTTCGCGCCAGCCTGGAAGCTCTTAATATTTTCTTCGCCTACGTACAGATCATAGTACAGCTTGCCTGTTTCGATCATTACGACCGGTGTGCCGGCAGAGACGTTTTCGCCTGCTTTTGGTACGACACGGGTCACTTTACCGTCAGCCGATGCAACCAGCACGCGGCGGTTCTTTTGAACAAGCAGATTGTCCATGCTGATTTGCAGCGATTGCTTTTGCTTTTTGAGTAGCTCGATATTGTATTGACCGTTTTGGATATCCTCTTGACCCTGATCAATTTGCTTCAGGGCTTGTTGTGCTTGCTCTACCTGAACATGTGCAGCCTGACGATCCTCAGCGGTCGCGCCGTTTTGTAGCTTTTCCAGCGCGGTTTCCTGCGCGCGTACCTGATTACCAGCCACTTCAACCTGCTTTTGAGCACTGACCAGCTGATCCTGTGTGCTTTGCAATTGCTTTTGCGCGGTGTTCAGTGCGTTTTGTGCAGTATCCAGACTTGCCTGTGTTCCCAGTCCATTGTCAAACAGGGATTTGGCACGGTCATAGCTGGTTTGTGCATAATCGACATTTTGCTGTGCAGTAGCGACTGCTGTCTGTGCGGCATTTACGCCATTGTTCGCCACTTCTACCGATTTTTTGGCAGAATCGACCGCGATTTCCTGACTTTGAATATCCTCAGGACGTGCGCCAGTCAGAACCTTTTGCTCGGCTACCTGTGCAGCCTGTACGCTCAGCTGTGCGCTTGCTTTTTGTTGAGCCAGCTTGTGCGATTGACTGGTCAGCTCGCTTTGCGCCTGGCTGATCTGTACATCGAGCTGGGACATTTGCTCTTTAACGTTCTGAATTTGCAGATCGATATCCTGCGTATCCAGTGTCATGAGCACCTGTCCTTTTTTCACATGGTCTTCTTCCTTGACCTTAACGGAGGTCACTTTACCGGATTGCCCTTCAAAGGAGCTGTTGACCGTATCAATGGTCAGCACGCCTTCCTTTTTCATAGCAGCCATCGAAACAGCGTCCTTACCGTGCATAGCTAGCAGTGTTCCTCCTACGCCCAGCGCAACAATTAGAACGATGATGGGAATTAATTTTACGATTTTCACTTTGGTTTGCTCTCCTGTCTTTATGGAAATCTAATATAAAATGTAAGCTAAAATTGAAGACGTTAGCTGGCGAATAGTTCGGAGCCGTACTATTAGACCGCAAAAAACGTTCATTTTAGCTCAGGATTCGCTATGGTTCGATTCGATACCGGAGCGAATTTTGTACAGCAATTGCTTGAGCACCTCACGCTCGTCAATCGTCAAATGGTTCATGACTCCAGCTAATTGCGTGGCATATTGCGGCAAAATATGACGTACAACCGCTTCACCCTCGTCTGTCAAATGAATAGCTGTCATGCGGCGATCCTCATGGGAACCGCGACGAATTAAGCCGTCCTTTTCAAGACCGTTAATCAATCCAGTCATTGTGGAGCGGGTCACACCAGCCGATTTTGCCATTTCAGAAGGCAATAACGGCTTTTTGAGCAGCATGAGCGAGATCAGAATTCGAATCTTGCCCGGTGACAGCCCATTTTCCGTGAGTAGAGGCGATACTTCGTGATACAGCTCATGAGAAGTACGAATAAGCAAAAAAGAAGTGAGCATGCAGTCCACATCGATCTGCGGAAACAGCGGTGCTAGATTTTTAAGCCGATCCAAATCCTTGAGATGCTTCACCATTTCCGACGGTTCAAATTGGGACATTCTCTTCACCTTTCTCCAACTATCTTAATGGAGATATTGTACGGTGCCTAACTACTTGCCGTCAAGAGGAAAAATATGAATATTTCAACATAATACAAAAGAAAGCATCATCATCCGACAATTTTTTCTTTGCCTTTACCTAAGTAGCGACAAATCAGCGATTTTGCGCTTATTTTTGACGTTTAAAAAGATGAAGAATTGCAGTTTAGAGCAGAATTGTCTTTGATATCGTTACGCGGCGATATACAATATTTAAAAACAGGGTAAAGCAAGCTCGCCATCTAAATCAGGAGGAATTATGAAGGAACATATGCGAATTTTCTCCGGCTCATCCAGTCCGGAGCTGGCAACGACAATCGCCGATCGTCTGGGCGTGACACTGGGCAAAATCAAGCTCTCTCAGTTCAAAAGCGGTGAAACCTATGTACATTATGAAGAAACGATTCGGAACATGGATGTTTTTCTCGTGCAATCCTTGTCTCACCCGATCAACGAGCTATTCGTGGAGCTACTTGTTATGATCGATGCAGCCAAGCGAGCATCTGCACGAACGATCAATATTATTGTCCCGTATTACGGATATGCACGTCAGGAACGCAAATCTGCACCAAGAGAGCCTATTTCTGCAAAAATGGTCGCTGATGTACTGACTACAGTTGGCGCAGACAGGGTAATTACTATTGATCTACACGCATCTGCGATTCAAGGCTTCTTCAATATCCCGGTTGACCATCTGACGGCACTCGATCTGATCAGTGGCTATTTGCGTAGCCAATCGATTGAGGATGCTGTCGTTGTATCACCGGATGCTGGACGCGCTTACATGGCGGAAAAGCTAGCTAATCGTCTGGATGCCCCATTTGCGATGATGATCAAAAAGCGCCCGGCGCATAATGAATCGGTCATCACGCATGTGATCGGCGATGTAGAGGGCAAGACTCCGATTATTATCGAGGATCTGATCGACACAGGCACAACGATTGTAAATGTCGTCGAAAGTCTCAAGGAACGTGGGGCGCATGACGCAATCGTTTGCGCAACGCATGGACTCTTTTCCGGTGAGGCGCTGAAACGACTGGATCATCCAGCGATTCGTGAGCTGGTCGTTACCGATTCGATCAGCTTGCCATCTGTGACGCCAGATCGCTTAACTGTATTGTCGGTGGCACCGATGCTTGCCCATGCGGTACGCATTATTATGGAGGGTGGCTCGATTGCCACCATGTTTAGCGACGCCGGTATCTAACGCCTTGATGTAGCCCATAGATGGCAATGTGTACGTGTATAAAGGTCGATACGCCTTTAGCCCGTTCAGCTATTATGGTATACTAAACGGTGCTGGTTACAGGTAACACAGCTCATTTACTGTAGAGCAATTAACAAGCAGCAGATGGGTGAAGTGATAGAAGGAGGTGCCTTGATCCGGTGAATGATTATAAGCGGAAAACGGAAGAGGCGGAGCGCAAGGTCATCAGACTACAGATGGATGCCAATTTCTTTTTTGAACGAGCTGTCCGCTCATTAGACCGTTATCGTTATGACAAGGCATTGAATTATTTTCAAAAGGCGGTCGAATATGAGCCTGAGAATCCAGTCAATCATTGCAATCTGGCTGGTATTCTGTCCGAAATGGGCAAATATGATGCATCCAATGAAGCGTTGCAGCATATTATCGCGCAGGTCGACCCACTTCTGAGTGAATGTCATTTTTACATGGCGAACAATTATGCGAATATGGAGCAATTTGCGGAGGCTGAACGCGAGCTGCTTATTTATATGGAAAAAGAACCCAATGGTGCGTTTATCGCCGAGGCGAATGAAATGATAGAGGTTGTGCAGCGTGAGCGTGCACGCAGTGGAGCGCCAAGTCTCGCTGTGCCGGAAATGAATGCAGAAGTCCAGCAGGAGCCGCGTGAGCAAGGACGGCAGCTGCTAGAGGAAGGCGATGTGCAGGCGGCTTGTGATCTGCTACAGCAGGCGCTTGTCGATGATCCAGATGACGATGCGACACGTAATAATCTGGTCGTCGCGCTGCATCATCTGGGGGAGCTGGAGCAAGCGGCTTTTGAAGTGGAGGAAGTACTACGTCGTGATCCGCATAATCTGCATGGTCTGTGCAATCAGGCGTTGATTTTACAGCAGATGGGTCAGCATAGTTTGCTGCTACAGCAGATTCGCACATTGCGCCGTATCCATCCGATGCATGGGGAGCATCTGCTCAAGCTGGCGATTACGCTGGCGATGCTGGGACAGCATGATGCGGCATATCCGCATTTTACACGTCTCGTCAAACAGTATCGTGAAGGCGAGCAATTAGAAATTTATCATTATGCTGCCGTAGCGGCATGCTATGTGGGTAAATATAATCAAGGTGAACAATGGTGGCGGCGTATACTGCGGCTGGATGCGCAAGCTGAGGTGCCTGCCTTTTACATCGCTCATCTGGAGGAGCTGCGTCAGGGACAGCTTCAGCCTTCGTATCGTTATGCATTACCTCATACAACCGAGGAATCAGCCCGCAGTGCGGCGCGAGCATCAGAGCATATCGGTTCGATTGATAGCGAGGCGCAGCTGCTGCATATACTGCATCACGGAACCGAGCAGCAGAAGCTTCAGGCGCTCCAAGTATACAAGCTGGATGGCAGCTATGAGCTGCATCGTATATTGCGTGAGTATGTAGCTTCTGCACAAGCATCGACGGCGCTCAAGCAGGCGTCAGAGCGCCTGTTACGGCAATGGGTATCGACTAACTCGCTGGTGGATGATCGCCTGATCGATGATCTGGAGTCAGCACGTGCGAGCTTGCCGATCTGGGAGGAGCGCTGGCAGCAGGTGCTGGAGATGTTCCTTCTGCATTCACCGATGCGTCAGCAGGGAGACTTCCGGCATGATGTGGAGGCACTGTGGCTGGAATTTATTAAGCGTTCGTATGCGGAACTTCCGCGGCTACAGCATCCAGAGGGCTGGGCAGCAGCGCTGGAATATCTGGTTGCGCGTCTATTTCGCCAGCCGCTTACCTATGCAGAAGTGGCGGAGCGCTATGGAAGCACCATTTCCAGTGTCAGTCGATATGCACGTCGAATCAGCCGGCTGTGCCATGTACAGAGTAAAATGCAGCGCAGTCTGGCGAAAAGTAATCAAGGCTCCTAAAGCCAATCGTATTGAGCTTGAATATAGTTATATCAACAGGTGTACCATTTCATAAGGAGGCTTCTTAATATTATGTATAAATCAATCATTATCGGAACAGGACCTGCGGGACTTACCGCAGCGATCTATCTGGCGCGTGCCAATATGCAGCCACTCGTTATTGAAGGCTTGCAGCCAGGTGGACAGCTGACGACAACGACAGAGGTTGAGAACTTCCCGGGCTTCACGGATGGCATTATGGGGCCTGAACTGATGGACAATATGCGCAAGCAGGCGGAGCGCTTTGGCGCGGAATTCCGCTCTGGCTGGGTAGAGCATATCGATCTATCCAAGCGTCCATTCAAAATTAAGGTTGAGGGTGCAGGCGAGCTGGAAGCGGAATCTGTCATTATCTCAACCGGTGCATCGGCTCGTTATCTGGGCATTCCGGGTGAACAGGATAATGTTGGACGTGGTGTAAGTACATGCGCAACATGCGACGGCTTCTTTTTCCGTAACAAAAAGCTTATCGTTGTTGGCGGTGGCGACTCTGCGATGGAGGAAGCGAGCTTCCTGACTCGTTTTGCAACAGAGGTAACGGTGGTGAACCGTCGTGACGAGCTGCGCGCTTCGAAGATCATGCAGGATCGTGCGCGTGACAATGCGAAGATCAAATGGGCGCTAAACCGCAAGCCGCTTGAAGTCGTTGCAGGCGATACAGGCGTAAAAGGCTTGAAGGTGCTTAACAATGAAACAGGGCAGGAAGAGCTAGTTGAAGCAGATGGCGTATTCGTAGCGATCGGACATACGCCGAACACCGGCTTCCTCAAAGGGCAGATTACAACCGACGATCATGGCTACATCATGGTCACACCGGGTACAACCGAAACGAACATCCCTGGCGTATTCGCTTGTGGTGATGTTCAGGATACCCGTTATCGTCAAGCGATTACGGCTGCGGGTAGCGGCTGTATGGCAGCGATGGATGCGGAGAAATTCCTGGAAGGCCATATGGTGCATGACTGGAGCGAAGCGCTGGATAAATAAGAGAGCGTTCAGACAAAAGGGAGCCACTTACGGCTCCTTTTTTGCTTGGATTGTACAAGACAACAGACCCGCGGGTTTCGCTTGACCTGATGGTGCGGTTCGCTTATAGTTGGATACGAACGTTTTCATTACCTCAGAGCGTATAATGCAGTCGTTTTCTCATGGAGAAAGCACTGCTATGACGGGCAATCCCCGTATTTCTTCACTATAAATTTTGTGTATAATCGCATTTTTAGCAGTATCCGACAGAACGGAAATGGTACAATAGTATAGAATGTACAGCCTGTGTTCATCCATGCCACAGCTTGCTTAGTTTCGATACATAAGCAAGCGATATCATGAAGCAGCAGACACAGTTAAAATGCATATGGATATATATCAAATTTTGAGTAGAAAAGGTGGCTCGGTTCTATGTCTGAAAATATTTACGTCGGCGTCGACCTTGGTGGTACTGCGATTAAGGTAGGCATTTGCAATCATGAAGGAGAACTGCTTCACACATACGAAGGTCCAACCGAAAAAGAAAAAGGGACCGATACCGTGATCGACAATATCGTCAAATATGTGCGTCTTATTGTTGAGCAATCTCCCTACAGCTGGGATCAGCTTGTAGGCGTGGGAGCAGGCGTAGCCGGCTTTACCGATCTTCGCGCAGGTGTGATCCTGCTAGCGCCGAATATCGGATTTCGTGATGTACCGATCCGGGCCATCCTTGAAGAACGTCTCGGAAAAACGATCCGCATCGATAATGATGCCAACGTAGCTGCACTGGGCGAAGCGTGGAGTGGCGCAGGCAAAGGCGTGAATGATTGCGTCTGCTACACACTGGGCACCGGCGTAGGCGGCGGCATTATTTTGAACGGTAAAATTTATCAGGGCTTTGCTGGATTGGCTGGCGAGATCGGTCATATCTCCGTTGTGCCTGATCTGGAAGCGATCCAGTGCGGCTGCGGGAAAATGGGCTGTCTAGAGACGGTATCCTCTGCGACAGGTATCGTGCGCATGGCGGTAGAAGCTGTCGAGCGTGGCGATCAGACCAGCCTGTCGAGTATGGAGCAGATTACGGCGAAGGATATTTTTGATGCCGCTAAAGCAGGGGATGAGGTGAGCATTCGCATCATTAACCGTGCTGCCTTTTACCTGGGCAAATCGATGGCTGCGATTGCAGCGACCTTGAACCCGGAACGCTTTATTATCGGTGGCGGTGTATCCAAGGCTGGCGATATTCTGTTCAGCAAAATCCGTGAGGTATTTGCTGAGCTGACACCCGCTCCACTACAGCAGGGCGTTGAGATTATCCCTGCCAAGCTGGGCAATGATGCAGGTATCGTTGGAGCAGCAGGATTGCTGCTGCGTTAACATACAAGCAAGCGAAGGTGTAACCACCACATACAACTGGATAGAGAGGGGACAAAAGCATGAGCACCAGCGACAATTCAACGACCGCCACGATGGTTATTATTACCGGACTGTCTGGCGCAGGTAAGACGATTGCAGTGCAAAGCCTGGAGGATCTTGGTTTTTTCTGTGTAGATAATCTTCCGCCTGTGCTAATTCCTAAGTTTGCCGAGCTGATTGAACAGTCCAATGGCAAAATTGGTAAGGTTGCGCTTGTGATCGATTTGCGCGGCCGTGAATTTTTTGCCGCCCTCTCGGAATCATTGAGCTATCTAAAAAATCACCTGACGATTCATTCGGAGATTCTGTTTTTGGAAGCAAGCGATGAAGTGCTTGTACAGCGCTATAAAGAAAGTCGTCGCCGCCATCCACTCGCTCCAGAAGGGATGCCCCTTGATGGAATCCGGCTTGAACGCAAAATGCTGGACGATCTACGAAATGCAGCGACGCAAGTTATCGATACAAGCACGACCAAGCCAGCGAAGCTCAAGCAGACGATCGTATCGCATTTTTCACATCTGGAAACGAATCGTCTGTCGGTGAATATCACATCATTCGGCTTCAAATACGGTATTCCGATTGATGCCGATCTGATCTTCGATGTGCGCTTTTTGCCGAATCCGCATTATATCGATGCCTTACGTCCCCATACCGGACAGGACAGCGATGTGTACGAATATGTGATGAAATGGCCAGAGACGCAAGCGTTTTTGACCAAGCTGCTCGATATGCTGCATTTTCTTATCCCTCAATATCGTAATGAAGGCAAAAGCCAGGTGATTATCGGGATTGGCTGTACCGGCGGTAAGCACCGCTCGGTTGCGATTTCTGAATACCTTGGCCGTATGCTAGGCACCAGTGAAACCGAAACCGTACGTGTCAGTCATCGGGATGCTGATCGTGATCGGCATTAAGGAGTGGAACCTATGTCAATTTCACAGCCAGACCTGCCTGTGCTGCGCCCACGCATCGTTGTGATGGGTGGCGGCACTGGCCTGTCTGTTATGCTGAGAGGTCTGAAGGAAAAGCCGCTTGATATTACAGCAATCGTAACGGTTGCTGATGATGGAGGAAGCTCAGGCATTCTCCGTGACGAGCTGAAAATGCCGCCTCCGGGCGACATTCGTAACGTGCTAACCGCGCTTGCAGATGTAGAGCCGCTTATGTCAGACATGCTCAAGTACCGCTTTCAAAAAGGGGAAGGGCTGGCTGGACATAGTCTGGGTAATCTCATTCTGGCAGCGATGACCGATATTTCAGGTGACTTTGTCACCGCTGTACGTGAGCTAAGCCGAGTCTTTGCCGTTCGTGGTGAAGTGTTGCCTGCCGCAGAGCAGGCAGTTGTACTGCATGCCGAGATGGAGGATGGAGAGATCGTCACAGGCGAGTCCAAGATTCCAGAAGCGGGCAAGCGGATCAAACGTATTTTCCTTGAACCGGATCACGTGGAGCCGTTGCCAGAGGCTGTACGAGCGATTCAGCAGGCAGACGCGATCTTGATCGGGCCGGGTAGTCTGTATACCAGTCTGTTGCCCAATCTGCTCGTACCGAAGCTAGCGGATGCGATTCTAGCATCTGATGCACTCCGACTGTTCATCTGTAATGTGATGACTCAGCCTGGTGAAACAGACAACTACGCGGTCAGTGACCATCTGAACGCGATCTATGAGCATGTTGGACATCGGCTGTTCGACTATGTACTCGTGAATAATGAGCCGATTCCGCTTAAAGTGCAAAAGCGCTATGCGGAGCAAGGCGCCAAGCCGGTTAAGCTTGACCAGGATGAAGTGGAAGCAATGGGCTACCGGATCATCGCCGATAAAATGGTGATGTACGGCACCTATCTGCGGCATGATGCCGAGATGCTCAGCCATCATATTTATGAGCAGGTCAAGAAACACATTTTATCGAAAGGGTGAGTCCATTGTCATTTGCGGCGCAAACCAAAAAAGAATTGACCATGATTGAAGCGGATGACTGCTGTGAGCAGGCAGAGCTGTCGGCCTTAATTCGAATGAACGGTTCCGTGCAGGTGTCCAACAAAAAGATTATACTGGACATTTCCACGGAAAATGCCGCAATTGCAAGACGGATTTATTCCCTGATCAAAAAGCATTTTGCGGTCCATACCGAGCTGCTTGTACGCAAAAAAATGCGGCTGAAAAAGAATAATGTATACATCGTGCGTATTCCAGCAGGTGTACAGGAAATTTTGAGTAAGTTAAAAATTGTGTCCGAGGGCTTTATGTTCACGCCTGGCATCAATAAGCAGATGGTGAGCAAAAATTGCTGTAAGCGAGCTTACCTTCGTGGTGCTTTTATGGCAGGTGGCTCGGTGAATAACCCGGAAGGCTCCTCCTATCATCTGGAGATTGCGTCCATGTATGAAGAGCAGTGCCAGGCACTTGTTGATCTGGCGAATGAATTCGATCTGAATGCGCGTTGTATCGAACGCAAAAAAGGCTTTATTTTATACATCAAGGAAGGCGAGAAGATTATCGAATTCCTGAGCATTATCGGAGCGCACCAGGCGCTGTTCAAGTTCGAGGATGTGCGTATTATGCGTGATATGCGTAACTCGGTCAATCGAATCGTCAATTGTGAGACTGCGAACTTAAACAAAACGATCGGCGCAGCGGTACGCCAGATTGATAATATCCGTCTTATCCAGCGTCACCTGGGGCTGGAGCAGCTGCCAGATAAGCTACGTGAGGTAGCCGAGATTCGACTGGCGCATCCGGATATGAACCTGAAGGAAGTTGGCGAAATGCTCAAGGGTGGCGTAAGCAAGTCAGGTGTGAATCATCGACTTCGCAAAATCGACGAGCTGGCGGAAAAGGTGCGTAACGAGCATCTAGTATAAAATATCTGTTATGCGTAATGATGCTTTATTTTTTTCTACTAAAGCGCATGTTATAATAATGTAGTATGATGAATAAGTGTCAATATTGAAGGCATCAGTGTAATAAACTTATAAATTGCAATGAATACGTATTTTAGGGGGTAACTGTCACATGATCAAACACCCGGTAGTGGTTCGCTTGAAAACGGGATTACACGCAAGACCTGCAGCACTTTTTGTACAGGAAGCGAATAAATATTCTTCTGAGATTTTTGTGGAGAAAGACGACAAAAAAGTTAACGCTAAAAGTATCATGGGTATCATGAGCCTTGCGATTAGTTCCGGTACTGAAGTGTACATCAGCGCAGAGGGTGCGGATGCAGAATCTGCTGTAAACGCTTTAGTTGGACTGGTAAGCAAAGAAGAGCTGGAAAACCAATAAAAAAGCCCCTCATCCAACGGATAAAGGGCCGAGACCGTCACCATAGGGTGGCGGTTTTTTTGGTATGTGGTTATATTACGCGAGCGATGATCGATGAGTGGTAAGAAGCTATTCATATCAGGAGAAATGATGAACAGACTGCTCATACAATGCTCTATAGCTGCGATGGAGACAGAACGAAGTCTACTCCTCCAGGAAAATTCCTTTTTTCGCAAAATTCAGCTTTACCTGCGATGCATTCCATGCGCTCTGATAGCCAAAGCCATCGCGCAGTACGGTAAAAGGTATATACATTCGTCCGTTAATGACCTGTGCATTGGGGCCTTTCCACTGGTGATTGTTCAGGCGGATATTGATACTGTCCGTACCCATGATCATATCGATCTGATCATCATTTTGCAGCAATGTATAGGTTTTAACTGTCGGCTCATAGCGGAGTGTCACGCCAATGGAGTCGCGCAGTAATACGACTGGAATCATCGTGCTGCCTTCAATAAGCAATCCATTTTGCGGAAGACGAGTACCGTTCCATTCCAGCTTGACCTCACGTGGTGCAGCATTCATGGATGCTGCACTGGCGGTAGGGATCAGGCTGCATAGCAGCAGGACGCTGGCCAGAAGAAGCATGGAACTTTGTACGAATTTCTTTTTTAACATGGTGACGCTCCCCTCTTGTGTTATCCCTGTCTCCTGTGCAGCGAGCTTGGCGCCATCCACGGGGCGGGACTATTTAAGATGATACTGGAATCATGTGACTGGTGATTGGTGCGCTGGTGTCTGTCTTGTGCTGTATAAGCGTTGCTGCGTCTAGCTTGATCGGCTTCAACCTAGCAATCAAGCCCTTTTATTGTATATACCCCAAATTGCTAGGATATGTTGCAACATTCGCTTTTACCTAAGCGTTTACTAGGTAACAAGACGAAAGGGTGAATTGATAATGAAGAAAACAAAATCTATGGCTTCCTTGCTGCTCGCCGGTACATTGCTTACAGGAGTAATGATGAGTGTAGCTTTACCAGGAGCAAGCTCAGCGTATGCAGCGGAGACAACGCAGGCTACAACAGCGGCTACGGGTGTGATTAATGTAAGCGGAAATGGCAAGCTATCTGTAAAGCCTGACATTGCGTATGTATCGATTGGCGCACAAACAACAGCATCTACAGCTGCCAAAGCACAAGCATCCAATGCACAGAAAATGAGTAAGCTGACTGAACTGCTCAAAAAATGGTCGATCCCACAGGCGGATATCCAGACTGTGCAATTCTATGTTCAGCCTAACTACAACTATAACGATAAGGGCGGGCAAAAAGTTACAGGCTATACCGCATATCATACGCTCGAAGTAAAATATCGTGATCTGGATAAGATCGGGCAGCTGCTGGATGATGCATCCGCTGCTGGTGCGAACAATGTAGGTTCGGTAAACTTTGATGTCGAGAACCCACAAACGTATGAGGATCAGGTCATCGCCAAAGCAATGAAAGATGCAGCATCCAAAGCAGGCTCCATTGCCAAAGCAGCGAACCGCACACTGGGTGAATTGCTGTCTGTTAGCGATTCGGGAACCGTTACACCTCCGGTTATCATGCAACGTTCTGAAGCGGCGATGAGCGATACAGCGAGTGGTGGTACATCGATTCAGCCAGGTATGATCGAGCTGAATACTACGCTGAATGTCCAATATGCCATGAAATAAATCATTGACGATGAAAATGTCAATTTCGTAAAAAGCAAATCGAAGCTGCACAGTCATATCAGAAGTCCCATAGGGGGCGCTGGAGTGGCTGTGCTGTTTTGTTTCAAGGGCTTAATTTTAAAGGTAATACGTAGAGTCTCTCACATCGTTTCAGTATAATCCCTGTTTGCCAAACCAGAGACATCGGAAAAATGGAAACTTCATTTTGCAGGGAAGTTTAGTTTCGAAACGAAAAGTTTATTTACAAATTTATTACTTTTAGTAAGAATAGCGTATCGATGTTGTTACTCTGTTTTAAGCAGTTTGTAAATCAAACGGTTGCTAATCTGGTTATACTGAGCAATGTTGAGATGAACTTTAAACATATCGAACAGGAGAGATTAATAATGGACAAGCAATATACGCTGAAAAACACAACGTATCTCAAAAAACTATCTGCACTGGTGCTGGCAGCAACAATGGCAGCAGCAGGTACAGTCGCTATTTTACCTGGAAGCACCAATTCCGTGTATGCCGCAGCAGCAAGCCAGAAGGTAAATAAAGCTGTTGTACATGTACAGGTAGAAGGCAAAGCTGTAGCAACACAGGGCATGCTCAGTAAATCCGGCAAAACGCTGGTACCGCTGAAGGACGCCGCAAAGGCGCTGGGTGCTACGGTTACTTATGATGCCAAAACACATAATGTCATTGTTACGAAAGGCAAGCAATCCGCAGCCTATACGATCTATAACGATATCAATACTGACAATGTATTTGCTGCATTCAATGGTGGCGCACTGGGCGAAAGCTATGACGGCCAGATTGTAAAAGGGGTATCCTATGTTGAAGCGAAGGCGCTATCGGAGCCATTCGGTTATCGTACTGTATGGAACAAAGCAACCAGTACAGTCAATTTTACAACGGTAGGCGTGAACGCTGTGACCGTAACACCAACGAAGCTGGCTGATCCGATCCAAAATAAATACACAACCGTAAACGTGGTGTACCCGGTAGTATCCGGTCTGGATAATGAAGCTGCACAAACAGCAATCAACAAAGCGCTTAAAGACCATTTTGATAAATATCTGGCAGGCATGAAAAAGCAGGTGGAAGAAGCAGGTACTCCATATTCCAAAGACCTGAGCTATGAAATCGATGGCGGTTATAAAGTCAGCTACAACCAGAACGGTGTGATCAGCTTCCTGCTGACCGATTACCAATTCCTCGGTGGCGCACATGGCGATAACATTCTGACAGGCATGACTTTCTCGCTCAAAGATGGCAAAGCGCTCAAGCTGGATGATCTGCTCAAATCCAACGCTTCGTATCGTCAGGATATCAAAAAAATGCTGCAAGCTGATATCAAAAAGCAAAGCGATGAAATGGGCTATTCCCTGGAGCAATTTAACGATCTGAGCAAAAACTCCAGCAGCTATCTGAATAACTACTACCTGACCGATAGCGGCTTCACTGTGTTCTTCCAGAAATATGATATCGCTCCAGGTGCAGCAGGCAATCCAGAGTTTAACTTTACATTTAGCCAGCTACTGAAATCTGGTGTAAATCCGCTGAAGGATTTTAAATAAGAGCTTTTGCTATAAAATACAGCTCATAGGCTGAGTGATAATTGCATACACAAAGCTGCAACTGTTCGTCGCGTTGCAGCTTTTGCTTTGCAAAGCTTAATTTTTAATTCGTTGTTATGAGACGAACATGGATCTCTGACTTGCGAATCTGGTGGTGTGAATCACTGAACAGAAAATAGTAAATAAATGAATAGGAGAACGATCAAATGAATACATTATATTCGCTGAAAAATACGAGCTATCTGAAAAAAACGGCTGCACTAGTACTCGCAGCCACACTGGCGACAGCAGGTACAATCGCGATTTTGCCTGGAAGTACAGGTTCTGCATATGCAGCGACTGCTAGCTCTAAGACGAATCCATCTATTGTGAATGTACAGATAGAAGGTAAAGCGATATCTACACAAGGTATACTCGGCCCAACAGGCAAAACGCTGGTACCCTTAAAGGAAGCAGCCAAAGCGCTAGGAGCTACCGTTACATATGATACGAAAACAAGCACCGTGATCGTATCCAAAGGGAAGCAAATCTCTTCATATCTTATGTATACCGATGGCGGCGCAAAGGATAATCTGTTTGTTACATTCAACAGTAGCGCACTTGGTGATACCTTTGATGGTCAGGTCATCAAAGGAACGACCTATGTAGAAGCAAAAGCATTATCCGAGCCTTTCGGTTACCGTACGGTATGGACAAAAGCAACGAATACAGTGAATTTTACAACTGCGGGTATGAATGACATCACGATCACACCGACCAAGCTAGCTGATCCCAACGATAACGAATATACCGACGTGAGCGTGCTGTATCCGGTCATCTCAGGTTTGGATAATGAAGCCGCTCAAAAGAAGATCAATGCAGCGCTCAAGGCATATGTCGATCAATCGATAGCTACAACGAAAAAGCAGATCGAGGAAGCAGGCAAGCCCGATTCACCTAATCTGCAATATGAAGTGGATAGCGGTTATAAAGTCAGCTATAACCAGAATGGAGTCATCAGCTTCCTGCTGTATGACTATGGATATCTGGGTGGTGCACACGGTGGAGAGACGTTAACAGGCATGACGTTCTCGCTCAAAGACGGTAAAGCGATCAAGCTGGACGATCTACTGAAATCGAATGCTTCGTATCGTCAGGATATCAAGGAGCTACTACAAAATGAAATTAAAAAGCAAGGCGGTGCGGAGGACGGTACACTCGATTCATTTAACGATCTGTCTCACAACTCCAGCGCTTATTTGAATAATTACTACCTGACCGATCGCGGCTTTACGATCTTCTTCCAGCAATATGCGATTGCGCCTTATGCAGCAGGTACTCCAGAGTTCAGTTTCACGTTCAATCAACTGCTGAAAGCGGGTACGAATCCGTTGAAGGCGTATCACTAACAATCGGCATACTGCCTGATCAGTGTGATATATACCTAATACAATGAGTAGCATCAAAATAAAAGCATACGAAATAATAAACAAAAAAGCTGCAACGGCTCATCCCGTTGCAGCTTTTTGGCTATTTCCACACATGCACAAGTTGCAATTACACGCCTTGTGGAGGTGTTTTTTCAATTACTTTATCGATCAGGCCATAATCAGCCGCTTCAGCCGCTGTCATGAAATAGTCACGGTCGGTATCGCGCTCGATGCGATCCAGTGGTTGACCTGTACGATCAGCCAGGATTTTGTTCAGCTTGTCGCGCATTTTCAGAATGCGGCGAGCTCTGATCTCGATGTCGGTCGCTTGACCCTGTGCACCACCGAGTGGTTGGTGAATCATAACTTCACTGTTTGGCAGTGCAAAGCGTTTGCCTTTTGCACCAGCATTCAGCAGGAATGCGCCCATACTTGCTGCCATACCTACACAGATCGTAGATACGTCGGCTTTGATAAATTGCATTGTATCATAAATCGCCATCCCCGCAGTAATCGAACCGCCAGGACTGTTAATGTAAAGGTGAATATCTTTTTCTGGGTCTTCGGCTTCCAGGAACAGCATTTGTGCAATAATCGCATTAGCTACGACATCATTAACTTCCGAACCTAGAAAGATGATGCGGTCTTTCAGCAAACGGGAATAAATATCATATGCGCGTTCGCCACGACTGCTTTGTTCTACGACCATAGGGATATAACTCACTAGAAACCCTCCTTAAATTACGATCATCGTAAATGTCATTATATAGTGGAATCTCTGGTCAAACAATGACAAGAATCAATTGTTCTTACCACATTATAGGGTAGTTCAAACTAAAAGTCAAAGAAAGTCAAACTATCCATCCTGAAAATTCCTAAATTACTGAAAAATGGGTTAATATAAGAAGAAGCACGCTTATTTTCCAGTATACAGGTACATATAAAAATAACCAGCCTCGGCTGGTTGACGTTCATTTCCACGATTCGTTAGTGGAAATAATATGTAATTAACAATTGTCTGGTATAACTATTACTGGGAAGCTGTGCAAGGAAACGATGAATACCTTGAAAAATATATCTCGCTCATACGATAAATCAAGTGGCGCGCCCGCCAAGAATCGAACTTGGATCTCAGGCTTCGGAGGCCTACGTCATATCCATTGGACCACGGGCGCAAATAAGCAACAGCAAGAATGATTATAGATGAAAGAACCCTAAAAAGCAAGATAGCCCTTACAACAGCTATAACGACAACCTTCCGACTCGATCTTCCATTTTGCTCCAGCTTCTATTCACTGTACACATAAATCTGGATTGAAACTGTAGGTAGACTGAGCTTTGGTTGTCTATCTGCCTTAGGCAATAGTTGTGATTCCAGATTAACTGAAGGTAGCAGCACGAATTGAAGCAAGCTAGTGATATTGTAGCCATTTAGTAGCTTGATCAAAATTAGCAACTATATAGATTTACAAAATAATATATTTTGAAAAGAGGTTCAATACTTATGAATGTATCCCGATCTTTTTTGGTAGCTATTTCAGCAACTTTGATTACTACTATTCTTATAAGTTCGCAGGCTTTAAATAAACAGTCAGCAACTGCGCCCCCAACTTCTGCCTCTATCATTTCCTCTATTTCTCATGATGGTAGAATGACTCCAAATGATACTCAAGTTGCGCTTACGAGAAGTTCTATTACTAGGAGTGGTGGTAACTTTGTAGTACCAGCAAACTATGGTTGGCTGAAGGTTTGGGTTTACAATACTGGAAATAGTGAACTCACCGTAACTGTAAGAAAAGCTAATCGTACAACAAATTATTTATATTATAAGATCCCTCCCAAAAAGCAAATGGTTATTCCGAACAATGGAAAAGCTACAGGAACAGGCTTACATATCATTAATTTTTCTAGCGCTAATGGCGTACTTTCTGGCGATTTTAGTGTAGTTATGGCAGATAACCCTAAAAAAAGCCAAAGTTAATTCAAAAAGCGTATGCTCTTTCGATATTATTTTTTGCCTTACACCTATTTTCAAGCTGGTCAGGGTTGTCTCGTGCTCATTGTGGTGCTTTCGAATGCTATGGAGATGGGGAACTTATTTTAAATTTCCAAATCATGCGAAAGGAAAATATATAGAAAAACTGTCATGAAAACGATCGATTACGGTTAATGCTTATAGAGAAAGAGCTGTCTTTGCAGGAAAAGTAATAGGAAAAGAAGGTCTAAACATACAAAGGCTGCTTTGTGTGTGTCCTGATTGCGTTGAAGACGTTTGGGTAGACTTCTTCACTTGCTCGTTTGCAAACAGCAGATCAAAGCTCAGATGTATAAACGTTTTATTCGCATCGTAACGTAGGAACATATCCACTTCAAATAGTTGTCATCAATACTTGCTTCTACATCAAAAATTGGTTAATATAGATGTGGGACTTAAAAAGTTATGCCGGGACATTTTGAGTCCATATACCTAAGCCTGGTTGAATGCAAATGAGATTACACTGAGCGAGATAAGTTGCAGGAGTGGAAAGCATGCGAAAATTACTGGAAATACAAAAGCAGCTTCTGCCCGATCTCACTGACGTACTGAAAAAAAGATACGCGATTTTACATCAGGTTATGATGACGGGGTTGGTTGGACGTAGATCGCTCGCCGCTTCGCTGAACATGACGGAGCGTGTGCTGCGCGCTGAAACCGATCTGCTCAAGGCGCAGGGACTGCTGGAGATTGAGAGCACGGGAATGCGCGTCAGCGATGCAGGCAGACAGCTGCTTGAAGAGCTGGAGCCATTAATGGAAGAGCTACTTGGTTTGTCCGTTCTGGAGGATCGCATCCGCGAGGCTTATGGACTACAGCAGGTCGTTATTGTGCCTGGAGACAGCGACACTTCGGCTAGTACGAAGCAGAATCTGGGACGAGCAGGTGCGAGAGCGCTGCTCAGTGTGATGCGCGACGATGATATTGTGGCTGTGACCGGCGGTTTTACGCTGGCTGAGGTGGCAGAACAATTAAGCCCAACCTTACCAGCTCCGCTCAGGGATGCTTGGTTCGTTCCGGCAAGAGGCGGACTTGGCGAAAATATGGAATACCAGGCGAATTCCATCGTATCCACGATGGCGAAGCGGGTAGGCGCGCAGTACCGGCTGCTGCATGTACCTGACCTGCTGCGAAGAGACGCTTATGAGCTGCTGTACGAGGATGAGAATGTACGAGAGATCGTCGAATTCATTCGCCGTGCACGTATTATCATTCATGGCATCGGTGATGCGATGGAGATGGTACGACGTCGCCGCCTTGACCCACAGCTTGTTGAAGAGATTCGGGGAGCAGGCGCAGTGGCAGAATCCTTTGGTCATTATTTTAATGCTGAAGGGCAGACCGTGCATCATATGCTGACGCTCGGTCTGCAACTGGAGGATATCGCTAATGCGGAAGTGGTCATTGGTATCGCTGGCGGACGCAGCAAGGCACAATCGATTCACGCTGTACTTAAATTCGGCCAGGA
Source organism: Paenibacillus hunanensis (assembly GCF_014645615.1). Classification (GTDB taxonomy): domain Bacteria; phylum Bacillota; class Bacilli; order Paenibacillales; family Paenibacillaceae; genus Saccharibacillus; species Saccharibacillus hunanensis. Next base: position 19,641 of record NZ_BMMB01000013.1, on the reverse strand, counting down.
GGATATTCTGGTCATCGACGAGGCGGCTGCACGGGAGATCGTAAAGGAGCTGTAAGCTGCGGCTACATTCCTTTTCCCGGCAGCTGCCCGCAGAAACCCTGTTGTTAGTGAATTTCTAACACGAGGTTCAATGAAGAATGATTTTTGCGATAGCAAAATATCGTACTATTATTATCACTGTCTCGACAGGCTCAAGTAGCCTTGTCTTGATTGCATAAATTTCAACAAACTTATTTCTAGGAGGAATTAACTCATGGTTAAAGTTGGTATTAATGGTTTTGGACGTATCGGACGCCTTGCTTTTCGTCGTATTCAAGACGTAGCAGGTATTGAAGTTGTAGCAATTAACGATTTGACAGATGCTAAAATGCTGGCACATCTTTTGAAATATGATACAACACAAGGTAAATTCAACGGTGAAGTTGAAGTACACGACGGTTTCTTCAAAGTAAACGGTAAAGAAGTTAAAGTTCTGGCTAACCGTAACCCTGAAGAACTGCCTTGGGGCGAGCTTGGCGTAGACATCGTTCTGGAATGTACTGGTTTCTTCACAACAAAAGAAAGTGCTGAGCTTCACCTGAAAGCTGGCGCTAAACGCGTTGTTATCTCCGCTCCAGCAACTGGCGACATGAAAACAATCGTTTACAACGTTAACCACGAAATTCTGGATGGTACAGAAACAGTTATCTCCGGCGCATCTTGCACAACAAACTGCCTGGCACCTATGGCAAAAACACTGCAAGACAAATTCGGCGTTGTTGAAGGCCTGATGACTACAATTCACGCTTACACTGGCGACCAAAACACACTGGATGCACCACACGCTAAAGGTGACTTCCGTCGTGCTCGCGCAGCAGCTGAAAACATCATCCCTAACTCCACTGGTGCTGCTAAAGCAATCGGTCTGGTTATCCCTGAACTGCAAGGTAAACTGGATGGTGGCGCACAACGCGTTCCAGTAGCAACTGGTTCCCTGACTGAGCTGGTAACTGTTCTGGAGAAACACGTAACAGTTGACGAAGTTAACGCAGCAATGAAAGAAGCTTCCGACCCAGAAACTTACGGCTACACAGAAGACGAAATCGTATCTTCCGATATCAAAGGTATGACTTTCGGTTCCCTGTTCGATGCTACACAAACTCGCGTTCTGACTGTTGGCGACAAGCAACTGGTTAAAACTGTAGCTTGGTATGACAACGAAATGTCTTACACTGCACAACTCGTTCGTACGCTGGAATACTTCGCGAACAAAGGCTGATCCAGCCCTCTAGCTGAAATAAATATTAATTCCATAAAGCGGAAACAGAGCTCATTTGTTTCCGCTTTTTCTAAGTTGAATACTCACCGGGAGTGTTTAACCGTCTGAAGGGTAATGCCTGACGGATGTGGGGTTAGATGAAAGATCAGCATGATGCCAGTGGCGAGGATGGTGCAGGATCAGCAGCAGCGCAGAAGCTATGGCTTCCGTGTCTGCTGTACATATCGGCGGCTATTTTCGCCTGGCGCATGCTCCAAACTATGGGCATGGAGGAACGACTAATGAACAAAAAAAGTGTACGTGATGTAGAAGTAGCAGGCAAAGTGGTATTCGTACGTGTGGATTTCAACGTACCAATGGAAGATGGCAAAATTACAGATGACAAGCGTATTCGTGAAACGCTGCCAACGATCAACTTCCTGATCGAAAAAGGCGCGAAAGTGCTGCTGGCAAGTCACCTGGGCCGTCCAAAAGGTGAAGTGGTTGAATCGATGAGACTGACTGCTCCAGCAGAGCGTCTGTCCGAGCTGCTGGGTAAACCAGTAGCAAAAGCTGACGAATCGACTGGCGATGCAGTAAAAGCAAAAATCGCTGACATGAAAGATGGCGATGTGCTCGTACTGGAAAACGTTCGTTTCCATGCAGGCGAAGAGAAAAACGATCCAGAACTGGCAAAAGCATTTGCTGAGCTGGCTGATCTGTTCGTGAACGATGCATTCGGCGCGGCTCACCGTGCTCATGCTTCCACAGAAGGTATCGCGCATCATCTGCCAGCAGTAGCTGGTCTGCTGATGGAGAAAGAGCTGGATGTACTGGGTAAAGCCCTGAACAATCCAGAGCGTCCTTTCACAGCGATCGTTGGTGGCTCCAAAGTAAAAGACAAAATCGATGTAATCGACAATCTGCTGAACCTGGCAGATAACGTAATCATCGGTGGCGGTCTGTCCTACACATTCATGAAGGCTCAAGGTCATGAAGTAGGTCAATCCCTGCTGGACGAGAGCAAGCTCGACGTAGCTTTGGGCTTCATCGAAAAAGCAAAACAACTGGGCAAAAACTTCTACCTGCCAGTAGATATCGTGATCTCTGACGATTTTAGTGCAGATGCAAACACAAAAATCGTTGAAGTTGGCGACATCCCAGCGGATTGGGAAGGCATCGACATCGGTCCAAAAACACGTGAGATCTATGCTGACGTGATCAAAAACTCCAAGCTGGTTGTTTGGAACGGACCTATGGGCGTATTCGAAATCGAGCCTTTCTCCCACGGTACTCGTGCGGTAGCAGAAGCTTGCGCAACAACAGAAGCTTACACTGTAATCGGTGGTGGCGATTCCGCAGCAGCAGCTGAGAAATTCCACCTGGCTGATAAAATGGATCACATCTCTACAGGCGGCGGCGCTTCCCTGGAATTCATGGAAGGTAAGGCACTTCCTGGCGTTGTGGCACTTAACGATAAATAAGTTTACAATAAAAGCAGTATGCACGCTGCTATAATCCAGCGGCGTGCAAGTATGGAATAGAAGGAGTGATACTTCAGTGAGAACACCAATCATTGCCGGCAACTGGAAAATGTTCAAAACCGTTCCGGAAGCTCAAGCATTCATCGAAGGCATCAAGGGCAAAGCAGAAGTAGAAGGCGTAGAGAGCGTAATCTGTGCACCATTTACAAATCTGCCTGCACTGGTTGAAGCTGTAAAAGGCACCTCCATCAAAATCGGCGCGCAAAACCTTCATTTCGAAGACAACGGCGCATTCACTGGTGAGATCAGTGGCGTTATGCTGAAAGACCTGGGTGTGGACTATGTGATCATCGGTCACTCCGAGCGTCGTCAGTATTTTGCTGAAACCGACGAGATCGTGAACAAGAAAGCACACGCTGCATTCCGTCACGGTCTGACTCCAATCGTATGTGTTGGCGAAAAGCTCGAAGAGCGTGAAGCTGACCAAACGAAGGATGTATGTAAAGTACAAACTGAAGGCGCGCTGGCTGGTCTGAGCGAAGAGCAAGCGAAAGCAACAGTTATCGCTTACGAGCCAATCTGGGCAATCGGAACAGGTAAATCTTCTACTTCCGCTGATGCGAATGAAGTAATCTCTTACATTCGTGGTGTAGTAAAAGACCTGTACAACGAAGAAGTAGCTAACGCGGTTCGTATTCAATACGGCGGTAGTGTAAAACCGGAGAACGTGAAGGAGTACATGGGACAAAGCGACATCGACGGAGCACTCGTTGGCGGCGCAAGTCTACAGCCTGAATCTTACATCGCGCTCGTTGAGGGGGCGAAGTAAATGGCTGTACCAAAACCAGTAGCTCTGATCATTATGGACGGTTTCGGTCTGCGTGCAGAAGTCGAGGGCAACGGTGTTGCTCAGGCGAAAAAGCCGAACTATGACCGTTACATGTCCGAATACCCGCACACGACACTGACGGCTTGCGGCGAAGCTGTAGGTCTGCCAGAAGGTCAAATGGGTAACTCCGAGGTAGGTCACCTGAACATCGGCGCAGGTCGTACGGTGTACCAGGATCTGACTCGTATTTCCAAATCGATTCGCGAAGGCGACTTCTTCCAAAACGAAGCGCTCGTCGGCGCATTCGAAAATGCTAAATCCAACGGCAAAAAGCTGCATGTATTTGCACTGTTGTCCGATGGTGGCGTACACAGCCACATCGACCACCTGTTTGCTACGCTGGAAATGGCGAAAAAGCAAGACTTTAACGATGTGCTGATCCACGTATTCCTGGACGGTCGCGACGTAGCACCAGATAGCGGTAAAGGCTACATGGAGCAATTGATCGAGAAGATCGGCTCTATCGGCGTTGGTACAATTGCCAGCGTACAAGGTCGTTACTATGCAATGGATCGCGACAAGCGCTGGGATCGTGTAGAAAAAGCATTCCGTGCCATCGCTTATGGCGAAGGCCCACAGTTTGTTGATCCATTGGGCGTTGTAACGACTTCCTATCAGGGAGAAGTATACGATGAGTTCGTGGTTCCTGCTGTAATCGTGGATGGTGATAGCCAGCCGGTAGGTGCAGTGAACGATGGCGATTCCGTTGTGTTCCTGAACTTCCGTCCTGACCGTGCTATCCAGCTGTCTCAGGCATTTACACAGCCGGATTTTGACGGCTTCGAGCGCGGCAACTATCCGAAAGACCTGTATTATGTCTGCCTGACTACCTACAGCGCAACGGTAAGAGGCCATATTGCCTTCGGACCGAAAAGTCTCGACAATACGCTGGGCGAAGTGCTGGTACAGCACGGTAAAAAGCAACTGCGTATTGCTGAAACGGAAAAATATCCGCACGTTACCTTCTTCTTTAGCGGCGGACGCGATGTAGAGCTGGAAGGCGAAACTCGTATTCTGATCAATTCACCGAAGGTTGCAACGTACGATCTGCAACCGGAGATGAGCGCGCGCGAAGTGGCAGATGCCTGCGTAGCGGAGATCGAAGCAGAAAGACAGGATGTTATTATCCTGAACTTCGCTAACCCGGATATGGTGGGTCACTCCGGTAAGCTGGAGCCGACAATCAAAGCCGTAGAAACAACTGACGAATGTGTTGGACGTGTCGTTGAAGCGATCCTGGCAAAAGGCGGCGTGGCGCTGATTACAGCCGACCACGGTAACGCTGAAACGGAGATCGACGAAGACGGTCGCCCGCAAACGTCGCATACAACGAACCCGGTTCCGTTTATCGTAACCGACAAAAATGTAGTGCTGCGTGAAGGCGGCATCCTGGGTGATATCGCACCTACGATCCTTGACCTGATCAGCATCGACAAACCACAGGAAATGACAGGTACGTCTATCATTTCTAGCCGTAAATAAGCAAGCTTCTGCATGTGGCTGCTATTTGCGCAGCGTTTTTAAACCCGTTATGAACGAACCTTGTAGCTGGCATGCGATTAACATGCTCGTCATGTTCCGCTGAAGTCGCCTGTCTGCTGCTAGGGCGCGTTCCACATATAAGGATGGATGGCAGTCTCTGTCCCCATCCGCCCAAACTTATCCAAGTGAAGGAGACTTTTGAATCATGACAACTATTGAGAATGTATATGCTCGCGAAGTCCTGGACTCCCGCGGTAACCCAACTGTTGAAGTAGAAGTATATCTGGAATCCGGCGTTGTAGCTAGCGCAATCGTACCTTCCGGTGCTTCCACTGGTGCACACGAAGCGGTTGAGCTGCGTGATGGCGACAAATCCCGTTACCTGGGTAAAGGCGTTCTGAAAGCTGTTGAGAACGTAAACGAAATCATCGCTCCAGAAGTAATCGGTATGGACGCAACAGACCAAATGGCAATCGACCGCAAAATGATCGAGCTGGATGGTACTGCAAACAAAGGTAAACTGGGTGCAAACGCAATTCTGGCTGTTTCCATGGCTGTAGCACGCGCTGCTGCTGAAGCTCTGGGTCTGCCACTGTACTCCTACCTGGGTGGATTCAACGCAAAACAACTGCCAGTACCAATGATGAACATCATCAACGGTGGTGAGCACGCGGACAACAACGTTGACGTGCAAGAGTTCATGGTTATCCCAGCTGGCGCGAAAAGCTTCAAAGAAGCTCTGCGTACAGGCGCTGAAATCTTCCACAACCTGAAATCCGTACTGAGTAGCAAAGGTCTGAACACAGCTGTTGGTGACGAGGGTGGTTTCGCACCTAACTTTGCTTCTAACGAAGAAGCTCTGACTGCAATCATCGAAGCAATCGAAAAAGCAGGTTACAAACCAGGCGTTGACGTATTCCTGGGTATGGACGTTGCTTCCACTGAGTTCTACAAAGATGGTAAATACGTACTGGAAGGCGAAGGCAAATCCTTCACATCTTCTGAGTTCGTAGACCTGCTGGCTTCATGGGTAGAAAAATACCCAATCATCACAATCGAAGACGGTTGCTCCGAAGACGATTGGGAAGGTTGGAAGCTGCTGACTGAGAAACTGGGCAACAAAGTTCAACTCGTAGGTGACGATCTGTTCGTAACCAACACTGAGCGTCTGGGCCGCGGTATCGAAGAAGGTATCGGTAACTCGATCCTGATCAAAGTAAACCAAATCGGTACGCTGACTGAAACATTCGAAGCGATCGAAATGGCGAAACGCGCTGGTTACACAGCAGTTATCTCCCACCGTTCCGGTGAGTCCGAAGATAGCACAATCGCTGACATCGCAGTTGCAACAAATGCAGGTCAGATCAAAACTGGTGCTCCTTCACGTACTGACCGTATCGCGAAATACAACCAACTGCTTCGCATCGAAGATCGTCTGGGCGAAGTTGCTAAATATGATGGCCTGAAATCCTTCTACAACCTGACTGAGCACAGAGGTTTGACGAAGTAATTCGGTTCGATCGGAGCATTCCGATTGATCTGAGCAGGACGTAATACACGTCTATCGGTAAGGAATGGAGAATATCATTCACCATTTCCTGATGGTAATAGACCAGCTTATCTGCTATCGCTGTAACAGATCAAATGGGATATACCGAATCGATAGACACCGGGCAGTCAGCGGATCATTGCCGCTTGTCGGCAAACGAAGGCTGCCCTGGAGAGGGACGACACGGAGCCCGTTATATGAAGGTCAGCAGGAGTTCTACCTCGCATCGGGTATTCTCATATTGTGGGCATTCATTGCTATTGGACGTTTAGCGTTCACTAGCAGATGGTAGACAGTAGATGGAATGACAATATGCTACTTCATCTGCACTGCCATGATGACGGCTCCGGGGATCGTCTTCCCGTTATACAATCTATATGGTGACTGGATCACAGATGCTTGAGCGGCTTGGCTCAAGGTAATCGGTATCCGTCAAAGCTGCACAGCATGGTAACATGCTGCCTGCCATCCGTTATAGGAATGGGCGTTGCGGCTGACCGTACATTTCTGGCACAGGCGGCTTGAGCCGCTACTTATGTCGCTCTAGCCAGCCATGTACCGGACAGCAGCCATCCGTTTCAGCGGATGGCTATTTTTTTATAATAAAACGGTGGGTAGCTCCATCAGGAAAGCATTGCCATTGCCGTATGCGATATGATAAACTATAAATGCTGTTTCTATAGAATGATATGGTTGTACAACCTGTACATATACATTTATAGAGGCTCGGCGTAACCCTTCAAGGAGGTGGAAATTATGCAATTAACTTTTCAGATTCTGCTTACAATCGTCTCCGTTGCTTTGATTATTGTTGTGCTGCTGCAAAAAGGTAAAAGTGCTGGTCTTTCCGGTGCCATCTCCGGCGGCGCCGAGCATCTTTTCGGTAAAACAAAAGCACGTGGTATGGACCTGGTGCTGCAACGCACGACCGCTGGTCTGGGTGCTGCATTTTTCGTATTCGCGATCCTGGTTGCTGTCTTCAAGTAATTGAACGTTAGCGATGATAAGGGTAGCAAGGATAACCCGGTATGGAGACTCTGAGGAGTCTGCGTACCGGGTTATTTGTTGTTAGGAAGAATGAAATGGGCTGTCGGGAATAGCGATTGGTTTACAGGTGAATAATCCATTGTTATCTGTTCATATAGAGTTCATATTACCGTTTTATAATGGGAACTGTTCCCGAGCTTGTCCATTATTCCCATGCAAGTTGAAGCAAGACTGAAGTCCATGATGTGCAAGATCCTTTGCGGCGATTCACCGCTCTCAACCAAGGAGAGAGTGGTGGATGTGCCGCCTTTTTTTGTATACCGGATGCGAAGTGGCTCGATTGCTTATGAATTTCGCCGGGAACTACAGGCTCTGGATTAAATTAGTGTATACTAGGGTATGTGTATACTACATGAAGCATGATCGTTCGACTCGTTCAACACGCAGACGTCCAGCAGATCATGGACCGATCTGCGTTCTATCATCCATCACCGACACAGATCAGCGTATAAAGCACATCAAACTGCAATTACATATGAGCCGGATGAGCGTGAGCGCTGCTGAAGGTGGGCCGAGGTGAATTTTTATGATTACAGAAGAACAATTATTAACATTTATGCGGGCAACCGCTTATAAACCAATGACGTACCAGGAACTAGAGGAGCATTTTCGTATTGAAGATGCCTCGGATTTTAAGGAGCTTGTGAAGCTGCTGAATCGCTTGGAGGAAGCTGGCGATATCGTTGTGAATAGCGCCAATCGCTATGGCGTACCGGAACGTATGGATCTGGTCAAAGGGCGCATTCAGGCGCACGCGAAGGGCTTTGCCTTTCTTATCCCTGAGGATCGCGAGCATGGAGACGTGTACATCCATGCCAATGACCTGAACACTGCGATGAACGGGGATACCGTACTGGTGAAGGTCACCTCACGTAACGCTTCTGGTGGACGCATGGAAGGCGTTGTAGTGCGTGTACTTGTACGTAAAAATACGCGCATCGTTGGCGTGTTCCAGGGACTGGACACGTATGGCTTTGTGCTGCCAGATGACAAGCGCATTAACCGTGATATTTTCATTCCAAAGGAATCATTTGGCAATGCAGTAGACGGTGAAAAGGTCGTTGCTGAGATTGTCAGCTATCCAGAGGGACGCGCAGCTGCGGAAGGCCGAATTGTTGAAGTGCTCGGACATAAGGATGATCCAGGTGTCGATATTCTGTCGATCATTCGCAAGCATCAGCTGCCGGAAGCCTTCCCGGATGAAGTGATGGACGAGGCGCAGGGCGCACCGGATGCGATCACGGAAGAAGAGATCATCCAGCAGGGTCGCCGCGATCTACGTGGCAAAAACATTGTTACCATCGATGGCGAGGATGCAAAGGATCTGGATGATGCGGTTAACGTAGAGCGCCTGCCGAATGGGAACTATCGTCTGGGCGTGCATATCGCCGATGTAGGCTATTATGTGCGCGAAGGCTCCAAGCTGGACGAGGAAGCCTACAATCGTGGCTGTAGCGTGTATCTGGTCGACCGCGTCATTCCGATGCTGCCGCATCGCCTGTCCAACGGAATCTGTAGCTTGAATCCACAGGTAGATCGTCTGACGCTGAGCTGTGAGATGGAATTTGACGAGAATATGAAGGTCGTGCAGCATGATATTTTCACCAGTGTGATCAAGACGAAGGAACGGATGACGTACAAAAATGTGCGCCGTATTCTGGAGGATGAAGATCCTGAACTGATGGAGCGATACGCACCGCTGATCGACGACTTCAAGCTGATGCGTGAGCTGGCGATGAAGCTGCGTGGTAACCGGATGCGTCGTGGTGCAGTCGATTTTGACTTTGAAGAATCGAAGATCATCCTGGATGAGAGCGGCAAGCCTGTCGATATCGTCAAACGCGAGCGTTCGATCGCCGAGCAGATTATCGAGGAATTCATGCTGGCTGCCAACGAAACGGTAGCCGAGCATTTCCACTGGCTCAAAGTGCCATTCCTATACCGCATTCACGAAAACCCGGATCAGGAGAAGCTGCAAAGCTTCCTCGGCTTCGTGCAAAACTTCGGTTATGCGGTCAAAGGGACAGGCAATCTGATCCACCCGCGTGCGCTTCAGCAATTGCTGGAGGAGATCAAGGGTGAGAAGGAAGAGACAGTGATCAGCACAATGATGCTACGCTCGATGAAGCAGGCGAAATATTCCGCAGATAGCTCCGGTCACTTCGGACTTGCCGCTGAATACTATAGCCACTTCACCTCACCGATCCGTCGTTATCCCGATCTGGTTATTCACCGCGTGATCCGCGAAGTGATCGAAAACGGTGGCGGTGGGCTCTCACCAGAACGTCAGGCGTATCTGGAATCCCGTATGTCAGATATCGCCCAGCAATCATCCGAGCGTGAGCGTGTCGCTGTAGACGCTGAGCGCGACACTGATCAGCTCAAAAAAGCGGAGTACATGCTGGATAAAGTGGGCGAGGAATTCGAAGGGATCATCAGCAGCGTAACCGGGTTCGGTATGTTTATCGAGCTGGAAAATACCGTAGAGGGCTTGATCCGCCTTGGTATGCTGACGGACGATTACTACCATTTCGACGATAAACAGATGATCCTGCTCGGCGAGCGCACATCACGTATCTTCCGTATCGGGGATACAATTACCATTCGTGTAGCCGGCGTGAATATGGACGATCATACGATCGACTTCGAGCTGACGGATATGCCCAAATCGAATCGTCGTTTTGCAGATCGTGGCGCACGCGGAGAGAGTGAACGCCGCGGCGGACGCGGTACTCGTACAGATAGTGGCAACGGCGAGCGCGCCGCTGGCACAGGACGCAGAAGCAAAAACAAAAACGCGAAAAAAGCCGAGCGCTTCGGACGCGCTGCCAAGAATGCAAAAGCAAATGCTGGTGGTAACGGTACAGCAGCGAGTACACCAAATGGACGTACTGGAGATAGTAGCGTTGCTTCAGGTAACGCGAGCAGCGGTAACGGCGGCGATTCCGTACGTTATCCTACAGGCGGTCGCAGTAAGCGCAAACGTGGCTCCGCAGGAGGAGCTACATCCGCGCAAGCCACTCCAGCAGGAAGTGGAAGTGAAACTGCAAGCTCCGGTAACAGCTCCAACAAGAAGAAACGGAAAAAGGACAGCGGCATTAACTTCTCCAGTTCCTCTAAGGGTGGAGAAAGCAGTACGCGTAGCTTCGCCTTCGGCTCTGGTAAAGGTGGTTACAGCAGCCCGGTAGAATCGAGTAAAAAGAAGAAAAGTAAATCCCGTAAGCCTTCCGATTCTTCATCATCAGTAACGAACAGCGCTCCAGCAGAATCAAGCAAGCCGCCTAAGCGCAAATTCAAGAAAAAGAAGGATAAGTCGAAGGGTACGGAATAAGATATAGACGGTAGCAGAGGATGGATAGGGTCGAAAAGTACAAGATACGGTTATCCCTCATTGTTTAATTCGACCTATTCATTTTGCAAAGGAGATAGGTTGTTCGTGTACGGCCTATCTCCTAATGATATGTGTTTTTCGTAATTTTCGATTGATGTAGTCAACGAATCGGCGCCAGAGTAGTTCATATATTTTCCGTATGCAGTGATAGGTATGACGAAATGGCGACGAATACACTAAGCACGGTATCATGGATTTCCAGCCAATAGATACCTGAATCTACTCCGTAACTCCCTGCGCGGGAACCTATGCGGAAGGAGGACCACAGATGGCAACCAAAAAAAGCGAAAACAAAGTACTCGCTCAAAATAAAAAAGCGTCCCACGATTATTTTATCGAGGACACATACGAAGCAGGAATGGTGCTGACCGGAACCGAGATCAAATCGTTACGCCGCGCACGCGCGAATATTAACGACGCCTTCTCGACGATCCGTAATGGCGAGGTGTTCCTGCACAATATGCACATCAGCCCGTTCGAGGAAGGGAATCGCAGCAATCCAGCAGACCCGACTCGTACCCGCAAGCTGCTGCTACACAAGGAACAGATCAGCAAGCTGATCGGCGCCTCCAAGCGCGACGGTTATACGATCGTTCCACTCAAAGTGTACATTCGTAACGGCTACGCCAAGCTGCTGATCGGACTGGGTAAAGGTAAGAAGCAGCATGATAAGCGTGCTACAGCGGCGAAACGAGATGCACAGCGCGATATCCAGCGTGCATTGCGTGAGAATCAGAAGCGTTGATCTAACATATAGACGAGGATGCGGTGGTTCATCGTATCCTCTATGTGGTAACGAATAGAATAGGCAGTTAGTCAGCCAGGTAAGTGTGAGCAGACGATACATGGTATATATCCTATTCGTATCTGTCGAGCCATCCCACCTGCACCGCTACCATTTTGTAGTGAAATGTAGTATAATCAAAGTCTGTGAGGAAACCTATTGCCGCTTGCTCCAATTGGAGTAAACAGTCATGTCGGTTCCCAGGGTAGCCCTTTCTATGGAGGGAAAGGCTGCTTGAAGCAGACATTTCGGAAGACGAGACTCATGCGCTCGTCCCGTATTGATCCAGACCCTTTTTATTAAGGGGGCGTTCTTGGATTCGACGGGGGTAGGTCGGGCATGAGTAGCGGGTAGTGGGGACGCGTCCGCTTTATCAACGCTAAAGCCTATTAAACGGCAAACAACAAAACAACTACGCTTTCGCAGCCTAAGAAACTGTGAATCGTGCTCTCGCCTCGCATCGCCCATGTGCCAGGATGAGGGCCCAACTCTAAGTGGGCTACGCTGTCACATCTCCGCCTGAGGTGTGCTGAAGAAGACAACCAGGCTGACCCGAAGGGAATCCGGTTACAGGGAGTCTCTAGGGTGACATCAAAGCTGTAACTACACCCGTAGAAGCTTATGTTGCGTTATCTTCGGACAGGGGTTCGACTCCCCTCGCCTCCATACTGAAAACCCGGTCCCCACAAGGGCTGGGTTTTTCTATGTCTTAAAAAGTAGATAAATGTTAGACGAATGATATAAGTGGGCCGGTTATAGCTTTTTGAAGTAGACATTTTGTCTAACGATGGCCATTGTCATATCTTTTAATTACATGTTAAATTACATTCAGGTTAAAGACTCCTCTACGATTAGAACAACAGCGAATGCAAATATCAAGTTACTTTCACTATAGAATCATCAGCGAGCAAATACATAATTACTAAGGATCCCAAAAGAAGCGAAAGCAGACGACTGTTCTATGTTACGGATCTGTTTTTCCACTATTTAAAGAAAAAATGCGAAATAGAGGTGAGATATGGTTAAAATAAATCGCAATCGTAAACCTGGCGAACATCCGAAGCGTGAGATGCAGACGACATTGATTTGCAGAAAAGAACTCGAATTGTTGAAAAAAGCCAAGGAGTTATTATCTAATCCTGACGAAAGTTGTACTTGTTCAGAGAGAAACAAAAGAAGCAGAAGGTGGATATAACCTAGCAAATGATTAGTATTAATGATCGAGTCACAGATTTAAATAAGTTAAAACATCATACAATCATCAAAGGAAATAGGAACTTCAAAAATCAGCAGAATTCTAATTTCGTCTAAGGTGACTGTTCGACTTATGGTATTTCCTAATAAAAGTGTTGCCATGTTAATTTACACTCAGGTTAAAGACTCTTCTAAGAGAGGCATAGAACAAGGTTCGACACATATAGCATTTACGACCGTACCTTATTATATTAGATTATTGATATCTCATAGAAATTGAAAAGGGGAAGATCAATATGGCAATGGTATTCGGAAAACAAACAATGGAAAATTTCAAGTAACACTTGATCATGGAGTAGTGAATGGAAAAAGGTATAAACCAACTAAGACGTACGATACAATTGAGGAAGAAGAAAAGGCATTAACAACTTTTAAAGTTAATAAACAAAATAAACATTTAGCAACTTCAAATAGCATGAGCGTAGTTGATATGCTGGATTACTGGATGAAGCATTATGTTAAAAAGAAGTGTGAAGCAACGACCCGATACGGGTATAACAATATAATTTCCAAGCATATGTCTCATTACTTCGGTAATCTAAAACTAAGTGAGCTTCGTCCAATGCATATAAGGAATTACTATGATTATTTGGGTGAGGGAAAAAAATTATCGATAAATACAATTTATAAGCATCATGCTTGCATTCGAAGTGCTCTTAAGTATGGAGTAAGTCAAGAATTTACAGACCGCAATGTTGCAAGTGCAATAACCTTGTCTAAGAAGAAGTCTTTTGAGGGGAAAGCCTATAATAACGAGCAGATGACTGAACTGCTACAAAAAGTAGTTGGTACTAAGCTTGAAGTTCCGGTTTATCTCGCAAAACAGCTTGGACTTCGTAGGGAAGAAGTTAGCGGATTGAAGTGGAAAAATGTCGATTTAGAGCAGGGTATAATAAATATTGTAGAAGTTAGAACTTCCGCCGGTAAAGAAGTGATTACCAAGCAACCTAAGATGAAAGAAAGTAAACGGACACTTTTTATGCCAAATGATTTAGTAGAGGTATTATGCAAAAATCGAAAGAAGCAAGAATACTTAAAAAGCTATTGAAGAATGAGTATGTAGATTGTGATTATGTTTATGCAAAAGACAATGGAGAACCATATCGAGTAAATTCAGTGACAGAACAGTTTAAAAAATTTCTTGAAGATAAAAAATTGGAAAAAATTAGATTTCATGATCTGAGACACAGTGTCGCCTCTATTTTATATGATAAGAAAGCTGATATTAAAGCAATCGCAGATTGGTTGGGTCACTCAGATATATCGACCACGACTAAAATTTATGCACATAGATTTGACAATACACAAAGGGGAAACAGTTTTATTAATAAGTGATGCATTGAGTACAAAAAACTCCTGTACGGTTTAAAGACCGTACAGGAGTTTTTCTTATGAGGCGATAATATGTTCCTCTACCGAAGCATCAAGTGATGCCCTAAGAATTCGAATCTGTTTACCGATTTTAATGTGAGGCATGCCTCTTTTAATTAAATCATACATGCCATTTCTTCCGATTCGCAGAATATCTCTTGCTTCGTCAATTGTTAGAAGATCATAATTTTTTTCCATAGTACTTACCCTTATTCTTTTAAATGATTAAGTTGTTCAATATAATCATTATAAGAAAAGCAAGAGGATCTGAGTGAGCTTAAACGTTCTATATGGTTTTAGATTTCGTGATTTAAAGTGTGAAAGTATTTCTCTTTGGTTCTGTAAAAATGAACTAATTCTACATTTCGCCGCAGATCTATTGTTACGACATCTTAGGGTAGCCTAAAATGATTAATCTGAAAGCTTATAAATAGGGTAATGTATAAGTAGCAGAAGCTCTCGTAAAACAATACCTTTCAGGAGGTTTTCAGCATTGGATAAAATGAATATTCAAATTCAACTGAATAAAAATCAAAATAAGGATAAGAGTATTAAAGATAAAAAGAAACAAAAAGAATTCCAAGAAGCTTTAGAGTTTGACCTTCATTTTCCTGATGGGATATTTACTATTCCTTCTACTCCCGTCACTCCGAAAGTGAAGGTAAGAGCGATGCTTAACTACTACAAATCCGTAGGAAAAAAACCGGATGAACTTTCTGATGAAAAACGTGAAGTTTTTCTGTATAGAGGCTAATCCTGTACGTTCCAAAAACTCTTCTCGACAGCATGAATAAGAGATGTTGCCCAGATTTTGTCTAGTTATAATTCGAAAAGAGAACAAAGTACGGAAAATAAGCTTTGATATATTCCGAAAGGAAAACTTTTTTGAAATAAAGTGCATATTTGTCCGCAAAAAAAGGGGATAATTATTCGCCACAATAGAAACTCTCTGCAGGCAAAAAATCGTTCCTTTGACTTGGACTTTAGATTGCCTAAAGTCGGGTTCAGGGTACCTTCATTATAAACTTTGATTTATGCTACACTTTTCAGTTTACCGAATCAATCGCATAATTTCTTCGAGGATCAACTCGAAGGGCATGTTCTCCGTGAGACCTAGCAGGGTTTCTGGGATGTCTTTTTTTATTGCCGCCTGAAGCCAAATTTCTCACGGTACAATACTGAGAATATCGGCCGGTTCCTCTTTCTTCTTCGCAAGTTCTTCATCGGTCAGATCCTTCAGGTTAAAACGTGCTTTAAGACCATTCGACCAGACCAGCTGTCGCTTACCCTTGAACGCATTTGCAGATGCCGTTAAGAGCAGCCTATCCTGATCAGACGGATCAGCGAGGTAATCTCGAAGCATATCAAACGGTATTCGTCCTTTCTCTCTGCTGCCACGTTTTGCATGACTTCTAGTAATCCCGTTTTCCCTTCCGAAAAGAAGTTTTTTGATCTCGGTTGAAGCTGGAGATACGGCAAAAGTGGATCAAGTTGATGTTTCTCACATTGCAAATCTAATGTATGTTTTTAGTTGGCATATAGAGTAAGAAAGTTTTGTATAATATATTTAGATCAATAATTTAAAGGAGGGATAATAATGGCGAAAGTAGCGAACCGTGTTAGGAGCAACCGTAGCTCCAGCGAAGTGAAAGCCGTGCCCACCGTTAAGACGAAATCAGGAAAAGTTCTTACTACAAAAATAGAGGCAGACACAAGTTTTACAGAACTTCGTGAGTTGAATCAACAAATTTTAAGAAACTTGAGACATTAATTATACAGAAAAGCAACAGGTGAATTATTCGCCTGTTGCTTTTTCTATCAGGAAATAAATTTTGACTGAATTGAATGAAAATAAGATTAATTCACAAGAACCGAATATTCTATAACTTAAACCGTCCATTAGACAGATTTTCTTCGGTTTGAACCTATATAGCCAATTGTTTCTTGTAGGATTCGCAAAACCGCTCCCTTAGCTTTCTCTAGGATCCATTACATTATGAAGAGCATTATGGTATCAAAATCGATGTTAGGGTCTCGCGGGCACACCGAAATTAATCCGTATTTTGTCTTGTTATCTGCTTGCTGCAAACTCCCGCTAGCTTCTCCACAAATTTTGAGAATTTCGTCCAACTCTTCAACAAGATCCTTTCAATATATACAGAGTGTTTTAATTAAAGGGGCAATGTAAATGTCAGAGAATAGATTGAAAAACATCATTGGCAAGGAATATACCGACAACCCAATCGTCAATTTTTTAACATATATGATTTCTGGTCCTAAACAACCAGGTTATGGTGGTGAAGAATGGCGTAAAAAGAATGATTTAGATGTCGTATGGTTAGATGGAGACTTGCATGCTGATACTATATTTGCGGTATGGATTCCCTTAAAAATGAGCTTAAAAAGTATGGCAGGAGATACCTTTAGTTATAATGGTAATAGAAAAGCACCTTCGAAAGAAAATGAGTGTTTGAAAGACATTATAGAAAATATTAATCGCTATTCCTCCCCCCCGAACATGCTTTAGTAAAAGAGTTGTATCAATTTGCTGAGTTAGCTTCTACAAGAGCTAATGTGAGGCGGTTGCCAAACAGACAAATGCAAAAACGTGGTTTTTCTATTTCGATCAAATGCCTAAGACACTGTATGAATGTTTTGAGCAAGGAAGGTTCAATACATATTTTGGTAGCACTAACGCGGTCAAAGAATGGGTTAAACAAGAGAGGATGGAAATGTTCTTTAATGGCTCGATTTCAAGGAATAACATCAAGCCTTTAATATCTCGAATGCAAGTTTCTGATTGTGAGTGGCTCAAAGAGAGTCACGATATCCTAGAGATGCTTGTTCAATATAACGAGATCCTACGTATAAGAAGCGAAGCGTTGTTAAGATCAAATGAGCAATAGGAAGTTATACGGCTCATATATATAAAATGAGTGACATATAAGGTAAACTCGGTATTCCACAAATGGCTTTAAATTTTGTTGGTTTAATAAAAATAGAATTTTTTTAGGGAGGTATATCAAGCTGTGAAACAATGTAACTAGTCAAGGCCAATCCACATAAAGAGAGATATAAAGCATGGTTAAAACTGAGGGAGGAGAATCCACAATGGGTATAAAAGATTTGCGAAAGTCATCTACAAAAACTTAAGCCTATTTTTAATTATATAGATCAGTAATTTCTATATGAATATTTCAGAAGCAGAGATTTTGTAGGTTATCTGTGAAAGTTACATTGTTAATAACTCAGAGTAATGATTCTAATTTTTAGAGACTTGTGAAGGATTAAGCTAACCGGCAGATTAACATGATAATTCTTTCAAATTACTCGTATAGAATCTATTAGTAGTAGCTCGAAACTAGTGGGAAATTAATGTGGAAGACGGATGCTTCAGATTAAACAACTACAGTAATAATAAGCCACAATTACATATGCTTACCTCAAGAACATTTGATACTATATTAATGCAGGAAAAATATGAAGGTTGGTGCTTCCTATGAATGATAAATTCGAAGAACTTACGGAACGTATGATGCATTTTCATAACAACTATGACGTTGCTTTTAGCTATGTCCACAATTTAGGAGAAACTCAGGCTATTGTTGATCGACCAGATAAAGATAAAGTTTGTAGATTTTGCAGAAAGCAATATCCTGAAGTTAAATTCAAAAAAAAAGCTCATGCAATATCTGAGATGTTAGGGAATAAGGAGTTTGTTTTAAAGAGCGAATGTGATACATGTAATAGTTTCTTCGGTCAGAAATTAGAAGATGATTTGGGGAAATACTTAGGGCTTGGAAGAACCTTATCACAGATTTTTGGTAAAGATGGAGTACCCTCATATAAATCTCGTGATGGAAAATGTCGAATTGATTATACAGACAAAGGAATTGTGATTCAGGCAACAGAAGATAATGAATCCATCATTATGCACAATAATCACATCATTTTTCATGCAGTGCGAGATTCCTATACCCCTATAGCAGTATATAAGTCTTTAGTGAAAATCGCATTATCATTGATTTCATACGAACAAATACCACATTTTGAAGATACTATCGATTGGTTAAAAGAGGAGAGCCATATAGATTCCTTATATAACATGGACAACTACACATATTTAATTGAACGATATGTCCCTGGACCCAACCCTATGCAATTAAGAGTACTCGGCTTTACTAGGAAAGATGAAAGTCTTTTAGTACCCTACTATCAATTCTTGTTGGAATTCGCAAATTATAGCTTTCAAATTATAATCCCGTGTAAAAATAGGGATACAAAATTAGTTGGTAGTCATGAAATTGAATTCGTCTCGATTCCAGGTACAGACGAAATTGCCAAGTTTTTTCCTATGCCAGGCACGTATGAAACGGTAAACGTTGGTTTTGGTGAAGCTTCAATTAAAATCAAAAACATGGGGGGGAAAGAAAAGGTTAAAGATGAGCCTTTAGAACCGATTTATTTGGGATTTATGGACAGCCAACGTCATGAAGGAGAAGGAGAAACAATAGATGAAATTTTTGAGAAAGAAGGCATTACCTTAAAAAAGCGACTAAGAAATGATAATTCGTTATCCAAGGAATAGAGTCATATACCATATATAGATTTTAAAAGACTTCCACATTATTGTATAAAAGAAGTTACGAACTTCTACACAACTATCAACGAACAAGTAATTTGATTACTTGATAAGTATAATAGTGAAGAACGGATGCTCACATCAATGTGCTACCATTTCTCAATGAGTGAGGAACGATAATTCGACTGGAAGGCTGAGGGCCACCCCTCAATTAATCGTTCTCCCTATTATGGCTCTATTTCGTTAATATCATGGCTCGCACTCATTAAACCTTCGGCTCTTCCTAATTAGAATTTTTATATATGGACTGGGGGCAGGCATATGAAGTTTTTTATCTCTGATATACACGGTGAGTTCAATGGACTGGAAATGTTGCTACGGCATGCTGAGATTGATTTTACGAAGGATCAGCTTATCTTAGGCGGCGATTATATCAATCGAGGTAAAGACAGCGGAAAGGTTATCAGACGAGTCAGAGAATTGACTAAGACATACCCCAATAATGTAATAGCTGGATTGTCAATATTAAATCAGACAACTTTTTTAAGGGCTACTTGACGATACTGAACAG
>NZ_BMMB01000012.1 GCF_014645615.1 Paenibacillus hunanensis | reverse complement strand
GGAAGTGCAGCAATGCATGGAGCTGACCAATACTAATCGGTCGAGGGCTTATCCTATCTTCTAAAATCGCGATGATTCGTTTCGGATTCAGTTTTCAGGTGATTAACCTGTAGCAAGAACGTTTGGTGATGATGGCGGAGGGGTTCCACACGTACCCATCCCGAACACGACCGTTAAGCCCTCCAGCGCCAATGGTACTTGGACCGCAGGGTCCTGGGAGAGTAGGACGTCGCCAAGCAATGAGGAAGAGACATGATCCACTATGGATCGTGTCTCTTTTTTTGTTGTTTTCTGTTATTACCTTTAATTGTATATTACATAATGGAGTCGTCTGCGTTATGCTATAGGATAGGGTTTAGTGTAAGATAGCGAAGGCGAGAATAGCTATGAGAGAAGGAAACAAGCAAAGATAGAAAGTAAAGTCATAAATAGTAAAATAATAAATGAAAAAATAAGTAGTAGCGCAATAATAAGATAGACATAGGAAAGCTGCAAACAAAAGAGTTACACATAAAAGAGTTACACACAAGATCGTTATCAAAAAGCGTGATAGGAAGCCAAGCAGATTTATGGGTAGCGAATTAGAGCGATTGGTAACATATAAGAATTAGAGTAGTTGGTAGCCTATAAATGGATAGCATATAAATAGAGCAGACGATCGTATTTGGCGTTTATAGCGAAAGAAAGGCGATGAATATGCTGCATGTGTTGAGGAAATGGAATACGCTTCGCAATCAGGTGCTGTTTGTGTTTCTGTTTGTGATGGTGATTGTGTTGCTGGTAGTGAGTGTGATGACGTTTCGACCGATTTCTTCGATGCTACAGGCGAACACGGAGCATCAGATTCAGCAGGTGGCGGTAGAGGCAAATGGGCGCTTTGAATCGTTATATGAACAGGTGAATATGGTATCCAAGCTCGTGACGACGAATGAGAATGTGCAAAATGTATTGCTACGTAGATACCATAACAATGAAGTATCCTTTAAGGATCGGCAGGAGCTAAAAGGGATTGTGAATACGATTCAGGCGAATTCGGATGGAATCTCTTCTTTTGAGCTATATACGAAGCAGTCTGAGCGCATTTTGCCGTTGGATGGGGTGAGTCCAACGGGGCGGATTACCGAAGAATGGATTGCTAGGGCCGATCAGGCTGGGGGACGGTTAGTCTGGCTTGGTGATGATCCGACGGATAAGAACTATTTTTTAGCGATTCGACGGGTGAATCTGATGGAGCAGCATTATACGACAGGTGGCTATTTACTTGTGAGTATGTATCGTTATTATTTTCAATTTGCTAATCAGCAGCTGGCGAGTGCGGCAGATCAGTATTCGATTTTGCTAGGTCAGAATATGGAGACGATTAATTCTAACTATAATGGGTCGTTGACGGCGATTATCGATCATCCACAGCAGATGCCGATCGTAGAGCTAGATGGGCAGCAGTATATTATGGCAAGGCAGTTGTCTGCGATTACGGGCTGGACGGTTTTGATTTTAACTCCTGTAAGCGCTTTATACGAAAGCATTCATGTGCTTCGTAACGGGATTGTGTATGCAGGAGTGATTGGCATTGTGATTTATTTTATTTGTTCGTACTTTCTATCGACGCTGATTACGAAGCCAATTGTGCGCTTAACTCATACAATGCAGCAGGCAATTGCAGGCCCAATGACGCTGAATCCGAAGATTAACACGGTTAACGAGATCAATGAGCTGAATAGCACGTATAATCAGCTGGTCAAAGAAACGAATCATTTGATCAAAATGGTATATGAGAAGGAGATCATTCGCAATCGGAGTGAGCTTAAAGCGTTGCAGGCACAGATTAATCCGCATTTTCTATTCAATGCACTCGATGCACTGCGCTGGTCATTGGAGGATAAGGAGCAGGAGGAGCTAGCTGAGCAGGTTGTGGCAATGTCGAATCTGTTCCGTTACACGATTACCCGTCAACATGATGATGAATGGGTGCTGCTACGAGATGAGCTACGACATATCGATAATTATATGGAAATTATGAAAATGCGCTTTGGAGAGCGACTGCATTATCGTGTGAGCGTACCGAAGGAAGCTCTGAGTGTACGTATTCCACGTCTGCTTATTCAGCCATTGGTGGAAAATGCAATTTTGCATGGAGCGGGAAATAAGAAAGGGGACAGTACGATTACGATATCGGCTGAGCTTAA
This sequence comes from Paenibacillus hunanensis, assembly GCF_014645615.1. Taxonomy (GTDB): domain Bacteria; phylum Bacillota; class Bacilli; order Paenibacillales; family Paenibacillaceae; genus Saccharibacillus; species Saccharibacillus hunanensis. The sequence goes on along the minus strand of NZ_BMMB01000012.1, from coordinate 65,676 downwards.
GGAGGAGCAGGAGCAATTACAAATCGTTGTACAGGATGACGGGCCAGGGATGTCAGCGGAGATGCTGGAACGCGTGCAACGCTCGATGGAAAATGGAGGCTTTTCGGCATATGGAGGGATGATCGAGGGGCAGATCAAGAATGCAGAATCGAATGGAAATGGCATTGCTTTATCGAATGTATACCAGCGGCTACAGCTTTATTTTCCAGAACAGGAGGGCTCGCGTATTCATATTGAGAGCCAATCTGGAAGGGGGACAAGGATTAGCTTGGAGATTCCATTTCATACGGCTGAGGTAAGGCAGGGATAGAAGGTATATGGAGGAAATGTAAAATGGATGAATATCAGTAGTGTAGAAAAAGAGACATGGCGGATGAAGCTATACAGTAGTTCGCTGATGCATGCTAGCTGGAGATTGGATGAAGCTATACAGTAGCTTGCTGAAGCATGCTAGCTGGAGATTGGATGAAGCTATACAGTAGCTTGCTGAAGCATGCTAGCTGGAGATTGGATGAAGCTATACAGTAGCTCGCTGAAGCATGCTAGCTGAAGATCGGATGAAGCTATACAGTAGTTCGCTGATGCATGCTAGCTTGATATTAGATGAATCTGCACAGTAGTTCGCTGATTCATGCTAGCTTGAGATTAGATAAAGTGGCACAGTAGCTCACCGAAGCATGATAGCTGAAGGTTAGATTAGAGCGAGCTGCATAGTGGATCGCAATGCATAAAGCCTGAGTGTAGATGGTAATGAGTGATCTCCTATTCTTGAGGCAAAACTAACTAGTAGTAGCCTAAAATGCCCTGTAGTGTGTCTTTAAGATCAAGCAATTGATGCAGTATAATGCATCACGATGTGCTGTAATCCGGTCTTGAATCAAAGCAAACGGAGTGTAGATTAGGGTACAGTAGAGATCGGATGTAGGATGAAAAAAGCTGTATCGTCCATCCAGCTATACGCTAGCATAGGGTTGCTTCACAGTAAGTCAGAGCCCGATTCAAGGGTAATGGCGTGTCTTTTGTAAAATGAACCAGGAACGATATGATGGATCAAAATATATCTTGAAACTGAGCTCTGCTAGAACAGATAACGATTAGATCAAAGGGGGCAATGCATCGCATGTATAGCAAAACGATTTTGATTGTGGATGATGAGCCGCGTACACGGCAGGGCTTGAAAAAGGTGTTGGATCAGTGGTGCGAAGGGAAGTATCAGGTGATTATGGCTGAGAATGGCGAGGAAGCGATTCATATCGTTGGTCGACAGCAGATTCATGTGTTGTTAACGGATATTCGCATGCCGGAGATGACGGGGCTAGCGATGCTACAGCAAATACGATCGCAGGGGCAAACGCCTGTCGTTATTTTAATCTCAGCATATTCAGAATTTGCCTATGCACAGGAGGCAATTCGGCTTGGAGTAGTCAATTATTTGCTCAAGCCGATCAGTAAGTCGGATCTAATCGAGGCTGTGGAGAATGCGCTTGGAGTGGAAGCGAAGCAGACGCGTGCGACGATGATAGAAAAGGTTGTAGATGATAAGCTGCTCCAGGTGAATGAGAAGAGCCAGACAGCAGGGGAACGTATTCGAGAAGCAATCCATTATATCGATACCCATTTGCAGGAGGAGCTGACGCTCAAGGAACTGGCCGACTATATTCATTTGAATCCGAGTTATTTGAGTGTGCTGTTTAAGGAGCAGATGGAGCTGACATTCAGCGAATATGTAACCCGACAGCGTATGCAGCGTGCGAAGGAGCTACTTATTTCAACGAGCTTGCCGATCAGTGATATTGCGGAGCAGTCAGGATATCGGACGGCGAAGTATTTTATTAAAATATTTAAGGAACTGGAAGGCATTACGCCAAGCACGTATCGTAAATCGGTTCGTTGAGAGAGTAAGGAAAGCAGGTGGAGTTGCTGTTATTTTTGCTTGTATCTATGTGCTTCTAAATACTACTCCAGATGAGGATATAAGACACGACTCTATTGATTGTAGCTACTCTATTGATTGTAGCTACTCAGGCGATTCAAACAGGATAAATCCACTCGAAATACCAAATCCCCAAACAAAAGAGAATTTTTACCAATGGTTGTTGCCTTATGTGGATTCGAGTCAACTGCTAGACTTGAGCTATAGTCAAACGGCTATGAACCCACAAAGGAGGTAGTTTCAATGTTAAAAAAGAAAGCGCTTCCCATAATGTTGGCTGTATTGCTGATGATGTCTTTTGCCCTCGCGGGCTGTGGTTCTTCTGCCAACAATGCGGATGGTAGTAATGCGGCTAGTGGTGGACAGACGGTGATTAAATTTATGCATTTGTGGCCGGAGGGTAGCTCGAAGGCGCAGTATACGATCGTGAATGATATTATTCAAGATTACGAAAAACAGCACCCAGATGTGAAAATCCAAACGGAAATTCTCGGTAATGATCAATATCGTGAAAAGCTGAAGGTGTTAGCTTCGTCCAATGAGCTTCCAGATGTAGGCATGACCTGGTCAGATGGCTTTTTGAAGCCTTATGTGGAGGGTCAGCTGTTCACACCGCTGGATGATGTGATTGATGCGAATCTCAAGGATGCCTTTATCCCGGGTGTGAAGGAATCGTACGCGATTGATGGTAAAACATACGGCATGCCGCTGGAGCTGAACATTTCCTACATTTTCTACAATAAGGAAATCTTCAAGAAGTATAATCTCCAGGTACCTAAAACATACACAGAATTCAAAAATATCGTAAATACGTTAAATCAAAATGGTGTGATTCCAGCAGCGGTTGGTAATAAAGAAGGCTGGCCGGGCTCGTTCTGGTTTATGTATCTGGCGGATCGCATCGGTGGCCCAACGATTCTGACGGATGTGATTCAAGGTAAACGCAGCTTTAACGATCCAGATATTTTGAAAGCAGCGACTGAGGTTCAAAATCTGGTGGATATGAACACATTTGAAAAAGGGAATAGTGGTCTGTCCAATGATGAAGCAAAGGGCTATTTTATGAATGAGCAGGCAGCGATGTTCCTGACAGCCACATGGGAGCTGCCCAACTATACGACTAGCAAGGATGTACCGCAGGAGTTTAAAGATAAGATCGGTTATTTCAAATTCCCACTGTATGAGGGTGGAAAAGGAACAGATATTAACAGCTATGTCGGTGGCCCGGGTGTTGGTCTGTTCGTAGCGGATCATTCTCAGGTGAAGGAGCAGGCGAAGGACTTTGCTGCTTTTCTGGTGAAGGAATGGGGCAACAAATCGGTGACCGATGCAGGTGTGATTCCAGCTACGAAGGTGGATACAGCAGACAAGAAGCTTGATCCGATGTATGTGGAGATTTTAAAAGATTTGAATGGAGCTTCTAACGTAACAACGTACTTTGATACTCAGGCGAGTCCGAATGTAGCGGAGCTGCATCATGATCTGATCGCAGCGCTGTTCGGCAAGCAGATTACACCACAGCAATTTGTTGATCAGACGGCGGCTGCGCTGGCAGAGGAAAAGCAGTAGTAACGTCGCTACACTGTGGAATGGGATCAAAGGGAGGCAATCCATTATGAAAGCTGTCATGTCTAACAGGGCTGCGATTGCGATGTATGTGCTGCCGGCACTGCTATTAATTATGATCATTATCTATGTTCCACTCGTGCTTACCGGATACTACGGGATGATGGATTGGAAGGGCTTTGCGCCGATGAAGTTTATCGGATTCGGCAATTATAACAAGCTGATCCATGACTCCATGTTCTGGAAAAGCACATATCATTCGGTACTGCTCGGCATCTTCTCTACGCTTAGCCTGTTCATCTATCTAGCGGTATCGATGGTGCTGGCAAGCCGGATCAAAGGTGCTAATCTATTTCGCAAAATTTATCTCATTCCGATGCTACTGTCCTCGGTTGCAATTGCACAGCTCTGGTCGAAAATCTATGACCCGGCAAACGGAATGCTGAACAATCTACTGATGGCATTTGGCGTAGAAAATCCACCGTTATGGCTGTCTGATCCGAATATTGTGCTGTATTCGATCTTCGTACCGATTGTATGGCAGTATGCAGGGTTTTACATCATTATTTACTATGCTGCTCTAAAAAATGTATCGGAGGAAGTCGTAGAGGCAGCAACGATCGATGGTGCAACCGCATGGCAGGTGGCGACGCGTGTGAAGCTGCCACTTATCGCTCCAGTGTTCAAGGTGACGATTATTCTTGCACTGGTCGGCTCACTCAAATATTTTGACCTGATCTTCGTGATGACGGGCGGTGGGCCAAACCATGCGAGTGAGGTTATGGCTTCGTACATGTATGGCGAGGCGTTCAGTAAATACAACTTCGGGTACGGAAGCGCGATTGGTTTTGCTTTGCTGGTGATCTGTCTGCTGATGACCTGGCTTATTCGCAAACTGACGGCATCGAACGAAGATGTCCAATACTGAGGAGGGAAGGGACCAATGAGTGAATTGGCTGCACGTAAGCGATCCGATGCAGACTCGGGCACGCATGTAAAAGCAAGATGGGTAGGACGAATTGGCTTTGGTATTCTATATCTAATACTCGGTATTCTGGCTGTCATTCAGATTTATCCGTTGCTGTGGCTGTTCCTGTTCTCTTTAAAAACGAATCAGGAAGTGTTCGGCATGTCGCCATTTGCACTGCCGCAAAATCCGCAATGGGGAAATTATCCAAAGGTATGGAGCCAGGGGCATATTAATCTGTATTTCCTCAATAGCGTCTGGTATACGGTGGCGGCGGTTGTTTTGACGATTGTACTGGCGAGCTTTGTGACCTTTGCGATCACACGGATGCATTGGAAGCTAAGCAAGCTGGTTTTGGGACTGTTCATCATCGGTTTGATGATTCCACTGCATTCGACGTTGATACCGCTGTTTAACTTTTTCAAGCATGTGAATCTGATTGATAATCCGCTATCGGTCATTTTATCGTATACAGCATTTAATTTGCCGGTAACGATTATGATTTTGCTGGGCTTTTATCAGGCGATTCCACGCGAGATTGAGGAGGCAGGAGTGATCGATGGCTGCTCGGTGCATCGGATTTTCTTCCGTATTGTGTTGCCGCTGACGACACCGGTAATTGCGACAACGGCGATTATTAATATGATCTATAACTGGAATGAGTTCGTGTTTGTGAATACATTTATTAGCTCGGATCGTTGGAAAACGCTGACGGTTGGGGTGAACAACTTTGTCGGTCAGTATTTAACCGATTGGGGTGCGATTGGCGCGACGCTGATGATTAGCATTATTCCGATCCTGGTGGCGTTTTTGCTACTGAGTAATCGGATTGTGGAAGGATTGGCGGCTGGGTCGGTGAAAGGGTGAATAGTAAGTAGAATAGGATTGGATCGTAAATGTATAAAGATACATTAGAGCAGTGAGGAGCAATGATATATCTTTATGCCGAAATCGTCGCAGAAACATGTATGGAAATAGTCTTATACGAAAATAGCGCCGCTTCTAACTCAAAGAAGCGGCGCTATTTTATATGAATAGGCTTATTCGCAAATAAGCAGATGAATGGGAACCCCTCCGCCATCATCACCAAACGTTCTCACCTACAGGTTCATCACCTGAAAACGGAATCCGAAACGAATCATCGCGATGTTAGCAGTTAGGATAAGCCCTCAACCGACAAGTTGTTTAAATAGCTAATTAACCTTCAATATGATGCAGGTTTGGCGCTTGAATACGCTCCAGCCCATTCAAATACGGACGCAACGCTACCGGAATATAAATGCTTCCATCCTCCTGCTGATGATTTTCCAGTAAAGGAATTAGGATGCGCGGCGATGCGACAGCGGTGTTATTAAGCGTGTGACAGTAACGGAGCTTACCATCCCCTGTACGATAGCGAATATTTGCACGGCGTGCTTGAAAGTCGTGCAGATTCGACGACGAATGCGTTTCGCCATATGCCTGACGACCAGGCATCCAGGTCTCGATATCGTATTGCTTGTACGTTTTTTGCGACATATCGCCGATACAGACGGCTACAATCTGGTAAGGCAGCTCTAGCAATTGCAGGAGCTCCTCCGCATTGGCAGTAATCTCCTGATGAATCTGCTCCGATTGCTCTGGATCAGCTTCACATAAAATAACCTGCTCTACCTTGGCAAATTGGTGCACACGATACAGACCGCGTACATCCTTACCTGCCGAACCGACTTCACTGCGGAAGCTTTGCGAAGCGGCTGCGAGCTTGATTGCTCCATGGCTCAGATCGACGACCTCATTTTGATAATACGAGACCAACGCGACCTCCGAGGTACCGGTTAGCCAGTGATCCTCGCCTTCGATTTTGAACGTCTGATCCATACCGAGTGGGAAGAAGCCCGTGTTTTGCAGTGCTGCGCCTCTGACCATCATCGGAACTTCTAATGGCGTGTAGCCTTTACGGAGCAGCAGATCAAAGGCAAGCTGCTGCACAGCACGATGCAGCAATACACCCATTCCGGTCAAATAATATTGCCGGCTACCGCTGACCTTGACTCCCCTGGCAGCATCAAATAAGCCATGTAGCTCGCCCAGCTCTACATGATCTCGAATGGGAAAAGAAAATGCAGGCATGTCGCCATACTGCTTCAACACTATATTATCTGCGTCCGATTCGCCCTCCGGTGTATCTGGCGAGACCACATTAGGTACAAGATTCATCAATGTGTTGTACTGCTGCTGAAGCTGCTCTGCTTGGGGCTCTAGCTGCTGTAATTGCTGATTAATATCTTTGACCTGCTGTCGTAGCTGTTCAGGATTGATAGGTTCAGGAATGCTTGCAAGCTGCTCCTTCGAGCGAGCAGGAGTATGAGCTGGAGTTGTAGCCTTCCCTTGCTCTATAATCGTCGTTGGTGCTTGCTCTACAGCGTTTGGCGTGATAGCCGTCGTGTTGCTTGTCGGCTTTTTCATCGCTTCGCCGATCTGACGAGTCAATAGATTACGCTGCTGACGTAGCTGCTCGATCTGTTGCATAATTCCATTACGTACTTGATACGTCTGGGTAAGCTGTTCAATCGAGAGCGGAATGTGCTTTTTAGTGGCGATCTCCTGTAAAAGGGTGGCATGTTGCTGGATGTACTGAATGTCTAACATCGTATTCGCTCCTTGGGCATCGGGCAGTGTCTGTGCTGCCGCTTATTTTGTAAAACACAAAGAGCGCTCCTCATCAACTTGGGACGAGGAGCGCTCTGCTCGCGGTGCCACCCAATTTAATCAGAGACATAGTCTCCGATCCACTCAGGTTCCGCGATAACGGGCGAATACCGTTTAACTTAGGGACATTACTGCAACCGATCATAACGCTACATAGCAGTAACTCCTTGACGAGAACGCCTCCGGGTTGGATTCCCTTCACAGGCGATTTGCCGAATATGGATTTTGTCACAGTGTACAGGATGAGAAGGGGAGCGTCAAGGTGTAAACGAGATTTGGATTGATTTTCACCGCTGATGTAGGTGTACGGACTGTGGGGATAACACAGTAGTATAGCTAGAACTGCAATGATAGATAGACGATAGGGGATCGATTTGCGGGGGAATAAATAAACGTTTACAATGCTGATTATACACACTGGGGATGGCAACCAAACTCCTGTAACCATCCGCTAAAATGAGTATACATTCTCGACAAAAATGCAGATATAGTTGCATACATAATCACGAACAAAGGAGCGATCCGGATGGCAAAAAAGAAACGCAAGATTCCCCAGCTGATTTACCAGTATGATGGCGTTCAAAATAGTCCTGGTTATATTTTTATCGCTGTTAACGGAGGCGATAGGGATACACCATATCACAATCAGAGTGAGTATATGCTTTTCATCTATAGTGAAGATTTTGAGTGTATATTGCCCATCGTCAAGGCTCAATTTCCACTCGTTGATCCCTCTACGGGAGAAACGCATGACAGATTTGATCCGTGCTGGGACAATCCGATCGAGGCAAAAATATGGCATATTATTTTAGCCGAGCTGGATCAATTGCCTGTACAGGATGAGGAGCAGCGGCAGTTTATTCTTCAATTTACAACATGGATTAGAACAAAGCTGGAGAATGCAGATATGATTATTATTGAAGGTACACTGTAATGGCGAGACATAAAATGTAAGCTGCGTTCTTAACATGGAGCATGGTAATGCATCGAAATACAGATCGTATGGAAATGAATGACCATGATATTAAAAGTAGATTATCTGGGGATATATCAAATAGCGTAGTGTTAGAACTATTCATAGATATGCAGTATTGGCAAACCGGAATTTTATGGTATAATATTATAAAGTCAAAGAAAGTCAAAGTCAGCGAGCAAACCTGTTCATTTACTGTGCTATCAGGGAATTATGTTTTGCTACGCGAATTCATTTTCATTGCACCTCGTGTTTGAAAATCATCAACACTTGAAATGGATGTGATGATGCCTGGAAATGGCGACCTAAATGTCACAATAACTGTGTTATGCATTCGTTTCTGACCATGAATGATATGGTTAAGTGTTATTTATGTAGACTTTGATATTATCATTGACGAATTCATGTTTTAACTATACATGGAGGAGGATACGATGCGTAATATCTCCGACATTATCGAACAATATTTGAAACGCATGCTTCAGGAGAGCGAAGGCGCGCTGGAAATTCAGCGTAACGATCTGGCTGACCAGTTTTCCTGTGTACCGTCGCAGATCAATTATGTGATCAGTACGAGATTCACATTGGAAAAAGGCTATCTGGTGGAAAGTAAGCGTGGGGGTGGCGGGTATATCCGCATTCGTCGTATTGAGCTACCTGCACAATCGACGATTCACACGCATATCCACGAAAGTATCGGTCAGAGTATGAGTCAGAGTGCTGCGGAGGGGCTGATCTATCAGCTTCTGGAGGCACGGCTGATCTCGAAGCGTGAGTCTGAGCTGATGCGTGCGGTTGTATGTAGAGATGTCATTTCAATCAATCTTCCCTACAGAGATGAAGTCCGTGCAAGAATGATGAAAGCGATGCTGATCGCCTTGCTCGGCTCTTGATCACTCGGGAGAAGGGGGTTATTTGAATGATTTGTCAGGAATGCCAGCAGCGGCCGGCTACCCTGCATTTCACCAAAATCGTAAATGGCGAAAAGACTGAATTTCACATTTGCGAGCATTGTGCGCGTGAAAAGGGGGAGCTGATCCCGGGCACTTCCGGAGGCTTTTCCATCCATAATCTATTGTCTGGATTGATGGATTTTGATGCAGGGAACAAGGCGAAGGTCGCTGGAACGCCAGCGCAGCAGCTGCAATGTCCAGAATGCGGAATGACCTATGTGCAATTCCGTAAGCTGGGACGATTTGGCTGTAGCTCCTGTTACCAGACCTTCGATCGCCAGCTTGATCCGATGCTCAAGCGTGTACATGGTAGCACTGCCCATTCGGGTAAGCTGCCAGCACGTGCAGGTGAGCAGATCAAGGTGAGACGACAGGTTAACGAGCTGCGCCAGCAGATGCAGCAGCGTATTGCCGAAGAGGAATTTGAACAGGCAGCGCAGCTGAGAGATCAGATTCGCGAGCTGGACAAGCAAATTTCACAGGAGTCGTAAGGAGGAATGACGTATGCCGAATCTCCGTTTTACCGAAAAGCCTTTGAGTGAATGGATGCAAAAGGGCGGAGATTACTCGGATGTTGTAATCAGCAGCAGGGTACGTATTGCCCGCAATCTGGTGCATCAGCCATTCCCGATTATCGCTTCCACCGAGCAAGCCCAGCAGGTACGCGAACGATTGACCGCTGCCTTGCAGGATGAAGGTGTGCAGGCGCAGGGACCATTTGAGCCGCTTGTGCTGGATGAGCTGGATGATGTCGATAAAGAAGTATTGATGGAGAAGCACCTGATCAGTCCGAATCTGATCAATGACTCACGCGCTGGAGCGGTATTACTGGCGGAAAATGAATCGGTGAGCATTATGATCAATGAGGAGGATCATCTGCGTATTCAGTGTCTGTATCCGGGCTTTCAGCTGGAAGAGGCATGGCAGCGCGCAACCGCGATTGATGATGCGTTTGAGCGTGTGGTCGATTATGCTTTTGATGATCGGCGTGGATATTTGACAAGCTGCCCGACTAATCTCGGTACAGGGCTGCGCGCTTCGGTTATGCTGCATCTACCAGCGCTTGCGATCATGAATCAGATTGGTCGTATTTTATCAGCGGTATCGCAGGTTGGTCTGGCAGTACGCGGATTGTACGGTGAGGGCAGTGAAGCACTCGGGAATATTTTTCAAATCTCCAATCAGATCACACTGGGTCTGTCTGAACAAGAGATTATTGATAATCTGCACAGTGTAGTCATGCAGATTATCGAATATGAACAGCATGCGCGCAGTCGGCTGCTGGACGAATCTCGTCTACGCATTACCGACCGTATTATGCGCTCGTATGGGATTTTGTCCTATGCGACCATGATGGATGCGAAGGAAGCCTTTCAACGTATCTCTGATGTACGACTCGGTGTGGATCTCGGTTTGATTGACCGAGCATCAGCAGGTCAAATGAACGAATTGCTGATTATGACACAACCGGGTTTCCTTCAGAAAACGTTCGGTGTTAAAATGGGATCAGGAGAACGCGATAAGTACAGGGCGCAGATGATCCGCGATACACTAAGTGATGTACACGTAGCAGACTAAACCGTGGAGGTGCTTGAATATGATGTTTGGCAGATTTACGGAGCGGGCGCAAAAAGTCCTGGCCCTGGCACAGGAAGAAGCGGTTCGTCTCGGTCATAATAACATCGGTACAGAGCATATTTTGCTTGGATTAATTCGTGAGGGCGAAGGCATTGCTGCCAAAGCGCTGATTGGTCTTGGTCTTGGACTTGAAAAAATTCAGGACGAGGTAGAATCGCTGATTGGCCGCGGTCAAGAGCAGCCTACCAACATTGCTTATACTCCGCGTGCGAAAAAGGTCATCGAGCTTTCGATGGACGAAGCGCGTAAGCTTGGTCATACGTATGTGGGCACAGAGCATATCCTGCTCGGTCTGATCCGCGAGGGTGAAGGCGTAGCAGCCCGTGTACTGAACAATCTGGGCATTAGCCTGAATAAGGCACGTCAGCAAGTATTGCAGCTGCTGGGTAGCAATGAGGCTGTATCCAGTCATCATGGTACACCTGCTAACGTAAGCACGCCAACACTGGATAGCCTGGCACGCGATCTGACAGCGATCGCTAAGGATAGCAACCTCGACCCAGTTATCGGACGTAGTAAAGAAATCGAGCGCGTGATTCAGGTACTGAGCCGTCGTACGAAAAACAATCCGGTATTGATCGGTGAGCCGGGCGTTGGTAAAACTGCCATCGCCGAAGGTCTTGCACAAAAGATCATCAACAACGAAATTCCAGAAACGCTGCGTGACAAACGTGTCATGACGCTGGATATGGGTTCGGTTGTTGCCGGTACGAAATACCGCGGTGAGTTTGAAGACCGCCTCAAAAAAATCATGGACGAAATTCGCCAGGCTGGCAACATCGTACTGTTCATTGATGAGCTACACACCTTGATCGGCGCAGGTGGAGCGGAAGGTGCGATTGACGCATCTAACATTCTGAAGCCTGCACTGGCACGTGGTGAGCTGCAATGTATCGGTGCCACTACACTGGACGAATATCGCAAATATATCGAAAAAGACGCAGCGCTGGAGCGTCGTTTCCAACCAATCACGGTGGATCAGCCATCTCCAGAAGAAGCGATTCAGATTCTGATGGGACTGCGCGATCGTTACGAAGCCCATCACCGTGTGAAAATTACCGATGAAGCGATCGAGCAGGCAGTCAAGCTGTCGGATCGTTACATCACAGACCGCTTCTTGCCGGATAAAGCGATCGACCTGATCGATGAAGCGGGCTCCAAAGTAAGGCTGAACTCGTACACTGTACCGCCAAATCTCAAGCAGCTGGAAAGCCGTCTCGAAGATATCCGTAAGGAAAAAGACGCGGCTGTACAAAGCCAGGAGTTTGAAAAAGCGGCAGCACTGCGTGATACCGAGCAAAAAATCCGTGAAGAGCTGGATACTACTCGTAATCAGTGGAAAGAAAAACAAGGTCGTACCGATTCCGAGGTAACACCTGAGGATATCGCGGATATCGTAGCTAACTGGACGGGTATCCCGGTAACGAAGCTGAAGGAAGAGGAAACCGATCGTTTACTCAACATGGAAAGCCTGCTGCATGAGCGTGTCATCGGACAGGAAGAAGCAGTTGTTGCTGTCAGCCGTGCGATCCGCCGTGCACGTGCAGGTCTGAAAGATCCGAAGCGTCCAATGGGTTCATTTATCTTCCTCGGTCCTACGGGTGTTGGTAAAACCGAGCTGGCTCGTGCGCTGGCCGAATCGATGTTCGGTGATGAAAATGCAATCATCCGTATCGATATGTCTGAGTACATGGAGAAGCATTCGACTTCCCGTCTCGTAGGTGCGCCTCCAGGATATGTAGGCTATGAAGAAGGCGGACAGCTGACAGAGAAAGTACGTCGTAAGCCATATTCTGTAGTCCTGCTGGATGAGATCGAGAAGGCTCACCCGGAAGTATTCAACATCCTGCTGCAAGTACTGGAAGACGGTCGTCTGACGGATTCCAAAGGCCGCGTTGTTGACTTCCGTAATACGCTGATCATTCTGACCTCCAACGTAGGTGCAGAAGCGATTCGCCGGAACACAACGCTCGGCTTCACTGCCACGATTGATTCCGGTGCAGAGTACAACAACATGAAGGGTAAAGTAACGGATGAGCTGAAACGCCACTTCCGTCCGGAGTTCCTGAACCGGATCGATGATGTGATCGTATTCCACTCGCTGGAAGAGAAGCATATCGCCGAGATCGTTACCCTCATGTCCGAAGAACTGCGTAAGCGTCTGCGTGAATACGCGGTCGACTTTACACTGACAGATACAGCCAAAGCATTCCTTGCGAAGGAAGGCTTCGATCCTGCCTATGGTGCGCGTCCACTGCGTCGTGCAATCCAGAAGCATATTGAAGATCGTCTGTCCGAAGAACTGTTGACCGGAAATGTCACCAAAGGTGATCACCTGATCATCAATGAGAAGGACGGCGCACTGACTGTAGAGAAGGCAGCGCCTTCCGAGCAGACAGATGAAGTATCTGCCAACCAGACGAAGTCCTAATCCACAGATTAGAATCACTTCGCTTTAACGAAAGCATCGTAAAAATAAAGGTTGGTTCCAAAGGCAAATCTGCCCGCGGAACCAACCTTTTTAATGTTATAATAGAATAGACTGCAAAATATTGTCTGCTATTGCCGGATAGTCTCCGGAATTAGCACTAAAATAAATGAAGTGTTAACATCAAGTTAACGTATAAATAGAAAGGGACGTCCATGGCAAAAGTAAAAACAAAATTTTTCTGTACCGATTGTGGATATGAATCACCGAAGTGGTATGGCAAATGCCCCGGTTGTCAGGCATGGAACACGATGGTCGAGGAAAAGGAAACCACTGCGGTTAAAACGCAGGGAATGAACTCCAGTCTGTTCCAGACCCAAACCACGCAAAAAGCACAGGCGATTACCGAGGTAGAAGCAGGTCAGGAACCGCGCATTCAAACCGGTATTCAAGAGCTAAATCGTGTGCTTGGCGGTGGTGTTGTGCCCGGCTCGCTCGTGCTGGTCGGTGGTGATCCAGGGATCGGGAAATCTACACTGTTGCTGCAAACTTCTCATGCGCTCACACAGGCAGGCTTGCGTGTGTTATATATTTCAGGCGAGGAATCGGTTCGTCAAACGAAGCTGCGTGCTGAGCGTCTAGGCGCATTGTCCAATGAGCTATTCGTACTGTGTGAAAGTAATATGGATCTGATCGAGGAAGCGATCGATAGCATCAATCCGGGCTTTCTCGTCATTGACTCGATCCAGACGGTATATCAGCCTGAGGTGACGAGTGCGCCAGGTAGTGTGTCACAGGTGCGTGAATGTACGTCACGCTTTATGCGTGTTGCCAAAATTCGCGGCATCGCGACCGTGCTCGTTGGGCATGTGACCAAGGAAGGTGCGATTGCTGGTCCACGGATGCTGGAGCATATGGTAGACTGCGTGCTGTACTTTGAAGGAGAGCGTCATCATACGTATCGATTGCTGCGTGCGGTCAAGAACCGTTTTGGCTCGACGAATGAAATGGGTATTTTCGAGATGCATGAAGAAGGCTTGACCGAGGTGTCGAATCCATCTGAGCTCTTCCTGTCGGAGCGTGCAATGGGAGCGGCAGGCTCGACGGTTATTGCCAGCATGGAAGGAACACGTCCGATGTTGGTAGAATTGCAGGCACTGGTTGCGGCAACGCATTTCCCATCACCACGGCGTATGGGGACAGGCATCGATAACAATCGCCTTGCGCTTATCATTGCGGTACTGGAGAAACGGATGGGCATGTTCCTGCAAAATCAGGATGCTTACCTGAACGTAGCTGGCGGTGTGCGACTGGATGAGCCGGCGGTCGATCTGGCAATTGCAGTCAGTCTCGCTTCCAGCTTCCGCGATGCACCAACCAAGCCAGATGATGTCGTATTTGGTGAGATCGGCTTGACCGGTGAAGTACGTGCTGTATCGAGAGCAGAGCAGCGTGTGAAGGAAGCTGCCAAGCTGGGCTTTAAACGGGTGATCATGCCGGAGAAGAGCATGAAGGGCTGGAAGCATCCTAAGGATATTCAATTAATAGGTGTAAATACGATAGCGGAAGCATTAAAGGCTGCGTTGGACTAGGGGGAACAGGGTATGAAGGAGCTCAGCCAGGCTGAGAAAATCAATCGTTTATTGAAAATGGTAGCGCCAGGCACTGCTTTTCGCGATGGACTGGAGAACGTGCTGCGCGCCAAAACGGGCGGACTGATCGTCGTCGGCTCCACCCCTCAGGTGATGGAGGTCGTAGATGGCGGCTTTTCGATCGATTGCGAGTTTTCGCCAAACTATTTGTATGAGCTGGCGAAGATGGATGGTGCGATTATTTTGAGTGATGATCTGAAACGAATTCTGTATGCTAATACACAGCTGATTCCAGATTCCTCGATCTCGTCGATCGAGACCGGGATTCGTCACCGTACAGCAGAACGCGTCGCCAAGCAGACGGGTGAGCTGGTGATCTCCATTTCGCAGCGTCGTAATATTATTACACTGTATAAAGGGAATTTGCGTTATGCGCTCAAGGAAATCGGTGTTATTTTGACCAAAGCGAATCAGGCGATTCAGACGCTGGAGCGTTATCAGGTTGTACTGGGTCAGGCACTGACGAACCTGACCGCATCCGAGTTTGAGCAAATGGTAACGATTGCTGAGGTCGCAGGCGTGATCCAGCGCGTCGAGATGGTGCTGCGTATTCAGACGGAGATTGATCGTTATATTACCGAGCTGGGTGCGGAAGGTCGTCTGATCTCGATGCAGATGGAGGAGCTGATTGGTACGATCGAAGAAGAGTTCCGTCTGCTGCTCAAGGATTACGGACGCGATATTAGCGAGGAACGTTTGAATGAGATCATTAATGGATTGAAGCGAATTACCGATAATGAGCTTATGGATGCGAATCAGATTGTCAAAATGCTCGGCTATCCGATGGCGGCAGCGCAATCCGAGGAAATCGTACCAACACGCGGCTATCGTGTGCTGAACAAAATTCCACGATTGCCTAATGTGATCATTCATAATTTGGTCGAGCGCTTCGGCGCATTGCATCATGTGATCAACGCCACTATCGATGAATTAGACGAGGTAGACGGCATTGGCGAGGTTCGTGCACGCACTATTCGTTCCGGTCTGGAGCGAATTCAAGAGCAAGTATTTATTGACAGACAAATCTAAAAGCGTTAGAATCGTAAAGTTAATTGGTTAATATATCCATCTTTGAGGTGACAAAATGATAACGAAATCAATTCCAAACCTGTGTACGCTGTTTAACCTGGGACTTGGAATGTTGGCTATTTTACTGGCGCTCAATGAAAATTATAGTCTGGCGGCTATTATGGTCATTGTAGCGATGTTAATGGATGGTCTGGACGGACGTATGGCGCGTGCGCTCAATGCGCAAAGCGAATTTGGGAAAGAGCTGGACTCCCTGTCTGACCTGGTTTCTTTTGGTGTAGCACCGATTGTCATTATGTATGCTATGGTATTCAAAGACATTAACCCTGTTCTTGCGATTACTGCGTCATTGATTTTTCCGATGTGCGGAGCGATGCGTTTGGCCAGATTTAATGTCAAAGCTGGAGTACCGGGCTATTTTACCGGGTTGCCGATTCCGGCAGCTGGTGGCGTACTGGCAACGTTGTCGCTTTTCCATAATGAAGTATCTACACCCTATATGGTCATCAGTACATTTATCGTATCGTATCTGATGGTCAGTCAGGTAAAATATCCGAATTTCAAAAAAGTCGGCATTCCGAAAAAAGCATTGTGGCTCGCACCGGTCGTGATTATCGCAGCGGTTGTGATTGCAATCATGTTCCCGGATCAAGTATCCAAGCTTATTTTCGTACCCCTTGCTGCTTATGCCCTTTACGGGTTCAAACAGAATATTCGCAAATTGATGCGCCGTCATCGGCAAACTCGTCAGGATGATGATAATCCATCCAAAGAGTCCCTTCGTTAAATCAAGCGAAGGCGGACGTATTAAAGCACACGATAAAAAGCATTTATTTCTCGACTTCACTTGGGGAATGAATGCTTTTTTTATTGGGAAAATGACAACAAAGGAGATAAACAGATGCTCGATCAACTCATTCAATGGAATATGGTGCTATGGCAAGGGGAGGGAAGTCCGCTACGCACATTTTTTGAAATTGCACTTATTTTAATGGCTGCACTGCTACTGTCGCTGATCATTCGGCGATTGCTGGTCGTCTTGGAAAAGCGCCGCTTGCAGGTGCTGGCGATGCCGATCGATAAGGTCATTTCTGCTTCCTGTGGGCTGCTGCTCGGACTGGTGCTCGGCTGGCTGGGGGCTTCGATCGTTGGCTGGTGGGAGCCTATGTATGAGATCGTGCGTACATTTCTCATGCTGACGCTCGGGTATCTCGGCATGCGTACCGGTTATGAGCGTGCAGGCGAGCTATTATTTCGAAAGCAAAAGATAACTGTAGCAGAGCAGCCTGATCAGGATACACCGCAGCCTGACGCGCCACAGATGCCATCCAAGATGGTAGAAGAAGCCTTGCCCACTACGATGCCTATGATCAGTGTGATCGATGCCAATATTGCGATTGATGGACGAATTGAAGGTGTGATTGAATGTGGCTTTATGAATGGGATTGTGATCGTGCCAGATTTCATTGTACAGGAGCTGCAATGGATTGCGGATTCCTCCGATACACTGCGTCGTCAGCGCGGGAAAAAGGGACTGGATACCCTCACCCGTTTACACACATTGCCTGGTATTGAATTAGAGGTGGCGACGACGCATTATTCGGAGACGTTGAGCGCAGATGAGCGACTGGTACAGCTGGCAGCAGCACGTAAAGCTGTTCTCGTTACCCATGATCGTAACTTGGAGCAGATTGCCGGGCTACATGGGATTCGAGTGCTGTCGATCAATCGTCTGGCAGCATTGCTAAAGCCGCAGCTGCTTGCTGGAGAGCTATTACAGGTACAGGTGACGAGAGCAGGAAAGGAAGCAGGACAGGGCATCGCACATCTGGAGGATGGTACGATGATCGTGATCGAGCAGGGACGCGAGTATATGGGGCGTGAGGTAGATGTCGTGATCACCAGTGTACTACAGACCGCTAACGGTAAAATGATCTTCGCCCGTCCGCATGATCCACAGATCGAGCAGTAAGGATAAGCGAAACAGCGACCGAGCCCCAAAACCACCAGCAAATCAACGAGTGTGCGGCGACGGACGCGGTGTCTACTCCTATTCGCTGTTGTGCTGTAGGTGCAGACGGGTATATTATTAAGGAATGGAATTCACACGCTTTATCGCTAAGGATGGGGATTATGGCACAAAAAGCCGGAATCATCGTGGTCGCAGCCGGTAAAGGCTCGCGTATGGGCACGGTGGAAAGCAAGCAGTATCTTAGGCTCCAAAACAAGCCGATCATTATACATACACTGGAAGTGTTTGAACGTTCAGAGCTTGTAGACGAGATCGTTGTCGTCACAGGAGCGGATGATCTGGAACGCTGTAAGGACTGGATCAAGGAATATGGATTGCTCAAGGTGACAGAGGTTGTCGCTGGCGGCTATGATCGTCAGGAGTCCGTGTACCTTGGACTTCAGCAGCTACAATCCGACTGGGTGATGGTGCATGATGGTGTGCGTCCGTTTGTCACGGAGCAGCAGCTTCATCACTGTCTGGAGGCTGCACAGCAGGTAGGTGCTTCCGTGCTGGCTGTACCGGTTAAGGATACGATCAAGCAAGTGGATCGTAATCTGCACATCGCGGATACGCCTGACCGTAGTACATTATGGGCCATTCAAACACCGCAGACCTTTCGCTATACCGATCTGCTTGCTGCACACCAGCAGGCAGAGGCAACCGGATTTCGTGGCACGGATGATGCGATGCTGGTTGAACGTTTGGGTACACCGATTACAGTCGTTGAGGGCAGCTATACGAATATTAAGCTGACCACACCCGACGATCTGGATTACGCTGCATATTTACTTGCTCGCAAGGGAGAGAATAGATCATGATTCGTGTAGGACAGGGATTTGATGTGCATCAGCTGGTCGAGGGCCGCCCGTGTATTATTGGCGGAGTGACCATTCCATATGAAAAAGGATTGCTCGGACATTCCGATGCCGATGTGCTGCTGCATACGATTGCAGATGCGGCACTTGGCGCACTTGGACTGGGTGATATCGGCAAGCATTTTCCAGATACCGACCCGGCATTCAAGGATGCGGACAGCGTAAAGCTGCTTCAGCATGTATGGGGTCTGATTCGAGAGCGTGGCTATCGTCTTGGCAATGTAGACGCGACCATTATCGCGCAAAAGCCGAAGATGGCACCCTATATTCCACAAATGGTGGAAGTAATCGCTTCTATACTGGAAGCGGAAGCAGCAGATCAGGTGAATGTAAAAGCGACTACAACCGAGTGGCTTGGCTTTACCGGACGTGGTGAGGGCATTGCAGCACAGGCAGTGATTTGTCTGGTGAAAGACGTCTAAATTGGAGTCCAGCAGGTAACTATTTTGTTGAATCAGGAGGAACTAATATTATGTCTAATGAAATTCGTGTACGTTATGCACCAAGTCCAACCGGACACCTGCATATCGGTAATGCGCGTACCGCATTGTTTAACTATCTATTTGCCCGCAGTCAGGGTGGCAAGTTTATCATTCGTATCGAGGATACGGACGTAAAACGTAATGTGGAGGGCGGTGAGGAAAACCAGCTGTCCTATCTGAAATGGCTCGGTATCGAGTGGGATGAGAGTATTGACGTAGGTGGCGAATATGGCCCTTATCGCCAAACCGAGCGTCTGGACATCTATCGTCAATACTGGCAAGACCTGCTTGATCGTGGACTGGCTTACAAATGCTATTGCACAGAGGCAGAGCTGGAGCAGGAGCGCGAAGAGCAGATCGCTCGCGGCGAAACTCCTCGTTACTCCGGTAAGCACCGTGATCTGACTCCAGAGCAATGTGCTGCCTATGAAGCAGAAGGTCGCGTACCAAGCATACGTTTCCGTGTACCAGAGAACAAAACGTATACGTTTAACGATATCGTCAAAGGCGAGATTTCGTTTACGACGGAAGATACAGGTGACTTCGTTATCGTGAAAAAGGACGGCATCCCAACGTACAACTTTGCGGTTGCACTGGATGACCACCTGATGAAGATTTCCCATGTACTGCGTGGGGAAGACCATGTATCCAATACACCGCGTCAGCTGATGATCTATGAAGCGCTCGGCTGGGAGCCACCGCAATTCGGTCATATGACGCTGATCGTCAACGAAAACCACAAAAAGCTGAGCAAGCGCGATGAATCGATCATTCAATTTATCGAGCAATATGATCAGCTGGGCTACCTGCCAGAAGCGTTGTTCAACTTTATCGTGCTGCTGGGCTGGTCACCAGAAGGAGAAGAAGAGATCTTCTCCCGTGAAGAGCTGATCAACATCTTTGATGCGAAGCGTCTGTCCCGTAGCCCGGCTGTATTCGATACGAACAAGCTGGCTCACCTGAACAACACGTATATCAAAAAAGCCGATACGGATCGTATCGCAGCGATGGCGATTCCGCATCTGCAAAAAGCAGGTCGTCTGCCAGCGGAGCTAAGCGAAGAGCAGCAAGCATGGGCACATGATCTGGTCGCTCTCTATCAGGAGCAAATGGTATCGGCATCCGATATCGTTGATCTGTCCGCGATGTTCTTCCGCTCGCATCTGGAGCTGGATACCGAAGCACAGCAGCTGCTCGGTGAAGAGCATGTGAAGACCGTTCTGCAAGCTTTGCTAGATAAAATCAAAGCTTCGGATGAATTCAGTCCAACCGTTGCAGCAACGCTGATCAAGGAAGTGCAAAAGGAAACAGGCTACAAGGGCAAACAGCTATTTATGCCGATCCGCGTTGCACTGACAGGCGAAATGCACGGACGCGACCTGAACCATACGATCTACCTGCTCGGTCGTGACCGCGTCATTGCCCGTCTGGAAGCACAGATCAAAGGCGCTTAACGAAAAGTATATTGTTTATTAGCGTATAGTCCGTTATAATGATCACCTGAACAGTGATTCATTTTTTCTATACGTTTAACTCGATAACAATTCGTTTTAACCCCCATATATAATGGCAATGATCAGGAAAAGTACATCTGTGTATGAAGTCTCAGAGAGGATGACTCTGCTGTATAACAGCGGATAGCTGCGAATCATCTACTTCATCCAGTTGGAAAATGCACCTGTGAGCTGCGGAGCCGAACCTTCCCGTCCGCTTTCACCCATTTTGAGTGAAAGCGGATGGCGAGCAAGTAGGCTCTGCCGTCTGGTCCTTCGTTACGGACTGTACAAGTTGGGCAAAGGCTGTCATCCATAGCGGTGCAGTCAGGCGAGCAGAATTCGCCAGTTTGTCCAAGCAGAGTGGAACCGCGTAAACCGACGCCTCTGCAGCCGTAACTGGCTGCGGGGGCGTTTTTTAATGAGCGCAAGCAAAGAGAGGTAATCCAATGCTGACCAATTTGAAATCCGATGTCCGCGCTGTGTTCGATAATGATCCGGCCGCGCGGGGCTGGTTTGAAGTCATCTTTACCTATTCAGGGCTGCATGCAATCTGGGCGCACCGGCTTGCTCACTGGTTTTACAACAAACAATTTTTTACGATTGCACGCGTGATTTCGCAGATGAGCCGTTTTATGACGGGTATCGAGATTCACCCCGGTGCTACGATCGGCAGACGGCTGTTTATCGATCATGGGATGGGTGTAGTCATCGGAGAAACCTGCGAGATTGGCGACGACGTGGTGATCTATCAGGGGGTCACACTGGGCGGTACAGGTAAAGAGAAGGGCAAGCGTCACCCAACGATTGGCAATAACGTCGTTGTTGGCTCCGGCGCGAAGATTCTTGGTTCCTTTTCTGTCGGCTCGAATTCCAATATTGGCTCCAATTCAGTCGTGCTGCGCGAGGTGCCACCTAACAGTACCGTAGTCGGTATTCCCGGCAA
Source organism: Paenibacillus hunanensis (assembly GCF_014645615.1). Taxonomy (GTDB): domain Bacteria; phylum Bacillota; class Bacilli; order Paenibacillales; family Paenibacillaceae; genus Saccharibacillus; species Saccharibacillus hunanensis. Next base: position 44,036 of record NZ_BMMB01000012.1, on the reverse strand, counting down.
AATTGTCATTCAGGATGGGAAGCGCGCTGATCGTCTTAGTCACCAAATGCCCGATCCGGTGGCATCCCGATTGGCTGAGCTGCAAGCCGAGATTGATCGACTCAAGCAGGAGCTGGAGCAGCAGCAACGCCAGCTTGATCATCGCATGATGAGCGGGCGCGAGCATAATCGTCATTCCTGCTGAATCGAAGCTGTCTCGCTTGATTCACACCTGAGCTCGCACTCTACGATGTAGCAGGTATAGCACGAAGCATAGCAGCATAATCTAGCCGAATCCGAGTGATTCGACGTTGAACAGAGAGAGGGATAAACGTATGGCATTGCAAATTTACAATACAATGAGCCGCAAAAAAGAAGATTTCGTCAGCCAGGTGCCAGGCGAAGTGAAAATGTACGTTTGCGGACCCACCGTTTACGATTACATTCATATCGGTAATGCACGTCCGATGATCTTCTTTGATGTAGTACGTAGCTATCTGGAAAATCAAAAATATAAAGTCGACTATGCAGTAAACTTTACCGATGTGGATGATAAGCTGATCCGTAAGGCGGAGGAGCTGAACACGACGGTTATCGAAGTGGCTGAGCGTTTTATCGAGGCTTATTTTGCTGATCTGGAAGGGCTCGGTATTCGCCGTGCGACGATGCATCCGCGTGTAACGGAAAATATGGACGTTATTCTTGATTTCATTAGCGCTTTGATTGATAAAGGTGTTGCTTACGCGAAGGAAGGCGATGTGTACTTCCGTACACGCAAATTCGCTGACTATGGCAAGCTGTCCCATCAGAAGCTGGATGAGCTGCAATTCGGTATCCGCATCGAGGTGGATAAGCGTAAAGAGAATCCAGAGGACTTCGTGCTATGGAAGGCAGCGAAGCCGGGTGAGATTTTCTGGGAAAGTCCATGGGGCAATGGTCGCCCGGGCTGGCACATCGAGTGCTCGGCGATGGTACGCCATTATCTTGGCGATACGCTGGATATTCACGGTGGGGGTCAGGATCTACAGTTCCCACACCATGAGTGCGAATGCGCTCAATCCGAATCGGTAACTGGCAAGCCGCTGTCTAACTACTGGATGCATAACGGCTTTATCCGTATCGATGATGAGAAAATGTCCAAGTCGCTGGGTAACGGTATTCTGGTTAAAGACCTGCGTGCCGCACATAAGCCAGCAGCGATTCGTTATCTGATGCTGTCTACCCATTATCGTAACCCGCTCAATTACACAGACGATACGATGACACAGGCGGAAAATAGCATCGAGCGTATTGCTAATGCAGTCGGCAATGTGAAGCACCGTCTGTCCGCTTCCGATGCATCTTCCCCTGTAGATACAGAGCTGGAAGCACGTCTGCAAGCGATTCGTGCGCTGTTCCATGAGAAAATGCAGGATGACTTCAATACACCGGATGCGATTACCGCTGTATTCGAATGGGTCAACGAAGCCAATCAGCTGCTGCAACGTGAAGTCGTGCAAAAAGCATCGCTTGAAGCGCTGCTGTCCCTGTTCGATGAGATGAACGAAGTGCTGCGTCTATACTGGGAAGATGAGCAGCTGCTCGACGAGGATGTAGAGAAGCTAATCGCTGAACGTGTTGAAGCGCGTAGCAACAAAAACTGGGCACGCTCGGATGAAATTCGTGATCAATTGTCCGCACAGGGCATTTTGCTTGAAGATACACCACAGGGTATGAGATGGCGCCGCAAATGAACGGAGGGGGCAGCTTATGACATCTTCCGATCAGGAACAACCACGCTTATGGTTTCCATTTGAGCTATCTCGTCCACTGGATCAGATGCCGCCGCTCGCACTTGCATATATCGGTGATGCAATCCATGAGGTAGCAATTCGTCAGTATCTCATATCCGGTAAAAATCTGCGTCCGAATCATCTGCATCGTCTGTCGACCAGCTTTGTGTCGGCAGGCGCGCAGGCTAAAATGCTACAGCATCTGGAGCCGCAGCTTACCGATGAAGAAGCAAGCATCGTTAGACAGGGACGTAACGCCAAGTCGGGTACCGTTCCCAAAAATGCCAGCGTACTCGATTATCGCTACGCGACCGCATGGGAGTGTCTGCTTGGTTACTTGTACTATAAAGGCAATCAGTCACGTATTTTGGAGCTGATTACCGCAGGAATACAGCATCTGGAGCAGCCGTCCAAGCCTTGAGCAGGTGCGGCTGCTTCCATTTTCAATATACGGTTTCCGTTCCAGTGGAATGGACTGAAAAATAAAGGATTGTGCACTCGCTAGCAAAGCGGGTAATGAATGAACAGTAGACATGGGATCTACAATACAGGAGGAACACATATGGAAGAGGAATATATCGCCGGTAAGCACTCCGTTACGGAAGCGCTACGTGCCGGAAGAAGTATCAATAAAATTTGGATTGCCGACGGTGCGCAAAAGAATCTTGTGCAGCCTGTCGTAACAGAAGCACGCGAAAAAGGCATCGTGATCCAGTATGTAGACAAGCGTAAGCTGGATAGCTTTGTACCGGGTGTACAGCATCAGGGCATTATCGCCCAGGCGGCTCCGTATGCGTATGCCGAAGTGGAGGATATTCTGGCAGCAGCGGAAGCGAAGGGTGAAGCGCCATTTATTTTGCTGCTGGATGAGATTGAAGATCCACACAATCTGGGCTCGATTTTGCGTACCGCGGATTGCACGGGTGTACATGGCGTCGTGATTCCAAAGCGTCGTTCTGCATCCATCACAGCAACCGTATCGAAAACGTCTGCGGGTGCTGTTGAATATGTACCTGTTGCGCGTGTAACGAATCTCGGTCAGACGATCGATCGTCTCAAAGAGCAAGGCGTATGGGTTGTCGGTACAGATGTGAACACAGACAGTAATCTGTATCAGGCAGACGTATTTACCGGCCCGGTAGCGATTGTCATCGGTAATGAAGGTAAAGGCATGGGCAGACTCATTCGCGAGAAATGCGATGTGCTAGTTAAGTTGCCGATGCAAGGTCAGATCAATTCCCTGAATGCTTCTGTAGCGGCTGGCGTAATCATGTACGAAGTGCTACGCCGCCGACAGTCGCTAGGTTAGAGACTATGGCTGATCTCCGTGATGTGCTGCTGGTAGATGGCTACAATATGATCGGAGCCTGGCCCGAGCTCGCCAAGCTGTCGGAGATTAATCTACAGGAGGCACGCGACCGCCTGCTAGAACGATTGGCGAATTACCAGGCGTTTTCTGGACGTCGGGTTATTGCCGTATTCGATGCCTATCGAGTACCCGGACTGGGCAAGGTATATGAGCAGGGCAAGGTCGAGCTGTATTTTACAAAGGAAAAAGAAACGGCAGATGAAGCGATTGAGCGCTTTGTTGGACAATTGCGGCATCGGCGCAGAGAGATTTATGTAGCGACCAGCGATATGACTGAGCAGCACGTCATTTTCGGTCAGGGTGCACTGCGTGTATCTGCACGCGAGCTACTGGTTGAGGTGCAGATTAGCGAAAAGCAAATTCAAGAGCGTCTGCGTGAGCAGAAGCTGGATAGCAATCGCAATACACTGGATGGGAAGCTTAATGCTCATCAACGAATCATGTTTGAAAAATGGCGCAGGGGAGAGTAGGCTGTTAGCAATATGACAGCTTATCTACGAACCCCTGTTCTTGTTTAGGGTGATACGAACAGATATGTGTGCAATCCCGTGTTAAATGGCGTAAATTCGGTTGACGATGTGAGGTTACATAATATATACTGATGCTATATTTTATAGGGTAACGGAGACCTTGCGTTGCAACCGGAGGGATTGTTTGTGAGTGTCGACCTCAAAGATATCATGGTATCACCATATGATTACCAGAGTGATGAAGATCTTGTAGAAGCCGTCCGCCATGGCGATTCCGAAGCGCTAGAATACTTGATTACCAAGTATAAAAACTTCGTGCGCGCAAAAGCCCGGTCTTATTTCCTTATCGGTGCCGATCGCGAGGATATCGTACAGGAAGGTATGATTGGCCTGTACAAATCAATTCGCGATTTTAAAAACGATAAGCTGTCTTCGTTTAAAGTGTTTGCCGAGCTGTGCATCACTCGCCAGATTATTACGGCGATCAAAACAGCAACCCGGCAAAAGCACATTCCACTCAATTCGTATGTGTCGCTGGATAAGCCGATCTATGACGAAGATTCCGACCGTACCTTGCTCGATGTGATCTGTGGCTCGCCGATGTCTGATCCAGAGGAACTGGTGATCAACAAGGAAGAGTTTACCGGCCTTGAGGATAAAATGTCCGAGATTCTTAGCGATCTAGAGCGTAAAGTTCTGATGCTGTATCTGGATGGACGCTCCTACCAGGAAATCGCGGTGGATCTGTGTCGCCATGTGAAGTCGATCGATAATGCGCTACAGCGTGTCAAACGCAAGCTGGAGCGATATTTGGAAGTACGGGACGACAACTGAACTCCGAAGTGAAAGCAACCAAGTGAAGACTCTGTCATAGAGTCTTTTTTATTTTGCCGATGCCACTATAAGATACGGCCGTTTGCGCGGGAAATGACCATGTTACAAAACGGAAAATTTTTGTAAAACAAACGCTAATATTCGTTGACAGTGTAAGGGTGCTATGCTAAAGTGTTTTAGGTAGGCCAAAAATCGCCTGTTTTTAAGTGTGCCAATCTTTAAAGCTTTGAAGAATGGCGTGCCTGAGAACTTGCGTAACCACCCTGACCACATGGGGATGAAGAGCAAAACAGACTCTTGGGTCTGGATGCGGTCTTCGTTTAACCAGATCGTCTTTTGGAGGTGTAATCGTGGCACGAAGCTTCAAGTCTGTGTTTTCCTTTTTCTCCGAAAGCTGGGCTGAACTTAAAAAGGTTCGCTGGCCTAATCGTAAAGAGCTGACCAACTACACGCTTATCGTTATTGGTACGATTCTGTTTGTCGGCATTTATTTTTGGGTTTTGGACATCGGCATTTCCGCTGTGATCGAAGCGATAATTTAAGAAGGGTTCCAGGTGGCTTGATATGGAAAAAAGATGGTACGTCGTTCATACCTATTCCGGGTATGAAAACAAGGTCAAGGCCAATTTGGAAAAACGCGTTGAGTCGATGGGCATGGAAGACAAGATTTTCCGAGTTCTTGTTCCTATGGAAGAAGAGCTGGTAAACAAGGACGGTAAGAAAAAGACCGTTATGCGTAAAGTTTACCCAGGTTATGTACTTGTTGAAATGATCCAGACTGACGACTCCTGGTATGTAGTACGCAATACACCTGGCGTAACCGGCTTTGTCGGTTCAACAGGTTCAGGCTCCAAGCCGACTGCGCTGCTGCCAGAAGAAGTAGAACAAATTCTCAAACATATGGGTATGGTTGAACCGAAGGAGAACATCGACTTCGAGGTCAAGGAATCCGTACGCATCAAAGTTGGACCGTTTGCGAACTTTGTTGGCTCCGTGGAAGAAATTTTGGTAGACAAGAGCAAGCTCAGAGTGCATGTTAACATGTTCGGACGGGAAACCCCGCTTGAGCTGGATTACACTCAAGTGGAAAAGATATAAGCAGGTTTCTAGGATGACACAGGGGATTGATGCAGAGCAATCTGTAGCGATTCTGACCGGTGTTTCCGGTTTAACCGCAGGTTGTGTAGCTTAGGCTTGCAACGGCGGCGTTTTACGTGGGAGGGCAGCGATGTCCGTCTACCACTATTCGCAAGGAGGTGTTTTACATGGCTAAAAAGGTAATCAAAATGGTAAAACTGCAAATCCCAGCTGGTAAAGCGAATCCGGCTCCTCCAGTAGGTCCGGCTTTGGGTCAAGCAGGTGTCAACATCATGGCATTCTGTAAAGAGTTCAACGCTCGTACAGCAGATCAAGCAGGTTTGATCATTCCGGTTGAGATCACTGTGTTTGAAGATCGTTCTTTCACTTTCATCACAAAAACTCCACCGGCTGCAGTTCTTCTGAAAGTTGCTGCTAAGATCGAAAAAGGATCTGGCGAACCGAACAAGAAGAAAGTTGCAGTTGTTAAACGTTCCGCAGTTCGTGAAATTGCTGAACAAAAAATGCCTGACCTGAATGCAGCGTCCGTTGAGACTGCAATGCTGATGGTTGAAGGTACAGCACGTAGCATGGGTATCACAATCGAAGACTAAGATTAGTCTTTACTGCTTTCGTAAGAATGCAGTCTGTGCGGAATCATCTGGTTCCGCATATGTGGGAGGAATATCCGCTAATACCACAAAGGAGGAATAATAAATGGCTAAACATGGTAAAAAGTATCTGGAAGCTGTTAAGCTGATTGACAGCGAAGCTAGTTACGAGCCAGCCGAGGCAGTTGCCCTGGTTAAAAAGGCAGCTACTGCAAAATTCGACGAAACTGTTGAAGCAGCAGTACGTCTGGGTGTTGACCCTCGTAAACAAGATCAGGCTGTTCGTGGCGTAGTTGTACTGCCACACGGTACTGGTAAAACTCAACGTGTTCTCGTATTCGCGAAAGGCGAAAAAGCAAAAGAAGCGGAAGCTGCTGGTGCTGACTTCGTTGGCGATCAGGACATGATCAACAAAATTCAACAAGGATGGTTCGACTTCGATGTCTGCGTAGCTACACCGGACATGATGAGTGAAGTTGGTAAACTGGGCCGTCTGCTTGGTGGTAAAGGTCTGATGCCTAACCCTAAAGCAGGTACAGTTACATTCGATGTTTCCAAAGCTGTTCAAGAAATCAAAGCTGGTAAAATCGAATACCGTCTGGACAAAGCAGGACAAATTCACGCGCCAATCGGTAAAGTATCCTTCACTGAAGAGCAACTGAACGAGAACCTTAAGGCTCTTATCGAAGCTCTGAACCGCGCTAAACCAGCTGCGGCAAAAGGTGTTTACCTGAAAAACATTGCGGTATCTTCCACAATGGGACCAAGCGCTCGCGTAAACGCTGCGAACTACAGATAATTTAGTGTTGACATCTGTCAACACATTTGATAATCTGTAAAAGTTGTGATGATGCACGAACTTGTTCTTGCAATTACACTTGAATATGTTTAACCGTAGACAGTAGGTGCCGCTTGCAGCTTAATTTCCTACCGAGGTGTTCTGATAGAATAAAGGATACCAGGTTTACTGCTCCGGCAGTCTCCCTGGTATTCCAACTTATCAAGCCTTCGTGATTCTACGGGGGCTTTTTTAATGCCCGTAGAACTTTTTGGTTGCTCCTTCGGAATGATCAAAAGGCCAAAAAACAATCAGGAGGTGTCCAAACTTGGCAAACGCAAAAGTTATCCAATCCAAACAGGAAGCGGTAGAAGTAGTTGCAGCTAAGCTGCGCGAGAGCGTATCTACAGTTGTTGCTGACTATCGTGGTCTGAACGTTGCTCAAGTTACAGAATTGCGCAAACAACTGCGTGAAGCTGGCGTTGAGTTCCAGGTATTGAAAAATACACTGGTTCGCCGCGCAACTGAGTCTGCTGAATTGACTGAACTGAACGAAGTGCTGGTAGGTCCTACCGCAATCGCGTTCAGCAAAGACGATGCAGTAATCGCAGCTAAAATTCTGAACGATTTTGCTAAAACCAACGATGCTCTCGAACTGAAGGGCGGCGTTGTAGAAGGTCGCGTAGTAAGCGCGGACGAAATCAAAGCGCTGGCAGCTCTGCCATCCCGCGAAGGTTTGCTGTCCATGCTGCTTAGCGTACTTCAAGCTCCAGTTCGTAACTTCGCACTGGCAGTTAAAGCAGTATCCGAGAAAGAAGAGCAAAGCGCGTAAGCACATTGTTCATCTGCCTCACGCCCATGTGGCGTAAAGCCGGCTAATAGCCAAACAAAAAATACAACCAATATGGAGGGTTTATAAATGAGTCAGGAACAAATCCTTGAAGCAATCAAAGGCATGACTGTACTGGAACTTAATGATCTGGTAAAAGCAATCGAAGAAGAATTCGGCGTAACTGCAGCAGCTCCAGTAGCAGCAGCAGCAACAGGTGGCGCAGCAGAAGCTGAGCAAACTGAATTCGACGTAGTACTGGCTTCCGCTGGTGCTTCCAAAATCAACGTAATCAAAGCAGTTCGCGAAGTAACTGGTCTGGGTCTGAAAGAAGCAAAAGAACTGGTTGACAACGCTCCTAAAGCAATCAAAGAAGGTATTGCTAAAGAAGAAGCTGAATCCATCAAAGCAAAATTGGAAGAAGCTGGCGCATCTGTAGAATTGAAATAAGAGACTCTCTTGTTTCTTACAAACCCCTTGAATTCGTTCAAGGGGTTTGTTTTATAAAGAGGTTTTGAAGAAAGGGTGAGGGAATGATATGGGAGATCATTATTATTCCAGTCAGCCAGGAGCTGCACATGAACGTCGCAAGCTAGAAACCGAGCTGCGTGGACGTCCATTTACATTTATTAGTGATGCCGGTGTCTTTTCCAAGACTGGAATTGATTATGGTAGCCGAGTTTTGATCGAGGCGCTCGATATTCCGCAAGATGCACGTGTACTTGATGTAGGCTGTGGCTACGGTCCAATGGGCTTGTCTGCTGCTGTGCTTGCGCCACAGGGACATGTAACGATGGTCGACGTGAATGAACGAGCAGTTGAGCTAGCACGAGAAAATGCGAAGCTAAATGACATTCATAACGTTGATATCCGGGTGAGCGATCTATTCGAGGCTGTACAGGGCGAAACCTTTACCGTGGTCATCACCAATCCACCGATTCGAGCGGGCAAGGAAACCGTGCATACGATTTTCGAGCAAGCTGCGGCGCATTTGGAGCCAGGCGGTTCGCTATGGATTGTAATTCAGAAGAAACAGGGTGCGCCTTCAGCGAAAGCAAAGCTGGAGCAGCTATTTGATGAGGTAGAGGAAGTCACTAAGGACAAGGGCTACCGCATTTTCAAAGCAACCAAATGAAAAAAGCCGCCTACCGGCCAGGGTAAGCAGCTTCCTATCGAAACATCGATGAATAGACACTATAGAATAAGCGATAGAGGTTGACTCTGATTGCTTAATATGATATTATTACAAAATGTCAGTATTAAGATGCCCTTTTTGGCTTTAGTTTTCTGAAAGTTACGAAAATTATGCATACTAAAGGGTGTTTAATATTGCCCATAAACGTATAATAATCGGTATTTCGGTTATTTTCAACCTTAATCCGGGTTTCAGATACTGGATCACATCCGTTGATAGCTGATGGTGCTCTTTTTTCGAAACAATTCGATAAGAGCTTTTCTCTATTTATGGGTGTGAACTTCTGTGTTATGGACTTATTATACGTGATCCAAACAGCAGTTCGCAATGAAATTTTTAAGTGAGTAGACATTAAGGGGTGAGTATAAGTTGGCAGGACATCTTGTTCAATATGGTCGACGCACTCGGCGAAGTTATGCACGAATTAACGAAGTTCTTGAAGTACCAAACCTGATCGAAATCCAACAAAAATCTTATCAGTGGTTTTTGGATGAAGGATTGCGTGAAATGTTCCAGGATATCTCGCCAATTCAGGATTTCACTGGTAACCTGGTGCTTGAGTTCATCGACTACAGCCTGGGTGAGCCTAAGTATACAGTAGACGACGCGAAAGAGCGCGACGTTACGTATTCCGCTCCACTGCGGGTTAAAGTCCGTCTCATCAATAAAGAAACGGGTGAAGTCAAAGAGCAGGAAGTATTCATGGGTGATTTCCCGCTGATGACGGAAACCGGCACTTTTATTATCAATGGTGCAGAACGGGTTATTGTCAGCCAGTTGGTTCGCTCTCCCAGCGTCTATTTCAGCACTAAAGTCGATAAAAATGGTAAAACATCATATACAGCTACCGTCATTCCTAACCGTGGAGCATGGCTGGAACTGGAAATGGATGCGAAGGACATTATCTATGTTCGTATTGACCGCACCCGTAAGATTCCAGTAACTGTCTTGCTGCGGGCGCTTGGATTCGGCAGCGATGCTGAAATTCTGGACCTGCTCGGTAATGACGAATACATTCGTAATACCCTGGATAAGGACAATACCGACTCGACTGAAAAAGCGCTGATCGAGATCTATGAGCGCCTTCGTCCGGGCGAGCCACCAACTTTGGATAACGCGAAAAGCCTGCTCGTAGCACGCTTCTTCGATCCAAAGCGCTACGACCTGGCGAATGTTGGTCGCTACAAAATCAACAAAAAGCTGCACATTAAAAACCGTCTGTTCAACCAGCGTCTGGCTGAAACACTGATCGACTCTACTACAGGAGAGATCGTGGCTGAAGCAGGTGAAATGGTCGATCGTCGTCTGCTGGACGAGATCATGCCATACCTTGAAGGCGAACTGAACTTCAAAACGTATCACGTTGCTGGTGGTGTATTGGATGCAAACGACATTCCACTGCAAACCATTAACGTATTTTCTCCGCTTGAAGATGGTAAAGTCGTTTCCGTAATCGCGAACGGCAACATCGAAAAAGTGACGAAGCACATTACTCCTGCAGATATCATCGCTTCCATCAGCTACTTCTTGAACCTGCTGCATGGTATCGGCGATACAGACGATATTGACCATCTGGGTAACCGTCGTCTGCGTTCCGTAGGTGAACTGCTGCAAAACCAATTCCGTATCGGTTTGTCCCGTATGGAACGTGTTGTTCGCGAAAGAATGTCCATTCAGGACGCTAACGTGATCACACCACAGGCACTCATCAACATCCGTCCTGTTATTGCATCGATCAAGGAGTTCTTTGGTAGCTCCCAGCTGTCGCAGTTTATGGATCAAACGAACCCACTGGGCGAACTGACGCACAAACGTCGTCTGTCTGCACTCGGACCGGGTGGTTTGACTCGTGAGCGCGCAGGCTTTGAAGTTCGAGACGTCCATCCGAGTCATTATGGCCGTATGTGTCCGATCGAGACTCCAGAGGGACCGAACATCGGTTTGATCAACTCCCTGTCTACCTTTGCTCGTATTAACGAATACGGCTTTATCGAAGCTCCGTATCGTCGTGTTGATCCGAAAACACACCGTGTAACGGAACATATCGACTATATGACAGCTGATGAGGAAGACAACTATGTAATCGCTCAGGCGAATGCACAGCTGACGGAAGATGGCTCGTTTGCGGACGAGATGGTTATCGTTCGTTACAATAAGCAGGCTGACAACATCCTGCCTATGCCAAGTGAACGTGTTGACTACATGGACGTATCGCCTAAACAGGTTGTATCCGTAGCAACAGCGCTCATTCCGTTCTTAGAAAACGATGACTCCAACCGTGCGCTCATGGGTTCCAACATGCAGCGTCAGGCGGTGCCACTGCTTATTCCTAAGGCGCCACTGGTCGGTACAGGCATGGAGCACAAAGCTGCAAAAGATTCCGGCGTATGTATCGTAAGTAAGTTTGATGGTGTAATTGAGCGCTCCACTGCGAGTGAGATTACACTGCGCCGTATCGAACATGTAGATGGCAAGGAAGTCAAAGGCGACCTTGTTAGATATAAATTACACAAATTTATGCGTTCGAACCAAGGGACATCGATTAACCAGCGTCCGATCGTGAAAACTGGCGATATTGTCAAAAAAGGCGATATCCTGGCAGACGGTCCTTCCACTGAGATGGGCGAAATCGCACTGGGACGTAACGTTGTCGTAGCCTTTATGACCTGGGAAGGTTATAACTACGAGGATGCGATCCTGCTGAGCGAGAAGCTAGTGAAGGAAGATGTATACACTTCGATTCACATCGAGGAATACGAATCCGAAGCTCGCGACACCAAGCTTGGACCGGAAGAAATTACGCGCGATATCCCGAACGTTGGGGAAGACGCACTGAAAAATCTCGACGAGCGCGGTATCATCCGTATCGGTGCTGAGATTGCTGCTGGCGACATTCTCGTTGGTAAAGTTACGCCTAAGGGTGTAACCGAGCTGACAGCAGAAGAACGCCTCCTGCATGCGATCTTCGGTGAGAAAGCTCGTGAAGTCCGCGATACGAGCCTGAGAGTACCTCACGGTACAGACGGTATCGTCGTAGACGTTAAAGTGTTCACCAGAGAGAACGGCGATGAGTTGCCACCAGGCGTTAACCATCTGGTACGTGTATACATCGCGCAAAAACGTAAAATCTCCGAAGGTGACAAAATGGCGGGACGTCACGGTAACAAAGGGGTCGTAGCCCGTATTCTGCCGGAAGAAGATATGCCATTTATGCCGGACGGTACACCTGTACAGGTCGTACTGAACCCACTGGGCGTACCTTCCCGTATGAACATCGGTCAGATTCTTGAAGTTCACCTTGGTATGGCTGCTATGAAACTTGGTATCCACGTATCCACACCGGTATTTGATGGTGCGAACGAGTACGACGTATTCGATACGATGGAAGAAGCCGGTATGCAACGTAACGGTAAAACCATCCTGTACGATGGTAGAACCGGTGACGAGTTCGAGCGTGAAGTTACGGTCGGCGTTATGCATATGATCAAACTGGCGCACATGGTTGACGATAAAATCCACGCCCGTTCCACTGGTCCTTACTCGCTCGTTACGCAACAGCCGCTGGGTGGTAAAGCTCAGTTCGGTGGTCAGCGTTTCGGGGAGATGGAGGTTTGGGCACTGGAAGCTTACGGCGCCGCCTACACTCTGCAAGAGATCCTTACCGTCAAATCCGATGATGTCGTTGGTCGTGTGAAAACGTACGAGTCCATCGTTAAAGGCGAGAACGTTCCAGAACCAGGTGTTCCTGAATCGTTCAAAGTTTTGATCAAAGAGCTTCAAAGTTTAGGTATGGATGTGAAGATCCTGAACGAAGAAGAAAACGAGATCGAAATGAAAGAGCTGGATGACGAAGACGAAGGTACGACTAATGATAAACTGAGCCTCAACCTTGAAGGCTCCGAAGTTGGCGTAGATTAATAACACTTGTCATATTCCCAAGCATTGTCCTATGAAGGTAGACCGGAGCTTTTCCGGTCTATCCTATTCATGGGACAGAGCATTGGGTTTTGTGCGGAATACAGAGTTTTACAATAAATAGGATTTGGCCTTAGGAGGGGTGTCTCTTGATAGACGTTAACAATTTCGAATTTATGAAAATTGGGCTTGCTTCCCCAGACAAAATTCGTTCTTGGTCCCGCGGAGAAGTTAAAAAACCGGAGACAATCAACTACCGTACGCTCAAGCCAGAAAAGGATGGTCTGTTCTGCGAACGCATTTTCGGACCAACCAAGGACTGGGAGTGTCATTGCGGTAAATACAAGCGTGTACGTTACAAAGGGGTCGTTTGTGACCGTTGTGGCGTTGAAGTAACTCGTGCAAAAGTACGCCGTGAGCGTATGGGACACATCGAACTGGCAGCACCTGTATCGCATATCTGGTATTTCAAAGGTATCCCGAGCCGTATGGGTCTGGCACTGGACATGTCCCCACGTTCCCTTGAGGAAGTTATCTACTTTGCATCTTATGTTGTTACGGATCCAGGCGAGACACCACTGGAGAAGAAACAACTGCTATCTGAAAAAGAATACCGTAGCTACCGTGAAAAATACGGCTATGGCTTCCAAGCAGGTATGGGTGCAGAAGCAATTAAAAAATTGCTGCAAGACCTCGATTTAGACAAAGAACTGGAATTCCTGCGTGAAGAGCTGCGTACTGCACAGGGTCAACGTCGTAACCGTGCGATCAAACGCCTTGAAGTTATCGAAGCATTCCGTAATTCCGGCAACTCTCCAGATTGGATGATTATGGACGTACTGCCGGTTATTCCACCGGAAATTCGTCCAATGGTACAGTTGGATGGCGGACGTTTTGCAACATCTGACCTGAACGATCTGTATCGTCGTGTAATCAACCGTAACAACCGTCTGAAACGCCTGCTTGATCTGGGCGCGCCTGACATTATCGTACAAAATGAGAAACGTATGCTGCAAGAAGCGGTAGATGCTCTGATCGATAACGGTCGTCGTGGACGTCCGGTAACAGGTCCGGGTAACCGCCCATTGAAATCTCTCAGCCACATGCTGAAAGGTAAACAGGGTCGTTTCCGTCAGAACTTGCTCGGTAAACGTGTCGACTATTCCGGTCGTTCCGTTATCGTTGTAGGTCCTTACCTGAAAATGTACCAGTGCGGTCTGCCAAAAGAAATGGCACTGGAACTGTTCAAGCCTTTCGTTATGAAAGAGCTAGTAAACAAAGGTCTGGCACACAACATCAAGAGTGCGAAGCGCAAGGTTGAACGCGTAAGCCCTGAAGTGTGGGATGTGCTGGAAGAAGTAATCAAGGAGCACCCGGTTCTATTGAACCGTGCACCGACGCTGCACAGACTCGGTATCCAGGCATTTGAACCAATTCTGGTTGAAGGCCGCGCGATCCGTCTGCACCCACTCGTATGTACAGCGTACAACGCTGACTTTGACGGTGACCAAATGGCGGTTCACGTACCATTGTCCGCTGAAGCACAAGCTGAAGCACGCCTGCTGATGCTGGCATCCGGTAACATCCTTAACCCTAAGGACGGCAAGCCGGTTGTTACACCATCCCAGGATATGGTGCTTGGTTCGTACTACCTGACAATGGACAACATGGAAGCCAAAGGCTCCGGTATGATTCTGCGTACCGTAAACGAAGCGGTATCTGCATATCAGCGTGGAACAGCTTCTCTGCATGCTCGTGTTGCAATTCCAGCAAAAGCTCTGGGTAAAACAAGCTTTACCGAGAAGCAACAAACAGGTCTGCTCGTAACGACGGTTGGACGGATTATCTTCAACGAGATTTTCCCTGAATCCTTCCCTTATATCAATGAGCCGACTCGTGCGAACCTGTATCAAGGTATTCCGGATCACTACTTCATCTATGAAAAAGGTACAGACGTACTGGAATTCATGAAGGCTGTTCCACAAACCGGCGCGATCGGTAAAGAATATCTCGGTACCATCATTGCGCGTTGTTTCGAAATTTACCATACAACATTGACTTCGGTCATTTTGGATAAAATCAAGCAGCTTGGTTTCACATACTCTACACGTGCGGGTATTACCGTTGCCGTGTCAGACGTTGTGGTTCCACCGGAAAAAACCGAACTCTTGGCTGAATCCGATAAAAAGGTTGCGGTTATTACGAACCAATACCGTCGTGGTCTGATCACAAATGAAGAGCGTTATGACCGTGTTATCGAAATCTGGTCTCGTACTAAGGACGAGCTGACGGATATCCTTATGAAATCGATGGATCGTTACAACTCCATCATGCTCATGGTTGATTCCAAAGCCCGTGGTAACAAATCGCAGATCACCCAGCTGGGCGGTATGCGTGGTCTGATGGCCAACCCATCCGGTCGCATCATCGAGCTCCCAATCAAATCGAACTTCCGTGAAGGTCTGACAGTCCTTGAGTACTTCCTGTCCACTCACGGTGCGCGTAAAGGTCTGGCGGATACGGCGCTTCGTACGGCTGACTCCGGTTACCTGACTCGCCGCCTTGTAGACGTAGCACAGGACGTAATCGTTCGCGAAGACGATTGTGGTACAGATAAAGGCTTCATCGTTGGTCGTATCCAGGATGGTAAAGAGGTTATCGAGGATCTGTACGATCGTCTGGAAGGACGCTACTGCTTCGAAACTGTTCGTCATCCAGAAACTGGCGAAATTATCGTTGGTCGCAACGAGCTGATCGATTCTGATAAAGCAGAAGCAATCGTTGCTGCTGGCATCAACAAAGTACAGATTCGCTCCGTACTGAGCTGCCGTACGCGTCATGGCGTATGTAAAAAATGTTACGGTCGTAACCTGGCAACTGGTAACCATGTGGAGATCGGTGAAGCGGTTGGTATTATCGCTGCCCAATCCATCGGTGAGCCAGGAACACAGTTGACGATGCGTACGTTCCACACCGGTGGTGTAGCCGGAGACGATATCACACAAGGTTTGCCGCGTATCCAGGAGCTGTTTGAAGCCCGTAACCCTAAAGGTCAGGCTACAATCAGCGAGATTGATGGTATCGTGAAAGAAATTCGCGAAGCGAAAGACCGTCGTGAAATCGAGATCGAAGGCGAAGCAGAAACGAAAGTCTACTCTGTACCTTACGGTTCCCGTCTGCGTGTACGCGAAGGCGCTGAGATCGAAGCAGGGGACGAGTTGACTGAAGGTTCGATCGACCCGAAAGAAATGCTACGTATCAAAGGTATCCGCGGTGTGCAGAACTACATTCTGCAAGAAGTACAACGCGTATATCGTAACCAGGGCGTAGAAATCAACGATAAACACGTTGAGGTTATGATCCGTCAAATGCTGCGCAAAATCCGTATCGTGGATAACGGCGAAACGACACTGCTGCCAGGCTCCTTTGTTGACATGTATGAGTATGAAGATGCAAACAAAGTGGCAATCATTGCAGATCGTGAACCTGCTGTTGCGAAACCGGTATTGCTCGGTATTACGAAGGCTTCCCTGGAGACTGACTCCTTCCTGTCCGCTGCATCCTTCCAGGAGACGACTCGTGTCCTGACTGATGCTGCAATCAAAGGTAAAGTCGACAAGCTGCTCGGCCTCAAAGAGAACGTTATTATCGGTAAACTGATTCCTGCCGGAACAGGTATGAACCGTTACCGTAGCGTTAAGTTCGAAGAGCCAGAGCAACTGGAAGGCAACGAAGAAAACCTGGAAACTGTAACGGTCGAGTAGTTGATCGGAGCTTAGCTTCAGGTGTTGAAATACAGTAGCTACAGTTAGATAATAATTGTAGTTACTGCAAAATAGAATCCGGACGGGAGAAGGGTTTTCCTTTTTCCGGACGGGTTTCCATTTTGTGTTTGGTGTACGTTGGCGTTTAATATTGTCATAATCTTTTAGAATCAAATTCATTTATGTATTGACACCTGGCCTATGGTAATGCTACTATAGCAAAGGTGCGTGAATAGAACGTTATCCCTGATCTTTTGGAGGGAATCGTAAGATGACTAATGATAAAGGATTACAGGATGCCCGGATCAAGATCGGCACGAAGCAGACCATGCGGAATGTTGAGCAAGGCCAGGCTGAAGAAGTCTATATTGCGCAGGATGCAGAACAGCATCTAATTACCAAGATCGTACAGCTATGTGAGAAGCATAACGTCAAAGTCACCTATGTGGAGACGATGAAGGAGCTCGGCAAAGCTTGCGGGATTGAAGTTGGAAGTGCGATGGCTGTCGTCCTTAAATAAAGGAAGTCAGGAACGTTTTTGCAGGTCGAGGGACAGGCAAAAACTTTTCATTTGTCCTTTTATGAACCGCCTGGGTCTGTGGGCTTAACAGACGGTTTACAAAAGGCTCAAACATATTGGAAGGAGGTGGCAATACAATGCCAACTATTAATCAATTGGTCCGTAAAGGACGCCAAGCGAAAATCGAGAAATCGAAGTCTCCTGCACTGCAAAAAGGGTTTAACGCTCTGAAACGTCAAGAGACAAACCTGAGTGCTCCACAAAAACGTGGTGTTTGTACTCGTGTAGGTACGATGACTCCGAAAAAACCTAACTCCGCGCTTCGTAAGTATGCCCGTGTACGTTTGACTAACCGTATCGAGGTTACTGCTTACATTCCAGGTATCGGTCACAACTTGCAAGAGCACAGCGTAGTACTCGTACGCGGTGGTCGTGTAAAAGACTTACCAGGGGTTCGTTACCATATCGTTCGTGGTGCTCTGGATACAGCGGGTGTTAACAACCGCATGCAGGCTCGCTCCAAATATGGTACAAAACGTCCGAAAGAAAAGAAATAATTTAGTGATCGTGCAGACAATAGCACTGCATATTTAAGAAAGGGGGATAAACATGCCAAGAAAAGGCCCAGTTACCAAAAGAGACGTGCTGCCGGATCCGGTGTATAACAGCAAGCTTGTTACTCGCCTGATTAACCGCATCATGATCGACGGAAAACGTGGAGTTGCTCAAAGCATTCTTTATAATGCGTTCAACCTGATTCAAGAACGTACAGGAAATGATCCTATGGAAGTATTCGAGGCGGCAATCAAAAACATCATGCCAGTTCTCGAAGTTAAAGCTCGCCGTGTCGGTGGTGCTAACTATCAAGTACCTATCGAAGTTAAGCCGGAGAGACGTACTTCCCTTGGTCTGCGTTGGCTCGTAAACTACTCCCGCAACCGCGGCGAGAAGACTATGGAAGAGCGTTTGGCTGCTGAGATCATCGATGCATCCAACAACACTGGCGCATCCGTGAAGAAACGCGAAGACACACACAAAATGGCTGAAGCGAACAAAGCATTCGCACACTACCGCTGGTAGGATTCAAGCCTGTTTTCAAAAATTCATATTTTTGAAGGGAGTACCTATTCATGGCAAGAGAGTTCTCCTTGAAAAATACACGTAATATCGGTATCATGGCACACATTGACGCTGGTAAAACAACCACTACAGAACGTATCCTGTTCTACACAGGCCGTACGCACAAAATCGGTGAAGTTCACGAGGGTGCTGCGACTATGGACTGGATGGAGCAAGAGCAAGAGCGTGGTATCACTATCACGTCCGCTGCTACAACTGCTCAGTGGAAGGGCCACCGCGTTAATATCATTGATACTCCAGGTCACGTTGACTTCACCGTTGAAGTAGAACGTTCCCTGCGTGTATTGGACGGGGCCGTAGGCGTATTTAGTGCGAAAGAGGGCGTTGAGCCACAATCCGAGACTGTTTGGAGACAAGCAGACCGTTATGGTGTACCTCGTATCGCTTATGTTAACAAGATGGATATCATTGGTGCAGACTACCTGAATGTTGTTAAAGACATGCGTGAGCGTCTGCAAGCTAATGCAGTTGCAATTCAGCTGCCAATCGGTGCTGAAAACGACTTCGTTGGTATCATTGATATCGTTGAAATGAAAGCTATCCAGTATAAAGACGATCTGGGTAAAGATCCGGTAGATATCGAGATCCCAGCCGATCTGAAAGATACTGTTGAAGAGCTTCGTATGGAACTGGTAGAGAAAGTTGCAGAACTGGACGAAGACCTGATGATGAAATACCTCGAAGGTGAAGAGCTGACAATCGACGAGATCAAAGCTGCTCTCCGTAAAGGTGTTTGTGACGTTAAGATCTTCCCAGTAATCTGTGGTTCCTCTTACCGCAACAAAGGTGTTCAGCCGATGTTGGATGCTGTAATCGACTACCTGCCGTCTCCTCTGGATGTACCGGCGATCAAAGGTGAGCTCGAAGATGGTACAGAAGAAGTTCGTCATTCCTCGGATGAAGAGCCTTTCTCTGCACTGGCATTCAAAATCATGACTGACCCTTATGTTGGTAAACTGACATTCTTCCGTGTATACTCTGGTGTACTGCAATCCGGTTCTTACGTTGTGAATGCTACTAAAGGCAAACGCGAACGTATCGGTCGTATCCTGCAGATGCACGCCAACAGCCGTGAAGAAATCAGCGTAGTATACGCTGGTGACATCGCTGCCGCTGTAGGTTTGAAAGATACAGGAACAGGTGATACACTGTGTGATGAGAAACACCCGATCATTCTGGAGTCCATGAACTTCCCTGATCCAGTTATCGAAATCGCTGTAGAACCTAAAACCAAAGCAGACCAAGACAAAATGGCTACTGCTCTGGGCAAACTGACAGAAGAAGATCCTACTCTGCGCGCTTCGACTAACGAAGAAACAGGTCAAACGATCCTGGCAGGTATGGGTGAGCTTCACCTTGATATCATCATCGACCGTATGCGTCGTGAGTTCAAGGTTGAAACTAACGTAGGTCAACCTCAGGTTGCTTATCGTGAAACATTCCGTCAGCCAGCTCGCGTCGAAGGTAAATTCGTACGTCAATCCGGTGGTCGTGGTCAATACGGTCACGTATGGGTTGAATTCGAACCTCTCGAAGCAGGTACTGGTAACCAATTCGAAAGCAAAATCGTCGGTGGTTCCGTACCAAGAGAATACGTTGGTCCTGCACTCGCAGGTATCGAGGAGCAAATGAAGAACGGTGTTCTTGCAGGCTTCCCGGTTGTAGACGTTAAAGCTACAATTGTAGACGGATCTTATCATGATGTCGATTCCAACGAGATGGCATTTAAAATTGCCGGTTCGATGGCATTGAAATCCGCAAAAGACAAGTGTAAACCTGTCCTGCTGGAGCCAATCATGAAAGTTGAAGTTACAGTACCAGAAGAGTACATGGGTGACGTAATGGGTATGCTGAACTCCCGTCGCGGCCGTATCGAAGGTATGGATTCCCGTAACGGTACTCAAATTATCCGTGCTAAAGTACCTCTGTCCGAAATGTTTGGTTATTCCACAACACTTCGTTCCGGTACACAGGGACGCGGCGTGTTCTCCATGGAACTTTCTCATTACGAAGAAGTGCCTAAGAGCATTGCTGAAGCAGTTAGCGCAAAAGCTAACGGCTAATACGCCCAATCTTCGTTTTTACCTATGGGATGTGCAGAGAGCGGGTTGACCGCTTTCTGAATTACATTCCGTACTTATTTCAATACACTACAACACTACCTTTAAGGAGGAAATGTTTAAAATGGCAAAGGCTAAATTTGAACGTAATAAACCGCACGTTAACATCGGTACTATCGGTCACGTCGACCATGGTAAAACAACTCTGACAGCTGCAATCACAACTGTACTGTCCAAAACTTACGGCGGTGCTGCTGTAGCATTCGACCAAATCGATAAAGCTCCAGAAGAGCGCGAGCGCGGTATCACTATCTCTACTGCACACGTAGAGTACGAAACTCCTAACCGTCACTACGCACACGTTGACTGCCCAGGTCACGCCGACTATGTTAAAAACATGATCACTGGTGCTGCACAAATGGACGGAGCGATCCTGGTTGTATCCGCAGCTGACGGCCCAATGCCACAGACTCGTGAACACATCCTGCTGTCCCGCCAAGTAGGCGTTCCTTACATCGTAGTATTCCTGAACAAATGTGATATGGTTGAAGACGAAGAGCTGCTGGAACTGGTTGAAATGGAAGTTCGCGACCTGCTGAGCGAGTACGAATTCCCAGGCGACGACACTCCAATCACTCGTGGTTCTGCTCGTGAAGCTCTGCAAAACCCTGATGGTGAGTGGGCTAAGAAGATTGTTGAAATGTTCGAAACAATCGATACTTACATCCCAACTCCAGAACGCGAAACTGACAAGCCTTTCCTGATGCCTGTCGAGGACGTATTCTCCATCACTGGTCGCGGTACAGTTGCTACTGGTCGCGTAGAGCGTGGTGTGGTTAAAGTCGGCGATGAAATCGAAATCGTTGGTATCCACGAAGAAACTAAAAAATCCGTTGTTACGGGCGTAGAAATGTTCCGTAAATTGCTGGATTCCGCTCAAGCGGGTGACAACATCGGCGCACTGCTGCGTGGTGTTGATCGTACTCAAATCGAGCGTGGACAAGTACTGTCCAAACCGGGTTCCGTTAACCCACACACTGAGTTCTCCGCTCAGGTTTACGTTCTGACAAAAGAAGAAGGTGGCCGTCACAAGCCTTTCTTCAGTGGTTACCGTCCACAGTTCTACTTCCGTACAACTGACGTAACGGGTATCATCACTTTGCCAGAAGGTACTGAAATGGTTATGCCTGGTGATAACATCACTGTTAGCGTATCCCTGATCAACCCAATCGCTATCGAAGAAGGTACTCGCTTCGCGATTCGCGAAGGCGGACGTACTGTAGGCGCTGGCGCGGTTGCTAGCATCTCCAAATAATAAATCTTTCCTTGTAGTCTCGTAAGAGATCAGGAAGATTCCTATAAGCAACATTGTATTGTAACGAAGCAACATTGTATCCTAATCGAACGTGTAGATAAGGCCTGCTTCCTTCATTGTGAAGCAGGTCTTATTTTTTTATGGAAAAGTTTCAAAAAAGGCTTGCGTCAATGCTAACTCATCATATATAATAGTTAATGTTGTGCTGAGACGTTGCGATGATGTGAGAGGTTACTGACACACCCGGCTCCTTTGCCATGAGCGGTGCGGTCGGAAAATTTTCACGGAGTATGTCCGATAATAAATTGGGCGATAGAAGGAGGGACTAAAATGGCAAAGCAGAAAATTCGTATTCGCTTGAAAGCTTACGATCACAGAATTCTTGATCAATCCGCAGAGAAAATCGTTGAAACGGCTAAACGTTCCGGCGCAGGAGTATCCGGACCGATCCCGCTGCCAACTGAGAAGCAAGTAATCACTATTCTCCGTGCAGTGCATAAATACAAAGATTCTCGTGAACAATTCGAACAACGTACACATAAACGTTTGATCGATATTGTAAACCCAACTCCACAAACTGTGGATGCTCTGATGCGTCTGGACTTACCGTCTGGCGTAGATATCGAAATTAAATTGTAATCCACATAGATTGTGGTACTACGGAAAGTAGAAAGAGGTGTCAACATGAAAGGTATCTTAGGAAGAAAACTGGGTATGACTCAAGTCTTTACCGCGGAAGGTAACGTTATTCCTGTAACGGTTATCGAAGCTGGACCATGTGTGGTTCTGCAGAAGAAAGACCTGGAAAATGACGGATACGAAGCGGTACAAATCGGTTTTGCCGACAAGAAAGCTAATCGCGCAAACAAACCGGAAGCAGGACATGCTACTAAAGCAAACACTGTGCCTAAGCGCTACGTTCGCGAAATTCGCAATGTTGATCTCGCTAGTGTCGAGGTTGGACAGGAACTGAAAGCAGATTTGTTTGCTGAAGGTGAATTCGTTGATGTAACGGGTATTTCCAAAGGTAAAGGTTTTGCCGGCGTAATTAAACGTTGGGGTCAAAGCCGCGGACCAATGTCTCACGGTTCCCGTTACCATCGTAGACCAGGTTCCATGGGTTCCATCCAGGCTAACCGTGTACCAAAAGGTAAACGTCTGCCAGGACATATGGGTCATGATACAGTAACGATCCAACGTCTTGAAGTTATTCGCGTCGATGCTGAGCGTAACGTAATCCTCGTTAAAGGCTCCATCCCAGGCCCGAAAAACAGCTTCGTTAAAGTAAAAGAAACGGTGAAGAAATAAGTAAAAAAGAAAGGAGGAACATGAAATGCCAAAAGTAGCACTTTACAGCATTGATGGCAAACAAGTAGGCGAGATCGAATTGAGCGATTCCGTATTCGGTATCGAGCCTAATGCCAGCGTGCTCCACGATGCAGTAGTTATGCAACGCGCTTCCCTTCGTCTGGGTACTCACAAAGTTAAAGGACGTTCTGAAGTACGCGGTGGTGGACGCAAACCTTGGAAACAAAAAGGAACTGGACGTGCCCGTCAGGGTTCTATCCGCTCCCCACAATGGAAAGGCGGCGGCGTAGTATTCGGACCAACTCCGCGTAGCTATGCTTTCAAACTGCCTAAAAAAGTTCGTCGTCTGGCGATCAAATCGGCTCTGTCTTCTAAAGTAATTGCTAACGAAATCATCGTTCTGGATGCTCTGACTCTTAACACTCCAAAAACAAAAGAATTCGTAGCGATTCTGAACAACCTGAACGTAGACCGCAAAGCACTGGTAGTTGCTTCGGAATACGACAATAACGTTGCTCTGTCCGCTCGTAACATCCCAGGCGTTAAATTTGTTGCAGCTGATGGTGTGAATGTTCTCGACGTGCTCGTGCACGACAAACTGATTCTGACTAAGGATGCAGTTCAGAAGGTACAGGAGGTGTTCGCGTAATGAAGGATCCTCGTGATATCATTAAGCGTCCGGTAATTACTGAGCGCACTGCTGAGTATATGAGCGAATTGAAATATGCTTTCGAAGTAGACATTCGTTCTAACAAAACCGAAATCAAAAAGGCAATTGAAGAAATCTTCAAAGTGAAAGTGTCGAAAGTTAACACTCTTCGCATGCCTGCTAAACCAAAACGCTATGGTCGTTACAATGGTTATACTTCCGAATGGAAAAAAGCTATCGTAACTTTGACTTCTGATAGCAAACCGCTAGAGTTTTTTGAATCTGTAGAGTAAGGAGGGACAACCTGTGCCTATTAAAAAGTACAAACCGACATCGCCGGCTCGTCGTAATATGAGTGTTTCTACATTCGAAGAGATTACAACGAATCAACCGGAGAAAACGTTGCTGGCTCCACTTTTCAAAAAAGCTGGACGCAACAACCAAGGTAAAATCACTGTTCGTCACCACGGCGGCGGACACAAACGTAAATACCGTATCATCGACTTCAAACGCAACAAGGATGGAATACCAGGTCGCGTTGCTACAATCGAGTACGATCCAAACCGTACTTCCAACATCGCACTGCTGCACTATGCAGATGGTGAGAAGCGTTACATCATTGCTCCAAAAGGACTGAAAGTTGGAGATCAAGTATTCTCCGGTCCGGACTCTGATATCAAAATCGGTAACTCCCTTCCACTGGAAAATATTCCGGTTGGTACAGTTATCCACAACATCGAATTGAAACCAGGTAAAGGTGGTCAGCTCGTTCGCGCAGCTGGTACGGAAGCCCAATTGCTTGGTAAAGAAGAAAAATACGTATCTATCCGCCTGTCTTCCGGTGAAGTACGTCGCGTACTGAAAGTATGCCGCGCTACAATCGGTTCCGTAGGTAACGAAGATCACGAATTGGTTAAAATCGGTAAAGCTGGTCGTAACCGCTGGTTGGGCAAACGTCCACAAGTTCGAGGCGTAGTTATGAACCCTAACGATCACCCACACGGTGGTGGTGAAGGTAAAGCTCCTATCGGTCGTAAATCTCCAATGTCGCCATGGGGTAAACCAACTCTTGGCTACAAAACTCGTAAAAAAGGTAAAGCTTCCGATCAATACATCATTCGTCGCCGCACGAAGTAATCTTTGTGCGTGACTGATGTACCCGGTTAAAGAAGCATGAACAGTGAAGGGAGGATTTCAACGATGAGCCGTAGTCTTAAAAAAGGTCCTTTCGTGGATGGATACTTGCTGAAAAAAGTAGAAGTGCTGGATGCTGATAGCAAAAAAGCAGTGATCAAAACTTGGTCCCGTCGCTCTACAATTTTCCCACAATTCATCGGACACACATTTGCAGTCTATGATGGACGCAAGCACGTGCCTGTATACGTAACTGAGGATATGGTAGGTCACAAACTCGGTGAGTTTGCTCCAACTCGTACGTACAAAGGTCACACTGATGACGACAGAAAAACAAGACGTTAATATAGAGTGGTAACAGTAAGAGAGGAGGTCACGCAATGCAAGCGAAAGCACATGCAAAGTTTGTACGCATCGCTCCGCGCAAAGTTCAACTCGTTGTTGATCTGATCCGCGGTAAGCAAGTTGGTGAAGCGATCGCAATTCTGCGTCACACACCAAAATCTGCGTCTCCGGTAGTTGAGAAGTTGCTCAATTCCGCAATCGCAAACGCTGAGTTCATCAGCTCCGAGAAAAACGAATCCGTGGACGTGAACAGCCTGTTCATTTCTGAGGTTTACGTAAACCAAGGTCCTACTTTGAAACGTTTCCGCCCTCGTGCAATGGGACGCGCAAGTAAGATCAACAAACGTACTAGCCACATTTCTTTGGTGGTAACTGAAAAATAAAAGGAGGGAAAACGTGTGGGCCAAAAGGTAAATCCCATCGGATTGCGTGTAGGTATTATCCGTGACTGGGAATCTAAATGGTATGCTGGTAAAGATTTTGGCGATCTTCTTCTGGAAGACGTTAAGATTCGTGAATACCTGAAGAAGAAACTGAAGGAGTCCGCTGTCTCCCGTATCGAAATCGAGAGAGCGGCTAATCGTGTGAACGTAACAATCCACACCGCAAAACCAGGTATGGTTATCGGACGCGGTGGTTCCGAAGTTGAAGTTCTTCGTAACGAAGTAACTAAAATTGCGGGCGGTAAAAAAGTTCACATCAACATTTCCGAAATCAAGAACCAAGATCTGGATGCAAC
This sequence comes from Paenibacillus hunanensis, assembly GCF_014645615.1. GTDB lineage: Bacteria > Bacillota > Bacilli > Paenibacillales > Paenibacillaceae > Saccharibacillus > Saccharibacillus hunanensis. The sequence continues at coordinate 18,233 of NZ_BMMB01000012.1, read as the reverse complement.
TCTCGTTGCTGAAAGCATTGCACAACAACTGGAACGTCGCGTTTCTTTCCGTCGTGCTCTGAAACAATCGATTCAAAGAACTATGCGCTCTGGCGCTAAAGGTATTAAAACAGCCGTTAGCGGACGTCTTGGCGGTGCTGAAATCGCCCGTTCCGAAGGTTATAGCGAAGGAACTGTTCCACTGCATACACTTCGTGCTGATATCGACTACGGTACAGCTGAAGCTCATACTACTTACGGTCGTATCGGCGTAAAAGTATGGATCTATCGTGGCGAGGTTCTTCCTACGGCTAAGAAACAAGCTGCTCAGGAAGGAGGCAACTAATCATGTTGGTACCTAAACGTGTAAAACACCGTAAACAGCATCGTCCAGGTATGAAAGGACGCGCTAAAGGCGGTACTGAACTGAACTTTGGTGAATTTGGTCTGCAGTCCCTGGAACCTGCTTGGGTAACAAACCGTCAGATCGAAGCTGCCCGTATTGCTATGACTCGTTATATCAAACGTGGTGGTAAAGTATGGATCAAAATTTTCCCGGATAAGCCAATCACTCAAAAACCTCTTGAGGTTCGTATGGGTAGCGGTAAAGGTAACGTAGAGAAATGGGTTGCCATCGTAAAACCAGGAAAAATCATGTTTGAACTTGCCGGCGTATCTGAGGAAATCGCGCGTGAAGCAATGCGTCTGGCTTCCCATAAGCTGCCTGTTAAAACTAAGTTTGTGAAACGTGAAGAATTGGGTGGTGAAGCAAATGAAGGCTAATGAATTGCGCAACCTTACCACTGCTGAAATCGAGCAAAAGATTGCTGGTTTTAAAGAGGAACTCTTTAACCTGCGCTTTCAACTTGCTACCGGTCAATTGGATAATCCTACTCGCATTAGCGCTGTCCGCAAGCAAATTGCACGTGCTAAAACAGTAGTTCGTGAAAGAGAACTCGGAATTACTTCATAATATCCAATATTTGACGGACTGTGAGCCCGTCAGCAAGGGAGGAGGCCCACTATGAGCGAACGTAATGCCCGTAAAGTGCAGGTAGGTAAAGTTGTCAGCGACAAGATGGACAAAACAATCGTTGTAGCTGTAGAAACTTACAAAAAGCATGACCTGTACCACAAACGCATTAAGTACACTAAAAAATTCAAAGCTCATGATGAAAACAACACTGCGAAAATCGGTGACACTGTTAAAATCATGGAAACTCGTCCACTGTCGAAAGACAAAAACTGGAGACTCGTGGAGATCGTAGAAGAAGCAGTCATCATTTGATGATTAACGATAAGCTGCCCGGAAGGAGGAACTAGAAATGATTCAACCATTTACACGTTTGGCTGTAGCCGATAACTCCGGCGCAAAAGAACTGATGTGTATCCGCGTATTGGGTGGTACTGGACGTCGTACAGCTGCAATCGGTGACACTATCGTATGTTCTGTAAAACAAGCAACACCAGGCGGCGTTGTCAAAAAAGGTGATGTTGTTAAAGCAGTAGTTGTTCGTACGAAGAGCTCTGTACGTCGTAAAGACGGTTCTTACATCGCATTTGACGAAAACGCAGCAGTGGTAATCAAAGACGATAAAGGCCCTCGTGGTACTCGTATCTTTGGACCAGTTGCTCGTGAACTGCGCGATCGCGATTACATGAAAATCGTTTCCCTGGCTCCAGAAGTCATCTAAACGATTCCGATATAGGGCCCTGTGCCTGAGTGAGTTATAGGAGGTGTACAGAAATGGCTAAAGTGAAAAAGGTTTTGGAATCCCACAACAACAAGCTGCACGTTAAAAAGGACGACACGGTTATCGTAATCAGCGGTAAAGACAAAGGTAAAAAAGGTCGCATCATCGCTGCTTATCCTCGTGAAAACCGCGTGCTGGTTGAAGGTGTGAACATGATTACGAAGCACCAAAAACCGTCTCAGCTGAACCCGCAAGGTGGACGCATTGAGCAAGAAGCACCTATCCACGTGTCTAACGTAATGCACGTTGATCCAAAGGACGGAAAGAAAGTAACCCGCGTTGGTTACAAAACACTGGACAACGGCAAGAAAGTTCGTGTGGCTAAGCGCTCCGGCGATACAATCGATTAATAACTACTGTTAAAGAAAGGAGGACCTTCCCCAATGGCTTCAAGAATGAAAGATATGTACCTGAACGAAATCGTTCCTGCTCTGACTACGAAGTTTCAATACAAAACGGTAATGCAAGTACCTAAAGTTGAGAAAATCGTTATCAACATGGGTGTGGGCGAAGCGGTATCGAACTCCAAAGTTTTGGATTCTGCTGTAAACGATCTTCAACTGATCGCTGGTCAAAAGCCAGTTATCACTCGCGCTAAAAAATCCATCGCTGGATTTAAGCTGCGTGAAGGTATGCCAATCGGTGTTAAAGTAACACTGCGCGGTGACCGCATGTACTACTTCCTGGACAAACTGGTTAACGTTACACTGCCTCGCGTACGTGACTTCCGCGGTGTTTCTTCCAAAGCGTTCGACGGTCGTGGTAACTACACACTGGGTCTGAAAGAACAACTGATCTTCCCAGAGATCGAGTACGATAAAGTCGATAAAGTACGTGGTATGGATATCGTTATCGTAACAACTGCGAAAACAGACGAAGAGTCCCGTGAGCTTCTGACTCAATTGGGAATGCCTTTCGTAAAATAAGATGGTCTAAGTACGGGGTTCTAATATAAGCCCCTTTTTCTCCGAAAATCTTTAGGAGGTGTCAGGCGAAGTGGCTAAAACTTCAATGAAAGTAAAACAACAGCGTACTCCGAAGTTCAAAGTGCGTGCTTACACTCGTTGCGAACGTTGTGGTCGTCCACATTCCGTTTTGCAAAAGTTTAAAATCTGCCGTATTTGCTTCCGCGAATTGGCGTATAAAGGCCAGATTCCTGGCGTGAAAAAAGCAAGCTGGTAAATCATTGATTAACAGGAAGGAGGTTCACACACATGTCTATGTCAGATCCAATTGCTGATATGCTTACACGTATTCGTAACGCCAACACAGTGCGTCACGAAACAGTAGAAGTTCCAGCTTCCAAAATGAAAAAGCAAATCGCTGATATTCTGAAGCGCGAAGGCTTCATCCGTGATGCTGAATTCGTTGAGGACAACAAACAAGGAATTATCCGTATCTTCCTGAAGTACGGTCAAAATAACGAGCGCGTAATTACTGGCCTGAAACGTATCAGTAAACCAGGACTTCGTGTTTACACAAAGAGCAACGAGGTTCCTCGCGTTCTTGGTGGACTCGGAATCGCGATCATCTCTACTTCCGGTGGAGTAGTAACTGATAAAGAGGCTCGTCAAGCAAAAAGCGGCGGCGAAGTTATTTGCTACGTTTGGTAATTGACGTCATAAAATAAGGAGGTGCAATGCAATGTCCCGTATTGGTCGTAAACCAATTGAAGTACCAAGTGGTGTAGAGGTGACTCTGAACAACACTACTCTTACGGTGAAAGGTCCGAAAGGAAGCCTGTCCCGTGAACTTCACCAAGATATGAAAGTAGTCATCGAAGGTAACGTGATCACGATTGAGCGTCCTTCTGACAACAAACTGCATCGTTCCCTGCACGGAACTACACGCAGCGTAGTAAGCAACATGGTAAGCGGAGTAACTACTGGTTTCTCCAAAGCCCTGGAACTGGTTGGTGTCGGATACCGCGCAAGCAAATCTGGCGATAAAATCGTTCTGAACGTTGGTTACTCTCACCCGGTAGAAATCACTCCAGAAGCTGGCATCGAATTCGATGTTCCTTCGAACACACGTATCGTCGTTAACGGTATCGATAAAGAGCGCGTAGGTGCTTATGCTGCGAAAATCCGTTCCGTTCGTGAACCAGAGCCGTATAAAGGTAAAGGTATCAAGTACGAAGGCGAACGCATTCTGCGTAAAGAAGGTAAAGCTGGTAAGAAGAAGTAAGCTAGGGGATAATTTTGAATTACCCCAAGCTGCTTAGCTTGAAGCTAGCTCATGTATAATGAAAGGAGTGAAAGATAAGTCATGATTACTAAAGCGGATAAAAACAAAGCTCGTCTGAAAAGACACCTGCGTGTTCGTAAGAACATCACTGGTACAGCTGCACGTCCACGTCTGAACGTGTTCCGTTCTTCCAAACACATTTATGCTCAATTGATCGATGACGTGGCTGGCGTAACTCTCGTTTCTGCTTCCACTCTGGATAAAGAGATCGGCGAAATCAAAAACGGCGGTAGCGTAGAAGCAGCTGCTCAAGTTGGCGAACTGATCGCAAAACGTGCGAAAGACAAAGGACACGAGGTTGTAGTATTCGATCGCGGTGGCTATTTGTATCACGGACGGATTAAAGCCCTGGCAGATGCAGCTCGTGAAGCGGGTCTTCAATTCTAATCTATTGCAAAAAGGAGGTAAACGACTTGCGTATTGATCCAAATACTTTGGAACTGACTGAAAGAGTAGTTCACATCAACCGTGTTGCTAAAGTAGTAAAGGGCGGACGTCGCTTTAGCTTTAGCGCATTGGTAGTAGTAGGCGATGGTAAAGGCTGGGTTGGTGCTGGTTTGGGTAAAGCTGGCGAGGTACCTGACGCGATCCGTAAAGGTATCGAAGATGCTAAGAAAAACCTGATCCACGTTCCACTCGTAGGAACAACAATTCCTCACCTGGTAAACGGTAAATTCGGCGCAGGCCGCGTTATGCTGAAACCAGCATCGGAAGGTACTGGCGTTATCGCTGGTGGTCCAGTTCGTGCTGTTCTGGAACTCGCTGGCGTAGGCGACATCTTGACAAAATCCCTGGGTTCTTCGAATTCCATGAACATGGTTAATGCTACACTGGAAGGCTTGTCTCGCCTGAAACGTGCTGAAGACGTAGCTAAACTGCGTGGAAAAACAATCGAAGAGCTGCTCGGTTAAGGAGGGAATCACATGGCTAAATTGGAAATTACCCTCGTCCGTAGCGTGATCGGCCGTCCAGAAACACAACGTGTTACTGTGAAAACTTTGGGTCTGCGTAAGCTGAACCATTCGGTCATTCAAGAAGACAATGCTGCAATCCGCGGCATGGTTAACCAAGTAAAACACTTGGTATCTGTAAAAGAAATTCAAGGCTAATTGATCGAAAGATTAGCCTATTATCAATAAGGAGGTGCAACGAACGATGAAATTGCATGAGCTTTCTCCAGCTCCTGGTTCCCGCAAAGAACGCAAACGCGTAGGTCGTGGTACTAGTAGCGGTACAGGTAAAACATCGGGTCGTGGTCACAAAGGACAAAACTCCCGCTCTGGCGGTGGCGTTCGTCCAGGATTTGAAGGCGGTCAAAACCCATTGTATCGTCGTTTGCCAAAACGTGGATTTGTTAACCCTACCCGTAAAGAGTACGCTCTGGTAAATGTAGCTGAACTGAACAGTCTGGCTGCTGACACAGAAGTAACTCCGGAGTTCTTGATGGAACAAGGTATGGTCAAAAACGCGAAGAGCGGCATTAAGATCCTCGGTAACGGTGATCTGACTGTAAAACTGACTGTAAAAGCGAATAAGTTCTCTCAATCTGCGGTAGAGAAGATCGAGGCTGCCGGCGGTAAAACCGAGGTGATCTAATGTTCAAGACCCTGAAGAATATATGGCGGGTGGAAGACCTTAGAAATCGGATACTTTTTACTTTGCTGGTGCTGATTGTCTACCGTATCGGTTCGTTCGTACCAGTACCTGGAGTAAACACGGAAGTTTTCACTGCTGTAAATAACCAGGGGCAAGAATTGTTCGGTCTTCTAAACACTTTCTCCGGTGGTGCATTGTCTCGTTTCTCGATCTTTGCCCTCGGAATTATGCCGTATATCACCGCATCCATCATCGTACAGTTACTGTCGATGGATGTTATTCCGAAATTTGCGGAATGGGCTAAACAAGGGGAACACGGTAAAAAGAAACTGGCGCAGGTCACCCGTTATGGTACAATCATTTTGGGTCTGATCCAGGCTTTTGGTACGTCTATCGGTTTTAACCGTTTATACAATACAGAGATGATTCCAGGCGCTACGTTCTGGAGTTACGCTCTTATTGCTATCGTATTGACTGCCGGTACATCTTTCCTGATGTGGCTAGGTGAGCAAATCACCGAAAAAGGAATTGGTAACGGGATTTCGATTATTATCTTTGCAGGTATCGTTGCGGCAATCCCGCAGCACATCCGCGATATGATTCAATCAGATTTCCTAGCTCAGGGCCAGACGTTCATGAACGTGATCAAGCTGGTTGTTGTTGTTCTCGTCGTAATTTTGATTGTAGTCGGTGTTATCTTTATCCAACAGGGTATTCGTAAAATTCCGGTACAATATGCAAAACGCGTAGTAGGCAACAAAATGTATGGCGGTCAGAATACACATATCCCGCTGAAGATCAATTCAGCTGGTGTTATCCCTGTAATCTTCGCTGTATCCCTGCTTCAATTTCCTATCATTATTGCAAGCTTCTGGTCCACACACGGTTGGGCAAAATGGATTACCGCAAATCTGTGGTATGACAAACCGCTGGGTATGGTCTTGTATGTAGTAATGATTATCGGATTTACGTTTTTCTATACATTTGTACAAATGAACCCTACGCAAATGGCAGATAATATGAAGAAGAACGGTGGTTACATTCCGGGTGTTCGTCCAGGCAAGCCAACGGCAACGTATCTGACGAAAGTTATGACACGTTTGACGATGACAGGCTCTCTGTTCCTGGCCATCATTTCGGTACTACCGGTATTCCTCGGGGCTATTTCCGGTTTGCCAAAATCGGTTCAAATCGGGGGTACATCGCTTCTCATCGTAATCGGTGTTGCACTGGATACGATGAAAACGATCGAAAGCCAACTTATCAAACGCCATTACAAAGGTTTTATCAATAAATAGACGGCAGGTTCCGGTGAATGGTTAATTCCGTTCTAACCGGCACCTTTCCGTGCTGTTCTTGCAATAGTCGTTTTGGGGGGAGTGAAGTAGCGTGAACATCATATTCATGGGACCTCCGGGAGCTGGTAAAGGAACTCAAGCTGCTGTTATCGTTAAGGAGCTTGGTATCCCTCACATCTCGACAGGCGATGCATTTCGTCTGGCGATCAAGCAGGAGACACCTATTGGTGTAAAGGCGAAGTCCTACATCGATCAAGGTCTGCTTGTACCGGATGACGTAACCAACGGAATTGTGGAAGAGCGACTCGCTCAACCTGATTGTGAGAAAGGTTTTTTGCTTGACGGTTATCCAAGAACGCTGGCTCAGGCTGAAGCGCTCGACAACATGCTGGCAGCAATGGACCGTAAGCTGGACCACGTAATCAATCTGAAGGTAGACCGCGATAAGCTGCTCGTTCGCATTACCGGACGACGCATTTGCAGAACATGCGGCGCTACGTATCACATTGTTTTCAATCCACCAAAACAAGAGGGCATTTGCGATCTTGATGGTGGTGAGCTCTACCAGAGACCTGATGATAACGAAGAAAGCGTAGCGACTCGTCTTGACGAGTACGGCAACAAAACTGCCCCGCTGCTGACTTACTACGGTGATCAAGGCCTGCTGAGAGACATTGATGGCGAACAGGGCATTGACAAAGTATCCTCTGATATTGTGTCACTGCTTCGGGGTTAAGTCGAATGATCATTTGCAAATCCGAAACAGAACTTGGCTTTATGAGAGAAGCAGGGCGAATTGTTGCTGAAACTCATGCTCTGATCAAGCAATACATCGAGCCAGGGATTACAACGGAAGAGCTTGATGTCATTGCGGATCGTTACATTCGCAGCCAGAATGCCTTGCCGTCATTCAAAGGATACAATGGTTTTCCTGCCAGTATTTGTGCTTCGGTGAACGAAGAACTCGTTCATGGATTCCCAAGCAAACGCAAACTGCAAGAGGGCGACATCGTGACTTTCGATATTGGAGCCCAATATCAGGGATATCACGGTGATTCGGCGTGGACATATCCGGTCGGCACCATTTCCGACGAAGCGAAGCGCCTTCTGGACGTTACGGAGGGAGCTTTATTTGCGGGTCTGGAGCTAGTGAAGCCGGATGTGCGTCTGTTTACTATATCGCATGCAATACAGCGTTTTATCGAGAATGCCGGCATGTCTGTCGTACGCGAGTACGTAGGTCACGGCATTGGAACCAAGCTGCACGAAGATCCAAAGATTCCGAATTACGGAATTGCGGATCGGGGACCACGCCTCAAGCCAGGCATGGTGCTTGCAATTGAACCGATGGTGAACGCTGGCGGACGGCATGTTAAAACGTTGGAAGACAAATGGACAGTAGTTACGGTAGACGGCTCACTGTGTGCCCATTTTGAACATACGGTTGCGGTAACACCGGACGGTATGGAGATTTTCACAACACTGAATGCGTAGGTGATTTTGTTGAAAGCAGGAACATCCCCGCAGGTTGGTCAAATTGTGAAGGTTTCAAAAGGCAAGGGAGCTGGCCAGCCTGCTGTAATCATTGCAATACCGGATGAGAAATTTGTTTATATCGCCGATGGCAACAAACGCAAGTTTGATCAGCCGAAGAAGAAGAATGTTCTTCATCTGGAGCTGACAGCGGTGATCAGCAGCGAAGTTGTAAACAGTTTGCAAGAAAGCGGACGGGTCACAAATGGAAAGCTGCGTCATGCAGTAGCCAAGTTTGTCGAATCTGCCGAAAACAATACGGTCTAAGGAGGAACTCATTGTGGCTAAAGAAGATGTTATTGAGGTAGAAGGCGTGGTTCTTGAACCATTGCCGAATGCAACGTTCAAGGTTGAGCTGGAGAATGGTCACCAAATTCTCGCTCATGTTTCCGGTAAGCTGCGGATGCACTTCATTCGTATTCTGACTGGAGATAAGGTGGTTGTTCAACTTTCACCTTATGATTTGACAAAAGGTCGTATAACTTATCGTAAATAAAACACAAATGCAAAAAAGTATGCTATAATAGATACTTATGTGGACTAATTTGTGCTGCAGATAAAATGCTGACGAAATAAGTTTTACAACCGTAAAGCTTAAGGAGGTAATTAACATGAAGGTAAGACCTTCTGTAAAGCCCATCTGCGAAAAATGCAAAGTCATTCGCCGCAAAGGGAATGTAATGGTTATTTGTGAAAACCCGAAACACAAACAAAAGCAAGGTTAATTAATCGAGGAGGTGTAGCGTAATGGCACGTATATCTGGTGTGGATTTACCACGTGATAAGCGCGTTGAGATCGCCTTGACATATATTTTCGGAATCGGTAAAACGACTTCTCAGAAAATTCTGAGTGAAACAGGTATTGACCTGAACACTCGTGTCCGCGATCTGACTGAAGATGAAGTAGGAAAACTGCGTGAAGCAATTGAAGGTAAAAAAGTAGAAGGTGATCTTCGTCGTGAGATCTCTTTGAACATTAAACGTCTGATCGAAATCGGATGCTACCGTGGTGTTCGTCACCGTCGTGGTCTACCGGTTCGTGGTCAACGTACCAAAACAAATGCTCGTACACGTAAAGGTCCTCGTCGCACAGTAGCGAACAAGAAGAAGTAAGGGAGGTTAATGATCAATGGCTAAAGCGAAAAAAGTCGTACGTACTAAACGTCGCGACCGTAAAAATATCGAATCTGGCGTGGCTCACATTCGTTCCACGTTTAACAATACAATCGTTACGATTACGGATCCTCACGGCAACGCTATTTCCTGGGCAAGCTCCGGCGGTCTTGGATTCAGAGGTTCCCGTAAATCCACTCCTTTCGCAGCACAGCTTGCAGCAGAAACTGCAGCTAAAGCAGCTATGGAGCACGGCATGAAAGCCGTTGAAGTTATGGTTAAAGGTCCTGGCGCAGGCCGTGAAGCAGCGATTCGTTCCCTGCAAGCAGCTGGTCTGGAAGTTAACCTGATTAAGGATGTAACTCCGATCCCGCATAACGGATGCCGTCCACCAAAACGTCGTCGCGTATAATCGAGGCATGTCTCTACAAATGTAGTCAAACTCCGGTGCAGGCGTACCGCTTGCCTGGGATTGCTGCATGTCTATTGTATAAAGTTTTAGCGACAGTTTCATCGAAGCGACGTTTTGAAGGAGGGATATTGCAGTGATAGAAATCGAAAAGCCGAAAATTGAGACCGTAGATGTAAATGATGAAGGAACCTATGGCAAGTTCATCGTAGAACCTCTCGAACGTGGTTACGGCACAACACTTGGCAATTCACTTCGTCGGATTTTGTTGTCCTCCCTTCCGGGTGCGGCAGTAACATCTGTACAGATCGATGGTGTATTGCACGAGTTCTCAACGGTTCAAGGCGTAATGGAAGACGTTACCGAGATCATTTTGAACCTCAAGGCCCTCTCGCTGAAAATCCACTCCGATGAAGAAAAAGTGTTGGAGATTGACGCGGAAGGAGAAGGCGTGGTCACTGCTGGCGATATCCGTGCAGATAGTGATGTGGAAATCCTTAACCCGGATCTTCATATTGCCACCCTTGCTCCAGGTTCCAGACTCCACATGCGTATTTTTGCAAACCGTGGTCGCGGTTATGTATCGGCAGACAAGAACAAACGTGCGGATCAGCCAATTGGCGTGATTCCAATCGATTCGATCTATACTCCGATTTCCCGTGTTAACTATGGCATCGAGAATACTCGTGTTGGTCAAGTTACGAACTATGACAAGCTGACGATCGAAATCTGGACAGATGGTAGCATCCGTCCTGAAGAAGCCGTTAGCCTGGGCGCCAAAATTTTGACCGAGCACCTGATGCTGTTCGTTGGTCTGACTGACGAAGCAAAAGATGCAGAAATTATGGTTGAAAAAGAGGAAGATAAGAAAGAGAAAGTGCTTGAGATGACGATCGAAGAACTCGATCTCTCCGTACGTTCTTACAACTGCTTGAAACGTGCCGGCATCAACACGGTGCAGGAACTGACTACTAAATCCGAAGACGACATGATGAAGGTCCGTAACCTGGGACGCAAATCTCTTGAAGAAGTTCAAGAGAAGTTACAGGAACTTGGTCTTGGTCTGCGTCAGGAAGAATAGTCATCTAATCATTGATGAAGGAGGGAATACAAAATGGCATACCAAAAATTGGGTCGTAACTCCAGCGCTCGTAAAGCTCTGTTCCGCGATCTGGTAACTGACCTGTTCTTATATGAGCGTATTCAAACGACTGAAGCAAAAGCGAAAGAACTTCGTTCTATCGCAGAAAAGCTGATCACTCTGTCCAAACGTGGAGATCTGCATGCTCGTCGTCAGGTAGCTTCTTTCGTTCGCCGCGAGACTCTCGATGGCAACCAGGATGCAATCCAAAAATTGTTCTCTGAACTGGCACCTCGTTATGCAGAGCGTCCAGGTGGATACACTCGTATCCTGAAACTGGGACCTCGTCGTGGTGACGCAGCTCCTATGGTTTATCTGGAACTGGTAGACCGCGCGTAACATGCAGATAAAGAAGGGTGGACAGGGTCTTGTGATTCTGGCAAAGCCCTTTTTTTCTCTGTCTGGGTAAGGTTGTGTTTAACAACATGAAGGAGGGGGCTCCATCTGGAGCTCCCTCACTTTGTATGTGGATATAAAGGTGATAACCCATGCGTAATCTATGTATGACCGTCAATTATGACGGAACCCGGTATAACGGCTTTCAGACGCAGCCTGACGGAAATACCGTGCAGGATCATCTGGAAAAAGCGATCGCCTCTATGATTGGAGAACGTCCCAAAATTCATGGCTCCGGACGTACAGATGCTGGTGTGCATGCTGTAGGGCAAGTGTTCAACTTTTGTACGGAGTCACCGATTCCGGTAGATCGTTGGCCACTGGCGCTGAATGGTCGTTTACCACGTGATATTATTGTCACCGGTGCCTATGAAGTTCCACTTGAATTTCATTCACGTCGTTCAGCTAAACGTAAAACGTATCGGTATACGATCAATGCGAATCAGTATCCAGATGTGTTTTTGCGTCATATGCAGCTGCATCATCCAGGTAAACTGAACATCGAAGCAATGAATGTGGCGTTTCAGCATTTTGTAGGCACGTATGACTTTACCAGCTTTGCGTCTCGTTATTCGCAAAAGCAAAGTCATGTGCGTACAGTGCTGGAAACCAGGCTGGAGATCGATCTGTCGCAAACCAGGCAGAATACAAGGGACCAGGGCATTCTTCACTTTTACATCACAGGCAATGGTTTTTTGCAGCATATGGTGCGGATCATTATGGGAACGCTCATTCAGGTTGGGGAAGGCAAATATACACCGGATGATATTCCAGGTATGATTGCTGCCTGTGATCGGAGTGCAGCTGGGCCTACAGCGGTCAGCAAAGCGTTAACGATGTGGGGCGTGCATTATGATGAATTGGAATTTTAGGCTTATCGTATTGAGAAACCTTTCAATAAAAAAGTCTGAAAAAACCATAAATAATGCTTGATTAACGTTGAACCATCCTGTAAAATAAAAGTTGTGTTTTCTTGATGGCTCTCCCACAGCCCCCAATCAAGATAACCATTAAAAGGCTTTATCCATTGACTAACAACAATGTAACATCGTGTATAAACAACACAACCAATTAAAGAACGATCATATATACAGATGCAGCTTATGCACTGTGAACATTACATTTATTGAATATCTTCTTGAGCGTCAGAGCACGAGAACAACAGATGTTCAAAAAGACTAAGGAGGAACTTCTCATGCGTACAACTTATATCGCGAAGCCAAGTGAAGTAGAACGCCAGTGGTATATTATTGATGCTGAAGGCAAAACGCTGGGCCGTCTGGCAAGCGAAGTTGCAGCACTGATCCGTGGTAAACACAAACCATCTTTCACACCTCATGTGGACGGCGGCGATTTCGTAATCGTAATCAACTCCGAAAAAATCCGCTTGACTGGTAAAAAAATGCAAGACAAGAAATACTATCGTCACTCCATGCACCCAGGTGGTCTGAAAGTGACTACTGCTCAACAGATGATCGACAGTAAACCTGAGCGTGTAATCGAAGCTGCTGTTCACGGCATGCTGCCAAAAACTCGTCAAGGTAATGCAATGAAGTTGCGCCTGAAAGCTTATGCTGGCGTAGAACATCCACATGCAGCACAAAAACCAGAAGTTTACGAACTTCGCGGATAATTAAAAGGAGGACAGTTTCATGGCACAAGTACAATACTATGGGACAGGTCGTCGTAAACATTCGGTAGCACGTGTTCGCCTTGTACCGGGTGAAGGACGCATTGTCATTAACAAACGCGACATCAATGAATATTTCGGTTTGGAAACACTCAAGCTGATCGTTAAGCAACCACTGAACCTGACTGAAACTCTGGGTAGCTACGATGTAATCGTACTGGCTCACGGTGGCGGTATCTCTGGTCAAGCTGGCGCAATTCGTCACGGTATCTCCCGTGCTCTGCTGAAAGCAGATCCTGAACTGCGCGGTTCCCTGAAAAAAGCAGGATTCCTGACTCGTGACCCACGTATGAAAGAGCGTAAAAAATACGGTCTTAAAGCGGCTCGTCGCGCACCTCAGTTCTCCAAACGTTAATATTCCTTGTATATTACAAGGTGTACCGAAACCTCTGGCCTTTTCAGGTCAGGGGTTTTGTTTTGCTTGTGAACATTGGCTAAGCATGATTCGTTACCAGCTGGATACTCGCTACATTTCGTTATAAGTGAACATACATATGAACCCCACCTCATAAGTATCACTTCGTTATATCCTCATTCATACCCAATATAAACTATAGCTATGCAGCTTATATTGGAACATATACGATATACTCATCCACGATGCAGCATCACCAGAATACCGATCATTCAATCCCATACGAGTTGTAAAATATCTAGGATGTAAAAGTCCATAGCTACAATCCTATTGATTCCTTGCTGCATACTGCTTTACTGCCATACGCTTCATTTCATCAACATGGATCCGTATGCTGGCGCTAGCTCTATGACAGGGTAAGCCAGTCCGTATTGTATGCGTCTGAGCTGGATTTACTATCCTGCATAGCAAGCAATACTATCGTATGAAATATTGCTTGAATCTAATTAAAGCCAGATTACTTATCCCCAATCTTCGCTTAACAAAAGCATATAAAGCTTCTCATCCACAGCTAAAATTCATTTTTAATCCCCAATAGAGTCAATATTCAACAACAACCTGGGTATAAAGGGGATAACTTTGTGAGTATGTGAATGAATCCTGAAAAAATCATGATTATTTCAAAAGTTATCAACAGCTATCTGTAAACTGCTCATAGAAATCAACATAAGCTTGTAAATCAAGCTGGTGATGGGTATAAGAAGCTATTTCCACTTATAAATAACAATTGATATCAAAAATATTGAATTTCCTCTTGTATTGCAGATCAACGACTTTTATAATATACATATAATTCTTAGTGTTTTAGTTGGTTTTAATGTTTTTAAACACTATAAAGTCGATCAAGCGATGGAGACAATCACTGTATTCCATAACAAGCTCACAACAAGTGGATCATCAGCAAGTGAATGACTGGTTTAGAAGGTAATAAACATGACAATCGTAAGGCGGTCATCCTGTAAGCTAATCTATGCAGTTATTGTATATATCCAGCTATAGGCTGCAAACAGGCAGGTCCAACATCGTGCTGAATTGCAGATATGACTACTTTCTTTTTATTTACCTACTTAAAACCAGTTTGGAAAAAAGAATCTAAATTCTATGATGGGGGAAATCACATGAATCTGTTGGAAAAAGAAGAGCTGGCTAGAGTAAAGGCAGAAGAGCTGGAGCACGCATCAGCAGAGCAGGTCATTCGTTGGGCGGTAGATAATTTTGAAAGCTTGACCTTTGCATGCAGCTTTGGCGCGGAGGATGTTGTCATTGTAGATATGTTGCAAACGATCAGTCCATCGACTGATATCTTTTACCTCGATACTGATTTTCATTTTAAAGAAACGTACGAGACACGGGATCGCATGGTTGAACGTTATGGAATGAACTTTGTGCGTGTAGCTCCGAAGCTGACACCGGAAGAACAAGCTGCTGCTCATGGAGAGTCACTATGGACCGTAGACCCGAACGCTTGCTGCAATATTCGTAAAGTGGAGCCGCTGACGCGTATTCTTTCCCAATATGATGCATGGATTACAGGTATTCGTCGTGATCAAGCGCCTACACGTGCGAATGCGAAAAAGGTAGAATATGATACGAAGTTTGGTCTGATGAAGTTTAATCCGATTGCAGATTGGACATCCGAAGACGTTTGGAACTATATTCGAGATAACGATATTATCTATAACCCGCTGCATGATCGTAATTACCCGAGTATCGGCTGCGAGTATTGCACACGTCAGGTCATGCCAGGTGAAGATCCACGAGCAGGACGCTGGGCAGGGAATGATAAGACAGAATGCGGATTGCATAAATAAGATAGCGCACATAATCATCAATATAAATGTCCTCGCATATACAAATACCCTATATGCAGGCGATCCAGCGTCAACTATATCGAAAATAAGGGAGAGACTTCAATGACGTCCATAGCACCGCACGGAGGCAAGCTAGTTCAACGTATTGTAGAAGGCGAAGCACGTACTCAATTACTGGAGCAAGCCAAAGGATGGAAGCAGATTCCGATCAATAGCTGGACAGTTTCTGATCTTGATCTGATTGGTGTCGGTGCTTTTTCTCCATTAGAAGGCTTTCTAGAAGAAGCGGATTATCAGTCGGTAGTGGAGCGTATGCGTTTAGCGAATGGTACGGTCTGGAGTATTCCGATCACGCTGGCGCTACAAGAACAGCTAGCCGCTACGCTGCAAACAGGAGAACAGGTAGCGCTCGTTGGCGAAGAAGATGGTGTGATCTATGGCGTGCTGGAAGTACGCAGTATCTACACAGTAGATCAGCAGCGTGAAGCGGTGAATGTATTCAAAACCGATGATCCTGAGCATCCAGGTGTGCAGAAGCTGCTAGCTCGTCCAACGACTTATGTAGGTGGTCCGATTCAAGTTTTAAACCGTCCGGTTCCTGCGAAGTTCGGCGAGTTTTATTTTGATCCTTCAGAGACACGTCGTTTATTCGCAGAAAAGGGCTGGAAAACCGTAGTTGGCTTCCAAACGCGTAATCCAGTTCACCGCGCACATGAATATATCCAGAAAAGCGCAATGGAGATTGTAGACGCTCTTTTCCTAAATCCATTGGTAGGTGAGACGAAATCAGATGACGTACCAGCTGATGTGCGGATGCGCAGCTATCTTGTACTGCTGGAAAACTACTATCCAAAAGATCGTACATTCCTCGGTGTGTTCCCAGCGGCTATGCGTTATGCCGGCCCTAGAGAGGCTATCTTCCATGCGATAGTGCGTAAAAACTATGGCTGCACCCATTTTATCGTAGGACGAGATCATGCTGGTGTCGGCGATTATTATGGTACGTATGAAGCGCAGGAGATTTTCTCTAACTTTACGCCAGAGGAGCTAGATATTACACCACTCTTTTTTGAGCATAGCTTCTTCTGCACCAAGTGCGGTAATATGGCATCCAGTAAAACATGCCCACATTCCAAAGAACAGCACCTTACGCTGTCCGGTACCAAGGTTCGTGCGCTGCTGCGTGATGGTCAATGTCCACCACCGGAGTTTACACGTCCAGAGGTAGCGGAAGTGTTGATTGAAGGTATGGCGGAGCATGTAGCGAGCCGAGCATAGTTAAACTACTCGTGATCTGAAAGTATTAATTGCAAAAGTATAATGTAACGTCATACGGAATAGTAGATTCAATAATAATGGATTCCATAACGTAGCTCTATTTTCTGGAGCGCGTCGATAGTTAGCCCTTGTCATATACACGATGTAAAACAGGAATGAGCCGAAAGGCAGCTTCCAGTAGCGCATAGTGTTATATCGTACAAGGGCTTTTTGTTTGAAGCCAAAATGTATGTGTACTTTGTACAATGTGTTTATTACGTTTATATAGTACATATGAAGTGCGAGCATGATCGATTTATAGTTCATTGCCTACGGAACCGTATACAATGCTATAATGGCAATATTATGGGTTGGCGATGAAAGAGGATCCATGAAATTCATCATAACAAGGAGTGCGCATCATGTTATCAAGAGACTATGTATTGGAGCTATTAAGCAAGGTAAAAGATCCACAATATGAATTCCCACTCCTGGAGATGCAATTTATTCGTGATGTCATGGTCAAAGATACGCGTATTTCTTTGACTGTGGTATGTATAGAGCTGGGACAGGAATATAAAGAAGCGGTAGAGCAGTCTGTACGCGCTGCCTTCAAAATCGTGGAGCCGATCGATCTGCATATTCGTTTCAGAGAGCCTTCTGAGCGTGAGATGGCAACGGTAAGACAACTATTATCTCCAGATGAGCAAAGAGAGCCTACAGCCGAAGAGATCGAGCAGAAGGGGCATGCTGCCGGGCTGGAGAACCTGTCGATTATTCATCCTGAGTCAGGTGTACGCTTTATCGCGGTTGCAAGTGGTAAAGGTGGTGTAGGTAAATCTACCGTTACCGTCAATCTGGCAACTTCGCTAGCTCGCCTTGGTAAACGAGTTGGCATTATTGATGCGGACATTTATGGCTTTAGCGTACCGGATATGATGGGAATTGAAGAATACCCTGAAGTGGAAGAAGGTCGCATTCAGCCAGTCGAGCGCTTTGGCGTTAAAGTCATGTCGATGGGCTTCTTTATTCGTGAAAATAATCCGGTCATTTGGCGTGGGCCGATGCTAGGGCGGATGCTGCGTCAATTTTTCGCAGATGTAGAGTGGGGCGAACTGGACTATATGCTGCTTGACCTACCTCCAGGTACGGGCGATGTTGCGCTTGATGTGCATCAGATGCTGCCGCAAAGTAAAGAAGTTCTGGTCACTACTCCGCATGCGACAGCATCGTTCGTGGCAGCTCGTGCCGGTGCAATGGCTATTCAGACTAATCACGATATTCTCGGTGTAGTTGAAAATATGGCGTACTATCAAACGCGAGACGGACAAAAAGACTATGTGTTTGGCCGTGGTGGCGGCGGTATGCTGGCGGAAAATCTACATACCGAGCTGCTAGCACAAATTCCACTCGGTGCCCCGGATAATCTAGCAACCGATCCTGATTTCTCACCTTCCGTATATGCCGAAGACACAGAAATCGGACAAATGTATCTGGAGCTTGCGCAGCGAGTACTGGAAAAATACAATTAATCAGCATGGAGCATGGAGCATGGAGCATGGAGCATGGAGCATGGAGCATGGAGCATGGAGCA
>NZ_BMMB01000011.1 GCF_014645615.1 Paenibacillus hunanensis | reverse complement strand
ATGATGAGTATATTCTACAAGCCCTTATTTTTATTGTCCAACTAAGTGTAGCCGATCCATTAAAGGATTTAATCAGTGTGTAGTTGATAGTGGGTTATTGTAAGTTGTTCGTTTATATAGTGAGGTGTAGGTTGATTTTTTAAGGGGAGAGAAGTTTATAATTTTTGAGCAAGGAGCAAGGAGCAAGGAGCAAGGAGCAAGGAGCAAGGAGCAAGGAGCAAGGAGCAAGGAGCAAGGAGCAAGGAGCAAGTGGAGAGCTCTGGAATATAGCTTAGTAGTGGAGAGTATGGGGAGGGACGTGCAATGAGTATCTATGCCTATATATTAAATACAGCATACAGCAATTCCATAAAGTATGTTCCAAGCAAAAAAATCCCCATCCGATATGATAATCGAATGGGGAAGGTTAGTTACATGTGGCATTAATCTCGGATGATGGCTTGAATCTCTTCTTCGTCATCATTCACGATCAGCTCAACTTGATCACGGAATACTCTCGCGTTGTATTCGGAAAACATGTAGCGCAGAATGGCTTCGTACAGATTACTTTCGATGAGATACTGGCTGCGTCCCAGTGACCACACCTCAGCAGTAAAGCCGGTATCTTCCTCCCAGGCTAGCTGAACCGTAACTTCGGTAGGCTTGATGCCTTTGCGTTCCGCAATGTTCAGACATACTGCATTAATAATCTCGTCCATGCTTAGCCGCATAGCCATTATCGTCTGTCGTAAGGGTCAGCTGGTTTTTTACGCTGACGAATCATACGATAAATGCCGCGAGCTGCAATAAAGAGTACATAAATAGCGAGCAGGTTGACGATCAGACCAAGGAAGTCACCGAAGCCGCCCATATTAGCGAACATACCGCCAAATAGCATACCTGCCAGACCACCGATCATCAGACCTGTGAACAGGCTACCGCCGCTGAAAAAGCCGCGTTTGCCAGTTGTTGCGTTAGCGCCAGTACCCGTATTTGAACGGTTCGTGCTGTTTACGCTACCGCTTGTATTATCAGAACGCTTTGGTGTCGTTGTGTACGATTTAGGTGCGGATTTAAAGCCACCGCCACCACGTCGTGCATCTGCATCACTTGCAAACGCGCCGAGCGAAGCAAAGAATACAGTAAATGCCATGAAGACCATAAGCACTTTTTTCATGATGTGTAAGTTCCCCCTGATAGGTTGGATTTTATTTGTATAGGAATTCTATAAAGGTAATACGGACAGTCAGCCTCTTCGTTTCACAAATTTTTAATAAAATCTCGTGAGGGCTATAATGATGCTCTGCTTGATCAAAAGAACAGCAAACGTTAGATCACCATAAAGTAGACCATAATAATCGATATAGATGATTGTAATCATGAATATCGTAAAGAGGCTATAAGCATTACACGATCTGCATCATGCTCAATACAAGAACACGAACAATCGCAGATGCAACTTCTGTCTGGTTCACTTGTGTATTCGCAAAGGGTGCCGGATGCTGTACTCGTATCCGGGTATAGCAAGAACAATAATCGGATTAATGGTGCTGTGGTTCAGATGGAACCTCAGGAATCGCTGCATTTTTCAGCATATCAATAACCCAGGTTGTCCATTCCATATTGGAACGAGCTGTACCAAGCGCTTTGTGACGCAAAATGTACAATCCAAAGTCAGGCGAACCAAAATGATGACTCTCATCAGACATTTTATGAATCGCTTGCTCAAAATAATGAATCTGCTCCTGATAGAAAATAGAGCGCTTGCGGAACAGGGCAATTGCGGTATCACGATCTGTGATCCACAGGCAGAACGCTTTCAAAACAAGTTCGTCACGAGATACAGGCTCGCCAGCTGGGAGCTGCATCCATTCTTGAAGCTTTTGCTCACCAAGTGGAGTAATAGCATAGATCTTTTTATCTGGCTTGTCGGTTTGTTTCACCCATTCAGCAGTAAGTAGCTGTTGTTCCTCCATACGGGACAACAATGGGTAAATTTGACTATGCTTCGCTTGCCAGAACGGTTGAATTCTGAGCATAAGGTCATAGCCTGAAGAACGATTACGGGCAAGTAATGCGAGTAAACCATAAGATAATGTATTCATAAGGCAGTCTCTCCTATCTTCGAGCAGCAAATCGGCCGATTTAAAATAAAGTGTACACTACAACTGTATGCTTTCGCAACAAACCATCACGTAAAAATGATAAAACCGTACAGTAACGAGACACATTTAGACAAACAATAGTCATAATTGGAAAAGGTTAAAGCAAAGATAACAACAGCTCAAAAAGCTTGAGATACCAATAAAATGGAGACATATCCGCAATATCAAAGGCTAAGCGAGACTCGTGCCAGCAGTGAGGGATCGGCCAATCCGCTGCATGGTATGGTGGAACAGTGTGCTTGTTGTACTAATATGCAAATTTTAGCAAAAATACTGTCATCTATGTTATGAGCAGTACATCACTTATGTACCCGTACGTTTGAAAAACAAAAAGGATTCAAAAAAGTTATTATTTTTTGAAATATTTTTTATGTATGTTTTGATAATGGACGGAAGACCCATATTCAATCTATGGATTTGCTTGAATGCGCAATGAAACGGAGAACGACAAAATAAAAAGGACACAAACATCGTTTGTGTCCTGGCGGCATATCGATCGCATCGCTGGCATATCGAATGCCAAACCTGCAGCCTGTTCCGCTAAATGGAAGATTTTTGTTGTTCGTAACCGTTAACGAGCAATTCCAATTGACCTGTCGAGGGATCAATGATCATGCCGTGCACGGGTACATGGGGGGGAAGTAATGGATGATTCTTAATCATATCCACGCTTTTCATTACCCCGTTCTTTTCATCGCCAAACCCTTGCAACCAAGTTTTCAAATCTATTCCAGAATGCTCTAAAGTTGTCAGGATTTCTGGAGAAATACCGCGCTCTTTAATTTCATTAATCATATGATCTGCATTCAGTGCAGCCATGCCGCAGCCATAGTGACCGCACACAATAACTTCTTCTGCCTGCAATTCATACAGCGCTACAAGCACACTGCGCATAACACTACCATAAGGGTGAGAAATAACAGCTCCTGCATTTTTAATGATTTTTGCATCGCCATTACGCAGGTTCATTGCACGTGGCAGTAGCTCCGTTAATCGCGTGTCCATACAGGTGACGACAACCAGCTTTTTATTAGGTATTCCGCTGGAAAGGTATGATTCGTAGGACTTGGACGAAACAAATTGTTCATTGTGCTCAAGAATGGAATGAATGGAATCCACAGTATCTCCTCCTGATTGATGCCTGATGGCATAGTGAATTTTAATTCTCTAACATGAATAAATATTCACGCTAGCTGCAAGAAGCATTGTGTCTGACAGACACAATTTTCAGATATTAAAATAATATACTTTTGGCTAAATTGCAAACCAAATGCTGGAATCTGAGCAAGACTTGAGATACGTCTATAATGTATTAGTACATCTGACTCTTCATGCAGCAACAGGTTGTCATGCGCTGGAAAGTGAATATCACGTGATGTCACATTGATTATAAGGCTTGAAAAACGTATCATCAAGCAGTAACATACTTTACCGTATCCGCTCTTTGTTGCGCTGGCCATACATCATCATGAGGTCATGGCAGGCAAGCTGCAACGTTCAGGGACATGGATCAGATTGACCAACATTATAAGGGCCGAAGGAGATCATAAGATGGAACAAAACGTACAGCAAGTAGTGAACTCATTCAAGCAGCTCGTACATAAGATTACGAGTTATTATGAAGCGCTCGGTCTGCTCGGCTGGGATCTGCGTACAGGAGCACCACGTAAAGGGGCTGAGCTTCGTGCAGAAACGATCGGTATTCTGGCTACAGAAGCGTTTAAGCTGTCTATTTCGGAAGAAATGGGTGGATATGTAGAATTTTTATCCCGTCCAGAGATCGCAGAGCAGTTAAGTGAGGTGGATCGTCGTTCTGTCAAAGAATGCAAGGCTGAATATGATCGCAGTCTCAAAATTCCACCAGAGCGTTTTCAAAAGTATTCCAGCCTGACGACTCATGCACAGACGGTGTGGGAGGAAGCAAAGCACAATAATGACTTTGTTGGCTTTGAGCCGCTGCTACGTGAGATTGTAGATATGAAGCGTGAATTTATCGATTACTGGGGTGTGAAGGAGACTCGTTACGATACGCTGCTCGATATGTATGAGCCAGATATGACCGTAGCGAAGCTGGATGCTGTCTTTGATCGACTCAAATCACGTCTTGTGCCATTACTGCAAAAGATTCAGCAGTCTGGCTATACGCCAGAGCATGATTTTCTCAAGCAAAATTATGATCTGCAAAAGCAAGAGGAGATTGGCCTGTTCCTGCTGAAGCAAATGGGTTATGACTTTGAAGCAGGACGTCTCGACGAAAGTGAGCATCCATTCGCAACAGGCTTAAATCCAGGCGATGTACGGATTACAACGCACTATTATCCAGATGATCTGCTCAGTGCGATCTTTAGCTCGCTGCACGAAGGTGGACATGCACTGTATGAGCAAAATATCTCGACTGATCTTGTAGGTACAGGGCTTGCTACAGGTACATCAATGGGAATTCACGAATCCCAATCTCGTTTCTGGGAAAATGTAGTGGGTCGCAGCCGTGTATTCTGGGATCAATACTATGATCGCCTACAGCAACTGTTCCCTGAGCAGCTTGGCACAGTAAATAAGGAACAGTTCTATCAGGCAGCGAATCGGGTGGAGAATTCACTGATTCGTATTGAAGCGGATGAGCTGACTTATAATTTGCATATTATTATTCGTTATGAAATCGAAAAAATGCTGTTCAATGAGAACCTTGCGGTTGCGGATCTGCCGAAGGTGTGGAATGCGAAGTACAAGGAATATCTCGGTATTGAGCCACCAACTGATGCGCTGGGTGTATTGCAAGATGTGCACTGGTCGGGTGGAGACTTTGGCTATTTTGCCTCGTATTCACTGGGTAATATGTATGCTGCACAAATGACGCATACGATGCGTAAGGAGCTACCACAATTCGAAGAATGGATTGCTGCGGGTAATCTGCTGCCGATCAAAGAATGGCTGACCGACAAAATTTATCGTTTTGGTAAGAGCAAAACGCCTTCCGAGCTGATTATGGATATTACGGGCGAAGAGCTGAATCCGGATTATCTGGCGGATTATTTGGAAGCGAAATACGCGGATATTTATAAGCTGTAATGGATTGAAGTAAGTGTTCGTTCGCCCTGGAAATAGCTGATTATGGACTAAACAGAACGTCTTGGCATTTGACGTGAATGGTTTGGAGAAATGAGTGGCGAAGGACGAGAGCACGAGATATTCTTGAGCAAGAGCAAGAGCAAGAGCAAGAGCAAGAGCAAGAGCAGTAAGAGTAAGAGTGGAGTTATGGAGGCAAAAAAGCTCGTATTGAACTACAATAAGCGTAGTTCAATACGAGCTTTTTGTTATGGATTTGAATAGAAACATGCGATTGATGCTATCACATGGTTTGATCCAATATAAAATTCTTTTTTTGAAAGTAGGTCCTATCACATCTATAGGCAGATCATCCATGTGATGGCTAAATCATAGAAGTCTACACGAATAATACGAAGCTTAAATTTTAATACTGTAGTATCATTTAAAACTCTCGCGTACGTTCAAACACGTGTTCTAGCGCTTGCCTATCGATTTCCAGAGTAGAAGCGTGCTGCTCATCTAACTGCTGCTGTAGCCCATCAAGTAGCTCATTGAGAGCAGTAGCGATTTCTTCACGTTCGATCGTATCAATACAGCCTGATTGGGCATCCAGCGTATTAAATGCTTCCGTGTACATCTCGATCATCGCGGTCAGCTGTGACATCAGACTTGTACTATCATGCGTGTGCTGCGCCCAATCGCGAATGTTTTTCAGACATTGCTTATATAGTGTGGCTGCTTTTTTAGCATCTGCGTGCTTGATATGCTCTCTTCCGTCCCAGTCGCGGAAGGGATTATTCAAGTTCTCAGCGAGCCATTCGGGCTTGCGTGGCTTGGTAATTTCCAGATCAAGCGTCGTTGCTGCCAGCTTTTTATAGCGAGCCTTGATTGATTTGGCAGCGTCAGCAGGGAGGCTGGTGAGCCAGAGCGTCTGTAGCTGTGGTAATTGCGATGGATCAGGGAAGTCGTCACCAGCGAATCCGAATAGATCGAAGGTGCTGAAAAATTGCAGAGCTTCCAGACGCGCAATAGAAGATACGCCTGACAGTGTACCTGGCTTGCCCCATAATCTTAATTCGCTTAGTGCTGGATAGGTTGCAGTCACCTCTTGCAGATCTAGCTGTTCGATACCGTGAATAAGCAGCGCTTGAAGCCGATTCAGTCCAGTTAATACGGGTGGTGTTGCTGTCACACTGAGTGTGAGTGCATGACCTTCTCCATCCGCATCGATATGTAATCCACCTGCCTGCTCGCCAACAAGGCTGAGAAATTCCATCTCCCTGTTAAGAGTGAGCTTCTGTAAAGAGCCTTGCCGTATAATCAAACGATTCAGATGAGTATCACTAAAATCCAGCTCAGTCATATCATGCTGGTCAATATGCAATTCGAGAATAAATGGATTGTGCTGTAAAAAAGGGATGATCGCAGCTGTAAAATGGTTTATTTCAATATGTGTCAGGCAATAAAGCTGTTCTAATGCAGCAATATCTGTATCGGAGGTGGGTGAAAAATTACGGAGGGTAGACGTGTTCTTTTTGACCGTCATGCCTGCAATGGTAACGGTACTCTCATCGCTACATGCCTGTTTAAATCGCTGTCTACGTTTCTCGTCAATCGCTTCCCATTTACGCTGCTCATATAGACTGTTGCCGATATCCCAATAGGTATCATAGGAGCGGCAGGGCTCTGTAACAAGTGGGGGAATATTGCCTGTAAGTATGTAATCTGCTGGAATCTCTGCTTCAACAAAGCGATGATCCCAATCATTATTCCAAAAATAAAAGCTACGAATCATCGGCTGGAGCTGATCCAGCTGGTCATGCTGAAGCGGCGTATCGCCTGACCAATCAAGCTGCACAATCGCAGCCAGAGTTTGCGAGCTTTTGCCATCAGACTCTTTAAGCTCTGTTACCTGACAGGCGGTATACTGTCCAAGCAGACTGGAATAAGCGCAATAAATATCTCCTACCGTCGGAATCATAATGATCTCCTTTCATTCCTACATACATAGCATTATAGAGAGCTTGAGCATGGCATACAAGAAAGGATACGCACATCCGAAAGTCTTCCTTACTATATAATAGAAAGAATAATAGAAAAGGGTGGAAGGTGACCGCTATAAGCTAAAAAATGACTGAGAAATTATGACAATAATTCCTGCGCGATGAAGAAGGTCATAGGTGATACTTATACATTAGAATCATAGCGCAACATATAATTATTGTTACATATCGGGCAATGAGGACAATAAATACTCTATCAATGAAGCGTAGGCTATCGATTCTATTGCTTCTATTGAATAGGATAATTGGAAATGATAAAGCTAATATTTGCATAAATTAAAATGGGCATATCGGGCAGTAATGCAGATTTTGGCAATGGATAAGCTCGTTATAGGTGTGTTTTTGCGCTTATTTTCACATTGTCGAATAGTTGAAAATAAAGTAGGATGAAAATGACATATCATTTGATTCGGAAAACGTGTGTAGGATGCGAACGCAGATTCAAATGAATTAAACAAATAGACAAATGGATAGAAGACAGGTAAGGAGAGAAAAACAAATGGGTTTCCGTGTGATCAAGACCGCTATTGCCGCTCTGCTGGCTGTCGTTGTAGCCAGTACGTTAGGGGTTCCGAGTGCAATGTCGGCGGCACTGCTTGCTATTCTGGGGGTGGATGTGACACGCAAGCGTAGCTTGATGACGATCTCGGCGCGTTTTTTTGCATCGTTGATCGGAATGATCTGTGCGTTTGTGTTATTTTCGGTATTCGGGTTTCAGCACTGGGTATTTGCGCTTTACATTCTGATTGCATTTCCGATCATTACGCGTGCAGGCTTTAGTGGAGGAATTGTGACCAGCTCGGTTGTTGTTGTCCATATTTACAACGGCGGCCTGTTAACGATGCATGCGATGCTAGTGGAGGTTGCACTGCTGCTGATCGGCCTTGGTTCGGCAGCTGTTGTCAATCTGGCGTATATGCCGAATCCACATGCGAAGCTTCATGCAATCAGATTGGAGATTAATGATCTGTTATCTCGCATGTTCGCTCAGATTGCACGTACGCTGGAGGACCCGAGTTACGTATGGGACGGCAAGGAAGTGATCGAAGCTGGTAAAAAGGTAGAGCAGGGACTCGTCGCTGCCAAGCGTGAGCAGGAAAATCAGTTTCTACATCCCGATGAATCCTGGATCGTGTACTTCTATATGCGTAAGCAGCATCTGGATTCGATTCAAAATATGATGCAGCTTGTATCTCAGCTCTATCGTAAAATGCCGCAGGCTGCGCGAGCAGGAGGAATTTTCGAGCAGCTTGCCGAAGATGTAAAGACACCGCATTATACAGGCAAAACAGAAGCGTTACTCGTTCGTTTTCAAGAGGAATTTAGTAAAATGGATCTTCCGGTAACACGAGAGGAATTTGAAGTGCATTCAGCGATCTTGCAGCTTTGTCGTGAGCTGGAGCAATATTTGAAAATTTCAAAGCGAGATAAAGCAAGAAACCCCTTGCTAAGTCAGGATAATAAGGTAAAATAAGGATAAGCCTATAGGCAGTAGCTATCACCGTTATAACAAACGGTGATAGCTTTTTTGTTAAAATCTTTTGACCAAATTGAAAAAAAGATAAATTTTATTGACCTATGGAAGATTATGAATATAAAATGATAACAATCTTATGAAGTAAGTTTACATGGCGTTAAAGTTTGAGATGAGGGGGCAACCAGAATTTTGAACACAGAACCGGTATTGCAAATCAAGGGTCTGACGGTGTCTTTTCGGATCAGGGATCAATATTATCCCGCTGTAGACCAGCTTGATTTAACGATTAACAAGAACGAGGTTTTGGCTATCGTCGGGGAATCCGGGTGCGGTAAAAGTGCGCTGGCACTTTCTCTTACACGGCTGCATGATAGCAAGAACACACGCATTGAAGGAGAGCTGCTCTTCAAGGGACAGGACTTAAACAAACTGTCTCCCGGACAAATGAACAAAATTCGGGGCTCTGAGATCGGTATGATCTTTCAGGACCCACTCACTGCTCTTAATCCGCTGATGACGATCGGCAGACAGATTGAAGAGAATCTGGATTATCATACATCGTTATCGAAGAAGGAAAAGACCAAGCTTATTTACGAATTACTCGAACATGTTAACATTGTTAACCCGCAACGTGTGTATGAGCAATATCCACATGAGTTGTCCGGTGGTATGAGGCAGCGCGTAATGATCGCCATTGCGATCGCGTGCCGTCCATCCTTAATTATTGCGGATGAGCCGACAACCGCATTGGACGTTACGATTCAATCGCAAATTCTCGACTTGCTCAAGCAGCTTCAATCGGAAACGGAAGCGGGTATCGTACTGATCACGCATGATCTTGGTGTTGTTGCCGAAATGGCGGATCGTGTTGTCGTAATGTACGCAGGGGAAGTCGTCGAGATCGCCAGTGTATATGAACTGTTTAACAATCCGCTCCATCCGTATACCCGCTCATTACTTGCTTCGATGCCGGCAGCCAATGCCGAGCAGGATCAGCTTCATGTGATTCAGGGACGTGTCCCTTCCTTGCAAAATATCCCGCGCGGTACATGCCGCTTTTCTGAGCGTATCCCGTGGATTCCGCAAACGGCCCATGCTGAGCAGCCAACATTGAATGAGGTTGGTACCGAGCACTGGGTACGCTGCACTTGTTATCAGCATTTTCATTTTGAAGATGAAGGAAAGGAGCACGTACTGGATGGCATTGCTGGAGCTAAATAACCTCAAGGTGCATTACCCGATTCGTGGCGGCTTTTTCCAGCGTGTAATCGATCATGTCAAGGCAGTAGATGGATTGTCCATCAGCATTGAGCCAGGAAAGACATACGGTTTAGTTGGTGAGTCTGGCTGTGGTAAAACGACGACGGGACGCGCCATTATCGGTTTGAACAAAATTACAGATGGAAAAGTAACCTTTGAAGGTCAGGATCTGACCCGAATAGCGCATAAAAATCAGCATCCACTGCGCCGTGATATACAGATGATCTTTCAGGATCCGTATTCTTCGCTTAATGCGAGAAAGCGTGTTATCGACATTATTGCCGAGCCACTGCGTAACTTCGAAAAGCTCAGTCCAGATGAAGAACGTCGTCGCATTCAGGATTTGCTGGAGCGTGTCGGTCTGAACCCGGAAGCGGCTTTCAAATATCCGCATGAATTTTCCGGCGGTCAGCGTCAACGGATCGGTATTGCGCGTGCACTGACGCTCAATCCGAAGCTGATCATTGCCGATGAACCAGTATCCGCATTGGATGTATCGGTACAGGCTCAAGTATTGAACTTTATGAAAGAGATTCAAAAGGAATTCAATCTTACGTATCTATTTATCAGTCACGATCTGGGTATCGTTCGCCATATGTGTGATCAGATCGGTATTATGTATCGAGGACGACTGGTCGAGCAGGGCAATACCGAGGATATTTATGATCACCCTCAGCATGTGTACACACGCCGCCTGATATCGGCGATTCCGAATATCGATCCAGGTCAGCGACAGGAGAGCGCGAAGCTGCGCCGAGAGATTATGTCTTCCTATCAGGATGACCTCAAACAACTACTTGACGCAGAGGGGAAACCGCTTGCGCTGAAAAGTATCAGTTCATCACATCAGGTAGCACTACCGTAACGTAAGGGGGAACTAATAATGTGGAAATTTACGCTTCGCCGTATTCTGATCATGATTCCCCAGCTGTTCGTGCTCAGTGTACTGGTATTTTTCGTAGCCAAAGCAATGCCCGGTGATGCGCTGACCGGTTTGATTCAAAATAATCCTAATTTGAGCCCGCAAATGATCGCTGAACAGCGTGAGCGCATGGGCTTGAATGATCCGGCGATGGTGCAATATGCACGTTGGGTCGGTAATTTGTTCCATGGAGATCTGGGTATATCGTATGTTCACAAAGTGGACGTAACGTATCTGATCGGTAGCCGTCTTGCCAACACCTTTTATCTTGGCGTAGCTATTCTTATTCTTACTTATATCATTTCGATTCCACTTGGTATTCTTAGTGGACGTTATCAGAACAGTTTGCTCGATAAGACTATTACGGGTTATACGTACTTAAGCTTTGCTACACCATTATTTATTTTTGCACTTGTTGTCGTGTTTGTGTTTGGGTTCCAGTTAGGCTGGTTTCCAACGAGTGGTAGTGTAGATGCCGGCGTACAGCCAGGCACATGGGATTATTTTATGAATCGGCTTCATCACTTGTTGTTGCCTGCGTTTGCTGGGGCTTTTGTAAGTACAACAGCGACCATTCAGTATTTACGCAATGAGGTTATTGATACTCGTTTGAAGGACTTTGTTAAAACAGCTCGTTCTAAAGGTGTACCAGAATCGAAAGTATATTCTCGTCACATCCTGCGCAATTCGCTGTTACCAATCGCCGCTTTTCTGGGCTATGACCTGACTGCGGTACTGGCAGGTAACTTGTTTATCGAATCGATCTTTGGTTATCCAGGACTGGGTCAACTGTTCCTACAATCCATTACACAGCGTGACTTCTCTGTTGTTACAGCACTCGTTATGATCTCAGGTCTGCTTGCCCTTATAGGTACATTGCTGTCCGATATCATTTTGAGCTGGGTCGATCCGCGTATTCGGATTAGCTAACACGCGAAGATTACCATAACGGGATAGATCATCCCGGTATCTGAACATGAACGGAGGAAGAGACTGAGTATGGGAATGCGTGCAGAAACATTTGCTCCTGCTGAAACGATTCAAAAGTCACCATCCAGTTGGTCGATTCTGGGCAGGGAATTAATTAAAGATAAGCTGGCAATGAGTTCACTGGTGTTTTTAATTATATTTTTGATTGCAATTTACGGTTCTACCTTCTTTATTGATCAGGCAGCTGTTACCAAGGTCGATCTGATGTCGATTAAGGCGCCACCAAGTAGCGATCACTGGCTCGGTACAGACCTTGCTGGTCGAGATATTTTCGGTCAGGTCGTATTGGGGGCACGTAACTCCTTTACAATTGGCTTTATGATTACCATATTGGCTGCAGCAATTGGCTTGACGATTGGTTTGATCGCTGGATTTTTCGGTGGAATAATCGATAATGTGATCATGCGTTTTATTGATTTCGTGCTTGTATTGCCATTTCTAATGCTCGTTATCGTCTTTGTTACGATTGTGCCAAAGTATGATATATGGGCATTCATATGGATTATGACCGCCTTCCTCTGGGTCGGCAAAGCAAGGCTAATTCGCGCTAAAGTGCTTGCTGAGCGAGAACTGGACTATGTACAGGCTTCCAAAACGCTAGGTACGCCAAACTGGAAAATTATTGCGTTTGGTATTTTGCCTAACCTTAGCTCCATTGTCATCGTTAACATGACGCTCAACCTGGCTGGTAATATCGGTATTGAGACAGGCTTGTCCTACCTCGGTTTCGGTCTTCCGGACGGTACACCAAGTTTGGGTACAATTGTCAGTAACGCAACTGACCCGAACATTTTACAGAACTACTGGTGGATGTGGTTACCAGCATCGCTGCTGATTTTGGTTCTTATTCTGGCAATTAACTTTATCGGTCAAGCTTTGAAACGTGCGACAGATGCCAGACAGCGGTTGGGATAATAAATGTAAGGCATGTTTATCAAAAAAGGAGGAAGGTTTATGTTGGGAAGTAAAAAGAGAAGTCTTAAAACATTATCCATTCTAATGATCGCGCTGGTATTGGTGCTATCTGCGTGCACTAAGAGCACGCCTGCAACGGATACATCTTCAACAACTCCGCAAACAAATGAGGCAACAAAGGACACAGGTAAGTTCCCAAAAGCAGCAACAAATCAAAATCCAGCTATTCAAGGTGGTACGATGACATACGGTCTCGTATCGGATACACCATTTGAAGGTATTTTGAACCCTGTATTCTACAGTGGTAATCCTGACTTTGAGGTTATCCAATTCTTCTATCCTTCTTTGTTTAACAATGATGCAAGCTTTAACATTAAAGACGGTGGTGCCGCTACACTGAGTTTCTCTCAAGATAACAAAACGGCAACTGTAAAAATTGATGACAAGCTAAACTGGACTGATGGTAATCCAGTAACAGCCGAAGATTATGCATTTGCATTTGAAGTCATCGGTAACCCAGACTATGATGGTGTGCGTTACGACTCCACCTTTACAAATATCGTGGGCATGGAAGACTACCATGCTAAAAAAGCAAAAACAATCTCTGGTATTAAAGTTGTAAACGATAAAGAACTGCAAATCTCCTTCATTAGCCCAGATCCAAGTATTAAGGCTGGTCTGTGGTCTTACCCACTGGAGAAAAAGGTATTTGGCGACATTCCAGTAGCTAAAATGTCTTCTTCTGATCCAGTTCGTAAAAACCCAATTGGTTATGGACCATTCAAAATCAAATCGATGGTTACAGGTGAGTCTGTACAATTCGAAGCAAACAAAGACTACTTCCATGGTGCACCGAAGCTCGATGGTGTAAACCTGAAAGTGGTTAATCCAAGCGTTATTGTTGAATCTCTTCGTTCCGGTGATATCGACATGGCTAGCTTCCCAACAAGCGCCTACGATGAAAAAACACTGCCTACGAACATCGAAATGCTCGGTGTACAGGATCTGGCATACTCCTACCTTGGCTTCAAGCTCGGTAAATGGGACAAATCCAAGGGTGAAAATGTAATGAACCCGGATGCAAAAATGGCAAACAAATCATTGCGTCAAGCAATGGGCTATGCGATGAACAATGCACAGGTTGGTGAACAGCTGTATCATGGTCTGCGTACAGCAGCATCCTCGCTGATCATCCCTGCATTCTCTGATTACTATGATCCAAGCATCAAAGGTTATACGTATGATCCGGAAAAAGCAAAACAATTGCTGGATCAAGCCGGTTATGTAGATAAAGATGGCGACGGCTTCCGTGAAGATCCTAAGGGTAATAAACTAGTAATTAACTTTGCTTCTATGAGTGGTGATAGCGTTGCTGAGCCACTGGCACAATTCTACATCCAGAACTGGAAAGATGTTGGTCTGAATGTACAATTGCTGGATGGTCGTCTGCAAGAATTCAACTCCTTCTACGATCGTATTGAAAAAGATGATCCAGACGTAGACATCTATTCTGCAGCATGGGGAACAGGTACAGACGTGAATCCAGCAGGTCTGTATGGACGTACAGCACAGTTTGACTACTCCCGTTATACAAGCGAAGAGAATGACAAACTGTTGAAAGAAGGCGTGTCTGAGAAAGCATTTGACAATGCTTACCGTAAAGATGTGTACAAGCAATGGCAAGAGCTGATGATCGAAGACGCACCAGTTATCCCAACACTGTATCGTTATGGTCTGACTGCAATCAACAAACGTATTAAAAACTTTGATATCTCCTATGGTAGCGGCTATGGCGGTGACGCATTGGCTGGTATTGAATTGACTTCTGAAACTCCGATTAAATAAGCTTTAATCAAGTCCATTGACCAGCTGAATCAAAATTAATATGATTCAGCTGGTTAATTTTGATTATTAAATAGCATATGTTTGAAGCTGTTCCTTTTATGCTGTGTTTACATAACAACGAGGAGTATAACAATTTCGACATTAGTTTAATAAATATATCCTTTCTGGATATTCTTAATTTGTTTGAAAATTCATTTTCATAAGAAATATATTCAAATACTACGATAATTTTGCTAAAAAAGTAATTTAATACATTATTAAAAAGAGGATTATTATGGAAAAAACAATAAGTTTAGAAGAATTATGTGAATTTATATGTAATTTGAACACTATTGAAAGTCATAGTATTGGTTATTGTGGAGATAATTTAATAGATATTAAAAACTCTTTAATGAATGAATTTGAGGCTCCGTACACATGGGATAAAAGTTTCTTTTTAAAAAAAGACGAGAGTGGAATAAAAACTGTCATTGGTCTGAACATTGATGAAAAAGAAAAAGTTGCAGAAGTTTGGGGTCCATATAGCAAAGATATCAACGAAGATTGGGAAAAACAGTACAAAGAGTTATGGAAATTAATTGTGATCAAATATAAGAATATGATTGAGCAGTATTGTTTTTTTTGCAATGTGAAAAATATTAGAGCTCAAGCATTTATCAAATCTATAGGTGCTCAAGAAACTGGTAAACATGTTGTTTTAGAATTAAAAAAAGTAAATCTGAGTAGTATCACTAGACAGACTGATCCCAACATATCCCCTATAAAGTTTGAGGATTATAGCGAATTTAAAGAACTTCATGATGAGCTTTTTGCAAACTCTTATTATACAGGTGAGGAAATAATAAGACTAATCAATAGTGATGACCAGTATAAACTTTTTACGTATACAGACAATGATGTGTTTAGTGGATACTTATTATGCCGTGTAGATGAATTTGAATTATATATAGAATATATAGGTGTAAAAGATGCTTTTAGACGACAGGGCATTGGTTCTAAATTAGTAGAGTATATTCAATTTAAGTTATTTGAATATACTTATATAAACAGCATATTAGTCTGTATTAATTCAAATAATTATAATTCCAAAAGAATTTTTGAGAGGTCTGGATTTTGTTTAAAGGAATATAATATTTCATATGTACTTAAAAATGATTAATGAAATAAAGTTGTAGCTTCCTTTTATTTGTTAAAGGAAACTACAACTTTATTTTATATCACTTATCTAAAGATAGATTAAACAATAAAGTCTTTATCGTATTTTGATTTTAATCATAGAGTGATTTTATGTAATAGATACCTGCAAAATTAAAAATGAATGTTGAAATATTTGTGGTTAAGTTTTCATGTATAATATAAGAAGTGTATGTTCAATGACAATCGGTCTAGGCATATTTTATCATTAACAAATTTATTTCAAGTAAGTTTGAAATGCCTTCATTCTTGATGCTTGAATAAATTTTAAGATAGTATTGTTTATATAGCGACTAGCGACGTTTTAGAATTATTTAATTTTAAAAGTTTAAAATTTAGTAAGCCTTGATTTAATACACGTTTGTCTGGAGGGGCATGATGAATCAATATACACCGATGATGCAGCAGTATCTTAATATAAAAGAGCAAGCACAGGATGCGTTCCTGTTTTTCCGGCTGGGGGATTTTTACGAGCTGTTTTTTGATGATGCGATCCTGGCTGCTAAGGAGCTAGAAATCACACTAACAGGTAAAAATGGCGGTCCGCCGGAGCGGATTCCGATGTGCGGTGTACCCTATCATTCGGCAGAGGGCTATATTCATCGTCTGATTGAAAAAGGCTACAAAGTCGCAATCTGTGAACAGGTCGAGGACCCGGCAACAGCCAAAGGCATCGTCAAGCGCGAAATCATTCGTGTTGTGACACCCGGCACGATGATGGAGAGCAAGGCGCTAAGCGACAAAGCGAACAATTATATGATCTGTGTAACCGAGCTGGACGGTAAGATGGCACTGGCGGCATGTGATCTATCGACAGGAGAGCTACATGTCACCTCTTCGCCAGCTTCACAGGAATGGCTGCGAGACGAGCTTGGATTATATGAGCCATCCGAAATTATTGGTCAGGTAGAGCTAGTGGATGATGCCTATCGTCAAGCCGCTCAGCTTGGACGAAAAATTTTGTATACACCCTGGGAGAAGCAGCGTGAGGAGCTGGCACGTCAGCAGTTTGGCGAAGCGGCATGGGCGCGACTGGATGAAGAGCGTCAAGCCTGTGTAGCGCTGTTAATCGCCTATTTGAGTGAGACCCAAAAGCGTTCACTCGGACAGCTCACCCATATTAATGCATATGAGCCCGAAAATTATATGATTTTGGATCCTTTCACTCGTCGTAATCTGGAGCTGGTAGAGACTGTACGAGAGCGTTCTCGCAAAGGGACTTTATTATGGCTACTGGATCGCACCGAAACACCAATGGGTGGACGGATGCTACGCCGTTGGATCGATAAGCCGCTATTGTCCAAACGACTGGTTGAGGAGCGTCTGGAAGCGGTAGAGAAGCTACATCAGGGACTCATACTGCGTGAGGACTTGAAAGGACAGCTTAAAGGCATCTACGATCTGGAGCGTTTAGTTGGACGGATGGCATTTGGTACGGCTAATGGCCGCGATATGCTTGCTCTGCGTGATTCGCTTATGCGTATTCCAGAGCTACGCATGATGTGCGAGGATTCGCCATCGTCTACGCTACAGCAGATTGCGGCGCATCTGGATGAATGTGCTGATCTGGCAGAAGCGATTGGTCATGCTATCGTGGATGATCCACCGATCTCTGTACGTGAAGGTGGCTTGATCCGCAAAGGCTATCATGAGCATCTGGATGAGCTACGCGAAGCAAGCGTGAACGGTAAGCGCTGGATTGCTGAGCTAGAGGCAGCAGAGCGTGAAGCGACAGGTATTCGTTCGCTCAAAATTGGGTATAACAAAGTATTTGGCTATTATATTGAAGTAACACGTTCTAATCTGGCGCAATTGCCAGAGGGACGTTATGAGCGTAAGCAGACGCTGGCAAATGCAGAGCGATTCGTTACGCCGGAGCTGAAAGAGAAGGAAGCACTCATTCTGGAAGCACAGGAAAAAATGGTCGATATTGAGTATGATCTGTTTGCAGAGCTGCGTAATCGTATCTCGACACAGGTTGCACGTCTCAAGCTACTGGCAGAAAAGGTAGCCGAGATCGATGTGTACCAATCTTTTGCTACAGTGAGTGCAGAGCGTGGCTTTGTGAAGCCTGTTCTAACCGAGCAATATGATCTGCGTATTGCGGATGGGCGTCATCCAGTCGTTGAGGCTGTGATGAATAATACGAATTTTATTTCCAATAGTACGGATATTACAGAGGCAGGCGCGAACATACTGCTTATTACAGGCCCAAATATGGCGGGTAAGAGTACGTATATGCGTCAGGTTGCATTGCTGTCGATTATGGCACAGGTCGGATGCTTTGTGCCAGCAGGTGAAGCGGAGATTCCTATGGTGGATCGCATCTTTACACGGATTGGGGCAGCCGATGATCTGATTGGTGGACAAAGTACATTTATGGTGGAAATGGCAGATATTCAGGTCATGACTGAGCGTGCGACTCGTCGTAGCTTGATCATTATTGATGAATTGGGACGCGGAACGTCCACCAGTGAAGGAATGGCAATCGCTCAGGCTGTTATTGAATATGTGCATCATGAGATTGGCTGTAAAGCGCTGGTGTCGACACATTTTCACGAGTTAGCACATCTGGAAGAGACGCTGGAGCATTTGAGTAATTTCTCTATGGCCGTACGTGAGAGTGGAGATAAGGTACACTTTTTGCGTAAGCTTGTGCCGGGTGCGGCGAGCAGCAGCTATGGCATCTACTGTGCTCAGCTGGCAGGCTTACCAGGTAGCATTATCAGTCGTGCCAATGTGCTATTAGAGCGAATGGAGCAGGCGGCAACGACGACTGTGGTCGCAGGGGATGATACGAACGACTTCACAACCTCCTCCGTAACGACACGCAAGGCGAATGAGGCAACAGGTCTGCGTGAAGAACCAGCCGCTTATGCCGCTGTGTCAGCTAGAGAGCAGATTGCTGTACTGGATGCCGCCGAGCCGGAACCAGCGGCAGACCGCACGATAGCCCGTCAAACAGCAGACAATCAGCAATTATCGCCTACAGCAACAGAACAGTCTGTGACACCGCAACAGGATCAGGAGATTGTCCAGCTGTCTATTTTCGGTGAAGAGGAAGTGAAGCCTACTCGAATCAAAGAAGATCCGCTGACCAAGCAGATCATTAGCCAGATTCAAGGGGCAGATCTGATGAATATGACACCGCTGCAAGCGATGCAGCTATTAAACGAACTAAAAATGAAAACGATGCGTGCGTAAATGAAGGTTATGGCTGCTGTACAGCTTTATATAGTTAATGAAGCATTAGAGTCGTATATCGAATGTACGTACTCCACGCAACTGTAATGAGTAGAGTGTAAATGATCTGAAATAGATATCTTGAGATAGCTATACGATCTATTGCTTTGTCAGAAAGGAGGAAAAAGAATGGGGAAAATTCGTGTTTTGGATGAGCATATTGCCAACCAGATTGCGGCTGGCGAGGTAGTAGAGCGTCCCGCTTCTGTCGTGAAGGAGCTAGTGGAAAATGCGATTGATGCGAAGGCGACCCGGATTGATGTGTATATTGGCGAAGGTGGGCTGGAGTCGATCCGTGTACAGGATAATGGACTTGGCATCGCCGCAGAGGATTGTGAGACGGCCTTTTATCGTCATGCGACCAGTAAGCTGGCAGATGATCGTGACCTGTACCAGATTACAAGCCTGGGTTTTCGTGGAGAAGCATTGCCAAGTATTGCCGCAGTATCCAAGGTTGAGCTGCTCACAAGCGTTACAGACGATGGAGCAGGTCGACGTTTGATTATTGAAGGTGGTACGCTCAAAAGTAATGAGGATGATGCTGCTCCTCGTGGCACCGATTTCCGTGTGAATGCACTCTTTTACAATACGCCAGCACGGCTAAAATATATGAAAACAGTCCAGACTGAGCTTGGACATATTTCCGATATGATGTATCGTATCTCGCTCGCGCATCCTGAGATTGCCTTTACGCTGCGACATAATAATAACCTGCTGCTCCAGACGCCTGGCAGTGGCGATATGTTACAGGTCATTGCAGCTGTCTATGGTACGTCGGCAGCCAAGATGGTGCTGCCGATCAACAGCGATAGTCTGGATTACCGAATCGATGGCTTTATCGGACGCCCCGAGATTGCGCGCGCGAATCGTAATGCGATGTCCGTGATCGTCAATGGACGCTATGTTAAAAATTATGCGGTGAATCAGGCGATTCTACGCGCCTATCACACATTGTTGCCAATTAACCGTTATCCACTAACTGTACTGCGTTTGGAGATGCATCCTTCACTTGTCGATGTGAATGTGCATCCTGCTAAGATGGAGGTACGCTTCAGTAAAGAGCCAGAGCTAATGCAATTTGTTGAGGAAGCCGTGCGGCAGGCTTTACGTCGAGAAATTCTGATTCCGCATGTGACCAAGCAAACGGTCAAGCGTGGCAACAGTGAATCTGTCATTCAGGAGCAGTTTAATTTCACGCGTCCGCAGGCTGATGCTTATGCGGGCAATGATTTATTTTCACCAGCAGGAGAGATGCATTCAGCGTCGAGTGCGGGTACTGGAGCCAGAAACGGTGAAGACATCGGCGAACTGGATGCACCTTATGTACCGCCGCTCACGGATCAGGATATTCCACCCCATCATCCGACTCAGCAGGGGATAGTAACAGATGGGTCTAATCTGCACGGAGCATCCCTAGAGACTGATATCAATGGAAATCACACTGCCAGCCAGTCGGATGCTGGAGCGACTACTCAGCAGCCAACGGTCATTCAGCATAGGGAGCTGGCTTCAAACGCTGCATCACAGCAACCGTCTGTCTTGTCTACAAATAATGGGCAACTATCATATAAGGATAGTGAAAATGGTGGGGCTAATCAGCAACAAGCTCAGACAGGTGATGACCAACAACCATTCACTAACCCTATGCGTGAGACATCGCCTGTAGGGGATTCCGCGGTATCCGCTTCAATCCATAGCCCTTTATCTAATGGGCTATCGTCAACGATGCCGTCTACACCACCTACTGGTACGTCCATACAAAGTAATCCAGCTGCTACGACTGCTTCATCTGGCGTTCGCGAGCGTCCTGCAAGCTATACACCGGATAAGCGCGTATCTGCTCCTCATTCGCGTTCACAGCAGCGTCCTGGAGCAAGTCGGACGATTCCAGCTGAACTGCTTTATGGTACAGCAGATGAGCCGGATGTGCCGGAATTTCCAGAGATGACGCTTATCGGTCAGCATCATGGAACGTATCTGATTGCGCAAAATGATGAAGGCTTATTCCTGATTGATCAGCATGCTGCGCATGAGCGAGTGAATTATGAGTTTTATTATGAAAAATTTGGTCAGCCGGAATCGGCTTCACAGGAGCTATTGTTACCGATCACACTGGAATTTACACGCGCCGAAGCAGATAAATTGAAGGATCGTTTACACTGGTTTGAACGTGTTGGTGTCTATTTGGAGCACTTCGGTGGTCAGACGTTCCGAGTATGTGCCTATCCGTACTGGTTCCCTAAAGGAGAAGAGCAGCGTGTCATTGAAGAAATGGCAGAGTGGGTGCTGAGCGAACGCAAAATTGATCTTGCCAAGCTGCGTGAGCAGGCGTCTACGCTCTGTTCGTGTAAGGCATCGATCAAAGCGAATCAGCGCTTGACAGATATGGAAGCACAGACGTTAATCAAGCGATTATCTGCATGTCGACAGCCATATACATGTCCGCATGGACGTCCAATTGTTGTATCCTTCTCCAGCTACGATCTGGAAAAATTGTTTAAACGGGTAATGTAAGGGGAAGCAGTCTCGTCAGAGGTGATGTACGATCCTAATTTAGTTAAGCTAGGAATCGCTTATACTTTGATGTGTGAGACTGCTACTGGTTACCGCAAGAAGAATGGAGAATGAAGCTATGTTAATAACTACAGGCGATGAGCCTTCGGTAGCCACGCTAGAGCGTGCCCAAAAGCTGGCGGAGGAGTTCGCTGTACGCTATGTCCCGCGCAGAGGACGATCGGTGACACGACTGGCAAGCGATAATGGCAATGTGCCTGTCATGGTACTGGTTGAAAATGAAGTACGACTCGTGCAGCCTGGTGAAAAAGCGATGTTCTTCCATCCGAGTATGGCATTTGTCCGTGCTAAGCGCTTGCTCAAGGGTGAGGAGGATGTGATGGTCAGTACAGCAATGCTCAAGCCAGGAGATCAGATACTGGACTGCACCGCAGGTCTTGGTGCTGATTCGCTCGTATTTGCGCTGGCAACTGGGCCTACTGGCTCAGTAACTTCACTCGAAAGCTCGTTGCCCTTATCGATGCTGTTAACCGAAGGGCTTCGCAGTCATAAAACAGGTCTTTTGCCTTTTGATGAAGCGATGAAGCGCATCGAAGTAGTCAATCAGAATCATCTATCGTATCTAAGCCAATTGCCGGATAAAAGTATGGATATCGTCTATTTTGATCCGATGTTTCGAGAGGCAGTGCATGAGTCGGCTGCTATTGCGCCACTACGTGGCTTTGCGAATGATCATGCACTTCATCCCGATGCGATTGCCCATGCCATACGTGTTGCACGAAAAGCGGTGCTGCTCAAGGAAAAATGGGACAGTCCCGAATATGAACGTCTTGGATTCAAGCGTATCCGACGTAAAAAGTCGAAAATAGAATATGGAGTGATTTACCCATGAATACGCCGTTTGGGCCAACGGGTCACACAACAGACAAGCCCAAGCTGCTTGTATTGATCGGACCGACTGCGGTCGGAAAAACCGCAATAAGTATTGAAATTGCCAAGCGATTTGACGCAGAAATTATCTCTGGTGATTCTATGCAGGTGTACCGTGGTATGGATATCGGTACAGCTAAAATCAAGCCAGAAGAAATGCAAGGCATTCCCCACCATCTGATCGACATTCACGATCCGAGCGAAGCGTTCTCGGCAGCCGAGTTTCAACAACGCTGTCGGGAGCTAATTCCGGATATTAGTAGCCGCGGTAAATTGCCATTTATCGTTGGTGGTACAGGACTATATGTGGAATCGGTCAGCTATGAATTTCAGTTTAGCGAGAGCGGAGCAGATGAGGAATTTCGCCGTGAACAGACGGAATATGCAGAGCAGCACGGCGCACAGGCGCTGCATGATCGCCTCGCTGCTGTTGATCCGCAAACGGCTAATCGACTGCATCCGAATGATCAACGACGCATTATCCGCGCGCTGGAGGTACATCATTTGACTGGAGTAAAGCTGTCTGACCAGCTTGCAGGCCAGACTCGCACCTCGCCATATGAATTGTGTATCGTCGGTTTGACAATGGATAGGGAAATGCTATATAAACGTATTGAAGCACGGATTGATCAGATGCTGGATGAAGGCTTGCTGGATGAGGTGCAGCATCTGCTGAATCAGGGATATACCCCCGGAATGGTGGCGATGCAGGGGCTGGGCTACAAAGAGATTGCTACCTATCTGACTGGTGGCACAAGCCTGAAAGAAGCAGTTGTTTTGCTCAAGCGCGATACGCGGCGCTTTGCCAAACGACAGCTATCCTGGTTCCGCCATATGCATGATATTCACTGGGTGGATGTGACTGATGTGGAAAATAAAGAACAGCACATCGATAAAGTATATGACATTGTAGCAGGAACTTTATACCGCGATAGGGAATATACTTCAACAACTCCAGTGTGAGTGATCTGCTCACACGGTGTAAAATGAGAAAGGGATTTTTGCAAAGCATAAAATCCATACTGCTCCAGTGTGAGTGATCTGCTCACACGGTGTGAAATGAAAAAGGGATTTTTGCGAAGCATAAAATCCACACTACCTAAATCGCATCCAGCACCAACAGGTATCACATTTTTTATCCAATTGAGCATTGAGCCAATGCTGAATTAATAATCACTTGGGGGTACGGTCAATGAACAAATCTATTAACATTCAGGATACTTTTTTAAATCAATTGCGCAAGGAAAATATTCCAGTGACAGTATACCTCGTAAATGGATTCCAGATTCGTGGCACAATTAAGGCATTTGATAACTTCACCATCATGGTAGATAGCGATGGTCGTCAGCAAATGATCTACAAGCATGCCGTATCTACGTTTACTCCGTCACGCAACGTATCCCTCATGCAGGATAATCAAAGCGAGACCTGATCCGCATTGCGATGCGGTACACTGTGCAACTTATCTGCTATGTGATTTGTTGTACATTTGAATTGAAACTTTTATGCTTTGTATATCGTTTAATGAAGAGAAAGAATTGGACAACCCCTTCTCAGGGTTGTTCTTTTCTTTCCAATACCTGTCCAGCATGTTAGCAATGAAATGCACTACATGGTTTACCGAAAGGGAGTCAGAATAAACAATGCCAAGACAGCAACTATCCCGCAGTGACAGAAGCCAGCCAAGTCGTCCAACAACAACGCGTCCAGCGCGTCCGAATCGTAACAGTACATCGGGCTCCGGTGGCGGCGGTAACGGTGGTGGCAATGGCGGTAAAAAGAAAAAGAAGCGGATAACGGGTAAAAAAGTCTTTTGGACGTTATTCGGTGTAACTGCACTGGGAATATTTTGTGCGCTTGCCGCTTACCTGTTCATTATGGTCAGTGGAGAAAAGATCTATGAGGAAAACATCAACAAACTCGCTGTAAGCGAGCCAACCAAGGTCTATGATCGCAACGGAACGCTCATTTTGCAGCGTAGTGTACGCACAGGTGATCCAGTTAAATACGAGGATATACCGAAGGAAGTTGTCGAAGCGTTTGTCGCTACAGAGGACAGACGATTTTTCGATCATCAGGGCGTAGACCTGTGGTCGATCGGGCGTGCTGCCGTGCGTGACGTGATCGCCCGCTCTGCGGTTGAGGGCGGAAGTACGATTACCCAGCAGCTTGCGAAAAACGTGTTTTTGAATACAGATAAGACCTTCTTCCGTAAAGCAACCGAAGTATCGATCGCTCTGGCGATTGAACGTAAAATGACCAAAGAAGCGATTATTACGACGTATTTGAATCGGATTTACTTTGGTTCTGGCGCATACGGTATCAAGGAAGCCGCAGAGACTTACTTTGGCGTGAGTGATCTTAGCAAGCTGAAGCTGTGGCAGATTGCTACGCTAGCAGGCTTGCCAAAAGCACCTTCGCGTTATAGCCCGTTAAGTAACCCGGATCTGTCGCAGCAACGACGTGCCGTTGTCCTACAGCTTATGCAGCAGCAGGGCTACATTACAGCAGCGCAGGAGAAAGAAGCAGAGAGCGTTGTATATGATTACCAGCCACCGAAAAAGGAATCTCAATATGATGCCTTTATCGAATATGCAATGCAGGAAGCAGAAGATGAGACAGGTCTGAGCGCGGATGATCTGAACCGTGGCGGATACAATATCTACACGACGATGGATGCCAAAGCGCAAAAGACACTTGAAGATGCATTCAACAATGATGAATTGTTTGAAAAGAGCTCGGATGATGTGAAGGTACAGGGTTCAATGGTTATCGTTAACAACGATACAGGCGGCATTGTCGCCCTGCTCGGTGGACGCGATTACAAGGCAGGTAACTTTAGCCGTGTAACAAGTCATCGTCAGCCAGGCTCAGCATTCAAGCCGATCATCTCCTATGCACCAGCACTACAAAGTGGCAATTATAATTCCAACTCAATGCTCAACAATGAAAAGCAATGTTTTGGTAGCTATTGTCCAAATAACTTGCATGGCGGCTATTCTAGCTCCATCTCGATGACCGCGGCGCTGGAGGATTCCGTCAATATTCCAGCGGTATGGCTGCTGAATCAGATCGGGATTGATGCAGGTATTAACTATGCGAAGTCTGTAGGCTTCAACCTGACAGCGGATGATCGCAACCTGGCGATTGCGCTGGGCGGTCTGAGCAAAGGTACGAATACCCTGGAGATGGCGCAAGCCTATCGTGTATTCGCCGATGGTGGAACGTACATGCCAGCGTATGCGGTCAAGAGTATTAGTGATAGCACCGGTGCCGAAGTGTACAAAAATGACATGAAATCAACACAAGTGCTGAATAAGCAGGCCACAGACGAAATGACTCAGATGCTGCAAAATGTCGTACAAAACGGTACAGGTAAACGGGCGCAAATCAATCGTCCAGTAGCCGGCAAAACAGGTACGACGCAGCACGGCATTTCCGGTTTGCGTAGCAGTGCCAACCGTGATATCTGGTTTGCTGGATATACGAAGGAATGGACAGCAGCCATCTGGATGGGCTATGACC
Source organism: Paenibacillus hunanensis (assembly GCF_014645615.1). Classification (GTDB taxonomy): domain Bacteria; phylum Bacillota; class Bacilli; order Paenibacillales; family Paenibacillaceae; genus Saccharibacillus; species Saccharibacillus hunanensis. The sequence goes on along the minus strand of NZ_BMMB01000011.1, from coordinate 93,555 downwards.
AGCCAGATCGCAATCATCTGCTCAAAGACGGTAGTGGTCGTGCCGCAGCGATGTTTGCAGCTGTAATGGGACCTGCACTGGAAGGTTATCCGGTGCAAAACTTTGATGCTCCAGATGAGGTCGCTCCACCACCGGTAGAGGAAACACCGGAAGAGCAGCCACAGCAACCACCAGCTGCTGTAACCGGGCTGAGTGCTTCATTTGATCAGAACAGTCAGGCAGTTGCTCTATCATGGAAAGCAGTAGATGGCGCGACTAGCTACACGGTATATCGTAAGGAAAGCACGGCAACTGAGTTTAATGCGATTGCCAATGGAGTATCTGGCAATGCTGCAACAGATGCCGCGGTAACTCCAGGTGCGACCTACGAATATTATGTGACTGCTGTAACGGCGGATGGCGCTCAATCAGATGCCTCCAACACCGCTCGAATTACGATTGAACAGGCAAGCCCTGAACAAACAGATAATCCAGACGGTGTTGTTCCACCGGGAGGAGAGCCTTCCACTCCGCCTACAGGCGAAGAGAATGGCCCGGGTTCTGGAAATGGTCCAGGCAATGGGCCGGGTAATGGAAATGGTAATCAGGGTAACGGCAATGGCAATGGAGGTCCAGCGACTGGTCCAGGTAGCGGTTCAACCGATACTGGAACCGGAACGACGGATGGCGGACAAACGGGTACAGATAGTGGTGCACAAACAGATAACGGTGGTGCAGCTCCGGGTACGACAACACCGGGGACAACGCCCCCTTCATCTGATGGAACAGACAGTACAACCACGTCGCCAGATGGTACAACGACAGCACCGCCATCTACGCCATAAGCCTTCTCGTATCTTCAAAAGCCTCCAATCCACGCGATTGGAGGCTTTTTTGCAGGATTTTTTTGAGCCTGTGCTGTAAATATGCTATTCTGAAGTTACTTTGTAGGAAAGGGACGCTTCCATGAAACGTAAATTTGCAGACCGAGCGAACTGGCGGCGTGTCATTCAACGCAGCTATACTCGCCGCTACGTCAATAACAATATTTTTACAGGATATGTGACACTGTACCATATGAACCGACTACGCGAGCCACTGTACAAAATTTACGGAGGTCGAAGATTCTGCATTGCTGCTGCTGAGTATTCATGGATGCAGTATTACCCCGAAAATGCGAACTATGTAGTCACAGCCATGTTTGATGATCGGCAGGAGATTATCGAATGGTATATTGATATTTGCAAAACACAGGGAATCACGGATCAGGGAGTGCCGTGGTTCGACGATTTGTATCTCGACATCGTCGTGATGAAGGATGGACAGATTTTTCTGCTGGATGAAGATGAGCTGGATGATGCATTACGTCGTCGTGTCATTACGCAGCAGGATTATCAACTGGCGCACGCAACGGCACGCCGACTGCTGAAGCAGATCGATGCGCATGCTTTTCCGCTGTTTCCGCTTTCGCTCAAGCATCGTCGTAGCTTGTTTGGTCGTGAGCATCACTCATAAGCACAGGAAAAGGTAGCGGTAAACAAAGCATCGTTATGATGGAAAGGCAGCATCCTGTTTACGAGGCGATCACTCTTCTGATACAACCCTGAACAACTTCGATTACTAAGGAGAATGCCCATGAAACAGGTAACACATGATACAGGGACAGAGCAGCAGGCACGAGCTGTGCTGGTCAGTCTGATCACACAAATGGACAAACGCAATGGAACCAACACGGAAGGCTCCATTCAAGAGCTGGTGAGCCTTGCTGAGACGGCTGGGGTTGAAGTGCTAGAGCAGATGACACAGAACCGTGAGACACCGGATACACGCTGGTTTATCGGTAAAGGTAAGGTGGAGGAGCTTCGTATCCTGCTGGAAGCACTGGGAGCGAACACCGTCATTTTCGATCAGGAGCTATCCGGCGCGCAGGTGCGTAATCTGGAGGAGCATCTGGATGCGAAGATTATCGACCGTACGCAGCTGATTCTGGATATTTTCGCCCAGCGTGCCAAAACGCGCGAGGGTATTTTGCAGGTAGAGCTAGCACAGTACAGCTATTTGCTGCCACGTTTATCTGGACAGGGGAAAAACCTGTCTCGTCTCGGTGGCGGTATCGGTACACGTGGACCGGGTGAAACGAAGCTTGAAACCGATCGCCGCCATATCCGCACTCGGATCACCGATCTGAAAAGACAACTAGAAGAGGTGATGCGTCACCGTACCCTGTACCGTGAACGTCGTAAAAAGTCTGGCGTTGTGCAGGTTGCACTGGTCGGCTATACGAATGCTGGTAAATCCACCCTGCTCAAGCAGCTCACTGACGCGGATGTATATATCCAAAATCAGCTATTCGCAACCCTTGATCCGACTTCGCGTACACTGGAGCTTCCGGGTGGTAAGGAAATTGTGCTTACCGATACGGTAGGTTTTATTCAAAATCTGCCGCATGATCTGGTCGCTGCCTTCCGTGCCACACTGGAGGAAGTGAATGAAGCGGATCTGATCCTGCATGTTGTAGATGCATCGTCTGAACGTCGTGACGAGCAGATGGCAGTGGTGGATGAGATTTTGCAGGAGCTTGGTGCTGGCAGTAAGGATCAGATTGTACTGTATAACAAAATCGATCTGTGCTCGCCTGCCCAGTTAGAGATGATACCATCGGATCGCCATCATCTGCGCGTTAGCGCCTACACAGAGTCAGATCTGGAGCAGATCAAGCAGCTTATTCAAGAGCAGCTTGGCGGCGGTCAGCGCATCTATCGTATTCCAGCAGATCGTGGTGATCTGATTGCCCAGCTATATAGCTTTAGCAGTGTGATTGAGCAGGACTATGAAGAGAATGATGCCATTTTTAAAGTTGAGCTGAATAAGGTGGATTACGAGAAGTTTGGTTATCGTCTGCAAGAGTATGAGGTGCGCAGCTAGGTTGAAGTAGCGTGTCCCTTATCGCTGTAGGGCGCTACTGAGCTTCAGTAGCGTGATACAGCAGGACGATGAAGAGAACGACGCCATGTTTAAATTCGAGCCCAATAAGCAGGATAGCTTTTACTCGAAAATCATACAGACGAACATTCGTACACGTTATGTTGACGTTCCTGCTCAGGCACGAAACGCATCAAATATAACGCACAAAGTGACAAAATTACGACAATTCGTGATAAGGCTTTTCTTAACCTATCGTAGCATGTAAAATATGAAGCGCGATCAAGAAAGCTATCGACCTGTTTTTTGTGTAATGGCAACTTAGACGTATTAGGCTTATCTACGTCTGGGAGCCATTATAACGTCAGCTTAGAAAATGTAGCCGAGCCATGGTGATCAATCAGGAACGGACATATAAAACGAGCCCGCCCGAGCTGTTTGGGGCGGGTTATCATTGTGGGGAGAGACAAGCATGCCTGTTTTTGATGAACGAATTACAGCGTGGTCTGCGCAGGCAGACGAGCTAATCGATAAAGCCGTTCGCAATCTGGACGGAATTGTAGACAAGAATCAATGGAAGGTGATCGAAGCTTTCCAAAAGCATAAAGTGAGCGATTATCATTTTGCTGGCTCCACTGGCTATGCGTACAACGATCGTGGACGCGAAGTGCTGGAGGATGTGTATGCGGAGGTGTTTGGTGCCGAAGCTGCACTGGTGCGTCCACATTTCGCTTCCGGTACGCATACGATTGCGACGGCTTTATTTGGTGTATTACGTCCTGGAGACGAGCTATTGTACATTACCGGTCGTCCTTACGACACCTTGCATAAGGTGATTGGTAAGCCGGATGATGGTAAAGGCTCATTAGCCGACTTTGGTATTGGTTATGGGGAAGCTGCCCTTAATGAACAAGGACAGGTGGACTGGCCGGAGGTTGAGCGTCTAATGAATGAGCATACACGCGTGATTGGTATTCAGCGCTCGCGTGGCTATGACTGGCGTTCGTCATTTACAATTGCCGATATTGAAGCAATGGTGCAGCGCATTCGTTCCTATAACAAGGATGTTATTATTTTTGTAGATAACTGTTATGGCGAATTCACCGAAACGCTGGAGCCGACTCAGGTCGGCGTGGATCTGATGGCAGGCTCCTTGATCAAAAATCCAGGTGGCGGTATAGCGGAAACAGGCGGCTATATTTGTGGTAAACGTAGCTATGTAGAGCTGGCTTCGTACCGTTTAACTGCACCAGGCATTGGTGGCGAGGTTGGGGCGATGCTGGGAACGACACGCGGCATTTATCAGGGATTATATATGGCGCCGACGATTGTCGGACAAGCGCTGAAGGGGAGTATATATGCGGCTGCCATGTTCGAGCTGGCGGGCTTCAAAAGCAAGCCGGGCTGGGCAGAGCCGCGTACCGATCTGATTCAAGCGGTATCCTTCCAGCAGGAGCAGCAGCTCATTGCTTTTGTACAGGGGATTCAGCGTGCCGCAGCTGTAGACAGCCATGTGGTGCCAGAGCCGTGGGATATGCCTGGTTACGAGCATCCGGTTATTATGGCGGCAGGTACATTTATTCAGGGTGGAAGTCTGGAGCTATCTGCCGATGCACCGATTCGTGAACCATACATTGGCTATATGCAGGGCGGACTTACGTATTCTCATGTGAAGCTGGGAGTATTGATGGCTTTGCAGACGATGCTAGAGCGTAATCTGCTATAGGATAAAGGGTGGATTCATACTGCTAGAATCATTCTTCTGCTAAATGATGATGATTATAAACAAATCTTCAAACTAATCGTGCTATGCTCATGCAGAACATCTAGTCATGCGCATACGGAATTAGAGTAGCAAGTATCCGAATCATAATCCATCAGGCAGTCCATACAATAAAGTACAATATCCGGATAACAGAGGAATTGTTTTCCGGATATTGATATGACTGCATACGCTAATATAGCTACTGACACGCTCAGCTTCTGTAGCAATGATTCCCGTATATACTGTAATCACGGAATTTAATCGAATAATCAAAAATTATATTTAAAGTTAAATGTATACTTTGACATTGCTTATAGAATCGCTATCCGATTGTTTTGCTATATGTCTGGCTAACTGTCAATAAGGGTAAATCATGTAGGATGCTAGCTCGCTTATAGGTATTCGATATAAGTTTATTGATTATGTCTATAAGTAAATTTCAGGATACATTTACCATGTGAAAAGTGAGTCATATTCTACTATATATTCTTTTAAAAAGCCGTGATGTACCTATTCTAGGTGCTGTTATTGCTCACCAACAGAACATGTCAAGTACAGGCGGATCAAGCTAAACGATCAACTCAGCAAGCATGTTCAGTTTATTATCATGGTGATAGATGAATGATCCAAGTTAGCCGTTAGAGGAAATCTGTAATTTGCCCTCTCGCCGACAACTTATGCGATCCTCACATAGATAAACATTTATTGCGAGTGTTCGTTACGCATTCATGTAAACTGTAACGACGAAACCAATGCTAGCTCTGTTACGTTTAATACAATAATGCAAGCGATGTGACATCGCTAGACACAATTGCAACAAAATTGGATTTATAAATCCATCATTTGATACGTATAAGAAAACGGATTACCCAATGGATGATACCTTCATAACAAACCTTGCAATCTTTCAGAAGCGTTGTAACATAATTAGAGAGATTCGCTGTCCCGGCGTGCATTTACAGGGCATCTAATGTTATAATAAATCTGCGAAAAAGAGAGCTTACGGAATTAAAATGAAAATTCAGCCCCAGCATTGTTAAGCACATGTTAACGCAATATAAAATTATTGTGAGTTAAGTTAACATGTTATTGACGCCTTATATCAGGATATGTACAATAGTAGCAAGAGAATCGAATGCTAAAATGCTAATTGGAAGGTTGATGAATACATGGGTGATGAAATTCGGAGAAATATGGCGCTATTCCCTATCGGAATCGTGATGAAGCTTACGGATCTGTCTGCGCGTCAGATTCGTTACTATGAGCAACACAATCTGATCGTTCCGGCACGTACTTCGGGCAATCAGCGTTTGTTTTCGTTTAATGATGTAGAGCGCTTATTGGAAATTAAGGCACTTATCGAGAAAGGGGTAAATATCGCTGGCATTAAGCAAGTGATGAACCCTGTCTCGAAGGAATCTGAGGAAGCGACTGTGATTACACCAGACACGGAAGAGCGTCGTAGGGAATTGTCAGATTCGCAACTTCATCGTATGCTTAAACAGCAGCTGGTTACAGGCAAGCGTCCAGGCCAGGTGTCTCTTATTCAAGGGGAGTTATCCCGATTCTTCAACAAAAAATAATCAGACCACAGAGGAGAGGGTAGCGTGAGTTATACGAAGGAAGATATTCTGCGAATTGCGGAAGAGGAAAATGTACGTTTTATCCGTCTGCAATTTACCGATTTGCTCGGTGCGATCAAAAACGTTGAAATCCCGGTTAGTCAGCTGGGTAAAGCACTGGACAATAAAATGATGTTCGATGGTTCCTCCATCGAAGGCTATGTACGTATCGAGGAATCTGATATGTACCTGTATCCGGATCTGGATACATGGGTTATTTTCCCATGGGTAACGGACATTCGCGTGGCACGTCTGATTTGTGATGTGTACATGCCGGATGGTACGCCATTTGCTGGCGATCCACGCGGCATTTTGAAGCGTAACCTGAAAGAAGCTGAAGCAATGGGCTTTACTGAAATGATGGTCGGACCAGAACCGGAATTTTTCCTGTTCCGTACCGATGCTAACGGTAACCCAACTGAAGAACTGAACGATCAAGGTGGATACTTCGACCTGGCTCCAACCGATCTGGGTGAGAACTGCCGCCGTGATATCGTTATTACGCTGGAAGAAATGGGCTTTGAGATCGAAGCGTCTCACCATGAGGTAGCACCAGGCCAGCATGAGATCGACTTTAAATATGCTAACGCTCTGCAAGCAGCGGATCAGATCCAGACGTTCAAGCTCGTGGTACGCACGATTGCTCGTCAGCATGGTCTGCATGCCACATTTATGCCGAAGCCGCTGTTTGGTATGAACGGTTCTGGTATGCACTGTCACCAATCGCTGTTCAGAGAAGGCACGAATGCGTTCTATGATGAGAGCGATGACATTGGCTTGAGCGAAATTGCACGTCATTATATGGCAGGTATTCTGAAGCATGCACGTTCGATGGCAGCTGTAACGAATCCTACAGTAAACTCCTACAAGCGTCTGGTTCCAGGCTATGAAGCACCTGTATATGTAGCATGGTCTGCAAGTAATCGTAGCCCGATGGTACGTATTCCGGCTTCGCGTGGACTGAGCACACGTATCGAGCTGCGTAACCCTGACCCAACAGCGAACCCTTACCTGGCACTGGCTGTTATGCTGAGAGCAGGTCTGGACGGTATTGATCGTCAATTGAACCTGCCAAAACCGATCGACCGCAACATCTACATAATGACTGAAGATGAGCGTATCGACGAAGGTATCCCAAGTCTTCCAGGCGATCTGAAAGAAGCTCTGCATGAGCTGCTGCGCGACGATATTATGATCACTGCACTTGGTGAGCATGCGACCGCACACTTTTATGAGCTAAAAGAGATTGAATGGGATATGTACCGTACTCAGGTACACCAATGGGAGCGCGACCAGTACATGACGCTGTATTAATATCTGTATTTAATCCCTTATGCCTTATGGCGTAAGGGATTTTTCTTTTTAATGACAATGAAAGTTAAGGAGGAACGATATGAATAATAAGCAATTCCAGCAATCACTAATCCAAACACAATCCATTCCTAATGTGATGGTTGCAGCAGGTAATGTACATATGGCTAAAAATACCGGTAATGCTCACACGGCTGCTCTCAAATCCGATGGTACAGTAATGGCGATAGGATGGAATAAACATAATCAATGCGATGTAAGTGGATGGCGCGATATGGCAGCTATTGCGGCAGGATGGTGTCGCACTGTAGGAGTGAAATCTAATGGTACAGTGATGGCAGTGGGGAGAAACCGCGAAGCGGAATGTAATGTAAGCGATTGGATCGATATCGTAGCAGTATCAGCGGGAGATTGGCATACGGTTGGTTTACGATCCGATGGAACCGTTATCGCAATCGGTAACAATAAATATAATCAGTGTGACGTAAGCGGTTGGAGTGAGATTGTAGCTATTTCAGCAGGATATCTTCATACCGTTGGGCTCCGAAGCGATGGCAGCGTCGTAGCTACAGGTAGGACAGGTGAAGGAGTATGCGATGTGAGCGAATGGAGCGAGATTATAGCCATTGCAGCGGGAAGTTATCATACCGTTGGTCTGAAATCGGATGGTACAACCATTGCTGTGGGATCAAATACATATCATCAATGCGATATAAACAATTGGAACGATATTAAAGCGATTGCCGCAGGCTGTATTCATACGATTGGGATAAAATCTGACGGTACAATCGTTGCTATAGGTAATAATAGTAATGGACAGCGCAATATACGTGTATAGAGGATCAATATGCCAAAACAGGCATTCCCAAAGTCGGTAATCTGCACCCAACCTACGATTTTTGGAGTTTACCCACCTGTGGAAAATCAATAACCTAAGAGTACAAGGTTATTCAAGCGCGTACGCTGGAAGCCTTGAGGATGTTGGCCAACATCTTTTGAAAGCGTTATCTTTAATTGCTTTCCTACTTACTACAAATTCTCAAACAATTCTCAAACTTGAAAGGTGATGACAAATGAAAAAAAGAGCAGCCTTATTAAGTGGAACTTTATTGCTGGGGATGGTACCCGCTTTATTCGCTCCAGCACCAGTCTCAGCAGCGTCTCCATCGCCGTTTACTGTAGATGTATCTAATGCATATCGTCCTGTCACACATGTGGCTTCGGGTTCTTTATATGGATTGGCAGAGGAAGGACGACCAGCGAATGATCTGATCGCACCGACGCATCCAAAAATGTTTACCCAGATGGCACCGGGTGGTCAACAGCTTCCCAATGGGGAAACGAAGCCAGTTGGTGACGCGCTCAAGGTAGCGCCTATCGCCAAACGTAATGGCGCAGAGGTTACCATTCGGATGCCCGACATTTATCCTGATTTTCCATACAAATGGGTGAGCTGGGATGACTGGTACGGCAAAGTAGATCAAATCGTAAAGGCGCGCCTCGACTCAGGTGCAGATAATATTTATGGTTATGAAATTTGGAATGAGCCAGACGGAACATGGGATACGAATAAGGCAGGCTCCTTTAATGAAGGCTGGGAAAAAACCTATTTGCGCATCAAGCAGCAGGATACTACAACTAAAATCATTGGTCCAAGCATTACGCACTACAATGAGGGCTGGCTGAAGGACTTTCTAACGTATGCACGTGATCATCATGTGCTGCCAGATATTATTTCATGGCATGAGCTGGGTGCTCCAGAAGGCTATTATGTGGACGGGCCAGCACCTCAATATATCTCTAGCCATATTAGTGCTTATCGGGCATTGGAAAAACAGCTCGGTATCAGTCCAAGACTGATCAGCATTAACGAATACGGTGTGATCTCTGAACAGGCTGTACCCGGTAATATGACGCGTTATATTGCTCAATTTGAGCGCTCTGGCGTAGATACCGCTAATATTGCGTTTTGGTTCCGACCTGGACGCTTGAGCAATCTGGTTACAGCAAATGGTGAGAAAAATGGTGCCTGGTGGCTGTATAAATGGTATGGCGATATGTCCGGTCAAATGATTATGACTACGCCACCTAATCCCCAAGCACTTGATCTGGACGGTATTGCCAGTGTAAATGATAGTAAGCAACAAGTAGATGTCGTGTTTGGCGGCGGCACAGGGAATCATACTATTGTCATCAAGAGTCTGAATGCGTTATCCGCTTTCTCAGGTACAGCAAGTGTGAAGCTGGAAAGTACCCCATGGTATGGAGTAGATACACCAGTGAGTGAGCCAACGACCGTATTTACAGGCAATGTAGCTATCCAAAACGGTCAAATTACGATTCCAGTTACCGATATGAAGCCATCATCAGGCTATCATGTCACCATTACACCGGGTGCACAAAGCGATATCACTCGCTATGAAGCCGAAAAAGCAAACGTACAGGGTGCCAGTGTATTAAGTAGCAATCATGCTTCCAGTAGCAGTTATGTGGGTCGGATCGATCATCCAGATAGCTATGTAGAGTTTACAGTGAATGCCCCAGCCGCTGGCAATTATAATCTGACAGTTGGCTATGCGAACGGGGGTTCAAGCACCTCCCAGCAGTCGCTGAGTGTCAATGGAGCAGAGGCAACTACGCTGAATTATCCAGCCACAGGGGGCTGGCTTGATGCCGCAGATGGCGCTGCCATTCAACAACAGATTGCTTTAAAAGAGGGTAGCAATACGATTCGTCTGACCAAAGCTGGATCGGGTTATGCGGAGCTAGACTATATCCAGCTACAACAGCTGGGAAGCTTCAAGCAAAGAGTAGAAGCGGAAGATGCAAAAGTGCAAGGCGCACGTATTGTGAACAGCTCGTTTGCCTCTAATGATCGATTTGTCGGTAACATCGATAATAACGACAGCTCGGTAACCTTCAGCGTTTATGCGCCAGCAGCAGGCACGTATAAAATGGATGTTGGCTATGCTAACGGTACAAATGCGACATCCACACACACATTGACCATTAACGGTCAAGCTCAAGATGCAGTGTCGTATCCGACAACCGGAGGATGGACAGCGAATGTGCCGAACTTTGGCACCCGCCAGATCGTGACTGTATCGGTTAATCTGAAGCAGGGCGATAATACCATCGTATTGGGCAAAGGGAACGGTTATGCGGAGCTGGATTATATTGAGGTCTATTGATCAAGCGAAGTAGAGCTGTAAAATGAATCAAATCGACGAGTTTAACCATGCATTATACATGCAGTATGATCTATACACACGATCCTAAGATTGCTTTATGCTGTACAATCGCCTGATTTTCAGTCTGTTAAGGATAATCCTATAAAAATAGCCCGAAGTGCACGTCAAGCAACAGAACGTGATGCTTCGGGCTATTTACTTACCATTTTGCCTAATAGCTATATTACGCATAGTCTAACCAACCACACTCAATTACAATCAACTACACTATAAAATCAAACTGATCTATATTATAGAACCACACTGTACTAAAAATGAAACTAACTACACCAGCAAAGCACCCAATTGTATTACATAGCCTAACAGTACATGCGCTTTACGGCTCCTGCAAATGCTCAGGCAATGGAATATCTGGATCTACAGTCATACTATTCAAATACGTGTTTGTATATGTGTCTCGAAACTGGGTCGGTGTCATACCAATATAGCTCTTAAATAGCTTCATCAAATACTTCTCGTCACGAAAATGAAGCTCATACGCAATCTCCTTGATCGACTGATTGGTCGTACATAATCTTTCTTTCACGAGGCTTAATTTGAGCGTGTTAATATAACGAATCGTACTCATGCCCAGATTCTTTTTAAATAAGCGGGTCAAATGGTCAGCGTTAAAGCAAAACGTATCCGCAATCTTTTGCACAGTCAGATCATGATAAATATTCACTCTAATCCACTCCACGATCTGCATAAACTTCTGGTTATGCTCCTTATTCAGCCATTGCTGCTGGAGTAGCTGCTGTATATATTTATCGGTCAATTCGAGCATCAGCTCGGTTACAAGATAATCGACTGCATAGGTGCTGTAATACGACGTATGGGAGATATCGAGAATTTGCTTCATCAGCATGACGGGTTTATCCAAATAAGGCAGTGAGAAAAAGGGTGGCAGGCAGACGTAGGCACCTAGCTCTTTTCGCTGTTGCAGCTCGGCACTGGCAAGCAGCAGACTCATAAAGGTATCGTTAGAATCGATAAGCACGTCCTGACGCGGAATAAAATGTAGCCAGAAAAAGCTAACCTCGTCGTTGGAGGGAGCGTAGCCCACGTACTTTACTTCAGGAGCGATCAACATAATATCGCCATGCTTGATCTCATAATGCTCGTTGCCAACCTGTAGATAGACCGTCTCCTTGAGTCCGATGATTAGCTCGTAATCCTTTTCCAGCTTCATCGGCTTATGCTTCCAGCCCTGATTTCCTACAAATTGACCGCATTTGTAATACGCGAGCGGACGCTCAATATTGATTCTCGTTACCGGCTTCATCCGTCAATCACCGTCACTCTCTGCTGTAATATCAGTTTTCACTACGAAAAGTCGTTTTTGTGCACCTTAGTTGGCAGATACATAACGAAACAAGCTATTCACACGTATTATAACACGAATTTAAATGAATTTAAGTCATTAAAATAATTGGTAAAGATCGGAAATATACACTTAAACTACGAAAACTTAAGTTTATTCCACTTCAGAAAGCGCTTACGATAAATGTAACGGCACGGTGCACCCCTATTGCCGATCAGGTGGATTCGTTTTCGCTAACTGCTTATTTATAGATTGGAGGTTATACCTATGGAGCATTCATCATCGTCTTCTTCATCCCAGCAACACCCATCTTTACAGACAGACAAGGTGCCATTTCATCGCAGAATTAGTTATGCGCTTACAGATACGGGTGGCAACCTGTTATATAGCATCATCGGTGCTTACTTACTCTACTTTTATACGGATGTGTTCGGGCTATCGGTAGCTGCAGCAGGTACATTATTGCTCGTGACAAGATTGATCGATGCAGTGGATGCCCCGATGTGGGGGATCATCGTCGATCATACCAAGTCCAAATATGGGCAGAGTCGTCCTTACTTTTTATGGCTATGTGTACCGTTTGCCGCATTTATGGTACTAACCTTTACTACACCGAATCTGGATGGAACGTGGAAAATTGTATACGCCAGTGTCACCTACATTCTGGCAGGAATCGCCTACACTGGTATTTCCACACCGATCACTTCAATTCTGCCTAACCTGAGTCGTAACACGAATGAACGAGTTGTGTTGAACTCCTTCCGTATGGTAGGTGGGAATATTGGTAACTTCGTGGCAGTTACATTCACGCTGCCGCTCGTCGCTCTGCTTGGTGGGGGTAATGATCAGCGGGGCTTTTTCTGGACATTGTGCTTGTTTGGTATCCTTTCCATCACGATGTTCCTGATCGCATTTGCGGATCTCAAAGAGATTAATATCGAGAAGATTAAGACCATTCCACTTCGCCATAGTATGAAAGCGATCGCAGGCAATTGGCCATGGCTCTTACTCGTCATAGCTAATTTGCTGTTCTGGATCGCCCTCACCATTCGTACCTCAACACTGGTCTATTATTTTGAATATGATCTAGGAAAAAAGGATCTCGTTCCGCTCATTAACGGAATTTCGATTATACAGGTGCTCGGTATGATGTCGATTCCTTGGATTGTCAAATATACAAGCAAGCAGCTGACGATGATTCTTGGATTTGTACTGGCAGCGATCGGTCAGTTCATTTTGTTCAGTGCAGGTATGCATATGCCGCTATTGATCGTCGGCTGGAGCATCGGCTGTATCGGCTCTGGTATTGCCTGCTCCATGCCATTTGCGATGCTGTCTGATACGGTTGATTATGGCGAATGGAAATCTGGCTTACGAGCAAGTGGCATGCTAACGGCAATTGGCAGTGCATTTTGTATCAAAGCAGGCTCCGGTCTAGGTGGGTTCATTCCAACGCAATTTATGGCGGCATTTGGATATGTACCGAATGCAGTGCAAAGTGCACAATCGATTGATGGCATCCGACTCGTATTTATCTGGCTACCTGCCATCGTATTTTTACTGGGCATTATTCCGATGTTATTTTATCGCCAGTTTGAGAAGAAGGAAGGCTATATTCGCAAGCAATTGCTGCAAAAGGAAGCGAATGCTGAAGTATAAACCTATCTACTTATGTATGAGGAGGAATCATTCCTATGCCATTTCAGCTTCAATCATCCCATATTACTGATTCATTCTGGTCTCATTACCGCGAGCTTGTACGTACAGAGATGATTCCCTATCAATGGGACGTACTGAATGACAACGCCGATATTGTGATTGAAAAGGAACGCAATGACGACAATATTCCCTCTGAGAAAAGCCATGCCATCGAAAATTTTAAAATTGCTGCTGGCTTGAAGGAAGGTCACCACTATGGCTGGGTATTTCAGGACAGTGATGTATACAAGTGGCTGGAGGCGGTAGCCTACTCGCTATCGATTCATCCTGATGCACAATTACAGGAGCTAGCTGACGGTGTAATTGATTTGATCGGGCTGGCACAGGAGCAGGATGGCTATATCAATACGTACTTTTCTATCGAAGAACCAGAGCGTCGCTTCAAAAAGCTAGCAGAAAGTCATGAGCTGTACTGTGCAGGTCATTTTATTGAAGCAGCTATCGCTTATTACGAAGCAACGGGTAATGAGAAGGCACGCACGATTGCCTGCCGACTTGCAGATTGTATTGATGCTCACTTTGGAAAAGAAGCTGGCAAAATTCAAGGCTACGACGGGCATGAGGAAATTGAGCTTGCTTTGACCAAGCTGTATACACTGACAGGAGAGCAGCGTTATTTGGATTTGAGTCTCTATTTTTTGTATGAACGTGGTACAGATCCGACTTTTTTCGCAAGACAGCGTGCCGAGGATAAAGGGACTACCGCTGTGATCGAGGGCATGAGCCATCGACAATTAACGTATTATCAGGCACACCAGCCTGTATTGGAGCAGGAGACTGCCGAAGGGCATGCGGTTCGTCTTGTCTATCTGTGTGCAGGGATGGCAGACGCAGCCTACCTCGCTAATGATAGTAAGATGCTGGAAGCGTGTCGCCGACTGTGGAGTAATATAGTGAGTAAACGAATGTATATTACAGGCGGTATTGGCTCGACTGTGGATGGAGAAGCATTCACCACCGATTATGATCTACCCAATGATACGATGTACTGCGAAACCTGCGCTTCGATCGGACTTATCTTTTTTGCCTTTAATATGCTGAAAAATGAAGCAAAATCACAATATGCAGATGTGCTGGAGCGAGCGCTCTATAATACGGCTATTGGTGGAATGGCGCTGGATGGCAAGCACTTCTTTTACGTGAATCCACTGGAGGTGCGTCCAGATAGCAGCCTGCATGATCCGGGAAAAAGCCATGTAAAGGTTACACGTCCTGCTTGGTTCGGTTGTGCATGCTGTCCACCGAATCTTGCACGGCTACTCACTTCGTTGCATCAATATGTGTACACCATCCATCCCCAGCAGCGTGCGGTGTATACGAATCTGTATGTGACCGGTACAGCCGAACTCAAGCTAGACGATCAGACTGTTCAGCTTGAGCAGACGAGTGAGCTGCCATGGGAAGGGAATGTAGCGTTTCAAGTGCATACTGATCAGCCGATTGATTTCACATTAGCGTTACGCATTCCTTATTGGTCAGGGGAGCCTGTGTTAACTGTGAATGGTGAGTCGGTGTCTTTGGATATAAAGGATGGTTTTGTTAGCTTGAATCGTACGTGGCAAAAGGGTGATCAGCTCAAGCTGACCCTGCCGATGGAGATCAGGCAATATAGCGCGCATCCACTCGTACGAAGCGATTGGGGCAAGCTGGCGATTGGACGAGGGCCACTCATTTTTTGCGCAGAGCAAGAGGATAATGGAGCCAATCTGCATCTGATTCGAGTTTATAGTAATCAGCAGGCGACCTATCGATTTGATCCTGAGCTGCTAGGTGGTGTCGGAACGATCGAATGGCAGGTAGAGCGTCAGCAGGTAGGGGCAGAATGGGAACAGGTGCTGTATAGCTCTGTAGCGGAGCCAACGTATGCACCGCATACCTTAAAGCTGATTCCATATTATAGCTGGGCAAATCGCACACCTGGAGAAATGCAGGTCTGGCTAAATAAAGCATAAGGCGGTAGCAAAGGAGAATGAAGGATGAAAAATAAAGTCAACATTAATCCCGAAGCTTTTGCTCATAGTGTGATCGCAGGCTATACCTCCAATAAGGAGCATCTCGAAGCGATTGCTAAGGAATATCTGGTGCTATATTTAAATGCGTATTTTCTGGCAGAAAAGTTTAATGCAATGGAGGAGCGGTTAGCAGAGAAGGCGGATAGTAAGGATTTTAAAGAGCTGATGGCAAAGGTACTGGAAACGAAGCTGTTCTAAACATGATTACGAAACGGTTAGCGAACAAAATCATGGAGTACGCATATGCACAGCAAATTGCAAATAATATCAATGAAACAAAAAATAAAATGTGAAAAATGATATAAAATACTCACAATAACAGCTATATTACTAAAATATTTTCCGTATACTTCCAAAAGATGCGACAATAATCTCCTGTCTGTATAATAAGACAGGAGATTATTGTGGAGGTGGTAAAATGATAAAATTGCTGTTAGGTTGTACATCTATTGTATGTGCGACTATTATACTTTGTACCGGATTCATACTTGCTGGTCTAAGAGGAGCAGCGTACTCTTCACAGATCAACGGTGGAGCTTTTCAATATCAATTATTTGATATCGGAATCATTTGGTTCATTATACCATTGTTCCTACTCGTAGTAGGAGGCATACTTATCTATACTTCAAGGTATGATTTTAATGAAGCTTAGTCATGTGAATGTCTGTTTATGTAATATTAGCGTTTCAAATGGCTAAGCAATCTGATGTGTATCAGCTGGCTAGTCTACATATGAGTAAAGTCGTATTACAGAAGTTTTACCATTTTTAAAAATGAATAGTCCATTAAAAAAGACTCTCACATTATGCGAGAGTCTTTTTTAATGGACTATGACCAGGCTCATCATCAGCAAGCCCTTAGTGCAGATTACGGAACAGACCAACTACTTTACCGAGAATCGTTACACGAGTAAGGCGCAATGGCTCATAACGTGGATTCTCTGGCTGCAAGCGGATATGATCCTTTTCCTTATAGAACGTTTTCACGGTAGCTTCGTCGTCCTCAGTCATCGCTACAACGATATCGCCATTGTTGGCTGTCTGTTGCTGACGAACGATAACGAAGTCGCCATTGTGAATGCCTGCTTCAACCATACTGTCACCGACAACGGAGAGCATAAACACTTGATTGTCACCGGTAAACTGCTGTGGCAATGGGAAGTAGTCCTCAATATGCTCAGTAGCAGTAATCGGTACACCAGCAGTAACCTTACCGATAATCGGTACGCGGGATACTGTCTGTGCAAACATCAGATTGTTTTCCGATTCCTCTTGACCGAGCAGCTCAATGGCGCGCGGCTTCGTAGGGTCACGGCGAATCAATCCTTTTTTCTCAAGGCGGTCCAGGTGTCCGTGAACCGTCGAGCTGGAAGCGAGGCCAACAGCTTCACCGATCTCACGAACGGATGGCGGATAGCCTTTCAATTTTACTTCATTCCGGATAAATTCCAGAATCGCCTGCTGGCGGTTAGAAATCTTGGACATACTGTATCAACCCCAATACTGTAACGTTTGGCAAAATTATAACATAGAACTTCCGTTCGTACAAACATAAGTTCTAAAAGTAAGTTAGAATTTACAGCAAACAAAGTAGCATGTATCACGTAGCACTTCTATAAAGTTGGATTCACGATTTTCTATATACAATCAGCCTTCTCCAATGCACTCTAAAACACTCCTGAAAAAAAGCGAACAAAAGTTCGAAAAACCTATTGATCAAAACATATGTTCGTGCTATATTCTTTTCAGGAAAACAAGAACAAACGTTTGGAGTGTGAAGCACATGCTTAAATATACTACATACAAAAGTATCCACGACACGAACTCAACTCAGGATGACGCTGCTTCGTCGACAGCAAGCACATCTACTCATACATCCACTGGATCTACACCATTATCAGCATCCAAGATGCAAGCATCGACGAAGAAGGCAGCATCCAGTGAGCCTTCAGTGAGCGAATGGGTATACGTGGATGGAGATACAGCAGGCACAGGACGTCACAAGCCATTAGCTAAACGCGCTGGACGCTCTTTCCGTCGCAAGACACTGGATCTGATCCAGATGACCGCTCGCAAAACGATGGGCAAGAGTAAGAAGTCGGCACGTCCATCCAAGAAGCGCAGATCCGGATGGAACTCTACAGGTCGCTTAATGGTAAGTATCTTGTTTGCAGGTGTACTGTTATATGGAGGATTTCAGCATTTTGTCACTGCGGATGAATCCCCTGCAATGAAGCAGCATGTGATCGTGACTGAAGGAGATAGCCTCTGGGCGATCGCTTCTCAATACAAAGCACCGGATACAGACATACGTGATTATATTGCCGAAATACGAGATGAGAACAATCTGAATACTAGCGATATTCGCAGTGGTGATGTGCTCGTTATCCCACACAACTGAATCTTTTAGAAATATGATGTTTCATATGTAGCAGGTCGCTAGCCTATACAAAAGTTCATTATTATGGATTGGACTATACAATATCTCATAAACATCTATCGTTGTATTTTGTTATTTTATTATCGTTATGATCTAACCGGATCTCCTCCGGATTTATATATTGTTCTATCGTTTGCTTGTCAGGTGCGAATAGCCTTGACAAGCTTTTTTTTACATGTCAAAGTTAGAAAAGATAGATTTGGGAGGGTAGTTATGGACATCGACGTAATCATTGCAAGAATTAACGAATTAGCACGCAAGAAAAAGGAAGTTGGACTTACTGCGGAAGAAGTAGTAGAGCGCGACGAGCTACGTCAGGTTTACCTGGGCAATATCCGCCGCAATTTCCGTCAGCAGCTCGAAACGATCGAATGGGTCGAGGACGCTGAGAACGAACAAAAAGGCAACGCATAAATAGCTGTGCTGTATTCACAGCTTTTTGTTATGTACAGTCTCATCTGATGATCATCGACGCAATAACCATACAGGGATGTCGCTACTGATCAACGATCAGGACACGGCATCCTGTTTTGTTATAACAGACTTACATTACAGATTATAGGGGGAAAAGCGATGTCCCGTTCCTGGGAAAGGCAAGTCAAGCGCAATACGAAGCAGTTGAATGATCGCCGTAAAAAGGCAGGTCAAGATCGTCTGGGCACAACAAAAGCCAGCTCTGAATTCACGGTGTACAAAGGACGCAATATTGTGTTCCCGGCAACACTTGTACTGCTCGGTCTTGTATACGGTACCATGGGGATTATGTATCCGGCTGCATCGACAAGCGTTATCCTGTTTGTCGTAACGGTACTGTTGTATGTGTTCCTTGGGGTGATTTTGTTCCTGCGCCGTCCATATCTAAAAGTAGGCAAGGATTCCTTAATTACAACAAAGTTTAATCGTGATCGTATTTTGACAGCTGCTAATGTGAAAAAGATTCGTTTACAAAAAGGTTATGTAGTTATCGAGCATAGCACAAAAGGCGGTGCATGGCTGTTCGCTCGTACACTCAACCGTTATGATACCGATGCAATGGCTGAACACCTGCGCAAATTTGCAGCAACTCACAATATCACAGTTGAAGATAAGCTGTAAGGATCGCTTGTCGTTAGCTAGTTGAGTAGCGCAGTATGATATACGTTATAGCTGTAAAAGGGCATGAGCTTCTCTTTAGCGATCATGCCCTTTTCACCAATATACTTGAACAATAACCGGGAGGGTTTGGACTTGAGTATTGAAGCCGTTTTGTTTGATCTGGATGATACATTGCTGTGGGATGAGAGAAGTATTGAGGAAGCGTTCCATTATACCTGCCTGACAGCAGCGAACCGCGAAGGCATTGATGCTGTCGAGCTGGAAAAGGCGGTACGCAAGGAAGCGCGCGCATTGTATGAATCGTATGAGACGTTCCCCTTTACACAGATGATCGGAATTAATCCATTTGAAGGCTTGTGGGCACAGTTCACGGCTGGAGAGCAGCCTGAATTCCGCAAGCTGGAGCAGATTGCGCCAGTTTATCGCAAGGAAGCCTGGAACAGAGGGCTACGTGCACTGGGAATCAACAATGAGGAGCTGGGCAATGAGCTGGCAGAGCAGTTTGTTCGTGAGCGTCGTAATCGCCCGCATTTCTATGAAGAAACCTTACAAATTCTTGGCGAGCTCAAGGGTAAAGTGAAGCTACTACTATTAACGAATGGTTGTCCAGCACTGCAACAGGAAAAGCTGGATGGTGTGCCTGAGCTGGCACCCTTCTTCGATCAGATCGTCATCTCGGGTGCATTTGGTCGCGGAAAGCCAGACCCATCGATTTTCCGTCATGCGCTGGAGCTGCTGAATGTGCAGCCAGAGCAAGCCTTAATGGTTGGCGATAAGCTGACTACCGATATCAAGGGTGCGCTGGCTACTGGCATCACTTCAGTCTGGCTGAATCGTAATGGCAAAACAAATGATAGCGATATTAAACCGGATCATGAGATCAAGCATTTGAGCGAAATTCATGAGATTGCTGCGCAAGCCGTCTAAAAGTAGCAGTCAAGCTTACTGAACGTGTACTAGCTGTATGTTTAATTTAGCGTTGTATACGACGTCAAGCAAGCCAACATGATATCAGCTCTAAAGTTAAAAAAACAAGCCTGCCTTATTCCTGTAGTAGGAGTAAAGCGGGCTTGTTTTTATATTTATGCAATTTAATATTGGAATTGAAATCCGTATTATTCAATAAAATCCAATCGCTTAAGCCTTCTGGAAAGAAGAATCCTCAAATGGATGAGCAACCCAGCCATCAGTTTCTACAAACAGGCGTACCGCAACAATTTTACGATTGTCGACCAGTGTGAAGAAGTGAGGTGTATTTTCAGGTACAGAGATGACATCGCCTGGCTCAAGCTCAACATCGAAGTAGCCGTGTTCAGGACTTTTAATAATGAAGATACCGTTACCAGAGACAATGGCGCGAATCTCGTCTTCTGTATGAGTATGGATTTCCTCGAATTTTGCCAGCTTCGCTTCCAGATCAGGAGTTGCTTCGGACAGGGTAATCACATCCCAAGTACGATAGCCACGGCGTGCAGCTAGATCTTGAATCTCAGGCTCAAACGTATCAAGCACCGCTTGCTTTTGCTCATCTGTCAAAGTGAAGTTCTCGCTCAGCTCGTCGGAGAGCTTGGATACATCCCACTTTTCGTATACAACCTCATGCTTGTTCAGAAACTCCAAAACCTGATCGTCACCGGAAATGCGCTCGTTTGTATTTCTAATTCTGATTTCAGCCATCGGATTACCCTTCTTTCTATGTTTTTAGAAGTATTATAAAAGATATGTCTACTATTGTCGATACTTTCACCAAAAACTCATTGAATGGAATCGCCAAATCATAGCTCCAGAACACGTAGGATTGATATTGAATATTTATGCGGAATTATAACATGAATATGTGATCTAGTTCCATATGATTCTATGATCACTGTAGCAGGTGTGTATGTTTTAAATAGGATATGGACTTGAGCAAACGGTACATCATAGTACATACTATTTAAGCTTTGTTACATGAGAGTCTTACACTAGAGCCGTAAATGAGCATCGATAAGCTGATTAGCCATAATGTATCTTAATATTTCTATCTTATTAATATATTGATAATAACTAAATATTAATATAAAATAAATACTATAGATATTGCTAAATACATACAAAGGAGTCATTCCCATGATCTATACATTACAAGCATTACAGCAGGACTATAATGCAGGCAAAAAGATAAAATATCTCTTCTTCTGGGGACATACACCAAAAGCTGTCGATCGAGTGGATCAGAGCTGCTTTAGTCAGTGGTGGCAAAGTGAGTTTACGATCGACGGCATAACGTATTCCTGTACAGAACAGTATATGATGGCAGAGAAGGCAAGATTATTTAACGATACCGAGATGCTGACGAAGATTATGGAAGCCAAGCATCCTAAGCAGATGAAGATGTTTGGACGCTCGGTACAGCATTTTGACAATGACATCTGGCAGGCACATAGCTATGAGATTGTGAAGCAAGGGAATATTGCCAAGTTCCAGCAGAATGAGGAGCTGGGGCAGTTTTTATGTAATACAGGTAAACGCGTGCTTGTTGAAGCAAGTCCGTATGATAAAATATGGGGAATTGGAATATCGAAGGATCATCCTGATATAGAGCGGCCTATCCACTGGAAAGGAACGAACTGGCTGGGGTTTGCATTAATGGAGGTTCGTGATGAATTGAATGCTCAGGTATGATTATCATTTACTCGTTCATAAAGCTATAAAAGCTACAAATAAAAGCTGTAGGAATCGATGAGTCTACTACACTCTATCATCGCTCCCTATGGCTTTATTTGTATAGTGTTCGAGAAAAGGGAGAAGATATGCAGTATCTGTATCGTTTCATGCACAGACTTCTATCTGCGTTCATATATCGATATCAAGGAATCCCTTTTGACAACGGCGTTTACGTGATATGATAAAGGATATTATCATTTTGCATAATCCTGCATGACAGGAAGCGGTCTGAGCGATGGAATAGGAAGAGATGCGTTTCAGATCTGCGCTCATATCTTTATTTATATAGTATGTTTATTTTGCTATAGAAGGTCATGCACAGCACGGGATACTATAGATTAACCGGACTGTGATGCATAGAGAGAAGGTTGTTGAAGGATGGAATTATATTTTCTTGGAACAAATGCCGGTGTGCCTACATTGCAGCGCAATGTGACCTCGATCGGCTTACGATTGTATGAAGAACGCAAAGCGCTTTGGCTGTTCGACTGTGGCGAAGGTACACAGCATCAGATTTTGCGCTCCCAGCTCAAGCTAAGCAAGCTGGAAAAGATTTTTATTACACATCTACATGGTGATCATCTGTTTGGCTTGCCTGGTCTGCTGTCCAGTCGCTCGAATCAAGGTGGATTGTCGCCATTAACCGTATATGGGCCTCCGGGATTAAAGCAATTTGTGGACATGGCGTTGGAGCTGAGTCAATCGCGTGTAGAATATGAGCTGAATGTAGTGGAGCATGAAGGGGGCGTCGTTTTTGACGATGATACCTTCCGTGTGGAAGCGGCATTGCTAGAGCATCGTATCGACAGCTATGGCTATCGGATTATCGAAAAGGAGCGTCCGGGGCAGCTTAATTTTGAATTGTTAAAGCAGCATGGCATTAAGCCAGGCCCTATTTACGGACAATTGAAAAATGGTGGTAGTGTTCAGCTCGACAATGGCGAAATGCTACATTCGCATCAAGTTGTAGGCGAACCCAAAAAAGGTAAAATCGTGACTATCCTAGGGGATACGCGACCATGCGGTAATGTGCTCGTGTTAGCACAGGACGCTGATCTGCTGGTGCATGAAGCGACATTTTTGCATGATATGCAGGATACGGCACGTAAGTACTATCATAGTACAGCGTATCAGGCTGCCGTTGCTGCACGGGATGCTGGTGTGAAGGAACTCATTTTAACTCATTTTAGCTCGCGTTATAAGGATGACCAGCAGATAGAGCAGCTACTAGATGAGGCGAAAACGGTATTTGCACATACCGAGCTAGCGCTGGAGCATCAGTTATTTCCAGTGCAATAAGCATATAATGGCAGATGAAAAACGTTCAGGGTTGCGGTAAGGTAAGCAAATCGTTTGCCTTATGCCGCAACTTTTTTTACAATGAGGATTGTGAGTAATAGAGAGGATGGCAAATGCAATGGCAAATGGAAAAGGATTACTGATTGATCTGGATGGCACATTGTATCATGGTAACCGGGTAATTCCTGGTGCGGCTGATTGGATCGCGCGTCTCAAGCAGGCGGGCATACCGTATCTGTTTGTGACGAACAATTCGTCACGTACTCCTGAGGGTGTGGCTGCGCATATGCAGGAGCTTGGTATTGAAGCCGAAGCAGATCAGGTGTGTACCTCAGCATTGGCTGCTGCTGCCTATATTGCTGGTGAACAGCCAGGTGCCTCCGTATATGTGATCGGTGAGCCTGGACTTGTAGCTGCTGTACAGGCTGCTGGATTAAAGGTGAGCGAGGAACAGCCGGATTATGTGCTGCAAGGGATTGATCGTTCCTTTACATATGACAAGCTGACGATAGCGCTTCGTCTGATTAGTGGGGGAGCGCGCTTTGTGCTGACCAATCCAGATTTGCAGCTTCCATCGCATGATGGTCTGTTACCCGGTGCAGGTACACTGGGCGCAGCGATCACAGCCGCAACGACTGTAGAGCCTGTCGTAATCGGTAAGCCTTCCTCAATCCTGATGGAATATGCATTACAACGAATCGGTCTGTCTGCTGAGGATGCCATTGTCGTTGGTGACAATATGCTGACGGATATTGCTGCTGGTGCAGCCGCTGGCTGTCCAACCATTCTGGTGATGACCGGTGTGACGACCGAACAGAATCTATCCCAGCATGAGGCACAGACAGGTGTACGTGCTGATCAAGTATGTCAGTCATTGAGTGAGATCGATCCTGCGCAGTTAGATCAGCTATCTCGTTTGTAATCATAATTAGAGATGACAGGCGGTTGCAGGGCTAAGAAGCTCGGCAGATGATAATGAATAAGGTGCCTGCATCTGGTATAAAATGATCACAGTGAATACATGAACGATAGAACGGTTAAAGCTGTTTTTTATTAATAGAGAGAGAGGGACAACACTATGCCTGAATTGCCAGAAATTGAAAATTATAAAGTACAACTGACTCATTATATTTTGAACACATCGATTGAGAAGCTGGTGATCCATCGTGCGCGCGTAGCGAATGTAGAGGCAGATCCAGTAAACCTGATGCTTAGCGGTAATCGTATTGCCTTTATTGAACGTCGGGGGAAATATCTGAATTTGCACCTGCATAGCGGACATCGTTTGCTGATTAGCATCGTGGCAGGTAGCTCGCTTTATTATGGTCTGCGTGAGCAAAATGAAGATCGCAAATGCGATGTAGAGCTGCAATTTGAAGATGGTAGCTCCCTGTATTACACCGCCGGGCGTCAGGGCGTATTCCACTATTGCTCTGCGCGGGAGTCGCAGGAATACTTTGCCGGTCTAGGTCTGGAAGCAACGGATCGTAAGCTGACACGCGAGCAATTCATCAAGCTGTTAAAAGGACGCCGCAGTGCACTGAAAACAGCGCTGATGAATCAGTCGCTGATCGCAGGGATTGGCAGCTATTATGCTGACGAGATTGCCTTTACCGCAGGTATCCTGCCTTCTGCAAAGGTGCAGGAGCTGGAAGAGGAATCACTGGGCAAGCTATATGAAGCCATGCGTAATGTGCTACAGGAAGCGATTGATGCAGGAGGGCATATGGAAGGGCAACCGCTGACAGCGAATGATTCGTTAACAGGTGGCTTCCATGCGCTGCGCCGTGTATATGAGCGTGAAGGTGAGCCATCCGTGCGTTCTTCAGATGATAAGGTGACCAAAATGGAAGTGGCAGGTAAAAAAGCGTACTACTGTCCAGCTTCCCAATTTGAAAACTAAGCGTGGATGGAGGAATCCGCTATGATCCATCTGTATTTAGATGATTATCGTCCCTGTCCGACAGGCTTTGCACTTGCTCGAGATGGCGAGGAATGTCTGATGATGCTGCGCGAATGCGAAGTGGACATTTTATCGCTGGATCATGAGCTTGGATGGGGACAGATGGATGGTACAGACGTGGTGAAGGCCATGATTCACGAAGGGCTGTATGCACGGGAGATTTATTTGCATACGTCCAGCATGTCTGGCAAAAAGAGCATGTATGAGCTGCTGTATCAGGCGAAGCCAGAGCATGTGATTTTGCACAATGGCCCGATTCCGGCTGAGCGTCTGGAGCAGATTGCACGTACAGCTCAGAAGTAAGCAAGATGGCTCGCTCGTACAGGAGGTAGAAATATGATACAGGAACTGAATGAACAGCAGGCGATGCAATTGGCTAAAGAGTCGGGTGAATCGGTTGTGCTCTATGCCTATACGCCGCTGTGTGGAACATGTAAAATGGGCAGACGTATGCTGGAAGCGGCATTGCCGTTATTGCCCGAACAACAGGTGTATGCGCTGAATATTAATTTTGCGCCGCGCTTTGTACAGGAGCTACAGCTGACCAGTATTCCGTGCCTGATCGTATTTGAGGCATGGCGTGAACGTCAGCCACGGCTGCTGTATCGGCTTGAATCGGTACAACGTATGATCGAGCATGTACGTGGTACTGCGGTATAAATGACTGGAGGCTAAAGATTATTTCATGAACGAACAGGAAACGATTCAACCAGCGGAATCACGCTGGATTGGTACAGCCAATCATGGCTTTGCTGCTTATGCGCAGGAGGAATTGAAGCGAGCATTTGGCTCGGTAAAAAGCTCGGTGCTTGTACCGGGAGAAGTGCTGTTACTAACACTGCCTGCGGATGCAGAGCAGGTGCTCCATCGTCTGCAAGCACAGCCGCTGATGTTTTTACGACATATTCAGCCTGTACGCTATGATCTTGTGTTAGAGCAACTGACAGAGCAGGAGCAGCAACCGCTGGATGCACTGGCGGCACTGCTGCTCAAGCGTGAGGAGCTATATGGTAAAACGATTGCGTTACAGGTTCGCAAAACAGGGGATGCCGAGACGGATGATAGCAATGCCTCTGAGCTTCGTCATCAGCTAGAGGAAAGACTTGCTGAACTGCATGCAGAATTTACAGTGCAGCAGCCGGAGCTGATCGTGTCGGTATTATGGACAGCGGATCGACTGTATGCAGGGATTTCCAAGCCTGAGGACAATCTGTCCGATTGGAACGGTGGAGCGATTCGTTTCCAGCGTGAGGAAGGTCAAATTTCGCGTGCCAAGTTTAAGCTATTAGAAGCGGAAAAGGTATTTGGCATCGACTTTACAGCCTTTCGTCGTGCACTGGATGTTGGTGCAGCACCAGGAGGCTGGACATCGTTCCTGCTGGAGCGTGGTCTGCAGGTGACTGCTGTAGACCCTGCCAAAATGCACCCTAGCCTGCAAAATCATCCGCAGCTCAAAACGGTTCGCCGTAATGCCGCTGATGTGAAATTCAGCGCAGGTGAATTTGATCTGCTCGTATGTGATATGAGCTGGAGTCCAAAGCTCACAGCACGTCTGGTCATCGATTTGCTGGATGCAGTGCAGCCAGGCGGAACAGTTATTGTAACGGTGAAGCTAATGCACAAAAAGCCACTTGCTGTTATCCGCGAGGTCATGGAATCGTTTGAAGAAGCACGTCTGCAAATTCAGCGTGCCAAACAATTATTTCACAATCGTGATGAAATTACGTTGTATATGGTAAAATATTAATATGTAGTTGCTGTATATCTTGAAGAAGGATGTGCATGATGCAAAATTCAATTTATCGTTATTTGCCTGATATGGAACGTTTTGTTGAGATGATTCGTGCTTTGCCAGAGGCTGAAGTTACATTCAAGCCTACGGAGACCGCCTGGAGTATTCATGAAATTGTTGTGCATTTGGTAGATACGGAAATTGTACTACAGCATCGTCTGAAGGCGGTACTGTCTGAAGAGCGACCTACGCTGATCGCATTCGATCAGGATGCGTGGGCGCGCAGATTGACTTATGCGTCGCTTGATCTGGAGCATCATTTGCAGGCGTTGCTTGCGCTGCGTCGTGCATTTGCACCGGTGCTGGAAACGGTAACGGAGGATGATCAACAGCGGATCGGCATGCATAATGAGGATGGCGAAATTACAGCACGTATGCTGATCGACAAGCTATGCATCACGCATCTGGAAGCTCATGTGAAGCAGGTACAGCGTAACCGTGATGCTTTTGCAGCACAAAAGTAAGCCAGGGTTAAGTTAGAATGTAGCTGTGTACTTCTAACGGATAGCATCATAATGCATGAGTGATGTTTTATCCTACGATATGGAAGACGTAGGCGTCAGATAACAGTCTTTACTTTGCTAGCTGTATCTTTTATAATTCGATTAGATTCATATTAATGGACAGGGAAAGCATCCCGTCTGCACTGCAGGGCTATCGTAGCTCGATGTGCAGACGAGATGCTTTTTTTATTATATTGAAATGGCGACAAAGAAAGGGGACTATGCGATGGCATTTCCAACGACTTTACATGAAGGCATGATTCTGGATGATCGTTATCAAATTGTGCGCAGGCTGGGGCATGGAGGCATGAGTCAGGTGTATCTGGCGCATGATCTGAAGCTGCCCGGCAAGGAATGGGCGATTAAAGAAACGATTGCAATCTCTAATAAATATCGGGAAGCAGCAGCGGAGGCGGCAATGTTAACTACGCTCAGTCATCCGTTTTTACCGCGTATTGTTGATTTTATTAATGGAGATGAAGTGGGATATACGTATATGGTCATGGATTATATCCGTGGCGAGACATTGGAGGAGAAGTTTCGCACTCATCCAGAGCAGGTAGATGTACCTTTTATTTTGCGTTGTGGTGATCAGCTACTCCGTGTACTGGAATATTTGCACCAGCATGAGCCGCCCATTGTTTTTCGGGATATGAAGCCGTCTAATGTGATGATTACACCTGATGGTGATGTACGGTTGATCGATTTCGGCATTGCACGTACGTTTAAGCCAGAGGAAAGCCAGGATACAATCAAGCTAGGAACAGTGGGCTTTGCGGCGCCAGAGCAATATGGGGGAGGACAGACGGATCATCGCTCTGATCTGTATGGATTGGGTGCATTGTTGCTCTATCTGGCAACTGGCGGCATGTATAGTGAATGGCTAGCTGGGATGGAGGGGCTGATACGGACAGATATGCCTCAGCATGCTGTACAGGTGCTACAGCGTTTATTGCAGCCCGATCCATCGCATCGTTTTCAGTCTGCCAGTGAGGCAAGACAGGCGCTTTATGTGAAGCCGCTTCAGCGCTCACATGGTCAAGGTAGAGCATCGACTCAGATCATCCAGTGGAATAAAACAACCCAGGTGATCGCATTGCTTGGAGCCAGCTCAGGCACAGGCACAACTCATACAGCGATTATGCTAGCTCATTATCTGGCGCGAATGAATCATACTGTAGCACTGGTAGAAATGAATAGTGACCCGGGAGCCTTTGCCCGTATTCAGCAGGTCGCGGTAACAGGTATGAATGAACAGCAGCGACTGCGTGAATCGCGTCAGTTTGAGCTGGAAGGCGTGCATTACTGGCGTGAGGCTGCACGTGCAGAGGTAGTTTCCCTGCTGAGTGGGAGCTACCAGTTTATCGTGCTTGATCTAGGTCGATATAGACAAAATGATCGACTGGAGGAGTTCCTGCGTGCAGATATGCCGATTATTATTGGCTCTGGTGCAGAATGGCGCTATCAGGATGTGATCGAGATGATGACAGCATTAAAGCAATACTCACGGGAAAAATGGCATTATTGTCTGCCACTTGCACAGGATGAAGCAGTACGAAGACTGCGCAAAGAGCTGGCTACTGACCAGGTCTATGCGTTACCTTGGCAGCCCGATCCATTTGATGAGGATGAAGATATTGCTATGCAGCTAGCTGTACTGCTACAGCGTTATCTTCCGATTGTCCGTAAAAAGCGCAAATTCCGATTCGGGTTACAGTTATTTTGATTCGTTTGTACCTGTACAAGCGAAGAATGAGACGTTAGACATAGAGCAAAAAGATGAACTTTCAAATTGCGCAAATTTTTGACTAAAATTGATGCAGTTGAAGGGGCTATAGGAGCAGGTAAGACTCGTCCTTTTATCCCTTTAAAGCTGAAGTCGATATAGTATAAGCTTAATGAGTAGGCAACTTGTAGTGAAGAATACCACTACATATGATATTACAAGTAATCTAGCAATGAATGATTAGATGGTGTGTTAAGCCGTTGTTATACTTTCTCATAACGTTAAGAAAGTGAATCAGATGGTAGAAAGCAAGCTGGTGTACGGACGATTGCGGAGGGCATTATATTCAGATCAGGAGCCTATCGATATGCCAAAGGGGGAGCAAATATGACAACGGTAATGTTTTGGAGTCCTGATGCCGGTCATGGTAAAACCTCGTCACATACAGCGATTGCAGCTATAACGACAGCCCTGCAATATAGAGCGCGTTTATTGCTTTGTCATAATGGACATCGAGGACATGGAGTGGAATCTGCCTGTGTAGAGGATCTGGCAGAGAAGGCTGCTGAAGTCTGGATGGAAGGCCCTGGTATTGATCGTCTGCATTATTTGCAGCAATCCGGTATTTTAAATGGTCATAATGTGTCGGATTACATGGTTCCGCTAATCCGTGGACGACTGGATCTATTATCCGGAACACGGCACAGTCATGAGGATGCTGGCTTTGGAGATGGCTTCTGGCGCTCCTTGCTTGCTGCTGCTGGTGAGGCGTACGATCTAGTTGTACTGGATGCAGGGGCAGGCGAGGATAAGCTGCCGTTACTGGAAATGGCTGATCTGGTCGTTGTGAATCTCAGCCAACATATGGAGCAGCTTCATCATTTCTTTGCTCATCCAGCTTATGCAGATTGGGCAGCCTCTTCCTGCTGGATTCCAGTTCTGGGGGCTTACCGGGCAGAAAGCAAGATTAATCTTGCACATATTAATCATACGTTTGGATTGAAGCGTCCGCTCTATGCGATTCGCGATTGTCAGCCATTTCATGATGCCTGGAATTCGCGCCGCTTGTTATCCTTTATGCGCTACAGGTTAATGCTGGATTGGCCGGAGGAGCAAGCTGGTGAATTTTTCCGTCAATCTTTTGAGCTGACGACTGCGATTCTGGAAGGGCTTGAGCAGCTAGAAGGAGCACCGCAGCCATCGCTTCGTACCATTAGAGAATATAACAGAGTTCAGCATATTCAATATACAGATCAAGCAGCGCAGGCATTAGCCACTCGACTTTCGCATTCGATGCATGAAAGCATGAAGTAAAGAATAGGAATTAAAGCGCATGAACCAAAGCATAGATCGAATCGTATCTATGCTAGATCAAGCGATGACTATGCGATGAAGCACTCTGTAGCAGTTGCTTTATCTGTTATGTTTTGCTAAGATGGGAATGCTTAATGAAGTGAGAGCATTATATATAATTTGCACTGGGGGAGCCTTTAAGGCTGAGATGACAGGTGATCTGTCGAACCCTTTGTACCTGATCTGGATCATACCAGCGTAGGGAAGTGGAAGAAGCATATCTCCATTTGCGTATAGTTCGTATGTTGACGTACTCGTCTGTGCCCATTTTGATCGGGAATGGCGATCATGGATAAAGTTTGTATCGTTGCAGGTTGTAATGACGGCGTTATCGCTTATGGCGAGGAACCCATTATGACCCGTACATACTGTCAATCATGCAAATACGTAACTGAGTTTGACTTCAATCATCATTGGGAAATACATATACGTGTATGCCTGATGTGGACGATGTTTATACGTAACGATACGATAAACAGCCACTTTCCTGAACGGGGAGGTGGCTTTTTTGCGTTTCATTAGCCGGCTGAGTCGCTATCAACGCAGCTTCATAAACAGAAGTGAACGGACACGGTAGCCCAGTACATGACCTTTCGTACATGATCTTGAGCAGGTACATCCTGTGTGAGGGTTCATACAGACGTAGTAGAGGGGGCATAGTACGCTGATGGAAATACATGTGATCACACCAGAGCAGCTGCATCGTCAGCGTCTGATCGACGTTGCCAGCTGCGTTTATCCCTATGTGAATGCTATTCATATTCGTCAGAAGAGCTGGTCTTCGCAGGAGATGAAGCGATTTACTCATCAATTGCTGGAGCAGGGAATACCAGCGTCTAAGCTGGTACTGAATGGGCATCCTCTGCTGGCACTGGACATGCAGCTTGGTGGTATTCATTTACCAGAACAGGTACAGCTAGCTGAATCTGCTTCTGAACACGAGTGTACGAGAATCCGTTCGTCATTACGTGTGGGGCGATCGGTTCATAGCATGGATAGTGGGAAACGGGCAGAGCAGGAAGGCTGCGATTATGTGTTTTTTGGTCATGTGTATGCGACAAGCTCCAAGCCTGGTATTCCTCCGCGTGGGCTTGTAGCAGTGAAGGAGTTGTGTAACACGCTGCACATCCCTGTTATTGCAATTGGAGGCATTCAGCCGCAGCATGTGCGCGAATTACATGCAATGGGTGTAGCAGGTATCGCTGTGATGTCTGGTATTTTCGAGGCAGAGCAGCCCGAGCGCCAGCTTGAGCGTTATCAAAAAGAGCTTACTAAGGCGGAAGCAACTAAAATCCAAATAGGAAGTGACCCAGAATGAGAAGTAATGGTCATTACGATGTGATCGTAGTTGGCGGTGGAGCAATCGGTGCAAGCATTGCATATGAACTGGTGCAAAAGGGTATGCGTGTAGCATTGATTGAAAAGCATCAGCCTGCGTCCGGTGCATCCGGTGCAGCAGGAGGAATGCTGGCAGCCAGCTCCGAGCATTTTGCTGCACCAGAGCTGTATGAGCTTGCTCTTCAAAGTCGAGCATTGTATTCACAGCTAAGCGAACAGCTGCATGAGCTGACAGGTATAAATATCGGCTTACGCACGGAAGGGTTTCTACTACCTATTCATCATCAGCAGGATATGGATTGGGAAAGCCGTCAGCGCCGCATTAGCGAAGCTCAGGCCAAGGGAATGGAATGGTGGGATAACGAGCGTTTAGCGACAGAAGAACCGAATGTGCGCGCTGAGGATGGTATGCTATACAATCCTGCCGAGCCACAGCTTGTTCCTTCCTTGTTGACTGAAGCTTATGTGGCGGCATTTATTCGATTGGGAGGTACACTTCATAGCGATCAAGAGGTGATTCGTCTGTTACGTGAGCCTAATGGTCGCGGCCTTGTCCATGGTGTAATTACAGAGCATGGCATTCTGTATGCAGATCAGGTAGTGCTTGCTTCTGGTCTGGGCACATCGCGCTTACTGGCTGCTGAAGGATTACGATTGCCCTTTTTGCCTGTAAAAGGGGAATTGATGGAGATTCGCACGCCGATACCTTGGCTGCATCATACGATTTATAGCGATACCATTTATATCATACCGAAGCATCCTCATCGTATATGGGTGGGAGCGACAAGTAAGCCCGGACAGCATAGCACAATTGTTGAGGCAGGTGCCGTTGTCGAGCTATTAATGAGGGCACAGCGCTATGTTCCGATTCTGACAAAAGGCGAGCTGGTACGCTGCTGGGCAGGGATTCGCCCGGGTACACCGGATGAGCTTCCTTATATTGGTCCCGTGCGAGAGCTGCAAGGGCTTTGGGTTGCAGCCGGACATTATCGCAATGGCATTTTGCTATCAGCTGGAACGGCCAAGCTCATGACAGAAGCGATCACAACAGGGAAAGATACGTTCATCCCGCATGCTTTCCGTCCTGAACGAGCATTATATCAACTATCCTCTGCATCGAATAGATATCAGCGTGGAGGTATAGCAACAGGTCATAACGTAAGGGAGTCCTGATGATGAGGCTAATTATTAATGGAGATGAACGCTTATTCCCTACACCCGTGCAAACCGTAGATGAATTGTTAAACGAGCTGAAGCTAGCGAATAAAATGGTCATTGTTGAGCATAACGAACACATTTTGCAAAAGCATGAGCATCAGCAGACCGAGCTGCAATCGGGAGATCGGTTAGAAATTGTACATTTTGTAGGAGGTGGCTGAACATGTTAACAATAGGACAGCATCACATTGCATCACGACTGCTACTCGGTACGGGCAAATTTACCGATCTGGATGTACAGGCACGCGCCGTGGAGGCATCAGGCACAGAGGTGTTAACCTTTGCTGTACGTCGCTTGAATCTGGATCAACCGGATGAGCCTAATTTTTTGGAACGACTTGACCTGAAAAGGTATAAGCTGCTGCCGAATACAGCTGGAGCGCATACCGCAGAGGAAGCGGTGCGTATTGCACGCCTCGCCAGAGCATCTGGATTATGTGATATGATAAAGGTCGAGGTTATTGGAAATGATCAGCTTATTTTACCTGATCCATTGGAAACGTATAAAGCATGCGAGATATTGCTAGCCGATGGCTTTACGGTGCTGCCTTACATTTCCGATGATTATATGCTGGCAAAAAGGCTACAGCAGCTGGGTGTACATGCCGTCATGCCAGGTGCCTCACCGATCGGCTCAGGGCGCGGAATTTTGAATCCGTCTGCACTGGAATGGATTATTGGTGATGCAGAGGTGCCTGTTATTGTTGATGCAGGGATTCGATCTCCTGTCGATGCTGCCTACGCGATGCAGCTCGGAGCGGACGCAGTGCTGCTCAATACCGCAGTATCCGGTGCGACTGATCCGGTGCAAATGGCAACTGCAATGAAGCTCGCCGTTGAAGCTGGGCGTCTGGGCAGAGAGGCAGGCATGATTCCGATCAGGCAGTATGCGGTGGCAAGTAGCCCTACAGAAGGGATGATAACAACTTGATTCGCAACAACGATGAACAGACGGAAGCGCGTCTGTCGAATAATACAGATCCTATAATGACCGATCCGCATCGCCGATATTCACGTCAGGAATTATTTGCACCACTAGGAACGAGCGGACAGGAGCAGCTTGGACGCTCCTCTGTACTAATCGTTGGCGCAGGAGCACTTGGTTCCAGCTCGGCAGAAACGCTCGTACGTGCGGGAGTCGGTCATGTGACGATCGTAGATCGTGATTATGTAGAATGGAGTAATTTGCAGCGTCAGCAGCTGTTTAGCGAGGAGGATGCGGCAGGGCGTGTACCCAAAGCGATCGCTGCTCAGCAGCGTTTACAGCAAATTAACTCGACCGTACGTATTGATGCACATATCGCAGATGTCACCGCCGATGAGCTACAGGAGCTGATCGAGGGTGTAGATCTGATTATGGATGCAACAGACAACTTTGAGACGCGATTGCTCATTAACGATATGGCGCAAAAAAACAATATTCCATGGATCTATGGTGGTTGTGTAGGAAGCTACGGGATTACGTTTACCATCATTCCGGGTGTGACGCCATGTCTGCAATGTCTGATGGAGACAGCGCCGCTTGGTGGAGATACCTGTGATACATCGGGCATCATTCCTCCAGCTGTACAGATGGTCGTTGCTCACCAGACGACAGAAGCGATCAAGCTACTCAGTGGCAAGCAGGAGCAGCTACGCGGTACTTTGCTATCCTTTGATCTATGGCGCAACGAGCAGGTATCGATCAAAATGAACAGCGCTCGTCGGCCAGGCTGTCCGTCATGTGGACAGGAGCCAACGTATCCGCATTTGAGCCGCGATGCGCAGAGCAAGTCCGAGGTACTATGCGGTAGAGATACCGTGCAGATTCGTCCGGCACAGCGTCAGGCGCTTGATCTTCAGCAGACAGCGAGTCGATTAAAAGGGCTTGGACAGCATGAGATTACCGTCAATCCGTTTTTGCTATCGATGACATTGGAGCAGGGAAGACGGATGGTTGTTTTTGGAGATGGTCGCGTGATGGTTCACGGTACAAAGGATATAGCAGAGGCACGTACAATTTACCATCGTTATTTTGGCTAAACGTATCGATATATGGAGAGCGAAATGAATTTTATATGTTTAAAATGACCATTGCTCCTATGGAATAAAAAATTTTTGAATATAAAAAATGGCTCATTAAAAGCTATTTTGAAAAACAGTGGAAAAACCACAAAAAAACGATGTAAGCGTTATTAGGCTTACATCGTTTTTCATAGTTTTCTTGAAGTTTAAATTAAAATAAATACAAAAAGTTGATCTTCTCTTCTCTCAAGCAAATAACGAACAAAAAGGAAGATGTATAAAAGATCATACGGAATTGTAGTCAGATAATCTATACTGAATTATCAAGCTAGTAGAACAGCCAGAGCTGATTGAAATAAGGCAATAAAGCAAAATGGTCATCGTCCATCACAATACGGATACCTGTTCTAATCTGAATCCAAAGCAGCTATAGCTAATCGCGACTCTGAATAATAAGCAGCAATCCGCCTTCAATAGATACCGTACCTTGCTCTGCGGCAAGCTTATTGCTAATCCCGAGCGAATGTCCCATCCGCAGCGTTGCATTTTCAAGCGGATACTGGAACCCTGTCAGGTGAATGCCAGTAACCTCGGACGTGATCGGCAGTAGCGATACATAAGGATAGCCTTGATTTTGAATAACGGATGTGGTGGAGGTCAGCGATATGTAGTTATGCATATCCTTAATGGCGCAGCTCACCTGATGATGAAGAGCACGAATGAGTAGCTGTACATTGGCGATCGAATGATCAAATCGCGTACCCAGCGCACCGAAAATAACAATCTCATCGATATGACGTTCCATTGCCGCTTCAAAAGCAGCCTCGGTATCGGTCAGATCCTTCTCAATCGGATCATACACAACCAGTTCACCAGCTTGCTGACGAATCTGCTCCAGCTCTGTCTCCTGATCGTTCAAGGAATCAAAATCACCGATGGCCAGCTGTGGCTGTACACCATGCTGAATCAAAAATAACGCACCACGATCAGCACCAATGACCAGATCATCTTCACGAATCTCCTTTAAAAAATCAGGATGTAACTGACCGCCGGAGAAAATAAGAGCGCGTTTTGCAGCCATGAAATTCCCTTCTTTCTGTATAAAATAAGTCGGATTGTGGCATTGATCGCAGGTGCCGAACAATCGGTTCTATTCGTAACTGTAAAAGGAAATTAACAGTTGCGCAACTTTTGCTCACGCCGATACAATAGAGGATGGGAGCTGCGGGTTTCTTTTCATAAAGTATAAAAAGGCATTAACCTCAGCAAAATGATTCATCTATCTCGAATTGTAAGCGCAAACAAATGAAGAACACCGTTTGAATCCCTGTATTTAAATGTAATAAGTTATGAACAAACCATCACAGACACGTAGAAACGAATTCAACAACCCATGTTCTACTCGCCAGCTACGAGCAACATGCTATGCAGAGCAGATGGGTGATCTTGTCCATACATAACGAAGCAGAAGAGACGGAAGCAGGATAACTAATGATCCATGTGCCGTCCCATTCTGTTCGATTGTATCGACCTGATCATCCGTGCGAACTATAGCAGGTGCCAGCAGCATGCCATGGCATAGGGGGAAACGAGAAAGCGAACAGCTTACACTTATGCTGTAGTCCTTATACTTCCTGCAAAAAATACTTGATCGCGTCAGGTAGTTCCTTTTGCCAGAAGCCCCATAGATGCTTGCCATCTTTCTCGGCATAGCGAACCGTGGCGCCGCGTTCTAGCAGCAGGTCGCGTGTATCCTGGTTAAGCTTTACAAAGTCGTATACGCCGGTATCACTTTCAAAATCGGTTTCCTGCAAGCCAATGATCATGTACACATCCAGTGCAGACAGATCGGATTCGGCAGCGATGAGCTGCTGGCTTTGTTCATAATACGCACCGGACAGGCTAATAATGCGGCGGAACAGCTCTGGATAACGAAGTGCGATATGAACGGAAACACTGCCGCCAAGGGAATCGCCAGCAAGTACACGCTCGTCCGCAGAACGGCGTACCGGATACTTTTCTTCAATATAAGGAATGATCTCCTCTGCGAAGCAAGCGGTATACGCTTCAAAGCGGCTGCCGAATGGCGCGTATTCCTGGGTGCGAATTTTGGTATTTACCTCTACGCCAACAACGATGAATGGCTCGATGTTTTCATCTAGAATCAGTTGATTGGCGTACGTAGCAATACGACCAAAGTTGAAAAATTCTTCACCATCCTGGCAATAAATGACCGGATAGCTGAGCAATTCATTATAGCCGGGTGGCAGATAGATGCGAAGCGTGCGAGCTTCACCCAGATGGCGGCTTTGAATTTCCTCTTTTAAGATTGTTCGTTTCAAGTAGCGTGAATCTGTCATGGTGGTCACCTTTTTCTATCGTAATTTTTGCAATGGGTTAAACGATGCGTTAAGATGGAGTCGTGTGATTTTCACGAAATGTATTTAAATTTGATCAAACTGTTATATTATTAAACCCCACCTGTTATATATACAATAATAGCTATCACACAAGAATTTCAATGTATGCTTTGA
This sequence comes from Paenibacillus hunanensis, assembly GCF_014645615.1. GTDB lineage: Bacteria > Bacillota > Bacilli > Paenibacillales > Paenibacillaceae > Saccharibacillus > Saccharibacillus hunanensis. Next base: position 55,701 of record NZ_BMMB01000011.1, on the reverse strand, counting down.
CGAACCGAGTAGAACAGGTGTATAATAATTCTATAACAGCGGAACATGATATTCAAATTTTTTATTGAGGTGAATAAAATGAGCAAGGTTCCATATGAAGTTTATACGGAAGAAGTGGAAGCACTTTCCGTTCTCTCCCCAGAAGGTAAAATTGTCAACCCTGACAAAGTACCTGATCTGACTGATGATCAATTGAAAGAAATTATGTACCGTATGGTATTTACACGTACTTGGGATGACCGTGCAGTAAACCTGGGTCGTCAAGGCCGTCTTGGTTTCTACGCACCGGTATCCGGTCAAGAAGCAACAATGGTTGGTAGTGTATACGCGCTGGAAAAAGAAGATTTCGTTTGCCCAGGTTACCGCGATATGCCGCAGCTGGTATGGCACGGCCTGCCACTGTATCAAGCATTCCTGTACTCCCGTGGACATCAAGAAGGCGGACGCATCCCTGAGGGTGTAAACGTTCTGATGCCTCAGATCATCATCGGTGCACAAATCCTGCACGCGATGGGTATCGCTATGGGTTACAAGCTGAAAAAACAAAAACAAGTTGTTATCGCTTATACCGGTGACGGTGGTTCCTCCGAGGGCGACTTCTACGAAGGTCTGAACTATGCAGGTGCTTACAAGCTGCCAGTAATCTTCTTCGTACAAAACAACGGCTATGCAATCACAACTCCATTTGCAAAACAAACAGCTGCACTGTCGATCGCTCACAAAGCGGTTTCCGCTGGTATCACTGGCGTACAAATTGACGGTATGGATGTTTTCGCGGTTATCACTGCGGTTCGTGAAGCAGCAGAGCGCGCACGTAATGGCGAAGGTGCTACATTGATCGAAGCGTTGACTTATCGTTTCCGTCCGCACTCCATGTCTGACGATACAAGTAAATATCGTACAAAAGACGAAGAGGGCATCTGGAGCGAGAAGGATCCTATCGCTCGTCTGGCAAAATACCTGGCTGAAAAAGGCCTGTGGACAGACGAAGATACAGAGCGCGTACGTGAAGAAGCAAAAGCAAAAGTAAACGAAGAGATCAAAAAAGCTGAGAAAACAGAGAAAATGACTGTGACTGGCTTGATCGACAGCATGTTCGAAACTACACCTCACGATCTGGAAGAGCAAAAAGCAGACTTCAAATAAGATCGACATGCGGCCCGCTTCTGGGCCATGAGGTTTTAGCATAGTACGAACCAGCACATCCTTGATGCGTGAACATGAACAGTGAAATGTTTAAGGAGGAAATGAAGCAAATGGCACAAATGAATATGAAAGAAGCGATTCGCGACGCAATCCGCGTCGAGATGAAAAATGACCCTAACGTGCTCATTTTTGGTGAAGACGTAGGTAAAGTCGGCGGCGTATTCCGCGCGACAGAAGGTTTGCAAGATGAGTTTGGCGAAGAGCGTGTATTCGATACACCACTGGCTGAGTCCGCAATCGGCGGTCTGGCATTCGGTCTGGGTATCCAGGGCTTCCGTCCAATCGCTGAGATCCAATTCGTTGGATTTATCTTTGAAGCATTGGATCAAATGGCGATTCAAGCAGCACGTCTGCGTTATCGCTCCGGCGGTCGCTACAATGCACCAATCGTATTCCGTACACCTTACGGTGGCGGCGTAAAAGCGGCTGAGCTGCACACAGACGATCTGTCTGGTCTGCTGGCACAAACCCCGGGTATCAAGGTTGTTATCCCTTCGAACCCTTACGATGCAAAAGGTCTGATGATCGCGGCGATCCGTGAAAACGACCCTGTATTCTTCATGGAGCATCTTAACCTGTACCATGCATTCCGTGCAGAAGTACCGGAAGAAGCTTACACAGTTGAAATCGGTAAAGCGAACGTTGTTCGTGAAGGCTCCGATGTAACGCTGATCACTTATGGTATGACTGTTCACACAGCAACCAAAGCAGCAGATCAACTGGCTGAAAAAGGCATCAATGCTGAAATTATCGATCTGCGCACTCTGAGCCCGATCGATATCGATACAATTATCACTTCCGTACAAAAAACAAACCGTGCGATCGTTGTTCAAGAAGCTCAAAAGAGCGCGGGTATCGCAGCAGAGGTTATGGCTCAAATCAACGAGAAAGCGATTCTGCATCTGGAAGCTCCGGTTCTGCGCGTTTGCCCACCGGACACTATTTATCCATTTGCTCAAATCGAGGACGCTTGGCTGCCAACACCTCAGCGCATCATCGACGCTGTAGACAAAGTAATGAACTTCTAATGAGATTTCCGGCGTTGCCGGAGCTCACGTTCATCGCTTGATGAATTAAAGGTGCAAGGAACAAAAGGCGGTTTGCAAGATGGCATCCGACTGCGACCCCTCCATCCCGGGAAGATGGTGAGCAGCGGAACTTTCTACAGGCGCCTTTTGGCTTGCCCACTGGCTGCTATACAGCCACTATACAACAAGAACTACACATATTACTTATCAACGATTGTTGAAATAAAGGCCTTTTCAGTGCTGTTCAACAATTTTAATCAGGGAGGTTTTGCAAGTGGCAAGATTCGTATATAAATTTCCAGAGCTTGGTGAAGGTCTGCACGAGGGCGAAATCATCAAGATGCACATTAAACCAGGTGACAAAGTAACAGACGACAGCATTATCATGGAAGTACAAAATGATAAAGCAGTTGTTGAGGTTCCTTGTCCAGTAGAAGGTACTGTGCTTGAAGTACTGACTGCTGATGGTCAAGTATGTCACGTAGGCGAAACTGTAGCGATCATCGATGCGACTGGCGATATTCCAGATCAAGATGAAGAGCCAGCAGAAGAGTCTGCACCAGAGCAAAAGAGCGGTCAAGAAACAGACGCAGCTAAAGGTGGAGTAGACACAACTTCTTCTCCAGCAGCTTCCAGCCCATCTGATGCAAAAGACGGTCAAGCAACTAATGCTTCGACTCCAGCTGCACCGAACAAAGATGTACTGGCTACACCAAGCGTTCGCAAATTCGCACGTGAGCAAGGCGTTGATCTGTCCCAGGTTTCTGGTACTGGCAACAACGGCAAAATCACTCGTGAAGATGTTGAATCGTTCAAACAAGGTGGAGGTCAAGCTTCTAGCGCGACAGCAGAAGTAGCAGCTGAAGAAAAAGCAGCAGCACCTGTAGCATCCGCAGCAGCGCCATCTACTACTACAACTTCCGCAGCAGGCGAAGAAGAGCGCGTACCATTCAAAGGTATCCGTAAAGTTATCGCTAACGCTATGGTTAAATCCGCATACACAGCTCCACACGTAACGATCATGGACGAAGTAGACGTTACTGAGCTGGTTGCATTCCGTACACGTATGAAGCCACTGGCTGAAAAACGCGGTACAAAAGTAACTTACCTGCCATTCATCGTAAAAGCACTCGTGTCGGCTGCTCGTCAGTTCCCGGCTCTGAACGCTTCGATCGACGAAAAAACAGAAGAAATTGTATACAAAAAACACTACGACATCGGTATTGCAACAGATACGCCTAACGGCCTGATCGTACCGGTTGTTAAAGACGCTGATCGTAAGAGCATCTTCATGATCGCTGATACAATCAACGATCTGGCTGTTCGTGGACGCGATGGCAAACTGGCTGCTAACGAGATGAGAGGCAGCACAATCTCGATCTCTAACATCGGTTCTGCTGGCGGTATGTTCTTTACTCCAATCATCAACTTCCCTGAAGTTGCGATCCTGGGTACAGGCCGCATCAGCGAAAAAGCGGTTATCAAAAACGGCGAAGTGGTAGCAGCACCAGTAATGGCACTGTCCCTGAGCTTTGACCACCGTATTATTGACGGCGCAACTGCACAACACTTTATGAACCATATCAAATCACTGCTCGCTAACCCTGAGCTGTTAACTATGGAGGTGTAATTCAATGGTAGTAGGAGATGCTTCTATCGATATTGAAACGTTAGTAATTGGTGCGGGACCTGGTGGCTATGTAGCCGCTATCCGCGCTGCGCAACTGGGTCAAAAAGTTCTGATCGTCGACAAGTCTGAGCTTGGTGGCGTATGTTTGAACCGTGGTTGTATTCCTTCCAAAGCACTGATCGCAGCTGCTCACCAGTTTGAAGCTGCACAGCACGGCGAACAATTCGGTATTACTGTAGGCGACGTACAAGTTGACTTCGGTAAAACGCAAGAGTTCAAAAATGGCGTAGTTAAAAAAATGACTGGCGGCGTAAGCGGTTTGCTGAAAGGCAACAAAGTGGAAGTATTCCATGGCGAGTGTATGTTTATCAACCAAAACGAAGCGCGTCTGTTCAACGACCATGAGTCCCCGCGCTACCGTTTCAAAAACTGCATCATTGCAACTGGCTCCCGTCCAATCGAGCTGAAAGCATTCCCATTCGGTGGTCGCATTCTGTCCTCGACAGAAGCTCTGAACCTGCCTGAGATTCCAAAATCGATGATCGTTATCGGTGGTGGATACATCGGCGCCGAGCTGAGCCAAATGTATGCTAAATTCGGTACTAAAATTACAATCATTGAAGGTCTGGATACCATCCTGCCAGGCTTCGATAAAGATATGACTACACTGGTAGCGAAAAACATGAAAAAATCCGGTGCAGAAATCTTCACAAACGCTAAAGCGGAAAGTGCTACACAAACCGACAAAGACGTTACTGTGAAATTCACTGTAGACGGTAAAGAACAAGAGCTGACAGCAGACTACCTGCTCGTTACAGTTGGTCGTCGTCCTAACACAGATGGCGAACTGGGTCTTGATCTGATCGATGTTGAGCTGACTGATCGTGGTCTGGTGAAAATCGACCATCAAGGTCGCACTAACATTCCACACATCTATGCAATCGGTGATATCGTTGAAGGTCCAGCACTGGCACACAAAGCTTCTTACGAAGCAAAAGTGGTTGCAGAAGCAATCTCTGGTATGCCTTCCGTGATCGATTACAAATGTGTACCTGCTGTAGCGTTTACTGATCCTGAATGCGCAAGCGTAGGTCTGACTGAGACTGAAGCAAAAGCAAAAGGCTACAAAGTATCCGCAGGCAAATTCCCTTACGCTGGTAACGGCCGTGCGACTTCCCTCGGTAACACTGAAGGTTTCGTAAAAATCGTTGCTGACGAAGAAACAGGTATCGTGCTGGGTAGCCAGATCGTAGGTCTGGAATCCTCCAACATGATCGCTGAAATGGGTCTGGCAATCGAAATGGGCGCTACCCTTGAAGATCTGGCACTGACTATTCACGCTCACCCAACACTGGGCGAGATCGTAATGGAAGCAGCTGAGCTGGTAATGGGTCACCCGATCCACGTTATCGCTCCACGCAAAAAGTAAGACCTTTACTCGTCTGTAAAGACGAATAGGGAAGACGTACAGACGGATATGGCTATGCCCCTGTAGGTCGCGGCAATCTTCTTATCTTCTATTGTTGCATTCAGCGGTGCAGCAATGCGAAAAAGGAAGATTGTGCGCTTCCTTACAGGTATCTTTCTCCATGTCGTAGCTTATTCGTAGATTTCATCTAATTTGGCATGGTTGTATCGGCTGTACGGATTCCTCTGGTATATGAGTTGTAGACGCATGCGCAGCATCTATAGCTATGTTGGACACTGTCATCCTAGGCAGACGAACAGCATATACCTGGCCGCCAGTGAGCTTCTGGCGGCCTTTATTTTATGTATTCTCTCGGGTGAATACATGTTCGTAAAAATCTCTTGGATTTCATCAAAATCTATGATAGAATGGACAAGGTGTTTCAAGTGATATTTACGGATAATGAACGGACTATACATTGTTTCAATAGATGATGTTGAACCTTCACCTGCTTGCAGGCTGAAGCGTATAGTTAAACGAACAATTCCTGATTACCAATGAAGTGAGGTGAATTCACATGCGCGTTATCGTTACTTTGGCATGCACAGAGACTGGCGATCGTAACTACACAACAACCAAGAACAAACGGAACCATCCGGAGCGTCTTGAGCTGAAAAAATATTGCCCACGTCTGAAAAAATACACGCTTCACCGCGAAACTCGTTAATTTTCGCTATGGTGTGTACGTAAACCCCGGTTGCAATTGTAGCCGGGGTTTTTCATTATGTTTCCAGAGGCAGTATCTATGCATATGGCGACCCAGTAAGAGCGAGTGTAATACGTATTATGAAATTTTCAAAATCGAACATCATCCGGTTGTATGGACACGTGGATATGTGTACAATGATACCAGCCTACCATTTGTACATTATGCTGCACTCATTACATATGTTTATGAGTACAAGAAAAAGCGATGATTTGTGGTCAGGTCGCTAGATTTGATCATAAGTCTGATGTCTCCATCAGATCCAATCGGTTCTACACATACATGTAACAAAGTACGAGTCATGCAGTATCCCGAGCATGACCGTACTGGATAAAGTCTACTATTTTAATGAGGTGTATATAATGAAAGCATATCTAGAGCTGTTAGAAGATATTTTGGAAAATGGAGTAGAGAAGGGGGATCGTACAGGAACAGGCACCCTATCTGTGTTTGGTCGTCAGATGCGTATTAACCTTCAGGAAGGCTTTCCACTGCTGACCACGAAGCGTCTGCATACACGTTCCATTATTCATGAACTGCTCTGGTTCCTGAGCGGAGATACGAACATCAGCTATCTGCGCGAGAATGGCGTCACGATCTGGGACGAATGGGCAGACGAAGACGGTAATCTCGGACGCGTATACGGCTCTCAGTGGCGCGACTGGCGCGGTCCAGGCGGTGAAACGATCGATCAGATCACATCGGTCATGGAGCAAATCAAGCGCAATCCAGATTCCCGCCGCCACATCGTAAATGCTTGGAATGCAGCCGAGGTCGATCATATGGCACTGCCACCATGCCACTATGCGTTTCAGTTTTATGTAGCAGACGGCAAACTGTCCTGCATGTTCCAAATGCGCTCTGTCGACACCTTCCTGGGACTGCCATTTAATCTGGCATCCTACGCTCTGCTGACCCATATGGTCGCCCAGCAATGCGATCTGGAGGTGGGCGACCTCGTCTGGACAGGCGGCGACGTACACATTTACAATAACCACCTGGAACAGGTTAAGCTCCAACTGACACGCGAGCCTTATCCGCTGCCAACATTGACCATCCAGCGTAAACCGGATTCCATCTTCGATTACAAGTTCGAAGATTTCCAATTCGAAAACTACCAGCACCACCCAACGATCAAAGCACCTATTGCTATTTAATTAAGGATAAGGTGATTGGTAATAGGGGTCTATTGTAAGCATATCCTATCAATACGATGAATGAGAATGAGCTTTAACTTTAACGGTTTTAACGGTATATTTCAGGTATCTATTAAAATGTATTCAAATAAACTCAAACATCATTCAAACACTACTAAAGAGGACACTTCCTCAACGAAGTGTCCTTTTTAGTAAACATATAAAATGTAAAGAATATACGGTTGCCTTAAATCAATCGCTAAATTGGTTGCTTTAGATTGATCGTAAAATAAATAAAAGCATTCTTAAAATGGACGGAATGACCTCACGCGGCTTTAAAATAAACTTATTTCATTTATTATGCAATGTATATCATACAAGTATCATACATGTAATTCATAATAAACGAAAAGTATCTACACACCCTCAACTAACCAGCACTAGCCCATCACCCAGCACAGAACGGAAGACAGAGAACAATGCCAAAAGACCGACCTTTAAGCCGGGATACGCCATCTTTCTCACTATTCAAAGTATCCCGGCTTAACCGGAGGTCGTTGGCATGTTCTTTGTCTGAAGTGGTTGACTCCGAGAGCACACGCAAACCTAGACTCTCCATCCTTGATACTCCCACTTTGATGTTCCCACCATCCATCGACTTAAAACAAGCTGATCAATTTTATCAATCCCCTCCTATAAAACATTTAATCACTTGCTTTTTCACGAATTATCCCTTATACACTCCACAAAAACATTCGTAAAAGATTACAAGAAGTTGATGCAGAATGATAGCTTTTAATGATATGATATAGAATAAACTTATCCGGAATATATTTCGGAAGACTGGAGGTTCAGCCACAATGACAATTACCCTCATATGGGCGCAGGACCAGAACGGCGTGATCGGCAAGGATAATGATATGCCGTGGAAGCTGCCTGCTGATATGGCTTATTTCAAACAACAGACCCAGCACAAAACCATTGTCATGGGGCGGAAAACCTGGGAGTCCTTTGGCTCCAAACCACTACCGAATCGTCGCAATATCATATTAACGCGAGATTCCAGCTTTACTGCGGAAGGTGGCGAGGTTGTGCATACACCCGAGCAAGCACTGGAGCTGGCAGGAAGCGAAGATGAGCTGATGATCATCGGTGGTTCACAAATCTATAAGCTATTTCTTGAGCATGCCGACTGTCTTCTTGTTACACAAATTGATCATCCATTCGATGGAGATACCTTTTTCCCAGAAGTGAACTGGTCTCAGTGGAAGCTAGAATCCGCTGTGCCTGGTGTACGAGATGAGAAGAATGCGTATGACTACCGATTCGAGCAATATGTGCGTGCCTAGCTGATAATTAGCTGGCTTCGCTATCATTCGCAGTATGAACTAGAATGAGACGGACGCACGACAGTGAATGGTGAAGCGGCTCGCATCAGGTATACTACAATAAATGTATATTTATTAGCAAAAATTTATATTGACTGTATAAGCGACAAAATGATATATGAATGTATGTGTAGTTGGACGAAGGGTAGCGCATCATGATCCATTTGCATAAATGTATAAAAAATAAATAGAGTAGCTGAAATCCCTTGCTATATCTCGCTTTCAAATAACAATACGATTGTAATGCGTGACTGGAATTATACAAAAAAGCTTGAAAATATCCAGATTGTTCTTGCAAGATCTTTCATGACGGTGTAATCTCTATGTAAAAAGTACAAATAATTATGCGCTTAATCCATTTTGCCAAAGTTGGTCCTGGTGCTACTCTTGAAAATAAACTTATCGGCAAGCTGATGGATAGAGAAGAATCGGCAGCGTATAGAACGGATGGGGGAAATATTAACATGTCTACACCTACTGGATTCATGGAATACAAAAGACAAATTCCTGCGGATCGTAATCCGCTTGAGCGTGTAAAAGACTGGGAAGAGTTCCACAAGCATTTATCCGAAGAAGAGCTGCGTACACAGGGTGCACGTTGTATGGATTGCGGTACGCCGTATTGTCATACAGGTATGAATATGGCAGGGTCCACCTTTGGCTGTCCGGTTCATAACCTCATTCCAGAGTGGAACAATCTGGTATACCGTGGACTTTGGAAGGAAGCGTTGGAGCGTCTGCATAAAACGAATAATTTCCCTGAGTTTACTGGTCGGATCTGTCCGGCTCCGTGTGAAGGATCTTGTACGGTGGGTCTGATTGGACAACCGGTAACGATCAAAACGATTGAAGAAGCAATTATCGAACGAGGCTTTGCTGAAGGCTGGGTTGTACCTGAGCCACCAGAAAAGCGTACAGGTCGCCGTGTAGCGGTTATCGGCTCTGGCCCGGCGGGTCTGGCATGTGCAGCACAGCTGAACAAAGCTGGACATAGTGTAACCGTATACGAGCGCTCGGATCGTGTCGGCGGGTTGCTCACATACGGCATTCCAAGCATGAAGCTGGAGAAAAATATTGTTGAGCGTCGTGTGAACCTGCTGAGAGCAGAAGGCATTGAATTTATCACCAACACAGAGATTGGTAAAGATATTCCGGCACAGCAGCTGGTGGACGAATATGATGCAGTCGTGCTTTGCGGCGGTGCAACGAAGCCGCGTGAATTCAACATTGAAGGCAGCAAGCTAAACGGCGTCGTCTACGCAATGGATTACCTGAACAGCACGATTAAAAGCTATCTTGATAGCAATCTGGAAGATGGTAACTATATGTCCTCCGAAGGCAAAAATGTCATCGTCATCGGTGGCGGGGATACAGGTTCTGACTGTGTAGCTACATCTCTACGTCATGGCTGCAAAACCGTAACCCAGTTCGGTACACACGACAAGGCTCCACTGGAACGCGATCCAATCGCTAACCCGTGGCCGCAATTCCCGAATGTGTACACACTGGATTATGCTCAGGAAGAAGCAAAAGCGATCTTCGGTAGTGATCCACGCGAGTTCTCCATCATGACAACCAAATTTGTCGGTGATGAGAACGGAAACCTGAAAGAACTGCATACGATTCAAATCCAACGTATCGTTGACGAAACAGGACGCAAAATCTATCAGCCAATCCCAGGCACCGAGCGTGTATTCCCAGCTGAGCTGGCACTGATCGCTATCGGCTTCGACGGCCCAGAGCAAACTCTTGCTCAACAGCTGGGTCTGGAAACGGACCGCTGGACAAACGTAAAAGCACGTTACGGCAAATACAACACTAACGTTGACAAAGTATTCGCCGCTGGCGACATGCGTCGTGGTCAAAGTCTGGTTGTATGGGCAATCAACGAAGGCCGCGAGGCTGCACGCGAAGTGGATAAATACCTGATGGGTGCAACGGTACTGGTATAATTTGTAGCACTTGTATGACAAACCGATCTATTTGTACCAGCATTCTAGTTTATAATCTTTCCTTAATACGTAGATGTGGATCAACAAAATAAAAATTGCTTTCACTTCATCTATACAAAGTGAAGCCGAAAAGTATTCCCAAAGACTCTATCCTATGCACATAAGCATAGATAGAGTCTTTTTTTATCTTTATTCATACAGAACCCTATTTCACACACAATCATATAGAGCTCTAAATATAGCTCTAATCATGTAGTGCTTATCCATATCTATCAGACCCCATTGCCCAATCCCCTCATTCATGCCAACTTCTATGTTACTTTAAGCACACATCGCGTCTATCTGTCTCTTCTGTATATTCCCAATTCTACCTCCTATGCTATTGCACAATAAGTATCCGCCCAAACAATAGCTTAAAATAACGAATCCCCTATCTACACGGATATTGCTCGTTTTTCATACTATGGTATATTCTATTTTCCAGCACAGATGAAGCATACCCACAGAGCGGAAGGCAAAGAACAATGCCAAAAGACCGACCTTTAAGCCGGAATACGCCTTCTTTTCCACCATTCAAGTATTCCGGCTTAACCGGAGGTCGCTGGCATGTTCTTTGCCTGGAGCGGTGTCTACCAAACATCAGCCAAAACAAATTCCAATGCAGTGCAATCCTCCCCAAACATGCACATACTTTTACGCATAGCCAGCTTGTGCTATACTAAAATAGAGTTAAGTGATCGTGGAAAACAAGGGCTGCACTCCAGAGTGTAGCTCCTTTTTTTGCCAAAAATCTATAGTGCTGAGCATAGCTACTTTGTAAAAAATCATCATAAAAGCAACGATAGCATACAAGCTCAGCATCCTAATCTATACAAACTACCACCATTCCGAGAAAGGAATGAAAGCATGAAAATTCTTGTTATTGCCGAAAAGCCGGATATGGGACGTAATATTGCGGCTGTGATCGAGCCAGGTGCGAAAAATCAGCGTACGTATATCGAAGGCGAACGCTATGTGATCACATGGGCGATTGGGCATCTAATCGGGCTTGCAGAGCCAGAGGCGTATGATTCCAAATACAAGCGCTGGAACTTTGGCGATCTGCCGATTATTCCAGAGCAATTCAAAATCGTGCCGAACCCACGTACAAAGGATCAGCTTAAAGTGATCGGAGATCTGGCAAAGCGTTGCGATCGTATCGTGAATGCCTGCGATGCCGGGCGAGAGGGTCAGCATATTTTTGCGCTTATTCAGCGTCAGCTCAAGCTGCGTCAGCCGGTGAAGCGTTTATGGATCTCAGACTTGACCGCGGAAAGTATCCGTAAGGGCTTTGATCAGTTGCGCGATGGCAGTGAGTTTGAGAATTTGACGCAGGCGGCGCGTGCACGTAGTGAGGCAGATTGGCTCATTGGTATGAATGCATCGCGTGCCTTTACGACCAAGCATAATAATCTGTTATCTGTTGGGCGTGTACAGACGCCCGTGCTGGCGCTGATCTATGATCGGCAAAAGGAGATCGAAAACTTTACATCTCAGACCTTTTACGAGGTGCGAGCGACCTTCAAGCAACCAAGCAAAACGTATGAAGGCGTATGGCAGGGTGAAGAGCGACTCACCGACAAAGCGAAGGGTGAGGCGATCGTAGCTAAGGTACAGGGAAAGGAAGGCAAGATCAGCAAGTATGAGATCAAGGAAACGAAGGAATACCCATATAAGCTGTATGATCTGACCCTATTACAGCGCGATGCCAATGCGAAGTTCGGATTTTCCGCGAAAAAGACATTGGATGTCGCGCAAGCATTGTACGAGCGGCATAAGGTCATTTCGTATCCGCGTACCAACTCCAACTATGTAACCAAAGAAAATATCGATGGCATGCAAAAGGTGCTCGGTATGCTGCAAAATGGCGAATATGCTGAGCTGGCAGGTGGCGCAGAGCGTAGTCGGGTGCATACAGGGAACAAGGCAGTATGTAACCCAGCGCGAGTAGAGGATCACCATGCGATTTTGCCTACATTGAAAAAACCAGGCACACTGAGTAAGGAAGAGCAGCAGCTGTATGATCTGATCGTACGACGCTTTCTTGCACAGTTTTACCCACCTGCCGAATATAAGCAGCACACGGTATTAACTGTAGTCGAGCAGGAAACGTTCCGCACTAATGTCAAGGAGCTGCTCTCACTTGGCTGGAAAGTCACACTGCCAGATAAGGATAAAGCCAAATCAGGCAGCAAAACGAAGCGTAGCACTCGTGACGGCGACAATGAAGAGCAGCAGGAGGAAGTCGAAACGGACAAGCCCTTCGTGCTGGACAGCAAGCTACCTGTTCAATGTCGTAAAGCGGAAGTGAAGGAAAAGGAAACCCAGCCACCTAAGCCTTACACCGAGGGTACATTGCTGAAAGCGATGGAGAGTGCCGGTAAGCAGATTGAGAATGAAGAACTGCGCGATGCGATGAAGGAATCGGGTCTGGGCACACCAGCCACGCGAGCAGCAACGATCGAGCGTCTCAAGCAGGTAGGCTATGTGCAGGCGAAAGGGAAAAAGATCGAGCTCGCCTTAAAAGGTCGTGCTGCGATTGAGCTGATTCGAGCTGCTGGTGTAGAGCTGTTAACCTCACCCGAAATGACCGGACAATGGGAGCGTCGCCTGAATCAAATTTCGCGTGGAGAAGCCGACCCCGATCGCTTTTTAGAAAGTGTCAAAAAATTCGCTGGATTGGTCGTCAATAAAGTACGCACCCAAACACCAGCCGCCGCGGATATTTTCGGTGATGAAGGAGCACGTGGCAAAGGAAAGGGTAAACGCACTGCTCGCAGCAGCAGTCGTTCCTCCAGTACTACACGTGCTTCATCAGCTACAGGCTCAGGCTCCAAGCGCGGTACAAGCACACGTGGCAAATCAGGCTCTCGTTCATCCAATGCTAGTAATATGCCAGATGATCTACCGTTGCCTGCGCCGCCACCAGAGAATGAAGACGGGTACACCTCCAGTCGCTCTATGACCGCTGGAAGCTCTACTGCGACAAGTAACCGTAACACGTCCAGCTCATATGAAGCCGAAGCATCCATATCATCAGCGACGCGTACGCGGTCTGCTGCATCCCATGGATCAGCTTCACCAGCGCATACCGCTCTCGGTGCTTGTCCGCGTAGCGGCTGTGGTGGAACGATTATCGAAGGCAAAAAGGGCTACGGTTGCTCCCATTTCCGCCAGGGCTGCGGCTTTGTCATCTGGAAAGAATTCGCAGGCAAAAGCGTATCGATCCAAATGCTCAAAGCTTTACTGCTCAAGGGTGAAAGCCAGGTACTCACCTTCAAACGCGGAGGAGAAGCCTTCAAGGCTCGCATTCGCCTGTTGGATCGAGAAACGGGTAAGCTGGGCGTAGAAAAAGCGGAATCACAGTGAGCGATAATAGTAGCGATAACAATGTAATCGCAATAGTAGCTTGTCATAATCACACTGCCGCAGGGTTCATGTTATTGATTTATGTTGTGTGAAAGTGCATGATCGCATAACCTTTGTTCATTCGTTCAGATATTTCTTTATCGTCAGCGATAATAGAGGCGTATGATATATTTTATATATATTGTATAGAAGTACAGAAAAATAAAATGATTTAAACACCTAAACACCTAAACACCTAAACACCTGAGTTTTGGAATACCCAACGGCCTGAATATCTAAAAATTTGAATACAATTATTGTTAGTTACTCATGAATGCCACTTTTTGCTTGTTCTTGTCTTACAACCAGCAAAAAGCCTGCTCTAGCACATAACGGAAGACCAAGAACAATGCCAAAAGACCGACCTTTAAGCCAGGATACGCCATCTTTCTCACCATTCAAAGTATCCTGGTTTAACCGGAGGTCGTTGGCATGTTCTTGGTCTGAAGTGGTGTATGCAACACATGCAACACATCCACCAGACGCCATAAACTCAACAGATACGATATATGAACTCAGCGCAATACATGCAACAAACACGCTACACACTAGCATAGCTCTCGACAAACCATGAGCAAGCAATACAACCACCTCTGCAAATAAATAAAAACGGACCAGGATTTAACCCCAGGTCCGTTTGTTATCGTAAATATGAAGATGCTGCTGAATCGTATGTGGCACCTCTGTCAGCTTGGCTACAGTATGGAACGATTGCTCCGTACCAGTTTGAAGCTGAACAATATCGTATGCCCATTCATGCTCCTGCTTAATGTAGATCGTGTTCAGCGCTGCCTGTAGAGCCGGCTGCACATCGGAGCGTAGTGAATTACCAATCATCCACGTATCCATGCGCGGCAGAAGCTGCGTCGTAATAATCTCTTCCAGTGCACGAATATTTTTGTGCTGGCGAATGAAAATACGATCATCAAAAAATGTGCTAAGCTTCATCTGGTCAATTTTACGCTGCTGAATAGCCGTTTCGCCGCCTGTATACAGATACAGTGTATGGCCTTCTTGCTGTAAATGCTCTAGCGTATCGACCATGCCAGGATAAGGCTCGACTTCTTGCTCATACACACTGCTGCCGAGAAGACGCAGCTGGCGTTCCTCACGCTCAGCTAGAGGACGACCGTACAAGCGAGCAAAGTGTCGGTACGTTTCTACCAGCGAAGCCGGGAAATGCTCGCTAGCGAAGCCGACCTGATGCACACCGGCAACATCGATTTCGATTTGCTTTTGCCGGATCGTATCCATTTCGATTCCATATTCCTTAAACCAGCCCGATACCAGGCTAATGAATTCATCCAAAATCGAATTAAAGTATTTGTTACAGTAGATCAACGTATCATCCATATCGAAGATCAGATGCTGGTGTCGAATGTCTTTCATGAAGTTCACTCCTTAAATACGGATATACGATTCAAGGAACAGCTGTAGCTCGGACGCACCGTCCTGGCGCAGGCTGAACCGATCAATATCCTCTCTGCCCAGATGAATGCGTAGCAGTCCAGCAACACGTAGCATCATCAGATGATGCATCAATGTCTCCTGTGGCTGTAGCAGATCATGGGCCATATCTTGCAGGGAACGGGGCTCATCGCCACCGATATAACGAAGCATTCGGAGTCGCTCCGGATCAGATAATGCACGGGTCATGCGAAGCAGCACATTAGGTGGATCTTCTTCGCCTTCCTCATGTACATCGACTGGATACTGAATCAGCAGAAAGCCCTCATAGAAGCAGTACGTATTAATCGGGCGGTTATGCACGGTTGGGAACAGAATGACTGTGTTCAAGCCTTGCATTTCCGGTACAACTAGTCCGCCTGATGCGTATTCGATCAATGCGGCCGGGTCCATTTTGTCAAGCAGGCGCATTTTCTCTTCGCCATCTTCGGTGATGAGGGTCATGATCTCATCTTCAAGCTCGTTAAAATAATGCTCATACCACAGCTTGAGTAGTGGAGCATAGCTTTGCTGAATACGTGCCGCTTCACTTTCGGTCAAGCCAGGCATCAGGGGGTGAATCTCATTCCACATCGCCGCTGCTGACGTGGCTTCCAAATGGTGCAGGAAATCACGTACCGTGCCTTCACGTGTACGGCAGCTTGCCCAAGCATACAACGCATCATAATCATCAAACGGCCATGAAGATGCTTCCAAAATAGCCGAGCGCACATCTTTACTTAACCTATTATCAATTTCCCTGATCCATTCGGGGCCGAGATCGATATCACGAATCCATTTTTTGGTCACATAGACCATAAAACTGCCGAGCAGATCGTAGACCGGGGAAACGTCTATTTTCACCTGATAGCTCATGAAACCAAGACCTCCCAAATATAATCGGTAGCAGTCAGCTTCCTCGTATAGGAAATACTGAAAAACAGGAGCTGATTCCTAAATCCCTGTTGTGCTTATTATGGCTTGTTCACCTACGGATTGTCCACTATAATGTTCGGATGGTCTGATTTGTTTTCATACCTGTTTCCATACACGTTTACATACGGAACAACCATCATTAAATTACATCATAAAACGCACACTTTGTAAAATAAGTGACTAATCTGGAGGATCGCATCTGTGTTCAACAAGACAAAACAAGACAAGACTAACCCGAATCATGTTACATCAGCTTCACCAGAAGCGAACGGGCATCAGACGATGCACTTCGTGATTCTTGTACTCGCCATCATTAGTGCGGGATTAAGTCAGGGGATGCTATTACCCGTACTGGCCATCTTTTTGGAAAAAATGGGTGTATCGTCGACACTGAATGGCTTGAATGCCGCAGCATTGTACGTCGGCTCCTTTGCAATGACGCTAATGGCGGAAAGACTGGTCGGCAGGCTTGGCTTTAAAAAGCTACTATTGCTCGGCTTACTCATTGTGATTATCGCATTGCCGCTATTCCCGCTTGTTCCGGGAGTTGCATTCTGGTTTGTGCTTCGGTTGCTGGTCGGTATTGGAGATAGTGCCATCCATTATGTCGCTCAGTTGTGGGTATTGATGGTTACCTCGCCAGAGAATCGCGGACGCAATCTGTCCATCTACGGCATTTCCTACGGGATTGGCTTTAGCATTGGCCCACTAGGCATCTCATTACTGGACTGGGGAATGGCGGTGCCATTCCTGCTGATGGCCATCGTGTTTATCATCGTGGCATTACTCGTCTGGTGGAAGCTTCCATCCGGTGGACCAGGACGCGGTGAAGCGATGAAGCCGGAAAAGGGACGGTTTGTACGAAGTTATCGACTTGCCTGGTATGCGCTCATTCCAGCATTGCTGTATGGCTACATGGAAGCGGCAATGAACAGTAATTTTCCGGTCTATGGACTACGTACCGGATTATCGACGGATCAGATTGCCTACTTACTTCCTTTTATCGGCGTCGGCGGGCTTATATTACAGCTTCCGCTTGGAATTTTGAGCGATCGCTGGGGACGTAAACGCGTTCTAATGCTGGCAGGTGCGCTCGGTGGATTACTTTTCATGCTTGTTCCATTTGCAGGTACGAAGCTGGTTGCGATTGCCATTCTATTTGCAGTAGCCGGCGGGCTAGTCGGCTCGTTTTTCTCGCTTGGTCTTGCGTATGCGGCAGACGTGCTGCCACGAGCCTATTTACCAGCTGCCAATGTGCTTGCTTCGTTTCATTTTAATTTTGGTAGCATTGTCGGGCCGGCGGTTGGTGGTAAGGGAATCGAGATGGGCTCCGCTTCGAGTCTATTCTGGTTACTCGGCGGTTGTTATGTGATCTTTGCACTATTGGGTGTATTATTCAGGCAAAAGCAAAATAAAATGTCGTCATAGATGGCATTTATTCGCTTTTTCCCCTAAACTATAGAATAGAAGAATAGTACGATATTTTGCTCGCGCAAAAATCTTTTTTCATTTCACCTCGTATGTATGGTTCTCAAAAAAATCAGAATATTATCGTTTCAGCAACAGCTTAGAAGGGCGGTCTGTAGTAGATGTCGATGATTCAAATTGATAATCTGACCAAAGCGGTCGGTGAGAATAAAACCAAGGTGCTGGATCATATTAGCCTGGAAATTCAGCATGGCGAAATGATTGCACTTGTGGGACCTAGCGGTAGCGGTAAAAGCATGCTGCTCAAATGCCTGGCGATGAAAGAAAGCTGGAGCGAAGGTAACTTTCGTGTAGGGGATACCGATATTTTGAAAGCAGGCTTTAGCGGTAAGCGCAAGCTGAGTAAGGAGTGGTCGTATCTGGAGCAAAGCCCACAGCTTCATCCAGAGCGTACAGCTCTCAAAACCGTGCTGATCGGTCAAATGGGACAAACGCCCCTCTGGCGTATGCTCACAGGGATGGTACGCTCCGATGATTATATGGGTGCGATGGATGTGCTGGAAACACTCGGACTGCTCGACAAAGCGCATCAGAAGGCAGGCACATTAAGCGGTGGTGAAAAGCAGCGTGTAGCGATCGCCCGTGCGCTCGCTCATGGTGCCAAGGTTATTCTCGCTGATGAACCGATCACCGGGCTTGACCCTCGCTCTGGTGAGGAAGTGATCAAAACGTTACGCGGCTTATGTTCAAGTGAACGACTAACAGTGATCTCGGTCATTCCGCTGGAGCTTGCGGAGCGCTATGCGACACGTATTATCGGCTTGCAGGAAGGTCGGATTATGTTTGACGTGAAGGGACGCAGACTGACCAGTGCCGAGCGCAGCAAATTGATCTGATTCCGCAATCTATCTTGTCTACATAGACAGCTGTTACGTAGCTTGCAGGCTTGCGAGCAGGGTACAGCATGACATCTTGAGCAGTACATGATGTCTGGAATATGAAATTCAACAGGTGGCGCAGCGCTACTTGAAATGAAAGAGTGATATCATGAGTAAAAGTATCTGGATCAAGCTATTTGCGGCAGTAGGATTGCTGTTTTTGTTAAGTGCTTGTAGCTTCAATCCACTTGCCGATCCAAAGACGCTCATTCAGACACCTGAGCTACCATCAGATAAGCAGACATTGAGCAGCATTATTAGCTCGGAGCTACCTGAAGGAGCCAGTATTCAGAGCCCGAAAAACGGCAATGGCAGCAAAATTCAGACCGTCGATCTGGACGGCGATGGCACAAGTGAGACGATTGTCTTTTATCAGACGACTACGGGTAGAATTGTTGGCTTGATCTTTGAGAAGTCTGGTGATACGTGGGTGAAAAAAGATACGATCGATAGTGCCGGCTTCACACTGGAAAGTGTAGAAATTACCGACATTACTAATGATGGTCATCGCGATCTGATTGTCGGTTATTCTAATGATACGAGCAATTCAGAAAGCAGCCAGAAACGGCTTGTTATTTATAGCTACGATAAGGGCAAGATCAGCATTGTAGATGATATGCCATATTCCTACTATTCCATCATTGATATGGATGGGGACGGTATTAATGATCTGGTCATTACCAAAATTAATAATAGTGGGTATGTGAATATTGCTGCCTATCGCTACAAAGCGGGCTTCCAGCTGATAAGCTCGATGGATCTGGTCAATACAATCGGAAGTGACCATTTTTATAATGTGGTCGCAGGTAAGGTTACCGCGAATCAGAATGGAATTATCATGGATCAGACCCTTGGCGTATCTGCCTTCTCACATCTGATCGTGATGGAGGATGGACAGCTCAAGGATGTGTTCCCGCTGAGTCGACAGGCAACCTATAAGGACATTCAGATTACGAGTGAAGATGTGAACAATGACGGCATTCTGGAGATTGGCATGGCTGAGATTCCAGAGGGCTGGGAAAATATTGCACCAACGGAGATTCCAAGGTTCACCAGCTATTATCAGTGGAGCGGTGGAGCTGATCTGACCAAGCTGGTCAGCCAGCAATATCGTGATGAACAGGGACGCTTCGTGATCAAGCTAGCGCCAGAATGGATCGGTAAGGTAACGATCGATACCAAGTCGAACAAAAATCAGGATCTACGCTTCATCTTGAAGGATACAGGCGAGAAGGTCGCTGAAGTACGCTTCTTTAGTGAAAATGAATGGAACAACCATAGCGGCGATTGGGAGATTATCGCTCAGAACCGCGGCCAGGTGATTGCACTCTGGGAAAATAGCAAAATCAACGTCATTCAAAACTAGCCGTATAACGATCCTATTTTTATACTAAAACACTACTAACAGCCTGACTCTGGAGGAGGATTACACATGAGTAAAGTATTGATTATGGAGGACGAGGAGTCCATTCGCAGTTTTATTATTATTAACCTGAAGCGTAATGGCTTTGAGGTGCTGGAAACAGAAAACGGAGAGCAGGCGCTTCATATGCTGGAGACTGTACCGGATATCGACATCGCGTTGCTCGATGTGATGGTGCCAGGCATTGATGGCTTTGAGGTATGCCGCCGTATCCGTGAGAAGAATGAGCGCATCGGTATCATTTTCCTAACAGCTAAGGTGCAGGAGCAGGACAAGGTCTATGCGCTATCTGTTGGCGCGGATGATCATGTGAGCAAGCCGTTTAGCCCAACTGAGCTGATCGCACGTATTCAATCCTTGCTGCGTCGTGTTAATGTACAGCGTGAATCGAATACGAAGGTATCGTTTGAATCGGGTCCATTCACATTGGATCTGATCTCCAAGCAATTTAAAAAGAGCGGTAAGCTAATCGAGCTGACACCGACCGAGTTCTCACTCGTTCAATTTTTCCTTGAAAAAGAAAACACACCACTGAGTCGTGATGTGCTACTGGATCATGTATGGGGTAAGGAATATATGGGCGATCCGAAGATCGTGGATGTGAACATTCGTCGTTTGCGTCAAAAAATTGAAAATAACCCATCCGAGCCGGAATTCCTGCAAACGGTATGGGGACATGGGTATAAATGGAGAGGCCGGGATTCATAATGATTAAAAAGGGGATGACCCGTCAGATCGTCCTGCATTATTTTATCGTTGTATTTTTGACGATCTTGCTGGTGGAGCTGGTATTTTTATTCGCGATCCGCACCTACTACTATGACGGGATATCAAACTATTTGCAGTCCTCCTTTGACAACACACGTGCACCTGCCAATTATCGTG
Organism: Paenibacillus hunanensis; assembly: GCF_014645615.1. Classification (GTDB taxonomy): domain Bacteria; phylum Bacillota; class Bacilli; order Paenibacillales; family Paenibacillaceae; genus Saccharibacillus; species Saccharibacillus hunanensis. The sequence continues at coordinate 34,684 of NZ_BMMB01000011.1, read as the reverse complement.
ATATTGTGTCTAGCTACAGTCTGGATAAGGCAGAGGTGCAGGTGCTTGATCTGAAAGGGAATGTACTGCAAAACTCGACTGCATTTATCGTGGATAAGCCGGTGCAGACTGGCGACATTCCACAGGCACTTTCCGGTTCGACCGGACGCTGGATCGGCAAGCAGGCAGGGACAGGCGAGGATGTTATGGCTGTCACGCGCATGATCAAGATCAACGGGGATAAGGAATACCTTGTACGCTATGTGACCTCGCTGGAGCTCGTTAACCAGAAGCTGTTTTATATCACCATGGTATCCGCAGGGATTGGCGTCATTATTCTAATCGTCGTCCTGATGGTTAGTATTGGACTCGCCAATTCGATCGTTAAGCCGATTAACAATATTATCGGTGTCTCTACGCTGATGGCTAAAGGGGACTTTAACGTTCGGATCAAGGGCAATTATCCCCATGAGATCGGGGAACTTGCTGCGACATTGAATTATATGGCAGACGAGATTGTACGTAGTAACCAGATTAAGGACGATTTTATCTCCTCCATCTCGCATGAGCTGCGTACACCACTGACCGGAATTAAGGGCTGGAGTGAGACACTCGTATCAGGTGGTTTTGATCCGGAAGAAACCAAGCTTGGGATGAGCATTATTTCCAAAGAAACCGAGCGCCTGATCGGGCTGGTGGAAGAAATGCTCGACTTCTCGAAGCTACAGCAAAATCAGATGAAGCTTGTGATCGGCCAAGTGAATCTGAAAGAGATTTTACAGGAAACGATGCTGAATGTATGGGCAAAGGCAGAGCAAAAGCAAATCAAGCTCGTGCTGGAGCCTGGCGATGCGAGCTATATCGTACAGGCAGATGGTAATCGTCTCAAGCAGGTATTCCTGAATCTGGTCGACAATGCGATCAAGTTCTCACCTAATGAATCCACGATTAAGCTGGTGATCAAGGAGCTGGCACCAGAGCGTGTACGTATCGTGGTGAAGGATTCCGGTATCGGTATTAGTACAGAGTTTTTGGAAAAGGTAAAGGATCGCTTTTTCCAGGTCAATCCGAATCAGGGTGGTACAGGTCTCGGTCTGGCGATTACGCAGCAGATTGTGCAGCTGCATAAGGGTGAAATGCATATCGAAAGTGAGCTGGATCACGGTACATCGGTCATGGTCGATCTGCCATTATTAGAGAAGAAGCCTGCTACGCCGGATCTGACAAAAGAAGCGAACTAATAGCAGCAACAATAGCAGTAGCAGATAGAACAGAATATATAAAAATCCCCTCAGGGTACACAGTGAAGCTGGAGCTTATCCATTTTGCTTAGAAATGTGACTCTCTGAGGGGATTTTTGTAGTATAATAGCTCAAACCATAACGCTTCATACATAGAGCATAGTGTGAAAGGGGTATATTTAATGTCACAGGAGTACAATTCGATCGGATCCAACGAGTTACATATTCGGCGTGCTGAACGAGGAGAGGAGGCGCTGATTACTTCTTTTCTGGTCGAGGCTGCCGATTGGATGGAGGAGACAGGAACCGGACAATGGCGTCGCGCGATGTTTACACCTGAGCTGATTGAGGGCTATTTTAAAGAACGAGAGGTATACGTAGCCGAATATAATGGTGAGCCGGCTGGAATGTTTACGTTGCAGCTAGGTGATCAGGAATACTGGCAGGATAAAAATGATGAAGACTATTACTATCTCCATCGTCTGACCGTATCGCTCAAATTCCGTGGTATGAATATAGGGTTATCCATGCTGGACGGGGCGGTACAAATCGCAGCTGACAGCGGTAAAAAAGGACTGCGTCTTGATTGCCTGACAGAGCTGATCCCGCTAAATCGTTTTTATCAGCGACAGGATTTTCGGTATATGGGTACGCATAATGTGAATGGCAAGCTGGCTAATTTGTATGAGAAGCTACCACCAGCCAGGGAAAACGAGCTACGCTTAGAATTTTTTGGTGAGCGTGATATGGATCATCTGCTGGGCTGGACGGATCAACAGGATGCACAGATGCTGATGCAATGGAGCGGGCCAATCTGGCAGCATCCACTTCAGCGTCATGAGCTAGAGCAATATATCGATGGTGCCAATCATCCTTCCCATTCAGAGTGGCTCATCTATGCAGTAGTGGAGCGCCTTAGCGGTAAGACGATTGGACATATGGCACTGGGACGTATCGATCGTAAAAATCGCTCTGCACGCCTATCGCGTGTACTTGTCGGTGACCCTGCTGCACGTGGTAAAGGCTATGGGCGTCAGATGGTAATGGAGGGCTTGAGAATTGGCTTTGAAGCGCTCGGCTTACACCGTATTACACTGGCAGTATTTGATTATAATGAACAGGCGGCAGGGCTATACGAATCATGCGGATTTCGTAAGGAGGGCTTACTACGAGATACAGCGCTGGTGGAGGGACGCTATTATAGCGTGTACGAGATGGCCATCCTGGAGGATGAATGGCAAGAACTCGCAAGCAACATATAGAAGGTGGTAATCGTTTAATAAAGTAGTTTAAACGAAAGGATGATTACCATGTATCGAATCATCGCCAAGCTTATTTTGGTAGCTGGAATCACTGGCGGATCTAGCTCGGCTATGGCTGCTACACCAGCAGCCTGGGAATTTAAAGTCAATGACAAAGTTATTTCGACCTCAACGACTTCCCCTTACCGTACGGAGGAAAATGTAGTTATGGTGCCTTTGCGTATCACATCGGAGCAATTGGGTTATCGTGTGCATTGGAATGCTAAGCAGCAGTATATCTCCCTTGATGCGCCATATCAGATTATTTCATTGAAGGAAAACACCAGGGACATTCATGTTGCCAATGACTTCCAAGCTATTCCTTTAGCCGGTGACTTTACACTGGATAGCCAAGTTGTGAAAAAGCAAGGTGTAACGTATGTACCTGCAACCTTTTTTGAACGATTATTCAATACGGTGGAAATTGGTCAACAATCGGTAACTATCGCGGTCAGTGTGGCGTATACGACAGACACCAATATACCGACCAATTCTTCAGCAGACAATAATAGCATCTCGGTAATAGAGTAGGAAGCAGATTTATGAATAGCAGACTGCATACTGCTTGCATGTCAAAAGCCACGCTTACGCAATGATGCGGTAAGCGTGGCTTTATTTATACCTGTATAAAACAATACATTAAGAAGACATACCGCCTGCATGAACACGACCGGATTTGTCGTATACTTCTTGCAGCAGACGAGCAGGCTGGGTGCGTACGGATGGTTTTGGATAGACCGTTTCATATGGACCCACTACTGCTATCTGTTCCGGTGTACCTTCAACCACAGCGCCATCCTTCACGATCGCGCCTTCAGCAACAATCGCATATTCGATATGCGCCTGCTTGCCGATAATTGCGCCTGGCATGATGATGCTATGTGACACTTCTGCCTGTTTGCCAATCGTGGAGCCGTTAAATACAACGGAACGCTCTACATTACCTTCCAGCGATGCCTTGCAGCTAACCATGGAGCAGTCTGGTGCATGAGCATGATCATTGTCCTGAAGTGGATTATAATCGGCTGAGAACATCGGCCACGCAGAGTTTTTTAACTCAAATTGACGGCTATGCTGTAAAATGTCCATATGAGCTTCCCACAGGCTATTGATCGTGCCGACATCTCTCCAGTAGCCAAGGAATTCATAAGCGACTACCTTTTCGCGCTCCGCCAGCATTTGAGGGATAATATTTTTACCAAAGTCGTGACTGGATTGCGCGTTCTTCGCATCCTGAATCAGATGCTGACGCAGGTATTGCCAGTCGAATACGTAGATGCCCATGGAAGCCAGATTGCTTTCCGGCTCAGCAGGCTTCTCGGAAAATTTGGTGATATTCATCTCCGTATCGGTGCTCATCACACCAAAGCGGCTTGCTTCTTCCCACGGTACCTCGACGACCGCGATCGTAGCACGCGCTTTATTTTCGCTATGGTATTGCAGCATTTCATTATAGTCCATATGATAAATATGATCCCCGGACAAAATCAGCACATCCTTCGGATCAAGTGCATCGATATATTCAATGTTTTTATAGATTGCATCGGCCGTACCTGTATATTCACCAGTACGCTCAGAAGAGAGTAAAGTGATATCCATCGGATTGCCATCAGTAGACCAGGCGTCGCCACCACCAATATGGTCGTGAAGGGATTGTGCTTCATACTGGGTCAATACCCCGACTGTATCGATCCCGGAATTAGCACAGTTACTAAGAGGGAAATCAATGATTCTGTAGTCTCCACCAAATGGAACTGCTGGTTTGGCTATAATGGAAGTCAAAGGAGCCAGCCTGCGTCCTTCACCCCCGGCCAGCAACATTGCAATGCATTCTTTGTTTGTCTTTTTCATGTTGTTTTCCCTCCCATTTTCATGACAACGCTCAGTTGACAATGTATTAGTCTTTTAAACGTTAGCAAAGCGTGTTGAAACAACAAAAATTGTAAAAAAATATAAAAAATCTTGAACATACTTTTTTTGGACGAAATGGTATTTATATTTATACGATTGACGCTGGAATTTCATTTGCTTCGCCAGTACAATAATATAAAAGCCCGTCAGAATAAGCATTTAGCGAGCTTGCTAATTTTTCATATTCAAGGCATATTGAAAAGGGTAATAAATAAAGTTGACTAATTTTTGTGGCGGAGATTGGCTTTTGTTATAATCCTTTCCAAAATAAGTGATTGATTATATTCCATTGTAGGGGAACATGTGCAAATGAAAGGCATTATTTGGAATTCGAAAATTGGCAGTACGTTAATCATTCTGGAGGTGATCATTTGAGACAACAACGTTCGCAATCGACGCTGCCTAGCTCGGAGGAAATTTATCTATTCCATGAAGGAACTAATTATCATGCGTATCGTCACTTTGGTTCACATCTAGCTTCCGAAGAAGGAAAGGAAGGTGTGCGCTTTACTGTATGGGCACCACACGCGCAGCAGATCGGTGTAGCTGGCGATTGGAATAACTGGAATGGAGATCATCATTTATTACATAAAATTGAGGACACGGGTATCTGGACGGGGTTCTTTGAAGACGTTCGGCTCGGTCATTTGTATAAATATCATATTACTAGCGCAGATGGGGAACGCCTGCTGAAGGCAGACCCGTATGCGATTCATGCGGAGGTACGTCCTGCAACGGCATCCGTTGTATCGACACTGGCAGGACATAAGTGGGAGGATGCTGCATGGCGTCGTAAGCGCCGCCCTCTATATCAACGCCCGCTGAATATCTATGAAATGCATGCAGGCACATGGCGGCAAAAGGAAGATGGCAGCCTGTACAATTATCGAGAGCTAGCTGACCTGCTGGTGCCGTATCTATCCGATATGGGCTATACGCATGTAGAGCTAATGCCGCTTACTGAGCATCCCTATGATCTATCCTGGGGCTATCAGAGTACAGGCTATTTTGCACCTACCAGTCGTTATGGCACGCCACAGGATCTAATGTACTTTGTGGATCGCTGTCACCAAGCGGATATTGGAGTGCTGCTGGATTGGGTTCCGGGTCATTTTACAAAGGATGCACACGGTCTGCGCCGATTCGATGGTACAGCGCTGTACGAATACAGTGACCCGGATCGAGCGGAAAAGCATGGCTGGGGCACGCTCTCATTTGACTTTGGCAAGCCAGAGGTACGTTCCTTCCTTATTTCCAGTGCGCTATACTGGCTGGATGTATACCATTTTGACGGTCTTCGTGTAGATGCGGTCACCAGCATGATTCGACTTGATTTTGAACGTGAAGGTGGAGGCTGGCGTCCGAATCAGTATGGCGGTGTGGAAAATCTGGAAGCCATCTCATTTTTGCAGCAGCTGAATAAGACAGTCTTTCATTATTTCCCACATGCGTTGATGATGGCAGAGGAGTCCAGCGCATGGCCGGGTGTAACCAAGCCAGCACATGAGAGCGGGCTCGGCTTCAACTATAAATGGAATATGGGCTGGATGAATGACACACTCGACTATGTAGAGACGTTTTTCGATGAGCGTCCGTCCAAGCATAATTTGTTGACCTTTCCAATAGTCTATGCCTACTCTGAAAACTTCACGTTGCCGCTCTCGCATGATGAGGTTGTGCATGGCAAGCGCTCGTTATTGAATAAAATGCCGGGCAGCTATGAGCAGAAGTTTGCCGGACTGCGTCTGTTACTTGCTTACCAGATGACGCATCCTGGGAAGAAGCTGCTCTTTATGGGTAGTGAATTCGGGCAGTTTATTGAATGGAAGGATCAGGAGCAACTCGATTGGCTGTTACTCGATTATGAGATGCATCGTAAGGCTCAGCACTATACACGCGAGCTGAATCATCTGTATCTGAAATCCCCCGCGCTATGGGAACGCGATCATGATTGGGAGGGCTATGAATGGCTCAATGCGGATGATGCGAGCAATAGTGTGATCACCTATATGCGTAAAGGACGCAAGCCAGCGGACACCTTGCTGATTGCGATCAATTTCCAGCCGGTTCCACGGGTGAATTACCGGATCGGCGTACCCAAGGCAGGCACATATGCTGAGGTTTGGAACAGTGACGATCCTCGCTTTGGCGGTACAGGCGGACGGACAGAGAAGCTGATCGCCTCGGAGAAAATTCCGTGGGATCGACAGGAGCAAAGTATTCGTCTGACGATTCCTCCGCTCAGTGTATTAATTTTGAAAAAAGGAACTGCCAGTAAAAAGGCGAAAAGCTAAAATCATAGCGAACGGAATATAGCCTGCAAAAGCGATAAGCTAATATGGCAGCAGGCAGGGCAGTACCGTTTACATTCAAAGGAGGAGTTTTGCATGAACATTTTATTTGCAGCAGCAGAGGCTAACCCTTTTATTAAAACTGGCGGACTGGCAGACGTGATCGGTGCGCTTCCCGCAGCACTCAAGAAGGAAAAGTGCGATGTGCGTGTTGTGATGCCTAACTATAATAGCATTAGCGAGCCTATTCGCAATCAAGCGACACTGGTTGATGTCGTTCAGGTGCAGGTCGGGTGGCGCAGCCAGTATTGCGGTATCAAGCAATTTAAGCAGGATGGCATTACGTTTTACCTGCTGGATAATGAATATTATTTTGGGCGTGATGGTGTGTATGGCTATGGTGATGATGGGGAGAGATTTGCCTTTTTCTGCCGTGCGGTACTGGATATTTTGCCAGTGATTGATTTTCAGCCAGATATTATTCATGCGCATGACTGGCATACAGGAATGATCCCACTGCTGCTGAAGGCGCAATATCAGTCGCTGCCATTTTACTCTAACATTCGTACCGTATTCACCATTCATAATCTGCTGTATCAAGGCATTTTCCCCTATTCGACGCTGTGGTCATTATTCGGTCTCGACGACCGTTATTTCCATGCAGGCGGCGTAGAGTATTATGGGAATGTGAGCTATATGAAGGCAGGTATCGTGTTCGCCGATCGTGTAACGACCGTTAGTCCTACATATGCCGAAGAGATCAAAATGCCGTATTACGGCTATGGTCTGGACGGTCTGCTGCGTTCACTCGGTGGACGTCTGCGCGGTATCGTGAACGGAATCGATACGAAAAGCTACAATCCAGCTACCGATCCTTATCTGCAAACGCATTACCGTAGTGCAACGAACAAGCGTCTGGAAAATAAGGCAGCGCTACAGGAAGAGCTTGGCTTGCCAGTAAGAGCCGATGTACCGATTGTGGCGATGGTTACCCGTCTCGTTGAATCAAAGGGGCTTGATCTGGTTACTCGTGTGCTGGATGAATTGCTCTATTATAATGATGTACAGTTCGTGCTGCTTGGTACAGGTGAAGCGATGTATGAGGACTGGTTCCGCGGAGCAGCCTATCGTCATCCGGAGCGTCTGGCAGCAGAGATTCGTTTTAGCGAGGGTGTAGCACGTCGTATTTACGCTGGAACAGATATGTTCCTGATGCCATCCCAATTCGAGCCATGTGGAATCAGCCAGCTGCTTGCACTGCGCTATGGCAGCATCCCGATCGTACGCGAAACGGGCGGTCTGAATGATACGGTGCAGTCGTATAACGAAATGACAGGCGAAGGTAACGGATTTACCTTCCATTCGTACAATGCTCACGATATGCTGTATACGATTCGTCGTGCAGTATCCTTCTATCAGCAGCCAAAGCATTGGAAACAGGTGATGAAGAACGCAATGACTGGCGATTATAGCTGGCAAACCTCTGCACGCGAATATCTGGATGTGTATCGCGAAGCGCAAATGTATTAATCAGTTACAATCATATGGGATTATGATCTTATATAAAATGGTACATGTAAAAGCTCGTTCTCTAGCTGGTAGAGAGCGAGCTTTTTGTATAGAGCAGGCTTATTTATCAGCAGGAATACATAACAGCTCCAGCAGTATATCACTACATATAGCGAAATGTAAGCTCATGGAAAAGAAACAAGCATTTGCAAATGAAAGACAGGTTTACAGAGAATAAGACATCATGTATACTGTTCAAGTTGATAATAATTATCATTATCATATGAAATATGTACATAAAGGAGATCATGTTATGAAAGTTCAATCCTGGTTCAAGCATCTGATGGTGGGAGGAGTCTGTGCCGCACTATTAGCTGGCTGTGGAAATGGAGCATCATCTAACGCTACCTCTTCTGCAAACAACGCTACGTCTACAGCAGGAAGCATCGTCATTCAGCATGATATGGGGACGACAGAGCTGAAGCAGCCAGCCAGTCATGTGGTCGCACTAGAGTGGTCATTCGTAGATGATCTGCTCGTACTTGGTATTACTCCTGTAGGAATCGCAGATGATGATAAGCCGAAAGCGATGGAGAAGCTGGCAGGCAAGCCAATTGAATATATACCGCTGGGCAAACGCGAAACACCTAATCTGGAAAAGATCGCAGGCGCAGCGCCGGATCTGATTATCGCCGATACCGATCGTCATTCGAAGGTGAAGGATCAGCTGGATCAGATCGCACCTACCATTGTTTTGAACAGTCGTAAAGGCTCTTACGATGATAGCCTCAAGGATTTTGAAACGATTGCGAAGGCAGTAGGCAAGGAATCCGAAGCAAAAGCACGTCTGGCGCAGCATGATAAGATGATGGCTGCGATGAAGAAGCAGGTCGAAGCTTTGCCAGAGAAAAAGGTGCTGGTCGGTGTAGCGCGTAAAGGTGACTTCAATGCGCACTCCACCACTTCCTATGCAGGGGAAGTGCTGAGCGATATTGGTTTTGAAAATGTAGTTCAGGGTAGTGAGAATGAGCCTTATAAAGAGGTGAATTTGGAAACGATCACGGCGATTGATCCCGATATCATCTTTATTGCTACCGATGATTCACAGGTGATTACTAATGAGTGGAAGAAGCTACCGGTATGGCAAAATCTAAAAGCGGTGAAGAATCATCATGTGTATATGGTAGATCGCGATATATGGACGCGTTTCCGTGGGATCACACCGGCTGAGAAGATTGGTCAAAGCGCGCTGGATTACATTAACGGCAAGCTCAAATCCGAATCGTAAGCTAAGGAACATAGCTTCATTATAAAAGCATGTAAAAAGAGAATTCCTGTTTCTCGTATACCGCACCTGTTGTGTGGATAGAGAGAGCTGGAATTCTCTTTTTAAGTTTGGTTTTACATACATTGCATGGGGCTGTATATAGCTAGCTCCGCAAAATAGGAATTTAAAATACTAATTTCAAATGTACCTGGACGCACCTGCATTCGAAGTCTGTGATCTGCGCTGCCTTATGATAAACGTACCTATATCAATCCACAAACTTGAATTTATTCTTGTTGCACATTATCTTGTTGCAGCATAACATTGCCATTTACATGTACTGCGGCTTGGTTTAGATGCTAAATTACGTTAGCACATCCAGCCTCTACGCAGCTAGCGTCTTATGATGACGCTCATAACGAACCGTCAGTACACAGGCAAGCGCAAATGCAATAATCATCAACCAGATTGGAATGCGTGGATCAAATGTATACGCCCAGCCGCCAATAATACCCGCTGGTGACGTGATCAGCAAAATAAGTACAGACAGCATGGAGAAGATCTTCGCACGCTTATTATCATCAATCGCATTGGCAACAGCCGCTTCCAGATAAGGCGAGCTAATCATCATACCGACCGCGGCAATCACCGTACTGAGTGCCACCCATGCCAGCTCGGTAATTGGACCCACCACGAGCATAACATTGGAAATGACCGATAATCCGAAGCCAGCCATCATCGATTTGTACATGGCCTGTTCTGGAATACGAGGCGTAAGTAGCCATAACACCACGAGCATAACAATCGAAGACACCGCTGGCACCAGAGAGATCAGATCATTATCAATATGTAAGTAATCCGCCATATATAACGAGAGATAGGTCGTTTTTAAGGTGGTCTGGAAATTGAACAATACGTATACACCGAAAATGAGCAAGAGCGAACGACTGGCTGTAATTTCACGAATTGCTCCAGCGTAATCAAGCAAGCTTTTACCGAGCCCAAGATCGCGAGTTTCTTGCATTTTACGATAACCCATCTCGGTTTCCTTCGTTGTCAGATGTCGACCGATAAATTGGAAGGTCATCGAGATTGCAGCAATCCAATACATGATCCGTGTGCCATCGACCAACCCATAGGAATAAACAAGCAGCCCGCCAAGTGGTGCAAACAAGCCACCAATCACGCTAATAATCTGCAATAACGTAAATACATAAGTACGGTCGGACGGGCGCGTATCCTCAACAACGAGACAATAAAAAGCAGTCGAGGGAACACGCTGCAAGCCATTCAAGAGCGCTGCCAATACAAAGAACCATACATTTTGCGATACCGCCCACACAATCGTAGCCAGCGTCCAGCTGAGTAGATCAAAATAAAGCACCGCTCGCTTCCGACCGAGTCGATCGGTCAAATAACCGCTTAAAAAAGAAGATATAACCTGAACAATCAAACTCAGCGTCGTAATCCAGCCGATTGCCGTCTCGGTTACACCAAGCTCGTACATATACAGCGTGGCGTAAGTCATTACCATGCTGTACGGAATCAGAAAAAAAGGCTCAAAGGCAAGACAGCCACGGCTGTTGCCTTGAAGTCGGGGGAACCAGGTGCGTGCCATAATGTGTGTAATCCTCCGTTTGGTAGTGGGATGGTAGAGCGGATAGAGCATTGAGTAGTAAAACACACCTCCTATTGATTTTCTCTTCCATGTCGTTATTATTGTAACAAGCCTCTCTTGTCTTTCAAATAGGTTTATTTGGAGCAAGATGATTCCTATCCTCATTGGGATTAGAGACGACTGCTAACAGTAAATTTATTGTAGCTACTCTTCGTTGTTGTTCCATTTATTTATATAAATTAAATAATAAACGTTTCTAGCCGTTGCTATTCATTCTAGATTAAGTATAGTGTAAACCGCTTACTAAGCTTACATAAAGAAAAAAGAACATAAAAAAGTTAAGCCACGCTTTTATTGAGTCTTGCCACTGTTTTTTAGATTGTAAATGGTGTGGTATAGTCGGTTAAGAAAGTAGTAAGCAATACATAAGCAAATCATTTTTTAAAATAATAATACGGAATAAGCATACCAGGAAAGGAACATAACGATGAGCCATTTTACTGTTGCAGTAATTACACCCAGTTTGCATGATTTGGAGCGTTTATTAGCTCCATTTCAAGAAAATAATATGGGAGATTGCCCGCAAGAATACCTTGAGTTTTTTGATGTGGAAGAAGAGTATCAACGATCTTATGAATCGGAGTCAGCAGAGTATGTAGAAATGGAGGATGGTCGTTTGCTTTCGCCGTACCACGCCATTTTTCGTGTGCCTTCTGCACAACTGATGACGCTTAAGCATGAAGTCCCGGCGCATTTAAGACGTGTGCAGATTCCGCATAGAGAGAAATACAGTACATTTGATGAATACATGATTCAAAGTGTTTTCGGTTATAGCTCCAGGGATGAAAAGACAGGGAGATGGGGCTACTGGGAAAATCCGAATGCTACATGGGACGATTGGCAAGTTGGAGGAAGGTGGCCGAATATGTTGTTGCTTCGTTCAGGCGAAAGAGCTAATGCAGCCCCAATTAAAGATATTTTCTTCATAGAACAGGAGCAATGTGAAGGTATTACCGTTGAAATACAAGGAATAACGATCCCCGCTACATTAGCTCCACAACTCGAGAGTTGTATAGCTGAAGCTTCTCAAGAATGGGATACGGTTATGGAAGGAGAACATTCGTCCGAGATAGCCTATTACATTCATCGGTACGTGAATAAACAAGGTTTTTTACGCGATGTATTGAGTATTAATACGTATGCAGTATTGACGCCAGATGGTGTCTGGCATACCCCTGGAGAGATGGGGAGATTCGGCATAGGTTCAGAAAGTCCAGAAGAAGCCAGAGAATTCAGCACTTCGTTCTATGCTACATTCATCCAAAATGCTGATCCAGAGCACTTTTTGGTCATAGTAGATTGCCATATCTAGATTTTAATGATCGAAAAGAATGATTGGGCTTGCAGTAATTATACGGATGAGAATATCATTTTTTAGCGGCACGAGTTGCAAACTGAATTAATGGAATAATTCCTAGAATGATATAAATAACAAAGAGAATATAAAACAATGCTTCGAAGTCTTGTTTAAACTCTGGCTTAGTAACCAGTACTGATATTCCCAATACCGCCATAATTGTATTTGTAATATGCGGTTTCGATTTGTACTTAAATGCACTATAAATCATAGCTGCTAGTATAAGGATGGTACATACAAAGATAATAACCAAATACATCTACACCTTTCATGATGTAAGACGATAGCTTGAAATAAATTGCAAAGCCATTTATCTACACCATATTTACTTTAAATGAACTTATATCGATCTATGGAATGTTCTTAGCTAGATCAGCATCAGCATTGTGATATGAACTGTTTAGCATATGGGAGTGCTAAAAACTAATGTCGTAACAGTGCCGCCTTTAGATATGAAAAAAATTTTTGCGGTATGAAGAAAATAATGCTGATTTCTAAATAAAATGCTAACATATGTATAACATTTATGTAAATGTTTTGATAATAATCCATACAATCAAGCTGAAACTTAAAAGAGCTACGTATCAATAAATCAAAGAAAATAAAGGGAGCAATATTATGTTAAAAAGAACCAGTTTACTATTCATTCTTATTAGTTTAGTGCTATACACGAATCAGCTTCAATCAACTCAGGCAGCTATACCTGCTATAGCACCGGGTATACATTTAAGCATCAATGGAGAAAATGTAAAGACAGATTATGAAGCTTATATTGTTACAGCAACTCAAACTGCGTATGTACCTATCCGTTTTGTAACAGAAGGACTGGGAGGAACTGTAAGCTGGGACAAAGTGAAGCAACAGGTTACCATTCATTCCAACGATCAACAAGAAATTGTTTTAACGATGGGTAGTAATGTGGCCTATCTGAATGGTGAGATGAAAGTTTTATCTAATGCTCCGCAAATAACGACTCCTAGAGCTATGGTGCCTGTTCGCTTTGTATCCGAAGTTTTAGGTGCTACAGTGGATGCTACAAAATCCAGTGATGGGATTTTAAATGTAAATATTACAATGGGGAAATGAGCACTTTAATCAATTTTTGTTTTCACAGATAATCTTCTTAATACAGTTAGCTACTTCATATTTCATGAAGATTATAATTATTACACATCTCACATAAAGGAGAACAACCATGCAAAAACTAAGCCCTTCCTTCAGTGGAGCCTTACGAACATTTTCCTTTTGGATCGCCAACGGTACGGTAGGAATGCCATTGTTAAAAGGAATCGATTATTCCTGTATTTTTGAAGAACCGAGTGCGCTTGAACAAGCGTATGCGATCTTTGCTAATGTAATTGAGATGGATAATGAAGGTGTAGTGTGCAATGCGAAGCATGCTGAAATGAGAGCAGCTCAGTTTATTCGTAGTTATGTGGATGAAAATTATACAGTAGAGCCGGAATTTGAAGGCTGGGAAGTCGCTTTACACTAGAAACTAAATAATAAAGAAACCAAAGATGATGCTGTACTACTAGGTAAATGTCTAATCTCAGTCAAACGATCTGTCCTATGTATGAGGAAAATCCAGCATAGCGTTAACTTGTTATAGGAAACCGTCTTTTCAGTTCTCAGCCGGCTTTTAACTTCCATTTTTAACTTTCATTATACAAATAATGATACAAATGATGATTTTTTATTCTTTATTATGTAAATATGTAAGATATTCTCTTAAGAAGCTGATCTTGAAAAACTTTTATTAAATTATCTTCATCTATTACAAGTAGGCTACATACAACTCATTTCGGAGGCTATCTAATGAAATATACACCGTTTATATGTATCATGATATTAAGCATTATTACATTAGCAATCTCAAGCTATGCCAGCCCTTCTTTTGCCGCCACGTCTTCCGTACAATTGGTCATTAACAGCCAGAAGATCCAGACGGATGCTCCTCCAGTGAATGTTGACGGCTCTAATATGGTATCGTTATCCTCATTAAAGGCATTAGGACTTCATTTGCAATGGGATGCGAAGGGGCGAAAAATAACGGTGCATTCCTCAGGCAATCGTAATACGCTATCCGTCGTAGTTGGTAATAAAGTAGCTCAATTCGGAGCACAATCCTTGCCACTACAAACGCCGCCTATTTTAAAAAATAATCGTGTACTGGTTCCAGTTCGTTTTATTAGTGAGGCATTTGGAGCGGAGGTTATTTGGAATAGTGCAGATCGGATCGTGATGATTCGCTCGGCAGAACAGCAGTCTAATTACAAAACTTTATATCAGGGAGCGGATCTGGTAAAAGCACGTCAGATCGCGATAGATTTACCGAGTGCAGATCAGCCGATATACAATAGTACAGATGAGGAAATTATCTACGCGTATCATTTTCCAGAAGGAGAAGCACTCCGTTACTATGATTATGAAGGTAATCATGTGAGCTATTATGAAATTGCAAATGATGTGAAATCCTTAGTCTGGGAAGCCGTTGTAGATGAGAAGGGTAGGTATATTAAAGAACACGGTAAGCGTCCTGTATCCGATTCCTCTACCGTTTATTTTAGAAAACATCGCATTGATAACGGAGTAGACTATGGTCGAGTAGGCGATAAAAAATCGTATACGGGTGAAGCTGCGAATGGAACACTGGCTCAAATCATTATGAAGATTCCTAATGAGGTGCGTACAGATCAACTGCAATCGCTACGCCAAGCAAGAGAAGCCGTACTGAGTATGAGAACCGTCTCATTAGGAACGGAATTGCCGACGATCGGCATACAGACATTGATTCGCTATTTTCCGATCGGTAAGTCTGATGTGTATTTTGATGCTACCGATGATTTGATCACGTATTATAAAATCGAAAACAATAAGCGTTACGAGATCTGGTCAGCTAATTATAAAATGGACGTACCCGCTAAGCATAAAGAATTGCCTTTCTTCCCCTATCACATTACAAAAGAAATAGGGAAAAGACCCACGATCACTACGCCTGTAGCGTATTATGTATACAGAGGAGCAATCTCAGACTTGCGCTATGGGTTGATTGATCTGCAAGGAAAGGAAACAGAGCTCGGTCATACTGATCCTTCACAAACGAAGCAATACTTTCCAGTTAGTAATGAAGAATTGGCGCTATTAAAATAAATGGTTGAGAGCCTTCTCATAACTGAACGCCAATGAACAATAATTATATTTTCTGAAGGCAGTATCCTTCACTTTCACGGATAAACTGCACTAGAAAATGATAGTCTAGCGCGCTTGGTTGAGTGAATCGATGGATCAAAATATCCGTGTGCATATGCAGATCTCATTTGACAACATATAGGATACAATTTAATATATGCTATAGCATATAAAAAGGAGGCTCAAAATGAAAAAGCTCATCTTAGCGCTTGAACGCGAATTACTCGTCGCCGAGAAACAGGATAACACATGGAATATACAATCGTTTTTCAAGGGTGCTAATCCAGTATCCCTGGCTGTAGATCCGCATGATGGTAATATCGTCTACTGTGCGACCTTTGATCGCGGATTGTGGAAAACGTACGATGGCGGGGCTTCATGGCAGGCTATCGATATTGCACCTTCGTTTGGTGAGTTTGCACGGCAAGATCAATCCAGTCGAGTGTATACCGTGCTTCAAATAGTTGCTAATCCTAACCATGAAGGGCAATCGATTCTGTATGCAGGAACCGAACCAAGCTCAATTGTACGGTCTATAGATGGGGGCAAGTCCTTTGAGACGCTAACTGATTTTGCCGACGCGCCTTCAAAAGCTAGCTGGTTTTTCCCACAGCGACCGCATACGCATCATGTGAAGCATATTGCGACTCATCCCCACGATCCGCATGCTCTGTATGCCACGATTGAGGTAGGTGGTCTATTTCAGAGTCCAGACGATGGTATGACCTGGATTGAATCTCCACATGCTCCACGTGATATTCATGAATTGTATACCCATGCGCAAGCGCCAAAACGTTTGTATGCTGCATTAGGTGATTCCTTTTTAAAGGAAAATGATCTCGGTCATGGCTATGCCGAAAGTCTGGATCATGGTGCGACCTGGCAGTATATTGCAGATGGGCTGGAGCACCATTATGTATATCATCTGGCTGTTGATCCGCATGATCCAGATATCGTACTTCTGGCAGCTTCCTCTAGTCCTCGACATGCGCATGAGTACCAGAATGGACAATGTGACTCGATGATTTATCGTAAGGAGAAGCACCAGGCATGGACACCCATTACAGCAGGGCTGCCTCCATCGAAAGGGACGCTGGTTTCAGTGTTAGATGTGAACGAACAAGGGGAGTTTTTCGTATTTAGCAATCACGGTGTGTATGTCTCTCAGGATCATGGGTTGACATGGGGACGACTCGATATTCCGTGGAAGCCAGGCTATGTGCATCAGCACCCTTATGCAATGGCTGTGATTGACTAGCGTCAGCGTATCACGACATCCAGCCCTGTATATATTGACAGTCGATGCAACATCTCGTATGATTCAGAAAATTATGATTTGAAGAATGGCGAGGTAACGCAATGAATATATACGACTTGACTGGATTTCTTGTGCATCGTACAGATGTGAAAATGACGAATTATTTTATGAGAAAATTAAGCCCTTATCAGATTACACCAGAGCAGTGGGGAATCATTTCGGTGTTGGATACAGAGCGAGCTGTGAATCAAAAGCAGTTAGCAGAAGCAATTGATCGCGACCAGACGACAGTGGTACGAATGATTCATTCTTTGGAGCGCAAAGAGATGATCAAAAAGATCACCAATCTGGAGGATAAGCGTTCACATCATTTATATTTATCGGAGAAAGGTTCCCATATCAAAAAAGAGCTGCTTCAAACTGTACAAGAAGCGCATGATTATGTGACACGAGGATTTACGGCAGAAGAAAGGGAGCAGCTACAATCATTTCTAAATCGTTTATATGACAATGTAAAGGATGAAGGATAGGACAGATTAATCGTTGATCCTTTAAGAAGGAGGACTTATTGATGTTAATGAATAAAGTAGCGATTGTTACAGGGGCAAGTCGAGGAATCGGAGCAGCTACAGCACGTCTGCTGGCACAACAGCATGCTAAGGTGGTCGTTAACTATTTTAGCAATGCTGCCGCAGCGGAGCAGGTCGTTGCAGCTATTCAAGCGGAGGGCGGTAAAGCTATCGCGATTCAAGCAGATGCGAGAGACGAAGCACAAATGAACACACTTGTGCAGGAGACGCTTCACCATTTTGGCAGGATTGATATCCTTGTCAGCAATGCGTCAATCGGCTTTCCGATGGCTTCATTTATGGATGTATCGTGGAATGATTTGGAGTTAAAGGTATCTGATGAGCTGAAGGCAGCCTTTGTTCCGGCGCGAGCGGTTGCGCCAACGATGATCGAGCAGCAAAGTGGCAAATTGATTTTTATCTCCAGTGGCTTAAGCAATTTTGCACAGGCTGGATTTATCGCTCATGGTGTGGCTAAAAGTGCATTAAATGCCTTTGCTCGCTATGTTGCGAATGAGCTAGGAAATCACCAGATTACAGCGAATATCATCTCTCCGGGTATGGTGGAAACGGATGCTACTTTATATACACCTGTTGAAATCAAGCAGCAGACCGCTCAGATTACACCACTTGGACGTATTGCACAGCCTGAAGATATTGCCCGTGCGGTTCTACTGTATGCAAGTGCTCATAGTGACTTTATTACAGGAGCTTATGTGCCGGTATCTGGTGGAATGGAAATGAACTAATCGAAAAGACCCATTATATGCTATAGCATGAAATGGGTCTTTTTCTTATTCTAATTGCTTCAAATCGAGAAGCTGTCAATATAGAAGTGTTCATGTATGCGTTGTAAAATACACATTACAATGCATCCATCATAGTATACCTATTTTATAGTGGGAATTTGAATAGAAACATGAATGAATGTCAATCGTAATCATTTTACCGAGGGAGACGATGCAATGGAGCAATCACGTTCAATTATGAAGCTAGAACTGAATCCAACGTGGATTGTAGAAGCGGCAATGGATTATGGCGAGATGATTATAGGAGCGATAAACTGGGATAATTTGAATCAATTAGCGCATTTGTTCTACGAATCGTATCACAATACAGTAGATGATGAAGGCGAGACGCCAGCTGAGTGGGAGCAGGAACTAGAACATCTAAGGTACGGAAAGTATGGGTCTGTTCTGTATGATTTATCATTTAACTTATATGCTGCTGAACAATTGATTGGTAGTATTGTATGTTCGAAGTTTAAAGGCATCCATTTAATATTGTATATCGTTATTTCTCCAGCATATCGTGGGAGGAGCTTATCGAAGGTGCTGCTTCGTGAAACGATTCATAGCGCTATACGGAAGCAGCTGGATTCACTTTATCTTGTGGTTACGGACAGTAACGTGGCCGCAACTCGTACTTATGATGCGATCGGTTTTAAAAAGGTAGGGACGGATTGGAAAGAGGTTCTCAAGAAGAATTTAGAATGAAGTTAAGGGGAGAGAAGCATGAAGAGGTGGTTTAAGTCGTTATGGTGGATTGCTATAGCTTTGAACTTTGGCTCCAATCTGTTGGTGATTGTAGCAGCAACAGCTAATTTTCAAAGGAGTATGGATTTAGAAAGTCGCTTTATGCTAGTAATTATAGGTATTCCTTCATTAATACTATTAATTATGTCGGTTGGCGGATTATTAACTCAATCGTCCAAGGATGCACTCCTAGCAAAGTACATTGCGGCTACGATCATTATCGTATTTTTAGTAGTACTGATACCTACCAATGTACGAATGGCTCAATCTCAAGCTGAAGGCTGGCTGTATGACTATGTAAGCAGCGACCCGCTCAAGCTTACAGCAGACGGGAAATATGAATATCGAATGGATCTGTTAAATAACTCGCAACGTAATCATAAAGAGGTTTTATACATAAAAGAACGAGCAGGTACTGAGGAGAAGCACATACGACTACCTATCCATGAGGATTCATCAAAGTCATACTCATTCGGATCTGGAAGGGGCGATTGGGGATGGGCACGAATGATGGCAACAACCGAGCCAGATCAGTATGAACTGACGACTACAGAGTACTTGGACGTTCCTATTCAAACGTTTATGATCAATGTTCGTGAAGGAACCGCTGAGCTCATCTCAGTCGAGCAATGATAGATAGAAGTAGCATATGCATTTGAAAATTTAGGTTTGGATGACGAGTAGGATCACCACAAAGCCCTTGAGAACTAATGCTCTCAAGGGCTTTGTTAGCTCTCATTTATGCCTATATACAATCAAACGACCCTATCCATCTCCAACTTCTTCAGCTTATAAAAATACCCTTGCTGTCGCATCAGCTCATCATATGTTCCAACTTCTACAATGCGTCCTTGATCCATTACAATAATCTGATCCATACGCTCTAATCCAGTCAAGCGATGACTGACCATGATCAGTGTATCCGCCTTAGCGTGCTGGAACAGTAGCTGCAATACACGCTGCTCTGTCACATAATCGAGCGAGGAGGTTGGCTCATCCAGTAACCACAGTGAGCCAGAGCGCAGCAGAATACGGATGAAGGCGAGACGCTGTTTTTCACCATCCGATAGATTCTCGCCTTTTTCCAGGACGAGGTCATCCAGCTTTTTATGGCTGAGATCCACCTGTGCCAGTAGCTCCAGCAAGCGAGTATCGGATACAGCATCTTGTTCCAACAGCAGATTGTCACGCAGTGTACCACTAAAAAAGTGATTATGCTGCAAGATCACACGGGCCTGCTTCCAGATACTTTCCTGATCCAGCTCCTGTATCGATATATCGTTCAAGCGCAGCTCTCCCTGTACGTGTGGATGCAGCTTGAGTATGAGCTCCAGCAGGCTCGTTTTACCTGAACCACTGGCGCCAACGATTGCTGTTTTGGAGCCGGCAGGAATATGAAGAGAGATATCCTGAAGCGTCCAGCGCCAGTCGCCATCATAGCGAAACGATACCTTTTCCATATCGATCCCAACAGGCTGTTGAGGCTCCAGCATACGGGATGCGGGTGCAGGAAGCTCGGCTTCAGCTAGTACGGTGTTCAGTCGCTTAGCCGCATATTCACTGTCTTTTTTATAAGCAGGTAATGTTGCCATAGCCGCCGATTCATCGAATACGGTCATTGCAGTCATAATTAGCATCGCGAGAAACAGTCCATCCATCGAGCCTTGCAGGATCAATAAGGCACCAACGACCAGCACTGCCCATGACATGAAGAAGGTCATAAATGAATGGAGGGATTGCCCACGTAACAGCCGGATTGCATCCTGCTGCTGTGCATCCGTCAACTCGCTCGCCAGCTTCGCTGTACGCTGTTCATGCTCTGCTAAACGACCGTATATTTTTAGATCGATAAATCCATACATCATCTCGGTCGAATCCGTTGCTAGCTGAGCGCGGAGCTGCTGAACAGCGCCCGTTTGCTTCAATTGACTTCTGCGCACAATCGCAGGTACACCAAAAGCGATGATGATCATGCCAGCGACAAATACGAGCGCGATCCAGATCGAGATGAAGGAGGTGACTACTACGGTTGTCAGAAATATCGATATGACGATAATCGGTGGATAAGCAACACGTAAAAAGTAAAATTGCAGACTCTCCACATCGCCAACAATCTTAGCCAGCAGATCACCGCTACGCTGCTGATTCAACCATTGCGGCGAAAGCGGAAGCAGCCTGGAGAAAAACGTCGTCCGCAGACGACTTAATAGTGAAAAGGTGGCGCGGTGCGAGTAGAGACGTTCTCCATAGCGACTTGCTGCACGCACCAGACCGAGCAGCTTAACCGATGCTGCGAGTAAGATCAATGTATATAGCGGCGGCAAAAAGACCGTTTTCGAGATCAGATAGCCACTCATCGAGAATAGTGTAACGCCTGCAATGCCAGCGATAAAGCCAGTAAGGATCGAAATTAAAATGTCCTTGCGTTCCTGTAGCATCGCGCGTGCAAAGATCGATAATTCACTCATGCCAGCACCTCCTGACGCTGTGTACGAACCATAGCTGCATATTGCGGAACCGTAGCGAGCAGCTGATCATGTGTACCCGTGGCTACTAGCGTTCCTTCTTCAACGAATAAAATCAGATCCGCATCGCGAATCGTATGCAGTCGATGCGCAATCGTAATCACGGTAGCATGTTGAGAGAGCTGTTTCATCGAATCCAGCAAAATATGCTCGGTATGCAAATCAAGCCCTGTCGTCGGTTCATCAAAAAAGAGTACAGCCGGCTGTTTGAGAAAAGCTCGTGCAAGTGCCAGTCGTTGTCGCTCGCCACCTGACAAGCCACGACCACCTTCACCAACGACGGTATCGTAGCCATGCTCTAGCTCAGTGAGAAGTGTAGCGAGTCCAGCCGCTTCGGCAGCATGAACAATCTCCGCTCTAGTTACCTCACGATCTGTCGCAATAGCAATATTTTCAGCTAATGTTCCGGCAAAAATATACGGATGCTGTGTAATATAACTTATTTGATCTAACCAGCTTGCTTCTTGCTCTGGTGTTAATTGCTGATTATAGAAGTGAATTTCACCGGAAGAGGGTTTGAGCAGTCCAGCAATTAGATGCAATAAAGTTGTCTTTCCCGCTCCACTTCGTCCGACAATCGCTACTTTAGCCCCCTGCGGGATAGCTAGTGAGCCTGCATGAAGCGAGAAGTTCTCTGCATGGTCTCCATATTGAAATTGAAGATCATGCCATGCGATAACAGAAGAGGATTCAGCCTGTTTCAATTCAGATCCATGAAATGCATGAGAAATAATCGTTGAGCTTCCCGCTGCCTTCCCGTTATGCTCTTTGGCAGAAGCAGAAGCAGTTGTAGATGCCGCTGCTTTTGCTGCTCCAGTTCCTTCTACCAGCAAGGCTTCAATCGTACGAATCGCCCCCAGGCTGGTTCGTCCTCCATGGAAGGCAGTCCCGACATTTTTGAGCATATTATAAAATTCCGGCACCAGCAGCAAGATCAAAAAGGCAGTATGAAAACGCATCGTTTTGAACACAACGAGCTGCAAAGCGAGCTCAAGCGCGACAATACCGATACCAAGCATCACAATTGTTTCCAGTGCAAAGGTGTTCATAAACGCTACCTTTAAAATGCCCATCGTCGAATCGCGATAGGATAAACTGCGCTGCTCAATCTGCTTCTGCTGCGCCTGAGCACGCCCGAATAGCTTGAGCGTAACTAACCCCTGTACCGAATCGAGAAATGTACCCGAAAATTGAGCCAGCTGCTGGAATTTCTCCTCTGACTTTTTCTGTGTTTGTATACCGATCAGCGCCATAAAGAGGGGGATAAATGGAGCCGTAAATAGCAAAATCAGCCCCGATGGAATATGCAATATAAAGACGACAACTAGAATCATGAGCGGCACGATCGAAGCCTCAATCATTTTCGGCGTGTACTGACTAAAATAAGAATCTGCCTCATCGACAGCATCCATGGCTACGCTGACCTTGCCGCCAGTTTGCCCCTGTCTTGCGAACAGTAATGGTTGTGTAGTCAGCCAGCGTAGGCATTTGGAGCGAAAGGTTCGCTTGGCATCCGCGGCAATTCGCAGTCCAATCGAACCATTACTGTAAGCAATCCATGTGCGCAGCAGCATCACGCCCAGCAAGATAGCGACAATAGGTATCCATACACGTACGGGCGCAGACTCTACGAAAACCTGCTGCACCGCCTGTGCTAGTAGTGCCGCTTGCGCAATCGTCATGATCCCAAGCGCAAGCGAGAGTAGACGTATCCAGCCGGTACGTTTTTTCTGTGTTTGCATGAACTCATATAGAAGCCCGGCTTTCGGTTTCATCGATAAACCTCCTCAACGTTTGCCTTTGACATAATCGGCATCAAAAAGGAACAGACGGAAGACGAGTGCCAGTGATGGAATAAGCAGTAATAATCCCCCGATAAAAGCAGCAATTAGCGCAATACCCATTGCTTCTCCGGTCGCACTACCCTGCACCGTAATATACGGATCAAGAATATACGGATAATGTCCGATACCATAAGCGAAAAAGGCACAGCCAAATTGCAGCATTACACTCATAAATGCCCAGCCATAACGACGTTCCTTATACAGCAGCCACAACACGATCAGGAAGAACACCACAGACAGACCGAGTAGCCACCATAGATTCATCATATTTTGAAAATGACGTGCATTGTACTGACTCAAATACAAAAATGCGGTAAAGGCTGCAATAATCGTCGGTGTGCTCCAAAATAACGCATAGCCGCGCAATAGCTTGAGCGCTGGCTGGTCATCCGCCCGATCAGCATAAAAGGTTAGGAATGAAGCACTGATAAACAGCACGGAAGTAATCGCCAGCGCTACAATACTCCAGGCAAGCGGGCTGGTAAGTAGCTTCATATACTCCAGCGTCACCACGCCATTGTTTTCCATAATAAATCCACCTTCGGACAGCACCAGTGCTACCGATAACGAGGCAGGAATAAGCAACCCAGTTGCACCATATAGAAATAAGAAGACGATATTCTTTTTCGAGCCATAATTCTCAAACGCATAAAATGAACCCCGAATCGCAATCAGCACAATCGCAATACTGCCCGGTACGAGCAAAGACGAGCCATAATAATGCGCCGCAGACGGGAAAAAGCCGATCAAGCCGATAAAAAAGAACACGAAGAACACATTGGTAATCTCCCACACAGGAGACAGATAACGTGAGATCAGTCGATTGATCAGATGATCCTTCCCTGTAGCCCGAGCATAAAAGGCGAAGAAGCCTGCGCCAAAGTCGATCGAAGCGACAATCAGATATCCGTACAGAAATATCCACAGCACCGAAATTCCGATAATTTCATAGCTCATGATTGCAGTTCACCTTCTTCCTTTACCTTGGCTGCATGAGTTGCCGCGATCTTCTCCAGTTCAACCTCTGCTGGATTGTTGCGGAACAGTCGTCGCAGGACGATGATGCATAGCGTTCCGAGCACAATGTATAGCAGTAAGAATAAGAAGAAGAGTGGCATAATACTTGGCGAAGTCGTCGCCGCTTCCTCGACACGCATGTAACCGCGAATAATCCATGGCTGTCGTCCTACCTCCGCGTAGAACCAGCCCAACTCCACCGCGAGAAAGGCAAGTGGCGCTCCCAGCACAATCGAGCGTAATAGCCAGCGATTGTATTCATTTCGCTTACGCCATAATAAAAAGACGAAAAAGATCGCCGATATCGCTAATAAAATAAAACCAATGCTAGCCATAAAATCAAACAGATAATGAATCCATAATGGTGGCTGCTCATTCGCAGGGAATTCATTTAAGCCAGTTACCTCAGCATTAAAATCGCTAAATGCCAGAAAACTGAGCGCTTTGGGAATGTGCAGCGCGCCGATAATCTCGCGTTCCGCATTCAGCCAGCCGAAGAAGATCAGGTCAGCCCCTTTTTCCGTTTCAAAATGCCATTCAGCAGCAGCTAGCTTCTCTGGCTGGTGCTCTGCGAGGAACTTGGCAGCCGTATCGCCAGCAAGTGCTGTCAGAAAGCTGAATACGAGCAGCACGCTCATCATGAGCTTGAGTGCCTTTTTCGTATAATCTGTCGCACCCTTGCGCAGAATCGAAAAGGCGGCAATTGCAGCGAGTAGAGCTGCTCCTGTCATATACGCCGAGGTTAATACGTGAAATACTTTAGATGGTGTTGCTTCATTAAACATCGCCTGCAACGGATACACGGCTGTAAATTGTCCATTTACGAGTGAGAATCCTGCGGGCTGGTTCATAAATCCATTCACCGTCGTGATAAAAAAGGCAGACATCGATGCACCGAGTACAATCGGAATCGTAAGCAGCCAATGCAAATAAGGATTGCGGAAGCGATCCCATGTATACAGGTAAATACCGAGGAAGATCGCTTCAAAAAAGAAAGCAAATACCTCCATAAATAGTGGCAAAGCGATCACATTACCAGCTAGCTGCATAAAGTTCGGCCATACGAGCGCGAGCTGTAGTGAAATAGCCGTACCTGTCACGACACCAACAGCGACGGAAATAATAAAGCCTCTCGTCCAGCGCTTCGCCATCAGCGTGTAGTGGTGATCTTTTTTACGTATTCCGACCAGCTCTGCGATAGCGATCATCAGTGGGATCGCCACACCAATCGTGGCAAAAATAACGTGAAAGGATAACGTTAATCCAGTCACAAGCCGGCTCCATAGTACAGTATCAATCATCATAATAGGAATCCTTTCTCCTTGGAATAAGAGATGTTCTATATGAGAGTAGCTTAACAACTTTTCCACGTTGTATGTGATTTTTGATACAATCTTCAAACAAAAATCAAAGATTTAAGGCGATTTAGTGAAAATATGCACAATAGCCCGTTAGGGTTATTGTGCATTGTAATGGAGCGTGCTGGTAGGTTGGTGGAATGGCTAGTTTTGACGGGTGTTGAATAGAAGGAGGGATTTTATATAGAAGAAAAATCATCGGAGTGGTGGCTAGTTCAGTACTCATCCGAAATAATTTCAAACATTAATCCTAAATGTGCTTTAGCTTCAATAAAAGCACTGGCTTGATCCCAATTGTCTATAGACTTACCAAAATCAATACTATGCTCTAAAAAGGGCTGGGTTTTGTTCTCAGTCAGCTCGAATCCATCTATGCCGTAGATTCTAGTTTGGTTTGCTTGTAGTGCAGCAATTTTACGTAATGCTAACTGGCTATTGTAAAATTGAGTGTTATTTTTTTGGATAAAGCCCCGTGTTTGATTGTATGTATCCATAGGTATGACCTCCTGTAAAGTATGATGGTGAGATTGTACTTTCTTATTAAGATTGTTTATAGTATGTTCCTGGTCAGTCTATTATGAACTTTTTGCCTATAGTGCAAGTTCATTATACCAAACCGTAAAATAGACTACGATCCATCAATCAGACAGAGGAAGTGAAAGATTATTCGGCACAGATACTTCATCCAGAGGAAGTGCATCGGCGTTTTGATGGAGTAAAAGAGCAAGCTAAAAAGCACATATAACAATAAATTTGGTATCGCGATCAATATAATGAAAGGAGACTTCAAACATGGGATATTATTTTAATGGAATTCTGACATCAATGGAAGCATGGACTACGTATAAGGCGAAATATGAGCATCTTTGCGCGATAGAGCTGTATCAACATATAGTCGCTATACCTATTAGTGACGATTTTTACGACGAATTGAACAATGAACAAGCGGTAAAGGTACAGAATTATGACTATCTGATAGAATCAATCAAGCAATTGTGCTCGGATTTCTCCATGATTTCTAGGACGGCATATATTGAAGTAGAATATTTTGGAGGCGTAGGCACGCAGAATGCAATCGTATGGGATGCAACTCATATCATTTTTGAAGACACATCGAGTGAGCATGCTGTCAATAAGGCCCTTCAACAACTCGGTGTAGTTCGAACCGATGATCATGATGAATTCGATACCGTAAAGTTGGGAAGACATCGGTCAACTGAACGCTGGCTAAAGGAAGAAAAACATCTACAATGACTATAGGTGCTGGATTGTATAGGATGGACTTACATAAAATTGACTAGCCGTAGACACTGAAAAATACAATAGAACAAAAGGCAAGTTATCCAATATGATAAAAGGAGAGGGCTATCATTTCTAAAGCAATATACCATAGATTGGAGGTTTCTTTATCATTAAAACGTTTAACTGCAATTATGAGAACTTGCTTGATATTAAATGATATTCATCCCTTGGATTACAATGATGTTTTTAATAAGTTTGCGCAAAAATTTAATGTTAGTTGTTTCGACGTTGAAAGCTACATATTAAACCAAACATCAAGCTATAGCGAAATGGCTAAGTATATATCTTATATTTGTTTTGAACTGATAGAAAGGATAATCCCTATAATATTCCAAAATAATAATCATGAAAATCAGAGGAGGTATTATTTTGATTAGTGATATAAATTTGTATAAATGGTTAATTTCATATTTAGCTAAATATAGAAAAAAGTATTTCTTGTTACTACTCGTTAGTTTATTGATTTCATTACTACAACTAGTAGCTCCTCAAGCAATAAAATACATTATTGACAGCATAATTCCTGAAGGAGCGCTTAATCGTCTATATATAATTTTAGTAGCTTTAGCAATAGGCATCGTGTTATTAATAACCTTCCAATCGATATCAAATCTTCTGTTAAGGTATATCCAAGAATATCCCGTTGCAGATTTAAGAATTTCACTACTGGAACATCTTAGAAAATTAGGAGTACCCTACATTGAAAAAGTTTCTACAGGAGCAATTTTAAATCTTTTTAATACTGAAATTACAGCAATACAAGAGTTCTACCGTAGAATACTTCCAGAGATAACTAGATCAGTTATTTTATTATTAGTTTCCATAGGGTATTTAGTATCTATTGATTGGAGATTAAGTCTTTTAATTATCCCATCTTTTCTTATCAATTATTTTATTGGTCCCTATTTTAGTAAGTTATCGGCTAAATACGGAAATGAAACGAACATATTGAGAGGCGATTATAACAAAAAAGTTTATGACAGTATTGTAGGAGTAAGAGAAATAAAATTAAACAATGCCTATGACTGGGATAATGCCAGCTTTATAAAATCATTTATAAATTATAAAAAATCTGAATTTAAGCTATTAACTATTAATCATACAAGAGCCTTTTTTAGAAACCTAGTGATAAATATCGGTTTTATTCTCATTATCCTAATTAGTTCATATCTTGCAATTAAAGGTGAGTTGACAATTGGTTCATTCGTTGCTTATTTATTCTGCTATTTTATTGTAATGGATAATCTTTTAGGGATGGTTAACATACTTACAGAACAACAAATACTTAAATTCCAAATCCGTAAAGTGTTTGATTTCAGTAATTTAAAACCCAGCGTAGATGAGAATTCAGTCCAAAGTGAATATAAAGTAAATGAAGAATTTAAGGGGGAAATCTCTATAAGAGAACTCTCATTTAATTACGGAACTAATTTTAACACTATTGATGGTTTAAACATTGAGATTAAACCTGGTGAAAAAATAGGTTTAGTCGGTGAAAGTGGCTGTGGCAAGTCTACACTCCTAAAATTATTAATGAGATTTTATCTACCTGTAAAAGGTGAAATCCGAATTGACGGAATTCCTATAAATAGTATTAATCCACATCAGCTTAGAGAGAATATAGGCATAATATTTCAAGATCCATTTATTTACGCAGATACTGTAGCGCAAAATATTCGATATGGAAACCCTAACGCCACTGATGAGGAGATCATTAAGGCAGCAATGGATGCTAATGCAAATGAATTTATTATGAGACTCCCTAATAAATATCAAACTATTATAAGTGAAAAAGGAAGTAGTTTGTCTGGAGGGGAAAAACAACGGATCGCTATAGCTAGAATGTTTCTCAGGAATCCAAAAATTGTTTTAACTGATGAGGCTACCTCAGCTCTTGACAATTTTAATGAACATCAAGTGATTTTAGCATTAAACAAATTATTTGAAAATAGAACAACTATATCAATAGCTCATCGAATTGCTTCAATTAAAGATTATGATAGAATTTTGTTTATGAAGGATGGGAATATTGCAGAAGAAGGAACCTTTGATGAATTATTTAAGTATAAAGGCGAATTTTACAATATGATTAAGTCAAGGAGACAGTTGATGTGATAAAAACTAATTTAAAGTGGTTTCTTAGTTACTTTTCCCAGGCTAAACTAGGGATATTTTTTGTAGTGCTTTTAGTTATAATTGCTGCCTTCTCAAATTCAATGATGGTTAGATTACAAGGAATAATTATTGATGAACTTTTGTTGTCTGCAGACTTCAATCTCCTGTTAAAGTATGTTTTTATTATTTTTGGTGTAACAATTTTATATTTTGCTTCAAACGGGTCTTCTAATATACTTGCTTTTAATAGCGCTCGTCATATTAGTGAGGCAATGGTTAGTGATCAATACACAAAATATCAAAGAATAAGTATGAATGAATTGCAGAAACAAAAGAGTATGCAATTTGTTAATCTATTTACTCATGATCTCAATCAAATTATTAATTTAATATCTTATCTTTTTCCGAAGCTTCTTTTAAATTCATTATATCTTTGCATTTACTTATGGTTTTTGCTTTCCACAAGTGTTTCAATGGCTCTTATTATGATAGGGATTGCCTTAATTTATATCTATCTTAATAAGAGACTTATAAAAAATCTACATAGCACAGCGGCATCCGTCCAAAATACACGTGCTGATTTGTTAGTAGGTATTGAGGAAAGAATAGTTTCAACCCGCGAAGCTATAGCATACAATAATTGGGATTTTGAAAAAAAAAGATTCAAAGTTTATTTTATGATTTCTTTGCAAAACTAACCAAAGAGACAAGAATGATAAATAAAAGAAATATATATGGTGAATCGCTGAAATGGAGAACACAGATCATCTTTTTAATCTATGGAGGTTATTTAACAATTAGTAATCAGATTACTATTGGAGATTTTGTTGTTGTATATCAATTTGCATCTCGATTTTTAGCTGTCACTAACGATTGTTATACACTTTCTACAGATTTAGTAGAAGGAATGGTCCATGTCGAACGGTTAAGAACTATAGACAAATACCAAAAAGAGCAATCTGGAAACATAATGTTATTGAATCCAATCAAAAAGATTCAATTTAAGAACGTATTTTTTAGATACCACCCCCAAGGTGCATTTGTTCTAGACGACCTTAACTTAGATATAGATGCGGGTAAAAAAATCGCACTAGTGGGGAGAAGTGGAAGTGGAAAATCAAGTATAGCAAAAATACTAACTAAATTAGAAACCGTTGAGTCAGGTCAGATACTTATAGATCAGATTCCCATTAATAACATCAATAATAATTCTTTACGTAATAATATTGCAATAGCATCGCAAGATCCTCATATTTTCCCAGAGAGTATTAAAACAAACATATTAATGGGAGCTTCGAAAACAGAAGAAAAAGTTCAGAAGACTATCCAGAGGGTGTGTATAAGTGACTTGATTGATAACCAATCTCAAGGACTAGAAAAACTGGTTGGAGACAGAGGTGTTACACTTTCAGGTGGACAAAAACATAGGCTTGCAATAGCTAGAGCATTAATAAGAGATAGTGAGATCTTAATTCTAGATGAGTCTACATCAGCACTTGATTTTGAAACCGAAAGAAAAATACAAATGAATATAGATAATTATAGAAAGGGAAAAACAACTATTATAATTGCTCACAGACTTTCGACGGTCATGAACTCTGACATGATTTGTTTTATGAAAAATGGAAGAATTGTAGCAAGCGGTACGCATGATGAATTAATGTCTGACTTTAATGAATATAGAGAACTGGTAGAAAAAGAAATAATTGATTAATTTTGTGTATAAAGAAAGGAGAAATTTAATTGAGTATTGTAGAAGAACTTATCTCAAATGTTACCATTCCCAAGATGATGACAGTAAGACAAAAGTTTCAACGAAAGGAAGACAAAACTGATATATGCATAACATTAAAAAATAAGTTGAATTTACCTAGATATTTGGATGTTATGCCAAAAAAAGAAAAAAATTACATAACAGCAGAGGAATCAAGAATATCAGCAAGATAGTCAAAATACTAGTTAATGAGCTAAAAGGTTATCAATGTGCCCCTTAAATTTGCTATCGTCGTAGTTGAAGATGCCAACGAAGATATTTGTATTTTAAAGCTATTGCCATCTTCCATGATTATAGCAAAAGAACCTTTTTTGTTAGATGAAGCTAAAAAGAGACTTGTGTTAAAGCTGTCGGTATTGGCATGGCTGATGTCGCTTACGTAACCATTTGAGGGCGTATCAATGATCTTGGCATCGCCAATTATACCGGGAACGTTCGACGATGGGACTTACATTCCCTTGAATAAAGCGATGCTAGGCACGTTCGGAGGTAAATCCTAGGTCTTTTCCCAGCAGATGAAGCATCACGATATAGGTACTGCTTTGCTGAAGCAGATGTTGGTTTTTCGTCTAAGAAAAGGAGCAAAAGCTTGCGATTCGTGCGAGACTTTTTTCAAAATAGCGAAAAATTGACTTGGTATTGAGCGTGGTTGTTGTTTACAATAAAGATGTCTTTGCATAGGAATCCACCTTCCCAAATGAGGTTTGGTCACTTTCATTTTGGACGTTTTTCTGAGCCAAGGCTATTTTTTAACTAGCACCACAGGTATACTTATTATATTTATTGGGGCGAGTAGCTGGCAGATTATTCCGACGATAGTTGGTATAGTACATATGATATGGGGCTGGCAGCCTGAGGAGTTAAATAGCGCAATTTCAGCTTTTTATATCTATGTGATTTTCAAGGTGTTTCGGTGGCTATAATTATAAATGTAGGGGCACCGATGGATAAAGGTTATCAAACGCTAATTCTTATTATTCAAATGTTCATGAGTGCACTGTTAGTATTATCTGTTTTTAAAGTGACATCCTATCATTTTCCGAATCCACTTCAAATAGTTAGCATCGGGGGTGTCATTTTAGTAGGTATCTTTTACATCATACATAAAAGATCGAAGAAAGCCTTGTAAACGAAAATATCTATACTTGAAAATGTTCTTTGAGGAGGATGAAAATGGGATTCCCAACACATATCGTTTCTGCTGGTGGCATTGTGGAGGATGGTAAAGGTAATATTTTATTAGTTAAAGCTCATGACGATGGCTGGGTGTATCCGGGTGGTATTACCGAAGTTGGAGAAAACTTGATTGACGGTGTGATTCGTGAGATCAGAGAGGAAAGTGGAATAGACGTTACTGTCAATCATCTGATCAATGTGGTTTCCAGCACAGCGGTACATAAATGGTATGACGGTACAACCGATGTTCCAACAAAGGTCATGTTTGATTTTGTATGTACAGCAGAAGGCGGGCAGCTAACAATCTCTGAGGAAACCAGTGAATGTCGCTGGGTGCCAAGAGAACAAGTTCTCGATCTGATTACACTACCTGCTATACGAATGCGATATGAAGCTTATTTAAATTATAGTGGCTCGGTAAATTACATAGAATACAGTACGCCAACGATGGCAGAATTTGAAGTAAAGGATCAAAGGCACATCTAAAAGCTTTTAACGTAGATTCTCTATCAGGCGAATGATAAAACAGGATTCAAGAAAGAGAGAAGAATCCATGCGTACCAAAGCCCTTTTATCAAATTAAAATTCAATCCTGCTAAAACGCAAAGTGCAATGCAATATGAAAAGATGAACCGGAGCTTATTTCAACATAAGCTCCGGTTCATTTGATCTATAAATTGTATACGGTTATGCAAGTATAAAGGGAATTACAGTTTACGGACAATCTGTTTATCCTCTATCGTATACACCTGATCAGCAACATTGTCTACGAGTCGTGCATCGTGTGAAATAAAGATAATGGTGCCAGCATAGCTTCTCATCAAATGTTCCAGCGCTTCGACTGAAGCAAGATCCAGAAAATTACTTGGCTCGTCCATTAGTAAGATATTGTATTGACCAAGTAGCATTTTTGCAAGCTGTAATTTGATTATTTCCCCTCCACTTAATACGGATAGTTGCTTTTGCAAATCTTGAGGCGAGAATGCTAGTGCAGCTAGTACAGAACGGATTTCGGGTATGAGGTATTCGCTGTCTTCCTGCATATAGTTCATCACGTTTTGATTACCCACAAATGTGTAGCCATTTTGCATAAAATAACCAATTTTTGCTTTTGGCGCCAGTGTTATGCCTGCTTCATGATTGATGACCATTTGAAAAAGTGTTGTTTTTCCTGAACCATTCTCACCAGTGATTGCTATCTTTGCGCCTAGTGCGAATTGGAAAGAGGCTTTATCAAAGATAATTCTGTCTCCAAACTGTTTGGTAATCTCGTGACCAATAATAGGAAAAGAGTTATGGAGTGCTACAGACTGAGTTTGACGAAACTGAATAGCAGAAGTAGGATCTGGCGGCTTTACATCGCCAAGGATTTCGATTCGATGCTCCATATTTTTCACTGCATTATACAATTTTTTCTGCTTACTGCCTGTCGATTTTTGATGAGCTAATCTGCCTCCACTTTCGGTGTTGGGCTTTTTCGATGCTTTTTTCTTTTTTTGATCTATTTTTTGAGCTTGACTTTTTTTGTCGGCAATGGACTTTTCCAAACGATCGCGTTCAGCGATGAAGTGTTTGAATTGCGTGTGCTGATTGTTTCGTTCTGCCTCTTTTTGCATAACGTATTCGGAATAATTGCCAGGGTATTCGGTAATACTGCCATCCCTTAATTCCCATATTTTATTGACTAACTGATCCAGTACGTATCGATCATGGCTAACAATAAGCAAAGCACCTGAATAGAAGGAGAGTTGGTGAATCAAGAAATCAATCCCTTCCCGATCAAGATGACTTGTAGGTTCATCTGCAAAAATGGCATGTACGTCGCCAGATAGAGCTTGACCAATTTTTAGTCGGGTTTCTTCGCCACCACTTCGGTGCTCTATATTTAATTTGTTTATGCTGAACTTACCCATCAATGCGTAATCGACTTGTTCGTCCATGGTAACAGAATCCAATTGGGGGATATAGCTGAAATTCCCTTCTTTTCTTACAGTTCCTTGTGTTAGCGTTACCTGACCTAGTAATACTTTTAACAGCGTGCTTTTTCCGGCTCCATTGGTACCAATTAAACCAATACGATCATATGGATAAAGCTCTAAATGATCAATATCTAATATATTTTTTCCTAAATACTCCATATATATATCTTTTGCATGAATTAATGCATTCATTTTATAGGTCTCCTTTATAACATCACGATATTCATAAAATCATCGTAACGAATGAGGCTATTGATTATAAATAGATTGTATTTAAAAATAAAAACAAAAATGCAGATCAAAGCCAATGTGTAGGCTTTGATCTGCATTTTCACGGTAAAGTACATTACAATATAACGAAAGGCATAGCTAAATAAACGATCCCCATCGCTATCCATATCACTCTAAACGCAAAAATAAGCAACTCAAAAAAGCCTACACTCATGTGGTATTATCCCCTTTAAGTAGACATTCGAAAAAAGACATCTGTTAAGATGGATTTAATC
>NZ_BMMB01000010.1 GCF_014645615.1 Paenibacillus hunanensis | reverse complement strand
ATTAAATCCATCTTAACAGATGTCTTTTTTCGAATGTCTACTTAAAGGGGATAATACCAATATGGAATCCGTCTTTTCGTGCTGTATATGTGGCTGGTGTCAATTTTCGAGATAACGATACAGCGTTGTTTTGCTGATCCCGGTTTGTTCGCGGATTTGGGCAAGGCTATATTGTTTACTCTCATACATTTGAATCGCACGCTTGATATTCTCATCAAGCTTACGTGGACGTCCGGCTTGATTCCCTTTTTGCTTCGCCTCGTACATGCCTTTTTTTGTATTTTCACTAATCATATCGCTTTGAAATGCGAGCAGTATCTGCACATGCTGCTGGAACAATTGACCATCCGGCTTGCGTGTATCCAGTCGCTCCTGAAGTGAAACGAAATAAGCCTGCCGATGCTGTAATTCATACAGTAGCTCGGCTAAATGTTTGGTGGAATCGGCAAGGACAAACAGCTTTTGCACAATCAGCACATCATTCGCTTGCAATTGCTGGATTGCCTCGTCTAGCGCGACCCGCTTCTTTGCGGAGCGGTGCTCTTCAACGAGATAGCGGTCACAGCTAAGCGACTGTAGCAGCTGTAACTGTTGTTCGCCTTGCGGGTCTTCTTCATAAGGTCTGATATAACCGATTAACATGACATAATCTCCTGACTACAAGCAAAATATTCAACAATATCCTATAGCGCATTATGCGCGCCCTATCATCTATTTATCGTTTGGTCGGCTACTTTTACATAGATGTTTTACACTCTAATAGTTCCAAAAAGGTTCCATTTCGGAACTATATATGCTACAATCGAACTCAACATAAACCGGCCTGACTTTTATGAGAGTTAAAAGTCAATAATTTTATATCAATAAGGAGTGAGAGGAATTCGTATGAGCGCAATAAAAACAGAATGGCTGTCCAATGTGAAGGGCGATATCCTGGCGGGGATTGTCGTCGCTCTTGCTTTAATTCCAGAAGCCATTGCATTTTCAATTATTGCTGGTGTAGATCCCATGGTAGGACTATATGCTTCGTTTTGCATCGCTGTTATTACCGCTTTTATCGGGGGCAGACCGGGTATGATCTCTGCTGCTACTGGCGCCATGGCACTACTCATGGTGCCGCTTGTGAAGGAGCATGGCGTCCAGTATTTGCTGGCGGCAACAATTTTAACGGGTGTAATCCAGATGGTGTTTGGCGTTTGTAAGGTAGCGAAGCTGATGAAGTTTATTCCACGCGCCGTGATGATTGGCTTTGTCAATGCTCTCGCTATTTTGATCTTTATGGCGCAGGTGCCTCATTTTGTGGGCATCTCCATAAGTACTTATTTGTTTGTAATCGCAACCCTCATTATTGTATATGTTTTACCGCGCTTTTTCAAAGCAGTTCCCGCGCCGCTTATTGCGATCATTGCTTTAACAGCAGTAGCGATCTGGGGAAAAGTAGACATTGGCACCGTTGGCGAGCTCGGGGCGATTACACAGGCGCTTCCTTCCTTTCTTATTCCTCATGTTCCGTTTAGCTGGGAAACGTTACAGATCATATTTCCCTATTCGATTTCATTAGCGATTGTTGGTCTCGTTGAATCACTGTTAACAGCTTCGATCGTTGACGATATGACAGCAACCGAAAGTAACAAAAATCGAGAAGCACGAGGACAGGGCATAGCCAATTGTATAACTGGATTTTTTGGAGGAATGGCGGGCTGTGCGATGATTGGTCAGTCGGTGATTAATGTCAAATCCGGTGGTCGTGGGCGTTTATCAACGCTAGTAGCAGGCATATTCCTGATGTTTCTTATTCTGGTACTCGGAGGTCTTGTTGTTCAAATTCCGATGCCGGTGTTAGCGGGTATTATGATCATGGTTGCAATTGGAACTTTTGATTGGTCATCCTTTTCCTATGTACGTAAGGCACCAAAAAGTGACGTGATCGTGATGCTGACTACAGTCGTTGTTGTCGTTATAACGGACAATCTTTCGATCGGAGTCATTGTTGGCGTGGTGCTGAGTGCGATTTTCTTTGCTGCCAAAATTTCTCGCATTCATGTTGAACACGATTCAATAAATGAGGCAGACGAATCGATAAATCAGGATGTAGTATATCGCGTAAAAGGTCAGCTATTCTTTGCTTCGGTTGAAGGATTTGTAGATGCGTTTGATTATGAGGTTACGAATGCAAAGATTGTGCTAGATTTTACAGATGCGCATATTTGGGATGATTCGGGTGTCGGTGCAGTCGATAAAGCTATCATCAAGTTTCGCGCAGGTGGCAATGACGTTCTAGTTAGAGGGTTGAATGATTCTAGTGAACGTATGATTCATCAACTAGCCGTCTATCGTGATCCAAATGCCGGCTTAAAATCACACTAAAGGAGCGATGATCCATATGTATTCTCATCTCTTGCTGGCGGCTGACGGTTCGTCCAATGCAACCCGTGCAGCGATTGCCGCAGCTAATCTGATATCAGCTATGCCTGAATGTAGGGTAGAAGTTCTCTATGTTATCGATCCTGCGAAAGTGAAGGATGAAGTACTTCATGCTCAAAATCATGAAGAGATTGAATACAATCGTAGACAAAAGCTTATGCCTGTGCAGGAAGAGCTGGAAAAGCGGCATATTACGTATCATATCACAATGATTAATGGTGAGCCTGGATCAGCGATTGTTGAATATGCAGATCAGCATGAGGTGGATTTGATTGTGATTGGTAGCCGTGGACTGAATACGTTACGAGAATTTGTGCTTGGTAGTGTAAGTCATAACGTGGTGAAAAGAGCACATTGTCCGGTAATGATCATCAAATGATAGCTTATATATAAGCAAGACCCTTTGCAAATGCAAAGGGTCTTTTGTGATGCAGATCGCTAATCCGTTCTAGTATAGGTTGAATAAAGTGTAACGGATATATTATTCATTCGTTGTTTAAGTACCCATGAAGAATCGTTGATTGTATTTTGAAAGTCAGCTCATTCCAAGAGCGGTAACTAGACCATAACCTAGACATGCTAGCAGCAGCGAACCGATCAGGCTGGCAACTAGCGGACGGGCACCTAGACGACGAAAATGTGCCCATTGTACATTTAAACCTAGCCCGGCCATTGCCATCGCAATCAACAAATAGGCAAGCCATACGAGGTCGTTGGCAATGGTGGTTGGTATGATTCCTATTGTATGAATAGCGCTCATGAGCAGAAAGCCACCGATGAACCATGGAATAGGCAGACTATGCCAACGTCCTTTCATTTTGCGAGGTACCGTTGTATTCTGGTGCTGTCTACGCTGGCTCCATAACCCGATGATCATTGCGACAGGTACGAGCATAGCGACACGAGTTAGTTTAACCATGACTGCGAGATCGACTGCTGCTTGACCATCAGGAGCTGCCGCTGCTACTACATGAGCGACTTCATGTAAGGTCGCACCTGCAAAAATACCGTAGCTGCCGGGTGTCAGACCAAGCATAGGATACAGCAGAGTATATCCGACAGTAAATAAGGTGCCGAGCAAGGCTACAATGGCTGCACTGAGCGCAATTTCCTCCTCCTTTGCCTTGAGCTGAGGTGCAATAGCGGCAACAGCTGCGGCTCCACAAATCGCTGTGCCACATGCTGTCAATATACTGAGCGTTTCAGATGTCTTCAACCATCTGGCAAGTGTGTACACGATGATCAAGGTGAACGCGACATTGATTGTGGCAATAATGAGTAAAGAAGGACCCGTCCGTAGCATATCGCCTAGATTCAGTCGCATACCTAGCAGAATAATACCTAATCTCAGCAGTCGTTTGCTAGAAAAGGAGATGCCTGCTTGCCACTGCTCCTTTACACCGAATAACGTACGACAGAGCATACCGAGCAGCATTGCGATGACGAGCTGTCCAATGACAGCCAGCCAGGATAGCTCAGATAGCCATCTGGCTGCCAGAGCGATAAGTAACGTTAATAATAAACCCTGAGCGATATGCCAACGGATGGGCTTTTGCGTATGGGATAAGGGAAGAGAAAGTGACTTCATGAGGGCTGGCTCCTTTTGATTATTGATGGTTTTGACTATAGTAGTAATCGATACAGTTGATTACAATAATTAGGTATATTCACTTGAATACTGTTACTATAAGAGGTAAGTATTAAAATGTGAAATACGAGTATACTATGCTTATAATAAGTAATACTTATGATTGGATGCTCTAATTGGAAATGAATAAAGGAGGCATAAATGTGGTTGATCCATTGCGTGTATTTGTAACGGTGGCAGAGCAGCGTAACTTCTCGCGAGCAGCAGAGCTGCTTCATCTGTCACAGCCTGGAGTAAGCTTGCATATTCGTAAGCTGGAAGAAGAATTCGGTACGGTATTGATGCAGCGCTCTCCCAAGCGTGTAAAGCTGACCGATGCGGGAGAACTGCTGTATAAGCGAGCGAAGGAAATGTTGATGCTGCATGAAGCAGCCCGGCAGGACATTTTGCGTTTGCATGATATGGTGAGTGGTTCGTTACATATTGGAGCAAGCTTTACGATTGGAGAGTATATTTTACCGCATACGCTGGCGAGGTTTGCCGCTAATTATCCTCAGGTTGATCTGGAGTTAACGATTGGTAACACAGAGCGTATCGTACAGCTGATTCGTAGCAAGGAGCTGGATATCGGTCTGGTGGAAGGTGAGGTGAATGATGAACAGCTACGTATTCTGCCTTACATGAAGGATGAAATGATTCTCGTTACGGCGCCAGATCATCCGCTTGCCGCACTGGGTACGGTGCGAGTGGAGGAATTGGGCAATCAGGTCTGGAGCTTACGCGAACCGGGTTCCGGTACGCGCGCCTTTAGCGATCGCTTTTTTGCGGATACCGGATGTATGCCGCTGAAAACGTATATATTTAACAGCAGTCAGGGTGTAAAAGAAGCAGTGATCGCTGGACTGGGCATCTCGATTCTGTCCCGCTGGGTTGTGCGTAGAGAGCTTGCCTATGGTGAACTGGCTGAGGTGGTGGTACAGGGTGTACAGCAGGAACGCAGCTTTTCACTTATTTTAGCAAACGATGCGATTCCGATGCGCGTGTTAGATGCATTTATGGATATGCTGCTAGCACGTAAAATAGAAAAGTAGCCTATATATCCAGAGGGAAGTGCCGCAAATGTCTGTAAAAAGGGTAATACATATACAGCGCGATAGCTCTGAGTCTCCATGCAGACTCAAATTCATCTATCCACGGAGGAATATATGGAACAGCGTAAATACGGCAATACCGACATGAAGGTAAGCGTACTTGGCTTTGGTGGTTCAGAGATTGGTAGAGGCGTCTCGCAGGAGGAAGTGAACCAGCTGCTACATAGTGCACTGGATGCGGGCTTGAATGTTATTGATACCGCAGAATGCTATGGTGACAGTGAGGAGCTGATCGGTAACGCACTGGCAGATCGGCGCGACGATTATTATTTGTTTACCAAATGCGGACATGCGGCTGGCTTTGAAGCACCAGACTGGGATAAAACAATGCTGGAGCAAAGTATCGATCGCAGTTTACGCCGTTTACAGACCGATCATGTGGACGTGCTTCATCTTCACAGCTGCTCAGAAGAAGTGCTTCGTCGCGGAGAGGTGATTGAAGTATTGCAGCGTGCGAAGCAGCAGGGGAAGACACGTTATATTGGTTATAGCGGTGATAGCACAGATGCGCTGTACGCGATTGAAACGGGTGTGTTCGACAGTCTGGAAACGTCAGTGAATATTGCTGATCAGGAAGCGATCTCGCTAACGATACCCAAAGCGCGTGAGCGTGGCATGGGCATTGTAGCGAAGCGACCGCTGGCAAATGCTGCATGGACGAAGGAAGAAGTGAAGCCAGAGGATTATGAGTTTGTCTACTGGAACCGCTTACGGGATCTGAACTATCCATTTTTGGAGGAGCAGGATGTGCAGACGAGCATTAAGCAAGCCTTGCGTTTTACATTAAGCATTCCTGGTATAGATACTATGATCGTGGGTACAACACGTCCAACACGCTGGGCTGAGAATGCAGCGCTCTTGGAGGACGGCGTATTATCCAAAGAAGAATTTGATCGCATCCGTCAGCACTGGTTCCAGATTGCAGAGGCTGGCTGGATTGGACAGGTGTAATCTAGACGTTTAATCTTGATACTATAGGAGCAAATATGGGCAAAAAATACGGATTGAAATAGCTGTATAATCCCTTGCTAGACTTACTTGATGCGTTTGTCGCTATCGCTATCCTACGGGTCATCCAACTGAATAAGCCGCAGGCAATGGTAGAATCGTTGCTTGTGGCTTATTTGGATGGATTAATCGGATGATTACGATGAGCTACAAGGGAGTCTATCGTAGCCACTGTTAACGCATTATCAGATCAATATACGGTATCAGCTCTCCTTTTAAATCCATTATTTTACTCGCAAAAAAGTATTGCCAAAATAAAATCGATATGTTACTGTATGGCTGTAACCGGTTACACATTGAGGTGAACAATCATTGACAACGATAAAAGATGTAGCAAAGCATGCTGGCGTATCGGTTGCGACCGTATCGCGTGTAATTAATGCAACAGGGTATGTACATGAGGATACACGCCGCAAGGTAGAAGATGCGGTAAAAGAATTGAATTATACGCCTAATGAGGTAGCACGCTCCCTGTACAAGCGCAAATCGCGCTTGATCGGATTACTGCTGCCCGATATTACGAATCCTTATTTTCCACAACTCGCACGCGGGGTAGAAGACCGGATGCAGGAAAGTGGATTTCGGCTTATTTTTGGTAATAGCGATGAGAGTAAGGAAAAGGAGAAGGATTACATCCAGACCTTTATCCAGAATAATGTAGTCGGCTTGATCAGCTCGACCAATGATCCAGATAGCTCTGCCTATACAAGTCTGGACTTACCGGTCGTGTTTTTGGATCGGATCGCTAGTGATCGCCCATCTGTGTATGCGGATGGACGAGAAGGTGGACGTCTTGCAGCGCAAGCACTGATGGAGCGCGGAAGTAAGCGTATTACGATCCTGCAAGGCCCGCAGCATATTCGTACAGCGCAGGATCGTTTTCGCGGAGCGGCTGAGCTTTTAGAGGATCAAGCTATCGATTACCATGTTGTACGCACAGAATCATTTGCCTTTGCGGATGCAGAGAAATGGGCACGTCAGCTATTCGATCAGCATCCAGAAACGGATGGCGTGATCGCAAGTAATGACATTGTAGCGACTGCTGTTCTGCATGAAGCCATTCGTCTCGGTAAAAAAGTACCTGATGATGTACAGGTAATCGGCTTTGATGATATTCCACTCAGCAGCTTATTATCACCAGCATTATCCACTATTCGGCAGCCAGCCTATGATATGGGACGCGCCGCCGCTGAACTATTAATCGCACTTGTTGAGGGCACCCCTGTCGTCAATCGCACCATCCAGATGCCGGTTGCATTTGTCGAACGCGATACGACACATAAGAAACGGTAAATAGGACGCTCGTCTGCCACACCATATACGCTGACACCTGTAGACGAGCGCTGAATATAAATAAGCATCTCTTCATAATCGATCAACACTATACAATAAGGAGCCAGATAGAATGACAAATTCAAAACAAGCTAAAGTCTGTGTTGTTGGAAGCTGCTCGATGGATCTGGTCGTGACTTCCTCCCGTCGTCCAGGTGCCGGAGAAACCGTAATGGGTGAAAGCTTTAAAACTGTCCCTGGCGGTAAAGGTGCTAATCAAGCTGTAGCCGCAGCAAGACTCGGAGCAGAGGTTATCATGATCGGTCGCGTGGGCGATGATCATCTGGGTGAAACGATTTTGAACAATTTTAAAGAAAATCACGTTTCTGTGGAATATGTGAAACCGGTTACAGATATGGAGAGCGGAACGGCTCATATCACTTTGGCAGAAGGCGATAATAGCATTATCGTAGTGCCGGCAGCCAACAATGAAGTGACACCAGACTATGTACAGCAGGCAGCTGAAGCGATTCGTAGCTCGGATATTGTGCTCATTCAGCAGGAGATTCCAGCTGAAACGGTTGCGGTAGTGAGCCAGATTTGTGTAGATGCCAATGTACCGTTACTGCTCAATCCAGCTCCAGCGCGTGCCATTGATGCGGATGTACTCAAGCATGCTGCGTACATTACGCCTAATGAGCATGAGGCATCTGTCATCTTTGAAGATATGAGCTTGCAGGAGGCATTGCGTCATTATCCGAATCGTCTGCTAGTTACAGAAGGCAGCAATGGAGTGCGTTATTATAACGGCGAAGAGGAAGCTGTCGTGCCAACGTTCAAGGTAGAGGCAGTCGATACGACCGGAGCAGGTGATACATTCAATGCAGCACTGGCGGTGGCGCTGGCTGAAGGACAGTCGCTTGCGGATAGTATTCGTTTTGCTAATCGTGCAGCATCACTTTCAGTAACGAAGTTCGGCGCACAGGGTGGCATGCCGACACGGGCAGAAGTGGAGGCAGCCTTATCATGAAAAAGCATGGGGTACTGAACAGTCATATTAGCAAGGTGCTGGCAGACCTCGGGCATACCGATTATATCGTCATTGGCGATATCGGTCTGCCCGTGCCAGATGGCATTCCGAAGATCGATCTAGCACTGACCTATGGCGTTCCGAGCTTTGAACAGGTCGTTGATGCGATTGCTGCGGATATGGAAGTGGAAAAGGTAGTGATCGCTTCGGAAATGGTGGAGCAGAATCCAATCGCCTTTGAATATATGAATCAACGATTTGTAGGGATTGAGCAGCAGCAATGCAGTCACGATCAATTCAAGCAGCTAACAGGCGGTGCAAAAGTTGTGATTCGCACAGGTGAAGCGAAGCCGTATGCGAACTGTATTTTACAAGCAGGTGTTTATTTTGGTGAAACATAATCGGGTAACAACGGATTCATACATGAGGAGGGATAGCAATGCACATTCAAATGAATAACATCCACAAAGCATTTGGCACGAATCAGGTGCTTAGCGGTGTTGATTTTGAATTACGAGCGGGTGAAGTGCATGCGCTGATGGGTGAGAATGGAGCAGGTAAATCCACGATGATGAACATTCTCGTTGGGCTGCATCAGCGAGATGAAGGAACGATTGCGATCGATGGCAAGGAAACGTATTTTACCAGTCCGAAGCAGGCGGAGGAAGCTGGAATTGCTTTTATCCATCAGGAACTGAATATATGGCCTGAAATGACCGTGCTGGAAAATCTATTTATCGGGAAGGAAGTTACATCACCGGTAGGCTGGTTGAATAGCCGCAAGATGAAAGCGTTAGCAAAAGAACAGTTTGCACGTCTTGCTGTCCATTTACCCTTACAGCAGGAAGCCGGGCTATGCTCGGTCGGCCAGCAGCAGATGATCGAGATTGCCAAAGCATTGATGACGAATGCGAAGGTCATCATTATGGATGAGCCAACCGCAGCGCTGACGGAGCGCGAAATTCAGAAGCTGTTTGATGTCATTCGTGCGTTGAAAAAGGAAGGCGTATCGATTGTATACATCTCGCACCGGATGGAGGAAATATTCGCTCTGTGTGATCGCATTACTGTGATGCGCGATGGACGTACCGTCGATACGAAGGACATTCCAGCGACTAGCTTTGATGAAGTTGTCCGTAAAATGGTAGGTCGCGAGCTGACCGAGCGGTATCCGTCCCGTGCATCTAAGCCTGGTGAAGTCGTGCTGGAGGTAAAAGGCGCCACCAAGCAGGGACAATTCAGCGACGTGAGCTTTACCGTTAGAGCAGGCGAGATTGTCGGCTTTTCCGGTCTGATGGGCGCAGGGCGTACCGAGATTATGCGTGCATTGTTCGGTCTGGAATCGCTTGATCAGGGTGAGATTCGCATTCATGGGAAGTCGGTGCGTATTCGTCGTCCAGATGATGCAGTTCGTCATGGGATTGGCTTTATTACAGAGGATCGGAAGGATGAAGGATTAATTCTCGACTTCTCTATTCGCGATAATATGGCGCTACCTAACCTGTTCAGCTTTACTTCAAAGGGCTTTATTTCTAGCAAAAAAGAGCAGGAATTTGTGGACACACTTATCAAGCGTTTACAGGTGAAAACACAATCGGCAGAGACGCCTGCTCGCAGTCTATCCGGTGGTAATCAGCAGAAGGTCGTGATCGCCAAATGGATCGGTATCGGGCCGAGC
This sequence comes from Paenibacillus hunanensis, assembly GCF_014645615.1. Taxonomy (GTDB): domain Bacteria; phylum Bacillota; class Bacilli; order Paenibacillales; family Paenibacillaceae; genus Saccharibacillus; species Saccharibacillus hunanensis. Next base: position 128,851 of record NZ_BMMB01000010.1, on the reverse strand, counting down.
CTGCTCATCTTAGACGAACCAACACGCGGCGTGGATGTAGGCGCCAAGCGGGAAATTTATCAGTTGATGAATGAGCTGACAGACCGCGGCGTAGCGATCATTATGGTATCGTCCGAGCTGCCAGAGATTCTGGGAATGAGTGATCGGATTATCGTTGTGCATGAGGGCAAGCTCAGTGGCGAGCTTCCACGTGAGCAGGCGACACAGGAACAGATTATGACTTTAGCTACAGGAGGACAATAATATGCAAACTGCAACCCAACCCAAATCCGCCGGGCGCAACATTTCCGAGGTGACACAAAAGCTTGGCCCGCTGCTCGGATTTATTATTCTCGTCATTATCGTATCGATTCTAAATCCTGCATTTTTGGAACCGCTTAATATTTTGAATCTGCTTCGTCAGGTAGCGATTAATGCATTGATCGCATTCGGTATGACCTTTGTTATTTTGACAGGCGGAATTGATCTGTCGGTAGGCTCGATTCTCGCATTATCCAGCGCATTCGTAGCTAATCTGATGTTGTCAGGTATGGATCCCGTGCTGGCTATCATTATTGGCTGTCTCGCTGGTGGCGTGATGGGGATGATTAACGGTCTGATGATTACGAAGGGGAAAATGGCACCCTTTATCGCCACACTGGCAACGATGACGGTCTTCCGTGGCTTAACGCTTGTCTATACGGGTGGTAATCCAATTACTGGACTTGGCGATAGTATGGCATTTCAGCTGTTCGGACGTGGATACTTCCTCGGTATTCCAGTTCCAGCGATTACGATGATGATCGCCTTTGCGATTCTATGGGTGATTTTGCATAAAACTGCATTTGGACGTAAAACATATGCGATCGGTGGTAATGAGAAGGCTTCGATTGTGTCCGGTATTAAAGTAACACGCGTGAAAATTATGATCTATTCGCTTGCAGGTATGCTGGCTGCATTGTCAGGAGCGATTCTAACATCTCGTTTGAACTCTGCTCAGCCAACTGCGGGAACGTCCTATGAGCTGGATGCGATCGCAGCCGTTGTACTTGGAGGTACGAGCTTATCCGGTGGACGCGGACGTATCGTGGGTACACTCATCGGTGCACTGATTATTGCTACACTGAACAACGGTTTGAATCTGCTCGGCGTCTCGTCCTTTTACCAGATGGTCGTCAAAGGTGTCGTGATCGTAATCGCTGTACTGATCGACCGCAAGCGCTCCGCTTAATGTGAATGATTTATTTCTATCGTGAAGCCTCTATTCGTACTGTAGACCAACGATAGCTATGAGCTAGATCGTTAGACGAACATGGCATCATAACCGAATGGTCTACACCGTAATTCAATCCATCCGAACAAACGGCTCAAAGAAAGAAGGGAACCTGATGAAAAAGATTAACATGCTACTCGCGTTCGCGCTGACGATTCTATTGCTGGCAGGCTGCTCTATGCAGCCACCGGAATGGGCGAAGCCGAAAAAAGCAGCGACTACCGGAGAAATGACCATCGGATTATCGATCTCAACGCTCAACAATCCATTTTTCGTCTCATTAAAAGATGGCGTAGCTGCTGAAGCGCAGAAGCTCGGTATTAAAGTGATCGTCGTCGATGCACAAAATGACTCTGCCAAGCAAAGCAATGATGTCGATGATCTGCTACAACAGGGTGTCGATGCACTGCTGATCAATCCGACCGATTCCGCAGCGATCTCCGCTGCCGTTCAATCAGCAAACAATCTGGATATTCCAGTCATCACACTGGATCGCTCCGCTGATAAAGGCGAAGTCAAAACACTTGTCGCTTCCGACAATGCCAAAGGCGGACGCATGGCAGCTGAATACCTCGTCAAACAGCTTGGTAAAGGCGCCAAAGTCATTGAGCTACAAGGCGTACCTGGCGCATCGGCAACTCGTGAACGTGGTAAAGGCTTCCACGAGGTCGCTGACAAAGAACTCGATGTAATTGCCAGTCAGGCAGCCGATTTTGACCGTACCAAAGGCTTAACCGTCATGGAAAATCTTTTGCAGGCTAATCCTGACGTAAAAGGCGTATTCGCCCATAATGACGAAATGGCACTCGGCGCCATCGAAGCGATCGAGAGTGCAGGCAAGGACATCCCTGTTGTCGGCTTCGACGGTAACGAGGACGCTATCAATTCGATCAAGCAAGGCAAGCTAACCGCCACCGTCGCCCAGCAACCAGAGCTTATCGGTCAAATGGCAGTAGATGCTGCTCGCGATGTATTACAGGGCAAATCGGTAGAATCCTCTATGCCGGCTCCACTCAAGCTGGTGACAAAGGACAGCGCGGAATAAGGATGAAGCAACGGCTAAGAAGAATAGCAAAAACGAAAACCACTCCCAATCATAGCGTAATATTCCATGAAACAAGATGATTTTATAGCTTGGCGGCAACTCATAATCGAACTACAGCACCTATACAGTGAAATTTATCACGCTTAAACTCATGATTTGCTTAAACTCAACAGCCAGCAATGGTATACTTGCAATAACGCAGGTATATCTATGCCTGTTGAGTTTTGCTATTTATGCCCAAAAGCAGGAAATTACTTATCATGAATGGAATATAAAGCAGGCAACAGCAGAACAATTCGCCTTATGGCGAATGTACAATGCTGACCGGACGAACAGGCATAGTTGCAGGATGATTCGTGAGAAATCAGTAACTACAATATAGTCAATATCCGCCTGCCGGATGCATGATTAAAGGAGAAGGAATCATGTTTATTATTTTATTGCTCTGCTGTCTAATCATCGGCTTAATTACCTTTGGCAAAAATTGGCCTGCTGCGCCAACCGCTGCGGGTAGCATGGTGATGGCACTGAGCATTTTTGTATCAGGCATATGGCCGTATATGTCGGGTCAGAGCGTGAACAGTTTGTCGTCCAGACTGCTTGTGCTTGGAACGATATTGATCTGGCTGTACTTGCTAGCGAGTTATTTGACGTCGATCCGTCGGTCTACATTTTATCGTGATCATCTGGCTGATCCGATGCGCCGTCTGGCGATTGGAAGCTGGGCAACCGGAACATCGGTGCTGTTGATTAATGTGTATTATGCGTTTGGAGCTGGCTGGATCAACGAAACGGTTCATATTATGGCGGTGCTCAATGTGGTACTGTGGTTGTTCTATTTATGGTCAGTACTGAGTGGCTGGCGTCAGCTTGCTGGTGGATCGTATCGAGGACGATGGGACGGAAGCGTATGGCTACCCGCAACAGCTACTCATTCCATCGCATGGATGATCCATGAGGTGTTCGATCTTGCCGATGGACTGTGGGTTAGCCGTATTCTGATCGCTGCGGGTATGGTGATGTACGTTATCGGAGCATGGCAGCTATGGCGACAACGGGCTAAGCGTCCGCGGACGAAGCAATCCTATGGGTGCTGGAATACGACCTATGTTATGGTCTACGGTGCGCCTGCGATTGCTGCGGTCACCGCAAGTGCAACCCATGCGTGGAGTGCTGCACGTATTATGGATGCTTGGTGGATTATTCTGGCGCTATTATTAGTTGTCGAAGGACGCGAAGCGCTTCAGGCGACGAATCGCATTCGGAATACAGGCTGGCGCACAGGCATTGGACGCTATCATACCGCACAATGGACACGACTGTTCACACTTGGTATTTTCTATGTACTAACGTGGTATACATTGCCGCTCTTACAAGAAGGCTCGCTATCGTTCGTGCTTCATCGGTGGATGTTGACGGGTGGAGGATGGCTACTGAGTGTACTATTCCTGCTGGAGCTTACCTTCTGGCTCATTGCACTGGTTCGTCATTGGGGACAACCAGCACCGGAAAGCGATGCGGCTAGTAATACAGGCATGAGAGTACGTCATCATTAAGAAGCCGTATCCATCCACAGCTACTTGTAAAAGAAGGATGGTACGCGACTAGCATCCTACCTAAGAAATGAATATTCTGTTTATCGTATAGCTTGATCAGCGCCCGGTGCTTGAACCGGGCGCTTTTTTAGATCGCAAATTGCTATGCGTTGTACAACCCTGCTTACCTTTCGTTTAACTTTTCTTCTTTATTTGTATCCTCATGTTTATCCTCATCCTTGCCCTGATACTCATTACGATAGACAGAAGGAGACATATGAAAATACTGCTTAAACGCACGACTGAATCGTTCCGCTGTCGAAAAGCCGATCGCGCTTGCGACATCGCGAATCGTCTGATCGGTTGTGAGCAGGAGCTGTGTCGCCGCTTCCATCCGGGCACGAAGCTTTTTGGCTGCAAATGACATGCCGTATTGCTTGTGTACGGTTCGCTCCGTTTGTCGTGTGCTTAATCCGATCGTTTTGGCAAGCTGCTGAAGCGTGATCGAATGATACTCATACAAAAAGCTATTTTCAATCGTTACCAGTCTGCGATCATCCAGTGTTTTGAGCGGAGCATGCGAGGACGGAAAATGATCCGTATGGTAGTGGCGGAGAGTTCGCGTAATAATCAGCTCCAGAATATTGGTAATCATAGCGTGGAATCCGATCTGTTGCAGCGAAGCCTCCCGAGCCAGCATGTCAAATAGCGACATCATCTGCTCCGTATCCTGTCCAATCCAGAAGGGTTGCTCTACAAGCCATTGGGACAGCAGCGCTTCGCTATGATTGGAGCGCTGAGCGTGAGGCGAGGAAGTTTGTCCGGATATAATTTCGAAAAAGATGCAATATTCTGCCATCGGATCATTCATATCAGGGATTTGCTCATGCTCAATATCTGGCCCTGTCATAAACAGCGTACCCGGCGTTAGCTGGTAATGCCGTCCATCGGCGATTAGATGACCGCGACCACTTGGAATATAATGCAGCTCATAGCTGCCTTTACTATGACGATGCCTCGGCATGGAATGATAGAAATAGCCGAATTTGACATACAACACATTCAATACAAGCTCATCCAGTCTGAGCTTGATATTCATATCCTCAATATGGATAGGGGGCAGGTTCATAGTCATTTCTCCTCTGTCATAATGCGACATCTTAATCACAGCAGAGTCAGCTCCTGTCATAACGACGCTCCTCTTTTCTCATTATAATTATAGCTAGGAAGAACAGATGAGGAAATGAGGGACATGGAATGAATCAAGTAGCAAATCATTTGTATCAAAAGGGCAATTACGCACTGGATTATACAGAGCTCAAGACCGATCAGCCAGGGCACGCCTGGCGTGAAGGCATGGTCAGCGGAAATGGAACGAATGGCTATATCACTTCAGGCTCGCCCTACCATGATAGCTTTATTTTTCAGCATATGTGGTTTAACTTTCCTTCTGCCGATCCGCGGCATATTCCTGCTGAGCTAACCGGACAGCTCGAAGAAGCAAGGCACCATGTCTTTAATCAAAATGATCAGTGGACAATCAAGCATGATAATGGTCAGCGACGTAGTAGAACGTTCTATTATAGTTATCATCCCGGACATCAGCTACGACTTCACCTGCATAATGAAAGCGATGTGACAGAGTATACACGTTGGACGAATTATGAGACAGCAGAAACGGGTGTAGCCTATCGCAATATAGAAGGGCAGTGGATGCGTACATCATTTACATCACGGACGGATAACGTTTCGATTACGAGATTGCAGCATTCCGATCAGGGAAGCAAGCTTCATCTCACCCTATCTATCGACGATATCTCGCATATGAGCGGCGTACAAGGGAGTATGTCTGAGGTTAAAGCACTTCGTTATAAAAAGCTTGTCGATGCAGAGGCTCACTATATTGCGCAGATCGCTCATTATCCAGCCTATGCGGATAGCGAGCTACGTGAGGGTGGATATGCTGGTGTAACAGGGGTGGTCATTGTAAATGGCACGAAGGAGCGAGTGGTGCTGGAAGATACCGATGAGCAGATGAATGTAGGAAAGGAGCAGAATCCTGCGATTCGCATTCAAGATGCGGATGCGGTATACCTGATTACGGTTTCCGGACGGACGCATACGCTTGGCGATATAGAAGCATTTGCCGATCAATCCCAGTATGACCTGCTGGATCAGCTCATTCAGCATACGAATAAGGTTATACAGAAGTACACGAGCACCGAAAGAATATTCGATTATGAAGAAGCGCTCGCTGCTCATGCTGCATGGCAACGAGCGGAGTTTAATGCTGTTCAGTTCTCGCTAGTAGGAGACGATTCGGATAAATATGCAGATAATGTTACATTGATCGAACGGCAAAAGGCTTCACCTTACCGCCTGAACCATGCGTTTGTAGAGCAGATTTATAATCAGGGACGATATGCGATGATCTGCTCTAGTGGTGCCAGTGCGCCGCGATTATGCGGGATGTGGACAGGCGAATGGGACCCGGGCTGGCGGGGCATTTATACACTGGATGCTAATGTGAATCTGCAAGTGGCGGCGATGAACACCGGACAGCTTACAGAAGCGCAGCGCGGCTATATTACATTTTTCCTGCGGAATGCGCCTGATTTTCAGCTTAATGCGCAGATGGCTTACGGTATGCATGATGCGATTCAGATCAGTGTCAATTCCGATGGGGATCGTGCGATGCATGTAGAGTATGATAATGATTATCCGTTTGAATACTGGAATGCTGGAGCGAGTTGGTGTCTGTTGCCGATTTTTGAATACTGGCAATGCTTTGGCGATACAGAGCTTCCGATTGTGCCAGAGATGAACATCGATCGGCTGCAAGCTTTGCTATCGGTAGAAGACGGTGGACTAGCGGACGAGGCGTTTGGAAGGCTAAAGAAGCGTGGTACGCTGGAGCTGGCAAAGGATATTTTGTTACCACTACTCACCAAACAGGCGAACTTCTGGGAGCAGATCTGCACACCGGAATATTTTACCGATCAGGCGGGTCGTGTTCATTATGAAGCTGGCAAAATGGAGCTGCTACCGGGTGAGCGTTATATGATCCTTCCTGCCTATTCACCGGAGAATCACCCGATCGGCTACAACAGCACAATTACAGCGAATGCGACGATGGACATCTCGGCGGCGCGAGATGGATTGAATATGACGATTCAGGTAGAACAGGCGTTACAGCGTCCAGGTTATGAAGTGGCAATTGCACGCTGGGAAGGCTTGCTCGCTCAGTTGCCCCATTATCGGTATGATACCGATGGGGCGTTATGTGAATGGGCGATGGATGACTATATTGAGAATAACAATCATCGCCATCTAAGCCATCTCTATGCGGCATGGCCTGCTTACGAAACGCAAACCAATCCTGCACTGGCTACTGCCTCCAGCATCGCGCTGCATAACCGGGATCTATTCAATACAGAGGATGCAACAGCCGGACACGGATGGATGCACAAAGCACTCGTGCATGCCCGTTTGAAAAATGCCGAGGGTGTTCAGCAAGCATTGTTGCCCATGACTGAGGATGGATATTACACATCACTTATGACCGATCATGATACGAATCGTAGAAATGATTGCTATTGCACGGATACCTCTTTTGGCGTGGTCGCTGCCATCCATGAGGCGTTGCTGTATTCCAATACAGGGGAGATTGAAGTGTTACCTGCATTGATTTCAGATTGGAAGGCAGGTAATATGTATGGTCTGATGGCACGAACACAGGTGAAAGTAACACAGCTATCATGGGATATCGAGGCTGGGTGGGTAGAGGTGAAGCTGTCTTCGCTTCGATCTGCTCAAGCAATTAAGTTAAGCTGTGGTATAGCGTGGACGACGGTATCTGTGGATGGAGTAGAAGCGAAGGGACAGATGGATGGGGGTAGCGCATATATAACAGTTGATTTTCATAAGCAGCAGGAGGTTACCGTGCGATTCCATTTAAAATAAATCAACGATCTCGAACCGAATCAGATTCAGCCGTTTATGTGGCAGCTTAACCAACCTATATAGTTGGCTGGTACAGATACTAATTATGAGATCATGAAATCGTAACGAGAACAGGCGACAGTACCGGATAAACCGGAGCTGTCGCCTGTTTCGGATGGTTGATGAAATATTTGAAGCTGGGCTACTCCTTCACCCCAATTCCAGAGTAGTCAGCGCCAAAGCAAAATGAGGTCTAGCTAGATAATAGTGTCCATTCCTGCTGCGATCCAGTGAAAATGGGACAGCGAGGACGTTTGTTGTATATCTGTATACGACTTACAGTTGTTCACCGTTAGAAGCGATAACCTGCTTATACCAGTGGAACGAGTCTTTTTTGGAGCGAGCCAGTGTACCGTTACCGTCATCGTCCTGATCTACGTAGATAAAGCCGTAGCGTTTGGACATTTCGGACGTGGACATGCTGACGAGGTCGATTGGACCCCATGCGGTATAACCCATAAGCTCAACACCGTCACGAACCGCTTCCTTCATTTGCTCGATATGCTTGCGCAGGTAGTCGATACGATATGGATCATGGATCGAGCCATCCTCTTCCACCTTATCATAAGCACCCAGACCATTTTCTACAATAAATAATGGCTTTTGATAGCGATCATACATCGTGTTCAGCGTCACGCGCAGACCGATTGGATCGATCTGCCAGCCCCAGTCGGAGGATTCCAGGTATGGATTTACTACGCTACCCTCTACCAGGTTACCCACACCTTCTTCACCTGTAGGCTTTTCAGCAACGGCGATTGTCATGTAATAGCTGAAGGAGATGTAGTCGACCGTGTACTGCTTCAGTAGCTCATCATCGCCAGCTTCTTTTTGCAGCACAATGTTATTTTCTTCAAAATAACGATCCATGAATTTCGGATATTCACCGCGTGCATGCACATCGGTGAAGAACAGGTTCATCTGGTTAGCCAGCTGTGCCTTACGGATATCCTCTGGATTACAGCTATTCGGATATGTCTCCATACGAGCAAGCATACAACCGATCTGTGCATCTGGAATGATCTCGTGGCAGAGCTTGGTTGCGATGGAGCTAGCAACGAACTGATGATGCAGCGCCTGATACATGCCTTGCAGCTTGTTATCCAGACGATCCACAACGACACCGCCGCCAGTGAAAGCACTGATCGTGATCACGTTGATCTCGTTAAAGGTCAGCCAGTATTTTACTTTATCTTTGTAGCGCTTGAACACCGTCTCCGCATAGCGTGCAAAATGTCCAACAACCTCGCGATCGACCCAGCCATTGTATTTCTGCGTCAGACCGAGCGGTGTCTCATAGTGAGACAGTGTCACGAGTGGCTGAATGCCATACTTGAGCAGCTCATCGAATACATTATCGTAAAATTGCAGACCTTCCTCGTTCGGCTGCTCATCGTAGCCGTTCGGGAAAATACGTGACCAGTGGATCGACATACGGAATACTTTGAAGCCCAGCTCAGCAAACAGAGCGATGTCTTCTTTATAGCGATGGTAAAAATCGATACCGTCACGTTTTGGGAAGCGTGCCTGAATTTCACCATTCAAAATACCTTCGATGCGGTCAGAGGTGATCTCCATCGCATGGGAAAGCTCCTTGCTGCGTTGATCTTTTGGAATGTAAGCGATCATGTCTGCACTGGACAAGCCTTTGCCGCCTTCGTTGTAGCCACCTTCAAGCTGATTGGCGGCTGTAGCGCCACCCCATAGAAAGTCTGTAGGAAATCCTTTTGGTGCCATCTGCATAACCTCTTTCTGTATAAGATCGATTGGGCTGTAACGGATGAAACGAAAAAAAACCTAAACCGGAACAAAAGCAGCATCTTCATGCCGGTTTCGTTGCCAATTTAGGTTTTGCCTGCATCACCAGTAACAATCCTGTGTTATGTTATTGCCTTTTCACGTTTATTGTATACGATGACAAAAGCGTTTTCAAGCTTTGTGCGCAAAATGTCGTTTGTTCACAGGATTGACGTTACTGCTGTCGAAAGTTGTCTTATACATCATGTGTAGAAAATGATATAATACGTATACATCTATTCATGCTACGGAAAAGGAGGTGAATCTCTTGCAGGATATTCAGGACTGGCTGCCTTATCTATTGTCGATCATGCTGATCATTGTGCTCACCTGTTCATTGATTTTGCGATTATACTGTGATGTGGCACGCTTTTGGCTGATTGGCAACCGGGTGAAGGAGCATATTGTATTCCCACTCATTTTATCGATCACCAGTCATCCGGCGCCACTCCGTTTATCCCGGACAATACGTAGGAAGGAAGCGCCCGATGATGATGGCTCGGACTGCTGCCTCCCGTTGATTGCATCTAGTTATACACATCAACGAGGAGGAACAATATGGACGTATTCAAGGGATTCACTGGAGTTTCAAGTAAAAGGGGCCGCATTTACGGGCTGATGCTCGTTATGCTACTCATGGTGCTGCTAGCTGGCTGCGGAAATAATGTAACGACGATCGATTCGGGCACACCGGGCTTTTTCAATCATTATGTTGTATTTCCGTTGTCGTATAGCATGCAGCATATTGCAGGCTGGTTTGGCGGTAGCTATGGGATGGCGATTATCGTGCTGACCTTGCTCGTGCGCTTTGCGCTATTGCCGTTCATGATGCGACAGGCGAAGTCGCAGCAGGCGATGAAGCGAGTGATGAGCCGCATGCAGCCTGAGCTGGACGCGCTGAAAAAGCGTTACGAAAATAAAAAGGAACGCGAAGAGCAGCAAAAGATGCAGCAGGAAATGATGGAGCTGTACAAAAAGCACAATTTTAATCCGCTGAATATCGGTTGTCTGCCGATCCTCATTCAATTGCCGATTCTATCAGGTATGTACACCGCGATTCGATTGACACCGGAGCTATCTACGCATTCATTTCTCTGGTTCAAGCTAGGACATCCGGACTGGATTATGGCGATTATTGTGGCGGCTCTGTATCTTGTGCAGGCGAAGCTATCGCAAAAGACGATGACACCCGAGCAGCAAAAACAGATGGCGCTTATGGCGTATATTTCGCCGATTATGATGGCATTCTTCTCCTTCAGCGCGCCGGCAGCGATGCCACTGTACTGGATGGTGAGCGGTACATTCCTCATTCTGCAAACGCTGTTGTTCCAGCGTATGTATCCCGTGGATGCGGCACCGGTTGTGGAAGAAGCTGCTGCGATTGAGGCTGAAGCACTGGCGGCCGTTCAAGCCGATGCGGATACAGCCAAGCCAGCTCCAGCCAAGTCCTCCAAAAAACGTAAAAATAATACCAAAGCATCTCCTGTAAAATAATTATCCTTTTCAAGCCACTCTGCCTCTATCGGGAACAGAGTGGCTTTTGCTATGAATACATAGTGGAGATTGAATGGATTTCTAGCTATGCAACCGTTGATATCACTTTCGTTTGCCTCATGGACAGAAAATTGAATCGTCAATATTTTGTAAAAGGTAAGCGTTATCAATGAATGAAGCGTATAGGTATATGCTTCAAAATCTGGTAAGCTAGAATGATATGAAGATAGGTACAGTATGATAAAGAGAGATTAGGAAATGGATAGGAAAGGAAATGAGACAATGAAGGTTCTCAAAATCATTATCCAGATCGCGCTGCTGTATGCGTTCGCCTGGTTAGGTGGGCAGATTCAACAGTGGCTGCATCTGGCGATTCCGGGCAGCATTATCGGACTATTGTTGCTATTTGTACTGCTGCTCTGCCGGGTTGTTCCGGTATCGTGGATTGAGGCAGGTAGTACGACGATTTTATTTTATTTGCCGCTATTTTTCGTACCTGCGACGGTTGGGGTGATCAATCATCTGGATTTATTTGCAGGCAAAGGACTGCTGCTTGTAGCGATTGTGATCGCCAGTACAATCATTACGATTATCGCAGCAGGTCATGCAAGCCAGTGGCTGGCGATCTTAACGGAACGCAGACGTGGAACGAATGAAACGATCGACAGGGTAGAGCAGATGCAAGCAGAGCTAGAAGAAGAGAGTGGTATTCGCATGACGTCGCAGATCGCACAGGATGAGCGAACTATGCACAACGATAAACAGCAAGCGGCTTCTGCTTCATCTCATACGAAGGATGCTTCTCAGGCGAAGCTGTATAGAAAGAAGGGAACACAGCTATGACGCTTATTATTGCAATAAGTATGGTAGCAGGCACTGTGCTCATCTATGCGCTGATGGCGATCTTATATAAACGCTACCGTTTACCTTTTCTGATGCCTGCATTAACGGGTACCACAGCGATTGTGATCCTTTTGCTCGCTCTGCATATTCCATATTCGACGTATATGGTCGGCGGACAATGGATTAACCAGCTACTTGGTCCTGCGGTTGTAGCACTTGCGTATCCTCTGTATAAACAGCGACAGCAGCTACTCAAAAACTGGATTCCCATTGTGGGTGGCTCGTTAGCTGGCGTATTTGCAGGCATGCTGAGTGGGATGCTGCTTGCGCTAATGCTGGGCTTTAGCCGCTCGTTTATTTTATCTGTGGTGCCGAAGTCAGTAACGACACCTGTCGCAATTCAGATTGTGAATCATCTAGGTGGAGACTCGTCTTTAACCTCGGTGTTTGTAATGATTGCAGGCTTTACGGGTGCAGTTGTCGGTTTATCGGTGCTGAAGTGGTTCCGAATTCATCATGTGATCGGCAGTGGTATTGCGCTGGGCAGTGCAAGCCATGCTCTCGGAACGGCGAAGGCACTGGAGATTGGAGAGCGTGCGTCCTCACTAAGCTCGATTGCAATGACGATTAGTGCGATTGTGGCATCGGTGATTGCGCCGCTGGTCGTATGGTTAGTCTTTCATTGATAAGATACGGTCGTTGATGCAATGTGAGGCTTGATGGAAATGATTAAATATGGGAGATCCATGATTGGGATTTGTTTGGCGTTTATATGCTTGATAACATACACCACCTCTGTTAAGGAATAAGCGACTGTGATTTGATAGAATCCTAAGAATATACAGAGTAGAAGTAAGGGGAGATTCCTGGGTTTGAAAGCAGTAAGATTAGGCTTCAAAGCAACAGGATATTTTGCTGAGCTAGAATCATTTTTGATTGAATCCCATGTTAGGAAATCACCAATATCGTAAGTGATCTATTTATCTTATTTCCTCCGATTGCGTGCTTTTTGCAATAATGAGTTATATTGCACGTCTGTTCTAACTTTTAGGACATTTGCTGTAGTTTGAATTTTCTTCGTTATAGGATCTTATGCTAGAGTAGTATAAAGTAGAGCAATAAATCTACTTACATTGCTCTTGAAATAGCTCATGATGAATTCTATACATGACTTGAGCCTCATAAACATACACAAAAAATAAATAGCCTTCGATCTCGCATATTCATTTGGCGACATCGAAGGCTATTCATCTTATCTATACGCTATTTACTAAACAGTGCATGGGTATGAGTTAAATCATATATGAGCTAAATCATGTAATACAACTCATATGTATGCGAAACGCACGTAACGAAGGGAAGGAAATAAGGGGAAAGGGCGACTTTTGAGCACGGGAATCTACATTCCCTCCTACTCCGTAGATTCCTGTGCGATACGGGAGCCCGTCCCCTTATTCCTTCCCGTAGTGGTGCATCTCCCACAACCCATGTTTACATACACCGCCATTAAAATATATCTTCGTACATTTAAAACAGCATACTATAGTTAATTCTGATTCACTACCGCGCTAAAACATACATAATTTGATACGAATACGTTTAAATTGTAATCACACTAAACTACAATTCCATATACTCGTCTTATCCCAACGCCACGTCCAATACCATCATCACGGTAAATCCGATCATCAAGCTCATGGAAGCGAGGTCTTTATTACCGTTTTCCTGAGAGCCTGGAATGACTTCTTCGGCAACGACGAAGATCATAGCACCAGCGGCAAAGCAGAGGGCATAAGGTAATAATGGGGTAACAAGTGTGACAGCGAGAACGCCGATCACGGCAGCGATCGGCTCGACCATACCGGATAGCTGACCGTAGAAAAAGGCTTTACGACGGCTCATGCCTTCGCCACGCAGAGGCATCGATACGGCAAGTCCTTCCGGAAAGTTTTGAATGCCGATACCGATAGCCAGCGCGATAGCTGCGGCCAGCGATTGACCGGAGGTGCCATTGGCGACAGCACCGAAGGCGACGCCAACCGCTAAGCCTTCCGGTATATTATGTAATGTAATCGCAAAGACGAGCAGGGTGCTACGGCGTCGATTACGCGTCCCCATACCTTCTGGTGCATGTCCATCAGTCGTCGGATGCAGTGTAGGGTGGAGGTGGGGAATCACTTTATCCGCTGTCCACAGAAACAACCCACCCAGCATAAAGCCGATCGCTGCCGGAATCCAGCCGGGAAGCGAGCTGTTTTGCTCTGCCATTTCCAGTGCAGGTGCGATGAGCGACCAGAAGCTAGCTGCGATCATCACACCTCCAGCAAAGCCGAGCATACTATCGAATACCTTCTGATTCAGCTTTTTCGATGTGAATACTAGCGCTGCTCCGAGTGCAGTCATTCCCCATGTGAACAGAGTGGCGAGAAAAGCTTGGAGCATCGGCGACATGCCTGTAAAAAATTCAACCATATGTACAATCACACCCCTGTCCTTTGGCTAAAAGTAATCACTTATTAGTAATAGATTGCTGTATCGAAAAGCAGTATGGCGGTCTATATCACAGTTATAATGAGCAATCGTTTTTTCAGCGACAAGTAATCTAATGTATCGTAGCTTCTCCAGTTTACCTGTTCCAGCCTATACTATGTATACATTGTAAAATAAAACCTCCATACCCATTACACCTCTCATTATACTCTGAAAACCTCTCATCACCGCAGTAGAGATTTAATCATTTATTGGCTGCGCCATTATGCTCCATCTCTTACACCGACATAACTGAAAGCGCCATCCAACGATAAATTTGTGACTTCAATCACTTTTTGTCACTTTTTGTTTGATTTTTAGATATATTTAGTGATAAAAATCACAATCGACGAGTAACATTTTTGCGAAACTAGGAATAGATTTTGGCGGGCGGCAGTATACATACAGGATTCATGCTTGCGACCGCAAACCAGATAGCTTACTCAATAATTTAGGGGAGAAAGGACGTATTCGTATGGATGTTATTATGTTGTCACGCATTCAATATGCGCTTACAACGGTGTTTCACTTTTTCTTCGTTCCGGTGTCGATCGGTCTTGTACTGCTCGTAGCCTTACTGGAAACGATGTATGTGATCACGAAGAATGAAGAGTACAAAGTATTGACAAAGTTTTGGGGGAAGCTGTTTTTAATTAACTTTGCCGTTGGGGTGGTCACCGGGATTTTACAAGAGTTCCAGTTTGGGATGAACTGGTCGAACTATTCACGCTTTGTCGGAGACGTGTTCGGCGCTCCGTTAGCGGTAGAAGCTTTGCTTGCTTTCTTTATGGAATCGACCTTTATTGGGCTATGGATTTTCGGCTGGGAGCGTTTATCGAAAAAGGTACATCTAGCGTGTATATGGCTCGTCGCACTTGGAACGATGCTGTCGGCGCTATGGATTCTAGCAGCCAATTCATTTATGCAGCATCCAGTCGGCTTCCAGATGAACAATGGACGTGCGGAAATGAATGATTTTCTGGCGCTACTGACTAACGGTCAGCTACTGGTGGAATTCCCGCATACCGTGTTTGGTGCGTATTTGACCGGTGCATTTCTTATGGCAGGAGTGAGTGCGTATAAGCTGCTGCGCCGTAAGGATGTACAGTTGTTCCGTAAATCGTTCAAAATCAGCATCATCGTGGGACTGATCTCCTCGCTGATCGTTGCTTTTAGCGGTCACGATCAAGCGCAATATCTGGTACAAACACAGCCGATGAAGATGGCAGCCGCCGAGGGCATCTGGCAAACGACACCGGAAAAGGCACCATGGATGTTATTTGGTGGTATCGATACGGACAGTCGGAGTAATAGCTATGAAGTGAATTTTCCACTCAACGGATTATTAAGCTATCTATCCTATGGCAAATTCACCGGCTCTGTTACGGGCATGAATGAGTTACAGGCACAATATGAGCAGAAATATGGAGCTGGTGATTATATTCCTCCGGTGAAAACGACCTTCTGGAGCTTCCGCTTTATGGTTGCAGGTGGTGGATTATTGATTCTGCTATCGCTGTATGGAGCATGGATGCTGGCGCGTCGCAAAATGGACAGCATGCCACGCTGGTATCTGTGGGCGATGACGTATGCAATTGCATTGCCGTTCATCTCCAATACGACAGGCTGGTTAATGACGGAGGTTGGACGTCAGCCGTGGTCAGTATTTGGTTTGATGACCACAGCGGATAGTATATCGCCGAACGTATCGGCGGGCTCGGTATTATTTTCGATCATTACATTTACGCTTATCTATTCAGTGCTTGGTGCGGTGATGGTGTACCTGTTCGTGAAGGTGATCAAAAAAGGGCCACGAGATGAGCAAACTCATCATGATCATCACGGAAATGATCCATTTGAAATGGAGGAATTGAAGCATGCTGTCTCTTAATGAGCTGTGGTTTGTATTAATCGCTGTGCTGTTTGTGGGCTTCTTCTTTTTGGAAGGCTTTGACTTTGGTGTAGGCATGTCCACACGCCTGCTGGCACGCACGGATGGGGAGAAGCGATTGCTGATCAATTCGATTGGCCCATTCTGGGATGGTAATGAGGTGTGGTTGCTGACTGCGGGTGGTGCCATGTTTGCGGCTTTTCCAAACTGGTATGCTACGCTGTTTAGCGGATTTTACATTCCATTTGTCGTGCTACTACTGGCACTGATCGCGCGCGGGGTTGCCTTTGAATTCCGTGGTAAAGTCGGCCACCGGACATGGACAGCGGTATGGGATTGGTGCATCTTCCTCGGAAGTCTGCTGCCGCCGCTCTTATTCGGCGTTGCCTTTGCAACGATGCTCAAAGGGCTACCTATTGATAGCGATATGCAGATGTACGCTGGCTTCTTCGATGTGATCAATCCGTATTCGCTCGTTGCTGGCTTAACAACGGTCGTGCTCTGTCTGCTGCATGGATTAATGTTCTCTGCATTACGCACAACAGGACAGCTGCGTGAGCGTGCTCATGCACTGGCACATAAGCTGATGATTCCGCTGGCGGTGTTATTCGTGCTAACGGCTGTGCTGACAGCGGTATATACAGATGCATTTCGTGTGCGTGGAGCGGTATTAATCGCGATGGCAGCGGTAGGCGTGGTGCTATTCGTACTGGCAGGCTATTTTATTTCCAAACGTCGTGAAGGCTGGGCATTTGGCATGACAGGTGGACTGATTGCGCTGGCGATCTCGGGTATCTTTGTTGCTCTGTTCCCACGCGTGATGGTGAGTTCACTTGGAGCAGCGTACGATCTGACGGTATACAATGCTGCTTCTGGGCCCTATTCACTCAAAGTCATGACGATCGTGGCGCTAACGCTGTTGCCATTCGTGCTTGGTTATCAGATTTGGAGTTATTTTGTTTTCCATAAGCGTCTGAATGAAAAGACACATCTGGAATACTAGGCAGTTAGAGATGGGAATGTAAGCAGGTTGGATTGTGAATGGTAAGGTATCGATAACCGTTGAATGATTGGAAAATGAGCAATTTTCATGCCAGTAGATCAATGGATGGAACCCTACTTCATGACTTGTCTATGCGCAATGTAGCTATAACGCGATGTACCACATGAATGAGGATATATCACAAGAATGAAAATGTACCACAAGAAATAAAGTGCTATATCAAGTGAAGATCAAACAGATAAAGCAAAAATATAGAGGGAGCTGGAGCGGTATGGGCAAGGATTTATGGAAGCTAGCGGGCATCAGACCGGTGATGGTCATAACCGCTGCGCTGACGATCGTACAGACGATTGTGATTGTGATGCAATCGGTGTGGCTGGCGCAGGCGGTAAGTGGGCTGTTTTCCGGTGATACGATTCAAAGCCAGCTCGGTCATATCGGTGGCTTTGGATGTGCGCTGATTGCTCGTCAGCTCTTGTCCATGCTGCTGCAAAAGCTCGCTTATGATTTTGCCGAGCGAACGGGACAGCAGCTACGGAGGGCGCTAATTGATAAGCTATTTGCGCTTGGCCCACGATATGCGATGGGACAGGGGACAGGCAATCTGGTCACACTCGTACGTGAAGGCATTGGTAAATATCGTACGTATTTGGAGCTGATCCTTCCACGGATGCTGTCCAATGGGCTAACACCGCTTTTAATCGGATTGTATGTGCTTCGGTTAGACTGGCTATCGGCAATCATTTTAGGACTGGTATTTCCAATTCTTATTGCGTTTATGATCCTGCTCGGGCTGGCAGCACAAAAGCAAATGGATCGGCAATGGGCAACCTATCGTGTATTATCGAATCATTTCGTTGATTCATTACGCGGGCTGGAGACGCTTCGCTTTCTCGGTCGCAGTCGTGCGCATGCAGCGACAATCGGGCGTACGAGTGAACAATATCGCAAAGCAACGATTGGTTCGATGCGTGTAGCCTTTCTATCTTCATTTGCACTCGATTTCTTCACGATGCTCTCGGTTGCATTTGTAGCTGTAAGTCTCGGCTTGAGACTTGTACATGGTGAAATGCTGCTGGAGCCAGCATTGACGATTCTGATTCTGGCACCTGAATTTTTCGTGCCGATTCGTTCATTAGGTGCTGATTATCATGCAACGATGGATGGTAAGGAGGCAGGCGAGGAAATTCAGCGTATTATGCAGCAGCCGATACCGGGGCAGTCGCTTGAGCATCCTATCACATGTAGTGAATCGACTGCTATCGTAAGGGATGCTTCATCAGGCGCTACCCTATGGAATGAGACAAGCACACTGGTCATTCAAGATGTATCGATCCACTATGGACAGGACTCAGATATGAGCTTAACAGAGGCTACGAATCGATCAGATCCTTCTATTTCGGCAAATAAAGCGCATCTTTATGAACAGCATCTTCCACAGCAAGCTGTACAAGCTACACATCAATCAGCTACTACAATCCAATCCGGTACTTTAGCTGTCTTAAAGGATCAATATACCGCATTATCAAATGTATCCTTCACCTGGCAGGGCTACGGCAAAATTGGCATTATCGGTGCAAGTGGAGCAGGTAAGTCAACACTGATCGATCTGCTGGCAGGCTTTCTTATCCCTGACGCGGGTACAGCTAGCTGGCATCCTACACAGGGATATGGAGGAGCGCTACATCATACAAGCTGGCGTACAGGAGCAGCCTATATTCCGCAGCATCCGTATCTATTCAGCGGTACATTACGCGATAATATTGCGCTATATGAACCGCAGGCGACAGATGAAGAAGTGCTTGAAGCCATGCAGCGTGCAGGTCTGGGTAAGCTGCTTCAATCGTTACCACAGGGTCTGGACGAGCAAGTCGGTGAAGGTGGACGCATGCTGAGTGGTGGGCAGGAGCAACGCGTTGCGCTCGCACGAGCTTTGCTTGGGCAGCGGCATGTACTTTTACTGGATGAGCCAACTGCACATCTGGATATCGAAACCGAGTATGAGCTGAAGCAGACGATGCTGCCTTTATTTGCGAATAAACTCGTCTTACTCGCTACGCATCGACTGCACTGGATGACCGATATGGATTGGATTATCGTGATGGATCAAGGACGGATCGTAGAGCAAGGCACGCATGCAGGATTATTGCAGCAGGGTGGCTTGTATTGTAGCTGGATGAACGAACAATGGGAGGGAAGCGCATGAGTCGTGGCGGCTGGATTATTCCGTATATCAAACAAAATAGCCTGCGTTTCGCTGGTATTATCGCGCTCGCAGCACTTACCTTATTATGTGCATCCATGCTGACGTTCACGTCGGGCTACCTGATCTCCAAAGCTTCATTACGTCCAGAAAATATACTGATGCTATATGTACCGATCGTAGGCGTGCGTACCTTCGGTATTGCTCGTTCCGTACTTCGTTATGTGGAGCGTCTGCTCGCTCACAGTGCGGTATTGCGCGTACTATCTGCTATGCGTGTACGCCTATATAATCAGCTAGAGCCGCATGCACTGCGATTACGCGGTCAATATCGTACAGGTGACTTACTTGGCGTTATGTCTGACGATCTGGAATCACTGCAAAATGTGTATGTACGCACCATTTTCCCAGCCATAGCGGCATTGATCGTTTATGGTGTACTGATTGGTCTGTTAGGCTGGTTTGATCCTGTCTTTGCAGGTATAATCGCGCTCTATGTATTGGTACTGGTAGCCGTTGTTCCTTTTGGCTCCTTATACATCAGTCGTAAATGGCAGCAGCAGCTCAAGCAGAAGCAAGCGAAGCTATACAGCCAGCTTACAGATAGCGTGATGGGGCTGGGCGATCTACTCATTAGCGGACGGCAGCATGAATTTGCCGAGCGCTACGCCGAACAAGAACGCGATGCAGCTCAGTATGAGCGCAAGCTGAGTCGACATAAACGGTATACTGCCCTCGTACTACAAACGGTCGTTGGCCTCATCGTTACACAAACGGCAGTCTGGGCAACCGGACAGGTGGCAGATCGCAGCATGGAGGCAACATTGCTGGCTGCCTGCGTACTCGTGATGCTACCGCTTACCGAAGCCTTTTTACCGATGACCGATGCGATTCAGCGTATTCCGTCATATGGTGAATCGGTAGCACGATTGGACAAGCTGAATGATGAGTGGAATGAAGGATCAGCAATGCCAGCAATGCGGAGCGATAGCGTTGCGTCTCCATCCGCTATAGGAGCGATCCAGCAAGTCCAATCTATAGCTTCAATATCAGCGCGATCTACATCTTCCATTCAAATGCAGCAGGTACAATACACGTATCCGGGTCAACATGAACCTGCCCTGCGTAATCTGAATCTAACGATTGAGCAAGGGAAAAAGATTGCGATTATCGGGCCAAGTGGTGCTGGCAAATCTACATTACTCAAGCTCATTCAAGGCGCCTACGAGCCAGCAAGCGGACAGGTACTGCTTCATGGTAAGCCGGTTGCTCAGTGGGCACAGGACATTCACCGATTCATCGCGGTACTGAATCAGAAGCCGTATCTGTTCGATACAACGCTACTTAACAATGTGCGTCTCAGTCGTCCAGAAGCTACAGCCGAGGAAGTTCAGCAGGCGATGCAGGCTGCCAAACTATCTAAGCTCATCGCAGCTCTGCCTCTTGGATACAACACACCGATGCAGGAAGCAGGGCGCCGCTTCTCCGGTGGAGAACGACAGCGGATTGCACTTGCTCGTGTATTGCTACAGCAGACACCTATCGTTATTCTGGATGAACCTACAGTGGGACTGGATTCAACTACAGAGCGTGAGCTACTGGATACGATATTAGGTAGTCTGGGCGACAAAACGATGATCTGGGTCACGCATCGATTGGTACGCGCGGAACAGATGGATGAGATTGTGTTTATCGATGAGGGTGAGATCATTATCCATGGATCACATCAGCAACTGTACGCGACATCTGAGCGGTATCGGCAGTTGTATCGTATGGATCATCCAATGATGGCAGACAGGGTGGAGCAGGAAGAGCGCTATGTGGTGCATGCTTGAGAGTACTTGAGAGTAGTGGTAATAGTAATGGAAGTCATGGATAAGTGATATTCCAGCTCTGGATATGAATCGGCTGGAAGCTAAGTAAGCATATCGTCTTCTGAACGATTATTAATTGTAGTTGTAGCATGTACAATATGATTCATGCTCATGATGATCAATAGTTCTATTTCGATGCGATATTATATTATGATTAATCAGCAGTATGTGTCGGATGAATAGGGCACATACTGCTGTTGCTATATAGGAATCAATCGCAGAAAATAATGCAGTATGAGTATGAGTATGAGTATGAGTATGAGTATGAGTATGAGTATGAGTATGAGTATGAGTATGAGTATGAGTATGAGTATGAGTATGAGTACACTTTTAAAAATGAAATATGGTCGCCCCTTTTTGAAACGTTTATGTGGGAGCTACTAGTAATTGGAGAAGCAACTGACATTTGTGCTACAATACATCCAATATATACACATTTCAAGCTAAGATGAGGTGGGAATATGTTGCATCTAAATCAACCGGAAATGATCGAGCGCTGTACTACGGCGCGTGGGGAATTGAAGTTGCAGCGTCGAAGTAACGATTATGAGATTATTAGCAATGGTACATTCCTTATGGCTACATATAATGGCGAGTCTGAGCGTCTGCTGGTAGACAGTGCAGTCGATGCATGTGCAAAAGAAGGCTGTCATGTGTTGATTGGTGGGCTGGGCGTCGGTTACTCGCTTGGTGCGGCAGTCCGTCATCCACTCGTTGGAGCGGTGACGGTAATTGAGATCGAAGAACGAATTATCGCATGGAACCAGCGCGAGCTTGCGCCCTTTTCTGGCAACGCGCTTGCTGACCGGAAAGCATCGGTGATTCATGCTGACTTGCTGGAATGGTTGCCACAGACAACCGAGCGCTTCGATGTAATCTGTCTTGATATCGATAATGGCCCGGATTGGACGGTATTCACTTCTAATAATGGCCTGTACGAGCAAAATGGTCTGGAGCTACTGCATGACCGATTAAAGCCCGGCGGTGTAATTTCATTTTGGAGTGCAGCTCATTCGGAAGCGTTTCAGACTCGTTTGGAAACTATATTTGATCATGTACAGATGATTGGTGTGAAGCAGCCTGATCGTCTGGAAGATGATGTGGTGTATATCGCTTCGCGGCGGTGAGGGGTTTGGATTAGATGTAGTATTGGCTTGGGATCGAAATAAAGGTTGGTAAACGGAAAGGTGCTTTTGCAATATGCATGTGGGGACGCCAATTATTGGCTTTAATAGCATTGTTTTAATGCAGGCAAACAGCCAATACAGCACCATCACGCAGGTCAAAGCATCTACAATAGCAATCATGGAGGCGGTCAAGCCCTCGCTCGACGGCTTCAACCGGAGCGTAAAAGATTTGAGATTCACACATAGTATCTTGTAATCAGAAAGCTTAGTATAGTCGATCTGCATTTTGACCCCTTTTACAAAAACATTAGTTCTTGTATGGGCTTAGATTATGTATTTTGTAGCTTAGATATTTATACATCAAAAAAGCGCTTGACAGTAAGACTATCAAAGCGCTTTTTTGTTTAACTATTAGTTTGCATAAACTTGAACAGTAGCACTTGCCTTTGAGGCTCCTACAACTTTAGCATAAACAGCATAGGTTCCTTCTCCAATAGAACCAAAATATAAGCTGCCTGTTGGAGAACTGCCTCCTCTTTTACCGCTTAAAGATTGTGTGGCTACAATTCTACCACTCTTTGTCTCTCTAATTTGATAAGTCATCGTAAAAGTTTGAGTACCACTAGCAGCATTTTGATCTACTGAAAAAGAAACAGGACCGTTAAGCGCTGTGAAAATGGCATACTGTCCACCTAATTGTGTATAGCTTGTACCAACATTACTAGAAGATAATGTTGGATATGCTTTTGCCACTATATTTTGCTCAGATTCTGTTGAAGCAGCTGACATAGAAGGAATGCTAAAAGAGAAAGCTAACACAGCAGCAGATGTAAACAAAGCAACTTTTTTTAAAGTTCTTAAAGATAACGTTTTCATAAATGCCTCCTAAGTAATTAATTAGTATGTACATGTACAACCCAATAATAACATATATAATCTATCTAATTCTAATTATTACAATAAAATACATATTATGTACACAATATATAAAAAAATAACCATACCAGATATATTGATATACTGCTTCAGCTTTAAATTTGTAAACTGTAATTTTATAATAGTAGATAGATTTGAGGATTAGTATTTTACTTGTCTTCAAGTTTTTCTTTTTAATCCTTCTTTTACACAATAGTGTAGGCCAGATATCCATTGCTATTTACGCCATAACAAGAAAAAAAGTAGAATAGCAAGTATAGATATACTTTCAACAGCATATATATATGGTAAATATCTATTAATTCATCATGGGACAATTTTATTCAAAAATCACTTAAAGGAGACTGTAATGGATTGGATATTGGATGTTACAACCTATGCTAAAATATATAGGGATCGAAAAGCACTTATCGAAGGTGTAATAGACACCTTGTTGTCTGAACTGATTGCACAATCTTCTGTATTTATAGATTATAATTTTAAACAAATCGAAGTTTCTCCTATGACTTGGCAAATAGAAGTAGAAGTTGATACGGTAGGTAAAATTCTTTTTGATATTTCCTATAGTGATATTAGAGACGAACAAACCGATAAATTCCCTGGATATATAAGATTACCTAATGTTCTAATTGAAGTTATTACCAATTCTATAAAGGAATCATTGAGACCATTTTAGTATTACTTCATTATGGTACTGGCTCATGGCTTAAAAGTCTGTGCTACTTACCATACAGAAGTGAATAGCCGTGCTGCTAAAAATAATCATTTTATTAAAATTAACAGTTAACTCTATTTATATCTCTACATAATTCATAGTTGCAGCCCTCTAACCTATCTTTTATACTAAACACATGAATAATTGCTCATATGTTAAAATAAAACACCTACAAAGGAGCTGATCCCCTTGTCATCCCATACCACGAACAACCACAACCATAATCACCCACACGATCAAGACAATGACCACAATCACACACACTCAGGCAAAGGCACACATAAGCACAGCCATAGCCACGGTCATGGCGGTCACAGCCATTCTCATGCCCACACAAGCAACAAAAAGTCGCTCACCCTTGCCTTTTTCCTGATCGCTGGCTTCATGATCGTGGAGGTTATCGGTGGCTTTGTTACGAACAGTCTTGCTTTGCTTTCTGATGCCGGGCATATGCTGAGCGATGCGGCGGCGCTGGGGCTTAGCTTGCTGGCAATGATCTGGGGACAGCGGAAGGCAAGTAATAGTAAAACGTACGGCTACAAGCGCTTTGAAGTGCTGGCTGCCTTTATTAACGGGATTGCCCTCGTTGTGATCTCACTGTACATTTTCTGGGAAGCTTTTCAGCGGTTTAGTCAGCCACCAGGTGTAGCCAGTACAGGGATGCTGATCATTGCGATCATCGGACTGCTTGTGAACATCGCGGCGGCGTATGTATTGATGAAGGGTGAGGGAGCGTCTAGCAATCTTAATATGCGCAGTGCGTTATTACACGTCATGGGCGATATGCTTGGCTCGGTAGGGGCAATCGCAGCAGCGCTACTCATTATGGCATTCGGCTGGAACTTGGCTGACCCGATTGCCAGTGTGATCGTTGCGGTACTCGTATTGATTAGCGCGTACCGGGTGACACGAGATTCAGTGCATATTTTGATGGAGGGTACGCCAGTCGATATCGATACCACACAGATGACAGCCGATCTGCAAGGCATCGAGCATGTGCTCGGTGTGCACGATCTGCATGTATGGTCGCTCACCTCGGAGCTTCCGCTGCTGAGCTGCCATCTGCGCATTAGCGATATGTCGCAAGGAACGGCTATTTTACAGGCAGCACGTACACTGCTGCAAGGACAATACGGCATTGGACATGTCACGATTCAGCTTGAAACGCCAGAGATCGCTTGTACCACCAATGAGCATTAGATGAGTGATCATCGACCACAAGAAAAGCTCCAAAGCATGGATGAACCGTGCTTTGGAGCTTTGTTGTGCATAACTATACTTTTTAGCGGCTATCCCTATAACATAAGCCGCTTAATTATGATTCAAATGCTGATACGTTTGCTTGAAAATCTCTTCTACATGATAATCATCCAGCGAATAAAATACCGTTTTGCCTACCTTACGTGGCTTCACGATACGCATATTGCGCAAATATCGCAGCTGATGGGAAACAGCGGATTGTGTCATATCCAGCACTTCGCATATATCGTGCACACACAGCTCCTGTTGGAGTAGCGCGTAGATCAAGCGCACCCGTGTCGGATCACCCAGTGCTTTGAACATTTCTGCCATCGATAAAGCCGTATTGTCGCTGACCAGCTCCTGCTTGATACGAGCAAGTTCCTGCTGTGAAGCTTCATTAGCATTCAGGCAGTGGCCACATTCTTCAATCAAGGCTTCCTGCTTCACGAAAATCACCTTCCTCGTATAACGTCGTAATGTAATTATACCAAAAATCGTTGTGATTACGAATAGCGGATTTTTTTAAAGTTTAATTTAAAATAAAAGAATAGGGAAGACGTTCAGTATTTCAAATGTTCACGAGCAAGGCTTACTGGATAAGCGAAGCTCGCCTGTTCTAAAAATAAAATGCCTTCAGCCCATCCCGTTCTAATTCTTGTCATTCATCTTGTAGCACTGATAATGATATCGGGCAAAATAACAGAAAATTAGGACATTGCTATCTTTTATCGAATTATAAGTATATTCTTATATTAAACTGTGACGATACGCCGCCAATTATGTACAATCAGATCATATTAGCCTGCGGCTGCTGTACGATATTCTTACAAATGACTGGAGTATCGACCTGGATCAGCAGTAGTAAATGGTTGATGATTGATCCTGCTCTGTAGCATCAGAGTAACTGGGAGGAAGCACAATGAAAATGGAAGTCGCCGCATCGGCAATGCATCATATAGAGGAAGTAGCCGAGCAAATGAAGCTACTCGGAGATAAAAATCGCCTGATGATGCTTGCGCTGTTACAGGAACGAGAATGGTGCGTGTGTGAGTTTGTAGAAATTTTTGATATTTCGCAGCCGGGTATCAGCCAGCATATGCGCAAGCTCAAATCCCATCGGATCGTAAAGGAAGAGCGTCGTGGTCAGTGGGTCTATTACTCGCTCAATATTGAGGATAAGCCACATATTCAAGCTGTGCTTCGTCATCTGCCTGCGCGAGAGGAGTTACTAAGTAACTTTGATAAGTTTGTCAGTTGCGGTCAGAGTGAACCGTCCTCGTCTGCGAATAATCCTACTGTCTAACGTATATGACAACCGGTTAACTTTTTGCTCTATCGTTTGTATTGTAGATCTCCGCAGGCACAGTCACAGGCTTGGTCTGTACGACTATGCCTGCTATATACTCGAAAATCATAATAATTTTAACATTGCTGATTCAAGGCAGTGCATTTAGGATGTAAATAATAGCATAGTGTATGAAGTGTGCAGTCTCCTTTAAACGGATAGACGCATTTCAAGCATTATGCGGTATACTTGAACTTGCCTGCATGATCGTTTGGATGATCGGGTAATTTCAGGCTGATAAAATAGCAAATAATAGCAGGTTTTGAGCATGAGGATTTGAAGCAACATGTCATACCCTATGCTTGCTGGATGACTAAGCTGGATGTACACAGTGTTAGCTAAAGCATACATGGAAGAGTGACAGATGATCTGGAGGATGTCAACGTGGTAGTAACTGTACTTGCAATTGTGATTTTTGTATTGACGCTAACGCTGGTGATCTGGCAGCCGCGTCAATTGTCGATCGGCTGGTCGGCGTGTGGCGGTGCCGCTGTGGCGCTATTGACCGGTGTGGTCGGCTGGCAGGATGTGATCGATGTAACCGACATCGTCTGGAATGCGACGCTTGCCTTTGTAGCGATTATTATGATCTCGCTCGTACTCGATCGGATCGGCTTTTTTGAATGGGCTGCTCTTCATATGGCGCGCTTGTCACATGGCAACGGGGTGCGGATGTTTATTTACATCTCGGTGCTTGGAGCGGTCGTATCGGCATTATTCGCGAATGATGGTGCCGCGCTTATTCTCACCCCAATCGTACTCGCTATGGTGAGAGCGTTAAAGCTGGAAGAAAAGTATGTGTTTCCATTTATTATCGCAGGTGGCTTTATTGCGGATACGACCTCATTGCCACTGACGGTGAGTAATCTGGTGAATATCGTATCGGCGGATTATTTTGGCGTGACGTTTATGCAGTATGCTAGCCGGATGCTGGTGCCGAATCTATTTGCACTGGCTGCAAGTATTGGCGTGCTGTATATATATTTCCGCAAAAGTATTCCACGTACCTTTGACGAAAGTCAGCTCAAGCCTCCGGTAGCGGCGATTCGTGATCCGAAGCTGTTTCGATTATCGTGGTGGGTGCTGGGCTTGCTGCTGATCGGATACTTTGTAAGTGAATTTTTGAAAATTCCGGTGTCGGTCGTGGCAGGTGCGATTGCGATTTTCTTCCTGATTATGGCGAATCGTAGTACGGTTGTACAGGCGCGTGAGGTTATTCGTAATGCACCGTGGGCGATTGTCTTTTTCTCCATTGGGATGTATGTCGTTGTGTATGGTCTGCGTAATGCTGGACTGACCGAGATTCTGGCAAACTGGATTCAGGCATTTTCGGCGCATGGACTATTTGCGACCACGATGGGTATGGGCTTCATGACAGCGATCCTGTCTTCGGTAATGAACAATTTGCCGACCGTGCTGATTGGGGCGCTCTCGATTCATTCGTCTGGCGCACAGGGCATCATTCAGGAGGGGCTAATCTATGCGAACGTGATCGGTTCCGATCTGGGGCCGAAAATCACACCAATCGGTTCACTCGCGACACTGCTATGGCTGCATGTGCTGGGCAATAAGGGCATTCGCATCTCATGGGGAACGTATTTCCGAATTGGCTTAATTTTGACGATACCGACGCTGTTCTTCACACTGCTAGGCCTGTATGTATGGCTACTGATAGTCGGGTAACAGTACACGGTTGATGGGATAGTCAGTGGGGGAACAACTTCGCAGGCATAAGATGATGCTAGCTATTAGCTTCAATCCTGAATTGCATCGTTGCGAATGAAAATATTGTCAAATGCAGGACAAGATGCTAAAATCAGTCCAATATCAAATGCGATGAAGAGAAGAGTAGAGCAACACGCGTCTTTCTAACAGAGAGCTCCGGTAGCTGAAAAGGAGCAAAGACCCCTTGCTTGAAACAAGCCTCTGAGCAGCGCATCGGAACCGTATAGCGGGGATGGTGCGACAGGAGCTCCTGTTACAGAGCCAGGGTATAACCGGCATAATTGCTTGTATCAATGGCATATGACGGCGTACTTGAAAAGACGGCTACAGTGATGTAGTCGTGAACTGGGGTGGCACCGCGATCATAATCTCGTCCCCAAGACATTCGTCTTGGGGGTGGGATTTTTTTGTTGCTTTGAACGAAACGGGCGAGCTACAACACGTCTGAATGAAAGCTCAATGATGATCACAGGAGGCTACGTCTATGACGACTATACACACCAATGAAAATTTTATAAGCCGAATCATTCGGGAGGATCTGGAGCAAGGCGTATTCAGTCGCGAAATGGCGACTCGCTTCCCACCTGAGCCGAATGGATATTTGCATCTTGGCAGTGCCTTTGCCATTACAACGAATGCCGGGCTTGCTGAGCAATTTGGCGGAACCTTTCATCTGCGGATGGATGATACGAATCCGCTCAAGGAGGATCAGGAGTATGTGGATGCTATTGTGCGCGATATGGAGTGGCTCGGCTATGAGCCACCACTGCATTACGGCTCCGATTATGGCGAGCAATATTATGCGGCTGCACAACGTTTGATTCGGAATGGCAAAGCGTATGTATGCGATCTGTCGCCAGATGAGATGGTTCGATATCGAGGCACTTTAACGGAAAAAGGGACGGATAGTCCGTATCGTGAGCGTAGTGCCGAACATAATCTGCAATTATTCGAAGACATGCGTAACGGAAAATACGAAGCAGGCGAAAAGGTACTGCGTGCGAAGATCGACATGGAATCATCGAACATAACGTTGCGCGATCCCGTATTGTACCGCATCATTCATGCCCCGCATTATCGTACAGGCACGATGTGGTGCATCTATCCGATGTATGATTTTGCCCATCCGATTCAAGATGCGATCGAGGGCATCACACATTCGCTCTGCTCGATTGAGTTCAAGGAGCATCGTCCACTCTATGAATGGGTGCTTACAGAGCTGGATGTGAGTGAGCCGCCGAAGCAACGCGAATTCGGTCGTCTGAATATTACAGGAGCGGTGACGAGCAAGCGTTATTTACGTGAATTAGTTAGTGGAGGGCATGTCGATGGTTGGGATGATCCACGGCTACCCACACTACAAGGCTTACGCCGCCGCGGCTATACACCGGAAAGTATTCGTACCTTTTTTGGTGAAATCGGTATGATCCGTACAAGCAGCACCGTCGATATCGGTATGCTGGAGCATGCTGTTCGTCAAAATCTTAAACCGCGTGCAATTAGCGCTATGGTCGTCCTCAAGCCACTCAAGGTAGTCATTACCAACTATCCTGAGCATCATATCGAATGGCTAAGCGTCGAAAATAATGCTGAAAACGAAAGTCTCGGAGAGCGTAGCCTCCCATTTGGACGTGAAATCTGGATTGAGCGAGAGGACTATATGGATGTT
Source organism: Paenibacillus hunanensis (assembly GCF_014645615.1). Lineage (GTDB taxonomy): Bacteria > Bacillota > Bacilli > Paenibacillales > Paenibacillaceae > Saccharibacillus > Saccharibacillus hunanensis. The sequence goes on along the minus strand of NZ_BMMB01000010.1, from coordinate 98,624 downwards.
CCTGAACGCGGCTTTCACCGCCTTTCCCCAGGTGTGGAGGTAAGACTCAAAGGAGCCTATTTTATCGGCTGTGAGCATGCCATCTATAACGAAAAGGGCGAGCTTACTGAGCTACACTGCACGTATGATCCTGAAACGAAAAGTGGTAGTGGCTTTAACGCTCGTAAAGTAAAATCGACCATCCACTGGGTAGAAGCGACACATGCCGCTGCTGTTGAGGTACATCTGTATGACCGATTACTGCTAGATGAAGAAGCGGCTGATCCAACAACCGATACGATCAACTGGGCTAACCGAATCAATCCCCATTCACGCCAAATCATCACTCAAGCCTTTGCTGAGCCAGCCCTGAGCCAACCAGCAGCCAACACCCACTACCAATTTCTGCGGCATGGCTATTTTTACGAAGACAGCCGCTACAGTCAAGCAGACCATCCAGTCTATAATCTGGTCGTTTCGCTAAAGGATTCGTGGAAGGGGGGTAAAGGTAGTAAGGATGTTAAGAGCAGTAAAGGTAGTACGAATAGTGAAGGCAGTAAAGACTAATGATCATAAACTAATAACGATGATCAAACAGTAATGAATCATGTAGGAATGACACTATACAATGAACAACGCGAATAATGGAACTAGTAATCAAAATCGGACAAGCTGATGCTTATTGTCTATCGTGTAATGATTAATCGCAAGCACATTCCAATAGCACATAGGCGAGGTTCATTCCCAATAATTGGCTTATAAAATAGGGTTTAATAATACTATGCGATTTTGGATAGCTACTATTTTGTGTTGCATACCGCATGAAGTATAATAACTGTTTACCTATTTTAGAAACGATATTGCTCAGCTAATATTTTCATAAGCCGTTTGCAACCTATATTACTGGACTTGATACAAACAAACTAAAAAGCAAGCAAGCTTGAACCTCAAAAAGTCCTGTTCTCATTAGAACAGGACTTTTTTTAGATTCACAATGATACTTTAAGTCGTTATAAAGCACGAATTTGGAAATTTTAAAGGCTTTGAATTTGAAATACGGCAATCCGCTTCTAAAGAAGCGAGAATCTAGCTTCATTCCAAATCCAATAGATTCCTGCCGATTCACTTGGCTATCACTCCACTTGAATGATTCCTTTATTGCTTGCCAGAGCAGAGCGTCTCTCATACATACTTCACCCGTCACAATTTACAGAAATTCCTCACCGTATTCTTTTGACAACCAACTCCAACAAGACTATACTGGTAATAACATATGAACAATTACTCATGTATTAATTTTATAAATTACGTAATGTATAAACCTACTACATTCGTTTAATTCAATCCACTATCCAATCTAAAGGAGGTAACCACCATGAGCCAATCCACCGCATTAAGCAAGCGTGAACTTACACTAGATGGGCTACACTGTGCCAATTGCGCTATGAAAATAGAAAATGGTGTCGGCAAAATTAAAGGCGTGTCATCGTGCTCCGTCAATTTCGTCAACAAAACACTTACGCTTGAAGCCAACGAAACAGAGGCCGAGCATATTGCTGGTGAAGCGATGCGAACCGTGAATCGCATCGAGCCTCATATTCGTGTCCGTATCAAGCCAGTACCGGCAATCGGTAAAGTAGCCAGCACATCAACACAGGCTACTTCTGATTCAGCTCTCACAGGTCAAGCTGCCGCATCATCCGCAGCAGCTAGCGGATATACTTCAACATCGAATGCACACACAAAACATGCAGATCACCAGCATGAAGACGCCCACGAACACGACCATGCGGGTCACACGCACAGTCATGATGGAGGACATCAGCGCAAGCTACTGTTCCGTTTACTCGGTGGTGGAGTGTTCATGGCAGCAGGCTTGCTATTGCCGATGCCACCTGTATTAGAGCTATCTGTATTTCTACTCGCATATATTATCGCAGGTGGCGATATCGTATGGCAGGCGCTGCGTAATATTGCGCGCGGTCAGGTGTTTGACGAGTATTTCCTGATGTCCGTGGCGACGATTGGTGCTTTTGCGATCGGACAGTATCCAGAAGGTGTAGCGGTTATGCTCTTTTATCAGCTGGGTGAGATGTTTCAGGGCGCGGCGGTGGAGCGTTCACGTCGCTCGATTGCGGAGCTGATGAATATTCGCCCCGATTATGCCAATGTGCAAACGGCTGAAGGCATTCGTCAGGTATCGCCAGAGCAGATTCGTATCGGTGATCGGATCGTTATTCGTCCGGGGGAAAAGGTTCCTTTGGACGGGATTGTCGTTGAAGGCAGCTCGATGCTGGATACATCAGCATTGACGGGGGAGTCTGTACCGAGAGAAGCGAAGGAAGGCAGCGAGGTGCTGGCTGGCTTTGTTAATAAAAATGGCGTACTCACGCTGGAGGTTGAGCGTATTTTCAGCGAGTCGTCTGTATCGAAGATTTTGGAGCTTGTCCAAAATGCAAGCAGCAAAAAGGCACAGACAGAAAAGTTCATCACCCGTTTTGCCCGTTACTACACACCAGCAGTCGTTATTATTGCGACATTGCTGGCGATTGTTCCACCACTGCTTTTAAATGGAGCGACCTTTAGTGATTGGATTTATCGTGCGCTTGTGTTCCTGGTCATTTCCTGTCCATGTGCACTGGTTGTTTCGATTCCGCTGGGCTTTTTCGGTGGTATTGGTGCCGCATCCAAGAACGGTATTTTGATCAAGGGTAGTAACTATCTGGAAGCATTGAATCATGTAAAATACGTTGTATTTGATAAAACAGGTACGTTAACCAAAGGAACGTTTGCTGTTACGGCTATTCGTCCAGCGACAGGATTTACCGAGGCGCAACTGCTCGACATCGCTGCACATACCGAGCTGCATTCCAGTCACCCGATTGCGGAGTCGATTCGCAATGCGTATCAGGGAACATGGAATGAGGCGCGTGTGACGGAATATAGTGAAGCAGCAGGGTATGGGATTGAAGCGAAGCTGGATGGACAGCAGGTGCTAGCAGGGAATTATCGCCTGCTCGAACGCGAAGGCATTGAGGCAGTACCGGATTCGTCGGGTGGAACCGTGGTTTATGTGGCAGTGAATGGTACGTTTGCCGGTACGATCGTCATCTCTGATGAGGTGAAGGGCGATGCAGCAGCTGCCATTCATCAGCTCAAGCAGCAGGGCATCCGCCGTGTCATTATGCTGACTGGAGATACTCGTCAGACAGGTGAAGCGGTAGGTAGACAGCTTGGTGTAGATGAAGTACATGCCGAGCTGCTCCCTCAGGATAAGGTTATGCAGCTGGAGCGCCTGGACGCGCTACGGGCACGCGGTGAGAAGATTATTTTCGTAGGTGACGGTATTAATGATACACCGGTGCTAGCACGCGCGGATATCGGCGTAGCAATGGGAGGACTGGGCTCGGATGCTGCGATTGAAGCAGCCGATGTGGTCATTATGAATGATGAGCCATCACGCTTGCCTGTAGCGATTGAGATTGCTCGCCGCACACGGCGTATCGTATGGCAAAATATAATTTTCGCGCTCGGTGTGAAGGCTGTGTTTCTATTGCTCGGTGCGTTCGGAATTGCGACCATGTGGGAAGCAGTATTCTCCGACGTGGGTGTGACACTGCTTGCGGTATTGAATGCAATGCGTGTATTGCGGTTTGACAGCTCGCGTATGAATAGGCTTGTAACGTCGCCTGCGCGTGACAAACGAGCATCAGCTATATAAGAGTAATAAAAACAATAAAACAAGCTGATCTGCATCCAACCCGTGTACATTCAATGACCATGACTGGTTTGATGTACAATTCGACCTTCCAACATTCATATCTTCTATTTTAAAGAAAAGCTCCTACATCATTCATCGATGAAGGAGCTTTTCTTTATGGAAATATTTTATGAAAAAGCAGTACAATGTTACAACAGAATTGTAAACAAATACTTCCTGTAACGGCGAACCAATACCAGATAGAACTATTTTTTACACGGATCGATTAGTCCAATAGATGGGGATATCATCCTTTTTTAACAATATACACATATAAATAGAGCATAAAGACTATGAATGAGGAATTATTTTTAACATTTTACAAATATATCATGTCATATATACAATGAAATCAAATTTGAAACTGGTTCTTTTTAACCAAAATTCGACAATTTATATATTCGCTTATTAGGACTTTTGTGTTATTATTGGTTTAAAATATTCACTACCTTATATAAGTGATACAGAGGCGAAGCAATAGCATGTGTTCGCAATCGGACTTCATTTGTAGACGGCAATGCAGTTAATACGTTTTATAGATACAGTTGTCCGGGCGTATAAGATGGGGTCTTTCGGGCATGTTATAACTAGGGGGAATACAATAATGAAACTGCAAAATTATATTTTTGCTAATCAGTATCTGGATGTTCAGGATGACGAAGGCAATATGTTCGTCGGTCGCGTAGAAGCCTTCGATGAAGAGGCGATCACGTTAGCTGATATTACACGACTTGATCATATCTCCTCAGCGAACGAAAAGCTACCACTGAGCGAAATGATGAAAAAAGAAGTGTTTGCCTTTTTTATAGGCAATAATAAGATGAAATACCAGTTCCGCACGAAGATTACACGGGCGAACACCGATCAATTTCAGATTCATTTGAAAAGCCCGGCTGTAGAGGACATTATTAAAATTCAAAACCGTGATTATTTGCGAATCAGCTCGTCACTTCGCTGTGATCTCAACGTATCAGAGATGGACGAAGAGCTAAAATTGCAAATTTACACGCATGATATTAGCGGCGGTGGACTGTCCTTTTATAGCCGTCAGCCGATCGAATATAACAAGTATACAGGCACACTCTATCTGTATAAAGGGGATAACGAGCTGCCATTGCCTTTCAAGGCTGATCTCGTGTATATGAACCAGGTGGATGACCAGCGTTACAAGATTGCGCTCAAGTATAGTGATATTAAGGAGCAGCATCGTAACCATATTATTCGCTATGCGATTCAAGAGCAGGTTCGCTTCCGCAAATAAGCTTCTACGGCTATAAATGTGAGCCTTGGTAGCACACTCTATCCTTTTCACTCAATCTCATATTTTATTATATTATCCAGCTTTATCCTGTTATACCTTCCGGTGTAGCAGGATTTTTTGTGTTTAAAAAGGCATCGCAAATACGTAAAGTTGCGAAAGTGTAGAATGACTGGTAGTCTAAAATAGGTCTTATGTGCGCAAATACGGAAATGTACCTATATTCCATAGGGAATCCATTGCGACGATATTTGACAAACGTACCCAAAATGCTTTAAGGTGATAAAAGTTACAAAATTTTAATAAGTGTTTCATTTTCACTCAAGTCATATACCGACCAAATAAATGAAACGGATTCATGTTGACGTTCTGGACACGATATTATTTTTGCAGCGGGTGGTCACCTACGGGATTGGGCAATACATATTGATGTCAGTACCCTGGACTCCTTGAAATCAACTCCGCAAGCACCGAAGGGAGAAGTATTTTTTTGAAGAAAACGATATTGTCTCTGCTGGCTGCTGCTGTCATCTGTACGGCACAACCAACCGGCGCCTCAGCCAGCACAGCAACATTTAAAAGCGAAATTAAAACCCAGGCTTCCAAAGTAATGGGTACACCGTATGTAATGGGTGGAACAAGCACACGAGGCTTTGACTGCTCTGGCTTTACCCGCTATGTGTACAAAAAGATGAACAAAACATTACCGCGTACTGCTCGTCAGCAGGCTCATATCGGCAAGGCTGTATACAAAGGCAATCTGTCGATCGGCGATCTGGTCTTTTTTAACACGATGGGCTATGGCATCTCGCATGTCGGCATCTATATCGGGAATAACAAATTCATTCATGCAGCAAGCAGCTCCGGTGTAACGGTGAGCAGCCTGTCTGAATCGTATTACAAAAAGCGCTATGTCACCGCACGACGCGTTGTGAATTAAAGCAAGCATCAGATGAACAGGAAAATGAATGCAATCCTTTTTCCTTCATTAGTACAGGCATGTGAACCTGCTTGTTGAATTATGATTTGAAATAGTCTACTGAATTAAAATGACCAGTCGAAGGAGCATCATCGATCACCTTGAACATTATGGATTCAACCGTATAAAAGCGTGCAGAACTCTACAGGGGAGAGGCTGCACGCTTTATTTGTGTTGTATTGATGATCTGGTTATATGGCATCCGCGCCAGTAAAATTATTTAAATGAATAGATTATGACCTGCACGATCGGCTTGACCGAGATAGTAGCCGACACCGGCAATTTTGATACCATCGATCAATTCCTCATGGCGAATCCCCATCACATCCATCGACATCTGACATGCGACCATCTCGACGCCTTGCTCGGATGCACTGCGGATCAGATCCTCCAGTGAAGCGATATTTTGATTCCCCATAATGCCGCGAATAAGCTTTGGCCCGATGCCCAGCATATTCATTTTCGATAAACCGAGTCGCTGACTGCCACGAGGCATCATCATCCCAAACATGCGGCTGATCATATTTTTCTGGATCGGCATCGGCTCTGATTTGCGCAAAATATTCAAGCCCCAGAAGGTGAAGAACATCGTTACCTTACGACCGCTTGCAGCAGCGCCATTAGCGATGATAAAGGACGCAATAGCTTTATCCAGATCACCGCTAAACACAACCATGGTGCTAGCTGGATCTGCGGTAGGAAGCTGAGCTGCACTACCATCCGTTTGCTCCTTGGGCATCTTCGCCAGTGTCGCCTCAATCGTACCGCCCTTACCACGATCAAGTTGAACGAGAGTATGACCGGACATTTGCGACCATGCCTTCACATCCTCATAGAATCCAGGATCTGAAGCAACCACGTGTAACTGATCGCCATCGGTCAATCCATCCATCTTCTGCTTCACCTGAATGAGTGGACCCGGGCAGCTCAAGCCGCATACATTAAGCTCGTGTGTAGTAGCAGGTGTAGGTAATGAAGCTGGCTGGTTGTCTGTCATAGTGGTTGCAGAGCTAGTTGTCACTGATGATGTCGCTGTATTCGTTAGCGTTGCTGAATGGCTTGCCTCATCAGCAGTTAATACAGCAACTGATGAAGGGCTGCTGGTGAGCGTGTGCAGAGCTGTAGCTCCTGTCATCGGAGCAGCAGACAAGGCAGCACCCGCTGTAGCATTTGCTGAAGGTGTAGACGGATCAGAGTCTGGGAAGGAACTGACTGGTTGAAATTGTGCCTGCTTGTACGTTTTATAGCCACCGCTCAGATTTTTTACCTGATATCCATGCTGTGCCAAAATACGCGAAGCAGTATAACCACGCAGTCCTACCTGGCAGTACACCAGATATTCTTTATTGCGATCAAGCTCATGCAAGTGATCGCGAAGCTCATCAACTGGAATGGAGAGCGAGCCTGGAATATGTCCATTTTCATGCTCGATCGTACTGCGTACGTCTAACAATTGCTGGGTGGCTGGATCGTACTGTGCCACCTGATCATACGTAAATACGGATGTTCGTCCAGCAAGTACATTTTCCGCAGCATAGCCAGCAATATTCACCGGGTCCTTAGCTGAGGAATAAGGAGGGGCATAGCTTAGCTCCAGCTCGGTCAAATCCGAAACGGTGCCGCCAAAGCGAATCGCCACCGCAATATCATCAATTCGCTTATCCACGCCTTCATAGCCAACAGCCTGTGCTCCTAGAATCCGACCATCATTTGCAAATAGCAGCTTGAGCATCATCGAGCTTGCACCTGGATAATACGATGCATGAGAGCTAGGATGCACGATAATGGATTGATAGCCGATGTTATGGCGCTTTAGTGTTCGTTCATTGCTACCTGTAGAGGCGGCAGTCAGGTCGAATACTTTAATAATCGATGTGCCCTGAGTTCCTTTATAAGTAGAAGGAATGCCTGCGATCTGATCGGCAGCGATCCGTCCTTGTTTATTGGCAGGGCCAGCTAATGGAATGGCTGCTGGTGTATTGGTGATCAGGTCGAGTACTTCAATCGCATCACCAACCGCGTAAATATGAGGGATATTCGTCTGCATCGCTTCATTTACAATAATATGCCCGCGTGTACCAAGTGCAATTCCTGTTCCTTGCAGGAAAGCTGTATCTGGTGTAACGCCAATCGCCAGAATGACCATATCTGCTTCTAATACACCACTTCCAAGCTGAACACCAATGCCGTTGGCAGGCGATGTGAAGCCCTGTACGCGCTCAGATAGGACAAGCTTTACACCATGCTGCTCTAATTGTTGACCGAGTGCAGCCGCTAGCTCGGGATCATACGGAGTGAGCACCTGAGGATTGCCCTCAACAAGTGTCACATCAAGTCCGGCTTCACGCAGATTCTCTGCCATCTCTACACCGATAAAGCCACCACCGACGACGATAGCCGAACCGCCCGCGATACGCTGTACCTGTTCCTTCACACGATCAATATCTTTTACATTACGAACTGTATACAGTAAGGGATGATCATGACCTGCAACATCAGGAATGATCGGACGTGCACCCGGTGATAGGAGAAGCTCATCATAGGATTCGGTATATACGCCGCGTTCACTACTATTCACAGTGACTGTGCGTGCATTCGGGTCGATCGATACGACTTCACTTTCAGTGCGAACATCGATACGGAAGCGATCGGACATGCCCTGCGGAGTCTGTACGAGCAGACGTTCACGATCAGCGATCGAGCCGCCTACATAATAAGGTAGACCACAGTTGGCAAAGGAAATATGCGGACCTTTTTCAAACAAAATAATCTCTGCTTGCTCATCCAGACGACGTAGACGGGCAGCAGCAGACGCTCCGCCTGCTACACCGCCAACAATAACAACCTTTTTACTCATGCTCACAATCTTCCTCTCCTAATAAAATAGTAACAATATGTGCGATACGCTCATTAGCCAGAATATAATTGACCTCAAGACCATTGCGTTCGGTAGCAACAATGCCTGCGCTGCGTAGCTTTTGCAGGTGTTGGGATACGGTAGATTGCGGCATATCCAGACATTCCTGCATAAAGGATACATTGCATTTCTTCTTACGCATCAGCCCACGCACGATACAGAGTCGTACCGGATGAGATAAAGCTTTGAGTAGATTCGCAGGTTCGTCGTATTGCTTCATATTCTTCATATCAAAAATTTTAGTTTCCAAATGTAAAGCTCCTCTCTAAATCCTAATATCGTAATATTACGATATTAGGATTATGTAGTCAAATGTTTTGTTTTTTTGCTGTGAATCGTTTACGATAGATGTCTATCATGAGTAGCAGAATGCATCAAGTAGCAACTGGTTGCATTTCCCAAAAAGTGTGCTATACTAAAAATATCTTAAATTAATAATTATTTAATTCGAGATATTTACCAAGCAGTTGCCTCGGGCTCTCTGCGAAGGAGGAATAACAATGATGATCAAAAGCTTAACCCGTATTAATGAACTCGCTAAAAAACAACGTGAGCAGGGCCTGACCGATATCGAAAAAGAAGAACAGCATGTACTGCGTCAGGAATATCTGCGTGAAATCCGTGGCCAGGTGCTTCATACCTTCTCCCGTCTGACTGTAGTGGATGCGGAAGGTAATGATGTAACGCCAGAGAAGCTGAAAAACGATAAAGAAAATGGTTTTCTGATCGAATAATACAGGTTGAACCCTATAAAGTTGGTAAGGAGCACCTCTATTGCTAGGAATGGTGGCTTTTGAATGGACATCAGTTGCTTGTATGCGCTGGTGGACAGGGAAAGGCTATCGTTTAGGGCAGAGCGGTGCTTTTAGTTATGTGTAACGATTGAATGTTTCTATTAGTTTGTATAGAAAAGTTCGATTGGTCAGTAGGAATTTCTAATGATAAATTATATACATTAAATTTGATTGAAATAGTCGGAATAAGGAGTGGGAACGATGAGTGAAATTTATCGTCTGGCTGTACCGGAGGATGCACCTGTTGTACAGCGTATTATCCATGCTGCCTATGTAACGATTCGTGAGCTTGAATTACAGTGGCCTGCTGCACATGCGGATGTAGAGCAGATTCGCGATAATATTATAGCTAATAAATGCTATGTGCTGGAGCGTGATAGTGAGATTGTGGCGACCGTTACACTCGCTAATCCAGAGCGATTGAAGCTGCTAGCAGAGCAGATGGATTTGCCATTTGTGATGTGGTTTGCGGTTGATCCTGAGGTACAGGGAAGTGGATGGGGACGCAAGTTGCTCAATTGGGTCGAGCAGGAAGTCATCGATAAGGAGCTGGGAGCGCCAGCGGTAACACTTGCGACAGCAGAGAAACATCCGTGGTTATTACCAATGTATGAGCGCTGGGGCTATGAACGCTTGCTTGCCTTTGATAAAGGGACAGGCGATGGCGTGATGCATCTGCTACGCAAGCGTGTGAATGAAGAACGATTTGCTCGATATGAGCAGCTCAAGCAAGCGTCTACTCAGGAAGAGTCACAATCTGCTGAGCTGGTCAAAACGGCATCTGGTAATGGGCATGCTGTTCAGCAGTCAACGCTATCGTTTCGACGATTCTAATGTTGTACCGTTCTAAAGGAATAGCGGTATCGTGTAGCGGTTGATCGATCATCCGTGAAGCCACTGGTACTGTATCCATTCATCCCATCCGATCGATTATGATGCATAAAGGAGCAGCCTATGAAATTTGTCGTGTTTAGCCTGATGGCTAATCTTCCACATGCAATCACAGGCGAACGATTAACGGACAGCCAAAAGATCGCCGGTATATTACAGCAGGCACAATGGGTGGAGCAGCTCGGCTATGATGCCTATGGGATCGGAGAGCGACATGGAGAGCCTTTTCTGTCCTCATCCCCGGCTGTGATGCTTACCGCTATTGCGGCGCGTACGTCACGGATTCGTTTACTGACCACGGTGACGGTACTTAGCGTACTTGATCCGGTACGCGTAGCTGAGGATTATGCAACACTGGATCAGCTGTCCGGTGGACGCCTGGAGCTAATTATTGGCAAAGGCAATGATCCGCGCCATTATCCGCTATTTGGCTTAAAGGAAGAGGAGCAATGGGATTCATTACAGGAGCGTTATGAACTGTTGCGTCGATTATGGCGTGAGGAGAAGGTGGATTGGACAGGCAATTATCGTCCTGCCCTACAGCAATTCACGAGTCAGCCCCGTCCGCTGCAATCGACGATTCCCATCTGGCATGGTAGTGCATCCAGTGTGCGCTCAACTGAGCTTGCCGCACGATATGGCGAGCCGATCTTTTCATCGAATACGTTCCACCGTCCAGAAAAGTATAAACAGCTGATCGACCATTATCGCCAGCGTCTCCAGCATTATGGACATGATCCAGCACAAGCGGTCGTTGGTGCTGGTGCAGGAGCTTTATATATTGCGGATACAGGTGAGGAAGCAGTACGACGCTATCGACCGTATCATGATTCCTTCCAAGGTACAGATGCAGCGAAGCATAATGCTAGTCCGTTTGATGGACTGGACGATTATATTGCTAATGGCCCTGCCCTGGTGGGAAGTCCGGAGCAGGTCGCGGAGAAAATTTTACGGTATCAGCGGTTATTTGGGCATGAGGTGCTTGGGCTAAGTGTAGATGGTCTGACCGCGAGTGAGCAGCAGGAGCAATTGGAGCGGTTCGCTAAAGAGGTGGCACCGATTGTGAAGCGCGAGATAGCATCGAAGATTTGGGAGGAGAAGCAGCCGGTATAGGCTGCTTTTTTGTCGTACACTGAGAATGGAGTGATAACAGTACGATTTCCCATTAACTAGAAGGTAAACCCTTACATATAGCGAATATGTAAATGAAATCAATTTCTGTTCGCTCATCGGCAGAAAAAAAATAAGGAGGTGAGATCATGGAGACGTTTCATTGTGTCAATCATCCAGATCGAGCTGCGGTGTATCAATGCAGACAATGTGGTAAGGCGCTCTGCGAGGAATGCTATGATCCTGCGACACTCGGTTGCCGGGATGGCATGCACGCAGTAACGCCTAGAGTTAACAACACGTTTCAAACGATCCAGCCACCGCCACCACCGAAGCAGGATAGTGGAGGAATGATTGCGTGGAAGATCATCGTATCCATTCTGGCAGTCATTGGTGGGGCAACGGTATTGTTTCTGGCGATCTGTGGAGCAATGATCTTCTCGTACTGATGCTAGAACAGGATTAAGGTTTGGTGCTGCCTGTTCTAGAAAGCTCATTATCATACAACGGCGAAAGGAGGAACGCTGTGGAATTTCCGGTTTATATTCATGTGGGATCACTGCGGATTCACCCGCATGTACTGTTTGAGGCATTATCTTATTTTATCGGCTTTCGCATTTATCTCTGGACACGCAGGCCGAGCGGCATGTCCAAGCTGGTCAGCCTGCAAATTCTTGCCGGCACGATTCTAGGGGCGGCGATTGGCTCGAAGGTATTATTTTGGTTCGAGGATCCAGCGGCGACCTGGGCAGCGTTCAGTCAGGGACATGTGCTATGGGGCGGCAAAACGATTGTGGGCGGTCTACTCGGCGGCTTGATCGGTGTAGAGCTAGCGAAAAAGTGGGCGGGCTGGAAAAGCTCAACCGGAGACGATTTTGCCTATCCGCTCTTAATCGGCATTGCGATTGGGCGCATCGGTTGTTTCTTAACTGGATTGGATGATCATACGTATGGAACAGCGACAACGCTGTTTACGGGTGTGGACTTTGGTGACGGTATTATGCGTCATCCGACACAGCTATATGAAATGGCCTTTCTGATCGTACTGGGGATTGTCTTATATCCGCTATATCGTCAAAGTCGAGCAAGCTGGAAAAAGGAAGCTGCTGTGAAAGTGACGGAAGCATCAGCGAGCAGCACAGTGACCACATCACCAGCTATCGCAAACGAGTCTTCTACACAACAGCCGAAAGTATCGCCAGATCAAGCTCCATTGCAGAACGACCCAGCTGACGGTTATGTATCTGGACGACTATTTCAATGGTTTATGTTCGGTTATCTGGGCTTCCGCTTGCTGATCGAATTCATCAAGCCTACGCTGCATCCATACTGGGGCTTGAACAATATTCAGCTTGCCTGTATCGCCGGGCTGCTCTATTATGGCTGGCTTCTGCTGAAAGGACGTGGCGATCTGCTTCGTCGTCAGACGACAGGTGCCGATATAGCGAAATCATAGCTATGTTCGACATGTATCATGTGTATACGTAGGAATATGCAGGTACTCGATTGTATAGCCCCTGCGCGAATCTACTCATTCAACACGTACAGACTTGCTTAAAGGAGGAATACATAATGCCTAAAAACCGTCCATATCTCTACCATGAATTAACGAATAGTATCTGCTCCACCTGCTACCGTAAGGTGGAGGCGAAGATTATTGAAGAAAACGGTCGGATCTATATGCAAAAGCGCTGTCTGATTCACGGCCCTGAAAAGGTACTGATCTCTACTGATGTCGATTATTATCACCGTACACGCGAGTTTATTAAGCCATCCGAAATGCCACAAATATGGAATACACCGATCAAATACGGCTGCCCATACGATTGCGGTCTGTGCCCGGATCATGAGCAGCATAGCTGTCTAACTCTGCTGGAGATCACGGATCATTGTAATTTGCAATGTCCGATCTGCTTTGCTGAGTCATCGCCACATCGTACATCCTATCGTTCGCTGGAGCAGATCGCCTTCATGCTGGATCGCATTGTGGAAAATGAAGGCGAGCCAGATATCGTACAGATTAGCGGTGGCGAGCCAACAACGCATCCTGATTTTTTTGAAATTTTGGATATGTGTAAGGCGCGTCCGATCAAGCATATTATGGTCAATACGAACGGTATTCGGATTGCCAAGGATCGGGAGTTTGTGCGCCGAATGGCAGACTATATGCCGGGGTTCGAGATTTATTTGCAATTCGATAGTATGGAGGCTTCGGTACTAAAAGAACTGCGTGGCGCTGATCTGCGCTCCATCCGCGAACAGGCGATTGCTCATTTAAATGAGTTCAATCTGTCGACTACACTCGTAGTTACGTTGAAAAAAGGTCTGAATGATCAGGAGATTGGCACGATTATTCAATATGGTCTGGAGCAGCCAGCGGTGCGAGGGGTAACGATTCAGCCAATTCAGGCGGCAGGACGACTGGAAGGCTATGACCCATCAACCGATCGTCTGACAGTGAGTGAAGTGCGCCAGATGATTATCGATCAATCGGGTGTGTTCAATTCGGACGATATTTTACCTGTACCGTGTCACCCTGATTCGTTAGCGATGGGCTATGCGCTCAAGCTGGATGGAGAAGTGCTGCCGCTCACGCGTATGATCGACCCGCAGATTTTGCTGGAAGGGGATAGTAATACGATCGTATTTGAAAATGATCCCATCATTCGCGGCAAGCTGTTCGAGTTGCTGTCGACCGGACATTCACCCGTATCGTCCGCATTATCGCTGAAAAGTCTGCTTTGCTGCTTGCCGCTCGCAGCTGTACCTGAGCACATCGTCTATGATAATGTATTCCGCGTCATTATTATGCAGTTTCTGGATGCGTATAACTTTGATGTACGCTCGGTTAAAAAGTCCTGTGTACACATCGCCCATCCCGACGGACGCATTATTCCTTTTGACACGTACAATATGTTTTACCGTGATGATAAGGAGAAGATTCTGGAGGATCTGAAGCAGGAGATTACAACGGCGTGGCAGTAAGTAGAACACCCGTCGATGACCAGAGGTAGATGTAGAAGAATATAAAAAGAAGTCATATAAAGTGACAGGAATAGATTAGAAGATCCGATGAAATCGTAAGGGAAATGAGCAATTGAAGGGACTTCGGCTGCATCTATGGATGCGTCGAAGTCCTTTTTTGCTTTAGATTGGGAGTTGTTGGCGAGGTGTAATTATTTTCTGTAAGATCAACACATGAAAAATTCACAATAAAGAATGCATAATGAATTAACATACCTTGACTTTATAAAAAGCCCTTTACAATTGGAGCAGAGAGCAGAGGAAGGTGGATTTGCAAAAGTAAGAACTTAAATACTAGCGTAAACTGGGAAGAAAGCATTATTTCGCTAGTCTGGAGAAGACGAAGCTACCTATCAAGCAAATCATAAGAGGAAAGAAAATACAACCAAATAATTCTCCAAGCCTCGCAAATTAAAACCTACCTACAATTGGTAAACCTCAATCCAGATAAATGAAAATTGCACTACATGAAAAATTCATAATAATAAAATCAAAACCCAGAAAAAAAGAAATTCTAAACCCCTCCGAGGTAGCTGTCAAAATCTTTTTT
Organism: Paenibacillus hunanensis; assembly: GCF_014645615.1. Classification (GTDB taxonomy): domain Bacteria; phylum Bacillota; class Bacilli; order Paenibacillales; family Paenibacillaceae; genus Saccharibacillus; species Saccharibacillus hunanensis. The sequence goes on along the minus strand of NZ_BMMB01000010.1, from coordinate 83,362 downwards.
TGCTGATATGCTTGAGAGGAGCAATATGACATCCAGAGTACGGATAATGAGCCAAACAACACCAAACAAGGAGGCAAGTTATGATCAATCATCAATTTGCAGAGCATCTATGGAAGGCGGTGCAGCAGCATGCGATGAAAATGAACAAGTGCAAGCTGGAGCAGCTCTGTTTGCGAGGTGGAGTACGCAAGTATGAGCTGGATGAGTTGGAGGAACGCTTGAATATAGAGCTTCCAGATCAACTACGAGAATGGTATCGAGTGCATGACGGGCAAAATGATCGGCTGGAGACGATGCCATTGCTGCGGAACCTGACCTTTTCACCGATTCGGAAAATTATCGAGACATGGACTTTTTTGCAGGAGGAATATGACCCGGATGGGGAGCAAGCAGAAAATGATACGGCGATCAAGCCGATGCTGTGGAATCCAGCGTGGATTCCGTTTGCGACCAATGGTTCAGGTGATTATGTGTGTATCGATATGGACCCTGCTGAAGATGGGAAATATGGACAGATTCTGTACTTCTGGCATGATTGGAATAATCGCTCGGTTGAGGCAGAGAGCTTGAATGCTTTTATCCAGATGTGTCTGCATGAGAAGGAATAAATGATAACTCTGCATATGCTATCAGTTTAAGCATAGCTGTTCATTCGTTGAAGATAACTAGCGAAGATTCGTCAATGCAGAACCTACACTCAACATAGCCAATAGCAAGCGCCTAATCCACTACATATGCCTGTGTGAAGCAACCGATGAGGTTGACAAAAGATTCAAACAGGCATATATTGTTACATATTAATCGTAATATTTACTATTAAGGAGAATGAATATGGCTGGGAAAAGATTACCGGTGACGGTACTGAGCGGATACTTAGGTGCAGGTAAGACGACTGTATTGAATCATATTTTGAACAATCGGCAGGGGATTAAAGTTGCTGTGATCGTGAATGATATGAGTGAAATTAATATTGATGCAGCGATTGTGAAGGAGCAGGGAGCGCTATCGCGTACGGAGGAAAAGCTCGTTGAGATGTCTAATGGCTGCATTTGCTGTACACTACGAGATGATCTGCTACAGGAAGTGCAGAAGCTGGCGCTTGAAGGCAGATTCGATTATATATTGATCGAATCGACAGGAATTAGTGAACCTGTGCCTGTCGCACAGACGTTCACGTATGCGGATGAACAATCGGGGATTGATCTGACGGGACTTGCTTATCTGGATTGCATGGTAACGGTGGTGGATGCGAATCGGTTCTGGCATGATTATGAATCGGGTGAGACGTTATTACAGCGTGGTCAGGCAACAGGGACGGATGATACACGCGATGTGGTTGATCTGCTGATTGATCAGATTGAAACCTGTGATGTATTACTGCTGAACAAATGTGATCTAATCGAGCCACAGGAGCTAGAGCGCCTGGAGCAGGTGATTCGTCAGCTTCAGCCAGCGGCTAAGATCATTCGCACTACACATGGACAGATCGATCCAGCGGAAATTTTGAACACAGGCTTATTCGATTTTGAGAAGACGAGTCAGTCGGCAGGCTGGATTCGAGAGCTGGAGCTGGATGAGCATACACCGGAGACGGAAGAGTATGGAATTGGTTCTTTTGTATATCGTCGTCGTCGTCCATTTCACCCCGAGCGTCTTGCACAGTATATGAGTGAATGGCCAGAAGAGGTTGTACGCGCGAAAGGGTTGGTGTGGCTGGCAGCAGAAGGCGACCTTGCAGCAAGTCTCAGTCAGGCAGGGCCGTCGATTCAATTTGGACCAGCTGGGCTGTGGGTTGCGGCATTGCCGATCGATGAACAGCAGACGATTCTGGAAGAAGAGCCTGATGTACGTGAACGCTGGGATGAGCGCTGGGGTGATCGTCTGACAGAGCTGGTTATGATCGGAATCGGGATGGAGCGAGAGCAGCTGGAAGCCGAGCTGGATGAGTGTCTATTAACAGATGGAGAGCTGGAGCAGAATTGGGCTGCATTCTCGAATCCATTACCATGGCCTGTGCATTCGGCTTGAGCTTGTTTATCTTCAGTTCATAATCGTAATAATTACGCTTTTTGTGAATATAAATGACTAGCAGGTACAACAAAACAATTAGAAGCTAGAAATGATTAGAAAATAGAACTCCTCCGAAAGGAAAGGTGGATGTACATGACAGCGATGAAGCAGGATCGTAGAATTCCCGTTACGGTATTGAGTGGTTATCTAGGAGCTGGGAAAACAACGATTATGAATCATGTGCTCAATAATCGGCAAGGACTGCGTGTTGCTGTGATCGTTAATGATCTGGGCGAGGTGAATATCGATGCGGATCTGATTCGTGATGGCGGTGGATTATCACGAACAGATGAGAAGCTCGTGGAGATGTCGAATGGATGCATCTGCTGTACGTTGCGTGAAGACCTGCTACTAGAGGTAGAGAAGCTTGCTCGTGAGGAAAAATTCGATTATATCCTGATCGAATCGACAGGTATCGGCGAGCCCGTTCCTGTCGCACAGACATTTACGTATGTAGATGAAGAAAATGGGGTCGATCTAACTCGCTTGACCCGACTCGATACGATGGTAACCGTTGTCGATGCGGCTCAATTCTGGAAGGATTATTACTCACGTGAAAGTCTAATGGATCGCGGACAGGCAGCAGGCGAGGAGGATACAAGAGGCATTGTGCATTTGCTTACCGATCAGGTGGAGTTTTGCGATGTGCTTATACTAAATAAAGTTGATCTGGTGACACCAGCGGAGCTGGAGCGTCTGGAAAAGGCATTGCGTGCGATGCAGCCCGAAGCACGTCTCATACATGCTACACATGGACAGATTGATCCGACAGCAATTTTAAATACAGGTCTGTTCGACTTTGAAAAGGCAAGCCAATCGGCGGGTTGGATTCAGGAACTGCTCAAGGAGGAGCATACGCCAGAGACAGAGGAATATGGCATCAGTTCATTTGTATATCGTCGTAAAATTCCTTTTCACCCCGAGCGATTATTGAAATGGGTGCAGAACTATCCAAACTCCATCGTTCGCTCCAAGGGGCTGATGTGGCTGGCAACACGTAATCATATGGCTGTTTCCTTTAGCCATGCGGGAACGTCGAAGCAGCTATCGCCAGCAGGACTATGGGTGGCGGCACTCAGTCAGGAGGAGCTGGATTATCATTTTGGCGGCGAGGTGCCGCGTACGCCAGATTGGGACGAGAAGTGGGGAGATCGCGTAACGAAGCTCGTATTTATCGGAATCGATATGGATCGGGAGCAGATTGAGAGTAGTCTGGATGAAGTCTTACTCACACGAGAGGAATTAGCCGGCAACTGGCGCGAGTTGAATGATCCATTGCCTTTCTTCGGGTGAGTGCGATCGTTCAGCGTCAATATAGCTATCGTATCGAAAAGTTATGGTATAGCAAAGAAAAAGGAGAACAGCATCCATGAGTAAAAATCGCCGCAATTACGGCAAGATGCCGCTAACCAAAGGGATTGAAATGGCATCGGTATATAGTGTAAAAGAGTGCGGACAGCGTGCGCGGCATATTGTGCTGTCACCGGAAAATCGTATCATTACTGAAGAATTTCTGAAAATTGTGAACATGAAGGACAAATTCGCTCTGCATGATGTGCCTGTACCGAACAAAATCATGATGTTCGGGCCTCCTGGTACAGGGAAAACATTAACTGCTTTTCATCTGGCACATGAGCTAGAGCTACCGCTCGTAACGGTGCGATTGGATGCGTTAATTCATGCTCATCTCGGTGAGACAGGCAGTAATGTGCGCAAAATCTTTGAATATGCACGGATGGAGCCTTGTGTATTGTTTATGGATGAATTCGATGCCGTTGCCCGTACGCGAGATAACAATGATGAAGTAAAAGAAATGGCGCGTGTTGTGAATACGCTGCTGCAATGTCTGGATGAGTTTCCCGAACATTGTATCTTTATCGCTGCAACCAATCTGGAAACGGAGCTGGATAACGCGATCTGGCGTCGATTCGATACGAAGATGATCTACGGTAACCCAGCCTTCGAATTGCGTTTGGAATACATTGCTCGCCTGTGCGGCGATTTCCCACGTCAGCAAGGTTTGGATCAGTGGGCAGCCGAATGGATGGATGGTTGCAGTTATGCGGATATCGAACAGATTATTTTAAAAGCGAAACGTAAAGCGATTATCGATGATATGCCGATGTCGCAGTTGCTAATTGAAATGTCATTTCATGAATATCGTCCGTATCATTTGCTAGTGGCAGAGCGTGTATAGACGTTGGTTTTACAGCGTCGTCAACTTTGTTTTCGTCCAGAATGTCTTGTTAAATGATCCTACAGATCGTACATGTAGCAGATTGCTATTTAGCATATGGTATATAAAAGATAAAAATCCCTCTTGCTTCTGGCAATGAGGGATTTAGTATGATCATTAGTTGCTGGTGGGGCGTTTACTGATTGAGCATTATATTATGCCAGACTAAAATTCACAACATCGTGCTGGAGCAACTTTCCCTGTGCAGACAAATACTTTAGCAATGTACAGAATGATTGAAAATCGGCTGGAGCAATCGCTGTGATCAGCTTCTGTGCAAGCTCGCTATATGGATGGCTGGTAGCTTGTGAGATACTTTTTACAAAATTATTAAAAAAGCCAGCGTCAATCCAGCGGTAATCATAAATATGTACCTCAATTGAAATGCCCGAGCTGCTTACAAACAGGCAATGTTCACCGTGAGGAAAAATGAACCAATTCTCGTTTTTATAAAAGAGATCCGGGTCGGTATCGTACTCCTGCTCATCCATCAGATCGAATAGCGCTTCAAACGAAGTGCAATCTGGTAGGTATGGCAGTTTGGCGATTGTGGATTGTTCGGGATATGATGCAGCAAGAGTGTTACAAAGCTCTTGAGCCATTTGTGTATACAGCCGAAGTAATGTGTAGGCAGCTTGAATCGTAGATTCAGTGTACGTCGAGCGAATTGTATGATGTGTGGATGGATTGACGTTTAGAGATGCAGGGGGAGCAGGTGTACTTTTTATGCTATCTTCTGTGTCGTTAGATTTGTGGGAGTTGTTGTCGTGTTCGGAATGATTGGAGTTCATAGTAAGTTCCTTTCTTTTGCTCGTAGGGAATAACTGGTATAGTAAAATTAAAATAACATAATATCGCGAGCAGTTGATCTCTAGCTATAATGTACAATCAAATCCCTAGCTTCTATATTAACATACATTCAGAGCTAAGCATCAAATGAGCACATAGAAAGGAGCACAGCAGATGGATTACATACGTTACAAAAAGAAAGTGATGCAGGAAGTTGAGCGCCGTGGATTAACGTCGGTGATGAACGATACACGCTGGGAACAGCTAAAATCCGGTGTATACAGTCGATTACCATTCCCACCCGCATTTCAGGTGAAAAAAGTATTGTCGCCAAAGCCTGAACCGGAGCGATTTGAACAGGATGTAAGCTATCTTGGTGATTGGCTCGCTATACTTGGCGATGATTCAGACGATGCACAATTTTGCGATTGGCAGCATCCGGCATTTGATGTGGAGTGGATTCGGATTAAGCCGAGACGATTGGAAGCTCGCGGGCGTCTTGTAGCAGATGAGCTGATCGATATTGAAGCTGCATTTGTCGCTTTGTTGCAGGAATGCGGTATTCCTTATACGTCTGAGCAGGGAGATTACTGGATTTACGGCTATGCGACCGCTACTGAGTTTGCACAATTGCATAAGTAGAGTTGGTGTGGAATAACTGTAGATTTTCAAAGTGCTTAATCTGGAAACAGCGACATATTGTGCTGTGCAAAAATCACCTGTTGTTGAAACTGGTGTTAGGAATCCACGCACACTAGGAGCAGTAAGAGACTCTGCTTTGCAAAAATCCTTTCATATTGAACTGCGTATTAGGGGGTCGCTCACACAGGAGATTGCTAATACCGGAAGCGTAAGGTAATACGTAGACTTATGCGATACGCGCAAGATCAGTTCAAGTTAATCAAAATAACCTGCCTGTCGCTAATGCGTACAAGCAGGTTATTTTGATAAGACCATAGTGCAGATATTCCAACATTGGTAGTTCAATTGGCAATATAAGCGGAAATCGAATGGAGACAAATCCAGCAAAACTTCTATATGAAGTCTGAGGTCTTATGCAAAGCTTCTATACAAAGTCGCTAGTATGCAGCCTCTATATTCAGCCTATACAGAACAGCTCGCTCCATTACTTGGTCAAAATTTTAACTTCTTTGGGTGCGAGTGTAATCGTGATCGAACCCCCATTTACCGTTACCGAATCGGTACCAAGTTGGTTTTTCAGTGCAGTGCCATTACCGAAGTTATCAAGGTTTGGAATGGTGCGTGTTTCACTGTTCCACGAATTGTTGATCAGTACAACAACATCGTCAGAGCCGTTCGTACGCTGGAAGCCGTATACGGTATTGTCTGACCATTTTTCCTTTTGCGTGCCGTTTTGTAGTGCTGGGTGAGCATTACGAACAGCATTCAATTTGGCAATATACTTGTACAGCTCATTGTTCGTGTCAAAAGTCATGTCTTCACGGTTCGCTGGATCATCGCCACCGCTAAAGCCCTGTTCTGTACCTTGATACACAATCGGAATCCCACGCGAGGTGAGCAGGAAGCCAAGTGCTGCTTTTAGCTGAGGCCATTTATCATAGGATGCACCTGGCTTGCCGGATGCTTCGTTCAAGAAACGCTTCACATCATGGTTATCGATAAATGTACCGTTCAGATTAGCGTTTTTGTAGCGATTATCCTGTGCATAGCGATCCTTGATCAGATTCATCGATCCATCCTTGGCAAATACGTCACGAATTGTATAGTACATTGGGAAGTCGAGTGCGGCATCCAGATAGTTGGTGTAATCGCCGACATAGGCTGGGTCGCCGTTGAATACTTCACCGATGGTGAAGGTGTTCACTGCGCTATCGAAGTCCTTCAGGAACCACTTGGGTACATGCTTCGCGGTATCAACGCGCAATCCATCCACACCAGATTGCTGGATGATCCATTTGCCCCAGTTTTTCAGCTCGGTCGCTACGGCTGGATTCTCTTGCTTGAGATCGTCCAGACTCGCTACATCGCCATTTTCGATACGGGACTGATTGTTGGTATTATAGTCATTTTGTGTAATATCACCAGCGTTATGGTACCAATCTGCCTGATCAAATGGCGCTTTGGCTGTACCATTGTTCGGACGGAAGTCGCCTGTATGGTTCACAACTACATCGAGCATAACAGCGATATTTTTGCTATGTGCAGTACGCACCAGCTCCTGGAACTTCGCCATATTGCCGAGGTGACCATCGACAGAGTAGAAGTCATACGTGTGATAGCCGTGGTAGGCATACGTACTCTTTTGCATCGTTACGGGTGTGATCCAGATGGCAGTGAAGCCCATATTTTTGATGTAATCGAGCTTGTTAATAATGCCCTGGAAGTCACCACCGTGCCATTGACCCGGATTGCTCTTGTTAGAATTAAAGCCGCCATAGTTATCGTTGCTCGTATCGCCATTGCTGAAGCGATCGGTCATGATGAAATAAATGCTACGTTTGCTCCAATCGACCGGTCCAAAATTATCGGAAGGAGGAGTGGACGGATCGGTTGGTGTCGTAGAGCCAGATGGAGCACCAGCAGTAATCGTACCTGCTGCACCATTTGCACCAGGTGTGAAGGTCGATGTGCCTGTGTTGAACAGATAGTTCTTGGAGCTATTGTTATCCCATGTGCCATTGCCATTGTTGAATACAGCTTCGAGCTGAGTATAGGTGCCAATATTGATCGTTGCCTTCGTATAGCCACTTACCTCAGCATCTGCCATTTTCACGCCGGGCGCTGTTGTCCAGTTGCCATCGGCTTGCCGATAATGTATGTACGGCGAAGCAAAGCCTTTTTTATAATAGACGGTCACAGAATTATCCGCTGCATGTGTAGTCGGACCAAAGCCCCCAAACAGTACAGCCATCACCATCAATAGTGCAATCCAAGCTGCTACGGACCGCTTCATATGTTGACCCAATCTTACGTGCATCATTCGTCCTCCTCAAGTGGTATGAAATTGTGCAAACGTTTACGCAATTGATTATAAGATAGCGCTTACAAAAATAAAAGGAGGTAAATATATGAAATTATGGAACGAATCCTGTGCTGCAATATTCTGTTAAAATACGACTTTAATAAGTGAATCGATCCGACTGTCCCCATCTATGAAGTCAAGCAACCTGTAGTTGTTTGACTACTCAACTACAGGTTGTTGTACATCTTTGCCTATGGCCGCTAAAATAAAAATAAGTGATGGGCGGCTATGTACATGGCGATGCTACTAACGCAGCAAGAGGTAGGAAACGGATCTATTTTGCCTCTGGTACATGATAGATTTGTATAGGAATATAAGGTAGATGGTTAGTTTCCAAAATAGACAGTCATTTATGCTGGATAGCGATATTATTTTCAGTCGTATCTCCTACTAAATGTTCACTAACACCGTAAGCAGTAAGCCATTTTACGTTGCTCAAATGCCTGTTTATTTAACCTGTATTCAAAAATCACTCATACAATAAGTTGCCCCATTTCCTTAATCACTTCGTTTATTATGGCTTACATCCATACAAATATTCACATATTCCAATGTAATGGAAAGGAGTTTATTATCATGCTGGATTCAATATTAATCGGTGCGACAATCGCTAACTATCGTAAGCAACAGAATCTTACTCAACTGGAGCTTGCCGACTATATGCACGTCACACCTCAGGCGGTCTCCAAATGGGAAACCGGCAAATCGCTGCCCGATATCTATACAATGATCAAACTTGCCAAATTACTACATATTGACATCGCTATGTTACTTGGCGAGAATACGGAACTTTCCGACGAATTACTACACCAATTCGCACCCGGACAAACTACTGAAATGCCTCTCCACACATCAGCAAATTCAGTGCAAATCGATGCAATTATTGCACTGGAAGATGAAAAATCATCTTCTCCTGATGACCTACAGGCGCTAACTGTAGCACAAATTATTCAATTGGCACCGTTAGTAGATCAGGAAACACTCATCCATATCACGGGACTCCATGCCGATTCACTGGCGGAGAACGCCAAAGCTCTAACCGAACTCGCCCCATTCCTAACTGAAGATGCTTTGTATGCAATCGTTTGCGGAGATGATCCACTAACTATCGATCACATCCTAACCGTCATCCGTATCGCTCCATACTATGATGAGCGACTGCATCAATATGTCAACGAACATCACCACCAGATTACCATCGGGCAAATGTCCACCATCGCACCATTTATAGCACCCGAGCAGCTCCAGTCATTCGTCACAAAACACTGGCAAGAATACACTAACCAGCAAAAACTAGCCGAAATCCTCTCGTTATTGCCCGAACAAGCAGTAGCAGAACTGCTAATAACACAAGAAATAACCTATGAACTGTTACTATTCGTCATCCCATTTATCGATCAAGCGCTGGTCGACCATGTGATTGAACATAAAATGTCCACATTGCAACCCGAACAACTCGCCATCATCCGTGTTCTCGTCAATGTCAATTCGTTGTAATTTCCCCTCATCAAAGTCAGATTATCCTACACCATAAAGTTGATTTTCCTATCTCACTGCCTTTGTATGCTCCCGTATACTTTCTTCAACAGACATAAAGGGGGAAGGTTACAGTGAATAAGAGAACGGCATATCTGTTTATTTTTCCTAGCGTATTTCTGACGCTTGTGCTGGGTGTATATCCGCTACTGTGGGCGCTACGTTATATGTTCTACAACTATCAGGGGTATGGTGATCCGATCTTTGTCGGATTCGGTAACTTTGCCCGCTTGTTGCGTGATGCGGAGTTCTGGCAATCCGTTGTGAATACCGGTATTTATGCAGCAGGTAAGTTGATTGTAACCATTCCACTATCATTGATTCTGGCATTTATTCTGAATCGTAAGCTGAGAGGACGTACGGTGCTAAGAGCAATCTACTATCTACCGACCGTATTTAGTGCCTCGGTAATGTCGATTGTTTTCTTCATTATTTTCAACTCGTATAACGGTGTGTTAAATCAATTTCTATTAAAATTCCATATTATCGGGGCACCGATCAGCTGGCTGGGGCCTGATTATGCGATGCTGACGACGATTATGATCGCCATCTGGGGTGCTGTCGGGAACTATATGCTATTATTCCTTGCCGGACTTCAAGGTATTCCAGAGGATCTGTATGAAGCGGCTTCACTAGATGGAGCAAGTGAGGTTCGTAAGCTATGGAGCATTACGATTCCACTGCTTGGCCCGGTGATGCAGATGATTATTATGCTCGCGATTACGATCTCGCTCAAGGGCTACGAAAGTATTATGGTATTGACCGAGGGCGGCCCGTATGGCAAGACTGAGGTCATGTATCTGTACCTGTTCAAGCTGCTGTTCCCGGTTTCACCAGAGGCACCGGTTCAGCAGCAGCTTGGCTATGGAAGTGCAGTCGGCTTTGTGACCGCCATTATCGTCGGTATCGTGACCATTCTGTACTTCTATCTGTCGCGTAAGCTGAATAAAATGTACTAAACGATCAGGAGGGGAATCGACATGGTCATCAAATATACGGGCAAAACCCTTCTGTGGGTGTTTCTGCTAATTACAGCTGCTGTAACGCTATTTCCGATTGTTATCGTCGTCTCGGGTTCGTTTATGACCAATCTAGAGCTGACGAGTGGCGCACATATTTTGCCGGACGTATGGCAGTTTAGCAATTACGTGACCGCCTGGACGAAAGCTAACTTTTCACGCTTTACCTGGAATAGCCTGTTTGTCAGTGTGATGACGACGATTGGAACACTGCTTGTATCCTCGATGGCTGCCTATGCGGTCGATCGGGCGAAGTTTCCGGGCAAAGGGATCTATACAGGTCTGATGGCGAGCACATTATTCATTTCGATTGGCGCGGTTGTCCTGCGTCCGCAGTTCGATCTGATGGTTGTGTTAGGGTTGCAAAAATCCCTATGGGGTGTCATTCTTATTCTTATTAGCGCCCATGCGGCGACGTATTTCATTATGATCGGCTTCCTGAGAAACATTCCTCGTGAACTGGATGAAGCAGCATGGATTGATGGATGTCACCCTGCATCGGTGTTCTGGCGTATTATTTTGCCACTGCTGCGTCCAGCACTGGCTGTCGCAGGACTGGGTGTGTTCCAGAACTCATGGAATGAATACATTTTGCCGCTCGTGTTCACGCTCAGTAATCCAGACCTGCAAACGCTACCGGTTGGCTTGTCCAATCTACGCTATGGCTTTGGTGCAGCGTCCGAATCACAGCTCATGCTGACCGGTGCGTGTATATCTATCCTGCCACTGCTTGTCGTGTATGTATTTGCGAATAAGTCCTTCATGCAGGTCACTCTTGGAGCAGTAAAAGGATGATGAGGAATGAGCAAGGGGTTTTACAAGCTATCGCTCAAAAGTCGCATTCATATTTTGTATATATTGCTCACCTTTTTGTGTATCAGTGCCACCGGAGGCTTTGCTTATAATTTTGCTGCCAAGGTGATCGAGCAAAATGCCTTGCAGCTCAAGCAGACGATGCTGAATAAAACGGTACAAACGCTGGATGAGAGCATGCGTCATATGATTGTAGCGAGCTACTCGCTCATGATGAGTGAAACGTATAGCCGGGTGATGACCGATGTGCGTAATAAAGACGGCTCGCGATTTTATACCGATCTGTCGCTGATGCAGACACCCTTCGCCCAGCTCAAGCAAATCGAGCCAGCAGTCGATTCCGTGCTGCTGGCTACGCCAATTGGTGACTTTTATTCCACTCAGGATGCATTAATGGGCGATTCTTCATTTCGACAGCTGTATGGGAAGGATATGGAGGATCGTTCATGGAATGTGCGCTGGATATCCGGTCATGAGGATGGAATATTTCAGGGGGAAAAGCAAGTCGTAACTCTACTTGTGCGTCCGCTACGGAACTCGATTACGAATAGCTATAATCTGTCCGATGTATATCTTATCGTTAACTTTAGTGAGGACTATTTTAATCATATTATTCGGGAAAATCTGCTGGATGATCAGATTCGATTATTTTTAGTGAATCAGCATGGTCAGAGCATATTGCCAGGTGTGAGTCCGGCACCGACCGATTTTAGCACCACTGCTTTTCTGGAGGATTTTGGACGCCAGCAGCAGGGTGCCTTTTCATATCATAATGATGAAGACGAGCAGCTGGTCAACCATGCTCGCCTGAATCTGGATGAGAACTGGTCACTTGTCGCCGTACAGTCCAAAGGGAATCTGCTAGGAGAGATGCGTGAGATTCGCTGGCTCATTCTGGTGATTATGATCGTCTGTATGATCATCGCGCTTATGTTCTCCAGTCTGTTGACCCGGCTATTGCTAAGTCCCTTGAATAAGCTGTATCGCATTATCCAGCGTGTGGAAAATAATGATCTGGATGCGCGCTTCACTAGTAAGTATGAGGATGAAGTGAGTGTGATCGGATATCGCTTCAATCGGATGATGGGGCAGATTGAGAATCTGATCGAGGAAAATACGATCAGCGAGCAGGAGCGACTTCGGTATGAGATCAAGGCGCTACAGGCGCAGATTAACCCTCACTTTTTGTACAATACGCTCAATACGATTTTATGGAAAAGTCAGTTTGGTCAAAGTGAGCAGGTAGGAGAGATGATCGTCTCGCTGTCGCTTCTGTTCAAGCTTGGACTGAATAACGGTCAGGAAATGACATCGCTCAAGCAGGAGCTGAACCATGTCGAGCAATATATGCTGCTTCAGCAGCAGTGCTACGAGGACATGTTCACCTATACGATCCAGATGGATGAAGCGGTACAGGATGCTCTATTACCGAAAATTATGCTACAGCCACTTGTTGAGAATTCCATTCTGCACGGCTTTAAAAATCTGGAGCGGCCCTGTCATATTGATATTGAAGCGATGATAACAGGCAATGATCTTAAAATTAGCGTGTCGGATAACGGGCATGGGCTGGATGCAGATGTCATGAATCAGACGCTGGAACAGCCACTGCAAAAGCATGCGAGCTATGCGCTGTACAATATTTATAGTCGCTTGCGTCTGAATTACGGGGATGAAGCATCGATGTCTTTTGAAAGTACGCCGGATGTGCGGACAACGGTAATGATCACGATTCCATTTCACGGGGAGGAAGGTCTGTGAGTATGCTGACGATGTGTGTGATGGACGATATTAAGATGGTTGTTAACGGGATTGCTTACCAGATTCCCTGGGAGAAGCATGGCATTCAGATTGTAGGAACGGCAGAGGATGGGCAGCGCGGATTGGAGATGATCCGCGAGCTACGTCCAGATATCGTCCTGACTGACATCTGTATGCCTCATCTAGGCGGCTGTGATATGATCCGCAAAATGATAGAGGAACACCTGCCGAGCAAGGTGATTTTCATGAGCGGGTTTAACGATTTTGCCTATGCGCAGGAGGCTGTACGTCTCGGCGCTTTTGATTATTTATCGAAGCCTTTTACACCAGCGCAGGTGGTTGAGAGTGTGGTGAAGGTGCGTGAAGCGATCATTGAGGAATCGGAGAAGGCAACCAAAATGCGTCTGCTAGAAATGGAGATACTGCAAAATCGTCGCCATCAGCGCGATGATTTCCTGCGTAAGCTGCTTCATCGAGCGCCTTCGGTTGACACCGAGCAGCAGTGGAACAACTGGCAGCTACACAAAATGCTTCCAGACTATCGCACGCTTATTTTGGATGCCGAGCCAGGTGGCAACAAGGAGAAATCACCTGCCAAGATTAGTGAGCATACGATCACAGCCCTGCGTGAGATATTAGAGGAACGAGAGGAAGGGATCGTACTGCATGATGGTAGTCAGCGCATCGTCGTGCTGATTCCCTCCTCTCGCTCGCTCGATATGGAAGCGCTATGGCAGGAAGCAGCCGCCTGTATCGAGGGCGATGGCGCAGGCCCAATTTCGCTTGGCTATAGCACTGTGCAGGAAGGCCCGGCGCAGCTAGCCTATGCGTATCAGGAGGCAGATCGCGCGCTTGGCTACCGTTTCTACAGCTCTACTGGTGGCTGTTACAGCTATGAACGTACACAGCAGACAAGCGATATCCCACGCTATGCACCGGAGAAGGAAAAGGCACTGCTCTATTCGCTGCGCTCTGGCAATACCGAGCAAACCGAATACAGGCTGGATGAGCTGTTTTTAGAATGGATGTCGCAGTCAGATTATTGCCGCCCTGAGCTGATGGTGCAGCAATTCAAAACGCTTTGTATGACCGTCTACCGGACGATGCTTGAGGTGCTGGAGGGCATGCCATGTGACGGGCTGGCAGAGCGCCTGTCAGATATCCAAGGCTTGCCACTGTTGACCTTTGCCGAATGGATGAATCGTACGACTGAATTTTGCTCCTTTTGCTGTGAATGTATTCGCGGTCAGCAAAACAAAGAATATTCGCGCGTCATTCATCAGGTGAAGCAGTATATTGAGGATCATCTGGACAGTGATTTGACGGTAAATAGCTGTGCACGGGCAGTGCATTTGAGTCCAAGCTATCTGGCAAATCTGTTCAAGCGCGAGACATCGATGACACTGGCGAACTATGTGACTACTCTGCGTATTGAGAAAGCCAAAGAGTGGCTGTTAGAAGGCATGCAGGTGCAGCTCATTTCCTCCAAGCTCGGGTATGAGGATCGGCCGTATTTTAGCGAAATGTTCAAAAAGCATTGCGGCATGACGCCATCGATGTTCCGTCAGCATTATTTTGAACAGCAGAATGCCAAGAAAAGATGAATTTCCCACCCCACTGTAGTCGATATACCATACTCACATGTGAGATTTTACCCGTTATTCTTAGTAGCAAGAGGTGAATGACTCATCTCCCAAAAAAACATAATCCGGGGGGACTGCAAATGCAGAAGAGATGGTTACAAGTCGTGGGAAGTACAATGCTCGTCGTAGCACTGGCTGCCTGTTCTTCTAATTCGAGTTCAACAGACAGTAGCACTTCTTCATCATCCGCATCAAGTGGTGGCAAAACTAAAATTGTATACTGGACTCCGGATCGTCATGATGCTGAGTTTATGCAGAGCAAGGTAGACGAGTTTAACAAGACGAACAAGGATAACATCGAAGTCGATATGAATGTGATGGGTGACAACTACCCGCAGGCGGTCGATATCGCCTTTGCAAGTAAGCAAGCACCGGACGTACTGCAAATTGATGATTTTGAAACGTATGTGAAGAAAGGCTATCTGACACCGATTAACGATTACATGAGCGATGAAATGAAGCAAACGTTCAAGGACGTTATTATTGATCATAAAAATGAAATTGACGGCAAAATTTATACCCTGCCAAACACAGGGCAAACATGGCGCCTGATCTACAACGAAGACCTGTTCAAACAGGCGGGCATCTCGGCTCCACCAAAAACACTGGATGAAATGGTTCAGGATGCGAAGAAAATTACCGACATGGGTAAAGCTCAAGGCATCTATGGCTTCGCAAGTCCCCTGAAAGGTGTAAGCGGATTCGGACGTCCGGCAAACACCGTAGGGCCTGCTGGTGTAACGACTGGCGTGGACGGATATAATTATGTGACAGGTGAATTCGACTTCAGCATGTACAAGGATATCGCGCTGGCTATGCGTCAGATGATGACGGATGGTAGCATGCTGCCAGGCGTAGAAAGTCTGGATATCGATCCGCTGCGTGCACAATTCGCACAGGGTAAGATCGGCATGTACTTCAACCACTCAGGCGAGCCGGGCGTATACAAAGATCAGTTCCCAACTCAGGTCAAATGGGCTGCGGCTCCACCGCCAACCAAGGATGGCAAAATTGTAGGTGCAGTACAGGTGATCGGTGGTTCCTATATCGGTATTAGCGCAGATTCACCGAACAAAGATGCAGCATGGAAATTCATGAACTATGTGTACAGCACAGACCTGCAAACGAAATATTATGAAAATGGGTATGGTGTATCGCTGATCCCTACGGTACTGGAGCATGCAACCAAACCGACGATTCCGGGTATTGCTGGCTTCCTGCCTCGTAAATACGATGCACTGTATCCTGCGAACCCATTGTCTGCTACCGAAAGTCAGGTCGAAGGGCCAAAATGGACAGAAGACTTTGTTAAATATGTACTGACTGGTGGCGATGTGGATGGAATTATTAATGATCTTAATACACGCTACAATGCAGCACTCAAGCAAGCTAGAGATTCCGGCTTGACTACGATTAAGGCAGACCCAAGCTTTAGCTCCGCGAAGCTGGAAGGCAAGCTGTCCAAGGACGAATAAGCCAACTTAGAAGTACGAATACGTTTACGAATGAAAATGGAATTGGACTGGCCTACAGCTCTATGCTTGGGGTCAGTCCTTTGCACGTCAATCTGGCAAATCGGAAGGGGACGACTACGCGATGAGTGCAAGAACATACTATTTGAACGCAGACGAGTTAGAACAGGCAGCTTCGGCTTATCGAACATACTATCCACAGCAAGCTACGGATACGCTACAAATTGCTGATCAGGCGTGTCTTGATCTGTTTATGGTGCCCTATACGAATGATCTGACACGCTGGATTCCGATGGGCGATCCGGTAGACTGGCTGTATAATCCATCGCTTGATCCTGAATTTACATGGGGAATCAATCGTCACTGGCATATGCTGGATCTAGGCAAAGCATACCTGATGACAGGCGACGAAAAATATGTAGAGACGTACATTCGCCATTTTCGCAGCTGGTGTGTGCAGAATCCACCGCCTCAGCCATCGATGCCATACGAGGAAGCGACATTTTTCCAATTACCTGGGCCGTGGCGGCTGCTGGAAACGGGCTTGCGTGTACAGTCGTGGATATCCGCGTATGCGTATATGCAGCGCAGTGAGCAGATCGACGAAGCATTTACGGCTGAGTTGTTAGTCGCGCTGGAGCAGCATGCTGTATATTTGACCTCTTATCTCGGGCAAACGGAAATTAACCATGCGATGATGCATATGCAGGGATTGTTCATGATCGGTGTCTTCTATAGTGAACATCCGAGAGCACCCTACTGGCGTCAGCTGGCAACAGAGCGTTTACAGCTCTGTCAGTACCATCAGATCGGTGAGGAGGGGATTCAAAGCGAGCTGACGACGCATTACCATGATGCGAGCATCGAGATGTTTGGTACGCCGTATTTGTTAGGAAGACTGGCAGGCTTTCCTTTTCCAACCGCTTATGGGCAGCAGCTGCATCGTATGACTACATTCACACTGGCGATGATTCGTCCGGATAATCGTTCGACTGCGATCGGGGATTCGGAATGGGTGAGTAATGGTAGAGCGCGGGTCGCCATGCTGGGCGGTATTCTGGATGATGAGCATCTACTCGTGCGTGGTGAAGTGAGTCCAGATTTTTTATGGATGTTTGGTGCGGAGACCTTTGAGAAGTATAAGGCGCTACAGCAGACGGAGCTGGTGGACGTAGAAAGTATTGATTTTCCGAAAACGGGCTATTATATGATGAAGTCACCGGGTCAGCATTTATTTTTTGATGCGGCGCCGATGGGGGGAGCGCATGGACATGCGGATGCGCTGAACTTTGAATGGTACTGGCAGCGGCAGCTGCTTTTCGTCGATCCGGGTCGTTATACGTATGAGGAAGGCTACTGGCGACATTATTTTAAAAGCACAGCTGCACATAATACGATTATGATTGATGGTGTCGATCAGACAGCCTATATTTCTACACAAGCATGGGCAGAGCCAGCAGCTGCCTGTCAGACGTTACGACGAGAGAAGCATACGAACTATGAGCTGGTCGATGCGATTCATGATGGGTATATGCGTCTGGATGATCCGGTTCAGCATCGTCGCTGGCTGGTGATGGGCAAGCAGGTTCCACTGCTTATCGTCGTCGATTGGATGGACGCGCAGGCAGAACATGAGGTACACCAGCGCTTCCAGCTACATCCTGATGCTGTAGCTCGCGTGATGACTACGACTGATTCAAATGCTGAATACCCATCCGACGTAAACGTAGAAGTAACAGATGTCCATGATATGAGTATCGTACCGGCAGTACAGCTCGATTATCCGCAAAATGAACTGTCAGCACGAATGTATTGGGCGCTAGCAACATCAGGTGAACAGCCATCCATGGAGCAACTAGATCATAAGCTGCACATTGTATCCGAAGAAGGCTGGGTATCCCCAATCTATGGACAAAAGCAGCCGACCTCCATTATCGATGCAGGTATTCGTAGTTATGGAGCGATTGGCATCGCTACCGTAGTTATTCCAGATGATCATCGATCTGATCCAGCCAATGTATGGGTAGTCGATAAGCTGCAATTTAATAGGGATCAAGGTCTGGAGCTTGTACTGTATAACGATACATCACAGCTACAGGTTCGAGTGGATGAGCAGCAGATCAGCTGGAATTTATCCTGAGTCTACTAGCTATTAGATAGGATCGTTGTGCGCAAAATCAGAAAGAGGAATCGAAAAGAGCAATCGCAAAGAGGGTTAGCATCGGTATCGGTGCTAGCCCTCTTTTTGTGATATATGAAACGCTGACTATGTGCTACTACAATGCTACAATCTCAGGAATGGAATGATACGAAGCCCCATTACCATGCCATGTATTCGCCGTACAGATATACTTCTATCGGTTCCGTTACGTTGGCGGTAAAGACAAGACGATAGACGCCGAGCTGGTCATATCCAGGATCATTCGTAGTGAAAAAGTATTGTGAATAAGGACCGGTCACACTGGAGCTGTTCACCACCTGCCACGTATCAGTCTCTTCATTGTAACGCTCATACTTGTAGCTCAGACTTTCACCTGCCGCCAGCGGAAATGTAAGCCACACATTCACATAACCAGTCGAAGCGAGAGGCCCAACGCGATGGGTCTCGTTATTACCAATAGTAAAAGTGTCTTCGACTTCGCCAAATAACCTTGCTTGCCGATTGGTATCGGAGGAAGAGGCTGCATAGGTAGATAGGGGAGCAATGGTCAAACTGAACAACATCGCCAGCACTGCCAACATCATGGGTACCATTTTGATCTTCATCCTACATTCTCCTTTGTCATGCCAAAGTATGAAACGATGAAACCATGGATAGGACAAGACGATCACGGCGGTTACCAGGCAACAAACTCGGCATGATAATACCCGGAGGGCATATACTCATACGTCGAGCTGATAGCAATACGGAAATAGCCAAGTTCAAAATCAGATTTTAGTGTGCCTTCAAATCCGCCTGATGGGCCATGGATAATACGGACATCGCGCGGCTCCCAGATTCCTTTTTGATAATTGAAGCATTCATACGACAAAATAACACTCTCCCCCTCAGGAACGGGAAGATCCAGCGACAAGTTCGTATTCCCGGTCGAGCCGATGCCTGTAATATAACCAATATTATCGGGGCCTCTTAAACGGACAAATCCGTCCATTTCCCCCATGAGTGTTGGATGAACCGCATTTGTTTGCTCCTCGGCATGGATAGCAGACGGTACACAAGTCAGAACAAGCATTAAACTGCACATACAAGCAAGCAGTCGCTTAACCTTCATAAATGTAGCTCCTTTGCGATGAAGTGGCTTTGCCCTAGCCAACCAGAATCGTACGACCGATCAACCTCGCTCACCATCATTTCCTATTCAAAAGATAACGCTTACAAAACTCCCTTCCGATCCCCGTCTAAAACTACTACCTGCTGAGCTACATCCTTTATGAAGGTATCGTGGCTATCGCGGATAGAGATTTGGGATATCAATTATAATTTACCATTTATTGCTAGAAAAAGATATTATATTTTGGAACTTTATTACGATCATTCATCTATTTATTTGGATACCTCTGTAATTATGGTACATAACTCTGCAACAGATAGAAGAAGATAGAAGATCGAGTCACATTCGACATATCAGGACATTTCCCGACCGGAACAGGGAATTCCCTAATGTCCGCCAATGCACCATCGGATCATAATGAAAACATAGAGCTTGTTCATAGCACCAGGTGATTTGCGAACCATAGCCTTTACGGAACACATACCGGAATAGGCTTCAGACTGCCACTTTTCATTGAACTCCATGTTTGTTGATTCGAACATGGGAAAAGGAGTGTTCATTTATATGAAACGGAAATACAAATTGAATTTCTTCAAGCCGATTGAGAGCTATTCTGGCAACTGGTCGGTATTGGAGGAGAAAAATAGAGACTGGGAAAATATGTACCGCCAGCGCTGGTCACATGACAAGGTCGTGCGTACGACCCATGGTGTGAACTGCACCGGCTCTTGCAGCTGGAAAGTATTCGTCAAAAATGGCATTATCACCTGGGAAAATCAGCAGATCGATTATCCATCCTGCGGTGCGGATATGCCAGAATTCGAACCGCGCGGTTGTCCACGCGGCGCTACCTTCTCGTGGTATGAATATAGTCCGCTACGGATCAAATATCCATATATGCGCGGCAAGCTAATGCGACTATGGAAGGAAGCACTTGCCCAGCACAGCGATCCGATTGAAGCATGGGCAAGCATTGTGGAGAATCCAGACAAGGCACGTCAATACAAAAAAGCACGCGGCAAAGGCGGTCATGTGCGTGTGAACTGGGATGATGCGCTGTATCTGATCTCTGCACAGCTAATCTATACGATTCGCAAATATGGCCCTGATCGTATCGCAGGCTTTACACCGATTCCAGCGATGTCAATGGTCAGCTACGCGTCTGGAGCACGCTTTATCTCGCTACTCGGTGGGCAGATGCTGAGCTTCTACGATTGGTATGCCGATTTGCCACCTGCATCACCGCAAATCTGGGGCGAGCAAACGGATGTACCGGAATCGTCAGACTGGTACAATGCCGGCTATCTGATCATGTGGGGGTCGAATGTACCGTTAACTCGTACACCAGATGCCCATTTTATGACTGAGGTTCGCTACAAAGGAACGAAGGTCGTCTCTGTCGCTCCCGATCTAGCGGAAAATGTGAAGTTTGCCGACAACTGGCTGGCGCCGCATCCAGGTACAGACGCCGCGATTGCGCAGGCGATGACGCATGTGATTTTGGATGAATTTTATCATCAGCGGCAGGAACCGCTATTTATAAATTATGCGAAGCAGTATACGGATATGCCGTTTGTTATTTTATTAGAGCCGCATGGCGATGGATTGAAAGGTGGACGCTTCCTACGTGCCAGCGATATTGGACAGGATAGTGAGCATGCGGAGTGGAAGCCTGTTATCTATGATGAAGCTGCTGCGGAATTGCTTGTGCCAAATGGCACAATGGGTCAACGCTGGGAAAAGGATGTAAAGTGGAATCTTATTTTAGAGCGTGAGGATGGAACAGTGATCGAGCCTGCGCTCAGTATGACAAGCCAGCAGCATGAGTGGCTGGAGATCGTATTCCCTTATTTTGATAACAGTGGTAATGGTACGTTTACACGGACGCTTCCTGCACGCCGAATCACGCTGGCGGATGGCAGTGAGCGTTATATCGCCACAGTCTATGATCTGATGATGAGTCAATATGGTGTACCACGGATTGACAGCCCATATAATGCACGAGGCTATGATGATGCTGAATCGCTGTACACACCCGCCTGGCAGGAAAAAGTGACAGGCGTGAAGGCTTCGGTAGTCGTACAGGTCGCACGTGAATTTGCGCAAAATGCCCTTGATACAGGTGGGCGCTCGATGATTATTATGGGCGCAGGCATTAATCACTGGTTCAATAGTGATACGATCTACCGTTCGATTCTGAATCTGGTTGTACTGACCGCTTCACAGGGTGTAAATGGCGGCGGCTGGGCGCATTATGTTGGACAGGAAAAATGCCGTCCGATCGAAGGCTGGTCAACAGTGGCATTTGCTAAGGACTGGCAGGGTCCAGCACGGCTGCAAAATGCGACTTCGTTCTTCTATTTTGCTACCGAGCAGTGGCGGTATGAGGAAAGTGGTACGGATTCACTTCAATCACCGACGAGCGATGAAGTGCATTATCGTCATCCTGCTGATTACAATGTGCTAGCTGCGCGTCTGGGCTGGTTGCCATCATATCCGCAATTTGATAAAAATAGTCTTTTATTCGCAGAGGAAGCGGCGCGCACTGGCAAGACCTCGAACGAAGAGATTGTTAAGCATGCGGTTGAGCAGGTGACTTCACGTCAGACAAAGTTTGCTATAGAAGATCCCGGCGCACCAGAGAACTTCCCACGCTCTCTGTTCATCTGGCGCTCGAATCTGATCTCTAGTTCGGCAAAGGGTCAGGAATACTTTATGAAGCATCTGCTCGGTGCATCGGATGATCTGATCGCTCGTCCCAATGAAGAGCAGAAGCCAGAGGAAATCGTATGGCGTGAGGATGTAGAGGGCAAGCTTGATCTCATGATAGCGCTCGACTTCCGTATGACAACGACACCACTGTATGCCGATATCGTCCTGCCAGCAGCCACCTGGTATGAGAAGACCGATCTGTCCTCTACGGATATGCATCCATTTGTACATCCGTTCAATCCGGCGGTGAATCCGCTCTGGGAAGCACGTTCGGATTGGGACATTTACCGTAGTCTGTCCGAAACGTTCTCAGAGATGGCGAAGACGCATCTGCCAGGCGTGTACAAAGACCTTGTAACCGCACCGCTTGGGCATGATTCGATGGGTGAGATTTCACAGCCGATGGGCATAGTGAAGGACTGGGTGAAAGGTGAGATTGAACCGAAGCCAGGTAAAACAATGCCGAACTTTAGCATCGTTGAACGCGATTATACCAAAATTCACGATAAATTCACCTCGCTCGGCCCGAACCTGCTAACAGGTAAAGCAGGCGCGCACGGTGTGAACTTCTCCGTAGCCGAGGAATACGAAGAGCTGAAGCTGCTCAACGGCGTGCATTATGATGAAACGATCAAGAATGGTCTGCCCAAGCTACAAACAGCACGTCAGGCAGCCGATACGATTCTGCATCTATCGTCAGCAACGAATGGTCGGGTATCGCAAAAGGCATACCTGCAAGCCGAAGCTGATCATGGGGTGGAGCTACGCGACATTTCTGCCGATCGTGCAGCAGAAAAGATTACATTCCAGAGTATTACGTCACAGCCGCGTGAAGTGATTCCAACGCCGGTATTCAGTGGCTCGAACAAGCAGGGCAGACGGTATTCTCCATTTACAACGAATATTGAGCGTCTGGTTCCATTCCGTACACTGACGGGCAGACAGCATTTTTATATTGATCATGAGATTTTTGAGCAATTTGGTGAATCGTTGCCAGTGTACAAGCCGACATTGCCACCGATGGTATTCGGCCCACGTGATCGTGAGATCAAGGGCGGTCAGGATTCGCTCGTACTGCGTTACCTAACACCGCATGGCAAATGGAATATTCACTCCACCTATCAGGATAATCAGCATATGCTCACCTTGTTCCGCGGCGGGCCTACCGTCTGGATTAACAATGAAGATGCAGCATCCAGCGATATTAACGACAACGACTGGCTGGAAGTGTACAACCGCAATGGAGTGGTAACCGCACGCGCAGTGGTCAGTCATCGGATGCCACGCGGCACGATGTTCATGTATCATGCGCAGGACAAGCATATCAACGTGCCTGGCTCGGAAATTACCGATACACGTGGTGGCAGTCATAATGCGCCGACTCGCATTCATATGAAACCGACGCAAATGGTAGGCGGCTACGCACAGCTCAGCTATGGATTCAACTACTATGGCCCGATCGGTAACCAGCGTGACGTATACGTCGCTGTTCGCAAAATGAAGGAGGTAAACTGGCTTGAAGATTAAAGCACAAATCGCCATGGTCATGAATCTGGACAAATGTATCGGCTGTCATACCTGTAGTGTGACGTGCAAAACGACCTGGACCAACCGCAAGGGCGCCGAATATATGTGGTTTAACAATGTAGAGACCAAGCCCGGTATCGGCTATCCGAAGCGCTGGGAAGACCAGAGCATTTATAAGGGTGGCTGGCAGCTTCGTAAAGGCAAGCTGGAGCTAAAATCCGGCAATAAGCTGTCCAAAGTCGCACTCGGTAAAATTTTCTATAACCCGGATATGCCAGAAATGAAGGACTACTACGAGCCATGGACATATAACTATGAGAACTTGACCCAAGCGCCGGAGAAAAAGCATTCTCCGGTAGCACGTCCACATTCCGCTGTGACGGGCGAAAAGATGGAAGTGAACTGGGGCCCGAACTGGGAGGATGATCTGGCAGGAGCGCATATTACCGGCCCGCTTGATCCAAATATCGAGAAGATTGAGGAAGAGATCAAGTTTAACTTTGAAAAATCATTTATGGTGTACCTGCCTCGTCTGTGCGAGCATTGCCTAAATCCAAGCTGTGTCGCCTCATGCCCATCCGGTGCGATGTACAAACGCGATGAGGATGGTATCGTGCTCGTCGATCAGGAGGCTTGCCGCGGCTGGCGCTATTGCATGACCGGATGTCCGTACAAAAAGGTCTATTTTAACTGGCAGACGAACAAAGCCGAAAAATGTACATTCTGCTTCCCACGTGTCGAGGCTGGCTTACCAACAGTCTGCTCAGAAACCTGTACCGGACGTATTCGTTATCTCGGCGTGCTGCTGTATGATGCGGATCGTGTACAGGAGGTCGCATCGATTCAGGATGAGCAAGCCTTGTATGAAGCACAATGCGGGCTGTTCCTGAACCCGAATGATCCTGACATTATCGCACAGGCGAAAAAGGATGGTATCACTGCCGACTGGATTGAAGCAGCACAGAATTCGCCAGTGTATAAGCTAGCGATTGAATACAAGCTGGCGTTCCCACTTCATCCGGAGTATCGCACACTGCCAATGGTCTGGTATGTACCGCCGCTGAGCCCGATTATGAATTATTTTGAAGGTAAAGATTCGATTGAACATCCCGATCTGATTTTCCCGGCGATTGAGGAGATGCGTACACCGATTCAATATCTTGCCAATATGCTGACCGCAGGAGATAGTCAATCGGTTAAAGAAGCACTGCAACGGATGGCAATGATGCGTTCATACATGCGCGCTAAGCTGACCGGAGATCGTTTTGATGAACAGCGTTTGGAGCGTGTTGGGCTTACCGCACGTCAAACCGAGCAAATGTACCGTCTACTGGCGATTGCAAAATATGATGATCGGTTCGTCATTCCGACCTCGCACAAGGAAGGGCATATGAATCCATACCGTGCTCAAGGCTCAGCTGGCTTTGGCGATATTATGGGCAATATGGGGACGGGTATGGATGGTGGCTGTAGCGGCTGTAGTGCTGTTGATTCGTTTAGCCCGGGACGCGATAAGGATGGGAAAACGATCTATGAAGAGAATTTCTACGGAGGGATCTGGCGTGATTAATCTGGAGCAGCTATATACGTATTATAAGCCGTCGTTTCACTTTTTTGCACGTCAGCTGATGTACCCGGAGAAGCTGGATTTTCATCCACAGCTGCTGGAAGAATCCTTTGCACCGGATCATCCGGGTGCGGAGGAGGCGAAGCGATACTGGAAGCTTATGCAGGAGCGCAGTATGGAGCAGATTCAGGAGATGTATACAGAGACGTTTGATTTTCAGAAGGACTGTGCGCTGTATATGACGTATTTCAAATTCGAAGAAGCGCGTGAGCGTGGACAGATGCTTGCCAAGCTCAAGCTATTATACGAAATGTTTGGGCTCGAAATGCCTGATGAGGAACTGCCCGATTACTTGCCGCTCATGTGCGAATTCCTGTATGCCGCTGACTGGCGTGGACATCCATCGGCTGCGCAAAATCTCCGTATGCCGATGGCGATTCTGGAGGATGGCACATATCATCTGGTGCAGGCACTGGGCAAGTACAATAGTCCATATGTACATCTGGTGCGGGCGCTACGTCATACGCTGAAGGCATGCATCACACAGGGGGAGCCGGTGAGTGAACATGATTGAGCAGTTTTTATGGGTGATTTTCCCGTACGCATGTATGGTTGTCTTTGTGGTAGGACATATTTTCCGATATCGTACCGATCAGTTTAGCTGGACAGCCAAGTCGAGTGAGTTTATTGAAAAGAAACAGCTGATGCTGGGTAGTATGTTGTTCCATATCGGGATCATTCCGGTCATTATGGGGCATGTGGTCGGTCTGGGCGTTCCTGCTTCATGGATGACGGCGATGGGTGTGAGCGAGCATCTGTATCATATGGGCGCGGTATATGGCGGTGGTCTGTTCGGTGTGATTACGCTGATTGGTATGCTGATCCTTACTTCACGCCGCTTTACGATTCGCAGTGTGCGTAAGCTGAGCAGTGCATCCGATCTTGTAGTTAATACGCTGCTGCTATTCATTGTGTTCATGGGTATGTATGCGACCTTATTCACCAATGCAGTACAGCCCGATTTTGATTATCGGGAAACGATTTCGATCTGGTTCCGTGGATTATTTATCCTACAGCCGGATGCGTCACTCATGCGAAATGTACCCGTTTCGTTCAAAATTCATGCGCTGACTGGATTCGCTATTTTCGCCTTCTGGCCGTTTACACGTCTTGTGCATGTGTGGAGTGTTCCATTGAATTATATCGGTAGAAGTTATATCCTTTATAGAAGACATAAATCGAGCTGAGGAAAGTGGGCGCTGCCTTCTTTCCCTCTTGTATTAGGAGCGCGAGTGAATGAACGATAAAGTGAATTACCAGCGAGAGCTGGATGAGATTCGTGCGTTGTTCGGCTATGATTTTATGGCATTAGCGCTGGCAGAGCCCGCAGAATATCATTATGTGATCAAATGGAAGTACGCTTCCGGTAATCTGAACGAGCGGTTTAAGGATATTGTGTTACAAAGCGGACGTGGTATCGCCGGTATGGTGTTCAAAACAGGCAAGCCATTCATGTTCGCTTCGGTAGAGCAGGATGTGCCACGAGATGCGATGTTTAACTATCCGATCATTCGTACCGAACGGCTAACAAGTCTCGGTGCAGTTCCCGTATGGAATGATACCCGTGTCGCCGGTGTGCTGCTAGGTGGATATCGCAATGATCAGCGTGTCACGCTCCAGATGATGCAGGAGCTGAACGAGCTGGCGCATCTTGGTATCGGAGCGTTGAATGGAAAGGAGTACACCCCGAGTTGAAACCCATGCATGAGCAAGAACAGATCAATCGACTAATGAGCAAGCTGTACAGTCAGAGCAGGGAAGCGATTTTCTTTTTTAATACAGCTGGTCGGGTGTTGTACATGAATCCGGCAGCAGAACGCATTGTGGACGATGAGGTATTACGCCAATTGTATGAAGGACATGCAGAGACGATCTGTCGTGTATGCCGTGGCTATATGAGCGAAACAGAATTGCGTACGTGTATTGCATGCTACTTTACCAATCCAGAGTCCGAGCGATTCTCATCATTTCAAGTGTATCTGGATACAGTTGGCAAAGGAGTTATTCCGTATGCAGCTTCGTACCATACGCTTGCCGATGAGGACGTACATGTATTGATGCTGCGCGATCTATCGCAGCAATTCAAGACACAGGAAAGCTTTTACCAGAATAAGATGATGAAGCATGTCATTCATGCGCAGGAAAATGAGCGCCGCCGTATCTCACGTGAGCTGCATGATAGTGTCGCACAGGAGCTGATGAGCGCGGTCATTGATCTGCGTGTGCTCAAATATATGACCGGTGAAGAAGAGCTGCTCAAGAAAATGCGTCAAACCGAGGAATCGATGACACGTCTACTGGATGATATTCGGAATCTGGCAGTTGAGCTACGTCCAGCGGCGCTGGATGATTTTGGTCTGGAGGCAGCGTTTCGCTCGCATTTTAAACGGATTCAGCAAAGCTATGGGGTCACGATTGGCTTTGAATCGAATCTGGATCAGCAGCGTTATGGCAGTGAGCTGGAGACCGTAGTGTACCGGATTGGACAGGAAGCGATTCTGAATGCGCTCAAATATGCTGATGTGGATCATATTGAGCTGATGCTACGCGAGGAAAATGGACGGATATGGCTAATCATAGAGGATCACGGTAATGGCTTTGATCCAGCGGATGATCCGATCGGCACCGGGCTTGGTCTGTATGGAATGCAGGAGCGTGCTGAGCTGGTGGGCGGTAAGGTAAGTATTTATTCGGAAAAGGGTAAAGGCACACGCATTACGCTGGATATTCCGATTATTAGCAACACGCACGGGGAGGGACAATGATGAAAATCGTAATTGCCGATGATCATGCGATCGTCCGCAGTGGATTCGCGATGATCTTAAATTTTCAACCTGATATGGAGGTCGTCGGCACAGCAGCAGATGGCATCGAGGCTTATACGATGGTGGCGAAGCATGGGCCGGATATTTTGCTGATGGATCTGAGTATGCCACCAGGTGAGAGCGGATTGATCGCTACCGGCAAGATCAAGGAGGATTATCCAGATACGCGTATTCTCATTCTGACGATGCATGATGATGAAGAATATCTGTTTCACGTTCTACGCAATGGCGCGTCTGGCTATGTTTTGAAAAATGCACCGGATGAGGAGTTGCTATTGGCGATTCGTACGATTCACGAAGGAGGCACGTACATTCATCCGAAGCTCGCTACCTCGCTCGTGCGCGAATTTGTTAAGACGAATACAAGTGCGGATTCAGAGGATGTGTATGAGGTGCTGTCGCGTCGTGAACTGGAGATTTTGCCACTGGTCGCTAAGGGCTACAGTAATAAGGATGTAGCGGAGAAGCTGTTCATTTCGGTGAAAACGGTAGAAGCGCATAAAGCCAAAATTATGGAAAAGCTCAACTTAAAAAGTCGTCCTGAGCTGGTGGAGTATGCGCTGCGCAAGAAGATTTTGGACTTTTAAGCTTGGAATGGTAAGAGCGAGAACATTACAGAGCCACTGGACATACCAGTGGTTTTTTGTTGTTCTTTTATTGCTCGTTCAATGTAATGGATACATTTTGGATTTAAATGCTGTCTTTACATAGAGTGTAGCGGTGGTACACGTTGGTATACCATCTAGCTTTACTGTAATTATTAAGCGAGATCATAGCAATATGAAAATGAGCATGCAAAGGAGAATGGAGATGCGGTTATTCGAGCTGTTGCTTGTTCTGTCTACTATCGTATTGTTTGTATGCATGGTTGTGTTTTATCCTAAACGTCGTAAAGCCTTGCTTGGAGCTGGTAGTATCATTGTGCTCGTTATACTCGTATTACAGTGGATCGTAGAAGGGTACCGAATACAGATGCTTTTGCTCTATGGCACTACGATCATACTGGTTATGATTAACGGATGTCGTTATTTTGTAAAAGGAGTATCATTTACTATTCCGCGCAGATTGAAGCAGTTCTTTTATCTAGTTATTGTATTGCAGTTTATTGTGACAGCAGGGTTATTGTATGCCTTCCCTGTGTTTCGCTTGCCAGCACCAACAGGTGAGTTCAAGGTCGGCACACAGACGTTTCATTTTGTAGACATGAATCGAAAAGAGCCATTTGATCCGACAGGAACTAGCAATCGAGAGCTAATCGTTCAGATTTGGTATCCAGCTCAAGCGAGTCAGGGAGCGTATAGGCCATGGATTGCCGACCCTGCGATTTTGCCTTATATAGCTCAGTATTACGGATTGCCTAAGTTTACTTTTCAGCATTTAAAATATGTGTCCAGTTATGCGTATGCAGACGTAGAAGTCGCTTCAGCACAGCAGACCTATCCGCTTATTATCGGGAATCCTGGGAATGGCTCTTCTCGATTCTTCCATACAGTGCAAGCACAGGAGCTCGCAAGTCATGGATATATAGTAGCGGTTATCGACCATACCGATAATACCATTGCCACGCAGCTTCCAGACGGGAGCATAATCACGAATAGAAGTGACGAGTTATTTTCACCGAGTCATGACTATAAGACCGAAAGCGAGCAACGTGACAAGTTGGGGCAGATACTAACCGATGATGTGACATTTGTATTGGATCAATTACAGTTGCTTCAATCTGGGCAAGTCACCAGTTCGCTCAAGGGGAGGCTTGATCTCCAGCATGTTGGCATATTCGGTCATTCCATTGGTGGAGCGACTGCATACGATGCCGCATATGATCCGCGTATTACAGCCGGTATTGATCTGGATGGAGGTCTATATCGATTGCATGACAGAGAGGCTCTACGTAAACCCTTCCTATTCATCAACTCGGCAAGTAATGAGCAAGAGATACAGAGGGTGATCGATCACCACGTCTATACAGATATAGAGCTGGAACAGAAGGGCTCCACAAGAGAGTGGGAGGATGGCATGATGAACGATAAGCAGCTGGAACTAGAGCGGATGCAACAAGCAGTCGCAGCAGGTGGAGGGGTGATCGCCATAGCGAATACAGAGCATCTTAATTTTACCGATGTACAGCTCGTCTCTCCTGGCTTTAAGCTAATTGGGGCTACGGGCAAAATGACACCTGATCGAGCGAATGAGATCACGAATGCTTATATGGTAGACTTCTTCGATCACTATTTAAAAAATCAACCGAGCATATTACTTGAAAAGTCGAATCGCCGCTTTTCCGAAGTGAAATTCATCAATGTATCGCGCTAGCTTAGCATAACGTTAGCTGGAGGCTGGAATAGAAAATGCTCATTAGACCTGTCATCATGACAGGTTTTTTTATATCCAAAATAAACGAACGATTCAGTCTGTGTATACGATCATTTCATCCCTTACTGCGGTTACGGGCATTCCCTCTGCATAGTCAGGGTACTCCCCTATATTCCAACCTGTCGTCAAAATTCTACAATGAGAGGGAAGAGTAAGCAGATAGGAATGAATAAAGTTATAGCGGTGCATGTGATCTTTCGCACAAGGTAGATGAGCTGAATAGAAGATCTATACTCCAGCAAAACGCCGAGCTTATCTGTACGCGAGTATGTGCTTGGTCTACCCATATTTATATGCTCAAGCGCAGCAATGTTCATATGACAGCACTATCGTGTCAACATGTCTGCCTTACGAAAACAGAACAGTCGAGAGTAAAGGGTGAATCGAATGATCAAAAAGATGCAGTTATCTTTGCAGACATTGAATCTGGTACTGGGATTCATGGTCTGGGTTATCATCTCCTCACTGATGCCATTTATCAAAGAGGATATTAGCATTCCACAGGGGAGTCTTGCGATTGTAACGGCGATTCCGGTCGTGCTTGGCTCGATTTTGCGTATTCCGCTCGGGTATTATGCCAATATTGTCGGTGCGCGAGTCGTATTTATGATTAGCTTTATTTTGCTGTTATTCCCGGTGTATTACATTAGCATCGCCTCATCTATGACCGATCTGATCATTGGTGGGCTGTTCCTCGGGATTGGTGGCGCGGTATTCTCCGTAGGTGTTACGTCATTGCCCAAATACTATCCGCGCGAAAAGCATGGTCTGGTTAACGGTGTATACGGTATGGGCAATATCGGTACAGCGATCACGACCTTTTCCGCGCCTGTTGTAGCATCGCAGATCGGCTGGCAATCAGCAGTGCGTCTGTATCTAGTGCTGCTGCTCGTATTTATCGTACTAAACTTCCTATTCGGTGATCGCAAGGAAGCGCGGGTCAAAACACCAATCATCGAACAGATCAAGGGCGTATACAAAAATGAAAAGCTCTGGTATTTCTCGTTATTCTATTTTATTACCTTTGGTTCATTTGTCGCTTTTACCGTCTATCTACCGAACTTTCTCGTTGCCAATTTTCAGCTGGATAAGGTAGATGCTGGACTTCGTACTGCCGGATTTATCGCATTAGCGACATTTCTGCGTCCGGTTGGTGGCTGGCTAGCGGATCGCTTTCAAGCGTTGTTTCTACTTATGTGTACCTTTGCAGTATATACACTGGCTGCCATTTTGCTTGCCTTTTCGCCATCGATCGGTCTGTATACGGTTGGCTGTCTAACGATTGCGGTTAGTGCGGGTATCGGAAACGGAGTTATTTTCAAGCTGGTGCCGTTCTATTTTAACAAGCAGGCAGGCATTGCAAACGGGATTGTATCCATGATGGGCGGTCTGGGTGGCTTCTTCCCGCCGCTGATGCTAGCTGCAATTCACGGACTAACCGGGCAATATTCGATTGGCTTTATGCTACTGTCTCAGGTCGCACTGGCGAGTCTGATTATTGTCGTCTGGATGTATTATCAGGACAAGCTGACACTGGTATCCGATGTATTCAAGTCTACAGCACAGGGCATTCTCGTTACCGACCCTAAAGGTTATATCAAAACGGTCAACCCTGCCTTCACCCGTCTAACGGGCTATACAGAGGAGGACGTGCTGAATCAGCGTCCGAGTATATTAAAGTCGGGGCGTCAGCCGGAGAATTTTTACGAGCAAATGTGGAAGGATATTAAGCAAAAGGGCTTATGGCAGGGCGCTATCTGGAACCGCCGCAAAAATGGTGAAGAATACGTGCAATGGCTCAACATTAGTGCGGTCAAGGATGCCACTGGCGAAGATATCCGGTATGTTGGCACATTCAGCGAGCTAACCGAGCATCCGAACCGATCCTCCTAAACGACATGACCTTCGCTTTATTTATTCACTAAACGCTGTCAGTGAGCAGAAGCAGGTTATCTATGCGTTCCCTAGATCCGAACATGCTGATACATGACAGTACATGACAGATTACCGATACGGTTACACAGCGTATTGATTATAATAAAAAGGAGTCCTTTATCATGAATCCGTCTACTGATCTGCTGGAGCGACCGATGCGCGATCTGCGTATCTCGGTGACTGACCGTTGCAACTTCCGATGCCGATACTGTATGCCAAAAGAGATTTTTGGCGATGATTACGCATTTATGCATGGCTCGGAGCTGCTGTCATTTGACGAAATGGAGCGGCTAGTACGCCTGTTTGTCGGTCTAGGCGTGCGCAAAGTACGGTTAACCGGTGGCGAACCACTACTTCGCCGAGGTCTGCCTGAGCTGATCAGCCGGATTGCAGCTATTGCCGAAGTTGAGGACATTGGCTTAACAACCAATGGATTGCTGCTTGGCGCACAGGCAAAGCCGCTTTATGATGTAGGCTTGCGTCGGTTGAATATCAGCCTTGATTCACTGCATCCACGACGGTTTGGCTATATGAATGGTCGTGGTATTAAGCCAGAGCAGATTCTTAAACGAATCGACTATGCCCAATCGATTGGCTACACGATTAAGATCAATATGGTCGTACAAAAAGGGCTGAATGATGTCGATATCGTGCCGATGGCAGACTACTTTTGTAAACGAGGCATTACACTGCGCTTTATTGAATTTATGGATGTAGGCAATGATAACGGCTGGCAACAACGGTACGTAGTGCCAGAGAAGACGATTTTGCAGCAGCTACGTACACGCTATGCACTGGAGCCGGTTGATCCTCATCATTATGGTGAGGTCGCACGCTACTATCGTTATGCGGGTACAGGTACAGAGATTGGCTTTATTAGCTCGGTATCGGATTCGTTTTGCTCTTCCTGCACACGGGCGCGATTATCGTCGGAAGGAAAGCTATACACCTGTCTATTTGCAACAGAAGGATATGATCTGCGTTCCTTGATGCGCCGTGGCGCCGATGATGTCTTCTTGTTACAGGCAATTAAGCGTGTATGGGAGCATCGACTGGATCGATATTCCGATGAACGTAGCGAGGCTGATCCAGCGCAGCAGACACGTCAGGGCAAAATCAATATGTCTTACATCGGTGGTTAAGATGAATCGATATATTCCGAATCAACATGGAGCCTGGGCGATGCTGGTATTGCCATTTCTATGTGGGATGAGTCTATCTGGAGCGAGCTGGCTACACATTCCGCTATTTCTATGCTGGCTGACGATGTATTTATTCAGCTTCCCGTTATTGCTATGGATCAAGACAGGTCGCAGTGAAAGATATCGTCAGCCGACCCTCCTGTATGGTGGATTGCTATTGCCATTGCTGGGCATTGTCGTCTGGATGGAGCCTCAGTTGCTATGGTATGGCGTAGCATTACTGTTATTTTTCATTCCAAATATGTATTTTGCACGTGCGCGCAATGAACGTGCATTGCTCAATGATGTGCTAGCTATTGCAATGTTTTGCTCGTTTATTTATCCGGTCGCTTATATGGGACAGGAGCTAAATTGGCGCATGACAAGTCAGCTATTCGTGATGCTAGTGCTGTACTTTTGCGGAACAGCAGTATATGTCAAAACGATGATTCGTGAAAAGAACAATCCCTTCTATTATCGCCTGTCTGTCGGTTATCACGTTATCATACTAGTGCTTGCAGGTTGGTGGCATCTGTGGCTATTCGTTCCAACTACACTCCTTCTATTACGAAGTATAATGCTACCCCAGCGACAACTACGTACAAGAACGGTTGGCATGATTGAGCTGGGAGGAGCTTGCATCGTTGGTTCGGTATTCGTGTTACTACCGATAATTTTGTAATTGCATGATTTGCAAAAATAGAACTTTATACGAGGCTATGAGGCTATGAGGCTATGATGATATAAATAACGAAGAACGAAGCTTTTCGCATAGAGTGGAGAATCGCTATACTGGCGATCAACCTCTATAGCTGAAAAGCTTCCTTTGCGTATGTTCCTTGCTTGCTCCAGCTTGGTGAGCAATGATAAGATTAACCCATAATTATATCATTTCAGCCATATCAAGCTACATAGAATAATATAGCTACAGAACGTTCTCAGGTGTGCTCAAGCTTGTATAGTAGATATAGCCTCTAACCCTACAGGTACAATCTGTACAAGCTTGCCGTACACCTGCACGATCTATCCATTTCTGATACCATTTATAACTATATTTATCGCAAAGGAGCGTTCCTATGTCACAATTACAGCTCAAAAATGGCGATACCGTCGCGCTGATTTCCTGCTCAGACGGCATTGCCTGGGGGAAACGAAATAGTGTAGATGAGCTTATTCAGCATTTGAGTGGCTGGGGCTTACGTGTGGAAGAAGCGAAGACGATTATGCAGACGCAGTACGGCTGGAGTGGTAGTCCGCAAGAGCGAGCAGCCGAGCTCAATCGTTTATGTGCAGACCCGAATGTAAAAGCGATCTTTGATATTTCGGGTGGCGACTCGGCGAATGGAATCCTGCCGTATCTCGATTTTGATCAAATTGCACGTTCCCGTAAGCCGTTATTCGGTATGAGCGATCTATCTGTTGTGCTGAATGCGATCTATGCACGTACAGGTGTGGGCGGCTATCATTATCAGGTGATGAACCTGGTACGTCAGCATGGAGAGCAGCAGCGACAGAAGTTTTATGCGACCTTTTTCAGTGGTGGGAATGATCTGTACGATCTTGATTTTGAATTTCTGCGCGGTGAGGATCTGAACGGCGAGCTAATCGGTGGCAATTTACGCTGTCTACTCAAGCTGGCAGGCACGCCCAACTTCCCGCATGCACGCGGACGTGTGATCATGCTAGAGGGATTGAGTGGCAGATTAAAACGCATTATCTCGATGCTGGATCAGCTAGCGCAGACAGGCGCATTGGAAGAGTGTTCTGGTTTGCTGCTAGGTACATTTACCGAGCTGGAGCAATATGGTGAGCGAGATGCGTTACTTGATTATGTGTTGAAAATAACAGCAACGCGCGGGATACCAATTGTGCATACAACAGGCATTGGTCATGGTAGCGATTCGGGTTGTATGATTCTTGGCTAGCTGGTTAGTTATACAGTAATCAATTGAAAAATGATTTATAAACGAATAAAAGCCCTTTTCTGCGCAATCAGAAAAGGGCTTTTTGGTTCATAACTATATAAAATATGTCGCGTTTCTATTCCTATCGTTCAGGATAATGATTGTGACTTAACACAACTTCATATCGTCTTGATTACTCTTTATTAACTATTAATCGAATTATGCTGCCCGCCTTCTTTGGCAGATTGAAAATTACCCTCGCCCACCAGACGACGAATATCATGCTCAGATAGCTTTGGAGCGACAGGCTGCGTGGGAATATCAGCTACTCCACCGGGCATTTCTTGCTTTTCAACGCGGGCAAAGCCTTCGTTAATCTGTTTACCTACCTGTTCACGTTCCTTGCGATCTGTCAGCTGCACTTCTTCTGGAAATTGTGCCATCATTGCGCCTCCTTCAGTATCGTTAATCGTATTGCTTCCTCCATTATTACCCGTGACAGAAAAGCAGCAATCAATGCTCCATAGTGAAGGAGCTGTGATTGCTGCTTAGAGAATAATATAACTTCGATAGTCGGTATTGCAATTGGAACATTGGTTCATGCTTGTGTATTACGACTAGCCCATTCCATTACGATTATCCAGCATATCGATCGAACTACGGAACTACGATACACATCAAGCCTACACTTCCAGTAAAACGCGCATATCTTCCTCCACAGTCGTAATACCTGCAATGCCGAAGTTTTCCACCAGTACATTTACCACATTAGGAGAGAGGAAAGCAGGTAATGTAGGGCCAAGATGAATATTTTTAACACCGAGATAAAGTAGCGATAGCAGGACAATGACTGCCTTTTGCTCATACCAGGCGATATTGTAGGAGATCGGCAGATCATTAATATCGTCCAGTCCAAACATCTCCTGTAGCTTCATCGCAATCACAACGAGAGAGTAGGAGTCATTGCATTGTCCGGCATCAAGCACACGTGGAATACCACCGATATCGCCAAGTGGAAGCTTATTATATTTATACTTCGCGCAGCCTGCCGTTAGAATAACCGTATCCTGCGGCAATTCCTCAGCAAATCGGGTATAGTAGCTCCGCGATTTCATTCGCCCATCGCAGCCTGCCATAACGAAGAAACGCTTGATCGCACCACTTTGTACCGCTTCGGCGAGCTGATCAGCTAATCCTATCACCGTACGATGGGCAAAGCCGCCAATAATCTCACCCTGCTCCAGCTCTGTTGGAGGTGGGCATTGCTTCGCCTGCTCGATCAATACGGAAAAGTCCTTCGGTTGTCCGTTCGTTCCAGCTGGAATATGCTTCACACCTGCATAACCTGTATTACCTGTGGTGTACAGACGATCCACATAGCTATCCTTAGGCGGCACAATACAATTGGTCGTCATGAGAATCGGGCCATTAAACGATTCAAATTCACTCGTCTGCTTCCACCAGGCATTCCCGTAATTGCCGACAAAATGCTCATATTTACGGAAGGCAGGGTAGTAGTGAGCAGGGAGCATCTCGCTATGTGTATACACATCCACACCTGTACCCTCAGTCTGCTTGAGCAGCTCCTCCATATCATGCAGATCATGT
The DNA here is from genome assembly GCF_014645615.1 of Paenibacillus hunanensis. Taxonomy (GTDB): domain Bacteria; phylum Bacillota; class Bacilli; order Paenibacillales; family Paenibacillaceae; genus Saccharibacillus; species Saccharibacillus hunanensis. The sequence continues at coordinate 46,055 of NZ_BMMB01000010.1, read as the reverse complement.
CCACTGATCAGAATACCTGAACGCTGACCAACCCCGATATTTACTTTTGTAATCTCCGGGTGTCCATATGTGCTCGTATTCGCTTGATCCAGCATAGCCATCGCATCCACACCGTATTTACCAGCCTCCATTGCTAAAGCGAGTAAGTCAGGCACGCCAAGTGTATCATCCAGCGTAGCTGCCAGCGCACGGCACATGAAACGGTCAACCTCTGTATTGCTATAATGCAAATGCTCCGCATGATACGTATATGCGGCCATACCTTTAAGCCCATACATAATCAGCTCACGCAATGAGCGAATGTCTTCATTCGCTGTCCGGCGTACACCGACCGTCATGGCGATTTGCTCCAAATCGGCATCCGTTTGTCCAGTCCATGTTGTAGCATGAGGTAATGTGACATTCGGCTGAGCGGCAGATGCGTATGTTTCATACACGCGCTGACGTAGCTCCAGCGCGAAGCGAATATGCTGGAAGAAGAAGTCCTTGTCAAAATTAGCATTTGTAATCGTTGTGAATAGCGCATCGGTAATGAATAGATCGACTTCCTTTTCCAGTTCAGCTGACAAAGGAGCTACCGAATGCTGGGCAAGCCAGGCGATGCCTTTCAGTGAATACAATAATAAATCCTGCAAATTGGCGACATCATAGGTCTTGCCACACATGCCTTTAATCGTGCAGCCTGTTCCCTTGGCAGCTTCCTGACACTGAAAACAAAACATCGGTGTCCCATCCATAAAAGTGTCTTGAGCTTGCATTATAAACCCTCCTGATCCTGCGACTCGATGTGTGTCTAACATGACTGGTGTCATCCACAGGTACGTATCGCTCTATGCTGAATTCAGCATATCGTGGATAAGGAGGTGGGCTTGTGATTACAATCACTATAATAGAAAAAGTATTTAGAATTCTAGCAAGGTATGTTGTAGTATAGCAATCACATTATAAGAGCTTACATACACTTGCCAATCGTACAGGTCGTATCGGATCTGGTATATATTGCATCAAGACTAATCCTTTTTTAATTGTCCCTGCACCAGCTGAATAAACTGCTGCGCTGCATAGCCGAGAAACTTATCATTTCGATGCATGATCGCAATCTGGCGTAGGGGAGGGAAGTCTTCAATTTTGATTAAACGCAGGCTTGGATCATTAAGGGAATGGGAGAGAGAGTACGGCTGTAAGCAGGCTCCCACATTGGAACGAACAAATCCATACAACGATGAGGCTGTTGACGTTTCTACTATTATATTGAGATTAAGCCCATGATCCCGGCAATGCGTTTCGATTAGCTCGCGTGCCTTGAAGCCTTTAGGGTAGGCAATCAAGGGCTGATTCCCGATTGTCTCCAGCGTAACCGATTTGCGACCAGCCAGCTCATGTCGCTCTGACACTACAAGTACGAACTCCTCCGCATAGAGTGGAATAGTTGTCAGCCTTGGATCGTTCGTCTCCATTAAAGAAATGCCCACATCGACTTGATTGTTAATGACCATATCTGCAACCTCAATGGCAGAATGAATTTTCAAATGGACTTTGGGGAATTGATGGTGAAAGTCGATCAGAATCGGGGTTAGCCGATAATCCAGCTCCGCAGCCATTAATCCGACGACCAGATTCCCCCCGTCATACTGACGCAATCCATTGATCTCATCGTACGCATCCTGTAGCTTGAGCAAAATGCCTCGCGCCTGCTTGAGCAAAATATATCCTGCCTCGGTCGGTGTAATACGTTTGCCGATTCGGTCAAATAGCTGCATCCCCAGTTCTTCTTCCATTGTACGAATCTGAATACTGAGTGTAGGCTGTGTGATGCCCAGCCGTTCAGCTGCACGTGTAAAATGCAGCTCCTCACATACTGCTACAAAATACTCCAATTGTCTGAGCTCCATATGTTTCTCCCTTCATCATTGCTTGTGACTATCATTATATTATTTTTGATTTATTTTTCCAATCTCTTGCTAGAGCGCATAAACGCTGGTTTTGTCACGTTTTAGACAAATGTAAACGATTTTATAAAATTAAAAATTTGCGCAAACATGAAACAAAAATATTGTATTTTCAAATCTATAATAGTTTTTGTCAATGATAAATACGAAATTGATAGAAAATGTTCAAATTTATCCTTTACAATATGTCAAAATGAGACTATTATAGTAACTGTGATTGATGGTTGTTTACGAAAAGTAATTAAATATTCAAAAAAGTAAGAAAGAAGGCTGTTAACTATGAACGCTTTTTATCTTGATAATGATGGATCGCTGAGAACGGTATTGCGTGGTAAAGATGTACTCGCCAATCCAATTTTGAACAAAGGCGTAGCATTTTCAGAAGCAGAGCGTAAGGCGCTCGAATTGAACGGAATCCTGCCACCAACGATTTTAACGATTGAAGAGCAGGCGAAACGTGCTTACGAACAGTTCCAAAATGAATCGAGCAATCTGCGTAAAAACATTATGCTGGATGACCTGTCGAATCGAAATGTCGTGCTGTACTATCGCTTGCTGAGCGAGCATCTGAGTGAGATGCTGCCAATCGTGTACACACCGACTGTCGGTCAGTCGATTCAGGAATATAGCCAGCACTACCATAAGCCAGGCGGCGTCTATCTCTCGATTGACAACATGGACGGAATCGAAGAAGCGTTCCGTAATAGCGGAATTAACCCTGGCGATATTGATCTGATCGTAGCAACGGATTCGGAAAGCATTCTTGGTATCGGAGACTGGGGCGTAGGCGGTATTAATATCGCAATCGGTAAACTGGCTGTGTACACAGCAGCAGCGGGTATCAACCCTGGGCGTGTATTGCCAGTTGTACTGGATGCAGGTACAAACAATGAGAAGCTGCTGAACGATCCAATGTATGTAGGTAACCGCCATGAACGGATTCGCGGTGAACGCTATGAGCAATTTATCGATCGTTATGTACAAACGGCACTCAAGCTGTTCCCGAATGTATTACTGCACTGGGAAGACTTTGGTAATGTGAATGCACGTAATATCATTAATAAATACGGTGAGCATATGCTGACATTTAATGATGATATTCAAGGTACAGGTGCTGTAACTCTCGCAGCGGTTATGTCTGGCGTACAGGTTAGTGGTACACCACTTCGTGAACACCGTGTACTGATCTTTGGACCAGGAGCTGCCGGTATCGGTAATGCTGATCAGATTCGCGATGCGATGGTTACGGAAGGTCTGACACAGGAAGAGGCAGAGCGTCGCTTCTGGGCATATGACTATCGTGGTCTGCTGACGGATGAAACCGAAGGCGTACTGGGCTTCCAGCAACCGTATCTACGTCCTGCGGCAGAGGTTCGTGATTTTGCAACTGATGCTGACGGTAAGATCAGCCTGCTCGAAGTGATCAAACAGGTGAAACCAACGATCCTGCTTGGTACATCCGGCGTTACTGGTGCATTCAGCGAAGAAGTTATCAAAGAAATGGCGAAGTATGTAGAGCGTCCAATCATCATGCCAATGTCTAATCCAACACCACTGGCTGAAGCGACACCTGCTGATCTGTTGAAATGGACAGATGGCAAAGCGCTAATCGCTACAGGTAGCCCATTTGAGCCGGTTGAATATAATGGTGTCACTTATGAGATCGGTCAATCGAACAATGCATTTGTATTCCCTGGACTGGGACTCGGAGCGATTGTAACGAAGGCAAAAGTATTTACAAAAGGGATGTTCACTGCGGCAGCCGATGCGGTTGCACATGCAGTGGATTCTTCCGCATCAGGTGCATCCCTGTTGCCACACGTTCGTGATCTGCAATCCGTATCATTTGCAGTAGCGGTTGCTGTTGCGAAAGCAGCTGTAGAAGATGGTGTAGCACGCTATTCACCGGAAGATGTAGAGGATGCAGTACGTAATGCAATGTGGCATCCTGTCTATCGTGAGATCAAGCCAGAGCAATTGACTCCGGTAGGCTAAGATTAAGGTAAAAGCTTCATACGATGAACGTAACGGTTCGATAGAAGTAAAGTTTCAATAAGCAGTATTGTGATTTACCAGGATAGATAGCCACGGCTACTTATCACGCAGCACTGAGGAGAATGAATGATAGATTCGACTACGGACTTGGCGATCTATCTTTATATAGAAGGAACACGTTTCGATTGTAATCATGCATACGGCTTACACTAAAAGGGCTGCTCATCCATCAGGACGAGCAGCCGCCCTTTTCGGGGCACTACCTGCACGTCGTTTTGCGCAACATTAAGATGGAGGTCCTGTATCATGTCAGTTGGTCATATTTTTGTGATTTTAATTCCGATTTTCTTTGTTATTATTCTTGGATTTTTAGGTGGACATTTTAAAGTATTCAGTCCAGCTTCTTCCAAAGGCTTGAACACACTCGTTACCAAATTCGCGCTTCCAGCGCACCTATTCATCGGCATTACAACGACCAGCAAGCAAACGCTGATCGAGAAATGGCCTTTTTTTATGACGATGTTTTTGGGCATTATTGGATTTTATGTCATTATGCTGTTGATCATGCGACTCGTATTCCGCATGGACCTGAATACATCTTCGATCTTCTCTCTGAACTCCACTCAGCCATCGTTCGCCTTTATGGGGATTCCGGTACTGGGCAGTCTGTTTGGAGCAGCAGAGGTGGCTATTCCGATTGCCATTACCGGTATTGTCGTCAATGCATTGCTTGATCCAATCGCAACGATCGTCAGCTCGGTTGGTAAAAAGACACAGGCTAGCAGCCAGCAGGATGGAGAGCATCAGAATCTGTTCAAGCTAACCATTCACTCCATTTTGCACGGTTTACGTGAGCCACTTGCCTGTGTTCCATTGATCGGCGTTATTCTGACACTGCTCGGCTTCCATGCACCACAACTGTTGCAGGATTCACTGGATCAAATCGGTGATATTACCTCCGGTGCGGCACTGTTCGCGATTGGTGTTACCATTGGTCTGAACCGTATTAAACTGAGCGGAAGTGCAATCAGCATCTCTGTACTCAAAGTTATCGCTCTGCCACTGCTGACACTGGCCTTCGCCGCTATGCTGGGACTGTCCAGTGATGATGTAACGATGGCGGTATTGCTCGTATCGTTCCCAGGCTCTGCTGTAGCTGCCATGATTGCGACACGCTTTGAAACACTGGAGGTCGAAACGGCATCTTCATTCGTACTTAGCTCCATTTTATCGTTGATTTCACTGCCAATTTTGATCTCATTATTGCTCTAATCGTTGGTAGTTGGAACGAGTATGAAGACAGCCACAGAGAGATTGCATTCTAAACAAATGGCATCCTATCGCCATATACTTTGAATTTAAACTATATAAATTGCAAGTATAACGCGCTGTATGACCGGATTAATACGATGAATAAGCTTCATTTAGATGAAAAGAATATGGATTGATATGCAACAAATATGGATGCTCTTACTTGCTGTACCTGTTCATCCATGTCAATATAATAGAAAGGCTGCTGCAACGGATCGTCATTAGGCGATAGCGAGTAGCAGTCTTTTTTGTATTATCGAAATCTGGATGGGAGCGATATTATATATCATCAGCTGCTTGTAGGATAAAAGGGCGCTCGAATTAGCTAATCGGAGCATATGGAGCATATATAGATAACTAATTCTGAAATGTCCTTATTGTACTGAAGCATAATAGATGAAAGAGGAGCGTGCTGTACATTGGAAAATACGGTTCATATGATGACATTTCAGGCAGAAGCAGCAACAACCTGGCAAGCTCGTGTTGCTGACATGATCGTACATATTCAGCAGGAGGAATACGGAATTCCGATCACACGAGAACAGCAGCCCGATCTACAGGATATTAGAGGCTTTTACCAGCATGGGAACGGTAACTTCTGGATTGCCTGTGTAGGGGAGCAGGTTGTAGGTACGATTGCCTTACTGGATATCGGTGAGCAGCAGGTTGCCCTCCGTAAAATGTTTGTACATCAGGATTATCGTGGTAAAGCATGGGGCGTATCTCATGCACTGCTGACACAGGCGCTCGAATGGGCACGGGAGCGAGGTGTGCAGGATATTTACCTGGGTACAACTCCACAATTCAAGGCAGCTCATCGCTTTTATGAAAAGAATGGATTCGCTGAGGTGGAGCAAGAGAGCTTACCAGAGAGTTTTCCTGTAATGCAGGTGGATAAAAAGTTTTATCGCTATGCTATTTAGGTTCGCTCTTTATTTAGAAGTGAGATAACAATAAAGCATGATTGGATATGAATATGTAGCATCAGGTATATGTAATATTAGGAAAGTTTCCATGTTGCCAACGCAGCAGGGAAACTTTTTTTTATTGTTATTTTTATCGGATCTGTTTTGTATATCATTCCAATAGCGTAATGCTCATGCTAGCGACATCCTGCATAACGTTTGTGCTTATAGATTCACCTGTAGAAATGTTGACAAACTTTTAGCAGAAGATTATATTATTAATCATTAATCGTAATTATTACGATTAATGAGGAGTGAAAAAGTATGAAGAAACGATGGGATTGTCTGATTATCGGTGCAGGTGCTGCCGGTATCGGTATAGGAACGGTACTGAAGGAGCTTGGATTACAGCATTATGCTATTTTGGAGCGACATTCGATTGGTGCATCCTTTGGTATGTGGCCTGATGAGATGCGTTTGATCACGCCTTCATTCACAAGCAATGCGTACGGAATGCTTGATCTTAATGCAGTTGCTTTAAATACTTCACCTGCCTACACACTAAATACAGAGCATCCTACAGGTCAGGAATACGCGAAATACTTGCAAGCATTAAGCGATTATCATGAATTGCCCGTACATTGCGGTATAGAGGTGACTGAGGTACAGCAGGAAGCGGATGGATTCTGTGTGACGACGAGCACAGGGGATTGGCATGCACGCTTTGTCATCTGGGCAGCAGGCGAATTCCAATATCCCCGCTTGGATGCGATTCCCGGCAGTGAGTACGCTATTCATAATAGTCAGGTTACAAGCTGGGCAGCGCTGGAGGGAGAGCAGGTGGTAGTGATTGGCGGATATGAGAGCGGAACAGACGCCGCTATCCACCTGAGCCGATCAGGGAAAAAAGTAACGATGCTGGATCGACGTTCGCGCTTGCTCGACAAAGGCAGTAGTGATCCAAGTATGGAGCTGAGTCCCTACACAAAGGATCGTCTGCGACAGGAAATTCAATATGGGCGTATCTCATTCATCGGCGGTTGCGAAGTGCAGTGGATAGAGCCAGAACCAAATGGTGGATACAACATCTATTGTGAAGATGATCATGGTAAGCAGCATGTGATCCATAGCGAAGCGACCCCGATTCTAGCGACAGGCTTCAGTGGCAGTCTGCACCTGATTGAGCATTTAATACAGCGGAGCGGGAATGGAGCAGTGAAGCTAGGGCCAGCGGACGAATCTCTGATTACACCAGGCTTATTCGTTAGCGGTCCCAGTGTCATGCATGATCAATTGATGTTTTGCTTTATTTATAAATTCCGGCAACGCTTTGCTGTTATCGCGCATCGGATCGGTACATTGCTCCAGTATGATGTGTCTCGGCTGGAGCATTATCGCCGTGAGGGCATGTTCCTTGATGATCTGTCCTGCTGTCAGGAGAACTGCACATGCTGAACGAACGACAGAACCAGCCAACTACGCCGCGTGCGGTGGTGCTGATTGGTCTGGAATCAACGGGTAAGTCTGCACTATTTCGCAGTTTAAGTGGGATGGATACAGGTGCAGAGTCGAATTTTCGAGGCTCGACGGTTACGGTACGTCGTACAGACATGATCATACCCACATCACAATCGAGTGTGGAACTGGTCGATACGCCAGGTATTCGTGTTCAGGATGATAGCCTGACAACAGAGCTGGCCTTGAATATGCTAGGTCAAAGTGACATCGTCCTACTCATCGTTCGTGCTACGCATGCTGCTCGTGAGCTACCGTTACTGTTGAAGATGCTCGACTTGATTGGAAAAAATATCGTCCTTATACTTACCTTTGCTGATCGGGCGAGTACGCTAGTAGAGGCTTACACAACCCACTATCGGCAAATGTTAGGCATTTCTGTACTCGCGGTCGATTCACGGCAACTGGATATAACGACAAGAGGTACACTTTTACAGGCGATAAATATGGCGCGTCCTATGAAACGAAAGCCAGTACTAACAGAGCCACCGGTGGAAGAGATCAAGGAGGCACAGATCACCTGGTTTGAGCATACGACATGGGGAAGAACGGTATCGGTCATTGCCTTACTGCTGCTATTTGCTGTACCGGTATTTCTCGCTTATGTATTATCCGGCTGGCTACAGCCCTTAGCCGATCATTGGTTGCTCGATCCGTTACGTAATCTCACTTTACAGCTTCCTGACTGGTTGAAAACTATGCTTCTGGGTAGCTATGGTGTACTCAGTCTCGGTATCTACTCCTTTATCTGGGCATTTCCAGTCGTACTGTTCGTTGGACTTAGCGTAGCATTGACCGAAGAAAGTGGGCTGAAAGATCGTATTACCGATTCTCTGGATGGGTGGATGAGACGGATCGGGCTGAATGGACGGGATCTTATTCCGGTACTGAGTGGGTTTGGCTGCAATGTGGTTGCTGTATTTCAAAGCCGTACATGTAGCCGCTGCACACGGCGCGCTTGCGTGTCGCTTATTGCCTTTGGCTCTGCATGCAGCTACCAGATCGGTGCCAGTCTATCGATCTTCAGCTCTGGTGGACGGCCGTGGTTATTTCTGCCTTATCTGCTGATCCTCGTGCTGGTAGGTGCGGCTCATACACGGTTGTGGAACAGGCAGTCGTCTAACTTGCAGTCTGTTGTGGTTGGGCGCACATTTTTGCAGTGGCCATCACTGCGAGCGGTGCGCTGGCGTTTGCATGCGGTACTCAAGCAATTTTTAACACAGGCGATGCCGATTTTCCTCCTGATCTGTGTAGGAGCGAGCTTACTGCAATGGAGCGGCATATTGGATCGACTCACAAAGGGAATTGCACCCTTATTGTCTTTATTTGGACTTCCCCATCAGGCGACAGCCGGAATTTTGTTTTCTATACTGCGCAAGGATGGCTTGTTAGTGCTGAATCAGGACGGAGGGCAATGGCTGGTACAGCTGAGTGGAGGGCAACTGCTTGTACTTGTCTATCTCGCTTCCACTTTGACCGCATGTCTTGTTACCCTGTGGACGATCTCAAGGGAGCTTGGAGTCGGATTTGCATTAAAGCTTGCGGGTCGGCAATTACTAACTTCGTTAATAAGCACATGGCTGATTGCCGTGATTGTGATCGCATGAACAGCATAAAGCATAACAAATTAACGCAGACATAAGAGAGCAGATTGGAGGAGCTGTAATGACATTGGACACCTTTACCATTCGCCGAATTCAGCAGATTATGGATGGCTATATCGATGCCAAGGTGCCGGCTTCGATGCGAACTGCGGTACAGCTCGTGTATGAATTAGAGCTGGATGGATTGATTCTATCGGAGCTTCGTCCCTCTGAATCGTTACGTGGCTGGGAGCGAACCGAGTTTGCCTGTCTGCGTTGCCAATCGGATGGCTGCTGGCATGTGTATGCTCGTAAAAATAAGCTATCTGCGCAGGAACCCCCATTATGGAATGCAGTAACCGAAGCGGGTGGGCAGCGTGATTTCGAGCTACAGCTGCAATATGTGGAAGAAGATCCGCTGGAGCTGTTCTGGCCTGATTGGCAGGCACATGATGAGCAGGAGGATTACGTATAGCATGGTCGTCATGCGTACGTGCTGAAGATTCATCTGGCAAAGGAGGTAGAACGATGAATGAAATCGATGATCCACGCATTCCGGTAACTATTGTGACTGGCTTTCTCGGTGCAGGCAAAACAACGTTGTTAAATCATCTATTAACCTCAGATCACGGGCAGAAGATCGCAGTGATCGTAAATGAGTTTGGCGAGATCGGAATTGATCATGAATTAATCGTTGGCGCTGATGATGAGATTATCGAGATGAACAATGGCTGTATTTGCTGTACAGTACGCGGTGATCTGGTGAGGATTGCCTTACAGCTATTGGATCGCAAATTCAGTATGAAAGGGCAAGCCTACAATTTTGATCGGATTGTAATTGAGACGACTGGTCTGGCTGATCCCGGCCCCGTTATTCAAACTTTTCTTGCGGAAGAGCTGCTTGCTCAATTTTTCAAAATGGATGCGGTCGTTACGCTTGTGGATGCGTGTCACGCCCATCTGCATCTGAATCAAGGACCGGAAGCGCAGGCACAGGTTGCTTTTGCTGATATTCTACTATTGAACAAGTCGGATCTGGTTACAGTAGAAGAACGAACGGCGCTCGAAGCACGTCTACGTCATATGAATGTGTCAGCGCCGATCTATCATACCTGTCAATCTACACTGGATGTTCGTTATGTGCTAGATGTGAATGCATTTGATCTGAACCATAAGCTGGAGATTCGTCCGAATCTGCTACATGCTCATCATCACCATCATGAAGATCATGTGCACTCTATCATATTGCAGGACGAGCGTCCAGTGCAATTACAGAAGATCAATCGCTTTATGGATGAGTGGCTGGTTAATCATGCGGAGGATACGTATCGCTATAAAGGTATTATCCATGTGGATCAGGTGGATCGGCGTGTCGTATTCCAGGGTGTGCATATGATGCTGGGCATCAATACCGATCGCAACTGGCGCGATGACGAGCAACGGCTAACTCGAATCGTCATTATTGGCAAAAATCTGGACGAAGCCTGGTTTCAGCAACGGTTTGCAGAATGTATCGTGGAGTCAACAGAGTCGACATTGTGAACTACGATATAACAATAATCATTTGAATTTATAACTAAAGGAGTCCTACAACGATGCAGCAAGATTGGCAGCACGAATCCCTTTGGCCGGACAAATCGGCGAGATTAAAGCTATTTGGTTCGATTCCATCTGTACCTGGAGAAAAACCGATAGAGGCGGAAGGGATGCAAGATTTGCAAAATTCACACCATAATTTTCTGTTTGCTCTGGATCAAGTGGGGATTGGCAATCTTCGTTATCCACTTATTGTCCTCTCGACGTTGTCTCCATCCAAGATGACGACGACAGCCCGATTTCACCTTACGACTTCATTATCCCAACAATCGCGAGGAATTAATATGAGCAGGTTGACCGAGCAACTGGAGCTAGCACGTCAGCATGGATTAAGCGATCGATTCGAGGATTTGAGCACATTAACCCGAAGTCTGGCACAGCATATGCAACAAGAACAGGCGAAGCTAGTGGTCGAGTATGATTGGTATTATGAACGTCAGGCACCACGTAGTGGTCATATTGGACTCAACCATGCTGTTGCCAGATTAGAATTATCTTATTCTACAGATCATTCCTTGCATGTTAAAGCTACGCTTGAAGTGCAGATTACAACACTGTGTCCTTGCTCTCGTGATATTAGTGAATACAGTGCACATAATCAGCGTGGACGGATAACGATGGAGATTACTCCTAAACACGGCTTGCTTCCAGACAATTGGAAGGAGCGCTTGCTTGAGGTGGCAGAGAGTAATGCAAGCAGCATTCCGTATCCGGTGCTAAAGCGTCCGGATGAAAAATATATTACGGAGCAAGCTTATGAGAATGCACGCTTTGTAGAGGATATATTACGCCTTAATGCTGCCGATCTGTACGAGTCAGAGTGGATTGAGAGCTTCACGATCCACTGTCGCAATGAGGAATCGATTCATCAGCATGATGCCATAGGTAGCGTCAGCTATTGCAGAGAATAAGCCTGCGGTATGGAACGAGGAGTGTGACACCATAGATGAAAAAAATAAGTGAACAGGTAATGTTGCTGGAGCTGGAAATGGAATTTATGGGTAGAGACAGTATCATTCATCCGCTGCTTTTATCTGATAAGGGCTACACGATGCTGATTGATGCCGGATTGCCCGGACAGTATGAGCAATTAAGTGATGAGCTAAAGGCAGCAGGTACTGCTCCAGAATTGCTCGATTCGGTGCTATTCACGCATCAGGATCTGGATCATATCGGCTGCTTACCAGAATTAGATGCCGCTAATCGTTATGCGACATTCTATACACATGAAGGAGACGCTCCATACATACGTGGAGAGCGCCCGCTTTTAAAAAATAATGTCGTCCCATGGCAATCGCAGCTGACACAGCTACCACATGGTCGGATTGATCGTTATCTCAGCCATAGACAGCAGTTCCATATCGCAGGTGGGATGGAGGTTATTCACACACCGGGCCATACTTCCGGGCATGTATGCCTTTTACTACGACAGGAGCGTGCTTTAATTGCAGGGGATATCGTATTTTATATCGATGATGAGCTGGTGCTACCACCTGTAGAATTGACAGAGGATTTGCCAGCAGCCATGCATTCGCTGGAGCAGCTGCTGAGCTATGATTTTGATACATTGATCTGTTATCACGGTGGTGTCTGTCATGATGCACAGGCTCGTTTGCGGCGGTTGGTAGAGCAATCATCTGTGCAACGCAGGCTGCACAATGGGTCATATCCGGCTGGTAGTTAGAGTAGCGCGACTAATAAAACAATCGAATTGAAGTTCCTGTTAGATATATGAGGAATACATGGCGTATACAAAAGCTTTACGATAGACAACCCAATAGTAGGGGGATTTGGCATTATAGTCTACCTCAAAAAACAGTCGTTTTCATAAGGGACGGCTGTTTTTTGTGATGTTTTATCTTTTATACATATTCCAATATCCTTCTTCTTCTCATCCTATATCATGCAGGAGATTAAGGGTAAATTGAATGCAAGGTACAAGCACAACTGACCAAAGGGCATACCCAAAGGTACAATATGCTATTGCTCACACCTGATATAATGGAATGACAGGTGAAAGGGTGAAATTATGCAGAATAGTCATCATTTTTCGGGGATCGCCCGTGAAGCCCGAAAGATTACAACATTATGGATCTTTATTATTCAAATTGGTATTGGTATTATCTCCACTTCACTCCAGCAGAAGCCACTATACACTGCGCTACTTATGCTGCTTTTGTTACTATTTATGGGCATGAACTGGATTTTTGATCGTATCCCGCAAAAGTGGCTGTGGATTTATTTTACGGTACAAGTGTTGCTGAGTGTGTCGATTATATGCTTTTCTCATTACGGCTATGCGCTGGCACAACTTGGCTTGTATCCTCTTCTGGCAGGTCAATTTCTCTATGCTTATTATGATAAGGTCAAAATGTTTTTTTTCCTTGCGCTTGGTTATGTGCTTGTGCTCTGGTATACGTTATCAATCGACAATGGAGCCAATCTTGCAATTTCGTTATCGCTTGTGACGGTTATGAATATTATCGTAATTAGCATTGTGAATCTAATGCTACGTCAATATTATGCACGCGAACGCACACAGAACTTTTTGGATGAATTGGAAAAGGCGCACCGGCAGGTCGAGGAGTTAACAGTTACGAATGAACGACAACGGATGGCACGTGATTTGCATGATACTTTAGCACAGGGGCTGGTCGGTATTATTATGCAGCTTGAAGCGATTCATGTACATTTAGGTAAAGGCAATACAGAACGCGCGTATGAAATTGTCTCGTCTTCTATGGATAATGCACGAATCACGCTAGCTGAAGCGCGTGAAGTTATTGATAATTTGCGCTGGGAGTCAGCGAATGAGACTGATTTTGCTTATATGCTGCAAAACGAGGTAACTCGTTTTCAAACGGCTACTGGGATGGCAGTGCAGTCGGATATTACTATTCCTTACGAACTTTCGCCATTACAAATCGAACATAGTCTGCACATTGTGCGTGAATGTCTGACAAATATTGCCCGTCATGCTCAGGCTCAGCATGTAACATTGTCGCTTGGCTCTGTAGACGAGCAGCTAGTCATCCGCGTTACTGATGATGGCCGAGGATTGGATAGCGCGCAGATCGGTAAGCATTCGGGACATTACGGCTTGCTAGGGATTCGTGAACGTGTGCGAATCATGGATGGACAATTTAACATTATACCGAATAAGCCGAAAGGCACCATTATCGAGGTTAACATTCCGCTCAGATAGGAGGGTCATATGAAATATAATGTACTGATCGTCGATGATCATTTTGTTGTAAGAGAAGGACTGAAGCTCATTTTGGAAACGAGTGATGAATATCAAGTGGTCGGCGAAGCAGAGAATGGCCAGATAGCCGTGGAACTAGCACTGGAGTTACAGCCTGATGTAATTCTGATGGATCTGAATATGCCAGTTATGGATGGGTTGGAAGCGATGGAGAAGCTGCAACAGCAGCAGTGTATGATTCCAGTAGTTATCCTGACCACATACAATGAGGACGATCTGATGATCAAAGGGCTGGCGATGGGAGCGAAAGGGTATTTATTGAAGGATTCTAAACGTGAACATCTATTCCGCACACTCGATTCAGCTATTCGTGGTGAAACATTGCTACAACCTGAAATTATGCAAACTGTATTTCAAGCACGTAGCAAAGCCGTATCGTCTACACCGACTCGGACATCCAGTCAGTCGAGCTATTCCGCTGTATTACTTTCCAATCGGGAAAAGATCGTATTACAGGCGATTGCTCATGGGCACCGCAGCAAAGATATTGCCTTTGATATGGGCATTTCCGAACGAACGGTCAAAGCGCATCTAACGAATATTTATAATAAGCTTGGCGTGGATTCGCGAGCACAAGCGGTCGCTTTTGCGATTGAAAAGGGTATCGTACATTTATGATTATTATGTAATTATGATGAATTAGCTTGCATGCAAGTTCTTCATTCTGCCCTTTTGGGCAAAAGGGCAAAAAAAGGGCAATTGCACGTATGGACGATTCGCCTGGTAGATGATTTTGCTAGTCTGTAGACAGGGGTACAGACGATATAAATCATTACAGGAGGATACGACACGTATGAGCAAAAAATGGCCGATGGCCTTCACATCCGCATTATGCATACTGGCACTGGCAGCATGTTCAAGTGAGCCAGCAGCAGTGCAATCGACAACAAGCACGGTACAGATCATGACGGTGAAAAAGCAACCGCTAAACACGAGTTATGATCTGTCCGGTACATTGGAAGCGTATGAGCAGACACCTGTCTCTTTTCAAACGGCAGGTACAGTCACTCAAATTAACAAAGAAATTGGAGATAACGTAAGCAAAGGTGAGGTCATCGCAAGGCTGGATACTGCGGACTTGCAATTGGCGTTACAAAATGCACAGGAAGATGTGTCTGCTGCCTCAGCATCGTTAGCGAGTGCGAGAGCATCGCTTAGCGATGCAAAGGCTGGACAGCAATCTGCTAGAGCAGGCGTTGCTTCCGCACAGGCGAAGCTGGAAAGTGCGCGTATTGGCGAACAGGATGTACAATCAGGTGCACGCTCACAGGAGCTGGCTCAAGCGCAAAATGCAGTCGCGCAAGCCCAAACGGCTTATAACCAGGCAAAAACAGAGGCGGCTCGTTCGCAAACTCTGCTGGATAACGGATTAATGACACAGCAGGATTATGAAAAAGCGCAGACCGCACTTTCCGATGCGCAGGCTACGTTAAATGATGCTCAGCAAAAATTGTCGCTCACTCGTGAAGGGGCAAGCGCAGCGGATCGTGCCAAAGCCGCTTCAGCTGTAAAAGAAGCACAGGTTGGTATCCAGAGCGCTCAGGCAAGTGTAGAACAGGCGAACGCAGGAGTAAGTAAAGCGAATGCCGGTGTACAGCAATCGCAGGCAGCCTATGATCAGAAAGTTGTCGCTGTAGAAACCGCAAGGCTGAATCTATCGCGTGCAAGTATGAAGGCACCGGCTTCAGGAACCATTTTACAAAAAAATCTATCCATTGGTCAGTCGGTCAGTGCGGGTGGAGGAGCAGGCAGTAATGGTAGCTCACCCCTATTTTTAATTGGTAACATCAATAAACTGAAGGTACAGCTACCGGTTGCCGATAGCGACATTTTGAAATGGAAAATAGGTCAGCAGGTTAGTGTGCAATTGTATGATGAAGTGCGCACAGGCAAAGTAAGTAAGCTCAGTCCGCAGACGAATGAGAAAACAGGTTCTATTAACGTGGAAGTCGTGATCGATAATCCACAACGAAGCTGGAAACCAGGTCAGGTCGTACAAGCTTCACGCCAGGTTTCTACCGCAGAGGGAATGCTCGTTCCAGTGACAGCAGTCATTAGCTCGGGTAATCAGCCCCATGTATTCAAGGCTGTAAATGGCAAGGCAGTACAAACGAACGTGAAGCTGGGTAAAGTTTACAATAACCAGTATGAGATCATCAGCGGGCTGAAGATTGGTGATAAAGTGGTCACTACCGGTGCGGATCGTCTATTTAACGGTGATCAGCTAACGGTCGAACAAGGGATAGAGCAAGGAAGTGATGTAGCCCCTACAATAGAAACCAATGCACAGCCAGACAATCCTGCAACGACTGTTAACACAGAGGATGCGGGGGCTACGCAATGATTCAATACTTTGTGAAAAAGCGTAAAATCACCATCCTGTTCTTCATCATGTTAATCGTTGTCGGTATAGCCCAGCTCAGTCAGTTACCCAAACAGCTTATGCCTGACGTTATTATCAAAACAGCTACGGTTACGACTACGTATGCCGGCGCGACACCGGAATTGATGGAAAAGACCGTTACCGAAGTACTGGAACAGAAGATCAAGGAAGTAACGAATCTGAAAAAAATCACGTCCACCTCCAGCAACGGTGTATCCAGTATCGTGGTGCAAGCTGAGGATGATGCGAATGCAACGGATACATGGAACGAATTGCGACGTAAAGTGGAGGATGCACAGGCGGAATTACCTGCTGATGCCGATACACCTGTCGTTAATGACAATCTCACGCAATCCTTTGTCAAATCGTATGTCATTTACAGCCAGGATAAGCAGAATCTATATGCGCTTAACGATCTGATGACGACATGGCAAAGTCAGTTACGTTCCGTTCCGGGTATTACAAAAGTAGCAATTGCCGGAATTCCAGAGCAGCAAGTACGTATTCAATTGAATATGTCCAAATTGCAGCAATATGGTATTACGTGGGAGCGAGTACAGCAGGCGATACAAGGTGAAAATAACCGCGTTCCCACTGGTAATTTAACCTACGATGATCGCACGTATCAGATTACAGTCGACAAGTCGACTGATTACAATCAGCTCAAAACGATTGTAATTTCTCAAAATGATGATCAAATCCCTGTTTATTTGCAGGATGTTGCTACAATCGCAATGGGCAAGGAGACTGAAAGTCATCTGAGTTATTACAATGGTAGTCCAGCAATTTCCATCGATATTAGCAGTCAAACGGGCTCCGACGTACCTACAATGGAGCAACGTTTGGATGCCAAGATGACTTCATTGGAAAAAACACTGCCAGATAAGGTGAAGCTGGAGCCACTGTTTGCTCAAAATAATGAAGTGGATCGCATTTTCAAAGACTTGATCAAGGAAATGCTCATTGCCATTGCAGCTGTTATTTTGATCTGTACACTTGGGATGAACTGGTTGACTGCGGGGTTTGTCGCGCTGGCGATTCCAATCTCGATTGCACTGGGTTTGATTTTTTTACCTGGCATGGGTATTTCGCTTAACCAGATTACGATTGTTGGTTTGATTATCGTACTTGGCATTCTGGTGGATGATGCGGTCGTCGTTAATGACAATATTGAGCGCAGACTGTCCACGTTAGGTGAGAGTCCAACCGATGCCGCTGTGAAAGGAACGAAGGAAGTCGCTGTGTCGATTATTACAGCGACGCTTGCAACCATTTCTGCCTTTGTACCGCTCATGCTGTTGCAGGGTGACATGGGTTCGTTTATACGGCCTATTCCGACCGTCATCTCACTCTGTATGCTGGCATCCATGATTATGTCGTTAACAATCATCCCGATTTTTAGACAATGGTATGAAGAGCGACAGCTGGAAAGAGGCAATCGTCATCATGATCGTCCGGCTGGATTGTTAGGTCGGCAGATTCAAACGGTTAGCAACGGTTATGCGCATCGATTAATGCCGCGTGTTTTGCAAAAGCCACTGTTGATCGCATTGATCGGTCTTATCGTCAGCACAGGTATTTATGGGCTGGCAGCAGTCACGCCTGTTGAACTGTTCCCCACTTCAGAAGATCCGCGTATTACCGTCAATGTATCCTTGCCATCTGGAACTTCATTGCAAGCGACGGATAAAGTTACCGGACAAATTGCAGCGTGGGTACGCAAGCAGCCTGATGTTGAACGAACAGCTTATGCAGCTGGTGGTGGAGCGCCACTACTCTTTAGTGGACTTGGTGACAGTTCCGGTGGTGGAGTGAATAATGGTCAGATTCTAGTTACCGGTAAAGCAGGCATGGATATAGATACAATTACAGAGCAGTGGTCTAACCAATTAAAACAACAATTTCCGGGTATCGAAATATCGGTAAAAGGAGCCGCGCTTGGCGTATCTGTCGGTAAGCCGGTATCCATTCGTATTGCTGGCGACAATCTGGAGGAGCTGCGCAAATTAACCAATAGTGTCAAGCAGATCATTAGTGAAACGCCAGGCACGTATGGTATTACCGATACGATGGGCAATGATAATTATGCACTTGATTTTGTTGTTAATAAGCAGGCGATGGATCGCTACGGGGTGAACTACAAGGATCTTACCCAGACGTTATTAATGATGGGGAGCGGCATTAATGTGGGTGATCTGGATAACGGTCAGCATCTGGTCGATATCAAGTTATATATGAACGATGCCCAGTCCTCCAGTCCAGCGAAGCTGCTGCAACAGGTGAATGTTACGAATGGCAATGGTACACAGGTTCCACTCTCACAACTGGTGCAGATGAAGCCCGGCTTTACGATTCAACAAATTAATCGTTACGATCTGCAACGTGTAAATACGATTGAAGCCGATGTGAATGGACGCACTGCAACTGAGGTAATGGCAGATATGAAGCCTAAGCTAGAACAGATGAATGTTCCTGAGGGCTACACCTGGACAATCGGCGGCGAAACATCCGATCAAGCCGATACATTTGGTGATCTGGGACAGCTATTTGTAGTTGCTGTATTTATGATTTTCATTCTAATCGTGATTCAATTTTATTCCCTATCGATTCCGTTTATTATTATGACTACAGTCTATCTGGCGGCGGCCGGTGCGGTATTAGGACTGTTCATTACACGAACACCTATAGGCTTTATGGCGATTATGGGCATTATTGCACTGGCGGGTATTGTCGTGCGAAATGGTATTGTATTGATCGAATTTATTGAAGATGCAAGGCATGAAGGGATGGAACTGAAAGAGGCGGTCATTCAGGCGGCTTCGGCACGTTTTCGCCCGATTCTGTTAACATCATTAACAGCTATCGTAGGTATGATTCCAATTGCCACGATTGGAGAGCTATTGTTCCGTCCGCTTGGCGTCGTTATTATTTTTGGACTGATCTTCTCTACTGTTCTAACACTGTTTGTTGTGCCATCGCTGTATATGGTTGTAGCGCAGTGGAAGGAAAAGCGACAATGGCGTAAAGAGGAACGTAAACAGCAGCGTATAGATAAGCATAAACAGCAAGGATCTGTACTTTAAAGGATCTATATTTTAATTGAAGGAGACAGAATCATTCTGTCTCCTTATTTACAAATTAGAGGGAGTGAAAGCATGATGACATCCGATCAATCCTTCATATCATCCCCAGCAAATCAACACAAAGTACAACAATACGAAATACCACCATCATCGATTAAAGAAATCGAGCGAAT
Source organism: Paenibacillus hunanensis (assembly GCF_014645615.1). Lineage (GTDB taxonomy): Bacteria > Bacillota > Bacilli > Paenibacillales > Paenibacillaceae > Saccharibacillus > Saccharibacillus hunanensis. The sequence continues at coordinate 26,297 of NZ_BMMB01000010.1, read as the reverse complement.
GATTTTCCATCTCTATACAGATGAATTCTACCCCACAACATCCTCTAAAATGCAGCTTTTGATCCGATCGTACATGACGCTTATGAAGCGGCAACAGATGGATCTGGTAGCAAGCAGCAGTAACAATAATGATGAAACTTGCTCCACTAAGGCGGATCACTCAATCGAGCAGAGAGACAGGTTCGAATACTGGCTCAGTCAATTACTGCTAGAGATGCTTCAAATCGCTATAAAGGAACAGGTAGATGTTGGAAATTACAGAGGAAAAGATGGAGAAGATGCGAGAATAAGTGTGCCCCCGTTCAGAAGGGACTCTTTAATTATCCACATTGCGAACTTCCAGTCTCTATTGTCTTCATCTACAAATCATCTGTTGGATCTTGCTTTAAAGCGCATCACTCGTTCATATGAACTAAAAAGCAGGCTCTGTAACCAGCCGCTTGCACCTATGGTTAAGTACATGCGCTGGCAGATGCTAATGATTAGAGAAGAGATGCAGATAAGCTCTACGCAGCGTGTACTGCTCGTGCAGTTATGGCTTGACTATATAGAGAAGCATCCACAGCTACTTCAAATATGGCTATATCATTAATCTGGTCTCTGTACAGCACATACCTATCGTGAATGCTGCTTGGCTTCCTGCTAAGTGTTCCAATAGATGTTCAAGCATTTGCTTACTAAGCTGGTCAAAATTATAGAAAGCATAATCATACAAAAAAAGCTTCACCGAGCGCGCTCGGTGAAGCTTTTTTCATTGTCCACATGTATTATAGTATATCGTCCACATTATAGATTCCGTTCGATAATGAAGGGGATCTAATGGACAGGCTACATTTTTAAAATGATTATCTCAACCACTGTGCGATCAGTGAGAAGGCGATAATGATCAGGAATAGCAATGTAATATGATTCAGGGAGAAAATGAACATTTTCTTCGCCCAGCTATTCACGTCTGCTTCAGTGCCTGCTTTGCTGTAGCTACGGAAGCTGAATACGAGCCAGGACAGGCTGAGCAGGAAGGCAACGCCTGCGATGTACGGGCTAAGCGGCCAGAACATCAGACTCGACAGCACGAGCAGTACCAGATAGAAGTTCGTTTGTGCATACGTGCGTTTTAGACCTTTTACGACTGGAAGCATTGGCACGCTTGCTGCTTTGTACTCATCGAAGCGACGAATCGCAATCGCATAAAAGTGAGGCATCTGCCATAACAGCATCGTTACAACCAGTGCCCAGATTTCCCAGTGTCCCAGATCGCTGGATACCGCTGCCCAGCCGATCAATGGAGGAACGGCACCAGACAGGCTACCTACCTCTGTATTGTAGATCGTTGTGCGCTTCGTCCACATGGTGTAAGGCACCACGTACAGGAACAATCCAAGGAAGCCAAACAGTGCAGCCATCGGTGAGCTCATGTACAGTAAAGCGATCCCGATCAGTGCCATAGTTGTACCGATTGCTAGACCGTTCGGCGCGTCCATTTTACCTGTTACCGTTGGACGTGTTTTGGTTCGTTCCATAATCGCATCGATATCACGATCATATAGATTGTTGAACGCCCCGGCAGAGCCGATGACGAGCGAGGAGCCCACAAATGCTAAAATGATCGCACCGATATGCTCAAAAAAAGATAAATTAAACACATAAATAGCCATGCTCAATCCGGCAAACATCGCAATCAGGTTAGATTTGATGATCCCCGTTTTGATGGTCGCAAAGAAGATGGCAGTAAACGAATTCGCCTGCATAGGTACAGCTTGACCAGTTTGATTTTTCATCTCTATATATGTCACCCGTTTCAGTATTTGATATGTGTCCATCATACCATTTATAAGGTATAAACACGCGATGTAAATGACGTTTTTTAAAATTACGCCATGAATTTGTGAAAACTTTATAACGATTTTCACAAAGGTATAGGAATATTTGTGAAAATATGCCTAAACATTGATTCCACATCAAGATAAATATATACCTAATAGAATAGAAAATCCAGCAAATCGTGTGAAAAATAATGGATAGGTGCGAATGGTCATTGCGGAATTGAGACTAACGTAAAAGGCAGACCTCTATTTAATAACTCTAAATACTACAATATAAACATAACCTATGGTGCTAGTTCGATTTAATCTTGGATCACTTCCATCTTCTCAAGCGTATGAGCAAGCAAAATTCAGTCTATATGCATGTTAAGGCCCGATATAACCGTAAAGCGAATAGAAGCTAGGGCGAAACAACGGATCAGGATAGAAAATAACATTGCGGTTTGCTTTGGCTTTCACCGCATCCAACGTGTAAATGCTGGAATCTATCGCTTTGTTTTGCTATTACAGCGAGATGAAGCAGATGACTATTTTTAAACTAGCACTACGTTTGATAACATATAAATTAATAACTTTACAATATTCTTTTTTTATGATAAATATATGTAGATCAAACTGTAAATATTTACAACAGTAGGAGGTGGATAGGATATTCTATATCGAACAATAAATCATTTTGATTTAGTTGATTGTTTTTCTGCAATTACTCGAATTATTATTAATCGATGTTTAGGCATGTTAATGTGACTGAGTGAACATAGGAAGTAGAATTTGTAGTCTATAATGGATGGATCAAAGATTAAAGCTATGCCTTATGAAGTTAAGCATGTGAGTTTTGTAAATAACTATTTGTTAATTGAACTCATAATTACATATGATTGCATCTGAAAGCGGTTGCTTAATCGTAAAGGGAATTAAAAAAATATCTAAACATTTAACGATAGGGGTCTGCGAGCAATATAATTATACAAAAATTTAAAATGGTTATAGTATATATCACAATAAAAAAGACATAACCTATAACTTGTCTACATATAACAGTGTTAGTGTGATATCTCTTATGCATGAATATAATTCGACACGTAGCTCATCTCAATTCTAAAACACGGAGATTGGGTTTTTTTGTGTCCCAGTATACCGTTTTCTGGAAATGTATGCTGCAGGATTATATATAAAATGACTATAGGTGGAATTAAAATGAATGAATACATAACACGAAGGGGATCTAATATTACAAGTTTTGCACTATTCAAGATTCCATTTCAACAGGTACCCATTCCGTCAATTATACTTGCATTATTAGCCATTTTTGATGGAATTATTATTACTTTGCAAGTGGGAGTAACTACGAGGCTAATTAATATGGTAGTTGCTGGGCCGGACTCTGGACAAATGAGCAATGTTTGGGCTTATTTGCTTCTTTTTATGCTGATCATGGCATATCAATGGCTATCACAAGATTTAAGTAATTTATTTAAAATAAAAATTGATTTGAGCGTATCTGAATATGTTAATGAACAAGCTATCCGAAAAATCTCCCGACTTCAATATTCTCATGTGGAAAATAATGACAGCTGGGATTTGATAAGCAGGGTGAAACTAAAGTTAAGTAAAAATGTTTCAGACTTTTTTTATAATGTACTGGGGTTTGCTACTTTAATTATAAAGATCATAGGTATTTTAATAATGATTTTTAACCAAGTATGGTGGGCCGGTCTCTTTATAGCGGTGCTAATTATTCCGTTAAGCATCTTAGTGAAAAAAGGAGCTAAGGAAAATTATAAGGCTGAGATTGCGATCACGAACAATACACGACGAGCTGAATATTTTGATAGAATGCTAATACAGAAAGATGCTGTGGAAGAACGTGTATTATTTGGATTTAGAGATCACATAAATAAAAAATATAGAGATTACTATGATGAAGCACAAAGAACACGCTTTAAAACAAAGCAAACTTGGTTTATTAAGATGAAAGCAGGAAGTGTTATATCTTCAACTTTTTTAATTTGTATAATATTTTTCTTTTTACAGCCGTTGTTAACCGGGACAATTACAATTGGCTTCTTTATTTCCATATCTCAAGCAATTTTTTCCTTAATTCAGCGGCTGTCATGGGAATTGACGGCATATGTAGACACATTAGCCACAATTAACGAATCTCGAAAAGATATAAATTTGTTTTTCAAATTAGAGGAAGATTCGAATGCTTTAGTGCTACCTAGTAAAGAAGTTTTTCATTTGGATTCCGTCGAGTTTGAAAATGTTATATTTAAATATCCGGGTACCGAGAAAAATATTTTAAATGGTATTAGTTTCAGATTGGAGTCGAAAAAAAATTATGCATTTGTCGGAGCTAATGGTTCAGGTAAGTCGACCATAATCAAGCTTTTAACTGGACTATATCATAATTATACTGGCTTGATTAAAATTAATGGAATAGATATTAAATCGTACCCAGTGAGTGAACGACATGCATTAATAAGTGTACTATTTCAGGATTTCGCACGCTATCAAATTACTTTGAAAGAGAATATTCTCCTAGGTGACATTAATAATTTTGATGCAAATGCTAAGAAAATGAACCAGTTAATAGATCATATGGGGCTTCGAGTTTTAGTGGATGAATTACCTTTGGGGATTAACACAAACCTTGGGAAAATCCAAAAAGATGGCGTTGATATTTCAGGTGGTCAATGGCAACGCATTTCAATCATCAGATCCCTAATTAATCAGGCACCATTGAAAATACTAGATGAGCCAACCGCATCCCTTGATCCTATTAGTGAAAGTATCCTTTATGAAGAATATGAGAAAATGACGAAAGGTAATACAACCATATTAATAAGCCACAGGTTAGGCTCAACCAAATTAGCTGATGAAATATTCGTGGTAGATAATGGTTGTATTGTAGAAAAAGGAACCCACGTGGAACTATTAGCAAATGATAATTTGTATGCTCATATGTTCAGAAGTCAGAAAGAGTGGTATGAACAATGAAAACAAAAAGTGAGAACATATTCACTATCTTCATTAAAGTTTTACCTGATATTTTTCATGGTGCCCCTGTTCATTTTGTATATATGAATATAGTTGCTTTAGTGTATTCAGTTTTGTGGTTTTCTATATTACCGGCTAACAATTATATGTTTGATACCATCATAAAAGCTGCTAACGGCCAAGCCAGTGTAAAGTACGCGATTATAGCTATTCTTATTGTTTTTGCCATATTAACAATACAACATGTTTTCAATGGCTTAAATGCCTACAATAATATGTATCAATACTTTAAGGTATATGGATACCTACATTATCGTATTCATAAGAAAGTGGACCAACTTCCAGCTATAAAATTTGAAGATCCCTCTATAATGGATGACATCAATAAATCTATTAAGGGAAGCGAAAATGCAATGCTTTTAGTAAATATCATAATGAATATGATATTTTTTTATATACCCCAGCTTCTTTTTTACAGTATTTATTTTTATTTTTTAAACCCGTATCTCGTGCTGGTTGTATTTTTAATATTTATACCTCAAGCAATATCCAGCATATTGCAATCGAAATTTCATATAAATCTTGAACAGGAAGTTGCCCCTATTCGGCGGGAGCTAGATAATTACGATAAAAGTTTAACTGGAATTGATTTCTTTAAAGAGACTAGAATGTTACGTGCATATGGATACTTTATAAAGTTATATAAGGACACACAACTTTTATTAAATAGTAAAGCATATGCAGTGGAAAAAAAGATTGCCATGATACGTTTGTACATGGCATTGATGACTCTAACTGGTTATATCGGTGTATTATATATATTGTTGCAAACCGTTCTTTCAGGAGCTATAACGATCGGTTCTTTTGGAGCAATTTTCATATCTCTTTCTTCCTTGCTTAGTATTATTAAAGAGATTACATTTGGTAGTTTTAATGAATTATCCAAGAATTTCGGAACAGTACTTAATTACAAGAATTTTATGAATATGAATCCTACTGAAAAAATGGCTGAACAGAATATTGATTTTTCTAAAGGTATTAAAATAAGTAATGTTTCTTTTCAATATCCTAATACGAATAAGAAAGCACTTAATAATATTAGCCTTCACATTCACAATAAGGAGACCATAGCCATAGTTGGAGAAAATGGAGCCGGAAAATCAACATTAGTCCGACTATTACTTGGTATCTACCGGCCTCAGAGTGGAAGTATTATTATAGGAGACATCGAGAATACGGAGAGAAATCCTTATATACCTCAGAATAATATATCTGCCGTATTTCAAAAATTTCAGAAATACGCGCTGACACTTAAGGAAAATGTGACAATTAGCGATATTAAAAGTGATGATAATATTATAGAACCGATTCAGAATGCTGGACTGGCAGTAAATTCAAAAGATTTTCCGCAAGGGGAACTAACAATGTTATCAAGAGAATTTGGAGGAACAGACTTATCTGGTGGGCAATGGCAACGCGTGGCTATTGCGAGGGGATTATTTCGTAAACATGATTTAATTATTTTAGACGAACCTACTGCTGCCATAGATCCTATCGAAGAATCTAGTATATTTAGAACTTTTAGAGATATTTCTAAAAATAAGATTGCAGTCATCGTAACTCATAGGTTAGGTTCAGCTAAAATTGCGGATCGTATTGTAGTAATGGATGAGGGACAAATTATTGAAGAAGGAACGCATGAAGCTTTAATGAGACTAAACGGGAAATATGCATATATGTTCAACGAACAGGCGAAATGGTACGAACACGAATGAAATTCTCTATAAGCACAATGCTACACTAAAGATAGACTTGATATATTCACTTTATTTTTTCATTCCTGTTTTCAATCTAAGGATGCAATCCATACAGAACGAAGGGAAGGAAATAAGGGGAAAGGACAACTTACAGTGTTAGTGATTTTCTAACACGAGGTTCAATAAAAAGTGATTTTTGCGCAGCAAAATATCTTACAGTTACAGAGCCGCGGGAATCTTCATTCCTTCCCCATTCCAGTAGATTCCCGCGGCTCCACCCGAGTCCGTCCCCTTATTCCTTCCCGAAGTGGTGTATATCAAAAAAGCATAAGTCACTTCTCCAACGCCCAACTTCTTCTAAATTTCTGTTCTAATGCTTCCCAAGCACGACACTCAATTCACGCTAACACTCACCCAGCAACATAGCTAAACGAAAAGCTCCATCAACCTCCAACAGCCTTTTCCACAACCATATTCCGTTCAGCCGCATCAGCTTCTGCCTGCTGATCACGAATTGTCAAGCGACGATGAGCAATTAACAGGAAGGGTAGACCAACCAGCGTAAGCAATGCAAGCGGTATGAATACGTGAATACCACCCTGTAATGCTACACGATCAATAAGCAACCCACCGACAACTGGAGCAACCATCGTACCAATATTGTTAAAGCCCATCGTGCCAAAATACGTGCCTTTCCAGCCCGCAGGAGCAATATGGTCGATCAGCATATCGGTCATCGTAAACATAAGCACTTCACCTACAGTAAAAATGAACACACCGATCATAAATACAGCCAGGTTATGTGCCATACCGAAGATCATTAAGGACAGCGCCACAAGGATATTTCCTATAATCAATGGAACGATCGGACGAAAACGTCTTGCTGTACGCACGAGCGGATATTGAACAATAAGTACAACGACCGCATTCATCGCAAGCATATAGGAAAATATTTTACTACCATTACTGAGATCTGGTGTAATCGCTAGAAATTGGGCTAGCGTGGAATCAAAATGCGCATACCCAAGTACGCAAAAGATCATACCGATCAGAACAGGCAGGAAAATGCGGTCAGACGATGTCACTCGTAATGCTTCCCGAATATTCGGTCTGGCAACGTTATCCGCAGCATGGCTTTGTAGCTTATCGATTGGATGCAAACGGAATTGCAAGACGAGTACAAAGCTATACAGCACGTACACCGCACCCGTAATGTAAAACGGAAACGTCGAAGCACCTGAGCCAAGCTGAAGTCCGATCAACGGGCCAAATACCACGCCGATATTAATCGCAGCATAGCGCATATTGAAGACGAGTAAGCGATGTTCCGGTGGTGTTGTATCGGAGAGCAGTGCGCGTGCAGCAGGCTCGAATGTGGAGCGGCATATTCCGTTCAGTATATTGACGACAAAAAACATCCATACATACTGCGCCGATGCAAAACCGAAAAAGACGAGTGACCAGCCAAATACAGATACGAGCATGACGCGTTTGCGTCCGATGCGGTCAGAGATGTATCCACCGTAAAAGCTGAACAGTACACCAGCGAGTGCACTACCTGCAATAATGAGTCCAGTCTGCGTAGCAGGAACATGCAGTGCTGAGGTCAAGTAGATGGCGAGAAATGGAATGCTCATGGAAGTGACGAGCCTGCCGAACATGGTACCGACAATGATCGTCCAGGCGAGTGGATGGATAGTGGCTAGATTTTTGGCAATCATGTTGAACACTCCTTATATTTTACAAAACGTCAATCAAGTTGTTATCATTGTAAAAAGATAAAAGGAGAAGAAAAAGAGAAGACTTTTTTATATGATCTTCCCCTTTTAATTTTTCTCCTATTAGATCATTGAGATTTTGATGAACATAGGCTATAGGTGCTAGTATGATGGACTCTTTATCGGTCAAAGGAGATATAGGATAAAGCTTGCAGAAAGGATATCATTATGGAACATGATATGATTCAATATTTGCAGCTCTATGAGCGCTTGAACAAAGAGCACGAGTCAGACTATACATGTAGCGTCACGATTGCGGAGCTGGCAGACCTGTTATGCTGTACACCGCGTAATGTCAAGCTGATTATACGCAGATTGGAAACGCATGGATGGATCGTATGGCAACCCGGACGAGGACGAGGAAACAGTTCACGTTTGCAGTTTCTATGCTCCAATGGAGACATGCTTGAAGAGCGCATTCAGCACTTACTTCATCGAGACAAGGTAAAAGAAGCACTTGATCTGGTGAGTGTCTTTGAGGGTGATGAGCATGTGCGAGAGCGCTTGTCTCAGCGGATTAACATCTATCTCGGATTGCATCAAGAGCGAGAAGAGAGCAGCAGACAGGATGTACTACGTATGGTTCGGTATCGACCACTGGGAAAGCTGGATACTGTGCTTGTGTTCAGTGCGTTTGAGATTTTTCTAATGCGGCATATTTTTGATACGCTGGTCGCTTATGATTCGAAAACAGAGCAATTTATACCGAAGCTGGCTCATCTGTGGGAATGTAGCGATGCTGGAACAGCATGGACTTTTTATTTGCGTAAAGGTATTCGATTTCATGATGGCCGATTGCTCACTTCCCATGATGTGCTTGCAACATTGGAGCGAGTTAAGCATAGAGGGGAAAATATTAACTGGCTATACCGGGATATAGAGAACATAGAGCTGTATGATGATTATGCATTCACCTTCCGGCTGAAACGTCCTAATACGATGTTCTTACATCTTCTTTCCAATATTAACATGGCGATTGTGCCGGCACACGAGCAGGCAGAGGAAATTACGATCAATGGCACAGGGCCATTTCGTGTATCGGAATTAAATACGAGTAAAATGTCGCTGACTGCTTTTGACGGCTATTATGGGTATCGTCCGATTCTGGATCGTGTAGATGTCTGGTTTTTACCGCAACAGGGAGGCTCGACTCGTTCATATCGTATGTTAACTGGAACGGATGAGGAGGAAACAGAGCAGAGTAATAGTCGTCAATTAACGCAGCCTGCACTTGGCGGTCGATATTTGCTGTTTAATATGCGTTTGCCTGGCGTACAGCATGATATTCATTTTCGTCGTGCGATACGACTGCTATATGATCGTCAGACAATGCAGGAAGAGCTGCAAGGGGATCGTACCTCACCAGCAGGCAGCTTTTTACCGTGGAAAAGCGCACAGCAAACGTTCGCACGCCACAGTCTGGAGGAAGCCAGAGAGCAGCTCGCTGCCAGCAGTTATAATGGCGAGACGCTCATACTAAGCTTTACCTACAAAAGGGAAGACCGGCTGGAGGCGGAATGGATACAGCAGCGAGCAGCAGCGATCGGTCTTCATTTGGAGCTGGAGGCGCAGGAGGATCGGCTGTTAGGAGGTCATATTGTGCTAGCGGTTGAGGTGCTGGAGGATGACTGGGAATGGGATTTGATTAACTTTTTCTCTAATGAGGTCAATCATCTACACTGTCTGTTAGATAAGGAGCAGCTTCAGGTGCTTCATACCATGCTGTATGATGTGATGCGTCATGAACGTGCCGAGCGCGAGCACATTTTAGAGCAAATGGAGCGTAAGCTACAGGAGGAGCACTGGCTGCTGCTTGGCAACCACATTAACCAGCGAGCGTATTTTAACCGGAGCTTGAGTGGACTACATCTGGATTCGTTCGGCTTTCCGAATCTGTCAACGATGTGGATTCGAGATACATTCTTTATAACTGATAAGAATACCAAAATGTAAAAACCTGTTCAAACGTTGTGAAATTGAAACAAAAATCGGGTAGATATAGGAGAAATAGACGATATTAATGATGAGAGACATGCAAAGCGTTAATCTGCCGAATAGATATAACGCGATTCTTGTTCATAGATAATTTATGACTTTAATTTGTTGTTATACGAATAAAAATGAACGCTTCATATTCTACAAACAGGAATTTACGGCTGAGAGGTCGAAAATATAACTAAGAAACTTAACTTCATCGATTTAAGAATTAAAGATTATGAGGGCCGAACCTATATATTCAAAGTCTAAGTTGTAGTCGAAGGTCGTTGTGGCTGCTCAACGTAAAGATCGGAGGAAGAAGAACGATGATCTATTTTGTACGAAAAAGCGAAGTGGAACAACTTCCATCAGACCCAACTGCGCTGCAACACCGACTGCGACAGATGGTGGATCATAACGAAGCGATTAGTATCGATCGGATGCCTGTTGAGCTACAGCTAGACAGCTTGCAGATGCTTATGGGCAATCCGGTATTTACACCGGTGCTTGTGCAGGGGGAGCATGTGGAGCGATTTTTGCGTTCACCGCTTCGCGGCTATGCAAGTGAGGTGTATATGGAGTCATTAGAGGTCGTAACGAATTATTTGCATGAGCTACAGGAGGAGATTGTTCGTGTATCCGATGTGCTCACCCGTTATCGCAAGGACGATGCGTCACATACGACAGAGCGAGAAAGTATACGTCAGATGCTGATCGATCTGGGTGAACGACGTGAGGTGCTCGCACTGGTGCTACAGAAAATGCGCAGCCGCATCGACGCACAGATGAAGGAAGAAAAAGAACGAATGGCGCGTTACGAGCTGGATGGCGGACAAGTGTGATGGATGTAGGGGAGATCATAGCAGAGCTTTATAGCACTGAGCTAGTGAAGCTTATACAATAAATGATTTATTTTTAATCATGATCCGTGTATAAGTCTAATGATCATAAATGATTATTAATTGCTGGCGTTCGTGTCATCCTATACGTAATGATAAAACGATAAAAAGCAGCTTCTTCACCTAATGAATCTCAGGTGAGAAGCTGCTTTTTTGACTGTAGATACAAGCTATGCAGTCATAGGCTATATCATTATGCAAGTAACACAACGATAGATGTCGTGCGATTCTAGACGCTAGAGACAGCTTGCCAAAAGTACTGTATGCAGTCATAGCTAAGCTATACAGCATAAACATCCTTTTTAGATGAAAACGATCACTTTATTCTGACAAGCCCGCGCTTAATCCAGTGTAGCGATATCGATAACGAAGCGGTAACGTACATCACTCTTCAATACACGCTCGTACGCTTCATCCACCTGGTGAGCATGGATCACTTCGATCTTCGGTGCGATGCCGTGCTCAGCAGCGAAGTCCAGCATTTCCTGTGTTTCGGCAATGCCACCAACGAGTGAGCCGGCAATACTACGGCGACCCATGATGAGCGAGAATACATGATATTGATCCGCTTCAGCCGGAGCACCTACATTGACCAGCGTACCATCTACACGCAGCAGAGACAGATATGCATCCACATTCAGGTTTGCCGATACCGTATTCAGAATCAGGTCGAATTGACCTGCTAGTTCTTTAAATGTATCTGCTTCCTCAGTGGAATAGTAGTGGTGTGCGCCCAGCTCCAGCGCTTCATCTTTTTTGCTTGCTGAACGGCTGAGTGCTGTTACTTCTGCTCCCAGTGCACGAGCAAATTGCAGCGCCAGGTGACCCAGACCACCAACACCGATCACCGCTACCTTTTTACCCGGCCCGATATTCCAGTGCTTGAGTGGTGAGTATGTCGTGATACCCGCACATAGTAGTGGACTGGCTACATCCATTTCCAGTTTGTCGGGAATGCTCACAACAAAGCGATCTGTCACGACAATCTTCTGGCTATACCCGCCATAGGTAGGAGTACCGTCATATTCACGCGAGTTATACGTTTGTACAACGCCTTTGGTGCAATACTGCTCATCTCCACGCTGACAGTATTCGCATTCCCCACAGGAATCCACGAAGCAGCCTACGCCTACACGATCGCCTACAGCGAACTTGGTTACGTCGCTACCTACAGCTTCAACAATACCCGCAATCTCATGACCCGGTACCATTGGGAAAATGCCGCCGCCCCATTCATCATACGCGCTATGAATATCAGAATGGCAAATGCCGCTGAATTTGATATCGATCAAAATGTCATGCGGACGTAGTTCTCTACGCTCAATCGTTGTCTTTTCAAAAGGTGCCTTTGCATGTGATGCACTGAGTACTCGTGTTTGTACCATATTGCCCACTCCTCGTTTTTAAAGTATATTTTCGAACCTCTACTAACTGACAAAGTGACATTAAGTTATGAATGAACACTTACTCATTTATTATATGCAAAATTTAAATAGATGCAATTTTTTGCTATTTTAAACTAATGGCTCACTTTCGATATTCGCCATACTTGTGCCCTGTTGAGAACGTCCAGCATGCTGTAATCTAAAGTCATAGAAAGCAACAACCCCATACACAGGAATAGCTGCAGGCTATTGTGAACACTTCCTTCTTACTTAGCCTTTATCCCGGATCCCTAGTGTTCCTGCTCTCCTGCAGCTGTTCTGTTATTCAGGAGGTTTTACGATGAATACACAGCATAACGACAGCTCATCCGAGCATACTTCTAATATTTCTGCACATTCCAGAGCCGATCATCCATCTCAGCAAGAGCAGAACCCATCGATATCCGTACCCAAGCAACATACAAGCGAGCATGATCTATTCGAAAAAGATAGAAATGAGCAGTGTCCTGCACAATGGATGAATCCTATTTTGCTGCGTCGTTTAGGAAAAGTCGTGCTCCCTTATACAATGAAAAATGACCAGGCTCAAGCATCTGAAAGCGATGAGCTGAGCGATCAAGTACATACACCTAAGCAGCACATCGCTGTCGATCAAGCACTTGCTTCGTTGCTACAAAATATCGAGCAGCTTGGCTATACATTTACACCTGAATTGATTGAGCAGTGTCGCAAGCTATCTGTCGACATGATAGCAGAGCTGTATCAACAAATGGTTCCTGTGTTATCTCAGATGGTTGGAGATCATGTACAGTACGAGCCGATGTATCCTAATTTTCCAGAGCAGGTCATGGAAGCCTCTGCCGCAGAGCTATGGATCAATGCACTCCTGCATTATCGCTTCGGTATTCGTCCCGAATATGATACAATGCTGCGCCCACCTGCGGAAAGAACGGCGCATCTACAACCGATTGGTCTTGCGACAGAAGATACCTGTATTGAAATGCTGCGTAATCTAGCAGCAGCGAATGGTTCATTATCTAATCAGGATAAAGATGATCTTGCTACAGGCTTATGGATGGTTAAAAACGTAGAATGGCTGTTACCTGAACAGATTCCTTATAAAGAAAATGTGGCATTTATCGCTTCCGTGCTATTAGAAGCAGAACGTGCAGATGGGCAGCGATTAAGTGTATATTTTCGTACAGCAACTGATGTGTTGCGTTTAGCCGCAGGTTTGTCTGGACTGCCGACAGATCTGGCTTGGGCGAAAAAATTGCCTCAGCTACGTAATCGCCTGACTAATGTATATAATCTCAATCAGGGCATGCATACACCTCTGTCAGCAGAGCAAGCAGATCATCCGCGAAATGCTTATCATTTCCGTAAGTTTCGCCGAGTAGAGCGTCGATTAATATTAGGACTGCTGGAGCGCGTGGTGAATCCGCTTGAGGATATGGTGCTGTATCGTGAGCAGTGGAAACGGCTGGGAGAGCTACTTCATCCAGGCGAGATGCGAGCTCGTTATCCATATGCTTTTGACGCGTTTACTGCACTGCGCCGTGAACGATCGATTCCAACAATGCGAACAGAGCTGGATCAGGGAATGAAGGAGCATGATCCAGCGGTAATTGCTAAGCTTGGCACACGTCCGGGAGAACTGGCGCGTCGACTGGATGCACTGCTGCGTTCGCAGCCGAAGCATAGTAAGCTGATTATGGAGCAGTTTCAGCTTCATATCGAAGACATGGCTGTGCCTTTACTGCTGCAAATGCTGGCACATTTCAAGCATCGCCAGAAGCGTAGACAATATCGTGTCTTTTTTCCAAAAGGAAATACAGGCAAGGTGGTCGCAATTCCAGATCGCTTACCCGTTTTAAAAAAATCGATCACTATAGAGATTGTGAAGACGATTCAAAGAGAGCTGAAGCGTCGATTCGCTGAACGTTCAGCGCTCGGTTCCGTATATATCGATCCACAGTTACAGCAGATTCCAGTGCCGTGGTCGCAGCGTTCTGCTAGCCAAGCATTACGCGCCTTGCCTCGTGGAAGCCGTGTAGCCCTGCCAGACGGGGATACTGTCCGTTTATTTTGCTGGTGGAAAAATATGGAGGATGAGCATCGTAGCCGTGTCGATATTGATCTGTCTGCGGTGCTGCTTGATCAGGAATGGCAGCATCTTGATACATTAGCGTTTTACAATTTACAGGGGAAATATGGCGTGCATAGTGGCGATATTGTCGATGCGCCTGAAGGTGCTTCTGAATTTATCGATCTGTACCTTTCTCAAGTAAAGAAGCATACACAGGCTCGTTATGTTCTTGTGCAGATTGCTTGTTTTACGGGACAGGCTATTGCGGAGCTGCCAGAGTGCTTTGCTGGCTTTATGATACGCCACGATGAGCGTGCAGGAGAGATTTTTGATCCAGCGACTGTACAGGCGAAGTTTGATCTGACGGTAGAGGCACAGCAAGCGGTTCCGTTTGCAGTTGATTTGCACACGCGTGAGATCATTTGGATGGATGCGATCGTACGTAATCGTAGCTTCCGCATAACAGCAGCAGATAATATGACAGGTTTACAAATGCTGGGGCATGCCTTTACCGATCTACGTCGACCGATGCTGTCAGAGCTGTTCACCTTGCACGCAGAGGCAAGAGGGAAGATTGTACATCGCATCGAAGATGCAGATACTGTATTTGCGTTAGAACAGGGTATTACACCATATCAGACGGATGTGATTTTGGCGGAGTATTTGTAAGAGGTATGAAAGAGTAGGAGTAATTATTCTGATAATTGTGCGCATAGGTAGCATACCACTAGTAGTTTTAAAGAGTTTCGTTTATCGTATTCCAAAAGTGCAGGTTTGAGATTGGAAAGTATCTGTCTCGAATCTGCACTTTTAGAATTTTACGCAAATGCGTATAGTAATTTTATAAAAAGGATGTGCGAAATAGGTGCAAAGTAAGTAAAAAGTAAACGTGCGTGAGCAGAAATAAGACAAGGGAATAAGAAGAAATAATATAAAAACGTATAAAATAAATGATAAAAGCCAGTTATTATAGCCATATAAAAAATAATACAAAAGCAATAGAACAAGTATTCTAACAACGAATATATAATAATCAATTTATCATTATTTTACATAATTATAATTATGTATATAAATAAAGATTGTTTAAAATTATATCGCGATAATGTATAAAAAGCTTCGATTACGGGTAAGTGGATAAAAGGATATACAAGTGGGACAGAATGAGTCGTATGTAACGACTATTCGTCCTTGAGACTGTGCTACACCTTATGCTGAAGAGATTGTCATTCCGTTCTTTGTGTGCGTAGATGTAGCACAGCCCACGTATCATCGTTATTTCGCTAGGAAGCTTAAACTGACTTTCACCAACGAAGGGAGCATTTCATATGACAACCGAAAATCTGAATGCCGCAGCATCAGGCACGTTTACGATTGGCGGCGACCTAAAGGTTAATCGTCTTGGCTATGGAAGTATGCAGCTTACAGGTAAAGGCGTTTGGGGCGATCCGAAGGACCCCGATGAAGCTGTGCGTGTCTTGCAGCGTGCCGTTGAGCTAGGTGTGAATTTTATCGATACTGCCGATTCCTATGGCCCATTCGTGGCAGAACAGCTTATTCGCAAGGCACTACACCCCTATAAGGATGATCTAGTGATTGCGACAAAAGCAGGTCTAACTCGCTCCGGTCCGAACGATTGGCGTCCAGTGGGTCGTCCAGAATACTTACGTCAGCAAGCTGAGCTAAGCCTGCGTCATCTGGGTCTGGAGCGTATCGATCTATTCCAGCTGCACCGGATTGATCCGAAGGTGCCGTTAGAAGATCAGCTGGGCGAGCTGGAGAAGCTGCGTCAGGAAGGCAAAATTCGTCATATTGGCTTGAGCGAAGTAAGTGTAGAAGAATTACATAAAGCCAGCAAAATTACTAAAATTGCTTCTGTGCAGAACCTGTACAATCTATCCACGCGCAAGGCTGAGGATTTGCTAGAGGAAGCAGAGAAGCATGATATTGCCTTTATCC
The DNA here is from genome assembly GCF_014645615.1 of Paenibacillus hunanensis. GTDB lineage: Bacteria > Bacillota > Bacilli > Paenibacillales > Paenibacillaceae > Saccharibacillus > Saccharibacillus hunanensis. Next base: position 9,630 of record NZ_BMMB01000010.1, on the reverse strand, counting down.
CATGGTTCCCACTGGCAACTGGTAAGCTTGCTCGTGAGGGCGGCCCTTTGGATGAAATCTCCAAGCGTCTCGATGCGAAGCCTGCTCAGGTTGCACTGGCTTGGCTACTACGCCGCTCGCCAGTGATCCTGCCAATTCCAGGTACATCTACGGTATCGCATTTGGATGAAAATATTGAGGCGGCGCATCTGCAATTGAGCGATGAGGATTTTGAAACGCTGGATAAGCTATCGGAGTAAGAAGATAAGCTTTTAAATATAGCTGGTCATTATAATTATGAAACCTCGGGTGTGTACGAAGCACATTCGAGGTTTTTGTTATTTTATGTAGTACAACATAACAAACAGCCTTAAAGCACAGAAGTACACTGCTAGCTGAACATCTGGTCAATCTAAAGCCTCTATTGTCCACAATATATTTTACTTTACTATTCACCTATCAGCCGCTATCCTCGCCCCTGCAATAATATACTATAGCAATTCTCACCAGACAGTTATATTGATATACAAACAACGAGCTACACCGGAAAGGGGTTTGTATATGAGTATGCTGTCTTTTATTTTGTACTGCTTTATTGTTACATTTACACCGGGGCCGAGTAATATTCTTATTCTATCGATCGCCAACAAGGAGGGCACGGCGCAGGCGCTTCGGTATACGTATGGAGCGACCGTAGCCTTCGGATTATTGCTGGCGGCATCGGCAACGCTTAATAGTGTGCTAGCAGCTATTTTGCCTCGTATTATGCTGGGAATGCAGATTGTAGGTAGTCTGTACATGCTGTATCTGGCATATCAGATTTCACGTAAAAGCAAGCCTGCGTCTGGCAATAAAGAGGCGCCTACTACAGCAGGACTCGATACGTTCCGCTCTGGTTTTATCACCCAGTTTGTGAATCCTAAGGTGATTATGTTCACGATGACGGTCATTCCAACCTTTATTATGCCGTATTATTCCGCTGTACCTGCGCTACTGGCAGGCGTGTTCGGCATCACCCTGATCGGATTTCTTGCCTATACAACGTGGGTGATGTTTGGTACAATTTTCAAAACGTTTTTGCAACGGAATCAACGTATTACTAATCTGGTCATGACAGCATTTCTCGTCTATGCAGCGGTAATGATGTGGGTATAAGGAGGACGACAGCATGAATCCAACCGAACGCTTTCAATATAAAAAAGCAGCAGGCATCACAATGCTGTCTGCCAGTATTCAGGATTTTACGTACAAGCGGCATTCGCATCAGGAGTATTCATTTGGGGTGACACTACGTGGAATCCAGCGCTTTACGATGGATGGAAGTCTGCATTTATCTCATTCCAGCGGTGTCATGATGTTCAACCCGGAGCAGGCGCATGATGGTATGGCCAATGGCAGGGAAGGGCTCGATTATGTGATGCTCTATGTCGACCCGGATATGCTGACCGAAGCAGCCGGGCAAAAGGATTGGCTTCGTTTCTCCTCGCCGGTCGTATATGATCCCTTGCTCAATCGACGTATTCTTGAACTATCTCAAGCGATGACGCAGAGTGGTGATGATGCGCTCTGTACGGAGCGTCTCGTCGCGCTAGCAGATAGCCTCGTTCATAACGATCTCACATCAAGCCCTACACAGGACCCGGGCTTGATTCGCAAAGCGAAGGAGATGCTGCATGCGGATCTAGGCGGTGTAATGAAGCTAGATGAGATCGGTCAGGAACTGGAGTTGTCCAAATTCCAATTCATTCGCATGTTCAAGGCACAAACTGGCATTTCGCCCTATCAGTACTTTTTAAATCGTAAAATTGAACACGCCAAGCATCTCATTGAGCAAAAGAAGGATGTGTACGCAGCCGTAACCGAATGCGGGTTCACAGACCTCACGCATTTGAACAAGCATTTTAAAAGTGTGTATGGCATTACAGCGTACGAATATAGGATGTATCTTGGCTAAAATCTTGATATAAAGCGATCACAGGATGTATAGCAGTTAGCCAGGCACGTATAAATAAAATAGAACTTGAAGCAAAAGCCCCTATGTTCAATACATAGGGGCTTCTTCCATTCATGCATTCATATCACGCATTCACATTCAATATATTACCGTACTTCTGCTTGAGCTGCTTAATATCTGCACGCGGTGGAGCGCCAAACATCCGCGCATATTCACGACTGAATTGCGAAGCACTCTCATAGCCGACACGGAAGGCGACATCCGCAGCATCTGCCGACTCAGATAGCAGTATGCGGCGTGCTTCCTGCAAACGAACCTGCTTTTGGAATTGCAGAGGACTCATCGCAGTGACTTCTTTGAAGTTGCGATGGAAGGATGAGACGCTCATGCTCGCCATTTCGGCAAGCTCGTCCACACGAAGCGGCTGCTCATAATGACGGGTAATCTGCTCAATCACTTCGCGGATACGATAGGAGCTACTACCTTCCAGTGCGATCTGTGCCAGCATCGAGCCAAAGCCACCTTGCAATAGCTTGTACAGAATCTCCTTTACAAATAAGGGAGCGAGAAAAGAAATATCTTTTGGCTGATCGAGTAGCTTGGTCAAGCGTATAACCGCATCCAGGAGCGTAGGCTCGGTCTGACCGACAAACAGTGCGCGCCTGGCAGTTTCACGCGTGGGCTGCGTCAGATCAGTTTCATTTAAGACTTCAAGAATCTGAGTTTGCGAAAATTCCAGCTTAAAGCTGAGATAAGGTTCTGCTTGAGAGGCTTGTACGACCTGACCTACGACAGGAAGGTTCATCGAAGCGATCAAATAATTACTGGGTCCGTACGACAGGTGCTCATTTGCTAGAAAAATATCCTTAGCTCCACTCGCAATGCAGCAGAAGCAGGGCTTATATACCTGATACGCTTTGTCGGTCATTTCACGGTGATGAATTAAGAGTAAGGAAGGAACGGCCGTTTGGAATACGCCTTCCTCCGGGCAATGGTGCAGGATGAGAGCAGCCAGCTCATGATGCTGGGTGTAGATGCGCTCAGACATAGGCATTCTCCTTTGGAATCGTTCTATTTATACGAGTACATGCTCGCTAGAAGGCGAGTAGATGTATACGACATGGACTGTAATTGATTATACCTTGCCTATTATTGCTCTGAAAATGGACATGATAGAATTAGGCAATCATTCAATATGAATGAGATACCTCCCTGATCTTGTTTACAAGCATACTATATTCATAGCTACTGCATCTGTATAGCTACGGATGCTATTACAGGATAAGGGAGGTGAAGACGGCTACGTATCGAATGATAGGATGATGGATTATTTTGTTAGCGGAATTTGTATATATCCAACATAACAAATGATCCTATACGGTTACGTAGCTGTGCTTATGCGTCAATGGATACGTTATTTTGAACTCGCTTTAATTCGTCGCCTGAATACCTTGATCAAGCACAAGTCAGAACCAACATTTCGCGTGCTATATGAGGAATCGCTACACCGACTTATGCAAAAGCATGCGGTACAGAATTATCGCAGATCATCGTTGCATCGTGTACAAACCTATTTTCACACTTCATCTCGCTAATTATGAAGGGAGCAATCGATACGATGGAATATACAAAGTTAGGACACACAGGTCTGGACATCTCACGTATTTGTCTGGGATGTATGGGATTTGGCGATGCTAGTCGCTGGGTACATGAATGGGTACTGAATGAGGAGGATAGCCGTAAAGTTATCAAGCATGCGCTGGAGCTAGGCATTAATTTCTTCGATACAGCTAATATCTATTCCATGGGGACAAGTGAAGAGTATGTCGGCCGTGCACTGAAGGAATATGCGAATCGCGATGAGGTTGTTATTGCGACAAAAGTATTCAGCCGCATGCACGAAGGCCCGAATGGTGCAGGCTTGTCTCGCAAAGCGATCATGAGTGAGATCGATAAAAGCCTACAACGCCTGGGCACCGATTATGTTGATCTGTATCAGATTCACCGCTGGGACTATGCGACACCGATCGAAGAAACGATGGAAGCGATGCATGATCTGGTGAAAATGGGCAAGGTGCGCTATATCGGTGCTTCTGCGATGTACGCATGGCAGTTCCAGAAGGCGCTTCATGTGGCAGAGAAGAATAATTGGACACGCTTTGTCTCTATGCAAAATCACCTGAACCTGCTCTATCGCGAGGAAGAGCGCGAAATGCTGCCACTATGTATAGATCAGAAAATAGGCGTTATTCCGTACAGTCCGCTTGCTTCGGGACGCTTAACACGTGATCTGGATACCACGACACTTCGCTCTGAAACGGACAACGTACAAAAGTCCAAATACGATGCGACTATGGATACTGATCGTACGATTATCGAACGCGTAGCCGAGCTAGCCAATCGCTATGGCGTATCCCGCGCTCAGATTGCAACAGCCTGGATTCTGCAAAAGAACCCGGTCAGTGCCCCGATCATTGGAGCTACGAAAATATCGCATTTAGAGGACGCTGCTGGAGCATTGAATGTAAAGTTGAGTGCGGAGGATGTAGCGTTTTTGGAAGAGCCATATGTACCGCATGCGGTTGTGGGAGCGAATTAAGAACTGGAGTTATGAGCAAAGAGTAGGAAAGATATTCGTAAAAAAATCTACTCCATACGTGAGTAACTACACTACAACTATCATTAGATATTTAGACCGATCCTGTGTAGCTAGATGAAGCAGGATCGGTTTTTTGTGCTTTTGTGCTGGCGATTCATATCGTAAAAAAATCATTTTACGAGCGGCATGAAACCAACATTATCGTGATAGCGCAGTAATCATTTTATCGACAATCGATAGTTATCGAAGTCGAATCCGTCGAATTAAGTGTGATAAACCAACTAAAATTATTATTTCATTATATGAAAAATTCACAAAAATAAAATAAGTATACTAAGCTCATATGATATCGTGCAACATACGAGCAATATTGCTACCAACATAAGTATAAAAAGAAATACTTCAACTCCAGCAAATAAACAATAGAAAATCGGAAAAATAGTACACCTCAATTACACCCACCTATCAGCTACAAGCTTCAACCCTATTCATCTTCAAGCATCCATGACTCCCAAACGTTTTATATCACCGGGCGTTCCAATTTTCCAATATCACTCAAAACATTTGGTTTCCTATCCGATTTTTGTTAATCTGAATATACCTCACGAGTAGTATGTCATAAGCAAGGTTATACTTCTATACACTACGGAAGATGGAGGATACATAATCATGACAACGAAGCATCAAGTAGATCAATTAGCAATTGTTGAGTACGAGCCGCGTTATGCTGCATCAATCGCCGATATGTGGAATGCAAGCCAGGAGAGCTGGGGTGGTGAGAGTGCACTGCATACGGAGCAAATGGTTTTACAGGAGCATCATAATAGCCCGCATTTGAATATCTTTCTCGCAGTTATCGGTGAGAAGGTGATCGGGTATTGTAGCTTTTCGCATTATAAGGAAGATGTAGGAGCATTGTATATCGCACTGCTGAATGTACGCCCAGAATATCACGGGCAAAAGGTTGGTAAGAAGCTGGTACTTCGCGCGGTAGAAGAAACGATTAAGCTGGGGTGGCCTCGGGTCGATCTATACACATGGCCAGGCAACGTCAAAGCTGTACCCGCTTACAAAAAAGCCGGATTTTTCTGGGAGCGTCGTGAGGATGTAACCCATCTGATCAACCTGATTCCATCCGTGCTGCAAACGCCTGCTGTTCAGCCGTTTTTTGAAACGATTGATTGGTACAATGACAGCATTCGTGAGATTGCTACCCAGCCCGATGGAAACGGAGAACATGGTTTTGATTATTTTACTTATGAATGGCGTAAGGCTGATCTGTATCTACGAATGGAATATGAACGTACGGGACGCGGTCTGCGTCTGATTGAAACAGATGATTATCTGATCCAAGCTACGATTCCGAAGCAGCATCGCTTACCCTTTGGCGCTAGCTATCCGATCGAGTATGAGCTGATTAACAAGTCAGGCAAGCCGCTTCATGTAGATATCCAATCCCGTAGCCATAAAGGAATCGAATGGTCGTTACAAGCATCTACAGACGTAGTTCATCACGAGACGATTCAAGCCACCTTCGAATTAAAGCCGATCGAGGAGGAGCAAGATCCGTTTCAAACGCATCCAGTCGTTGAGGCTGAGCTGCGTATTAACGGAAAGCTCGCTATATTCAAGCTCGGCGTAGAGCCCCGCTTCCCCGTTCGTGTCAAAATGAACCTTCCACAGCAAACTTGGTATGCAGGCAGAGAGCAGGAGCTGGAAGTATCGCTTGAGAATGAATACGATACCGAACAGACATACCGAATCCGCTGGCCTGAACATCCATTGCTAGCCTTCCGCGAGCCTGAGTCGATCGTGCGTGTTCCAGCACAGGGTCGTCATGCGATCAAGGTAAAAGCAACGCTGCTGGATTATGGCATCTGGTATCAATCGCTGGTGATTGAGCGAGCTACCAAAGGCGCAACGGGCGCTATGGAGCAGCCTGCAACGGATCATGAAGCTTCAACTACAAGCGATGAATCTGTACGTGGCGATCATGCTTCGTCTGAAGCTCCACTTGATACAAGCTATGTCCAGGTGTTGGAGCAACCTGTTAGTCTGGTTTTTCCTGGTGCAGGGTCTACTTTTGGCGGTCAGACAGCCGAGGGCTGGGTAGCATCGAATGGATTGTATCATGTTCATCTGAATAAGCTAACCAACGAGCTGACGATGTATAAAGGAACCGAGTCTGGCGGTATGATCAAGCATCCTCAATTTGGATTGCCTTATGATAATGCGTTTAAGCAGGATCGAGCGATTCGGGTGTCATTCCAGCATGGGGATTCATTTACGATGGAAGCCGAATATGAGCTGGAGTCGCTTCAGCTGCGCCTGATCACCAGTATCCGAATGTATCAGAACGGAATTATTACTCATCACCATCAGGTGAGCAACACCACGGAACAGGATCGTACCGAACCGTTATTTTTAAAAACAAAATTTGAGATGTCGTTCGAAAATAGTATTCTCCCTTACCAGAATCGGTATGTTGATACCGCGCAGGGACCAGCTGCATCGTTTGGCGATTACTGGGTGCTGGAGGAAATCACTGAAAACTGGATTTTCCGCCGTCGGCAGCAAAATAACTGGGGAATCACATGGCCACAGGAGCGTACTTTGCTTCGAGATCACTGGCTGTATGCGTTAGAGCATCCATTAGGCACGTTGCAGGCTGGAGCAACAGTCAGTACGCCGCCGTTAACGATTGCAGGTGGTACATGGAGTAGCTGGCAGGATTTTCGTGCATTTGCGCTGCAAATCGGAAATGAAGAGCCGCTACGTACCGAGCCATCGCTGGATATTCTACTAAACGAAGGTAATCCATTCCTATCCTCCCAGCAGGCTGAATTGAAGATCATCGAACGTAAAAACACCACATTAAGTGGTACGATTATCGCTTCCTCAGATCAGTGGATGAAGCGTCAGCAGTTTGAGCTGGCACAGGCTGATCAGCTGTCAACATGGCAGGATTCACTGACTTTAGAGCCTGTTACACCGGGGGAGCTGGATGTCCTTGAGGTCGTAATGGATATGGATACGTATGAGTTGAAGCAGAAGCGCCTCTTGATTCCTGTATCTGATGAGCCGATGATCAGCAGCGTTATGCAGACGGCTGAAGGGGATGTTCATTGTGTTCGTAATGGTGTGTTAGAGTTTAAGATTAGTGAGCAGTTTGCTCCGGTCGTATTCTCCTTACAGCATGATGGTGTGGAATGGCTGGAGTCTTCTTTTCCAACACCAGGACCGAAAGCATGGTGGAATCCATGGACAGGCGGATTAACGGTGCAGATCAAAGGCATGTCCGCTGCAAGCATGTTGAAGCAGCCGCGAACGGTGTCATTTACTGATATTAAGGATTCACATGGCAATCACTGGTATGGTGTAGCTATCGATGTCCAGATTACAGATCATGACGTCTATAAAGGATTGTCGCTACGTCAATACTATGTGACATTACCAGGTGCTCCGGTGCTTGCATCCTTCGTACATGTCCGTCAACAGACAGGCAATAGCTTTGCACCACTGGTCATTCGTCAATGGAACTATTGGAAGGCGAGCGAGCAGCTAAAGGATAGCCGAGCTTCACTGCGTAATAGAGCAGGTGAATCGATTGTCTATAAAGCAGGCAAGGCAGAGTACCAGACTGGTGCGCCAACAGGAGTTATCCGTTTGGGCTCACATGAACGAACATATCAGATGAATATGATCACAGACACCGAGCATAATCAGAGCGGCATTCTGGTGGATGCTGCTGTCGTATTAACGGAAATGTCAGAGGATATGCATACTCATCATGGTGACGAAGACATGACCACACCGCAATTCCTGGTATTTTCTGAAAACGAATTAGCGGATGAAGTATTCGCTGAGCTAAAACAGATTCGTTTCGATCAACATCTGAATTCAAGCGAATGAGTTCCAAATAAGTGATATGTAGAGCACGCGACATGAGTAGCAGACAGCAATAAACGAGCTTTTTATCATACAAACAATAACTCTACTGTAGAGGAGCCAGATATGAAAATCATTGATGCGCATATCCACTTTTCCGAGATTGAAGCATTCCATGATACCGCACGTACGCTTGCATCGATTGACTATACAACAGATGGGCTACTGGCTGAATTCGCCGCTTCGAATGTTGTTGCTGCTGTCGGAATGGGCGTAACCGAGACGGTAGCAGGCGCTTTCCCGGATAAAAAGGCGGCTAACCCGATGCTGCTTGATCTGAATGATCGTATTCCACACAATGTGTTTACCTGTGTAGGCATTAATCCGGAGACATTGCACGAACCCGGGCAAATCGAGGCGCTTGAGCAGTCTCTATCTGATCCGCGTGTAGTCGGCTTCAAGCTGTATGCGGGTTACTATCACTACCATGTTGGCGACCCGATCTATGATCCGGTATATGAGCTTGCCCGTCGCTATCAGCTGCCTGTCGTTATTCATGGCGGTTTGACGTATGCCGATCAAGGGCTGCTGCAATACTCGCATCCGCTAGCGATGGAGGAGACATTTGTGAAGCATCGCGATATCACCTTTATGCTCTGTCATCTGGGCGATCCGTGGGTACTGGATGCTTCAGCCATGCTGGAGAAAAATCCGAATCTGTACGCTGATCTGTCCGGTTGGATTGTAGGCGATGGAGCTAAGGTACAGCGCTTGATGGGCGAGCAGACGTATGTGGATCATTTTAAGCGTGCAATTGTATTTTCGGAAAAGTATGATCGTTTGCTATTCGGCACCGATTGGCCGCTTGTGCCGCTGGATGCATGGATTGGCTTTATCAAGCATCTGATTCCAGAGCCGCATTGGGAGGATGTATTTTATAATAATGCTTTGACCGTGTTTCCGCGATTGAGGAAATGGATGGAGCAGCAGGGATCGTTGGGGCAACATAGCTAGCGTCTGGATGTAATCCTGAAATATAGTACAGCTCTGAAGAGAATAGCTAAACGTTCTTAAAATGATATATCAACTAAAATATACAAAAGAGCTGCGAACAGATCATTGCCATCTGCTTGCAGCTCTTTTTTTATAAGACGGATTGTCAAGCCAAGTGCGACAGTTCCTCTGAAAAGGATTCGTGAGCGGTTCTCCA
>NZ_BMMB01000009.1 GCF_014645615.1 Paenibacillus hunanensis | reverse complement strand
ACGTCGCCAAGCGAACAAGCAAGACCTCACAGCTTTATTCTGTAAAGCTGGCTTCGAAAGCGTAAGCTGCCGCTCGTATGAGCGGGTACTATTCCCTGATAGCTCAGTTGGTAGAGCACTCGACTGTTAATCGAGTTGTCACAGGTTCGAGTCCTGTTCGGGGAGCCATGCTCTCATAGCTCAGTAGGTAGAGTGCATCCATGGTAAGGATGAGGTCACCGGTTCGATCCCGGTTGAGAGCTTGTTATCACTTTTAATGAGGCCCGTTGGTCAAGGGGTTAAGACACCTCCCTTTCACGGAGGTAACAGGGGTTCGAATCCCCTACGGGTCATTCCTTTCTTCTTTTAATTGGTATTAAAAGATTAAAGATGTAAAGGTTTGTCAGTGCCTATCTGGCCTGGGAAATACGTTTGAATAATGTGTATTGACGGCATTACCTTTACGACTAATACTTTGGAGACTTAGCTCAGCTGGGAGAGCATCTGCCTTACAAGCAGAGGGTCGGCGGTTCGATCCCGTCAGTCTCCACCATCGTTTTTCTTAAACGTTGGGGATTAGCCAAGCGGTAAGGCAACGGACTTTGACTCCGTCATGCATAGGTTCAAATCCTATATCCCCAGCCATTAAGAGCCATTAGCTCAGTTGGTAGAGCACCTGACTTTTAATCAGGGTGTCGAAGGTTCGAGTCCTTCATGGCTCACCATTCTTCATTCAAAATGTGCGCGTGTGGCGGAATTGGCAGACGCACTAGACTTAGGATCTAGCGTCTTACGACGTGGGGGTTCAAGTCCCTCCACGCGCATACCATGCGGACGTGGCTCAGCGGTAGAGCATCGCCTTGCCAAGGCGAGGGTCGCGGGTTCGATTCCCGTCGTCCGCTCCATTATGCGCCCTTAGCTCAGCTGGATAGAGCGTTTGACTACGAATCAAAAGGTCAGGAGTTCGAATCTCTTAGGGCGCGCCATATTTTAATATTACTGCACATCGGGATGTAGCTCAGCTTGGTAGAGCACCTGGTTTGGGACCAGGGGGTCGCATGTTCAAATCGTGTCATCCCGATTGTACGCGGGTGTAGTTCAATGGTAGAACTCCAGCCTTCCAAGCTGGTAGCGTGGGTTCGATTCCCATCACCCGCTCCATTATGTGAATAAGACCGGAAACGGTCTTTTTTTGCTATATACAGCTTTATGCCATATACAGCTTTAATTGTAAGAATGAGAACTGAAATTAGTGAATGAACAATTAGAGTAGTTAAAAGAGTTATGTTAGAAAATATAATTGTTGATCTCCAATATTAGTGATCTCAAATAGTAGTCAGCTTATTATTGAGTTTAAATTTGAGTTTAAATAAGACTGGATGAATATACGCGTGATAGCTTTTATGAACGAGAGATCGAGAAATGCGGAAAAGATGGGCATTGGACATAGAAATAGACATGAATAGTTAGACGTTGAAAAACGATGGGAAACGAGCGATAAACGATATAAAATGAATGAATACAAAACTATGACGAAGTACGATGGAGTCGTATTGATGAGTGTCATCGAATAGTATCACCTGTGGGTACAATAGGCATGTGTGGTATTTGATTTTCATGGGGGTTATTATGTACGATAGGATTAATTTACTCTACTTTATGCAAACGTATTCAATACGGTAAAGCAACTGTAATTACCTGGTAAGGCTGGACAAGTTGATTCTGACAAGTATCTTGCTAAAGGTTCGTATGATTAAAAAGGAAATTGTCTATCAAGTATTTGTACTGCTTTAAAGATCATATATAAGAATTTTGTACTGTTTTAACGATCATGTATGAAAATAATGTGGATACACATTTTTTCTATTACTAGCGTTAGTATGCGGTCAAATATTCAAGAATGAATATTATTATTCGTTAAAGAATGAGCAGCCCAATATTCATTGGAGCTGCTATACTAGTACATTTAGTTTTTTAATCGAATCTACATTTTATTGATATAGATTAAAGGTAAGGCTGCGATCTTTTATGAGACATTAAAGACAGGAAGATTGTCATTTTGACAATAGGACTAATTTAGCCTTCACACTTTAAAGGATTGTAGTATAATAATGTAGTGCGATAACGCTGTGAAGTCATTATGAATGATTGACAGAATGTTTGCATAAATACTCACAACCTGCAAATTAATTAAAGTATTCATACATGCTTTGTTGTATGATGTGAAGAAGATGTTAACCTTCAATAGAATCAACACCGGTAGGGAAGGATAGGAGGAGAAGCATGTCTGAGTTGACTGTGAATGTAAGTAAAAATCATTCTAACAATTTGCTACGTCGTGATGTACGCTTTTTGGGGAACATTCTGGGTGAAGTTCTCGTGCATCAGGGTGGACAGGAGCTTTTGGATATTGTAGAGAAAATCCGTGAGCTTAGCAAATCGCTTCGTGCTGTATCATTACCAGAAGTATTTGACGAGTTTAAAACATTAATCCGTCATCTGGATTCAGATAACCGACATCAGGTTATTCGTGCATTTGCGATTTATTTTCAACTCGTTAATATTGCTGAACAGAATCATCGAATTCGCCGTAAGCGCGATTATGAGCGTTCTGCTGGGGAGACTGTACAGAAGGGCTCGATGGAGAGTGCTGTACAGGAGCTGAAGAATAACAATTTTACAGCGGATGAGATTGAAGCGTTACTCGCTGATCTGTCGCTGGAACTTGTCATGACAGCTCACCCAACAGAAGCGATGCGTCGTGTTATTCTCGATATCCATAAGCGTATCTCTGAAGATGTGAAGCTGCTGGACAATCCGACTCTGACCTTCCGTGAGCGCGAGCAGCTGCGTGAAAAGCTTCTTAATGAAGTGATTACGCTCTGGCAAACGGACGAGTTGCGTGATCGCAAGCCAACGGTGCTGGATGAAGTACGAAATGGAATGTATTATTTCCACGAAACGCTCTTTGACGTATTGCCTGAGCTGTATCAGGAGCTTGAGCGTTCTCTCGCTAAGCATTATCCAGATCATCACTGGCATGTACCAGGCTTCCTGCGCTTTGGTTCCTGGATTGGTGGCGACCGTGACGGTAACCCATCTGTAACCGCTGATGTGACGTGGAAAACGCTACAGATGCAGCGTAAGCTAGCGATTCGTGAGTATCAGCGTATCCTGCGTGACATGATGAACTCACTGAGCTTTAGTACAACGATTATCGATGTTTCGGAAGAATTGCTGTCTTCGATTCAAAAAGACCGTCTTCACGTAACGATCGACAAAACATATAGCTGGAACAATGAAAACGAGCCTTATCGTATCAAGATTGCGTATATGCTGCGTAAGCTGAACAATGTTGTAGATGATTCGAAGCGTGGTACATTAGAGCGTTACAACGACGTGTCGGAGCTGCTGGAGGACCTGTGGACGATTGATAAGAGTCTACGTCACCACTACGCCGATTATGTTGCGGATACGTATGTGCAGAAAATGATTCGCCAGGTCGAGCTGTTTGGCTTCCATACGGCAACACTGGATGTGCGTCAGCATAGTCAGGAGCATGAAAATGCACTGAAGGAAATTCTGGCTGGCATGCAAATTGTGGACGATTACTCCACATTAAACGAGGACGAGAAGATCGAATTGCTCGGTAAGCTGCTCGTTGATCCGCGTCCACTCACTTCGCCTTACCTGAACTACAGTGAAGGTACAGCAGAGTGTCTGGCTGTGTATCGTACGATTGCCAGTGCACAGCAGGAATTCGGTAAGAAGTGTATCTCTAGCTATCTGATCAGTATGACACAGGGAGCAAGTGATATCCTTGAGGTTATGGTCTTTGCTAAAGAAACGGGTCTGTTCCGTCTGCTGCCAGATGGTACGGTACATTGTACACTTCAAGCGGTACCACTGTTCGAAACGATCGACGATCTGCATGCAGCACCTGCGATTATGCGCCGTGTGCTTGATTTGCCTGCTTATCGTGCAGGGGTAACAGCGATGAACAATCTGCATGAAATCATGCTGGGCTATTCCGATAGCAACAAGGATGGCGGCGTGGTGACTGCGAACTGGGAATTGCGTCTGGCGCTGAATGAAATTACGGCGATGGGTCAGGAATATGACATCAAGCTCAAATTCTTCCACGGTCGCGGTGGAGCGCTCGGTCGTGGTGGTATGTCTCTGGATCGTAGTATTATGGCACAGCCACCACATACGATCGGTGGCGGTATCAAAATTACGGAGCAGGGTGAAGTGCTGTCTTCTCGTTATTCGCTGCAAGGGATTGCATATCGCAGTCTGGAGCAAGCGATCTCGGCACTGATTACATCGGCGATGATTGCCAAAGTTGGTGAGCCAGCTGGTGAAAATAATCAAGCATGGGATGAGATTGTACGGAGCATTTCCGAAGTATCGCTCAATAAGTATCAGGATCTGATTTTCCGTGATCCCGACTTTATGAAATTTTTCAAGCAATCGACACCATTGCCTGAGGTGGGCGAGCTGAATATCGGTTCTCGTCCATCCAAGCGTAAAAATAGTGATCGTTTTGAGGACTTGCGTGCGATTCCGTGGGTATTTGCATGGACACAAAGCCGTTATCTGCTACCTGCATGGTATGCAGCTGGTACAGGTATCCAGCATTTCTACCAGAACAAGCCGGAAAATATGGCAATACTCCAGCAAATGTACAAGGAGTTCCCATTCTTTAAAACGCTGATCGATACGCTGCAAATGGCAATTGCAAAGGCGGATCTGATGATCGCGCAGGAATATGCCAAAATGTGCAAGGACGATGCGGTACGTACGCGTATTTTCGGTATGATCGAAACAGAGTTCAATCTGACTCGTGATCTGGTGCTGCAAATTAGCGGCCAACAGGAGATTTTGGACAATGTACCGGTTATTCAGGAATCAGTTCGTCTGCGTAACCCATATGTTGATCCATTAAGCTATCTGCAAGTACAGCTGCTAAGCGAACTGCGTAACATCCGTGAGGATGGTTCGGATGATGCTGAGCTGCTACGTGAAGTGTTGCTTACTATCAACGGTATTGCTGCGGGTCTGCGGAATACAGGCTGATATCTATTATACAGACGGAGTCGAAGTGAAGGATAGGATCCAACGACAACGTCATTCAAAATGGAGCGGGCTTATGCGCCGCTCCATTTTGTTTATTAAGTATAGTAGGTTGGGTTAAGTCTATGGACTACTTACTAGGTTTGTCGTTTATATTGATAAAATAAAGTAATAGTAATAGTAATAGTAATAGTAATAGTGATCGGTTGCTAGCTTCGGTAAATGGGAGCTTTAACGGTAGCTTGAGGGGAATGCAATTATTTGAGCAGTATGTAAATTCTTCATTTGTTGTTCGGTAAGCAAGAATTACACGCTAAATTGAAGAATTTATAGACGAATTTTAACAAATTGTATATTTACTGTTCGATTAAGATTGCAATTTACCGGATCATCCAGTACGATTTTAAGTGGACTGTAAAAGGACAAAATGCAGTAAACCTATACATATCGGGAACATAGTTTGGGGGAGTGATGGTGGATAATCTAGATACGCGACTGGCGAAGCTGGCGCTAAAGGGTGATCAGCGCGCATTTGCCGAGATCGTGGATTTATATAAGGACAAGCTGTTTCACCTTGGCTATCGTATGCTCAGTAATCGGCATGAGGCAGAGGATGTCGTACAGGAGACCTTTTTAAGAGTATATAAAAATTTGGATCGTTATGATCCGAAGCAAAAGTTCTCAACCTGGATTTATCGGATTGCGACTAATCTGTGTATTGACCGATTGCGTAAACGCAAGCCGAGCTTTTCACTGGATGCGGAATTGAATGATCAGGACAATACTGATGGCTATGCCCTCATCCCTGGGGATGAACGTACACCGGAAAGCGAATATATGCTGACCGAAACGCAGCAGTTGATTCATCAGGCGATTGATTCCTTACCAGATAAATATAAAACGGTAATGGTGCTGCGTTACTTACAGGAGTTGTCGCTACAGGAAATTAGCGATGTGATGGACATGCCGGTGACGACGATCAAGACGCGTGTGCACCGTGGTCGGGAATTTTTACGTAAGAAGCTGGAAAATAAATTGTGATGCTCCATATGTATAGAGGATAAGCATGACAATTTCACAATCGAAGTGATCTATTCTGAGCGGTTACAAAATGGACTGCGGATAGCTACCTGCAATATTGGCTAACATGAACGCTAACAGGATTCGATTGTACGCAAAAGAAGACATTTTGTAAGTAGCGGATTCTAGCTTATTTGCTACGTAGTATAGCGTTATCTCTACGTAAGATATCGTTATATCGATGTAGTATATCGATATTGACGTATGAATCGAGCTTGGAAAAATATTCTAAAAAATCTTAGCGTATTTTTGAAACGTTACTGGAGCTACACCGTATTTAACAGAGTATTCGCTGTTCCATGCACATTGCCATCTATGGTATGATGCATGAGGCACTATTTTACGAGAAAGGAATGGCTCATATGGATTGCAAACTGGCCGTCTCCTATATTCATGAGTATCTGGACGGCGATCTACCGGATGGACAGGCAGCAGAGCTGAAGCAGCACATGGCTGAATGCGCGGAATGCCGAGCCGTTTTTAAAGAGCTAGAGCAGACAGAATTGCTCTTGTTTGCTGTCAATCATCGCAAACCGCCAGTATCTGATGAGCTCACTGACCGGATCATGCAGTCATTGCCAAAGCCTAAAAAGCCGTCGGCATGGGTAACATGGTTGAAACGTCATCCGGCACTAACCGCAGCCGCCGCATTTTTTGTGATTTTGCTCGGTACGCTGCCGCTTTGGGATGAAGGTCCTGAGATGATCGTCAAAGGGCAGAATCTGGATCAAGTTGTGATTGAAGGTAATACGGTTATTGTGCCGGAAGGAAAGACCATCGCCGGCAATTTGACGATAGAAAAAGGACAAGCCAGGATCTACGGTGACGTCGAAGGCAATGTAACAGTCATCGACGGTAGCGTATTTCAGGCAAGCACTGCCCATATCTCCGGACAGGTTCAAACGATTGATCAAGCAGTGGGCTGGCTCTGGTACAAAATTTCAACTGCATTTGCGGATGTCGCCTCTACCAATTAAATCATGAACTGAAAGGCGCCTCTTGCCAAGATGGCGTCTTTTTTTGTGCAGGTGCCGATGTTCTTTGCATGTTGAATGAAAAAGCGTGTAAAATAAGAAAATAGGAATGAGATTCACCCGTCGTCCGCAGCCGCCAAGGCATCGATTTATTTTCAAAAAAGATCGTCATGTTGGTAGCAGGTTAGGGTAATAGGATAATAACGCTCATTTAGGGGCATCGTTACCGGCAGCCCTGAAAGACTTGGACGACAGGTGCCAGGTTAAGGGTCCACCAGATAGAACATAACGGGGGTTGCAGTATGGAGTATTTTGCGGACTTGACTTGGAAGGATTCCATTAAAGATATTATCGATATTTTGATCGTAACGTATATCATTTATCAGTTGATTCTACTCGTACGTGGTACACGTGCAGTGCAGCTGCTAAAGGGTATTCTGGTGCTGGTTGTCGTATGGGCACTGAGTAGCTGGTTTGATCTGTACACGCTCAAATGGCTGATGAATCAGGCATTTACATTTGGGGTGCTAGCGATCTTTATCATCTTCCAGCCGGAGCTACGGCGTGGTCTGGAGCAGCTGGGACGCGGTAAAATATTTGGACGTACCGTGGCGGATGAAGAGGAAATCACGCGTATGATCAATGAAGTGATCAAGGCGGTCAATTACTTATCAAGGCGTAAAATTGGGGCGCTTGTTGTATTTGAGCGAACGACTGGATTGAACGAGTATACGGAATCTGGTATCAAGATGCAGTCGGTAATTAGCTCCGAGCTGCTGATTAATATTTTCATCCCGAATACACCGCTCCATGATGGTGCAGTCATTATTCAAGGACAACAAATTGCGGCGGCAGCCTGCTATCTTCCTTTATCAGAGAATCCATTTATTAGTAAGGAGCTGGGTACACGACATCGTGCTGCGATTGGGATTAGTGAGGTGGGCGATGCCATTTCGCTGATCGTATCGGAGGAAACGGGTCAGGTATCACTGGCAATGAATGGGCAGGTCGTACGCGATATTAATGAAGAATCGCTGATCTCGAAGCTGCATGAGGCATTGAAGCCGAATGTAACGACAGAGAAAAAGCTCCCGTTCTGGAAGCGGAAGGGGGGAAATAAAGATGATGGACAAATGGATCAGTAATAATACTGTCGCCAAGGTGCTTGCGCTAGTGGTGAGCATTTTGCTATGGGTTATGGTTCACATGGATAATAATACGATTCCAACCTCGACAACGTCCGCTGCGATGGGGACGAGTGTCATCAACAACGTAGAGGTACAGCCATATGGATTTGATGAGGACAAGTATGTATTAAAATCCATTGAACCCGCCACCGTTAATATTGAGGTGCGCGGACAATCTGATCTGATTTCCTACTTTTCGACTAATAGTTATAAAGCGAAGGTGAATCTGAGCGATATTAAAGGTGCAGGTACAGTGACCCTGCCGATCGTAGCAGAGACGCCTGCAAGTGTGCAGTATGTATCGTCTACACCGGGATTTGTAAAGGTAACGATTGAAGAGAAAACATCGAATACCTTCGTTCCACAGATTAAGGTAGAAGGCGAACCTGCGGAAGGTTATCAAAAGGGCGATCCTGTCATTACCGATGGTACTGACAAGGTCAAGGTAACACTACCAGAAAGCCGCCTCAGTGATGTAGGCAGCGTACAGGGTGTGATCAATATCGCGGGTGCCAGTGATACCGTAAGCAAGACGGTCACACTGGCAGTCTATGATAAAAGTGGTACAGCGATGAAGGATGCTGTCGTCTCGCCAGCATCGATTAAGGTACAGGTACCGATTGGAGCGTCTTCACGTACGCTTCCACTCAATCTGAGCTATATCGGTCAATTGCCAGACAATCTCGTGCTGGCAGGTACAGAGGTGAGTGCAGATGAAGTGACGGTGTATGGCTCTGAATCCGAGCTGTCATCGCTGGGCTCATCGATTACAGCTTCGGTAAACCTTAGCTCGATTGATCAGGCAGGAACTGTAACGCTGACAGCTGCACTGGATCTGCCGGAGGGAACCGATCGAATCTCTCCTTCGTCTGTACAAGTGAAGATTACAACGGAGGAATTCTCCGAACGTACCGTGCAAAATGTACCCGTGCGCTTGACGGGAATTGGTACGAATCTGGAAGCGTCGATTACAGAGCCGCAAAGTCAGCAGGTGGCAATCAGTATTAAAGGAGCGCCAGATGCGATTCAGGCGGTGCGACCAGAGGATATTAAAGCTTCGATCAATTTGAGTGGACGCGCAGCAGGCACGTACAAGCTACCCGTACAGGTTGTGCTACCCGAGACGGTCAGCCTATCCAATCCAGGTGAACAGATTAGTGTGACCGTCACGGTAACCGAGGGGAATGGATCAGGCACGTCAACTGAATCACAGCCTAATAACAACGAAGGCTCCTCCGGCAATACCGGGGAGGGAGAGCCCGGTAACGGGACAGAAGCAGGTAATAATTCAGGAAATGGCTCATCCACTCCTTCTGAACCCCCAGGGAGTGAATCTGGCACAGGTACAGGCAGTGGCACCGAAACGCCTTCCGAGGAAGGAAGCAATAGTGGTGGTACGGGAACAGACACACCAACAGATGGATCGAGTGATTCCTCTGCTAACTCGGGTGATGCGGGAACGAATACAGGCGCTCAAGCTAGTACCGTTGATCAAGCACTTGGAAAGCCAGCGGTATCCGCCAATACGTATCATTAATAGCAATAGCACAAACAGAAATATCAGAATTGCGCTATTGACAGCTACCATATAGAAGACGTATAAAGGAAGGGTTGCACACAGATACATCGGTCGAAGTCATTCGCACCGATGTATCCATGTGCCCAATTTGTTATTTTAACAGTCTAACTGGATGAGAGAATCCAACTGAATATAATCATAAGGGAGCATAATTCATGGGTAAATATTTTGGAACAGACGGCGTACGCGGCGTCGCCAACAAAGAGCTTACAGCAGAAATGGCTTATCAAATCGGACGTTGTGGAGGTTACGTACTGACTCACGGTGCCGAAAAACCAACCGTGGTCATTGGTATGGATACACGTATCTCCGGTCTGATGCTGGAATCTGCACTGGTCGCGGGCATGCTCTCGATCGGAGCTCATATTATTCGTTTGGGCGTTGTGAGTACGCCAGCAGTTGCTTATATTACCCGCCTGCTGGGAGCAGATGCAGGTGTCATGATCTCTGCTTCACACAATCCGGTACAGGATAATGGGATCAAGTTCTTCGGCGGAGATGGCTTCAAGCTGTCCGATGAAACAGAGCTGGAGATTGAAGCGCTTATGGATGCGGAGCAGGATACACTGCCACGTCCAGTAGGTGCAGAGCTGGGGACGATCGTGAATGATGATACGTCCAAGTTCAAATACCTAGAGCATCTGAAATCAACGATTACTCATTCCTTTGAAGGTCTGAAAATTGTACTCGACTGTGCAAATGGCTCGGCTTATGAGCTGGCTCCTGCATTGTTTAAAGAGCTGGGCGCTGAAATTATTACGATTGGCGCTGAGCCAAACGGTCTGAATATTAACGATCATTGCGGCTCGACACATCCAGAAATGCTCAAGCAAGAAGTGCTACGCCACGGAGCCGATATCGGTCTGGCGTTTGACGGAGATGCGGATCGTCTGATTGCGATTGATGATAAAGGTGAAGAGGTCGATGGTGACTACATTCTGTGCATTTGCGGCGATGCGATGAATCGCGCAGGCAAGCTGAAGGATAGCACAATCGTATCGACGGTTATGAGTAATATTGGCTTTTACAAAGCAACGGAGAAGCTGGAGCTGCGTACTGCACAGACAGCTGTAGGTGATCGCTATGTAATGGAAGAAATGAAGCGTGGAGGTTATACACTTGGTGGCGAGCAGTCCGGTCACGTTATTTTCCTCGATTACATCACGACGGGTGATGGCATTCTGACAGCGGTACAGCTGGTAGATACACTGGTTGCATCCGGTCAAAAGCTGAGTGAGCTTAAATCGATGATGGACAAATACCCACAGGTGCTTGTTAACGTTCGAGTAGAGAGCAAAGCTCGTTACGAAGGCAACCCAGCAATTGCTGAGGCTGTAAAAAGCGTAGAAGATAAGCTGGGCAGCAATGGACGTGTTCTTGTTCGTCCGTCCGGTACCGAATCGCTGATCCGCGTCATGGCGGAAGGCCCAGATAAAGACGAGCTGGAGCAATTCGTAGCGGAAATCGTTGACGTAGTGAAAAAAGAACTCGTGTAATACTTGCATAGGCAAAGAGCATCCGCGTAAGTGGGATGCTCTTTTTTGATCGATGCAGCTCTCCTGGATATGGGTTTGCTATCTAACGCTATCGATTCGGATCATTGTATAGAGCTGGAGACGCTACTGTTATAGGTTATCCGATCCTATTTTCCATGATTGTAATTAATAATTTTGAGGTAATAATGTAATAATATGGGATTCGGGTGTCGATAACAGGAGTAATACACTTTTTCTCATATCATTCATCGTGCTAATCATCGCATACTACGCTGACAGATCATTTGCGAATTAGGATATACCCTGTGCTTCACTCCATAGCTGAATAGAACGGCTTTCGTCTGCCTCGTGCGCGCATCGGTTTAACATTTCTGGCTGCGGGTTAATGGTACATGGTCTGGCTTCTGGTAGCTGTCTAGCACGATATAGAGAGCAATCATACGGTTGTCACATTTTTATCATTGCCATAATCGCAAAAGATGCATATAATGAACGAGTTGCTGTTTGTAATATAACTGTAACATTCGCTATATTACGATCGCAGCTTAACTTCAGAAAAGAAAGTGAGGATCGAGGTACATCCTAGTTAAACCAAGCGCCAGAGCTCGAGAGACGGACGGAAATGCATCGAGCTGACGAGGTGAAGGTGTTCGAAACATTCGGCGGGGACCTTCCGGTAATGCACCATACCGTAAAGCGGAATCCAAATGCCAGGAGCGATCCTGGTGACAAAGATTCGGCCAGGTGCAACACAAATGATCATAATCATGAATGTGCATAGCAGCAGGAACAAGAGCGAGCGAAGACATGTACATTCACAATTGAATACTGTTAGAGCTCCTATTTTCCTATGCTCATGTATATTCATCCCTAGAACGAACTATTGAAGCGGAGGAATATAAACATGTGCGGTATTGTTGGATATATTGGAAATCAGGATACACAAGAAATTTTGGTTGATGGTCTGCGTAAGCTGGAGTATCGTGGTTACGACTCCGCAGGCATCTCGGTATTTACTGGAGAAGGTCTGCAAGTTGTGAAGGCTCAAGGACGTATGGCTAACCTGGAATCGAAGCTGGAGCAGCATCCACTCGTAGGTACAGCAGGAATCGGACATACACGCTGGGCTACTCACGGTAAACCATCGGACGCGAACTCTCACCCGCATACAGATGCACAGCATAAGTTCTCCGTTGTGCACAACGGTATTATCGAGAACTATCTGGAGCTGAAGGATGAGTTGATTCGCTCTGGTATTAATTTTGTATCGGAAACCGATACTGAGGTAATCGCTCACCTCGTTGCACGCGAATATGAAGGTGACATCGTGAAAGCCGTACAAAAGGCTGTAACTTACATGCGCGGTGCGTTTGCACTGGGCGTACTGACTGAGCATGAGCCAGATAAGCTGGTTGCTGTTCGTCAAGCAAGCCCACTCGTTATCGGTGTAGGTGAAGGCGAGAACTTCATCGGTTCCGATATTCCAGCTATTCTGAAATATACTCGTAACGTATACATCCTGAACGATGGTGAAATGGCTGTTCTGACTCGTGATGCTGTTGAGCTGATGACAATCGAAGGCAACTTCATTGCTCGCGAAGTTACTCGCATCGATTGGGATGCTGTAACAGCTGAAAAAGGCGGTTATGACCACTTCATGCTGAAAGAAATTCACGAGCAGCCAAAAGCTTACCGTGATACGATGCTCGGACGCATCAATGACGATGGCAAAGGCGTTCATTTCAGTGATCTGAAGCTGACACCTGAGCAAATCCGCAACATCCGTAACGTGCAGATCATCGCTTGTGGTACGGCGTACCATGCAGGTCTGGTAGGACGTAACATCATTGAGAAGCTGGCGAAAATTCCAGTTGAAACCGATGTTGCTTCCGAGTACCGTTATCGTTCCCCAATCGTTGACAAAAACACGCTGGTTATCGTGGTAAGTCAATCGGGTGAAACAGCGGATACGCTGGCAGCACTGCGTGAAGCACAGGCCAATGGCGCTCACGTTATCGCTGTAACAAACGTTGTAGGCAGCTCGATCGCTCGTGATGCGAACGATGTGATTGCAACACTGGCAGGCCCTGAGATTGCAGTTGCTTCGACCAAAGCATACACTTCACAGCTGATTGCATTCTATCTGTTCGGTCTGTATCTGGCTGAAGTACGTGGTACTCAAACAACAGAAGAAATCGCTACTACACTGGCAGCGATGGAAGCTCTGCCAGAGCAAGTTGAGACTGTACTGGCTATGGCACCAGAGATCAAACAATACGCTGAGCATATCGCACAGCACAAGCACCTGTTCTTCATCGGACGCGGCGTGGACTATGCGGTTGTACAGGAAGGCTCACTGAAGCTGAAAGAGATCTCCTACATCCACTCCGAGGCGTATGCTGCGGGCGAGCTGAAGCACGGTACACTGGCTCTGATCGAGGACGGTATTCCAGTTATCGCACTGGCGACACAGGAAGACGTACTGGAGAAAACCGTCAGCAACATCAAGGAAGTGAAAGCGCGCGGCGGCGAAGTGATGGTTGTCTCGTATGACGAGCATCGCGAAGACCTGCTGAAATCGGTTGACTACGTGATGACGATTCCAAAAACATTGCCACTGCTGAGCCCAGCACTGTCAGTTGTTACGCTGCAATTGCTTGCTTATTATGCTTCGCTTGCACTGGAGCATGATGTGGATAAGCCGCGTAATTTGGCGAAGAGTGTGACGGTAGAGTAGTAGAGGTTGAGTAAATAAATTTCTTTTATTCATAAATAAAAACCCCCATTTTATCCTAAAGGATGAAATGGGGGTTTTTAAAATAAAGCGAATAAATTTTTGGAGACTATGATAAGGAAGCAATATTTTATATTATGTAGGAGTACTAAAATATCTAACTATATCATAGTCGGTTTATAATGGAGGTATACATATGGATAAAATAAAGGAGTTAAAAGTGAAATATCAAAAAGGAATCGCTCATAAATTCTGAACTCATGATTAAAGTTAAAATAAAATCATATTGAGTGTGATTCGAGTGCATTATCATTTATTTTTTCTAGTATACAAAAAAGGAACGGGAATCGCATTTAAAATACGTCTCTCGTTCTTTTTTTGTAAAATATAGTTGAATATTTGGGAGTTTATAATTTTACTTTAGTAAAAAACAACTCCCTCACAACTGAAACCGATACCCCGCCCCCCACACCGTCTGAATATACCTCGGATTCCCCGGATCAGCCTCGATCTTATCCCTTAGCCGATTAATATGCACCGCCACCGTCGCGCTATCTCCAATCGAATCCAGACCCCAGATCCGCTCATACAGCGCATCCTTGCTAAACACAATATTCGAATTGATGACCAGAAAATGTAGTAGCTCGAATTCCTTCTTTTTCAGCTCCAGCTCCTGTCCGTTCAGATAAGCGCGGTGTGCATCGATGTTGATCAAAAAGGGGCCAATCTCGATATTGCCACCGCGTGCGCTTTGCTCCAGATTGCCTTTTAAGCGCGCATATTGCGCCAGATTCGACTTGACCCGTGCAACCAGCTCATTGGGCGAAAATGGCTTTACGATGTAATCGTCCGCGCCAAGACCCAAGCCGCGAATTTTATCGATATCCTCCTGCTTGGCAGTGACCATCAGGATCGGGATATCGAGCTTTTCGCGCAGCCTACGGCAGACGGAGAAGCCGTCTTCGCCGGGTAGCATCAGGTCGAGCAGAATCAGGTCGAAGCGTCCTGACAGTGCCAGCTCCGCGCCAGTAATACCGTTATCGGCAATCTGCACGGCAAAGTTATTAATCTCCAGATAATCGCGCTCAATGGCAGCGATCGCTTCGTCATCCTCGATAATTAGAATGTTCTTCATGCTTGTTCCTCCTGCACGATTAACGGTAAACGGATAATGATCCGTAGTCCACCTGATGGTGCGAGTAGCGCCTTAATGCTGCCACCCATGCGTTCGACGGCTTTGGCTGTAATCGCGAGCCCCAAGCCGCTGCCCTTGTTCGGATTGTTACGGGATGGGTCGCTACGGTAAAACACATCAAACAGATGCGCCAGCGACTGTTCCGGTACACCCGGGCCATCGTCGGTCAAATAGATAATCATCTGTTCTCGCTGTACAATCGTCTGGATTTGTAATACACCGCGTTCTTTTTCACGATACTTGAGACTGTTTTCCATAATATTGGTGAAGATGCTATCGAGCTGTAGCGGATCGGCGAAGATACGAGCAGGCTCCGAAGCAAGGTCTAGCTGCACATCCAGTCCACGATCACGATATTCCTCCGCTGTGGCACGGACGAGCGAGCCCAGCTCACGATTCACATCCAGCAGCTCAGGATCGTATGGATAATCGCCCATGTCCATTTTGGAAAAGAGGAAGATTTTCGCTACCATCCGGTCGATATCCTCGGCTTTGGTTTTGATCATTTTAATATAATTATGACGCGCTTCTGGTGTGTTTGCTACACCATCCATTAATCCTTCAGAATAAGCGCGAATTGAGGTGAGCGGAGAGCGCAGGTCATGCGAGATGCTGGCAAGCAGCTCTTTGCGGTTGTTTTCCTGGCGCTGGATCAGCTGCATCGATTGCTTGAGCTTTTCCGCCATATCGTTGAAGTCGTGGCAGACGCCAGCGAACTCGTCTTTCCCGTTATAACGGATGCGTGTATCCAGATTACCATCGCGAATCTGCTGTACACCCTCGATCAGCATCCGCAACGGCTGATTAATATGCTTGAATACAAAATGCGTTAAAAATCGATTCGTAAAGAAAATCGTTACCAGCACGCCGACAATGAACAAAATCGTAAACAGCGTAATGAGCGAGTCATATTCATTGTTATAATCGGTATCGCTAAGTGGTGTGTATTCGTTAAACGTGGAGATGACATAGGTTGTACCGCCTACCGTAACGGTGTTACTGGTCAAGCTGGAATTTTCTAAAACGACGCTACCCTTGCCATTTAATGCCCAGATCGCCTGAATCATCGCATTTGCAGAGTCAATATTCGTATCGCCCATATCCAGGAGCAGTTTATGCGAAGTATAGTTATGCACCGTCAGTCGCATATGATTCGTTTGCAAATAGCTTTCTAGCTTCTGGCGCTTCTGCGACTGTGCGTTGCTCGTATCCTGGCTGAGTGTAATCGCTACGGAGGTGAGCGTGTCTGGTACATCGTAGCCATAAGGATCGCTCGGATACTTTGCCTTCCAATACTGAAGCGACATATACTGACCTGCGGCAATAATGATTGCAGAGATCAGAACAGGTACGACAATCATTAAGATGTTAGAAATAATCAATCGGTGCTTAATAGTCATACCTTGACTCCTTTGGACATTAAATGTGCGTTTACGGCTTCATTGTAGCATAGAACAGAATGCAGAATAGGATAATGCTGTGCTCCGGTAGGTGTACCACTGCGCATTAATCGACTCAATCCGTGCGAAGTGCATGAATCGGACGCAGACGTGCTGCCTTGTTCGCCGGAATAATTCCGAATAGTACCCCAATAATAAATGAGAAGGCAAACGAGATTGCTACCATACTCCACGCATACTGAATCTGAAATGGAGTGAAATGCCCGGCAATCCATACCAGTCCCAGCCCTGTACCGATGCCAAAGCTACCGCCCAGCGTACTGAGAAAGATCGACTCGATCATAAATTGCAGCAGGATATTGCCCTTTTTCGCTCCAATTGCTTTACGAATACCGATCTCGCGTGTACGCTCATTGACCGATACGATCATAATATTCATAATTCCGATCCCGCCGACGATCAGGGAAATACCTGCAATACCTGCGAGGGAAGCAGAGAGGAGGGCTGTCGTCTTCTCCGCTGATTGGATCATCGCCTGCGCATCGAAAATATCAAAGCCGGATGGATCGCCAATTTTGGCAGTCAGCACCTGCTGTAGCTGTTCCTTGATCGCTGGAATATTTTGCGGATTGCGCGCCTTGACCTCGAAGGATTGAATCCCTTTTGTTTGCAAAAAACGCTCTGCGGTAGCTAGCGGAATGAGAATTTTATTATCATTGGAGCCCATCAGGCTATCGCCCTTTGCCTTGAGCAGTCCGACGATGGTAAAGGTATCGCCATTCAGTCGAATATCGCGTCCAACCGGATCTTGCATGCCGAACAGCTTCGTTGCTGTCTCGGAGCCGATCAGGGCGACCTTTTGCCGATATTGATTGTCGATATTGAGTAGGAAGCGTCCGCGCTGTACGTGAAAGTCTTTGACGTATTCATAAGCCGGTAATACACCCTCTACATTTGTATCTGTATTGCGATTGCGATTTTTGGCCGTGACACTGCCGGTAATGGTCGGCGATACACCGCCGACACCGGGGATATGACCAAGATCATTCACTTCTTCCGGTGTCATGGAGGTGACCGCTCCATAGCCGAAGATGTTCACAGACAGCAGATCGGTACCCAGATCACCGAATTGATCGGTTACCTGATTGTTGAAGCTCAGCCCGAGCGATACGATCAGAATAACGGAGGAGACGCCGATAATAATGCCCAGCATCGTTAGAAATGAACGTATTTTATTGCCGATGATGCTCAGTAGCGCCATGCGTATACTTTGAAAAAAGATCATGCTTCATTCCTCCGGTCTTCGGTCAGCAGTCCATTTTGAATGCGCACGACTCGCTTCGCCTGATCGGCGATATCTAAATCATGTGTAATCAAAATGATCGTATGTCCCTGTGCATGCAGCCCTTTGATCATGTGCATCACTTCACGCCCGGTATTCGTATCGAGTGCACCGGTAGGCTCATCGGCAAGCAGAAGCGGCGGATCGCCAGCTAGCGCACGTGCGATCGCTACGCGCTGCTGCTGACCACCAGATAGCTGATTGGGACGATGATGCATGCGCTCCTCCAGCCCAACCTGCTGGAGTGCTTGAATCGCTCGTGCTTTGCGTTCCCGATGCGATAGACCGCGATAGATGAGCGGCAGCTCGACATTTTCTACAGCGGATAGCTTGGGCAGTAGATTGAAGCTCTGGAAAATGAAGCCGATCTTCTCGTTACGGATGCGGGCAAGTCGATTATCGGATAGCTTGCGCACATTATGACCATCTAGCCGATAATCGCCGCTATTGGACAGATCGAGACAACCGATCATATTCATGAGCGTGGACTTACCGGAGCCGGAAGGACCGATAATCGCGACAAATTCTCCTTTATGCACAGTGAGCGAAATATCCTGTAAAATGGGCATCCGTTGTCCGCCCATCATATAGCCGTGCGACATATGTTCAATCTGTATCAAAGGTTCCATCTTAGCTGGCACCTCCGCTACTGGAGCTATCGCTACCTCCCGTGCTGCTATTGCTCGTATCGCTATTTGTGCTACTGCTAGTAGTTGAGGAGCTATCCGTTGCAGCTGATGAGCTGGAATCGGTCGTAGTGGAGCTATCCCCTGTAAAGCCGCCCATTCCCTGATGAGCTGAATCCGTCGATGTACTCAGTCCGCTCATATCAGAGGAGGGTAGGCTGACCAGCTCGCCTTCTTTTAGCCCTTTGATAATCTCGACCTGGCTCTGATCGTGAATGCCGACTGTAACGGGCAGCTCCTCTGTCGAAGGGCTGGAGGCTGGTGCAGCTCCTGCGGTGCTATTGAGCTTGTTCACGACATACCGATTGCCCTGCTGGATGACCGATTCAATCGGCAATACCAGTATATTTTGCTTATGCTGTACGAGAATGCTTGCTTGTGCCGACATGCCTGCCTTGATCTCGCCGGGATCATCCAGATGGATCGTTACACCGAAGGTGGAAACGCCATTTTTGGCAGAGCCTTCATTGGCGATGGTGGACACATGACCGGAAAAGGTTTGGTCGGGTAGAGCATCTAGCGCAAGTGTTGCCTTCATGCCCTGACGTACCTTTAAAATGTCCATTTCATCGACTTGAATCGTCGCGCTCAAATCGCGGTAGTTCACAATCGTAAATGCTTCGGCACCTGCGCTAGTTGCACTGCCAGAGAAGACACTTACCTTTGTAATCGTGCCGTCCGAGGGAGCGACAAGGGAAGCCGGGGGCGCCTGCTCCTTGAGTAGACGCGCAATCTCAGTCTGGGTGGTGGCGATGTCATCCTTTGCCTTTTCAATCGCCTGACGGGTGCTGTCCAGATCGGTCTGGGCGGCATTGTCCATCATTTGCTGCTTGTATTGCTCCTGCTTATCATGCAGGTCGGTTTGTTGCTGCTTGAGTGTATTTTGCTGCTGCGTTACGTCCTTGGTGTTATCCTTGGGCTTGTAGGTGATGAGCACCTGTCCTTTTTTGACGCGCTTGTTCAGTTTGCCCTTGACCTCGCGAATGGTGCCCTCCTGCTCGGTGTAAACAACGGTCTGATTGGTTGCTTTGACAGCGCCCGAGCCTTTGATCAGGACGGTAATTTCGCCCTTTTGCACGGCGATGGAGGGTGTAGCATCAATGACCGTTTCCTGTACCTGCTTGGGCCATAAAAGGTAGACCGTAGCAGAGGCAGCAGCAAGCGCAGCGACCACGGCTACAGTGATCCAGATTTTCTTTTTGTTATACATGAGAGCCTCCATTATTTACCAGCTTGACTGCCGTTACTGGGATTGTTGTCATTTCCTTTGTCAGAACCAGAACCAGAACCAGAACCAGAACCAGAACCATTGCCTGTTCCACCGCTAGATGGTGTATTGCCATTCCCCTGTGACGAGCTGGTAGGTGGAATAATGATGGCAGCGTAGTCGATAGAGTAGCTCTGTGTACCGAGCAATATGCGTTCGCCCTGGAATTCGTCGTATACATTAATGGTAAAGTTACCGCCGGTGCTGGTTTTGTACGTATTGCTTGTCAGGGAAAGCGAGTATGGAATCGACTTACCAATGGTGAGATCCGTTCCCGGTGTGAAGCTCTTCTCCTGAATGCGACCATTCTGATCGACCCATTGCAGTACCAGTGTATGTCCATACGTGCCCATCGTGTACGTATTGTCCTTGCTCAGGCTATACGTCATATTAATCGCTATCGTATCCTCGCCTTGATTGAGTGTTCCAGTTGCACCGTTAATGGCGAAGCGATACGGGAACAGATCCATTTCACTGCTTGCGCTTGTAGCAACTGGTGCTGGTTGCGGACGAAGGGTAAGCTCAGTCGCATTAATATAGCCAGTCGGTGCGGTGCCTGTTGCAGCCATTTTGCCATCGGTAATCCCTTCACCGATCACGAGTGTCAGATCAGCGGTGCTCACCGAAGCAGGGAGCTTGGCAGATACATTGATCAGACTCTTGCCGTCCGGGCCGATTGTTTGCTCAGGCTGTACAACAGTGGCTTCATAGTATTCGTTATCCTTTGTTTTGTAGTAGGCGACGAGACGAGATGATGCGGAGCTGCGTTTTTCTTCATTTTTCATATCCAGCTCGGTGTATACGATCTTCTGGCTATTTTCGCCATAGGTGATTGTACGGCGTTCCTTGATTTCAGCCTTTTTACCATTCGTCTGGATATGGAATGATGCCCCGCGAGCAATCCGAGCAACAGCAGAATCAGGTTGTCCAAGCGTAAGCGACAGGAACGGGTTACTGCTATCCAGTGTGGACGATGTGGTCTTGCCTGCGTTATCCGATGATGAATCCGCAGCTGGAGCCAGCTCCAGCTTGAGCTGATCCATATCGATCCCTGTATCAAAATGAGCGACTGCATAGTAGACACGGCTCTCGCCAGCACCAAGTGAACTGTCATTATTTTCCGGAATAAGCTGGATCGAGCGACTGATCCGGTTATTTTGTGTTTTCATCCAGCCGCCAAGTGCAGGCAGATCAACAGAGGAAGCACCCGCATTACGCAGACGAAGCTTGGTAACGACGATATCATCGGTTGTCCATGGTAGACGCTGTACCGATTCAACCGTAGCGCCGAAGCTGCCATAATTGTTATCGAACGTATACTCGGTCTGGATCGACTGACGCTGCTCCTGCTGGTACGGAATCATATAAAAGGCGGTCGGTAAAATAATCGACGTACCGGTACGTGCCGTTTCCGTTGCTTGTGCACCACTCGTATTACTATCCTGTGCTGCTGTTGCAGCTGGCTCAATCAATTGCAGCTGAAGCTGTTGCTGCTTGAGCTGTAGCGGAACCTCGGCAGACAATTGGACGAGCTTTTCTTCCAGCGGCTTCAATGTCAGGCTGGAAAAGGCTTTGGTTGTAATTGGGAATGTATAGCCCTCGGATGAACGAATCGATGTCTCATAGGCAGGTAAGATGATCGTTTTATTGCCTGTATTTTTTAAACGGAATTGCAGTGTCCATGCCGCCTTATCGCCACTGGTCGACATGCTGGCAGCGCGCAGCTGAGTGTCGATCGTCGTTCCGTCAATCGTGAGCTTGCGTGACTTGGCAATCGGGACGGTCAGACTGGAAGCACTGGTAGCAGGCAGCTTAAAGGAAGCGACAGGCAGCTCCAGACTGGTCGTATTGGCGGTGGCGTCACTTTTGCCATCTGCTGCATTATTCGTTTGTGTAATCTGCATCACCAGCTTGCTTGCTTGGAGTGAATCAGGAATAGCAGCTACGTAATTCACACTGCTGGTCTCGCCAGGCTGAATATCCAGCTTGCGACTTGTCTGATCCAGTGCAAGCTCATAGCTAGCCCCGCCTGCGGATTGCAAATACGCCGTGTAGGGCAGTGAGCTTAGGACTCCGCTTCCCAGATGCGTCAGATTGACCGTTAGACGCGCATAGCGCTTGCCATTAAAATTCACAATCTGTAGCTGCTGGGTCTGTAGCTTGAGCGGTGTACCACTAACGGTAACCTTTTTGCTCTGTCCGGACGGAATAGCAGCCGAATAGCTGGCAGGAATCGTAAACGTACCGAGCTTCTTTTCATAGGAAGAGCTATTAAAATCCCAGCCGTACATGGCAATCTTACTAGCAGCGACGGCATTCTGATTCTGTACGCGTACATAATACGTGATCGCCTGACTGCTACCTGCGGCGATTGTGATACGATCCTTATCTTCGGGAACAGGAACACCTTTAACAAAGCCATTTTGCGAGGTATAGGCGCGTGAGAAGGAATTGACTAATTTATAGGGATTGGAGGTTTTATTGGTGTAGGTGAGTGTGTAGGTTAATACACCACTCGTATTCCGTGCGGAAAGCTGTATATCCGTCAGTCGGACGCTAACACCGGATTGGAGTGAGATGGTTGGTAAGGATGCAAGCGTGCGATTCGCTGTGGTGTTATTCTGTGTAGCAGAGACATTGGCGGGAGCCGCGAGCGCGACAGGCACGCCGGATAGGCTATTAGCTGCTACTATACCAGCAAGCAGCATGAGATAAGCGGGGTACTTCTTCATTCGTTTTCCTCCTGATTCTGGTCTATGTAATATCTATAGAGGTAGTGTAGATCACGAAGATAAAGTTCCCATAAATAAAAGGGTGCTGATTCTATCCAGAGCTTAAACGAAGTTTAAACTTTTTATAAACTGGTGGCTGAATTGCTTTTCGTTGGTGGATCAAGTGCTGTTCGTAGAGAGCATAAGAGGAGGGCAATCTTATAGGTATGCCAAAAAGCGCAGCTACTCATGCACTCGCAGCTACGCTTGTTTATGTCTATTTCAGTTGTGATATTATTCGATTCATACATGTGATTGGTATACGTGTATTCTAGTTCAGATCTGACCCGTATCGATAGGAGTGAATTCAATCCATATTCGTACCATACCATATCTACACCATACCATTTTATAACTGCGCCTAATCCCGTTTGCCTTCAACTCAATCCAGCTTTTTCAAATAAAAGAAATACGGCTCCGTATTGCCTTTCATATCCATATAGCCCATCAGCACATCAGGGCTCACACGGCGAAAATGATCCATAATTGGCAAGTGATCATACAGCAGTGTAGCTGTAATGCGACCACGATGCTCGACCATCCGCAGACGACCTTCTCCGCCATCGCTCGGGATAATCTTCATTTTATCAAAAATGCGACCCGGATCGGCAGCGAAAATATTACCGTTACGCTTGTAAAAGAGCAGGGGATCAACCTGGTTCACGGAATGAAAAGCTTTGCCGTACCAGTGTAAATTCTCTAATGCACCCTCCATCGGATGCCCGGTATGCAGCTCGAAGCCGCGCCATACGCCCATCATATCATCGAGTTCGACTGCATCCAGCTCATCGTACAGATCAAAGGCTTCCTGTGGAGAGATACGTTCCTGATACGTCATACTCCAAAATTGTGGTTCCAGTGTTTCCAGCATAGAAGCGCCCCCTTATTAAATTGGCATCCAATACTCGAATCGCAGATAATTGTAATTAACAGGTAAAAAATCCTGATAATTCATTATAAGGCGAAAGAACCATTTGTGAAACGCTAACATTTTAAAAAACAGGAAAAATCCACTGTCTTCTTCATTCTTGTCCAGTACTCTATTCTACCCACAAAGCGATATAAATAAATCCTATAACCACAACAACCGGAATTAAAATAGCCAACAGATAGGAATATCGCACAAATGGAATACTAAAATATTCTTTAATCCGATCCCAATCGCTTCTCAAATCGTCCTCATTCACATAAGGTTGGTTTTCCTTATGACCTTTTAAATTATGTATAAACTGCTCTAGTAAATGCTTTTGCTCCATTTCGCTGTATTGCTTGAGTGAGCTGCTAAACTGTTTTTGTAGCTCGTCTACTTCCTTAGATAGATCGTCCATAGGTAGCCTCCTATTTTTCATTACTATGACAAAGCATTTCAGATGCAATAGATACAAGCCTGTACAATGTAAGCTTAACTCAAATGGGCACTACAGGTTATATGATTATAAATTTTACCCCAGATGCGATAAGCTAGTATAAAATAGCGTAAACTTCTGTGTATATAAGTAACTATCTCTGTAGATAACTAAGTACCCAATGCGATCAAAGGAGTGATTCAGCATGCAATTCAGTACAGATAGACTTATTATTCGCGAGATTGTAGAACAAGATTGGACATACATACACCAGTACACTACCCTACCTGAAGTGACAATACATACAGCATGGGGACCAAATACAGAGGCAGACACACGAGGCTATGTGCAGGACGTCATCCAGATGCAGCAAGCGAATCCACGAACAGGCTATGAATGGGCGATTTGCCGAAAAGAAGACGATATGCTCATCGGTGGAGCAGGTCTGCATATTATAGAATCCACGAATGCCGAGCTAGGCTATGTGCTGCATCCTGCTTATCAGGGCAGGGGCTATGTAACGGAAGCCTGTAATGCTTTATTACAGCTAGGCTTTCATGAGCTGGGTGTGCATCGCATCTTTGCCAAATGTCGACCGGAAAATACGGCATCGGAGAAGGTGATGCAGCGCATCGGAATGAAGCTGGAGGGAAGACTGCGAGAGCACTGGTTGTACAAGGGGGCGTATCATGATTCGCTGCTGTACTCGATATTGCAGCATGAATTTGAAGGTTGAGGAAAAATAGATAGCGAACGATAACAAGCTGCTATGTGGGGACATAGCAGCTTGTTGCTTATGAAATATAACTGTTGCTTACTACGAAGGATAACTTTCTTTTGCTGTGTTCATTGCCTGGCTGTAATTGTTATATCTTTGGCTAGACATTCTGTTCTTTCACTCTACAATCTATTCAGAAACGTTAAATAGTAGTTAGAATTGTAGCCCCTTTTTATGCTCCTATGCGCAGCAATTGCGAACGGCTTACTGAAATTCTGTTTCATCTAGTGACGAGCAGAGCAGCCTCCCACTAAATCCCATTAACGAACCTGATCCGGCATACGCCAGTGCAGTGGTGCCTGTTCTTTTAAACTACCTTCCAACGAGCCGCCCTCCAGCCGCCAGTATTCCATACCGCCAAGCAGCTCCTTCACGCGAAAGCCAAGACTGGCGAGTGTAGCCGCTGCCTTGGTAGCGCCATTGCATGCAGGTCCCCAGCAATACGTCACAATCGTCTGCTCGCGATCCCAATCCGCTGTCGTCTGTGCATTAATCTGTCTGCCTGCTAGATGGATCGCCCCTGGAATATGACACTGCTCGTAAGCAACGGCATCACGAACATCGAGCAATTGAAAAGCGATGGCACCCTTGTGCATATCCGATATCACATCCGCCACATCCGTTTCATAAGCAGCGCGCATTGCAAAATACGATGCCGCCTGCTCCGGTGGGGCTGCGGGGGTATGGAGTACAGCAGAATAACGAGGTGTAGCTTGAGTCATATTCATCACATCTCCTCTAATCAATTGATAATGGATATATGATTTATTGTACGTGATCGAATCGATGCAGCTACGGTGATAAGTCTGATGATTGCTATCGATCTGATCGATAATGCAATCGATAGTGTACATGTACATCGTGATCGATCCTATTTATGGATCTGATCATCCTATCTATAGCCGTCATGTATAAGGTTGTACTGTGTAAGATCATCGCCAGCTTCATGCGCACGACGCTATTCCAACAGACCATTGCGCTCCGATCCGTATCGAGTGCATAATAGTACATCACAGGTACACCAATCGATGACGGATAGCAGGGGGAAAAGAAATGGAACTGCTCTATTTGCGCACATTTTGCGAGCTGGTCAAATGGGGAACGTATACACGCACAGCGCTGGAGCTGGACTATGCGCAGTCCAGCATCACCAATCATATTCAGCGCCTGGAGCAGCTATATGGGGGACAGCGTCTGCTCGTTCGCAGTGGGAATCAGGTGGTGCCTACAGCAGCCGGAGAGCAGCTCCTTCCCTATGCCCGGCAAATGCTAGAGCTACAGCAGGCGGCACATCAAGCATTGCAGGCACCACGCCAGCAGGAGGATATACTGACCATCGGAACGATCGAATCGCTATCCCTCTATGTGCTGCCCGAGCTACTGGAGCAATTTCGTGCCCAGCAGCCTGATTGCAAGGTACGGATTGTTCTTGCTTCGGAGTCGGAGTTACTTCTTCAGCTACAGCAGGGTAAGATTGATGTCGCACTCATACTGGATGTTCCGGTGCAAGAGGATGGAATGAACACAGCGATTCTGTTTGCCGTGGACATGATGGTATTGCTGCCAGAAGGGCATGAATTAAGCGGACAGGCAGGTATCGCGGCTATGGATTTGCAAGGGCATCCGCTTATTTTGACAGAGGAGGGCTGTACGTACCGGGCGTATTTGCTGCGTACGATGCAGGAGGCGGCAGTTAAGGCAGATATTCGCTGGGAGATGGCAGGCATGGAATCGATTCGGCAGGCGGTTGATAAGCACTGGGGGATTGGCTTTCTGCCGCAATATGTAGTGCAGGGAATGGGCATTCAGCAGGGCAGCACAGAGGGCATTCAGTTACTACCGTGGATACAGCCAGACATGAACCTGTATACACAGCTACTCTACCCACCTCAATCGGGCAACATAGTAGAAGCCTTTGTCCGTTTGAGCCGTCTCCGACTTGCTACAGGATCAATAATACGCTAGTCCGCTCGGAGTGATACTGCTCCTATGCTGCTGTGACTATAAATGGATCGGGTTAAATTTGTTAATTCCTATAAAAATAGTAAGAATAAACTTCATTTTAATTTGGAATCAAGGTATACTATTGAAGAAAACGGGCAAAGTAAGATATACTTTTCCCGCAAACCTATATCATTAAAGGAGTGTCATTATGCCACAGGTACTGGTTTTTGGCCATAAAAATCCCGATACAGACACAATCACATCCGCAATCGCTTATGCAGCCCTGAAAAAAGAGCTGGGCGTGGATGCTGAGGCTGTTCGTCTCGGCGAAGTGAACGGTGAAACACAATATGCACTGGATTATTTCAAAGTAGCTGCACCGCGTCTGGTCGACAAAGTGAGCGAAGTGAAGGAAGTTATCCTCGTCGATCACAACGAGCGCCAGCAAAGTGCTGACGATATCGATCAAGTTACAGTTACAGAAGTTATTGACCACCACCGAATCGCTAACTTCGAAACAAGCGCTCCACTGTATTATCGGGCAGAGCCAGTAGGCTGCACAGCGACGATCCTGAACAAGCTGTACAAAGAGAACGGTGTAACGATCACCAAGGAAATCGCTGGACTGATGCTGTCTGCGATCATCTCGGATTCCCTGCTGTTCAAGTCCCCAACCTGCACCGATCAAGACGTAGCAGCTGCACGCGAGCTGGCTGAAATCGCTGGTGTAGATGCAGAGAAATACGGTCTGGATATGTTGAAAGCAGGCGCTGATCTGAGCGGCAAAACACCAGCACAGCTGATCTCTCTGGATGCAAAAGAATTCCAGATGGGCGATGCAAAGGTTGAAATCGCACAGGTTAACACTGTTGAGATCAACGATGTACTGTCCCTGCAAGCTGAACTGGAGCAAACGATTCAAGGCGTTATCGAGCAAAAGGGTCTGGATCTGTTCCTGCTCGTTGTTACAGATATCCTGAACAATGACTCTGTCGGTTTGGCACTGGGTAAACGTCAGGATGTTGTAGAGTCAGCATACAATGTATCTCTGAACAACAACACTGCACTGCTGAAAGGTGTCGTTTCCCGTAAGTCTCAGGTTGTTCCTGTACTGACAGAAACGTTCACCAAGTAATTCATACTTAGATCACCGCTGTCACTCCAGCTATGTCGAGTCATAATGACATGGATACTGGATATCGCAGCCAACCAAAAGGCTGTTCCGTTGAAGCACACGCTTCGTGATCGGGACAGCCTTTTTGGCTACGAATATAGCTTGAACGCGTATACGTCAAATCATACGTAGAAGCGTGAAGATCGATGAGCTTCAAATCTTACTTTAGCGTATAAGTAGGATTCATTTCCCGACATACGATCCTGAATTGAAAAGTGCAAAACGGTGCTATACTGGAATCGTTTAAAAGGGACTGGAATGAAGTATATAAGCATATAATTGTGCGTGAACCTATTATTTGCCGAATTATAGAAAGTACAAATTAGTGTTGCTTTAACTTAATCGCTGAGCTAAAATCTGAGATGAGGAAAGAGAAGGGGGAAGGTTATGACTGCATCTAGAGCCAGATCAATTGGTCCTGCACGATTCAACACCGCTGTGCACGCCCTGGCAGGCCTTGCACACAATGGAGGCACCGTATCAAGCTCAATCATCGCTGCACAGGTTCAGTCACATGCGACATTTTTACGTCGTATTCTGGCGACGCTGGCTAGTCACGGCATTGTCGATACGCGTGAAGGAAGAGATGGAGGCTATTCGCTGCGTATACCAGCAGATACACTAACACTGGCAGACATTTATCAGGCCATTCGTACAGAAGAACAAGGGCGCGAGACGTTCAAAACAAGCTGTGCACCATTGAGCGATGCACTGAGCAGCGTAATGCAGGATGCTGAAGGACAGGCGATTGAATATTTGAGAAAATATACACTGTCCGATCTGCTGCATGATGCCAGTAAACGCAAAAAGCAGGACGCGAGTCAGCAAGCCCAGATGGCGGATTAAGATCAGCTATAGGCGCAAAACAACAAAGCTCTGACACCACATAGGTACATGTGGCATCAGAGCTTTGCTTGCTATGCGCTTAGACGGCTGGAGGGTTCTGTTGCTGGGCTTGACGCTTTTGCTCACGCCGTGCAAACCAGGTGGCAAGCAGAGAACCGGAAATATTATGCCATACGCTAAAGATTGCGCTTGGTACAGCGGCAAGCGGATTAAAGTGAGCAGCAGCAAGACTAGCGCCAAGACCAGAGTTTTGCATGCCCGTCTCAAATACAATCGCTTTGCGCTTCGCTGGACTCATACCGACGAGACGGGCAAATCCATAGCCGAGCGCATAGCCCAGAGCATTATGCAAAATCACAACTGCAAAAATCAGCAAACCGGATTCCACAATATGCGTTTTGTTAAGCGCGACGACGATCGCGACGATCAGTACGATCGCCAGTGTAGAGACGAACGGTAACGTCACTGCTGCTGCCTCCGCCTGCTTGCGGAACAATGCCTTCACGATGACGCCCAGCACGATCGGAATGATCACAACTTTTAAAATATCGAGAATCAGGCTGCTGGCGCTCACATTCATCCATTGACCAGCAAGCAGAGAGATCATGGCGGGTGTAGCGAGCGGAGCGATTAAGGTTGATACCGAGGCAATAGAGACGCCAAGTGCAACATCGCCTTTGGCGAGAAAGGTCATCACATTGGAGGCGGTACCGCTTGGGCAGCAGCCGACGAGAATCACACCTACTGCAATATCAGGTGGAAGATGAAGCCCTACCGCCAGTCCATAAGCGAGTAGCGGCATAATAATATAGTGACCGATCACACCCAGTGTGACATCGAGTGGACGGCGAAACACTTCACGGAAATCCGCAGAAGATAGCGTTAGCCCCATACCGAACATAACGATACCAAGTAGAAGTGAGATTTGTCCTTTTAGCCCTGTGAACCATTCAGGTAGTAGGAAGCCTAATAATGCAAAAAGAATCACCCAGACAGAGAAGGTATCTCCGACAAATTTACTTGCTTTAGCGATTGAATTCATGATGATCGTACCCCTTCGTCTATCTTTTTGTTGTTATGGCGAGCTTGAACCGCTCAGAAAGCTTATGGTTCATACTCTATTACTGTGCAGTGCCAAATAACAGTAAGAAACATTTTACACTAAAAAACCTGACATAACTATGGTTCTAAATCCAGAAAATTGGAAGCTTATCCTCCGATTTTTTGTCCATAATGCACAAAAGCTGCTCTTTTTGTGGTTGTATTGGGTAAAATATACATAAAGTCTTGCACGATAAAGTTACAATGGCGATTTTTCGCTCCATTGTAACTTTATTTTTTGTGATGAGAGCGCATGCTTTGCTCATTTTCTAGCATGCAGGGTGTAACCATCTTAGAATGAAGATAAGTCAATAAGGGTAAAGAGCAGGCTAGCCCGTATACGATTTAAAATTTCAGAAGCGGTTTGCAGCATAAGGCGGTATAGTTATAGGAAGAATCAAAATATTCAGCATGATCTACATACGCATATTCAGCTATTGAAGCTATTGAAGCTATTAAAACGATACCTGCTCGTCATTCTGAGAGTAGCGTTAAATACAAGATACGTAACATACGTAACCATTTAAGGGGGAAGAGACGATGGAACGACCTGTATGCAAGCCGTATCAAGTCGGCATTTTTTTATTTAATGAAGTAGAGGTGCTGGATTTTGCCGGGCCATTTGAAGTGTTCTCTATTACCGAAACAGAACCGGGTATGAAAGGCTTCCAGGTGCATACGGTATCCGCAGATGGTGGAATGATTCGTGCTCGTAACGGCTTGCAGGTGCAGCCGCAATATAGCTTTGATCAATTGCCGCGCCTGGATTTGCTCATTATTCCAGGTGGCTATGGAGCAGAGGAAATCGAGATTTATAAGCCAGAGGTACTGAACTGGATTCGCAGCTATGCGGAAGCAGGCGTACAGATTGCTTCTGTATGTACAGGCGCACTCCTGCTCGCTGAAGCAGGTCTGTTGGATGGACTGCGTGCAACAACGCATTGGATGGATCTCAAGCGACTGGAGGAGGATTATCCGCATGTCGAGGTGCAGTCCGGTGTGAAGTTCGTCGATCAGGGCTGGATTGTAACATCAGGTGGTATCTCTGCTGGGATTCATATGTCTCTACATATGGTTGGGCGCTATCATGGGATGGAGGTTGCGAAGCTTACGGCGAAGCGGATGGAGTATGATTGGGAGCCAGAAGCAGAGTAAGTGGTGCAGTTAGAACGATGAGGCTAAGATAACCATCCAGCATCCACTAGATCCAGCATCCACCATATGATAGGAGAAATGTTTTTGTACCTTAATGCAGTAAACGAATTGAGTAGAATATAGATGACCAACACATGCAGGTACAGCCAAATGTATTTGCAAGTACAGCAAAATCTATAAAGTATAGAAAAATGTATTTAATGAAGGGAAAGGAGGTCATCTTATGTTCGAGGGACAGGCTATTTTGCCTGCGATCAAGACGATGAAGCAGTTTGATCAGCTGATGGATAGCTCGTATCGGTACGGGGTATTTCTGGATACACATGTCGCTCAGCTGAAAAGCATTTACCGGATAGCACAGGGGCAGGGCAAGCAGATGTTTTTGCATGCCGATCTGGTGCATGGATTGAAAAATGATGAGTATGCGACCGAATATTTATGCCAGGAGATCAAGCCGTATGGCATTATCTCCACGCGTGGCAATGTTATTTTAAAAGCGAAGCAAAAAGGGGTGATCGCGATTCAGCGTATGTTTATGCTGGATACGATTGCACTGGAAAAGAGCTATGCCCTGCTTGAAAAGACGCAGCCAGATTATATCGAGGTATTGCCGGGCGTTGTACCGCATATGATTCATGAGATTGTACAGCGTGCAGGGGTGCCTGTATTTGCAGGTGGGCTCATTCGTACAGTAGAGGAAGTGGAGCAAGCGCTAAAGGCGGGAGCGACTGCGGTAACCACATCGAATCCGCAGCTGTTTGCCCATTATAAATAAAAACGACACTAGCGCTCGACTGCTTGTCGTTACACGCATATGCGCTCCATTGATGGGACATAAAAAAATAGTATAGCGTTTTTAAAGTGATATTGCATGACGGATACATGAAAAAAATCATGTTGACACCGCTTACATGTTACGATATGATGAACTCAAGTTAATATATGTGACGGAGAACCGGAGAGCCACGCAGAGCCCACTGAATGTCAGTGGAGAATTTGCGATGGCTCTTTT
This sequence comes from Paenibacillus hunanensis, assembly GCF_014645615.1. Classification (GTDB taxonomy): domain Bacteria; phylum Bacillota; class Bacilli; order Paenibacillales; family Paenibacillaceae; genus Saccharibacillus; species Saccharibacillus hunanensis. The sequence goes on along the minus strand of NZ_BMMB01000009.1, from coordinate 119,678 downwards.
GCGTCTTTGTAGCTGTATCAACCAGTTCATGGTTTGTTGCAGTACACGTTCGTTACATCTTGTCTAGTCACCAGTAAAAAGGTTGAATCATCTATTTTCCCAACTTGAATGGAGGTAATATGATGTCACCGTTTTTGGCTGAACTTGTAGGAACGATGATTTTGATTGCACTGGGCGGCGGTGTTTGTGCAGGCGTCTCGCTACGTAAGACATTTGCAGAAAGCTCAGGCTGGATGGTTATCGGTGCAGGCTGGGGCCTCGCCGTAGCGATGGCAGTATACGCAGTCGGTAGCTTTAGTGGAGCGCACCTGAACCCGGCAGTCACACTGGCGCTAGCGTTTAATGGTGATTTCCCATGGAGTCAGGTACCTTCGTACATTCTGGCACAGATTATTGGTGCGATGGCGGGTGCATTGCTCGTCTATCTGCAATACCTGCCACACTGGGGCGCTACCCCCGACCCTGCGACCAAGCTGGGAGTATTCTCCACTTCGCCTGCCATTCAGCATCCGGTCGGTAATATGCTGAGTGAGATTATTGGTACATTTATTTTCGTCATGGTATTGTTGTCGATGGGAGCCAATCAGTTCACACAGGGTCTGCATCCATTGATCGTCGGTCTGCTCGTCGTGAGTATCGGCTTGTCGCTCGGTGGTACAACCGGTTATGCGATCAACCCTGCACGTGACTTCGGTCCGCGTCTCATGCACTTCCTGTTGCCAATCCCGGGCAAAGGCCCATCCAACTGGAAATATGCATGGGTGCCTGTTGTCGGTCCATTGCTTGGTGGCTCGCTCGGTGGGCTCTTTTACAAAAATGTATTTCTGGGTCAATCTACACCGATGCTGTGGGTCATTATCGGTGTGACGATTATCTGCCTGCTGCTCGCTTATCTGAATGGTCGCAAAATTCAGCGCACCAATTCCAAGCAAGCTGCGGCTTGATCCCTCTCTACACATGATGCTGACATATACTTAATGGGCAGACGATACAGTCTGCCCTGCTCTAGCCCCTATACTCCAAATTGCGGTATTGCAAATTGAAGCGTCCGGTTTGCCGGTAGCTCATTGCCTTCTATACACCGATCAACCAGATCGATCATCAAGCAGAACAGTAACCTATTCGAGGAGGAACTATTTCATGGAACAATATATTATGGCACTTGATCAAGGTACAACAAGCTCCCGTGCGATTCTGTTTAACAAAAAAGGCGAGATCGTCTATATGGCACAGCGTGAATTTCCGCAATATTTCCCTAAGCCAGGTCATGTTGAGCAAAATGCAGACGAGATTTGGAGCTCCATTCTGGCGGTTATCGCTTCCTGTCTGTCCGAATCTCATATCAAGCCATCGCAAATTGCCGGTATCGGGATTACGAACCAGCGCGAAACGACAGTAATCTGGGATCGTAAAACAGGCGATCCAGTATACAATGTACTCGTCTGGCAGTCCCGTCAGAGCGCCAGCATCTGTGACGAGCTGAAGGCTCAAGGTCTGGAAGCCAAATTCCGTGAGAAAACAGGTCTGCTGATTGACCCTTACTTCTCCGGTACCAAAGTAAAATGGATTCTCGACAATGTAGACGGTGTGCGCGAGCGTGCAGAACGCGGTGAGCTGATGTTCGGTACGATCGATACCTGGCTGATCTGGAAGCTGTCCGGTGGTAAAGCGCATGTGACCGACTATTCCAACGCTTCTCGTACACTCATGTACAACATCTTCGATCTGAAATGGGATGAAGAGCTGCTGGAGATTCTGGGTATTCCGGCTTCTCTGCTGCCAGAGGTTCGTCCATCGTCCGAAGTGTACGCACATACAGTGGATTATCATTTCTTTGGTCAAAATGTACCGATTGCTGGTGCAGCAGGTGACCAGCAGGCAGCCCTGTTCGGTCAGGCTTGTTATGAAAAGGGCTCGGTTAAAAACACATACGGTACAGGCTGCTTCATGCTGATGAACACAGGCGAGGAACCAATCCGCTCCGAGCATGGTCTGATCACAACGATCGCCTGCGGTGTAGGTGATAAGATTAGCTATGCGCTGGAAGGTAGTATTTTCGTAGCCGGTTCGGCAATTCAATGGCTGCGCGACGGTCTGCGTATGTTCCGTGATGCAGCAGAGAGTGAGAACTATGCGACTCGCGTGGAATCTACCGAGGGAGTATATATCGTACCTGCCTTTGTTGGTCTGGGTAGTCCATACTGGGATAGCGATGTGCGCGGTGCAGCCTTCGGTCTGACACGCGGTACAAGCAAGGAGCACTTTATCCGCGCGACACTGGAATCCCTGGCGTATCAGACGAAGGATGTACTGACGGCAATGGAAAGCGATAGCGGCGTAACGGTTGAAGCACTCAAAGTAGACGGCGGCGCGGTGAAAAACGGCTTCCTGATGCAGTTCCAGAGCGATATCCTCGGCGTTCCGGTCGAGCGTCCAGCAGTTAATGAAACGACTGCACTGGGTGCAGCCTATTTGGCAGGTCTGGCTGTAGGCTACTGGAACAGTCTGGATGAGATCGCTTCGGCACATAGCGATCTGGTGGATACCTTTGCGCCATCGATGCCAGAAGAGAAACGCGAAGAGCTATATGCTGGCTGGCAAAAGGCAGTTCATGCGACGATGGCATTCAAATAAATAATAAATTCGCTGTACGCGAAGTTAGCAGTGAAATGCGATTCCATCACACCGTGATGAAAGATGAATAATGGATACACGATGAAAGAGGATTAGAATAATAAAAATCATTACAATCATTAAGTTCATAGCAAGATAAGAAGCGAACACTTAAAAAGCCTGCATGCTAATATGGAGTATACCGCTCTAAATGTCCATTAGAATATCCCTCGGGTTAACTAATGAACATTTGGCGGTCTGCCCTACAGACATGCAGGCTTTTCATTTATCGATTCAGAAGAGTAGCCCCTTGTGAACGAGGTATAGAACATAGAAGTACGAGTTAATCGATTACCCGTTCTCCCTCATCCTAGCCATACTTTAGTGACACCTTACCGACAATCCCCTAGCTATGCGATGTAATCGGATATTTTCCTGAAATTACATAGTGAAATACAGAGCATAATATGCTACGATAATCCCTATTGAAAATGATAATCTTTATCAATCAAACAATTAGAGGAAAAGGCGGTTTTTACGATATGCATACTTTTCGCAATTACAGCATGATTCTGATGACCATGCTACTGGTCGTTGTACTGGCAGCATGTGGACAGGCACAGACAGGTTCACAATCAGGCAATGCTTCGACCGCGCCAGCAGGTGGCAATGAAGCGGCAACGTCGACAGAAGCACAGCCGACCACGATCAAATATAAAGCAGCGAACGGCGAAGTCGAAGTACCGAATCATCCAAAACGCATCGTGGTGCTGGCAGATAGCTATTATGGTTATTTTGTGGCACTGGGCTTGAAGCCAATCGCGACAGTCGATCATGTATTCGCTAGCAGTATGCTAAAGGGTACAACCGATGGCGTTACGAATCTAGGAGAGACGCCAAAGGTAGAGGAAGTGTTAGCACTGAATCCAGACCTGATCGTCGTATGGGATGGCGATGCGAATCTTGCTAACTATGAAAAGGTCGCTCCAACTGTAGCGATCAAATACGGTCAATACAACTACAAAGAGCAGCTACAGGAATTCGGTAAAATGACAGGCACAGAAGACAAAGCGAAAGAGCTTGCGTCCGCATGGGAAAGCAAAATCGCTGAAGCCAAGCCAAAGGTACAGGCAGCAGTAGGCGACAAAACGATCTCGATCATTCAGCCCTATGCCAAAGGCGTCTACATTATGGGGGATAGCTACGGACGTGGCGGCGAGATCATTTACCAGGAGCTAGGTCTAAAAGGCACACCAACCACGCAAAAAGAAGCGATCGATAATGGCCCGGGTTATGTCGATATCTCACTGGAAAATGTACCGGACTTTGCAGGTGATTATATCTTCACCGCTCCATGGGGTGGCGATGGCGATACGAGCGGGCTGGCACTCTACAATAGCAGTTTGTGGAAAAACCTGCCTGCGGTTAAAGAAAAGCATGTGTTCAATATCGATCCGGTCGCGTATTACTTCAACGATCCGATCTCAATGGATGCACAGCTTGATTTTATCGTGAAAAGCTTGACGGGTTCAGCTTCATAAGTGAATGAACGCAAGCATAGAATATCTCATTCTTATCTGACAACCTCAGATGATCTAACAAGCATAGAGCAGCTCATATAAGTCCTAAACTAAAACTAAAATCCTACAATCTTCCGCTACTCAAGCGTCATTCGTTTACGTGAGCAATCATTCAACAGATGAGCGTAACGATCAGTCGATTCAAAATCTTTATAAAATTTGAACGATTTCTTTGCTACCCTCACATGAATATGCTATAATAACGTTAACAAGTTAATAAATTCGTCATGAGACTTTGAGAGACCACGCATACACACGGCTTTTGCCGATTCAGTGTACTGTTCGTGGTCTCTTTTTTACGGTTTCATCTGGAAAAATATTCAAATGAAATGGTGTGATGTACGGCTGCACCATTCCCCATCTCATTAATATATAGGAGGCAATACAAATGACGATCTTTTCGGCACACAAAAGAACAGAAGAATTGCAAAAGATGAGTAGTCAAACGCTGGATGTTCTGGTCATTGGCGGTGGGATTACAGGTTCAGGTATCGCATTGGATGCGGTCACACGCGGTATGAGTGTAGGTCTGATCGAGATGCAGGACTTTGCCGCAGGTACATCGAGTCGTTCGACCAAGCTCGTACACGGCGGTCTGCGTTATTTGAAGCAATTTGAAGTGAAGATGGTGGCAGAGGTAGGGAAAGAGCGTGCGATCGTATACGAAAATGGCCCACACGTTACTACACCAGAATGGATGCTGTTGCCGTTCCACCAGGGCGGTACATTTGGTAGCTTCAGCACATCGATCGGTCTGCGTGTATATGACTTCCTCGCAGGTGTAAAAAGCAGTGAACGCCGTAAAATGCTCAGTTCTCAGGAAACGTTGCAAAAGGAACCACTGATCAAGCAGGATGGCTTGAAGGGCGGCGGTTACTATGTAGAATACCGTACCGATGATGCACGTCTGACGATCGAGGTGATCAAGGAAGCGGTAGAGCGCGGTGCTCATGCTGTAAACTATGCCAAAGCGGTCGATTTCGTTTATGAGAATGGTACACTCAAGGGTGTGAAGGTAAAAGACACGATCAGCGGCAAGGAATATCAGATTATGGCTCACAAGGTTATTAACGCAGCAGGCCCATGGGTAGATACACTGCGTAAGATCGATAATTCCAAAAAAGGTAAAACGCTGCAAATGACCAAAGGGATTCACCTTGTTATCGATCATGCGCGCTTCCCATTGGAGCAAGCGGTTTACTTTGATACACCGGATGGCCGGATGGTATTCGCTATTCCACGCGATGGAAAAACCTATGTCGGAACAACCGATACGGTCTACAAAGCGGATCCGATTCATCCACGTATGACGACCGAGGATCGTCAATATGTGATCGATGCGATTAACTATATGTTCCCAACCGTGCATGTTACTGTAGATGATGTGGAATCCAGTTGGGCGGGTGTACGTCCACTCATTCACGAGGATGGCAAATCGCCGTCTGAAATTTCCCGTAAGGATGAAATCTGGCAGTCCGATAGCGGTCTGATCACGATCGCTGGTGGTAAGCTGACCGGTTATCGTAAAATGGCAGAGATGGTTGTGGATCTAGCAAGTACACTGCTGAGCAAGGAAACTGGCAAAACGTTCAAGCCTTGCCAAACAAAGCATATGGCAATCTCCGGCGGTAATGTCGGTGGCTCGAAAGGTCTGCCTGCGTTCATTCGTCAGCATGCCGATGCAGGTGCCAATGTTGGACTGACACGTGAGCAAGGGGAGTATCTGGCAAGCTTCTATGGCTCCAATGTGAGCAAGCTGTTCGCACTGGTGAATCAGAAAGATGAGTTCGCTGCTGAGCTGAATCTACCTGTCGATGTGCGTGTGCGTATCGCTTATGCCATGACAGAGGAAATGACCGTGAAGCCAGTCGACTTCTTCATTCGTCGTACCGGTGCGCTGTTCTTCAATATCGCATGGGTACAGCAATGGAAGCAGCCGGTGATCGAGTATATGGCTAAACGTCTGGATTGGACACCAGAGCAAAAACGTCATTATACGGATGAGCTGGAAGCACAATTACATGATGCTGTTGTTCCTTCCGATGCTGAAGCAAGCAGTGAATTTGCAGTTTAATTCATCACCTCTTGTATCGCAGCCTCAAGCGTCTCGTAGACGGTGCAAGCAGTATCTATACGTAGTTGCGTAGTAGCACCTATACGCATCCTTCATATCTTTACGGATGACTGGATGATGGATGATTGGCATTCGTGTCTGTATTTATTGTAGATGAATACGTGTCTGTTTATTGATGAAAGTGAATAGGTGTCGGTTGCTGCAATCACGTATTCTATATCTTCTATATCGCCCTTCAAGCTGCTCGTCAGAGTAGCTGGAGGGCTTTTTGGCTTCCCCGACTAAAGTCTAGGTTGACGCATTACCCGGGGGCTGAAGTCGCTCGGTAGACACTGTGGTACAATGAGGGCTAGTGAACATCATGAATCGGCAACGCTTCATTTGTATACGCAAGCTACATAGTAAAAGGGCATCATAACTAGAGGAGGAATTACGCATGATTAGAAGGGCGATTCTGGCACCTGTTTTGCTGTTGCTGGGTGTGTATTTATTTTTGAATCCGGGCGGCTCAGGGAATGCGGGTGAGATTTTTGCTGTGTTCTGGCCGACCCTGTTTGTCATTCCGCTGGGATTGTTTTTGCACTGGCTGACCTTTTCACTCGTCGGTAGAAAAGGGATTGGAATGCTGATTCCGGGCGGAATTTTAATCGTGAGCGGATTAGTAAGCCAGATTGCACAAATGTTCGGTCTGTGGAGTGTAATGTGGCCGGGCTTTATTTTGGCAGTGGCGGTTGGGTTATTTGAATTCTACTGGTTTGGATCGCGGAATAAATGGCTGCTCATTCCGATTAATTTGCTAACCGTGCTGTCCTTGCTATTTTTTGCGGTATTTTCGATTGATTCGGTGCTGTCGCGCTTTGTATTTGTGCAGCCGCTTGTAGCCGTTGCGCTGCTGCTAGGTGGGGCATGGCTGATGTTTGCACGCAAGCAGGAGTGGTAGGCGTACCTTGCTTCAACATCGATTAAGCTGTACGGATGTAGATCAAGAGGTACAGTGAAGGATAAACGATATTAGATATTAGATATTGGATTTTGAATGATCGGATGCCTGATAGAGGTGGATCGGTCGCCGTACATTTGTAGTTAGTCGTACATCTGTAGTTAATAGATACCAGGAGCGTATACATCCTGTATTATAAAGTCTTATATCACCAACCTACCCGTGCCTGTTCTACTTGTAGAGCAGGCTTTTTGTTATGGTTTGAATTTGTTATGGTTTGATGGGATGGGAGACGGTCTGAGCTTATGGTTGAAGGATGAGTAGATGTCGCAACAAGCAAAAAGATAAGAAAAAGGATGAATAAGGGTATATACTAGAATACATTGAGTAAAAGGATACATATAGCAAGCATTGCGAAGGGAGCGATTATACGAATGGAGACGATTAACGTCATTCTCGTCATTTTACTCATTTTATTGACTGCCTTTTTTGTGGCATCAGAATATTCGATTATTCGTGTGCGTGTATCGCGTATTAATCAATTGGCAGAGGAAGGCAATAAAAATGCTCGTGCGGTACAGTCGATCATTAGCAAGCTGGATGAATTTCTGTCCGCATGCCAGCTCGGAACGACACTCACCTCACTGGCACTTGGTTGGTTAGGAGAATCTACGATTGAGGAGCTGTTGCATCCGCTGTTTGTGCTGCTGCATATTCCAGAAGCGATCACGTCGATCCTATCGTTTATTCTGGCATTCCTGCTGCTGACGTATTTTGAAGTAGTAATCGGTGAGCTGGTGCCGAAGTCATTTGCGATTCAGGTTGCGGAGCCGATGGCGTTATTTTTTGCACGTCCGATGATCGTATTTTACCGGATCACGTATCCATTTAACTGGGTGCTGAGTCGTTCCTCGCGCCTGATTACCGGGCTGTTCGGGGTGAAGCCGATCTCAGAGCATGAGGCGGCACAGAGTGAGGCTGAGCTTCGTTTTGCCCTGTCTGAGGGGTATAAGAGCGGTAGCATTACACCGACGGAGTATCGATATTTGAACAATGTGTTTGATTTTGATGAGCTGGTCGGCAGTGAGATTATGGTACCGCGCACGGAAATGATCTATATTGCACAGGATGCGACACTGGCGCGCTTTTATGAGATTGTGAAGGAAGAGCCATTTAGCCTGTTACCTGTGGCATTGGAAGGCGACAAAGACAAAATTATCGGCTTGCTCAATGTGAAGGAGGTGCTACGTGATGTGGTACAAGCGCAGCATTCACCTGAAGAGCCGATCGCGCCATTTATCCGTCCGGTACTGCAATTGATCGAAACGGTGCCTGCACGCGAGCTGTTAGGACGAATGCAAAAGGATAATATTCATATGGCGGTGCTGCTGGACGAATATGGCGGTACAGCGGGGATCGTAACGCTGGAGGATGTACTGGAGGAAATTGTAGGCGATATTCCATCCAAATCAGACAGTGAGCCGCCGCCAACACCGACGATTACGAAGCTGGGCGATAAGCATTACCAGCTTCAGCCGCAGGCGCTCATTCATGAGGTTAATCGTCGTCTCGGTACAGACATTGAAGCTGGCGAAGCGTATACGATTGGCGGCTGGATCTGGTCGCGCAAATTCAACGTACGTGAAGGCGATTCGGTTGTCGAGGATGGATTTGCTTTTACCGTGACGCGGATGGAGCAGCAGCATATTCGTGCGATTGAGGTTCAGCCGTATATAGAGGACGATACGATCGATATGGATGAGCGAAAATAGTACAGCATTATCATAGTTACATGAGCATAGTTAGAGGATAGGGCGAGCCTCTCTTATATCTGTATGATCTATAGGTATATCAGGAGCAACAGAGAACTTATTTTCGGTTATGATGCTGGTTCGACATACAGCTATTCGCTCTACAGGCGTTAGCGTAACGATGATTGAGCATGGAGGATAACAGGCTCATTATGGTATAATAGAGGGAAGCGATATAACGATATGAGCCCGTAAAAACAGGCTGATATCGCGTATGATATGAACCAGCGGGGTGAACAATATGGCGAAAAAGAATAAAGCATCTGCACGTCCAGCAGCGCCAGCACAGGACAAGCCAGCAACGCTCAAGGATATGCTGAGCGCGGATGTGCTGGATAAGCTGAAAGCACAGGCAACGGAGCTGCGTGAGCAGGAGCATGAGCGTCAGGAGCAACAGCGTCTCAAGGTAGAGGAAGAACGCCGTGCGGAGCAGAAGCGCCGTGATAATGATTTTGGCTATTTGCTGGAGAATAGCAAGCAGGATTGGAAGAAGTACAAGTAAGCGAAGCGCTATAGCATTACGGATGATCCGTTGAAGGGAGCACCGGTGTGAACAGGGTGGCAGTTGCTGCCAAAACGCCGGTGCTCTTTTTTTGCTATTATTCAGTGTGATCATAGGTGTAATTATATAAAAAAGAAGTGAAAATAACCCTGTCGCGAGCATGGATGATTATCGTATTGAAATCTTCATATGTCACGCTACAGGGTCATGAGAGGAAGCGAACAAATGAATGGACAAACACGAGCAAATATCCGTGCCGGTCTGGAAGTGGATATTGTACTCAAGCAGGATCAACGTTCTGGTAAACTAACCCGTGGTGTGGTAAAGGATATTTTGACCAATTCTCCAAACCATCCACACGGAATTAAGGTACGGCTGGTATCTGGACACGTAGGGCGGGTAAAACATATTATTGCGCCTTCATCATGAAGGTAGCTCGATAGCAACGAGAACGATCGCATCCATATGCTAGTAGAGCATAGGAACGATGCAATGCACACATAGCAAGCCAAAATAAGAAAGGGGCATATCATATGAGACAAAATAAACTGGGCGCATCCGATCTGGTCGTAGGCGAGATTGGTCTGGGCTGTATGTCACTCGGTACGGATGAACAGAAGGCGATCTCGCTATTGCATGAAGCGATCGATATGGGCGTCACCTTACTGGATACCGCCGATCTGTACGATGAAGGCCGTAATGAGGAGATCGTCGGTAAAGCGATCAAGGGTCGTCGTAGCGATGTTGTACTCGCAACCAAGGTGGGGAATCGCCGTATTCCGGGTAAGGATGGCTGGGTGTGGGATGCCTCCAAAGCGTACATTATGGAAGCGGTGAAGGACAGTCTGCGTCGTCTGCAAACCGATTATATCGATCTGTACCAGCTTCATGGCGGTACACTGGACGATCCGATCGATGAAACGATTGAGGCATTTGAACAATTGAAGCGTGAAGGTGTCATTCGTCAGTATGGCATTTCGTCGATTCGCCCAAATGTCATTCGTGAATATGTGAAACGCTCGCATATAGTGAGCCTGATGAGCCAGTACAGCATACTGGATCGCCGTCCTGAGGAAGAAGTATTACCCCTGCTGGCAGAGCACGGCATTAGCGCGATTGTACGTGGCCCTGTTGCAAGCGGAGCACTGGCACATGGACGTGAAGATAAGGCGCAAAAGGGCTATCTAGGTATAGAAGGCGAGGAGATTGTGAAGCTACGCCATCATCTGGAGCAGCTTTGTGATGAGAAGCGTAGCCTGACCCAGCTCGCCATCCGGTATTCACTTGCACACCCAGCGACGGGAGCAGTGATTCCGGGAGCAAGCTCATCCGAGCAGCTACGTCATAACGTCGAAGCTGGCAATCTCCCTCCACTGACGGAGCAGGAAGTATCGCTCATTCGCTCGCTGCGCCCAGCAAATACGTATACACAGCATCGATAAGTGAACAGGAATACGCAAAAGCATAGCTGCACCTGGCGTGATCAACGACAGTTTACCTATAAATGAAGTTTGCAAAGGCAGCAGCTTCTCCGGAGGTTCTGAAAGAAGCTGGTGCCAGCTAAAGGAACTACTCTCTGCCAAAGGAACTGCTCTCTATTAAAGTAGAGAGCCGCTCCTTTTTATTTTGTGTAAAAAGAGTGAATGCGAATGAAGACAAGAAATGTAGGCATAATATCGTGTGGCAGAATGCAGCTGGATATAGCATCGATTTGCATAAAATCAAAATTAGATATACGTCCATTCTAAGTTCGAACTAAGCCCAACCCAACCCAAATATCTTTATCCACCTGTTATACGAACCTTACTAAAAAATATACATCTCCCACATCACCCATACGAAGAAAATGACATAAAAAGCATGACACACTCCGTCAATATGGTTAATAAGTGAACAGAGTGAATAGTAGGCGGGAGGCGACGGAGATGTGGGGTGCACTGATGTGGGGCGCGATTGCAGGCTCAGCGGTTTTGCTGGGTGCGGTCGTAGCCGCTTTTTTTAAAATCCCGAAAAAGATTATCGGCTGGATTATGGCATTTGGTACGGGGACGCTAATCGGTGCTGCATCGTTTGAGCTATTAGAGGACGCTATCGAGGATGGCGGTCTGGCAGCGACTGCGATTGGATTTTTAGTCGGTGCGGTCGTGTATACGATCTTTGATCTATACGTATCCAGCAAGGGCGGTGCGAACCGCAAGCGCTCGTATGTGATCAAGCAGGAAATTTCCCCGACCAGCAAGGAGGGAACTGCACAGCAAAAGGATCAACAAGCCAGCACACAAGACTCCAAAGCAAACAAGCAGGGCAAAGACGGCAAAAGCCAGAGCGGACTCGGCATCTTCGCCGGTACGGTTATGGATGCCATCCCGGAATCGATTATGATCGGTGCTAGCCTGCTCACCGGACAGGGTGTAAGTGCCGTTCTGGTGGTATCGATTTTTGTTAGTAATATTCCAGAAGGCTTGTCCAGTACGGTAGGTATGCAGCAAAGTGGATTCTCCCGCCGTAAAATATTTTGGATGTGGCTCGCTGTTCTAACGATCTCCGCTCTAGCATCCATGCTCGGTTATCTGTTTCTGGAAATGCTACCCAAGGAACTTAAAGCAGGCATTGGCGCCTTCGCTGGCGGCGGCATCATCGCTATGCTATGCTCCACCATGGCACCAGAAGCCTATGAGGAAGGCGGCCCAATCGTCGGTCTGATCGCTTCGATGGGCTTGCTGGCAGCACTCGTACTGAGCATTTGATCGAGTAGATGCTGTCCAACAAGCTGTGAGCGTATTGAAATATAACGAATAAAAGAATACATTCAACTCCAACAAGCGGATACATCGGTATCTATTCATCGATGTATCCGCTTGTTTTGTAAGGATCATTCTCAAAATGCATCATTTGGAGCATGTAGGACGGAATCTGATAATGTAGGTATTTTAATGCTGTAAAGTTTATACAGATCTTGCAGACCAACATCGTATAAGGTATTTCTAATTCTCCATGGTTTAATTATTCCTTCCCGCCGTGATGTACCTCTCTATCCTCAACATCTTCAAATTAGAGGAAAGCGCCTACACGACATCTGCCACAGGATTTGCTATACTACCAAGTACAACCATTGCATACCTATCACCGAACTATCTCTAACTCATCTATACACCGCAACTGCAAATGATGCTGCTGGAAGAAGGAGAGTCGTTATGAAGGGAACCCTATTGATCGAGAGACACGCTGGACGGGAGCTGCTTATTTATTTGCCGCCTTCCTATGAGCATGCCAGCTATCCATTGCCTGTGGTGTACGTTCAGGATAGCGGCGATCTGTTCGATCCTATATTAAATGGTAACATCTATCATCTGGAGCTGCGATTTGCGGCAGGTACGTTGCCTGAACTCATTATGGTGGGCATTACGCCGCAGGATCGCATCCATGAATATACGCCCTGGTCCGCACAGAAGCTACAGCCAGGTCGCCACTATGACCATTTTGGCGGACGGGCGAGCCAGTATCTATACACATTAACCCATCAGGTGAAGCCGTGGGTTGATCGTAACTTTTATACCGATCCAAGACCAGAATGCACAGGGATTATTGGTAAGTCACTCGGTGGTCTGGTATCGTTATTTGCTGCTTATGTATATCCAGAGGTGTTTGGGCGCATTGGGGCGATGTCAGCCTCGCTCTGGTATGAGGGCTTTATTGAGTTTATGGCAGAGCGAGAGCTGGTACCCGGCTTACGCGTGTATATGGATATCGGGTCGCTCGAAGGTGTGGCAAAGCAGAATCGTCAACGGCTGATGCAGTCATTAACCGATGAGGCGGCGGCTATTTTATCACGGAATCAGCAGCAGCCGGATCAGCTGTATTTTGTACGGCGTGAAGGGGAAGACCATGAAGCGGATTCGTTTTACCGTCGTTTTCCTGAAATGATGGATTGGTTATTCGCGCGCAATACGATCCGTTTATTGAACTAGTAGAGTCAAATGGATGATCCGAATAAGCTAAAACTACCTTGCCAAATGTGCTTTAAAAGCGGATAATAAAGAAAGATATTTCTTGAAATTAAGATAGATTGCCGTAAGATAATTGGTTTGGAATCATACTACATTGATGTAAGCTGGTATGCCAGCATAGAAAGGAGCAATTCTACACATGGAACGCATTGAAACAGAAGAACAATATCGCAACTTGATCGACGGTCAGGAATACACAGTGATCAAATTCGATACCAACTGGTGCCCGGATTGCAAAACACTGGATCGCTTTATGGGCGACATTATCGATCAGAATCCAGAAAAACGCTTTTTCGCTATGGATGCTGAGAAGTTTCAGGATCTGGCAGAGCAAAATGAAGTACGCGGTATCCCGAGCCTGCTCGTATATCGTGGCGGCGAGAAAATCGCTCATCTGCACAGTAAATTCGCTAAAACACCAGCTCAGGTGTCCGAATATCTCGCAGAAATTAAGTAAGATCGCTCTACAGTAGCTAGCGAGACTGGCTGAATGACCAGGGCGCGACTATGATCATGATCCGTACACAAAAAGCCTGACAGCATATCCTAGCTGTCAGGCTTTTTGTGATGTGGATTCTGTAGCATACGGAAAGCCGTACTGGTTACTTCATTGCCAATTGACGGCGTTTTAACACGAGCTGTTCTACACTGCGCAAATGCAGGAGCAACTCATCTGCCTCATCATCGCTCAAGTCACGAATGTTCTCAACTAGCTTGGTTGCCATAATGCCGAAAATTTTATCCAGAGCACGGCCGCCCTTGCGCGTGATCGAGATGCTTACATAGCGGCGATCCTGATCAGAGCGCGTACGCTCGATCAATTCTTCCTGCTCCAGCTTATCGCAAATTTGTGTAACTGCGCTTGTCGTCAGTCCTGTTGCTTTCACGATATCTGTACCATACTGACTGCCATTGTTCAGCAGAAAATGCAAAATAAAGATTTCAGTTGTATTCGATTTGAGCTGACGCATCAGCGTCGGCAGTTCCATAATTCGTGGCATGCGATCTACCAGCAGCAAGTAACTTTTCAAAAGCTCTCCAGATGTTTCCAATTGTAAAATCCCCCTCAATCAAAATAAATAAAACTGTTAGTTAATTATTGGTATAATGAAAGCAACCGGAAATGGATTGGCTATCATAATTGAATTATGTAGATCGCCAGGATGTGAGAAACCAAAATCCAAAAAAACAGTCTTACGATGTTCGCACAAACATTTCTTAAAACTTCCTTAACAATATAGTAATTTGTTACCAGTATTACGTCAATGCAAATTCGACAGATTGAGACAAAAAACCGCTGTCATTGACGTAAATTTGAACATTTTTTATAATTAACTATTAATATTGCCAATTTGCATGATGATTTTAAAAAATAAATAATATTTTAAGTAAAAGGTGGCATCAGCTACATTGAATCAATCATCACTTCCTTTTGTAACTATGGATGAAATTGTACGTGAGGGGCACCCCGTATTACGCCAGGTCGCAGAGCCTGTAGCCCTTCCGCTGTCTGAAGAAGACCGTACTAAAGTCAATCGCATGATGGAGTTTTTGAAGCAATCGCAAGATGAGCAAGCAGCTGAAAAATACGATTTACGGCCTGGGATTGGGCTGTCTGCCAATCAGATCGGTTGGGATAAGCGCGTGTTTGTCGTCTATTTCTTGGATGATCAAGATCGACAGGTGGAGTATGTATTCTGTAATCCCAAGCTGGTGAGTCACTCGGCTGCGATGACCTATCTGGAGCATGGTGAAGGATGTCTGTCTGTAGATCGCCCGATAGAGGGCTATGTACCGCGTTACGAGAAGGTAACCGTGCAGGCGTATACGCCGGATGGAGAACCGTTCAAGCTCAAGCTTAAAGGCTTCTCTGCCATTGTGTTTCAGCACGAATATGATCATCTGAACGGTGTGATGTTCTATGATCATATCAATCAGCAAGATCCGTTCCGTCTGCCGGATACCGAATATATTAAGCCACTTTAATGCTATTTTAGTATATCGGCTGCGGATTGCAGTTTTATAAACTTTTTGGGTGATAAATTTAATACTTTTTTAAAATTTAGGGTTTCAACGAAGGCTGTCGCTTGCAGACAGTCTTTTTCTTTGTGAGCATGTTATGATACAGTATATTTCCAGAAGCACGTTTGTAAGCGTTTTACATTTTAGGGTCGTTACTTATAATGAGGTCATGCCTTGATGTTTTATGAAGAATATCTTTGATATCATCATGCTTGATGAGGGAGAGCGGGAAGCCAATGTGGCAGTTGTTCATCCATCGTATTAACGATATTAAAATTAAAAACAAGCTCATTATCGCGTACATTTTTGTCGTCATGCTGCCAGTGCTTGTGATCGGTGGAGTCGTGGTGAACTATTTGCGTCAGGATGCATTGAACAATGCGATTGAGCAAACGACGAACAATGTGGAACGCATTAAAAACCAGATGACCACCATGCTACGGGTACCGACCAATATCTCCAATGAGCTGTTGTTTGATACCCGTCTCAGCCATGTTGTGAATACGAGATATGATCGCGTATACGATCTGGTTGAAGCGTATCGCAATTACCAGGAGTTTGATGAATATCAGCGTCTGTATTCTGAGGTGTCTGCGATTCGATTTTATACAACGAACGATACGATTCAGGATAATCTGGAATTCATGCGTGTGACATCGGATATTCGTAGCAGTGACTGGTACCAGGCGGCGATGAACAGCCGAATTATCAACTGGTTTTATCGCACGGATGATACGATCAGCTCAACCAAGGTATTAAGCCTTGTGCGTAAGGTGAATTTTACCGATTACACGACCAGTGGTGTACTGGTGATTGAACTAAGCCAATCGTATCTGAATTCATTGATTAGCGCTGAACCATTTGAGACGATGATTCTGGATGACAAGGGCAATATCGTGTCTGCCAAAAATACGGAACTGATCGGCAAACGACTTGATGATCCGAATATTGATATTGACATCAATCCTTCGGCAGGACCGGGAATCTATGAGCATGAGGTCAATGGGCAGCTATCCAACATCGTTGTCGATACGCTAATACCGGAAAGCAGTGCAAACGGGCTCAAGATCATATCCGTCTTTTCCAACAATAGCATTGTGCGTGATTCCAATCGCATTATCCTGATTGGTACAAGTGTACTGGTTGCTATTTTACTCATTGGACTGGGCTTTTTGCAAATGATCTCGTTATTGATTACACGCCGTCTATCCAATCTAAGCAGACAGATGAACAAGCTGGGTACGGGTGACCTGAAGGTGTCGTCTAATATTGGCGGATCGGATGAGATCGGGCAGCTAGCTCGGAGGTTTAATGATATGGTGCTGAGCATTCGGCAGCTGATGGATCAGGTGTATGAGTCGAATGAGCGAAATACACGGCTGGAGATTAGCCAGCGAGAGATTAATTTTAAAATGCTGGCGAGCCAGATGAATCCGCATTTTCTATTTAATGCTCTGGAATCGATTCGAATGAAGGCTCATGTGAACGGCGAAAAGGAGATTGCCTACATCGTTCGATTACTTGGTAAGCTCATTCGTAACAATCTGGAGATTGGCAATAAGCATACAACGATTGAGGGCGAGATGGAGCTGATTCGCTCGTATCTGGAGATTCAAAAGTTTCGCTTTGGAGATCGGCTAGGGTATGAGCTGTTAATCGATCCGCAGACCGTAGGTACGTCCATTCCACCGCTTATTATTCAGCCGTTAGTCGAAAATGCGATTGTACACGGCATGGAGACGAAGGAAAATGGTGGACTGATTATTATTCGTACCCTTCGGATTGAGCATGAGGTGATGATCGATGTGATCGATAACGGAATTGGGATGAGCGCCGAGCGTCTGCAATATGTACGTGAATCGCTACAAGCTGATCGGGAGGGTGATCGGATCGGTCTGAAAAATGTGCATCAGCGGCTCACACTATCCTATGGCGCAGCATATGGCTTGCATATTTCCAGCGCACCGAATGCAGGAACTCAAATTTCATTTAAAATCCCGTTTGACTAACCAATTCTCGCATTCTCGTTAGATATAGAAGCAGATGAATAGAGTATAGAGGGGGAGCATTATGTTTAAGGTTATGATTGTAGATGATGAACCAGCGATAAGAGAAGGCTTAAAAACGATTATCGACTGGGATCGGATCGGATTCGAGGTTGTGGATGCAGCGGCTAACGGTCGCGAAGCATTGCAAAAGTTTGAACGGATTCAGCCAGACCTGATGATCATGGACATTCGTATGCCGGGAATGAACGGACTGGAGGTGATTGAGCAGCTTCGTCGCAATCATAGCCGGACGCATGTGCTGATTTTGAGTGGACATGCGGACTTTGAATATGCAAGGCGGGCGCTTGGCTATGGGGTAGACGGCTATTTGCTCAAGCCTGTAGATGAGGTGGAGATGGAGCAGGAGCTACTGCGTGTGCATGAATCACTGGAGCAGGAGCAGCATAGAGGAGAACAGCGACAGCAGCCTGTGCCTGCACATGAGCTGGTAGAGCAGATGCTACTTAGTAGCTCTGGCAAAGAGCAGGAGCGCGCACAGCAGGCGCTATCTCTTGGCTGGTCTTCCTATCAGGTGCTGCTGCTGGAATACCATGCTAGCCGTGTCGATCATCTGGATAGCTGGGGAACGTATCTGGAACAGCTGCATAGCTGGTGGAATATGGAGCAGCGCCATATTGCCTTTCGCGCGGGGAGCTATATTGGCATCCTGACCGGACGACCGTATGGAGAACGAGAGCTGGGCGAGCTACGGGATCGGCTATTGGATCATTCCGCATCCTCCGAGCTATGGTATGCGGCGGCTGGATCGGTAGTCGATGAGCTGGAGCACCTTCACGATAGCTATGCCGAGGCACTGGACTTGCTGGAGCAACGCTTCTGGTTTGGTACGAATGGTATTGCCTGGAGTACAAACAAGCGGTATCACGATGAGTCGGAACCGATAGAGCAAGAGCCACTGCCAGCTCCACAGGCAAACGAGTGGGCAGATCGGCTGTATTATGCGGTCGATATCCGTAGCCTGGAAGCCGCAGAGCGTGTCCTGTCCGAACTGATGTCCGTCTGCCATCTTGCCGGTCTGGTCGAGCGCGATACGAAAAGCTTATCGTCGCATGTTCTATCCCTTGCGCTGAGCCGTTTACCTGGCAGCGTAGCCGGCTCTGGCCCAGCCGTACAGGCGTGTCTGGCGCTCATCCCCGAGCTATACTCCGCTCCAACCGCCGCTAGTATGATCGATCTAATGCTACGCGGCTTGGAGGAGCTCTTACAATCCATCAACGGCGTCAGCCATGAGTCCGTAATGAAGCAAATGACCGATTTCATTCGCCGTCATTATAGTGACAACCTGAAGCTAGAGCTGCTCGCCGAGGTATTTAACTACAACAGCGCCTATCTCGGCAAAATGTTCAAAACGTACACAGGCGAATCCTTCAACCATTTCCTCGACGGCGTTCGCCTGGATCGCGCAAAGGAATTGCTCGCCCAGGGCATGAAAGTACACAAGGTCGCTTCGATGGTCGGCTATGCCAACGTCGATTATTTTCACAGCAAATTCAAAAAGTACACAGGCATTTCGCCATCCGCGTATCGGGAGCAGATGGGGGGTGGGCAGCAGCATTGAAGCTGTATGCTAAGAGTGCTGTAGTGTAGTTGTAGCAAGTACATGCAAAAAGTGAGTTTATAGTGCAATTATTGAAAGTATGCTAGTTTGTAAATTGCTACTAAGAGAGTTTGTAAGACAAATCAAATAAATTATCCTGGAGTGTTATTTGGTTGTTGAGACATCGATCATTCCAGCAAGGAATAAGGAAACAGACTCCAGTCTCGCACGGGAATCTACAAAATAGGAATACGTTGTAGATTCCTGTGCTTAAAAGCTGTAAGGTATTTTGCTTTAAGCAAAGTACATACGAACGATACAGAAAACTGTACAGTGCTGCACTTATATATTTACATACAGTTCGCAATAAGCAGAGAACGCAGGGAAGGAAATAAGGGAAAAGGACGACTTTGGAGGGGCGGGAATCTTCATTCACTGCTAATCCAAAAGATTCCCGCGGCTCCACCTGAGTCCGTTCCCTTATTCCTTACCGAAGTGGATGGTGCTCCTCCATTTCAAAAACAGTAGAACAGCACTCTTGCAGTAAAGTTTCATTTTTAAATTGTTATGTTCTTAAATAAACTCCTTCCCCCTGCTTCGCCATAGAAAGCAGGTTTTTCATTTTGCTTCTAAAGTTTTGTTTTGCATAGTCCGTAATACCTCTCCAACTATAAAATTGGACAACGAATCACCATTATTTTTAGTGATTCGAGCCGCTCCGACAAGGATGTCTAATTTTTATATGATTTTACATATAATTTGTCAGGTATTAACAGAAAGCGCTTTCTTTTATAATCGGTTATGTAATCCACACAGATGCGTGGCACGTTCATACAGCGTCATCCGGTCAGGGTGAAGCCGATTATAGGAAGGTGGATGAGACGATGGATTCAACAACCAAGCAGGCTTCCTCCCGTAAAAGTGGAGAGAGCGCCAGCGCCCGTCAGCTCAAGACAGGCGGCTTCTGGAAGGTATTTAAGCAGCAAAAGTTTCTGTATCTCATGTCGGTTCCGTTTGTCATCTGGGCATTCATATTCAGCTATGTACCATTATGGGGCTGGTTGATGGCTTTTCAGGAGTTCCGTCCAGCGCGCTCGTTCTTTGAGCAGAAATGGGTGGGATTGGACCAGTTTATTACATTGTTTCAGGATCAGCAGTTTTACCTGGCACTGCGTAATACACTGGCGATGAGCTTTCTCGGCTTGATCTTCGGATTTATTTTCCCGGTCGTGTTTGCGATTTTGCTCAACGAAGTACGCGGGATTCTATTCAAAAGAACCGTGCAGACGGTTTCTTACCTCCCTCACTTTGTATCGTGGGTCGTTGTGGCAGGGATTGTGACCAAGTCCCTTTCGACAGACGGCGGGATCATTAACGAATTGCTCGTATCACTTCATATTATTGATCGACCGATTCAATTTATGGCACAGGGGCAATGGTTCTGGGGAATTGTAACCGCTTCCGATGTGTGGAAAGAGATGGGCTGGAATACGATTATTTATCTGGCAGCCATTACGGGTATCGATCAGGAGCAGTATGAAGCCTCCAAGGTCGATGGTGCAGGACGCTTCCGGCAAATGTGGCATATCACGCTGCCAGGGATGCGGACGACGATTATCGTCCTGCTGATTATGTCGATCGGTCACCTTGTCAGTATCGGCTTTGAAAAGCAGTTCTTGCTCGGCAACAACCTTGTGACTGATTATTCACAGGTGCTTGATCTGTACGCACTGAAATACGGGCTGGAGATGAATCGATATTCGTATGGTACAGCGATCAGTATATTTAACTCGGTGATCAGTATTGTTCTGCTGTTCACGGCGAATGGTATTTTCAAGAAAACGACCAAGGAAAGTATTATGTAGCCTACAGATACATGTGTAGCAAGCCTTCTCCGCTCGTCATAGTGAGCACAGGCTTGCTGCACTAACGATTCATTCGAAAGGGGAGATCACGTATGGCGGCTAACAAAGCCTTCAATGCGACACGAGGCGATAAAATATTCGATGTGTGCAATACGATTCTGATGTCGCTGGTGCTGATCGTTACGCTTTATCCGTTCTTGAACGTACTGGCGATTTCACTCAATGAGTCCTCTGATACGGTACGAGGTGGCATTCATATTATTCCGCGTGCCTTTACACTGGAAAACTATTCCGTTATCTTTCAATATCAGGGACTGCTACAAGGAGCGCAAATCTCCGTTCTTCGTACCATCGTGGGTACGCTACTCGGTCTGCTGAGTGCATCGATGCTGGCATTCACGCTGAGCCGGGTCGATTTTCAGGCACGTCGCTTTATCTCAGTATTTCTGGCGCTGACGATGTATGTCACTGCTGGTCTGGTGCCAACCTTCCTGCTGATTCGTGATCTCGGCATGATCAACAGCTTCTGGGTGTACGTGCTGCCAGGTGTTGTGAGCGCATTCAATGTGTTCATTATCCGCTCCTTTATCGATGGTCTACCGTATGCATTACAGGAATCAGCGAAGTTGGATGGAGCGAATGATTTTACGATCTACTGGCGTGTCATTTTACCGCTCTGTAAGCCCGTACTGGCAACGATCGCTCTGTTCCTGGCGGTCGGTCAATGGAATGCCTGGTTTGATACGTATCTGTACAATGCAAGCTCGCCGCAATGGACAACGTTGCAGTATGAGCTGATGAAGGTGCTACAGCAGAGTACGCAGCAAAGCGGTGCGGTCAATGCGAATGATATGGCCAAGCAAATGGCAAGCATTTCGCCAGAATCGATTCGGATGGCGATCACAATCGTCGTTACCGTGCCGATCCTCATTGTCTATCCATTCTTGCAGAAGTATTTTGTAAGTGGGATGACACTGGGTGCTGTCAAAGCATAAATCGGTTGGACGCATTCAGCTGAGCCGTATCCTAATCCAAGTAGGTTTGAAAAAAGTATCGTCGAATCAACAGCTATGTGGTGACGTCTATGTCGCCTTAGCATATAGAGATGGAGTGCAACCACTGAAATCAAAGGGGGCTTTTGAATGGCTGGTAAATGGTTAAAACGCATCATGATCCCATTGTCGGTTGTCTCACTTGCAACAGCAACCGCCTGCGGAGGCAGCAGTGATCCAACACAAACGGAAACATCGGACGTATCTACACCGATTACGATTTCCTTCTTCGGCTCGGATGCAAGTCCGACCTGGAACAATATGAAGGATGACGTAGGTCAAGCGATCACGAAGGCGACCAATGTGACGATTAATGCCGAGTACGATGTGAGCGGCGGTGGTACACAGAAAATCGCCTTGATGACCGCTTCCGGCGAGTATCCAGATACTATTTTCCCAAAAGGCTCCATCACCAAGCTGGTTGAAGCGGGAGCATTGATCGATCTAACGGATCTGATCAACAAATACGGTCCGAACATCAAAAAAGTATACGGTAACGATCTGTCCCGTCTCCAATACAGCAAAGACGATCCGTCTATCTACGTCATTCCAACGAATGCAGGTGTAGGCGAAGCGAAATTCGATGCTGGTGGCGGCTTCGAATTACAGCATCAGGTGATGAAGGAGCTAGGCTATCCAAAGATTAAAACGGTAAAAGACTTCGAAAACGTACTGAAAGAGTACAAAGAGAAGCATCCAACGATCAATGGACAACCAACGATTCCGCTCACATTGAACGCAGATGATTGGAAAATTATGATTACAGTAACGAACCCGGCATTCCTTGCGACAGGCGCACCGGATGATGGCGAATTCTATATTAATCCGGAAACGTATGAAGCACAGTTGCACTACAAGCGTCCAGAGGAAAAAGAATATTTCCGCTGGTTGAACCATATGTACAATGAAGGTCTGCTGGATCCAGAAACCTTTACACAGAAAAATGACCAGTATCTGTCCAAAATCGCCAGCGGTCGTGTGCTGGGTCTGATCGATCAGGATTGGGACTATCAGCAGGCTGAAAATTCGCTGAAAACATCGGGCATGTCAGAGCGCACATACGGACATTATCCATTACAGCTGGATGATTCGACGAAGGATCGCTCCTTCCAGGATATCGGCCCACCAGTTGGCTACGGCATCGGTATTACAACATCTGCCAAAGACCCGATTCGCATCATCAAGTTCCTGGACTGGATGGCTTCCGATGAAGCACAGGTGCTGAACAACTGGGGGATCGAAGGCAAGCACTATGAAGTGAAGGATGGCAAGCGTGTCATTCCAGCAGACGTTCAGGAACGCAAAATCAATGACAATACGAACTTCACTAAAGAATCCGGTATCGGCATGTACAACTTCTCGGTTCACTATGGAGATAGTGTGAAGGATTCGACAGGTAACTACTATACAACTAACTTCCCTGAGCAAATCCTGGCAAGCTACAGCCAGCCAGAAAAAGATGCGCTCAAGGCATACGGGGCAACGACATGGAAAGACCTGTTCCCAGCCAAAGACGAATTCCCGGTTAAAGCATGGGGAGCAGCCTACAACCTGCCATCCCCAGATGACCCAAGCTACAATGTAGCCTATCAAAAATCCCAGGATATCGTCCGCAAACGCATCCCAGAAGCAATTCTGGCAAAACCAGATCAATTCGACAGCATCTACGATCAAATGGTTTCTGAGCTGAGTACAGACGAAATGAAAAAGATGGAAGCAAGCTATAGCCAGCTCATCAAGGATACAGTCGAGCTGTGGGGAACGAATAAGAAATAATATTTCCCGGGAATTATTCGGGTGTGTTTGTTAGAAATGTAGTAATTGTAGTAGACAGTATGTTATGAAGGAAAAGGAGCGCTAATTGGCGTTCCTTTTCCTTTTGCTGTGTGCTTGTAAGTATGTGGTTGCCTATACATTCTCATCAAGCTCCGATATCTAAGCTTGAAGTTTTAAATATTAAAATCTAAATATGAAATCAAAGCCTCAAAAAAACAAAATCTAAAATATCATCTTCAATAGCACTCTGTATTCAATTATGCAGCAAGGAAGCTCGTAACTAAACTTCATGTCTACACTACCTATATTTCATCTAATACGAAAAGGCAAAAAATTGATTCTTACTGTGTGTATTGAGGAGCTGTATTGGTTATATTGAGAATTTACAGTAGTACGTTAGAATAGTGATTTTGATATAGAGTCAAATCAGAAGATGAATTTAGCTTTAGTTGAAAGCGAAAGTTGCTTGTGAATGAAGTAAGGGAGCATTTCAATTACATAGTAACGATGAAGTCAGAATTAATGATAGCAATAGCAATAGCAATAGCAATAGTTATAGACATTCTAAAGTATAATGCCCTCTCAATTTAGGTTTACTTTTAAATCGAGAGCGCTATTTATTACACTATGTACAGAACGGAGGTAAGGAAATAAGGGGAAAGGACGACTTACAGTGTTAGTGCTTTCCTAACACGTGGTTCAATGGAAAGTGATTTTTGCGAAGCAAAATATCTTACTGCTTTGGAGGGGCGGGAATCTTCAAGTACTCCTCATCCAAAAGATTCCCGCGGC
The DNA here is from genome assembly GCF_014645615.1 of Paenibacillus hunanensis. Lineage (GTDB taxonomy): Bacteria > Bacillota > Bacilli > Paenibacillales > Paenibacillaceae > Saccharibacillus > Saccharibacillus hunanensis. The sequence continues at coordinate 95,038 of NZ_BMMB01000009.1, read as the reverse complement.
TCCACCTGAGTCCGTCCCCTTATTCCTTGCCGGAGTGGAGCTTACTAGCTCGCACATAGCATTGCCCCTACCATATCAACTTCTTAATTTTCCGCACCCAGAAACATAAGTTACAGCCTACCGCCCCACCACAAGATAAACTATGATGTAAGCGTACACACTACTATGCCACAAAATTCACAAACTACATATTTTTCAGGAGGTACTACCACATGACTATTTTCCAATTCCCGAAGGATTTCCGCTGGGGTGCAGCTACAGCTTCATATCAGATCGAAGGCGCTTATCAGGAAGGCGGGCGTGGGCTGTCGATATGGGATACGTTTGCTCATACACCGGGCAAGGTATTTGATGGACATAATGGAAATATCGCTACGGACAGCTATCATCGGTATGAAGAGGATATTGCTCTAATGAAGGAACTCGGTATTGATACGTATCGGTTTTCGATTGCATGGCCGCGGATTATTCCAGATGGAGATGGGGAGATCAATCGGGAAGGGATTGACTTTTATCATCGTTTTGTCGATAAGCTGCTGGAGGCAGGGATTGAGCCGTTTTGTACGCTGTATCACTGGGATCTGCCGCAGGCGCTACAGGATGTAGGCGGTTGGGAGAATCGGCGCACAATTGATGCGTTTGTTAAATATGCGGAGGTCATGTTCCGTGAATTTACAGGTAAAATCAAGTTCTGGCTTACGTTCAATGAGCCGTGGTGTATTGCGTTTCTATCGAATCTGGAGGGTAAGCATGCGCCGGGGAACACCGATTTGCAAATTGCACTGAATGTGGGGCACAATCTGCTCGTTGCGCATGGACATGCGGTTAAGCTATTCCGTGAGATCAGTCCGTCAGATGGACAGATCGGCATTGCACCGAATGTGGCATGGGCGGTTCCTTACAGCAAGAGTGCAGAGGATCGCGCTGCCTGCAATCGCAATATTGAAGTGTATGCAGACTGGTTCCTTGATCCAGTGTATAAAGGAAGCTATCCGGAATCTCTGTACAACTGGTTCCAGCAAGCTGGAGCTACACCGCCTGTGCAGGAGGGCGATATGGAGATCATTCAGCAGCCGATTGATCTGATCGGAATCAATTACTATCATCCGACGGTGAATCGCTACAATCCAGAAGCAGGCTATCTGCACAGCGAGCCGATCGATATGGGGCTGTTCAAAACCGATATCGGCTGGCCGATCGATTCGGTTGGTTTATACGACGTGATCCATTACCTGCAAAAATACGGCAATATCGATATTTATATTACGGAAAACGGCGCTTGCATTAACGACGGGCCAGAAAATGGCATTGTGAATGACTCCATGCGTATTAGCTACTTACAGCAGCATATCGCTCAGGTGCATCGCGTTATCAATGATGGTATCCATTTAAAAGGATATATGGCGTGGTCGCTGATGGACAATTTTGAATGGGCAGAGGGCTACCGGATGCGCTTTGGACTGATTCATGTCGATTTCCGCACACAGGTACGTACGCCGAAGGAAAGCTTCTACTGGTATCAAAATGTTATCCGTAACAACTGGATGGAGACGCGCTAATTTCCGTACTCTTTCTATTGAAGCAGCGCGCTATAAAATATAAATGGGACGTAGCGAATCAAAAGCTTCCTTTTGTGGTAATAAGTCGTATAGTACTTCTGCCTGGTACGCCAGACCAATCGATGGAATGATTCAGGTAGACATCACAGCAATACGACTATCCGGGAAAGGGGAGTGGACTTCGTGGCTACCAAATCTAGAGGCCCGAGTGGTAATAACTCGGCACAAAACACATATGGACTGAGTAAAATGCTGACTGTAGTCGCATGGCTGTGCTGCGCGGCAGGGATTCTGCTGATCGTGCTGAATCTGCAACCATTTAACGACAACAACCTTGGACTGATGATCGGTGTAGGCTGTTTAGCTGCCTTTGCTATCATTTATTCGCTCGCCAAATGGCTTGGCTCGATGCAGGCACGCAGCGATGAAGGCAAGGATGGGATTAAGGACGATTAGGATGATCGTCTGCTAGCCGTTTGCCATTCCAATGGGGGTAAAGACAGCTAGACAGCGAGCATTTTAAAATTAAGGCTCCTTTAAGAATTATTCTTAAAGGGGCTTTTTTACGAAGTAAAAATATGTTAATCTTTAAATAATGTGAAAACATTCACTTCTGCCTGCTAATAAATTGACAGATTTGTTAACAAGCCAAAAAAAACTGAAATTTACACCTTCTATGGATACGCAAAAAGGACACTTAGTGTTAACATAGGAATGTGTGGTTTCAACATTATGAACGTCATGAGCGTTAAGTGAGAAAGGGGATCAAGATGAGCAAAAAACCAGGTTCGCGCCTTATGTTCTGGGTTGTTCTGGTTGTGACGGTGTTGTCGCTGGCTCTGACGGTTTGGGCGTTGTTTGCTGGTTCTAGCAACTATGCTGTTCTTAACCCGAAAGGACCGATTGCAGAAGGACAACGCGATGTCATTATCATTTCTACGATTCTGACAGCGATCGTTATCGTACCGACAACCATACTGACCTTTGTTATTGTATGGAGATACCGTGACAAGCCGGGCAGAAAGGCTAAGTACGATCCAGATTTCAACCACAGCAATGTGCTGGAGTCTATCTGGTGGGGTATTCCGATCGTCGTTATTGCTGTGCTCGGTATCGTGACTGTACGTTATACGTACGCACTCGAGCCTTCCGTGGCCATTAAGTCTGACAAACAGCCTGTTGTGATTCAAGCCGTTTCGATGGACTGGAAATGGGCATTTTTCTATCCGGAGGAAGGAATTGCAGCTGTGAATACACTGACTATTCCTGAAGACCGACCTATTCGCTTCGAACTGACTTCCGATGCTCCGATGAACTCCTTCTGGATTCCTCAGCTTGGTGGACAGATTTATACCATGTCTGGTATGGCGATGAACCTGTATTTGCAGGCAGATCATACAGGCAAGTACTATGGCTCCGGTGCTAACTTTAGTGGTGAGCACTTTGGTGCGATGAACTTTGATGTGAATGCAGTGACTGAATCCGATTATGAAGCATGGGTAAACAAGGTGAAAACCGAATCCCAGCCGATGACGATGGATACGTATCAGTCGCTTGCGATCCCAGGTACAGCGGACAAGCAGTATTTTTCGGCATTCCCGGAGAATTTGTTCCAACAACTGGTGACACAATATCTGCCTGGCGGTTTGTCTGAAAGTCGTCAACCGGTACACACTACGCCTGAAACACAAATGGACGGCAAGTAAATCGGTTGAGTTTCTGTCGTAGGGATGGTATGCGCCGCATACATCCACGTTGTAAGTATGAATCGAGTCGGGAGAGCTTCTCCCGACATTCGTGCTGTATTCAAATGGTATTCATGCAATGCCACCATACATGCCAGCATGATGCTGTGCATGGACCAAGAAAGTGAAAGGAGCTCAACGATGCTTGAAAATCTTAAACAGTTTGCATCCGAGTTTTTTGTTACTGGCGATCCGTTGATCTATGGTGCAGACGTATCCATTGGATTAGTAACCATTGCCATCGTTGCCGGATTGACCTATTTCAAAAAGTGGAAATGGCTCTGGCGCAACTGGTTGACTACGGTTGACCACAAAAAAATCGGTATCATGTACATTCTGGCTGCGATCATTATGATGTTCCGCGGCGGCGTCGATGCGCTCATGATGCGGACTCAGTTGGCAATTCCGAACTTTGAGTTCCTGCATCCAGAACACTATAACCAGGTATTTACGACACACGGTGTTGTTATGATCCTGTTTATGGCGATGCCATTTATGTTCGGTTTGTTTAACGTTGTTGTACCGCTACAGATCGGTGCGCGAGACGTTGCGTTCCCTTATTTGAACTCCCTCAGCTTCTGGCTGTTCTTCCTGGGCGCAATGCTGTTCAACCTGTCCTTCGTTATCGGCGGTTCGCCGGATGCGGGCTGGCTGAGCTATCCACCGCTGTCCGAGCTACAATTTAACCCTGGACCAGGACAAAACTTCTATATCTGGGGTATCCAGATTTCCGGTATTGGTTCCCTGGCAACAGGTATCAACTTCCTTGTAACGATCATCAAAATGCGTGCACCAGGCATGACAATGATGAAAATGCCGATGTTCACATGGTCGGTATTTGCAACTTGTGTAATCATCATTTTTGCATTCCCAATTTTGACAGTTACACTGGCACTGCTGTTCCTCGACCGTTTCGGAGGAGGACATTTCTTCACCCTTGACGGTGGCGGTAACCCGATGATGTATATCAACTTGATATGGATGTGGGGTCACCCAGAGGTATATATCGTTATCTTGCCGGCATTCGGTATTTTCTCCGAAGTCGTCAGCGTGTTCTCACGCAAAAAGCTGTTCGGTTACACCTCGATGGTATTTGCGATGATGATCATCGCGTTCGTCTCCTTCTTCACATGGGCTCACCACTTCTTCACAATGGGCTCCGGTGCGGACGTTAACGCCTTCTTCGCATTGTCCACGATGTTGATTGCAATCCCGACAGGGGTTAAAATCTTCAACTGGCTGTTTACGATGTATCGCGGACGAATTCGCTTCGATCTGCCGATGCTATGGACAGTAGCGTTTATTCCGGCGTTTATCGTCGGTGGTATGACAGGGGTTCTGCTCGCGGTTGCGCCTGCTGACTTCCAGTACCATAACAGTTACTTCCTGATTGCCCACTTCCACCAGGTTCTGATCGGTGGGGTTGTGTTCGGTTACTTTGCCGGCATGTACTACTGGTGGCCAAAAATGTTCGGCTTCAAGCTGAACGAAACGCTGGGTAGATGGTCATTCTGGTTCTGGAACATCGGTTTCTACGTATGTTTCATGCCACAATACCTGCTCGGTCTGATGGGTATGACTCGTCGTGTAAGTACATTTGACTGGGATACAGGCTGGGGCCCACTGAACGTCGTTTCGACGGTTGGTGCGTACCTGATGGGTATTGCCTTCATTCTGCAAGCCGTTCAAATTGCGTACAGCTTCAAATATCGTGAAAAAGATACAACTGGCGACATGTGGGATGCTCATACGCTTGAGTGGACAATCCCGTCCCCAGCTCCAGAATACAACTTTGCCATTACTCCGGTAGTGGACAGCAGAGATCCATTATGGGTCGACAAGCAGCGTCGTGCTGCGGGTAAGCTTCCTCAAAAGGATGCCAAACCAAAATACGAACCAATTCATATGCCTAGCAACTCGGGTATCCCGATTGTATTTTCTACTTTCTTCTTCATTGCGGGCTTTGGCTTCACCTTCCACTGGGTGTGGATGGGAGTTCTTGGACTCGCCGGCGTACTTGCGTGTCTGGCTGCCCGTTCGATGAATGATGACGAGGGCTTCTACATCCCAGCCGAGGAAGTAGAAAAGACTGAGGCTTCATTAAGGGGGACACTTTAATGGCACAAGCCGTATCACAGCACGGTCATGATCATGCACATGGTCATGATCACGGTCACCATGATCCGCAAGAGCTGAAAATGCTTGGCTTCTGGATCTTCCTGATCACGGACGTTGTCCTGTTCGGTACGCTGTTTGCCACGTATGTTGTCCTGCACAACAACACGGCAGGTGGACCAACAGCTCACGAAATTTTCGAAATGCCGGGTGTTATCGCGGAGACATTCATCCTGCTTACATCCAGCTTCACAAGCGGTCTGGCTGTACTGGCAATGAATGCAGGTAAAGTTAAACAGCTGATCAGCTGGTTGGTCGTAACCTGGATTCTCGGTGCATCCTTTATTTTCCTTGAGGTTGATGAGTTTATCAAAATGGTACACGAAGGCTTTAACTACGGTACCAGCGCATTCGCAACCTCGTTCTTCACACTGGTTGGTACGCACGGACTTCACGTATCGATGGGTCTGGGCTGGATGCTGCTGATTATGATTCAGCTAGCACGCAAAGGCATTACCGACGTAACACGCGGTAAAGTCAATGTTATCAGCTTGTACTGGCACTTTTTGGACGCCGTCTGGATTTTCCTCCTGTCGGTCGTCTACCTGATGGGGGTGATGTAAGATGGCGAACCATTCCGATCATTCCCATGGTCATGACGAAGCTCATGCACATGGCTCGCTGAAGTCCTACATCGTCGGTTTTATCCTGTCGATCGTATTGACCATTATTCCACTGGTTGTTGTTCTGAACCACATGCTGTCCCAGCTGCCAACCATCCTTATTATTATGGTTACAGCGGTTCTGCAATTCGTCGTGCAGTTGTTCTTCTTCATGCACGTACGTGAGCGTCAGGGTAACCAACCTCGTTGGAACGTAATGGCACTGATCTTCGGTCTGGCAATTGTACTGGTCGTTGTATCCGGCTCGATCTGGATCATGACGTACAATGGCGTAGGCTACTAAGTTATCCATTGTAGCTATACTAGCTGCATAACGAAGCCCTTCCGGGTTAACCGGAAGGGCTTTTTTTGTATGGATACACATCCAGATAGAGTCAGAAGACATTTTCGCATATAATATAACCACAACGCGCACAGAATAGGAGTGAACAGCAATGGATGAGCATACATATACACCTACGTTAGAAGAAGCTTTTGTGAAGGCCGCTTTTCGAGTCAGTGGTAATGGCCCTCGTAATATTAATGTGTTGAAGGAAGCACTTGAGCACGTCGAGGGTACGACAGGTAGTGATCATTATGGTAATGGTGAATTAATCGAGCAGTTCCAGCAGCAAATGGCTGATGTGCTGGGTAAGCCAGCGGCGGTATTTTTCCCAAGCGGAACGATGGCACAGCAGATTGCCCTTCGCATCTGGTGTGATCAGAAAGACGTCAAGCGTGTCGCGTATCATCCGCTATCTCATCTGGAGCTACATGAGCAGGATGCGTTAAAAGAGCTACATCATATCGAAGCCGTACTGATAGGGGATAAGAACCGTGTCACCCGGCTGGAGGATGTAACGAGTATTACGGAAGATGTCGCCTGCGTGCTGCTAGAGCTACCGCAGCGTGAGATTGGAGGACAGCTACCACCCTATGAAGAGCTAGAAGCGATCGCGGACTATTGCCGCCAGCAAGGGATTCGATTGCATCTGGACGGTGCGCGCTTATTTGAGATTACTCCCTATTATGGCAAAACAGCCGCAGAAATATGCAGCCTGTTCGATACGGTCTATATTTCCTTTTATAAAGGCATCGGCGGTATTGCTGGAGCGATTCTAGCTGGCGATGGAGATGTAATGCAGGAAGCGAAGGTGTGGAAGCACCGACACGGCGGTAATCTGATCAGCTTATACCCGTATATTGTAAGCTCCAAATACTATTATGAGCAGCGTATTGGGAAAATGAGCGAGTATTACGAACAGGCTAAAGAGCTCGCTAGCTTGCTCAATGCCTGCTCTTATATTCATACCTTACCCGAAGTGCCTGTATCGAATATGTTCCATGTTCATATCGACTGTCCTATTGAAACGACTCGGCAGGTGTTCAAGGACTTAGCACTACAACATAATATTGGACTCACTTCCTATGTAGTCGATCAGCAGGGAAGCTGTAGCTTTGAATGCACCATCGGTGATAAATACGCACTGGTTCCGCAAGAGCAATTGCGTACAGCGATGAAATGGCTGGATGGTGAGCTTGCGAAGAGAGCGTAAGGAGACGAGGAAGGAAAGATTCTAATGCCACGTCAAGGTACTCGTGTAAGGAGGGTATTCAGCGAGAAGGGCTGTACCAGGATTACGAATACCATGATACGATCAATATGAGCATTCTGTCACGTGAATTCCAGCAAAGGCAGAAGCGAGATTAAGGTAGATGCTATATAACTAGTGCTAGACGAAGTCATCTAAATCATCAACCCAGCATCGACTGTGCTGGCATGATTTGGCGTAACCCTATCAGTGTAACCAAAAAAGCCTGTACTCGTTAAAGTGCAGGCTTTTTGCATTCTATTTTTCAGCTGCCATTCCCTATAGAAATGCATAATGTGGAATGATGTGGATAAGAAAATCGTTATTTATTTTACAGCTGCACGCGAGCGATTATACAGCTCCTCCACATACTTCTCAATCTCCCCACGTAGCTCCGGACGATTCAATGCAAATTCAATCGTCGACTTTACATAACCGAGTGGATCGCCGATATCATAGCGCTTGCCCTGAATTTCCAGTGCAGCGAGATGTGGCAAGCGCGAGAGTGCATCGGTTAATTGAATCTCGCCACCTTTGCCAGGCAATGTATCTTCCAAAATATCGAAAATCTCTGCTGGCAGCACATAACGACCGATGACTGCGAGATTGGATGGAGCATCGGCAATGTCCGGTTTTTCGACGATCCCGCTCAGTTGGATCAGTGCATGCGGATCATTGGGCATGCTGGCTGGTGCAACGATGCCGTATTTGTTCGTTTCTTCATGAGGCACATGCTGCACGCCAATGATAGCGGTAGAAGGCGAACCATGTTGATTAATGAGCTGCTTCAATCCGGGCTGCTGCTCGTTCACGATCAGATCATCGCCGAGCAGTACAGCGAAAGGCTCATTACCGACAAATTGACGGGCACATAAAACAGCATGTCCCAGACCGAGCGGCTTTTTCTGACGAATATAATGAATGTCCGCCATCTCGGAAATATGATTAACCTGCTCAAGCAACGTCGTTTTGCCCTTGGCAGCAAGCTCCAGCTCCAGTTCAACCGAATGGTCAAAATGATCCTCAATCGAGCGTTTGCCTCGACCGGTCACGATCAGGATCGATTCAATCCCACTGGCAACCGCTTCTTCGATAATATACTGGATCGCAGGCTTGTCGACGATCGGAAGCATTTCCTTCGGCTGGGCTTTGGTAGCGGGCAATAGTCTGGTGCCAAGACCAGCAGCCGGAATAATCGCTTTACGTACTTTCATGGCAAATGCCTCCTTGTTTGGCAGTGTAACAGTGTAATAGAGGATAAAAGAATAACTTAACGTGAGTATAGCAGTAAAACATAATCGTGAGTATAGCATTGAAAGGAAATAGTGGATCAAAAGGTGTAAATGGAGCTAGAGTGGCTTGCACACGATATACGAGTTTGCACCTATGTTCTAAATGATAGTAAATCAAGTGAGCTAACATGAAGTAGCATCAAATGACTATATAGCGATGAATAATGTTAAGCGACTGTATAAACCTTATCCAGCTTCATGCGATTCCATAGTATGCCATTGTTCTTCAGCATGCTGCTGTTCTCCATCGATTTCTTAGTCTGTAGAACACTCAGCGAAACACCCATAGCTTACTAAAGCCAAAGTTAATCCCGAGCCCTAGCACGGTCACGCATAGCTTGGCGATCCAGACTGGAATGGTAGCAGGAATTAAGGTGATAACAAAGCTTGTGATGAGCGCGACTGACAGATTCACCAGCAGAAAGCGTATCAGCTCAGCACCGTCCCAGCCCTTTCCACGCGCAAATGTCCATTTGCGATTCCAGTAATAGCTGTTCGCGGTTCCGGCACTATAGCCGATAATTTGAGCTGCTGCAACACCGGTCAGGTGCTGTAGCAGCATGAAGACGATAAAATCAATCGCCGTATTGGACACACCGACAGCAGCAAAACGAAACGCCTGACTTCCAAACAGCTTAGAAACCAACATATCGCTGCTCTTGCACCATTTGACGTTGCTCACCACGGACGGACTGCTCGTTTAGCGGTTGCTGCTGCATTGCAGCGAAATTTCGTTTTTCCTGCACCAGATAGAGTGGACGACCCTTCACCTCGTCATAAATACGACCGACATACTCGCCCAGTACACCGAGGATAATCAGCATAATCCCGTTGAGGAACAGAACGCAGGCAAGGATGGATGCCCAGCCTGGTGTAGTGTTGAAGTTAAGTAGCTTTTGCCCTACAACCCAGATCAGGAAGACAAAGCTGAACAGAGAGACAAAGCTGCCCAGTACACTCGCCAGACGTAGCGGCTTGAGCGAGAAGGCGATCAGTGCATCGGAAGCGAAGCGCAGCATCTTTTTAAGTGGATACTTGGTTTCACCAGCGAAGCGTTCCTCACGCACATACGAGATGGACGTTTGACGGAAGCCAACCCAGCTTACCAGCCCACGTACAAAGCGATTGCTTTCCTTGAGGCTCTTCATCGCTTCACACACCTTGCGGTCGATCAAACGGAAGTCGCCGGTATCGAGTGGAATATCGATATCACTCAGCTTGTTCAGTGTCCGGTAGAACAGGGAGGCTGACCATTTCTTAAAGCCTGTCTCGCCCTTGCGCTCAGCACGAGTCGCGTAGACTACATCGTAGCCTTCGTTCCATTTCTCAATCATTTGCAAAATCAGCTCTGGCGGGTCTTGCAGATCGGCATCAATCACGACAATCGCTTCGCCAGAGGCGTTGTCCATACCTGCCGTAATGGCAATCTGATGCCCAAAGTTACGGGAGAAATCGATCATTTTCACCGATTGGTCGCTGCTGCATAGCTGGCTAACGATAGATGCCGTTCGATCGCGACTACCATCATTTACAAAGATCAATTCATAGGTTTCGCCAGTTTGCTGCATCACTTCGGTCAGACGACGGTAACATTCCAGTACAACCTCTTCTTCATTGTAAACCGGAACAATAATAGAATATTTCATCGGTGAGCCCTCCTTTGGGAATATACAAGCACATGAATGTCAGAGGTACAGTTACGATCATGAATGCTGCATGAATCGTATTGCATCATGCATGAATACAAATGTGCCTCTGCAAACCATAAGATCAGCTGTCTTCATCGGCTATAACTTGATGTACAAAATATAACAACGCAATATGAACAGCAAATGAACGCTAGCTTAAACGAAACTGAAGATTGTTTTAAAATGATATAAAAAGGCGAATAGCCCGCTGAAAAAAGGAGCTATTCGCCTTGAAAAAGAGCATTTATATTATATATTCATCATAATAAATAACATGTTAATGACATATTAAACGAACACTAAATTTGAATATTGATTCAAATAAATGAATATAAATACTAGATAATAAGCGTGTTGTTATACATTCATCCTATTCTACATACGATTCACACTATATTTTCCGAATCTACTGCCAGATCCACTGCCGAAACCACATCTATACCTATCCTGATTATTGCGAGGCTGCCTTTTTAGTGATTTTAACAGCCGCACTCACAGCTGCCGCTGGACGTGGTAAATATACCGTCATCGTCGTTCCCTGTCCTGCCTGACTATGCGCTTCAATGCGCCCGCCATGCAGCATCAAAATCTTCTGTACAATCGACAGACCAAGACCATTGCCGCCTACGGCTGAAGTACGTGAGCTATCTGCCTTGTAGAACCGCTCGAAAATATGCTCCACATGCTCTGCATCAATGCCGCAGCCGGTATCCTGCACACTGGCTTTGATCCAGTTCTTATCCTCCGTTAGCGTAATATAGATATTACCGTTTTCCGGGGTAAACTTGATCGCATTGGATAGCAGATTCATCCATACCTGGGTAAGCAGGTCTTCATCGCCGTCGACTTCAATTTTGTTAAGATCGGCGGACAGCTCGATCTGCTTGTTCATCCACATCGGGCCGCAGGATACGACCGCCATTCGAATTTGCTCATCCAGACGGAAATGCTGCTTGTTCAGCTTCACCACATCGAGCGAGGCGAGCCGTAGTAGATTACTGCTAAGCTTGGATAATCGTTCACTTTCCTGCTCAATAATTTTCAAATGCTTGAGCTGCTCACTGCTGGCGGTATCCTTGAGCGCTACTGCGAAGCCGCGAATGGAGGTAAGTGGAGTTTGAATTTCATGCGAGACGTTGGAGACAAATTCCTGTCGCATCGCTTCAATTTTGGATAGTCTTGTCGTCATCTGGTTGAAATTTTCCCCAAGCTGTCCGATCTCATCCTTACGCTTGAGATTCACACGTACATCATAATCGCCTTTGGCTACGCGGCGTGTAGCATCGGATAGCTTGGCGATTGGACGGGCAATCAGGCGCGCTGCGAATAGGAACAGCAGCACCCCGGTGATCAGCATGACGAAGAGGACAAGGAACATCCATTTATTAAACTGATTCACAAAATGACCAGCTGCTGGACGAGCAAACAGGGCATAATGCACGCCATTACGTTCAAATGGAACACCTACATAGCGAGGCTCACGTTCCTCATCACTGCCTTCCAGTGACAAATTGAGTGAAGGAATATTCGGATCATTCAGGCTATCGCCTTCCTTGGGATGATACGTCTGACCACTCAGTACCAGCTGCTGCACAGACTCTGGAATAACCCATTTATCGGTATCCTTTGGTGCTGGCGGCGGTACAGGTGGCTTTTTTGGTTCTGTCGCTGCATTGGTAGACGAGCTGTTTTTGAGATGAGGAGGAACCGGCTTGGCTGGCTTGCTGCTTGTTTCCGATTCCTCTGTACTTGTATTGGTGGACTCTTTGCTCGTTGTACTTGACGTTGATTTACTGTGATTTGTGCTTTTACCGCTGTCGCTAGACGATGTGGCAGAGTTAGAGCCATCTTTAGAATCATCTGTTGTTGAGCTTTGTTGGTTGGTATTGCTGCTAGACGTGCTATCATCGTTGCTAGAGCTAGAGCTAGAGCTAGAGCTAGAGCTAGAGCTAGAGCTAGATGTGGAACTGGAGCTATCGCTAGATGAGGATGAGTCATTCCCCAGTGGAAGTGGTGGAGGAGAGATACCGAGCGGGCCGCCCGGGCCATTGCCCTCGGAGCGATACTCGGTTCCATCCTCCCCGATCACGACGAGCTGTGTCTGTCCACCCTGACTATCCAGATACTTTTGCATCATATTTTCAGGGATCGACGCTTGAATCTCTGCCATCGCTTCAGCATCACTCAGAATACGATCCTGTACAAAATTCACCTGCTGCCGCTGAAATACCCAATCAGACATAAGCAACGTAATCAGAAAGCTGGCTGCGACGACGATAATGAACGTCACAACGAGCTGGCTGTATATATTTTTCAATCCATTTTCACCTCAATCCGGTAGCCAATGCCGCGGATCGTCTGAATGAGAAAGCCATTTTCCTCGGAAAAACGATCCCGTAGCCGCTTAATATGCACATCTACTGTTCGCTCATCCCCATCGTAATCATGTCCCCATATTTTCTCGATCAATTGATCGCGTGTGAAGATCTGTCCGGGGAATCCGGCAAGGGTATAAAATAACTCAAATTCCTTTGCTGGCAGCGGTTGTAGTGCGCCGTTCACCTCAGCCTCCTTGGTCGCGGCATCCAGACGCACATTGCCAATCGTCAGCGATTCGCCTGCGAAAATACGGTAACGACGCAGCAGTGCCTTCACACGCATGACCAGCTCCTCTGGCACAAATGGCTTGACCAGATAGTCATCCGTGCCCAGTCGGAAGCCTTTGATCTTATCCTCTGACTCACCTTTGGCAGTGACGAGCAGAATTGGCACATCCCCATAATAGCGGCGAATATCCATACACAATTGCCAGCCATCCATATGCGGCATCATCACATCGAGAATGATCAGATCCCATTTGCCATCGCCCAGCATATCAAACGCTTCCTGCCCATCATGCGCGCGATGCACGCTATATCCTTCCCGTGTGAGATACACATGTATTAATTCCAAAATGGATGCATCATCATCAGCAACCAGTATTCGTACCATAGTGTTACGCTCCTTTGTTATCGGTATTTATACATATCGGAGAAAGACAAGCAATCTTAAAGTATCCCTATACCATATCGTTACCCAGTCCCTTCATCGTCTCTACAAAAACACAACAATTATGGAGAAAATAGAGATGACTACAGGCTGAGGTATAGCTGATTCTACCTGCAATAAGCAAGGCTTTTGTCTATCCTACCATAACAATATGTATAGAATATGAATAGAAGCTTAGGAATATAGGTGCGATTTCATTTAACCCTTTTCAAAACGAACAAAATGAACTAATATAAACGTATATGAACTAAATTAAAACCGAAATGAAAGGATGAATAGCATGGAAAACCGTTATGTGTCCCACCCGAATGATGTAAGAACGTTTGATACCGCACGTCTGCGTGAGGAGTTTCTGATCGAGAATCTGTTTGCAACGGACGAACTCGTAACCGTTTACAGTCATGTGGATCGTTATATCGTAGGTTCCGCTGTTCCAGCCTCTAAGGAGATTAAGCTGGAAGTGAATCTGAAGGATATCGGGACAGACTTTTTCTTAGAGCGCCGCGAGATCGGTATTATCAATATTGGTGCAACCGGTACGGTAACCGCAGATGGCGAGAAGTACGAGATCGGTGCTTTTGAATGTCTGTATGTATCGCTCGGCACGAAGGAAGTTAGCTTTGCCAGCCATGATGGGGAACCTGCTAAATTCTATTTCGTATCGACACCTGCTCACAAAGCATACCCAACGACCAAAGCCACGCGCGAGGACGCAACTCCAAGTCATCTGGGCGATATTAAGACATCCAATGAGCGCACGATTTATAAATATATCCATCAGGGCGGCATCAAGAGCTGTCAGCTGGTGATGGGCATTACCGAGCTGGAGCCGGGCAATATGTGGAATACGATGCCGTGTCATACCCATAACCGTCGCTCCGAAGTATACCTGTACTTCAACATGCCAGAGGACAGCGTCGTGTTCCACTTTATGGGCGAGCCACAGGAAACGAAGCATCTGGTTGTACGTGATGGACAGGTTGCCATTTCCCCAAGCTGGTCGATCCATAGCGGCGTGGGCACAAGCAATTATACATTCTGCTGGGCGATGGCTGGTGAGAACCAGACGTTCGATGATATGGACGCCGTGGCTATGAAGGATTTAAAATAAACCCAAAAACACCATTCCAGCCCCATCACCGGTAGACAACATATACCGGAGCGATGACTGGAAGGGACGGGGGTTCGTCGGATGAGTGCACTGAAGCGTCATGAACGCATTATGGAAATATTAATCGCCAGTCAGGAAATTACGGTTGGTGAATTAAGCGATACACTTCATGTTACAGGCAAAACGATCCGTGAGGATCTTGCCAAATTAGAAGAAATGGGATTACTCGTACGTGTACATGGCGGCGCGGTACTGGCGCAAAATGATCAGTACGGCATTTTATCCGGTCAGGGCACCAATACGAAGCATATGCCGGAAAAGAGCGAAATCGCTGAGCGAGCACTCCATTATATTCAGCCTGGCGACATTATCGCACTGGATGGCGGCAGCACGACGCTAGAAATTGCTCGTCGTCTGCCCTCCATGCCACTCACAGTAGTAACGAACGATCTGTTCATTTTGAGCGAGCTGGCGAGAAAAGAGCAGGTTCGACTCGTCGTACCGGGTGGGGAACGCAATCGCAACATGCTCGTTAGCAGTCAGGCGATTGAATATGTGCGTGGACTGAATATTCACAAGGCATTCGTATCGTCGACCGCACTGCATCCCGAGTTTGGCCTGTCTATTTATACAGGTGATCTGGTGCCATTCAAAAAGGCACTGGTCGATACCGCACAAAAGGTATACGGCGTAATCGATCATCAGAAGTTTGGACAGTTCGCACTGTGGACCTTTGCGACCTGCTCTGAGCTGGATATGATCATTACCGATAGTGGTCTGTCCAGCGAGCAGGCCAAGCATTTTCAGCAAGCAGGTATTCCACTGGATCAGGCAGGCGCATAACTGGCGAGCCATACAGGGTATTCGTTAATGACGTTCCAATGAATAAATACGTGTTAACTATGTAGCATCTTTTGCGAAGGCTGTTATGCTTGAGCGTATGAGCGTATGAGCGTATGAGCGTATGAGCGTATGAGCGTATGAGCGTATGAGCGTATGAGCGTATGAGCGTATGAGCGTATGAGCGTATGGAGTGAAGTGCTGCAAGTACGATTAGTGTTAAACGTACTGGACGCCGATCTACTGTGCCACAAACTCATAAGCTCGATCAGTATCTACGAAGTTCAGGATGGGAAATTTCCTATCCTGTGCAAGTCCAATCAAAAAACAGACAGCACAGCCAGAATTCACTGGCTGTTGCCTGTCTATGATCGTATAGCCACTATGATGCAGGGAGTTGAACAGGGCATGAACGCATTTGATCTGAGCGGAAAAGTAGCACTTGTTACCGGAACAAGCGGTGGATTAGGACAGGGAATGGCGCTTGGTCTGGCAGAGGCAGGCGCCGATGTCATCTGTGTATCGTATTCTAAAAGTGAGGATACAGTCAGCAAAATTCAAGCGCTGGGACGTGAAGCCATCTCGATTCAGGCTGACCTGAGCCAGCATGATGGCCTGGAAGCGGTCGTAACCGAAGCACTTGCCTTCAAGGGACAAATTGATATTCTTGTAAACAATGCGGGTATTATCCGCCGCACACCAGCAGCAGAGCATTCGTGGAAGGATTTTGCGGATGTGCTGGATCTGAATCTGGAAACCGTATTTTATCTATCCCAGCTCGTTGGTCGTCATATGATCGAGCGCGGCAGCGGTAAAATTATCAGCGTCGCATCCATGCTGTCTTATCAGGGCGGCATCAATGTACCTGGCTATACGGCAAGTAAGCACGGCGTAGCCGGCATTACCAAAGCACTCGCCAATGAATGGGCATCTAAAGGCATCCAGGTCAATGCGATTGCGCCGGGCTATATGCTAACAGACAACACTGCCCCAATCGTAGCCGACCAGGCACGCTTCGATTCCATCACCGAGCGCATCCCAGCCGCACGCTGGGGCACAGCCGAGGACATGCAAGGCCCAGTCGTCTTCCTCGCTTCCGACGCATCCAACTACCTAAACGGCCACGTCCTATGCGTAGACGGCGGCTGGATGGCACGTTAATCAATTAAGACTACATCTATACCTGTATCCAGGTCTATATAATGAAATGTTCGTGTACGAACGCATTCATACTAAAATGACCAAACATCATGTAAAACGACCCACAGTATCTACCAACAAGCCTCAACCTATAAAACACGTTAAATCACATCAACGCATATCAAGGATTTTAATAACAATGCCTAAATCAAATATAAAGTGCAATGTACATCGTGCATTGCACTTTATTTATAAACGAACGTTAAACCTGCTCTAAGCGGTATATGAAAACTCGTATACATGTGAGCCGCACAGAACGGAGGGAAGGAAATAAGGGAAAGGACGATTTACAGTGTTAGCGATCTCCTAACACGAGGTTCAATAAAAAGTGATTTTTGCGAAGCAAAATATCTTACAGCTTTGGAGGGGCGGGAATCTTCATTCTTTCCTCATCCAAAAGATTCCCGCGGCTCCACTGAGTCCGTCCCCTTATTCCTTCCCGGAGTGGTGTCCGCCCATAACGTATAAGTTTGCATATACCTCACAACCATCTAATTGAAAACGAGGTGCACTAATGAAACAATCCGTACTTTCTCATATCTATGGCAAACAACCCGTCGCTGATCTGGCTGCACGCGTAGCCGCTGGCGGCTTCACCGGCGTTCAGCTAGCACTCGCCAAAGCCATTTCTGATATCGACACACGTAATGGCAGACTTAGTCCCGGCATGGGCAATTATATCGCCGAGCAATTTGATCGTCAGGGCGTACGTATTGCCGTGCTGGGCTGCTATATCAATCCCGTGCATCCTGATCGTGAAGCGCGTAAGCAGGAGATTGCTCGATTTAAGGAGCATTTGCGGTATGCTCGTGATTTTGGCTGTAGTATGGTAGCAACGGAGACCGGCTCGCTGGATACGTATCAGCATTCCGACCCGGAGCATTATAGGGAAAAAGGCTGGAACACACTCCGCGATACCGTAGCCGAGCTAGCCGAGGAAGCGGATAAATGGGGCGTGCATATGGCGATTGAGCCAGTTGCGGTTCACACCGTGCATAACGCTGAGGCGATGGTACGGCTAATGGAGGAGGTGCCTTCATCAGCAATCGGGATGCTCTTTGATCCGTGTAATATGATGAAGCCAGAATATGTAGCCGATCAGCAGGGCTTTTTGCGAAATGTATTTGAGCTACTGGCTGATCGTATCATTCTCATTCATGCCAAGGATATTCAGATGGCAGCCGATGGTTCCAAGGTGGAATGCATAGCAGGCACAGGTATGCTCGATTATCCAACCTTTTTCGAGCTGCTTCAGCAGTACAAGCCTCATATCGATATCTCGCTTGAGGGCGTAGTAAGCGAGCAATTGCCAGAGGCTTCCCTGTATATGCGCCAGATCTGGCAGCAGACTGAGCAGCGTTTGAGACAGGGCTCATAAAAGTTTGCGTCATCTTGCATACAAAGGATGTATCATTCGCATTGACGGGTAATGATGCCCATACCATTTCTATGAAAAGTGAAAGGGGCATTCCGATCATGGGCAATGTACTACAAGAGCATCGCAAGGTTGCGCTCGTTACAGGTGCAGGCATTGGAATCGGCAGAGGGATCGCCAGCGTGCTTGCTCAGAAGGGCTATCGGTTGGCAATCAGCTATAAATCGGACAGCGAAGAGCTGGAGCAGGTTGTGGAGGAATTAACCCATACTTATGGCGCTGCACCGTTCGTTATCCAGAGCGATCTGACCCAGCCTGGAGAGGTCGAGCGAACCGTGCGCGAAACGGTAGAGCATTTTGACCGTATCGATCTGCTTGTGAACAATGCAGGTGGAAGCACGCGTAAGCCGCTGCTAGAGCTGGAGGAAGAAGATATCAACTGGATGCTGGAGCTTAATTATCGTGCACCGATGCTAGCAGCGAAGTATGCAGCGCAGGCGATGATCGAGCGCAAGATGCCCGGTAATATCGTGCATATTACGTCTTCGCGCGGTGAGCGTGCGTATCCAGATGATAGCATCTATGGAGGAATGAAAGCGGCTCTGATCCGTTCTACTGGCTCGCTTGCGCTGGAGCTTGCACCACATGGCATACGTGTTAATTGCGTTGCACCCGGTGCTACCGTGAATCGACTGGATCGGAATGCCCTGACTGAACCACTTGGCAAAAAGATTCCGCTCGGACGGATGGGTACACCTCGCGATATCGGCGAAGCGGTAGCATGGTTAGCATCGGATGAAGCTTCCTATATTACAGGCATTAATCTGCGTGTCGATGGAGGACTTATTTTACCGGGAATGCCAGAGGATGTGTCCGAGGAAGCGGGTTACGGCTGGGGACGAGTAGATAAGCCCTAGTGCGGCGCGAGCGCTACCTATAGGCAACGAATCCTCTCCATCCAATGATAAAGGTAAACCATCTTCATCAAAATAAAGATACAGCACCTTCCACCTACAAACAATGTCTAAAAAAGACGAGTTTGTGGGCAGAAGGTGCTTTACTTTTATAGAGCGAACAATTATAATCTAATCAAAAGTTGGTCTAGGTAAAAATAATTGTAGCGAGTCAAAAATGAATATCATTCTCAATACCAATCATGCTGCTTTGGGGCTACCCGAAGCAGCATGAGCTGTTTTAAGGGCATTAATAATGTGAGTCATTCTCAATTAGTGTTGGCAATCTCCTCATACGGATTGCAATGAAAAGGGAATTTTACGCAGCAACCTATCTTATTTAGCGTATAGCGAAAGGAACGTGAATCGAATGAAACCAATCAAAATGATGCCAGCTCTGCCTACAGCTCGTCAGGGACGTAATCCATTTTCGCCCGGAGGCAAAGGACGTCAAAATCTCAAAGCATTCATCCAAAATCGTGAAATGCAGGCAGCACTCGGCAGTGGGGCATTGATGCTGCTCGCCTGGCTGCTATCCTCCACAGAAGGCCCGGGCATCCTATCGGTAGTATTGTACATTCTTGCCTATGGAATCGGCGGCTGGCAGAAGGCGCGTGAGGGTGTAGAGACACTCATTCATGAGCGTGATCTGGATGTGAATCTGCTGATGATTGCCGCTGCGATGGGTGCAGCCGCGATCGGGTACTGGAATGAGGGCGCGATGCTGATCTTTATTTTCGCATTGAGCGGAGCGCTGGAGAGCTATACGAATGAGCGTAGTGGCAAGGATATTTCAGCATTGCTGTCACTCAAGCCGGAGACCGCCCTGCGCATGCGTGACGGCAAAGTCGAGCATGTCGCGATTGAACAGCTTCGCGTAGGTGATCTGGTGATGGTGAAGCCAGGCGAGCTGATTCCAGCGGATGGTACGGTTGTACGTGGTCAATCGGCAGTCAATCAGGCATCGATTACAGGAGAGTCGCTGCCTGTCTCCAAGTCGTCCGGTGATGAAGTATTTACAGGTACGATCAATGGCGAGGGTGCGTTATATATCGAGGTTACCCAATCCGCAGAAGGTACGGTATTTGCCAAAATTATTAAAATGGTCGAATCTGCACAAACCGAAGTGCCTGCCTCCCAGCGTTTTATCAAACGATTCGAGTCCCTATATGCGCGCATCGTCGTTGTGGTAACGGTGCTGCTGATTGCACTACTGCCTCTGTTGCCGGGCTGGAGCTGGGGAGATAGCTTTTATAAAGCGATGGTCTTTCTTGTGGTCGCTTCGCCGTGTGCGCTGGTGTCTTCGATCATGCCGGTTATGCTGTCAGCGATCTCCAATCGCGCTCGTCATGGCGTGTTATTCAAAAGCGGTGTCCATGTGGAAAATATGAGCATGACCGCTGTGGTTGCCTTTGATAAAACAGGAACGTTAACACTTGGCGAGCCGGTGGTGACCGATTGGCTGATGACCGATGCAGCAGAAGCAGGCGAGCAGGAGCAGTTGCTGGCGATTGCAGCCGGGCTTGAAGCGATATCGGGACATCCACTTGCACGCGCGATTGTGCAATATAGCACTGAGCGTGGCATTCAGCCATACGAGCTGGAGCAGGTGAAAGCGATCACCGGCTGGGGGATCGCCGGAGAATGGAACGGTCATCAATGGAAAATAGGTCGAGCCGATCTGCTCGATCAGCCCGCTGCGGATATAGAGTGGGTACGTCGCCGCGCCGAGCTGGAAGCCGAAGGCAAGACCGTTTCGCTGATGCTACGAGACGAGCAGATGGTGGCATTGATCGCCATTCGTGATGAGCTACGTCCACAGGCGCAGGAGGCTGTTCATCAGCTTCAGCAGCTTGGTATTCAGGTAGCGATGCTAACCGGAGATCGTCCAGCCGTAGCGGAAGCGATCGGACATGCCGCAGGAGTCGATCATATCTATGCAGGTCTGCTGCCAGAGGATAAGGTCGCACGTATTCAGGAGCTGCGAGAACGGTACGGTCATGTGGTGATGGTAGGCGATGGAGTGAACGATGCCCCTGCACTCGCCGCGGCTACTGTTGGGCTAGGGATGGGCATGAAGGGTAGTGGTGCCGCACTGGAAGTGGCAGATGTGGTGCTGATGAATGATGGCATTGAACAGATTGCAGCTACGATTCGTCTGGCACGCCGCGCACGAAGCATCGTGCGTCAGAATATGATCTTTGCACTGAGCGTCATTACGCTGCTCATTATCGGTAACTTTGCGGATAATCTCGCTTTGCCACTCGGTGTAGTAGGACATGAAGGGAGTACGATTCTGGTCATTTTGAATGGTTTACGTTTATTGCGTGCGCGCTGATGCACCAGGCTTATGATTACAGAGGCAGGATAGGCGAATGAGCTTTTACAGGCTTGTATAGATGAAGAAAATGATTAGACTTGCTTGGCTAAACGAGCTGGAATCGATGAATTGCTAGCGTTAACCCGAGATGCGTCTACTGTAAACGATATGGTGGGCGCATTTTCATGTTATCGCCGCAGTCGTGAAATAGCGATTCGGCGTTTCATCAAAATTTCATTTGACTATCTGTACAATTAGAAGCATACTATAAATAGTTTCAAAGCGAATTAATTGTATGCAATATAATTTATAATATTTGATATGTGTGCATCAGGTTCATACGATCTAGCACACCGCTATATAAATGATTCAAGCATTTTACTTATTCCTGTACGTATTCAAACGATATCGTTCTACGATTAGCGATTATCTAACACGAGGACGAGGTTAACTGAAAAACAATTTTGGCAAAGCAAACTATCGCATATGGAGGAATACACTATGTATAAATCAGTAATTATCGGAACTGGTCCTGCTGGACTGACTGCGGCGATCTATCTGGCACGCGCGAATATGAGCCCGCTCGTGATCGAAGGCCCTCAGCCAGGCGGTCAGCTGACAACGACAACTGAAGTCGAGAACTTCCCTGGTTTCCCAGATGGTATTATGGGTCCAGAGCTGATGGACAATATGCGTAAACAGGCAGAACGCTTTGGCGCTACCTTTTATACAGGCTGGGTGGATAATGTAGATATGTCCCAGCGTCCATTCAAGCTGCAAGTAGAAGGTAAGGGCGAGATCGTAACGGAGACACTGATCATCTCCACAGGCGCTACTGCCAAATATCTCGGTATCCCGAACGAGCAGGACAATATCGGTCGTGGTGTCAGCACCTGCGCAACCTGTGACGGCTTCTTTTTCCGTAATAAAGAAATCATCGTTGTCGGCGGCGGCGACTCGGCATTGGAGGAAGCAAGCTTCCTGACTCGTTTTGCATCAAAAGTAACGCTGGTTCACCGTCGTGAAGAGCTACGTGCATCCAAAATCATGCAGGATCGCGCACGTGCGAACGACAAAATCGAATGGGCGCTTAACCGCACGCCATTGGAAGTCGTAGCAGGCCCACTCGGCGTGACTGGCTTGAAAGTACTGAACAACGAGACTGGCGAAGAAGAAGTGATCGAAGCTCACGGTGTATTCGTAGCGATCGGTCACCATCCTAACACCGGATTCCTCGGCGGACAGATCACTACAGACGAGAACGGCTACATCATGACCCACCCAGGCACATCCGAAACGAACATCCCTGGCGTATTCGCTTGTGGTGACGTACAGGATACACGCTACCGCCAAGCGATCACCGCAGCAGGCAGCGGCTGTATGGCAGCGATGGATGCAGAGAAATTCATTGAAGCAGCGGAGCATGCGGCGGTAACGCTGTAAGTTCGTAAATTGACCCTATGACCCAAAACGAATACGCGTATGACGTGTAGAACTTCCTATATATTTTCGATATAAAATGCACTCTTCCCATGTCTATTCAAAGCCCTTTTAGGGAAATGAATAGGTATGGAGGAGTGCATTTTTGATGTTGTTGATAGTTAAACGTTATAGCAAAGCAAGGTATAGAAACGAGAGGAAGCAAGAGACCAAAAAACTAAAATACTAAAATACGTAAAAAATAAAGTGCTAAAAAGCTAAAAAGCTAAAAAGCTAAAAAGCTAAAAAGCTAAAAAGCAAATACCCTATTCGCTGACGAGGCTGTATCTTTGTCTAACCATCGTTTCTGTTCTAACCATTCAATTCAAGCTAATGCTTTATCACAAATGGCAGCTACTCGTATCGCCATGCTTGAATAGAGTCTGCACCGATTTTGAGAAACAGATCGGTTTCTGCATGGTACAGATCAGGTTGAATCGAATGGTCTAACTGCTGGTGCTCCGTCTGCTGTGTCGAAAGATTCCATACCTGTAGAGGTACAGCTCGTCCCCAGGCGAATAGTTTGCCATCAGAAGATGCAGCAAGCTGAGCCTGCGGATGAACAAATACGTCTGGTAGATCGGTGCGGGTTTGAAATTCAGGGACACCTGTAATGACTGTATGGCGAGTGCGCAATTTTGCATTATAGATCATAATCACCGACTGTGTACCTTCTTCTCCCCAATCTTCCTCATCCAGCAAATCTTCATCCAGCTTCCCCCAGATGGCTAGCAATTCATCATTCAGCCATACCATAGGTAGATCCCAGTCAATCAGCGGTTGCCAGACGGAATCAAGTGATGTCCCATCTTCGGATTCCCATACATTGGCGAGCCATGCATTATTATTCCATACAAGAGTTACTCCAACTGGAGCCCATACCCAGCCTGTTTCGGCAAGGAAGGTTCCATTGGGAGAGCTATGTAATTTCCCGTGAAAATAGTTTAAATAATGCGCCTTTTCCGCATCCGATTCGCCCTGAGGGTTGGGAATGGTTCGTGTACTGAGCGGTTTCATTTCTGGCAAAAGGGCGGTCAGCTCCAGCCGATTCCAGTCTGTACCATGAGCTAGTAGCAGCTGGTTGTTTAGTCTAATAAAAGCAAGCGGATAAGTGGATTTATCATAATGATACTCCCCTCGTTCAAGTGTGAGTATCGTTGTACCTGAGGTAAGTTCGACAATAATTGCATATTTGCCAAATCGGTTCGATATACCAGCAAAGCGACCGCAAGGACTAACAATCAATTGCACAGGATGATCAGGCTCCCATTCCGGTAATTGGATCGTAGCTAACTGTCGAGTCATACCCGTTAGCAGTTCAATTTTCCATAGCTCTGCATCCGTGTTTAAAGCCAACAATAACGGTTGTTCTGCTGTGAAGGATGGTAGTACACACAGAGCCACCAGGTTTCCCGGGCTTGGCTGTAGCTGTGGTAAAGATACGGCATGAAGATTCATATTCGTTCTCCTTCGTTATGTATTAGATCGTAGTAGGATCGTTCTATAGAAAGCTAGACCTATAAACTAAAAAAAGTTCCATCTATAAAGATACACAAATAAAACCAGTAGCTCCGCAAAGAGTTACTGGCTTTATTATACTTGAATCGATAAGACATATCGATTCACTGGTGCCTATGATGTGGTGCTAAAACCAGACATTCGATATCGCCTGAAAAACTAGAAAAATTCCAAAGCCGGCCATTAATAGGGAAATCCCTTTTTTGCGCTTCGCTTGCGAAAAATTAAATACACCAAGACTGAACAATGGCACAATAATCAGGGCAAACAAAAACATCAGTACATAAAAGGGCAACGAAATATCAGCAGTTTCCCAAAAATGCATAGTTGCTTTCTCTCCATTTCACAGTAGGTTCATGATCTGTTTACGTCATCGTTATGAGCAAGCGAACATGGACGTTACGCTTGCTCGTTTGCGTATAAAGTCACACTACATTTTCCAATAAAGTCGTACTGCGCCAGCTTCATAAAATCCAAGCTGGGCGGGCGCGATTCTCTCTATTTATCTGTACTTTCTTTTTATTTGTAGGCTGGGTAGTGTTACCGGATGTATACCAGTAGAAGGCATTATACACAAGTACACTTCAAGTTCCTGCAATTACCAATATCGAAATTATAGACTATAATCCGCTATATCGTTCATTATAAATAAGGCGATTTTACGTCAAATTTTAAATAAGCTAGCAAGCAAAATCAAAATAAAAAAGCAGGTAAAAGCAAAATATTTGCCAGTCCATCTGTTTAAAGGGGCTCTATCAAAGCATCGTTGTTATCAAATAAAACTATAACGGTTCCGGTCATTTTTGACTGAAATCCGGTTGAAATCTCATTTATTCCGAGTATAATAATCGGTATACAAAGAGATTGAAGGTGAATGAAATCGTGAACCCTATCCATAGTATCGTAACAGAGCGAAATGATGATTACCTGGACTTGCTCAACTATGCAATCCAGATCGGTGATGAGGAATGGCAACAGGAGATTTTGCTGAATCTGAAGCGTCTGAATCACTCGGAGGAGTGGCAGCGTGAATGGGCGGTGACCGAGCAGCTGTGGAGACAGTTTGATCGGATTAATCAGCAGCTATTATCGCTGTACGATTCGATTCGTGAAACGACTGACGATTCCTCGAAGCAGCGTCTACTGGAGCAGTGGTGGCAATTGAAGCTGGAGCGTATTTCTGTATCGCGTCAAATTCAGGCAGAAAGCCTGTCGCTGAATAGCGATTGTGAATCTTGTCGATAATCAAGGGATGCTTCCCTTCTAGTATAAAAAAGAACCGACCTCATCGAAAGGTCGGTATCCTATATTGAGCTATACTTTTAGACTATAACGGAGCATGGCTCCGATCGAGGTGTAGAGCGAGTAGACTCTGCTTGTTAACGATCAGCACCATCTGCGGTTCACTGCGAAGCATACCGTTGCACCGATATGCCTTCAAGCCTCCAACCAACAGCACAAGCCAGCATCATTCACAGATCGCTCAGATCCTTGTGAATTACATGCTGGCTTGTTTCATGTCACGCATCATTGTCATCATGGATGTCATCATTTCATCGCATTCTTGCAGACGACTCATCATCATATCCATGTCCATATCCATTTCCTTCATGCTCATACCGGACTTGCTGCACATGTCCATCATCATTTTCATGTTGTTCATCTTGCTCATCATGTCTTCCATGCACATCCCCATCATCATTTGCATACACATTTTGTCCATTGTCATTATAGCCAACTCCTTCAAAATGGTTTTTGATGTTGCCGGATGCAGAGCAGAACTTGCAGCCCTGACGCTGTTAGCATACTATAATTTCCAGCTGAATACAATGAGAAACAGCCGCAAACAACCCGAACGTGCAGGAGACATTCTGGTTGTTTGTGGCTGAATTAGGATGAGGCAAATATCAATACTGTGCCTGCTTCATTCGTCCTGTGCCTCCTTATATGACGCAAAGGCAGAACCGTCAGATCGATATACGCACCCGACCGAGAAATTGTGAGATCGCAGCATAAGCAGCGCCGATTACGGTCGATTGCTCCCCCAGCTCAGAGTATTGAATGACGAGCTTTTGGCGGTGATAGGGCAGTGTACGCTGGGATACGACAGCTTCTACATGCGGAGCGATCCACGGCTCAGCCTGGCGCATATGTCCACCGATAATGACCAGCTCTGGATTGAAGCTGTTAACGAGATTGGTAATGCCCACGCCAAGGTACTCGCCAATGCACTGGAATAAGCGAATCGCTTCAGGCTCATCCCACATCGCTTGTTGTACCCAGTAGGCGGTATTCGTATTTGGATGTGGATCGATCAGGGTATGCTCGTAGGCTAGTTCGGAAGCGTACAGCTCCCAGCAGCCGCGGCTACCACAGGAGCAAGGCAGACCGTTGGCTTCGACGGACATATGTCCCGTTTCTCCGGCATAGCCGCGTGCGCCCTTATAGGGCTGACCATCGATAATAATACCGGAGCCAATCCCCATACCGACACTAATATAGACGAGGTGCCTTGCATGTCGTCCTGCACCGAATTGTAGCTCGCCAATCGCCCCTGCATTCGCTTCATTATCGATCGTGACAGGCAGCCCGAATAGCTGCTCCAGCTCCTCGCGAAGCGGTACGCCCTCCCAGCCAAGGTTCGGAGCGAATAGCACATTGCCCTGCTCGTCCACCATGCCAGGTACACCCACGCCCATGCCGATCAAGCCGTGAACGGACGGTGGAACCTCGGCGACTAGCACTGCCATCATGCGCTGCATCAGCTCTAATGTCGTTTCTACACGGTGATCAGGCAGTGGCTCGGTATGACGGGTGATGATTTTGCCCTCCAGATCGGTGAGTACAATCGTCAGCTCATTCACGCTCAGCTCTACCCCTGCGGCATAGCCTGCATTCGGATTGAATTCCAGCATGAGTGGTTTACGACCGCCGCTGGATTGACCTTCACCGGATTCCAGCACCAGCCGATCGTCGATCAGCTCCTGTACTAGATTGGATACGGTAGCTTTATTTAAGCCGGTGAGCTGAGAGACACGTGTTCTGGATAATGGTGCATAGAGGCGAATGTTATCGAGGACGAGCGATTTATTTATTTTTTTGACGAGTGCTTGATCACCTGTGATTTTCATTATGTTTCTCCTCTCCAGAATGAACGATCATGACTTTGTTTAATGAATAGACAAAGTCTTTTATATATGTTAGGATAGCGATGTAAACGATTTCTTTCAAGCTAAATATGGCAGAACGGACAGCGTACGACAGGAGCAACACCGATTCGGACGCGGAAGTTCATGACCGAAAACGAATCAGAGGAGGATTTATGTAATGGCTTATTTTGCAGATATTGAACGTGTGCAATATGAAGGTGTCCAATCCAAAAATCCGTATGCTTTTAAATTTTACAACCCAACCCAGGTCGTTGCTGGTAAGACGATGGAAGAGCATCTGCGCTTTGGTATGGCGTACTGGCATACACTCGTTGCCGGTGGTGCTGATCCGTTTGGTGTCGAAACCGCTTCCCGTCCGTGGGGTTCCTATACAGGTATGGATCTGGCAAAGGCTCGTGTAGAAGCTCTGTTCGAGCTGCTGGACAAGCTGAGCATTCCGTACTTCTGTTTTCATGATGTAGACATTGCACCGGAAGGCGATAGCCTCCGCGAATTTTATAACAATATCGATACGATTGTCGAGCTGATCGAGCAGAATATGAAGCAAACGGGCAAAAAACTGCTCTGGAATACAGCGAACATGTTCAGCAATCCACGCTTTATGCATGGTGCAGCATCGACCTGTAATGCGGATGTGTACGCCCATGCAGCTGCTCAGATCAAAAAAGGTCTTGAGGTGGGTAAACGTCTCGGCGCCGAAAACTATGTATTCTGGGGCGGCCGTGAAGGCTACGAGACATTGCTGAATACCGACTATGCGCTGGAACAGGATAATATGGCACGCATGTTCCATATGGCTGTTGATTATGCGAAGGAAATTGGCTTTGATGCACAGTTCCTGATCGAGCCGAAGCCAAAAGAGCCAACTAAGCATCAGTACGATTTCGACGCGGCAACCGCAATTGCCTTCCTACAAAAGTATGATCTGACCGATCACTTTAAATTAAACCTGGAAGCGAACCATGCCACACTGGCAGGACACACCTTCCAGCACGAGCTGCGTGTGGCACGCACCAATGGCATGCTGGGCTCGCTGGATGCGAACCAGGGCGATATGCTGATCGGCTGGGATACCGATGAATTCCCGGTTGATCTGTATGCAGCTACCACTACGATGTATGAAGTGCTGCAAAATGGCGGGATCGGCCGCGGCGGTATTAACTTTGATGCGAAGGTACGTCGTCCATCATACACCGCGGATGATCTGGTGATCGCGCATATCGCAGGTATGGACACATTTGCCAAAGGTCTGACAACGGCTGCACGTCTGCTGGAAGATCGCGTATTCGAGGACTTTATCGACAAGCGCTACAGCAGCTTCCGTGAAGGCATCGGTGCCGATGTCGTAAACGGCAAAGCCACACTGTCATCTCTGGCTGAGTATGCGCTGAACAATGAGCAGCCACGTGCCAACGAGTCGGGTCGCGAAGAATTGCTGAAAGCTACCCTGAACCAGTATCTGGTGACAGAGTAATTGGACAACCTGTAATACGAGAAGAACAGACAACAGTCGCTTCCTTCGGTTCCCGTAAGGGAGCAGGGGAGCGGCTTTGTTGCTTTTTCTATACATGCCTATACGATTGCTGTAGACAAGCGTATTACAAATGTGAATAAGATCGCTGGTGCTAATGTTAATACTGGTGAAATATTCAAAGCGAATCATGCTAATTGTTCCGTATAACTGGCATGAGCATAATCGAATATGTAGATTATGGATAGAAGCAAAAGCCCATATACACGTAATTAACAGTTATACAATGAAATACGTAAACGAACGGCTATCACTGGGGAGGTTATCGTATGAGCTATGTGATCGGTGTTGATCTGGGGACGAGTGCGGTGAAGACGGTACTTGTGAATCGACAGGGACAGGTTGCTTTTGAGACATCGGAGTCGTATCCGTTATCGCAGCCAAAGCCAGGCTATAGTGAGCAACATCCAGAGGACTGGGTGGAGAAGACGCTGTTATCGCTACGCAAACTGCTAGAGGTATCGAAGGTTCCAGCAAGTGAAATTGAAGGACTGAGCTTTTCCGGGCAGATGCACGGTCTGGTCCTGCTAGATGAGCAGCATCAGGTAATTCGTCCAGCGATTCTGTGGAATGATACGCGAACCACGGCACAATGCCGCCGTATTGAACAAGCACTCGGCGACGATCTGCTGAAGATCGCTCGCAATCGGGCGCTGGAGGGCTTTACATTACCGAAAATTCTCTGGGTGCAGGAGCATGAGCCGGATCACTGGGCGCGCGCGTCTGTCTTTGTATTGCCAAAGGATTATGTACGTCTGCGGCTAACCGGTGATCTGGCGATGGATTATTCAGATGCGGCAGGTACATTGCTGCTGGATGTGACGGCTAAGGCATGGAGCGAACGAATCGCGACTGCTTTTGAGCTGCCGCTGTCCTTTTGCCCGCGTCTGGTGGAATCGTTTGATGATGTTGGTGGATTATTGCCGGATATCGCTGCGGCAACAGGGCTGAGTGAAGGTACGCGTGTGTATGCAGGTGGAGCGGATAATGCGTGCGGTGCGATGGGTGCGGGTATTTTGAAGGAAGGGCAGACGATGTGCAGTATAGGTACGTCCGGTGTGGTGCTGTCGTATGAGGAGCGTAAGGATCTTGATTTTGAAGGGAAAGTCCACTTTTTCAATCATAGTGAGCGGGATGCCTTCTATATTATGGGGGTGACGCTGGCTGCTGGATATAGTCTGGAATGGTTCCGCAGTACGTTTGCAGCAGAGCAATCGTTTGAGACGCTACTGGATGGAATCGATACGATTGCGCCTGGAGCGGATGGCTTGCTGTTCACCCCTTATATCGTAGGAGAGCGCACTCCGCATCCCGATGCGGATATCCGCGGTAGCTTTATCGGGATGGATGCTTCGCATAAGCTGCATCACTTTGCTCGCGCGGTGCTGGAGGGGATTACATTCTCACTGCGTGAATCGATCGATATTTTACGCGAGTCAGGCAAGTCGATTACCGAAGTGATCTCGATCGGTGGCGGTGCGAAAAATGAGACCTGGCTGCAAATGCAGGCGGATATTTTTGGCGCAACGGTCGTACGTCTTGAAAATGAACAGGGGCCTGCGATGGGTGCGGCGATGCTGGCGGCATATGGAAGCGGCTGGTTTGAGTCGCTGGAGCAATGTGCAGCGGCATTCCTGCGTACTTCCCGTTCGTATGCACCGGATGCAGAGCGTACGAAGCGGTATGATGAGCTGTTTGCGATCTATCGTGATGTGTATACAGCGACCGCTGAGCTGAATCGTAGATTGACTTCTTTGCGTGGATGAGTTGTAGGCGATACTAGAGCGAACTAGAGAGGCGAGCTATGAACGCTATATGGCGTGTATAGCTCGCCTTTTCTATTTTAATTTCACCGAAGATTGTTATCTGTTCAGCGGTGTAGATCGTAGAAAGGGTCGGCTATTGGTAAGAGGAGAATAGGCAAGCAGATACGGGGAGGCGTATGAAGGCAATCGATCCTTTTCATAAGGTAGCAACAGGCCTTGTACTCCCGCAAAATTCAGGACTATGTGCTAAATAAGTTACAGTGTTATAATGAGCAAAATGACACGCTTTTCCGCCCTGGAGAAGATGCTAATATACGGAATGCGCGCAACTATCGAATTGTTCCTGCGTTGTATTATAGAGGCAAAAATAATTTGTGAACTTGCTTGTTTATTCTATTATTGCAGCCCGTCATTTTGCCGATATAATGCATTAAAGCGAATTCAATTTTGGAAGGGCGGATACGTCTGAATGAAAAACTCAAGTCATCTCTGGGCCAAAACCTTGCTGGCCGGAACTCTGTTGTTCGCCGGCTTGCCACTTGTTAATGCTCCGCAGTCTGCACAGGCAGCTACTGCACAATCCGTTATGTACAGTTCCAGCGATGTGGTCGATCAGCTTTATCGCGCGTTGATGAATCGTGATGCTGAGACGACATTTGTATACAATGGAACGACTTCCGGTCTGAAGGCGATGCTTCAGGATGCTTTTGAGCAGGCACTGGAGAAAGATCCGTACACACAATATGTACTGGATAGCTATGGCTTGAGCTGGCGTCAAAATGCCTATTCCGCCAAAGTGACAGTCACGATGAATTATCGTGAAACAGCTGCACAGACTGCTTATGTACAAAGTCAGGTGAAGCAGATTCTGTCCAATATTGTGACAACAGGGATGAATGATCACCAGAAGGTGAAGGCGATCCATGACTGGGTTGTACGCAATGTGAAATACGATGAGACGTATACTCGTTATACCGCCTATGAAGCCTTGCATGATGGGACGGCCGTATGTCAGGGCTATGCACTGCTCACATATGAGCTGCTCAAGGAAGCTGGCATTCAGAATCTGATCGTCGAAGGAACAGCGGGCGGCGAGCTGCATGCATGGAATCTGGTAAATCTGGATGGTACATGGTATCACCTGGATACAACATGGGATGATCCTGTTCCAGATCAGGGCGATGGCGTAGATACAACGTATTATCTGCTAACCGATGCGCAGATGAAAAAGGATCATAACTGGACGAAAACATATCCGGCTGCCAACACGACGTATCAGAGCACACTGGATAAGCTGATCAGCACAGGTGGAACACAATCCAGCGTATACCAGCAGCTGGCACGTGCACTCGATTATGCAACGATCGGTAACGGCACCGCAGATACAAGCACCGCTTATGTCTCTGGCGCAGCACTCAAATCTCAGGTACAATCTGCACGCACCAATGGGAAAACGATGCTGGTCTTCCGTTACAATGGCAACCTGAATAGCCTGAAAAGCGATCTGCGTTCCCTGTCTTCGATCGGTGTACGCTCGATCTCCTATACCGTCCAAGCGATGAATAGCACGAATAACGATCTAAAAGTAACGCTGTACTGGCAATAAGTCCGTATCAGCCCCAATAATAAAAAACCTTTCCGTTACACAAACCGATCTGCACATCAGATCCGGTTCACGTGATACGGAAAGGTTTTTTTGTTATCTTCACAGGTTGTAGCTGTTCAAGTAACGTGGAATGAGGTCGTTGGAGCGATACTCATTTCAGGCAAACCGTATAACCGATACAGCATTATACGTCCTGACGAGCACCTGTATCCAGATCGCATTCTTTTAAAGGGACAAGGCGCGTGCCTTTACTCCATTTGTAGCCAAGCCATAGAATCAGGAATAACGGTACGCTCACATACGTTGCGAAAATCGATTTCCAGTCGATACCGTCGGCTGTAATATACGATAAGCTCTGTCCGACAATAACAATCGCACACAGGATAAAAGCAAATAAAGGGCCGAATGGGAACCATCTTGCTCGGAAAGGCAGCTCATTCAGATCGCGTCCCTGCGCGACAAAGGCACGACGGAAGCGATAATGGCTAATCGCAATGCCGAGCCATGTAATAAAGCCGCACATTCCCGAAGCGTTCAACAGCCAGCTATATACGATCCCATCGCCAAACAGGGAAGCGAAGAAAGCCAGCATGCCAAAAGCCGCCGTGACGATCAGTGCATTTTGCGGAATACCACGCGAGTTCAGTCGAGCGAACATCTTCGGTGCTTTACCATCACGTGCCAGTGCAAACAGTACACGAGTGGAGGCATACATCCCCGAGTTCCCCGCAGATAATACCGAGGACAGAATAACCGCATTCATTACAGCCGCCGCAAAAGCAAGACCTGCCTTATCAAAAATAAGGGTAAACGGGCTGACGCCAATATCAGTCAGATCACTACCAAGCAGCGAAGGTGTCGTATACGGAATCAGTAGACCGATCACCAGAATCGCCAGAATGTAAAAGATCAGAATACGCCAGAACACCTGACGAATCGCACGCGGAACGTGCTGACGCGGATTCTCACTCTCGCCCGCAGCGACCCCGATCAGCTCGGTGCCCTGGAACGAGAAGCCTGCCGCCATAAATACCCCGATAAAGGCAAGCAGTCCACCATGAAACGGTGCATCGCCCATCGTAAAGTTGCGAAAGCCTACCGCTTCGCCGCCCATAATGCCGAAGATCATCAGCACGCCGACAATCAGGAACAGTACAACGACCGCGATTTTGATCATAGCGAACCAGTATTCCGATTCCCCATAGCCTTTGACCGATAACACATTCAATAAGAAAATTAGCGCCAGAAACAGCAGACTCCAGATAAAGGACGAGCTGTCCGGGAACCAGTATTTAATAATAATCGTAGCTGCTGACAGCTCGGCAGCAATCGTCACTGCCCAGTTGTACCAGAAGTTCCAGCCCATCGCAAAACCAAAGGCAGGGTCAACGAAGCGAGCCGCATATGTGTTGAACGAACCGGAGTCTGGCATATAGGTTGCCATCTCTCCGAGACTTGTCATGAGAAAATACACCATAATACCGACGCACGCATACGCGAGCAGCGCGCCACCCGGGCCGGCATTCGCTACCGCACCGCCGCTCGCAAGGAACAGACCGGTTCCGATCGATCCACCGAGTGCGATCATGGTCATATGTCTGGCACGCAGACCAGCTTTCAGTTGGGTCTTGGTTGTGTTTGTTGCAGGTGAACTCATATTGCTTGGATACACTCCTTCATCATCGTTCAGGGGAAGAAGGGTCATAAAAAATAGACCGCAGGCCAGCTGCGATCTATCGATATCGATCCCGCATCATACTTCCCCTTTAAGATAGCTCAACACAATGAAAGGCTAGGTTTTTTTCATTGTGACAGTTCTGTCCCTTTCGAGTACAGCCCCAGCACAGTGCTATTGGAGTGCAGCACCGCACTTCGGCAGCATGACCTTTCCGATCGGCATCTATGGCAACTCCATTGCCTGCTCCGATCATACTAATTCATGTTGCGACCTCTACCTCATCGTGGTTGTGTGATGAGGCATATTATGCAGTTGTCGTACGTATCAGATGGATACTGACACGGATGTGTTACAGTATAGCTTTTTGGTGGGGGTTTGGCAATGATTTTGATGGGAAAGTTGAAAAATCATGGGGTGTGCTGTGTTGCGAAGTTACAAGTGGGAAGTGA
This sequence comes from Paenibacillus hunanensis, assembly GCF_014645615.1. Classification (GTDB taxonomy): domain Bacteria; phylum Bacillota; class Bacilli; order Paenibacillales; family Paenibacillaceae; genus Saccharibacillus; species Saccharibacillus hunanensis. The sequence continues at coordinate 60,341 of NZ_BMMB01000009.1, read as the reverse complement.
AAAATAACAAGTGACAAGAGATACATGGTGTTGCTTTGAACTGAGTGAGTGTTTTGGTTTTAGGGATGCGTGTTTGGCTAATTTAGTGAGGGGGCAGCATCCACTTCCGGTAAGGAATAAGGGGACGAACTCCGGTCTCGCACAGGAATCTACGGAGTAGGAGTAAAATGTAGATTCCCGTGCTCAAAGGTCGTTCTTACCCCTTATTTCCTTGCCTCCGTTCCGTTGTATTTGCGGACATATGCTGGATGTGCAATTTAGTTAATGTAGTGTATTGCGTTTACTGATTCGTATTTCTAAACTTAACACTGTAACTGTAACTGTAACTGTATTCAAGCCCTTCAATTCGAATTTCGTGTCTCAAGTTTGTGTTTTTAAATGAAGTGTGTGCGGGGATTTTTATAACTTTTTGGGTGGGGAGGGGCAGAAGTGGATGGGTGCGTTATTGTTGTCCATTTGTTGTGTTTTGCAGGGTGGTGTTTATTTTTTATTAAAGAATGTATGGTTAGGTGTGAAGGAGGGGTGTGGGATATTTAGCTTGATGATTTAGTGGGAATTAAGGTTGTAGGGTTAGTACTTAGTAAGAAAATAGGGGTGATGGGGTGGTGAGTGGGTATGGGGAGGGGCGGATTGTTGTTGGGTGAAAAGGATGTGATTCATGAAATATGTGATCTATAAAAAATGTACACAAACTCGTGGATGAGTTTGTGTACATGGGATGGGGTGAATCGTATTGTCTGTAAGGTATAGGTGGTATTTTTATATGCCATACTTTATCGAAAGGTCTTTGTGATTCGGGTTATAGAAAAAGGTTTGACCTTGGTATGGGTTGTTGTATCGTATCTTGCTTGATGCTGCTTGTATTGATGAGATCGTTCTATTTTGGCTTGGGACGAATTAATTATTTTGCTGGCGGCTTCGTGCCATTTGTTGCCAGATGGTGCCGGCGGCTTCTTCGCCGGATTCGATGCGTTCGAGTGCCATTTTGGCTTGCAGGCTGACTTCGAATTCGGGGTCGAGAGCGGCGGCTTCCAGAGCTTCGCGTGCTTCTTCGGTGCCGACTTCGTATAGGAAACGGGCAGCGCGCCAGCGAACGAGCTTACTGCTATCCTGAAGGGTTTTCAGCATCGCTGGTGTAGCGGCTGGGTCGCCGATATCGGACAGGGTGTCGCCAGCGGTACGGCGGACGGCGGCGGATTTGTCCTCCAGTGCATGATAAAGTAGCTCCATCGCTGCCGGGGTTTTTAGATCGCCTAGATAGACGACAGCCAGGCGGCGAATTTGCATTTTTTCATCTTCCAGTGCTTTACGGATGAGCGGCAGGCTGCTTTCGTCGGGCTCCAGCACATCGAACGCAGCATAGCGTACGCGCCAGTCTGCATGCTCCATCGCTTGGGCGATTTCTTCCTGCGACATTTCGCGGCGTTGCTCGATAAATTCCTCATTGCTTGCACCGTGCGAGATCGCTTGCTCGATAATTTTACGCAGACGCTCTGGTGGGAAGGCGGCTTCGAGCTCCTGCTCAACCTCACGAGCGATATCAGGCAGCTCGCCATAGCGAACACCGTAGTCGGTCAGCTTACGCTCCTTGATCAGGGTCGCACTGGCAACCTCGGTGACCGCTTGTACAAAGCGATCGGATAGCGAGATACGTTCTTCCTTCGTTCCTGCTTTGACACGAATCTGCATCGGAATACCACGGAAAAACTGCACAAACACATTCGCTTCACCAAAATGCTCGCCAGACAGGTCTTCTGGAACCTCTAGTTTATTCTCAACGCCGTCACGTCCAAGCTTTTCCTGTACTTCATTCAAAATCGCTGACCAATCCGCATTGGCACGGCGATCCAAAGCTACGAAGTCAGCGGTATGAAAGACACTTTTCACGCCGTTAATATGCAGCATCTCACGAATAAAAGCAGGTGCAGAGCGCTCATTATCCAGCGTATATGTTTTGCGTACGCCAGCGGGCAGCGTCTCGTCCACACGTAGCATCATCGTATTCGGACTCGGTGTAGGCTCAATGGATAAAATATTCATCGTTGTTGTACCTCCTGTATATAAAATGGAATGAGTATGCAAGTAAAATAATCCACGGTTCGATCCTTATCTATTGTACCCTAAATGACGGGTCACTGGCACAGCTCTGATCTAAAATGCACAGGCAATCCACTGGATCGGTAGGTAGCAAAGTTAAAGCACAGGCGAGGTACACCTGTGCTGAATGTGTAAACTATAATTGGATACATCGAGCAACATGAGGTACTGCTGTCTAATAAGGAAGCTTTCAAGCTCATGCCTATTCCATACTCCTGTCTCAATCCCACCAGAAATACCAGATATCCTGCTGCTTCAAATAGCTCGCATATTCCCCAAGCGTATCAAAGCTTTCCAGTACATATGGGCAAAAGAGTAGATGCTGTCTTGCCAGCATCAGAGCATCTGCATCTGTCTCCGGGCGGCGACCTGCGCGTAGAATCCATGTGCTTTCACTGACTGCAATAGGAAGGGCATCATATTGCTGCTGCCAGGCTCGGAAAACAGCTGACTGAACTTCAGGCATCGGGCATTCATTATAGCCGCCCATTGGGATAATGATCGGAGCTTCGTATTCTCGTCCCTGCGGTAGCTTGAGCCAAAATGCGCCATCCTCCTGACGATATTCCGCCCAGTTCGCATCGGGTACAGGTAAATGATGCTCGGTAGCCACCATCTCTTCATCCAGCATATCGAGCGGTTCTTCCGATTCCTGTAGCAGTCGATAAGCCGCATATAATTGATCTGTCGATAGCTTTTCCAGCGGCTGATATTCGGCTGGCAATTCATTGTATTCCAGCAGCCAGGCGATAGAGCGACGTAAGCCGTCAGCGAGCGTCAATTGTGCTGACTCAGCGATGTTATTTTGTACTGTAGCATTAAAGGAACCCTCTTCCTCGGCGGTTTCTTCCATCATTTCCAATAGATTCTCACTGGGAATAACGAGTAGTGAATGACCTGCGTTCTGAGGTGCCGGGTACGTAATCTCGTTGATCTCAACCGGGGTCGTTTCATAATCACGGAGCAAGCTGCGCATATCCTGATTCACGATCCATCTCTCCTTTATAGGGGAAGTATATGAGTATGGCATTCTATCCGGTATATGTATGGCTGATCTGCATGCTGTATATAATGATGTGTGCGGGTGAGGGAGGAGCCAGTTCAATCTGCCACATCGTTATATACAGGTACAGTATACTATAGATAAAGCTGCGTGATCACTCCGTCACATTGCCCTGATCGGCAACCTCTGCGGATTTGCGATCGATATGCTCCTGCTCACCGAGGTAAAAACGGCGAATCGGCTGCACATGCTCATCCAGCTCATAGACGAGCGGAATCCCGGTCGGAATATTCAGATCAGTCAGCGTTTTCTCGTCGATATCTTCCATATATTTAATGAGCGCACGCAGTGTATTGCCATGAGCGCTGATCAGAATACGTTCCTTTTTACGAATGAGCGGCACGATGCGGTGATGCCAGAAGTCGCCTACACGAGCTACGGTATCCTGCAAGCTTTCACCAAGCGGTAGATCATGCTCATGAATGCCTTTGTACCGTTCCTCGATACGCGGACTGCGCGGATCATCCGGCTTGAGCAGGGGGGGACGAACGGTCAGACTGCGCCGCCAGAGGTGAAGCTGCTCCTCACCATATTTGTTGGCGGTATCCGTCTTGCTCAGTCCCTGTAACGCACCATAATGACGCTCATTCAGCTTCCATGCCTTTTGCTCCGGAATCCAGAGCAGATCCAGCTCATCCAGAATATAATGCATCGTCTGAATCGAACGCTTGAGCACCGACGAAAATGCCATATCAAACGTATAGCCTGCTTCGCGAATAAGATGTCCTGCTTCCCGCGCTTCATGAATACCACGCTCCGTCAAAGCGACATCTGTCCAGCCGGTAAATAGATTTTGCTGATTATACACACTTTCTCCATGTCGAACTAGAATAACGCTGTACATGCGATCTTGCTCCTTTCGATGGATGCAAATGAGTTGTTTGCGGTTGATAGAAGATACAGTTGTATGGAGGAATGATAGCTCTCTATGTTCATTTTAACCATAGCTAGCGGGTTACAATCGAGAGGAGCGATACACGTTTTATCAGCATCACAATTACTATCAAAAACAAACCGCTATCGCTCGCCTATACTACATACAGATCCTATAGTGGTATTCACGAGAAAGGGGCAACGTATGAAGCAACCAGACACCTCCAACCATCCTGTACAGCAGATGATCGATCAGATTGAGCAGTCACTCACCGAGCTGGAAAACTTTTCGCTGATCCAGCTCGGACAGCAAATGGGCTACTCGCCTTTTTACTGCTCCTTTCTATTCCGTCATCACACGGGTATTAGCATCAAAAAATACATGCTCTTACGCAAAACGATACTTGCCGCAGCTCATCTGAGCGAGACGAACGAGCGAATTATCGATATTGCGATGCAATACGGGTATTCCTCACAGGAGTCGTTTTCCAGAGCATTCAAGGATGTGTTTGGTATTACACCTGCTGCCTATCGGCGTGATCCACAGCCATTGCAAATGTATGCAAGGCGCGATCTAAACGAAACTAGGGGAGCGATTCGAATGGATATGACGACAACCGAAGTGATTGTACAGTTACAGGATAAAGTAGAGCAGCTCCATGAACAGGACATCTTAAATGTACTCAATGGACAGCATATGTACGAAAAGTTTCGATCCAATCAATGGATGGGCGCGAGCGATTATGTTCCTTTTAATGAAGCGATGTGTGTGCACGAAGCGACAGAGGAGATTTTCAGTGAGTCTTTCTGCTCTATACGCGCCAGGGGACATGACAGTACATTATCGGGTTATGAGCAGATCGTCATCTATCCACTACACCAGCTATTTACAAATCTGCACGATTACAAATGTATCGTGCTCTGGTTTGGTGACGATATGTTCTGCCAGCTTAACCTGCTAACGATGATCGCCTACTTGGAGCAACAACATTATTCGGGCACCGTATACTTCAATACCGTTCAGGAACAAACCTATGATGTACAACAGACCGAAATAAAGCTTGGCACGTTTGCTTCATTATATAAGCAAGTCGTGCTGCATCACCAAATGCCCACAGAACCCATGCTACCTGTGATGTATCAGAGTATTCGTTTGTATCTGCAATTGCAACAATCAGACAACGAGCTAACGCGTCATATTGCCGCTCATCGGGATCAATCTGAATCAGAGCTAGTTCGTCACATGCTCAAGCTATTCCCACACTATGGATTGGGCGATACGCAGTATATCGAATGGATTCGGCAGGTACGGGGCGAGAGTGGAGAGAAGTGAATTAGTGAATAAAGAAGCGACAGTGTAGCGCCTTCGCCATTTCGCTTTAAATAACACATATCATCAGGTATCTCGACCATAGAAAAGGCTACTCCCACCAATACGGAAGTAGCCTTTTCTATACATCTTTTAATGTAGTGGATTGTTGGTGTTCAAAATACTGTCTGCTTTAAATTTAAAATAATATCTGTAATAATCGTATAGTCATATCACTTATCGGTAAAATTCTTTTCTTTTACAGTCATCATTACATCTAACTAATAGTGATACGCTACCTTCCTCTACTTACAGCCTGCATATAGCGAGTAGATAGCGTTATTCTAATCTCGCCCTCAATCAAACCACCGCTTGATCCCCTTCAGCCGTCGTCGCCTGCTGAGGCTGACGTACAATCTTCACATCGTAAAACGTAATCTTATTATCCAAAATATAATCCGGAATGTTACGATGCGCATGGGATTCGCGGAACGCATCGCTACGTGTCCAGCCGTGGAAATGATCCTTCGTTTCCCAGCGTGTGCTGATCGTTACCTCATCGTATTCCTTGTTGCTGTCGTTAAATAGTACTTCCAGACCGAGAAATCCATCCATATAATCGACCTTGCCTATTTTATCAAAACGTTCAACGAGCAGATGGGCACTACCTTTGGTGATTTGCGAAGTGTTCGTTACGATGATCATGGGATATTCCTCCTGAATGGTGTGGGATGACCGGTACGATGACCGGATATTTGCCTTCATATTGAATCGCGGCATTCATGCCATATACGTGCTGGATAAAGGTATCGGTTAACAGCTCCAGCGGCTCGCCCTGCGCGGCAAGGCGACCGTTTTTGAGTGCGATCATATGATGACAATAGGCTGCTGCCTGCTGTAGCTCATGCAGCACCATCACAATCGTAAGTCCAGTGTCCCGATTGATCCGATGCAGCATATCCATCACTTCAAATTGATGCGCAATATCAAGAAAAGTGGTCGGCTCATCCAGTAACACGATCGGTGTCTGCTGAGCCAGTGCCATCGCGATACGGGCGCGCTGTTGTTCACCACCGGAGAGGGTATGAAACATACGGTCGCTATACCGAGCAATGCCTGTCCAGTCGAGCATTTGTGTAATAATGGCTTGATCTTCGGCGCTATGTAAGGATTGGAAGCGGCGTTTGTGTGGAGCGCGTCCGTAGGCGACCAACTCGCGTACGGTGAGCTGGGGTAAGGCTTCCTTGAGCTGAGGTAGCATTGTGATCTGACGTGACCATTCGCGCCGTGTGTAATGTGTGGCAGGCCTACCCTGCACCTTTACCATGCCATGATCGGGCTGGAGTAGCTGTACCATAATCCGTAGCAGGGTCGATTTGCCAGAGCCATTTGGCCCGACGATGGCGGTTAATTTACCTGCTGGAATAGCAAGCGAGATATCGTCCAGCTGAAAATGTCCACGGTTCAGAGCGATCTGTTCTACCTCAATAGCTGGATTGGAAAAGGGAGTAGACTCGTGATTGGTAGAGATCATGATCGTACAGCCCCCTTTCGTTTCAATAAATAGAGGAAGAACGGTGCACCGATAACCGCTAGTAAAATGCCAACCGGCAGCTCAATCGGATCAAACCATGAGCGTGCAATGCCGTCTGCTAGCACGACGAGTGCCGCGCCGCCAATCATCGAGTAGGGAAGCAGAAAGCGATAATCCTCACCGATCCAGAGGCGAATCATATGCGGCACAACCAGCCCAACAAATCCTACCAGCCCGGCAACACTCACAGCTGCACCTGCAAGCAGTGCAGCAAGCATAATGAGCAGGAAGCGCTGTAGCTCTACACGTTGACCAAGCAAGCGAGCTGAGTCATCACCGAGTAGCAATAGATTGGCAGGCTGGATGGCGAACAGACATAGCAGCAATCCGATTAGCGCGTATGGAGCCATGAACTCCAGATGATGCCAGCTACGGCCATTCAATCCACCGGATAGCCATGGAAGCACTGCCTGTACCCGATCGCTAAACACCACCATGATGCCATTCGTGACTGCACCGAGCAATGCATTAACCGCTACACCAGCCAGTACGATTTTCACAGGCGAAGCCCCGTTCTCCCATGCCATCACATAGATGACAATCGCGGTGACAAAGGCACCGATAAAAGCAGTAATCGGTAGCAGATAGCTGAACTGCGGCAGCATGACCATTGTGATCATCGCCGCCATTCCGCCGCCTGCCGATACGCCGATAATGCCGGGATCAGCGAGCGGATTCTTCATTACGCCCTGTAGTAAAGCACCGGAAGCGGCGAGACATGCACCAACCAGCATACCGACCAGCACACGCGGGACGCGCAGATCGATAATGATTGTACGGTATACCGATTGCTGCTGACCGCTCAGTACCGCCATCAGATCGGCAAAGGGGATATGAATCGCTCCATCGACGATACTGTATAGCGAGACAACAATGAGCAGGATCGGCAGTACAAGCGCCAGTATCCATCTGCGCCGCGAACGTCGAAGCAGATCTGGCTTACTCATAGGTGTCTGACGGATAGAGTAGCTGATGCATCTGATCCAGTGCTTCGGTTACACGCGTACCCGGATTCGTACCGAACAGATCGGAGGGAAGCACCTCGACATGGTTGTTTTGAACCGCCTTCACGCTACTCCATGCTGGATTATCCTGCATCTCTTTGAGAAAGCCTGCTTTGACTTCCTCGCTATTGCCGTGTGTCATGATGAATACATAATCCGGGTCTGCCTCTACCACCCGTTCGGTACTGAGCTGGGCGTATTGAGGGAAGCTCTGTAGTCCAGGTAGATCAGCCGCGATATTACTGCCACCTGCTAGCTCCAGTATGTTACCACTGAGCGAATTAGGCAGTGCTGCCATATACGTACCCGGTGCGCCATACACGAGCAGCGCCTTCGGCTTCGTATTGGCGGTTTGACTACGCTCTGCTAGAGCCGCGATATGCTGGGTGAGCTGATCGTTAAGCTGCTGCGCTCGCTCTTCCTTTGCAAGCATTCCACCGAGCAGGGTAATCTGACGCTGAATATCGGCGACCGAGTTCGCTGAGCTAAGTACCATCTGAGCGCCAATGCTCTCTACTGCTGGAATATCCTTCTCATTCATTGGATAATTACCAAGCACAACATCAGGCTGTAGTAGAGCGACCTTTTCCAGATCTAGCTCATGAGTAGAGCCGATCATCTGCGCTTGCTCGGCTTTTTTGACAGGAGCACCATGACTTGATGTAGGGCGTCCAACCACGCTACCACCGAGCGCATAGACGATGTCCACCTCTCCGTTACTAAGTGCCACAATGCGCTGTGGTGTCTGCTGAAGCTGTACAGTTCGATTAGCAAAATCAGTGATCGACACTGGCGAGCCCGTAGCAGCGGCTGTTGCCTGCGCTGGAGCTGTACCGCTTGGCACAGGCTGACTGCATCCAGCAAGTGCACATATCAACAGAGCGGATAGACCGAGATAACGAGCTTTCATGAATATCTATTCCTCCTGCCGTACATCCATTCCTAAACTAATCAATCTAATTGATAATCATTTTCAATTATCCTGACCTAAATGATAATTAATATCATTTGCGTAGTCAATGCTTAATTGAATTAAAATTTAATTTTTCAAAAAATAAGGGATCGACCTATTGCATCTACACGATCGCTATAGAAGAAGCGGAAATTCGAATTGTCCATAAAAGTGTTGATTTTACAGGGGGATAGGGCAATATTGACGTATTGACAACGAATGGAAGCTTGGTCTACCATTGGCGATGTGTAATGCACACCCTTCCCTGAATCTGATTAGATAGGGAATAACTAGCATTTCACATGTCCTTTAGGGACATTTATTTTTTGAATTTAATTGAGAATGATAATCAATTAAATTCCGATATCACCCATTTTGAGGAGGAAAGGAGGAGCTTTAGCTTTTATGAAACAACGATTTGTTTTACGTATCGGCTGGCTAATCGTGTTTGCTATTTTACTTGGTTCGGTACTTCCTGAGGCGGCAACAGCGGCATCCTCATCCCGGCCTGCAAAAGGTACATATACATTGGATTACGATATTTTGCGGGCTGAGGATAACTCGGTATCAATGGCTAACGATTATTTTGAAAAGCCAGCCAAGCTCTATGTGACAGGCACTAAGATGACGATGCAGATCACGATTAACCACAGCACCTGGACAACGAAGTTCAAGGTGAAGTACAAGGGCAAGATCATCGACAGCAAGGTGATCCAAACGAATGCAGCGAAGGATACGCGCATTGTACAGTTCCCGATTGCTGATCTGAATACCCCCACCATCTCGCAAATTCATGTCACCGTGCCTTCCTACAGCTACGATCACGATTACACGATCCGCTTCAAGCCTGATCTGAAAAGTCTTAAAAAAGTAAACTAATTCACTATGATACAGGGAGTGTGCTGTTATGAATATCGCAATCAACCGCAATGAAAAATGGAGCTTCAAAAATACGCTGCTCATCATGCTGATGACCGCATTGCTCGGTATGCTGGCATTGTCATGGGGCGCAGGTCAAGCACATGCTGCACTGGCAGAGGGCACCTATTCCGTCGATTACAAAGTGCTGGCAGATGGTTCTACAAGCACCTCTCGTCTGGATAGCTATGTAGTGAAGCCAGCAACTGTAACGGTAGCAGGTGGCGTGACCAAGGCGCGTATTACGATCACGAGCAGTAATCTGATCACTGTATTCAAAGTGGAACAAAACGGTCAACTCGTTGACACTACAGTCGTAAGCACTAACACAGCTAACAATACGCGTGTCGTTGAATTCCCGGTTGCTGATCTGAATGCAACACTGAACGCGTATGCAGAAATCAAAATTCCGGTCATCGGCTACACAGGCAAATACAATGTTGACCTGAAGTTTGATGAGGCAAGTGCGGAGTAATATAACGGAAAACTGCTAATAAAGAGCGGCTGTTCAACGGCAAACAGGTATTACGCTGCTGGTATACAGAGTTAAAGAAGTACCCATCGTTTTATGTGCACTACCCTCTGTTAGCTGAAATGTGACATAAAGGAACTTGTTCATCCCACTATTAAAGAAGAAAAAAGGAGAATGAATTCGATGCATATGACAATGAACCGTATAGAAAAAGGTACGTGGCTGAAAGCGATCATGATCGCTATGGTAGTGGCTCTGGTTGGCGCTTTGATGGCACCGTGGACGTCGAAAGCGGATGCGGCTGTAGGAAATGGCACATACGATATCGATTACACCGTGTATACTTCCGGTACGAACACACCTTCCAGTTACATGAACAATTCGCAATTTTCCGTGAAGCCAGCGACACTGGTCGTGTCAGGTGGACAATCCACGATCAAGGTCACGCTGAAAAACAAAGATTGGATCAAATCGTTCAAAACGAAACAGAACGGCACGTATGTGAATGCGACAGCTACAGTTAGCGGCAATAATGTAACTTATTCGTTCCCGGTAAGTGATCTGAGCCAGCGTGTGGCGGTTCAGGTACGCGTTGTTGTTCCAGCAGAAGTGGCAGGTCAACCGTATGACCACACGTATGATGTGGACTATGCTTTTGATCAAAGCACGATCGAATAAGACAGAGAAGATTTATCAAAACGGATTGCTTATCCAGGGCTTCAGGGCTCTGGATAAGTCTATTTTGGTCATAGGGGGAGCATCATTTTGAAAAGGCGATTTTCGCAAGTAGTAATCAAATGGATCGTAGGTGTGATGATTTTCTCGATGATTTCTCCGGCATTGCCAGCTGCCTTCGCAGAGGAGATGGCAAGTAGCCAGGGAGCAAGTGTAAGTGCGGATACGTATGGAAATCAATCAGCTCTGGCTTCGGCTAACGAGTCCGATACAGCTACAACGGATACGTACACATCAGCAGCAGGTACGACCGATTCGTCCACATGGACGCATGTTCCTTCTACCGATCCTGCAAGTATATATAACGATGGGATAAGCGTTACAACCGCTACCTATGATACGTATGCCGATGGTACGTATTTGATCGATTATAAGGTGCTTCGTACCGACGGAACAGGTAGAGATGTATCGGCATTTCGTCCAAGCTATGATAATGCGTCCACGCCAGGCTGGCTGGTGATCAAGGATGGCAAGTATGAATTTAGCTTCAGAGGGAAAAATGCCGATGGTTTCCTAAATCTAACGGCTACGCAGCATGGAGTGACCGAAGCAGCGACGTATACGACTGAGCAGGATGGCGCTACGCAGTACACGCGCATTAGCTTCCCGATCTCGGATTGGGACGAGCAGATCACCCTGCAATATGAGTTTAACGCAACGCCTGGCTCGGGCTGGTTAGTATTGGATCGTTCGACCCTCCAGGCCACAACGCCGATCACACCATCGCCTACACCTGTGCCGACCGATCCTGATCTAGTCGCACCAGCTACCGGTGTAACAAAGAGTATGAATTTTAAAGTTCTACAGGATGGCAAGAGCGAGACATCGATGATGGACAGCTATATGCAAAAGCCGGCTACACTCGTAACAACAGCAGATAATAAACGCTATATCCAGGTAGGAATCAATAGCAGCAGTCTGGTAACTGAGCTACAGACCGATGTGAATGGACAATACAAAAAAGCCGATATTATTGCGCGAGATACCGCGAATAATACCCGCACCGTGCAATTCCCAGCCGATGCGCTTACTGGAGCGAATAGCTACATCTCCGCTAAGGTTCATGTTATTGTTCCTGGCTTATATGACAGCTGGTATATCGTACAATTTCAATTCGACAATGGGGATCTGAACGAGGAAACCGTATCAGATATTGAATATAGCGTGTACAAGGATGGGACGGAAGAGGTTTCGATGATGGACAGCTATATGCAGAAGCCTGCCCAGCTTGTGACCCGAGGCGATCAGCAATATATCCGTCTGATAGTCAACAATAGCAATCTGATTCGTTCCCTGCAAACCGAGCAAAACCATGCGTATACCGAAGTCAAAACCGTATCTGAAAATACGTCCACCAATACACGAGTCGTTGAGTTTCCGATTGAGAGCGTATCGCAAAAGCTAAATGCGTATACGCATGTGGTTATCCCTGATATTAGCTATGATCACTGGTATGTGGTGCAGTTCAAGTTTACGCCGCCAAGCTCGACACCAGTGTATGCCGATGGCACCTATACGTTAAAATACAATGCCCTACATGCGACGAAGGATCAAGCTTCAACGATGGCTAGATATTTTAGCACGCCAGCGACCTTTACCGCTCAAAATGGCAAGTACGATGTATCGTTTACGATCAATAATAGCTCCACGATCACAAGCTTCAAAACTAGAGTGAATGATACTTTAGTCGAAACGGAAATATTGAGCAGTGATCCAGATAAAAATGAACGTACGATACGTTTCCCGATTACAAATCTGGATGACATCCTGGATGCCAGTGTACACATCAAAATGGGTGCCTACGAAATGGATCATGCCATTCGTTTGAAGTTTGATGCTTCTGCACTGACACTTGAACCGAAACCAACACCAACTCCAGAACCAGAGCTGATACAGCCCGAACCAATCGTATTAAAGGACGGCACGTATACAGCTGATTTTAAAGCACTCCAGCAGCAAGCGGACGTCATGTCCGAAATGAATCGATATCTGGTTGCTCCAGCTGAGATTGTAGCGAAAGGCGGTAGCTATACGGTCTCCTTTGCTTTGAATAGCAGCAGTATGATTCCGCGTCTACAAATCGAGCAGGGCGGCGTTCTGTCTGATACAAAGACCGTTAGTGAAGATACCGCTCAGAATCAGCGGATCGTATCCTTTACAACGACCCATCTGCAAACGATCATGAATGCACAGGTGGATGTAAAGGCAGGCGCGTACGAAATGAGCCATCCATTGCGACTGCAATTCGATACACCACAATCCACTAGTAAAACAGACGGTCTCGCTGATGGCAAATATAGCGCCAGCCTCACAGCGATCAAATACGGAACGAATGAACTTTCCGTTATGGACGGTTACATTTGGAAGCCGGTTACCGTTGTTAAAAAGTCAGGCAAGTATTATGTGCAGGTGAAGCTAAAAAATAGCAACTGGATCAAAACCTTCAAGGTCGGCGGTCAAAATGCCGAGGTGGTCGAGGAATCCGCCTCTGCGGATACTCGCACCGTTCAATTTCAGGTCACCGATCTGCCTAGAACGGTAAAAATCAATACGCATGTCATCGTGCCTGGACTATCACTTGGTGGCATTGACTATGATCATACGTATGATGTTGATCTGAAAATTGGCTCACTTAGCGCCTATGAGGCTCCTGTCGCATCTGCTACGAATACCGTCTTGCCTTTAGATTTTAAAACACTGGCAAGTGGCACGTACAAGCTGCCATTTAGCATTGTGATGCCAGGTATCGCTTCGGGTACCACCACACCACTGGCACGGTTTATCTCGACAGAGCAGCCCGTGCAATTAACGGTTGAAAACGATCAGCGTCATGTAGCGATGACTTTGCAACATGCGAGCGATATTCAAGCGCTACGTATCTATGATGGTACACAATACATCGATGCTGAGGTGATCCGTAGCGATACAACCAACAATACAAAAACATTCAAGTTTACTGTATCTGATTATACGAAAAATGTGCCAGCGCAGCTCGTAACCGCAGGTGGTGTAAGCATTGCCAGCACAGACAGCAATACTGTGTATGAGTTTGAACTGAAATTCGATACGAGCGCTGTTGCTGCGGATACAGCAAGCACGATAACGACCAGTAACAAAGGCACCAATGCGATCACGGATGGAGTATACAGAGCTTCCTATCGTATTCTCACCAATGGGGCGGAAACCGATTCGGTGCTCACTCCTTATCTGGATCGTACGGCTAAGCTGACTGCTAAGGACGGCAGAGTTCAGGCGACGATTACGATTACAGATGGTGAGGCATTGCCCGCATTTATGACTGATTTTGAAGGCAAGTATACGGCGCCGACTGTAGTAGCACAGTCGAAGGATGGAAAGTCGCGTACGATCACCTTTGAAGTGCCGAATCTGGATAAAAAGCTGAGTATTTTCGCTCATGTAAATGCGCCAGAACGGTATTTACACAATCAGAAAATGGGTGGGCAGCTGCTATTTGACCGTGCTTCACTGCAAGCTGCCGATGGTAGCCAGCAAGTGCCAGTGATCAACGAGCCATCCAAGTCGTCGAACACAACAGAGCCAAAGCCTGTACAGCAGTCGGGTGAGGCAGGCAGCAACAATACAGCGCCTGTCCCGAATGGCGTACAGCCACCAGCCGCCAATCCTGCCGTGCAGCCTGCTCCAGCAACGAGCGCACCGCAAAAATACAGCATTGGCATCAAAGCCTATAAGGATCAGACGAGCGAGCTATCCGTCATGAACGACTATATCCATCCAACCGCCACATTGATCGAGCAAAATGGCACCACCTATGTTGAGCTGACACTGAACAATGGTAGCTGGATGCCTGTTCTGCAAGTGGAGCAGGATGGCGTATGGAAGGACGTTGAAAAGGTCTCCTCGACCGGTAAAACAACTGTTGTTCGTTTCAAAGTAAACAATCCTTCCGCTAAGATCAACGCGTACACCCATGTTGTTGTACCTGGTCTGATCATCGGCGGTGTGCCTTATGATCACTGGTATACGATTCAGCTGCAATTAGATGAATCCAGTAAAAAGGCATGGTAAGCACAGCATCATACGCAGGTTAATCCATCTGCACATTTGCAAGTCTTGGCGCGTCGATGTGTCAGGACTTGCAGGCATTTGGGCAACGATTACGATCATGGAGGGAATCATGTGAACGTCTATTCATCAAGGCAATCAGACACCAAGTATGCTACACCTGCTGTGCAGACAAGCGATTCGTCCGCGTTCGAGCCAGTAGCAGACATCGAATATAGTCCATCCTATTCACGTATACGTGGTATTGGATTGTCGAGCGCGTCTATGATCAATCAGCATCAACACAGGCGTCAATCGATAGGGAAATGGATGAGCTGGGGCGTGTTGCTATGTCTACTGGTGTTTCTTTTATCCGGTTGCTCTAGCTCTGCGGGTACAGCCTCTACAACGGCAGCGGCGCAGGGAAATGAAGGAACTACCGATACAGGGGCAGCACGTATCGTCGCTACAACCGTTGCGATCACTGAGATTGCTGACGCGCTCCAGCTTGATCTGGTAGGTAAGCCGACCAGCACTAAGCAGCTGCCGGAGCGTTATAAGGATGTACCGGATGTGGGCAACCCGATGAGCCCTGATATGGAAAAGGTGCTGTCGCTTGCGCCAACCGATATTTTATCTGTGACTACGCTTCAATATGATCTGGAGCCCAAGTTCAAGGGACTGAACATTAATGCTGAGTTTCTGAATTTTGAAAGTCTCACTAATATGGAAAAGGAAATTACCAAGCTGGGTGCGCGTTTTGATCGTGCAGAGCAGGCGAAGGCGGTCAATAGCAAGCTGCAAAGTAAAGTCGCCCAGATCAAGCATCAGGTGGCAGGTAAGCCTTCGCCTAAAGTGCTGATCTTGCTAGGTGTGCCGGGTAGTTATCTGGTAGCCACCGAGAATTCGTACATCGGTGATCTGGTGAAGATCGCAGGCGGCACGAATATTGTACAGGGCGAAAATGTCGAGTATCTCGCTTCCAATACCGAATATTTACAGCAATCGAATCCAGATATTATTTTGCGAGCGGCGCATGGGATGCCAGAAGAGGTTGTGCAGATGTTTGATGAGGAATTCAAAACGAATGATATTTGGAAGCATTTTAATGCGGTGCAAACGGGACATGTGTATGATTTACCCGAGCCGTTATTTGGCACGACAGCAAGTCTGTCCGCAGATCAAGCGCTGGATGAGCTGGTGAAGATGCTGTATCCAGCGCAATAAGATGGATCGTACTGCTGCAAAATAGCTTGATGAACTACGTATAGCAGTAACCACTATTTAACACCAATAGACAGGAGCGAAGGAGCTTGGCAAATATAAATTCAACCCCGGCTGCTGTCCAAGTATCTAACGTCGACAGAGAGGATACACATCGGGTGTATCACCGTCAGGAGCGCCGCCGCTTATGGAGCTTTATCGCTGTGCTGGTACTGCTCACTGGCGTCATGCTCTATTCAGCGATGACCGGAAGTCTGCATGTCGGTGTGACACAGTTGCTGCAAGGGCTGTGGACAGGAACGGATGCGCAGGTAAATGTAGTGCGTGATCTACGGTTGCCACGTATCATCATCGCGGTCATGGCTGGCGCGGGATTAGCCGTTGCGGGAGTATTATTTCAAGCGGTGATGAAGAATCCGCTGGCGGATTCGGGTGTGATCGGCATTTCGTCCGGAGCGGCGCTCGTATCGCTGATTGCCGTAACCGTTTTTCCAGCGCTGTATTTCTGGATGCCGGTCTTTTCCTTTTTCGGGGGAGCACTGGCATGTCTGATGGTCTATGGCTTCTCGTGGCGCTCTGGATTGCATCCGGTGCGACTGATCTTGATCGGGGTCGCTGTGAATGCGATCTTCTCGGGACTGGGACAGTCGTTTAATTATCGTGGAAGCTATGCGGTAACCAGCTTGAATCAGGTCACGACCTCTACGTTATCGATGAAGAAATGGGTCGATGTGGATGTGATGCTCTGGTACGGTGGTATTGGACTGATTCTCGCGCTGCTGGTAGCAAGCTGGTGTAATTATTTAGCGTTACAGGAAAAGACGGCGCGCAATCTGGGCTTGAATGTCACGCTCGTACGTGTATTGATCTCGGTTGTAGCGGTCATCCTTGCTTCAACAGCTACAGCCATCGCGGGTGTGATTGTATTTATCGGCTTGCTCATTCCACATATCGGCAGACAGCTAGTCGGATCAGATCATCGATGGCTGATTCCTTTTAGCGCGCTGGCAGGTGGATTATTGCTGCTGCTCGCTGATACGCTGGGGCGTACCGTTCTGGCACCTCAGGAAATACCAGCATCGATCATTATGGCGATTATCGGCGGGCCTTTTCTTATTTTCCTGATCCGAAGGAGTGACCGCTTGCATGGACGTTAATGGTATTACCTTTTCCTATGATGGCAATGTGGATCGGCTCCATAATGTGCAAACGACGATTCAGCACGGGAAAATTACGACGATTATCGGGCCAAATGGCTGCGGCAAATCGACCTTGCTCAATGTGATGTCCAGTAATGGCAAGCCAAGAAAAGGCGAAGTGATTCTAGATGGGAAGGCGATTGCGCGCTATCGTCCTGTGGAGCTAGCACGGCGGCTGGCTGTGGTGCATCAGCAAAATGAAGCACCGGACGATCTAACGGTAGAGCGATTGATTCGTTTTGGCAGGATGCCACACAAAACGATGTTTTCCAGTAACAAGCAGGAGGACGAGGAGGCTGTAGAATGGGCGATTGCATGTACGAATTTGGAGCAGCGCCGTTTCCGCACATTAGATCAGCTGTCTGGTGGCGAGCGGCAGCGTGTATGGATTGCGATGGCACTTGCCCAGCGGACACCGATTTTATTTTTGGATGAGCCGACTACGTATCTGGATATGTTTTACCAGCTAGAAATTATGGAGCTGATCCAGCGGCTTAATCAGGCATATGGCTTGACGATTGTTATGGTGCTGCATGATATTAATCAGGCGCTTCGTTATAGCGATGTGATTATCGCGATGAAGGAAGGTCGTATTCTAGCCTCCGGTCATCCACAAGAGGTGTTGACGTCGGAACTAATTGAAGAAGTGTACGATGTGCAGGTGCTTATTCGCCGTGATCCAGAGGCAGGCTTGTATATTGTACCGATGCAGGCGGTGTTGCGGCCTCTCTGAAACCGGGTAATATACCGACAAAGACCGCCAGCCGTGTCTCCCGCCTGCCAACGATGCCAGGGAACTGTGGATGACACAGCCCTGGCATTCACTATTATATAGTAGGATTTCTCATGTACAGGTCTGTACAGGTCGGTTTCTAGGTACAGTGAATAGACCCGAGTGAACCTACCGCAGACCGATCCAGTTGACTTACATTACATGCAGCAGGGGAGGAATATGTTGTTATGCCAAAACCTCGTTATCACAACGTAGACAATGTTAGCATCGACAAGACTCTCAAGCAGTTCAAGCAGTGGCGTGCCGATCGGCGCAAAAAAGCGCTACGCGACCGCTCCTATCTCGTGCCGAATCATCAGCCGGAGATGGATTATTTGCACGATAATCGTGAAGACGCTTCCATCACGTGGATTGGACACTCCACCTTTTTTATCCAATATGAAGGCTTGAATATCGTGACCGATCCGGTATGGGCACAGCGGCTAGCTTTTCAGCGCCGAATTGGACAGCCAGGCATTCCAATCGAGGATATTCCACCGATCGATCTCATCCTTATCTCGCACTCGCATTACGATCATATGCACATTAGCTCGATCCGCAAGCTGTATCGTAGCTCGACCACCATTATCGTACCCGCAGGCCTCAAACGGAAAATGCAGCGCAAAGGCTTCGGGCGTTGCCATGAAATGCACTGGTGGGAAACGCTCAAGATCGGCGATCTGAACCTTACCTTTGTTCCTACGCAGCACTGGAGTCGCCGTACTTTACTGGATACCAACACGTCCCACTGGGGCGGCTATGTGTTAGAGCCGGTACATCATCCGATCATGCCAGACGATCAGCATAACCCGTGGGTAACGGTTCAAGACCCCATACACCAGCCTCATCCTACAATTACAGCAGACGTGACAAGGAAGGAAATGGGCTATCAGCAGCGTGCTGTACCACCAAGCGTTTATTTTGCCGGAGATAGCGGCTACTTCCCTGGCTTCGCCGAAATCGGTCGTCGTCACCGTATCGATGTGGCGTTATTACCGATCGGTGCCTATGAACCGGAATGGTTTAATAGCTCCCAGCACACCACACCCGAAGAAGCACTGCGCGCCTTCAACGACATCTGCGCCGAAATCATGGTGCCGATGCACTACGGCACCTTCAAGCTCGCCGACGACACTGCACGCGAAGCACTGGATCGCCTTGATACTGAACGCCAACGCCTGCATATCGTGAAAGAACGCATCCGTGTTCTCGGATATGGCGAGACGTTGATTGTACACGGGCTATTGGATGAAGAGGCAGAAGAACGCGCAGAGGCATGTCGTTCGGATGCGTTGTAATCTGTAAAATATCGTATCGATTTTCTTCTTTGATGTAGAGTGAATCTGCGTGTCATTAGTAAAAGGAGCCCTCCTATAATGGTTTTTGTAATATTGGCAGGGCTCCAAGTTTTTGTTACCATAAATGGTGTCTAAATGGTAAAAAATGCTTTGAAAATCAACAAAGGTGGTAAATGATGAAAGCTAAAAACCTAAGCTTGTTAGTTGTAGGTATTATGTTGATCATGATTGTAATGTACTTTTTTGTTACAGGTTCATCTAGTACATAAACGAAACAAATGATATCAAAAAGCACATCATGAATTATAATTGATGTGTTTTTTGTTGTATGAAAATACAATATAGAAAGTATGCGATTTATCTATATATAATTTTAAAATTTAATCACAAACCTCAAGTCACGCCTACGATTACCTCTATTAGTGTGGTATACTATTGCCAACAGTCGTTTCATACGAACGAATACTGTCTTTTTTTTATGAGATTGGAAAGCTTCATTACTATATTTTACTAAGGATAAGGATGGGTTGAATACATGATTAGTACTTCAGGTGTCACGCTGCGTTATGGTAAGCGCGCCCTTTTTGAAGATGTAAATATTAAATTCACACCAGGTAACTGTTACGGTCTGATCGGCGCGAATGGTGCTGGTAAATCGACATTTCTGAAAATTCTGTCTGGCGAAGTGGAGCCGAACGAAGGCGATGTGCATATCACTCCAGGCGAGCGTATGGCGATTCTGAAACAGAACCAATCGGAATATGATGAGTTTCAGGTGCTGGAGACTGTAATTATGGGTCACAAGCGTCTGTACGATATTATGAAAGAAAAAGATGCACTGTACGCAAAAGAAAACTTCAGTGATGAAGATGGCATGCGTGCCGGCGAGCTGGAAGCAGAATTCGCTGAAATGAACGGCTGGGAAGCCGAAGCGGAAGCCGCTGAGATGCTGAACGGTCTCGGTATCGACAATGAAATGCAATACAAAATGATGAAGGAATTGAACGGCAACGAGAAAGTACGCGTCCTGCTAGCACAAGCATTGTTCGGTAACCCGAACATCCTGCTGCTGGATGAGCCTACCAACCACTTGGACATCGAGTCCATTCACTGGCTGGAAAACTTCCTCGCATCGTATGACGGCACTGTTATCGTAGTCAGTCACGACCGTCACTTCCTGAACACGGTTTGTACGCATATCGCGGATATCGACTTTGGTAAAATCCAGATGTACGTAGGTAACTATGACTTCTGGTACGAGTCCAGTCAGCTTGCGCTGCAACTGAGCCGTGAGCAAAATAAGAAAAAAGAAGACAAGGTGAAGGAACTACAGGCGTTTATCCAACGCTTTAGTGCCAACAAATCCAAGTCCAAGCAAGCAACCTCCCGTAAGAAAATGCTCGATAAAATTACGCTGGATGACATTCGTCCATCTAATCGTAAATATCCGTTCATTAACTTCAAAGGTGAGCGCGAAGCAGGTAAGCAATTGCTGCTGATCGACGGTCTGACAAAAACAGTAGATGGCGAAAAAGTCATCGACAACCTGACTCTGACCGTAAACAAAGGCGACAAAATCGCATTAGTTGGTCCAAACGGCAATGTGAAAACAACGCTGTTCCAAATCCTCATGGGCGAGGTAGAGCCAGATGCAGGAACATATCAATGGGGTGTAACTACATCTCAAGCATACTTCCCGAACGACAACTCCGCTTACTTTGACGGTGTAGACGTGACGCTGGTAGACTGGCTGCGCGAATACTCCAAAGACCCGGATGAATCGTTCCTGCGCGGATTCCTCGGTCGTATGCTGTTCTCCGGTGACGAAGCTTTGAAAAAAGCAAGCGTACTGTCCGGGGGCGAGAAGGTTCGCTGCATGCTGTCCCGTATGATGCTGATGGGCGGTAACGTTCTGCTGCTGGACGAGCCAACGAATCACTTGGATCTTGAATCGATTACTGCACTCAATAACGGTCTGATCGACTTTGACGGAACCATTCTGTTCACGTCTCATGACCATCAGTTCGTACAAACAATTGCGAACCGCATCATCGAGATCACGCCTAACGGCATCATCGATCGCATGATGAGCTATGATGAATATCTGGAAAGCAAAGAAATTCAAGAAATGCGCGAAAAAATGTATCCGGTTGAAGTATAAGCCGATACCTTTTTCATCCGCATAATCCGATTTTCATAACGTAATACTCAGCCTGAACGTTCAGGGATATGAAAATATCCCCGATCGCTCAGGCTTTTTGCGATCTTCATTTACTGCTACTGCCTTTGCTCCTCCCGGGTGAGAATCCGTTTTGCTCAACACTCAGATATACCTTTTAATTTATGTAAGATATATCGTATCTTCTAAATTTAGAACATGTACGAAAGATGTTTTGCTAGCACATACACCACTAAAGGAAGAAAGAAGGAAGAAGAAAGACGTAGGAAAGAGATAGACTCGGATGGAGCCTAAGGAGTCGTTTGAAGTAGACATAAATAAAAATTCCCAGATGACAAGCAGTAAAATGTTTTGCCTAACCCCCCCTGAGTTATGTTCATCAAGTCTAAACGTATAGAATCCTTATTGAACGATCATTCTCTATTTTACTAGTAATGTTTTGGTATTGATCTTCAAAAAAAAACTAATGTTGAGGAGAGTACAGAACGGAGGGAAGGAAATAAGGGGTAAGGACGACTTTGGAGGGGCGGGAATCTTCATTTCTTCCTCATCCAAAAGATTCCCGCGGCTCCACCCGAGTCCGTCCCCTTATTCCTTCCCGCAGTGGTTGATGCCCAATCACTCAGCTAACTTTCACCGATCTACACTTCAAAAGAACACCAAAAACATCTTAAAATCCCCATCCCCGTTCACTATATTGAACAAAATCATTCGATATCTCCATCTTTCCCCAATGCAAAACTGTTTACACCCCGTTACAGATTTTCACCCCCACCACATGATTTGCCCGACACTACAACATTTACAATAGGCTAAAAGGTTTGCCCACCCCTACAACGTTTCTCTAGACCCACAATAATTTCATTTGTTAAGATGAACAAATGAAATCGGGAGTGAGGATGTAAGCTTGCTGCCGAGTGTAGGAGGATCAAGTGAAATGGTGGATGTGTATCAGAATTTAAAAGAGGGCGAGCGTGGGGCATGGCTCAGTATTGTATCGTATCTGGTACTGTCTGCATTCAAGCTCATTCTTGGCTACGTATTCCTGTCCAGCGCATTGCGCGCAGACGGTATGAATAATCTGACCGATATTGTCGCTTCGATTGCTGTACTGATCGGCTTGCGGATTGCTCGCAAGCCGCCAGATTCGGATCATGCGTACGGTCATTTTCGTGCAGAGACGGTGGCGGCTCTTATCGCCTCGTTGATTATGGCGATGGTGGGCATTCAGGTGTTGATTGATGCGGTCGGTTCCCTGTTCCGAGGGCATGAGCAAGCACCCGAGCCGTGGCTGGCAGCAGTGGCAATCTTTTGTGCGGCGATTATGTATGGTGTATATCGCTATAATCTGGCACTCGCTCGCCGTACGAATAGTCAGGCATTATTGGCGGCAGCTAAGGATAATCTATCGGACGCCATGGTTAGCATTGGCGCAGCGGTTGGCATTATCGGCTCCCAGTTCGGTATGCCGTGGCTGGATGTCGCTGCTGCACTGGTCGTTGGCCTGCTCATTTGCAAAACGGCATGGGATATTTTACAAGAATCCATGCACCGTCTAACCGATGGCTTTGATGAAAAGGAGCTACCGGAGCTGAGAGAAACAATCGCTTCGATTCCAGGTGTAGAGTCGATCAAGGATATCAAGGCACGGGTCAATGGTAGCCAGATTCTGGTTGATGTCATTATCGAGGTAGCAGCGGATATGTCGGTGAGCGACAGCCATGATATTACCGATCGGGTTGAAGATACGATGGCCAAAGTGCATAATATTCATTATGTACATGTGCATGTAGAGCCGAAGGAAACCTGAATTCACGCTGAGTTCACGGCGTCTCTGCACAGAAATGGAGGCCGTTTCGTTGACGCAATCAGGAGATCAGCATCACCAACCGGATAAGGAAGCGAGAGCGAAGCAGGAGCCTTTTTCACCAGAGAATACACCTAAGTCATCGCATTCACCGCGTAGAAGGCTATGGCGTCGATTGCTTGGCAGCCTGCTGGTGCTTGCGTTGCTGGTGGCGGCAGCGGTATGCTGGCTCGCCTGGATGATTGCACCGGAACGCAGTCCAGGTCTAACGCACAATGATATTGATCTCAAGGCGAAAATTATCCAGATGGTTCAGCAGCGCAAGCTCGAAACCACACTCACACCAGCGGAGTTTAACGATGTGGCAACGCAGGAGCTGCTGGATCGGGCAGAGCATTTTCCTCCGGGGATTAAGGTGACTGGAGCGGAGTTTAGCTGGCAGGGCTCGGTGGTGCAGGCGGATGTAAGAGGGAGCCTATGGGGGATTCCATTTGGCGGCTTGCTCGATTTTGATGCTGTACGTGAAGGCAATGAGCTGGTACTCACACATCGACATACGATCGTGAAGCATGGCGCATTCGATTGGCCGCAGCTAGAGCCGATTCGTATTTCACTAACCAAGTATATTCCTGCTGTAGCCAAAGTGAAGGAGCTGACCTTTGGCAAAGATCAGCTTACGTTAACATTTGAGCTGGATTTATGGAGAATCCCTCGTTTATTATGGAGATAACACCACGCGAAAAAAGCACCATGACCCTTTGCAGGATCATCATGCTTTTTTCGCTTTTTTTACGTTATCGCGTATAATCGGAATAGTCTGCCGTTGGCAATCTACTCGTATGTTGGGCTACCTGCTAATACGTCTTTCGACGTCCGGTCAACAGACTCACCACAAACAGAATCAGGAACAGGAAGAACAGAACTTTAGCGATAGTTGCCGCTGCCTCCACCAGGCCAAAGAAGCCAAAGATTCCGGCTACGATTGCGATGACTAGAAAAATAACGGACCATTTCAGCATGGATGCTCACCTTCTTTCGTGAAGTGTCGGTAGTGAATGGTTAACCCGTGTTTTTCCGTTTGAAACAAGCGCTTTGACAAGTCGGCAAGCTTGTACTTTTTGTTTCGTGGTATAGGCTGGCGGGTAGTTATGAGTAACATCCATACATGAGGATTTACCTCGGAGGACATCCCAAATTTCTATCGTGACGAAGGAGAGGACCTATCTATGATCATCGATATCAGTATCGCGGTTATCGCGATCGCATTCGCCGTACTTGTTGTATTTCTAGTCAAAGTTTTACTCGCAGCTAAAGATTCGCTGGATAATGTATCCGCCACATTGAAAGATGTTCAGAAGACGATGGAAGAGCTGACTTATGAGGTCAAGCAGACGATTCGTACCGTCAACGATATTACCGCCAACGTCGATCACAAGCTGAAGCAGGTTGATCCGGTCGTTGATTCTGTAAATAATCTGGGTATTGTGCTGAGTGAAGTAACCGAGGTTGTGAAGGAACTGACATTCAAGACAAAAGAAGTGACGGGCGCGGTATTCGAGCGTATGAAGTCCACTGGTAGCCATCACGAGTCTGCTGAGAATCCACATGGTATGGTCAAAGCTTCCACACCGGAAGATCGTACATTACAATCGTACGCTGCTACATATGGCGGCAAGCAAGGTGCATGGATGAATGTGGTTGATATCGCCGCCAACATCTGGCAAAGAATGCGTAAATCTCCTTCGCGTTAAGTTGATTTTGTAGACAGGCTGGCAAGTGTTACACAAGAGGTAGACCGTAGAAAGGGTGAGACGATGATTACTCTCATGATGTTGCTCGCTGGAATATTGTCCCCTGACGCCGGTTACGATCAAGTATCTGCTGCTCCCGTACAACCGACTGCGGTTGTACAAACTGCTCAATATGCTTCTTCCACACCGGATCAAGGTATTCGGATTGCGACTGCGGTAGCTGAACCATCCGTATCCGATGCCGTCTATGAGGACCATCAACACACGTACAGTACGCTGAATGGCGTGTCGCTAGAGGATTCGAAGGCGGATCTGCTGCATAAGCTAGGTAAGCCTGCCGAGATTGCTCAAACGCAAGCCGGTTATACCGAGTATCGGTATGATGACCTGACTGTAGGCTTGATGGACGATGGCTTGATCTACTATATTAGTGTGCCAGTGAAAGCTGGTGCGGTAGAGTTGGATGGTCAGCATATTGCGCTGAATAAGCAGGAGATTACCCGTGCACTTGGCAAGCCGCAATTTACAGCTGACGATGGTGAAGGTTACAATAATGATTTTTATGCTTTTAAAGTATTTACTGATCCCGATACCGGTCACATTGTGAGTGCCGATATTTTCGATGTCTGGTCGCAATAAGCGATGATGAGCGCAGCGCATGACAGAGTTTGACGCGATTCGCCGATGATTTTAATATTTTTAAAAAGATTAGCGAATGTTGTGTTTCAAATGCGAAGGATCGGGTTAATGGAACCAATGACCATTTTGACAAACTTTAAACTGGAAGGTGAACAACATGAGTGCTACTGATGCGAAACCTTATGGAAAAGTTGTAGAAAATGGAACACAGGCAGTTGAAGTCGTGAATGAACTGAAAAGTACCGGGTATGGCTTTGATGATATTTTCGTGCTGGCTCATCAGAAGGACCGTACGGATAAAATCGCTGATACCGCAGGTATACAGGAGATCGGCATCAAGGAAGAAGGCTTATTTGATTCGCTGGCTAACGTATTTCGTTCCCGCGGTGACGAGCTTCGTTCCAAGATGACATCGCTCGGCTTCACCAAAGAAGAAGCTGACTTTTATGAAGAAGAATTAGATAGAGGTAAGGTGCTGGTCATTGCTCGTCGTCATACTTGAAGCGCTATGAGCAGACACGATGATGTTAGGCAATGCAGAGAAATCGATGCACCGAGGGCGATCCAAGAGGTTGTATCAAAATCATAGACCATCGTCCCCGCAAGGGCCTTGAATTGTTGGACAATACCTTCAACTCCACCTGCTCGGTGGTGTTGAAGGTTTTTTGACGAGTTTTGGATATAGTCCCTTTGGGACAAGCAGAAATGAAGGAATGAGGAGAATGTATGAATATATTAATCGTTGATGATAATCCGACTAATGTCATCATTATCCGTGAGATTTTGAAAAGAGAGCAATACACCAATATCGTAACCTCCTCCTCGGCCAAAGAGATGTTTCAGCATCTGGGCGTAGGTGAATCGGATGCGATCTCACGATCCAAAGCAAACGAAGTTGATCTGATCTTGCTGGATATGATGATGCCAGAAATGGATGGAATTGAAGCCTGTCGCTTACTACAGCAGGATGAAAAGCTGCGCGACATTCCTGTTATTATGGTTACCGCTGTAGGCGATTCAAAAAAGCTGGCTGAAGCGCTGGATGCTGGTGCTGTCGACTATGTGACCAAGCCGATTAACAAGGTCGAGCTGATGGCACGTATTCGTCTTGCCTTGCGACTCAAGCACGAGAAGGACTGGCATAAGGAACGCGATCAGCACATTCAGGAAGAACTCAAGCTGGCAAGTCTCGTTCAGCATGCGGTGCTAAGTACACCGATTCATGACCCTCATTTCCAGATTGAGGCGTTATATAAGCCTTCCTTTGAGCTAGCAGGTGATCTGTATGCCTGGTATCCGCTTGGCGAAGGACGATACGGTATTATTTTGCTGGATATGATGGGACACGGAATTTCATCATCTTTGTTCTGTATGTTTATCGCTTCCGTACTTAAGGATACGGTCACTACATATGTGGAACCGGAGAAGGTTATTCAGGAGCTGAATCGACGCTTTAATCAGCTTCATATTGAGAACCAGCTCGTACAATATTATTTTACAGCGATCTATCTTGTTGTAGATACGAAGTACAAGCGCGTCGACTATGTGAATGCAGGGCATCCACCAGGGCTGTTTTTCGCCGATCAAGGCGAAGTGACTCGTTTGGGTACAACCGCGCCGCCAGTCGGACTATTTGATCGAATTGATATGGAATCGAAAAGCTTCCATTACGAAGGTGATGGTCATCTGGTTCTTTATACCGATGGATTACTGGAAGCTGTGGAAGGCGATCAGGATGTGCAGATCCAATTTTTAATCGATGAGTTAGCAGGTAACCATAAGCTGGATAAAGACGAAATTCAAAGGATGTTTTTCGAGGTTAGCGTACCGTCTGATCGCGATGACGACAAATGTCTGGTGTGGATTTCGCTACATGAAGGGACGGACAGTGAATGAAGCTGCGTACAAAGCTCGTACTGGGGTTCAGTGTCATCATTATTATTCTGATGACGCTGGGCTTTATTACGTATGACCGCATGAACTACATGAATGAACAGCTCGACAAGGTCTACCAGGAACGCTATCTGAAGGTACGCTATTCGACTGATGTTCGCTCAGAAATGAACGTGATCGCCCGTGAAGTGGCGAATCTGCTACTGAGTGCTTCATCTCAGCCACCAGAGCAGACGCGTAATCTAATTGAACAAACGATTACAAGCGGCGAAGGCAATTTGAAGCTACTATCTGCCGGCGCAGATACACCCGAGGAAAGGCAGCTTATTGCGACCGTGTCTACGAACTGGGCGAGCTATGTGGAATATGCTCGTCAGGTAACCGATATTCTGGCGAGTGACCAGATTGCGGCTGCCAACGATTATCGGACAAAGGTTGGCTTGAGTGCGCAGACGAATCTGGGCGATAGTATTACCGTATTGTCCGAGTTTCAGGACAATGCAATTGATAAGGAAATCGATGCTGCCAATACGGCGTACCAGAACTCCATTCGCATCACAACCTATGTGATGGGGCTGGGCATTCTGCTCAGCTTATTAGTGATGCTGTGGATTGTACCAAGCTTTAGTAAGGGGCTGGGCGTAGTATCGACGATGATCAAGGGCTTCTCCGAGGAGCGCTTTGGTGCGATTCGTCGTATGCGTGTGAAGTCGACGGATGAGATGGGTGAAGTCGCTAGAGTCTTTCAAAAAATGGCCGCCGATCTACAGGAAAAGCGCAAGCTGGAGGATAAATATCGTCAGGCTAAAGAAGATCAGTCCTGGCTCGATTCCAACACCGCACGCATTACCGAGCTGCTTCGCGGCGTAAGCTCGCTTCAACAAAGCGCACAAACCTTTCTTGACGAGTTTGCCCCACGACTCAGCGCGCAGATGGGTCATCTCTATTTACGTACACCAGAAGCACCGGATCGAATCCAGCTACTCGCAGCATATGCGGCTGAGGGTCAGGTTAATGCACGGAAAGAGCTGTTTATCGGCGAAGGTCTGACTGGACAATGTGCAGCGGATCGTCAGCCACTTATGATCGACGATGTACCGCCGGGCTATTTTCCAGTTAACTCGTCACTGGGTGGAGCACAACCGAAAAGTTTGCTCATCTATCCGGTATTGTTTGAGGATGAACTGCTGGGCGTGATCGAGCTAGCATCGCTACAAGGCTTCACCTCACTGCAAAAGCAGCTGCTGCATATGCTGACACAGGATCTCGGTGTGATTGTGAACAACATCAACCGTCGTGTACATGTCGAGCAGCTGCTGCGTGAGTCGCAAGCCTTAACGGAAGAGCTGCAAAGCCAGTCCGAAGAGTTGCAAATGCAGCAGGAGGAGCTACGTCGCTCGAATGAGCGTCTGGAGGAGCAGACGGAGGAGTTGAAGCGCTCCGAAGACCTGTTGCAGCGTCAGCAGGAGGAGCTGGAGCATTTTAATAATGAATTGATTGCGAAGACCCGTGAGCTGGAAGAGCAGGTACAGCATGCGGAGGAACAAAATGAAGAGATCGAGCAGAGTAAGTTCCAGCTGGAGCAACAGGCGATGCAACTTGCTGTGACAAGCAAATACAAGTCCGAGTTCCTGGCGAATATGTCGCATGAGCTGCGCACACCGCTGAACAGTCTACTCATCCTGTCACAGCTATTAACGGAGAACAAGGATGGCAATCTGACGGACAAGCAGCTGGAATATGCGAGTACAATTTATATGTCCGGTGCAGACCTACTCAAAATGATCGACGAAATTCTAGACTTATCCAAGGTCGATGCTGGCAAAATGGAAATCAATCGCGAGCTGGTGCCTGTTCAAGCATTGGAAACCTTTGTCAATATGAACTTTGCCCCGGTCGCAGCGAAGAAAAATATCGATCTGCGCATCTCGGTTGCCGATGGTGTGCCGGAAGCACTCGTGACCGACGAGCATCGCGTCAAGCAGGTGCTGCGTAACCTGCTGTCCAATGCCTTCAAGTTTACAGAGAAGGGCTTTATCGAAATGTCACTGGAGGAATCGACAGGCACAGACTTGCCCGTGTATCTGCGTAAGGACTCCTCCTATATTGCAATCAAGGTAACTGATAGCGGTATCGGTATTCCACAGGATAAGCTCGATCTGATCTTCGAGGCATTCCAGCAGGTCGATGGTACAACAAGTCGTAAATACGGCGGTACCGGACTGGGATTATCGATTAGCCGCGAGCTGGCACGCTTGCTTGGTGGTGGAATTACAGTTCGCTCGGAGGAGGGACGTGGCAGTACATTCACACTCTATCTGCCGAAGCTATCGCCGTCTGATGTGGATCAGCCAGTGAACTCCGCAGCTACATCTGTCGATCATGTGAGTTCGGCTTATATGCCATCCGATCAGACCGCCCATCTGCTCCAGCATCAAAGTTCGCGAAGCCGTTTGGTTGAGCCCTTACCTCCACAGCATATGCCAGACATGCTGGAGGATGACCGTGATCGTATCGCAGCCAGTGATAAAGTGCTACTCATTATCGAGGACGATCCGAAGTTTGCACGTATTCTGATGGATATGGCACGTGGACGCGGCTTCCGCGCACTGGTGGCGATGCAGGGAGATACCGGCTTGCAGATGGCCAAAACATACAACCCGGACGCGATCATTCTGGATATTCAGCTTCCTGTTATGGATGGCTGGTCGATTCTGAGTGATCTGAAAAGCAATGCAGGCACTCGCCATATTCCGGTGCATGTGATCTCCGTCATGGATGATGTGAAGCAGGGTCTGATGATGGGAGCGATCGCTTACCTGAAAAAGCCATCCAGCAAGGAATCGCTCGAGAAAGCCTTCAATCATCTCCAATCGTATACCGAGCAGGGCTTGAAGCAGCTGCTGATCGTAGAGGATGACGAGATTCAGCGTAAGTCGATTATTGAACTGATCGATCATGATGATGTCGCGATTACCGCTGTATCGACCGGACAGGAAGCACTACAGGAGCTGGATGCGAAGCGCTACGATTGTATGGTACTGGATCTGATGCTGACCGATATGACAGGCTTTGAGCTACTGGATCGTATTCGTGATGATCAGCGTCTGCGCGATCTGCCGATCATCATTTATACAGGTAAGGAGCTGGACAATAAGGAAGAAACACAGCTTCGTAAGTACGCCGAGTCGATCATCGTTAAGGATGTCAAATCGCCAGAGCGCTTGCTGGATGAGACAACCTTATTCCTGCACCGTGTGGAGGCAGATTTACCGGAGGATAAGCGCCGTATTTTGCAGAAGCTACACAATAAAGAGACGCTGTTTGAGGGCAAGCGTATCCTGCTTGTGGATGATGATGTACGCAATGTGTTCGCTCTGTCGAGTGTGCTGGAAGGCTATCGGATGGATGTGACCTTTGCGGAGAATGGCCGTGAGGCGGTCGAGCTGGTGGAGCAGCAGGAATTTGATCTGGTGCTGATGGATATGATGATGCCGGAGATGGATGGGTATGAAGCGATGCGAATTATTCGCCAGATGCCAGAGCATGACAAGCTGCCGATTATTGCACTGACTGCCAAGGCGATGAAGGATGATCGCTCCAAGTGTATCGAGGCTGGCGCATCGGATTATGTGAAAAAACCAATCCAGACGGATCAACTTTTATCATTAATGCGAGTTTGGCTGTATTCGTAGAAGGCAAAAGTGGGTAAATGAAGTATAATGTAGAACGTTGGCTTTTTCATCCGTCTCTTTAATGTAATAATATGGAACTCAAGTGCTAAACTTGAGTAATGATAAACAGGCAACAATCCAAGAGTGAATAGAATTGGGGCTGAAAAGAAATGACACCAATCGATCATGAGCAAATAACCAGTACAACCGAATCGCCCCAGGGTGAAAGTCAGCTTGCAACGAATCTTGCGGAACGGGAACATATAGAAATTGATCTGCTGCTAGAAGGCATGCATCGGCTATACGGATATGATTTTCGCAATTATGCCCGCGCTTCGTTAACCCGGCGCATCTGGCATCATGTGCATTCGGAAAAGCTAGGATCGATTTCGGCATTGCAGGAGCGTGTACTTCATGACCGTTCGTGCTTTGAACGACTGGTACAAAACCTGTCGATCCCGGTCACGGAGATGTTCCGTGATCCGCATCTATTTCGTATGTTCCGTGAAAAGGTCGTACCGTTACTGCGTACTTATCCTTATATTCGCATCTGGCATGCAGGCTGCTCAACCGGCGAAGAAGTGTATTCGATGGCGATTTTGCTTCATGAGGAAGGACTGCTGGACAAGGCGAGAATCTATGCAACCGATATGAACAATCGCTCGCTTCAGCAAGCCAGAGAAGGTGTATTCGGTATTGAGCGTATGCAGCTGTATACGAAAAATTATCTGGAGGCGGGCGGTACACGCTCGTTCTCCGAATACTATACTGCTCGTTATCAGTCCGTTATCTTCCAGCCATTTTTGCGTAAGCATATTATATTTGCTGAGCATAATCTGGCGACGGATCGTTCGTTTAACGAGTTCAACGTCATTCTTTGCAGAAATGTTATGATCTATTTTGATGATAAATTGCGTGAGCGTGTGCATGGCTTGTTTCATGAGAGTCTGAGCCGCTTTGGTATATTGGTGCTTGGCTCCAAGGAATCGATGCAGTTTACGGGTTATAGTGATAGCTATGAACCGCTGGATCGTATGGAAAAGGTGTACCGGAAAATTAACTAGAGAATGTAGGGGGATTCCATGAGGTTTCATGAACCGATTCACATCTTGCTTGTAGATGATCGACCTGAAAACTTGCTCGCACTGGAAGCCGTCCTTGAAAGTGAACGCTACAATCTGGTCAAAGCAACCTCGGGAGAGGAAGCGCTGCGTTGTTTACTTAAGGACGAGTTTGCTGTGATTGTGCTGGATGTTCAGATGCCGGGCATGGATGGTATCGAGACGGCTAAGCTGATCAAAGCGCGGGAGAAGACTAAGGAGATACCGATCATCTTCATTTCTGCCAACAGCAAAGAAGCTGAGCACCTGTTCGCCGGCTATTCTGCCGGTGCGATCGATTACATGGTGAAGCCGTTCATCCCACAGATTCTCAAGTCCAAAATCGAGGGCTTTGTGAACATGTACTTAACGAACAAACGTCACAAAACGCAATCGATGCAGCTACAGCAAAAAACGCTGGAGCTGGAAAAAATGAATCAGGAGCTCATCCGTGCCAAGGAAGACGCTGAAATTGCGGCGAAGGCGAAAACGGAATTTCTGGCGATGATGAGTCATGAGATTCGTACACCGATGAATGGTGTGATCGGCATGATTGACCTGCTCATGGAAACCGAGCTGCAATCGGAACAAAAGGACTATGCTGAGATTATCCGCAGCAGTGCGGATGCGCTCGTCATGGTCATTAACGATATTTTGGACTTTACCAAAATGGAATCCGGGAAAATGGAGCTAGAAGAGCATCCATTTTCACTGGAAGCGTGTTTGTCTGAAGTGTTCGGTCTATTTTCGATGGAAGCGTCGAAAAAGGATTTGGAGCTCGTGTATCGCATTAGCGACGAGGTGCCAGCGTACCTGTTCGGTGATATGGCACGCTTGCGTCAGGTGCTCATTAATCTGACTGCCAATGCGGTCAAGTTCACTGAACGCGGCGGTGTGTACCTTGAGGTGCAATGCACAGGCAAGCAGGACGGACGAATGGAGCTCCAGTTCAAGGTGAAGGATACAGGCATCGGTATCGCGCAGGAGAAGCGCGAGCAGCTGTTCCAGCCTTTTTCCCAGCTGGACTCTTCACTTACACGCAAATATGGCGGCACCGGTCTAGGGCTAGCTATTTGCAAAAATCTGGTGCAGATGATGGGTGGCGATATCCAGCTTGCCTGCGATGAGATGGAAGCGCAGGGGGGAGCGGTGTTTGCATTTACCATTTCGGCCAGAGAATATATAATGAGTGAGCTGGAAACGACTCATCTGGAGGAACGTCCAACGAGTCTGCTTCAGCAAGGAAGTCAGATCCCGCATATTTTGATTGTGGACGATCATCCGATTAATCAGAAGCTTATGGTGACGATGCTAGAGCGTCTTGGCTACCATCCGCATACAGCAGATGATGGTGAAGAAGCGATTCGTATGGCAAGTCATCATACGTACGATTATATTTTCATGGATGTGCAGATGCCTAATATTGATGGTCTGGAAGCAACGCGCCGGATTCGTCAGCTTGTGAATGGTGAACATAGTGTGATTATTGCGATGACCGCCGATGTGATGGAGGGAATCAAGGGACGCTGCTTTGCCGCAGGTATGGACGACTATATTAGCAAGCCCGTCAAAATGGCAAGTGTAAAAAGCATACTGGAAAGATACTCGTCGGAGCTGGGAAGATTTGAAGCTAAAAAAACAGTCTACTAAACCCATCCGCTACTTCGTTCTTTTGTAAGAAGTGCACAGCTTGGAAGATGTTGTCGTTATCGCGTACCGCTGAGTATCCAGAGCATGGATCACAGCGATTAGATAGTTGTTTATACAACCATTTAATGGATAATAATTAAATTAATGGTTATTTATTGTCGGTATAGTGATCAACCGATCTGATGCCGCATGTTTCAGTGCTTTCGGCGTTGGGTTATTAGTAAAGAAACCATTGTTCAGGGGAGAATGTCTATGACTACCAACAAAAATGAGAAATTTAATGCAGTAACCCAGATGGATGAGCAATCCTGCACGGTATTTGTTAGTGGGGAAATGGATCTGTCTGTAGCACCCGACTTTCGTCTTGTGATGGAGCCGCTTGTTGGCAATGCAGAACAGGATCTGATCGTTAACATGAAGGATCTGAAATACATCGATAGTACCGGTATTGGTATTCTTCTTTCTATCCTCAAAGCACGACATGGCATGAATGCTAGCTTTGCCGTTGAAGAAGTTCCTTCCAACATTCAAAAGCTGTTTGAAATGACCGGAATCGCCAAGTTTTTCGCCCCTCAGGAGAATTCCCACTAGGAAAGGATCGAACATAGCATGAAAGCTGATACTCAAAAAGTGATACTTAATCTGCCCGCCACTGCAGAATTTGTAGATGTGGTACGCCTGAATTTATACGGAATCGCCTCTAAAATGGGTTTTTCCTATGAAGATATTGAAGATATGAAGGTAGCTGTCTCCGAAGCATGCAACAACTCTGTATTGTATGCATACGGCCAGGATGGCGGTCATATCGATGTTATTTTTGAAATCGGTGAAGATACGTTGTCGATCATCGTTGAGGACGAAGGGGAGAGCTTCGAAACGGTGAAAGAAATGGCTGACCAGACGACGCTTCACGACAAAGAACTGAGCGATGTCCAGATCGGCGGACTGGGCTTTTATCTGATGCAGGCGTTGATGGATGATGTCCGTATCGAGAATGTGGCAGGTCAGGGTACACGCGTGACTATGTCCAAAAGCCTTGCTCGAAGTGAGGAAAGAGTATGAGTGAAAAAGTGACTCCCCCCGAATCGATGGACGAGGCAATCGGCCTGATCTGGGAGTATCAACAGACAAAAGACAACGATATTGCGACTGTACTGATCAAAAAGTACGAGCCTATGGTCAAAATGGCCGCAGGTAAAATCGCTCGTAATCGCCCTGACCTGTATGAGGATTTGTATCAGGTTGGGCAGATGGCGCTTATTCGTCTTTTGCAGCAGTATGATATTTCTCTGGGGATTCCTTTTGAACCGTATGCGATGAAAAGCATGATTGGTCACATGAAAAACTTTCTGCGTGATAAATCATGGTACATACAGGTTCCGCGCCGAATTAAGGAAAAGGGAGCCCTTGTGCAGCAGGCGATTGACGAACTTACCGTGAAGCTGGAGCGTTCCCCGAGCGTGCGCGAAATTGCTGGATTTTTGGATCTATCTGAGGAGGAAACGATTGAAGTATTGGCTGGACGCGAATGCTATCACTACGTTTCGCTGGATTCTCCATTATCCCAGGAAGAAAGCGCCGCAACACTGGGTGAGCTGATCAGTGCCGATGTGAACGATTATGATGCGGTAGAAAAACGCATGGATCTACAGCAAGCACTGAGCCAACTGAAAGAGCAGGAGCAAAAGGTATTGCTGCTGGCATTTCAGGAGGGGCAATCTCAGCGTGCGATTGCACAAAAGCTGGGCGTATCCCAGATGAGTGTATCGCGTATCCAGAAGCGTGCGACAGAGAAGCTCAAGCAGATCATGTCGAACGCATCCTCATCAGGATAACCGCATGGGATTAATGATGGATCGAATACAATTGTCGATGTTGGCAATGGAATGAAGGTATGCTTTTCTCTCTACTGGGTGGAGGGGAAGGGCATACCTTTTTTGAATTGTTTTTGCTTAGGGGTGATGGTGGGGGAATTGAAGGTGGGACTTGTGAAGGTAATTTGCTTTTGAGTAGGGAGTATGCTGAGGTTTTTTATAATGCTTAAAGGTGATTATATTTGGCTTGGATGGGTTGTGGTTTTGGGATTGAGTGAGAGTGGATGTGTAAGTGGGGGACCACTCCGGCAAGGAATAAGGGGACGGACTCGGGTGGAGCCGCGGGAATCTACGGATTAGGAGTCAGTTGTAGATTCCCGCCCCTCCAAAGGAGTCCTTTCCCCTTATTTCCTTGCCTCCGTTCTGTGCGGCTTATAACATACGATCTTTTTTTAAAAACAATTCAATTACAAATACAGTATAGAATTTTTTTTATTTATATATGTTGAATATATGTTGATCTCATATATGTATGAAGTAGATGTTTTGACACATTGAAATGAATTTTAAAATTATTCGTACTTGTGACAGTGGCATTTAGCACTTAATTATTGGATTCATCGCAAACCGCAAACCTATTCTTTTTCTACGCCTGCTTGGATGAATGTATTACTTCCCTGCGTGGTGAGAGCAGAGGAGATGAAGCATTTTGAGGGAAGAGCAGAAAAAGTCATTCAAAAGGCATTCCATCATAAATAATCCTCCTTCAATCGCAGCCGTAACTTGCGGATCAATGGAGGATTGTGGGTATGTTATGTGTTGGTGCGTCTTGATGAAAATAAGTTCTGAGCATTAACGTCCGCTTTGGGAGGTGTTTACGTATTTGAGCAGTTCGCCGATATAGTCGCCGATGACGGGGAGGTTGAAGCTGACCAGTAGGGACAGCAGGTAACCGAGCAGGGCGAGTATAACGATGGTACCGAGTGATAGGCCCAGGCCGCGGGCGGCGCCGGCGACGAAGTTGGTCAGGATGCGTTTTTTGACGCTGCTATAGTTTTCGATAATGTCCTTGATCTCGGCTTTGTCGAGAGCGGCGGTGAGCTGGTCGAGGCGTTCGTTCAGGCGCTTCACCTCGTGTCGAAGCTCGAACGGATGCTCACGTATCGTATCGGGCGGTTCTACTACCCTTGGCGGGTTAGGGGATAGCTGCTTGTCGTCTTTGTCGGCCATGTTGTTCCCTCGCTCTCAGATGAATTGGTGTACTGGACAGAGAAATAGCCGACTGCAATGAGCCGGCTATGATCATGTATCATTCTCTTGGCGACGATAATGCGCCGGAATTCATTTTACTTGTTGTCAGGAGTCAGTGGCTTAGCGTCTTCTTTTACGTTATCAGCCGCTTTGCTTACTTCTTTAGCGATGTCGTCTTTAGCACCTTTTACATCGTCAGCGATGTTTTTGGATGCTTCTGCTACATGGCTAATGATGTTGTCTTTCGCTTTTTCCTGCTCCGGTGTTGGCGTTACGCCATCTTTCACTTTTGTAGTGATTTCGGAAGCCTTTGTCGCTACGTTTTGCGCCAGTTCAGTCGCTTTGTTACCTACTGTGCTAGCCAGCTCTACGGTTTTGTCGCTGATCAGGCCTGCTGCTTGTGCAGTTTGATCGGACACTGTATTGTAAACGGATTTCGTTTTCTCGCCAGCAACAGACAGCTTGTCGGAGATGTCTTCACGCAGCTCACGACCAGGTTTAGGAGAGAACAGCAGAGCAGCAGCTGCACCAATCAATCCCCCGATAAATACACCTTTCAGAAATGTGGAACTGCTTTGTACTGGATACTCTTTTTCTGCTTCGTTCATGAACAATCACTCCTTGAATTAGTATAAGTTACATTGAATAGCATATACATCCTCCATGGGAGGACCTAGCCATAGACGATCGAGTGAAGCTTCTCTTAGGAGTCGGATAATGGAAGTATCGCTTACCAAAAGTATGGCCTATATTTAAGCTCGGTGGTAGTTACGCGGATCGACGTAACAATCCGGATACCAATCCAAGCAAAAAAACAAAAATCGCTGTACCGAGAATGGCAGGTATAATCGCAAAGCCGCCAATCACCGGACCAAAGTTACCAAATACGAGTGCGCCTAGCCATGCGCCGATAAATCCGGCAATCGCTGCGCCGATAATGCCACCAGGCATGTTATCGCCTGCAAGAGCATTGCCGATCACACCGATAATAATGGCAAGCACGATGCTAATAATAATTCCCCACATAAGCCATGCCTCCTTCTGTTATAAGACGGTTGTACGCTGTGCCTTATAGCAGTTCATCAGGATTTAGATATCATGCTTTTCAGCATATCTCCCAGCAATTGGTTGCTACGGTCTTACTTCGTATATAAACATGGTTTATGCAGCATGAAACATAAGTGTGACCTTACGCCTTGCCTTGCAAAGGCTGTCTAGGGCGCTTCGTTTGCCACAAAAAGAGACAGTAAGCACACGCCGCAAACCACCAAAAACCACTAAAAAATCCAGCAAGCACATCGGTTGGGTAGTGTACACCCAGATAAATGCGGGTCGTGCCGATGGTCATAATCAGTATAATACCACAGACGATCGCAGGCAGCATGCGCTTGCCTTGTTGCTTACGATAGCGTGCCCAGATGAAGAACAGCATGCCATACATCGCAGCAGCAATCGTCGCGTGACCACTTGGGAAGCTGTAGCCAGACGCAGGCGCCCAGAATTCTAGCTCTGGTCGCGGACGCATAAAATGCCATTTGAGCAATGTGTTCACTATCCACGCGCCACCCATCGTGGGCAGTAGCATAATCGCTTCACGATATTGCCGCATCCGAACGAGCAGCAGAGCAAACCCGATCGATACAAGCATGGTTGGATAAAATGAGCCTAAATACGTGAAAAACAGCATTATACTGCGTAGCGGCTCGCCATGATACGAGCGCAAGCTCTGCTGAAATTCATTTTCCCATACATGAATTCGGTTTCCGAATATCGTCTGAATGAGCCAGATCGCTCCCTCCAGCAGACCAAAGGAAATAATCCCGCCTGCTACGAGCACCAGTACAATGAGTAGCCAAAGGGGCAGCACGGAGGAGCGAGGACGTTCAGAAAAGGATCGTGATGATATCGTAATCGCCCTCTTTCAACAATAAAGTAGAAATGGCAAACGAATCAAGTTTGCCTGCTAGCTGGCTGTCGCGTTATACGGTACAGCCGTATCTCTATCGTCGGATACCATGTAGAAGCAATGGAGCCTGTGAAGTTGCTTCGACCGCTGTAAAGCCTGTACAGGATTCCTATCGACTATAACTATAGTATCGATATCGAGAGATAAGTTAACTATATATAACCGCTTGCCAGCGTATGAACCCTGTTATACGCAAACAATTCGTGAACGTTCCATAAAAAAGAGCCAGCCCCCTTTTCCATATACAGAAAGGGGACTGGCTAGTGTACGACAACAACCTTATTTATTGCGCAAACGTCCAAGCTCAGACACGAGCGCTTCCACTTCGCTAATACTCAGGTTAGGCTTGTTCATGACGATATCATACACATCGTAGATATCATCGTATTGCTCCAGCGAAAAAGCGGACGCTTGCATCGCCGCGCCACTCGCCATCCGCAGCTTCGCTTTGATACCCTCAATCATTAATTCCAGATTTTCAGGCGTTTTTTGCGACAAATCCATAAATGGTGTTCTCCTTCTTTTAGCAGATCGCTGATTTGGTTGTATTGTATCATGGATAGCGAATGGGAACCAACATTTTGCGGTAACTCAGCGCATGGGGTAAAATGACAGGGAGCAACGCAGATTGAAATGTATAAACACTATATTGAAGGGAAACTACTATTATATGATTAATCGCCGTTCCAGCCTGCTCCCCTATGAACAGCAGAACCGACGCAATGTGAATATGGATGGCATGGTGCAATTTTTCCGCATGATTCATAGCCGACATGCACTGGATGAACTAGCCTTCGTTTGCATCGGAACCGACCGCTCGACCGGAGATGCACTGGGGCCTTTGACAGGTAGCGGCTTAGAAGCGCATGGCATCCCGTCCGTTATCGGTACACTGGAGCAGCCCTGCGATGCCCATAACCTGCATATTCGCATTCCACAAATTCCAGCGCATCGGACTGTGATCGCCATTGACGCCTGCCTTGGACAGCAGCGCTCGGTTGGCTTGTACAGCATCGGCGAGGAGCCTTTATTCCCGGCATTATCGGTAGGCGGACAATTTCCGGGCGTGGGTACCTATAGCATTGCTGCTATTGTAAACGAGAACGGTCCCAAGCCTTACTGGACACTGCAAACGACCTCGCTACGTCAGGTCATGCGAATGTCGGACGATATCGTGCAGGCAGCTGTGCGTGGTTTAGGCTTACGTGGCTAATCTATATACGTACTGCTGGTATTAGCGGTACATTCGCAACAGGCAGGATAAGTATTGTAGTATAAATGAAGCGGCCATTGCCCTTTTTCTATACCTGTATCCAATGAGCATAGAACAAGCATGGAACATATATTGTATGAATATAGCAGCACAATCCTATAAACCTACGAAGTCTGAGGAGGAATAGAATCATGAGCAATCTTCCATCGAACCCAACACAGCAACCACCACTGCACTATACCGAATCTGGTAAAGGTACACCGCTCGTGCTATTGCATGGATTTCTAGGCAGCTCCGCATACTGGGATGAGCTGGTTCCATTATTGTCGTCATCCTATCGCTGCATTACACCCGACCTGCGTGGACACGGACGTAGTCTGGCACCAGAGGGTAGCTATCGGATCGAGCAAATGGCAGACGATATAATCCAGCTGCTCGATTACCTCCAGCTTCCATCTGCGACTGTACTCGGTCACTCGATGGGGGGCTATGTCACCCTTGCGCTGGCAGAGCAGCATGCCGATCGTCTGGATGGCTGGGGCTTGATCCATTCCACACCGCATGAAGATGCACCGCAGGCAAAAGAAAACCGTCTGCTCGCTGTATCCAAAATCAACAGCGAGGGTATCGCTGCATTTACCGATGGCATGGTTGAAGGCCTATTCGCCCCAGCTTCACTGGAGCAACTGCCCAAAGCCGTCCAAAAAGTACGCGAACTCGGCTACGCCACTCCACCACAGGGAGCCTGCGGTGCAGCACTCGCCATGCGCGAACGCCCGGATCGTCGCCAGATACTAGCTACATCGCCCAAACCGATCCTACTCGTAGCCGGCGCCCAGGATCGTTTAATCCCGTCTGACCGCCTATTCACATCCGAAGGAGACAACATTAAGACGCACATCATCGCATCCGCAGGACATATGGGCATGCTGGAAACTCCAGCAGAACTAGCAGAAATCATCCGCGATTATCTGGGCTGATTCTTGATGATATGTACTGTCGATGTACAGTAGCTGTACATCACAAAAGAGTTATAAATCGCAAAAGTAAAATTGTAATGATCTAGCTCTATATCTATTATGTTAGAACCTGTTACTGCTTAACAGTATCCAAGCGTCTAAGATGCTGTAAAGTTAGACCTAAGATAGTGTAAGACGATCCTTTGTGATTTTGCTGCTCTTGAGTGTATCGAAGAGTATATGAATGAAAGTGCTAATAAGATCTAATAATATTCGTTCATTATTGTATTGACCTTATATACTGCATAATAAGTTAAATCGCATACTAATCGCATACTAATTGAGCGATCATGTTAGAAGCGTAATAGGAATAAAACGCAAAGTTATACAATTGTACGCATGTTATCTATCATCTACGCATGAATACTTTGAATTATTTTAATGCCTTTATTGCAACGATGAAGGATGTAGGCAGCATAGAACGAAGGCAAGGAAATAAGGGAAAAGGGCGATTTTGGAGGGGCGGGAATCTTCATTCTCTCCTCATCCAAAAGATTCCCGCGGCTCCACCCGAGCCCGTTCCCTTATTCCTTGCCGGAGTGGTACCCACTTCATCCATCAAAATGTACAAGAATCCAGCAATAATTTAATTTCATCAACGCTCCAATAGAACCAAGAAAAATGAAAATTTCCACCGTTTAACCTTTTCACCACTATTACCGAAGGCGGGATCTCAATGTTCAGAAAAGACTACCTCATGGGCATGATCGAGGATATGACCAGTATGATTGCCAAAGCATTTGGCTTAAAAGAGCAAAAGAAATACACGGAAGCGCTGTGGGAACTGGATGATCTGATGCGCAAAAACTTCCGACTGAACAGTGAACTGGTCAATCGTATGCCAACTAATGAGATTATTGAGATGTTCCGTGTAGGCACGACGGTTGAAGTCGATCAATTGCAAGGGCTCGCTCGGATGCTGCGCGCTGAGTCTGATATTTACGAGGCTTCGGAAAAGCCAGAGGACGCAGTCGTACGCCGAATCAAGGCGCTGCATCTGTTTTTATATAGCGCTGTGAATGGAGCGGATCGCAGTCTGCTCAACTATCCTGAGCATGTGGATGAGCTGCTGGATCAGCTGGAAGAATACGTACTTCCTGCCGCTGTCGAAAAACTGATGGTGGAATATGAGGAACAGGAAGGCTATTATGATAATGCGGCAGATGCGCTGCAACGACTGAATGAGCTGGATGCTACCGAGGGTATGGCAACCGGTGCAGCCTTTTATGAGCGGTTGCATCTGAAAACCGACGAACAACTGGAGGCTGGCGGAATCACTCGCGCAGATGTGGAGGAAGGACGAAGCCGTTTCCAGAATTGAAGCAATAGAAAGTGAGATGTACACCATGGAGTCACTCCAGAAATTAATTCATCAGCTCATCGACAGCGGCGAGCTGATTTCGGCAACATTAAGTCAGCGCCGTAAGCGCGATCCTGAAGGCTTTACGAAGGTCGTGATCAAGCCAGTCGAGCTGAAAAAGAGTTTGTATTACCAGTTTGCTTATCATTACAGCAACAAAGTCACCCATGAGAATATACCGGCAGCGGAGGTAGAACGTCCGCTGATGGAGCTGTTTGAGGAAACAATGCGTCAGGGACTACTGTGCACCGCAGATGCAGACTACCAGATTCTGATTAGCAAAAAGTACAAAGTATCGATTTTGACCAAAACCGCAACCAAAACGCAAGCCGATCTGAATCATAATCGCAAAAAGCGTTACATTCTCGACGAGGGCGAGCCTGTGCCGTTTCTAGTTGAGCTGGGCATCATGAATGAGAACGGCAAAGTGCTGGCGAAAAAGTACGACAAGTTCCGTCAGATCAATCGTTTTCTGGAAATGGTGCAGGATATTTTACCAGCTCTGCCGGAAGGACGCGAGCTCACCATTGTCGATTTTGGCTGCGGCAAATCATATCTGACGTTTGCGCTCTATCATTATTTGAACATTCAGCAACGTAGACCACTACGTATCGTCGGGCTTGATCTGAAAGCAGATGTGATCGAGCATTGCAGTCAGCTCGCCGAGCGACTTCATTATGACAAGCTTCGTTTTCTAGTAGGCGACATTGCCGACTATAACGAGCTAGATCAGGTCGATATGGTCGTGACTCTGCATGCGTGCGATACCGCAACCGATGCAGCACTGGAAAAAGCAGTTCGCTGGGGTGCTTCTGCCATTTTATCCGTGCCTTGCTGTCAGCATGAGCTATTCGCACAGGTACAAAATGACGAGCTATCCCCACTGCTGTCGCATGGCATTCTCAAAGAGCGTTTTTCTGCACTCGCTACCGACGCGATTCGTGCACGCCTGCTCGACCTGATGGGCTACCGTACACAATTGCTCGAATTTATCGACATGGAGCACACACCGAAGAATATCCTGATCCGAGCTGTCAAAGGCAGCGCTGGCGACCAGGCAACACTGTGGCAAGAATACACCGTATTCCGTAACATGCTGAGTGCGAATCCGTATTTGGAAAATGCCTGTCGCGATCTGCTGCCACAAGCCGCAGAGACTTCCAAAGCCTGAGCAGTCTATGCTAAACAGGTAATATCGTATAATTGCATTATCTCAAGGCATAACTTTATCACTGTATAACCGCATGATGAGCCGATCTGTACCATGGATTAGATGGCGCTGTTACATGAATTGTGTTTAATGTGCCTATTACAAGCTTTGAAATAAACGTTTGAAGTCAGATTTGAATCTACTTCAAGCTTTTCATTTGTAGGTGAGAGCATAAATTCAAGACAGAAATACTTTAAGTCACAGATTGTTCATCATGCCGCTCTATAATTAGGATGTGTACGCAAACTTGCATGATGCAAGCAGCACGGAGCGAAGGTAAGGAAATAAGGGGAAAGGACTCCTTTGGAGGGGCGGGAATCTTCATTCCTTCCCATTTCAAAAGATTCCCGCGGCTCCACCCGAGTCCGTCCCCTTATTCCT
Source organism: Paenibacillus hunanensis (assembly GCF_014645615.1). Classification (GTDB taxonomy): domain Bacteria; phylum Bacillota; class Bacilli; order Paenibacillales; family Paenibacillaceae; genus Saccharibacillus; species Saccharibacillus hunanensis. The sequence goes on along the minus strand of NZ_BMMB01000009.1, from coordinate 15,901 downwards.
TGCCGGAGCGGTGCTTGTCTCATCAAAAACAGTTTGCGCTCAAATCCTAAACCCATATAAAAAGCATGCCCATACATGCAAGGAGGATTGGTGGAGATTATTTCAGATATTATTGCTCAATTGCTCAGCTGGGTCGAGCAGCTTGGTTATTTTGGTATTATGCTCGGCCTGATGATTGAGGTAATTCCAAGTGAGATCGTGCTAGCTTACGGCGGCTATCTTGTACATAATGGTACGATCAATTATTTCGGTGCCGTATTTTTCGGTACATTGGGTGGCGTGATCGCCCAGCTGTTCATCTACTGGATCGGACGTTATGGCGGTCGCCCAGTGCTGGATAAGTATGGTAAATACATTTTGATCCGCAAGCATCATATTGATCATGCGGAGGAATGGTTTAATAAATACGGTACAGGTGTTATTTTCACTGCGCGCTTTATTCCAGTCGTGCGTCATGCAATCTCGATTCCAGCGGGTATCGCGAAAATGTCCCATATGCGCTTTATTTTGCTAACGACACTCGCAGTTATCCCGTGGTCGGCACTATTTGTCTATCTCGGTATGGTGCTGGGAAGTCAGTGGCATAATATCGATGAAATCGCGGGTAAATACACCACACCAATTCTAATTGTTGCGGTTGTGCTGTTGGTTGGCTATCTTCTGGTTAAAAGAAAAATGAAGAAAAAATAATCGTAATCTGAAAGGCGGCGGACTTTATGGCAAAAAACAATCTGGCACATAAATGGGAACAGGCAATTACACCGCAACAGTTTATGGATGGCATGACCAAGAACAAGGAAACGTTCCATGACAATTACCAGCTGTTTAACTGGACAGATCTGGAGGATCATGAGTTTTTCAAAATGCTAAGTCATCGCGATGATCTGCGTTCGCTGATTATAGCAGCCGATTGGTGCGGCGATGTCGTGCGTAACATTCCAGTTGTATTCCGCGCTTTTGAGGAAGCCAGCCTTCCAACCAAGGTACTGATTATGGAAGAGCATCTGGACGTGATGGATGAATATTTGACGATGGGTGGTCGCTCGATTCCAGTCGTGATCATTACCGATACCGGTGGACATGTGCTTGGTCAGTGGGGACCACGTCCAGAGCATGTGCAAGAGCTGATGGTTGCCTTCCGCGAAGAGAACCCTGATCGTGAAGCACCGGATTACAAGGATAAAATGGCGGTTGTCCGCCAGGCGATGATGGATCGTTATGGTGAAGGCTCTGCTTCCCATGCAATGGTCATTCGCGAGCTACGTGAAGTACTGTCAGGAGTGTGAATTCATTGTTCAAAATAGAATCCTTTTCTCTCGGGCCCTTGCAGACCAATGCGTATCTGCTCGTTGCCGAGGATAGCAAACGTGCAGTCGTGATTGATCCGGGTATGAATCCCGGCTCACTCATTCGACGCATCGAGACATTGGAATTAGAGATCGAGGCGATCCTGCTGACGCATGCCCATTTTGACCATATGGGCGGCGTGCAGGAGCTGCGTCAGCATGTCGATTGTCCCGTGTACCTCCACGATCTGGAGGCAGAGTGGATGACCAATGCGAAGCTGAATGGATCAGCCAATTGGCCGCAGGTGACGCCACCTATCATAGCCGAGCCTGCTGAGCACGCGTTAGATGAAGGGCAAAAGCTGGAGCTGATCGGGCATACGTTTACGGTGTACCATACTCCAGGTCATTCGCCGGGAAGTGTAAGCTTCCTGTGCGAACAGCATCTATTTTCTGGCGACGTACTGTTCCGTATGGGTGTAGGACGAACCGATCTTACCGGAGGAAGCGAACGCCAGCTGGTCGATTCCATTCGTACGAAGCTGTACCGATTCGCAGATGATACGATCGTCTACCCGGGACACGGTGGACGAACTACCATCGGAGCGGAAAAGGCTAGCAATCCTTACGTACCGGCTTAATATGTAACGGCTCCTATTGGATAGAGACCGCTAAATTTTCAGATTATATTTAATAGCTAAAATAATAAGGAGACGGACAACGCTCAGTTTGTCCGTCTCCTTATTTAGGATGCATCATGGTCAATCGTTTACCGCTAGATCACTAACAGCTTATGCTCAATCCGCATCAATATCCTACTTTACTATTTTTACTATGCTGCCTTATTTTCAAACTATAGCTGCCTGTAGCTTCGTAAAGTGTTCACTCATTCAAAAGCTTGTCTATTTACGATTCTTGGCATGCTCTTTATCTGAAAATCACATCCATATAACCGCATTCCGTATAAAAATGTCGCGTACAGTGAAACTGTATTTTAATTTTTTTGTAGTAAATTGTCGATTTACTATTGCCATTCTAAACAGGATGACTATAATAAAACTATGCACGAGCACGCAGACCGCATGACTATCACGGTTTGCGTGCTTTTTTATTTCAAAGCTGTGTAACTCTCTATGTTTCAGGTTGCCCCATACAGTCGTATATTCATGAATATTTGTATCGATAGATAATGATATATTCACAACTGCTACAATTGATTATTTGCGCCATCACTTTTACTACTTTGCTAATGATTTTTGATGCAATCAGCACAGAGCGGAGGGAAGGAAATAAGGGGAAAGGGCGACCTTTGAGCGCGGGAATCTACATTGACTCTTCCTGCGTAGATTCCTGTGCGATACCGGAGCCCGTCCCCTTATTCCTTCCCGAAGTGGTGTCTGCTCATTATCGTGACACCAATCCACCCTTTCAAACTTACAACATCATAGCTTATTTTCACGCAAGCCTATGTAGCCACAACTTTCAGGATAAAAGTGGACACTACTTACTTTTTGTAGTAGGATGTACAAATAAGTAGATACAGCTAGGGGGAGATAAACGATGCTACACCTCGGTGAAAAAGTCGTAGTTGTCGCTGATACCTTTGAGCAAAATCTGCCTGTAGGCGATTACGGATATATTATCGCATATGACCGCAATCCTGATAATGCCTTCGATTATGTCATTCGTATTCCTAAAGCAAACCGTAACTTCTTTGTGCCGGCTACGGACATTGAGCCAGAAGAGAAGCTGCTGCAACAGGAAGCTGAACGAGTCGGACGCGAGGCGCTCATCGATTATGCTCTGGCGACACATAATGAAAAGTTGTTTTTTCATATTATGAATGGCGGAGAACTTCCAATTCCTGAAGAACCGTTAACTGATAAAAGTGCACAGGCTGATTTCGTCAAACAAATCAATCTGCGCGCTTGGATTTAAAAGAGTCGGCCCTGCCGACTCTTTTTTTGTTGATACTGTCGCTTTAACGGATTGAATTGTAAGGGTATGTACCCTATAATGGAAAAAGTTATTTCTTGCCGGAATCTGCGTGATTTTGCATATCATCAAGGATGGTTTGCTTTTCATGTAGTGCATCTAGTGATCATCGCGTAGATACAATATCCGATCCGGCAGATGAACGGTACAGCATTGAAGGAGGGTTATACGATGAGCATTAATATTAGCGATGTGGAGCACGTAGCCAAGCTGGCGCGTCTGGACTTGAGCGAAGAAGAAAAGGAAATGTTTACGGCGCAACTGAGCGCAATTTTAAAATACGCGGAAAAGCTGAATGAGCTGGACACAGATAACGTGGAGCCAACAACGCATGTACTGCACGTCAGCAATGTTATGCGTGAGGATGAAGTGAAAGAAAGCCTGCCTATCGAGAAAGTGATGCGCAATGCACCGGACGATGAGGATGGACAATTCAAGGTGCCTGCGGTACTGGAATAGTTTTACGCGAAATGAACGGATACAGAATTGAAGGAGGACACGCAAGTGACTTTATTTGATCTCAGTCTGAACGAAATACATAACCGGCTGCATGCTGGTGATTTGTCGGTAACCGATCTGGTTAACCAGGCGTTTCAGACGATTAACGAACGTGATGAACAGATTCAAGCCTATCTGACACTGGATGAAGAAGGTGCGCTTCGTCAGGCTAAAGCGATGGATGAACGTCTATCCAGCGGTGGCGAGCGCGGCCTGCTATTCGGTCTGCCTGTAGGTGTGAAGGATAATATGGTAACTGAAGGGCTGCGTACAACCTGTGCGAGCCAATTTTTGCGTAATTATGACCCGATCTATGATGCGACTGCGGTAGAGAAGCTGCGTACAGCCGATTCCGTGATTGTCGGTAAGCTGAACATGGACGAGTTCGCAATGGGCGGCTCGAACGAGAACTCTAGCTTCAAGCCTGTTCGTAACCCTTGGAATCTGGACTATGTACCAGGCGGCTCCAGTGGTGGCTCGGCAGCAGCTGTAGCTGCGGGTGAAGCTTATTTCACACTGGGCTCTGATACAGGCGGCTCGATTCGTCAGCCTGCATCGTACTGTGGAGTTGTTGGACTGAAGCCGACCTATGGTCTGGTTTCTCGTTATGGTCTGGTAGCCTTTGCTTCGTCCTTGGATCAGATCGGCCCAATTACGAAAAACGTGGAAGATTCCGCATACGTGATGCAGGCAATTGCTGGCTACGATGCGAAGGACTCTACCTCTGCTAAGGTCGATATTCCAGATTATATTAGCTCCCTGACAGGCGATGTGAAAGGTCTGAAAATTGCCGTTCCATCCGAGTACATCGGCGAAGGCGTAGACCCGGCGATCAAAGACGCGATCATGAGCTCACTCCAAGTGCTGGAAGGGCTTGGCGCAGAGTGGGAGGAAGTATCGCTACCTTATACTGAATATGCTGTAGCTACGTATTATATTCTTGCTTCTTCTGAAGCTTCATCCAACCTGGCACGCTTTGATGGCGTACGCTATGGTGTACGTGCGGACAAGCCAGCGAACCTGCTGGAGCTGTATCATCGTTCCCGTAGTGAAGGCTTTGGGCCAGAGGTGAAACGCCGTATTATGCTCGGAACGTATGCACTCAGCTCAGGCTATTATGATGCCTATTATTTGAAGGCACAGAAGGTGCGTACACTGATCAAGCAAGACTTTGATAATGTATTTGCCAAATATGACGTTATTATCGGGCCTGCTGCACCGACTACAGCATTCAAGCTCGGTTCGCAGGTGGATGATCCACTTACGATGTATCTGAACGATATTTTGACCATTCCAGTCAGTCTGGCTGGCGTACCCGCAATTAGCGTGCCTTGCGGATTCGTAGAGGGAATGCCAGTCGGTATGCAAATTATCGGTAAAGCCTTTGATGAACAGACGGTTTTGCGTGTGGCGCATGCGTTTGAGCAACATACCGATTTCCACAAACAGCGTCCACAGCTGTAAAATCATCTGAAGAAGGAGGAATTACCGATGTCTACATCGACCTATGAAACGGTCATCGGGCTCGAGGTCCACGTCGAGCTTCATACCAAATCGAAAATCTTTTGCGGCTGCTCCACTTCCTTTGGTGCGCCGCCGAATACACATACCTGTCCGGTCTGCCTCGGTCATCCAGGCGTATTGCCTGTACTCAACCGTCAGGCTGTTGAATATGCGATGAAGGCAGCAATGGCACTCAATTGCCGCGTTGCTGACGTAAGTAAATTCGACCGTAAAAACTACTTTTATCCTGACTCCCCTAAAGCGTATCAGATTTCTCAATTTGATCAGCCGATCGGTGAGCATGGCTGGATCGATATTGAAGTAGATGGCAAAACAAAGCGCATCGGCGTGACACGTCTTCATCTGGAGGAGGATGCAGGTAAGCTGACGCACTCTGACGGTGGTTATGACTCACTCGTTGACTTTAACCGTGTCGGTACGCCGCTGATTGAGATCGTATCCGAGCCAGACATTTCCTCTCCAGAGGAAGCACGTGCTTATCTCGAGAAGCTGCGTGCGATTATGCAATATTGCGATGTCTCCGATGTGAAAATGGAAGAGGGCTCGCTGCGCTGTGACGCCAACATCAGTTTGCGTCCAGTCGGTCAGGAGAAGCTAGGCACACGTGCCGAGCTGAAAAACATGAACTCGTTCCGTGGCGTACAGCGTGGTTTGGAATACGAAGAGCTGCGTCAGGCGCAAATTTTGGACGATGGCGAGCTGGTTGTACAGGAAACGCGTCGCTGGGATGAAGCGCAGGGCAAAACGATTTCGATGCGTGGCAAGGAAGAATCGCATGATTATCGTTATTTCCCAGACCCGGATCTGGTGACACTGCATATCGATCAGGCGTGGAAAGATCGTGTACTGGCTTCGATCCCAGAATTGCCGGATGCCCGTCAGGCACGCTACACGTCTGAGTACGGTTTGCCTGTGTATGATGCAAGTGTGATCACATCCTCCAAACCACTGGCGGATCTGTTTGAAGAAAGCCTTGCATCGACCAAGGATGCCAAATCGGTAGCGAACTGGATTCAAGGCGAGCTGCTCGGCTATTTAAACGCCAACAATCTGGAGCTGTCTGCTGTACCACTGAATGGACAAAAGCTCGGTGAAATGATTGGCTTAATCGAAAAAGGCACCATTAGCAATAAAATCGCCAAAACCGTCTTCAAGGAAATGCTGCAATCCGGCAAAACTCCACAGGAGATCGTTGAAGAGAAAGGCTTGACCCAGATCAGCGATACCGGCGCGATCAAAGCGATTGTTGAAGAAGTGATCGCTGCCAATCCGCAATCGGTAGCCGATTATCAAGCAGGTAAGGACAAGGCGATCGGCTTCCTCGTTGGCCAGGTAATGAAGCAGAGCAAGGGCAAAGCTAACCCGGGTATGGTGAATGAGCTGCTGGCAGAGCTGCTGCCACGCTAATTCTGTTCGGGCTTGCTAGTGACATCGACCAGCTGGTGCGATCATCAGTAATCATATCATTATCGGAAAAGCAGACCCATCGTCTGTCGAACCGACACAAGGACCTCAATTCCACACTGTGGCGATCGAGGTCCTTCTTTACAACTAACGTTTGATACTAATGGGGGAACAAGGGGAGGAGCTATCTATGATACGCCAATGTTCGTTACAGGACGATGATACGGTTCGTCAAATATGGAGCTTGCAGCATATCGCTTATCGTATTGAAGCGGAGCTGATCGGAGCGAAGGAGTTGCCACCGCTGATGGATACGCTGGAAAGCTTGCGCCGCTGTGGAGAAACCTTTTATGCTGAATTTGACGAGGAGGATGAGATTCATGGTGTCGTGGCAGTTGAGTGCGAGCAGCCGGGCACATTAACCATCTCACGCATGATGGTGCATCCAGCGTATGCGCGTCAGGGGATCGGTAGCCATTTGCTAGAGCACGTATTCAGTCGCTATCCCGATGTACCGCTCTATATCGTATCGACAGGTACACGTAATGAACCAGCGGTAAAGCTGTATCGTAAGCAAGGCTTCGAGCCTGTAGAAGCCTTTGAGGTTTCACCGGGCGTCGAGCTGACTACATTTCATCGTCATAATCCAGACAAAGAGCGTTCCTCCACAGCGGAGGTGCATTGATGCCGGTTCATGATCCGTGGTATATCGATAATATTCACATCTTATTGCGACTGCTGGCGGCGATGCTGCTTGGCGGTCTGATCGGCTGGGAGCGTGAACGTTCCAGTCATGCGGCAGGCTTGCGGACACATATTCTGGTCTGTGTTGGCTCTGCGCTGATTATGATGCTGTCCGTATATGGGTTTTCCGAATTTGTAGCGGAGACGAATGTGCGTATTGATCCAGCGCGTCTGGCTACAGCTGTTATTTCGGGGATCGGTTTCCTTGGTGCGGGTACGATTCTATTTACAGGCAAAGCGATTACCGGCTTGACGACAGCTGCTTCATTATGGGTTGTTGCTGCGATCGGCTTGGCGATTGGAGCAGGCTTCTTTTTCGCTGCCTTCGTCGCGACATTTTTAGTGCTGGTGAATTTGTGGGTACTTAACATTGTAGAACTCCGTTATATTCGCCGTAGTAAGGCGCATGCGATTACCGTCGAAGGAATATCTGGCGTACTGACGCTGGAGCGAGTGTCCAAATTCATGTACGCTGAAAATATTACCATTAAGAAGATTACCTTTATCAAAGAACGCAGTGGTCATACGATCTCCTCCGAGACCTTGCTCACTGAGCTGCGTATGAATGTAGAGATTCACCATGAGTATCGACCGATGGACATTATTAGCCGAATGCAGAAGATCGATGGTGTCACCGCCGTTTCGATTGAGTAGTCGGGCTAGCGCTTAACGTCTAGACAGACCAACACCTTATATACATCCATCGTACCCGATCGGTTAGCAGTTTACAGCATGTATATAGCGGATGAAATAGATAACGATTCCCGTAATGATTCGCGATTGCCGAATCAAAAGGAGCACTTCGGTGTAAATAGTACACAGACTTATGTTCAATCTATTGCTGTTTTGGTTTTGAAATGGAAGGAGGACCCGGCCATGACCACATCACCCTCAAAGCTCCCGCTGAAACGTAAATTTTTCGCACTACTCATCGCTGCATTGTTTCCGGGGCTGGGTCATATTTATTTGGGACTGGTACAAAAGGGCATTCAGTTCATCGTGCTATTGCTGCTCGATGTGTCGGCGTTGCTATATTTTACGTCAAAAGGTATTCAGATCAACCTGCCGCTGCTGATCATCCTTGCCCTAATTGTACCGATTATTTATTTTTACAATATCTATGATGTACTGCAATCGACAGATTGGATCAATAATCATATTCGGGCGCTGGTGCCATTTAAGAAGTCGAGCCCAGCCTTTGCCAAGCTACGTGGTATTTATTTTGGGATTTTGCTCATCGTAGAAGGCGCATTGATCTGTCTATTCTGGCTCAGACCGTATTGGCTACGGAATATTGTCAGCTTCTGGGCAGGCTATGCCACTGCTGGCGTGTGCCTGTTAATTGGGTTTGCATTACTCGTATTCCAGCTGATTCGTATTTATCGTGCATTGCATCGACCTGCTCAGGGAGAGACAGGAGGTGCGATACATGCCCGCAAAAATTAAAGTTGGTCGCCTGACCGCAGCGCTGCTGTGGATCGTACTGGGCGTTCTCGTTATCATCGATCAACGTACCGATGGCGGCCAATTACTGCTACTACTCACGTGGTGGCCGCTTATTTTAGTCGCGTGGGGAATCGAGTATATTGTGTTCTATCTATTCGCCAAGCGCCGTCTGCTGCGTATGCGATTTGATATTAAAGGGATTTTGCTGGCTGTCATTGCCGCAGCAGCCGTATTTCTTGTAACGGAGCAGAATCAATATCTCTATCTATGGAGTCGAGTTAGCCTTGATCTGACCGCTGCTTCGGCTGAATTTAGTGAAGCCTCCGGTACACGTACGGAGCTTGCGCGTGTCAATGTGCCAGTAACCGAAGATACAGATGAGATTACGATTGAAGGCATTAACGGTGACTTGATTGTACGGACAGGCAATGTGGAGCAGATTCAGGTTCGTCCTGTTGTATGGGTGGATGAGATCAAGGCGGAGGATGCACGTGCCATTGCCGAAGCGACTACCATCAAGGCAAGCGAAGGACAAGAGATTAACATTCATGCAGAAACGAAAACATATGGCGAATCCAAAAATCGTCAGCCGCGTGTCAATATGGAGATCGTTTTACCCGCATCACGTCACTTCGATATTAATATGCAGACAACGAATGGCAAGATTAGCATGAGCAATGTGGAAGCTCTTCGCAATATTTCCGTGCGTACCGGTAGTGGTAGCATTGTATTAAATAAAGTGATGGGCGACGTGAAGGCGCAGGCAACCACAGGTAATGTAGTGATTAACTCTGTACTGGGTAATCTGAGTGCGGATACGAGTCAGGGGAACTTCCGCGTCCATGATGTGAGTGGCTCAGCGCGCCTGTATACACAGGTAGGGGATATTTCGTTGACGAGCAGCCTGGGCGATATTGAGGTGAATACGCGCAACGGTAATATTTTCGTCAATGAAGCTAATTTTGGTGTGAAGGCAGAGACGCTTAATGGCAATATTGAGATTCGCTCGGTTAGTATTGGCGACGATTGGTCTGTGTATAGCGCTGTCGGTGTAATTAATCTGTATCTGCCACCATCGGGTGATTATACCGTGGACGGCTCGAACAGCTACGGTACGATCAAAACCGATCTACCGCTTGAAACGAAGAACAAAACACTTTCCGGCACATTTGGCAATGATGATCATACCGTTCGAGTCGATGGAAATGGGGATTTGAATGTGCTTCGTAATACGGATGCGCTGATCCAGAACAATGATGCAGAGCAGATCGTACCTGAAGGTGTGGATACTACAGGCAATGGAGAATCGAATAATACAGATGCTCCCGCGACGAATGGCAATGAGGGTGGAACGACGAACAACCAGCCTGACTCCAACTCGCAGAACTCAGATGCTGCGGAAGGAGCCTCCACCTCTGCTTCGTGAAGTATGTACAGCGTTGACAAGCCCAATTTATAGCACGTACAATGGAAACCGTGCAGAATGGGCTGGAGTAACAAGGGCTTCTGTAGTGCATACAATACATTACAATTGAGCATCGTTAAGATATATAGAGTGCTCGTTCCAAGCGTGCAGGCTAATCTTAAAGCTGAGTAGGATTAGACTCCCGAACAGAGACGAAGCTAGACAGGATGGTGAACCCATGACAGCACGAGTAGAGCATGCATTGGAACAATTGAAAACGAGTGGAGTTCGCATTACGCCTCAGCGTCATGCCATTCTGACTTATCTCATGGATTCGATGGAGCATCCGACCGCAGATGAGATTTATCGTTCGTTAGCGCCACAATTTCCGAGCATGAGTGTAGCAACCGTTTATAATAATTTGAAAATGCTCACCGAAGCAGGCATGGTACGCGAATTAACCTATGGAGATAGCTCCAGTCGTTTCGATGCCAATGTGAGCGAGCATTATCATATCATTTGCCAGCAATGCGGCAAGATTGAAGATTTTCATTATCCTGCGCTGACTCATATTGAGGATCAGGCGGCAAGACATACAGGCTATCAGATTGCCGGACACCGCATGGAGCTATATGGCATTTGTAAGCAATGTCAGCATCAATAGAAATAGAATGAGAACAGAACCAATGCCAGCAGCACGGACAATATGATGTCGTGCTGCTTTTTTTATCAAGCCGTTGATCGAGAATATGATGATCAAGATACGTAATGTGGATAAGCAGTACCGTATAAGTAACACCCCAACATACTAACATAAGCATAGTAGGAGGTTACCTTGACCAGACAAAGACGTTCGCGTGCACGCAAAAGTCGTATGATCAAATGGTGGATCACAATATGGATGTTGATCCTTGCAGCCGGACTTGCCGCTTTTCTGATTTTACCGAATCCCTTGCATGAACAGCCCGACTGGAAAGGTTTAAAGAAGCCTATATTTGTAGAGGGAGTTTTAATGGATGAGCCTGCTCATGGAACAGGTGAATCGCTTCAATTGCCATTGTCCGTTGTACAGGAGCAGATCAATGCCAATATTCATTATGAAGAAGCTACACGCTCGGTTATTTTAACAACGGGCAACAATATTATGCAGCTACAGGAAGGCAGTAAGACGGCGAATCTGAATATGAAGTCTGTGCAGCTTCGTGTTGCACCAGAGCAGATAGGCGATATCGTCTATATTCCAGTAGCACCGCTCAAGCATATTTATCATATTGATTTTTATGAGGATCCACAGACTGGCGCAGTGATTTTAATGCGTGCAGGCGACCGGATTCAATATGCGCATACAACAGCAGAGAATGATCAGGCAGTACCGATACGTGCAGCAGCCAGTATCCACTCCCGAATCTATGCGGATGTGACTGCCAATCAACGATTGCGTATCTGGGAGACAGGCGAGCAATGGGTATTAGCTCAGCTAGATAATGGCGTTGCTGGCTATATCCAGCGTCAGCACATTTCCCTTAATGATCTCGTCACCGTTCCAGTACCGAATAGTCCGGATAACCGAAAGGAAACCGATTGGCGCGGAAAAAAGGTGAATTTAGCATGGGAAGCTGTTTATGACAGTCGTATCAATCCGCATTCGATTGGCGAATTGCCTGGCGTCAATGTACTGAGTCCAACCTGGTTTGAGATTATCGATAGTAAGGGCAATGTGCGCAGTAATGCAGATATGGAATATGTGAATTGGGCGCATAATCGAAACAAAGAAGTCTGGGCGCTACTCAGTAATGGCTTTGATGCGGATCGTACAACCGTTGCGCTGGGTACGTATGAGAATCGAAGCCGCATTATCACTCAGATGCTAGAGTATGCGAGTATGTATCAGCTCGACGGAATTAACATCGACTTTGAAAGTGTACACACCTCTGATGGTCCGAATGTGGTGCAATTTATCCGTGAGCTGAAGCCACTTGCCACGCAGCGCGATCTGGTGCTGTCGATGGATGTTACGCCCAAGTCCAATAGCGAGCTGTGGTCGAAGTTTCTCGATCGTCGTGCGCTAGCCCCTTCGCTAGATTATATGATGCTGATGGCGTATGACGAGCACTGGGCATCCAGTCCGCAAGCCGGTTCGGTCGCTTCGCTACCATGGGTAGAAAATGCTGTCCAGCGTGTACTACAGGAGGACGAGGTGCCAGCAGATAAATTAATTCTGGGCGTCCCTCTCTATACACGCGTATGGACAGAGCAACAGACCAATGGTAAAACCAAAGTTTCTTCACGCGCACTCGGCATGCAGCGCGTAGCTAACCTGATCAAGGAAAAAGGAATCCAGCCCGTTTATGATCAGACAACCGGACAAAACTACGTAGAGTACAAGGAAAACGGCGCGATCCATAAAATATGGTTAGAGGATGAGGTGTCTCTACAAGCACGAGTCCAACTAGCGAGCAAGCTAGGCCTTGCCGGTATCGCTTCCTGGACAAGAGGTCTAGGCGATGATCGAGCATGGAACGTACTCGACAATATTAAAAAGTGAGTAGGAAGCAGTTAGCATCACCAAAAGCTCAAAAGCTCAAAAGCTCAAAAGCTCAAAAGCTCAAAAGCTCAAAAGCTCGAAAGCTCAAAAGTTCAAGAACTCAAGAACTCAAGAACTCAAAACTTGCTACCCCCAGCGATGTTTATTTATGTTAGTGAGCATTCTCGCCAATCAGCCCATGCAACCAGCTCACATTCACTCAAGTCATCGATCCTAGATGCATTTCAGAACAGATGTATATTCAATAACAAACCTCAATAACAAACCATCCACATCAACACCACGCCCTCCCCATCCATAACACGGCAGCTTTCTTCCATGAAAAAGGGAGACTGCCGTGTTTTTACATGTTTAAGCACGGACTCAGCCCCTATTCATGCGATAGCTTTATAGCTCATTCCCTAAATTTATTTTATGACTATGAAAATTCATAATCTGTTCGGCAGGAGAAAAAGAAGGGTTTGTAGAAATATGGACTGGTAAGAAGGCATACTGCCCGGAAAGTTCAACGACTAGAATTGCCATCCATATTTCGTTAAACGGATGAGGGGGATAACGTGGAATTAACCAACCTTTCTTTTCTTCATGAAAAGCGAAATAATCATCGGATCATCGGAGCCGTCGCTTCCCGCAAAACGAGCGGAAACTTTGACGGTTCATTGCTTCATGATTTCGATGTGTTGATTATTGTTGTATATCGTCAGCATGAGGACGAGGCAATCATAGAGCATCGCATGGATGCGAGTAATAAAAACATACAGGTGATCTATATCGATCGTCAGGTGCTGGAAAACGATACAATCACCGGTAGGAATCATATGATTGTCGAACAGTTTTTAAAAGGCGAGCTCATCTGGGATACCGACCGCGAGCTAGAGCGTTTACGCAAGCAGTTTGCACATTTTGAACGACCATTGAGCGAGCGTCGCATTCTGCTAGAGTTTGCTAGATTTTTGGAGCTATATGTAGAAGCGAGACGCCATATGCAGCAGCAACAGGTGATGGATGCGTACAACTGCATTTTTCAGGCCCTTCCGCACTGGGCACGAATTGATCTATGCGAAAAGGGCATTTATCCAGAAATGGCAGTATGGGAGCAAGTGAGAGAACATAAGCTGGATGTACACAAGCTGTATGAGCAGCTAGCCTTTAGCAACGAAACGATGGAGCAAAGGGTAGAGCTAGTCTTGCTAGCCTGCGAATTTTCTGTCATGTCCAAAATGAGCGAATGCTCAGCATCATTGTTCCGTGTTCTCCGTAGCCGCCAACAGCCATGGAGCATCCGCGAGCTACTCGATCATCCAGAGCTATGTCATGTAGGCAGCCGACTATCCATGATCGTCCGCAAGCTTGTCTATCGCTCACTGATCAAAGAAACAACCATCTGGAATCCAAAAGCAGGCGGGGAGCGAGAGATTCACTATTCGCTACACTAAGCTTAATAGCCAAACCATTCGTCTAAGCACTCAACCATTTAAGCCCAATATCTAAACAAAAGCTCAACTCAAAAAGAGTGCCCGGTATTTACACTACCGAGCACTCTCTTTGTATATCTACAATGATTTTTATATCTATAATAACCGTCAAATAACAACTCACCGATATCAAACAAAAAGACTACCTGCATTCCTCCAACTAGCTTACATATAACAGGCTCACATACTCCAGAGGAGCATCCACCCCATATCAAACCATCCATTTCCACAGCTAACCTATCTAATCTCGTTAAAATATAGCAAACACAACCCCAGCCTGCTCAGTCGCCGCTTTCTCAAATAACACGAACACTTCATTCAAATGCGGCAATAGATAACCATCTACCACATCCTCATAGGTTTCATCCTCCTGAATCGAAAACATCAATGGCATAATCTGTGCCATATCCTCCAGGCTATCCGCTGATCCCGGATTATCCAGATGCTCGCCAACATGCATAGAGCTATGCTTCCATTTTTCAAAATGTATACGTTCCTGAAGAGACTCCGGCTGCTGAAGCTCATGCAGCTTCTCCGCAATATAAGCCACCTGCTCAGCAGGCAAATAGAATGTACCAAATTCCGTCAAGCTACTCTCCACATGATAAGCATTCGTTACAGGGACTACAGGTAGATCAGGAAACATAGCGGCAATCAGACTCCATGCCTTATCAATATCCAAATCCGGCTGTCCCGCGGCACCATCTAAAATCTGCTGCAAATTCCCCCGCTCTACAAAATAAGCTCCTGTCATACCCATATCCATCATCGCCTCCTATAGTTACATGCCGTTCTTACATGAGTTCTGTACCATTTATATCTGCCCTATCTTTAATAAAGGTCTGCTATTACCATTCAGATAAACGCATCCTTACCCCATATATCACCACATTGCTATACCAAGAAGAGTCATATCTAAGATAAACAACAAACACAATCAACTAATACTAGATAACTAGAGTAAGAACAGGAAGGATGAAAGTAAACCAAAGACGACAGTTGCCGAGCTACAATTTACGAAACAAAGTAAAAAAACGTAATCAAGAAACAATGATTTTCAGAACTTTTCAGAAAAATGAGCGTCCTCAACGAAGAGAAAGAAGCATCAAAACAGATGATAAATAAATAGTTGACTTCTATAATTAATTTATGATAAATTATAAAACGTTCCGCTTGAACATCACATTGATGAAAACGAGCAGAATGGCTGAGCTTCAAGGCTTTGTCGACATTATAAACGAATAGCTCATTAAGAGCTTGAAAAAAAGTGTTGACACTCTGAAGTTCACATGATATATTATAAAAGTTGTCACGAACGAGTGACAATGAAAGAAAAGATATCATGAGCTTCCTTCGTGAAGCGCTTTGAAGCGAAAAACACTTCAAAAAAAGTGCTTGACGAATGAAACACAACATGATATGATATAAAAGTTGCTGTGAGAGACACTGAGCGGCAACGAAAGAGTTTGATCTTTGAAAACTGAACAACGAGTGAGTGAAGAACTTCGGTTCTTCGAACTATAGAGAACAGCAATGTTCTCGCCAGCAACAAAATGAGCAAGTCAAACACTTTATTGGA
>NZ_BMMB01000008.1 GCF_014645615.1 Paenibacillus hunanensis | reverse complement strand
TGTTTGACGTGCTCATTTTGTTGCTGGCGAGAACATTGCTGTTCTCTATATTTGAAGAACAAAGTTCTTCACTCACTCGTTGTTCAGTTTTCAAAGATCAAACTCTTTCGTTGCTGTTCAGTGTCTCTCGCAGCAACTCTTATATCTTATCATTTTCTTTCTTTTCTGTCAACAATTTTTTTTGAAGTTTTTTTCAACCGTTTATTGGTTGTAAACTTAAAAGTTGTTAAGTCAGAAGCTTTATTTCGTTCTTTTATATTACCCAAGAACCAAAACCAGCTTTTTTCTCTTTGTTATCACTCGTTCGTGACAACTTTTATACTATATCATGCCCTCAGATATTTGGCAAGCATTTTTTTATAATTAATTTTCGAATATGTATTTACTCAAATCAACCTTCGAAATTGCCCTCATGTAGTCGGTCATCCTTCGGCACTGCTATCGTTATATTTTTAGTAATATCATGCCTACCCTTTTAACATGATAGCTGCAATACAAAGGATTCACAGAAGGACATGACATGACATGATTAACTGTTTTATCATGGATTATAGGTATGGATCATATATTAGGCCGCTTTGTAAAAATAAAGACAGTAGCTGTAGAAACGAACCCATAGCATCATGCTATGCTGGTTCTGATCCAAGCTCTGTCTTTATATAATTCAATCCACTGTATGGTCACTCTTAGCTCTTAGCTCTTAGCTCTTAGCTCTTAGCTCTTAGCTCTTAGCTCTTAGCTCTTAGCTCTTAGCTCTTAGCTCTTAGCTCTTAGCTCTTAGCTCTTGCCAAATTGTACTCATAGCATGGGTAAGAGCCAAGAACTCTTACCTGACAGCCGAGTGCTTGAATTTCTTCCATCGCTGCCTTGATCAGTACGGAATCCTGTGAGGCCAGTACATCGATATAGAAATAGTAATTACCCAGCTTCTTCTTGGTTGGGCGCGATTCAATACGAGAGAGGTTGAGCTTGCGCCATGAGAAGGCAGCCAGCACCTGATGAAGTGCACCGGCAAAGTTCTCAGACAGCGTAATTAGCATACTCGTCTTCATATGATCGGCTTCTTTTTTGACGGTGATGGGGCGATTACCGATCAGAACAAACCGAGTATGGTTATTGTCGTGATCTGTAATACGGTCAGCGAGTATGTCCAGGCCGTATTTTTGTGCTCCCAATGAAGTACCAATCGCTGCGAGTCCTTGACCTGGGTTCTGGCTAACCATCTGCACCGCTTCAGCCGTACTACCGACATGCTCCAGCTCTGCTTCTGGCAATGTACTTCGAATAAATTGATGACATTGCGCCATCGCTACGGGATGAGACAATACTTTACGAATGCGGCTATAGTCCAGATTGCTTTCTGGACTCACAAAAGAAGGGTCTTCTCCATCAGCAATCAATTCACTGCGTCTGCCGATCAGATTTTGAATCGATGGATACACCCACTCCAATTGCATCGGAATATCCACTTCATGTACAAGCCAATCCATATGCAGGGTTACGGAGCCTTCAATCGTGTTTTCGATTGGAATCACGCTATAATCTGTCTTTCCTTGAGCAGTAGATAGAAAGACATCGGCAATCATCTTATGATGTACAATCTCGATCGGTTGATCGCCCAGGATATGGAGTAGTGCTTCATGAGATACGGAGCCAGACGGTAAGGCAGCAATACGAATCATAAACGAACTTCTCCTTTGACAATATCCATAAATGAATAGGTTTCGGTATCGTAGTAGTATACAACGCCCTCAGTTACAGGTTCAAGCCATAATGTACTGGCTGTAATCCCCTGCGCCTTCATTGTATCAATCAAATATCCTTCTAGTTGGTCCTTCTGCGCCGAATGACGATCTACAAATGCGATCATTGTAGGGCCTGCACCACTAAGTGCAATGCCCAGTGCGCCATGATCAGTCGCCTGCTCCAAAATCTGCTCCATTCCCGGTACAAGAGTCGCACGATACGGCTGATGCAGACGATCCTGCATCGCTTCACGAATCAAATGCAGCTTGCCTGAAAATAGTGCCGCGACTAGCAGAGAGCTACGACTAATATTATAGATCGCATCGGCCATGGATAGCTGGGCTGGCAATACTTCGCGTGCTTTGGTAGTAGACAATTGGAAATCAGGAATAATCACCAGCGCTTGTAGCTCTGTTGGCGGTGTAATTCGCAAACAGTTTGCCTGCTGACCATCCCATGTCGCTACTACAATTCCACCATAGAGAGATGCACCCACATTATCAGGATGCTTTTCAAAGGAGGTCGCCATATTCAGCAGCTCTTCATCAGGAAGCGCATGTCCGGTTAAGGCATTTGCTGCGGCTAAGGCACCGATGAGTGCTGATGCGCTACTACCTAATCCCCGAGTGAGCGGAATATCCGAATACATGGTAATTTCGAGCTCCGGCATCGATACGTTTGCTTTACGGAAAACAGCCTGTGCCATTTTATAAATTAGATTCGTTTTATCCGTAGGGATGCCATATAGCTGGTCACCTAGCAATATGATACGAGTCTGCTCTGCTTCTTTCATCTCAATCCAGGAGTACAAGCCGAGTGCCATACCAAGTGTATCAAAGCCAGGTCCTAGATTGGCAGTACTCGCTGGAACAGCAACACGAACTGCTTTACGAGGTGTATATACTTTTTGCAAACCTTCATTCGTCATCATCACTACATTGCTCCTTTAAATATCTTCGACCCGATAGATACTCTTGATGCGCTGAATCACATCGAGATTCTCGAAATGCTGCAATACCCGGTCAAAGCTGGCTTTGCTCGCACGGTGGGTAATGATCACAATCTCTGCATCCGGATTAGTCGCATTGGGCTGCTGAACAACGGATGCCAAGCTTACATTATACTCGGCAAATACCTGAGTGATCTGAGCAAGCACCCCTGCTTTATCATCGACGTGTAGCAGGATAAAGTTTTTGTACATAACCTGATCATCAGATTGAAGCTTCTTCGTCTTATAGGGCACGATCGCCTTTAGTCCATTGACACCTAGCTTGAGATTTTTGATCACAGCGATCAGATCAGCTACAACCGATGTCGCTGTCGGCAATTCACCTGCACCTGCTCCATAGAACATCGTCTCTCCTACGGATTCACCATGCACGTATACGGCATTGAATACTCCGTTGACCGAAGCAAGTGGGTGATTTTTCCGGATCATGGTTGGCTGCACGCTGATCGTAATATGATCATTTTGACTTGTAGCGATACCGAGCAGTTTCATTTCATAGCCTAGATTTTTGGCATAGTTAATGTCTTCCTTCGTAATCGAAGAAATCCCCTGTACCGTTACATCGGACAGCTCCACGTTCGTACGGAAACCCAGCGTACCGAGAATCGCCATTTTACGTGCTGCATCCAGACCTTCCACATCACTTGTCGGATCGGACTCCGCATAGCCAAGCTCCTGTGCTTCCTTCAGCACATCGGCGTACGAGGCACCTTCCTGACTCATTTTGCTCAAAATATAGTTGGTCGTACCGTTGACGATCCCCATAATTTTCACAATACGGTCAGAGGAAAAGCCTTCAATCAACGTACGAATGATCGGAATACCACCCGCAACACTTGCTTCATAAAATACATCACACTGCTTTTCCTGCGCCTTCGCCAGAATTGCACTGCCGTGTAGTGCCATCAGATCTTTATTCGCCGTAACGACATGCTTACCGCGCTCTAATGCTTCTAGAATATATTCACGTGTCGAATCAATACCGCCCATTACTTCAACGATTACGTCAATGTCTGGATCGCGGATCACTTCCCACGGATCCGTTGTCAAACAAGCTGGATCAATATCGATGTTACGCGCCTTATCGATGCTACGTACAGCAATCTTCTCAATCGTAATCGGTGAACCTACCTGACTGCTCAAGTCTTCCTGGTTTCCCTGTACGATACGTACTACGCCCGTTCCTACTGTACCTAATCCTAATAAGCCTACTTTTACTGGTTTCATCTTGCCCTTCCCCTCCTGAGACGATTTCTGCTCATTTGTTGTCTGCTCTGTTATATACGGGATACCATGCTTCCATCCATTGTATAGTAGTCCGCGACAGTCTGCATCAGCCTTGACCAATAATATGAATATGCCGTACACCAGCTACATTTTGCATCGCTTCTACCATCGTATCCAGATCCTCAGTCAAACGCGTCGTCTCTACGGACAGAACAACGTTCGCTCTTCCCTGCAAAGGGATACTCTGATGAATGGTTAGTACGTTTCCTCCATATTCAGCCATCAAGCCCAGCACATGAGACAAAATGCCAGAACGGTGATCCAGATCAAAGGAGACGGTAATGATTCGATCCTTTTCCAAACGGTTAAGCGGATGAATTCCGTCCTTGTATTTATAAAAAGCACTACGGCTGAGACCAATCTTTTCGACTGCTTCATTGATCGTGCGTGTATCGCCGGAAGCTAGAAGCTCCTTCACACGCATCGTCTTCAGCACTGCCTCAGGTAAAATATCTTCACGCACAAGATAGTATTTTTCTTTCACAGCGTCCTCTCCTCAAAGACTCATGTTTTCGTATAGTGGACATTATAAAGTAACTGTCCATGTCAGGCAACCACTTTTTCCTTGATAAGGCTTACATTGTAGCTGAAGTAAGGCAAGCGGTATATCTGGCGGTATATAAAATAAAAAGCACGATCTCTGCGTTACAGTGTGAAGAAGGTCTATTCTTCAACCTGTTATTACAGAATATCGTGCTTTTTAGTAATATAATTCGCTATAGCTAATCAAGCGACTATATATTTAATCTATCGCGTCATCGCCAAGTTGACACTAACATAACGGATCACAGCAAGTAAGCCAAATCTCACTCATGATCTTAGAAATACATGCTAATCGACTTAGAAATAGCTGCTTCCTTCAACGAACTCAAATTCCAGCTCGCCAATTCGAACGACTGTGCCGTCTTTGGCACCGCGTTTACGCAGCTCGTTGTCGACGCCCATATGACGCATCGTACGACCCAGCTTCATAATCGCATCCTCGGAGTTCAGCTGCATACGTTTCATGAGGTTTTCGATCTTCTTGCTCTCCACCACGAAGATTTCGTTCTCGCGGTAGATTTTGAAACCCTCGTCTTCTTCTTTTTCCAAACGATATACTTTACGCTCAGCAACCTGCTGAACCTCTTCAACAGCAACAGCCTCAGGCATTTGATCCAGTTGATCCGCCGCTTTGTAGAGCAGCTCCTGAATACCCTGACGTGTTAATGAAGAAATCGGAATGATCTGGATATCCGGTCTTACTTCAAGCACCTGGCGAGTGAACTCCTCCAGATTTTGCTGTGCTTCTTCCATATCCATTTTGTTAGCTGCTACAATCTGAGGACGCTTTTCCAGCTCCGCACTGTACAGCTTCAGCTCTTCATTGATTTTCACCCAATCCTCAAATGGATCGCGTCCTTCCGAGCCAGATACATCTACCACGTGAATGATAACGCGTGTACGTTCAACGTGACGCAAAAACTCATGACCCAGACCGATGCCTTCATGAGCACCCTCAATCAGACCTGGCAGATCCGCCATAACAAAGCTGCGATCATCGCCTACAGCCACTACACCCAGGTTTGGCGTAATCGTTGTAAAATGATATGCACCGATCTTTGGTTCTGCTGCGGATACAACAGACAGCAGTGTCGATTTGCCGACGCTTGGGAAACCAACCAGACCCACATCAGCCATGACTTTCAGCTCAAGCACAATGTTACGCTCCTGGCCTTCTTCACCATTTTCAGCCAGATAAGGCGCTGGGTTCGCAGGGGTAGAGAAACGAGTATTTCCGCGTCCTCCACGTCCTCCTTTTGCAACGACAATCTCCTGATTGTGGCGCGTCAGGTCAGCCAGCACTTCGCCGCTATCCTCATCAATAATAACGGTACCTGGTGGGATACGAACGATTGTGTCGTCTGCACCTGCACCATGCTGGTTTTTCGTACGTCCTTTTTCACCGCGTTGTCCCTTGAAGTGACGCTGATAACGGAAATCCATCAGCGTACGCAGACCTTCATCTACACGGAAAATGACATCGCCGCCGCGACCACCGTCACCACCTGCTGGTCCTCCGTTTGGAACGTATTTCTCACGACGAAATGAGATCGTTCCGTTACCGCCGTCGCCGCCTTTTACAAAAATCTTCGCTTTATCTACAAACATAATTGCACCTCTATTTTCAAAATACTTTCCCTATTCGCTAAGGGAACCCTACTATTCTATATGCAGTGTAATCGATGACGGATCTTCCTCTAATCGAGAAGCCCGCATATCTGTCGACTGCACATAAC
The DNA here is from genome assembly GCF_014645615.1 of Paenibacillus hunanensis. GTDB lineage: Bacteria > Bacillota > Bacilli > Paenibacillales > Paenibacillaceae > Saccharibacillus > Saccharibacillus hunanensis. Next base: position 399,492 of record NZ_BMMB01000008.1, on the reverse strand, counting down.
GATTCACTTCAAGCCATAGTGTCTCCGCATCAGGATACTCACCCTCTGGCTCGAAAATCACTTCCATGCCATCATCGCTACTACGAATCATAATAAACAGTGTGGGGCATTCACCCCAGGACGATCCTCCATATTGTTCATAAGCGGAGATCGTCTGCTGCATCACTCGGGTCAACGCCTCACTCTGTTCCGGCGTAAGCCGTGCGGCGAGCGTCATTCCATCCTCGATCTCCAATTCTAGCTTAATGTTACGATTAACGGCTGTAAATGTCTGCAAATAAAATATGAGCTGTGGAATTCCCAAGCGAGAAACACGGCTATCCGCATTCATTTGCTCCTTAATACGTTCGATATTTTCAACGAGTCGTTCACGATTACCTAGCTGAACATAGCCATATAACAGCTGTAAATCATTCATCCAATCATGACGATGATGACTGAATGCTTCAATGGCTGTCTCATAAAGCTGCTCCAGATTAGCAGATGACTCTGCTGGGGTAGCCACAGAAAGGGATGCCGTTGAGGCTTCCTCGTTCTTGATCCGAGCTGCCAACCGCTCTAACCGATGCTGCTCTGCCAGTTCACCATGTACCATTTTCAAACCAAGCCAGTAGACGAGTGCGATCCATAATCCCAGCAAAATAAAAGCAGGGAGCGTATTCCAGCGATATGCTGCTGCTAATGGTAAAATAATCGTTCCGGCAAGCACAGCCGGACGCCAGCCAAAATGCTTCATCGTTTCGCTCCAATCGTTAAGTGCTTATTCTCAACACTAAGTATAACACAACCCACGATTTGTCAAACGAGGAAAACGAAGGAGATTACTACGAATCTCATCTCCACCCTACACTAGATAGAGCTTCCATAAATACAACAAGCCTCCGGCACTGACACGTACCGGAGGCTTGCTCATCCTATCCGAAGAAAGGATTATTGTTCGATTGCTGCTGCTACTGGAGCAACGTCAACCGGGTAGACGCTCACTTTTTTGCGGTCACGGCCCCAACGTTCGAATTTCACGACGCCGTCAACTTTTGCAAACAATGTGTCGTCTTTGCCGATGCCCACGTTTGTTCCTGGGTGGATTTTAGTACCGCGTTGACGGTACAGGATGTTGCCACCAAGTACGAATTGACCATCTGCACGTTTTGCTCCCAGACGTTTGGAGTGGGAATCACGACCGTTCTTCGTGGAACCTACACCCTTCTTCGAAGCGAACAATTGCAAATTAAGCTTCAACATGTTGTCTACCTCCTTTTTTCCGTTAATGTAACTTGCTTTATTTTGATATACTCACCGTAAGACTCTTCGATAGTTACAAGCATAACCTGCATTGATTCCAGTAACAATTGAATCTTCTCATGCGGCGCATCCTCTGAAAGATTCCGCAATCGCGCACTTAAAAATCCATCCTTCATCTTCGACTTCATCACTATACCGGTCAGAGATTCAATCGAGTTCACCGCTCCAACCGTAATGGCAGAAACAGCTGCACATACAATATCTTCTCCAGGATCCGCATAGCCTGCATGTCCACGTGATGAAAAACCTTGAATTGTCCCATCCTCAAGCCGTTCTATACGCACGATAATCAATTACCGCACCTTCTTACGCCTGGATTTTCTCGATAGTCACTTTAGTATAAGGTTGACGATGACCTTGTTTTTTGTGGTAGTTTTTCTTAGGCTTGTATTTGTAAACTACAATTTTGTGCCCTTTACCGTGTTTTTCAACTTTCGCTGTTACGGTTGCGCCTTCTACCAGTGGCAGACCTGTTACCAGACCGTCCTCTTTGGATACCGCCAGAACGCGGTCAAAAGTTACGCTTTCGCCGTCAGTAGCTTCCAGTTTCTCGATGAACAATACGTCGCCTTCTTGCACTTTGTATTGTTTACCACCTGTTTCGATAATTGCGTACATTCTCTTGCACCTCCTCATGTCTCAGACTCGCCTAATGCAGGTGTCTGTTATGTAAACATAACAAAACTTATAACCCGATCGGAGCGGTTACAGCATGTGAGGGAGTTATATCCGACACATACCAAATGATTGTAGCACAGCCATCTCAATAAATCAATCCCTAATCCATGATGCAATTTTCCCGGTACCATGACAGACGGAACAGGTCTGATAAGCAAAGCTAGCAGTTTCCTCACGAGCCTTTTTCCGTGTCATTTCCAGTAGTCCAAGCCTTGTCCAGCCTACGATGTGAGCTTTGGTGCGATCCTGTATAAGCACCTTCTCCAGCGCTTCAATAACAAGTCTGCGATTACTGTCCTGATCCATATCGATAAAATCAATAATGATAATACCGCCTGTATCGCGTAACCGTAGCAGGCGAGCAATCTCCTGAGCAGCCGCTATATTCGTCTGTGTAACCGTCTCCTCTAGTGTAGCTCCACCTGTGAACTTACCGGTGTTCACATCCACCACCGTTAATGCCTCGGTCTGATCCCATACGATATAGCTGCCACCTTCCAGCCAGATACGGCGTTGAAAATCATGATACAGCTTCTCTTCTACACCAAAGCGCTGCAAAATCGGCTCGGAATCACGGTATAGCTCAACCTGTGCTGCTTCCTTAGTAGAAGTAATGCCTGATAAAAACTGCTTTACACGCTCCATGCATGCAGTATCATCGGTAATAAATTGATCTTCCTCCGGATGAAATACATCGCGCAGCATTCGCTCTACTAGCCCGAGATCACGATGCAGCTCTGCTGGCGGACGCTGACGCTCAGCTCGAACAACAATTTGCTTCCACAGACCACGCAGCATCAGCAAATCACTAGCTATGGCGTCGTCATGCTCCCCTTCAGCAACCGTTCGCAAAATCAGTCCTTCTTCGTCCTGACGTAGCTTCTCACCAAGATGTCGCAATCGCGTCCGCTCCTGATCGGTGCTTACTTTTTTCGATACTGCAATATAATCCGCATAGGGCATATAAACGAGCCAGCGACCTGGCAAGGAATAATGCGTGGTTAGCTTGGCGCCTTTACTACCAGATGGCTCCTTAGTTACCTGTACGATCAGCTCCTGACCCGGATGAATCAGCTCTGCGATATTCGGCTTCACGCTGGGCTGCTTATCCATATGCGGGTGTAGCACATCATCAATATATAAAAAGCCATTTTTCTTCTGTCCAATATCTACAAATGCCGCCTGAATGCCAGGCAGTACATTCATCACTTTGCCTTTATAAAAATTACCGGCGATTCCTTTGCCAGATGAACGCTCCGAAGCGAATTCTACCAGTTCACCTTTATCCAATAATGCCATCCGTGTTTCATTAGGATCACAGCTCACGATCATTTGCTTCATCAGGATAGTTCACCTCTATCTTCTCAGGCTGTGTTCACATGCTAGGCTAGCCAATATTAAGCAAGAATCGGAAGGATACACGACATGTGCTCAAACAACAATGTCGTCGATCTGTCCCCTTACAGACGACAGTTGTCTCCTTTTACAATAGACGACCAGCGTGTATAAAAGGTTTCAATGAAAACAAGGCTAACACGTGCAGCTACCGGTTCGCAGACGCATAATTATTATATAAATGTATAAAAAAACAGCCGGCTTGGCAGCCGACTGTTCAGTTAACTTTTTGCGTAACGCTATACCGTTGCTATGACACAGCTTGCACCGCGCTACTATGCATTTGTATACACGCTACTCTACTTCATACTTTTCCTGATAAATCTTGATGCTGAGCACTAGCCCGATACTGAACATATTCAGCAACAACGATGTACCACCGTAGCTGATGAACGGAAGTGTAATCCCCGTGATCGGCATCAGACCAATCATCATCCCCACGTTCTCAAAAATCTGGAACACGAACATGCTGACGACCCCGACGATGATATACGAGCCTCGTCGATCATAGCATTGTAGTGCTATCAGAATCATCCGATAAATGAGCAGGAAGTATAGCATTAGTAAGATCGATGCACCAACAAAGCCAAACTCCTCCCCGATTACGACAAAGATCGAATCGGAATACGGGTAAGGGACGAATTTATTGTTTTTCAACTGCCCTTGCATGTAGCCATCACCGAACAGGCCACCTGAGCCTACCGCGATTTTCGCATAGCTGGACTGGTGCTTCGCATCATCCGATGCCTGACTTGGATCAACAAAGGTATTGATCCGCTCGTACCAGTGATACTTGTTATGTGAATAGAGATAGTCATGAATTTGCTGATTAAAGCTTGTAAACAGCACCATGACGAGCACTAATGCACCGATAACCGCTCCAAGCCCGATAATAACATGCGTATACTTTGTATTACCGATCCAGAGCATACCGACGAGAATGATCAGATAGATGATTGCATTCCCAAGGTCAGGCTGAATGAGAACGAGTAAAAACGGTATAAATACGACAAATCCGGTTGGCAGCAAATCCGAGCGAAACCGTAGCGGGTCACCGTCACGTTTACCGAGCAGATAGGCTGTTGATAAAATGACGACGATCTTTACCATTTCAGCAGGCTGGAATTGAAAGCCCGGGAAATTGTACCAGGACTTCGCACCATTAATCTCTGCTCCAAGTGGATACAGCAGCAGCAAGGATAGCAAGCCTACTCCATACCAGTACCAATGCTTACGCAGCAAAAGACGATAATCAAAAATGCTCGTTGCAAACAAAACGACAAACCCAACAATGTAAAAGATTAACGTACGTCCATCATAACCCGCAAACTTTGGATCTGGTGCAATCGCACTGCGTACAAGCAATGTGCTAAATACCATGAACACACCGAGCAGAGCAACAATTCCCCAATCCAGCTTTTTAAACTTGTTAAGCAAAATCCATCAACCCATTCCAAAAAACTTCTTAAAGCGAGAAAAGGCACTTTTCTTCTGATCCATGGGCATGAGTGGAACCGTGTCGCCCAAAATACGACGAGCGATATTACGGTACGCAATGGCAGCTTTGGAGTCAGGGTTCATTACGGTCGGCTCTCCAGAATTGGCAGCCTTAATGACCAGTTCATCATCAGGTACGACGCCAAGCAGGTCGATATTCAGCACCTGCAACACTTCATCAATGTCCAGCATATCTCCCGACTTCACCATGCTATGACGAATGCGATTCACGATTAGCTTGGGTGAGGTAATATGGGAGCTTTCCAGCAAACCAATCACGCGGTCAGCATCACGCACCGAAGCGTTCTCCGGTGTTGTCATGACGATCGCCTGATCAGCTCCAGCAATTGCATTTTTGAAGCCCTGCTCGATCCCAGCAGGACAATCAATTAAAATATATTCAAAATCTTTCTTTAATTCTTCGATAATTTCTTTGACCTGCTCTGGTGAAACGGCATTTTTATCTTTGGTCTGTGCAGCAGGCAGCATATACAGCTCATCAAAGCGCTTGTCTTTAACAAGTGCTTGATTGAGCCGACAACGGCCATCGGCAACGTCACACAGATCATAGATGATCCGGTTTTCCAGGCCCATCACGACATCGAGATTACGCAGGCCGATATCGGTATCAACCAGGCACACCTTTTTGCCGAGCAGCGCGAGCGCGGTACCTATATTTGCGGAAGTGGTTGTCTTTCCGACTCCGCCTTTGCCTGAAGTGACGACAATAGCCTCTCCCATGTACTACACCCCTTTAAACACATTAAAATCCCGACCTAGCCGAGCGATATTTGCCATTTTATCAATCTTCATCACACCATCCTGTAAATACGCAAATTCCATATGGGATTCACGATTCTCGCCTTCATCCGGCGGACGGCTGATCAGATCGGCAATACGCAGCTGTGTCGGTGAAAAGAATGAAGCAGCGATAACCGCATCCTCATTGCCGTTAATACCGGCATGCGCCATTCCACGCAGAGCTCCGAGGATGTAAATGTCATCTGTGCTCGTAATTGTACCTCCTGCATTCACATCACCCAGAAACAATACAGGCCCTTCATGCTGAAGCACCTGACCGGATCGCACCATACCCGTTACGATTTGAACGCGATTACGATCATAAATCTCAGGCTCTGGCTCTGCTAGTGCAGGCTCTTCAAAGGAGCGAACCAGCAAATTACCCTTCTGACTTAAAATGTCGAGCAAAATATCCTTCTGCTCTTCCGTCAATTCTCGTTCACCTGTACGAATATCCACATGCACAAGTGGCCCGGTCAAAATATTCTGATGTGTATGCTCCAGCTTGAAGCGAAGATCGGTGACCAGGTCTTCAAAATCACATGTATCATCAAATTGGAATGTTAATCCATCTTTTATCCCTTTAATCGTTACAAAGCGTGAAGCTCTTACAGCCATTCATCGCTCACCCCCACCTACTATCAGTTCGTGCTGACGGCGGGAAATCCTGCCTGAACCAATAATTAAGACCGCGACCTATAAGGCCACGGCCGCTACGCACGCGCCTATTCCTCTTCGGCAGCGCGTCTGCGCAGCTTTGCAACCTCTTCGAGCTGACGGCGCACAGGCACACAAATGATAAGTGCAAACACAAAATGCAGCAGCAGATTCGGGAACATATAATGTCCGAGTGCCCACGCATAAGGCTCACGCGTCAATCCGAATACGAGATAGATACCGTACAGCAAATGATCCAGCAGCAGGCTGCCGATCAGAACGACTGTCATCATCAGCGGATACGGGGCTTTGGTGGATTGAAAGAGTAGTCCAAGCACATAAGCCGACAACCCCATCGCAAATGCATAAGCCCCGATCATATCACCGTAAAAGACTACATCGTGCAGCAAGCCGAAGATTAAGCCGAGCACAAGTGCAGTATGACGATGATAATAGATCGAAACAAACAAAATCAAAATGTACGCCAGATGTGGAATCAGACGTCCATGCATCGCATCTGGAATAAGCCAGGGCACGATTGTGCCCTCCCAGATAAAGACGAAGAATAACAGCAGCAGCAACACAATACGGCGCACCATTATTCCTGCGCCTCCTTCGTATAAACGACAAACACTTCTTTCCAATCCTTGAAGTCTGCCGAAGGATCAATCGTAGCTGTGTTAGTTAGACCGAAGTCACCCACCTGACGGCTGACGACCTTACCGATGATCATGCCGCGTGGGAACAAGCCACCACTACCGGAGGATACGATCGTATCGCCAACGGCGAGCGGATCATTTTCCTTGATCTGCGTCATTGTGAGCATACCTGTCGCCTTGTCATAGCTCTCTACCATACCGAACGATTCGTTCTCTTTGCCGACTGCGGTTGCAGCAATCGCCTTGGAGTTCGGATCGAGTGGATCCAGTGTAGTTAGCAGCTTAACCGTCGCATGGTAATTGCTCGTCTGACTTACGATACCGACCATACCTTGCAGCGAGATGACCGGCATATCTTTACGCACGCCATCCTTGCTACCCAGATCGATCACAATCGTACCGGTATCTTCATCATTGTCCACACTGGTTACGTTAGCAATGTGTAGATCAAATTTGTTTTGAGCGAGCTGACTTTGTGTAAACTTCAGCTGCTCCTTATAGCGTTCATTCTCCTGCACCAGACGGCTATAGTTGGCTTGCTGCATCATGTATTGTGCAGCCGTCAGCTTTAATTGCTGATTCTCCTCATATACTCCGTTCAGGTCGCTGATATCTTCAAAGAAGCCCGCTATGTAAGAAGCGGGCTTGTAAAATACACCTTGCACAAAACCGACGGTATCCCGGGTGAATTTCTCCGGCCAGGATATCGAGCCGCGGTTGGTCAACGTATATCCCATTAACGCGATGAATAAAATCAGTCCTACCAGCAGGATAAACAGTTTCTTGTTACCCAGCAGCTTAAACAGTTTCAACACCCTCTTAATTAACGGTTATTCTTCCCTGATAGGGGTTGACCATAATGGCCGTAAATTATCGTTTGGAACGGACGGCCGAGCTGCTGCGAGCTTTCAACATGTCGATATTTTCAAGCGCTTTACCTGTACCGATCGCTACGCAATCCAGCGGATTCTCAGCGACGATAACCGGCATGCCTGTTTCACCTGCAAGCAGCTTGTCCAGGTTACGCAGCAATGCGCCGCCACCTGTCAATACAATACCACGATCCATAATGTCGGCTGCCAGTTCTGGCGGACATTTTTCCAGTGTAACTTTGACCGCTTCTACAATTGCAGTAACCGTATCAGACAGCGCTTCTGCAATTTCGTCAGAGGTAATGGTCAGTGTTTTTGGCAGACCTGTTACGAGGTCACGACCGCGAATCTCAAGTGTTTCCACTTTCTCAAATGGAGTGGCAGAGCCAATGTCCATTTTGAGTTGCTCGGCTGTACGCTCACCGATCATCAGGTTGTACTGACGCTTGATGTACTGGATAATCGCTTCATCCATTTCATCACCAGCTACACGCACAGAGCGGCTTGTTACGATACCGCCAAGGGAGATTACCGCAACCTCGGTTGTACCGCCACCGATGTCAACGACCATGCTACCTGTCGGTTCCCATACTGGCAGGTCTGCACCAATTGCTGCTGCAAACGGCTCTTCGATCGTGTACGCTTCACGCGCACCAGCTTGCTTGGTTGCATCCTCAACAGCACGTTGTTCCACAGCTGTAATGCCGGAAGGCACACAAACCATTACGTATGGATGTTGCGGGAACATCGAACGCTGCTTTTGAGCTTGACGAATGAAATATTTGATCATCGTCGCTGTTGTATCGAAGTCAGCGATAACGCCATCCTTCATCGGACGAATCGCACGAATGTTACCTGGTGTACGACCGATCATTTTTTTAGCAGACTCACCAACAGCTTCAATCGTATTCGTATCGGTACGAATGGCTACAACCGAAGGCTCCCTAACAATAATTCCTTTTCCTTTTGCATATACGAGTGTATTCGCGGTTCCGAGGTCAATCCCCAGATATTTTGTAAAGCTCCCAAACATAACTTTTAACTCCCTTTCCTCTGAATCTCGACTATTATATTACATTAGGCCCTGTTCCTTCAAACTTACGAATCTTGTGTCCCCGATTACGAGATGATCCAGCACTTCAATACCGATCAATTGTCCCGCTTCCACGAGTCTACGAGTTAGTGCAACATCCTCCGGGCTTGGCGTTGGATCACCACTTGGATGATTGTGCGCACAAATCACGGATGCGCTGCTGCATTTGATCGCAGCACGAAATACTTCACGTGGATGAACAATCGACGCATTCAGACTGCCCATCGATAACGTTTCCTGGGAAATAATATGATTCTTCGTGTTGAGAAATAGGCATACAAAATGTTCTTTTTGCAAATAACGCATCTGTTCCATTAGAAAATCTGCCGCATCCTTCGGCGAGCGTACAATACGTGCTTCCTCGCGTCCAGTACGGGCAATCCGTCTTCCCAGCTCAATACCAGCCTTGATCTGAATCGCTTTGGCAGTACCGATGCCACGTATGGCGGTCAGCTCCTCAATGCTCATATCGACCAATTGACGTATACTACCGACCTGCTGCAAAATGCGCGCAGCGAGATGAACAGCAGACTCGTCCCTCGTACCGGTTCGAAGCAAAATCGCCAGCAGCTCGGCGTGACTTAGCGATTCCTCCCCATAGCTCATCATACGCTCACGCGGACGATCTTCAAGGGGAATATCGCGCAAAAGATATTGTGGCGACTCCATGCGCGGCCCTCTTCTCTTTAAGGAATCAAGCTTCAAGTACAGATACGCCAAATTCCTCCAGCATATCGCTTAATACAGGTACAGGCAATCCGACCACAGTGAAATAACAGCCTTCAATCCGCTCAACCAGGGTAGAACCTAATCCTTGAATAGCATACGATCCCGCTTTGTCGGCAGGCTCCCCACTACGCACGTAAGCGTTGATTCGCTCAGGCGTAAGAGACTTCATATGTACGGCGGTACGACTGTATTCAGTACGTGTATGTCCAGTTGCTGCGTCTACACAGGCAATGCCTGTATATACATGATGCGTCCGACCTTGAAGCGTCTTCAGCATGTCTGCGGAATCGGCTTCATTCACTGGCTTACCAAAAATTCGCCCATCCAGCACGACAATCGTATCGCTACCGATAATCAGCGCATCCTGCCAGCGTTCAAGCGCCTGTTGCCGTACGGCTTCTGCCTTACGTACAGCAAGCTCTGTCACCACCTGCTGGGGTGACCACTCGGATGGAACGGATTCGTCCGCATCGCTGGGCAATACCTCAAACTCCAATTGCAAAGAGGCCATCAATTCCTTTCTCCTTGGAGACGCGGACGCCAGTACAATCGTGCGACGTGAAGATTGTCTGCTCATAAGAAAGGCCCTCTCCTTTTACCATGTCAGTAAGTTATTCAAGCATTCATGCTTCATCTGTCATCAGAGCTTACGATACAGCCAGATTGAGACAATAACGCCAATCAGACTGAGCAGGCTCATTTTCAAATGAAGATCGATATTGTAACGAATAATGTTCAAATTCGCACTGGGAGACCAATCGATTGTCGTCGATTTGGTCAAAAAAGATAACATCGTTACGGGTTCCAGCAATGTAGACACCCACGTGCCTAGCAGCCAGCCAAGCAACAAAAATAAAATCAACGTTCCTGCATTCTTTTTCATACGAGGATTCCCCTGCCTTTAATTTGACACCACATTATTATACGTTGATTCCAGCGGCAATACAAACAAAAAAGAAAGCTGGCACTTATAAGTGAATACGCAGTGAAAAAGACTGCCAGACGACAGTCTTTTTCGCATATCCGTTCCTATTGTGCATATATCAGCTGATGAATAGCTGATCGATCCGTAACAAATCAATCGATCGTTTCTGTGGATTGCAGCTGATCAGCGAGTGATTTGGCTACTTTCCAGATGTCACCTGCACCCATCGTAATGATCAGATCGCCCGATGTCATACGGGTAGACAGATCATTGATCACGGTCTGCTTATCCGCCACATAGACGGCATTTTCATTGCTATGCTTGCGGATCAAATCGACCAGCACCGATGAGTGTACACCCTCGATCTGCTTTTCACCTGCTGGCGCGTAAATATCCGTAATGATTACTTCATCCGCTTCGCTAAAGGCACGGCTGAATTCATCCAGTAAGAAATACGTACGTGAATAACGCTGTGGCTGGAAAATTGCAATAATGCGCTTGCCCGTCGCACGCGCTGCCTGCAAGGTCACTTCAATCTCTGTCGGATGGTGAGCATAGTCGTCCACGATCAAAATATCGCGCGCTTCGCCCAGCACCTGAAAGCGGCGCTTTGCCCCCTGAAAGCGTACAATCGCTGCCGCTGCTTCGGTAAAGGAAAGTCCAGTTTGCAAACAAGCGATAATCGTTGCCATCGCATTGTACACATTGTGAATACCAGGTACAGATAGATGTACCGTACCAAGCTGCTCTCCCCCATGATGCATGACAAATGAAATGCGACGATCGCCAGGCTCGATATCAGTTGCTGTATAATCCGCATTCTCGTCTATACCGAATGTGATCGTATCGCCTTCGATATTCGGCAGCAGCTCACGGATATTTTCGTCATCTGCATTAACGATCGCTTTACCACCCGGCTGCAATTGACTCAAAAATTGCACATAGGCTGCCTTGATATTAGCAAAATCGCCATCATAGTTTTCCAGATGATCGGCTTCAATATTGGTTACAACGGCAATTGCTGGATGATATTGCAGGAATGTACCGTCACTCTCATCCGCTTCGGCAACGACATAGTCGCTTTTACCCGCCTTGGCATTGGTGCCCAGATTGACGATCTCACCGCCAATAATATAGGTCGGATCGGTTGCACATTCTTCCAGTACGAGTGCAATCATCGAAGATGTTGTTGTTTTACCATGTGCGCCTGCAACAGCGACACCCTTACGTTCATTAAGCAGACGTGCTAGCATTTCCGAGCGATGCAGCACGGGAATGTTCAGCTTGCGTGCTTCAACGAGCTCTACATCATCCTGCGCTACAGCAGAGGAATAGACGAGCAGGTCTGCACCATGCACCATTTCCGGCGAATGCCCAATATGCACCTCTGCCCCTTGTTGCTGTAGCTTTTGCGCCAGTGCACTCATCGCTACATCGGAACCGGTAACTTTATATCCCATTTCCAACAGCACCTTGGCGATCGCGCTCATGCCGTATCCACCAATACCGATAAAATGTATATGTTGTGTTTTATTCATCATGTCTCACCAGCCCTTTTCAGAATCGGTTTGATGCAAAAGAGTCGCTCTTACATCTGAAATTAAATACAGTGTTCCGGTAACGACCCCTAGATCTTCCCGTTCTGTCTGCGACTGTAGCAGCTCGATTGCCTGCTTCCAGTCGGGTTCTACTGTAATTTGTACGTGTGTTCTGCCCATGTCTGCTGCCAGACGGCGCACCAGAACCGCCAGCTCCTCAGCCGACATTTTACGGCGGAAATCCGGCTCCGTCAAAATAATACTGTCTGCAATGGACAGCAGCTGGCGGAACACCGGCTCATGCTGTTTATTTTCAAGCATTCCGGCAAGGAAATGCAATTTGTTATAGGTATACGTCTGCGGAATGCTCTTCACGAGCGATGCAGCACCTTCAGGATTATGCGCACCGTCCAGCACGATATGCGGCTCGGTTCGTACCGTTTCCAGTCGTCCTGCCCAGAAAGTATGACGAAAGCCTTGCTGTAGTGGTTCATCATCCAGCACAAACGCCATATACTGACGCAGCACCTCCAATGTCATCATCGCTAGTCCAGCATTGGCACATTGATGCTCACCCTGCATACCAATCTCCAGCTCCATTTCACGAAACGGGCCTTCAAAACGGAAACGCTGGCTATGCTCATCACCGGATACGCGAGTCGCACGATAATCACGATTTGCCAAATACATACGGCTACGGCATTGGTCTGCGCGCCCAGCCATAACCTCGATGACTTCAGGTTGATCTACACTGGTAACGACAGGAACACCTGGCTTAATAATGCCCGCCTTTTCGAACGCAATCTTCTCCAGTGTATCGCCAAGAATGTCAGTATGATCGTAGCCTACATTCGTAATCACCGATACGACGGGATGCACAATATTGGTCACATCCATACGTCCACCAAGACCGGTTTCCCAGACGACAACATCAGGATAGCATACTTCTGCATAATACAGAATTGCCAGTGCCGTTGCCACCTCGAACATCGTTGGTGAACCAAGCTCGGTTGAGGCAATCTCTTCAACTAGCGGCTTCAAACGATTGGATAGCTGAAGCAGTGTCTCCTCCTCGATATCCTGCCCATTGTACTGAAACCGATTCGTAAACTTCGTAATATACGGTGAAGTGAATGTGCCTACATCATATCCGCAAGAGAGTAACGCACTTGTCAGAAAAGCGCAAGTACTGCCTTTACCATTCGTACCTGCGACATGGACAAACTTCAGTCTGCGATGCGGATGACCGAGCAGCTCCATCAGCCGCTCGATCCGCTCCAGCCCCGGTCTGATACCAAATGGAATCAGTCCATTAATCCATTCCACTGCCTCATCATACGTATGTAGAGGGGCAAGCTGCCCCTCCGCAGAATCATATGTCATCGTCATCACCCTTAACCTTTCAGTTCGGCAATACGGGCAAGAACCTTGTCACGCTTGTCGGAATAGTCAGCCTGCTTGGCGCGTTCTTCCTCGATGACTTTGGCTGGTGCTTTGGATACGAAGCCTTGATTGGACAGCTTCTTCTCCACGCGCTCCACTTCGCTGTTCAGCGTCGCCACTTCTTTTTCCAGACGAGCGATTTCCTGACTAATATCGAGCAGACCTGCCAGTGGCAAGTACAGCTCTACACCTGTAACAACCGCAGACATCGCTTTATCCGGTGCTGCAATATCGAGTCCTGCTGCATATTCAGATGTGTTACAGAAGCGACGGATATAGTGCTCGTTCGACGAGATAATATCCAGAATACGCTGATCGCCTGCTTTTACAAGTAATTCGATCTTTTTGCTCATCGGTACGTTCACTTCAGCACGGATGTTACGAACCGAGCGAATGATCTCGATCAGCAGTGTCATTTCTTCTTCTGCTGCTTTATTTTCCAATGCTGGATCGAAGGTTGGCCATGCTGCCAGTGTAACGGTATTACCTTCGTGCGGCAGATGCTGCCAGATTTCCTCCGAAATAAACGGCATAAATGGATGGATCATGCGCATCGTGCGATCCAGTACATAGGCGAGTACGGATTGCGTCGTTTTCTTCGCTGCTGCATCTTCTCCGTACAGAGACAGCTTGGCAATCTCGATATACCAGTCACACAGATCATCCCAGATGAAGTTGTACAGCAAACGTCCGGTTTCGCCAAATTCATAGGAATCGATCAGACGCGTAATATCGCGTGCTGTTTCATTCAAGCGATGCAAAATCCAGCGATCCGCAGTGCTCAAGTTGCCGGACAGATCGATATCTTCAAAGGTGAAGCCTTCCATGTTCATCAATGCAAAACGGGAGGCATTCCAAATTTTATTCGCAAAGTTACGGGATTGCTCTACACGCTCCCAGCGGAAACGAAGATCCTGTCCTGGTGTGCTGCCCGTCGAAATCATATAACGCATTGCATCCGCGCCATATTGCTCGATCACGTCGAGCGGATCCACACCGTTGCCCAGCGACTTGGACATCTTCTGACCATCAGCTGCACGAACGAGACCATGCATGAGTACATCCTTAAACGGAATCTGATCGGTAAACTCCAATCCGGTAAAGATCATACGCGCAACCCAGAAATAGATAATGTCATAGCCAGTTACGAGCAGATCGGTCGGATAGTAGCGTTTTAGGTCTTCCGTTTGATCTGGCCAGCCTAGTGTGGAGAACGGCCACAGCGCAGAGCTGAACCATGTATCCAGTACGTCATCATCCTGGCGCAGCGTTTTGCCTGCATGCTCTGGCAAGCCTGTTGGGTCTTCAGCCGAAACGATAATTTCGCCAGTTTCCTCACAGTACCATGCCGGGATACGATGTCCCCACCAGAGCTGGCGGGAAATACACCAGTCACGTACATTTTCGATCCAGTTCAGATAGGTTTTCTCAAAACGATCCGGTACAAAGTTCGTACCATTGCCACTGCGTTGTGCTTCGATCGCTTTATCTGCCAGTGGTTTCATTTTAACGAACCATTGGGTGGACAGATACGGCTCAACTACAGCGCCTGTACGCTCGCTATGACCTACCTGATGCAGGTGATCTTCGATTTTGATCAATACGCCAGCTTCTTGCAGGTCTTTTACGAGCTGCTTACGTGCATCGCTGCGATCCATGCCCTGATATTTATCCGCATTTTCGTTCATGATTCCGCCTTCGTCCATCACAACGATCTGTTCCAGATCATGACGTTGACCCATTTCGAAGTCGTTTGGATCGTGCGCAGGTGTGATCTTCACCGCACCACTACCAAATTCGCGATCTACATAATCGTCAGCAATAATCGGAATCTCACGGCCCGTAATTGGCAATACGAGCATTTTGCCGATCATGTCGCTATAACGCTCATCCTTCGGATGAACAGCAACCGCTGCATCGCCCAGCATCGTTTCCGGACGGGTCGTTGCTACGACAATAGAGCCACTGCCGTCTTTGAGCGGATACTCCAGATGATACAGATGACCGTTCACTTCTTTGTATTCAACCTCAATATCGGACAGAGCAGTACGCGCCTGCGGATCCCAGTTGATGATGCGTTTGCCGCGGTAGATCAGCCCTTTTTCATATAGGGTTACGAAGACGTGGCGAACCGCTTTGGACAGACCTTCATCCAGCGTAAAACGCTCACGGGAATAGTCCAGCGAGAAGCCCATTTTCGCCCATTGCTCATGGATCGTCTCGGCGTATTTATCCTTCCATTCCCATACCTTCTCCAAAAACTTCTCGCGTCCCAGATCATGACGTGTGATGCCTTCGGCACGCAGATTTTGCTCAACCTTGGTCTGTGTCGCAATCCCTGCATGGTCAGAGCCTGGCAGCCAGAGTGCGTCATAGCCCTGCATACGTTTCGTACGAATCATAATATCTTGCAGGGTGAAATCAAGCGCATGACCGATATGCAGCATACCGGTTACGTTTGGCGGTGGAATTACGATCGTGTATGGTGTAGCATCCGGGCGCTGACCCGCTTTGAAAAACTCATTTTCCATCCAGTAATCGTACCATTTGCGTTCGGCCGCTTTCGGGTCGTACGTCGTTGGCATCGAGGTTGTTGCTGTGTTGTTCATCTCTGTCATGCAGATCCCTCCATCAAGTTTCGATCTTTAGTATTGGACAAGCGTGTATTCATACCCTTTCGGCGCATAAAATAAAAAAAGCCCTTCGTCTCAAAGGACGAAAGGCATTGCTCTCGTGGTACCACCTTTGTTTCGTTACCTGCTGAAGGGCAGTGCAATTATAGCTTTATCCATATGGATCGCTATACGCGTGGTAACGACACTCGAAGGCAGATAACGGCTGCTACCGGTCTATTCTAGCTCCGTCTGTCGCCTGCCATTTGACTATGCAGGAACAAGGATGGGATTCAAATAAACGACTTCCGGGCGACTTCGACGTCTCGTATCCTGCAGAACCTTTCAGCGCAGCAGTTCCGCTCTCTAGAGGCCGATAACATCTACTATTCCCGTTCATAGTCTGTATGATTGATCAAGCTATATGGTGCAATAATTTCACTCAACATCATAACTTGGTAACCGTGGAAAGTCAATATAAAGCTAACATGAGTACGGATGCTTGTGTACTTCTCGCAGTGCGGTTTGGCTCTCATCACTAGATACACCAATAAAAGAAGTACCTATACCTAGTTCTTTAGCTATCTTTACAGTAATTTCAATACCCTTGCCGCTTGTTCCAGATCAGCAGGCCACGGGTCGTTGATGCTCAACGGCTCGCCTGTCCATGGATGGGTGAAACCAAGCTGTTCGCCGTGCAGTGCCTGACGTGGGAGCAGGTCAGGTTTGCCGCCGTACAGTGTGTCGCCGATTAGAGGGTGACCCACATAGCTCATATGGACTCGAATCTGGTGTGTACGGCCAGTTTCAAGCTCGAGCTGAACAAGACTGGCTTTAGGAGTTGTACGTAAGCATTGGACATGCGTGATCGCTGCCTGTCCGCCAGGTGAGACGCGGCGGCGTTGCTTATGATGGCGGTCTTTGCCGATCGGTTCATCAATCACGTTTAAGCGTTCATTTACTTTGCCATGTACAAGCGCGACATAGCGGCGATGAATGGATTTGCTGCGCATTTGCTCATCGAGCAGGTAGAGTGCAAGCTCGTTTTTGGCATATAGGACGGGGCCAGTTGTATCCTCATCCAGTCGATGCACATGACGAACGGCACAAGATTGACCTGTTTGTTCGTAGTAAGCTGCAACTGCGTGGGCGAGCGTAATCGTTGCGTCATTGGCATCGGATGGATGTACATTCATCCCGGCTGGCTTGTGGACAACGAGTACATAATCATCCTCATATAGCACTTCAAGACTATAGCTATAATCCGGCTGGAAACCATACGGAGTATTAGGAAATACGCGTAGGCGGAT
The DNA here is from genome assembly GCF_014645615.1 of Paenibacillus hunanensis. Classification (GTDB taxonomy): domain Bacteria; phylum Bacillota; class Bacilli; order Paenibacillales; family Paenibacillaceae; genus Saccharibacillus; species Saccharibacillus hunanensis. Next base: position 381,981 of record NZ_BMMB01000008.1, on the reverse strand, counting down.
ATGATCACCCTGTAGCTGAATTTCACCACGTGATTGCAGCAATCCAACAATTTTAGCTGGAAATGCTTCGCTTTTAAGCCATTCCATCATCCGTACATGTCGACCCTCTGGCTGTTCGAGATCAAGGCTACGATCTGGTATGATCTCCAGCCACTCTCCGCGACGAACCGCATGCTCAGTCGGTAGCCAGCGCTCAGGACGAGGTATAGCGACAGGCTTCGTTTGATCCGAACACTGGAAAGAGGCAGTGGGTGCCACTGCCTCTTCCTGTGGTGGATGTCCAGCTACGGATGATGCTGCTTCTTTCGCAGATTTATTTTGATCTGCATCCGTCATTTTCATCTTCCTCCATTAGAGCGACTTCATCACTTCACGATGAGCCGCGATTGTTGCATCAATATCCTCGTCACTGTGTACAGCCGAGACGAACATGCCTTCAAATGGAGATGGAGCAACGCTAATGCCGTGGTTCAGCATGCCGCCAAAGTAGCTCTTAAAGCGCTCCATATCACTCAGCTTGGCTGTATCGTAGTTCGTTACCGGCCCTTCAGTCAGGAATGGGCACACCATCGAGCCTACACGATTGATCGTGAGCGGAATTCCTGCTTCTTTTGCATTTTGTTCAAAACCAGCTTGCAGCCGTGCCGCAGCCGTTTCCAGACGATCATATACTTCCGGTGTGAGCAGGCTAAGTGTCGTAAAACCAGCAACCATGGCCAGCGGATTCCCACTCAGTGTACCTGCCTGATAAATTGGGCCTGTTGGCGCGATCTGCTCCATGATTTCACGTTTACCGCCATACGCTCCTACAGGCAAACCGCCGCCGATCACTTTACCCAGACAGGTCAAATCTGGTGTTACACCGTAGCGTCCCTGTGCACAGTTCATGTGTACCCGGAAGCCAGTCATAACCTCATCGAAAATGAGCAGAGCGCCGTATTGTGTAGTCACATCACGCAGTCCCTGCAAAAAGCCATCCTGCGGTGGAACAACGCCCATATTACCAGCAACGGGTTCAACGATCACACAGGAAATGTCTTCACCGAATCGTTCAAATGCTAGCTTGACCGCTTCCAGATCGTTGTAAGGAATGGTAATTGTATTCGATGCGATCGATTCCGGTACACCAGGGCTGTCTGGCAATCCCAGTGTTGCAACGCCAGAGCCTGCTTTGATCAGCAAGCTATCGCCATGCCCATGATAGGAGCCTTCAAATTTTAAAATTTTATTACGCTTGGTATAACCACGAGCAAGGCGAATCGCGCTCATCGTTGCTTCTGTACCCGAATTGACCATGCGCACAATATCAATCGATGGTACACGCTCTACGACAAGCTTGGCCATCTCCGTTTCGATCTTAGTCGGTGCACCAAAGCTTGTTCCGCGTGCTGCTGTTTCTTGCAACGCCTGAACGACCTTCGGATGCGCATGACCCATAATGAGTGGACCCCATGAACCGACATAATCGATAAACGAATTACCATCAATATCATATAGACGCGAGCCTTCGCCACGTTCAGCATAGACAGGCGTCAGCCCTACCGTTTTAAATGCACGTACCGGACTATTTACACCGCCGGGAATATAATGTTTTGCTTCCTCAAACGCTTCGCGTGAAAGTTCATCACGGCGTACAGATTTCATTTGATTCATTGCACAAGCACCTCCAGAACATAGTTATCATTGCCAGTCATTATAGTTTCATAAATACATCGAATGTGAAGTCAAATCGGGGTTAAAGCATGCCGCTTGTCTGCAAAGCACCCAGACAGTAGCCAGCTATTCCAACACCAATTGCAGCTGGCAATCTGCGCTCATCTTTACCTTTACCCGATTCCTGACACTTCTGCACAATGGATTAGTGCATAAGCTGATTAGCAACTACGCGAATCTAATGCGAATCGGCTCAAGCGGTATGTAATGCGGCGCCTTTACCTCATAAAGGCACCGCTTTTTCTCGTTTGCATCATAGGTGAGGGTTAGCTGATAAAACCAGCCAAGCGCTACCGATCCTTTGCTACCGATCAATATGCTTCTAGCTTAATTGTTGGATATCACAGCTAGAACTTACACCCATTCCTCACGCAGCCAACGTACAACATCCTTGGAAAAATACGTGATAATCATGTCAGCACCGGCACGTTTCAGACCTAGCATCATTTCAGTTACAATGCCGCGCTCATTGATCCAGCCCTGCTGTGCAGCTGCTTTGACCATCGCGTATTCACCGCTCACATTATACGCCACAAGTGGCAGATCGAAGTTGTCACGCACTACACGCAGAACATCCATATACGCCAGTGCTGGCTTTACCATCAGCATATCTGCACCCTGCTGTACATCACTCTCAGCTTCGCGCAGAGCTTCACGCACATTAGCCGGGTCCATTTGATAGGATTTGCGATCGCCAAATTGTGGTGCCGATTGTGCAGCTTCACGGAATGGGCCGTAGAACGCGGACGCATATTTCACTGCATACGACATAATTGGAACGTCTTCAAAGCCTGCTTCATCCAGCGCTTCACGGATCACCTGAACGAATCCGTCCATCATATTGGAGGGTGCAATAATATCAGCACCTGCTTGGGCCTGTGATACGGCTGTCTGCGCAAGCAGGACCAGCGATTCATCATTGTCCACATCCGCATGAATATGACCATCATGCTCATGCGTGTGCACCACACCACAGTGTCCATGATCGGTAAATTCGCACAGACAGGTATCTGCAATCACAACCAGTTCTGGATAGTTTTCTTTGATCATTCGAATCGCTTGCTGCACGATGCCTTGATCGGAATAAGCACCTGTTCCCAGGCTGTCCTTCGCTTCGGTTTCTGGTACACCAAATACCATCACGGATGGGATACCCAGACTTACGATCTCATCAATTTCTTCGCCAAGACGATCCAATGAAAAATTGAATACGCCCGGCATTGAGGAAATTTCCAGCTTCACGTCTGTTCCGTACGTTACGAATACAGGCTGAATAAAATCGTTTTTGTGTAATTGTGTTTCTCTAACCATGCCGCGAATAGCGGGGGTTTTACGTAGACGACGGTGTCTTGCAAAAGATTGACTCATCACTTTATTCCTCCATGTTCATTCTATTTTTAGATGATCGATCACGAAAAAGAAGGCCGACCTGCTTATCGCTCTGGTCGGCATACGAGGATGTCGATCATCAACATCGTTGCTGTTGGTTATAGCGTATCACTCAACCTTTTTCAAAGCTGAGCTATACTCATCGCAATTCTTAGGTATATCGCTTATATCGATGGCAAGCTGTCTTTATTCCAGCGGCATAGCACATCGATCAAGCCATCAATCGTAGAAGATTCAGCTAGCAGGTCTACCTTGAGTCCCTGCTCCTCAGCCGTTCGTGCCGTCTGAGGGCCAATGCATGCAATCGTGCTATGAGCAAGTGCAGCCACTGGATCCTCAAAGCCCAGCTTGCGTAGCGCTGTGATCAGATTGGTCACTGTAGATGAGCTGGTAAAGGTTACCGCATGAATCGCCTGTTGCTCCAGCAGCTTTTTCAGCTCCATGTCCTCTTCGCCCACAAGCACGGTTTCGTACGTATCGATCTCGGTAACATCTAAGCCCATCTTTGCTAGCTCCTGTGGTAACCAGACACGCGCTAGATCGCCACGAGGGAGCAGCACCTTTTGCCCGGCAGATAACTCATCTTGCAGATGCTCAAGCAAGCCCTCAGCATGAAATTTTTGCGGTAAGGCGGTAGCCACAATGCCGTGGCTGCGCAGCGCATCTCGTGTTGCCGGGCCAACCGCTGCGATTCGAGCACGATGCAGTGCACGAATGTCCTGACCTTGCTCCTCCAGATGACGGAAGAAGTACTCGACTCCATTAACGCTTGTGAAAAAGACCCAATCATATTGCTCCAGCTCATTCAATGCCTGCTGAATCTGTACGAGCTTTTCCGAAGAAGTCGGCATGACCGTTTCGATAACTGGATATTCGTAAGGCTCTCCGCCCAGCTCATCAATTCGATCTACCAGTTCGCTCGCCTGGCTGCGAGCACGGGTAACGAGAATTCGTTTACCGAATAAAGGCAATTGCTCTGCCCAGTGCAGTCGCTCACGCAGGTTCACCACCTCGCCGACAACAATGACCGCAGGTGGTTTGAAGTTCGCCGCTTCAACCTTGGCAGCAATATCCTTGAGCGTGCCGACAAGTGTCTCCTGTTCGGCACGCGTCCCCCAGCGTACAAGCGCGACTGGCGTATCCTCGGGGCGACCGTAGCGAATCAGCTGCTCGCTAATATAGCCAATTTTCGCCACACCCATCATGAACACAAGCGTACCCGTTGCATGCGTAACCTTGTCCCAATGAATACTGTGATCCAGCTTATCCGGGCTTTCATGCCCGGTAATGATCGACACGGATGACGCCCAGTCCCGATGTGTAACGGGAATACCCGCATACGCAGGCACAGCAATTGAAGATGTGATGCCAGGGACGATCTCATAAGGAATATCGTGCTGTCGCAAAAGCTCCGCTTCCTCAGCTACGCGTCCGAAAATGGTCGGGTCGCCGCCCTTCAGACGGACAACCACCTTACCTTGCAGCGCCAGATCGACCAGCAGCTGATTAATCTCCTCCTGCTTCATCGTATGACGATCAGGCAGCTTACCGACATAAATCTTCTCCGCTCCCGGCTTCGCCTGCTTGAGCAAACGAGGACTTGCCAGTCGATCATATACGATCGCATCTGCCAATGCGATACATTCCCAGCCACGCAGTGTAATCAGCTTCAAAGCTCCAGGACCTGCGCCTACTAGATACACCTTGCCGGTCATTCCTTCATCCCCTAACTTCCGCCAAAATCTGATCCGCGCCACGACGCTTCAGCTCATCAGCTACAGCTATACCAAGCTGTACAGGATCATGTCCCTGTCGTGTCTCCTTGAGCATCGTTATTCCATCAGGTGAGGCTACCATTCCCGTTAATTGTATAACGTTTTCGTCCTGACCGGAATGGGAAGGATGCAGACGTACTGCATAGGCTCCGATTGGAACCTGACAGCCACCGTTTAACTCTGCCAAAAAGGTACGTTCCGCGATAACCGTTGTTGCTGTAAGATCATCATTATACAGTGACAACAACCCGAGCAACTCCAGATCATCACCGCGGCATTCAATACCGAGCGCGCCCTGACCGACCGCTGGCAAACAAATATCGGCTGGCAAATACGCACTAATACGATCTGTCCAGCCCATCCGCTCTAAGCCTGCCGCAGCCAGCATAATAGCGTCAAAGCCTTCCGTTTCCAGCTTGCGCAAACGCGAGTCGATATTACCACGAATCGATTGAATATCGAAATCCGGACGATATGCCTTGAGCTGGCTCGCACGTCTCAAGCTGCTTGTACCGATCTTAGCCCCCTGTGGCAAGTCGTCCAAGCCTTTATCTCCGCGTGTAATAATACAATCGCGTGGGTCTACACGCTTCGGAATTGCGCCATTCACCAGACCTTCTGGCAATTCGGAGGGCATATCCTTCATACTGTGTACAGCCATATCGATCTCGCCATCGATCAGCGCCTGCTCAATCTCCTTCACGAACAGACCTTTACCACCGACCTTGGACAAGGTTACATCCAGAATGCGGTCGCCCTTGGTGACGATCTTTTTAACTTCAAATTCGAACTCCAGCCCCTGGCTAGCAGCAATCTGCTGTAGCGCATCGATGACATGCCCTGTCTGGGTCAATGCAAGAGCGCTCTGTCGACTTCCTACGATAATTTTGCGCATGACATTATCTCCCCCGATATTGTATGATCCATTGCTCGATCTGTTCTTCATCCCACCATACAAATTGCTTATGTCGGATTTGAGCCAGCACATCAAGTGCCGCCGCCTGTTCAAGTAAGCGTCTGCGCTCCTGCGGATCATGCACCACCCGTTTAATATGGTGACGCAGATGATACATGAACTCCATATACAGCTCATAATCCTCGTAAAAATAGTTTTCCAGCTCGCTCACAATCCGGCGACTAATCGCAGGCCCTGCACCCGAAGTCGATACCGAAGCAACCAATCGTCCACGCCGAATGACCGCTGGATTAATAAAAGTGCCCCGTTCATGTCGATCGGCTACATTGACCGGAATGCCGTAGCGCTGCGCTTCTTCTGCAACCGATTGATTCACATCCGGTAGGGATGTAGCAGCATATACAAGCAGGTAACGCTGTGATTGATCGAGCGAATGGGCTGTTGTATCAGAACGTTCTGCGATACTCGCATCCACTGTTGCTTCCGTTGTTAAAGGTGAACAGATACCTTCACTCAGATCACCTGCTCGATATTCACGCTTCAACCAGTTTAATTGACCCTTTTCAGCCAGTTGCTGTATAGAAGCGGTCACATCTGGACTAATAACGGTCACTATCGCTCCTGCCTCAAGCATATGGATAATTTTACGTTCGGCTACCTTGCCCCCGCCAATGACCAGTATAGGTCGGGCGCGACAATCCAGCATAATCGGCAAATACGGTACATATTCACTCATGAGCCCACCCATTGATGAAACGCTGACCATGAATTGGCTACAAAGTTTAAAATAAACACGATATATCCTGCAATCGCCCAGCGTGCCATAATGACAGGCGAGTAGCTACGCAGTCTGCGTGTTGCAAAATAGGCAATATACACACATAATGCCAGCAGTGTAAATACAACCTTCAAATCAAGTAGCAAAATATACCGACCTTCCGAGAAAATAGACATTAACGCCACGATCAGTGATACGATCAACAGCGGTGTACCGATCAGCATCGAGGTGTAGGTGTATTTTTCCATACTTTCCAGGCTTGGCAATCTGCGTACGGTATTATCCCACTTTTTCCGCTTGAGCTTGCGATGTAAAAATAAATACATTGCCGCAAACACCGCAGACACTGTATAAAAGGCAAAGCTCAAATTCGCCAGTACAACATGCAAAATGAGCAATCCATGCACCGTATCCCAGCCGGACGGCAATGCGCCTTCACCAGGAGAGTGCAGTCGATTTTGCACCATCGCACAAAAGCCGATCACATTTAGTAATAACACCGCATATTCCGTCTTGAGCACCTTTTCGATAAAAAAGGAAATCAAAATCAAAATAAACGTTAAGAAAAAGAAAAAGTCATACGTTGAAAATAGGGGTAATGTCCGTTCATCAATCGTACGAATCGTAATACTAATCGCTTGAATGGCACTTACCATAATAAGAAACCCTGTGCCAATCCGCTTCGCCCTCGGATTGCGACGAATGCAATCCGAGAAATAAAACAGAAGGCTCAGGGCGTATAGGTAGATAATTACATCATATAACAGGTTGAACAGTGTCAACACGAATCACCTGCCTACAGGGTTGCGGAAGCAAAGTAAGCCAGGCTTCCTTCAACAACCGGTGGATGGGAAGAAATCGGTGCACGTTTTGGCACTGCCTTAAGCTCCGCAGCTGGCTCGGATGCAGTCTCCACCTCATCCTCAAGCGCAAACATACGGGTAAAAAGTTCAAGGGTGTCGGCGCCATTTTTCTCGGCTGCCATTTCTTTGATCCGGTTAATCGGATCGTGATTCATCTGGTTCACAATGCTCTTGGTCAGACGGCTGATTACCTTACGCTGACGCTCGTCCAGCTCAGGCAGCTTGTTAAACAAGCTTTCCAGTGTATCCTCGTGAATACGTGCTCCACGCTCCTGCAACGCACGAATGACCGGCTTCACACCGAGTGTTTTCAGCCATTGCTGGAACACCTCGATCTCTTCACGGATCATACGTTCAATCTTGATCGCTTCTGCACGGCGCATCGCCATATTGCTCTCCACGATGCCTTCCAGATCATCAATATCGTACAGGAATACATTCGATACTTCAGCTACCGATGGATGAATATCACGTGGTACAGCAATATCAATCATAAACAGCGGACGCGATTTGCGCTGCTTCATACTGCTGGAGATCACATCCTGCCCCAGTACATAGCCCTGCGCTCCCGTCGAGCTGATCAAAATATCCACTTCATGCAGACGCTGCAAGCCTTCCTCGATCGTACATGCTGTACCATCGAACTTGTGCGCCAGCTCCTGTGCGCGACCAATCGTACGATTCGCCACAATGACCTCTGCCGCACCGTTTGCATACAGATGCTTCACGGTCAGCTCGCTCATTTTGCCTGCGCCCAGAATCATAATTGTTTTGTTATGAAAAGCACCAAAAATCCGCTTGCCCAGCTCGACAGCTGCATAGCTAATCGATACTGCGCTCTCGCCAATCATCGTCTCCGCATGAGCACGTTTGCCCAGCGTCACCGCTTGCTTGAACAGCATATTGAACCATGTTCCAGTCGCCTTGTTTTCTTGCGCGAGCTGGAACGCACGCTTCACCTGACCCAGAATCTGAGTCTCGCCGATCACCATAGAGTCCAGTCCACAGGTCACACGGAACAAATGCTCAATCGCCTGCTCATCTTCATATATATACAAATGCTGGGTAAATTCCTCACGGGAAATACCGAACCATTGCTCCATGAAATTACGGATATAATGACCGCACATATGCAAACGATCCAGAACAACATAGATTTCTGTACGATTGCACGTTGCGACGATGGTGCCTTCCAATACACTTTGCGTGCTTTTCAGCTGCCGGAGAGCTTCCGGTAAATCCTCATCCGCAATGGCAAACCGTTCTCGTACCTCAATCGGTGCTGTGCGGTAGTTGAGTCCGACAACAACAATGTGCATTGCAAGTTCACCTGCCTAGTCTAAAAGTTGTAACTACATCTTCTCACGTTTTAACAATACGTTAATTATATCACATTGATTTGCCCAATTTCGGCGTTTTTATGAAATGTTTATGAAATCCAGATGCAGATTTATAAAATGCCATCAGTTCGTCACACCCATTGTATACGTACCCGAATATGACTTATTTGCTACTTATATCGGCACGCAGAGATGAATAGAACAGAGGGACTGCCGAAAAAAAAGCATCCATTCGTCGATTGATGACGCGATCAGATGCTTTTTTCTTATTTTAACATATTCAATTTGAAGGTAAACCATTTGAGGGAAAACTTCACTGGATATTCAGAATCATATAGTATTCAGAATCATATAAGAATCATATAGGGGTTGTAAGTTTGAGCGTTGAGGTAACTTAACTAATATTATAGAACAACTATATAGAGCAACTTTATATTCATATGTTATATCGAGGCGGTGTGATGACCACTTCGATGCTGAGGCAACCACCACTTCCGGTAAGGAATGAGGGGACATCCTCAGGTGGAGCCCAGGAATCTACCGATTAGGAGTGAATGTAGATTCCCGAGCTCCAAAGAGGTAAGATATTTTGCTTCGCAAAAATCACTTTTTATTGAACCTCGTGTTAGAAGATCACTAACACTGTAAGTCGTCCTTTTCCCTTATTTCCTTTCCTCTGTTCTGTGCGGGTTGCAACATACTTATTCTTGGATAGTTGAATTAGCAACATTATTTCTAAATCATCTTTTTCTTTATCTATTTCACAAAATCAGCTGCTAACTCACCTTAAAATTTAAATCAACATATCTTAGTTTTACAGCATTTATTTTATGATTATGTTATTACGAATATTTAAAACTCCAACTTGATCAATACCTTAAAAATAAGCGGTCGAGGGAATAGTACCCTGACCGCTTATTTTTAATAATCATAACACGTAGTGAACAATTAACTGTACGATATGACTCGCTTATTGATCGGCAGATTTCTCTGCTTTATCATTCAGCTCATCTTCACCATCAGCGATGTCTTCACCTTCAACGGGTTCTTCGTCAACCTGGACATCCTGATCGTCTTCATATTCCTCTTCATCGTTGCCAAATGCGTGGCGTTCGATGATTGCCCACAGCTCGTCTTTGCCCAAGCCTGTTTCTGAGGAGAACATCACGAAGTCGTCTTCAGGGACGAAGCCGAGTGCTTGTTTGACGATTTTGACGTGCTTTGCCCATTTGCTACGTGGGATTTTGTCGGCTTTGGTAGCTACGACGCAGATATTGCAATCGTAGTGCTTGAGCCAGTCGTACATGAGGATGTCGTCCTTGGACGGCTCGTGGCGCAGATCGATGACGAGCAGAACGAGCTTGAGCGGTTCGCGCTCGAGCAGGTAGCGTTCGATCATTTTGCCCCATGCTTCGCGTTGGGACTTGGACACTTTGGCGTAGCCATAGCCCGGGAAGTCGACGAAATACATCATCTCATTGATTTTATAGTAGTTCAAATGCTGTGTTTTACCCGGTGTTGAACTGGTACGCGCCAGATTTTTGCGATTGATCATCCGATTCGTTAGCGAGGACTTACCTACATTGGATCGTCCCGCCAGTGCTACTTCCGGCAAGCCGTCTTCGGGATATTGATCCGGTCTGACGGCACTAATAATAAATTCTGCTTGATTAACTTTCATTCGATTCATTTCCTTCCTGTTCTACGTGGCGCGTTCCCAGCTAACAGCCGGGCTTCCACTAATGCAGTCCGCTTTTCTGAACCAGCGCGTGCTCCAGCACCTGATCCATATGAGCAACCGGCACAAGGGTCAGTTCATCCTTGATGCTTGCCGGAATATCCTTCAAATCACGTTCGTTATCCTGCGGTAGCAGAATTTTTTTGTAGCCTGCACGATGCGCTGCGAGCGTCTTTTCCTTCAAGCCGCCAATCGGCAGCACACGTCCGCGCAATGTAATCTCACCTGTCATCGCTACTTCTTTGGATACGTGACGACCCGTTAAGGCAGAGATCAATGCTGTTGCAATCGTGATTCCTGCTGATGGCCCATCCTTAGGAATCGCACCTTCAGGAATGTGAATATGAATATCATTTTTCTCATGGAAATCAGTTGCAATACCTAGCTCTGCGGCTTTGGAACGTGTGTAGCTGAATGCCGCCTGTGCGGACTCCTTCATCACATCGCCCAGCTTACCCGTCAGCATTAGCTTGCCGCTCCCCGGTACAACGGTCACTTCAATAGTCAGCGTCTCACCGCCAACCTCTGTCCATGCCAGCCCGGTTACACTACCGATCTGATTTTCCTTTTCGATCAGACCATAACGGAATTTTGGCGTGCCGAGGAAGTCCTTCACATCGTCTGGAGTAATCACGACTTTGTCCTTCTCTTCTCCAACGATTGCACGGGCAGCCTTACGGCAGAGCGCTGCGATCTGTTGCTCCAGATTACGCACACCGGATTCGCGTGTATATTCACGGATTACCTTGAGCAGTGTATCTTCGCCTACTTCAAGCTGTTCCTCAGTCAAGCCATGCTCTTCTGTCTGCTTTGGCAGCAAATATTGCTTACCAATCTGTAGCTTCTCCAGCTCTGTATAGCCCGGAATGTACAGCATTTCCATCCGATCGAGCAGCGGTCTTGGAATGCTCTGTACACTATTCGCTGTCGTTACAAACATCACATTAGAGAGATCGAACGGAACTTCGACAAAATGATCGCTAAATGTATTGTTTTGCTCTGGATCAAGCACTTCAAGCAATGCCGCAGATGGATCACCACGGAAGTCAGATGCCATTTTATCGATCTCATCCAGAAGGAACACCGGATTCATACTGCCGGCATTACGCATACCTTGAATGATACGACCTGGCATCGCACCTACATACGTACGACGGTGACCACGAATCTCTGCCTCATCTCGTACACCACCAAGCGAAATGCGTACAAACTCACGCCCAAGCGACTTGGCAATCGAGCGTGCCAGCGACGTTTTACCAACACCCGGAGGGCCGACAAGACAGAGAATAGGGCCTTTAAGCTTCTTAACCAGTTTTTGTACTGCCAGATATTCAAGCACGCGTTCCTTGGGCTTATCCAGACCATAATGATCCGCATTCAAAATATCCTCTGCATGCTTCAAATCCAGATCATCCGTTGTGCGCTGATCCCATGGCAGACTAAGCAGCCAATCCAGATAGTTGCGAATAATCCCGCCCTCCGCAGAATTGGCAGGCGTTTTTTCCAGACGATCGATTTCTTTCTCGATCTTCTCCAGCACCTTCTCCGGTACGGTCAGCTCAGCTAGTTGCGCACGCAGCTCCTCCGCTTCGCCAGCACGTCCTTCCTTCTCTCCAAGCTCCTTCTGGATCGCTTTCATCTGCTCACGCAGATAATACTCACGCTGCGTCTTTTCCATTTGCTTTTTCACGCGCTGGCTAATTTTGCGTTCCAGCTCCAGCACTTCGCGCTCACTATGCAAAATGTCCAGCAGACGTTCCAGTCGAGTACGTACCTCAATCGCTTCTAAAATATGCTGCTTATCCTTGATCTTGATCACCAGATGACTTGTGATCACATCCGCAAGGCGTCCAGGCTCCTCGATATCAGACACAGCAGCCATCGTCTCTGGCGTTACCTTTTTCGACAGATTGATATAATGCTCAAACTCATTCAATACGGTGCGCATCAGGGCAAAGACCTCAGGGTCGTTCGTCTCTACCTCGGACAGCTCACGCGCCTGAACCTCGTAAAATTCATCATTCTCTGTATATTCCAGAATCTCAGCACGCTCCAAGCCTTCAACCAGCACTCGAATCGTACCGTTAGGCAGCTTGAGCATCTGTCTGACTTTAGCTATCGTACCGATTCTGAAAATCTCATCCTCACTCGGTTCCTCAATATTCACTTCAGACTGAGAGCAGAGCAGAATCAGATTATCATCCACCATCGCCTTTTCTAGAGCCTTTACGGATTTATCTCGCCCGACATCCAGATGAAGCACCATGCTTGGATAGACGAGCAGTCCTCTTAAAGGCAGCAAAGGAAAACGACGCGCCTTATTTTTATGTGGTCCCATCGCTTTCTTACCTCCTGTAATGTGCGTATCGTACTGCGTATATAGTTAGCGTGTATGCGATTAGATGCGATAAAGCTTTAAGCACTCTGATAAGAACTAAAGGAACAAGCCCCGTTCCGGGCTACTCGCCGCATACGAATATGCGCACACCGATCGCAATATCCTCCCCAACCGACCTGAGAAATAACGAAAATCAACTCAGACCATTTTATGAGTTTGCGTATAAGCCCTAGTTTATCAAATATCCCATCGAAACACCAATCATTGAGGAAAAAGCAGTATGGATTGAGATTCTATTTTTGGGCTATCCTGCTATGCTTCTGTATCTAGCTATTGCGTCATCGTTTTGATCCACTTGTTTGTTTAAACTTATCCATATAAAAAGGATACTGATGAACGAGTATTCATCAGTATCCTTTGATTATATATAGGATAAAAATCTGTTGCGAAGTTTGCTTCGCAAAAATCACTTTTTATTGCACCTCGTGTTAGGAGATCGCTAACACTTGATACAACCAATTTAAGTAGTCCAATTTTGATCTTTTAATCAGGATTGGACAGCGGGCTGATGGCGTTCTTCGCGACCCGGGATTTTGCCAGTTGCTTCGAAGGCTTCAACGATCGCGTCGATTTCCTTTTTCAGCTCCTGTACCATGTCAGCCTCCGGTACTTTACGGATCATTTTACCGTAACGGAATAGCAAGCCTTCACCACGTGCACCGGCGATACCGATGTCTGCTTCTTTGGCTTCGCCTGGGCCGTTAACCGCACAGCCAAGTACCGATACTTTAATAGGTACCTTCAGCTTGGAGATATACTCCTCTACCTCGTTCGCAATCGAAAACAGATCGATATCCAAACGTCCGCAGGTTGGGCAGGAGACGAGTGTAGCTGCGTTAGAGATCAGACCAAATGTTTTCAGCAGCTCACGCGCTACCTTCACTTCCTCAACCGGATCCGCACTCAGCGAGATACGTACGGTTGAACCAATTCCCATCGACAGCAATGCACCGATACCCGCAGCACTCTTGATTGTACCGGAATGCAGTGTTCCTGCTTCGGTAATACCAAGATGCAGTGGGTACTTGATTACTTCGGCTGCTTTGCTGTAGGCAGCAATCGCCATCGGTACATCAGATGCTTTCAACGATACGATAATATCGTGGAAGTCCAGCTCTTCCAGAATACCGATATGATACAGCGCACTTTCAACCATTGCTTCTGGTGTTGGATAGCCGTATTTCTCCAGCAAATGGTTTTCGAGCGAACCTGCATTCACACCGATACGAATCGGAATATTTTTCTCTTTACATGCACGCACAACCGCTTCGACCTTTTCACGTTTACCGATATTACCCGGGTTAATCCGAACTTTATCGATACCGTTTTCGATCGCCATCAATGCCAGCTTGTAGTTGAAGTGAATATCCGCTACGAGTGGAATATGAATGCGCTTCTTGATTTCCTTGATTGCAGCAGCAGCTTCTTCATTGTTGACCGTTACGCGGACAACCTGACAGCCTGCTTCTTCCAAACGCAAAATTTCGGCTACAGTTGCCTCGACATCTGCCGTTTTGGTCGTACACATACTTTGGATGATAACTTCATTGTTGCCACCAATTGTCAGGTCGCCAACTTTGACAGGTCTCGTGTTTTCTCTCAAAAACATGGTTTCTTCTCCCTTGCATGTGGGCTTAATTGCAAACCAGCCTTTATCCTGCAAAAGGAAAAAGGCCGGCGCAATGTTGTATACATCTATACATACAGAAGAGCCGCACAAAGCGGCGGCATCGTGAGTCCGTTCATACCGTTATGAACACTGTATCCCACGATGCCGTATACGCTTAGGCGCTTTCTTCTTGTTTTTTATCTTTGCCGGTCTGGAGCTCAGGTACAACCTTGCTCTCCACAACCTGCTCTGTGATCACACAGCGAGTCACATCGTCACGGGATGGCACTTCGTACATCACGTCCAGCATAATGCCTTCGATGATCGCACGCAGACCACGCGCACCTGTGTTACGCTTGATTGCTTCGCGAGCGATCGCTTGCAGCGCACCTGGTTCGAATACGAGCTCTACGTTGTCCATTTCCAGCATTTTGGAATACTGCTTGGTCAGCGCATTTTTCGGTTCGGACAGGATACGTACCAGCGTCTCTTCATCCAGTGGCTCCAGAGCGGAGATCACTGGCAGACGACCTACGAACTCCGGAATCAGACCGAATTTCAGCAAATCTTCTGGCAGTACCATGCTCAGGTACTCACCTGGTTTCAGGTCTTTTTGACCCTGATTATCGGAGCTAAAGCCGATAACTTTTTTACCGATACGACGTTTGATGTACTGCTCCAGTCCGTCAAACGCACCACCAACGATGAACAGAATGTTCGTTGTATCGATCTGAATAAATTCTTGATGCGGGTGCTTACGTCCACCTTGTGGCGGAACAGAAGCAACTGTACCTTCCAGAATTTTCAGCAGGGCTTGCTGTACGCCTTCACCAGATACGTCACGTGTAATGGACGGATTCTCGGATTTGCGTGCAACCTTATCAATTTCATCAATATAAATAATGCCACGTTCTGCTTTTTCCACATCATAGTCAGCAGCTTGAATGAGCTTGAGCAGGATGTTTTCCACGTCTTCACCGACATAGCCGGCTTCCGTCAGGGAAGTTGCATCTGCAATTGCAAACGGAACATTCAAAATGCGAGCCATTGTTTGTGCAAGCAGCGTTTTACCGGAACCTGTCGGTCCTACGAGCATAATGTTACTTTTTTGCAGCTCAACATCTTCGATCTTGCTTTGTGTGTTCACACGTTTGTAGTGGTTGTATACCGCTACGGACAAGGATTTTTTCGCTTGATCCTGACCGATAACGTACTGGTCAAGAATGGAGCGAATTTCCTGTGGCTTCGGAATATCCTTCAGATCGAGCTCTTCTTCGTGACCGAGCTCCTCCTCTACGATTTCTGTGCACAGTTCAATACACTCATCGCATATATATACACCAGGACCTGCTACCAGTTTGCGGACTTGATCCTGAGATTTGCCGCAAAAGGAACATTTCAACTGTCCTTTTTCATCGTTGAATTTAAACATGTTTACACCCCTTTTTAGCTTGTGAGCGGACGGGTAATCACCTGATCGATCAAGCCGTATGCTTTTGCATCCTCTGCATCAAGGAAGTAGTCGCGATCGGTATCACGTTCGATTTTGTCCAGCGACTGGCCTGTGCGCTCCACGTAAATCTGGTTCAGCTTCTGACGCGTCTTGATGATCCATTCTGCATGAATCTTCATGTCGGACGCCTGTCCACTGATGCCGCCAAGCGGCTGGTGAATCATAACTTCGCTGTTAGGCAACGCAAAACGCTTGCCTGGTGCACCTGCTGTGAGCAGGAGCGAGCCCATACTTGCAGCCATCCCCATGCAAATCGTGGAGACATCTGGCTTCACAAATTGCATTGTATCGTAAATACCCATCCCTGCCGTAACAGAACCACCCGGCGAGTTGATATACAAATGAATATCCTTCTCCGGATCTTCGGCAGCGAGAAATAGTAATTGTGCAATAACAAGATTGGCTACATGATCATCGATTGCCGTATTCAGGAAAATAATACGGTCCTTGAGTAATCTTGAGTAAATATCGTAAGATCGTTCACCTCTACTGGTTTGTTCAACAACCATAGGTACCAGACTCATACAACCAACCTCTTTCTTATCCAGGAATATGACGACAGATAGTACTTTAAAATACGATGCAGTTCCTATTTTAACATGTACACTGTCCCATGTCATTTTTTCAAAGGTAAAGATTTGGAAAATATTAATGAACAAATGAAGGAACGCGATGAAGATACAGATTATGCGCTACGTTTTATGTCCATATATAGGTAAAAATAAGGCACGCAAGTAATACGTGCCTTATTCCAAATGGTAGCAAAAGACGCTACCGGATTATGAAGTTTGAAATCACTCAGCTTTTTCAGCCACTGCTTCAACTTCTTTGCTGTTATCAACCAGCAGATCGATTGTTTTACGCAGTTTGATTTCTTCGGACAGGCTTGCAAGGGAACCGTTCGCTGCCAGAATGCTGCGAACTTCCTCTGCACTGCGCTGGAATTGGGAAGCCATTTTCTCCAGCTCTGCACTTACTTCGTCTTCAGAAACTTCGATGTTTTCTTCTTTTGCGATTTGCTCCAGAACGAGGTTGTTACGTACACGTTTTGCAGCTTCTTCTTTCATTTGCTCTTTCAGGTCATCTGTTGTTTGACCGGAGAAGCTAGTGTACATTTCCAGGTTCATACCTTGTTGACGCAGACGGTTGTCGAAGTCACGAACCATGTTTTCGGTTTCGGAATTCACCATTGCATCTGGAATTTCGATTTCTGCATTTTCAGCCGCTTTTTCTACAGCAGCAGCCTCTTTTGCAGCTTTTACTTCGTTTTCTTTACGGGAAGCGATTTGTTGTTTCAGGTCTGCTTTGAATTCGTCCAGTGTGTCGAATTCGCTAACATCCTTCGCAAACTCATCGTCCAGTGCTGGCAGGTTTTTGCGTTTGATTTCGTGCAGTTTCACTTTGAATACTGCTTCTTTACCAGCCAGTTCAGTTGCATGGTATGTTTCTGGGAATGTTACCGTTACGTCTTTGAAGTCGCCAGTAGCCATGCCAACTACTTGATCTTCAAAACCTGGGATGAAGGAGTTAGAGCCCAGCTCCAGGGAGTAACGCTCTGCTTGTCCACCTTCAAATGCTTCGCCATCAACAAAGCCTTCGAAATCGATCGATACCGTGTCGCCGTTTTCAGCAGCACCCTCTTCGATTACGGACAGCTCAGCGTGACGCTGTTGCAGACGCTCCAGCTCGCTGTTGATGTCTTCTTCAGAAACTTCAACCGCGGATACAGGAACTTCTACGCCTTTGTATTCACCCAGTTTAACTTCTGGTTTTACAGTTACTTTTGCTTTGAATTTGAATGGTTGACCTTTTTCGAATTGCTCGATTTCGATCTCAGGACGATCAACCGGGAAGATGTCAGTCTCATCGATTGCTTCGGAGTATGCTTCCGGCAGCAGGATGTCGATTGCATCATTGTACAGGCTTTCGATACCGAAGCGTGCTTCGAAGATCGAACGAGGTACTTTACCTTTACGGAAGCCTGGTACGTTCAATGTTTTTGCTACTTTGTTGAATGCTTTATCAAGCGCTGCGCTTACACGCTCTGCAGCTACTTCTACTTCAAGAACGCCAAGGTTCTTTTCTGTTTTTTCCCATTTTGCTGTCATTTCGAGAATTCCCCTCCAAAAAATATTAACATGAATGATTTCGATGAAGTTGTATCGTTTTCACGTGCAGAATAACCACTATAGTATATACAACTATTCGCTTTTTATCAAGTTCGTTTCTTTATCTGCTACGTACAACGAAAATAGCTACGGGATCCAGCTCGGAATGAAGCAAACAAGCGACTGTCGTTCGTTGCTTTATTCCGCATTATGGTAACCCTCTTGCCTTAATAAAAGGTAAACACAGCTTCTGTGATCGCCGCAATGCTACTGGGCAGGATTAGCATGGCATCTGCCCGGAAACGAACTGCTGCAATGCGCGATGCGCCTGCTCATAGCGAAAACGAATACTGTCGGTCACACCGTACAATCCGCGTATCTCTTCTTCATCTGCTGTGCCCTCCAGCGTCATGGCAACAGTCTGGTGCAGCGCTGCTGCCCAGATATCGATCTCCGCATCATCACCGCGGGAGATCCAGAGATAATTTTGCGTACCATAGATGCTCATGATGAATTGCGACCACAGCTCCTGGGCAAAGTAGAATAGATTCGGCGCAGTCACCTCTGCCTTATCTGCCACACGCTCCAGAATCTGAATAAATGGAATCGGAAATTCAGTCGGGTCAAGCGGAACCGTTTCTACTTCTACATCGATACGCTCCTGCTGGTGCATATAATGTACATTTCCACGATATCCGCGTCGACGTAGCGTCTGTAAAATGCGGAACTGAATCAGCGGATGAAGCTGTGTGTCCGTTTGGAGCCATTCGATGATCTGCTCATCGATCTCAGGCTGCTCCAAATACGCAAGCTGCTCTAATGCAAGCAATGTACGCTCCGATACGGGGCGCTCCATCGCAGTACGTAGTAGCTTCTCTTCATAGTCACGATCCTCGGCTTGCTTCAAGCGCACCTTATCACGCATCATATGCTCCTGCGTATGAGTCGGTTCGTCCAGCTCTACCTCGTCGCCTAGCTCGGTAGCCTCGCGGTCATTGTACGCTGCTTCTGGAAACGTCGTTCGCAGCCAGCCGAGCAATGATTGCCACTCTTCCAGCTGGCGCTCATCCTGCCCCTGACATTGCAGTAAAAATTCAAGCAATTCGATCGCTTCATGATAGCGTTCGGTCTCTAGCATACGCGTGAGCTCAATCTGATAAAAGTCGAGCGTCTTGGGAAACAGCACAACATTGCGGTTCTGCCCTGTATGTGAATGGGTTGAATCAGCGATAACGGCACCTCCTAATTCATCACTTCTTGCGCGTGACTTCATGATTATAGCACAGCTGTTCGTTGCTGACAGCCATTGGGGAATGTTCGTGCGGTATGGTTTTATTTACCTTTTAATTAACACGCGCATTAGCGTTGAAACGTGAAGCTGGATGGATGCATAGAGGTGATGGATGAAGATGGTCATTTTCAAATCAGAATCGATAGAATACACAGCCAAGTAATAGCTATTGAAGATTAAAAATTGTAGCTTCGTATGCGTAGTATAGGTATATAAGTTTATACATGTTGTAGCGTATACAAGCACTTCAACAATTTCAAAGCCATCATCTATGTGAGATAACCTCTTTTTAATCCGTCGCACTCTACCTGAATCGGTCGTGCCACTTACGTCATTTTGGCGTTATCACTACTATGTTGTTTGGCATCATGGTAGATGTTTAAGAATGGCAAAAGCTGATTTGGGCAAAAAGAGCTTGCTTTCTTTTTGTGTACATGCTAAGATATTTTTGTTGCGCTCGAAATGGTAATTATAATTTGTCCCAGTAGCTCAGCAGGATAGAGCAACGGCCTTCTAAGCCGTCGGTCGGGGGTTCGAATCCCTCCTGGGACGTCACACAAAAAAGCATTTCCACTTGGTGGAGATGCTTTTTTTCTTTTTCCTGCCTCTTCTATTTTTATACTGCTTAGCTGTTATTATTTCGTATCTTCGTAATTCTTCTTCGACTACCTTATTTACTTGAGCTTGTAGGGCATATGCTTTGATCTTACACATATAGATAAATTTAGATACATGTGGCTGGTCGGGCACAAGAAATGTCCTCGTTTTTAGTTACTATTTTCCAATACCAGACTTGAAAGATGGTGCCGATTACACCCTATCATCAGTACAGCACACGCCATAAATAGAAGGTTGCGTACGACTCCCAGTTGCTCCAGCCTGCGGCAAGCTTTAATAATTCTTCTCGAGTAGGCTTGGCTGTTGAGCCGGTCAGGTGGCGGATTACATTGTGCAGACCTACGTCGTCGATGGGAAATGCTGTCGGGATGCGTAAGCAGCGCATGAGTACATAGTTAGCTGTCCATGGGCCGATGCCGCGAATACGGGTAAGCATCTTTTCGGCTTCTTTGTAGCCACCTGCGGCAAGCAGCTTTTCTTTGCTCAGCTCGCCACTGGCAACTAATCGGGCGGCGTCGAGGATGTATTCGCATTTTTTTACGGTCATATGCATCAATTCCAGATCCGACATCGTCAGGGCTGCAATGCGTTCGGCTGTTGGAAATATCCAATAGCGCTCTCCTTCATAATCGACGTACTCGCCAAATGCTTCGGTCAATCGGCATTTGAGCGTATGCGCATAACCTAGGTTAATCTGCTGACCCAATATGCCCCAGCATAAGGTTTCAAACAAATCCGGTATGCCCATATTGCGTAAGCCATAAAAGGACTCTACCGCATGTCCAAGCAAGGCATCACTGCTGGCTAGCTTGTAAAAGGGCAATAGATCAATCCCCAGATCAAACCAGTCACTCACATAAGCCGCTACTGCGACACGCTCTAGATCATTCTCTGGTGCACTATCGCCGAGAAATTCCACCTCGATCTTACTAGGCTCCTTCTGTGTAATACGCAATAGTGGACGGGAATGACCGACTGCTAGCGCCTTGTATATTTCCTGCTTGTGTACGACAAATAGGCATTCATTAGGTGAGCTTCGTAAAAAGTCCACATTCATCGCAAAGCTGAATTCGGCAGGTACAGGAAGTAGCAGTCGATCCCCTTCATCCTGCCACTTGCCTTGCTGTTGAAATTGCTGGATTTCGTTTAAAGATAAGCCAGCATAATAGGGAGTTTCCGATTCTTGTACGCTTTCTAGATGCTCAGCTTTCGATGTCACTTTCCCATTCTCCACTAGATCTGAATTGGAAGAGACGTTTGCTGATGATGTGATGCTATGTGGATGGAGCGTAGACTGCTCCTGTTCGTTTGAGCTACTGGAAATAGGATCTGCTTGTGATCGCGAATGATGCTCGGTCATGGATGAGTGCCTCCTATGTGATCGGACTAGGGAACAATCGCTGTAGGTGTTGGATGACGAGCAGGTCAGGTCACTGAATAATGGCGTAGTACAGGGTGTTTTATAATCAGGCAAGTGATCGCACTGTACATTATTATTCACCCTGTTTTTGCATTTTTTTATGCTATATTTCTATTCGTGCTCCATCCTGATCGTGCTTCATCGATGTCTGCCGATGCTAATTAAAGTGTGTATTTATGCCGATACGTATTTCAACATTTATATGCATCGCCCAGCGCATCGACATTAGATGATCGTTTCCAACCTATCCTATACAGCCATGCTCCTGTTCTTCCTATATACCCGATTGTCAGCTTCATTCAGCAGACATTCATCCTCACATCATTTTCAAAGTTCTATTCCTATAGTTCAGTCCGTTGCCTCTGTGCAATTCCTTGATCATCCAATTCTTTAATGCCTCATTTAATGACTGGCTTTTAATATCTCACTTACGTCCTTCCATCCTGTCACTTACCTTTATTATAAAAATGCACCAGCTGATCCACCTTCACTGGCAATCCTGTACGAATCGACTGATTGGCAGCAATCCCTGTTAAAATCGAACGTGCTCCATCCGTATGATCGGCTGCACGATGAAAAGGGTCTTCTTCTGGCTCTCCGAACAGATCATTCAGCAGCACCGGATCACCACCGCCATGACCGCCTTCACGTTCCTCCACCTGCACTTCATACGGCTTGCCGAACATCGGATAGACGGTAATCCGTTTCCCCTCAAGCGCGCCTTCATCTGCCTTTTCGCCACCCGCATTCACATAAGACTTCTCCACAATCTCCATTTCAATCCGTCCAGTTGTGCCGTTAAAAGCAATCCGATATCCTTCCCACGGCATATAGGCATTGAGCGAATAGGTGAGCATCGCTTTATTTTTGTAGCGCACTACGACACTCATCGTATCCTCAATGCTAATTCCGTCGCCAAATACACTTTGATCGCGCTGGTAACCATCCTCATGTTCGGCATCGAGATACATCGCTTTTAGATTCGGATTGCGATCCAGATGCAGGGCAAACGGATCATGCTGTGCATTCGCATTTCCAGTTGCGCGATTGTAAAAGTCGGTCTGTCCACGCTGCTCTGCATTTTCTCGTCCATAAAAGAGCAGATCGCCAAACGCAAATACCGTATCCGGCTGCGAATCGATCCAAAAATTAACCAGATCAAAATGGTGGGTTGATTTGTGTACGAGCAGTCCGCCGCTATTACGCTTATCCCGATGCCAGCGACGGAAGTAGTCTGCACCATGCTCCGTATTGAGCAGCCATTCAAAATGTACGGACGTCACCTTACCAATCGCACCGTCACGAATCAGTTCCCGTGCCTTTGTATGATGAGGCGCATAGCGATAATTAAAGGTCACACGTACCTTCTGCCCCGTACGCTCCACAGCATCCAGAATCTGCTGACATTTCTCTTCATCCACGGTCATCGGCTTTTCGGTAATCACGTCACAGCCAAGCTCCAGCGCGCGAATAATATAATGATGATGCGTACGATCCACACTGGTCACGATCACTGTATCTGGTTGCTTGTCCTTAATCATCTGCTCAAAGTCGGACGCCTTATACAGATCAACAGCTGTACCGCCATACTTCTCCTCAATCAAACGATTCGCATACCGCGCACGCGTTTCATTCAGATCGCAAAAGGCGACCAGCTCTGCCGTTGCTCCAAAATCTCGTACCATCGCTCCATAAAAAAATTCTGCACGTCCACCTGTACCTACCAACACATACCGTTTGCGTTCCATATGCTGCTCCCTCCGCTTCGTCTTATTCTTTTTCAGCATAATAAAAAAAGCGGGATCATTCGCCGCTATTCTTGCTTTCTTTTGTTAACCCCGCTTATTTTGTCATGATATACTGAATAAAAGATAACGCTTACAGAAAAGGAGCTGCTGCGATGTCATCTGATCGTTCTGTTATTGATTCTGTATCCTCCTCTAGTACGGACATACGTATAGCGGCTATGGAGACTACGCATACGTCAAGCAATCTAACGGATCAACGGATGCCGGATAGATTGATCGCTGAGCATACATCGCGCAGCGATTATTTTACAATGCCGAGCGATCATCTGCATCCTCATTATGAGCTGTATATATTGTTGTCTGGAGAACGCAGCTACTTTGTACGAGATCGGGTATATGAAATGCATGCCGGTGATATTGTGTTTATCGGCAAGCATGAGCTGCATCGTACCTTACCTGGCAAGCTACCCGAGCATGAACGAATTGTGCTTTATTTTGGTGATGGGTTTGCGGAGCGGCAATTCGGTCAGCATCGCGACTGGCTACTCGCCTTGTTCAGCCAGACCTATCCGGTATTACATACTAGCAGTAAAGATAGCAAGGATTCGATCATCTCCAGCATCATTCAGCAGCTTGTTCGTGAGCTTACCCTACAACCTGAGGGCTATATGCTAATGGTAGAGCAGCTTGCCGTTACATTGCTGCTTCACTGCGCACGTTTGCCAGGTCGTACGGCGACTCCAGCCTCTACGTTGCAGCACGCCGCACAGGAGCAGATTACTGAAGCGGCTCGTTATATTAAGGAGCATTATCATACCGATCTATCCCTGCCCAAGCTGGCAGCCCATGTGCATCTTAGTTCGGCGTATCTCAGTCGTACATTCAAGCGCACGACTGGGTTTCATTTGACCGAGTATGTGAACATGGTACGGGTGCAGGCTGCTCAGCAGCTATTACGAGATACCGATATGAAAATTATTGATGTGGCAGCAGCTACTGGCTTCGGTAACTTTTCTCATTTTGGAAAAATATTCAAGCAGCTCTGTCATGTGAGTCCGCGTGAATATCGGCAGTCTGCAAAAGAACGTAAATAAAGGGGCACTGGTGCTGTACGATGAATACGCTCTACGATGAGCAAGCTTTACTATGATTTATGATGATTCATGGGTAGATAACGCGATCATACAGCATATAACAATAAAAGCGACTGGTGCCGAAGCCCAGCCGCTTTTCGTTTGTATCGCTAATTTGGAATCACCGATGTTCTGTATGATTTTTTATGATGTTCTCTATGATCCTTCATGTCGTTATGCTCTTATGAGCTTCTGCGATTCCATGCACTATAGATTCCATGCACTATACATCCTAATCGCCAGTGACAGATCATTCTCAATCACACTCGTCGATTATTGCAGAGACTTCAACATCAAGGAAGCACTGCCATTTGGCTGACGTACCAGCACCCAGTTCATTGCCATCGCATCCGCAATGCGCTGGAATTGCATTTCGTCCAGCTGCAAGTCATCCATCCGACCTTCCTCCGGTACCGTATAATGCTGCCCTTCCTCTAATCCCAGTGCAAAGCGCAGCCAGTTGCCTGCTCCTGGCACCGTAGTAAATGTCATACGGTATCCCGCTCGTATCGCATCGGCAAGCTGCTCTCCATGCTCAGCAGCATAGTCAATCCATTCATCCAGATTCATCCCGGCAGCTGTTTCTGAGCCTGCCAGTGGTTCGGTACTGCGTTCCTGTATCGCTTGCAGGAGCTGTTCATTTGTAATACCTTCACCGCGCAAACGTTCAATTAGCATTGCGCTACGCTGTGAAATTTTAATGTTAGATTGTGTCATTGTGCTGCCTCCGTCTTCGTAAATAAATGAATAAAATTCCCTTCATGCTCGTTCGATCTTTTTTTACCCTTAATCATGATCTCGCGTTGGACGCGAATTCGCCAGAAATAAAGCACCCAGCAAAATCAAAATCGACAGCGACCACATAACCGTATTCGTCGCATTATCATAGTCGACAATAATAAGCCGAATAATCGCGGTAATACCAATGTAGATAAAATAACGTAAAGGAAAATGAAATCCACTTTTAAAATATTTAATAATGAGGGCAATAAACTCAAAATACAGAAAAAATACGAGCAAGCGCGCAGCCAGCTCATAAGCCGTTACATCCGACTCCTCCAGAAAGATGAAGCTGAAAATGTGCCATGTTTCTTTAAGGAGAAAAAAGCATAGTGTCAGTGCAACTAGAGCGAGCGTCACATTGAGAATTGCTTGCAGGAAGGTTGGAATTTTGTGCACATAACGCATCCACGGATTCATATCGTCGGCTTCTCCTTTTGATAGCATTTAGATATAGAACGATTAGATATGGAAATAATTGAAGTGACTAAAGTATACATTTTACTAAAAAATGCTGCAATGGAATGCTATTTTCGACCGCAAGAAATAGGCAAGTACATTATTGTTATACTGTATGATCTGCGAGCACTATTTAATAGAAGATAGTAGTGGCATGAAAAACTTCCATTTATTCGTTTATGGTTGCTTTGTACCTAATTATGGCTATGATCTTGGGGTGACTATTTACCTAACTAGAATGTTATATATTGTAATTTATAGCTTTATTTTCTTATATATACTTATTATTCTATCTGGATTAAACTGAGCGTGTACGAAAATATAAATCAAGGAGTGATTGGTCAATGTCCCAACGTGAAGTTCATATTTCTGTCATTAATGTAACGGATAGTGAAATGGTACTGGAGAGCAAAACAAACCTTGCTCATGGAGAGTGGGTAGTTTCCCCAACGAATGTTCCGAACAATGCCAAACCTGCTACATTCCAAGCAGATTCAGATGGCTTTGCAACGGGTGCAGAAGGAACAATCTATTACAAGCTCCCACAGGGCGAAGTCAGCCTGTACTTTGATAATCCATTTGTTGGCTCGGACGGATTCTCCGCGCAAAGTAGCTCCCCTGCCTATAATATTCAGGTAATCGGCGGCAGTGGTAATGTATGCAATGTCACATATCTGATTTCCAACAGCTAATTGGACAGTTAGAGCTTCCTTCATCCATAAGATCCTATAGCCTCAAGGCACAGCACACACAAAAAACACCTTCATATCCTATGAAGGTGTTTTGCTTTGACGTCCCAGGAGGGATTCGAACCCCCGACCGACGGCTTAGAAGGCCGTTGCTCTATCCTGCTGAGCTACTGGGACATATTTATGAAGACGTGCGATACATATGTAAAAACAACCTTAGAACAACAAAAGATATTATACATCAACTCATTCATTTTTCAAATAGGATTTTATTTTACGAATCAGGCTAAAAGACCTAGAAATATCTGGACATCCACCTTGTAAACGGTTACGATAACAGAGCACATAAAACTATTTTACTAAGCTTCCTAAAAAAATTAGTGTTTTCTATCCAAATATAAGTTTAAAATGGGAAAATGTGTATTATATTATTCCTATATCCATTTAACTAATTTACATAGTCCGCTTGATTGGTTTTGGCCTACATCATTGTAAGCGTACCCACTACAAAAAGTCGAAGCGATTCAGGCAAGCCGAACCATTTCACTTTACTACAACCTACAGTAAAATATAGAAAATCCTATGCTCGTTTTAACAAATTTATCAAAAAATGATACCAATTGGAGGGATACGCAATGTCTAGGCCCATCTCCGACGAGGAATTGGGACGCATGATTCAAAACGCTGACGTCAATGACATCGATAGCCAACGACGACAACCGAATGAGCAATCATTCGTGGATGGCAAAGATGGCTGGATCAAAATAAAGGACAACAAGATTCATGTATTCTCTCCTAAATCGGGAGGTAGAATGGCTTCTATTCACGCCCTACCTCCCGTCTCACTGATCGTAAACCAGAATATTATTTCCGGTAAGGCTAATGTGAGTGAAGAGGATACGGTTTCGTGGGAGCTTGAGCATACACCGATGTTCGAAATCAGTGTATCCCCAGATCAGATGGAAGCCTATTTGAACTTACACACACGCGAGCGGTTTGAATGGAATCTGGTTGATGCTCCGGCATCCTCTGCGGTGACTGTACGCGCTGTGCCCAATCGCGATCGTGTAGTGGATACAGTGCAATTCAAGCATGTGATCAATGCGCTAGAACACCGTGGTATTTACAAAAATATTGATAAGGCTGCGATTCTGAATGAGCTGGAATCTCCTACGCATCAGCCGATCGTGATTGCGCGTGGTCAGGCATCGGTGCCGGGTACGGATGCACGCTTGGAGCTATTTTTCCCGGAACAGATTGAGACGATATTTCATGAAGCTGGCGGCGTGGTCGATTATCGGAGCCATCGCCGTATTCCTTCTGTTCATGAAGGAGAAGTTATTGCTACAAAGCATGAGCCTGTGGAAGGCATCCCGGGCTTTGATGTATTCGGTAATGAACTGTTACCTCGTGTAGCACAGGATTTAGAGGTGACAGCTGGTGAATTTACAGAGATGAATCCACTCGGTCAGATTGTGGCGCTTCGTCCTGGTCGACCGCGGATGACGGGTAAAGGGAATCGGCGTCAGATTGACATTTCCAATGCATTTATCGTGGATGGCAATGTGGATCTGCGTACAGGCAATATCGTCTTCGCTGGTGATGTGATTGTGAATGGTGATGTGCAGGAGCATATGATTATCGAATCGCTTGGTAATGTATATGTGCACGGTAATGTGTACAATGCTACGATTACCGCGACTGGAAGCATCTCGATCGACGGTACGATCATCAGTGGTAAAATCTATTCTGGTTATTTTGGCGTGATGTTCAACCGGATGTATGCAGCCTCCAAGCAGCTGAGCCATGAGATTCGTCAACTGGATATGGCCGCGTATAAGCTTGCCGAGGAAGTGGCTGCCCGGCAGCAAACGGTTCGTTACAGTCAGATGATTATGCTGCTAATTGAGCGTAAATTCCGTAATGTGCCTGAGCTGGCTCGTGAATTACTACAGGTGTTCGCCAGCATCCAGCATGTGGAGAGTCGGGAATCGGAGCAATTGAAGGAGCTACTGCATCACTTTCTGAATTCGACTACAATCTTAGAGCGGCTGGATGAAGAAAAGCTGTCCGCGGCTCGCACCTTACTGGAAGGACTGTATGCCAGCGTATGCAGCATGCAGGAGGTTGAGGTTCATGTCGAGCTTGCCCGCTGTCAATCCAGCGAGATCAAGTCAAACGGTGATATTATGATCACACGCGAAGGTGTTGTTCAAAGTGATCTGTACTCCGCAGGCAGTATCGCCTTCCTGCTGGAGAACTCCGTATGCCGTGGCTCGCGCTTGCAAGCCGAAGATCGCATTGTAGCGGGTATGGTAGGTAGCGATGCTAATGCTCGCTGTGTACTGGAAGCGAAGCAGCATGTGTATGTACGTAAGCTATATAATGGATACATTATTATCGGCGACCATCGCCATCATGTGTTTGAGACGATGAAGGATCAGCTATTCGACGCTGAATTTATGAAGAGCCGACAGGCATTACATCCATCCGTAAGTGGTCGAGCTTGATCCTTGTTATCAGAGGGCGACTGTAGGATGAAATGAAAACCATTAACTGAGTATACGTATATAGTAGATGTTTATATTACCCGGCGTTTCGGCTGGTCAGCATGATAATAAAAGCCTGTATGGTAGCGGTTGTCGCTGACATACAGGCTTTTGTTTTAGCTTGTTGCTCATGCTGGTTGATTGAGCGTATTGATTATAATTTTGATCAGGAAAGTTAACGAGGCTACAAAGTAAACCTGAGCTCCATTACACAGCATTACCTCTCCTTGTCGATGGATACATTCTCATTCATCCATCGACTTGCTACACGTCTATACCCCGAGAAAACTCCCCTGCTCATGTGCTTGATATTGCAGCGGAATACGCTCCAGCAATCGATCACCATACTGGTGGGCAAATGGCTGGTCGGGCATATGAATATAGCCGATATAGCACCCGCACTGCTTCATGCCACAGGGACGCTCGGCAGCAATGTCTTCAAGCTGGTGTCGATAAATATTACCGATCACTCGTTTATCCTGATAACAGCGCTTGACCATCCCATTACCCTGCACATAAAAGACCGACTCCCCTGCCAGACAGGATTGTCCGAGACTTGCATAATCGGTAAGATTATATCGAAAATACGGATCAATCGTCTCCAGCTCCTCCACCTCGTCCGGGGTATAATACGCTGGTCGATCTTTAAACGCATTAATCCAGACATACACATCCTCCGGTAGCTGATGCCGTAACGAATGAATCGCCGCAAACGATTCTCGCAAGCCAACCGTACCCGCACTAAAAGCAATTCCTCGTCCATACAATGTCATACACTGGCTGACAAACTGCGCTTCACTCGTCTGCCCCGGATGATACGTCGCCCAGAAAGCAACCTTGTCTCGGTTCAGCTCTGCCGTCCAATCCAGCTTGACCGATAAATTGGTCTGCACTGCGACCTTATCCACATGTGGCAAATGAGACAGCTCCACCATCGCACGTCGATACCAGCCATGCACAAGCGCTTCTCCATACGGATTGAAGAAAATCGACAGGCGATAGGGCTTATCCGCTTGCTCACGCACCCAGCCCGTAAAGCGATCCAGCTGCTGCCGATCTCGCTCCAGCGTTTCGCGGCTATCTACTGTTTTGCTAAATGGACAATACGGACAGGCATAGTTACACGAGGACAGACTGCCTCGATAGTATAGCGATACCTTTGCTGGCATATTTATGTTCATACGCCCTGATATCCTTCCATCAGCGTATACACCTCTGGCGAGATCAGCCAATCCCCGATGCTATCGGATAATGCGAATCCGCGAGCTGTCAGGCGAAGTACATCGTTAACCCCAGTTTCATCAGGACGGCTTGGTTCAGAAATAGAAGTTTCTCCCTCTTTATCACCAGGTACAAGTGTAGCCAGACCTGTCCAGATCAGCTGCTTGAGCTGTGGCAGATCAGCTAGCGGATGCGTGCCGAATCGCTCGACATAAGCTGACTGTTCCAGCCCTTCTCGGTGCAGCAGTGCCTTGAGCACGAATCGACGACGACTTTCCTGCTCATTTAATACAAATCCATAATCCGCTAGATCATGACGCTCGGCACTCACGTAATCAGCGATGATACTACGTGTAGCTGCTGCGCTGACGCCATAGCGTGAGGCATAATGCACATTCCGTGTATATGAGCGTGCTCCACAGCCGAGTCCGACCATCCCTTCCTCCTGACAGCTATACGGTAGAAGTGATTTGTCCGAATGGAATGGCTTGGCAAAACGACGCATCGAATATTGCGTATAGCCTGCTTCTACTAATCGATCGCGAGCTGCTTCGTATAGCTCCATACGAATATCATGCTCCAGGCCGGTTTGACCAGGCTTGAGGATCGTATTTTCACGTACATACAGTGGATAAATGAAAATTTCACCTGGATCGTATGCTAGTGCCTCCTGCAAGGAATACAGCCATGAATCGACCGTTTGCCCGGGTAATCCGTAGATCAGATCGACATTAAGCAGAGGGAAATCATACTGCTTGAGCAGCTCCAGCGCTTGCCGCGCCAGATCGGGATTTTGCGGACGATAGATTGCCTTGCTCTCCGCCTCGATAAAGCTCTGAATGCCCATACTCACTCGATCCACACCATATGCTTTTAAAATGTCCAATCGATCACGTGTTACGGTATCCGGTGACGTCTCTACTGAGATCGAGGTCTGATCCAGCTTCGCACCCATCACGCGCTCCGCAATCGTGAATAAGCGCTCCAATTGATCCGGTGCCAGCAGTGTTGGTGTACCACCGCCGATGGCAAATCTCGAAAATGGCGTATCCTGCATCAATGGTGCCCACTGCTCTGCCTGACGCTCCAGTGCGTCTACGTATTCTTTATGTACATCCAATCTTTTATCCGGTAACGTAAACAAATTACAAAATCCACAGCGCGCCGCACAAAACGGAATATGCATATAGAGAAAATAGCTTTCCAGCTGCTCCTGCGCCCATAATGATTCTAATGGAAGTGGAGGATTCAGCTCACGATACGCAGTCTTGTGCGGATACGAATAGAGATAAGAGCGATACGGCGCTGCCGTTAGCTCCTGCTCCCATGTCCGCAGCTCGGGTGTCCATTCTTCTGATGGTAGCGCGTGTAGCGGCAAATGTGCCTGCTTTTGCATCATGAGTGCTCACTCCTTCATTTCAATATTGTATACCTCATTGTGTAGCTGATCGTTATTGCAATGGTGAGGATCACCATCAGCTTACAATGCAGCTCACGATCTTAATTTACAAGAAAAATTCCCGATACGGCACATTCCAAACGACTTCATGAGCGAGTCGATGCCCTTCATAGCCATCCTCACCATACGCGGTGCCATGATCTGAAAACACAAGGCAAAACACCGGACGCTCCCGCTGCCGCAACGCTTCAAATAAACGTCCCAGCTCCCCATCCACATAGCGTAATGCCGCTCGCTGACTATCCACCGAATCACGATGATTACCCGGAATAAAATAATGATTCGGTCCATGAATCGCCGATACATTCATAAATAAAAACAATCGCTCTTGCTCCTCGATCTCATCCAGTAGCCGCAACGCATGATTAACCTGATTCGCAGTCGAATTCGGATTCGTCACGCCAAAGTTCATCCGCCAGTAGCTCTGCTGAAAATAACCGGGTAGAACGCGAGATAGCTTATTTTTCTTCGTAAAAAAGATGACACCACCGATACAAATCGTCCGGTAGCCCTCCTGTGCAAGTCCAGTAACTATATCCGGTGCATCAAACAACCATGTATGCGGATGGGTACGCAGCCCGCTATGCTTACCATGGAACAGACGCACATGAGAGGACTTATCGGTATTTGCAGGTGTCGGCAGGAATCCGCCAAAAAAGGCATGATGCGCCGCATAGGTGAAGCTTCCGGGTGTATGACGCTTCTCCCAGGAGCCGGTGCCGCATAGATTCGGACAATTCGCTTCCTCCAGCACGGCAGCATCATAGCGCAGTGTATCCAGCGTAATCATCACGATATCGTGGCTGCCTACCACTTCATTCATATTAATCGACATCCGTCATTTCCTTTCTCCATTGCTCCAGCCAGCGCGATAGCTCCCACTCATACGTGCCAAGCCCTTCATGCTGGACACGATACAGCAAATCTCCAAATGGATTCACATCCATAATTAGAGGTTCTTTGCCACTTCGAGGCACCAGCACATCCAATCCCGCGCAAAAGGAATCGGGAAAAGCTGCCAGTGCATGCTGTGCCGTACTACGGATCGAAGCATATATAGCTTGAGATAATCCTGCTTCTGCTAGTAGCAAGCGCTTATTACGCAAATGTAAATTCGTGATCGGTGTGCGACTCAGGCGCAGCACGGCATGACCTGCCTGCTCGCGGCAGACAAGCTGGCGCACATCATATGCCTGTCCATCCAGCGATGCCTTACTCACCCAGCGCTCCACATGCATTCCTTCACCAGCCACCCAGTCTACAAGCTGCTCAATATCCGCAGTCTCTGTATAGCGAATAAGCCGACCTGAATTGTAAAAGATCGTCTCGCCGCCAATCTGCTCCTTACCGATCGTCGTCATCGCAATCTCTGCCCCGGTACGAGGCTGATACTGATACGCGATCACACCCGAAGCTGCCGAACCGCAAAACAGCTTTACAAAGACGCGATGCACCCGCTGCGCCTCCATCTGCTGTCGTAGCTCCGCATAACTACGGATCGGCGTATACGTAGTTGCCGTTTGCGATAAGGTCGCTGGAACAGCAATGCCCGCTGCATGTAGATGCAGCGAGCAAGCTCTTTTATCAAACATCAGCGCAATCTCTGCTGGAGCATTCATCCACTGCGCCTGCGGCAAATATTGCTCGACCTGTGCATGAAGCCACGATAACAGACGACAGTATCCACGAAACCATTGTGCTGGATACAAGATTCGACCATATTGTCCTTCCAAACGACGCGCCGCTGTATACGTTAGATCCCCCTGATTCGTATGAGCAGCCAGCGGTAGCAGTGAATCGTCATGCGCATTCACTGCATCGACTGCACCGAGTGCGATTAAGCCTCGCTCGACTGCTGCATTCTCACCGGGCGCATCCAGCCGCAGCAGAACAGGCTGGCTAGCTATCCATTTGTAATCGGATAATAGACCTGGTGCTGTTACCCTACTTCGCCGTATAGCTGTAATGCCTACTGCTTCACGCGACTGCTTATGCTGACTCCGTCTGTACATGCTATCCAGCACCTCGGGCAAAGTTTCGCCCGCGCGAATCGCATGTAGCAGACGAGCGTACGACAGTTCCAGTGCACTCCGCTGTCCCTGTGACCGCAATGCCTGTTGCCAACCCAATGTACGTTTATTGCCCGGGTTACCGATCAGAATCGATGTGATCATAGCTGAATGCGAATCGATCACTGTTATTACTCAGTCACTGATGGATAGCGCCATTCTTCTTCCAGATCCTGCTGCTCATCCATCGTGATCGTAATGCCCGTTTCTTGCGAGAACCGATGTAGCTTATTCATCATGTCATCCGACATATAATGATAATTCAAATTCAAACGCTTGAGCTTACGCACGCCTTCACTATTCAGTAGCGCCTCTGCTCCGGTATCCGATAAGGTTCCTTCAGACAAATCCAGCTCTTCCAGCTGTGCCAGTACCGGAGCTTTCGCTGCTGCCACCGCAATCTCATCCTGAAGGTCGCTATCCTTTAAGCCGAGTGACACGAGCTTAGGGAACGGATTATTGTACAAAAACGGTAAAATATCATCTTCCAGATTGCCATCAAATCCATAATCGTCTACACCGATATACAGCTCTAGCTTACGCAGATTAGGCAGCTTTGCCTTTTGCACCGATTGCAATAGCATAGATGACAAGCCACCACTGATAATGACAAGCTCCTGTAAATTCTCATGCTCCAGTGGCTCCAGTTCCAGATCGACCCCGCCTTTAATATAAAACGATTCAATCTGCGGATAAGCGGATAGTAATGGCCCTAGATTGGTTTGTCTAATCCACGATACTTCACATTGCTCCGAGTCCATATCGCCGATAAATATATGGCGCAAATTCGGAAACTTCGGTGCCGCAGCGATCAAAACAGGCAAAAATTCATCCGGTGTATCTTCATACGCACCGCCCCAATCTCCAATGATGAGGCTGGTCAGCGCTTGACTTTTCTCTTCGTCTGCCACAAGCTGCTCAATTAATGGTGTTAACGTCTGTCCATCCTCGTGTTCCTCATAGCCAATCTCAAGTCTTACTTCTGTCATTATGTATACCTCCCTGTTGCCCGACATCGCGGGCAGTTATGGTTACTCTATGTATATTTTACAACACGTCTATAGCCCAAAGCAAAAGCCTATAGACCGATTACACTGCGTTTTTACACCCTTTTTCTTATGTACTCGATAGGGCTTACAAACTTTATTTCAATAGTGACATAACAACCAACATAACAGAAAAAAAGCCATACGATCTGTGACACTATCGATGGGTTGATCCGTCTGCTCGCTATACAGCTTACAGCAGTGATATCCATCAACAGCTACACAGGATCGTATGACCTCTGTACGCTATAGATCATGCTTCTATATCGACCATTCATGATGCTTGTCTTGTCCAATTCGTCATCTTATCTTATAGGATTAGTGACGATGGTATGATGCTACTGGCTAATGCTGTGAAGACAAGCTGCTCCGTATTCTGTACCGATTCAGCCTGCTTGCAGGGAAGCGATCAGCTTGCGCAGTGCTTCGCCACGATGACTAATCGCCTGCTTTTGCTCAATAGTCAGATTCGCCATCGTCTGCTGTTCATTCGGCAAATAAAACAGTGGATCATAGCCAAAGCCGCCTGCACCGGAAGGTGTAGCAGTAATCCAGCCTTCTACTGCACCTTCTGCTGTCCAGATATGCTCAGTAGCTGGATCATACAGAGCCAGACTGCATACAAAGCGTGCTGTACTGAGCAGCGGCTGCTCGGTATCCTCACCTAGCTGTAGCTCACTTAGCTCGCGCAGCAGCTTGGCGTTGTTGTCCGCATCCGTAGCGCCTTCTCCAGCATAACGCGCCGAATAGACACCCGGTGCGCCATCCAATCGATCTACACATAGACCAGAGTCATCAGCGAGTACGGGTACGCCAAGCGCGTCGGCTACCGTTTTCGCTTTTTTAAATGCATTCTCGGCAAAGGTGGTTCCATCCTCCACAATATCCGGTAGCTCCGGATAATCGAACATGCTGCGAACCTCAAGACCAAGTGCGGCGAACGCGTGCGCGAACTCCTTCACCTTGCCTTTATTTTTGGTCGCCACGATCACGATATTGCTGGTCAGTACACTCATACCTGTGCTCCGGCCTGTCCGCTAGCAATTTTCAGTGCGATCGGTCCGAGCACTTCCTTTTGCAGCTCAATCATGCGCAGTACGCCCTGTTCGCCCAGCTCCAGCATTTCATCCAGCTCCTTGCGGTTGAATGGACGCTCTTCACCGGTGCCTTGCAGCTCGACAAATTCACCTTTGCCCGTCATAACGATATTCATATCGACCTTTGCCTTGGAATCCTCTTCATAGTTCAGATCCAGTACAGCACGGTCACCTACGACCCCTACGCTGACAGATGCCAGATAATCCGTAATTGGGAAACGAGCCAGCTTATGCTGTAACGCAATCTTATCCATTGCAATCGCCAGTGCGACAAATGAACCGGTAATCGATGTGGTACGTGTACCACCATCCGCTTGAATTACATCACAATCGACAGTAATTGTACGCTCGCCCAGCGCTTGCAGATCGACAACCGAGCGCAGTGCGCGTCCGATCAGACGCTGAATTTCCATCGTGCGTCCGCCCAGCTTACCTTTTGCTGCTTCACGCTGATTACGCGTTTGAGTGGCGCGTGGTAGCATGGAATATTCGGCTGTTACCCAGCCTTTTCCCTGCCCTTTCATAAAATGAGGAACGCGTTCTTCAACCGATACCGTACACATAACCTTCGTGTCACCGACCTCGATATAGACAGAACCTTCCGCGTATTTATTCACATTTGGGGTTATTTTCAAGGGGCGCAGCTCATTCGTCTGCCGTCCGTTGATTCTCATGGTTGTATGCCTCCTGCTTCGTATTCGCATTCTTATTCTAACAAACCTCCCCTGCAAAAGCACCCTAAACCGCAAATTGGCTTCCTACTGCTTGATAACCTGGACGGTTGTCGGGTTAAATAAGAGTACGGCTCGTTCTAGCCGCTTTACCCAGCGTTAGCAGTTTATCCGAAAAAGAGGTGTTCAAGCATGGAGCATAATCAACCGGAAAAAGTGCCGTACAGTCTGAGCAGTCTGAACGTAGAGCAAGCTACTCGCGAATGGCTTGAAAAGCGTGGGGTCACCATTCGAGAAATCGCAGAACTGGTGCTATTTCTACAGCAAAGCTATTTCCCTAATCTGACGATTGAGGAATGCGAAGCCAGCGTGGACAAAGTACTAATGAAGCGCGAGGTACAAAACGCATTGCTGACCGGTGTGCAGCTGGATATTCTTGCCGAGCAGCGCCAGCTCATCTCTCCCCTTCAGGAAATGATCGAAAATGATGAAGGTCTATACGGGGTCGATGAAATTCTTGCGTTTGCCATCGTTAATGTGTACGGCAGCATTGGATTTACGAACTATGGATATGTCGATAAATTAAAGCCCGGTGTACTCGGTCGATTAAATGATAAAAGTTTAGGGCCTATTCATACGTTTTTTGACGATATTGTTGGCGCAATCGCCGCGGCAGCAAGTAGCCGCATCGCCCATGGACGCAGACTGGATCAGGAGCAGCAAGCAGACAGCTCGGATATGGAACTGCCTGAGGATGATGAGACTAAGTAAGGCATAGCTGTCGAATGGTTATATCTTGCTATACTGTCTGCATCGATTCTCAATGGAGCTAAGCTGCTCACCGTTAAATGGTTAAAGGATCACGCTATACCGTTATCGTTATATGGAATACTCGCTAACTATCCGCTGTTCCTTTCATTTAAAAATTGTATTAGCGGCTCGATCATCCGCTGCACGATGTACAGATGCGTGACGATGGTACGCGAATCATGATAAAACCAATCGATAAAAGCCCGATTCTTTCCGCTTATTACAG
Organism: Paenibacillus hunanensis; assembly: GCF_014645615.1. GTDB lineage: Bacteria > Bacillota > Bacilli > Paenibacillales > Paenibacillaceae > Saccharibacillus > Saccharibacillus hunanensis. The sequence continues at coordinate 344,555 of NZ_BMMB01000008.1, read as the reverse complement.
CGATAGAGTCGGGCTTTTCATCATAAAAATAAAGAAGGTATCGACAATATAGCGATACCTTCTTCATATCTACATACTAACTATACGTTCAATGAACCTGTCTACATGTGCACTCAGCGTGGCAACGGACGCGATTCTTCCTCATGCGTCTCATGCTCTTCATTTTCACGACCGGTTAGTCGGATATCTGGACTACGCAGATTGAAGCGACTGCGTTGACGTTCCCGCTCTGTATCATCACTTGCCAGCCAGCGCAGCACAGTCAGCCAGACCAGACATACACCGGTAAATACATAGATAAGCAGTAGCGGCAGCAGACCCTCATAGCTTCGAGTCAGCAAGCCGGACAGGAGCAGCAGCGCCAGTGTTGGAATTAGCAACGCCGATAAAAAGCGCGGCGACAAGCCTGCACGATTACGACTGAATAATAATGTCGGCACGATATACGCAAGCGTGGTATAAAAAGCAATCAGGGCAAAGCCATTACTCAGCCTTCCTGCATAGGTAGTGAACGGAATTAACGCCGCCGACCACCCCTGATAATAGGCAATATTAAGTACACTAACAATCCCCTGCAGTACAGTAAGCATCACACCACAATACACAAGAAGTGTACGTGTTCGATACCACAACGGACGCCGGTTTTCTTGCAGCATCGCCAGACCGCCAAACAAACCAATAATGGCACTGATCAGGAGCGACAGGTACGCGATTAGACGGACGCCTTGTATCGTAATATCGATCCATGTGCTGTCTGCATTGTTCATGATGAAGGCCCCTTTCATCCTCGGGCTAAAATAAAACAAACGTCGGCTACGAATTAACCTTATTATAAAACCATTAGCTTAATCTCTGATGAAATTGGTGTTAATTCCAGTTAAATCCCGTTCCACTTGTTCCAACATCCATTCGTAAAACAAACACTGTTTGCAGTCTATCATTCGGCACAATGAAATTCAACTTGCCACTATTGTGCTTCACAGCGGCAACGTCAGCCTGGACCCGCAACCAGTGGATAGCTTTATAATTAATGCTTCGCAGACTCATAATAAATAATGCTATCACGCTCTATAGCAATAGCGCGCCCGGTTTGCTCCAGCTCAACCAGATGTGCCAGCGTCTCCGACATGGCAAAACGAAGCTGATGCAGCGTCAGCTTGCTACTAAATATACTCATGCAAATGTCATAGCCTGTACGCGGCTGCTCCTCCAGTCTGCCCAGCATTGCATTCAAACGCTCCTCATGATGCTCAAGCAGCTTGATCGTACGTTCACGGAAGCCACCAAATGGACGGCGATGACCCGGTAATGCTTGCTCCACCTCATAGCTTCCCAGTTGGCGTAACCCTTCCAAATACGAGGCAAGCGGCTTGGGATCACTTTCAGGTACAAGGCTAATATTGGGTGAGATTTGCGGGAGAACCGCGTCTCCACACAGCATCAGCTTATGCTGTGGATCATATAGCGATACATGCCCGGCCGCATGACCGGACGTTTCAATCGTCTGCCAGCTTCGTCCACCCATCATTACAGCTTGTCCAGGCAGGATAAAGGAAGGTACGGGCGGTGGTGTCACCTGCAACAAAAAGCTATCCAGATGCGCAGGTAATAGATCAGTAATATCCTGTGGCATTCCATTGTTGCCAAACATCTCTACCAGATCAGCGGAGGCGGTATTGCCAGCTCCCCATGAACGCAAAAATTCACTCCATGCTACCTTAGATATCCAGACAGGAATGCCCGTGCGTTCCTGAAACCAGCCCGATAAGCCAGCATGATCCGGGTGATGATGCGTGAGTACAATCGATTCCAGCGCAGACCACGGAATATCCAACTCCTGTAGCACCTGCTCCCAGGCTAGCTCATTTTCTGGATTACGCGGTCCCGGATCAACAATCGTCCATGCGGTTGTACCACCGATCAGGTAGCTGTTCACCCAGCGCAGTGGATAGGACATCGCGATTTTCACCTGAATGATATGGTCATCCAGCTTTGTGATTTCAGGTAATTGCATTGTAGGTAGCCTCCATACGATCAAGTTGATTATGTATATCGCTCGTGTATTCCAAACGGCGTGTTCCATATTTGTATCTATGCCGTATGTTACACAAAAACCCTTCCGTTGCACAGTCTACAGATGCAGACTGCCGCAGCGAAAGGGTTCGTTATAGCTCAGGTAACGATCAATCAATAGCTTTCTTCCCAAGGATTGAACATTTCGTGCTTGAAGTACGTTGTATCTGCGGACTTGTCTTCCCAGCTCCACATTTTTTGGCTTGCTTTCTCCATCTCTTCGCTTTTGATTTCACGAATTTGATCGAGGATGGTGTATTCCTTACCCATCTCTTTTTGGTGCTCCCAGATCACGAACATGATGCCGTCAAGGTTTTCACCGTAGCCAACCAGGGATACACGGCCAGCAGGATCGTTCAGACCTACATTCAGAAAATCATTTGTTACGATATATTTGTCATTCTCTTTGTGGTAGATAGCAGCCCATTGCTCTTGCTCGTTTTGACCTTTCGTTGTTTCAGTGCTTTCTACAAAGCGGAACCAACCACCAGAAACCGGTTTTGCTTTCTCCATAATTTTCACGTCAGTCAATTGATTATAATTCATAAGGTTAGCCCCCTTGATTGGCATCATTTTATATTGTTGATAGTCAGGTGTCAGATCATCACTTTACTTGTCTCGTCATGTGCTTGTTACTATACTTTATCGGAAAATATTAGATATTCTTTATAGCTTCTTCCTCTTTTTCGTCTTTTTCCGACAATTTATTTGGCGAATCGTGTTTTTGTTTGTGACTTAAGTATGCCTCTAGAACCATAGTTTCTACAATAGGAAATGGTTCTTAATACTTAATAGTAATCAAGCTGCTTTATCCTACCTTTTTCCTTCGCAGCGCGTTTGCGTTATTACTATATTTATAACCAGCATGAGTGAAATCAATCGATTTCAGCGCTTTTCAGGCAAGGAACAGGCTTATTTTACGTACGACCGTACCGTGAAATTAGCCAATTATAAGGGAATTTATTCATATTTTCGTAATTTTTTTAATTTAGGTTCACTTTTAGCGGCAGAATAATGTCGATTGTTTTCTTCATTTTAGAGCTGTGGGGGTACTACTCACTTTCTCTCTTTTTCGACATTTCGCAAAAACGTTATTTTTTTATGCAAATGACGGGTAATCGCCATCTGGATTTTTTGCTAAAAAAGTGGATTTTGCCGCTAATACACGGAGGTTTGAGGGTGAAATCGGCGCTCCTGGGTCATTCTGAAGAGAAATGTAGGAGATTCATCGACTATGGAGAGTTCGAGTAGGAAATAAACGGACTAATTAGTGGATTATAGCGTCTAATATAGTTCCTAGTGCTTGAATGAGGTGGGAGGTGATCATGGACTATATATAATAAGTAGCAGATCAAAGAACGGTACATACTAAGAAATATCCTGAAATTCCGCGGAATGAGGGGCTTTATAGCGATGATGCTTGATTTTACAGCAGTTTCCTATACCAGAGCGGTGGTTTCCTATATTGAAATATACATATAGGTCATGCCCTACCTATAATGAGCATGTAACGCCGTGTACGCTGAGGGGACGATAATCTTTGCCATTTACCAAATAACGTTTACAATAATAGCGGACAGCATTACTTATTCGATATCGTCACTTTGACCATAGGAGAATCAACAGATGATCAAATCGCAACGTATTAATCAGATCAAGGAATATGTATTCGAGCATGAGTCCGTTTCGCTGGAAGAGCTGGTAGAGCATTTTGGTGTATCGAAAAACACGATTCGCCGTGATGTGCGGACGCTCGTCGACTCAGGCATTTTAAATAAAGTATATGGCGGCGTATCCGTCAATCATTCGACTCTTGTCGGCTTCAACGAGCGCAAGGATCGCAATCTGACCAAAAAGCAGGAGATCGGACAGCTGGCAGCACGCTTTGTCGAGGATGGCGATGTGATTTTCGTCGATTCTGGTACGACTACGCTGGAGCTGTTACCGTATATTCGTGAGCGTCAGGTGACTATCGTGACTAACAATTTTGACTTTATTCACGGTGCAAAGCCGTATCCGAATCTGACGATCTTTTCGACAGGTGGGATGTTTGAGCGTCGTACCGACTCGTTCGTGGGATTTCAGAGTGTGGAGCTGCTGAGTAAGTATAATATCAACAAGGCATTTCTCGCTTCAACTGGCATCTCGATTATGAATGGAGTGACCAACTCATCGCCGCTAGAAACGGATATTAAAAGTACAGTCGTGAAAAAGAGCTCCAATGTGCTGCTCATGATCGATGATAGCAAATTCGACAAATACGCACTCACGACGTATTGTGCGCTGAGTGATATTGATTATTTGATCACGAATAGTGAGCCGAGCGAGGAATATCGACAGTATGCAGGACAGCATGGAATTGTGATTGTCACTCCATAAAGCAGTAGAGTGTGTTTAACACATCTATTCATAGCTGTATTCGTAGTTCTATGCGTAGTTTTATTCGTAGTTCTATTTGCAGTTCTATTTCTACTTTTACTCTCAGTTTTATTTTCGCTTTCATTTTTAGTTTTAATTTTACTATGAATGTTTACACGGAATAGTTACTTCCGGGATCAGGGAAGCTTGGAGATGGGCTAACCTGAAGAAGAATAATGAGGCTACATGCGAATAAAGCTATGCTAATCTACCTTGATTTTGGATACAGTAGATTAGCGTAGCTTTATTATTAGTGCCATTGTATGTGGAAATGGTATTCTAGCCTCCAACCGCTTAGGTTAGACCTATCCTTTACAACACATCCTTTAAGACATCCATTCATATTACCCCGGCTTGTCGATCACTTCAGACTGTAGATCCAGTAGTAAAATTCATTCCAAACTCGGGACTCGCCCTCCTGCACGTATTCCAGTCGAATCGTTAACTGCTCCTTGCCTGCTGTATAGGCAATCGGAATATCAAACTCATCCTCTAACCAGCGTTTATACGGATTGCGATCCGCGACATACCAGCTACGCTCCTGCACCAGCTGATCGTCTACATATACCATCGCTCGTTGTCGCCCGGTGATCTGGTCAGAGCGTCGGCGTAGCCGTACACCGGAATGGTCTGGCGATACGGATACTGTAAATTGACTCCAGCCTTCGGTTTCATGCCCTTTATCTGTAATCAGCACATCATCCGCATCGCCCTCATAGCTTGACTCCAGCGTATAATAACCTCGACTGCCCTGCGTATGATACGTATGGATGCCTTCGGATGCCGAATTTCCCACATCCAGCTCATCGGTAAGCACCATGCCCTCTTCATCCTGACCGTAATAAAACAAAATGCCCGAATGCCGCAAATATTGATTGTTGTATTCTCCTGCTTCGATGCCAAATATCAATTCCTTGCGAAACGGATAACAATCACCACTGCATAGCCGTACCATCGACCACGGATTATCAGGCAAGCCATCATAGGCAGTAGCTGGATTCATCTCCGGTGGTGTCGGAAAGCCCCAGCCATAATTCACCCAGCTCTCTGAGCCATCGCTCTCCACCTGCGGTGTAGCATTACCATCAATATAGACGCGTACATCCCCTTCACAGCTAATGATGCCCGGTGTACGTGCGAATGCAGTCACCTGCCCGGCGACCAGATGTCCACGACCCGTAATGCGCCCGATGATACTGTCTGCCCCATGTGTCGCTTGCAATGGATAATACGTAGACGTACGGAAATATCCGGTATCATGCTGTGGATACAACGATTCATTTAATGTAGTGTAGCGAATCTCCCACTGTGCAAACTCCACCGCATTAGCTCCCCGATTTTCCAGCCGAATATGTGCTGCGCTCCAATATGGCATCGGTAAATAGTGATACCACTGCCCATCCTGACGCTGTCCATGCGATAGAATTCCGATCCGATTATAGCCGAGTTCATTACCGAAAAAAGCCCCCAGCGGACATTCCACATCTGGCTGCTCATGACTATCCCAATGCGCCACAATCCAGATGTCGTGCAGCAAAGAGCGCGGAATCTCCAGTGTCGAATCATGATGCCAGCGTGCTTTGATCGATACGATACTGCCCTGCTCACTCTGCTGGAGCAGTGTCGTACTTTGTCCGGCTTCTAGCTGTAGCTGTTCTAGCGCTACGGTCTTCCCTTCCACCTCTGGCTTCGGATCATCCCCTACAGCTCTCCACTGATTCAGCAGCTCGCTATAATCTTCCTGTCCGGTAAAAGTATGAATGCCGATTGCACTGGTATACGTATGGTACATCACATGTCCCCAGCCACCGTCTCCCTTGGCAGCCCCCTTCAAACGAATATCCGTCGTAATCCGGCATGACCGCGCAAATGGCATCGGCACAAAGCTGCGTACGACTCGAATCGGCCCCCTGCCATGATCATCCGGTCCCATATATTGATCGGCGAGCGGCGCAATCAACGGAGCCTTCTGTCCAAACTCCGAATGCCGAAGCTGAAAACGAGGCTGTTCTTCTCCATCAAAATAGAAGAAAAAGGTCGGCTCCTCACTGTCTGGATATCGATGCTGCACCAGATTGTAAATACAGCCTGGCCCATCCACGTCAAAAATCACCCATTCCTTGCCTTCCTTATATAGCCACCAATCCCAATCCGCATTAAAGCCCTGCTTATCAATACTGCCTTCATAACGCACCTGCACATCATGACGTAGGCGTGGCAGCAGCTCCATGCGTAATAAGCTATCGATGCCTGGTATCATGATTGGACGTTCGGGTATCACTTTTGTTAGATGAGCGGTCGCTTCATCTGTTACTGCATGTAGCTGAGATGGTTGCTCATGTATCGTTTCCTTCATCATTCATCACCGCGTTTCTTCATATAAATGCAGCATCGCCACAGAGCACATCCACAGCCATTGGATGGGCGGTGAATCGCTCTGCGGCGACGGCTTTACGGCTCATTATATAGAAGGAAGTGGCGAACGAGATTGAAGGATTTTCAGATTAAATTGAAAATTCTGCTGGTTTTGCGTCCCATGTCTACTATAGATATAGTCAGGTGAACTTCATCCATTATCCAATGGGATGTATAAGCATCATTCGTTCGTTTCATTCACTCCACAAGCTGAGTGGATATGGCGGCTTTACCGCTGGAGCGGAACTCGCGAATTTTGGCGCGAACGCTATCCTCGATCGCCTGACGCGCTGGCGTAAGGATCGTGCGTGGTTCGGTCGTATCGGGATGGTCTGCCAGTGTTTGTCGTAGTTGTAGTGACCAGGCGGTGACACTTTCAGTATTGATATTCACCTTGGCATGACCAAGCTCGATTGCACGCGTAAGCTGATGTAGTGGGATACCGGATGCGCCATGCAGCACGAGCGGGATACCAATAGCCTGCGAAATGGCTTCCATTTCGGTAAAGCCGAGCTTCGGTTCGCCGATATATTTACCATGAACTGAGCCAAGTGCGGCGGCAAGTGCATCAATGCCTGTTTCCTCAACGATGCGTACGCATTCGTGCAGATCGGCATATTGGATGCCACCAATCAATCCGTCCTCTATACCGCCTACGGTGCCAACCTCCGCTTCGACAGAGATTCCATGCGGTGCAGCATATTCAACGACCTGACGCGTCTGCTTGATATTTTGATCAATCGGACCATGTGAGCCGTCGAACATGACCGAGGTGAAGCCAGCATCGATCGCGCGCAGGCAACTGTCGACCGATTTGCCATGATCCAGATGTAAGGCAACTGGTACAGTTATCCCCTTTTCCTCCACCAGTACACGAACAAGTGTGGCAATCGTGCGATAACCGCCAAGAAAGTCGATCAGGCGATCCGATGCCGCTACAATGACTGGCGCCTGTTCTGCCTGTGCCGCATCCAGTATCGCATGTACCCACGACAATCCGTTGACATTAAATTGACCAACTGCATACTGGTGCTCGCGTGCCTGTTGCAGCATTTCCTTCATGGATACCAGCGTCATGCGTGAGCCTCCTCTTTATAGAACAGGCGCAGGTAAGGAATACCGTGCGCCTGTCTCGTTTGCTTATTTGTTTATTTAAAATGAGTTTGTCGCTTGCCTTCATTACAATCGCTAGAACAACAATAGCTGGAATACTGGAACTAGCTATAACACTCCTAATATCTGGTATGCATGTGTTATTCGCCTGATACTGTTTAATACTGCTTCGCCTTCTCCAGCATCTGCTGCTTGCTGGCGTGCGCTGCCTGAATACTTTCACGCTCCGACACAGCCGCTACGCCGACATGCCACCAGCTTTCGTAGCCATCGGTCATCGTTTTCGGCAGAACCTTCATTTCGATCAGCGTGCAGCCATCATAACCTTTTGCATCCTCAATCGCAGCACGAATCTCTTCTGTCGTATTTGCACGATACACCTTCGCTCCATAGCCCTCAGCTACTTTGGCATAATCGATATTCATAATCCGATTGCTCGTATCGCGGAATTCGCAGTAGAAGCTACCGCCACCGTTGCCCATTTGCAGATTGTTAATACAGCCGAAGCCCGAATTATCGAACAGCAGAATGTTAATTTTGTAATTGTACTGCATCGCTGTAATTAGCTCCGAATGTAGCATCAGGAAGCTGCCATCCCCGACAAGCGCATATACTTCGCGTTCAGGATGAGCAATCTTGGCACCGAGTGCGCCAGCAATCTCATAGCCCATACATGAATAGCCGTACTCCAAATGATACGTATTCGGTGAATCTGCCTGCCACATTCGCTGCATATCACCTGGTAACGAGCCTGCCGCTGCGATAACAATACTATCGCTATCTACGGCTTCGTTGACCATTGCAAGCGCGGTCGTCTGTGCGAGCTCCGTTTGCAGTGCATCTGCATATTCATTCAAGCGCTCCTGTGTAAAATGTCCCTTGATCTCTGGATCAAAGCCCTCGCGCTGGAAGCGAATCTCTGCCAGACGCTGGCGCTCTGCTGCCCATTCCTGACGCCATTGTCCGATCTGTCCGCCCCATTCACTGCTATATCCAGTCAGACGCTCCTGCAAGCGCTGAATTGCTTGCTTGGCATCCGCAACGACGGTTACCGCATCCAGCTTGTACGCCTGCACCCGGCTTACGTTAATGTTTAGAAAGCGAGTATGTTCAGGATCGAATGCTGTTTTGGAGGAGGTTGCAAAGTCGGTATAACGCGTGCCCACTCCGATAATCAGATCGGCTTCGCGCGCTGCCTTATTGGCAGATAATGTACCTGTCACACCCAGACCGCCTAGATTGTGCGGGAAACTGTATTCTACTGTCGACTTCCCAGCTTGTGTCTCGACGAGTGGAATACCGTACGTCTCCGAAATGTGAATCAGCTCTTCGCGTGCACCGGAATACTTCGCGCCGCCACCTACGACAATCAGCGGCTTTTTACTGCTACGAATTAATTGCTCGGCTGCGGTCAGCTCACGCTCATTCGGCTCTGCACGATCCAGATAATGAACACGCTTCTGGAAAAAGGCTTCATCATAATCATAGGCTTCACCTTCGGTATCCTGACAGATACACAGTGTGACCGGGCCGCCCTTTGCTGGATCAGTCAGCACCTCAAAGGCGCGGATCAAGCTGCTCATCAGCTGCTCTGGACGGGTAATCCGATCCCAGTAACGCGATACTGGCTTGAGCGCATCATTGGTCGTTACAGCTGGACTGTAATCCTGCTCGATCTGCTGTAGCACCGGATCCGGCTGACGGCTGGCAAACGTATCCGCAGGTAGTAGCAGTACAGGAATGTTATTCGCTAGTGCTGTACCGGCAGCTGTCACCAGATTGGCGGAGCCAGGGCCCGAGGAGGAGGTCACCGCGAAAATTTTACGGCGTAGCATTTCCTTGCTATAGGCAATTGCGGCATGCGCCATCCCCTGCTCATTTTTCCCCTGAAAAATTTTCAAATGTCCGGCGTCCTGCTCCAGCGCCTGTCCGATCCCAAGCACGTTACCATGACCAAATATACTAAAAATCCCTTCTACAAACGGTGTTTCCACGCCATCCACTTCGATATGTTGCTGATTCAAAAAGCGGATCAGCGCCTGTGCGGTTGTGAGTCTGATTTTATTTCCCATTAGGAGTCTCCACCTTCGGTTAGAATATAGGGGCTGCTCAGGACGGAATCACCGGTTGCTGTCCGATCAGCGTCTCAATCTCATCTACAGTTGGCATAGCATCCGAGGAGCTATGCTTGCTCACAACGATCGAAGCGGCAGCGCTTCCATATTGCAGTGCCGTACCGATATCCTTGCCGCGAATCGTGGCATACAGGAATGCCGCTGCATAAGAATCACCTGCACCGAATGTTTTCAGCACTTTCGTTCGGTAGGCATGTCCACGATACGTTTCTCCTGTACGGGTATACGCATAGGAGCCTTCTACACCATGCTTGATCACAACCAGACTGGCACCAGCTGCGAACAGGGTAGCTGTCGTTTCTTCATTCGAGCCGTTCATTCGATTCTCCATCACATCGTATTCATCACGTGTACCGATCACGATATCGCATTGTGCCGCTACGAGCAAATAATATACGGCTGTCTCCGCAGGAGATGTCCATGTGTACGGACGATAGTCCAGCTCGAACGCGATCTTCACACCATTACGACGTGCATAGTGAATCGCCTGTAATGCCGCTTCACGAGATGGACTTTGCGCAAGTGCCGTACCGGAAATGAGCAATAGCCCTGCATCACGAATATAGCTTTCTTCGATCTCCTCCGGGCGTAAGTATAGATCAGCCACATCATCGCGATACATCAAAATGCTGCATTCCTCTGGACTTTTGATCTCGGTAAATGCAAGCCCGGTCTTATGCCCTTCCGTATCCACGATAAAATGACCTGCATCCACACCTGCACGCTCCATATAGCTACGAATAAAGCGTCCATGCTGATCATCTGCAATTTTACCGATAAAGCCAGTTGTCAGTCCGAGACGGGCTGCACCAATCGCAATATTGGCAGGTGATCCACCTACATATTTGGAAAAGGTCATCGTTTCTTCCATCGGTCGGTTGTATTCCACTGCGTTCAGATCAATACAAGCACGTCCGAGAGTCACGAGTTCAAAACGCGGTGTGCTGCTGGGTGTATCCATCATTTGCTTCAACGCTCCTTTATCGATTGGCAGTCAGTCTGGCAGGCGAATAGCGGTGCCACGGCTACTCCGAGCCGCTATAGCACCGCTTGTTCATACGGCTCAGTCGCGATTCAAAATCCACTCATGATCCGGCTCATTATAAAATTTCCATACACGCTTCGGTCCAGCCATAACGTTCAAATAGTACGATGTATAGCCGTCCGGTACACCTACCGGATGATATCCAGCAGGCACGATCACGACATTACGATGCTCGACAGCCATCGTCTCGTCGATGCTACGATCATCTGTATACACACGCTGGAACACAAAGCCTTGTTTCGGTGCCAGCTCATGATAATACGTTTCTTCGAGTAACGATTCCTCAGGCAGCAGATCGCGATCATGCTTGTGTGGTGGATAGCTGGAGAAATTACCACCTTCCGTATAGACCTCAACCACGAGCAAGCTACTGGCAGACGGATCACTATCCGGCAAAATGTCATGTACCATGCGCTGGTTATTGTATTTACCGCGATGCACCACCCCTACGCCTGAAGCAGGCAATAGCTTGGTCGGTCTTGGTTCTACCGCTGGAGAATAACATAACGCTACCGTTGCAGGCGTGACAGCTTCAACGGTAAAGCTAGCACCACCGGATACAAACACGCTGTCCGTCGGCTTTTTCTCAAACACACTCTCCCGTGTCCCGATGCCTTCAAAGCGATGCTCGCCCTCGGTCACAGTAATCTTGCCTGTTAATGCAACAATACAGCATTCATCCTGCTCCAGGGGCTGTTCGTACACAGCACCGACAGCAAGATCGATCAGCTTGAAGCCTACATAGTCTAGCGGCGAATCAGAGGTAAGTACCTCCTGAATCAAGGTGATCCCTTCGCCGATGGATTGAGATTGGGGTTTGCGCAATAGATGACTGGTCACTTCGGTTCCTCCTGTATCGTTCCCGTAGGATGATAGCCTATCGGATTATTGAAAATCAGGTTCTGGGTAACGTGCGGTTACCACCTTTTTGCGTGTATAGAAGTCAACGCTATCCTTGCCGTTCGCATGCAGGGTACCATAGAAGGACGATTTCCAGCCTGAGAATGGGAAGAATGCCATCGGTGCAGGCACACCCAGATTGATGCCCAGCATACCTGCATCGATATTTTCACGGAAATAACGGATCGCATTCGCATTGGAAGTAAACAGACACGCTCCATTCGCAAATTCAGATTGGTTCGCAATCTCGATCGCTTCCTTCAGATTCTTCACTCGAATCACCGACAAGACTGGCGCGAAAATCTCATCCTTCCAGATCGTCATATCCGGTGTCACATCCTCGAAGATCGTTGGGCCGATAAAGTAGCCGTCATCAGGCATCCGTTCACGTCCATCGAGCAGCAGGCTTGCCCCTTCCTCGATTCCTTTTTCGATATAGCTTACGGTACGCTTCTTGTTATCTTCACGAATGACCGGGCCAAGGAAGACTCCATCATCCAGACCGTTACCGATCTGCACCTCTACAGCCTTTTCCTTCAGACGAGCGATAAACTCATCTGCAATGCCCTCCTCTACCGTCACCACTGCACATGCCATGCAGCGTTCACCAGCCGAGCCAAAGGCTGCGGATACGACATTGGTCAGCGTATCCTCCATATGAGCATCGTTCAGTACGATCGTATGGTTCTTCGCACCTGTCAGTGCCTGTACACGCTTGAGGTTTTCACTGCCTTTTTTGAATACATATTCTCCGACTGGCTTGGAGCCGACAAACGAAATCGCTTTGATCTCAGGATGCTCCAGAATGCCATTTACTACATCATGGGCGCCATATACCATATTGAACACGCCGTCTGGCAAGCCAGCTTCTGAAAATAGCTCTGCCAGCTTCTCGGTCAATAGCGGTGTACGCTCAGACGGCTTGAGGATAAAGGTATTACCCAGTGCAATCGCCATCGGGAACATCCAGCATGGCACCATCATCGGGAAGTTAAATGGCGCGATGCCGCCTACAACGCCAATTGGATAGCGGTAATTCGCCGCTTCTACATCCGTTGCGATCGATGCGAGCGAATCACCCATCATCAGTGTAGGTGCGCCTGCTGCGAACTCTACATTTTCAATACCACGTCCAACCTCGCCCAGTGCTTCGGTTAAGTTTTTACCGTTTTCAATCGTAATCAGACGTGCCAGCTCTTCACGATGCTGACTGAGCAATTGCTGAAAGTTGAACAGGATGCGTGCGCGTCTTGGCACAGCGACTTGCTTCCATTTCTCAAAAGCTGCCTTGGCTACCTCAGCGGCATGCTCAATATCCTCGCGGGTCGAGATCGGTACCTGACAAATCAATTCCTTTGTCGCCGGATTGTAAACGTCTTCATATACAGTAGTATTGCTCTCTACCCATTTGCCGCCGATATAGTTTTTCAGCTTTCTCGCCGTGCCTGTCAGTGTACTCATACTTCCTGGCTCCTCTCAACATTGCAAATTTGAAATGTTGCTGTGCATCACTGCATCAGCTTCACGAATCATCATTTGGTTATATTTTGGTTATATTCGTATGATATATAATAAACATTTTAACGTCAACCCTGTTGTAGGTGTAAAAGTAGTCCTCTCGTTAGTTATTACATGAAAACGGCTGAAAAACATTGATGTATAAGTAAATAAATAAAGTGTGCTGTAGCAAAATTAGCGTTTATTCTCATATTTTCATGGATTTGCAGCTGAATACTTACCCATTCTATTCAAATTTTTAATCATATATTGATTATATTTTGGTTATATTTTATATTAGAGGCATCATAAGTTATAGGAGAATGTGTATGAAGGCGAGACGGCTACAGGATATCGAGGCTTACATCCATGCTCGAAAAAATGTCACACTGGATGAGCTGTGTGACTATTTTGATGTATCCAAAAATACAATTCGTCGCGATATTAATCAGATCGTTGGCAAAGGCTCTATTGAAAAGGTATACGGTGGTGTGACCTCGACTAACGAGCTGGTGCCCTTTGAAAATCGTACCACCCGTAATCAGACAAAAAAGAACGATATCGCTCGTCTAGCTGCTGCCTGTATCGAGGAGGATGATCTGGTATATATCGATTCCGGTACGACCACACGTACGATCGCCGAGCATCTGAATCCCGAGCTACGGCTGACCATTTTGACGAATAGTCTGGATGTGATCAATTCGGTCGCCGATATGCCGCATGTGAGTCTGCTTGTGATCGGCAATACGTATAAGGCGAATACGCGCTCCTTTGTCGGCATGGATAATCCGCTCTCGTTGCAAAAATACAATGTGACCAAGGCGTTTATGGCAGCGACCGGGGTGAGCATTAGTCATGGCTTGACCAACTCGGATCTGCTGGAATACGAGATTAAAAAGTCGATTGCGAGCAAGGCGCAGAAGCTGATTGCGCTGGCGGACAGTAGTAAATTTGGCAAATCGACGTTGCTGACTTATGCACCGCTGGAGGATGTGGATATTTTGATCTCGTCTGAATCGCCGGATGAGCAGTATGCGGAGTTTTGCTCGAGGCATGGAATTGAGCTACGCTACCCTTAAAGGGGGCGCGCAAACTTTATTGCTGGGCAGTAAGCCGCTGCGGGAAGGAATAAGGGGACGGACTCGGGTGGAGCCGCGGGAATCTACTGGATTAGGAATTACATGTAGATTCCCGCCCCTCCAAAGTCGTCCTTTCCCCTTATTTCCTTCCCTCCGCTCCGTGCGTACTGATCGCAATAGCAGTATTGACGCGCCTAAGGGCGCGTAGCGGCAGGAAAAGCTTTGGGTACTTGGAGTTCAGTTGATGCTTATATTCAATTATTATTTGGTATTCCATCATTAGTTTGTATTTAATTATTAGTTTGAATACAGTTATTATTTTGATTGTAAGTTGTTTTGATTTTAATTTTGACTGTGGTTGTTTATAATTTTTCTTTTTGTAGTTAAATAAATACAGCCTGTTGGAGTTAAGGGAAGTAATCCCTGCTCAACAGGCTGTTTTTTTGTTGTTTTTCTTTTCTCTTTTTTCTTTTTTGTTCTTTATTCTTGTTTTTTTGTTCTTCTGTTATTTATTATTATCATTTTATCGTTTTTTAAAATGAAAATTGAATTTAGTTTATATACCAAGCATCACGATCTATTAGATACTGTCTTGGTTCATGTATGATGCTTGGTGCTTTACTGTGTAGTATGTGGGATTTAGAGTGCGTATTTTCCCTATTTTATACACTACGTAGTGCGACACCACCGTAAAATTCTGGTTTTTCGTCTAGCTCGATTGCTTCCTCTTGGCCGGATTCCTGGGCGCGTACACAGGCGTCGGCGGTAACGGCTGCGACGTAGCCGTCCCATGAGGTTGGGCCTTGTAGGTCGCGGTTCTGGTTGATGCAGTCGATGAAGTCTTGCAGTTCACGGTCGTAGGAATCGATAAAGCGGTCTTTCCAGTCCATGAGCAGGTTCATGCCGAGCTTGGCATCTTTGCGGTAAGTGATGCCTGCCACCTCGGGCAAGCGTACGATGCCTTCTTCGCCGATGATCTCGCATTGGATATCGTAGCCGTATTTACAGTTGACGAAGATTTCGGTTGTGATCAGGATGCCGCCGCGTGTTTCCAGTGTGATCACCTGGGGGTCGCGCAGATGGGGTAGCGCGTTGCGGGTTTTTTTCGGGAAAGCGACGCGTGCGGATACATAGTCGTCATTGACGAGCCAGTGTAGCACATCGATCTCATGGATAAAGGTATCGGTCACTGCCATATCAGTTGTGTACAGGTCTGCTGAGGAAGGGTTGCGATGGGCGCAGCGAATCATTAGCGGTTCGCCGATAAAGCCGGATTCGACCGCCTGCTTGAGCTGAATATAGCCGCTATCGTAACGGCGCATAAAGCCGACCTGAACGAGCTTTTTACCATGCTTGATCTCGGCTTCGACGATCTCGCGACAGCCGGCTGCTGTCGTTGCCAGCGGCTTTTCACAAAATACGTATTTGCCTGCCGCAATACCTGCCAGTACGCTCTGCTGGTGAGCAGGCCCCCAGCTTGCTACGAGGATCGCGTCTACCTCAGGTGCAGCGATGAGTGATAGATCATCTGGATAGATCTTCGCGTCGGTTAAGCCATAGCTTTCAATCGCCAGCGCGGCTGCGTCTGCATTCACATCGGTTACTGCGACAATCTCCGCTCCGCTCAAATTGCATGTAATCCGGCGGATATGATCCCGTCCAATCGCGCCTGTTCCGATAACTCCAATACGTAATGTCATTTTGCTTGCCTCCTGAATAAAATTGGCTTGGGGGTGTACAACTTTGTGTCTGCCGAAGCAGCTCCATCTTGCTACAGGCTATCTGTCGCTTATTAAATGTATGCTTTTTGTACGCTTCATTCGTTCTGTATCCTACAGGCATACTTTCGATAGCATTGTATTCTGTCTGTATTCATATCGAACGACTCTCGTCTATAATAACCACGATTAGTGCTGCATGATCCTCAATGAGGTGCTGCCGAGCGCAGTAGCTGCTCATCAATATACCGCCGCGCGATCAGCGCATACTCCAGCGGATGCGCTACATCCGGGTCCTGCTCCGCTTCAATCACGATCCAGCCGCTATACCCATTCTCTATTAAAAAGTCATAGGCTTCACTAAAATCAATACAGCCATCTCCAGGCACGGTGAACATGCCACTTAAAAAGCAATCGCGGAACGATCTGCCCTGCTCCCGACAATCCGAAAGCACCTGCAACCGTGCATCTTTAAAATGCACATGACGCACACGATCAATATGCTTGCGCAGAACAGACATATATTCGCCATCTGATACATAAATATGCCCGGTATCATACAACAAATGCACGTGCGCCGCATCCGTACCTGCCATCAGACGATCGATCTCCTGCGCGGTCTGCACACCGGTACCCATATGATGATGATATACAAGCTTCAGTCCGTATTCCTCGGCTACCTTGCCCAGCTCATTCAGACCGCTGCACAGCACTTCCCATTCCTCATCGTTAAAATAGGGCTTTTGCGCGAATACATCCCGATCCAGTCCTTGCACGCTGTATGTCTGCTCGGAAATGACAATCACACTCGCTTCCACATCCTGCAAATACAGGCATTGCGCACGAAATGCAGGCAGTACCTGCTCCAATCCATCACGAATCAGATAACTGCTAAACCATTGCCCGGCGATGCGAAGCTTACGCAGCTTCAGCTCACGCTTTAACACCTCTGCCGATGGGAAAAAGCCGCCTACCTCTGTCCCTTCAAAGCCAGCTACGACAATATCGCTCAATAGAT
This sequence comes from Paenibacillus hunanensis, assembly GCF_014645615.1. GTDB lineage: Bacteria > Bacillota > Bacilli > Paenibacillales > Paenibacillaceae > Saccharibacillus > Saccharibacillus hunanensis. The sequence goes on along the minus strand of NZ_BMMB01000008.1, from coordinate 327,144 downwards.
GCGACAATGTGTTCCCTGCCCCGATCTCAGGTACATCATCATTACGCCAGCCAATCGGCGCAATCCCCCAGTGAATGCTCTGTGCTGTCATGTCCGTCCCCCTTGTCCTCGATAAATGAGTATATTGGTGAAATAATGATTAACTTTTGATTATAATATGATTAAATACTATTACTAAAAGCGCTTACAGTCAATTGCATTTTATATTTTTTCCGCTTGTCTCTACAAACGCTATTCAGGTATAGCAAAAAGACCGCTCTGTGCATATGCCAGAGCGGTCTTCCTATAAAACGATGAATTTTATATCACATTCATTTACCCTAATTGCTCACCTGTTAAGAACAGATAACCGATCAGGAACAGATTCAGTGCAACGATCACACCTGTCGCTGTCCATGCCAGCCATTTGGTGGCGCGTGAGTTTGCAAAGCTACCCATTTTCCCCTTATCACTGGTAAAGCGTACGAGTGGAATAATCGCAAATGGCAGCTGCAAGCTCAGTACGACCTGACTCCAGAGCAACAGATTCCCTGTACCACTCGAACCGTACAGCCACGTAACGATGAAGGCTGGTACAACCGCCAGCAGACGTGTGATCACACGACGCAGTACAGGCGATATGCGCAGTCGTACAAAGCCCTCCATCACGATCTGTCCTGCCAGTGTACCCGTAATGGTCGAGTTCTGACCCGAAGCGAGCAGGGCAACAGCGAACAATGTGCTGGCAATGCCGACACCGACCGTTGGACTGAGCAGCTGGTAAGCCGCTTCAATCTCAGTAACCTGCAATCCACTACCATAAAAAGCAGCGGCTCCAAGAATCAAAATAGCCGAGTTGATCAGAAATGCCACCGTAAGTGAGGCAACCGAATCGAGTCTGGCAAATTTGACGGCTTCCTTTTTCCCTTCCAGTGTGCGTTTATATTGACGCGATTGGATGATCGAGGAATGTAGATACAGATTGTGCGGCATCACGGTTGCACCGAGAATACCCAGCGCCACGAATAGCATTGACGAGTTGGTTACAACCTCAAGCTTGGGAATATATCCGCCAAACAGCGCTGCTACATCAGGACGTGCAGCGATCATTTCAAAGCCAAAGATCACAAAGATCGTAGCCATCAGTACGATAACGATCGATTCAATAATCCGAAAGCCTTTTTTCTGCAATAACAGCAGTAGCAATACATCAAAGGTGGTAATCAGAATGCCCCATAACAGCGGAATACCGAATAACAGATTCAGTGCAATCGCTGAACCGATCACCTCCGCTAGATCGGTGGCAATAATCGCAAGCTCGGTCAAAATCCACAGAAATACAGCGGTCTTAGGGCCAGTTGCATCCCGTGTAGCCTGCGCTAGATCCTTCCCTGTCACGATCCCGAGCTTGGCAGCGAGTGTTTGCAGTAGCATCGCTACCAGGCTGGAGATAAGCACGACCGATAGCAGCGTATAGCCGAATCGTGAACCACCAGCAATCGAGGTTGCCCAGTTCCCCGGATCGACGTAGCCGACCGCTACAAGCGCGCCAGGGCCAGCAAAGGCAAAAAATTTGCGCCAGAATCCAGCATTTTGCGGAATTTTGACTGTATTATTCACTTCCTCCAGACTGATCGATGAGCTGCTACGCAGCCAGCTATTCTTTTTGATACCGGAGGTAGGTTCCAGCTCTACTTCAGAATTCATGTTCTCTCCCTCATTTCTGTCTCTATGTTTCTATAATGGTGTCATTGCGTCTATGTTGTTCGTATGTCGATTCATCATCATGATTTGCATCAAAATATACATTAAATTGTTTCTGCCCATATTTTGCCTCAGGGAAACTTATTTGTCAACGGGTAATTTTTATGGTGTTTGGCAAGTTATAGAGGATGGGAATCGATCCTCTTTTTGATTAACCGTTAGTACAGATGTTGTATATACCATTTTATATTTATGATGATGAAACTAAAAAAGACGCTTCCCAATTAATAATTGGAAAACGTCCTTTGATCAGATCGCAACATCTATGAAGAAGCATGTATGAAGCATATATACAGATATTCGGATTTTGAGCTGAATAAGGTTGATGAAATGCACCATACGGTCATCAACCAAGCGCCTTCGCTACCGTATAATCCTCCACCGGAAGCTCGGGCTGCTCGCCAAGGACAAGCTGAGCGAGTAAGTATCCAATATACGGCCCCATCGTCAATCCAGAAGCGCCTAATCCGTTCGCTATGAATAAGCCGCTCCAACCCGGCATTGCGCCAAATACGGGCAAGAAGTCTGCTGTAAACGGACGGAAGCCTACTCGCATCTCAGTAAATGTGCTATTTGCAAGCTGTGGCGCTAGCTCCAGTCCCTTATTCAGCACCTCCTGCATTCCGCCCGGTGTCACCCGTGTATCATAGCCAGTCACATCATTCTCATGTGTAGCCCCAATGACGATTCGTTGCTGCTCAAAGGCAAGCAAATATTGATCGGTCGGCGGCATGACAACAGGCCAGCTACCTGTGTCGTAGTCCGTTTCCAGCTTCACATGCATAATCTGTGCCTTCTGATAATGCATCTGAAATGTAATGCCGATACCAGCGAGCAGTTCGGTTGCCCATGCGCCAGCACAGATGACCACCTCATCGGCTGCATATCGCTGTCCAGCAACTTTTACACCAACAACGCGTTGCCCCTTCTGCTCCAGCACCGCTTCTCCATGTAATAGGGTCGCTCCATGACGCACAGCGGCACGTAGCAGCGCATCGCGTAGCAAGCGTCCATCGATTCGCGCCGCACCACTCACATGCACCGCTTCATAGCCTTCATCCAGTAAAGGAAATCGTTCGCGCACCTCATCTTCATTGAGCAAGGTAATCTCACCGATCTCGGGTGCTGCTTCGAGCCGCTTGAGTGCGCGTTTTTGCATAGCGAGTATTTTATCATGATCATGGTGCAGGCTAAGCGCACCTACACGTGCATAGCCTGTATTATGCTCGCCATGCTGCGCCAGTTCAGCGATGAATTCAGGATAAAAGCGCGCCCCTCCACTGGCCAGTCGATACCAGGTCTGATTGCGACGCTGCGATAACCACGGGCAAATAATCCCTGCCGCTGCATCTGTCGCCTGACCTGTATGCTGCCGATCGATCACAATCACATCGACATCCTGTTTACTTAATTGATACGCAGTCGAAGCGCCTAGAATGCCGCCACCGACTACAATGACTGTTTTACGCATACCTGCATTCCTTTCTTCCCTGCGCCTTACGAGCGAATGACCATCGATTCGCTGGCAGGACAGATTGCTTCCCTTCATTATACAACATGAGCAATCCAGCCGCCGTTTAGCAGCAATCGAGCGGCCACTCGATCCGCTCCATACCCCCGTAGCAAGAAAACAAATGCAAGGACACACGAGCGACAAATCGCTCAGCTACACTAACCGTATTCACCAGTAAGCCACCGAGAGGATCACACTGGAATGATCTTGCTGCATCGGCTAACAATTGATTTTTCGCGTGAGCTTCAAGCTTATCGATGCTAACTGCTTGCCTGAACAATGCAGGGCTATACTGGAACCATTTTTAACAGTGAAGAGGGATTACAATGACAATCAAAGACCTATCCACTAAATTGCGTATGCACCATGTACCGATCGTTTTGCAAATGGTACTGAATGTATGTCTGATCGGGATGGCACTTGTGCTAAGTGTATTGCTGATCTATGAGACATGGTCGATATTTTCGCTTATTTTTCTAACGAATGACACGACGGTTAGCTATTATCAGTTCACCGATGAATTGCTCGTATTCTTTTTGTACTTTGAGTTTCTGGCATTAATTATCAAATACTTTGAAGCCAAATTCCATTTTCCATTACGTTATTTTATTTACATCGGTATTACCGCGATCATCCGACTCATTATCGTGGATCATGACGATGCGCTGCATACGCTCGGCTGGTCACTCGCCATTCTGGTGCTGATCGGTGCGCTGTTCTTATCCAATCTGAGACAAACGAAGGAAAGTCATTGATCCATCCACGCTGCCTATCTGGAGACTCCATCTAAGCGACGATTAGCGCGTTGATGAACGCATTATACTGAATGATGATCAAGCCTGTAAACGAACTTGATTACGGACAGTCTCTAACAGGGGCTGTCCTTTTTCGTCCAAAATGGAGCAGCCCACCGTATCGCCCTCACGGATAACGACGGCACCCGGCGTTCCGGTCATAATGATATCGCCGGGCAGCAGCGTCATCACCTGCGATAGAAACGACACGATATACCACGGGCGAAACTTCATATAATAGGTGCGATTATGATGCACCAGCTTGTCATTATGATGGGTCTGTACCGTCAGCTGCAATAGATCGGGGACTTCATCCAGCGTAATCAGCTGTGAACCCAAGCCGAAAAAAGTATCAAAGCTTTTCGCGCGCGCTAGAAAACGTGGATGCCGTGCGTGAATATCGGCTGCGGTCACATCCAGTGTAGCGGCTAAGCCTGCTACATAAACAGGTGCATCCTGCTCTGTTATATGACGACAGGTCTGACCGATAATAATAGCAAGCTCGCCTTCTGCGGTTACCTTTTCCGATTGCAGTGGTAGCTCGATATGATCCTCTGGCCCGATGATCGTCGTATCTGGCTTCATGAAGCTTACAGGTTCTTCATCTCGATCAGACGCGTTTAGCTCGACTTCATCTGCTACATAGTTCATGCCAATGCCCCATATTTTGCGTGGATGACGATACAATGGAGCATGCACAATCTCTGCCGCAGGTATAGCGGTTAACCTTTCTAGCTGCTCTGGACTAGCTGTAGCAAGACCCTGCGCCAGCGATTCTAGCTGTGAGCTGGTAATCAAGTCGAACATCTCTGTTGCCCACTGCTCTCCCCATGCATCGTTGATCTGCTCCAGCAATATGTATTTCCCTTCCAGTACGACGGCTACTTGCTCTTTACCCTGAACGTTAATCGTTGCTAGCTTCATCGAATAGCCTCCTGTTCGTTGGTCATCATCGGTCGTATGACTGTATAAATTGCAATTATTATAGTACAGCGTATAGGCACAAATATAGCTGACGCTTCCATTCCTCCTATTAAGCATGATTGCAGCTTCATTATTCATGCACCGTGACAGTAGGCGGTGTAGCTGTGCTGGATTCAACTACATTTTCAAGCACAACTATTCCACTGGCGAAGATCGGGGAATCAACAGGCATTGACTACAAATGGAACAGTTCTGACAAACAGGTCGAGATCACTACCAAATAAATCCACCTCTACGCAATTAACAACACACCCGATATTCACAAAAATAGCGGCTTCTCTGTACAGAGAGGTCGCTATTTTTGTGTTCTTATTTTCGTCCAGTGGTTAAAAGGTGTACAATGGAATCCATAACGTTGCAAGCGATACTTATCGTCTTGTATGGATCATTGCCATGATCAGTTGAGGAGGAATTCAAACATGACTAATTATGCTACATATTTTCAGGAGAACCGCGAGCAGCAGCTCGCCGAGCTGAAGGAATGGTTGTCCATTCCGAGTATTTCCGCGCTGTCCGAGCACAAGCCGGATATGCAGCGTGCAGCTGAATGGCTTGCAGACAAGCTGACTGCGGCTGGACTTGAAAATGTAAAAATCAATCCGACGAACGGTCATCCGATCGTTACTGCGGATCATCTACATGCACCAGGCAAACCAACGATTCTCGTGTACGGTCACTACGATGTACAGCCGGTTGATCCGCTGCATCTGTGGCAGTCGCCACCTTTTGAACCGGAAGTACGTGGGGACAAGCTATTTGCCCGTGGCGCAACCGATGATAAAGGCCAGGTGTTCTTACATGTGAAGGCGGTTGAAGCGATCCTCAAGCAGGAAGGCAAGCTGCCTGTTAACATCAAGTTCTGCATCGAGGGTGAAGAGGAAATTTCCAGCGCTCACCTGCCAGCATTCCTGGAAGCGAATCGTGAGCAACTCGCAGCGGACGCGGTACTCGTGTCTGACACCTCACTATTAGAGCGCGGCAAGCCAGCGATCAGCACCGGTCTGCGTGGTCTGTGCTCACTTGAGGTTGCGATCCATACCGCCAATACCGATCTGCACTCCGGTTCCTTCGGTGGCGGCGTACCGAATGCGCTGCATGCAATGGTGGAGCTACTGGCAACACTGCATGATCGCGATGGTAAGGTGCTCGTCGAAGGCTTCTATGACGAGGTATTGCCACTATCCGATGAGATGCGCGCGGAGTTCGAAAAGCAAGGCTTTAACGAGCAAAAGCTGCAACAGGATCTGGAGCTGACGGCACTGCACGGCGAAGAAGGCTACTCCTTCGTAGAGCGCATTGGTGCTCGTCCAACACTGGAGCTGAATGGCGTATACGGCGGCTTCCAGGGCGAAGGCAGCAAAACTGTTATTCCAAAAGAAGCCCATGCCAAAATCACCTGCCGCCTTGTCGCTGACCAGAATCCACAGGATGTAATGGATAAAATTATCACCCATCTGGAAGCTGTGAAGCCAAACGGTGCCAAGCTGACCATCACACCAGGCGAGAAAGCACGTGCTTTCAACATCGATCCGTCCGAAAATGAACTGCTGCAAAAAGCAGCGGATGCATACACTTCCGTTTACGGTACACGCGCATTGTTCACCAAGGATGGCGGCTCGATCCCAATCGTGGAGGAATTCTCCCGTGTGATCGCTCCAACCGTCGTCCTGATGGGCTTCGGCTTGCCAGACGAAAACCTGCACGCGCCGAACGAGCATTTCAATCTGGAAAACTTCGATAAAGGTCTGCTGACCATCGTGGAATTCCTGAACAGCGTGGATTAAGTGTCCTAGCTTGTTTGCTACCTCTTCATAAAAAAGCGCCTGTCGTTTCACATATGGTGGAACGACAGGCGCTTTTTAACGTTTTATTCAATTGGATATGAACGTAATATCAAGGTCTTTTACATATACAGAGCAGATTACCTATACAGGATAGATTAGAATAGTTAAAGTTGGAGGGTTAGCTACCTATGGTTCACGGAATCTATCATAGCGTTTAAGCTGGGTACGGTTAGAATCGCTCTTTGCGCTATTCAACTATCTTTTCGCTGCTTCTTAAACTTACCTTTAACGTATCCTTAATCTATCCGCAGTCGACTTAATTATTCGACGATGCCTCTACCAGCTCGCCATTTTCATGCTGACGACGCTTCGCGATGGCGTTATGAATCCGATTCATCGCTTCTTCCAGCAGCTGACGTGAGCAAGCTACATTCATACGCAGGAAGCCTTCTCCCGTTGTACCAAAGGCACGACCATCGTTGAGTGCTACCTTGGCTTCATGCAGCATGAAGTGTACGAGATCCGTTTGCTCCATACCGAGACGACTGAAGTCGAGCCAGAGCAGGTACGTCGCTTCTGGCATCCACACCTTCACCTCTGGCAAATGCTCCGCAATATACTGCTGCACATATTCCATATTGCTACGTGTATAGGCAAGACACTGGTCGAGCCATTCTTTGCCGCCATTGTAGGCTGCCTGTGTGGCAACCACACCAAACTGGCTAATATGACCGGTGCCGAACTTGTTCACCTGCAAGGCAAATGCGTTGCGTAGCTCTTCATTCGGAATAATAATATTCGACGTATTCAACCCGGCAATGTTAAATGTTTTACTTGGGGCGGTACAGATGATACTACGATTGCGTGCACGCTCGGATAGCATCGCAAACGGAATATGCGGCTCTTCACCGTATACAAGATCACCATGAATCTCATCGGAAACGACTAGAATATCATGCTTCGCGCACAGCTCCTCCAGACGTTCCAGCTCTTCGCGAGTCCATACACGTCCGATCGGATTGTGTGGACTACACAGAATGAACATTTTGATGCTGCTATCCAGCGTACGCTCCAGATGCTCGAAATCCATCGTATAACGTCCAGCCTCATCGCGTTGTAGCGGATTCTCTACCACTTCGCGTCCATGACCTGTAATAACACTATAAAATGGTGGATAGACTGGCGTCTGAATCATTACACGGTCGCCCGGCTCGGTAAAGGTATGCACAGCAAAATTAAGCGATGCGACAACACCCGGTGTGAACACGACCCAATCCTTTTGAATTTCCCAGCCATGCTTACTACGCATCCAACTCTGTAAAGCTTCGTAATACGCGTCTGATTGGAAGGAATAGCCGATTACGCCATGTTCGGCGCTTTGCTTGAGTGCATCCTGTACCGGCTGAGGTACAGCAAAGTCCATATCTGCTACCCACAACGGCAAAGCCTCTTCCGTGCCAAATAGATGCTGTAGCTTATCCCATTTCTCCGAGTTCGTGCCTGTCCGCTGCGGCGGGTGATCAAATTGTTCTGTATAGTCCATTGTGTTGCCTCCACTTCTGTGCGCAGGTGAAGTTGATTGGATAGTCTACTGGCCTACGCATCGTTATATCGTTTGTTTTTGGTGCATTTCATCGTTATGCAGTCAGATTTCATCTGGCAAGCGATAGGTTGAGTAGATCGAAGTCTAAGCTGAATACAATACTGCTTAATCCCAAAATGAAATCAAGAATATATCCATCATAACATGTTTGCCAGAGGGGGCAAGTGGCTTAATTCCGGTAGGAATAGTCAATTGCGCGGAGATATTCTTTTGTAGGAGCGACTCTGTTTTAGAGCGATGTAGCGGAAAATGATTCGAGGAAGTAACACCGTTACAGCACGGAATAAAGCAACAGATTCAGAGGGTGCGCTACGAATCGACGTAATACGAATCAACGTAAAGGGAACCCATCATAAATTCTTAACGCTCCAAAAAGGCTACGACAAAAAAGCCCTTCTCCACCGTATGGGGTCAGTCCATAGGTGACAGAAGGGCTTCATAAAGAATATTCTGCATAGAATACGCAGCAGCTAAAATTAGCTTAGATCAAATCCAGAATCTCATCCACGCGCTCCAGACGATAGTCTGCATCCTGTGAATGCAGACCCGCATCGCCAACAGCGGCTACGTTCATACCACCTGCGATAGCAGCTTGAACACCGGCTTCGGCATCTTCGACAACGAGGCATTCTTCGGGCTTAATATCCAGTCTCGATGCGGCTAGCAGGAATACCTCAGGATCTGGCTTGCTATGGGTAATATCGTTGCCATCGGCAATGGCGTCGAAGGCGTCTGCCAATCCGATTTGTTTTAAAATGGTAGGTGTATTTTTACTGGAGGAGCCGATAGCGATTTTGACTTTACGTCGTTTCAGCTCGTCGATCGTATCCTTGGCACCTGGGAGCAGATCATCCGGGGTCAGGTTGACGAGTGATTTTTTGTAATACTCATTTTTGCGCTCGGCGAGCTCCTGCTTTTCCTCCGGGCTGTACTCGCGCTCGGCACGCTCCAGAATGATATTCAGACTTTCCATTCGGCTGACGCCGCGTAGTCGATTGTTAATCGTGTGGTTAAAAGGAATGCCTTCTTCATCGCTAATCTTTTTCCATGCCTCATAGTGAAACTCATCTGTCGATACAATAACGCCATCCAGATCGAAAATTACTGCTTTGATTGTCATCATTGCTTCCTCCTCTGTATCGGTTATCACGAAAGCGACCACTCGTTCCTTGAGCCGCATCGCTGCGACTCGGGGCATCACCTGCAACAGGCAACCCGGAAGTCTCTCAGCTATTTATAAACCGAAACGGTAGCCTCTGCATCCGGTAATTTGAAAAAGTCCTGTCTATTTTTGCAGATTTACGAGTGTACAAGCGCGTAGCTATGCCCTCTCAAGCCCTATCATAGGACGTAAAAACACACCCCATCCTGCCTTTCTCGCACATCGACCCGGATTGAGCAAACGCTTGGAAGCTATACGCTTATGCTTCACGCTTGGGGCAGACGGAGCAATATCCAGCATCCTCACCGGATAAATAATACAGACAGCAGGTTTTGCGAATACGCTTGGGCTGATCCGAGCCTGCGGATAGACGCTTCGGTGTGTTGAAGCGCGCAAGTGGATTCCATTTTTCACCGAATAGTGAAGCAGGTGCTTCTTCCGTCAAATAAGCAAAATCAGCTTCGATTCGCTCGCGATACGCATCGTGGCTCGGATCAGCAAGCAATGTCTCGTACACATAATAGACATAGATCGCCGCATTTTCCCACAGAATAGCACGCGATACTCCTGCCGCTCGCGCCAGACTGTTCCATACCGGCTGCAAATGTCCAGCAAAAATCGTCGCCAGATACTGCTCACGTTGGCGCTGAGCGGCATCAGCGTCTACACATCCACAGTCCTGCTCGGACAGCACTTTCCCAGCTTCTGGCTCCAAGTGTAGCGCCATCGGCTCAGGCTTGTCCAGTCTCACATGCGGCAGCCAGATATCGCCTTTAAAATGGGATTCCAATGTACAGTGCTCTGGCGTCACATCGATCCCTTTACCAAATACCGTCATCGCATATAGCGCAGGTGCTACAATCATATAGCTGTAACGCTTTGCCAGCATGGAGGTGATAAATGGTAGGTCTTCACTTTCATAAATATCCCCTAGCTGCTGTACATAGCGCAGGGCTCCTTCTTCATCTAATAACTGCGCTATAGACACACTATGCTGCGGATCATCCGATGGTGTAGTCGTCAAGCGTAGCTGTTCTGTTAACACCTTCCACTGCTCTGCTGTCCAGCCAGCAGGCAGCGATTGATAATGCTGATCATTCATACAATACTCCTCCCTCATTCCCTGCAAACGCATACTTGTGAGCAAGTATAGCGGCTATCCTTTCAACTGTCTAATTTGCAGGCTCATATGAACGCCAGGATACAGTCTCTTTTTACATAAAATAATGATTGACGCCGTGCAGGTTCGCCCGTATTATATATACATTATTGAGAACGATTATCATTATTAAGGAGTGTCTCTATTCATGAAAGCACGCTACACTTTACCTGCAACAATCTTGCTATCCTCCGTTCTGTTCGCTGCATGCGGTAACCAGCAGCCAGCAGCAACAGCTACCAGTGGAGCAGCAACTTCAGAAGCAACCGCTTCCGATTCCTCTACCGCTTCAACCAATGAAACGACATCCTCGAACGAGGCTGCTTCCACCGCGACAAAAGCGGATTTCTCTGCCGAGGTGGAACAGTATCGTACGTATGCGATATCTGAAATTGATGCCTTTGTTACGCAGACAGAGAAGTTCACGGAGGCGGTCAAAGCAGGCAAGCTCGATGAAGCGAAAAAGCTATATGCACCTGCACGGATGCATTATGAGCGCATCGAGCCGATCGCCGAAGCGCTGGGTACACTCGACCCGGATATCGATGCACGTCAGGGCGATGTAGCCGAGGCTGATTGGCGCGGTTTCCACCGGATCGAGCAAGGTCTGTGGGAAAAGAAATCGACAGACGGAATGAGCGAATATGCAGATCGTCTGCTACAGGATGCCAAGCTGCTGCGTGCTAAGGTCGAAACGGTGGATATTGATGCCAGCCTGCTCGTTACGGGTGCAGTTGAGTTGCTGAATGAAGTATCCTCCTCCAAGGTGACAGGTGAAGAAGAGCGTTATTCTCACACCGATCTGTATGACTTTGTAGCCAACGTGGAAGGCGCTCAGAAAATCTATGAAATTTTGAAGCCAAGTCTGGCAGCTAAAGATCCATCACTGGAAAAGCAAATCGGCGAGAAATTCGATGCGCTGAACAAGGAACTGGCTCCATTTGCAACCAAGGATGGCGGATACGTAACGTATGATAAGCTGTCCAAAGAGGATGTGCGCACACTGAGTCAGAACCTCGATGCGCTCGCCGAGCCGCTGTCGCAAATGGGAACCATTCTGGGAGTGTGAGACGATGAGCAAGGATAAATTAACTCCACCTTCTTCAGAGCAAACGCCAGCAGAACAGCTTCCTACAGAGACATCTCATTCCGAGCCATCTCCATCTGTATTTACAAAACCTGTAAGCCGCCGCGATATGCTGCGGCTTGCTGGTGCGTCTGGCGTTGGATTACTGCTGGGCGGTACAGGTGCATTCGGTCTGATGGCAGCGACAGGGGCTTCGTTACAGCCTGCGTATGACAAGCCAGGGAGCGATGCGAACGTAACGACTGGCGCTGAAGGCTCTGCGAACGATCGGTATGACTTTTACGGCGAGCATCAGGCTGGCATTGTGACACCAAACCAGAACTTTATGTGCTTCGCTTCTTTTGATGTGACCGCTACAGATGCTAGCAGTCTGAAACGGATGCTACAGGCCTGGACAGTAGCGGCGGCAGCTCTTACCTCCGGACAATTGCTGGATGGACAAAATGAAAATACACATTTGCCACCTGCCGATACGGGTGAAGCAGCTGGCTTATCACCTTCGCGCATGACGATCACCTTTGGTGCAGGCCCGAGCCTGTTTGACGGTCGCTTTGGACTGGCGGGTAAACGCCCGGCTGGCTTTACCGATCTGCCTCCATTCAACGGCGACAATCTACAGCCCGAATGGTGCGGTGGTGATCTAGCCGTACAGGTCTGTGCGGACGATATGCAGGTCGCTTTTCACGCGATGCGCAATCTGATTCGTATTGCTCGTGGAACGGCAGTGCTGCGCTGGAGTCAGGAAGGCTTCCAGCGTAGTACTGCGGCTGATCCGAACAATGCGACACCGCGCAATCTGATGGGCTTCAAGGATGGCACAGCCAATCCGAGCGCCAAGGATGCCGCGATGATGAATGAAGTCGTCTGGGTACAGCCTCAGGATGGAGCGGGCTGGATGACCGGCGGTAGCTATATGGCAGTACGCCGCATTCGGATGCGGATCGAGGTATGGGATCGCTCCAGTCTGGGCGATCAGGAAAATACGTTTGGACGTTATCGGGTGAGTGGTGCGCCGCTTGGATCACAGCATGAATTTGACCGTGGCGATATGGAAGCAAAGGACGCATCAGGCAAGCCCGTCATTCCGATGAATGCCCATATGCGGGTCGCTCGTGGCGATGGCAAAATGCAAATTTTGCGCCGTCCGTATTCGTATTCCAGCGGTATGGATAAGGTGACGGGACAACTGGATGCTGGACTCTTTTTCATCAGCTATCAGCGTAGTCTGCAAAATCAGTTCATCCCGATGCAAAAACGCCTTGCTGAGATGGATGCATTAAATGAATACACCCAGCATATTGGCAGTGCTGTATTCGCCTGCTTCCCTGGTGTGCGTCAGGGTGGATATATTGGAGATACGCTGCTGTAAGTTCAACCGTTAATCGTTATTTGGGGATACATCGTTTATCCTGTTATGAGCCATTCTGCTATATCAGGATAAACAGTGTTCTGTATAGGATATGCACAAGTATGATATGCGTTAGGTTACTTTCAACAGGATTGCGTAGCTCCGGTGTAGCCGGTATATTAATGAATGCTATTTATTGAGTGAAATGAGGAATGCGGGTCATGTGGAACCATCTCCTGAATATACGTACAGTATGCCGCACGGTTAGTGTGGTCGTTATGGGCGGCACACTGCTGCTAGGTGGATTAGGCTCATATGGAGGTACGGCAGCCGATCGATGGAGCGATTCATCCGCTAACAAGGGGACTGTAGCTGCTAGCTACTCCTCGATGCTCTGGTCAACTTCGATCGCATCTGCTGCTCAGCCGGATGTGAATCAGCTACTAACGATTGTAGGTAGCGCACTGGTCGATGCCGGTCAAAAGAAATGGTCGGATGCGAATGCAGAGCTGAATCAATTCGCCAGCGGCTGGTCACAGCTTGATACCTCTGCGTTGCCACAGCAGGCAGCCGATGTGAATGCAGCACTGGCGAGTGCACAGCAAGCGCTCCAGACCGCTGGATCACAGCCTGATGCAGTAACGAGTGCACTCGGCAAGCTGGCGCGTGCAGTCAATACGTATGCAGAGGCACAGCAAAAGGGTACTGGCACGTCAGCTTCATCCAGTGCGAGTAAGAAGGGTGCTCCCTCTGCGGAAGGTCAAAAGGCAGTCCAAACTATCCTGCCCCTTGCTGAGGCAACCCTGCAAAAGATCAATACAGCAGATTGGTCAGCTGCACAAAGCAGCTATAAACAGATCGTTGCCGCATGGCCAAATGTCGAAAATGCGATTCGTGCGGATAATTTTACCGTGTATAGTCAGCTCGAAACGACGATGAGTATGATCCGAGTTGCTTTACAGGCAGAGCCACCGCGTGCAGATCAGGCCAAGCAGCAAACGCAAAAGCTGATCGATCTGTTCCATGAATATACGTCCGGGCAAATCGCTAATAGTGCCCCTGCGCAGGGCAATGTGCATTTGAGCGATGCGGTTGCGTTGCTCCAGCAGGCACAGTCCTCGATCGGACAACAGCAAGCCGAGCAGGCAAGCACGCAAATGCAGCAATTCATTACCATGTGGCCGCTGGTCGAGGGCGAAGTGCAAATTTCCTCTTCCTCTACGTATACGGCTGTAGAAAATGAAATGGCAGAGGCGCAGGGCTATCTAGTATCCACGCCGCCAAATTGGAATGAAGCCAGTACAACGGTACAGACGATGCTGGATCAGCTGACACCGATCACAGCTAAAACGTCGTATACCTTTTGGGATGCGGCTGTTATTTTGCTCCGTGAAGGTCTGGAAGCGATTCTCGTGCTGGCTGCACTGCTCGCTTATGCGAAGCGCAGTGGTAGCCGTCAGGCAGGTGCATGGATCTGGGGCGGTGCGTTTGCAGGTCTGGCACTGAGCGGCATGATCGCTGCCATTTTTGTATATGCCTTTGCGCAGATGGCAACAAGCGGCAGTACACGCGAATTGATCGAGGGTATTACGGGACTCGTCGCTGTCGTGCTTATGCTTAGCGTCGGGAACTGGCTACATCAGAAGGCTAATTTGCAAAATTGGAATCAATATATTGAAGGTCAGATTAGTGGTGCACTGGCACGCGGTAGTTTATTTTCACTAGCTGCGGTGTCGGGGTTAGCGATTTTGCGTGAAGGTGCGGAGACAGCGATCTTCTACGTGGGGATGGCGCCAGCGATTGCGTTATCTCAGCTATTGCTGGGGATCGGTCTGGCACTCGTTATTCTGATCGTGATCGCAGTGCTCATTATCCGGTTCAGTGTGAAGCTGCCGGTGCGTCCGTTCTTCCTGACAGCGACCGTGCTGATCTACTATCTCGTCTTCCGTTTCCTCGGTGAAAGTATTCACGCGCTTCAGGTGTCTGCTTATCTGCCTGCGCATACGATTTCGGGAATGCCATCGGTAAGCTGGCTCGGCGTCTATCCGACCTGGGAGACACTGATTCCACAGATGATTGTACTTGTCTTTTTACTGTGGAGACTGGTATTACCGCAATATCAAAGCAAGCGTAAGGCAACAGCTTCATCACGATAAGATTAAGGCACTCTGCGATGGCAGGGTGTCTTTTTTTGTGTTGGTATAGTGTGTACTTATGATTTTGTCTGCGTGTAGGTGAATAGTGACCGGGGTGTGAATGAGGAATGATGTGATTGGAGGAGGAATACAGTGATGTATTTCGATGTATGACATGATCACCTGATGAACTGATGAACTGATGAACTGATGAACTGATGAACTGATGAACTGATGAACTGATGAACTGATGAACTGATGAACTGATGAACTGATGAACTGATGAACTGATGAACTGATGAATGATAATCGGTATTGAGCAGGATGTCTATTTTATTTCGTGACGAGTAGATGGCTATCCTATGGATTTTACACTGTCAGAACTGGCTTATTGCCTTCAATATCAGGCTATTTGTTAAACTCCTTTACAAAATTTTTGCTTTTTATCGAAATGCTATTGCAATTACATACACCGTGAATTAGTATATTCTCAAGAAAAAAATTTTCTTTTATTTGAAAGAAGAAAAGATTTATTTCCGCTTCTCTATTTCTTTGTAAATATGCGGTAAAATAGCCTGTTAATTATTTCATCTCCTGTAAATCCTGCAATAGCGAGATGTTTATTATCGAGTATTCTCATAAATAATCGATATAATTATGAAATTAATTTTCATAATTATTCGCTTTATTTTTCATATTTATTCGCTCTATATTGTTAATTGTTATAGATCATCCTGACTCTCAGTCGAACTCGAAAGGAGTGAATCTATTGTCCCCGATTCTTCATGTGCTGGAGCAAGGGCTTGGTAAGCTATCTCCACAGGAACGCAGACTTGCTAATTATATTTTACAGCAGCCCTCTTCCATTAGCCGAATGGGCATTACACAGCTAGCTACGCAATGCGGAATAAGCCCGGCTACCGTTACACGCTTTTGCAAAACCTTTCATTTTGAAGGCTTTCCTGATTTTAAAATGAAGCTAGCAGCCGAGCTTGCCCAGCAATCGATTCCTGGCTCGTATCAGGATATTATCGCAGGCAACCCACTGTCAGAGATCGTGAAGGCGATTGAATCGAATCATGTGAGCTCGATCAACGATACGACCCGGCTGCTGAGTCTGCCACGACTGGAGCAAGCGATCGGTTATCTGATCCGCGCGCGCCGCATTGATCTGTACGGTATCGCCACATCCTCGATTGTGGCGCAGGACTTCTACCAGAAGCTGATTCGTATCGGCAAAAATTGCACCGCCTTTGCTGATTCTCATATGCAGATCACCTCCGCCTCTACTCTATCGTCAGACGATGTCGCGATTGCCATCTCCTATTCAGGTGAAACGAAGGAAACGATCGATGCGCTTACCTGTGCAAAGGAAAATGGCGCTACAACGCTATCGCTCACGCAATACAGCTCTAATCCGCTGGCAGATATCGCGGATATCGCCCTCTTTTCCTCATCGCTTGAAAAAGGGATTCGCCGCGGCGATATGGCATCTCGCATCGCTCAGCTTCATATTATCGATATTTTATTCACCGGTATGATCAGCGCCCAGTTCAATGATTCCGTCAAAAAGCTGGAGCTGTCCTATAAAAATGTGCGGCGTTACCGCAAAGACTCAGGAGGGTTATGATTCATGGTTAATTTGGTCAAGGTAGGCAATGAAAAAGATTTTGGCAAGGTTGCCGCGTACATTGTGTCCAGTCTGGTGCAGACCTCTCCACGCTGTGTGCTCGGACTCGCCACAGGCGGAACACCGGTCGGTTTGTATAAAGAACTGATCGAGATTTACAATCAGGGTGTAATCACCTTTGAAAAGGTAAAAACGTACAATCTGGATGAATATGTTGGATTGCCAAGCGATCATCCGGCTTCGTATCGTACCTTTATGAATCAGCATCTGTTTAACCATATCGACATTTTGCCAGAAAATACACATGTACCAAATGGACAGGCCGACGATCTCGATCAGGAGTGCAAGCGATATGATGAAATGCTGTCTGAGGCGGTAATCGACTTACAGGTGCTGGGCATCGGGCATAACGGACATATCGGCTTTAACGAGCCAGACGACCAGCTCACACCGGGCACTCATGTCGTGGAGCTGTTGCCACAGACTCGCGAAGCGAATGCACGCTATTTTAACTCCATCGACGAAGTACCACAGCGTGCGATCACAATGGGCGTTGGTACGATTATGAAGGCGCGCCAGATTCTGCTCATGGTACGCGGCGCAGACAAAGCAGAGATCATTCATCGTGCACTAACTGGCCCGATTACCACGCTCTGCCCTGCATCGCTGCTGCAATTGCATCCAAATGTAACCGTGCTGATGGACGCGGAGGCTGGGAGGTTATTTCAGCAATGACACATCCAACAGAAGGTACATCTGCGTCATTCCGCATTGTGAATGGACGCATCGTGACACCAGAAGGAATCATAGAGCAAGGTACGTTAATCGTAGAGCATGGCGTGATTCAGTATATCGGTTCGGATCATGGCGCTACCGTTGCTCATACTGGCAATCGGGCTGTTCATTCCATGGACAATGAAAACGCTGGCGATTCTGCTACTATTTCTGCCGATAATGAGGGCGCTAGTCATTCCACTTTACAACGCGACAATGCGGATCATGCAACTATTGCGAATGAGCCAAATCGAGCGTCCTCTACAGGGAACGCCCAGCCTGCCTTTCGCCAGGATATTTTACAATACGATGCCAGAGGGGGACTCGTCCTACCCGGCTTTATCGACATCCATGTGCATGGCGGGATGGGCCAGGACTTTATGGATGCAAGCCCTGAGGTACTGGATACGATCACTCGTTTTCATGGAAGTCAGGGAACCACGTCCATGCTTGCTACAACGATGACTGCACCGCGTGCGGCTATCGATCATGTGCTGGAGCAGGTACATGCTTATATGGAGAAAGGCGAAATGCCTGGCGCACAGGTTGTCGGTGTGCATCTGGAAGGCCCATTTATTAGCCCGAAATGGCCTGGGGCGCAAAATCCGGGACATATTGTGCTGCCCAATGTGCAATGGCTGGAAGAATGGCATGCTGCTTATCCGGGTCTGATCAAGCAGCTCACACTGGCACCGGAACGTGAAGGTGCACTGGAGGTTATTCGCTGGCTGCGTGCGCATGATATTACTGCTGCGGCTGGTCATACAGATGCAACCTATGAACAGATCATGGAAGCGGTCGAGGCGGGGCTGAATCATGCGGTGCATACGTTTAATGCGATGACCCCGCTGCATCATCGGAAGCCGGGAACGGCTGGTGCAGTGCTGGGTACGCCTGCAATCTGTGCGGAGATTATTGCGGATGGTATTCATGTGCATCCTGCCGCGGTTGCGCTACTTGCGAAGCTCAAGCAGGAGCATAACCTGATTCTGATCACGGATGCGATGTCCGCTGCTGGACTGGGCGATGGGGATTATATGCTGGGCGATCAGCCGGTGAAGGTGATCAATGGTGTAGCCACTTTGCCAGAGGATAGCGGTACACTGGCAGGTAGTCGGTTGACGATGATTGAAGGGTTCCGCTTCTTGATCGAGAAGGCTGGATTATCGATTTTGCGCGCTTCGGAGGCTGCCAGCGGCAATCCAGCGCGTCAGCTTGGATTGTATGAGCGGACTGGGAGCTTGGAGGTTGGGAAGCAGGCGGATGTGCTGGTGTTGGATGGGGATATGGGGTTGAAGGAGATTTTTGTTAGAGGGGTAAGGTTGGAAGGGTGAATATCTAACGTATTCAAGTAACGATTTGATCTCTTAAACTGTTATTCTAATTCCGTATCAAAAGTGACACTTTATAATTACTCAAATATGACATATAGATTCTCACGCCAGTTCCAGCGTGAGAATCTATATGTTATTTTTTTGGAAGTGAAATAATATTGTATTTAAACCATTTTTTCACAACTTTTACTTTTGGGTTGCGTCTAATTTTCGATAAGACTATCCAGATTTGCAGGACAAATATAAAGTTTGACATCATATTAAGTGTAGCGTTAATCAATTCATCTGTGGACTGATTATAAAGCATCAAGAGGTAGATGCTACTCTGCATTAACTCATTCATCATTTTATGTGATCTGATATAAATGTGCCATTTACATGTATTGTCCTGCGATCTCTTACATATAAATACAAACCTATTTCATCATGTTCTAACCAAAATTAGGATGACTCCAATCTAACCCGAGGTGCAAAATGAAAAATGCTATAGCTGTATTTCTACTCAGTGTACTTTTAGTACTACTTCTTCCTCTACATACTCATGCTGCCACAAATCAAACTAGGATTATTTTAAATGGCCAAGAGTTAAGTCTACCTAAAGATGCTGAAGTCGTTAATATTGAAAATAATATTATGATTCCGATTCGAATCGTCGCTGAAAATTTAAAGTTTAATGTAGCTTGGGATCAAGCTAATCAAAATGTGAATATTCAAGAGGGAGATCATTCTATTTTATTAACCGTTGGAAAAAATGAGGCTTCTATAAGCAATAATATAGTGCGCCTTAATGCAGCTCCTCAAATTGTCCAAAATAATGTTGTTGTTCCCCTACGCTTTGTTAGTGAACAGATGGGACTGGGAGTTGCTTGGAATAATAGCGATAAAATTGTTACTTTAGCTAGCATGAAGCCTGCACCTCCATCACCTGCTCCAGAAAATACAACAGCGATTAATTTGATTCACGATATTACTTATGTGAATAATCAGCTTATCGTCTCATTAGATCATGAAATTAATCCAGTCATAACAACTCTTAAAAATCCTGAACGTATTGTGATGGATTTTCCTGCAACTGATTTTGGCGAGATAGAGAATAAGCCCGTGGCGGGAGCTATGGCTAGCCTGGATACTAGCGGTTCTCCCCAAATTAAAGATATACGCTATTCGCTTTACAATAATAATCCTGCTCAGGTACGAATAGTGATTGAGCTTAATAATGCAACTGCTTCGAACTATACACAACAAACCAGCACAGGTAAGTTTATTCTTGATCTAAGCATGGTCAATAGCTCTGTACCCACTTCTCCTATACATAATGGCAAAAAGATCGTCGTTATCGACGCAGGCCATGGAGGAACAGACCCGGGAACTACTAGTTTTACACAGAATCATGAGAAGGATTTTACGCTTGCTTTAGCTCTCAAGGTTCAAAAGCTTCTACAAAATGAACCTAATATTGAACTGATTATGACACGCGATACGGATGTGTACCCTACTAGATCCGAAAGGGTTAAGCTTGCAAATGATCTCAAAGCAGATGTATTCGTCTCTATTCATGGTAACAACGCGCCACTTTCTTCCCAAGCCAAAGGGACAGAAACCTATTATTATCAACGTGCAAGCAGTAAGGAATTAGCCACGATCATTCATGGAAAATTGATACAAGCTTTAGGATTTAGTGATCGCGGCGTTAAAAATGAAAGCTTTCAAGTGATACGAGAAACAACAATGGCTGCTGTTCTATTGGAAATTGGTTTTTTAAGTAATCAGGAAGAAGAACAAGCGATGATGTCAGAAATCAATCAAAATAAGGCAGCCCAAGCGATTGTGGACGGAATAAAAGAATACCTGGGATTATGAACTACGGACTAATTCACAAGGATGTGTTTTGATGAAAAAAGGAATATATCTCTTTATACTCATCTGTACTTTATGCGCGTTTTCAATAGGCTGTGATCATCATCCTTCTTCTAGTAAGGTTCAAGGCTCCAAGCTTGATCTGAATGAAGCATCGACAGAAAATAATGAAGCTGAAAAACAAAAAAAATCGCAAAAAATTGAAGTGTACTATGCTGATGTTCAAGTCTCAAAACTAGAAAAAAACGTGCAAAGTATCACCTTTACGGACGCAACTCATAAATACAGTGAAACGTATACGGCTCTGCAAAAAAGTGATCAAGACAATCTAATTCCTTTATGGGGAAATATTGATTTGTTATCTGTTGCTTTTAATGAGGGCAAATTAACACTAGATATCCATATTCCAGATGAAGCACGCTTAGGTTCTGGAGGAGAAGCTCTAGCTATGGAAGCTCTGACCAAAACATTTTTTCAATTCAGTGAAATAAACAGTATAGAGTTACTTGTAGATGGAAAAGAAACAGACAGCTTAATGGGACATACAGAGCTAGACAACCCTATCCTACGTCCGTAACATAAAAGAAGCCGAATCCATTTTAGATTCGGCTTCTTTCTTTGGTTACTTTAATAATTCCACTCAATCACTCTTCCCACTCAGCACATCCGCCGCCGTCTTCGCTGCCCTACTGATACTATCTGCTGGCAAGCGATATGCCCATTTACCTGTTGGTTCTACAATCCAGATATGCGTTGCATCATCTGCTGCTTGCCAGCCTGTATATTGTGATTGGCTGGAAGTCGCTTCTGAGCCTGTATTGTCGTCACCATTTGTAGCCATCAGCTGTATCTCCAGTGTCAGCACGTGCTTGTAGCCCTTGACCTTATCTGCTGCTACGGGTAGCTCGTCTGTAGGGATGTTTTTGATCGCATCGGTGATCGAGCCTGCCTCGGATGGGGTGATGGAGTGGTCGTTCAGGCTCCATTTATCCTGATTCGGATCGCCACCGCTGGATAGCTGGTGAGTCAGTGTCCATGTAGTCGTTGACGTATTGCCCTTCCAGACCAGCTTGCTGAGCTGCTGATCATCCCAGCCGAATGGAGTTGTATCGATAAAATGGAACGCAGTCGCGCCTGCCAGATCATTGATCGTCTGCCCTGCCACCTGAATGATCGGGCCATCGTTCACTCTCACGTAGTCATATTCACGCTCTGGTGTTTCGCTACCAAACGATATTTCGAGCTTTTGCCCGTCCTTTGTTGTTAACACGATGCCCGGCTGTCCCTGCTTCATCCCGTATCTGGACACATCCTGTGGGGACTGCTCAACTGTACCGTGTACAGTCGCTGATTCTAGCGTACTCAGCCAGTCCTCGATCATATACGTATTCGCAGGATACGCTCCCGGCTGTGTAATCGTCCACTGATTATTATCATGCACCAGTGTTACATCCGCGGTGCTATTCGCCTTATCCGATGTACCACTGGTGCTTGCTTCTGCGTTACTATTCGCTGTGTCGTCCCCTGTACCAAGCGCAGACGGATGAATGACAATCTGCTGTAGCTCATTTGTACTCACGGTCAGTAGCTTCGTTTCCGCAGATGTAGTCTCGTCTTTCTTTTGAAAAAAGTGCTGCGAATACGCATAGCCCATACCTGCTACCAGCACTAGCAGCAGGATGATAGAAGGCAGTAGCTTTTTAACCATTCCGCTCTCCCCTTTCACACGATCCGTATGCGTAAAGCACAGGGTTTATCCACTGTATCCAACCTTTACACACGACGACGTCTCCACCACAGGAATACACCTGCCGCTACAAACAGAAGCGGGAAGACGATTACAGTTGAGATGAGGATTGCCCGTGCCTGTGGCAGCGTTAGTGTCGCTGTCTGATATTGATCCTGTGTCTTCGGACGGATCGTTACCTGACTATCGTTGCCCACCAGATAATTAATGCTGTTCACTGCAAAGTCGAGATTACCCTGCTGCTGGATCGATTGATCCATCATAAAGGTGGAACCGCCGAGTACGACTGCCTTAGGCTTCCCATCTGAGCTCCCTACCGCAAAACCCAGATCAAATGGTCCTGCCAGATCATTATTATCATGCTCGGTCTTCGATTCGAGCAAGCCACTCAGATTCGTTTCACCATAGCTATTCGATGTAGTCGTTAATAGCGGTGTGACGGTCAGACCCTGCTTAGCCTCCTGCTTGAGTGCAATCGAGAGTGACATGATCGTATACAGATTGCTGGATGCCAGCTTATCTGTAATCTCGTGGTTGCCGTATTCCGGTACGATCGTCAGTGGATCATATAGCGATTGACCCTTTGGTTCGACCGCTACGGCATGCGTATCGGTAATTCCATAGTCGCTCATTAACGAATCGATATTTTTCCAATCGGTTTTCGCCTTTTCGTTAAAGCCCAGCGATAGGAATAGCTTGCCGCCTTTATTCATATATTCACGAATGACCTTTGTCTCTGCATCGCTCAGATCGGTCTGCGGAGCAACGATCATCAGCACGCTCGCATCTGTCGGAACCGCGCCCTCCTGTGCAAGAGATAACTCGGACATATTAATATTTTCTTCGCTTAATTGCTGTGCCAGTAAGCTGAGTGTAGCGGTATCGAATTCATTATGGCCGTTGAGCAGGTAGGCTTTGTACGTCTTGCTAGATGTAAGTGATAGTAAGCCAGACGTTAGCTTTTGCTCACCGGTAAACTGATATGAGCTTGCTTCGGATGAAGCGTCCTGTCCATCCTGCTGATCCGGGCTGGTGAACATATTGTAGATCTGAATCGCTTTGGTGCGTTCGCCTTGCTTGAGCACAACCGTGCTTTCAGCGACGCCATATTGACGTGCCAGCTCTGGATTTTGCAGCAGATCGTATTGCTTGACCTCCAGCTTGTTGTTAATTTTATGATATTCCTGTAGCAGGTCGGTCACTTCGCGTGTATATACCTGTGCATCCTGTGGATTGATGAATACCATCGCTTCCACTGGCTCGTTAATTGCCTTTAATGTACTGATCGTCTGATCGGACAATGTATTTTGCCGATTTTGGGTCAGGTCCACCTGAAAGGTGCCCAGCGAATTTAGAAATAAGGTTAATACGATAAAAATGCCAATCGCCGCAATAGAAATGACGGTTGCGTTTGTACGAGAAATCCATTTGCCCATTTTCATTACCTCCACCGCTTCCGTTCCACAATCTGGATGCTCAGTACAAGGAATAATGCAGCCAGTGTGATGTAATACAATAGATCAGGGCCATGCAGCACGCCTTTGATCATATTGTTCAGGCGACCGGATAATGAAAATGGAGCCAGCCATTGCTGTAAGCTGGAGCCTGTCGCGCCGGAGGCGAACGAATCCATCAGCCATAATGTAAGCAAAATGACAAAGCCGATCACTGCCGAGACCATCTGATGCTGTGACAGACTCGATGCGAACAGACCAATCGCCATCATCGCTGCACCGAGCAGGAAGACACCTAGCACGGATAAGAGCAGCAATGTAATATCCAGCTTGCCGAAAAAGGACATCGTCAGTGGATAGACCATATTGCACAGGATAAGCACGATCAGCAGTCCGAGTGAGGCGAGATACTTGCCCAGTACAATCTCGGTTGCTGTCACAGGCGAGGTCAATAGTAGCTCATCGGTTCCCTGCCGAAACTCCTCCGACATAAGTCGCATCGTGAGCAGTGGAATGACAATCAGCAGCATGAATATCGTATCTCCCAATATGAGACGATAATCGATAATGCTCGGCTGATACACGACAAAGCTCACATAAAACATAATGCTGGATAGCAGCACATAGACGGCTATCGCAAAATAGGAGGTCGGATTAAAAAAGTATAGCTGTAGCTCTTTGGAGCAAATCGCCCACATTCGTTTCATCAGGCGCGATCCTCCTTGTTATTCATTTTTTTAGAAGCTTTGTTAGAAGTTTTGGTGAGTGGAGTGAGTTCATCCTTCGCGGGTGTTGCTTCCGTCGCTGAGGATTCCTCAGCAGATGATTCGCTGGATGAAGGTAGCTCGACTGTAGCCGACTCTGGCGCTGATTCGCTTGTTAGCTTCAGGAACACATCCTCCAGACTCATGCTTTCTCGGCGCAGCTCCAGAATCGGAATACGTGCTTCGCCCAGCGCCAGCGATAGGCGCTCACGGAAGTCGGTTCCGTCTTCACCTTGCAGACGGACACGAATAAGCTGCTCCTGCTGCTCATCAGGATCCGTCAGTACATAATCGGTCTCTGACCAGCCCCATCCGTCCAGCAAGGTATGCAGTACGGCAGGACGCGATTTTACTTCTAGGGCAACCTGGAACTTATCGTTCAAGCTACTGTCTAGCTGATTCGATGGGCCATCTGCTACGAGCTTTCCTTCATTAATAATGAGCACACGACTGCACAGTGTACTCACCTCCTGCAAAATATGTGTACTTAGCAATACAGTATGCTGTTCGCCTAGCTCACGAATCAATTGCCGAATCTCCACGATCTGACTTGGATCGAGCCCAGAGGTCGGCTCGTCCAGTACGAGCAGATCGGGCTTGTGGATAATCGCCTGTGCCAGACCAAGACGTTGTTTATACCCTTTGGACAGGGAGCGTACAACTTGTCGCTCGCGTCCTTCCAGACCGAGTCGGTCGATCATTTCGCTAATGCGTAGCTTCTGCTGACGTGCAGGCACATCACGCAAATCTGCCACAAAACGCAAATAGGACATGACGGTCATGTCCGGATATAGAGGCGGCGTCTCCGGTAAATAGCCGATTTTGCCACGCGCCTTGCGAGATGGCTCATGCATCGGCAATCCGTCGAGCCAGATTTGTCCTGAGGTTGGTGTTAAATAGCCTGTAATCATGCGCATCGTCGTCGTTTTGCCCGCACCATTCGGACCGAGAAAACCAACGATCTCACCGCGTTCCATCTCAAAATCAATTCCGTCCACACTGCGTCGCCGATCAAAATGTTTGCTGACTTGCTGGACTTGAAGCATCGTTATTTCCCCTCCTGCCAATTCCTGCCCGGATCGCTTCTACCTAACCGTTCGTACACCGGGCATGGATAAGTTCCAAAAACCTATTTTACTATATCCGACAAACTATAAAAACAGCTTAAAATACAATAAAGGAAAGCTTAAAAGGTCTGTTCTCGTAAAAAGTAGTGAATGGAAGCGATATTCAGGAGGCAATACGAGCCTTTTGTATGACAAATTGGGCGTTGTAACAGAGGTTATGAAAGACTTTATGACAGACGTTATTGCGGAGAGTGGAGGGAGCGTGTAGCTGTTTGGCTTTATTTTATGTAATGGTGTGATATATCCACTGGTCATGGCTTGCAATATCGATCATATGTCTATAAATCAGACGCGATGCACGTAACATCATAGTCCGACTAGCACCAAACAATAACACAAACAGCCCCCAGGGGAGAGAGCCTGCGAGCTGTTATCCGTTTACATCTAACTGGATGTATAGAGTGTGCAGATCGATATACTTGCGTACATCTGTCGGTCTGTTGTTGTATTTGTACAAATGGCAGTCACCATTCTACCAGCGGATCACAATCGGTGTCTTTGTGCTCACATCAATCGGAATATCCTTGGAGCCGATGCCTGCTGCTGAGGCAGCCATAATATTTTCCTGTAAACCGATGCTATCCAGATTAAGTGTGCGCGCAGCGGTTAGCTTGAACTTGGGCTCACGCTCTACTGGAAATGTCATGCTTCCCTCTGACGTGTCGCCTCCGTTAGCATCAATCGCCGCACTTGCTGCTGCGGAGATTTGACTGGAATATTGTACAATGCGCTCGTAGAGCAGATCGCCATTTTTACTGGCGGTGAATTCCTCTGCAAAATGAGGCTCCTTGACCACAAGTGGCCAATCCTTTTCCGAATCGTAATCATCGTCGAGCAATACCTTTTCTAGCTCCGGTGTCTCGATATCCTTTTTGATCAGATCATCCAGCGCGCCACCTGCTTCGGCACCAGCTTGCTCCTTCGCATCCTTCAAGTACTCCTCCAGCGTCTCGTCAGCACGCTCTTCCAGCCCAAGCTCATATTGCTTCTTCACTTCCTGAATGGCGGTGAGTGATGCGGCATCGGCAATATTTTGCGCCTGTCTTTTCTCGATGAATACGGTGAAATAATAAAACATGAACGCACTACCTAGAATGACAAAAGCAAGCGTGGCAATCGTCAAAATCGACATACTGCCTCGCTCATTGTGCATCCGTTCACGGCAAATGGTGATCCATTTGTTCATACATATCCTCTCCATTGTTCGTCATCCGGCACAAGGTTAGTTCAGCAGCCCGTCAGTAAACGAACAACCGCTCATTGGCCTGTACTGCGGTGACAGATCGACTGCTACTACCGATATGTTTACTTACACGTTTATGACTCGGTATATTCGACCAGCCACTGTGCTGCTTCCGCGCGCGATACTGCTGCCTGTGGTTTCAGTAGCGTCGTGAAGCCGAACACATTGCGATAGGTTGGCTCTCCATACACAAATGTCGCCACCGCACGAATATACGGTTCCTTGTTACTATAGGATGTGCCAATCTCCTTCCCATCGCTAATCGTAAACAGCGAATCCTGCACCGTGGATAGCGCAAGTATAGGCTCGCGGACGTTATCCATCTGCTGATACCATGCCCACAATACCGTAAGCTGCTCACGAGTAAGCGGCTGATCGAGCTTCAATTCATTGTTATCTACAGCAGGCAGCAAGTCAGCCTGTCTCAGCTTATCTACCAACGTATAGTCTAGATCGGTATTTTGCACATCGGTAAAGGCTGGCGGTGGCTGATCCGCTGGTGTTAACTCCTTCGGATCGTACTGATACATCCAGCGGATAAAATCACGCCGTGTAATCGACGTATCCGGCTGAAAATGACCCTGCCCATCCAGAACAGGGATACCGGAGCTAATCAAGCGCCTGATCTGCCATTGTACCGGACTGGTGGCAATATCATTGACGGTCACGGTCTGTGTCGCCTGCTGTGCTGCCATCGCTTCTGTGGCTTCAGTTTGCAACTCTTTGGTCACTTCATTCTGCTCCTGTTGTTGGTCTGCAATCGTCGTGTTTTCCACAATCCAGCGCGCTGCCTGAGCACGTGTAACAGGTTGCTGCGGCTCCAGCTTATCCTTGACCCCAAATGTCTGCTCCAGTGGATGCTTATCCTGATTAGCATAAAAACCAACCGCCGCTACATACGTATCCGAGATTTGCGCTCCATCTTTATACTTCTTGAGTGCAAACTGTGTCACTGACAAATCGACAATCGGATTCGTCACACCGCGTTCGCGCTCATACCAGCCCCACAGTAGGGTTAGCTCCTGACGGGTTAACTCCTTATCCAGTTGCATCGTACCATCCGGGAAGCCGGTAATCACGCCAGCAGCCTGCAAGCCTTCGATCAATGTATAATCTGGATTGCTTGAATCCACATCGCTAAAGCTTGGCTGACTCGCCAGCTTCGGCTTGATATGCTTATTATCATAGCCATACATCCAGCGAATGAATTCAGAGCGAGTGATTGGCTGACTTGGTTCAAAGCTAGCTGGATTGTCTAGCTTCACCGCGCCGGATTGCAGTAACTTCGTGATCTGTTGCTTTTCCGGTACGTTGCCAATATCATCAGGCAGCTCCGATGCAGGAGAAGAATCACTGGAGGAGGCTCCTTCCACGACAACCTTAACCGGAGTTGGAGCAGCCAGCGGATCCGCTGTAGTCGTACCTTGCTCCTCTGCACCTGTTGCTTCTTGTCCCGTAGCCGTTTCACTCGTACTGGTTGCTGATGGTGCAGCCTTATCTGTACAGCCAGCAAGTAAAGCAACGACCAGTAGTAGTCCTAGCGATAATCTTTTTTTCATCATACTCACTTCCTGCCGTTTCATGAATGTAGCTAATCCTCGCACTCCTACATTAGCCGTTGATCCAGCATCTGCGAGCTACATCAATATCCATAATAGAGTAGAGCAAACAACACCAGCGCCAGACTCGCAGATAAAAATGCAACCTTGCGACTGCCCGACTTGCGCGTAGCTTCATCTACAAGTACGCTACCTCCGCATTTGCTACAGGTGATCTCCTTGCGATGAATAGCTCGGCTTGAACGATCTCCGCAAGACTCACATCGGTATTCCATTCGTTCACTCCCTATCTTCGCTTGGCTTACTCAGGTTACATTTGAAAACTCGCCCTATTGGGATAGCCGCCAGATCAGAACAAAGGTATAAAAAACCGCTGCCAGAATGAGCTGAATACGATAACGCTGTTTATCATGCGAATCTGCCTGAATGTAGATGCCGATACTGACGAGCAGATTGGGCACGTAAGCAAGCCCTAATAGTATGATTCCCGTTGAAAAGCTAACCAGCTTTAAATCCCCGCCAATATAACTAATCACAAGTAAACCCAGAACAAACAAGATCAGGGTTGCGATCTGCCATCTGTCCATCGTTTTCCTATCTATATTCTTAATCGACTGAATCATCATTCATCACCTCATTTAGCCGAAGGCTTGGATTCACCTTTGTTCTGAATATCCCCTCCATTTTGCGGGGTCTGGGAGGCTCTGTCCAGTATTTGATTTACTTCATTGTTCGTTGCAAAATTCGCAATCTTTTTCACCGCATCCAGCGTTTGCGTTAATGTCTGAACAGGTAAATCATTTTGACGCAATAAAGCTTCCTGGCTTGGAGTAATCCGCATTAAGCCTTGTTGATTTTTAATCTTCTGTTCATTATTCCATAGCGTGATAAGTCCTTGATTGGTTACACTTCTCTGACTTGATGAGAACGGACGCGTAACGACATCCACTTTGGATTTTTCCAGGTCGAAGTGTGACGTACCGATGTTAAACTTTATTCTGAATTTCTTTAAAGCTGAACTAAAAGCTGGCGTAAACATAAGACTTGAAATAAAGGTACCTTGAACTTGCTCTCCCAACGATTTATCTTTGTTCGTTTTCGGATCAATCTGGTGCTTGGCAAACGTTGTAATCACGGATTCTACGAGTCCAGATGTAAAGGCAGATACGTTTTTACCAAGTGTGCTTTTGACGCCCACTTTTAGCAAGTCACCCACTTTGGAAAAGAGCAGCGAGCTTGCCAAGCTTTGTCCGATAATGACACCCGACTCAGATAACGTTGGTAACCTTGGATTAGCCATAAAAAAAGTAGCTGTGTTAAAGCTCAAGTTGAGCCCAAATGTCCAACGAAATGCTCTACCTTTGATCGTCGTAAGAAGAGATTTGACGGGTGAACGTAAACCCTGCATAAAGCTACTACCGAGTCCTCGGAAATACGTAAGAGCTCTCGTTCCCGCTGTGCGAAGCGCTCCTTTAATTCCTTGCTGCGTAACCAGCTTCCATGCTCCTCTAAACGCAGCACCAACCCCGGACGTTCCAATCGCAAGTGTAGCTGCGGCTGCAAAACCGCCGATTTTGAAAGCATCCCAGAATTCAAAATTGTTACCTGCTACAAGGGCATAGATACCGCCAGCCACGGCGCCCACGACCAGCGCAGCGATTAGCACAGGAACGGATATCGGTGCACTCAGTACAAATGCTGCGACAAGAGCGACTGCACCTACGACAACGACAGCACCGAGTAAACCAGCACCTGCTCCTTTGAAGAAGTTACCTACACTTCCCCATGGATCGGCGTTGATGTTGGAAACTGCCTGATTAAAGCCATCTGTGATCTTATCCCACCAGGAACGATTGTCCTGATTGGCTCCATCTTGATTAGCACCATTTTGATCGGCACCGTCCTGATTATTGCTGGATTGATCGTTATTCGGTGTAGTTACTGAATTTGAATCATTGTCTGGCGTCTGTACGCCATTCGGATTCGTACCAGAGCCGTTATTTCCATTTCCAGCAGGGGGTGTGACTACACCGGTTCCTGGCGTTGTCACGCCTGTTGAACCGTTACCACCAGACTGTCCATTGCCACCTGTATTCCCCGCATTCGGATTCGCGGGCAATGTGCCTGTTCCAGAGGAATCGGAGTTACCATTTTGCCCATTTCCATTGCCCGGTTGACCGTTGCCATTGCCTCCATTTCCAGCTCCATCCTGACCGGATGGCTGCTGAGACGGCGGCGGTGGGATCGCCACATCAGTCGACGTATCCTGCGGCGTCTGGTTCCGATCCTCGATCTTCATTTCACTCAAATGCGAATTGATCGGCGACTCGGCTGGAGCAGCAATGACGAACCCTGGCATCAACATCAAGACGAATAGCACAGCTAACGCTGCCGCTCCTATTCGGGATGTGAAGCTTCGGATAATAACCACTTCCTTTCCGCCTGTCTTATGATGGAATCAGCCTTATTCATTATCATCGGGTAATTCTTCTTTTCGTACCGTTGCACTGGACGAGATTGGAATCGACAGCCCGGATGTATCGAACAGATTGCTCGATAGCATCGGCGATTCCAGTGTGACCTTGACGGTGACGTATGTATCGCCGCCAGAGGAGTATTCGGACTTGCTCATCTCGGCAATTTTATAATTTCCTGCAAAATTACGCACAGCTGTCTGGTAGCCAGATTCACCGGATTGCTCAACCATCGCGGCGCGTGCGCCCTCCATAACTGCCTGCTTCACGGTGACGGCAGTAATGGCTGCTGAGGCGAATTGAAAGACGATCAATACCATTAAAAAGAACAACGGTAGCACACCGACGAACTCAATCGCCTGCGCGCCCCGTTCATTGCCCAGATGTTGCCGGACGATCTGTACGCTATGTTGAATCTTTGTTTTGATTCTCATTTGGAATCAGCCACCAATTTTAATTTTGTCGATTGCCTCTTTCACTTTATCTACCAGCGTGGAAGCAATACCTCCGCTTTCTTTACCAAACAGACTCATCAGTGCAATGATCAGCACGACAACAACCGCTGCAACGCCTACGTACTCAATCGCTTGTGCACCTTTTTCGTTACGAGTGTATTGACCGATTGTCGAAGCTTTTGCATACAGGTAGGAGCATACTTTGTTCATCATTTGGGTTCACCCCCTTTCAAGTGTGAGCTGTATTAAGATCGACCACTTCGGAAAGGAATAAGGGAACGGACTCGGGTGGAGCCGCGAGAATCTTTGGGTATTAGGCGATAATGAAGATTCTCGCCCCTCCAAAGTCGTCCTTTTCCCTTATTTCCTTTCCTACGCTCCGTGCTTATTACAGCGGGTGTGGCGGCAATTTTAAAATCTAACGTTCTTTTGAATTCTTATTTTACTTAGCAAATCAAGTTATTGGACTGACTATGTGCTGATAGAACTTTGGATATCTTCACGACAGCTTATATGTTCACCTCTTAGTCTGATGAGCATTGAGTTGTGAACTAGATTAAAATTATCAATCTCTCCTTACTGCAACGCGTCCCAGGAGATGCCGATGCCTTCTGGGTTGTAGATGAAGTTGAGGACGAGCAAACCGACAATGCAGAGTAGGACGGCGGGTAGGATTAAGAAGCTGGTGATCAGGGTGACCTTTGGGCCGGCTTTGGCTGCTCGTTCTTTCATGGAGCCGATTCGTGTCTCACGCATGTCGGTGGATAGGAGCTGGAATGTTTGTGAGATCGGTACGCCGAGTCGGCTTCCCTGGACTAAGGAGGTGACGAGTGTTTCTAGCTCGCGGCTCTGGTTGCGGTTCATGAGACGGACGTAGGCGTCGTCTCTTGCTACGCCGATGTCTAGCTCCTGCTGGAAACGAACCAGCTCTTCCTTGAGTGGGCCTTCCATATGGGAGATGATCTGGCGCATTGCGGGTTCCATGGGGACACCGGCTTGTAGCGATACGCTCATCGCATCCATAAAGTCTGGCAAGTCCAAACCGAGTCGTTCCTGACGTTCCTTTGCCGCTCCGCTTAGCCAGAGGGATGGGAAGACCAGTCCTGCCAGAATGAACAGGATGAGCACCAATCCGTTGCCGAAGCCGAGCCAGACGAGCAGTGTTCCGAATAATAGGCCAGCGAACACACACAGAAAGCGAAAGCCATAAAAGGAATCCAGTCGCAAGCCGCCGGGATGTCCGGCGAGCTCGATCTGACGCTCAATCCGTGTAGGATTAGTGAACAAGCGGAATCGTAGACCGAGCGGAATGAGCTTTTCTGACCAGGAGAAAATTCTTTTTTTAAAGCGCTCGCTCAGGGTAACCTTTTCTTTCTTTTCCTGCACCATGCCGAGCTTTTTGCGCAGGTTCAGCCGTTTTAATTGATAGCGCCAGTAGAAAAAGACGGCGGCTCCCCACGATAGCAGCGCTGTATACAAAAATGTATTCATCCATATCATGATGTATTCACGCCTTTATATTGGTTACTCTGCGAATCGCCAGGAAGCCGATCAGCATCAGGATGACAACGACGACGAGCAGGATCAGACCGGGAATCGTAAATAATGGTGTAACAAAGCCTTTGAACACGATATTAAAAGCAACGACGAGAAAGACAGGCATCAGCGCCAGTGTGAGCGCGATATAGCGCGATTCTGCGGTCTGGTTGCTCAGCTCCTTGTTCATACGCTCGCGTTCCTCCAGCGTGCGTGCCAGCTGATCCATCGCTTTCGCCAGATTACCGCCCGCCTGTCGCTGAATGGTGACGGTCTGAATGAGTAGACGGATATCTCGACTTTGCAATCGTTCGCCTAGCTCGCTCAGTACGGTGTCGATATTACTACCGAGCTTGAGCTGACGTGACATCTCCTGAAAGAGCGGGCCAGCCGGTGCTTTGAGCTCACTGGCTACCATGCCAATCGCCTGCTGGATACTCATGCCGGCACGAATGGAGCTGCCGAGCATACGGCATACTTCAGGCAGCTGACGATCAATCTGAGCGGCGAATTTACGCCGTCTTGCTTTGAGCCAGCGCGAGGAACCGATCGTGACAACAAAATAGGCAACGATCATATCCATTGGAAAACGCAAGCCCAGCAGTACATTGAGCAGATACGTGATCACGAATAAAAGTACACATTGCAGCAACACATAATTAAAGCCTGACATACGTACATCGGCACCCATGAGCTTCTGCTCCCATTCCTTCCCATAGTCAGAGCCATGAAAACGAGTTGCCAGACGCAGGTACATATTTTTGCGGCTTTTCACTTCGTCAGTGTGTAGCTCGGCTAAGCGTTTGCCGAGCTGCTTACTCTTTTTGCGTACACCGGATAATTCAAATACAGCCAGTGCACCTGCAACTACAGTTAGAAACAGTACGATGAGAAAGCCTGTCTCAACCGTCATGAGTAACCGCCTCCTCTGCTGGAGCGAAAAAGTCTTCTCCTAGCTCGTAGCCGAATACAGATAGCTTCTCCGCACAGCGCGGTACA
Source organism: Paenibacillus hunanensis (assembly GCF_014645615.1). Classification (GTDB taxonomy): domain Bacteria; phylum Bacillota; class Bacilli; order Paenibacillales; family Paenibacillaceae; genus Saccharibacillus; species Saccharibacillus hunanensis. The sequence continues at coordinate 292,879 of NZ_BMMB01000008.1, read as the reverse complement.
TAGCCTGTCGTGACAAAGCTACCTCGGATACGTCCGTTCGTATCCGTCGATAGACGGCGGAATCGGAAAATGTCGTGCAGCTGAATTTCGCCATTCTCGCTAACCGCTTCAGCAATCGACACGACCTTCCGCGTACCATCCGATAAGCGAAGTGTCTGAATGACGAGCTGAATCGCAGACGAGATAAACGGACGAACGACCTCAGCGGTCATCGAAGCATTATTCATCAGAATCATCGCTTCCAGCCGGGACATCGCATCCTGTGCGCTATTAGCATGAATCGTCGTTAGAGAGCCTTCATGACCGGTATTCATCGCCTGTAGCATGTCCAGCGCTTCACCGCCGCGCACCTCACCGACAATGATGCGGTCAGGACGCATACGGAGTGCGTTTTTCACGAGCTGACGAATCGTAATCTCACCGGCTCCCTCCATATTGGCAGGGCGTGCTTCCAGCGATACGACATTTTTCCGATTCAAGCGTAGCTCTGCCATATCCTCAATCGTGATGATACGCTCACCGATTGGAATGGCTGCGGATACGACGTTGAGCAATGTCGTCTTACCACTACCTGTACCACCGGAGATGATAATGTTCATTTTGGAGCCAACCGCGGCTTCGATAAAATCTGACATCTTCGATGTTAAGGTACGAAAGCCCATTAGATGATCGATCGTGTACGGGTCTTTTTTAAATTTACGAATTGTAATGACCGGGCCATGCAGGGCAATCGGTGGAATGGCTGCATTGACACGACTGCCATCCTCCAGGCGTCCATCGACCAGCGGCGAGCTTTCATCGATGCGCCGTCCGATCGGTGCGACGATCCGATCGATAATGTTACGGATATGCTCATCATTTTTGAAATTGATCTCGGATAAGGTGATCTGTCCCTGGCGCTCGATATATACTTCGTTCGGGCCGTTGACCATGATCTCGGTAATATCATCATCATGCAGCAACGGCTCTAATGGGCCGAAGCCGACGGAATCATCGAGAATCATATCGAGCAGGCGCGTTTTGTCCATCTGAGTAATGATGACCTTTTCCTGATCCATCATCTCGGTGATCAGCTTCTCAATCGCACGCCGCTTCTGGTAATTGGGCAGCTTGATCAGCTGATCGAGATTCGTTTCCTTGAGCAACCGACCCTTGTAATGATTGAACAGATAGTCAATGTAATCGAGCGGCTTCTGCTCCTCGACCTGCTGTTCATCAAGCCTGCTGCTGAGCTTGCGGAAGATCGACACGGCGTTCGCCTCCTTCCCGTCCGGTCAGTGCCGATTGCAGCTCAATGAACTGCTTGATGGGACCTTTCAGGCTTTTCAGCTTTTCCTGACGCTCCATAATGAGAGGAAGCCCCAGATTCGCACTGGTCTGTAGCTGTCCCTTCAGATCCTCGGAGATCGAGCCGAGCACAGGCAGATTAATGATCTTTTCCAGATCGTCACGTGTCACATCGGAGCGACGACTATGCTTATTAAGGATCAGCGCGATCTGACTGGTATCAATCAGATGATAGCGATCCAGAATATTCAGTACACTTTTCAGGCTCAGGATCGACGCACGATCCAGATTCAGCACATAGGCAAGCTGATCGGTCTGACTAATCGCACTAATCGACACTTCATTCAGCTCATGCGGCAAATCCAGAATGATATAGTCAAAATTCTGACGACAGACGCTGAATAGTAGCTCCATATCGTCACTGGTGAAATTCTCTGCTTCCTGCGGGTGAGCAGGCGATAGCAGCAAGTTCAGATTGGACGAATCGACCCGATATAGCACACTACTGAGCTGGCTAAAGGTAAGCTCGTGCAGTACGGACTTCAAATCTCCTAGATTCCGTTCAAACGCAATGTCCAAATAATGCTGAATGCCACCAAATTGTAAATTCAGGTCAACCAGCAGCACGCGTGCATCTTGATTTTGCAATGCCATCGCCTGGGCGACGTTCACCGCAATCGTCGTCGCTCCAGAGCCGCCTTTACTACTATAGACCGAAATGATTTTGCCACCTGTGGCTCCCTGCTGTGCATGTGGACGCTGATCGGCTCCGCGTAGGGCAAGCTGCGTTGCCTTGGTCAGTACCTGCTCCAATTGCTCCAGCTCATCAGGAATGCGCAGGATGTCCGCCGCTCCTGCACGATACATTTCCCGAATACGTTCAAAATCTCCAGTGCGACTGAGGAAAATGACTGGCGCGCCTGCATTCACCTTTTTGAGCTGCATCACAATCGGTGCCAGCTCCATCGTCTCTTCTGGCTCCGCGAATAAAATAATGCGTGGTTCACGCGGATGAATATGCATATAGGCTTCTCGCGGCTTCTCAATTACCTCACCCGTCTGCATGTTGTAAAAATGAATACTTTGCACAAGCTGCTGGGTGAGACGCTCATTACTCGAAATGATCGTGACCTTTACCGTAGACAAGTGAGTCCCTCCTTTAATTCCGTAATGCTTGATCTGCTATGCGTATGGATGTGTGCTTCCTAACTCCTAACATCAGTTGGAGCAATATTCGCTCCTGAATCGGACAAAATGGTGTTAGCGTTAGACTATTTGCTGCCAGATGCCGCTGGCGCCTGCGAGCCATTCGCATTCTGCTCTTGATTCGACTTGGCTGCATTGGCACTGGATGGATTCGTTGTCGAGCCCTGGCTTGCTGGAGCTTTATCTTTGGCTGCGTCTGTACTGCTCGTATTACCTGTAGCCCTACTGCCTATGCTGCTCGTAGCAGAATTGGTGGCTGCGCCATCTCCAGTCGTAGCTGCGCTGTCGCTACCAACATCCTTGCTGCTGCCACTCTTGAGCAAACGAACCTCTTTGGCATAATTCAGCGCCCAGATCACCGATTTGGAATCGCTTAGCTTAACGAGTACCCCGATGGCAGTAATATCATTGCCCGTCTTCTGTACGCTGTTAACGGTGACATTTTTGAGTAGCACATCGGTTACGCGCTTATCACCCTTGTTCCCTTTGGAATCATTGGCATTGGAATCATAGGAATATAAAATATCCACTTTATCGTATGCATCAATCTGTTCATCAAATACAGCCATTGGCGCTCTCAGCATAACCTGTCTATAGTCGCCTTTTACAAACGTATTATTTCGCAGTACTGATGTGGTAATGACGGAACCTTTCGTAATCGGAACAACCGAAATTTTATTCTCCAGCTGCTGTGGAGAGGTGATCAGGGAGTCCAGTATGTACTTACGTGGAACCTCCTGATCCGTCAGTAGTGACGGTTGAATGACCGTACCAGCAGGAATGTCCTCCGCCGCAACCTGTACGGTAACAAACTCACCCAGACTGGCACGTGTTTCCTGCATATAGGTCGAAAACAGGATCACAGCTACCGCTCCCAGCACGATCGCCAGCAGCATAAATACAAATGCTCGTTTTTTCGATTCAAACATGAGTCTCGGCCACCTTCTGTAATAATGCTATAAGTAGTATGGTGCTTGTTGCTATAAACGGTGCCAGTGGAAGCTCCTCTGGCAGCTTAATCGTTGGCGGTGCTATTTTCTTCATCAGTAATACCGGGCAGGCGATTAACGCTGCGATTGGAAAGGTAAAGAGCAATGCCCATATACCTGCCGACCAGCCCAGATAGGCGCCTACCATGGCAAATAGCTTAATATCGCCACCCCCAAGCTTTCCCCTACTAATGATGGCAAGCAGTAAAGCAATAGCGCCTAATCCAAGCGCTCCCACCAGCGGCTGCCACCATGCAAGTGTGCCTGTGATCGCATGAACGATGATAAAATAAAGCGTTCCAGGTAAGGTGATCGCGTCTGGAATGATTCGTTTCCAGCAATCCATCACGATACAGATCAATAGTAGAATCCAAAAGGGCAGCTCGATCGCATATTCAATTGTCACTGTAGATCCCCCCGCTTCAGGCTGGATTCGCCTGTACTGCATGCTCAGATGTCAGCGTCTAATCGCTTTTCATCCAATCTACGTTCTGCCTTTTGTGTTCTCAACGTTCTGCGTTCTGATGTACCCTTTTATTCAAAAGGAAATGGTATGGCTATAGAGCGATAAAGCTATACATGAATTTCGTATGATTCTTAAATTACTGATTGGTCGATAAGTTATGCTTTTCGTATACAATTGTGTCTGATTGATGGCAGGGGGTAAATAGAGCCGTCTTCCTAATAAAAGGAAAATATAGATAGTTACTTATAGTATATCTTACGTAATATGAAGTTTTTTTACCAATAAAAGGATATTCGGCATTCGTTCCTGGTGCAATCGAAGTAATTTCGACAAATTTCGTTAAATTGACTGAAAACGGTTAAGGCTATGGTTTGAAATGAGAAAGGTTCGATCAACCTAGTCGCATAGTATGAAAAAACGAGAATTTTTATTATTTTTATGGCAAATAAGAGGATGTAAACTAATTTTTATATGTAAATATTTATTTATAGAAAAGGATGGAATTTAATCATATAGTCTCTTTCTTTTCACAGAGCTGATTCGTTGACAGGGTGATTCTTATGTTTTTACTACGTGTTTATATGTATCGATTAATGTTGATTTTATATTTCTCTATTTAGACGCTCTGGATTAAATCTAGTATATAAAATAGATTCTTAGCAAAATTGAACAAATATAAAAAGAAAAATTTTTCTTTGAATTTTATAAATTGATTTGTTCAAACAATTTTACGGTCAGAAAAAAGTATACAAAATCAACTTTTGAATTAAAATTTTTGAAATGCTAAGAGAAATTTTTTCGATCATTTTTGAATGATTGTATTTACAACTATCTTTTATATCGTGTATAACAATATAAAACTTAGTTAATACTTTCTTAAATTATACTGTTTAGAAATCAAGCACAATACATCTATAAAGCCACTTAAGTACTCTCATATACAATTTCTATTTCATATTAAGAAAAGTATTAAAACAAAAAAATTATTTCATCAATCAAAAATGAAAAAGTTTATTCACATAGTATGCGAATAAACTTTTTCACCAATCATATTAAATTTTCCATCTAAAACTTCAATAGAAATCATCTCTTTAAATTATTACTATTATCTTTTTGGTTATTTTTGGAATCATTATCAAAATCTACATTTTTTTTCTCTAGGCAGCTACAAACTTCACATTTATTACAATTGTTTTTTTTACTTATTAGCTCTGTATTAATCTTATTTTTCATAGAATCACCTATTGAACTCTTTGTGTCATCTCAGTATAAGTTTTGCTCAATTTAAATTGAAGAACATTTAGAGTATAGATACTACCATCATAAGAAGTTAATAAAACCTCATTGTCATTCAGTGAATTAATAGAACTTATACCATTTTTAGCTATCATTTGCTTACTTATATTATTATTTTTTAAGTCTACTAAAATTACGTTACCCCAGTAATCCCCTACTACTACTATACTATCACTAAAAAAGCATACAGATTTTAAAGATTTGCGTCCTAAATAAATAGAATGAAGAAGATCTCCAGATTCAAGATCATAAATTTTCAAAGTGAAATCTCTTGAAACACTAGCAATAAAATCTCCTGTAGGACTAATATCTAAATCATTAATTATAGCATTATGTCCAAGATAGCTCCTAATAACTTGACCATCGTACGTCCAAGAATTTAATACACCATCTGCAGAGCAACTTATACCTATATTTTTATTAGGGTGTAGTCTTAATGATTTAACAGCACCTTCATGAATTTTTAATTTCTCGAAAGATTTAAAGTCATTACTTATTCTTACAATACATCCACTGTAACATCCTACAAAACTAAACTGTTCACTATTATATACTCTATTAGAAATTCGAATTGTATTGATTGGTCCTTCATTTAATGCTAATTCACTCAATTGAGTTAACTTTCCATTTTCAGAATCAAAAATATGTAGCTTTTGATCGTGAGAGCCTGCCATAACTATTTTATTCTTCTTATCTCCCGTTATAGCATTCATCAAAAACTTTCCAGATTTAGGTTTATATTTATTAGAATGTATGTTGTTCAAATCGATCATTCTAACGAATCCATCGTCGCTAACAGTAACTATTTGATCATCATTCAACACTGCTGCCTCATTAAAACAAGCATTACCAGCGTCTATATCATCATTCTTTCCTACCTCTTTTAAAAACACACCCGAAAATGCATCCCAAATTAAAACTGTACCATCAAAAGTCCCTGCAAGTATTTGCTCTCCACTATTAGAAAAAGTCAAAGACCGTTCCCACTTTATAAAATTATTCTCCAATTCCAATTTTAATTCTAAAGTTTCAGAGTCCCAGATAAGTATTTTTTGATCATATGCTGCAGAAATAATGTCACCATTACTAGGGGAGACATCTACTTTTTTGATCCCTGAAGTATGTGCAGCAAGATCTTTAATCAACTCTCCTGTAGTTACACTAAAAATTTTAATGTGCCCATCGTCGCATCCTAAAACAATTCTATTATGCAGAGGATCAATCGCGCATGTATCAGTCTCTAACTCAAAAGGTCCCCACTGATTAATCTGATGTCCTGTATCACAATCCCATACTCTTAAAGTTTTATCATCTCCAGATGAATAAATTTTATTTTCATGATATGTTAAAGATAAAACATCTTTATCATGTCCCTCTAATATTAAATTTATTGCACCTGTTGTTAGATTCCAGATCATTATTCTTTGATCTCTAGAGCCGGACACTCCGACATTATCATCAATGAAGCAAAAACACTCTACATCATCATAATGACCACGTAGCGTACGCTCTAATTTATTTTTTTCTAAATCCCAAATTTTTATTGTATAGTCAGACGAAACTGAAGCAGCTTTTTTTCCACTTTGACTTACAATGATAGAATTTACTAAGTGATCGTGGTATCCAAGAAGTTGTACTTCGTTATTTTCTAAATTGAATTTCCCCACTGCTCCATCATAGCCAGATGTGACAACCCATTTCTTATTAGCAATGTGCTTTACAGCTGTAACAGGTCCACGGTGTCTAGTAAATGTTTTTTCATTTGTAAGAATGCTTTTTTCAGTCATAACTTCCTCCTAATTAAATTGATTTACTTTCTGCCAATCTAAATCCCATTACATAAATTTCGCGAGGATAACGACCATGTCTACGTTGGCATCTAGCTAAATCACGCAACCTTGAAAAACTTCCTCCTCTAGCAATCCTATAATTTTGAACCATATTTACAAGATCATCTTTTATTTCTTCTCCGTTAGGATAAGATACATAATCATCTGCAACATATTCCTCAACATTTCCAGCCATATCTAAAATCCCAAAATACGATTTTCCTTGTGGAAAAATTCCAACTGGTGTACTTGCTAATAATCCAAATTCCACTGTATTAAGATATTGATTATTAAATTGATTCCCCCATGGAAATTCTGTTTTTTCTGGTCCAGCTGCGGCATATTCCCATTCATACTCAGTAGGTAATCTAAAAGTTCTTCCAGTTTTCTTCGATAGCCAGGCACAATATTCATCAGCAGAATCAGAAGATATTGAGAATACTGGATGATTAGATTTCTCCGTTGGAAATCTTCCAAATATCCAAGAAGAAGGTATTTCTGCATTTGGACATTCTTTTAAAAATTGCAAATATTCTAAATTTGTAACTAAATATTTTGATATATAGTACTCATCTAACTCTACTTCAAAATTCGGTGTCTCTTTACTTATCCAATCTTTGATAATACCAGTATCCTTATAACTAGCTATAATATCATCGACTTCATCATGCTTTGTTCCTATATTGACTATAGCTTTTGAAATTTTAATCATTTTGGGCTCTAATACATTTATTCTCGGATCACCAATAAATCCCAAAACAGTGGCAGCACTTAATCTCTCACCAAATGTATACTCTGGGTTTTCGCATATGTTTAATAACTCGTTAATATTAGAATTACGAATTTTATCAAATTCTTCATGAATATTCTCATATGAAAGCCGTACATATTCATTGGGTAATCCCATAGCTTCCCTATCACTCAAAGAATTCAAATTACCTTTATGATCTTCAAGAGAAATTAATTTCATTTTATTCTCCTCAATTCACTAACTAATATTATTTGCTATAAGTTAAATGTGATTCTTATGATATTATTTTTCCTCATCTAATCTATAGCATGCTTCCCATTCTTCGTCAGAACCTTGATCCGGAAAAACTGTTACTACAGAAAAATTTCTGTTTTGTTCTTTGATTATTTCTTTAGAAGCTAATAAATTTGCGGCAGCAGAAGTACCTATTTTTATACCTGTATTGTCATAAAAGCGTTTCATTTCTCTTAATGTGTCATCAAAAGAATATTTGTAATGACTTTGGATATACATTTCTCTTTCTTCAACAAATCTTTGTTTTCTTCCCTCACCCAAACCACCTGAACCCGCATATTTTCTCAACGAATTTGGTTTTTCTAAACTGCCATATTCTAATTCTGCTGGCGAAACAATACACATATTAATTGATGGATATTTTAGCTTGAGTGAATCATACACACCTGTTACTGTTCCTCCAGTACCTACCGATGCTACCCAAGTGTCTACTTGTTTCCCGTTAAGTTGCTGGATGATCTCTGATCCTGTACCATTTTTATGTGCAAAATGATTATTTTTATTATGATGCTGATAAAGAAAATCCCATGTAGGATTTTCTTTATGCACATCGAATGCTTTACACATTACTCCCCAAAAACCTTTGCTTTTATCAGACAATATAACTTCTGCATTTAACCTATATAATTTACTCAACAAACTTTTATCTGCCGCAGAACTTAGAACTAAAGTCAATGAAATATTAAGAAATTTACAAATGTGCGCAAGTGAGAGCGCTAAATTCCCACCACTATACTCTAAAATATGAAAGTCACTTGAATCTCTATCTTTATTTTCTTCTAACAAGTTTTTTATCATTGCAAAAGCTGCTCTATCCTTGATTGACCCAGTAGCATTATACCATTCACATTTTGCATATATAGTCCCAACACCTTCAATGTTTGAGAGTTCTATCAATGGTGTATTACCGATCAATTTTTCATACTCAGTTAGTTTTTCGAGCAGACTAGACTCAATTATATTTTCCATATATTCTCCTTGGAAATATTAATATTAATATTAATGTAAATATAGTTCTCTGACTTTAAAAGGAATTCCATTTTGAGTTCTATAAACGTTAAGGAATCCGCCTCTGCCGCCAACTAGCAAAATGGCTTCTCCATCTGACGTTTTTTTTCCGATAATAGATTTGGGGAAATCTTGAAAATCTTCTTTCAAATCAATTATTTCGTCACTTTCCATAATATAAGTGCCCATTTGATAGCCATATGATAATATATAAATATTATCATTTAACATAATAGCGTTCTCTTTTGTATTAATTAAGAGCTCTGTCCAAGTATTTTTGATGTTTTTAGTATTTAAATCAATTTCTATTAGGCCATAAGAACCTACAATATAGACACTATCTTCCGTACACTTAATAATTCTTTTAGGAAATGCTTCAATTTGGAAAGATTCTTCTTCAATTAGATTAACATCTGAATAAATATTGATCGTTCCATCTTTGAAACACATAATTCTTCTTTGATCTAACAAATAATCTACTGCCCAAACAGGTGCCTTACTTATCAATTTATAATGTTTTTCTTCTCCAGTAATTGATAGCACAATTACATGGCCTCCATCTGTTCCAACCATCACTTCGTCTTGAGTACTGGAAATTGCTAAGCTTCTAGGTACACTATCTATCCTTTTGAACCATTCTATATTTCCTATTTCAGTTGCTTTATAAATGTATTTGCCTTGTGTAATAGCTACATAACTGCCATCATCCAAAACTCGAATTCTTCTGTTTATACCAAAAGCATTAGAATGTTTAGATACTTTTTTTATTTGGATAGAATCGTAATTACCAAGCTCATAGTTTAAAATTTCTATTCCTTCTTCCTTAGCACAATACACGATACTGTCATTAGAAGGATGCGAAGCCATTTCCCATATGCAACTACCATTAAACCCACTTCTTTTCTTAATATTACCTTTACTATCACTACAAACAATCTCTCCATTTTGCATTAAAACATAAAGATCATCATGTGATACAAAAACTACATTGATTATAAAATATGGGAATGGACCAATAATATTATCTAAGCGAAATTCTTTTTCGTAATTATCAAATACATATATGTAGCCTTCAAAACCACCAGCATAAACATATCTACAATCGTCATCAAATAACAAAAACTCTACATCATCTTGACTAAAAGGAAAGAAAGATAAGTTTTCACCATTAACATCTATTGTTATAACTCCATTAGCAACATTTTGATCACTGTCCAATCCCGAATCTTGGGTAGCCCAAAATCTATGGTGACGTTTATCATATCTAACTCCGTGTACATTACTTTCATCTATTTGAATGTTAATAGGAAAATCTCCAGTTTCTAAATTACCTATATGCAATACTCCTGAAGTTTCTGATATAGCATGTAGTTCCCCTGCTTCTGTACTAACACAATCTATAAAAGATTCGTTTGTCAATGGGTTTCGAATCTCTATAATTTCAAAACTTTCTAAATCTAATACTACTATTTGTCCATATCCGTTATTTGTGTATACCTTTCCATTGTAGACACTAATTCCACGTGCAGCTGTTGGCGAGGGCTCTTCTTGTTCCCATAGATATGTCTTATCACAAATATTGTGCTCCTCATATATATCTAATGGATGTAAAGTGTTTATATCCCACTTTGCTATAGCTCCTCTGCGATTTTTTGTTATTACATACTTATCTGTTACCTCTATTGCATTGATAGGGCTATTAAAACTAGTAGTGTCTGAAGTACAAAAAACATTAAGATCTAAATCTAATAAGTGTAATCTTCCTTTTACATCAGAAGCAACAAAACAATTCTTCTCGTTTATATATAATAATCTTGTGATTCTATCATTAGTATGCATTTATTTACCTCCATATTTGACTAAAGTGATACATATATTCATATGTATCACTTTAGTCTGATTCTAAATATTATTTTGTACTTTGAAACGATTCTTAGATGTTGCCTTTAACAATACGACGAACTGGTTTCACGAATTTTTTCACCATGTGGTTTCACCTCCTTTATATAATAATATTAAAGTTAGTGCTTTAAGTTACCCTATTAGTTATTTTTATTATTAATTTCAATTTTAAACAAATTATAGATAAACTCAAATAAAGTGGAGATGATTATCTAAACAATATAAATACAACCAATATTTCGTTTATTCATTGTTAGAGGAATCATTACAATAATATATTACCTGTAACTTTAAAATTAAATTTATAAAATCGATAATAATTAAATTCTGAATATGTGAGTATATTTCATCAACCATAAAATGGAACTGAAAGTTTACAAAATATTTTTACTATCAACGAAAAAACCATAATTTATGTAGATTTAATCTTAAGTTGAAACATATATTTAGTTTGGCTTTATAACTCTAAAAAAATACATATTAATTTTAAATACAGAAATACAAAAAATAAATCAAAAAACTATTTTCTACCATTAATTATAGTAAACCAATTAAACTATATAAAATTAAAACAATCTCTTACTTAATATAGATTTTCTACTCATTCCTAAAACTTTAAATAAAAGAACATTTTCTCTAAATAAATTCTGATAAATCAAAAACTATTATGCTAATTAATTTTTATTTTCGCACCCTGTAACTTATGTAACTAACTGTACTTTACTTAATCTAAAAAATAATTTCAAATTTCATTAAAATATAAATACTATTTTTTTACATATACTAAAATAAAATGCGTTAGATATAAACTTCTATTATCCATAACTAGATTTCTTTTTAAATAAAATTTGTTTTATTCAAATTCAATCTTCATGTATACATTTATATATCAAACAAGAATCGATTGTCAACACTTTTTTTACATTTTATATCATAAACATCTTATGTATCCATTATTTATTTTTTTTAGATTAATTGAAAGGAAATTGTTTTTTAGTGGAAAACATGATAAGTTATCTATGTTTAAACACAGAGTTATACTTCTTATATCAATTTATATAAGTAATTCTATAATAGGCATATATTTCTATGATGTAACTGTTAGATTCCTTGAAAATTTGAATTAATTTATAGTACTTATTAGTTGTTATAATGATTTCGTAGGAAAAGGAGTAGCTTTATGGAAAAAACTATCAAGAAGGATCCGAATTTGTACAGGCTTTTGGTAGGAAATATTACTTCTGCGATCGGAGTGGGCATTACAGGAATTGCGATTCCATGGACGTTGATTAAGAATTATGATCAGGGTGAGCAGATACTAGGCTATACGATGATTTTCACAACGTTGTTTTTGTTTCTGATGTCTCCATTTATTGGGGTGTGGATTGATAAGTTTTCGCGTAAGCGGTTTTTGATCGCTATTGAGGTGATTGGATTAGTATTAACTGGAATCTGCTGTATTTATGGATTTTTCCATCATACCTTGTTAATCTGGCAGATTATCCTGCTACAATTTTTAGGTTCCTTGTATTATGCTACGCATATTCCTGCTCGAATTGCTTTTGTACAGGAGCTGTTCGATGGTTCACAATTTAAGTATTTAAACAGCATTTTGGAAACACAGAGTCAGGTTGCCTCTATGCTTAGTGCAGCTTTAGCAAGCTTTTTAATAGAACGTGTATCGCTAAATACGATTTTGATCATAGACTTTTTTACATATTTGATTTGTATTGCTTCGCTTGCTTTGATTCCTTATTCATTCGTTGCTCGTTCGCATACAAAAGAGATTACCTTTTTGGCAGATTTATACGAAGGCTTCCAGTATATTACGAAAAATAAAATCATCATTTTGTTTTTCCTCTTCTCAACCATGCCGTTCATTTCAGTACTTGTAGGCAATTATATCAATCCGATTTACGTGGCTTCGGTGCTACAGGAAAATGCAGAAGTACTTGGCTTTTCCAATATTATGTATACCATTGGTGCGATTGTTATTGGAGTAACCGTTTCATTTATGATGAATAAAATAGGTTCCTACAAAACTGTCATTTTGACTTCATTTATTTATTTGATTGGAACGATTCTTACTCTTGTATTTCCAGTTACTGCGATCTTTCTCTGGGCGCAGATTCTGCGAGGCGCTGGTAATTCGGGTACAAAGGTCGCAAGCAATACCATTATGATGCAGCTCGTTCCCAAATCGCATATAGGGAGAGTAAATAGCTTTTTCAGCAGTATTAGCCTGCTCATACGTTTGTGTTTATTAAGCTTATTCACACCATTAATTGCATCGATTGGCGCATCATATGCGATCGCCATTATTACGCTTCTATTAATCGTAGCATTTTTCGGACTGTTCCTCTGTCGCTCTGTGTCTTCTAATAAATTACACAGTGAGTCGAAATTGAATGCCTCTTAACGGATAGCCATTACCTGTTCATATTGTTCTACAAAAATAAGCTAAACGAAGTCATGCTACTTTAATATGCTAGCTTGAAAATATGCCCGCTATGTCCACAGCTCTCATCTAACAAAAGAGCTATAGATACAGCGGGCATCCCATTTTCGTTTTGATTTTACTTGTTCATGCTAGATTTTGGTTTCTATATCTATGTTTACGTTCATGTGCAGGGTTATCTACATTATACCTATGCATGTGCATATCTATGTCTATTAACGACTTCTACTTACGAGCGGCAATTCGTCTGTACAGGCGCACCTGAATTAGTGACTACTATGCGATCTTCTCGCTCTTCCATCTGCACATGACTCTGCTGTTTCCGCTTCTTATTCACCAGCCCAATTCCAATCGCAATCATAATCAAGCCAGCAAACAGCGTCATCGTGACCATCTCACCCAGCATGAAAATACTAAATATATTCGACAGTACAGGAATTGCAAAGGTGTACGAACCGACGGTACTCGCTTCGCCGCTATTCAGCAGCTTGAAGTACACCAGCCAGCCGCCAGCGATAACGAACACGGAGATGAACATCAGTATTTCCACAAATGATAAACTCCAGTGGATAGCTGACCAGCTTTCCGTTCCACTTCCCAGTGCCAGCAATACAATGCCACCGAGCAGCAATTGCACGGTTAACGCCCAGAGCGAATCGATGCGATGACTATGCTTTTTCATACAAATGGTACCGATTGCCCAGCATAGTGCGGAGGCGATTGCAAGAATAATTCCCAATGGAGACAGATGCCCTTCCAGACCGCCAGAGCTGATCACTGCCACACCAGCAAAGCCGAATAACAAGCCCGCCGCCTTCATTACCGTCATGCTTTCTCCAAGCCACAGCCATGAGAATAAGCCTAACAATACCGGCTGCAAAAATACAATCGTTGAAAATAGTCCAGCAGGCAAATAACCGATTCCGACCGTCTGCAAGCCGTAGTACCCGATAATGTTAAAAATCGCCAGTATTACATATACACGCCAGTTGCGCTTCCACTGTAGAGCGGAGCGACTGCGCCAGGCAATCGCAAGTAACAGCAGCCCTCCAATGAAAGTACGTAAGCCCGAAAATAAAATAGGTGGCACAGATGGTAGTGCTAGCTTGGTTAGCGGCCAGTTAACTCCCCAGATTGTCACGAGAAACAGTACCAGTAGTAAAGTAGTTAGGGGAGTAAGTTTAGCTTGTTTAGCTTGGTTAAGCTGTTCGACTTGTTTGCTTTGATTCATCGTCTGTCTAGCTTGAACCATAGGCTTCTTCTCCTGCTCTTGCTGATGATCCACCTGTGTTGCAGTTGTAGCTTGTCTCGTTTGCGTGTGTCCCGTCTGATCCTGCGATGTTTGCGGTGACGCTTGAGCTGATCCAGCATGTATATCATCATTCCGAGGCTTATCGGATCGATATGAATTCATTGCATTCTCTCCTATCTATATGTTCATTTTGATCTATTGGATAGCTCTAGCGTATCTCTTCTGCTATCATAAATAAAATGAATCTTTTGCATAAAGGAGATAACATTTCTGTTATGACAATCACACAGATTATGATTTTCGTACGTGTTGCCGAGACGTTGAATTTTACACAGGCTGCACAGGAGCTGCATATGACACAGCCTGCGGTCAGCCATGCGATTGCCAGTATCGAGAATGAGCTGGATGTGAAGCTATTGCTGCGTGATCGGAAAAAGGGCGTTTTGCTCACCGATATCGGTCAGCGTGTCGTACGTGAATTTCGAAGTATATTGCAGAGTATGAATCGTGTAGAACAGCATGTGGCTGCTGAAAAGGGGCTCGATATTGGCACGATCACAGTCGGTGCCTTCCCCTCCGCCTCTGCTTATTTTCTACCGCCGATCATTCATCGTATTCAGCAGCAGTATCCGAATCTTGTGTTCGATCTGCATGAAGGCTCGACGAACGAAGTGAAAGAATGGGTACACAGCAGACGCATTGATGCCGGACTGATCCTGCTACCTGATCCACTGGTCGAAACGATTCCGTTATATAGCGATCAGATGGTATTACTGCTGCCAGAGCAGCATCCTTTTCAACAGCTGGAGCAGATTACGATTCGGCATTTGCACGGTCAGGATATGATTTTATGTAAAGGCGGTCATGAGGTAGCGATTCTGGACGCATTTGAACGGGAAAAGAGTCAGCTTCACATCCGCTTCACCACGCATAATGTGAGTACGCTGGTGCAGATGGTTCGTCAGGGGCTCGGCATCGGGATCGTATCGGATCTTGCCCTATCGATGTTCCCGCATGAGCTGACGGTGAAGCCCGTCTATCCGATCATTCATCGCCAGATCGGTATTGCGACCCTTTCGATGGAGCAGGCATCACTGGCAACGAGATTGTTCATCCGCACAGCACAGGAGCTATTTTTACCTGAGCCTATTGAAAAATAGCTCGCATCGCTACAGACTTGCTACCCTCGAACACATCTGTAACTAACAGTTCGAGGGTAGCAGGTCTATTCGATTTCATTATCTATGTAAACGCAATCAAAAAACCGTGGCATCCATCTACTCCGTCAGGTATACTTGAATAAACAAACCTCAACACTTATTCAACACTTTAGCAAAACTTACTCTTCTGTGCTCATGATCTACCACAGACCCACACCGTGAATCTATACCTCCATCCGTATGACACAGACTCCATTTCAGATTGTGAAAGGAAAGTGAAGCCCCTTGGTAACCCGTCATTTTGATGAACCACAAAGTATGCATTATCGTTTTGGTGAAGATCAATCCCAGGTGCTGAAAGTACTGGCTGAACGTTATATTGGAGCAAATGCGCAGGCGGATTTTGTATATCGTGCTTTTCAGCGTTCCGGTATTCTACAGAATGCAGAAGGCTTATATGAATTTGATTTTGGTAAGCGCTTTCCAGAAGCGACAAAGGGCGATTATGTGTGGGCTGCTGGATTGGTCTGGGGTGATGAGCAGCGGAATCTCGATCTGCTGGCACGCTGTCAGGGCCCGGTACGGCTTTATTTTAACGGTGAACTGATCTATCGCTCGACCGTGATTGATGAGCTGGCTCAGCATGCCGAAGTGAAGCTGCCGATCGATATTCAGCCGGGCTGGAATACGATACTGCTGGAATGCCGATACACACCCGCAGGCTTCGGCTGTCAGCTTGGGGCGGATGAAGGAAAAGTACGGATTCTGAATGTGCTGGCGCCATTCGGTGAGCGCGAGGGTCAGGCTGGCTGGGTATATTCACCACTGCTGCATCGGGATACAACGAGTAAAGGACTCGGATTAGCCGCTCAAGATTTACCCGCTTCTGTAAGCGGTAACATACCTACGAGCAATACTAATGTAGCTGGCAATACTAACATCGCAGGTGAGCAGCTGACGATGGCTACTGCGTCTGCTGGCCATGCTTCAGCTCAGCAGTCACACACCGAGCGACCAGACCGCATTGAGCAACTTCATACCGCATTGCTTGGTAGCGAACAGCACAGCGGACTGACATGGCTGCCAGCACCAGCTTGGTCGGCTGATCAGCAAACATTACCGTCATTGGAAAGAATGTATGGCAAGCTTGCCGGTCACGGTGCGTATGCCTGGACACGTATCCAGCAGGAGGACACGCAGCAATCGACCATTCGCTTGAGTGGGCATAGCCAAGGGCCACTGCGTATCTGGTTACAGCAGCAGCTTGTCGTATCGCTCACAGAAGCAGGCAGCTATAGCGTCGATGTCGAAGCCGATTTTGGCCCCAATGATCTGCTCGTATACAGCGAATGCACAGCAGATGGCGCAGCATGGGACTATTCGGTACAGGCAACCTGCGGTGAACGAACGCTCGCTCAGGAACTACCATGGCGCATTCGTGGTGCATATGATCAGAGCTGGATGTATGCAGGCCCGTTTCCTAAAAGAACTGCTCCCGACCCTGCGGATATGTACACGATGAATCGGCTCTACCCTACGGAAGCAAGCGCTAGTTCAAGTGCACCGAATCAATCTTCATCGGGACAAGCCTCAGCTCCACCCACTGCTCATACGTACTGGCGGCTTGATCGCCCGGATACATGGATTCGTCCCTATTATGAAAATGCGATGCTCAGCAATAAGTGGACGGTTGGACAGGTGACCAACTATGGGCGCTGGGACTATCCGCTCGGTGTGACGGTATATGGTCTGCTCAAAACAGGACGCTATCTACAGCGCCCGGATATTACACAATATGCGGCTGAGCATGTACAAGCGTGTACGACGATGTATCGGTATTCGCTCTGGGATCGCGAGCAGTATGGCTTTCCTTCCATTAATCAGCAGCTCGTGATGCTGAAAATGCTGGACAACTGTGGTTCCTTTGGCTCTGCGATGCTGGAAGCGTATGAAGAATGCCATGAACCGACCTTTCTGGAGATCGCCGATCGAATCGCTGACTTTATGCTGAATCGTCTGGAGCGTCAGCCAGACGGTGCCTTTTACCGTACCTGTGAGGGCGAGTATGCGGCGAACACGATGTGGGCAGACGATCTGTATATGAGTACACCGTTCCTCGTACGCTATGCCAGAATACGTAATCATCCTGCCGCATTAGACGAAGCCGCGCGCCAATTCCTGCTGTTCCGTAACTATCTGTTCATTCCGGAATATCAGATCATGTCGCATGTGTATGATTTCAAATACGGTCAGGCCACTCAAATTCCGTGGGGACGCGGCAATGGCTGGACATTGTTCTCACTGTCTGAGGTGCTGGAAGCCTTACCCGAGCAGCATGAGCATCGCGCCGCCCTGGTCGACTTTTTTAATGAGCTATGCGAAGGCTATACCGCCCTGCAAAGCAATAGCGGACTGTGGCATCAGGTGCTGAATGAGCCAGGCACCTACGAGGAAGCGTCCTGCACCGCCATGTTCGCCTACGGCTTCGCCCGCGGTGTACGCATGGGCTGGCTACGACAACCGGATCGCTATGCTGCCGCTGCTCGCAAGGCATGGAACGCACTCACCCGACTTGCGATTGATCGTCAGGGTAATGTACACGGCGTGTGCAGTGGCTCCCGCTACGCCTTCACCGCCGAATATTATGATCAGGACCTGCGCACCGTAACAAACGACAACCATGGGATCGGCATCATGATGCTAGCTGGCACCGAGGTCGCACGCATGAAGCAACACCTCGGTCAAAAAATCGCTGTATCGGACGGCGTGTTATCGTAATCATCAACCTTTATCGTAGCCATCCTTTTACTGTAACGATCCATTGTACATGATAGTACCCATTCATATGAACAGGATAAAAGAGGTTGCCGCCAAGCGTGCAACCTCTCCTGCTTCTATGCCTATGTGCTTCTATCCTTATGTACTTGTGTGCCTATGTGCTTCTACGCTCGTGTACTGTTCTGTGGTGCTTGTGTACTATTGTGCTTGCCTACAGTGTCTCAAACAGAGAAGACTTTCTTTATTGTTATCAAAGTACATGCGCTCACTCGCAAGCCAATGCGATAGCATCCAAAAAAAGCATCTACAAGCAAATGCTTACTTTTTTAAAAGGATAGCTTACTTTTGTTTATGTCATCACCACGCTCCACCCTATACAATATTATTTGTAAGCGATTACAAAATGGTTGGGGAGGTTTCATTGATGATGCAAGGGACGATGAAAAAGTGGGGCGTACTACTAACACTAACCCTGTTATTGTTCACAACCGCCTGTGGTGGCGGCACTTCCAATACGGCTTCTTCCGGCAGTGGCAATAGCGAGGCCGATGCTTCTGGCAAAATTGAGCTGCGTATGACATGGTGGGGCTCACAGACACGGCATGATCTAACAACCAAAGTCATCAAGCTATTCGAAGAAAAGCATCCCAACATCACGATCAAACCTGAATACTCTGGCTGGGACGGTTATATGGATAAGCTAACGACTCAGGTCGCTGGCTCCAACGCACCCGATCTGCTGCAAATGGATTATGCATTTCTGAGCGACTTCGCTCGTCGCGGTGCACTACTGGATCTCACCCCTTATACACAGAGCAGCGAGCTGGACATTTCCAAGCATGATAAAAGCATGATCGATGCAGGCTCCATTGATGGCAAGCTCTACGCGATCACACTGGGTGTGAATGCACCGGGCGTGATCTACGATGCAACACTGCTACAACAGCTGGGCATCGAAGCGCCACAGGAAAGCTGGACATGGAAAGACTTTAGCGAGATGTCGGCTAAGATTGCAGCCGCTAAAGGTCAGGGCTTCTACGGCTCCGCTGATATTTCCGGTATGACCAATATGTTTGAAGTGTTTTTACGCCAGAGCGGTATTGGCTTATTCGAAAATGGTAAATTGGCAGCTACGAATGAGCAGCTACAGCAATGGTTTGATATGTGGGCAGCCTTACGAGCAAATGGCGGCGTAACGCCAGCCGAGGTCACTGCGTCGACAACGAATGCGATCGAAACTAGACCGATCTCACTCGGTACGGCAGCAATGGACTTTGCCTGGTCGAATCAGCTGCTGACATTCCAGCAGGTGAACAAAAATCAGGATCACAAGCTTGCCATTCAAGTCATTCCACATGGAGTCAACGAGACGAAAAGCGGCGAATACCTGAAACCAGGACAATTCATGTCCGGCTATTCCAAAACAAAGCATCCGAAGGAAGTCGCGATGTTTATCGACTTTATGGTCAATGACCCGGAAGCAACAGCGATTCTCGGCTCTGAGCGCGGTGTGCCTGTGAACTCCAGCGTCCGTGAGCAGATGCAGAGCAAGCTGCCCGATTCAGAGAAAGCGATCTTTCAATTTATCGATGTGGTTGCCAAGCATTCCAGCCCGATCAATCCACCTTACCCACAAGGATATTCAGAAGTCGATACCAGCTTTAAGACCGCTAGTGAGCAAATCGCCTTCGGTCAGGGCAGCCCTGCCGATGTGATTCAGCAATTTATCGATAATGCGAATGCTGCCTTAGCAAGTGGACAATAGCATTGACGCTCATCGAGCTGTAGCGTTTGCTGCATCATAGGACTGGCATCTATAGCGCTCGGTTCACTATGCGCACTGAAATGGTCACGACAACTGACTTTGATCCAAACGGGAGGTTGCTACTGTGAAAATGATAACGACAACGATCAGCCGCACCCGCACCGGGCAGAAGGCTGCACGCACCGTCAAACGGCGGTATGCGCATAATCGTATCGCACTGCTATTTCTAGCACCATGGTTAGTCGGACTGGTGCTGCTCACACTCGGGCCGATGCTGACATCGCTCTACATTTCATTTACGAATTATACAATTCTGAACCCACCGGTATGGGTCGGCTTGCAGAACTATATTACGATGTTCACTGGTGATCCGTTATTTATCAAATCATTAAAAGTTACATTCACGTATGTGGGCGTCTCGGTTCCGGTCAAGCTGATCTTCGCCCTGCTCGTGGCGATGCTGCTTAACCGCGGTATTCGCGGGCTGGGCATTTACCGGACGATCTATTATATCCCTACCCTGCTCGGTGGCAGTGTGGCGATTGCGATGCTCTGGCGTAAAATGCTCGGTGGTGACGGACTGCTGAACGGACTGCTCGCCATGATCGGTATTAAGGCACCGGATTGGGTTGCCAATCCTAACTATGCGCTCTACTCGATCGTACTGCTATCCGTATGGCAATTCGGCTCGTCGATGATTATCTTCCTTGCCGGGTTGAAGCAGATTCCACCGGAATACGATGAAGCGGCTGCGGTAGATGGCGCTGGTGCGGTGCGACGCTTTTTCCACATTACCCTGCCGATTCTGTCACCGGTCATTTTCTTCAATCTGGTTATGCAGCTGATCACGTCATTTCAGTCGTTCACCCAGGCATTCATCATTAGTAATGGCTCCGGCGGGCCCGTCAATTCCACGCTGATGTACTCGCTTTATCTGTACAAAAAAGGCTTTGCCTTTTTCCAGATGGGCTACGCGTCAGCGATGGCATGGGTACTTGTCATTCTGATCGGACTGTTCACACTACTTGTATTCCGTAGCAGTAAGCTGTGGGTGCATTATGAGGATGGTGGTAAATGATGATCGGACAACGTAGCTCGACCGCATGGATTGTGATGAAGCATCTGGTGATCTCTGGAATTGCGTTTGTGATGCTGTATCCGGTGCTCTGGATGTTCGGCAGCTCGTTCAAGCCGGGACATCTAATCTTCTCGGAAATCTGGTTCTGGCCCAGTGAATGGAACTGGGGCAATTATCGCAGTGGCTGGGAAGGGATTCAG
The DNA here is from genome assembly GCF_014645615.1 of Paenibacillus hunanensis. Lineage (GTDB taxonomy): Bacteria > Bacillota > Bacilli > Paenibacillales > Paenibacillaceae > Saccharibacillus > Saccharibacillus hunanensis. Next base: position 271,160 of record NZ_BMMB01000008.1, on the reverse strand, counting down.
GGCAACCCATTTGCACGCTTTTTGCTCAACTCGATTGTGCTATCGCTGGGCGCAGTGCTCGGTAACGTGATCTCATGCTCGATGGCAGCGTATGCGTTCGCACGGCTGGATTTTCGCTTTAAAGCCTTTGGCTTTGCGTTAATGCTCATGACGATTATGCTACCGCATCATGTGACACTGATTCCGCAGTATATTTTGTTCAATCATCTGGAATGGATCAACACATACTTACCCTTAATTGTGCCAAAATGGCTGGCAACGGACGCCTTCTTCATCTTTTTAATGGTGCAATTTTTCCGTGGCTTACCGAAGGAGCTGGATGAAGCAGCAACGATCGATGGCTGTGGTCCGGTGCGCATTTACTTAAGAATTATTGTGCCGCTCGCCTTTCCAGCGCTTGTCACGACGATGATCTTCACCTTCCTGTGGACATGGGATGACTTTTTTAGCCAGCTCATTTATTTGAGCGATGTGAGCAAGTACACGGTTCCACTCGGCTTGCGTCTGTTCCTCGATTCCAGCTCACAATCGGATTGGGGACCGATGTTCGCGATGTCGGTGCTGTCGCTCATTCCATGCTTTATTATTTTCATCGTCTGTCAAAAATACTTTGTCGAGGGCATCGCTACATCGGGTTTGAAAGGATAATCGACGATTGAATCCGAACATCTCATGATAAAGTGAGTGATGACGTATGACGAAAGCAAGTCTTTCCATCCGCATCCGACATAAGCTGCAACAAAGCAAGCTCACCACATTGATGGTGACTTGCTTTATTGCGTTTAATCTACTGCTTGTGTCGGCAATTGTATGGCTCGCCTATCAGTCGTTCTCTGCGGTCACCTTTGCGGAGATTAGCAAGGCAAGGCTGGCGCTGCTCAACGAAAGCACCCGTCGCGGCTTCGACTTTATTACCGGAGTATCTGGCACTGCCTATTCGCTTGCCAGCAACCGCGAGCTAGCCACATTGCTACATACCAGTAACGCCCGTCCCCTTGCCCAGATTCATCAGCGCCGTGAAGTGTCACGTATGATTGAGCATACGCTCGTGGTGAATGACCGGATTAGCTCGATTGAGCTGTATACGAATGCGTTTGATGCTGTACCGGTGACGATTGCCGATCATATCTATCCGGTACAGCAAATTACAGATGAGAACTGGTTTCAGACGCTACGGCAGGCAGATGCTGCCTGGGTTCCGTTACAGGAGCAGTCGTCCGGTCATTCGCTGATCGGCTATGCACAGCGTATTTTTGACAGTCATGGTGAAACGGTCGCTTATGTGCTTATTCGCTTGAGTCGTGACGATATCGTACAGCGCTTTGCCGATCTGCCCCTACTTCAGGACGGTCAGGTGCTGCTGATCGATACAGCCGGGCATACGATTATGCGAATTGGTAGCAAGGGTACAGCGATTGCTGAGCAGGATAGCAATCCGAATGCTGCTAGCCTACGATCACAAGCAGTAGCTACAGATGGGATGACGATTGACCCGGAATGGATGGAGCAGCACACGCGGTTAGGCGAAGATGGTTATGAAGTCGTAACCGATGCCAGTGGCAACAAGCAGCTCGTCCTCTACTCGCGTCCAGGCACGCTGCAATGGCGATTGGTGCAGACGATTCCAGTTCATACGCTACTCGCTCCAGTACAGACAGCCGGCTGGCAGATTATCGGAGTCGCTGTGCTTGGATTGCTCTGCTCGGTGCTGCTGGCGTATTGGTTTGTACGGCGCATTGTACGTCCGTTACAGCAGCTCATTCAGCATATGAAGCGACTGGAGGAAGGGCAATTTGATACGAGAATTACGCTTTCGTTTACCGAGGAATATGCACGGCTGGCTTATGGCTTTAACCATATGGCTTCGCGTCTGACGGAGCTGATGAATCGTGTACGTGAGGAGAGCCGCGCCAAGCGTGAAGCACAGACGGGATTACTCGAAGCACAGATCAAGCCCCATTTTCTATACAATACACTGGATATGATTCACTGGCGTGCACTTGATTATGAAGCGCGTGATATTAGCCGAATGATCGTGCAGCTGAGTAAGCTACTACGCATTGGCTTGAGTGGTGGTCGATTATTCATCTGCGTGCGCGATGAGCTGGAGCATGCGCGCTGTTATGTGAGCATTCAGGCGGAACGTTTACCCTTTGCCATCGCCTATGAGGAACATGTGCATCCTCTACTACGCGGCTCGTATATTCCGAAAATCATTTTACAACCATTTATTGAAAATGCCGTTATGCACGCCTGTCCCGATGATGATGTGCTACGCGTTGGGGTCGATATCCAGCCACTTCATGAAGCAGGTCTTATCTCATCAGCCCCGGCTCAAGCGCTCGATCAGCCAGCAGGTATCGTCATTCGCATTACGGATAACGGACAGGGACTACCGGATGATTGGCGCGAGGATCAATGCTCTGGCATCGGTATTCATAATGTACAGCAGCGTATTCGGCTCTATTGTGGCAATCAATATGGGGTACAGCTTACCAATGGGACACATGGCGGAACGGTCGTGACGATTACATTACCGCGAATCGATAATGAGGAGCAGCTCCAATTCTGGCTAGGAGGCGAAAGCGCATGAAAAGTATTCTACTCGTCGATGATGATCCGCATATTATTCGTGCACTAAGCGAGCATATTAACTGGGCAGCCCTTGATCTGCATGTAGCTGGAACAGCGGCTAGCGGTACAGAGGCACTGGAGCTGTTCTATGATCTACAGCCCGATCTATTGATGACCGATGTGTATTTGCCCGGTATGAATGGGTTGGAACTAACCCGTAAGCTACGCGGTGACTATCCGAATCTGCCGATTATTATTTTGAGCGGCTATGATGAATTCGAGAATGCGCGTGCGGCGATGCGCTGGGGAGTGAGCCATTTTCTGCTGAAGCCAGCTGAGGTCGACGAGATCACCAGTGTGCTACAGGAGGTCATGCTGGAATACGATGTTAGAGAGCGCCATGAGCAGTTAGAGCTATCGTATCGACAGGAGGTCGGTCGTGTACTTCCCTATCTACGCAAGCAGTTTATGAAGGAGCTACTCACGACACGCTATCGTCCCGAGCAATTATCCCGTGAGCGGATGGATTATATCGGTATTCAGCATCGAGATCAGGTGCGAGCTGTTAGCTTACAGCTGAATCGTCCCAAATTTGTCACCCGGATGAAGGAGCGCGATTGGCAATTGCTACGCTATGGGGCAGCCGATATTATTCAGGAAAATGCTGCGCTCTATGCCCAGCAGCATGGACAGGGACAGGTGGAGCTGGTCGATTATTCAGATCGTGTATTCGTCCTTGTCGTGCTGGAGCAGCATAGTGCGCTGGATACGCTGCATGTATTATTAGAGCGCATCATTCAGCAAATTTTCACCTACTTGAAAATTGAGGTCAGTGCTGGCATCGGCTTGTGCAAATCGGATCTGTGCGAGCTAATGGACTCGTATCTGGAAAGCTGTGAAGCGCTCGAAAATGCGGAGTTTCAAGGAGGTAGCCGTATCTATTGCTATGAACACGATATGCTAAAGCAGTCACCTGTACCGGATCATTCAGCTGCGCTACGGCAATGGAATGATGCCTGGAATGATATGCGTACCGACACGGCACTGGATATCTGGCATACGCTACGAAGTCAGCTGGAAAGCGGGCATTGCTTGCTACAGGATGTACAGGTCGTCGCGGTTAGTCTGTTCGACACGCTTATTCATAGCTGGAATCGACGATATCCACGACTGGAGCCGCCCTTATCGATGAGCGAATTTTTACGAGATATTCAATCCAAGTATGCACTAACAGAGCTAACAGGCTGGATGGATGAGCTGATCCACCACTGGCTGGAGCATATTCAGCGCGAGCAAGCGGAGAAAAAGAGCAATCGGCTCGTCGCTCAGGTGAAGCAATATGTGGAGCAGCATTATGCGGAGGAGATTAGCTTTGAGGCGATTGCCCGGTCGCTGTATGTGCATCCCAAGTATCTGAGTCAGCTGTTCAAGCGGATGACGGGTGAGAATTTTGTGAGTTATTTGAATCAGTATCGGATTGAGCGGGCGCTGGCGTTATTGGAGTCGGGTCAGTATATGGTGTATGAGGTGAGTGAAATGACGGGGTTTCGTAATGCGACTTATTTTAGTCAGGTGTTTAAGATGGTTACGGGGAAGAGTCCATCTGAAGTTGTGAGGTGACGGGAGAGGAGTTGGTTTTAAGCGCCTTGTGTGTGGGGGAGGTTGGGGAGGTACACCACTTCGGGAAGGAATAAGGGGACGGACTCGGGTGGAGCCGCGGGAATCTACGGATTAGGATCAAATTGTAGATTCCCGTGCTCAAAAGCAGTAAGATATTTTGCTTCGCAAAAATCACTTTTCATTGAACCCCGTGTTAGGAGATCGCTAACACGGCAAGTCGTCCTTTCCCCTTATTTCCTTCCCTTCGTTCTGTGCTTGTGGCAACCTTCTTGTATAGCTAATAGCATCAAACCAACTACTCTCAAGGGAAGGGGAGGCAGTTTTAGTTAAAATGATAGGGATCAGGTTATTGTTACTCAGATCATTTTGACGCTAGTCTTAGTTTTATTGAATAATGCGTTAAATGTGTTAAATAATGAATGGTTGGATGAACTTTTTAAGTGTGTATGTGTGTGATAGATAAAATAGATACAATTGAAAAAGAGGTCATCCTATGGACTGGGATGACCTCTTTTTTGTGGGTATCAGCATGTAGCATGTGGGCAGTAGATTGGATAGTAGGGTGTTTTTGTGGATGTCTACTGGATATGCTGGGTGTATATTTGAATTTGATAAAGGATGTGGCGAGTACATGCTATAAGGGCAGAAGTGTTTTCTGCCATCATCGATCTACAGACATTGATTTATAGACATTGATTTATAGACATTGATCTATAAATATCAATTGATGGTTATCGATAGTGATGATTCATTCGTAGTATAGTTGCTCCATTACTGGGCTGTTACGGGTTCAGGCATTTCGCCTGCGCCGGAGGAGTCGGAATGGATGTGGACTTGCAGGTCGCCTTCGTTTGCGGTGACTTCTACGGTGGAGCCTGGTGTTGCTTCGCCGGCGATTAGGGCTCGGGCGACTTTGGTTTCCAGGGCGCGTTGGATGAATCGCTTCAATGGGCGTGCGCCGTAGGCAGGGTCGAAGCCTTCGTCAGCAATCAGGCGGGCTGCATCGTCGCTGATGTTCAAGCTGATTTGACGGTCAGCAAGGCGTGTGCGCAAGCCATCGGCTAGCTTGAGTACGATTTGTTGAATTTCGTTCAGGCTCAGTGGCTTGAAGATGACGATATCGTCGACACGGTTTAAGAATTCAGGGCGGAAATGGCTGTTCAGCTCGCGCATGACCGTTTGACGTACTGATTCGTTAATCTCACCATCGCGCTCCATCGCTTGCAGTAGATGCACAGAGCCGATATTCGAGGTCATGATGACGATTGTATTTTTAAAATCAACATTCCGTCCCTGTGAATCGGTCAGGCGTCCATCGTCCAGCAATTGCAGGAGCAGGTTGAATACGTCTGGATGTGCCTTCTCGACTTCATCTAGCAAAATAACGGAATACGGCTGGCGGCGTACCGCTTCGGTGAGCTGTCCACCTTCTTCATAGCCGATATAGCCTGGAGGTGCACCGACAAGGCGAGATACGCTATGCTTTTCCATATATTCGGACATATCGATCCGAATCATATTTTCCTCGCGATCAAATAACGAGGCAGCAATCGCCTTCGCTAGCTCGGTCTTACCGACTCCGGTCGGGCCAAGGAACAGGAATGAACCGATCGGACGATTCGGGTCCTTGATACCTGCGCGTGAGCGAATGACCGCATCCGCAACAAGCTGTACCGCTTCATCCTGTCCTACGACACGTTCATGTAGCACCTCTTCCAGACGCAACAGCTTCTCACGTTCGCCTTCGACAAGACGGCTGACCGGAATACCTGTCCAGCGCGAGACGATATCTGCTATTTCCTCTTCCGTTACCGCTTCACGCAACAATCTTCCCTCATGATCCTGCTGTGCTTCTTCCTCTGCTTGCTTGAGCTGACGCTCCAGATCGGGAATGATGCCATAGCTCAGCTCGGCGGAACGATTCAGATCGTATTCCTCCTGCGCATTTTCCAGATCGACGCGTGCTTGCTCCAGTCGCTTTTTCAGCTCGTTCACGCGCTCGATACCTTCTTTTTCCTTATCCCAGCGTGCCTTCATCTCTAATTGCTTTTCCTTAAGATCGGCAAGCTCGCGTTGCAGGGCTTCCAGACGTGAGCGACTCAGGTCATCGGTTTCCTTTTTCAGAGCAGCCTCTTCGATCTCCAGCTTCATGATGCGGCGTGTGACCTCATCCATCTCGCCTGGCATCGAATCGATCTCGGTACGGATCATCGCACATGCTTCATCGATCAGATCGATCGCTTTATCCGGTAAAAAACGATCGGAAATATAGCGATCCGACAGGACGCCAGCCGCTACAATCGCGTTATCGTGAATTTTCACCCCGTGGTGAACCTCAAACCGTTCCTTTAAACCACGCAAAATGGAGATGGTATCCTCTACATCCGGCTCACTTACGAGCACTTGCTGGAAGCGGCGTTCCAATGCAGGGTCTTTTTCGATATAGGTGCGGTATTCATCGAGTGTCGTAGCACCGATACAATGCAGCTCACCGCGTGCCAGCATCGGCTTGAGCATATTCCCTGCGTCCATCGCACCCTCGGTCTTGCCTGCGCCAACAATCGTATGCAGCTCGTCGATAAACAAAATAATCTGCCCATTGCTCTCCTTCACCTCACGCAGCACCGCTTGCAGACGCTCCTCGAACTCACCGCGGTATTTCGCACCTGCAACAAGCGCACTCATATCGAGTGAAAAGATCATTTTATCCTTGAGTCCTTCCGGTACGTCCTTGCGCACGATCCGATGAGCCAGCCCTTCGACAATGGCCGTTTTACCAACGCCCGGTTCACCGATAAGCACTGGATTGTTTTTCGTTTTCCGCGACAGAATGCGGATCACGCGGCGAATCTCATCATCTCGACCGATCACCGGATCGACTTTGCCTGCGCGTACCTCAGCGACCAGATCACGTCCGTACTTCTCCAGCACTTCATAGGTCGCTTCCGGGTCTTTACTCGTAATACGCTGATGTCCGCGAATCTCGGTCAACGCCTCCAGCACGGTATCTCGCTTCATCCCGTGCTGATTAAGCAGCTGACGTGCCTCCCGATTGCCTAGCTCATCGCTCGATAATAACGCCAGCAAGGCATGCTCAACAGCGACGAATTCGTCCTTCATCTCCGCCGCTTCCTTCTCCGCTTGATTCAGCACCTGTAGCAGACCTGCCGACGCATACCGACTGACCGCTGACGAGCCGCTAATGCTCGCCTTACGACGCAGCAGTTCTTCATTCTGACGTGCAATCACATCTGGAGAAATATTCATTTTTTGCAGTAAACGGGGCAATAGGCCTGCATCCTGCTCCAATAGCGCTTTAAGCAAATGAGACGTTGTTACTTCCTGATGTCCCATTCCAGTCGCCAGCGATTGTGCTGAAGCGACTGCCTGCTGTAGCTTATTCGTTAATTTAGTATAATCCATGCTTCTCTCCCTCCTGAACGATCCAAATCAATAATGGATAGAGTCCAATGGTGTCTATTTCGCCTTCATTATTTATAGGTTAAGATTTTCGCTTCATTCGCGCGCGATAGCCGTTCGTACGAGACAGCTCGCGGTATAGCTCACGCTCGCGTTCACTCAATATCTCTGGCACGATCACTTCGATCTCCAGCATCAAATCACCATAACCATGATCATCATCCTTCATTCCTTTGCCGGGAATCCGTAGCTGTTGCCCAGCCTGTATCCCCTCTGGCACCTTCACCTTCACTCGGGATAGATCAGGAAGCTGAATCTGTGACTGTGTTCCAAATACCGCTTCCCACGGAGCAATTTGCAAGGTACCATGCAGATGCTTTCCATCTAAACGGAACATAGCATGAGGGAGAATATGCAGCGTAATCAGCAGCTCCTCATTAGCACGAATGCCATTGCTGCCTGTTCCACGAATACGAATCGTACGATCGGTCTGAATGCGTTCTGGAATTTTTACATGAATATTGGAATCGCCTAGCTTAATCGGCAATTGATCACCACGGTAAGCCTGCTCCAGTGTAATATTCATCGTCGCTCTGGTCGTACGTGCACCAGCATCCGTTCCCATATATGAATTGGTAAATGTACCTGCCGAATCGCCGAAAAAGTCAAATCCATTCATACGCTCACCAAAAAACATATCGAACAGATCCTCGTCACTATAGCTTGTATTCGTACGATACTCATAACGTGTACCACCGCCCGCAGAAGATCGCGAGCCTGACGACGATGCGGCACCACCATTTTCGTATGCACGTCTTGCTTGCTCATGCTTGAGCAGCTCATCATATTGTCCACGGCGGCGCTCATTGCCCAGCGTCTCATACGCCTCGGCAACCTCCTTGAAGCGCGACTCAGCCTCCTCCGCCTTATTCACATCTGGATGCCACTGCTTGGCAAGCTTCTGGTATGCCTTTTTAATCTCCTGTGCGGAGGCTGTAGCTGGAACGCCCAGCACATCATAATAGTTACGGGGCATATTCTCCCTCCTTTCACATCGATATTATTCCATATCACTTCATCGCTTTGCTCTACATATATAACAAAGGTGCATTATAGCCTTCATATCTACAATGCACCTCAGATGGTCTGTTAGAACCGTGTATGATCGCTTTGCCATATCATTTCTCTGCAAAACGAATCGGATGTATAGTTATACGTGTTGCACTACAGAACTGTTTCATGGAAAAGGAGGGCTATCCCTCCTGCGCTCATTGCTGCCATTCTAATCATCCGAATGGTACGTATCCTCCACATCGGAATTGCCTAGCATATCAATCCTTATTTTACTTATTTTTAAGCCAATTGACTAGCCGTTCAAACAATCGACTCGGCTTATTCTCCAGATTGAATCTCAATGCGCCGACCTTCTGGACGCTGACGCTTTGGAATTTCCAGTTTTAGCAGACCGTCCTTGAGCGAGGCATCGATCGCATCGGCATCAATATCTTCGACATAGAAGCGACGTACATATTCACCATAACGACGTTCTTTACGGACAAAGTGTCCTTTTTCTGTATCCTCGGTATTATTTTCCTCCTGATGAACAGCCTTGATTGTCAAATAAGGAGCGGCATAATCAATATTGATATTTTCCTTCGTAAAGCCCGGTAGCTCGGCTTCCACATGATATGCCTGTTCGGTTTCCCGAATATCGGTTTTGAACGACAATGTGCTCGATTTGAGCGGAGCGAAGAAATCATCATTAAACGCATCACCGAAGGACTTCATCAACTGACCAAATGCATCCTCACGACGTTTACCAAATGGAACCAGATCAAACATAAAGCATCCTCCTTTAGTGATTTATAATGGTAATAAAGTTAATAGTGATCAGTGTCCGGTCAATGTAGACACGCAGCCATTCGCAATCCATCCTGAACAATGAATCGATCTGACCATGCAAAGCACCTTTGATTAATGATTGCTCATGTCTGGCGCTTGTTTGACTTTAACTGACCTTTTGACTTTATTATAGTTCTACTGTTCTCATTCAACAAAATCGATTTTCGCTCATTTATGGCGATTAGAGGCGGTAACAGGCGATTTCCATAAAATATTTTATACTTTCTTATTGTTTGACCTTTTTTGACCTTTAATCAAAAAATCCACCGATCCGCCTTTGAAAAGAACGGATCGGTGGATAGATAGTCTAGTGGATAGGCCAAACGTAGATTCTACTTTTTGTTCGCTGAAATGATTCACTGAATGATGGAGATTCTGCTTCACCACTATCGATCTATACGTACCTGTACACTTTCCCCTACAGGTTTACATGCTATTCATCCAAAATGCTGCTGCAAAAACTCCATCGTACGACGCGTATGATACGGCCCCACATAATGCCCATCAAATGGATACACGGCAATCTGCTTATTCGCACGAATCCGATTGTACGCTGCAAAGATCGTTTCCGGCAGACAGACCATATCCTTCAGCCCGCATGAGACGAGCAGCGGAATGCGAATACGATCTCCTAGATTCAGCATATCAAAATAACTGAGCGTCTGTAGCACCTGCTGCAAATGCTCGGGATAACGACTGACAAACTGTGCCGCCTCCTTGAGTGAGCTTTCCGAATTTAGAATGCCAAAGTCCATATGACACATATTCGGAATATTCGCGACTGCTACCGCTGGAATATCACTTAATGCCGCTGTGATCAGCGCCAGACCGCCACCCTGACTGGCTCCATACACGGCAATACGCTGAGTATCCACATCCTCACGCTCTGCTACCCATTGAACCGCTTTCAAAGCATCGATGGTAATCGCTAAATAATAGAACTTTTCCTTATCCAGAATATTCTGTGACAGCCAGCCTGCACTCATACCAAATTCAGACGCTAGATGATTCCCTGTTTCTCCACCCTGTCCACGCACATCCATGGCAAATACAGCATAGCCCAGTGCCGTCCATTGCGCATATTCCTCTGGATAACCCTTGCTGCCAGTATAGCCATGGTACATCACGATACACGGCAAACGCTCTCCCTGCACATTCGCAGGACGAATATACCAGCCTGACAATGGCGTATCATCAAAGCCTTCATAGGTTACCCTGTGCACCTCAACGGTACGCATTGGCGTCGTCTCCAGCTCAATGGTACTATGCAATGGCTTATCCTTAAAACGCTCCAGCGTACGGCTCCAGAACTCATCCAGATCGGACGGTGCAGTCAACATTGGAGCATACTGCTCCAGATCACGCATTCGGCGTGCAATCGCATTACTAATCATCATTATCCAGACTCCTTTGTTATTTTGCCACAGGTGAACGGTATCACGACTACAGGCAAAATCAGGTTCTTTGATCAACGCGCTTCAGGTCGATTGTGACATGACGAGATTATGTAAGGAAGGGCGAGTAGCCTGTATAATACCCAAGCTATCCCGCCCTTTATTCCCCTTGCCGCCTATCTAATATCGGGCGACGGTTACTTGTTCAGCTTGACGATCCAGCCCGTAATCATACGGAAGCAAAAGCTAAAAATAGCCGATGGCACGATCGCGACGACCAATGTCAGCAATATACTTCCTACGCCGACTGTACCCGGGTTATTGCGAAACTCCAGCACGACAAGCAGCACGGCCATAATCACATACCAGCCTACAAAATCGGACACTCTGAAGTTCGATTTGATCCAATTCATCGTATTCCCTCTTTACTCCAAAATAAACCCTCACAGCCGCAACATACCGGAGCGGAGGCTCAATATCCCCATGCTATCAGTAAAATCAGTAGATGACAAGCCAACATTAAAGCATAGCCTGCATCCTTTTCCATATACTGTTTCACAATGAAGAGCTTCTGGCTGCTTCTACCGATTCCTCCCTTTCTTTCAGAAAAAATAAAGAGAGCTTATAGACAAAAATGGATGCGGATGGAAAATAAGCGTAACGGATCGACATAACCTTCGTACTACCTCTATACCGTCATCCCAGATCACACGCTATACTTCATCCTGATCATTCGATTAGCTTCATCCTATAAGCTCGACTTACGAAATGGAGGAATACATATGAATAGACCCGGTACACGATTACAGATCATTGACGCGATGCGCGGCTTTTCCCTGCTGGGCATCATTATGGCAAATATGCTTATTTTTCAATACGGAAGCTGGGGATTGATCGATATTCAGGCAAAATCCTTTTCAAGCGCCGATCATATCGTAAATGGACTGCTGGAAGTGCTCGTTGTGGGTAGCTTTATGCCGATCTTTGCGCTGTTGTTTGGATTTGGGATGATGAAAATGAAGGAGAGTCTGGAACAAAGGCAACTGTCACCTTATACGCATCTGAGCAGACGATTTGCTCTGCTGATGCTGATCGGGATGATTCATGCCTTTTTCATCTGGGACGGTGATATTTTAACGTATTATGGCGCATTTGGCTTTGTCCTGCTGCTGTATATGCGTTGTCGTCCGAATACACTGCTTGTCTGGACATCGCTGGGCTTTGGAGTATTGCTGCTTATTGGATTGGCAAGCCTGTTTATTCCTGATTCGGGTGATGGCTCAGCAGACCCATCCTACCTGATGAATATGCTAACGGTATACAGTCAGGGCAGTTATCTGGATATTTTGCTGCATCGTAATATGGAAACGCCTTTTGGCTCCTTTGCCTTTAGCTTTGTGCTTATGTTCTTGCTGCTTCTTACGACATCGATGCTGTATATTCCTCTGTTCTGGCTGGGCATGTATTTGGCGAAAAAGGGCACGTTCGAGCAAGCCCATACGAAGCGCGCGCTCTATATGCGAGGTACGCTTATATTCGTTCCGCTCGGACTGGTGCTCAAGCTCACTCCACTGCTCCTACCGATACTGGAATGGGAAACGCTAGCCGTTCTTTTTGGAGGCCCCGTGTTAGCGATTGGATATGTGTTTGCCTTTGCATGGGTGTATGTGAGCGTGGGCGAGCGGCGCTGGATGACTCGCTTTGCAGCAGTGGGGAAACTGTCTTTAACTAACTATTTGCTACAGAGCATTATCGCAACAACGCTATTTTATGGCTATGGGTTTGGCTGGTTCGGTCAGCTCGGTGTAGCGATGGGAGCGGTTATTGCACTGGGGATTTATGTATTACAATGGCTGCTCAGTCCAATCTATCTGCGTCATTACTCCTATGGCCCGGTGGAAAAGCTACTGCGTATGGGAACGAATGCATCACGCAGTGGTCAACCTCGATCCATAGCGCCAAAAGATGCGGCTTCCTCATAAGAGGAGCGGCTTAACGCATTCAATTTATTTTCATCAAAAATGATATGTAGTACTAATGTACATTTATTCATATCGCAATGATCCATGTACCTACAAAGGGCGTTTAACGTGCAACCAGTCTACACGTTAAACGCCCTTTATTTATAGTTGAATCAAACTATTGCAGCAGCTTCACAAAGCCAGTCGATGTACCTGTAAAGCCGAGATGACGATAGAACGCATGCGCCCCTGTTCGTTCCTCACGATTGCCGCTATTTAGCGCTAACGCATGAGCGCCAACCGTACCTGCCCAGCCCTCGGCAGCAAGCAGCAGCGCGCGTCCAATACCACTTCCACGATAACGATCATCGACAACTAGCGACCCTACGCGCACATGTATCCCATCACGCTCAAATCGCATCTCCTTAATCAAACCGATCATCCCAACGACTTCTCCATCAGACTCAGCTACATAGGTCTGATAATCGGAGTGCTCCTGTATAGGTGCAAAGCGCGTACGGAAATCCTCCTCTGTTACGGGATAACCCAGCTGATCCATCAATACGACCAATCTCGGAATATCCTCTTGCTTCGCTTCACGCATAACGAGTGTATGCTGCTCCATTGTTGTTGCTCCTCTCCTGCATTGCTTGGATGTCGTCAAAATTCATGTTTACGATAGCCGTGTTCATTATGTATGTATTACCCACTCACTATAGCATGACCGTCTGATGCAAACTATTATAGTTTTATGATTCTTTTATCAGAAAAGGCTCAGAGCAGACGATATACAGCATACGAAAAGTAATCAGCGTTAATTAGCATACAGATAGCACACTTCAACAGTTACACAGCTACACATAGGAGCCGGGTGAAAACATCCAAAATTTGTATATTCGATTCTAAAACGGTATAATAGAGTTTATATATGTAAATAAATATATATAAGCAATCTAAACTGAATGGAAGCAACCTATGTTTTGAGATGACCATTCAATCCGTTAAGGAGGATATGTATGAATCAGACAACCAAGTATGCTAACTATATCCCAATGCGTGAGCTAAATACGGTGGACAAACAGCTGTATCCGTTTGACGCCTATAACGAGCTACTGGAGCAAACCCCGGTTCGGTATGACGAAAATCGCAAATGCTGGGATGTATTCCGTTATGAAGATGTGCAATATGTATTGAAAAATCCAAAGCTGTTCTCATCGCAGCGCAATCGCAGTAACCAGAGCCTTCTCTATATGGACCCGCCGAAGCACAAGCAATTGCGCGATCTGGTTAATCAGGCATTTACACCGAAAAAGATCGAACAGCTCGCTCCCCATATTCGTGAAATTGCGGAGGATCTGCTAGACCCACATCTGGCAAATGGACGCATCGATCTGGTGCATGAGCTGGCAGGCCCCCTACCTGTCATCGTGATCGCTGAGTTAATCGGCGTACCGACAACCGATCGCCATACATTCAAGCACCTGTCCGACCTGCTCGTTAAAGGGGCGCGTGATGATAGCGAGGAAGCTTTTCAGGAGTTGATGGATGAAAAGGCGCAGGCGCATGAGGAGCTAGAGCAGTATTTTACGAATATCGTGAATGAGCGTCGTCAGGCATTGCAGGATGATCTTGTCTCCTTGCTGATCGAAGCTGAGATTGAAGGACAGAAGCTGAGCGACCTGGAAATTGTACGCTTCTGCATTCTACTTCTGGTCGCCGGGAATGAGACAACGACCAATCTGATCACCAACGCGGTACGCATTCTGTGTGAGCAGCCTGAGCTTCAGCAGCGGATCGCTGGGCAGCCGACATTAATTCCAACGACAGTCGAGGAGACATTGCGCTACTATCCACCTATCGTGGCGATTGGACGAGTAGCGAGTGAGGATGTAGTACTGCAAGGTCAGACCATTCAGGCTGGACAGCAGGTGATCTCCTGGGTCGGTGCAGCGAATCGGGATGAGCGCAAATTCGCACAATCGGAGCAGTTTGTACCGGATCGTAAGCCGAATCAGCATATGGGCTTTGGGTTTGGGATTCACTTCTGTCTTGGTGCGCCGCTGGCTCGTCTGGAGGGGCGGATTGTACTGGAGACATTGCTCGCGAAGATGCGGAACATGAAGCTGGAAGCTGGGGCAGAGTTGCAGCCGATTCAGAGTGCGTTTGTGTTTGGGGTGCGGGAGTATCCTTTGGGGTTTGACGCTATTCGTTAGAAAACAGCTTTTGGAGTTTGCTTGTGGGGGACACTCCGGGAAGGAATAAGGGGACGGACTCGGGTGGAGCCGCGGGAATCTTTTGGAATAGGATAGAATGAAGATTCCCGCCCCTCCAAAGTCGTCCTTTCCCCTTATCTCCTTCCCTCCGTTTCGTGCGGATGCAATTTAAAAGCTCTGACGTGGGATGTACTGTGGTTTTCTAATGAATAGAGTCTGTGGGGGAGTGGGCAGTTTTTTGATAGAGGTGGAGGGTTCTACTTTACACTTCTACACTTCTACACTTCTACACTTCTACACTTCTACACTTCTACACTTCTACACTTCTACACTTCTGTATAAAGTGTGATGACGTAAATACGTTTTATCAACTATAAATTTGAGCCGCTCCGTGTATGGTGGAGCGGCTTTTATATGAGCATGTATTGGTTATGGGTTTTGGTGAAATAAGTCTAAATACTCACTTTTCGTTAGCTGATGTGTGACTTGTTTCGTAATGAGATAGAGGCTTGGATGAAGATTGCATGAAATAGGGGGGCTTCTGCCTTATTTTTGTGGAGTATGGGAGGTTTAGGGCTGTAATTGTCTATTGAGAATGCCTGTTTAGACTGGTTGAAAGCTTGCTTCTGCATCTTTTCATACAGGTGTAGCAAGGGATATTTCGGTAAAGTTGAAACTCTTAATGTTACAGGTTACAATCGTTGTATTCGAGCAGTGCGTGCTGCTTGCACATCATTAGAGGAGTGATATTATGCCGAAAAAAAGCTATGCTTTATTGTCCATGACCCTTGCTTCTGCACTTGCCCTATCTACAGCCGGAGTTGCAGGTGCTGCTGCCTCTGAATGCGGCACCTCCACTACGTCTACTGCTTCTGTCAAAGCTAAGACTACAAAGGCTGCGACAACGACTGCTTCCTCGCAACAAAGCGCGGAGAAAGCTAATCAGAAGAAGCTCGCTGAGAACAAGCAATTTGTGCTGAATATGTTCAAGGATATTTTCACCGATCATAAGCTGGACACAGCAAGCAAGTATATCGCTGACGATTATATCCAGCATAATCCGCTTGCAGGTAACGGACGTGAGGCATTTGTGAATTTCTTCGCTCCATTTGTGAAGCAGAATCCACAATACAATGTAGAGGTGAAGCGCATTATCGCTCAAGGCGATCTGGTGCTGGTGCACAGCCTTGCTAAGACGAACAAATCAGATCGTGGCATGGCGGTTGTTGATATTTTCCGTCTGGAGCGTGTGAACGGCAAGCCGATCATCAAGGAACACTGGGATATCGCTCAGCAAGTACCGGAAAAGTCTGCTAACAGCAATACGATGTTCCCACTGCCTGGCACTCCCGTTCAGGTGACGCCGGCTAGCTCCAAGCAGGTAGCTGCCAATGTGAAGCTTGTAACGACATTCTATAACGACTTCTTTAACAAAAAAGATGGCGATGCTCTGAAAAAATACGTAGATGAAAACTATATCCAGCATAACCCGAGTGTTCCAACAGGACGTAAGCCATTGGAATCGTTTATCCCCATGCTAAAAAGCAACCCGGATAGCCGCAACAACATCGTACGCGTTATTGCCGAAGGTGATATCGTTGCCCTGCATGTACACGGCCAAAATAACAAGGATGACCGTGGTGCAGCTGTAATGGATATGTTCCGTGTAAAAACGATCAACGGCAAGCTGAAAATCGTAGAGCACTGGGATGTCGTACAGGAAGTACCGGAAAAATCGGCGAACAATAATACGATGTTCTGATTGCAGCATCAGGGTTGGAACGGATAGAGATGGAATGGGAGTATGGTACGTATCAGTGTAAACGGCGTTATTGCAGCTTTATCCATGAATTCTATCCGTACATGCTCAAAACAACAAAGCTGATTGTGACGTGGCTGTGATGGGCTGCCATCCTAATTTTGGCGGCCGCTGATAACAATGTTTAGTCACAACCGAATAGGAATGCCGCACAGCACCTTTCCACTACTTGGTTATACACCGGTAGAAGGAGAGGTGTTGTTGGTGTTGTTGGTGTTGTTGGTTACATTTTTAAGCAAAATTCCATAGCAATCCACAGCAAAACAACAAACCCAGATCCATTTTTTGATATACAACTGTCTATACTTTTCTGCTCCTTTACACCGCTCTTTTATATTTAAAATCAATAAGATAACATTTCATAAATAGTTTTTAACTATAAGTGAATAGGAATCAAATATTGGATTGTCTGCCACCATCATAGTAAAGTGAACAGCATCTTCAACTCGTGCACTCCTTCGTCTACATAGGTAGGGTTGCCCCAAACAGAAAGGATGAACGTGATGCTGCTTCAATTGCTGTCTACAATGTACCAGATTTTCCTGCCTATTTCGCTGCCTGTGATTGGTGGTGTGCTGCTGCGACGTTTTCGTGGTCTGGATACGCGTCCGATTGCGACGGTATCGCTATATATTCTCACACCTTCGATCGTATTTCACACGCTACTCCATGCGGAATTATCGATGTCTG
Source organism: Paenibacillus hunanensis (assembly GCF_014645615.1). Classification (GTDB taxonomy): domain Bacteria; phylum Bacillota; class Bacilli; order Paenibacillales; family Paenibacillaceae; genus Saccharibacillus; species Saccharibacillus hunanensis. The sequence continues at coordinate 253,567 of NZ_BMMB01000008.1, read as the reverse complement.
ATGTGAGTGTGACGATCGTCTTTTCACTCATCAGCCTTGTCGTAATGTGGCTACTGGCGGTTGGGCTTGGACGTCTGCTACGACTTCCTCAGCAAGAACAGGCAGGGTTAACGCTCATCTCCATGTTCACCAACTGTGTGAACTATGGCTTACCGCTTGTATTACTGGCATTTGGGCAGCTCGGACTGGATAAAGCGTCCGTCTTTGTTATCGGGCAAATGATTATCGTGAACACGGTCGGTGTGTTTTTCGCAGCACGCTCGCATTTTTCGATCAAACAGGCTTTTTATGCGGTATTCCGCTTGCCTGCCGTATACGCTGCTATACTAGCTTCGATCCTACGTCTATCTGGCTTGTCCTTACCTACCGCACTTGATGATGGCTTTGCGATGCTGGCTGCTGCCTATTCGCCACTGGCGCTTGCTGTGCTCGGCGCGCAGATGATTAATGTAGGCTCCAGCTCATCCACCTCAGATGATGCAGCATCACCACGCGCCTTCTGGGCAGGGATGGGGCTACGGATGGTCGCTGCTCCACTGGTATCGTGGGTATTACTTGTACTGCTCGGTGTGGAAGGTACGCTGTTCAGCGTGTTACTCGTTCTCACTTCGATGCCAACGGCTGTCAATGCAGTCATTCTCGCACAGCAATTTGGCGCGGCACCCCGGCTCGTATCTCGCTGTATCCTGTGGACGACGCTAGGCTCGATTGTTACATTGCCCGCGTTATTGCTGGGGTTACAGTAGTGGCTTAGGTTACAGAATCGGAACGTTTAGGAGGATGTAAGAAGCAAGAGGATACTATTGAGGGATGAAGGTCTTTAGTTCTAGTCGGTCAATTGGATGGAGCGAATATGGTGTTTATGGTGTTGATATCCATACCTTTATAATATAAAAGCACACTAGCCTGCTCCTCCTAACCACTTGTCGATTCAAAAACTAAAAAATCACTATAAAAATAACCGCTCTTTCTCACTGAGAATAGAGCGGTTAACAGCATGTAAAAGTAATTCCAACAGAGCCATATCGATTGATACTTCTATCCATCTAATCGCAAAACACCGGCAACTGTGGATCGCGCATATGTTGAAATAACGTCTGAATCTGCTGCTCGGTATTGCGATCTACCGATAGTGGCGGCAGCTCGTCCTCAGCGAAAAAGCCAACCTCGGTCGTCTCCGTTGTATCTGTACTTGCTTCTCCACCGATCAACTCACACAGGATAAACATTTTGTACACATGCCATGGAGAAGGTGGGTGGGCATGGAACTTCTTGTCCACTACGCCAATTAATCGCACTGGCTCTACAATATAGCCGGATTCCTCGCGTACCTCTTTGACCGCAATTTCCTTTGGAGATAGTCCGATATCTGCCCAGCCACCTGGCAATGACCAGTGACCGTCGATCTTCTCCTTGACCATCAGGATGCGTCCATCCCGGAACACGACTCCACGCACATCGACCTTGGGCGTAGCATAGCCTGTCTCCGCAGCAAATAGATCACGAATCTGCTCGGTTTCCACATCGGTATATTGCTGCATAATCTCAATGCTCAGCTCACGCAATTGCTGAAACCGATCGATATCATACACATCCCGCGAATATTCCAGACCTGCCTGGCTAATCGCCTGAATTTGCTTTGCCCATTCCAACCATTTTAATTGCACACACTCCACCCTTTCCCTGATCGCTTACGGCAATTATTCTGCCTTGTTCGCCTCATATGGTAGCAGATGGCTCGTACAATTGTACAATGCACAATCCCATTCCTGGTCAGCATCGCATTCCACGACCGTGATGGACATATTATCAAGGGAATGCCACTTAGGCGGCTCCTGCTGCAAAATCACATTCAACACATGATTTAGTAGCACACCATGACTTACAATTAAAATACGCTCATCTGGATAACACTCTGCCAGCTCCTGCAAGCAGGCTAAGCCTCGCTTGGCACCTGATTCGGGGGTTTCCAGACCGAGGTCTTGCTCCTTCCAATCCTCACCCCAGCGTTCGATCCGCTCCGCCTGTGTCGTGCCTTCAATCAGACCGCCGTCCAATTCGCGCAGCCGTGCATCCAGTGTAATCGTCAAGCCGCTCGCCTCAGCAATAGCCTGTGCGGTTTGCTGAGCACGCTTGAGATCGCTTGCATAAATGCGATCCCACTGCTCACCCGCAATACGCTCGCCGAGCAGACGTGCCTGCTGCCAGCCATTTTCATTTAATGGGATATCGGAGCTGCCCTGAGCACGGCCTTCCTTGTTCCATATCGTGCTTCCATGCCGGATTAAGCCGAAAGTCGTCATGTTATTGCCTCCATTCCCTTCATTTCGTCGTTTTATACGTTAGATTATACAGTGACTTTTATGTGCAAACGGTATACAATTATGCTTTATGAACAGGCAGGATACCCGCTAATTCTCTTTATTTTACCATGTTTTTGGATATCAGTCGCCTGATTACGCATTCGTCTTTGACTGGCTCGATGGTTTTGTCGCTTGCGTATATGCCTCAGTTGTGTCAATATAACGAAGCAAACGAATGTACGTACTATTTTTCCTTATTTTGGAAAGGAGATCACCTGGATCATGGCCAACACGATGTTTCGCCTGCTCACCGAGCTATCCTCTCGCAAATGGGTATCCCGGCTTACAGGCAGCTTTGCCAAATCACGGGCCAGCCGCGCGTTAATCCCGAAATTCATTCAGGCTTATCGCATCCCGGCAGAAGAAGCAGAAAAACCGTTACAGGATTATCATACATTGAACGATTTTTTCACGCGTCGTCTTCAGCCCAGCGCACGCCCGGTTGATGCCGACCCGATGTCATTGATCAGTCCGGTAGATGCATTGATTACTGCGATGGGACCACTCGATGACCAATTAATCCCGAATGTAAAAGGACAGGACTATACGCTGGACGAGCTGCTTAATCACTCTCCGCGTCTGGAATCGTATCGAGACGGATATATGTTCGTGCTCTATCTCAGCCCACGCGATTATCACCGCATTCATGCGCCCGTTACAGGTAGACAGACCGAGCGCGAGTATATTCCGGGCAAGGTCTATCCGGTTAACGACCGCAGCATGGTGAATATGCGTTCCGTACTGAGCCGCAATGAGCGTCAGATCACGTATATTTCCCACCATTACGGTGAGGTTGCTGTAGCCAAGGTTGGCGCGCTGAATGTGAGCAGTATTCGCTATGCTGATGATGCACGCACGTCCTGGAATAAGGGCGATGAGCTGGCTTATTTTGAATTTGGTTCTACGGTGGTGCTGCTCATGCAGAAGCACACCTTTGAGCCGGATGCGCAGCTTGCCGTTGGTAGCCGTGTGAAAATGGGCGAAAAGCTCGGCACATTGCTCGACCTGGAAGCGACACGCCCGTATCAGCGCATCAAGGATGCTGACCTCTAAATTAGCGAAAAGCCCGGACAGGAGCTAGCTCCAATGTCCGGGCTTCTTTGTATTGTGCTTGGTTACTTTGCGCTTGGCTTTCATATGCTCACTTGTCTGTGTGAACAAGAATGTATTTCTCACTTATCATTTCCATTCTGCAATCCGTTAGCAGCTCCTTCCCCTAGCGAATCTCGGATGGACTTTTCCCCGTATACTGCTTGAATTGACGACTGAAAAAGAAAATATCGCGATAGCCCAGTGCATCCGCCACCTCGGTCACATTCATTCCCGTATACACCAGCAGATGCTCGGCACGCTCAATTCGCATCCGAATAATATACGACTGCACGGATGCGCCGATTAACTCCTTGAATTTGATCGAGAAGTAGCGCGGTGACAGACCTGCTCTTGCAGCTAGCTCCTCTACCCGGTGCGCCAGACTGGGGTGCTGACGAATATAGTTGGCAACCTCCTGAATCGTCTCATTCAGCTGATTGCTCACCTTGCGCGGCACAGGCTTGCGCTGTTCCTCGCGCAACAGATGAATCATAAGTTGCTTCAAGATCAGGCGTGCTTCGTCCTCTGCTGCAAAGGCATGCTCCAGCAGTAGTCTTACGTAGCGCACCAGCATATATTCAAAATCAATCGTCTCATCCAGCATGCGATACCGAATCGGTACACGGCTCACCGGCTCGTCTACATCAAAATGGATATAAGTGAGCACGAGCGGCTTTTGCGGATTATGTGTAGCTGTTGTCTCATCCCCTGGACGGAACAGAAAGCAGCTTCCTTTACTGATCGGATAAGGCTCGCCATTCAGAATCAGCTCTCCTTCTCCGCTCCATACATAAAACAGATCATAGTTGGGCATCGGTTTTTCACGCTTTGGCCAGCGCCACTCCGGTTCACAGAAGATTTTGGCAAAAGCCGGTTTAAGTACAAATGAAGATGGCGATACTTCAAGCATCGGATTCCCCCCTTTTTCTATATACAACACCAATAGGCTTCTCGGTATCCTTCTCTATCCATCGTAGCGAGCCCTATAACGTTCCCAGCTACATATGCGATTTAAGATACATGCCTAACATCTAAAATTCAAAATATTAGGATATAGCTTTCCCACTACTTTTGCTATGCCGGACGATGACTCACCCACATCGCACCATGATAAAAAGCTTCTATGGGCTTATATTGCGCAAAAAGTAGCTATTCGTCAATGCCCGGCATGCAATTTGCACCTCAGTTACCTGTTCTGCGCTCAGGCTTGAGCATCCGAATCCGCAGCTGGCTTCGGCATCTGTTGCAAGCGTGCATGCTCCTGTAGCTCATCCTCGATAAAGGCAGCAATCATCGCACGATACACCTGCTCGGCTACGAGCGGATTCAGCTCATTCGCACTTGCTAGCTCACGTACCTTCGTAATCACCGCTTCAACTCGTGCAGGTGCCTTCACTGCATCGGTATCCTTTTTAAAAGTGGCCGCCTGTTTCACATACTGGCTGCGCTCACTTAGTAATCCAATAATCTGCTGATCCAAACGATCAATATGTCCACGAACCTCATCCAGACTTTTACACGTCTCCATGTCACTTCGCTCCTTTATCGCTTCACGATGATTAGTATACCTGCGTGTTGTACTATCTATTCCAGTGTGCGCTGCCATGCTAGCTCCAGACGCTCCATTCCCTGCTGCATCTGCTGCTCATCTGTATGGGCAAAGCTAAAGCATACCGCTGGTGCTCCGGTAGCGATCTGATACAGCGAAGCATCCTTCCATTGTACACCGAGCTCCAGCGCTTGCTCACGAAATCGCTCATATTGCGAGCGCTCCAGCTGCCAGCTTCCATAAATATGTAAACCGGAGTCGGTATCGATCCAATCAAATAGCTCCGATAAGCGTCCATTTAATAAGCGATGTAGCTCCTGAAAGCGTGGACGATATAACCGGGTCATTCTGCGCAGATGCCGCATATAATCTCCGCGCTGCATAAAGCGTGCCAGTGCACGTTGCTCCAGCGGCGATGAGGGCAAAGGCGCGTAAAGACTTTTCGCAGCGATTAGCGGTGCAATAAGCGCTGGCGGTACGATCGCATAGCCAATACGCAGAGCAGAGAACATACTTTTAGAAAAGGAACCGACATAGATCACCTGCTCAGAATGATCGAGTGCCTTGAGCGGCTCTAATGGGCGACCGCCCCAGCGAAACTCACTATCATAATCATCCTCTACAATCCAGGCGTTCTGCCGATCAGCCCATTGTAGCAGCTGCTGTCTGCGCGCTAAAGGCAAGACCGCACCAGTCGGAAATTGGCGACCCGGTGTAACGAACAATAATCGCGCCGACCAATCGGCTGGAAGGATGCCCTGTCGATCCAGCGGTGCGCCAATGAGCTTGCCACCTGCTGCGCCGACTGCTTTTTGAATTCCAGTATAACAGGGGTCTTCTACTACGACAGGCTCCTGCTCATTGATGAGCAATTGACAGAGCAGCACAAGCGCCTCCTGTGAACCACTGTACAGCATAACCTGCTCTGGACGCGCGCGAATCCCTCGTGTACGTCCCACATGCGTACAGATCGCTTCCCGTAGCCGCATATCGCCAATCGTACTCATCTCCTCTGTAAAAGCAGCAGACTGCATGTCCTGCGATGCGCCAGTCAGTGCTGTTTTCCAATCGGCTAGCGAATTGCCTTGCAGCACCAGATCCTGCGGACAAAAGGAGATCGGTGCGTGAGCTGGAAACGAATTAAGCTGTGACTGTAGCTGTACCTTCTCTTGCTCCAAAGCTCGTCCATTCGGCGGCTCCACAGACTGCCTCGCATCCAATTGCACAATGCGGTGTCCCCAGCGAGATAGGGTGGGCGTAGAGCGATCATTCCTCTGTTGATCTATGCTGCCTTTTCCTTTTGCTTCGAAGTCCGTTTTGTAAGCTTGCTTATCGTTTCGATGCGAGTGCTCTACGACTACCTGCTCGGATACATAGGTTCCTTTACCGACCGCAGCCTCTACATACCCTTCAGCGAGCAGCAGATCATAGGCTTCCGCCACAATGCCTCGTGATACTCCGTACATCTCTGCCATACTCCGCGTGGAAGGCAGACGGCTACGTGCAGGCAATGTACCATTCAGGATGCCCTCTCGCAGAGCATGATACAGGGCTACATATTTATATCCATGCTGCTCCAGTAGTCGCTGATAAGCAATCGTAATCTCCTGCATCTCGCTTCCTCTTTTCTACTAACTTGATCGGGCGGTAGTTATTTTTTAACTAACTTGTAGCTATGGTCTGACCTGCTCTATGTATGCTTTGTTGGATGTTCAATACGATACTGATGCTACAAATTGGACTAATCATTTTAGTCGATATTGGCTCTTTTAACCTGTCAATATTCAGCATAAGCTGGAATAACCGAGCGGTCAAGCGCTGGAATGGATCAATTAATCACGGTGAATTGGAGATACAGTGATGCTCGTAAGCGTCCTTTCTACGATCTTGAGCCGCTAATTCAAGCCTATAACGAAAAGCATGGAATGGGAGAGAAACGATATGCGTAGAAAAGAATTTTCGATTGCAGAAGAGCAGGAAGTAGCGGAGTTTCTGGAGGAAGTGACCTTTGGCTTTCTCGGTCTGGCGAATGAGGATGGCTGGCCGCGAGTGGTGCCGCTGAATTTTGCTTATGGAAATGGTGTCTTTTATGTACACGGTAGCCGCGCTGGCGAGAAGATGAATCTGCTCAAAAAGAATACCCGTGTCACGTTCTCAGCAGCACGCGAATATGCACTATTGCCATCCTACTTTACAGATGATCATATGGCATGTCCGGCAACCGCTTATTTTAAAAGTGTAACTGTACGTGGTCATGCAGAGATGATCGAGGATCTGGATGAGAAGGCTGAAGGCTTTAGCCTGTTTATGCGGAAGCTCCAGCCAGAGGGTGGCTATGATCCGATCACTACAGAAGATCCTCGCTATGTCTCCCAGCTCAAGGCGGTTTCGCTCATTAAGATCGTACCCGAGGAATGGAGTGCCAAGTTCAAGTTTGGACAAAATGTACGTGAGCCAGAGCGCCAGCGTATTATGGAAGGATTGGAACAGCGCGCATTGCCAGATGATCTGGAAACACAGCGTCTGATGGAAAAGTATTGTCCCTACCATCGTGGAGACGATCAAGCTACTTCCTAATCATCAAGCAACGACATATAAAGCTATTCTAGCATCGAGCAGAAAGAGCCCAGCATCAAGCAACCAAAGAGAACTGGACTATCTAGGTGAATCCGTTTATTTACGCATTTCCTCCCACTCCAGTTCTTTGCGTTCTGATGCTTCATTAACTGCCAGGCATTCCAGGATCGCAGCCCATACCATTTCTACGTTGACTACATAATACGCGGGATAATCAACTGCCTGTCCACCTACCGTTACATCAATCGTATCTGCTTCATCTTGTTCAGGTCGCTGCTGAAGCAGATTGCGAATAGATATATGATCTTCGGCAGTTACGATATACTGTCCCACGCCGCCACCTACCAGAACAGTCAGCTCGCCCTGTCGCATACTAACGAGGCTGCGATCCGTACCATTCATACGCAGAATCGCTGCTTTACAGTCTGCAAGTGTAGCATCCGTTTTAGAGAGAGTCTCTGCCATGGCACCGTGGCGAATTTCTTCTATTAATTCAATCATCATCGAACCTCCCTGGAAGGATCACACTTCATTGCCACTTCATTATCGTCAGTATAATATTTACTTTTTATCGGGATCAATGGAGAATGAAGCGCTCGATTCACATTTGTTTCCCATTCGTTCACATCTTCATTCGCAAAATTCACCAGTCGCACCGTGACACCTTGCCCCCAACAATGCTATACTATGATGCAGCGAAATCAGGCGGAAACTCCCAATCCAACCTTCAAGCTACTCGCCTGGTTATCATTTAAACAGACTCGGAAGGATGAACAAGATGAACCCACTGGCAGGACAATTGAATGACACTCTCAAAGCAGACAGCCCATTTATTTATGACATGCTGTCTACACTCGGCAAGGAACTGTATTTTCCAAAGGAAGGCATATTGAGCCAATCGGCAGAAGCATCGAGCCAGGCGAAGAAGTATAACGCGACGATTGGAATTGCAACCGAAAATGGAAAGCCGATGCATCTGAAGGTCATTCAGGACTCCTTATCCGCATTTCAGCCAAAAGACCTGTATCCTTATGCACCACCAGCAGGTAAGCCGGAGCTGCGTAAAGCATGGCGGGAGAAGATGATCAAGGATAACCCGTCGATGGCTGACAAGACTTTTGGTAATCCGATCGCAACGAACGCGCTGACGCATGGACTGAGTATCGTTGCCGATCTGTTCGCGGAAGCTGGTGACGCCGTCATTTATCCGGACAAAAACTGGGAAAACTACGAGCTGACCTTTGGCGTACGCCGCGGTGCAGAGATCGTGAACTATCCTCTTTTCACAAGTGATATGAAATTCAATAGTGACGGTCTGCGCGAGGCGCTGCTGGCACAAAAAGATAAAGGCAAAGCAATTGTCGTATTGAACTTCCCGAACAATCCGACAGGCTATACACCGAATGTGGAGGACGGACACCGCATTGTTGCAGCGATTAATGAAGCGGCAGTAGCAGGTATCAATGTTGTGGTCGTGACGGATGACGCATACTTCGGACTCTTCTTCGAGGATTCGATGCATGAATCCCTGTTCGGTGAGTTAGCTGGTCTACATCCACGCATTCTGCCGATCAAGGTCGATGGCGCAACGAAGGAAGAATATGTATGGGGCTTCCGCGTCGGCTTTATCACATATGGCGCAGACAGCAGTACAGCACTGAATGTACTGGAACAAAAAACGCTGGGTATTATTCGCTCGACAATTTCCAGCGGTGCACATCCATCCCAGACATTCGTCCTGAACGCCCTGCAATCGCCAGAATTCGATGCGCAAAAGGCAGAGAAATTCCAGATCATGAAAGGTCGTGCCAACAAGGTAAAAGACCTGCTCGACAGTGACAAATACGGCGATGTATGGGAATACTATCCGTTCAACTCCGGCTACTTCATGTGCCTCAAGCTGAATGATGTATCGGCAGAAGCTGTTCGTCAGCGCTTGCTGAATGAATATGAAGTCGGTACGATCGCACTGGGCGAGCACGATCTGCGTGTGGCATTCTCCTGTATCGAGGAAGCATATCTGGAGGATCTGTATGATCTGATTCACCGGGCTGTGCTGGAAGTAAAGCAGGGCTAAGCTCTTTTGATTAATAATTGAGCGTAGCTTACTAGTACAAATAGCCGATATAGAATTGTAATGTGAATTTCTAATATAAAATTCTAACTATAACGTTCTCTTTCATTTTTATTTTTCAAAAAGGATGTGCCTACATCATCAGGCACATCCTTTTTTCGTTGCATATCTATGCGAATATCCCCTGCTATATTACAAGCCAGACTACCGCTTACGATTCCCTCCATACCCACCTCCTACCAGTAAAGGAAAATACATTTCCAAACCCCATTCTGTGTAGTATGATGAATCTATATACCTACATAGCTTCCCCTATAGTTCTAGATAGAAAGATCATTATAGGTCATAAGCTGTACATCTGGATGGCTTCATTTATATCAATTCACTGGGGGACTCATAGGAATGTTCAAATTAAAAAAACAGACATGGACTGCGCTGGTACTGAGCGCTTCTTTGGTGCTGCCTTTCGCAGGGCTCACACAACCAGCAGCGGTGTACGCTGCATCAGACACACAGAATCACTGGGCACATAATGTGCTAAATGAATGGCAAACAAAAGGCTTTATTAGCGGCTTCGCAGACGGTAGTCTGAAGCCGGATCAAAGTGTAACGCGTTCGCAGCTCGCTGCACTGATCAACAAAGCATATGGCTTTACACGTCCAACATCGATTCATTATACCGATGTGCAGACATCCGACTGGTATTATAACGACGTCGCGATCGCAAGAGCAGAAGGATATATGGAAGGCTACAAGGACTCCACCTTCCAGCCGAACAAGCAGGTCAGCCGTCAGGAGCTGGCTGTTATTTTAACAACGCTCAAAAAGCTCAAGTCTTCTAGCTCTGCCAATAACATGTTCGACACTCAAAATAGTCCGCAATGGAGTAAAGGCTCAATCGGTGCTGTACTGGATAGCGGTCTGATGAAAGGTGACGAAAAGGGCTTTCGTCCACGCGACATTACAACCCGTGCCGAAGCCGTAACGGTGCTGGATCGCTCGATGCAAGGCGCCTCTGCTGCTTCTACCGTGTATAACTCCGCTGGTGTATATGGTCCAGAAAGTGGTTCTCAGCCCCTGCATGGCAATGTATACCTGAATGCCGCAGGAAGTACGCTGCGCAATGTCGTGATCGACGGTGATCTGATCCTCGGTGCAGGCATCGCCGAAGGTGATGTACTGCTGAGCGGAATTACTGTTAAAGGAACAACCATCGTCAATGGTGGCGGTAGTCATAGCGTTCATATCAAGGATTCTTCACTGGCAAATATGCTCGTAAATAAATCCAATGGCACCGTCCGCATCGTGTCCTCTGGTTCGACCAGCATCCAGCAGACGACGTTACAAACGGCTGCCATTCTGGAAGAAGAACAACCAACCGCTGCCGGCTTCCATAATGTATTGCTAACTTCCCAGCTTCCATCCGGTGCATCGGTTAGCATGAAAGGCAATTATGATGCTGTTGATGTGAGCTCATCCAGTGCCATGCTGAGTCTGACTACAGGCTCCATTGATCAATTCGCTGTTGCCGCAGGCGCAACCAATAACCGAATCACCTTGAATCCTGCATCATCGATCAATGTGTTCACAGCGAATGCACCAACAACCGTTAACGGAGATGGCACGATTAATCGAGCGGTGATCCAATCCTCCGATGTGACGATCACACCAAGAGTGACACAGACAACGGTAAGCTCGGGAATTACGGCTAGAGTTGAAGGTCGTACGATTGGTGCACCACAGACGGAGACAAATGTGAAGAAGGATGATAAAAAAGATAATTCTTCCGCAGGGACAACGCAGCCAGTTACACCAGGCACCTCTGCTCCATCTCCGTCTCCGTCTAGTTACCAATTAGGAATGAGCAATGGACAGGCTACTTTACCAGACTGGGCCAATTATGCTGGGCTGAATATGAGTGATATGAAGATTACCGTAACCCTAGATGGTCAGCCTGCTCCACGTTTGTTAAGCTCACTACGTTTTAATAGTGAAACACGAGTGATTGAGTTTAAGCCCGTGTACGTGAGTACTGCATATTATGGCAAGATGGTTCAGATGACGATCGAACCTGCTAGCCCTTCTTCCTTGCTTAAAGATCGCTTTGTAGGTAGCTTCCCGATCACAGGAACGTATGGACAAATTACGGATGCGCAAGGTAAGCCAGTATCCGATATGCACATTTCATTCCGTCGTGGAACTGATGTAAAAACAGGCCCCCTGGTGCTTACGACTGAAACCTATGGGGATGGAAGCTACATGGCTGCATTACCAGCTGGCTCCTACACAGGTGAATTACAAAAAGATGGGTACCTGATCACCTATATGAACGTTACGGTCTTAGCGAACCAATATGTTCAAACCGATGCGACAGCAATCACCAAAGCTACTCAGGATCAGATTCGAATTGTACTCACCTGGTCAGCATTCCCCGCAGATCTGGATGGTCACTTGTTTGGTCCAACAGTAAACGGTTATGGATTCCATATCTCACCTAATGGTGACTACAATTATTCGTATCGCGGCGAAGTATATGCCGAGCTTGATAGCGATGCGATGAACGGCTTGGGTCCCGAAGTCATTACGATCAATAAGCGTCTGGATGGAGACTATATGTATTATGTCAAAAACTTCGATCCCGGAAATCCTGGAACATTAGGTACGTCTGCTGCTAAGGTGCAAGTATATATTGGGGATGCGAGCGTCCCTGCCGAATCTTACACTCTTCTCCCCACTAGCAGCGATGCACGTTTCTGGCGTGTATTTGATATACGTGTTGTTAATGGTAAATTAGAATTCGTAGAGCATAATAACATGTGGGCAGTAGAGCCTCCATATCATAATTCTGGAACTGTAGATGATGAGATCGATGTAGAGCAACGTTTACAGGATCAAGTAGACCGTTTACCAGCAGACCTATACTTGCCATACACGACCAACTTGAATAATGGCATTGATCTGATGCCGAATGAATCAAGTGATCCGGGTGTTGATCAAATGGTAGGCGCCATTGAAGCCGTTCCTTCGGGTTCAGAAACAACGGTGACTGCCGATGCTTATCTGCAACCAACCGCGCAAGCCGATACGATCAAGCTGCTACATTATAATGATAGTACCGATGAATTAACCTTTAAGGTAAAGGTTAATTTTGAACTGGATCATCTGAAAGCCAATCGCGATATGCTCGTACACATGCCTACACTGGATGAATGGCTGAGAGATGCGGCAGCTGACGCAGAAGATACCATTGCAGCAGAAAGCAATGAGACTACAACGACACAACAGGATACGACTGCACTCCAAGCCGCACTTGCTCATCAGCAAGCCTTACCTGCCGGCGCAGCAACAAGTGAAAAGATAGCTGTTTTGGAGGAATTGAAAACAGCTCTTGCTCCGTGGTGGTATCAGCTTTCATAAACTTCGTACCTGTCACGATAGCTTACAAATGCCATTTATAAAATCAAGCAGCCTCTTAAATAAGAAGGCTGCTTGATTTATTTTTATCATCCGTTTAAAGGAGAATCCCTATACCTATTTAGCTTACAAGTCTTCTAGATAATCACTGGAGAACGTGTATCCCGGAATGGTAGAAGAGCTGGAATACTGCTCTTTACTGGAATCCACCCATACTTTTACATAATTCACTCCACTATGCGAGCCATGCGTCATATTTGTAATTCCAGCATTCGTATAATATCTACCTACGACTGCACCAAAATCGGGAGACCCTTCACAAATTACGATCGAGCCTGTAGGACTGCCATAGTATCCCCACTGATTTTGATTTAATAGCTTGCCTGTTTTGGAATCTATCACTTGCAAAGCTACGCCTTGAACAGTCATATTTTGATTTTCAGTTGCTTGCATCGTCGATGCCTGAGCCTGTACCGGAGTTGCGGCAGCTGCAATTCCAAAGGAACAGGCAACGGACATTACAGATAGTGCGATTTTTTTAGTAATCATAATTATTCCTCCTAATGGAATTATTTTGTAAATCGGTACCATTGTATACATGATTCGAAAGTAAGATCAAACAGGCGAGCAACCACTTTCTATGTAATAGCTGACGTACAAAATCTTGGCGTCAGCATCATGATAGGCTTTAATCCAGCTAGCTACTACATTCAGATTTTTTTTTACTTTTTTTATAAAATTAGAACATTTCCAGTATGAATGAAGAGCATACTATACTAATAAAATAAAGAGTGCCTGGCTCTGCTAGACAGAATTAGGCACTCTTTATCGGGTTGAGGTTTATTTATAGTTTACTTTTAGAATCTAAAGAAAAACTCACTAAAACTAAAGGCCGTGAATAGCCTGATTCCAGCTGTATACCACATCAACCAGACAACTTAAATTCAATACAATCTAAGCCAGATACGCTTCCTTCACCTGATCATTCCGCAGCAACTCCGCCGCTGCATCCTGTAGCGTAATCTCACCTGTCTGAATCACATACCCGCGATGAGCAATTTGCAGTGCCTGATATGCGTTCTGCTCGACCAGCAAAATGGTCATGCCCGTCTCATTCAGCTCCTGAATAATCTCGAAAATCTGATCCACAATAACCGGTGCCAGTCCCATCGAGGGCTCATCCAGCAGCAAAATCTTGGGTCCCATCATCAGTCCGCGTGCAATCGCGAGCATCTGCTGTTCGCCGCCGCTCATCGTACCGCCCACCTGATGATAACGCTCCTTCAATCTTGGAAAATAAGCAAATGCCTTTTCCGTACGCTCCTTGATGACCGCCTTACTTTTCACTGAAAAGGCACCCATCTCCAAATTCTCCTTCACGGTCAAACGTGGGAAAATACGGCGTCCTTCTGGTACATGGGCAATACCGCCGAGCGCGGTCAGATGAGGTGGCTGGGCGGTAATATTCGTACCGTTAAACCAGATTTCTCCCTTCATCTTCACCTGTCCGCAGATCGACTTAAGCGTTGTCGATTTGCCTGCACCATTAGAGCCGATCAGGGTCACGATCTCGCCTTCATTTACTTCGATATCCACACCACGCAGTGCCTGAATCGCGCCATAGTAGGCTTCGACCTGCTTGAGCTGCAATAGACTCATTCTGCCATCACTCCCTCTTCGACCGCACTTTTACCAAGATAAGCCTCGATCACCTTCGGATTGGTGCGAATATCGGCTGGCTCGCCCTCTGCGATCTTCACACCATGATCCAGTACAAGAATATGATGCGATAGCTCCATGACCAGCTTCATATCGTGCTCGATTAGAATAATCGAAATATCCAGTTCCTGTTGAATGCGTCGAATCAGTCCCGTTAGATCGACCGTCTCGCGCGGATTCATTCCTGCTGCTGGCTCATCCAATAGCAGTACCTTTGGCTTGGCCGCCAGTGCACGCGCGATCTCCAGACGCCGCTGCGCACCATATGACAGACTACTCGCTTCGGCATTGTACCATTCCGCCAGACCTACATATTCCAGCAAGCGATACGCTTCACGCTGGGAATGATGCTCCTCATGCCGTACGCGTGGCAGATTGAGCAGCGTACCGACCACCCCTGTTTTTAGATGAATATGCATACCGACCTGTACATTTTCCAGCACGGTCATGCTGCCGAACAGACGGATATTTTGAAATGTGCGTGCGATGCCTTTGCCCGTAATACGATCTGGCTTCACATTGACGATCGATTCACCATCCAGCTCAATCTTGCCTTCATCCGGCACATAAATACCGGTAATCATATTAAAAAAGGTCGTTTTGCCCGCCCCGTTCGGCCCGATCACAGCGGAAATCTGCCCACGCGGAAATTCGAAATCCACGCCGCTCACCGCGGTCAGTCCGCCAAAGCGCTTAGTCAGCTGGCTCACCTTTAGAATGCTCATCGCTTTATCCTCCTTATGCAGTAAGCCTTTAACGAGATGCTCTGGTGTCCCGTGCTTCCGGGACAGGCACGATCACATCCGGTGTGTAGCGTGCGATAATTGTTCCCGTCAGATGCACATAGCCGGATTTCCAGAGCTGTTTATTCCGAACGGACTTTACGAAGAGCAGAAGTAGTGGTTTTAGAATTGGAGCTTTCATCACCTGTAACAACCTCCTTCGGTATTTTGCGATTTTTAGCGGCAATCAGTCCATTCGGACGGAAGATCGCAACGAGAATCAGGATCATGCCGAAAATAAAGCGCTGCATCTTGGATGGCGATAATGCTGTTGGTACATTGATGATGCCCTGCATGGAGAGCTGATTCAGCCAGTTCGTCACCTCAGTAAGCACCTGTAGATTCAGGATGGTCACAAGACTTGCACCCAGAATAACGCCAGGTACACTGCCCATCCCCCCCAGTACGACCATGACCAGAATCGTTGTCGACTCAATCAGCGTAAAGCTGGTCGGATCGATAAAGGTCTGCTTGGCTGCGAACACGACACCCATCATCCCGGAAAAGGATGCCCCAATCGCAAAAGCGATCAGCTTGGTACGAATAAGCGGGATGCCCATCGACTGTGCGGCGATCTCATTTTCACGTACCGCCTTCCACGAACGTCCAAGTCGTGAATGCTCCAGTCGGCGAACGGCGAAGATCACGATAAGCAAAATACCAATGACGATAAAGTAAAACTGATGCGGAAATGTAAAATCGTACCCGAACAGATCGGGCGGCTGAATCGAGGACAGCCCCATCGCGCCGTTCGTAATATTGACCGGCTTCTCCAGATTGTTGAAAATAATCCGAATGATCTCCCCGAAGCCCAGCGTGACGATCGCTAGATAATCGCCCTTGACCCGCAATACAGGCAAGCCGAGCAAAATGCCGAAAATTCCTGCCATAAAGCCGCCCAGCAAAATAAAAATCCAGAACGTCCCACCGGATAACGGAAACAGATCACCGGAGATAAAATTGTTCGCCTGTCCGGTAGCAAAAATACCGTATGTGTACGCCCCGACTGCGAAGAAAGCAACAAAGCCCATATCGAGCAGGCCTGCAAAGCCGACAACAATATTCAAACCGAGCGCCATCGCGACATAGATGCCGCACTGTGTTGCTACTTCCATATACGATTCATACGATGAGCCGCCGGAGGTCGCAAACGGAATGACGATGATGAGCAGCACCAGTGCAATGATCCATTTGATCCCATTCGTAAACGAAGTATAGTAGAGCAGTAATAGCGATGCGAGCAGCAGCAAAAAGGCAGTAACCGAGCGATCCATCAGGTAGACCGCGCCTGCGGTGACGAGTGTAAAGGCGATAAGCAAAATGCCCTGTGCGAGCTTGCTCCCTTGCAGTGAAGCCTTTAGATTAGCCAGTTTTCCCATTCCATTCACCTACACTTTCTCTTTGACGGCTTTACCGAACAAGCCCTCTGGTTTGAAAATGAGAACAACGATCAGAATCGCAAAGGCAAATACATCCTTATACTCCGCTCCAAAGTTGCCTCCGGTCATCAGACCGAGATTGGCCGAAGCGAACATTTCCAGTACGCCGATGACCACGCCGCCAAACATCGCCCCGCGAATATTACCGATCCCGCCGAGTACAGCAGCTGTGAATGCCTTCAAGCCTAGAATAAATCCGATATACGGATCAATCGTTCCGTACTGCTGGGCAAACAATACGCCTGTAGAGCCACCCAGTGCAGAGCCGATAAAGAACGTTAGCAAAATCACCTTGTTGACGTTAATCGACATCAGTGAAGCTGTCTCCCGATCCTGTGCAACCGCACGCATCGCGCCGCCCCATTTGGTCCGGTTGACGAAAATGTCCAATCCAACCATCAAAACGATCGCCACGATAAAAATAAATACCGTGTTCGTTTTCACCGTTGCATTGCCGAGCGCTGCTGACATGGAGGAGAAGCTCAGACTAAAGCGTCCTTCAAACAGCTGCGGTACGCTGACGATATAATTACCTGTTTTCAGCTCCGCGATAAAGCGAACCAGATCCTGTAATACGAACGATACACCAAAGGCAGAGATTAAGGAGATCAGCTTGGGTGCCTTGCGTAGTGGACGATAGGCAACTCGTTCAATGCCGACCCCTAGCGCCCCCGTGACCATCATCGCGACAAACAGTATCAGTACATACGAGATCCACGGCGGCAGTCCACCGGTCAAGCCCATCCCTTGAAATAAAAACAGCACCGCTGTCCCTACAAAAGCACCTGTCATAAAAATCTCGCCGTGCGCAAAGTTGATCAGTTCCAAAATGCCGTATACCATCGTGTAGCCCAGTGCGACTACCGCATAAATGGCACCCAGTGCTAGACCGTCGATCAGCACCTGCGGCAACGTTTGTAAAATAGTTGCGAACATGAACGTACCCCTTTCATAAGGAATAAAACAAGAGCCAAAAGGTATGGCGTCAACCTGCACATACCCTTTGGCCGCATGCTAACTTCCCGTCATTATTGGCTCACTTCGGATACCAGCTCACCTGGATACGTGTCGCCCTTAAATTCGTAAATGTAGACTTTGGCAAAGGAGTTGTCGCCTTTATCATCAAACGTCACCTCGGTTGCAATACCTTTAAAATCCTTCGTTGCGCGGACAGCATCGCGTACCGCTTCACGTGTCGGCATTTCACCTTTATTGCTTTCAACGGTCTTTTTGATCGCATCCAACATGATCGTCATGGAATCATACGCATAAGCAGAATAGCCTTCTGGCGCTTTACCAAATGCCTTCTGATAACGCGCTCCCCATTCTGGGCCGCCCTCCATCTTGGCAATCTCGCCTGCAACGGAGCTGTACAGTGCGCCCTTCACATCTGGGCCTGCTACTTCGACAAGACCGGAGGAATCCAGTGCGTCACCACCCATGATCGGAGCGGTAATGCCTTTATCACGAGCCTGCTTGATAATCAGACCCCCTTCTGCATACAGACCGCCGAAGAAAATAAAGTCTGGATTTTGCGTAGCCGCGATATTGAGAACACCATTGAAGTCCTTCTCGCCGACCGTAATCCCTTCATAACCAACGATCGTTGCGCCCAGCTTCTGCGCTTCATCGCGGAATGCCTCAGCCAGACCTTGACCGTATGCTGTTTTATCCTGAATAACGAAAATTTTCTTGGCACCGACCGTTTTCACTGCATAGTTGGCAGCTGCCGGGCCCTGGAAGTCATCCCGTGCTACGACACGGTTAGCGACTTTCAGCTTGCGATCTGTAAATTCAGTCGCTGTACTCGCTGGGGAGATCATTGGAATATTGTACTTTTCATATACGACTGAGGAAGGAATGGATACGCCGGAGTTCAAGTGACCGATAACGCCGAGCACTGCCTGATCGGCACCGATCTGCTCTGCGTTGGCAACGCCTTTTTTCGGATCGCCCTGATCATCGTAAGGCACGAGCTCAAGAGAATAGCCCAGCTTGGTAAACTCTTCTTTGTGATCCTCCAGCGACATTTGAGCGCCAAGACGAATCGCTTCACCTTGAATGGAGCTACCACCGGATAATGGAGACTGCGTAGCGATTTTAATTACTTTTCCGCTACTGCTACCTCCACTACCCGATGCACCCGTTGTTGTTGATGTACCACCATTACCACAACCAGCAAGTAGTCCCATGATCAGCGTTGCTGCCACCAAACCGTTCCATTTCCATTTCATACGTATAAATCCCCCTTTTAATGTTAACTTATGTAACACAAATTGATATAATATCTAGTTCAAAGTATACATACAAAATATACATACGGCAACGCTAAATTTTAAATCTTATTTTCATATATTGGAATATATTATGAATTAATATTTCAAAAATCCGAATATTCAGCTTGATTATTGACTTGAAAATTCGTTTCCGTCGTAATTTATATGTATAAAGTAAATATTTATGCATTTTATAAAGATTTGTGCTTTAGATAGTTGTAGGTTTCTGTAGTTTTTTATAGGTTTTAGATTAGAATTTAAATCGCTTTTAATGTTATATTAGTTAACATTATAGTTTTGATATTTTTATCATGGTCATAAATAATATTTATCAGATTGTTCAATACGCATTTTATTTTTTCTTTTTATACTTATCGTTGTACTCGTCTCTATAAAATCATCCTATTCATCGCTTCATTCTTGCCATCGAGACAACGCAAATAGACCGACAGCAGTGAAGTGTCGGTCTATTACTCGTACAGTCTTGTACTGTACAGTTGATCGCTTATTTATAATGAATTCGTCGCAAGCCAATCGATCATCATCCTTTATTGGATCATGTCGATCGACTTGCGCAGCTTCGTTTTCTCAACTTGTCCTTAACTCATCGCTGCAAAAGTACGCTCCAATGCTTGCTCTACTGGTACATGAGTATAGCCTAGATCGCGTGCTACGGCGGCATAAGTCATCGTACCTGCTGCTGTATTCACACCCAGCTTGAGTGCATCGCTTCGTTCCAGCGCGGCACGCAGACCCAGATTGGCGATCAAGGACACGTATGGCATCGTTGCATTCGTTAATGCCATCGTTGACGTTTTCGGTACAGCACCTGGCATATTCGCTACAGCATAATGAACAACGCCATGCTTTTCGTAGGTTGGATCATTATGGGTAGTAATGCGATCGATCGTTTCTACGATTCCGCCCTGATCGATGGCAACGTCTACGATCACCGAGTGAGCTTCCATACTTTTCACCATGTCTTCGGTAACTAGCTTCGGTGCTTTTGCTCCTGGAATCAGCACTGCCCCGATAACCAGATCAGAGGCTGCTACCGCTTCGGCAATATTGTATGGATTGGACATGAGCGTTTGCACGGAAGAACCAAAGATGTCATCCAGCTGACGAAGGCGATCTGGACTCAAATCGATGATTGTGACATCCGCCCCCATACCTGCGGCAACCTTCGCTGCATTCGTACCGACGACGCCACCGCCAATAACAGTTACTTTGCCTCGTTTGACACCTGGTACACCACTTAACAAAATCCCCTTGCCACCATGTGGTCGCTCCAAAAATTGAGCACCAATCTGTACTGCCATTCGTCCAGCCACCTCGCTCATCGGTGTGAGCAGTGGCAAGGTATGATTCACTTCGACAGTTTCGTATGCAATTCCGATTACCTTTTTCTCCAGCAATGCCGCCGCAAGCTCTGGTGCCGCAGCCAGATGAAGGTACGTAAACAGAATCAAGCCTTCACGGAAATAACCATATTCAGACGGAAGCGGCTCTTTTACCTTCAGGATCATGTCCGCAGTTGACCATACATCTGCCGCCGCTGCCAGAATATTCGCCCCTGTAGCTGCATAAGATTCATCACTAAACCCGCTGCCTGTACCTGCTCCGCTCTCTAAATACACCTCATGGCCAGCAGCTGTGAGTGTAGCCACACCAGCCGGGGTGATTGCTACACGGTTTTCGTTGTTTTTAATCTCTTTTGGGACTCCAATTCTCATGTTATTTCCTCCTTCAATAGGCGAATCTGATTTGTACACTTATTATAGGATAGTGAAAATATCATGTAATCGTTTGATTTTCCAAATTTGAATAAAATGAATTGTTGAAATACACAAAAGGTTGAGGTTTATGGTAGTTTATTTGACATAATTAGAGTGGTAATCCGATATAGGAGTGAACAAGACTGCGAGGTAGTGTAAATTATAATTGCATTCATCATGTTATTACCCGCAAATGATGGGAAGGGATCAGCAAGTTAGACGTCATAAGTATCACACGGCTAACTGTATCCCTCATTTAAAAACCTTTGATAAAACTCTCTTCGTCGACTTAGTATACTGTCTGATCCGTACCAGTTATGTATAGCAAGTGTACACGTAATAAAATAGCCTTATATCATGAGCGCTTCCATATAAACAATGCATCTGTTGTATCTGCCCGATAACGGCATGCACATTGTCTATACGGAACGCTTATTCATGATAAAGGCTATTGGCTTCAACTCTATACACTTGGTGCTGTACGGGTATGAAGGATATCTTTTGTCGTTGAAGTAAGGTGATTCGTTCATTTTATTGGAGCCTGTCTGTATTAACCACTGCTATCAAACCATAATAGCTTGAGCTCAAGATAGAGTGTTACTTTTTCAGACATGCTGGTTAGGTCAATGCCGCCTACTTCGGTGATTCGTTTGAGACGGTAGTTGAGTGTGTTACTGTGTACATGCAGCTGGGTGGCAGCACGTTTGGTATCGCTATCCAGATCGAGGAATACGGCAAGCGTCTGTAGCAGATTGCTATTATGCTCCTGGTCATAGGCTGCCAGTCGATCCAGTGGCCCCCAGGTGACTGGGAATTGCTCAGCTTCACGGTGCATCGCAGGTAGATAGCGATAAAAGCCAGCCTCTGGATAGTAGTGAATCGTTCTCGTTTCTGGTAATTGACGGTGTAGCAGCACCAATTCACGCGCCTGGCGATAACTACGCTGAATATGCAGGGCAGAGCCAACCTGCTCACCAGCAGCCATATATAGCTCTTCATGCTGAGGCAGTAGCTCGCGCGCTCTTGTGATCATGGAACGAATCAGAACAGCAGGGTCGGAATTGGCATTCCGAGCTTGAACAGCCGTTATTCCGAAGCCACATAGCAGTACGATTCGGCTAGGCTCCTGCATATGCAGGGTAACACGAATGGCGAACTCATTGGCTGCCTGAACGATTCGCTCTGACCAGCCGCTCATATCCGGTTGATGATCATGCTCCAGCAATAACACATAATGATGGGCAGGAAGCTCCACCCCACTTTCGCGTGCTTGCTGGGCTGCCTCCTGCTCCGATTGAAATCGTCCACTCAGCAGACGACGCAGCAGATCGATATGCTGCTGACGGCGTTGCTGCTGCATAATTTGTCCAGCAGCGATGCGTGCGCCCTGACGGAATTGCTCCAGCTGCTCGTCTGTATACGAGCCGTCGTATTCCAGTAGCCAGATATAGCCGACAATCTCATCGTAATGACGCACAGAAATCGCCATCCGACGGCTTAATCCAACCTCGCTTAATTGCTCAATATGCTGTGGCTCCGCGCTATCCTGTAATCGCTGCATCGCTCCCGATTCGTATAGCGCACGCTGCACATGCTCAGGTACACGTCGTCCAATAATCGTAGCGATGCGTGCAGGATCAGTATTCGGATCGTGCATACTATAGGCGAGCAAACGATGGGCTTCGTCCTCGATCGTAACCGGACTACCCATCACCTCGCTAATAAGCTCCGCCAGCGTTTGCAGGCTATCGACTTCACTTTCATTGATTTTACTCATGCTTCATCCCTCGCTCACCGACTGTGTAGCTGTGCCGTACCGATTATTCGAATTCCTCTTCCAGTTGAAGCTCGCGTAGCCATTTACGATTAAGGGATGCACGCTGAATCCAAACGATCAGCAATCCAGCGATGAGCGCACCTATCAGCCAAGCGATATTGCCTGTGATTGCAATCGGTATCCATAGCACAATCGCGACAACAAGCTGAACAATGGTAATAAGACGAATCGTTTCCAGCCTACGTGCCGCAGGTGGAAGCGGATAAATCGACAACCACAGCGTATCCGTATGTTGCTTACGTAGCATGGTGAGCTGCATACCCGCCAGAATAATAAATAGCAGATACACGGCAATACCAAACCACGATTCACGCGCCAGCACGATCAGAATGATGCCAAATACAACAAAGCGACTTAATGTCGGTAATAGCTCAGTTCGAATAAACGTACGGGTCAGCAAAAAGCGAAACGCTTGCTCCTGCTTCCACGGCAATCGTTTACCGATAAAGGACAGCCAGCGTCGATGATTCACCTTGCGCTCGCCTGTCGGTACATCGACAAACCAGCCCAGCATCCGCATCACCGAAGCCGCATGATTTTTCTCCGCAGCAATTAATCGTTCCCACGGCACAGCAACCTTACCCGGTAATCGCAGGCAAATCACATAAATGACAATACCCGCGACAAGTGTAATTATCGCCATAGCAAGCGGCAGCCAGAGTACAGCACCAAGTAGTCCGATAATCGCGATATAGCGCAGCACACGATACCCTACCCGTGCACGCTGTCCTTCCATCCGCATTTCCTGCCAGCTGCCATAATTACTAACACCCTTGAGTAGCAAAATACATAGGAGCAATACGAGCAGCGGCTTCGGTTCGATCGCTGCACGCACATAAAATGGCCATGCTACAATCGCCAGCAAAATTAACCAGAACGACTTGCCAATCATTCCCCCGCGCCATGCCGATGCAAAATAAGTATTCATCTGCGTCTCCACAGGCAGCATAAATACCACATCTGCTGGACGCATATACGTACGCACAGAACCGTATACGGTGAGCGGCGTTAACAATACAAGCATAATCCAGTATACAGGCAAGCCTGCCGGTATGTTCTGGACAAAGGTCGTATACCAGGCGGCAAAGGCAATGAGCAGAAAGAAGGTCAATACCGCCACACCACTCTGGATAATATACTGCGTATACGGCAAAATCTGTGCCCAAAATTCACCACGGCGCTTCTGCCGCAGCTCTGGCAAATTAATCATTGCTCACCGTCCAGGTGGAGTCCTGAACCAGATCATAGAAAATCTGCTCCAGTGGTGTGCCCTGCTGACCCGTCTGCTCACGAATCTGCTCCAGTGTGCCCTGCACAATAATCCGTCCACGATGCAGCACGATAAAACGATCGCAATAATTCTCAATCGTCGATAAAATATGCGAGCTGAGCAGGATCGATGATCCACCCTGCTTCGTTTCGACCATAAAATCAAGCAATGATCGAATACCGAGCGGATCCAGACCGAGAAACGGCTCGTCAATAATGTAAAGAGGCGGCGCCGCAACAAAGGCACACATAATCATAACCTTCTGCTTCATCCCTTTGGACAGATGCATCGACAGGCTATCTTCTTTTTCTTTCATATTAAAAAGATCGATCAGGCGCGCAGCACGACGTTCATAATCCGCTGGCTCCACACCGTATGCGCGAGCGGTAAATTCCAGATGCTCGCGTACCGTCATTTCTTCATATAGCTGAGGTGCCTCCGGTACAAATGCGAGTGAGGAGCGATATTGCTCGGGAGCCTTACGTAGCGTTGCTCCCTGAATATGCACCTCACCACCCTGTGGTGTCATCAGACCGAGAATATGCTTCATCGTGGTACTCTTGCCCGCTCCGTTCAGACCGATCAAGCCGATCATCTCGCCCTTGCCCACCTGAAAGCTAATATCGTGCAGGACAGGCTTGCCAAGACTGTAGCCGCCGGTCAGACGGTCCACCTGAAGTACAGGTACCTGTTCCATCCTCATTCCCTCACTTTTCATCCGGGGAGCTAGCACGTTTGGCTTTCAGCCACTTCGGCGCTCCCTTGCTTTTTTTGTCTACATGACGTGCTTTTGGCTTGTTATCACGCTTACCATTCGAAGCTGGCTTGCTGCTAGCAGGCTTACGTACTACTGGTGCAGTGGAAGCTACTGCTTGCTGGTCATCGTTTGCTGTCGAGGTAGACTCAGCTGGTGAGGATGTCGTCGTCTTCGGCTTGCTATCGGTACGCTCGGTACGACGAGCCGATGCACGCTTACCAGCAGGTGCACTGACCGTCTCGCCGCCACGCAGTACCATTTCCTGCAAACGAATATGCAGTGTATCTGAGAATTTACGCATAATAAAACGCTCGCGCTCTGTAATGATCGAAGCGGCTACACCCTTTTTACCCATACGTCCAGTACGACCACTACGGTGTACATAGAATTCCGCATCAAATGCCGGATCTAAGCTCACGACCAGATTCAAGTCCTCGATATCAAGACCGCGTGCGGCTACATCAGTAGCAACGAGTACTTCCAGCTTGCCGGAACGGAATTGGGACAGCACGGTGCTACGGGTTACCTTGTCCGCATCTCCATAAATGGCACGTGCCTTGAAGCCCATATACTCAAGCTTCGATTCGACCTCGGCAATCTGCTCGGTTTGATTCACAAACACGATGGCACGGGTTGCTTTGTAGTGACGCAGCACACGGCGCAGCATATCCAGCTTATCGCGTTCTTCCGCTACAAAGTACACATGCTCAATTGCAGACGCTGTATGTTGACCTGGTTCAATACCGACAATCGCATGATCCTTCATTTCGCGGTTAGCGATCTGGTGAATCTCTTCATTAATTGTTGCGGATAGGAACACAAGCTGACGATCACGGCGTGCGCTTTTAATAATACGCTGTACATCGGTACCACCGCCCAGTCCAAGCACCTGATCAACCTCGTCGACTACAATCACGTTGGTCTGATGCATTTTCAGCTTACGCAGACCGATCAACTCATTGATGCGTCCCGGTGTACCAACCGCAATATGCGGGTGACGGCGCAGCTTTTCGATCTGACGCTTGATTGCTGCGCCTCCGATCAGGCCAAGTGAAGTAACACCGCGTTCTTCGCCATAACGCTCGCATTCACGTACGATCTGCATCGCCAGCTCCTGCGTAGGCGCGAGGATCAGCGCTTGCAGCTCCTTTTGCTCGGGATCAATCTTTTGCAAAATTGGCAACAGATAAGCGAGCGTCTTGCCGCTACCTGTCTGCGATTGTGCCAGTACATCGCGTCCTTCCAGCATCAGCGGAATCGTCTCCGCCTGTACAGGGGAAGGTGTTGTAATACCATAACGGGACAGTGCATCATTCAAGCTCTCATCCATGCCAAGCCCAATAAAATTCGTATTTGTTTCCATTGTATTCATCCTTTATATATCCATAGTATGGCGTCATCGTCACAATTGCTCGCACCTGCTCGGGTGCGATAGGTCTGTGTCATTGCAGCATGTATCATTATATCAGTATTCGCTTGGTCTGCGCACGTGCTGGCGCTAATCTTGCATTTTTAGAGCGTCTAGGCAGACTTGTGTGCTTGAGTATACACCACTGCGGGAAGGAATAAGGGGACGGACTCGGGTATCGCACAGGAATCTACGAATGTAGAGTAAATGTAGATTCCCGTGCTCAAAGGTCGTCCTTTCCCCTTATTTCCTTCCCTCCGTTCCGTATTTCTCGCATCATATACGTTTGCTTACACGCCTAGCAAATACTTTCCGTTTTACTTCTGCACTTCTGTACTTCTGTATTTCTTAATGGCTTTATTTCTTAACGGCTTCACTTCTTCATTCCGATCAAATTCACTTCTTACTTTGCTTCTTTAGTTGCCTACTTCCGATCAAAAAACGAATACGTTAGACGGTCGATCAGGCGTGGGAATAAGTTGTACACGCGCATGGCAATGCCTGCGTACCTTGGTAAATCGACTTCCTCGCGGCGTTTTTCCATCATGCGGACGAGCTCTTGGCATACTTTGTCGGTGGAGAGCATGAAGCCGCTCACGTTGCTAACGTATGCGCCGGTGGGGTCAGCTCGTTCGAAGAAGGCGGTGTTGATCGGGCCGGGGTTCATGGCGGACACGGTGATGCCGGTGCCGCGTAGCTCCTGGCGCAGGGAGTTGGTGAAGCCGAGTACGGCGAATTTGGTTGCTGTGTAGGATGTGGATTTGGCGGTGGCGAACTTGCCTGCGATCGAAGCAACGTTCAGAATCTGGCCTCCTCCAGCTTGTAGCATATGAGGCAGTACAGCGCGGGTGCAGCGTACGGTGCCCATATAGTTTACATCCATCATCTGCTCGTATTCGGTTAGCTCGGTATCCAGAATAGCAGTAAATTGTCCGTACCCTGCATTATTGAGCAAAATATCGATGCGTCCGTATTCGTCAATGATCCTGGCTACGACATGCTCAATGTCCTGCTGCTGCTGGACATCCATAACAAAGACGCGGTGCTCTCCACGTAACTGCTGCGAGAGCTGTTCTAGCTTTGACTTGGAGCGTGCGGTCAGGATGGGAATGGCTCCTTTTTCTGCAAGCAGTTCAGCCGTCCGTGCGCCCAGTCCACTGGATGCACCGGTGATGAGTATGATTTTATTGGCAAGTGTCACAATAAGCCCCCCTAGTCTAGTTTCATTTTAGGGGATGCTCGGTCTGATATCCAGCATTATTGGTATCTGTTTGCTGAATCAAAATACAAAAAAAGCTGTCGCTCCCTTTTACAGGAGAAACAGCTTCTGTTTGCTCTCAAACGGTTCATAGGGTCAAGGCCATTTACGGAGGTCTGACTTGCGACCGTTATCGGTACGAGTCAGAAAAGATGTGCCGTATTCGATCCGGAAATCAGGAAACCATCACCTGAATGTCCAATTCGCCAATTCCATCCATGATCAGTGGAATCGTCAGTGCTTTGGCAGACATGAAGCCTGTAACTGAGCTTGTTTTCATCACCTTTGGAGGTGTAATATCCACCGTTACGCCTTGATTGGATAAAATGGTACTTGCATTGCCACTAATCATATTCCCCAGCTCGGAAATGGCACTTTGACCCATTTCGTCCATTTCAGTTAATACAAAACCGCCCATCATTGCCGATACCATACGCAGCGCTACACTTTCGTGAATACCGAAAATGATATCGCCACTCATTTGTCCGGTCATACCAATTTGAATCCAAATATGATCATCCACCAGTTCGATATCCTTGATACCGAGACTTCCGGTGGAAGGAGAGACCTGCACAACCTGTCCGATTACTAGTCTCGCTGCTTCCAAAAAAGGATTAATTACTTCCGCCTTCATACTTTAATACTCCCCTCCGCTAATGGGTTGATATTTTAAATGAAACTTATGACCTATAAATAGTAGATTCATTATACCTTATAACCTAGTACAATTCATCCAGAAACCTACCCATATCCCAAAATATTTAATTTTTTTTTGGAGTATGTTGCTGGAATGAATATTTCGCATCTTTTTTAGGTATAAAGATGCTGATTTCGTCGGTTTTTCTAGGTCTATTCGACGACTTTTTACTATTATCGGATAATGTAGCGATTTTATGTATACTAATGTTCACTAAATTGCTCAAAATGAGTTGGTTTTTTTGTAAAATTTCTTCAATCGTTCTTCCGTAAAGTTGCGAAAGCGTACGAAATTACAGAAATGTATTTTCAGCTGCATTGCTGGTTTTTCGGCAATCCACTATAATTTATTAACAGGTGTACATAAGGAGGAACTCATGAATATCAGTCAACTGGAAACATTATTGACCATTTCGCGCACCATGAGCTTCCGTAAGGCAGGTGAGCTGCTGAATCTCACCCAGCCTGCGGTATCCGCCCAGATCAAAAGCCTGGAGGATGAATTCAAGACGGTGCTTGTTAACCGGAATCAGCCGGTAACGCTGACTGACCAGGGAAGGGTATTTCTGGAGCATGCAGAGCAGATTTTATCGGTTGTTGAACAATTAAAGCAGCGCCTCGCTGATCTGGACGAAACGCCGCAGGGACGGATTCTGCTCGGAACGACGACCTCGATCGCGATTCAGATTTTACCCAGAGTGCTGGCGTATTTTCAAAATCAATTTCCACTGATTAAAACGATGATTCATTCGATGCCTTCTTCTCAAATCTATAATAGTGTCGAACATGGTCTGGTCGATGTTGGAATCGGTTACCTGATTGAACGGAACCCGAATCTGGAAACGTCCATTCTGTACTATGATATGTTTGAGCTGGTCGTCTCGCCCCAGCATCCGCTGGCACGTACACGCAAGGCGACGATTCAGGATTTGCAGCATCTACCACTTATTATGCTCTCGCCAGATACGGTCGGACGCCGTTTTGTCGATGAGGTTTTCAAGCAGCATGGCGTTGTGCCGGAGATTATTATGGAGCTATCCAGTAGTGAGGAAGTAAAACGGATGGTTGAGATCGATCTGGGTGCTGCGATTATTTCGCGCCAGTCGATCAGTAGCGAGCTACGCCATGGCACACTCGTTATGATCCCGATGCCTGAGTTCGAGGTGAGCCATCCGGTCGGCTTGATTTACAAATCCGGTCGCTATCTGAACTCGGCGATGCGGCAATTTCTCGATGATCTGAAAGGGATGCCTGCCGACCATTTTCTTAGCCCAGAATAATACGTACTTTCTCTGGTTCAGATTGTCCTGGCGGGTTCTATGATGCCAGAATAGATCTACGATTCAGACGATTCAGGCTACAGACGCCAGTTAAGACCCATCATGACCAGAAGAAGCAAAGGAGCGAGCCCATGAAATTTGATCTTCATACCCACCATTATCGCTGTGGACACGCGGATGGGAATATCCGTGATTATATTGAAGCAGGTATTAGCGCCGGTTTGCAGGTGATCGGTATTTCCGATCATACCCCTTATTTTGGCTTTGAGGAGGATCAGGCGTTTCCGAATACAGCAATGGGCAAAAGCCAGCTTGCTGATTACGTTCAGGAAGTTCTTGATCTGAAAAAGGAGTATGCGGGCAAAATTGATGTACTGCTCGGAATCGAATCCGACTATTTTCCACATCATGCCCATTTATACAAAGCAGCACTGGATTCGTATCCATTTGATTATATTATCGGCTCCGTTCATTTTAGCGGCGGCTATAGCATCTTTGATCCGACACGCTGGGATGGACTCAGCGAGCAGGAAAAGGTCGCGACCAAGTCGGAATATTTCCGTATGATCGGGGAATCCGCTAAGAGTGGCATGTTCCACATCCTTGGTCACATTGACGCGATGAAAAGCAGGTATCCAGAATTCAGCGATATTGAAGCACCGGAAGCGCTGGACGATATGCTGCGCACAATCGCTGATTCCGGCGTAGCCATCGAAGTGAACACATCCGGCAAAATTAAACTGTGCGGACTATGGCATCCGATCGATTCAATGCTGGAACGCGCCTTCCATTTTGGCGTAGAAATTTCCTTTGGTTCCGACTCTCATGTACCGGAGCGTGTAGGCGATGACTTCGAGCTCGTAGCAAGCAAGCTACGCGAGATTGGCTATACCGAATGGGTATATTACAAGCAAAAGCAGCGCCAGGTCGTTGCACTGTAATACAAGGCTTGCTAAGAAGCCATTCCTGGACAATTGATCAGCGATATGGGATTGGCATGTCTATCGATCACCGTAAGACAGAGGTAATCCATATTATGATTCAAAAATAAACACCGTTCCATCTGCTATATGTGGCAGAGCTGGAACGGTGTTTATTTTATCGTTTCACACATTAACTATGTCGTTTGCGGAATTTTCTGATGCCATAACCAATGCCGTAGCCACAAGCCACGATAGCAACACAGGCTAGACAGACAAGCACAATTTGCCATGTGATTTTTCTTTCTAGCAAATAAAACACCAATAAACCGGTAATAAAAGAGGATATGAGATTAAGCAGCATCTTTTTCATCAATTCGCCCCCTACATCCTGAATTGGTCATTCAGACTGGTAAAGTTTGGATATACCAACTATATCATGTAAACAGCTCTACTTTATAGTTTTTTCGCTATATCCAAACTGTCTTTATATCCAAAAAGAAGACCTGCCCACAGGGGACAGGTCTTTTTGCATGTATCAAAAAGGGGGTCTTGCTAAGTATCATAAAGCAAGCTTGTTAGGATTGCATTGCAGCTATGTTGCAGTTGTATAACAATCACTACCAAATCCTGTACGATCTCAGAATTAGAGCCATGTGAGACTGAATCAAGCCTGCTTACGAGCAGGTGTATTACCACTCGCCACCTGCCCTGCACGTCGTCCACGATTTACAAGCACAATGCTTGCGGTAACAAGTACCAGCGCAACCAGCGACCAGATCGAAGCGCGTTCGCCAAGCCAGACGGCAGAGAGTATCACACCGAAAGGTGGGGTCAAAAAGAGATACATCGATACACGACCCACCTCGTTATATTTCATCACGGTATTCCAGAGCGCAAACGCACCTGCCGACAACAGCGCAAGGTAAAGTAGCATAAGCAGCCCTACACCATCCCATGCAAATGGAAAAGGATGACCTGACGCGCAACCGATCATCACCAAGCCCAATCCACCCCAGAACATTTGCCTTCCGGTTAGACTAATGACTGGCTCGATCGCTGCCTCGCGACGTGCCAGCACATTACCGACTCCACCGGATAACGCAGATAATAGCATCAGTAGCTCTGCTATGCCAAATGTAACATGCAGTTGATTGCCAGATGCCATGCCCATCACCGCAATACCGCCAAAGCCGAGCAGTAGACCCATCCATTTACGCAGGGAGAGCTGCTCCGTCTTCATCATCCAGCGCACGGCTAATAGCTGAAAGAGCGATACAGAGCCCGCAATGATTGACATCGTCATACCCGAGCCCTGTCCGAGTGCTGCATATACAAACACATATTGCAGAAAGGTTTGTAGCAGTGCAAGCACGAGCAGGGAAGATACCCTGACCCGATTCGGCTTCGTCCCCTTCCGCTGTAACAGGCGAGCCAGTACCATCAGAAGTAGCCCTGCTAGCACAAAGCGATAGCCTGCGAACAGCCACTGAGCAAACAGATCATTGGAGGCAATACCCAGATGATGATAGCTCAGCTTGATAAAGGGCAGCGCACTGCCCCATAGGATCGTTGCAGCTACTGAGCTTACGATAATACCGGTCGTACTGGTGAACCAGCGTTCAGTCGTCATGAGGAAAAGGACTCTCCACTAGAATCTAGTAGCTGTGCATGCATCGCCGCCCGCTCCTTACGCAACGCGAACTCACTGTTCGCAACCGAATATACAACGATGCCCATCTCCTGCCAGTAGCTACGAATACCGGAATTGGATGGCGGCTGCTGGCGCATGCCGTTTTTCTCCAGTACGCGAATAGACAGATCATTTTTAATATGGCAGCGCCCAACGATATAAGACAGATCCATATCCTGAAATCCGAATTCGACCAGTCGGCCTACCGCTTCGGTCGCATAGCCCTTGCCCCAGAATCGCTTACTGAGCGCAAAGCCGATCTCTGCACGAGCAGCACGCTCATCCCAGCGCTGGAAGGAGCACACACCATACATCTGATCTCCTGCCGCAGACATAATCGCAAAATGAATCGAGCTCATGCTGCGAAAGGCTTCCTCTACACGTCGCCCCAGCCGATCCGGTTGCAGCACCTGATATTCCTTCATCTCCGGTGTACCATATAAATACGTGATCACCTGCGGATCGCTAGCACAGTCCCACCAGCGTTCAATATACTCGGCAGTCAACCGACGAAGCGATAGACGCTCGGTATACAGATCAGGTACTCCTTTTTTCAAATCCTCTTTATTCAGCATGGTCGCTCCCCCAATCGCTTACGTCTGTAATCCCCGGTAAATGCCGGTGCGCAGTTCTTTAATATAAAAATCAAGCGCCGGAATACCGGCATCCTGTGCATCCTGAACCGCCTGCTCCACATCATACGGAATACGCATAAATTGCACCGAATAGGGAACCAGCTCTGTCGCGTCTGCTTCTCCTTCCAGAATAACATAGGAAGCGCCCTTCCCGTCGAGCGGATTGCCAATACTGCCAACATTAAATAGCACATGTCCATCCAGATGCTGCATATAGGCATTATGAATGTCCCCATAACCGACCATATCGGGCAGACGTGAATAGAAGGGACTGCTTTCTACTGCAAATGGACTCCCTGCTTCGACTGCGGTGAACATACCTAATCGTGCTTCCATCGCATCCCATGGCTGTACACGCTGAAATACACTTTCCGGTGAAGCATGAACAAGCGAGATTAAGCGCCCACTCAGTGTAAAATCATACCGGAGTGGCAGGGAATCAAGATAAGCCAGCCGCTCTGCACCGAGACGTCTCGCATGCCAGCCGAATAGCTCATCCTTCTCACTCATTCGTACAATGAGCTCTTCCCAGTTGCCGCGCAGTACAACCTCGCAGCGTTCCCGTACACTATCGGTAATCCGAATCGAATCCGGCCCTTTGCCGACCAGATCACCAAGGCAAAAGATGCGCTTGATTCCGCGGCTGTCGATATCGTCCAGCACAGCTTGCCATGCTGGATAATTGCCATGAATATCAGATACAAGTGCAATGCGTTCCATGAAAAATCCCCCATCTTGACCGTTTGCCGGTATTCATCATCTTTTGCTGCATATTGCTAGCTGTTACTCATCTATTTTAGCTTACACGTTCATATTTAAGCGCCAGCTACATGCGTTATTCATGATTGCTCTTTTCGATAAAATGTAAAAATCGTCAGCTCCGGTCGACACATAAATCGTATCGGCAGCTGTGACATCCCAATACCGCGATTGACGTACAATGGCAAATGCCCGCCTTTCCCTGCACGATAACCGCCCATAATGTATTTGCGCGAGCCCTTCGGTGTAATGATCGCACCGAATAGCGGTAATCGAATCTGTCCGCCATGACTATGACCGGATAACTGTAAGCTGAACTTGAGCTCTTCAGGCACCCGATCGGCATAATCTGGCTCGTGCATGAGCAGTAGACGACAGGCTTGCTCTGGAATGCCACGCGCTGCCTTTTGCACATCAGGATTGCCGAGCAGCTGATCATCCAGTCCTGCTATCGCCAGAATGCCATCTGGACGACGGACGAGACGATGCTCATTGATCAGCACGTCAAAGTCGCCCTGCTGGAGTAGCCTCGTAACCGTCACCACATCGTCCAGATAATCATGGTTACCTAATACTGCATACTTGCCCAGCGGCGCCTGTAGACGCTGTAGCGCCGCTACACCAGCGACTAGCTCCTGAGCATACTCATCCACGATATCACCTGTAAAACAGATCATATCCGGCTTCTCCTTATTAATCACGTCAACGAGCTGCTCCAGATCGCTTGTGTTTTTGCCCATACCGAGATGCATATCGCTGAACTGAACAAGCCGCATTCCATTCAAGCTTGCAGGCAGGTCAGGTAGCTCCAATCGAATATAAATTTTCTCCAGCCAGTTCGGTTCGCCGAACCATGTATATCCTAAGCCACCTGTACCCAGTGCGACGCCGACCGCTGCACTACCTTTTAGAAATTGTCTGCGCGTGATACCGCGCTTGCTGCGCTTAGCTGCGGATGTAGCTGGCTCGGTTGGATCAGACGATAACGCTGAATCTGGATTCGATTCATCGCCTAATGTGAACATGGCTGGATGACTCGTATGCCTATTGCTAATTATGTTTAGACCCGTAAGGAGCGGTTGCCGAAAGTGGAATCGATGCAGACCTATCCATGCTGGCGCCGCTCCTTTATCTGTATAGGTTACTTGCTTGCGATACTTCAGGTACGTTCCCTCCGTTTCCTGACCGAATCCACGTGATCCAGTCGGGTGCACACCGATATACCGTTCAGGCTCCGGCTGCGATATATTTATTGACTATTTTGGCGCAATACGATTACTGTCGTCAAATATACCGCAGATATGCAGGGGGATCGCTGTGCTTGTACTGCACGCTGATTTTTAAAACACACTATACTGCGCGAGTATATTACTGCGAGCCAATAAACAGTTCCGATAGGGCATATACCTTATGATAAGTCCTACCGCTTCTTAAAGAACAATTTTTTAAAGAAACATATTAAGCTGTCATACTGTCAGATTAATGTCTTCACTCTATATACGCCCTATGGCTACACTGCATCATTCTAGCGATCTCTTTTTCTGTATCCCGTTCAACAGAATGTCCTTGTTGCTCTGTTATTACTGGTCTAGTTCTGATTACCAGACTCTCTTGCTCAAGCCTGCGGCTGCTTACCCTTGAACACGATACGCTGGAGACGCTCCTCTGAAGCCTCATACGCCTCTGCTAGCCCCTGCTCAGCGATCAATGACTTGGACACCTCACGGTATACAATTGTCACTTCCACAGGCTGCTGGAACGGGAAGGGGTCAAGCTCCACATAACGCTCGTCCAGCCATCTTGGCATGATCGTCTCATAATTGGCAGCCTCCATCTTCTTCCCTACATCGAAGCCGTCCTTCCACCAGTCCAGCTCATGCGCCTTATCAACGCCTGGCTCATTCAGACACGCATACAGGGACAGATCGTCACACAGCTCTAATACAGCGCGATGGAAGCGCAGCTCGTCTTCTCCAGGCGACGTGAGCGCCTTGATGCGCTCCTGACGCTCCTGCTCTTCATCCAGAAATGCTCGGCAAAATGGATCTTCTGCGCCATAATGACTGATCAGCGCACAGTAATGTAGACTTGCTAGCATCGCAGCATATGGACTCATTTCCTCCATTTGATCAATGCCATAGCGGTAAAATACCAGCTTCGCTGGCTCAGGAAAGTCCAGAAACGAAAATGGACGCTGCTTCGCATCATTCCAGATCGGAATCCGATCTAGCGGAATCCAGCCGCGATCATGCTGCTCACAGCCAAGCAATACCTCGTCCCAGCGCTTCTCATCGCGAGTTGGCCCAGCATGCAGACTTCGGGAAAATTCACCGGACACACGCGCATGGTCATGCTGACGAATCATAATAAACGAATGCTCTCTTTCTCTCCAGATCATAAGAAAGTGCCTCCTTTGGCGAATAAAAGTAGAATGATGCTGTAATGAATGGATGAGGATGGCGATAGCCAATCGGTATCCTGCCTATCATGCACCGACCTATGTAGAACGCATCACAGACCGTATCGCTAGCTAAAATTATGACTCCAGCGCACGCGTCTGTTTCTATTTATATAGCCTTAGCGATTCGTTTCCAACCAGCCTGCTGCATAATCGACCAGGGCTGGCTGTGAGATCAAGCGTGCTCTGGCATTACCGACTGTACCGCTGACAACGAGATGTGGACAATCCGTTTCCAGATTCGCACCAATATCATCAAAATCATCCGAATTAAAATTCAGATCGCGAAAACGAATCCATTGCTTGCCTTTATCCGTCATCACAGGCGCATCCATCATAATCGTTTTTTTATCATTCCATTCGGCATGGTATTCTGCCAGATGGATGGATGTGTTGGTCACATATTCGGTGCCTAGCATGAGTACATAGCCTTTAGCATCATATAGATGCTGGAGCGGTGAACCGTTGCCAAGTCCATAATCCAGCTCATGCTTTTCCGTCCATGCCTGCGCATGCTTGCCCCATACCGCAAAGGATACATGCGGATGCAGACTACGTAACACACCACGCTGCTTGCGGAACGTTTCTGCGATAATGCCCATGCCGCTTGTGACTGTAAAATCTGGATCATACGGTGGCATACTTTCTCGAATCAGATCCCACCAGCGCGGATCAGCAGGTGGATAACGCCACAGCTTCGGATCGGTCAACTGCGACGTCTGCGTTGGCATCATTAATGTGCCCTCTGAACCAAGCACATCCTCTAAAGCAAGAATGACCGTTTCCGCTCCGCCGGGAATCCAGCCGCCTATACTTTTAAGTGAAGAATGTAGAAGAATACTCATACCCGGCTGTATTCCGAGTGCGGCAAATTCTGTTTTGAGCTGCGTAAAACTAATTGGTTTTTCCGTGATCATATAACTTCCTCCATGATGTGTTGCGACTTGGATGTGAAAAGCTCCTACAAAATAACAAAAAGCGGGCCGCACTGGATATGCGCAACCCGCCTTTGCCGAAATGGTTCCCTCTCTACTCGGACCGAACCATACTCGATTCACTATATTGCCGGTTGATACTGATTATACACTCAACCAACGTTTAAACATACGCTTATTCGTTTCCTTGTTCAGGTCAGCAATAGACGTTGTGAGCGGAATGCCCTTCGGACATGAACGCACACAGTTTTGCGAGTTACCGCAAGCCTCAATACCGCCTTCGCCCATAATCGCATCCAGACGCTCTTCTTTGTTCATTTCACCTGTAGGGTGAGCATTGAACAGACGCACCTGAGACAGCGGAGCAGGACCGATAAAGTCCGTTTTCTCGTTTACGTTCGGGCAAGCTTCCAGACATACGCCACATGTCATACATTTGGACAGCTCATACGCCCATTGGCGCTTCGTTTCTGCCATACGTGGGCCTGGACCCAGATCGTACGTACCGTCGATCGGAATCCATGCTTTAACCTTTTTCAAGGCGCTGAACATACGGCTACGATCGATAACGAGGTCACGCACAACCGGGAATGTTTTCATTGGTGCTACGGTGATCGGCTGCTCCAGCTTGTCGACGAGAGATGAACAAGCCTGACGCGGCTTACCGTTGATCACCATCGAGCAGGCACCACAGACTTCCTCCAGACAGTTCGATTCCCAGCATACTGGCGCAGTGTCTTTGCCGCTGCTGTTTCTCGGATTGCGCTGAATCTCCATCAATGCGCTGATCACGTTCATACCCGGACGATACGGAATTTCAAATTCCTCTGTATAGGATGGGCCTTCTGGCTTGTCCTGACGGGTGATGACGAACTTCACTTTCTTGGCTGTCTGCTGTACGGCCGGATTTCCGGTTGAAACTGCTTCCGCCATGGTAATGCCCCCTTCATTTCATAGGCTAAATGCTTACTTGACTACCAACCGAGTGAAAAGTCAGGCTACCTCCAAACGATAACCCGACCTATACGTCTGTTCCTTTGCAAAAACGTTTTATTGAGCCCTGTATTCATATCGGCACATACCGTGCCTGACTATAAGTGTGAAAAGAAATTCGTATCCCGTCGCTTAATCAGCTTTTGGAATAGTCACGAATACGAGGTGGGATCAGCGACACATCAACTTCGTCATACGAAATCTTAGGACCGTCTGCTGTCCACGACGCAATCGTCGTTTTCAGGAACTCTTCATCGTTACGCTCTGGGAAGTCTGGCTTGTAATGCGCACCGCGACTCTCGTTACGCATCAGCGCGCCCAGCGTCATCGCTTCGGCAAGCTCCAGCATATTCCACAATTGACGAGTGAAGGCTACACCCTGGTTGTTCCAGCGAGAAGCATCATTCACATCAATTTTAGTGTAACGCTGTTTCAATTCCTTGATTTTGTTGATCGTTGCTTGCAGCTTGTCGTTGTAACGAACAACCGTCATATTGTCGGTCATCCATTCGCCCAGCTCACGGTGGATAACATAAGCATTTTCGCTACCATCCATACCAAGCAGACGCTCGTATTTCTCTTCATGCTGCTTACGCGATTGGTCGAACAACGATTGCGGCAGATCCGCAGCCGATTTTTTCAGACCTTTCACATACTCTACTGCCTTCGGACCGGCTACCATACCGCCGTAGATAGCTGACAGCAAGGAGTTCGCACCTAGACGGTTTGCACCGTGATACTGGTACTCACATTCACCGGCTGCGAACAGCCCCGGAATATTCGTCATCTGATTATAATCAACCCACATGCCGCCCATTGAATAGTGAACCGCAGGGAAGATTTTCATCGGAATTTTGCGCGGATCGTCGCCCATGAATTTTTCATAGATTTCGATAATACCGCCCAGCTTCACGTCCAGCTCTTTCGGATCCTTGTGGGACAGATCGAGGTAGACCATGTTTTCGGCATTCACACCCAGCTTCTGGTTAACACATACATCGAAAATTTCGCGAGTTGCGATATCACGAGGTACGAGGTTACCGTACGCTGGATATTTTTCCTCAAGGAAGTACCAAGGCTTACCGTCTTTGTACGTCCAGATTCGTCCACCTTCACCACGCGCCGACTCGGACATCAGACGCAGCTTATCATCGCCTGGGATCGCTGTCGGGTGAATCTGAATGAACTCACCGTTTGCATAGTTTACGCCCTGCTGATATACCGCACTGGCTGCTGTACCCGTATTGATAACGGAATTAGTCGTTTTACCGAAAATGATACCCGGGCCACCACTCGCCAGAATAACAGCATCAGCAGCAAAGCTGGAAATTTCCATCGAACGCAGATTTTGCGCGTTAACACCACGACAAACGCCCTCATCATCAACAATCGCACCGAGGAATTCCCAGTTCTCGTATTTGGTTACGAGGCCCGCGGTTTCCCAGCGACGCGCTTGCTCATCAAGTGCATACAGCAATTGTTGTCCGGTTGTTGCACCGGCAAATGCTGTACGGTGATGCTTCGTACCGCCGAAACGACGGAAGTCGAGCAGACCCTCAGGAGTACGATTGAACATAACGCCCATCCGGTCCATCAGGTGAATGATACCTGGTGCGGCATCACACATCGCCTTAACAGGCGGCTGATTCGCCAGGAAGTCACCGCCATAGACTGTATCGTCAAAATGCAGCCACGGCGAGTCGCCTTCCCCTTTTGTATTAACCGCACCGTTGATGCCGCCCTGCGCACATACGGAGTGCGAGCGCTTCACGGGTACGAGTGAGAATAGATGCACGTGTACGCCAGCTTCTGCTGCCTTGACCGTAGCCATCAGACCAGCCAGACCGCCGCCCACGATAATAATATTGGATGTTGCCATAAGAAATTACCCTCCCCTTTAACCTGCTTGCTCCGGGGACAACTTTAGATCCGTCAAACGGATCATAAAGACTGCCACACCGCAAATTTATGCTACCAGCGCACGAATACTTTCAAATGCAACAGTCGGGTCCTGGAACTCCACATTA
Source organism: Paenibacillus hunanensis (assembly GCF_014645615.1). Taxonomy (GTDB): domain Bacteria; phylum Bacillota; class Bacilli; order Paenibacillales; family Paenibacillaceae; genus Saccharibacillus; species Saccharibacillus hunanensis. The sequence continues at coordinate 213,578 of NZ_BMMB01000008.1, read as the reverse complement.
CGGAAGGCTACCATGGACAGAATAAACATTACGGCTACGACCACGAAGATCGTCATACAGATGTAGCTGGACACACGCTGCGCGCGCGGGCCAACGGTGATTCCCCATGTAACGAGGAAGGACCAGAGTCCATTGGAAAAGTGGAAACATGCCGATACAACACCAATCGCGTACAGCACAAAAGTCACCGGATTGGTCATAATATTGTGCATAATACCGCCCAGCTGTTCGTGCGTAACATTACCCAGTGCAACCTGGAAGCGCGTATCATATACGTGCCATGCAACATAGATAAACGTGAGCACACCCGTTACACGCTGTAGCGTATAACGCCAGTTGCGCTCATTGCCAAAGTGATTGTTGTTCGGCTTGGCCTGGTATGCGATATACAGACCGTAGATGCCGTGGTACAGTAACGGCAAGAAGATAAATACAATCTCCAGAAACAGCACCAGTGGCAGACCGTTCAAAAAGGCAACGCCCTGGTCAAATGATTCCTTTCCTCCTTCATAAGCGGAAAAGTTGGTGATCATGTGCTCGATAAAAAACAGACCCAATGGAATGATCCCGAGCAACGAGTGCAGCCTTCTGGCGTAGAAGCCTTTCATGAATGACGTTCCCCTTTCATAATAAGAGCGTTTTCATTGTGACAAGCATAGATAATGCTGCCTAAACTTGAATGAACAGAACATTCGGACCTCCGCTCACTCTTGCATAGGAAGTTCCCCATCTTCCGTAGCATTGCAACCTGTTCATGACTGCGTGGAATCCCAGTATGTTGCGTATTGTGCGCACTTCGTTTGAAGGATCGTCACAGAACATAGAGTGTGAACAAGTTGTGTCATATTTTATGTTACTCTAAATTGTCTTATAATGGAATTGCAATATAATTATTAATTGTTATAACTTTTTTGCATAAGAGAGGAGCATTTCATCTGATGATCGAAGATCTCGATGTGTTTGCTGTCGTTGTGGAGCAGTCTAGCTTGAATCAAGCCTCGCGTTTGCTTAACTTATCGCAGCCTGCCTTATCTCGTAAAATTGCCAAGCTGGAGGAGCAGCTAGGTGTTGCACTCTTTAACCGCAACGGTAAGCGGCTGGAGCTGACTGCGATCGGCAGGCTTACGTATACCTTTGCATTAGAACAGCGCCAGCAGCAGCTACGCTTTTTGCAAAGTTTGAACCGTTATAAGTCTGAGGAGCAGACGACCGTAACGTTTGGCGCCAGTCTGACGACGCTGCAAACGACGATGCCGCCGCTCGTACGTAGCTTTACCGAAAAGCATCCGTATGCCGAAGTGAAGCTCATTACAGGTAAGACACACGAGATTGTCAATGACATTCGTGACAAAAAAGCCGATATCGGCATTGTCGCTTCATCGATTCATGAGTCTGGTCTGGTGTGCGTTCCATTATTTGATGATCATCTGGAGCTAGTTGTCCCCAAGGCACATCCATTAGCGGAGAAAAAGCAGCCCGGCATGCAGCAGCTGCAAGGCTTGCCGATGATCATGTTCTCCAAGGGCACCTGGTATCGTAAGCTGATCGATGATGTGTTCCATCGTTATATGGTCATGCCTGATCTGCGGATGGAGATCGATTCATTTGAAGCGATTGTGCGACTGCTGCCGATCTGTATGGCGGCTGCATTGCTACCACGCTCGTATATCGGTGAGCAGCTCTTGTCGAGCAATGAGCTCGTATCGCTACACATTCCAGAGCTGGAGCAGACACGCCGTACAACCTGTCTCATTTATAACGAAGCAGCCGATCTGGGCACAGCGGCAAGACAATGGATTGCAGATACGACCGCTGGCTTCAAAAGCCGCAAACCGATGATACGGGATGCCAATATCCGTGTCGAAGACAATCCGCCTGTACTGGAAAATGAACAATGGCCATCTGAACGCGATAATAGCTTTAAGATTGATTAGCCACCTGTAGTAATCGTTTAATGGAGAGTACACTGGCAGGTTGCTCTCTTTGTCCCATCAAGACAGGCATAACATCCAGTACAATGGCATGAGCAACAAATGAAGGCAATCCTCGCCTTTGCTAACAGCCTGCTGTCTTTTGCAAACCCTGTGTGATTACGTTACACTTGCAATATCTCTGTCTGGCTCGTGCCAGTACATCATTATTAATAGAAGATAGGGAGGAAGCCATGAATCCTGTAGGCCAACCTGTACACATCAAACCGAATTATAAATGGCTCGGTATACTCGCCGTCATTGCACTGCTCGTATTCCTGTTCACGCAGGTATTTCCGATCACTGCCTCGGATACGCTAGAAGCTCAACAAACGGCATCCATTACAGAGCAGCAAGCCATTGAAAGTGCCAACACATTCAAAGCCAATCTGCCGATTGATGCAAGTGATCGGGCAGCACTGAATAATCCTACGGTTACCTACGTGACCGATCCAGAGCTAAGTGGCTATATTGCACGTGAAAAGCTAAGTACCGAATATACACGTAACATCGAGAAATGGGCGCCTTATGATGTGTTCCGTGTTCATTACCAGAGCTATAAATACGCCGTAGATGTTGATGTACATATGAATAGTGGGAATGTACTTGGATTTCATCTTCGTCCCACAGAGTCTGTTAGCTCGATCAGTGCGCAGTCGGATGATGGCTCACTTATTCTAGATGAAAAAGAGAAGCTCGCCATTCCGCTGCTGCAAAAGCTCGGCTATGATACATCCAAGCTCAAGCTACAAACAACCGATATTGAAACTGGACTGGATTATCTGGTTCCCGACGCTAAGCTGGGCGAGTCGACGCTGCATATTGAAATCATTTTCGAAAATGATCAGGTGGCAGCCATCACACCAACATTAACACCACCAGCTAGCTATACCAGCTACATCAAATCTCAGACAAGTCTTGCTACATGGCTTACCTTCCTTGGCTACGGCTTGTTCACACTCGTACTGGGTGTACTGGCAATCGTATTCGCTTCGTTGAAGCGTAAGCATACCTCGTTTAAAAGAGGAATCGTGCTGACCTGTGTATACACTGCCGTTTCCATGATCAGTGTATTTAATATGTGGCCTTATCTTGAACGGGAATATGGACAAACGGGCTGGACAGGACAGCTTACCCTGCTGTTCCTTGTTATTTTACAGCTTGTACTCAATGTGATGATGGCTGTACTGCTGTACTTCTCGCTTGTCGGCGGGGATGGCCTATGGCGTGAACGTGGTCTGAATATGTGGCCTCGCTCCCGTGAGATCGGTTATGGCAAATATGTACTGCATAGCGCAGCCGTTGGTTATTTGTACGCGATCATTTTGCTCGGTGTACAATCGATCATCTATCTGATCATGGAACCGGCATTCGGCGTCTTTTCGTCCACCGATGATTCTAGTTCGCCTTACAATATGGTCGTGCCTGCACTGTTCCCCCTGCTAGCATGGATGGCAGGGATCGGCGAAGAAGGCGTATATCGCCTGTTCGGTATCGTAATGCTGAAAAAGCTGCTGCGTAATACATTTGCAGCCGCTGCGATCACATCGATCATCTGGGCGCTCGGTCATACCTTGTATCCGATCTATCCGGTTTACTCGCGTCCGATCGAGCTGCTCATTATCGGCTTACTGTTCAGCCTTGTCTTTATCCGTTATGGCTTTATCGCAGCTGTATTTGCACACGTCATGTTCGATACCATTCTCATGTCGCTAAGTCTGATGTCGCTGGGCGGCTGGGGAAATATTACACTGGGTATCGTATATATCATCCTGCCAGCTGTTATTGCTTATATCATTTATCGTTATACGCGGAACAAAGGTGTGGAAAATGCTTATCCGCCTTATGTACCGCCTGCACCGCAGCAGCCGTATATGCAGCCAGGTGGATATGGGACGCCGCCGTTTCCGGGCTATTATCCAACATCACAGCAACCACCGGCACCTCCGGTACAGCCACCTTATCCGGGGCAAGCGCCTAATGAAATTCCCAATGATCCACGCCGCTTCCATATGTATAACGATCCGGCGCAGCGACCTGCTCAAGGTACAGATCGATCCGAGCCTACAGGTACTGCTCCATCGTTCGATTCATATGGAAATCCTGTGCAGCCATCAACTGAACAGCAGACTGGACAGCAGCCATCGTCCATATCGTTGCATAAGTCACCTCATCAGGAGACGACATCGCATGGATCAGAAACGGACAGTTATCATCCTTCATCGTCTCCAACAGGAAGTCATGACGAAGGCTCTGCTGTGAATCTAAACAAGACACCAGCTCCGCAGGGGAATGAAACGCCGATCATACCGAATGATAGCTCCTTCGGTCATACCGGACACGAGACGACTCCTTCACCGTCTACATCGGAAGCCGCTCAGCATCCTTCCCATGAATCGACATTAGCTGGAGAGCATAAGCAATCACATAGTGACACAATAGAGCAAGCTCAATCCGATGAAGAGCAAGCAACATCTTCATCTGAGAATGAGTTGGATACCAAGAAGGATTCTTAAGATTAAGCTTTATCCTCTTTTTCGTTGATCGAACAGGGATCAAATCTGCATATCAAAAAAGCGAAGCCGCTGAACTCAGGGCTTCGCTTTTTTATATCCATACGATTTTATATCTATACGCTTATTGCTTGATGAACAATCGGTTATACATGTCTTTATCATAGAGATAGCTAGCTACTAGATGAAGCTATCGGGGCGATGCTTCGCTGCTGGCGTATCGTCTTCGTCTTAGCAACTTCTTAAACTGCAAGCCTGCACCGCGCTATTCCTCGCGCAATGCCTCCAAAATGGTCTGAGCCAGCTTATCCCCAATCGACAATGGACGGAAATCCTCCACACTTGCCTCACGTATTTTCTTCACGGAGCCAAAATGCTTAAGCAGCTGCTTACGACGCTTCTCCCCAATTCCTGGAATACTGTCCAATTGGGATACGATCATCGACTTGGCACGCTGTTCACGGTGGAAGGTGATTGCGAAGCGGTGGACTTCATCCTGAATGCGTTGTAGCAAGTAAAACTCCTGACTATCGCGTGCTAAGCGCACTGCTTCTGGCGGATCACCGATCATGAGCTGTGCGGTACGGTGCTTCGCATCCTTGACCAGACCGCAGACAGGAATATACAGCCCGAGTTCATTTTCCAGCACATCGACTGCTGCTGAAATCTGCCCCTTCCCACCATCGACTACGATCAGATCAGGCATTTCCAGATTTTCCTTGAGCACACGCTCATAGCGACGACGAATGACCTCGCGCATTGTACCATAATCATCGGCACCTTCAACGGTACGGACTTTGTACTTGCGGTATTCTTTGCGAGCAGGCTTGCCGTCGACAAACACAACCATCGCCGATACTGGATTCGTACCTTGAATGTTCGAGTTATCAAATGCTTCAACGCGATGGAGATTTTGCAGACCGATCGCCTGACCGAGATTTTCGGCAGCCTTCGATGTGCGTTCTTCATCACGCTCGATCAAACGGAATTTCTCATCCAGTGACACACGCGCATTATCCTGTGCCATCGTAACGAGCTGACGCTTCAAGCCGCGACGTGGGATATGCACCTTCACACTGAGCCATTGCTGCAATAAGGCTGCACTGCTAACAGCGTCCAGCGTTTCCTTCGTCTCTTTCGCTTTCTTCCGATCCCGATCAGCACTCGCTGAGCCTGCTACCTCAGTAGAGTCAGCCGATTGTGAGTCGTCTTCATCCTCTTCATCAGCAGCAGCGAGCTGCTCTGCGTTCACACGCTGCAAGCGAATCCGTGCTGCAATATCAAGAGACGCATCGGCAGAATCGGGCGAAGCCTCATACGTTGCGGACGCTTCCGCTACTCTACCTACCATCTCAGTTGCTTCGTCTGCACCAGCAGACTGGTCATTCCCATCCACATCTGGACGATCCAGCCCTTCCTGCTCAGCAACCGCTAATGATTCCTCATCAGCGCTATCCAGCTCGACGATGATTTCCTCCGCAGGCAGCATGATCTCCTGTGGCATCGCTGGATTCTCGCTATAATACTGCGTAACATAGGACATAAAGTCATTGTAAGGCTCTCCGTAAAATGGAAAGACCGAGGCGTGACGCTCGATCATTTTACCCTGGCGCACATACAGAATCTGCACGCACATCCAGCCCTTATCCACTGCAAAGCCGAAAATATCGCGGTCTTTGGCATCTGCCATCGTAATTTTCTGCTTTTCCATCAGTGCATCAATATGGCGAATCTGATCACGTAGCTCCTTGGCACGCTCAAAATACAGATCCTCCGCCGCTTCTTCCATTTTCCGCTGTAGATCCTTTTTAATCTCCTCATGTCCACCGCTTAGAAAACGTGTAATCTCCTGCCGAATATCCTCATATGATTTCTCCGGCACCTCATATTCACATGGCGCCAGACACTGTCCCATATGGTAATACAGGCAGACCTCCTTCGGCATCACTTTACATTTACGCAACGGATACATACGATCCAGCAGCTTTTTCGTCTGCTGTGCTGCAAATGCATTCGGATACGGTCCAAAATACTTTGCCTTATCCTTGAGCACACGTCGTGTCACTTCCAGACGCGGATGCTCCTCATTCGTAATTTTGATATACGGAAAGGTTTTATCATCCTTGAGCAGTACATTGTACTTTGGCTGATGCGTCTTGATCAGGTTACACTCCAAAATGAGAGCTTCCATATTACTTCCCGTTACAATATATTCAAAATCGCGGATGTCCGCGACCAATCGCTGGGTTTTGCCGTCATGACTACCTGAAAAGTAAGAACGCACGCGGTTTTTGAGTATTTTAGCTTTACCGACATAAATAATTGTGCCTTCTCGGTTTTTCATCAGATAGCAGCCGGGCAGATCGGGCAGCAGTGCGAGCTTATTGCGAATATTGTCCATCGCCTGCTCCTGCTCCCGGATCGTTTCGATATGCGAATCCATGGCGCTCTCCTTTCGATGTCGTCGCCCTACATTTGTAAAAGGCAACATATGTTCTATTATAAAACAAAATCCCCCTTCGAATCCATTACCCTGCCGCAATCATAACAAAAACCCCCGGCAAGCTGCCGGAGGTTTCGATGATCTGTCACATTCCTTTTTACAAGGTGTGCGCTAGATCGTATGACATACAATTATTGATGTTTTGCCAGGATGGATTTCAGGGAATCTTTAGAGTTCAGACCCACTACTTTATCCACTGGTTGACCGTCTTTGAAGAAGATCATTGTAGGGATACTCATTACGCCGAAACGGGAAGCCGATTCAGGGTTTTCGTCTACATTGACTTTAGCGATTTTCACGCTGTCGCCAACTTCAGTTGCCAGCTCGTCCAGAATTGGAGCAAGCATTTTACAAGGGCCGCACCAAGGTGCCCAGAAGTCTACCAGTACTGTGCCTTGCTCTTCTACTTCATTTGCGAACGTTTGATCAGATACATTAACGATTGCCATGGAAATAGCCTCCTCAGATACATTTATTTGAATTATTCATTATTTAAACAACGAATGAGGTTCATACAACCTTATTATAACACAGAAGAGCGAATTCCGAAACAGCAAATACGAATTTTTAATATCTAACTTTAATTTAGTAAGTATTTTCCGTTTTGGAATCAACCTCATATTTTATATTATAATCATTTCTTTTGAAAATGGAATATTCTTCATCAGAAACTCATTAATTGGTGTTGGTGCGTCAGAGCTTACTATTACTCTTTGTAAGAGGCAGACACCACTTCGGAAAGGAATAAGGGAACGTCCTTAGGTGGAGCCCAGGAATCTACTGGATTAGGAGAGAATGTAGATTCCCGGGCTCCAAAGCAGTAAGATATTTTGCTTTCGCAAAAATCACTCTTTATTGAACATCGTGTTAGGAAGTCGCTAACACTGTAAGTCGTCCTTTTCCCTTATTTCCTTTCCTACGTTCTGTGCAATTGCAACATGTATTGCATGTAATTGCAACATGTATTGAATTAGAACCTTAATCACGTTCTCAAGTCAGATTATATATTTACTTGTATATATTTACTTGGATGCCATGTCGTCCATGCCACCGCGTTTATTTTCTCCGCTTACACTGACCACATCGACGAATGGAGCAATCCGATTGAGCAGGCGCTCACCTTTATAGCGTTCCTCGCCATCCTTGTTTGTGAAGCTTAGGTGCTGGAGCAGAGCGTCCATCGAATAATTGGACGTGTAAAAGGTAGGCTTACGCTCCATCCGATAATTTAGAATCGCGCCGAGTACATGATCGCGTACCCATGGATTAAGATTCTCTGCACCGATGTCATCAAAGACGAGCAAGTCGGTATTTTTCATCATTTCAATCGTCTGCTTGAGACGGTTGTTGTCCTGAAGCATGGATTTTAGATCCTCAACAAACTCGGGCATGTACACAATGACGCCAGTATAGCCTACCTTGGCAAGCTCATGCAGCATGTATGACATGAGGAACGTTTTTCCGGTGCCAAAATGTCCAACCAGATACAGCCCCTTGGCAGTGAGTCCATTTTGCTTCACCTGATTGATATAATGGAAAATCTGCTTAACTGCCGGTACACGTTCCATATCCTTTGAAACGATCTCGACTGCATTATAGCCTTCATTCAGCGCACGATCATCCACATAAAAGCTCTGGATACGCTCGCGTACCTGTAGCTCATGCTGCCTTACAAGCTGCTTTTGACAGGGCGTTTTGCGTTCGTGCAGTCGTGTTCCTTCCTCAGATGGCTGTACGACCAGATTCGTATAATGTCCTTGAAAATCATTCGGACAGCGATCCAGACCCGGACAATTATCGCAATGGCGGCGATCGCCAATATATTGATAAAGCTTGCTCAGATTGGTCATTAGCTCCCGATCGGTTAGCTCGGGATGCTTGCTACGCAGTTCCAGCACCAGCGGATCACTTAGAAGCTGTGCGGCAAGCTTATTCGATTGTTCCCGAAAGCGGGAATTTTTCATCTGCCGCAGCAGATCACCAATGGATTCCATGGTGGTTGACCCCTTCCCACGATTAACATACCGTATCGTAATCGACTGTATACGATATGGTTTGATCTTCTATCTTCTATACATAAGAGGTGTAGCTTGTATATCTCCTACGTTAATACACAACTATAGACCTTGCTTGCCCGATTGAAGCTGCTCTGCCAGACGCATAACCTCTGCCAGCTCATCCTCCGAAATGCCTGATGCTTTGCCTTTTGTATTTTCGACGATCGGAATTTCTGGCTTCGGACGAGCATTACGATTGTACGTACGAGCTCCGCGCTTACCACCTGCACCTGCTGCCGCACGTCCCTGCGCCGGATCGCTTAGCTGTTGATCCAGCTTCTGCTGCTCACGTACATAACGTACAGCCTTTTCATACGTCGTCACCTGTTGATTGAGCATATTCGTCACGATCCAGTCGACGAATTTGCTGCTCAGGCGCTCACCCGGCTGGGACATCTTCACCGCCAGCAAGTAGTGAATCAGTACATTCATCACTTCCTCAGGCAGCTTATAATTAATATCGATATGCTCGAAAATATCATGAATACTGTTTGGCACACTACCCGGATAGAACATCTCCAGCACCCGTGTATACGGCTGATTACGCAGCATCATATTGTACTGACTTGTATCGCATTTGCCAGTAAACTGACGTGGTACATCGAGGAAAAATTCCATCTCAACCGCATGCTCCACCGGTGTATCTGATATTTCCTCTGCCTGTGTCTCCGGTGTCTCTGCTGCTCGGTGCTCTGCTTCCTGTTGCTTGCGCAAGGACACGACCTTGGCCTCATAAATCTGCCGTTCCTCGGTACGCTTCTTGCCCTGACGGAACTGTAAATTTGCACGACGCTGAATCTCTTCCTCCGCCAGCTCACCATTCGCAGTGAACACACCATCCTCATCCAGCATACGGCAAATATCCTGAATGTCCAGCTTATACTTGTACGCAATATAGCTCAGTATATTCATCTGCTCTGGCTGAAAGCGCAGCTTCTCGACAAATGGACGATTGCGTGAGCCACGCGGGAAATAGCGAATAATATCCGCGTAGTTAATCAGATCCTCCTCGCTCACCTTAGGCTGACGAGCACGCGGCTGTGCACTCACCTCTGTCAGTGCCTGCTCCAGCTCATAGTCAATCACATGCGTATTTAGCTCGAAAATATCATAAAACGGCTGCGAAATATTTTCCCGCTGTACAGATGGATGCTCCCATTCCTCTGGCTGTGGTGCAAAAAATTGCTCGCGCAGTGACAGCACAGCGAACTTCCCTACTTTATCACGTAGCAGCAGCGTCAAATGCTGTGTTCGGAAAAACTCCCCCGGCGACAGCGGTGGCTGTAGCTCATATTCATATATATAATCATCCTGCTCCGGGAAATACACACGACTCGTCTGGAGTAATCCAACTGCTTCAAGCAGTGATGCCTGCTCCATCAGCTGCTTGCGTCCACGCTCCCCTGGCTCAAGACCGAGTGTAAGGAACAAGCCACGTTGCTGCTCGACAGCAGAATAACCTACACGGCGTGCATCCACTTGCTCACACAGCAACCGATATAGACTGATAGCAAACGCTCCGGTCAGCGGCTGGTATACCAGACTCAGCATCCGTTCATCCAGATGACCGAGACCAAACTCGCGGTACACGCAGTAGCGATGATTTTCTGTAAAATGAAGCAAATTTTTGATGCGCATAATCCGCCCCCTTTTTTGTTTGCGCCCAATATGCGGAATTCTATTCTACCACAAATCCAGCTCGTTCAAGCGAGAAAAGAAGTCCAAATTTCCGTCACAATCTGCACCTCACTTGCTGAGCATCGGTCGTTTGCCGCCTTACGCCAGATCGCCCGTTTTTTTATTTTACAGATGCTGATTGAACGCATCGATGATCCGGTTTTGTCTGTCGATCTCTTCATATATTGCGATCTATTCTATGAAGCAACCATGAACAGAGTGTGAAGTCAATTGCTCTGCCCATGTGCTTGCGGTACAATAAAACAGTCAGAATGAGCACGATCGGTCTGATGCTCATCAGTTATTTTGGCTAGTATGATCGCGTAATGATGATCACTGACACAGACCTTTTCGATTAAATACACGCAGGACTCCGGCTTGCCGGATATCTATATTACGTACAGGAGTGATCCCTAATTATGAACGAAGCTGTAGCTACACTGGAAGGCTGGTATGCCCTGCATGACTTCCGTACAATTGACTGGACGGCCTGGAAAGCAGCCGATGATGAAGAACGAGCAGGCGCGCTAGAAGATCTGAACGCACTGCTGGACGAATGGAACAGCGTGAGTGAAGCTGGGACGGGCAGTACGGCTACCTATACCATTGTCGGACAAAAAGCCGACTTTGTGATGATGCATTTCCGCGAGACGCTGGAAGACCTGAACGCGATCGAAGTAGAATTTAACAAAACAACCTTTGCCCGTTTCACGCAAAAAGCGTATTCCTATGTGAGCGTTGTCGAGCTGAGTAGCTATATGGCTGGCAATAGCGACGAAGATCCGATGCAAAATCCGCATGTCGTTGCACGTCTGAAGCCTGCTTTGCCAGGCTCCCGTTATGTGTGCTTCTATCCGATGAACAAAACACGTAATCTGTCGGACAACTGGTACATGCTGCCGATGGAGGAGCGCCGCGAAATGATTCGCAGCCACGGTCTGATCGGACGCAGCTACGCAGGCAAAGTAAAACAGATTATTACCGGCTCGGTCGGTCTGGATGATTGGGAATGGGGCGTTACCCTGTTCTCCGATGATGCTTTGCAATTTAAAAAGCTCGTCTACGAAATGCGCTTCGATGAAGCGAGCGCACGCTTTGGCGAATTTGGCGCCTTCTACGTGGGTAGCCTGCTGAATAGCGAGAAGATCGACGAGATGCTGAAGCTGTAACGAGATTAGTACGAATAAAACTATCTGATATCAAATAAAAGTAAGTAATGGCAAGCATAATATCATCAGCGATGTCTTAACAGAAGCATCGATTCATTGGTGCTCAAATGAAAAGGATTTGCCCGTATAGGGCAAGTCCTTTTTTGTTATGAATGGAAGCTCTGTACTCTAAAAAACAACCTTTTTATGACCGATGATATCACTACCCTACAGCTAACTTCAGATAATCACTCATTGAACTTCATTGTTGTTTAGGAGTCTTCATTGTTCTTTTTTGATATAAATTGTAAAGAAATCATAAACTGTAAATTTTGTTCATAATATTGTCGAAAATACTAATATTTTAGCGATTACTGACGATAATAAAATCAAGCTGAAATCAACCTTTCATACACAGACCTGATCAGCAACTTAGCCGATGATAGAAAGTAGGGAATCATGATGTCATTAAAAATCAAATTGATTTTACTTGTAGTCTGTGCAGTGATTCTAATTGCCGTACCTGTAGGCGGAATCGCTCTATATGCGATTAAAGGTGAAGCAACAAAATCGGTCAACAATGAGCTTCAAAACACCGTCCAAACCGCCGTCAGCCAAACACAGGGCTGGATGAATACGAACCAGAAAGTCATTGAAACGATGGATGCTTATATTTAGGACAATATTCCCCTGGATCAAGTGACGACCAAGCAGCTTTCGGTCTACAAAAGCGACTACAATGGCGGCAACATTTCCGATCTATATATGGGTCTGGAAAAAGGAAAGCGTCTCATCGATGGCAGCGGCTGTGTGCCTTATGCGGGCTATGATCTGTTCCAGCGTCCGTGGTATATTAGCGGCAAAGCAGCTAATAAGCTAACCATTAATGATCCTTATCTTGATCCAAGCACGAATCAATACTCCGTTCCAATCACCATGCCGATGAAGGATGAGAATGGTAACTTTGCTGGTATTCTCGGAGAAGATATTCATCTATCCACCATCACCAAATATATTAATCAAATCAAAACACCGGGCGGCTTTAGCTTTTTGCTTGATAATAAAGGAACGATTCTCGCCCACGCGAATACGAAACTGGTCAACAAGCCTATTGGCGAGCAAAAGGATTACAGCAGCATCGCATCCAATATGCTTGCCAATGATTCCGGTCAATTGACCTACACGTACAACGGTGATCCACAAATACTCTATTTCCAAAAGCTTCCCAACAGTGGCTGGACAATTGCCACCTCCATTTCTGAAAAATATGCTTTCGCTGACTATGTATCCCTGCGTAACAATATCGCATTGATTATTATTGCCCTTACCGTAATCTGTATCGTGATTGCTACCATTATTGCTTCCCGTATCGTTAAACCACTCGTTCAGCTCAAGCAAAATGCACAACTGCTCGCTGAAGGCGATCTGACCGTACAAGCTAATGTACGTGGCAAAGACGAGATTGCTCAATTGGGTACAGCCTTTAATAAAATGTCTGCTTCCTTACGTAATCTGATTCTCACCGTCTCCGATTCGGCGGTAAACGTGAACGATGCTTCTCGTGAAATGTACAAGCATGCTGCCAATTCCGGCGATATCGCTCGTCAGATTTCGACCGTAATCGAAGAAATTGCGCGTGGTGCTAACGAGCAAGCCGAGTCAATCCAGGGCGGTGCAGAGCTCGTATCGGATATGACATCTTCCTTAGAGCAGGTTTCCCGTCGTGCAGGCGAAGCATCCGGTATGATCGATCAGGTGAATGAAGCGATGACTCGTGGTACGGATGCGATCTCCCGTCAGAGTGGACTGGCAGAGTCCAGTCAGCAGGCGACTCATCGAGTCGAAGCCTCCAACACACTGCTCATTCAGAAGCTGGATGAGATCGCTGTAATTACCAAAGCGATACGTGATATTAGCAGTCAAACGAACCTGCTGTCTCTGAATGCTTCGATCGAAGCGGCGCGTGCAGGTGAGCATGGACGTGGCTTCGCGGTAGTAGCAAGCGAAGTACAAAAGCTCGCTGATCAATCCGCTCGCTCTGCCGAAGATATCAACCGTCTGCTGATCGAGCTACAGGAGGCTGGTAAGCAAAGCTCAGAGGTATTAACCTCCTTCCGCGAAACGAACCAGCATCAGCAATCATCCATGCAGGATACCCGTCACTCCTTTGAAGAGATTCGTGAGTCGGTCGACGGCATCATCTCCCGCATCTCGCTCGTCCTATCTGGTATCGACAATGTACAAACCGGGGCTGCACGTGTATCCGATGTGATCACTGGACTTGCTGCTGTCGCCGAAGAAAGTGCAGCGGCAACCGAGCAGGCAGCATCTTCGACGATGGAACAATCCGGATCGATTGTAAGCATTTCCGATTCGTCTAAAAATCTGACGGTTAGTGCTGATGCGCTCCTCCAAGAAATTGGTCAATTTAAAGTAGACGGCCCTGCTACACAGACAACGGACACAGCTATAACGGATGCTTCCACTACTGTTCCTTCCGATCTATCTCATCCTAAATCCAAATCGATTCGTCGTTCTGCATAACCCTTTTTTCTCCATGAACCAGTACAACTGATCTCATCCAGCTGTACTGGTTCTATATGGATCAAGCATCGTCCATTTTTGATCACAACTCGTCCACTGAGCTGTCCGATATTATAAATAAAAAACGAGTTAAAATTGGTAAATACTGATTTACATTTCATCAAAATAGTTAACAATTTAGCACATTTAGACGATATAAAATTAAAGCTGATACTCAAGACCCGCACAACCAGACATGATCAGTAATTTAGCCAATGATAGAAAGCAGGGGATCATGATGTCGTTAAAAATTAAACTTATTTTGCTGGTAGTATGTGCGGTCATATTGATTGCAGTACCCGTTGGGGGAATCGCGCTGTATGCGATCAAGGGGGAAGCTACGCAGTCGGTGAATAATGAGTTGAAGAATACGGTAGAAAAAGCCGTCAATCAGACTCAAGGTTGGATCAATACGAACAAAAAAGTAATCGAAACGATGGGAAGCTTCATTCAAGACAATATCCCAATCGATGAAGTGACTGCTAAACAATTGTCCGTATACAAAAATGAATATAATGGTGGCAACATTTCTGACCTCTATCTTGGATTGAAAAACAACAAAATGGTCGATGGCAGCGGCTGGATTCCTGATGCTAGCTATGATCTGCGTGTTCGTCCATGGTACACAAGTGGTAAAGAGGCGAACAAATTAAGTGTGAACGAGCCTTATTTTGACCTTACAAGTAAAAAGTATTCAGTTCCTATCACGATGCCAATGAAAGACGCAAATGGTGATTTTGCTGGTATTCTGGCAGAAGATATCTACTTATCTACCATCACGGACTATATTAATACAATCAAAACACCAGGTGGCTTCACGCTATTACTTGATAAAAAAGGAACCATACTCGCTCACCCTGATACAGCTATCGTAAACAAATTACTAGGCGAGCAATCGGCTTATAGCAGTGTTGCACCTACTATGCTAGCCAATGATTCCGGTATCGTCAGCTATACGTACAAAGGCGACCCACAATTAATGTACTATCAAAAGCTTCCCGATACCGGATGGACAATCGCCACTTCCATTTCGGAAAAGTCTGCTTTCGCTGACTATGTGACACTTCGTAACAATATCGCTCTAATTATTCTTGCGCTCACAATCATTTGTATCGTGGTTGCTGCTATTATTGCTTCTCGTATTGTAAAACCGTTAGTTCAACTGAAAGAAAATGCACAGCGCCTGTCTGAAGGTGATCTGACTGTTCATGCGAAAGTTCGCGGTAAAGATGAAATTGCGCAACTTGCAACCGCATTTAACAAAATGTCTGCCTCTCTGCGCAATCTGATTGTTACTGTTTCTAATTCAGCAGTAAATGTGAATGATGCCTCCCGTGATATGTATAAAAACGCGTCTAACTCTGGCGATATTGCACATCAGATCTCAACCGTAATCGAGGAGATTGCCCGCGGTGCCAATGAGCAAGCCGAGTCGATTCAAGGCGGTGCAGAGCTTGTGTCGGACATGACTTCTTCACTGGAGCAAGTGTCCAGTCGTGCTGGTGAAGCTTCCGGTATGATTGAACAGGTAAATGATGCGATGACTCGTGGTACGGATGCGATCTCCCGTCAAAGTGGACTGGCAGAATCCAGTCAACAAGCAACACATCGCGTAGAAGCATCCAATACACTGCTGATTCAAAAGCTGGATGAGATTGCAACGATTACGAAAGCGATCCGCGACATTAGTAGCCAGACGAATCTACTGTCTCTAAATGCTTCGATTGAAGCAGCTCGTGCAGGGGAACATGGACGTGGCTTCGCGGTTGTTGCCAGTGAAGTACAGAAGCTGGCAGAGCAGTCTTCTCGTTCCGCAGAAGATATTAATCGCCTGCTGGTAGAACTACAAGAAGCAGGCAAACAAAGTGCTGAAGTGCTTACCTCATTCCGTGAAACGAATCAGCATCAACAAGCTTCCATGCAGGATACGCGTCATTCCTTTGAAGAAATTCGCGAATCGGTGGATGGTATCATTTCCCGTATCTCACTTGTTCTGTCTGGCATTGGCAATGTACAGCATAGTGCAGCGCGCGTGTCTGATGTGATTACAGGACTTGCTGCCGTATCGGAAGAAAGTGCTGCTGCAACGCAGCAAGCTGCATCTTCAACGATGGAGCAGACGGAAGCGATTAGTAGCATTTCCGATTCGTCCAAAAACCTGACTGTAAGTGCAGATGTATTGCTACAAGAGATCAGTCAGTTCAAAGTAGACGGTGCGGAAACACCTGCTACGGATGAAGTCGCTACGGTAACACCGATTACACCTGAAACTGCACCAGCAGCACCGCTTAAAAACAAAAAGAAACGCCGCTCTGCATAATATTCAGATGATTGGATCTTGCGCCATCCACTCAGGGGAGTAGCTTTCCTTATCTTCTAAAATGATAAAGCAATCTGTCATGTATCATCGCTATCTATTCCTGTCGAATATAGGTTCTACACAAAAAGGCGCTCCGAATATACATTCGGAGCGCCTTTCTATTAAGAACGATACAGCTTCAATCAAATGGAAGCTGTATCTATTCCTTTCAATTCTGTTCGTACATAACTCCCTGTAGAGCTTGCATTTTCTGACCGACTACCTTACTCAGCAGAAGGTAAAGAATCGTTCTGCTCGCGGGAAGCAAGGAATTCCTGCTCTTCCCGGTCGCGTGTGCGGCTTTTATCCTTGAGCCGCTCAATAGCAGGCAGGATTAGAATGTCCACTTCTTTCTGAACGGTATAGGCGAGATCATAACGACCCGCATCCTCCAGAAATCCGCCAACCTCCATCAAGCCATTATAACGATCTAGCTCATCACGTGTGAGCAGACCGCGCACCTGAACGCTGCAATGTCTCATCTTACAGGAATTTACCTTTTTTCAGTGCTAGCGATACGCCGCCGATGATGAACAGCCAGCGAATATCGATTACTTTTTTCAGTTGAGCAGCTACAAAGCCTTTCAGCTTACGATCGCCAACGATACCTACTGCTTCACCTTTACCCAGGGATGCAACTGTACCTTTGTTGTGGAAGACGAATTTCTTCGGCTGTTGACCACGGATCGAAGCCAGAATGTTTTGTGCTACAACTGGACCCTGCTGCATAGCGATCTGTGCAGTTGGAGGGTATGGACGACCTTCTGGGTTGAACATCAGAGCGCTATCGCCAATGATGTAGATATCTTCGTGACCTGGTGCACGCAGGAACTCGTCGATTTTAACGCGACCGCGCATGTTTTCGAAGCCAGCTTCTTCTACCAGACGGTTACCACGGATACCACCTGTCCATACTACTGTATTCGCAGGGATTTTTTCCAGGTCTTCGCCAACGATAACGCCGTCAGCTTGACATTCTTTAATAGCGATACCGATTTTGAACGTAACGCCTTTATTTTTCAGTACGTTCATTGCATACTCAACCAGCTCAGGATCGAAGCCTGGCAGTGCAGTTGGAGCTGCTTCAACGTTGTAGATTTTTACGAGGGAACGATCGATACCGTGCTTGCGGCACAGCTCAGGAATACGATCCGCCAGCTCAGCTACGAACTCGATACCTGTGAAGCCCGCACCACCTACAACAAAGCTCAGACGCTCAGGCTTCTGATCTTGTTTGTACGCTGCGAATTGACCTTCGATATGCTCGCGAATTTTGCGAACCGAGTTAATGCTGCGAATCATCATTGCATTTTCCATCATACCCGGGATGCCGAATGTTTCTGGCTCGCCACCGAGGGAGATTACAAGATAATCGTAGGACAGTGTGCCGTCCTCCAGGATTACTTTCTTCTCTTCTGGTACGATTTTTTGGATGTTGGATTTTACGAGGTCGATTTTGAATTCATCAACCAGTTTGGAGATGGATACTTGTGCATTATCCAGTGCATCTGTACCTGCTGCTGGCATATGCAGGTGAGTTGTGAAGTAATGATAGTCGTGACGGTTAACCAGTGTTACGTCAGCCTCATTATAGTTCAGTTCTTTTTGAAGACGTTGTGCTGTCATAATGCCGCCGTAGCCGGCGCCCAGAATGACGATTTTTGGAATGCTACTCATGTCGGTTTTCCCCTTCCAGTTTTGTTCAATTAAGCATTTGGAAATGCTGAATCTACTATTGATGACGCATAAAATGACACACGCTCACCGGCAACGGCAAGTCGCCGTCAAGCGCAAGGCAAAGTATATCTAATCCTTATTAACCATACTTCCGATACCGGCTTGCAAAAACTCCGGAAATCAGCGAAGTACAGGCTGTATTCCGGTTCATCAGGCACCGCCTCTTATTGTGAAAATATACACAACAAGGGACAAAGATAGGCGCGCCAACAAAGATTCTATGTTATATCTCACATAACATTGTAACCTTTATTGCTGATTTTTTCAAAAAAATTTTGTTTTTTTTCAAGAAAATGTTCGTTTTCTGTCACAAACCAATATCGACACATCTGAAATGATAGCGATAATTGTCTAAAAGATCAAGGGGTAAAACAACTTTAATTGGTGTTGTGAGTGGAAAATAGCGATGTTTTTTGTGGGAAGCGCTTACGGGATGAAAATGTGATCTGGTGTTCGAATGCTTCATGACTTTGGTGGGAATGTACAATGTGCGTTGCGGATCGTGCGTGGATCGTAATGGTGGGGATTGGATGTGTGTAGGTTGGGGATGACATTTTTGGAGGGTGGTGAGGTACACCACTTCGGGAAGGAATAAGGGGACGGACTCGGGTGGAGCCGCGGGAATCTTTTGGAATTTGGAATACATGAAGATTCCCGCCCCTCCAAAGGAGTCCTTTCCCCTTATTTCCTTCCCTGCGTTCTGTGCTTACTACCAATAATGTGCATGGAGAGTGACGACATAAAGAAATCGGTAAATATACTCTTCACGATCTATTTCAACCCACACCGTCGCACCGAGAGTGACATCCACGTATCACTACGATATCGCAGAGCTGCTAATTTCAATCCACACTCTTGCACGGAGAGTGACGACACTCCAATTTTATCAGCTGGTGCAGTGTATTATCATTTCAATCCACACTCTCGCACGGAGAGTGACGATCTTCGCTCGATTTTGAATATCCAGCTTATTGAATTTCAATCCACACTCTCGCACGGAGAGTGACTGTACCTGCTTTTAGCCCTGATGTAGCAAGGAAAAAATGCCACAAAATCGCGAACCTCTTTTTTAGACTACTGAAAATAGTGGGAAAAGACAATAAAATTCCTATAAGCCCTTATGTAGCAAGGGGTGCGAATCTGCTGGGGATTGGATGTGAGCTTGGTGTTCGCACTTTTATATGAGTTCATAGAGGGTACTCTTTATTGGATTGCGATGTTTTAGTTGGAGAATGTGGGTATGGAAGATCGATATTTAGATGAACGTATGATCTACATCATACTCGTTAAGGTAGCTCTTTTTTGGGGTTATGGATAAATATGTCATCACATAATGTTCGTTTTTAATAATTTTTCTATATTTATGATGTAGTTATGGTGAATTGTTTCGTTTTTTCACCAAATTTTCTTACTTTGAAAATATAATTAGCTACACGTATAATGAATACTGACTGGTGCCACACTCGTAACGCAATGCAATGGATCTAGTTATATTCAAAAAAAGACAATACAGCATGTTCGCGATTACGCTGCTTGCATATTGCAACCATCACACTTTGGAGGTGTACCACGGTGACATCTACAACCACCGGAGAACGTACGGATATTATTATTATTGGCGGAGGACCTGCGGGCATGTTTGCTGCTTTTTATGGCGGTATGCGTCAGGCGTCCGTGAAATTGATTGAGAGCATGCCGCAGCTTGGCGGACAGCTTGCTGCGCTGTATCCTGAAAAATACATTTATGATGTAGCCGGCTTCCCGAAAGTTACTGCTCAGGAGCTGGTGAACAATCTGCATCAGCAGATGAACCATTTTGATACCGATATTCTACTGGAAGAAAAGGTACTCAATGTGGAGAAAAAAGGCGATCGTAATTTTGTCGTGACAACGGACAAAGGCGTACATGAAGGCAAAGCGGTAATCATCACGGCTGGCGTTGGCGCATTTGAGCCGCGTCGTCTGGAGCTGGAGAATGCTGCTCAATATGAGAAGCAGAACCTGCATTACTTTGTGAACGATCTGAGCCGTTTTGCTGATCGCAAGGTATTGATCAGTGGCGGTGGCGATTCCGCGGTGGACTGGGCATTGATGCTGGAGCCGATTGCCAAAGAAGTAACCCTGATTCACCGCCGCGATAAATTCCGCGCGCATGAGCACAGTGTAGAAAATCTGATGGCTTCCAATGTAAAAATCATTACGCCAACCGAGATCACTGAGCTGCATGGTGGCGAGCAGATTGAGCGCGTAACACTGAGCGATGTGAAGACCAAGGAAACGCAGGAGATCGAAGTAGACGATGTGATCGTAAACTTTGGCTTCCTCTCCTCCCTCGGCCCAATCGCAGAATGGGGCATTAACATCGAGAAGAACTCCATCATCGTCGACTCTCGCATGGAGACGAATGTGGAAGGAATCTTTGCAGCTGGCGACATCACAACCTACCCGGGCAAGCTGAAGCTGATTGCGGTTGGCTTTGGTGAAGCACCAACAGCGATCAACAATGCGAAAGTATATGTGGATCCAGACGCTAAGCTGTCCCCAGGACATAGCAGTAACTTGAAAATGTAATCTTACTTCCCTATTGGGAAAGGAGCGGCGAGCCATTATTATAAATGGATGAATGCAGCCGCCCTTCTGATCGACCCGAAGCACCTGAGCTGTATGATCCCATGTGACCAGCAGCTCA
Organism: Paenibacillus hunanensis; assembly: GCF_014645615.1. GTDB lineage: Bacteria > Bacillota > Bacilli > Paenibacillales > Paenibacillaceae > Saccharibacillus > Saccharibacillus hunanensis. The sequence goes on along the minus strand of NZ_BMMB01000008.1, from coordinate 192,342 downwards.
GGTGCTTTTTTTATGCGGTACATTTTACACGTTATCTTTTATGCGATATCAGGTCTGTCCCTTCTTTTTACATGAGGTGATTGGTGTACGATGGTAGAGGGTTATGTATAACGCGATATATGCGCCGCCGAAGTTGCCAAATTGTTCAACTTTTATGCGTTAAAGAAGGATATTTTTATCGTATAGTAAAAAGAAGTGAGCTAAATGATCTCATTTAGCTATTACAAACATCACTTTTTATATGGACTTCATCCGAACCATTTTAGTGCTGGCGATATCATCTGTCGCTAATCCTAATAAATGGATCGTTTATTTCAAAAGGAGGTTACCCCCTTGAGTATTGGCTTTTATTTTGCAATCCGCCTGATTATTTCGCTCATTTTGATGGTGATCGGTGCGATGATGGTCGTACTGGGCAGAAAATTTTTCAAAGAAGCGAGAAAAGGCGCTGCAATTGGCTTTATTATTTTCGGCTTGCTCGTCATCTCGCTGGCCATTCGCGGGATTCTGCTTAACTTTAGCTGAATGAGTCTACTGGAGGTGCAGCCCATTGCAATGGCTTGCTATGATCACGATGCTGATCGATCATCTCGGATATGCCTTTTTTAGTGATGAACGCTATTTGCGTGTCATTGGACGCATCGCTTTTCCGATCTATTGCTACTTGCTGGTCGTCGGCTATCAGCGTACTCGCAATGTGCAGAAGTACACGGTGCGGCTGCTATTGATTGCGGTATTGTCGCAATTTCCGTTTATGTATGCGTTCAATATTTCGAATCTGAATGTGGTATTCACGTTGCTACTTGGACTGCTGCTCATGATTGCGATAGATCGCATACCACGCCAATGGATGATCCTTTCTATTCTGCTTGCCGTTGCGGTTGCGCTGGGTGCCGAGGTGCTACATACGGATTATGGTGCATACGGCATTGCGCTAATTCTCATTTTCCGTTATGCGCCGGGCTATTGGGCGGTACTGCTTCATCTGGTGCTGAATATCATGTTCCAGCTAGGCGGACTGAATAGCTCGATTCAAGGCTTTAGCATTGTCGCTACACTACTGATCGCGATTCAGCAATCGGCTCCAGAGACGATGCGCTTGCCACGGGCACCCTCCTGGCTATGGAGAGCCTTTTACCCGGCACATTTAGCGATTATTGCCTTGATTGTGCAGGGAATACGGTACGGTTATTTATAATTGGATTGCGATGATAACGGCTTCAATTGAAATGAAGATGAAGATTTGTCTACTTTTTCGTTTTTTTGTTTAAAAAGCTATCGCCAGATAGATACGCATGGAGTATAATCTTTACCGGAACAATTCCGCCGGGCGAAGGCGGTTTTAAATATAGGAAGGGGCTCCTCCATGAAATCGAACAAAAAACACACGCTGACTGAAGACATTCATTTTTTTACTGCCGGGTTGTCGGGTAATCTCATTACAGTCTGGCAGGAAGATCCTGCTGGCGTCTATTGCGAAATCGGGCGTGGCTACGTAGAAGCCTACACAAACAAGTATGTACGTGTGCGTAATCTACAATCCGGAACGAAAAGCCTGTACAGTCGCGATGTAACGATGTTTCAAACCGATTGATTTTTTCCATTCACATGGCTGTTAGCTATCAGGTCAGCAGCATAAGCAGTAAACTATTTTGCTTCGCAAAAATCACTTTTTATTGCACCTCGTGTTAGGAGAGCACTAACACTGAATCGGATAAAAGCTAGCCCTCAGTGAGCTGCAAACATTGCAGTCCATCTGAGGGCTTTTTGCTGTCTTATAAAGGTAACTTGCTTTATTCACAGAGAGTTCATGTAGCGCTACTATACTGTAACTCGTAGGACCCCTACTATTAGCTAAACACTACCCATTTCAGGAGGAATTTGATAATGAAAACTTTCAAAATCGTAACAGGTATCGCTCTTTCCGCCGCTTTGCTGACAGGCTCGCTTACCGCCTCATTCGCTACTGCACAGGCGGCTACGGCGAAAACAACAACGACGAAGACTGCAACAGCTACTGGCAAAACGGCTGCAAACAATACGAATGTGATCATCGGTAAAATCAAATCGGTCGGTAGTGGCAAGCTGGTGATCTACAAATCCAGCACCCAGCCAGATATCCCGGCTGGCGCAGAAGGCTCAACCGTTCCCAAAGCAGGCGAAGCACCGCCAACCGGACAGGCACCTACTCCTCCTGCGGATGGTACAGCTAAGACCAATGCAGGTGGACAGCCTCCAACGATGAGCTTTAGCTCATCTACAACGACACTGACCACAACAAGCGCGACTATGGTTGTAAGTGTTACCCATGCTACTGGTTCAACGAAAGCGACTGAAACGAAGAAATCCCTAGCTTCGTTGAAAGCGGGCGATATTGTATTTGTTACACTCGCTTCTGGCAGTACTTCTCAGATTAGCCGAATTGAGCTTATGGCAACACAGCCCGCAGCCAAAGCAGCGACTGCCAGCAAATAATATAAAATTGAACATGATAAAGAGCTACCGAGCGCTTCACATCGGTAGCTCTTTATTTCATTTTATTCAAAAAAATATTTATTTTTTAATTTCTTTGAATACCGCACAACGACGCGGATTACAGCAGGTAAAAAGGGATTAACGCGCGTCAAATTTTAAGTTTTTTAATAATCTGTTCATATAGAGTTCATATTAGATGTCTAAACTCGCAATCGAACAGACAAACAGGAACTGTTCAGCAAAGGTACGTATTAAAGGAGGAATGTTTTTTATGAAAAACACATGGAAAGTGCTCTCTAGCACTGCATTCTCAGCTGTATTGTTGGCGGGTACGATCACAGCATCGACACATGTATTCGCGGACGCAGCAAGTGATGAGACGACAAACGGACGCACCACACAGCAAGGTACAACGACATTGAGCCCGAATGGACAATCGAATCAGGGAACTGCTAACGGTACAGTAGCCCAGCCTCCAGCTCCTCCAGCAGGTGGACCAGGAACAGGCGAGCACCCTGCACCGCCAGCACCTCCTGCCCCACCGCAAGATGGCTATGATCATGCACATGGCAAAATCACAGCGATCAGCGGTAACACGATTACAATCGAGAAACCACCAGCACCAGGCGAAGGCCCAGGCCCGGACGGTGTAAAAGGTAAAAAAACAAGCAAACGTGGTACAGTCGAGGGTAACACTTATTCCAACAGCCAGGCTAGCACCTCTGTTGCTCAAAATACGTACGGTCAAACGGTGAGCTTTACGATCAGCAGCTCAACCAAAATCGTAAAGGTTAGCCATAGCCCGGAAACAGGCAGAACTGAAAAGACGCTCTCCCTGTCCGATTTACAGGTAGGCGATGATATCGGTATCAACCTGGAGCAAAATACGCAAAATGTAGTGGAGATCGAAGTGCATACGCCACCTACGCCTCCAGCTGACGGACAAACACCACCGGCTCCTCCAGCACCAGGTGAAGCTCCACCAGCGCCACCAACAGGCACAGATGCGCCACCAGCACCTCCGACTCCACCAGCTGATTCTTCCAATTCCTCGTCTTCTAGCACAGGAACATCGGGATCATCCAGCTCTTCGGAATCGTCTGGCTCTTAATTAGCGATTGAATAACATGGAAGTGTAATCTCTGTACAGCTATAGCACAAATGAGTTCTGCTATCGGTTGATTTCAGATCGTATAGGCACTTCCAGCATTTCAATAAACAGCAGAACCAGCCGCTCGCATATCACGCGAGCGGCTGGTTTTTTTACGCTGTTTTATGAGGCTTTATTATAAGACGTTATAAAGTACGCTGCTCTGGATCAGCTCCATTTATCATCCAGCTTGCAACCAATATCCAGCAGTGTGTCATGACTTAACGATCAGGTGTATAAATAAATCATAGCTGTTTCAGATGAATAATGAATGAACACGTTCGGCAAAAAATGAAGTAGAAGTTGTGATATGATAGACAGAACACACAATGTACTCTAACTGTTCACGTTGAAGGAGGAATCTTCCATGAAAAAACGCACTCTGGCTATTAGCGATATTCACGGCGAGGTCGATTTGCTGAATCGGCTGCTGGATGAAACGGGCTATACGCCTGAGCACGATCAGCTTGTGCTGCTGGGGGATTATGTAGATCGTGGACAGGATGCAAGAGAAACGCTGGAGCGTGTCATTGGGCTTGTTCATGAAGGTGCAGTGGCATTGCTTGGTAATCATGAGGATCTGATGCTAACGGCGCTTACAAGCGGTCGTGAGTCGGACTGGAACCGCTGGCTCAAGGTCAATGGCGGTCTTGCTACGCTGCAAAGCTACGGCTTTACGTCCGAGCAGCTTATCACGCTGTCCGGGGAGGATTTTGAATTGCCTGATCTGCACTGTGAGACGCTGGATCGGCATCTGGACTTTATTCGCAGCCTGAAGTTGTATTATGAGACAGAGGACTATCTCTTTGTCCATGCAGGTGTAGAGCCGGGTAAGCCTGTCTCCGAATGCTCTAGACGACAATTGATCTGGATTCGTGAAGCCTTTCATAACGACTATGATGGTGAGAAGCTCGTTGTGTTTGGTCATACACCAACCTTTTACCTGCACAAGGATAATACGCGCTTTGACATCTATTATGGCATTAATCGCATCATCGGTATTGATGGTGGCGCTGTATATGGTGGTCAGTTGAATGCGCTCGATGTGACGAATGGAATTGCCTATTCGGTACGTCCAGCCTGAATGATCTCTGTAGGGAAGCTGTACTGCTTTTTGAGTACATTCAAGCTCCGTCATCATATGGCAATACTAGTCTGCTGTAATGTAGATTTGTAGTAGATTTGTAATTGAAGTTCTTTTTGCTTTAAAATAGTAAGTAATGAGTTACCATTTAATACGATATACCGTCAAGGAGGCACACATGAACGGAAGTACAGAACGAAAATTAACGACCAACGTCCATTTCTTCGCAGCCGCGCTGTTTCAAACACGTGTGTATGCCTGGCAGCCTGGCTTTAGTGTAGAGCATGGCGTTATCGAGCGTATTGGTCACGACTACATAGCCCTTCGCAATGAAACAGGAGATCTGACCTTCTACCAGCGAGAGCAAACGATATTTGTAAATAAATAAGCAGACTGTAAATAGACCATTCAGTTTAATTTGGTTTAGTATGATTTATTTTAATTCAGTCCAGTTCAATTCAACACCATATAAAAAACAAAGCACAGACCTCGGCAATTCGCCACCATGTTCTACGCTTTGTTTTTACTCATGATTGTAATTATAATTTATAAAATTTAATAATTTACACAAGAAAAAACCTCTACAATTTAAAATGCAGAGGTTTTTCTTGTGTATTTTTAAACTATTAATAAAATCAAAACTTACACTCAATCCTCACAAGGCTGTGCCAGTGCTTCATCTTCCTCACGTGTACGGAAGGACGCGCCACAGCCGCAGGTTACGAGCGCATTCGGGTTGAAGATGGTGAAGCCACCAGACAGACCGGATTCCTCATAATCGATCTCAACGCCATTCAGATATTTCATATCATCCTTGGCCATTACAACCTTCATATCTTGAATCGTCATATATACATCCTGATCAGTTTCCTCACTGTCAAAGCCCATTGCATATGAAAATCCGCTGCATCCGCCAGCATTCACACCGACGCGGACAAACAGACCGGGAATATCCTGTGCAGCCATAATATCCTTCATTCGTTCAGCTGCTGACTCGCTAATTGTAATCATTTCGATTCCCTCCTTTTCCCTTCTCATTATACTCCTATCATGAAAGCTGCTCAAGGCTCTAAACGAACCGAAAATGCCCCATTTTTTAAGCAATTGTGTTGCCCGTGTCTCAGTAGAGGTTTATAATGGGTAAGTGAACAATGACATGAAATGTCGAATTTCTGTCATAAACAATTACTATTTTAGCCTTATTTATCGTTGTAACTTTTTTCACATTTTATTGCTGATATGGATGACTTCTTATGTATATTGTTGTATATTGGATAATGGACGTTATTTCAAATTTATGTAACTGTGTCGAAAACTGTAACGAATCCCAGATCAATCGATGCCCTATATAGCCGTTCTATTATTCAATTTGCTCAAATTGGTGTAAGACAGGACAAGAGTGTCTTCTACGATTGGAATACCACATACAGAAGTAAGATAGAGGCGTCAAGGAGAACAGGAGGAATCTAGCATGTCCACCATTATTACACCGCATACAGACACACGTATGGCAGAAATTATTCATAAGGTGCGTTCCGGTGAACGTTTGTCACTTGAAGACGGCGTTTATTTATATGAAAGTGAGGATATTTTGACCATTGGCCAGCTTGCCAATGAAGCAAATCTTCGCAAAAATGGCAAAAAGGTTTATTTTATCGAAAATATGAGCCTGTACTTTACGAATGTATGTGAAGCACATTGCGCATTCTGTAACTTCCGTAAAGATGAAGGCGAAGAAGGTTCTTACACACTAAGCGGCCCGGAAATGGTCGAATACGTGAAGCAGCATATTCATCCAGGCGTACGCGAGTTCCATATCGTCGGCGGACATAACAATCATGTACCATTCCAATATTATGTAGATTCACTCAAAGCATTGAATGAAGCCTTCCCAGAAGTAACGCTCAAAGCTTACACAGCCGCAGAGATCGACTTCTTCACTCGTATTAGCGGAATGAATGTTAGAGAGGTACTGATGAAGCTGCGTGAAGCAGGCTTGCAATCTCTGACAGGCGGCGGTGCTGAAATTCTGTCTGACGAATACCGCAAAAAAATGCGTGTAAACAAAGCGAATGTTGACCGCTATCTGGAGGTTCACCGCACTGCACATGAGCTGGGTATGCGCACGCATACGACCATGCTGTACGGCTCGATCGAAACGTATGAGGATCGTGTAAACCATATGATCCAGATTCGCGAGCTACAGGATGAAACGAATGGCTTCCAGGTGTTCATTCCACTGTCCATGCAACCAAAGAGCAAGAATGCTAGCATTATGCGTCGTAACTCCGCTTACGAAGACCTCAAGACGATCGCGATTAGTCGCCTGATGCTTGACAATATTGATCATATTAAAGCTTACTTCATTAACATCGGTACCCAGTTGACTCAGATGGCTCTGACCTTTGGCGCTTCAGACGTGCATGGCACGATCCTGAAGGAGAAGATCAGTCACGCTGCGGGAGCACTCACACCGGAAGGCTTGACCCGTAAAGAGCTTGTATGGCTCGTGAAGGGCGCTGGCCGCATTCCGGTTGAACGGGATACCTTCTATAACGAAATCAAAGTATACGAATAAGCAGACCGGCGACAGTTCTTGCGACTGCCGCCGTTCCCCTGCGCCCTTGTTGCTTTGCTTTTGCCCTATACCGGGCTTTACTTCATAGACGAGACCATGTGAATCTGCGCTCTCCTTTGAGTAAAGCCCGTTTATCCGCCTGCCTTTTGATGCGGTACATACTGTTGCCGTTGTAAGCTCCAGGCCGATCCGGCTTCACCCGGTCCTCTGCCAGTCTCCTCTGTGCCGGATGATGCCTGTACACATATAATCGTTTCCACCTATGTTATTGCTACTCAGGAATGGTTCTGGCATTCCTTGTTACCTACACTGCATATAAGGGAGAAGATATTATGAAAAACTTTGTCATTCTGGGCGGAGGTTACGGCGGGATTACGCTGCTACACGAGCTGCTTGATCAAAAAATTCCAGCCGATACTCAAATCACCCTCATTGATCGTATGCCATTTCAAGGACTAAAAACGGAGTATTATGCACTCGCAGCAGGTACCTCCTCCGATGTGGAGCTGCGCGTCAAATATCCAGCGCATTCCAAGCTGACTATTCGTCATGGTGAAGTGACGAACGTGAAGCTGGATGAGAAAATGATCGAATTCGCAGACGAAAGTACACTGGAATATGATCAGCTCGTTATCGCTCTGGGCTGCACCGATAATTTCCACGGCGTACCAGGTGCAGAGGAGCATACGTGCACCATTCAGACATTCGAAGCGACACGCGAGACTTACCGCCGCGTGAATAACCTGCCACCAGGCTCCACGATCAACGTTGTAGGCGGCGGGCTGAGCGGTATTGAGATTGCTGCCGAGATTCGTGAAAGCCGTGAGGATCTGAATGTACGCATTCTAGACCGTGGTGAACGCCTACTCTCCTCCTCGCCTGCTCGTCTCTCCAAGTATGTAGAGGCATGGTTCCGCGAGCACAATGTAGAGCTGCGTAATAAGATTAATATTAGCCGCGTAGAGCCAGATAGCGTATATAATGGGCCGGAGGAGCGCATCTCCGCTGATATTACAATCTGGACCGCAGGGATTCGTCCAGTACCGCTGATCGATGAGCTGAACGTGAACCTGGATAACTCCGGTCGCGTCATTTTGGATGAGCTGTATCGCATCCCAGGTCGTCCAGAGGTATTTGTGTGCGGTGACTGTGCATCCCTTCCTTTCGCAGCAAGTGCACAGGCGGCTCAAGCACAGGCAGAGCAGATCGCCAATGTTGTCGTGGCTGGCTGGAAAAATGAAACACCAAAAGTACAGCCGCTCAAGCTGAAAGGTACACTCGGCTCACTCGGTAAGCATGACGGCTTCGGTTCTGGATTCAGCTTTGGCTTTGGCGCGAAAGGCAAAAGCTCCGTTACCGGACGTGTACCGCGCTTGCTGAAAAGTGGCGTGCTCTGGATGTCCAAGCATCATTTTGGCTAATGGCTGAATGAGATATTCTGGATATACTCATCTGAGTGCTTGCGTTATAGAGTGCTGTCGCATACGCATACTGTACATTGCATTATAGATGTAATGAGGTACGATCGTATGGAGCAAATCATCGCTGCTGCTTCGACTTCGCAGGAAGTAGACTTTACCGTATACAATATAGTCCGTCATCGGAGCGCTTATACGAGTGGTTCGATAGCAGCTCTATAATGATAAAAAAAGCCTTCTGCTCTGCTACAAGCTATGCTTGTGTACAGCAACAGAAGGCTTTTTATGTTGAGTTTGCGCATATCAGAAGGCTTTGTATACTACAAGCTGCATCTATTCCAAGTAACAGCTCTGGTAAGCGATATGCCATACTGGCTATCGTTTATCCTGCCCCTTCGATTACCTGCGAATGGGGATCATGAGCATCGTACTCAATCGAGATCCAGATTCGCCCATGCGTCAGCTTCGTCGATCTTTTCCTGAATGAGCTTGCGCAGCTCGTCCACATCGTCAGCAGCGATAATCTCGCCGTTCACCATCGCATAAGGCATCGCATAACACTGTCCGCAATTGCCCAGACAGCCATATTCAATCACATCATAATCGGGATTGCTCTCCAGCTCCTTCAGGATGCGACCGGTGCCATGATGCATATTGCTCTGGCAAAATTCGATGATCGGTCTCATCATAGATAACACTCCAATCTGTATATGTTCCGGTGTTCCGGTAGGTGTCAATCATGCGCCTGTATGTCCATTTTCAAAATTAATTTGAAATGAGTATAAAAATCAGTGGCGCAATTGCTGAAATTGGTTTACTTTTATATTATAATATACTTACGAAAGGAGTTGAACAATATGAGTGAGAGTGTACAAACACAAATGTACGATGAAGTACTTGAAGTGCTGGATAAACTGCGTCCATTCCTGCAACGCGATGGCGGTGACGTGGAACTGGTAGACGTTGAAGATGGTATCGTTAAGCTGAAGCTGATGGGTGCATGCGGTAGCTGCCCAAGCTCTACCATCACACTGAAAGCCGGTATTGAACGCGCCCTTTTCGAAGAAGTTGAAGGTGTGGAAGAGGTTGTACAGGTATTCTAATCTGTCCCTTATCATGCGTTAATTCATAGGCAAGTAGCCAAAATAAAGAGGATGTCCGCTTCCCTTCCGGGAGGAGCGGCATCCTCTTTTTGGTTAGAATTTATTTTACATACGGGCGGATCGGGTCTAATCCACCGGAGATATCCATAATATTACCGGTAATAAAGTCTGAATCCTCCTCGCAAAGATACGCGATCACGCGTGCGATATCTTCGCCGCTACCTGGACGTCCGCGCGGTGTCTCTCCGTCGCTCATACCCAGCACTTCCTCAATTCGCTTCTCCTTATTATCCCCACGGATATCGCCTGGACAGATCATATTGACCGTAATGCCACTGGAAGCTTCCTCGACCGCAAGCGTTTTCGTAAACGAAACGAGACCGACCTTTGCCGCTGCATAAACGGCGCGATGTGGCCATGCCCGTGATTCCGCAGCATGTCCAAAGCCGAAATGAATGATTCGACCCCACTTTCGCTCGCGCATGCCTGCCAGCACGCGATGATCAAGTAACATCGTACCGATCAGATTGCCCTGAAGCATCTCCATAATCTCTTCACGCTCATAATCAATAAATAAACGGCGCTCCCGTATAAAAGGGCCTGCATTATTCACGAGAATATCTACTGTCCCGAGACGCTGCTCTACCTCATCAATCAGGCGATCAATCTCGGATGCTTGCGATACATTGGCCTGTACAGCGATACACTGCACACCCATCGCCTCGATCTGCTGTTGCAGCTCTGCGGCTTCGTGCTTGCTATTCACATAATTTAAAGCAATATGATGACCTTGACTGGCAAGTGTGAGTGCTGTCATTTTGCCCAGGCCTTTGGCACTTCCGGTAATGAGGGCTATTTTTCGTTCCAAAGATGTGCCTCCTTATTATAAATATGGCTCCACGCTATTCAAGTGTACTGATGTGGATGCCTTGATGTCAAAATAAGTACAGTGAAGATGAATTGGGTTGAGATATGGTTGGGCTAATAACACGCCCTGTTGCCTTAATTAGATTAAAGAATGATCTTACATAGGATGGTGCGCTGGACGTGGTAAACGACTGTTTTCAGATGGGTAGCGTACAGTTTATTGCTTCAATTTTAATTGCACTCCAACAGGTTAGCTACCAAAATATGTACCCGATCTGGAATCTGTTTGAAACTTTTTTACATTTGAAGTACATTAAGAAAAGTAATTAATAGAGGGATAATGGTTAGTTTTACTGCATATCGGGTGGATAGCTCCAATCAAATAAAGGATGCCTCTTGCCCTCGATCGTAGATAGGCAGCGATCTATATTTTAGTTTATACAGCACAGAAAGGAAGCTATAGTATGAGTTCAGCTAAAACCAATGCGATGCGCATTTTGGATAAAGAGCATATCGCTTATGTCGTACATGAATATGATCCTGAGGATGGACAGGTGCATGGTACAGCGGTAGCTGAGAAGATTGGAAAGCCTGCTCCGATTGTACATAAGACGCTAGTGACACGTGGTAAAAATGGGCTGCATATATTTGTTATTCCGGTAGCGGAGGAATTGGATTTGAAAAAGGCGGCGCGTGCAGCTCAGGAAAAGAAGCTGGATATGCTGCCGGTGAAGGAATTACTTGCGCATACCGGCTATATCCGTGGTGGCTGCTCGCCAGTAGGGATGAAAAAGCTCTATCCTACTTTTATCGATCACCGTGCGGAGGCACTGGAACAGATGGTAGTCAGTGCAGGCAAGATTGGTATGCAAATGGAGCTTGCGCCTGATGAACTGGCAGCTGTAGTGAAAGCGCAGTTTGCTGAGGTTTGTGTGTGAGTTTATGGTGATAACAAAAAAGCATCCTGCCTGTAAAAGGTCAGGATGCTTTTTCTGTTGAGCTGTGTTATTGATTTTAACCATTGTAGCTTGCGAAGCTAGTTGCAATGGTTCAGCGGGTTGGCTTCTCCACTAACTGAACGCTTCTAGCTATCGCTACAATGCATCGTATCATTAATGATATCTAGCTTAGAACGCTGGGATGACAGCGCCTTTGTACTGCTCTTCGATGAATTTTTTAGTATCATCGGAAGTCAGTGCTTTAGCCAGCTTTTGGATTGCTTCGGAATCTTTGTTGTCTTCGCGGGCTACCAGGTAGTTGGCATATGGTGCGCTGCTATCTTCTACAACCAGTGCGGATTTTGGATCGATTTTTGCTTCCAGTACATAGTTCATGTTGATCATCGCCATGTCTACTTGATCTAGCTGACGAGTCAGCATCGCTGCATCCATTTCTTTAAATTGCAGGTTTTTCGGATTGGAGGTGATGTCTTTCGTTGTAGAAGTAATATTTGTTTTGTCTTTCAGCTCGATCAGGCCGTTGTTAGCGAGCAGAATCAGTGCGCGTGCGCCGTTGGATACTTCGTTTGGAATCGCGATTGTTGCACCTTCAGGCAGCTGATCCAGTGAAGTGTACTTTTTGGAATAACCACCGAATGGCTCGATGTGTACGCCCTGTACGATAACCAGATTCATGCCACGGGATTTATTTTGCTCATCCAGGTACGGCTTCGTTTGGAAGTAGTTCGCATCCAGCTTTTTGTCGTTCAGCTGTACGTTCGGCTGAATGTAGTCTGTGAACTCAACAACGTCCAGGTTCACGCCTTCTTTTGCCAGCTCAGGCTTCAGGTGGTTCAGGATTTCCGCGTGTGGTACAGCTGTAGCGCCAACACGCAATGTTACCGCTCCATTACTGTCTGTACCAGAAGCAGCATTAGAATTATCCGCTTTGTTTCCGCAAGCAGCGACAACCGCTACGAGCATAATGCTAACGAGTGCAAGCAACCATTTTTTCATTGTAAGTTCCCCTTTTCGCTTCTATTTTATATATGATAATAATTCCATAAACTCATTATTCCTACCCGATAACTGGATTATCGGCGTGAAAAATGAATAACAAGACGATCACCCAGCATTTGCAGCGCCTGTACGATAATAACCATCAGCACAACTGCTACGAGCATAACGCCCATATCATAGCGATAATAACCGTAGTTAATTGCCAGCGTACCTAAGCCGCCAGCCCCGATCATACCTGCCATTGCGGTATTCGATACGAGCGCAACGACGGTTACCGTCAAGCCTGCCAGCAGACCCGGCATCGCTTCACGTAGCAGTACGCGACCAATAACCTGTCCAGTGGATGCTCCCATCGCATACGCAGCCTCGATCACACCACGATCAACTTCACGCAATGCGGTCTCGACCAGTCGTGCAAAGAATGGCGCAGCTGCAATAACGAGCGGCGGAATGGTTCCCAATACACCAATCGTTGTACCGACGAGCAGATCGGTCAGCGGCAGCAAGGCTACGATCAGGATGATGAAGGGCACCGAGCGCAGGATGTTCACGATGACTGAGATCACGGAGTACACACCTTTGAGCACCGGCGAAGTCGAGCGCGATGTCATAAATAGCATAATACCGAGTGGCAATCCGATCAGTAAGGTAAACAATCCAGAGGCACCGATCATTTGTAGTGTTTCAATCGTTGCCGTACCAAATTCATTCCAGTCAATCTGGGAAAAATCCAGTTCACCAAAATTACTCATGATTCCATCACCTCCACATTCAGACCTTTTGCCGTCAGCTTGTCCAGCGTCTGCTGGATGGCATCTGGCGCTCCGTCAAAGCGTACGATCAATTGACCGTATGGCACACTTTTGAGTGTGGATATCGTTCCCTGTAAGATGGCAAAGTCTACGCCAGTCTCACGTACGGTACGCGACATGATGGATTCATACGTCTTATCACCGAGGAAGGAAATCTTCACAGCCAGCGATGATTCACTGTGTGGCCCAGCAAGCACAGCATCTAGCAGCTCACTATGGCTGGATTCACGAGTGATAAAATCACGTGTGATCGGATGCTGCGGCTTCAAAAACACCTCAGCGACAGGCCCCTGCTCTACAATACCACCCTGATGAATCACCGCGACACGATCACAAATGCTTTGAATGACATTCATCTCGTGTGTGATCAGTACAATCGTCAGGTTGAAGCGCTGATTAATATCAAGCAGCAGCTTCAGGATGGAATCGGTAGTCTGTGGATCAAGCGCAGAGGTCGCTTCATCACAGAGCAGTACATCCGGGTCACTCGATAGTGCGCGAGCGATGCCGACACGCTGCTTCTGACCACCAGACAGCTGGGCTGGATATTTCTGTGCGTGTGCTTCCAATCCAACGAGCTTCAATAACTCATCAACCCGAGTACGGATGTTCTTTTCTGGTGTCTTAGCCAGACGAAGTGGGAAAGCAATGTTATCATAGACCGTTGCCGATGATAGCAGATTAAAATGCTGAAAGATCATACCGATCTTGCGGCGGCGTGCCTGCAATGCTCCCTTGCCCAGCTTGGTCAGATCTACACCATCGATCCAGATATGACCTGATGTTGGACGTTCTAGCAGATTAATACAGCGAATGAGTGTACTTTTACCTGCTCCTGAATGTCCGATTACTCCGAAAATCTCACCTTTTTCAATGGATAGATCCAGATCGCTCAGTGCGGGCGTTGTATTTTTACCTTTACCATAAACTTTGGTTACATGTTCAAGACGAATCAAGCTTGAGGTCCTCCTCCCGGTTGTCGGTCTGCATGCGATTTCGTTCAATCTATTTTCAGCCGGTTCTTTTTATACACAAAAAGAGCCCATTTTCTGCAGAAAAGGGCTCTCTATCCGTAAGATATTGCCTTCTCATCTGCCAAAATCACAGACTGTTCCATTGCTGTACAGCCGTCATTTTGTAGGATTTAGCACCATGTCATTTTGAAAAGGCAAGCTGCCATTCTCAAAATCGGTTGCCGGGCTTCATCGGGCCAGTCCCTCCACCACTCTCGATAAGAAAATATGAAAACATCGAATGAAAATCTTTACTCAGTATATTGAACTTCACAATCTTTGTAAAGTGCAAAATGGGGATTTTTCATTAATTTCTGCAAATGTTCATTTTGGGATTAAGCTGGGGGGAGTAGACGGGGGGTGCATGTGGTTGTTTGGCAGCAACCACTTCGGGAAGGAATAAGGGGACGGACTCAGTGGAGCCGCGGGAATCTACGGATTAGGAATTTACTGTAGATTCCCGCCCCTCCAAAATCGTCCTTTCCCCTTATTTCCTTCCCTTCGTTCTGTGCGTGTGCGGGTAGAGCTCATGCAATAGTGGTAGGGTGGTGTACAACCCAGCTTTATAAGAGGGGAGTGGGTAAGTAGGTAGGTTGTTAGGGTGTTAATTTGCTAGATTGTAAAATTGTTTATGGGGATGGATTGAGTATGGAGATGTTGAGTTGTAAAAAAGCTGTACTTCGGCGCATGAGAACGTCGGAGTACAGCTTTGGGGAAGGCTTATTATATTGGCTCGTTTACATTTATTGTCTTTTAAATTAACGAGTTACAGGGACGCCGGGGTTGTTGGGTTTTTGTTGGTGTACGTTGGATTCGGCGTATGATTTGCGGCTTAGTTGCCAGGTTCGGAGGCTCATGTAGCAGAGGATACCGAACAGGAACTGGATGAGCAGGGTATGTGCCATCGTTGCGAAGAAGTAGACTTCTGGCACGTCCATGGTGAAGATGTTAACTGCGCCGCTTACGAATTGCAGTAGGATGAATACGACGGCAACGATACCCATTTTACGGATACTTGGGTTGTTTGGGTGGTGACGATAGGCGTAGTGACCGAGAATGGCGATCACGATGACCAGTGCAAGTGCTGCTGCACGGTGTAGAAAGGCTACGCCAACGCCGCCGGATAGCTCAGGGATAACGGCACCGTTACAGAGCGGGAAGCCGGAGCAGCCGCCGCGGGAATCGGTGTGTGTTACGAATGCACCTGTATATACGACGATATACGTAAAGATGGTTGCGAACCATGTCAGGTTACGGAAGCCTTTGCTGACAGGTGGCTGGTTCTCGTAGGTATGTGTACGCTGATATTTATGCAATCTGCGTGCCGTGAACGCCATCAGCATGGAGCTGGAGAAGGCGATCATAGAGAAGCCGAAGTGCAGTGCCATGATTGCTGAGGACTGAGAAAATACTACAGCCAATGCGCCCATAATGGCTTGTAATACAACAAAGATTAGAGTAAGTACCGCATAAAGGCGTAATTCTTTATTTTTGTTAAAAAACATAAAACCGATGAATGAAAATAGTGCTGTCAAACCTGCAAAACCACTAACCAGACGGTGAGTGTATTCGATCAGGGAAGCAATCGTATGTGCTGGTATAAATTCTCCATGACACAGAGGCCATTCTGCCCCACAGCCCATACCTGATTCGGTCTTGGTCACGACCAGACCACCCATTGTTGCGAGGAACATAGCCAAACAGGTTATATAGCTTAACCATTTCAAATGCTGAATCGTTATCAGTGGCTTACGTGCCATAATTAAAATCACCCGCTATTAAATTAGTAGTGACGTTCATGTGAAGTCACTATTCATTATAGCGAATCTAGCGTCATTACTACCATCGGGTTTGTGACAAATCGTTGATCTATTTATAACCATTTTGAGACGCTGTAGCGATTGTATAACGTTCCTAATTACAGCCTATATACATTGTAGTTAGTAAGACGAGATAAACAGGGATAAATATAGTAAGTAGATACTCTTGCAGCATACATATTTGGTGTTAGAAGCTTAGTCGCAGTGGAGCTGGACGTTCGGCTTCCTATTACCTTATAACTGAAAAAAAAGAATGATCTCCGATTTGCTCAGAGACCATTCTTTTTTTATTGTTTTACATCGTATTGTTATTGCACAGTTTATTCTGCCGCTTACGCCTTCAACGCCCCGTACACCTCAACCGCACGATCCAGGAACTGTTCAATCTCCTGGCGCGATTTGCGGGCTTTGTTTACGAAACGGATCAATTCTTTACCATTCGCATAAGCGACAAAGCTTGGAATGCCCAGAATATTCTGTTCCTGACTCACATCGCCCACACCGTCTACATCCACTTCAACGAGACGCAGGCGATCGCTATATTGCTGCTCCACCTCTGGCATGAATGGATCAATAAATTTACAATCGACACACCAGTCGGCTTTGAATACTGCAATCGTCAGCTCAGGTGAAGCAATCGTTGTATGGAAGCTTTCGCTTGTATTAATGGTTTGCATATCTTTTCCTCCTCATAAGAAATATGAATGAATCGCTAAGGCATAGGGGTCATTCAAAGATATTCGTTTTGCAAATATCAATACCCTATTTCGAACGTTCTGTCTGCCGTTTGTTGTATTACGCTATATCCATATCGACAGACATCCCAACCATTTGATCCCTTTAATCCAGATGTTCAGCCACGCTGGAGTCGCATCAACGGCGCCAGTACTCTACGCAGTGGACGCGGATAGGAGGATAGCTCCTCCGAGCGTACTACACGCAGCAGAACGAGCAAGACTGGATAGATAACCAGTGTCGCTACACCTACCATACAACAACCGATGAAAAATGCAACCCTGTGGTTCATCCATGCAGTCAGCGCAATGCCTGCTTGGTTACACAACAAGCCTGCTACAGTCAGCACCGCAATCGTCACAAGGAAGCCGATCCAGCGATTGCCTAGCACAGAGAATGCAACGACCTGACGCAGTGAGCGCAGATTAAGTATCGTGATCAGCAGGAAGCAAAGACCTGTTGCAGTGATGATACCGTAGATACCGAGCAGTGGCGCCAGCAGTACACTCAGCAGCAGCTTCACAGCAATCCCACATAATACATGTACCATCGACAGATTGACTTTATTAATCCCGATCAGCATCGAGTTCGTCGTCATCATCGTAATCTGGAAAATCGTGCCGAGCGTCAGCAATGCGATAATGCCTGCGCCCTCTGTGTTACTAAACAACAGACCATTAATCGAATACGCCGCTGTTGTGAGCATCAGCACGATTGGAATACCCGTCAGCACCGAAATGCGTAGCGCGAGTGAAATCTGGCGTTTCAGATTATCCTCTTCCTTCCGTGCATACGCTGCGGAAATGACCGGAATGAGCGATGTACTGAGTGCAATCGCCAGAATTGGCGGAATACCCGCAATACTTTGTGCACGCGTACCGAGAATACCGAGTGCGGCTGTTGCCGCTGCATCCCCTACATTGCCGATCAATAACGGCTTAATGAGCGTTCCATCGATAAAGTTGACCGCTGGAATCGTCAGAGACGAGATCACAATCGGAATCGATAATTTAAAAATATCGCCGTAAATTTGACGAAGTGGGATAATCGTTTCAGAGCCTGTACGCTCTATCCCTATGCGGTTCGCCGCATCCTGCTTGCGCAGCTTCAATGTGTAATAGACCATTACGAGAAATGCCCCTACACTACCAAGTACGCTACCAAACGACGCGCCTGCCGCCACCTCTGTATCGCCATATCCAATACGTAATAGCACATAAGCGAGCACAATCGCTGTAAATACACGTGCAAATTGCTCGATGATCTGCGAAATACCACCAGCGGACATCATATTACGTCCCTGAAAATATCCGCGCATCATCGCAATCGCCGGGAACAGCAGCAGGGATGGTGCAATTGCCTGAAGTGACAATGCCGCAGCAGGCTCTTTGGCCAGTGCTGCATAATAAGGTGCCCCGATATACATCAGCAGTGTCATTACAATCCCTGCTCCACCTGCAAATAACAGCGCCGCATAATAAATGCGCTGCGCTTCATGTGGACGTCCCAGTGCATAGCGTTCGGACACCATTTTACTCAATGTGCTCGGTATTCCCGCAGTCGCTACCGCCAGCAGCATCAGATAAACGTTGTTGGCAAGTGTAAACGAAGCGTCCCCGGAGAAGCCGAGCATATGCTCCAGCGGCACCCGCTGGACAAGGCCAAGCACACGCGCTACCAGCGCAGCGGCTGCCAGAATAATCGTACCTTTAATGAATGATTCGCCTTTAGACAAAATAATTCCCCTTCTCTCACACTTCATGGATCATCAAACGAAGATGATCATAACTTCGCATGGTACAGCCAGATGAATCCGTATGTACAGCCCACTGTCACCAGCGGATCATGCCAAAAAACCGGAAGGCTGATTGGCCTTCCGGTCGTGTTGTTACGTCAGCATTTCTATTATAGACATGGATGGGTACGCTTCGCAATGCGACATATGAAAAGGACTCGCCTAGCTATTACTGAATCCCGATCCAAGTAATCCAGAAAATCCAGATCCCGATCATCGCCAGCTGTAAAATGATTTTAACAACTGCACTGGCGAACAAGCCTAGCACCGTTCCCCAGCCTACACGTAGCGCACTGTTCACATCCCGCCCTTGAATCAGCTCAGCAGCTACCGCACCGATCAATGGGCCGAGAATTAGACCAAATGCGGGGATTACCCACGGCCCTACAATCAGACCAACAACGGACAAAATAATCGCTAATCGCGAGCCGCCGAATTTTTTCGTTCCATAGGCACCGACCAGATAATCAGCTACTACCAGTACAACTACAATCAGCGTCTGAATGATCCAGAACCACACATCGTATCGATCAAATGTGAAAAACCAACCATATACGAAAAAGGCAAAATAGATCGCGACCACCGAGGGTAGCACCGGATACACGGTACCGATCATACCGATAATAAACAGGGCAATGACCAGCGTCCAACCTACAATTTCAAGCACCATGAATTGTCTCTCCTTGTATAGGTACAACAAACTGCACCTGACGAATGTTCATCTTAGAAGCAAGATGTAATCTTTGTATACCTATATACTGCTCAGGTGACACATTCGTTTCAAAAACATGGTTTGTACAAACATAGATACTTTAACGATGAAGTCGGCTCGTTTCGTTTAACCTGTCTGCGACGACGATCGTCAATGCGATTTATAGTGAGTATGATGAGTAATCAATACGATCTATAATGAACACGATCGGCAATCGATGAGATCCAGGGTATATGGATCATGCTCATCTATTTCTCACTTCCTATCGCCTTCGATTACACGAGGATATGATCACGAATCACTTCGACGATTCCATCCTCATTGTTGCTGGCGACTACGAGATCAGCCTCCTGCTTGACCGTATCCTGTGCATTGCCCATCGCTACGCCCAGACCTACCGCTTGAATGACTGCCAGATCGTTCAGGCTATCGCCAACCGCAACGACCTCAGACATATCGATATCGAGCAGCTTGCACACTTCAGCGATGCCTGTCGCTTTGTTAATACCGAGTGGATTGATCTCCAGATTGTCAGGTGAGGAGTTGGATACCTCCAGACCGCCCATCTGCTGCAACTCCATCAGAATATCATGACGAAGCTCATGATCCTTTGTATTATAGCCAAATTTCAGCCATTCGATATCTTCAAATGCCTGCTCCTCCTGCAACCATTGATCCCGATTGTACAGACGCTCCACAGAGTATGCCCAGAACCAGACTTCCTTTTCGACAGCCAGTTCGTGCATACGACGCACAGCAGCAGGATCCAGCAATGTACGGCGATACAGCTCACGGGGAGATTTCCACACTTCGCTACCATTTACCGTAACCATCGGTGTTTCCAGTCCAAGCTCCTGTCCGTAAGGCAGTGCACTGCTGGCAGCGCGTCCAGTCGACAGGCAGACATGAATACCTTCGTCCATCGCTTTATGAATCCATTTGCTCGTCTCTAGCGAGATTTCATGATCATCATTGAGTAGTGTTCCATCCATATCCAGTGCAAGTAATTTGTATTTACGAGTTGTCATCGTCATGCTTCTCCTCCATCCATTCGGGTCGATCTCGCCCGATGCTTTGTCTCTACCTGTGGCTTATGCATAGCTTGCCTGACTTCTGCCTTCTGTAACCCGTTCCAGCTTGTACATATACAAGCAAAGAGTCGCTAAGCATATTCATCCATATGAGCATAAGTGTAGCATACTATTCTTTAGCCTCTCAAAAGTTTTTGTAAACTGTAGATGAAGTTTTGAGGCTTTCATTCAATCCGCATGACACCAACCACACCCTTACTGAAATTAAGCTGCCAGACGACGCTGACGCCATTTACGAAGCAATAGGCCATGCCGTGGAGACAAAAGAAATGTCAGTACAAACAGTACACCTGCTGTCGTAACGATGCTACCACCAATCGAGGCATTCCATACATAAGCAGCTCCATACCCAAGCACCGAGCTTGCGATCCCTGCGACAACACTATATAGAAGCATCATGCCCAGTCGATCTGTCCATAAATAAGCTGTCGCTGCTGGAATAATCAGCATCCCTACAACTAGAATTGCACCGACACTTTCAAACGAAGCAACCGATGTCATCGATACGAGCCCCATCAGCATATAGTGAAATAGCATCACCGGAATGCCGCATGCCGCCGCCAGCGCTGGATCGAAGGCAGTGAGCTTAAATTGCTTATAAAATAACATCAGTAATATCACCACTGCCATTAGTGCAAAGCCAAGCATCCACACCGAGCGCGGCCCCATATCTGTCCCGTTCCATGTCCATGTATCCCACTGCACATAAGCAATTTCTCCAAATAATACACAGTCCAGATCCAGATCGATATTGCGTGCATTCAAGCTAACGATAATCACGCCAACCGCAAACAGGGCTGTGAAAATAATCCCGATCGACGCATCCGATTGTACACCTGAGCTGCGTAGCCACTGAATCAGAAACACAGACAGCAAGCCCAGCAGTGTCGCACCGATCATCATCGCGACTGAATCACGTCCACCGCTAAATAAAAAGGCAATTGCGATACCCGGCAAAACGGCATGGCTAATCGCATCACCGATCAATGCCATTTTACGCAAAATCAAAAAGCAGCCTAACAAACCACAGCTAGCTGACATTAAGATCGCTGTGAGTAAAATCCAAAAGTCACTACTCATGGGCTGTACCTCCCTGCTGCCATTGCTGACGTGCACGCCGCTGACGCAGACTTTTCCCCACCCAGCCGCGCTGCGGTGCCAGCAATGCGGAGACAGCGAACACGATCGTGGCAGATAACACCGTCACGGGCCCTGTAGGTAGTCCAGTCACCATACTGCTCCAGAAAGTGCCACTGAATCCGCTACATGCACCAAATATACCCGCAAGCAGCAGCATGACAGATAGCTTATCTGTCCAGTAACGCGCCGCCACCGCCGGGGTGATCAGTAGCGCGGACATGAGCACCACGCCCACCGCCTGAATACCTGCGACAACGACAAGCACCGTCAATAGCAGCATCAATTGCTCCAGTCGAGCGACAGGCCAGCCGAGTCCACGGGCAAAGCCCGCATCAAAGCTAATTAGCTTAAAGGGCTTATACAGCAACAGGCATAATAAAAGCAGCAGACTGCTAATGCCTGCAAGCATATACACATCCTCACGCATCATTGATGCCGCCTGACCGAACAGGAACTTATCCAGACCACTTTGACCGCCATCTCCACTATGCTGAATACGTGTTAGTAGCATGACGCCGATCCCAAAAAATAACGATAGTACGATGCCCATCGCTGCATCCTGCTTAATACGCGAATGGGCGGCAATCCAGCGAATGCCAAAGGTAGCGATCGCACCAGCGATTAGCGCACCGAGCAGAAAACCAACCGTTGATTTGACACCAGTGAGCATAAACGCAATACAAATCCCCGGTAATGCAGCATGTGCCAGCGCATCGCCGATCAGGCTGCGCTTTTGCAGCAGCATATAGCTACCGATCAGCCCACTACTCAGACCAAGCAACATACAGCCAGCAACGATCCAGCGCATATTGGGGTCTGTCCATATCATCCATAGTGCATCCATCGCCAGTCCTCCTGTTTCGTGATATGAATGTAGCTATTGCTACACGGTATCGTTATTTTCCAGCCCGGTTATTTTCCAGCCAGTAAGATGCCCTGCTGATCATTTCCTTGCAAAAATGCCATTTTGCCACCATACGTCTGCTGTAACAGCTCAGGTGTAAATGTATGCTCTACCGCCCCTCCCGCAATCAGCTGGCGATTGAGCAGCAACACATCATCGAAATATGCTTGCACAGTGGATAGATCATGATGCACGACGAGCACTGTTTTCCCCTGCTGCTTCATTTGTTCTAATAAGGTGATGATCGCTTTCTCTGTTAGGGCATCCACGCCAGCGAACGGCTCATCCATCAAATACAGATCCGCCTGCTGGGCAAGCGCGCGTGCTAGAAATACACGCTGCTGCTGGCCGCCAGATAGCTGACTGATCTGTCGGCCTGCATAATCGGCCATGCCCACCTGATCCAAACAATGCAATGCGGTCTGGCGTTCGTTTTTGCCGGGGCGACGGAACAGACCCAGTCGTCCGTAGGTGCCCATCAGTACGACATCAAGCGCATCGGTTGGAAAATCCCAATCGACCGACTCACGTTGCGGCACATAACCGATGCGACGACGCTGGCTCTCATACGGCTTACCGAATACCTTTACCTGTCCAGAAAGCGATGGGATCAAGCCGAGAATAGCTTTCAACAATGTGGATTTCCCTGCTCCGTTGGGTCCGAGCAAGCCGATCAAACGCCCTTCTGCCAGCGAAAAAGATACCTGCTGCACGACGGGCTGATGCTGGTACGTAACGGTTAATCCCTGCACCTGTAAAGGACTATCCTCTATATTCGTAGACAGTTTATGATGCTGTTGTAATTTATTTTGGGGCTGTTTCCCGTTGTCTACCGATTGTGGTGCAGACATGGGATCGCTGGAATGAGTAGTAGTGAATGATTTCATCAATAATTCCTCCTTTGGTCATTCTGCTTGTCGTATTCTGTTTGGGTGCCCTATTGCCTGTAGCTATCCACGTATTCGCTGATCTAGCAAAAGATCCGGTTAACGAAGCGCTTCGACAATCGTATTCGTGTTATGTCGTACCATATTGATATAGGTGCCTGCCTCACCGTCCGGTGCGCCCAGTGCATCAGAATACAGTTCACCGCCAAGCTTAACCGTATGACCTTGCCCCGCAGCTCCGGCAATCACGGCTTCCATAGCGCGTGCTGGAATGCTACTTTCGGCGAATACAGCCTTGATCTGACGCTCTACTAGCATATTACGTAGCTCCGCCACATCGCGTGAGCCATATTCCGAAGCAGTACTTAGCCCCTGTAGACCGCGAACTTCCAGACCATATGCCTCTCCATAATAGCCAAATGCATCATGCGCTGTGATTAGCACTCGACCGGACGCTGGTATCATAGCAATTTGCTGCTGCACCTCGCGATGCAGCGCCTCTAGCTGTTGTAAATATGCCTGCGCATTACTCCGATATACCGCTTCATGCTGTGGGTCTGCCTCGATGATCGCATCGCGTGTACGCTCTACCGCCTGACTCCACAGACTTACATCAAACCAGATATGAGGATCATGCTCATTGGCATATTCATCACTTTGCCGCAGTAAGGCTGGATCGATCCGTTCCGTGACAGCAACGACATGCCTGGAACGACTCATTTTATCGAGTATCTTGGTCATACTTCCTTCCAGATGTAGACCGTTGTATAGCACCAGATCCGCATCATCCAGCTTGCGAATATCACCCTGAGAAGCCTTGTACATATGAGGGTCGACACCTGGCCCCATCAGACCGTTTACTTGAACGTGGGAGCCACCAATCTGCTGTGCTGCATCGGCGATCATACCTGTTGTGGCTGTAATGTGTAGTCGCTCATCGTTCGCTTGACCGGATGCATGTTCACCTGTGCAGCCAGGTAGAATGAGTAGTAACAGTAAAATGCCTGCGATCGTACTATATGTCTGCCAGCGTGAGAGACGATTGACATGCTGCTTCTTATATTGTGTACATGAGAGGCTTCGCTTGATCTTCATTAATGGGTATGCCCTCCTCTGGTTAGATTCTGAATGTGTCGAACGATCATTGCATTACACCACATTACACTGCATTACATTGGATTACATTGCGTTCACGTTAACCTTTTAATCTTTGTTTCGAAAGTTTCGCTATCGACGTTTTTTTAGTAAAGGCTATATTTGTTTCCTTAGTGCAAATTTTAAGGTGCAGGGAAAGAAAAAACAAGAATGTAATTTTCAACATAGTGTGGGCTTTTTTATGGCTTAGACTTTTTGAAATGGGAGGATAGAGATTATGTAGTGTCGTGTTGTTGAATAAAGACAAATACAGAATAAAGGATGAGTAGCTGAATTGGCGGCGTATTGAGTTGAAGGCATACAGCATGGATTCCAAGAGACAAAAGTAATGAAGGGAACGAGCAATATTTGTTCTTATCCTGCTATGTTTTGACATACAATATACCGCTCTTACCGATCTATCCAGCACACAGCTTGACCAGACTTTTATCGAACACAAAAAAGCCCTTCGCTTGAGATCGCTAGAGTGGCTAGCATCTGATCTTTAAGCGAAAGGCTCTGGTATTTAGGTTAAGGCTACAGATTGATCGTATATATTATTTCTACATATCGAGTTATTTCTACATATTGAGACTAGCTTGTAACTCTTAATAACTCACCTCATCCAGTCTCTAATGATCCAGTCCTCATTATTGCTCAGTTTCGGCGTTGCCTGTATCTGTCTGAGACTGCTGTTTCTTTGGTACACCATCCAGACCGTATTCCTGATCGTAGGCATCCAAGATTTTCACTGCAACGGGTGCCGCACTACGCGAACCGAAGCCGCCCTCTGGAATGACAACTGCCACCGCGAGCTTAGGATTCTGACGCGGTGCAAAAGCGATGAATACCCCGTTATCGACGATTTTGCCGTATACGGATTGCTGAGATGTACCTGTTTTACGAGCCACATCATAGCGATATCCTTCCAGTACAGCCACCTTACTACGCATCCCGTTAATCACGACGTTCCAATCCTCTGCCGGGAAATCGATCGTATTGATGACTTCACGCTTAAATGTTTTAACCGTATTGCCTTGAGCGTCCGTAATCTTGCTCACAAACTGCGGCTTCAACCGTTCACCACGATTGGCAATCGTTGTAACATACTGGGCAAGCTGTAGTGTCGTATAGCGACCCTGCTGTCCGAACGAAGCGTACGCCATTGCTGCCTGCGCACTACCTGCTGCCTTGATGTTCGTATACTCGCCGCGACCTTCATTTTCATACGGCAAACCGCTCTTGGTCGATACGCCAAGCCCGAATTCTTTCATGTACTTATCCCACACATTGACCGCTTCATTACCATACTTGCTGTATAGCGGCTTACCGATCATATCGATCATGAATGCGTTGGATGATTTTTGAATGGCTGTAGATGGGCTTAGCGAGCCAAGCACTTCTCCGAGTGCATTTCGAACTCTTGTCTCATAGCCTGCACGACCGAACTGGGCATAACCGCGGTCATAGTAGCCTGCATAGGGGCCGAACAAGCCTTCCTTCATCCCGATCAGCACGGTAAGTGGTTTAATAACCGAGCCCATCAGTACGAGTGAAGACGCCCGTTTACCATTATAAATCTCACGGATCGTACCGTTTGGATAATACGACTCGATCGCTTTGAGCTGTTCACTTGTTGGCGACTGCGACCAGATATTCGGATCATAATCCGGCATACTTGCCATCGCTACGACATTCCCTGTATCCACTTCCATCGCCACTGCATAGCCAGTTAATGCATTGCGTGCATACGCGTTGCCACTACGATAAGAACGCAGGAAAGCAATCTGATCCGTAATCGCCTGCTGTGCAGCCAGCTGTACATTTTTATCGATCGTCATCCATAGATTGTAGCCCTTTTGCGGTGGAGTCAGCTCGGAACGGCCATCGACCCGATTCAGTGCATTGACTGGCGTGCTACGTACGCCATTTTTACCACGTAACTCATCCTGGAAGGTATACTCCAGACCATCGACACCGACCAGCTCATTATCGATGTAGCGTTCAGCCGATCCTGTCAGGCGAGCACGATTTTTGTATTTATTCATCGTTGTGCTCACACCGGAAAAGCCTTTTAGATAGCCGACCGCTTGAACCGCCACATGGTCCGGGCTATATTCGCGCACACTTTCCTCGCGCACTTCAATGCCTTGATATTGATCCTTATGCTCCAGGAAATAAGCAATCTCCTTGTTGCTCAGGTCACGCTTGATGCGACGAGGGGTGTAGCCATAGTTCTTTTTATATTCGATGTCCATCGCTTCAATGATCTGATCAGCAGTCATCTTCTTATTCGGATCACCGTACGTATTGAATACCTGCTTCAGATCGCCGACAATCTTTAGAAACTCTGCTTGATTGTCCTCACGGCGATAGTCCTTATTCAGTGTAAAATAAAGCGATTGCGTGGATAGTGAGTACGCAATCCTGCTACCCGATGCATCAAGAATCATGCCACGGCTTGGTAAAATCGGTGTTTCGTTATTCACAATGCTCGATTCTGCTTCGGTTAGCGTTGGCCCTTCTACAAACTGCAAAATCGCCAACCGGACAACTAACACACTAAAAATAAAAAATGTAGCAAAGAAAAAAATATTCAACCGGATCGAAAACTGACGTCGGTTACTCTCTTCAAACTCTTCCGTTTCGGTCGAATTCCATTTTTTCATCTACTGGACAACCCCCCTGAATGTTGTTGTACTCTTGTTGCAAGCCCAGCGCAGCCGCTCGTGAATGAATCATTCGTCCCATGAATGCTTGCTATCTATTCCAAAATATGTAGTCGTTTCTTCATTTTAGCATACAGTCGAAGTGGAACAAAACAGGACTGCTGACCCTGATACCATATTACCCTGTACCTCTTCACTCGCCACAAGCCAAATGTGAAGGATTACGGAAAAAGGTATAAAAAAGAAGCAGGCTAGGTTGCCTGCTTCTTTCACCTTTATAAGACGATTACAAAGTAGTTCAAAACTATTACTAATCGATCACTGATTCGTCGATGTGCTATCTGTTCCGTCTGTGCTCGCGCTTGAATCTGCTGGCTTCTTCGGAACACCATCGAGACCAAACTCCTGATCATATGCATCGAAAATTTTACGTGCGACTGGTGCCGCACTCTGTGCACCAAAGCCACCTTCAGGAATGACAACCGCTACCGCCAACTTTGGATTATCTCGTGGCGCGAAAGCGATGAATACCCCGTTATCCACGGTATGTCCGTAGATCGATTGCTCAGATGTACCTGTTTTACGAGCAATCGGGTATGGGAAATCTTTAAAGGCTGGTACATCGGTTCTCATACCACCAATGACTGTATCCCAGTATTGCTCTGGAAAATTGATCGTGTTCACGACCTGTGGCTTGAACTGTTTCACCACATTACCTTCTGAATCGGTAATTTTGCTTACAAGCTGCGGCTTGAGACGTTTACCTTTATTCGCGATTGTTGTTACATATTGAGCGAGCTGCAAAGTTGTATATTTCCCCTGCTGACCGAACGATGCAAATGCCATCGCTGCCTGCGTACTACCTGCTGCTTTAGTATTCAAGTACTCTCCCGAACCTGCGCTTTCGCCAGGCAGACCACTTTTCGTAGAAACGCCAAGGCCAAATTCCTTCATATATTTATCCCAAACATTAACAGAATCTGATCCATATTTACGATAGAGCGGCAAGCCCACTTTCGCAATCATAAAGGTATTAGAAGAGTGGAAAATCGCTTTGTCTGGTGTAAGGTCACCGTATGGATGACTGCCAGAGTTACGTATTCTCGTTTCATGACCTTCCTTACCAAATTCTGTATAACCAATATCCTGATAATGGGTATATGGTGTAATTAAACCTTCATTCAAACCAATCAGTACGGTTAAAGGTTTGATAACCGAACCCATTAGAACCATTGAAGATGCATGACCTTCGCGATACACTTCCTTGATCGTACCGTTAGCGATGCGATGCTGGATTTCCTGGTATTTATCAGCTGTCATATTCTCCCAGACATTTGTATCATAGTCCGGCATACTTGCCATCGCTATGACACCGCCGGTCTGTACATCCATCGCTACGGCATAGCCAGTTTGCGCATTACGTGCATAGGCTTTACCACTGCGATAGGATTGTAGATAAGAGAGCTGATCGGTAATCGCTTTTTGAGTAACCATCTGCATATTTTTATCGATGGTCAACCAGACGTTGTTCCCTTTTTTCGGAGCAGTTAATTCCGAGCGACCAATCGGACGGTTCAGTGCGTTAACTGGTGTTGTTTTCAGACCGTTCTTTCCGCGCAGATCATCCTGATACGCGTACTCAATACCGTCTACACCAACATACTCGGTTGACAGATATTTCTCGCCTGCTTCCGTCACGCGTGACTTGTTAATATAATGATCCATCGTTGTGCTTACACCACTGAATTGACGTAGGTATCCGACCGTCTGGGTCGCTACCTGATCAGGATCGTAGTGACGAACACTTTCCTCCACAACTTCAATGCCTTTAAACTGATCTTTATGCTCCAAAAAGTGAGCAATCTCGGCATTGGTCAGATTCTTCTTGATTCTGCGTGGTGTATAACCAAATTGAACCTTGGATTCGATATCCATCGCTTTAATGATCTGATCCGCAGTCATTTTCTCGTTTGGATCGCCGTATTTATTAAATACATTTTTCAGCTTACCGACGATTTCATACAGCTCTGGTTTGTTTTGAGGCAGCGTATAGTTTTTAGTCATGGTGAAGTAGAGCGACTGTGAGGATGTGGAGTAGGCGATACGCGCCTTACCAGAAGCATCCAAAATATTCCCGCGAATGGGCGGGATGGGCGTGCTCTTCGTAGAAATGCTCGCTTCCTTCTCTCGTAGCGTCGGCCCCTCGACAAACTGCAAAATCGCCAGCCGGACAATCAGTACAGTGAAGACCATAAACGTAGCAAAAAAGAAGACATTCAGACGGATAGAGAATTGACGCTGATTTCTGAGTTCGCGCTTGGACGACTCATCAATACCCGATTTTTTCATTGCTTGACCTATTCCCTTCTCTTGCGGCATTGCATGATGATGCCTGAATCGTTCAATATGTGTTTGCTTGTGGCAGATCAGCACGATCTACCTTTACTTGTGGACAGGACAACGCCAACAGAACTATATTATCACACGATGAAGTGTGTTGAGAAATTTCGCGAAAAGGTCCGGCGCGCTTCTCCACCGGACCGTCAGCTATTCACATCATACAGCACAAGCAATCTTCGCTTGCTTACAGTACACTTTGCTCGATATGCGTCTCGGCGAATTTCGGTGGATTGAACCAGTTACCTGCCGAAGCCCATGTTGGATCAAGTGGAATCCATTCCTTGGCTTCCGGTAGATACACCTGATTCCATGCGTGTGCACCATAGCCACCCTGTCCATTGTAACCTAGACCCGTGACCACTCGCACATCAATCCCCTGCGAGCGTGCCATCACTGCATATAAGCGCGCATAATCGATACATACACCTAACCGCGTTTTAAACGTATCCTCTGGCGTTTGCTCATGCCATACGCCGCGCTGCTCATAATCGTCTACCTTGCCATAATCATAGCTAATTCTTGAGCCTACCCAGTCATATAGCAGACGCGCCTTTTCTTCCGTATTGGTCGTTTTGCCAACAATCTCAGCTGCTGCCTGTTCAATATTAGCAGGGATACTGCGATCCACCACATCGTATTTACGCTGGAAAATCCCGGTCAGCTCCTGTAGCGCCGCGCTGGTAAAGACGGGTAAGCGATCCTTAATAAAGGAACCGGTTAAGGGCTGTACTACCGACTTGACTGCACCACTATACAAAGAGGAGGCTTCCACATACGAGGACAGCTTATTGTTCGGATACAGGCTAACGACGATGAATAGCACCAGAATGATCACTGCACTGCGCAGCAATCCATTCAGCAGTCCTACCAGACCGCCGACCATTCGGCTCAGCCAGGAGGAGCGACGCTGCTCTGTAGAGACATATCCGGCACGCCATTTTTCCGGTACTACTAATGCAGCCAGTAGCGAAAACGCCATACTCGCCACAACATAGCTAAGCATAAATACAACGGCAAAACGTAGCAGTGAAAACTCCGAGATCAGATATATAGCGGAGTAATACATTTCCTTCCACCATTGTAGATCACCCTCGGGAACCGAGGTGGATACCTTTTCCGCCCATGACTTGACATACGGAGAAGCAAACATGGCAAACGGTCCAGCAAGCGCCAAGGCTAGAATCGTCATTAACGTGCGACCTGCCCACGAAAACAGACGACCTGCTGAGCGACTAGCCCCACTTCGTACACCCTGCAATACTGAAATCAATACAATTACGTATAACAAACAGGACACCAGACTACTGTCAAACCAGGCTGCGATATCCTTAACTTCCATTCATGTCCTCCTTCGTATCCATCACGACTCTTGAACGGATCAAGAACCGGAGCCTCCCGCAGCCGTATTCTGCTTTGCCTGTGTGATAACAGACTGAATGGTGTCATTCACATCCCATTCTCCGAGCGGTACACCACGGAACGTCACGCTCACCTTGCCTGCACCGGGCTTACCGTTCAGCTCGATATTGTCAGACTTGATCGTATACGTCCCATCGGCATTTTGAATAAAGCGAGCATCCCTTGCCTCATCCTTCATCACATTCAGCGCCTGGTCACGAACCGCACCGACCGTCTGATCCGTCACACTGGTTACCGTCTGCTTGATCTGGTCAAGCGATATGCCGCTGTAGATAAACACGGTGAGAATAATAACGATCACAATCAGCCAACGGATGACCGTTTTGACCAGATTGATCACGAGAAATAATATAATCAGGGCGATCAGAATGATTAGCCAGTTTTGCCTGAAAAACTCACTCCATACCTGCCAATCCATCTGCTTCACCTCCATACTTCGTTCTATAGGATAATGACCTGGGTTCATAGATGACCTATGTGCGTATAGTCATTATCATTTGATAGGCGTATTTTGTTTCAAGCTCGCTCATTGTGTTCAATACATCGATATAGACAGTAGCTTTCACAGGGGCTATACAGGCTTTCTACACGCCTGATCTAGCAAGCCAGTCTATATTATAACCGAATTATACTCGAAGTATAGCGATTATGTCAGCATTCGCCTGACCGGTGTCTTTTGCATCGACTATGCCCTTCCATTACAATACACATACAGAGGTGATGACCGTGATTCATATTATTGTAGAAGGTAAAAATGATCGTAGTAAGCTACGTCGGCTACTACAGCCAGAAGTTGAAATTCTATGCACCTTTGGCACGCTTAATTCGCAAAAGCTGGAGAAGCTACGCAAGCAGGTTGGGCGTGATGAGGTGTATCTGTTTATGGATAACGATTCCTCCGGTCGCAAAATACGTGCGGTTCTAAGTGATGCTTTTCCAGATGCTACGCATATGTACACACGTCGTGGCTATGCGGGGGTTGAGGGTACGCCGGATGAATATGTGACGTTGCAGCTGGAGAAGGCGGGGCTGGAGGAGTACATCATCTATCCTCCGCCTCCATTTGAATAGTGGGCGTGGGGGTGTTGCGCTGGGGGTTACACCACTGCGGGAAGGAATAAGGGGACGGACTCGGGTGGAGCCGCGGGAATCTACTGGATTAGACTGTTAATGTAGATTCCCGCCCCTCCAAAGGAGTCCTTTCCCCTTATTTCCTTCCCTCCGTTCCGTAATTGGCGCAAACATCTCTCCGCTGAGGGCGGTAGCAGGGAAAACCTGTGGGAAATCAAAACAAAGCTTAGAAGAGTGGATATAGAAAATTAGGGTTTTTAAATTACATTTTGCGACATTATCAACCTTATTTTGATCTTAAATGAACGAAAAGACGTAGTTACTTGTAGTTATTTTAAGCATAAATGTGAATTGGTTATACGAATGTCTTTTAGTTATTTGTGCATATGTCGTAGTATCGAGGTTGGTTAGCAATGCGCTTGTAGTTTAGTTTATACAACAACTGCCGCAAGGAAATTTCCTGCGGCAGTTGTTGTAATGAATTTTTTGTTTACGTTAGCGGTGGACGGTGTCGATGATCATTAGGATAAAGCTTAGTGTTAGGTAATTGATGGAGAAGATGAATGCGGTTTTTGCCCATTTGTCGGTGTCTTGTTTTTTGAAACCGGCAATCGCCATTCCTAGCCAGACGACGGACAGCAGGACGGATGCGATGGTATAGATTAGTCCGGTGTAGCCGTAGGTATACATGAGGATCGGTATTGGGATGAGCAGGGCGATGTATGGGAGCATTTGATATTTGGTACGTTGAATGCCTTTGACCACGGGTAGTAGTGGGTAGCCTGCTGCGCGGTATTCTTCGACGCGGCGAATGCCGAGTGCCCAGAAATGAGGCGGTTGCCACAGGAATAGCATAGCGAACAGCAACCATGCGCCCAGATCGATCTGCTGACTGACTGCCACGTAGCCGATGACTGGCGGCATCGCGCCAGAAATGCCACCGATGGAGGTGCTCCAGGTCGAATGGCGCTTGAGCCACAGTGTATAGATGATCACATACACGAACATACCGAGCGCGCCAAGTGCCGCGGCAAGCATACCGGAAAAGACAGCCAGTACGCCAAGACCAAGCACGCCCAATGCAATCGCATACCACAGCACAACATTCGGTGACAGGCGACGTGTAGCTAGCACGCGTTCGCGCGTACGAATCATTTTTGTATCCAGATCTCGATCAAAATAATTATTGAACACACATGAGGATGCCATGACGAGCATCGTGCCTAGCAATGTCCACAGCATAGGCAGCCAGGCAATATGCCAGCCCGATGCGAGCCAGAAGCCGCCAAAAGTTGCAATTAGATTCGATCTTAAAATGCCAGGCTTCGTGAGGGCGACAAAATCCTTCCAGGTCACTCCGCTCTCCTGTGGAGAAGAACCTGAATAAGGCGAAGAATCCGCCGAAGCCGGATAACCAAGTTGTTTATCCACGTGAACAACGTTCCTCCTTCATATTTGGCAACAGAAAGCCGATGAGTAAATCAGGGACACCTGATCATAAAAAAATTCACTTCTCGCCAGTTGCTCGGACATCACCGACCTACTGAAAAAGTGAAAAATACCGTACCACGAAACAAAATCGCTCTATAAACTTTATCATAACTATACCTGAAAGTCTTTGCGATTAGGGGCGCCAGCGATTGTGATTATGACAATTTTTTGACAAGCTACAAATTTAATACCCGTTTCACGTTTTAGTTAGCTGGTTATGGTAAACTACATGCAATAGTTGTGTGCGTCTATGCCGTAGATCATGTCAAAACAACATCATCTACCCCTACAATGGACACAACGTATCACCAATGAATACAGGAACCTGGAGTATCATATCATCGATGCCCCTGCTTCTAAATCATTCAAGCACCCTGGATACACTGCATGCTTATTTTTGAATGAAGTAAGGAGAGAATAGTCAATGGATACTGCTACCCATTTTGCCATGGGGTTTGGACTTGCTGGACTTGCATACGTCGATCCTGTTGTTGCTTCTGACCCCGGGCTAGCGATCGCCGTTATGGTCGCAACGATTCTTGGATCGCAGGCACCGGATTTTGATACCGTTTTACGTTTAAAGGATAATGCTACTTATGTACGAAACCACCGTGGTATTACGCACTCCCTGCCTTTTATGGCGCTGTGGATTGCATTGATCGGTGGCGGCACATCGTTGCTGCTTCATCACGAAGGCTTCTGGCACATTTTACTGTGGACAGCGATTGCGGTTGTGCTGCATGTGTTTACCGATTTGTTTAATACGTATGGTACACAGGCGGTACGTCCATTCAGTGAAAAATGGATTTCGTGGAATATCATTAATATTTTTGATCCGTTTATCTTTGGTACGCATATTGCCGCGCTATTGCTGTGGATGACAGGTCTGGTGCCTACTGCACCGATCTTTATCACCCTGTACAGTATGATCGGGGCGTACTATATATGGCGCACACTGACCCACTGGTATTTAACCCGCAAGGTAGAGCGTATGGATATTGAAGACGGTCGCTCGCCTGCACCGGATGGTCATTATGTACTCATTCCGACCATTTCGCTGCGTCGCTGGCATGTAGTGCACGCGAAAAAAGATGGCAGCTATCGTATCGGCTGGTACAGCCCGGATAAGCTGATCTGGATTGACTCTGTTCAATCGATGGAGCATCCAGCGATTGAAGCTTCACGTAAGCATCGCGATATTCGCGCATTGCTGTACTTCTCCTCCTATACGATCTCGGAGGTGGAGCAGACATCGACCGGTTATATTGTACGCTGGGCAGATGTACGCTATCGCCATCGTCGTCAGTATCCGTTCGTCGCTGTGGTGGTGATGGATCGCCAGTTTAATACGATCGACTCGTATGTCGGCTGGCTAAGCCCGGATAAAATGAATGAACGCATTAGTCTGCATATGAGCTAGACTCTGTACAACGGTACATGAGCTGTATAATACAGCTACACCTGCACACCAAAAAGACTGACTTCCAGCCTGCTTCAAGCAGCGGAGAGTCAGTCTTTTTTATGCTGTATAGTTATAGCTTACGGTTACGATCTGGCGAGGAGCCCATCTTTACTCCCTCATATAGCTATCTATATAAAAAGCATTTATTTATTTGGAAAATAGCTGCTGTGCATCATCCAGCGCCATACTGTGACCGAGGGAGGAATAATCCAGCCACTTCTGACCATCCAGCACGTAGACATGCTTCGCTTTTACAGCCTTCAAATTCGTCCAGACCGGATTTTGCTCCAGCTCGTCAAAGGTTGCTTTAGCCTGCTTGCCCTTGCTGATGATCACGAAGATCGCATCAGCATCGTAATCAGGCAATACTTCTTTGGAAATAACCGCAAATGGCTCGGTTGCCGGTATTTGCTTCACACCTTCTGGCGCTTGCAGCTTCAGATCATTGTACAGAATGGGACCAAGTGGACGACCTGTACTCATCACACGCAGTTCTTTTGCCGTAGCACGGATTGCCATGACTTTAGCATTATCGCCTAGCTTCTTATGAATAAGCTGGCTTACTTCGTCAGCTTTCGCTGTATATTGCTTGATAAACTCATCTGCTTTGCTCGCCAGACCGACATGGCTCGCAACCTGCTTGAGTTGCTCTTGCCATGTGCCCTCATCCATATCGATCACAATCGTTGGTGCAATCGCTTCGAATTTGGCGAGGTCTTTGCCTGACTGCGATTTATCGATATAGATCACATCAGGCTGTAGTGCAAGCAGTGCTTCCATATCTGGATCAGTTACTGCACCCAGCTTGGTCGTGCCTTGCAGACGATCTGCTACATGCGGCAGAAAGTCCTTCACATCGCCGCCAATGACCGAGCCTGCTGGCTGAATGCCCAGCGCGAGCAGATTATTCGTAATATGAATGGACATAGACGCGATACGAGCGTCTGCTGTATGCGTGATCGTGCCATTTTCTACTTTAACCTTGGTACTGGTCTGACCTTCCGAAGCAGTTGTACCTGCTCCACCTGATTGACCACAAGCAGCCAGCAATACAACTAGCAGCCCCAGTATAATGACTGTATTCCATCGTTTAAACATCGTTCTACTCCTTCTCAAGCACACTATCCAGTGTTGCTTCTATATTATCTAGTGTTCATGATTAACCTGTTGATCATTACGATTACAGTGTTCAAATCGCCATCGTCGATAGATGAGACGCCGTTGCTCGCGGCTTAAATTCATCTCTACGGTGTATTAGCCATGATAACGTTGTATTATGCGCGATGCTCTTCATTCAAAAACGGCTTTTCAGCAGCAAATACAAAAAGTACGGCCCACCAATTGCCGAAACTACGACCCCGGCTGGAATAAAATTGGGCTGAAAGATCGAGCGTCCAATCGTATCTGCACCGAGTAAAATAACTAACCCGAGTAGCGCTGCTGCTGGTAAAAAATACTGATGCTTCGCACCCGTCAAACGACGAGCGATGTGCGGTGCTGCCAGCCCGATAAATCCGATCGAGCCGACCATCGCGACACTGGCGCAGGATAACGCAACAGCCAGTAGCATGAGCTCGATGCGACTCCGATTCACATATCCACCGACGCCAAGCGCCAGCTCATCGCCAAGCGCGAATAGGTCAAGCTTGGGCGAACGCCAGTAGACCCATGGGACGAGCAGTACGATCCACGGCAACAATGCCCACACATGCAGCCAATCTCTCGCCCATACACTTCCTGCTAGCCAGGTTGCGGTAAAGGTGTACGTGTCCTCATCCAATCGTAGCGAGAGCAGCAGTGTGATCGCGCTGATTCCTGCCGCAATGGCGATCCCGACTAGAATAAGCCGAATCGGCAGCAAGCCTCGTCGACGATCATAGGCGAGCAGGAAAATGATCGTTGCCGTTACGACTCCACCGACAAAGGTAAACACAGGAATCCAGATCGCAGACGAGCCTTCTAATGTACGAAAAAACGAAACATACACGATTAGCCCCAAACCAGCCCCAGCATGGATACCAAGCACACCCGGATCAGCCAGCGAATTGCGCGAGGTTCCCTGTAGCACTGCTCCCGCTACACCAATCCCGATTCCAGCCAGCATCGTGATCAAAATGCGCGGTAACCGATAATCGAACAGGATAAGCTGCTCCTGCCTCGTCCCCATGCCAAACAGTGTATACAGTACGCGCAGCGGTGATAACCGAATCGTGCCTGTATTCAAGCTAATCAGCATTACGATCACCGCGACGACAAGGAGCAACAGACTGACGAGCCAGGCGCGACGCATTTTACCCACCTGCACACGATGAATATCCATCATAGCTCCCTCCCTTCACGGCGTGCGAGCACGAGGAAAAACGGCACGCCCACAATCGCAACCATCGCTCCAATGGCAAATTCACGCGGCGGCTGCACCATGCGTGAAGCTAGATCTGCCCAGACGAGCAATATCGCTCCAAGCAGCGCGGAAAAGGGAATAACAACGCGGTAATCCACGCCAATCAGACGCCTTGCCATATGCGGCACAACAAGTCCGATAAAGCTGATCGCCCCTGCCGCTGACACCGATACGCCTGCTAAAATCACGACAGCTGTCATCGCCAGCACCTTAATCAGACGCACGCGCACACCCAGATTCACCGCTGACTCTTCTCCAAGTGATAAAAAGGTGATTGGTCTACCCAGCGTAATCGTCCACAGAATCGTTAGGAGAATAATTGGTGCCAGCAGCTTGAGCTGATTCCAACCTATTCCGCCCACTCCACCTGCATACCAGAACGCTAGATCCTGACTCAAATCATAGTAAAGCGCCACGCCTGTACTGAGTGAATGCAGCATTGCCGCAATAATCGCTCCGGCTACCGTTAGCTTCATCGAGCTAAGACCACCCGGCGTTGCAGCACCCAGCACTACGATGAGTAATGTAGCTAGCGCTGCAC
Source organism: Paenibacillus hunanensis (assembly GCF_014645615.1). Classification (GTDB taxonomy): domain Bacteria; phylum Bacillota; class Bacilli; order Paenibacillales; family Paenibacillaceae; genus Saccharibacillus; species Saccharibacillus hunanensis. Next base: position 154,212 of record NZ_BMMB01000008.1, on the reverse strand, counting down.
CGACAAATGACAATGCCATCAGCCCGGTATACGATAGTGCTGGCAAAAAGGCAAAGCTCAGTGCTACCACGAGTGATGAGCCTGCATTGATGCCTAGAATACCGGTATCTGCCATCGGGTTGCGTGTCACACCCTGCATGATCGCGCCAGCTACAGCAAATGCCATCCCTGTCAGTACCGCCCCAAGCACACGCGGCAGGCGCAGGTTATAGATGATCTGATCTGCTGTTGAGGCTGCATCATAATGAAATACCGCCGACCAGACTGCCGGCAATGTCAATTCCTTCGCTCCATACGAAACAGCAAAAAAGACAGACAGCAGCAGTCCGGCAGTCGCGGCGACAAACCAGCCTGTTAACTTTAGTGTTCGATTGTATCTACGCACCAAATGTTGCCGCTTCCTTTCTGCTTATGATTGATAATCATTATCATTGCAATGTAGTCATTATACTTCATTTGATGGGTTTGTATACAGTGTGATTACAGGTTGCTGGGAGTAGGGTCCACTCCGGCAAGGAATAAGGGGACGGACTCGGGTGGAGCCGCGGGAATCTTTGGAATAGGAAGGAATGAAGATTCCCGCCCCTCCAAAGTCGTAAGATATTTTGCTTCGCAAAAATCACTTTCCATTGAACCCCGTGTTAGGAAAGCACTAACACTGTAAGTCGTCCTTTCCCCTTATTTCCTTGCCTGCGTTCCGTGCTGCTTGCAGCAAAAGTTAAATACACACGTAGCCAACTGAGGTGGTATTAAAGGCATGAAGTGCATTAAAAGCATTCAGTGCCTTCAGTGCTTTGAGTGCTTTATATAGTACTAAAATGCTAACGACGGCAAAATGCTAGCTTCGGTTATATATTGATTACTTCCACGTATACAACTGCTTACTCTAGAAACTCAACGAATATAGCCTCTACATTCATACTCTCGGCTTGACCGTCTAAACGATGTCGGGCACAATAGAAATAGGAGCGATGCTTTACGCTTACATCGCTCCTGTGGTGAATCTTTGTCATTCATTTTGTCATTCATATAGTAGGAAAAAGAAGTGCATGATGCTAGTCTACTATATGAGTGCATGATTTTGCTTGATGAACGTTTTATTAATGAATCTATCCATTCTAAACGATACGAACAGTGGCAGGGCGGGTAAGGCTTGGCCCTGCTGGCTGTTTCGATTCAGGAGGTCCCGATTTCGATGAGTAAAATGCTGTCCGCCTGGTTTGCTGTTTCGTCTATTGTATTATTGCTGTTGTGTGCGATTGCGATCTCGTATTCTGCATGGCTCGCTATTTTGCTTGGTGTGCTGGGTGTAGCGAATATTGGCTGGGGCTTTGTGATTAAGGCTCGCCAGAATCGTCGTCAAGGCAACACCATCTAAATGCTGATTTTTCGCCAGGGAGATCGGCTTGCTTCCACATCATTTCGCTTAAAACGAAGCAGGCAGGAAGCCCATACGTTGTTTGACCTCCGCCAGTATGTTCTCCGCTTTGGCTTGTGCGTTTTGTGCGCCCTGGCGGAGGATGTCGCGGACTTCACCGGATTTGCGAATATCGTGGTAACGCTGCTGCATTGGCTCCAGACCAGCGACAACGACTTCTGCCAGCTCCTTTTTGAATCCTCCGTACATCTGACCTTCGAATTTGCTTGCCACCTCGGCGAGCGTCATTCCTGAAAATTGTGAATAGATCGTCATCAGGTTGCTCACTTCCGGCTTGTTCGCTGGATCGTATTGTACTTCACGACCGGAATCGGTTGTCGCACGGCTGATTTTTTTGCGAATCACATCCGGTGGGTCAAGCAGTGCGATATAGCTGCCTGTGTTCGGATTACTTTTGCTCATTTTTTTCGTGCCATCATCCAGCGACATAATACGTGCGCCCACTTCAGGGATAAATGGATCAGGCTGTGTAAAATAGTCGCCAAAACGGTGATTAAAGCGTGCTGCCAGATCGCGTGTTAGCTCCAGATGCTGCTTCTGATCATCGCCTACCGGCACGAGATCGGCATTGTAGAGCAGGATGTCTGCCGCCATCAGCGCGGGATACACGAACAGACCGGCACCGACATTTTCTTTACCTGCGGATTTATCCTTGAACTGTGTCATACGCTCCAGCTCGCCCATCGATGCGAGTGTCGTCATAATCCATCCCAGCTCTGCGTGCTGTGGTACATGGGATTGCAGGAAAATGTTCGCCTTGCTTGGGTCAAGACCCGCAGCGAGATACAGAGCAGCGACCGATTCGGACGCTTCACGTAGCGCTTCTGGCTCCTGTGCTACCGTGATCGCGTGCAGATCGACCACCATAAAGTAGCAGTTGTATTCGTTTTGCAGCTGGACAAAGTTTTTGATCGCTCCGATGTAGTTGCCAATTGTGAGCAAGCCACTCGGTTGAATGCCAGATAGTACGGTTTTCATCGTGTTTTCCTCCTGATTTAGATACTAAAATTGAACGCAAAAAAGGCCACACCCCAAAAGGGACGTGTGACCGTGGTACCACCCTTATTCATTAGACCAATGGCGCTTACGCTACCTCGTCTCACTGCTACCATGCCCTCTTCTCTCTGTATGACCCTCCAAAATAGCCTGATCTCTACAAGCCACTCTATCCTCCAACAGATCGATAAGCATCGCTCAGCCATCTACTACTAGCTTCATACCATATAACCCTAGCGGTATGCGCAGCAATAGACCTGACGATTCGTCTAATCTCTGGTTCCCGTTAACGGCGGGTTGCCGGCCTGCATACTATGGACATTTTCTACCAAATATCCGTTTCTGCGCAGCACTCCAGAGTCCATTCAGCACAGCGTCTTCACCGGTTCGCATCAACCACCGGCTTTCTGTGAAAGGCTGTCCATGCCTACTACTCTCTGTCATCGTGTTAAGATATACTTTCGCTTCAAACTTGAGCCTATCTTAATGCCAAACCAGATGAATGTCAAATGCGAAATCGCCATTTTCAGTGAATATCTGGTATGATAAATATTAATATATTGTACTGCATTTGTGCTGGATAATCAGGAAGGAGCAACGCAATGACAGTTAGCAAAGGAACCTGGAATGGATATGAAACCTATATTTTGAAAAGCAAGCAGCTCGAAGTCACACTGCTACCAAAGCTGGGCAATAACGTAATCGGGATTCGGGATTTGCAGGAAAATCGCGATATCCTGCGCCGTCCGGAAGAGAGCGACAAGGACTTCTACATGCAAAAGCCATACCACTTCGGTATGCCGATGTTGATGCCGCCAGGACGTATCCGGCGCGGTCATTTTGAATATGATGGTGTCGAATACCAGTTTGATCAGAATACGGCTAACGACAACCATATTCACGGCTTACACCGCAACCAGTCATGGCGTGTCGCGGATATTGATGAAAATGAAACAGGCTGCCAGATTGTAACTGAGCTGCTGACAGCAGATGATGCGAACTGGATGCGTCAGTATCCTATACCGCTCAAGCTCGAAATGAGCTTACAGCTACAAGGTACTTCACTGATGCAACGTCTAAAAATCACCAATCTGGGCGAGCATGCTGCACCGTTTGGCTTTGGCCTACATACGTGGTTCCTGCTCGATGGCGAGCCTTCGCGCTGGACATTGAAGATTCCAGTCAGTGATCAGCTCGTGCAGGACGAGGAGCAGATTCCGACGGGTGAGGTCATCCCTCTTCATGAATGGGAAGAGCTGAATACCGGTATGAACATGGCTCATCGGAATTGGGATAATCTTCTGCGTATCGGTGACAAGCGCCCTGTTAGCGCTGAGCTACGACGCGATGATGGCTACGGTCTTCGCTATTCTGCTGATCCAGATTATTTTAAATACTGGGTGCTCTATACAAAGGGTGAGAGTGACCAATTCCTGTGCATCGAGCCGTATACCTGCTTGCCAGATGCACCTAACTCGACGCATCCACGCGAATTTACAGGCTTGATCGAGCTGGAGCCAGGGGTTCCGGTAGAGCTGAGCTTACAGCTTGATGTGATCGAAAAGTACACCATGCTGTAAAACTTCAATCACAACTGTTGAAGTGAACGATATGCTTTTTCAAGTGAGCCGTACGCTGAATCGAAGGATTTGAGCTACAGTTGAGCTACAGGATGTTCCACTAAAATCACAGTATATTGCACCACATATGGACATGATTTATATACATGATTGAAGCGGGATCATTCGAACTCACATGCTTTATGATGCTATGCTTTACAATCCTTTACGTTAAAATGAACAATTAATCTTTGCCCTCCTTCGTTATTTGAAAAGGAGGGCTTTGTTGTATATGTACACTAATCGACATCCTTCAGACAATTACTATACCGTTGCTCTCATATGCAAGATATAGACACACAGTTACCATTGACAGCGTTATCATTTTTGTTTAAGGTAAAGCTATACATAACAGGGTTGTAACGGCGAAAGCGGGCAAAACCTGACATATGGTTCCTTTACGAAGCGCTTTGCGATGCAAAGTGTGCTGCGTGAAGCTTGACCATTTGTTAGGATGAAGCCCGCTTTTTTGTCGTTCTTTCCTGAGAAGGAGGCTGTAATCGATATGAATTGGGCAAAAAAAGGAATGATTGCTGTGATAGCCACAGCACTGGGAGCTAGCAGCTCGGCGTATTCCGCAGCTGCTGCCGACGATCCGTCAGGAGTTCGTATTACCGGGCAGGCGTATGTAGGCGATGCAGGCACGATGGTAAAATCGTTCGATATTGAGGTGAGTGATCCTGCGCGTTATGCGGATTTGAAGGCTGGCGATTTTGATATTACGGGCAATTATGATGGCTATCCGCTTAATGCGAAGGGGGAGGTGGTACAGGACAATTACGCCAATGATGAATTAAACGTATCGATGCAGGGAAAGTCCATTCATCTAGATTTTAAACCGTTTCTTTATAAAGGTGGCTCGATCGAAAAGTTTGCTGTGACAAATCATAAATTTCCCGAGTTGTCCTTTGCAGCGGATAGGGTGAGCCAGCTATCCATACGAACAGTAGATGATTTTAAACCTGGTGTGCTCACCGCTAGTGATGGTGAATCATTACCGTATCGCTTAAAGCTTAGCTCCTCCGATGGTCCTCGTCCACTCGTCGTATGGCTGCATGGCGGTGGCGAGGTAGGCGCAGACAATATCAAGCAGCTGACCGAGAATCGCGGTGCGACCACATGGACAGAGTCAGGTAAGGATACCTCTGTACTGGCCGTACATTATCCACAAAACTATGACTGGGCTATCTATGACAAACCGGAGCAGCTAGCTAAGATGCAGCAGTACTTTACGATGCAGGAGCAATTCATCCAGCAGCTTGTCGCCGAAGGTAAGGTCGATCCGAATCGTATCTACGTTGCTGGCGTATCCAGCGGTGGCGGCGGTGCCTTCCGCTTCCTGATGCAATATCCTGATCTGTTCGCTGGCGCAATCGTGATCGCTGCGAAGGATACCGTTGCTAATTATAAAGGCTCGGTGGATGCTTTCAAGACTGCACTTCAATCACTTGTACATACGCCGATCTGGATCGTACACGCCGAGAATGATCCAATCACCGATAGTCGTACAAGCAAGCTGGCGTATCAGGCATTAACAGAGCTTGGCTCGACACTGGTGAAAGAAACACTGTACAGCGATGCCTTTATGGATAGCCAGCGCTTCTATGGGGCGATGAAGCACTGGTCGTGGGTGCCTGCCTTTAACGATCAGAGCATGATCGATTGGCTGTTCGCCCAGCACAAAACAGGCGACACTACACCAGCCAGCTCCAACCATACATCTGTTGATGGTGCATCCAATACATCAATGACCAGTACACCCATTACCAGAGCAGAGCTTGCAGCTCTAATCTATACAGCCATGGGAGATACGACTCCAGCTTCTGCATCTGCACGCTATACGGATATTGCCAACATCCCACAGAAGGAGGCTATCCAGGCTGTAACTGTGGCTGGCTTGATGCGTGGTGTAGGCAAAGAGCAATTTGCCCCTGATGCATCTGTGACACGAGCACAGCTAGCCGTTATCGCAGCAGCTTGGCTCAAGCAGACGGAACCCGATCAACAACCTTCTAGCGCAATCGCAGGATACACGGATGTACCCTCACAGCACTGGGCGTATACAGCGACACTTGCTGTAAAGCCACTGAATCTACTACCGGGTACGTCAGACAAGCTAGAGCCTGCTAAAACGGTTTCTACAGCCGAAGCCACTCAGCTCATTGCAGCGCTCACTGCCTATGCTACTAACATCGGTAAGCAATAATCAGGTCACACTCCATATGATCACTGTGTAACAGACTGTTCTCACTATGCTACACTTTAAGTCTCTTTTATTCATTTGTATCAGCTCGTATTGTCTCTTACTTATTCGTTTATACTTTTTTAGCTCTCGCTATCTTTTATTAACTCTGATTTGCTTGTACTCGTTCCGCTCCACACTTCCAGTCAATGTGTCTTAAAGACCAGCTCATACAAAAAAGCGACTACCAGATAGGTAGTCGCTTTTTCACTCCATGTGTCCGTTTCAGTACATCGGGGATATGGCTTGATAACAAGCCGAAATAATAAAATGATAAAAGAATAAAATAAAATGGCATGAAACATGATGTCTGTTCGGTTGGAGTGTTGGATAGAGTATTGCTGCAAAAGTGCTCGTTCCGCTATCTACTAAATTAATTCTACTTAGCTGACTTGCTCCTTTATTCGCTTGCTCAGTTGCTGATTGCCTTGCTTTTTACTCAATTGCTTACCTGCTTGACCCTATTCTTTAGACAGGTCTACAGGATCGTTTCTTCTAGCGTGTACTCTTATTCTGCGCTCACTTCGCTGTATGTAGCTCTTGGGTACCGAATCATGTGATTAGCCATGTTATAGTTGGATTCAATGACCGTGTCAACCATAATCAAGCCTTTGCGAACAGCAAACTCATAACTGATCTCGCCGTGTGTCCAATGGTTTTTGAATTTTAGCGATTCAATTGCCATTTGGCGGAACGATTTGATCTGCATTGCAGTCAGCCCTTCCTCTACACCTGCCCATTCTCCATTGCGCCCGCTAATCGGGTTGTGACGGATTCCGAATTTGCCAATCATGTTATTACGTATTTGCACAAATACGGTACCTGAATCGAGATGAGCCAGCTCCTTTTCTAATTCCTTAAAGACGATATCAAGCTGCCTGGATAAAGATAGCAAATCGTTTTTAGGCATTTGTTCCCCTTCCTTTCTCTGTAAATCATGTAAAATCAGGACTTCGGACTCATTATATGGTGATTGTAAACTTCTAGCAATACTATTCATCATAAATAGGTAATAATACCTAATATTCGACAATATTCTTTGCTTATTCATACTAAAAAATCTAATTTTAAGTACAGCCACTAAGTTAATTCAGTGATTTATTATTTGCATAAATACGCAAATAGTCTTATTTCACAAGTCGAATTTATGCAGTTTTTGCTCTTCTCTGAATATGGATTGAAATTGTAATTCTGCCTGTAGGTGTCCTTTCTATCTTCTACAAAGCTTCTAATTCTGTCCATTCGAGGTGGTTGAATTAACTTTTTTACGTCTTTTTTGAAATAAAAAGGAAGACGCTCACGCGCCTTCCTTTATGCTGTACTATTCATTCTTTATCTGTATACTACACTGCTTGGATGATTCGTTATCGTTCATTCATGGTTGCTTGCTGATCATATGAGTTATCCTATGACCGTGCACGAATATGAATCAAGAACTTCTCCTATAAGGAGAATGAACTGCTACAATCTCTTTCTTCTTTCCTCTTTTCAGAAAAACGCCCATTTAAGAACGAGCGTACTCCTCTGTCATTTCCAGGAACAGCTTCACATCGGTAATGCTCACATCGACAGCGCCCTGCCAGAACTCTGGCTGTGTCAGGTCAACACCTAGATGCTTCTGCGCCAACTCCTCCACGGTCATGCGACCGGTATCCTGTAGCAGTGCATCGTAACGTGCTGCAAAACTAGCTCCTTCCTGCTGAGCCAGCGCATAGATGCCTGTACTGAACAGATAACCGAATGTATATGGGAAATTGTAAAAAGGCACACCTGTTTTGTAGAAATGCAGCTTGGATGCCCAGAAATGCGGATGATAAGAGTCCAGCGTGTCACAGAAGGCTTCGCGCTGTGCCTGCTCCATCAGCTCATTCAATTGCTCACTGCCTACCATACCGGAACGACGCTGCTCATAGAAGCGTGTTTCGAACAGGAAGCGCGCGTGAATATTCATAAAGAAGGCGATGCTACGCTGAATTTTATCCTCCAGCAGAGATAGCTTCTCCTCTGCATTGGAAGCACCCTTCACGAGTGAATCCGCTACGATCATCTCGGCGAATGTAGATGCCGTCTCCGCTACGTTCATCGCATATTGCTGGCTGAACGCAGGCAGATCATTCATCACATGCTGATGATAGCCATGTCCCAGCTCATGTGCCAGTGTAGATACATTGGATGCCGTACCGCTATAGGTCATAAAAATACGCGTTTCCTTACTACGTGGCAGCGATGTACAGAAGCCGCCTGGACGTTTGCCCGCACGATCCTCCGCCTCGATCCAGCGCTGCTCGAAAGCTTTGACAGCAAAGTCCGCCATCTCTGGATTGAACTTACGGAACTGCTCTACGATCAGATCGGCTGCATCGTCATAGCTCACCCGACTATCTACTGTACCGAGTGGAGCATCCACATCGTTCCAGCTCAAGCGATCTACACCTAGCACCTGTGCCTTACGCTCCAGATACGATACGAATACAGGCTTGTTCTTCACGATCACATCCCACATCGTTTGCAGCGTCTGCTCTGACATGCGGTTAATCGCAAGCGGCTCCTTGAGCACACTATCCCAGCCACGGCTGTCATACAGCTTAATACGGAAGCCAGCAATATGGTTCAGTGTATCGGCACAGAAGTCCTCTACGCCTGTCCACGCCTCTTCCCATTTCTGGAACATCTGCTCGCGTAGCTCGCGATTCGTATCACTCATTTTATTGGCAGCTTGACCTGCGGACAGCATGATTGTTTCTCCATCTTGCTCGTATGGAATACGCACATGACTGACGATCGTATCGTAAAAATCACTCCAGCCATGATAGCCATCGACAGCCAGTCCAAGTGCGAGGCTTTCCAGCTCAGGCGACATTTTTTCACCAGCCAATGCACGAATCTCACTCAGATAGAAGGAGACAGGTGCTACCTCAGGACGCTGCATCCAGCCTTGAAATACATCGTCATTCGTATGCAGTAGCAGGCTTTGAAACTGAACAAACAGCCCCTGTAGCTTTGCCGACAGGTCGGATAGCGAAGCGGATAGGCGCACCGCCTGCTTATCACTCTGATCCTGCGCGGTTAGACAACCGGCAAAAGCACCTGCTTCACGCAAACGAATACGCACATCCTGTAAGCTTTCCAATAACTCGTCAAAGCCAGTCGTTTCTTCTACTGTAGCTGGTGCGGATAATTGACCGAGCCGCTCGACCAGAGCAGCGATATCCTTTGTCACCTGTTGCAGGTACGTATGTAGCTCCTCCGAAGTCGAGCCCCCAGCGAAGATCGGTTCCAGATTCCAGGTTTGATTCAGCGGATGATTCATGATGATGAGCAACACCTTTCCGGTTGAATGTAGAGGGCTGCCAATGATCCAGCAGCCCTGTTGGTGACACAATATGTAGCTGCAAATTCCAGCAAGACCAAAGGATAAATGATCCTTCACGCCAGATGAGTCGCCTGCGAAGATCATTCATCGCCAAGCGTTTATAACTATAGTATACTCTAATTCAAGACTATTTTGGTAATAAGGAGGGAGTCTGACATGCGCCCACTGCAAATCTCGGCCGATACAGCTCTCAAGCTCGCCGAAAAATTAAATGTTCCGCTGGAGCAGCTTATGCATATGCCTCAGCACATTTTGATGCAAAAGCTCGCTGAACTGGCAAAAAAGGACGGCGCGTCCGAATGATTCCGTTTAACCAGGCTTGGCCTTACGATATTGTAATGAATGATGTATATGTACAGGAATGTCCATTTTGCGGGACAGGCAATGTATTGCTGCCGATTCGTCCCAAGGAACTGGCAACCATCCACAGTGGCAAAAAGAAGCTGCTCGTCTTTCCTTGCTGTAGCAATCGGGTCACGCTACTGGATAGCGATAGCGATTATCTGCTTACAGATGCGGTATTGCGATAATGAAAAAACAGGCTGGGACACGTTACTGACGTGTACCCAGCCTGTTTTATTTTGATAGATACATGAATGGTCTTATATCCCTATCACACCTGGAAGCGCTGGATGACCTGATTCAGCTCAAGTGCCAGATTGCGCAGCTCTTGAGACAGACTGGATACCTCTTCCATCAATGCAAGCTGCTCCTCTGATGAAGAACGCGCCTTGCCAGCATTGGCTGATGAGTTGGAAGCGACCGAGCCCAGCTGGCTAAGTGAAGCGGCAATCTGATCACTGCTAGCCGACATTTGCTCGGAAGCTGCGGACACTTCATACACTTGACCGGATACCTTTTGGATCGAGGCTACGATCTGACGGAAGGTTGAAGCGGCAACGTCGGATGTTGCTGCGCCCTTTTTCGCTACATCTACCGATTCCTCAATAGATAGCACCGCCTGCTCCGTATGGGTGAGAATGCCTTTCAGGATCAAATCAATCTGGTCGGAAGAGTCCTTGGAACGACCTGCCAGCTTGTGAATTTCCTGTGCAACGACGGCAAAGCCTTTACCAGCATCGCCTGCTCTGGCTGCCTCGATTGAAGCATTCAGCGCCAATAGGTTCGTTTGCTCCGCAATTTCACGAATAAATGACATGATGCCTTGAATGCTCGTATTTAACTTTTGCAGCTCATGCAGCACGGTAACAGTACCGGACATATTCACTTCAATTTTCTGCATTTGCTCGACCATCGTTACAATCTCGACCTCGCCTGTACTTGCACGCGAGGTCGTATCGGAAGCAAGCTCAGCGACGACCTGCGTCGATTCTGCGATGCGCCGAATACCAATAACCATCTCATTAATGGAGGTCTGACACTCCAGCGTTGCTTTTTGCTGCATCTCTGCACCAGAGGACACTTCTAGCATGGACTCTGTAATTTCCTGTGAAGCTTCGGTCGTTTTCTCTGCACTGATTTGTAGATCGGAAGCAGAACGCGTCACATTGGCGGACGTGGACTGAATACCCTTGATTAGCTGTTGCAGGCTACTAATCATATGATTAAATGCTTGAGCCGTGTGTCCAATCTCATTTTTACTTTTGACTGTCAGGTTGACCGTCAGATCACCATCTGCCGCTAGTTTGGATACGGAAGCGAGCTTTTGCAGGGGCTGGAGTACAATACGTGCCAGAATGATCAAGGCGCCGATCAACACCGCTGCAATAATAAATCCAATCCCAAGGCTATATAACAGCATATTTCTCTGATCCTGTTGTACTTTGGCAGCATCCAGATCTAGGCCGAAGATAGCGAGCGGACGACCGTTATCATCCTTAATCATATGCAAATACGTTACCCATGTGCCTGCACTATCCTTATAAGGCTCTGTTAATGCCGTTCCTTGTTGGAACAACTGTGCATACGCGCCTTGCACAATGGACGGGATTTCATACTCTACACCGGGTACCATTTCCATATCATGCAGTGCCTGATTCGCTTGCAGTTCTTTTAAATACTGCTTGCCATCACGCTCTGTAATATCTGTCGGAAACATATACGCATTCGCAATGGATGCCGTTCCCACCATCGCATCTAGCTGTTGTTTCAGATTGTTCAGCTCCTGTGAGGTCGGGCGATCACTGGCTTGAAGCTGTTGCAGAGACTGCTGAATCTCACTGTGACTTAATTGAAGCTGGCTCGAAAGTGCCTGTCCAACCTGCTGAATCTCTTCATAGTACGCCTTCTGGCTTTGTTTAAAATTAAGAATACTCATACCCACAATCAAAGCAAGCAAAATAATAGCAATTAAGGCTGAACTCGTGAAAACCAGACTTCGATTACGCAGATATCGTGGCATAGGGTATTCTCCTTTGTCTTTTACCTCATATATTGAAGTATATCGGCAGGGCGAGAACATTCATTTATACTACAAATTAAAGATAATAAATATTTATATAGCAATCATTTCCATACGATCCAGGTCTATGATTATCGCGCATTAGCCAACATTCTGACCTATCTGGAAAAGACTTCAACATACTATGATTTATGTAGGAACACCTATAAAAAATAACCGTATCTGGAACGACGAATAAGCCGAACAGACACGGTTATATAGGATTGGAAGATGATCATGGATAGGATGCTTGCTGTCGTTTTATTCGGCAATACTCCATAAAATGACAGGCTTGATTATTTCTCTTCCTTCATCTCATCCGGCAGCTCGTGATTTTTAGCAAGCATCTGCTCACGAAGTACGACCCATTGTTCACGTGAAGCGCGAATCATCGCTGAATCGGTAATACGCTGATCGTTGATGACACGCGAGAACCATTTGACTGCATTGTTGAATTCGCCCAGACGACGATGCAGCTCGCCGATCAGGAACATCAGACGTGCGTCGCTACCGCCCACACTTTCTAGCTCGTATACACGAATATAGGATTCCAGGCAGTAGCGTAGAAAACGCTGTTCCTGCTCATTTTCACCATTATAGCGATACAGCCAGGCGATATGATGCAAAAAGCTGGCGACGATACGTTCACGGTCACCGATCGTTTGCGCACACATCAGGGCAAGCTTATAGGTCTCTAATGCCTGCTCCCGGCTGCGATGCCCGCCCATATCGCGTTTCGCTACACGGCGACCAATCTCGCTCATATATTTTTGCTTATGTGCCGGACTGAGCTTTGCCATCGAATTCTCTGTCGATGCAAATCCACAGTGCGGGCATACACGAACCACATAAAAGTCAGGATTCTCATGCTGGTAATACGCACAAAAGTCCGAATCTCGACGAGACACTCGCTTGAGACTCTGTCGTACACGACTCGTCTGAAAATCCTCTTCGCATTGCGGACAGTTTACTTTAATTTGATACAGCGGCTCTAACTGTATAGAATCTTCCATCTGGCATTCTTCCCCCACTATAAATTTATCCTAGCCGGACGAGCCGGCATTTCATTTAATCGGTATTCACAAAGTGATGAGCCGGACCAGACAGACGCTCAATAACAAACAATCGGAGTTCATGCTCCACACCGACCTCGATCAATGCTTCATTCATACAAGCAAGCCACGCATCTGCCTTCTCATGCGTAATGGGAAATGGCATATGTCTGGCACGCATCATCGGATGGCCATGCTGATCGGAGAAGAGTGACGGCCCACCAAAAAATTGCGATAAAAACATATACTGCTTTTCCATAACCGGCTCAATATTGTCCGGAAATAACGGCCCGATCAACGGGTCCTTTTGTACTTTAGGATAAAACGCCTCTACTAAACGACGGATTCCTTCGTCACCGCCGAGCAATTCATACAGGGATGCACGATAATTCAACTGAAATCGCCAACCTTCCTTACGTCATTGCCAAAAGTATACCATAGTTGAACCGGTTATGCCTCGCCAGTTGCTTAATTTTGGATAGCTGTATAGCTTCATCTCATAGGGGTAGGTTGGTCATCCATCCCGGCAAATTATCGAACAAAAAAGACTGCTTCCACAGTCCAGATTCGGACTATAGAAACAGCCTCTCCTACGATTAGCCTCATGCTACATAGCAAATATGCTGTATTCGTTCTATAAAATCAACTTCGTATCGACGTAAGAAAATGCGACTTGTTTTGGATTAGACTTGCTGTTGTTAGCGCAGCAGTACGGATATCGATCCGTATGAGCATGTGTGACGCTTAGTACATGCTGCCGTCTTCTTCCCCCGGTTGTGCAAAAGAGGATCGGATGACATATACAAAACCACACACAAGAAGTCCAGAAATAATACTAATACCCATCATGATCACTCCAATTCTCAAATGTGTTATTGACTTTGTTTTTTGACTTCCGACGATTACTTCTGTCTTTATTTTATCATATTATATCGGAAATAAAACCATTTTTGTAAGCGTTTACTTTAACAATTAGATTACAGGCTCTTTACAAAACCTCATTTTATTGCGTTTATGTTTCGTAGACATAACTCTGGACGTTTCTGATCTATCATGGGATGTAAGAAGTGGATTGCTTAGCAATTACAGGCAAAAAGATTGTGTTCGCTCACAGAATTGATTATCATCAAAAGGGAGCAGGTTAACGATTCTGGATAAAGGAGCTTTCCTAACTTGAGATACTATGTACTGGATCGCGGAGATCAATTATCGATCGAACTGAGTGAACGGTTTCATAAGCTGGCCGCCGGTTATGGCTTCGAGCTGGATGCACAATCACCGGAGATCGTCGTATCCATCGGTGGAGACGGCACGATGCTACACGCTTTTCATACGTTTATCGACCATATCCCTGATCTTGCCTTTGTCGGTATCCATACCGGTCATCTGGGCTTTTATGCAGACTGGAAAGCAGATGAGCTGGAGGAACTGGTCAAGTTCATGGCAGGCGAGATTGATGACAGTGACGATAACAATCCGAAAATTGTCAAATATCCGCTGGTCGATCTGGAGATTCAAGCGAAAAGCGGTGTGTCCCGTTATACCGCATTGAACGAATTTACACTAAAAGGTCTGGATGGCACGACCATTGTCGCGCAGGTGGACATTAATGATGAGATTTTCGAGATGTTCCGTGGTGACGGGATTTGTATTTCGACTCCATCAGGCAGCACCGCCTACAACAAAGCGCTTGGTGGCGCAATGGTTCACCCTACGATTGAAGCACTGCAAATTGCTGAGATTGCTTCGATTAATAACCGTGTCTATCGCACACTCGGCTCATCGCTGATGCTGCCGAAGCATCATCATTGCGATATTCATTCACGCAAGCAACAGCGTCTGCAATTAACGATCGATCATCTGAACATTCCGATTGATGATCTGATCTCGATTCGCTGTCAGGTGTCTAATGTACGTGTAAGCTTTGCACGCTATCGTCCGTATCCATTCTGGAACCGTGTGCGTCAGTCCTTTCTTGGCTGATTGAATACCTTTGAGTAATGTTTCAGCAGATAGGTAGTCACAGCAAAGAATAGCAACTGTGCAAAGCTGGCACGTACGTATGTAGATGCCGTATAAGCGATAACAAAAAGCCCTCATCGTATGCCTAACAGGCGGATGAGGGCTTTTTGTTATCGTGTTATCGTCTACGATCGCTTTATGAATGGGACGAATCTTTCGTTTCGCCCGATTCCGTTTTCGGAGCATCCACTTTAGACGGCTGCGCTTTGGGTGGTGCTTCCGATTTAGGTGGTTCTGCTTTAGGTGCTTCCGACTTGGGAGCATCCACTTTAGGAACTTCCGGTTTCGGCGCGTCCATTTTAGCAGCTTCAACCTTGATCGTTTCTACTTTTGGAGCATTTTCGGCTTTGGGAGCTTCAACTGCCGGATTGGATGCTTTTGGATTTGGCGAAGCAGAAGATGCTTGCTGCTTCGCTCGGGCTGGGGCAGCGGATTCTGTCGCACCAGCAGATGCGTTGCCGTTTGCTTGCGCGTTAGCCTGCTGCTTGCCCTGCTTGTTGCCACCATTCCCCTTGTCCTGACGATCACGTTTGTTGTGATTGCGGCTGGAGCGTTGCGGCTTTTCGCGAGGTTCGCGTGGCTCACGCGGTTCGCTAGCTTCGCTGTTTTTCGGTTCAGCCGGGCCATCCTTTGTCTTTTGCAACACAAAGTAGGCACAGCCAAAATTGCAATATTCATTAATATATTCGGTCATGCTGGACAGTGAGCTATCCTTTGCCGCTTTGGGGTGACCGTCCCGGTAAAAGCCTTTGAGACGAAGCTGATTATAGCCCCAGTCTCCAAGGATATAATCATACCGATCCAGTACCTCGCTAAAGCGTTCACGGAAAATCTCCTGATTCCAGCCATTCCGGTGTTCTTTGATCAGTTCATAGGTTTTGCCGCCAATATGAATCAAGGTCTTCCCGCCTTTCAGCAATTAAACAGTCGAAGTCTCCTTCGACTTGGATGCGGATTTCACCTGTTCATGCGCATGGTAGGAGCTGCGAACGAGCGGGCCGGATTCGACATGGCTGAATCCGCGCTTCAATCCTTCTTCCTTCAGAATTGCAAACTCTTCCGGTGTGTAATATTTAGCTACGTTCAGATGCTTCGGACTTGGCTGCAAATATTGCCCCAGTGTCAGAATATCGCAATCCACGGCACGCAGGTCATCCATTGCCTGTAAAATTTCATCCCATTCTTCGCCTACACCCAGCATAATACTGGACTTGGTTGGAATGTTCGGTTGCAGCGTTTTGGAATTGCGCAGCAGTTCCATCGAACGCGGATACTTCGCTCTCGCTCTTACGCGATCGGACATGCGTTCAACAGTTTCAATGTTATGGTTTAAAATATCCGGTTTGGCATCCATAACGATTTTGAGCGATTCGATATCACCCATAAAGTCAGGGATAAGTACTTCCACACTGCACAGTGGCAGGCGGCGACGCATCGCGCGGATCGTCTCGGCAAAGATCGTTGCTCCGCCGTCCTTCAAATCGTCACGGGCCACGCTTGTAATAACACAATGATTCAGGCCCATCTGTTCAGCTGCTTCCGCCACCCGTTCTGGCTCCTGCAAATCAAGCTCCGTTGGCATCCCCGTATTGACCGCACAGAAACGACATGCACGCGTACAGATGTCGCCCAGTATCATAAAGGTTGCAGTACGGTTCGCCCAGCACTCATAGATGTTCGGGCAGCGCGCTTCCTCACATACGGTATGCAATGTTTTGGAGCGCATCATGCTTTTGATTTCCTGATAGTTTTCGTTGTTGGTCATCTTGATTTTGATCCATTCGGGCTTCGGTTGCTTAGCTTTTGTAGACAAGATGCTTGACCTACCTTCCTCAATAGATAGTATGGATATTTTGCTGCGCAAAAATCCTTTTTTCATTGAACCTCGTGTTAGAAGATCACTAACACTTGAGCAGTACGATATTTTGCCCTGCAAAAATCCTCTTTTCATTGAACCTCGTGTTAGGAAATCGCTAACACTTGGATATATAAATCATTGGGATTTATTATAGCATGAAATGTATAGCGCTGAAATCTTTGCTTTATCGGTTTTGTATAATCGTTTACACTAAATCATGTGTAAAAATGACCTGTATGGCTGTATAGCACCACAGGATAACGGAAGGAAATTGCCAGCTATGTCCAATAAGCTTCAATCCAAGGGCACATTGTCCGCGTCCTCGATGACTCGCTCGCGCCGTCTTGGCATCGCGCTCATCCTTGGCTCGCTCTCTGCTTTTGCGCCGCTATCGATTGATATGTATCTGCCTGCGCTTCCCACGCTTGCAGATCATCTGCATACGAATGCCTCCCTTGCTCAGCTCAGTCTGACTGCCTGTCTGCTCGGCTTAGCCTTCGGGCAGCTTGTTGTAGGGCCGCTCAGCGATGTGAAAGGGCGCCGAATGCCGCTGCTCATTTCGCTAGTATTGTACGCTATTTCTTCATTATTATGCGCTTTGACAGGCAACATCTGGGTGTTGATCCTGCTTCGTTTTATTCAGGGGGTTACGGGAGCGGCAGGCATCGTTATCTCGCGCGCCATTGTACGTGATTTGTATTCTGGCACCGAATTAACTCGATTCTTCTCGCTACTCATGCTCATTAACGGAGTAGCACCGATCGCCGCGCCGGTTGTCGGCGGCTTACTACTAAAGGTTGTACCGTGGCAGGGGATATTCGTCGTTCTGGCTGCAATTGGAGCGATCATGCTATTTTCCGTTCTATTTGGTCTACCCGAAACGTTGCCAGCTGATCGCAAGGCAGCAGGTGGACTTGGAACGACATTACGCACCTTTGCACGGCTAATTCGAGATCGTAGTTTTATCGGCTTTGCATTGTCTCAGGCGTTTGTCATGGCAGCGATGTTTTCATACATTGCAGGTTCGCCGTTTGTCATTCAGAACATTTTCGGTGTATCGGCGCAAGGGTTTAGTATCTTTTTTGCGATTAATGGATTAGGAATTATTATTTTCTCACAGCTAGCTGGACGATTGTCTGGACGCTTTGGCGAATATCGTCTGCTCAAGCTCAGTCTTGGCATTGCATTTACCGCATCGCTATTGTTGCTGCTGATCTCCCTTGCTGGCGGTGGATTATTCGCTATCGCAAGTATGCTGTTCCTGATCGTCGCCTGTGTCGGCTCGGTGGGTGCTACCTCTGTGTCACTCGCGATGCAAAGTCAGAGCCACTCCGCCGGAAGCGCATCTGCACTGCTCGGTCTACTGCCACTAACGCTAGGCGCACTTGCTTCGCCGCTTGTTAGTCTGGGAGGCGGTACGACAACAGTATCGATGAGTGTTGTAATTTTCGGAGCTGAGCTGCTGGCGGTATTGTTCTTCCTGGTGCTTGTTCGTGGGCAACAGAAGAAGATGGCTGGACAGAGCTAATGCTGACCTTTCATATCATGTGACGTAGTATAACGACTTCTGCGAACGGTGGCTTGTTTTGATATCGATATAGACAGGGTGACGCTCGCAGTTAAGGATTATTTGTATAATGCTGGTAGTACCTTCATGCCTTCATTAGCGTTAGCGTTAGCGTTAGCGTTAGCGTTAGCGTTAGCGTTAGCGTTAGCGTTAGCGTTAGCGTTAGCGTTAGCGTTGAAAATTATACTAGAAATCATACAAAGCACATCTCTCCTGTGTTGGAAAGATGTGCTTTTTTTGTATTGATCTTCATCTTTATGCATTTCATCCGATATTAATGGTAAACAGGCGAAGCTGCATGATGAACGTGAACTATACTATTTTATATAAGGTGGATGAATACATGCTTCAATGGATTGACCGTTATTATACCAAGCTAGCTGGTATTATTATTTTTCTGATGATTGTGAATTTCCTCTGTCTGCATACCGGCTGGAATGTATTACTTGGTGCGCTGTATCTGTCTCTTGCCACAGTGCATTACCGTTCTCGCCTCTGGAAAAAGCAGGCTAACTCCACACTGTAAGCAGACACTCATTCCTGCATAGTGCCTCTACTTCATCTTATCTAACCCTCTCCACATGCCTTGCAAATCCTCCAAATCCATTACATGCGTGCAATTTTTCTAAAATACAGTGTAACTCGCTCCATTTCCCACGGAAGGCATGCGCTCTTATTCCCATACACTATTCATTCGATTAACCTTCAAGGATACGACCTCTACATTACCACCCTCCGTATACAGACTCATCCGACGACTGGCGGCATCGGGAAATACGATGCTGCTGAATACCGTCTGTCCATGATTGGCAAACACCTCTATCGTCGAGCGATCTACCAGAATCCGCAGTCGGATGATGCCGTCTGTCCCGTTTGTCTGCTGCAATGTCGTTTGCTGGAGCGTGCGAAATAGCGGTGAGAAGTCAGTAATGCCGGATTGCGAACGGTCGATAAGCAGCTGGCGATCTGCAACCGTATAGCCGACCTTTGTAAATTGCGTGCCCGTATCGTTTTCAAGTAAACGGAAGCCGAATGAATGTGCAGGTTGCTGCTCTGGCAAGCGTAGCTCTGCCTCAATCTCGTAGTTCGCTGCCGACAGACCGGCTAGCAGATTGGGGCTGCTCGGCTGTATCTCTGTAGCTCCCGTGTGCAGCATAGGACTGCGTAATGCGTTCAACTGCTGTATGGGCTGCTGGGATAGACGCCATCCGTCTGGGGTCGATACGAGCGACAGCTGGCGCGGAATGGTGAGCACGCCCTTCCAATCTCCGGTTGGCTGCTCGAACGCATAGTCCCAGTTGGTCATCCATGCCATGACGATTCGCTGCTGCTGTGGTAGTCCGGCAAATGACATTGAAGCATAGAATTCTTTGCCCCAGTCTGTCTTCAGCACTTTGCCTGCGGGATTATCATTCATAAATTTGCCTTCCGGGCTAAGCTGACCGATAAAATATTCTGCATCCGAGCCTTCCGTATTCGGATTCGCACCTGTGCTGATCATCAGCACCCATTTCACCGTACCGTCTGCTGCCTGTAAGGGAAATAGATCAGGACATTCCCACACGCCGCCGCGAATATAATTGGCATAGCCAAAATTGTCAGTCAATGTCCAATCGAGCAGATTCGTTGATACGAACAGACGCACATGATCTCCACCGGATACGACCATCACCCAGCGATGATTGGCTTCGTCGCGAACGACCTTGGGATCGCGGAAATCCCATCCACCCGGATCGGTAGCGCTTTTGCCGGGATTATCGATGACGATCGGGCGATCTGTCGGGTAACGCCAGGTGCGACCACGATCTGGACTGTAAGCGATTCCAATTTTCTGATTACCATTATGCGATGATGGTGTATACGACGTATAATAGGCGATCAAGCCACCATTAGCATCGTCAAACAGACCGGATACATTATGCTCATCAGCAATTGCCGAGCCAGACCAGATATGTCCAAGCTGATTCCATTCCAACGCAAAGGGCAGGTTCTTCCAGTGGAGTAGATCAGTGCTCACTGCATGCGCCCATCGTCCACCATCCTGATGAAATAGATGATATTCTCCCTGATTATAAATCAATCCATTCGGATCACTTGCCCACCCACGTAGAGCAGAATAATGATACGCTGGACGATAATCCTCGCCGTAAAATTGCTCCGTCGTCATCCGATACGTATCCTGAAACGAAGCGGAGCCGTTTAATACCACAATGCCTGCCAGCCCCGCATCCGCACCTGCTGCTAGCTGCTGTGTATCCAGCGCTGGCTGCGCATAGCCATCAATATACAGCTGCAAATGATTCCCCTTCACATGCAGCTCCAATCGATGCTTCACACCGGATTCGCTCGGATAGCTCTGCTGTGATTGCTGGATTACTGTTCCATCTGGCTGCTGCAAGCGTGCAGTGACGCGGTTAGCATTACGAATGAGAAGCACTTGATAGCCCTGCTGCCCTTGCTCATCCGTACGAAGCATTACGCCTGCCTGCATAGATGCGGCATCATCCACCGGTATTAGATCTGTCATCAGCACCATATCTTGCCCGGTCGGCTGGGCGTATAATCGCATACCGCCCATACCTCCCGTTGATACTGTACCTCTCATTCCACGTCGATCCATTGCCCATATGGCATCGCCTACCGTATATTCACCTGTTAAATTATAATTCCATGTCGCCGTTTCACCTTCGGGAGCCATAGCTGCCGCTAATGTCGACGAATGCGTAGATGTCATGATGTTCGCCCCTGACTGCGGTAAGTCCGCCGCCTTTGCTGTAGCCATCATGCCACTATACAAACCGATGGCGAATAGCAATGTCCACAATCTGCATATAGCGATGCTACTCTTCTTAGATGAGATGCTCTTATTTGCTAATACGACGTTGGTATGCAGTTGCCTTCCGTCATTGGCATCATTCCAGCTAGCATGACCTATCTTGCGCTGTTCACTATCCAAGTTTCCGCCTCCCTGAAGCATGATCTATGTTCATGGACTTGTATATCGTCGTAAGTCTACGTCGAGCGGTAGTATGATGCTTGCTATTATTTGGTCGCATTGCGCCGCCGCTATCTATCTATCTATCTATCTATCTATCTATCGACAAATCATAGACGGCAACCGACATCCAGGCTGGCGGATTCTGTTCATTGGTGGCGCGCATCAAGCCCAGGCGGTCTGCACTAGCAGGTGGGAATACGAGATCCGTCAGTACGGTACGCCCTTCATCGGCGAATACCTCCACTGAACCACGATCTACAAAGATACGTAGCTCACGCACATCCTCTGTAGTCGACCAAGCCGCTTCATGTCGTCCAGCAAAATGCTCATGAAAAGTCCCATCACCGGACATGGTACGATCGATATATACTACACCTCTGTCTGCATCGACACCGATCACAGTGCGCTGTTGCCCGTTCGATAGCACCTCCCATTGTGCTGAACTAATAGCCGGTAAGACGATATGCAGCTCATAGCTGCGTAAGTGTAATGCGGTCAATGCTACCTCCACCTCTTCCAGCCTGGCGTGATTGCATTGTAATAACAGCTGGCGATAGCTTTCCAATTCGGCTACGGGACGCTGAAGTAGCTGCAATTGTCCGTCCTTTGTATATTCGAGCAATAATTCACGCGTGATCGTCATCGCTCCGCGCCAATCGCCTGTTGGAGTCATATTGGCATAGCGCCAATTGCTCATCCAGCCAATATATAGCCGTCGTCCATCCTCCGCTGGAATGTCCGACCAGTTCACACCTGCATAGTTATCCCGTCCATAATCCAGCCAGCGCACCTGCTGTGAAGCTTCATCCGGTATAAAGGATGTACCCTCAAACTGCCCGGTAAAATACTGTGTGCGCGAGCCTTCTGGATGGATACCATCATCGCCGATACTCACAAGCATCACCCAGCGTTGTTCCCCTTCTGCACCATTTTGCACGGGTAGCGGAAATAAATCCGGACATTCCCAGACCCCATCGTGACAGCCAATTCCTTCACCAAATTCACTACTCTCTGTCCATTGCAGCATATCCGGTGAACGATACAAGGATACCGTCTGTCCGCAGGCTAAAATCATCACCCAGCAGTGATCTCGCTCATACCAGAATACTTTAGGATCACGAAAATCCGGTCTGCTCTCATGCGTTAGCACGGGATTGCCTGGATACTTATGCCACGTTCTTCCGCGATCATGACTGTAAGCGAGGCTCTGACTCTGGCATACCGATTGCCCAGGCAATTCACTATGATGGGTGAAGATCGCTACCAGACCCGGCTCCTCTGGAAAGAACCCGGTTGTATTCTTCCAATCGACAACCGCACTACCGGAAAAGATCGTCCCCAGCTCATCTGGCTCCAGCGCCACCGGAAGCTCCTGCCAGTGCACCAGATTGCGCGATACGGCATGTCCCCAGTGCATCGGCCCCCATGTCTTACCAAATGGATGATATTGAAAAAATAAATGATATTCGCCGTCCCAGTACACCATGCCATTCGGATCGTTCATCCAGCCGCGGGCAGGCGAGAAGTGATACGCGCCCCGATAATCGTTTTGTAGCTGCAAAGACATACAATCACTCTCCATTCTATTGTAGGCTGCGGTTGTATCCGTCCTGTCTAATTTTGAGCCATTCCTGTAATCCTAAGCGATCCAGCTCCTGAGTATACTCGCTCCATTCTTGATCTGCTTTACCATTCTGATACCATTCTGTCCGTTTGCGTAGCATATACGGGAACAGATCAGCTTCAATAGTAGATAGACGATCCAGCTCATCGATACTGAAAAACACATTCGGGTACGTATAATCTGCCTGCATATGGGGCACCAGCACTTTTTTCATCAGATCCATCCGCCATTTAGCATCGTCTGGCATCGTTGTATATTTGCCAAAATAATCACTCAATATCGCCAGCGGGCCACCGATGCTTGTCTTCTGGCGCACCTCTACCGGTGCCGAGCCTTCTAGCGGAAGATGCTTCAGCATCTGCTTTTGCTCATCCAGCTTAAAAATATTTTGCTGGGTCGTATCGCCATACGTTCCCCAGTTATCCTGTACCGATTGGAGCGGCTCATACAGCTGATCCACCCATTTGGCGGTTTGCTCAAGCTGCTGGTTACTGCTGGTCACGACCATGCTGCCACGGAAAAAGCCCAGTGCATTGTTGCGCGTTACATTCACATTGCCATCTGGCCCTGCAAGCGGCGGCATCAGATCGTATTTATCATTCATTCCGGTGATATTCGCTTTGTCCCATGTAAAATACAAGCCGTACCGATCATCCTTGCCTTTGGCAAGATACGTATTCCAATCCTGCTGGAACGACTCAATATCGATCAAGCCATTCTTGTACAGATCATGAATATAATTGATCGCCTGTCGGTAGCCGGCCTGATTGCCAGTGAACAGCACTTTATGATCATTGGTCACAACGGTATGATCGGGATTGTCCCCCAGTCCAAAGGAAGCAAACAGAAAGGTCAGATTCTCGCCGCCCGGCTTGTCGATAAACGAAAGTGGAATCTCATCCGCCTTGCCATTGCCGTTCGGGTCCTGCGTTTTGAAGGCGGTCAGCACTTGCTTCAATTCGTCTGTTGTTGTAGGCATCTTCAGATTCAGCTTGTTCAGCCACTCCTGATTGATCCACGGCATATTATCTACCGATTGGATGCGCTCCTTATCCTTACCTAGCTCCTCGATCCACGGGAACGAATAAATATGTCCATCCGGCGCAGTGATCATCGTCCGATATTCCGGTCGCTCTGCGAGTACCTTTTTAAAATTAGGCATATACTGATCGATCAAATCCTCAAGCGGCACAATGGCGCCGTCCTTTGCCAGCTTGAGCAGATCATAATCACTATATTCTGCTGCAAAGATCGCATCGGGCAGATCACCGCTCGCAATCATCAGATTGCGCTTTTCGGCAAATACGTCGCTTGTATAGCTCGTCCACTCCACATGCACGCCTGTCTTCTTTTCCAGGCGCTGCACGACCAGCTTATCGTTCGGATCGGCAGGTGCGAGTGGAGAGCTGGACGTGAGAATATGCAAAATCGGCTTGCCGTCCGCTGTCTTCTGCGGCTGAGCTGCTTCGCCTCCGCAACCCGTAACGAGTAATGCCAGTGCAAGAACGGGAATACCGATAGCGCTGTAGATTCGTTTGCTGGTTGTGACTCTTTTCATGGATCGTAGCCTCCTCCGGTCATACCGGCATATTATGAAGTGCCTGTTTTGTATGGTTTAGACTAACGTTTATTTGAGCGAGCCGACCATCACACCTTTTTCAAAATACTTCTGAAAGAATGGATACATCACGATGAGCGGCAAGCTGGAAATAACAATTGATGAGTATTTGATCATTTCAGATAGACGTTTGAGCTCAGCCATCGCCTGCTGATCGCCAATCATGCCCGGTGCTGCCTGATTCTGGATCAGAATCGAGCGTAGTACGAGCTGAAGTGGAAACAGCTTGGAATCCTCCAGATAGATCATTGCGTCAAAGTACGAATTCCACTGCCCGACAAAGGCATATAGCGCCAGCACGAACATAATCGGCTTGGACAGTGGTAACACGATTCTGGTGAAAATAATCCGATCAGACGCACCATCCACATTCGCCGCTTCTTTTAGCTCACGTGAGATGCCTTTGAAAAAGGTACGTGCCAGAATGATATTCCACACATTGACCGCCCCCGGAATGAGTAGCGCCCACGGTGTATTAAGCATTCCCAGCTCGCGTATCAGCAGATACGTAGGAATCAATCCACCCCCGAAAAAGAGCGTAATAATCAGCATTGTCATGACGGTACGACGCCCAACGAGCGAATCATCTGCCAGCGCATAGCCTGCGCCGATCGATACGAGTACCGTAATGATCGAGAATGCCGCTGCATACCAGACCGAATTGAAAAATCCGCGAATCATCGCTTCATTGCTCAAAATTTTACGATATCCTTCCAGACTCCAATCGCCTGGATGAAATGACAGCCCACGATTCAGCAGCACCGTCGGATCCATAAACGAAGCGACGATAATATAGCCAAATGGAACAACGACCACCAGCACCGCGAGTAGCAGAAACAGCTTCATGCATACCAGCATAAACCGATCAAACGGCGAATTTTGAATGAGCATACGCATTCCTTCCCTTCATGAATAAATCCGGCTGCAATTAATACAGCCCCTGATTGTCATTCAGCTTCTTCACGATCATATTCACGCCGATCAGCAGCACGACATTAATTAGCGAGTTGAACAGCCCAACCGCGGCAGAATACGCATAATCGCCAGATTGTAGACCGATCTTGTACACATATGTTGCAATGATCTCCGATGCAGGCAGGTTCATCGACGTTTGCAACAGATACGCCTTTTCAAAGCCGATCGACATAATGCCACCCGCTGCTAAGATGAACACGATTGCCATGATTGGCTTTATGGTAGGTAGGTCGATATGCCAGATGCGTCGCAGCAGGCTAGCTCCATCCAGACTGGCGGCATTGTGTAACTCTGGGTCTACATTGGCAAGGGCAGCTACATAGATGATCGATGCCCAACCAGCCGTTGCCCAGATATCCGATAAAATGTACACCCAGCGGAAATATTCCGGATCGGTCATAAACATCATTGGCGATCCAGTAATCCAGCTCACCACCTGATTAATCGGGCCTGTTGGTGATAGGAAAATGAAGAGCATCCCGGCAATGACGATGACCGATACAAAATTAGGTGCATATAGAAATAGCTGAATATTCTTCTTGATGCCGCGGCGGCGAATCTGATTGAGCATCAGCGCTAGCAAAATCGGAATCGGAAAGCCACAGATGAGCCCGTATGCACTCAATTTAAGCGTATTCATGAAAATCGTCTCAAAGTTGGGTGAGGTGAGAAATTTCTCAAAATGCTTGAAGCCAACCCATTCGCTATTCCAAATTCCTCGAATCGGGCTAAAATCCTTAAACGCGATAATCGCCCCGTACATCGGGCCGTATTTGAAGATCAGTGTCAGTAGGAGTGCAGGCGTGAGCAGTAAATATAGAAATCGATTTTTCTTCAGCTGTGCCCACACTCCCCTACTGGTGCGGCGCGCATGCAGTAGCGTCTGTCCGGTATGCCGTTTCCCTGCTTTGGCGGAGCTTTCCATTCATGTTCCCCCATTTCATTGTTATGAATGACGCGATGCGTACTAATGTCGTCAAAGTAGCCTTACCTGCGAATTAAAGTAATCGCTTACATAATTGCTTCAGCAACAGTCCATGCTACAGCAAACGGCTACCTTTACAATGGTCAGCATTCATTTGTCACTTGTTCCATTTACAATTTAACAAATCAATTGTTCATATGTCAATATAAAATGTAAAAATAAAGAGGCAAAAATGCAATTATTAAGTGTGCATTTGCATAATATAAGTTTACATTTGTGCATCTATAATTGCTTTTGTGTGTAAACTGCTTTATATTCAAACTATGCAATGGGATGAGCGGAATAGTCTGATCCCTGCTTGCCCATCCCAACAATACAAAGGTGGATACGGACGATGACTCGTGAAAAAACAACCATTCAGCATATTGCCGATGCACTGGGCATTTCGCGCAACACTGCCTCCAAGGCACTCAATGACCATCCCTCGATTCCTGCTGACACCCGGCAAAAGGTGATTCAAAAAGCAATCGAGCTGAAATACAAGCAATTCGCTTATATGGAAACAGACAATCTGCTGCCTCGGCAGACAGGTAATATCGCGCTGTTAACAACCAATATGCCCAACACCTCGCACTTTGGCTCCGCGCTGATCAGCGGACTGGAGAAACGAATTAGCTCCGAAGGCTATAATTTATCCATTCATATTGTGCGCGACGATGAGCGTGATGCCGGCAAGCTGCCTAACAACTTTGACAGCACAGCTGTGGATGGAATCGTATGTATCGAGCTTTTTGATGCCGCTTACAGTGAGATGATCACCGGGCTGGGCATTCCAGCAATCTTTATCGATTGCGCTGCTACTACCGATTATTCCAGCTTCCAGGCCGATGTTCTCTTAATGGAAAATGAACATAGCATTTACCGACTGACCAAGCAGCTATTAGATAACGGCTACCAGCGTATCGGCTTTGTTGGCGACCGCTATCATTGCAAAAGCTTCCACGAGCGCTGGCTCGGTTATCGCCGGGCGCTGCTCGAACAGGAGATCGAGTTTGATCCAGCGCTATGTATTCTGGATGATGATCGCTATTTTATTTTCGAAACCGATTGGATGGAACACCGATTGGAACAGCTGAAGCAATGGCCTCAGGCATTTGTATGTGCCAACGACTTTATCGCTGTACGGCTGATGAAGGCACTCAAGGCACGCGGATTATCGCTACCACGTGATATTGGCATTACCGGCTTCGACGATGCCAACGAATCACGCATTGTTGAGCCGCATCTGACGACAGTGCATATTTATAGCAGTGATATGGGTGTGCGTGCAGCGGAAATGCTGCTCTCTCGCATTCGTCATCCGCAGCAGCCCTATTACACAACCCATATGCAGACGCATGTGCTTATTCGCGATTCCGCCCCGGCACTGAACAGGTCAGCAGACCTGATATCTCCTTCATCATAGAAAAGGTGCTTATACGAGGTGTACGCTACCTTCGAATCTCCTGAAGCCTATGTAAACCATAGACGAGTAGCGCTCGCAAGCTACACACATGCTATATACATGCCAATCAGCCCCGCGCTATACTGCTTCGAGTCGGATACGATCCGTCTACGAGCAGCATAATGTGGGGCTTCTTTGGATTGTAGCATTAGTTCAGTTTTACGCTGGTTGTTCCAGTTTTACTTTTAACATTACTCTCTCCTCACTTTCATCGAGAGTTGTTCAAACAAGTAACACATTTCCAATCATTTGCGTTTGCTTTCATTATATGGTACGTTCTGCTACACACACCGTATTGACTACTATTTTTATCCAATTATGATAAGTCCCTTGTCTACCTGATAGAGCAGTAGGTGAGATATTTAAAAACTGTACTACTACCCAGCTCTATTCGCGTGATAAAATAAAATACAGCGCTTTTTGTCATTGGCGTTATACGTATCGATGTGAAGACGGTTTAATTGAAGTGAACAACCCTGATCAGTAAAGGATGGATAAACCATGAGCACCGATATTTTGGAGCGTCTGCGTGTAGATACCGCTGATTCCCATCAACAGATTGAAAATAACAGCTATGCTCGCTCCATGATGGACAAGAGCATGACATTGCCACAGTATACACAATATTTGCAGTTGTTTTATGGCTTTTTGAAGCCACTGGAGCAACGTGCCATTCATTCTGGATTGCCAACCGAGCTTGGACTGGATATGGATATTCGCGGCAAAACCGCGTTGCTAGAAAGTGATCTGCTGCATCTCGGTCTAACCTCAGCGCAGCTATCCGAGCTTCCTCTATGTACTAATCTGCCTGACATCTCAACAGCAGAGCGATTGATCGGTTGCTTCTATGTGATCGAGGGCTCTACACTTGGCGGTCAGATTATTACGAAGCAATTAATGAAGTTCCTGCCAGTAGAGCCGGAAGCGGGCATTTCTTATTTTAATGGCTATGGTCAGCAGACACGCGATCAATGGCTGAGCTTCCGGGAGCTTATTTTAAAATACGGTCAATCGGATGCTAGTCGACATGAGATTGTTCATTCTGCACGCGAGACATTCGATCTGCTCCAGCAATGGATTAATGCTTAATGTAACGTATAACATGAGAATGGAGGCCCATCTTATATGTCTGATGCAAGTAATAACAACCAGCGTCTTAATCGTACACTGCTTACAGATGGAAACTTCATTACAAGCGAGCCCATCGATCTGACGAATTGCGATAAAGAACCGATTCACATTCCCGGACGTATTCAGCCACATGGCTTATTGCTTGCCGTTACTCGAGATAGCGAGCATAAGATCGTCCAGTGTAGCACGAACACCGATCAGCTGCTCGGTCGCCCTTCTAACGAGCTACTTGGACAACCACTGGAATCGGTCATTGGCGAGGAGCAATTATTTTCGCTGATGAGCGGTGATCTGACGGCAGAAGCGACGTCTGATCTTCAATATATCGAGATCAATGTGGAAGTGAATGGTGAGTTGGTCGAGTTCTATGCAGTACTGCATGAGAGCGAAGGCTTGATCATTATTGAAATGGAATGCCCGGCTGAGGATGAGTCGATGATCAGTAATGAATTTGAATGGATTCAGACGTTCTTCGGTCGTGTAAAGCAAACGACCAATCGTGCAGAAGCAAGTCAGGCTGCCGCCGATCAGATTCGTGATATGCTCGGCTATGATCGGGTCATGGTCTATGAATTCGATAGTCAATGGAACGGCAAGGTGATAGCCGAAGCGAGGCAGGCAGGACTGGAGCCATTTCTCGGACACCACTATCCAGCATCTGACATTCCGAAGCAAGCGCGTGAGCTATATTTGCGGAATTGGTTGCGTCTGATCGTCGATGTGAATTATACGCCGGTAGAGATTGTTCCAACAACACAACCGCTGACTGGCAAGCCACTGAACCTGAGTTTATCGGTTCTGCGTAGCGTCTCCCCACTGCATATTGAGTATTTGCACAATATGGGTGTGGGCGCAACGATGACCATTTCGCTTATTCATAACAATCAGCTATGGGGACTCATTACCTGTCACCATTATTCACCTAAATATATTTCGCATCGTAAGCGCAATCTGTGCAACTTCCTCGGTGCCTTCTTCTCGAACGAGCTGTATCAACGACAGCAGCTCGATGATTACGAATCCGAGCGTCAGCTTCGTAAAACGGCTCTGCGTATTGCCAGCATCTTCACCGGCAGTATGAACTCAATCCGTGTTGCCGAGCAACTGCATGATGAGGAGCATAGCCTGCTTGCGCTGATGAGCGCCTCCGGTGCGGCTGTGAGCTATCAGGATAAGCTACTGCTATATGGAGTAACACCCGAGCCTGGACAGGTACGTGAGCTAGCAGGCTGGATGGGCAGTCGTTCACGCGACTACATCTATTCGTCCTCCAGACTCAGTCTGGAATATGAACCAGCCAAAGCCTACAAGGCAAAAGCATCCGGGGCGCTCTATCTTGCTATCTCGCCAGGACTGCAAAATTATATCATCTGGTTCCGTCCCGAAGTGCTACAAATTGTAGAATGGGCAGGCGACCCGGCGAAGGCTGTCATTCAGGAAAACGATGGCTTCCGTCTGTCTCCACGCAAATCATTTGAAAAGTGGCGTCAGGTCGTGCAGTCCACGTCATTGCCGTGGCAGCCGAAGGAACTGAATATTTTGCCAGAGCTAAAAGCCATCGTGCATCGTCAAACGGAAAATCAGTTGCGCGAAATGGAGGAGCAGGCGCTACAGGATGCTCGCACCTTGCGCCGCAATGAACAGCGTTATATTCAGCTGATGGAAATGTCACCGGTAGCCTTCTTCACCCTGACCCATCGCAATATCATCTATTGCAATCATGAGGCAGCGGTATTGCTAGGCATGGAATCCAGTGAGCAGCTCACCGGGCTTGATTTCCTGCAATTCGTGCAGGATGAGTTCAAGGATGATATGATCCACTACCTGAATCAGCTGGAGCAAAATCTGATTCATATGATCTCCAACAATTCCTGCTTCAAAAATACATCCGGCGATTCGCTCAAGCTGGAGATTACGCTGGCAGCAATCAGCTACGGCGGTAAGCCGTCCGTGATGATCATTGCACGCGAATCGACACATGATATTGGCGTCTCCGAAGCGTATAGTGTCATGAGTGATCAGCTCCAAAGCTATATGGCAACCGATCCGCTGACCGATATGCCAAACCGGATGGCATTTGAGAAGATATTGATGGATAACTGGTATACCGCGATTCAGGAAGAACAGCTGGTATCGCTGTTGCTGATCGATATTGATGATCTGCGTGAATATAATGCGATCCATGGACTCAATGGCGGTGATCTATGTGTGCAATGGGTGGCAGACGTACTGAATGTGACCAGCTCACGCTGCGATGCAGAGATTGCTCGCTTCAGCGGTGGTACATTCATGCTACAGGTTCGTGGGAAGGATAAAGATAGCGTCGTCCAGCTTGCAGAGGATATTCGCAGCAGTGTGGTGGAGCTACAGATTCCTACTGGAAGCTCGTCGAACAGCGGATTTATCACAGTCAGTGTAGGTGGCGTGATGATGATGCCAGATCCACTGGTGCATCCAACCGACCTGATCCTGCGCGGTGAGGAAGCATTGATGCAAGCGAAGGCACTTGGGAAAAATCAAGTTGCTTTTTTATAGATGACATATTGTACAGCATCTGCTGTAGATCATTATCGTACGTATACGGAATGAATGGATATCAATTAATCATAACAAAAAGGTGCATGGGATCGCTGAGTATAAGCGATCCCATGCACCTTTTTTAGTTATACGAGCTAGTTTCCTTACACGATGCATGATGCGATCCCATCGAGCTATTCATTTGAAGATAATGGATCGTCGATCGAGCGGTTATTCACGATAATAGCTTCCTACCATATGAAGCTGCCTGGACTTGACGATCTGAAAGGGGTACAGGTAACCGTGACGTAATTTACGCTTCCCTTTTCCCCAGATATCCGTACCGGATGTGAACCGATAGGCTTGATCGATAAATTTGGAGCAATAATTATGCTTGATATCGTCCATTCCGGTATTCAAGCGATAGGCGGTTACGCTGTGTACATGCTGCTCTGCCCATACCGCAGCCTCCGCCCCAACACCCTCATCCTGCGCGCGAAATACGATAAAACGGTCACCTGCATAAAATCGCTTCACATACCATTCCACCGTATCCGAGAATACCGGGCCAAATGGATGCACATGGTACACGCGTCCATCCGTTCCGAGGATGCCCATATGACCTGCATAATACGTCGATTCCGAGCTTGGCGTATAAATAATGTCACCTGCGCGCAACGGAATTTCGCGAATACGAGATACAGGCAGATCGTCCTTCTGTTGCCGTACAGCAGCACGTCTACGGGGCACTTCTACTAGCGCGCGGTGAAAGATACCTGCAACCGCCAGATACACCTCTGCCCACTGAATACGTCCATCCTGATCACGGTCGAACACCTTTTGCAAAAATGACCGTATACGTCCCTTTTTCTTTTCCATCGTACACCTCAATCGTATGGCAGCCTGCCACTAGAAATATAGACATTTCCAGCAGACAGACATTGCTTTTAAAATAGCTTGAAATAACTTACCTGCTGTATGATTACCCACTACTCGCCTGTACTTTATCTATCGAGTCGCGTATGATGTAAAGTAATTTTAGTGTGGTACCTACATAAGATGCAAATTCATAACGAAAGGAGCAATGATGATGCATATTTTCGATCTTCATTGTGATGCCCTATACAAAATCGCGGAGTCCAGAGGTACGCTTAGCTATAGCGATGCACCGGAGCTGGATACCAATTATGCACGACTACAGGAAGGCGAGGTACGGATGCAGGGCTTTGCAATTTTCGTTGACCCGGAGCTACCTGATCCGCTTCGCTTCCAAAATGCGCTCGATCAGGTGCATTATTTCTATGACGAAGTGCTGGATAAGCATCCGAATATGGTACATATTACCGAGTGGTCTGATATTGCCGCGCTACAGCCGGGACAAATCGGTGCCCTGTTAACGTTAGAAGGGGTTGACCCGATCGGCAATGATCTGAAAAAGATGAATATTCTATATCGACTCGGAGTACGCTCGGTTGGTCTGACATGGAACTTTGCCAATCTAGCGGCAGACGGGGCGCTTGAGGAGCGTGGAGCCGGGCTGACTGCATTTGGGCGTGAGCTGGTGACCCTGTTCAACCGCAATCAGATACTGACCGATGTGAGCCACCTATGCGAGCGTGCCTTCTGGGATGTGCTGGAGGTGGCGAAGTATCCATTTGCCTCCCATTCCAATGCACGCGCGATTCTGGATCATCCGCGTAATCTCACGGATGCACAGGCACAGGCGATGTTCCAGCGTGACGCGATGATTCATGTGGTGTACTGTCCGTATTTCATTAGCGAGCAGGAGCCTGTGAGCATCACTGATTTGCTGCGGCATATTGACCACTTTTGTTCGCTTGGTGGAGTAAAGCATATTGGGCTAGGCTCAGACTTTGACGGCATTGCCTACCATGTTCACGATCTGGAGCACGCTGGACAATCGCAGCGTGTGATCGATGAGCTGCTCAAGCATTATAGTGAGGAACAGGTGCGTGGATTCGCGCATGAGAATTTTCTGCGGCATCTGCCGCGATGAAAGGCTACATCAGCATCTAGCTGAGCATATCGCTGTGTATGCGGCTATATAATATATTGCTATATGTGGCTGTGTATTGGGCGATGTATATGACAGTGTATGTACTCGTTCAAACCAAAAAACCTGCATTCGTTTGCTACTCAACGGATACAGGTTTTTTGATTATTCATTATAAAATAGAGCGATGTTATTTTCTTACCCCTTCCCAATGCTTAAACTGTCCTCCTTTTTGGATCACATCCTCATTCGGGAAAATTTGAGTCCATTGCCCCACGCCGCGATCCGTATAGGTGTAGGTTCGGTCAGGCTCATCCTTAAACGTTACATACATCGGAAATGTCGGTAGCTTGCCTATTTTCGTATCTATACTTAAAATGTTGGACGCTTCTATGTTTTGCTGCTGAACTAAATAGTCGGTTAAGCCTTCTTTTAAGTGGTTGATTTTCATCTGTATGCCTGCAAAAGAAATTATCACTACCATCAACAATAAAATCATGATCCACCAGCGTTTTTTCATAAAACTCCTTTCAAAAACAGCCTTGCTAACTCCAATCGAATTAGCAAGGCTATTTAGATGATCTATTCTGTAATGCTATCCCTCCAGCTCAAGCTCCAAACTGTGCCGCATGTAATCGTGCATATGCGCCGCCTGCGCTGATCAGCTCATCGTGCGCGCCTTGCTCCGCAATGCCTTCCGGTGTCACGACGATAATGCGGTCAGCGTTCTTAATCGTAGCCAGACGATGCGCGATGATTAGCGTGGTGCGCCCGACAGCCAGCTCGTTCAGCGACTGCTGGATCGCTGCTTCGGTTTCTGTATCGAGCGCTGAGGTTGCTTCATCCAGAATAAGGATCGGCGGATTTTTGAGAAACATACGTGCAATCGACAGACGCTGCTTCTGTCCACCCGACAGCTTCACACCACGCTCACCGATGATCGTATCCAGCCCTTCTGGATACGATTGGATCAACGTCTCCAGCTGCGCTCGGCGTGCTGCCTGCCAGACCTCCTCCTCGGTCGCATTCAGCTTACCATATGAGATATTTTCCCGAATCGTGCCGTCAAACAGGAACACATCCTGCTGTACGATCCCAATCTGCGTCCGTAGTGAGGATAAGGTCATCTGCCGCACATCCATGCCATCGATGCTAATCTCTCCGCTCTGAATATCATAAAAGCGTGGCAACAGACTGCATAACGTCGTTTTCCCCGCACCGGATGGCCCGACCAGTGCGACCGTTTCACCTGCGATAATATCCAGATGAATATTGTTTAAAATAGGCTCCTTACCTTCATAGCCGAAGGTCACGCCACGATAGCGAATCGCTCCCTTGAGCGGAGGAGCAGGCACAGCACCCGGCAGATCATGAATCTCAGTATCCGTATTAAGCAGCTCTTCATAGCGGCGGAAGCCAGCAATTCCTTTTGGATACGTCTCAATGACCGCGTTCAATTGCTTGATCGGTGTCAGGAATACATTCGACAGCAATACAAACGCGATAAAGTCACCATATGTCATCCCACGCTCCAGCACAAACCATGTTCCACATACGAGCGAGAATAAGGATACAAACTTGATCAAAATGTAGCTGATCGACGAGTTCCACGCCATAATCCGATAGGCGAGCAGCTTCGTACGACGGAAGCTTCCGTTATCTGTAGCGAACTGAGCAATCTCATGCTCCTCATTAGCAAAAGCCTGCACGACACGCATACCGCTCACATTGTTCTCTACACGAGCGTTAAAGTTAGCGATGTCGCCGAATAGCTTGTTAAAGGCACGCGACATTTTACTACCGAAAAAGATCGACAGATAGATCATAAACGGAATGACGATAAACGTGAGAATCGCCAGCTCCAGATTCAGATTTGCCATCAAAATAAACGCACCGATTAGCGTCATAATCGCAATAAACAGATCCTCTGGGCCGTGATGCGCAATCTCCCCGATATCCATCAGATCACTCGTCATACGCGAGACGAGATGACCGGTCTTGGCATTATCGAAAAAGCGAAATGGCAAACGCTGAATATGATCAAACAGCTTCTTACGCATGTCCGTCTCAATATTAATCCCCAGCTTATGCCCCCAGTAGGTCACAATATATTGCAAAATCGAGCTCACTAAAAAGATACCGAACAAACCTGCACACGCCCACAAAATAAGCGACCAGTCTCCACCAGGCAGCAGATCATCGATCACTCGCTGTACGGCAATCGGAAAAGCCAGCTCCAGTAATGCCGCCACGACTGCGCAGCCAAAATCCAGTATAAACAGTCCTCTATACGGCCTGTAATAAGCAAAAAAACGACGTAGCATATGTATGATTCCCCCTCTTCTACCGCTGTATTACTCCAGCTTGAATACGAGCGGTTAAGCTGCTTGAGCCGACTCGGTAATCAGGCTCAGACACACAGCAGCGCTGAATGAACAGTCGATTATAGCATGGACTGTTTATTCAGCGCCGCTTCTGTACGGGAATAGTATAGCATCTTTATTTTAAAATGAGAACGATTATCAATTAAAAAATTCCCATTATTTGTGGATCGCTTACATAAATGCACGAATAAAATAAATGACCGGCACGGCCACTACATAAAACATCGTAAAAGAAATACGCTGTGGGCGTGGCAGCGTCAACAGTCCGATCACAATCCCAGCCATCAATAGCGCCATGCCTGACAGTACCGCTCCTCTCGTCTGAAACAGAACGTACACCGCAATTGCCGCCATTACGAGCAGCCAGCTAATCCATTTGTACATGTTATTGTTCACTAATGTCATGTTGATACACCTCACTCTGAATAATCGATTGTCGTCTACTGAATGGAATGATTGCTCTGGCACCTTCTGGCAAGCTAGGCGATGTCTATTATATGCTCGCTGGAGATGCCATGATGAAATGCCTGAGTTTGTAAATTTAGGTTAGAGCAATGTTAAGCCATACAGAGTCTACTATGTATATCAACCGATTTAGAGAGGGTGTATCAAAAAATGTACATATTCTTTTGGATTTTTTTGTAGTGAAAATATGGAGAAGGGTAGAGAATGGTCTGGGATGCTGCAACCGCTCAGGCAAGGAATAAGGGAACGGACTCGGGTGGAGCCGCGGGAATCTTTTGGATTAGGAAGGAATGTAGATTCCTGCCCCTCCAAAGCGGTAAGATATTTTGCTTCGCAAAAATCACTTTTCATTGAACCCTGTGTTAGAAAATCGCTAACACTATAAGGCGTCCTTTTCCCTTATTTCCTTGCCTTCGCTCGGTGCGAATCCCGACTTTTTTTGCGCATGAGGTCGTTTATATTTCTCACCTGCATATTGTTGTGGCGTGCATTTTTATGTCTAAAAAAATACAGCCTGCTGATGGCAGGCTGCTTGGTATGGTTCTATAATTATTCCCACGAATATTTGAAGCCCCACTGAGCGCGAACCTCATCAAGGATACGCATGATCGCCAGCGATTCATCAAGTGGCATAATGTCGCTTTCGAGCTTGCCTTCGAGAATAAGGCGACCAGCTTCTTCGGCTTCGAAGGCATAGCCCTCGCATTCACGGTCGTCGGTGAATGTTTCGACTTCTTCGCCTTCTACATATAGCGAAGCTTCACGGCTGAACAGGAATTGTGGGATATGAATATAGCCCTCGGTGCCGTGAATATACGCTTCATTCGGTAGGAGGAGACGGATCGAGCCGTTTAATGTGGCTGTGCGTCCACCGGAATAGCCAAGGATGATCGAGAATTGCTCGTCTACGCCCGTTTCTCCCATATGGGCAGTGCTAACAATTTTTTCGGGCTGTGCGCCGAAGATCATCGATGCGAACGATACCGGATAGATACCGGTATCGAGTAATGCACCGCCGCCCAGTTCAGGATTTAGCAGGCGATGCTCCGGTTCCCATGGCATGCGGAAGCCAAACTCTGCCTTAGTGAGCAGCACCTCGCCGATTCGTCCATCACGAATCCATTCGCGTACTTTGCGCAGTGGCGGCAGGAAGCGTGTCCACATGCCTTCCATCAGGAACAGCTTCTTTTCACGAGCAAGGGCGATCATTTCTTCCAGTTCACCGGCATTAATCGTAAATGGCTTTTCGCATAGTACATGCTTACCTGCATGCAGCGCTTTGAGCACATTTTCTTTATGTAACGGATGCGGAGTTCCCACATAGACAGCGTCTAGCTCCGGGTCTTCCAGCATTTTGTCGTAATCATCATACGCGCGGGTCATATTGTACTTTTGTACAAAAGCTTCCGCACTTTCCATACTACGAGAGCTGGCTGCATAAGCAACACCATTACTCGTAAAAGGTAAATCCGCGATAAATTTGTTAGAGATGCCGCCGGTTCCGACCACACCCCAGTTTAGCTTGCGTTCATTCGGTTGAGACATATTGCATAACCTCCTGTCGAAATTCATCTTGTACGGGCTGAATCGAGAACAAATCTAACATCAGGGTAGAGCGCTTACAGCTGAATGAAGCCGAGCTGTATCCCATCATTATACCTCAATCTGACCGATCTGCTCTAGAATTGCCACTACTCTATCTATTTCACCATTCTACCTTCTTATCAAGCGTAACGATTCTAGCCGCAGGTGTATAGCATTATTCTGATCGGTTATATCATATATTTGCGCTACATCATGAATAGGCGCATCCTCCGCTCACCATAGAGCGATCGATGCGCCTGTATAGAAGCTGTTACTGTTACACCTTTACCCATCTTGCTGGCTTCAATGAAATCAATTATTCGCGGTGAACATCCGTTATCACTGAAAAAAATAATGTCCCCTCGAAAGGCTGTACATATAATCCCGATGAATCGTCTTCAGACATGCGTTCAACAAGCGCTGTCATTTGGGGCTTCTTGAACATATCTTCTTCCCTACGATACTTCATCTGATTCTCATCCCGACTCTATCCATTAGTGCTGACTTTTCTTACATTTTAATGCTGAATCTTCTCACGTTCTTTCCCTTTATCTGCCTCACCTGCATTACGGCTAGCCGCTTCGCGATCCTGCTGCATTTCCTCAACGGTTTTGACCTGTAGACGTGTATTACCTGTATATTGACGAGTAGGCAGCAATGGGCCTTCCTGTAGACGCTGTTTGGCTGCTGCAATCGCATCGGTATATTGTGGCAGCCATGCTTCGCCAGCTACCAGCATCTCGTCCACCATTTGCCAGATTTCCGGTGGATTGCATACCGCGCCCACGAGTGGGTCCATCATAAAGGCCTGACGCAGTAGCTGGTCGTCTCCATGCACCGCCGCTTCTACAGCCAGACGCTGAACGGAGATGCTCACATTGCAGACTGCTGCTGGGCCGAGCGGTAATGCACCCACATGAGGCATCGAGATGCCGTTACGATCCACATAGCCTGGCGCTTCGATGACGGCATCGTCAGGCAGATTGCTAATAATACCGCGATTGATCGTATTAAAATGTCCACGATAGACGCGTCCCGTCTCCAATGCTTCAATAATATACGAGCCATGCTCCTCACTGCGCTCTTCTGCGACAAAGCGCTTCGGCTCCTCCTTCATCCAGTTCGGGAAATCCGTCTCAAACCAGTTCCGTCCCTCCGTGCATACACGCAGATAACCCCCCGTTTCACCGTTGATCCAGCTGTTCATATCGATCCAATCGACAATTTCCTCTGGACGCTTACGATACCACGGTACATATTCACTCAGATGACCATTCGATTCTGTGCTGTAATAACCAAAACGACGCAGCATATCGATACGTACCTTCTCAGTACGACTGTATTCAGGATGCTGTTCAAAGGCTTCCAGCAATCCTGCTGTGAGATCGCGACCTTCGTGAGAAGCCTTGATATACCAGGTCTGATGGTTGATGCCTGCACAGATGATATCGACATCCTTTTTATCCAGACCATATACCTCGGCAATCTGATGATGACCATGCTGCACGCCATGACAGAGCCCTATCGTACGCACGCCTCCATAGGTATTACAAGCCCAGGTGAGCATCGCCATCGGATTCGAATAGTTGAGCAGCAGTACATCCGGTGCAGCCACCTCACGAATATCGCGGCATACATTCAGTATCTCAGCAATACCGCGCTGACCGTACATAATTCCACCCGCAGATAACGTATCGCCGACACACTGATCAACACCGTACTTGAGCGGAATATCGATATCTGTTGCAAATGCCTCCAGACCTCCTACGCGAAATGTACAGATGACATATTTCGCATTCCGCAGCGCTTCGCGGCGATCTGTGGTTGATTGAATTGTGATGTCTAGCCCATTTTCCACAATATCGCGCTGACATAGCTGGGTGACCATATCGAGATTGTGCGGAGCAATATCTGTAAATGCGATTTCAATATGAGCAAATTCGGGCACAGCCAGTAGATCGCGTAAAAGACCGCGTGTAAAACCGATACTTCCTGCACCAACAAAAGCTACTTTAAATGACATCTTGTGTCCCCTCCATCATTGGTTATCATTTTGATCCAGCGTGTAATATGCTCAACCCTATGCTGTACTGATCCCTTTTCGTTCATCGAGACAATGCTGTGTGAATCGCTGGGCAGCAACATGTTTCAATATACTGAATGGAGCGGATATCGCTTGCTATCCAGCATATGCAGCTAGCACTGGATTGCTTTTATTGTAATCCCGATCAAAAGTAAAGCGTTATCAATATCATCACCAGTTGCTAGCATAGCTGTCCAAAATCCTAACCTTGATTTAAAGTGATCCAGTAAATTTTATAATGAGCAGCCACAAGCAACAAAAAAGCACCACTGCATGCGTCATGCCTGCTCGGTGCTTTGTCGGTATAGATTTAATATATTCACAAGCCTCCAACTATGCTTACTCCATGCTCTATGTCATACAGCCTACATATCTGGATCTGAGAGCAGGACTAGCTATATAACGACTATACTTCCGGTTGCTCCTGCGACACCGTATTCCATCTCGTGCGCTCCATATGGGTGCGGTAATCCGCAGGTGTCTGTCCCGTATGCTTTTTGAACAGCAGGTGAAAATATTGCCGACTCGATACGCCCACATAATCGGCAATTTCGGCAATCGGAATATCGGTGCTACCGAGTAGCATCGTAGCCTTCTCCATACGAAGCGTATTCAAATAATCGGTCGGTGTTGTACCGGTGTGCTTGCGGAATACGCGATGCAGATAGCCTGGATGCACGTTAACAGCGGCGGCAATCTGTTCCATTCGGATGCTACGATCATAATTTTGTCGCATGAATTCGATGCTTTGACGCACATAGCGCTCGCCTTGCGATAGACGGCTTTGCTCATGCTCACGCCATAGTCTGGCAATACGTACAAGCAGCTGCGCAAAGAGTAGCTCGCTAAGCATGGAGGTCATACTGCGCTGATCCAGCTCCAGTACAAGCGCTTTGAGCGTGTAATAGACCTCTTCAGGATCCGATAATACGCTGTGCCGCTGTGGCTGACTGATCCACGTCGCAAGCTCCTCCTCCTGACGAACGAGCTGTTGCAAGATGGTCGTGTCCGATGACGATTGTGAAGACGGCTGTATAGCTTGCAGCCGCAATCCAAATTCCAGATTTAGCATTCGGCAGGGCTGCTCGCCTACGATCAATCGATGCGGCACATCCGCATCAATCACGATGAATTGACCACGCTGTAGCTCTACTACCTCGGGTTGTGTAGTATCCTGCGCCTTTAACTCACCATCCGCTGGTAATAGCTCGATTCGGCAGGTGCCAGCAATCATATACATAATCTCTGTCGAGTGATGCTGATGATAGTCCATTTCATAATGTTGCCACTGCTTATAATAATACGCGTAAAATTGCGGACGATAGCCGCTATCTGCTAGCTGGCTTCCGTATACGCTGGAGATGATGGAGGACGGTTCTGCTTCTGTTTTTAACGTATTAGAATAATGCTGTCTATTGGCTTGTGAATTGTATAGGGAAGGGATGGAACGCTGGCTTGCAGAGGGCTCACCAGGTGCTTGTGCTTCCAGCCGTGCATGAATATCAGCTGGCTCTGTTCGTCGGATATTCATGATAGTGTCCTCCCTTCATTCTTCCATATTTTGCAACTTTTTAAATATTCTTTCGTCCATAATAAAGCAGGCTGTACTAGAAATATAGATATATTCATAAGAATTGTAGAAAAGAGGTCGAGTGTATTGGTATATAAAAAATCCTGCGCTTCACTCCTGTTAGCATCAGCGCTATTCGTCTCACCGCTTGCCATACCTGG
Organism: Paenibacillus hunanensis; assembly: GCF_014645615.1. Lineage (GTDB taxonomy): Bacteria > Bacillota > Bacilli > Paenibacillales > Paenibacillaceae > Saccharibacillus > Saccharibacillus hunanensis. Next base: position 112,091 of record NZ_BMMB01000008.1, on the reverse strand, counting down.
AGCCTATGCCGCTCCTACAAGCGATTATCATTACGAGATTCATGTAGCAGGTCAACCATCAACGTATGTTCAACAAGACAGTGTGTATATGAAAAATGGCACGCTATATGTACAGCTCAATTCTCTAGCAGACCGCTACTGGATTCAAGCTAGCTTCGACTCTACGGGCAAGCGCGCTGGCTTCAATGGCTGGTTAAAGAAAATAGGGGTACGTGATGGCAGTAAAAAAGCAATCGTCGACGGTAAAGTCGTAATGATGCCCAAACCAGCATATTTTAAAAAAGAAAAAGATAGCAAGCAGCCTGGCGTCTATGTTCCATTTCAATTTGCAATCGAAGCCTTAGGTGGTACATATACAGGCTACAATGCCCAAACAAAAGCAGTAACAGCTAAAAATTTGCAGGAACCTCATTTTATTTATACTACCCATCATGGCATGATGTACGGCGCTGATAAAAACGACGGTGCTGTATACAAATGGGATGGCAAGAGCAAGCCTGTCCAGATTTTCTCTTTAAATCACAATCTAGATGCAGCTGGCATCGATGTGGAGACGACACCAGGCGGATTATTACTGATCACGATCGGAAACTCCTACGGTGAGCCCCATCTCAATAGTGAGGTGTATCAGTTCCTTTACAAAAATGGAGCGCTCATTCGTCAAAACCATGCAGACTATAGTCCAGGCAATACCGATCTTATGGACAGGTATAAAGGCAAGATCATGATGAACGATAGTCACATCCTACGTTTCATTGAGGATGGTAGTGGCGATGTCGTACAAACGATCGATCTGACCAAGCTTGGTAACAAAGGTGTAGATCAGCAATATAGTATCGAAGCGATGGATGACGATATGCTGCTGCTCCGTAATGCAAACGATTTTGAGCTTAGTATAGCGAATATTCATACTGGGCATAGTGCTCTATTGTACAAGCAAGTGTTATCTGCAAACGAACAGAAAGTCGTCGAAGAGTCGCTTCCCGATGCCCTTCAATTTATGAGTGCGGATCGTTTGACATTCAAAAAACGCGTAGGTCACACGCTTTATTTTACCTTTGCTTCACCAAATGGCGATCCGCCACGAACCGTCACATATGATCTTAACCAACTAAAGTAACTAGCTAAATAGCTAAAGTAACTACTCGATTTCAGTCAATCCGATACTATTTTACAAGAAAGGATCTGATTCTATGATGAACAAGAAATCTTGCACAGCTCTTCTACTCTCTGCCGCATTGTTATTTTCACCGCTAGCGGCACAGCACGCTCAAGCAGCAGGTAGCAGCTACCAATTCAAGATCATTACAAAAACAGATCAGTATTCAAGTGTATATCAAGATTCTGCCTATATGCGCAATGGCACATTGTATGTACAGCTCAACTATCTTGCCAATAATTATGGACTGGAAGCTAACTTTGATGCTACGGGCAAGCGCGCTGGCTTCAATGGCTGGTTGAAGAAAATAGGCGTACGCGATGGCAGCAAAACAGCAGTAGTCGACGGCAAAATCGTAACGATGAGCCAGTCTGCTTATTTTAAAAAAGAGAAGGATAGTAAAGAACCTGGCGTCTATGTTCCATTCAAATTCGCTGTCGAAGCACTGGGCGGTACGTACGTCGGTTACAATGCCAAAACGAAAGTAGTCACAGCAAAAAATCTAAAAAAATACGATGTTGTCTCTACCTCCTACGATGGCATGACCTATGCGATTGAAAAAGGCGGCGGTAATGTATTTTCCTGGGATGGCAAAGGCAAGCCTGTTAAAATCGCCTCGCTTCAAGGAGATCTGGATTGGGTAGATTTTAAAATTCGTTCGACACCCAAAGGACTGGTGCTGTTCAGTATAAGTAATTCCTATGGCGAGCCACATATTAATAGTGAGACGTATCAGCTACTATTCAAGCAGGGTAAGCTCATTCGTCAGAATCATGCTGATTACGGTTGGGGGAGATCCGATCTGATTGATACGTACAATGGTCAAATTCTAATGAATGACGGCAAAAAGCTACGCTTGATTGAGGATGGCACAGGCAATGTCGCGGAGACGCTCGATCTGATCAAGCTAGGTAATAAAGGCGCGGATCAGCAATATAGCGTAGAAGCGATGGACGGTGATATGCTACTCATCCGTAACAGTCATGACTATCAGCTGGCTGTCGTTGATCGAAGTAGCGGTCGAAGTGTTGTCATCTACAAGCAGGTTCTAACCACCGCAGAACAGCAAAACGTTGACATCGATTCTGGTGGTGGCCCGATGGGTAGCGGCGACGGACTAACCTACGAAAAGCGTGTTGGGAACATACTATATTTCACGTATAATCCGCTAGTCGATTCAGGTAAACGTACTGTGACGTATGACTTGAGCAAGCTAATTAACCAATAAGAAAACGCACCATTACTATACCATTAGTACATCACTATACGATCAATACATCGAATCGAATATACTATCATACTCATCTCCAAGAAAGAATGGTACAGCATATGAACAAAAAAAGATGGACTTTCCTTCTGTTATTTACAATCCTGCTGCTCTCAACGCTTGTCGCACAGCAGGCTCAGGCAGCATCCAAAAGCGACTACCATTACGAAATTAACCGCGGACAAGACACAAACTTGTCTCCATTGCAAGGCGATGTGTATAAACGCAATGGTATATTGTACGTTCAACTGGACGATATTACGGGCAGTTATAATCTTCAAGCCAGCTTTGATGCTACAGGGAAACGAGCTGGATTTAACGGCTGGCTGAGAAAATTAGCAGTACGCGATGGAAGTAACATGGCTATTGTTAATGGCAAGACGGCTAAAATGGCAAAGCCTGCTTATTTTGCTAAACAAAAAGAAAGCAAAGATCCTGCCGTGTATGTTCCATTTCAATTTGCTGTAGAGGCGCTTGGTGGAAAATATACGGGCTACAATGCCAAAACAAAAACCGTTACGGCCAAGGATTTACCACATTATAATGTGAGCTATACAATCCACGATGGTATAACCTATGGAGTGCAAAAAGATACGGGTAGCTTATTATCGTGGGATGGTAAAAATCAACCTGTCAAAATGGCATCGCTTCAAAATAAAGACGATCTGGACTGGGTATCTGTTAAAGCAAAAACTACGCCAAAAGGTCTATTACTGCTAACAATTGACAATTCTTACGGTGAACCGCATAACAACAACGAGACCTATCAGCTCCTGTTTAAAAACAACAAAATGATTTGCCAGACATATGATGTTTTATACTGGGGCAGTCTTAGTCTGATCGACTCCTATAACGGAAATATTCTTCTCAATGATGGTAAAAAGCTACGTGTGATTGAAGACGGTAGTGGCAATATACTGGAGACGATCGACCTGATCAAAGTAGGCAATATGGGGGCTAATCAACGATACAGTATTGAAGCGATGGACGATGATATGCTACTCATGCGTAGTAATGTAGATTACAGACTGTATCTTGTTAATCGTCACAATGAACGCAGTATCATCGTATACAAAGAAGTATTGCCTGCTTCGGATCAAAAGGATGTTGAATGGGTGTTAAATGATACGAGCGGATTTATTGAACACGATAAGCTAGAATTTAATAAGCGAGTCGGGAATACATTATATTTCACCTTTCACTCACCTGCCAGTACCAAATCGCGCATCGTAACGTATGATCTGAGCAAGCTCAACAGTAAGTAATCGTAACCAATCTTGTTTCGTTTTAGAAACATATAGCTTGCGTTATAGTGATGCTCTACAGGAGCGATCCAGTGCTCTATTCAGTTAACGTCATCACATCGCGACTCCTCCTTATTGGCTGGACTCGCTGTACTCTACCCAGAACAATAGCCGCTACCTGCTGTATAACAACAGATAGCGGCTATTTCTTTTATCCTCTATGATCACTACTTGTGATCCATATTTATCTGCGCCAGCCTGCACTAAATAGAAAACGCGATTAACGGAACTCTGGCGGTGTACGACGGGCTACGCCTGTCTTAATCGCAGCTTCGATGACGCCTTTTCTTACTTCCTGTACGACCTGCTCGTTAAACACACCCGGAATGATGTATAGCTCATTCAGCTCATCTTCCTTAACGACCGATGCAATCGCGCGTGCAGCAGCGACCTTCATTTCCTCATTGATCGTTGATGCGCGGCAATCCAGTGCACCGCGGAAAATACCAGGGAAGCACAGTACATTGTTAATCTGGTTCGGATAATCGCTGCGTCCGGTTGCCAGTACGCGTACATGCGGCTCTGCCAGCTCAGGATCGATCTCAGGATCAGGATTGGCCATCGCAAATACGATACGGTCATCTGCCATCGTATGCAGATGCTCGACGGTCAGCAGACCTGGACGAGATACGCCCACGAATACGTCTGCATCGCGAATCACTTCGCTCAGGCTACCACGTTCCTGATGCGGATTACTATTCGCTGCAATCCAGTTCCACATCTCGTGTGCATATTCCTCATCGCGCACCAGTGCGCCTTCTTTATCAACAGCGATCAAGTTCTTCGCGCCTGCTGACAGCAGCATCCGCACGCAAGCTGCACCGGCAGCACCGATACCGAGTACGACAATTTTTGCTGTTTCCAGCTCTTTACCAACGATACGCAGTGCATTCAGCAAGCCTGCCAGCACTACAACAGCCGTTCCGTGCTGATCATCGTGGAATACCGGAATGTCCAGCTCCTCACTCAAGCGGCGCTCAATCTCAAAGCAGCGTGGTGAGCTAATATCCTCCAGGTTGATGCCGCCAAAGGCAGGCGCCATCCATTTTACCGCCTGAATAATCTCTTCCGTATCCTTCGTATTAAGGCAGATCGGGAAAGCATCCACTTCACCAAATTGCTTGAACAGCATCGCTTTACCTTCCATAACAGGCATCGCTGCTTCAGGGCCGATATCGCCCAGTCCAAGCACGGCTGTACCATCGGATACGACCGCTACCATATTACGTTTAACGGTCAATGAAAATGCCTTTTGCCGATCCTCATGAATCGCCATGCACACCTTCGCTACGCCCGGTGTATACACATGGGACAGATCCTCCCGGTTTTTGACTGGAGACTTCGGTTGAACCTCGATCTTACCGCCCAGATGCGCTAGAAACGTCCGATCCGATACGTTGACGACCTTGACTCCTGGCAGCGCTCCAACTGCCTGTAGCATGCTTTCGCGTACATTTTCCGGTAAATTAATTGTAAGGTCGCGTGTTGTGCTCTCTGGACTGGCATGGATCACGTCAATAGCGACCACATCGCCGCCATTTTGACCAATCGCACCTGCCACTTCACCAAAGCTCACCTGTGTTTTGTCCATTTGTAAACGCATAATCATGCTTGTTCCAAGAGCCATCGTTATACCTCCTGCAAAATACGTTTTTGATCAACAGATCACCTGCATAACCGATAATATGTACCCTGATGCCAACAGCAGGTCATCGTTACATGCCTTTTTAAAATAACGCTTACATTGGAAGTCGGACTCCATTATAACATAGTTTATGACCAAATAAACGCAGTCGAACGGTCGGAAATGGAGTTTATCGTGAATATGATAATCTAACACCACTATGTAACATTGTTCTGTAATATCATTATCAAGCCCATTGTTCATATGTGCCCATGCGAGCCTACACTGAAATACATGCTACACGAAATAGACCGAGCTATGTTCGTTATAACATAGCTCAGCTCGCTCGTAACCATCATCCCCTCAACCATTACGATTCATTCATTTCGGCTTTCTTTGTTTGTACTCTGTACCCAGTGCTCTACATATTGTAGAAAGCGCCGGGTCGCTGGAGAAGCCTTGGACATCGACTGTACCGCCAGACCCAGCGAACGAAAAGCTGGCTGCTCCAACTCCAGCATACCGACGTTGTGGTCACGCCCCTGTAATACGAGCTCCGGTAAAATGCTAATGCCCAGCCCATTTTCGACCATAGCAATAATCGCATAATCATCACCCAGCACAAAATGTACATCAGGCGTGATGCCAGTATGCTCCAGCACACGCCTCACATCATAATCCGAGCCTTCGCGTGGCATAATGAAGGCTTCCTCTGCAATACGCTCTAATGGAAAGTGTGCAGCTTGCCGCAGCGGATGATCCGGTGGCACGATGACCAGCATCCGATCCTGTCGCAACGGTACAATCTCAAAGCTCCCTCTAGCTGGCAATGTCATAAATCCGCAATCGATCTCCCCAGCAGCCAGCCAATCCTCAATTTGCTCATAGTCACCCTCTACAAGTCGAAAGCTAATGCCCGGATAATCGCGCTGAAAATCCTTGATCATGCCTGGCAACCAGTGTACAGACACACTTGTAAATGTACCGATGCGAATCACACCGGATGTTAAGCCGTGAATCGAGGATACTACCTGTTTGAGCTGCTCATTCCAGTTCACCGTTTCGCGCATCGGTGGTAGCACCCGTTCTCCATTGGTCGTCAGGCGAACACCGGAGCGATCTCGCAACAATAAGGGAAAGCCGAATTCACGCTCCAGCCCATGAATAATATGGCTGACCCCGGACTGAGTGAATCCAAGCTCCTCTGCCGCTCGTGTTAGGCTGCCCAGCTCGACCACTTTGAGCAGTACCTCATATTTATGAATACTCAACCGTTGCACTCTCCTCAGTATGCTTTCAATCTTGCCGTACAGCCTTTGCCTCACAGCTCCAATCGCATATTCTACTTTTCTAATTAACACTGTATTTCTATATCTCACTTCTAATCGCTCACTCTTATCATTGCTCATTCTCATGATGGTTCATTTGCATTACATTCTCTCATGTATTCCATTACAAACATTCAATATTCTTGTATCTATATTGTACTATACTGATTTCATGATCTTGTTACCAGTATGAATCTGGAGCATACCGGTAGCTTGAATAGGATGCGATCGTAAAGGATGGATTCAACATGAAGCAATCACGAGCCGACCTGCTAATTTTCACGGTCACGCTCTGCTGGGGTTCCTCGTATTTATTTATGAAAATGGGGATGGACTCGCTCAGCCCATACAATCTGATCGCGCTGCGCTTTGGATTGGCATTTATTTTAACGGCTCTAATCTTCTTTCGTCAGCTACGGCATTTGGACTGGCGCACGACTGGATATGGCGCGCTGCTTGGACTATGCCTGTTTGGTGTGTTTGCGTTTATTATGTTCGGGCTGCAAACGACCTCAACTTCAAACGCGGGCTTTCTCGTTAGCCTGACTGTTATTTTTGTGCCGATTTTGTACTGGCTGCTCTTTCGCCGTGCACTGGCTGGAAAGCAGATTGTCGGTGTGCTGCTTGCCGTAATTGGTATTGGACTGCTGACGCTGAACGGACAGCTTGCGATTCATCCCGGCGATGCGCTCTGTATTCTGGCGGCGCTTTGCTATGCGGGCTATATTTTGATCACTGGCGCAGCGGCGAGATTGACGAGAAGCACGCTGAATCTGGGCATTATGCAGCTTGGCTTTGCTGGATTGTACGGCTTGATCTTCTCTCTGATCTTCGAAACGCCTACCTTGCCTCATACAGGTGACGGGTGGCTAGCAGTATTGGCTTTAAGCGTCGTATGCAGCGCATTTGGCTTTGTCGTACAGCCGATTGCTCAGAAATATACAACACCAACCCGGACAGGGCTGATCTTCTCCCTGGAGCCGGTATTTGCCGCGTTATTTGCTTACTGGTTTGAGCATGAGATGCTGTCGGTCAAAGGATATATTGGTGCCGGGCTGGTGCTGGCTGGTGTGGTCGTATCGGAGTGGAAGCTTGGCGGTGGTAACAAGCGGAAGCGCCGCAAGCGAAGTGCCATTGTATCGGTGCAAGAAGCACAGAATGCTTCGCCGCTATAGCAGGAATTAGGTCAAATAAAAATAGATCTACTATGCAATCAAGCCGCTATGTCCTCTCCTGTATAGGTAAGAGACATAGCGGCTTTTATAATGTAGTGACTGTTGTGGTGTAGAGATTTTTGTAGTGTAGTTATTTTTATAATATAGAGACTTTTATAGTAAAGTGACTATTACTGTGCAGCAAATATTATAGCACAGAGATTTTTTATAATACTATTGCAGTTAGGACGCTTTATTTACGTTCATCATTATGCAACGATGTGAGTAGTGAATGATAACACTTCACCATCCATCCCTCATATCCATCATCGATCCATGTTATCCCTGCTCGATCAGCATTAATATAGCTTGCCGACCGCCTCTGCCTGAAATGGCTTGAGCTCATCTAATCGACCATCGTGTATTTTGGCTGCCCATTCTGGATCAGCCAGCAAGGCACGACCTACAGCGACCAGATCGAATTCGTGGCTTTGCAATCGTTCTGTCAGCACGCTCATACTCCCCTGTTGGTCCGCACTGGCACCAGCCGCGAAGAAATCGGTAAAATCCTGCTTCAAGCCGACCGAACCGACGGTAATAACCGCTTTGCCTGTGATATGTTTGGCCCAGCCTGCCAGACTGAGCGGCGATCCTTCAAAGGCTGGCTCCCAGAAGCGACGTGTGGAAGCATGGAAAATGTCCACACCTGCCGTTGCCAACGGTTGCAGCACCTCTGCCAGTTGTTCTGCATCATATGCCAGCTTCGCCGTATACACTGGGTACTTCCATTGCGAGAATCGGAATACGATCGGGAAGTCTGGACCGACTGCACGGCGACACGCTTCCACGATCTCCACTGCAAAACGAACACGATTGGCGATACTTCCACCATACTCATCCGTCCGCTGATTGGTCGTTTCCCATAGGAACTGGTCAATCAGGTAACCATGTGCCCCGTGCAGCTCAATACCGTCGAAGCCAAGCTGCTGCGCCTGTAGCGCTGCATCGGCAAACGCCTGCACCACTTCACGAATCTGCTGGATCGTCATCGGCTCCCCTTTTACCTCACCATACACATCCAGACCGGATGGGCTGATCGATGGCGCTGCACCTGCGGGCTGCGGAACATTCTCCCTAGCGATCCCTGCATGAATGAGCTGAGGTATAATTTTACCGCCAACCCGATGCACCTCATCCACGACATGCTTCCAGCCTGCCCGTGCAGCTTCACTATTAAAGTCGGGGCTGTTTGCCGGGTCCTGATTGGCGGTAGGATGCGGAATCGAGACATTTTCTGTAATGATCAGACCTACATATTGCTCGGCACGACGACAATAATAATCCGCCACCTCCGGGCCGGGTACACCATCTGGCGAGAATCCGCGTGCCATCGGTGACATCACAATTCGGCTGGATAGCTCCAGCTTGCCTAGCTTGAGCGATTGGAACAGCAGCGCTACATCTTGCTTTGGGTGGGATTGCATATTATTTTCAGTGAAATTCATATTTATCGTAACCTCCAATGATGTTTTCGGTTATACTATATTCATTATCTTTAGGAAATAAATATATAAAAGTAAGTTATAGAATAAAACAATTCCTTCCCCGGTGCATGCTACCGGGTGAGGTATATGCCTGATTGTACAGGCGTGAACTTATGGATACAACCAACAAAATCTCCAATGTGTCGTTTAAGTCTCATATTCTAGAATCTGTCGTTTATCGCTCGGCTCTGCCATTTTAGTTCATACAGGAGGTATGTAGGATGTCCCTTTCCGCTAAACCCAATCCGCACGATCCGCGTGTGAGACGTACTCGCCAATTGATTCATCAGGCTTTTGTGGAATTACTTCAAACTAAAGAATTTCATGAGATTACGGTGAGTGATATTACACGTCATGCGATGATCAATCGGGTTACCTTTTACACCCACTATACTGACAAATACGAGCTGCTGGATTATATGATATCTACCCATCTAATCCAGCTACTCTACAAAGGCATCGACCCGCAAAATGCACTGACTTCGGAGGCGCTGACGACGCTGATCTGCGCACTATGTCAATTTCATGAGTATTCCGGTACCAAATGTCCGAAAAATATTGCTTCCCTTCGTTCGCTGGTCGAAACGAATATGAAACTTCAAATTCAGCAATATATGTTGGAACAATTAACAGCTCATCTGCCAGAACAGGATGATGCGAAACAAGTCACATTGTCTACTATGATCAGCTGGTCACTGTATGGTGCAACCTTGCAATGGAGCAGCGAGCCAAAAGAATCACGCGATACGCCACTTCAACTCGCAGCGCGCATGACTCCGTTACTGCGAAGCTGGATAGCTGCTTGATAAACATCCGTTCCATTGGCGTAAACGGCAACAGCTTTATTAAGAACAATTCAACGGGGATGTGGCGAATACGTGAGTAGTGCACGTGAATAGTGCACGAGAGTAATACATGAGTTGCAACAAAACGGCTGTACAGTAAGCACAGCCGCTCTCATAAACAACATATTCTCGTAGTCTGTTCTCGTAGCGATAGCAGTAGTCAACATGGAGTGGTGAAGCGTACTCGATCTTTGAGCAATCCCAGGTAGATCTATTATTCTACAAAATCGTGCACAGCAAAGATCGCTGGAAAATCGTTCATATGCCGATGCATTTGATACACTAGCTGATCGACCTCCAGCACGATATCCAGCTTGATGCTGCGATTGATCTCAGCCATCGTCTCGTACAGTAGATCAATCTCCGATGACTGTAAACCGTCCAGCCGGAAGTAGCATAGCGATACATGGGGCGAATACATGCTCCGCTCCGGTGATAACTCACGGATACGCTCGTACAGATCAATCAGCAGCGCATAATCGTCAGCAGCCTCGGGTGCATATTTGATACTCACTACATCGCGTGTATTCGTACTGACGCCCAGCGCGCGCATCGCAATATGGCGACCAGCATAACGCTCCGCAATCTCACGAAATGCCTGCTCAATCTGTGGTTGATCCCTGGTCATACGCTGCCGCACGATCTCCATGCCTCCGCTCGTATTTCGTTCATTGCTCAGCGCATGAATCGTTAGATGAAATGTCTCTGGCAATAGCGCTACGAATCGATCAGGTAGCCGTTCAAGCAAAATCTGCTGTGCCTGCTCACAACGCTGCCGATCTGAAGCACTGAGTGGAATAACGGTGGTATATCCGTAAAAGTCATTCATCGTTCCATCCTCTTTAATTTTGGCAGCTAGCCCCTCTGATACTTTCCACTGCTGCGGCTTGTTGTTCATCTGCTCCTGCCACTGACGCTCCAGCTGACTGACGAAGTGCATATAATGAATGTGCATATCGTTCATCGTCGATTCCCATCCTTTCTGTATGATGCTTGGTTTTATCGCTTTAGCTTAACGAATCAGCACAAACTCTCTTCAAATTCCAATCACGATTTGTGTAAAAATACAGAAGGATAGCACAAGACAGACATCAACATAGCGTAGAACATAACGCAGAGCATACCAAAAAACCTGCCGATCCCCATAAGGGTCAGACAGGTTTTTTGAGGTTTAATTTTCAATAGAATACTACCTGACCGATCAGGCGCACAGGAACAATTTTAAAAAGCAGGTACAGCAATATCGGCGTAGTTATCCTGCAAGAACTTCTTCACTTCTGGGCCTGCCAGATGCTGCTTGAGCTTTTGAATAGGCTCGGCATCCTTATTATCTTCACGCGCTACCAGTGTGATTGCAAAGGTTGAATCCGCTTTTTCAGTAACGAGTGCATCCTTGACCGGAGTCAGATTGAGCGGCTTCGCATACGCAGGTGTCATTGCTACCAGATCCGCTTCATCGTACATACGTGCCAGCATGAGCAGATCGACTTCCTTGAAGCTGTAGTTTTTTGGATTAGAGATGATATCGGCTTGAGTGGCATTCATGCCCACGCCGTCTTTGAGCTTGATCATGCCTGCCTGTGCCAGCATTTGCAGGGAACGACCGATGTTGGATGGATCGTTCGCAATAGCGATCACCGCACCTTCTGGCAGCTCGTCAATGCTCTTATACTTTTTGGAATAGGCGCCATAGATTGCATCGTATACAGGCTGAATCGCAACTAGATTCGCACCCTTGCTCTGGTTGTACTGGTTCATATACGGTACGTGCTGGAAGAAGTTCGCATCGACTTCTTTATTCGCCAGCGCATCGTTAGGCTGTACATTATCCGATAGCACGACAACTTCCAGATTGATGCCGTCTTTTTTCAGTAGTGGTTTTACAATATCGAGCATATCGGTCATCGGTGGGATCAGACTTGCCACCTTGAGCGTCGTTTCGGTTGTACCTGTTGCTTCGCTAGAGCTTGCTGCCTCATTCGTAGTAGAGCTAGATTTACCGCCACATGCGGCTAAGAATAGCATCATCGCGATGAGCACCATCCATAGTGCCTGTTTGTTTTTCATGTTGTTCCTCCGTTAGTTGAGATTAGTCACCAGTGAGTAGACCCAGAAGGTGACCCTGTTATCATTACAATCAAAAAGCGTGTTGTTCATTACGTTGAAGCTACTATATGCCGCGCATCCATGTATCAACGCTTATCCAATACACGCGCTAGCAGGCTCCCGATAAACTGAACGCCCTGCACGAGAATGATCATCAGTATAATCATGTAGACCATCACATCCGTTTCGAAGCGCTGGTAGCCGTAACGAATCGCAAAATCACCAATGCCACCGCCACCCACGATACCAACAACCGTTGAATACGAGATAAAGCTGATCGCCGATGTCGTTAGTCCAAGCACCAGACCAGAACGTGCTTCTACATATAGAAATTTAAAAACAATCTGTAGCGGTGACGCTCCCATCGCTCGCGCCGATTCGACAATCCCACGCGGCACATCCAGCAGAGCCTGCTCCACCAGACGAGAGTAGTACGCAATCGCAATAATAGACAACGGCACAGATGCCGCTTCTGTACCGATCGACGTACCGACGACGAGCCGGGTAAACGGAATCAAAAAGACAACGAGTAATAAAAATGGAAACGAGCGCACCACATTAACAAATGTGTTCAGCACACCAGCCAGTACAGGCTGCTCGTACAGTTGTCCTTTTTTGGTCAGATACAGCAGTGTGCCAAGTGGCAAGCCTATTAATACCGCCGCGGCAAGCGAAATGCCGACCATCGTGAATGTCTCACCGATCGCACGCCAGATTTCATGCTGATACCGTTCCAGCATTTCCCCAAGTGTTCGTGATCCACTCATGTTGGCTCACCGCCCTGCTTGGTCGACTCCGATTGACCGAGTAGCTGTTCTCGATATGACAATGTATAGTCGGGTGCAGGCGCAAAGCCATGCTGTGCACGCGAATAGCTCTCCGTGATCCGTCCATGCTCCATGACGGACACCGTGTGACAGATACTTTTGACCACATCCATCTCATGCGTAACGATCACAATCGTAACACCCAGCTCCTCATTGATCTGCTTTAACAGCTGCAAAATGCCTGCTGTCGTCGCTGGATCGAGTGCAGAAGTAGGCTCATCGCATAACAGCACCTGCGGACGATTCGCAATCGCACGCGCAATCGCCACCCGTTGGCGTTGTCCACCACTCAGCTGCGCTGGATACGCATGTAGCCGATCCTGCAAGCCTACCTGCTCCAGACATTCGTGAACACGGAGCTTACGTTCGATTCCCTTCATACCAGCAAGCTCTAACGGCGCAGCTACATTGCCGCTAACATTACGATTATGCACCAAATTGAATTGCTGAAAGATCATACCGATCCCTTGCCGTACTTCCCGTAGCTTCCGCTCCGATAATGCTGTCAGCTCTTGACCAGCGACGATAACGCGTCCTGCATCTGGCCGCTCCAGCATATTGATCATGCGCAGCAGCGTCGACTTCCCGGCACCACTACTGCCTACAATGCCGTGAATGCCGCCAGCCTCGATATGCAGATCGATCTCCTGCACTGCTGCCTGCCCTACTCCAACCGAACCAAAATATTTACTCACGCCTTCCAGCGTAATCATTCGCTCTCCCTCCTCTGCCTCAACCCGGACCGATGAGGTGCTATTCCTGTCGTGCATTGCTGCTGTATATCAAATGATGTGGCATCCCGTCAAAGTGTATTACTATTTTATCATATCTGTTATAGCCTACACTCCTGCTACATTATAAGCAAAGCGATCTGCTGTGTCACTAATTTTCGGTGGTTTAGTTGGTGAAGGGATGATGAAGATTATTGGAGAAGCTACTGAGGAGAGTCGCTCGGAGGGATGATATGAAAATTTCTAGTAAGGGCTTGGCTCGGTCAGAGAAGTAGATGAGAGAATCAGAGAACTGGATCAGAGAAATAGAAAAGACGCAGGCTGCTATGTCCCTGAGGGATAAAACAGCTTGCGTCCGGTTATTGTGTGTTACTTGTTCTTTTGTTTATGGACTATGGTGCGTTGGCATACATCACTTCCCGGAAGGAATAAGGGAACGAACTCCAGTCTCGCATAGGAATCTACGGAGTAGGAGTAAAATGTAGATTCCTGAGTTCCAAAAGCGGTAAGATATTTTGCTTTGCAAAACTCACTTTTTCATTGAATCCTGTGTTAGGAAGTCGCTAACACGGTAAGTCGTCCTTTCCCCTTATTTCCTCCCCTCCGTTCAGTACTTTTCACATTAAAGAGTTGTAAAATTAGCAGTAAGCATTACTTTTTCTAGCTTCAGTTACCTTTGCTATAAGATTGCTATAACTAAACATGCTATTCGAATCTTATAAAATAACTGTTGCTCACTCTATGCGCTGAAACTAAAAAAATGAAGTAACTAACCACAATCAGCAATCGATCCTTGCACAGAACGGAAGGCCGAGAACGATGCCAAAAGACCGACCTTTAAGCCGGGATGCCTAGTGTTAGTGATCTTCTAACACGGGGTTCCATGAAAAGGGATTTTTGCAAAGCAAAATATCTTACCGTTTCATCTGCTTTCTTCCTATTCGGAGTATCCCGGCTTAACCGAAGGTCGTTGGCATGTTCTCGGCCTGGAGTGCTTGCTGCGACGAACATTTTAATACGTGTACCTATTCATCCAACCTTACAATCCAATCCAAACCATTCCTTGCTCAACCTTGACCGGAAACGTCCGAACTTGTCCTTCATCAGGCGCCTGTACCATTCCAGTACTCAGATCGATTTGCCAATCATATAGCGGATCGTACAGAATGTGACCGGATACGATACCTTCGGCGATAGGGCCGCCTTTCGGATGAGGGTTACGATTTTCGAGTGCAAAGACATGATCATCAGAGGTGCGGAATACAGCGATTTCCTGTCCTTCCAGAATGATTACGCGTCCGATTCGGCTCAGGAATTCATCCAGTGTGCCTGCTTGATAAAATGTTTGGGTCATGTTCATAGTGTTCAGCCTCCTTTTGCGTTATACGTTTGTTTTCGTTCCAAATAGCGCTGTCCGTGTTGGTTCATCATGCAGCACTTTTTGCCATGGGTCTTCAAGCTGAGCCAATGCGATATTGACGCGTTCGATTAATTGTTGACGGTTATCCGTATCATCCAGAATAGCAGCCTTGATCTGATCCAGTCCCATACGTTCGACCCATTCCGAGGTGCGTTCGAGGTATTTACCAGTTTCGCGGTAGTATTGAATAATCGCGCCGCACAGATCGATCAGCTCTTCATCAGTTTTAACCTTGCAGAACGAATCAGCCAGACGTGCTTTGATCCCACCGTTACCACCGATAAAGATCTCCCAGCCTCCATCGTTACCAACGATACCGATATCCTTGGTGCACGATTCAGCGCAGTTACGTGGGCAGCCGTTGACTGCCATTTTGAATTTGGCAGGGAAGTCAAGGCGTTCAAATCGCTGTTCCAGCGATGCGCCCATGCCCATCGAATCCTGTGTACCGAAGCGGCAGAACTGCGAACCAACGCAGGTTTTAACAGTGCGTAGCGATTTGGCATATGCATAGCCTGATGGCATATCCAGCTCTGCCCAGACGAGCGGCAGGTCTTCTTTTTGCACACCGATCAGGTCGATCCGCTGTCCGCCTGTCATTTTCACGGCTTTCACATTATATTTGACCGATACATCGGCGATCTTTTTCAGGTCTTCCGGTGTCGTTACGCCACCATACATCCGTGGGACAACGGTATACGTACCGTCCTTCTGAATGTTGGCGTTCATACGTTCGTTTACGAAGCGCGATTCCTTTTCATCCTGATATTCTACCGGATGGATCATACCGAGATAGTAGTTAATAGCTGGACGGCATTTCGAGCAGCCCTCTGGATTTTTCCATTCCATCACATTCATGACTTCTTTGATCGTTTTTAAGCCCTTATCGCGAATAGCAGCAACGATCTCGTCGCGACTATGAGTTGTGCACCCGCAGATGCCCTGACTTGAAGCTACAGTTGCACCGTCACCAAGTACGAATTGCAGAATCTGCTCTACCACTGGTTTACAGCCACCACATGAGCGAGTCGCACCCGTACATGCTTTAATCTCGTCTACGCTCGTTAGCCCTTTATCCTGAATTGCACTGACAATATCTAGCTTGGTGACACCGTTACAGCCGCAAACAATTTCATCATCTGCCATCGTTTCGACCGATGCTTTTTTCTTACCATGACTGCAACCACCTGTGCCCATTAGCTCCGCATATAGCTCGTCTGTCATCGGCGCACCATCACGAATTAACTTTTGGAGCTGTGCCGAATCGTTAATATCGCCAAACAATACTGCGCCGACGATAGTGTTATCCTGCAAAATAATTTTTTTGTACGTCTTCTTCCAATCATCACGAGCGGTAATAACCGATTGCTGTTCATTTTCAATAAACACACCTGCCGAGAACACATCGACACCGGAGATTTTCAGCTTGGTCGATACGGTCGAGCCTTCATACGGCTGTGTATCCAATCCGCAAATATGCTTTGCCAGCACCATGCCCTGTTCAAACAATGGAGCAACCAACCCGTAGCAATTGCCGCGATGCTGTACACATTCGCCGACAGCATAGACGTTAGGCATCGATGTTTGCAAATAGTCGTTCACGAGAATGCCGCGCTCCATTTCGATTCCACTATTGCGCGCTACTGCCGTATTCGGACGAATCCCTGCTGCCATCACGACAAAGTCCGCTTCCAGTGTAGTACCATCGTTGAACAGCAGACGCTCTACGCGCTCGCCACCCTGTAGCTCAGCAGTCTGTGCACCCATTTTGAATTGGATGCCCTGTGATTCCAGTTCCTTTTTCAGCATCGCAGCAGCGACCGAATCCAGCTGGCGCTCCATCAGATCATTCATCAGGTGCACAACCGTAACATCCATACCCAGACTGACCAGACCTTTTGCAGCTTCCAGACCGAGCAATCCGCCACCGATCACTGCGGCTTTCGGATAAGTCGCAGCGGCTTCCATCATCTGATGACAATCTGCAATATCACGGAATCCGACTACGCCCTGTTTATCATGACCCGGAATAGGTAGAATCAGCGAGCTAGAGCCGGTAGCGATAATCACTTTGTCATATGGAATAGGGTCACCTTTATCCGTGATGATGCAGCGGCTGTCCGCATCGATCGCAGTCACGGTGACACCAGTATGCAGGGTAATGCCGTTCTCTGCATACCATTCACGGCTATTCAGTACGATATCATCAATTGTCTGGCTACCTTCCAGTACATAAGACAACATGATCCGGTTATAGTTTGGATGCGGCTCACTACCGATAACTGTAATCTCGTAGTTGCCTCCCAGCTTGATGATTTGTTCCAGTGTCGCTACCCCTGCCATACCATTACCGATCAGGACGAGTCGTTCACGTGTTGCTGTCATTGCAATTCCCCCATTGCGTTTATAGTGGTGTTGTAATTGATCTACATTGTGGCTTGTTCTGTAATGTGGTTCATTCTGTGTTCAAAGCGTCGAAGCATCTATAAATATCCCATAACTACGTTATATATTTCACAATCTTTAATATCTAAAATTGGAGCTTTTTATATGTTTAGTATACTGCTGCACAATGGGAGGGGATGTGATCTAGATCACCTTACTTTTCCACTTTTAGTTATGTTTTCACCTTGTAAATTCATATAACAACGAAAATAAAAGACAGAGCCCATTTCTGCCTCTGTCCCTGTTTATTTTAAAATTGAACAAATCGTGACTATTGATAGGAGGCGTTACAGACGCGCAATAGTACACCCGTTTGTGTTAGCTTCCAGCTAAAAGTGTCGGCTCCAAAGCAAGCTCACCTTCATCCAGCACACGTATGCCATGGCGACGAAATAGTGCTGCTGTTAAACCCGCTCCATTGATCTTATTTCCGCTAAAGGTACCATCGTACACCATCCAACTGCCACAGGAAGGACTATTCGCTTTCAGCACAGCTACAGTTACACCCGCTTGCTGTGCTTGTTCCAGTGCGATATAGGCGCCTTGCTTGAATGCTTCGGTCACCTCGACACCCGTAGTCGTCACAACGCGTGCTATTCCTGCCCATACATCGTCTGCGGTTCCGCCTACGATCTCAGCTGGCTCGCGTGGTGTGGACAGACCGCCAAGCACCTCCGGGCAAAAGACGACAGCCTGTCCGGTAGATAGCAATTCTTCCAGCGCCTGAACTAGATTGCTGCCTCCATCATATCGACAAGGTGTACCGATCAGACATGCACTAATTCCGATCATTTCTATTCCTCCTTGCTCACCATCTCATCGGTAAAGCCTTCCCCACTATATTCAGCATTCTGCTCCGGCTCATCAAATTGCTGCTCCATTCGTTGCTCATCCGCAAGGCTTTGAATATCCTCAGAGCTGATACTAATATAGCGGTATCCATTTTCCTGCTGTCTGCGTAGTGCTTCCTGCTTGAAAAAGCGCGGACTTCCTTCCCCTGCATCCTCATCGTATACCAGAATAAGACCATCGGTTTTACGAAATAATAGCTCGTCCCGTGCTTTGAATTGCCAGATGCCTTCATATGGACGATTACTCACCACACCATGAAAATCAATCTGCTTCAAAATGCCCTCATAATATTCCTTCTTATCATCGCTCCAGCGTTCCTCTGGGCTGGCAAATGCAGATAGGATCGAAATCCGTAATTGCGGATAGTCCTTTTTCAGCTCGATCGCTTCCTCACATGCCCACAGATCGACACCGTATTGTCCCGGCGTGATCACCCATTCCAGGCCTTCCTCCAGCAGCGGAACCAGCTTGCTACGAATCGCCTGCCGGATATATGGGATACCTTCATGCTTCTGGTTGAAAATATTCAGCTCATGCGCCCGGTAGCCCGTAACCAGTATATTTTTCATACGCTAGCGTCCCCTGCTTTCGTGTTCATTGTGTAGTGTAGCCCCTCGTATCATCATACCATGATGACATTGCTACATAGATAAAATCACCTTTTCGCCATGGCAAATATAACAAACATAACAGTCATGACAACACAGGTAAACAGATAAAAAGACCCTTTCGGCTCCAGTGAGCGCTGCAAAGGGTCTTTGTGTACTGCCTTATGTGTACAGCTTATCCGAATACGATATTCGGCAAACGCAGAATGGAATGAGCAATTACGTCCCCATCTTTTTGCGTTGATTGTTTACTTTTTTGGTCATCTGGCTGGTCATCTTTTTCGTACCTGTCGATTGTAGACCACCTGCACCTTTACCCTGGTTTTGCTTCTTTTGTGCCAGCAGACGCTTGGCTGCTTCAGCCTGACTCAGCTTTTTGGACTGACTTGCTTCCTCAGTGGACGATGGTTGATTTTGTTCTGTCGTCAATGCACTCACCTCAGCATCATCATAGCATAATCATGAAGGCAACTCTATCCTTTGTTCATGCTTTTATTGCAACAGATAGACATGCTGGCGTTCGGTATCAAGTGCAGCTACTACCGCACCCTGACTGCTATCCATAAAATGAAACCGTTCCGCTCCACCTACAATCATCGACGCCTCCAGCTCATAGCGATTACGCTCCACTGTAGTCAAACCAGCCAGTACCGAGCTACCCAGCTGCTGTGCCTCCAGATGATCTAAAAGCCAGCGCGCTGAGCGAAGTCCCATGCTTGCTGGTCGCTGACCGGTCAGCTCGTCCATATGCCGAAATTGCCCTGTTCGCTGGTAATGAATACGTGTGTACATGTAGCTGTATACGCTATGTGCATAGGCACGAGCATCAAAGTTCGCAATACTCGCAAGCGCGGTCTGCGCACCTGTGACGTAATCGTCTGCACTCATCTGCTCATGCATATAATATTCACAGTTGCGGTCAAAGTCCTGCAATAGCCACGCATAGACTTCAGGCACATTCATACCACCGAATACAGCGGTATCGCCGAGCCAGCGATATTTGCCATCATTATAGGCAAAGCCCCATACATGTGGCTCACCATACCGATCGGGTGCAACACACGGTAATCCCTCTATACCGAATAGGTGAATCCGGTACATCTGCCCATTTTGCAGATGCTCATGATCAAAGGAGACGAGCGGTAGAAAATAACAGGAGAGCGCTGGATTGTCCAGTACCTCGTCTGGATCGGGATACCAGTGAATCGATGGCTGCTCCTGCGCTGTACTCTTATCCTGCACATCGACTTCATGCTTCATGATGATCGCACCTCCGATTTAGCCGTTTCCGCCCTGGAAGGAAGGATACTTCGTCATGCCGCCATCCGCAAACAATGTAATCCCGGTCACATAGCTTGCTTCGGAGGATGCCAGCCATACAGCGACAGCAGCGATCTCTTCTGGTTCACCGATATAGCCCATCGGAATCAGCTTGGTCACCGCTTCCTTTTTCTCCGGATCTTCGAACTTCTCCGCATTAATCGGGGTATTGATCGCGCCTGGTGCGATACCGTTCACTCGTATGCCATGCGGTGCATATTCCATCGCCAGCGTTTGCGTCATCATTTTCACACCGCCCTTACTGGCAGTGTAATGCACAAAGTGCGGCCACGGAATAATCTCATGCACACTCGACATATTGATAATGTTGCCCTTAATCTGATGCTTCAGCATATACCGAAGCGCCTCACGGCTACCGAGAAAGGCACCGGTCAGATTCACATTGATAACCTTATTCCAATCGTCCAAAGACAGCTCATGAGAAGGCACTTCATTTTCCATCCCTGCATTATTGATCATAATATCCATGCTGCCAAAGGTATCATGTGCCGTCTGAACGATGCGCTGTGCATCCTCTTCATTCGACATATCTCCCTGCACATCGATCGCTTGACCTCCAGCTTCCTTAATCTTGGCAATCGTCTCTTCTACACCATCATGGTTACTATGATAATTAATGACCACATTTGCTTTTTCCTGTCCAAAACGAAGCGCAATCGCCTGACCGATACCAGTTGCTGCGCCTGTAATTACTACCGTTTTGCCTGCCAGATCCGGGTACATAATGCTGCCTCCTTCATCGTTTCCAAAGTGTAGTTTCATGCTGCGCTTTGCCGGGAACCGATCATTCCTCGAAAAGCAGCTCTACCCATTGGTTACACGATTTGGAGCATTCGTAAACAAAAGGAGCTTAGCTGTCAAGCTTCACGCCAAGACGCTGCACGAGCTCCGACAGGTTCTGATTTTTCAGTGCCCCCTCTACTAGCGCGGGTAAAAGATTCGGCGTGCAGGCAAAGCTTGGCGTTCCATCACGGGTAAAACGCTTCGCTATATTGGCATCGTAGAAGGGCTTTCCATCATCCGATAGCGCCAGCAGACAGAGCGTTTTCACACCGGATTCGCGCATTTCGCGCATCCGCCGTACAAGCCGACTCTGATTGCCACCTTCGTACAGATCAGAGATCAGAATAAACAATGTTTTCTTCGGTTCTTCAATGAATTGCTGGCAATAGGAAACGGATTTGTCGATATCTGTACCACCGCCTAGCTGAATACCAAACAGCATATCGACTGGATCATTATTGCATTGCTCCGTCAGGTCGACGACCGATGTATCAAAGGCAACGACCCGCGTATCCAGTGATGGCAGGCTGGCAAAGATCGCCGCGACGACCGATGCCCAGATGATCGAATCCGCCATCGAGCCACTCTGGTCAATATCGATAATGACCTTCCACTCGTTACTACGCTGCGCACGGTCAAAATAATAAAACTTTTCAGGAATGATCCGTTTATGCTCTACATCATAATGCTTCAGATTACGCTGGATTGTGCGTTTCCAGTCAATCCCACTCAGCGAAGGTAAAGGAGAATGCTGGCGACGATTCAGCGCACCCGTCACTGCACGTCGCAGATTACTCTCCATCCGTTTTTTCAAATCCTCTACGACCGCACCGATCAGCTGACGTGCCGTTTCCTTCGTTCGCTCCGGAATTTTGCCCTTGAGCGCCATCAATGTACCGACCATTGCAATATCAGGCTTCACATGCGCAAGCACCTCAGGCTCAAATAAAAGCTGCTTCCAGCCTTTACGCTCCATCGCATCCTGCTGAATAATCGATACAACATCGTCCGGGAAAAATGTCCGCACATCGCCAAGCCAGCGTGATAATACTGGAGCCGAAGCACCACTACCTGCTCCTCTGGACGTCGTATGCGAGCTATTGGACTGCCCAGCTGCAACTGTGCCGCCTGTCTCATCATAAATAGCCGCCAGTGCTGCATCCATCACACGTTCATCACCAGACAATAAAGGGTTATCCGGTGATACACATTGCCGTAATGTATTCAACTCCTCTTCAGCCGCCGTGCCCAGAATCAAGCGCCAGCGAGCCAATCGTTTTGTGGCTACTTCAGTTGGAACCATAGTGGAGTTCTGAGATGACCCTGACGGGGGTGATACAGGGGAATCCAGTGATGCGCTAGATTCAGGCGGTGCGGTAGATTCCGATGATGCGCTAGATTTGGGTGATGCGAACGATGCCTGTGTAGATATAGGCTCGCCTGATGACCCAGCAACTGTTCCATCATCCTCTGATAATCGAGGCTGGATCAATTGACTCTCTACAGCTGCTGTATGACCGATTCGTTTCACGATGTGTTCAACTCCTTTCCGTTTAGCATTCGTAAGCAGTTATGCTTTAGGCGGATAAATGTATACGTGCATAGTTTTAGAGCGTGTACACTATATATTTACAAATGCGAACTTGTTGTGTTCATCCTGCCTAAAAATCATCAAAATCAAACTCATTCAGATCATCCAGCATCTGCTCTTCTTTTTCCTCCAGCTCACCAGTCAATAGCTCTGCTGCCTGTTCAGCATGAATGCCCCATACCTCACCAAGTAGCTCTGCCACCTGAGACTTTTCCGCAGCTGAAAATGTACTGAACGCACGACGCAAAAATACGAGCGCACGCATAAAGTGCTCATCTTCCAGTCCATCCATATAGTCGCTCAGCTGCTGCCATAAGCTCAGACGCGACAATAGCATATATCGATTACGCCCGGACAGACCTTCGAACCAGCCCGCTCCCAGCTCTGCTGGTACGCCCGGTGACAAACGACGTGCCATTTCCGAAGCGATATCCTGCTGATCAATCGCAGACCGCTCCATGAGCACCGCACACGCAAAGCCTGACAGACGCGCGTTGAGATCATCACGCCGCATCAGCTCGCCCAGCTCCTGTAGCCAGAGCGCTCCATCTACCTCTTCGTCATGCTCCTGACTGATCACATTTAGCTCATGAATTGCTCCCATCATCGATGTAGCAACCTCATCCTTACAATTGCAATTATCGGTCAAGAATAGACAGCCACGGAAAAAGAGCTGTTCCAGCAGCGGTACCAGTGGAGACGTATCCACACGCCGCACATCGCCATATCGGATCATACGAGATAGCTCGCCTGCGGCGGCTGCGATCTGCAATACATCTCGATTATCAACAGCGAGCCGCTGTAGCACACGTCTTGCCGGCTCAAGCTGGGCGATCATACCGCATTGAATCGCAATCGCGATTAGCTTGGAGGCTTCTTCTAATGTGCTACATTCATCCAATCGCTGTTGAAAACGATAGCCTGCGGCAACTTCCACGGTTTCACCGAGCAGCGTTGATTCAATAACCTGAATTTCAACCTCCGGCGACCACTGTAATACCCATTGCTCTGCCCAGGTCGCCTGATCCTGACGTGTGACGGCTTTTTTAGCAAAGTCGATACCTAACAGACGCAAGCGATGCAGTAAAAAGGAACGTCGTAGATCAAGAAACGCAGACGCCTCCGAGCTAGCACGGCGATTTTCGCGCAGATCAAGCGCAAGCTCTGCTGCGACCGCTGTTTTGTAGCGTGTAAGCTTTAATTGCTTGAGCAGCCGATTGAGGTCATCCTGAATCGGCGTTTGGCTTACTCCCTCTGCAAGCTGTCCGATCGATGTGCCTACATTCAGCCTCGCTAGCGGCTCAGCCACCACAGATAATTCGCCCTGACCGAGCAATGTACGTGCAGCATCCTGTAGATCGCCCAGCACGGGCTGTGTTCCACCACGTAGCGATGCTAGCGATTGCGCCATACGCACAGCCTCGATGACCTCGGCAGTCGAGCGATAGGTGCCCATCTCGCGTAGCTCACGAGCTACACCAGATAGATAATAATGAGGAAGCTCGTGTAATGCTTCCTTTTGCATCATATTCCACATTAGCTCGTAATAATGCGGGGCGTGATTCCCTGCACCATATCCAGATAATGAGGACAGGCGATAATAGGAATAAGGCATCAGCGTGAGACGAGTCGAGCGCTGGGGTAGACGTTTCAGTTCATCATCACTCATCGGTGGTAAATGTTCGCTAATTTGCAGCGCAGACGCATGATACGAGCCGCATACGACAACGATGCGTGCAGGATCATGCCCTGCCTCCATCGTTTCCATAATACGTCGCCGCATATACGCTTCTCTGACCGCATGATAAGCAAAGGCACGTTTGGCAAAGGGACGCTCATCCTCTTCTGACCATTGACGAAGCTCTGTTGAAAACAGCTCGATCGAGCTCGCATACGAATCCGCACCTAGCTGATGCTCATAATAACGTTCCCAGTAGGAATCATAATCGGGCTCGCCAGACAGCTCGGCAATGCGTTCGTACATCGCATCCAGTGGATGCTTCGTATTATCATCTTGCCCTTCATCGTGTCCTCCGTCCGGTTCTTCAGATCGATGCTGCTCTGTCTCGGTTGGCAACTTAGAAGGCTCGGTTTGCTCTGGATCGGCTAAATTAGTCGACTCTACATCTGCTGTCACTGCATCAGCATCAGCATCAGCATCAGCATCAGCATCAGCATCAGCATCCAAATTATCTGGATTTCCCAAGCTTTTGTCACGTCGATCCCCATGCTCATATTGCTCATCCATGGCGATCATAATCGAGGAGGGTAGATCGATAAATTCCGCTTCAGCGCCATTTTTTGCCGCCCATTGCATAGCCTGATATTCTGGCGAATACGATGCGAGTGGCCACATTGCCGTGCGAACCGGTAGCTCATCGGTAAATGCGAGAATCGCTACCGGTGGCTTGGTGCCTTTTGCGACCAGGTGCCGAATTTCGGAGGTCGCATCTGCTGGCCCTTCAATCAATACAGCCGTTGGACGTATACGATCTAGCGTTTGCAGTAGATGGTAAGCACCGCCCGGGGACAGATGGCGCACACCAAATACATGCACATCCGCTACCGTCGTCGTACTCACCCGTTCAGCTCCTTGCAGGCTTGATACAGCCCACGCCATTCTGCACCACGTTTTTTCATTACATGATCCAGATATTCCTGCCATACGACCCGATCCTTATCATCGTCCTTGACGATTGCCCCCTGTAGACCGGCTGCCAGATCCTCATCCGTCATCTCTCCACCGCCAAAGCTCGCTGCGAGCGACATACTGTTGGTCAGAAGCGAGATCGCCTCTGCCGTAGAAATCACACCTGCTGGCGATTTGACTTTATCCTTGCGATCCAGCGTCATGCCCTGACGTAGCTCTCTGAAAATCGTAACGACTTTATGTAACGCATCATCTGTCGGAACCGCTGCCTGTAGCTCATAAGCAGAAGCAATCTCAGCGACCCGCTTCTTCACAATCTCCACCTCAGTATCCAGACTATCCGGTGCGGGCAATACGATAATGTTAAAACGACGCTTGAGTGCCGCCGACATCTCATTCACACCACGGTCGCGCGTATTCGCGGTTGCAATGATGGAGAAGCCTTTACGTGCCTGCATTTCCTGACCAAGCTCCGGCACGGAGATCGTCTTTTCAGACAAAATAGAGATTAATGCATCCTGCACCTCTGACGCACAACGCGAAATTTCTTCAAAGCGAGCGATGCCACCAGCCTCCATCGCACGCATAATAGGACTTTGCACGAGCGCCTGCTGGGTTGGGCCATTAGCCAGCAGCATCGCGTAGTTCCATGAATACCGCACATGCTCCTCACTCGTTCCCGCAGTTCCCTGCACGACCAGTCCAGAATGTCCATAGATCGCAGCCGTTAGATTTTCGGATAACCATGACTTGGCTGTACCCGGCTCGCCGATAAGTAATAGCGCACGATCCGTTACCAGTGTCGCAATCGCCATTTCCACCAGACGGCGGTTCCCGATATATTTCGGTGTAATATCGACCTTGCCCGCTTTTCCTCCGGTAATGAAGGTGAGTACGGATTGGGGCGACATGCTCCAGCCGGGTGGCACATGTCCTTTATCTGCTTTTTTCAATGCCTCTAGCTCGTGTGCATATAGCTGCTCTGCCGGTTGTCTTAGTACCTGATTCCAAGCCTCCGTGTTGCTCATGCCTTCATCTCCTTCATTTGTTGAATGACTGCGCGTAGCTGTGAAGCTGCTGTATAACGGAATTTGCCTCTAATTTTCTCATCGCTATCTGGAATGAGCTGTTCCAAACGCTCAATATCCTCCGCTGGGAATTGACTGATCAGACGCATAATAAATGGATCGACCGTGTTACTTGCACTACCCTTTTTACTTTCCATCACATCCCAGAAAAGCTTCCGCAGTTCATTAGTGGACATGCCTAAACGATGCAATGCACGAAAATATAAACTTGCATCGCGATGAGTTAAATCACCACGTTCAATCAGTGCTGCCTTGAGCAGCTCCTCTACCTCTTGTACGCCCGGTCTTGCGAACGCTGCGACAAGCACCGTCTGATGATGAGCTAGCATAATGTCTAACCAGCGCGGATCCCACTTTGCTTCCATTTCTTCCAGTGGTAAAAATGTATGAAACCACAGATCATAACGATGCGTCTCGCCATCACTGTATAGTAGTTCAACCTCGCTATCCTCGTGCTTCACCAACTGATCTTCTAGCCATTCAAAGATACGCGCGCTATTAGGCGTTGCATGTCTTCCTCCACGGTGACTACCCGCACCAAGCCCTTGACTGAAATGCTTATAAAATTCCTGTGGTGAGCGATGACGATATACAGCGGTAGCTACACGGAGAATATAATGCGGATATACCTTTTCCAGTTGATAAAGCAACTCTACATCATCATTATTTCCCTCATATGCCAGCGCAGAAGCAGGCTCCTCAAGCAAGGTCATTTTATGATAATTCTCTCTCATCATACTTTGGAACGGCTTAGGATGCTTTACCATAAACCGATACATTTCCAGCAGTGCTTCTTTATCATGATGATTCCAGACGCGGAAATGTGCTACTAATTCATTATTGTAATGCTGTACCGTTTCATCTTTCGGTGGGTGCGATGCTACTGCCTCCAGCGCTTCCCATGCCGCAGCATGCAGACGTTTTGCCAGTTCTGGCTGCATGTTTACGAGTAACGCATCTACAACCAGATCCAGATCACGACTTGCGTCTGAGAAATTGATGTAAAGCACTTCCTGTGCCTCAGGCGCACTAATCTGAGCAAGTGCATTATATGCCACAGCACGCACCTCCTTCTTCTTATCCTTACTCCATTCCAGCAGATGAGGCAAATATTGCTCCAGCCCTGCCAACCCAGCAATCGCAGTAGCTTTCATATCGCCTTTGGTCGTTTCAGCTGTTTGAAAATAAAAGTCTGCATACTCCGCACCTGCAATCGCCTGAATCGCCTTCATTTTACGTATTTCCAGCTTGCCACCCTGCGGATCAAAGTCATCCATTAAATACGGCAAAACAGGCTTCCCATAACCCGGCACGATACTGTTCATTGCCAGATCAGCAATATCCGAATATGGATCAGCCAGCGCACTAACAGCAAGCGGTAACAGGCGCACATCCTCAAAATATCCTTCCTGCCACGCATGCTTCACAATTTCATAGCGACCGCCACCTGTTGTCGTCAATGCCTGCTGCACGGGAGCAAGCTGACGATACGTCAATCGAGTACGCAGTGTGATATCCTCACTCGATAGAGGCTCTGCCTGCTCCGATGTGCTCGCTGTACTGCCCTGTGTACGCAGTACAGATAACACGAGCAGGGTAAGGCGCTGTAATTGCGTCGCGGAGTCCTCACCTTCTGACGTAGAGGAGCCTGCCAGTAATGTCGCCACCCCGTCACCGATTCGCTTAAATACAGGTGAACGTTCACCCAACTGCTGTAATCTAGGCAGCAGGCGATTTAATCTAAAATCATCCTTTGCTAGATCGCTGCCTGCTATATATAAACGCCGAGTCTCCTGATACACCTCTTGAAGTAATGCTGTACTCATAGC
The DNA here is from genome assembly GCF_014645615.1 of Paenibacillus hunanensis. GTDB lineage: Bacteria > Bacillota > Bacilli > Paenibacillales > Paenibacillaceae > Saccharibacillus > Saccharibacillus hunanensis. The sequence continues at coordinate 83,595 of NZ_BMMB01000008.1, read as the reverse complement.
CTTTCCTCCTTGTGCATTCCGTATCATTGGTATCGTACTCATATTGGTATTCAACATGTTAACAATGAACAGCCTGATCAAATTTAAAATGGAACGGTCATGCAGTCATGCATGCTCTAGCCTAACCCTATTAATTCTCCTGCTCACAATCGAGTATAGGAAAATCAGCTTCGCAACTACTCAAGCCAAACGGTTCAGTACAGCAGGCGAATGATCTCCTGCTCGCCAATCATCGATAAGGGTTGAAAGAGTAGCTGTCCCGTATCCACATGATGCTGGAATACACCTAGCCAAACGGCATCGTGCAATCCATCCTGTGCAATATAAGGTAAGAGCTCGGTAGTGCCTGGTATCGGAAAGCTATGATCCTGCACATTCCCAAGCAGTAATTGCTGATCCTGCTCATCTGTAATATATAGCTCGCCATTGTTTCCCTTATACGTTGACTTCACATGCAGCAGCATGGCAGGATGTGCATCGGCGAGTGGATTCTTCAATTGATTCTTTACCGTTTTGATAGCATCGGCATAGCTACCCTTGGCCTGCTGACGAACGCGTGCAAGCAGGTCTGCATGTAGACTACTCGGAATTTCACCTTCCCAGCGAATACGCGGATTCAGATCACCTGGATACCGATACCATTCGTTCACTTTCACACTACCGGTGTAGCTGTCCTCTTCACGCAAATGCTTAACTGCACGATAAGGGCGATAGTTAAAGGTACGCCAGATCGTATCCTTATCCGGCTCCATCCAGTAGCCCAGATCGACAAACTCCTGTCGTCCCGCATCTTCATAGCTTACAAAAGCAAGCTGTACTAGCTCCGCAGCTTCCTGCTTCAAGCCATACTGCTCCAGCTCAGCTAGCTGCCATGTATGTCCGAGCCATTCCTCGATAGGTGAATCGGTATCGAGCGCTAGCTCCGAGTCTTCTAAACGTGCTTGCAAATGAGTACGCCCCTTTTGCACAAGGGCTTGAATACGACTCAGCTGTTCTACTTCAGCCGTATAGCGCTGTTCTGGATCGGACTTGTCTGCTAGCAGTAGAGATAGACGACGAAGCTCATTTTGCGCACCGGACAAATAATAGTTGCCCATCTGCTTCACATGATCATTAATATTTTTGATGACCTGCTTATCTGCTGTTCCCAGACCGCTTCGTACCAGCGATAACGTTAGCTTTTCTAATAAATCGAGTCCGTCCAGCTGCGCTTGAATTTTCTTTTTCAACGCATTTTTACTGGCGGTTTTTTTACGTGCTGATTCGGCTGGTGTGGATGCCGATTGCTCGCGTTCTTCCTTTTTCTCTTCACGCTTTTCTAGCTTTTCACGCTTACTCGCGATATCCTCAGGAATCGGTGCCTCATTAAAGGTCTCTCCCGCCGCATACGCATACATAATCGCCAGCGCATGCTTACATGGAAACTGACGACTTGGACAGGTGCAGCGAGATACAGGCTTATCCTGCTGAATAAAATCGACGGAGCATTGATAATTACTTTTTCCGCTACCCGCACATTCGCCAAAAATTAACGTATCATCGGCTGTGCGATAGAGCGCTACCAATTTCTTTTTTTGTAGTAAGCCGCGGCCATTTTTCGCCGCTGCTGCATTGGGAGCAAGACTGTCTATGTATTGATCATCAATTGTAATTGCCATCAGATGAAGCCTCCTTTGTGTATATACAGATGAGGCTGTGGACGAATTAATCATACATCAGGCTATAAGTATAGGTTCGTGCTGTTCATTAGGTGTAAGGCCAGAATATGATCATCCGACTACAGCATGTGTAACAGGGTTTACAGGTTACAGGACACATACGGCATATCCAGCATAAGATGTATAGGACAGATGGAAAGCAAACGACGCAAAAGAAAGCAAAACGATAAGATGCCCCCTTCTCATTCGTGTATCTGCCCATTCACAACGGAATATATATTCATTATAGAACATTTGTTCTTATTTTTAAAGTCTAATTATTCGATTCCTGCTGCATGGAACTGCTGACGAAGTTGATCTAGGAATGTACCATTTGCTGCATCAGCTGAAGATAGCTCATAAAATAAGGCAACTTCATTTCCATACGCATAGTTAAAGCGAACATAACCCTCCAGCGCTCGATAAAATAATTTGCCCGCATACAGCGTCTGGATGTTCAAGTCAGGCACATACTGTTCAGCAAGCTTCGCTGCAATCTCCCGCAAATACGCCTGCTTGCCTTCTAGCGTATTGGCAAATTCAATCGCAGATGCACCCTGCTCCATGACACGCTCACTACGTAGCATCAAAAATTCATGCTGCTGTCGTCCATTCCACGGCTCAAAATAGGCTTCATGAGCAGCTGGATCATAAGCGTCTCCATATAATCGCCGTAGCTCCTGCTTCATAAAATCCTCCCACGGCAACTGCTGCCACGGTACAGCCGTAATCTGCTCGGAGTGACGCGGTAGCCAGAGCCCTCCTTCCACATCACGATGTAGTGCCAGCATGTCCCCGTCAATTGTGCTGCCGATGACGATACATTCAGTCAGCTGACTTGCTGTAATCGAACTCTCCTGCTCATACTCCCATAACCCATATTCCGCAAATTCTTTTAACCGTTCGGCATCAGGCATCTCTATATGCCACAGATTAGTATACGTTCCCTGACCATATTCCAGTAAAAATTCACGATACGCCTGCGGCAGATTCACGTTATACTGCTGCTCCCATGCGTCTAGCTCTTCTACTATACACACCTGTCTGTGCGAAGACACAATATACATGATTCACCTCCCTTTCTCAGCTGGAACCATTGAATGACACTTGTTGAATGATAAGAGCAATCTCATCTCCTTATGACGTTAATTTAAGACGTTCCGATGTTAATTCCAGGCGTTCCGACGTTAATTTTAAACTTTGATTCGAGATTTTAACTTGAGGTTTTAACTAAAAGCGTGACTTGAAACTTTGACTTAAGACCTTCATTTGAGCTAGAGTCGTGCTGGTTTATTTGTATTATACATGCCGAAATAAGGAAAATCCTCCACAGTACAGATGTGGAGGATACAAGACATGTATAGTATGGAGGATTCGAGGCATGATATCACAGGATAACTATAATGATTCTGATTCCTGTTATGAGAGCTTTGATTGGTACATATGACTATCCATAGTCTTGCTACATCACAGCTGATTATGCAATAAATTCAGTGCATTGCGTAGCTCGGATACCGGAATTTGACCGGGAGCAGATGCGCGCTTTGCTGCCCCAAATGTAAGGGCGGAACCGAACAATTCACCAGCCAATCGGCTGATCACGCCCTGACCTGCCATCGACATCGTAATCAGTGGACGTGTCGCGTACTGCTCCTTCATCGTATAGGTCGCATCCATCAGAGCGAGTACATCCGCAGGCGATTGAGGCATCGCAGCTAGCTTTAATAGATCGCCGCCAAGCTCCTGTGATTTGCGTAAACGTGCAATAATCTCCTCTTTAGGTGGTGTAGCTGCAAAATCATGATTTGAAATAATTACCGGTACATGATGCTGATGTGCTTTGTCTACAATGGCACGCACATGCTCATCGCCGATAAAGAGCTCCACATCAATCATATCCACCTGACCGGAAGCAGCCAGCGATTGATTCAGCTGTACATATTCATCTATCGCCATATCCGTTTCGCCGCCCTCCTGCTTCGTACGGAAGGTGAAAATTAACGGCACAGATGGCAGATAGGCACGAATCTCCAGTAATGCTGCACGCACACGCTCAATATGATGAACATGCTCAAAAAAGTCCACGCGCCATTCCACTACATCCAGATCAGCCGTTTGTAAAAAGCGTGCTTCCTCCTGCAATTGCTCGGTCGTCCGGCCAACCAGCGGTACACACACTTTAGGCGCGCCTTCGCCGATGACAACGTGTTTTACGATAACAGGCTTGAATTCGTTCGTCATGGGACAAGCTCCTTTTCAACAATAATTTGCAAATGAGTTCAGGCAGACCTGATCGGCTGCTTGCTTCAACAACGAATAGGACGGAGCGAGCAAGACGTTGCCCCATGCTGACGCATGATGAGTACATAGCGCAGCTGGTGGCATATAATGATGCGAATAGTAAGGAGACAAACAATCAACTATGTAAAGGAAAAGCAGGTGTCGCCTATACTTGTTCGCTGGACAGGGGCCTAGCTCATGCTTGTTGAACCTAGTATACCCGTTATTCAGCTGGTTGAGAATGGCAACACCTGCGAGTCACATACAAAATCCCCGCATCCCTTCACTAATTCAGAGCCACAATCTCCCATATCTAATATGGAAGCTTACGTTTCTCAGGATCAGCAAGGGATCGGGGATTGCTTTAGAAACCTTATTATGTGTATGACTATTTAGGAACGGCTATGAAGCAATCCATTCATCGAACGATATAGCATCAGTGCCGCTTCTGCACGATTGAGCGACTTACGTGGCTGGAATGTGCCTGTCGGATAGCCTTGCAGTAAATGTGCCGCTGTCAACTGCTGAACCGGGATTATTGCCCAATCCGCAATATGCTCGCTATCTGTATAATCATTGGCTACTATCGTAGCTGGTATAACGGATGAGAGAGCAGTCTCTACTTCCCCAGATGCCCCTACCGTTTGCAAAGCATGTGCTAGGATTTTGGCAGCCTGCTCGCGAGTAATAATCTGATCTGGAGCGAATTGAGTCTTACTCACTCCGCTAATCCAGCCATTCGCATGAGCAATAGCTAGCTCTGGTACATACCAGTCCTGAGCATGTACATCACGGAAAGGTAGCGGTGCTACTTCATTATGAGCTTCGGCTTTCATTTGATCAGCAGAATAAACTAACCGCACGAGCATCGACATGAACTCTGACCGTGTGACACCCAGCTCCGGTGCGAAGGTCGTTGGTGTTTTCCCTTTTAAAATACCGAGCGCTGCCAATTGATCAATTTCGAATTGAGCAAAATGGTTACGCGTATCCGTAAAATCGCTACGAATGGGTGCATCCTCTGCAAAATCAATCGTTCCTGTCGTTTCCGCTGGCTCGGTATCCGCATTTTGCTTATACATATCAACTACAACATCTGCCTTATTGTCTACATTACTATCATCTGAAGTTAATGAGCCAGCGTTATGTGGAGATACGAGTCCAAGCTGTCCGGGAATCTGTCCATCCCGACTGGTGTGTATGCGAACCGACACAGGCGCCGAGCGATCACCAGCTTCATTTTCGCTCCATACAAGGAATGTATAATTCGTATCTGCACGAAGCGATTGAATCTCCCATTGTCTCTGCTTACCCTTAAACAATAGCTTACCTGTAGCTGACGATATCGCATACTGCTCTGCGCCATCCTTCGCTGTCAGCGTGATCGTCGCACGATGCCGACTATCCGATGTTGAAAGGTTAAAGCTCGGATCAGGGCGAGTGACGAATGCGGGCACTGGATAGCTACGACTTTCGCCACCGTTATTGACAGCTCGAAGCGTATAGTTGGTATAGCGAGTTGCACTATCTAAACCAGTTAACAGCGCATATGTGCTGCCGCTTACTGTAGCCACCTTACTCCCATCCGGTGCATACAGATGATATTCATCAGCACCAGGGATTGTATCCCAGTGAATCAATACATCCTCTACACCGCGCTGTCCAATCTTCACAAGCTGCTCGGGGAGGATATCGCCTGCGTCCGGTATCGCACGATAGTCCACTGTGATAGCTTGACCGCGTCCACTATCATTTACAGGTGTGATCGTCGTGCGTCCCCACTCACCCGGCTGTAGCTTCACATGATAGCCTGACTGACTAACGATGCCCTGAAGCTTACCTGTCATATCACTGATCTCATAATAGCTAGCACCCTGAACAGGCTGCCAATCGAGTACAATTTGACCAGGCTCGTTGGACTTCACACGCGCACCCTCTACAGCAGGCGGTAAGGTGATGGTTTGTAACGATACCGCTTTAGAATAACCAGCATCATTGCCTGCCTGTACATGGAATCTATATGCATTGCCTGCCTGCAAGCCTGTAATCGCAAATGTTCCGTTGGAACTATGATACGTCTGCTGATTGAGCTGCAAACGGTAGCTATTCGCACCGCGGACAGGCTCCATATGCACATTGAAGCCATGCTCCGTCTGATCTGTGATACGAATTCCGTCTGGTATAGCAGGTCGTGTAGTAGCTGTGAGTATCGCCGCCGTACCTGTACCACTAGCATTGATTGCCTCGACTGTGTAGGTATATACTTTGCCAGGATCAAGCTCGCGATACGTATACGTTGTGTCTGTTACGGTATCGCTATAGCGTCCATCCACATATAATCGATATCCAGTTGCACCGCGTGTAGGCTGCCATTGTAGCGTTTGGCTTGTATCCGATGCTTCGCTGGAATGGAGTGCTTCGACACGACCCGGCAACGTCCAGATGCCTGGTAAGTACGTAAAATAGCCAAATCCCGTCGTATTCGCCAGTGCTAGCTCATAGTTGAATAAGGTGCCAGAAGGGAGCTCTACATCTCGATATTGCTCCAGCTCACCTGACAAATACGTATTGTTGCTGACCGATTGTCCATTGCGCTGCAAGTCTGCGTACACCGCTCCAGTTACGGTTGTCCATTTTAAGTCAATCTCATGCTCATAAGCGGCTACCCGATCGAAACCGAATGGCGCCGCTGGCAAGGATAGGTAGCTTGCATGCTTCGCCATGCCTTCTCCACCTGCATTCACAGCCGTTACCGCCACATCATAGAGCGTGTTCGGCGCGAGAGGCCCTACACTCGTATAAGTAGTGCCAGTTACCGTCTGTTGTGCGGTAATTGTACCTGTTGTCCTATCTGTAAATGTAATATGATAGGCATCCGCAGATGCTACCGGCTGAATATTCACCTGCGCGCGTGTGAAGTCTTTTCCTTGCAGACTTACACTGACCTGCTCCGGTAGATCTGGACGCGTATACAATACGGTCGGCTCTGACCAGTTGCTTGCCCCTGTATGGTTGAGCGCACGAATACGATAGCTTTGCCTTGTGCCTGGTGTTAATTCGGACTCGATATAGCTAGCTGTTGGATACTCCAGCTCCTGTCGCTGACCTGTCGTTTCATTGACCAGCTCATATCGAAGTCCATCTGTCCAGCCCATAGCTGGTTGTTGCCACTCCAGCTCGATCTGCTTGCTGCTGAGTGTGCGTCCGTTTAATAATGGCGTAGTCGGCATTTGCTGCAAACGTATATGATCGGTACTCATCGTCACGTTATTGCCCATTCGATCCGATGCCTGCACGGTCAAATACCATTCGCCCTCCTCTGTAATCGGGACGGTAAATGAGCTTAACGATGACGTATGCCATTCTCGCTCCTCATTGTCGATATTCTTATTTTGACTCCACGAATATCGAATGCGATCCGGATCAATACCTGACTGTGTATCGCTTATATTCACCTTTACCTCAGCAGGCTCTGCCGACCACTCTCTCCTGCCCGGTGTAAACGAAATCTCGGGTGCTTGCCGATCAATATTACTCACCGTATAGGTCGTTTGCGTAGAATTACCAAATGAATCCTCCGCAGAAAAGGTGTAGCTACCATTCGCTGTAGCTGTAAAAGAAGCGGCTGAACCGGACACGATGCGATCCGGTGTGCTCACCTGACGAACCCATGTCGTGGCATCATCCGCTACTGCACGTAGCTCTACATTGCCTGTCGTCCAATCCGATACAGAAGGCGTGACCGTTAACGTAGGCAGATCTTCATCTACAATCGGAATATGGACAGCGGGCGATACATTTCCTTGCTGATCCACAGCGGCAATATGAACATAAGAGCGTATCGACGGCATCGCGGTTGACCAACGATTGGCTGTCGTTGTGACTTGACCTGAGGGCTGTGTCGTTGGATTCGTATCAACAACTACTGAATAGCCTTTGATGCCAGACGTAACGGTAATCGTCTGGGCTGTAGACAGTACCGTAGCACTTTCATTGCGCGGATAGCCTTTCAGCTGATAGCTATACGTGGTGCCTATATCAGACACCATATTCCATGACAGCTCCAGCTGGCGAGTCTGCTTATTTGGTGTGGCAGCTATATGCTCCGGTGCTTGCGGTGCAGCACGGTCTACAGCTCCAGTATCCTCATAATCGGACAAATATCCTTTGTACAGCGATTGACCATCTCGATACAATTCAACCAGCTGTGCATAGCCAAATTTAAACTCATCCAGATATACCGTGCCTGGTGCGACTGTATCGAAGATCGCATCCATTCCCCGTGTCTCATACTCCATGTCGGTATCGGTCGAGACGATAACATTCGTACTGTACGTTTTCCAGCCTTCGTTAGCGATCAGCGAGCGCCCGATAAAGGCGTTATCCTCCCAGTACATCGATACAACATCATCTCCTGCGGCAAAGCTGGAACGAAACGGTAGATTCGGGTATAAATATACTCGTTTGTTCGCAACATCCACCCGCTGAATGTAGGTCGCTCCAATGCCATAATTCGTCGAGGAGCGATCCGCCAGCGTCATTAATGAATTTTGAGACTGCCGTCTAAGAAACTCTTTATTCAGCTCGTCAATACGATCCACCGTAAACGACGTATCTCCTGCTCGTACAGGCGCTGTAAAGTGAATAGGTGCTTTGATATCTGGATAATACTGTGGAAAATGATTCAATGGATAGGTGCTTTTACCCGGGCCACCTGCCATAAAGGGTTGAATCCATCCATTCGTACCCAGTGCCTTCGCCTTAAAGGTGATCGATAGCGGTGTTCCGCGCGGAATGCCATATTTTCTCCCCAGATACACACGCGAGCTGTCTGCTGAGGTAGAAGGATACCAGTAGGCATTTCCTTTGCCCAGCGTATCCGCTACCTTGAGCGAATAGTTGCCGCTGAATTTATCCTCGCTCGTCTGACTTTGCCCACCTGCTGTACCACTACCACCAGCCTTCACGTCAAACTCACTCTGATTCTCAAATCCAGATTGTGTGATCACATCGGCATCTGCCATCGTTGCTGACCATTCCAGCTTCACATGATCGCCTGTACGATACGTTGCTGTGAATTGAGGTGCAGCTGCTGCCAGCGCGGACGATAAGGGCAGTAGGCCGGATATCATACTTATGCTAAGCGTCGTCGCTATCATTTTATGGATCATATGCTTCAATCGTTCTCCTCCTCATTCCTCAACCTGCTCACTCCCCGACTGTAGTGGAACGCAAAAAAGCACCACGCAAAAAAGACATATTGTCCTTTTGCGAGGTGCTTCCTCACGAAGTATTGATTTCCTAAAGTATACTTGCTTCAACGTTATTCGTAAATAGCTAAAATAATAAAATTACTCCTACTCGATGTTTCTGATCTGATATTATTGCAGCTCATTCGCGTAATTTACCTTAATTCTCAAATGGGTCGCATCATCGCAAAGCACGAATAGCTTCGCCTCTGCTGGAATGGGCTGATCCAGCTTGCGGTTAATCGTCATATCGTTACGATCACTAATGAGCGTAGCTCCTTCCGCCAGTAGCGTATGAAAGGCATCTCCATACGTATGCCACTGTGGACGCACCTCCACCTGAAACAGATCCTCTCCATAGCGACGATTCAATAGCTGATTAATAATATCATTGTTGCCCTCGTGCAGAGCTGAGCGTACGGCGAGCCGTGAGATCGCATCATGGGATAACACAAATTCATTAATATGCACATGGCGGAAGTTTTGAATATGATTTTCTAGCATAATTTCAACGGTTGTATGTACTTGTGGAGCGGTGCGTTCAATGCTGGAAGCAACAAGCAGCGATTTTCCATCTACAAGTGAAGCATCATCAATCCGTGAATCTGTGAAAATAATCGCCGACTGCGCGGTAGCAATGCTTGCCTGAAGCAATGTTTCCTCTCTGGTCGGATCGCCCTTCACATAATGCACCTGTGGATGATCATACGGATGCTTCTCCAGCTGATCGATAATTAAAATATCCAGCTTCGGATTACTGGAAAATAGCTCATCGATCGCATAATGTGCTTTTTTGCTCCAGTTAATGATGATGATATGCCCCTGTCCACTATAACTCAATTTGCCCGCATCCCTTCTGCGATTATATTCACCCATCGAATCGATAATTTTACCGATAATCAAGCTCAGTAAGCCAATCCCGAAAATATACAAAAAAATGGTAAACAGCTTCCCCGGTATACTTTCCATAAAATAATCGCCATAGCCCACAGTAGCCATCGTCGTTAGCACCCAGTAGAGCGCATTGAACCAGTGTCCAAAGGTAGTCGGCTCTAATGCATAAGCAATACCCGAGCTAAGCATAATGAATAGCAACGCTGTAAAGGCAAGCACAGACTTGCGCATCCTGATTAACCGACGCGACAACTGAATAATAATATGCATGTTCAATCATTCCTTTTGTATATTGTCCATTGCCTGTTGCTTTTATCGCAGTCCAATCGTCCCTCACTCAAATTGCCTCAAGTTCGCCCATTCTCTATCGTCTCGGCAAACGTCAAATCAGCTATAATAAGAGCAATTGTACACGATATCCCCCTATGGCAGAAGCCAGAATGCTGAATGAAGGAGTACGGAAAAGAATGGAGCTTTCAATATCGGAATGGCTATCTTATATTAATGAGGACAATTTAAAACGGTGGATGAATGATTATCGGTCACTCGGGCCGCTGATCAGTATATTAATTCCGTTTCTTAAATCATTTATTCCCCCGATGCCTACTATTGTAGTGCTCGGTGTGAATGCTGCTGTATATGGGCTATGGTTAGGCTTTTTGTATTCGTACATCGGCATTATTACAGGTTCTCTGGTCGCTTTTCTGATCATACGCAAGCTATCCGAGCATCATCTGCTTCAACGCATTGTGAATAAGCCCCGAGTCGAGCGCACTCGCAATTGGATCAAAGAGCATGGATTTACATATGTATTTCTGCTCAGTTTGTTTCCAGTCGGGCCATTTACGATGCTCAATATAGCGGCTGGGCTGAGTGGCATTCGGTTTCGCTCGTTTTTGATCGCGATATTGTTCGGACGCGGCTTGATGGTGTTCGCTGTTTCATTTATCGGTGCCGATCTGGCGCTATACTGGGAAAAGCCCTGGTATATCGCATTAGTGGTACTCTTTATCGTCGTTTGCCTGATCATTAGCCGCAAAATCGAAGCCTTTTTCAGTGGAAAGGAGCAGACTCTATGAGCTGCTCCTTTTCATTTGGTGCGTATTCCCATAGCTTATACTAGTCAACTCTTGTATTTCGATGCATTCTGTTGCGATCGTGTTCGCCCTGAACGGGTAATAGGGCTATATATTATGAAAAGGAGAACGCCGCAATGGATATGAACCTACTCGCAACGTTAACACCGACAGCAGAGATCAACATGGCAGACTGGGTGGAGCAATATCGTTCCTTCGGGCCGCTTATCAGTATTGCCATGGCATTTCTACTGTCATTCATTCCACCATTGCCCACCCTTGCTGTCATCGGTGTGAATGCCGCTGCCAACGGGCTATGGTACGGCTTCATCTTTTCCTGGATCGGTGTCATGCTCGGCATTGTAACCGTATTTGTGCTGGTACGTAAGCTATCGCACTGGTCATTCATTCAGCGTATTGCTGAACGTAAAAGTATGCGTAAAAGTCTGGGCTGGATCGAAAAGAACGGCTTCTGGTACTTATTTTTATTCAGTCTACTGCCGTTTGGCCCCTTCACCGTGATGCATGCTGCCGCTGGCTTGAGCGGAATCTCGCTACGTTCGTTTCTCATCGCTTCCGCAACCGGACGTGCGGTGATGATCTTTGCCGTTTCGTATATCGGCTCGGATCTGGACAGCTATATCGAGCATCCATGGCTTCTATTGCCGGTTGTCTGCTTCCTTGGTGCTGGACTATGGCTGGCCAAACAGCTAGATAGCTGGATGAGCAAGCATGGAGAAGGCGCTACGTCCTGACTGTGCTTGCTTCAAGCTTGGTTTGTACTGAATCATTTTGTACTGAATTATACAGGAGCCTTTATGAATTTCATGACCAGAAAGTGGTAATCGTTCCTCGCGTTCCATCGAAGCTGTCCTTATTAAAACGGATCAGCATGTATGAAAATTAGTGTATTCTCTATCCTATTCCTATACAGCTCTCCTGCTACCATGCAGCGATAGCACCATCTGTACGTGATTCGGTGCCGCCAATCAACACGCCATTTTGTTCATCCCGTATAATGATCTGTCCTCGTCCGAATCCACCCGAGCTATTGGCGCGTCGAATGATATGACCTTTACGCATCAAACTTTGAGCCAGATGATCGGGGAAGGATGGCTCTACCTCGATCGTCTTGCCCTCCAGCCATTGCCAGCGCGGCGCATCCAGTGCCGCCTGCGGATTCAATTCAAAATCGATCATATTCATCACAACCTGCACATGTCCCTGCGGCTGCATAAAGCCACCCATCACGCCAAAGGGACCGACGGCGCGACCGTGTCGAGTCAGAAAGCCTGGAATAATCGTATGGTATGTCTTCTTGCCCGGCTCCAGTCGATTATCATGTGCCGCGTCCAGCGAGAAGGAATGTCCTCGATTTTGCATACTAATGCCTGTACCTGGAATTACGATCCCGGAGCCAAAGCCCATATAGTTGCTCTGAATGTACGACACCATATTGCCTTCATTATCCGCTGTTGCCAGATAGACTGTGCCACCGGCAGACGGCTTGCCTGGCTCTGGCTGTAGTGCCTCCTCACCGATCAGCGAGCGCCGCTCCTGCGCATACGACTCGGATAGCAGATCGGCGGCAAGCACGGTCATTTTATCCTCCTGCGTGATGTATTTCAGTCCATCGGTAAAAGCGAGCTTCATCGCTTCCCATTGCCGATGATGCGTCTGCACCGTATCCCGCTCGGTGAACGAATAGCCTTTTAATATATTCAGCGCCATCAATGCGATCAAGCCTTGCCCTGCTGGTGGAATCTCCCAGACTTCGTAGCCATTATATTCGACCGAGATTGGCTTTACCCATTCGGGTTGAAAGGCAGCAAGGTCTTCTTTTCGCAAATAACCTCCATATTGCCGAGAATGAGCATCCATCTGCTCTGCCAGCTCGCCCGTATAAAAAGAAGCCGCCCCACTCTCCGCAATACTTCGCAGCGTCGCAGCATGTCCAGGTGAACGCCATAATTCTCCAATACGCGGTGCTCGTCCATCCGGAGCAAAGGTATCAAACCAGCCCTGATACGCTTCGTCCTGCAACGTCTCCTTGAATCGCTTGAATGTCAGCTCCCAGTAGTAGCCTAGCGTTGGCGAGATCGGAAAGCCATGCTCTGCATAATGAATCGCAGGCGCCAGCACCTCTGTCAGCGGCAAGCTTCCGAATCGACGGGATAGCTCGTTCCAGGCGGCTGGCGTACCGGGTACAGTCACAGGTGTCCAGCCATACGTAGGCATCTGCTGATGACCTGCTGCCTGAACAGCTTCAACGGAGATCGATTGTGGAGCTGGCCCATTCGCATTCAGACCATGCAGCTCATCCTTCATCCATACCAGTGCGAACGCGTCGCCGCCAATGCCATTGGACGTCGGTTCCACGACCGTTAGACATGCAGCCGTAGCAATCGCTGCATCGACAGCATTGCCACCTTTTTTCAAAATATCAAGACCTGCTTGTGCCGCCAGCGGCTGCGAAGTCGCTACCATACCATGCTGTGCGTATACCGCATTGCGTTGAGAAGGATATGGATAATGCAGGGGATCAAAAATGGTCATATCGTCGCCTCCAGTTGCGATTATTGTGAGCTATTCTTCTCTATAATCTATATCTGTATCTACATTGTTATCCATCTGGCAATTAAGGCGCTATGCGGCTGTAGCCACTCATTCTCCCGTACCAGCTCCTGCGCTCGCTTGCGTGCAGCAGGCAGCTTCGGGGTATGCCCTTTCTCGTACTGCATAAGCCAGCGCAAAAAGGCTAAAGCTGTAAAAGCATCCAGCTGATCCTTCGCCTGCGGACGTGCCTCCAGATAAGCCTGACGAAATACACGCTCATAGCGCAATGATACATATAATCTCAACATGAGCAGCGCCCATGTGAGATCAAGACGTGCATCCAGTAGCTGGATATTCGTCCAATCGATAATCGTATATCGCTCACCATCATATACGAGATTGGCGGGATGATAATCAGCGTGAATGATCGATGGCTCTCGCCACTCAATATGCTGAATCAGCGTATGAAGTAGAGCGGATAACTCGGAATGCTTATCTATTCCACTATAAAAATAACTGTTCTGCCCGTATGCTGGGATAGCTACACCTTGCATCGCATCGATACGGATTTCATGCAAATGGGCAAGCTCACGCGCCAGCAGTGACAGATGAGGGGTCGTTATTTTGCGAATCGGTTCTCCATCATAGCTTGTAAGTAATACAGCCTGATTATGATATGTACCATACCCGTATACACAGGATACAGCTAGCTTATGCTGGTATAGCATCGATAGTACATCGTATTGCCGCCTTATATCTGGATTAGACTGCTCGTTCCACAGCTTGAGCACATAATGCTGTCCCTGCACAGATAGCTTAAATACCTGCGCTTCAAAGCCAGGCACCAGCGTTTCCACTACACAAGCCTGCGGGTCTACTAGTAAGGCTTGCAGCTCTGGCGAGCATACTTGCCAGCGAATATCAGCTAAATTCTCCATACACGTCCTCCATTCGATATACGATGCAAGTGTAAGATACATAATGAATGTTTATTCTTTCCTAGATCAATCGATGCAGAATAGTGCTCCATTTATTCCTTCGTACGGTGATCATTGTATTCTATAGCCACCGTATACGCTTTTCAAGGGAAGAATGTACTGGATGGATGACGCTTTCAATATTGGAGCGCTACCGCTTGTTAACGCGAATTAACCCAAGCTTTTCTATTGTTAAATGGGAACATAAACAAAAACCACAGTACAGTCTCTATATGAAGAGACGATACTGTGGTTGAATGGACGTACCTTTTGACTCCAGCTATTTTATTCAAGTCCGTTATTCAAAGCATTTGAATTCAGATGCTCATGTTAACCATTCATACGGTCGTTATGGTCGTTACGATCATTGCGCTTATGCTCTGTAGCATCTTTATGCAAATTGACCGTCGGCGAAGTGTTGTTGGTGTTTCCTCCATTATCCGAAGGGCTATTGCCCGGATCGGAAGAATGATAAGGCGATTCCTGCTGGCGTTCACGTGAACGCGTAAACAGACGCTTTACCCAACCGAAAGCAGCTACAACTAGAGCTGCAATCACATACCAGAATTTTTTCAATAAGAGTAGCAGACCTAATTTTTTAGCAGCAACCAGTCCGGCGCCACCTACAATCAATCCGGTCAATCCCATTTCCGATACGTGATCAATCGACTGATCAAAGTCTGTATATGTATTGCCACTTTTTATAGTTAGCTTGGGCAAAATTTGCTGTTCCAGAATCTGACGATCCGCAGCCATATTACCCGGGTCAGTAACTAGAATTACAGAAATGTACCCGGTACGTGTCAGAATACGAGAATTATAGTTAATGATAGGCTGGTTCTGATAATTCTGTAGCTTCAGTGACCAGGTCAGATTACGTGTAGCCTCATCGTATTTTGGTGCTTGATCCCAACCAATGACCTGGAGCTGATTTTCTGCTGGCACCTGTTTATTGTTTTCTTCTGTGCCACGACGATAGCTATCCAGCAGATCATCAGCATCAATATCATTTTTCTCATCGTCGGCGATATGACCAGAATCGTTGTACTCAAACAGCACCCACCAGCTCTGACTATCATTCGCTGGAAATACACTACCGATCTCCTGACCGCTCGGAACATCGTTGGAATCGATAGTCATCTTCTTGGTATCATCACCGTTTAAAAAGTAAAACTCCTTACTCAAATCCAGTGAAGCAATATCATCCATTTCTACTTTCTTTGGACCTGCTACCCAGTTGTATGTACTCTCGGTCTGTGTACTGCTACTGTCGGATGCATAGGCAGACGTTATGCCGATCATCATCCAGACTACTGCCCCTGCGAGGGCAAACTTTTTGGCAAATTTCAATGGATACCTTCCTTCCTAGTACCGTGTGTACGGTACTACCCCTATTCTATTTTCTCGCTGGTCTTACAACAGCTCATCCTATGATACTGGGTTCACAAGCCGCTTAGACCTCTGCATCCTATCATTTGCTTGCTATATAAATCAATACATAAATATTACATATATAAATATTCATGACTTTGGAACTATACACTAAATTGGATAAATCTATAATAAGCGGTAAATTAGTCTTGTTATTTCATTTTTATGTACAATAAAAATAGACCATTGCAGCGCTGTACGCTACTAATGGTCTATAGCTTCATCGTTTATTCGCTTCATCGCTTATCGGCTCACTCAGCCTGTCACATGCAGCTTCTTTTCCGCACGCACATTCGCAATCACAACGCTGATCTGACGCAGAATCTCATCCATCGAAGCGGGATCATTCACATCATATTCATCAATATTCAGACGCAGAATCGGACAAGCAGTAAATTCATTGATCCATTTTGCATAACGTCCATGCATCTGCTCCCAGTAGGAGCGATCGGTATCAATTTCCATCTGACGTCCACGCAGCTGAATGCGGTTCAGAATGGACGGCAAGCTACCTTCCAGATACACCAGCACATCAGGATGCGGGAAGTATGGCGTCATCACCATCGCTTCGAACAGGCTCGTGTACGTCTCATAGTCGGTAACCGACATCGTGCCTTTGTCCGCGTGCATTTTGGCAAAAATACCAGTGTCCTCATAGATCGACCGATCCTGTACAAAGCCGCCACCTGCTTCAAAAATCTGCTTTTGCTCCTTAAAGCGCTCAGCTAGAAAATAAATTTGCAGATGAAAGCTCCAACGCTCAAAATCATGATAAAACTTCTCCAGATATGGATTATGATCGACCTTTTCCAGCGATGTTTTAAAATTCAGGCGTTCTGCCAGCGCTGACGTGAGCGTCGATTTGCCGACACCTACCGTACCAGCAATCGTGATCAGCGCATTTTCAGGTATGTTGTATTCGTTCATGTATAAGCTCCTTTAAGCGGGTAGCAATCTCATCGAATTGCTCCCTGTTTTCCACAAAATCAATCGTGTCGCCATCGATCGTAATAATCGTCGTATCTGGCTCACGCTCGGCAATAGCTGCCATTGCCTCATCGTAATCAAGGATCAATTGCTCCAAATAAGCGGTATCCATGCCTTGCTCAAATGAGCGCTGACGCTTGGCAATCCGTCGTAGCAATGTATCCAGACTCGCACGGATATAGACGATCACATCCGGCTTCGGCAGATCATCGGTTAATAGATGATAGATTTGGCGATACTTTTCGCGTTTGACACCTTTTAACGTACGCTGGGCAAAAATCATATTTTTATAGATATGATAATCGGAAATGACCGGCTGATTGTTGGCAATATACTGGATGCCTGTATCTTCGAGCTGCTTGTAGCGATTACATAGGAAAAACATCTCAAGCTGAAAGCTCCATTCGTCGATATTTTCATAAAACTTACCGAGAAACGGATTTTCCTCTACGATTTCCTTCAGAATCGGCAGTCCCAGCTCCTGCGATAGCATCGTGGACAGCGTTGTTTTACCCGCACCAATCGGGCCTTCAACGGCAATAAACGGGGGTTGATTCATAGGTTGTACGATCCTTCCTAGTTCACATGGTCGTGCATAGACTTTAAGTATTGTATCACGAAAACAGGCTTTGACCAGCGTTAATTACAAACGAAAATACAAGCATTTGACTTCGCTAGGAATCAAGCTTGCTAGCTGGATGTCTTCCGTACTAGAACAGCCTCAAAAATCCATAGCTCCCTTACTCTTCTATGTAAGTACGATGTAGGACCAAATAACTGATTTTATTTGTATACCAGATTTATTGGAAATAAAAGTAATATAAACCTAAAAAAGCATTCACTTTACTGTATAGGTATGGTATATATGTAGTGCTTTAAAATAAATACATATTGTAGGAGGAACAGCAAGTGAACTGGTATTTAAAGGTTTTGAAAGATTATGTGAATTTCCAAGGAAGAGCAAGACGTAAGGAATACTGGATGTATGTGTTGATTTCTATTCCTATTATCCTGGTACTGTATCTGCTGGAATCTCTGATAGGTATTAACGGTGTACTGACCTTTGTGTATTCTCTGGCTGTATTGCTGCCAGGTCTGGGCGTTATCGTTCGTCGTTTACATGATACGGATCGCAGCGGCTGGTGGATTCTGATCGGACTTGTTCCATTTGTTGGTTCGATCATCTTGATTGTATTCCTGTGTCTGGAAGGTACGCCAGGAGACAACCGTTTTGGCTCCAATCCGAAGCAATTTGCTTAATAGGTCGTTTGCATAACAAGTAGCTTGATCTAGCAACTATAGAATGACAACAAAAAGGCGGTGTGGAACAATCCACGCCGCCTTTTGCTATATAGTTTGCTATATGTAGGATGGCTCGATCAACCAATCTACGGCTGATCGATGCTCCATGCGCTCCTGATGATGCCATCCTTTATTCGAAAATGTATAAAATAATACCATTGTCCCTGCCAAAATCCCAATCCAGATAAAGCTCATATTGCGATCTACCGATATGCTCCTGAGTGTCTACATGCTGGGCGATCAAACGCTTTTCCAATCGACGCTTGGCGGTTTTGAGCAGATCCAAATGACCCAGCTCGATCAGCTCCAGCTCAATTAGCTTCGTGATCCCACGACGATACACACATAGAGTCGAAGCATCAACCCACCAGGAATCCAGATGCTCTGGACGCTTTTGGATTTCTTCCAGAATATCCGATAACGATCGCTCTAAAGCTTCCTTTCCGTCATAATCGGGGGCCTTATCGCTTGAATCAACCTCCAGTAATCCTACAATCATACCCGAAGCATTATGTACACCCCAATCGTAGTACATATCGCTAATCGGCAGCCCAAGCTCCTGTTGCAGAAAGGTCTGCAAGTCTTCCAGTACCGCATTCATAACGAGCTCACGTGTATAACGAAAGGTTTCCTCCTCATTATTTACAAGTAGAAAATCCTCCACCGGACTAATAAAATTACGAAGCTGAAACACGATGCAACGCTCTGACAATACAATCTTCACGGACTGTGGTCCTTTTCCAAAGCGACTACGAAGCAACTTGGTTACATAAGACGTCGACTGACTGATCATTTCCCTAGTTTTCAAAACGAGTACACCACCATTTATAATATCGTATACATTCTGTGTGTCTCATGCTGAAATTAAGGATGCGCATGGAATCATGTATTATAGCCAATATACCCTACTAACATTCAATTGACGATATTGGAACTCGGAATCAGGCAAAATGTTGCATTCGTACCCCTTAGCTGTCTCTTGATCTCCAACCATAGTCGTATATCAGTGGCAGGTAATGATCGTTATCCTTCCTGCCTTACAGGCTCTGCTGTCATATGGTCTTCAAATAAATAAATAAATGATCATACTGTGATCCTTCTCAAAATTCCAATCCACATACAGATCAGCGATTTTTTTGCCGACAATCTGCTCGATAGTCGTCTGCTTTTCCAGCAGCCTTTTCTCCAGCTTGTCCTTCGTCACGCGCAGCATCTGCTCATACCCAAGGGCGATAAATTCCTTTTCCAGCAAAATCGTCGTTCCACGCCGGAAAATAAACAGCATACGCGTATTCACCCACCAGGAATCGATATATTCCGGCGGCTTCTGTAAGGCGTTTGTCGTCTGGATGATCTGCTGGTGGATGATCTGCTTGTGCTTGTAGTCTGGAGCTGGTGAAGTTTCTGGACCTAGCAGCGCTACAATAACACCGGAGGCATGATGCAGCCCCCAGTCATAGTACCAATCGATCACATCCATATAAAGCTGGTGCTGGAGAAAGCTTCGTAGTTCAGGCAGCAGTGATTTCATGATCAGGTCACGCGTATAGCGAAAAGCCTGCTCCTCCTCCTGACTAATTAGAAACTTTTCCACCGGGCTAATAAAGTTTTTTAAATGAAAGACTACGCAATTTTTGCACAGATGAATCGATACCGATTCCGGTCCCTTGCCAAAACGATTGCGTAATAGCTTTGTAGTATAGCTGGTAGCTTGTGTGATTATACTTTTTGCATTCAATGATTTATACACTCCACATTTTAAAGAGTCGGAATACGTAACGGATTGCTTCGAGACCAACCTTACATGGGCAGGAGCTGACATGGATAAGAGAATCACGATATCGCCTGCGACATGTATTGATTGTAAAGATCATCCGTCCAGTTCTCGGCGCAGATGATGAGTAAAGCTAAGCAGGTGAAGAGGTTTCGTAAAATATCGGTCAAACCCTGATTGATACGCACGGATAATATCCTGCTCCATCACACAACCACTTACTGCCCAGATTGGAGTAGATTCATGATCAGCCTGTTGTTTTAGCTTATCTGGAATGGTGTATTCCTCCGTGATCGGAAGCTGAATATCAACCAGCACCAGTGCAGGTGAATCCTCCCCTAGCTTCGACATCGCTTCATCACTGCTGCCTACCTGAATCAGCTCAATATGAGGGAACTTTTTACTGAGCAGGTAACGAACCAGTTGGAGATTGATTGGATCCTGGCCAATATATAACATCGATTTGGATTCCATCTCGTCGACCTCCTTTGTAAAAAAAATAGACCGAAGCCGGGCTTGGTCATGCCCAGGCTTCGGCCTAATCTCAGCGCATACACGATGTCTGAATTATTACCGAATACAATATGCTTTTATAATGAAATGATCGCTACCCAAATAGCCGATCTGTCTTACTCCATCTAACATTCATCCACGAACAGTATGGTGTCTGATCGCGATGATCGATATGGTACATACAAGGATGCAGATGTAGCAGCATTCTCATCATGTTCTTCATCTGTCCATATATTCCCCGGCATAACGGCTCTTTTTCCAGAAGTATGGTTATACCCTTTCGAAAGACAGCACAGATTCCGGGTTGCATTGATGCTAGGTTTCGGGTCAAGCTTTATTTCCGTTTGTCCTTACGATCTGCTTTCCGAAAGATAGGGACCACATCTATACTTTCATAATCAGCGGATCGTCTTGGTATCAAATAGTAGCTTGGATCGACATCATGCCCGAACACCAGTGTACCCTAATCCTAATATAACCGATATATCTCTAAATTTAAATGCCTACAATCCGATTCCTTCTGGTGGCTAGCTTTCCACCAGTTTACATACTTTTAACACTTCATAAGTGTACTCGATTTCAGAACTATTTTGTATGCAAAAAAATCAAATTGGTTCGTATAGATGCAAAGTGAGGCCAAAAGATGTGTATCGCCTCTGATTCTTTTCTCCTCCATTTCTCATAAAAATATCAATTATGACATAATTATCAGGATTTGTATAATTCCTCTTTGCCCTCGTTCTGGTAAAATGAGAACGTTAGCATGAAAGGAAATTGCTGTATCCTTTATGATCCTATATCAACAGGAGGTTTATTATGAAAAAATGGTTACTCACTGCGTCGCTCGCTTGTATGCTTGGCGCAGGTTCGTTTACGTTGCCTACTGCCTCCCTGCCTGCCGCAGAAGCAGCCGCACCCGCTACGAACATTATGTTAGACGGCTATCCATTACCTTTTCCTACAGCGCCCGTTATTAAAAATGGAGCCACACTCGTTCCATTCCGCGCCATCTCAGAGGCACTTGGTGTAAAGGTAAGCTGGAATCAGGCAGCTAAAACGATTACCGCTACAGCAACAAATCAAAATAAGACCAAGAACATTATACTTACGATGAATAGCAAAACCGCAGTGGTCGATGGCGCGAACGTATCACTCGCTGTTGCTCCGCAAACGATTAGTAATACGACGATGATCCCTCTTAGCTTTTTTAGTCAGCAATTCGGAGCCAGTGTGAACTGGAACGCCTCCACACGAACCGTAGCCATCACTTCACCGATCAAGAATATGTATTCAATGGGCTTTTATGCAATCTCATCCTATGATGAGCGTGCCTTCGTGCCCGATTTTAATGCGGTCGCATATGGCTGGAGCCGGATTACAACCGATGGCGAATTCTCTACCACAAGCACCGAATACAAATGGCCTCAGGCCGCTGGAGCCGACACACCAGAATCGATCATTCAAAATACCGCTGCTAACGGTACCGCTCCGTATCTGATGGTATACGCCGTTGACGGTCATGGCGAGCTGACTCGTAATCTGGAAAATCAGGAGCTCCAAAACCGTACAATTCAAGCGATGATCGATACGGCAAGCTCGAAAGGATTCAAAGGTATTTTGCTCGATTTTGAAGGCTTGGGCTGGAGTGGAGACAAAGCAAAAGCACGTAGTGACTATAACGCCTTTATTAAAAATCTATCGACCAAAGCACATCAGGCAGGATTGAAGCTTACACTTGCCCTGCATCCACTCAATAGCTCGTATACAGGCTATGATTACAAGCAACTGGGTGCAATGGCAGACGACCTGATTATTATGGCGTACGACTATACCGATAAGAAAAGTCCAGAGCCGATGGATAAAGTGAATGATGCGATCCTGATGGCATTGCAAAACACAGACGCATCGAAGCTCATGCTGGGCATCTCCCTGAGTAGTGAGGATGCTAGTAGCGTTAATGCTAAGATTGGACTTGCTAAACGCTATCAATTAAAAGGGGTCGCCTTATGGCGCCTCGGTATTATTGGACAAAATGCATGGGATGCGATGCATCAATCGATTACGTTTAAATAATCTCGCAGCTGATGTTTAAAGATCAGGCTGCTTGCGTAATGCGTAATGCGTAATGCGTAATGCGTAATGCGTAATGCGTAATGCGTAATGCGTAATAAATTATGCACTGCGGAGATCGTACGAGGCAAATCAGATCCGGTAGAATTCCAATCTAGCTACAAAAAGCAAGGATGCTCGATATGCACAGATGACAATAGCTATACAATAACCCTATGGCAGCGAACGTTAGCTTACTGAATTGTAAGGTATTTTTAAGCTGGTTCGATGGGAAGTAACCCCCGTATTCGATATGCTGAGCTCATGAAACAGAACTACTCCGGCGTTGGGAGTTCTAATGATCTGAGTTTAGTTATTTATCGAATATGGAGGTTTTTCTATGTCTACTTTAACGGCTTTAACGGGTTCGACTTTTCGTCTGAGCAGCTTTCAGCTCAAGCTTATCGGTATACTGTTGATGGTTTTCGATCACATTCATCAATTTTTCCCGATTGATGTTCCCATCTGGTTTACATGGATCGGACGTATTGTAGCGCCGATCTTCCTGTTTGCAAGTGCAGAGGGATATTATTACACACGCAGTAAATGGAAGTACATGCTGCATTTATATATCGGCTATGTGCTAATGGGCATCATGAATATGATTATTCAGCGTCAACTTCCATCTGAACATGTGCTGATTAACAACATCTTCGGTACACTATTTTTAGCTGTACTCTATATGTTCTTGATCGATTGGTTCATTAACTCGATCAAGGCACGTAAATATGTTCAAATAGGTGCGGCAATCATCGCATTCATCCTTCCTATTGTTCTGAGTCAGGCTGCTATGCAGTTCCTCACTTCATCAGCTATTGGCAATCCCGTACTTTTCAATCTGTTCATGTATGGCAATCTGTTGATCCCCGTACCAATACTTGTTGAAGGTGGGTATGTATTTATTATTTTAGGCGTTCTATTCCATTTGCTACGTTATAAACGCTCGTGGCAAGTGCTTGCACTCGTTGCTGTATCCGTATTGATCGCATGGATGAGCCATTTTGAGCTGCTTGCCGAATTTCAATGGATGATGGTTTTCGCTGCAATTCCAATTGCATTATATAATGGTACCAAGGGGCGTAATATGAAATATTTTTTCTATGTATTTTATCCTGCTCATATTTATTTCTTGTATATGCTGGCGTACTGGCTGGGGAAGTAAGTGAAATATAATTAGCGCAGTATGAAATGGTATGTCCAGGTGCGGCACAGGTGCAGATAAGGTATATAGGATTGAAATATGTACAGTGAATTGATTTATAGTTGAGGAATATAGACGTGATAGGAAGCACGATGTAGGATAAGTGACGAATAAGTAGTTGTATTGTTTTTTGATATAAAACAGGCACTTTCTTGGGATTAGCTCTAAGAAAGTGCCTGTTTTGGCGTATAAGGTGATAGGTGCTTTTAGTGCTTTTAGTGCTTTTAGTGCTTTTAGTGCTTTTAGTGCTTTTAATGCTTTTAATGCTTTTAATGCTTTTAATGCTTTTAATGCTTTTAGTACTTTTAGTCCTTTAGTGCTTTTAATATTCTTAATGCTGTTAATCTGCTTAGGCTCATCCATGCTTACTATGGCTTTGCATTCTATTTTTGTATCCTATTAATAAGTACCGCATTAATGAGTACCGCGGCTTGCGTAATCGTCATACGTGCTACGATCCGTATCATAAAATAATACATCGCCGTCTGCTACTTCATACGACACGCCATATGGATCGGTCATCAGATGATCCCGTTTTCCATCGGTGCCGTCGTACCCTTCCAGCTGCCACCATTGGTTGCTCAGTGGCGCATGGATGTATTGTAGGTGCGGACGTGTCGTATCACCATTTACAATCGACTCGATATCCAAATTGACCACAATAAAGCCCTGCTTCAAAAAGATCGGTGATTTCTCATCCAGCACATGACTACGTCCATAGGCGGCTAAATCGGTTCCCTTCGGGACAGCATATACACGTGCAGGCAGGCTATATTCCCCGTACCACTGCTGCACACTCGCATTCACGCGTGCAGGTGTTGCCGAAGCGTTCGCTGGACGCGCTGGCGACTGGATAAATGTGCGTAGCGGAGATGGCAGAATCTGAATATCATAACCCCCGGTGTAGGTGGGTTGACCCGCTCGTTTCAGGAATTGAGCCAGATACTGTTCCTTCGAGATCATCCAGCCGCTCGTTAACTCATAGATCGATGTTGCCGTTTGCTTGAGGTCAGCCATCGGTACATTGCGCAGCCGTTGATTCAACGTCACCTGTCTGCGCTCGACATCAGCGGCAGAGCCAATGCGGATAAACGATTGCTTGTCCGAATGGTAGTACAAATCGACCGGGATACGCTCCGGTGCCGTTGCTGCTAAGCGATCCTGGTAGTAAAAGCTCGGCGTGAGCTGAATTGCATCCCGATCCCCAAACATATTGCCCATCGTTTTCAGATCGAATTTGAAATGGTAGCCCGTTTTGACGGTGACGTTTTTCGAGCCGGGCTGTGGATGACTGCCGCGCAGGATCGGCAGGACATACGGACGCGTATTGCCACGTGGCTCCCCATCGATACTGTTCGGACCGACCCAGTAGGAGCGTCCGGTTGGTGCTGGACTGCCGACCGCCTGGCGGAATACCGTTTCCCACGCAAAGTCCGCAATATCGGTCACATGAAAATCGTACAATCGTCCGATCACCTCGACATCGACCGTATCTTTGGCGACATGGTGATTCAGATCGGTATTAGCATCCTGCTGCGCAGTGAAGCTGGTCGGTGCATTTTCAGCGATAGTGCGAAACGCGATTGTGTAGTTGCCCTCATCGATCCAGACGGGCAGCTGGAATACCGTATCGAGCTGCTGGATAGGAATATCGATCCACGTTTGCTTGGGATAGAATGTTTTGTGATCCGCACTGTATACATCGAATGGGAACCAGACCTGTTTCGTTTTGAAATACTTGGCATAGTCTCGTTTGCCGTAGCCCGGATACGCATTGATATCCAGATGCTGTCCAGTGGTAGGAATACGTACGGTGAACGGACGATTCAGAATGAGCGCCATGCGATCCGCGCTTGGGACAGTTTTCTGGTTATGCGTCTTGTCATCTGAAACGGAGGCATAGTCGACGACAGGGGTATGTACGGTCACGCTATTGATGCCATTGATGGTGTAGTTCTGGTCGCCTTCGCCGTTGACATTGCTCTCTAGCATGGTATAGAAAATTGTTCCGCTCGATGGCGTATTCGCTTTATTCACGAGACGCTTATTAATGGGTTGGGAACCTTTGTACAATACTTGTTCGCCCCCATCTTTGTAAGAGCGAATCTTCGTTGGTGCAGGAATCTCCTTAGGTGCAACTGTGGTTGCTTTCACCCAATCCCCATTCATGACTTCAGTATCTTTGTTCTTATAGCTAAACTGAATCGCATCATTACGAACTTGAGGCTGGTCTGTTTTGCCTTCAGCCATACTTTTGAGCTTACTACGATCATTAGGTACGGAGGGGCGACCGTTTCGTCCACCATCGATTGTACCCGGGCTATAGCTAACATCGCCCGTTTTTGCTGGGCGAACATGATCTTTCGTTTCGGTACTAGCTTCTGTGGTCAAAGCAGGTGGAGTATAATTAGCTACTTGCAGTGTGACAGAGCCACCTGGCAAAGCATAGTTATTTAGCTTCGCAGAATCAATGCCCAGCACTTGCAGTTGATTGATCTGCCAGTACGAATAATCTCGGGTAAAGTCAAATGTATATGTTTTAGATTCGCTTGCGGTTTTTGTCTTCCACTGGTCTTTACTATTTTTCTCTTTCCATTTCAGACTATAACGTACTTTCACTTCACAATCGTACTTAATCTTTCCTTGCATTTCACCGAATTTGTGCTGGAATAAGTAATCATAGCCCCATGCATTAGCGTATAGGTTCTCACTTGTTGGAATGCCTTTCGTTGCATCAAAATGACGCCCATTCGCGCGATCATCACCTAAAATATGACCCGTAGCTTCTGGATTCATCAGTCCTTTAGTTACTTCCTGTGATTGCGTTGGCGGTAGGATGGTATACTTACAAGCCCCCATTCCACCCGAGCCATCTGAGGGCAAGTCCGGGTCATCACAGTTCTCATTCTCTGCATTTGTTTGGCCGGGCTGACATGGTTGTCCAACCTCGTAATATTGATAGATCCGATATTGTTCGAAATTCCCTTTATAGGGTTCTAGTTTGGGTGGATCCCCTTCTGAAATATCTTTAAACTTTGATGGATCACTACCATCTGTTGTTTTTTTATAGCCGGCATATGTATAGCCTTCATGTGTTGGTGGCTCAAATGTATATGGCTTACCTGGCTTCATTTCTTCGATGCGTGGTGGGAAAATGTCATTGAGTGATTTGCCATCGACGGTTTTGTAGTAGACGCTGAGATCAGCGGCTAGTTCGATTTTGAAGAGGACTGCGGCGTAGATGCGATAACCTTTTACACCGTTGTTACAGCGATCACCGCAGAGATAAGTTATATCTTCTTCTATTCCTGAATCGGTATCTAGACCTATTTTTAGCTTTATAGGAACTTTAGCTGTATCTGTACCAATTCCTGAGATACTGGGTCGAAAGCTGATGGCACCACTAGGCATATTATTACTAATATATTCAGAGTAATCCTGCCAAGTATCTGAACGGGACGATGTGAAATATTCCTTCAATAAATCTTTTTGATATTTCCCTCCTGGCAAAAGTTGAATTTGATCTTTGTTATTAGGGTCATCAGGATTAAATATAGCTGTTTGTATGCTCTTTACAGTGCGATTCGGAAAATTGAACATATAATTTTGTTCAGCTTCGCCTACATCACCACGTTGAGGTGCCAGTCCATTATCCCAAGACGTACCTTTCCACATATCAAAATACATCATACCAACGAAATACCTATAGTTAGCTTCTGTAGTATCAGGATCTTTATCTTTATAATATTTTAAAGGTGTAACCGATTGGTTTTCTTCAACAGCGTACAATGTAGAGGCTGCCGAAGGAGTAAAGAGATTACATAGAATGAATAAAGCCATTGCAACTGAAACATAACTTTGATAACGCTGTATCCAGCGTAAAAAATGTTGCACGTTACTGTTTCCAAGGATTCTCTAAAAGAACCATAGAATCCATATCTGCGTATTTAATTAAGAGATAATCAAAATCTTTAGGGGCTAATGGTACTTTATCAATGATTCCAAGACGATCTAAATCATACGATGAATCAATTTTAAAGTAATTAAATCTTGTCCCATCTGCATTCTTAGTCTGTAACTGCTTAATCGCAGATCGATTACGATAATCTTCTTTTTTTGTTAAATAGCCCATATGAAAGTTTAATTCATTTGAACGATTTCGGATAGCTTGAATTCCATCAACTGCTACACGTTGTACATCGAACAAAGTGCCATCAAGTAATTTGACTGGTAAATCCGATTGTTTCAAAACGATAACATTTTTATATGGCTCACGATCTATGTTATTCAAAAAATAACCATCATTCCGCTGATCAAAATACTTCGTCACCATCGACATCGGATTCTTCTTCAAATTGAGTTCCTCCAGCGTCGGCACATCCTTACTTCCAATCCACACCCATTTACCCACCTGGTCCCAATCCACCGACTGCCCCAGCCCTTCACTCACCAACCGCAAAGGCACATACGTCCGCTGCTGCTTCACAATGATCTTACTATCATACGTCTTGCTCTCTCCATCGACGACAGCCGTTGAAGAACCGACAGTCAACGTCACGCTATGCTTATCCGTCTTCAGTGTAACCGTCTGTTTGCCTTTAGTTTGTTGATACCCGACCTTCGCTCCTAGCTTCTCCGAGATAAAGCGGATCGGCACCATTACAGCGCTATTCTCGTCCTGAAATGGCTTCGCATCTGGGAAAGCCATTTTACGAGCATTCAGCAATACCTCCACCTGCTGCGTTGGAACTGTAATATTGTAGGCAGCATGAGCTTGGTGATAGATTGGCAAAACGCTAAACATAAACGAACTTGCCACCACAGACAGCATTGTTTTTTTCAGTACATTCAATTTCATTGTAAATCCCCCTGTTAATAGTAGTTTTCATTCCGATGCGTTATTTGTCTTATGTATTTATCATAGGCAAATAATAAATAATGCGCTAATTTCTAGGCATCTTACTTTATATCGGAAGAATCAAGTTAATTACCAATAGTACAATTAAGAGGAAAATATCCATTCGCTGCGGCTTCTTTGGCTGACGTGAACACTTCCTCGGTCGCATACGGCGATTGACAGGAGCGCGATGGAAAATAATATTTACGCCCTTCCGCAACAACACCATTAAACGTATCGGTCTTCACGATCCTTGCCCCTCCGAGCGCATAATTATTGTAATATTGACTACCTAGCGGAATGCCCTGTACAAAGGCAAGTACCCCTGCATCGTTAATCGTATTATTCCAATCCTCCTGCGAAATATATGGGACGGTAAAGGTATAGGAGACCCCGTAGCGCTTCGCATCGGTATTGTAGCGATTAATCGTATGCTCCAGATCATTTTGAAGCGTATTCACAATCGTTGTACGACGCATCGCATCAAAGGCATCGGCATCCTCAAGCAGCTTCACATCGGCCTGCTCCTGTAGCTCACTGCGAAAACCATGTAGCCACTTCCCATCTGCTGCCCGGTGCATTGTAACATAGTCGTCCAGTGTGAACGCATAGGTATTATTTTGCTCGTCCTTGTACGCATATGGCTTTTTGGGACTCCATACATGGCGAAACTCCGTCTGTCCTTCCCCATTTTGATACTTTTCAAATTGATATACATAGTAGCCGTCATACCCAACTACAATCAGGGCGGGAATATAACCGTTTAACACCTGCTGACCATTCGGATCAGCTGCCACATTAAAATTCAAATACATCGTATGGAAAAATGTATCTGCCGCCGCTTCCTTATTGATCCGTACCTGCTTGGTAGACTGATACTGACTCTCCGTGGGCTGGCTCGCATTAGTAATAAGCGCATGAGCTGCATCCTGCGTTGCCGTATCGATTGCCCTGTTATATCGAAGCTGTAGCTGTAGATTATTGCGATTGTCCTCCTGATCCAGATTATTCTTCACAAATATAAATAATAGAATCAGCACGAAGATCACTGCTAGATTAGTAATCTTCATTTAAGATCATCCCTCCATACGGAATTACGATCTTCTCATTCGGTGCATTCCCTCCACCAAATAGCATATCCCCCATCAGGGTAGCCATCGTGCGATTCGTATTTTTCACAGTCACACTGAAAAAATCTCCCTGACTCAGCTTGTACACGCGTACGGGATCATCTGGATTATCGTTACCAGCCGGGAACAGCTTCGCTTCAATCTGGCTATTATAATACCCTTCATAATGCACCTGATATGTATTTTTAAAATTAGCGTCATCGTCATAGACCGGATCATAGCGCTTATGCTGATGCTCCATCTGAATATCGTAGGTATTGCCTGTTAAAAATAACTGGTCTTTAAACTGCTGCATCATCGTCGGCGTAATATAACCTTTATCGCGAACACTATCTACGAATCGAGTCACTGCATTCAGCGCTACGATCTGCGAGCTGTTATCCTGAGAGCTGTATGCCGTATAAATCGGCCATATGCCCATCAGCAGCAGTGCTAGCAAAGCGGCAAAAATTTTCATAATTGCATTACTCATGCTCGGTTCCTCCCTCAGCTTGCGTCATACGTAAGCATCGTTAATCGCCCCTGCGTGTCCCGTACATAGGTCGGGTGATACGTACGATTCACATCTATATGAGATACATCCATTTCATCCGGGTCCATACTGCTATCGAATCGCTGTCCATTCACTAGAACAGGCGCGTTTAGCTCTTGAATTTGATAGAGCGTCTGAATAACCTCAGCTCCGGTGCAGGTGTAGTCACTTTCCATTTTTAATGTAGCTTGCTGGTTTTTATCGGTTGTGTTGATTAATGTGTACACTTTGGCATTAATATCGGTTGTTGTCTGAAATAGGCTTGAGCCTGCGGACAGACAAATGATAAATAATAATATGCCTGCTCCAAGCCACAATGCGGTCTTCGCATGCTCTCCAATTCCCATAGCGCCATCATTTCCTTTAACTAGATTATACGGGCGGTAGCCTATGCTACTGCCCGCATGGTATACATCGAGATTGTGTTAGCCCGCTTCAATCGTATCCTCTCATCTAGTGCGGCTGTTTGCTTAGATCACTTGCTCCTCCTACGATCAGTTCTGACTGAATACCAGTGCACGAACGACATTACTGCGGTCGCGAATAATTTCGCTTTTGAATGTTCCGGTTGGATTGATATAGTTGCCTGATGCTTGATCCATTGCATCTGACAGACTACCGGATGGCTTGGTTTTATTTACCGAACCGTAATCCACACTATCGACAGAAGAAGTCGTATTCACTTCATTAAAATACCAGTTCCCATTCGGGTTTTTGCCTGTTTTCACCATGATGCCGAATCCACCCTGATCTTTAAACTTGCGTAGCGAGGACACCACCTGGCTACCTGAAATATTCGTATTGTCGTACACCGCATATTGCGTTTGATCCAGCTCTTTTTGAATACCAGAAAAGTTATTCTGTGCGGTCTTGGTTGCTTCCTGCGCACTGATAAACAGCACAACGACGATTGTGATTAAAGCGATGGTAAGGAAAAGTCCTGCTGCTACTTTTAAGGCTACTGATGCATTATTCATGGTTTGGCTCCTTTAATATGTTGAATTGGAATTGCTGGGTAGTTGTTTATGCTATACCGCGCTATAATTGGTCATTTCTACAATTGATTTAACTGCTGATAATAGGCACCCATCTGCTCAAAGCTCATATAAATAAACGGTAAAACGAGGTAAATAAATGTGAGTGCCGCCATCGGAGCAAAGCCGATAATGCGACCCCATTCTGATTTCGTTTCGATCATGCGCTCATAATCCTGCTTACGCTTCTCAAAATTGTAATTGCGCTCATGCTCCAGATCATCGAAGGCTTCTCGAATCGGAATGCGCTCTACCGATAAAATAAGCTTGTCGATCGTGCGCGCTAATGGCACAAACGGTGCATTCTGCTTGAGCGTTTCCAGTGCTTGCTCAGCTCCACTCTCAAAATCGAGCACCGCCCGATGCAGCGGCTCTCTGAAAATCGTCGAAAATCGCTCCATCCACTCCAGTATGATATCGACGGACATTCGATCAATCTGGCACAGCATCGCAATAATTGTATGAAACTGCTCCACTTCGTTTTGCATATCGATGTAACGAATCTTTTTCTGAAATAGTAAAATCCAGAATGGAATCAGATAGCCGATGTAACCCATTCCCAGTGCCAGCACCAGCTCATACCATTTAAAATATTCCGATTGCAGCACACGCATTTTACCTTCGATACGATCCACTGCCGTCAGAAATTGCGAGCTGTTGCCAGCCTGCGGATTGTCCGTATACACCTCCTGCATAATTCGTTCCGGTAGTTGCTCCGGATCGATGCCCTCCAGCCGATGAATAATCTGGGTATCAAAGTCGGTCAGCTCTTTCGCCTTAGCCAGCTCATCGGCAGAAAGCTGCCCAAACATCGTTTCATTTTGTGTGGGTGCCGTCAGAATATTGCGAATCGTAATCGAATGCATCGTATGAAACGAGGATAGCATAATCGCAAACAGACTCGTTGCCAGCACCATCCGATGGAGATAATGCCATTCCAGCGGCGTCCCTGCATTCGCATCCTTGAGTAGTGTACGAATCCGAAAATGAGCTGTCGTTCGCTTGGCTGGCATGATACGCAGCACCAGCCACTCGATTGGACGAAGCTGAAGCAGCTTTTGCTCCCATAATATTTTGCGTACCTTGGCCTGATAGATGCCCTCCTGCTGATCCTGTAGCTTTTTGAGCAGAATATACGACAGTAAAATGACCGCAAAAATCACGATTTTGAAAAAGAAGCCAAATTTGCTGTCGTAAAACTGCTCCATAATCGGGAAATTATTTTTCGCCCATAGCTCAATCGGCTTCGTGAACAAAATAGGAGCAATCGCAATGGCGGTTAAGCCTTTTAGCAAATAGCTCAGCTTGGTACGCTTGAGCAGCTCCAGATTAATCTCACCTGTCAGCTTGCTCATATTGCTTAAATACAGCGAGCCATCCTCCACCGTCTTATCGCCAAACTCCTTGACCAAATAAGAAATTCCGGCAAATGCTTTTAAAAATCGGTTTGGTGCCGCCTGATAGTAGCTTTGTAGCTGCTTTTCCGGCTCTGCGGCTACGAGAATCTCATATACCTTTTTCGCATGGAGAGAGGCTTCATGGGTGGAGGCTTCAGATGCATCATGCAGTGCCTCCTCGATCATGCCATGCTGCTGATAGCTATGACGCACATCGTCCATGACCGACTTGAGCTGCACGAGTAGCCGATTTTCCACCCGATTCACAAAGGCGTCGATCAGCATGCCATTCATCACGAGCGCTGTCAGTGCAATCATGAACATAAAGGTCAGATCCTTATTCATAAACAGCAACGTCAGAATAAATAGGGATACAATCGCCAGTGTGACGAACACGATCTTCATCGTTTCCCGGCGCATAGAAAATTCATCATACGAATGAATCGATTGCAGACGCTTACGGACTCGAACAATGTAGGCACGCAGCAGCGGTACTCGCATATAGGCCTGGTAGGATTGCTGTAAAAAATGATTGTATTGGCGAATCCGCTTGGAGCGTCCTGATCCTACATAATCGAGATACGTTTTATACATTTCGGCATGACCGTTCTGCCGATTTTTGCGCTGTACATATTGGAAGGCAGCCAGCAGCACGACAAAGCCAAATGCAGAACCGATCAACACATACGTTAATACATTAAGAAGCGCCAACGGCTATGCCACCCCAGTTCTCAGCGATAAATTGCTTGAATCGAAGCTGATCGGCAGGCTCCATCATCTCCAGCATTTGCTGTCGGTTCAGCTCGGAGATCGGATGCACAGCAACATACTGACCATCCTGATACTCGATAATATTGCGCCCTTCACCAACCTTGCGTCCGGTGGAGCGCTGGAAGTAGGTTGTCATACTCTCCATCATCGCTGTAAACCGTTCATCCGAGCGTCTTGCCTCGCGGAAGCTGGTCGGATATTCCTCTTCATCCAGCACGACGCATTCGGTAATACGCTCGATATAACGCGTTCCATCTGGATCTCTACGCAAATGCACATCAAAGTTGAGTACCCGCACAACCTGTTCCTCTGCCGTCTTCTCATTGCTGAAAATACCCTGTTTGAGTAACGAGTTACGAAGCGAATACACCAGATCTTTAAACGTCTTCGCATGATGCGTGAAAATCGTAAACAAGCTGGCAACCTGTGCCATCTGAATCATCCAGGCAGCTACCTCATCGGTTGCGACCTCACCCAGAATGTTAACCGTTCCGTCCGTTTTCTTTTGCACATCCAGCCCGGATTGTCCGGTTACCGTCTCAGTTTCGCGGAACGTCAGAATATTACGCTTGTTGTAGATTTTGCGCAGATGTAGCTCGAATGACATCTCCTGAATACGCAATGTGAACGTTTCGTTAATGTAGGCAACGAGCGCCATCAAGAGCGTCGTTTTACCCGAACCCTGTGCTCCGGTAACCGCTACGATGCGCCCACCCTTCATCAGATAGATCAGCAGTGATTTGACCAGATCATGATTCGGAATGCGATCCGTTATGAGCTGATCCAGTGTCGCAGACGCAGGATCGAATTTCCGTACGAAAAATGCCCAGGATTCAGCAAAGCTTGGACGTACAACGACAATTCGGCTCCCATCCTTCATTTCATTGACCTTAAAGCCATTCGCCTCGGATAGCTGTCCTGGATTATTGTACCGATAGATGTTCTGACATACTCGCTTCAATTCAGCTTCTGTTCCAAAGGTAAGAAACTCCAAATGTACCGATTTACCACGATAAAAAATCCACACACTGTCATGGCTAAATGGAATCGATTGCTCATTGATCGCCGATGTAAAATCGTAAAAGTCATCATCATACTCTACCTGACTGACCGGCACACCAGACACACCGCCACTCACACCATCAATCTTCATATCGCGAATTTCATCAATTACACTGAATCCTTTGAATGTTTGATAGACGCGCTGTACGATAATGTGTAGCTTATCCTCAAAATGCAGCACACTGCGGAACCCATCATATGCTTCGTCAATTTCGGCTGCTGTGATCACGTACGAGCCTGAGCCGCCTCCATCCGGTCGATGCTTGAGCTCAGCTAATCGATGCTCTTCTAGCAGACGCGATAATCCCTGTAGTCCGTACATCGCTTTATACTGATATAGCATAATATCGAACTTTTCCTGACTGGTCAGCGCAAGCGGATGATGAAAAGGAATCACCCCGTTCATATTGTCCTCGGTAAAATCATACGTCTTGAGCAACAGATCAAAGATCGTGCTTTTCACAAAGGTCTTCGCATTCAGATCACCATGCGTACAGTCCTTGAGCGACTTGATTAATGTGGCTCGCTGATTCAGTCTGCGATTATATTCTTCCTCAGACAGACCAAGATCATCCAGCGAAGCAGAGGTCATTTCATTTAGTGCCGCTTTGACATAGCCGATAATCTCAGGCAACGTATATTTATTGTTAGATTTGTCCTTTCGCTCGCGATCTTCTCCCTTATAGCTCAGCTTAAAATAAACGAGTACAAATAGGATCAGCACGATAAGCCCGATGCAGGCTCGGTTGATCAATAAGCTCAGATCGATACTACTCACCTGTCATCAAGCCTCCTTCGCATACATATTCGAATCCACCTCAAGCGCTTCGAACAAGCCCTTATTCAGTTTGCGAATATATTGCATAAACGTATAATCCGGCTGATCCCGCTGCACATGCTTACGTTTCAGGAAAAACTCAACCACCTTCTGTTCATTGCAAGCATCCATATATGTGGTGCAATGCGGCAAAGCAAACAGAGGTGCCTTTGGCTTGAACAATCGCCGAATATTGTTAATCGTTAGCTGGGAAGCAGGATCATACTGCCCGATGACCAAAACATACGGCTTTCCCTCCAGATGCTCTGGCATCTGCTCGAAGAACTCTCGCAGCAAGCTCATATTTTGACTGAGGGAGACGACCACCAGATCAGCATGGGCGATTACTGCCTCATTCAGCGCATGACCGGTGCCACTACCTGCATCCAGCAGTGTCAGATCATAAGCGCTACGTGCCGCCTGACAGATCGGAGCAGCCACCTCATGCATACGTATAAACAGATCGGCATCCGGCTTATTCGTGCCAGGCAGCAGATCGAGTGAGCCGCTAAATACAGGAAGGGTGTAATCCTTCATCGTACTGCCTGTCAATTGACCGGAGCGTGCCAGCCGTTCAAGCGAATCGATACCACTCGACGAATAAGCAATCGACATCGCATCCAGTGTACGCTGCTGCCTGCGAAAAGCATCCTCCACAAGCGAACCGCCATACTGCGTATGTCCAGCAAGCACGATGCTTACATAGTCGAGCGCCAGCATCGCCGCCGATGCAACCAGATTCGAGGAATTCCCTGTCTGCCCTGGACGCGCTCCCCAGAACGCAATTACATTCCCCATACCGGTTGACTCCTCCGCGATAATTTTTTGGTATAGCTTTTGAGCTCCTGATTGTCCAGCTCGCTCACATTGCCTGCCATCTGCTGAATAGCGGTGCGCAGTGGACGAGAGATGCGCTTAATGCTGACCGTATTGCTATTTTGATTCACAATCTTCTGCATATAATCCGCTTCATCAAACGGAATCGTAAATGAGCTTTCTTCAAATACGATCGGTAGACAGCCCAGCAGCTGCTCCATATAATCCTCTGCCAATCCGCTATCCACCTGCTGAACAAACAAGCGGCAAAATGGTACTCGCGGCTGCGTCGCATCACGCTTAGCTAAAATAAAGCTCATTAACTCCATCGCCCTTTCAAGCGAACGACGCTCTGGCGACATCACGACAAATCGTTGTTTGAAGCTTTCCAGATCATCCATACGAATAAAATCAGGCTGTGAGCATAACACAAGCACATGATCATATTGCTGCTCCCGATCCAGCTGATGCTTCATCTCAGCAAAGGTAGTAAACGCATAGCCGATATCAAATTCATCATATTCGGATACACCCTCGCCATTAGCAACGATCGGTGTATTGTAACGAATAAAGCCTTCTGTGCTGGCATCGACCAGCAGTACCCGGCGACCTGCCGTTTGCAGAAATTTGCTCAAATAGATGAGCAAATCACTAATATCAGCAGAGCCAAGAAACAATGAGTATTTCATAGTAATCCTCCTTCAACATTGGATAATGTACAGGCGACTTCACGCTTGTACGCTATATCATGATTTTCCTTCTGTGTCGTATCAACGATCGGCTGGATCGTGGATGTTACCTGTTTTATTTGACTAACGGCTGTTCAAATACATCCTGTGCCTTCTGATCCGTATGACTGCTGCTGGAGCTTGTAGCTGGGCCGCTTGAAGCCGGCACTGCCTTTTGCTCGATTGGCGTTACAATATCGGCTGGTGGCTTGGATTCATCCGTGCCCTGCGCCGCTGGGTCTGTGACGGGATTGGTCGACGAAGCTGACGGTGAGGATTGCAGTGCTGGCGTTTCAGACACGACCGAATCCTGCGTGTACGTACCACTATTTCCATTACTTTCACGACTTACAGCATCTGCTGCGGATTCGCTAGAGGTCTGGGATACCGCTGCTCCACTGACCTTTGCCTTGTCTGCTTCACTCATCCGACCCAGGTTCATATCCAGTGTAGACCGTGCTTCCTTGCTCAACTGTAGTGTCGCCTTTTCCAGTACATTCGGATCGGATTGGATCAGGTTGATCACATCGATATTGGCAGGATAGTTCGGAATAGCTTTCTCCTGCATGTACGGATCAGCATAGGAAATGGCATACAATCGTGCACCCTGCAAATACGCATCCACGATCGCACTGCTCATCGCCAGCAGTTCGGATTCATTGATGTTGTACCATACGGTTGTACCGGATAGGTCTTCGACCTTTTTCTTCGATAGCACGATATAATCACTACCATTTGGGAAACCGATACGCACATCGACAAAGTCACCCTTTTTCAGCTTACCTGGTAGCTCCATAACGCTATACTCGCGGCTCCGCAAATCCTTTGGTGTAGCGCCTTCCGCGTATACCATCGCTGGCGTAAGTGCGGTGCCCTTGCCTGCATCAATTTTGATAACTTTGCCGATCAGCTGCTTGGGATCAGCGATGGCATTGGTCGGTGCGCCCTGACGAGATACAAATGCAGTCGTTAGTTGCTTGCTACTAATGGTATCGCCTGCCTTCAGGTCACCGATCGTCACTACAATTTTGCTGGAAATCGCTTGCTGCTCCTGCAATGCCTGCTGCGCGCTCGTAAGCTCTACCTCATATTGTGCCTTGATCATTTTGAGCTGCTTGGATTGATAATTGATCAGAAATATGTATCCGAGCGATGATAAGATCGCTACGATCAAGCCGCCGATCAAACCAGCGTAAATCTTATTTTTCATCCGAAAACGAATAATGGACACGTTGCTAACACTCCTTAACTAAAGCTCAATTCACTTGCGATATAGCTAGATGATTTGATAGTTCTTGCTAACATCATTCGACTACGGTTATACGATTAAAGTTCTAATTACACTCGCCAGGCGCCATTACGTTCCATTCGTTTCGGTTACATTCTGCGACGTTCAAGCGAATGGCTTACGGTTCTACTTTACGACTGACGGATCAACAGCTGCTCATTCACCAGCAGCCAGTGCCCAGATCGGTGTATTGAGCACCTGCTGAATGAGTAGTTTTTCCTGTTCAGTTGGCTTACTATGAGCATTCTCCAGTCGGCTAATACGCGTCTGATACGAGCCAATCTGTCTGGCAAGCTCACCCTGTGACAGCTTTCTACGCTTGCGAGCAAAGATCAGTCGTTCCGCTTCATTTAGCATCATCTCCACCCCTTTTTGCTCCTTTCGATAGACATGAACAACAAAAAAAGCACGCAAAATGCCCTAAGGACATTAAGCGTGCTTCGCTTGTAATTAGTCGTTGTTTATTTATACAGCCATATTATATGATGCCCCTGCACGATGTCAATCGCTTTTTATAAAGGGATATCGATTACTCGTTATTGCTATGATACATTTTGTTGAGCAATTGCCATAATTGCTCTTTTTCCTCAGCACTCAGACTGCTCGTTAATCGCTCATTGGCATCCTGTAGTGTCTGATACAATATCGGCTCAAATGCCCTGGCACGCTCGGTCGGATAGAGCAAATAGGCACGCCGATCGTTCGGATCAACACGACGCTCAATATACCCTTCCTGCTCCAGTTGTCGTACAGAACGCGCGGTCGTTGCCTTATCGAATTTGAGATCATTCGTTAGCTGATCCTGATTCACACCGGGACGCTGCAAAATCGCTTTTAAATAGCTATGATGCCCGCCGCTACCGATGCCATGCGGCTTAAAGCTGCGTGCGAGTTGCTTCTGATTGAGTCGATTAATATAGGAGATCAGCTTGCCGATCGAATCCCTTTTCATGCGTGTACACCTTCTCTACCGGATGATCTCACCGGGGTAATATGCAGCTATCGTTCAGAGTCTGTTCGCCGCTATCATTATACATTCAAAGTCAGATGATTGATCGCGAGAACGCTGGATATATGAAGGATAGGCTTATTTAGTATTGTATCAAAAAAATATACATCAAATTAGTTGCAGGCGCAACCAATTCGTTTTATACTCAACTTATCGATATGGTTGCACACGCAACTATTTATAAATGAGGTGGTTTACCGATGGAGGAAGCGGCAAAACGACGTACGTATCAGGACGATCCAGACATTCAGCGTAGACGCTGGATCATTCTCATTGTCATGAATTTGTTTACCTTTATGTCCACACTGGACGGCAGCATCGTGAATATTGCGCTACCGACAATCTCGGAGTCGCTCAAGCTACCTGTAGCACAGACCGAATGGGTGACGACGAGCTATCTGATGGCGATTTGCGCAGCGATTTTATTTTTCGGAAAGCTCGGAGATAGCATCGGTAAAATTCGTATTTTCAGGCTAGGCATGATGATTTTTTTGCTCGGATCGTTATTATGTGGCTTTAGCACGAGCCTTACCTTCCTACTCGTCTCGCGTGTTATTCAGGCGATTGGTGCCTCGATGACGATGGCAAATAGTCAGGGAATCGTGACCGATATTTTCCCACCGAACGAGCGCGGGAAGGCACTCGGATTAGTCGGTACCTTTGTCTCCCTCGGTAGTATTGCGGGGCCAAGTCTGGGCGGTGTGATGCTGTCTACACTCGGCTGGCAATCGATCTTCTGGGTCAATGTACCGATCGGCTTGATTGCGATTGCGTTTGGCTGGAAGCTGCTTCCGGTTGATATGGTGAAAACAGGCGCACGGATCGATAAGGCTGGAACAGGGCTGTTTACAGGCTTTATTTTATTTCTGTTCGCAGGGTTATTGCTGGGACAGCAGCTTGGCTATGGCGATGGGCGTATTATCGGCTCGCTTGTCGTGGCAGCGCTATTGCTCGGTGTATTTTTATGGGTAGAGGCGCGAAAGCAAGAGCCTTTATTACAGCTGGGTCTGTTCCGTAATCCGCTCTTTTCGCTCGGTATTCTGTGCGGGTTTCTCGTATTTGTATCAAATTTTTGTTTTAATATTATTGCTCCCTTTTATACACAAAGCATTTTACAGCTATCACCGTTTCAGGCTGGATTTTTGCTGATGCTGTTTCCGATTATGATGGTGATTATCGCCCCATTGAGCGGCGCGCTATCGGATCGTATCGGCTCAGAGATTTTGACATTTGCAGGTTTAATCGTGATGGTGGTTGCTCAATTCGGACTGGCGCGCTTGCATCAAGGCAGCCCGATTCCGATCGTCGGTATATGGGTAGCGATGCTCGGGATCGGTACGGGGATGTTTCAATCGCCGAACACTTCGCTCATTATGTCGCGTATTGCGAAAACACAGCTCGGCATCGCAGGCAGTGTGAACTCGCTTATTCGTAATGTTGGGATGGTCGTTGGGATTACCGTAGCAACGAGTACGCTATTCGGCGTAATGAGCAGTCAGGCTGGCTACCGTGTGACTGGATTGATTCCGGATCGACCAGACATTTTCCTGACGGGAATGCACGTTGTTTTTGTTGTTTCGGCAAGCATTTGTCTGGTGGCGGCACTGTTGACGGGATGGCGGATGATTCGTTCACGGCGTGCTGAGGCTGATAGCAATCAAGCGAAGGGACAGATGGCGGAAAGCAGAGTTGCAAGGAAATAAGTGGTTTTTTTATTGTAGAGCCGTGTTGTTTCTTGTGTATGTATTGGAAGGTACCATGACGATTATGCGTCATATGATTAATTACACATGCTGCTAGGGTTTTATTTTTATGACAAAAAGCCGTGTTGATTCCACATAGGATCACACGGCTCTTTGAATGCTGTCAGCTATATATAGATTGCTTCATAGCTCTATTGAGGATAGAGACTACGGTATTGGATAAGGTGTGTCGTTATTTACTCGTAATACGGATGACAGAAATGGTCTTATTTTTGCTATTGTAGATCGCCAATTGATGGTTGCCAAGCCAGGAAGTTTGAGGCTCACTTCCTGTATAATGCAGCTCAACAAGCCATTTCATTGTAGAAGCATCGGCAATACGAATCGTATGACCTGTAAAGTAAATCTCATGATTTCTTAAATCGCCCCAACCCTCTTCGTTAGCTATCAATGCAGTTGCTTCTTTACCTTGATTATTAAGAAATACTATCTTTTTGTGTGTCCCCATTATGTCGATGATCTGATTATCATGGGCAAAATACGGCCAGGGCTCATCCATTGTGGTATGCTGCCATTGCTTCTGACCTTTAGCATTATACTTGGTCAAGCCATAGCCATAACTCTCGTTTTGCTTGATTTGACTTTCAATAGCTATTGATAGATCAGGCAGTAAGTAAGCATCCCATATATAACCTGGATCATCAATAGATTTTTTAAATATATAGCTACCTTTAAGATCCTGCACACTTAACGTATAATGTGCACTATTTCCATCAGTCACCAGCATTCGATTTGATTGCGCATCCCATACCGTACCCGTAATTGTGCGGTTTTTAATCAATTTTCCTTTAGTATCAAAATAATGAAGTATGGATTGATTATTATACGTATACGTCACTAGCAATTGATTTTGATCGATCAGCCAGTATCTCCACCAGTTAGTCCCACGTCCGAATATATTATCCTGTTGGATAGTCCGTGTAATTTTGCCACTCTTTTCATTAATGGTATACAAATAAAAGGTCGTATCATCCTGAGCCATCAAAAAGATTTCTCCATTGGACTGAACATTATAAGCCGTTCTTGCCAGTTCTTTGTTACTAACTGTTGTCTCCCACACTTTTGTTCCGTCACTTGATCGAATAGACGCAATCTTGATGGTTCCATCTTTTGGTTTACCATCACTAAATACCTTCGTATCGGTTTGATACACGACGATCATATCGTCTCCAGAACGATCAGGAAATATAGAGTGAACATAGCCATATTCTGTTGCATCCTTTACAAATTGCACCTTATAGCTCGCCTGATTCCATTTCCCCTTCGCATCTGCTACCTTCACTGACGTGATCGATTGCTGTAACGCCTGTTGTGGCGATGTTGCATTTGTAGGCGCTGTATTCGCTCCTTCGCCATACGTCCATTTCGTATCCGCCGTTATAACCACACTTAGAATCAATACTCCACATAAAAGCTTGCCTATCCATTTCACTATAACCTTGCTCCCTTACTTGATTATGTATAGCTTCCTCTATCATCTATCATCGTTTATCTGAGCTTAATGA
Source organism: Paenibacillus hunanensis (assembly GCF_014645615.1). Classification (GTDB taxonomy): domain Bacteria; phylum Bacillota; class Bacilli; order Paenibacillales; family Paenibacillaceae; genus Saccharibacillus; species Saccharibacillus hunanensis. The sequence goes on along the minus strand of NZ_BMMB01000008.1, from coordinate 40,800 downwards.
TACAGACATTTTATGTAAATAAGACCACATCATTTATTATAAATGACGTGGTCTACAATTATGCATATAAAGTCTACTTTAAACAAATGCGGACTGGCTATTATCGATACAGCTATTATGCTTCGCTCCGTGTTGTCGGTTGTATCATAACTTTACCCACTTCATCAGCGGATACTCATTTCCATCAATACCCGATCTTAATACTATCTCCTTCTACCCCTACGCCTTTAGAGCGCTCGAGTGGTAGCTTGTGCTCTGCCGAATAGCCCAGCGTTTCGCCGTCTTGTAGCACTACATTGCTGCCTACTACATAGGTGGTGATGTTGAGCATTAGCTCAAACACATCGCCCAGCTCTTCCTTAGAATTGATGATCTCCATCTCATCCTTGCCAAAATTTTTCAAGCCGACGGTATACGCGCAGCTACCTGTTCTATCTTCATTCGTATACAGACCGAGGAATACCCAGAGCTGTACAGGAAGCTCCTGATCTTTCAGCATCTGTGCTCCTTCGAGATAGGATTCTGCCGACATAACCATCGGTGGTGCGTAATACGCGATCGCCTGATCCAGCTTCAACACACTGGCAGTAAGTTGCGTAAATAGAGCATGACCGATAAGCGGATCTGTGATTCCCATAACGGTTACAATCACATTCGCTTGATGCGTGGATACTACCTGCTCACCCTCAGGCCACAGTACATTATATTTGCACGTTTCCTCGACCTCACGATCTGGAATTGGGCCTGGCATATAAGCAATCGCAATCTGCATATCGGCTAACTGGAACACCATATTATCATCTGGCTCCAGCCCTTCGATCTGAATACCCCAATCTTCACGCATATTCGTGATCACTTGCTCAGCATTAAACTCCGCACGATCAAGCAATACGAAGCCAAGCAGCATACTTGCAGGCTCTGGCAGATCGCTTTGCTCTACAGCTAAGGCCGGTTCAGGTGCATTGGCCGCAGAATATCCATAGGCGCTTGGCTGGTTAGTCGTTGCTGATGCATCTGCAAGCTTATGCCCATTCTCCTGCTCGGTGTTCTGTGATGATGTTGGTTCGGTAGACTGCTTTTTACGACGGAATTTATCAAAAAAACCCATAATTTACAGCTCCTTTAGTATGTAGTGGTCACGTCATTTCTTCATTACAACCGCTTCTGTGTATGCCCCTCCTTCGATACGATACGCTAGACTGGCATCCTATTCGCTCTGTTTTAGTGTAACAGGTATTCCATGAATTTCCTATCCCTGACCCTGATATGCAAAAGAGTCTGTCTGCCCGCATGCCACATCAGGCATATGAGCAGACAGACTCTCGATTATCATTGTAGCAAAACTATTTTAGATTCGGTTCGCCTTACTTTATAACATGATTGCATTATTCAACTACACAGGTAGCAGCATCAGAATAATCGACGACAGGCTCAGGCATAGACTGATCAGGCACAGCACAAGTAATACCTGCTGCTGATTCAGCCCACTCGACAGCAGACGATAATGAATCTGCGTCGCATCGGCCTCATAGATCGGCTGCCCTCTCAGCATGCGACGAATGACTACGAAAATATTATCAAAAATCGGCACGCCCAACGCCAGAATCGGTACAAACAATGACAGCAAGGTCGCCTGCTTGAACGCACCATCCAGCGCAATAATCGCCAGAATGAAGCCGAGGAAGGTCGCACCCGAATCCCCCATATACACCCTTGCTGGCGGCTTATTATAACGCAAATATCCAATGCCTACACCGACCAGACTGATCGCCATAATAGCCGAATCGGATTGGCCCTGCGCCATGGCTACGATGAACAGCGTCACTGCGGAGATCGTTGCCAGGCTTCCTGCCAGACCATCCATTCCATCTGTAAAATTAATAACCGTGGTCACTCCAAAAATCCATAGCAGTGTCAGCACAAGCTGCAACCAGTCCGGTAGCAAAATATACTGATCATTAAATGGATTGGAAAAGCCGGAGAAACGAATGCCTGCCATATACACGATCAGTGCTGCGGCGAGCTGTACAAGCATTTTCGGCAATGCGGGGAATTCGCGACGACTGACCTTGTACCAGTCATCTAACAACCCAATTCCCAGTACAAGTAATGCACCAATCAATACAGCTGCCATTTTCCATGTGCCTGCATTCATAAAGGATATGTATGAGATCGCAAAGCCTCCAAACAAGGCAATGCCCGCCATCAGCGGTACAGGTTCTTTATGAAGCTTACGCTCATTATCTGGACGCGGCTTATCTACAAAATCAATACGAATCGCCCACTTGCGTACCATTGGAATACTGATTAGCACAAATACAAACGATAGGATAAATGCAGCTACATATTGCATAGTTCCTCCTTATAGTTTGAACGACGTTTTGATTCGATTCATCGACTCCATGCATTGTGACTATATCTGTTGCGAAAACGATAGGTGTAACCCGTTTATTGCATAAATAGATCGTATACACTGGCTGTTCATCGGTCGCTTCGTTACCTCTTGAAAACACATCTAACTTAGATATACAGCGAAATTGCTAGACAAGCAATACGCGAAAACTGATATTTTTATCATTATTGATCGTTACATGTTATCAGAGTTTCGTGGAGGACTACTGTTTTGAGCGCAAACAAATAGCCTGACCGCATATACGATCAGGCTATTTTCTGATGTTATCCTTCTATTCATACGTTATCGCCAATCATGCTATGTGATAACCGTATACGTATTGCATGGTAGATCAATCACCAGACTCGGCGTTCAAAGGCGAATTCATTGCTTCTACCTGAACAACCATAATGACATGGCGATTATGCTTCTTCAAAAATGCGCTCTACCTGTGGCATAATATCATCCCAGCTTGCATCGGGCAGCTTGCTCACGGTTACGAAGTCGCGCATACCGAAAATATTGTCTACACCATCGATTTGCACGAGCGCTTGAGCGATAGCGTGCTCGGTGGTGTCGCCTGCTTTAACGGATGTACTGCCTGTACCTTCAAAGATCGTACGATCTGCATTGATTTTTACTGCGTTTGGATTGGGAGTGGATTGCACTTGAATGTGAATAGCCATAATAGTCTCCTTTTCGCCTGGAATATAGTTAGTGGTGTTCATCGTATTGCGATTATTTCCGCTTTTGACGCTTTGGTGCAGCGGCTTTACCACCTGCACGTGGAGCCGATTTTGGTCGGTCACGCTTCGGGTTTACCGTTAGATCGAGCGATTCCCAGCGACCGCGCAGCCAGTTATCGAACTCGTCGCCCTTTTCGCCTTCATACGCATCATAGATGTCTGCACGCATGCGACTAAATTTACCCTTGAAATCCTCATACGTGTGATCCGCAGGTAGACTCTTTTTGATACGGATCAGTGTTTTGGTCATATGGTTGAACAGCTCCGTACTCGGACGCTCTGGCATCTCAACCTCTACGCCCAGCTCACGCAGCTGTGTATATGCTTCCTCGCGTACAGCTGTAACCGGGTCCTGCTGAAGCATATGCTGAAGCAGATCAATTACAGGGGGTTGCGAATATTGTCCCAATTCACGTGCTGCTTGCAGACGGCGTTTCCAGTCTGCCTGGCGATGTGCATCCTTTTTCAGCTGGCTATAGTTTTCAGGCAATGCATAGCCACCTGTAACAGGTACAGCGACTTCATCCACGCTGTCATGCTCCGGGGAGGTGTGCAGTTGTTGCTCTTCGTTCTGGTCGTGCATTTCGTTACTCAATGTGTTCAGTTCCTCTCTGTCGCCCGTCAGGGCTCGTGTGTTTCTGCCCTAATACTAACACAATCGATTGCGAACGCCTAATCTTTTGCAGGATTTTCGTGTATACGATGATGAAATAAGTCTACGTGCTGATTTGACATACCATACCAGTATTGGATGCCCGGTCTGCACATCTTGCGGTGACCGCTGGAGTCACTCATTTAAACTATGTTACGATAGACAGGTATGACGTTTATGTAATAAATAGATAAATACATTTTTCTGTGCTCAATCCAGTAGCAGGAGGTACGACGTGAAGAAATCGTTAGTCCTATTTACATTAATCTTTTTTATTCCAGCTATCATTCTTAGCTTTTCCGTCTGGTCTGACTTTAGTAAAATGTATGACCCGGATGCCACAGGTAATGGGGTTTCGGATGTCAAACAGGTGCTATATTCAAATGACGGTACAAAGGTGCTGACCGTGATGGATGATTCGTCTGATGATGATATGCTCGTGCATATCTATAATGGCGAGGGTACAGCATATGACGGCGTAGCCCGATTGGACTCGGATATGTTTCGTCAAACGGTCATCGCTTACCAGCAAGGAAAGACGATTATAGCAGTTAAAGATTTGCAGGATCATATTCTTGCTTATCAGTTTAACCCGGATTCTACATACTCTAACATTATAAACAAGCCTATCGTAGAGAGTGGTTTTCTAACCAGCAGTGCTATAAGCTGGCGTGGACAGATTCTCCTCGCTTCTGCCGATGCTTCGAATTCGGATGGTAGCACGCCACCTGCAATTGCGATGATTCGTGGGGGTCAATATGTGTATGCCTCACTTGATCAGCTTGCCAGTCTACAGAACAAGCGTGTGACTGGATTAACTACCGTTTCAACTACATTCGATACGGCTGGTGCAATGGTACCGATGTATGAAGCAACACTCGCAGATACGACGACCGCTTATATTAGTGGCGTTTTGACTGATAAGGGTACTCCACTCGTTTATTACAAGCCAAACAGTGATAAGGCGAGCTTCGACTTAGAGGATGAGGCAGAGCAATATTTTCAAAAACAACTCGGTCGTAGCGGACGCTCTGCCGTTGTGATTAGTGGCGATTATCCAAAGCAACCCTATCTGCAATCAGCAAATGGTCAATCGCAAAAATTATTGAATCTACCCAAACCACTGTATCAAGCCAATGAATTTTTGTTAAATGAAGACGAGGTGCTGATCACAGGCTCTACTGCCAAAAATCCAGATGAAGGACGAACCGGTGCGTATGTGTACAATGAGGTTACCGGGCAATCCTCGGATGTATCCGCGCTTGTACGTAATTTGAGCCTTGAAGATATCACCAATGGGCAAATGCAATTTTATAAAGAAGCCAATAGCCCTGCGGTCTATTATTCGTATACAGGCAAGTCTGGCGGCTGGATGAATATTCAGACCGGGCAATCCAAGCAGCTTAGCAATGTAGACGCCAAAGCATGGCAGCTGAACGGGCATAGCGGAGCTACAGACAGCCACACACCAACACTACGCGGCTTCTGGGATTATGTTCGTCAGGGCGGACCGCTCGTGATCAACTGGATTATCTGGCTATTTGTTCCGTTTCTGACGCTGGCTTTACCTTTTGTTATTATCAAAATCGCCTCCAGTACACATAAACGCCGATTAAAACGCGGTATCGTATACGATGCGACCATTATGCGTATGAAGGAGACAGGTACACGTATTAATGAACAGCCGCTTGTACAGTTTACTGTTGAATTTCAACACGAGGGTCGACTGCGTACACTTGATGTGAACAAGGTCGTCTCCTATCTGAACGCACCATCCGTTGGTGACGTGGTAATGATTAGCTATGATCCGAAGCGTGATAAAGCGATCTTCGTTACGGAGAACGATCAGGTTCCCGGCATGAACGCAGGCAATCGTGAAGCGGAGCCACAGATTATTCGACAGGCTACCCTGCAACGAATCGAACGCCAGGGCATGATACGCCGCGCAGACGTGCTGATTCTGCATGTAGAGGCTGAGGGTCAAGTCCATCGTATTCCAGTTGTACAGGCGCCTGGCTTCACCTATGAGCCGTACACGCCAGTGCTGTTAGTCCGCATCGGCGATGTGGTACGCCTGTATCGATACGGCAGTAGCGTGAATAATCACGATGAGCAGGATCAGATTACACTGGATGCCAGTCTGGTTAGCTTCGAGCGCATGAATATACGCGCAGACAATCGTGAGCTGATGCTGATGAATGTATCGATCCATGCAGGCGATCGTAATGTATCACGAGTAAATAGCCTGTTCGTGCCGGATCAGACGGTATCCGTCATGCGCAATGGTATGCGAATACCGGTCAGTGTGAATCGACATGAATTTGCACGCGAATTGCGTTTGCTCAAAGGTAAACAGGGCAGTGTAAAGGTGCAGCGTGTGATCTATAACGGTACGACAGGCGAGCGTCCACTTGCCAGCATTATCGCTGAGCGTGATGGACAGCAGTACCGGATCGAGCAATCGATCGAGCCATTGTACGGTGTTCAGCCGGGCGATGAATTATGGGTATCTTATGATGAAGACACGCGTGAAGCGGTCATCGTACAGTATGCTTCGATGTAATATTTCATTTTGAATGAATGAGTATACATGCTTGATCAGTGTGCATGATATTTTCCATGCCATTTCTACATGCTGGAGTAAATGAAAGCCCTCGCGCGATGCGTATCATTTCTGCATCGAACGAGGGCTTTTTTTATTATCTTCTCGTTTTATCTTTTTATTATAAGATGGGCTTCTTGATCGTATACGGTTTCTTGATCGTACACAGTATACTGCAAGTCATGAATCCTGATGGTTACGAATCAAGTACCTTATCCATCACTCCGAATTCATCACTCCGACTCTGGCTGTTACTAGCTATCAAGCAAATGGAGATAGTTTGAACAATCCAAGCTCCGCTTCAATCTCACGAATCGCTTGAATCTGAGCTTCTGCCTCCTGTGCAGCCCGTTCGGCAGAATAGGCTTTCGAGCCGCCTAGCAATTCGATTTTACATAGATTTTTCAGCAGGATCAGTCGTCGTGCAGCTTCACCTGCACGATCCCCTTCGTCTATACTGCGCTGAATACTATCCGTATCTAACGTATCTCCATTTAGAAAACGCTTATGCACATCCTTCTTTACCTCCACGATATCCTTGTCACCTGTACGTACTGCCTGCTCAATCGCATGAATAGCGTGCTGCCTTGCCGCTTCCTTCTCTTCTTCTGGTGCCGTTAGAGCAAGCAGCACATTGGCATGCTCCAGCCATGTCCAGCGATTATAATTGCCGTCAAATGCAACCTGTGCCAGCGGCTTGGCAATCTGAAAGGCAGCATCATGCTCTCCCTTTGCATATAATAACCAGCCCAGCTCACTGAGCGTCTGGAGCTTGTCCTTGTCACTACGCATATCGCGTGCAGGCAAGTGCTTCATATAATCTGTTAATGCCTGCACCTCCATTACCTGCGCAACCGCCTGCTTTAACGTTAGCTTCTCATCCATTCTGCATTCTCCTTCCTCCAGCTTATGTACGACAAACCTATACGATATGCCATTATACTACAACTTACACTCCGATGAGCTGGAGTACACAGCTTAACAACATAAAGGGTAACACGGCGTATACGATCTATGCCTGTGCTACCCTGTATGACATGCTGAATGACTACTTATTTACATGTTCCGATCATACTTCTTATCATCCAATAGGTATAAAACAAGTACAGTGGAACGAATAAAACGTATCGTTATACTTGTTTTTGCTTATTAGCATGCTACAAATAACATCTTAAACTACATTAAACTAGACCGGGCTATGCGTATTGCTTCGTTCTAATCGAGTTATTCTGATGAAGCTACCCCATCACCTGTGATCAAGGTAAATTTCAAACCCGCTTTGGTAACCATTTACTATACTGACGCCGCACACGATGAAGCTGCTCGCTATGTCGTAACGCACGCTGCTCCTGCGATTTGCCAACAGCGACGATGAGCGATTCCAGCAGTATTAAGGGCGCTGCCATAGAATGAAATTCCCATACTTCGCCACGAGCGCTATATAGCGTAATATCCGCCTTTTGCCGCATATCACTTACAGCCAGATCGGTGATGAGTAGTGTACGACAGCCGCACTGTGCGGCATAATCGAACAGCGTAGCCAGCTCAGGGGACTCGGCAACAAAGCCAAACAGTACCAATGTATCGCCGTTACGCATATGAATGAGCGATTCCAGCAGTTCATGTCCGCCATGCTCGATCATACGTATCCGATTACCAAATCGGGTCAACCGGAATTCCAGTAAGGTAGCCAGTGAGCGTGCTGAGCCCGGTGCATACACATGAATCGTGCCAGCTTCTACGAGTGCTCGCACCGCTTTATCAAATTCATGCTGATCGAGCCGCTCTGCTGTCTGCTGTACATAGTGCAGGGTATCGAGCATTTGCGCTGCCGCACTCCCCTGCTCCTCCATCCGCTCAAAGGCAACCTGCAATTTAAGCGATGGTGACACCAGACCTTCCTTTTTCACCCGATGCTTGAATTCCTTCAGGTTCCGGCAATCGATCTCTGCCCAGAAACGGGATACGGTCGATACGCTCACTTCACATGCAGAAGCGATATCCTCCTCGACCATAAACGGAATGCCTTCGATATTTTTTAAAATATAATCCGCTACTCGTTGATGACTGCGAGATAGCTTCACATGATCAAACGTCAAGCCCATACGATGCCCCTCCTTGCTACAGCATGAAAAACGTTTATACCGGACATCTTCTCCTTTTACCTCTGCCTATTCCTTATTATACTGCTAACTTACTTCCATACCTCTATCCTACTTCGCTTACACCTGCTCATGCAGGGAAGCGACAACCTCGACTTTCTTTTTGAGCAGCTTCTTCACCGCATTCGCTGCACGAACCTGTAAATGTAGCGATGGGGCGATATGGCGTGTACATTTGCCAGCGCGAATCGCTTCACGAATCTCGGCAACCGTTTCATAGCTACCTGGAAGCTCATTCCATACGCAGCCCACCTGAAACATCTGGTGCGCATCGCTGCCTGCCACAACAGGCACATCATGCTGCTCGCCAAGCGTCAGCACCTTGGCGATATTTTCCTGAATACCGATCTCATGCAGATCCTTACCGTTCAGATCGAACGCATCGAAGCGGCGAAGCAGCTGAGGTGCTACATGATACAGATGATTAGATGAACGGAACGGATGACCACCAATGACCATTAGCCCGGCAGGCTGGCACAGATTGAACAATTCTTCCAGCGCAATAAAGCGATCTGGTGACGTATGTCCTTCCAGCGAGCGACGAACATCCAATAGCGCATCCTTCACGCCGCTAATGAGTATATGCCCTCCCTCAGCAACATCGACCTCCATCCCTGTAAAAATACGAAAGCCTTCGCGCTCATAATAATGTCCATTACATGGCAAATGACGATCCAGCGTACCATATACCTCGTCAAAGCGATGCGTATTAAAATGCTCGGTCAAAATGATCGCATCCAGACCATGCGTTAACGCTTCATCCAGAATCGTGTTAAAATGCTCCATCGAAAAGTCGGTCTTTTTAGATAATTTGGCATGAATATGAAAGTCGATTTTCATCGTGTAGGTACCTCCGCAAGTAAATGATTTTGATCGTATGATATAGGATTCGAAGCGTGATTGGTGACAGATAAGCTGGCTGGTCTTACTCCATCCAGTAGCTCGCCTGTATCGCCATGATACAGATTCAGATGCTCCTCTCGTAGCAAAAGATAGGCAGTATCCCCCCTGTCGTAGTCGGCATCGCCGAGTAAACGCACCGTAAGCAAGCGTCCACCAGCAAGCACGGTTACTGTCGTTTCAGAGCCTGCTGGAAATACCGTATCCACCTCACAGGCAATCGCACCAGGTACAAAATGACGCTGCAAACGGATATGCTCCGGCTTGATCGTCATCGTTACCGCCATCCCTTTGTCGGGTAAAGCGTTCAGTCGTCCTTCGAGCGCAAAAGAGCACACGGGTGAGGACAGATACAGGCTACCATCTCCAGCGAACAGGATGCGTCCGTCCACATGATTCATCTCCATCCCACCACTACCGAAAAAGTCGGCGATCCGCAGTGTCGCTGGACGACGGTACAGCGCCTGTGGACGATCTACCTGTACAATCTTGCCTTCAAAAAAGACAGCAATTCGTGAAGATAAGGTGAGCGCCTCCTGCTGGTCATGCGTCACATAAATAATCGTCGCTCCCAGCTCCCGATGCAGTCGTTTGAGCTCCGCACGCATCTCTACCCGTAAGCGCGCATCCAGATTAGACAGTGGCTCATCCAGTAGCAGTAGCTCTGGCTCGGTCACAATGGCGCGTGCAATCGCTACACGCTGCTGTTGACCACCGGATAGCTCGCCCGGATAACGTGTTTCTAGCTCACTGATTCGCACCTTATCGAGTGCCGCCATGACTTTCTGACGAATCTCGCTTTTACTTTGACGACGAATACGCAGCCCGAAGGCAACATTATCGAATACTGTCATATGTGGCCACAGCGCATAGCTTTGAAATACCAGATTCAAGCCGCGCTTGGAGGAATCTAGATGATACGCAGTCTCTCCATTGGCAACCTCTCTGCCGCTCAGTACGATCGTACCACCGTCTGCCTGCTGTAGCCCGGCAATCGTGCGTAATAATGTAGTTTTTCCACAGCCAGAAGGGCCGAGAAAGGTCATGAACTCACCCTTTTCCACTTGCAGATCAATGCCGCGCAGTACCTGCTTGCTGCCGATATTTACGGTAACGTTACGCAGTTCAATAGCGCTCATATTATTGTCCTCCAATTCCTGTAGTCAGGTCAGCCTTGCCATAGCGTGTTGCCAGCGCATAGACCAGAATTACGATACTGATCATAATCATCAGCACCACATTAGTAAGCTGCGTATATCCCTTTTCTACATAGGCAAAGGTGAGTGTAGTCAGCGTCTCTGTACGTGGAGTGACAAGCATAATAATCAGCTCCGTCTCCTTCATCGCTCCGATAAATACGATTAGAAAAGCAGATAGCAGACTTTTACGATTGAGCGGTAATACAATGCGTTTAAACCTTGTCCACCATGAGGCTCCGTTCATCTGAGCCGCTTCCTCCAGTTCACCACCTACCTGCATAACCGCAGCGCCGCCTGCCTTTACGGTAAAGGGCAATTCCTTTACGACCGTAATCAAAATGATCAGCCAGACCGTTCCGTACAGCGCTGGGATAATCCAGTGTGGACGTGCAAACATCGTAATATAGATCGCAGATAGTGAAATACCCGGCATCAGGTACGGTAAAAAGGATACTTGATCCACCGTACGCCCAATCCATGTCTGTCGGCCACGAGCGACGGCATAGCCGAGTAGCAAGCCCAGTAGCGCCGCAAGCACAGCCGAAAATGCGGCGATCAATAGTGAATTACGTAGCGCTAGCAGGAAGATCGGATTTTGTAGCACACCCTTTTCCCCCGAATTAATATCGCTAATCGAGCCGCCTATCCAGTAATGCAGGGTCAGGTTATCCCAGCTATACACTCCTTCCCGTAGCATAAAGGTCTGTACGAGCAAAATAAGCAGCGGCACAACAGACACCAGAATCATACTGCCAATCGTGAGAAGCGCTGTCGGCTTACGCCAGCGACCGAGTGATTGTAGGGTGCGCGGATTATCTTTACCTGTAATCGTAACGAAGCTGCGCTGTCGTCCAACGACCTGACTGTTCCAGTAAATCATCAGCATGGAAATCAGCATGAGCATCAGACTGAGCACATGTGCCTCGGTGGTTAATCGGGCTCGCATACTGGAATACAGCATCGTCGAAATCATATAAAAATCTACAGGCGTACCGAGAATCGCAGGCACCCCATAAGAGCTAATGGCACGCGTAAATGTCAGGATAAAGCCAGATAGGATCGCAGGCAGCATAAGTGGAAATACAATTTGACGGATAATCGTCCATCTGCCTGCTCCATTCATACTCGCTGCTTCCTCTAGCTGCGTATTCATCGAGCTCAGCGCGGCTCCCACGAGCAGAAAAAAGTACACACTATCATGAATCGATAGCGAGATGACGATGGGCACAAACCCATATGCCAGTGTATCCGGTGTTTGCATATGGGTGAGCGATTGCCAGATCCCCGGCGTACCGCCAATTTTGTCATTTTTGAAAAAGGTCAACCATGCCTGTGCAATCACCCAGGATGGCAATAAATAAGGAATGACCGCTAGAAAGGCAATTGCTTTTTTAAATGGAAGGTCGGTACGGGTTACGAGCCATGCCAGTCCACAGCCGAGCAGCATGGATAGTATCGAGACGACGAAAGCAACGGCACCTGCATGCAGGACGGGCTTATAAAAGAGAGACAGGCTCATATCGCTCGCCAGCACACGTTGCCAGTGATACAGTGTGAAATGCCCCGGGTTCGTTTCGGCAGTAATGCGCATATCCTGTGTTTTCCAGACAAAGGTGGTGAGCAAAATGTTGATCACGGGCCAGATAATCGTATACGCCAGAAATAGTAGCCCGACCAGCCCGATCACGTGAACCGGACTGCGTAGCCAGCCATACAGCCGATTCCATTGCTTGATGCGGCGGGGCTTGGTTTGGGAGAGGGTGATGATTGGCTTGTCGGACATGGGGGCCTCCTTTGTAAATGTAGTGGTGGGTGGCATTGATGTGCTGGGCAGCAAACACTCCGGGAAGGAATAAGGGGACGGACTCGGGTGGAGCCGCGGGAATCTTTTGGATTAGCAGTGAATGAAGATTCCCGCCCCTCCAAAGTCGTCCTTTCCCCTTATTTCCTTCCCTCCGTTCCGTGCTGATTGCAGCATGAATGCCTGGTGTTTGAGTAGTAAGTAAAATGCTTGTACGAACCTTAAGAAAAACTCAGGACGATTCATGGATTACATGAATATAGTCAAGCATTTTATTTAGGGATTGAGTACTGAACAGCTCTTATATGTTGGATGGATTAGAGATTGAACTCGTCAGCTCGATGCAATCAGTCGACTGTCTTTAACGTCTTTAATGTCTGTAATTGCATCCTGCCTTTGAGCATGACTTCGTTGGAGTTTGTTAGAATGACTACCTTCTTTATATAAAATCTGCTGATTTACGTTTGAGATTGTATATTTTCGTTTGACATCGATGGTTTGGATGTATTCATCTGCTACATCGACTTAACACTCATATCTTATAGATATTGGTTTTATCTTCGCTTTTACTCCTACTTCCCTTACGCTACTTCTGTTTGATCCAGAAATCGCGGACTTTGGGGGAGGTCATGTAGAGGGTGTCGGCGTCGAAGTTCCAGAGGTTGAGCTTTTCGAAGCCTAACGGGTTTTGGGTTGTGACGTTGGAGCGTGGGACCCAGGAGCCGACTTCGTTGAATGGTTCCATGCCTGCGCCTTTGCCGTCTTCTTCGCCCATCATCCAGCGGATGAATAGTTTGCCGGCGGCTTCGTGTGGAGCTTGCTTGGCGAGATACAGGTAGCCTGCGTCGGGTACGGATGTTTTGGGCTTGATGTCGTAGATTGGTTGGACATGCCAGCCTTTTTCTTCGACTTTGGATACGTCGCCAGAGACGGCGATGCCTACGGCGTCGCTGGATGTTTTGCCGATGGCGTCGAGCACATCGTCACTACCCTTGAGCACGGTTAGACCGTTAGCGAATAGCTGATGGATAAAGGCATAGCCTGCATTTTCTTCACCTTGCAGATCGATATCCTTACCGAACTTTTCTTTGTAGGCAGCTGCCATGTCGTCGCTATGGATGACCATCGTGGTGAACAAATCCATAAATGCCGGAGAGCTGAGTGGATCGGCGACGTAGACTTTATTTTTGAAGGCAGGTGTCGTCAGATCCCACCAGTTGGTGACAGGGATTTGCTTGTAATGATCGGTATTGTAAAAGATCGTACGGAACTCGACATAGTTGGCATAGCCTGGTGCCTGTGTGCGGTAAGGCTCGTCGACAGTTGGAGCGATATCGTCTGGCAAGTATTTGACGTATCTGCCTTGCTCGACCATTTCTTTGCCAACCGCGCCGCTCACTTCCTTGGTGATGATCACATCGGGATTGAATTGTCCGGCGTCCTGCTCATTGGTCACCTTGTCCATCATCTGATCGGATTTGACCTTGCTCACCTCGACCTTCACACCTGGATACTTTTTCATAAAGGTTTCGGCTGCATCATTGGCACGACCGGAGGTGGAATACACAACGACTTTGCCTTCTTGCTTAGCCTGTGCGTAAAGTGCATCGACCGAATCGTTTGTGCTCGTCTGCGCCGGGGCTGCCTGTCCATTCGCAACGGGAGAGTCGGTGCTGTTCCCACATGCGGATAATAACAATGCCGGAACGAGGAGTAGCGAGAGCAAGCCGCTCGCTCCAGCTTTACCAAATGAAGATTTCCTTTGAAGTGGAGATTTCCCTTTGAATGTTCTGTTCATAAATTCCTCCTGGAATAATGATAATTAACTTCGAAATGAACAACGCATGATTGCCTTTGCAGTTAACAGACAGCCATAGAAGTGGAAACTGGATGTGGATTGAGATTATGTAGGGTTTGTAAATACGTTGTCGCTACCTGCATGTCCAATACTACGGGTGAAGTGTCAAAATGATATTAAGCCATATGTTGATTTTGGTAAAAAATTATCATTGTCTGTAAATTTAATATTTTATTATCAAAAAAGTTCAGATCGTAATCAAAAAAAGCTTACTCTCCTCGTTATGAGGAAAGTAAGCTTTGGATGACTGGTGATTGTATTCATGCGTATCGTGCATTTGATCGATGATAGTTCATCTCATCCATGACAGTGAATATCTCAAGAACTATAGTATTGTTTGGTAAATGGCTCTGCCAGTCGGGAAGGATAAATCGTCGTGCCTGTCGTAAAAAACTCACAAAAATTCATAATAAGCGGATGCCAGCGCTCGGCGACAATGCGCTGCCGATCATTTAGCAACGCTTCCTCGATGTGAATGCGATTGATTTTCAGCTCAGCAGCGCATAGATGTCCGCCACTTTTTGCATCAAATACATACGACTGCTCCAGCAAAGCTTCCATTTGCACCGGGCATTCCTGTATGCAAGGCGGCTGCACCGTCTGGGATGCCACCGGTGTCAAACCAGCATGCTCGAACTTATCCGGTACGTACACATACCCCATGCTTTGCTTATATTCAGGCACAGGAGACAAGCCTGTCGTCAACGCCAATCGGTCGACGGCATGAACCAAATCGGCAGACGCTAGATTGATCGTACATTGCTGTTCCCTTTTGAGATTGGCAATCGTTTGTGAACGACTCGACATGCCAATCATACACGATTGATTCATCCACCAGATCGATGAAATCGGTGCGATATTCGGCGTACCGTCCGGGTTGATTGTACTGATGATTACGACAGGTGTACCAAAATATAAAATTTGCGGCTGAATCGTCTGATGCATGAAGATGCCCCTCTCTGTGCTCCGTATTATGAACATAGTATAGATCACGGAGGGATGCGCTTCTTTTGTTATCTTGCGGCTTCATTCTGTACCGAAGTCAGATGCTGCTGACGATAAGCAGTTGGCGTGAAGCCAGTCTTTTGTTTGAATAATGTGGCAAAATAGGACGGATTGTCGAGTCCTACCTGCATACCGATTTGCGATACGCTCTGTGTCGTCGTCAATAATAGCTTTTCCGCTTCGCGTATTCGCACAGTCTGCACATACTGTGCGGGTGTGTAGCCTTTCATATGGCGAAAGGAGCGTTGCAGATGAAATGGGCTTCCACTCGCCAGCCGGGACAGCTCCTCCAGCTTCAGATCGTCCCAGAAGTATTGGTCGATCAGCTGTACAATCTCTTCGACCCACTGCTCCTGCGGAGATTGCAGTTGATCGGGACAGCATCGCTTACACGCCTGAAAGCCCGCTTGCATGGCGTGTTGAACGGTAGTAAATAGACGGACATTTTTACGATTCGGTACCCGCGATTTGCAAGACGGACGGCAGAAGATGTTCGTCGTTTTGACACTATAAAAAAACTCTCCATCATGCCGTTCATCATTTTGAACGATCGCTTGCCAGTACGAATCAGTCAGTACAGGAGAAGCGTTTGTCGTTGCGGGTAGCATCACGTTCATATTTATCACACTCCTGCATGTATTGTGCGATGACTTTATTTCATATGTTCTGTTAGAAGCTTTATTCATATCCATTAGTCTAGACCAATATCCAGAAATGTACACAAATATTGCTTCAAAAAGTTACTGGCGAACTATTAACTCTCTACAAAATATAGTTTAATTCAGCACCCCTTTATATTTTTTCATAGCAAAAAGCCGGGTACCTATTACGGTATCCGGCTTTTGCCTGACAGCCTGAGCTGCCTCTATGCTTACACCATCACTTTACAAATATCATTCGTAAACTCAACCGGATCTTGCAGTGGCAGTCCCTCGATCAATAGCGCCTGGTTGTACAGCAGGTTCGTGTAAAGTCCCAGCTTCTCGCTATCGCTCTCATGTGCCTTTTTCAGCGATTGGAATACATCGTGGTTGATGTTAATTTCCAGCACTTTTTCCGCTTTTACATCCTGGCTGTTTGGCATCATTTGCAGAATTTTCTCCATTTCGATCGACAGCTCGCCTTCCGAAGTGAGGCAGACTGGATGCGATTTGAGGCGTTTGGATGCGCGTACGTCTTTGACTTTACCGCCCAGTACGTCCTTCATCGCTGTGAATAGCTCTTGGCTTTCGTTCTGTTCCGCTTCTGCCGCTTCGTCCTTCTCGTCTGGCTCAATGCCCAGATCGCCACTGGATACAGACTTGAATTCTTTTTCTTTGTACGCACTGATGATTTTGATCGCGAACTCATCGATATCATCGGTCAGATACATAATTTCATAGCCTTTATCGGCAACCATTTCGGTTTGTGGCAGCTTCTCGATGCGCTCGATCGAATCGCCAGCTGCATAGTAGATATACTTCTGCTCTTCTGGCATACGAGATACATACTCCGCCAGTGTAACGAGCTTTTTCTCCTTGGAGGAATAGAACATGATCAGATCCTGTAGATCGTCCTTGTGCATACCATAGTCATTGTATACACCGAACTTCAATTGACGACCGAACGATTGGTAGAACTTCTCATAGCTATCGCGCTCGTCCTTGATCATGCTTTGCAGCTGGGATTTGATTTTGTTTTTAATGTTTTTAGCAATTAGCTTGAGCTGACGGTCATGCTGTAGCAGCTCACGCGAGATGTTCAGAGACAGATCCTCGGAATCGACCATCCCTTTGACAAAGCTAAAGTAATCTGGCAGCAGATCACCGCATTTGTCCATGATCAGCACGCCGTTGGAATACAGCTCCAGCCCTTTTTCATATTCCTTGGTGTAGTAATCAAACGGTGTATTTTCAGGAATAAACAGGATTGCATTGTAGACAACTGCGCCGTCTGCACTAATATGCAGATGCTTGAGCGGCTTATCGAAGCCATAACGCTTCTCTTGATAGAAGTTGTTGTAGTCCTCGTCGGTCAGCTCGCTTTTATTTTTACGCCAGATTGGAATCATGCTGTTGATCGTCTGTTCTTCGGTATATTCTACATATTCCGGCTGTGCGTCTTCTGCTGCGTCCTCAGCCTTCTCGGCTGGACGGCTACTCGTCACATCCATCTTGATCGGATAGCGGATAAAGTCAGAATATTTCTTCACAATATTGCGCAGACGGTACTCATCCAGATACTCGTCGTACTGGTCATCCTCGGTGTTTTCCTTGATGCTGAGGATGATATCTGTACCGACAGTTTCTTTGTCGGTCGGCTCGATGGTGTAGCCATCTGCACCTTCGGAATGCCATTTGTACGCCTGGTCACTGCCCAGTGCACGCGTGATGACGGTTACTTCATCTGCAACCATAAAGGCAGCATAGAAGCCGACACCGAATTGACCGATGATATTGTGACCGTCCTGCGCCTGATTTTCCTTTTTAAAGGCAAGGGAGCCACTCTTCGCGATAATACCGAGATTGTTTTCCAGTTCTTCAGCCGTCATACCAATCCCTGTATCGGAAATGGTCAGGGTACGTGTTTCTTTGTTTGGCTTGATTTTGACGTAGTAATCTTCCTTGTGGAAGGTGAGGCTGTCGTCAGTTAATGTTTTGTAATAGATTTTGTCAATTGCGTCGCTGGCATTGGAGATCAGCTCACGCAGAAAGATTTCGCGATGGGTGTAAATGGAGTTAATCATCATTTCCAGCAGGCGCTTGGATTCAGCCTGAAATTGCTTTTTGGTCATGGTCGTATTATTCCCCTCTCCATTAAGTAAATGAATGTATGTGTGCCTTGCCTTCGTGCATATCGATCGGCTCCCTGTCCTACAGGCTGCTACCATCTGCACGTATATAGACTTCCTTCATATTAGCACTCTTCACTATCGAGTGCTAAACCTATCTTTTATATAACATATTCCCAATTTCCATGTCAATGTTCAAACCGAGTCATTCATCTGTACTTCAACCGTGATACAGCTGGATGATATGTATATTATTTACATGGAGAACGTGCTTTTCTCACTAACTGAACTATTATATACTATTCTTAATGGTCGAACTTACAATTATCCAGCCGCTAACCAGCATATCGCTGGCTCGGTATATCGAAGGAGTGAAAGGTCATGCCCCAATCCCATCGAATTCCGCTCCAACCACTTCAGGGCTTCGATTGGTCGAGTCTGACCGGCAATGTGGCAAGCGCTGCCGCGCATTTTAGCAGCGATTATATGTATGCTTTTGCCGATGCATGGACATTTCCCTGCTTCACAGAGCATGGAAGCAAGGCGATTCCATCGCTCGGTCAGGAATCCGTATTGTACAATACCTCCTATGACCAGATTTTGAAATGGACACGTCTGGATTACCGAATGGAACGGTATTTGCCTGCGGAAGAAGCGTTAGCGATGATTCGCATCGAGCTTGCTCAAGGGCATCCGGTACTGGTGAAGGGTGATACCTACCGTTGTTCATGGTTCCCTGCTGATTATGGTAGACTGCACAGACCTCATTTTTACCTGATTACAGGTTATGATGATCTGACGAATCATCTGTTCTGCACCGATGTAGCGTATATGACGTATCATCAGGCGCAGACGGTAAGTGATTTTAGTCTTGGCTTTGCTGGTGATCTGCTAACACTGCGTCCCAATCACGACCAGTACAGCCAGCCTGCACAGCTACCTACTCTGTACGAGGTGCTTACACGCCGTGCTACTGCCAATCTAGGGCTTGGCGATGAAGCGTATTCAGCATTTGATTCGATGCGAAATATGGCAGATGGCTGGATCGAGCTGGATCGTCTCGCTGCTGAGCAACCGCTACACAGTGCTGCTGATATGAGTCCGCTTAATCTGGAGCTCCTGTATATTGTGCAGGCTAGAATGCAGTTCTTACAGCTGCTTGAACAGAAGCGTGATGCAAAGGATTCTTTTATGGAGCAGATTACAGCTGCCTTTAACGAAACAGTTCGTAGCTGGACGCTGATTCGCAAGAGCTATGTACACAGCTTTGAACCGCGCGTACAGCGAGAGCCGCTACTAAGCCTTATTGCGGAACGCATTCGAGCTACAGCTGCGCTAGAGCAGTCGCTAGCAGAGAGCATTTTGCATAGCAATCGACTGAGAGAGATTATGAACGGCTATCAGCAGGCTGGTCGATCTGCCGGGCGTAAGCTATAGATAATGATGAATGAACGATATTCGCATCAATCGCTATAACACTTACCGATTCATACCATCGTGCGTATCTCCCTATTACGCGTACTCAGGCAGCGCCTGGTGATGAGATCGAATTGCCGACCTTAACGCTCCTGCTGGAATGATGCTCAGCCTGTGCACCCCCATGAATAATGCCTATAACAAGCCTGTATGCTATTCATTCATATATCTGAGGCGTATCTACAGGCAATCGATACACATGCAACATATGAGCACGAACACGCTGCGCCTCTCCATCATCGTACATATAACCCAGACGCTCTGCCATCAGGCGCGCACGCTCGTCGAATAGCTCCATCATGACAAACACAGACTGCCAGATCGCTTCGCTATCCGCTTGAGGATACGTAGCGAGCAGTCTTACCAACGTAGATTGCTCCAGATAGTGCGGCAAGTATTTGCCGCTTTTACCTGTATTGATCTGAAACTGATGCTCACTGCCAGCCTGCCAGCATAGCATCTGCTCCAGCATCGGGCGCACATAGCGATTGAGCTGATCGAGCGCATAGAGCAGCTCCTGCCGCCATAATCCTTTGGCAATATAGGTGGATACCCACCAGAACTCATTACAGCATCCAGCAAAATCCTCCGCAGTCGGACGCTTCACCCAGTACTCTCGATCATCTGGCACGGCAAGCTGTGGCAGTATGCCATCCTTATCCAGTAAAACCACTGTCAGACGATCCTCATCCACATACTCGCGCCAGCGGTCGATTCGCTGTAGCCGCAGATCAATCCGATTCCCATCCGCTAGCTGCATCAAATACATATATTTGACCATGTCTTCATGCAGAGGCAGCTCACTTTGATCCGGCATCTGCATCATGATCTGCTCGCCAAACCTCTCAACCCAGCGATGATCGCTAACAAATGGCTCTAACGTATCAACCAGATACACAATATCATAATCCTGAAAAATATCCTTCGGCGCAGCTGGATTCACTCTCGATCCGTTCATCGCTACAGCTCGAATATGAGGGTTGCGTTCAGCCGTTTCGATAATAAGCCCCATCATCTGCTGCTCACTTCGCATGATCTCGTCTCCTTTGGTATTGAACGTGGTTGGATCAAAGGCTAGCTCTCCTATCCCACTACGTACAATACTGTCTGCTTATTTCAATATAGATGTTCTCAGGATATCCAATCTGTTCTATTCACAGCACAGCCATACGGGTAAACGATTAACACCATGCTATACTCATCGTATTCCTATTTGCAAGGAGGCGATCACTGTGAAGGTACTACGCAAATTCATTCTGGCATTTTTACTGTCTAATGTTATCGGTAACTGGAGCTTTAAGCAGATTGCCTTTTTGCAATACAATCTCGCAGAAGGCTGGTTCAGCACGGGCAATATCCTTCGCTATCTTGTCAATCTTGCCTGTTATATCGCAGTGGCGGTATGGATTTATTTTATACTGGAACGCCTGGAAAAATGGAATGCACAGCGCAAGCAGCAATCTCGCTGAATAGCCGATTGCTCTGCGTGTTCTTCATATCACTCGTAAAGCGCCAGCATATGAGATACGCTCGCTACAATGCCTCACTTTCAGGTATACGCAAATTTATTTTAATTTTTAATGTAGATTGTGATTTTTGTCACATATTAAATTTTAGTTTTATTTTAAACTAAAGCCATGGAAGAGATGATCATCCCATAGCCAAAGAGATAGCAGCAGCTGATCCCCATAAGATCAAGCACCTACCCGATACACAGCCAACGGGAAGCTGACTGCAACCATACTGTTCATTATGAATAACCGCCTGCATGAGCAGGCACACAATACATTATTCAAGGAGTGTATCAATCATGAATACATGGCTCAGACAAAACAAAGTTGCAATGTGGTTATTAACTGTTCTCCGTTTCTACGTCGGCTTTCAATGGATCCATGGCGGCTGGGGTAAGCTGACAGGTGGCTTCGATGCTACAGGCTTCCTTACCAATGCCATCACGCTCAGCACAGGTGACAAGCCCGTCGTGAAAGCGGCATGGGCAGGCTTCCTACAGCATTTTGCTCTTCCTAATGTAGAGCTGTTCAATATCCTGGTTCCAGTCGGTGAATTCCTGGTCGGTCTGGGCTTGATCCTCGGTACCTTCACTACAGTCGCTGCATTGATGGGTATGGTGATGAACTTCGCCTTCCTGTTCTCGGGTACAATCAGCACCAACCCGTACCTGATCCTGCTCGAAATCTTCATCGTCGTTGCTGGTGCCAATGCTGGTCGCATCGGTCTGGATCGCTGGGTGCTGCCTTACTTGAAAGCACATGTGTTCAAACATCACCCCAAACATGACGGCGGCACACCTACCGCACCTGCACCGGATCATAGAGCTGCTTAAACCTACAATCAATTAGCCAATTCGTAATCGACATGATAGAACTCATAGCTTGTCCTGGTTTACTGGATCATTTGTAATAATTAAGCTACCTTCCGCCCATCCATTTCAACTACTCTTTGATTACTCCCTTACCACCTATCCACCTTCTGAGCGCTTCGGTTGAAGTGTTCAGAGGGTTGTTTTTTTATAATATTACATGATCGATACAGGCTTGAATGTATTGATCTGTGAAGCCTGTGCTGATCCAAAATATCTTTTGTTGTACCTTGAGCCTGCTGATTTTTTGGATTGTTGGATACTCGTCATTCCATTGTGAGATTAACGAAGTCAGTCGCTCGCTTATATCTGCCTTTTCCCAAATGTCAAATTTGACATATAAAATTCATCATGATAGTTTTAAAGTGAATTTCCTTTGTAAATTCTGGAATTTATTTTATCATTAGAGCATGAAACCTATATAACAGGAGGATGCATATGAGAACGCAGTGGATAGACGAATTGAACGTACTTGAACAGGATATTGTCGGATGGCGCAGACATATGCACCAGTATCCTGAGCTGTCATTTCAGGAAGTGAAAACCTCGCAATTTATCGCCGATACATTAACTAGCTTCGGCTATGAAGTAAGAACGGGCGTTGGTGAAGGCGGCGTGATTGCCGATTTGAAAGGGGCACAGCCAGGGCCAACGATTGCATTTCGAGCAGACTTTGATGCTTTGCCTATTCATGAAGAAAATGATGTTCCTTACCGTTCACAAAATGATGGCGTGATGCACGCCTGCGGACATGACGGACATACCGCGTCTCTACTCGGTGTCGCACATGTGCTCAGTCGTCATACCGATCAGTTGAAGGGGAATGTACGCTTTATTTTCCAGCATGCCGAGGAGAAAATTCCAGGCGGTGCCAAAGCGATGATCGAAGATGGCGCACTGGACGGTGTCGATGAAGTGTACGGTGCCCATCTGGCGAGCTATCTGCCCTATGGTCGCATCGCTGTTGTCGCTGGACCTGCGATGGCAGCAGCCGACGGCTTCTCGATCGTCATTCAAGGTAAAGGCGGACACGGTGCTCGTCCAGACCAAACGGTCGATTCGATCGTAGTAGGAAGTCAGGTAGTGGGCGCACTGCAAAATATCGTGGCACGTCATGTGAACCCACTCAAATCCGCTGTCGTTACAGTCGGCGTATTCCAGGCAGGCTCTGCATTTAACATTATTGCGGATACCGCCAAAATTGAAGGCACGGTGCGTACATTCGATCCTGAGGTACGCAAGCAGATTGAAGAGGATATTCGTACTACACTGGCAGGAATTACTGCGGCTTCACGCGCAACCTTCTCACTGGAGTATACGAATGGCTACCCAGCAGTAGTGAATCCACCGGAACAGGCTGATCAGGTGCGTGCGATCGTGACCGATGTGCTTGGTGAGGAAGCTTTATTTGAAATCGAACCAGCAATGGGTGCAGAGGACTTTGCATATTTCTTAGAAGAGCGTCCGGGTAACTTCTTCTATGTTGGCTCACAAAAAGATGAAGCAACGGCATTTGCCCATCACCACCCACGCTTCGATATCGATGAGCGTGCGCTGCTGAACACCGGACGTATCTTCCTCGGTATCGTAGCTGAAAAGCTGCTAAGTCCATCTCCTGTTACCGCAGGCTAATCATCATACAAGCAAGCGCGACTGCAAGAGCATTGCACGAGTTGCACTATAAGCAGCCTACTCGTATACCGAATCGAGCAACGATTCGCCGCAATAAAATAAAGCATAGGATATTCGGGTACATGGTCGATATCATTGAATACAACTGCTATGCTGCTCACTACTATCGCAGCAGTACAAACAAAGGCTCCCTGTCACCTTCTGGTGGCAAGGAGCTTTTTGCTATGTAATGCTACTCTTCTTATATGCTGGCTACTTTGCATCCTTGTTACTTCTCTATATCCTAGCTATTCTACATCATGCTAAGCAAGGTAGTCATAATCTTGTAAGGTGGCGTATTCAATACAGACATTCATATGAATCTACCTGGTGAGGTTGAACGTTCGATAACACTTCGCCTGAGAGCAAGATGATAGTTGCGTCCCTCACGCTGTGTTCGGTATGCTAAGTATATCGCTTATTATCTACGATAGCTGTACCGTAACCGAAGTCCTCTGCGCATGGTAAGCTCAGACTATGATATCCCTTTAAACATACGGGCTTGCTTGGACGTGTCGATCCCCCTTCATGATGTCGATCTCTGCCATCATTGTACAATTTATGCATGCAGACAAGCGAATGCGTAGGCGCAGCACCAAATCGTGGGTAATACCATATAGATAGCACGCTAGACATGGATGACAATCCTAATCTTTTATTGAACGGAGATGATCATGATGGAACAGAAAAATCTAGTATTCGGGATTATCGCAGGCGCACTGGTAGGTGCAGGTGCAGCACTTTTATTTGCGCCTAAATCTGGCGAGGATATGCGTTATACGCTCAAATCGGGCGCGAGCAGCTCCGCGAGCAGTCTGACGGAGACACTCAAATTCAAAGGTCGTGAGATGAAGTCCAGCACCGAAGAGCTGGTCGAGCTGGCTAAGGAGATTACACCGGTTGTGAAAGAAGCGATTGGTGTCGTGCAGGAATGGAAGGGCATGCTGACGGATGCGAAGGTCGAGCTGACTGGTGAGGTCAACAAGCTCAAAGCTAGCTCCTCTGATTCCTCGCTGACAAAAGGCCCAACTGTGATGTAAGCTCGCCTTTACGTAGAAGCAAATCGATTGCTGCTACAAGCCATTTATAGGATGAACCAAACAGCCTGTTACGGTCATGACCGGAAGGGCTGTTTTTTATTATCTGATGCCAGATCAGCGATGGGATTAAAAAGGCAATCTATAATTATACCGAAATGATAGCCGCTTGTATGGATGTATATATTGACTGTATTTTTTGATATATCATTATTAATATATCAAGCTTCTCCTAACAGCGAATCCTGCTTTTGGTCATGCTAAATAGTTAAGCTGATGATCTTAAATTCCATATTTTTCTACACAATTCTATAAACTGATATCTTTTGTAACAATATTAGTACTTTCGATCTATGTAAGCGCTCTAATTAACATGATAGCTTGTACATGTGACATGCAATACCTTTTATTACCTATTCAACTTGTTATCATCCATCGACAATCAAAGGAGAGATCAAGCATGAAAAAAAAGGTACTTCAAAAAGGAACCGTTCTACTGCTAAGCGGAGCGATGATGTGGGGCGGATTATCCATCGCTGGACCATCAGCATCCGCGTCATCCCCATCTTCTATTTCACATTTTGCAAACGTTAACATTTTCGCCTCTATGCTCGATTCGACCGCACAGGCGATACCATCTGACACCGCCATTAGCAATAACGGTAGCGTTCTCGCTCCTGCTGAGGGCACCAAGCAACTTGCCAGCGCACAGGCAGCAGGTACATACAGCGCTTATAATTTGACCGGATTCTCAACAGGCAATACGGGCGGCGGCACAATCGCTGAGACCGATGCTCGCTACAAAAAGGTCTATACGGCTACCGATCTAGCCCAGGCACTCAAAAAAGGCTCCGGGGTCAAAGTAATTGAAGTGATGAACGACCTGAATCTGGGCTGGAACGAGCTACCGTCTGCTGCGCAGACCTCTCCTTTCGCTGAGCATAACAAGCCACTCACTCACCCGGTACTCAAGCAAACAGGCGTGAGTAAGCTGACGATCGACGGCTTTGACGGGTTAACGATATTCTCGAACAATGGTTCCAAAATCAAGCATGTCGGCATCACCGTTAAACGCAGCTCCAATCTGGTCATTCGCAATCTGGAATTTGACGAGCTATGGGAATGGGATGAAGCGACCAAGGGTGACTACGATAAAAATGATTGGGATTACCTGACACTGGAGCAGACGAGCAAGGTCTGGATTGACCATTGCACATTTAATAAAGCCTATGATGGCGTTGTCGATGTGAAAAAGGGCAGTAATGGTGTGACCATCTCCTGGTCTTCCTTCCGTAGTGATGATGGCAGCTCTAATAGCTGGGTCAGCCAGCAGGTTAAAGTAATGGAAGCCAACAAATCAGCTTATCCAATGTATAACTATTTGCGCAGTAGTGCGGTAGGTCTGAGCCAGCAGGACATTATCGCCATCGCTGGTGGACAAAAGAAAACACATCTGGTTGGTGCTACGGAGTTCGCATCAGACAATCCTGATCTGGAAATCACGCTCCATCATAACTACTATCAGGACTCTCAGGATCGGATGCCTCGTCTGCGGGGCGGAAATGCACACGTTTACAATATCGTAATGGACGCTTCTGGACTGGTTGCTGCCAAGGCAAAGCTAACACCTGCCATGGATACAGCGATCAGCTCGAAGGGCTACCATTTTACTGTAACGAGTAATGGAGCAATCTCCACCGAGGGCGGTGCCGTACTGGTGGAAAAATCGCAAATTATCGGCGTCGCCTCTCCGATCCGTAATAACCAGACTGATCCAAGCAATAGCAAATATACAGGCAAAATTCGCGCAGTCGACACGATCTACACCGCGAATGGTACAACCTTCCGTGGGAATAGCGATACAGCAGGCAGCCCGCTCGCTCCGTATCCGGCAACTGCATTAGCCTTCTCATGGAATGGCTTTAGCAGTCTGCCTTACAGCTATCAGACCGATGATCCTACCACACTCGTTAGTCGTTTGAAGGCATCGGATGGCGCAGGCTCTGGCAAGCTAAGCTGGAGCAAAACGAACTGGCTCATCACTCAATATTAATCGAATAGAATTGCTAGCTAATCCACGCTTCCTATCAGTAAATAAACCAAGACCCTTGCCTTTATTCGTACAGGCGAGGGTCTTTATCACTCATTTGCGATACAGTTGTCGGTTTACAATTGCTTAGAAATCGAATGATTTGCAGATTGAATCACTTAACAGCGATTATATACGGCTAGCTTGTGGTTAATACTTATCATACTTTTCTATTTTATTGCTGCAAAGGAGAATTTGCCGTGTCCCAAACTGCTAATCTGGAAGCTGTTATTCAACAAATCGGTCTGCTGGGTCAGAGTCAGTTCGGCAAATCCCCGGAATCAGTCACTATTCGTACCAACGAGCACAGTGTCGTTATTTTTCTGAATGAGCTGATTGATCCGGACGATGAGCGTCTGCCGGATGACCCGGATGAGCGATATACCCATGTCTACATTTTACTTGATCAATTTGTCTATCCTGCGATTCGTAAAAAGGTTGAAGCAGCGGCTGGACAGCAGATTATTCACCATTTTATCGATTGGAAGGAAGACGTGAATCGCGCCTGTATCGCGATCATGTTTGAGCTAGAGCCAGATCGTAAAAAGGAAGATCTATACTCTGGTAAAGCCGAGCTGCATATCCGAGTAAGTCAAATTACAGAGGATGTACAAAAATCACCTGCTGATATCGAATCGTACTGGGTTGATCCAGATACACTGGTCATCATTCGCAAAGGATTATTGATCAGCCTGGAAAAGCGAATTATCAAAAAAGGCTTTAATAACGCCTTACGTGTATCCAAGCGTGAGCTGGAGCTGGATCGCTTTGTAGATGGCCTGCCCGTACGTACCATTCTCGGCAAAACGCTTGATCAAGCGTTTCTAGATTGGGATTTTGACAAAGATATCAGTCTGATGGTGCTTACCTTCCTAAACGATCATTGAGGAGACAACCGAATTGATATGATTGTGTATGTAAAAAAGCCTGTCCATCGAGCCCGATGCATAATGCAGCGGATGGTAGACAGGCTTTTTGCGTTGCGATGGATTCAAGGTAGCATTTGTAGCTCCTTCAGCATGTGCTTCAGCGTATTCTCGGAGACACGAGTCATCTGGTTATCAGTAATCTGGCGAAGGGACGATTGGCTTACGATGCTGGTCAATGCTCCACTAAGTAGCTGCGGGGCATGCTGGTTCACTATGCTGATCGCCTGCTCGTCCAGCTGTAGCTCCGATAAGCGTGTATGCTCGGTGTAGGAGCGCTGGAATAACCCTTTCGCTGGATAACGGAAGCAATAGCTGCCCGAGCCAAGCTCTAGTTGAACCAACTCCACCTCCTGCTGCACGTTGCGAATACCCGAGGCAGGAATGGACGGTATCGCATCGCCATTTTCCGTTAGCTGCTCTAAGATTGCTCCCCGCAAGCGAAGCGTTGCTGCTGTATTTACCGGAATCGTTACCTGTACAATAACATGCTCTCCATCCAGCTCCCAGCCACATTCAATGCGTCCATACATCGATTCATGTGTAGCCTTCGCATACGTAAGCTGCCGCCCACCGAATTGCGGCTCCAGATGAATATGACGATAAGCTGGCTCTTCCATCCCCATATCCAGACCAGCGATACGGCGATACATCCAATCACCGACTGCACCATAGGAATAATGGTTAAATGAATTCATATCATCGCTCCAGAAGGAACCGTCTGGCTTGATGCTATCCCAGTGCTCCCAGATCGTCGTTGCGCCCTGAGATACCGAATAGAGCCAGCCCGGATAAGAGCTTTGCAATAGCAAGCGTACTGCCGTTTCATGATAGCCATTATCCGACAGGGCAAAGCATAGATACGGTGTACCAACAAAGCCTGTCGTTAGATGATAGCCATTACTCACAACCAGATCGTTCAGATCACGCGCTACTCGCGCTCGCAGAGCAGGCTCCAATAGATCAAATACAAGCGCAAGTACATGCGCCGTCTGTGTCGGTGCCGCCATCCGCCCACGTCCCGTTACAAACTCAGCTTGAAATGCCTGAACGACCTGCTGATGAAGCTGCTGATACCGCTCAGCCTCGTCTGTTTTACCCAGTACAGCCGCCGCTTCCGCCACCAATCGTGACGAGTACGCATAATAGGCGGTTGCGATCAGATCGGTTGGGGTGGCGCCGATGTAGCTGTCTTCCCTCGCATCCAGCGCAAGCCAATCACCAAAATGAAAGCCCGTATTCCACAGCGCTTCTTCCTCACCCTGCGCGCGAATGTATTCTACCCACTTCTTCATGCTGTCATACTGCTCTGCCAGCAAGCGTGTATCACCATAATAACGATACGTCGTCCACGGACAGATCACGGCTGCATCGCCCCATGCTGCCGAGTTCGCACCACCCACAATATCCGGTACAACAAAAGGAATCCCACCGTCTGCATGCTGCTCTGCCTTCACATCATGTAGCCATTTGCTGAAAAAGGGAGCCCCCTGATAATTGAACAGCGCAGTCGAGATAAATACCTGTGCATCTCCCGTCCAGCCTAGCCGCTCATCGCGCTGCGGACAGTCAGTAGGCACATCAAGGAAGTTCCCACGCTGCCCCCAGCGTATATTGTGCTGGAGCTTATTCACACGTTCATCTGAGCATTCGAAGGTTCCGGTCGATGGCATATCCGAATGCAGAACTTCCCCTTCAAATGCATCCAGTGGCAGTCCGTGTTGTTCCTGTTCCGGATAGCCCTGTACTTGTACATAACGGAAGCCTTGAAAGGTGAAATAAGGGGCATACGTCTCCCCACCTGGCGTGCCTGCCGCACGATATGTAACGGTCTGCCGGGCAGGACGTAGATTGCCAAAATAAATATTGCCATCCTTGTCCAGCACCTCGGCATGACGCAGCTTAATCTGTGTGCCTGCGGGCGTTTCCGGTAAATGTAGACGAATGCGACCGACCATATTTTGCCCCATATCCAGCACATGATCACCAGCAGGCGTGACAAAGGTAGCGATCGGACGAATCGTCTCTGTGACACGAGTCGGCCAATTTTCCTGTGCGATCAGCGTGTTATAGCCAAGTGGCAACACCTCAACACCGTGCCAGTGACGATCGTCAAAGCCCGGCTCGCTCCAGCCCTGCTGCTCGGCTGTCGCATCATAGATTTCACCGTGATACATATTCGAGTACAGTACAGGCCCGGTAGCAGCACGCCAGTCCGTATTGCTCGTAATGATCTGTTCTCGTCCATCGGTATATCGAATATGCAGCTCCAGCAGCAGGGCGCGATGGTCGCCGTACGTATATTGCTTATCATCAAAGCCCAGCTTGCCCCGATACCAGCCATCTGCCAGCCATGCGCCAACGGCATTATTCCCTGGCTGGACAAGTGACGTCACATCATACGTCTGATATTGCAGTCGATGATGATAGCTAGTCCAGCCTGGAGCAAGCACATCATCCGATACCGTTTGCCCGTTCATATACAGCTCATACACACCCGCTGCTGTAGAATAGATACGCGCTGAAGCGATCTCTCCATTCAGCTCAAAGGTATGGCGTAGCTGAAAATTCGCCTCGGACTCTCGCTCGATCTCACGCGTATCCGGCGTAATCCACTGCGCCTGCCACTGTGCTGGCTGCATCATGCCAGTTTCCAATTGTCCTGGCTCACTCCATTCACTTTCTTCGCCTGATGTTGACCATACTTTGACACGAAAGAGATACGCCGTGCGCACCTGTAGTGCAGGTCCAGCATACTGTACCTGAATCGACTGTGAGTCATTCACCTGCTCTGAATCCCATATAACCTGCTCGAAATGCGGATCATCTGCAAGTGTCACCTGTAGCCGATAGGCAGACTGCTGTACATCACGCTGCGGACTGCTACATTTCCAGCTGAATCTTGGCCTGGCAATATCGGTACCGAGCAATCGGTTACGATACTCACACTGCACATCTGTAATTTGAAATGAACCCATCTTTTGATCACTCCTTCAACCTGTGTTGGGGATGAGATACGGACTTGCAGCGAACGGTATCGCTTTCTAACAATGGACAACCGGAGGCGAGATTTTTCATGTAAACGTTATCTTAATTGTTGATATTCTATCTCTATTCCATTACGTTGAATAGCGCTTCGATCTCAACCTTTGACAGAGCCAGCGGTCATTCCTGCTACAATTCGTTTGTTGAAAAATAAAAATAATACTAACGGCGGAATTTTCTTTAACTAAAGGATGATAACGATAATGCACAACTTAGCAGATATATGTCGTGTGCTTAGTCAAACCGGAATGCTGACCTAAAAGTGCGAACCTCAAGCTAACATGAAATCCCTAGGAGGTTCGCACCCCTTGATACATAAGGGATTTTCCTGTTTTTCTTGTAATTTCACTTCATTTTAGGTAGTCTAATTTTGAGGTTCGCACTTTTGCTATATAAAAGCCTTGCTGGATAAGGGGTAAAAGTAGGAACAGTCGCTCTCCGTGCGAGAGCGTGGATTGAAATGCAACAGTAACGTTATCTACGTCAGCAATCTCGAGTCGCTCTCCGTGCGAGAGCGTGGATTGAAATACGATCATCGACAAGGTAAAAGGCACCAAGTAGCCGTCGCTCTCCGTGCGAGAGCGTGGATTGAAATCTCAACCACCTCAGGCTTAGCTTGGAATAAGCGCACGTCGCTCTCCGTGCGAGAGCGTGGATTGAAATCTGATCAATGGCGTATCCGTCTGCTGTGCATACACGTCGCTCTCCGTGCGAGAGCGTGGATTGAAATATAGTTATGTTTATTAAATATCCCTAACAAGCAGGGTCGCTCTCCGTGCGAGAGCGTGGATTGAAATAACCATTGTTCAAGGTCTTTCTTTTCACCCCAACGTGTCGCTCTCCGTGCGAGAGCGTGGATTGAAATTGTATCATTCCACTCATGATCCACGTACCCGATAGTCGCTCTCCGTGCGAGAGCGTGGATTGAAATGCAACAGTAACGTTATCTACGTCAGCAATCTCGAGTCGCTCTCCGTGCGAGAGCGTGGATTGAAATACGATCATCGACAAGGTAAAAGGCACCAAGTAGCCGTCGCTCTCCGTGCGAGAGCGTGGATTGAAATTTGTGTACATTCTTGACCACTGGCCATGTACTCATCAGTCGCTCTCCGTGCGAGAGCGTGGATTGAAATCGGTACAGAAATTAAGGTTGTTAGCTCGTTCGGCGTCGCTCTCCGTGCGAGAGCGTGGATTGAAATACCCAACCGCCTTGCAGCACGAGCCGCCGGCGCGGTCGCTCTCCGTGCGAAAGCATAAATCAAAATTTATATCCTTTTATCGTCAGATCGGTAACTTGCCGATCCGTTTCCATGCAAAAGCAGATATTACATCCACGTCAGCAAGCTCTAACCCAATAAACAACACCCCACCCACAACAAAAAAAGAGAGTCGCATAATATCACTCGCGACTCTCTCCTAAACATTCACCTTTAAAGTAGCAATAGCCCTTCTGGATCATAGCCCTGCTTTGCTCCCACATGCTCTACTTTCCGTTTCCAATTAGCTCCCAGCATATAATACCTCAAACTGTCTGCTGTAGGATCTATGACTGCTTCCAGTTGAACTTTAAGTTGTTTAAACTGCATCGGATCGACCAGACACTCAAATACAGAATTTTGTACTCGCTGACCATAATTTTGACATATTTTAGAGACAGCGCGTAGCCGTTTCGAGCCTTCAGGCGAAGAAGTTTGTACGTCATATGTGATCAGAACCATCATACAAACTACCCCTTTCTCTATAGGTAACGTGAAATATTCTTTATCCTATATTATTTCCATAAAAATGGTGGATAGCTATCGAGATCGCCGCGGATATATCTTGCTAACAGAAGTGCCTGTGCATAGGGAAGTAGTCCGAGCGCAATCTTTTCACCTAAAAATGGATGTGTAATTTCTTCTTGTTTACGCTTCTGCCAGGCAGCAAGAACCTCTTTACGTGCTTCGTCTTTGAGTAGTACAGCTCCATTTTCTTTATAAATGAATGATTTGGCAGATAACTGACGACGGTTAATGAGCGATAGAACTAGACGATCTGCAAGATAGGGTCTTAATTCTTCCATCACATCGAGCGCAAGACTTGCCCGCCCAGGACGATCTCGATGTAGAAAACCAACTGCTGGATCAAGTCCTACGGTCTCCAAAGCAGAATGAACATCAATTCGCAGTAATGTATATAAAAATGAAAGAAGGGCATTAAGTGGATCAAGCGGTGGTCGTCGATTACGTGTTTTCATCTGAAAAACTTCGCGGTCAGCGAGTATCAGCTCATTCATGGCTCCAAAATAAATCTTGGCAGCTTTTCCTTCAGCCCCTCGAATCGTATTGCCAGTAGGCATTTTCAATACTGAAAGCGATAATCGTTTTAGTGCTTGGGCGGCCTCCGTCACCTTGAGAACATTGATCTCTGAGGCATGATCCCTCATAGCGCGGCGTAATACGCTTCGTGAATTAATAATTTTAGCTTGAATGAAACGACCTGCGACCTCTACTGCTTCTTCACCATCTGCCCACCGATACTGTTTTCTTCGCAATAGTACATTTCCGTTTACCTTTCCCTGAATACGTGCTTGAAATGCACCATGTTCATTTAGAAATGTTAAACCGACACCACGCTCTGCACATAAATGGAAAAGGGCAGGACTTGCTCCCGTATAACCAAAGGTCACAATTTGCTCCAAGTTATGGACAGGAACACGAAACTTTTCTCTTTGTTCTTTGTCTCCCATGAGTACAAGCACGTTTTCGCCATCTCTGGCCAGATAGCTGTCCGCAGCAGTAACGTAGAGTGTATTAAGCAATTTCCGCAAAATAATCTCCTCTTTCTTAGAGCTATACGAGAAGCTCGCTATTCCAATACAGCTAGTACGACGTTCCATCTATTGCTTCATTCGTCGTCCAGATAGTTTTCCATATACTGATCTACGTTACTATTTCTCATTTTGGGCATACAAATATGAATTAACGAACAAGATTTACAGCCCGCTTTGTAACGTGCAGGTGGTGTCTTCCCAAGATTGAACAATTCTCGCATCCCATTCAAATATTGTTCTACCCGTCCGCGTAAGCCGTCATTAAATTCAACATCGACACGTCGCTCTCGCTCACCGTAAAATAATGCACCCTCAACAATTCGTATCCCAAACATTTCCTCCAGACACATCGCTTGAGCACAAAGCTGTACTTCATCCCAGTCATCTGGCTTAGGCTTACCTCGCTTATATTCGACAGGGAAAGGAATCCATCTTCCACGACGTCCGATCAGAGGGGTTGCGAGTGTAGAAGAGTAGTCAGCATCGGCAGCATGGAATTCAATAACATCTGCTTTTCCACTAATCCCTAATCGTCTCGAGACAAGCGGCATCGCACGTGAAATTAATAGATTACCCCTTTTCTCAGTTAGCTCTGGATTGTCTGCTCGTTTGTGTAGCAATTGGCCTTCAAAGGTTTTGATATTTTCCTCCCATTGCTGTTCAATATGAATTAATGCCCATTGTCGTTGACAAAATGAATAGTGCTGGATACCCGACAACATTAGTAATTCATCATCATCGTACAATGAGAATATACTCATCTTTCTACAACCGTCACACCTTCTGGCAGTTCATCTGTAACGATATCAATCTCATAATCAGTATATGCACGCGCCGGAGCATCACCTATTTTGTGTACACGAATGCTTTCAAATAATTTATGAGCAGGTGCATTTCCAAGCTTTGAGGCGTGTTCAAATATAATCAACTTCCGCAATGCCATCTGACCACGAGAAGCAGAACGATCGTGCTCAAACATATTTTCTAACGATTCCCATAATAGCTCCAGATCCGCCTGTCCAAAATGGGTTTTATCTGCTAAATGCCCGGATACATACCCATCCATACGATATAATCCATACGGTACAATATGCTTGCGTCCCATTTCTCGTTCTTTATCCGTACCTTCCTGCGTTACAGCCATCCGTGTAATCGTCGTCTCTTGCGAAAAGATTGGATCAATGCTACGAGCAAATGTAAATTGGACAGGCCCTCGTACTTGGCCGCAATTGACTTTGGTTGTCATCACTGCACCAAATGCACGTACATCATAGAAATTGTCACACATCCAGTGAGTAAGCCTTATCGCTTCCGCACGATCTTTTGGCTTTAATTCTTTCGCTTTGTCCACATCTTCTTCGCGAACACTACGATATGCTTTACGATGCTGCTCATTCAGTACAGCACCCTCAGTGACGTAAATCCGATGTCCAGTGCCTTGCTCTCGTGTAATTTCTATATAATTCCGTACTTTGCGTTTTAAGCAGACATCAGTAACAATACCATGACCCGTCTCTGGATCAATTCGCGGCATATTTCCCATATCAGGATCGCCATTCGGATTGCCATTCGTTACATCAAATAAAATCGTGAATTCATGGCGAGTGATTGAACTCGCCATGTTTTCTGTATCTGTTTGCTCCAAATCGATATGCTGATTATTCGTCTGTGTCATGTGATTAGACCTCCATTCATTTAATAGCACTTCACGATCATATTTCTTTCCCCTGATTGATACGCAATAGCTCTATACCTCTTGCGAATCTGTTGTAGGTTCACTCAGATTAACAGCATCCGACTTTCCTTCATCTGTTGTATGGGCTGGAGCGCGATAAGCTGCCTGGTGATAATATCCGAGCATGAATAAACCCTGCTGCTTCAAATCCAAATGATTAGGAAACGCGTCTACTCCCTGCAAAATCGATCCAATCTCTCGATCACGAGATTTGCCATACTCTGCTTTTGACATATGATGTTGCGCCAAACGCAATAAAATTGGAAATACAGATGCTGGTGTTGACGAGGCAGAACCGAAATAACGATCTTTAATCGTGGCATTCAAACGTTTTTGACCAGCAGCATCTGTTTGAGCTCGCTCTAGTACGGCAAACAATCGTCCAAGTCGATAAGCAACCGACTGTGCTTCCTCATTTAACATTGGCGTTAAAGCCTCCTTCATATCGTTTCGTTTATACATACGAGCATATCGAGTGAGATAGGCTTTTATTACAGAAGCACGAACCCAGGCTGCTCTTCCATGTTCACCATAAGGAGAGATACGTCCATCTACTCGTGTACGTCCAACGATGGCAGCGTACACAGAATAGGGTAATGCACTTCCACTTAATATTGCTCGAAACCATTCGCTTTCCATTGCACCAGATATACTTTTACGCATTTTGGACATCTCATTTGTTTGACGTACTGTTTGTAGCATGATGTGAAATAATGTAGGAAGATCAGCATTTGTTTTCCCTGGACGTTGGATTTCCATATCTGCTGCATATAAGCTGAGCTTGTCAAACAGTTGTCTAAAGGAGCTTTGCCAGAAGAATCGAATAGACAAGCGCGCATTATTTCCGGACATTCCTAATACATAAAAGGATGCTTCTTGAGCCGGTAGCATATCTGCACTGACTTGCTCTGCTCGCTTAACACGGCTAAGCAAATCAGCAATCTGCCTTGTTACTTGACGATCTTCTTTTATATCTTCATTACGAGAGCCACCCAAATTTGATTGCGTCTGTTCGTTGTTATTTCTATTATCGATTTCACTATCTTGTACATTATGATCCTGTTTATTTTCAGTAGATAATGCGTTATATTCTTCTTCAAACAGTGAACTGAATACACTCTCCTGTAACTCCCATTCTTGCTGGGATTCACCTGGTAGACGCTCAGCCCAGAATACTACCGTCATATCTCCCATCTGACGAAGTCGATTCCTATCTGATAACAATAAATGATTTAGTGCCTTCGCATAACCAATTGATGCCATCTCACTAACTGGAGCATTATAGTTTTGCTTTTTGCCATAAGATTCGAGAGCAGGGAAGTTAAAAGAGACAATGCTTGCGCCTGAAGACTGTGCATTTTGCACTCCTTTAATATTCACTTTGTGTATTTTAGCGATCGGCTGATCCGATTCACCTGTAATCAGACAATGACCAAGTATCAAATCGTTATCCGCTTCTGTTTCTCTAATAAAGTGATCCCAAACTTCCAGTATAGTGGGTACTTCATGAATATACTGAGCTGCTCCATGCAAACGAAACACTAGATTATTATCTGTTGTGCCTACAATCTTAAGCAAATCGCTATACCATGGTGAATGTTCAGATAGATTCTGTGGACTCCACTGTTCATAAAATTGAATAATAGCACGAGCTTCTGGCTGTTGACATGTGGCAAGTAGCCGATGATGCAAATCTGCACTGCCTTGATATTTGGAAAGTGATACTTTGAAACCTGCTTCTTTGTCAGCTACGATTCCAAGAATATACTCCGCTTTATCCGATAGAAAAAATGGCTTAATTGCACTCGTTCGTAAAGAATGTTCAGGTACGGTCAGACGCGGTGGAATCTGTTTTTTCCCCTGCTGAATACGAATATCCACAATATTCAATAAATCACCGTTCTCGTTAATCTCTAAGACAAATGATACTTTGTCCAAACTATATCCTGGCTTAGACATTCCGGAATCAGGATCTTCCAATAACTGCTCATAGCGTTTATACAGTGATTGTAGGATCATCGCTATACCTCCCGTTCATATAAATCCGGTATGTTGATCACGCCCTTACGCATGATCGCGCGAAAAAACTTCGGCGATATTTCAGTACCATAGTCCAGATCCCATAACATCCACTGTAAATCTTGTTCTGGAGTTTGTGCATAGTGCGATACAGGTGTAGAATGTCCATCTTCCAGAAGCTCAAAATGGACTGGAAATTCACGACATCCAAAATACGGTTGATGATAAAACTGTCCTGCTCGTGCTCTGCGACAAAAAATGCTGTAATGCTTTTCAGGATTATCTGTATTTCCAGCGTTCATCGTCATTTCAAAATGAGCTTCAATCACGTATGCAACGTTGCGAAGCATGACTGTCATACGCTGTTGTGGGTCTTCATCAGGCTTTCGATGCTGTAAAATGATGTCTCGTCCATTCATCGCTTTCTTGACATCAGAGTCCAAAATTTTATTTTTCACTTCATTGCGACGTACCGAATCAAATGAAATTTCGTTCAATACATGAATACGATCAACAACCCAGCGAATGGCTGGCTTCCAATGGATCGCTTCCAGAATTCCGCGTGCTGCTGAAGGAGTCATTATATCGTAGCTAACACGCTCTGCCTTCATCTCTGGTCTGGTAAAACAAGCACGATCTCCCCACACATAGAGTCTGATTCCATAGCTCATTTGCACTGCTCCTCTTTGTTCTCTGGCTTACATAATCCACAATTCCTGAGCTGCACTTTGTTGCGAATATGGCTTAATTCCCGTCTTTCTGTCATACCATGCATTGGCACGATTCAACACAAAAATACCTTCACGTATTTCTTCTAATTCTCCGGCTCGTCTGTATTCTTCAAATTCATAAGGATAGAGCTGTACAGTGTAAGGTTGAAGCGCGCGCATAATTGTCCTGATTTCAAATCGTTCCGATTTTAAGCGAGTTAGCAATTGACGTGCCTTCCCCTGATAATATGGATCATCTGGGTCTTCTCCAATTGCCAAAGCCTGCTCATATTCTTTATCGTCTACATAAGGGATCAACAAGGCTTTCATCGGCGAATCGATTAATCGAAACTTATCCGCTACCGTTGCAAAAGGAAATGCCATACTTTTTGCGTTTTCTTCCAGCATGGGTAAGATACCTTCTCGATCCGTTTGATCAATCGTACTGTTTTGTCCATAAAAGAATAGCTCGTTAAAATATTGCTGAATAGCTTCAATAGATAAGGAACTTTTATTTTGCGCACTATACGTAATCAATAAACGTCGAGCTATAGCACCTGTACGACTCATCCAGCCTTCTGGAAGACCTTTTTCTGTCTCGAAAACAGTAACCTGCCCTTTACACAATTTACCTTGATCCATTAATCGCCCATTCCGGTTACAACGTCCAGCCGCTTGAGCAATCGAATCCAATCCTGCAAGTTCGCGATACACTGCTGGAAAGTCAACATCAACACCAGCTTCGATCAACTGAGTGCTAATAAGTATACAAGGGTGGCCTGCATGTAAACGCGCTTTGACCGTATGCAAAATATCCTGTCGTTGCTTTGGGCACATGCGAGCACTTAAATGGTACAACTCATCTGCTGTACTATGCGCCAATAGTTTATGATATAGTTCACGAGCATTACCACGCGTATTCACAATACATAGTGCCTGCTTGTTGTTTTCTGCAATACGTTCTGATAGCTCATTCCAATTTTGTTTTCCAATAAAGTGAACGTCTACTCGTTCAAATTGTCGATAGCGCTGCTGAGGATTAGCTACGATCTCTACAATGGGTGTGTGTGGTAAAAGCTTTGCCGCAGGGGGCTGAGTTGCTGTACAAAACACAACTGAACAGTCATAATTTCGAACCAATTCATCTAACGCATACAAACAGGGCTTAAAAAAATCTCCATTCATCATTTGTGCCTCGTCCAGCACGATAATACTGCCCGCAATATTATGTAATTTTCGCGTAGACGAACGCCGTGCAGCAAATAAGGATTCAAAAAATTGAACGTTTGTCGTTACAATTACAGGAAGCTCCCAATTTTCTTCAGCAAGCTTTTGACGTTCCGTTGTCTCATATTCAAATGTTCCTTCATTATGTAATTCGTGTTGAAAGTTAGAGTGATGTTCAAGTATGTGCTCACTACCTAGAATGTCACGAAACTCTTGAGCATTCTGCTCAATAATAGATGTATACGGAATCACATAAATGATACGACGTAAATGATGAATATTGGCATGTTCAAGAGCAAATCCGAGCGAGACTTGCGTTTTTCCACTTCCAGTAGGTAGCGTTAGACTGAATAATCCTCTTGGAGCGTTAGCATGTTGAATCGCTTCATTAAAGATTTCGTTACGCCAGTGGTCTATTTCTCCACGCGGACTATGAAATGTAGCAAGACGGTAGGAATAAAATTTTTGTTTTAATTGTTGGAATAAAAACGAGATGTGTTGTTGATCAGGTTTATGGCGTTTGCGCATTGAGTATCGGGAAGGGTCAGCGAACGCTTCGGTATTAAGTGAATCGGCATCAACTAAACAGGAAAAGAGCATTCGTACAAAAAAGGAAATCTGAAAGCCTGGAGCCGGACTTTTCTGAATGGGAAAGCGTTTTGGCGCATGGGGCATAGCTATTTCTGTATAAGCTGCACTGTAGTCCTGAATGTGCTCGGTACGACTCAGCCTTTTACGAAGACATGCATTATGATCCGCATCCGATGTACCGTAATCTGGCAATCCACTATGATGTCCAGCAATAATATAGGCCAGTAAACGCGCAATCGCTTTTTCTAGTTCAGTATTTGTCCAATGCTTTACTAAAGCTAATGCTCCAGCAGTGGCATGATCAACCTTTTTAGTAGAACCCTCCAAACGTGTCTGAAAAGCTTGAGAATATTTCCCTAAATCATGCAGACGTCCTGCAATATCTGCCCAATCTGCTGCACCAAAAGGCTGAGCCATTTCACTTGCCAGCTCTCCTACTTCGTTTAAATGAGCATGTAGTAGTTGCCAGGTAGATTTATCAGCAGATTCCGTTGTATGAGCGTAGTAGTTCAATAATCCACCTCCCTTTAAATACAAAGCAAGCATTACTCACTAATATGTACATTCCATAAAATATAACAAAATCCTTTTTTATTCCATAAAATTATTGAATTAAAATTATATAAATACGTTTTATGGTGTAGTTGAGCGTAAAGGTCAGTCATACAAATAGCTATATGGTTTGTTTATATGGATTAAAAGTGCGAACCCCAAGCTAACATGAATTTCCTGGGAGGTTCGCACCCCTTGATACATAAGGGATTTTCCTGTTTTTCTTGTAATTTCACTTCATTTTAGGTAGTCTAATTTTGAGGTTCGCACTTTTGCTATATAAAAGCCTTGCTGGATAAGGGGCAAAAGTAGGAACAGTCGCTCTCCGTGCGAGAGCGTGGATTGAAATAGGATGCTACTATAACCCATCACAGCAGATTGATGTCGCTCTCCGTGCGAGAGCGTGGATTGAAATAAATGGACTTAACAGAAATCGATCTTAT
>NZ_BMMB01000007.1 GCF_014645615.1 Paenibacillus hunanensis | reverse complement strand
GGAGAACCGCTCA
The DNA here is from genome assembly GCF_014645615.1 of Paenibacillus hunanensis. Taxonomy (GTDB): domain Bacteria; phylum Bacillota; class Bacilli; order Paenibacillales; family Paenibacillaceae; genus Saccharibacillus; species Saccharibacillus hunanensis. The sequence goes on along the minus strand of NZ_BMMB01000007.1, from coordinate 415,303 downwards.
CGAATCCTTTTCAGAGGAACTGTCGCACTTGGCTTGACAATCCGTCATCTAAAAAAACTCATACAAACCTTTTTGAAAATAATCATACTCTTCATCCGTAATAATCCGCTCACCATATCCTGCAAAAAAGGCTTCGTACCCCTTCTCAGCTTGAGACAATTCTTCTATCGACTCCATCGCCAGCGCCACATCATATCGTGGATCACCCCATGCACCGCCGCTCCAATCGATCATACCTGTAACTCGTCCTTCATGAATCAGTACATTATCCATCGTGCAATCTCCATGAATAAGGGTCTGCTGTATATCGGCTGGACGATTGTTCTGCAAATGTTCTAGCAATTCCGCATTACCGTCCACTTTATAATGAGTTAGATTGTACTCTGACTGCTCCAATATGTGATCCAACCATTTCCCTTCCGTTTGTAAACCAGCAGGGCAGGGTGTATCATGCAGCTGACGTATACTTTGTCCAAAAGCGAATAGGATGTCACGCTGTTTTATCGGATTCTGCTCACGCATCAGCGCCTGATATATCGTTTCACCCTGAATATGCTCCATCCATAGCCATGATTGAAGTCCATCCTCTGCGTCCTCGCATTGTAGAAAATGATACATCTGCGGTACATGAAGATGTACAGATGGAGTGGTCGTAGCAAGACAGTCCAGCACATATGCCTCTTGCTTCAACCATGCTGCAAATTGCGTTCCGGCTGACTTTTTCAATACAGACAGCCCTTGATCCGTATGCAGAATCGCGACTTGAGAAGTACAGCCCTGTTCAGGAAACGTAATCTTATGTATGGTGCCTAGCTGCTCAGCGATATGATGTGGAATAGTCTGTTCCGTGATCGGCTTCATCGATTCATTCCTCCAGCTTTGTAAAATAAGGGGAAATTAGTTGAACAAAATATCCTAGCTGTGATGCGACATGATAGATGTGAATTACTCCTGATTCTATTTCAATTTATATCTAGACCATAGCTTTTTCCTAAGGGATACCAGCAGTAACGAAGGTGCAAATACAATAAGCACATACATCAAAATAATCCATGGTAACGATCCGGTGAAGTTCGCTGCTGCTTGTGCCGATCGTCCTGCTTCGACATACAACCAGATAGGTACAGCTACAATCCACATGACTACACTGGAAACCATCACTGATCTCAGATTGCGCCATAGCAAGCAAAAAAGCAGATGCACGATTAACAGAATCCAGCCTGAAGCGCTGACTTCTCTACTACTAAGCATAATGAAGGCGACAATAGGGTATAGCATAATTATAACCCACTCCAAATGCTTATCCCTGTCATCGTATCGCTTCATAATAATCCCTCTTTCCATAATTCCATAAAAAGTAGCTATGAAGCTCGTATATTGAACATCGATTACTTTTTGGTATTATCCTGCGGAATTTCTCGAATGACGGTATCACCTGCCTTAGAATTACCGATCCCTAGCTCTTTCATTTCCCCTTTGGAATCGATTACGCCATAGCTCACCTGACCTTGCATCCATAGATCCCAAAAATAACTGAATGTTCCCTTATAGGTCGGTCGTGTTCCCCATTCCTGATCAACACCTGCAATGATACCTGGAATAAGCTCTTTACCAGTAGACTCACCGCTCGTCGCTTCCCATGTCTTCCAGGCTGCATCATTTCTCACCTCGTAATAACTCACAACGCCTTGATTCACGATGAAAAATGAATTGCTTTTGCCTGTTGGAAAATAATAGCCTGTTACGTGCCCTTCATCTGTTGTGAATAGCCGCTCATTCATTTCCACTCTCACTAGCTTCAGTGCTGCAATGCGTGAATCGACTAATTTGCTGCTTCGATAAGCCTCTGTTACAGCTTTGTCGACTGGATAGATCACAACCGTTTTTGTCGCTTGATCCCACACCACCTTAGCATGCAAAGATTCTCCAATAAAACGAAGCGGTACATATACGCTACCATTTTGTATATGTGCCGGCGTGTTCAATACTACAGGGACTTGATTAACGAGTGCTGTCTTTTGTCCAGCGACCACCTGCACAGTTTGATAAGCGGTTCGGTCGGTCAATGTCACTGCTTTGGTAGCGGGCTCCCAGTTCACATAAACATCGGATAGAAAGGTTAATGTACGAATGGGAACGAGTGTCGTATCGTTGACAACAATAGGTTTTTGGCCTGTAAGCATACGACCGTTAATATTCAAATTCAAATCGTTATCATCTGCGAAAGCTATATGAGCCTGGCAAGCTGCGAGTAGTACGGATAAAACAGCTATGATACGAGTACGTTTCTTCATCCTTTTTCTTCTGTCTGTAGCTTGATTACATCTAACTCTTTTGTTCACACGCGTACCCATCCGCGGAATCCACGTGCAGCATAGTACGAATCCGCTCCATTATGATAGATGAACACGGTATCATAACGACGATCTCCAAAAATGGCACCATCCAGCTTGCGAATACGCTCAGGCGTTTCGATCCAGCTGGAGGATTTGAGATCAAAAGCTCCAAGCTGCTGTAGCTGACGATACTGCTCCTCTGTCAACATCGTAATGCCCATCTCTGCCGCCATTGTCGACGCATCACTGGTAGGCTTGTTTTCTTTTCTGGATTCCCAGGCTGCACGATCATAGCATATACTTCTGCGCCCCTTCGGACTTTCAGTAGAGCAATCGCAAAATACATACTCTCCGCTGTCTGCATCATATCCGATCACATCAGGCTCACCGCCTGTTCGCTCCATTTCGCTGAGTGACCACAGCTTATCCTCTGCATCTGGAGCTTCCAGGCGAGCCCCAACATCCTCCCACTTTATCTCCTCATGGCGATTCATATACTTGGCAAAGCGAGCTTGCAAAGTATCCAGCAATTCTGTACGTTGCTCTGATGATAAAAATCGGTTCATGGTCATGCCTCCCTGGGATTGTATGGCTTGATTGATATTCATCGCAAGGTAATCAATATGTAACCCTATTCCTGACTGTATTGCCTTTGTCTCATGACAGAAGTCAGATACTTTGCTAATGTAAAAATCACTTTCTATAGTCCCTCATTAGCAGCATATAAATAAGGCGCGCGATTATATCTATTTTACAATAAAATCCATGGTATGATCAGCTAAAATAATAGCTGTAGATGAACTATCCAAACCCTAATTGGGTTGCTAGGTACATAATAAGGAGGAATACACATTGTTTTTTGACCAGATGCCTTTTGATATTAAGCTAGAATGGGGACAGCGAGGAGCACGAGCAGCCGCGGAGCGTGGAGACATCGTTATTATTATCGATGTGCTTAGCTTCTCCTCTACTGTAGTGACCGCGATACAATATGGTGCAGAGATTTACCCGTACCCGCCTCCGATTAATGAGCAAGCGAAAGCCTATGCGCAGTCCGTCGATGCCGATATCGTTTGGGGACGAGCCGAATCGCTCACCTATGGTGGTCATTCTCTATCGCCAGGATCATTTACAGCGGCAGACAAGGGTAAGCGTTTCGTGATGTGCTCGCTCAATGGTGCAGCCTGCACATGGATGGCAGCCGATGCACAAGCTGTATTGATTGGCTGTGCTCTGAATGCATCTGTAGTCGCTGAAGCCGCCAATCGCTTGAGAATCGCATCCGGCTGTAGCATTACTGTGGTGCCTTGCGGTGAGAAATGGTCAGATGCTTTGGAACAGGAAAATACACTTCGTCCAAGCATTGAAGATGATCTGGGAGCAGGTATGATCCTTTCCCGATTAACCGGAACGAAATCTCCTGAAGCGGAAGTATGTCTCGGTGCGTACCAGAATACGAAGGAGAGAATGAAGGAATTGCTATGGGACTGTGCAAGCGGACGTGAATTGCGCGAACGAGGATACGAGCAGGATGTGATTCACTGCTCTCAGCTCGATCATATGACTACGGTGCCTATTTTAAAGGATCATAAGTTTGTAGGGCTTAGTATATAAAAAAGAGGGGTATGAATCCCCTCTTTTCGGTCGTTAAAGTGAGCTATATTGTACAATCCATTCTGTATTCTAAGCTAGATGCTACTGCAATCTGATCCTATGCGGCATGATACAGCTATATGCATAGCAATTAACACATTTAGCCTATCAATCCTTATATATCCGTAGCATCGTATTTGCCCCTTTTTGAAACTCGTACGATACCGTTACTTCTTCCGTCTGATAACCTGCATTTTCGATATACTCGATCAGCTCGTCTAAATGTTGATATCTTCGACATGATAGATCCACCAATGGGAAAATACGTAGTTCCTGACGAGTCACACGCAGCAATTCCTGTACTGTTTGTAGATGAAATTCATAATCTAATCGATCCGAATACATAAACAGAAAATGCGCTGACAACGTTAGGTCAAATGCATTCTCCTCAAATGGCAGCCGGGGTAATGTAGCCGCAATATAACGCTCTGGAAATTGCTGCATATCGTGCGCACAATCCGCTAACGCCTGCGACCGATGTTTCTTCAAATCCGCTACAGATTGAAAATAATCCCATACATAATTTGACTGCACCTTCTCCATATGCAGCATCGTATGCTCAATATCCGCCAGTCCCTTTTCCGCAAGCTGGGCAAAGGGGTGGTAATATGCGATATCGGTTGCAGTCACCTGTGCGCCTAAGGTATTAGCGACTGCGGTAAACGAACACGCACCTGCGGGACAATCCAATATGCGGCGTCCAATCAGGTCTTGCTTTGTCAGGTCGAACATGGATAGATATTCATCAAATGTCCGTCCGATAAATACAATCCGACTCAGTTCTAAACCCGTTTGTTCGTTGCTCAGCTCGTGGTTAATCCGTGTTTCATTCATCTGTTCCTCTTTACTCATCTCAGCTCAACTCACCTTTCTGTGCTCTACTCATTTTGAAATATTGGCAATATCGAGTGGTGCCGATGCCAATTCGGTAAAATCATCCATCGATGTGAATAAGCATTCTCGATGGATGAGTCTTATTGTACATGCTCTGATTGCTTATTTTCAAACTAAGCTGTTCTCTGTTCTGCTATTCTACTGAACGAGCAAAAGTAATTGCTCGCCTCGCTCCATAGATTTCCATATGTGTTTTTGCAGCAAAGCCTCTTCCTGATTCTCCATCAACTCTATCGTCTTCGAGGTAAAGTTCCAGTTCAAGCAGCCTGTCAGCCATACTAGAGAAGCAAGTCTTTTATACTCTGCTGGTCTGCACATTTCCCCTATACCGTATCCTTTCAATAATGCTTGAGCCACAACGGGTGACATCTGATGGGATGCTATTCCGTCTGTTCTGGAATACCATTTGATCAACCATGCCAATGCTTCCAAACGATCGGTATACGTAATCGATTCAAAGTCTACCAGACCCACAATCTCTTGCTCGGAATTCCAAATCACATTCATTGGATTGAGATCGGACTGAACGATAAATTCAAAAGATTCTGCTTTAGCGCAATGAAGATGATGCTCGACTTCATGTAGATAGCTCTGTAATATTTCCCTTGTCGCTGGCATCATTACAGCCGCTTCAAGTGTAGAGTACAGCATATTGTAAAATTGATGATATCCCTCAAGATGCGACAATTGCGGAAAGATGGTGGATTCGAACCCTGTAGAAACCGTATGTATGTGTTGCGCAAACTCGCCGAATGTAGATGCTATTTGTTTTGTACAATGCGTGATATGCTCGCCTTCTATCCACTCAAACAGGAGCAATCTCCACTCTCGACCTGCAACATGTACTCTGGTAAACGGTTCGCCATATTGAGTTTTCACATGCTTCATAAATGGAACCCCTGAATCTACTAAATAGTTACAAAACCGAATTTGCTCGTTTAGAACCTCATCCGATAATGTGATAAATACATCTGTATTATAGCGATTGTAGCCAATGAATCTTGCCGAATACAGCTGATGATGGACACGAATTTTAAAATGTATATCTCCATGCTTGCCATACGATTGTAGTTCTTGCTCGATTGTTAAGCTATCCGGGTGTATTCCATATGCACGTATAGCGTTCTGTAGTAATCTTAGTTGATCCATTTGCATATCCTCTCCCAATATAAAACAAAATCCACCACATAAAGAAAAGGGTGGATCTTGTGCTACATTACTTCGCTATCTTATATTCTAGTTTACTCTGCTGTATTCCCAAAGCTCTGCGGTATAACATCTCGTGCATATTCCAAACGTATTTTGAGATTCTCAATCCATTCAGGTGCTTGCACAGTATCTACACCTTCGAACGTTCGTAATAATTTAGAAAACTTATACAGCTTAGCGAATCTTTAAAACATGAGAACTGCCGAATAGCCTGATCACTTAGAGTAGCTATCGCACGATATCCATTCAAAAATGCTTGTACTTCTGATCTGTTCAAGTCTATTGGCTCATTAAGAAAATCATCTAACGCCGTCACAACATCACAAGCGTACCAGTGATACATCGCATCATCAAAATCAATCACCTGAAACGATCGATGCTCTTTCTTATAAAATACATTGTCTAATTGAAAATCATAATGAATTAATCCATAATTACCGCTGTTCATTGGCAAGGAGCGGAGTTGCTTCGCGAGCATATCTAACCCCTGTCTTGCTTCCTTTTCATCTGGATAATCTAGAATATACTTATTACCTAAAGTAATTAATTTTAGAACATCTTCTTTACATATTAGTTGATTTATATAGTATGTATTTATTAGAAATGATGTTATTATTTAGTCTGAAAATAACTTAACTATTTTAATTACACCTATTAAGGAGATTAATATGAATCCCAAACTAATATATTTATATATTCATACAATAGGTCGAACTTTAGACCAACAGGAATTTTGCTTTACCAATGACTTCAAGATCAAATTTTTGAAAAACGAAAAAAAATTGATTATTGAACCTAAGTATAATCCATATATAGGTTTATGGGGAGATCATATAGAAAACATTAATTTAATAGTGGGGAAAAATGGAACTGGAAAGACAACAATTCTTGACTTTTTGGGTTCAAATAGAAGTAGAAGAAATAGAATATTTGATCAACAGCCTATTCAAGACCAAAAATGGTTTGCAGTATACCACATAAATGATAATAATTTTGTCATAGAAGGTTATGATAGTGATTTAATAAATAATTTAAGAAAAGTACCTCATAATACCTCATATTCCTATAGTGTTTATATCAATTATGATTACAAAAATCAGCAAGGAATTTACTTAGACTATACCCAATTGAGGAATACTCCAAATTCAGAAACTACTTTAGAAAAAAAAATGGTTACTTTATATTTTAGTAATAATAGAGCACGAAATTGGTATGACACTACTATAGAACATCAGACACAAGAATATGGGATTGAATTCACAAAATTACTATTAAATCAACCTCAGTATTCAAATATTTACAAATTTGTAACTGAAGAATATTCAAAGTGGCAACACGAGCATCCATTTACAGAATTAAACTGCACTTTAACTTTAGTAGATCCTTCATTTGAAGACGCTTGGGGAAAGAATGAAAAATTAGAAAGAATTACTTTAGAGTTATATAGAAGTAAAGATAAAATCTTAACATTTGATGTCGAGAACGAAATTTCGCTTCCAGGATTAAAAAAAGAAAAGAATACCGATAAGAAATGGAGTAAAAAACAAAGATTTATAATAAGCTATTTAGAAAACATTATTATAAAAACATGGTTAGAATTTATAAAAAAAGAAGATGAAATAAAATTTAATACTGAGATTAAAAAGATAGATTTCAAAGTAGATGATTTTAATAACAGGATCAATTATCTGCTTGAAATAATAAAGACTATAGAATCTCTTATAAAAAAAGAGGATGACTATCCTCTTGTAGATGAGTTTCTTTTTAACCCATCTATCATAAAGGATTTTGTAAACTTACTAAAAGCATTAAAAGATAAATATTTTTCATCATACCACACTATTACAATTTCTTTGACGGATAAATTCCAAGAGGATATAAGAAATGTTCTGATCAATTTAGATGTATTAAATCACAAATATTGGGGCTTTGATAGAGACATTGATATAAAGTTTAAACATCTAAGTACTGGAGAAATAGAGTTTATAAATGGATTTTCAACATTATTTACTGCTATTGATATAGCTTTAAATGAGAAAGGTATAGGTTCTATACTTATTCTTATAGACGAACCAGATGCTTCCTTTCATCCAGAATGGTCCAGAAAATATATTCAAAATTTAGTTACTTTTTTTGAAAATACTCATTTCGACAAAAATATTAAATATCAGTTTATTATTACTACACATTCTCCCTTTATAGTATCTGATATACCTAAAGAACACATAACTTGTATGACCATAGATACTGATTCTCATTCTAAAAGAGTGACGAAAAAAGCTGAGTTTGGACTAATGAGTAATTTTTACGATATTCTCAAAAATGATTTTTTTATAAACTCTCCAATAGGTGAATATGCAAAAATAATTTTCAAAAAGTTAATTGAAGATATTAATAGCTTACCTCTCATAAACGAAGAAAAACAACAAGATGAGATTAAACGAATAGAAGGAATAATAATAACAATAGGAGAAGAAATATTGCAAAAAAAATTATTGCAATTATTACAAAATAGAAAAGAGAGTTTATTTCCAATGAATAACAAAGATAAAAGAATTGAAGAACTTGAAAAAGAGTTAGCAATATTAAAAATGGAGAGAGACTACCTATGATACATCTAAATTCTAATATATTCCAAGTAATCTCAAAAGATTACTTTAAAAATTTGTTCATTAAAATAAAGCAAAATTATACATTTAAAACTTCTGCGATGAAATATAATTTTCTATTTAATCATATTTTATTTTGGGAAAATAACGAGTTAAACGAAGATCTATTAAACACTATTCTCTTAAAACCTTTTAATGAAATGATCAAAAAATATCCAGAATTAAATAATTATATATTGACTTGTCAACTAGTTTTTTATAGTTCTTCTATTTCTAACTTGAACTTTAAAAATATGAGTAATGATGAAAAAAAAACAATAATAATATCTTACGTATCAAAATACAACAACAAATGGATAGAACCAATTATGAATCAACAAAGCTATTATAAAAGTAAAAAGGCATTCTCATATTTTATATCTACTATTAATATAGAGTTGATGAAATTAAATGATTATATATCCAGTTTTATAAATTATATGTATATTGATTCTGACATGAGACATGAGCTATTAATAAATCTTGAAAGTAGCGTATGCCCATATTGTAATCGCCAATATATTACACCTTACGATGATAATGGAAAGCTTAAAACAACTGCTGATTTAGATCATTTTTATCCTAAATCTATATTCACTTTATTCTCCTTGTCACTTTACAATTTTGTTCCTGCTTGTCAAATATGTAACTCAAGATTTAAATTAGCACAAGGATATAAAATTTTATATCCTTATGATCAAGGATTTTCAGAGAATGCTAAATTCAATCTTAAAATCAATACTACTAGTGATATAAATTCTTTGATTGGAGATAACTCCAATTTTGAATTAGATATTGAGCTATTTAATAATGGCAATTATAACGAAGAAATTAAAAATAATATTAAGCTTTTTCACCTTAAAGAGCTTTATGACATTCACAAAGATTATGTAAGAGAACTTCTTTATAAAAAGTATGTCTATGCAAACACTTATAAAGAACAATTAGTAACATTATTTAAAGAATTAAATCTGGATGAACATGAGATCAATCTTTTTTTGTATGGGAATACACTTCAAATTGAAGATTTAGGAAAAAAACCATTGTCGAAGTTAGCATATGATATATTAAATGATTAAGAATACGAGGGTACTCAATAATTTCAGTTAATTGATCGTATAACTAGCCCTGCAACCTGCGAAGCTCCCCAAGACTGAGAGGGAGATTATTTTGAACGAAGCATCAACAGAATTAATTATTCGTCATTTTCAAAAGCAAGACATATCTTTACTCGGCGAATTGCATCAAGCTGTTACTGCTCAGGAATATGCTGTATTCTGGTGGGTCGGCGAAGAAGAGAACTGGTGTAATGTGTATTGTGCGTTTGAAGCAGGAAAGATGATTGCGAAGGGGCAGGTTAGCATCGTGAATAGTATACCACCCGGTCGTGCAGTAGATACATGCCATTCGATCTACATTAATCTCAAAACAACTCCTGACCGAGAACAGGATTACGCTCTACTCCATGCTATGTATCAGAAGCTTTACATACGAGCGAAGCAATTAAAAGAAGGCTTGTCGCGTGAATATGAGACAATGCTGTGTGTGGGCAATGATTCCACAGAAGTAGCTAATAATGAATTTTTTGTGCAAAAGGGCTATGCTCCTCTGAATCGTTTATATGGTATGAATCGAGATTTGAATGAATCTATTATTGATGTACAGCTTCCTGAAGGCTTTGAGTTCTCATATTGGAAAATGGGAAGTGCTGGCGAGGAACAAGAATATCTGGATGTAGAAATGGAGATTTGGCCAGATGCTCCACTCATTCCAGGGCGATTAGCTGAATACAAAAGTAACCGACACTGGACATCTATGGTCATTCGTCACGCAGGTACCATCGTCGGCGGACTCATGGCATGGCAGGAAGATGATTATGGCATCATCGAAGATGTCTTCGTGCGCAAGTCATGGAGAAACCGCGGTTTAGCCAAATATTTACTTGTACAAGCGCTAATCTATCTGAAAACTAACGAATTACACTCTGGCCATCTGGAAGTGGTGACGACCAATCAGTTCGCTTTATCCTTGTATCAGTCTGTTGGTTTCCACGTAGATAGTGAAGAAATAAGGTATTTTATACAGCTAAATTAAGCAATACAATAGGGGGCGATAAGCCCCTTTTGTTATGTCTAATCATAGCTACCTCTGCTATGCATTCACTTGCCAAAACGTCTTACTCTAGCATCTAATCACTTTTGAATACACAGTTAGTAGGTAGGAGCTTTCTATCTGGATCTCATTGCAGCCTGCTTTAGCTATCACATTCTGATCAAGCTGTAGCTCCTCATAATACGAAGTCATAACTTGAGCTAAGTAATCTGTCTTATCTAACGCACATCTGAAGGGCAGCTCCAAATCTTCATGAAACGAAACGACAGACAGCCGAAGAGCAGGAATCTGATAATCTCCCCACGCATAAAAAATAAAAGACTTCGATGTAAAATATGTACTCAAATAAACTGTCCATGAATGTTCAATAAAATTAAAAATCTGTTCGAGCTCAGTTATCGAAATGTTATTATTCTTAATTAGTTTGTTTAGCTTTTGAATCGTATACATATTGTAGTTAGCTTCAGCATGATATTGACTGCTATCATTAGAAAATAAAAAATCAGGTCGTTCGGCTACTGCCATCAACTGATTGTATGCGTGCATCTCTTTGTTTTTCAGAAAATCAATCATCTGGACTCCTCTTTACTTTCAAATTAGTCTTACTTTTATTAGATAGCATATACGATGTGATTAGCTATTCCTCTATTCATTAAAATCGATCCTCAAGCACAATCATTATGTCGTTTAAATTTAGGTAGCTGTTTAATTAAAATAAAGAGAGAAGTATATCCCCTCTCTTTATTCTTTGGTCAATATCTCTCTTACTTTAAGTGTTCTTGCGCACTAACAACGTCACTGCCTCCACATGACTCGTCTGCGGGAACATATCTACCGGCTGTACCCACTGAACCTCATATCCGCCATCCAGTAGCACCTTACAATCCTTCGCCAGTGTCGATGGATTACACGATACATATACCATACGATCTGGCTTCGTCTTGAGTACGGTATTTAGAAATTCCTGCTCCAAGCCGGTACGCGGCGGATCGGCGATGATCACATCGGGGCTCATGCCTTTTTTCACCCAGCGTGGTAATAATTCCTCTGCCTTCCCTACATGGAATGTCGCATTTGTCCGTCCATTACGTGCTGCATTCCGAGTGGCATCCTCCGCTGCCTCTGCGATCGTCTCGATACCATGTACCTCCTTCGCATACGGCGCGAGCCACAGACCGATCGTACCTGTTCCACAATAAGCATCGATCACCGTTTCTTTACCTGTTAATGCGGCAGCCGCACGAACCGATTCGTATAGCTTGATCGTCTGCTGCGGATTCAGCTGGAAGAACGCTCTTGGGGACAGGGCAAATTCCAGATCACCCAGCGACTCGACCATAGCTTCTTTTCCCCATAGCGTAGTCGTATGCTCGCCGAAAATAAGCGAGGTGCGCTTGGTATTGATATTCATCGCAATGCCGGACAGATCTGGCAGTGCGGCACGCAGACGTTCGATCAATTCTTCCTGACGTGGAAGCTGGCTTGATGTGGTGATCAGCGTGATTTGTAGCTCGTTCGACTGGAAGCCGTAACGTACAACGACCGTTTTCACACCATCGCGAGCTTCTTTATCCGTATAGAGAGGAATGTTCAGCTCTTGAAGCACGGTTTTAACCGTTTCGATGGTGCTATTCACCTGTGGATGCTGGATGGGGCAGCCGCTAATATCGACGATCCGATGGCTGTTCATCTCATACAGTCCAGCGATCACAGCACCGTTTCCTTCACGATCTAGCTGTAACTGGGCTTTATTCCGATATGCCCATGGGTGCTCCATACCGAGCATCGGCTTGATCTTCACCGCATCCAGCTCCGTATAGCGTGCAAAGGCTTCGCGTACGATATCTGTTTTCGCCTGTAGCTGTCCTTCATAGGAAATATGCTGAATCTGACAGCCACCACACACGTCGAATACCGGACAAGGCGGCTCAATACGCTGTGGTGATTTCTTTTCAAGCTCGCGAATTGTGGCTTTGATAAATTTGTGCTGAACCTCAGTTACATTAGCCTTGATCACTTCACCAGGTAATGCACCGTCGATGAAGACGGCTTTGCGGCGATAATAGCCTACACCTTCTCCGTTAATCCCCAGACGCTTGATCGTTACGATAATCGGATCGCCCACTTGCAGTTCTTCCGCATGATCGCGTGCAGGAGCAGACTTTGTGGGACGCTTGGATGGGGAGGATTGACGTGCTTTGTAGTTATTGGGCTTATGGCTTGCCGAATGTCCAGACTTTGGTTGTGACGATTGGAAGTCTGTTTTATGACGTGACGTACTTGCATTGGTAGACTTCTGCTGCGTTGTGCCAGATTGTGTTCGTTTCGCTTCGGCAGAACGGTTAGATGGCGCTCCAGCATGGGATGCACCTTTAGCGTGCTGTTTTTTAGACGTATAGGAATCCGACTTGCTCTGAGAGCCTGCGGAACGATGAGTGGATGAATGTTCTTGGCGTGAGCCGGACTTTGCAGTACGAGGCTTTGCATGTGACGATGTCGCTTGATCGCGCCCTCGCTTACGGCCTGGTTGAGAGCTCCCCGAATTGGAGCTGGATTTATGTGTCATGATATAGTCTCCGTTTTCCTTGATTTGTGGTCGTGTCCCATCTTACCACAAACGGAGGGCAGGGTTAACCGTGTTTTTGTCAGAAGTGTTACGTAGCATAGCGATGTATATCGTTCTTTTAGACGATTGTGTGTCAAATTGTTATTCGTACCAAATAAAAAGCAGCTGTTGCCACAGACGGTCTATGTCTGCGCAACATACTGCTTTTGGTGATATTTTCTAAGTCGGGCTTGATTCGTATTGTCTATCATTCGTACTACTACAGCTTGAATAACGGTTCGTCATACGCTTGATAGGAATAGAATAGTGGTCGAAGCGTATAATTGACAACGAGCTGAACGGCAACAGCAATTAGTACACCGATGGTAGCCAGCGTTCCTCCATTCCACAGGCAGATCGTAAGCACTAGCAACCCTACAGCCAGAGATATACCGGAAACGATAGCACGTGAGCCTCTCGTCGGATACAGCTCTGCATAGCATGCTGGACAAAAGCCATCGTCACGAGCACTTGCTTTGGTGAGCATACGGGCTTCCTGCTTGGTGAATACATGCTGACAGCAAGGACAAACGGGAGCGTATAATGCCATACATTCACCTCCTGCATTACTTTCTAACGTGTTGCTTCTATGATTATTGTGATTGATCGAAGATCATTGTTATTGGTCAAAAATCATTGCGACCGATCAAAAGTAACGATTAATTACTTGTTGTTGGATACGTCGTAATCCATTCTGTTTTCTCAGCAAATGGTGTACGTTTGCTCGTCTGATCGGTACGTTCAGGAACACCTAGATAGATAAAGCCGAGCATTTTGCCTTTTTCGCTAAGACCGAAGGCTTTGTTCATTTCTACATGGTAGCAAGGCTCACCACTTCTCCAGACTGCGCCAAGCCCGAGCTCATGAATCTCTAACAGCATATTTTGAATCGCTGCGAATACAGCACCGTATTCTTCAAGCTCAATCACCTTCGAGTTATCGACAGGCTCGACAGCGACGGCAATAATGACAGGCGCACGCTCCACTTTACTGCGCGCGGAGGCTGCTTTGTCTTCATCTGCGCCTTCGGCACGTGCAACATTAGCCAGTGCATCGCCCAGCTTATAGCGTCCATCGCCTTCCAGCACAAAAAATTTCCACGGCTCTGTCAGGCGATGGTTAGGCGCCCAGATGCCTGCTTCTAGAATTTGTTCGATATGCGTACGAGAAATCGGATCGGGCTTCACTTTACCGATCGAACGGCGATTGCGAATCGTTTCGGATATTGACATAAATAAACCTCCTGATAATCGTTCTCAATGAATCTTACTATGTATTGTACACTACTTGCTAGCAAATCTCTAATACTCCCCAATCTTTCATCCACTTACTCTCTGTCAAACCCCAAACCCGCCCTCATGATCATATGACCAGCACACGGTAGTAAATCGTTATGTGTAAGATGTACATTTGTCACTTTACAAGGCAAAATTGTACATGAGGAATTGAACCTCAGGATGGCCCCTCATCCTTACCGCAAGTCCAACTTAACCAGTTGGCGGTTCGTGCTCGCTTCATGAGATCATTACCTGCTGACAGAGAGTATAGAGTTGCTCGTTCAGTTTTTGGTTTAATGGATCATATGCAATCCGTCTATCTAATCGATCATGATCCTGTAGCTCATGATCATAATCAATCCACTAATTCGGTACTCCAATTCAGCTCCTGCAAACGAATATCCAGTTCACGGTATTCTTTTGCCAGCTGATCCGCTTGGCGCTGGAGTGTGGCGATATCAACAGTAGATACATAACGAAGCTCTGTGCGTGTGAATCGATCCTGACGTACACTTGCGGATTCAATCAGCTCGGTCAGTGCATGGCGATGCTGCGCCAGTATATCTCGATCAGCGAGTGCATCGGCAATCGTACGTTTCTCATCAAATGCCACTGCACAGTTAGTACGATTAATACGGCGTACGAGTGAGCCCTGCTCCTTCAGTAGCTGTTCCAGTTCACGCAGCAGCTCCTCTGGCTTCTCGGGTGGCGTATCGCCCTCCTGCACTTTGGCATTTGCAGTTAATCTTGATTTGACCTGATTGTAACGCTTCTGAACATCTGCACGTAAAATTAATGCTTCTGCTAATCTCATGGGATCACCTCATCTATGTATAGGTTTCAGCGGTTAATAGTATCGGTACGATCTGCAAATCTACGATATGTATAGTATTATAGGAGTAATCACAATAGTATTGCAAATTAGCAAGCAAGCTTGATACTCAATCGTGCTGTCATTCGCTGATATTCTTCCTATTCTAAAATTACAGCAGGAGAGGTGTAACAAGCGACGATTGCTGATTGGCTATATCCCATCATTCAGGAGGCTCCACCATTATGGCTAAAGAAATCGAATGTAAATATCTGCTCTCTCACCTTCCTGACGATCTGGTCATTACTCGCACACAGGAGATTGATCAGACCTATCTCGCCTCTACCGATCATGAATCATTACGTGTACGCCGCTTGCTGAGCAATGGTGAGGAAAGCTTTACAATGACTCACAAGGCTGGAAAAGGAATTTCTCGCGATGAGACTGAATTTCAGATTGGGCGCGAGCTGTACGAGCAATTAACTGAACGTCTGCATGTGATTCCACTGCGCAAAACGCGCCATAAGGTTCAGCTGGATGGTCGTAGCTACGATCTGGACATTTACCATAATACGGTACAGCACGGATTGATCACGATTGAAATTGAGTTTGACAGTGAAGCCGATTACCACGCGTACCAAGCACCTTCATGGTTTGGTGAAGATGTCACAGAACAGGGCACGTATGTGAATAGCCAGCTCTGGCAGGATATTCAGGAGCAGGCAAAGCAAGGATAAGTAGTGTTGATGCGATGGACTATTTACAGGTTCATCACAGTTAACTTATACGTTTAATTTAAGTTTAGTTAAATAGTTACTATGTATTTTATCCAATACGTATATCGCAATACGCCTCTATCGGTCACACGTCTGCTAAAGACATGATCGATAGAGGCATACGTTTATTTTATGTCTATATATCGATCTATGAACTGAAATGTATATTAGAGCTTGTATACGAGGACTACCGATGATTCATTGCTATCAAGCAACTATTAAGCTCTTCCATTAAACTGCTGCAAGCTACGAATCTCTTCCATTACCGATTCGGGATGGGTAAATGGACATTCGCCTGTAAAATACCAGTCTCCTAGTATATGCAGTAGCTCATACACCTCATTATAATATTCATCTGGATACGGATTGGCGCGGCGGAATGCTTCATGAGAAGACCAATTTCGAATAAATTGAATGACAAACCAGATATCGCCAGCTACTTTCCGATGAAGCACCTGTGCGCCAACAGTCGAATGGATATAAGAGTACATTAGCGTGAGCAGAGCTACCGCATGATCTGGCTCCCAGCACAGATCAACTCGTAGCTTGAGTATAAAGGATTCCGCTTCTCCATCCAGCTCACGACGCAATGATTCCGAAGGGTCGGGTGCAATCGATGATTCGTTATCATCCGAGGATGCGTAGTCAGATGGTTCAAATGGTGGTGAAAACATATAATACCCTCCAATCACTCAATTATTTATTGTCGTAACATGTAACGAGCAAGCCAGTCCAACGCAGCAGCAAGCCCTACACCTACGGTATATCGAATTAGATCAACAACTAGAAAGCCATGCCCAAGCACCAGCCCTCCAATCGTTGTATCACGAAGCTGGCGAATCCATTCTGCCTGATACAGCTGACTGAACTCGATTCCATAGCAAAATAGCAATGCAGCAAGTATCGCTATCCCATAACGGCGATATAGTAGCATTCTACATCCCCAGTACACCATCATCGCCCACAGCATATCTCCTGCATGGTCAGCAACGAATGGCGGCAACGCATTTGCATAGCGGCGTGAAGCTAACCCCAGCACAATCGTCACAAGAACAGCAAGCCCATAACCTAATCGTTGCTTGCTAAAAACCGTTTTTCTAAAGGTCGTTTCAGTATACGTTGCAGAAGTACCAGCCCGACTAATAACAACTTCATCTGCTGTAAGCGCAGCAGCATCATACCGCTCCCTCTCCTCCGCATGTACAGCAGAGGCACTTTGCTTACGATGATGCCAACTAAATTTGTCTCCCTGCTTCATAATTTGCCTATTTCTCCTATATCAAAGATAAAATGCAGATGATCACGCTTTCCAAATCCATTCGTGTATTCCCCGTATACCTCTCTAATCGAGCCAAATATTTCATAAAATACGACTCACAAGTCTCTATCACTAATACGCATTAAAAATCTTCATTTCCCACTAAAGCCTACTCACAGATAAGCTCATAAACAAATCTCTCTAACCTGAAATTCAACCTGAAAACGAGCTTCAAATGACTATAACTATACACCTTTTCCATGCGATAATGGTTGATATTCTGTAAACTATGTATATCATAATCCGGTCTTCTACTCTAAATTCATGCTATTATTGCGCACTAATATCATCACTTCTACTATATTTCTAATGTACTCGTTTCACTAACAGCGAATGATCAACATCTAAGCCAAAGCATCCGAGTTCAAGGCAAAGCTTTACATCTAAAAAGTATAAAAATATACTTCACTTGTTACTAGCATCCCATCACTTTTACTCTCCCCTCCAATCACCTCCACTTCTTTGATTGAAATCCTTGTACTGCTTACTTGTAAAAAGCCTCAGAGATGCATTTAAAACCCGTGAGATTAGAGTAAATCCTACCTTCATCGTGCAAGGTTTTACCCTTTTTCCATTATATCAGCTTGATAAACTAGATACGAATATGGAGATTTATAGGCTCTGTAACTAGTAAATTATCTGTATTTCTATTATGAATTTTTCATATAATGAAATAATTATTTCGAGAGGTATAAAGTAGTAAGTATAGGGTTTACGGGGTTTACGGGGTTTACGGGGTTTACGGGGTTTACGGGGTTTACGGGGTTTACGGGGTTTACGGGGTTTACGGGGTTTACGGGGTTTACGGGGTTTACGGGGTTTACGGGGTTTACGAAGTTCAGGAGGTATATGAGGTTCTTGAGGTTCTTGAGGTTCTTGGGATTCATAGGGTCTACGGGATTTGCAGAGCTTATCAAATTCGCAAACCCCCTTATTCTATAGCATCGCTCCACCCTCCTATCTTAAGCTTCAATAAATTCATCGCATAAAATCATACACCTCATAAACCTACAATCCATCATAAATTACCTCCACCACCTATCTTTTCACCTAAATCCAGCCCCATACACTCCCAGCACCTAACGGAAAAAAGCAAATAAGGGCGACGGACGACTTTGGAGTAGGAAATCTACATTTCTTCCACATTCGTAGATTTGCTACTCCACCCGAGTCCGTGCCCTTATTGCTTTTTGGAGTGGATGCCACCAGATACCCCAGATACCACCAGAACACCACAATGTAAACGTTATAACCGTTCAGCTCACCAGCTGTCTATAAAGCTCCCCGTACAGTACATACAAGGAGATTATTTCAACGCAGCCGTGCCACCTTTCGACTCACGCCCAGCCCCTGTAAGCTTCTTGCCAAACTCACGAAACTTCTGCTCCACCTGCTCCAGTGTAAGCCCTCTCGTCTCCGGCAAGAACTTCAGTACAAACACCAGCGCAACCACGCCAAGTGCCACAAATACATAAAAGGTCATCGACAAGCCAATGCTACCTGTCATAATTGGGAACAATAGTCCAACCGAGAAATTGACCATCCAGCTACAAAATACACTGATTCCCATCCCAAATCCACGTAGTCGCAGCGGGAAAATTTCAGATAGCATCAACCACGTTACTGGCGATACGGCCCCCTGCTGGAAGGCAAGGAAGGTAACAGTCAAGCCCAGAATCACATACGGCAATGCCGCTGTCCCAGCTAGCATATTCGAGAAAATAGCAATCAGCAGCAATACTGTTGTCGTTCCTGCCAGCCCTGTAATCAGCATAGGGCGGCGACCAACACGACCGACCAACCACATACCGAAGAATGTCGCTGCCACCGAAATGACACCATTGGCAATATTACCGATCAGTGCCGCATTCGTACCAAAACCGGATTGACGCAAGATTTCTGTACCGTAATACATAATCGAGTTCACACCAGTAATCTGCTGCACAACACCAATTCCGATTCCGATCAAAACGATACGACGAATCCATGGTGTTGCCATATCGCGGAAGCTTGCCTGTTCGACTTCCTCCTCGGTTTCCGTGTTTTCCTTAATTTCCTCCAGCTCGCGCGTAGCCTGCTTTTTACTGCGCATACGTTGCAATACACGAAAAGCACGTTTATTTTCTTGATTCGCTACGAGCCAACGCGGACTTTCCGGTACACGGAACATACCGATAAACAGAAATACTGCCGGGATCGCTGCCATCGCTAACATATAGCGCCAGATATGACCATTATGACCTAGCGTTGTACCCAGAATCGCATTGAATACAAAAGCGAGCAGCTGACCACTTACGATCATAAGCTCATTACGTGTGACGATACCGCCGCGCTTCTGTGCTGGCGCAATCTCTGCGAGATAAGAAGGTACGGTAACCGATGCACCACCTACTGCCAGACCTAGAACAAAGCGACAAGCGACCATAAACGGTACATTAGGCGCGAGCGCCGAACCAATTGTCGCACAAAAGAATAAAATCGATAGGTAGCGAATACTTTGTCTTCGACCGATCCGGTCAGATAGACGTCCACCGAGCACCGCACCAAATGCTGCACCAAGCAGCAGCGAGCTGGTAACCATACCTTCAGTCAACGAATTCAGATTGAGCTGATCTGCTGCCGACATGAATGGCAACGCCCCGTTGATCACTCCGGTATCATAACCGAATAACAAGCCACCCAGCGTCGATATGAGAATGACTTTGCGTAAAAAAGCCCGCCGACTTGCTTCATCATTTTGAATTGTACTCATTGCCTTCACTCCTATCATTAGTCCAAGCCTTCTTGCTTGATTAGGGTAAATCACACGAGCAAATCTGTAACAAGCTGGATCAAATAGTGACCTTCTATTACGAATCGCATCGTCCAGTCTCATTTATTTGCTAGCCGATTCATGTGTATCGATTTACACCTGTGTCTATTTTCATATACCCCGCTTGCTTGCCATCTAATCGCAGTTACCAGTCCGCTCATTATCACCCAAACTGGAGCAGAATGGATCTCAACACAAAAAATCCGCCTGTTATGCGAAGAGCATACAGACGGATTCATGAAGTGATAACCGCTTACAAACTGCCAAGAAAGATTTAAAATCAACACAAAATTATTAACATCCAGCAAAGATTGTCAATCTCATCAACAGATTATTTCGCATTTGAAAGCAATTGTGAACACCTGGCATACAAGCACAATAATACATCCGAGACTGTATCGTTTACTGACATCAAAAGACTGCCCTTATCCAAAATGTACAAATCGCATTCCCATTTATATATCCAAATTTGCAAGATATCTTATCCTAATCTTATCGGCACGGGATCATTCGACTACAGCTCAATTCCCGTACAGGTAGAATCCACAGCCTAATTTTTAATTAGAAATTACAGTTAGAAATTACAGACGGAAGCGTCCCATCACAATCGTATTATAATAATTGCCATCAGCAAGCAGGCGGTCACGCTTGAGCACACCTTCAATCTCAAAGCCTACCTTTTTATACATATCGATCGCTTTGATGTTCGTCTCGATCACCTGGAGCGTCATTTTCTGAATGCCTGTCTCATCTGCCCAGGCAACTGAATGATCTAGCAGCTGACGACCGATGCCATGTCCCCAGTAATCCTTAATAATACCAACGCTGAATTCAACCTTATGCGCCATCCGACTTAGCGGACTGCCCTCGCAGCGTGAATAGCCAACAATGCGATCATTCGCTTCTGCTACGAGAAATAGATTCGTTTCCTTTTCTGTATCCGCTTTAATCAGCGCTTCAAAGCCTTCTGGCTCCAAATATGCCTCTCCACGGCGACGATCCAGATTCTCAGTCTCTCCATCAATTTGCAGGCGTACTTCTGCCAGGCTATGTGCATCTTCTGGTTTGGCACAACGAATTGTATATTCCAGTCCTTTAATATTGTAGCTTCTTTCTTCGATTAGCATGTATGTAGCCTCCTCACTGGTTGGTATGCAAGTATATGATCCATTTTAATGTAAAACATTTCATAGCATGTTTATTATAACGCATAGCAGCTTATTTAATAGTATCGCTTTTTATTGCTTCTGGAAACAACAGGTAAAAGTCGCTTTAATTCATATTATATTATATTCTATAATTTCATATTTATACCAAAAATACTTATTGTATCATTATTTTTGCAATCATTTGCTGATTTCGTTATACTGGAACCCGCGCCTTTAAGCATCGATTCAGCATTATATTTACCTATGAACAGTATACTTGAGAACAGACACTCATCCAACTTTATATGTATCTGTATGACTAACACTAGACCTACATGCAGTTAGCTGTCTGACTATGTACTGCATGACAATCAAGACAAGGAGCTGTTTATAGCCTATGAAGCAAACAACAAGTGTATTTTATGTATCTGCAATTATTTTGCTACTATTTGTTATCGTTGGTGTCGTCGCACCGCAATCTTTTGAGAATGTAACTGCCAATACCGAAGGTTTTATTACGAATACATTTGGCTGGTATTACCTGATTATTGTCACCGCTTTTGTGGCAATCTGTCTGTATCTAATGGTTAGCCCGGTCGGTAAGATCAAGCTGGGCAAACCAGAGGATAAACCGGAGTTTTCTCGCCCAACCTGGGTTGCTATGCTGTTCAGTGCGGGTGTCGGTATTGGTCTGGTCTTCTACGGAACTGCCGAGCCAATCAGCCACTATGCACTACAATCGCCTACTGGTGAAACGGGCACAAGTGCAGCGGTTCGTGACGCGATGCAGTATACCTTTTTCCACTGGGGCATTCATGCATGGGCGGTATATGGTTTAGTGGGATTATCACTCGCCTATTTTATGTTCCGACATGGTAATCCCGGCTTGATCAGCGCTACACTCAAACCTATTTTAGGCAAATATGCTACAGGTAAATTCGGCAAAGCGATTGATATTGTCGCGGTTCTTGCTACTGTTATCGGGGTATCGACCTCACTCGGCTTTGGTGCTGTACAAATTAATGGAGGCTTGTCATTCCTGTATGGTATGCCATCCAGCTTTGTAAGTCAGTTCATTATTATTATTATCGTAACCGTTCTTTTCCTCGGCTCCGCACTCAGTGGTCTGGACAAAGGGATTCGTATTCTCAGTAATGTGAATATGATTCTAGCAGGCGCGTTGCTGTTGCTGGTATTTATTTTAGGGCCTACATTGTTTACACTAAATCTGTTCACGGATACAATCGGTAAATATCTGCAAAACTTCATTAATATGAGCTTCCGTCTAGCTCCACTCAATTCGGAAAATCGTGAATGGATTAATACGTGGACGATCTTTTACTGGGCCTGGTGGATTGCGTGGTCGCCGTTTGTCGGCATCTTTATCGCTCGTGTATCCAAAGGTCGTACCATTCGTGAATTCGTCGCCTATGTACTGCTAGCGCCTTCAATTATTAGCTTTATCTGGTTCGCTGTATTTGGTGGCTCGGCAATTGCCTTGGAGCGTAGCGGCACTAAGCTGATCTCTGCGCTCACAACAGAGCAATCGCTGTTCGGGATGCTATCGACCTTCCCATTTGCTTCTGCCATTTCACTACTGGCAATTGGATTGATTGCTATTTTCTTCATCACCTCAGCCGATTCCGGTACCTTCGTACTTGGTATGATGACGACAAATGGTTCGCAAAATCCAAGTAACCTGCTGAAAGTGATCTGGGGTTTATTGCTAACTGCTATTGCGCTTGTTCTACTCTATTCCGGTGGATTACAGGCTCTACAAAATACGATGATTGTCGCCGCTCTCCCATTCTCATTTGTTATTATCATGATGGCGGTCAGTCTGCTTAAATCACTAAATCAAGAATCGAATCAACTAGCACGACAAAGACGAGCCAATCAACAGCAACAGCCGCCTGTCAACAAAAAGTAACTTAACGCTCTAATCATTCATATCGTTAAGATACAGATGAACCTAATGCTACACATTCTGTTCGCTATTTCTTGATAGGCATATTGATGCAGTGAACATTCATAAATATGGCCTGCAAAAGTCGCCATGCATTATTTCCCTGTCTTTACACGCATGGTAGACGATCCAATCAAATGTAAAAGTAATTCCATCCACTTATATCAAAAAGAGCCTCTCCTTCAAATAGGAGAGGCTCTTTTGTGATGTTATGCCCTTGATTGTAGAATCCAAGGCTTGGGTACCAAGCGATTAGCCCTCGATCAGCAGTGTTTCTGGATCTTCGAGCAATTCTTTTACTTTTACCAGGAAGCTTACCGCTTCGCTGCCATCAATAATACGGTGATCGTAGGACAGTGCAATGTACATCATCGGACGGTTTTCCATACGTACATCGTCGATCGCTACGGGGCGAACCTGGATTTTGTGCATACCCAGGATACCGACCTGTGGTGCGTTCAGGATTGGTGTGGACAGCAGGGAACCAAATACACCACCGTTAGTGATTGTAAATGTACCCCCTTGCAGTTCCGACAGAGCAAGACTGTTGTTGCGAGCTTTAGATGCCAGGCTGGCGATCTCTTTTTCAATACCGGCAAAACCAAGGCGATCTGCATCGCGTACGACTGGTACAACCAGACCTTCCTTCGCAGATAC
Organism: Paenibacillus hunanensis; assembly: GCF_014645615.1. Classification (GTDB taxonomy): domain Bacteria; phylum Bacillota; class Bacilli; order Paenibacillales; family Paenibacillaceae; genus Saccharibacillus; species Saccharibacillus hunanensis. The sequence goes on along the minus strand of NZ_BMMB01000007.1, from coordinate 391,081 downwards.
AGCGATACCGATATCATAGTATTTTTTGATGATTACATCATCGCCATCGATTTCAGCGTTGACCATCGGATACGCTTTGAGTGCACCGACAACAGCTTTCGTAAAGAAGGACATAAAGCCGAGACCTACATCATGCTTCTCTTTGAATTTATCCTTACGGCGTTTACGCACGTCGAGGATCGCTGTCATATCCACTTCATTGAATGTAGTCAGCATCGCTGCATTGTGTTGCGCCTCAACGAGACGATTCGCAATCGTACGACGACGACGGGACATCGGTACACGATCAGCCGGCTTCGCAGGGTTGCTATCAGCAGCTGGCGCTTTTGGCGGAGCTGGCTTGCTTGGAGCTGCACCCAGATTAGTTGGCTTATCGTCATGCTTGCGCACATCATCATGCTTCACACGACCGATTGGATCGTTACCCTGTACCGCAGTCAGATCGATACCACGCTCGCGAGCTAGCTTGCGTGCTGCTGGCGTAGCAATCGTGTCACCTGTTTCTGGCTTGCTCACAGCTACTGCTGTAGCCAGATCCGTTTTTGGCTCACGCGCTTGCTCATTAGCAGGTGCTGGAGGAGCTGGCTTATCTTCTTTAGCAGGTGGAGCTGGAGGTGCTTTCGGAGCGCCATTACCTGCGCCGATCACGCCAACGGATTCACCCACCTGTACAGTTTCGCCTTCTTGACGGGTGATCGATTCGATCACACCGTCTTCCTCAGCACTGATTTCCAGGTTGACCTTGTCAGTTTCCAGTTCCAGCAGAACGTCACCCTGACTAACGGTATCTCCTTCTTTAACTACCCATTTTGATACGGTTCCTTCAGTAATCGATTCGCCCATTTCCGGTACTTTGATTTCGCTCACAGCTGCTTACCTCCCCAGGGATATGTTGTTTTTCAACGAATTTGGTTTGAGTGCTGATGTCAGGATACGCTGTTGCTCAATAGCATGAACATGCTGGTAACCACTTGCCGGGCTGGAACGCTCCGGACGGCCGATGTAGCTCACTTCGATTCCGCCTGAGAGTGCACGCAGTCTTGGCTCCGTATATGTCCAGTAGCCCATATTCTGTGGCTCCTCCTGCAACCAGATCACCTGTTGCAGATTTTTGAAGCCAGCTAGAACATTACTGATTTCTTCTTTCGGGAACGGATACAGCTGCTCTACACGAATGATGTGCAGCCATGAGAAATCCGTATCTTTTTCTTTCTCAAGTGCCTCTTCCAGATCGATCGCCACTTTACCTGTGCAAAGGATTACGCGTTCAACCGCATCCTTGTTACCGCCCAGACCAGCTTGCTCCAAAATTGGACGGAAGCTACCTTCACTTAGCTCCGAAGCTGGTGCCGTAACACGTGGATTACGGATCAAGCTCTTCGGCGACATCACTACGAGTGGACGCGCTTCTTCCGTTTCCGTGCTCAGCGCCTGACGACGCAGCAGGTGGAAATATTGAGAAGCAGAGGTCAGGTTAGCGATCGTGAAGTTGTCTTCACCAGCCAGTTGCAGGAAGCGCTCTGGACGTGCACTGGAGTGCTCCGGTCCCATACCTTCATAGCCGTGTGGCAGAAGCATCACGAGACTGGATTTTTGTGTCCATTTGCTACGACCCGCAGAGATGAACTGGTCAATCAGCACCTGTCCAGCATTTACGAAGTCGCCGTACTGTGCTTCCCAGATCACAAGCGTTTCCGGTGCATACACATTGTAGCCATATTCAAAGCCGATAACCGCTGCCTCAGAGAGCGGACTGTTATGGATGGCAAACGATGCTTTGGCTTCTGGCAGTCGATGCAGTGGGCAGAATGCCTCGCCTGTTTTCGCATCATGCAGAACCAGGTTACGGTGTGCAAATGTAGCACGCTCTGCGTCCTGACCTGTGATACGGATTGGTTTGCCTTCTGCAAGAATACTTGCAAATGCAAGCGTCTCCGCATGACCCCAATCCACGCGACCTTCTGGCTCCAGCGCACCACGGCGACGCTCCAGAATACGTTGCAGCTTCGGATATACATTGAAGTTCTCCGGCCATGCCAGCAATCCTTCATTGATCTTGTTCAGCAGGCTTGCCGAAACAGCAGTCTGATTAGAAGCATGTGCTGCTCCTTCACCAGCAGGATTCACTGGACCAAATGTCGATTGCGTCTCATCACGTTTCACTTCGTCATAGGTCGTTTTCATCTGATCCTGTATTTCATTTTTGTATTTCTCATACTGATCCGTAGGAGCGATATTACGCTCTGCCAGACGGTTGCCGTATATAGAAGCAACACGCAGATGATTTTTCACTTTGCCGTACATGAGCGGCTGTGTTGTTTCTGGATCATCGGCTTCGTTGTGACCGTAACGGCGATAACCGATCAGGTCGATCAGGAAGTCTTTTTTGAACAGATTACGATATTGCATTGCCATTTCTGCTGCACGTATACATGCTTCTGGATCATCCGCATTAACGTGGATAACCGGAATCTCATAGCCCTTCGCCAGGTCACTGGCATAATGGGTGGAACGGGAGTCCTTGCTGTCTGTCGTGAAGCCAAGACGGTTGTTAACGATAATATGAATGGTACCGCCGTTTTGGAAGCCCGGCAGCTGGTTAAAGTTCAATGTTTCGGCTACGATACCTTCGCCCGCAAATGCTGCGTCACCGTGCATGATGATCGCTGCTGCCTTGTCCTTATCCTGACGCGGATAACCTTTTTCACTACGATCATCCTGTGCCGCGCGTGTAAAGCCTTCGACAACCGGGTTAACGTATTCAAGGTGACTCGGGTTGTTCGCCAGAGTCAGACGAGTTTCATAGCTTTGTCCTTCATCTGTCAGCGAGTAACGCGCACCTAAGTGGTACTTTACATCGCCTGTCCAACCGAAGTTAATGCCCATAGAGCCTTCAGATGGCATCATGTCCTTGTTCGGAGAATGATGGAATTCAGAGAAGATTTTCGCGTACGGCTTGTTGAGTACATGTGCCAGTACGTTCAGACGACCACGGTGAGCCATGCCCATCAGAACGTGGCGAGCTCCGCCGCGCGCAGCAATACGCACGATCGTGTCCAGCATCGGAACGAGCGCGTCATTTCCTTCAATGGAGAAACGTTTTTGTCCGACAAATGTTTTGTGCAAAAATTCTTCGAATTGCTCTACTTCAACCAGACGGTGTAGCAGATCAAGGCGTTCCTCGTCTGTCAGCGTCTGAGAAGCCGAATTCGTTTCGACCTGGCGGTTCAGCCAGTTGCGCTCCTGCTCGTCATGAACATGAGCAAATTCGTAAGCGAGCGGCCCAGTGTACTTTTTACGTAGAATCTGGATCGCTTCCCAGCCGTCACGTGCTTCATCCGGCGCATTTTCCCAGATCAGAGATGCTGGAAGCTGCGATAGATCGCGCTGACTGAGTCCATACTGTTCAGGGTCAAGCAAACGCACATCAGATGGCGCGCTCAGACCAAGCGGGTCAATATCTGCTGCAAGATGTCCGTATGTACGGATATTCCATACCAGTCGTTCTGCTGCAACCGCTTTCTTCAATAGATTGGTGTCTACTTTCCCCGGAGTGCTAGTCCCATGCTCACTTGCCGTGCCGGAAACAGGCGCAGCCGGAGCTACAGGTTCCCCATTACGTTCAAAGAGTTCACGGTAACCCTCGTCTACCGAGTTCGGGTCTTGTTTGTACTTTTCATACTGCTCCTGTAGGTACCCCAAATTGGGCCCGTAATAGGATTGCCATAGCGATGGTCTGTTCGATTCGTCGATTGTCATCGAGGATTCCCTCCGTCTTGAATTTTTTGTGAATATTTTTGTGACGGAATTGCAACACTTTCAATTATACCTCTATCTGTTTAATCACAAAATAGTCTAAAATAAGACTATGGAAGAGGAAACGGGATGTTGCTTTAAGAAAACGTTTTCTTTGGCCTGCATACAGAATAATTTAGGTTTTTTAGCCCGATTATCACGAAATTTGGGTGATGCACTCAAAAAGCGAGCTCATATCCAGTTTTCGTCATTCACTTGTCCGTAACATTGAGCACATGTGGAAGTCATACCGAGCTGGTCATGCCCCCTTACTTTGTCTGTGATCCGCTTTACATTTTCCATTCTACACCAGCCAGTTACGAATTTCCAATTTTAATTTTTAGCTATTTTGTCCAAATCTCACCAGCCCAATCTGTATGTTTACATTTACAGATGTGACGATATCGAAAACGTTATATTTAACATGGCAAAAAGGTGTCCAGCTGAAATGCGCGGACACCTTTTTTTAATATTTATGCAGCTGTCATTGTTAGCGGTCGTGCCATCAAGATACACCGAGCGGCTCTAAACGTTGGTTCAGCAGCATGTCAACGTGTGGAATGCCATCCTCCAGATAAGATTCGGAGATCGCTTCAAAACCGTATGAGCCGTAAAATGGACACAGATATTCCTGCGCTTGAATCTTGATTTCGGTTTCTCCTAGCTCCTGCTGGATAAAGTTGATTGCACGCGCAAATAGCTCGCCAGCATAACCTTTGCCACGATGTGTCGCAGGCACAATCACTCTACCGATCGATGCCTGTGTGTAGGCGATACCCGCAGGCAGAAGGCGCGCGTATGCTGTGATTTGCTCATTTTCCAACCGATACAGATGATAGCAGTTCAGGTCTTTGCCATCGACTTCAGGGTAGGGACAATTTTGCTCTACGACAAAAATGTTGGTGCGTTCTTGTAAAATGCGGTATAGCTCAATTGTGGTCAATTCGTTAAAGTGCTTAATGTGCCAGGTCATGAATGGTCAGTCTCCTTTGTTATCTAATCCATGGTGATACTGTAGTTGAACGAGCGATATAAGTACGCTATATACTGCGATGGAGCAGACAAATGATCTTCACTCACTCCTTACAACGAGTGCCGATGGATATTTATCTGATCCTTAATCACATTGCATAAACATGAGATTCATTAAATAATTATGAATGATTATACAACTTTATAAATGAATAAACTAGATGCTTATTGGCATTTTGTTAGCAATGCCAAATTTACATAAGCCATGCCGATTAAGTAACAATGTTAGAAAAAATGAATAGAATGAGCTCATCCGTTTTGATCGATTATCGCTCCTGGATAAGGACAACCTGTAGCACATGGGAAAAGTATATGTATGTAGTATGTTGTATGTAGTGCGTTATTGTTCAAGTCGCTATTAGGATTATCAAGCCTTCTACTTTATTTATCAAAATAAAAAAAGAAAAAACCTCTCTATTGGCTACTATGCCAAGCGAACAGAGAGGCTGTATAGTTTATATGCATTTCATCGGATGTTATTATTTTAATCCAGCTGCATCCAATTTTATTAAAAGGTCATTCGCTTTTTCAGCTTTTTCAGCTTTTTCAGCTTTTTTTACTTTTTTCGCTTTTATCGCTTCTTCTATCTTTATCTATCGTTCTCAATAACGATATTATTGTCCCTGCCAGATAATATTCACTTCATTATATCCCTGTCTATCTTCTGTTCCAGGCTGTCCGGTTGCGGTGACAGAGAAGGTTGATCCTGAATCAATGATCGTAAACGCATCCGAGCGAATCTCTTCAGATTGCTTGGTCGCTCCTTTGGAAACAAAGTATTGCTTATAACTATTGCCAAGCTGATCCAGGCTTTGTTTGGTCAAATAGCTAAATACGACGGATTTCACGCCATCCTTAGAGCTTTCAATCACGTCAAATACTTTGGCATCGGCTGGAATTGGGAAATCCGCAGGAATATGCTGTGGACGCTGTACGTTGGAGGAGCTGCTTGCAGTGGAAGGCGGAACACTGCTTGTAGACGATGAGCTGGAGCTTGCACCTGCTGAGCCAATTTTCACCTTACTTGCGGCTGCATCATAGGCAATTGGTGTGTTTAATGCTTCACCGATCGCACGAACGGGAAGGTAGGTCGTACCATTATACGTGATTGGAGCCATTGTTTTACCGTTCGCATCTTTAGCTGTATAGGCCTGTCCATTCACTTCAATACCAATGCCATAGTTCAGCGCTGCCTTGATTTGTTGAAAATTGCTACCTGCATATACGCCTGTAGCTCCAGTAACCGCCATGCCTACGACAACAGCAGCGATCGTTAATTTCTTTTTCATTATAAACCCCTCCTCATTTTTGAATAAACCAGCCTTCTATGTATGTAAGTGTCATGTTATGTAAAGCCAGTACAAGCTATTAACCTGATTAGCTTGGTTTCTAAGCAATACGTTGTTAAATGGAACTCGTCGCAAAAAAAGAGCAAACTTGCTCATTGGGCAAGTTTGCTCTTATAAAAACGATTATAGAAGTTATTTGAAAAGCCATTACTCCCATTTACTTCATACTGCTTGTCATCCTGAAAGTCAACTTTGTTGAATTACAGTCTGTGAAATGCTCTTTCCTATAAAACAAGTAAAGTGAGGTAAGGCAACAGCATTGAAATGATGAAAACCTAGATATAGACATTATAGTCTGATACTGACTGCTGGCTAAACCATCCTTTAACCCATTACAACCTTCACTTCATGCTCTTTACCGTCTTTAAAGTCTGGTAAAATGTTGCCCTCAATCGCTTTGCCATCCACCGTGATGGACTTCACGCCGCGCGATACGCCTGCACTATTGTCCACATGGATCAAATACGTTGCACCACGGAAGTTGCGGCGGTAGCTGAATTCCGGCCATTCGGATGGAATGCTTGGATCGATCAATAGACCTTCGTGTTCTGCACGCACGCCCAGAATCCAGTTGGTTGCCATACGTTGCAGCCATTGGGATGAACCTGTGTACCACGTCCAGCCACCACGTCCATAGTTTGGCGAGATTGGGCCATCAGAGTTACCCGGTGTTACATACGGTTCACCCACATAACTATTCGGCTCATGAGAGCGGTTCGGCGGACAGATTTTGCTGTAGGCTTCGTATGCTTTTTCCGGCTGACCTGCTAGTGTATACGCCCATACTGCCCATGTTGCCGCATGTGTGTACACGCCGCCATTTTCGCGCAGTCCTGGCGCATAGCGAGTGATGTAGCCGATATCGCGGCGTACTTTGGTATAGGCTGGATATAGTAGCAATGATCCATAATCACGCAGCAGATGCTTACTAACGCTCGCCATCGCCTGCTGACCACGTTCTTCATCAGCTACACCTGAGATCACCGCCCAGATCTGCGGATTGAGGAAAATCTGACCTTCTTCATTTTCTTTTGAGCCGACCTTTAGACCATCATCTGTTGTCGCCTGTAAGTACCATTCCCCATCCCAGCCATGCTCATTGAGCGCTTTTTTCAAGCTAGTCTGTACTTCCAGCATTTTCGCAGCAAAGGCTGAATCGCCACGGCGTTCTGCGACGGGTGCGAAGCTACCCAGAATCATATACAGGAATTCGCCTACCCAGAAGCTCTCGCCTTTCCAGTCGTAACCGATCGCACTCAGACCATCATTCCAGTCATGCTCGCCCATCAGTGGCACACCGCGTGGACTAAAGCGCTGGAACGATTTCTCAATCGCACGCTTGCAATGCTCATATACGGTCGCTTCTCCACCATCGAGGAATGGTGTGATCTCATCCAAAATGTCATAGTCCTGTGTCTCTTTCAGGTAGGAATCCATGATGAACGGTAGCCACAGCAGGTCATCGGAGCAGCGAGTACGCGGCCCACCACCACGAATTGTAAACCACCAGTGCAGTACATCGCCTTCCTGGAATTGCTGTGAGGCGTGCATCAGAATCTGCTTACGCATCAGTTCAGGCTTGCTGGTCAGGAAAATTTGCGAATCCTGTAGCTGGTCACGATAACCATAGCCTGCACTCACCTGATAATAAGCGGTTTTGCCCCACAGACGGCAGGAGATCGATTGATATTTTAGCCATACATTGGTCATGATATTCATCGCCGGGTCTGGTGTCTCGATCTGCTCGGTATCGATCAGCTCGCTCCAGAATTCATGCACACGTGCCAGCGTACGATCTGCCGCTTCCACACTTGTATATTCACGAATGAGTTCAGCTGCATCTTCCTTCTCATGCTCAGCAGCACCAATCGTAAATACAACCGTATACGAAGCGCCTGGCTCTAGCTTGAACGCCACGCGCAGTGATCCAGCAGCATCTCCAAAACGACCCGTATGTCCTGCCAGCTCAGGCTGCTCCATTGCCTGTGGACGAGATTCCTCACCATACATTCCCACAAAGGATTCTTTATCTGCATCATAAGAAGACGGCTGCTCACTTGCCGCATGGAATGCAGTATACGGCCAGCTTACATTGTTGCTGCGACCCTTCTCATCCGGGAAGCTCCATAAGTATTTTTCGAGCAGAATCGCGTTTAAGCCCTCGTTGTATTCCGAGTTCATAAAGATTTTGTGGAATTCACGATGCTCATCCGGGGCAAATCCAGGTGCCCATTCAAAATAAGTCGTCGCATCTAATTCACGCGTCTGTTCGCTGTTATTCGTAACTTTAAGTTTGATTAGCTCGAGTGGAGCATCCGGAGCGACGAATACCGTCATCTCACTACGAATGCCATTTACCTGCTGGGTGAATACACTATATCCAATACCATGACGAACTTCATAATGTTCAAATTCCGCCATGACCGGTTTCCATGCTGCCGACCAGTACTGACCAGAGCTACGATCACGCAGGTACACAAATTTGCCCCAAGAATCCTTGATCACATCCTGAAACAATCGTGTGATCCGGTTCTGTCCAGCATTGCCACGCCAGGAAGCACCGCCACCTGCTTGCGATACCATAAACGAATAATCGCCATTACTAATAATATTACTCCACGGACGAGGTGTACGCGGATTCGTAATCACATACTCGCGTCCATCCTTTGTAAAATAACCATACTCATTTTGGAACAAACGATCTTGCTCGGTGCTTTGTGTACTTTGTACAGTAGACATGCAGAATCCCTCCATACGTATCTTTTTATATTTCTAGCTGAGATGTGCATACAAATATTCAAAATATTACAAGTCTGGTTGATGATGCAACAACCACTCCGGTAAGGAATAAGGGGACGTCCTCCGATGGAACATAGGAATCTAAGAATTGGAGTAAAGGTAGATTCCTATGTTCCAAAGTCGTCCTTTCCCCTTATTTCCTTACCATCGTTCCGTGGGTGTCCATCCTACTCAGCTTCAACTGACAACCAAAATTGAATTCTAAAATTCAATTTCTTTTTTAGTACATTGATTAATAAAGTCACCTATACATAGCATATAGCAGAACATATATCTAAATGAATAATATGAACAATATAGACAAATAACATAAATGAATAGATCTTCTCATTAGAGTTCTAAAGAGTAGTACACAAAAATCTCCATACCTCTAATATTCAAGGAACGTTTATATTCAGAAATTCTACGCTTTTAATTGAAGTACCAGTAACATCCTACTGCCCCTACAACCTTTGAGAAAAAGAATGCGCTTCTATCTTGCACAACATGCATGATGCAATATGCAGGGAACGGAGGGAAGGAAATAAGGGGTAAGGACGACTTTGGAGGGGCGGGAATCTTCAAGTATTCCCAATTCCAAAAGATTCCCGCGGCTCCACCCGAGTCCGTCCCCTTATTCCTTCACGGAGTGCTTGATGCATAACGACACCACATCCCGCAACACCACCAGCATCTTTTTCCCCCTCCTACTTCATTCCCGAAATCGTATACCCTTCAATAATATGACGCTGGGCAAAGATAAAGATGATCAGAATCGGGATAACCATAAAGGATGCGCCTGCCATCTGGATGGCAAAGTCGCCGCCGTATTGTCCTTTTAAGAGCTGCAAGCCGACCGAGAGCGTGTACAGGCTCTCATCGTTGGCTACGATCAATGGCCAGAGGAAGCTGTTCCAGCCACCGATAAAGGTCAGAATCCCCTGTACGGCAAAGATCGGTTTAGCGATTGGAATAATAAGCTGGAAGAAGGTGCGAACCTCGCCTGCACCATCCAGTCGTGATGCCTCGATCAGATCATTCGGGATCGTCGTCATAAATTGACGGAACAGGAAGATACCAAATGCATTGACCATACCTGGCAACACAATCCCTGCCATCGTATTGGTAAGGCTCATTTCATTCAAGATCAAGTAAACCGGAATCATCGTTACCTGGGACGGAATCATCATCGTACCAAGTACGAGATAGTAGAGCACATTACGACCAGGGAATTTGAATTTGGCAAAAGCATAGCCTGCTGCCGCATTTAAAAATAAACCGATAAACGAGAAGAATACGATAATAAGTGTATTCCATAAATAGCCACCAAAATTCATTTCCGTGAACAAACGCTCAAAGTTATGCATCGTTGGTTGTTGCGGCCAAAAGCTCGGTGTTAAGGATGTAACCTCACTCTCCGGTTTGAAGGAGGACAAGATCATCCATACAAAAGGTATACACATCGCTACTGCACCGATTAGCAGTACAAGGATCACGATGCCTCGATAAACAGGTTTCACGCGAACATCCATCACGGAACCTCCTTTCACAGTATGCTCCGGCATTAGCTAGTTAGAGCTGCTCGGATATCAATATTCGACATCACTGTCTTTTTTACGTGCTTTGAATTGAACGATAGTTACAAGAATGATGATGGCGAACAAGACGATCGAGCCTGCTGCCGCGTAGCCGAAATCACTGCGCTGGAAACCGGTCTGATAAATGAACAGTGCCATCGAGGTTGTACCATTCAGTGGGTCACCCTTCGTCATAACGAGGGGCTCCTCGAAGAACTGAATCCAACCGATCAATGTTGTAATCGAAACGAAGAAGGTTGCAAATCCAAGCAGTGGCACAGTAATGCGCATCAGTTGCTGCCAGCGGCTTGCACCGTCAATCTGTGCAGCTTCATAATACGTGCGCGGAATACCTTGCAATGCTGCCAGGAAGATAATCATATTTAGACCGATCGCTTTCCATACTGCCATAATGATCAGGGAGAACTTAGCGATCGTTGGATCTTGCAACCAGCGTACTGGCGATATCCCTACAGCTTCCAGCATATGGTTAATCAGACCATACTGAGAGTTGTACAGATAACCCCAGATTACGGCAATCGCAACGATGTTCGTAATCGATGGCATATAGTAGATAACTCGAAACGTTTTGAAAATCCAGCTTGTACCCTGATTAATCAAAATCGCAATCGCCATCGAAACGATGACAACGAGTGGAACGCCGACAACCACGTAAATCAGCGTATTAAACATCGATTTGCGGAATACTGCATCACTGAATAGCTGGACAAAATTGTCCACACCTTTGAATTCAACATTGGACCAGTCTGCCAGCCCTGCCAGATTCATATTCGTGAAGCTAATAAATACAGCAACGAGAATCGGTATAAATGAGAAAACGAAAAGTATAATCAGCGTCGGCGCGATAAACAGATACGGGTATCTGTGTTTGACCAACGACTGCCAGGCCTTTTGCATGTTCTGCTCCCTCCTTTACGGAAGTCTATTCTTCCGGTGAAGCCGCTTCTACTTCCCTACTGTCTGTAGGGGGAAACGCTACACATGTGCTTATGAACAAGCTGACCAGCCAGGCACCGGAGGATGCCCGGCGGTTAGCGCGTTGCATGAATTATTTTTGTAGCAAGGCATCAGCCTGTGTATTCAGATCTTCCATCTGTGTCTGGATATCTGCACCGCCAACAACGATCTGTTGCAGGGCTGCCTTGATCAATTGACCTACAGCTTCCCATTGCGGTACAAATGGAGATGGACGAGAGGTTTTCATTTGCTCACGGAATGTTGCAATTTGTTCGCCATCAAGCGCTTTGTCATCCCATGCTTTCAGTGTGGATGGCAAGTCTTTGGACAGCTTGTAGTATTCAATCTGGTTCGCTGGATCGCTCATAAAGGATACGAATTTTACAGCATCGTCCTTGTTGGCTGCGCTGCTGAATACACTCCAGTTCGAGCCACCCAGTACAGATGCGCTTTTGCCGCCTTCTTCTTTGACAGGAATCGTTGCTGTTGCCCATTTACCATCAATTTGTGGTACGGTTTCATGAATCTGATTGATCGACCATGGACCACTGAAGAACATTGGAATGATACCTTGACCGAATGCTGGCAGAAGCTGCATATCGCTCTGCGATGGCGCACTGCCATCTTTATAGAAGCTTGTCAGGTATTGAACTGCTTCTACATATGGCTTCTGGTTAAATTGAGCTTTGTTGTCGCTGCTGATGACTTCGCTACCATTTTCCCAGGCAAATGGAAGAGTGAATGCGGCATCCTGATTATCAAGCAAAATACCATAGTTGCCGTTACCACGTGCAGCCAGCTTTTTCGCTGCATCTTGTAGCTCAGCCCATGTTTTTGGTGCCTGATCGTAGCCAACTTCCTTCAGCAGATCGGTACGATAGTACAGTACACGTGTCTCCATATACCATGGAATCGCGATCAGCTTGTCATTATATTTCATCGTTTCACGTGCACCCTCGAAGAAGTTCTCTGGCTTCAGGTTTGGATATTTATCTGTGTACGAGGACAGATCAAGCAATGCACCCGCATTCGCAAACTCTGGAATCCATGTCATCCCCATCTGGATAACGTCCGGGCCGTTTTTGGAAGCTACCGCAGTCAACAGCTTGTCGTGCGCGCTATCCCATGGAATCTGCTGTACCTGTACATCGATATCTGGATTAGCCTTTTCAAACGCTTCAACCATATTCGGTAACGAACCGCCTTCGCCGCCCATCCCCCATACTTTAAGAATCCGCTTTCCATCCGCTGTTGTTGTTTTGTCTTTACCGCCACATCCAGCGAGTATCAGTGAAAATACCAGCATACATGCAACTGTAGTTTTCCATAATTTAGCCATGCTCGGGCCACCTCTTTATTGGTATTTGGATGAAAATAGCAGTAAAGACGCTGTTCGGATCACGTATGAGTATCAGCACGGACATTCGCCAGAGTCTTCACTGTTGGTGGCAGTGTCATTATTTATTGGTACACTGCCGGCTTTGTTGCTGGAGGATCGCCTGTCGTGCAAGCGCATCCCTGACCTCCCCTTTTACTGCCCCTGTAACCTGTTGCTTCATTCGTACTCACACCGCTACACCATGCTCATACCTTATAGCGATGCTGCTGGCTATCTTCGTACTGAACAGGATTACTACTTAATTCCCGCTCTGCAACGTCGAATTCGCCTGCTCGTTTAACTGGTTTAGCTGTGTCTGAATGTCTGCACCACCGACGACAATCTGATCAAACGCATCGCTGATCTGCTTGCCAATCGTTTCCCATTCTTTGACGGATGGCGTAGAGCGTGCCGTATCCATCTGTGTACGGAATGTACTGATATTCGGACTGTTGTCAAATGCTTTGTCCTCCCACGCTTTGGTCGTGGATGGCAAATCCTGTGTCAACTCATACCATTTGACCTGTACCTGCGGATCGTTCAAATAACTGATGAACTGCACCGCTGCCTCTGTATTTTGCGAGGTGCTGAACACGGATAGATTGGAGCCGCCAAGTACAGAGACGCTTTCACCACCAGCCGTTTTCGGTGGGATGACTGCGGTTCCCCATTGATCTGGCTTCAGCTCCGGTAGCTCCGTCTTGACCTGGTTTACCGACCACGGTCCACTGATGAACATCGGCAGAATGCCTTCACCAAACGAAGGGATCAGCTGCATGTCACTCTGAGTCGGGGCGATACCCTCTTTGAAAAAGCTACTTAAATATTGAATCGTCTCCACATAGGGAGGCTGGTTCAACTGTGCCTGTTTGTTGCTGTTAATCACTTCACTACCGTTTTCCCAGGCGAATGGAATCGTAAACAGTGGGTCTTTGCTATCCAGCAAAATCCCGTAATTGCCATTGCCGCGTGCAGCCAGCTTTTTCGCTGCGTCCTTCAGTTCATCCCAGGTTTTGGGAGGCTCATTATAGCCAACCTGCTTCAGCAGATCCTTGCGATAAAAGAGCACCCGGGTATCGATATACCAAGGAACACCTACGGTCTTGCCCTCATAGGTCATCTTCGTACGTGCACCCTCGAAATAGTTATCCGCTTTCAAATTCGGATATTTATCCATATAAGGCGTCAAATCCTGTAGCGCGCCTGCACCAGCAAACTCGGGTATCCAGCCCATGCCCATCTGTACAACATCTGGGCCACTGCGGGATGCCACTGCGGTGAGTAGCTTATCGTGCGCGTTATCCCACGGAATCGCCTGCACATCCACTTTAATATCAGGATGCTTGGCTTCAAAATCGGGAACAAGCTTGCTTAGCGCTGTACCTTCCGCACCCATCCCCCATACTTTTAATACACGCTTACCATCAGAGGTCGTGCCCTTCTCGTTGCCGCCAGAACAACCTGCCAGCAGCAAGGAGAAGATCAGCAGACCGGATATCGCTGGTTTCCACCATGTTTTCATTACGTACACCTCAATTTTGAATGGAACGAACCGTGCCGCGAATAACAAGTTCTGTGTCCAATGTATAGTGTTGTGCCACCGACTCTCCTTTTAAAATTTGGAAAATCAAATGTACAGCTAGTGCGCCAACCTCATAATCTGGCTGTCGTACCGTGGTTAGACCCGGGTTCAAAAAGCGAGCTTGCACGATATCATCAAAGCCGATGACCGATATGTCCTCTGGTACGCGAATGCCTGCTTCCTGAAGCGCCGTGATCCCACCGAGTGCCATCTCATCATTAGCGAAAAATACCGCTTCCGGTAAATCCCCCTGTGCAATCATGAGCTTCACTGCACGATAGCCACCTTCCTCGGTAAAATTACCGATCAGATTCCAGCGCGGCTCAATCGTAAGTCCATGATCATTCATCGCTCGTGTAAAGCCGTTATAGCGATCCTTATTATGCTTACTGCTTGCCGGGCCGGAAACAAAGGCAATACGACGATGACCATTTTCGATCAAATAATTCGTTGCCAGTAGGCCACCCTTCTCATGATCGGCTTCAACGTAGCATACGCTCTCATGCTCCAATCGGCGATCCAGCATCACGATCGGAAAGCCCTCACGCGCCGACTCCATAATCGTTCGGTCGGGAATGTTGTGTGCGAGAATGATCGCTCCATCGACACGCTTTTCTTTAATGAACTTCACAGCAGTTGAGGAATCTCCACCGATCGAGCTACAGGCGATTAGATCATAGCCATTGTTCAGACTAACCTCCTGTACGCCCTTGATCAGGCTGGAATAGTAAGGCCCCGACAGATCGCTCAGCAGCAATGCGATTGTATTTGTGCGTGAACGCTTCAGATCGGATGCGATACCATTCTTCTGATAATTGAGCTGGCGTGCTGCATCCAGCACCTTATCCCTTGTTTTCGTACTCACTCTGCCGATGCCATTGAGCGCATAGGAGGCGGTTGACACCGCCACCCCGGCAAGAGCAGCCACATCCTTAATAGTTGCCCCCATCTGCTCACCTCTGTTCTTCAATCAGGTTATAGTGCTGTTGTTACTTTAGCATGATCCTGATCGTGGAGTGAAGCGGCGTTTCGACTCATCGTTCAGCATGATTTCACCAAAAAAGTCTTATCGAAACGTTTCGATTTCATCCAAAAGGATATTTTGTATTTTTATGGAAAATACAGTTTTTCATGACTGAAAGTAACGTTCCACTTGTGATTTTTAGATCATAATCACATTTTTACCCATATCGACACTAGAAAAATATTCCTCAAGCTTACATTCACTTGCAGAATTTTCTGTGTTTTTGTCGAAACGTTTCTACAACGCTATTATATCTCGGCTTGTAACCGATTTCAACCGCTTTTAAATTTTTTTTATTTTTTTTCTATTTCGACAGCTTTATTCACCTCTATTGGAGCTATGTATGTAGTTGCCATGCTGACTGGTGCTGATAAAGCTGGCACTTCGGCTAATGCCTCATATGCATAATCGATTCCTAAAGAGGTCGATACAGCCGGACCCGAACATGCCAGCCCGGAAGATCGCACATTATGAAGATGACGAATCGAGACGAAAACGGTCGATATGCGTCTGTAAGCCCTCCACTTGTAAAATGCGCACCTGTTCTGCTCCAAGCAGATCAAAATGAGGATATCGATCTCGCAAATGTATATAACGCGGATTCAAGCCATACGATCTGCACCAGTGTCGTAGCTTATCGATATCTGCACATCCCACCTTTGTCACCGTCCGACTATCGGGAAAGCGATCATCGATCCAATAATGAGTCAAAAATGCAATTTCCCCTGCTTCAACTTTACGCTTCCATGTTTGAAGCTCTTCTCGCTTAATTCCAAATGCCATCGCGTTCATTCACCTTTCCATCTATACGAATCCAGAAAAGGAACAGCGCCTGCCGCTACAGCGGAGCTGTCCCTTGCCACTCTTCCATTATATCCAATTAACGCACGATATCCGAATCATCCTTGGACTTACCCTCCGGGTAAGCATTTTGACTGGATGAAGAGCGCTTCGTATGCTCGCCGTCCTTTTCTTCCCGTTGCTCCAGCTTCATATCCTCTACAGGCAAGGCATCTACCGTCTGCTCCGATTCAAAACGGTCAAACAAGCTTTCTTTATCGGTAGGATACTGCTCGGCATGATCGCGCTTGCCATCCTGATGATCAATCTTGTTGTTTTCACGCGGTTCTGTCATCGTATGCATCTCCTTTTCCCAATTCGATTCGTAGCTGCTCTTATAAATGGGGTTATGTATTTTTACCTCTCTATCATAAATTGAAACAATTCGATGTTAGCTTTTTGCAATGCAGTGCCGATCTATTCTGGAAAGCCTTCCCTATATTATACGATTGTAAGCAGGATGTCGTTAACCATCTTTCCCACATAAAAAAACGACCGACAGCGTGATAACTGTCGGTCGTTAGTAAATCGTTCGTAATTAGAGACTTCACTATTAGTTTACGATACCTATATTCTTATACGATACCGTTGCCGTATCGCATCATAGCAGCCATAAAGCCTGGAAAAGCCAGCACTTTATAAAAGTATAATCTTAGAAGCGTGCGCCCCATACACAAACAGGCTTCGATACTTCTACGCTTTTACCTGTGTAAGTCAGCTTGCCGCTATCCGCATCAATGCTGAATACGACGATGTTATTACCATCGCGATTCGCTACCAGTGCGTATTGACCGCCTGGCAACAGGGAGAAGTGACGTGGATGTCCACCCTCTGTCGATACATGCTGTACCAGTGTCAGCTCGCCAGTCTCTGCATTGACCGCATATTGCACGATGCTATCATGTCCACGGTTCGAACCATACAGATAACGACCGTCTTCTGAAATGGCAATCTCAGCACAACCGTTAGCACCGTCATAGTCCGCAGGCAATGTAGGGATCGTCTGTACCTCAGTCAATGTGCCTGTCGCTGCTTCATATTGATAAGCAGTCACAGTCGAATTAAGCTCATTAATAATAAAGGCAAATTTGCCGTTTGGATGGAATACAAGGTGACGTGGGCCTGCACCTGGAGTGCTGATCGCATCGGATACGAATTTTAGCTCATTTGATTCTGGCAGCAGCTCATAGGTGCGTACACGGTCAAGACCGAGATCCTGTACGATTGCATATTTGCCAGCTGGATCGAAGAATGTGGAGTGTGGATGCGGGCGATCCTGATTTTGTGGATCTACGCTATGTCCTTCATGCTGATGCACATCCAGCAGCTCGCCTACGCTGCCGTCTTCTTTGATGGAGATCAGGCCAACCATACCACCATGGTAACTAACCATGGTCAGATAGCGGCTATCTGCGGAGCGCCCAATATGACATGGAGGGCCGTCGATCGTTCTTGCACGATTGAGCAGCTCCAGCTTGCCTTGCTCTGGATCAATCACAAATGCTGCTGCTTCGCCGCCTTTGCCCTTTGGCCCTGTCTCGGATACCGTTTCACCGAGTGCGTACAGGCGACGAGCGTTGGCATCCACATTCAGGAAGGTTGGGTTTTGCAAGCCAGTGAACGCATCCGTCTGTACAAGCTCCCCTGTGGCTTCATTGAATTCATACACATATACACCGGTATGATCAGACTCTGCGTACGAGCCTACAAATACAAGTAATCGTTCAGATGGTTTAGTCATAGTGATTCTCCTCCAATATGGTATGATCTCATTCTCTTCAATGTTCACGGCAATCATGTAAACTGCAACATGGTTAATCGCCGAACACCCTACTATATAACTTATACCCTTGTGCCATAAAAATCAAAAAAATCGTCTTCTTCTCTTCTATATACATATATTGGCATCTACTTTACACTGGATACTAATGAAAGCCGATCATACCAATTAAGCTATGCTTTACAGCACTACAAAACAGAAATGGACGACTACTCAAGGAGATGATCCACATGAATCATGACCATCATCAAAGCTCTTCTATCGCTCCATCCCTACAGCCGACCACACCGCTCACCTATGCTACAGCGATTCCATTACTCGTCAAGGAACTGGGACTTCATATAAAGAACCTTCGCTTCGTTAAAGCACCTCAGGCTAGCGATTATTTTACAACGATTGATAATCAAGCTCCATATAGCGAAGATATGCTAATTGCCAGCTTAAATGGATTGCCACTATCGCCTGAGCTTGATCCCGCAGCGCCTATGCAGCGTGTCGACTTTGCTATTTTGCTCTGGCATGTGCTAGAACAGGACAACTCACAGGAAGCACAGGCATTTCAGATTGTAAATGATGCTGAACAGGAGGAGTCTATATCTATCGATGAGAAAATGAATCCAAATGATACGAATACAACAACATCTTCCTCGTCTATTTCTACAGCGAACGAGCAGCATACAGCATCTGTGGAGCATGTGCAATGCTCCGTTAATCTGGAGCAGACAGAGCATTCTGATGCAGATCGATTCCAGCATATGATGGATCGCGGTATAGTCTCAACACAAGAATCGAGCGATATTCGTCCTTATGAGCCAATCACGTACGCTGAAGCTATCGCAATGCTAGCTCATACCCGATCGCTATTCCATGCCAACCGTTCTATGTAGCTTGATCGTGCTATGAATATCGTATCTAGCTCTGATCCGATAAGGTCTACGCCCATTCTTCAGCTGTGATCGCATATAGAATATGATCTTCCCATTTGCCATTAATGTATAAATAGCGTTCAGCCAGCCCCTCCTTGCGGAAGCGGGCTTTTTCCAATACGCGCTGTGAAGGCTGATTCCATGGCATAACGCCAGCTTGAATACGATGCAATCCTGCTTCCTGAAACGCATAATCCATAACCCAGCGCAATGCGGAAGTAGCATATCCTCGTCCATGATGCTGTTGATCAACAAAATAACCGACCGATGCATTTTGGAAAGGTCCTCTTGCTACACCGCTTAGCTCTATACGTCCAACCAGCTGTCCTGTATCCAGTGTAAACATACCAAACACATAGCCCGTACATGCTTGAAAGCTTTGTTCCCCCTGCTCTAGCATCTCGCGCTGTGTGTCCAGCGTCCAATAATGATCCGGTCGAATCGGTTCATAGATTTGCATATAGTCTCTGTTATCGAGTCGCAATTGTAAGAGCGCCTCGGCATGCTCCGCGCGCAATGGACGCATTTCGATACCTTCATGTTCTAACTGCATTGGTTAATCCCCCTCTTTAGGTTTACTGTGTTCTTTCTTCTTGCATTTCTTTACACTGAAAATACCAAGGATAGCATTATACTCCCATAAGGCTAGTCAAAACGGTTGCCTGCTCATTGAAGCGCTCTATTATAGCATATTTTAGCATTCCAGATGAAGTCATTCATGTTCTAGCCAATAATCAGCTATACAAGTGACTATGCAAATAAGCTTCAGCATCCGCAGATACTGAAGCACTTTTCAATGGTCATTCAAAGCATCGTAGGTTATCCAAAACATCCTATTAGCGTAAGCAATGGATAAGGATTACATGATATGAATGTTTTCTACATCATTGTACTGGATGCCCTCGCGATCTTTGTTCTTCACTGGGGCGTGATCGGTGTAGCTACAGCGACAGTTGTAGCGAATCTTATCGCAAGTGCCTTTTACACGTATCATCTAGGCTTTAAAAGCACCTTTCTGAGTGTGTCGTTGAAATGGTTTAAAGCGAGCCAAGAGATTATGAGCAATGTGTTCAAAATCGGTGTGCCTGTGTTTGTGATGAGTGTCTTTCTTGGTGCGATGTCGCTGATTCTGAACTATTTTCTGATTCAATACGGCGATGCTTCCGTTGCTGCATACGGCATCTCGTCGAGATTGCTGCAATTTCCAGAGTTTGTAATGATGGGATTGTGTGAAGGGGTCGTGCCGCTGATCGCCTTTTCGTTTACGGCAAATAAACTGCGGATGAAGCAAACGATTCGATTCACGGTCAAAGCGATTGTGCTGATGGCGGTTGTATTCGGGGTAGTAATCTATCTGGTGGCAGATCACCTGATCGGCTGGCTTACGAATGATCCGCAGCTGATTGTTATGGGCAGTTATATTTTGCACGTTACTTTCTTGTCGCTGTTTATTACTAGGATAACGACGCTGTTTACAGGTGGTTTCCAAGCAACGGGTCAAGGTACGGCGGCGTTTATTATGTCGGTCATTCAAGGTATGACGCTGATTCCGGTGTTGTTTATTGCGAATGCGATGAGCGGGTTTCATGGGGTGGTGTGGTCGTTGGTGATTGCGGCATAAGCTGCAAACGGATATGTCACAGGAGTTAGATACGGCTCTTTGATCCAGTCAATAGCTTGTAAGCATTTAGTCTTTCAATTTTAAAAGACTGAATGCTGTACATAAAACTAATTTTATATTTTACTTTTCAAAGTTTAATTATTTTAATAATAATCTTTCTTTCTATACTAAGACTAAAGTAACGAAAATTAAATCTTGTATACTAATTAATTAGTTTTCACTTTAATTATAATAAAGGATAAAAGTCTCAATTTAACTAAAAAAAAAATTTTTTTGTCGAAAAGCTTTATCGATTACGTCCTTTTGTTAGACTAAAAGTGTACTGAAAATATAAATTAAGGAGGCTTAATGGTAGTTTTATTAGTAATTTATAGCTAGTAAATAAACATACTTAGGAGGAAATATGAAAAGAATTGTTAGCTTTTTGTTAGCTTTAATACTCTTTATCGTAACTTGTCCTCAGACCTTCGCCAGCGATATGAAAGATAAAGAATTTACAAAACAAGATGTATTAGCTTTGGAACCTTACGTATCTGTAAATGATAACGGGCTTTTTGAACTAGATTATTCCAAAGCACAAGAAAATGGAGTAGATATAGAGTTGCTAGATGGACAGAAAAACTATTTTAATACATTAAATAAACAAATTGAATCGGGCGAGTTGGAAGCACATTCTGATTTAAGTATAACTCCTAAAAATTCAGCGCCTCTTACTTCCAATCTTAATAAATCGGTCACAGCAACTTGCGCTGGAAAAAGTACCGCTGTCCAACAATACTGGTGGGGTTATAGTCGTTATATGAATAGTTGCGAAGCCAATAAGTTTTCTGCTGATCTTACTGGTGTATCGGCAACTAGTGGGGGCATTGCTGTAATTGCTGCTTACTTTGGAGCTCTTCCTGCCGTTCCTCCAGGAATCACAGCAGCTTACTTTGGGCTACTGGCTTCACGTGTCTCTGCTAACAATGCAAATAGTACAGGTATTTATTTAGAAATGACTTGGGCATTGGCTTTCAATATTACTCCTCAATAATTTTTTTGTGAGTAGGGGGTGAACTTATGTGGACTTATAATAACTTTGTTATATATGTTCTTCCTGTTTTAGTATTTGCGCTTCTTATAGTAATCATTGCGAGAGCGGTAGGAGAGTATAAACAAAGTGATGCTGTTCAGAAGAAAAAAAGTTCCCAGAAAATTATTATTTCTTCACTTTTGACTCTAATTCTTATTTCTGGTTTTGTTTATTATCTTGTAGCAACAGTTTAAAATGGTAAGAAAAGACTGCAGTTTAAAACTGCAGTCTTTTTGCGTTTTAATAATTGTTATAAAAATTTCCTTTATTGATCATACCTTGCACGAATCGCTTCTTCAGTCTGTAGAATCAGAAAATTCACCATCATCGCCGCCTGTGCCTGCACGTCTTCGATAAACGGACGGAAGCTCTCATCATATGCCTGAAAAGCAAGCGTCACATCCCCATCACTCTTCTCCAAAGCATCTGCCAGAGCCGCTGCTCCGCCGATTGCCAGCGAGCCGCCCATACCCGCAGCCGGAGAAGCGCAATAGCCTGCATCGTCGACTAACGCCACTCTGCCCTTCGTCCATGACGGCATTTTCATCTGGCAGAGTTTATCAAAGTAAAAGGATGACGTTTGCTTCACCTCTTCCAAGAGTTCCGGCACGCGCCAGCCCATGCTATTCACATGCTGGATCGTGATTGCCCGCTGCTGCTCGTTTCGACAATCATATGGAATCTCTTGGTCCGCAGAAAAGCAGAAGACAATATCGGTTTTGCCATTATACGCGTTCAGCATGACCATCTTGCCCGGTTCATTATAGATCTGGGTCGTATGTTCACGAATCAACAGCCCATCAACGCAAACGCCGAATCCAGAATGTGAAAATATCACTACGCACATAATCGAGTGAATAGAGCACACGACGGTTCATTTCATCATAATGCGTCTGCTTCATAAGCAGCACGGTTGCCTCAGGATGCACAGCAAGCTTACGGCAATGCGGATCTCCCGGTGCGGGTACGATAATTTGGGAATCTGCACTCACGATTCGAATTCCTGATTCACGCTCCAGATGCTGAAAGAGTGAGCCTTTAAAATGCTGTTCATCCAGCGTATCTCCTGCAAAGCTCGCCGGAATGTAGTTAATAGAATGAGCAACAGGCTCTCCATTCGCCATTCGGCTACGCTCCATCATAATGACGGAATCCTGCTTATCCAGCTCTAGATGAAAAGCGACCTCTGCGGGTGCTTCAAGCTTACGGATATATTCCAGTCGCTGCTCCTCAACCAGACCAGCGGATACGATCATATCACCGATGCTATACAACCGATCGAGCGAGCTTGGGATCGTTTGCATCGTGCGTGTGATATAAGTACCACTTCCATGCTTAACGAACAGCTTGCCTTCATTTTTTAACAATCGAATCGCTCCACGTACGGTTGTGCGACATACGTTGAATTGACCTGCTAGCTCCGATTCAGAAGGAAGACGGTCGCCTGCGTCCATTTCCTCTTGCTGAATCCAGCGCTCAATCTCTGCTTTGATATATTGTTGTTTAACCGACATGAACTCGACGTCATCCTTTCCTACACGTAGTCATCTATTGCTACAAATATCGCTCAATCCGCATGAAGCGGAGACTGAACTCGTGAACATTTATTCCGTATTCATTCCATCGATATAGATCGCATTCGTAAATGCCAGCATGCCACATACTTCGTGAAAATAACCATACAGCTCGGCACGAAGCCATTTTGTAGGTGCTGGAACTGCTATTATCCATTCCTGCCACGGTTCCTCCGAATCAAGCTTCGTCTCTGCCAGAATGCCTTGATCGCTCATCATCACCAGACGCAGCTTTTGCGAGGGCAGCTCATAATGCGAATGTCGTATCTTCCGATCAAGCTGAATATGAAGCTGGAGCTGCTGATGTCCAGTATGGATAACGTCTCCAATTTGGTAGATGGAACATGCGCTATGATCAGATTCCGGTAGCAATGAGTGGGAATAGATACCTTCGGTGACCTCATGCTTGTTTGTCGCCTCATAGTGATGAACAACAGCGTACAGATCAAGTAAAGGCCCCATCGTGACGCTCAGTCTTCCACTTCGTATTGCTTCAATATACGAATGGTCATCCGAACGATGAATGGAAGCATGTTGTTCAGCCTGATCGTGAGCCGCTACCCATTCTGAAGGATCTATTGAAGAAGGAGTATTCGTCTGTGGCTGCTCATGCATCCTTTGCTCGGTAGCAGCATTTTGATCTCGATCCAGCTTCTGCTCTACTTCTTCCAACTTCTGCTCCCCTATAGGATTCAATCCAATATACGTGATCGCTGCGGGTGCATCATCTGGTAATGTACGATGCCAATCTCGACCACTGGTCGCTGCCAGACGATGTCCTTCATTCAACAATTCTGTCCATAGTGCAAAGGCACGCTGACTATCCTGCTTCATAAATGGCATCAGCGTTGACCATACCTCGATATAGTCTACCTGACTCCAATCGTGAATCGGGTACTCCCAGTAACAGCCTGTACAAATCGGGCTACCAATGCGGAACGGATGCGCAATCCCAGCAATACCGCCTGCTTCATGCACCAGATGGATTCCTTTTTCGATATCGCCTTGCCCCACCTGTCTCCAGTCCACATATTGCTGTAAACCGATCGTCACCATATGTCCGTAAAAGGTCGTCCATTCCATTCCTGCAATAATACGAAGCCCTGTGCTAGCTTCGATCCCATCGCGATCCATAAGTCCGGATTGCGTATTATGGTCCGTTAAAGCGATAACATCAATGCCCGCCTGTTTTGCTGCCTGTGCTAGCTCTTGCAGGGATTGTGAACCATCGCTATGGAAGGTATGGGTATGTAATTCGGCAGGTGTCCATCGCAGCATTATAACGAGCCCCCTTCCGTAATTCGTAGCTTATAATGACACTGCTCGGTAACGACCGCATGCAGACTGATCGTGACTGTCCATAATCCAGCAGGATTGCTACCAGGCCAGAAACCAGGCGATGCTTCATGCTCGGTTAACCGATGCTGCTGCACCCGATCCATACGATGTGCCTGTCCCCGATGACGATACGGATCATCAAGCGAAAGGGTCAATAGATTTTGCAGCGGCGCATATTTACGCCAGTCTTCTGCTCTTTGCTGCTCATAGCCATACTGCTTCATTGCCCGGGTAATAAGCTGCTCAGTTAGCTGTTCATCCTCTAGTAGCTTTGGCTCATAGCTAAATTCAATATTCAGGCTTTGCACGGGCTCATGCAGCATAAAGCGGTAAGCAATATGGCTTTGCGTACTCTTGGGATTAACCGTTCCGGAAGCTTCATATAATACATTCATCTCCGCTCTAGCTCCTTTCCTTACTTACCTATCCGATTCCCCACATGTCCATATCAGCGCTTCCGGTGTATCCTTTGTTAAACGAACAAACGATTCAGCACGAATGCCAGCAACTGGACGATACTGTTCATCTAGCGTATAGGCATACATATGACCAAGCTCGACCTCATCCAGTCCGCCAGGCAATAATACAGCCCGAATGGCAGCGATATCGTCTAAAGTTAACTGTTGATCTGTTTTGATCGTTGTGGCAAAGCCCGGATAAGGCCCTTCATACGCCGCACGAAATGCTCCAATTCGCATATCACAATAACTGGACGAAAGCCATTCCTGCTCCCCTTTTAAACGAAGCTGGTAATCGATTGGTGTCTGACGGAGTAAGGACATATTCTCACCAGTCACTTCATCGATAGGGGTGTCCTGCGACTGGCTACGAAGGGACTCAGGCCACTGCTTCAGCCCATGGATGAATAGATAATGCCGCTGATCGGCAAGCTTCCAGGAATGACGATCGACGGGCTGCTCTAGCTCATACTGACGATTCATTTCCCAATTGCTCACCTGATGGATGAATGGATATAATGCCATCACACGCTCACGCGGCTCGCAGGTACGATCCCATTGCAGCAGTGGCGGCAGCATGTAACGATAATCCGAAAGCGGCTGATCGGTAAAATTGCCATTTGCCGTAGCCGCCTGAAGCACCGGATGACCACCGCAATCAGTCAAGCCAGCAAATGCCGTTTCCACATGATGCGGCCCTTGATACGTATGACGTAAAACCTTGCCATCGCGATCTAGTTCTACCCGATGCATCCATTCGATATCTGTCGTACGCCCCCATTTACTCATAAGCAGACCGGATGGCGTTCCTTCATCCTCATGGCTAAACACCATATGATATTCAATCGTCATGCGATCCTCTTGCTGTTCGATCGAATACATGAGTAGCAAGGGCGTATCGGTAAATGTACTCTCATACGGATGAGTCAGCTGACGTCCATAAATGACAGGAGTATGCCGATACGCTATCGCTAGCGGCTCCTCCTTGCCAATATGGTATACACCTGCTCTTCGTACAACAGCGCGTGTAGCTCCAGTCGGTGTCATATCACGCTGTAGCTCTAGTGTGACGGTATGGGCTCCAGCAGGCAAGCAGCCGAGTAGCCTGCTATAATCCAGCGTCTGCTCGCCATAAAATAAAATGACATCCTGCTGGTATTCACCATTTAGATATAACCGCAGCACGACGGATTCCCGTCCCTTCTCCTGCCAGTTACTATCTCCTGCGGCTTCCAGTCCAAGCACCGCATACCCTGGCTGCTCCAGTTGAAAATGGATACTCATCGACTGTTCACTGTCCACTATCGCATCCGTCATGCTCCGTCCATGCTGCATTGTATCTGCTGCATCGGTAACCGACTGCACATTCAGCTCATAATGCTGCTCATCATGTCCTGCCTTCTCCATTGCAGATGCCGCCTCGTTAGCTTGATCCATCGTCCATTCACTCCTTGTCCTGATACGAGCAGCCTACCGCGATATCACTTAGGACTGCTTATCCAGATCCTGTCCCATCGTACGAATGTAAAAGTATCCCATCACCGAGCATAGCAAAAACATAAATACAGCCATTGCGCTTGCTGTATGCGTCTCCTGATAATTCGAAAATACCTGCTGCATCGCTACTCCAAGCACCTGCGGCGAATTCGCTCCGATTAAAAACGGCGCCGTAAAGCTACCGATAATGCCCATAAAAATAAAGGTGAGCGCCACCCACATCGTCTTGTAGGATAGCGGCAAAATAAAGCGAAAAAATAATTGCAAGCTACTCGCTCCTGCATCGCGCGCACTTTCGACTACGGAGTTTGGCACAGCAGCCAGCGCTGAGCTGAGCAGCATCGTAGCGAACGGAATATTAAACCACAGATTGGCTAGCAATAGACCGCTGTAGCTATAAATAATCTTCGGAAAAGTATCGATCCCGATCAGCAGCAGCAATCTAGCCATCCAGCCATGATTGCTATAGAGCGTGATCAGCCCATATGTAGCAATAACACCCGGCACAAACATCGGTATAAAATACAAACGATTAATCCAGCGCGCCATCCAGCCTTTGCCAAATCGCAAATAAACAGCAAGCGCATAGCTAACGAGTAGAGCAATCACTGTCGAGACCAGTGTCACATTTAACGTGTATATAATATTGGTGCGCATCGCTGGCTCTGTAAACATACGAATATAGTTACCGAGTCCGAACTCACCACTATTTTGATCAATCAGACTTTCCTGTACAGCATACAGAATCGGCAAAATGACGACAACGAACAAAATGAGAAAGGAGGGGATGACCAGGGCAAGCCCCAGCATCCCTCTCTTTACCGAATGACTCATCCGTTATTGCCCCGCTACTTCGCTCTGCCAGCGTTGATTGATTTCTTTTTGCAGATCGCCGCTGTTAAATTGACGATATCCGCTGGACACACTGGCAAACTGATTTTGCAGCTCTTTTGGCATCAAATCCCATTTGATCCCTGGATAGCCATACATTTTGTTGACGATGATCGTCTGCGCTTCTGGGGTCAATACATAGTTCAGCAGCTTCTCGGCAGCTTCCTTTTTCGTCGACATTTCTGGCATCAGCAGATACGAAGGGCCACCTGTAAATGGAGGATCGATCTGCGCCAGCTTCACGGTTGATGGCAACAGCTGCTTATTCAATTGCTCCAGCGCCATATCCGACCATGCTGGAATCATATCCACCTCGCCGCTTGCCAGCAGATCGAGTGTACCCTGATTTTTCTTAGGATATACGCCTTTTTGATACATGTACGGGCCGAGCTCTTTGAGCAGATTGAAGCCTTTATCCCATTTTTGCGCCATCGATGGATCACTGCTGTTCATCGCATCTGCTGGCAGGAAATTATAGATCGCCGTGTTCACAAATGAGCTACCGGAGCCACCTGTCGCTGGATCATTATAAGCAAAGCGACCTGGGTGCTGACGAATCCAATCGTACAGCTCATCCGCTGTTTTTGGCGGCGTGCTGACACGTGAGCTATCATAAGCAAGAACGACTGAAGAAGCACGATAGGGAACAGCCATATCATTCGCTTGCTTGAGTGCATTGCTGTCTACATTGGACAGATTCGGAATGGCCGAGCTATCCAGCTTCGCCCAGATCCCCTGACTGTTGCCGCGTGTCATATCATCCAGACTGCCTTCATACAGATCCACATCTACACTTTGCTGTCCGCTCTGCTTTGCTGCCAGCAGACGATCTACCGCAGACTGACCGCCTGTACCGGATGGCAGGTACACCAGCTTCACCTTGATCGTCGGGTTCGCTTTTTCAAATTCAGGAATGAGCGTTTCCCATAGCTCCTTGACGTTCAGTGAGCCACCGGTATACAGCGAAATCTCGGTTGTGCCTGTACTGCTGGCACTTGCTGCCTCTGAGCCTGATTTGCCGCTACAGCCTGCCAGCAGGGCGATACTGATTACAATCATGAACAGTGAACTCCATTTTGCTTTTGTGAACACGTTGGTTCCTCCTCGAATATGGGAAATGACGATAGGAAATGAAGATTAACTTTTTTAATGTAGACGAATGATAACGACCTTGCCCTCAAAAAAGACCATTCTGTTCTATTCCGACATCCTATTATGCTCGTGCAACGTATCCAGCACATCGCCTTTCTAATACCGGGTCGCGCTGAACCGTTGTTATTATCACCTCAGCTTTCTGGTATGATCCATGTATAGCCGTTATAGGATCGGCATACTCATACAGTTGCTGCTGCTTGAGATGCTGCTGTATGACTAACCGTTATGCCTGCTGTCTGTTCGGGAAAGGCTGTAAATTTACGCAGTCCGATCCGAATCGCTTGCCCGTTTAGCAAATGAACTGCCTGCTCGCGTGGCACGAACATTTTAATGATCTGCTCATCGCAGACGACTGATACTTCTGCATAATGACCGAGCACCATCACCTGCCGAATCGTGCCTGCCAGACTATGCTGCTCATCTGTTAGATACACATCCTCCGGTCGAACAGCAATCGTGCATGCTCCAGGCAAGAGCGCCTGTCCGGGTTGCGGCTCTAATTCCAGCGACTGTAGACGAATACGTGTACCATCACTAACTGCTGGTAGCAGGTTGATTCGACCGATAAAGCTCGCGACAAATAAAGAGCTTGGACGATCATAAATATCCTGCGGTGTAGATAGCTGCTCGATCTGTCCAGCGTGCATCACGACAATCCGATCGGAGATCGATAAGGCTTCCTCCTGATCATGGGTTACGAACACCATCGTCATGCCTGTACGCATCTGAATATCTCGCAGTTCTTCACGCATCTCCATCCGTAGCTTGGCATCCAGTGCAGAGAACGGCTCATCCAGAAGCAATACATCGGGCTCAAGTAGTAAGGCACGCGCTAGAGCCACACGCTGCTGCTGTCCACCGGATAGCTCGGATGGGTACTTGCGTGCTGCGGGCGCTAGCTGTACGAGCTCCAATGCATCTGTAACCGCACGCTGAATATGTGCTTTTTTATGCTTGCGAATATGTAGCCCGAATGCAAGATTGTCATACACCGTCATATGCGGCCATAGGTTATAGCTCTGGAACACCATCGCGGTCGGTCTTTTCTCCGGTGGTAGCTTTAATACGCTCTGACCGCGAATCAGAATATCCCCGCTATCCGGTTCCAAAAAGCCACCGATCGAGCGCAGCACCGTCGTCTTTCCACAGCCAGATGGTCCCAGCAGCGTGACCATTTCGCCAGGCTGCACATCCAGTGTAATATCACTAACACCATCGCCTGTTTTGAATCGTTTACTCAATTGTCGAATCGATAGCTGAGGTTCTGTCATCGAATATCCTCCTGCTTTTCTATAAAGTCTTACTCCATCTGTATCAGGAAATGAAGATAAAGTGATTAGTACATACAGGTGAAGCAATTAGCCAATAAATATCAAGCGCGTACTACATACAAGCTGCGAATGGAATAAAGACTATTCTTCATCCGCACCGTTATTTCACTTGAAAGCCTCCTGCTAGCACATCCGCACTAACAAATCGACGTGCAGCAAGCAGCAGAATAATGGTAGGCAATGTTAAAATGACAGAAAATACAGCGCCTGTCGTGCTCGGATAATCGGCGATAATCGAATACATAATGATTGGCATCGTTTTAAAATCAGGGATACTTACCAGCAGTGTTCCCTGCGCCTCGTCCAGCGAAGCAAGAAATGTGAAGATCGATGCAACCATAATGCCGGGGAATGCCATCGGTAGTGTAATTTTCCAAAATACACGTAGTGGCCCTGCACCTGCATCACGCGCTGACTCCTCCTGTGCCCGATGTACACTCCGAAAAGCAGAGGATGGAATCCAGGTCATATACATCAATGTATTGACCATGTGAATGAGCACGATGCCCACAAAGGTATTCATCAAGCCAAACTTATAAAACAAGACGGCAATCGATACATACAAGCCCATCTTCGGAAAGGCATGAGTGAGCAAGAAGGAAAACAAAAACCAGCGACTAAACGGAAATGCAATCCGTGCAAAAGCATATGCAGCTGGAATACAGACGATAATCGAGCAGATCGTGACTACAGCAGCAATCAGAAACGAAAGCGAGATTGACTCCAGTACATCATCCTGTGTTAAAACAAATTGCCACCATTCCAGCGACCAGCTCTGTGGTAATGCCGCTGGATATTGCCATTTGCCTGATACCGCGAGCAGTAACAAATTCAACAATGGCCCCAGAAAAAAGATAACGAACACAACCAGCACAACAAATTCCATAACCTTCCTCGCACCGAGCGAGCGTACATACCAGCCCATGACTCCATCCTTCCTACCTGAATTCCTCGTCACCTGTTCCGTGAAGTTGTCTAGACGTCTCAATTGTTTGCAACTCCGAGTATATAGATCGTTTATTAGCTCCACATGCGCCCCAGTTTATTTTTGTGTAAAGGAAATTTCTGTCTCTACTCACAGTGGAGATCAGCAAATGTTATACACATAGATCACTTGTATAACGCTTCCATTGCATTAGATACCCTATATCATGAACAGATATAGCCCGATAAAGACAGCTTCATAAACTGCCAAAATCGGGCTAGACATCTCATTTATTCGTCTATCAGGTACTGGCAATCATTTACGCCGAATTTACAATTGCATAGAGAGCTATACGTAAAAATAAAAAAGGACGGAGTTCCCAGCCATGCCAGGAATTCAGTCCTTTTTTCATCTGATCGCTATGATGTTGCATACTTGTCATATACACCTTTTAATGAGACCCTTTTCTAGGTTTGTTTTTATTAAAACAGACTAGTCATTTTATAAAAAAGAAGAGCCTTCACATGATGACAAGTGAACACTCTTCCAGCTTTTACTTATTCATATCCCAAATCGCTTCCAGCTCATCCAGATCATCAATCGTACGCCACGGCTTCATTCCTAACTCATCATCCCATGCAAAGCTGCGGCGCAGAAAAATACCACGCATACCCGATTGAGCGGCACCCCAGATATCGTTTACCGGATGATCACCGACGAATACCGTTTCAGCTCCGCTTGTGCCCAGTCGCTCTAATATCATCTCATAGATGCGCGCATCAGGCTTCTTGATCCCCGCTTCTCCCGAGGTCAGAATAACGTCAAAATCCCCTTCAAGCTCCAGATGACGTACCTTGCCGTACTGAATATCATATGTCCCATTTGTTAATATTCCCAGACGAAATCCCTGTTCTCTGCAAGCAGCAATCGCTTCACGTGCATGCTTCATCAGACGCGCTTCCAGCATATAATGCTCATTGTCATAAGCAAATAGCTCATCCACTTCAGGCTTCTCTGCCCATGGTAAGCGCTCTGTCAATTCTTCAAAAAAGCCCCGTTTATCCCGATAGCCATCTGCATCTGTAATACGAAGGTAGCCGATAATATCTCGCGCCAGTGTTTCATCCACATGTCCAAGATAATCCCGAACGAGTCGCTCTGAAAAAGCGCGAAACGCATGATCCCGATCCATCAGTGTATTGTCCAGATCGAAAATGACCGCCTTAATCGGTGTATCATTTGCTGCAACCTCCGTCGTCCTTCCCTGCTGGAGATTCTCTGCCGTCTTTTCCAGTGCTTCAACCGGTAACTGTTCTGTCATCTCATCGTTCTCCCCTGTCTATCCTTGATCTATCGTTATTACTGTCCTACTACGTCCCGTTTATTCTACAAAAGGGCAAGCCAGATGGCAATCGCCTGCTGTATACATCCTATACGGTATGCAGGAGCCTACTACACGCACAAACAGCACAAAAAAGCCTGCACCGATGAGAATACACCGCTACAGACCCTGATCACTTCAACTATACAATACATTTCCAAACCTATTCTCATTCACGACCACACGTTAGCTAGCACCCATCATGAAGCTCAGCATCTGATCTTACTCGGTATCATGGTCATGCCAACCTACTCGATACCATTCTATTCTCTATAAAAATATATTACATTCATACGTTGCTAAGCCAAGCCAATTCAGCCTACAACAGCACATATGAGCGATCCTGTTCTTCCTTCTGCTTCGGTAAAATAGCAGGCTCACGGTGAGTAACCATCATCTCCTGATCGGTCACATATACGGGAAAGTCAGGAATCTCATGTAGATAGCGCTGCTGATACAGCTTGCGGCAATCGACCTCCAAATAAGGCGAATCGCTTAACACTGGCAAATGTCCGTTTTCATTCACATAATCATCGACCGCCCACTGCACACGATCCAGATGATACGGAATATGACGCTCGCTTTCGTCAAACAGCTCAAATGTTTCGCGGGACAGGTAAAACTTCTGATCAGACGAGCCTCCCAGATAACGACTCAAACGACCCAGATCTATACTTCCATCCTCCTGCATCAGTACAGTGCGGTTAATCCCATTGCTCATATCACGTTCAAAGCGCAGTACGGCGCTCCGTAATTCATCCAGTGTTACGTGAACAGACGGCAAGCGGTTAAGAGCCTTTTTACCTTTGCTTTTGAATCGTTCCAGAATAGACATAATTGTCTCTCCTCTCTAGCACATCGTTTCATAAATAACGAGTGCAGAAAACGGTTACAAACCCATCCGACGAAAGCGACTAACTTTTGTTTATGCTTACTATTATTATACCGCCTTTTACAAAGATTGATGCATATTTTTACAAATTTATGCGATTTCACGCCAATTTGATTCATTTTAGCTAGCTGCAACAACATACTTAGGTATATGCTCCGATTCGATCCGGGCAACCTCCCCTTCTCTCTTCCTGGTTCGATGTACTTACATCCATGCGCTGTAGCTATATATTATGCTCTATCCTACATAATCGCGGTTATGCCGTTGTATACGAAGCTTATCTGACTTCATAATGTATGAAGTGTATCGTGAGATGGCTGTCAGCGTACACAGATGGGTATAACGACTGCGGTTTTTTGGTAAATATGGTATGATGGAGAGCAGCGAGTTTATAGAAATGATATACGGATACGGAAAGGAGATTTACCCTGTATGCAAGATGTTATTATTGTCGGTGCCGGACCTTGTGGCTTGTCTGCCGCGATTGAATGTGAGCGTCTGGGCCTGAATACTCTTTTGATTGAAAAATATAATGTGGTGCACTCGATTTATCTGTACCCGACGAATATGCAATTTTTTAGCACAGCCGAGCTACTGGAAATTGGTGATCTGCCTTTTCCAACGCCCAATGAAAAGCCTTTTCGTCATGAGGCGTTAGCCTATTATCGCCGTGCTGCACAGCATTATGAACTAAATGTGCAGCCGTATACTGAAGCAACCGGTATTGAAAAGCACGACGATGGCAGCTTCTCCCTGCACACGGTAAATCGTCAGCGCGAGCAGCATACGTATCAAGCACGCCGCGTGATCATTGCGACGGGATATTTTGACCATCCGAACTATCTGGGAATTCCGGGTGAGGATCTGGATAAAGTGACGCATTATTTCCGTGAGGCACATCCCTATACAGGTATGCGTGTAGCTATCATCGGCGGTAGTAACTCAGCGGTAGATGCCGCACTGGAAATTGTACGTGTAGGCGCGAAGGTCGATATGGTCTATCGCGGTAGTGATCTGTCTGCCAATATCAAATCATGGGTACGTCCGATCTTTGAAGGTCTGGTCATGAAGGGCAAAATCGCGCTGCATCTGAATTCGCGCGTGACCCATATTACCGAATCTGAGGTACACGTTACTCGCAATACCGATGGCTCGATCGACAGGCTGGATAATGACTTCGTACTGGCGATGACTGGCTTCCGACCGGATCGCAAGCTGATCACATCGATGGGTGTGACGATGAGCGATGATATGGACAAGCCGCGCTTTGACCCGGATACGATGGAAACGAATATCGCTGGTCTGTATGTCGCTGGTGTTATTGCTTCCGGTCGCAATGCAAACGAAGTATTTATTGAAACAGGACGTCGTCATGGCGCCTTGATCGCTCGTCATATTGTAGATAGTTTATCACCGAAAACATTGGCTGAATAAGGTTCAGAATACAGGACGAGCTTGAGAAACGGAGGCTATTTTTGATCCCTTTCGTTTCTATCCTTTTCGTCCGGTTTGCTATTACTATTATGTCTAGAGCTTCGGCTTATACGTATGTGTGTGAGTGTGTGGGTCTTCGGTTTATACGTATGTACAGCTAGCTGTAGCTACTTTTATATAGCTGTAGCTGCCTGTGTGTGTATAACTGTAGCTACTTGTGTATGTATAGCTGTATCAGCTTATATGTATAGTTGTAGTTCCTTATGTGCATGAGTTACTCTCTAAACAACATTACTTCTTATTACTGTTTCTATCTCAACATACGTCCGCTGGATTCCGGCGGACATTTTCAATTTGTCATACGATTCTTTATGGATATACTCGTTCACTTCTATGCACGATCATGTTGCTTGGTTTTTGGCCATACTTAAAACAAGAACCCTATGCTAATGATTGTAGCTTGCATCCAATCCCAGCAAAATAATCTCAGAACAAAGGAGTAATGAATACATGGCTGCCATTGATATGCCTTCGCTGATCCTGCTTGTAATGGCAGGACTCGGTATCGTAGGTAAAAATACAACGGTCACAATTGCGATGCTCGTGCTGCTGCTTATGCGTGCGCTTGGCTGGCATCAGGCTTTCCCGTGGCTGGAAAAGTATGGCTTAACGATTGGTATTGTAATTTTGACAATTGGTGTGATGACGCCGCTGGCTAGTGGTAAAATTTCCATCGATACGATCCTTTCCTCCTTTCTTAGCTGGAAATCGCTCATCGCTGTAGGCATTGGTTTATTTGTCGCTTATCTGGGTGGACGCGGTACGATTTTGATGACGAATCAGCCGACGCTGGTAGCAGGATTACTGATCGGAACGCTGATTGGTGTCGCCTTTTTCAAAGGAGTTCCAGTTGGGCCATTGATCGCGGCTGGACTGCTATCTCTGTTCATCGGTAAATCTTAATTCCGTGTATACTAGCGAGGTGTTCAGATGAAGTAAGTCAACTGGCGTTATACGCATGATCAGGCTGTAGCTCTCCTTGTACTTCCTGCTCGCTACAGCCGTACTTCGATTTTTTAAAAGTTTGCATTTATTGCGACGGATCGAATATGGTATACTGCCAGTACAGCTTTGACCGTTTTTCTAAATGATCAGGCTAACAACGATGTGTACACGTATGCATTTCCAGGAGGATTTGTCCATGTCCCAGACATTTGTCATTGAAGCGGTCATGATCGCAATTTATGGGCAGCTTCTAAACCCGGATAAACCGGTCAATTATATCGTTCCATATACAACGATTATGGAGTTATATGAATTTGCGGAAAGTGATGAACCCCTCATGAATAGTCCACTTGAGGATCGTGAGGTACGCAACCGGGTTCAAGAGCTGATCCGTTACTTAGAAGAGCCGCTCAATAAAAAGAAAATTCAGCGTTGTCTACAGATGCCATGGGCGCAAAGCTCTGGTATTGTATTTAGCGACAACGTGCAAATATCCGTCGTCAATGCGCTGGATAATGCGTATTACGGCGAGTCATTTGACCCGATCGAAACCGAATTGATTCTATCTTCACTGAAAAAGGAAGCGCCAATGCTAACCGATCAGTTCGAGTTAATTCAGCGTATGATCGAAGCGAAGGTGCCTGTGCAGGTATTCGATATCGAAGATTTCTCCTATGCCTTAGAAGGTACTTCGCCTGTATAATCGCCGGACAGTATAACCGAAAAAAGCTTCCAAAAGCGTGCCTGATGTACACGGCATCGTCCTTTTGGAGGCTTTTTTTGTTGTACAGATTACACATAATATATACTGTGCTATTCTCATCTTCTGCCATCCTTCTACATGAAGCATCCGATTACATATTCCCACTAATTCCGTACATGCTCAGCATCGAGGCACCTAACATGAAGAAGCTTGTCGATAGCCAGAGCACTGCGTACCGTCCTCTTAGCACATGCTGACGGGTAAAATAAATAGCCGCTGTTGCAAACACCACACTGACCAGTAGCCATAAAAAGACAATCATTCCTGTTAATGTACTCATCTGTCTCTCATTCCTTCCCTGTATAACCTATATTGCCTTACTACTTCATCTACTGGAGCAGCTAAGCATGACGTCATCTTACCCATGCTGTATGAACGCTATGTAACGATAAGCTTAATGCTAGATAAATTCACGTATGGCTACGACAGGTATACTACTTTTTGCTGGGTTCTGATCGGTAGACGCCGGTCCATCACCCCTGTTCTGATCGCTATATACCAATCAATAATCAGCGTCTGCGCTTATGCTATTGATATATTTTATAAGCAAATCGATCTTATCTATTAGTAAACGCATTGACGCTACTGCATGTACATCATACATTTAATGGCATAATTCATATTTATTCGATAGGAATTAAATGAATAATTCAGATCTGAGGGGAAGCTTATGCTAGATCATTTATCGTTTGCGACACATGCATGGACGGATACGCTGGAAAGTGATCTGTCGCGCATTCGTCGTCACCTGCATCGTTATCCGGAATTGATGTTTGACGTTGATCAAACGATGAGTTTAATTGCTGGCTTATTACGCAAATGGGATATCGAATTGCATGAGCAGGTAGGACGTCATTTTCATAAAGGGGTGATCGGTATTTTACGC
The DNA here is from genome assembly GCF_014645615.1 of Paenibacillus hunanensis. GTDB lineage: Bacteria > Bacillota > Bacilli > Paenibacillales > Paenibacillaceae > Saccharibacillus > Saccharibacillus hunanensis. Next base: position 353,819 of record NZ_BMMB01000007.1, on the reverse strand, counting down.
GGATCACAGCCAGGGCCTGTTGTTCTGCTGCGTGCCGATGTGGATGCACTGCCTATTCATGAGCAAAATACAGCCGCTTATGCATCGACTCGCGAAGGAATCATGCATGCCTGTGGTCATGATGCGCATACAGCGATGCTGCTTGGCGCCGCCAGGGTACTGGCAGCGGAACGCGAGCAGCTTTATGGAACGATCATTTTTGCTTTTCAACCAGCAGAAGAAGGCGCGCAGCCTTCACCACTCGATGGACGATTGATTAGCGGTGGTCGCGATCTGATCGAGGACGGCCTATTAGAGCATGTTGATCAGGTGTTTGCACTGCATGTATGGCCGCAATTGGAAACCGGACAGCTCGGTATTCATAACGATGTGGCGATGGCAGCGTCGAGTCATTTTACCATTACCTTTCATGGTACACCCGGTCATCATAGCACGCCCCATCTGGCTTCAGACAGTATTATGATGGCGGCACGCTTTATTAACGATATCAAGCTGTTTATGGCAACTCAGATTGATCCGCTGGAAGCAAACGTACTGTCATTTGGCACATTGCACGCTGGCACTGTAAAAAATGCTATTGCTGGCAAAAGTGAGCTGACCGGCACCTTCCGCTCCTTGCATCCACAAACGGTAGAACGTATCACATCCGCTATCCAGCTTTATGCGGAACAGATTGCCGCGCAGCATGGTGGAACCGCCGAGATTGTACAGCGCACAGGCACCGTGCTGCGTAATGACCCGATTGTCGTAGAGCAAGTGAAGGCAGCGGCAGCAGAAGTATTCGGTTTAAGCGGTATTCAGCCATTAGAGCCCGTGCTGGCAGGTGAAGACTTTGCTCTGTATACGCAGCAGCGCCCCGGAGCCTTTGCTTTTATTGGCTGTCGTGCACCGGAGCAACAGGAGGTTTATCCACTTCATCATCCACGCTTTGATATTGATGAAAATGTATTGCTGCTGGGCACACGCCTGCATGTGCAGTTTGCCCGAAGAGCGTTATCCTCTATCTCTGGTCAACGAAAGGATGAATCCGATGCGTCATTCCGTGCCTAAAAGAGTTCCATATTATACCCGCAGCAGCCTGTGGATCAGCTTGCTTGCAATTGTATTGATTTTATCCGGTTGTGGCTCCAGTGCAGGCACTGGTACCGAATCTGTACAGGCTGCGAATGGTGGAACCGGCGGTACGCTCACCTATGCGCTGGCGACCACGCCAGATACGCTTGATCCCCAGCGCAGTGGCTGGGCTGTATCAGTACGTGTATTTGGCAATATTTATGACAATCTGGTTGTCCAGGATCAAGACGGCAAAATCAAGCCCTGGCTGGCAAAAAGCTGGACAACCTCCACAGATGGATTGAGCTATACATTCAAGCTGCGCAAAGACGTCACCTTCCATGATGGCACCCCATTCAATGCAGAAGCTGTCAAATTCAATCTGGATCGCATTATCAATCCAGCAACCAAGGCAGCGAATGCACTCGCGCTCATACAACCCTATCAATCATCCAATGTGATTGACGAATATACGATCAAAGTTAATCTGTCGCGTCCATCGGAGGCATTCCTTGCCAATCTAAGCCAGTCGATGCTGGGCATCATCTCTCCTACCGCAGCCAAAAAATACGGCGAGCAGTTTGGACAGCATCCTGTCGGCACAGGCCCATTTGAATTTGTGAGCTGGGAAGACAATGCCAGTATCAAGCTGAAGCGTAATGATCACTATGCATGGGGACCCGAAACAGTGGACAATACGAAGGCACCTCAACTGGATGGAATTACATTTTCCATTATTCCAGAGGAAGCTACGCGTGTTGGCAGTGTACAGAGTAAACAGGTGCTAGCCGCTGAAACCGTCCCTCCGCAAAATATACTCGGACTGCAAAACAGTCCAGACCAGCAATTGCTGCAAACCGATACACCGGGCTTACCTTATACGCTTTTTATTAATCAACGCAATGCTCCGTGGAACGAGTTAAAAGCACGGCAGGCACTGCAATCCGCTATCGATGTCGGCGCCATTGTCAAAACGCTGTATCTCGGAACCTACAAACAAGCCTGGTCTGCCCTCACTCCGAGTATTCTAGGCTATGATGCATCACTGGAAAATAAAATCCAGCCCAATGTAGAGCGAGCCAATCAGCTACTGGATGAATTGGGCTGGACACGCGGTGCAGATGGCATTCGGGTGAAGGATGGCAAACGGCTAGTACTACGATATGTTGATAGCTCACCTAATCGTGAAAAGCGCAATGATATTGCCGCTATGGTACAGCAGCAATTAAAAGCTGTCGGTATCGAGGTACAGGTGAATATTACGAAAGATATCGCTACCGTCGTCTTTCAAAATAAGGCATATGATCTGTATGGAAATAGTCAGGTGAATGCCGATCCCAATGCATTATCTTCCTTCTATCACACGCCGGCTGCTGGTGCACGCGAAACGCTGACAGGCTACTCTGATCCGCAGCTTGATACATGGCTGGAGGAAGGCGCTGTGACCAAAGATTCTAGCAAACGCGAACAGATCTATCGTCAAATTCAGGAGCGGATTAGCGACCAAGCGCTCATTATTCCGGTGTATATTTTCCCGTATACCGTGGTCGCTTCCAAAAGTGTGCACGGTCTACACTTTAACTATCTGGGATATCCGGTCTTCAATGATGTGACATTAACAGGAACAGGAGGATGACTATGCTTCGTCTGGCAGGAATCCGTATCATCTCGTCCTTACTGGTCGTGCTGGGATCATTGATACTCGTATTTGCTATCTTTTATCTACTGCCGGGCGATCCGGTGTTGTCCATGATTGATCCAACGTATGCTACCGCGGAAATGATTCAAAATTTGCGGGTACAGCTAGGGCTGGATCAACCCTTTTACATTCAATTCTGGCACTATCTGAGTGGTATATTACGTGGCGATTTTGGCGTATCGATGCTGAATTCAGAGCCTGTATTGCCTAAAATTCTAGCTCATTTTCCCGCAACACTCATGCTTACGCTAACGAGCACGCTGATCGCCGCAGTTATTGGAGTTATACTCGGTGTGCTGTCCGCTGTACATCGTAATGGGTGGATTGACGTTCTGGCTCGCATCATCGGATTGTTCGGTATTTCGATGCCAACCTTCTGGTCAGGCATTCTGTTGATCCTCATCTTCTCTATTCAGCTCGGCTGGTTTCCAGCAATGGGCTCAGATGGCTGGCAGACACTCGTACTTCCCTCCATTGCACTCGGTATCGTGGGTGCTGGCTTTATTATTCGGATGGTGCGAACGAGCATGCTGGAAGTGATTCATGAACCATTTATTACAACCCTTCGTGCTAAAGGCATTAGTGAACGGGTGATCATGTATCGCCATGCGTTACGCAACGCATTAATTCCAGTCGTTACAGTTGTCGGGATGCAGCTTGGTGAAATGCTGGCAGGTACAGTCGTTATTGAGACGGTCTTTTCCAGACAGGGCATCGGGCGTATTCTTGCCGATGCGATTATGGGACGGGATATTCCAGTTGTGCAGGGTGTCGTCTTTTTCACAGCGATTGTATATGTGTTGATTAATCTGATTGTGGATCTATCGTATGCCTATATCGATCCGCGCATCCGCCGCTCTACTTGAATGATATAGCGAATGTCTTATTAGCAGCATAAGTTCAACTATAGACCGATATACGACCAATCGTATCCACAATAGGAGGATTGCAGATGAAAGCTCTATTCGGTATAGCTACCGTGAATCGGCGAGATGCTGCAAATCATGCTCTACAAGCCGAAAGTCAGGGCTGGAAAAAGCAAAAGCGACAGCAATGGTTCAGCCTGCTGTTGGCTGGACTTGCCTCGGCACTCGTTGCGTTACTGATCGTATTTGCGTTAGTTCCACAATGGATTGCGCCCTATTCGCCTACCGCCATGATGACAGATCGTATTTTGCAGCCGCCTGGAACTGCCAACTGGCTCGGAACGGACTATTTTGGTCGCGATATATTAAGTCTGGTTATCTATGGTACAAGAGTCTCACTATTAATCGGCTTCAGCTCTGTTCTTGCTGGCGTACTTGCTGGTGGTATACTGGGCGCACTGGCAGGCTATGCAGGGGGTTGGACAGATACGATTATTATGCGCATGATGGATATTTTGATGACGATTCCGGGTGTATTGCTCGCACTTGCTATTGCCGCAGCATTAGGCCCTGGTCTGCCTAATATTGTGCTAGCGATTGCAGCTGCTTCCATCCCTGGCTATGCACGAGTCATGCGTGGTGGGATTGTTGGGCTTCGCACACGAGGTTATATTGAGTCAGCACGTGCGCTTGGTGCTTCTAACTGGCATGTCATTCGTCGCCATATTTTACCGAATGCCGTATCTCCTGTGCTAGTAATGGCAACGATCGGTCTGGGTAGTTCCATTTTGACCGGAGCCGGGCTGAGCTTTCTTGGTCTGGGAACGGTGAGTGAGATTCCTGATTGGGGAGCCCTGCTATCACAGGGACGTGGCTACTTGACGGTTGCATGGTGGATATGTACATTTCCAGGGTTAGCCATTACTAGCTTTGTCCTCGCCGTTAATCTGATTGGGGATGAGCTACGCGATCGATTAGATCCACGTGTCGGAGCCTAATAGCGACTTTTTATGAGAAACGATGGTCGATGCCCATATCCTCGCCGCATCTGTATGCCTATATTAAAATCACAAAACAAAAGCGGTATGCACCTCATGTGCACACCGCTCTTCATCGTTTAGCTACCTGCTTATCGTTCATACTAGCTTATCTTTCATGCTCGCTTACGTTCGATCGCTTATGATTCTGGAATGTAGGCGTAACGGATGTCATCCTCATGATCCATATACTCTACATTCAATCGATAGCCGTTCAAATACCACATATCCTGAGATTCCATATAGAACTGGATCCCTTCTGCCTGCTGCTGAAGTGCCGGACTGATTGGCTGCTCTACCGAAATACCGAGCGAAAAGCCCGGATGAATATCGCTATTACTACTGTAGCGGGCGTAAAAGCGAATCGCATCGCCCTCCTTCAGATCAAGCTCCTTTTTATACCAGCGTGCCGCTTCATCGGAAACTGCAATGGACATCATTGATCCCGCCTTTCTTTAAGTTTAATTCATTTCATGCATAGAACTGTAATACAATAGGTTGTGAAATGTACCCATGTAAAGGTCTTGGTATCCTATACCCTTAACATGCAATTATTATATCATGCTTGCAAGATATTCGTCACAGCTTCATGCAAGCTTAATTGTTGCAACATGACATGTCAGTGTATATTCAGCCTGAAAGTGACTACGTTTCGTTATCCGCAGTTTCACTTGACATAACTACAGTATATGAAGTTCGTTATGTAAACTTTTTTAACTCCATACGGAAAAATAGAATTCATGATATCTAAAATTTGTTACAAAATCGACAAGTTTTTGATTGACAACGTAAAAAACGCAGTGCTACAATCAGACACAGGCAAGTGATAATTTTCAAATTATTGCCATCTGCCACTATTCCAAGAAGAAAGGGTGAACTCCATGCGTCCACTGATGATCGTACATAACCTTGATATGACTTTCGATATGAATTTTGATTCGATGGGACAACTTAACAATGGAGCAACCCGGCAGATGGATATCCTTCTTCAAGGTGATTGGTACGCCTGACTACACCTTACAAGTATCCACTGGAGATTATTCGCGCGGTTGCCCACAACCGTGCGCTCATATGACGTCCAAGTATTAGGACACGTCGTCTGCTTATGCACACGACGTGTCTTTTTTTGGTTGCTGCATGTGGAAGGATGCCAGAATAGCAAGTTTGGAACAGCATGTCGAAGCAATGAGAGGTAACATGGTGCAGATGACATTTGCACCGGAAAGGTAGTGATACTATGTTCGCTGTTTTAAAAAATCTCGGCTGGTTTTTTCGCCGGGAACGAAAGAGGTATTTGATCGGGATTATTATGCTGGCGGTGGTTGGCGTGATCGAACTCGTTCCGCCCAAGCTGCTTGGAGAAGCGATTGACCAGATTTCTGGAGGCACGATTACGTACCAATCGCTGTTTTATTACTCTGGAACGATCGTATTGACGGTGGTACTCATCTATGCGATCACCTATGTCTGGATGCATAGCCTGTTTGGTGGCTCCAATCTGGTCGAACGACTGCTACGTACACGTTTTATGGCGCATCTGCTACGCATGACACCGCCATTTTTCGAGCGTAGTCGTACAGGGGATCTGATGGCAAGAGCGACTAACGATCTTCGCTCTGTTGCACAGACGGTTGGATTCGGAATGCTGACCTTGACCGACTCCACAGTTTATCTGCTGACCGTCCTGATGGCGATGGGCTTTCTGATTAGCTGGAAGCTGACGCTGGCTGCTATTTTACCATTGCCCTTTATCGCCCTGTCGATGGCAATTTACGGTAAAGTCATTCACTCGCGCTATACACTGGCACAGGATGCTTTCGGTGATATGAATGACCAGGTGCTGGAATCGATCGCTGGTGTGCGTGTTATTCGCGCTTATGTACAGGAGCGTCAGGATGAGAAACGATTCGAGCATATTACGAATGATGTATATCGTAAAAATCTGGCGGTAGCTATGGTGGATGGATTGTTCGAGCCAACAATTCGATTGTTCGTTGGACTGAGCTACATTATCGGTCTCGGCTACGGAATCTATCTCGTATTTAATAATGAACTGACACTCGGTAATCTGGTGTCCTTTAACATCTATCTGGGCATGATGATCTGGCCAATGTTCGCTATTGGCGAATTGATCAATATTATGCAGCGTGGTAATGCATCGCTGGATCGTGTTAATGAAACACTCGCGGTGAAGCCGGATGTGGAAGATATCGATGAGCCATTCCCGGTGAAGCGCCCGGATCGCATTGAATTTAAAGATGTGGTGTTCCGGTATCCAACTTCTACAGTGGATAATTTACAGCAGGTTTCACTTCGCATCAAAGCAGGCGAAACGCTGGGTGTTGTCGGTCGAACCGGTAGTGGTAAGTCCACGCTGCTCAAGCAATTACTCCATGAGTACCCAGCAGGCAGTGGCACACTGAGCATCAATAGCGTACCGATCCAGCATATTGCAAAGGATCAGCTACATAGCTGGCTTGGATATGTACCCCAGGAGCAAATATTGTTCTCGCGTAGTGTACGGAACAATATTCGCTTTGGTAAATCGGATGCTACGGATGAAGAGGTGATGACAGCAATTCGTACCGCTGCCTTCGATAATGATCTGCATACCTTCCCCGAAGGTCTGGACACGGTCGTGGGTGAGCGCGGGGTTGCTCTCTCCGGTGGACAAAAGCAGCGTGTTTCTCTAGCACGCGCCTTTATCTCTAACCCGGAAATTCTGATTCTGGATGATGCATTATCCGCAGTCGATGCTAGAACAGAAGCACGTATTATTGAAAATATCCGCAGCGAGCGTTCAGGTAAAACGACGCTGATCGCGACTCACCGCTTATCTGCGGTTGAGCATGCTGACCATATCGTCGTACTGGACAAAGGACGAATTATAGAAGAGGGAACACATGCCGAGCTGCTACAAGCCGACGGCTGGTACCGCGAGCAATATGAGCGGCAGCAGGTTTCGGATTCTCTTGATGAGGAGGTGTCTTAATCGTGGAGACACAGGATTTGAATGAACAGCCGATGACACGGCTGGATAATAAGACGATTACGAAGCGATTGTATCAATACGCTTTACGCGCCAAAAAGACATTTATCGTTGCGCTGATCATGCTCGTCATTGGCGTCGGCGCCGAGCTGGCTGGCCCATTTATCGCTAAAAACATTATTGATAATCATATGTTTGCTATTGAGCAGCCTTTTTACGAAACGACTGCTAGCGATACGAATGCGGCTGCCTATAATGGAAAGTTCTATAAGCGTGAAGGCTTGTGGGCAGAAGGTGCTACCAAAGGTACCGAGGCTCATGTCCTGCAAAGTGGAGCCAGCTTCTATTTTGTAGAAGGGCCAATGCAGACGACAACAGGTGAAAAAACATATGCCAACGGTAAGCTGACGATCAGCAGCCCGCAGGGTGAGCAGGCTGTCTACAACGCCGTTCCGCTATCCGCTGGTGAATTGTTTTCCTTTTATAAACCAGAGCTGCCGAGTATTTATAAGCTGATCGGTCTCTACTTTATCTTTTTGATCATCTCGATCATTACAGAGTTTGGTAAAACGTACTGGCTGCAATCCTCTGCCAATAAGGTCATTCAGCAGCTGCGTATCGATCTATACGCTCATATCCAGCGCTTGCCTGTGCCGTTCTTCGATAATCTGCCCGCAGGTAAAGTCGTATCACGGGTAACGAATGATACGGAAGCAGTAAAAGACCTGTTTGTTGCGGTTCTGGCTAACTTTAGCTCAGGTACGGTCTATATGCTCGGCGTGTATGTGGCGCTGTTCATTCTCGATTTCCGACTTGGACTTGTCTGTCTATTCCTTGTACCGGTACTGATCGCATGGGTTATGATCTATCGCAAAATTGCAACCAAGTACAACAAAATTATCCGTTCTCGTCTGAGTGAGATTAATGCGATCATCAATGAATCGATTCAAGGGATGTCGATCATTCGCATCTTCCGTAAGCAAAAGCAGACACAGGATGAATTTGAACAGTTAAACAATGACTATCTGTTTTATCAAAACAAAATGCTGCGTCTGAATGCACTGACCTCGCACAATCTGGTCAATGTGCTGCGTAACCTGACACTAGCTATGGTGCTGTGGTACTTTGGTTCGGCTGCACTCGGTGGCTTTGACAGTGCAATCTCGCTCGGTGTGCTGTATGCGTTCGTCGATGTGCTTGGACGTCTGTTCCAGCCGATGACGGGAATGGTGAATCAGCTGGCTGCACTCGATCTGTCGATGGTATCCGCAGGTCGTGTGTTCGAGCTGATGGACGAGGAAGGCGAAGCCGTAACCGATGGCTCGATGCCTCGCTATAAAGGGGATGTACAGTTCAAGGATGTTACATTTGCCTATAAAAAAGACCCTGTACTGAAAAATATCAACTTTGAAGCGCGTCAAGGTCAGACGGTCGCACTTGTCGGTCATACCGGCTCAGGCAAAAGCTCGATCATCAATCTGCTGTTCCGCTTCTATGATCCACAGCAGGGCAAAATTACCATCGATGGTCAAAATGTTCGCGATCTGCCGAAGCAGTGGATTCGCCAGCATATGGGTATCGTCTTGCAGGACCCGTATCTGTTTACCGGTACGATCGCGTCTAATGTCAGTCTGGACAATGAAAAGATTAGCCGCGAACGACTGGAGCAGGCACTGCGCGATGTAGGCGCGGATACCATTCTGGCGGATCTGCCGAAGGGCTTCGATGAGCCTGTGGTGGAAAAAGGAAGTACACTGTCTGCTGGACAGCGTCAATTAATCTCTTTTGCCCGCGCACTTGCCTATGATCCAGCCATTCTAATTCTGGATGAAGCGACAGCCAATATCGATACCGAGACAGAAGCACTGATCCAATCTGCACTCGAAGTGTTAAAACGCGGACGGACTACCTTTATCGTTGCCCACCGTCTCTCCACCATTCGTAGTGCCGATCAGATTCTGGTGCTGCATCGCGGGGAGATCGTTGAACGCGGTACACATGATGAGCTGATGGAGATCGATGGACGCTATCGTCAAATGTATCGCATGCAAACCGGGATTGGCTCGAATGCTGTTCCAGATGGTACAGAGCGTCCCGAGGATCGCGAAGTTCCTGTACCCGCAGGGCTGGTTGGGCGTACGACATAAGGTAGAGATATGAGATGAGACAAATAAGAATGGAGAAACGATAAGGAGCGTTGGGTTGAACCTACCTCCTTTCACTTTTCACTCTTCAGATGAAAATGTACATTACATTAACGTTATAATCAGGGCAATGCAGGATCGGTTTCTGCAGGAGCATATATTTCGGTGTACATGCGTGGTATCGTGGCGCGTGACATCGTTTCATTTCAATTTACCTTTAGACTTAGCAATGGATAAGCTAGATCGAAGACTTTATATCATAGCTCTCGTGCTCCATAATGGGCGAGAGCAAGTATTGCATATCATAATCGTAGCTTTTTTAGAACGACAATAGCTTTTAGCATGTATAGACTGGCAGTTTAATGCTGCCCGTGCAACTACAACAGGTCAGGCATCATAGACGATTGGGATGCTAATTACGAGAATCTTTATTTACTGCCCTGTTTATAGCTCCTGTAGAATGACCTGCGCAAATGAATTGGTGCCAAAACAAACAGACCGTATACACTTCTTATCGTAGCGATATGGCTACGTATAGCTGTGATACGGTCTGTTTTTGAATTGGAATTAGATTCAGGCGGTGAATACCTTCGTTTTTTCTAATAAACGCGAGGTCATGCTGCTCAGCTCATCGGAGGAGGAAGAGATTTCTTCCATGATCGCTGTTTCTTCATGGGTTGCAATCGAGATCTGGCGTGCGCCTTCATGGAATTTATCCGCCATTTCACGAATTTGCTGCACATGCTGGTATGTTAGCTCAACGCGATCCGTTTGCTCGGAGATGGAGCTTTCCATTAATTGTACAGCCGCCATGAACTCATCGACAACGCTTCCAAACTCATTCAATGTACGCTCCACCTTACTTGTATGCTTCGTCTCGCGCTGTACAAGCTCATTTTGATTGTGGATAAGCTCTACGGTGGCATGAATTTGCGTTTGTACCGCGGTGATCAATGATTGAATGCGCTGTGCGGAATCGTTACTTTGCTCGGCCAGTTTACGAATTTCGGAAGCAACGACAGCGAAGCCTGCGCCGTGCTCACCAGCATGAGCCGCTTCAATGGATGCATTCAGAGCCAGTAGATGCGTTTGCTCGGCTAGCTCTTTTACCGTACCGCTAACTGCGCCGATATCGGAAGCCTGATTGTCCAGCAGTCGCACCGTTTGCTCGGCTTGATTTTGCGAAACAGATAAGGTATCCATGCCTGTCTTCAGCGAAGCGAAAATACCGCGTGTGGATTGAACAGAGTTTTCCATCGTACTGGACAGCTCCAGCATATGATGAGACTTATCACGCATCTGCTGAAAGGAACCGAGCATATTTTCCGCAGTTTGCAGCGAGGTTTCCGCAGATTCCTGTTGCCGCTGTACACCCTGATAGATGCCATCGGCAATCGTCGATAACGATTCAATCTGATGTGCTGCTTCATTAATTGCCCCGCTCAAGGAATCAGCATTGCTGGAGGTTGTACTTGTATTACGAGCAATATCGCCAACGATATCTTTAATATTCATTACCATCATCCGAAATGCATCATTCAACACTTTAATCTCATCTTCTTCACGGCGTTCAGGAATATCAACCGTCAGGTCACCAGCAGATACATGCTCGGCAATCTTCGACAGCTGTACAATCGGACGTGTCAAAAAGCGAGAGATCACGAAACCCAGAATACCACTCCATGTAATACCGAGCAGCAATACAATCGATACATACATCCAATCCGCCATACCAGATGCCAGATAAGACTTCAAATAAAAAATAAAGAAAGCGCTTGTACCATACGTAATGATAGACACGGCAATAAAGCTTGCCACCAGCTTAGAACCAAGAGAGAGTTTCATAGTGCACCTCGCAAATCGTGATTTTGGGTAAGGTTGGATTGGAATAAATACAGAAATGTTGGAGATTCTACGAGCTGCTAGCTGCTCATATACACACTATTGTTCATTCACAATCTTATTAATTTAAATTTTATCAAAAAGCTAAACTAATCGTTGTGATGTAAGTCACAGTTTCCAACTTTTTTTAAGCCTTTTGAACTACAATCCAATTTAGCTCTTTTCTCCTCCTTTGTCTACCTATAAATTGCATTTTTGTTAGTAATATTCATAGCTTTACGGTAGTTTACTTGCTCTATCAGTCGCTTACCGCTATGCTAGAAATATCAAGCGAATGGATCACATTATACATCATAGACAATTAGACTTGGAAGGGAATGAAGCCACTCATGGAACGCGCTAGACTATGGAGCGAACGCTTTAAATTATTTTTTCTAAACAATCGCTTCGTTATTTTTTTGCTTGTGTTATTTTTAATTTCGATTAATATTTTTATGCTTTCCAAAATTCCGTATGTGTTCACCCCATTGATCGTACTGGTTAAAACGGTCATTTTGCCGATCATCTTGAGCGGTATTTTATTTTATCTATTCAATCCGCTCGTCGACTTTTTAGAACGGCATAAAGTCAAACGTATTTATTCCATTATTTTGCTCTATATTCTCATTATCGGCGTACTCGTACTTATTATTAGTCTGGTTATTCCGGTCATCAAAAGTCAGATTCTCGAATTGATCGGTAATATTCCAACACTGTATGATCAGGCGACCGTTCAAATTCAAAAATGGCTTGGCAGCGATGTATTCCTCCAAATTCAGCAATCACTGAATGTGAATCCGCAAGAACTACTGAAAACACTCTCTGCTCGCGGCGAAGCATTGTTCAGTAGCGGATTTTCGGGCTTTGCATCTACATTTTCCGGTATTGGTGGTTTCCTCGGTACGTTGACAGAGGTCATCCTGTCGATCGTAACCGTACCTTTCATCCTGTTCTACCTGCTCAAGGATGGCAAAAATTTACCGTCGTACATCCTGCAATTCATTCCGGTTAATCTGCGCGGACAAACCTCCGAAGTGATGTCAGAAATGAATAATAAAATCAGCTCGTATATTCGCGGTCAGATTATCGTTAGCTTTTGCATCGGTATCCTGCTGTATATCGGCTACAATATTATCGGTCTCGATTATGCGCTTGTACTGGCGATTATCGCTTCGTTTACAAGTATCGTGCCTTATCTTGGGCCTGCGATCGCCATTACGCCTGCTCTGGTCGTTGCACTCGTAACCTCGCCAGTCATGCTGCTCAAAATGATCGTTGTATGGACAGTCGTACAGTTGATTGAAGGTAAACTGATTTCTCCACAAATTATGGGTAAATCGCTGAAGGTTCACCCGATCACCATTATCTTTGTTATTTTGACAGCAGGTAATCTGTTCGGCGTAGTAGGTATTCTGCTAGCTGTACCAGGCTATGCGGTACTCAAGGTCGTCATTACGCATCTGTTCGAATGGCTGAAAAAAAGCTCTGATCTGTATGAAACGAAGAAGGTTACGGAGAAGCCAATCGAAGTCGAGCCGAAGAAGGTTTAAATTAACGATTAGAACAGTTTTAGGAGGCATCCATTACAATCCATTGCATATATAATGGTGGAAATGAATCCTACAATTAGTGGTAGTTGGTACATTTATTTTTCTAAATGTATATGTAGTTCTTACCTCTAACTGCTTCAATCTAAAATTTGCATCAAATAAGCGATCTAATTAATAAATCGTCATAAAAAACAGCCCGCTCGAATACGATCGAGGGGCTGTTTTTCTATATCTATTCTTCATCATAGTCATCCATGATGATGTATTCGTTAAATCACTAACTCATCGTCTGGATCATACGGATGCATGATTCATTGCACCAAATTCCATTACTTCGTTGCCAGCTCCGGAGTATAGCCTGCTGGAATAACCGTCTCTACTTTACCTTCGCTAATCACCTGCGGATACATCATACCTGGCTCAGGCTGAGTCATAGAGTAGGAAATGATCGCACGCTTGTCATCGGTCAGCTTCACATTATCGATCTTCAAGCCATAACCCGGGTTAGGCAGTTCGACAGTTAAGGTAACCTTTTGCTTGCCATCCGCAGTACTGGTTACGTTCAGCAGCGGCTCATCCCCCATCTGCGATCCCTCCGATCCGGTAGCTGGTGGTGTTGTCGTATCATCATTTTGATTCGCATGAGCACGATCAATCATCTTCACTGCACTATCTACCCATACCGCAGCGTCCATACGAGTAATGGCTTCCTTCGGCTCAAACTTCTTGCCTACGCTGGAGCGTGGAATCACATTCATATTCACTAGTGTCTGGATCGCATTGGTCGCATCCTTATTGATCTGATCCTGATCCTCAAACACGACAAACATCTTCGTCGCTGGATACTGCCCCGTTGTATTGATCGCTTCATACAGCCACAGTGCAAAGTCCTCTCGATTTACTTCTGCTGATGGCTTAAATGTGGATGGCAACGACAGCTTGTTCGCCTTAGCTGCTTCCACTGCACCAGAATACCACGGCTGGTTTGCCGCTGGAATCACCTGTGCACCATCCTTTTTCAATTCAAATGCTTTGGCAAGAATCTGAATCGCCTGCGCCTGTGTTAATGAACCATTCGGCTTGAACTGCGTAGCGGTCACCCCATTAATAATTCCCTTGTCCTGAAGCGAGCTCACGATCGCTTGATTATCTGCGCCCTTCACATCTGTAAATGCGGCTGCTGCCGCCGAAGCTCCGCCAGCAATGGCACAGGACAACGCCAGTGTTGCTGCAACCTTTTGTTTTGCATTCCACATTGCATATCCCTCCATCTATTATCGAATTTTCAAATGATACGGGCTTACTATATAGTATTTCATTGCCCATGATCACGGTTCTGTATGAACCTTCACTCTATAAACGATTAGGTATACGCAATTGTTGCACGCGATTTACATCTGTTGTGGAGCTGCCATACCAAGCAATTTTAACGTGCGCTCCAGCGTATGCCCGGTCCATTTTGCCAGCGCGAGACGATCTGCTTTTACCCGAGGGTTAGCGTCGACAATCCGATCTCGACTGTACCACTGATTGAATAGCCTTGCCGTCTGTATTGCATAGCGCGCCATCACTGACGGCTCCTGTAGCTGTACCGCACGCGCCAATGCTTCACGATAGCTACCCAGATGACCTAATAGTTCCCATGCGGCATCACTCCACATCTCCGGCATTGGCGCATTGTGCGCTACGATAGGATCATTTACAAAGCCTTCTGCTTTACTCAATATACTGCAAATCCGTGCATGCGCATATTGTACATACGGTCCTGTTTCCCCTTCAAAACTGAGCGCTTCCTCCAGTGAAAAGTCGATCTCGTTCTGACGTGCATTTTTTAGATCGCTAAAAATAATAGCGCCAATCCCAATCTGCTCGGCAACCTGCTGCCGCTGTGGTAAGGCTGGATTCTTCTCCGCAATGATCTGCGCTGCACGTGCTACCGCTTCATCCATGAGTTGCTCTAGCAGCACGACCTTACCTTTACGCGTAGACATCTTTTTACCGTTAATTCGCATCAAGCCAAATGCGACATGGGTGCAATGATCTGCCCACTCATAGCCCATTTTGCGTAGTACAGCAAATACCTGACGAAAATGAAGCGTCTGCTCGCCGCCCACTACATACACCAGCTGATCACCAGCCATCACCTGCCGCCGATAGACCGCAGTAGCCAGATCACGAGTCGGATAGATCGTGGTTCCGTCTGATTTTAAAATCAAGCATGGCGGAAGCTCCAGCTCATCGAGCCGTACAACCTGTGCGCCCTGGCTTTCCTTCAGTAATCCAAGCGTCTTGAGTTGCTCCACAACTGCTGGCATTTTATCATTGTAAAAGCTCTCTCCCAGCACTTCATCGAACTGCACGCCTAGACGCTCATAGATCCCATTTAACTTCTCCATACTGACCTTTACAAAATAGCGCCATAGCTCCAGCGCTTCTTCGTCACCCTGCTCTAGTCGACGGAACCAATCTCGTGCTTCGTCCTCCAGCTCTGGCATCGTCTCTGCTTCCTGGTGAAACTTGATATATACTCGTAAGGCTTCGCCAATCGGATCAGCAGCTGCCTGCTCTGGATTACTCCAACGCAGATGTGCCACAATCTGCTTGCCAAATTGTGTGCCCCAATCACCAATATGATTAACACTAATCGGCTCATGCCCGGCAGCCGCATAGATGCGATACAGTGCCGCTCCAATCACGGTTGAACGCAAATGCCCAACGCCAAATGGCTTCGCGATATTAGGCGATGACATATCGATAATGATGCGCTCCTTCTGCTCCGGCTGGAGCTGTTCGTAATCTGGCAAAGCAATTGCATTCAGCAGCAGTGGTGCATAATGCTGCCGATTCCAGGATAGATTAACATAACCTCCAGTTGCTGCTGCTGTAGCATAAGGCGATGCAGCGGCACCAAGTTGCTCACTTAGCTCCACTGCAATCTGCTGCGGCGCACGGCGCCAGCTTTTCGCCAGTACAAAACAAGGGAAGGCAAGGTCACCCAGCTCAGATGAAGGCGGAACCTCCAGCATAGAGATCACCTGCTCTACGGGTAGCTCCGTTAATGGCTGGAGCCAATTCGCCGCCTGTTGCTTGAGTGAATAGGTAGTAATCATCGTTTATTCCTCCATATTCTTTATTTTTAATCATTAGTGGATCATCGGGTTGGTGCTTATTTTCTAAATAAATAGTTGCTAATACTTCTGAAAAATCAGAACAGATACGAGCCGATCTCAGACTCTTGCCAATAGATAAAATCTTGTTATAGCCTGACGACTGCAAATCGATGCTGCATCATGCTATATGAATGGGCTAGCATACCGATCAGGTCACTCGCATCAAATACAAAAAAGCTCCCGTCATCCGGTATGCTACTGCATACGCGGAGACGAGAGCTATTCATGCTTTCCCGTGGTGCCACTCCATGTACAATTCAAGAATGCGGAGGATGGGGCTTGTCTATGCTTGTACAGCATGATACGGCGAGGGCTTCTTATCATTGCCCTACGTTTCGCATCCGTTCTGTAACTCAGCACAGATATCGTCCAATCCTATTCTTCGAATTGTCACTCATGAACCTGTAACGAAGGTTAGCCGTGTCTGTCTATGCACATTACACCGCAAGCTTTCGGGCTATAATGGGTTGGACAAACCTTCTCCAGGGTGCGCTTCTGCCAGATGTACTGCTGCCGGCTCTCACCCTCCCGGCTCGCTTGAAGCAGACCATTCCAGACATACTCTCCCCTTCATCGAGGTCAAAATTATGTGGTTTAATCACCATGTGACTTACTTCAGAGTGAGTGCATGGATGCCATACTGAATCATACTCACATGAGCTGTCAAAGATATTAAGCTGTATTATACGGTTGCGTTCAGTAGAAAGCAAGCATTTTTCGAGAAGAATAGATGCTATCATTCTAATTGCAACTCCAGAATTGCCATGTATGTATTGCGATCACAGCCTTTGCGATCCAGTCCATTTTAATTCTAATTCCACTCCAACCGCTCGCTCATCCTGGACATTCTCTTCATATTCATTCACGCAAAAAAAGCCATATTCGCTCTTCCACAGGCATTCGCCCTACACGAGCAGGCAGCAACCTGATCGCTGGAAACACGACAATATGGCTTATCTGTTCGAATATAAGAATACAGAAGTAGTGATGATTACACCAGCGCCAGCGAACCTTCAAGCTCACGGCACATTTCTGCACAACGACGGCATGCCTCTAAGCAATCCTGACAATGCGTCTGCTCGTGCTTAGAGCATTCTGCAATGCATGCTTCACATGCTTTTGCACATAGACCCGCAATCTCTGCTGCAAATGCATTACCTTGACTCAGCGCTTGAATCGTAAAAGAGCACACTTCTGCACAATCGCGATTCACACGAATGCAGTCGCATAGTTTTTCCAGATCATACTGCTTCAGGTTGGATACATAGGACAGATTACAAGCATTCATCGCTTCAACACAAGCTTCGATGTAAGGACGGTATTGATGTGGTGTAGACATCGTATAAACAACCTCCAGTATAGTTCAAATTAAGTACCCTGCATGAACGTCCAGCGTATCCTAGGCGCCTGGGTTCAGGCACCGGGTGATTATTGAACTATTACCCGCGACTTACTCCGGTTGAAACTCTGTCGAATACTTGCTGAACAGCTTATAGACTCGTCTCCTGCTGCTCCAATAGCTGCAATTGTTCCTGAATATGGCGTTTGTCGAAATGCTCGCCGATAAATACCGCGACATCTGGCACTTCCTTTTGCGGTGTAATTTTCATAAAATCACTTTGCTGATACGCATACTGGAACAAAAAGCGACTTTTGGTATCGCTAAATGTTAAGATGCCTTTGGCACGGTACACCTCAGACGGCAAGCTCGCAATCAATCGCTCAAAAGCTTCACTGTTAATCGGCTGTTCAAAATAATGCGTA
The DNA here is from genome assembly GCF_014645615.1 of Paenibacillus hunanensis. Classification (GTDB taxonomy): domain Bacteria; phylum Bacillota; class Bacilli; order Paenibacillales; family Paenibacillaceae; genus Saccharibacillus; species Saccharibacillus hunanensis. Next base: position 335,666 of record NZ_BMMB01000007.1, on the reverse strand, counting down.
TAGACCATCACATGTTCATGAGAATGATGCAACCCGGCATGCTTATGATCATGATCGTGATTATGTTCATGCTGATGAGCGGATGTCTCGGACGAGGTAGCTTCGGTAGAAGCAGCCATTTCAGCAGTCGTACTATCGTCTTCTATCGCTGCGGAATGACAGCCACAATGCTCATCATGCGTATGATTGTCAGCATGAGAATGGGTAGCATTTGTCCCGGCATTCGGTGTAGTATTCTCCGCTACCATAGCTACTTCAGCCTGTACCGAGCTATCGGCGGCAAGGGATGGATGAGCTTCTTCATATAACGCACGATCCAGTTCACAACGCACTGTCGTATACATTGGTGCGTAAGGATTCCAGCGACGTGCAATCTCCTGTATCTGTGTTAGCTGTTCGGGCTGTACGAGATCACTCTTATTCACGATTAATATCGAAGCGGCACGAATCTGCTCCTGCATCAGTCGATATGTTTTGCCCTGTTGCTGCTCGTACAGCTCCCACAGATGCATTGCATCGACGACAGTGATCAGATTACGCAGCTCCATACGATGGTAGAGCGAGATTTCAGTCACTGCATCGAGAATTTCCACTGGATTTGCTACACCGGAGGCTTCGATTATAATGACATCTGGCTCGCCTGATTGAATGAGATTGTACAGCTCCATGCCCAGATCGGCTCGATTGGAACAGCAAATACAGCCACTGAGCAGCTCTGCCATCGCCACATCACCATCCAGCATCATACCATCCAGATTCACATCTCCAATCTCATTCATTACTACTGCGGGTGTCTTGCCTTCTGCCTTCCAGTTCTCCAGCATTTGCTGAAGCAGCGTCGTCTTTCCGCTCCCTAAAAAGCCAGACAAAATATAAATCGGTACTGTCATCATCATCGCTCCGTTCGTATCATTATGCTACATGTCGTCATAGGACATGATTATTGGCTCATTGATCCATATCCCTTTATTATAAAGGATATAAGGAACGAAGCCTATCCCCTATCGTTTGTAGCATGAGTTTGCATCGTATTTTATACTTGTATTTTTGTACGCCTTATCAGCAACAGCAAGACAGTCACCTACTCGTGATTTCTGACTTGCGGGTATGCTAAAATGAAAGCGAGCATAGATAGATGGATATCTACGAGAGAGCTTGCATGATTCTGCCTGTAGTAGAATGAGCGCATATCCCTGTAGATATTGGATATCGACGATCTCTAAGTCCCAAAGGAGTTGATCAAGATGCGTTCGGTAGATGAACATCGGGCAGAAGCCCCTGATACGGTGAAATGTATGGTCATTACAGTGTCGGACACACGTACACCAGATACAGATACGGGTGGTCAATTGATTCAGTCGCTACTGCTGGAGCATAGCTATGAAATCGCAGGTTATACGATTGTAAAGGATAATTATGAACAGATTCGCGAGCTATTACATGAATATGCGGAGCAGCCCGATGTGGAAGCGATTTTACTAACCGGCGGTACGGGCATTGCGCCACGTGATGTGACGTTTGAAGCCGTACAAAGTTTGCTGACAAAGGAACTTCCTGGCTTTGGGGAAATTTTCCGCTATTTGAGCTTTGCGGAGGATATTGGCTCAGCGGCAATTTTAAGCAGAGCGATTGCTGGTACGATCGGTCGCACTGCGGTGTTCTCTATGCCTGGTTCACGAGGTGCAGTCAAGCTGGCGATGGAACGAATTATTTTGCCAGAGCTTGGTCATGTGATGCGTGAAATTTATAAAAAGTAAATCATCATTCTGCCTACTAAATAGTAGCTCTCAACATATAAAAAAGCCCCTTTCTGCCAGACTTCGACAGAAAGGGGCTTTACTATTATGATATCGCTAGCTGTAGCATTGAAGGTTGCATATACCATCCCAATGTAGACCCAATATCACAACGATTCAATGCTCTGTATGAAGTACTCTGTAGGATCAACCTGCAAACGAGATGCTTTTCAATCCGCAATTCGAATAATCTGTCTACCTACGGCCTGTCCATTCAGCACCGTTTGTAATGCCTTCGGAACATCATTCAGGCTATATTCCGTTATACCCTGACGTAATACCATGTCTGGCTTCCAGTCTGTGGCTAGATGCTTCCAGAGCTTGGAGCGCAGCTCAGCAGGACAGTAAACCGAATCAATACCGATCAGCTGTACACCGCGCAAAATAAACGGAAATACGCTACTTTCGAACTTAACACCAGCTGTATTGCCTGATACCGCGACAGCACCACGATAAGCTACACTTTTCAAGCGTTCACCTAATGCTGCTCCACCGGTTGCGTCGATAATCCCTGCCCATGTCGTTTTACCGAGTGCCCCTTTAATCGGCTGCTCGCTTTCCTGGCGTGAAATGATGTGGGTCGCTCCCAGCTCTTGAAGCCATTGTGCTTGCTCCACCTTACCACTGGATGCGTATACCTCGTAGCCAAGCTTACTCAGGATCGAGATCGCTACCGATCCCACGCCACCTGTAGCCCCCGTAACGAGCACAGGACCTGATGTCGGCTCTACACCGGCATGGATCAGCGCATCGACAGACATCGCTGCGGTAAATCCAGCCGTACCGAGCATCATCGCTTCCTTCGGCTCCAACCCTGTCGGCAAAGGCACAAGCCAATCTCCGGGCACGCGTGCATACTCGCTATATCCGCCATAATGACTAACACCAAGCTTATACCCCGTACAGAGCACCAGATCTCCAGGTTGATAGCGATCATCCTGTGACTCTACCACCTCACCTGCCAGATCTACTCCGGGTACGAATGGATACTGCTGCACTACTTTACCATTGGTCAGGCTCGCCAGACCATCTTTATAATTGACATCCGAGTAGTGTACAGCGATCGTCACACTACCCTCTGGTAATTGCTCCATCGTTAGCTCTTGAATAGAGCCGTGTACTTCCTCATCTTGCTTTTCTAATACATACGCGCGAAATGCTGCCGTCATGCTCATCATCATCCTTTCTATCATGCTGTTTAAGAAAAAGCATAGCGGTTCGCATCGGGTTCAGACTATGCCTTTTTTCATAGCGTGCTGCTCAGGATTCTTCTGCTGGTAAATGGTCGGCGATCAACTTCTGCTTCATTTCCCATGCCTTCGGGCTAATATTCACACGGTAAATCTCTGGATTCAGCTTGCGCAAATATTCCGGCCAGAACTGCTGCAATTGAGCACGATGATATTCGCGAACCTGCTCCAGCTCCGGTAGCTCATATACCTGCTTGCCTTCTACGAAAATCGGCTGTAGCATCGCTACCGCTTCGTAATCCGACACATATTTACGAATATACGGATGCAGCGGGTTAAACAGCTTGAGTCGTTTTCCCTCACGCGGCTCCGATTCATCCGGGAAGCAGATATAATCGGCAATCGCTTTGCCGCTGCCTGTGCTAATAATACGATATACATCCTTGCTTCCCGGTGTCGTCACCTTTTCCGGATTCGCAGAAATTTTAATTACTGGCGTCATCTCGCCATCGATTTCACATTCGACGAGCTTGTACACACCGCCAAGTGACGGCTGATCGGATGCAGTGATCAGCTGTGTACCGACACCCCATGTATCAATGCGAGCACCCTGTGCTTTCAGATCAAGAATTGTATTTTCATCCAGATCATTCGAAGCGACGATCTTCACATAAGGAAGCCCTGCTTCATCCAGCATTTTGCGAGCTTGAATCGATAGATACGATAAGTCACCACTATCCAGACGAATCGCGCTCATCTTTTTACCGCGTGCTTCCAGCTCCTTTGCTGTACGAATCGCATGGGGCACACCGCTACCGAGCGTGTCAAATGTATCCACAAGCAGGGTTACGCCATCTGGCAATGCCGCAGCATAACGGTCAAAGGCTTCCTGCTCGTTGCCAAAGCTCTGTACCCACGCATGCGCATGTGTACCCTTCGCAGGAATACCGAATTTGGCACCAGCAAGTACGTTCGATGTACCGTGGAAGCCTGCAATATACGCAGCACGCGCTCCCCAGATCGCAGCATCAGCTTCCTGAGCACGTCTTGTACCAAACTCCAGCAGCAGATCGTCTCCAGCTACCTGCTTAATACGCGATGCCTTGGTTGCGATTAGCGTCTGATAGTTCATAAAGTTAAGCAACGCCGTCTCGACTAGCTGGGCCTCCATAATCGTGCCTTCGACACGAATCAGCGGCTCATCGGCAAAAACAACTGCTCCTTCCTGCATCGCATACACATTACCGTGAAAACGGAATTGACGCAGCTCATCCAGAAAACGTGGATCATACTGCTCCTCCTGCTCTGCCAGAAAAGCAATCTCATCCTCATGGAAGGTCAGATTGTTAATATAATTCACAATGCGTTCCAGACCTGCAAACACTGCATAACCATTACCGAATGGCAGCTTACGGAAATAAGCTTCAAATACCGCTTGCTTATGGTGCGTACCATTTACCCAGTGTGCATACATCATATTGATCTGATACTTGTCTGTATGTAAAGCTAGGCCATATTGTCTCATCGTCGTTCCACCTCTTTAAGATCGTGATCACGCTGCAATTCTATGTGAATCGCATCACATTAGAGATTGCAGCGTTCGGCAAATGCCGGCTTGATTACCTTTTAACCACTTTTGACTACCTTTGCCCCCATTGTGGTACGAAAATGTTCAAGTGCCCATGTATGCCCTGCCGCATTGAAGCTTGCAACGGCATCCTCATGCACCACAATATTAAAGCCTTTATTATACGCATCGACCGCTGTATGCAGTACACAAATGTCAGTACACACACCGATCAGATGCAGATCCGTAATGCCTCGTGCACGTAAGCGCAGCTCCAGATCCGTGCCGGCAAATGCGCTATAGCGTGTTTTGTCCATCCAGTATATCTGCTCACGATGCTGCTCGTAGACAGACTTCAAGCGACCATACAGCTCGCGACCCTCGGTGCCACGAATATTATGTGGCGGGAACAGATTCGTTTCCGGATGAAACGGGTCCTGTTCCTCATGCAGATCGACTGCCATCACAACCCAGTGACCCATATTCACAAACTGCTCCGTCAGCTCAGCAATTTTCGCTTCAATCGCGATTCCCGGCTCTCCAACAGGTAGCTTCCCATCTACAAAATCATTCGTATAATCAATAACGATCAAGGCTCTCATCCTTGTGCCTCCCTTTAATTAGGACATATACGCAAACTAATCAAGCATGCAGATATAGCTTTCAGCCGATACAAAGTAACATTGTCTATCCATCGATCATATCGTTGATACCACATCATCGCTGCTATAGCGATACCGTTACGATCCGATTACGAATAAATCGATAAACGCGGCACAAGCCCTGTAAAACGGTATAGCTGTGCTGGACGCTGTGAATATTGATTGGAGCTGAGCGGATTACCATCCTCGTCTCGCACTTCCTCAATAATGCCTTTACGACTACGCGTCGACGTAATTTTACGAATAAAATTCGGTTCTTCAAAATCAGGTACAACTGCCTTGATCACCTGATATAGCTCACTGAGTGTGAACTCCGGTGGCAGGAACTTCTTCGCAATCACAGTGCTCAGCATCTGCTCCTGAATCCGCATATATGCATCACGAATAATATCATGATGGTCAAAGCCCAGCTCCAGCTCATCCAGCGCTTCCTCAATCGTAAACAGTCCTACCTCTTCTGCATCATCAGCAGCACGGCGTTTTTCTAATATTTCCTCTTCTACCAGTGCAAAAAAAGCATGTGAGATAATCCAGCCGCGCGGATCACGTCCCGGCTTACTGTATACGCCGAGATATTCCAGGTGACGTGCATCGACGCCAGTCTCTTCCTTAAGCTCACGCTGTGCCGCTTCAAACAGGGATTCATCATCGTGTGAGAAGCCACCTGGAAGCGCCCATTTGCCAGCAAAAGGCCAGGAACGGCGTCGAATAAGCATGACCTTCAATTCGCGCAGCGGTAGTGTTTTCGTGAATGTCTTGCGCTCCTTTTTGGTTAGCGTAAACATGACGATGTCGGCGGGAGCGCCATCCGGGGTGCGGTACTTTTTGACATCGTACGTATGCTGCTTACTATTGTCCGTCATTATGATCACCACTGTTCATTTTATCTTTTTGATAATATCATTATGAACTATTAATGCCGTGAGGTCAATGTTTAATTTGACATCACGGCAAAGGAATCATGCGGGTATTCAATTTATAGGGTATACAAAAATGCTATCATTACTTGCTACGTGTCGCGATAAATGTAGCTGTAGCAATGGCACCTGTCTCTCCTGCTTCATTCGTAATCTCTGCTTGCAATGTCATCGTGCGACCGGATTGATGGATCACTCTAGCGATTGCGTATAGCTCACCTTCACCCATCGATTGTACAAAATGAGTATTCATATTCGTCGTTACACATGGCTGCCCACCCTGTACTGCCATCGAAATCATGCCCATCGCTTGATCCATCATAGACATCATTACCCCACCATGCACAATATGCATATGATTCAGGTGACGCTCTGTTGCAGTTAATGCAATTTTGATATATTCATGGTGACTTTCCACCAGTCTACAGCCAAGCAATCCCCAGTACATTCGCTCACTTGCTTCTAATATCTCTTGCCACTCCGTCATTCTCTATTCCTCCTGTTGATTCCATCGTGCTTTAATCGATTCCGGCTCAAACGTTCATGTCGACAGCAACAAGCTCATCTGAATCAGATCGACATAACTTCCTTCTACGATCAATGCCTGCTTTTGGATGCCCTCGATATGGAAGCCGAGGGAGCGATACAGATGAATACCACGTGCATTCGTAGACTGGACGGTTAGCTCCAATCGCTGAACACCGCGATCCTCTGCCCAGTGCATCATCGTCTGGAATAATCTTCGACCAATGCCGCGATTCGCATATTCCTGTAGTACACCGACCACAATATAGACGCTGTGACGATTACGCGTCACTTTGCCGCCCATCGCTTCCAGATAGCCAATAATCTGACCCTCATATTCTGCTAGGAAAATATTCGAGTTTGCGCTACGCAACGCATATCGTATCACATCTCGCTGCTCGCTTTCACCCATCATGCGCTCACCCGGCTCCAGCAGCATAAAGGTCGTCTGTTCATCAAGCCGCCGCTTCATACGAATTAATGGCCCAGCATCACGAATTTGTGCGATTCGGACAGAGACACTCGCTTGAAAATCAGATAATACGACAGGACGCTTAGCCTTAGGCGCATCGCTAGTCTGTCGCCTGCACAAAATAATGCGATCACGACATAGAATGCCATTTTCCATAATCGGCTCATCATAATGCTGAGTAAAATAATCCGGCTCAATCGCCTCCATCCGAAAGCCATTTTTCTGGTAAAAGGCGAGTGCGCCCAGGCTAGAATTGCCTGTGCATACGATGATCTCGATAGCGCCTTCATGATCCAGATCCGCAAGCACGCCCTTCATCAGCCTGCTCCCGATCCCCTGACCCTCGCAGCGAGTCAACACAGCCATATTCATAATCTCCCAGGCGCCACGGCTACGCTCCAGCACACCGCATACACCAACAATCTCATTCCCATCGTCAGCAAACCACCAGCGGCACAGCGCAGCATAGCGCTCAATCGCTGCGGGCTCCGGATCAGCAAGCAATAGTAAAGGCATAGGTAGCGCTTCATGCTCGGCACGCGGGCGTATGATCACACGAGCATCATTATAGTTGGACGATTCCATGATCAGCTCACTTCTTTCCGCTCAAATTCAATCTGGTGTACTACGAAAGAACATTGTGTGACCATTATATCGTAACGCTGACCCTTTATTGAGATAAAAAAGACGCGGAGATGAATTCCGCGTCCTCTACTTCTGTGTTATTTCTCCATGATCATCGATCTGATCAAAGGCTTAGTCCCCGCAGGACGCCGGGGGAGAATCTTTACCGCTCTCCACATGGATCTTCTCCGATACCGTGCTGTAAATAGCAGATACGACCATTTGCAGTAGATCATTGATCTCTACTTGAGATTCCTGATAATCGCCGACAAGCGGGATATCATCCAGCTCCTGTTGCAGCTCAGCCATCTCCGCTTCAATCTTCGCTACCATCTTCTGATTGCGAAGCGATTCGAAGGCAACGACTTCCTTTTGCTTTTTCTTGATCTGCGAGATCAGGCTTTGCACACGTTCATGCGACTGAATCATCTGCTCTGCCTTTTGAAAATGAATAATTTCCTCGCTGTTGGAGATCAGGCCAGCAAGCTGCCGCGTTTTCTCCATAATATCCTCACGGATGTACAATCCGCTCGTTTCCAGCTCCGGGCTGTCTGCTGCCGTCTGCTGATTATTTATGTTATGCTCCTGTCGGTCCACGGCAATAGCATCCTTTCCGTCAGGTCAAGTCTGGCAGCACCCTATAATCAGCTTATCGCTGCCGGCTCAGCTACCAGCTCGCCTTTAATATAAAACGATTTGGAATCGGTAATCTTCACATATACGAACTCGCCAATCAGCTCTTCCGAGCCTTCAAAATGGACGAGCTTATTCGAGCGTGTGCGTCCAGCCAGCACCTGATCATTGTTTTTGCTGGCACCTTCCACCAGCACCTCAACGACCTGACCAAGAAACTTCTCGCTACCGATTCGGCTATATTGCTTAATCGTAGCATTCAGACGCTGCAAGCGCTCCTTTTTCACTTCCATCGGCACATTATCCTCCATCGTGGCAGCCGGTGTACCTTCACGCGGCGAATAAATAAACGTATACGCCGAATCAAAGCCAACCTGACGCACAAGAGATAATGTTTCTTCAAATTGCTCGTCGGTTTCCCCAGGGAATCCAACAATAATATCGGTTGTGAGTACCGCATTTGGAATAGCACTGTAAATCTGGTCAACCAGCTCCAGATAACGCTCACGGCTATATTTACGGCTCATTTTCTTCAATACTTCCGTGCTACCGGATTGAACAGGCAGATGAATATGCTCCACCAGATTGCCACCCTTAGCCAGAACCTCGATCAGGCGTTCATCAAAATCACGCGGGTGTGAAGTGGTAAAACGTACACGCGGAATATCGATTTTGGAAATATCGTCCATGAGATCGCCAAATGTATAGTTCATGCCTTCCAGGTCTTTACCATAGGCATTCACGTTCTGTCCGAGCAGCGTAATTTCCTTGAAGCCCTGACGTGCCAGCTCGCGAACTTCTGCGATCACATCCTGCGGCAGACGACTGCGTTCTTTGCCCCGTGTATACGGAACGATACAGTAGGTGCAAAATTTATCACAGCCATACATAATATTTACCCAGCCGCGCATACCCTGGCGTTTTTTCGGCAGATTTTCAACGATATCGCCTTCTTTAGACCAGACCTCAACGACCATTTCCTTGCTGAACAGGGCACCCTGTACAAGCTGTGGCAAACGGTGAATATTGTGCGTACCGAAGATCATATCGACAAAATTATGCTTCTGCATAATCCGATTCACGACGCCTTCCTCCTGCGCCATACATCCACATACTCCCAGCAGCAAGCCCGGACGCTCCAGCTTGAGAGTTTTCAGATGACCCAGCTCGCCAAATACACGATCCTCCGCATTTTCACGAATAGCACAGGTGTTGAGCAGAATAATATCAGCTTCCTCACGGCTTTCTGTAGCCGTGTAGCCCATTTGCTCCAATATGCCCTTGATCGTCTCCGAATCATGCTCATTCATCTGACAGCCAAACGTATAGACGAGATAATGCTTGCCTGCACCGATCTCGCGCAGTTCTTCTGGCACCGCGTCTTCGTACATCACCTGTACTTCCTGCTTGCCACGCTTCTTCTCTTCGCGCTGATTCGGCTCGGACATAATGTGGATTTCGCGTCCGCGAATACGGATCTTTTTGCCCGTTTCATCCTCGGATATTACCTTAGCATCCGAAAAATCAAAATATTGAGAATAATCTTTTGTTTGTTTTGACATGCTATGCTGTCACTCCCCCACCATAAACATTTCCTGAACATACCGATCGTATCGCAATATACTAAACAGCCTGCGCTGCTTGATATGGACAACTGCTGCTCTATTCTTTTGCCGATGGATGCGATCCATAGAATGTGAGTTCTTTACGAATCCCTCTCTATTTTGCACCACAATTAACGGAAGCAATCGGTTCAACAAAAAAGCATCACCTGTAATTATAGCATGGCACTATCTATATAAAAAGCAAGGAATCTCCATCCGTGTTCGCTCAGAGCCATGAATCACTTCATTGGCTATAGCCCTCAGCGTTCGATTAGTAAATGCTATCACCAACACCGATCCGAATTTTGGGAGAACGATCCGGATTGATAATCTTCATCACACGTAGCAGATTATCCTTAGACATCGCAATACAGCCTTCAGTAGGCTTATCCGCTGCTCGCCAGATATGCATGAAAATAGCACTGCCTTTACCCGGTATAACCGGATTCGTATTGTAATTGATTACCACGGCATACTGATATAATGGATGATTGAGCCGCTCAAAGGATGACCAGCGTTCCTTGGGATTGCCCTCGTAAGCAACCCAGCTATTATAGTCTGGAGATTGCGGTGTATCAACCCAGTAATCATCAGCTCCTGCGGGACGATAATCGATTTGCAGACCTGCTGGCGGCTGTAGATTGCTACCAAAAGCAGTACCCAGTGTATACGTGCCAAGCGGTGTTTTCCCATCGCCTTCTTTCGTTTTGCCCAGACCGTTATTGCCGAAAACGACAGGAACAGGGCCCAATTGACGCTTCCAGCTCCCCTCCTGCTTCTCATACACATATAATCTACCTGTAATGGAGCTTGAGCGATCAGCAGCTACCAGAATAATCTGTTCACTACTAAGCTGATCCAGCTTCTTAAATAGCTTCGATTCATCGATCGGCCCTCCAGCGTCTGCCTGTGAATAGACAGGCATTGAGCCTATTAATAGCAATAACAGCATTGTCAGTCGAACACGGTATTTCATCATATGACCCCCTATAGTTATGGATGTATTTATAGTTTTATTTATAATGTAGTTATCATTCATTTTTTAATGTAGCTATGGTTCATTTTTTAATTTTAGTTCTGATACTAGTACTCATTTTACTTTAAAAACTAGATCATCTAACATTCCTGGTATGTATAATACATAATTATTCAAGGAGGGTACAAGTTGAAACAGCCTGCACTATGGTTAACGAATGAACTACGCCCTTATTTTGGCTTACAGCAGTTGAATGCGGATTGGGAGCTAATGGAGCTACGCGCAGGCTACTGGATTGCGCTTGAAGGTGATGTGATTCGGAAATGTATGGGCACGTACGAACAAGCCTATTCCGAGACAGATGTACATATTGAAACGCGGGATCGACAGTGGATTCTTCCTCAGACGGCAAAAGGAAAGGAAAAGAAGCTGAATTTTTCGAATATCACAAGCATCAAAGCAGCCAGCATAAAATTTTCAGCGGGTATCCGTGATCAGGATCATAAGGGCTATGTAGCGGTCACGAATCCGAATAATACGATCTCGCTGCCGCTTGGTGAATGCCCACAATGCCATACGCGTGAAGAGCTGCTGGCATGGCTCCAGCAGTATCCCACACAGCTTCCAGCCGATTATGATCAGAAGCTGGAGCGCCTGCTATATGCGAAGCGCACGCGTTATAATGCGATACCAGGCGATATTTTCCGCGTGGAGCTAGATTTGTACTATGATGCTTATGTACTGGTCGTTGGAGATTTGCGCAAAATGCAAAAGGATGGATTATTTAGCGAGTATAGTATCTGGAATCAGGCTATGACGATGCCACTATTCGTGCGTCCTTATTTGTATCGCACAACGAATCGGTCACCTCAGCTTACTGACATTATCTCGGCTCCGCAATCCGATCATGTGATCACAGTCATGGATGATTATTTTCTACGGGGGCACTATGAACATGTCGGTCATAAGCTGCTGGACGAGCAGGATATTGCTTTTCCAATCGGATATGGCAAAACGAATGATAAGCCAGAAAATGGTTATTCCTTATCATGGGGTACCGGAACGGCATTCAAGCCTGAATCAGAGGTTCAATTTACCGCAGCACGTACGTATAGCAATAATGGCGTGTATAGTGGCATTTCACAGTATGAATTCGAGCCGCTGGAGAATCGTGATTGGCCCAAAACGTTGGATCATCCGCTCTACCTTGAAGCACGTCAAAAAGCAATGGCAGAGTTCGGTTTTCCAGTCGATATCTCATATGACGATTTTAATAAACAAACGGATGGTTTGACACGTAGACAGTATATGGAGTATTTACAACGTACGTATGCACGCTATAGGGAGGCTAAAGATCAGAAATAAATAACTACTGCACATACAGCCGCCAGTTGCTGCAAATCTAACTCATACAATTGCAGTCGAGTTCATGCAGTTATGGTGGAGTTCATACCGTTATCGTCTAAAGTTTAAAACAAACTCGCACATGATATAAGATAGGATCAACTATCAGATTACATGAAAAAAAGCCAGAACAGCTCGACACTTCATCCGCGCACAATAGCTGCATGCTATCCAGATGAAGCAGTCCTGTTCTGGCTGTTTGATTATACATAATCACATTACACATCGTTATATCGAAGCACAGGCTAGGAATCATTGAAAGTCAATTGTTCGCTCTCGCTCGATCTATAATTATGCTTTAGCTTTTAGTCGATGATTTCAGCAGTGTCGCCAGTGCGTGCACCAGCAGCATTCGCTTCGTCTGTATCGATGTGCATATCCAGTGCAAAGGAATCGGATACGCGTGCGATTACATTTTCCAGTACCATGCCGCGCTCGCCAGACAGACGAACTTTCAGCTTGTCTTGATCGTTGATGCCCCATTTTTCAGCATCCGAAGTGTGGAAATGAATGTGACGAGCTGCCACGATTACGCCTTCTTGAACTTCAACCTCGCCTGCTGGTCCTTTGATCAGGATGCCTGGCGTACCTTCGATATGACCAGATTCACGAACAGGTGCTTTTACACCGATTGCAAAGGAATCGGTCAGGGAGATTTCCAGCTGAGTTGCCGCACGTGCTGGACCCAGAATACGAACTTTAGGGAAAGAACCTTTAGAACCAACAACCTCTACCGTTTCGTTGGCAGCAAACTGACCTGGTTGGGACAGTGGTTTGAATTCAGTCAATTGATATCCTGCACCAAACAGAATTTCAATATGCTCTTGAGACAGGTGAATATGGCGTGCAGATACGCCTATAGGTACTACTTTACTCATTGATCATTCACTCCTTGGCTATTGTGTACATATATGTTTGTAACAAAATACACGTACTAGATGTAATGAAAACCATACCTTTTTATTATACATCTTTTACTATGAAAATGAAAACCAACTCAGCAAAAAGACCTGCACGCTTTCAGTAAAAAAGCGATACAGGTCACAAAATTTTACGTTTTTTCCGCCATTCCCGTCTGGTATCTACTTGGAGTTGTACAAATACCGCTCCATCTTATGCCGTGAATGGTAGGCTTGCAGGGCGGCTATGCAACGATCAATGCTGCTTATCTTGGCTCCACGATCAGCTTCATCGCAGTTCTGTCTTCTCCATCAATCACAATATCGGTAAAGGCCGGAATGCAAATCAGGTCAACTCCACTTGGCGCTACAAATCCTCTGGCAATAGCTACAGCTTTGATCGCTTGATTCAGTGCACCCGCTCCGATAGCTTGAAGCTCGGCAGCGCCGCGTTCACGCAACACTCCCGCCAGGGCTCCGGCTACTGAATTCGGGTTGGATTTTGCTGACACTTTTAATACTTCCATGTTAGGTACCTCCCCTAGGAATGAATGATGGCTTGGCTTCAAAAATGATCGGAAATGCGTCTAGTTAGTATTCGAGGATTTATCTCAATTTCCTTCTTTTTTTGAACCGCATAGGTGGAATTGTCAAATATATTTTTGAAGGATCAATATACTTGGATCTTCTGCCTACAAACAGGGACGTTGAATCGATGTGGAAATCTGACAAGCCATGATAGCAGTTGTTTGAAGCACTGCCAGCCTGTATAGGTACTACACCATCAAAATGATGATATAGCAAGTCAATAAGCAAAAGTTTGCTTTCGCTTGGCTTACCGCTTAATCCATATGCCACTCGTCTTCATACATGCGGATCTTTTCGATTTTTTTCGCTCTACCGGTCACATCATCAATATCGACATAGACAGCATGAAAATGCCATTTGCCCTCACACACTTGAAAACGTGCAGGAAGCTGTGTCTGGAACTTATACAGCACCGCATCGCGCTGCATGCCCAGCACACCCTCATACGAGCCAACCATACCGACATCGGTCTGATACGCAGTACCACCTGGCAGGATGGTATCATCGTTACTTTGCACATGCGTATGTGTACCAACGACCATCGATGCACGTCCTTCCAGATGCCAGCCCATAGCAATCTTTTCCGACGTTGCCTCCGCATGAAAATCAACTAGAATCGCATTGGTTTTACCCTTGAGCTCATCCAGAATTTCATCCACTTTGCGGAAGGGGCAATCGATTGCCGGCAGGAAGGTACGTCCCTGCAAATTGATAATGGCAAGCTGTTTGCCGCCGTTCTTGATGATTGTGTAGCCACGTCCTGGTGTATCCGGTGGAAAATTCGCCGGACGAACCATGCGCGCTTCATCATCGATAAACTCGAAAATTTCGCGATTATCCCATGTATGATTCCCCATCGTAATCCCATGCACGCCCTGTTCAAATAACTCGTTAGCGATTTTGCGTGTAACACCGCGCCCGGAGGCGGAATTCTCGGCATTCGCGATAATCATGTCCGGGTTATACTTTGATTTTAACCGAGGAAGGCTTGACTTAATCGCTTTCCGTCCTGTACTACCTACAATATCTCCAATAAAAATAACTTTAATGATGTTCTCCTCCGTCCAGTAATACAAAAAGTGACCCGTATCCAGGTCACTTTTCGCATGATCTTTATTTTGCGTAATCAACCGCTCGTGTTTCACGGATAACGGTGACTTTGATATGTCCTGGATAATCCAGTTCATTTTCAATCGTTTTGGTAATATCTCGAGCGAGTCGGAAGCTCTCCGCGTCGTCAATCTTATCCGGCTGTACCATAACGCGAATTTCGCGTCCGGCTTGAATCGCATACGATTTTTCGACTCCATCGAATGATTCCGAGATTTCTTCGAGCTTTTCCAAACGACGGATATACGTTTCCAGCGTTTCACGACGTGCGCCAGGTCGTGCGGCAGACAATGCATCTGCTGCGCCAACGAGCATAGCGATAATCGACGTTGCTTCGGTATCACCGTGGTGAGAAGCAATACTGTTGATTACGACTGGATGCTCCTTGTATTTCTTCGCCAGCTCTACGCCGATCTCCACATGGGAGCCCTCCACTTCGTGGTCAAGCGCTTTACCGATATCATGAAGCAAACCTGCACGCTTCGCCAGTGTAACATCCTGACCAAGCTCCGCAGCCATCAGGCCGGTAAGGTAAGCAACCTCCATCGAGTGCTTGAGTACGTTCTGACCATAGCTCGTACGGAACTTGAGTCGTCCGAGAATTTTGATCAAATCTGGATGCAGTCCGTGTACGCCAACCTCGAATGTAGACTGTTCACCGTATTCGCGGATACGCTCGTCCACCTCGCGGCGAGATTTATCGACCATTTCCTCGATTCGTGCCGGGTGAATACGTCCGTCAGCCACCAATTTTTCCAGTGCAGTACGGGCGATTTCACGACGAATCGGATCAAATCCGGACAGAATAACCGCTTCCGGTGTATCATCGATAATCAGATCAATACCAGTCAATGTTTCCAGTGCGCGGATGTTACGTCCTTCGCGGCCAATAATACGGCCTTTCATTTCTTCATTAGGCAAGGTGACAACAGAAACGGTAGTCTCTGCCACGTGGTCAGCTGCACAACGCTGAATAGCGAGTGTAATGATCTCACGGGAGCGCTTGTCCGCTTCGTTTTTCGCCTGTTGCTCAATGTCTTTAATCATCTGTGCAGTCTCATGACGCACTTCTTGCTCTACATTGCTCAGGATGATGCTGCGTGCATCCTCCATCGTCAGATTGGAGATTCGTTCCAACTCGGATACCTGATTTTGATATAGCTGCTCGATCTGTTGCTGTGTCTCTTCGATACGTTTCTCTTTGTTAACCACTTGTTCTTCTTTGCGTTCCAGTGATTCCAGCTTTTTATCCAGCGACTCTTCCTTTTGCAACAATCGTCTTTCCAGCCGTTGGTTTTCATTCCGACGCTCACGAATGTCTTTTTCAGCTTCAGCTCTGAATTTGTGGATTTCGTCTTTTGCTTCCAGAACTGTTTCTTTTTTCAGTGCTTCTGCTTCCTTTTTCGCATTTTCTACGATCTGAGCGGCAGCCGTTTCAGCACTGGAAATTTTAGCTTCTGCAAGAGATTTGCGAATAAAATATCCGATCACGAACCCAAAGAATAATGCGGCAACAACGAGAATTATGATCCAGAGATAACCCATTCTGTTCACCTCCTCGCTGATTCCTCCAAGGTATTCCTTGGGAACTACCATGTTGATGGTAATGTAATGCTTCGTCCCTTTAAATTCCGTTTCATCGCTCATGCGGGTACATGTGCTAATTCCCCGTTCAAGGGGCTTAAACATTTTCAAAGTTCAAGCACAATTGTAACAGCCCGTCATAACCACAACATTTGAGGTCAATAAGCAAAAAATGACGTAAAAATGACAAACTGTACACATCCATTTTATTATTTGCCAAAAGACATTGTCAAGCAATTGGCATTTCCTGTTGTTTACGCAGAGATCCTCCGCCACACTTCTAGGAAAATGGCTGAGTACGGAATTTCGTTATTGTTGTGTTGTAATTGAATTTATAAACAAAGCGTATCGTATAAAGCTTCGATGATTCGCTGAAGGTTGATCATTTAAATAGGATTAATTATTGCACTCCTAGATCCATAGTTCCGTATTATTATATCTAATCATTTTCCTCTTCCATTTGATTCTGCTCCTCCATTGCAGCTAGTGCACGACGCACAAGATCAGAGGAATACCCACGACGCATCAGGTAGGCCATCGTCTTCCGCTTTTTATCCAGCCATTCACCGGATGTGCTATTCCATTTCTTACGAGCAAGCATGGTCGCACTAACCAGCTCTTCATCTTCATCAATCTCTCCTAGTGCCTGCTCAATATGAGCAGGCTGTACGCCTTTTTGACGCAGTTCCTGACGAATCCATACTTTGCCCTTCTTCTGGGTACGAACGCGCTGTCTAGCCCATTGCTCTGCGAACAGATGGTCATCGATTAGCTTCTCCTGCTCCAATCGTTCCAGCGTCGTCTCAATAACATGCTCATCGTGGCCTTTTTCTTTTAGCTTTCGAGCTACCTCTGTACGTGTACGTGAACGATAGCTCAAATAATTGATCGACGAAGCATAGGCAGCCTGAAGCTTATTGGCAGCCATAATATCGCGTAAGGCATCCTTAGTAAAACTGTACCCTTTGAGCATCCGATACTTGATCATAACATCTTCGTGTACGACTAGCTTTAGCTCGCCAAAAAACAATTTATAATGAAGTCGTGGCCATCTTGCCTGCTCCACGCCTGTAATTTCCAATTCCTCATGCTCAGGAAAATGCTCAAGTGGATCAGCGCGATCCTCTAGTTCCTCTTCCTGCTCCCATTGTTGCTCCTTGGATGTCGTACTATATTCATGGTTCTCATTCGATTCATTTGGTTCATTCGTTGTATTCGATACTTCGCGTTTCTTCTGTTTGCGACCCCAGCTATATCTATTGTTCATGCTTTTTTCCCTTCCACTCTGCCATTAGATTGTCGTATGATGCAGAGCTGTTATCGTTAATCAGCTTGATTTTTAATTTATTACCAGGTTATCACTCTAGCACGAATTCCTTATCCTCTGCCAATATGTGCAAAAAGCGCCTGTACGTGAGACACGTTACAGGCGCTTGCTTCGACGGAATGCTGGCACAAACCGACAAAGGAATGCTTATAAAGTTTGCAGCCCCGGGCATATGGGACCAAACCTGAAATTACTCTGTTGCTTCGGAGAACAGTTCTTGCTCTTCGATCTCTTCTTCACGTTTTTGTGCATCACTCGGAGCTTCAACAAGCGTAGTCAGATTGCTCAGCTCACGAATTTTGTTTTCAATAACAAGCGCAACCTGAGGATTTTCCTTCAGATATTGCTTCGCATTTTCACGACCTTGACCCATACGTTCACCTTCGTAGGAGTACCAAGCACCGCTCTTATTGATAATATCTTTTTCAGTACCGATATCGATCAAGCTACCTTCTTTGGAGATACCTTCACCATACATAATATCGATCTCTGCTTGTCTAAATGGAGGAGCAACTTTGTTTTTAACAACCTTAACACGTGTACGGTTACCAACCACATCATTACCGTTCTTGATAGCTTCAATACGGCGAACATCCAGACGAACAGTCGAGTAGAACTTCAATGCACGACCACCTGGTGTGGTTTCAGGGTTACCGAACATAACGCCAACTTTTTCACGAAGCTGGTT
Organism: Paenibacillus hunanensis; assembly: GCF_014645615.1. Taxonomy (GTDB): domain Bacteria; phylum Bacillota; class Bacilli; order Paenibacillales; family Paenibacillaceae; genus Saccharibacillus; species Saccharibacillus hunanensis. The sequence continues at coordinate 317,100 of NZ_BMMB01000007.1, read as the reverse complement.
GATGAAGATTGTGATTGTTTTGGATTTGCTGATCGCACCGGAAAGCTTACGCAGCGCCTGAGACATCAGACGTGCTTGCAGACCTACGTGAGAGTCACCCATCTCGCCTTCGATTTCCGCTTTTGGCACGAGTGCTGCTACGGAGTCGATAACGATAATATCAACCGCACCACTACGTACGAGTGCTTCAGCAATTTCCAGACCTTGCTCACCTGTGTCCGGTTGGGACAACAGCAGCTCATCGATATTAACACCCAGGTTTTTCGCATATTGAGGGTCCAATGCGTGTTCAGCATCGATAAATGCTGCTTGTCCGCCCGCTTTTTGAACCTCTGCAATCGCGTGCAGAGCTACTGTCGTTTTACCTGAAGACTCAGGGCCATATATTTCAACGATACGACCTCTTGGCATACCGCCTGTTCCCAGAGCGATATCCAATGCGATAGAACCGCTTGGTACAACTTCTACTTGCATATGCGTGGATTCACCAAGTTTCATAACGGAACCCTTACCGAATTGTTTCTCTATTTGACGAAGCGCCATATCCAGCGCAGCACGACGATCTGACAATCAGCTCACATCCTTCTCAATGTTTATAAGTTAATTATACCTTATTGTTCGCACTTTGCCAAGCTTTTTTCGAACATATATTCGTCTTTTTACCGCTTTGTCACTTATGAATTACAAATAATGGTAATTTAAGAACAGATACATTTTTAACCTAATTTAAAGCTACTTGATAGACAAAACAGCTGCTTGGCTATACAAAAACGATAGTCTATTTCATCGATCATCATACAATTTTGGGCGCCCATGAAACAAAAAACCGCAGCAATACGATTGCTGCGGTTCTTCCGTCTGAAATGATCATAGCACACGGTTTTGTGCTCTGCAAGCACAATAAATATACAGTCTGATGTGCTATCTATAATGCCTGTAACAGGCAATGAATGAAGTGGAATAGGAGCACAAGCTTGCACTACTCTATTCGCTATTTGTGCTTACTCCTGTGAATCGATAAATGATCGTTTAGGGTTAAGCATTTATCGACTCATATCATAGCTATACGATCAGGATTGCTCTGCAAGCTGCTCATTCTCGCGCTGCTTGAGGCGCAACCACAGACGATACATCAAGCTTTTTGCAGAACGAATCCGAATCGCTTCACGATTACCTTTCAGGTTAAGCTGGAAGACTTCAGTTTTGCGATCACGTTCAGCGATCGCGATATAGACAAGACCGACAGGCTTACGTTCGGATGAGCCTGGACCTGCCACACCGGTCACCGAGACCGCGAAATCTGTATCCAGCAGACGACGTGCTTGATCCGCCATCACCTCTGCTACCTCTTCACTTACAGCTCCCGGTGCATTCTCTCCCTCCAGCAGCTCATGCGGAACATTCAAAATCTGCTCCTTCATCTCGTTGGAGTAGGATACAACGCCACCCATGAATACAAGCGCGCTTCCTGGGATCGTCGTCAGATTTTGCATTACCAGTCCGCCTGTGCAGCTTTCGGCTGCGGCTAGCGTAAGCTTCATCCCTGTCATCATCTGAATGATCTGATTTTCAATTGTAATATCTCGATCTGCATACATATATTCTGGCAGGCGCTCGCGGATTTGCGCTTCCATCGCTTTTAGCTTACTCATCGCTTCCTTCTCATCGGGAGCTTTCGTCGTCAGGCGAATCGTGACCTCGCCTTCTTTCGCATAAGGTGCGATTGTAGGATCGGTTTGCGCACTGATCAGATCAAGCAGCGCATCCTCCAGTGCCGATTCTCCAATACCTGCGAACTTGAGCATTTTAGAATAGATTGGGTATTCATCTGTCAGCACATGCTCCAGCAGCCACGGAATCGCTTGATTCTCGAACATTGGCTGCAATTCCTTTGGTGGGCCTGGCAGAACGATATAATGCTTCTCATTTTGCGAGATTGCAACCCCTACGGCTAAGCCAACTTCATTGCGAAGCGGATCGCTATTTTCCAAAATGATCGCCTGACGACGATTGTTTTCTGTCATCGGTTTATCGCGACCCTCGAAAAACTTTTCTACCGCCTGCATTGATTCGGCATGAATGTGCAGGGAGCGCCCCAGCACCTCTCCAAGTGCATCCTTAGTCAGATCGTCCTGGGTTGGCCCGATACCACCGGAAAATACAATCACATCCGCCCGGCTAGAAGCAAGCTCAATCGCTTGCTTGAGACGATTCAAGTTGTCCCCTACTACAGTTTGATAGTATACATCGATTCCCAGATAGGATAACTGCTGGGACAGATAGCGTGCATTCGTATTCGTGATCTGACCGAGCAGCAGCTCGGTGCCTACTGCGATAATTTCTGCTTTTACTGCTTTCATGAATCGTTCTCCTCCTCGCTATGTGTACAACCAACTATTTTAATATGCGCCTGCTCATAGAAAAAGGCAATAGAGAGACCCCTATTGCCTTTAGCGATGCTCTGTCTATCCTGAGTCTCCCTTATATCTTACCGCTCTGTGCATGCACGTGAAACGGTAAGCTCTATTCAGGAATTGGATAGATGAAGCAGATGTTTATTTTTCACAAAATAATCTACACCGGAATACAATGTAATGATCGTAGCCGCCCAGATGGCAATCTCAGCAAGCGGGAAGCCTACGAGTGCAAATGGGAAGTTATTAATCATTAGCAATACAATCGCGATAATCTGTGTAATCGTCTTTGCCTTCCCCCAGTTGCTGGCAGCGACAACCGCACCTTCGAGCAGCGCAATCTGACGCAAACCCGTAATCGCAAACTCACGAAAAATGATAATGATTGCCATCCAGGCTGCACATTTACCAAGCGATACAAGCGAGATCAATGCTGCCGATACGAGTAGCTTGTCTGCGAGCGGATCCAGCAGTTTACCAAGATTCGTGACCAGATTACGCGAGCGTGCAATATGTCCATCAATACCATCCGTAGCGGCTGCGATGATGAAAATAACCGCAGCGATCACATCATTCACATTGACTGCAAATGTACTACCGATATGCAGTATACGTTCACCAAATGAAAAGTTAACCAGTAGGAACAGCATCATGACCGGCACAAGCGCGATCCGAGCAAGTGTAATTTGATTGGGCAGATTCACAGGGCACCTCCTATGCTGATTGCAGCAATATGATGCAGCTGCTGATATGTAACTGCTTCCGATCCCATTTTGTTTCTCAACATCAACTTGCAGCCTCCATCAGCCCTGTAACAAAGCAGTTACATGCAACTATTATTTCATGTTTGTAAATTGCAAATCAACCGTCAGGTCTGCTTTACGAAGCAATTGGATAATTGCTTGCAGATCGTCGCGGCTTTTGCCAGTTACGCGAATCTGATCGCCCTGAATCTGGCTTTTCACCTTGAGCTTGGAGTCACGAATAAGAATGTTGATCTTTTTCGCATTATCCTGGTCGATGCCCTGCTTGAGCTTCAAGCGCTGGCGAACGGTTCCAAGTGAAGCGGATTCGATGCTACCGTATTCAATATTTTTGATCGGCAAGCCGCGTTTGACCATTTTCGTTTGCAAAATATCGATCAATGCATTCAGCTTGTATTCATCATCGGAAATCACAACCAGTGTTTCTTTATCCAGTGTGAGCGAGCTTTTGCTACCTTTAAAGTCAAAACGGCTTACGATTTCCTTTTCCGTTTGGTTAATTGCGTTCGTCATTTCCTGCATGTCCATTTTGGATACAATATCAAAAGAACTTTCAGATGCCACAGAAATTGCCCCCTTTAGTCAAATTATAGGTGATCTTACAGAACAAGTCTAACGGATGGCTATTCTGAAATAAGGGATACACTTCTAGTTCCCTTTGCATCGCGTTGATGCGAGAATAGCCGCAACCGTCTGAACTTGCAAAAGGACATCCTCGTCTGCCCTGAAGCAGAACCAAGGGATGTCCTTTATTGGTCTTGTCAGTTACCGCTAGAAGTCGATTCGGAATCCGTATCTGTCGAACCCGAAGCACTATCCGTTGTTGTACCATCAGTCGTTGTATCGGCACCAGTCGCTGTGTCCGTAGATGGTGCTTCCTTCACCAGTTTCAGTACAATACGGGAAGTTGCTTTACCATCTGTAATCGGCTGACCGTTGATCGTGATATTCGTTGCACGAGAGTTACCCGATTTGATGTACAATCCGGAATCGGTCAGATCATACGACAGACTTTGACCGCTCTCTGTGTTGTTGAAGAACAGACGCTCACCGCTGGAATCCGAAGATTTGTACACTTCCAGCCAGCTTTGGCCCGTCGCTGCGATGTTCACTTTTACAGTATCAGAGCCGGTATAGTTCACGTCAAAGATTGTATTACGTCCTTGTTTGCCAGATTCGCTTACAACCGGTGTGCTGGAAGCATCCGTTGGTGTACCTGTACCACCATCCGTTGTTCCTTCTGTTGTACCCTCAGGCGTACCTGTTGCTTCGCCATCTGTAGTACCTTCAGTCGATTCGCTGTTTGGCTGTGTTCCACCACCATTTGGCTGCGCGGTAGTACCGCCACCTGAGGATTCAGGTGTTGTATTGGTGTTTGCCGGTGGATTAGTTGTACCACCTGTATTCCCTTGCTGCTGTTGCTCGGTTGGCTTGTTTTCCGCAATCTGCGGTGCAGAATTCTGACGAATCACAAATACCCAGACCAGCACAATAATGAGAATAGGAAATGTCCACATCAAGACCGTAGATAGCAGCTTGCCACTACGACCTGTAGCCGCAGCATTACGTCGTGCCGCACGGCGCGGTTGAACGACTGGCTCCATTACTGGCTCCGCTGTTTCCGGCTCAGGTACAACGTCCTGATGCTCCTGTAGCAGCTCATCCGGACTGATTCCGACTGCCTCTGCATAGGTTTTGATAAAAGCCCGAACATAAAAACTTCCGGGAAGCACTTTGAAATCACCCGCTTCGATGGCCTCCAAGTAGCGCTTGCGTATTTTGGTCATTTCCTGCACGTCATCGAGCGATAAGCCTCGTGCAAGGCGGGCGTCCCTTAATTGGCGACCCAGATCTGACATACGATTACCTCCTGATTAGATTGTTTTATGGCATAAAGTCATATTTGAAGTGAGCGATTAAATATCATCGGTATACGTTTCGGTGAACTTATCATAGACGATCTCTTCATCCGGATTATTACGCAATTCGATAATAATGTCAAAATCACTGTAATCATAATCCGACTCACGGACAAAAATATCCGGATGCTCAATGACCTTGGTGCTCGGCATCTGCATAATATCTTGCAGTAGCTGATAATGGCGTTCATTGGAACGGATTGTACTCACAATTCCATCGATAATGAACACATTGCCGGGACTCATTTCCTCCTCCGACAATTGACTGCGTACCGTTTGACGCAGCAAAGTAGACGATACAAAGGTCCAGCGCTTCATCGCACATACACTACCTGCAATGATCGATTCCGTTTTACCTACTCGCGGCATGCCACGAAGTCCGATAATCTGATTACCATCGCGCTTGAACACCTCACCGAGGAAGTCGACCAGCAGACCGAGTTCATCGCGTGTAAAACGAAATGTCTTTTTATCGTCGGAGTCGCGTTCAATGTAGCGTCCGTGGCGTACTGCCAGAATATCAACCAGCTTTGGCTGACGCAGCGCCGTAATGGTAATGTTGGTTACTTTGGCGAGCATATCACCAAGCAGAATGATTTTCTCATCATCATCTGTTTCCAGCAGCATTCCGCGTGTTTTGCCTTCTACCCCGTTAATTGTACGGATGTTAACATTCAGCATACCAAGCAGCGATGCGACATCTCCAAGCAAGCCAGGACGATTCTTATGTATCCTGTACTCCAAGTACCATTGCTTTGCTTCTGTGTTCATCTGTTTTGCTTCCACGTTCACCTCGAACCTTTCCTCCCGTCTGAGCGCGGAACTATCCGCACGGGCATCTGTATCCATATTGTTGGCAAAGGCCTATCTTCGGCTTGCCGCTTCACAGCAGCATATAATAAAAAGAAGCTGATCATCGGGATGACTACAGCCTACTTTTAGCTTCAAGTCCTTAACATGTTAATGATATATAAAATGAAATAGAAAGGCAAGAAGCGAAAGGAAACAACTTTTTCATACCTTTTCATAGCGATAACGATTATCGGCAAAATTAGTAAGCAAATGACAATGTAGCTAACAATGAATAGAAGCTTCAATGTGCAGATCGCATCGAAGCTTCTATCCTTTTATGCCAATACTTATAACTTGCGCTTACGATCGATTGAAGCCTTTACGCTAAGTTAACCAACCTCCATTGGGGCTAACCACCTGTCCGGTCATATAGCCCGACTCGGGTAAGGAGAGAAAGTAAACCATCGATGCGATCTCATCCGGTTCAGCCATACGACCAGCCGGGATATCCTCCTCCAGCATACGAAGCTCATCATCGTGCAAATGCGCCAGCATATCGGTGCGTACTGCACCAGGTGCAACGGCGTTAACCGTCACCCCGGAAGGAGCAAGCTCTTTGGCAAGTGCCTTGGTGAATGCATTGACGCCGCCTTTACTGGCAGAATACAATACTTCGCAAGAAGCACCTGTCATCCCCCATATGCTCGATACATTAATGATTCGTCCATACTGTTGCCGGATCATATAAGGCATAAAGGTCTGACTGCAAAAGAAAACCGCCTTCAGATTTGCCGCAATAATATCGTCAAACTCTGCTTCGCTAAGATCAGCCAGCATCCCGTAATGAGACAGCCCCGCATTATTAACCAGTATATCGGGCTCCATGCCATGCTGCTCCAGCTTGGTCTGCATACGCCGAATTTCTTCCACTTCGCGCAGATCCGCAGCTACGGTGAGCACCCGCACGCCATAATCCAGACAGGTACGAGCAACCTCATTTGCCTGCTCGTGCGAGTTGCGATAATGGATAATGACATTCATACCTGCCATCGCGAATCGTTTCGCAATTGCAGCACCAATTCCGCGGCTGGCACCGGTAACAAGCACATTCATCTCTGCAAATGGCTTGCTGCTACCGTTCGAGCTTATGCCACTCATGGACTAACAACGACTGATACAGCCAACTGCTCCCAGTCGATATGTGCTCGTAAATAGCGATTGACGTCATCAAGAGTCAGTGCTTCATACATGCCCAGAACAGCGAAGAAATCACTATTTTTGAAGCGATAACGCATAAATTCATGAGCAATGCTCTCAGGCGAATTCAGAGAGCGCAGATAACTACCGATACGCTTCCCTACCGCACGATCAAATGCCTCCTGTGTGAAGCCCTTTTCCACGATCGCACCGATCTCTTCTTTTAGACGTTTAACCAGTAGCTCAGGATCCTTCGTATCGCCGCCAATCATCGAATATGCATAGTGCGGTGTTGCCGAATAATCGTAGCCAAAATCATCCGAAATCAGATCCTCATCGTACAGCTTTTGATATAACGCCGTACTATTACCGAGCAGCAGATCAAGCATCAGCTTGGTCGTCAGTGTGTGACGCTGCAATGCTTCGCCATCCAGACCCACTTCTTTTTCCTTAAAGCCCATTAGGAATTTCGGTTGGGATACTGGCAGCTTCACTTCATGCCATGGTTCGCCTACAGCAACAGGCTCCTCTTCAAAATAACGACCAATTCGTCCCTGCGGAGCAATACCTTTGGCATCCTGGTTACGGCGTACCTGCTCAATCACTTCAGCGGCATCTACACCGCCCACAACGAATACCATCATATTGGACGGATGGTAAAAGGTGTTATAGCACGTATACAGTGTGTCTTTGGTAATCGCACTGATCGATTCGATTGTACCTGCAATATCGATGCGGACCGGATGCTTCTGATACATCGCCTCAATCAAGCCATAATACACGCGCCAATCGGGATTATCACTGTACATCTGGATTTCCTGACCAATGATCCCCTTTTCCTTTTCCACATTTTCCTCTGTGAAATATGGATTTTGTACATAGTTTAGCAGCGTGTCCAGATTGTCCTCAATCTGCTCGGTTGCTGAGAACAGATAAACGGTCTGCTCAAAGCTTGTAAATGCATTAGCAGATGCGCCTTTAGCGGAGAACTTGGAAAATACATCTACACCATCGGGTTCTTCAAACATTTTATGCTCAAGAAAGTGGGCGATACCATCAGGAACCTGAATCTCCTCGCCACCCTCTACCTGAAAATGGTTATCGACTGAGCCATACCGTGTCGCAAAGATCGCATATGTCTTTTGAAAGCCTTCCTTCGGCAGCACATACACTTCCAGTCCGTTGTCTAGCTTTTCATGATACAGCGTCTCTTGTAGACGTTCATAGTGTATACTTTCCATCAATTACGCCTCCTTTTCGCCTGTCAGGAAATAGATCGTATCCAGCTCTAGCAGCTGAGCTGCCGCCTGAATCTCATCCGCTGTTACAGCCTCTACCTGCTCCAGCAATTCATCAATCGAACGTTCCTTACCAGCGAATCTGCCATTAAAATCATAGCCAATCATCTGATAGGCTGAATCACGCGATTCCAGTAAATCATTGCGTAGCAGTGCCTTCGTCTGTGCGATCTCGCTTTCGCTAATCTCGCCAGCTTGCAGCAGGGCGAGCTGCTCACGAATAATATCAAGCGCTTTTTGGAAATTTTGCAGCTCGATTCCAGATTGAATTGTCGTGATACCTTTATACGGATCAAAACGAGAGCCAACATAATACGCCAGACTTTCCTTCTCACGTACATTCATAAATAGCTTGGAATGTGGGAAACCACCCAGCACACCATTAGCGACCAGCGCAGCTGCATAACGATCATCCCCATACATAATCGGGTTACGCAGACCCATATTCAGCTTACCCTGGCTAACTTCCATACGTTCAACCACCTGACGTACTTCAGCACTGGCTGGCTTCGCTGCTGCTGGCGTATACGTTAGTGCATCGCCACGCTCCAGATGGAAATGACGCTCTACCAGTCCAATCACCTCATCCAGCGTCGTATCTCCAACGACATACAGGTCAAAGCTACAGGTGGACAGCCACTGGCGATACCATTCATACAATCCACCGCGCTCCAGATCATCCAATGCATCCAGACGACCGAGTGGACTCAGACGATAGGGCTCGTCCTTGCACATTTCCTGAATACAGCGCTCGGCTGCATAGCGGATTTTATCATCGATGATCGATTCAAGACGCTTACGTACATTTTCACGTTCTGCCTGTACATACTTTTGACGGAATGCTCCTTCTTCCAGTGCTGGTCTAGTTAACGTTTCACCCAGAAAACCAAGACTACGTGACAATAGCGGCTCATTGCTACTGACGAAGGCATCGTTGATCGTATCCATACGTAGCTGCACGAGCTGATAATCGCCTTTTTTGTATACATCAAGACCGAATCCTGCTCCATACATATCCTCTAACGCTTCACGGAACTGTGTAGTCTCCGGATACGTTTCATTCCCTCTTCGTAAAATAAAAGGGATCAGCGCTGTTGGTGTTACCGTATCCTCTGCCAGTGGTACTCCGAGATAAAGGGAGATTGCAAAGGTTTTAAACCGCGTTGTTGGCATAACATGCACGCGGATTCCATGAATTTCGCCGTGTTCAAATCCTGTAGTGTTCAATATCAAAACCCCTTTTTCAAGACGAATTTTGTTCGTGATACATCATAACGTTTATTTTATACTACCCTGATCCCGGTAAGCAAACCACTGGCTTACTTCTATCGTCTTGCGTCTATTTTCATACCACCCAATTCGTTCTCGTATTTTTGTGATCAATGATCTGGAAGTTAGCTCGAATGAAATGATCGTTCGCAAATATTTGTTAGAATGCGATCAGACCGTGATCAGATCGCAATTTTCAGCAAAGTGATAACAATCCAGTTACAAAGCTGATTTTATTACGATTGTATTTTATGTTAGAATCAAGTCTCTGGGTCCAATTAGGTCCTCATTATTATACAATTGGTACCTCTGGGAAATTTGTGCGAAACTATTTGCACGCGTAACGCGTCTAATTACATAGGATAATCAGACGAGGTTTGCCCTATCCAAATTTATTATGAAGGAGTCCGATGAACGAACATGAAACTAAACAAAAAACCGATGATCATCGCTGCCGTGTCCGCTCTGGCCGTATCTGGAACGATTTTTGCTAATAGTACATACGCTTCCGATGCTACCAAACAGCTCAAAGCGGTATATGCTAATATTAAAGTGATGTACAACAACCAGGCTGTTACTGTAGATGCAGCACAGGAGCCATTTATGATTAATGGCACCACGTATGTACCACTCCGCGTGCTGGGTGATGCAGTTGGTAAAAAAGTAACATGGAACAACACGGACAAAGCGGTATCGATCACCGATACGCAAACTCAGGTTCCACAATCCACTGTAGACGCTCTGAATGCACAAATTCAAAGTCTACAATTACAGCTGACCAATGCCAATACACAAAGTACGGGTAAAGACACTACCATTTCTCAGCTGCAAGCACAGGTTAATGATCTGAACTCGCAAATCACAAGCCTGAAAAATCAGCTTGCTGACAACTCCAGCTCCTCTGGTAGCGTGAGCAATGCGATGACTAAGCTGCAAACTGCACTGAACAACAGCTATGGCGATTACAGAAGTACAGGAGCGAGCATTGAGCTGACAGGCACACAGTCTGCGGTTAAAGTATCGATTCGTGTTAACGAAACCTCATGGAATGATACATCCAGCAGCAGCCGTAGAACATTGCTGCAAAATATCGTAGATGATATTCATGACAATACAACCTTCAAAAATGCTACAATCAGCGGTACAGTATACAACAAAAACTCTACCAAGCTGATGAGCTTTACCGTAAATAATAACAACAGCGTCGTAATCGGCTCTAATGTCGATCTGACGACTGTACAGAAAAACCTGAACAACGACTACGGTACGTATCGTAATATCAAGCTGAGCATCGAGCTCTCCAATGATAACGATGAAGAAATCGTATTCCGCGTGTATGCGAACAAAAGCGATTGGAATCTGCTGACTGACAATCAAGGCACTAGCCTGATGAGCAGTATCGCTGCCGATATCGATGCTGCCTATAGCAATATGGGCAAAAAGATTTACGGTTTCGTGTACGATAGCAGCAATCGCTCTACAATTCTCAAACGTTATAACTAATCGTTAACGATACCGAAATAAACAAAACCCGCTAGCTCCTTCATTTCAAAAGGAGCTAGCGGGTTTTTTATGATGTTAGGATGAGCCATCGCGATTGATTTCACTCGCATTATCGAGCTACTTCAAGCCTCAAACCTATGCTCGATCTGCTCTAGCTTTGTCTATTCGCATTCGATCTTTAATCTGCTGGATTAGCTACCTGTACTAATCTGATGATATTGCTCAGGGGAAACGAGTACCTCACGCGGCTTACTGCCTTCATAAGGGCCTACAATACCATGTGCCTCTAAGGAATCAATCAAGCGGGCTGCACGCGTATACCCGACACGCATACGGCGCTGTAGTAACGATACCGAAGCCTGCTTCGCCTCTACAACGATCTGCACTGCCTGATCAAATAGCTCGTCCTTCTGTTCCTCTATAGCGGTTACCGAATCATCAATCTCCGGCACAATATCGTCATTATACTCTGCCTCTGCTTGATCGCGGCAATAATTAACGATGGCTTCAACCTCCTGATCGGACATGAATGCGCCCTGTACACGGACAGGCTTGGAGGAACCAACAGGCATAAACAGCATATCTCCACGTCCAAGCAGCTTCTCCGCACCACCCATATCCAGAATCGTACGTGAGTCGATCTGAGACGATACACCAAAGGCAATCCGTGATGGAATATTCGCCTTGATCACACCTGTAATAACGTCAACCGATGGACGCTGGGTTGCGATAATCAGGTGAATACCTGCTGCCCGTGCCATCTGGGCAAGACGTGCAATCGCATCCTCTACATCGCCCGCAGCAACCATCATCAGATCGGCAAGCTCATCGACAATGACGACGATATAAGGCAAAATCGCCGCTGGATTATCCTTCATCAGATTGTTGTAGCCTTCCATATTACGCGTGCCCGATTTGGAAAATAGATCGTAGCGTTTTTCCATCTCGACCACGATCTTTTTTAGAGCGAGCGAAGCACGACGTGGATCGGTTACGACTGGTGCAAGCAGATGGGGAATACCATTATAAATATTCAGTTCGACCATTTTCGGATCGACCATTAGGAATTTCACTTCATCCGGCTTGGCTTTGTATAGAATGCTGGTAATAATGCCATTAATACAAACCGATTTACCTGAACCCGTTGCCCCTGCTACAAGTAAATGGGGCATCTTCGCTAGATTGCCGACAATCGTCTGTCCAGCAATATCTCGTCCAAAAGCAATCGATAAGCGGGCTTCAGATTCCTGGAAGATTTGTGTCTCCATCACTTCACGCATGGTGACCATGGCCACTTCATTGTTCGGTACCTCAATCCCGATTGCCGATTTACCAGGAATCGGAGCTTCCATCCGTATATCCTTTGCCGCTAATGCCAGTGCAATATCATCCGTCAAGCCAACAATCCGGCTTACCTTCACACCGACATCGGGCTGAATCTCATAACGTGTAACCGCAGGACCACGTACCACCTCTAGCACTTTGGCACGCACGCCAAAGCTTTCCAGTGTCGTCTCCAGCTTCCGTGCAATTTGCATATAATCATTCTGATCGGCTGCATTACCAGTTACCTTCGGCTTAGCTAACAGACTAAATGGTGGTAAACGATAAGGCTTCGGTGGAGGCGGTGGGGGTGTAACCATTGCTTGTCCATCTGTTGCTGGTGTATCTCCCTGCCCGGCTCCTATAGATTCTAGAGCATCTGCTCCTGTTGTATCCATGTCCACCGATTGTAATGGTACATTGGAAGCTCCATCAACTGCTGCTGACGATACTTGCTCATTATGCAAATGAGACGGATTCAGCTCTGATCCAGACTGCTGTGGAGCTGTCCACGCATCACTAGCTTGCCAGTCACGATCGGATGTATCCGAAGTAGACTTATCTGCATCATATAAGGCTTCTGCTTCCATTTCAGCACCGTTATGACCAGACTGCTCGGAACGAATTTGCTCAAAAAAGTCGCGGATAATAGGAGTACGATCTCCTTCTACTGTACTTGCCGCCACAGTAGAAGCACCTGCTGCTCCAGCTAATGGTGCTACGCCTGCGCTATTTAGACCAATGCCAGATGCCACAGCTATATCTGCTGCATCGTCCAGCAAATCATCCTCTAGATGACGATCATGCAGGCCGTGTATGCGAATATCTTCGTTCTGTGTCGTCAAATCAGATGATGCTGTGACAATCGAAGCTGCATCTGCTGCCGACTTACGTGACGATTTACTGCGAGTAATCGGCTTTCGCTCCGGTGCAGCAGCATACAACGCTTCCTCTCCATCGACTTCCGTTTCCTGTTCAAGCTCTCCATGTCTTTCTCTACGCAACCAAGCAAGCAGGCCGTTGCTACGTGTTGCCTCAGCATCGTCCTCTTTGCTTGTATGCGATTCATGCACTTCTGCCTCTGCTTCCGCAGCCAGCTCTAGCTCACGCTCCTGTCGGCGCTCTGCTGCTGCTTCACGCGAAGCTTGCCATTGCTGACGAGTCGAAGCACCAATACGAGCAACAATCGCCTGTCCGTACTCCACGATCTGTACAAGCGACATGCGTGTAATCAGCATCAAGCTAATAATTAGCATCACGCCTGTAATTAGCTTCGTTACCGTCACACCGAATAACATCAGGAGCAGCCACATTTGCACGGCTCCCACATAGCCACCTGCTGCCTGTCTTGCAGGTAACGATTCCAGCTGTGGCACTGGAACATGGATCAGAATGCTCATCAATGTTAGTGTACATACAAGCAATACTAACCCTGTCGTACGACTGTTCCAGCCGTTCGCCCAGCGTTGACGCAGCATCGTCATTAAGCCGATGTATATACCGGCAAGTGGCAGTACAAAATATACTTTTCCCAAAATAAACGAACTTATGTAATACAAAAAATGCCCCACGGCTGCTTGCCGTGATAGAGCAATGACCGATAACGTAATGAGCAAAATCCCATAAATTTCATATTTCAACAATCCAAGTGCAGGTGCCTGCGCTTTAGCTTTACGCTTACGCGCTGCTGTGCCTGTCCTTGTTGAGGCTGCTTTTCGTTTCGGTTGCGCCGGCTTCCGCGCAGCAGATGGCGACGGCTTCCGGGTTGTTTTGCTTGCTGCTCGTGTTTTCTGGGTTGCTTTCGGTTTAGCCACCTGTTACCACCTCCGATGTGTAATTATAGCATATTTGCTGACACTTACGTTCGCCTTTTCACGCCATAATGCGAACAGCAACCAGCATCTCCATCATACCATCCAGCCTGCGAAAATACATACCTTTCTAAAAAACAAAACCCCTGTTCCCCGCATGGGACCGTCCAATATACCATGCGGAAAATCAGGGGCGACTGGTTGCCCTTACCTATTATTCAAAAAGCACGTTTCTACGAAAGAGATCATGTGCTTACACTTCCATAATGATTGGCAGAATCATCGGTCTGCGGCGTGTTTGCTCGTACAGGAAACGGCCAAGCGCGTCTTTGACGCTTGTTTTCAGGGAAGCCCACTCGTTAACGTTCTCGCTCATCAAACGCTGCAATGTGCTAGTTACGATGCGATTCGCTTCGTCCAGCAGTCCTTCCGATTCACGAACATAGACAAATCCACGAGAGATAATGTCGGGTCCGGATACGATCTGACCATTTTGCTTGCTCAGTGTAACGACAACGACCATGATACCGTCTTGAGACAGCAGCTTACGGTCGCGCAATACGATGTTACCTACATCACCTACACCCAGACCATCGATCAGCACGTTACCGGAAGTGACTTTACCAGCTTTGCGTGCGGAACCGTTTTGAATTTCAACGGTATCACCGATGTCTACGATGAAGATGTTCTCTGGATCTACACCTGTCGCTTCACCCAGCATCGCGTGTCTGCGTTGCATACGGTATTCACCGTGGATTGGGATGAAGAATTTTGGTTTCATCAGGTTCAGCATCAGCTTCAGCTCTTCCTGTGAACCGTGACCGGATACGTGAACGCCCGGGTTAGCGCCGCTATAGTACACGTTAGCGCCAAGACGGAATAGCTCGTCGATCGTACGGCCAATGTATTTTTCATTACCAGGTACTGGTGTTGCTGCGATAATTACGCTATCGCCTGGCAAAATATCAACCTTACGGTGTGTGGAGCGTGCCATACGTGTCAGTGCAGACATCGGCTCGCCCTGGCTACCTGTCGACAGAATAACAACGCGATCCGCTGCCATTTTGTTGACTTCTTCCGGCTCGATCAGCATGCCGTCTGGAATGTCCAGATAGCCCAGATCACTTGCGATGCTAACGACGTTTACCATACTACGTCCGATAACTGTAATTTTGCGTCCAGTTACTGCCGCTGCATTCACAACCTGTTGAATACGGTGAACGTTGGAAGCGAATGTCGCTACAACAACGCGCTGTGGCGATTTGCGGAAAATATCTTCCAGCACGACACCCACTGTTTTTTCAGAAGGTGTATAGCCCGGACGATCCGCATTTGTACTGTCTGATAACAGAGCAAGTACGCCTTTGGCACCGATTTCAGCCATACGTTGCAGGTTAGCAAATTCGTTATTGACCGGAGTATGGTCAAATTTGAAGTCACCTGTATGAACAACGTTTCCTTCTGGAGTAGCCAGGCAGACACCTACGGAATCTGGAATACTGTGATTGGTACGGAAGAACGTAGCAGTGATGGTGTTACCCAGCTTCACTTCGGAATCCTCATGAATCAGGATTCGTTTCGTTTCGCCAAGCAGGTTGGCTTCTTTCAGCTTATTCTCTACAAGTCCCATAGTCAGGCGTGTGCCATAAATAGGTACATTGAGATGCTTCAACACATAAGGCAGGCCGCCGATGTGGTCTTCGTGACCGTGTGTGAGCAAAATACCGCGAACTTTATCCTGATTTTCCTTGAGGTAGGAAATATCTGGAATGACCATATCAATACCCAGCATATCCTCTTCTGGAAATTTCAAGCCTGAATCCACTACGACGATGTCATTCGCATACTGAATGACGTACATGTTTTTACCAATTTCACCGACGCCGCCCAGTGCAAAGATCGTCAGTTTTTCGTTATTTGTATTTTTCTTGGACAATGTAATCTATACCTCCTGTAATTGTTGGACGTCATTTTAATATTTATAAACAAAATCATTTGGTTTTCTTCTACATATTGGATCATTTATAAAACAAATCGCACACGTTGGCTATAACAATACAAACCGGCGATCACCAGTTGAAGTATGCAAGAAACCAGCATCCGAATGTTTCACATTCTTGCATAATTTGCCGATGTCACGAACACTCTGCCTGACAAAGAATTCTATCAGCAAATTCGTATTACTTTTTTATACCGCACCCAGTCACTTAAGAATATTATACATGATTAAAAAACAAAAACACAAGTCATGTTTGAAACCTCGTCCTACAAGCAAGTAAAACCCTTTCATATCAAGCCAAAATATTGTTTAAAATCCGCTATCACCCGATCCCTAACGCCAATCTATACAGCCCTATACATGCAAAAATGCACCCCTCCATGCTCATTACCCTGCCTATAGGCATTTGAATGTGCATTAAGGGATGCATTCTGTTACGTATATTTTACACAATTGTATTGCATTGAAGCATTGCTACGATGCAGTACCTATGTCTGATAGAAAGCAGCTGTAGCTCTACACCTGCTTTTACAGCAAAGCCTGGATAAATTCACGCTGTGCCTCCGAGGGACCAATTAGCGGCAGTCGTACATCGCCGTTACCGTACCCACGTGTGCATAGCGCATATTTAACCGCTGATGGATTCGGCAATGGATCAGGGCAGGCAAACAAGCCTTTGAACAGCGGCAATAGCTGCTGATTGATGCGTGCAGCTTGCGTCACATCTCCATTCACATACGAATGAATCATATCATGCATCTTCTGACCAACCACATGGCTCGCCACACTGATAATACCGTGTGCACCAACTGTAATCGCAGCGAAGCCTGTTGCGTCCTCACCGGAGTAAATACGGAAGCCCTCTGGCGCACCAGCGGCAATCTCCGTCACCTGATCAATCGACGCACATTCCTTCGTCGCTACGATATTGCTGATCTGTGCCAGTTGCAGCGTTGTTTCAGCTGATAAGCAGGTAACGGTACGTCCTGGTACATTGTACAAAATGACTGGAAGCTCAGTTGCTTCAGCAATCGCTTTGAAATGCTGGTACAGACCTGCCTGGTTCGGCTTATTGTAATACGGTACAACGAGTAGCAGCCCGTCCACCCCCAGCTTGGATGCTTCGCGGGTAAGGTGGATCGAGTGCTTCGTATTGTTACTGCCCGTACCGGCGATGATTTTACATCGACCAGCTGCATGTTTCACTGCAAAACGGAACATTTCGAGCTTCTCTTCATCTGTCAGTGTAGGTGATTCACCGGTTGTACCGCAGATGACGAGTGATTCAGACTTTTGCTCCTCAATCAAATAATCAATTAA
The DNA here is from genome assembly GCF_014645615.1 of Paenibacillus hunanensis. Classification (GTDB taxonomy): domain Bacteria; phylum Bacillota; class Bacilli; order Paenibacillales; family Paenibacillaceae; genus Saccharibacillus; species Saccharibacillus hunanensis. The sequence continues at coordinate 299,491 of NZ_BMMB01000007.1, read as the reverse complement.
ACGGGCTGTTACCTCCCAATCGATCTCATCCTGATCGTTAAAGGGTGTGACCATCGCCGTAATCAGTCTTCCGAAGTCTACCAATGTTTTTCCTCCTTCAATACGGGATGCTTCCCGCAGAACTTGGTCAGATTATAGGTGCAGCTCAAACTGGTTATGCAGCGCGCGAACCGCTGGAACCATATCTTCTTTCTTGACGAGCACCCAGATGGTCGTATTGGAGTCAGCAGACTGAAGGATGGTAATTCCCTGTCCGGTCAAGGCAGCTACGATTCGTGCCATAATACCAGGCACACCGTTAATGCCACCACCAACAACAGAAACCTTGGCACAACCGCTCAAGCTGGTTGGCTGTAGTCCCATTGATTGAAGCAGTGCTGTTGCACGCTCTGCTTCGCTATCCAATACGGTATATACCGCGCCATGCGGGGTTACGTTGATAAAATCGACACTGATACGATTGTCCGCCATTGCTTCGAATACTTTCAGCGACAGATTATCGATACCTTCCTGCTCGGTAACGGTAATTTGCGTGACATTGGTCATATAGGTGATCCCTGTAACAAAACGATCAATAACGCCACCAGGTGAATCGACAAATTGATCTGGACGCGTAACGAGGGTTCCTTCGCTTTCAGCAAAGGTAGAACGAACACGTACTGGCACCTGTGCCTGCATCGCAATCTCCACGGCACGCGGATGAATCACCTTTGCACCCTGATGCGCCATATTACAGATTTCGTTATAGCTCACAAAAGCAAGCGGCTTAGCATCTTCAACGATGCGTGGATCAGCGGTTAAAATGCCTTCAACATCTGTATAAATATCTACCATGTTCGCATGCAGTGCAGCACCAAGAGCTGTTGCTGATGTATCACTGCCGCCGCGTCCTAAGGTAGTCAGATCGCCATGTTCAGTTTGCCCCTGGAAGCCGGTTACGATAACCACCTTGCCTTCTTCCAGCTCACGCAATACACGCTCTGGACGAATCGTCAAAATACGTGCATTGCCAAAGTTATCATCCGTAATAAAGCCAGCCTGTGCGCCTGTTAGGGCAACAGCCGGGATACCTTCACGAACGAGCATACCGCTCAAATTCACTGCGGAAATGATCTCTCCACAGCCCATCAGTAGATCGCGCTCACGCGGGGATGGAAGACTGCCATTATTAGCAGTGCTCTCCAGCAATGTATCAGTAGCGTAAGGATCGCCACTGCGACCCATCGCGGATACCACAACAACGAGCTTGACCTGCCGGGCAAGCTCGCGTTTGATATGCCGCAGCACATGCTCACGCGCCTCTGGTGTCGAGAGCGATGTACCGCCAAATTTTTGTACCAGTATGTTAGTTGTTTTTTGCAATAAGGTCGTCATTGACCACACGCCTCCGTTAGCTGTTGACTGCTGTTTTTGCGGCGATGATCTCGGCGATTTGAACAGCGTTCCATGCTGCACCTTTGAGCAGATTATCCGATACGATCCACATGTTAAATGCACGCGGATTGTCCAGATCACGGCGCAAACGACCAACAAATACATCGTTTTGGCCTGCTGCTTCGGTTGCCAGTGGATAAGCCTGGTTGGATGGATCATCCACCAGTGTTACACCTGGCGCATTTTGCAGAAGCTGTTTAACCTCGTCCAGATCAGCATCCTGTTTCAATTCAACGTATACTGACTCCGAATGTCCGTATACAACTGGGATACGTACACATGTTGTGGTGACTTTGATCGAGTCATCTTCCATGATTTTCTTCGTTTCCCGAACCATTTTCATTTCTTCCAGTGTATAGCCGTTATCCTGAAATTTATCGATTTGAGGAATTGCATTGAATGCAATTTGATGCTTCACTGGCAGTGCACCAACCGGCAAAATATCCGGTTGTACGTCTTCACCTGCAAGTACAGCCTTGCTTTGACGCTTCAATTCTTCAATCGCCTGATTACCGGCACCCGATACCGCCTGATAAGTCGATGCGATAATACGATCGATGCCGTAGCGATCTTGAAGTGGCTTGAGTGCAGCAACCATCTGGATCGTAGAGCAGTTTGGATTGGCGATAATACCTTTGTGGTCAGCAATACGATGTGCATTGACCTCAGGTACGACCAGCGGTGTATCCGGGTCCATGCGATACGCATTCGTATTGTCGATACATACAGCGCCATGACGTACTGCATGCGGAGCCAGCGCCTTCGTGATATCGCCGCCTGCACTGAACAGAGCAATATCTACACCAGCAAAGCTATCCGGTGTTGCTTCTTCCACGGTAACTTCCGAACCCTTGAACAGAACCTTCTTACCCGCCGAACGCGCCGACGACAGAAGCTTCAGCGTTTTCACCGGGAAATCGCGCTCCTCCAGCAATCTTACAATCTGTTGACCTACTGCTCCTGTCGCTCCCACGACAGCCACATTAAAGAATTGATTAGACATCTAGCATCTTCTCCCCTTCGATTTTGCAGGGTGCGCCTAAACGCACAAGCGGCGGTCTGGTTCAGACCACCGCAGACCCCCACCGGTCACAGGGACCGGAAATGAATTTCAGTATCCTGCAATAATTGTAGAAATGATATCATTCCCTGTTATTTCTTTCAACTGTTTTGCAGAAAAGTTTTAATGCGGTAATATCCAGCAATGCAGTTTCTGCTGGATCGCTTCGCGGATCACAGCCGTTTCGCTTATATGGATAGTCACCTAAGCGAAGATCGAAGATACAGCGACCGCGATTGGGTCAAGTCGCTTATTTGGTGCCGGTATGACCAAACCCACCTGCACCACGAACGGTCTCAGACAGCTCACTCACCTGCACCAGCTCTGTATCAGGCACAAGCTGGAATACCATTTGAGCAATACGCTCACCACGAGCAATGGCAAATGCTTCACTGCCCAGATTGATAAGTAGCACTTTAATCTCACCGCGATAATCGGCATCGATCGTACCCGGTGTGTTCAAGCAGGTAATCCCATGCTTGAATGCCAGACCACTACGTGGGCGAATCTGCGCTTCCAGGCCAGCTGGCATTGCCAGCGCCAGACCGGTTGGAACGAGCGCGCGCTCACCCGGCTGAAGCACCATTGGCTCCTCTACCGCAGCGTAAAGATCATAGCCAGAAGCCTGCTCCGACATTTTACGTGGCAGCTCCAGACCTTCATGGTTAGGTAATGTTTTGATTTCTACCGAAATGGCATTAGTGGACAAGTTCATCTCTCCTTACATGTGCAATGCTTTTATCTGACGCACCAACCATCGCAAGTGCATAAGGCTCCGCAAACATATCATCAATGACTGAGCGAATATCCTCCATGCTCACCTGCTCAATATAGTCGATCGTCTCGTCCACGGTATCGTGCTGACGAAGCATAATTTCATTTTTGCCCAGACGATTCATCAGGCTGCTCGTGCTTTCCAGACTCAGGATCAGGCTGCCTTTCAGCTGCTGCTTCCCTTGCTCCAGCTCCTGCTCGGTCAAGCCGTTTTGCTTGAGATCATGCAGCAGATTATGAGTCAGCTCAAATACATCCTTCGTCTGCTTCGGTGTTGTCCCCGCATAGATCGTGAACAGACCGCTATCCGCGTGTGCGGTGTAGTAGGAATAGACCGAATAAGCTAAACCGCGCTTTTCGCGAATTTCCTGAAATAGACGCGAGCTCATTCCGCCGCCAAGCGCATTATTGAGTAGTACCATCGCATAATACCTTGGATCATCTATTTTACCACCCGGGAAGTTCAGGCAGATGTGATTTTGTTCTGTTTTCTTTTTGTGGAATACGAGTTCTCCTTTGAACTCCGGGGCAATTAGCTGTTGCTCTGGTCCATGCACGTCGAAGCCACCAAAATATTTTTCCAGCAGTGGCACCATACGCTCATCGATATTACCAGCAACGCTGATAACTGTATTTTCAATCGTATAGCGATCCTTCATAAATAGACGCAGCTGATCCGGCCCCATCGGTTCCAGACGCTCAGCTGTACCTAGAATTGGATAAGCAAGCGGATGGTTGCCATACGAAGCTACAGTTGCCAGATCATGCACCAGATCGTCTGGATCATCCTCGTACATCGCAATTTCTTCCAAAATGACGTTTTTCTCGCGTCCCAGCTCTTCCGGGTCAAGTAACGAGTTGAAGAACATATCGGACAGGATATCCAGCGCGATCTCCAGATGCTCATCCAGCACCTTGGCGTAAAAGCATGTATATTCCTTACTCGTAAATGCGTTCACATTGCCGCCAATACCATCGAAAATTTCGGCAATCTTTTTCGCGTCAAAACGCTTGGTGCCTTTAAATAGCATATGCTCTATAAAATGCGAAATTCCATTTGTCACAAGATTCTCGTTGCGGGAACCGGTTTTGATCCAGATTCCGAATGTGACAGAACGGAAGGTCGGCATTTTTTCCATAACGATTCGCAAACCGTTATCCAATTGTATCCGTTCCATAGACGGGCCCCCTAATTGATAAATGCATTCCTATCCTAACAGAATATGCAACCTTGCTCAAGCATGATAGCGGTTTGACACGGTTTTGTCAGGGAGTATGGATGATGCATTGTAGTTTGGTGCTGCATTTTATAATAGAAGAAAAAACGTCATCGACTGCAAAAACTTGTTTTTATAGTACAAAAAATTAAGCGGTTCGATTAATTCGCTTACTTCATTTACCAGATGTGTTACACCACTCCGTCAAGGAATAAGGGAACGTCCTCAGGTGGAACCCAGGAATCTATGAATGTAGAAGTCAGGGTAGATTCCCGGGTTCCAAAGTCGTCCTTTTCCCTTATTTCCTTGCCTCCGTTCTTTGGGTGTAGCCAACCTTGTTCTCTAAACGTTGTAAGCATTACCATGATCTTCTTAGCTGTATTCCTGCTATTTGAATTGCCCTTGTTAGATCACTTCAATTCATACTTATATGGTACTTGCTTATAATGAATACTGACATTCATTTTGTACACAAAATGAAAAAAGAGACAGAATAAGCTCTGACTCTTTTGCTCATCTTGCTATGAAATTAAGGGCGCAATGCCCTGAAACGATTGCGCTGGCTAGCGCGAACGATCAGGACTTTGCTTGTTCTGCGTTGTCTGCTGTCAGCAATACTTTGCGGGACAGGTTCACGCGACCTTGACCGTCAATCTCTGTTACTTTTACCGTGATCATATCGCCGATCGCTACAACATCCTCCACTTTGGCTACGCGCTCGTTGGAGAGCTGGGAGATGTGTACAAGACCGTCTTTACCTGGGATCAGTTCAACGAATGCGCCGAATTTCTCGATGCGTTTTACTTTACCAAGGTACGTTTCGCCAACAACGACTTCACGTACGAGGTCTTCGATCATTTTTTGTGCTTTTTTGATCATCTCTTCATCCGACGAGCCGATAAATACGCGGCCATCCTGTTCGATGTCGATCTTCACGCCAGTTTCATCAATGATTTTGTTGATGACTTTGCCGCCGGGACCGATAACGTCGCGGATTTTGTCTGGATTGATGTTGATGATAACGATTTTTGGAGCGTATTTGGACAGGCTTGTTCTTGGTTTGTCCAGCAGCTCGTTCATTTTACCAAGGATGTGCAAACGTCCTTCACGTGCCTGAGACAGCGCCTCGGACAGGATCTGACGATCGATACCGTTGATTTTGATGTCCATCTGGATGGCAGTTACACCTTCTGCTGTACCTGCTACCTTGAAGTCCATATCGCCGAGATGGTCTTCCATACCTTGAATATCGCTCAGGATGGATACATGCTCGCCATCTTTGATCAGACCCATTGCAATACCTGCTACAGGTGCTTTGATCGGTACGCCTGCATCCATCATTGCCAGGATACTTGCGCAAATACTTGCTTGAGAAGTCGAACCATTGGATTCGATAACTTCCGATACCACGCGAATCGTGTATGGGAATTCTTTTTCCGAAGGAATAACTTTGGACATTGCACGCTCACCGAGCGCACCGTGACCGATCTCACGACGACCTGGAGGACGCAGTGGACGAGCTTCACCAACACTGAATGGTGGGAAGTTATAGTGGTGCATAAAACGCTTGGATTCTTCAGGTGCAATACCATCCAGAATCTGTACATCGCCAAGTGCGCCAAGCGTACAAATGCTAAGTACCTGTGTTTGACCACGAGTAAACAGACCGGAGCCGTGTGTACGTGGCAGCAGATTCGCATCACATTCGATTGGACGAATCTCTTCGAGCTTACGTCCATCTGGACGTACTTTATCATGGGTGATCAGACGGCGCACTTCTTCTTTAACGATATCGTGCAGCACTTCTTTTACATCATCCATCAGATCAGGTGTTTCTGCATATTGCTCTTCAAAATGAGCGACTGCATCGTTGTTCACCACGTCAATCGCTTCTTGACGAGCTTGCTTCTCCGCAATTTTCAATGCATCCACCAGACGTGCTTCTGCAAATGCACGTACTGCTGTGTTCACATCTGCGTCAACGGTATGCAGCTTCACTGCCATTTTCGGCTTGCCTGCTACAGCAGTCAGCTCTTCGATGGTGGAGATAATATTTTGAATTTCGGAATGACCGAACATGATTGCTTCCAGCATGATTTCTTCCGGCAGCTCATTTGCTTCCGCTTCTACCATCATGATAGCATCGCGTGTACCTGCAACAACGAGGTACATTTCGCTCACTTCTTGTTGTGCCTGTGTTGGGTTAATGATGAACTCACCATCAACGCGACCTACCGCTACGCCACCGATTGGACCATCAAATGGTACATCGGAAATGCTCAGTGCAGCAGAAGTACCGATCATCGCAGCAATTTGCGGCTCGCAGTCCTGCTCTACACTCATTACATAGTTGGCTACCTGTACATCGTTCCGGAAGCCTTCCGGGAACAATGGACGGATTGGACGGTCAGTCAGACGGCTTGCCAGAATCGCCTTTTCACTTGGTCTACCTTCACGCTTGATGAATCCACCAGGAATTTTACCTACGGCATACAGCTTTTCTTCATAGTTTACGGTAAGTGGGAAAAAGTCCAGATCTTTCGGCTCGGAAGAGGCAGTTACGGTACAAAGCACCGCAGTATCGCCATAGCGTACCATTACTGCTGCATTCGCCTGTTTAGCCAGACGGCCAGTTTCCAGTACAAGGGTTCTGCCTCCGAGCTGCATTTCAACTCGCTGTTCCATGAAATTCCTCCTTTTTAGGTCATCCTACTATTCTATAATCAGCTTCCAATTCCCTTCCGAAAATTAAAAGCGAAAAATATGTGTACTTACAAAAAGCAACCCGGCCGCCGCCGTTGGCTCCGAAAAGACCATACGGCTGAACAACCAGGCTGCTTTGGAATTGCATTTTAGTTTTAGCGACGCAGACCGAGTCTTTCGATCAACGTACTGTAACGTTTAACATCGTTCTTTTTCAGGTAAGCAAGAAGCTTACGGCGTTGACCTACCATTTTCAACAGACCACGACGGGAATGATGATCCTTTTTGTGGCTGCGGAAATGATCCTGCAGATTTACGATGTTTTCAGTCAGGATAGCGATTTGTACCTCTGGAGATCCTGTATCGGACTCGTGAGTTCTGTACTCCTCGATCAATTGGTGCTTGCGCTCTTGAGTAAGTGCCATCCTATTCACCTCCTTAATAGTTTCATTAAAAATCGCCATTAGCCTCGTTACCGGCGGTGAAACTCGTGTAACCAAGCTAAGGTTCGGTTACTGAATCTAGGAAACAGCAACGTTGTTCAGTATAGCATAGACGAATATCAAATAGCAATGCCCTTATAAAAGAATCTGTCTTGCCGATTCCGCATCCCGTGTAATCTGTGTTACCAGCTCGTCAATCGAACCAAACTTCTGCTCAGGTCGGATATAATCGATCAGCTCGACAGCCAGCTGCTGTCCATACAGATCGCCCTGGAAGTCCAAAATATGCGCTTCAAAGCTAGGACGCGTCTCGCCCGTCTGAAAGGTTGGCTTAAAGCCGATATTCATCACACCTGCACGCCAAACGCCTTCAGCCAGCACACGAACCGCATACACACCCGGACGTGGCACTACATAGCGCTCGCTCAGCTCCAGATTCGCAGTTGGGAAGCCGATTGTACGTCCGCGCTTATCCCCATCAATAACAACACCGCGAATTTGATACGGTCTACCTAGCAGCTTCGTCGCATGCTTGGCATCCCCCTCGCGCAGAGCTGCACGAATCGCTGAGCTGCTTACTTTGTTATCCTCCAGCAGGAATGCAGGAACAGTCTCCACGAGTAATGAATCCTGACCAAGCTCACGAAGCAGCTCCGGTGTACCTGCACCACGATGTCCAAAATGAAAGTCAAATCCGACCACTGCCGTATGTACATGCAGTGGCACCAGCATTTGCTCATAAAATTGCTCTGGCGTTACCGCTGCAAATGCATGATTAAATTCCGCTACATACAGCGTATCAACGCCCATTCCGCGCAAAATCTCTTCCTTGATCGAAAGCGGCGTCAAATAGCCTTCGTAATCTCCCTTACCCAGCACTTCCTTCGGATTCGGATCAAAGGTCATCACCGAGGCGGTAATGCCCAGGCGACGTGCAAGGCGAATACCATAATCGATCACACTGCTATGACCGAGATGTACGCCGTCAAATTGTCCGATGACCATCACCTGCGGGTCTGCCTCGCGTGGTATGCCGTTTTCCGGCCAGGGATAAGCCAATCTTACTATGTTCACTGTGATATCACCCGCATTTCTACAAATGGATTCATGCATGGCAGGCTGCACGTTTAGTGATGTGCAGGTTGTTGCTGTCGCTGCATGTAATGGTGTGCTTGATGGCTGATTGCTTTGGTTTGCAGTTGAAGCTGAGCTTATACGTTGCACTAAACATCAATTACTCAGATTTTGAGTATTGGAGCTCGAATTATGATGAATCATCAAGCACTCCGGCAAGGAATAAGGGGACGGACTCAGGTGGAGCCGCGGGAATCTACTAGATTAGGAATTAAATGTAGATTCCCGCCCCTCCAAAGTCGTCCTTTCCCCTTATTTCCTTCCCTCCGTTCCGTGCTTATTAGCAACTTTATAAAAACGTCTAATTAGTTTCTTATAGGACATTATTAGGAGTATTTGTTAAGCAAGTTCAATTCACTTGCTACACTAATGTAATTTATCGAAAAACGATATTTTACACTTCAATACTCTGAGTTCTGCCTACATGAAATTGTGTACTTGTCTATTCAGCATAGAGCAGTACCTTCAGTAAAAAGCATTCATATCAGCATAAGCTTTATTTGCTTCGTACTTATTCACTTTAGCTTTGAAGTACTGATAAATATCTGCAAAAGCCCATCCGCTACGCCTATACAAATATAATTACGGCAGGAACACCTTTACAGGCACGATACGATCGCTCGGTTCGTCCTTACGGAAAATTCCGATGAACTCGCCTGCGGGTGCGTACAGTTTGAGTAGTATGTCTGCATCGGCTATAGGCTTTGTAGCTGGCTCTTGTGTATCTGTAGGGTTTACTGATACAGAACCTGTCTCAGCCACCGTAGCGCTCTCAGAAGCGATATATGGGCGAATATACTTGCTGTCTATATGTTTACCTTGCAGGGTGTGCTTGTATACTTCCTCATCTACTGTGAAAGCAGGCAGATTGGACATGGCCTGGTCTGCTGGGATGAGATGTTGTTCTAGCTCGCCCTGTTCAACCAGCTGTTCGATCTGCTCAAAGGTTAGGCATTGTTGCAGGCGGATGCCTGCGGATTCGGTGCGTACGAGCTGCACCATGGTAGATGGTACGCCGAGTGCACGTCCAATATCGACACATAGTGTGCGGATATAGGTGCCTTTAGAGCATAGCACACGGAAGGTGATTTCTGGATGGTCGTCTGGCTTCCAGCCGATCATTTCCAGCTCGTGGATCGTTACCTCACGGGATTTACGTTCTACGGTTTTCCCTTCACGTGCTAGCTCGTACAGGCGTTTGCCATCAACCTTGACCGCAGAATACATCGGAGGCACCTGAGAGATCGTGCCCGTCATCGTGTTCAGTACTTGTTCGACTTGCTCACGACTAATGTTAGCCTGATCGATCTGCTCGATAACTTCGCCGGTTAGATCCTCTGTATCGGTAGCGATACCGAAACGCAAGACCGCTACGTATTCCTTAGGCATTTCTTGCAAATATTCCACGATCCGCGTTGAGCGGCCCAGACACAGTGGCAGTACGCCTGTTACGGCTGGATCGAGCGTACCTGTATGACCGATACGCTTCATCCTCACAATACGCCGAACTTTTGCTACTACATCGTGAGAGGTGAAGCCTGCTGGCTTGTGTACGGCCAGCACGCCATCAAATTCGTTCATAGAAGCTCCTTTATATACGACACTACTTGTTGTTTGACCTGTTCCAGACTGCCTTCCAGACGACAGCCCGCTGCTTTGATATGCCCACCGCCACCAAAATGCTGTGCGACTGCGGCAACATCAATACGTCCTGCCGAACGAAGACTAGCTTTAACAGCATTTTCGTCGATTACCTTGAAAAAGATACCAACCTCTACGCCCTGAATGTTGCGCGGATAGTTGACAATGCCCTCAAGGTCTTCATTTTCTGCTCCGGTTTGAATCATATGCTCTGGAGTCACATAGACATGTGCAATTCTACCATGGGCTTCAAGTTCTAACGTGGACAACGCCAGCGCCAGCACCTTAACCTGTGGCAATGTCACTTCTTCAAGCAGCGTTTCTGCCAGCTCAGGCCCGTTTACACCCAGTTCAAGCAAACGTGAAGAGATTTCCATCACTTTGGGTGACGTACTGGAATAACGGAATCCACCTGTATCTGTCAAAAGACCGGTATAGATCGCCTCGGCTGCTTCACATGTCCATTTTACATCAAACAGATTGATCCAATCATACAGCACTTCCGCAGTGGCTGCTGCGTCGTCTTTAACGACATTGACAGCTCCATAGCGATCATTGGTCGGATGATGGTCAATATTCAAAATGGCTGCCGTTTCCGACATCCAGTTTTTGACCAGACCGACACGCTTGAAATCCGCACAATCCACGCAAATCACATGCTCATATTGACGTTGTCCACCGTCCTCCAACAGATTCATAATCTCGCCGGATAGCGTAAGATAGCTCATACGCTTTGGAATAGGACCTTCGTTTACAAGCGTAAATTGCTTTCCGAGACAAGACAGCAGCCAGCCCACGGCTACCGTGGAACTGACTGCGTCTCCGTCCGGCTGAACATGCGAAACCACTAGAAAATTGTCATGCTCCTCTATAAATGCTTTCGCATCTAGAAGCGCCTGTTCATAGGTCTGCATTGCCGTCTCCTTTGAGGCTTACTCGTCTTTATCGGAATCTTCGCGATGAATCTGATTGATCAACTGATCGATCCGATTGCCGTAAGCAATCGACTCGTCAATCTTGAACAGCAGTTCAGGCGTATGACGCAACCGGATGCGCTTGCCGAGCTCGGAGCGCAGGAATCCAGATGCTTTTTCAATTCCTTTGAGTGAACCTGTTTTTTGTTCTTCGTCACCTAGCACGCTGAGGTAAACCTCAGCTTGTGACAGGTCGTTGGTTACATCCACGCCGGTAACTGTAACGAAACCGATGCGTGGATCTTTCAATTCGTTTTGGATGAGCAGGCTCAGTTCTTTTTTGATCTGTTCGCCTACACGTCCTGTTCTAATCTTAGCCATTGTTTTTCACCTCGTTATTTGCGCTCTACAGCTTCCATGATGAAGGCTTCGATTACATCGTTTTCCTTCATATCATTGTAGCCGTCCAGCGTGATACCGCACTCGTAGCCTTGTGCAACTTCTTTGGCATCATCTTTAAAGCGTTTGAGGGAGTCGATTTTACCTTCGAAAATAACGATACCGTCACGGATCAAGCGTGCTTCAGCAGAACGCGTGATCTTACCAGAAGTTACCATACAGCCTGCAATTGTACCTACGCGGCTGATTTTGAACGTATTGCGAACTTCCGCATGTCCAATAACAACTTCTTTGTATTCTGGGTCCAGCATCCCTTTCATCGCCTGCTCGATTTCCTCGATTGCGTTATAAATAACGCGGTGCAGACGAATATCCACTTGCTCTTGCTCAGCAGTTTGCTTCGCTTGAACGTCTGGACGAACGTTGAAACCAATAATGATCGCGTTGGATGCAGCTGCGAGGATAATATCCGATTCGTTGATCGCACCTACGCCGCGGTGGATGATTTTGACGCGTACGCCTTCCACCTCGATTTTTTCGAGCGAGCCTTTGAGAGCTTCGACCGAACCCTGTACATCGCCTTTGATGATGACGTTCAGGTCTTTAATTTCGCCGTCTTTAATGTGCTGGAACAGATCATCCAGCGTAACACGAGTGTTTGCACCCAGATCAGACTGACGCTGTGTGATCGCACGCTTGTCAGCGATCGAACGTGCTTTACGCTCGTCTTCGAATACCATAAACGGATCGCCTGCTTGTGGAACCTCAGTCAGACCTGTAATTTCAACAGGAGTGGAAGGGCCAGCTTCTTTGAGACGACGTCCTTTATCATTTACCATTGCACGGATACGTCCGAAACAGTTACCGGCAACAAATGCATCGCCGACTTTCAGTGTACCGTGTTGTACCAGAATACGAGCTACCGGACCACGACCTTTATCCAGCTCAGCCTCGATAACCGCACCACGAGCGCGCTTGTCAGGGTTAGCTTTGTAGTCGTTTACTTCCGCTACGAGCAGAATCATTTCGAGCAGATCTTCCAGACCGATCTGTTGTTTCGCAGATACGTTAACGAAGATCGTGTCGCCGCCCCACTCTTCCGGTACGAGTTCATACTCGGTCAGCTCTTGTTTTACTTTATCCGGATTCGCACCCGGCTTATCGATTTTGTTGACAGCAACGATAATTGGCAGACCTGCTGCTTTCGCATGGTTGATTGCCTCTACCGTTTGTGGCATAACGCCGTCATCTGCTGCAACTACGATAATCGTAATATCGGTTACCTGCGCACCACGAGCACGCATCGCTGTAAACGCTTCGTGACCCGGTGTATCCAGGAATGTGATTTTCTTTTTGTTGATCTCAACTTGATATGCACCGATGTGCTGCGTGATACCGCCGGCTTCGCCGCCAGTTACGTTAGCGGAACGAATCGCATCCAGCAATGTTGTTTTACCATGATCGACGTGACCCATGATCGTTACAACTGGTGGACGTGCTTTCAGATCTGCTTCATCATCGGTTTCTTCAACCGTTTCAAAACGATCGTCTTCAACCGGGATTTTGATTTCAACTTCAACGCCATAGTCATCAGCAATCAGTTGAATCGTTTCCAGATCAAGCTCCTGGTTGATTGTCGCCATTACACCACTGCTGATCAGCTTCTTGATAACTTCGGAAGCATCCTTATGCAGCAATTTGGCTGTTTCGCCAACCGTCATCTCACCGCGAACGATGATCTTTTTCGGTGTATTGTCGATTTTCTCACGTGGAGGCTGGTTGTTGTTGAAGTTTTTGCCGCCGCGACCTTTACCACGGTTGTTGCGATTACCGCCACCACCACGGTTATTGTCAAAGCGGTTACCACCGCCACCGCCACGATTGTTGCTATTGCCACGGTTGCCACCGCCGCCACTGTTACCACCACGACTGCTGTTACCGCCGCCGCGATTAGCACCGGAGGAATCTCCACCCTGGGATGTTCTTACAGAGCCGGATGGCTGACGGTTTTGGGACGAGCCTGTTTGTGGACGGGATGCAGCGCTTGGCTGACGGTTACCGCCCTGAGAGTTGTTGCTACGGTTACCCTGTGAAGTGGAGCCCTGTCCACTACGGTTACCATTTTGACTAGACGACGAGTTAGAGCGGTTGCTAGAACCGCTTTGGGATCTGTTATTCCCATTGTTTGAGTTGTTCTGAGTTTTTATATCCATACCTACCTGCTTTTCCTGTCTATTTTTTTCCTGCGTCGATTCCGCAGCTTTGACCGTGCCATCCTGCTTATCGGCAGCGCTCGATTTAATATTGTTGAAAAATTGTTCCACTTTTGCAACAGCGCCATCTTCCATGACGCTCATGTGATTGTTGACCGGCACATCCAGTTTTTTCAAGATCGTAATGATTTCCTTACTACTCATATTGAGAGATTTGGCATACTCGTAAACTCTCCGTTTATCCTTCTGCTCCTGTGTACTCAATATATTCCACCTCCGACGAATCCCCTATTCGTTTACGGAGAAGCCCTGCGAACCCTTGATCGGTCAGCGCAATAATCACGCGACCTTCTTTTCCTATGCTGGCACCCAGCTGATCACGGTCATAACCGATCAGCAGAGGAATTTGATAACTACTGCACTTATCGCGAAATTTTTTCTGCGTATTGGCGGAAGCATCACCAGCCAGAATGACGAGCGCAGCTTCACGGGAACGGATGGCCTTGAGCACCAACTCATCCCCGGACAATACTTTTCCGGCACGCATGGCAAGTCCGAGTAGGGATAGTTCGTTATTCATTAGCGTCTCTCTCCTGCACTGAACTTAATTGGTGTTCCACACTGCCCAATTCGCTGGCAAGGCGTTCGTAAATGTCCGCGCTTACCGACACTTTGAGCGCGCGATCAAACGCACGGCTTTTCTGTGCCAATTGGAAGCAAGACTGTGTTGCACATACATAAGCTCCCCGGCCCGACTTTTTACCGGTCAAATCAATCTCAACGTTCTCATCCGGCGTACGCACGATTCGAACCAGGCTTTTCTTCGGCATCATTTGCTGGCAAGCAACACACTTGCGCAGCGGTATCTTTTTTGTCTTCATTTGATAACCAACCCCTTTCATACATATGGACGTCCGGTACAGCTATTCATCCCATGCCACTCTACCCTGAATGAACAGGCAGAGCAGACGTTGGAAAAATAAACCGAAGCATCCAGTCAGGCAGAAAACGGGAAGGCTTAGTCGACCGATACGGAATCCTGATGCATTTCTTCGCCCGTTTCTCTCGGACGTCCAAATTCTTCCTCTGCCTGTGTCTCACTCTTAATATCGATTTTCCATCCAGTCAGCTTCGCTGCCAGACGGGCATTTTGACCTTTGATACCAATCGCAAGCGACAGCTGGTAATCTGGCACGATGACACGCGCCATTTTTTCCTCTTCAAACACTTGCACTTCCAGCACCTTGGATGGGCTGAGTGCATTCGCTACGTATTCCTCAACACTCTCAGAATAACGCACGATATCGATTTTCTCACCGCGCAGCTCGCCTACGATAGTCTGTACACGCAGACCGCGTGGACCTACGCAGGAGCCAACCGGATCGACTTCTGGATTGCGGGAGTAAACGGCAATTTTGGAACGGAAGCCCGCTTCACGTGCAACCGAACGAATCTCAACAACACCGTCAAAAATCTCTGGCACTTCTAGCTCAAACAGACGCTTGAGCAGACCTGGATGCGTGCGTGAAAGCACGATTTGTGGTCCTTTCGTTGTGTTTTCAACCTTTGTGATGTACGCCTTGATGCGCTCATTCATCGTGAATTTTTCGTTTGGCATCAGCTCAGTCAGCGGCAATACCGCTTCTACTTTACCCAGATCCACGAAAATATTACGTGTATCCTGGCGCTGTACAATACCAGTAACGATGTCTTCCTCTTTATCGATAAACGCGTTGTAGATCAGACCGCGCTCTGCTTCACGAATACGCTGTGTAACGACCTGCTTCGCTGTCTGTGCAGCGATACGACCGAAGTCGCGCGGTGTAACTTCAATCTCAGCCACATCTTCCAGCTGGAAATGCGGATTGATGTTATCACGTGCATCGGTAAGCGAAATTTCAGTACGCTCATCCAATACTTCCTCAACAATCATCTTGCGGGCAAATACTTTGATTGCACCGGTATTGCGGTTCATGTCTACACGTACATTTTGCGCCGTGTTGAAGTTACGCTTATAGCTGGAAATCAGGGCCGCTTCGATCGCCTCAAATAGCACGTCCTTGCTAATCCCCTTCTCACGTTCCAGCTCGTTCATTGCCTCGATAAAATCCATACTCATAGCTCTCAAGATCCCCCTTTCAAAAAACCACCGTTTAAAAAATGATTGCCAGTCTGGCGCTGGCCACTTTGTCATATGGAACCGCATAGCGTTTCTTACCCGCTTCAATCAACAGCTCACCTTCATCAAATGAGAGCAACCGTCCCTCAAATTCCTTTGTTCCATCTACAGGCTCGTAAGTCGTGACAAATACATCTTTGCCGACTGCCTTTTGTACATCAGCTTCTTTTTTAAGCGGACGCTCGGCTCCCGGAGAGGACACTTCCAAAAAATAAGGGTCCTTGATTGGATCGTGCTTATCCAGCTGTTCGCTCAGATATTCACTCACCCGGCCACAATCATCGATATCAATGCCGCCTTCTTTATCTACGAATACGCGGAGAAACCAGTTCTTGCCTTCTTTTACGTATTCCACATCGACCAGCTCAAATCCATGCTCCTCCACAAATGGCTGTACCATTTCCTCGACGGTCGCTTTAATCTTCGGTGTGCTCAAACAATCCAACCCTCCATCAACGTAGTATCCGTGTTGGCTGTAAGCCGCCTCGCCCATCATGATTATAATGCCCAGCTTAAAGAAAATCGAACCAGACTTAATGCGCTCGGTTCGATCTTGTGCAGTGCAATTCATGTGAATAGGCGGCTAGCAGCCTCATACCAAACAGTAAAGAGTGGGTTTCCCCACTCTTCACCGGATCGTTATTTCTTTTCTCACTCCTTGGAATTATACCATAATCCCTTAGTGGTGACAAGTAATTCGCCTTGACTACTTGCCCATAACGCCCGCCTTTAAAACAGTGACAACTGGTTACTTTCCGGCAGACCGCGGAAGCAGCCCATCTGCGTCATCAGCTCTACAATCGTCTTACTTGCTTTGGATTTCTGCTGGAAATCTTCAATCGATAGGAACTCGCCATGCTCACGAGAAGCAGCGATATTGCGAGCCGCATTATCACCAATCCCCTGTACGGCAGAGAACGGTGGAATAAGACTTTTGCCATCGACTGTAAAGGAGGTTGCATGCGAGCGATACAGATCGAGCGGCTTAAATGTGAAACCTCGTGCTGTCATTTCCAGTGCCATTTCGAGAATGGACAGCATTGCCTTTTCCTTCGGTGATGCCTGGAAGCCGAGCTGCTCGATCTCTTCGATTTTGCGATAGATCGCTTCATAGCCCTGACAGCATAGATCAATATCAAAGTCCTCTGCACGAACCGTAAAGTAGGTCGCATAATATTCAATCGGATGATACAGCTTAAAGTAAGCGGTACGCACAGCAGAGATAACGTAAGCCGATGCGTGCGCCTTCGGAAACATGTACTGGATTTTGAGACAGGAATCAATGTACCATTGCGGCACCTTGCAGCGCTTCATCTCATCGATCCATTCTGTTGTCAGACCTTTACCTTTACGCACACTCTCCGTAATTTTAAAAGCCAGACTTGCATCCATACCCGCTTTGTAGATCAGGAATAGCATAATATCGTCACGACAGCCGATAACTGTTTTGATCGAGCAGGTGCCGTTTTTGATCAATTCCTGTGCATTACCGAGCCATACGCCAGTACCATGGGATAGACCGGAGATTTGCAGCAAATCGGCAAAGCTTGTTGGTTGTGATTCCACCAGCATCTGACGTACGAACTTTGTCCCCATCTCCGGTACTCCGTATGTGGCAACTGGACTGCGCAGCTGATGCGGTGAAATGCCCAGCGCTTCAGTCGAGTTAAACATGCTCATAACTTTCGGATCGTTCATCGGAATCGTCGTTGGATCGACCCCAGTCAAATCCTGTAGCATCCGCATCATCGTCGGATCATCATGACCGAGGATATCGAGCTTGAGCAGATTCGCTTCAAAGGCATGATAGTCAAAATGTGTCGTTTTCCACTCAGCGCTTGTATCATCAGCCGGATATTGTACAGGTGTAACATCCTCTACATCAATATAGTCAGGCACAACGACGATACCGCCGGGATGCTGTCCAGTGCTACGCTTTACGCCAGTACAACCAGCAGCAAGGCGACTGAGCTCGGCACCGCGCCATTTTTTTTGATGTAGCTCTTCATATTTTTTGGCAAAGCCATAAGCGGTTTTCTCTGCAACCGTACCGATCGTACCTGCACGGAATACGTTTTTCTCACCAAATAGGATCTTCGTATAGTTATGGGCAATCGGCTGATAGTCACCGGAGAAGTTCAAGTCGATATCGGGAACCTTATCGCCCTTAAAGCCAAGGAACGTCTCAAACGGAATATCCTGTCCTTCTCCCTTGAGACGACCGCCACAGTTCGGACATTCCTTCTCTGGCAAGTCGAATCCACTCGGTACGCTACCATCCAGAAACCATTCGCTATGTCTGCATTCCGAATTCACGCAGATATAATGAGCAGGGAGCGGATTAACCTCGGAAATGCCGAGGAAGGTCGCAACGATCGATGAGCCGACCGAGCCCCGTGAACCGACCAGATAGCCGTCTTCATTGGACTTTTTAACGAGCTTCTCCGAAATGAGATAGTTGGCGGAGAAGCCGTATTTAATAATAGGCTCCAATTCCTTTTCCAGACGAGCGACTACAACCTCAGGCAATTCCTCACCGTAGATCGAGCGTGCTGTCGCATAGCAGGTGTTACGAATCTCTTCATCTGCACCTTCCAGATTCGGCGTGAACAGCTTATCCGGGAACAGTGGATATACCTCGAAGCGCTCTGCCAGTGCCTGCGTATTCGTCACCACGACCTCGTAAGCTTTTTCCTCACCAAGGAACTTGAATTCATCGAGCATTTCATTGGTCGTACGGAAATGGGCATCCGGCTTACGCTGATCTTTAAGCGGACTAAAGCCGGTAATCCCATTAATCGTAATATCACGGAAAATTTTCTCCCGTGGCTCCAGATAATGCACATTGCCCGTTGCTACTACAGGCTTATCCAGCTTCACACCCAGATCAACGATCTTTTGTACCGCAATCTCCAGTTCACGTGGTGTACCGACCAGCCCTTTATCGACCAGATGCATATACATCGTCAGTGGCTGAATTTCCAGTACATCGTAAAACTGTGCAACCTCTTCGGCTTCTTCCAGCGTCTTATTCAGTACCGTTTCAAAAAACTCGCCCTTCTCACAGCCCGACATCACGATCAAGCCTTCACGATACTGTGTCAGAACGGACTTCGGTATACGCGGTACACGCTTGAAATATTCAGTATGCGACAGCGATACAAGCTTGAACAGATTTTTCTTACCCTGCTCATTCATTGCATATACGGTGCAATGGAATGGACGCGCATTAGATAGATCCTGACCGACAAAATCATTCAGTCGATCCAAACGAGTCAAGCGTCGCTCCTGCTCTGCATCTTTGAGTAAGCCAAACAGAATACCACCCAGTGCAATCGTATCGTCAATCGCCCGGTGATGACTTTCCAGTGCCACTTTATACTTGGCAGCCAGTGTGTTCAGACGGTGATTTTTCAGCGTTGGATAGAGTAAACGAGCCAGCTCGAGCGTATCGAGAACCGGATTCGTCATCTCAGGCAGATCGTGATTTTTCAATGTCGCCTGGATAAAACCAATATCAAAACGCGCATTGTGCGCAACCAGTATATCGTCTCCAGCAAATTGTACAAATTCACGAATAACCTGATCAATCTCTGGTGCACCGCGTACCATTTCATCGGTAATATTGGTCAATTGCTGGATATTGTATGGAATGCGCTCATGGGGATCAACAAAGGTGGCATAGCGATCAATTTCCTTGCCATCCTGCATTTTCACCGCTGCAATCTCGATAATTTTATTTTGTGTAATCGACAAACCTGTCGTCTCAATATCGAATACGATGTAAGTCGCTGTTTTCAATTCTAGTGGTTGTGGATTCAGTACAATCTCGGTCGAGTCGTTCACGACGTTGGCTTCCAGACCGTAGATTAGCTTCACACCATGCTTTTTCGCTGCTTTAGCAGCCTCAGGGTAACATTGCACACCGCCATGGTCTGTCACTGCAATCGCAGGATGTCCCCAATCGGCAGCCGTTTTTACATATTTATCAATCGTCGTTACCGCATCCATCGTGCTCATAGTCGTATGCAGATGGAATTCGACACGCTTTTCAGCAGCATCGTCCTTGCGTCCTGGTGGAGCTTTGATTTCTGACAGATCGGACGGAATCATTGCCAGCTCTGGAATTTGCATAAAACGGTCATACTCGACACGTCCACGCGCTTTCACCCATTTGCCATTAGCAAGCAGGCTCATAATTTTCAAATCGTCCTTCGTCTTCGCAAACATCTTCATTTGCAACGAATCGGTAAAGTCTGTAATAAAGAACGTGAACAGGGTGCTACCATTACGTAGCTCCTTGCTATCCAGACCGAAGATCGTACCTTGAACGATAATCTTCTTCTCTTCATCCTGAAGTTCCTGCAATGGTACAGCAGGCTCCTTAATCTCATAACCGACCTGTAGACGAACTGGCTCGCCATCCTCGTCCACTTCTTCCTCCAGCTCAGATTCCATACTGGTCATGATCCGTTCAATCTCCTGCAATTCCTCCTGGCGCCGTTTTTCATGAAACGCCTGTACATCCTCGGAGGAGCTTTCGCCTACTTCGATTTTGATACGTAGTGCTATATTAAAATAATCGTCGTAAAACTTGACGATCGCTTGATCGATTTGCTTCTTTTTCGCCAGCTCCAGCGCCATATTATCACTCATCGTGAGTGTAAGCACATCGCCTGCCAGAGCAAACTTCGCCCGTGTCATCCAGCCATTGACCGATGGAATCTCGCGCTGTACCCACTCCAGAAACAGCGACCAGTATTCTTCAATAATCTGTACCGGATCAACTGACTCGCTATAGTGAAAACGAAACCGTATTTTCGCGATATGTGCCATCTTGTCCTGAATATGCCGACAAAAGGTCCGATAGGTTACCGAGGGTACCAGTGTCTCCTTGGCAATGATCAGTTTCCATTCCTTATTCGTGCGGCTGACCTCCACTTGCTCGATCGCTCCATCCGCAAAATAGGGCTCCATCAGACTGGCAGGCACTTCAGCCTGTTTCATCAGCAGCTCAAAACGTTGTCTTCTTTCTCCGCTTGCGCTCATGAGGTCCCCCTTCAAAAAAGCGGCAAGCCTCCTGACCATTCGGTGCCGGACATCACGTCCACTCCGTTTGACGGAAGCTTGCCTGCTTGAGTTCTGCTTGCTTGTATAGCCAGATTCAAATCGCTCAATCAGGCTTCAATCTTATTAATACGCTCGTGCAAATACAACCGTATGCTTCGCTGGCTGACCTGTTACGAGACATGTTTCTTTTTGCACATCGAGCTTGAATGGAATATTACGAATCGTTGCACCTGTTTCTTCTTTAACGAGACGCTCCGTTTCATCTGTACCATCCCAGCCTGCGATAAAGAAGCCACGCTTCTCTTCCATGATCGCTTTCATTTCATCCAGCGTATCGACAACATGCATGTTCTCCTCGCGGAACGATAGTGCACGGTTGTACATTTCCTGCTGTACTTGATCCAGCATCGTTTGAACTTCTTCTACGATGTTGTCCAGTGGTACCTGTTTCTTCTCACCTGTAATACGGGAAACGAGTACGCAAACGCCGTTTTCGATATCACGTGGTCCAACTTCCAGACGAACTGGAATCCCGCGCATTTCGTATTCGTTGAACTTCCAGCCTGGACGAACATCCGCGCGATCATCGATACCGACGCGAACGCCTGCTTTTTTCAGTTCAGCAAACAGCTCATCTGCACGTCCAACGACCATATCGCGTGTTTTTGGTGGGCCGATTGGAATAATCATGACTTGCTTTGGTGCTACCTTTGGTGGCAGTGCCAATCCGCGGTCATCACCGTGTACCATAATCAGTGAGCCGATCAGACGAGTGCTTACACCCCAGGATGTTGTATGTGCATATTCCTGTGTATTGTCGCGGCTCAGGAATTGAATTTCGAACGCCTCGGCAAAGTTAGTTCCCATATAGTGAGAAGTACCTGCTTGTACAGCGCGTCCATCCTTCATCATCGCCTCGATGGAATATGTAGCTTTTGCTCCAGCAAATTTCTCAGATGGGCTCTTTTGACCCTTAATTACTGGAATCGCCAGGAATTCCTCAACAAATTCAGTGTATACATCCAGCATACGCATCGTTTCTTCCATTGCGTCTTCCGCTGTTTCGTGTGCCGTATGACCTTCCTGCCACAGGAATTCACTTGTACGCAGGAATGGCAATGTACGCTTTTCCCAACGTACTACGTTTGCCCACTGGTTGATCAGGACTGGCAAATCACGGTAGGATTGAATCCATTTGGAATACATATGACCAAACATCGTTTCCGAGGTTGGACGGATCGCCAAACGCTCTTCCAGCGGATCGCCACCAGCTTCTGTTACCCACGGCAGCTCAGGATTGAAGCCTTCTACGTGCTCTTTTTCTTTTTCAAAGAAGCTTTCTGGAATAAAGAGTGGGAAATACGCATTGCGGTGACCGGTTTCTTTGAAACGACGATCCAGATCTCGCTGAATATGCTCCCAAATTTCATAGCCATCTGGACGGAATACGATACAGCCGCGTACCGGTGAATAGTCCATCAGATCCGCTTTTTTGATCACGTCAATGTACCAGCGCGAGAAGTCCTCGCTCTGTGGTGTAATTTCTGTTACAAATTGTTTGTCCTGCTTTTCGTTCGACATAAAAGTGGATATCCTCCCGTAAGTGACCCGTAATTAAAATGGGCGACCGCTATCATCGACACGGTGCCTCTATTGTTGCAGCTGATCAGGACATCTTGCCTTCGCATGTAGATATTCCTGTTTGTTCATCTATTGTAGCATGATTCATTATTTTTTTTGAAGATGTTCCGCAAAAGAACAATAGAAATACAGGCAAACAACAGCCAGGCACAACGCTCATGCTGCTGCACGTTGTGCCTGGCTGCCATGTTGATCTGTTCATTAGCCTTTAATCAAACGCAAAATATCGTTATACGTGACTGCAATCATCAGCAGGAACAGCATCGCAAAGCCAATAACATGCACGAGACCTTCCTTGCTCGGCTCGATTGGCTTACGGCGAATCCATTCAACGAAAATGAAGATCAATCGACTACCATCCAGGGCTGGAATCGGCAACAGATTGAAAATACCTAGGTTCGTACTAATCAATGCTGTCCATAAAATCATACTTGCCAGTCCTTGACGAGCGACCTGCGCGGTCATATCTACGGTGCCGACCGGTCCAGCCAGATCATTGATCTGGAACTGACCAAAGATCAGCTTTTTCAGTCCGCCCAGAATCGCTGTGCTCATATCGACAAACTGATGTCCTGCCTGAGTGAACGTTTCCGTAAAGCCAGCTGGACGTGTTTGCGGAGATACAGAGACACCCACCTTACCGACATTATTACTATTCGGATCAGCTTTTGGTGTGACATTGATCGTTTCCTGTTGACCGTTACGCTCAATCTTCCACTCCATCGCTTTGCCTGGAGATTGCTCGATCATACCGATCATTTTAGCCGAGTCGCCGCCGATGCGAACGCCGTTAATTTCTTCAACGATATCGCCCTTTTGCAAGCCAGCAACCTGTCCAGCAGACGCTTCAGTTACCTGTCCAAGCACAACGCCCTGTGGATTATCGACTGGAACACCTGTCATTCGTACGAAGATGATACACAGTACGAATGCGAGAATAAAGTTCATCGCAGGCCCAGCGAAAATCGATAACGCACGTTGTCCAACCGATGCACTGTTAAAATGACGGTTGCGCGGTGCGATCTGAATCTCCTGACCTTTGACGGTCATCATGGCCTGTGGATGTACAGCGAAGGTCTGCACCTCGCCATCTACATCCATTACGATGCGCAGATCATCCACCAGATCGATCGACTGCACTTCGCCGCGAATGACATTACGACGGTTATCGAGCTGATCCACAAAGATCGATTTGACCTGATCACCGGCTGTACGTACAGCGATGGTCTGACCCGGCTGAATATCTGCTAGCTCTGGGTCTTCGCCTGCCATACGCGCATAACCACCAAATGGCAGCAGCCGTAATGTGAATACCGTCTCATCCTTTTTATATGAAAACAGCTTGGGTCCAAACCCGATTGCGAATTCGCGTACAAGTACCCCGGCACGTTTGGCAAAGAAATAATGTCCCCATTCATGCACCGTGACAATGACGAAAAACATGAGTACCGTCATGATTATTACTTGAATTGTCTCCAAATTGCCAAATCCTCCTTCATATGCTTGCGACCGAAGTCTGTAAGACCGGATAGTCTGTACGTTCTTAGATTATCACTTTTGTAAGTCCGGTTACAAGCAGCGGCAGTACAGTAGAATGAAATTTTTTCCATATCTCATTCTAGCACTCCTTCTGCCGCTTGGAAGACCGTGTGGAATTAGGCAAAAGCCTTCGCTGCACGCGCTCTGGTCAAACGATCCACCTCATGAATCGTCTCTAGATCGGGTGCTGCAATCGTCTCGTGCTGCTCCAATGCATCCGCAATAATATCCTCAATCGTTAGAAATGAAATCTCACCCTTTAAGAAACGAGCAACAGCGATTTCATTCGCTGCATTGAATACCGTTGGCGCGGTTCCGCCAAGACGTCCGCTCTCAAAAGCCATTCGCAGACATGGGAAGCGTTGCTCGTCCATTTCGCGAAAGGTCAGCTGTCCAATTTTCGCCAGCGACAAGCGCGTAGAAGGAGAAGGCTGACGATCTGGATACGTGAGTGCATATTGAATCGGCACTCGCATATCTGGATTGCCCAGCTGAGCGATAATACTCGTATCCACGAATTCTACATAGGAATGAATAATACTTTCCGGGTGCAATACAACTGAAATACGCTCATACGGCATATCAAACAGCCAGTGTGCCTCAATCACTTCAAGCCCTTTATTCGCCATCGTGGCCGAATCAATCGTGATTTTGGCACCCATTGACCAGTTGGGATGCTTGAGTGCATCCGCTACAGTAACGTCGCGTAGCTGCTCGCGTGTACGATCACGGAACGAGCCGCCAGAAGCCGTTAAGGTTAACTCAGCAATACGCTCACGTGGCTCACCATTCAGCGATTGAAAGATTGCAGAGTGCTCGCTATCAATCGGTAGCAAGGCAACGCCCTTCTGACGCGCACGCTCCGTCACAATATGACCTGCGGTTACCAGTGTTTCTTTGTTCGCAAGACCGATCGTTTTGCCAGCATCAATCGCTGCCAGTGTCGAAGGCAACCCCATACTGCCCATTACTGCGGTAACGACCGTATCGGCATCCGTACCCGCAGCTACTTCGATCAGCCCCTCATCTCCGTAATGAACGGCGATCTCCTGTGGCAATCGGGAGCGAAGCTGCTCAGCCAGCTCGCGATTTGCAACCGATACAAGACGTGGACGAAATTCCAGCGCTTGCTCGGTGACCAGATCAATATTGCTACCTGCTGCAATACCCTCTACAGCAAATTGCTCGGGATGCGCACGTACGACATCCAGTGTTTGTGTACCAATCGAGCCAGTCGAACCCAGAATTGCAATCTTTTTCATGATGGCCTCCATCGTCGATTCCAGTATTGTACCTGTTCTATTTATTGAAATGGCATCAGCATCAGGATGTGCACAAATGGGAATACCATCAGCCAGCTATCACAGCGATCCAATATCCCGCCATGCCCTGGCAATAGCTTGCCCGAATCCTTGATGTTATAGATGCGCTTATATGCAGATTGAATTAGATCTCCCATCTGTCCGACTACAGCTGCTGCCAGACCGATAAGAAGAGCATTCCAGAGTGGAAGAAGCGTTGGCGACACAAGCGAGAACACAACCGCTGCCACCATTGCAAAAAAAATTCCACCGATCGCTCCTTCTATCGTCTTATTTGGACTGATCGAAGGCCAGAGCTTGTTTCTGCCAAGCGTTTTCCCTGTAAAATACGCTCCAATATCACTCGCCCAGATCGAGCATAATAGCATAAATGTCCAGAACAAGCCGTGTCCGTCCGGTGCCTGCCTCGTATCCGCGATGTAGGTAAAGCCCATCCCCACATAAAACGCCCCGATGAACAGCATAGCCATCAGCTTAATATCCAGGCGATTTTTGGAGATGACGGTTATGGATAGCAGAAGCAGCATAACGACCCATATCATATGGTCAACGGACAATGGCGGTGTCAGATCCATTAGTGTCCAGGGAAAAAGCATATATGCGACACTAATGTAACCGATCACCGCCGGTGCTCCGAATGGAGCCGCCTTTGTCATCGTTACAAACTCATAATATCCGACCAGTGCCATCGCCAGGAGAAAGGCTTGATACGCATACCCTCCAGCCAGACAAAATCCCAGATATAAGATTGCGGCTAAAAGCCCCGTGATTATCCGCTCTTTCACAATTTATCCTCCATCCGAAACAACATGGGCGGCCCGCTCACCGGGATTACGGCTTATAAGCCGCCATATCTGCGTATTCTGCGCTGATACTCCGCTACTGCTTCAATCATATGCTCCTTGCTAAATTCCGGCCAATAGATGGGTGTAAACCAGAGCTCACTATATGCTAGCTGCCATAGCATAAAATTACTCAGTCTAAGCTCTCCACTTGTGCGGATCAATAGATCGGGATCAGGCAAACCGGATGATTGCAGCACCTCGCCAAATGTATCTGGCGTGATCTCATCTACGGATATCGAACCTTCCTGTACAGCCTGCACCATTTTCTTCACACCTTCGGTAATTTCAATCCGACTACCATAGTTTAGCGCAAAGGTGAGCACCAGTCCGGTGTTGTGTTTCGTATCGCGGATAGCTTTTTCAAGCGGCTCCAGCGTATAAGCAGGCAGTATACTTTTATCACCCATCAGGCGAACCTGTACATTTCGCTCTACCAGTTCATCCAGCTCGGTTGCCACAAATTCAGCAGGCAGCTTCATCAAAAACTCCACCTCATCCTTTGGGCGCTTCCAGTTTTCAGTGGAGAAAGCATACATCGTCAAATACTTGACCCCAAGCTCATCAGCTGCAATCGTTGCACGCTTGACTGCTTTCATCCCGTTTTGATGCCCGATCACACGTGGCATGCCGAAGTTTTTTGCCCAGCGTCCATTTCCGTCCATAATAACGGCAATATGCTGTGGAATATTATCCGGCGACAGCTCGCTGGATTGACCCTGTTCATCTTTATCCAACCACGAGCGAACAACACGCTTGAACATTGCTTTTCCTCCATACGGTGTGAAAAGAGACAAACCCCACCAGGTTGGAGGGGTCGCCAGTCTCTTACACTTCCATGATCTCTTTTTCTTTCGCAGCAAGTACATTGTCGACTTCCTTGATGAATCGGTCCGTCAGCTTCTGTACATCCTCCTGATGACCATGTGACTCATCTTCAGAGATATCTGTTTTTTCAAGCTTTTTAATATCATCATTCGCATCACGGCGAATGTTACGAATCGCTACTTTTGATTCTTCACCGAATTTCTTCGTCAGCTTCACCAGCTCTGTACGACGCTCTTCAGTCAGTGCCGGAATTGACAGGCGGATAATGTTACCATCATTCGCAGGTGTCAAGCCGAGATCCGACTTCATGATCGCACGCTCGATATCGCTCAGTGACGTTTTGTCCCACGGCTGAATGAGCAGTGTGCGTGGGTCTGGTGTGCTAATGTTAGCCAGCTGGTTTACCGGTGTCATCGCACCGTAGTATTCCACCTGTACACGATCCAGAATGGATGGAGTTGCACGGCCTGCACGCAATGTTGCAAGGTCACGGCCCAGCGCCTGGATTGCTTTCTCCATGCGTTCTTCTGCGCTTTTCTTGATCCCTTGTGGCATTAATCTACACTCCCTTTAACGATAGTTCCGATTTTTTCACCCAGTACAACGCGTTTGATATTGCCTTGCTCTGTAATAGCGAAGACAATCAAAGGAATATTGTTATCCATACACAGTGAGGAAGCTGTCGAATCCATAACGCCCAGATTCTGATTCAGCACCTCCATGTAGGTGAGTTGCTCGAATTTTTGTGCAGTCGGGTCCTTGAACGGATCTGCCGAGTACACACCATCAACTTTGTTTTTCGCCATCAAAATAACTTCTGCTTCGATCTCAGCTGCACGCAGTGCTGCTGTTGTATCTGTGGAGAAGAATGGATTACCCGTACCTGCCGCGAAAATGACAACACGTCCCTTTTCCAGGTGACGAATCGCTCTACGACGAATGTAAGGCTCGGCAATCTGCTGCATTGCGATGGAAGTCTGTACACGCGTAGGAACTTCGATCTGCTCCAGCGCATCCTGTAGTGCCAGTGAGTTCATCACTGTAGCCAGCATGCCCATATAGTCAGCCGTTGCACGGTCGATCCCGTTCTGGCTGCCTGCAATCCCGCGCCAGATATTCCCGCCGCCACATACGACTGCAACTTCTACACCCAGCTCGACAACTTCCTTGATTTGCTCGGCGATCGACGAGATCATATCAGATTCGATACCATATCCCGTTGTTCCCGATAACGACTCACCACTGACCTTCAGGACCACTCTTTTAAATACAGGCTTATTCAAAATGCATACCCTCCACTTTGTGAATTTAGTTATGTTAGCCGGAGCGACTTTTCTATAGGATTTTACAAAAGAAGGAACACAGTCTGTGTCCCCTCCCTTGTTTGTATTCCCGAATTGTGATCCGGTATGGTTATCTTCAATGATTGAAGATTAGCGTTTAACCTGTGCCATAACTTCTTCAACAAAGTTATCTTCTTTTTTCTCCAGACCTTCGCCCAGCTCGAAACGAGCGAAACGACGGATCGAGATGTTTTCACCGATTGTGCTGATTTTTTCGTTCAGCAGTTGGCTGATTGTTTTGTCTGGATCTTTAACGAAAGATTGCTCCAGCAGGCAGTACTCTTCGTAGTACTTGTTGATGCGACCTTCAACCATTTTCTCAACGATTTTCTCAGGCTTGCCTTCGTTCAGCGCTTGAGCTTTCAGGATTTCTTTTTCTTTCTCGATTGCTTCAGCTGGAACTTCTTCACGACGAACGTAAAGTGGGCTAGCTGCTGCGATTTGCATAGCGATATCGCGTGCGAAGTCTTTGAACTGATCTGTTTTACCAACGAAGTCAGTTTCACAGTTGATTTCTACCAGTACGCCGATACGACCACCAGCGTGGATGTAGGATTCAACTGTACCTTCAGTTGCTGCGCGGCCAGCTTTGTTTGCTGCTGCGGACAGACCTTTTTCACGAAGAACGTCAATCGCTTTTGCGATGTCGCCGTTTGTTTCTTCCAGCGCTTTTTTGCAATCCAGCATACCTGCGCCTGTTTTTTCACGAAGCTCTTTTACTGCGCTTGCGTTAACTGCCATTAGTGTAACCTCCATATAGTTGAGAATAGAATATAAGTACCTTGCGTACTAAATCGGTTCAAGCAATGCCAGCCAACCGTTCTGCAAGTATTGTAGCTTCTTCCTAAGGATGCACATCCAGTAGAAGCTTACCATATTTCATCAGGAAATAAAATTCCCGACACCTTAAAAAAAGGGCAGTGAAAGGTTTTACACCTGCCAGCCACCCTTTTATTTTGCATAACGTGAATTTCTTATCGATACGTGATTAGCAATTAGGCAGTTGTTTGCTCGCCTTGGTTAGCTTCGATCACTGCATCAGCCATTTTACCAGTCAACAGTTTAACAGCGCGGATCGCGTCGTCGTTACCTGGAATAACGTAGTCGATTTCGTCTGGATCGCAGTTTGTATCAACGATACCTACGATTGGGATACCCAGTTTGCGAGCTTCTGCAACAGCGATACGCTCTTTACGAGGGTCGATGATGAACAGGGCGCTAGGCAAACCTTTCATGTTTTTGATACCGCCGAGGAATTTTTCCAGACGATCTTTCTCTTTGCGGAGCAGGATAACTTCTTTTTTAGGCAGTACTTCGAAAGTACCGTCTTCTTCCCATTTTTCCAGCTCTTTCAGACGATTGATACGTTTTTGGATAGTTTCGAAGTTAGTCAGTGTACCACCCAACCAACGTTGGTTGATGTAGAATTGACCAGCGCGCTCAGCTTCTTCCTTAACGGAATCTTGAGCTTGCTTTTTAGTACCAACGAACAGTACAGTACCGCCGTCTGCTGCTACGGATTTTACAAAGTTGTAAGCTTCGTCAACTTTTTTAACCGTTTTTTGCAGGTCGATGATGTAGATACCGTTTCTTTCAGTAAAGATGTAACGATCCATTTTCGGGTTCCAACGACGAGTCTGGTGACCGAAATGTACGCCAGCTTCGAGAAGCTGTTTCATGGAAATAACTGCCATGTGTGTGTTCCTCCTAGATTTGGTTTTTTGTGTGCCTCCGCAAACGTCAACTTTCGGCAAAACTTCTCATACGAAAAGCACCTCTGCCTGAAATCAGAATGCGTGTGTTTTAACACCAGTTAATAATATAGCATAGGCGCATATCTGTTCGCAACTATTTTATTTGCAAAAAAACAGCCATCTCCGGCTGCCGCATGTGCACGACCTATTAAGGAGATGACTGTCCTGATAATGTACGCAAAATATCATCGTAGCTCTGACCGGAGCTAATCTGATAGCTGCCTACCTGTAGCTTTTTGTTCACATTTAGCTGGGATGCTCGATTGATAAAGTCACCCTGACTTTTAATCAATCCCTGCTTTTTCAGGTTAAAGGCAATATCATTGAGCATCTGACCACTGCTCACAGTAAACCAGTTGCCTGATGTGTTAGTCGATGCCGTATTCGAAGCAGATGCCGTATTTTTCGTAGTTGTCGGCGTCGTTGGCTGAGACGGCGTATTGACTGTACCCGAAGCGGAGCCAGACTGTGTGCCATTTGCTGAAGACTGAGTCGAGGAGCTTGTTGAGCTTTTCGTATCTGAGGTGCTTGGCTGCTCTGGACTTTCCGGAGAAGTTGGCTGTTTGGTCTCCTCTGGTTCTTTGGTGGTGCTTTGCTGTCCCGATTGCTGAGACTGCTTCTTCTTCTCTTCCTCCTGCTTCACTAGCTCCTGCCACTGCTCCTTGGTGTATACCTTTTGATCTGCGGTATATACCTGCATATTTTGCGCCTGAGCGGCCTGCTGAATCTGCTCGGGGGTGAGCTGCGCACCGCTTAGCATCGTTTGCCCCTTACCGATATTCACAAGCTGTAGCAATACAGCACCAAGGATGATGCCGATTCCGATTCCGATCATTAATGAGCGATTTTTGATCACGATTGTTCCTCCTGTTTGGCCAGCTGCAAAATCAATAAAACTTCCCCTCGCTGGAGGCCAACGGTACGGGCAATAGTGTCGACAGACTTTCCACTTTCATGCAACTGGAACAGCTCTGGATAACGATCCTGAATGCGTTCCTTGGCAGCGTTCTGCTGCTCTTGCTGTGCAGCCTCTAATTCCTCCTGCTCCCGCTGCATACGTGCTGCGGATTCGCGTAGCGCCTCACCTTGACGTCCAAGCATCGCAGGGTCTAAAGGTGGAACAACAGGAGACTCCATCGCTACAGGCTCCTCAGATACCGATGATGATGCTTGTGGTGCAGGTACAGCACGCTGCTCCAGCTCCATTAGACGCTGACGCATTTCACTCACCTGCTCCTGCAAGGCAATTTGCTTGGCTGAGGATTCCTGCTTGATTTTGGAAACGAGATCGATAATCTCTTCGTTTTCCTTTTCGATTTCGGTCATATAATGCTCTAGCGTATCTTCTACCTTTTCTACGGTAGAGGATAATGCAGCTTCTGGCTGCTGCTTAGCCTCTCGTTTTTTCGGAAGCAGCATACCGTAAACAACGGCAACTGCTCCCAGCAAAACGATATATACCCATGAAGGGAAATCACCCATTGTATACTCACCTGCGTTAATTTATCGTCAAAATGTAGTGATCGTGTTCGATTGCAAACAAAACCTGCCTTTTAAAAGGACAGGTCGATATGTTTGCCTTTGTATGGATGCTCGGCGGGCGCTACATGCTGTTCTTCTACTGGCTGCTCTGCGTGATGCTGACGAGGAGCATGCTGCTCACCCGGATGACCATCATGAATCATGCCAGAAGCGGATTCCTTGACACTATCACTGCGTGTCCGCATTCGTTCCGTCTCTTCACTCGTGCGATCCGCTAATATTGACTGTTCAATGGAAGGGCGAAGCAGATTTTCCTGTTGAATTTTACTTGCTTCCGTTGTACGCGGTACAGCAATTTGCAATTCTACAGCTCTCAAACCCATAGTGAACACCCACCTTATACTGGATTAATATTAATGATTAGGCACCATCGTGATATCTCCATCTGTGAAGACGAAGCTTACGCGCTGGGCTGTATCTTTAATATACTTGGTATAACGACCGATGACCAGCTTGGAACCGCCATAAATCGTATGCATCACTTCAATTTTTGCTTTGCCTGACTCTTCCAGCCTTTTTTCGATCTCCAGGGCGCTATCACGAATCTCATCGCGCTCACGAAGCTGGCTCTTTTTCGTGGCAGAAAGCTTGATACGAAGTGCCATTTTATCTGGACCGAGCTGTCCTACGGCTGCTAATTGATCAAGCAGCACAAGTGCCTTTTCGGTTTTATCCAGATTTTCGTTATGTGTTTTAAGCTCTTTCCGTAGCACAACCAGTTGATTACGCAGCTCCGGTAGCACGCCTACCTCGATTTCGGTAACGGTGAATGCCGTATTGCCGATCGTTCGTCCGACTACCATCTCGCCTGCCTGTAAATGTCCACCAACGATCAGACCCTTCGGACCATCGCAGCGAATGCTAATACCTGCCTGTACGTGCGAGTGCATAATACTTTGCGATACATGCACTGTTTCGCCTGCCTGTACGTTAGCATCCTGAATAAATCCTGTTTTGACATCGACAGCGGCTTTGACCAGCCCTTTATGATATCCGATAATACCACCGGTAACTTCAATGGAGCCGCCTGCTTCAATCTCTGCGCCCTCCACGCCACCGACCACTCGAATATCGCCAGAAGCGCTCACTCGAAAACCGGATAATACATTTCCACGAATGACAACCGTTCCAACAAAATCGATATTACCGGTATGATAGTCGACGTCGCCGTTTACTTCATATACAGGAAATACGTTGATCTTCTCGTTGTCGGTAAATGAGATCATCCCATCAATCGCTGCGTAAATTGCGGTTTGCTCCGGATTAAGTACGATATTTTTGCCGATTTTGAAACGCACATCCTTGCCTGGTTTGTAGGGAATAGGCTCTCCTTTTACATCTATACCCGCTTCACCAGGCAATGGATCAACTTTTTCAGCAATCAGCTGACCCTTGAGCGTATTATTTAATCGTATAATTTCCTTGTAATCCACTCTGCCATTTTCAGCTTCGCGTGGACCACGATCTTGGTCATCTAACCTCACTGCATATTGGATATAACCATCAATTCCAGGCACTTGTGGTGTACCGCAGGCTACCGCTACCAGTTCGGAACGGTATGCCTCGGGACGCTCAGCCAGTTTTTTGAGTTCATCCATCTGTATGCCGTGGGTGATTCCCTGTGTACGCAAAAATCCCTCCAATTGTTCTACAGTCCATTCAAATTCATCATCAAACTCAAGATTGGCAATTTCCATATAAGCAACCGATTTGTCGTTGGAAAAACTAATTTTGACATATTGATCAATCGTCAATTGAGATGTCACGCCTTATTTCCCCTTTCACAAACGGCGTTACATATCCTGCATTAACAGACCTCTTTGCTTATCCAGCGCTCCTCGTAAACGAAGGATTGCTTTTGAGTGCAGTTGTGAGATGCGTGACGGGGATAACGACATCACTTCCGCAATTTCACTGAGTGAAAGGTCTTCATAATAAAGGAGCGACACAACCGTTCTTTCTTTTTCAGTAAGCTTCTCGATCCCCTTCATTAACAATTCCTTCAACACAAAATCATTGACTGAACGATCGGGATTTTTCGCTTTTTCATCCACGATCAAGGACATGCGTGTTTCGGATTCTTCTTCACGAATAGGATCCTCAAGTGATGTAATCGTCATAACAGCTACATCCTGAAGCATCGTTTGGAATTCACGCTCGCTCACATCCAAATATTCACTAATCTCTGCATCGGATACGGAGCGCAAATATTTTTGTTCCAGCTGCTGATAGGCATCCTCAATTTTCCGTGCTTTTTCTCTCACCGAACGAGGTACCCAGTCCCCTTGTCTTAATCCATCCAGGATGGCTCCGCGTACACGCCATGAAGCATACGTTTCAAATTGCAGTCCGCGTTTGTAGTCGAATTTCTCGATTGCGTCGATTAGACCCATAACACCATTGCTCATCAGATCATCCTTCGATACATTTTTCGGAAGACCAATAGCAAGTCGGCTGGACACATATTCAACCGTTCCTAGATAATTTTCGATCAGCTTTTTTTTCGCTTCTACATTGCCATGTTCCTTCCACTGTACCCACAGCTCAATGTGGTTTAAATGGCTTCCCTTTTGCTCGCTCACTTGCTTTCACCCTCCTTACTTTTGTGTCAGGTGGCGTAAGGCCTTCGCCAGTTCCTCTGGATCCTGTTCCTTGGTTGAAACGAGCTTGGGTGGATTCAGAGGTGCGAAGCCGTTATCACCGTCAGAATGGGATGGCTTCGGTGTCAGCAAATCGTTTAGTTCATTGTCTTGATCCGGTGTGGTGATATCAAGCAGATTGCCTCGTCCCGGTTCATCGTTCAAAGGCTGCCCTTCGTCTTCCTGTATGCCCTGCACCGCACCACTTGCAGGCGGTTTTCCTGCATTGTTACCCGGCGTTGCAAGCACGCCCAGTATAAACCGTAGCAGAAAGGCGAGCGCAAACCAGAGGATAAAGCCTAAACAGCCTCTTACGAGGCTGGTGGTCCACAAATTATTTCCTAAAGAGAACAGAAAGGTGATGAGAAACCCCAGCACCCCAGACCATACATTGATCTTAATATTCCCTATCATACCTCATATTTCCTTCTTACCCATTTGTACGCTTCGAATCGACAACATTCCTGTTGTACAATCCATTTCAATCGTGCGTCCATAATTGGCACCGGTATCCTCCGCGATTAAAGGAATTTTGTACTCTTGTAGAAATAATTTGCAGGCTTCCACATTGCGGGGACCAATCCGCATATTGTCACCACCACTGGAAAAGGAGAACATCTGTGCACCGCCAGCCATTTTAGCGACTAATCTAGAGCGAATTGCACCAAGATCTGCCATTCGTTTGAGCAATTCCGGTAACGCAGTATCTGCGTATTTCGCAATGTTCAACTGCCCTTCACGAGCAATATCCGATGATGGCAGCATGACGTGCGCCATGCCGACCAGGTGAATATTTTTGTCGTAGAGAGTAAGACCCACACATGAACCCAATCCCGTCGTCCGGATGATTCCTGATTCCTTTACGACGTTCAAATCGGCCATACCCACCTTAACGACGGCTTGTTCTTCAATCATCTTGCAATGGAACTCCTAGCGCGATGAAGATCTTTTCAAATGATTCGGGATCGGGAATCAGGAAAAATTGTCCTTCAACTTCATTTTTACCTTCAAGGAAAGTCGTATCAATCAGAAGTGCATCGTCACCCATTTCACCGAACTGGATGAGTCCATAATTGAGGATCGCGCCTGCCATATCGTACGCAAGACCTGGTACGGTCGGAGTCATGGAAAGACCCGTAAAGTCAGCAAGCGAGGACAGATACGAGCCTGCCAGAATGTTACCGATCTCGGATAATGCGGATTGCTCCATTTCACTAAACTGCTCCTCATCGACCACTACAAGTCCTGCCAGTCGATGAAGCAGACCTTTGCCTGCTTCTGGAGTCAGAATAAAGAATAGATTCCCTGGAGCATCTCCCTCTACGCGGAAAAAGACCGCAAGTACAATCTGTTCCTGTCCGCCAACCTTTTCGGCAATTTGATCAAATGGTAAAATCTGAACCTTTGGCACTGCCATATCGATGGGCTTGTCCAGAAGCTGGGAAAGGGCAGTGGCTGCATTGCCTGCCCCGATATTCCCAACCTCCTTCAGCACATCCATTTTGAAGCCTTCGAGTTTCTCAAAGAAACCCATGATTAATCCTCGATACCTTCGAGTTGCACAACCTCGGTTTTATCAAGCACTTCCGCGAGGTTAAGCATGATCAGCAGCCGTTCTTCGTCAAGCTTTGCTACACCATCAAGGTATCTTGCTTTTACGCCACCTACAACCTCAGGCGGTTTTTCGATGCTGCTGCGTTTGATATCGACGACATCATTTGCGGAGTCTACGATGAAACCTACTTGCATTTTGTCCACTTCCACGATGATGATACGGGTTTGATCGTTGTATTCTGTCTGCGCCAGATTGAAGCGACCGCGCAGATCGATAACCGGAATGACGACACCGCGCAGATTAATAACGCCTTTTACAAAATCAAGCGTTTTAGGAACGCGGGTTATAGGCATCATACGCTCGATTGTTTGTACTTTATCGACCTCGATGCCATACTCCTCGGTTGCCAGTTTAAATACGATAACTTTCAATTCATCCATGGGTAAATCCTCCTCAATAAATGGACTGCATTATTTAATGAATGCATTCGGATCAATAATCAAAGCAACCTGACCGTCGCCGAGAATCGTCGCGCCAGAAATGCCCATTGTCTCAGGCAGATAGCTACCCAGACTTTTCAGGACGATCTCATTTTGCCCGATAAAGTTTTCAACGGCAATCGCTGCCAGCTTGTCACCTTTGCGAATGACAACGATCTCTGTTTCTTCCTCTTCGCGCTCGTCGAAGTCTGGAACCTCGAACACACGGCTGAGGGAGAGCAGTGGAATATGCGTATCGCGGTAAGGAATCAACTGACTGCCATGCAAGTCGCGAACCTGTTTCGCTTTGATGATGCCCGTTTCCACAATTGAAGTGAGCGGGATCGCATATTTTTCAGAGCCGACACGGATCAGCATCGCAGAGATGATGGACAGCGTCAGTGGCAACTGTACAGAGAATTTGGTGCCTTTGCCAAGCTCTGAGGATACAGTAACATGACCACCGAGCGAAGTGATTTTGGATTTAACTACATCCAGACCTACACCGCGACCGGAAATGTCGGAAATAACTTCTGCTGTACTGAAGCCTGGAGCAAACAGCAGCTGGTACACTTCTTCATCTTTCATTGTGTTAGCGACTTCCTGGCTAACGACGCCGTTTTTGAGCGCTTTTTTGAGGATGATTTCACGGTCAATCCCGTTACCATCATCTTCGATCTCGATGAACACATGGTTACCGCTGTGGAATGCACTCAACTTCACGGTACCCGTCTCGTTTTTACCTGCTGCTACACGCTTAGCTACGGATTCAATACCGTGGTCAACCGAGTTACGCAATAAGTGAACGAGCGGATCGCCGATCTCATCAATAACGGTACGATCCAGTTCTGTTTCCGCACCCGTAATAATTAGATCGAGCTTTTTATCAAGCGATTTAGCAAGATCTCGTACCATACGTGGGAAACGGTTGAAAACCGTATCCACCGGTACCATCCGAAGCTTGAGAACGATGTTTTGCAGATCGCTACTTACACGACCCATATGCTCAACCGTATCAGTCAGCGCAGGAACCTTTACTTCGCTAGCGAGCTGCTCCAGACGAACACGGTCGATCAGCAATTCGCTGAACAGGTTCATCAGTACATCCAGACGATCGATATCTACGCGAATCGTACGTGAAGGTGCTGGTGCAGGAGCTTTCGTTGCCGCTGCTTTGGCAGCAGGGGCTGGTGCAGCCGTTTCTGCTTTCACTGCTGTTGCGGTTGTAGCAGCTGGCGCAGCTTCTATAACAGGTGCAGCGATAGATTGTGGCTCCTTAGAGCTAACCATTTCTTTCAGAGAGCTTGCATCCAGCATCGTTACTTTTACGCTCTCAATTTCGGAAATGCTTGTTACCATCGGCTCGAGTTCAGCAGCATCCTTTTGTGTAACATAGTACAGGGAGAAGCTACGTTCGAACTTATCCTGCTCGATGTCCTGTGTGGAAGGCTCGGATTTGATTACGTCGCCATAGCGTTCCAGCAGATCGAATACCATGTAGGCACGAACCGCTTTGAGCTGACAATCCTCACGAATTGATACTTCCATGTACAGTGCCTGATGACCGGCAGACAGTGACTGCTCAATTACAGATTGCTGGAATTCATCCAGCTCAACTGCTTTTGAGCTTACAGCGCTTGCTGCTGAAGGTGCTACCACGGCACTGGCTGTAGCTGCTGGTGTGCTGGAAGGAATCTCTCCACGCACGATCGCTTGCAACGCTTCAACAATCGCTGTCACGTCTGCTTTACCTTCGCCGCCTTGAGTAATATCTTGAACCATAGATTCAAGCGCGTCCAGACCTTTGAACAGCGTATCGAAAATAAATTCCTGCATTGCCAGCTTCTCATTACGCACCAGGTCAAGTACGTTTTCCATCTGGTGCGTCAGCGCCGCCAGATCCTCGAAGCCCATTGTTGCTGCCATACCTTTGAGTGTATGCGCTGAACGGAAAATAACTTGCACAATTCCGAGATCGGTTGGATTGCTTTCCAGTTCCAGCATTTTTTCATTTAAAGACTGCAGATGATCGTTCGACTCATCAATAAACATGGCCAAGTATTGATTCATGTCCATCGTGAGACACCTCCTCCATAAAATAACATAGTCCTTGTTATAAGCTATCTAACGATTTGTACAAGTTTTGGCGCAATTTCAGGTAATGGCAGGAGGTGATTGACACATCCAAGCTCTACAGCCGAGCGCGGCATCCCGTAAACTACACATGTATCTTCGCTTTCGGCGAAGGTAGGGATTACACCGCTGTCGTATAAATTTTTCATTTCCCGTGCGCCATCACTTCCCATACCAGTCATGATCACCGCATAGCGTTGTAGATCATTAAACGGGCGGATTGAGGCAAAAAGCGTATCCACTGAAGGACGATGTCCGTTACGTGGAGGTTCCTGCGTCAGTTGCAGGCGGTAACCGCCCTGGCTTTTGGCGACAGTCATGTGGTAGCCACCTGGTGCGATATAGGCTGTACCGGGTTGCAGTGGCATACCATGCTCGCCTTCCACCACATTGATCTGACTCAAGCTATTCAAGCGCTGTGCCAGTGACCTGGTGAAGTTGGGCGGCATATGCTGCACGATGACGATGGGTGCCGGAAAATTAGCCGGGATTTGTTCTAAAAAGCTTTTCAGTGCTCTTGGACCACCTGTAGAGCATCCAACAGCAACCAGCTTACTAATTGCAGTAGCCGGACGATCCGAGTGTACCGTGTTTGCAACCGGTGGTGCAGGTGTAGACGGTACAACTGGCTCAGGGCGTGCTACGGAAGCGGCTGGCGGCTTCACTGGTGGTGCTTTAGGCTGCTTCTTTGGTTCTGTCGGAGCTACAGGACGAACCGGAGTTCGCTCTGTGCTGCTGGCAGACGCTGGGCTTGTTGACCCTGCTGGCTTGTCCAGCTTTGCCTTTTTGATATCCTCGTTCTTGACCGGACGACTTACACGTCCGCTGAGTGAGGAAGGCGGTGCGGCTGGCTTCGTAGCTGGTCGACTAACCGATGGCGAAGTAGCTGGCTTTACAGGTGGTGCAGGTTTCGCCTGAGGCGTCTGTGACGTCGGCTGCTGCTGTGCTGGAGTATCCGGCTGAGCAGACAGAGTCTGTGGCTGCTCGGTAGTAGCGGGCCGTTGTTCACTACTGCGCTTACGACGGCGTTCCACCACCTGCATCGCTGTATGAAGCTGTCTGAGCAACTGTTGTCCCACTTCGTCAATATCCTGGGAGTTGCTCACGGAAGGCTTACGGATAAAGTCAAACGCTCCACTTTCAAGCGCCATGATCGTTTCACGCATGCCTTGTTCATTGATGCCAGACAGCATAATGACTGGGAGTGGGCGTTGAGACATGATGATCTTTAGTGCCTCAAGCCCATTCATTTCTGGCATTTCGACATCCATCGTAACTGCATCGGGCTTTAGCTCTACCACTTTGCGGGTAGCTTCCAATCCGTTGCTTGCTGTATCGATGACCTGAAATGCCGGATCTGCCTCGATCAGGTCCGAGACAATTTTTCTCATGAATGGGGAGTCGTCTACAACTAGCACTTTATAAGTTGCCATAACAATAGCACCTCTGTTCCTTACAGAATCATTTAGTACGCCGCATCCATTTTTGTATAAATCCCTTGATTCCTGATAAGGTACCCTCCTGGCGCACATCTGGCGAAGCCACATATTGCATAGCCAGGTTTTGGATATCTCTAGCAGCATGACATCCAGGAGCATTGATTGAAAAAGGAACTTGCTTTTTGACGGACTGGCTTACATGCGCATCGTCGCTCACAAAACCAAGCATCGGAATGTCCAGATCGAGAAACCGACTCGTAACGAGTCTGATTTTATCGGCAGTCTGCACTGCCTCTCGCTGGCTTTCCGCACGATTCACTACCAGTTTGAAGGCCGTTGTATCCTCCAGTCCGTGCACAACCTTGATCAGTGCGTATGCATCAGTAATCGCTGTAGGCTCTGGTGTAGTGACAACGATGCATTCGTCTGATGACATGATAAATTGCAATGTTTCTTTTGACAGTCCTGCTCCCGTATCAAACAGGATATAATCCATATCGGCAGCAATTTTCTGAATTTGAGTAGTAAAGTAAACTAAATCCTCTTCAGACAGTGAAAATAGTGAGCTGAGGCCCGATCCTCCGGCAATATAAGGCAGGGAACCGGCTCCTTTTTCAATGATCTCACCAATCTCTTTTTCACCACTGAGCAGGTGGGAAAGATTGTACTGGGAACGAACGCCCATCAGCACATCGATATTGGCCATCCCTATATCCGCATCAAATACGAGTACACGTCGTCCCAGACGTTGCAGAGCCAGCGCAAAATTCAATGTGAAATTGGATTTGCCGACTCCACCCTTGCCACTTGTCACTGCAATGAACTTGGCGCCTCCATGCTCGCCGTCTTGCGGACGGGCTTCCAGCGCTCTGGCTTTGGCAGACATCAAATTGCGTAACGATTGGGCCTGATCCATCATGGCAATATCTCTCCAAGCAGTACATTTGCTAGAAAGTCCGGACTCGGCATAAGCAGATCATCCGGTACATTCTGGCCATTGGTCATATAAGAAAGACGCAACGGATGCTCCTGTAGCAGATTGAACATCGCCCCATAGCTTCCGGTTTCGTCGGCTTTTGTAAAGATTACCTTATCCAGTGGGTACTTGCTGAAATGGTTGGTAATGATACGCATATCCTCCGTCTTGGATGTTAGGGCAAGCACAAGATAGGTTTCGCTTTGCTCCATCGGAGCGAGCAGACTTTGCAGCTCGGATACGAGCAGCTCATTGCGATAGTTACGTCCTGCTGTATCCATCAAAATGAGATCGCAATCCGACAAGCGTTGTAGGGATCGCTGCAAATCACCAGGCGATTGTACAACCTCAAGCGGCACTCCTAAAATGGAGGCATACGTACGAAGCTGCTCCACCGCAGAAATCCGATACGTATCTGAGGTGATAAAGCCCACCTTGCGTTTGTACTTAAATAATTGCTCTGCTGCCAGCTTCGCGATCGTTGTCGTTTTGCCTACTCCGGTTGGACCGGCAATATACACGATCTTGGTCGACGGATCGATGCCTCCACCGATTCGTTCCTCGGTAAAATGCTCAATCTGTGCCTTCATTGCTCTTCTGGCTTCCTGTGAGGTCATTTCAGCGGCTCCAGTAGCGTCCTGCATAATCTGTCCTGTCCAGGTCTCGATGAGGCTCTGATCGACGCCTTGAGCCTTTAAATGAGCTTGCAACTGCTGTAATGTATCTGGCAAATCTGCAAGCTGCTTTTCACGGGTCAATTCCGCCATCATTTGCTTCATTTGACGAAGCTCTTCAAACAGCTTCGCTTCACTCATTTGCTCCTCATCGCGAGGCTCGGCAAATTGTGCAGCGAGCTGCTGTACCGTCATGGGCTCGGTTGTGGCACGCTGCTGCACAGGTGCAGACATTGGAGCAACCGGATCAGAATGACGAACCGCAGCTGGTGGAGATACAGGCTCATTTGCTTCATCATCATTCAGCGCCTGACGCATCGACTCGGCAAATGCCTGACTCGATTTGCGGTAAGCGTCTGGTACAACACGCTTTGGAACAGGCGCACTTGGTGCGCTTTGTACAGCCTGTGGTTCAGTGCGTGCAGATGCAGCAGGGGCTGGCGCCTCTGCTGTCTGTTCTTTTTCCACAGCTGCAATGACTTCGATTTTCTTTTTCTGGAACATGCCCAGGAACCCGCCGGTCTTCAGCTCTTTGGTGCTCAAAATGACAGCATCACTTCCAAGATCGGTGCGAATTTTGAGCATGGCGTCAGGCATTGTGTCTACAATATAGCGTTTGACTCTCATAAGTTCACCACTCCGACACTCTGAATTTCAACGTTAGGCTCCAGCTCGCTATACGATAGCACCGGAATATCCTGCATGGTACGCTCGATAAGCTGACGCAGATACATGCGGATCGCTGGTGACGTAAGCACGATTGGCTGTTGTCCCATCTGCAGGAGACGATTCACCTGCTCGTTGATTTTCTGATACATCGATTGCGTGGAAACCGGGTCCAGTGCAAGGTAGGTGCCTTGCTCTGATTGCTGAATGCTCTCGGCAATTTTCTTTTCCAGATTAGGTCCGACTGTAATAACACGTAAGGTTTCTCCCTGGCTCGTAAATTGCTGTGTAATCTGACGCGATAGTGCCTGACGAACGTATTCGGTCAGCACATCCGGATCTTTGGTATAAGTTCCATAGTCAGCGAGAGTTTCAAAAATGGTTACCATGTCGCGAATCGAAATCTTTTCTTTCAGAAGTTTGACGAGCACCTTCTGGATATCACCGATCGATAACACAGAAGGAATAAGCTCATCAACCAGTACAGGGTAGTTCTCACGCAGATTGTCGATAAGAGAACGTGTCTCCTGACGACCAAGCAGCTCGTGAGAGTGCTTTTTGATCAGCTCTGTCAGATGGGTCGCTACAACGGATGGCGGATCTACCACCGTATAACCAGACAGCTCTGCACGTTCCTTCGTGATTTCGTCAATCCATAGGGCTGGAAGACCAAAAGCTGGTTCTAAAGTCTCTATACCCGTAATCGAGTCATCTTCAAACCCAGGACTCATGGCCAGGTAGTGATTTAGTAATAATTCACCACCGCCAACGATATTTCCTTTAATTTTGATCACATATTCATTTGGTTTTAACTGGATATTATCGCGAATACGAATGACCGGTACGACAAGTCCTAGTTCAAGTGCGCATTGTCTGCGAATCATAATGATTCGATCCAG
The DNA here is from genome assembly GCF_014645615.1 of Paenibacillus hunanensis. Lineage (GTDB taxonomy): Bacteria > Bacillota > Bacilli > Paenibacillales > Paenibacillaceae > Saccharibacillus > Saccharibacillus hunanensis. The sequence continues at coordinate 256,039 of NZ_BMMB01000007.1, read as the reverse complement.
CAAATCGCCGCCCTGCTGAGTATCTGCCAGCGGAATCAAGCCATAACCAAATTCGAATTCGATCGGATCGATTTGAAGAAGATTGATTACACTTTCTGGGCTGCGAACTTCTTCGATCTGCTGCTCTTCAACCTGCTGCTCTGCATCCACAGCCTTCTGTTTCAAATTCGCCTGCATCTTACGTGCGGCGAAGACGAGCAGCACAGCAAGTGGGAACGTTGTAATAAAGTGAATTGGTGTGAACAGACCGAGCAGTGTAATAACACCTGCAACGATGTAGAGCAGTGTTGGATACGAAAAGAGCTGGCTCGTAATATCATCAGCCAGATTACCTTCGGACGAAGCACGCGTTACGATCAGACCTGCTGCTGTCGAAATGAGCAGTGCTGGAATCTGACTGACCAGACCATCACCAATCGTCAGCACCGAATACGTAGAGAGTGCATCAGTGAATGCCATTCCATGAATCGCTATCCCGATAATGAATCCACCAATGAGATTGATCAGGAGGATAATAATGCCTGCAATAGCATCCCCTTTTACGAACTTACTCGCACCATCCATCGCTCCGTAAAAGTCGGCTTCGCGCTCGATTTTACTACGACGCTCACGAGCCTGCTGCTCGTTAATCATACCGGCGTTCAAATCGGCATCGATACTCATCTGTTTACCAGGCATCGCATCGAGTGTAAAACGAGCTCCAACCTCAGCCACCCGCTCCGAACCTTTTGTAATAACGATAAACTGGACAACGACGAGAATCAGGAAGACGATAAAGCCGACCGCAATCTGACCTCCGGCAATCCAGCTACCGAAGGTGGATACAACTGAACCTGCATCCGCCTGTCCTAAAATTAATTTGGTTGTAGAAATATTAAGCGCTAGACGGAACAAGGTTGTAATGAGCAACATTGCCGGGAAGATGGAAAATTCCAGCGCTTCTTTTGTATTCATCGCGATCAGCAAAATAATCATTGCTAACGAGATATTAATAATAAGCAAAATATCAAGCAGCCATGTTGGGATCGGAAGAATCATCATCATAATAATTCCAATGACGCCTACAAGGACAACCAAATCTTTTTTCTTCAATGTTATTCAGCCCTCCGATCCCTTACTTCGTTTTACCTTTGACTTTGTATACATAAGCCAGCACCTCGGCTACCGCCTGAAACAGATCGGTCGGAATCGAATCTCCAATCTCTGTTCTGGCAAACAAAGCCCGGGCCAGCGGCTTGTTTTCCATGATGACGACCCGGTTCTGCTTAGCAATCTCTCTAATGCGAAGTGCAGTATAGTCTTGCCCTTTGGCGACAACCTGCGGGGCAGCCATTTCACTGTTATCATACTTGAGTGCTACCGCAAAGTGCGTCGGGTTCGTGATAATGACATCCGCCTTTGGTACCTCTTGCATCATCCGTTGCATCGCCATACGACGTTGCCGTTCACGGATTTTACCTTTGATGAGCGGGTCACCTTCCATGTTTTTATACTCGTCCTTAATGTCCTGCTTGGACATTCTTAAGCTTTTATTATGCTCATAGCGCTGATACATATAATCCAGCACAGCCAGGATGAACATTGCCACCCCGACCTTGAGTCCAAGACTAACAGTTAGTCCGCCTGCATAATGCAAGATTGACTCCGCTGACATATACGCCATCTTCGAAATCTCATGACTGGCACCTTGCAGGGTTGTATAAACCAAATAACCAATAACTGACATTTTTAAAATCGATTTTAACAGTTCTACGATTGAACGCATCGATAAAATATTTTTAGCACCCTTGATCGGATCGAGCTTGCTGAGTTTTGGCATAAGTGGCTTACCTGTGAGCAAGAAACCGATTTGCATATAGTTCGTAATAATTCCGAGCAGCACGATCGTCACAAAAATGGGAGCTATAATGATTAAGATTTGCATCGCGTACTGTCCAAGCATTTGCATGACGTTGGCTACCGTTACATCGGTAGACATTCTGTGCAGAAAAGTATCCGTGAATAGCCAGCTAATACGCTTCATAAAAAAATCATTAAAGATCATCAGGCATCCAATGCTACCCAGCAAAATGGCTGCGCCTGGTATATCCATACTTTTGGCGACCTGACCTTCTTTGCGAGAATCATTTCGCTTCTTGGGTGTCGCTTCTTCAGTTTTCTCGCCTGCGAACAACTGAAGATTTAGTTTTAAACGAAATGCCACTGTTCACGGACTCCTTTCCACCAGAATCGGTTATCATGATGCCGGGCGTTTACCCAGCACCTGAAGTAGCCCTTGCATTGCTTGAAACATTTGCTCAAACAAATGTTCAAAAATAAAGGCAAAGCTTGGTGTTAATAACATCAGTACGAACAGCCCTACAATAATCTTCACCGGCACACCGATAACGAAAATATTGAACTGTGGTGCACTACGTGCCAGAAAACCTAGCCCTACATCTGTCAGAAAGGTTGCTACTACGATTGGAGCAGACATCTGAAAAGCGATCAGGAAGGAATTTGTAAAGGTTCGGATCAAAAATTCACTGAGCGACCCATTCAACATCTGGGACACGATATCGCTATTCATGGGCACCCAGTCATAGCTATACAGCACAGACTGTAACAGATAGTGGTGACCATTCATGCTAAGAAAGATCAGCATCGCGAACATGTATTTAAAGTTACCAATGACCGGAGCAGAAGCGCCTGTCATCGGATCAAACACAGACGCGATCCCCAGACCAATCTGAATATCAATAAATGAGCCTGCAATCTGGATTACCATAAACATGAGGTATGCGATATATCCAAGAAGCAGGCCTATCAATATTTCTCTAAATACCATAAGGACATAAATGTCTGTACCGTCTGGAATTTTGATTGTCGTTCCTTTAATCAGATAAATAAGCAGGGAAATAAACGCTGCAATCCCAACCTTAAACTGACTCGGTACTCCTCGAGATGAGAAAATCGGTGAAACTACAAAAAAAGCGGTCATTCGACAAAAAATTAACAAAAAAACAGGAAAGCTTTGTAGTAATGTCTCCATAAGCCATCAGCCTAACCGATGTATTTGTACAGATTGCCAAGAATATCAGCCGTGTAGTCGACCATGACGGTTAATATCCACGGACCGAACAGCAGCAGCGCAAGCATGACAGCTACGATTTTTGGCACAAAGGCAAGAGTTTGCTCCTGAATCTGAGTAGTCGCCTGGAAAATACTGACCAGCAAGCCGACTACAAGTCCAAGAATCAGCATCGGTGCGCTCACTTTTAAGACGGTATACACCGCTTGTCCTGCCATACCGATGATAAACTCCGAACTCATAATTAACCTCCCTTTTTACGGGTAAATTGTGAAGGCGCAGATTCACAGGTGAAGAGCTGCGCTAATTAAAGCTGACTAGCAATGACTTGACAATCAAATACCACCCATCCACCAAAACGAATAACAATATTTTGAATGGAAGTGAAATCATGACAGGCGGTAGCATCATCATCCCCATTGCCATCAATACACTGGCAACGACGATATCAATGACTAGAAAAGGTATAAAAATCATAAAGCCCATCTGGAATGCTGTTTTTAGCTCACTGATCGCATAAGAAGGAACCATAACGGTAAGTGGAATATCGTCTACGTTAGAAGGCTTAGGTGTACCGGTATATTCCAAAAAGAGCAATAGATCCTTTTCGCGGGTATGCTTGAACATAAATTCCTTGATCGGCTTCTCCGCAGCCTGCAATGCTTGCATTTGCGTCAGATTTCCTTGCAGATAAGGCTGAAGGGCAACCTGATTCATTTGTGACAACGTAGGCGACATGATGAATAAGGTTAAAAATAAAGCCAGCCCTACCAGTACCTGATTGGGAGGCATCTGGTTAGTCCCAAGTGAAGTCCGGACAAAGCTGAGCACAATCACAATACGTGTAAAACTGGTCATAAGAACCATAAAGGCTGGAGCTATACTAATAATGGTAATAAGCAGCAAAATCGATAGTGAGCTTGTTGCTGCACCACCGGATGAGCCATTATCATTACCGATCTGAATATCAATATTTGGTATCGGATCGGCGGTTGCTGCAAATACCGGATGCACCGACAGCACACTGACAGCAAAAAGCAGCATAAGAGATAAAATCAGTTTTATTTTCATGAATCCCTCGACCGATCTGTAGAATCTTCCTCCTTCAACAGCTGCTCCATCTTATCCCGTCGATTCGGAATTTCTCGAAGCTTGCTCTCAAACACTTCCTGAAAAGCATCTGTATCGCGTAGCTCCTCTTCTTCGATTTTGGATTTGGGACGTAGCTTACTGCTGAGTTTGGAGATCAGCGGAGTGAAAAAGTTTTCCTGCTCCGCCGACTCGGATTGAAAAGACTGAATAACCAGCATCGCCTCATCAGGATCGGAAATTTTATCAACCAGCGTAATATCCTCTCCGACACCGATCAAATATAACGTGTTGCCAATCTCAATCACTTGTAACGACTTATTCGGGCCTAGCGCCATGCCACCTATTGTACGAATGGCACGCCTGGATAACCAGGATTGATTTTTGCGACCAAGGAACCGAAGCAACAAAATAATAAGGGCTATTATTACAGCCAAGACGATTATAACCCAAACAAGGTTTAGGATATAACCGCCTGTTCCTCCCATTGTGGCTGTTTCACCTGACATGGGAATATTCTCCTATACGCCCAGCGTTTTGCTGATCGCTTCGATAACACGATCTGCTTGGAAAGGTTTTACGATGAAATCTTTGGCACCTGCCTGAATGGCATCAATTACCATCGCCTGCTGGCCCATTGCGGAACACATAATGACTTTCGCTCCGCCATCGAGCTTTTTGATTTCTTTCAGAGCGGCGATACCGTCCATTTCTGGCATCGTGATATCCATTGTGATCAAATCGGGACGAAGCTCTTTGAATTTTTCTACTGCTTGTGCTCCATCTTGAGCTTCTCCTACTACTTCATATCCATTCTTTGTCAGAATATCCCGGATCATCATTCTCATAAAAGCTGCATCATCCACGATAAGAATACGGTTTGCCATTGATTTAAAATCCTCCCTAAGTGATCTTTATTGTATTTTTTGAATTCGGTCCCACTGGCTGACGATATCCGTTACGCGAACACCAAAGTTTTCATCGATAACAACTACTTCACCTTTGGCAATCAGTTTGTTGTTGACCAGGATGTCGACCGGTTCGCCCGCCAATTTGTCCAGTTCAATAATTGCGCCCTGGGACAATTCGAGGATATCCTTGATTTGCTTTTGGGTCCTTCCTAATTCTACGGTGACTTTAAGTGGTATGTCCATCAATAAGTTCAAATTATTTTCATCCAGGTTCGGCGCAGCACCTGCACCAAAGTTGGCGAATTGAACTGGTTGGACATTCACCTCGCGTCCTACAGGAGCACCGTAATGCTGTGGTGGCTGCGGAGGCATGTTGTAACCATAGCCTGGTGGAGGATATGGATACTGTTGCTGGTAAGGCGGATAAGGCTGCTCAGGAGCGCCGTACGGCGGTTGTTGACCGTAGGGTGGCATCCCTTGAGGCGGCATCATCGGTGGCACTCCAGGCTGCTCAGGAGCCTGCTGAGCCGGTGGTTGTTGCGCTGCTGGTGGTGCAGCTGCTGCCGGAGGTGTAGCCGCCGGTGCACTTGCTGCTGGTGCTTCAGGAGCACTCTCTTCTGCACCATTGATCAGAATATCGACCATATACTTCGCAAACTCAACTGTTAAGAGCTGCATGATCGTCGAATCGATCAGATCACCGATCAGGAGACGGAACGAAATTTTGATCAGCGTCTCTTCTGGAGGCAACATACTCACACCCTGATCATTACTCACATCGAGAATATCGATGCCAGGAGGTGAGATGTTAACGAAGCGGTTGAAGATGGTCGACATCGATGTTGCCGAGGAGCCCATCATCTGATTCATCGCTTCCTGAACAGCACTGATATGAATTTCGTTCAATTCCTCATCTTTGGGATCACCATTCCCACCGAGCATCAGATCCGCGATGATTTGAGCATCACGTGTCTGAATAACGAGCGAGTTGATACCCTGAAAGCCATCCACATATTCGACGTGTACAGCGACATGAGGCTTGGGAAACTCATTTTCAAACTCGGAGCGCGTTACGATACCCACACGCGGAGTCGTAATATCTACCTTTTGACCCAGCAGCGTAGACAACGCGGTTGCTGCACTACCGAAGGTGATATTACCGATTTCGCCAAGCGCATCCTGCTCCAGCGGTGTCAGAAAATCGTCAACCGTCTGGCCTGCGGAGGTGGCGGAACCACTATCCTCACCTGACGACTGTTTAAGTAGCGCATCGATTTCTTCTTGTGACAAATAATCTTTACTCGTCAAGTCCTTCCACTCCTTCACTGACGATTTCGTTAATCTGAATGGCTACCCGATCCTTTACAGTACCAGGACTACCATAGAACTTGAGCTGATTGCCTATTTTGATCGAGAGATCCTGTTGAATCGGCTTATTGAGTGAAATAACATCTCCCACCGATAAGCTGAGAAACTCCTGAATCGAAAGTCTGGATTCGCCCAACTCAGCAATGACAGGAAGCTGAGCGCGATGCACTCGCTGCTTCAGCGACTCCACTTCTTCCAATGCCGGCTCTTTTTTCTGCGAGAAAAAGAGATGGTTCGCAGACAGCTTACTCATGATCGGCTCGATGACGACATGCGGGATACAAAGATTGATCATACCTGTGGTATCACCGATCTTTGTACTGAGCGAGATCAGGGCGATGGTTTCGTTTGGAGATACAAGCGACATAAATTGTGGGTTCGTCTCCAGCGCTTCCATACGCGGCGAAAGGTCAATGACCGTTTTCCAGGCTTCCTGCAAACTTTCAAAAGTTCGGCTGAATACACGTTCAATGATCGTCGTTTCAATCTCTGTCAGCGCGTTGATTTTGGTTGGTGCTATTCCTGTTCCTCCCAGCATGCGATCCAGCATAGCGAAGGCGATGTTGGGATGAACCTCCAGCACCATTCTCCCTTCAAGCGGCTCTGCCTCAAAAATGTTCAAGATCGTCATTTTCGGAATGGAGCGGATAAACTCATCATAAGGCAATTGCTCAACCTGTACGACACTAATCTGTACAAACGTACGTAGCTGAGCCGAGAAATAGGTGGTCAGGTAACGGGCAAAGTTTTCATGAATCCGCGTCAAGCTTCGGATATGATCTTTAGAAAAGCGAACTGCCCGTTTAAAGTCATAGACTCTGACCTTTTTCTCGCTCTCCTCTTTTTTGAGCTCCTCTGCATCCATTTCGCCGGAGGATAATGCTGCTAAAAGGGCATCAATCTCTCCCTGGGATAATACATCTACCATAATCTCACCCCCTTGCGATATAAAAGGATTAGGTTTCTGCTTGATTAGCTTTGGATTAGAGAGGGCTCACAATCTTGTTCGATACTTGAACATCAACTACTTTACCACTTTCTTCTGGCAATGAGCTGTTGATCAGCTTCATGAGCTTCGCATCCAGCTGCTCGATACCTTCTGCACTTTGAATGTCTTCAGGCTTAGTATCCGCAAGTGTTCGAATAATGATCGGCGTCACTTTCAAATCCTTGATCAGATCAAAGTTTGCTTTTGCATCCTTGTCTGCCAGTTGGAAGGAAAAGCTCATTTTGACGACATAGGACGGATCAGCCATATTCGTTGTAAGGTCTGTGATGTCAGATGATACTGCCGCAATTTCAGAAGCACTCATTTGTGCAATCTTTTCTTTTTCGGCCGCCGCGGCTTGGGCTGCTGTCATCGGTTGTTTGTTCCCGAGCAAATTTCCAAAAATCAGAAAATAGGCAACAACGCCGATGAGTCCCACTGCGAGCACCCCGCTGATAATCCAGGGCAATAACTTTTTCATTCCAATTCCTCCATATGTTGCACCTTAATCGTTCCAGTAAGAGTGCCTATGCTTTTATTATACTCACGAATCAGGTTGGTCACTTGCTCGGCTTTTTCAAGCACAATCAAGCGTTTGCCTGTCGTTAGGGTAATATACGTATCTGGCGTTTCTTCCACCATTTCTATCAGCAGGGCGTTAAGCCACATGGGAGAACCATTTAGCCGCGTGACCGGGATCATCAATACCCCTCCTTGAATATCTGTCTATACCTTTTATAATATGTGCATTTTGTGTAGAGATAGCACATAGTGAACAAAAAACGATAGCATGACTGCCAAACAGAGGGAGTAGGAATAACTCTCCCTCTATGGCCTCGTTCATCTTAACGTTTCAGGTTGATCAATTCTTGCAGGATATCATCCGAAGTTGTGATGATACGGGAGTTCGCCTGGAAGCCACGCTGAGCAACGATCATTTCAGTAAACTCGTCAGTGAGGTCGACGTTCGACATTTCCAGCTGTCCAGCAACGATAGAGCCTGTTCCAGCTGTTGCATCACCAGCTGCTACCAGATCACCGAGATCGCCATCTGTTACAGCATTCGGTGTTACACGGTATAAGCTACCACCGATTTTTTCCAAACCTTCAGGGTTAACAACCTTGGCAATACCGAGCTGAGCACCATTTTCAGTTGTTCCATCAGCGTTAGTCAGCAAAATTGTACCATTGGCCTGGATACTAAATGAAACCGCAGTATCCGGAATCGTAATTGGTGTACCACCTGTATCTACTACAAGACCGCCATCCGAAGTTACGAGCTGACGTGCGGAGTCGACGTGGAAGTCACCTGCACGAGTCAGATAAGGAACCTGCTGGTCAGCAGACAGCTTTACTGCGAAGAATCCATCACCATCGATACGAAGGTCAGTCGGATTGTTCGTCGTTTGCGCGCTACCTGCCAGATGCAGTGTATCAATAGAAGAAACACGGCTACCCAGACCTACCTGCTGTGCGTTCACACCCCCGCTTGTATCTGCTACTGGAGCTGTAACCCCTTTAGTGGTCTGGCTCAAAATATCCTGGAACATAACGCGAGATTTCTTAAAACCTACTGTATTAACGTTCGCAATGTTGTTACCGATAACGTCCAACTTGGTTTGAAAGCCTTTCATACCCGCAACACCGGAATACATGGATCTCAACATGAATAATTTCCTCCTAATGGATGCATAATTATAGATTGAACTGCTTCAGTCGGTCGGCAGTTCGCTGGCTTCCCGTTTCAGGTCCGGCCAGTAATCAAAGAATGACGGCACTGTCTATTTGCGTAAATACATTGTCCTTCATCGAGTTGCCATCCATGGCGGTCACGACGGTCCTGTTGGGTACGTTAACGATCAAAGCGACATTGTTTTGCATCAGGATCAATGAATCTTTAGAACCTTTGGCGGCTGCCTTATCAATCGCTTGATTCAGACTAGTCATTTGCTCGGTACTAAATTGGATTCCTCTTTGCTCCAGACGCTTGGAAGCATGATTGCTAAACTTCAGTAAATTTTGATCAAGAATGGCTTTAAATTCATTGCCCTGTCCGGCTGTAGCCTGGTTATTAGGCCGTCCGAGCAAGCTTGAATTCAGCTTGGAAGGATAAAGCTGGCCTACTTGAATCGGGCCATTCATGATGCATTCTCCCCGGCAGCCGAAGCTGTACTGGAATCATTTGTAGCTGTGGAGCTGTCTGAGCTGGTGTTCGTTTCAGCTGGTGTTTTGCTGCCTGTAGCTGTTGCAGCAGGAGCGGCTGTACTTGAGCTTGCTGCATCATTGGATGTGCTTGCTTCTGTTGTTGGTGTAGCTGTAGCATCTGAAGCCTTTGTTTCGGTAGCCGCTGGTGTTGTAGTACTGCCTGTCGTTGGTGTTGCTGTTGATTCAGCCGGTGTAGTCGTTGTACTTGTTGTCGGCGTTGTTGTAGCTGGAGTTGTACTTGTGGCCGATGTTTCACTGGTAGATGTAGCTGCGGCACTTGCTGTAGCTGGTTCTACCTTCGTCACTAGAGAAAGTGGGATTGCATCCTCGCCGACTTGCGCGTACAGCACTTTATCTTTCAAAATGATCGATTCAGCTGTACCGGATTCATACGTTGATGTAGTAGCTCCCGTTTTTGCATCGGTCTTTTCGTTCAGCCATGTGATTTTCTTGCCGATCAATTCAGATGCACCACCGAGCGATGTGTCCATCGAGCCCTGCATTTTATCCATTTTTTCGTTAATACTAATCAACTGCTCTACCGAGGAGAACTGAGCCATCTGAGCTACGAACTGTGCATTATCCATCGGAGACGTAGGGTCCTGATTTTTCAGCTGTGCGACGAGGATCGACAGGAACTGGTCTTTACCAAGATCCTTTTTCTTTGTAGCCGCTGCAGCCTGCACATTACTTGTAGAATAGTTGGGCCACGTATTAGATGTTGAAATTAAGTCTGGCAATTGATTTCACCTCCATCCGAATTAAGCCTTAGCTACATACGTACTACCATAATTCAGCATATTTGCGGCGCCTGTAACTCCTGTTGTACGCTGCTCATCACGCCATTCCTTCAGTTCCCCACCAATCTCAGCCGTTAACATTGCATCATCGGATTGCTCATCCTTTGATTTGGAACGACGACCCGATTGCTGTTGTCCTGCATTGGATTCAAACCCTTGCCCACCGTGATACATATCGGAGAATGCGCCAGAGCTTTGAGCGACCTCAAGCTTATCGACTTGAAGACCTTGAGCCTGTAGTGCGGTACGAAGCTGAGCCATTTGCTGCTCCAGTGCATCTTTCGCACCGTGCTTTTCTGTAATAAATTGTGCCAGAAGCTGTCCATCCTGAATGGAGATTTTTACATCAACCTGACCCAGGTGTTCTGGATTCAGAATGATTCGTGCTTCGGACAAGCCGCCCAGCTGGTGGATATCGAATTTGCTAACGATGAACTTACTCATCTCGCCTGAGAAGTTTTGCATCGGAATTGTTGCGACTGGAGCTTGCGGTTGCGCTGGTGTTAATGAAGTAGCCTGCGCTCGCATTGCCAGCTGTCCAGCTGTAACTACGCCGGTTGGCGGCTGATTATCTGCTGTACTCACTGACGCTTCCTGTGTAGCAGTAGCAGGAGTTGCTGCGGCCTCTGCTGACTTCGCATCACTCTGTACAATGATCTGTGCAGGACTATTGCCTTGCTGATTACCTTGATCATTACCAGAGGAGGTCGATGCCCCTTCTCCACCTGCTTTTTGTAAAATGTTTTGCAGATTGTTCATTAGCTGTTCTAGCTTAGGATCAGGCTGCCCATTCCCTGTCTGGATCGCTTGTAGCTTCTCTACAACCTGTGATACTGCATCTGCGACAGCAAAACGAAGGGTGTCTGCATGCTGTGCCAGTGCAGGTAAGGATGCGGTTAAAGCCGGCTGAGAACCATCTGTGGAGCGTCCCTGCGTATCCGTAGGATTATGACTACCACCTAGCACTTGCTGTACTTGAACGAGCCAGGATTGCAATGCTTGTACGAGTGTTGGATCATTCATAATGGAAGCATCCATGTCCTGTAGCTTTTTCAGCAGATCATCGAGTAGCTTGTCCACTTTTTGAACTTTCTCATCACGCTGGCTTTCGCCACTAACCTCCTTGTCACCCGACATTAATGCTTGCAGCATTTCCAGTAAGGATGCGGCACTACCCATAAGTCCTGCCATTGCTTGTCCTTCTGTTCCAGCTGCACCTGCTGAAGCGCCTGTACCATTCATTGCATACGTTAGCGTCTGCGTAAAACCTGTGCCTGTGCTTCCGGTACTTGCGGTACCCGTCCCACCCATCAATTTTGCCACTGGAGTCGAGCTCGAATTAGTTTGAAGTATCATACTCATTTATTATCACCTCCTTGAAGCAAAAATTGTATGAGAAGGAGTTCCTGAGTATTGCGATTCTGGTAAGAGTAGGAAATAATTCCGATCACCCCATTGAATTAATTGCCCATTAAACGAGTCACAATCTGGGCTGTTGCTGCGGGATCCTGTGTAGACATTGCTGACAGAATGCCTGCTCTAGTTGAATCATCGAGGTTATTCAATATTTGAAGCGCTTTGGTCTGGCTTGTTTTAGATGTTTGAAGTAAAAGGCTTGCTGCACTAGACGCTGGCATCGTGGTAAAGGTTTGTGCCATCGCTTGCGAATCCAGCTTGGTGCTCGTTGTAGGTGCTGTATTTTGAGCGCCTGCTGTTTTCGTCTGTAATGCTGCAAGGCTTGCTGCGGTAGCATTTTTAAGCGCTAATGAAGTTTCGGCAGCTACCTTCGGGTCCATTTTCTGCAAAATGCCTGCTTGACTTTCAGCATTCATTTTACTGAATATGAGCACCTGTTCATCTGTTGTCATGTTTTGCATGATCGATGCTGCTTTCGAGGAGCTCATGTCTGAGTATACATTCGCCAACAATTTCAGTTGTTTGTCCTGTTCCGTCTGAACTGTAGGGGTACCTGTTGTACTCGTTCCGCTGGTTGTTCCAGTTGTTCCACTTCCTGTTGTACCAGCGCCACTTGCCGTTGTACCCGTTGTGTTACTTCCTGTTGTGCTAGTACCGTTTGTACCACTGGCACCGGATTGTGTATTCAGTTGATCCTGCAATGTTTTGATCTGCGTAGCTTGATCTGAATTTTTCTGTTGTGCATCGCTCAATTGCTGCTTGAGCTGGTCAACGGTAGCGGCTGTACTTTGCGCTTGATTCGTTGCTGGATTCGAACTACTACTATTATCGGCAGATGGTACGAAATTTTTCACTACAGGAATTTTATCAAGTGTACTGAACATCGTATTACGCAAATTAACATTAAATAGCATGATAATCGCACCGACCAATACTAATGTGAAAAGAATGGGAGTGGCAATCACGAGAAATCTTCCAAGACCTCCGCCTTCCTTTTCCACTTCCAACTCCATGGTTTTCTTCGCCACGGTGAACCTCCTTGAGCCCGCATGCTTGACTGTGATCGTTCCTAATCAGGAAATACTTCCTACTGTATAATTAGGCACTCCATCACAGTCCGGGAATTTATCTCGACTGCATCGCAAATCGAACGGTTGCCATCTCATCCAGCGCGTTTTGCTCGCGAAGCATGTACTCATGCATGAATTTGGCTTTTGCTTTATCCTTCGCTTGAAGCCATACCTTTTCATCGACCATTTTCTCAGTTAAATGAAGCTTTTTATGATCTACATTTAATTGAGCTTTACGTACATCAGCGATCTTTCTAGCAATTGCTTGATCCAGATAAACAACGTAACGCTGAAGATTTTGCAATTCCATAGCAGGTGCAGATTGTTCGGTAGCCTGATTGATCGCTTCCAGCGTTCGGTTCTGATCTTCCAGTAACTGATCGAGGGATTGTTCTTCAGCTTGCAGCTCACCCAGTGCGGAGGACAGCAGCCACTCTGCCTGGTTTTTTGCGCTTGATTTAATATCGACAACTTTTTGGAAGTTATACTGGAAATTCATTATTCATCAGCTCCTCGCAAATTCGAAAATCATCTGCTCTTGCGCATCATGTAGCGTTGTCTTTTCATCTACTTTCTGTCTTGTAAAGTTCCACACATCTCTGATTCGCGAGATGGCTTCGTCAATGTCTGGGCTTGACCCTTGCTGGTAAGCACCGATATTAATCAAATCCTCTGACTCCTTGTACACGGACATCAGACGCTTCATATTGTTGGCTGCATCGTTCTGGTCTTCTGTGACAATGTCCTTCATCACCCGGCTAATGCTTGCCAGTACATCGATGGCTGGAAATTGTCCTTTGTTTGCAATGGAACGATTGAGTACGATGTGACCGTCTAATATCCCCCGTACCGCATCCGCAATCGGTTCATTCATATCATCACCGTCAACGAGTACGGTATAAAAAGCTGTAATTGATCCTGCTGGTCCAGTACCTGCCCGTTCAAGCAGCTTAGGTAATCCAGCAAATACGGAAGGTGTATACCCTCTCATCGCTGGCGGCTCGCCAATCGCAAGTCCGACCTCACGCTGTGCCATCGCATAGCGGGTAACCGAGTCCATCATGAACATCACATTCATGCCACGATCGCGAAAATATTCAGCAATCGTCGTTGCAATCAATGCTCCCTTGATGCGAATCAAGGCGGGTTGATCAGATGTAGCTACGATAACGACGGAACGCTGTAATCCTTCAGGACCGAGATCACGTTCGATAAAGTCCCGTACTTCGCGTCCCCGTTCCCCAATCAGGGCGATCACGTTGACATCGGCTTCGGTGTTACGGGCAATCATGCCCATCAACGTACTTTTACCAACACCGGAACCGGCGAAAATACCGACACGTTGCCCTTTACCAATCGTTAGCAATCCATCGATAGCTCGTACACCCACACTCATTGGATCCTGCACACGCGGTCTGGTCATTGGATTTGGTGGTGAGTTAAAGGTGGAATAATGCGTCATCCGCGCAGGTAGCAAGGAGCCATCCAGCGGCTGTCCTAAACCATCCAGTACCTTTCCAAGCAATTCCGACCCTACCTGTACGGTGAGTGGTTTACCTGTTCCAACAACATCACAGCCAGGTCCAATCGATTGCAGCTCACCGAGCGGCATCAGCAGTACTTTATTATCACGGAAGCCAACAACCTCAGCTCGTAGTGGATCGAATCCTTTGGTCGGATAAATGTAGCAAACGTCTCCGATACTCGCATCCGGTCCTTCGGACTCCACCATCAAGCCGATAACCTGTGTAACTTTACCGTTGATTCGTACCGGGTCCAGCTGCTTCAGATAATCCAGATAACGGCCTGCATTAAGCTCCTGCATTGCCATTCCCCCGCTCTTCATCGTGAAGTGCTACACGTAGCAGCTCTTTTTTCAATTCAGCCAGTTGTGTATCGACTCGTGCATCCACACTACCAAAGGCAGAGCGGATTACGCAGCCGCGATCGCGTACAGTAGCGTCAGGCAAAATTTGCAACTCTGCCTGCGAGTCAATCGACAGTACCAGCTCTTCACGCGCTGCATGTACAAAATCGAATTGTGAAGGGCTAACACATAGTGTGATCACGCCTTGCTCACGTTTACGCAGAAGCGTTTTCTTGATCAGTGTCATTACTAGCTCTGGCTGCTCACCAAGCTCCTTATCAATGACCTTTTCAGCGATTCCACAGCTTAAATCTACCAAAAACGGCTCTGCCTCCTGTATAATCTGCTCCTTCGCTTCATATGCCTGTGTCAGAACCGTTTGTGCTTCTTCCATCATTTCCTGAATACGCTCTTGCATCTCTTGCTCAGCACGCATTCTTCCTTCTTCAAAGCCTTCTTGAAACGCTTCTGCCTTAACGGCTTCCACCAGATGCTCGTCCTGCTCACGGCGTTCCTGCCACCAGGTGCTGATCATTTCCTGCGCATTTTGCAGAATCCGTTCAGCCTCCTCGGCTGCCTCGCGTACTTGTCGCTCAGCGAAATCCTTCGCATCAGCAAGCATCTGTTCCTTCAATAAAACCGTTTGCTCATCAACTCTTGGTTGATCATATACGATATGCGGGATGTGCTCGGACGTTGCTCCCAGATCGGTCGCTTTGAAATATTCCTTGCCAAGATCCAGCTTTTTTAAAATTTCGACCGGAATGTACTGGGATGATTTTATCAAATTAGACAATGATATCATCTCCTCCGCCACGTGCTATGATGATCTCTCCGGATTCTTCGAGTCTGCGGATGATGCCTACGATACGGCTTTGAGCCTCTTCGACATCTTTAAGCCGTACAGGTCCCATAAATTCCATTTCTTCTTTGAATGTATCCGCCATACGCTTGGACATATTCGTAAATACAGCTTCGCGTACGTCTTCGCTTGCCACTTTGAGTGCAAGCTGCAAATCGGCGTTTTCCACATCGCGGATAATACGCTGAATCGAACGATTGTCGATATTGACGATATCCTCGAATACGAACATCCGCTTTTTGATTTCCTCTGCCAGCTCCGGATCCTGAATTTCCAGGGAATCCAGAATTGTACGCTCGGTTCCGCGATCGACACCGTTCAAAATTTGAACGATCGATTCGATACCGCCAGCATTTGTGTAATCCTGCGTTACGGTTGAAGAAAGCTTCTGTTCCAGTACACGCTCTACCTGAGCAATAATCTCTGGTGAGGTGCTATCCATTACAGCAACTCGACGTGCTACCTCTGCCTGCTTTTCCTGTGGCAGAGAGGATAGAATGACCGCTGCCTGTTCAAACTGTAAGTAAGACAGAACAAGCGCGATTGTTTGCGGGTTTTCATTTTGGATAAAGTTTAAAATTTGACTTGGATCAGCCTTGCGTGCGAAGTCAAATGGTCTAACCTGCAATGTTGCTGTCAGACGATTAATCACTTCCATTGCTTTCGATTCGCCCAGCGCCTTTTCCAAAATTTCTTTAGCGTAGTTAATACCGCCTTGCGAAATATATTCCTGCGCCAGACAAATCTGATGAAACTCGGAAACGACGGAGTCTTTCTCAGAGCTATCTACCTTACGCACGTTGGCGATTTCCAAAGTAAGCTGCTCGATTTCTTCATCGCGCAAATGCTTGAAAATCTGTGCAGATACTTCAGGGCCGAGTGAGATTAACAGGATGGCCGCTTTTTGACGTCCGTTCAGTACAGCTCCCTTTGCCAAACGTATTCACCTCTTATTCATCAGCAAGCCATGTACGCAGCAGATTGACGAATTCGTCTGGTTTCTTTTTCGCCAGCGATTCAAGCTGTTTACGTACCTGACTGTCATTGGTCAAGTTTTCCAAACTAATTGAAGGCAATTCTGTAACTGGCGGAAGCATAATATCTTCTTCCATTTCTTCGGCTTGTTGCTTGCGACGACGGTACATAACAAGTGCAATGATACCGATAACGAGTGCAGCGGCTACGCCAGCAATCCACTGCCAGTTAGAAGCAAGGAAGCCAGTGTTGCTACCATCGTCGGTTACAAATGGCTGGGATACAACGGAAACTTTATTTTGCAGTGCATTTGCAGCCGTATAATCAATACCATTTTCTGCAAGAGATGTTCTAACAAGGTTTTGAAGCATCGTTTGAATCTGATTATTCAGTGTCGTTTGCTGTGCAGTAGACAGAGCTGGATTCGGATCGATCAATACGTTAATGCTCAAATCCTGTACATGATAAGGACTGGCTGCGATCTCATTATGAATCCGATTAACTTCATAGTTGATTGTGCTCTGTGATTTCTCAGATGATGTATTGCCACTGGAGGAGCCTCCAGGATAAGTCGGTGTGTCAGTAGAACCTGTTCCTGCTGTACCACTATCAGGACTTGATGTACCTGTGTACGATTCTTGAATTTTCTGGGCACTGATAGCAATGCCTTGCATGTTCTCTGTATCAACCGGTTCAACGCGATCTTCCTTCGTTGTACGTTGATCAAAATTCAATGTAGAGGTTACAAGCACATTAACTTTATCAGGACCTAGCAAGCGAGACAGAAATTGTCTTACATTGTTTTCAACATCGGATTCGTACTTTTTCTGTAATGCCATATTGTCTTGCACGGCGCCGATCAGATTACCTGAACCGCCGCCTTTCACTGTAGCCACTAGCTCGCTTCCATCTGTTCCGTCCGTAATCGTGATGTTATCAATAGGAAGACGAGGCACCGCGGTATGAATAAGATTGAAGTATCCATCAATCGCTTCCTGTGAAGCACGGAAGCCTGGTTTAAACTGGATTACGACAGAAGCGCTTGCTGTATCTTGATTCTCATCTGTTGCAAACAGGCTTTCCTGTGGCAGGTTAATGAGTACCTTTGCGTTTTGCACGCCATTCATATTACGAAGCAGCTGCGAAACTTCACCGTTCAATGCATTTCTGTACTTCACATTGAATTCATTATCTGTCATCCCGATTGCAGATGAACTGGTATTGAATTCGCTGAAACCAATTGATCCATTTTGGATCAGCCCCTGAGAGCCTACAGCAACTTTTGCTTTTGCTGCACTTTCAGTTGGAACAGAGATCGTTGTTCCATCCTGGCTTAACTGGTAAGTGATACCTTGTCCATCCAAGTATTGCATGACCGCCGCAGAATCAGTCGCATCCAGGTTTTGGAATGCAACCTCATATTCAGTCTTGGTAAACTGAATGGTCAACACTACGATTGCAAGAATAATAAACGCTAGTGTTGAAAATAGTAGAATTTTTTGATTCCTGTTAAAGTTTTTCCAGTATTGCACGAGTTTATCTCTGTACTGGAGGATTCTTTCATTCACAATGCCACCCCACTCGAAACTTTGCTATGAAACATCATCTCAGTCCACTTACATTTGTGTTCTCATAATTTCCTGATAAGCTTCAATTGCTTTATTTCGAATTTGGGCAGTCAATTGCAGACTCAGCATCGATTTTTCGCCTGCGACCATAACCTGGTCTACATCTGCTTTCCCGATCAGGAATTGGTCATTTAGCTTGTGTACGCTCTGTTCCTGCGAATTAACCTGCTCCAAGGCGTCTGCCAAGTAAGAACCGAATTGATCCATTGCTTCTCCGGGAGTCGCCTTACTTGGAGACATTGCAGTATTCATTTGAAACGGCGAAGATACAGCGTTGTTAAACATTGTATTTTCAATCATTAATTACCCCTCCTACCAATTATTTATTCATTATTTACCAATCTGCATTGCTTTCATTAGCATTGCTTTTGTGGCATTCAGTGCAGTTACGTTAGCTTCATATGAACGCGAAGCTGATATCATGTCCACCATTTCTTTTAGAGTATCGACGTTTGGCATTTTTACATAGCCGTTTTTGTCTGCATCTGGATGAGTTGGATTGTATACCATTTTGAATGGCTCCTGATCTTCCTGGATGCCGACAGCCTTGACGCCGTTCAGGCCTGAATTGTTAGATCCATTCATTGCATTGTCGAGTGAGTCTGCAAATGAAGGCTTGTTAGTAGAAAGAATAACCTCTTTACGACGATATGGAACAGCCTCACCATTTTGAACGCTCGCTCTTGTCGTTTCCGCATTAGCGATGTTGGAGGAAACAACGTCCATACGCAGACGTTGTGCAGTCAGGGCAGAAGAACTGATATCAAAGCTATTACTGATTCTCATGGATTAAGCTCCTCCTCCTTGAATCGCGGTACGCATCATTTTGATCTGATGATTAATCTGCTCGACATAAGCATTGTAGCGCAGCTGGTTCTCAGCCAGATCGGACATTTCTACATCGATGTCGACGTTGTTGAGGTTGTTGTTCATTACTGTTCCTGTATCCTGGGTGACTGTTGGCTGTGGCACGCTACCAGGTGCATTGCCAATTTGGAAATGGCGCGGGTTCGTAGTAATTCCATGGAATGAGCTGCTGCTATCATCCATTTGAGATTGAAGCACGTTTTCGAATGAGACCTGAGAACGTTTGAAGTAGGGGGTGTCTGCATTGGCGATATTGTTTGTAATGACCTGTTGTCTCAGATTGGCTGCGCTCATCGCGCCTTCCAATCGGCGAAAACTCGCATCATTAAGCAAATTCACTTACGCCACTCCTTTCAAATTCATATATTAAAACATGGAATGTAACTTCCACTTTTTTCATTTCATTCGATCATTCGACAAACATTGCGGAAATATGTTGTTTTAGCTCGCCATGCGTCGTTTTTCCTAAAAAAGTGATACCATAAGTTTCCTAGAGAATTGGTCGTAAGACAATGAGAATAAAGGACTATCTTTTGACAAAAAAAATCATTTTTTGTCTTCTTTCATATAAAATTTTCCAATTATAATAAATAATATGACATTAAAAGCAAATATTGTTATCAATTAATTAGGTAAAATGCTTTTATTTTACAGTTATGAGTATTTTGGAGGATGGAAAAAATGGAAATAAGTAAGCAGTTTAAGTAGTCGTTTTGATGCAGATTATTGTAAAACCGTATTTTTTTTAATGTAAACATATTGTTTTACGTCCAAAAACCTAGTTCGGATTACTTACTATCTATTAAGTTGAAATAAATTTGTCACAAAATTTACTAATTTATTCCAAATTATCGACTTTTTCAAACAGGATGAAGATGGAGATGTGTGTTACGGATTGACTTGCGCATTTACGCAAACGACATTATCATAACCTAACTTTATTAAAAAATCTATATCAATTTATGTTATTCCGAAAAGAGCAGATTCAAATTTATATCGGATTCCTGTATCTCTTATTATAGATCAATTTCTTATATTTATAATACATTTTTCACACTTGCGAAAATATAGGAAAAAGGCGGGGAACTGACGAATCAGGCACCCCACCTTTTTCCTAAAATCATACCTACTATTTTTAAATGTATTCCTACTCTTCCACAAACAAGGAATTGTCGCCTTTTACAAAATATACTGACTAAGATCGCGATCCTGGGCAATATCCTTCAGCTTCTCCTGAACATACTGAGGCGTGATCACAAATGTATCCAGTGTCAACTCAGGCGCTTCAAAGGAGATATCCTCCAGCAGCTTCTCCATGATCGTATGCAGACGGCGTGCGCCGATATTCTCTGTATTCTGATTCACGGTCGCCGCAATGCTAGCAATCTCTCGGATCGCCTCATCCGAGAACTCCAGCTCAATATCCTCTGCACGCAGTAAATACGCATATTGATGTGTCAGGGCATTTTGTGGCTCTTTCAGAATGCTAATAAAGTCCTCCATCGTCAAGCTTTCCAGCTCTACCCGAATAGGGAAACGACCCTGTAGCTCGGGAATCAGATCAGATGGCTTAGCCGTATGGAATGCACCCGCAGCAATAAACAAAATATAATCCGTTTTTACCGGGCCATACTTGGTCATCACGGTAGAGCCTTCAACGATTGGTAAAATATCACGCTGTACACCCTCGCGTGACACATCTGGACCCGAAGTGTTGCGACCAGAGCCTGCCACCTTATCGATCTCATCAATAAAGATAATTCCGCTCTGCTCGGCACGACGCAGCGATTCCTGATTCACATCATCCATATCAAGCATTTTGTTCGCTTCCTGCTGTGTCAGCACTTTACGTGCCTCCTTAATCGGAAGCTTACGCTTTTTCATTCGCTTCGGTAGGAAGTTGCCCAGCATCTCCTGCATATTCATACCCATCTGGTCGTTCCCCTGTCCCATGAACATATCCATCATGTTAGGGGTTGTGTCCTCAACCTCAACCTCGATAATCTCTTCCTCAAGTTTACCAGACAGAAGCTCAAATCGAACCTGTCTACGCTTCTCATGAATCGATTGCTCCTCATGATGCTCGGAAGCAGGCTCTTCATTGGAAGAATTGTTATTACTCGCGCCACCAAATAGCATTTCGAATGGATTGCGCTGATTTTTCGACTTGAAGCCAGAAGGAACGAGAATTTTTACAATCTGCTCATTGGCTGCTTCTTCCGCTTTATCCTTCACCTGTTCGGTACGTTCTGCTTTGACGACACGAATCGCCGTCTCGACCAGATCGCGTACCATGGATTCTACATCACGACCAACATAGCCGACTTCGGTAAACTTGGTTGCCTCTACTTTTACAAAGGGAGCATGAACCAGCTTAGCCAGACGACGAGCAATCTCGGTTTTACCGACGCCGGTAGGCCCGATCATCAAAATATTTTTAGGGATGATCTCGTCCTGAATATCCTCTTGAAGCAGACTTCGACGGTAACGATTACGAAGTGCCACGGCTACTGATTTTTTAGCTTGCTTTTGACCAACAATATATTTGTCCAATTCTGCTACAATCTGTCTTGGTGTTAATGCGTGGGCATCTTTATTCATCTTCTGTCCCTCCATCCTAAATTCAGAAACAAAAACCGGTGTGATCCCCCCCCTGCAAGTGGAGTACGGACCGCACCGGCCAGGCTCACAATTCTTCTACGATAATGTTATCGTTTGTATACACACAAATCTCTGCGGCAATCTGTAGGGAGGACTGCACGATATCACGTGCCTCCAAATCCTTACCGTGACGCTTGAGCGCACGCGCAGCAGATAGAGCAAAATTACCACCGGAGCCGATCGCGATCACATCGTCATCAGGCTCAATAATCTCGCCGCCACCGGAGATGAGCAGCATGCCGGTTTTATCCATAACAATCAGCAAGGCTTCAAGCTTACGCAGGATACGATCAGAACGCCATTCCTTGGCAAGCTCGACAGCAGCACGCTGCAAATTGCCATGATGCTCTTCCAGCTTCGCTTCAAATTTCTCGAACAGCGTAATCGCATCAGCTACCGAGCCGGCAAATCCAGCCAGTACCTGACCGCGATACAGACGACGGATTTTTTTGGCGTGTTGCTTCATGATGACATTTTGCCCGAACGTTACCTGACCGTCACCAGCAATTGCTGCTTTGCCATTATGGCGTACGGCACAGATTGTTGTTGCATGAAATGAAAGCTCCATCTAAATTCCCTCCTGTTCGTCGTCTCTGAGCATTACGGATGACAGGGCAATTGGTTCCATTATTAAATCCGTGTAAACGAATCACATGATCCAACAAGGTGTTAATACCCGGTTAAGCAAAGGTTAAGCTTTATTTTTATTCAGCAGATGGAGCCGAAGCTACTGGTTCTGCTGCTGGAAGGTCAAAAAAGGCACGAATGCTATCCAGCGCCTGCTGTGCCAGCATCTCATTCTTTTCCTTTTTATTACGAATTTTCTTCTCTGGCTTTGGCAACAGACCAAAGTTCGCATTCATCGGCTGGAAGTGCTCTGGATCAGCCTGTGTAATGTAATGCGCCATACTGCCCAGCGTACTTGCCTGTGGCAGCACGAGCAATTCTTCACCTTTAGCAAGACGTGCTGCATTCAAGCCTGCAATCAAGCCGGAAGCTGCGGATTCTACATAACCCTCAACGCCTGTCATTTGACCTGCGAAAAATACATTCGGGTTGGTCTTCAACTGATACGTAGGCTCCAGCAATCGTGGTGAATTAATAAATGTATTGCGGTGCATGACACCAAAGCGTACAAACTCGGCATTTTCCAGACCTGGAATCATCGAGAAGACACGACGCTGTTCGCCCCATTTTAGGTGCGTCTGGAAGCCAACCATATTGTACAATGTGCCTGCTGCATTATCCTGACGCAGCTGCACAACCGCAAATGGTAGCTCTCCTGTATGTGGATTCACCAGACCAACTGGCTTCATTGGACCAAACAAAGCTGTCTGCTTACCGCGCTTCATCATAATCTCGATCGGCATACAGCCCTCGAAATAGATTTCCTTTTCAAATTCCTTCAATTGAGCCGTCTCTGCACCAACCAGTGCATCATAAAAGGCATTGAACTCTTCTTCGTTCATTGGGCAATTCAGATAAGCTGCTTCGCCTTTATCATAACGGGAAGCGAGATATACCTTGCTCATATCGATTGAATCTTTTTCGATGATCGGTGCTGCGGCATCGTAGAAATAGAAATACTCTTCACCGAGCAGCTCTTGAATTTGCTTGGAGAGTGCTGGAGAGGTTAGTGGCCCTGTAGCAATAACTACGATACCGTCCTTTGGCAGCTCCTGTACTTCTTCATTTAATACGGTAACGAGCGGATGGTTATGCAATGTCGATGTGATCTCACCAGAGAAGCCATCACGGTCAACGGCAAGTGCGCCACCTGCGGGTACTGCGTGATGATCGGCTGCACCTAGAACGAGTGAGTTCAGCATCCGCATTTCTTCCTTCATAACGCCTACGGCATTAGCGAGTGTGTTGGAACGCAGTGAATTACTGCATACCAGCTCGGCAAATTGGTTCGTATGGTGTGCCGGTGTTTTGACGACCGGACGCATTTCATATAGCTGTACAGGTACTCCCTGACTGGCAATCTGCCATGCGGCTTCGCTGCCTGCAAGGCCTGCTCCAATAACGGTTACCTTTTGAATCTCTGACACGATGAAAAACCCCCTGAATATCTTACCCTTAATAATGAGTGAAAAACAGCACGACTTGTATCCAGATAAAGCTCTGAATACAAGTCAGTCGTTGTGCTGCATTTGTCGTATTTATATTATACGTGAAATGATATGGAAATTCTAATGAGCTATTACGAATAGTGTTGAACGATGATCCGCTCAGTTGGAAGGCAATGGAATCAGCTTACTCGCTTAATCGAGCTCTACCGCTTCTTCATTTTCATTTTCCTCAACCATTTCGGTATGATCACAGCTTGTACACTGCAATTTAACGCCCTGTTTATTTCGTTTCTCGACCATCATCGAGCTACATACCGGACATGGCTTCGGCGATGGGCGATCCCACGATACAAAGTCGCATTCTGGATAACGATTGCAGCCGTAGAAGACACGACCCTTTTTACTGCGACGCTCCACCACATCACCTTCATGACAGGTCGGGCATTTTACACCGATATCCTTAATGATTGGCTTCGTGTTGCGGCAATCCGGGAAACCGGAGCATGCGAGGAACTTACCGAAGCGTCCCAGCTTGTACACCATATGGCGTCCGCATTTATCACAGATCTCATCCGAGACTTCGTCTTCGATCTCAATTTCCTTCATTTCTTCTTCGGCTACTTCAAGGCGCTTCTCAAACGATTCATAAAAATCATTTAGCACCTGTACCCAATCTTCCTGACCTTCTCCTACATGGTCAAGATCCTGCTCCATATTGGCAGTGAACTCTACATTCAGAATTTCAGGGAAAAACTCTTCCATTTGCTGAATAACGAGCTCGCCCAGCTCAGTAGGCATAAACTTCTTCTCTTCGATCGCTACATAGCCACGCTTTTGGATCGTTTCCAATGTTGGCGCATACGTACTTGGACGACCAATACCTAGCTCCTCCAGCGTTTTAACAAGACGTGCCTCGGTATAACGTGGCGGCGGCTGTGTAAAATGCTGCTTGGGCTCGATATGCTCAGGTGTTGGTTTGTCACCCTTCGCCATTGGCGGCAGAAACTTCTCGCCTTCTTCCTTACCATCGTCATTACCTTCTACATACACCTTCATAAAGCCCTGGAAACGAACTTTGGAACCAACTGCACGGAACGTGGTTGGCCCAGCACCGATATCGACAGACATCGTGTCCAGTACAGCCGAAGCCATTTGACTTGCTGCAAAACGTTCCCATACTAGCTTGTACAGACGGAACTGGTCACGGCTCATATATTCCTTCACCGATTCTGGATCACGACTAGCAGAGGTAGGACGAATCGCTTCGTGCGCATCCTGTGCGTTCGCGTTCTTTTTCGTATATTGACGGGGCTCTTCCGGAATAAACTCGTTACCGTATTTGCCTGTAATATACTCACGAATCTCCTCCTGTGCAGAAGCTGCGATTCGAGTGGAGTCAGTACGCATATAGGTGATCAGACCGACTGTTCCTTCTTTGCCGAGATCAATACCTTCATATAATTGCTGTGCGACCGACATCGTTTTGGCTGCACGGAAGTTCAGCTTACGCGCCGCTTCCTGTTGCAGAGACGATGTGGTAAATGGAGCTGCTGGATGACGCAGTCGTTCGCGCTCCTTGATCTCATTCACTTCAAAGGTAGCATTCTCAATCGCTGCCAGAATTTCATTCACATCCTGCTCACTGTGCAGCTCTTTTTTCTCACCGTTCAGCTGATGGAACTTCGCTTCGAAGGTGGTATCGTTAATCGTCAGTCTGGCAGTAATGCTCCAGTACTCTTCCGGTGTGAAGTCTGAAATTTCATTTTCACGATCGATAATGATCTTAACGGCTACCGATTGCACACGACCAGCGGACAAGCCCTTTTTGACTTTCTTCCATAATAGGGGGCTGATTTTGTAACCTACAAGACGGTCAAGTATACGACGTGCTTGCTGTGCGTTGACCAGATCCATATTAATTTGACGCGGCGTTTTGAATGCATCCTTAACCGCTTGCTTGGTAATTTCGTTAAATACAACACGGCATGCTTCGCCTTCATTCACATCCAGCGCATGGGCTAAATGCCAGGCAATCGCTTCACCCTCACGATCCGGGTCAGCCGCGAGATAGACTTTTTTTACTTTTTTTCGTGCATCTTTTAATTCTTTTAGAACAGAACCTTTACCACGGATGGTAATGTATTTGGGATCAAAATCGTTTTCAACATCGACCCCAATCTGGCTTTTTGGCAAATCGCGGACATGGCCCATAGATGCTTTGACAATAAATTTGCTGCCAAGATACTTGCCGATCGTTTTCGCTTTTGCCGGTGATTCCACAATAACGAGTGAATCTGCCACAGGTTTGTCCCCCTTTCCGATATTCTATCTATAATTTGAATTATATTAAGGTATACACAGCGCCAGAGCACTGACTGATCTGTTTTTTTATGATTAAAGATAACAGAACAGTATGCAAAAGTCCAAAATCAAAATTCGATTTGGCCTGAATTTCGTCGATGGTTGCATCGCCCTGCTCCAATATAAGGTATATCGTCTTTTCCTGTTCTGTCAAATGAGAAATATTTGCGAGGTCACCAGAAGGCGGAATATTCGAGGTATTAGCTATTCCATTATCTTCCTGCTTCACGTAAGTTTTATCACACAAATCCTCTAATCTTGAATCATATTCATTTATAATATCATCCGCGCAGGTTACCATAATCGCACCCTGCTTGAGCAAGGATAATGTGCCTTTGCTTTTAGGTGAGGTGATCGGCCCTGGCACTGCAAATACATCGCGATTACTTTCCATAGCAAAATCTGCTGTAATGAGCGAACCACTACGCTCATCAGCTTCCACAACAATCGAACCATGCGATAAGCCAGCAATAATTCGGTTGCGCTGTGGAAAGGTACCGGGAGAAGGACGTGTGCCAAGCGGATATTCGGATACGATTAATCCATTTTCGCGAATTCGTTCATATAATAAACGATTTTCTGGTGGATAGATTACGTCTACACCTGTTCCAAGCACGGCGATGGTTTGGCCATGTGCCTGTAGTGTAGCCTCATGACAGGTGCTATCGATTCCGCGTGCTAATCCGCTAACCACCGTTATTCCTTTGGCAGTTAATCCCTGTACTAACAGCTCGGCTACACGCCGACCGTAGGCAGTAGGTACGCGTGTGCCTACCATGCCGATACAAAAGGATTGGAGTAGCGTACTATTACCACGCATATACAACACCCAGGGGGGCTGAGCAATTTCCTTCATTAATAATGGGTATGTATCATCCATCATCGTTATGATCTCGATGTCTAGATTATTATATCGAGCTAGCTTCTCTCTGATCACTGCTTCGCTTAATTCATGCGGAAGCGCTTGTGCCACTTTTTCGGGCATGCCCAAGCTACGCCAGCGTCCGGCACTCCATGTCGGCAGTTCGCGCAGGTCTACATGCTGTTGTAGTATACCATAGATCCGTTTCCAGCCAATACCGGGTGCTTCATGCAAGCCAATTAACACATGACGTTCATCCATCATATTCCATTTCCTCCAAATAGGAGTTAGATGAGCTCACCTACTCCATTTAATCGTAAGTTGTATTATATTGCAAGCGTTTACTTACTCAGAAAGCTATACGTACATGCAAGATTCATAGTGAAACGCAAAAAAGCAACCTGATCTGCCCGTGGGCATCAAAGGTTGCTTACCTTGCATGAGTGATAATGAACTCCGTATATTCTGTTCCATCTATTATAGATGACGACAGCACAGAAAGTCCATCCCGTTTCGGGACAGACCTTCTGTATATTTATGCACATCTATTGTTTGCTTGATCGCA
This sequence comes from Paenibacillus hunanensis, assembly GCF_014645615.1. GTDB lineage: Bacteria > Bacillota > Bacilli > Paenibacillales > Paenibacillaceae > Saccharibacillus > Saccharibacillus hunanensis. The sequence continues at coordinate 228,399 of NZ_BMMB01000007.1, read as the reverse complement.
AGGACAATATTAGTGTGTTGTGCACTCGCTCAGCAGACCACGCTCTTCCAGCACTTCAACAAGTGTAGAACCCATTTCGGATGGTGTTGGAGCAACTTTAATACCGCAAGATTCCAGCTTAGCGATCTTCTCTGCTGCTGTACCTTTACCACCAGAAATGATTGCGCCTGCGTGACCCATACGTTTGCCTGGAGGCGCTGTAGCGCCGCCGATGAAGCCAACAACCGGCTTGGTCATGTTCGCTTGAATCCATTCTGCTGCTTCTTCCTCAGCTGTACCACCGATCTCACCGATCATAATAACAGCACGAGTGTTTGGATCTTCATTGAACATTTTCAGAATATCGATAAACTCGGAGCCCTTCACAGGGTCGCCACCGATACCTACCGCAGACGATTGACCAATGCCACGAGTGGACAGCTGGTGAACCGCTTCGTATGTCAGTGTACCACTACGGGATACGACACCAACATAACCTGGCTTGTGGATGTAACCCGGCATAATACCGATTTTACATTCGCCTGGTGTAATAACACCCGGGCAGTTTGGCCCGATCAGGACGGTTTTTTTGCCTTCCATGTAACGGGATACTTTAACCATATCCAGTACTGGAATACCTTCTGTAATACAGATAACGAGATCGAGCTCTGCGTCAACGGCTTCCATGATGGAATCCGCTGCAAATGCAGGCGGAACATAGATTACGCTCGCTGTTGCACCTGTTTTCTCCTTCGCTTCGATCACTGTATTGAATACTGGCAGGCTTACGTTCTCGCCGTTTTCCAGTGTGATATCAACGGTAGTACCGCCTTTGCCTGGTGTTACGCCGCCTACCATCTGGGTGCCGTAATCAAGCGCGCCCTTGGTGTGGAACAGTCCCGTAGCACCGGTAATGCCCTGAGTGATAACTTTTGTATGCTTATCTACCAGAATACTCATTGTCCAGTCACAGCTCCTATCACTTAAATTGGGTTCGGATGTTAAACGAGTGCAACGATCTTCTGTGCACCGTCAGCCATGGAGTCAGCAGCAACGATATTCAGGCCGGATTCAGCCAGAATTTGTTTGCCGAGATCGACGTTCGTACCTTCCAAACGTACGACCAGTGGACGACTCAGACCTACTTGCTTCGCCGCTTCCACTACACCGTTAGCGATAACATCACAGCGCATGATGCCGCCGAATATATTGATAAAGATTCCTTTTACGTTCTCATCGGACAGGATGATTTTGAACGCCTCGGTAACCTTCTCCGTCGTCGCACCGCCCCCTACATCGAGGAAGTTCGCGGGTTCGCCGCCGTAGTATTTGATAATATCCATCGTTGCCATTGCCAGACCTGCACCGTTAACCATACAGCCGATGTTGCCATCGAGTGCGATATAGCTAAGGTCAAATTTGGAAGCTTCGATTTCTTTTTCGTTTTCTTCTGCAAGGTCACGCAGCTCCAGAATTTCTGGATGGCGGAACAATGCGTTGGAGTCAAAGTTCAGCTTGGCATCAAGTGCCATAACCTGACCATCGCCTGTTACAACAAGTGGGTTGATCTCTGCAATCGAGCAGTCCTTGTCCACAAATGCAGTGTACAGAGACATCATAAATTGAGCTGCTTTGTTCACCAGCTTGGTTGGGATATTGATAGCATACGCCAGCTTACGCGCCTGGAAAGGCTGCAAGCCTACGGCTGGATCGATCGCTTCACGGAAGATTTTTTCCGGCGTTTTCTCCGCCACTTCCTCGATCTCTGTACCGCCTTCTTCAGAAGCCATCATAACGACACGGCCAGTGGCACGGTCGATAACTACGCCTATGTAATATTCTTTTTGAATATCACAGCCCTGTTCGATGAGCAGACGCTTGATTTCCTTGCCTTCAGGGCCGGTCTGATGCGTTACGAGCACCTTGCCGAGCAGTTCCTGTGCATAGGTGCGCACTTCTTCAATGCTCTTGGCTACTTTGACGCCGCCTGCTTTACCGCGACCGCCGGCATGAATCTGTGCCTTAACGACACATACCGGGCTTCCGAGCGATTCAGCCGCTGCTACAGCTTCTTCAACTGTAAAAGCAACCTTTCCCTCGGGTACTGCCACACCATACTCTTTAAGCACTTGTTTTCCCTGATATTCATGGATATTCATCTGGTAAATCCTCCTATCGGCATGAATGCATTCCGGCAAAATTACCCGGCAAATCAACAACCTTTGCTATTGTACCATGTTTTTAAAACGCTTTCCTTAAAAATTTTACCATTTTAATCCACGCCATAGCCAAAATTAAACAGCAGTCGGTTGTCCCTCTAATTGGACAATTCACTCTGCCGTTTCTCGTTCTGACCCGGTGTACCTACAGGGCAGTAGGCCTATAGCTAATATACCATGTATACGTTAACAAAGTAAAAAAATAAATCCCCATTGGCGTTAAATGCCAATGGGGATCGTCTTAAATTAACCCTGCGCAGGGGTTCGATATTTTGCTATATACGATCGAAGAGCAAAACGGATTACTTACCGCTGCTATTCACATTTACTTCGTGTACAGTCTGAAGCAAATGGCGGAATTCATGCAGTAGCTCATCAAGCTTATTCAGATCCATGCAGGTTTTGCTGCGCAGATCATCAGGAATAGATACTGCCTGCTCCTGTAGCTTCCAACCTGCCTCAGTCAGCGTAATATGCACCTTACGCTCGTCCTCGGTTGAACGCTTACGAATAATCAGGCCAGCAGCTTCCAAACGCTTCAATAGTGGCGTCAGTGTGCCAGAGTCTAGATAGAGCGCATTACCCAGTTCTTTTACCGTACATTCGCGATGCTCCCACAGCACAAGCATAACGAGATATTGCGAATATGTGAGTCCAAGATGCTCCAGCAAAGGCTGGTACATTTTGGTCATTTCACGCGAAGATGCATAGATGGCGAAGCAAAGCTGGTTTTCCAGCTTTAATTGCGGATGGGGATATTCCTGTGAAGTATCCATAAATGTGATCACCTGCTTTTAAAATAAATTTGTTGGTACAAGATGTATACAAAATCATGCGCAAATAAACATGCATGTAGCTTGAAAAACTGTGTTGCGATCATTCGGGTGTATAGGGACATCATGCAGATAGAACAGCATGCCTTCCGCACCTGATTGGATCGATCAGCAAGATCAGGTAGAAGACATACGCGGTCTCTACTCCCCTTGAATGCCGACGGATCGGACACCATTACGAGAGGTTCCGTTTTCTAATATATGAACGGATGAGAATACATGATGCTTAGTGGACATTGTATCATAAAATCAATTGTTTGACATTAATATAATCATAACAATTTTACTTTTTTCATTAATTGTGATAAATTATATTTTGTAAAATTTAATTTATGAAAAGGTGGTTTATACTTATGCTGAATATTCAACAAAAAATGTACGAAACTTCTGTAAAAGCTGTGGGCGGTCGTAGTGGTTATGTAGAGTCCTCCAGCCCTGAACTTCGCCTTGATATAGCTACACCCAAAGAAATGGGCGGCGCTGGTGGTGCTGGTACAAACCCAGAGCAATTGTTTGCCGCTGGTTACTCCGCTTGCTTTGATAGCGCCCTGAATATGGTTGCACGCATGCAAAAAGTAAAACACGAAGGCACAGAAGTAACAGGTACAGTCAGCTTTGGTAAAGCGGAAGATGGCGGCTTTGCACTTGCTGTGACACTTGATGTGCTCGTTAAAGGTGTAGAGCGCGAAACAGCAGAGCAGCTCGTAAAAGCAGCTCATGATGTATGTCCATATTCTCGTGCAACTCGTGGCAATATCGCTGTTGAACTGAACGTACTGTAAGCGAAAAGGTAGTGATGCACATAAGCTACTGATGCACATATAATCTGCTTCCGCTGGTACAGCGCTGAACAGGCATTATATACTTTATATCTCCATTGCAATCTTTTGTAAAAAAGCGTCCCACTTGTATCTGTATGGGGCGCTTTTTGCTTTGTAGGCTAACGTAGTCTGTGCTTTATCAAGAGCGGTTCATTCTCCTATATCCAGTTGCATCATTGTCTTATTCCGATGTCATTACTGTAAGCATTGTGTCAAAATTTGCTCTGCCGTTTATGTATGTTATGATGTTGTAAGCCACATCAAGGCTTGCATCCATTTTCAGCAAATGCATACGTTATTCACAGGAGGTCAATCATGACGAAATTGAAAATCACTACACTGCTACTTGCACTAACGGTAGTTGCAGCAACAGGCTGCTCCAACAATAGTAGCATGACACCAACAAATTCCGGAACAACGACAACGAATGAGCAAAGCAGCGAAAACACGGATATGACAACACCAGAAAGCTCGGCTACTGGTAGTACTGAATCGACGACAGATACGACGGAGTCGACGACCAGCACAGAAGGTACGACATCTGCTACAGACAAAGACAACAGCTCGTCTACAACGGCAAACAGTGACCTGACAACAAAAGAAGTTGCTGCTGCGATCAAAAAACAGGGCATTAAGCTCACTTCTAAACCAGAACAGGGCTGGACACTGAACAATGTGAAGCCAGATCGTTATGTAACAGGTAGTGATCCGAAAGAGGCTGAGCCTGTATCGATCTATGTATTCAAATCCAAGGAAGATCTGCAAGCAGGTCTGAAGGATCTGGAGAAACAGGTGAACGGTGTACCTTTCCGTAAAACGGAATATACGAAAGGCAATGTACTGGTCATCTACTGGTTCGAGCCTGCACTGAACAAAGGTAGCACTGAAAAAGGCGTACTGGATGCGAAAATTGCTAAGGCTGTAGAAGGTCTATAATTGACTGATTTTTTCTATAGAATGTCTGTAGAAGAACAGACTGCTTATTTATATCTAAACTAAACATGCCCGCGTACGATTGCCAGATTCTCTACGGAGATAGCTATCGATTCGCGGGCATGTTTGCTATTGGTTTCAGTTTGATAGGATGGGCTGGCTTCATCTTGCACCCGTAAACGGATTAATTTCTTCACTCAGATCTCGTCCAGCTTTACGCTCTTCTTCACTTATACGTTTACCTATTGCGATATAATACCATGCCTGCGGTACAATAATCGCTGCCATAAACAAAATGGTTAATAGCATTTGCATCGTATCCTACCTCCTCATCCACGTAAGGTCATCCAAAAAATGGATTACTCTTTTACTATACGTTCAATTTGACTCATTGGTTACAGAAAATACATATCGCGATACACCAGCTAGATCCAGCATTCTGCATTTATTATAAAAAAGAAAGGGTTAATCTTCACATCAACCCTTTTTCTCGTATTGTCTACATTTTCTGCTAGAATAACAGTTTTAATCCGCTTCACAATACTTCCATTCATCCTCTGGCATTTCATATTCATCTGATGAGAAGCGTTGCTCTTGAAATGGATCGGCAATATTGTGGAAGCCGTGATCTTCCCAGAAGCCGCGGCGGTCTTCCTTCATGAATTCAATGCCGCGCAGCCATTTAGCACTTTTCCAAAAATATAACTGAGGTACGACCATGCGTAGTGGCCAGCCATGCTTGGCAGTGAGAGGCTTACCATCATAATTCCAGGCCAGCAGCACATCATCTGTGAGTAGTGCTTCCAGTGGTAGGTTTGTTTCATAATCCGGATCGGCATGTAGCATCACATAACGTGCCTCTGGCTTGACGTTGAGCTGCTGCATCAGGTCGGCAAAACGCACACCCTCCCATGCCGTGTCGAATTTGGACCAGCGTGTGACACAGTGAATATCACTTACAGTGTGGGTCACAGGTAAGGCTTGCAACTGCTCCATCGTAAATATGCGCTCCTCCTCTACTTCTCCGAACACGCGCAAATTCCAGGTGGATAGATCATATTCAGGCACCTCGCCATAATGCAAAATCGGAAAGCTGTCTGTTAACGTCTGCCCAGGTGGTAAGCGATGCTGTAGTTCATCACCGAGCTGTGGTTGCTGAGGTACACGCGCTTTTTTGAGACGATCGGCTTTATCTGACATCGTTGTCCCTCCTTATTTTAATGTTTTGTATTCTAGTATGTTACCGTTACGCTATAGCGACTCGTAAGTTATCGAATCTAGCCGCATATAATAATCCTTTTATCAGGTTGAGATAAGATCTATACACTAAGCTTGATCCCTACTACGATAATCATAGCATGCTTCTGGTTCATACTCATTGGATGTTTATTCATTCCTGATACGATATATTTATGAAAGCTCTAGCTCAGCGACCACTGGATAGTGATCAGACGGATATTTACCCTCAATCTGACGCCGATCAATGATACAGCTACGTATCTTCCACATCGATTCTGCCAGAATATAATCGATCGGCTCGCCGTCGATACCGCCCTCAAAATTATGAAATGTACGTCCGTATTCACCCTGTAAACTAGAATAGGCATCGTACAATGCAGGCAGTTCTCCTTCTTCTGGTAATCGTCCATGCAGGTATTGCAGAGGCGGATCAGATGGCACACCATTCATATCGCCCATCAGTATGACGGCACTCTCCGGTTCTGCGGCAGCATGCTGCTTCATCATCGCAACGACAAGCTTAGCCCCTTCCATGCGTGCCTGTTCGCCAATATGATCCAGATGCACATTATATACTCGAATGACCGCATTCGTTAATCGATGACGAAACCAGCCCCAGGTGCAGATTCTCGGATAATCGCTATCCCAGCCAAGTGAACCGACAAGCTCTGGTGTTTCCGATAACCAGAATTGTCCTTGCTCCAGCAGCTCTAGCTCTTGTGGACGATAAAAAATAGCACAATGCTCATCCTCACTCCCTCCACGTCGTCCTTCACCAATCCATTGATATTCGGTGAGCTGTGGCTGCATATCGTCCAGCATCACCCGATACGCTTCCTGCACACCGACAATCTGAGGGGCATGATCGATAATCGTTTGTACTACCCACGGTGCACGCTGTGCCCATTCATTTCCTTCATCATAAGCCGTATAGGTACGCAGATTGAAGGTCATGACTTTTACCAACGTATGTGACGATTGATTTTGATTGGTCAACTCGTTCATCCTCCATTCACTCTTCTATGTACATTATGAATTGCTCTCACTATCGTTCAGTTTATCATTCTATGTTGTAGCATTGTTCTATTATTTGATGAACGGAAATGAAAGACAAGCAAGCCAAACAAAGAGTAGCTCCGTCTAAGCTACTCTTTGTTTCAAGCTAAACCATTATTCGTGTTTAAGAGGGAGCATATCGCTTAATTTCTGGTGCACGGCTACCTATTAATGAATAGTACATGAGTTAGATAAGCTAACGATGTATAGACATTGTATCACCACATCAACTGTATTGCTTATTCCTCTACTCCATCTGTATTCTCACTCGTCAGCAGAGGCAATTCAATCGTAAAGGTGAACCATTTGCCCAGATGAGTGAAGTGTAGCTCGCCACCATGCAGCTCGACAATACTTCTGGCAATAGATAATCCGAGCCCCGTCCCTGATTGCATGCCATGATCATGGCGAGACGGATCGACCTTGTAAAATCGTTCAAACAGTCTGCGCTCCTGCTCCTTCGTAAGTGGCATGCCTTCGTTGGCAATCTCGATCATAATCCGTGTATCCGTCTGCTTCATCGCAATCTGGATTGTACTGGGAGTTAGGGAGTAACGAAGTGCATTGCTGAGCAAATTATCAATTGCACGTGCAATCTTCTCACTATCCACTTGAGTATAGATTGGAGTAGGAATGATATGTTTAACAGTGGTGATGCCCATCTCGTGTGCAATCGGTTCAAATTCAAAGTAGAGCTGATTGACCATCTGAGTCAGATCCACTGTTTCCCGATGCAGCTGCGCCTCCTTCCATGCAAGACGCGTATATTCAAACAGATCATCCAGCATTTTTTTTAAATGAATCGCTTTACTGTGCGCATTTTGTACGAAGCGCTGGTACTCCTCTTCATTACGGAAGGAAGCACTTTGTAGTAATTCGATATAGCCAATAATACTCGTCAAGGGCGTACGTAAATCGTGCGAGATTCCGGTAATCAGCTCCATTTTGCTATTTTCGATTTCTCGCTCCTGTGTGATCTTTTGTTGAAGCTGCTCTGCCATCGTATTCACGCTCTGTATCACTCGACCGAGCTCATCCTCACGCTCTGTTGGAATGCGATACCCCATATCGCCCTCTGCAATTGTGGCTAACCCTTTTTCCAGATTAACCAGATCATATACCATTCTGCGCGTCAAAATGTAAAAGGTGGCTACAAAAATACACATAAATAGAACAATAATGAGCACACCATAAAACGGTGCAATACTTTTTAATTGAGGAATGACCGTGCTCAATAAATAAGTGGTGTAAAAAGCTACAAACACGATCGCATATGTGATTATGAAGGTGATTACACAGCTAAATAACAGTCTGAGCTGAATACTTCGTCGGAACTTCACAGGTAAGCGTAGCTTATTCCACTTTATAACCAACACCCCAGACCGTTTTAATATATTGAGGCTCCTTTGGAGAATGCTCGATCTTCTCGCGCAAATTACGAATATGCACCATCACTGTATTATCTGAATAACCTGCCGTTTCATTCCATACACGCTCGTATATTTGCGCTGGACTGAACACCTGCCCCGGGTGACTGGCAAGTAGCTCCAAAATTGAAAATTCACGCGGTGTAAGCGATACAGGCGCTTGTTGAAGCGTAACGATATGCTTTTGGATATCGATAACGAGTTCTCTCACTTCAATTACAGTAGACGATGACGATCCATCCTTGCTCCATAGCGATTGCCTGCGCAGTTGCGCCTTCACTCGTGCAAGCAGCTCCAGCGGATTAAATGGCTTACCGATGTAATCGTCGGCTCCTGTCGTTAAGCCTGTAATTTTATCGATATCCTCTTCTTTGGCAGATAGCATGATAATCGGTACATCGGAGATATCTCTAATTTTCATGCAGGCGCGAATGCCATCCATACGCGGCATCATTACATCGAGAATAATCAGATCAACCGCTGTGCTCGATGTTTTCTCCACCGCTTCGATTCCATCCTCAGCTTCCAGTACCGTATATCCTTCATTACGCAAATAGATATGGATCACATCTCTGATCTCAGAATCATCATCAACCACAAGGATTGTAGGCATCGTTCGCGTTCACTCTTTCTATAGGTTAATAAAATAGTATAATGTATATTTATTGCATGTAGACGAATCGTAGTTTGAACTAGGCTGACTTGTACACATTCACAGAAAGCAGTCCGCATCGCAATTAAAGCTAGAAGCATAGCGGTCTATTCCTTTACTATTCATATACTGGCTTCTTATTTGCAATTCGTGTGCTACTTCTTGCGACATACATATACAAAGGCAGGCGGTATATTAAACGGCACAAAGTGAATGGCTTCGATTATAAATGTATCGGCAAGCATTCTTTTCATTTGCAATGAATACTGATAGGTGATGAATAGTCCGCCCGGCTTGAGTGCCTGAACGACCTGCTCCAGTAAGGCTTGCCGCATCGATACACTGAAATTGAAAAATGGTAGTCCGCTCACCACACAATCTAGCTCCGTAATGTTCAGCTCGTTCATCTTTTGTGTCAAATGACGTGCATTGGTGTAGCAGGGAAATTGTGGATATTGTTTCCTTATATATTCTCTCATTTGCTTGTCCATTTCAAATAAAATGACGTCAACCTCATCTCCCGCATGCTTTTGAATGAAGCTTGTAATCGCTCCCGTACCTGAACCCAGCTCAGCGATTTCACGTACATTGTCCCACGCAATGGGCTTCACCATTTGTTCAGCTAAAAAGCGAGAGCTTGGCATCACACTGCCTACTCTTTTCGGATCGCCAAAAAATCGATGTGCAAATAAAAAACCTTCTCTAATCTTCATCATGTTCTCCTCCACTAACCTGTTTGTTTACCATAGGACTGTGCCAAAATAATGGCCAATGATGAAAAAGAGCCCCGTCCAGAGCAGCGCGCTACTATAGGCAAGTACAGCAAACATGCGATAGCGCATACCATGAAACCCAGCAAATAAAGGCAAAACATAGCGAACGACGGGAATAAAAAATCCGATACATACCGCTTTATTGCCAAAACGCTCAAATAGCTTTTGCACCCTTGCGAGATAAGGCTTTTTCTGCAAATGAGCATAAAGACGTTGACCCGAGCATGTTCCAAGTACATACGAAATGGTAATTGCTGTGATCAGTCCAAGCAGCATACAGCCATATGTCCAGTACGGATTCAGCATGCCCGTACTGCTAAGCACCGCCCCGGTAATAATCGTCACCTCGTTCGGTACAGGAACACCGAAGGGACCTAATGTAAAGGCAAGAAAGAATGCCATATAGCCATAATTTTCAACTAGATGAATAATAATCGTATTGATCATCCTCAGCCTCCGTTCTGTTAAGTGATGAAGCAGCCCTCGCTTCTGTTCCATCATCATAAACAACAAAAATGAATATTCACCTGCTACAAAAATAAAGAAATTCTGAAGATGGGGATAAAAATGTATAAATGGGCGATGTACTGGTGTATTGAAGGGAGAATGTAAAGGAATATTTCAGTACGATAAGCTGAAGTACAGCTCCAGGCTAGAGATCATTGGATGAAAAAAATACAAAAAAGACGGTGCCAGGATGGGCATCGTCTTGAGTGTCATATTGCTATATCGTTTTATCTCATTCTAATCATGCAGTAAAGCTTCAACCTGTGTCATGATCTCCTGCACTATATCGGCAGCAGACTGCCCATCTGTCAGCAATCTGGTTCCCTGTCCTGCCCATAGCGCCATGTATTCAGCATTATTTTGGCGAGCAGCTGCATTGCGAAGCTCGCGTGTTAATGTATTTTGCGTTGGAAAGGCTAATGGCTGAATTCCTGTAGCGTTCCAGTGACGAATAAATTCATTCTGAATACCACGAGCAGGGCGCCCGGAAAAAGCAGTCGTCATTACCGTGCTATCCTCTGTACTACTTAGAAGTGCCTGCTTGTATACGGAATGTGCGCCAGATTCCACCGATGTTAGAAAGCGTGTTCCAAGCTGTACACCCTGCGCGCCGAGCGCAAGTGAAGCGACCAATCCGCGGCCGTCCATAATGCCACCAGCAGCAAGCACAGGAATGCTCACCTGATCAACAATCTGTGGCACCAATGCCATCGTGCCGACATTAGAACCCAGTGGTCTATTGCTGGTATCGAAGGTTCCACGATGTCCGCCTGCCTCACTCCCCTGCGCAACTACAGCATCGCAGCCACTCTGCTCAGCTTGTATCGCTTCTTCCACTGTCGTTGCTGTACCGATCACCTTTATGCCCAGCGATCGGGCTTGCTCCATATGGCTACTGGACAATAAACCAAATGTGGTGCTGATAATGGGCACTTTCTCCTCCAGCAGTACCGCAAATTGAGCTTCCAAATCATCCGGTGTACGAATCTGATCTGGAGATGGCGCCGCAATATCAAGCGCTTGCTGTACAGGCTGCAATTGCTGGAGCACTTCCTCCCAGCCCTCATACCGATCGCTGCCCATATGCGCAAATAGATTAACTGCAAAAGGCGCATCTGTCAGTCGTTTAATTTCTTGAATTGCCTGTCGTATCTGCTCCGGGCTCATATATGCGCCACCCAGCGTACCCAGCCCACCTGCATTGGATACAGCAGCTACAAGCGGCGGCATATTCGCAATACCTGCCATCGGCGCAAGAATGATTGGATAGCGAATCTGAATTTGTTTACAAAAGTCGGTGTTCCACTGAATGGGCATATTAGAGCCTCCTGTGTTATGGAGATGGATGGTGTATTACTGCATATCATATATGTCTACACTGAATAATTAAACTGCTTTGCTCCAACATACGATATATGTACGACTCCAAGCAATGTCTAGCAACCTGATTCCTAATCCAATGGAATCAGGCTATTTCACATGCCATCTAACCACATATAAGAAAATAGAATTCATATTAGCTCCTGAATCACCTCCTTTCAAAATATCCAACACTATTAAAAATTTCATTTTTATAATTGACAACTTGTATATACAGGTATAGAATCAACGAGGCGAGTCATCTTGTATATACAGGTTTGAATCTTATTCCAGCTATACTACCTACTGCTATATAGATAGAGATGTAGTGTAGTTTATGTCGTACAGCTTTGAAGCATTTACAGGAGGAATCATACAGATGAATAGGACGGAGTGGTGGCGCAGATCGACGGTTTATCAGGTTTATCCGCGCAGTTTCAAGGACACAACAGGTAATGGTATCGGAGATATTCGGGGACTGACCGAGAAATTGGATTATTTGCAGGAGCTAGGAATTGATATTATCTGGCTTCAGCCGATCTATGTTTCGCCGCAAAATGATAACGGTTACGACGTTGCTGATTATCGCTCGATTGATCCGATGTATGGCACGATGGACGACTTTGATGAGCTTCTGCAAGGCATTCGTCAGCGAAATATGCGTCTGATGCTCGATATTGTGGTTAATCATTCGTCAACAGAGCATGTCTGGTTCAAGCAATCACGGCAATCCAGAAATAATCCATATCGTGATTATTATATCTGGCATGATCCGGCACCAGGCGGTGGCGTCCCGAATAACTGGCAATCTAAATTTGGCGGCTCCGCCTGGCAATACGATGAGCAGACTGGACAGTATTATTTGGCTCTGTTCGATCCAACTCAGGCAGATTTGAACTGGGAAAATGAGCAGGTTCGTCAGGAAGCAGCTGAGCTGATGCGTTTCTGGACAGACAAAGGTGTGGATGGCTTTCGTCTCGATGTGATCAATCTGATCTCCAAGGATCAGCGCTTTCCAGATGATGAAGGCGATGATCTGATCATTAGTGATGGTCGGCGATTTTACACCGATGGTCCCCGGGTGCATGAATACATTAAAGAATTGTATGAAAAGGTATTTGGCCCCTATCAGCTCGTCACTGTCGGTGAAATGTCCTCCACTACACTGGAGCACTGTATTCGATACTCTAACCCGGAAGAACGCGAATTCTCCATGACGTTTAACTTTCATCATCTGAAGGTGGATTATCCACAGGGGAAGAAATGGGAATTGATGCCGTATGATTTTGAAGCGTTAAAGACACTGTTATCTCAGTGGCAATCCGGCATGTACATAGGCGGTGGATGGAATGCACTGTTCTGGAACAATCATGATCAGCCCCGCGCATTATCCCGTTTTGCCGATGATGGACGATATCGTGTCGAGAGCGCCAAAATGCTGGCAACTACACTGCATGGTCTACAGGGTACACCGTACATTTTCCAGGGTGAAGAGATTGGAATGCCTAATCCGAACTGGAACGATATCTCGGAATTCCGGGATGTAGAATCCAAAAATATGTACCGTATCATGATTGAAATGGGCAAAACGCCAGAAGAAGCCTTCACCATCATTGCACGTCGCTCACGTGACAATGCGCGTACACCGATGCAGTGGGATTATAGCGCTAATGCTGGCTTCACGACCGGAACACCGTGGATCAAGCTGGACGAGCGTTATCCTGAGATCAATGTCAGTCTACAGCAGCAAGATCCGAATTCGATCCTCAGTCATTACAAACGACTGATCGCACTTCGTAAAAAAGAAGATGTGCTGATCGATGGAAGCTATATCCGTCTGGATAAGCAGCATCCACAGATTTACGCGTATGCCCGCCAAAATGATCGTGATACTCTGGTCGTTATGTCCAATTTCACCGATCAGCCTGCTCAATTCGACTTACCTGCCCAGTTACGCGACATCGACTCTGCGTCTGTAGAGTTGCTTGTCCAAAATACGGAGTTCGTTCCTGCTTGGGAGAACACTGTATCGCTTGAATCTTATGCATCTTATATGTGGGTCATCCGGGGGTAGCCCCCCCGGTATTTTGCGACAAAGAATGGAGCTGAACACATGTCGGTAAAAAGAGAAGACGTCGAGAAAATTATTGAAGCCATTGGTGGTAAAGAAAATATTGAGGTCGCTACACACTGTGTCACGCGACTTCGCTTCTCCCTCGTCGATGAGGGAAAAGTCAATAAGCAAGCGCTGGATGACAATGAGCTGGCGAAAGGCTACTTTTCCACACAGGGTCAATTTCAGGTTATTATCGGTCCAGGGATTGTGGATAAAGCGTACGATGAATTGATAGCGATTACCGGAGGTCAGCGTGCCAGCAAAGAAGATGTAAAAGCAGCCGCGATTAAACATAAAAGTCCAATTCAGCAGTTCATCAAAACACTATCCGATATCTTTATCCCCCTGTTGCCAGCACTCGTTACCGCAGGTCTACTGCTCGGTATTAACAACCTGCTGACTGGGACAGATATCTTTTTCAAAGGACAATCGCTTGTACAGGTATATCCGCAATGGGCTGACTTCGCAGCGATCGTCAATACGATTGCCAGCACCGCCTTCACCTTCTTGCCTGCATTGGTCGGCTGGTCAGCAGCGACAAGGTTTGGTGGTAGTCCCTTACTCGGGGTCGTACTCGGTCTGATTCTCGTCAACCCGTCACTGCTTAGTGCCTATGATTATGCAAAGGCATACAATGAAGGTACAGTGCCAACATGGAATTTATTCGGCTTCCATGTGAATGCGGTCGGTTATCAGGGACAGGTTCTCCCGATGCTCGTTGCCGCTTATGTACTCGTGGTGATTGAGAAATGGCTGAATCGTAAAGTTCCTGATTCGCTCAAGCTATTAGTCGTTGCTCCAGTCGCATTACTCGTTACCGGCTTCCTCGCCTTTGTCATTATTGGCCCGGTTACATTTACACTGGGAAATTGGTTAACTGCTGGTGTGGTATGGGTATTCTCTACGGTGCCATGGCTTGGCGGTCTGCTATATGGTGGTCTGTATGCTCCACTCGTTATTACCGGGATGCATCATACATTCCTTGCTGTCGATCTACAGCTTATTAACTCAACTGGTGGTACATTCCTGTGGCCGATGCTGGCACTGTCCAATATCGCGCAGGGTGCAGCCGCACTTGCAATGATGTTCGTGATTCGCTCGCAAAAAATGAAAAGCCTTTCAGCAACAACATCAATTACTGCCTTCCTTGGTGTGACCGAGCCCGCCGTGTTCGGTGTCAATGTACGCTTTAAATATCCGCTGTTTATGGGTATGCTCGGTTCGGCGATTGGCGGTGTTCTGCTGACGATGAACAATGTACGCGCATTTGCTGTTGGTGTAGGCGGTCTGCCTGGCTTCCTCGCGATTGATGTTGCCAATTGGGGCATTTTCTTCATCGGTATGGCAATTGCACTGGTCGTTCCATTTGTAGGTACACTGCTATGGGGTAAGCTGGCTACGCGTAAACAAACAGCAGGCGGTGAAATGAATGCTGCTGAAGCTGAGCTTGCCGATGACGATGTGAAAAAGGTAGAGCATGGTCAAAGCCCTTTGCCAGTAGGTGAAAAAACAGCTTCGGCTACACAAGCTTCGACTGCATCCAATTCACTGGATGTGCTGGAGTTAGCTGCACCGATTACAGGTCAGGCCGTTCCACTGGATCGTGTCCCTGATCCCGCTTTTGCGGAAAAGCAAATGGGCGAAGGCATTGCGATTGAGCCAACTGACGGTAAAGTATATGCTCCATTCGATGGTACAGTGGCTCATGTTATCGATAAAAGTAAGCATGCTGTCATTCTGGAGCATAGCAGCGGTGTACAAATTCTAGTCCACGTTGGCATCGATACAGTTGGACTGAAGGGTGATGGCTTTAAGGTGCATGTCGCTACTGGGGATAAGGTGAGTAAGGGACAATTGCTACTAGAATTCGATATGGATACGATCCAAGCAGCCGGTTACCCAACTATTTCGCCTGTAATTGTACCTGTAGGTCAGACGATGATCGAACAGATCGAAGAAGTAACCGGAGCTGTAGAAGCTGGCAAAACGCCAGTCTTGCGTATTCATCTGACCAAAGCACATGCCTCATAAAGCACATGCTTCGTAAAAGTTTGGCAGGTCGCTTGTAAAAAAACTAATATGCTCCACTTTCATCTGAATCGCCTGTCATCCAGCAAAACTACTGGGCAGCAGGCGATTTTGCTCGTTAGAAGCTAGTCCATGATTATAAAGAAAACACAAAGTTCATAAAAAGAAAACAAAGGCCATGAACCCTCATCACATCCGATTATTTTGCTTTTTTGCATAATTATTCGTACAATAGATGGCGGTGATGCAGATGAACAAAAATATTTTTTCGCAAATTTACAACGATTATACACAGCAGATTGAAGCTGGCACACTCAAGCCCGGTGTTAAGCTTCCTTCCGAAAATGAACTAACCGAGCACTATAGTACATCGAGAGAAACGGTGCGCAAGGCATTACACCTGCTATCTCAAAATGGATATATTCACAAAATGCGTGGCAAAGGCTCATTCGTGCTCGATATGAATCGGATGGAATTTCCAGTCTCCGGTCTGGTTAGCTTCAAAGAGCTATCTCAGCGACTTGGACGCACAGCACGCACACTTGTATATGAAGTCTCCCTCATCCCGTGCCCACAGCATATTGCACGTCAACTTCAAGTGCAGGAAAAAGAGCCTGTATGGAAAGTCGTACGCGCGCGCGAAATAGAGGATGAAAAGGTTATTTTGGATAAGGACTATTTTCTCGCATCGGTTATCCCTTCGCTTACTCAAGATATTGCCAGCGAGTCGATCTACGAATACCTGGAAGGCGAATTAGCACTCAAAATTGCCTATGCTAAAAAAGAGATTTCAGTAGAGCAGGTCACCGCTGAAGACAAGTTATTACTCGATCTAAAGCGTGATACGCATGTGGTGGTCGTGCGGAACTATGTGCATCTGGAAGATACGACGCTATTCGAATATACTGAATCTCGCCATCGATTGGATAAGTTCCAGTTTGTGGAGTTTGCGCGTAGGATGCCGAATGAGGAGTAATGGTTCGATAGACAATAAAGCTAAGTACGATGTAAAGGCTGGTTCTCTAGGAGACCAGCCTTTTGCTATAAATAGTAGCGTATATACTCCTTGTATCAGTCAAAAAGTAAACAATATCCTTGGATAAGATTCAATTAAGTTAAGATTGTATAACAATTCTTATTCTGAATTGATAAAACGTGTCTGAAAAATAATTATTGAGGAAGTCTCGTACGATAAGAAGCAAATAGAGCTTGAATTTACTCTCATTACTCATCATTAGGTTCATAGCATCTTTGAGTGTTAAAAATTTCTTCCTCTCTTTTTTCTTAAGCTTGTCATAAATCAGTTTAGTTTTCAGACACGTTCTAGTTAATTTATAAATCATAATACGAAGGCGAAAATAATGAAACGGTAGTAAAGTAAAAATTCCGCTTTTCGTATTCTTGATTCTCAGGACTTAATTCCGTCAAAAATTCTTTTGAATTCAATATATCGTCTGTCATAACACCTGGTCTCCAAAATGCAAGTCCTAACTCTTGGAAAATAAAATTAAAGCCCATTTGGGATTCATCATCTTGAATATACGAGGCCTGCTTACTTATTGACTCTATAATATCTTTCGCTTTAGTTTTAAATAGATCGACCCCGTTATATATTAATTGCAGATTAAATCCATCAAAAGGATTGCTCATTTCAATGTAATGTAATTTATTAGTAGCATCATATTCTAGCCTGCTAAATAATTCTTCATGATTATCAAATGGCGAATTTTTCAATTCTTCCTCAACTTGTAGTTCAGTCATTCCTAATTTTATTGGATCGATTCCAACTAAAGGAGTTATTTTAATAATTGTCATAATCAAGCTCCTTTTTAATTTAGTGAAGTACCCATGATTGTTAATTCTAATATTAAAATTTAATAAATTCCTGAATCTATAATACTTTTAATCTTCCAGATCAATCGCAGTAAATGTTATGCTTTTTGAAAAAATGTTAATAATCGATCTTAATTGATGATGCTTTATCATTTGTAGTCATTGCAAATAAAAACTAATTAAAAGGTGAAACCACTTATACAGCATAAGTGGTTTCGTTTTTTTGTATCTGATTGTAAACGTCAGTATACGTACTTATAAGTATAGGATAACGGGGAATTCACATAAACTGACTATGATCTATTTTGTATACAATAAAGCCTGCAAATTGACTCTGTGCAGTCAGTAAAATATCCAGTGTATCCGTCACTTTAAGCTGGACGCTTGTATCTACTCCTTTGCGTGCAGCAATCAAACACGAATCTGCAAGCGATACAACGATATCAGCCAACTCGTCATAGTAATAGGAGTTGTGGCTAAGAGAGGTTGTATCAAATGCCGGGTATCCCTCGATGTTCGACAAGACTGTAAGTGGATAACTATGCTGTTGTTGGAGCTGCTGTTTATTAATAAATATAGTCATTTCTTTCAATAGCCCGGTTTCTGAATCGAATGATACATCTAATGGTGGAAAATCGCCAAAATCATATCGCCAATGATAAGGTCTTGCGTCCCAGTAGAGCTCATCACCATGTAGCTCAAGGTTAAGTAATATTAGGTTTTCACTGACTGACTCTACATTTTGAATAGAAGTTGCGTTTATAGAGTATGTTTTTGCCAATGTTAAATTCATATGGATCACTCACTTTGTACAAATGATATAGCCTGCTTATACAGCATACGATCTAATCTTGTACTATAACAGCTTAATCTCACTCTATTCTATGAACTACATTTTTCATCTTCACAAGCTAGATCAGCCCAATCTCTAATCTGCAATAGCAACTTAGTCCCGTAAGCTTAATCTCTTTATGCCCTGTCTTATCTACTCATCCCCGATCCAATTGCCGATACTGAATCGCCTCTGCAATATGTACCGCATCAATCTGCTCTTGCTCCTCCAGATCCGCGATCGTTCTGGCTAATTTCAAAATACGATCTCGTGCACGCATACTCATACCTAGCTGTTCAAAAGCTGTATCCAGTAACGTATTCGCTGCTGGTGTGAGTGGCGCATACTGCCGTAGCCATTTACCAGATAATTGACTATTCCAGTGAATTCCTATTTCTCGATACCGTTCCAGCTGTAGCTCATGCACACGCAGTACACGCTCACGCATACTGGAAGAATTATTACCGTCCACGTCTCCTGCTGCGCTAGATTGAAGCTCACGTTCACTCGGTCTGGGCACCTCAATCTGTAAATCAATCCGATCAAGTAATGGGCCTGAGATTTTAGCGCGATAGCGAGCAATTTTGGCATCGGTACACGTACAAGGATGGAGCGGATGACGACTACCAGCAAATCCGCACGGACATGGATTCATTGAAACCGCGAGCAATATATTTGCTGGAAATGTAAATACGGCTCTGGAACGGCTAATATGGATTTCGTGATCCTCTAATGGCTGACGTAATAGCTCCAAAATCGTACGTGGAAATTCAGGAAACTCATCCAAAAATAAAATACCCTGATGAGCTAGACTGACCTCTCCCGGCTTCGGAATCGCTCCGCCTCCGATCAATGCAGAAGCAGTAATACTATGATGAGGCGAACGAAAAGGACGCTTACGCATCAGTGCATTGCCACTATCCTTCAATCTGCCTGCCACACTCAAAATCTTAGTTACTTCTAGTGCTTCCTCATCTGTTAACGGCGGTAAAATCGTAGGCAGACGCTTAATAAGCATCGTTTTGCCTGTACCCGGCGGGCCGATCAGCATAATATTGTGCATGCCGGATGCTGCGATGGTTAAGGCTCGTTTTACATGCTGCTGCCCAAATACATCTGCATAATCCTCAATCATCGTTGGCTCTGTAGCATAGGTATAGGCTTGAGACTCACGTACAAATAAATGAGGAGCGAGCTGAATATGATGACGCGGATCAGAACTGCTGGATCTTTTCGATAGAGATAGAGCTTGCTTAGCCGATGTAGAATCGGATGCATGCTCAGCTGCTGACTCCGTCTTTGTCGGGTCGTGTTCAGGTTCTTCTTCTTTCACCTGCTGACTGTGATTATAATCTGCTGGAACCCCCGTAGAATGTTCTGCTGAATAAGCACGATCTGTAGGGGATAATACACGTACTTGAATATCAGGCTGACCCGGAATGCGCATGTTAAACTGCTGTGCACCTGCCTCCTGTTGCATGGAAGCTACATTTAGATTTTCCGAATTCTCTTTCTCTTTCTCTTTGGTAGCTAAGTCAGTAATGTCTACTCCAGCGGCTTTAGCAAGTCTGTCGGCTATCGTCATTTGCTCGGAGACGTGTAATAGATCCCGCATATGTCGGATTCCATATACATTAATCCCTTCAACCAATGCAGCCTCAGCCGCATTTTCCTGCGGCACAATGACAGCCTTCAATCCACGCTGACGTGCCACATCCACCATCGACAGTACACCATGCACCGGACGTAGATTACCATCCAGCGCCAGCTCACCGAGTAGTAGGAAGCTTTCCTGCTCTGGAAATATCAGCTGGTCACTCGTGACCAGAATCCCAATAGCGATAGCCAGATCAAACGCCGAGCCTTCCTTGCGTAGATCAGCAGGCGCAAGATTAATAGTTACACGCTGAGCAGGAAAGGTAAAACCGCAATTTTTAATCGCTGACCGTACACGTTCCACCGACTCGCGAATAGCCGAATCTGGCAAGCCGATAATCGAAACAAGTGGCAAGCCATTAGACAAATCCGTCTCCACCTCAACCAGCACACCATGAATTCCTTGAATACAAGCACTGAATTGCTTTCCATACATCACAAAACACCCTTTCTTCTATTCGTTATGAGCTGCGTATCCGTTTGTCTGTCTATGTGTGTATATACGATCTAGTCTGCCAGCTTCTTATCATCTGACAAATTCGTATTTCCATAGCAACAAACGAATCGCATTATAATCTCATTCGAAAAAGGGTGCTTCCTCTATTCTCGTTTTTACTTTTTCTATTAAGCAGTTGTTGTGTATCGATTTCTCGGCTATTGTTGCTTTCTAATTCTACAAGCTATCGATAACGACTAAAATGATCCTTTATCCTCTAACAAAGCTACTATATAAATGCTTCCATACAGTGCTCCAGCTCTACTGCCTGATAATGGTCATTAAGCTTGATCGTAATGACATCATAGCGAAATAAAGCTTCATGCTGACCTGTATGATGAGCATATACTGCCGCAGTCTCACGTAATTGCTTGCGCTTGCGCCAATCTACCGATTCAGCAGCTGTTCCGTGCGTGCTTCCTGTACGGCTACGTACTTCTGCAATGACAATCACAGGTATTGTTTTTGCAGCCATTCTATTAGATTGAACATCCGACGGATCACTGTCATATGTAATTTCTGAATGAGCTACAGACGATTCCCTACTAGCTTGAACCTCGGCTATCTCAACTTCATCTGTATTCCAATCTTCCTCTACTTTTCTATCCCATGCGTTGGCGTATTCATCTGCTTGTCTAGGAGCTAATGCAATAATATCCAGCTCACCACTACGACAACGCCAGTTACGCTCTAATAAATGATAGCCCTGCTGTTCTAAGTAATACGCAGCAACATCCTCGCCGATTTTTCCTTTTTGCTTGCGATCATCTCGGATCGCTTTTTCGTTGTCCTTCATCTTATTCTCCTGACGGGTATAAAGGGGATAAGCTTGTACTTGGCTTGTACTTGGCTTGTACTTGGCTTGTACTTGGCTTGTACTTGGCTTGTACTTGGCTTGTACTTAGCTTGTACTTCGTCTTGATTCAATCTATGTACATCCTTAGATTTATTATAATTATGGTTGAGCCTCTACACATCACTCATGCAGAGACTCAACTGTTATCCAATCTCACCTAGCTTATAAGCTAAATCTACTCCAGCGATCATGCTCACATCATCAACCTGATCTATGATCGATCTTTATTCATTACCAGCCCTGCGGATCGGTTCCAAAGTTCTTATCCGCACGATAGATAAAGCTTAGAATCTCAGCGACGAGATTATATAGCTCACCAGGAATTTGCTGATCCAGATCAAGCTTGGATAGCACCTCAACCAGCGCTGCATCCTCCTGAATCGGTACACCCGCTTCATGTGCCTTTTCCAAAATTGTTTCTGCGATACGTCCACGTCCCTTGGCAACGACTATAGGTGCTTCGCTACGAGAGGGATCGTATTTTAATGCAACTGCGCGCTTACCTACAAGCGAAGAATCTGTATCTTTGGGAGGCTTAGAATTGCTCATATCTTCATGTCTACCCCCTTATATTCAGACGGTGCAAATTGATCGATCAGCTCACCCATATTGCCCGCTGTACCTATTAGATTATCTGCGTTATTGCGTACAGGTAAAGGTGCAACATGCAGCGATAACAATTGATATCCGAGCCCAGCAATCGCCTCTGCGACTTCCTGTCGTTTATTCTCAATTACGGGTCCCAGCTGCTCCAGATCGTTATGCACTTTGAGTGATACGATCCGATCCGTCACCTGAACATCCAGCAACGTATGCCCCAATGCCTTCATATCGAGATCAAACCACAGGCGACAATTAGAAGCATCCAGCTCACCTTTACTGCCACGACGAGATTGGATATGCACTGAAGCCGTCTCCTGACCGTCCGGGCCATTAAATGGAACGAACATCGTCACCTGGGCAAATGGAGCAGTACGATCTGTATTTAACAAAAGCTGCTGTCCGGTTAATTGCTGAACAAGCTGCTGTGCAGCATCCTTTAACATAGGTGGTGCATCGTCTGCGACACTGAGCTGTAATAACAGCCCTTTTAGCGTATCCTGAGCCTTGGACAGTGCTTCCTCTGCTGCGGCTGCATGTGTCGTCATATGAGCTGGATGTGGTAATGCGTCTGTCCGCCCATCAGCTGTCTGCGGTGCAAGCAATGAGCTGGCATTAACCGCATTAGCTGCTTGATTGGTAGCGGACACAGCTACTTTCCCCTCCGCTGATGCTTGCGCTTGAGCTGGATTAGTTGCAGCAGTCGGCGTATCGGGCGCATCTGATAACGAAGCCGCTGTTGCTGGTAGGGGCTGATTCACTGTTGGAGCATTCGGTACAGTCGGTGGCGTTGGGATAGCGGGCTGATTCGGATTAGCTACAATACGCTCACCACCTGCTTGTGTGGCTGCCTGCTGTGCATTCGTTGCTCCAGCTGGATTAGCTGTTCCCTGCTCCTTCGCCGCATCGGCATGCTGTGCAGTGAGCGTTAAAGCTGCACGCACGCTTTGCTGTTCATATTCTGTACCCATCAGCTTGAGTAACTGACCGAGCCATGGTGAAGTCGAGCCGGATGGGGCATTGAAGTTAGCCGTTGCGGGTTGAGCTGCATTTCCAGCATTCGTACCATTTGCAGGTGTCTGCTCGGCTGTTGCTGTGCTCGCTGTCGCAGTTGCCTGCTGTCCAGCATTGCCTGCCACAGGATTAGATGTACCTCCTGTCGAAGGAGGTAGCAGATCATTGATTTGCTGTAGCACCTGCTGAAGCTTGGCTACAATTGTTGCTGTAGCGTTCCCTGATGCAGCATTTGCACCTGTAGGAACCGCCTGCTGTCCATTCGGGTTCGTCGTACTTGCATGTGGTTCATTAGCTGCTGTACTGCCCGAAGGTGTAGCTGTGGATGCTTGCACTGGAGGCATGTTAGCGCCATCCGCTGCTTCATTAAGCGTCGCAGTCGTACCAGACTGAAGCTGTGGCAAAATCGTACGTAACAGATTTTGCATTTGATCCAGCGATTCATGCAGTGGCGGTCCAAAAATCGCCTGCTGCAAGCCTGCTACACTTTGTCCCGTAACAGGTAGACCACGCTGTATCGCTACAGCTGCGGATTGAACCCATTCGCCCACCGATACACTGGCAGGCTTTTGTGCCATGGAGGTCTGAATACTTTTGACATTATCTGCTGTAAGTGCTATACCTGCTGCACGCATCTGAGTCAGCATCTCACGATTATCCTTCGTATCCGGTAATTGAAAAGAATCCAATAGATCATTCATCGTGGATGGAGGAATCGGCGTTTGGCTGGCAGTTACAGGCTTTAATACCGTCATGCCATCCTTGCCCGGCGGCTGCACCTGTAATAGCGTTGTCTCTCCCTGCTGTAACGGCGCTTCCAGACGAGCGCGTACCTTGACGCCCTGAATCTGTACGACCGCCTCCTGTCCATCCTCAGACACACTGGTCACTACTCCGCGAACGACCTGGCCTTCTTTCAATTCCATCTGCTTGGCCTCACCGGGCTTGCTATCTCCCATCATGCCACGGAACAGTGAACCGATATTCATAATCTCTCCTCCTATCATTATCGTTGTCAAAGCATGGCTTTGTTAAGCGATATGTAGCGCCGTTTTCCTTGACGTTTGTATGTTTATTTATCGGTCAAAATGAACAGAATGATGAGTCATAAATGACAAAGCCTGCGATGATCCATGTCCTTTTATATACAAAAAGAACCCGATCTTCAAATAACAAAGATTCGGGTTCTTCCCTGTGCACAAGCACTTCTGTTCCTTATCGTAACGGATTCCGTCTGAAAGAGCAATATTCTTTTGACGATTACCATACAATCGTTCTACATGCTTGCTGTGCTTTTTATACCATACCTATCAGACAATTACTTGCCCTATTTAAAATAGTGTCGGTTGTTCCAGCAGCAGGTTGCCAAGGAAGCTTCTACGATGCAATGGTGTCACACCCAGCTCCAGAATGCGCTCACGATGTAGCTTGGTTGCGTAGCCCTTATGTCCAGCAATGCCATAGCCTGGATACTGCTGCTCCCATTCACCCTCGCACAGACGGTCACGCGTGACCTTGGCGATGATCGACGCAGCCGCAATGCTATGACTGTTCGCATCACCTTTAATAATGCTTTGCTGTGGCTGGGGCATATCAACCGTCTCTGCATCGACCAGAATGTAATCGGGCACAACGCTTAGCTGCTCCAACGCTTGCTTCATCGCTCGCAGTGCAGCCTGACGAATATTGATCTCATCGATCACCTCAGCAGGAACATAGCCTACACCGACAGCGAGTGCCTGCTCCATAATTTCGGTGTACAGACGCTCACGCTTTTTATCAGTCAGCTTTTTGGAGTCGGTCACACCTTCGATGATTACGCCCTGCGGCATAATGACCGCAGCTGCGATCACATCGCCGAACAGGCAACCACGACCGACCTCATCCACACCTGCAATATACTGATATCCTGCTTCCCAGCATGCACGCTCATAATTTAGCAAGTCAGACATCGTATCTCCTCCCATCCTCTAATCGATTCAGGGTCTTTCCATAGAGATTCGACCCAGCTTGCCTGCACGAAGCTCACGCAGGATCACCTTGGAAGCCTTCTCCAGATCAACACGGCCTCCGCTCATCAGACAACCACGTTTGCGACCAATCGCTTCCATGATCTCCACGACATCGTTCGGATTATCCATATCCTGTGGCGGCTCATCCAGTTCAAAGCGCTCTGCCAGTCGATCCCAATAATGCTCGCAAATGTACTTCGTACCAAAGTACGCTACATCCTCAACATTCAGAATCTCCTCGCGAATCGCACCGGTTACCGCCAGACGATAACCAACGCCTTGATCCTCAAATTTAGGCCACAAAATACCTGGTGTATCCAGCAGTTCCATCTCTGTACCGACCTTGATCCACTGCTGTCCCTTTGTTACACCGGGACGATCACCTGTTGCAGCGATGCTTTTACCTGCAAGACGGTTCGTCAGTGTCGATTTACCAACGTTCGGAATACCAACGATCAGTGCACGGATTGCACGCTGGTTCATCCCCTTCGCAGCACGCTTATCGCGTTGCTCCTTTAACAGCACCTTAGCACGCTCTGGAATTTCGCGTGTCCCCTGTCCGCTGGCTGCGTCCAGTGTGAGCACCTCATGTCCTTGGTCTTTAAAATATTGTACCCAGGCATCCGTAATTACCGGATCAGCCAGATCAGCTTTATTCAAAATGATCAATCGCGGTTTATTTTGCAAAATCTCATCAATCATCGGATTACGGCTTGATAACGGCAAGCGCGCATCCAGCAACTCGACTACCATATCGATCAGCTTGAGCTTTGCCTCGATCTGGCGTCTTGCTCTGGTCATATGCCCGGGAAACCATTGAATGGTCATAGGTTTTCCCCCTTACTTCCTAAATAATAATGGCTAGAGTCTATCAATAATGATTGATCCACTCTGCTTTGTTCAATGGCCAGAAGATCACATCGGCCCGTCCAATAATATCGCCAAGCGGTACATAACCGATCATACGGCTATCCTGACTGTTGGAACGATTATCTCCCATTACGAATACATAGCCCTGTGGAACTTTACCATCTGGAATCTGTTCCGTTGGGAAATTGTTAATATTGTAATTACTACCCTGTGCATGTGCATGATCGATAGCGGCTTGAATGTAAGGCTCACTAATCGCCTTACCATTTACCGTTACGGTATCGCCATCTACCTTTACCGTATCGCCACCAACCGCAATAATACGTTTGATGAAGTCACGATTTTGTGAAGGGACTTTCAGCACGACTACCTCGCCCGGGTGTGGATCACGAATATCGTACAAAATTTTGTTTACGATAACACGCTCACCGGTATAGAAGTTTGGCTGCATGGAAGGACCATCCACGATAAATGGCTCAAACAAGAAGCCACGAATGATGATCACAAGCACAAGAGCGACGACAATCGCTTTGATCCACTCTTTTGCTTCACTTTTTTTCTTTTTAGGAGGGTTTTGCTCTGATTCAGGCGTTTCGCTTACTACAGGCTCCTGTACGGCTGTAGCCTCAGCTGCGTCTGCCCGATTCTGATTTTGTTTATCTTGCTCCATCGCAATGCCTTCTTTCCTGGTTGAATTGGCGCTTTGTATATGTACCGGTGGTATGATTCATCCGGAAACAATCCAGTGTCAATGTACCCAAGTACCTATACGATTCCTTAATCTATTTTACACACAATTTTGGAAAAACCAAATTTTGAAGGATTAACCTTGTCAAGCACCGCTCCCATTATAGCATGACAATGTGTACATAAAGAGGGTACAAAAAAATCCGTCTTCAGTTGTAGCGTCATTTTGCCACAGAAATAAACCAATGCTCCATTACATTATGCAGTACAGGAAGCTGCTTATTCATTCAGCTCCAAAGCTAATGACTGCCAGGTTGGTTTCTCTGGAAAAATGCCGTGTCTGTATAACTGTACGGCGGAATAACCATTTTCCTATGCAATTAAAAGGTTTTGAAAATAAAGAAAAGGGCTTGTATGACAAGCCCTTCTCAACCGCAGCTCCCAAAGGATTAACGGCGCAATTCTTTAATTCTCGCTGCTTTACCGCGAAGTTCACGAAGATAGTACAGCTTCGCACGACGCACTTTACCACGGCGAGCCACTTCGAGTTTATCAATCTTAGGGGAGTGTACTGGGAAAGTTCTTTCCACACCTACACCGTAAGAGATTTTACGAACTGTAAAAGTCTCACTAATGCCTCCACCTTGACGTTTGATTACAACACCTTCGAACAACTGAACGCGCTCACGAGTTCCCTCAATAACCTTAACGTGCACTTTCAAAGTGTCACCGGCACGGAAATTTGGAACATCTTTACGCAGTTGATCTTGAGTAATCGCCTGAATGATATTCATCTATGACTCCCTCCTTCCGCACAGATGTTCTTGCGTCTCAGGAAGACCTATTGTCTTCTCATCATTGATCGCAGAGGACCATCGTATTCACACAACATTTGAATTTTAACATATTTACAGGGTGGATGACAATACTTTTTTTGAACGATATTCAGCTTTATTTTACACTCAGCCAAAACGCTCCTGTATCAGCATTTTTTTGAGATCATTCAACCGTTGAATCTCGTCGCTATAGCGATTATAACCGACCCGATCGGACTCCTGCACATTCAGGCGAGCACTTTTTTTGGTGTTCTCCATCTGCTCCAGCAGCTTAATGACCGTGTTGCGACCTGCATAATCAGCAATAAAGTACTTTCTACGTTCATCGGCATGAATATATAGCAAATATTTAAACTCCGGTAGTAGCTGTCCGATAATCTTATCTGCGTCCTGATCGTCAAAAGGCTGATTCAA
This sequence comes from Paenibacillus hunanensis, assembly GCF_014645615.1. Lineage (GTDB taxonomy): Bacteria > Bacillota > Bacilli > Paenibacillales > Paenibacillaceae > Saccharibacillus > Saccharibacillus hunanensis. The sequence continues at coordinate 200,351 of NZ_BMMB01000007.1, read as the reverse complement.
TATAGACGCATAGCCCTGGCTACGCAGATCACTGCCAAGCTGCTGTACCCAACCTGTGGGCTGACCGGTTACTTCATTCGAATTCGACATGTTCCAGACTCCTATCTTATTACCCTGCAAGTAGGGTCGCGGCGTTCATTTCAGCATAAACTGCTGCAAAAAAAGCATGGTAGATATGCATTTTATTTATGATACAGAACGGATATCGATATCGTATGCTTGAGCTTTTATCGACAAAAATAAATCATGGCCTGCAAAAACATAACCGAGTATATAATCATCTTCATCCACTTCCCGATAAACACAGGGCGGATCACCAGCAGCATTCGTATAGGAAGCTAGCCCAGATTCTCTATCGGTGCAATACAAGGAATCAAAACTCGAAAAGCTGAACTCTGCGATACGATAACCCAGATGATTATAGTGCTCATCAGGAATTTGCTGTTCATTCTGAAGATTATACACAGACAGCCATTTACCGATATCCGCATAGCGAATCTCCTGTCCCAAAAATATCATAAACGATACCTTTAATCCGTATTCATCGTAGCTAAATAACGGATCACTACAACTTTCCATTCGCCATGAAAAGTCAATCTTTTGCAGCATGTTCATCACTACACCTGCCTCGTTACCCGTCACATCTTTACCTAAAGTTCGTTATTCCGATGCCTCTGAGCGTTTATCCTGTAGTACAAGCCAGCGACGCTCTGCTTCCGACAGATCAGCGTGTTCCAGCAGATCCGGGCGACGCTGTAGAGTACGCAGTAGCGACTGCTCACGGCGCCATTTCTCCACGTTGCCATGATGACCGGACAGCAATACATCTGGCACCTTCAGTCCACGAAATTCAGCTGGACGCGTATAATGCGGATATTCCAGCAAGCCTGTACTGAACGAATCGGTCACCGCACTCATTTCGTTACCTAGCACACCCGGCAGAAGACGCACCACACTATCCACTATCGTCATCGCAGGTAGCTCTCCACCGGTGAGCACATAATCTCCAATCGATAACTCGTCTGTCACCAGATGCTCGCGAATACGCTCATCATAGCCCTCATAATGACCACAGATGAAAATAAGATGCTGTTCCTGTGACAGCTCCTCTGCCTTCTTCTGTGTAAACGTCTCGCCCTGTGGACACATTAAAATAATACGTGGCTTTGCAGCCTGATCGGGTACAAGATCCTCTACAGCTGCAAAGATTGGGTCTGGCTTCAATACCATTCCCCCACCGCCGCCATAAGGCGTATCATCTACGGTTCCATGCTTGCTGGTCGAATAGTTGCGAAAATTGACCGCATTCAGCTCCACAATGCCTTTTGCTGCCGCTTTACCGAGAATACTGGAGCCGAATACACCCGTAAACATTTCCGGAAAAAGGGTCAATACATCGATCTTCATCATTCCAGTAGACCTTCCATAATCTGAACGATGATCTTCTTGTCATCGATATTGATCTCCTGTACCACATCATGAATGTACGGAATTAAAATATCCTTACCTTGGGCAGGCTTCACAACCCATACATCATTCGCACCGGGTGTCAGAATTTCCTTGATCACACCAAGCGACTTGCCTTCATCCGTAATGACTTCGCAGCCGATAATCTCATGGAAATAGTACTCGTCCTCTTCCAGCTCGACCGCTTCGTCTTTGGATACACGCAGCTCCCAGCCCTTGTATTTCTCGACTTCATTAATGTTGCCAAAGCCTTTAAAGCGCACGACATACATATTTTTTTGCAGGCGTGAGGTCTGGATTTCGACTTCCTGTGAAGTACCTGTTTCTTCATTTAGCATCATCAGCTTGTTACCAGGCGCAAAGCGTACCTCTGGAAAATCAGTGTTCGGATATATTCTTAATTCACCGCGAATACCGTGTGTATTGACGATTTTACCAACATTCAGCCATTGTTTTGACATGTAGCTCTCCTTTGTATCCTTGTAATCTATCATTAGTATAACGGTACTCTATCATCATGTGACTACAAAAAATGTACGAAAAAAGGCTAGGAGTAACCCTAGCCCTTTTTCGTACATTTTTAAGACATGATATCAACCGTAACCCGTTTATGTGTTTTGACGGCTGCGGAGGTCACTACTGTGCGGAGTGCCTTAGCGATACGTCCCTGCTTGCCGATCACTTTGCCGGCATCGTCCGGATGGACGCTCAGTTCGTATACGATCAGGTTCTCCTTTTCCACCACATTTACCGACACATCTTCCGGATGATCCACCAGAGCTTTAGCAATAACGATTACTAATTGTTCCATCGTTTCATCCTCCGGAATAGGCAATATTTTGCGAAGCAAAATCAGTTGTGTCAAGCAGGCTGCAATGTGACAGCCTGATGCGTCGCTGTCGCCGATTTGCTCGCAAAAACGCAGTTCTGTATATACAAAACCGCGTTTCGACCAGCCAATTCAGCGTTAACCAGCGAACGCCTTACAGGGCCAAGCTTGTCAGCAATTATTTTTGCTGTTTCAGCTCATGGAATTTTTTCATAACGCCCGCTTTGCTAAGCAAGTTGCGAACAGTATCAGAAGCTTGCGCTCCATCTTGAAGCCATTTCAGAGCTTTTTCTTCATCAATTTTAGTTACAGATGGTTCTGCAACTGGGTTGTAAGTACCGATTTCTTCGATAAAACGTCCATCACGAGGAGAACGGGAATCGGAAACAACGATACGGTAGAAAGGCGCTTTGTGGGCACCCATACGTTTCAGACGAATGCGTACTGCCAAGAGAATTCACCTCCTTAAACTAATTCATTATCATATCAAACGCTTCATAAAGAAGACGCAGGATTCATTGCCTTCACAGCTGCAATTCGGAACTCAACGGAACGGGAACTTGAAGCCGCCGCCACCCTTGGTCATCTTTTGCATCTGCTTCATCATCTTGCCTTTGCCGCCCTTCATCGCTTTCGGGTCCATCATATCCGAAAATTGCTTCATCATACGGCGCATCTCATCAAATTGCTTGATCAGACGATTGACCTCAGCAACCGAGGTTCCGCTTCCGGCAGCAATACGTTTACGGCGACTGTGGTTGATCACTTCAGGCTGCTGCTTTTCTTGAACCGTCATCGAGTGCACGATCGCTTCAATGCGGCCTACCTGCTTGTCATCCACCTGCAAGTTTTGTGTTTGTTTCATTTTGCCCATGCCGGGTAGCATGTCCATAATTTGATCCAGTGGACCAAGCTTTTTGACCTGCTCCATCTGCTCCAGGAAATCCTCAAAGGTAAATTCAGCGTTGCGCATTTTGCGCTCCATCTCTTTTGCCTTTGATTCATCAATGTTCAATTGCGCCTTCTCGATCAGGGACAGCATGTCACCCATACCGAGGATACGGGAAGCCATACGTTCCGGATGGAACACTTCCAGCGCATCAAGCTTCTCGCCCAACGTCGCAAACTTGATTGGGCAGCCGGTTACTGCTTTGACGGACAGCGCCGCACCACCGCGGGTATCGCCATCCAACTTCGTCAGTACAACACCGGTCAGTGCAAGCTGATTATTGAAGTTCTCTGCGACGTTAACAGCATCTTGACCTGTCATCGCATCGACAACGAGCAATACTTCATCCGGATTCGTCAGCTCGTGAATCTGGCGAAGCTCGTCCATCAGCTCTTCATCGATATGAAGGCGTCCAGCGGTATCAATAATGACATAGTCATTGTTGTTGGCCTTTGCTTCTGCCATCGCCTGACGAGCAATTTCAACCGGGCTTGTCTGATCTCCCATAGAGAAGACAGGAACTTTAATCTGCTCACCCAGAACTTGCAGCTGCTTGATCGCAGCCGGACGATAAATATCGCCTGCTACAAGCAATGGACGATGGTTTTGCTTTTGCAGCATTCGCGCCAGCTTACCAGAGGTGGTTGTTTTACCTGCACCTTGCAGACCGACCATCATGATCACGGTAGGCGGCTTCGTCGCTTTGGCGAGCTTCGCCTGTGTACCACCCATTAGCTCAGTCAGTTCTTTATTAACGATGTCGATAATGACCATACCAGGTGTGAAGCTCTCCATCACTTCTTGACCGATCGCTTTTTCCTTCACCTTGCTGATGAATTCCTTAACGACCTTGAAGTTAACGTCTGCTTCCAGCAACGCAAGTCGTACCTCGCGCATCGCTTCGCCTACATCCTCTTCGGATACTTTGCCTTTACCGCGTAGCTTGCTGAATACGTTCTGCAGTCGTGTTGTTAATCCTTCAAATGCCATCGCTGTCTTCACCTCGCTTCCTGCTTTGATCCTGTATGCCTGAATGCTTCAGATGCATCATTTCATTCTATATTTATTCATCATACCGCTTCTTCATCTAAAAGGACGGTATCTGTATAGTATACCTTATTTGGTGTTACAGTTCTATTTTGAAATGGAGCTTCACATCGTAATGTCTCAGTCCATTCGGTCGATCGCTTCAAGCTGCTCAATGACATTCATTACAGCGCCTGCCTGCTTATCGTTCAGATCACTCTCTTGCAGCTGCTGCTTGAGCTTATCCAGCTCACGCGAGCGACGATAATGCTTGTCCATCAGTCCAAGCTTCTCCTCGTACATCTCCAGCACCTGTTCGGCACGCTTAATGTGCTCATACACCGCCTGGCGACTAATACTAAATTCAGCAGCAATCTCACCCAGTGAGTAGTCATCGTGGAAATAATATTTAAGGAACATTTGCTGTTTATCTGTCAGCAACGGTTCGTAAAAATCAAACAATAAATTGATTCGAGTCGTTTTCTCGAGTCGATTCTCCTGACTCATACGGGGCACTCCCTCCGTCAAGGAAAAACACTTTACAGTCATGTTCAACGTTTTATATCATATCCAAATCTACAGGGGATGTCAAGTGTTTTTCCTTAACATCTTTTGAAGGAGAATGATAGTGAATTGCTATCGTTGCAACATGAGCGTTTATCGGACGTTTATTGACCCTAAAGCATCATTTTTGCTCATAAAAAAGCCACCCTGCAACGAGCAGGAATACACTCCTGTGCTCGCTCGGATGGCTTGCTTTCATTTAACGCCACGGCAGCAAATAGAACAATACAGCGAAGAAGTGCAATACGCTACCGACAAGTACGAATAAGTGCCATACAGCATGATGGAAAGGGAAGCCTCTCCATACATAGAACACCGTGCCCAGTGTGTACATAAGACCGCCTGCCACGAGCAGGACGATTCCTCCTGTCGCTATCGCGGCAGTGAGCGGTGCCCAGGCAAGCACGATCAGCCAGCCCATCAGCAGGTAGAACAGGGTAGACATAAACAGGAAGCGCTTGGCAAAAAATGCTTTGAATGCACAACCGAGTATGGCTATGCCCCATACGGTGCCGAAGATCGACCAGCCGAGTGGGCCTTTAACGGCTAATAACATAAATGGAGTGTACGTACCTGCGATAAACAGGTAGATCGCCGAGTGGTCAAAAATTTCGAATAAATCCTTTACTTTTCCATCGCGGAAGCTGTGTACCAGGGTAGAACAGCTATACAGTAGTAGCATGGTCACTCCATATACGGTAAAGCTGACGATATGCCATGGTGTGCCTTTCAAGCTTGCGAATACAATTAAAATAACTAGCGCTGCTGCACTTAGCGCTGCTCCGATGCCGTGTGTGATGGCGTTAGCCACTTCTTCACGGCGTGTGTACGTATACGTATCGGCCATGATTCACTTCCTCTCTTTATCCTGTCCGTTGTCTGTCTCTGTGTTATTCGGTTCATCCAGCGTGGTGATAAGGCATGACCGGTTTCGATTACATGATCATCGCAGTCACATCAAAGCTAAGTCTGTCATTTTTGTAATGGTCAACTGCATTGTCCTTATAGCTACGATTGTATGTAGCACTGTATCTATTGTAACTCTTTAAGCGGCTGTATTTCCACAATACGTGAAAATAACGTTGAAATGAAAAAGCAACCGACCAGGTAAATGTCACTATTTCGGCATTTACGCGGACGGTTGCTATGTGTAGTATCTGTTGCTATTTGTACTATCTATGGATGCGATTACGCGCATACAAATGGATTCGGTGCGGGGTATCAGGCTATCCTGGCTGTAAAGCGATCACAAGCAAGCTGAAAAAAGGGATTCCTACCTTCCACTACGCTCTTATACTTACGGGCGCCTTGCTATGATGGCCTTCATTGGTGCTTATGCCGATTGCCCATTATTCGGACTTGCTTACGTTACGCTTGCTCTTCTTCCTGTTCTACTTCTTCCTGAATCAGTCCAGCAAATAACGCATGCACAAACTGCTCGCTATCAAATGGCTGTAGATCGCCGATCTTTTCGCCCAGACCGACAAATTTGACCGGAAGATTCAGTTCCTGACGAATCGCAACCACGATACCGCCTTTGGCTGTGCCATCGAGCTTGGTCAATACAAGACCGGTCACGCCACTCTTCTCGCCAAATAGCTTTGCCTGACTGAGCGCATTTTGTCCGGTCGTTGCATCCAGCACCATCAGCACTTCATGCGGTGCATCTGGAATTTCGCGCTGAATAACACGGAAAATTTTGTTCAGCTCTTCCATCAGATTCGTTTTGTTTTGCAGTCGACCTGCGGTATCGCATAACAATACATCCACATTACGCTGCTTGGCTGCACGTACAGCATCATACATCACTGCTGCTGGATCAGAGCCTGCTTGCTGCTTGATCACTTCGACACCTGCACGCTGTCCCCATACCTCAAGCTGTTCAATCGCTCCGGCACGGAATGTATCGCCTGCTGCCAGCATAACCTTTTTACCTTCCTGCTGGAAGCGGTGAGCCATTTTACCGATTGTCGTTGTTTTACCTACACCGTTAACGCCGACAAACAGAATGACCGTGATGCCATCTGGATTCATATTCAGACCCGGATTCTCATCACCACGCAACAATTCGGTCAGCTTCTCCGACAGGACAGGCTGTAGGTCTGCTGCATCCTCGATCCGTCTTTTCTTCACTTCGTCGCGAAGCTCATCGATCAGCTCCATTACGGTATTCACGCCCACATCGGCGCCAATCAGAATTTCTTCCAGCTCTTCGTAAAATTCTTCATCGATCTTCTTACGGCGAATGACCAGATCGGTTACTGCTCCAACCAGGCCTTTACGTGTTTTTTCCAGACCATCGCGGAACTGCTGGGTTACGGCTTCAGTTTTCTGGGAAATGCTTTCCCGCAGTTTTTTGAAAAAGCTCATGAGATTCCTCCGTCAACATCATAGTTATGATTCAGATATTTATTTTGAGAAAAACAAAGCTGATGAAGATTCTGATCATCACATTTATCACACAAGACCGATCAGGACTGCCAAACATTGCTACCACAATTTATATAGATGTGAACGCATCCTATCTAAGCGTATCATTCCCATAAAGTTCAACCGGTATCAAGCAATCTCAACCTCGTCCACATCATCCAGACGAACAGATACCAGCTTGGATACGCCGCCTTCCTCCATCGTCACACCGTATAACACGTCCGCTTCCTCCATTGTACCTTTGCGGTGCGTCACGACAATAAATTGCGTCTGTCCAGCAAATTCACGCAAATACTGCGCAAACCGCGTAACGTTAGCTTCATCCAGTGCCGCTTCCACCTCATCCAGCACGCAGAATGGAACAGGCTTGACCTGCAAAATAGCAAACAGTAGCGCCATCGCAGTCAATGCACGCTCGCCACCGGAAAGCAGCTGTAGATTTTGCAGCTTTTTCCCTGGCGGCTGTGCGACGATATCGATCCCTGTTTCCAGCAATCGCTCCGGATCTGCCAAAATCAAATCTGCACGTCCACCGCCAAACAACTTCGTAAACACCGTACCAAACTGACCTCGAATCGCATCAAATGTATGCTTGAAGCGTTTGGACATTTCATCGTCCATTTCCTTGATCACCTGATACAGGGCGGTCTTCGCTTCGATGAGATCATTTTGCTGCACGGTCAGGAACTCATAGCGTTCATTCACGCGCTGATATTCCTCAATCGCACCCAGATTGACGTCACCCAGCTCCACAATTTGACGCTTCAAGCCGCGTACCTCTTCACCCGTGGCAGCAACGTCCTCCGGTAAGCCATAGCGCTGCTTCGCCTGTTCATAGGTCAGCTCGTATTCCTCCTGAAGCTTCGCCAGAATATTTTCCAGCTCTACATCCAGACGATTGACCTGAATCTCGGTTTTGCGCATCTCGTCCTCGACTGCCTTGAGCTCGCTCCGCTGCTCGCGTGTCTTGTTTTCTTCCTGCTCCAGCTTTTGCTGTAACGCGAGACGCTTCGCACGCGCTTGCTCCAGCTCGGTGCCGGTTTCGGTACGCTGACGGCGCAGACGCTCTAATTGCTCCTGCTGGCGCTGCTGATCCGTAGTATTCTTTTGCAAATCCCGTTCCAGTGTAGCCAGCTGAGCACGGTTACTTTCCAGCTCCTGTCCATAATCCTGCGATTCCTCGCGGGTACGAGACATTTGCTCCTCCAATGAGAAGATTTCCTGTGCCAGCTTGCCTTCACGGATTTTCAGATCGGTCACTTGCTCCTGTAATTGCTCTTTGACCGATTCATTGGATTTACGCTTTTGTTCAGCTGATTGAATATCGTTTTGCAGCTTTTGCTCCTGCTTTTGCAGCTCGGCTAGCTTTTGCTCGGCTTCCTTGCGCTTTTTAGCAATCGCATCCAGCTCCGAGGTGTATGCGGTCTTCTCCTGACCATACAGCTCGTACTGCTCATTCACATGACGGAATTCATGCTCCAGCTGCTTGAGCTCTCCAGCAGTCTGTTGCTCCTCGCCACGCTTACGGTCGCCATCGGCACGCAGACGATCCAGCTTACTTTCTGTCGCTTCCAGTCGCTCTCGTACACTTTCCTGCTCACTGCGTATACGCTTGATCTCCTGTTCGCTCTCCGCAATCTGTTCGCCAAGCTGATCAAGCTGACGTTTCCGCCCTAACAGATTGGTATTCTTTTTAAACTGACTACCACCTGTCATCGAACCACCCGCATTGACCACATCGCCTTCCAGCGTTACGACGCGGTAGCGATAACCAAGCTTGGCTGCGATTCGGTTCGCCTGCTCCAGCGTCTCAGCGATTACAACGCTTCCGATCAAGCTTCCGATAATCGAAGCATAACGCTCGTCATACTCAACCAGCTCTGCACCGATACCGACAAAGCCCTCCGCACCTTCTGCCAGACGCTTATCATTATCTCCAATACGACGTGGACGAATAACGTCCAGCGGTAAAAACGTAGCTCGTCCTAATTGACGCTGCTTCAGAAAAGCAATCGCTCGACGAGACACATCCTCATTTTCCATAACGATATGCTGTACCGATGCACCCAGTGCGGTTTCCATCGCTTGCTCCAAATATTCAGGCACGCGTACCAGTTCGGCAACTGCTCCATGTACACCGGTCAGTGTATTATTACGGGAAGCTTTAAGCACTTCCTTAACACCGAGCATAAAGCCTTCAAAATCTTCCTGCATCTCCTGCATCGTATCCCGGCGTGAAATGAGTGCCTCGCGGCGCTGTTCCCACTGGCGAATCGATGCTTGCAGCTGCTCGGCGGATTTTTGCAGACTATGAAGCTGTTCGCTCTGCTTAATGTAATCGGTACGTACACCCGCAATATCTTTGGCAAACTTCTCTAGCTGCGCCGTTAGTGTCGCCTTACTCTGCTCCAGACGCTGCTTCTCCTCACGCCATTTGCCTGATTCGCTCTCAGCGCGTGCCATACGGCGCTGTGTGGATTCGGTTTCCTGATCAGCATACCGAATCTCGTTACGAAGCTGTGCCATATCGTTCATCAGCTGTAGTAGATCGCCCTTCAGGCTTTCTTCCTGCTGCTGACTGATCCCACCATTAATTTCGTTTAAACGAGCTTCTTCTGCATTCAGTGTGCTACGTAGCTGCTCCAGCTGTCCATTCAGCTCAGTCAGCTTGCTTTGAAGCTGCTCGGTTTCACCCGTACGTTGACTGGTACGCTCTTCGCTTCGCTCCAGTGCGACACCAAGTTGCTTGCGATTTTGCTCCAGATTGTGGCGACGTTCCTTGAGAAGCTCAACCTGACCTTCTGCCTTCTCTGCTTGCTCGCTGTATTGCAGCAGTAGCTCTTGCAGGCGCTCGACCGTTTGCTCGGCTTCACGAAGAGCTGTACGCTCATCCTCCAGCTTGGCATCATGTCCAGCAACGACGCTCGCGAGTGCTTCCTGCGTTTTTTTATACCGTTCCAGCTGCTCACCAGCAGTCGTCCATGTGCTATGAATACGCTCAATATCATGCACATACATCCCGATTTCCTTGTGCTTGAGCTGTTCCTTGAGCTGCTTAAAATGAATAGCCTTTTCCGACTGCTCACGTAGCGGCCCAATCTGATCTTCCAGCTCATGCACCAGATCGTGAATACGTAGCAGATTCTGCTCGGTATCATCGAGCTTGCGCACAGCGTCTTTTTTACGTGATTTATATTTGACAATACCGGAAGCTTCCTCGAAGATTCCACGCCGATCCTCAGAACGCGTGCTCAAAATCTCCTCGATTCGACCCTGCCCGATAATCGAGTACGCTTCTTTACCGATCCCTGTATCCATGAACAGCTCGGTAATATCCTTGAGCCGACAGGACTGACGATTAATCAGATATTCACTATCCCCACTGCGATGCACACGACGTGTAATCGTCACTTCGTTATAATCGAGCGGCAATGCCTGATCCTCGTTATCCAGTGTTAGCGATACTTCGGAATAGCTGACCGGCTTACGCGAATCGCTTCCGGCAAAAATAATATCTTCCATCTTGCCGCCGCGTAGCGACTTGGCAGACTGTTCACCGAGTACCCAGCGGATTCCATCGGAAATGTTACTTTTGCCACTGCCGTTAGGTCCAACGACGGCGGTAATACCCTGGACAAACTCCATTTCTGTTTTGTCGGCAAATGATTTGAAGCCCGATAATTCAATTCTTTTCAGGAACATAATGTATTGTTCACCTCTACTGCTATTGTAGCATAATTGCGTGCCTTGCCATCAATGGAAAAAGAGCAAAAAGCGGTCGTGCCTCTTGTACGCTTGCAAGGGGGCAATGACTGCTCTTTGCTCTTTGTTTGTCCTGTAATCGCCAGAAAAGAGAGAGATGTTATTTCAGCTTCAACTGGTTCAGGGCTGCCGCAGCCGCACGCTGCTCCGCTTCCTTTTTGGAACGGCCTGATCCCTGGCCAAGGCTTTCATCCCCCATATAGACTTCCGAGACAAACTCCCGCTCATGGGCAGGACCTTTTTCCTCAATGATGCGGTATTCCAGTACACCCATATTGTGATGCTGGGTAAACTCCTGTAGCTCCGTTTTGAAATCCATCATCTGAAGCTGTCCGCCAGGTGAAAGACTGGAGAACACATGCTTTTCCAGGAAGACTTTCACTGCATCCAGACCTTGATCCAGATACAGGGCTCCGATAAACGATTCAAATACGTCTGCCAGCAGAGCAGGGCGCTGCCGTCCTCCGGTCAGCTCCTCCCCTTTACCAAGCAACACATAACGTCCGAAATCGAGCACCTCCGCAAACTTGACCAGCGAAGGCTCACAGACGATCGCTGCACGCAGCTTCGTCAGCTCGCCTTCGGGGCGGTCGGGATACTCATTATACAGATACTCCGACACCGTCAGTTCCAGTACCGCATCGCCAAGAAACTCCAGTCGCTCGTTATCCTGATGCTGACTGAACCGATGTTCATTCACATACGAGGCATGCGTAAACGCCTGCTTGAGCAACTGACGATTGTGGAACTGGATTTGAATTTGTTGCTGTAGCTGTTTCACATCTCCGTTCAAGAAACTGACCCCTTACGCTTCGAATTTCTTCAGGACGATCGAGGCATTATGTCCCCCGAATCCAAAAGAGTTGGACATTACGATGTTCAAATCGGCTTTGCGTGCCACATTCGGAACATAATCCAGATCGCATTCCGGGTCCTGGTCATGCAGGTTGATCGTTGGTGCGATGATCTGATGCTGTAAGGACAGCGCACAGATTACCGCTTCGACACCACCAGCAGCACCAAGCAAGTGTCCGGTCATCGATTTAGTGGAGCTAACCGCAATACGGCTCGCATGATCGCCAAGCGCCATTTTGATCGCTTTCGTTTCCGATTTGTCACCTACTGGAGTAGATGTACCGTGTGCATTAATATACTGTACGTCTTCTGGCTGAATACCAGCTGTACGCATCGCCATCTTCATGCAGCGTGCGGGTCCATCTGGATTCGGCTCTGTCATATGGAATGCATCTGCACTCAGTCCATAGCCGATTACCTCAGCATAGATATGTGCACCGCGCTTCTGTGCATGCTCCAGCGATTCAAGAATCAGAATACCCGATCCTTCTGCCATTACAAAGCCATCGCGACCTGTATCAAATGGACGGCTTGCTGTAGTTGGATCATCATTACGTGTAGACATCGCACGCATCGAGCAGAAGCCGGCAAGTCCAGTTGGACGAATCGTTGCTTCCGCGCCGCCTGTGATCATCACATCAGCTTCGCCAGATTGAATAAATTTGAATGCATCGCCAATCGCGTGGCTACCGCTCGCACAAGCCGTTACCGGCGCTACGTTCGGGCCTTTCGCTCCATGAATGATCGATACCTGACCGGAAGCCATGTTTGCAATCATCATCGGAATGAAGAAAGGACTTACGCGTTTTGGACCTTTTTCAAGCAAAATGCTGTGCTGATCCTCGAAGGTACCCAGCCCGCCGATGCCGGAGCCAATAATGACACCCACACGTTCGGGATCGGTATCCTCGCTAACGTTCAGCTTACTATCCTTCAGCGCTTCTGCTGTTGCAGCAACGGCGAACTGAACAAAGCGATCCAGCTTACGTGCTTCTTTACGCTCCAGATAGTCCTCTGGATTAAAATCATGCACCTGACCCGCAATGCGTGTCGTATAGGCACTCACATCAAATCCCTCAATCGGGGTAATTCCGGATTTACCTGCCATCAGGTTATTCCAGAATGTATCTTTATCCTTACCAAGAGCCGTAGTGACTCCAAGACCTGTAATTACCACTCTATGTTTCAAACACATTCACCTCATATCGACTGCATGTGTGTATTTTTGGTTCAATTCTGATAGACGCCATGAATGAGGAGAAGTCCCGACCCGCAATAATATGCAGGTAACGGGACTTTTTAGCCTTAGGTATGAGATTGTATGTAGTTCACAACTTCACCTACGGTCGTAATTTTCTCCGCGTCTTCATCAGAAATTTCAAGATCAAACTCTTCTTCAAGTTCCATAACGAGTTCCACTACATCGAGGGAATCTGCGCCAAGGTCATCTTTGAAAGAAGATTCTAATTTAATATCAGCTTCGTCAGCACCTAAACGGTCGATAACGATGCGTTTTACACGTTCCAAAACATCAGACATCCGGTTCACCTCCTCTTCCAAGTATTATACGTAAATTGTACTTAAAAATCCATACAGGCATCTGTAAGCCAATCCTGTTTCTTACATGTACATGCCACCATCAACATGTAGCGTTTGTCCCGTCATGTAAGACGCAGCAGGCGACACCAGGAAACCAACAACCTGTGCTACTTCATCCGGCTGACCCAAACGTGCAAGCGGAATCTGGCCCAGAATGCGACCCTTCTGCTCCTCGTTCAGCTCATCCGTCATATCGGTAGCGATAAAGCCAGGTGCTACACAGTTCACGGTGATGCCACGGGACGCAAGCTCCTGCGCAGATGCTTTGGTCAGACCGATCACACCTGCTTTGGCAGCTACGTAATTGGCCTGTCCCGGATTACCCAGTACACCTACGACGGATGAAATGTTGACGATGCGGCCATAGCGCTGCTTCATCATTGGACGCGTTACTGCTTTGAGACAGTTGAATACGCCCTTCAGATTCGTCTCGATAACCTGATCGAACTCCTCTTCCTTCATCCGCATGATCAGGTTATCGCGTGTAATCCCAGCATTGTTGATCAAAATATCAATTTTACCAAAGGTATCACTCACCTGCTTGACCATCGCTTCTGCTTCAGCAGCTACGCCAACATTTGCCTTGACAGCAAAAGCCTTCACGCCGAGTGCTTCAATCTGCTGTACCGTCTCCTGTGCAGCAGCTTCGCTGCCTGCATAGTTGACTGCTACATCCGCTCCGGCTGCTGCCAGTGCGAGTGCAATGCTACGGCCAATCCCGCGGGATGCACCGGTAACAAGTGCCGCTTGTCCTGCTAGTGGTTTACTCATTCATACGCACCTCCTTCACGAAATATTCGCTCTTCCAGCTCCAGCATTCGCCTTATAGTTCCAGCGAAGCCAGGCTATCCAGACTGCTGATATTAAACAGACGTACATCCTTGTCTGTCTTCTTGATCAAGCCAGTTAACACATTGCCTGGTCCGATCTCGATAAACGTATCCACACCCTGCTCGATCAGATAGCGTACACTATCCTCCCATAATACAGGGGAATACACCTGTTCTACCAGCAGCTTGCGAACTTCGTCTCCAGAAGTGACTGCCTGCGCTGTAACGTTAGCTACAACCGGTACAAAAGCATCCTCGAAGGTAACGCCTTGCAAACGCTCCTCCAGAAGCTGTGCAGCAGGCTTCATCATAGAGGAATGGAAAGGTCCACTCACTTCCAAAGGAATGGCGCGCTTGCCGCCAATCTCTTTTACCCGCGCACCTGCCGCTTCGACACCCTCACGAGTACCGGAAATGACAATTTGTCCCGGGCAATTCACATTGGCGAGCTCTACCGCATGTCCATCGGCGGTTACGGCTGCACATAGCTCGCTAAGTGCAGTACGCTCGGCGCCAAGCACTGCTGCCATCGCGCCTTGACCCGCAGGTACAGCCTGCTCCATGAATTGTCCACGAGCACGCACGATCGCAACGGCATCCTCGAACGACAATACACCTGCCGCTACCAGTGCACTATACTCGCCCAGACTGTGACCAGCCACATAATCGGGCTGAATGTCATGCGCCTTGAGCGCCTCCAGCAGCGTTACGCTAGCTGTAAGCAGTGCAGGCTGTGTGTTGGCAGTCTGCTTCAATTCATCCTCTGGACCTTCAAATGCCAGCTTGCTGATGTTAAAGCCGAGCACTTCGTCCGCTTTATCAAAATATTGCGCTGCCGCAGGATTGGCATCATATACATCCTTTGCCATTCCTACCTTTTGCGCTCCCTGACCCGGGAATACAAATGCTATTTTACCCATTTGACAGTTACCTCCTGAATAACGCGAGTTACCAGACGATGACGGAAGCTCCCCATGTGAGGCCGCCGCCGAAGCCAACCATAACGACTTTGTCGCCTTCTTTGATTCGTCCTTCTTCTACCGCTTCAACAAGCGCTAATGGAATGGAAGCCGCAGAAGTATTCGCATACTTTTGCACATTGATCATAACGCGGTCTTCGGTCAAATTCAAACGCTCCATCGCAGAGTTGATAATACGCACATTCGCCTGGTGCGGAATGAACAGGTCAATCTCGTCCTTGGATATGCCTGCTTTGTTCAGTACATCCACTGTTGCTGTGTTCATTACCTTCACGGCAAACTTGAACACTTCACGACCGCTCATCTGGATAAAATGCTGCTTCGCTTCCAGTGTATCCGCAGAAGCTGGTGTACGAGAACCGCCAGCAGGTAGCTTGAGCAGCTCGCCACCAGCGCCCTCAGCGCCGAGATCGAATGCTTTGAAGCCGCGTCCTTCGCCCACTTCACCGATCACAACCGCACCTGCCCCATCGCCAAACAGTACGCAGGTGTTGCGATCTGTGTAGTCTGTAATGCGGGAGAGCGTATCTGCACCGATAACGAGTGCATTTTTGTACATGCCCATTTGCAGCATACTTGTTGCCGCACCAAGTGCGTACACAAAGCCAGAGCAAGCGGCAGACAGATCGAATGCCGCTGCCTTTTTTGCACCCAGCTTATCCTGCAAAATGCAGGCTGTAGAAGGGAACGACATGTCTGGCGTGATAGTGGCTACAACGATCAGATCCAGATCAGCCGCTGTCAGACCCGCAGTCTCGATCGCTTTGATCGCCGCTTCATAAGCGAGATCGGATGTTGCCTGATCCGGTGCTGCGATATGACGCTCGCGAATACCTGTACGGCTAACGATCCATTCATCGTTAGTTTCGACCATTTTTTCCAGATCAGCATTCGTTAATATTTTTTCAGGCACATATTTCCCTGTGCCGATAATTCCGATAGGCAAAACACTCATCGTTGTCACTCTTTTCTATACGTACGAATTTCCTTATCGATATGGTAAGGATCAAATAGAGTTCGAACAGCCTCGAGAGACGATTCGAAACAGACCAATGAAGCTGTGAATCAGCCAATAACTTCCTGCGAAATACTTGAAACGAGCTTGCCCTCAATCGCAATACGTGCTTGACGTACTGCATTCTTGATCGCGCCAGCATCCGAAGAGCCGTGACCCTTGATCACCAGTCCATTAAGACCTAGCAGCGGTGCGCCGCCGTGCTCCTTGTAATCCATAATGTCACGCAAGCCGCGCAGCTCCGGCATAATTAAGGCAGCCGCCAGCTTCGTCTTGAGTGATTTGGAAAATTGCTGCTTGAGCAGTGAGAAGATGCCAGCAGCCGTACCTTCCATCGACTTGAGCAAAATATTACCTGCGAAGCCGTCGCATACGAGCACATCGCATACGCCATTCAGCACATCACGCGCCTCTACGTTACCGACAAACTGAATCGGTAAAGCTTCTAGCAGTGGATAAGCTTCTTTGACCAGCTCATTCCCCTTCTTCGCCTCTGTACCGACATTGAGCAGACCGACACGCGGATTGCTCACGCCTTGAACCTTCTCCCGATAAATGCTACCCATCAGCGCATATTGCGCCAGATGCTCCGGGCTTGCATCCATATTCGCGCCAAGATCAAGTGCCAGCACACCCTTGCCATTGATCGTTGGAATGATCGGCGCCAGTGCAGGACGCTCAATCCCTTTAATACGTCCAACGACAAGCAAGCCTGTCGTCATCAGTGCGCCAGTATTCCCAGCCGAGATCATCGCTTCAGCAAGTCCTTCTTTAACCATCCGACCTGCAACGACCATCGAAGCATCCTTTTTCCGACGAACCGAACGTACGGGCTCATCCTCAGGCTCAATCACTTCGGAAGCATGTACCAGTGTCAGGTTAGACGGAATCTCCGGTAACAATGCCTTCATCCTTGCTTCGTCACCGACAAGAATAATCTCCGTATCCTTCCACTCTCTGGCTGCCTCCAGGCCGCCCAATACATTAGTGTCTGGAGCATGATCTCCCCCCATCGCGTCAATCGCGATTCGCATGATCAAGTCCTCCTTCATCGTGTTCTTCTCCATCTGATCGGTATATCACAAAGTTGCCCTGAAATACCATTTCTTCACCGACATAGGTCAAAACCTCAACCTTTGCCTTTCCTCTGCGCGCAGGGCTCGTTTGGACATAAGCCTTGGCAATACATTTTTCACCCAGATTGACCGGACGGACAAAACGCAGATCCGCCGATGCGGTCAATGCGATCGCATCGTTAATGACGGCGACTGCAAGTGAGTTCGCCTGTGCAAAGATGTGGTGACCACGGGCAATATGGTTCCGTGAAAATACATGCTCTTCTCGAATCTCAAAAATCGATATTCCACTTCGATCCAGCTGTAAATCGACAATATCCCCGATCACTTCATCCAGTGGCAAGGATCGAACCTGATCATAGGAACGCTCGGCCATCAGCTTCATACGCTCACGCAGCTCGGGAATTCCCAGCTCCATTCGGTCCAGACGAATCGTCTGAATGCTAACCTTCAGCTGACGAGTCAGCTCCTGGTCCGTCACAAACGGGTTATCTTCAATAATTTTCACGAGCCGCTGCTGGCGTTGCCTTTTCGGCAATCGTTCGATGGTCACAAAGCCTCCCCCCACTTTCAGATGGATTTTGCGAAGCACCCGAGCATGTCCCCTGTCCGGTGCTCCCTGTGTATCAACATCATGATATCTATATAAACCTTTCGGTTTCCGTGTAGCTTTTACAGGAACTTGTATACGACAACAGGTACAAAAGCATCGCCTCTGTCCTTATCGCTTCGTTTTAGAACCTGGTACTAAGATTGTAGTATAAAGCATATTCTCGTAAAAAGAAAGAGGCAGTGTTTTGTTATTATGTAATTTCGGTGTCATACCGCACCAGCTATGGCAAGTGATGCCTTTACGCAAAAAAACAGCGTCTCATCAAACGACGAGACGCTGCCTTTACAACAATTACTGTTGTACGATTTCTCTTTGCTTGTAAGTTCCGCACACTTTGCAAACGCGGTGAGACAATTTCATTTCTCCGCAGTTTTCGCATTTTACCATACCTGGTACTGCCAGTTTAAAGTGTGTACGACGTTTGTCACGGCGTGTTTTGGAAGTTCTCCGTTGAGGTACTGCCATCGTTAAACACCTCCTTCATCTAGTTGAATGCCATTTAACACTCTGAGATCAGAGTTATCAAATCACTTGAAAAAATCCTTGAGCCCTGCCAATCGAGGATCGATCGGCCGGTTATCGCAATCACAATCCTGTTCGTTCAGGTTGACTCCGCATGTCTGGCACAGGCCTTTGCAATCGTCCTTACATAGAACAACCGCCGGCAAGTCCATCAATGCAGCTTCCTCCAGATAAGGACGAAGATCTACTGTATCGCTATTCACGTATATTGTATTATCTTCTTCCGCTACATTTTCCGGTTCTTCGCCGTGTCTGAATTCCTCATCCATGCTGAATTCACGATGGAGTTCAACAGGCTTCAGACAGCGAGCGCATGCCACCTGCAGATCAAGCTTCAACGTTCCGTTCACTTCCACAACTTTATCGACTCGATAACGCGCCTTCACATCTGCCTGCAATGGTTGTGCATGCAGGATGTCGCTACGTTCGAATTTTACAAATTCGGAGTCCAGTGTCTGGTGAAACTCTATAGGCTGATCGCTCTGCGCCATTTTTCGAAATTGGAATTGCATAGTTATCACTCCAAACAAACAAAAATTATTTTACCAATGAATAGAGGTTTTTGTCAATCAAATTTTGTATTTTAACAA
Organism: Paenibacillus hunanensis; assembly: GCF_014645615.1. Lineage (GTDB taxonomy): Bacteria > Bacillota > Bacilli > Paenibacillales > Paenibacillaceae > Saccharibacillus > Saccharibacillus hunanensis. The sequence goes on along the minus strand of NZ_BMMB01000007.1, from coordinate 181,244 downwards.
CCTGTAAGGGTAAATCCCTTTACTGTAGCGGGATTCCCAGTGTTGATGCGGGTTTCTGGCATCTGATATTCACCTGAAATCCATCCAAAATTCGTCCAAATCCACTTGTGCTTCACCGCATATTTTCCAGTTGATCACATGAATTGAAGCCGCTTTTACGCTTCCAAAAGAGGAATGAGGTATAATGGAGCAGCCGCTGTCCAGGACAGCTTCAACCCGATCAGAAATCACACGGGTAGCATTGATTTTACCATACATATCCCTGCTGTATGCTATACAAATTATAATTATATCATGAAGCTTACAAAGGAGAATACCATGATGAATATCGCTGGCGTTATCGTTGAATATAATCCGTTCCATTATGGGCATCAGCTTCATCTGGATCGTACACGTCAGCTTACCGGCTGCGATGCGGTCGTCGCTGTAATGAGCGGCGGCTTCACCCAGCGCGGGGAGCCGGCTAGCTTTAGTAAATGGGCGCGTGCTGAGATGGCGCTACGTGCAGGCTGTGATGTGGTGCTGGAGCTTCCCTCCGCTTATGCCGTACAGCCAGCAGAATGGTTCGCTTATGGCGCTGTAGCGGTGTTAGAGGCGACAGGCGTAGTAGATCAGCTCGTGTTCGGTAGTGAGTCTGGCTCACTGGAGCATTTGCAGACCGTAGCGATGCTAATGGAGCAGGAGCCAGAGCAGCTCCAGCAATCGATTCGCGACTATCTGAATCAGGGATGGAGTTACCCAGCTGCTCTCAGTCGCGCTGCTACGGCTTCTGGTCTGCTATCCACTGAAGCGGTAGCAATGCTCCAGCAGCCGAATAATACACTTGGGTTGCAATACCTGCGAGCAATTCATCAGCTGAATAGTCGGATTACTCCGCTTACGATCCAGCGTGAGCAGTCAGGTTATCATGATCTACAGCCAACACATGAGCAGATTGCAAGTGCAACCTCGATCCGACGTATGCTACAGCATGAACCTGAGCGAGTAGCCGCCTATGTTCCTCCAGCGACATGGGAGATCATGCAGCGTGAAATTGCTGCTGGACGTGGTTCTGTACAAATGGACGCCTTATGGCTTCCCCTGCTGCAACGAATTGCTACTTCATCGCCCGAGATGCTGGCAGAATATTATGATATGAACGAAGGCATTGAGCATCGCCTCAAGCGTCTGCTGCCTTCCTTACCGGAGCCGTCTGTCAATCAATTGATTGACAGCTTGAAAACAAAACGGTATACACGCGCACGATTACAGCGTCTACTCGCTCATCTACTGCTCGGTCATACTAAGAATAGCTTGAATGAACAGATGCTACGTCGTGGCCCAGGCTATTTGCGAGTGTTAGGCTTTACGCAGCGCGGACGCAGTCTACTTAAACAAATGAAAAGTACCGCTTCGCTGCCAATCATCATGCGAGCAGCCGACTGCGAGCATGAGCAGATAATACTTGATATACAGGCAACGGTGATGCAAGCCTCCGGATTCACGGTTCAGCAGATGCGGGATCTGTATTCGGACTACTATTATCCACCGGTTCGTGTGTGATCTGAGCTGGGGAGATCGAAGATGCAGTTAAGCTGCTGTTCACCGTGTTTTATGGAGCATTTCTGACAGCACGGTTATATGCATCTGCGGATATTCGCAGCTTTTATGAACTGCATATGAAGCAATTGAAATGACATTGAGGAGGAAATAGGATGAATCCGATTATGCCAGGTCGCCAGACCGCTTCGATTGAAGGGCCGTTTGTCGTTTTTATTATCGGTGTTCGTATTAATAAATGGCTTGCAATCAGGCAATGGTTTCCTGTCCTGCAAGCGATGGGACCTATGCTCAAGGAGCTGTACGAGAACCGCGAGCTGGGTTTTCTGGATGGGGCTTCTTTTATATCCGGGCGCGGCGTGTCGATTGTGCAATACTGGCGTTCGTATGATCAGCTAGAGCACTATGCGCATGGTGCCAAGCATCTGAGCGCATGGCAAAATTTCAATCGTAAGTCTCGTGCAGGTGAAGCGGTTGGAATTTATCATGAAACGTATCTGGTCGAAAACGGGGCGTATGAATCGATTTATGTGAATATGCCAGCAACCGGGCTGGGACGTGCGGGTGAATTGCGTCCGATTGGTGCAGGACGGGAGACGTCGCGTGAACGGACGAATCTTGGTCATGATCACGAGATGAAGCATGCCCAAGATTCGTTGAAATGATGTTGTAATGTGTGACAGTATCATACGATACATTGTACGAAAAAGAGAAGGCTGCCGTGCGCCTTCTCTTCTTCACGTACTTTTCCAAAATGTTGACCACGCTTAATTTCATTTTGATGCTGGTCTAAGTCGTTCACTCCAGTAATACGGGCAACTCATAACACGACTAGGAGCAGCGATCAATGTACCAGAATGTTTAAAGTCACGACTTATTTTTAGTTAATTTCTGAGGTGTTTTTGGATCTAATTGATACCATGTATTAAGATCAATATCACGATTAGTAAAGATGAATTTTTGTCCGGGATCATCAGCAAATTCTACATAAACTGGATATTTAGGCATGGAGCTCAATTTTGCTTCTACGCTTACAATATCAGATGGTTTATATCCTTCAACTGTAATTAAGTAATTCCGCAGCCCATTTTCAAGAGAAGTATATTTAATTTGCAAGTAGCTGTAGATTGTAACACTTGTCAGAACGATAACTCCTAAAATAATAAAGAGTACTTTCTTTTTCATTATTCCCCTCCTTATTGTATTAAAGCTTTTCATTATGGCGCTTTAAAGGATGTTACGTAAACAAGCTTAGGTGAATTAATAATGTGTGTAGGCGTAACATATCCATTTGTATTTGCATTCAACTCATTTTGCCCAATGTTTACTCCCTCTCCAAACCAAAATGCCTGCCAAATAAATTTTGAACAATAATTAGGATTTAAATCTCCTAATTTTGCAAACGGATTAATATAGTACTCATTTATAGAAGAATAGTTATATGTTGCCCATCGTGCAGCAGCTACTCCCATCCCGTTTTTGGGTCTGTAAACCTTTATCGTTTCACCAGACCCATGTCTTCCCATGTACGTAGACATATTATCTACTACTCCCCCGTCCACAGGTAAAGTGACATGAACCATTTTAAAATTGGAATTAACGATACCAACATGGCCTACAATTTGTGAACTTGCTCCTATTGTTTTAGTTGAATACAGTATGTCTCCAATTCTCATGCTTATATTTGTACTTGGGTATGTAGGGCCAATTTCAGCTTGCGGTTCTATCACATTTGAAGAATTCGGCAATTGCGGTGAAGGAAATGGCAATGATGATTTAGGAAGCTCAGTTATACTATCATGATCTTCTCCGTATACATTCTGCTGAACTGATATGTCTAAGTTATTATGTAATTTTGACTCATTATTTTCGTTGTTAGCAGAAGCTAAAGCTTCATTTGCTCCAAAACAAAACTGTAATAAAAGTATAGCTAACAATGCAACATACGCTAATCTTATCCTCATTTACACTTCTCCTTTTTTGGTTTTATAACCATAAAATAGCATAAATAAAAAATTGTATACAATTACTTGCTAAGTAAATTCACAAAATAGACAAACTCCTTTTGATTTGAGGATGTTGCTCTGTAGATTTAAAACATATTACATTATAAAATCAGGCTCTATATGGATCATTCAACTTGAATCTATGCGCTGAACAATCAATATAGAGCCTTACACTATACTACTTTAAAGTTGCATATCATTATGATTTTGCTGGTAAAGCTGCAATTGCCTTCAGCGCATCATCCATCGTTTGTACGGGAATAAGCTTGATTGTAGAATGCATACGATCCAGCTGTGCTTTGGCATCAGCGTAATTCCCCTGTGGCACAAGGAAAATCTCTGCTCCATTGTTCTGTGCAGCGACCACCTTATGCTGTACACCGCCGATAATGCCTACTGTACCATCCGGGTCGATCGTTCCTGTTCCGGCGATGCGATATCCCTTGGTCAGATCGCCAGGGGTTAATTGATTGTAGATTTCCAGGCTGAACATTAGACCTGCTGAAGGGCCGCCAATGCTCGTATCGGCAAATTTCACCTCGTGTGCTGGATCATCCGGTGTTACCTTTTGTACTTCTCCAATCGATACCCCAAAGCCAACACGAACACGTCCAATCGCATCCTGAAACTCGGTTAATGTAATATTTTGCTCTACGGTAGTGCCAGCGCGGTCGATAACGACCTTGACTACCTCACCTGCTTTTTTACTGCCTAAAATACTCTCCAGCTGCTGGATCGATGTGATCGCCTGTCCATCCACCTGCACGAATTTATCCCCGGCATGTATCGTTGTATTCCCATCCGGTACATTCACGACAAATACATACTGAGGCTCGATTTTGAAAGGAATGTTTGCCTTTTTATAGGCAGCGGCAATCGCATTCGATTGGGAGCTGTTCATATAATAGAGCTGCTCGGCTGCATACTCCTTGCGATCACTTTGAGCTGGCTTAGGGCCAATCTCCTCGTCAGGATCAAATAAACTGCCGATTAGCATCGCCGTATTCGCATAGCTGATTGATACGGTGGTCAGCATAAATGTTCCCTTTTCGGTCGGATCGCCGCCTGATACGCTGACGATCGGCTTTAGCTCATTGGCGCTGCCCGGCGCATTAATCACATAGGGAGTCGGCATATACACAAGCACATAGACAAACAGGAGTAAGCAAAGCAAATAAACCCATATTCGCTTTTGCGAAAACGGGGATTTTAGGGATGAGCCGGACATGCAGTTCTCTCCTTTACACTCTAATGCCTGAACAGGCGGGATATTCGCCACGGCACGTCTTGCCGTTCCATTCCAATCAATACAGGCTATGATCCAGGATGGCTGTACTCGCTGGAAAGGAACGGACAGACCGTTGTCGATAACGACCTATCTGTCCGTCTATTATCCCATGACCAGCGCAGCAAATCCACTTTGACGCTAGCTACTCATTTGGAGCAATTATGAATTGGACATCGCTCCGAATTTGAGCTTCAACTCCTGCTCGATCAGCGGTGGGACGAAGTCAGATACTGGCCCGTCAAAGCGCGCAATCTCCTTCACCATACTGGAGCTAAGGTAGGAATAGCGCGGATTGGTCATCATAAAGATCGTCTCTGCATCAGGATTCAGCTCGCGGTTGATCGAAGCCATTTGCAGTTCATATTCAAAATCGGTCACCGAGCGAATACCACGCACGATAACATGCGCTTCACGCTCGCGAATATAATTCGCCAGCAGATCGCGGAAGCTATCGATCTCTACATTGGGCAAATCTGCCGTAACCTGTTTGAGCTGTTCTACACGCTCCTCCACGCTAAAGAGCGGCTTTTTGCTCATATTGTTAAGTACAGACACTACAAGCGTATCGAATTGACGTGCTGCACGGTGGATGATATCCAGATGCCCCATCGTCACAGGATCGAAGCTGCCCGGATAGACAGCGATCCGCTTGCCACCGTGCGGCACAGACTGGACCAGCTTGCTCTGCTCGTTATTCATCTAACGTTCCTCCCTGCTGTTCCTCATTCTCGTCCGATGCTTCTACAGCATTCTGTGCTGGCTCATAACGGTAGACATATAGCGTGGTGTCTCCATATTCTGCTTGCCGCACGCCGATAAAATGCTGGCATTCCGTTGGATACGGGTGCCCAGTTTCAAATTCCAGTACGATGGTCGCTCCCGGATTCAATAAGCCGCGCTCATGCATTTCCTGCATCAGCTCAATACCATTTTTCATCCGATAAGGTGGATCAAGGAATACGAGATCAAAGGTAGACTCGCGCTTCTGCAATACCTTGAGTGCACGGCCTGCTTCATTGCGGTAAATCTCCGCTTGCTCGGTCAGTCTTGCGGACTGTACATTGCTCTTGATGACCTCGATGCTTTTGTATTCCATATCGATAAATACACCGTGCTCCATCCCGCGGCTTAACGCTTCAATCCCCAGTCCACCCGTTCCAGCAAACAAATCCAGCACATGACCGCCATCAAAATAAGGCCCAATAATGCTGAACATCGCCTCCTTCACCTTATCGGTTGTTGGACGGGTTCCGTTTCCCGGTACCGCTTTAAGCGGTCTTCCTTTTGCACTTCCAGAAATGACTCTCATTCCGATCAATTCACCCTCTATATATAATGTAGAACAGCCTGTTGATCACCGATGGTCGCATCCTTCTACGATTCATCTCCATCATCCGATATCTGTCCGCTCTGATCATTTCGGTCAGCTTGTATAGGCTTTAGCAAACTAATAACAGTCGCTACATACCATGTACAGCCCAACCTTTACGCTTGAGGTTCATTACCCGCAAGGGCGCTACCCACCAAGCAAATACACGACGTTATCGTATCATATCAGACGGTCGTTGCAAAATCATATTACGTTCTGCTTGCCTTTCATGACAGCCATCTGCTACAATACTGAACAAACGTTCAGTATCGAGAATGTCGAGGTGAGAATATGAACAAAAAACAAGCTCAAAGTGAGCAAACACGTAAAAAAATAAGCGACGCCGCCCGTAGTTTATTTGTACAAAAGGGCTATAAGGCGACCTCGATCGAGGATATCGTTGCCGCTACAGGCAGCAGCAAGGGGAACATTTATTACCATTTTAAAAGTAAGGAAGGGCTCTTCTCCTACTTACTGCATGAATGGGATCGTGACTGGCTGGAAAAATGGCAAGCCCGTCTTCCCTCTTACGCAACCGCTACTGCCAAAATGTACGGACTTGCCGAGCAAATTGTACGTGAGGATCTGAACCATCCACTTACTCGTGCAGCGGACGAATTTTTCAGTAATGATGAGCAAAAGAGTGAGATTGAGGAAAAAATGAACACGATGATGCAGGAGCATCTGCTGTTCAATCGCCAACTGATTCAGGAAGGCGTCGATGGTGGCGAATTTAGCGGTGAACAGATTGAGCAAAAGGCGCTTGTGCTGGAGGGCATTATCGTCGGCATGAGCCGTGTTTGCCGTAATCAGCCACTTGAGCAGGTGCTGAAGCATTATCAGTTTGCGATTGATACTTTTTTACATGGCATTGCAGCCGGACCGCAGCAGTCATAGCACGTCTATCGCTCTGTTGCTCATCCGGTATTTTTAACTCTTTTTACTGACCGAATGTTCAGTATGTATTGCTTTCAATTCAATTGTTTCATGTGATTCGGCTCGTGTCCCCATGGCACGCAGTTATTTTACGGAGGAAATCATGTCACTTTTAATGCGTAATCGAGCAGCGCTGTTGCTGCTAATGTTTAATATCTTTCTCGTATTTACCGGGATTGGACTTGTTATTCCGATCATGCCTACGTATATGAATGAGCTGCATATCGGCGGTAGTGTGCTTGGATTGATGGTTGCAGCCTTTTCGATCAGTCAGCTGATCTTCTCCCCGTATAGTGGTCGCTTATCTGACCGAATCGGGCGTAAAAAGTTGATCATTACAGGGATGGTCATCTTTGCGATCTCGGAGTGGCTGTTTGCCATCGCTCATGCGCCAGCGCTGCTATTCGTCTCGCGCGCGATTGGTGGTCTGGGTGCGGCGCTGATTATGCCATCGGTTATGGCGTATGCTGCCGATATTACATCTAATGAGGAACGTGGCTCGGCGATGGGCTTTATCAATGCAGCAATCACAACAGGCTTTATTATCGGGCCAGGAATTGGCGGCTTGCTGGCAGAGTATGGCATTCGCGTGCCTTTCTATGCGGCAGCCATTGCCGGACTCGTGGCTGCGATAGCAACGTTATTGATGTTGCCAGAATCGTTATCACCGGAGCGTCGTGCAGAGCTGACGACGAGCCAGGGTAAAGGCGATAGTCTGGTACGTCAGCTATTGCAATCGTATCGTAAGCCGTATTTCCTTAGTCTGATCATCGTGTTCGTAGCTTCCTTTGGTCTGGCGAATTATGAAACGGTATTCTCTCTGTTCGTTGACCACAAATTCGGCTTTACGGCGCAGGATATTGCGATCATTATTACGTTTGGCTCGATTGCTGGCGCGGTTGTGCAGGCAACGATCTTTGGCTGGATGATGAATCGCTTTGGCGGGCAGAAGCTAATTATTGTCTGTCTGATCGCTTCGGCTATTTTTATCGTGTTGACCCTGCTTGTGCATACGTACTTCCTGATCTTTGCTGTTACATTTGCGGTATTTCTGGCGATGGACATTTTGCGTCCAGCAATCGGTACGCAGCTTTCACAGCAGGCCGGACATGAGCAAGGCTATGTAGCTGGACTAAACTCAGCGTATACGAGTCTTGGAAATATTGCAGGGCCAGTTGTGGCGGGCGCACTGTTTGATCTGGATGTGAATTATCCGTATATGATGGCTGCGATTATTTTGACATTATGCTTTTTGCTGTCGTTGCGTGTTAAACCACAAACGCCGGGGCGTTCTGATCGTGGTTCATCAGAGGCTAGTTCGGGTGCGGCTGAATCGCACTAATCATTCCTACACTCATTAATAAATAAGATTAGCTATACATCCTTCCTGTTCACTCGGATAGTTATGGCTGATCTTATTTTTGTTGTGAGTGTTCTATTGGCTTGGTTTGTTATATGTAGTTGTTTGTCAACTATAAGCTTAGCAACTACTGAACTACCTATAGCTATGTCACTGCATACGAGCATTGCGCCAAGTAGAGCAACGCTGTATCTACGCACCGATACCCGATAGACAGGCCAATACGCGATAGACAGGTAATGATCGCTATAAATAATCGCTATATCTGTATAACTGCAAAATCATCTATCGTGCGAGAAATTACGTAAGAACTTCGGGCTTATAGTTTCTCCATTAAACTACGATAATACGCTCGTAATCGATCTTTTAGCTCTACGGGTTCTATCTGTGATAATGTGGTGCCTAATCCGGTCAGGTAACTGAGCATGAAATCGATCTCCTCTGGCTCGTAGCTTCCTTCTAACTGCCAGACTTTGCCTGTAAGTACTAGCTTCATGGAAGGTAATAAACGGGCATACAGGCGGCGTTCGTCGGTTAGGTCTGGTAATTCGCAATGGAAATGGATAGCTTCGGGCGTTGGTTGACGTAGGTTTGGAGCGGAATGTAGATCGATATCGGTAAATGCTAGTTCAGTCTGCTCCTCTACTCGTCTGATCGATTGAATTCGATCGCAGCGAAATACGCGGTATTGCTGTTTATCCATATCGTAGCTACGGCAATACCAGTAGCCTTCCATCACATATACAGCAAAAGGCTGAATGCGTCTTTCGCTCACATAGCTGCTGGAGGGATAGCTAATCTGCACGATGCGTTGATCGGCTGCGGCAAGCAATAGCTCTTCCAGACATTGTCCCGGCTCTGCCTCCATATGATGATAGAAGGCAACACGATCGCGGAATTGCTCGATCTGCTTTTGCTGTTGTGGAGAGGCGATGTCTAAAAACTTGGCATTGATGGACTCAAATGATACGCCGAATGCCGCACCGGAAAAGCTTTCAAGTGCCTGCATTGAAAAATATAGCGCCAGCACCTCGCGTGCGGTAAATGAGATCGGTGGCAATGTTGCCGTATCGAGTAGGCGATACCCTCCGTACCGTCCATGTTCGGCATATAACGGTACACCAATCTCCTCCAATGCCTCTACATCGCGAATAGCGGTACGCCGTGAAATGTGAAATTGCTCCATAAGCTCAGCCAGTGTAAAGCGACGCTGACGGTATACATAGCGCTGCATCTGCTGTAAACGTTCTGCTTTTTTCATAGTCGCCTCTTTTCTATACCGTTTACTCTTTTAAAGGTGCCATATTCTGGCACCTTATTCTTTTATGCTATTACTGTATCACATTACAGGAGGCGATGATAATGAACAAAAACCAAATGACATCCGCTACAGAAGCTACAGCATCTACGCGCAAGGAAGCTACGAATCAGCAGGCTACGGAGCAACAATCGGGAGCTGCTGTACAGACCGAGGTTATTCCGTTTCTGTCCTTGAATGGAAAGGCTGCTGAAGCGATTGCCTTTTATGAACAGCTGGGAGCAAAGGTGCTGTTGAAGGTAACGTATGCGCAGCTGGCTGCGATGGACGATAGCTTTCATGTACAGGCTGGGCAGGAGCATTACATTACGCATTCCGTGCTGGAGCTGGGAAGCGGTAAGCTGATGATTGCGGAGGAAGCTGTAGATATGGAGCAGACCTGGCAGGCTGGCAATTCCTTTTCACTCTGTCTGCAATCTCGTCAGCATGAGGATATGGAGACACTGTATAATCGGCTGGTGGCTGATCCGCGTTGTACGATTATTATTCCATTTGCTCCTAATTCGTTTAGCACTGGTTATGCGACAGTTCGTGATCCGTTTGGTGTTGTTTTTCAATTTACGGTGACTCGTCACGCGTTTTAAAAAAGTTGATAACTTCAGGGTTAACGGTGTGAGTTCTTGAGTTCTTGAGTTCTTGAGTTCTTGAGTTCTTGAGTTCTTGAGTTCTTGAGTTCTTGAGTTCTTGAGTTCTTGAGTTCTTGAGTTCTTGAGTTCTTGAGTTCTTGAGTTCTTGAGCTTTTACATTTTTAAGTTAAATATTGCGCTCAATCAGCAGCTGTTGCAACAAGCTAGTAGTACTGTAAATTAGAAAAACACCCGATCTTTAGTACTCAGATCGGGTGTTTACTAGGCTTGGATTTCATAGACTCAACGCATTCTATTTCATCTATTCATCCATATGTGCAAGTATGAACGAATTAATTCACGATAAATTTCACTCGTGTACCATCTGGATATTTGGTGAGCTGATTACCGACCCAGGAACCAGCGCCACGGTTATCCGATGGTGTTATGTAACGGATGTCTGCACCTTGGCCGCCTTCAAGACACATTGCCATCGGCCATTCATCACGATCATAGCCGCTTTTCGTTGGTACGCCTTTTAGCGATTCCTCGCGGCGCTCATCTGCACCAGAGCGATCGATCGTACATACGGCAGAGTGACCATCTGCAATCGCATCTCGAATATGAGAGGCAGTTTCAGGATAGCGACTGGATGGGAAGGTCAGGGTATAGTCATACGCAGCTGCTGCATAAGCCTGAGATCCATTATTTTCACCTTGTAGCAGCGCTGGTGTCGTCAATAGCACCACCAGCATCATTAACATCATGCCTAGCTTTTTCATTCGTTTCAATCCAATCAACTCGCTTCCTCTAGGTTTATTGATTCTTGCTTCGCACGATCTACAGCAAGCGAGCACGAGCTAAGCTTCTGCTGTCGATTGTGCACAACTGGAATCTAGTACCATTTTAAGCGAATGAATGTAAAACTTAAATCTTTTTATGTTAAATTTTGGATTAAATTTAATGGAATTGTAAAATTTCGTGTGCCGATCCGATTATTCTGAATCGGTATTGTAGGCAAGTAAACGATACATGACAGAAGAAATATAACAATTGCTCCTCCAAACAAAAAAGGACCCTGCCTGGGATCGAGGCAGGGTGTAGGCAATATTTATATCAAAAGGGGTATGTCTGTATCTTAAACGCACAAGCTGAAATGAAGCTGATATGAACCTAAAAATTAGCTTAAAATTCAAAAAAATATGTTATGAAGCAGATTATATTTACTATTTTTTACAATCTCAGTGTAAGATAGAGAAGTAAAGGTTACCTGAATTAGCATTTACACCGATAATAGAAATATGCCCTGTTTCATGGCAGGAAAGGAGGAATGTATTCATGGATATCGCTTCTTTGTCCACTGCAATGAGTCAAAGTTCAGTGTCACAGGCCGCTAGTATTAAAGTACTTGCTCTATCCAAGGATATGGCTGAGCAACAAGGTCAGCAATTAGCAGAAATGCTGAAGCAAGCTCCTCATCCAAACCTGGGAAGCACATTGGACATTCGCGCGTAATGGCGAATCCCAATCCCAGCTATGTGTGTGATGCAAGCGCAGCATGATAGCGTTGATATCGTACATATAGCATGTGATGGCTTCCATTAGCAACAAACAAAACCGCTCCTTCTGCATCAGAAGAGGCGGTTTTGTTTGTTTTAAAATTTGTTCTACATTTGTTCTGGAGTTTATACTGAATCCTGCTTCTAGCTGATGTTCAGTGTGTATTTGCTCTAGCATATAGCTTTTATAATGCTCGTCTATTGACTACATACAGATAGACTAAAGCCATTAAAATCGCAATCGAGCAGACTACGATTCCACTTCTTCGAGTAGCTTCACAGCTAATTCACCAAAATCGGGATCATCTCGCAGCTGCTCCAACACCTCTCGCACCTCAGATAACTGATGCTCTGAGCGTAATAACGAAAAAGCTGCCGCACGAACCAAAATGTATTCATCGCTCTGTAGGATAGATGCTGCCATACGAATATCCTCGGATTGCACACCAAGTGCAGTTAATGCCTCCAGCATAGCGATCTGTACATATTCCTCATCGCTTTCCTGTGCCCAATGCTCATGAATAGCCTTGCGAACAGATTCGTGCTGAGAGGATTCACTGTATAAGCCCAGCACCTTCCAGCATTCAATACGTAAAATATCTTCACTTTGATCCGTTTGAGCGGTATTCAGTAGTAGCTCCAGGTCTTCTGTATCCAGAGCAGAATCAATACGAAGCAGAGCTTGCAAACGTTCGTCTGTGTTCCATTGCTGCCAGCCATTCAGATGCTCTGACAAAGGAATTCGCCTCCGCTCTATCCTAAAATAATCGGTTATGCCGCTATGCAGCGATATTACCCTATTTGCAAAGTATTGCATCTCACCCTTGCAATCTTACATATGAGGCAGGCTGCCGAAGTCCGAATGAAGAATTAGCTTCTCTTTACGCATCCAGCTCTTCTAATGCGGTACGTGCCATCGTTTGAATAACTGCATCCTCCATGGGTGGATTGTGCAAACCTGCACGCACGTCACGATACAGGCGCTCAAGTGGTAGATTTTTCGATAAGGCGGCACCGCCTACGATCTTCATCGATTTGTCCACTACCTGATTGGCTAGATGAACGGCATTATATTTGACCAGACCGAAGTCCGGGCGCATATGCTTGCGCTCCTCTGGCTGACGATCCCAGCGATCTGCCACATCATATAGCAATGTGCGAGCAAGACGCAGCTCGCTCTCGATCTGACCGATCCATTGACGGATATGCGGTAAAGTGGCGATCGGCTCATTCAAGCTATTTGGCGTGTAGTTGGCAGCATATTGAAGCGCAAAGTCACGTGCGGCATAGGCGATACCTAGATAACAAGCAGGAATATGGAGCAGCCAGCCGTCACCGTCGTCGCGTCCTGTTTTCGGTGCGCCCGGTTTGTAGATGTTCAGTACCTGACGATCCGGTACAAATACATCGTGAAGCACAACATCGTGGCTACCAGTTGCCCGCATACCGAGCGTATTCCACGTCTCCTCTACCTCAATCCCTTCTCGGGAACGAATTAGAAAATCACCGATTTCCGGTTGTCCATCTAACCCTGCACTCACAATAAAATCGGTCAGCATCGGACTGAGTGTACTGTACGTTTTACGTCCATTTAATAGCCAGCCACCTTCGGTGCGTACGGCTGTTGTTTCGGGACGACCGCCACGTGTCGGACTACCTGTACCGCGTTCACTGGCAAATTTGTTAATCATATTGCCATGTGCTACAACATCCTGACAAAATTCCGAAAAGGTCGGCTCCGGCCAACCGTCTGCCTCGCGAAAATGCAGCATCATCCCACCATGCCAGCCTGCACTGAGCGCAGTCGAGCCATCGCCACGAGCGATACGCTCCTGCACCAGCAGCCATTCATACAGCGACAGTCCATCCCCACCATAATCACGGCTGACCGTCAGCTTTGCATAGCCCGCTTCCTTCAAGTCCGCAAAATTTTCAAATGGAAATGTTCCTTCCGCATCATGCTTGGCTGCTCGCTCTGCAAAGCGTACGGCCAGCCGATCTGCCCAGGCTGCCAGCTCTGCCTCACGCTCATTGCGGATAAATTGATCGATTCGTTTGCCCGTCATTGTTTCTACGTCCTTTCCTCACGAGCCGATCATAGTGAAAATGGATCGATCATCGGCTCTGCTCTTATCTTTATCTGTACTTGATCGAATAGGAGTCATCCTTCAATAACTAGATTGTTAAGACAGTACTATCCTATTAACCCAAGCTGTTTGCCCCGAATTATAGTCGAGCATGATATATAGTATAAAACATATTGGCTACTTATGCCTTCACTGCTCATGTACAATCAGTAATTCCAAAAATTCGTCAAATGTATCACTCACGTCAACCAATTCCTCACCATCCATCAGGAAAACATAGATCATCCCATAATCCTTTGCACGTAGCGAAAGCAAAAAGCTATGACCGCCCTGATCGTAAGCAAATGGGAATAAGTCGATTAATTGCGGAAAGGATTCAATTAAATTTTTATAGATCTGCTCAGCTGTCAATTCGCCGTAACGGATAGAATCAAAGCCACCAAAGATGATTTCATTACGCTCCATCCATTCATCAGGCAAGTAGCCCCCATTATATTGCAAGTACAACTGACGGAACGACTCCGGGAATTTCCAGTTGTACAGTTTCTCCAGCTCGTCCAGATCTGCGGGAGTGAGTGGGTGTTCGGATTGTTCCAGAATCATTGTCGTCATAGGATGCGTACCTCCTTAGCATTGAATTGATCTTATGTATCGATCGATATAACTTTATCGTTTCTTATTTTCCACTATAAATAACGTTGCGATCTGTTGCAAATTAAGATAGACCATAATCCTGCTTAGCAGGACTACGGTCCAAGTTTGAATCGTTTATTGGGATTGATAAATAAGGCTCCCTACCTTACCAGTTAACAGGTTGACCGAGATTATACGCCACTGTGCGGGTGCCTTTAACCCCTAGACGAACACGGAACAGACCGCCATCAAGCGTACCATCGTCCGGCTCACGTTCACCGCGTGCAGTCGTTATGTACAGCTCGTCCAGATCAGCACCGCCAAATACACAGGATGTTACATTATCAGCAGCAACCTGCACTTCGGCAATGACTTCGCCTGTCGCTGGATCGATGCGAGATACACGGCGTCCACCCCAGCGAGCAACCCACAGCATGCCTTCTTCGTCGATCGTCATACCATCAGGGAAGCCATCTGCATCGTCGACCTCGGTAATCACGCGTGCATTGCCAATCGAGCCATCTTCGATATCATAGTCGAACGCGCGGATCGTCAGTGTTGGCGTATCGATATAATAAAAGAGGCGTCGATCTGCACTCCATGCAAGCCCATTGGAGGTGGATACCTCGCTTAGCAGCAGGCGTACGTTACCGGATGTATCCATGCTATACAGCGCACCCGCCTTTTTCTCATCGCTCAAGCTCATCGTACCTGCGATAAAACGACCGTATGGATCACATTTACCGTCATTGAAGCGGTTGCCAGGGCGACCTTCCTCTGGATCATGAATGGCGATCTTCTCACCGGTTTGCAGATGAATACGATAGAATCCACTGAACAACGCCGCGATAGCTTCGTCCTCGGTATACGGTACAACCGCACCGATATGCTCGCCTACCTCAATCGCCTGATCCTCGCCAGTTGCCGGGTTGTAGCGATGAAGCTTAAATCCTTCGATATCGACCCACAGCAGCTCCTGTGTTCGTTCATCCCAGCTTGGCCCTTCGCCTAGCTTTGCTTTTGCATCCAGTACCAGTTCCGCTTCATATTGCTTCATCGTAACGCCTCCTGTACATGTCATTTCGATTTACGGCATGTGTTTGTTAAGTCACATTTAACCACGATTCCAATCATACTTAATCGCCTGTAAAAAGGCGCGTGCCAGCACCATATGCCCTTTGGTATTCGGATGCACATGATCCCATCCATGTGACAATGTAGCTGGATAGATATGATCACCCATACGGTCAAAAGCCGCCTGTGTATCCACGCATGGCACACCTGTCTCGGCAGCAATACGTTTCACTGCCTCGCCATAAATGTCCATCGTGGCACGCATTGGATCTTCCACTGTCGTGCTCATATAATACGGCGTCATCAATACCAGGCCTTTGACCTTAGGCAAAGTGTTCGCTACAAGCTTGCGCAATGTTTGCTCATACTCGTCCAGATACACATGCTGGCCGGGATCAGTGGGGCGATCGAATTGACGCCATACATCGTTAATACCGATCATAATGGATACCCAGTCCGGCGAGTGAGCAAACACATCCTCTTGCCAGCGCGCTTCCAGATGACGCACGGTATCACCGCTTGTACCTGTATTTAGTACACGCAGATTATAATCCGGGTAAGCTGCATTCAGTAAGGCATCGACCAACCCTACATATCCATCCCCAATCGCCCAGTGCTCACCTACCGGACGTGCGCGACCACAATCCGTAACGGAATCACCAATCATCAACAGTATGCTATTAGGCTCTATTTTCATTTCAATCCATCCCTTCTGTCTCTAAATGTTATATGGTGTGGAATCTATAATATTCCTATCTTCATCATTTCAATGGTCATGAACTACACTGCCAGTACGTGTATTACCAATGTGTACGTTACCAGCCCTGACGATGCAGCCAATCTGCACAGCGCTCTGTCCAGCTTCCCATGGACGGATGACCTGTAGCGAGACCTGCTCCATGCCCACCATGATCATACACATGCAATTCAAACGGAACACCGTGCTGCTCAAGCGCAAGCGCCATGCGCAAACTATTTTGCACCGGAACGGCTTCATCGTCTGCGGTGTGCCAGATAAAGGCTGGCGGTGTATGCGTAGTGACCTGACGCTCTGCACTATGAGCAGCGATACGCTCGGCTGAAGCATCTGTGCCTAATAGTGCGTTCTTAGAGCCTTCATGTCCATAGCCCTCCATCGTGATCACAGGATAACAGAGCACCATTAGATCAGGACGAGAGCTCACAGATTCCACGCGTCCATCAGAAAGGGTAATCTCCTGCTCGCTGAATACCGTGCCTGTCATTGCAGTCAGATGTCCACCTGCTGAGAAGCCCAGAATACCAATCCGATCAGGACGTAGTCCATATTGTGATGCATGTGCACGTACATAACGAATAGCAGCCTGTCCATCTTCCAGCGGTGTACCGCGATGCTTAGGGGTCAAGCGATATTGCAGCACAAAAGCTGAAATCCCTTGCTCATTCAGCCACTGCGCGACAGGCCCACCTTCATGATCGGCTCGAAATTCATAGCCGCCACCAGGCAAAACGATCACTGCACTTGTTGCGTCAGGAACCAAATAAGGCTCCAGATAAGGACGTGTACCTGTCTCATCCACAATCTGTTCATCCGCAATCCAAATACGTTCCATATGTACCCTCCACTTCGGAATTGAGCTAGCTTCATCCAGCTATGCTCTTATTCTCACACTTATGCTAGCGTATGTCTGCAAAAATATGCCCTGGCTCGAAAGCCAGGGTATAGGCAAGCTCATGCGCTATTGCTATAAACGATTCTATTGTAAGCGCTTTAGATAATCGTTTCAATGATGAATCTTCGCCATGTTCATGCCGATACGTGATGATCTGATCACCTATCGGTTGATGAACTAGTAAAGATTGCGGAATTGCTCTGGTGTTACGCCTTCCAGACGACGGAATGTCGCTACAAAATGACTTGAGTCACGGAAACCGACCTGACCGGATACTTCCTTAATCGTCATACGCGGATACAATGTCATTAATTCCTTCGCCTTACGTAAACGGAGTAAAATAAAATACGCATAGGCGGTCATACCAAAGGTTTGCCGAAACAGCGTATTCAGATGTCTTGCACTCACGCCAACCTGCTGTGCCATATCCTCCAGTCCAATATTCGGATCATCGTAATGTGCCTCCATAAAGCTCATCAGCGGTGCGAGACGCTCGACGGTATGCGACAGGGATGGCAGATTGTTCACACGTCCATGCTTTTTCAGCAGGGTCAGGAAACGATACAGATCGGCGCTTGTATCCAGTCCGGATAGATCACGGTTGCTACGAATCTGTCCCAGCAGACTTCCTGCAAAAAACTCCAACTCACAATCCCGATCCCATTCATAATAAGCGGAATGTGACAGACCAAAGGTAGATAGCAGTGCAAGCGACTGCGGGCCGCCAAAGGTCAAATACGTTGTCTCCCAGATTCCACTAATCGGACGATAGCTATGTGCATCACGCGGAGCTAGCAATACACCTGAACCAGGCTTCACCATATAACGCGCTCCGCCAAACGTAAACTCGCCTTCTCCACGTACGCTCTGTAGCCAGTGATAACACGGATAACCATCCGGACGCTCAATGCTCTCCTGATCCGGATTCTCGCCAATACTTTCCATATGAATCGGTAATTGCAGGTCTTTCAGTTCACTAAAAAAGCGGCGATGCGGATTGGTAACGTACATGATCATTCACATCCTATATCCTTATTTTAATATCATAGTGTAATTATCTTATATTTTACAAGGGTTTGTTATCGTTTAGTATAGAATTATTCTTATACAAGGAGTGACAACGTTGATCAGCAACCGACTTCCTAAAATGTTTTATGGCGGTGACTACAACCCGGAACAATGGGATCACGGCACGCATCTCGACGATCTAGAGCTGTTCAAGCAGGCTGGTATTGATATCGCTACGCTCAATGTCTTTTCATGGGCTCGCAATCAGCCAGACGAGGTTACATACAACTTTGAATGGCTGGACAACTACATCAACAGCCTTTATGAAAGCGGTATCTATACTTGTCTGGCTACAAGCACAGGCGCACACCCAGCATGGATGGCAACCCGATATCCAGACATTTTACGAGTGGAAAAAGATGGCCGCAAGCGCAAATTTGGCGGTCGTCATAATTCCTGTCCAAACAGTCCAACCTATCGTCATTACTCTGTAGAAATTGCTCGCAGGCTGGCAGAACGCTACAAGGAGCATCCGGCTATACTGGTATGGCATATCTCCAATGAGTACGGCGGCGAGTGCTATTGCGATAACTGTGAGAAAGCGTTCCGCGTCTGGCTGAAGCAACGCTATGGCACGCTGGATGCTGTCAACAAAGCGTGGAATACCGCTTTCTGGGGCCACACCTTTTACGATTGGGATGAGATTGTTGTTCCGGATCATCGCAGTGAGGAATGGGGCGAGAATAGCTCTAGCTTTCAGGGCATCTCGCTTGATTACACACGCTTCAATTCGGATAGCATGCTGGAATGCTATCAGCTGGAATATGACGCGATTCGTTCGATCATTCCTGATGCGCTGATCACGACCAACCTCATGGGCTTCTACAAACCGCTTGATTACTTCAAATGGGCAAAACATATGGATATCGTGTCATGGGACAACTATCCAGGTCTGAATACTCCAGTCAGCTTCACCGCTCTCGCACATGATCTGATGCGCGGTCTAAAAGACGGTGATCCGTTCATGCTAATGGAGCAAACGCCAAGCCAGCAAAACTGGCAGCCGTACAACTCTCTGAAGCGTCCAGGTGTGATGCGGCTATGGAGTTACCAGGCTGTTGCACATGGTGCCGATACGGTTATGTTCTTCCAGCTTCGCCGCTCGATCGGTGCATGTGAAAAGTTCCATGGTGCTGTGATTGAGCATGCTGGACACGCGAATACGCGCGTGTTTCGTGAAACGAGTGCGCTTGGTCACGAGCTGCAAAAGCTGGGCGATCAGCTGCTTGATTCAAGGATTGAAGCAAGCGTAGCGATTCTGTTCGATTGGGACAACTGGTGGGCAATCGACAAATCGAGTGGGCCAACCGTTGCACTCAAATACGTCGAACAAATTCATAAGTATTATAAAGCATTGTATAACCGGAATGTGCAGGTAGACATCGTCTCAGTCGATTCGGATCTGAGCGGCTACAAGCTTGTGATTGCTCCTGTACTGTACATGGTCAAGCCAGGATTAGCAGCAAAGCTAGAGCAATTCACCGAAAATGGCGGCACCTTCGTCACGACCTTTTTTAGCGGCATCGTGAATGAAAATGATCTGGTCACACTGGGTGGCTATCCGGGTGAACTGCGTAAGCTACTTGGCATCTGGGTCGAAGAGATTGATGCCCTGCTTCCGTCCATGCGTAACTCCATCGTGATGAAGGAAACGATCGGCGAATTGAGCGGCAGCTATGAATGCGGCATGCTCTGCGATCTGCTTCATACCGAGGGAGCCGATGTGCTTGCCGAATACGGTACAGACTTTTACAAGGGCATGCCTGTATTAACAAGGCATGCATTCGGTCAAGGGGAAGCCTGGTATATTGCCTCCGATGGTGAAGAAACCTTCATTGCAGGTCTACTACAGCATCTGTGTCAGCAACAGAGCATTCAACCTGTTCTGGATACGCCAGCTGGTGTGGAAGCCGGTCGTCGTGTGAAGGATGGTCAAGCCTTCCTGTTTCTGCTGAATCACAATGCAGAAGCGGCAACAGTAGAGCTTGGCTCGCTTCAGACAAGCAATATGCTGGAAGACCAGCCGGTAGGCAGCTCGATTGAGGTACCTGGTAATGGGACGATTATTTTATCTGTAAAATAATGCCATCCATTACTGTGCTTATTGTAACATGAAAATAGCGATACGTAAATGTAGAAAAATACATTTTACGTATCGCTATTTTTGTCGAATTTGCTCATCTTACGCTCGTTTAGTCGAAATAACGAACGAACTCGTTCAGCACGTCATTATTATATCGAACCGTTTCTATCATGCGCGGGCTCTGTTGTTGAATAAAGCTTTTGCTCTTAAACTCACCAGTCTTACGGACGTTGCCTGTACATGCATTCATGGTCATGATCGATACCGAGTGCCGTAGTCGGTCACTTTTTTCTTATTGATAGGAAATGGATTGCCTATGCTCTGCTCGATATCGACCATTGGAGTTGGCTTTTCAATCGGACTGCAACAGATGTTCGCTCACTTCCATATTTTAATTGGAAGCCGGTAATTTTACAAGATGACACCGTCTTTAAAAATAGCAATCTCGCGGAAGCCATGACGTTCACTGTTCGTCTCCAGACGACCGGAAGCGATATCGACGATCTGCTCTAACAGCTCCAGTCCAACCTGGTCCATCGTTCTTCCTTCCAGTAGCTGACCCGCATTAAAATCAATCCAGTGCTTTTTTCGGTTCGCCAGCTCGGATTGGGTAGCAATCTTCACCGTGGGTACAGGCCCACCAAATGGCGTCCCACGTCCTGTCGTAAACAGCACAATATGCGCACCTGCTGCCGATAGTGCGGTCACCGACACCAGATCATTGCCAGGCGCTTCTACAATATTTAGCCCGGTACGCTGTACACGATGACCATAACGCTGTACATCGACTACCTGTGAATGACCGCCTTTTTGTGTACAGCCGAGCGACTTTTCCTCCAGCGTTGTAATGCCACCTGCCTTATTACCTGGTGATGGATTCTCATAAATATTTTGCCCATGATCGACAAAGTATTGCTTGAAGCCGTTGATCAGCTGTACCATATCCTGAAATACCTGCGGACTGGCTGCTCGATTCATGAGAATCGTCTCCGCGCCGAACATCTCTGGCACCTCGGTCAATATGGCGGTACCCCCTGCGGATACGAGCAGATCGGCAACCTTACCTACAAGCGGATTCGCGGTAATACCGGATAAGCCATCGGAGCCGCCACATTTTAAACCGAGCTTGAGTGCGGATAATGGCACAGGCTGGCGCTGCTCCTGTTCGGCAAGCTGCGCTAGCTCCTCCAAATAGGCCATCCCTGCTTCCAGCTCGTCCTCTACCTCCTGCGCCTTCAGATAACGGATTTTACCAGCATATTCGGCTGGAATACCTGCTGCGAATTCATCCACCTGATTGTTCTCGCAGCCCAGCCCGATCACAAGCACGCCTGCCGCATTAGGATGCAGCACGAGTGAGGTTAATAGCTGCCGGGTATATTCCAGATCATCGCCAAGCTGAGAGCAGCCAAAAGGATGCGGAAAATGATATACGCCATCCACACGACCTGCTAGCTCCGCATGCCCCATACGAGCAAGTGCTTCACAAATTTTATTAATGCAGCCTACTGTGTTAATAATCCACAGCTCATTACGAATACCAACCTCACCATTGGGACGCACATAGCCGTCAAAGGTTTTTAAATGCTGTGGTAGCTCCGAAGGCTGCCAATCCACAGTCGGTGCATATTCATAATCAAGTGTACCGGACAAGCCTGTGTGCAGATTATGACTATGAATCCATTGCCCTGGTTCAATTGGCTGTGTGGCACGACCGATCGAGAAGCCATATTTGATCACATCCTGTCCCTGCTCGATCGGATGAACAGCGATCTTATGCCCACGCGGTATCTGCTCCGTTACAGTCAGCACATCGCCCCCGTCAAGCAGCAGGGTGTCACCTGCTTCCATATCGCGTAGCGCAATCACAACATCGTCTTGCTTTTGAATGGCGATATAATCTCGGATCATCGTGTTCATAGCCGCCCAGCCTCCATATCGTTCAAATTAGATGCCACCATTTCTACTAATCCTGGTATGGCGGTCAAATCCTCCTGCCAGATGCGAGTATCGCTCAAGATGCGTTGTACAGCCTTGCTATAATCGACTACACCATCGGTCTCGTGCTGGCTACTACCTTCCGACCAATGCTGAGCAAGCTGCTGTAGCCATTCGGCATTATCGCGAATATCCAGTGGCTGACCTTCCAGTGTGAAGCTGCGAAATAATACCGTCCCCTCCTGTTCGATCGGCTGTACGCGATACAGCAGCAGCAATGCCGAGAATCCACGCACAATCTGCTGTGGTAGATGACCATTTTTATCTGTATACGTTTTCAAAACGGGTAGCACACGTGCCTGAAACTTGCTCAAGCTATTCATCGCAATATCCATCAGGCGATGCTCCAGATACGGGTTATAGAAGCGCTCATATGTTTCCTCTGCATAGCGCTGTAATTCGTCCGCTGGCAAGGATAATGATGGAATCACTTCCTCCGCAATCGTCTGCTTCACCCAGCTACCAAGCTGCTCATCCTCCATCAGCTCACGTACCGTTGTGCGATTATGTAGCACGCCGAGCGGCATCATGAGCGTATGCGCTCCATTCAAAATATGCACCTTACGCTGACGGTACGGCTGTAAATCCTGTGTCCATTTCACATTCAGACCGGTCTGTACGAGCGGAAGGCGCTGATCGAGCGAAGAATCGCCTTCAATCACCCAGATATAATAGGGCTCTGCCGAGGTCAGAAAATGATCCTCATAGCCCCAGTTCCCCGTCAGGCGAGCATATTCATCTGCCTGCGGCATACCGGTTACGATCCGATCCACCAGATTGTTCAAAAAGAGTTGATGCTGCTCTACCCACTGGCAGAAGTCCTCACCAAAGCCAAATTCCCTCGCATAACGCAGCACATAGCTTTTCAGCATATCGCCATTATTTTCTACCAGCTCACATGGCAAGATCATCAGCCCACGCTTCGGATCATTGCCAAACGTCTGAAAGCGACGATGTAAAAAGACCGTCAAACGCGCAGGATAATTCACCATCGGCTCCCCTGGTACATAGTCCAGCTCTGTATAGGTCAAGCCTGCTTCCGTCGTATTGGAAATAACTACATCGAGCGACTCCAGCTCTGCAAGCTGCAAAAAGCTTTCCCAATCCGCATACGGATTCACATAGTCACGAAATACGGAAATGAGCTGGCGCTTCTCAACCTTTTCGCCATTTTGCAAACCCTGCTGTACGAGTGTATATAAGCCCTCCTGCTTTGCCAGCTTCTCCAGCTTAGCACCGCCGCGCGGAGTTGGAGGCGTTAATACAACGCTACCGTGATACTTGCCGCTCGCATTCATTTCGTGAATCATCCAGTCTGCAAAGCCGCGCAGGAAATTGCCCTCGCCGATCTGCAATATTTTGATCGGCTGTTGCCGAATCACATCATGCCGTCTTCGTTCATTTTCACTTGTCAAATGATGGCGCAGTAAAGGTAATGGCTGAGTTTTGCTCATTGTCATGAATGAACCTCCATTGAAATCGAAATAGCTTACAATCTGCAAGCTTAACAACCAGTAGCAAATGATAACGCTTTAATGTTAACGTGAACATTTTAATGCAAAAGGCATTTCTTGCCACCTATTGTAACATCATTTAGACTAAAATAGTAAAAAAATATTGGCTTTTCGCATTGATATTGATGGATATGCGGCATTTAATTTATGCTTCTCATGCAAGCTTCTATAGAAAGGAATTTGACCATGATAAATGAACAGCCATATATTCAGCATATCCGTGAACGTATAGGAGCGATGTATGATGATCCTGCTTCTCGCGTGCTATTTTTTACGGTAGCTGATTCGATTCCATCGACGATGAAAGGCAGTAATGCGTACATTCCTGCTCCTTTATTAGAGGATGAGGATTGGGCAACCTGGAAGCCTGTCCCCTCAACCATCACCAGAGCGCAGATCACTCAGCTAGAACAGGAGCAGCAGCTTCAATTCCCTCTGCCCTATTGTGCTTACTTACAGGCCTATCATTTGCTCGATTGGCAGCTACCTAATCTGCCAACCGCAGACGGATACCCCGGTGGCTGTAGCTCGTTCATATTCCCATCGCTGGATACCGAGCAGGGATTATCGGAAATAAGAAAGCTAATTCAGCAGTGGTCGATCTTGCAAGGCACAGGCTATATTCCTTTTGCGATCGGCGAGGATGGACAAGGCATCGTGTGCTTGGACACCCTCAGAACACATCCGGATGGAGACTGCCCGATCACCTGGATCACATTGGATATCCTGCATGAGCTTCCAAGTCCTCCAGCTCCAGAAGACAGACGTGCTGTATTGGAACCCCGAATGGAAGATATTTTCCGTTCATTTGATGAGCTGGTTCAAGCGGTCTTCCGCAAACGTGCTTGATGTAGAGATCGGATATCACCCCTAATAGACGGAGGCTTTTCCTATGAGTAAAATTTTTATTTTTTCAATTCTATGGTGGTTGCTTGGCAATCCATTTCTGGCACTGATCGTGCTGCTTGTTATCATTTATGTGCTGGATCGCCGTTTTGTCGGTATGTTCCCAAGCGTCGTCAAGCCACTTCGGCGCATGAGTCGGATACGTGCGCTGCGGCGACAGGTAGCGAACAGTCCGAGCGATATGTCCTCACGCTATGAGCTGGCACGCCTGCTACTGGAGCGTCGTCATTATAGCGAAGCTAGACGCTGGCTGGAGCAGATCGGTCATGCCTACGAAGAATCGGCTGAATACTGGGACGATCTCGGAACTGCACTACTGCATACGGGAGATGCTGCGACTGGCGAGCCATACATGCTCAAAGCGTTGGAGCTGAATCCTCGTGTCAAGTATGGTGAGCCTTATCTGCGATTAGCCAGTTATTACGCCCGCCAGGATGGGCAAAAGGCGATCGACGTTCTGGAGCGCTTTCGCGATATTCAGTCTTCCTCCTGCCGCGCCTACTATATGCTCGGTCAGCTGGATCGCTCGCTCGGGCGTGAACAGGAGGCAAAGGCTTCTTTTCAAGAAGCTGTTACAATCTATCGCTCGCTCCCCAAATACAAAAAACGCAGCGAGCGCGGATGGGCAATCCGTAGCTGGCTGCGTAGTCTGTTCTAACTTGAGTATCCTTCAGTATCATGAATTCGTATCATATCCAAATACACGGCGGCTAACTGCTTTGAGCAGGGGGCCGCTTTGTTTGTACCAGTTCAGTCCCTCGTCCAGACGCTTTGCCTGTGCAATAACCACATCCGCCTGATCGATGCCTTCAAAATAACGACTCAGGAAATGCATAAACACATCCATACGGCGCAGTAGAATGAGCAGCGGTAAACGCACGGCTTCCGCTTCGGTTAACGTCACGATCGAAGCATAGCCTTTTAAAAATGCCGTGCAGCGACGCTCCTCCTCCGCACTCCATTCCATGCTGCCCAGCATATCAGACAGACAGACCGCAGGCTCCATCGCGCGCAAATCACGTGTGACAAATTCAAAATCAAGAATAGCCGTAATCTCACCATCCTGCGATTGCAGCATATTCGATGCGTTCAAATCACCATGAATGAGCTGATGCGGTAGCGATGCCAGTCGTGCAATACGCACAAGCTGCTCGCCCAGACGTTCACCGATCCGGTTCAGCGTCTCACGAATCTCGGCAAAATCCTCTGGCGGATTGGCGCAGAAGGCTTCTAATCTGCCTGGACTGCACAGCGGATACGACTGTCCCAATCGGTAATACGGTGGGTAGACCGGATGCAGATCGATATCGATCTGTGCCAGCGCCTCGGATAGACGCCCTACCGTTTGCCCAAAATGAATAAGCTGCTCGTCTGTGACCAGCTCTGGATTGCTGCCATCCATATAATGAAAGAGCGCAGCTAATCGTCCATTGCTCGCCTCAGCCGAGCCAGCGGCAGTGACATAGATCGTATCACCGTGACGATCGCGAACAGGCTTCGGGATCGATAATCCATCCAGCACCTCCGGTAGAGCAGCGAGCACCTCATGCTCATAGCGTACCTTTTCCGGCTCGCGATGCGTCTCGTAGCGACGTAGTACATATCGTTCAGAGGCATGATCAATGAACATTGTTGTGTTGTTCATGCCTCCCTTTCCTTCTACCATATGCCAATTCCCGGACGGGAAAAAGTGATCTGCCAGTTGTTCCATTGAATCAATTGCTTCGCGTTCCAAAAATTCCCCTCCTTGTTGCCATTAGTCCTTTGCAGATAAGGGAGAATACCGGCATGGCAGGCGCTTGCTGCCCGTGCCAGCCGTACGTGTTACAGGGCAGATGAATTCTCAGCCGATGATGTCGGCAGTCGTTCCATAATGCAGGCATACGCTGTTGCCTGCTCCATACCTTTTATGCATTCCGGTACAAAGTCGTGAATCCTTCCGATTCCGGGTGTTCCCTTACCATGATCAAGCCCTACGGCCCTTCGTTAATCCATATATTTATATATTCGCCGCCAGCAGGATTGCCTCCTGCCTTGGACGTAAAATCCGGCACCAAAGCTATATGATAACACGAACAGCCGTCTGTGAAAACTTTTTCGTCGCGAAGTAGCTAAGCTATACCTTATTTTTTTCTGATTTTATCCAAAAACGCTGCAAAAACAGCAACAGCAGCATTCCTGCCACCCGTGGCAAAGAACCTGCTGCTGTTACGCATGATGCTCTATATGGTCTTTTGTTCATATCATTTATTCCGCTACAGATGGCTCTTCTGTTCGTGTTTTACATTTTACCGCTGCACTTTCTACCGCACGCATAATACCGCCATAGCCGGTGCAGCGACACAAATTGCCGCATAGCGCTTCTTTGATCGTATGCTCATCTGGCTGTTCGTTGCGATCCAGCAATGCCTTGGTCGATATGATCATGCCCGGCGTACAGTAGCCGCATTGGAAGCCGCCTTCCTCTAGAAATGCCTCTTGAATCGGATGCAGCTCTGCTGGCTTATCGCCATGTAAGCCTTCAATCGTCGTAATGTCCTTGCCCTGACACTGATACGCCATCGTCAGACAGGAGTTGACGGGCTCGCCATCGATCAGCACCATACAGGCGCCACAGCGTCCAATCTCACAGGATACCTTCGTACCGGTTAGCTCCAGATCGGTACGAAGTACATCCAGCAAACGACGGGAGGGCTCAACCTCCAGCTCGCGTTCTTTTCCATTAATCGTCGCGTTCCAGTTCATGCTTGCTCTATTCATCGCGGACTCACTCCTTCCTGCTGCCCTACACCCAGTGGCTGAATCAGTCGCTCACGCGGAACGGGTAAATGAGTCACCCATACGCCAGCTGCTTGACGAATCGCTGCTGTAATTGCAGGCGCGAGTGCGACCGAACCGATCTCTCCAATACCACGCGGCCCAAAGGGATCGTTCTCCGGTAAGTCCTCAATCGCTTCAACCTCCAGCGAGCTGTGCATATCCTGAATCGTTGGGATGATATACGTATCCATATTTTTCGTCATATAGTGACCATCATCCATAACCGAATCCTCTGTTAACGTAAAGCCGAGCGCCATCACACTGCCGCCTTCAATCTGACCGATAAAGCCCATCGGGTTAATAACCGGCCCTGCGGCGACTGTATGATACGTATCCAGCAAGCGCACATTACCAGTCAGTGTGTTCACTTCCACCTCTGCGGCTACCGCCGCATACGTGTATAGAAAATGACCGCCCATCACTTCATCCGGTGTGGTCGGATATTGAAAATGCGTATCGAATATAAGCTCGTCCAGCGCGGATTGTGCTACTAGCTGCTGATAGGAGATAACCAGCTCACCTGTAGCATCGCTGCTGCTTGTTATCTGTTCCGAGCCCTGTCCGGCATTAGAAGCGGACGCTTGATGTCCATGAATAGACAGCGATTCGTGGTACACTCGAATCTGATGATCAGGTACATGAGAAGGGTTAGATGATGATTCAGCAACTTGTCCCTGCTGTTGCAGATTCGAAGCGGATTCTGGCTGCATGATGTCCTTCATCCCAGGCTTACGCCGAATACCACCGATCCCTGTGGTCAGCTCCTGAGCTGGAATACCACTTAATCGCTCCGCTTGCTGCAAAATCGCCTCCAAAAAGGGCACCTTCAGCCGTTGCAGTGCCATCCACGCCATCGTCGTTGAACGTGAGGCGGTGCTAGAGCCACTATGCGGCACACGATCCGTATCTCCAATAATGATGCTAATATCGCTCGGATCGCAGTGGAACAGATCGATTAGCATAATCTCCATCGTAGCGATCAAGCCCTGACCGAACTCTTCATAACTAAAAGCAACCTCGATCTGTCCAGCTGCATTAAGCGATAATCGCCCACCTGCTGGATCTTCAATTCCGTAGCCCAGACCCGCACCGTGCATGGCTAGCGCTGCACCAATCCCACGCTTGATCCACGGCGGCTGTGACTTTATTGAACGATCTTTGTCGCTACTCATCTCTGCCACGAATGATCCAGGCTCTATGCCCGCATCAAGTCGTGCCTGTCTGCGCTGCCAGATGGTAGAATGCTCTAACGCCTCCATCACCTGATACAATCCATTCGTACGCCAGATTTCCTGCTGTAGCGGCCCCGGATCATGGGGCTGACGACGATTGAGCATACGGAATTCCCACGGGTCCATCCCCAGCTTCTCTGCCAGGCGATCCATTTGACCTTCCATTGCAAAAATTGCCTGATTACCGCCAAAGCCGCGGAATTCGCCGGATACGCCATTGTTTGTAAATACCGATATACCCTCCACATCCACATGTGGAATACGATAAGGCCCCATCGCATGCTCTGTTGCAAAATTAAGCACGGGCGCACCCAGCGTCGCATACGCCCCAGTATCCGCAACAATGCGCACACGATGAGCGAGCAGACGACCATGCAGATCGATGCCCGTTTCCATCTCAATTCGCATCGGATGCCGCTTCAATCCAGCGCGTACCGATTCTTTACGCGAATTATGAAGCTTGACCGGAAGACCAGTTTTCAATGCTAATAACGAGCCATAGGGCTGTACATTCAGCTCATCCTTGCCGCCAAATGAACCACCGATCGGACTGGAAACGACCCGAATCCGCTCTTCCTCCCAGCCCAGAATACGAGCAATCTGCATCCGATCCTTATAGCCATGCTGTGTAGGCGCATAGACGGTCAGACGACCATCGGACTCTGGCACAAATAAACCGCCTTCTGTTTCCATATACGCATGCATTTGACGAGGCGTGCGATACGTCTCGCGTACAATATGAGCACATCCAGCAAAAGCCTCGTTGGCATCTCCCTGCTTCACCGACGTACGATGCAGCACGTTGCCCTCGGGATGCAGCTGTGGTGCGTCCTCTTCCAGGGCTCGTAGCGGATCGGTGATCGTCTCGAGTACCTCGTATTCCACATGAATCAGCGATAGTGCATATTCTGCCAGCTCTGGCGTATGGGCAGCTACCGCAGCAATGGCATCACCGATATAGCGAACTCGGTCTTCGCACAATGCAGGCTGATCCGGTGTAGCAATACCAAATCGATTGAGTCCAGGTACATCCAGATGTGTAATGACCGCGACTACACCCGGATAAGCTTCAGCGGCTGACACATCCAGCGATACGATACGCGCATGCGGATGAATGCTACGGAGTACGCGTCCGTACAGCATTCCTTCTGCGGTCATATCAGTCAGGTAACGCAGCTCACCGGTTACCTTTTCCTTGCCATCTCGGCGCTTACGCCAGCGTTCTCCACTATTTTCACGATTAAGTAGCATCGACGATCATCTCCCTTCCTCGATATCCCGAATACTTTCCCATACGCCTGCTGCCAGCAGATTACCTGCGCTTTGCTGACGGTACGGCGCTTCTGCGAACGGATCACTGTAGCTGACAAATTCCTGTGCCGCCATGCTTGCCAGTTCAGGCAACCAGCTGGCATCATAGCTCCGTCCTTCCAGCATCGATTCACATTGTAATAATCGCATCGCCAGTCCAGAGCCACCACCCGCAGCTACGCGTACACGCGTTAACTCCCCTCGTTCACTTATCCAGCAGCGCAAGGCAACTGTGACCAGCGATGGAGTAAACGCCTCACGCCGACCGAGCTTGCGGAAAAAGCATAACTCTCGCCAGCGCTCTCCCTTTTCATCCGTCCAGTAGGAAACGGCATTGGCAGACAAATCGACCGTCGTTTCTTCCCCTATATCGCTTGACGATCGGAGCAATGAACCGGCTTCTACAGGTCCTTTTGGAAAACGAATCCCCAGCAGCACCGCTTGTAGACTACGTCGTCCCATACGCACCTGCTCCATCCAATCGACTGCATCCTGCTCGTGGTGTAAGGACGCAACTTCTCCGTCCACCCACAGCAGGCTCGCATCATGCACCAGCAAGGCAGGTAAAGCATCTCCAACGGCGGAAGCGACATTCCCACCAAGCGTTGCCAGATTCCGTACAGCTGGCGCTGCGATATGTCGACACGCCATGTATAAGGCATTGGCATATTGCTGTAGCGCGGCATGCTGTCCACATTGCTTCAACGTTGCTAATGCACCTACCGTGACATATTCCGTCTCCTCGATGATCGAACGCATACCAGCAATCGTATCCAGTCGAATCATATGGGCGGGCATAGGAGCGACGCCGCCTTCCCATTGCGTGCGCAGCAGCGTACCGCCGGCTACCCAAACAGCGTCCGCACCATACTCCCTTTTCAAAGCCACTGCCTCTTCAGCATCCGCAGGCTCCCATACTACAGGCTTATAGATTGGCGGCATATCGTCCTTGCTCCAGTGTGTATTCATGATGCCACCCTCCGTTTCAAAAATGAATATTGAACCTATAGTATAGAAGTTTGTTTTTCACGTCAATTAAATTAACTTCATTTTGTAGGAAAAGTGAATATTGAGGTGGATTTTTGGTTTAACGCATGATTTTATTAGAATTAAATATATATATCATTAAAATATTGATTCAATATCAATTTTAGGTATGTTCATCTTATTCACTTTCGATTTATATGTAATATTATATAACATAAATTCAGATTCATCAGCTTATTATTTGTTTGAAAATGAGATTGTTTATGATGGGATTATTACTTATGCTATCTTCTTCTACCTGCTTGTACTATGTACTTGAATTACTCATATTTTAGAAATAACTGTGTGCTTACTTTTCGCTTGCTGTTCTTTTATTCTTTTGTTATTTTGTTCTTCTGTTGCTTTTCTCCTGTCCTTCTATAGTTCTGTCTTTCTCATACTGAATCGTCATGCTTCAATATAAAACATAGAGAAAGGTTCTATACGCAACCATATAAAAACACCAGAACAGCTCTATATTCTGTCCTGGTCGCATTTATACTCTGCTCTGATATGTCACAACACAGCCTAATCGAACATATACAAGCCATTTAAATCTATAGTTGAAATAATTAGCCAAATGAGAACAATAACTTCAACTGAGCTATCTATACTCTGTTTGCAGCTAGTATATCTACAGCGTTGTTTACCCCATCGTTGCTATGCGGTGTTTTACCTTCACCAGTCACTCAATCATTTTCCGCTAGATGCTGTCGAATGCGTTCTAAAGCAGACGGCGTATCTGCATCCCAGAAGCAATATGCAGGCAGTTGCACCTGCGCTCCATACCAGTCTGTCCCTTTCAGCAAACGACGCGCTCCCTGATCGCCCGTAAGCTGCTCCAGCCCATCCCACATCGATGCAGCAAATAATATAGGAGGCGCCGCTCCATTCGCTCCCGTTGCTGCTACATAATCAAGCTCTCGCTGCTCCTGCCATTGTGCGACTAACTGCTGAATATGTGTCGGCTCCAGCAAGGGCTGATCTGCCAGCACGATCAATATCGCTTGCGCAGACGGGATATGCTCCCGTACATACTGCACACCCTCTCGAATCGAATAGGACATGCCAAGCTCCGACTGCTCGCACGCGACTAGCTGCATTCGTTCGCTGTGTAGCTGCCTTAGCTGTTCACATTGCGCCTGCCATGCTGGTGAGGAGTGAGGAGAATGCACAACCACAATCGAAGCTAGCTCACTAACCTGTAAAAGTACAGATAGAACTCTTCCACCCACAGTTTCGCTTTTGGCATCTTCATGATTGATAGGCACCATGGAGCCATGCTCGACAGGCAGAACGGTGCTCGATTCATTCTCACCTGCTCCATCTATAGCATAAAGCCGCATAGACAGCTTATCCCTGCCCATGCGGCTGCTTTTACCTGCTGCAAGTACCAGTGCGACGATGCTCATGACGTGTTACCTCCCGATTCTGCTGCGATTTGCCTCGCTTTACTGCGATCAGCTCAGCAGCGATGCTAATCGCAATTTCATCTGGCCCATCGGCACCAATCGATAAGCCAACAGGTGAATGCAGATTCGGATACTCTGGCAGTCCATCTAACAATCTTCGTGTTCGTTGAGACGAGCCCATAATCCCCAGATACGTATATGGACAATCCTGTAACAGCTCTATCCACTCACGTTCACGCGGAAAATTATGACTCATCAGCAGTACATAATCGCCTTGACCCGGACGAATCTGCTCATACAGCTCCTGCGGAAATCCAGTTACACACTGCGCCCCTGGAAAACGTTCAGGTGTACAAAGCGCTGTACGCCAGTCACCGATCACAACCTCAAAGCCTGCGGCACGCGCCAGCGTATGAACAAGCTGTGCGTCATCCCCTGCTCCGATCAGAATCAGACGTGGCTTGGGACGATACGTACGGATGAATATGGACTCAGCTTCCACTTCGGAGGCATGAGTAGCATCCGATAGTGACATAGCCTCATGATGAGCAAGCACCAGACTGTGCGTATGATCTGTAGATGAATGAGGTGGCGTAACCTCTGTAGTCGCCTGATATCCGGTCACTAAGCTATAGTGTACACGCTCACCAGCACGACGAAATTGACGGGTTAACCGCACCACTTCGCCCGCATGTAGTTGCTCGTACATCGTGTTCAGCAGTCCACGCAGCTCGTCACGAATCGGTTCTAGCAAAATATGGAGTAGACCACCGCAGCCTATATTTTCACCCCAGGATAGATCATCCTTCGGACGCATATCGTATTCGACGATACACACTCGTTCACTATCCCACGCCTGCTCCACACGGGCGCACAGATCATCCTCCAGGCAGCCCGGGCTAATCGTGCCATAATGGCGACCGTCCTCGGTCAGAAGCATCGAGACCCCTTCCTTGCGATACGCATGTCCTTCAACGTGAACAACAGTAGCCAGCACGGTACGGATATGCTGTTTATCCTCTCGCAGTACAGCTTCACACAGGTCTTTCATATCCATAGTGTGGGTCTCCTTTCTTTGGTGGGGGTGGGGAATTTTATGCTTTTGGGTTGGGAGGGGCACCACTTCGGGAAGGAATAAGGGAACGGACTCGGGTGGAGCCGCGGGAATCTTTTGGATTAGGAATACATGAAGATTCCCGCCCCTCCAAAGGAGTCCTTTTCCCTTATTTCCTTCCCTTCGTTCTGTGCTTGTGCAGCATGTGAGCATAAAGATTCGCACATCGTTGGGGGTGTAGCAGTTTGGACAGAATTTTAAAAGCTTTTTGTACTGAAATTGACTTCATTGTAAATCAACCGATAAATTAACCGATTCGTGTTAGTAGGCGTTTGATCGATTTATCGGATTCGTGCATGACGATGTGGCGGTCGATGGTGCGTACTTGTTTGTTTTCGAATACGATTTGACCGTCGATGAGGACGGTGTCGACGTTGCTGCGGCCGGCGGAGTAGACGACTCTGGAGTAGACATCGACGTCGTAGGATGGGAAGGTATGGTAGTCGTTCAGGTCGAGCAGGACGAGGTCTGCTTTTTTGCCGACTTCGATGCTGCCGATTTCTTTGGACATGCCCAGCACCTCGGCGCCACCCATGGTTGCCATACGCAGGACAGTTCGCGCATCCATGACGGTCGGGCCATGTGGTACTTTTTGCATGAGAGCAGTTAAGCGCATTTCCTGAAACATATCGAGATTGTTGTTACACGGTGCGCCATCTGCGCCGATACCGACGTGGATATGGCGGTTCATTAGGTCGGGAATTTCGGCGATGCCGGAGGACAGCTTCATGTTCGAGCCGGGACAATGGGTAACCTTGACGCCGCGCTTGTGTAGAATTTGCTTTTCCTCCTCGCTCAGCCAGACGCAGTGTGCCAGAATGAGGCGTGGGTTCGCTAAGCCGATATGGTCGAGATACACGATATTACGCATACCGCGTTCCTGCTCGACCAGTGCGATTTCGCCGCGATTTTCCGATGCGTGGGTATGCACCTTGACATGGTAACGGGCAGATAGATCGCGTACCTCGGTGAGCAGCCGCTCTGTGCAGGATACGACAAATCGCGGGCAAAAGGCATACTGGATACGTCCACCGCCGAAGCCGTTCCATTTTTCCAGCAGGTCGACGCTTTTTTGCAGAGATTCGTCGGTCTTTTCCTGTAAAGGCTCAGGTACATCGTCGCCGTGATCCATCATGACCTTGCCGGAGATCACTCGCAAGCCGCTCTGTGCCATCGCTTGAAATGCGGAATCCGTATGATGGACTGTTTCCATATCGCAAATCGTCGTTGTTCCACTGGAGATCAATTCGCCAATTCCAAGTAATGCAGAATAATAGATCGATTCCTCATCATGCGCCGCTTCCAGAGGCCAGATTCGTTTACGGAGCCAATCCATCAGCTCCATATCATCGGCACGACCACGAAAGATCGTCTGACATAGATGAATATGCGTTTGGATAAAACCGGGCAATAATGTTTTGCCGCGTGCATCGATTTCACGATCAGCTACATCATCGAGCTGTACGCCGATTTTGGTAATTTTATTATTTTCGACGAGTACATCGCCGATGAAGACCTCTTCACTTTCGTTCATCGTAACAATTTGTGCTTGACGGATCAGTATGCTTCCCACTCTTGGTTCCCCCTCTAGTCTGCTAACGGCTGCAACCTGCTCCTTCATGCTATACCTCTATATAAAGCAATCTGTTCACAGGTTGCATGAAAGCCGGAGCGCTGGAAAAGCTGACACTGCACCCTGTGCAGCGATAACTTTTCTCTCAACGCGTCCGGCTTAATCCTGCTCGTTCTATTGCTGGATCATTGGATATCGATCAATGGAAAGGATTGTCGACAATCTCTATTTTGTTCATATGCTATTTCGTTTATACACCTATCCTATGAATGGTAGCAGCATCTTAAATGCCAATCGCCAGACCATCACTACGCGGGTCGGCAGCTCCACTGAACGTTCCATCCTCAGCGATCAATATCCCCTGCGCTTCACCCATTAATGCATCATAATCACGCACTGCTTCTACCGTATGACCATAAGCCTCCAGCCTCGAAGAGATATCCTCATACGAACGATGCTCAATCTTGAGTGTATCGCTGACATCTCCCCATGTTCGTCCATACAGCCAGCGTGGTAGAGCAATTGCCTGCTGCACTGTCAGTCCATAATCGATCACACCTGTCAAAATAGATAGCTGGGTCTGCGGCTGTCCCTCACCGCCCTGCGTGCCAAGCAATAAGTACGGTCGTCCATTTTTCAATACCATCCCCGGCATCAATGTATGGAAGGTACGCTTGCGTGGCTCCAGCACATTCGGCTTGCGATCATCAAGTGAGAAAAACGAACCGCGATTTTGTAAAATCACTCCACAGCCATCCGGTACATACGCGGAGCCAAAGTCAAAATATAGACTCTGAATAAAGGACACTGCATTGCCTTCATCATCCGTTACAGCTGCATACGCGGTATCCTGTCCCATCATCGCGGATAGATGTTCAGCCGCCTGTGGACTGGCTTGCATTTCATGCCATAGCTGAGACGCATACGCCTTGGATAACAGCTGCTCCAGCGGAATTTCACGGAATGCCGGGTCGGTCAAATAACGATCCCGATCGCGGAACGCCTTTTTCACCGTTTCCGCCATCAGATGATAGAACTCTGGCGAGAAGCGTGCAATCGATGACACTTCCGTATGCTCCAGCATATTAAGCATCATGAGTAGTGAAAAGCCCTGCGTATTCGGCGGCAACTGATACACCTCATGACCACGATAGCTGGTCGAAACAGGCTTTACCCATTCGCCATGGTGAGCGGCAAAATCATCTGCTACCAGCGGACTACCATCGCGAGCTGTAGCCGCACCGATACGCTGCCCCAGCTCACCTTCATAAAAGTAACCTCGACCTTCTGAGGCCACCCCGCGCAAAACGTTAGCCAGCTCTGGCTGTACAACCAGCTCGCCCTCCTCTAGCGGTTGTCCAGCACGCAGGAAAGTCGCACCTAAATACTTATCCTGTCGCAGCCATTCCAGATCACGTACTGTCCAACGCGCCAGACTCGGCGATGCTGGAAAGCCCTCTTCTGCATACCGGATCGCTGGTGCCATGACTTGATCCCAGGCTAATCTGCCATACTTTTTCCATACCGCTTCCCATGCATCGACCATGCCCGGTACCGTTACGGCTGCCAGTGGGCCACGTTGCGGAATCTTTTCAAAGCCCTGTTGCGTATAAAATGAAGCTGTCGCTCTAATTCCAGAGCGACCACTTCCGTTATAGGCGTCTATTGTGCCTGTTTTTCCATCATGAATGAGGAAAAAGGAGTCGCCCCCAACACCTGTCATATGCGGATACACTACACCAAGCACCGCGCTAATTGCGACGGCAGCGTCCATAGCGTTTCCGCCGGATTGTAAAATAAAGGCCCCGGTCTGGCTCGCCAGATAGTGTGGCGCAGCTACCATTCCTTTGCGCGATTGCGGCATAATGTTCATTAGCATACGACTTCCTCCTTGCCTGCATAGATAGCAAGAGCCGCTTGTACCCCTGCACCCGCAGGTAGCTGCATGCCATGATAAATTAGCGTCGCTTCCAGTGCGCCGAGCACATGCAGTACATTTTTGCGACTGCTGCTGTAGCCCATACTGCCGATGCGCCAGATGCGTCCTTTTAGTGGACCGAATGAGCTGGCAATCTCAATCCCAAAATCATCAAGCAGCATCGAGCGTACACTTTCGCCATCGATTCCTGCCGGAATTTCGATACAGGTGACAACAGGTAAGCGATGCTCGTCTCCACCAAATAGCTCCAGTCCCATCGCCTTCACACCAGCGACAATCGCAGCTCCATTTTGGCGATGACGCTCAAAGCGCGCTTCCAGTCCCTCCTGATGCAAAATGCGCAAACCCTCACGCAAGCCATACAGCATCGAGGTCGCTTCCGTATGATGATTCAATCGTGCAGGGCTCCAGTAATCCTGTAGCTGTGCCAGATCAAAATAATTACTGCTAATTCGGCGACTGTTGATCTCATCGCCCGGTGCACGCAATCCGCGCTCAATACTTTTACGTGCTAGAATTTTGCGTTCAATGCGTTCATTGTAGGTGATCGGTGCCATGCCTGACGGAACGGATAGACATTTCTGCGTCCCACCGATTACCGCATCCAGCTTCCAATCGTCTACATATAGCGGGACACCACCGATCGTTGCTACCGCATCAACGACGAGCAATACATCCTGCTCACGGCAAAAGTGACCGATCTCACGCAGTGGTTGCATACAGCCCGTAGACGTTTCCCCATGTACCATCGCAACGATAGCAGGACGGAATTCGCGAATCGCCTCTTTCACCTGCTCTGGATCGAACACGGTTCCCCATTCGGTTTCCAGTGTCATCACCTCGCCGCCACAGCGCTCGGCAATCTCAGTCAGCAGATGACCAAACCGTCCGTAGATCGGAACCAGTACGCGATCACCTGGCTCGATAATGCTGACCAGCACAGCCTCCAGACCGGAACGTGATGTACCATCAATCGGATAACACCACTGATTGTCAGTCACAAACAGACCTCGCAGCATTTCCATCGTTTCATTCATCAGCTCGGTAAAAGCAGGGTCAAACTGACCCAGAATCGGATAGGATAATGCACGCAGCACACGCGGATCGACCTCAACCGGTCCCGGTGTCATAATCGTACGTGGCGGCGGGGAAAGCTCTTTATACTGTTTCATCACGTTCACCTCAATAAGCAGTTTGATATAACCATTGTGTTAACACGCGGAAGCCCTGTACGAGCTCCTCTGACGCGGTATATTCCAGCGGATTATGACTGATGCCATCACGACTTGGCACAAAGATCATAGCCGACGGACACATCATGCCGAAAATCTGAGCATCATGCCCTGCACCGCTCGGCATCTGGCGGCTATGAATACCATGTTGCTCGCAAATATGTTGTAGCTCATCGATCATGCTCGAGTTCATTAACACAGGCTCTGCGCGAAGATTTTCCTGCCAGAACAGGGTCATTCCTTCTCTAGCCGCAATCGCAGCTAGCTCAACACGCAGGCACTCGGTATATTCGTCGAGCTTCTGACTATCCAGATGACGAATATCGAGTGTGAACATCGTCTCTCCAGCAATCACATTCGATACACCTGGAAAAGGCTGAATATTGCCAACTGTAGCGACCAGTGGATCACCCTCTGCCAGCGCGCTACGGCGTACGGTCGTAATCATCTCAGCTGCACAGGCAAGCGAATCACTGCGCCAGCCCATCGGCGTTGTACCTGCATGATTACTTTCTCCAGTGACACGAACCTCAATGCGACGCTGTCCAACAATGCCAGTTACAACCCCGATCTGCTGCTCGCTTCGTTCAAGTACACAGCCCTGCTCAATATGAAGCTCAATATAAGCACCGGGCTGTCTGCGACCCGATTCATACGGCGATGCTACTCCGAATCCGGCCTCCTGAATCGCTTTGGCGAGAGTGACTCCATTGCGATCCTGTACATTAGGCAATTCCTGCACCGTATATTTTCCAGTGATATTGCCTGAACCCCAGTACGTAAGCGGAAAACGACTTCCCTCTTCCTCAGCAAGCGATAAGGCTTCTAATGTACGTTTAGGCGGGCCATAGGCTTCCTTTAAATAAGCAAGTGCCAGCACCGCTGCCACAACTCCGTAGGCACCATCATATTTGCCACCCATAATGACCGTATCGATATGAGAGCCTGTAGCAATCGATGGAAGCGAGGGTTCGGTTCCCTGCAATCTTCCTGTCAGATTACCAGCCTGATCGTAAAAGGCATCCAGTCCATGCTGTGTCATATATTGCGCTAAGGCATCCTGCGCTGCCACCCATTCTGGTGTATATAATAGACGACTTACGCCGCCCTGCGGATCTGCACCATAACCAGCAAGCCAGTCCAGCATGGGCTGTAGTTGCTCGCAGTATTGCTCTAGTAGAACTGTAGTCTGAGCCGTTGATTTAACCATAGGTGACACCTCCCGACTTATACGCGACCCCTTGTCCGATTCGTTCAGCTGCAAGCCCTTGCTGCTCACTATAGACGGTCGAGCCACGTAC
Source organism: Paenibacillus hunanensis (assembly GCF_014645615.1). GTDB lineage: Bacteria > Bacillota > Bacilli > Paenibacillales > Paenibacillaceae > Saccharibacillus > Saccharibacillus hunanensis. Next base: position 141,328 of record NZ_BMMB01000007.1, on the reverse strand, counting down.
GATCGTCTCCACAATCGTTGACGAGAAAGTATAGCCGATATATGGACTTTGACGATGCTTATCTAATAAATCTGACCGTTGCAGCGTTTTCCCCCGACTGAGATCAACCAGCACCAGATCGGCGTCCATTCCTTCGGCGATAAGCCCTTTACAATGAGCTAATCCAAGACGCTCGGCTGGACGCTGTGCCAGCATGGTCATAAGTGCAGGTAATGTAAGACTACGGCGATGATATCCTTCCTCCAGCATCAGCAGCAATGTGCTCTGCGCACCAGCAATGCCGCCCCATGCCTTGAAAAAATTGTCCGTCTGCTTCAGCTCCGGTGGACAAGGTGAATGATCGGATGCCACAATATCGATCAGTCCCATCTGCACCGCCTGCCATAGCTGCTCCTGCTCAGCCTCCGAACGTAGAGGCGGCGCGCATTTGGCGACTACGCCTTTCTGAAGCAGATCCTGCTCCGTAAGCACCAGATAGTGCGGACATGTCTCTACGGTCACATTCTGTCCAGCCGCCTTGGCTGCTATGATAACGTCTACTGCTTCACGACTGCTGATGTGTACAAAATGTAACGCACATCCCGTCTCCTGACCTAGCTGCAATGCATTGCGTACTGCACGTACTTCCGCTTCGATCGGACGAGAATGCGCATAATCCAGCTCTCGGATGTTGCCTGCCGCTTGTGCCTCAGCCGCAAGTGCAGCTACCATCTCTTCATCCTCAGCATGCAGGGCAAGCACATATCCAAGTCGTGCAAGCTCCTTCATGCCTTCCCGCAATGTAGCCTGATCGGCTCGTGTGAAAATATCCTCTCCATCACCGCCAGGCTCCGACATAAATGCTTTGAAGCCAGGTACGCCACCCTCTACCAGTCCTTGTAGCTGGTCTACATTGCCTTCTACCAGTCCACCCCAGAGCGCATAATCGACATAGGAATTTCCGTTTGCCGCCTGCTGCTTTAATTCAAGACGTTCCTTGCTCGTCGTTGGCGGCACACCATTTAGCGGCATATCGACATAAGTTGTGATGCCTCCAGCTGCCAGCGCAGCCGATCCGGTCGTGAAACCTTCCCACGATGCCAGACCTGGCTCATTAAAATGAACATGGATATCGACTGCACCTGGCAGTACATAAAGCCCGTTCGCATCGATCGTTCGCAACGCCTGCTGCCCTTGCAATGAAGGAGCGAGCTGTACAATTTTACCGTCCTGTATCCCGATATCCAGCACTTCTACACGATCTGGCAGAACCACTGTTCCGCCTTGAATGATGACATCCAGCCTATGCGTCATGGCTGCCGCTCCTCTCGATCCAATCTATATATAAGGCATACTATAGCCCCATGTCATCTATAATTCAGTGATGATCAGCTTCCACGATACGTACTATATCCACCAGGCGATACTAATAGTGGAATATGATAGTTACTATCCGTATCTCGAATCTCAAATCGAAGCGGTACGATATCCCAGATCGAAGACGCTGCCCCAGCGCTTGCCAGTGTACGATGATAATCCCCTACATGGAAACGAAGCTCGTATACGCCTGATTTCATCGCTTCGCCACTTAGCAAAGGAGCATCCACACGTCCATCATGATTCGTCACCGCTACTGCCAGCTGCTTCCCTGTTGCGACCTCATACAATTCAATCGCTACGCCTACAGCCGGACAGCCCTGTCCGAGATCAAGCACATGCGTCGTCAGTTTACCACCACTCATACGCTCAAGCCCTGACGTTCTGCCCAATCATTCATACGCAAGCCAACAATAATATTCACCTGCGCTAAAGCCGTAGCGAATTCCTGCTCTTTGGGTTGACCGTTACGTTGCTCCATAATGTCGAGAATCTGAGCAGCATTTCTTCCTTTTACAGCCAGGATAAATGGAAACTGATACGTATCCGTATACTCCCGATTCAAGCGTGATAGCTTCTCATATTGCTCAGGAGTCAGACTATCCAATCCAGCACCTGCCTGCTCAGATTGAGAATGCTCGGTCATCTGAATCCGCGCTCCCAGATCCGGATGCTGACGCAGAAGCTCTAACTGCTTCTCTGCTCCAGCTTCATCCACAACTGCTTTCATTTTATCTAACACATCCTGTAAACTATCAAAAGGAGCTTTTTTCCATGCTTGCTCGATCACCCATGGAGAATGCTCATATAAATTACTAAATTGTGCTACAAATTGCTCTTTCGTCCATGATTGCCACGGTTGAGATGTACGTTCCACTACGATCGCCCCATTATTCGTTTTATTTTTATCATTTTACGTCAGGTTATCGAACATATCAATTAAAGCTTTATTTTTTTGTTATATAAAATAACATTGAAGTAGGGTTTTGTGAATGATGCCTTAATACAAAAAGAGCAAGCATCCATAGACGCTTGCTCTTTGTTATTGTGGTGTCGATCCTGTTTGCTCGATCCATTGTGAAGTCGGTGGTTGATGATACAATGCTGTTATGCCGATGTACAGACCGATCATTACGACGATCACAGCACCCAGCACTATCCAAATGCTCCGTTTCATATGAATTCATTCCTTTATCGAATCAGCATGTATGAGTATGTTGCAGTTGCTTTACTCTGAGCCTGTTTATCCGTTATTTTTCAAAAACTTACGGAATGTGAACACCATTTTTAGCTTCAATAGATCATTCGTCTTTTTAAAATCCATCTGGAGCAGACTACCGATCTTGTCCATACGATACGTCACCGTATTGCGATGCACATACAGCTGCTTAGCCGCTTCGTTAATCAAGCCATCATTTTCAACAAAGGCTTCCAGTGTGCCCATGAGTACCTGATTCGGATCACCGTCTCGAATCATCAGCGGCTCCAGCACTTTATTACAATACGTTTCCATAATATGCTCAGGCACATGCTGAAATACATAGGCGAATTCAAGCGTATGGAACTGCAACGCCATATGCCCCATACCAAACCGCTTCGCCAGCTTACGTGTCTCCACCGTCTCCTGATATGCCTCACGGAACGATTCTGGCTTGAGCTTAATATTGCTAATCCAGAAGCGCGGACTGCCACCATCACTCGCCAGCTCTGCCATATCCTCAAACCGTGTCATCAGAAAGGCAGATAGCTCCTCTCCATAATCACGCTCCGATGGACATGTATAGATCGACAGAATCCCTTCCTCTACCCGAAAATGCTGGGACGGAAATAGCTGCATCAGCGGATTATACTGTAGCTCCTGATGAATCTGAGCCAGCCGTTTTTCGGAGGAAAATGCCTGCGGCTCCAGCGTTGTCAGCACACATTGATACGGTCCGCCAAACAGGCTAATCCCAAGCCGTTCTGCACCTTGAATCAAATCGCTAATCGAAATCCGCCGTGCCAGATGCTCTGCCATCAGGGTACGTATCTTATCCTGTAAGCCTGGATTAATATGCTCCCGATACGTTGTATCCATGTGAAATGCCAGCACCTCGGCAGCTTGCTGGAACAGCTCTTCCTCTTCACGCAGCTGAATCGCCGTATCTGTGAATACGAGTAGGAAGCCGTATTGCTCATCCCGCTGCATAATCGGCACGCGGTAGCAGCTACCCTGATTCCATTTCACACGGGTCAGCGACATTTTCCACGGCCAACCCTGTAGTAATCCATCCTCTTTGCCCTCGCCGCTGTTATACAGCACATGACCACGTGAGCCAATGATCGCGACCGGATATTGAATAATGCCCTCCAATGCAGCAAATACATTGCTTTGTGAATCCTTGTTTAGCGCGAACTGCATGAGCTGTTTCTGTTTGTGTAGCACCGATTGCAATAGCTTGGTGCTCCGCTCATGCTCCACCTGAAACAGGGCATTCATCTGATCGGAAAAGGTAAATTCAAACGGCAGTTCTAATAGCGGAAACTGCAATCGATCGGCTTCTTCGATGATCGCCTGTGGAATCACATCCCAGAAGCGTCCCAGCTTCACGCCCATGCCTGCACAGCCACGCTCATTCAGCTTACGCATCAGCTTGATCGCTGCCTCCTGATCATCCTTCATCAGAAAAGCCGTTGTAAACAACATCTCTCCACTTTTAATCCAATCTGCGATATCCGGTGCATCCATCACATTCACCGACTTCATCAGCCGGGACGTTCCCCCGGCACCCGCAACAAGACGCGCCTCCGATAACGGATAGACCGCCAGCGCTTCCTTGACAGTCAATTGCATACGAGCACCCTCTCCCCCGTGTTTCACTTTGCATTCCCTGTACTGTGGTAGCTACAGGACAGTATGGTTTGCAGTTTTCAGCCGAGCAGCTTGCGATACAACCGTCTAGTTCAGCCGTTAAACTCAAATATTGTCACGTATTATAACATACAAATTATTTAATGTACTATCTTGTATATTTCACAAAAATATGCCCGTTTTCAAACCTTTGCACAGATGCGATTTTCATTTGCACTGAATGATGGATGAACACGGTATACACATGCTGAATATTCCTACCAAGCATGTACGATTGCGGAACGAGTTGCATCCTAATCATACCTTTTCATCCTGAATGTTCGCTCTATACTCAAGACACATACACGCTGAACTAGACGTTATGGGATTAAAGAAGACAGCAATACAGTCGTCGTTGCGTGAATAAACATAGGATCAGGATTCGTCTTCAACATTACCGTTAACCCGAGTATACCAGTCACCAGGGTCTGCGCATGAGCCTGTGCATCATAATCCGGGCTCAGTTCCTTTTCAACAATCGCTCGTTCCAAACGCCGGGTAAATAGCGCACTCAAATACATCTGATGCTCCCTTGTCAGTACTGCAAAACGCTCATCATGCGGCGCCAGCTCTACCATCGTATTGATGCAAAAGCAACCATATTCGATCTGATGCTGATCATCCGATTGTGTCACATACTGAAATAAACGCTCAAAAGATTGTCTCGCTGTTGTGTCCTGCTGCAACAATCGATCGATACGCTGGGCATGCTGGTGATTATATCGACGTAATGCCGCTTCAAACAATGCCTGCTTATCACCAAAGGCAGCATACAGGCTTGGTTTCTGCAAATCAGTTACAGCCGTTAGATCAGACATGGATGTTGCTTCATACCCTTTGTGCCAGAACAGATTCATCACCTGTTGTAATACATACTCCTCATCAAATTCGCGTTTTCTCGCCATATTCACACCTCTTTTTATACCGATAAGTAAATAATATAATTCCAATAAGCGAACAATTAACTAATCATTTTTCTTTATGATTATAGCATATACAGCCTACGTCATAACTTGTATTTATTATTATCGCTTGACACTATTTTATGAAATGATTATATTGAACTTAAATTATATACCAATCGGTATAAAATAAAAATAAGGAGTCTCTTCTATGAAAATTTCTCCAACCTCTCTTTCGATCAAAACATTATCTATGCCTGTTATCCTATTATTAGCTACAGCATGCGGACTGTCTGTCGCCAACATTTATTATGTTCATCCCATGCTTAATGTTATTGCAGCCGATCTACATATGAACATAGCGTTGGCTGGCTCCGTTATTACAGCTACGCAAATTTGCTATGCATGTGGCTTATTATTTCTGGTGCCATTAGGCGATCTTTTACCACGTCGTCAGCTTATTATCGGGCAGATGCTAGTGTCCGCTCTGTGCCTGCTGTTTGTAGCTACAGCCTCTGGATCTACTTCATTCTGGATCGGTATTGGGCTTATTGGTGGATTAGCCGTTGTCGCACAGACGATCATTGCAGCCGCAGCATCGATGTCTGCGCCACAGCAGCGCGGCCAAACGATAGGCTTCATTACAAGCGGCATCGTGATCGGCATTTTACTCGCTCGTGTGCTGGCTGGGTTGCTGACTGATCTGGCAGGCTGGCGCTCCGTCTATGGCTGCTCCGCTGCTGCTTTACTGTTGATTGTCGTTCTGCTGTATCGCTACATGCCAGCGACACCAGCTCCTTCTACTCGCCCCTCGTATAGCCAACTCGTCTTATCCACCCTGCAATTGTTCCGCGAATTACCTGTACTGCGTGTACGAGCATTGCTGGCCATGCTGATCTTTGCAACGTTTGGCACGCTATGGACAGCACTTGTATTTCCACTAAGCACAGCACCATTTTACTTTTCTCATAGTACGATTGGTTTGCTTGGCATTGCCGGGCTAGCCGGAGCGGTTGCGGCTTCACGTGCGGGTGTATGGGCTGATCGCGGCTGGGCACAACGTACAAGTGGTATCGCCTTAGCCTTACTGGTGCTCTCCTGGGTATTTATGTGGAATATGTATCATAGTGTATGGTTTCTTATTGTCGGTATTATCGTACTGGATCTGGCAGTGCAGGCTGTACATGTGACGAGTCAGAGTATGATTTTGAGTGCACGACCACAAGCAGAAAGTCGCTTGACAGGTGCGTATATGGTTTTTTATTCGATCGGTAGTGCATTGGGTTCGCTGGCGGCAACATGGGTGTACGCTCGTTATGGTTGGAATGGTGTCTGCTGGCTTGGGTTGAGCTTTAGCGCTGGCGCACTCCTATGCTGGACACTAACGCGGCGAATGTCCCGTGTGCCAGTATCGGTTGTAGCCTCATCCTCTACAGGTCATTGTAAATCTACGGGATGAATCCCTATAAGAATGAATAGCACCCACATCCTAACCTGTAATAATACATCTGTACCAGGTAACTATATAAATCTAATTGTAACTATAAATAGAATCAAGCAACGGCTCCTTTAAGGAACAGCTTGATATTTATGCCTGATCAATAAGCTGAATAGCTAAACAAACAGACTGCCCACTGATCAATGGACAGTTTGTTTGTTTAGCTGTTATCTATTGCTGTTGTCTACTACGATTGCTTATATTGTTTATAACCATAGCATAACTGCGCATTGCCTCTTGATCGCTATATGCACCTACACCAGCCTCTCACAACATGGCTGGCTTATGCTTCTTCCTCCTCCACATCCGCATGGAAAATACAAACATACGAATCCGAAGCCCCTTCATCCAATTCCGTACTCATCACCGAAAAGCCGATATTACGATAAAATTCCACGCCTTCCGCATCGGTTTCAGCCATTAATACCGCTGGCTTTTCCTGTTCTAGCAGCAGCAAAATGATTCCGCGCCCGTAGCCAAGTCCGCGCTCTTCCGGTACAATGGCGAGATGGCGAATACGGAGTGCGTCTTCCATCTCCTGATCGGCTGCACAGCCAATCACACCGATCGCTTCGCCATCCTCTACATATTTGTACAGCCTTTGCTGCGGATCATTACGATATTGCTCCAGTACCGTATCCAGTACCTCATCATCTGGAAATACAGCATAGGACAATAGCTCACGCAATTCAGCATCATCCAGTCGTTCATTCATTAATTCAAGCATAATCGTTCCTCCCGTTTATCAAACACACCCCAATAGTTTACCCTGTTTGCTCGTCCTGCTGCAATAGCTTCGGCTCATTGGATGGTGGCTGCTTGCTCGCAGCAAAGGTAACCCAGTTCCCCTGTAGCTCAATTTCCCGATCATCCTTGTTTTCCTCAATCGCCTGTGCTACAGCTTTGCGAGCGATAATATTCCAGCCCTCATACTCACTTTCCAGTAGCTCCAGCAATTGCGTTGTATCCAGATTCAGCTCGATATTACCTTCCTCTGCATTTCCGTTCTGCTGGTCTACCTGCTGCACCGATGAAGTCATCGAGATAAAATGAATGCCACCCATCCGCGTACCTGCTTGCATCCGTTGCAGCACGTCGTGTAAAGCCTGCGGAGAGGATACATGCTCCAGACATCCGGTCGCAATCATATAATCAAACTGCTCGGGTTCAATCTCATAATGCTCCACATCGCCAACGATCGCTTGTACACGGTCGCTCACCTCATATTCGCTGGCATATTGCTGTAGCTGTTTGATTGCATCCTCCAGCAGATCTACCCCGACGACCTCTCCACCCTGCTCCAGCTTTTGTGCGACAGGAATGGCATGTCGCCCTACACCACATGCCAGATCCAGTACACGCGGTGCTGGTGTATATTGGAGCAAGCGCTCCAGTAGCTCCATCACTAACGGGGTTGGACGCGACATCCAGCTTCCATCCTCAAACAGCTTATTTTCCTTATAAAATTGCTCATGGTACTGGTTCTCTGATTCTCTTGCCGTATTGAATGAAGCACTCATGATGATATCCACCCTTCTGTCTCATTATGTTATCGTATACCATTACCCCACACACCGAATTGTTATCGCCTACCCACTCAGGATGACCCATTTTAGTGTTCCAAGTAAAGGGTTATCCTATCAGAGCCGATCCAATCTGCTACTTAATATTCTGCACCGAAAAGCATACAAAAAAACCCGCATCCCCTGAGGGGTGCAGGCTTCCTAACTATCCATCCTACGATAAAGCATCGTACAGCTATTGTTATTGAATCGATTCTGGCATCGATTTTGAATACCCTATTGTCTATCTTTTGTTAAATGATGATCAGGGTAATTATTATGCTGTAGGACTTCACCTAAGCAGCGGTGTGCTTAATTCACCAGCTGCTTCAGCTCCATACAGACCTGATCATACGCCGGGAATAACGATTGCACCAGCGTCTCAATGCCGTCCAAATTAGTTTCACGTGCCTTCTGCTCAATCTCAGATAACAGCTTGGACAGATGATGCACACCAATGCTCAGACTGCCAGATTTTAATTCATGTGCTGCTTCGGCAAGACTTTTCGCGTTTCGTTCATTCGCCAGTCGCTGTAAGCGCTCCAGCTTTCCAGGCGTTTCGTTTTGATACATATCGATCAGCGTACGTAATACCTCCGGGTCACCCTCTTCATTCAGCTCAATAATCTCCTGAATGACGTTCATATCAAGCACCTTTTCGGTCGTTGCCGCTGCCGGTAACCATTTATGCAAAATGCGGGTCAGGCTTTCCAGATTGACTGGCTTGGTTAAAATGTCATCCATTCCGACCTCCAGACAGCGCTGTCGATCCTCTGGACTGGTGTTCGCAGTTAACGCAATGATCGGTACGGGCTCGCGCAGCTTCATGCGTTCCAGATCCCTAATTTTGCGTGTCGCCTGGAATCCATCCATGACGGGCATGCGATTATCCATTAACACCAGTACATACTGATGCTGATGAAATACATCGAAGGCTTCCTGACCATTGGTCGCTAGATGAACATTGCTCATGCCCATCTTCTTCAGTTGAAGCTGAATAACCTGACTGTTAATCGGATTATCCTCTACGATTAGAATAGGCTGATCGGTTACGCGAGCAACTGGAGCATTCGATGCATGACGATTGCGCTCCTCTATACCTTTTGCTTGCTCTTGCTCCGATTTTGCCTCGGTCGTTGTATTTTTTTTCAAAGGAATATCAAACCAGAAGATAGAACCTTTGCCTTCATCGCTTTTCAAATCAATTGTCCCTTCCATCAGCTCCACCAATGACTTACAGATGGAGAGGCCCAGCCCTGTTCCTTCCACACCGTGCTGCTCCGGACGTTCTGCCTGTGCATAAGGCTGGAATAATCGTTTTTGCTGGTCCGGTGCAATACCAATGCCAGTATCGGATACTTCGATATGGAGAACCTGTAGATTTGCACGGTTTTCCTTCAATTGCACACTTACTTCGATTTTCCCGTTCCGCGTAAACTTATTGGCATTGTTGATCAGATTAAGCAGAATCTGACGGATTCGTCCGCCATCACCAATCAGATCACTTTTTACGCGATAATCGATAAAGGTTGAAATGGTATTCTCATTTTCATTCGCTTTCGGTTCAATGAGTCGGATAATATGATCCAGCAGAAGACGCATATTAATAACGCCTTCCTGTAGCTGCATTTTGCCTGCTTCCATCTTGGACAGATCAAGCATATTGTTAATCATACTCAGCAGCAGCTCTGCTGATTCCTGAATAAGCATCACCGAGCGCTTCTGCTCCTCTGATAACTCCGAGGACATTAGCATCTCCGCCATCCCGATCACACCATTCATCGGTGTGCGAATCTCGTGGGTCATAATCGCGAGAAAACGGGCACGTGCCTGATTCGCCTGCTCTGCTTCCTCACGTGCTGCACGTAGCTCCGCATTACTTTTAGCGAGTAAACGCTGCAAATTCACAAGCTCATTGTTCATAGCCGAAAATTCAGAAAGTGCTTTTTCTTCCTGGTGCTTACTCTGGATAATCTGGTGGGAAAGATCTTCAATTGTTTTGCGCAAAACCATGATTTCATGCTCTGCATTTGTCATTGCCTTCATCTTCCCTTCCCCATATTCTGCTGAACACCGGCTATTGCTGTCCCGCAGCAGGTACCAGAGTATCAGCCAGCTTGGTTGCTCCATCTGCATCAGGCGCATAACCATCGGCTCCAACTTTTTTCCAGAGTTCCCGATCTATATTGAAAGGCAAACCACCCACAATAATCTTAACGTGTGCGGCTCCCTTACTACTGCGAATTGTCGTAATAAATTGCTGCACCAGATGCACATGAAAAGTCATCGTTACGGAAATCGCCACCAGATCTGCTTTGTAGGAAATAATCGCTTCCAGCAAGCTACGATCCGGTACATTCGCTCCAAGATAATACGTATCCCAGCCTTCCATTTCGAAGAAATCGGTCAGCATGCGTATGCCCATTTCGTGCATCTCATTACCGACACATGCCGATACGAGGCGACGAGCTTGAGTAGCATGGTGCGCTGACAACCACTGTGGATACAGCCTTGACATGATGCTTTGTGTGGCAGCCGTACAATAATGCTCCTGTGCGACATTAATCTCGCCTGTCTGCCACAATCGTCCAACTTCATATTGGGCGGTTTGAAAAATATACAGATAGATATCCTTGATACTGATCCCCTGCGCTAATAGATCGACTACTCCTGCATAAGCGAGCTTCCGGTCCCCATGCAGCAGTTGATCCAAATACGTCGCAGCCTCTGCACCAAGCGGCGCATCTGCTGTTACATAACATACAGGCGCATCTGCCTGAGCGACATAATCGATGCCCAGATCAAGATACTGAATCACATGCTGCCTGTCCTGATGATGGAAATGCTCCAGCAATACACTACGAATTGCGAGTAGATTAACGACCAGATCCTGCTCGGTTACCCGATATCCTCGCAAAAGCAGTTTGAGCCAAGAGATATAGTTCATGAACAGTGCAGGACTTTTTAAAAGTACGCTTTCCGCTAAATAGCTCAGGCTGTACATCGAGTCCTGTTTTGTTCTGTCTCTACCCTTGGCCCCAAATCGATGAACCAGATCCGGTTGTTTCAGGTATTGAATGATCGTCACCTGTTCTGCCAGTCGGTCCGCTTGTATAATTAATTGTTCACCCGCTGTTCCTTGCTCCTGTAATGCCATCAGCGGACACCTCCTGTACAATGGCAGGGGATTACTCCGCGCGTACGACATAACGCTTTACAGTAGGTTTAATATCTGATAACTCCTGATCAGGATACTGGCGTTCCAGCTCATGAATACGCTGAAAATCGGTTCCTTTTACCCAGGCGATGTAATCGCTTTTCGTTTGCCAGGTTGTCTGCACCACGAATTCCGCTGGTGTGTTCTCGCTCTGAAGAAGTTGAAAAGATACAAAGCCAGGCTGCTCGTCCACAAGTCGGCTCCGGTTACGGTAAATGTCGATCAATTGCTCCGTCTTATGCTCCGGCACCTGAATGATGGACTGCACGATATACACGAAGTAATGTCCCTCCAAGCAGTAATGAGAAAAGATCCTTCATTGTCCAGCGCCCCTGCCGGACAGAATCTTGACTCGTCTTCCATTTATACGATTTCGATCAGCGTCGACCGGCAATAGATGCAGCAGCCAACGTTCGAGTGCGTTAGTGAAATTTTCCCATACATCAGTTAATTAAGCAAGCTCCCTTGCACCTATGTCACTTCGAAATCGCAAAATTATTATATTCTAGCAGGTATTGAGTATGGGAACTTGAGCCGTACCAAATGCCATAATTCCTACACGAAAACCTGCATTACCAGATAAACAAAGGGCTCGACTCCATAGACATCGCTATTGTCGAACCCCTTTGTTCTGTTTCCATGTCGCCCTACTATAAACCTTATAGTCCAAATATACAAGTTTAATTTCGCAAAACCATTTTTTACACTCTAAATAAATATAACATTATTCAGTATCAGTCATCTTAAATAAAGGGATTCATTCATTGTATTTAACTATACTATCCTTTCATTCGTTTCTGAGACGTCAACGTTCTTTGCCCAGTCACTCTCATCCCTCAAGTCGATTATGCAGATGTGCTCCATGACAATCTCATCTAGCATGCTCAAACAATCAAATAATTACACACTATTAGTAGAAGGGATTTTTTCAGCTGCTGAATTCATTCATGCATCTAGGCTGCTAATAAAGAGATTCGCAATTCGTTTCGCCTGTACACTAGCTGACAGGTATAATATCTTCCGCATAAAACATTTCGTCCTTACGAGGCTCGAATCGGACTCGCTGATCCATACCATAGATGCCTTCCATCTGGAAAAGATATACAGCAGGTCGATCGACTGCCAGAATCTGCTGCACCTCCTGGTATTGCTTTTCCCGCAAAGTTATATCCGTATTGGTAGCGGCAGCTTGTAACAATCGCTCGGTCTTCGGATTGTTATAATCCGTTTCACCCACTGCTGCCGATTTCAAATAACGATTAAAATTATTCGAAGCATCGAATAACGAGTTACCGATCCCGATGATAAATGCTTCTTTAAAAGCTTTAGAATCATAACGCTCCATAAAAGCACCGGGCTCTAGCACGTCCAGCTTCGTTTTAAAGCCTACTTGATCCAGCATGGCACTAATCCTGCTCGCGTACTCCTTATACGTGGAGGAAGCGCTCAGATGGATCTCAGGCCCACCTGTGCTATAGCCTGCTGCTTGCAGCAATTGCTTCGCTTTTGACGGATTGTATAATGCTTGCTTGTATAAGGATAGATTTGCACCAAAATTCCCCGGCGTAACCGAGGTACGCGTAACAATCCCTGCTCCCCCGGCAATGCTGTTCACCAGACTTTGCTTGTTAATCGCCAGATCGATCGCTTCACGTACTTTGGGATCAGCAGTCGGGCTTCCTTCTGACATCCGTAAAATAATTTGCAGTACACGCTGAATCGGCGCTTTTACAATCGTCTTGCCTTTCACTTCATTAATTCGCTTGCTATCGGTAGCTAGAAGTCCGGTAGCGATATCGATATCGCCAGCCAGCAGTGCAGATACGCGTACTGCTGAATCTGGAAGAGCCCGGAATACAACTTCATCCCACTTCGGCTTCCCACCAAAATATTCATCATTACGTACCAGCTCCACACGATCATTTTTCATCCATTTACCAAATTTGTACGGCCCGGTGCCTACAGGCTGATTCAAAAAAGCGGCGATTCCGTTCGTATCAATGTACTTCGAGGGTAGCATCCCTGCTCCCGTTTTGCAGAGACGATTAAGCAGCAACGGATCAGGCCCGTCGGTTACAATATCAACCGTGTAATCATCGATCACACGTACTTCCGCGATGTTTTTAAAATACGAGTTCTGCTTGAGAGAAGTATCTTTGGCTACGCGCTCCAATGTATACTTCACATCCGCAGCAGTAAAGGGATCGCCATTATGAAAATGCACCCCCTGCCGAAGGTTGAAGCGCCATGTGTTATCATCTGTTTTCTTCCATGACGTTGCCAGCACTGGAATCTTATGCTGGTTATTATCATTTTTGAGCAAATAATCAAACATATTCACAAGCACCGCTTCGCTCACCGTATTCGCATTATTGGGTGGATCAAAGCTCTCGATATCTGCGGTAGTACCAATCGTGAGCACCCTACCTGTAGCATGAACATCAGACTGTTCCATCGGATTAGTCGAACTGCTGCTATTCACACTACAACCGGCAAATATACTAGCTATAATCCCTATTACAATACTGCCAGTTAGCCATCTCCCCATCATCCTGCCGCACTCCCATTCTCACGATTGTTAATCTCACTCTATGTATATAAGGTACCAATTCTACCTCATTCTAAATAGCGACAAAATATGATTTTTTCCTTACTATACTTACTCCTTTTGAGCAGGTCAATCTTTATTCTAGCTCTATACATAAGACGCTATCTAACCCGTGAAATCATCCAAGAAATGGCATCGCTAAACACAAAAAAAGTCTAACCGATAGAAGCTATCGGTTAGACTGTCTTATCCGCCGCGGCAAAGCCGAGCTTTTTTAGCAATGGAATCACGACCAGTTTTTCTTCCTGTGTCAATCCTGCCATCGCTTCCACAATGGCTTGCTTATGCTGATCAAAAATACCTTCAAAGAACGAATTGCCCTGCTCTGTCAGTTCCGCGAAAATAACACGGCGGTCATTGTCACACGAACGGCGAGCAAGTAAATTTTTCTTTTCCAGCTTATCGACCACATAGGTGATATTACCGCTTGAGATCAGTACCTTTTGTCCAATCTTCTGTAGTGGCTGCGGCTCATCGCTATGATACAAAAAGTCCAGTACTCCCAGCTCGGTCGGGTTCAGACCATAGCTCTGAATATCGGCATTGATCAACGATACAACCGATTGATAGGCTCTCGATAAAACCATCCACAGATGCAAAGACTCTTTCTCCACATCGTTAACAGGAGCAGTTGTGCGATTGGCCTGTTTCATGATTTGTTCCTCCCTCATGATGTATAACGCCTGAACGTACTACAATCATGTAGTACATCCAGGCGCCATTCTAATCTATGGATCGCTTCAAAGGATCACGTATGAATACATCCATTCCATTCATTCGGCAGCGGGCAGTCGCTGCGGGCATGATCTGCCTGTGAGTATGAATCGCATTCGATAAGATACTTCGACATCGGCATTTCATATTCCTTCCGACCCCAGCTGCTTGACTGAAGGATTTCGCTGTAATGGGAATCACAGACAAGCGCGAGAGCCAGTCAAACGCCCTAAGGCGGGTAAGCCATCTACAGCAAGCTGTCAAAAGCTTATATTAGAATTGTTTTGCAACTTCTTTTGCTTGCTCCAGACCTTCTGCAACGATTTGTGCAGCACGGTCAGGGAATGCGTTGTGACCTTCGATCAGGAATTTCTCAACATCTGTAATGCCCCAGAATCCGAGCATCGATTTTACATAACGAACAGCCAGCTCAACGTCTGCGCCAGGGCCTTCGGAATATACGCCACCACTTGCGTGCAGCAGCATTACTTTTTTACCGCCAGCCAGACCTACAGGACCTTCTGGAGTGTATTTGAATGTTTTACCTGCTTGGGACAGGTAGTCGAAGTAAGTATGCAGAACCGCTGGAACCGTGAAGTTCCACAGTGGGAATGCGATAACGATTTTTTCAGCAGCCAGGAACTGGTTCATGTAACGGTTCACACGATCAACAGCTACTTGCTCTTCAGCGGATACGTCAAAGCCTTGACCTGCTTTGTAGTTCGCACCGATTACGAATGCATCGTAGTAAGGAGGATTTTCTTCAAACAGATCTAGCACTTCTACTTCATCCTGTGGATGGGAAGCTTTATAGCTCTCCAGGAAGGCATCGTACAGTTGTACGCTGATTGCTTGATCGGCAGGACGGTTGTTCGCTTTTACAAATAAAACTTTAGACATCGTTTTCTCTCCTTTGGCTCTTCAAAAAATTATGATTTAGTAAATCTTGATTTAAAGATAGTATAACAAATCATTTTTGTCAACCGTTATTGGCAAAATCAATTCGTAAAATAATTAAAAAAACCGGAGCCGACTGCATAACAGTCTGTCCGGTTCAAGTGTGCCTGTAATTTGGATTGTATTCTTTACTCTATAATGAGTGCGTTATTACTTAGTGCCATCTATTATTGCCCGGCGCGCTTAACCTCAATCGTGCCACTATTATAAGCAACGACTACCGCGCTTGCCAGACCGATAAATAGTCCATTATCAACCACACCCGGAATATCGTTCAATTGCCGGTGCATACGAGCTGGATTCAGAATCTCATTGAAATGACAATCCACTGTATAGTTGCCGTTATCTGTAATGAATACCTCACCGCTGTCCGTTTTGCGCAGTACCGGCGTACAGCCCAGACTTTCGAGCTTTTGAATCGTCCACTCATGGGCAAAGGTAACGACCTCTACAGGTAGTGGGAATTCACCCAGACGCTTCACGACTTTATTTTCACCAGCGACGATCATCACCTGACGACTACGTGCAGCTACGATCTTCTCGCGCAGCAATGCACCGCCACCGCCCTTGATCAGATTCAGATCCGGGTCGACTTCATCCGCTCCATCAATGGTCAGATCAATCGTACCGACCTCAGCAAATGGCAAAATTGGGATCGACAGCTCGCGTGCCAGCTTCTCCGATTCCTCTGAAGTTGCTACCGCCTGAATACGCATTCCCTGCTGCACCAGCTCACCAATTTTACGGATGGCATAGACCGCAGTTGAGCCTGTACCTAATCCGACTGTCATTCCATCTTCTACCCAATCCACTGCTTTTTCAGCAGCCAGCTGCTTAATATTCATCGTTTCGTTCACTCCACTGCTCAGATTTTTGTCCTGTTTTTCCATCACTTCTGTTAACAAGCAACATACCCATTCTAATCCACATGAGAAGAATAACATTCCAGTTCTGGCATGTATGGCTATTTATGTATTAAAATACGTCTGCATACATGGATTTCCTGAATCAATTGAACTATACTGAACTGAAACTGGCGAATACACACCATCTCAATCTCAATTCATTCCCATTTGAAAAGGAGCCTGCCTTATGCGAACTCAAGATCAGATCAAGGCCAAGCTACATGAGCTCAACACACAAAAGACGAATTTGCGCACACGCCTCTCTACACTCACACCAGAAGCTGCTGCTTATACCTCATTACATCAGCAACTCGCTCGATTGGAAGATATGTCTACCATGCTAGAGTGGGTGCTTGACCAGCCTCAAGGCAATTACCACAGCTAATACGCTCTATTTTATATTTTATCCCATGTATTTCAGAAATACAAAGTAAATCGCTCATCGCGAATCATGTCAAAAATTGTAATATTTTATATTGTAAAAAATTAATTTGAAATGTTTCAAGTCGGATTTTTCAGGGTATATGCTAATAGTCTAAAAGAACTACACCATGAGTAGCATATTCATTCCTGATAAATTTTCACAATGCTATAACATAACTGCCTACAAATTCCGACATATACTTTTGTGTGCTGGCTAGCAAATAGAGATTCAATTTCTAGTATTAGGAAAAATTTTACCTTCAATTTTTAGGTAATACTAATTCTTACATACTAAAAAATAATCCTAAATACCTAATTTGCTAAGCCTTGCAATCGTCGGAAATGGCCACTGAGTAATCATTCAGTGCCTAACCCTAGCTAATTCCATACTTATTACAGGAGTGAAGATCATTGAAGAAAATAGGCAGGCTATCATTCGTTGCAAAAAATCTGATCATCTCAGCAGTTAGCATTGTGTTGATTGGTGTCATTCTGCTCGTCAGCAGTTATATCACACAACGATCGATTCTAATCGATCAGCTTCACGGACAGATTCAAGCCGTCACCGATACGTTTGCTCAGGGCATTACGTCACAGCAAGTTCAACAGGCAATGACTGAAAAAAGCTACGAAGGAACCGTACAAAGCGAATTGCGCTCCTATCTGGATAACGTGAACAAATACAATCCAAATATCGCGCAGGCTTATGTATTTGGTACCGAGCTAGAAAATGGTAACGGTACACAGCTTGTAGCTGTTCCAACCAAACTGATGGAAGCCCTCAAAGAAGGCAAGGTTAACATCGGTGATATGTACGAGCAGCCACAGACGATTGTTGAAGGTATTCAGGAAATGCTGAAAACGGGTCAAACTACCTTTACTAGCTTCTATAGCGATGATTTTGGTCTGTGGACAACGATCCTTTACCCTATCAAAGACTCCAACGGTAAGATTTTTGCTTACTTTGGTGTCGATGTAGATGCAAGTGCTGTACCAGATGGTCTGCACCAGCTTCTCATCCGTGGGATCACCATTATGGTTATCTTCCTGATTATTATCTTCGTACTGCAATTCTTCATTGTACGTCGTACACTGTCTCCAATTCGTGAGCTAATACGCGGGATTGAAGAGGTCAGCAAGGGTAATCTGGATATTCATATCAAAACCGGTAAGGACGATCTCGGAATTATTAACCAGAAGTTCAACGAGATGGTCGCGAAAATGAATAGCGTTATCGTCAATGTACAATCGGCTTCCAAGCAGGTTACTGAATCTGCGAAAATGCTGATGGACAGCGCCTCCGATCACAGTAGCCGTTCGCTTAGTCTGGCAAACAGTGTTCAGGATATCGCAGACGGTATGAAATACCAGGAAGCTGCTACAGAAGAAACAGCTAAAGCGATGAATGAAGTCTCTACAGTTATTAGTACAATTGCGAAAAACTCGTCCACAGTTTCGGATGAAGCCTTTGCGATGGAGCAAAAGTCAGCGCATGGTAATGAGATTGTGAGCGATGTTACGAAGCAGATGTCGCTGATCTCAACTTCCGTGCATGAGACAGCTAAAGCAGTTGAATTGCTGGAAAGCCGTTCACAGGAAATCGGAAATATTCTCGGTATTATCACAGGCATCTCCGGTCAAACGAACCTGCTTGCACTGAACGCATCCATTGAGGCTGCACGTGTCGGTGAGCATGGTAAAGGCTTTGCGGTCGTTGCTGGCGAGGTACGTAAGCTGGCTGAGCAATCCGCCGATTCTGCGAATCAGATTAGCACATTGATCGTTGAGATCCAAAACGAGATTCAAAATGCGGTAACCTCGATGAAAAAAGGAACAACCGAAGTGGAGCATGGGATGTCAATCGCGGATCAAACAGGCAAGCTGTTTGCTGAGATTCACCTTGCAACCAAAAAAGTAACCGAGCAAATTCAGGATATCTCCAGTGCAACACAGCAAATCTCCGCCGGAACGGAAGAGATGGCTGCAACTACAGAGAACCTGAGAACAACAGCGAATGTCGCTGCTGCCAACAGTAACAAAGTATCTGAAAACCTGGAAGGTCAAAAAGCAACGGTTGTCTCTACGTCTGAAGCAGCGAATCAGCTGTCCAATATGGCGGAGCAACTGCAAGAGCTGATCTCCCATTTCCATGTTCGTAAAGCAGATTAAAAAGAGTACGCCACTTCGCACCAGACACTAATTTAATGGTTCCTTCTCCTGTACAGCCAGGGAAAAGAATGCCCTCCACATTGCGCTGGAAGGCATTTCTTTTCTACAGGTGTATAGGAGAAATCATATAATCATATGTGTATATGAAACAAAATGTAACAACGCAACTCTCTTTTCAACTGTGCTTATACAACCTACAGTTCATCAACTTCATTTTAAAGGAGAGATCATTATGTCCTCACCAGAAAATATTCGTCCTGCCAATAAGCCGGTTCAACTTCCTGCTCTGCAAATTCCACTTGATCATGCCCGTCAGCATCAAAAGGATACATTTGCAATCCATCGCTTTGATCTTGGTCAAACGATCGCTGGATATGTAGCTCGTCTTGAAGCTGGTTTGCAGCAGCAAAGTCTGCTACTCGCCGCTTATCTGGGATGGATTCATCGCATGTCCGCTGAATATGAAACTGCCGTCTTGTTTGCTTCTAATAAAGGAACCTTTCCCGTGTCTGTGTCTTTTGAAGAGTCTCCTTCCTTCGAAACGATCGTCCAGCAGGTATATGCTCAGCTAAAAGAAGGCAAGTCCGGACAACGGGTTCAAGGTGAAACCGTGTTTAGCTTCGGTCAGACAATTCCAGCACAACCAGGACAACTGATCAACTGGACAATTGAGCCGCAGCCTTCTTCATTAACGATGGTGGTGGAATATAATGACTCTCTATTGAAGCCTGCAACGATTGCTCGCTTCTCTACCTACTATATTCGCTTGCTGGAAGGATTACTTGCTGATCCACAGCTTCCGGTAGGCGCTGTGAACATTTTGAACCCCGAGGATGAAGTGCTGTATTCTGCGCTCAACTATACAACCGCGCCGTATAACAACGAATTGACGTTTCATGGTGCATTTGAAAAAGCGGCATTTCTGCATCCAGAGCGTCCTGCAATCAGCTTCCGTGATACAACCTGGACGTATACACAGCTCAATGAGCAAGCCAACCAGATTGCACATCATCTGTTATCCAAAGGACTTCGTAAAGGGGAATTTGTTACGATGTTTCTCGATCGCAGTCTGTACAGTGTGGTCAGCCTGCTTGGCATTATGAAGGCTGGGGGTGTGTATGTGCCAGTCGATCCTGCCCATCCTGATGACCGCAACCATTATATCGTACAGGATACACGCTCTGCCTTTGTACTCACACAGAATGAGCATTATCACAAGGTACATGAGCTGACTGCGGGGATCTCCACTCTGCGCGGTATCGTTCCGATCGAATCGGTTCATGCTGCTGGAGCGGCTACATCGAATCCAGATGTCGGTGTACTGCCAGATGAGCTGGCGTATGTCATCTACACCTCCGGTTCAACAGGTAAGCCAAAGGGAACATTGATCGCTCACCGTGGTGTAGTCAATCTCGGTCAGGTGCTGAATGAGCAATTTGAGATCGTACCACAGGATATTATGGCTCAATTTGCGAGCTATAGCTTTGATGGCTCGGTATGGGATACGATTGCTCCTCTGTTCCACGGTGCTCACATGTACATGCTGGATGCGGATGAGCGGGTATCGATCGAAGAGTTTGCCGTAGCGATTGAGCGTACACAGACGACGATTGTTACAGCATTACCTACCGTTTTCTTTAATCAGCTGTCTGCCTACCTTTCCCCAGAAGGCTACGCTCGTCTACACAGCCTGCGCCTTCTCGCTGTCGCTGGTGAAGCACTGTACGGCGAGCGTGTACGTGCATTCCAGCAGAAGATCGATCAAACCGTACATGTTGTAAATGCCTATGGTCCGACAGAATGCACCGTCTGCGCTACGATGCACAAAGTAAGCGATACACTGCCAGAGCATATCGTCAATGTACCGATTGGACGACCAATTAATAACTACGAAGTATGGATTATGAATGATCAGCAAATGCCTTGCCCGGTTGGTGTACCTGGTGAAATGTATATCTCCACAGTCGGTATCGCCAAAGGCTACCTGAATCAACCTGACAAAACAGCAGCAGCTTTCGTAGATCATCCTCATATTCCAGGCGAGAAGCTCTATCGCTCCGGCGATCTAGCGAAGCTGTTACCAGACGGAACCATCGAATATGTAGGACGTCGTGATTCTCAGATTAAAATTCGCGGTCATCGCATCGAAATCGGTGAAATCGAGGATAATCTGAACAAATACGAGGCGATTCAGGATGCTGTTGTTGTAGCGAAAAAAGATGCTTCCAATCAAAACATGCTTGTGGCTTACTTTACAACGAGTGATGGAAGCAAGCTGTCCCCAGCGGCGATCAAGCAATTTTTAGCTGATCGTTTGCCTTCATACTTTGTACCGAAGTTTGTATGTCAGCTCGATGAGATCCCGATCTCACCTACAGGCAAAGCAGAGCGTAAAAAGCTGGTTAACTATCCGAATACCGAGCTTGCTGAGCAAGCTGTAGGCTATGTAGCACCTTCAACGGAGACGGAGCAGCGTCTTGCCGCAGCATGGTCTGAGGTGCTGAATCGTGAGCAGATCGGTATCCATGATGACTTCTTCTCGATCGGTGGCGACTCCCTGCATGTTATCCATGTACTGGTACTACTCAAATCCGATTATCCAGGGCTTAAAATCGCCGACTTCTTTGAATGTAAAACGATTGCTGCACTCGCAGCCCGTGCTGAGCTTCCTGGTGGCGGTCAAGCAGATATTCTGCCATTTACACCATCCTGTGAGCTGATCGATCTGGTGGAATTCCCGGAGCGTGTAAATGTCGCTGCTCCTCAGGAAATGCTAAAACCAACAACAGGCGTGCTGCTTACTGGTGGTACTGGCTATCTTGGCTCCTATCTATTGTATGAGCTGCTCCAACGTAGCGAGGCGCACATCTATGCGCTGGTACGTAAATCAGGTAATGCCAGCAGTCTGGATCGCCTCAAGTCGACAATGGAGCTTTATTTTGGACGTAATATGCTGACCGGCTTCGACGAGCGGGTGACGGTCATCGAGGGCAATCTGGAGCAACCTGGACTGGGAATTAGTGCAGCGGATCATGAACTGCTCGCTCACAGCATGGATGCGATCATTCACAGTGCAGCCGATGTGCGTCATTTCGGTGATCCGGAGCATTTCCGTAAAACGAATATCCTGTCAACCAATGAGCTGCTGAAGCTGGCAACTGTGCGTAAAGGCATTCGCTTCCATTATGTATCGACAATGGGGATTCCAGAAGACCTGTCTCTGGAGGGCAAATGGCAGCAAGTTATAGAAGCGGGGACCATTCCAGATTCACTACGCGCGGAGAACGTATACACCAACAGTAAGCTGGAAGGTGAGAAACTCGTACTGCAAGCAGCAGAGCAAGGACTGGCTATTAACATTTACCGTGCAGGTAATCTGTCCAGCCATTCGATGAGCGGTAGCTTCCAGCGCAATATCGACAGTAACGCCATGTACCGGATGATTAAAGCTATGCTGCTGCTTGGTAAAGCTCCTGCTGTTGATCAATGGATGGACTTTACACCGATCGATTATGCTGGACGTTCCATCGTGCACCTGGCATTACAGCCAGATACCGCAGGTCGTATCTTCCACATCTGCAACCCGCAGCAGTTGCTGTACAGTGATCTAATTGGATTGATTAATGACGCTGGTTACCCGGTCGAGCAGCTTCGTCAGGATGCGTATCATAACTGGCTACTCGATAGCTCGATCAGCAAGCCTGCAGAGGCTATGCAGCTGGCCATGGCACAGCTAGAGGGTGACGGAGCACGTCAATCACCCTATCGTCTGGCTAACCCACTGACAGCGCAGCGTCTTGAACAGGACGGTATCAGCTGCGCGCTACCTGATCTGACATTTATTCAAGCGATGCTGTCCTATGCAGCTGGTATTGGTTATTTCCCAGAGCCTGTAGCAGAGCTCAAAGCGACTCCTGCAACATCAGACAGCACGTCAGCTGATGAGCCTGTGTCTTCTCGTTCTTTGAATGCTTAATTCTATATGTACTATTATCTATCATTATTGTTCAACTGAATGATACGAATATACCTAAAAGGCTCCATTGGTTATAATCAAAGGAGCCTTTTAGAACATTCATCTATCCAGCTATGCCATTCAAATAAACGTCATTTACCGATTTCTAATTATGGTTCGCTTCCAGCTCCATTCACCACAGCCTGGCATCCCACTCGATATCGACGTCATAATCCTTTTACGTGTCTCAATGACTTATGCTAACTAACCAGCTCATGTAGAGTCGATGGCTTATTTATCTCGAAAGCAGTTCTTGTCTAAGCCTAGTACTAATAGCACTCTGTTGCTTTTGTACCTTTATATCTACATTTTAAAAGTGTATTGTCTCCATTCAAGCAATAGGAACGTAAAATCCTATATATTGATAGAAAATTTAGTTCAGATTATAAAATATTAGTTATCGAAATGGATTTTATCATCCGCATACTAGCCATTTTTTAATACGACACCTTCTATAGGTCTCCCTTCACTTCTTCTTATAACTCATTGAATATATATGTACATAATAAAAGTATCGAAAATTCGCTTTACTTTCATATATTACGACAAAATATTACAAATAATATTAATTATTGCTTATTGTGTCGAAAAAAGTTATAATTTAATAGAAATTACTGATTAATAAGATGATTTATGGGTAATAAGACTTAAATCCTTATACCCACACTTGCGAGGAGCTATATTATTAATGAAAAGTTTTAACCTTTTTAAAACCTGGAAAAAATCGGCCGTATCTGCAACCATTCTTATTCCTATTCTATCCGCTGCAATTGTAGGATTTCATTATTCTAATCATACATCTACCGAACAACGCTATCTCGTTCAATATTCCACGATCCAGGCAAAGGAAGCTATTGCTAATGTTTCCGGAGCAGGACACACTGAATTTTTCAATCATCTGGACATGGCAGCATTAAGCTTGAATGACAAGCAAAAGGAGCAGCTTGCTCAAACCTCTGGCATCGTCAGCATTGAGCCAAGCGTTACGTATGCTTCCGCAGCACAAGCGTTCACACCTGATGTTAAAGCTATCACGGTACAGGGCAATGAACAAGCGTCTTGGGGTTATGGCACCGTTGATGCTCAGCTCGCTCTACAAAAGGGCTATACAGGCAAAGGTGTGAAGGTAGCTATTCTCGATACAGGCATCTCCAATCACTCCGATCTCAAGATCGCAGGTGGCGTATCGGTCGTTGATTACACCTCCTCCTACGCGGACGATAACGGTCACGGAACATTCGTTGCCGGCATTATCGGAGCACAAAATAACGGCAAAGGTCTGATCGGTGAAGCACCGGATGCAAGCCTGTATGCTGTTAAAATTTTGGATAATCAAGGAAATGGCTCGACAGAGCAATTAGCTGAAGGTCTGAACTGGGCCATCCAGAATAAAATGGATATCGTGAATATGTCGATCGCATTCCCACAAGCTTCACCAGCCGTTCAACAAATGCTTCAAACGGCACATGATCAGGGCATTCTCCTCATCGCTGCTGTAGGTAACAAGGGTACAGCTGATGTACAGCAGGATACGGTAGAGTTTCCAGCTAAGGCTAACAATGTGATCGCTGTAGCCGCTATTGATGATAGTCTGTCTCGTCCAACATTCTCGGCGACAGGCCCTGAAGTTGATGTAACTGCACCTGGCGCGCACATCGTAAGCACAGCTAGCACAGGCAAATATGAACTGCGTGACGGTACTTCGGTTGCCGCTCCATTTGTAAGTGGTATGGCGGCAGTGTTAAAACAAGCTTATCCACAATTAACTAATGACCAGCTACGCAGCCTGATCGAGCAAAACAGTGTCGATCTCGGCACACCAGGCAAGGACAATATTTATGGTAATGGCATGATCAGCTTCCAGCATGTATTTGATGGAGCTACTGCAAAATAAGATCGTACCCCCTACGATCCTATCCCCTACCTGTACCAGTCAACACACGCTTTACGCTAATCGAAGCTAAATAAATGACCTGCATTTCTTATTATGATGAAAATCATACAATATAACAGAGATTGTACAAAAACCCACTTTCCTCAACAACGATTATTGAGGGAAGCGGGCTTTTATTGTGCAGCTATATCTAATCAAGCGGTTAAATATCACCGACCGATACACTCTGACGGAGCCACTGCATTTCATTGTCCATGATCACATAATCTGTCCAGTTCAGCTCTTCATTGACCCAGTTACGGTAATCTCGAACTTGCCGATACAGACGTTCCAGACACATCTCTGACGGTGTCACCATCAAGGATTGCATAGCGGATAGGAGCTGTTCAGGCTTGCGCTGCGCGTGCTCCAGCATATGTACTAGCAGCTTTTGCCCGGGATATAGCATCTCGTTATGAGCGAGAATAAGGCGTCCACCGAATAATAGCAGATTCATAATCGACTGATGCAGTACATAATGCTCCTGCTGAACGAGCGCACGCTTACACTCCAGATACCATGCCTCAAATTGGGCATAGAACCGATTGATATTCGCCTGCTTGAGATGTAATGGATACTCGGTAATCTCGTTGATCAGGCTGCGTAATTCAGGTAAATCAGAGAACACGATCACTGCACCCATAAAAGCAAAGCGCGCCGGTTCACTACCTGCTCGTGCTACCTTTTGCAGATAACGTGGGGAAATGTAGCGCCCTGTAATCTGTGTATCCTCTACAGCAGGATCTGTCATTTTATAATGCAAACGTCCATCCTGTAGACGTGCTTCAAATTCCTCATCTGACACCACAATGATCACATTCAGCTCTGTACCCGCAGCCCCACTATAGCTGCCTTCCTCTCCTGCTAAAAGCAGAGCCAAAACGGAAGGATCATGCCTTAGCTGCTCGCTCAAATGGGACAGATGCTCCGAAAAGATACTCATCAAACTCCTCCTTCTATGGCGCATAGGCCAATACATATGAGCCGAAATCGATCCGACCCTTGATCTATATGGCGTCCTTCTTCTATATTCTGCTCTGGCTCGCCAGGTACAGCACCGTATTTTATTAGTACAAATGAAGCTGTGTTGTATACGTATTGCTTACCGGAGTTTATATAGATGGGCGCTTGCATGTCGCGACTCATCACACCAATTTTATTTACTTCCCTTAATTGATAATGATTATCATCTTCAATTAATAAAGTCATTGTATAGCACGTTTCACCTTTTGGCAAGAGATTGTGAGCAGATTGTGTCCCGATAGGAGTTCAAGTCCATCTTTGCGTTACTCATTTTGTAACAAAATAAACAGGCAAGCCCGACGATTGTAATGGATACCCTCATCAGACCTGCCTGTTTACTTGCTTATTATTTTCATTTGTGAATCAAGCTAAGCCTCATTTGGAAATATGGCGATGTGTATAGACAATAGGCACGTCTCCATATCCTCCTGTTGAGGATCAATTAAGCTTTAGGGTGAATCATTTTGGAAGGTACAACATATTCGTCGAATTGCTCCTCTGTCAGCAGACCACTTTGCAGTGCTGCTTCACGCAGAGACAAGCCTTCCTTATGTGCATGCTTGGCGATTTTCGCAGCATTTTCATAACCGATGTACGGATTCAATGCCGTAACGAGCATCAGTGAATTGTCCA
Source organism: Paenibacillus hunanensis (assembly GCF_014645615.1). GTDB lineage: Bacteria > Bacillota > Bacilli > Paenibacillales > Paenibacillaceae > Saccharibacillus > Saccharibacillus hunanensis. The sequence continues at coordinate 114,523 of NZ_BMMB01000007.1, read as the reverse complement.
GATTGAACTGGATTTTGTCCACATTCGCTTCGATCCCTACCGCACAATGATCATTAAACGAAATGATCGAATCGGCTAGCAGGCGTACGGATTGCAGGAAGTTGTAGATAATTACTGGCTTGAATACGTTCAGCTCAAAATTACCCTGACTCGCTGCAAAGCCGATTGTAGCATCATTCCCCATAACCTGAGTAACGACCATAGTCATCGCTTCGGATTGAGTTGGATTGACTTTACCTGGCATGATCGAGCTACCTGGCTCATTGGCAGGGATCGTCAGCTCTCCTAGACCGCTACGAGGGCCGCTTGCCAGCCAGCGCACATCATTGGCAATCTTCATCAGATCGGCTGCCAGCGCCTTCAGAGCGCCGTGTGCGTACACTACTTCGTCATGACTGGTGAGTGCATGGAATTTGTTTGGAGCGGAGACGAACATTTTACCCGTCATATCAGCGATCTTCTCAGCAACGAGGCGACCAAAGTCTGGATGAGCATTAATGCCTGTCCCTACTGCTGTACCGCCGATCGCTAGCTCCTTCATTTCGCTGGAGCTGTGCAGAATCATACGGCTAGTTTTGTGCAGCATCGCTTCCCAGCCGCTAATTTCCTGACCAAGTGTGAGCGGCGTTGCATCCTGTAGATGGGTACGACCGATCTTGATCAGGTTCATAAATTCCTTGGATTTGTTCATCAATGTATCCTGTAGCTTGGTGATCGCAGGCAGCAGATCATTTTCAACTGCCAGTACACCTGCTACATGGAGTGCAGTCGGGAATGTATCATTGGAGCTTTGCGACATGTTCACATCGTCGTTTGGATGCAGACGATCGCTTTTGCCTGCTTGCTCCAGCAGTTGATTACCACGATGAGCGATAACTTCATTGACGTTCATATTGGACTGTGTGCCGCTTCCAGTTTGCCATACGACAAGCGGGAAGTGCTCATTCCATTGTCCTGTCATAATCTCGTCAGCTGCTTTTACAATTGCATCTGCTTTATCCGCAGACAGCTTACCAAGCTGCTCATTCGCCAGTGCTGCTGCCTTTTTCAGCATTGCAAAAGCATAGATCACCTCAACCGGCATTTTTTCGCCACCGATTTTGAAGTTTTCTTTACTGCGCTGGGTTTGTGCTCCCCACAGCTTATCGGCAGGAACCTGAATTTCACCAATCGTATCTTTCTCTACACGGTATTCCACTGAACAAGTCCTCCTTATAGGTCGAATCGACTATTATCGTACCACGGATCAAGGCTTCGTTAAACCTTTATAATTGTAACGCTTACAAGGTATAAAAATCCACCTGTTTTCGTTAAAATAGATGGATCTTGCTTAGCGTATCGGATTCACTATACGATTGACTATCCAGACTATAATCGCGCTGTATCGCACTATTGATAACGCGAACATGCTGTATACGATCCCATCGTACTGCTTCATTATCCTACATATGTAGCTTCATTTGCCATTGAGTATTAGCGCCTTTAACGCGGCGAATGACTTCTTTCCAATGGCTGTGCAGGCACGCACCAATCGATCGGCTCCATCCCCTGCTGCTGTAAAAAGGCATTAGCACGCGAAAATGGACGACTCCCGAAAAATCCACGATGAGCAGATAGCGGGCTTGGATGCGGAGACTGAATAATAAAATGACGACTACGGTCGATATTCGCCCCTTTGCGCTGAGCATGACTGCCCCACAAAATAAACACAGCAGGCGTTTCACGCTGATTAACCGCCTCCACTACCCGATCAGTAAAGGCTTCCCAGCCCTTGTTCTGATGTGATGCTGCCTGTCCACGACGCACGGTAAGTACAGCATTTAGCAGCAGGACGCCCTGCTCTGCCCAGTGCACAAGCGAGCCATGTCGTGGCGCTGTGCAGCCCATGTCCTCGTGTAGCTCTTGGTAAATGTTTTGCAGGGAAGGTGGAATAGCCACACCCGGCTTGACCGAAAAGCTGAGCCCATGCGCTTGCCCTGGTCCATGATAAGGATCTTGTCCCAAAATGACCACCTTCACCTCTGACAACGGTGTATAATGAAGCGCATTATAGATGTCATACATGTCTGGATAGATCGTCGTCGAGCGATACTCTTGCGCAAGGAAACGTCGTAATTCCTGATAATACGGCTTCTCTAGCTCAGGCTCAAGCACCTCTGCCCAATCATTATGAAAAATTTTGCTCATACGAAGCGCTCCCTTCTCTCCATTTTAAGAACCATACTCATTCCTCTTATTCATCCATACTATTCTCTGTTTCCATTATCAAAAAAACGAACGTCTCTGTCAAAAATAGTACATATTCGCAGTACAAGCATACCAGGTATAACACGCATAGACATAGCAAACAGGCATAGCATACAGCTACTCACTTCCGATGAAGTCTGCTGTCTGCTATACCTGAGAATCGTTTAAAGATGACGGATAGCCTATCTATTTATTTAGCTCATTGCCTATGAAGCAGCCTGATTCGAGCTTGACGAGTAGTACACCAATCTAGCATTACAGCGGCTTCTTTACATTACAAACCGAACATTACAAGCGAGAATTCAGGAACACTTCCATGAAGTTCTTAAAGTCATGACTCACACTGTTTAGCTTATCTACCAGCTCACTGAATTCATTCACAAGTCTTGCTTGCTCTGTAGAAGAATCCGCTACAGCAGAAATTTCACGTTCCATTTGCAAAATCGATTGCTGGACGCTACCGAGCGAGCTTTCGATGTTTTGAGTTGCGTTTTTCGTATCCACGGATAGCTTGCGCACTTCAGATGCAACAACGCCAAAGCCTGCTCCTGCTTCGCCAACGCGAGCCGCTTCGATTGCAGCGTTCAGACCTAACAGATTTGTCTGCTCTGAAATTTCGCGGATAAAGCCGGTAACCTGATTAACCTCTTTGGAGTTTTCTACCGCTTTACCTGTGTTCGCTTGAATCTGGCTTGCTGTCGCCGACAATTGCTGAGACTGCGCTGCCAGCAACTGTACCATATCGCTAAGCTGTTTGCTAATACTCTCAATATCAACGGTCACATTCGCCATAAATGTATTGTGCTGTAATGTGTACGCTGAAGCAATCGCACCTACGATATTTCCGTGGCTATCTTTCAGCGGTACCGACGTTGCATCCAGTTCAAAGCCATAAGCAGACGCAGGTACGCGGTTCACCGTTATAACGCCATTTTTCAGGGCATTGTTCAGGTTTGGATCGTCCTTTGCAATCGGTGTACCCGGACGAAGACCAAGATCAAGTTCCTTGGCTGGCTTGTAATATTTGAATTCATGCAAATCGGTTACGCCCAGCATCAGGTCATCGCCAACAACATGCTCAAAATACTTCATACTTTCAATAACCATATCAACTATACTAACGTTTTCAATCGCTTTTGCATCGCTTTTACCATAACCTTGTTGGGTCATTGTTGTATCACTCCTGTTGTTCTGTCTTTCTGATCATCGTTTGTCTGTAGTCTGTACACCAAATGTTAACAGATAGATCGTGCTATCTGTCATTATGCTTAAACGTATCAAGCCAGCATACCGATGAATCAGCTATGCATGAGGAAGACGATGTACAAAGCTTGCTGGATCTTTCGCAGATAACTCTGCTCGTCTGTAGTCCATACACTTACTTAATTTATTTCGACCAAATCCAACTCATTTTTAATAGCATACAAATTTATTTTTCGTAATATGATATTTGTGAATCATCTTTCATGCAAGAAATGGATAAGTAACTAGGTGTTTGTCTTTTTCTATTATCTTTAATTATTAAAAGACTAGACACCCATTTCTATTCCTTAAAAGGATACATACAAAATCGATTGTAAAATGGTAGCGTTATCTATAAAATTTTTTAGTTTTTTTTGAAAGACTCATTTTGACATTCATAATCACGATTTTTATACCATATCTAGTTTTATCACTTTGTAAAAATCAACATATTGGTTTGGTTTTATCTTTGCTTCTTTGTAAAGCGCAGGTTAAACAAGCTTAGCCCCATTGTATGTTGTTTGGAATTGTGGTAAAAACTAAATATAGTTAATTTCACGTTTGCGGTTTGCAGCGTGAGATTTACCGGCACGCCCCTATTCTGCTCGCAGAATATCGCAGCTTGTGTCAAGCAATTTGTACGCACAAATAAACATCCAGCACGGGGTGTACATATGGCTGTTTATGGGTAATGTACACATATGCATATCCCGATTGCACTGGTGTATTGTCGCCGGCAAGTTGCCGTATGCTAGGGCAAAACCATATATATCTATTTTGAGGAGGAAGACAGCAATGAAATTTTTCTTGGACACAGGTAACCTTAACGAAATTAAACGTATCGCTCGTCTCGGTATCGTAGATGGAGTAACAACTAACCCATCTCTGATCGCCAAAGAAGGCCGCGTTTTTAAAGATGTTATTGACGAAATTTGTGAAATCATCGATGGTCCTGTAAGTGCTGAGGTTGTTAGCCTCGATGCTGAAGGCATGCTGAAAGAAGCTCACGAAATCGCAAAATGGGCTCCAAACATCGTTATCAAGCTGCCAATGACTGAAGAAGGTCTGTACGCTTGTAACCAGCTTTCCAAAGAAGGCATCAAAACAAACGTAACGCTGATCTTTACTCCAGCTCAAGGCCTGATGGCTGCTAAAGCTGGCGCTACCTTCATCAGCCCATTCGTTGGTCGTCTGGACGATATCGGTATCGACGGTATGCAACTGATTCGTGACCTGCGTCAAATCCTTGACACTTATGGTCTGAAATCCGAAATCATTGCAGCAAGTATCCGTAACCTGGAGCACGTAAGAGCAGCAGCTCTGGCTGGTGCACACATCGCAACAATCCCAGGTACACTTGTTCCTACACTGTGGAAACACCCTCTTACTGACAGCGGTATCGAGCGCTTCCTGAAAGACTGGGAAAGTGTTCCACAAGCTAAAGATCAAGTTAAAGAAGAAGCAAGCACAAAATAAGAAGCCATTGAAGCTCTCTTGATTCACTTTTAACGAGGTGAATACAATGGGGAAAGTAACAGTATGCTTCACTTATGAAACCACACACCCAGCGGGAATCGTTTTGATTCCCGCTTTTTTTATTGCAAATTTTAATTGCATTAATTATAATTGCATTAACAACTAATTATCAGGATCGTCGTTTTACGCTATTTTTGTATTACGCAAAGGAAGAAAGGAGCTTGAGGTATGACCTTGCAAGAGCTGGATTCGATCGGCTTTCTTCTTGGCAGTACGTATCGCAGAGTGAGTAATCTATTCGCTGCCAAATTGAAGGAATATGATATTACACCGGAGCAATGGGGCGTGCTGTATTACATTTGTGCGCAGGAAGGTATGAATCAGAAGGAGCTAGCTGCTCATGCGTATAAGGATCAGCCTACGACCGCACGTATTCTGGATGTACTGCATCGCAAAGGACTGATTCGTAAAGAGATTGATCCGCATGACCGCCGTGCCTTTCTCGTCTATCCAAATGAAGACGGACGCGCACTGATGCAAAAGGTTCATGCGCTAGAGGCGCAGCATAATCAGGAAATTGCTGAGCTGATCACACCGGAGCATATGGAGCAGCTCAGCCAATTGCTGCATGAGCTACGCTCACGTTTGGAAGAAGCATAAGCTTGATACTCTGAGATCAAGCGACCGTGTATTTTATAGGAAATGGAGATTTGCACTATGGAACAAACAAAAACGGCTATCCCCTCACAGGAAGCTGACGGAGCTGTCAAAGGCCCGGTCGCTCGTCTGTGGACAAAAGAATTTCTTGTCTTAACCGCATGTAATTTGCTTGTATTTTTGAATCTGCATATGATTCTATCCTCGCTCCCGCTCTATATGAGGGAGCATTTTAATGCCGGTGACTTTTATGTCAGTCTGTGTACCAGCCTGATGGCGTTATCAGCTATCGTATCTCGCCTCTTCTCTGCTAAGGCATTGGAGCTAGGGAAACGTAATATCATTTTATTTGGTGGGCTGGCGATTGCGCTACTCGGAACGGTCGGCTATTATTTTAGCGCTTCGATCATTGCACTGCTAGTTATGCGTGTTATTTTCGGCTTTGGCTTCGGGATGTACAGTACGACCTTCCCAACGATGGTATCAGATATCATTCCGCGTAATCGAATGGGTGAAGGTATGGGCTATTTTGGCTTATCCACTACGATCTCGATGTCGATGGGTCCGCTGATCGGGATGTGGATCGAGAAGCAGTACGGCTTTACACCGCTCGTTGTGCTGGGTTCACTGTTTATTATGATTCTGTTCCCACTCGCTTACAGCCTGATATCAGGTAAGCATCGAGCGAAAGAAACTGATCACTCACAGATGCAACGTAAAAGCATTGTATCGACACAACAGTCAACTATACAGGCTGATTCGCAGGCATCTGCTAATCCAGCAGCTATGGCGGCAAGCCAGCACGATTCGGCTGTACAGGCAGCTCAATCGATACACGCTGCTTCAGCCCAAGCCTCCACGACATCACGTCAAACATCCAGCTTTGAACGCAAGCTGTTATTACCGAGCTTACTTAATTTTCTGATGTCTGTAACGTATGGTGGATTGGTCAGCTTTATCGCTCTGTTCGGCAGTGAAGCGCATATTGCGAATCCAGGGTATTTCTTCCTGTTCAATGCTCTTGCCGTTATTCTCATTCGTCCGTTCTCCGGTAAGCTGTATGATCGTTTTGGGCCAAAGGCTTTACTCGTTCCCGGTGCGATTCTGTTGATCGCGGGTCTGTTACTGCTTTCAATGGCACATTCGACACTTGGCTTGTTAGCTTCCGCACTCTGTTATGGACTTGGCTGGGGAGCATTACAACCAACGATGCAAACATGGATGATCCAAGTCGTGAACCCTCATCAACGCGGCATGGCAAACGGAATGTTCCTTAACTCGCTTGATCTGGGTGTCGCCCTTGGCGCAATGATTCTTGGTACGATTGCCAGCGCGACAAGCTATACATCGATGTATCGTTATTCGGTCATTTTTATCGTGCTATATATTGTGATCGGTGCAATCTATATGGTACGTGCCAAAAAGACACCTGCACAGCAAAGCCCTTCTATCCATATCAAAGTGGACTAAAACCAATTCACGCTCATTGCAATTGAGCTAATTGTTGTTTATACAAATGTTCAAATAAAAGAAAAACGACTATCTCCTTTATGATGGGATAGTCGTTTTTTGGTATCGCTATTTATTTATGGTATGGAGCTATATTATAGGATTGCTTATCACTTGCAATGATCTGTCTCAAATCGATGCGGGTTGCTGGGAGTCCGTATTCGTCTCGCTCGACAGCTCTGGAGCAAGTGCAATATGTATCGTAATACGTCCATCCGGCTCATACTGCTCATAGTCAAACGTATAGGCACGACTCAGCTCGCCCTGCTCTTCCAGCTGCCAGATCTGCTTCCACTGCTGGATCACGCCTTGAGGGTCACTGGTTGCGGCTTCAAATACGCGATATTGTGCGGTAACGGGCAACTCCAGTGCTGTAGCTCCATCGTAGCTTTCTGCTATAGCGGTAGTCAGGGAATAGTCACCCTTGTAATCGCTCTCATAATCGTGATACACACCATACAGTGTTAGGGGTCTACCATCCAGATGACTATAGGCTTGCTGCCATACCTCCTGGATCTTTTCCAGCATTTCGGTGTCTTTGAAGTTATTCGTGCGGATGGAGTGAATGGTGTACAGTTTCATAATGAAGCCTCCTTGTGAATGGGTAATGAGCAATACACGATACTTAATATGAACTTCTTTGCATAGCGTTTCCTATTATCTTAGAACATTCGTTCTTTCATTTCAACTTTTATACAGTTGGTGGGGAAATGATGGGTGATGGTGCATTATTTGTGCTGGGGCAAACATCACTTTCGGTAAGGAATAAGGGAACGTCCTTCGGTGGAGCCGAGGAATCTACTGGATTAAGAGTAAAGGTAGATTCCTCAGCTCTAAAAAAGTAAGATATTTTGCTTAGCAAAAATCACTTCTTATTGAACCCCGTGTTAGAACATCGCTAACACTGCAAAGCGTCCTTTTCCCTTATTTCCTTCCCTCCGTTCCGTGCTGCTCACAACAAAATAAGCAGCCAGGTGGGAGTAGCATGTTTTGTACGATCTTTATTATGATCAAATTAGAGTAGTGAGTTCTATAGTATACATTTAATTACACTGCGAAAAAGACAGCCTGCGTATAAAGCAGTAGCTGTCTTTTCGTGTCGTGCCTTTTTATGTCTAGTAGCTTGTTCATTTACTTCATAGATTCATAGATTCAAAATTATTATACCGACTACAATTCATTAAGCATATTAAGCAACACTTACAGCTCAATGCGAATCGTGGTTGAACCTTGCTCTGCGGTGATGAGGGTGCCTTGTTCGCTGGTCGTGGATGAGCCGCCTGTCGTTGAGGCTACGTTGGAAATGCCGCGCAGGACGATTGACCAGTTGGTGATGGAGCCAGTTGCTTTGAATTCGATGGTATTGCCAGTACGTGCTGCGGTTACATTGCCAGCAGCTTCACCGTTTATGGTTACGATCTGTGCGTTAGCTGTTTGTCCAGCTTCAAGCTCGAACAGATGGAACTGAATGCCATCGGCATAGTTGTAATCTGGCTTGCTATCCTCCGCGCCAAAGGCGATCAGGCTACCTGGTTTGACGAGCAGAGGCAGGTTCATATAATCGAACGTTTCCTGCATCCAGCGTCCACCCTCTACGATGTCGCCAGTCAGCAGATTTGTCCATTTGCCTGCCGGTACGTAATAGGTTGCTTCGCCATGCTCATTGAAAATAGGAGCGACGAGCAGGGAATCTCCGAACATGTACTGGCGATCCAGTGTGTGCGTTGCAAAATCATGATGGAAATCGAGCACCATGGGGCGCATCATTGGTACACCAGTTTGAGTAGCCGTTACAGCCGCATCGAACAGATAAGGCATCAACGAGCATTTTAACTTGGTAAATTTGCGTAATACATCGACAGATTCCTCGTCAAATAACCAGGGTACACGGTACGACTCATTGCCATGCAGACGGCTATGAGAGGACAGCATACCGAACTGTACCCAGCGTTTATATACCGATGGCGCAGCTGTCATTTCGAAGCCGGAAATGTCATGGCTCCAGAAGCCAAAGCCAGACACGCCGAGCGACAGTCCACCACGTAGTGATTCTGCCATCGATTCAAATGTAGAGGAGCAATCACCGCCCCAGTGTACCGGGAATTGCTGTCCACCAACGGTTGCCGAGCGTGCGAATAATGCCGCCTCATTCACACCGAGCTGTTCTTCCAGCAGCTCGAATACGACTTTGTTATACAGGAAGGTGTAGTAGTTATGCATTTTCACCGGATCGGAGCCATCGTAGTATACGACATCGGTTGGAATGCGTTCGCCGAAGTCAGTTTTGAAGGAATCCACTCCTTGATCGATCAGCACCTTCAGCTTGGATTGATACCACTCTACGGCTGCTGGATTGGTAAAGTCCACTAATGCCATTCCTGCCTGCCACATATCCCACTGCCATACGCTTCCGTCTGCACGCTTCACCAGGTAGCCATGCTCCATGCCTTCGTCGAACAGGTATGACTTCTCGGCGATATACGGATTAATCCAGGCGCAGATTTTCAGCCCTCTGTCTTTAAGGCGCTTGAGCATGCCTTCTGGATCGGGGAACATGCGCTCATCCCATTTAAAATCGCACCACTGGTATTCACGCATCCAGAAGCAGTCAAAATGGAAAACTGACAATGGCAGATCCCGCTCCGCCATCCCATCTACAAAATGATTCACCGTCGCTTCGTCATAATCCGTCGTAAACGATGTGGTCAGCCATAAGCCAAATGTCCATGCGGGTGGCAGGGCGGGCTTACCTGTCAGCGTTGTGTAGTTATCCAGCACTTCCTTCGGATTGCTACCGCCGATAATAAAGTATTCCAGTGTCTCGCCTTCTACGCTGAACTGCACTTTGGATACATTTTCCGAAGCGATCTCATACGATACACGCTCTGGATGATTGACGAATACTCCATATCCACGGCTGGACAGGTAAAATGGAATATTTTTGTACGCCTGCTCACTGCTTGTACCGCCATCCTCATTCCAGATGTCGACGGTCTGTCCATTTTTCACAAACGGGGTAAAGCGCTCGCCGAGTCCATAAATATATTCGCCTACCCCCAGCTCTAACTGCTCACGGAAAAATACGCTATCCTCCGGCCCATTGATATAGCCTGGTCCACGATGCACACTGCCTGTCAGATGACGATCGCCATAATCAAAGCTAATGTTCCAGCCTTTATTTTTCTGTACGGTTGCTTTGATCTCACCGCTTTGAAGGGTCATATGCTGCTCGTTATCTTCCACCTGAATAGTCGTATCCAGCGATGTCAGCTCAAACTGTGGCGATTGGACAACACCGCCTTTATGATGATTCAGCGTGACTTTGATTACATTCGGTATAGGGGAGCTTAGTGTCGCCTTGAGCAGCGTACCATTCAGGGTATCGCCCTTACGCTCGATGCGCTTAGTTGCGGCGTAAAGAGTCACTTCATCTCCTTTACGCACGATATCGCGAATATCCATAGGGTGCTGCATCGTATAGCCTTTTCGAGTCATCCAGTAGCCATCAGTAAATTTCATCGTTTTCGTCCTTTCCAGCATTTCGTTTGCTAGTCGATCGGGTGGTGATTTGTTTGTTGTATTTGTCTATGTGTATAATGATATTGATTAAGAAAGCGCTTTTCTTCTTTTATTTTGATGAAAAGTATTAAAATTTTGATCGTTGATGGTATGATGTGAGATCGTTAGATCTGTTCAAAGATTAAGACTCCGAGCTTAGCTGAATGACACGATGCGGAATCGTTTGATCAATGACAGACTAAGCACAGATACGCAGGGCGAGCAAGTAGTAATCAATCAATACTATACGCATCGTGCATGATCAGGGGGAATGAATAATGCAAAGCTTTGAGCCATTACGTGAGCGGCTGCGTGAGGATCGGATTCATGGTAGTCTGATGTATCCAGTTAGCATTTATGAGATGGGTAATTTGCATGATGATATTATTTTGGAGTGTCACTGGCATGAGGAACCGGAATTTATTATCGTTACGGAGGGAAAAGCGCTTTTCCAAGTAGGTGCTGTAAGCTGTGTGGTGAATGCCGGGGAAGCGATCTTCGTGAATAGTGGTGAGATTCATACGGCATATCAGATCGATGATAGTGTGTGTAGCTTTGCGGCGATTGTATTTGGCATGTCGCTGCTCGATAGCAGCTCGTATGATACGATTCAGGCAAGTTATCTTGATCCACTGCTGTCACGCGATACCCATGCCCTGCTGCATATCGATGGGGCTGCGCACTGGCAGCAGGATATGCTGCGATTGCTCCAGCAGATTGTGCATGTGAATCTGAACAGACCTGTAGCCTATGAGTTAACGACGAAGGCGTACCTATGTCTGATCATTAGCATGATGTATGAGCATATGGATCATCAGCGCGAGCCTGCGCCTGCTATTGCGTATGATCGCATTGAGCGCTTGAAGACGGTGCTTGGTCATATTCATGAACATTATGGACAGCCACTGCGATTACGGGAGTTGTCAGAGCAGGTGAATATGAGCGAAGGGCACTTTTGCCGCTTTTTTAAAAGTATGACGCAGAAAAGTCCGATTGATTATATTAATCGCTATCGGACGCAGCAGGCATGTCGTTTGCTGAAAAGCAGTGATCGTAAAATTGTGGACATTTCACTGGAGGTTGGGTTTGATAGCTTGAGCTATTTTATATCGGTATTCAAGCAGCATCATGGGTGTACGCCTTCACAGTATCGGAAGGAGCTGCATCGGTTGTATGCGGGAAGAACGACAGAGTTGATGGTGGATGCCGGGTTGAAATAACTGCTTTTATAATGCGCTGAGAGTAATAGGCTAGGGATAAGTGAACCTCCACCTCCATTCAGTATGGATCGCTTGTAGTTATTGTTCACATCAAACTAATGAGTAGTACTCAATTGAATACACGAGGATACAACAAAAACAGGCAGCCTTCCTACATTTATGATGTAGAAGTTCTGCCTGTTTAGTTGAATTTATATTATTGCTCTGTGATCTTCCATACTCGCTTCCAAAGCTGTAGCTCAGCGTAAGCATAGACCTGTACGTTATATTCGATATTACCTTTAGACTGTTTGCCTTCCATCAACCTCGGTAGTCGTTTTGTTCGTACAGCTGTGCATCGACATTGCTGATGAATGGTGTGACTTCGCCGACAGAGTAAGCATAGAGCAGGTGCATGGCGCGAGTGCAGGCAGTGTAGAATAGCTTGCGCTCGGCTTCACGATGGTATTGATCGGCGGATGCGTTGTACAGGATAACAGCGTCGAATTCGACGCCTTTTGCCAGGTAGGCTGGGATGATGATCGTTCCCTTTTCGAATACGGGCGTGTTCTTGGTCATTTTGCGCATCGTGATCTGATCCTTGAGTGCTTCATAGGCTTGTGTGCACTCGCTCTCGGTTTTACAAATGATCGCGGTGTACTGATAGCCTTGCTGCTGTAGCTCGTGAATATTACGCACGATCTCTTGATGCATATCCTCACGATCGTCATACAAGGCGACAACAGGCTTATGACCGCGTCGATTGAATGGAATAATCTGCTCGCCACCCGGTAGCATGGCTCGTGTGAAATCGACGATTTCATAGGTCGAACGATAGCTACGTGTGAGGCGAATAAGCTCCGTCTGCTCACGTCCGTATAGCTCCATCAGTGGCTCTTCTTCATCGAACACAGAATTATGGCTGTAGATCGCCTGGTTCAGATCACCAAGTGCAGTCATGCGTGCACGTGGAAACAGGCGCTTCATGAATTCAAGCTGGAATGGTGAATAATCCTGCACCTCATCGACGATAATATGCTTGATCGCTGTGTTAGAGCGGAAGCCCTGTAGCTGTTCTTTTAAATACAGATAGGGCGTTGCATCCTCATAGCCGAGTTCGCCCTGACGTATGCGGTTAACTGTCTGTGGAGCAAATTCCTCCCAGCCGTCTGGCAGTGCCCCATTGTTAATGCGCTGGAACCATTCCGCATCTTCAAATAAACGACGATACAGTCCACCCAGATCGATAAAACGCAGACGTTTCACCCATTTACGCAGCGGCTTGAGCCAGTTGTTCACTACCATCCGTGCTGCCATTTCCGTTTCTAATTGGAAATCGTCAAAGGAGACAGTCTTGTTCTTCTGCTTGCGTCGCATCATCGTATACGCGCGATGATAGTCGTCCGTTGTGAGCATCTGAATCTGCTCCTCTACCCACGGCTCCTTGCGCTCGCGGCGCCCAAACTCATTCACTTCCTTGAGCAGCCAATCACGCATCAGCTCCATCCGATTCCCCAGCTTCACAGCCGGATCGTAGCTATAGAACTTCTCCTGCATTTGCTGAGACGATACGATCTCATGTCCTTGAAAACGAACCGATCTGAACTTCATTCCATCCTGTAGCAGCAATTCAGCATAACGTCGAATGGCACGGAAGTAATCCAGTGACGACTTGTAGCGAATCCCCTTCACACGTGCCGGATGTCCATCATCATCTGACCAGGCCAACAGGTATTCCATCTGTGAAAATACGTCCTCCAGATCGAATTCACGCCCGATTCGGATTTCCAAATATGCTTGAAAGGTCGTTTGCAGCATATTCTCTTCGCCCAGCTCTGGCAAAACGGTCGACACATAGCTGTTAAACATCGAGTTGGGTGAAAAGAGCACCATCTGATCAGCGCGCAGGCTATCCCGATAGCGATATAACAAATATGCAACACGTTGCAGCGCAGCAGACGTTTTACCACTTCCTGCCGCTCCCTGCACGATCAGCATTCGACTCTTATCGTTACGAATAACGTTATTTTGTTCCTTTTGAATGGTAGCGACGATATTTTTCATCTGGTTATCTGCGCTGTGACTCAGTACTTGCTGCAATAGCTCATCGCCAATCGTCACACCTGTATCAAACAGTACCTTGATCTCCGCATCCCGAATAACAAATTGTCGCTTCAGCTCCATCTCACCTTCAATGCTACCTACCGGTGTGCGATACGTAGCATGCCCGGGTGCACCATCGTAATACAGGCTCGATACAGGCGCACGCCAGTCATAGATCAAGAAGTCCTCTTCGTTATCATCTAAAAATGAACCGATTCCTAGATAAATACGCTCAGTCTGCTCCTGTCCCTGCTCCCGAAAATCAATCCGTCCAAAATAAGGGGAGCTGGACAAGCGACGTAGCTTATCAAGCGTAAGGCTAGAACGACGGTGACTCAGCTCCAGCTCGGACAGAACCTGCGATTGCTGACGCAAGCTGGTGGATGTCTCACCTACATCATCCTGCTCACTAAAGTTAATCGAAACCTCGTCCCAGAAGTCCTTCCGCATACCGACTACATCGCCGCGGCTCTCACCAACCTCCTGTTCAAGTACGGACATTTTGCGATTGATCTTGGCAGTCACGTCATCTACACGTTGCTGCTCTATTTTCCAATCCTGCTCCTCCGTTGCCATACTGCCATCCCCTCCTAAATTATCTATTGACAAATCTCTATCATGTATGTTATGATTCATGAGTATATAAATGAACCGAACTGTTCTGCTTTTAGGCAGAGCATTTTTTATTTTACGACTTTTTTTTCATATTTGCAAATAACAAAGCCGCACGACGGAGATTTCACTTCTGTCATGCGGCTTTTTCAATATTATCGGGTCAAAATGATCGGCTCACCCTTGGTAATAATCAGGGTATGCTCATATTGTGCAACATAGCTACCATCATCGGTTTTCAATGTCCAGCCATCACCGGATTCATATACTTCCTCGGCTTTGGTCGAAACGAAGGGTTCAAAGGCGATCACGCTGCCTTCCTTCCATAGATCATTATCCGTTGGATCATAATAGCTCAAAATATATTCTGGATCATCATGCAGTGATTTGCCGATACCATGACCGGTCAGGTTCGTAATCACGGTAAAACCGAGCTTGCGCGCGGTATTATGGCTTGCTTTACCTGCATTGCTGCGTTTGGAGCCTGCTTTGATCTTTTTCATCGCTGCATCAAATGCTTGAATGGAGGCATCGCAGAGTGCTTCCAGCTTCGGATCACCTTTACCAGCGACAAACGATACGCCTGTATCTGCAAAATAACCATCCAGCGAAGCCGATACGTCAACATTCACCAGATCGCCCTCTTGAATCACACGATCGCCAGGAATGCCATGCGCTACCTCTTCATTGATGCTAATACAGGTATAGCCTGGGAAGTCATAGGTTGATTTGGGTGCAGAGATTGCACCGTATTGTTCAAACAATTCACCAGCACGGCGATCCAGATCGATCGTACGCACGCCGGGCTGTGCCATATTTTTGAGTTCGTCGCGAATGATCGCAACGACTTTGCCAATTTTCTTTAATCCTTCAATATCCTGTTCTGTTTTTGCAATCATAAGTAATCTCCTTTTCCGTCAACATCATATTCTACTATACTCTATTATAGAGGGTTTTGCACGGGGGATGGGTGTAAGTTAGGTGTTGAGTCATATAAAAAGGAGCTCATAAACAGATACATTCATCTGATTATAGGCTCCTTTTTCATACTATTCGACTTTCTTATTATGCTTTTATAATGCTACCTCAGTAGTATCCTTATAGTATCTTTTACAAGCCTATCGCTATGGAATCGATACCTTACATAAGAAATATCATATTGCTTGAATACCTCTCAAGTGGATGCTGTAGCATTATTGTTTTTGCGTTATTCGTGCATGTACCGATGCGTTCTTTAAAGAGACTAGACTGGATCTGTACTCAGGCAACCATGCTGCGACAGGCTTCTGCGCAGTGACGACATGCTTCAGCACAGCGTTGGCAGTGATCATGCTGATGTTTGCCACATTCCTGAGCGCAGTCTTCGCAGATTTGGGCGCATAGTTCGCAAATTTGCTTCATATACGGGCTATTGGAGCTCATTGCCTTGATCGCAAGCTGGCATATATCTGCGCATTCACGGTCGAGTCGGATGCATTCGCGCATCATATCGACATGTTCTTCTCCCAGACAGGATACGTAGCAGTTGTTACAGGCCACCACACATTCCATACAAGCTTCGATGCAGCGTTGTCTTTCCTCGGTTGATATCATCGCTTGTCCCTCCTGTTGTTTTCTTATTGGCCATCATCATAAATTTAACCATAATGGCAAAAAGATAACGGTAGGGGCAAATATTCAATCCATGTTTTTGATGATACGATCGATCATTTTCGCTGTGAATTCGCGTTCCTCCGAGGTAAAGCCTTTGAAAATTTCTTCAATCGTCTGGTACGCCTTGGCAGCTAGATCATCCAGAATACTGCGACAATAATCCGTCAGATAGATCAGATTGGTACGACGATCGTCTGGATGGGGGACGCGAATGACCATTCCCCGACGAATCATATTGTCAATCAGCCTGGATACGCTCGGCTGATCCTTGCGTGATAAGCGAGCTAAACGGTTTTGCGTCTGGCCATCGCGTTTCCACAAATAGGAAACGAGTATCCATTGCTCATAAGTTACTGGATAACCGGCATCGCGAAACTGCTGATTAAGGCGATTACTTGCAAGGCGTGAAGCAATTGTAAGTTTGTAACCGATAGACTTTTCTAATTCGTATGGGATCCCATTGATCATTCCCGTCGATCTCCTTTAAACCGAATACTTAATTTTTAGTTTTAATTTTAAATGTAAAATAGTAGATGAGCCTGGCCCGAGATATCACTTCCAGGGCCAGGTTGGAAAGCTCCTTCTGGAGCGCTTGGAGCGCGCTTCTGCATCGGATTGCAGCTCCTCATGAAGCTTCTGAGCAGAATCGTCATCTTTGGAATGATCCTTATCACGTCCAGAAGAGCCATTCACATGGTCAACCAGTCGATTCAATCGCTCCAGCTGGTAACCATAATCATACATGACTGCGGCTACGATCGACAAACGTAGCACACCGCCAAAGTTTTGCTGATACCGCTCGATCATCGTATCCAAAAATTTGTCATTGGCAGCGTCGACTTCTGTCGCCTCGCTACCGTTATTTTTAATTTTGTTATCGGATTTGAGCAGGATGTGCTCATGGAATTTGATCAGCTTTTCCAGATGGGAGTCGAAATATTCGTCAATCTCGGGACTTCGCTCCGCCTGAAAATAATGCTGCTCAATTGCCGTCAGCACGTCCATTCCTTTTCGCAGCGTTGTGACCATCTGCTTATTCACAACCAGGTGACGCTGCGTCGTCATTGATGGACGATTCAACTTACCAAGCTCTTCCTCCATCAGATTGTACTTATCGGACAACGATTGAATCGAGCCTTCCAGTGCACGCTTTTCATCACGAAATACAGCTTCCTTAATCTCATCCGATACCGCTGTACGTAGCAGTAGCGACATTTTTGAAAATGTACCTTCAATCTGTGACTTAAATTGCTCTAATGGCTTGGGCGGCGCAACGAGCACGTTAATAAGAAATGCAGACACAATCCCAATAATACTGAGTGTAAATCGATTCAACGCAAACTGCCATTGTCCCATACCCGATACTTCCATCACCGAAATAACGGTGACGAGCGTCAATCCGATCGTATCGCCCATATTCAAGCGTAGACAGATCATGATGACGACAATACACATCAAACCAACCGCAATCGGATCGTTAGAAAATACCATCCCACCCAGTAAAGCAAGAATAGCGCCCAGTGTATTGGTCTGAATCTGATCTAGAAAATAGCGAAACGAGCGATAAATCGAAGGCTGCATTGCAAAAATGGCAGCAATCGCCGCAATCACAGGTGGTTTTAAATCGAGCCAGGAGCTTACATATAGGGCAAGCGTGACCGCGATACCGGTCTTCAGCATGCGGGCTCCGAAGTTCACGGATGTTCCTCCTTTAGAACCGAGTAGTAGATCATAAGCTGTGTTGGCAGTCTACACCTATGCACGTCATCATAGCGCGCATAGGACAGACTGCATTTCTTTCATACGAATATACGGAAAATGCAATCATCATATCGTACTTGAAAGAAATAGCAGTATACATTAATACCCTTGTTTGGCTGACTGGTTGCAGGAAGAATTATTTTTTACCGCGTAGCCGTTGAAGTAATGGCTTGCGGTATTTGAGCATCACCCATTTAATCACCACATAAATCAAGACGGCAAAAACAATACTGTTCACAGCCGCACCAGTTGCAAAGTACACACCCGCATCTCGCAAATGATGAGACGCATGGAGCGGCTGCATATAATCCTCTGGCCAATCTGGCATTTTAATATGAAGCATTCGAGACGGCCAGCGTGCCGAATGAAACAAGCTGATGAGCAGATGACCTGTATGATAATTCAGGAAAAAGGTGAGCGGCCAGACGAACGAATCCAGCGAAGCAGCAAAGATTGCTGCTGGTAATGCCCCTTTAAATAAACGATTAAGTCCAAGTGATAATAGCGGCCCGACTCCAAGCAGTGGATACCAGCTTGGAATAAGTCCTACTGCAAATCCGATTGCGACCTGATGCGCGCCCTTCCGCAATCGAAGCAGCCGAATGGTATTAAGCTTCAAGTAGCGTCCAATCCGTAGTTTTCTCATTGCTTATCTCCCATGCGGCGCCAGGATCATGGATATTCATTATTGTAACCATTTCTGTTACGCTTGGAAAGTTTCAGTTTGGTCATTATTATCCGTTATTTCCGTGGCATCTAGTGTGGTTTAACCTCCGCTGTCCAGTGTCAGCAATCAGCAGGGGCAGAATTTAAACATACCACAAAATAACCAAAAACACAGCTTCATCTAACACAAAAAGCACCGCATACTCTATATAACGTACGCGGTGCACATATGTTGAATAGGTAAAACGTGTAGGATGATAATTTTATCATACCTTCATAATTATAGCGGCTTATTACTCTGTGCTACTACGCTTCTCAAAACTTCATCCAGACGGTCAGGATAGTCCGTGATGATGCCAGCACAGCCCATATCGATCAGCTGTTGCATCCGCTCGGGATCGTTAATTGTAAATGGATTGCTCATAATACCAGCCGCATTCGCATGACGGACAATAAAGGACTCCATCGTCAGATGATACGGATGTAAAGCTTCTGCACCGATATTGCGTGCATAATTCCACGGATCGACCAGATTCTCTACATACAAAATACCTGTACGAATTTCGGGGGCAATTCGCTTACACGTAACAAGAGAATAGTGGTTAAAGCTGGAAATGATCGTACGCTCCTCTAATCCGCGCGCACGAACAGCCTCAATCACCTTTTCCTCCATACCCGTATACGGCTCGATATTATTTTTAAGCTCCAAATTTAAGGTCAGTTCTGTCGATGCTGCCCAGTCTAATAGCTCATCCAGTGTAGGAATACGCTCACCCGCAAATTCCTGACTATACCAGCTTCCTGCATCCAGACGGCGAATCTCGTCACTATGTAGCTGGCTGATCTCTCCGTGCTGTCCCGTTGTACGTTGTACACTCTCATCATGAATAAGTACCAGCGCGCCATCTTTACTCATCTGCACATCCGTTTCGATACCTGTAGCTCCTAATTCTAGCCCACGACGAAAGGCAACCATTGTATTTTCAGGACAATGACCTGATGCGCCTCGGTGCGCATAGTTAATAACGGAATTCATCAGGTGATTCCTCCTTTGATGTATGCTGCTCTGGAGCAGCGAGCTTTTAAATGAGAAAAGCATGCTGTGTTCCATTGTTTATTATGCTGAGCGAGTGTTTGGGCAATATCAAAAGGAACGGATTGGGTATGAACTTTTGAAGATTATAGTCGATTAGCATGCGAAATCATCCATATTTCTAATACGTGACATATTTCCAATACGCGACCCTCCACTACGTGATTTTTCAGTACCTTTACTTAGCCAGTGCATGGTTCGCCAGCGTTTGAGTCTGGGTTAGCATGGTAGCGATATCCATACCATAGTGGTTGCCCAGCAGAATCACCATCACATCGTCGTCTAGATTATAGGTAAAGCCTGTAGAATAACCGGTGCCGCTGCCGTTGTGGTAGATAGTACGCTTGCCATCAATGTTTTTGATTAAAAAGGCGTAGCCGTAGGGCTTCAGATTAGAGTATGGTGTGAACATACGATCTACGCTGGCTTGACTGAGGATCGTATGGTTTGCAAAGGCTTTGTACCATTTCATCATGTCATCCAGACTGGAATAAAATGTACCTGTACCGGATTGAGACCAGTAGTAATCACCTTCGATCCAATCTCCTGTTTTTTTATCTTTGACAAAGCCGGCAATTGTGTTGGTCGTCTTCGTTGCTTCTCCGGTATGGTTCATCTGTAGCGGTTCAAGGAATGTATGCTGGATGTATTGACCGTAAGTCTCACCGGAAACGAGCTGTACGATATAGGCCAGTAGTACATAGCCTTGATTGCTATAGTTAAACGTGGTGCCTGGTTCAAAGCGCAGTGGCTTGGTCTTGATCTCATTTACCGTATCTTCTAATGTGGTGCCTTCACCACGTGTAAAATTGGAGTTAAAGCCTGCGGTATGGGATAACAGCATATGTACCGTAATCTCATCACCACGTGGGAAATCCGGGATGTATTTAGTTAGCTTATCATCCAGACTTACCTTACCATCCTCGATCAGCTTCATGACAGCAGCAGCGGTAAAGGACTTGCTTAACGAGGCGATACGCGAAATACTATCCGGGCTGGTGACTTTATCTGTACCGGATAGACCGTAGCCTTTTTTCAACACAACCTTACCCTTCGATTCGACCAGTGCCAGACCAGAGTAGCCTTGCTTTTGCAAATACGTATCTACACTTTGCACAGCATCGGTCATCACTGTGGCTGCATCTGGTGTTAGATTGATGGTGGCCTGCTCAGGTGTGGAATTCAGGGTAAGTCCAGCTTTGAATGCATCTGCGAGAAAGCGTGCTGGAACCATCATCGTGCCATTCACATTGCGCGATGCTTCAGGCATCTGGAGTGTGAATCCATCTAATGTAATCGTAGATGTACCCGGTACATGCGCGATTCGGTCGCCATGATTGTACATCACTACAGAGCGTGTAGCTGTATCCCATGTTGCCTGTGCACCTAGCTCGCGTGCTGCTTCACGAAGTGGAACCATCGTTGTTCCTTTCATCACAAATGGAGCAGTAGACCAGTTCACTTCTTTGCCTGCAATAGTAATTACGGCTGGTTTCTCATTATTAGCGGCGTGTGCCTGTGGATTGGCATAAGGAGCAATTCCAAGTGATAGGGTAAGCGCGGTTACGGCGGCTAGCTTGACTGGGAGTGCGAGCTTAGCGGTGAAGCTTCTGAATGTCATGTCGTTGTTGTCCTCCTGATTCGGTATGTAATAGCTTGTATTTTCGTTCGTCCAATTGTAAAGTTGTACGTTATCACAGGGTAAAAGTTGTGCTTTTCAAGCGAATACTATAGCTGTCTTTCTATAGCAAAATCCCTGCATTTTATTAATGAACGCAGGGATAGAAGTATAGCAAACGTATGGGGATATACTATAAATGATATAGATAACTAGAGCGGATATAGCCACAATGGATCCTATCGATCGTTTGCCTATGCTGTGGAGCTTCTTCCCTTAAAAACCCTCATTTAAAAGCAATGATACACATACAGCTTCCCTTCCATGCTACGCTGCTCTGGGTCATAGACCTGCGCATCAAGCAGTTGCTCTACAGTTAGAGTGAGAATGAACTTCTGTAGCTCACGCTGGCTTTCAAATTGTAAACGGAGGCGTTGCTGTTGTTCGTCCGTTAGTTCGATATCCCATGTCGTTTGTTGCTGGCTCATCGCTTCTCCTCCTTCGTTTTCCGGCTAAAATTATATACCCTCGGTAAAATGACGACGTTGCCGAGGCTGGTCGAACTTGTTAGCGTTATACTGTGCCGAACGCTGGCGAGGAATAGACAGACTGTCCCAGCTCGTGGATTTTAACATTTTGGCTGCGTACACGATCTGTCCTACATGATAAGGATAATGGCATAATTGACGATTGATCGCCTCCAGCACGGTATGCCCTTCATTACGAATATAGATGATGGTCATCAGCTGCTCTGGCTGTAACTGCTGCAACGCATCGAGCAGACAGCGCCAGCCTTCTTCCCAGTATTGCCATACCTGAGCCGGGTCCGCCTCTGCCCATTCGAATTCCTCATCCCGCAGACGCCATGGCTTCTCCCCATCACTGGTGAGCAATTCTGTCCAGCGGGACAGCATATTGCCCCATAAATGCTTCACAATGACGGCGATACTGTTACTATCTTCATTGGGAGCGATAAACAGTTGCTCTGGCTCCAGCTGGCGCATCGCCTTCTCGCCTAATTCCTTATAATGGGTAAACTGACGAATCGCACTCTCAAGCATATTGGACTCTACACTCATCTCCTCGCCTCCTGGTTTAATTTTAATATATAGCTGATACCCTCTGCAAAGCTTATGTTCTTAACAACTACACTCTTCCCATGTCTAACTAACACGGCAAAAAGGACAGCCTCACTCATCGAAGCTGTCCTTTTACCATTCCAACGACCGATATCGATCGAGCGAATAATCATTCTTTTACAGGTACACTCATACGATACGTTGCAAAGCCATCTGGCTCTAGCTGCACAAAAGCAAGCTCTGGATGCTGATTTAGCCACTCCCGAGCATCCGGTGAGGATTGAAATACAGCATGTACTGACGTAATCGACTGCTCTCCACCATAACAGAGCGACCAGTTATGATCCGCGATAGGTGCGATATGCTCATACTGACGTACATAATCGATTAAGACCTCGCGATTTTCAACACCTGCGTCGACAATCACACGCTGTCCATCTGGATTGGCAAGCGGTGTAGAGAACGCACGATATTGATTCGTTGCGACTGCAAATTCCATAGCCGCTGTCACGGGCTCACCCTTATACGTCATATCGACAATCCGATGAGAATCGGCATGGAGTAGCTCGCCCTCTGCACTATAACGCGGCGGTACACTGACATCGATTCGATACGACAAACCATCTATCACATCAAAGTTAAATGGCGAGAACGCCGCGTCCAGCAAAGATTGCTGCTCCTCATCAGCCAGCAGTGTAGTGTATAATCCTGCTGACCATTCCAACCATTCACGTACTTCATCACCATCAAGCCGTACGATGCAAAATGTATTCGCATAGCTGTAAATGTCCGACATATGCTGCAACGTCAGTCCACCCGGAACAATTGCTGTATAATGTAGCGGCCCATAGCGACCTCCTGTCTTAAAGGGCGCAGCAGCAGATAATAATGGTAATGCTGCATAGGGCGTTTGCTCCAATAAACGAGCCCCTGCATAGCGCTGTGCTTCATTAATAAGCTGTACTACGGGTGTATCCGTCACCAGTGAAAAGTAGCTATGTAGCGGCACATCCAGCTGTCCTACTGGCGTATGAATATAGTCCAGCGTTTTCCTGTGTGCCTCAGCAGCAGCTTGCTCTAGTGCAGCGATCGGCTCGACCAGTGCACGATTAGATACAGGATCAAATATAGGACGTACCGTACCGCGTCCGGTAACGACTGACCAGCCCTCTGTTGTGTGCTCTAGCTCCAGATCAATCAGACCGAGATGACTTCCCCATACACCGGGCTCAGCCGCAGGAATACCATGAATCGTGCCCTGCTCCAGGTCGACACCCGGTCGTCCAGCAAACTCTTCGCCTGGGAACAGCTTATGCGCATGTCCAAAAAATAGGGCATCTACACCCGCCAAACGGCTTAGCGGCAACACCGCGTTTTCACTAATCGTTGGTGTATCCTCTTCTGCATAGCCGCAATGCGCCAGTAGTACAACGATGTCTGCACCTGCCTGACGCGCTTCTTTGACCGCTTGCTTTGCTACAATGACCATATCAAGCGCTTCAATATGACCCTCCAGATGCTTGCGATCCCAGTTCATAATTTGCGGTGGTACTACCCCTACTACACCTACACATAGCTCAGCAGCAGCTCCATCCGCATCGTATAGCTTGCGATGCAGCAAAATATACGGTGCCAGCAGCGGCTGATATCGCTCCTCCTTCACCTCGTATACATTGGCATTGGTATATGGAAAGTCAGCACCTGCTATACATTGCTCCAGATACGCTAGCCCATAATTGAACTCATGATTGCCAAGTGTAGCTGCATCATAATCAAGCATATTCATTAGACCGATCAATGGATGCACACCCTCGCCGGTCTGTTCATTGTGCCAGTAGCGATGCTCGGCAGCATAATCACCTAATGGATTGCCCTGTAAAATATCGCCGTTATCAAACAGCATATGATTCGTCGCCTCACTACGCGCCTGCTCGATCAATGCGGCTGTTCGCGACAGCCCCATATGCATCGTATCCTGATCGCGATAATAATCGTATCCCGTCAAGCTTACGTGCAGATCGGTAGTCGCCATCAAGCGCAAGGAAAAATGTCGTTTGGATGCAGGTGTGAACGTTGCGGCTTCACTCCCGGATCGATATTCGGCTGACCTGTATATAAAAGAAGCTGGTTTCATGCGGATCGTTCCTCTCTATTTGAATCAAACGACATCACTTTATCATATGAATATTATTACATTGTAAACGAAGCGGTTTACATTACGAAAAGCGTTTACGTTTTTATTACATAATTCATCTTTTGTTTTGACCCTTCCTTTTTCGAACGCTGGTAGAATACGATTTGTGAACCTTGCCAGTTTCCAGCTTCACTGTATTTTATCGCCAATCCTTATTACTATATTCCAGCTATCGGATCTGTAATAGGGCAGCATAGGGTCTGGTCGCTGAATCTGTTCATAGGCGTTACATAAGCTTATATTCTATGACATCCTAGGGGGAAATAACGTTGTTCAAAAAAGTATTAGCAATTGGTATGACTCTGGCTTTTGCCGTTGGCTTGACCGCTTGTGGCGGCAATCCTTCCACATCCGCAAGCTCAGGCACAGCAGCGAGCACGGCGTATGTACCTACTGAACTCAAGGTTCAATTCGTACCTTCACAAAATGCAGAAACACTTGAAGCAAAAGCAAAGCCACTAGAAAAGCTGCTGGGCGACAAGCTAGGCATTCCAGTAAGTGTGTCCGTATCTCCAGACTATAACACAATCGTTGAAGCGATGGCTTCCCGTCAGGTAGATGTAGGCTTCCTGCCTCCAAACGCCTATGTACTTGCTCACGACAACCGTAAAGCGGCTGATCTGCTGCTGCAAGCACAGCGCTACGGTGTGAACGACGAGACAGGTCAACCCACAACAGAAAAAGTGAACTACTATAAGTCCATGATTATCGTTAAAAAGGATTCTCCGATCAAATCGTTGACTGACCTGAAGGGTAAAAAGATCGGCTGGCAGGATGTAACCTCTTCCGCTGGTTATGTATTCCCAGCTGCTGAGCTGAAAAAAGCTGGCATTGACCCGGATACAGACGTTCAAGGCGTAACGATCAAAGGTCACGATGCAGCTGTTATGGCACTGCTGAATGGCCAGGTTGATGCTGTAGCTGTATTCCAGGATGCGCGCAACACAGTCAAAAAAGATGTGCCCACCGTATTTGACCAGACTCGTGTGATTCACTTCACGGCTCCAATTCCAAACGATACGATCAGCGTACGCTCGGATATGGATCAGACCTGGAGAGACAAAATTAGCCAGGCGTTCATTGATATCGGTAATGATCCAGAAGGACAAAAAATTATCGAAGACATCTATACTCACGTAGGCTATGAAAAAGGCGATGACAAAAACTTCGATCCAGTACGCGAATATGCAAAAGAAGTCGGTCAAGCTCAATAATTCTAGCTTCTTATAGCGGTATACAATATAGCGATATCCATGACATCACATGATCCATGATTAAGGCAGCACCGTCCTTCTTTTGCGGGCGGTGCTGCCTGTTCGCTTCTATGAGCGTATCGCTGAATGCAACGATTCTGGCGCTACAGATAGGCACGATTTTATACAGAAAGTTGGGCTTTATGATGATTGAATTTCAAAATGTATCGAAAGTATATCCCAATGGAACACGTGGTCTGAACAATATTAATCTAACGATCGGTGAAGGCGAGCTGGTCGTCATTGTTGGACTTTCCGGTGCAGGTAAGTCCACATTGCTTCGCTCGATCAACCGTCTGAACGATATTAGTGAAGGCAATATTATCATCAATGGACAGTCGATCACCCATGCATCAGGTGCGGGCTTGAGACGCATTCGCCGCGGCATCGGGATGATCTTCCAAAACTTTAATCTGGTGAAGCGCTCGACTGTGCTGCGCAATGTATTATCCGGACGTGTCGGTCACCATTCGACGCTACGCACAATGCTGGGTATGTTCCCAGCAGAGGATACCCAGCTGGCCATGGATGCGCTAGAACGCGTCAATATCCGCGATAAAGCGTATAGCCGTGCAGATCAGCTATCCGGTGGACAGCAGCAACGTGTATCGATTGCAAGAGCACTCGCTCAAGAGCCACAAATCATTTTAGCTGACGAGCCGGTAGCATCGCTTGATCCGTTAACGACTCGTCAGGTTATGGACGATCTACGCCGAATTAACCGCGATCTGAAAATTACAACGATTATCAATCTGCACTTTATCGATCTGGCTCGCGAATATGCGACACGTATTATCGGTCTACGCGCAGGTGAGATTGTATTCGACGGTACGCCAGAGGAAGCGACCGACGAAGCATTTGCTCATATTTATGGACGCTCTATTCATCGTGATGAGGTGCTGGGTGCAAGCTCGCCTGCTGAAGAGGTCGTTACGCTGGATGGCAAACCCATAGTAGCATCGGTTGGTGAGCCCTCATGAGTGCCAATACCAATCAAGCATCACCTGTGATCGCTGCACCGCCGCGGTATAAGCGCTATGCAACTTGGGCACTATTCCTTGCTCTGATCATCGTCTGCTCGATTCAAACGGAGGTTACTCCATATCAGCTCATACGCGGCTTACCTCAAATGGGCTTTCTTTTAGGTGAAATGGTGCCCCCGGACTGGAGCTATTTACCGAAAATCTGGGAACCGATGGTCGAAACGATTCAAATCGCGCTGGTCGGTACAATGCTCGGTGGACTGCTGGCTATTCCATTTGCCTTACTATGTGCCTACAATGTAACGTCCAATCGCTGGGTGGCGATGCCAGTTCGCCTGATACTCAACCTGGTACGAACTATTCCAGATTTGCTATTTGCCGCTATTTTCGTTGCGGTGTTTGGTATCGGGCCATTTGCTGGTATGCTGGCGATTTTATTCTTCTCCTTCGGTCTGATCGCCAAGCTTACGTTTGAAGCAATCGAATCGATTGATCCAGGCCCACTGGAAGCCATGACCGCTGTTGGTGCGAATAAGCTACAGCTGATCGTGTTTGCTGTATTGCCACAGGCGATGCCTTATTATATGTCGTACCTGCTGTATGCGTTTGAGGTCAATGTTCGTGCAGCCTCGGTACTCGGACTTGTAGGCGCAGGTGGAATTGGCTTGCTGCTGGATCGCTCGCTCGGTCTGTTCCGCTATGATCGCGCGGCTATTATTATTTTACTGACGCTGGCTGTGGTGCTTGTGATTGATTATGCCAGTACAGTTGTACGGAGGAAGCTGCTATGAATTCAATCTCTGCTAGAAGACCGCTATGGCATCGCATTCGTCCGTGGGTGTGGATTGCTGTACTGATCGCTGTATATTTGTGGGCATTTAATGGACTGAACTTTGAGGGTGTTCAATCGACAGCCAAGTCGGTATCCTTATCGATCCTGAATGGCTTTATGCATCCGGATTGGGATTATGTATATGATCCAGAGGGTGAGGATCTTCTGCGTGGCTTGCTAGAGACGCTGACCATCTCTATTCTCGGTACATTTGTATCGGCATTTCTATGTATTCCATTTGCCTTCTGGGCAGCTGCCAATATGAGTAAGCTGCGCGCAATTTCGGGTACAGGTAAAGTCGTGCTGAGCGTGATTCGTGTATTTCCAGAAATGATCGTAGCCATTCTGTTCATCAAGGCGGTTGGCCCTGGCTCCTTCGCCGGGGTGCTGGCGCTAGGTGTACATTCGGTCGGTATGCTTGCCAAGCTATATGCCGAATCAATCGAAAGTATCGATCAGGGACCATCGGAAGCACTAACCGCTGCTGGCGCGAGTAAGCTACAGGTGCTATGGTTTGCCGTACTGCCGCAGGTCATTCCGCAGTTCTTCTCGTATGCTCTGTATCGGTTTGAGATCAATATGCGTTCTGCCACCACACTCGGTCTGGTTGGCGCGGGCGGTATCGGTACACCGCTATTATTCGCCCTTACCTCGCGTAACTGGAACCGTGTCGGCGTAATTTTACTCGGGATTATTATTCTGGTTATTTTGACAGACCTGATCTCGGGCTGGATTCGGAAGAAGATTGTGTAATCGTCCCCGATGAGTAGGTTAACCAGGTGCATACATGCTTAATCGAAATGGGAAAAAGCGCTCTGTTTAGCTAGAGCGCTTTTTCTTATTTTATGCTCGGTATTTATTATTATTTATCATTGTATTGTATAAGCTTTTTCCTCATTCATATCTATTTACTCGCCCTGATGATTACAAACGAAGGCTTCCGTAGCTCATTCACCAGCTGCGGCATTTTCTCCAGTCCTTCCGCAGTCGGCTCTGGCTCCAGTACAGCATCGATCCGTAGTCCGCTCTCAATCACTCCGTTGATCAGTGTTGAGATACGGCGATGATATGTAATCACATCGTCGACTACCCAGTGAGCACGCCTGATCCCCTCCTGACTGTAATGATCGACTGCATAATACAGTCGCTCTCCTTCTTCATCCTCCACCCAGCCTTCCTTATCCAGCTTGGCGGTCACAATCGGATGCTCGGTTGAAAAGACCAGCTGACCACCATCCTTGAGCCAGTCGGCGATCTTCTGCATCATCACTTCATAATGCTCGATATAATGTAGGGCAAGCGAGCTGACGACCAGATCGAATGAATTTCCTGGGAAATCAAGTTCCTCCATTGGCGATTGAATATATTCAATCTGCGGGTGCTGTGGTGCCAGACTAAGCATACGAGTGGAAATATCGGTGCCAATCACCTGTGCTGCGCCCTGCTCTAGCATATAAGCAGCTAGTTGACCTGAACCACAGCCTAGATCAAGCACTCTTTTGCCTTGCAGTGATGGTAATAAAGAACGAAAGGCAGGCTGTTCTACAAAATCATTAAAAGTAATCTTCGATTCACGCAAACGGGTATAATATTCGAAAAACTCTGGATTATCGTACAGATTTTGTTTCATGTCTGTCGCATCCTTTCTTGTCTTATTCCACGATGGTCGAATAGATCAGCTCAAACAATATCCAGCACTTTCCAGACGTGAAGATAGCGATACAGGTTGCAGGAATGAACGGATTATTACATAGCAACCCCGATGTACCTAGCTACTCCATGATATGCTTCCCTCTATCATTACGTTTTATTCCTATCCATAGCTATTCATGCACTTCTCTTATGGCTGCATGTAGCCGTAGCACGACTACAGTACAGTGTTGATTCAGCCTGTGGACGGATGCACAGGCGCATGAACTTTGATATGTTGGAGTTAACTAAAAGCTCGAACCGGAGTGATAGCGTATGAGAAGACTCATTTTACAAATAATCGTTATAGCCATTATCGCGTTCATTGCTGTGACCTTTGTATATCGGAGTAGCATTCAGGTTACAGAGGGAACCTACCAGATCATTGGTGTTAACGATAAGGGCATCGTGATTCAGCTTGGTAATAAGGAGCAGACCTTACGCACAACCGACGATATTGTGCAGCTGGTGAAGCTGGATCAGTATTATGATATTCGTTTTGAAAAAGCTCCATTACAGCAGCCAGAGCTCGATTATATTCGTCTTGGTACAGCAAATAGCCACAAGTCGTAACTATCACGACTTGTGGCTATTTGCATGTATCGATAGATCAGCTTGGCTTCCGTAGGTTCACAGAAACCTATGTCCACACCTGATCGAGCTTATCCGCGTAAAAACGCATGGCCTTGTTGTATTGCGTGATCCCCGCATCTGCGCTTGTAGCTGCCAGCTGCTCAAGTAGCAGCCCGACTGCCTCATGAGATCGCCCCAGATTATACAGCGTCATCGCATAAAATACCTGCAACTCTCTGCGCTCGGGATATTCAGCAATAGCTGCCTGCAACAAGCGCTCCGAATCTTCATATCTACCGAGTGTACGATACGTGCTACCCAGACCGAGCAATGCATCCGGTCGATCCTCACCTCGTAATCCATGCGCTAGTGCTTGCTCATAATAGGGTACAGCTTCGCGTTCCAGTCCAAGATGATCACATGTCCAGGCAAGCTGGTACAGCACATCTGGCTGAGTAGGATGAAGCTGTATCAGCTGCTCCAGCATTTCTTTTGCCTGTGTTGCCCCTCCATTGCTACGCAGATCGGCTGCATATTGAATCGATTGCTCAAGTGTCATATTCATTAGATCGCTCCTTCGTTTACGTTGAAAACTCGTATGTTCGCTGCTCAACAATATATGTATCCTTTCTATTCTAGCACAGCATAAAAAGACAGTGCACCTGAGATGCACTGTCTGCGTTATTATGGAGCAGCTACTAAACGAAGCACATCCTTGATCTGCATCGTGTTCGCAATCGCTCCGCTGGCAAGCCAGTAGTTATTTTCGACCTTGTATGCATGACCCTTCTGTACAGCAGGTAATGACTTCCAGATCGAGCTGGACTGAATCGTCTGCTCATTGCTTACCGCATCATCGCCTTGAATCGTATAGAAAATGTAATCGGCGTTTAGCTGTGATAAGCCTTCTAATGATAAGGTGGCAAACTTGTCCCAGGATTTCTCTTTGACCAGCGGGTCTGGTGTTAAGCCCAGATCGTGATACAACGTAACTCCGCTAAAGTAGATACCCTCCATCAAGTTAATTTCCTTCGGCTTGATGCGGATAATGGCAAATGTTTTACCCTTTGTGATCGGCTCAAGCTGTTGACGTGCTTGCTTGACCAGTCCATCATAATCGCTAATCGCTTTTTTGGCTTCGGTCTCTTTACCTGTGAGCTGACCCAGCACTTGAACCGTTCCTTTCCAATCTCCAGCTGCGTCTGGAAATACATAGGTCGGCGCAATACTCGAAAATTGCTCATACGCACCATTCGCTGCCATTTCCGAGCTATACAGCACGATCAGATCAGGCTGAGCAGCAAGCACCTGCTCATAATTGTTACCACCGGAAAAGTCAATTTTCGGTACATCTGCAAGCTGCGGCTCCAAATATTGCTGCACGAGTGGGCCATATGACCATTTCAGTACAGGCTTAATCCCTAGCGTCAGCAGCGCATCCTCCATATAAGGTGCATAAATGCGCTTCGGCTGCTGCTCCAAAGTGATTTTGCCAGATGCTTGCTTGATCGTCATGGGATAGGTAGCAGAGGAGTCTTGTGCTTCATTGGCAGATTGGGTCTGTCCTGCTGTTTGCTCATTAGAGCTGGAGGCAGCTCTATTGGATCCACTATTGGCTCCACCACATGCGGTAACAATCAACAATACGGTAAAGATAAGCGCGATCATGCCAGATATTCGTTTCACGTTCATGATACCCCTTTTCACTGATAATAATTCTCATTCATTAAGGCATGCAGGCGAACTTTTATGGATGGGGTCAGTACTTCACTGCGAAAAGGAAATTAGGGGAGATATGATCTTGGAGCACGAGCATCTACTATGAACTCCTACTCTGCGAACCCCTACTCCGTAAATTCATATCCAAATACAAGACCAAAGTCCCTCTCCTTATTCCTTGTCCCAATGGTATGTACCTCAGCCAAAAATGTTTGCGCACACGCCTTAGTTATCTAGTTGTATATACTATCGCAACTTGTATATCTTCTATACGACAGCGCAAAGCCCAAAACAAAAACTATCATCTTCGTTACGCTATACCAAACTCTATACAAAGCTTAAACTGGCTGATCCAAATCAAGCCAAAACTCAATTGGCTTCATCGAAGCAAAATCCATACTCTGATAAGGCTTCTTATTAAATTCAATTTGAAAATACTCCTCCAGGTGGGTACCATAGGCAATGACATCGGTCTGATGTACAGACAGTACTGGATTGCCAGCTTCACAAGGCTCCATCGGCATATAACGATGCATGTATATAGGGATGAGTTTTGGCACATTAGCATAGTGCTGTATAGCGATTTCCTGAGCTGCCTTGTTATCTTCTGGACGTTCACCCCAGTCGGGATACCAGAATTGGTTATGCTGAATATCAAATAAAATGCCTTGCAGTGGCTCATTTAAATACTGCTGCATAGAGGCTGTACCGTGCTTAGATAAGTCACGCCATTTCGGACATCCTGTTCCTATGGGCACCATATGGGATAACATCTCGCGCAGATCAGGAGGAAAGCGTAGACTGTAGGTCTGTTCGATTTGTTCGAACTCTTCATCAGTCAATCCACGATCAAATGATAACCTATTCAATTTTAACAACCGCTTCATTTCTGAAATATTCAACATTCCTATGCGCTCCTTACAATGATAAATATGTAGTAGAGCATGTACAGAACGACATATCAGCGAATCCTTTTTTAATAAAATGAAAAATTATCCGTACTTCGACTTAGCTACTTGTGATGAACAAACGGCGAATATGTTTAAAACTTTTTTGACCCTGCTTTCGATTCGGTTATGACCCCAATGGAGTTGTGTACATGCCATAATACAAGATGATAGCATCCGCTTTTGCTTGGCACCAGAACGGATTGTGCGAAGTTGACTCGGTACGATTGTGTGGTCGGCATAGCACAGGCTAGCTTGGATAGGACGACAGTAAAATAGACGGCAGCCGCTCTGCGATCCACTGATGTGCGAGCGGGCTATATTCCAGCCAGGGCATTTCCGAAAGTCGATGTACTCGCCCTGTACGTACCGCTGTAAGCTCCAACCAGCGTTCATCCTGACGAATACGCTCCCAGTGAGCAATCGCTATCGGCTCCTGATCGATCACGAGTAATAAATGATGGGGATCGCATTGCTCCACAAAGTCCAGCTCGATAATATGCTCCACCTCAATCGTCTCGCTATCATACGGACAGTGCAGCTGTAGATCATCGTACAGCACCGCGCCTACATTGCGTCTACCATACACAGCGAGCTGCTCACCTGTAATGCGAAGTAACATAATGCTGTCACCCGCTACCGTGCGCTCAAGCTGCTGACGAACAGCATGAATGCTTTGCTCATAGCGCTCCAGCCATAGCGATGCGGTCGATTCATGATGCACATATTCGGCTACCTGACGTAGCTGACTGCGCCAATCCAACTGCTTCCACGGTACATACAGACACGGTGCGATCTGCTCAAGCTGTTGTCGATAGGGCATCCGTTCCTTTCCATCATCACATAGAATGACACTTGGAGCCGCAGATGCCAGTAGCTTCATATTGTGCTCCCATAGCGCTTCGGTCATCTGCCGTTGACGTGGTAAAGGTACTGTAATCGACGCATGGTATGGACGGCGATGCACATCACGTTCCTCATTGACCATGGCGGCATAAGGAGCAACCTGTAGGGCTAGCAGATGCGGAACATACGCATAGGACATATCCGCCACACGCTCTCGCTTTTGCCCGGCAAAGTGTAATGGCGTTACACCGACCGAAGTCTTGAAGCGACGGCGAAAATAGCTCTCATCTCGAAATCCACATTGATCTGCAATATCGCGAACAGGTAGCTTGCCGATCACTAGCTGCTCCTTCGCTCGCCGCAGGCGTACTTCATTCAAATACGTCATCGGACTCATCCCATAACGCTGCTGAAAGGAAGTCGAATAATACCACGGACTGAGCCTGGCAATGCTGGCTAGCTTATTGCGCGTGATCGTTTGTCCATAATATTGCTCCATATAGGTAATGGTCTGTTCCAAATGCGTATCCGAATCTGGTAGTGGCTTTGCAGCAGCCTCAGGCTGCACACAGAGTAGCTCATGAATCATGTGCTGAAATAATACAGCTTCCATGTTGCCCTGATGATTGAATCCATTCGTTGACGACTCCTTACTCGCCGTCTGTTGCTCCATCTCAGTACGCAGCATGAACACACGCAAAGCAAGTCGCTGCACTTCACGACTTTGCCTTATGGATAACACACCAGTACAGGCAAATGGCGCTCTGGTCGTCATCCATCGTCTTTCCCGATTGTGTGAATGGCTCGTGCATGCTGTCCGATCATCTTGAAGCTCCATCTCCCCCATATAATCAAAGGTGATCTCAAGCCAGCTGAACGATTGCTTTTGACTTCCGTTAGCAGAAGTTGATCTCGTACTGTTACTGTTAGCTTCCTGTCGGTATAGCTCAGAGTCTGTATATTTTTCCGATTCCGAAGATGATATCTCTTCTTCTGCATCCTCTATCGTATAATGACAATCCGGTTCTAGCAGTACACATTGTCCCCCTGTTATCCGTATCTTCGATTGCCGCTCCAGCGTAAGCCATGCCGAGCCATTTTGAATGATCCAGAGTGTATAACATTGGGTCATAGCAGCGATTGGCTGCTTCGTATTTATGGTCGATGTCGATGGGTCAATGGGTAGAAGTAGACTGTGCAGCGCATCATTCTTCCTATGTAGCAGCTGAGACTCCATTGTCTTATTACCCGCATCTATTGTGGACTCATATCGCTTTATATCATGTAAAACATACATCCTTCATGTCCCTCCTTAGCAAAACGACCATACGATTCCCTGTTCGGAACCCTATGGTCGTCTGTGCATGCTGTATACTGGTTCTTTTGCTTTGCTTATCTAAACTGACTTCATTTCATTACATGTAATGTACTTCATTCTACAGTAGCTACTTACTTGATCTGCTGGAAGGATTGATAATGATCCGTCGTTTTGTAGATCAAGCCATCACTGGAATATAAAATACGATCTGCACCGCGGAAACCGGAAGTATAGTTAATATCCGCTTCATGCCATTTGCGGCCAGAGGCTTTGGGTAATAAGCCTTCACGGTTGCTGAAGGTGTCGCCACCGATACTTTTACCTGGCGCAACCTCGGTTAGATTCCCCTTGGACGATTCCCAGCCTAATCGTTCCGCTTGCTTTTTCGTAATATAATTGCACGGTAGCTGCCCGTCATGCTGACGCAAATAATTAGCTACACCATCAAAGGTATTAATAATCGTACACGATTCTGAAGTGGCTGGCTTACTACCGGATGTGCCGCCGCTGGCTGTATGGGATGCATCTGAATTAGCTTCATGTGTGGCTGTCGTTGAAGTAGACGAATGAGTAGGTGTCTGCTGTTGCCCATTCCATTCATTGGCACCGAATAATACCGCTACAATCGCAACAATTACAAAAAGAATACTGGATAACGTTTTTCTGGACATAATTTCTCCTGTCTGTTGTATAGTCTGCTATATTGATAAAAAGTTTGCTGTTCAAGCAGATGACGATCAATCGTCTACTTGAATCCCCATCACACTTCTTATAATTATACCAAAGTATACAGCAACACTATCAAATGTTATACCCCATTCCTGCTCATCATCCAGGCATTTCATCATAAAAGCATCGTCTATCATGAATGGCGATCATATCATCGGCTTACATGATGTCCGGTTCCTTGCATCATCGGCTGAATTCATCTCTGCCTGCATAGAAGCATAAGGATAGTGAGCAAAATGCACCTGCAATTGCTGCTTCAGCTGTTCCTCATCCAGCGCATCTGCACTGTTATCATATTCAATTCGATCGACTGCATCCCACAAGCATACCTTCTGTCGTAATCCTTCTACAAATTCATCCCAGTGCTCAAATTTCCATCGGTCACGTTCCAAATTCCGTTCCTGTATACGCTTACGTAAAACGTCCACATTTACATTTACCTGTAACACCAGTGGATGGACAAGATTCGAATCCCATCCATAATGCTCGACAATTCCTTTTACATAATCCCGCTCTGCGAAATAGCTAAGAAATGGCGCATCCAGTATGACAGACTGACCTAGTTGCACATTCTCATTCGCAATATCAAGCAATGCACGATATTCCAGTGGCATGACGACATTACGATAATAATCGCAACCATCCCGTTCGTAAGCAGCATATCCATTGGCTTCGAGTAAAGTGCCAGTAAAGGTATTGCACACGATATCTTTATCCAAATACGTACAACCATACCGACTCGCAATATATTTGCCGATTGTCGATTTCCCTGAACCTGCGGAACCGATCAAAAACATAACTGTAGCTTTCATTTAATTACTCCCTTTCCCACTGAATAACCATTGGGCAAACGTTCGACTAATGATAAAATAGCATGGATGAGGCTCGTTGTAGCATTCATATGTAACACTGAATACGCATACAACAACAAAAATAGATCACAATATTAAGTTCACATATGCGAACTCAGTTCCTCATATCGAATAATTAGATTTAGCGTATAACGTTTTCATTTTTATTTCAATAACTTTTTCTGTACATAATCGCAAATTTTTTTTGCGTAAAAGTTATTGAATTTCAAAAATGTTGTCTATATAATAAGCCGTATATTCGATATAGCGAAACTAGTTCACATATGCGAACTTTAAAACATATTAAAGGAGTCCATATGGAAAAATTTCGCGTGAACAAATCTGCTGAACGGGTCGTCGACCTGCTTGTATTACTCGCCAAAAGCGAAATGCCTCTGACGTTAAATGAAATCTGCAAACAATTAGAATTGCCCAAAAGCAGCGCTTTTGAGCTCGTTCAAACTTTATTGTATAAGGGTTTCATTGAGTTGGATGATGCGCGCCTGAAAACGTATCGTCTGGGGCTTGGTATTTTCGAAACAGGGATGTCCTATGTATCTAATCTGGAGATTCCCCATTTGGCAAGACCATTCATGCAGGAGTTGAACCGACAAACGGGCAGCACTGTTTTTT
This sequence comes from Paenibacillus hunanensis, assembly GCF_014645615.1. Lineage (GTDB taxonomy): Bacteria > Bacillota > Bacilli > Paenibacillales > Paenibacillaceae > Saccharibacillus > Saccharibacillus hunanensis. The sequence goes on along the minus strand of NZ_BMMB01000007.1, from coordinate 77,483 downwards.
TAGGTATCGAAGATAAAGGAAAAGTCGTTTATTTGGACAAGGCGGAAAGCTATTCCGTTATGCGCCCTACTGCTAATCTTGGTTCCCGACGTTATATTCATACAACCGGTCTGGGCAAGTCGCTGCTAGCAGCAATGTCCGATCAACGTGTTACGAATCTACTCGGGGATGGCGATCTGCCTTCACGTACTTTATATTCCAAAACGACTCTACCTGCCTTGCTGCAAGACTTGCATGCGATCCGCAAACGCGGCTATTCCATTGATGATCGTGAGGATAATATGGAAATGTATTGTATCGCCTCAGCCATTTATGATCAATGGAATCAACCGGCAGCCGCAATTAGTGTTGCGAGTATGTATTCCAGTATGAATGAAGAACGTGAGCAAATGATTGTAACACTGGTGAAGGAAACGGCGCTCAAGTTATCCAATCAGCTTGGCTACCGTGGACAACAATTGTATACCCATCTGGCTGATTAATCGTTCTTTTTATAGTACACCTACTACAACACAATACGCAGGCGAATAACCAACTGGAGGATATGACAATGTGGAGAAAGCTAGATAATCTAAACCGAATTGCCGAGACTGGCATCGTGCTGATCATTCGTCTGGACAGTGAAGAAGAAGCGCTGGCAGTTGCCGACGCGGCTGTTGAAGGCGGGATCAAAGCACTGGAAATTACAATGAGTGTTCCCAATGCACTTGGCATCATTCGTACACTATCGAACAAATATAAAAACGATGATGTACTGGTAGGTGCAGGCACGATATTGGACGCTGAAACCGCACGCGCTGCCATCCTGGCAGGTGCTGAAATGCTTGTCAGCCCTCAGCTCAATCCGGATATGATTCGTGTGGCTAATCGGTATCAGGCTGTAACGATCAGTGGTGCTTATACACCAACCGAAATTTTCGATACGCTACAAGCAGGTGCTGACATTGTGAAGCTATTTCCTGCCGAAACGCTGGGGCCACAGTTCGTCAAAACGGTCACTGCTCCCCTTCCGCAAGCGCCAATCGTGCCAACTGGAGGCGTAACTCCGCAAAATGTGCAAGAATGGCTGCAAGCAGGCTGTATCGGCGTCGGTGTTGGTAGCTATATTACGAAAGCTGCACAGCAAGATGGCGATTATAGCCGGGTCACTGCTGCTGCACGAGAGTTTCTGGCTGCTGTAGCCGCAGCACGCTAAACGGAGTATACACATCTGGAATAAATAATAACGAGTAGTTCCGGTACAGGCACGTACAGGCATTAGCAACGTGATCGCTTACATTGGACGGAGCATGTTCAATAGCATATGCTCCGCATTTCCCAATGTGCCGACCCCATATATACGGTACGAAGATTGTCTATTATTGCTAAGTCATCGTATTGTTTTGATCCGTTTTGTAAACGCAAACATTTGGTCGGAGCTATTGAATTCGGTATCGATCTAGCGGTGTATTTCTGCTAAACGATAAACGATGCCTGACAATGTACTGAGCAACTATAATATTCAATCATTAGCTGGATATTAGCTGAATAATTTTAATCTTTTCAATTGTTTCAATCTTTCCGGTCATTTCGTCGCACAGTGGATTAAGATTAAATTTCTTATAACAACCTATTTTAGACATTAAAAAGATTATTTATATGCTTGACTCAACTATTTATTCAACAATAAGGAGTGTTAACCAATGGCTATTCCTTCTACTCCACCGCCGGGCAAAACCTCACCGCAAACCCCGATGACTTCCAAGCCAAAATTGCGTTGGGGCATCGTCATCCTGTTATTGATTGGAGCGGTCATCAACTATTTAGATCGTTCGAATCTGAGCGTCGCCAATACGACGATTGCTGAGCAATTTCAGTTATCCTCAACACAAATGGGTCTGTTACTATCGGCATTTTTGTGGCCTTATGCTATTGCTAATTTGCCTGCCGGCTGGCTGGTGGATCGCTTCGGACCTCGTAAAATGTTTGCCTGGGCTTCCGGCTTATGGTCAATCGCCACATTGATAAGCGCGTTTGTTAATTCCTATTCGCTGTTGTACGCCATGCGAATGCTGCTTGGTGTATCAGAGTCGCCATTTTTCACTTCAGCATTGAAGTCCAACGAACGCTGGTTTGCCAAAAAAGAGCGTGGCTTGCCCACTTCCATCATTAATACCGGATCACAGATCGCCAATGCGATTGCTCCACCATTGTTAACTGCTTTGATGCTCACAATGAGCTGGCGCGGGATGTTTATTGTGATCGGGGTCGCAGGGCTGTTACTTATGATCATCTGGCTAAAAATCTATCGTGATCCTACATTTGCTGAACAGCAGCTCATTCATACATCCGATCATGAACAGACCAACACAACGTCCGTGAATCAGCCCCAGCGCGAAGCACAGACAAGTCAAACGCCTACTGCGAGCTGGTCTTCTCTATTCAAACACAAAAGCACCTGGTTTATGATTATTGGCAACTTCGGCATTATGTTTACGATCTGGGTTTACCTGACGTGGCTACCAAGTTATCTGGAGAAAGAACAGGGCTTTACCCTCAAAGAGACGGGCTGGATCGCTTCCATTCCATTTATCGCCGGCATTATCGGTGTACTGGTTGGTGGTATCATTTCAGACTATTTTATCCGCAAAGGGGTACATCCCATTACATCACGCAAAGTACCGATTGTAGGGGGTGCGATACTGGCAGCTGCCTCGGTTGCACCAATTCCATTTATCGATAACACTGTACTCAGTATCGTTCTGTTGTCAGTAGGCTACTTTGCTTCTCAGTTGCCATCCGGTGTAATCTGGACGCTGGCAGCGGATATCGCCCCGGGTGATCAGGTCGCTTCACTGGGTGCCATCCAAAACTTTGGCGGCTTCCTCGGTGCTGCACTCGCACCGATTATTACCGGTTTGATTCTGGATCAGACTGGAAGCTTCAATAATGTGTTCCTGCTGGGAGCCGGGCTATTGTTGCTTGGTGCTATATCGTATGGCTTTTTCCTCAAAAAACCGATTGAACGCACAGCATCGCCTACATGATCTGTTTGCTTATTCACCATAGTACATGTGCTCACTAAAAAACCGACCCATCAGGGTCGGTTTTTAGTCGATTGGTCGATATATAATAGTGCTCCATGCCAATATGCAGCAACATTCAATAATGACAGGCAATAACATTGAATCACGAGTTAGCTTACACATGTGCTTCATCTTCAACGATAAATGTAAAGCCGATATTTTCATTTTGCGCTTCTTCCAGCACAGCACGTACACGATGCGCCTTTTCGCCAAGCCGCTCCTCACTAACCTCATAATGCTTCCAATGCAGCTCCAGCGGTAGCTCAATCATGCCGGTTATACAATCCCATAATGCATCCAGATTAGCCCCGTAAAAGTCAGGGAACTCCAGCTTTTTCTTTAATAGCTCATGCAGCTCTTTATAACTTGAAATATAACGTCCATCAATATTCACTTTTTTCATGTGTTCACGTCCTTATGTGGTATCTCTATTAAGCATCTTAGATCGCTCACGATCTACGTGAGGCAACACATTGATTCTACTTCACCCGGCAAAATAAATGCAGCTCCCTTAAAACAGATGCTCATTTGCTCCTATACTACCATATCTGTATGTAACAAGCCTATTCCCACATCAGCTATGTAATGAGAGAATAGGCTTGCCTGCTTGATTGTTTGCCTGTTATACGCACGTCACACGATTTCGATCTACATATATCGTTGTAATGCCTGTACATTACTGTATAAACGACAATGTATAGACGACGATACGCTCATCGATCTTATCTCATACGAGTGAAGCTCTCATAATGATCCGTTGTTTTGTAGATCAATCCATCGTTTGAGTACAGGATTCGCTTGGAATTACGGAAGCCAGACGTATAGTCAATATCTGCTTCACGCCATACGCGTCCGCTTGCTGTTGGCAATAAGCCTTCACGGTTGCTGAACGTGTCGCCACCGATACTTTTACCAGGAGCGACATCAGCCAGATTCCCCTTCGAGGATACCCAGCCGAGTGAGCTTGCCTGTGACTTGGTTATGTAATTGCAAGGCAACTTCCCATTAGCAGCTAGATAATTAGCTACACCGTCAAATGTGTTAATAATCGTACATGTTGCCGCAGACGCTTTGTGCGTGTTTGCCGCAGGCACTGCCTGTGATCCTGCAAAAAAGACTACCACCAGCATCATTGCGAGTAAAGCTGTTGACCAAAACCGTTTCATCCTATCATCCTCCTGTACCCTACATAATGTTGAATTCGATACCCTAAATCAATTCATTGTTTTATAGATATCAACCTTCACTTACCAGTTATACCATATGATATCGCTAAAATCTTTAATTTTATGATTTAATTTTGTAAAAATTGAAATAATTGTTTGTAGGATCGTCGTTGATTACGATGTATGTACTAAACAGGACGAAAAAAAGCCGCTGCCCCTTTACCTGTCATGTACACTCACTGGGTCTACCAGCAGCATACAGCATAAGCAAAGGGCCATGCGGCTTTTCAATGTATTCATTCATCAGTATGGTGTCCGCACGATTGCGGATCCTTGTATGTCGTTCTGGCTGTTCACGCCGAGCGTGTAAGCTATGCTTAAAATGCTACGGCATCGCTGCTTTGCAGCACCCAGACACGGAAGCCATTGCCTTCGCCCTGCACTTCCTCCATCAGTCCAAGCACCTGCTCGGCATAGCTACCGAGGCGTTCATAGCTTAGCTCGTAGTTGAGCCATTCAATTTGCAGTGGCAGCTCGATCTGCCCGGTTAATCCATCCCAGAGTGCATCGAGATTGGCACCATAATCAGCAGGTAAGCAAAGCACCTGCCGCAATGTCATATGCAGCTCTTCCACCGTTGCAAAATCTTCCCCATTTAATACGACTGTCTTCATATTCGTTCTCATTGCCCACACCCTACCTTGTTCAACATTTGTATACCTTGTTTAGAGTCTCCGGCATCTCAACGTGAACCTGTACGTCTGCAGTCGCCCACTCCTGAGCGTTGCTGTAGCGTGACAGCCGTCCTGTACCTGACAGAATCGGTACTGCCTTTTATGCCTGTGTCATGAATGACGCTTTGCTTGCTGTTTAGTTCCCCCTATCTTTTATATCATATTCAGGCAAAAAATAGACCGATTTTCTTGCGAATTTTTGTAAAAAATAAAACGATTTAAGCAGAAGCAAAACCCTGCTACCCGATAGCTGGCAGCAGGGTCTGCACAGGTGCTATTTTTCATGATTGGAAGGATACGGCATGCTTCGATGACAAGTCGAAGCATGGTACACTCAGAGCTCTAGCATATCCATTCATGCCACTAACATCAGTGACGTCCATGCTTTTGCTTGTATGCTAATGAATATTGATCAGCGGCGATAATCGCGTCCTTCACATCCGCAGCCGTTACCGGGAATGGCAGATTATGTGCGGTTTCATCCGGTTTGGTGGCTGCCTCTGCTACGCGGTACAGGTCCTCATCAGACACATTACCAATATGCAGCTCCTCCAGCGTTACCGGCAGACCGAGACTAATATAAAAAGCGATATATTTCTCAATCTCATCGATTGGACGCTGCTCCAGCGCAAGCTGTGTTAGTGTACCAAAGGCTACCTTCTCACCATGCGTCATATGGTGAATATCCCCCTCCAGCACGGTAAAGCCGTTATGAATCGCATGCGCGCCTGCCAGTCCACCACTTTCAAAGCCCAGACCGCTGAGTAGCGTATTCGCTTCAACGACCGACTCCAATGCAGGCGTAACGACTTTACGCTGCACCGACTCATAAGCGAGCAGACCGAAGTCGAACAGCGTCTCTTCACATTTACGAGCGATCGCTTCCGCTGCCAGTGTCGGCAGACCGCCCGCCATCGTTTTGGCGCGTGCTTCAATGACAGCTCGCGCTTCCACCCAGGTTGCCAGCGCATCCGCAATACCAGAAGCGAGGAATCGTGGTGGTGCGCCTGCGATGATTGCAGTATCCACCAGAATCAGATCAGGATTTTTATTATAAAATTTATAGCTTTCAAAAATGCCCTCATCCGAGTAAATAACCGACAATGCGCTTGTTGGCGCATCTGTAGAAGCGGTGGTTGGAACGATCACTGTATAACCGCCGAGCGAATCGCTGACTGCCTTTGCTGTATCCAGCGTTTTACCGCCACCTACGCCGATCACAATTCGTGCATCCTGCTCGCGTCCGGTAGACGTCAATCGTTCGATCTCATTCGTAGAGGCTTCACCGTTAAATACTACCTTCACATACTCAACGGACGATTGCTCCAGACTACTCAGCACCTCATTACCAGCGATATCCCAGACAATCTCATCCGCAATAACTAATGCCTTACCACCATCAAGCGCCTTTACATACTCGCCTGCCTTGGCGATGACACCGCGACCCTGTACGTATTTACCCGGACTAATGAATACTCGTTCTGTCATTGAAATTGCTCCTTTCAATTATAGACATCGTATCAACGCAAGAAGGCTACGCACTCCAAATATGTACCTGTCCTGATCATATGCTCTTTTCCACTCAACTTCTGGATATTATGCGGACGGCTGCATGAGCATAGCCCTCTTACTCTATTCACCATAACAGGCCGCAGATAACCGGGTCATTACGCACAATCGTGTGACGAACTTTCCCATTACCTACGGCCTATGAAGTTGTCCATATCCAGATAGCTATTCCAGATAGCTATTCCAATTACTGTTTCAGCAGATCCTCGCGAATGGGTGTAAAGGCATCCAGCAAAGCTGAATTTTCCTCCAGTGCTACCACACCATGACGGGCATTCGGTGGAATCGCAATCGTCTCGCCTGCGCTTACAGTCGTCTCTACATCATCAATGGTGAAAATGAAGGAGCCACTCAGACAATAGCTCATCTGCTGATGCGGATGACTATGCTGATAGCCTTCTGCTCCCTTTTCAAAATGAACCTCCATCATCATCAGCTCACCAGCAGCATTCAGAATACAACGTTTCACTCCCGGCTCTGCCGGCTCCCACACTCCAATATTGCTCATCATGCACAGCTCCTTTTTGTTTATCATTTCAAAGCATTCCAGAGCTGCTCTAGCTGATCCCCATGATCACTTATCGCAGTCTCCCTTGCTCCATTATAAAACATATCTTTCTAGAGATGACACGGACAAATGTATTATGAAGGGGGGATAAAACAACTCAACTTACTCCTACAATAGATAGGAGCATAGCTATGCGCTTGTTGGATGGCTAATCAGTGCAAGACGGATGATCACGAATGAGAATAATAAGCACAGGAAACCTATAGAGAATAAAAAAAGTTCACCATTGCTTACGCAATAGCGAACTATATGGTTAAAAGTAAATGCGGTCGAGAGGACTCGAACCTCCACGGGGGTAAGCCCACACGGACCTGAACCGTGCGCGTCTGCCAATTCCGCCACGACCGCATAATCGAATGTTACCGGATCAAGATGCTTATGATCCATTTCCCGGCGACAAGAAATAGAATATCATATTAGTTAGCAAGCGTCAAACATTTTATTTCATTATCCATTGATACGAACCTATACAAACGATGTTCACCATAAAACAACCAGACCGGATACTATCTCGGTCTGGTTGTTCAGTATGATGATAACGTCAGTAATTGTATCAATTGTTGGGTGATGCCTGACGCTATAACGAACAGCATGATACACTATTGTCTTCCTTTATAAGCAGCTGTGACTGGGATCATAGACAGAATATGCGACTGTTCGCAACTATTTCTTCCTACTCTCCTGCTACCCACCCACATTATCTTACTTCATTGAAACGGATAAATTATGCTAGCAGATCGTCAACAATCCACCTGCATCGCTGCTATTCCAACTATGAATAGCAACTTTAACGCCTATCCGTCTTCTGATCGCGATACGATCACTCCGCGTTTCTTCTATAGAAAGGGAGCTGCTCACGAAGTGCAAACAATTCAGTATAGCTGTGAATTACGGTGTTCGCCTGCTCCAGGTTTTGAGAGCCTGAGCCTGGATTCTGGTGACCGATGCAGCGCATACCTGCTGTACGGGCTGCCTTTACCCCGTTACGCGAATCTTCAATGACGATACAGCGTTCTGGCGCAATGCCGAGCTGCTTGGCAGCATGCAGGAAAATATCCGGTGCTGGCTTACCATGCGCGACTTCTTCTCCGCTAACCATCCCTTGAAAATAGCTTCGCAGCTCTAATCGCTCCAAAATAAGCTCAATCAAAGCACGTGGTGAGGATGAAGCGACAAACATCGGTACACCCGCTTCGTGAAGCCAATCCAGCCATGCCACTAATCCGTCAAATGGACGTAGCTCCTGATGCTCACGGATCACATCCATCACATGTTGTACATGAAAGGACAGCATGTCCTCTACTGTGCAATTTAGACGATGACGCTGCTGTACCTGCTCGAACATGGACGCAAGCGTGACACCTACATACGTATGATGCTCCTCTTCCTCTACCTGTGCGCCGAAGTGAACAAACGTACTTTTTTCAATATCAAAATAGATCGGCTCACTGTCAATCAGTACACCATCCATATCAAAAATAACACCCTCGATCGGCTCAACTAGCCAATCTGCACGTTCACCTTGCTTCATATCTGCAATTGCCGATGCGCCTGATTGTTCCGTTGTCATCTTCATTCCTCCTGTGCTGTCATGCTATTCTATCGCTTCTCAGCTACTGCTCGATCTATTTTCGCATCAGGTGGATTGCAATACAACCTTGATCGCACCGGAAGCGGTTTTCAGCGTGCCATCATCCAGATCACAGCCGAGCATACGGAAGGCTTCCTGATACGATTGCAGCGGATACGTATGGGTAATCAGCTTTTTCGCCGGAACCAGACCGCGCTCGATCATATAATGAGCCGTTGCAAAGGTACCGAGTGAATCGATCGAGCCGATAATTTTCAGACTGCGATCGACCACCTCCTTCGGATTGAAGCTGCTCACGCCATCACGCAAGCCTACAAGCATCAGATAGCCACCGTGTGCCAGATTCGACAGCACCTGCGTACCGATCGCTCCCGTCGTATCGACAATCAGATCGACCTGATGATCATCTGGTGAGATGCCCTCTACAGCTGCATCGAAGGATGCATACGTATCCCATTGATCCGGTGCGATGGAGCGTGCCAGCTCCAGACGTTCCTCGGAAATGTCCACGATGCTGCCGATTACACCTTTCGATGCAAGCGCATAGCTATACAGCATACCGATCGGGCCTGCACCCAGAATGATCGTACGGAAATTAGGCAGCAGCTGAATCTGGTTAATACCGGTCAGCATACAGCTCAGCGGCTCCGTTAATGTCGCCTCTTCATAGCTCACATGATCAGCCAGCTTGTATAGAAAACGATCCTCTGTCACATAATAATCGGTAAATGTACCATCGCTGCTCACGCCAGTCTCTGTTGTACTTTTGTGAAGGCAATGATTCTGACGTCCGGTGCGGCACATTTTACATTGTCCACAGTAATAGGTCGGATCGATTACAACGCGATCACCCACCTGTAGATTTTGCACATTCGGTCCAATCTCGATCACTTCACCTGCGGATTCATGACCAAGAATAATCGATGATTTGGCGTGGTATTTACCGCTAATAATACCCAGATCCGTACCGCATACACCTGTAGCGTGAATGCGCACAATCACATCATGATCACCTCGAATTTGTGGGCGTGGGCGTTCTTCGAGTGCCACATCCCAGGCTGAACGATAAACAAGTGAAAGCATAGTCATTCTCCCCTCTATTGGTTAACCCATTTTTTGCAGAATGCGTTCCAGACGACCCACGATCTCTACAATCTCATCCTCTGTGACCGTCAGAGATGGACGAACCTTCACAACATTACCGAATCCATAACGCGAGCCGCGCAGGATCAGGTTTTCATCACGGAATGCCATATCGATAATTGCATTCGCTTTGCGTGAATCCGGCGCTCCATCGGCGTCAACGATCTCCAGTCCCCACATCAGACCAACACCCCGCGCTTCGCCAATCGTGTCTGGATACAGCTCTGCCAGTGGTGACAGCAGGTTGCCGAGCAGTTCACCCTTGCTACGAACACTTTCAAGGAAGCCTGGTGCCGATACGACTTCCATCGTCGAGCGTGCAGCCGTCAAGGAGATCATATTGCTACCGGAAGTAAAGGAATGCTCGTGCTTTTCCAGTATATTCAGACGAGACTGCATAAGTACTGCTGCTACAGGTACACCAATACCACCCAGACCTTTTGCCAGTGTAATAATGTCGGGCTTGATATCAAACAAAGTACTCGCATACATATAGCCTGTACGTCCGATACCTGTCTGTACCTCGTCAGCAATCAAAATCATATTATGTTCATCACACAGCTTACGAAGCTGTTTGAAATATTCCATCGGTGGGATGATATTACCGCCATTGCCAAGAATCGGCTCAATAATCATACAAGCAGTGGAACCAGAGCCACCAAATTCAAGCTGATCGGATAGCGCTTCAATACATTGCATCGCGCAATGATCCGGATCACTCTGGAATGGGCAACGATAGCAATACGGTACAGGAACATGGAGTGAATTTGGTACAGTGGAGTTCGGGAAGCCTTTACGACGGAATGCATTACCCGAAATGCCGGTAGCAAACTGTGTCTGACCATGGTGCGAATAGTACAGGCTGACAATATCGCGCTCACCTGTATACTTTTGCGCAATTTTAGTGGCACATTCATTTGCGGTTGAGCCTGTAATATCGCGCATCCAGCCTGCATCAATACCATTCGGCGCTTCCTCCAGCAGCAGGGATAGCACTTCCTCCACATACGGCTCGGTAAACGAGGAAGACATATGCGTCAGATTACCAACCTGCTCCTGAATCTTCTCCACAACATAAGGGTGATTGTAGCCTAGTGACAGGTTAAACGTACCGGACACACCATCCAGATATTCATTTCCGGCATCATCGATCAAACGGATTCCCTGGCCCATCGAAAAACGGCTTTCTGTAGTTGTTGACATGTATAATCCCTCCACATGGATAGAATAGCAATACAATCGAAAACCAATATTACGACATGATCGTCTGTTTATAGCCGAGCTGCGCTTGTCTTTTTTATACGTGCTCGGTCTGCTGCCTGCCCCTTATGACACCACACCGTATTTGTACGCCTTTACAAATCGGTGTAGTCTGTTGTCTACGCTGGCTTTATGAATGGAAGCATGTCATCGCATCGCTTGATTGGGTATCGCCTATCAGACATCACTTATTTTTAATATCATCTGTACGTTGTTAACAGAATTATTTTCCTTTAACACCATCAAAACAATATAGCGACATTCAAAATTGCCTTTTGATATAGTGATGTCTCTAGCTATGTCGATGATATGATCAGCTGATCGCCTGTCTCTTTCACATTCACTGCCACACTACCTGCATACTTCATCCTCCAGCATACATGCGCTCCCTGACGGCTTCGCCAGCTGCATGTCCCTTGTCTATATTTTGCATGATGATATGACCGATCCCCTTTTCGGCTGCCTTATAACCGAAAAGGCAGGCACCACCTCCTTCACGTGTACATGGTCTATGGATTCATCTCTATGTTTTATGCAATATAGCTATCCATCGAGTAGCGACTGACATCGTATCCCTGCTTCAAGCACAGTATGCAAATAGCTCAAGCTGTACCTGTCAGCACGTTATGGCTGGGTACGATGACATTAGTACTTAGATTCCATGCCTGCACGTACAGCTGCATTACCTGTACGAAGCTGCTGTACAAGCACAATGCTAATGAGCAATACCAGTGCGAATAGGGCGAAGATCCATAGTGTTGGTCGAACCGACCAGTGATCCATACTCCAGCCGATCAAGTATTGCAGTACCGATCCACCAATACCACCAGCAGCGATCAGTGTACTTGTCGTCCGCTCCACCATGCCCGGCATTAGCGTATTGGCAAATACGAGCGCAATCGAGAACAGACCCGAGATACAGAAGCCTACACCGAAGATCAACACATACATCATGATCGGACTGGAAAAGAGTGCTAGCGCAATAATGAGCAGCATAGAAGCAATCGTGCTGCCAATCAGGAACGGCGCATAGCTCATCGATTCTGCCATCCGTCCTACAAATAGTCGTCCAATGGTGATCGCGCCCCAGAAAAAGGTCACACTGAGCGAAGCAGCCGAATCGCTAATTCCAATGCTTTCGATCAGAATCGATGGCAGGAAGTTCATCATTCCCAGCTCAATTCCCATATAGACAAAGAAGAACAACACGAAGATCGATAATACTTTGAATTGACCGGATTGATATTTGGGCTTGGCTGGAGTCTCGGTCTGATCGGTTTTCACCTGATCCTGATGCAAATGCGCCGAGCTATCCGCAGGCATTCGCATCCAGAACAGCAGCAGTATGAATGTGGATAGCGCAACCGTGTAAAACGACAGATTCCACACACCCAGATAAATATACAGACTTGCCAGCGCTGGTAGCAGCATCGATCCTACACCAAAATACACATCCAACTTGGTCATCGCAACTGCCTTCTGCTCCTCGGCAAATTCAATCGTGAACGCACCGATGGAGGATTCGATAATCCCAGAGCCAAAGCCAACGAAAACCGTCATCAGCACCATCAGCCCCCATGCAGGAAGCGTTCCCATCACTGCGTAAGCAAGCGTAATTGCAGTTAACGCAATCAAGAGCAAACGTTTGCGTCCAACTCCCGCAGAGAGCGCTGGCGAGATAAGCACCCCTGCCAGAAACCCGATAAACTGTAAAAATAACAGTGTCCCACCATCGCTGTAGCTACGCTGATAATGCGGCAAAATGACCGGCAATAGCGCACCAAGCATAACGCTCGTAATCCCAATCAAAAAATAAAATGCACAGCTTAACCTGAAAATTCGTTTCATGTTCACCTTCACCTTCCCATAATTATGTTTAGGAGCTTGATATTTCCAGTCAATTTCAACATAATGAATGAGCGCACAGCCCGAATGGGACTGCTGCCCATACTAAATCGATGCAAAGGAGCAACTATGATGACGAACGTGCTGGAAAATTTCACTGAGACGACATTGGACGAACGACTGCAATGGCATTCTCCGCCTGAAAAATGGTCAATCTCTCCGCAAAAGCAGGTACTCACCTTTGAGCCGCTAGCTGAAACTGATTTCTGGCAAAAAACGCATTATGGCTTTCGTGTAGATAACGGACATTTTCTGTTTGCAGAGGTCAAGGGTGATTTTCAAATGACCACTCGTGTCCGTACATACCCGGTGCACCAGTATGATCAAGCCGGGTTGATGGTTCGATTTTCGGATCGCTGCTGGCTGAAAACCTCTGTTGAATTTGAAACAGATGGTCATGCCAAGCTGGGTGCAGTCGTGACCAACAATGGCTATTCCGACTGGTCAACGCAAAATTTCAGAGCAGGCTTTACAGAGCTGATGTTCCGTATCACCCGTGTCTCTGGCGACTATACGATTGAATATGCAGAACCAGCAGACGATGAAGCATCAGAACCGGCATGGCATCAAATGAGAATTGCGCATCTGTTTGATGATGTGGATGACCAGACCCCTTTCCAATGTGGTGTTTATGCATGCTGTCCACAAGGGCAAGGCTGTCAGGTCGAATTCGACTTTCTGCACATCGTCCAACAGGGCACATCCACCATATAATCCTATCATTTAATTTTATGTATATTAATTATATATATTACAATTATTAACTATAGTCGCTTTTATGATGACGTTCAATGTAAAATTTACGTCAGTTTTTACATGTGAAAGTTGTTAGATACTCCGGTAATTGGATTACCCATGTCATAATATGGAAGACGGAAGCTTGTTGCTACGATTATTTGATGACCAACATGACCGACATCCGTTTACCTATATAATGTCGATACAACAAAACAGAAAAGCAGGAGCAAACACGAGCTTGTTCGTGTCTGTTCCTGCTTTTTTCATTGCGTTAATCATTCGATAAAAAGTCTCGAAAAAGGGGCTTCAATCAAGCACCTATTCGCCTGTTTGCAGCATTCAAGCCATTGTTTAGGAGCGCATAATATTTTAACTTTTTTATGCCAATAAAGCTTGCCATTATTCCCCACGTTCGCTATAATGGGAACATAGGTTCTCAAAACATTAGTTCCCATAAGGTGGTGACATGAATGGCTGTCTTTTTATCCGCAGAAGAACGTTCCCTGGTAAAAAGCTATTTGCTGCTAACGTATATTCAAAAGAAATTTGATCGTGATGCCCGCGCTATGGAGCATCAAGACTCACTCGATAATCATGCATTGTATATGGAAATCATCCAGGGTGGTACAGATCGTACCAATTTGCTACTGTCTGAAGTACGCCGAGATTTACGTAAGCATCAGCTTCGATTATATGAGGTTAATCAATCTGAGAATAGTGTGGAAGCGCAGATCCTTTGTAAGGGTCATCATGGAACCTTTCGCATCCCTGCTGACGAATTCCGACTTGAGGCTTCTGCACGTATGCGTGCCTATGTTGGCTTAGGGCCGATCCATACCGCATCTGCTGAAGCACGTCCAGGCAAGGATACTCCGGCTTCGTCTCCTTCACGAGTGCGTGAGCCAGCACGTTATGCAGGCGGTTATGCGCCTTATCGTACAGGAACATAAGTAACGTCATTAGCATGTATATTATGATGGATAGTATGGAATCAGTCCCCTTTAATTCAACTATCATTCCACATGCTAATCATTCGGTGTTTGCCTCTGTCTCTGCCTGTAGCACGATAACTAACTACCCGGCTTTACAAATATATGAATAGCTTGACCTTAGTACGTCATCCCGATAAGGAATACGACCAATATCATAACTAGCTTCCTAACTAGCAGTAATGCTATACCGTGACAACATGGTATGGCAACTAAGATTGTCCCTTTATAATTTGTTTAATATACAACCAGTGATTATCCCCCTATAATCGCTGGACACACCTACGACGACGATATTCAGGCTCTGGCAGAGACAGTTTGAGCATATGTAGCTTGGCAATCCCCTCTTGTACAGTCTTCTATAGCTACACCAAAGACCTTGCAATCCGCTAATGCGGTGCAAGGTCTTTTTTCGTATAGCCCTACCTAAGCAAGGATTATGGCTTTGATTTCGAGCAATTCCGAACGTAACAGAACAAATTTGGAACAAATTCAGTCCATATTTATCCAAACGTAGAACTTTTATTCCTCAGTCGCTGCTTCCTCTGGAGCTTCTTCATCCAGCGGGCTGCGACGTGCTTCCTTCGATGGCTGAATGATGTAATTACGACTGAGCTTGACTACGTTTCGATTCGGACGACGAATTAACACATGCTCATCATCCCATGCAATGACAATCCCGCGGATATCATTTTCACGAATATCATCACGAACGACCCTTACCTTTTCGCCAGATAGACGATAGGCATCCAATTGTTCCTCGCTAATCATGTTATGTCCTCCCCTCTAATCTAGAATCTAGCCTATACATCGCCGCTTAACGGCGTTACCTTGTATTGTGCCCGTTTATACGGGACAGCATTTATGAACGGCTGATATGCCGCAAGCTCTATTGTACCGAAAGTATACAGGATGTGTACACCTATCCAAGCTTATTCTACGAATACACGCAAAAAAAGACCTAAATGAATAATCATTTAGGTCTTGTTAAAGCAAATGGAAGATGATCCAGATATGATTAACGCTGTGCGTGCTCTTTGGAATCGTTTTTCTCGAACCAATAATCTAGCACTTTAGCGGACATCACACGCTCGTTAACGTACTCTACCTGATGATCGGAAAATTGTGATTCCCAGGCGAAGTCCAGTTCTTTCGACAAATTCACGATGGTTAGCAATTCAGACCATGCGACATAGCGTTTGTACCAAAAGAACTGAGGATGCTCAATCATATAGGGATACAGGTCATCAAATTCAGTGTGCTTACAATCCAAAGCACGCTCGAAGTGTACTTTTGCGTCAGCCAGTTTGTTCAGGAAAAACTCTTCAGTGATCGGCTCTTTGCTCATTAGTCTGCCTCCCCTCCCTAACATATCTTTATTATAAGACAACGAGACCCCATTTGGAAAGAGTATATCGTATTTCGGTAAAATTGGTGTAAGGCAATGACGTTCTAATGTTGATTCATGGGGTTATATTTACACTATCGGTCACGTATGCCTATATCTTAAGATAAACCATAATAAAATGCATGAATAATTTTTGGTGAATTATTCTGTTATAAGTTTGAATGGTGTTGGGGTTGTTAAAGCATCCTATTCGTTTCTTCGTCGTGTAGTCTGTATTCCTATTATGCAGTATATGAACATATACCTTTATAGCACTACTGCATTTCTTACCCCGGCTTGATTAACCGAATGTAATCTTGCCATCCTCTAACGAAGCAATTTTAACGAGAGAATCGAGGCGGATGCCCTGTTCTCGGATGGCATTTGCACCATTTTGGAATGCTTTTTCGATAACAATGCCTACGCCTACGAGTGTAGCGCCAGAGCGTTGGATGATTTTGACCAATCCGCGAGCGGCGTCGCCGTTGGCGATAATGTCATCGATGAAGAGAATGCGATCATTTTCAGTTACGAACTGCTTGGACAGCATAATGTCGGTCACGATGCCCTTGGTAAACGAAGGTACGCGTTCTACATAGGCATCAGGATCAGCGAGCAGTGTTTTTTTACGGCGTGCAAATACGAGCGGTACGCCTAGCTCCAGTGCTGTTGCAAAAGCAACCGGGATACCGGACGATTCGACGGTTACGACGCGTGTAATGCCTTCTGCGCGATACAGGTTAGCGAACTCCTGTCCCATTTTCATCATTAGCTGTGGATCGACCTGCTGATTGAGCAATGCGTCCAGCTTGAGCACATCGCTCGATAATACGGTTGATTCTTCCAAAATACGTTGTTTTAATTCTTCCATCATCCGTCCTCCGTCACTCATATCGATCGTGCCGAATGCCTACGAGCATATCGGCTCCTTTTAGTGGTGCTGTGTTGCTTACAGAATTGCGTCTTGTAGCAGAAGCTTATCCTGATCTAATGCTGTGTTGCTGCTTGAGTCGATCCTATTTTGCATGGTACACCCTATACTCTTGTAATTCGTCACCTGGTATTCATTTCCTGCCTATAACGGCAAGCTAACACCGATATTACTCATTCTCTGCTGGTTGTGCAGTCAGATCGGTCATACTGACGATCGATTCCTCTGGCACTAATTCCAAATATAGCTTCTTCAGCTCGTTGACCACATGTCCGAGTGAATAATGATTTTTAGCCTTTTCCCAGCCGGTACGGGCTAGCTCATAACGGTAGGATGGATCGGTAATTACTTTTTCCAGCGCCTCAGCGAGCTCCTGCTCATGATCTGGCGGCACCAGTAGACCGTTAACGCCGTCTTCAATCTGCTCAGCAATACCGCCTACATTCGTTCCGACAAGTGCTAGCCAGCACAGTGCAGCCTCAGCAAATACCGAGCCAAATGCCTCTGCTCGTGATGGCAGAACAAAAATATCGAAAAACGGCATGAACTCTTCTGGATGAAGAGTGTATCCATAAAAGATCGTATCCTCATAAATACCAAGCTCACGCGCCATATCCTCCAGCTCGGTGCGGCTTGGGCCATCTCCGATAATGTGCAGCACATACGTATGTCCACGTTGCTTGAGAATCGCACATGCTTTGAGCAGGGTATCGAGCCCTTTTGCAGGTACAAGACGGCAGACGGTCATAAGCTGTGGTACCTCATTTTCATGTGGAATCGGCTTGAAGCGTTTTTCGTCAAAGCCGTTCGGCAGTACAACGATGCGCTCAGGATACTCCACATATGGTGTCAGATAGCTCTTAAATGATTGCGATACGGTCATCAGGCGATCGGTACGAAGCTCTAGCTCACGATAGAGCGAGATGAGAAACTGCTGCTCCATGCTGCCTTCTTCGATTTTCCCATTCAGCATTAGCTCGCGCTCGTAGCTAGAGTGGATGGTTTGAATGATCGGTGTCTCTGGAAATACTTCTCGCATCACCAATCCAACCAGCGGATGGTGGGAATGAATCAGGTCATACGGCTTAGTCAGCCTCAGCTTCGCCCACCAGCGATAATCACGATAGGTTTGAATGTATTTCTGTACGATCGGGCTTTCACCATAGATCGTCCAGTCAAAGGTTTCAAATACGACATCGTCCTTGCCTTTATTGCGAATGCGTTTGGGCAAAGAAAATAACTCCATTTCCCAGCGAGCCGAGCTAAAACGCTCTTGCAGGTATGGAATCATAGATGATACGCCTCCCGGTTGTTCAGGAGGAAAAAACAGGGCTTGCAGCAATCTCAAGAATATTCCTCCTTTCCTGCCAGTTCATTGTCCGATTCATCTGTAATCGGTACACACGTCTGAGCTTTCTACTACCCGATTGTATCACGGATTGGCATGAACCAACACAACAAAACCGCTCAAACATCGAGCGGTTCCAATGAAATATGCCATTTGTCGTTGCATTCTCTGCCATTAAAGGTCGGATACATCACAATATTTTTTCAGCATATGATACACACCATCGTCATTGTTAGACCGTGTCACCTCGTCAGCAGCTGCCTTCACATCGACAGGTGAATTATCGACAGCAATCCCCAGACCTGCATAACGAATCATCGACAGATCATTGTAATAATTACCGATTGCCATAATATGCTCTGGTGCAATCCCTTTTTGCTGAGCAAAGGCTTGTAGAGCAGCGCCCTTGGATGCCTGTGGATGCATCAGATCGATGAAAAATTCACCGCTGCGCTGAATATTAAAGGTTGGTTCCCATAGATTCCAATCGGTATACGCCTGATCCAGCTTTTCTGGCTCTGCAAATACACTGAGCTTGAGCACAGGCTCACTCAGCTCACTCCAATGCGGCAGCAGCATCGGCTTCATATCAAAGCCTTGAAACTGAGCATACATCTCCTGAGCCGCCACCTGCATCTGTTCAAGCGATTGGACATAGATGCTATATGCCGTATTCACATCAAAATGCAGATCATGACTGCGACAATAGCTCATATAATTTTCTAATGCAGGTACATCGAGTGGGAATTGATGCACAATCTTGCCTGTCCCCGTATGAACGGTAGCCGCACCATTATGCACGATTACATGTCCATCCTCATGAAAGCCAAGCTGCTTCATGTATGGAATCGAGTTGGTTGGCGTGCGTCCGGTACAAAATACAATTTCTACGCCTCGTCCAGCCAGCTCCTGTAGTGCCTGCGCTGTACGTGGTAAAATTTCATGATCATCCGTTAATAATGTACCGTCCATATCCAGTGCAATCAGTTGATAGTGCATCGTTCCATCCCCATCCTTTGTTAGGCTTGTCTATCTTTTTTGGTAATCTGAACAGATTTCAGGCTGTAGGCTCTTCACTTCGACCAAGCAGCTCCAGCTCAATTGCGGTCAATTCGCGATAATGTCCCAGCGGTAAGCCCGGATCAAGCTCTAATGCACCCATCGAAATGCGTTTGAGATAGATGACCTTTTTCCCCACCGCTTCGAACATACGCTTTACCTGATGGAACTTGCCCTCTGAAATCGTAAGCTGAATTTGCGAAAGGGTACCGTCCGGTGTTTGAGACGAGCCTGTAATCTCCAGTGCAGCAGGCATCGTCCGATATCCATCATCCAATGTGACACCTTCCTTGAAGCGCTGTACATCCTGCTCATTCACATCGCCCAGTACATCGGCGATATACGTTTTCGGTACATGCTTGCGCGGCGACAGCAGCTCATGTGCGAGCTGACCATCATTCGTAAGCAAGAGCAGTCCCTCAGTATCCTTATCCAATCGTCCCACTGGAAATGGCTCGAAGATGCGAGAGTCATCGTCAAGCAGATCAATCACTGTGCGATCACGACGATCCTCCGTTGCTGAGATTACACCCTGAGGCTTGTTCAGCATAATATAAATGAATTCACGGTATTCTACACGCTGTCCGTCAAATTCAATCTCGCTCTGATACGGATCGACCTGTAATCCGCTATCCTTAATCGTTTGTCCATCTACTCGAATACGTCCCTGCTTCACAGCACGCTTGAGCTCGCTACGTGTCCCATAGCCAAGATTGCCAAGTATTTTATCAATTCGTTGCTTTTTAGCTGTTGTTCCCATGATCTACATCCATCTCCATCCTGCCGGGTATTCATTTTTCAGGTTGCCGTCTTGTTGCCATTTGCCCCAGCCTACGGAATAGCCGTCGATGCATACAAGCACATAGCCTTTTGCCGTGACATCTGGATCACATTCAATGCGATCCGCAGCAATCGATAACGTTTGTCCTTTTAAATAAGCAATGGATTCCGCTGAATCGAGCGCTAGATTCAGACGTCGCTTCGCTTCAGACGGAACGAGTGCTGTTGCCAGCGCATGACTGGCGGTAAAACGTCCATTTTTGAAGGTTCCCAGATACCAGCCTGGTCGAATAACCTTCAGTCCATGCAAACGCTGTTCATCCAGCGGCGATACATACAGATTGCTACCGTACACGATCATATAGCGTGGATCCGCAGAGCTTGCATCTTGGAGCTGCATATTCAGCTCCTGCTGCTGAAATGATGTCCAAGCAAGGAGTCCCTCCTCCAGCCCGTTCACTGGCTTTGTCGCAGTGCGTGCAGATTGTCCTTTTTTATCATGTTTGCCATGCGGCTTACTACCTTTAGCAGCGGAGCGACGATCATGGTTCTCATTCGTATAACCGCCTTGTGCACCTTTTGGCTCCTTACCTGCATGCCCTGATTTATCCCGACGCATGCGTTCAGTAGCTTGCCCATCGCCTGCCTTATTGTAGGCTGAAGCCTCTACATCTACAGTCTCAGCCGAAGTTATAGCAATCGAACGCTCACGACTGCGTTCTCCAGTATGATCAAGCACCGCCAGATAATGACCTTCTCCCTCAATATGATGCGGCCATAGACGGACGGTACGATCCGTTTGCGCTATCGCTTCAGCAGATGGAGGCTGCTCACCAGCTGCCATCTTATTCAGCACAGAACGCCCTTCGGCAAGCTCCTGCTCTACCTGCACTGCCCATTTACTCTGACCGGGTTGAAAATGCTCACTACCTGCTGGAACAGTTGCTTGAAACTCAGGATGCTGATCGAGAAAAACCGCGATGCTGCGCTCATTTTCCTCTGGTGCAAAGGTGCAGGTGGAATAGACAATTCGCCCTCCTGGTGCAAGCATACGTGCGACCGTTCGTAAAATATCTCGTTGCATCATCGAGCAGCTCTCTACCGAGTGATTCAGCCATTGCCGTGCCGCATCCTCATCCTTACGGAACATGCCTTCACCCGAGCAAGGTGCATCAACTAGAATTTTATCAAAAAAGCCTTCAAACCGATCTGCAATCCGATCCGGTGTCTCATTCAATACAATCGCATTGCGCACGCCGCTAAGCTCAAGATTTTTGCCCAGCGCTCGAATGCGGTCTGCGCTCAGATCATTGGTAACTAGCAAGCCCTGTCCCTGCAATGCAGCAGCAATCTGGGTCGACTTGCCACCCGGTGCGGCACACAGATCCAGCACACGATCGCCTGGCTCCACCTGTAGCGCTTCGACTGGACTCATTGCGCTTGGCTCCTGAATATAGTACAGTCCACTGTAATAATACGGATGCTTGCCTGGACGCTCCTCTGCATTCAGGTAATAGCCTGTCTCACACCATGGAATCGGACGCAGCTCGAAAGGAGACTTGCTTTGAAATTGCTCATTACTAATTTTCAATGTATTCACACGCAAGCCTGCACGCGGTGATTGCTCATAGCTCTGGAGAAAGGCATCATACTCTTCTCCTAATAACTGCTCCATACGCTGCAAAAATTGCGGTGGTAATTGTACCGCCATATTCCATATTGCTCCTTTAAATTTAAAATCAGATCGTTTTATTTATACTATAGCTAAGTTGACACATAAGTTCACGATCAACAATTACGATCTATGATAAACGGAATCAGCGATACGTAAATGCCGAGTATGCCAGCAACTATTTTAGCACAAACAGAACATGATCGGTCTGCTCAAATCAAAAAGCTTGCCGATGACGGCAAGCTTTTGTGCATAATGTAACTGTTCCATTTTATAGCTAGCGATTCGTTTTGCCAACAAATCTTATACCGTGCTAATCGTTTGGCAGCTCCTTTGACTTGGGGCCACGCTCATAGCCAGTACGTAGCGGCACATGAGGCGCGATCTTTTTGCTGGCTGCCTTTACCTCTTTACGAAGTAAGGCGTCCGTGATACTAATCTCAATGGGATAAAAATCAAAGGGCTTCTGCTCGTAGCGCTCCAGACGTGTAATATACTTACGCACATCTGCGATTAAGCGCGACATATCAATGCCAAGTGTATGGTGCGAGCTGGAGGTCAGCTTATGCAAGCTACTCTTCAGCATTTTGATCGCACCGATACGCTTGTTATAGGCGGAGTTGATCGTACCATTTCGAAAATGGAATAGCCCGACCGCGACCTGTAGCAATCCCTTGTATACCGGTTCCCTGTCCTTTTCCAGCCATAGCTCTTCCAGTACCTCGTGACATTCAAAATAATCACGATCCCGGTTGAAATAGACGAGATAGGCGACATACAGCGGGTGGAACTCATGACTCATCCTGTTCCTCTTCCACCATACGTGCGCCGGATTTGCGCATCTTTCTTACGGATTCGCCTAGCTGCTGCAAGCCGATGAAGTCTTGCTTTTCCCATAGCTCATTGAATTTTTGCTGACTTTCCAATGCCTCGGTCACTTTATGCAGGAAGTAGAGTCGATGAATATCCTTTAAGACACGCTGCACCAGATTCGCTTCATCCTCAAAGCTCTTCTGGGCATCCAGAATATCCTCACGTATGCTGGACATTTCATTATCCAAAATCATCGCTGCCTCAGCTGCCGTTTTCAGACGATCTCGAATCGGTGCAGGCAAGCTCTGACGATATTTATAATTTAGTGAGTGCTCGATCGTTGCCCAGAAATTCATCGCCAGGGTGCGAATCTGAATCTCAGCGAGCACGATCTTTTGACCGAATGCGGTCTGCACTGGATATTCAGCAATCATATGGAAGCTGCGATAGCCGCTTTCCTTAAAGTTTGTCACATAATCTTTTTCATAAAGAACAGTTAGATCCTTGCGGGCACGAATGTACTGTGCAACCCAGCGAATATCCTCCACAAACTGGCACATGATCCGGATGCCTGCGATATCCTCAATTCCTGTGTCAAGCTGATCCCTTGGAACGTCCAGACGTTTAGCTTTATCCAGAATGCTGGATATTTTTTTGACACGTCCGGTAACAAATTCGATCGGCGCGTACTCTTCTCTCTTTTTCAACTCGGCGCGCATCGTTTTGAATTTTACCTTCAATTCTTCAACCGCTTGTTCGTAGGGAAGCAAGAATAATTCCCAGTCTCTGTCATCCATCTTCATGCCTCCTCAGTGTATGACCTGTTTCTTTTAACATGTACAAGCGGTAGGTTAGCGGTGCGCTATTCCAACCGCTTCCGAAATATGTGCGAATCCGTCGCGCTGCATCAGCTCGCGAATCCCATTATGAAGCCGCCGTGTAATCTGTGGGCCTTCATAGATAAACGATGTATAAATCTCCACCAGGCTGGAGCCTGCCTTAATTTTGTCATAGGCATCCTCGCTCGAAAAAATGCCCCCGCATCCAATGATCGGCAGCTTGCCTTCCGTTTGGCGATACACACGAGAGATAATCTCTGTTGAACGTTCGGTAAGCGGACGTCCGCTCAGTCCACCTGTCTCTCCTGCATGATTATGCGTAAGTCCATCACGGGAAAGGGTCGTATTCGTCGCGATAATACCTGCTGCACCGCTTTGACGAATCGTCTCTACCATATACTCCAGCTCAGCGTCGCTCACATCTGGTGCAATTTTGACCAGTACCGATTTGGATGTACCGTGGTTTTGAGCCTGTGCATTCATTTCCTGCATCACCTCAGCGAGCAATTCCTTTAATTCATTACCATGCTGTAAGTTACGCAAATCAGGTGTATTTGGCGAACTGATATTGACGACGAAAAAGTCTGCATAGGTATATAGCTCACTAATGCACGCTTTGTAGTCTTCAGCCGCTTCTTCGTTAGGAGTCACTTTATTTTTACCAATATTGACCGCGATCGGAATCGGATGATCGACCAGATGACGCAATCGATCTGCCATTGCCCAGGCACCTTCGTTATTGAAGCCCATTCGGTTAATAAGCGCTCGATCCGACGGTAAACGAAACAAACGCGGCTGCTCGTTCCCTGGCTGAGGCTTGGGCGTAACCGTTCCGACTTCCATAAAGCCAAATCCGGATGCGGATAGGCCAGCTACCGCCTGTGCATTTTTGTCCAGACCCGCAGCAAGTCCTACTGGACCGGGAAACGTAATGCCGAATAGCTCTGTCGTCATGTCCGGTGTACTGGTGATACCATACATGGACTGCATTGCCGCGAGGGTGCCGGGAATGCGCACGCCCGCACCTAACCCTCCGATGACCAGATGATGCGCCTTTTCCGGATCCATCCGAAAGAGTACAGGCTTGAAAATATTACGGTATAACAAATTCCATTCACTCCGTTCCTGGCATAGGCCTAAAGCCATGATGCATAACGTTTTGCAAGGTTCCTCAAGGCGCCAAGCAAGATTATTCTCTATTCTAGTTTATCCTGTTCTGCCCCAAAAGAAAAGCGATCTTCTCGTTTTGAGAAGACCGCCGTTGGCGCAGTAGTGCTATACGTCACAGGTAGTGTAAACGTTCCGCCTGCTCCTATCCTTTAGTTCAGCCAGTGATACATACGGCTTGGATCGGTTTGATCCTGCTGTGGCTTTTTATTAGAGGCATAACGCTGCTTCGGAATCTGGATCTCATCGGGCAGTACATCGCTGGCGATCGTCACCTTTGTTCCTAGCGGAGCCATATCGAATAGCTCCTCCACGTCATCCTTACTCATACGCACACAGCCAAGCGATTCGTCAGCACCGATGCTATCCGGATCATTCGTACCGTGGATCGCATAATTCGTATCCGATAGCTGCATCCCACGACTACCAAATTCACCGTTCGATCTGCCATTCGGATTCATGACCTTGATTGAGAGATGGAATACGCCTTCCGGTGTTTTTGTTCCGCCTAAGCCAACTGGATAATTGCGCAGTAGCTTTGTACCGCTCACCAGACCGAGGCGATACTTTTTCTTATCCACGATAATTTCGAGCGGCTCGCTAAAATAAGGTCGATTCCCCAGTGTGCTAGCAAATAATTT
The DNA here is from genome assembly GCF_014645615.1 of Paenibacillus hunanensis. Classification (GTDB taxonomy): domain Bacteria; phylum Bacillota; class Bacilli; order Paenibacillales; family Paenibacillaceae; genus Saccharibacillus; species Saccharibacillus hunanensis. Next base: position 52,118 of record NZ_BMMB01000007.1, on the reverse strand, counting down.
TTGCATGTTACCGCTAAAGCCATTCTCCGGCATCGCTCCAGCGGCATCAAGCGGATACGGCTGCAATGTCTGGAACGACTGATCCATTAGCGTGGTCGTGCCAGAAAGCCAGTTGGCTGGAAAAGACTGATCCAGCTGTCCCAGACCCTGTGGTAGCTGTCCTCGCGCGGATTTGAAGCTGGCGAGCGCCGTCTGCATTACAGCTAGCTGCTCCTGCTGCTGCATCCACGCGGCGGCATCAGCAGCGCTGACTCCAGCGTCTCCTGGCTTACAGCGACAAGCAGCGGCATTATACGATTGTACCTGTACCTGCGCAGGCGTATCATTCGCCTGCATCGTGTACGCAACCGGTAGCACGTGCTTCCATAGCTCCCATTTGCCAGACTTCTCCATTCCGAGAATAGCCGCACGATCTGGCTCTGTTCCATGGAGCTGCTGAGCAATAAATAATGCTAAGCCACTTCCTGCTGCTGCACTGCCCCCTGAAGCCGCTGTAAAGCTAAGCGGAGCATGGTAGGCAGGCACGCTCTCAGGCTGCTGTGACTTGGTTCCGCTATTCACCCCATTTGTCGTCTCTGCTGGAGGATTCTCCATAGCCATCTGATCCTCTGCTGCGGGTAAATCAAGAGAGCGCATCAGGATTAAAAATAAAAATACGATGCTCAGCCAGATCATGCGCCGCTTGTGTAGCTTGCGATCACGTGCATGACCCATCTCCATCACTTTCGCTTCATAATCCTTCAGCACTTCTGCCGGAATCTGACTCTGCTCAAAGGCTTCATACACATCGCCTGCGCGATTGTAGCAATAGTTGGCTTTGCCCATCTGTCCGTCAGACTCGTACTCCTTCCCAAGCAAGTACCAGCCCATGCGATTGTCGGGATGCATCTTCACATAGCGTTTCAAATAAAGTAGGTTTTTCATGGTATCTCCGGACTCCCGCTCCGGATCTCCTTTCCCGGGCTTCACAGCCGTTTTATATGTACGTTGTTTCGGCTGTAACGCCAGGTTCTTTTGCCACGTTGCACGAATTTACGGCAAAAAAAGCCTATATCCCTTTTTATCGGTCAAAAGCGGTCATTTCTCGATAGAACCGACGTAGGGCTGTCGAATCAAATTATATGCTTTAGCGCGTGCTTTATTTTCAGAAATATGAAACAGCAGCTATGCGTAAGGAACCATATAGCTTATCCTCATCATCCATTTACCCGATTCGCAGGAATGAAAAAAAGCACCGCGCTGGCTATGTAGCCAAAACAGTGCTCTTTCTCTCTTATGGCATTACGTATGCGTATGAACGCGTCCGAAATTACTCGGCGTGTGGCTCATCTGCAATGATAATGGAATCGGTTGGGCAACCGTCGCAAGCGTCCAGCATGTCTTCATGCATGTCTTCTGGAATCGCTGTTACACCACGGTTACTGTCGCCGCCAAAGATCACTTCTGCCAGGCCTTCATCATCGTAGTCGTAGATGTCAGGTGCAGTAGCGCCGCATGCACCGCAAGCGATGCATGTATCTTTATCAACCCAAGTATATTTGCTCATGTGTATATCCTCCTATCATTACTTTCCAGTTGTCTATTTCTAGAACACCAGTCTGTACAGATATTCAAAATATAATACAAAGCCTCAATAATTTCAAATAAAATCCACTTGACGCGTGCGTCATCACTACTTCCTCTGTCACACAATGATCATGGAATCGAAGCTTCACTACGTCCTTTTACCCTTTCACATCCGCCATTAAACCCTGTATAAACAGCGATATAGCAAGTATCTCTTATGATTGCTCTGTTTAGAAATACGCTCCAGCATCGACCTGACTCGCTGCGAATGCAACAGATACGATATAGGATAAGCGCGGCATATGCACGTCAAAGAGAAGCTTTAATATGCAGGATCTAAAATGAACAAAACCAGCTTGAGGAGCATCGCCTCACTCTGGCTCATCAAAGTCAAAACGACGCCCATCCTTTTGCAGTGATGTTCCGCGCAGCTTATGATTACGGATCAGCACAGATGGATCATTGCCAAGCATACCTGCGGTCAATACCGCACTTTCGCCAAACTTATCACGCAGTTGATCAATGACCTCATTCAACTGCTCCTTCTGTGGCTGACGCTCATAATCAAACAGATCAAGCTGAATCGCCGCTTCACTACGTGGCAGTAGATTTTGAAGCGTCACACCGAGTAAACGTACAGCTCCCTTGCCATGCCAGTGTCTGGCATATAGCTCACACGCTTCATGATAGACCTCTTCTGCCGTGTCCGTCGGTACGCTCAGCGCACGCGAGCGCGTGATCGTCTTCATATCTGGCGTCCGAATCGTAATCTGTACCGTATGCGCCATCAGCTTCTGCCGACGCATACGCCGACACACCTGATCACTCAGATTCAGCATCACACGCCGAATATCCTCAAGCTCCTGAATATCCGCAGGTAATGTAGTCGTATGCCCGATTGATTTATTCGGCTCGTTGTCCGGCTCTACCAGGGAATGATCGATGCCATTAGCCGCCTGCTTGAGCCAGCTTCCCATCACGCCAAAACGTGCTTTCAAACGCGCTTCATCGGCTGCTGCGAGCTGACCGAGTGTGCGTATGCCCATCTCACGCAGCTTGGTAGCGGTTTTATTCCCGATCCCGAATAGCTCTGCACAGGGCTGCTCCCATAGCAGCTTCGGTACATCACGGATACGCAAAATCGAGATACCATTCGGCTTTTTCATATCAGACGCCATTTTGGCAAGCAGCTTATTAGGTGCTACACCGACAGAGCAGGGCAGACGAAGCTCATCTCGAATACGGTTTTGCAGATCAGCTGCAATCTCCAGCGGCGTGCCAAATTGGCTTGATCCCGTAATATCGAGATAACATTCATCGATCGAGGTTGCCTGTAGGAGCGGTGTATAGCTATACGCTATATTCATAAATGCAGCCGAATATTTCCGATACAAATGAAAATCAGGAGCAATTAACGTCAGTCGTGGACACTTTTGCAGTGCCTGACCTACGAGCATTCCTGTCTTCACGCCCATGCGCCGTGCTTCATAGGAGGCGGTCACGACAATGCCCTTCCGTAGCTCCACACTACCTGCGACTGCGGTAGGCTTGCCTGCATATTTGTCTGGCTGCTCCGCTGCATGCACAGAACAATAAAAGGCGTTCATATCCACATGCAAAATAACCCGTCCGCGGGTGGGATAATGACTGCTGGTGTCTTCCCTCATCTGCTCTCTCCCCCTGTCATCTCCGACTTCTCGCAGACCTGTTACTGCTATCTATAAATGAGCATAGGTGCTCGGTATAGTAAGTAAAAATTCAATAAGCAGACTGGATGACTTGCACCATTCCACTTTCTCATCGCACCCATTTTAGGAACCGTGAACCTGATATGTAGCGAATATGTGTTCTGTTTTATTATAAAAAAAGAATAGCCATCTGACAATGACTATTCAACGTTCTGCTCATCTACATGCAGCTCTAGCGTATAATTTTGACAGGCAATCTCAAACACATCATCATACGTAAACAGAATAAAATGACGCAGCTCCTTTAGCTCTTGCTTTGCGTTCTGCTTCGCTCGTTCTAACAATGGCGACTGACGATATTCCAGCCAGTCTGACTTGATATCTGTCTGCCCTATTGGCAGATGCTCCCCGTGCAAATCCAGCTCCATCGCCTTAAAATAATATACTCCCTCGAAGCACAATGTGTACTTTACAAAATCATCCGATTCGCTTTTACTTGCGAGCGTACCATTAAACTCACCGATTAACGTCACACGGCGACGCTGTAGCTCATAGTTCAGCCTGTCTACATAGATCGCATCGCGTCCGTATACATAACCGAGCGGCGTGCTGACCGCTTCGATTTCAATGTTTTGTTGTTGCACTGTGAATCCTCCTTTTTCATCATCGCTGTTGCTTTACTCCGTTTGTTTGGCTCCTATCCATCACGCACTACCATACAGTATAGAATGAATACGACCCTGTTCACCATGGAATCGCTCGGGTATCGTCAAAGAAACCACCCGTAGGGCCATCCTCATCCAATGTCGCCAGCTTCACTGCAATTGCCGCCCCCTCCTCAGGCGTACGAGTACCATGAAAGTCGTTAAAATCTGTCGCTACATGCCCTGGTGCCGCCGCATTCACCTTGATTTGTGTGCTTGCTAATTCCCTCGCATAATGAACGGTCAGCGCATTAAGAGCCGTTTTGGAAGAGGAGTACGAGATCGAAGGCTGACCTACAAATGCCCCTTGGTCTCCAAGCGAGCCTCGTAAGCTGGATACATTGACTATGCGTGCAGACGATGACTTTTTGAGTAATGGCAACATCTGATTCGTGACGGAAACGACACCGAATACATTCGTTTCATAGATGGTTCTAAATTCTTCCGCATCCGCTTCACCAGGTTTTTTTCTTGAAGCCGCTACACCTGCATTGTTAATCAAAATATCTAAATGTCCATACTGCTTCTCAATCGCTCCATAAGCCTGCTCAATAGATTGTTGATCCGTCACATCAATCTGTACAAAATAAACCTCACCTTCATGTTGTAGCTCAGCTAAAGTCATAAGGCCTCGTTCAGCATTTCGACTACCTAGAAATACAATTATACCTCGATGGGCAAGCTCTTTCACGATTGCTTTGCCAATCCCTTTATTCGCCCCTGTAACAAGTGCAATTTTTTTAGATTCCATCTGGTTTAAACTCCTGTTCGTTTTTGCGTTTGATTTTGTTTAGCTTGATGTCGATTACGTTCTGCAATTCCAGCATTTGCTGTGCAAGCTTTTCTTTGTGATCCTGAAGCCTTTGATATCGTTCTTCAGATGCTTCGAGCTGGAGGTAGCTTTTAATATCCTCTAACGACATCCCCGTTTTTTTCAGACAGGCAATAAGCTGAAGCGTGTCGATATCTTCCTGACTATACACTCTATAGCCCATTTCATTTCGAGCAATGGCAGGAATTAACCCTGTCTTTTCATAAAATAGAATCGTGTCCTTGCTCAATCCGCTGAGCATAGCTGTCTGCTTTAGAGCATACCTTTCATTCCATTGCACAATTGCAGCCCTCCCTTGTGTTCTGGTTCTATCTGATACTACACCCCGGAGTTCACTCCGGGTCAATAGTCAAAAAAGTATAATTTAAAATGTAGATCTAACCTTCCTATGTTTCTCCTACAATATAAGAGAAAGCCAGCATCATTAGCTGGCTTTGCTTGTCTCTATAGTAGATATGCACTTGCTCTGTTTACAGCTTCTCTATTCGATAACATGCTAATTGCAAATGACGTATCCCAGCGTAGCCTACAATTCCTCGCGAACCGATCCGAGTACTAGCTCACTTACGACTTCATCAATCGCCGTAAACCATGGCTCAGCCAGAGCTGTACGTGCATCTTCATAGGAGATAATATACAAATACCGCTCACCGCTTATGATCCCTTCCAGCTCTCCCCCTGAAGCTTCGTCAATATAAGTATTTAGAATATCAGGCCATTTCTCATTATCCCGCAAAATGGCAAGCTTCCCCTGATCATACTCTATCCAGTAATCTGGATCATCAGCCAAAACTAGGTTAAGCCGAGAATACAATCCGTCCATGATCGCTTGCTCCAGCTTTGAGTCAGGCGCTATAGCTCCACTCTTTATACGTACACCATATTCCATCCCCATGCTGAACCCTCCTATGTCACACTATTTATGTAGCATCCTGCTGTTCAATAGCTGTTCCAACTACAAATATCCATTTTCCACATGCCAATTGCAATCTGTTTGCCACGCCTCAATCGTCTGAGCACTTCAATAAGGTAGATCACTCACTCGATCCGATTTCAATCTGCACGATATCGTGATAGATCAACCGCTGACGCTTGGGCAGCTCTACATCATGATGATAATGCCCAAACCACCACTGACGATAATTCAGTTTATCCTGAATCGTTTGAAAATAATCATGCATCTCATCCTGCTCTACATCGGTGTCATAATGCTGCTTGATCCAGTCCAGACTTTCTGTGGAGCAGGTATGAGTAATCACCACGTCAATATCCCAACCATGCTTCTCCAATTGCTGTAATCCACAGGCATATTCCTCTGCCGACGGCATTTCACGCGCCCACCAGCTTTTGCCTTCTTTGCGATATTCACGATCATGTGAAGCCGCACCGCCAAAGGTAAAAAAGCGCTTATCTTCTATTGTATACACTTGTCCTCTCATCAGATGCAGCACACTATCATTGATCCGATGCACCCCTCCACCATTCCACTGCTCTACCGGAAATTGCTCCAGCAGATCGAAGTTCTCATGATTACCATCGATAAATACCGTTGTAAAAGGCTTCACCTCATCCAGCCATTTCAGCCAGTAGCGATCCTCCTTTTGCCCATCCCATATCAATCCAAAATCACCTGCAATAATAACGATATCCTGCTTGGTTAATTGCTTTTGCTCTGGAAAAGAACGCGTATTCAGTCGTTTAGACAGCCATGGCATACCATGAACATCCCCGGTAATATAAATCATAGCTTTCCCTCCTTTACAACACAGTATACGGATGCTATTGAACGAGTACAACCCAAACAGAAAGCATATTAGAAGTGATGGTATAGCTAAACATGGAACATGCCAGCCTAGCGGACAATCTACACTTCATACCGCAAGCATCGCTATCAAGGCAATCACATCTTTCAATCCCAAAGCCTATAGAAAAAGGCAAACGCTATACGATCGTATTCGCGCCTGCCTTTCACATCTTACCTATACATATGAATGTAGAAGCTGGATTATATCTTGATGATAGCACTGAGCTTTATATCCCGTATCCATTAACGAATTTCATAGCGCCAGAATCCATTTAGAGAATGTCATAACATAGATAATTCTCCATTATCAGATCAAGCTCCATTCCAATTCTACACTTTAATCTGACTCAAAGAATGTAGCTACCAGCTGTACAGCCAGTTCTAAGCTCGATGCTCTGTGCTCAACCCACTCAGCCTTCCACCAGCTCTGCCTTAATCTTGCCACAGAAGAAGCTACCTGACAGACCCTGCGCCCCTTCAATATCCACGACCAGATCCGTCACCTCATATCGAAAATCCATTTCCGCGATCACATTCAGACGCGCATCGGGTGGCGAAAATTCCACATCAAATGCTTCGAGGAAGGTCAGCTTTATCGATTGCTTTTCATTGGGCTCTGGCAGCTCTATGGTCAGCTCCACCTGATCCTTGCCAATATCGTAATTGGTAATAATCGCCTGCTCAAAGTCTGGAAAATAACCAAACTTCTCGATAATCGTCCCACTACCTTCAATCGAAACGGTTGGCGAAAATGCAAGCTGAATAATCGTTTTCTCGCCCCACTGCAATTGCTCTTCATTAATATGAAGCGTAATCTGCTGTGCATCCAGCGCACGCACACTACCAACGACATAATCTCCTGCCTGTACCATCACAATATCGTGTAGATCAAATGGCAATGGTTGCTCCAATGTATAATGAATCGTATAGCTTTTACCCTGCTGCTCGACTTGTTTAATTCCTATCTGCATGATGACATTCCTCCAAGAGTTTACATTTATCTTTTTCCATTGTAACAGAACGATACAACACAGCCTATGCTAGCGTATACATTAACCGCATAAGTAAGCGTGTCATTTGTGCATGATGCACAAACAAACCCATTATTTTTACCTCATATTCCGGCAAAATTACCGTATACCTGACATAGCCGATAGTGCTATAATAACCAATTATACTCAGGTTTCATGTGTCATCCACAACGATAAATGAGTGCTTATGAATCTTGGTCCAATCAAAGGGGGATTCCACATCATGTCCAAATCCATCTCGATTTTCGATACGACGCTGAGAGACGGTACACAGGGGGAAGGTATCAGTCTATCCGCAGACGACAAATTGAAAATTGCGCGAAAGCTCGATGAGCTTGGTGTGCATTATATCGAAGGCGGTATTCCGGGTAGTAACGGTAAAGATATCGAATTTTTCAAGCGTGTTCAGCAGCTGAATTTGAATGCCAAAATCACGGCTTTTGGTAGTACGCGCCGTAAGGGCAGCACCGCACAGGAGGATGCCAACCTGAAACGGATCATTGAATCCGGTGCACAGGCAGCTACACTGGTGGGCAAATCGTGGGATTTCCATGTGCATACTGCATTGCAAACGACGCTAGAGGAAAATCTAGCGATGATCGCCGACTCCATCGCTTATTTGAAGCAGCACCAGATGGAACTAATCTTCGATGCAGAGCACTTTTTTGACGGCTATAAAAATAATCCAGACTATGCAGTTTCCGTACTACGTGCAGCCAAGGATGCTGGAGCAGACTGGCTTACCCTGTGCGATACCAATGGCGGTACATTACCGCATGAGGTATATGAGATCGTATCCAGGCTGATGATCGAGCTGGAGGGGGCATCGATCGGTATTCATACCCATAATGATTGCGAGCTGGCGGTAGCCAATACACTGAGCGCTGTACAGGCTGGAGCACGCCAGGTACAGGGAACGATGAATGGCTATGGTGAGCGCTGTGGTAATGCCAATCTGTGCTCGATCATTCCGAATTTACAGCTCAAGCTCGACTATACGTGTATTGCGGACGAGCAGCTGGCACAGCTTACGAACACCGCTCGCTACGTGAGTGAGATTGCTAATGTGCATATGCCGATCAACCAGCCTTATGTAGGTAATGCAGCTTTTGCACATAAAGGCGGTATTCACGTTTCTGCCATTTTGCGTGATTCTCGTACGTATGAGCATATCGAGCCAGAACGCGTCGGTAATAAACAGCGTATCCTCGTTTCCGAGCTGGCTGGTCAGAGCAATATCCTGTCCAAAGCAAAGGAAATGAATCTGGAGCTGAATCCAGAAAACGAAGAAACAAAGCAAATTATCGGCAAAATCAAAGATTTAGAGCATCAGGGCTACCAATTCGAGGGCGCAGATGCATCGCTGGAGCTGTTACTGCGTGAAGCCAATGGCGAGCTAAGCGAATTGTTCGTCTTCGAATCGTTCAAAATGCTAGTCGAGAAAAACGCCGGCTCGGCTGTTGTATCCGAAGCCTTCGTGAAGCTACGCATTGGCGGTCAAAGCATCTACACCGCCGCAGAAGGCAACGGCCCGGTCAATGCGCTGGATAATGCGCTACGTAAAGCATTGGTCGAGCATTATCCAAGCCTGCGCGAAATGCATCTGTCTGACTATAAAGTTCGTGTGCTGGATGAAACAGACGCAACCGCATCCAAAGTACGCGTATTGATTGAATCGCAAAACCTGCAAGACACCTGGAGCACTGTCGGCGTATCCGCTAACGTGATCGAAGCGAGCTGGGAGGCACTGGTAGACAGTATCCGCTATGCTCTACTTGGTCAGAAGCTACCTGCGCATAACCAGGCGACCGCTTCGGGTACACAGGGCATTGTGAATCATTAATCAGGGTATATAGTAAAATCCCCTCAAAGCAGACAGTGAAAAAAGACCTCATCATATCATGAGATCAACACTGGAAGCTAGAGGGGATTTTTTTATAGCTCAAAAGAGCGAATTTTCAATCATGACAACGACAAACTTAATCAGGAAGCCGTTAAGCTGAGAATGAAAGCAGACTTTGCTGATCAGCGTAAATGTGGGAAGAAAATTTAACTTGAAAGTGTCGAAAAGAAACATGCTGATCCTTACCTCAAGCACAAGTGAAATACTCAAAAAAGTGCAATCTACATGTATACGGTGACGGCAACTGACCTGCTGCTAATCATCTGTATCTCCTTTTTGATCACATACGAGATTTTCGGATTGTGCATAACCATCATGGTTTATATGCTTTGATATAACCTAATTTGAGACCTTTGGTTACCGCTTCTAATGCGGAATTAACATGCAATTTATCGAAAATATGTTGAATATGGTTAGACACCGTTCGTTTACTAATAAACAGATGATCGGCTACATCCTCTCGTTTATACCCATCACTTAACATCTGCAAAATTTTAGTCTCCTGCTCGGTAAGCTGTTCAATCTCTTCTTCTTCATCTGGAAAATACGTACAACCTGCATGAATCTGAAGCAGGATATGTAACAACTGATCTGGAGATACATTTTTGTTGATAAATCCGCGTGCCCCTACTTTTTTGGCTTCATAACGATAGACTGGAAGATCGAATCCTGTCAATATCACAATATTTAAATCAGGATAAGTATTAGATATCGTTTGAGCTACAATTAAGCCATCTTCTTCACTAATATTACTCAAATTAATATCGACTAATAAAATATCCGGTCGCTTTTCCTCTATCCTTTTTATGACTTCTTCCACTTCCTGCACAGATCGAAAGCTACTCACTTCAGTATAATCTTCAAAAGCAATCTCCAAGCTTTTAGCAAATAATACATGATCATCGATTAATAAAATATTCATACGATTGTTCTCCTTTCATTGGGAGTACGATTTGAATACTCAATCCATGCGGCTTGCGTATACTAAAGCTCATCGTTCCTTCTAATAATGCAATCTGTTCTTGAATCGAATAGAGTCCGCGATGCCCCTGCTTATGCTTATATTCAGTAGGATCGAGACCTATTCCATCATCTTCAACAGTTAACTGAATCCGCTCCATATGCTGGGTTAATTTGATCCATATCTGACTTCCCTGTGAATGCTTGAAAGCATTGGTTGTAAGTTCTTTGATCAGACGATACATAATAAAATGATACGGCTCGACTAAAAATAGATCCTCTTTACAAGTGAATGAAACCGTTATTTGTTTATTGGCATAGTTTTTTTTGATGATTTGCAACAGGTTCTCGTAATTTTGCTTGAGTGTTAATGAGCTTAATAAAGTAGGATGATATTCCTGCATCTGATTGCGAATCGACGTGTTCAATCGAGTTAATGTTTCAGTAATCATCTGCTGCACTTCTGCTTTGTTGGATTTGTTCATCATATTTTTGACAGCTAATAAATCTTGTAATATCTCATCGTGCAAGTAATCGGAAAATTCTTTTTTAATCTGTTCTTCTTTCGCAATCTGTGTCACTCTACTCACATATGAATCGTATTGCTTCTGCTGTGTAGCTTGCTCCATTTCAGAAGACTGCTTGATCTGCTTGTACAATAAAAGATAATAAAAGATCAATAACCAGACAATCGAATGAAAAACAATCATATAAAACAACGGAGCGACGTTGAATATTTGCCCAAGTATACCCACACCTGCAACGGATACGAGCATTAATATCCATTTGTTCAATGTACTGAGCTGGGTAAGCTGTATAGATTTTTTTACATTATTTTGCACAATACTGTAGACCGCATATAGCGGGAAAATAAAAATAAAATAGAACACCATATTGGTAAACACATTTTTCCCTTTATCTACAAATAAAATATAAGCTCCAAAAGGAATCGCCGTAATCATCAGCGCATACGTTAGACTTTTCGATTGTTTATTAAGAAAAAATTGAATTCGCTTTTTGTTTTTAAACACGGTAATAATAATTAAAATTCCACTAATGACCCATTGCCAGAAAAACATAATCGAATACAAGTGCTTACTATAAATCGAGATTAATGTTAATAAGGAAAGCACTTTTAATATCCAATCCACTTGCTTTTTGTGGATATAAGCAGAATCTTGAAAAATAAAACGTAATAAGAAACGCAACAATGTATACGACACCAGCACATTTAAAAAAATCACGATAGTATAAAAAAAAGGCTCTTTTCCAAACATCAAAAGAATTTGCCAGGAATATAATAACAATAAATTAGCAAATTGATTTAAAATCATACTACCATTCAAATTCGTCATTTTAATATAAGACAATACATAAATAGCCATCGATATAACAACCAGCGACATGATATCGGAGAGATCACTATTCAAATGCTGAATATATTGATAATATAAAAAGCTAATCACTAACGTCTGGTTACAAAGGATGAATACCTGTTGCTTTATGTATTTATCATGCATATAGAATACCTTTCTGTGCTACGTCATCAATGCTTACAGTCCTCCTGTATAATATATCATTTTTCTGTAAAAAAAAGTAAAGCCGACATCCTTAGATATCGGCCCTATATTCCATATTATTATGCGATCATTTAACAGCACACAATAATAGAGTTAGGACAATCATCTGTCAAAGTTGTAATCCATCCATCACCTGGAGCTACTGCTGCTTGTAATTCTGCTTCTGTAATATCCTCAACAGCCGACAAATCTACACATAGTTCTTTCATATTCGAACACTCCTTTAGATTGTATTGGTGAATTACTTTGATCCATAATGATTTTAAGTGTGTAAGTATGCAGTAAACTGTTATGTTCCTTCACTTTCCTCGCCTGACAACATCAAATTAGCAGCACACAATAATGGAGTTCGGGCAATCGTCTGTCAAAGTTGTAATCCATCCATCGCCTGGAGCTACCGCTGCTTGTAACTCAGCTTCTGTAATATCTTCCACCGCCGACAAATCTACACATAATTCTTTCATATAGCACGCCTCCTCCCTGCATCATTTGTAGCCATCAATAACTACACACTAAAAATAGCAATAATTACATATTTTGGAGTGAGTAAAAAGCGCAATTTTATTGTTTTATGCGAAAATAATCAATCAGACCGAGAGCATGTATCCAAATAAAAAAGAAACACACCTGGTCGGTGTATTTCTTTTCTATAGTGATTGCGTAATGCAATTAACGGTGTCAACACTATATTATTTATAACTACGTGCACGACGTTTTGCGAAAGAAGAGACGTACCGTTTGGAATCCGGAGGTTGCATTGTAGTCGCCACCTTAACTTTACGACCCCAAATAACCTTATACGATGAATACTGAGTGATCAGATAATACACTCCATAGATCACTGTAAATATACCAATCGCTACAATCTCCGGTAACCAGAATGCACTGGAATCTCCAATTAAGTTAGGCATTAATGTTTTGAAGCATTCTAATGCAAAAATGCTGTGCAGACTACCCAAAATATAGGGAATAATCAGCGTAATAAAAATTTGATAGTTGACGATTTTTTTGATTTTTGATTTACGATATCCTAGCTTTTCTAAAATTCTAAAATCATTAATTTTGGAATACGTATTCGAAATATTAGTAAAGTACAAAATACTCCCTGTCGAAATTAAAAAGATCGTACTTGCAAAAATACTAATCAATAGAGATGAACTATTCGCTTGTAAAAAGGTCGTTCGTTTTCCAATCGCACTTTGAAAATAAACATTGTCTGTAAAAAGCGGGCTTAGCTGCGCATGAACCACCGAATTATTACGCAATCCCTCACCATAAATGCTCATAATCTGACGCGAAGGTACTCCTGTTGCTTGAATCTGCTGATATAGAGCATCCGGTACGACTAATGTACCTACACTATTGGCAAAAGAGATTGTATTTTCAAGTGTTGTATTCGCAACGTCTATATCTATTGATTGGCTTTGTGGAAGCTTTAATGTATAGACTTTGCCACGTTCATCTACATTATTTTGATTGTATTTGATAAAAATCGCTTGATTACCTGTTAGATCATTCCTATTCTGAGCATCGCCTTGCAAGGCTAATGAGCTTTGATAATCAGATGCTGAGATCAGATCAAAACCAGCTTTTTCTTTAGCACTATACTCAAACGGTAGATTTTTTGAAGATGATTCTACTTCCAGTATAGTCGTCTGCTTGGATTGTATACCATCTGCACCAACATTCTGCTTCACAATATTTAAAGCTTTCTGAGTTAATCCTTCGTCTTGTACCGGAAATTCAAACGCAGCCGGATTAGTACGTTCGATTGCTTTGACCGGATAATAAAATGTAATCACTCCAGCACCTAATAATCCTAATGCTGTCGCAGAGATCAACGTAGATACAATTAGTGTTCTAGCATTGCTAGTAATCCGTTGTACAAATTGAGGAATAGTGATAATCATCGTATTCCGATAAAAGGAATGTTTAGCGGCTTTTATTTTGTTCAAAGCATACGGTAAAAAGGAATGAATCGACAGAATCGTTCCAACAACAATCAGGATAAATGTGAGCATGGATAGAGGAGCGAATCCAACCGTCACCCATAAAGAATCGGCTCCTCTTTTAATATCGAGTGCCAGCATATAACCAGCGACCAGAGACACAAACCCAACAATCGCTTTCCATAATTTAAGTTGAATCGGTTTCTCACGTGTGCCCTCGACTTTGACCAGATCAAGTAATGTATGCTTACGAATAAATCGATAATTGGAAAATAATAAAACGATTAATGCCAGCACAACAAAAGAAACGGTAATCAGTGCTGCATCACTGTTGAACCATACAATACTGGACGGTTCCAGAGAAACACCAAGCCACTCTACCACGATCTGAATCAATACGATATACACAATACCACCGACAATAATGCCAATACCAAGTGCCAGCAAACAAATGAAAATATTTTCTAGGCCTAAAATCAAAATCACTTTATGTTTATTAAAACCGAGCAATGCATAAATACTTAATTCTTTCATTCTTCGCTTCATAAAAAACGTGTTTGAGTAGGACATATAAAACAATACAAAAGCCATCAGTAGAGGTAATACGACTTTAATCATCGCTTGTAGCTTATTATCCCCCATCAAGCGCGACACGATCAGATCATTGCTGCCAAAAGAAATAGAAAAATAGAAAATCATCAGTACAAAAGCAACTGAACCCAGGTATAAAGAATAAAAAGATAGATTTTTTTTCAAATTCTTTTGTACAATACGGAACAAACTCACATATAGACCTCCTTTAATGGTTCTTTATTCTATGCTTACATACTGGTTGCAAGCGTTCGATTGGAAAGAACCGCAATTTCTTCTAATATCTCTTCAAAAAACGTTTGGCGGCTTTTTTGAGCTTTGTGTAATTGCTTGATCGTTTGACCATCTTTTAAAATAATAATTCGGTTTGCATAGCTTGCTGAATAGGCATCATGAGTGACCATCAGAATCGTAGTGTGTAACTCTTCATTAATTTCTTTCAGCTTCTCTAACAGTTCCTGAGCAGAATTAGAGTCAAGCGCACCTGTTGGCTCGTCTGCAAATAAAATGCTTGGATTTTTGATCATTGCTCTGGCGGCGGCGGCTCGTTGACGTTGTCCACCGGATAATTCATTTGGATACTTGTGCAACTGATTTTCGATACCAAAACGCTTGGCTAATGCTCTAATAGAAGCTTCAATTTCAGTCGGCTTTTTTTTGAGTAATGTTAAGGGTACAGCTATATTTTCTTGAATCGTTAAGCTATCTAATAACAGATATTCCTGAAAAATAAATCCCAGGTAGTCTTTGCGAAAATCACTGGTTTGATTATCATTTAATCGGCTGATCTCGATTCCATTGATAAAGATTTCGCCAGCTGAAATATGATCAATTGTAGATAATACATTTAATAAGGTTGTTTTCCCTGAGCCAGAGGAACCCATAATACCTACAAATTCTCCTTTTTGAACATCAAGTGATATCTCATTTAGCGCTTTGACATGATCATAAGATTTGACAATATTTTTGGCGATCAGTACAGCATCGTTTGTCATAGTCTATTCTCCTTTACATTTGAAATAAGTGCCTGTATATAGGGATAGTTATAATAAATGAGGTAATTGTAGCGTGAGTATGGATGGAACACGATAAGGATCAACCGTTCGTAATAATTGATAACCAATCCCTGCTAAGCCGATCATCAACGTCGGTACTTGAGCTGTCTGCGGGATACCGCTATACCATTGATCCGCTTGAGCGTTCTGAACCAGATCCCCGACAATGCGTTGTGCGATATCGAAGTGTTCCGTTTGCCCTAGATGTTGAGCGGATAATAATAGTAGGTCTATATTCCCCATTGACCCATGACACAGGCAATCACTACCTCCTAAACCTTCCTCTAGTGTTTTTTCAATGGCTCGCTCAATCTCAATACGTGTCTGCTGGTCATCCATAATATTGATTACTTTGATTCTGGACATACCGATGCCTGGTGCTCCATGACACCAATTCACAGGTTCTGGAAAGTTTTTTTGAATACGATTCTGCCGATTACGTAGGTCAAACCAGTTATTTTCCTCAGGTGAATACATTTCCCGTTCATAGGCAAGAGCTTGAATCGCATAATGTCGAAATGTTTCCATACGAGTCTCTTCATACAGCTCCGCCAATGCCCATGCTATACCTGCATTGCCATGTGACATACCTGTAAGTACACTGCCGTTGCCAATTGCATTTTGCCAGCCTATACTATGATCATTTATTGGAATAGCATGCTTGATCAGATGCTCTCCGCATTGAATCGCTATCGATAACACTTCATCTTGAACACAATCTTGATAGATTTGCAGCGCTACAAGCAGTGTTCCGGCACAACCTGCCATCAGATCATATTGATCATCCTCAGCTATTTGTTTGCCGCAATGTAAAATATGCTGTATGCCTTGCTCTTTGAGGTCTTGTCGCTGTAGCAATAGACCTAAATAGTAATAGCTATAGGCATAGCTAGCTTCTCCTGTAAAAGCAGATAACGATTGCGGTTTGTTATATAGCATCTTGTCCAGATCGACAGCGACAAGAATCTTTTCAACTACGTCCAGATAACGAGCTTGTTCAGTCATCTGATATATCGTAGCGAAAAATAGTGCATTGCCAAGTAATCCTTCATACAATGAGTTATCTAACGGATTCATAATCCACTGCTCATCATTGCCAATCGATATATTGGCCCAGCTAATATCAGCAAAATCTGTAGTCGTCGTACTGAGCGTGATCAATTGATCAGCAATTCGGATAGCTTCTTCAATAAAATAAGAGGCTGGCTTCTGCTCTAAATGATCATACGAACGATAATCCTTTTTATACTGTTTGAGATCCCACTTTTTGATCGGTGTGGCTAATGCCGTCTGAATCATCTGTACTTGAAATGATAAATCGTTATGCTGCTCATCCATCGCTTCTATACGTTGTATGACTCGATCCAATAACGTTTCTTGATGAAAAAACTCGTATTCGTTATCGCGGCTATCATAGATCGATGTATGATTGACATACGAATAAAAATACGGAATATCCATATGCAACAAATCATAAATTTCGGCTGGAATAATAGGTAACAGACGATGATTACGACTGGAAATCGCCCACATCCGGTCAAATAAACGATTACGATATAACGCATCGATCAAATAATTAGGATTGGTCGAAGCATTTAATAAGGTGCTATAATCGCTCGTATTACGGACAATCGTACGCACTTTATCTTTGGCAAAACTCCGAATCCATCCATGTTGTCCGATAAAATCCGACTTGTGCTCAGTAATAATCTGATATGCCTTCTCAAATCCTTTCACGATTGAAGCGACATATTGTCTTGGATTGACTCTGATCCCATTGAGCAGAGGAATATTCTTTTTGTAGGTAGTTGTGTAACTGGTACGAACTAGCTTGATCTGATCTGTGTAATTATGTTCAAAAGCAAATTTCCCTTTAGCGATCGTTTTGTCTCCTGCTCCAGTCAGACCACTGACATCTAGATTCGACTGTTTATCCAATTTGGCAGGCAGCAGACAGGTACGAATCACTGAATCTTTAATGGTATACAGCACTTTTTTATAAGCAGTTTCCTCCTGTAAGTCCTGGCTATCATAGCCTTGAAATGAAGATTCCAAATCGACAAAATATGGATTATTGCCTGACATAATTACATTTTCAGCATGCATATCGCTTCCCATCAATACATGCAATAAGCAGATATAGACGCCTACTTTGTAATACAATTGTTCAATCTCTGCTTCTGACGTACTACTAACTTGTTCGATATAGGCTTGCCATCCATAATCTTCATAAGCAATTACAGGCAACGGCTGAATTGCATATTCTAATCCTTGATTATTCATATATTCGATAATCTGATTCACATGAATATTCACTTGCAAAGGCTTCGGTTTATATACCACCTTGCCGTGTTCAAATCCGCAGATCAGCACAGTTTTCTTACCACAATGACTGTCTCCCTTATTCATTTCTATCGTAGTCAAAGCTCCTAATACTCCAAATCGTTCTTGAATTTGATTAAAATCTGAAATCAGATGGTCTACGGCTTCAAGTAAAAAGTTTTTCTGCTGTATACTTTCTTCAATAATCATGCGAAACATCGTTGGATACTCATAAACTAACTGTGTAAAGTACTGCCGTTGCTGCAACTTACTACAAAAATTCTGATATCTTGCTTCAGGCGTATTTCCTGTTAATAGAGAATGCGTACTAAGCTTGTTAATCTCTATGGTTAAGACTTTTACAGATAATTTCAGTACCGTTTGTAACGTAGCTTCCAAAATTGAAGATACCACTGCCTGTTGATCCACTTTAGCAGTCTGAGGAAGATCGGCATCAATGATCTGCTGCATCCAGTGTAAAAAAGGATATGTAAAACATAAATAAGGATGGTCTGTAGGAATATGTCCTTTTACCGCATATAACACACTTTCGTTAGCATCAAAATTACACATCAATTGCTGTAGATCATCAATCCATTGTTGTTGATCGGTCAGCTCTATATCGGGAGCAAGATGATCGGTTAGCGAGTTGAATTCTTGTTCAGACTTACTGTAACTTTCCAAAAAAGCATATCTATACTGTACAGGCAATTGAATATATTCTGTCCATTGCTCCAATGCTTCATTGGTTGTAGATAAAGGTTCAGTGATAACTCGTTCTTGTAGATACGTGGCTGTTTTTAATTTACAAATATCTAATAAGGTCATAACGTGTTTCTCCCCTTTGCATTGGATGATCTGTAATCTGAACTACTATGTATTATAATTGTGATCCTCTGGATTGGATTGAGTATTGAACGCACATTTGCATGTACGATACGATGTATATAGTTCTAACGATTACTCGCTATACTACAAGACCAATCTGGTGATAACGCATGATCAAATACACGCAAAAAAGACTTCCCTCTTCTGACGGAAAGTCTTTTACATGATCCTATTGTATAGGGGTACCCTTAATTTTTTGTACGGCTGTCAATGTACTTTAACTTAGATACGTGCTTATCATACTTCAGTATATCTTTTTACATCTATAATGCCTTTCATTAAAAAAATTCTCCAGGTGCTGGAGAATCTATGCCAAACAATCAATGAAAAGTCTCTTAGCCTATCCCATATACACAGAAAGAAGGTCGTACACTTGAAGCAACATCCACACCATTCAAACCAGATAGACCGAGCAACCGTTCACATCGCCCAATCCGTTTGGCACGAGCTAATCGACCATATGCGGTCAGCTCCGGCGCATGAGGTGTGCGGAATATTGCTCGGTACAAAAACGACTACAGGCACCCAGCTCCATTCCTACCGAAGACTGCATAACGTTTCCCTTAACCCTGCACATCATTTTCAACTCGACCCAGCCGAATGGATTCACTGCTGCTATAACGAGCCCAACCTCGTCGGTCTGTTCCACTCTCATCCTCACACCGCGCCGTTGCCATCACAGGAGGATCTAGAGCGACTACCCGACTTTGCCAGTATGATCTCCGTCTACTTAATCGGAACCCTCTCTATAGCAAGCAGCGAGCCAGAACAAGACCATCCACAGACCTATCCTAAGCCTTCATCATCTAATCAAACCCCATATGCACCAACTCATCCTTCAGATCATCATTCCGAGCCTATCCGCGCCTACAATATCATCCAACATTCTCCCGAACGAATAGCAACCAACCCCACTCATTCATCCTTACAATACGATCTGACACCTATACAACTCCTACAAAAATAAAGCTGTCTAACCAACAGCTTTATCTACCTGATCTATTCAAGTGTCTATAAAATATTACCCCAAAACTACAATATCAAGCTAGAATACTCCCACCCATCACGCTACATATCAACCATCAACCTCCTATGTACTTCATTTCTTCCTATATCTACATCCCTTTAAAATGATCATTCCAAACAAAAAGTCAAAAATCATTACTTAATAAAAGCAAAAATACTGCTGAGAGCTAAACACTTCTGAAAGCTAAAATACTGCCGCTCTCCCAAATGTGTGCATAAATCCGAGCAGTTGCGAGATGCACAGAACGCAGGGAAGGAAATAAGGGGAATGGACGCCTTGTCGTGTTAGCGATCTCCTAACACGAGGTTCAATGGAAAGTGATTTTTGCACAGCAAAATATCTTACAGCTTTTGAGAACAGGAATCTACATTTCCACCTGCTTCGTAGATTCCTGTTCTCAACCCAAGGACGTCCCCTTATTCCTTCCCTAAGTAGTGTACCTCTCCAACTGCTATCCGGTTTTGCACCCAGCCACTAAAAATTACTTAAATGCGCATACAAATCCTCCAGCGTATCCACTTGCTTGTGACGCATGAGACGAAGATATTCCTGCCATAGCTGAGCTGTCATTTTGGCATCCTCCAGCGCGTGATGTCTGACCGTCACAGGAATATTAGCCTCCTCCAGCACCTCATCTAATCCGTAACTACCAAGTGAAGGCTTCAGCCATCTGGCGATCATCATCGTATCCAGTATGCGGTGAGTCAATTGAATTTTAGATGTTTTCCATAATGCGGCATTCAGAAATGCTTTGTCATGCCCAGTACCATGTGCAATCAGCACGGAGCGCCCAGCAAATGCCATAAAATCATGTAGTCCATCAATTAACGATGGCGCTCCATCGATCATTTCCTGGGTAATACCTGTAAGCGCAGAAATATTATCTGGCACGCTCACCTTTGAATTTACAAGTGTATAGAACTCATCCTGTACCTCATTACCCAGCAGCTTCACCGCTCCAAAAGACAAAATTTCATCTCCATGCTGAGGATGAAAGCCCGTCGTCTCCAAATCGAAAACGACGGTTTCCAGCCTGCTCATCGGATAATGCAGCACCTCTGGACGACGCTGCTCACGTGATAGTGAACGTATAAAAGCCATCTGCTGTGCAGATGGTGCACCAAATACCGAAGCAATCGCGGAGGGAACACCTCCACTACGTAAGCTTCGCCAAAATCCGCTTCCAGCTTTTGTAGGTTCTTTCATAAGCGTCTCCTTTCCAGAAAGCGCAATTGTCTTTGCAGCTCACGATGTGCTTTTTTGACAATGCCCAGACTTTCTCTAAGTTCATGGAAAAATGGCTTTTGTCGCCAGTCCTTTTGTAGCATAAAGCCCGTACTGATATACAATCCATCCTCTTCCTTCACCGGCGTTGAATTACGCATACGCAGCGCCGTTAAAAACGCCTCCTGCATCATTTCCAGCAGAGCAAGCGATGCCGCCTCCAGCTGAATCAGCCGATCGAGTCGCTTCAATGTAGATGACTCATAAATGCCATTTTGCACTGCTAAAAAACGCGATGCATTCACAAGCGGAATATATATTCCATATTTTACATCAAAATCACCTGCATGTTCACCAAAACGCTCAGGTACAATTTGCCCCAGTACATTAAGCGTCGCCTTATGACGAACTGTATTACGCAAAATCGCCGCCGACATCGCAGGCGTTTCCTTTAGACCCGCATAAAAATGAGCCTGCCAGCGCTGGGCAAGCGCCTGATCGCCTGCCATATGGCGCATATCCGAAGCAATAATCCAGTTACGCACCGGCTCCCAGCTCAATTCCTCACGCCAGCTATCCAACTGCTGCTGCCATGCTCCCAGTGTCTTGCGCCACATCGGCTCTGAGCACATCACCTTGCCCTGGCACTTCTCATACCCGACCTGCTCCAAAATGTCCGCCAGACGGCTGCCAAACGCTTCAAAATACCGTTCCTTCTGCTCGTGCTGTTCATCGCTTATGATCAAGCCATTATCCTGATCACTCCAAAGCGTCTGCTCACATCTTCCTGCGCTGCCAAAAACAATAAAAGAATATGCAACAGGAGGCGGACCGTAGCCCGCCTCAACTAATTGTTGCTCACATATTGTTACTGCCTGCCGCATAATCCTGTCATGCATATCGTTCACTGTCGCTACCCATTCGCGAATATCGCTCTCGCTCAGAGCAGCATACAGCTGCTTTTGGATCATGATACGTTTGGTTTTGAGTGATTCCGGACAAACGGCATCGGTCAGCTCCAGCAAGGGAAGATTGAGAGAAGTCTTCTTCATCGGCTTCATCCCCCAGCACTTGTAATGTTAATAGGTGTGTTTAGAAGTATTAGCTATTCGCTCTTGTACGATCTACTTCACCTACTGCTTTCATTTGCTCAGGATAACCGTAGGAACCATGCTCACTAATATCCAGACCCATCATTTCCTCTTCTTCTGTTACACGAATGCCACCCAGTGCTTTCATGATACCAAGAATAATGAAGGAAAGCACCAGTACGAAAATGAAAGTACCGATCATACCGAGCAACTGTACGCCAAGCTGGTGGAAGCCACCGCCATAGAACAGACCTGCTCCACCTACGTTAACCTGCTTAGCAAGCTCCGGTGTAGCGAACAGACCAGTAGAGATTGCACCCCACATACCAGCGATACCGTGTACAGAGAATGCGTAGATCGGATCGTCAATGCCTGCTTTTTCGAACCATTGTGCAGTAAAGAATGTAACAACACCAGCTACCAGACCGATCACAACCGCTGCCCATACATCTACGAATGCACAGGAACCTGTGATGGCTACGAGCGCAGCCAGTACGCCGTTTAGCATGCTAGGAATATCAGCTTTACCCAGTACAACCCACGAGATCAACAGTGCAGCAACACCACCCGCAGCAGCTGCCAGGTTCGTCGTCAGTGCTACATAAGTGAAGAAGCCGCCGCTTGGCGTGAGTGCACTACCAGGGTTGAAGCCCATCCAGCCGAACCAGAGAATGAATACACCGATAACGGAGAATACCTGGTTATGACCTGGAATAATGTTAGGCTTGCCATCCTTATTATATTTACCAAGACGTGGTTTCAGCATCAGCGTTGCTGCCAGACCTGCTGTTGCACCTGTCAAATGGACAACGGTGGAGCCTGCATAGTCCTGCATACCGATTGCTGCCAACCAGCCGCCGCCCCATACCCAGTGAGCGATGATTGGATAGATAATGATCATGAATAAAACACCGAAGATAATATACACGCTAAGCTTTGCACGCTCAGCGAATCCGCCAAATGCGATCGACAGCGATACCGCTGCAAACGCAAGGTGGAACAGGAACATCATGGAGATTGGAATATCAAGACCAGCAAGTGCGCCAAACAGTGGCTTCATTTCCTCGCCACTTAGGAAAAAGCCCTGATAGCCAAAAAATCCATTACCATCTCCAAAGCCAAGTCCAAAACCGAAAGCCCAGAAGGCTACCAGTGCGATGCCAAGAGTCAAAACTGTTTTACCGGCAACGTGCCCGGCATTTTTCATCCGTACAGAGCCTGCTTCCAAAAAGGCGAAGCCTGCTTGCATGAACAGTACGAGCGCGAATGCCAGGAAAACAAAGAACGTATCCAGATTCGTTTGTACTGTTGTCGCAGTAACCTCATCCGCAGCAAAAGCGCTGAACGGAAAAGTTAGAAGTGCGGATGCCGCTAACCCCATAACGGCCCATTTTTTTCTCATTTGACCCACTCCCCATGTTATATTACTTCACATATCGTGAAATCCTTAATGTCATTATAATCAGATTAAAACGCGAATGACAAGCATTTATTTTCAAAATCATGAAAATAGTTTCGTTATGCTTCAAAAAGCGTGTTTTTTCACTGGTTTCAGCATGAGTTCATATGAATTTCAGGTATCTTTAAGCCTGAACGAGTATCATATATACAAATACTTCAATATATTGTTATATCAATAGTTCTATATTTACTGTTTATAGAGAGAAAGAGCGTTTATCCCCTGCTATTATAGGGTATATTCGCTTAAGCATTACGTTTGACTGTATGGTTTAAGTTCCTGTAATATAGGCAATAGGATTCAGCAGTGTTGAATCCTCGTTTATATGAACAAAAACGGGGGTGAATACGTTGGGGATATGAAATTATACCGAATTGGAGAGCTTTCCAGAATCGCAGGGATCAGCGAACGCACGGTGGATTACTACACCAAGCTTGGTCTGATCGAGCCTGAGAGTCGCTCTCTTAAAAACTATCGTCTATATAGTTTTGAAACGTTGGCTCGTCTGGAACGTATTACAAAGTTAAAGCAGGATAAGTACACCTTAGAGGAAATCAAAGACAAATTAAGTGCATGGGATCGGGTCACCGATGAAGAGCAGGTCACCCAGCGCTTGACTGAAATTGAGCTTCATATGGAACAATTGCAGCGCGAGGTTCGTGAATTGGAGCCCCTCCTGCAACAGATGAAGCCAAATCAAGCCAGACGTGCATTTATGAATCTTGTTCCTCAAAGTGCTGCTTGCATCGAAGCGCTGAAGTTCCTGCTTGGTCAGGGTCCCGGCATGATGTGATCTGCTTTATATTTATATGGAGGAATGAACGATGAATGCGATTTTTCTTATACTCATTATAGCAGCTTTTGGTTTAACGATCTGGGCTCAGTTCCGAGTCAAGGGAACGTTTAACAAATATGCTGAGGTTCCGAATATGCGTGGCATGAGCGGTTATGACGCAGCTCGCCATATGCTAGACTCTAACGGTCTACATGATGTGCCAATCGAACCGATTGCTGGCGTGCTGACTGACCACTATGATCCGGTTAACCGTGTTGTTCGTCTGTCTGAGCCCGTCTATTATGGAACAAGCATTTCCGCTGTCTCGGTAGCGTGTCACGAGATCGGTCACGCCATCCAGCATAAGGTTCACTATCCGATGTTGGCGATTCGTCACCGTATTTTCCCGGTTGTAAACTTTGCTTCCGGTATCGCACCATTATTGTTGCTGGCGGGCTTTGTATTCCAATCATTTAACCTGATCGGTATCGGTGTTCTGTTCTTCTCGGTTGCCGTAGCATTCCAGCTGATCACCTTGCCAGTTGAGTTTAATGCAAGTAACCGCGCTCGTGATGTGATGGTCGCTGAAGGCTACGTCACTCACGAAGAAGAACGTAGCGTTGGTAAAGTATTGAACGCTGCTGCACTGACTTATGTCGCTGCTGCATTACTATCTGTACTGGAGCTGGCGCGTTATCTGTTCTTGCTCTTCGGTAACCGTGACTAATATACGCGCTGCGAATCAAGTGTAAATAAAACCTAGGTTTAACGCAAAAGCTGCTGTTCTACTCCCATGATGGGAAGGAACAGCAGCTTTTTTTGTATACACGGATCATTAGGCTGGGCTGATATTGGATACGGCGATGTGATTTGTAGTTAAATTCGTACTTAGATTCGTATATAGAGTTGTACACGGGTATGAATGAGTGTTAAACGATCAATAAGGCGAGCCATGTACAGTGTATACGGCTCGCCTTATTGATATGCTGCTATTCATGATTGTGCTTATTCTTTCTTTTACCAAAAGCACTTTACTAGAACAACGTCAGCCTATAGCTTTGGATCATTACGCTCCTGCTCTTCTCGCATCTGTTGCTCCCTCATTTGTTGTTCCTTCATGGCCTGCTCATAGCGCTGATATATACGCTGCCAGCGGCGCTCTAAGCCCGTTAAACGTAACAGCAAGCCATAGATGAAGAAGCCTGAGATCAGACCGCCTAGATGCGCCCAGATGCCGATGCCCGGCATAATGAACGTATAGACCAGACCTAATCCGAGAATCGTGTAGATCGTCTGACGTGACACACGATCTAGCATTCCACGCTGGAACAGAGCAATATACAAAAAGGCTCCATAAATGCCGTAGATCGCTCCAGAAGCTCCAGCTGCCAGATGACCTTCACTTGATTGTCGATATAGCTCAAGACTAATGATATTACCGATCAGTCCACTGGCAAAATACAGAACACCATAGCGCAGCGTGCCAAGCAGTCGCTCAAGAGGTGGCGCAAATACAATGATCGCAAATGTATTGAACAGCAAATGATCAAATCCAATATGCACAAACATTGCTGTAAACGTTCTCCACCACTGATCATAGCCGATAAGATTCGTAAGTGCTCCATATTCAACTAATGTGGCACTATTTTGCGAGCCACCATTGAATGTCATCAATAAAAAGACGACGATATTGGCGAGTGCAATAAGGGATGTGAGCGGATAAAACCGCAAAAAGCTTTTCCAGTTCTCATAACGGACAAATAGCATACGAGCTCCTTTAAGTGTGACATAGTATTTGAAGGGTTGGAGGGTAGAACTACTAGAGATGGGTCGTATCCGATGATGTATCTCCTGGTACATATCGACACAGGCTTTACTTTATTGCTTCTCCTTTATTATAATGAATTCCGACTGAATATGCGAAAAAGCAAAGTACGGACAGCACCTCGGCAGATCTGTACACCTACATATTATGTACCCCGTTGGCTGTCCTTTTATTTAGCTATTCATTTCATGTTCACTATCTCGAAGGAGGAATTTATAATGACGCAAGAACGTACTGGTGTAGCTACATTTAAAGGCAATCCGATTACACTCGTCGGCCCTGAACTGAAAGCTGGCGATGCTGCTCCTGCTTTTAACCTGAGTAAAAACCTGCTGGAGCAAGCCACACTGGCTGATTATGCAGGTAAAATCAAATTGATTAGCGTAGTTCCATCCCTGGATACAGGCGTATGTGATGCACAGACACGCCGCTTCAATGAAGCTGCTTCTGAACTCGGTGAAGATGTGGTTGTACTGACGATCAGTGCCGATCTGCCGTTCGCACAGGCACGCTGGTGTGGTGCAGCAGGTGTAGACCGCGTTGTTACCCTGTCTGACTATCGCGACAACTCCTTTGGTAAAGCATATGGCGTATTGATCAAGGAATTCGTAATCGATATGCGTGCAATCTTCGTCATTGATCGTGATGATACAGTACGCTATGTAGAGTACCTACCTGAGATGGCAGATCATCCGAATTATGATGCAGCTATCGAAGCGGTAAAAGGCTTGCTTGGGTAAGCATATAGCGATACTGAACAGCTACTGAGCAATTACGAATATTAATTTTCACACCGAAAAACCCCTTCTCCTGTTGGTATAAGAGAAGGGGTTTTATCTGATGAGCATCATGCTGTCGAATCGTATGTATCCGCATTCAAAACAGATGATATAACAGCACCATGGCTTCAATGCCGTTAACATGCCATACACATTCACGGCTGGTGCTGATTGTCTGTACTTATGGTTGATCGATCTTGTACTGAGACAGCTTTTTATCCAGAGCGCTGAACAGTGTCAAAATATTACGATAGTTCGCACCGAGATCTCCAAGCGATCCGCGCGAAGCCGAATGAATATCGATTGCACTACGAACAGGGCTTACTGATACGATCGAAACCGTAATATCCATAATACGCCCGAAGCCCGTTTTGCGCTCCAGCGTGATCTCGCCTACACTATGTACCTCATGCAGAACCTTGAAACCTGGAATTTTCTTTAATGTGGATGAAACCTCTTCCCAGGCGCGCTCACGGGAAAGATTATAGTATCTTGTTTTCATTTGTGGGTCTTTGGCGCGATCTCCTGTGCCTTCCTGGCTACGGATGATTCCAACTAACGTTCTCTTAAGCGACAAGACGTTTCCTCCTTTGCATGTACAGACCTATCATTACTATCAGTGTATCATTAGTACGTAAATAAGAAAACTAATATTCTTATAATAACGGCATGCTTGCCCATCGCGCGATGACTCGATGATATCGATAAAAGGATCGATTGGTGCTCGCTGCTCATGCGATCAGGTAGCGCGACTAGCCTGCTTTCCAGCTAACTAGTTGGGCTTTCAATTCCCATATATTCATTATCATTACTGAATCATCACTAGCTTGTAAGCGCAAACAAAAAACGTTCTGAAATCGTAGATCGTAATGATCTAGATCAGAACGCTTTTTGTTTAGAGCATGTCGACATCACGTCGGCACCTACCTTGAAAAGATTTTAAAACGGTCCCGCAAATGCCGTCCGATAACATTGTCTTCGAACCTGCTTAGCAGGTGGGTGATCGCACAACATGTATTTGAAGTCCCCACATCCAATGGATAGGGCCGGTCAGCCACAGTTGAATTTGAATCTCCCGAGACATCATCATTGGTTCAAAACAACGAGATATCGAGGCGTACATTGCAGGATGTAAATTTATTATAAACTTCATGGTGGTATTTGTAAAGTCGATTTCGCTTTTGTATTCCGTTATTTTGTAAACGTTTACAGATAGAGGTTTTTGCTAATTGACTGGCTTCTGTATTGTTCTATAGTACTTTGTACTACTCGTTTTACAATGAGAATGAGCTGTTCTCGCTGCCCGGTATTCTTTAATCGGAACATACATACATACATACATACATACATACATACATACAACACAACAGCCTAAGCACAATACGGTAGTATAAGTACGGCGCTGACAAGAAGATATGGATTGCAAAATAAAAAGACCCGTTTGTCCTATCCTACTCTACTCGGATGGGACAAACGGGTCTTCCCTATGTGTTTTATCAATCGCAGTCGTTATTTACTATACAGGAGCACAAGAGCGACATAGCTCTAGCTTTAGCGTTCACGCTCTTTTTCCTTGGTCATGCTATTTTTGACATCCTGATCCATGGAAGGCTGATTAGCTGGAACGTTTTCCAGACGTTTTGCCTGCTCATGGGGTGGCTCGTCGCCAGTTACCAGTTGCTCGTCGGCTTGCAGTTCTTTTTCCTTTTCTGCGGCTGCCTGCTTCTCGGATTGTTCTTGCATTTTCAGGAACATGCCATAGAAATTGAAGAAAGCGAACCATGCAATTGCTGAAGCAAGACAGAGCACGAAGAGCACAGGATAGCGTGTACCGATGAACAATAGTGCTACCGTTCCGAGTAGGGTCGAGAACAAGCGGAATGGACGCACGATGGAGAGAAGGATTGCATTTTTGATAATATCCTTCAGCTTCATATGATAATGTGCAATCATGGAAAAGAAGTTAAACAGCGATACAAACAGCACAAGCAGGAAGATCAGCATCACGATGCCTAACAGCTGCAAATGTGGGAACTGATTCATGTAAACAGTATAATCCACGTACATAATTACAAACAGCAGCGTATAGAAAAGACCGCCGATCATACTCTGTCGATAATTCTCTTTGTATCCCCGGAAAAATGTTTTGATAACGGATACATCACCTTCACCCATCACCCATTTACGTACAACGGTGAACAGCGCTGCTGTCGCCGGGAACAATGTGAAAGGTGCCAGAATGCCCATTGCCCAGTTCGCCTGCAAAATATCATTTTGCGTAAACTGAGGCTGACTGAAAATAAAACGCATCACCAGAAAAAATAAAAATGGTGAAGAACAAATAACCCATAACAGGTTGCTGCCGGCCAGACGCATAATCCATTCGGATAGCCGATATAATCCGCCCATTACCCCTCTAAACTCCAAAGCATTTCCCCCTTGTCTACACGGGCATCACGATGCCACAACTCTGATGATATCTAATCTAACTATAACCTAAGTTCACATGACAATACCAGCCCTATTGCAAGCGTTATCCTGGCCGTATAAGCAAAAAGGCTACCGTGCCTTGACTGACGGCAAGGAGTAGCCTGTATTGCAAGAATATATCATCTTGGCGGACGTACACATGCCTTCATAAGATTGGAGTCTGATTTATTGTACAAATAGGGTTCAATCTTAGCTTCATATAGATTAGATCACGACGATTAGATAACAGAAACTCAAAGTATCTTCTATATATGAAGTCGTCCATCTGAAATATACAGCAGTTTGCTAGATGAGCATTATCGATGCGATGTATGCTTTCAGCTTATTTCCTCCATTTATTTGCTCAGCGATTCGGTTGTCAGTGTCGCTGTAGGGTGTTCGGATTCATTATCATATTCTTTGTAACGTCGCATCGTAAGCGGGAAAATAAGAAATGATATCAGTAATGTGACCAGTCCGATCATTCCAAGTGCAATCACATTCTGCCAGATTTGATCCAGCGGCAATCCTTTTACAACAATACTACGCACCCCCTGCAAAAATTGGGTCAGTGGTAGACATTCTCCGATGACACGTAGCGCCCTAGGCATCGCTTCCAGCGGCCACGTATAGCCGGATAGCATAAACGATGGCATCGCGATCAGCATCAGCACCTGAATCGCATCAACCTGTCGCTTCGATACAACACTGAACAAAAAGCCCAGCCCACATAACGCAAAGTTAAAGCCGAGCGATAAAATCAACATCGGCCATAGCTGCCCAACAAACGGAATGCCAAAGCCAAAATGCGCAATCGAAAAGGACACGACCACATTGACCAGACCAACGAGAAAGTATGGTGTTAGCTTGGCTATAGCTAGCTTCCACGGAGCAAACCGCCAATCGTAGAAACGATGCCACAGGCCAGCTTCCTTTTGCCATGTACAGGATAGTGCAATACCGAGTAATAGACATTGCTGTAACGCAGCAGAGATGACGCCAATCGGCATATAATATTCATAGTTGAATACTGGATTGTACAGCACTCTGGAACGGTAAGGAATCGCGTTCAGCAATGCACCTGCCTGCTCGCTGCTCATCCCCTTCTTATCGAGTGTCTGCAAGGTCGCTCCGCTACTTATGCTCATAATGACCTGATTGGCGATACGCGATGCACTGTTAGAATAGATCATATTACTACCATCGATAAAGGTCATGATCGGGATATTTTCTCCATGCTGTAATCCGCTGGAGAAGTTAGGTGGGATGATCAAGCCAACACGTGCCACCCCATTTTGCACTTCCTGTACTACATCCTCTTCATTCCAGCGCTGTCCGATCACCTTGAACGTATCGGTTGCATCAAATGCCTGAACGACCTGTCGACTGAGTGCCGAGTTATCGCCATCATATACAATGACCGGCATGTCGGTAATGCGCTCATGTGAATACAAAAATCCAAACAGTACTGCATAGAGTACTGGCATCAATAGTAAGATCGCTGCCAGCTTGGGGATGCTGAACATATGCCTGCACTCTTCTATAATCGCCCGCCATGTGCTCATATTACTGTTCTCCTTTGCCAGCATACAGCACCGTGCTTCCAGTCGGTACGGCAGATGGCAATCCCGTCAACTGCACCTTTACACCAAAGGAACGAACGTCGGTATCTCCTGAGCTCTGGCTAGGCTTTTGAATGGCAAAATCAGCCGCCGCATCGATCACTTTCACTTTGCCTGTAAAGGTAGCATCATCGCTAATTAGCTTGAGCGTGACTGTATCGCCTACACGAAGTCCATTCATTGCGGTCTCGGTCATGTAAAATTTAGCCCAGCGCTGCGAGGTCGTTTCCAGTGAATAAATGGTAGAACCGGCGCTCACCAGCTCGCCCCCACGAATCGCGCGCGTTTTGATCACACCATCTGCTGGCGCATATAGCTTGGCATAGCCGGCATAGGTTTGTGCTTCTTGCAGTGCTGCCTTCGCCTGCTCTACCTGAGCCTGAGCGGCTTCAACCTTAGCTTGGGCGAGCGTCTGATTCGCCTGTGCCTGTGCTACCGTTCCATGTGCTTGCTCTGCTGCACCCTGTGCCTGATTAACAGCAGCCTGTGCTGCTTTGACATCCTCCTGTCTCAGGCTCACCTGTCCTTGACCAGCCTGTGCTTCCTTTAATGCTGCCTGCGCTTGCTGGTATTGAGCATAAGCAGCATCGATTTCCTCCTGACGACTGCCCTGTTCAGCAAGCTTTTGCTTTTCGACCGCAGCATCATATTGTGCCTGTGCTTGCTGCTGCTGTAGCTTCGCCTGATCGAGTGCAGCATCAGTAGCAAGACCCGCCTCATATAACTGCTGCGTACGGCTCAAGCTTTTCTGCGCGGTAGCAAGCGCATCACGTGCAGATGCAGTAGCTGTCTTCGCCTGTGCAATCTCCTCTGGACGTGCGCCACTTTTGACCGCCTGCCATTTTGCTTTAGCGGCTGCTACGGCGGCTTGTGCCTGCTGTACCTGACTTGCGGATGATTCAGCTGTGACCTGTACCGCTGTCGTTCCTTGCGACACCTTCACCTGTGCTGCTTGCTCTGCGGCCTGTGCCTGCGTAACGCCAGCCTGCGCTTGCGTCATACCTGCTTTTGCCTGTACTACACCTGCTTCCGCCTGTGATACATTCGCCTGTGCTGTTTTTAGAGCAGCCTGTGCTTGAGCGACCTTGTCCTGTAGCTCACTGCTGTCCAGCACAGCGAGTAGCTGCCCTTTTTTCACCGTATCGCCTTCATCCACGAGTAGCTTGCTCACCCGTCCTGCCAGCTTGAAACTGGTGCTGACCGTATCCGATTCCACATAGGCTGTTGGCATCGTTGCATTGTTTCCTGTTAGTGCATTGCCCTGACGGCTGATCAACAGGCTTAATACATAAATAGCCGCTACAATCCCTACTACAATCACACCGTACAATACATATTTTCTCTTAGTCATGTCTCCTCACTCCACTTTCTCATTAATTCGTAGATTCTGCTTTGTATAGGCTCTGAGTTGATGCCTCATATACCGTTGATGCTCATGGTGTTGGTCATACTTGTCCTATTCGCAGTCACCATCCTGCTTAAAGGCAGAATGATTGGTAGTGCTACTGGATCTTTTACGTAAAGAACTGGCATTTCCAATTGCACCCTCTATCTGCAAAACGAATCCCTCTATTCCTCATTCATCCCTATGTATAATTGATGCGAATGCGATGAATGGAACGCTTATTTGAATATATCATATACCTCAAGTACAATAAATTTATCAAAAATAGAGTAAAGTAAACTTCTAGTCAACTTAAAATAGGATGAATAAATGGATGATGTGATCGAAAGCGTAAAGTAGATGGCATCTATGAAAGAGGTTATTACGATGAACATTGAACAGCTTCAATATATTGCGGAGGTAGCAAGAACAGGCTCACTGACCAAAGCAGCCGAGCATTGCCATTTAACCGTAACCGGAGTCAGTCGAGCGATTACACTGTTTGAGCAAGAGCTGGGAACTCGCATCTTCGTTCGTTCGCGTGCTGGTGCGACCGTCACAGCCGAGGGTGAAAAGATTATTACCAAAATCAAGACCATTCTTAGCCAGATTGAGGAATTGAAGCGTGAAGCTAGCAGTTATCATGAGCTGAACAATTCAAGACTGCGTATCGCCTCTATTCCAGGACCCATCTCACTGCTCATTGAGACGCTATCAGAGATGAAGCGTGAATTTCCGGGGAGTCGATTTGATCTGATCGAGGATCATACACAGACTGTGTTAGAGAGTGTACGGAATGGGGATAGTGATATCGGCTTTGTATTATTACCAGAGCAACGAGTTATGCAGCCAGAGCTTCATTTTGAACGTATTGTGGAGGATCGGCTTATTTTGCTCTGTCATATAGATTCACCGCTGACTGAGCGTAAGATCGTTCATCCGGAAGAGCTAACCGATACGCCGCTGGTGCTGTACAATGACTCCAATATTTTGACACTTGTGCAGGAGCTTGTACCAGATAGCGATATTTTATTTAAAAGCAATAATGTCGATGCTCTGCTACGCGCAGTGCGAGCGAATCTAGCCGTAACAATCGGAACGACCTATTCCTTGCAAACGTACGGTAAAGCTTTTAATAAGGAAGTAGTTAGCCTTCCACTCCAGCTTCCGGATCGTGGAGAAACCTTTCTCTGGCTTGTCACTGCGGCAGGGGTATCGGCGTCTCGCGCAACCGAGCTGTTCATTCGTCGGTTCCGTCATGCGCTGGAGGTACAGCATCAACCGCTATGATGCATACGACTGGGCGTAGACTGGGCGTAGACTGGGCGTAGACTGGGCGTAGACTGGGCGTAGACTGGGCGTAGACTGGGCGTAGACTGGGCGTAGACTGGGCGTAGACTGGGCGTAGACTGGGCGTAAAAAAAGAGGCTACCGATTCTCGGTAGCCTCTTTGGGATGTTGCCCAGCCATCATCATTTAGTTATTAGACCATGATATAGCTTTTATTTTGAAAAGAATTCTTATTCAAAAGAATCTGTACGGTTGCTGCTAGATGGACGACGGTCGCCGCCACCGTTGTTGCTGCGTGGCTTGCGGTCACGAGAGTACTCGCTACGTCCGCCTTCACGGTTGCTGCCTTTATAGCCGCCACCGCTGCTGTATCCACCACGGTTACCACTACCACCTTCGCGATTGCCGCCTTTGTAGCCACCGCCACTACGGTTGTAACCGCCAGATGGCTTGCGTCCGCCAGAGCGAACGTCTGGTCTACGACGTTTTGCACGAATTGGATCTTCTGGAGTCAGATCGATCTGAGCATCCTTTTTGTCGCCAGTCAGCAATTTCATTGCTGCTGCCAGCAGGTTCACGGAATCATAGCTTTCCAGCAATTGAATCGCGATACCTTTGTACTCGTTCAGTGGTGCTGTATCGTCCTGTACAAGCTCCAACAGACGCTCAGCTGTAATGCGTTGTTTACCTTCGATCGCTTCAGCCAGGGATGGCAGAGGCTTACGAGTGATTTTGTGGCGCGTTACACGCTCGATGAAGTGCAGGTGATCGATCTCACGCGGTGTAACGAATGAGTACGCTGCGCCTTCTTTACCAGCACGGCCTGTACGACCAATACGGTGAACATAGCTTTCTGGATCTTGCGGCAGGTCAAAGTTCACAACGTGAGTTACGCCGGATACGTCCAGACCACGTGCTGCAACGTCAGTTGCTACGAGTACATCGATGCTGCCGTCGCGGAATTTACGCATTACGTTATCACGCTGGTTCTGAGACAGGTCACCATGCAGACCGTCTGCGGAGTAACCGCGTTTTTGCAGCGCTTCGGACAGCTCGTCTACACGACGTTTTGTACGACCGAATACGATTGCCAGCTCTGGAGATTCCATATCCAGCAAACGGGACAGTGCGTCAAACTTTTGACGCTCGTTTACTTCGATGTAGGATTGGTCGATCAGCGGTGCACTAACCTGTTTTGGAATTACGGATACGTGTTGTGGCTCTTTCAGGAACTGATTCGCCAGACGTTGAATGTTGGGTGGCATTGTTGCCGAGAACAGCATCGTTTGACGCTCATCCGGTACTTGCTTCAGGATTGACTGAATGTCTTCCATAAAGCCCATATCCAGCATTTCATCTGCTTCGTCCAGGATTACGTATTGTACGTCATCCAGCTTGATTGTTTTACGGTTGATATGGTCAAGCAAACGACCTGGTGTACCGATAATGATCTGTGGTTTCTTTTTCAATGCACGAATCTGACGGCCAATTTCCTGACCACCGTAGATTGGCAACGAACGAATACCTTTAAAACGAGCGAGCTTTTCGATTTCTTCTGCAACCTGGATCGCCAGTTCGCGTGTTGGTGCCATTACGAGTGCTCTGATTTTTTCGTCCGAACGTTCGATCTTGTTAATAACAGGGATGCTGAATGCCGCTGTTTTACCCGTACCTGTTTGTGCTTGACCGATCAGGTCACTGCCTTCCATTGCAATCGGAATGGATTTGGACTGAATTGGTGTCGCTTCCTCAAAGCCCAGCTCCATGATTGCTTTTAATACTTTTTCATCTAACCCAAAGTCTACAAATTTTGTCAAAATATTCAAACTCCTTCTATGATGGTGGACAATCCACTAACTTGTTTGTATTCTTAAGTAGCAATTGAGTAGCATATAGCTGCATATCAGGAGGTCTCACAGACCACCATGTCCGTTAGCTGGTGTTGATTATTGAATAAGTCCGGTCACTTTTAGAGCATCTGATGCAATGCTTAGTATGTCAAAGTTGGATAAAAAGGGTTATTCAATACTCTCTATGATGAAATAAACCCGTCTTGCATTTATTAAAATTCTGAATTTCATTCAGCAAAACATCCCTACTCAAGAATATCTAAATCATTATACCATAAAATACAGATGTATGACTAGCCGATTCATAATATAATTACGAATTGGGAAGAAACTTTCTATTTGGGCTCCACACACTTTCTATAACTTACTAACTAACACTAGAGGTGACCTGCATGTTAAAAAAATCAATGCCCATCCTTGGCGTATTGATCGGCTCCATTTTTACAGCCGTAGCGTTCAATATGTTCCTGATTCCTCACCAGCTGCTTAGCGGAGGGGTATCAGGACTTGCTATGTTAACCGGTTATTTTACACCGCTTAACATTAGTATGCTTTACTTTGTTTACAACATCCCACTGCTGATTGCCGGATGGTTTTTACTCGGTAAACGATATATTTTTCTCAGTATTGTGTCGGTTGTAGCAACGACATGGTTAATGACTATTGTACCGACTACCGTCGCTGCCAGTGATCTGTTGATCTCGTCTGTATTTGGCGGTGTACTGATCGGTATCGGCGTCGGTATCTCCTTCCGCGCTGGCGGTTCGACTGGCGGCTTCGATATTCTCGGTTCCATCATTACACGTTACCGTGATTTCCCGGTCGGCAATGTGATCGTCGGTCTAAACGGTCTCGTTATTATCGCGATGGGCTATCTGTCGAATAACTGGAATATCGCGCTTGCCTCGATGGTCTGTATTTATATCGCAGGTAAAGTAGTCGACCTGATTCACGTGAACCATATCAAGGTAACATTGTTTATCGTATCTAATCATACCGATGTGCTGCTGGAAAAGTTAATGCCATTGCAGCGTGGTGTGACGATGATCAAAGCAGAGGGTGCGTTTTCAAACACACCTAAGGATATGCTAATGACGGTAACGACACGTTACGAGCTAACCGAGCTGCGACGCATTATTAAAGAAACCGATCCGACTGCTTTTGTAAATATGGTGGAAACGGTCGGTATTATGGGCTCCTTCCGCAAAAGCTGAGCGAACATCTGTATTTCTTGTACTCGCGCTATTGCGCGCGTGAAGTAGGGACAGCAAGCTTCTTCTTCCTACTTCCTGTACATCTAGCTTTACCGTTTTACGTATCCGATCAACTTTTTCATGAATTGATGGTCAGCTATTCACTGAAAGTCGCTTTTTGTCGTTATATATAGTAGAATAAGCACACGCCGCCATCTGACGTAACCATTGAATTTTGTGCACGGTACTTGTTCCTTTATGCACACATGCTTTTCCTAAGTTCCCGTAAGAATGATTTCTCCTTGTTAAGCGAAATGATTCCAGGATAGGAAAGGATGATTATTGTGGAAATGGAAACTGTGAAGTTGTCACAAATTGTCATGAAATGTTTCCCGGATATGATGCCTTCCCTGAAACAGCAGGAACTCAATGCGCTTATTGTACTGCGTGATGGGCTGCGCATTTTGGAACCAAACGATGCACTGGAGATTATTCAGTATAGTATTTGCGAAAATCAGGACGAGCAGCTTCTGCAATAACGCCTGATGAGCATGAATAAGCTCCTGTAATGAACGAGTATGATACGCACGATCAGATAAAAGTACCGCTTCTGCCGAAGTCAATTCGCGAAGAAGCGGTACTTTTTTGTATATCAAGCCTGTATACCGAGCGTGATGATAACGGCACTGTTACTACGCTACTCATTGTAAAACAGTTGTATCGCTTTCTACTTATCGTTATCATTGCAATTCCATTTTTTCTTTTATTTGCTATGTTTAGTCGTTTATGAGACAGTTTAAGTACATAAATGTTTGCCTGATCCATGCTTCAGGCGCAACTAATCCCGATACAGGAGGTACTTATATGTAGATGAAGCTATACATATTTAAGTGCAACACCCGGCAATCGTAATGCTGCACACTATACTACATAAGAGATGAGGGTACTAACATTATGGATATTTTGTGGACGCTTATGCTGCTGGCGTCCACCGCTTTCGGTGGCGATCAGCAGGCTCAGACACAAACAACACAGACGGCATCCCTGCAATCCATGCTTAATCGGGTCGCGATTCAAAATCAGATGGAACAGACCGAGGTAAATGCGGATCAGACTCCTACCAAAATCGATCCACAGCCGGAAGCTCCTGTTATCAAGGGCATCTATGTTACCGCTTATAGTGCTGGCGGTGCTCGTATGGAAAAGCTACTCAAGCTGCTTGACGAGACGGAGCTCAACTCGATGGTTATCGACCTCAAGGACGATGCCGGCTACATCACGTATAAAACCGAGAATAAGGACTTGCAGAAGCTAGGCAGTCCGCAAAAATTCATCGGTGATATCGATCAGCTGATGGCACGCCTGAAAAAGCATGATGTATATCCAATTGCCCGCATCGTTGTATTCAAAGATTCGGTACTGGCGAAAAAGCATCCTGAGTTGTCCTTTGTGAAAAAGAACGGTCAGGTGTGGAGCAACGGTAAAGGCGATAACTTCGTCAATCCGTACAAAAAAGCAGTATGGGATTACAATATCGAGCTTGCTAAGGAAGCTGCTGCTAAAGGCTTTAAGGAAATTCAATTTGACTATGTACGCTTCCCGGAAGGCTTTGAAAATCACGAAAATGAGCTGAAGTTCGAGAAGAATGACAAGTCTCGCGTCGATGTGGTTGCTGAATTCGTACAATATGCACGCAAGCAGCTCGCTCCGCTTGGCGTACGAGTATCGGTTGATATTTTTGGTTATGCTGCTTCTGTACCTGCTGCCGAAGGGATCGGACAGGATTTTGCTAAAATTTCCGAAAATGTGGATGTTATCAGTCCGATGGTGTATCCGAGTCACTATACGACTGGCTGGTTTGGTGTGAAAGACCCGGATAAAAATCCATATGCAACGATCAAGGGCTCAATGGAAGACACACTGAAAAAGCTTAATCCGCTTGCCGAGCAAAAGCCAATCATTCGTCCATGGATTCAGGATTTCACCGCCAGCTGGCTGGGTAGTGGACATTATATCAAGTATGGTAAGCAGCAGGTCGATGATCAGATTCGCGCAATGAAGGATATGGGCGTGGATGAATATCTGCTGTGGAATGCATCGAACCGTTATACGGAGGGTGCGAATTTTTAATATGATTTCGTTGTTAACAGCAGTGCCTGGACAGAGATGTCCGGGCGCTGCTTTTTGTTATGGTTCTCATATAAAATAGTTATCTCTTTTTCGTTCCCTATTATAATGAATTCAGACGTTCCCATACCTATTACATGCTTCTCAATTCCCTTTTCCTCCTGTAGAATAAAGGACTGAATGCAGCATTCAGGATAGCTGCTCTGCTCCTTTTTTATCCGTCTATTTTTTCGATTAATACGTATAGATTGGATGTACATATTCTTCACAGATTAGTTATTACTCCAAATGAATGAGGTTCTTGAAAATGATTCCGACAACGACGTGGTTACAAAAGTATGCTCAATTTTTGAGAATTTTATTTCCTGTATTGATTACACAGATTGCGCTATCGCTGATTAGCTTTTTTGATACCAATATGTCCGGTCATTTCAGTCCAGAGGATCTGGCTGGCGTAGCGATTGGATCGAGTTTGTGGATTCCGATTCAGGCAGGGCTAAGCGGAATTCTGGTGGCGGTGACACCGATTGTTTCGCATCTGATCGGTGGGAATAAGCGGCGTGATGTCAATTTTAATGTGTATCAGGGGTTGCTGCTCTCTATCGTGATTGCTCTAATTGTACTGGCGATAGGCGCTCTTCTGGTTAAGCCGATTCTCGGCGCAATGAACCTGGAGACGCGCGTGCATGATGTTGCCCTGTATTTTCTGATGGCGTTATCGACGGGCATTGTACCGTTATTCGCGTACACGGTGCTACGCGGGTATATCGATGCGCTGGGACAGACGCGTTATTCGATGATCATTACGCTATGCTCGCTACCGATCAATGTGGGGTTGAATTTTTTGCTCATTTTTGGTCAA
Organism: Paenibacillus hunanensis; assembly: GCF_014645615.1. Classification (GTDB taxonomy): domain Bacteria; phylum Bacillota; class Bacilli; order Paenibacillales; family Paenibacillaceae; genus Saccharibacillus; species Saccharibacillus hunanensis. Next base: position 12,268 of record NZ_BMMB01000007.1, on the reverse strand, counting down.
TGGGGATTCCCACGACTTGGCGGTGTGGGAGCTGGAGTAGCTTCAGCGATTACGTACTGGTGTCTGCTTATTATCGCTGTGATTGTTGTGCGTAAGGCGGAGCCTTTTCGTGAGGATCAATTGCTGAGTCGATGGTATGCACCTTCTGGTAGTAAATGGCGAGAGCTGTTAAAAATCGGCGTACCGATGGGCTTTGCGATCTTTTTTGAAACAGCAGTATTTGCAGGGGTGACGCTGCTAATGAGTCGTTATGATACACTGACGATTGCAGCTCATCAAGCGGCACAGAACTTTGCCTCTACGCTATATATGCTACCGCTCAGCATCTGTACGGCGCTAACAATTGTGGTAGGTTATGAGGTTGGAGCAGGCAGGCTGAAGGATGCAAGACAGTATAGTAAGCTGGGAATCGGCACAGCGTTGCTGCTATCCATATGCACCGCAGTTATTTTACTGCTATTCCGGTATCAGGTGTCTGCGCTGTACTCGTCCGATCCGGTGTTGATTGAACTGATTGCGCACTTTATGATCTTTGCGAGCTTTTATCAGCTATCTGATGCGATTGCTACACCGGTACAGGGGGCGCTACGTGGATATAAGGATGTAAATCCTGCGTTTTTCCTTACGTTTTTGTCGTATTGGATTATCGGGTTGCCTTCTGGTTATCTACTTGCTACGTATACGACATGGGGCGCGTATGGATACTGGATCGGTCTGAGTATTGGTCTTGCCTGCGGAGCAGTGACTTTACTCGCACGCTTGCTGTGGGTGCAACGCAAAGCTGGCAGTAGCCATCATTCCGCTACTAAGCAATGGAGCACGTAGACGAATACGAAATACGAAATACGAAATACGAAATACGAAATACGAAATACGAAATACGAAATACGAAATATACGAAATACGAAATACGAAATACGAAATACGAAATACGAAATACGAAATACGAAATACGAAATACGAAATACGAAATACGAAATACGAAATACGAAATACGAAATACGAAATACGATTAATGGTATCGCTCCTTAACCCTTATGTAAATCAATAAAAAGCCAGCTTGCTACCGTGAATTCGACCTCTTATACCGATCAGGCATATTCACAGCAGAAGCTGGCTTTTCACATTTCATCACATCATCGTATCGTTTCACCTGAAATCAATTAATCGATGATCACCTTACAAATCAAATAAATCAATCTGCTCTGCCTCCGGTGGTTGCTCCTGTGGGATCGCAGGAACCTGCTGACCTAGCATAGCCATCAATTGTCTGGCATTATCAGCTGCATCCCCAGCAGAGTTATTATTGAAAATAACGCATACTTGCCTGGACTGCTGCTCTAATCGTCGCAGTCGCTCTGCCCATTCGGACAATTCCTGCTCATTGTAGCGATACAGATAACGAATCTCACGCCAATTGGGCTGACCGGAAGCATTCCAGCCGGATTCATTACGTCCATGCATACGCACAACGGTAAGCTCAGGATGCGTCGCTTCTTCAACGATGGGGACAGAACCGATTCCAGCCTGTGGTTCATCGCACACACTGTGAATCCAATTCTCCTCGCGCATGAAGCCAAGTGTTTTATCGCGCATCTGTGGTATGAACCAGCTCTGATGTCGAAACTCCAGCGCACAGGGCACCTCCCCCATCAGCTGACGGACACGACGCAATGTTCTGACATTTTCCCTTGTGCAATCAAACCAGGGTGGAAATTGAAACAGCGCGGCTTGTAGCTTATCTGCTTCCTCCATTGTGCTGATCGACAACCGAAAATTGCGAAACATTTCTTCTTCGCTATCATATGGAATTTTCCCACGTGTATGTCCGGTCATTCCCTGATAAGCCTTTACCAGAAAACGAAAATGCTCCGGCGTTTCTGCGGTCCATTTCTCCATATTATGCTTGGACTGAATCGCATAAAACGAGCTGTCCACCTCCACGACAGGGAACAGACTGCTATACACAGGCAGCTTTTGCTTGACTGCCTCTTTCGTAAGGTAAAGGGAATCATGATCTCCCCAACCCGTCAAACCAACGCTAATCATGCCTTACAATCCTCCTGGCTTTACGATCTGGTATGGCGCTAGCATCATTGCCATACAATGGGCTACTGCATTGGCTATACTTTGCTTTGCTTACGTGTTAAACCGGATACGTACAATCGGACAATATGGATGGCTAGCTGCTCTGCACTCACTGTACCTGGTAACAGCTGTGTGAAAATGATTCGCTCAATGGTGCCAACAAGGCATTCCGCTACAAGCTCCATCGACATATCCGTTGACAGATTGCCATTGCGCTGCTCCATACGTAGCATTTTTTCAATCCCCTGAACAAGCTCCATCTTGATCTCGTCAGCATCTGGCGACTGGTAAAATCCAATCCGCGTCAGATCCGGATGACTGTAAAAATACTCAAACATCGACTGAATCGTATGACAGAGCTGATCCAGAATACTGTGCTGACCTGATTCTTGTTGAGGCAACTGACTGTCGTTAATAACCGCCTGAAGACTTGTACGGAACATATCCACCAATTCTTCAAATACAGCTTCCTTGCTCTCAAAATACAAATAAAATGCAGGCTGTGATAGCTTCGCCTCACCAACAATCGAGCTCACCTTTGTCGTATGAAAGCCATGTACTGCAAATTGTCGCGCAGCAGCGTGTAATAAACGTAACCGGCTCTCCTTTCCCTTTGCTCCTTTTTCTCTAGCCAATGTAAAATAGCCCCCTCTCTTGGTTCTCAGCACTCCGTATAATTGAATTACTGAATGAAACATATAGCATTCTTCTACTCTATAGTACAATAATTTACAGCGATCTTCTAACTTTTGAGCAAAAAAATTACCGATTTATTCCAAATAATAGCCAAACACCTACGTAAAACACCTTTTTATGTAATATAAATCATATAAAAATGCCAGTTTCTTTCCCTTCATAAACATAACATATAACGACGATTTATTTCAAAATGAGCACTGGAATAGAAGATAACGTGCATTGAAAGGGTACTATAGCTATATCCGATTACATGTTAAAAACAAAAATTACATGTTAAAAACAAAAACAGACATGCGCAATATTCCCTACGCACATGTCTGTTTTGTTTTATGTTCATTACGCTCTATTGACATGATGCTGTAGCAAAAATGTATACCTGTCATCTAATCTAATAGACATCACTACACTTTTGTCCATGCAGCCTCAGCCCTTAGACAAGCATACTCTCACCGATCCACGATTATTGGGACAAACGCAGTGCCAGCTCATACGTAGCATGGTCAAAGTCTTTTTTCGTATTTACAACCTGGTCGATATCCGTCATGCTCAGCTCGCCTTTGATAATACCGCAGGCTTTGTCGGACTCGCCAGCAATGAGCATACGTACTGCATAATCACCAAGACGGCTTGCGAGGTTACGGTCGCGAGGTGTTGGTGTACCACCACGCTGAATGTGTCCCAGTACGGTTACACGTGGCTCGAGGTTTGGATATTGCAGATGCAGCTGCTCTGCTACATCTTCGCCGCGTCCAGCACCTTCAGCAACGATAATGATACTGTGACGTTTACCGCAGGCAAAGTTGTTATGCATACGATCCGCAATTTCCTTCAGATCAAACGGTACTTCAGGTACGAGAATCGATTCTGCACCGGAAGCCAGACCGGCATGCAGAGCGATATCGCCACAATGACGACCCATAACTTCAACGATCGATACACGCTCGTGGGAAGACATCGTATCACGCAGCTTGTTGATGGCATCTACAACAACGCCAACGGATGTATCAAAGCCAATCGTATAATCTGTAAACGAAATATCATTATCAATTGTACCTGGCAGACCCATCGTTTTGATGCCAAGCTTACTCAGCTTGTTCGCACCTTGATACGAACCGTCACCACCGATAACGACCAGACCGTCGATACCATGCTTGCGCAGAATGTCTGCACCTTTTTGCTGACCTTCGAGTGTCATGAATTCTTTACAGCGTGCCGATTGCAAAACGGTTCCCCCGCGCTGGATAATATCACCGACGCTGCGAAGATCCATCGGGAAAATATCCTCGTTAAGCAGACCCTGATAACCACGCTGGATACCGCACACTTCCAGTCCATAATACAGCGCACTACGCACAACGGCGCGTACGGCTGCGTTCATGCCCTGAGAGTCGCCTCCACTGGTCAAAACGGCAATTTTTTGTACTGCTGATTCTGTTGCTGACATTCTAATGTCCCCCTTATTTATGTTCAATACATATACTTACGAATCCAACGGCTATTGACCATAAAAAAGACGCGCGTAAGCGGCCCTTTTCGCATCAGCCTTCTGGAGACGGTTCGCACTTCCTGCTGTTCACTGACCTTCGGGTCGGATAAATAGAGGGCAACCAGCCCTTCGATAATCATCCGATGGAAGGACGTTCCAGGAATATGTTCCACATCGCTACGTGCCCAGTCTACAATCTGTTCAATTCGCTGGTACATCGTCTCCGGCGAATCGTAATAGTTGCAGAAATTCAAATCTCCACCGCGCCGATCCTCCTCCTGATCGATCACATAATCAAGCATAATATGCAAGCAGCATACATGAGGAAAATAAGCTTGATACGTCTGCTTGGCTCCATCATCGCCCAGATTGAATCCACTTGCAGCGAGAAACAGCATAAAAACGCCAAGCGTTGAGCCTGTCGCCGCAGCAAATTCGTTCCATTGCAAATGAGGAGTCCGGTATTCATTTTCCGCCCACCAGTTCAGGAGTGCGGCTTCCCTTAGCTCAGGCGCGATATGCTTGTGCACCTGTAGATCGCAGTATAAAGAAACCAGATCACGCACATAAGGGAATACAGCAGGGTAATCGGGGAGTTGACGTATATTTTGCTGGCAGGTTTGCACAAGCGCTTTCAGATAGCCGCCATCCTCCTGCTCGGTGCGCAGCGCATAATAATTAACCGGCTCCGCATCCGGCGTTACGGCGTCCAGCATCGATTGATGTAGCAAGCGAAAATCATCCGCATCCATCGAGGTGCTGCGATCACATAGATTATCTAAATAATCGCTAATCGTCTGAAATGCCACGATGAGCGGCAGCAAAATATGGCGCTGCGACAGGTTGGCGACCGCATAAATGGCACCACCCTCGCAGTGAAACTGTTTGGTAGCGATACTTGCAAGCGCCTGTTTCCTGAGCTCTGCGTCAGGCATGCGTTCCGCCATTTGACGCCAACCATCCAGCTCGCGACGTACCTCTGGCAAACCATGCTTATACACTCGCTTCATAAGCGAGATGGCATTACGGGGAAACGGGTAACGACTTTGCATCATATCATTCAATGGGCTGCCTCCACGTGGTTGTCTGTTGAACCTATCCTCATTATCATACATCATATTGTACACCCTCACAACGTGGCAGCGCTATGGATCACAGCGCGCCGTTGCTGCCTTTTCCAGTATTTTATAGCCATTTTACGCTTCTTGTTGGTTCCTATGTTCAAACCCACATTTTTCACAAAAAAGATAACATAAACATGATAAACCAGTTGTCTTTTCAACGCAAAAAAGGATGAACCTGAACATTTTCACAACTGCAAAAAAACTGTGAATTTCATGTTAAAGTTGTAGCACTCACCAAAAAAGCGCCGGATTCACTCACAGAAGAAGTGAATCCGGCGCAAGCTGCTATATGAAGTAGAGGATGAGGCTGCTATGAACGAAGCTGAACAGGTAAGCTTTTCACACCATATACCATCGGGCTGGGTAGTAGCTCCAGACGTTGTCCTTCGATTGCCTGTAGATCAGGAAAACGATCCAGCAGTACATTCAGTGCTGTACGAGCCTCCAGGCGTGCCAGTGGTGCACCCAGGCAGAAGTGAACGCCCATTCCAAACGCCATATGTGGATTCGGATGACGATCAATTCGATATTCGTCTGCCGCTTCGAACTTCTGCTCATCTCGATTGGCAGAGCCCATCCATGCCGTGACAAGCTGATCACGCCGAATGATCTGACCACCGATCTCTATATCCTCTACGGCCTTGCGTACCATGCCCTGCACTGGCGAACGAAAACGCAGTGCTTCCTCAATCGCTGTATCCAGCAGCTCTCGATTGCGAGCAAGCTGCTGCCAGCGTCCTGGCTGCTCGGTCAGACAGATAACCGCATTACCGATCAGATTCGTTGTTGTCTCATTACCAGCCACAAGTAGCAGCAGACAGAAGCTCAGCAGATGCGGAATATCCAGCTTCTCTCCTTCCACCTCTGCTGCCAGTAGTGCAGATACCAGATCATGCTGCGGCTGTACCTTGCGCTGTTCAATCACGCCCATAAAATATTGATACAGCTCGCGCGACGCCTGCTGCTTGCGAGCGGCAAGCTGCTGCGGGCTTTCGTCTTTGCCGCTAAAGCCTTCTACGAGCGTATCCGACCAGCCCTTAAATAGTGCACGATCCTCCTCACGCACACCGAGTAGTTCTGCGATCACGATGACAGGTAACGGAAACGACAGATCGTGAATGATATCCATCGACTTGTCTGGCTGAATCTGATCCAGTAGCTGATGCGTAATCTCAGCAATACGCGGCTCCATGGCAGCTACAGCCTTAGGCGTGAACGCCTTGTTGACGATAGCGCGATACTTTTTGTGCTTGGGTGGGTCCATCATGAGTAACATATCAGATTGCTGACCATCTGCGCCGCGGCGTGTCTGTGAACTAAAGGACTTGTAATCCGACATGACCCGATGTACATCCTCATAGCGAAATACATCCCAGCTTCCACGCTGTTCATCATAATGTACCGGAGCTTCCCGTCTCATCTTCTCATACCATGCAAAGGCAGAGCCTGCCGCCTTCACTCCCTGCGGAACGATCATATTCGGTGATAACATTGCTGATGCTTCGGAATTCGATTGCATAATCGGTTAACCTCCCGTTACTTATCGCTTTCACGTGTGCTTCATGTTTATTTGGAATGACCAACGGATACAGATCAACAGAATCAACTTGATTAACTATAATGATCCTTTACGTACACTCACCCTAAACTCACCTTGATGTATCAGCTCTGGAGGGATGAATTATTTTATATTTTATAGCACGATGATCACATCAAGCAAAAAACGCGCGGATTGTGATTGCATTCTGCTTATCGATTTATTTTATAAAATTACTTTATTACGCAATGATGCAGCAAATTTACACCGCTAGCTACTCATCCTTGCGTGCAGTTCTATTTCGCTAACCGACCTATATACCAAAAAAGCACAAGCCCCTTGCGAACAAGGAAGCTTGTGCTGTAACTAACATATGTGCTTGAACGTTCTTGGATGTTCAATGTATAAGTGATCCGTGTATAACGGAAATCAAGCTTATAGTTTTACTACGTTAGCTGCTTGTGGACCACGGTTACCTTCAGTGATGTCGAACTCAACTGCTTGGCCTTCGTCCAAAGTTTTGAAGCCGTCGCCTGTGATAGCGGAGAAGTGTACGAATACATCGTCGCTTCCTTCAACTTCGATGAAACCGAAACCTTTTTCTGCGTTGAACCATTTAACTGTACCTTTCACGTAAACAACCTCCTAAAATAGCGCCATCTATGACGCATGACTGTATTATAGCGCAACCGATTTCAAAATGCAACGAAGTTAAAGCGTTTTGATTTGCAATTCTGGAGGGCAAAAGGTATGATTTTAGCAATACCGAAGTAGGGAGATTTATACCATGATTAAAAAACACCAGATTTACAAAAGAGACAAATGGAACATGATGACCGTCGAGGTGAACGGCCGCGAATTGATTCTGCGCGAAATTTCCGATGAATGGGGCGAAGAAACGCATCGCTTCCTTAGCCGTCCAGAGATGATGCAATGGGCAAGCGATCGCTTCCCTAAAGACAAATTCGATAATGAAGCGGAATGGGAAGACATCATGAGTGCCTTCCGGGAGGTCTAAGCCGCCCGATGAACTACACTGCTATCGTTATCTTCATTATCCTTGCCTTTGTGCAGGGATTTGTTCTGATTACGTATAAGGACACCATTCCGAAGCCATTCAAGCGCTGGCTGGCAATCTTTGCAATTGTGATGCTGCTGGTTGCTTTTGGGTTAATGATTTATGGCTTCCTAATGGCTGCTAATCCGAACGGTTCTTAAATTTAAGAATACGCTCCGATGAACCAGCGCGGGATATGATTTTCATTCACATGGCAGGCAAGCTCGTATCATGTGGCATTGTAATGATGCTACAGGCGAGCTTGCCTGCTATTTGAACTATAGTTACACCTTTATACGGAAGCGAATGTGGATTGTATGTCTTTATAGCGATTCACGCAAAGTGGACTGTACTGTAGCCTTCTACATTTGTATAGGCACATGATGGCACATCGCTCCTGTTTACACCATTTAATTTTACCTACCCTGAGGAGGAATTCGAGATGCAGGAAGTATTGAAACGTTCTGAGGTTGCACCTGAGCATTGTTGGAATCTGAATGATATGTTTGCTGATCAGCAGGCATGGGATAAAGCCTATGATGAGCTAAAGGCTATGCTGCCAGAAGCAGATAAGCTGAAAGGCAAGCTGAACACAGCACAGGCTGTTAAAGAAGCCTTTGAGCTGGAAGACCGTGTCAGCATGCAGATCGAGCGCCTGTATGTGTACGCACACATGCATCAGGATGAAGATACAACCAATCCTACATACCAGGCACTAACGCAAAAGGCGAAAAAGCTAAGCGTCGATGTGAGTCAGGCGCTTTCCTTTGTAACACCGGAGATTTTGAGCCTGTCAGATGAAGAGCTGGAGCAGCTGCTAGAAGCTCCTGAGCTGCAAGCATACCGCTTCACCTTGAAGGAAATGAAGCGTGAAAAGGCGCATATTTTAACCGAAGCAGAGGAAGCCTTGCTTGCTCAGGTAGGCAATCTATCCCAGGCTCCACAAACGATCTTCGGAATGCTTAACAATGCAGACCTGAAATTCCCGAGCATTATCGATGAAAATGGTAACGAAGTGGAGCTGACTCATGGACGCTATGTTCAGTTTCTGGAAAGCCCACATCGTGAAGTTCGTGAGCGTGCATTCAAAGCCATGTACAGCACGTATGCTCGTCAAAAAAATACAATCGCTGCAACATTAACAGCGAATGTGAACAAAAATATGTTCTACTCTCGTGTACGTAAATATCCGTCTGTGCTGGAAATGTCCCTCTATGGCGACAATATTCCGAAGGATGTGTATACGAATCTGATCGATACGATTCATGAAAGTCTGCCTATCATGCACCGCTATATGGAGCTGCGTAAAAAGCTGCTCGGTGTAGATGAACTGCATATGTACGATCTCTTCGCTCCCCTTGTAGAAGAATTCAATATGGATATCACCTATGAGCAGGCCAAACAGATCGTCGCAGACGGTTTGAAGCCACTTGGTGAGGATTATCTGAACTCTCTCAACAAAGGCTATAACGAGGGCTGGATTGACGTATATGAAAATGAAGGCAAGCGCACAGGTGCGTACAGCTGGGGTGCGTACGGTACACATCCATATGTACTGCTCAACCACAAGGACAATCTGAACAGTATGTTCACCCTTGCTCACGAAATGGGACATGCACTGCATTCGTATTATTCGGACAATGCCCTCTCCTATCGTGATGCACAATATACGATTTTCCTGGCTGAAGTGGCTTCGACGACGAATGAAGCGCTGCTAATGGATTATCTACTCAAAAAGTCGACCGATCCAAAGGAAAAAATGTATCTGCTCACTTATTATGCTGATCAATTCCGTACAACAGTATTCCGTCAAACGATGTTTGCCGAGTTTGAAATGATCGTGCATGCGCGCAGTGAAGCAGGCGAATCGCTAACACCGCAGGATCTATCTCAAATCTATTACGATCTGAATGTGAAATATCATGGCGAAGGCATGACGGTAGATCAGGATATCGAGATGGAATGGGCACGTATTCCGCACTTTTATAACAGCTTCTATGTGTACAAATATGCGACAGGCTTCTCCGCAGCTACAAGCTTCTCCAAGCAAATTCTGGAGGAAGGACAGCCTGCCGTTGATCGCTATCTGGGCTTCCTGAAAAGCGGTGGTAGCGATTATTCCATCAATATTCTGGCTAAAGCTGGTGTCGATATGTCTACACCGGAGCCGATTCGTGAAGCGATGAGTGTATTTGAAAGCCTGATTAGCGAAATGGAGCAATTGACGAAGTAAGCACTGGAACGGTTACATGCCTACACTGCTTCTGCTTATCTTATAAGGATTACAGAGCAACACATCAAGCGCGCCTGCACAGGATCATCTCTTCTGTCAGGCGCGTTTGTATGTGGATAGAATGAAGCTAACTCGCTATACCTGTTTACGCAAGCAGGAATTACTTTATATAGTATTGAATGAGATAAATGTCAGAACGTAACGATTTTGAAAGGGGGATTTCATTTGAGATTTCAATGGACATTAATTCTGGGCTTGATTTTTGCAGTCATTATTGCGATTTTCGCGGTGATTAACGTGAATCCGGTACAGGTGAATTTGCTGTTCAATATGGTTCAGCTGCCGCTAATTCTGCTTATTCTGGGCTGCACGCTTGTCGGCGGACTGATCGTCGGATTTTATGGCATCTACCGCCAGTACTTTTTACAGCGTAAAATCAAGCAGCTGGAAGCTCAAATTGCACAGCTCGGTTCTGCTCCTGTCGCAGATACAGGCCCAGTTGGCAATGTGGAGTTTGACAAAATGTATGATCGTAATGAGGATACCGCGTCCTCGTTCTCCGATCGCAAGCTGTAATATCGCTTCAATGCTACTATCAAAGGATTGACTTATGAATCCACCTGCTATCTCGCTAACGCTAGCGAGACGACAGGTGGATTTTTACTGGATAACGATACGCAAAACTGGTATGTTGGTTACATTGCTTGTCGTCACCCGGACTGTCAGAGTATAGTAGATATGCATACGCTCAAGGACAGTACATACTTTTACCGTTTGAAAAAGGAGAACCTCATGAATATTTCTATTAATCGCGACTACACCCTATCCCTACTCCAAGAACTATTAGCAATACCAAGCCCTACCGGATATACTCATCGCCTGATCGAGCGCCTGCATCAGGAAGCCCTAACGCTAGGTGTAACGGCGGAGCGAAACCGCAAAGGCGGACTCGTTCTTACACTGGAAGGCAACGATCCTTCTCGCACGATTGCTCTGAGCGCTCATGTGGATACACTTGGTGCGATGGTACGTGCGATCAAGTCAGAAGGCACGATTCGCTTGTCCATAGTAGGTAGCTTTTCGATGAATAGTATTGAAAATGAATACTGCACCATTCATACACGGGATGGTCGTGTGTACACAGGTACGATTTTGACGACCAAGCCATCGGTGCATGTGTACGATGATGCTTATGAATTTAAGCGTGAAGAAGAAAATATGGAAATCCGTCTCGATGAAGTGGTTGCCTCGAAGGAAGATGTAGAAAAGCTGGGGATCGCTGTAGGTGATTATATTGCCTTCGATGCGCGTCCTGTGCTGACACCAAGCGGCTACATCAAATCTCGTCATCTGGATGACAAAGCAAGTGTTGCGGCTCTGTTCGGTCTGTTGGAATCGGCACATCAGAACAACTGGAAGCCTACACATCAGGTAAAGCTGCTCATTTCCAATTATGAAGAGGTTGGTCATGGTGCTGCTCATATTCCGCATGAGATTGATGAAATGATCGCCGTGGATATGGGCTGTATCGGTGATGATCTGTCCTGTACAGAGCTGGACGTATCGATCTGTGTGAAAGATAGCTCCGGGCCTTACGATTACGAAATGACGGGTAAGCTGGCTGAACTGGCGAAGCGTGAAGAGATTCCATTTGTACTAGATGTGTATCCGCACTACGGCTCGGATGCTTCTGCCGCGCTATCTGCTGGTAATAATATCCGTGCAGCATTGATCGGCCCAGGTGTTCATGCGTCTCATGCGATGGAGCGTACGCATAGTGATGCGGTGATCAATACGGCGAGATTGCTGGGGGCTTATATTACGGAGTAAAGTATACGAAGAATAGAATAGCTTGTACATTTAGCTTTATAGTAGAAGTGTGAATGCTATAGCTATACTAACAATTCATCTGTAGGCTTGTTCTATATTCTCATGCTTGTATTCATTCCTTTTCAGGATAAAACAAAAAAGACAGCTTGCTTCCTGGTATTATCCCCTTTAAGTAGACATTCGAAAAAAGACATCTGTTAAGATGGATTTAATC
>NZ_BMMB01000006.1 GCF_014645615.1 Paenibacillus hunanensis | reverse complement strand
CGTGTTAGGAGATCGCTAACACTATAGCAGTACGATATTTTGCTATGCAAAAATCCTTTTTGTTTCACCTCGTGTTAGAAGATCGCTAACACTATAGCAGTACGATATTTTGCTACGCAAAAATCCTTTTTGTTTCACCTCGTGTTAGAAGATCGCTAACACTACACTATACAAGATTTCATAATTGTATATCACCCTTTTCAGGTGCTGGTTAAACAGGTTTTTCATACTTTTTTTACCATTCTCACGATAGAGATGGATGGAGATGGATCAGACCATATTCAGACGATATAGAGATAAATGGATGGGCTACCAGATGCTGTTTTCGTCTTGTTTAGGAAGGAGATCCTCTAAGATTACAGCGTTGTTATGCAACAATTGACATTATTATCGGTGCTGATATATTCTACATAGTAAATGTTACGATTTATTCATTAAATGATTGCAAATTCTTTTATTTTAGCAGGGAACTCGCGGACTGTAGTCGAACATACTTTTTAAACAAATCCAAATGGTATTCTGGTTTACGAGGCTCAATCCGTATCCACCGCTTGCCGATGAATATAATAAATAGTCATGCTGCTGTAACCTTCTTACTTCGAAGCATTGGTTAGCCAGCAGAAAGAATGGATATCATCCATTATGTATCACTTCTGCTTCACCACTTCTTAACGTCCAGATCGGAACGAAATTTGTATACAAAGGATGGGCAATCTATTGAAAACATTCGTGTCCTTCGCAGCCGTCTTGCTGCTAGCTAGCAGTTTAACTCAGACAGGGTATGCAGCCAAATCGTCAAATGATATCAAAAAGGAACTGGACGCCGTTGATCAGCAAGCACATGATGCTGCCGTCAAGCAAAAGCAAGCAGAAGCCCAAAAGCAACAATCTCAAAAGCTCAAGGATCGCACACAGGCAGATCTCGGTGTCGTGCTTCAAGCGATCAATGAGGTCAGCAGTCAGCTATCCCGCGTATCGAATGATATTGCTCAGACCGAGGCAGGCTTACGACAGGCAGAGATCGATCTGAAAGCGACCAAGCAGCGCATTCTAGCGCGCGAGGGCATGATCGATACACGTGTACGAATGATGTATACCGATGGTATGGTATCCTATCTGGATGTGCTAATGTCATCGAATAACTTCTCTGACTTTCTCGCACGAGCGGATTCATTGCGGATGATCGTCGAGCAGGATCAGGACATTTTGCAGCAGCAGGAGCAGGATAAGCAGGCGGTTATTATCACACAGAAGCAGCTGAATACCGATTATACACGCGCCAAATCACTGTATGCTGAAAAGGCTCAGCGCAAGCTGGAGCTGAACGCAAAGGAAAACGAAAAGCAAGTGCTTATCGCCAAATATAATGCGCAGATCGAAAATGCCGACGATATCAGTACCGAGCAAGAACAGCAGCTCTGGGCATTAGCCGATCAGCGCGCAACGCTATTCAAAGAAAAAACCGCTGTCGAGGCGCGTGAACGCGAGGAACAGGCACAGGCTGAAGCACGTGCTAGAGCCGCCGAAGAAGCTCGCCGTGCAGCGGCTGCCGCAGCAGCTGCGCGCGTAGCCGCCTCCGCTCCAGCCGATACAAGCGCAAGTGATTCGAATAGCGGTAGTGACAGTGGCACCGATAGTGGCGGCGATTCAAGTGGTAACTACCAGCCGAGTGGTTCCGGTATGATGACGATGCCCGTTGTCGGTGCACGCATCTCTTCCCCATTTGGCTATCGCATCCACCCGATCACAGGCGAGTATAAAATGCACACCGGTATCGATCTCGCCGCAGCTCAGGGTACACCAATCTATGCCGCAGATGGCGGAACGGTAGTAGTCGCAAGCTGGATGAACGGGTATGGCAATGTCGTTATTATCGATCATGGCAATGGCATTCAGACGTTGTATGCGCATATCCGCGATGGCGGAACGGTCGTATCCGTCGGTCAAAGTGTAGGGCGCGGTGATAAAATTGCCGAGGTTGGCTCGACAGGTAACTCCACAGGGCCACACTGTCACTTTGAAGTACGGGTTAACGGTACGCCAGTCGATCCAATGGGGTATCTCTAATATGAATACAATGCTTGAGGCACGATTATCTTATCGCACGAAGAATGGATTATGGCCGGCGAGAACGTATGCGCTGGCCTTTTTACTGGCATTGGTGATGGGTGGCTGGTCTGTACCCGTCGCATCCGCTCATGCTTATAGTGTCGCATTTACAAGAATTAGCTATGCGAAAGGTCAGATTACGATGCAATATGCACTGGATGATCTATCCGTGCTGGAGGCATTACCTGGTGTAGATGCGAACGGTGACTATTATCTGGATGAATCGGAAATTCAGACTGGACATGATCGGATCATGCAGTGGATTAGTGCCCACCTACAGCTAACCGACAATGATCGCCCAATTGATCTCAACAGCGGACAGCTGGTGCTCAACCGAGAATTACCGGATAAAAATAGCTTTCGCTTTAAGGACAGTATGCATTACGGTGATCTGCTGCTGCCTAACGCCAAGCTCGTTACCCTTACCGTTACATTTCCGGCAACAGGGAACATGGATCAGCTTCAGCTACATGATACATTCCACAGTGTGATTCCGAGCGAATATGCTAATTTCATCAATGTGCTTAACAACGGACAGATACAATCCACCTCTGCTCTATTTCAAGCTCCGTGGACGTTTACGGTGAAAATGAATCATGCAGAAGGAACAAGTGAAGTACAGCAGAGCGGCTGGCTTAATTTTATCTGGCTGGGATCACAGCATATTCTCACCGGTACGGATCATCTGTTATTTCTGTTAACATTGCTGGCACTGCGCATGCGTATCCGCGATTACGTCAAAATTATTACGTCATTTACCGTAGCGCATAGTCTGACGCTTGCTTTATCTGTGCTGCATATCGTTACGCTGCCATCTAAATTCGTTGAATCGATGATCGCCGCCAGTATTATGTATGTCGCGCTTGAAAATCTATTTTTCCAGCGTAATGCACGCAATCGCTGGTGGCTCACCTTCCTATTCGGCTTGATTCATGGGCTTGGCTTTGCCGATCTGCTTGTGGAGATGAATCTGCCTAATCGTCAGCTGGTGCCTGCACTGGTGGGCTTTAATCTCGGTATTGAGCTTACACAGCTCACGCTGCTGTTGATTGCTCTGCCACTGCTTACACTATGGCATCGCTCACGTGCGTATGGACGTACACTGCCGATTCTGAGCATCATTACAGTCTGTATTGCAGCATTCTGGCTATTTCAGCGAATTACCGCATAAGGAATGGACAAGCCTGGCATAAACAAAAAGCCTGCCACTCAGGCAGGCGAGGTTATGCTCAGACTCGGATTCATACGATGCAGTTCATCCACCGTATTTAAGAAACGATGATGGGCGATGCCACAGCGTTTGGATTTGCGAGTTGGATACGGCTCAAAAAAAGCTTCCTTGCGCACCAGATTGATCCACACGATATTATCCGCATTGATCAGCGTTCCCCGGTCAACCTCAAGAAAACGATAGCCTTCGTCACGCAAATGTATCTCCAAATGCTTGATCGAGCCCTTCATATAATAGATACTGTCCTGTGCATGGATCACAATCCGATCTTTCCGACGATCATACTCCATGAACCAGACAGCGTCAGCAGCAAGCTGTACCGTCTCCACAGTATGCTTATCTAATTCTCTGATTACCTCCAACAACACGATCACTCCTATATTATTTCTTTAAGAGCTCCTCGGGCGCTTCTGGCGAATAGATGAAAAAGGCACTGGCTGCACTCACAAATAATACTGCAAGTGAAGATAAAATTGTTGCTGTAATCAAGTAGCCGTATTGAATCAGTCGCATCGTTTCACCTCCTTCGAATCAAACTTATCGCTTGAACGAAGAAAGCCAATGCAAACGGCAAAGACAAGACTACCAAATTAACAGCCACCAGTAAGCAACCCATAACTTTTAGCCAAATATAATACGTTTTAGGAATGCGGGAATGTTTATCAATATTAGAAGGAGCATAATATAAAATGAGCATAATACTCATACATGTAAAAATTATACAATAGATAGTTGGCAATGTCACTATCGACAATAGCACAAAGAGCAAGGAAGATACCAAAATACAATGTAAGCCAGATTTCAGATGGTATCCTCCCGTAAACATTCTTAATATAGCAAACGTAACCATAATAATCATAGACTGTTTAAAAGTTCCTAATAAAAGGGATAAAAAAATAGTCACCAATACAATCGAAACGGTATTGATGACTATCGACAAAGAAAAAGTTAATACAGCCAGGCTTGCACTATGTTGAGGAACAACCTGCTTAATATGCTTAGCAGCATGATAAGCCCAGCGATCAATCATAAGCAGTGCGCTCCTTCAAAACGGAATAATAAATGAATATACCTGCAAGCAATAGTAAGAAAATAATAATGTAAAACAGGTTATTGTAGTACATAAGTATAGAAACAACGATTAATGCCAATGATGTAAAAACAACAATAACGATGTGCTCAAACTTAAATTTGAATTTTTCAAAATCGGCAACGAATCCGAATTTAAAATAATTTAATACATAACAAATTCCTAGTGTGATGATAATAGATATGATTTGTATTAAAGTGCCTGTACTGGAATATTGCATACTGGATGTATACGATCCGAAAAATGTCAGTATGATGAGTCCTTGAATAATTCCATAAATAAACAGACCAGATACAGCGATAATTGACGACCACAATAAAGGTATACGCACAATCGTTGCAAGCACCAAAATATAAGAAATGGCGCCTACAACCGGTACCACAAATGAAAGATCAAACTCTGCACGAAGCGCAAAACTAATTAAACTCATAATCAAAAATACGAACGAGGCTGTGCCGATATACTCCAACGGCTTGAGCCGAAATATCGACAGCATCAATGCGAAAATCGCCAAATACTCTATGCTGGAAAAGAATACAAATCTGATGGCTTCTAGCAATTTTCTTCCTCCCGATTCAAAAGCATATATAAATTATACGGTAAATATATCCTTTTTCAACAAAAAAAGCGTTGCTTTAAAAAATTCTTAAACTAACTTATCTAAATTGAATACATAAATAGATTTTTTTGTAAATAGAGCATGATTTTAGCTTGGAAAACAAGCAAAAAAAGGCCTGGAAGCGATCACCATCACACGATGATTACCGTCCAGACCTCTTGTTTATCCGTATCTTAATCCTCAGCAATGTCAGCGCGTAGAACGCTCGCCACTTCGATCATTTTCGGAATAACGGCTTCATTGGTGCCAGATACATACAGGTCGCCGCCATAATGACGGAAAGGAATAACCGCTGTTCCTGCATGCCACAAAAAGAAGTCGCCCTCGATCGACATGGTTGCTTCTCCCTTGACTGTAAATACGGATGTGTATTCCATGTCAGGCTGAGTATCAAAATACGCTTTGCATTCCTCAAGCGTAATCGCTTTTTGCTCATCATCAATTTGCTGGTTGTCTCGTGTAATACGATAACGTTGTGCCATCATGTGCCTCCTCTTGTTTTGCTCATTTCCAAAGCTTTATTATACACAAAGCAAAAAGTCCCTGCCAGCGCAAGCTTGTGTACGAGCAGCGAAAGCAAATCAAGTTGGGTTAAGATGAATGAACATAGAGCACTGTATCCTGTTATTCTTTTGCTTATCTGAATTTTTTGGTTCATTTGAATTGCAGGTAGCATCAATCTGCTTGCTCTGCTCATAATTTACTTCAACGCATCAATCGCCGCACAAATGTACGGTGGAATACTGCGTTTATTCTTCTCCTTCATCGTCTCCGTATAAACAATTAATGGTTCGCCATCCAGCAATGGATAGCCGTATTCATGCGCACCTTTGTATTCCACTACACGTCCTCTAGCATGCAGACATGCCGCTTCATAATCAGCGAGCACGTGAAATACGTGCAGCACCGATCGATCAATATAAGCATAAGCTGGTTGGGACACACGCTCGCCTCCTTACAAGTACTCATAAAAACAACGCTAGCAACTCCAAACCGGGATACTTGTAGCTGTATCCATTTGGCGGCTTGGCGTTAGTAGCGTTGCTTTTGAAAATAGAACCTTAACGATTGGTCAGACGCATTTTGCTTGTATGGTATACATGCGCAGCGACTCTGAACAATACAAACAGCAAAACCGCCAATACAATCACAGACATCGGTACATCACGAAGTGCCAGTATTAAGGTCTGTGCCAGTGTAATCAGCGGAAATAAAATGACACATACAAAGATCAATGGGAACAGAATAAGCGATAGAATCCGTCTCATGAAGGCGCCTCCTTTCGATTTGAATACGCAGCGATAGGATAATAAATACAGCATTATCCTGCACGTTTAGAGCTAGTTATCATTCATGTATTTAAGATCAGGCCAATGCGTCTGGAGTTGAATTTTATACGATTCATGTTTAATTCGCTGTTTATGTATCTTTTCCTTCTATAGGTAAGCAGATAAATTAAATTATTTAGGAATGGTGTACGGAACATATACTTGTAGATCCATTAGAATCGAAGCTTGTCCCCAATATGTCCCCTAACGTATATATTGATCCAATGAGTATCTGTATATAAACAAAAAAGCCCTTGATTTCTCAAGGACTTTTTTCGATAACTTCTGATGACCTGTAGTGGGATCGAACCACTGACCCCTACCCTGTCAAGATAGTGCTCTCCCGCTGAGCTAACAGGTCATATTATAATAACAAAACTTAATATATCAAATCCTGTAAGGTGCGTCAAGTAATAAATAACTCGCTTTTATTGCAGCAACGTAATAGGCAGCTTTTATGGAGCAGTCCTATCCGCTGATCGCATGTACCTATTCAACCTTAGCGAAAAGTAGCTGGAATCGCGTTTCAATAAATAATGCTACAATAGCGCAATAGCTAATCTCCACTTGCTACTTCTATATCAGCTAAACCTTTATTTCAAAAAGCAAAGGATGAACGATTATGTATAGACTTAAAAAAATACGGCTAAAGCATATTTTTATTTTGTATCTTATCATCCTATTCGATATCATCTGCTTAAAATTCTTTGGACATGTAGGCGCTATGCTTACTACGATCAAAGGTCATTATTATGCCAGGCAAGCTGGGTTTTGGAATGTGAATTTGACTCCGTTTGATGATTTATATACGACCTATCGCTTTTATATACGTGAGGGTGATTATGCAGGAGCTCCTGTCAGAGTGCTGTTTGCGAATATCTATTTATTGATTCTATTAGGCTTTTTATTACCTTTTGTGCGTAGAAATTTTAATTATGTTCAAACGATGGGCATTTGCCTGCTGATTATTATGGGGATAGAAGCATTTCAATTTCTATCGATGCTCGGTATCGCGGATCTTGATGATGTGGTGATCAATCTAATCGGTTGTCATATTGGATATGCGCTGGCATGTATGTTACAGCTGATTCGGGTCAAGCTGAATTGGGATATCCCTTTCTTGCCTGAATTAACTCTGTTCGTCAAAAAGAGTTAACCACTAAAAGCGGCTGAGAACGATCCCAGCCGCTTTTAGCGTTTCATTCAGCTATTACAATTACATCTACTATTCACCAGCACACCCGATCTCGTACTTACAGCTTACTCACCGAACCAGCCACTGCAACCAGCTGTTCCTTTGTCAGCAAACCGTCCAATGCGCGCAGTGTGAAGTAGTTACCATCCAGCTCAAATGCTAGCGAAGCCGTCTCTGTTGCTGTAGATGCATAATACGTACCTGCTGCGCCGTTAGCTAGCTGTACCTTGGTACCACCGTTGCCGAAGTCACCGCCGCTATTGTCGCGGGCTGCTGCGGATACGATCATGTGCTTGTAGAGCAGGTTGACGCTGTCTGCACCGTCAGCGGCTGCTACTTTTACGAATTGATCCTGGCTACCGATTTTGGTCGGAGCATATGGGGTTGTAAAGCTTGGTACACCGAAGCCGCTACGCGCTTCTTTCATTTGCTGGATCTGAGCTGCTGTATAAGAAACAGCTTTTACGCTGCTATTCGACGTGTTGCCTGTGGACGTGCTTCCACTGCCAGAAGTCGAGCCTGTGGATGAGCTTCCGTTACCGATCGATACTTTACCCTGAGATGCACTATAGTTGACCGGAACATCCAGTGCATCGGCAAGTGAGCGAACTGGCAGATACGTGGAGCCATTGTATGTGATTGGTGCGAGTTCTGCACCGTTAGCACCTTTTGGTGTATAAGCTTTGCCATCGACTTCAATTTTGATACCGTGATTCATGTATGCCTTGATCGCTTCCAGCTGTGTGCCAGCATATACGCCTGCGGAGCCTGTCATTACCATGCCTACTGTCATTGCTGCTGCTACCCATTTTTTAGTTTTCATTATTAGATCTCCTTTGTGGTGTCATATTGGGCAAGCGATATGACTCATCTGCTCACCGTGTTAATCTCTCGTATCTGTAAACAGATTACACCGCAAATGTATCATTCCAGGCTCGCGCTTGTATCCAACTTGTAAACATTTTAAGAAATAAAGACATTCCTATAATTTGCATGCTACTCATTACATAAAATGTCTTACTCCTAACGCTATGAAACCATGTCGTCTGATCCATACAATCCTACAAATGCATTGTATGCTTCTCCATTTATCTACCTCATCTTAATTAGTACTGCGTCCAATACGAGATACCAGCTGATCCGCTCGTAATCCGATGACGCGCTGGAAGGCGTTCTCGTCTCTCCCAGCCCTCAATGAGCAGAACGGTATGTGGACTTTCTCTACGTGTCCACACAATGTACTGTTGACGCTCTAGCGACAGCAGCGTACGAATCAGGTCTGCCCGATGCTTGCCTGTTATTGCAGTTAGCTCCTGCCATACAGGCATTCGGCGATTTTTGACAAAAAAGTTAAATAGCACGCGTAATAGCTTCCGCTCGGCATCCTCCAGCATGGCAATCTCCCTCCTTGATGGATGGTCTAGGCTTGATTCGGCCTGGGTTATGTTTAAACGAAATCCCTGTCATTTTTATGTACATCTCCATATCGATTTCAGAATCTAAATTAAAAGGAACGTATGTTCTTATAAAGGATATACCAGGTATTGCTTTTTGGCAATAGCATAATCTTGATAACGTTTGCTTCGCTTGAACTACCTTTAATTCACGATCCACGAAAAAAAACGCCTGCCGCATCCGTATGGATGTTGCAGGCGGTACTTATACAACCTATAGCAAGAATCGCTGCCAGTCACATGGGACACATGTGCTGACTACCGGCAAACGGCAGATCGAGCAAGCTGCATCGATCGCACCGTCTGTCAGACTGAACAGGTAGCTATTCAAAAGGAGTATGATTATTTGGCTGGATCTTTAACCGAAACGCTTAGTGTGGCACGTTTGCCGCCATACTCAGCCTTGATGGATGAGCTGCCTTTGGCTACAGCGTTAACGCGACCAGCAGAGACTGTAGCAACCGTTGTTTTTGTGGATGTCCATGCTGCTGCCTTCGTTACATCCACCATATTACCTGTGTCGTATTCTGCTGTCAGTGTTACCACTGTAGTCGAGCCTGTAGTTAGCTTGAGTGTCTTTTCAGACAATGTTACTTTTTTGAGCTGTGCAGTTACAGATACTTTCACAGTCGCTGTTAGTCCTTGATACGAGCCTGTCAGCGTTGTTGTACCTGGGCCAACTGCTTTGACGCTTGCGCCCTTCACCGTTGCTACAGAAGGGTTGGAGGATACCCAGTCCATTTTACTGGACAGTGTCACCTTTTTGCCGTCCGTGTACGTACCTACGACTTTGATCGTTTTGCTCTTTTTCATACCAAGATCAATCGATTGTGGAGATACATCCAGTGATTGAATTTTGCCTTCCATTTTTACACTAACGCGAACAGAATCGTTAAGGTAGGTTCCTTTCAGTGTAGCAGAACCTTTAACCAGTGCTTTTACATTGCTACCTTGAACCAGAATCTTATCTGTGCTAGCTGTCCATTTTACATCATCCGTTACATTCACGGTTGTACCGTCTGCATTGATCGCTGTTACATTTGGCAGTACAGCGGAAGAACCTACAACAATGCTCAGGTTACTCACGGATGCCGTCAGATTGATCACTTTCGTTTTGACACTAACTGGAATGCTAACCTGCATGTTGCCCACTTTACCTACCAGTGTCACATCGCCTGCATCTTCAGCGGTCAGCTTGTTATTGTCAATTGTTGCTACAGCGCTATCGATGCTCCAATCGATTGCTTTGGACAGATCGACCGTTGTACCATCTACTGCTGTACCTTTTACTTTCGGTACCGCTACAGATTGACCGGTTACGAGTTCAATCGATGTTACGCTTGGCTCCAGCTTTTTCATTGTTTTGTATACAGTGACTTTAAAGCTTTTTGCAAAATCCTCGTATTGTGCTTTGATCGTGGACGTTCCTTCTACCCATGGAGTAAGCAGACCGCCATTCACTGTCGCATTCATCGGGTTGGAGGATGTCCATTTTACATCGGACGTTACATCCTGAATTGAGCTTGCATTTACAACCTCGCCTTTAATTTGCAGCGGAGCTTGTCCGATAAACATCACTTGATCCTCTTCCGGTGTCAGAATCAGACCCTGGAAGGAAGAACGTACATACAGATTCGTGCTTGCTGTCAGACCTGCATATTTGGCAGTCAGCGCTGTGCTGCCTTGAGACAGACCTGTAACCTGTCCTTCTACTACTTTGGCTACCTTACTATCATATGTAGACCATGTAACCGTATCGGTAACGTCTACTGTAGTGCCGTCTGTTTTGGTAGCTGTCGCTGTAAATTCGTAAGGCGTGCCAATCGTTACATTCATAGCTTCTGCTGGAGACAGCGTCAGCTTAGTGTATGGAGAGGTGACCGTTACTTTTTTGGTTGCAGCCAGATCGCCGTACTTGGCAGTGATCGTTGCTGTTCCCGCACTTACAGGATCCACGCTTCCTTTATCCACTGTAGCTACAGTAGGTGTACTTGAAGACCATGTTGCTTCATCCGTTACATCTGTCGTGTCGCCATTACCATCTACCGCATACAACGTCAGATCCTTCGTATCATCGTCAAGCGATACCGTCAGTGCATTATCGTCTGAAAACTTCAGGGATACGGCACTCGTATCAGCAGCGAATACTCCGCTTGGAAAAAGCAGTGTACTCATGAGCAGAAGCGACAACATCCATTTTCCTAATTTCACAGTATGTGTCATTCATTTCTCTCCTTGAGTTATAGTTTCGTCTGTGTTCAGTCCTTAAATAATATCGGAGAGAAAGCCAAAAAATTGAAGCTTCTGCTGTAAAAAACCTCGTTTTTTTACCAAAATAAGACTATCGCCCCATATTGGCGACGATAGTCCTCCTTTGCCTTTTGGCTCGCTTCCTACCTATCTGATTGTACTTATTTAACATGTGACTAAGACATCTATGGCTTAGCCGCCACGGCGCGAGCGAACTACAAATACATGATCCGCCTTCGTAAATATACGCTGATCGTCTAGTATGACACGCTCCCGATTATGACGAATCAGTCGAGCGAATGGCTCGATCAGCTGATCTTCCTTCCAGATCATCACCTTGGAGCCGAACAGGATCGCATTATCGAACTGCACAGGCTGCTTCATCACATAACCGACTGAATTCAGCTCCCATGCCGCAGAATTCAGATCCTGTGGCAGCATGTCCAGCTCTTTGATATGCAAAATATCATTCAGCAGGATATGGATGGAGCCGGGTTGCAGGACAAGCCGATTCTTCTCCACATCCCAATGCTGAATGGTGCCGTAGAGCCTGGAATGATATTCATCATCCCGCGTAATAACCACCTTTTTGCCTTCCCACTGTTTCATGATCCCACCTCCACGCCCCATGCTTAATTCAGCTCCGGAATTGTCCAGTCTACTGGCTGCTGACCATGCTCTTGCAAAAATGCATTTGTCCGTGAGAACGGACGGCTTCCGAAAAAGCCTTTACGTGCAGCAAATGGACTTGGATGCGCCGAGCGAATAACGAGATGATGCTCCGTATTGATCAGCACCTCCTTCTCTGCTGCATGATTGCCCCATAGCAGAAATACCATCGGCTGCTCGCGTTCATTCAGCAGACGAATGATCGTATCGGTAAAACGCTCCCAGCCCTTGCCGCGATGCGAGGCTGGCTTGCCCTCTCGTACAGTCAGTGCAGTGTTAAGCAGCAGCACGCCATGCTTGCCCCAGCTTACAAGCGAGCCATGCGATGGAGTCGGCACGCCCATATCTTCTTTTAATTCTATGTAAATATTACGCAGGGAAGGTGGCACCTTTACCCCGGGCTGCACGGAAAAGCTCAGACCCTCTGCCTGTCCAGCACCATGATACGGGTCCTGTCCCAAAATAACGGCCTTCACTTCATGATATGGCGTTAGACGAAGTGCCTGAAACAGCAGATCACGCGGCGGATAGACGGTATGCTCCTTGTACTCCTCATCCAGCCAGCTCATCAGCTCCCCAAAATACGGCTGTTCCATCTCTTCCTTTAATATATCATCCCAATCGTTTCCAAACATAAGCAACATCCCTTCTTTGTTTCCATCCAGATGATCGATGTATGTAGCTGCATAATGCGCTGGGTATCATCTGGTGCTAGTGGTGCGGTGCATCAGGCTCCTTTCTGTTATTACCCTCTTTTTATGATAATGTATATTGGGTTTGGTTTCAGCTTTTTTTTGCAGATGGTGGGGGCGAGGGGCACCGCTCGGGCAAGGAATAAGGGAACGGACTCGGGTGGAGCCGCGGGAATCTACGGAATGGGAGTTAATTGTAGATTCTCAGCGCTCCAAAGCTGTAAGATATTTTGCTTCGCAAAAATCACTTTTCATTGAATCCCGTGTTAGGAAGGCACTAACACTGTAAGTCGTCCTTTTCCCTTATTTCCTTGCCCTCGCTCCGTGCGCTTTGCATCATTGCATCTTGCAATATAATTCTGCCTCCAACGGGGGAGCAGCAAATGGTGATGGAGATCGCATGCTGCGCAATATGTATAACTGTGTCGATGATTGGTTTATAGCTGAATTTATTTTGTGATTTGGGGCTTTTTTAAAATAGAGATTAGTATTTAGTGTATAGTGTATTCTTTAGTTTAATGGCTTTATCGTCTTAAATTTAGCAGTTTGGAATTGTAGATTGGTTAGTTACTAAGACTTTATGTGTTTTTCATTTCTTTAGAGAAGCCATGTATTTAGAAAGACATTGAAAATAATATAGGTGGGATTGCATATAAAAACGCTTTGTCTTCTCGGGGGGATACTGTGAGAAGGCAAAGCGTTTGGTTGTCCTGTCCACACCACAGGACATGAACTTAGAGGGGATCGTATTTTTTATGCTCTTTCATACGTTGAGGGTGTGCAGGTGAGGAGCTTGAACTGGGCCTATTCACATCCAGCATGTGAGTGGGCTTTGCAAGGCTCCTACCTGCGGATTGGGATGCTTGTTTAGCTTATATGTCGATTCTTTTACCTTACCTGCCCTTTGACAAGTCCGGTTGGCAACGAACGGGGTTGCTCGCAGCTTGTTTGCAGGGTCACGTATTGGCCAGAATCGGCGCTACTATGGAAGGCATCCATAATTTCCAGCACGTGGCTGGTGAGTTCGCCGCCTGCGCGTGGGGTGCCGCCGTGCAGGATACAGTCTGCCATATCGGCAATGCCGATCCCACGGCTATTTTCTTCGTACTGGTGCAATAACGGAATTTCGCTAAAGGTATCTCCATGTGCTGTACGCAGGCGAATCGGGCCGCCAAATGTATTCGGGTCTGGAACGATCAGCGTGCCCTGTGTTCCATAGATCTCAATACATGGTAATGTGCTGCTCCACACATCGAAGCTGGTAATAAGCGTAGCCACTGCGCCCCCATGGAAACGCACGGTACCAGCGATATGGGTCGGTACTTCGACATCGATCACCTCCCCAAAGCGCGGTTCGCTCGTAATGGTACGCTGTTCAAATGACTTTTTGGTCATACCGGCTACGGTTTGTGCTGGCCCCAGCAAGGAGACGAGTGCGGTGAGGTAATATGGCCCCATATCATACATTGGGCCGCCGCCCTTTTTATAATAAAACGATGGGTTCGGGTGCCAGCTCTCATGTCCGTGATTGACCATAAAGGCAGTGGCTGCAACGGGTTCGCCGATAAAGCCGTCGTCGATCAGCTTGCGGCACGTCTGCAAGCCTGCTCCGAGAAACGTATCCGGCGCTCCGCCCAGCAATACTCCTTTTTCCTTTGCCAGACGTACGAGCTCTCTCCCCTGCTCTGATGAAAGGGAAAGTGGCTTTTCCACGTATACATGCTTGCCTGCTTCCAGCGCCTGACGGCATAATTCAAAATGATCCTTTGGCGTGGTCAGATTGACAACGATCTCGATCTCGTCGCTTGTGATGATCTGCTCGGCTGTCCACTGATTCGGAATGCCATATTCGCTTGCCGCTGCCTCCATTTTTTCTGGATTCAGGTCTGCACACGCATACACCTCGGTATTAGCAAAGGTGCGCGTCAGATTCTGCATATAAATGCTGCTAATATTGCCGCAGCCGATGATACCAATTTTCACTTTACGCATGATGGGTTCCGCCTTTCAGGTATAGGTATCCGATGTTGAAGGTTGTGATTCAGTTTCGATTTACAATTGGATTCGGATTTAGGCTTCATTAAATGCCTATGTATCCACATCAGCTGTTATGTGGGAGTTATGCATACGGGTCATAAGCATAAATAAGCTGTAATTATGATCAATCCCTGCATCATAATTATCGACTGGCTTAACGCGCTGCCCATAGCATCCCACGGCGCATGAGCTCTTTTGCCTCTGGAATATCGAAAATATTTGCCTGATGTCCAAGGGAATTATAGAACACCTTGCCTTCGCCCCAACGCTTCGTGTACACCACAGGCATCACAATCTCACCATTGGCGGAGTGAGGGCCCTCACTGATACGGAATGTAGTGGTTGCCAGCACATTCACTACAGGATCGACATGTAAATAATATTGCTCCGAGCTTACCTGAAAATCGGGAATGCCCTCAATCAGTGGGCTTGACGATGTACGCACCATATTCACTTCATATTCCACACCATCGTTGAACGGATGCGCGACCCATTGCGATCCGGTCATAAATTGCCAATCTACGCTATTGCGGAACGAGTCACACATCCCACCGTGACAGCCTGCCATGCCTACACCGCCTGCAACTGCGCGTAGCACGGGCTGTAGCTGTTCGTCCTTGATCTCGCCCATCGTCCAGATCGGTACGATCAGATTCAGGCTATTCAGACGTTCTTCATCCAGAAAAGCATCCAGTGTGTACGAAATCTCTGCATCAAAGCCTTCCTGACGCAATACCTCTGCGAAAATATCGGCCACTTCCTTCGGTTGGTGTCCATCCCAGCCGCCGCTGACGAGCAATGCTTGTTTTTTCATATTGATACGCTCCCATCTGATTTTGAAGTATCTAGCTGCATGATGCAGGTATAGCCAAATTGTAATGCAAGCGTATACAATTTGCGCGTCAATTTCATTGTCTCAGTGGACATTTTTTGCTAATATCGGATGCAGAGCATTGAGTTCGTTCTAAGCGTCTTCCACTCGACTCTGTTGAGCAAGCTTTCTATAATATCCTTCAATATCGTTCATGAGGTGAATGAATATGCGAGCTTTTCATGAAACCCGTTCCTATAACAAAGGCTGGCCTGTGCAAATCGGCACCGTTCATAATATGAGCTTTCTTGCGCACTGGCATCATGATCTGGAGTTTATCTATGTACGCCAGGGATCGCTACGTGTCGGCATCAATTCAGAGGTGCAGATGCTACAGGCTGGTGAATTTGCCTTTTGTGGTAGTGGAGATATTCATTATTATGAGCATACGGGCTCGGATTCAGAGTTGATCATGGTCATTTTCAATCCACGACTGATCGGCGCACCTGCGGGATGGCCTATCGAGCAGCGGCAGCATTCTGGCTTTATTTTGCGTGCTGATGCGGCTTCGATAAGCTCTAGCGTAGATAATGAACAGATTAGACAGCAGCTTGCAGCGATTATGGAACAGCTACTGCTGGAGCATGAGCAGCAGCAGGCTCATGCGGAGACCGTTATTACCGGACTGCTTCATATGCTGTGCGGTCTATGTCTACGCTGTATGCCAGCACACGGCCCTGCTATTCGTCGCAGAGCAAGCGCTGCTCATCTTGCGGTTATGCAGGGCTTACTCGATTGGCTGGAGCAAAATTGCACGCAGCCGCTCACCTTGCAGGATGGTGCAGATGAGGCAGGGATGAGTGTATTCCACTTTTCCCGATTTTTTAAAAATGTGACCGGGATCGGCTACAATACCTATATCAATGAGCTACGTATTCAGCGCGCCGAGCAGCAAATGTCGATTCGCGAGCGAAAGCTGATCGATATTGCATTAGATTGTGGATTTGGCAATGTGCGTACCTTTAACCGCGTGTTTCGCCAGCTACGTGGCTGTAGTCCGTCAGAGCGTCGATAGTTAGTTGGGATGATATTAGTTTAGATGGTATATGATTCTATCGGTACATCAGAAAGCTATTATTTCCCGGGAAAAGTAGTTGCATGCCTCGTCGCTTGTATAAAGCGTGATCGGAACATTGAAGCTTCGCTATTCCGCGCTACTATATCACGCGAAATACAGGCTCATTTGGAATATAAGTAACAGGCAAGCCTTCGTATTGCGCTGCAAGTCGAGTCGCCAGCCATTGCATACCCGGCTGCTCACTTTCCGCGTGTCCCAGCATAATCAGTCCTTTACTACGTCCCTGTTCGATCGCATCACGTACATATTCAGGCAGCTCCCATTCCGGGCCTTCGCCTGCGATGAGTACGTCTACATCATCGCGTCCTAATAAGGGCAGACCATGTGTCGCACCTCCACGATAACCGACCAGTACAGCGATACGCTGGCAAATCTGCTCGGATTCACCCGACAATCGCATATAGGAAGCGGCGAGCTGCTGCTTGAGCCACTGGGCTAACTGTTGGAGCTGTAGCGGCTGTTCAAGCTCAACAATAGACCAGACCGCCATCTCCTCTACTACCTGCTGTCGCCATCCCAATTGACCCAGCAAGCCTTCCATAATCCCATCCGGTCGTTCCAGATGAATGGCATCATGGAGACGAATGATGTGCATACCGATTTGCTCGATCAGCGTGCACTTCGCTTGATATACCGGATCGTCATGCAGCCGTTCTCGCTGATCATGATGGCTATAAAATATCCCTTCATGTACAACCAGTACGTTTGCACCCTGTGCTGCTGCTTGCTGAATCACTCGCTGACTGGCAGAAAAGGCAGTCGCTATTCCTGTTACGATCGTATCGGCTACTCCCGTTTCCAAGCCATCTACCGTTGTGCCTGTTGACTGGCGTTCACGAATCGTATGCTGGTCGGCATGAAATAGATGTTCCATCACCTGCTGTACCGTATAGCTGGTTGTTAGAGTATGGCTGGAACGGGAAGGTTCCATCTGCATCGTAGCTCGCTCCTTTCTCTCGCTAGGTTACGGACAAGAGCTTCATTTATTATGGTGCAGGATTATATCCCAAGCGCATGACGGAACACGCGCTTGCCTTAGTAATTTTAAATTTTAGTAGTTTATACATATTAGCGGATTAACAGGGCAGGACGATTCTAGATCGATTGCTCACTCTACTTAATAAATGACCCGACCCTGCACATCTGCAATTCCACTTTTACGATAGAAATAGCTATTAATCACATCTCGCCATTCTTTTGCATGCTCCGCTTGCTCTGCTAATCGCTCTGCCACCTGCGTATACAGGCCTAGAGCCATCCGTCCCTCCAGCGTCTGCCAGCGTGCAATCAATTCTGCTGCCTGTTCTGCTCCCTCAAAATGGGTATCATAAATATGCTGGATCACCGTCTTCCCAGAATGAAGCACATGTGTATACGGAACATGATGGAAAAAGAGCAATAGCTCATCTGGACAGCTCTCCAGCGAATCATAGCGATCTCGATTGATAGGCGCATATTGAGCCGTATAGCCCGTTCCTGTCGCAATCGTGCGATCGACACCAATCCCCATATGATCGGCATAATGATACGTGCCCCACGGTGAATATTCATAACCATCGACATTCGGCCCATAATGATGATTAGGATTCACCATCCAGCCGATGCCAAGTGGTGATGTATAATTTTCATAAATGGACAGGGAATCAAGCAGCATCGTCGTAATCGTCTCAACCACTTCGGTATCCATTCCAAATACGAGCATCGCCCACTCACGTGCAATTGTCTCTGCACGGGTATCTGGCTCCCATGCCAGTCGTCCCAATCCATACCAGTTCGCCTGCGCTAATAGATGTCCCGTCCAGTTTCCATCGGCACCGACATTCCCGACTGCTGCAATCCCATTCCATTCACGTTGCCAGATCGAGCCGCTGGCAATCTGTTTTACTGGAGCAAAGCGATCATTTACCGCTGTATCAAAATCGAGAATTTCCTTCCACTGTGGCACCAGATAGCATACATGGCGCTGTTGTCCGGTATATTCCTGTGTAATCTGGAATTCTAGCAACTGATGCGTCTGCTGCATCGCTCCAAATAGCGGCGACACCGGCTCACGTACTTGAAAATCAAGCGGCCCATTTTTGATCTGTAGCATCACATTATCGGCAAACTTCCCGTCAAGCGGCTGAAAATGATCATATGCCGCACGCGCTCGATCTGTCGTCCGATCACGCCAATCCTGCTTGCAGTTATATACAAAGCAGCGCCAGATCACCTGTCCACCATGGGGCTCCAGTGCCGCCGCCAGCATATTCGCGCCATCTGCATGATCTCGTCCATATGTAAACGGCCCCGGACGATTCTCCGAATCCGCCTTCACGAGAAATCCACCAAAATCAGGCATATAACGATACACATTCGCTGCCGCTTCCTGCCACCAGCGTCGCACCGCTTCATCCAGCGGATCGGCTGTAGATAGCCCTCCTGCCTCCATTGGAGCGGCAAAGTTGACGCTCAAATACAAACGAATCGCATACTTGCGCAATATATTCGCAATCTCAGCTACATCTGGCAAAAAGGCGTCGGTAATGAATAGCGTCTCTGTCGCATGTACATTGACATTATTGATCGACAACGCATTAAAGCCAGTCGAAGCGAGCAGACGCGCATAATCATGCAGTCTGTCCCAATCGCGAGTAAAGGCGTTATTTTCATATAAAAAAGATTGTCCTGCATATCCACGTTCAATACTACCGTCCGCATTATCCCAATGGTCGATCATACGTAGACGATTAGCTGGACGACTGATCGCTGTAAGCTGATCCAGCGGCTGTCCGGTGCCCATATGACGAAGTAGATGGAACGTACCGTAAAGCACACCTTCTGGAGAAGATGCCAGAATGATAAGCCTGCTGCCATTGCTGGTCGTGTTGGTAGTAGAGCTTGATTCACTCGCTGTAGGATGACGATCATCACTGCTCGTATCCGATATTAATGTAGCAGTAGAATGGGGATAGCCAGTATGACTATTGGAGGTGCTCTGGTTGCCCGCTGGCCATGCGCGCAGAACATAGCCTTCTTCACCCTGTGCCATACATTGCTGTACATCATCATGGGCTTGTGGATACATGGAGGTTAGCCACTCTGGAAGCTCGTAAGTGTCGGGAACGTTGGCTGGTGTGACAATGGTATGTAGTGGAATAAGCCAGATTCCTGTCTCCTGCCCATGGGAGTGGGATGGCTCTTGGTTGAGTTCACTACTGGTGTATTGGACAGTTTGTCCTAGCATGGAGCTGATGCCGCGAGCTAGCTCCTGTGTAGCAGTTTGTATCACAGGATGCTGCTGCTCGGCTGCTACATGAATATGGCGACAGCAAGCTGCCCAGGCTTCAGCATTCGCTGTAGCTGGGAAGGTCTGGAGAGGTATGTAGGAAAGCCAGGCATCGTAGCCGGTTTCGTAGCGTTGTAGGTCACGTTCGCTATGAATCGTTTGAGATGAATGAGATGGATGCGGCACAGTATCTGAGGGAGAGTTAGTTTGATTTTGCATGATCGTCCTCCTGTGGTATAGTCTGGTCTATTTATCGTACCATTATTGGAGGCGCTTACAATTTATAGATTATAGGTTGTTACCCCTCATTTTTTAGGTAGTAATAAAACTACATATCTAGAACAAGCCATTATAGACATTAAATTTTTTGTTAAAAATATAATTATTAGCTAACATTATTATTACATTTACTTCCATTAAAAGAATTTATTTGTTATATTAATTTAAATCTAATGAAAGAGGTGCTACATATGAAAAAATATTTAGCTATTTTGGTTCTGACCGCAGTTCTTACCTTATCTTTTTCTATTGTTACTTCAGCTGCAACGCCTCCTAAGTGTCCTCCATATAATCAAGGTTGCGCGCTCCCTTGGTAAACTTCTCTATTTTAATGTGAGAAATCATGTAAGCTTTACACACTAGATTAATTCTAAAAACAAAAAAGCCCTTGTATTCACAAGGGCTTTTCCATGTTAATCTATATGCCGAGGACGGGGGTCGAACCCGTACGGTAGTCACCTACCGCAGGATTTTAAGTCCTGTGCGTCTGCCAATTCCGCCACCCCGGCATGATGTAAAGTGTGATGCTGTCACAGATGTTGCCTTAGTTACCACGATATACTATGTATGCTTGCATTCGATGATATCTGCTGTGATTGCCGAACACCAATATATCATATAACGAATTCAGCAACTTGTAAAGCAATTTTTTTTAATCTATTTACCCATTACCAGCTAACTGTTAATAAACCGCATAAACTGCTGATTTATATTCCATAGAAAAACAAAAAGGAGCGCCAATCTGCGCTCCTTTTCTACGTCTATCTGTATATTGTATCTCCGTGCTGAATCAGAACCTCAATCAGATGTTCTTTCCAATCTAACTGCGTTCTCTTTTATAGGCGTATTTCGTTCATTTTTTTCATTTCGTACATTTAATCTAATACATGTCCAGATTGCTTCAAGCTATCCTTTTTAAAAAACCGTACTCCACGCTGCCCCATCCTGCGTCTCACTAATCGTAAACTCATGCGTTTTCAGATTAGCTTCCAGACGTGCAGCTGTACCGCCATTCGTCCACGTAATATGCAGCAGATGATCGCCAGCTTCCTCCACCGCAATCTCTCCGTCAAATGCCGCACTCGTATTACGGAAGCGCAGCAGATCGAACAGCTTCTGCACGACAGGACGTTGTACTTCCTGTGCCACTTCTTCCTTACTATAGTAATGACGGTTAATATTACGCCCTTCCTTCGTGCGCTCCAGCAGGTCGATATCGTTCTCACCAGCTAACAGACCCACATAGTAAATTTGCGGAATCCCTGGTGCGAAGCACTGAATCGCGCGCGCGAGCAGGTACGCCTGATCATTGTTACCAAGCGCAGAATAGTACGTGCAGTTAATCTGGTAAATGTCCAGATTGTTGTATGCCTCACTGCTGTAGATTTTCTTCACATTCGCGCCTTTGCTGTACAGGCTTTCGCGTGTCATTTCGGCTTCCTCGTCGGTCATCAGGTCTTTAACGTCGACCACGCCGATGCCGTCATGCGTATCCAGCGTGGTGAACTGCTTACGTGGACAGATATTCAGCCAGTGTGCAAGGCGATTCGTTTGTCCGCTGTACAGCGCGTGTAGTACGAGCATTGGTAGCGCAAAGTCATATACATAGTAGCCCTGCTCTGCGATTTTGAGCTGAATGCTGTAGTGCTCGTGAATTTCTGGCAGCACTTCAACACCTTTAGCTTCGGTCAGATCAGCAGCGTACTTGAGCATCTCCCAGATATCTGGCTCGACGAAGAAGCAGTTCGTACCGATTTTTTTGTTGGCATAGGCGAATGCGTCCAGACGAATAACAGATGCCCCCTGCTCCGCCAGGAAATTCAAGTTGTCCCGAATGAAGCGACGCGTCGTCTCTGTCGTTACATCCAGATCAATCTGCTGCTCGTCAAAGGTACACCACACTTTTTCCTTTGTTCCATCCTTGAACGTCACCTCAACATACGGAGCGCGCGGCTTACGCTTATAGATCAGATCAACGTCGGCATCGGTTGGCTCGCCACCCGGCCAAAAATCCTTGTAGCGGATGAACAGGTCTGCGTATTCGGACTCGTCCTTCTTTTCCAAGAAATCTTGAAAATACTCCGATTGCTGTGAAATATGATTAATCATGAAGTCGTACATCATGTAAAATTTTTGGCTAATACGGCGAACGTCCTCCCAGCTTCCCAGCTCTGGATCCACCTTCGTATAATCCATTGGTGCAAAGCCGCGATCGCCGGAGGAAGGATAGAATGGCAACAAATGCACACCACTGATTACACCCTCAAGATGCTGATCCAGAATATCTGCCAGCTCGCCCATATGACTACCCAGGCTATCGGCATACGTAATGAGCATTGCCTTGTTTTGAATAGACATCGACATGTACGGATTCCCCTTTTTCATGGTCTTGGTAATACACGCTCATTGCATGGTCAATTCGCTTGAAATACAAGATAGATAACCATTTCAAAATAACAAAGTATACCGCTTTCATGATGATCCATAGGATCAGGCATCCTTTCGCCACCAGTCACAATAGGCAGCAAAATGGGGCTCTCTGTAAAATTACACCACACCGCCCCAAATTCCTGCTTGTATATGTGCGCACAGGCATCAATTTGTCCAAAATCCGTATGGATTGTCTCATATTATTCATAAATGAGCATTCGCGGCAATCTTATTCCCTCGTTAGCATTGATTGTCAGTATTTAGTATAGTTCTCACGACTTGTTCCCATTTGACCGTGCTACCATTTATTTAGCCATTCCATCTCACCTATAACGACTATCTATTCTTATCCAAAACATAAAAATAAAAAACTGGCATAAGCATAGCGAAAATTAGCATTCATCCGTAAAGCTTGCCTGCCTTCACTTTTTATCATCTCCATTCACCTCACTCTATTCCCATATCATATAAGCGATCTAAAACTAGATAATTATGTAAAAATTAGGTTGTAAATCCTTCCGCCTGCTGATAACATGAGCGATGTTCGGTGAAACGCTTACAACTGCAAACCGAGGTGTATGTGATGTCGATATTGAAAAAGAGTCTTCATGTAGTTTTGTTAAGTAGTCTGGTCATTACGCCGCTCATTTCTGTAGCGCCATCCTCTGCCTATGCTGCTAATGAAAAAGCTCAGGTATGGCTTACAACCGCTGATCCGAATGCTGAGCCCAAGGTAGGGCTGAGCACAGATCGACGGCTGACCCGACAGAATGATCTGACGTTCAGCAGCACCACAGGTAATGCAGATTACACAGTTAACATTAATGAAGGCACGACATATCAGCAGATGGACGGATTTGGCGTCTCCCTTACCGATGCTTCCGCCTGGTTGCTTAATTACAAGCTCAGCAGTACAAAGCGTAATGAAGTGATGAGTAATCTGTTCAGCGGCTCCGGTATCTCAATGAGTATGCTGCGCCAGCCGATGGGCGCAAGTGACTTTGCCTGGAGCACCTATACTTATGATGATGTAAATGGAGATACAGCGCTGAATCAGTTCAGTATCTCGCGCGATCAACCCTATATCATCCCGATCGTTAAAGCCGCACTGGCTAAAAATGCCGGAATTAAAATCATCGCCTCCCCGTGGAGCGCACCGGCATGGATGAAGTACACAACGAATGACAAAAATGGTACAGGCAAGCTCAAGGCTGAGAATTATCCAGTGTATGCTAATTATTTTGTCAAATTCATTCAAGCGTACCAGGCGCAGGGGATTCCGATCTATGCGGTCACACCGCAAAATGAGCCATTATTCGAGCCAGGGCGTTATCCAGGTATGCTCATGAACGAGCAGGATCAGATTGGTATGATCGGCGACTATCTTGGCCCGGCACTGCGTGCTGCGGGTCTGAATACGAAGGTGATCGCTTATGATCATAACTATGATAACTGGACGTTCCCGCGTACTGTTGTACAGGGCTTGAAGGACAATGGCAAATCTCAGTACATCGCTGGTAGTGCCTTCCATCATTATGGCGGCGATTTTACAGCGATGACGAATATGCATAATGCGCATCCAGACAAAGACATCTGGTTCACCGAGGGTGGCTTTGGTGATTGGAATGATCCGGTAAATGGTACCACACAGGGCTTTGACAATATGATCAATGAGTTTATCGGAATGACTCGCAACTGGTCGAAATCAATTATTTTGTGGAATGCGGCTCTGGATCAGAAGGATGGCCCAAGCGTGATTGGTGATAATAACACTAATAAAGGCATGGTCACGATCCAGAACTCGGATAATAACTCCAGCAATCCAGAGGATAAGGTAACGTACACGAAGCAATATTATCTGCTCGGTCACTTTAGCAAATTTGTAAGTCCGGGTGCTTATCGAATCGACTCCAATACCTTTAATGACATGCAAAGTGTAGCGTTCAAAAACACGGACGGCTCCAAAGCAGTCGTGCTATACAACTCGCAAAATAGTGCACGGACGGTTAAAGTCAATTGGAACAACCAGTCGGTGAACTACACAGTTCCTGCCAAATCGGTTGTCACACTAAAATGGTGACGGGAATGAACGAGTGAACAGACAAGCTACGTTTAAACCAGGTATGAGCATATGTGGCTTAGATCGTATATACACGCTGCTAGAGTAGGGAGCTGTATTCTACATGCGAGCGTGACCAACAGCGCTATATCTGATTGCTGTTCATTAGCGAGGCTGTCTTTCATCTGTAGTGTATACTTTCGTTCCATTTTACGCTGTAGAAGCATGGTAGCCGGAGCGTTGCACCGAACAGGCAAGCTATGGACTTTCTACCATGTATTCTGATCGGATTCGTCGTCTTGTATACTTTTTATTTGCCCTAAAAGTTTAAGCGCTTTAACTTATTTGAAAGATCATGATCTTTTCTTGAATAAAGATTCTTTTTATGGCAAGATCAGCTTATACAGGCATGCAGAGCAGGAGCATCGTGATGTAGGAGCGATAGTATACGTACCTGTACATCAGTTCTCTCTGCTCGCTTGACCTGCTGATCGATCGCCAAAGGAGTCCAGTCCATGAATAATATTCCCGCTTATCGCAAAGTATACAGTCTGCTCAAGCAAGATATTAAAGAAGGTGTCTATCCAGCCGGTACGCTATTACCAACTGAATCCGAGCTGGAGGAACGATTTCATTTTAGCCGCACGACCATTCGGAAAGCGATTGAACAATTACATAGCGAAGGCTTTGTTCGCAAAACGCAGGGCAAAGGCACCGAGGTGCTCGATACCTCTACAACGCAGCGACTAAACCATCTCACCTCCATTACCGAAACGCTCATCGCCAAAGGCTATGATGTGCAAACGCGCGGTATGTCGATTCAATTGATCTCACCGCCGGAATCGATTGCCCACGAGCTCCAACTCCCCGCAGGACAGCAGGTCTACTGGGTTCAGCGGGTGCAATATGCGGATGGACAGCCGATTGCATTGATGAATAATTATTTGCGTGCTAGCAAGGTGCCCGGACTGGAGCAGTATAGTAATACATTTAACAGCCTGTATGCTTTTCTGGAGCAAACGTATCAATTGATTTTGCTACATGCGTCAGAGCGATTATCAGCGGTGGCTGCTGATTTTACAGAATCGCAGATTTTACAGGTGCCGCTTGGCGCTCCGCTATTATGCAGTAAACGGCTAACCTTTATCGAACAAGGGCCTTTTGAATACAGTATCACCAAGCTGGTAGCAGACAAATACGAATATAGCGTCTACCTGGAGGGCAGACGCTGATAAGGGAGATGGAAGTAAGCCGTGCTGGAATAGCAGGCTACTGAATCTGATAGGGTTCGTTAACAGGCTATGATATTCATTCTATGGCACATAGGATGATGACGATATGGCTATAGCTTCATAAGTAGTGCGATACCCATATTCCATTCAGCCTATCGATTATCCTATCTACTAAAACGATGGCTGCCTTACTGTAACGCTAGATCAGTGGATCGTATAGCCTCCATCTACAACAAGATTCGCGCCTGTCACCATATTGGATGCCTGGCTTGCAAGGAATAAGGCGGCAGCAGCAATCTCGCCTGGCTCAGCAAAACGACCAGCAGGTGTATTGCGAATCGCCTCGTCCTTGATCTCCCCTTCCCAGTAGCCTTCGATTAGTGGTGTATACGTTGCCGTTGGAGAAATGGCATTGACCTGAATGCCGTATTTGCCCCATTCGTAAGCAAGCGATTTGGTAACGGAAATAACGGCTGCCTTGCTGGCACTATAGGCCACATGGCGATCGATGGCTACAATGCCTGCCTGCGAGGCAAGGCTGATGATCTTGCCGCCCTGTTTGGCAGCAATAAGCTCGCGTCCTACCTGCTGTGACATGAAAAATGTACCATTTAGATTCACACGCATCGTCCGATGCCAGTCTTCCTCTGGATAATCCTCTGCCCACTCCACCGGCCCAATCCCTGCACTATTAACGAGAATATCCAAACGTCCAAAATGTTCCTTCGCTGCACTAACCGCCTGCACAACCGAAGCACGATCTCCCACATCGACTGCGAATGCCGCTGCACGCTCCAGGCTACTTGCCACCTCCTGTGCTTGCTCCAGATTCAGATCGAGTAACGCAACCGAAGCCCCTTTTTCTACAAATAGCTGCGCCACGGCTCGTCCGATACCGGATGCAGCACCAGTAATGATGGCTGTTTTCCCTGCCAGAGAAAAGCTTGTATCTATCGAATTGATCTGCATGCTCATTCCTCCATTCTGCTAGTGATTGGTGATTGTGCCTGATGCTTCCGTGTATGATGATGCATATACTCCCCAAGGGCTGCCATTTGCTCATGAATATGCTGAAATACAGGTAATATGTGTTGATATATTTCACGACTGGACGGTTCAGGCTGGCTTGTATGCTCGACGATATGTACATCCGCAATCCCGCTGTAATCGTTCCACCAGCCTACTGCACGCGCTGCAATCGCAGCCGCTCCCAGGGAAGCCGCATCCTGATCAATATTCGTTTTGACAATGTTCATATCGAACACATCGGCAAACATCTGTCGCCATAACGCACTACGACTTCCTCCACCGCAAAATAACAATTCACCCGTAATCGGTGTGCGCTGACGTAGTAGATCGAGCGACAGCTTGAGATTCATAGCGATTCCTTCCATTGCTGCACGAATCAGGTCATTACGTGTGGTCGCTAGCTGTAAGCCGATATAACTTCCCTGAATATGGACACTTGCATCCTGCGAAGTTCCACCTGCCAGACTCGGATCAAAAAGTACACCGTTCGAGCCAGGCGGCGCTGCTGCTGCCAGCTCATTCATCCTATCGTAAGCGTCCGGCTGCTCCGCCAGCTCCGAGCATAACTGATCTCGTACCCAGCGCAGAGAACTTCCCCCGGCGAAAATAGAATAGGCACTCGTATACATCCCTTCGGCAATATGGGCAAATACATATGGCCTTGTCGCTATATCCAGTACAGGCTCTGATGAGTTCACAGGTATCCAGCTGGATGAGCCAAGAGACACATAGCTACGTCCCTCCTCACTGCCAACAGCCCCCAGCGCCATACACGCATTATCTACACCACCACATGCGACCGGCGTTCCTTCTGCTAAGCCGGTATAGGCCGCTGCCTCCGCTGTGACATGTCCGATTAACTCATGTGACGGAACGATCGGCGGAAATACATGAGGTGCAATGCCTGCTACATCCAGCCACTCCTCTACTAGTACACCCTGCTTGAGATCATACGCGCCTAGCCCGGATGCATACGATGGATCGGTATAGATCGCTCCAGTTAATCTGTAGTTGATATAGTCCTTTGAGCCGAGCATCACATCGGTTCGTGCGAAAATGTCGGGCTGATACTTTTGCATCCACATCAGCTTGAATAACGGATAGCAGGCTGCCGGGAAGCCATTACCTGTGCGCAGGTACCATTGCTGCTCGTCTACCTTTTGGAAAAATAATGCTGCCTCAGCTTCAGCACGCTTGTCTGACCAGATCGGCACCTGCTCCAGCAATGCACCCTCGGTACGGCTAATGGGCACGCTAACCAGACTATGCCCGGATAAACTAATGCAAGCAATCTGTGTAGCATCCACACCAGCAGTCGATAGCAATGAATGAGTCGATTGTGCGATCCCCTGCCACCAATCCGCAGGACGCTGCTGATGATAATTCGGCTGAGGATAATAGGTCGCATATTCGGTAAACGAACGTGCAACGGTCTGCATATGACGATCGTATAGCGAAGCCTTCACTCCACCAGTGCCTAGATCGTAAGAGATTAGATACGACATCGCGCTCCCTCTTTCTATGATTGGCTATCTATCATTAGCTATATATAGAAAAATTGTAGTTAGCTTTAAGCATGAGCTACTTTTGCATAGAGTCTTTGCATTGAATATATTAAAGATAACTATCTTTTGTCAAGCGCTTTCATTCTTGAGCGTTTTGATAGAATATCGATTCAAGTAGAAAAATTATTATTACACAGTGCTAATTATAGTATTAATCAACGTTTTAAAGTATTAATGAGGTTTTTCAGTTCGCTTGTTATAAAGATAGAGCTTGTATTTCAGGATTTCATCCGCTATATTGATCACATAAAAGATAATTATCTTTATTAAAAGGAGATACAATATGGAACATACAGAGTTAGAGCTTGCCAACATTGGGCGCTGGGTCGATGTCAGTGCTGTACGGACGGATGTGACACATGACGAGGTCGATCTATTAATTGGAATTGTAAAGGCCTATCATTGTATTTGTGCTAGTCCAATGCCATATATGACGGACTATGTGATTCGCGAGCTGAAGCATACACCAGATACTGTGGTGACCGGTGTGGTCGGTTTTCCTTCCGGTGCAGATACGGTATTGATGAAGGTTCATACAGCGCGTGAAATGCTTGAGCTTGGTTGCCGTGAACTAGATATGGTCATTAATGTGGGAGCGCTCAAATCTGGAGATACGAAGCGTGTAGTACACGATATACAGGCGGTAGTTGATGCCGCTGAGGGTATTCCGGTGAAAGCAATTCTGGAAATTGCTTATTTAACCGATGATGAGATTCGCAGAGGAAGCGAACTGGTCGTCTCCGCAGGCGCGGCATTTGTGAAGACGGGAACAGGCTGGGGACCGAAGCCAACGACTGTCGAGACGATCAAGCTTATTCGCTCTACTGTTGGCGATGCTGCGCAGATCAAAGCCGCAGGTGGTATTCGTGATCTGGAGACTCTGCTGGCGATGCGTTCCGCGGGTTGTGATCGTTTTGGCATCGGCGTGCGTTCCGCATTGACGATTCTGGAGGATGCGTATACGCGCGCCGGGTTAACGATCCCCGAAGTGGACGGAGTAAGCTCACATGGAGCAGTATATGATCGGTATTGATATTGAATATGAATGCAGTGTTGGTACTAATGCAGTGCTGATACTACTGCAATGTTGATGCTAACACATTGTTGGTACTAATACGATATTCATACTGATGTAGTATGAATATTGAATCGATAGGAATAGACGATCTGATGCGTAGCAAAAGAGTAATTTCAGCCGTATTACCGAGCATAGCCTCTCTGAATACTGATTCAGTCGATAACGTTATGGTTTATTCGATAGCATAGGTGCCGTGACGTTGCGGGCTCTTACCGTGATGGTAGCGGCATATCCAATGATCACCTATCGACTATCCTATAGCGCATTCAGAAAGGATGAATCCAGATGAATACACCTAACAATGATCACACTCCGGATAACAAGCACAAGCATGATGATGAAGCCTTTGAACAGGGGACAGGTGCTGGTGTCGATCCGATTCCAGAGCCAGATCCCCATGCCAAGCATCGCGCTGCCGATCTGCTAGAGGAAGCAGTGGATGAATCCGTAGAGAAGCTTGAGGATGATTTTACGAGTGATAAGGATAAACACAAAAAGTAACAGCAATATACAGCAATAGGATATGATCTCGTATGAACATACCGTTTCAAGTATATTCCTTCAAGCATACCGCTCCAAAACAAAAAGACGATTCATCCGCACCTTTCGCGAATGAATCGTCTTTTACGTATGGGCCCAGAGGGACTCGAACCCCCGACCAACCGGTTATGAGCCGGTAGCTCTAACCAACTGAGCTATAGGCCCGCATGACCAAAAGAACGTTTTCTTTTAGTGTATCAAGTAAACAGCGACTCAATTAATATACCGCAATTTCTGAGTATTTGTCAATCATTTTTGCAGTGGATTGCTTGTATACTGGCGTTAGCGTCTCTACAACTGACCATTCGTTTACTTTAAATGATCTCGCTCAGGAATGCAGGTTTTTGCTCTAATAACATTTAATGATGGATGTAAGGAGCAATTGATATACCATACAACTAAAAATAACGACTACAGATCGTAGACTATGGGTTGTAGGTTGTAGGCTATAGATTTTAGATTTTAGATTTTAGATTTTAGATTTTAGATCGTAAATGTAAATAAAACGCTGTATGCTCCAATTGGATGACATACAGCGTTTATTATTTTACTATTCTTATCCTCTATCAATACAGTTCAGCATACCAGATCGTCCTATACACCCGGACTACATATCGACCTGCGTAAACAATTGACTATGCTGAAGCTATATGACGACATCAACGTCGTTAATATTACGTACAACTATGCATTAGCCTCTATCATCCAATACTTATTTTCCAAATGCTTCTGGATTTGCGCGCCAGGAATGCAGTAGCTCCAGATCCTCTTCTTTGACTGTACCCAGCTCAACCGCTTTTTCGATCAATGCTGTATAGTTAGACAGGGTTTGCAGTGGCAGATTAGCATCTTCGAAGGCTTGCACAGCTTTATCAAGCTGATAACTGAAAATGGCCAGTACAACGAGTGGCTCTGCGCCTGCTTCGCGGATCGCTTCTGCTGCCTTAATCGAGCTTCCGCCTGTTGAGATCAGGTCTTCAATGACTACAATGCGTTGACCTGGCTTGATTAGTCCTTCGATCTGATTTTGCTTGCCATGTCCTTTGGCTTTGTCGCGTACGTATGCCATTGGCAAATCTAGTTTCTCTGCTACCCATGCCGCATGTGGAATCCCTGCGGTTGCTGTCCCTGCAATCACGTCTGCATCTGGATATTGATTACGAATGATCGTAGCGAATCCGTCTGCAATCTGATCGCGGATAAATGGATACGACATCGTCAGACGGTTATCGCAATAGATCGGCGACTTGATACCAGACGTCCATGTGAATGGCTCCTGTGGACGAAGCGCGACGGCTTCAATTTTAAGCAAGGCTGCTGCGATATGTGCTGGAATCTCTTCAATGGTTAACATGTTCGTTCATCTCCTCTATAATCTGCTCGGCT
Organism: Paenibacillus hunanensis; assembly: GCF_014645615.1. Lineage (GTDB taxonomy): Bacteria > Bacillota > Bacilli > Paenibacillales > Paenibacillaceae > Saccharibacillus > Saccharibacillus hunanensis. The sequence goes on along the minus strand of NZ_BMMB01000006.1, from coordinate 423,668 downwards.
GCCGCTCTCGGATCAGCAGCGGCTGTAATTGGGCGTCCGACAACGAGATAATCGTTACCGGCTGCAATGGCGCGTCCCGGTGTCATAATACGTGTCTGATCGGCAACATCGGTACCGGCTGGACGCACGCCTGGTGTTACGGTGACGAAGGAACGTCCACACGATGCCTTGATCGCTGGGCCTTCCAGCGGCGATGATACTACTCCATCCAGTCCGCATTCATGCGCCAGACTAGCATAGCGTACAACCGTCTCCTCTACACTGCCTGGAATGCCGATATCCTCGTTCATCGTCTGCTGAGAGGTGCTTGTTAATTGTGTGACCGCGATGAGCACCGGACGCTGGAGTGTGGCATCCTCGCTAAGCGCCTGCTCCATACCTGCTACGGCTGCCTTCATCATCTCACGACCACCCGCAGCATGTACATTGAACATATCCACACCAAGTCGGGTGATGCTATGCGCACCGCCTTTGACAGTGTTCGGAATATCATGCATTTTCAGATCCAAAAAGACGGAGTAGCCTTTTTCCTTTAGCTCACGCACAAATTGTGGCCCTGCCGCATAAAATAGCTGCATGCCCACCTTGATGTAGCATGGAATCCCCTGAAGCGTATCGATTAGCTTGCGTGCCTGCGCTACATCTGGATAGTCCAGCGCCACGATCAGTCGCTGTGCAGCCGCGGTATGTACATATTCGGTCATCGCCTGCCATCTCCTTGTCTATTTCTGATTTTGGTCAAATCGGACTATCTTTGTCCCGTCATAACAGCTTCTGTCACCACAGCACTTTGCATCTGTCAAAACTAAAACCAGATCATAAATGCGCACACAAATGACGGCGGACACGTGTATGGTCCGCCGCATAGGTGGTTCTATCTACATTTAGCTCAGAATCGTTTCTTGATCCTGCAATTGACCTACAGCTGCTTGTACGACTTTGCTTTCTGGATCAGCTTGCTTTTCTTTACTCAACACGGGCATAGAGTAGGATGAGAAGTTGATCGTATCGAGCATGGTCAGCAGCGCTTCTACTGTATCGAGCGATGTCATACATACGACGCCGTTCTCTACCGCTTCACGACGGATACGGAAGCCGTCACGCTCCGGTGTTTTGCCCTTCGTCAATGTGTTAACAACGAAGTTCGCCTGTCCACTGCGAATCAGATCAAGAATATTCGGTGTACCTTCGGATAGCTTGTTCACAACCGTCACTGGAATGTTCGCTGCTTTCAGTGCTTCGGCTGTTCCGCCAGTAGCGATGATTTTGTAACCGAGACGGTAGAAGCCTTTGAGCAGGCGTACCGCGTCTTCTTTGTCTTTATCTGCTACGGTTGCGATCAGTGCACCTGTGGATGGAATTTTCATACCTGCACCGATCAGACCTTTGTATAATGCTTTTGCGTATAGCAGGTCACGACCCATAACTTCACCGGTCGATTTCATTTCCGGGCCGAGTGTTGGCTCTACGCGGCGCAGCTTAGCGAAGGAAAATACCGGAACTTTAACCGATACATAATCGCTTTCTGGCCACAGACCCTCGGTGTAGCCTAGATCAGCCAGCTTGCGTCCGAGAATCGCCTGTGTCGCGATATTCGCCATCGGGATATTCGTTACTTTGCTCAGGAACGGTACGGTACGGGAGGAACGTGGGTTCACCTCGATCACATACACTTCATTTTGGAAAATAACGAACTGGATGTTGACCAGACCGATTGTTTTCAGTTCCTTGGCAATTTTGATCGTGATGTTAACGATCTTCTCCTTGAGCTCTGCGGACAGATGCTGTGGCGGATAGACTGCGATCGAGTCACCGGAGTGAACGCCTGCGCGCTCGATATGCTCCATAATCCCTGGTACGACAACCGTGTCGCCGTCACAGATCGCATCGACCTCAACCTCTTTACCTAGCATATAGCGGTCAATCAGAACCGGATGCTCTGGATTGATTTTTACCGCTTCTGCCATGTAGCGCAGCAATTCTTCGTCAGAGTATACGATCTCCATCGCGCGTCCACCAAGTACGTAGGATGGACGTACGAGCACCGGATAGCCGAGCTTTTGCGCGGTTTCGACGGCTTCGTCTACCGATTGAACAGTGCTACCCTGTGGCTGAGCAATATTCAGACGGGACAGCAGCGCTTCGAATTTTTTACGATTCTCTGCTTCGTCAATGCTGTCGAGGCTTGTACCGATGATATTCACGCCTGCTTTTTGGAGTGGAGCCGCCAGGTTGATCGCTGTTTGTCCACCAAACTGTACGATAACGCCGATTGGTTGCTCCTGCTCGATCACGTTCATAACATCCTCGAAGAACAATGGTTCAAAGTACAGACGATCCGATGTGTTAAAGTCCGTCGATACCGTTTCTGGATTGTTATTGATAATAACTGCTTCGTAGCCTGCTTCTTGAATTGCCCATACCGCGTGTACAGTAGAGTAGTCAAACTCGATCCCCTGACCGATACGGATTGGACCGGAGCCAAGCACGACGATTTTTTGTTTTGCACTTTGCGTGACTTCATTTTCAGTCTCATAAGTGGAGTAGTAATAAGGCGTTGTCGCCTCAAACTCAGCTGCACAGGTATCGACCATTTTGTATACCGGTACAAGTCCAAGCTCTTTACGGTACGTACGGATGGACTGCTCATTGCTGAATGTGCCGTTTGGATCATTCGGCTGACGCAGCTCAGCGATAGCACGATCTGTGAAGCCCAGACGCTTCGCTGTGTACAGCGTTTCGTCAGACAGCTTCTCTTCAAAGGCGATAACCGATTCGTAAGCGACAATACGCTCGATTTTATCCAGGAACCACCAGTCGATATTGCTCAGCTCATGGATGTGCTCCAGGGTGTAGCCGCGACGGAATGCTTCTGCTACCAGGAACAGACGCTCATCGTCCGCTTTGATCAGACGCTCGGTCAGCTTCTCATCCGTCAGCTCCACCGCTTCTTTCAAGTACAGGCGATGTACACCGATCTCCAGCGAGCGCACTGCCTTATGAATCGCTTCTTCAAATGTACGTCCGATTGCCATAACCTCACCGGTTGCTTTCATCTGCGTACCGAGTTTACGGTTTGCGCTGGTGAATTTGTCAAACGGCCAGCGTGGAATTTTGGCTACAATGTAATCGAGTGTTGGCTCGAAGCAAGCGTAGGTCTGTCCGGTAACCGGGTTCACGATCTCGTCCAGTGTGTAGCCCATTGCAATCTTCGCTGCCATCTTCGCAATCGGATAACCGGTTGCTTTGGATGCAAGTGCCGAGGAGCGACTGACACGTGGGTTGACCTCGATCACATAGTATTGGTAGCTCTGTGGGTCCAGAGCGAATTGTACGTTACAGCCACCTTCGATATTCAGAGCGCGAATGATTTTGAGTGATGCGGAGCGCAGCATTTGATACTCACGATCGGACAGTGTCTGGCTCGGAGCCACGACGATACTGTCGCCTGTGTGTACGCCAACCGGATCGAAGTTTTCCATATTACATACGACGATACAGTTGTCATTCGCATCACGCATAACCTCGTACTCAACTTCCTTCATACCCGCGATGCTTTTCTCCACCAGACATTGTCCGATTGGACTGTAGCGGATACCTGCTGCTACCGTCTCGCGCAGTTCTTCTTCATTTGCACAAATACCGCCGCCTGTACCACCAAGTGTGTACGCTGGACGCACGATAATCGGATAGCCAATCTCATTAGCAAATTCCAGTGATTCTTCAAGCGTAGTAACGATAACGCTCTCTGGTACCGGTTGCTCCAGCTCTCTCATCAGCTCACGGAACAGGTCACGGTCTTCCGCTTTCTCGATCGAGTTCAGCTGTGTACCGAGCAGTTTTACATTTTCGGATTCCAGTACGCCAGCACGTGCCAGCTCAACCGCCATGTTCAGACCCGTTTGTCCGCCCAGTGTTGGCAGCAGTCCGTCCGGACGCTCCTGACGGATGATCTGGGTGACGAACTCCAGTGTAATGGGCTCAATATACACCTTATCTGCCATATTCGTATCCGTCATAATCGTTGCCGGGTTGCTGTTGATCAGCACTACCTCAACGCCTTCTTCTTTCAGCGCCTGACACGCCTGGGTGCCAGCGTAGTCGAACTCAGCAGCCTGACCGATAACGATCGGACCTGAGCCGATAACGAGGATTTTTTTGAGGTCTTTATTGATAGGCATAATTAACGTGCTCCTTTCACAGCGGCGAACATTTCAGCCTGACGTGTTGTTTGAGGCTGGCTTTGCTTATGCTCACGAATCATCGTGAGGAATTGATCGAACAGGTAGCTGTTATCAAATGGGCCTGGTGCTGCTTCCGGGTGATACTGTACCGAGAACGCCGGATATTTGCTGTGCTTCAGGCCTTCGATCGTTTTATCGTTGTTATTAATATGAGTAACTTCCAGTTCTGTACCCTGGATCGATTCTTCTTTTACCGTATAGCCATGGTTCTGAGAAGTGATGTAGCAGCGGCCTGTGCTCAGGTCTTTAACCGGATGGTTCCCACCGCGATGACCGAACTTGAGCTTCTCTGTATCTGCGCCACATGCCAGTGCGAACAGCTGGTGTCCGAGGCAGATGCCGAAGATTGGATATTCACCCAGCAGCTCGCCGATTACGTTAGCTGCATGCATCACATCTTTCGGGTCCCCAGGGCCGTTAGACAGCTGAATGCCATCTGGATGCAGACGACGAATCTGTTCAGCCGTTGTATCCTGTGGAACAACCACTACGTCACAGCCGCGCTGCGTTAGCTCGCGTACGATACCGCTCTTCGCGCCGTAGTCGATCAGCACGATGCGTTCCTTCGCACCCGGGCTGCTGTACACATGCTTGGTAGAGGTGTGGCTCACTTGATTCATTACAGGTGTGGATGCTTGCAGACGCTCCATCAATTCCTCAGGAGCAAGTGCTGCTGTAGTCAAAATCCCGCGCATCGTACCCTGGTGGCGGATGCGGCGTGTCAGCATCCGTGTATCAATATCACTAATACCGATGATGCCGTATTCGCGCAGCAGCTCATCGATAGAGTATTGAGCGCGCCAGTTACTTGGAACCGGCTCATGCCGTCGGACGACGAATCCATTGATATACGGACGAACCGATTCAAAGTCATCACGGTTGATCCCGTAGTTGCCGATCAGCGGGTAGGTCATCGTTACGATCTGTCCGCAGTACGATGGATCAGACAGTACCTCCTGGTAACCGGTAATCCCCGTGTTGAATACAACCTCTCCCGTTGTTTCACCCTCCGCGCCGAAGCTGCGGCCTGTGAATAATGTTCCGTCTTCCAATAACAATTTTGCCTGCATTCCGTTTCACTCCTCTGTCTTTCCTGAAAGTTATAATGATGGACGATGATGCTTCTACGTCCTTCGTAATTAAGGTCTGAATAATTATATCACAAGTTGGTATATTTATGCACTAGTGGTTGTAGATTTTTCTGACCACACGATTTGACCGTCTACAATTGTTAGTACGGGCCAGCCCTGTAGCTTCCATCCTGTAAATGGTGTATTCTTCCCCTTGGATAAAAATGTATCCGGATCGACTATGCGTTCTTCATTCAAATCGATCAAGGTGAGGTCGGCGATAGCACCCTGCTCCAGTCTGCCTGTATCCAGACGGAACACTCTTGCCGGGTCAGCTGTCATGCGCTGTACAAGCAATTCGAGCGACCAGCGTCCTGTTTTCACAAACTTCGTATATAACAGTGGGAATGCTGTCTCAAAGCCGGTAATACCAAACGGTGCCAGCTCCATACCTTTTGCCTTTTCCTCTGCACTATGTGGCGCATGATCCGTTACGACCATATCCAGCGTGCCATCCTCCAGTGCAGCGATACATGCCTCTACATCGCGTGGCGAGCGCAGTGGCGGGTTCATTTTCCAGTTCGCATCCATACCCGGGATATCCTCATCCGACAGGATCAAATGGTGCGGACATACCTCAGCGGTAACGTTGATTCCAATCGATTTTGCCATACGGATGAGGCGAATCGATTGCTCTGTGCTGACATGGCATACATGGTAGTGCACGCCTGTTGCTTCCGCCAGTAAAATATCCCGTCCAACGTGGATCGCTTCCGACTCGTTCGGAATGCCTTTTAGCCCATGCTTGCGTGCGAATTCACCATCCGTTACCGCAGCGCCCACAACGAGTGAATCATCCTCACAGTGTGCGATGACTGGCATATCCAGCGAAGCAGCAAGCTTCATCGCATCCTTCATCATCTGTGCATTTTGCACGCCTACTCCATCGTCGGTAAATCCGATTGCGCCAGCTGCTTTCAGTTCTGCAAAGTCCGTCAGCTCGCGGCCTAGCTCATTGTAGGTGATCGCTGCATAAGGCAGTACCTTTACACCATTCGCTTCCTCTGCTTTGTCCAGAATCAGCTTCACAACCTCTGCCTTGTCGGTTACTGGCTTCGTGTTCGGCATGCAAGCGATCGTTGTGTAGCCGCCCTTCGCTGCTGCCGCTGTACCGGTTGCAATTGTTTCCTTATGCTCAAAGCCCGGCTCACGCAAATGCACGTGCATATCGATCAAGCCCGGAGCAAGTAGCTTCCCTTCACCATCAATCTCGGTCACCTCGTGACCCTTTCCATACTGACGCAAAATCTCATCTGCTGTCGTCTCTGCTGCATAAATCTCCTTAATGATGCCATCCTCAACCCATACATGGCTCATTTGAAGCTCGCCTTGTCCGTTCAGTACGTTCGCGTTCTTTATGAAAAGTGTCATTATTAACCTCCGAAAGTGTTAACCGCTATACTCGCAGTTATGAATTTTCGGTATCCGCAGCGTTGCATGATGACTGCATACGATACGGATACCTGAATGGTTATTCATTGTTTCGTATCTATATGCTTAATTACGCAGTGCGCGTTCGATGACCGCCATGCGGATCGGTACGCCATTTTGCATTTGTGTAAAAATTTTCGATTTCGAGCTTTCGACCAGTGCATCGTCAATTTCGACGTTACGGTTCACGGGAGCCGGATGCATAATGATTGCATGTTCCTTCATCCGAGCAGCCCGTTCTTCGGTCAATCCGTAGTGCAATCGGTAGTCTTCAGCAGACTTGATCATTCCACTCGCATGACGCTCCAGCTGTACGCGCAGCATCATAACCACATCGGATTGCAGCGCTTCTTCCATCGAGACATAGCGCATCTGCGGAATGTCGCCTGCGCGCATATTGTCCGGTGCGCAGAAGCTTACATTTGCGCCCATTGCTTGCAGTGCCCAGAAGTTCGAGCGAGCGACGCGGCTGTGCATGATATCGCCGACAATCGTTACATTCAGTCCACGTACCTCCCCAAAGTGGCGGCGCATCGTGTACAGATCGAGCAGTGCCTGTGTCGGGTGCTCGTTGTTACCGTCTCCGGCGTTGATGAGCGGAACATTCACTTTCTCTGCCAGCTCTTGCAGTACACCTGCAGGCTTGAGGCGAATGATTCCCGCATCGATGCCCATGCTTTCCAGTGTACGTACCGTATCGTAGATCGACTCGCCCTTCTCTACACTTGATGCCGCAGCGGTGAAGTTCAGTACCTCTGCACCGAGACGCTTTTCAGCCATTTCGAAGGAGAAGCGAGTGCGCGTGCTATTTTCAAAAAACATATTCGCTACGAATTTGCCTTGCAGTACTGACACCTGCTTCTCTGTGTGCGCATCCCAGTAAGCCGCGCGATCCAGAATCGAAGTCAGCTCAGTTGCATCCATTCCCTTCAGTCCAAGCAAGCTGCGTTGTTTCAGATTAGTTGTTGTCATAATCATACCGTGGCCTCCCGACGTTGCAGGATATTAACCTGATCATTCCCATCTACTTCACTCAGTCGAACCTCGATCTCTTCCAGCTTGGAAGTTGGTACGTTCTTACCGATATAATCTGGTCGAATCGGCAGCTCGCGATGTCCGCGATCCGCTAGCACTGCCAGCTGAATCTGATTCGGACGTCCGCAGTCCATCAGCGCATCCATTGCAGCGCGGATCGTGCGTCCCGTGTAAAGTACATCATCGCACAGGATAATCTTCTTATCGCGGATACTCAGATTTTCCGGTGTGAGTCGAACCTGCTCGCCCAGTGCTGCCTTCGGCTCGTCGCTACGGTCATCACGGTAGCCTGTAATGTCTAGCTCGCCGTAAGGAACCGGTGTACCTTCGATCTCCTGAATGCGTGCTGCAATTCGTCGTGCCAGATATACACCGCGTGTGCGAATACCGACGATGATGCAATCCTCGATCCCTTTATTCTTTTCCAAAATCTCGTGTGCAATACGGGTCAGTGCCCGGCGAATTGCCGTCTCATCCATGATAATGTTCACATGCATATCCATCGTCATGATTTATAGCCTCCTCAGGTTTATGTTGCTTACACCTAAGGCCCCGTGGTTAACAGGCATACCGTCGTATGGTTATGCTGCATGCTCCTGTACTGTGATTGCGGTACCGTTCGAAAACAGGGCATAAAAAAACTCCCTGCCCCGAACGGCAAGGAGTGTGCAGTCATCTACCAGCGGTTATGACTGTCATACTTCGACGCACTGCACCATCACCACTCCAGCGGAGGGTGTACTTGCAGTGAACATCATTCACGTTACCTTGCCAGTCTCACGGGACTGAATTAAAGGTGCTTATTCATCTGAACTGAATTATGACAGAAGCGGGCAGGGTTGTCAACCTTGTAAATGTAGAGGACGATATAGGGTTCTTGTATGAAGATGGATAAGCTAACTTGAATGATGAGGTATCGCATCAATCACTTCGGGAAGGAATAAGGGACGGACTCCCGTCTCGCACAGGAATCTACGAAGTGGAAGCAAATGTAGATTCCTGTGCTCAAAAGTCGTCCTTTCCCTTATCTCCTTCCCTTCGTTATGTGCGCCTTCGATACATAGGAATTTGCTTCCATACTCTAGCTAGTCAGATTAGTTACCTAGGCGTCATACATAACTATAAAAATGAACTGAAGGTATATAGAGTAACATCAAGAAAGATATGAACATAAAGCAAGCACCGCATCCGTATAGAAAATATTGTATGACTTCATATACATCATACACAGCAAAAAAAGACCGACTTCTCTCATTTGAGATCGTCGGTCCTTCCATTATGACTACATTAAATTGATCAAATATCAGCGATTACGCAGGGCGAACAATTCCTGCTCCATATCATCAGGTAGCGGAGCATGGAATTCCAAATACTCACCTGTTGTCGGATGCACAAATCCGAGCACCGCTGCATGCAATGCCTGGCCTTTGACAAATGAAGCCTTCGCACGCACACGTCCATACATCGGATCACCAACAAGCGGATGATCGATAAACTTCATATGCACACGAATCTGGTGGGTACGTCCAGTTTCCAGACGTAGCTCGACTACAGTAAAATCGCCAAAGCGTTCGTTTACAGCAAAATGAGTAACTGCATGCTTGCCGTTTTTCTCTGTTACGGTAAACATTTTACGGTTTTGCGATGCACGTCCGATCGGCGCATCAATGGTACCGTGATCGTGCTCAACATTACCGTGCACCAGCGCGATATATTTACGTGTAACCGAGTGATCCTTCAGCTGGGCAGACAGCGATGCATGAGCTTTATCGTTTTTGGCTGCCATCAGTAGACCGCTCGTATCCTTATCGATACGGTGAACGATACCTGGACGCAGCTCGCCATTAATGCCTGACAGATCGGTGCAATGGTACATCAGTGCGTTGACCATTGTACCGGAATAATGACCAGCCGCTGGATGCACGACCATCCCACTTGGCTTGTTGATCACGATCAAGTCGGAATCCTCATAAACGATATCCAGTGGAATATTTTCCGGTTGCAGCTCTGTAGCGGCAGGTCCTGGAACACGTACGAGCACTTGCTCACCCTCAGCAAGCTTGCGATTCGCCTTTACTGGTTGTCCATTTACCAGCACATGCTGATCCGCAATCCAGCCTTGAATCTGCGAACGGGAAATGCCTTCTGGCATACGATCCGTAATGTATTTATCAATACGTGCCTTTGCATCCTCTGCATCCACTGTCCATTCCAGTGTCTCTAGCTCCGCATCATCTTCATCGGACAGCTCATCTACCAGTGCCGAATCCAGCAGCTGGTTTTCCTGTTCCTCTACGTGTGATGTACGTTCTTGTTCTTTTTCATGATTACTCAATTGTTCTTCTCCTCTTTCCTGCGGGCATACTACTTCTTCTCGCGACGCATATCGATGATCGCGTCCAGAATGATTAATGCCACCCCGACCACGATGCATGAATCTGCAACGTTGAAGATCGGGAAGGTGTAGCTGCCAAAATTAAACTGAAAGAAATCAACGACCTCTCCCATACGTGCACGATCTATAAAGTTACCGATCGCTCCACCCAGCACAAGCGATAATGCAACAGGCAGCAGCTTATCCGGCCGAGATTTTACCTTTTGAATGTACCATACGAGCGCAACAACGACTGCAATCGTAATAACAATGAAAAACCAGCGCTGATTTTGCAAAATACCAAAAGCTGCTCCCTGATTCCGATGCGATGTAATCATAAAAAAGTCGCCAATCACCGGAATTTGCTCTCTCAGCTCCATCCGTGTTGCCACGAAATATTTACTGATCTGGTCGATAATAATAGCCACGAGCGCAATTACATAATAGATCACGTTCATCCTCCACCCTGTTTGTTCAATCCCTGTGCTGGCGGCAGCGGAGCGCACTACATTCTGTCCGATTGCATCGTAAACACAGCTTTTCTTATTGTAGCATAGGGGGCAGAGTGCGTCTATTGAACGAAGCATGTTAAGGATGAACTCATCGTCTCTAGTGAAATTTCACAGGCAGAGATACATCCTTTAAGTATGAATAGTATCGTATTTGCTATAAGATATCCTCTAACTATCCATTATGCTCACCATGTATTATACAAAAAAACCTGCCGTCATCCAGCATCCATACGACTTGATGGATAAAAGGACAACGACAGGCTCAGCAGCAGCCGGCTAATTTAGTTCTAAATCATCCAATAGACTACATTATCCAATGGATTACATTAGAAATAACTGGCCACTGCATACTTTAGCTTGCTTTACTTCACTCTAAATCATTTCATTTTGAATCTCTGCACTCTATCACTTTCCATATCACTTACTACAATTCAATCAAGAAACGTGAATACCCGCTTTTTGACCGACCAGCTCCACCTGCTCCATACCTTCTACTTCGCCGAAGGTCACATCGGTCACGAGTACATTTTCACGCAGAACGCTATCAAATGCCTCGATCGCTGCGCGCAGCTCATCGCTCACATTCAGCGTCAGATGAACGTATTTCTCGATTGGCAGATCCAGCTTTTTACGATAATCCTGTACCATACGGACAACCTCACGCACCCAGCCCTCTTGCTCCAGCTCTGGTGTGATATCGGTATTCAGCGCTACAGTCAGACCGTAACCGGATGCGGATGCAAAGCCCGATTTCGCCTTTTTCTCGACCAGTAGCTCTTCGCTTGTGACATGCAGCTCTTCACCTTCTGGCGAAGTTACGTTCAGCACGCCTGCTTGTACAACATGACGTGTCTCTTCCGCTGTCATCTCTTTGAAGAAGTTTTGCAGGAAGCCGACATTTTTGCCGTACTTTTTACCCGCTACTTTCAGGTTCAGCTTGAAGCTAAAATCAACAAAGCCCGCATCATCATGCTCCGTACGGATGCCCTTCACATTGATCTCGTCCTTGATGATCTCTTCATAGCTTGCCAGATCAAAGTCTTTGTCAAGCGATACAATCAGCTCGGACAGCGGCTGACGGTTTTTGATTCCCGTTTCATTACGTACGTTACGCGCCAGCTCAACGATACGACGAGCTGTCTCCATGTCGCGCTCCAGCTCCGCATCGATCAATGCTTCATTGGCAACTGGATAATCATCCATATGCACGCTCTCACCATTGCTCAGGTTCAGATAGATATCCTCCGCCAGCATTGGTGTAAATGGTGCCAGCAGCTTCGCTGTAGTAAGCAGCACCTCGGTCAGCGTACGATACGCATCCAGCTTGTCTTCCGTCAAGCCTGCACCCCAGAAGCGGTCACGGGAACGACGGATATACCAGTTACTCAGCTCATCGACAAATGCTTCGATTGCTTTGGATGAGTTCAGATAATCATTTACCGCCAGCGCCTTTTCGACCACAATGATCAAGCTGTTCAGACGAGAAACGATCCAGCGATCCAGCTTATGCTCAGACGGCTGGAATGGATGCTCCGCCGGGTCAAAGCCATCGATCGTCGCATACAGCGTCAGGAACGCGTGTGTGTTCACGAGTGTATCCACAAGCTTGGACTTCGCTTCACCAACGATCCCTTTGGAGAAACGCTTGCTGTTCCACGGCGCACTATCAGACAGGAGCGCCCAGCGGAATGCATCGGTGCCATATTCTTCGATGACTTCCCACGGATCGATAACATTTCCTTTGGACTTGGACATTTTTTGACCGTTTTCGTCGAGTACGTGTCCGGTTGCCATAACTGCTTTATACGGCGCCTGTCCTGTCAGCAATGTAGATACCGCAAGCAAACTGTAGAACCAGCCACGCGTCTGGTCAATCCCCTCACAGATCATATCAGCAGGGTATTGCTGCTTGAACACATCTTCATTTTCAAATGGATAGTGTTGCTGGGCGAAAGGCATCGAGCCACTATCGAACCAGACGTCGATCACCTCTGGTGTACGTTTCATTTCGTACTGTCCGCAGGAGCTACGTACTTTCACATCATCTACATAAGGCTTGTGCAGCTCCAGATCCTCTGGTACGTCACCGATTGCACGCTCACGCAGCTCGGCAATGCTATGCGGTGCGAATTGCTCGCCTGTCTCTTCACATACCCATACGTTAAGCGGTGTACCCCAGTAACGATCACGGCTGATATTCCAGTCGACCAGATCCTCAAGGAACTTACCGAAGCGTCCTTCACGAACATGACCTGGATACCAGGTAACATCGTTGTTGTTGGCGATCAGCTGATCCTTAATGGCTGTAGTCTGGATAAACCAGCTGTCCATTGCATAGTAAAGCAGCGGTGTATCACAGCGCCAGCAGAATGGATAGCTGTGCTCATAACGCTCTTTGCTGAACAGTGTGCCATGCTCCGATAGGTACTTGATAATGTCTACATCGCAGTCCTTGACAAAACGTCCAGCAAAATCCGTCACCTGCGGTACGAATTTACCTTCCAGATCAACCAGATTGACGAAGCTGATGCCATTCTCACGGCATACACGATAGTCATCTTCACCGTGTGCAGGTGCCATGTGAACGATACCTGTACCACTTGCATCGGTAACAAAGCTTGCACCCAGCACGACATTAGTTTTCTCTGCCTGGATATAGTTGAATGGAGCATCATAAGTTTGACCTACCAGCTCGGAACCTGGCAGTGTGCTGAGCACTTCATACTCGGCTTTGATTGGCTCCATTACTTTTTCAACGAGGTTTTTCGCAACGATGTACACTTCACCGTTTTGGCGTACACGTGCATATTCCATATCTGGATTCACTGCCAGCGCAACGTGAGATGGCAATGTCCAAGGTGTAGTCGTCCATGCCAGTACGAATTCGCCACTGCTATGCAGCTTGAACTTTGCAGTCGCACTCAGGTCTTTGACGTCTTTATAACCCTGTGCGACTTCGTGCGAGCTTAGTGTCGTCTGGCAGGAAGGACAGTATGGGCTTACGCGGTGACCGCGATACATGAGTCCTTTATCGTGGATCGTTGCGAGGATATTCCATACACTCTCGATATAGCCATTGTTCAGTGTGATGTATGGATGATCCATATCTGTCCAGTAGCCGATTGCTTCTGTCAGATCGCGCCACTGCTGTTCATATTCAAATACGCTCGCTTTACATTCGTTGATGAATTTCTCAACGCCGTAATCCTCGATCTCCCATTTGTGCGAGATACCGAGCTTTTTCTGTACGCCGAGCTCGACAGGCAGACCGTGTGTATCCCAGCCTGCTTTACGTACAACGCGATAGCCCTTCATCGTGTTATAACGACCGATAAAGTCTTTGATTACACGACCCAGTACGTGACCGATATGCGGCTTTCCGTTCGCTGTTGGCGGGCCTTCATAAAAGACAAAGTTCGGTTTACCTTCACGGCTCTCGATGGAGCGCTGGAATGTACGCTCCTCTTTCCATTTGTTCAGCATGCGCAAATCGCGTGCACGTGCTTTCTCTTTCACATCTACTCTTTGCATGTTTCCCCATCCTTTCTCCAATTCGAACCATGATGAATCTGTCCGTGCAGCAGGATCGCTTTCGCCATCCGATTACCCTTATGCGTCAGCTGTCTGATCACTAGCCAAAACGTCAAAAAAACCCCGTCCCTGGAAAGGGACGAGGTTGCTCGCGTTACCACCCTTGTTTCATCACAATAGGTTAAGAATTCCGTTCTGCTACACAGACGTATTCTTCCGATCATAATGACACTTATGCCCGCACGATTCATGCGGCGCCCTGATAACGGCAGGCAATCCGGCTTGGCTTACTGAATAGGTTCAGCCGCGCTTCTCCGGGGAGATTTTCCATAGCTCATCGTTTATTGGCTTGCACCAACCGCCAACTCTCTACAAACGATCATAGCCTGTACTGGCCCCATCACAGAATGTATGCAACTATACTACGGTGCAGAAGCAAGCTCCTGTTACCGAGTCATTTCGAAGTGACGCCTTCCAAGAAAACGTCATGGTCATAAAATATTTATATCGCTTCCTCTGCAAAATGTCAACCATTTGCCATAGGGCTGTATAAATAGCTTCGCTACCATTCATCCCTCAGCTCCAACATAGCATCACCGGATCAGCTACCGTGGAACGAGGTGATCCTGCATAATGTAGCCGCTTAGTAGAGATCGCCACTTACCGAACGATTTTCTTCCGGCTCGCGCTCGTCCTGACGTTCACGATTCCACTGCTCACGGTCGCGCTCATTGCGCTCCTGACGCTCACTGCTTGTACGCTCCAGCTCGCGGGTTTGATTTTCCAAGGCGTCCCAGCCGTCCTGACTGAGCAGCTCCAGCTGTGCCTCCACCAGTGTCCGGAAACGAGTACGATAGATCGAAGCCTGCTTTTTAAGCTCTTCCACTTCCATCGACACCTTGCGCGCCTTCGACAGCGACTCATTAATGATACGATCCGCATTTTTCTCGGATTCCTTAATAATGAGCTGCGCTTCCTTCTTGGCGTTGTTCTTTACCTCATCCGCTGCTTCCTGGGCAACGATGATCGTTTTACTCAGTGTCTCCTCCAGATTCGCAAAATGATCCAGACGCTCCTGCACAGCAAGCAGCTGATTTTGCAAATCCTTGTTTTCGCGAATCAGTCCCTCATAATCCTTGATTACCTGATCGAGAAACTCATTCACTTCATCTTCGTCATAACCACGCAGCCGACGCGAGAATTCCTTATTATGTATATCCAGCGGGGTTAATGGCATGGATAGACACCTCCTATGATATTAGGCCGTTGAATTGCCTTTTGTATTGTTATCATACTGTATTTCAGCATCGTTGAACACTAGCTTACTACCGAAATGAATAACATGATAACGATATCGGCAGCATGCCGCCTATTGTGAAGCCCGTATTCCTATATATACCGCCAGACAGTGCCTGAACGACATCGTATCGACCATACGGAATCAGCTGGACGCATGCCGCGATCCTTTTGTATATACACCGATATGTGGTTCCATTGAAACAACACGGGCTCTTTTATATATTCAGCATCGCCTCGTTATATTCCTGCCGACGCTTACACGAATTTCCCGATTTTCACACGGTAACGGCCTTTTTTCGTAATACCTTCCAGCTCCAGCACCTTGAAGCGTCCCATTCCCTGTACCGATACTACATCGCCTTCTTTGAGCGCATGAGAAGGATCTTCCTCTGGCTTCCAGTTGACCTTACAACGCCCAGCCTTGATCGGTACGAGTATTTTACTGCGACTTAGTCGATACACATCGCTGGCGATACCATCCAGTCGCATCGAAGCGACAGATAGGTCCATCGTTTGCAGCTCCTGCTCGGCAGCACGTAATTGCTCAATCGGTAATAGACTGGTCATCACATGTAGTCGGTGTACCTGATTCATATTCAAATTAAGATACGATGCAATCTCCGTGGCAACGACGGTATGACAGCCATCATCCAGGACATGAATATCGCCAATCTTGTCGCGCTTCATTCCGAGTCCAAGCAGCGAGCCCATATAATCGCCATGCTCCAGCTCGGTAAAACGTTGCCCTTCTGGTGTAATCTCCAGCACCGTCAGCTGCATATCTTCCTGCGATAGATCCGCATAATCCGGTGCAATTAATGCACGTCTACGCTCTGCATGCTCCGATCCACCCTCCAGTCGGATCTGCACATCGGGCTCACGAGCCGCCAGTGTGGACAATATATACGCCTGACGCGGATCAAGAAAATCCGTCAGCTTCTGTTCATGATAACGGGCTGCATTCTCAATCCACTCGGCTGCCCGTTCCACAAATTCTCGCTCGTCTGGATGAAAATGACTAAAAATAGTTTTGTTCATACCTGCTAACTACCTTTCCTCCAGACCGCTGTATAGATGATGTACAATGACCTTTTACGCTGATACTTTTCACTCTGATATCTGGTCTATATCATCTATTCCATTCAGCAGCTGTCTCTCTTTGATAAAATTAATCGCTATATAAAGCTCGAATGACTGCATAGGTAGCTCATGGGTTGAGTCTGAATTAGCCCATTCCTCTGCTATCTTCTATTCACCCAGCTATCGTCTATTCCAAGCAAATCCTATCCAAAGCAAAAAGCCGAAGCATGCAGCAGAGCAACAGTCCCACTATTGTCTGCTTGGTGCTTCAGCTTTGAATCCTTACACATTCTGTACATGTGCAAACGATGAATACCCGATTAGAACAAAATCGTTTGCAACAGGTAAATCAATCCGCTAAACGCCAGCTGTAATACAAACAGAGCGACGATCGGCGAAATATCCAGTACGCCTCCGATTGGCGGAATAAAGCGACGGAAAGGCGCAAGATAAGGTTCAACCAGACGCGCCAGCAATTGACCAAAAGAGCTCTCACGAGCACTAGGCAGCCAGGACATCAGGATATAGATAATAATCATGTACATGTAGATTCGGTATGCAATACCGAGAATTTCGAAAAATACGCTCAACTTCCGATCACCTCATCTTGTTATAATCAAAATCGTCGCTCATAATCTCAGCGATTGTGCCCTCGATTTCGACTGTATCCGGTGTACACAGGAAAATGTTGCCGCCGATCTTGGAAATGCTACCACCCAGTGCATAGACCGTACCGCTCATAAAATCGATAATACGCAGCGCCTGATCGTTACGAACACGCTGCAAATTGACGATCACCGAGCGATGCGAACGCAGATGATCTGCAATGTCCTGAGCTTCATCATAGCTGCGCGGCTCGTTCAAAATGACTTTGACATTTTTCTGTGAATGAATACTGACGACATTATTGGCTCTACTGTTTCTACGTGCATCCGCAGGAGAAGTTTCACGAGAATCGACTTCTTCTTCGATAATCTGCTCGCGTTCTACAACTTCCTCTTCCTCCTGAAGCCCGAGAAAATTCATAAACCGATTCATTACACCCATCGTTAATCCTCCTCTTTGCCAACCAGGATCGAGCCGAGGCGTACAAATGTCGCCCCTTCCTCAACAGCAATCTCAAAATCACCCGACATCCCCATCGACAGATGCTTGATCGGCTCTGCCGTTAATCCAAGCGTATTAAGCTGATCTCTCAGCTCACGCAACCCTCTGAATACCGGACGCGTCTGTTCTGGCTCGTCCACCTCAGGCGCCATCGTCATCAGACCGACTACCTTCAGATGCGGCATCTGCTGTAAGGCTTGGAAAAAGTCCTCTACCGCTTCCGGTGCAAGACCATACTTGGACTCCTCACCCGATACATTAATCTGTACAAACACCTTCACGATCAGCTCCAGCTCGGCTGCTTTTTTCTCCAGCTCCTTCGCTAGCGATAATCGATCCAACGAATGAATATATTCAAACTTGCCGATAACATCCTTGACCTTGTTTGTCTGCAAATGTCCGATAAAATGCCATACTCCACGTTCATGCAGCGCTTCCCATTTATCCTTCGCATTTTGCCAGCGATTTTCGCCCAGATGAATCAGTCCCGCATCCAGCACCTGACCCGTTTTCTCGGTCGATACGTATTTCGTTACGGCTACCATCTGTACGTCACTTGCCTGGCGTCCACTGCGCTCACAAGCGGCTTGAATGCGCTGCTCTACTTGAGCGATTCGTTCCTGCAATCCCAATCTGTAGTCACTCCGTTTCTATACCAGCCCAGCTTGCCATGCGGCCTGTACGACCGCCATCTGCACGATAAGAAAAGAATAGATCATGGCGTTCGTGCGTACACCACTGACTAACTTCGATATGCTGAGGCTGTATTCCTGCAAAAATCATCAATTCACGGTTTAATTGTTTTAAATCAAGCCACGTTTTGCCCGGAGCGCCGGATTTTGCATATGTAGGCACTTGTCCATTACCCTCAAGCCTGCCTGTCCAAACATCGACATGCTCCATGACGCGCTCATCGACTTCATATTGTCCCATCCCGATCGATGGCCCGATCGCTGCACGCAGATCAGCAGCTTGACTGCCATATTGACGCTCCATCGTGCGAATCATCTCACCTGCAATATCAGCGACTGTACCTTTCCAGCCCGCATGAGCAAGCCCAACGACACGCCGAACAGGGTCTATAAAATATAATGGCACACAATCCGCGTAAAAGGAAGTCAGCAGTATGCCCGGTACATTGGTAATTAAGCCATCTGTATCCTGAAAGGCACTTGCTCGATCTGCCCAGCCCTTGCCTGAATCCTCTGCGGTCACACAGGCAATATGATTGCTATGTACCTGCTCACCACACACCCAACCTTTAGGATCAAAGCCAAGCTGCTGACATAGCAAACGTCGATTCTCCAGTACATCCTCTGGCTGATCCTCTACATGATAAGCAAGATTAAAGGAATCATATGGCGCCTTGCTGATGCCTCCACGCCTTCCGGTAAAGCCAGCACTAATTCCATCGCTCCATTCTTTACCGCTTAGCAGAAACAGCTCTGGACGCTGCTCCGTTACGCCTGTTTGCCAATTACTTTGAAACGGCTCCATCCTACACCTCGCTATCCTGATGATCTATCGTTATGTTCAATGAGCCCGTCCGCTCATCATTCCTTGTTAGTACATCAAAATACAACTCAATCTGACATTGTTATCATGCGATGACGCTGCGCACCTATTTTGATAGCTGTATTTATTACTGTAGCATATTCTGCCAGCTTACACCTATATGTCAAAACAAAAAGGACCTGTTTTCCGCAGAAAACAAGTCCTTTTATCGTAACCTGTAATGCCCTGCGCAGGCAAGGTTCTAGTCGTTTTTATGACGGGAACGATTACGCAGGAAGGTCGGAATGTCCAATTGATCGCCGCTTGGCTGCTGCTGATTGTTGTTGAATTGGCGCGGATTAGGCGCTTTTTCTTCAACAGGCTCGCTGGAGCTTTGTGGCTGCTGGCTTGCTGCTGGACGGCGTGCAGGCTGCAACGGCTGTGCAGGCTTATGCTCAAATCCAGTGGCGATGACGGTTACCTTAATTTCTTCCTTCAGGTTCTCGTCGATAATCGCACCAAAGATCATATTCACTTCTGGATCGGAAGCGCTTGTTACGATCTCAGCCGCTTCATTTACTTCGTACAGGGACAGGTTCGTACCCCCTGTGATGTTCATGATCACACCGCGTGCACCCTCAATCGAGGTTTCAAGCAGTGGGCTCATAATCGCTTTACGTGCTGCTTCAGCCGCACGGTTCTCACCTGTTGCTTCACCGATACCCATCAATGCAGAGCCACGCTCGGTCATGATTGTTTTTACATCGGCAAAGTCAAGGTTGATTAGTCCCGGTACAGCGATCAGGTCAGAAATACCCTGAACCGCTTGACGCAGTACATTATCCGCTTCACGGAATGCTTCCAGCATCGGCGTCTTTTTATCGACGATTTCGAGCAAACGATCGTTTGGAATCACGATCAGTGTGTCTACTTTTTCCTTCAGTGCTTCGATGCCCTGCTCTGCATGAGAGAAGCGTTTGCGTCCTTCAAAGGTAAATGGACGAGTTACTACGCCCACAGTCAGCGCGCCGCATTCTCTAGCGATCTCAGCAATCACTGGAGCAGCCCCTGTACCTGTACCGCCACCCATACCAGCAGTAACGAATACCATATCTGCACCTTTGAGTGTGTTGCTGATCAGATCGCGAGATTCCTCAGCTGCTTTTTTACCTACTTCAGGATTAGCGCCAGCGCCAAGTCCACGAGTCAGCTTATCACCGATTTGCAGCTTATGCTCGGATTTCGCCAGATGCAGTGCCTGTGCATCTGTATTTACCGTTATAAATTCTACGCCTTGTACACCATTTTCGATCATACGGTTCACGGCATTGCTTCCGCCGCCACCTACGCCGATGACCTTAATCTGGGCCAGGCTTTCCATTTCAAAATCGAATTCCAACATCTATCCCATCTCCCCCTCAATGTCCATGAATGGCTCTTTTCCAGCTAGAATAAACTTCATCAGATAAATTCACTGAACATGTTTTTGAGCCGTTCAATCAAGCCCGGTTTTGCGCTGCTCTCCGGGGTCGATGCGGCCTTGTTGCGTGCAGGTGCCTTTTTGCTTGCACCAGCCGTACTGCCGCCACCGCGAATATTACGGATTACATTATACAAAATACCTACTCCGCTTGTATAAGCAGGATCGCGTACACCGATATAATCAGGAACTGCTACCCGTACAGAAGCCGCCAGCTCCTCGCGAGCGATCTCAAGCACGCCCGGCATCGAAACTGTACCTCCTGTGAGTATATAACCACCAGGAAGCTCATGGTAACCGAGCCGTACAACTTCCTGACGAATCAGCTCGAAGATTTCCTGTACACGCGGCTCAATAATAGCAGCCAGATCTTGCTGGGTAAACTCCTTATCGACATTGCTGCCGATACGCTGCACCTTGAACACGACATCTGCTGCCGCTTCTTCAACAAGTGCACAGCCATATTTCAGCTTCA
Source organism: Paenibacillus hunanensis (assembly GCF_014645615.1). GTDB lineage: Bacteria > Bacillota > Bacilli > Paenibacillales > Paenibacillaceae > Saccharibacillus > Saccharibacillus hunanensis. Next base: position 402,476 of record NZ_BMMB01000006.1, on the reverse strand, counting down.
CCTTTTCGGCATTCTCCGTCAGAGTACGAAGTCCGTATGCGATGTCATTCGTTACGAACTCGCCGCCAATCGGCAACGTGGATGTTGCTTTAAGCGCTCCTTCCTCGAATACCGCGATTGTGGATGAGCCCGCGCCGATATCTACAAGCACAGCACCCATCGTCTTTTCATCCTTGGACAGAGCCAGTTGACCTGCACCAAGAGAGATTAGCACCAGATCCTTAATATGCAGATCTGCTTTTTCCACACAGCGAAGTAAATTGTGAATAGAGGTTTTCGCGCCAGTGATGATGGTAGCTTCTACTTCCAGTCGTACGCCGATCATTCCGCGTGGGTCCTGAATTCCTTCCAGTCCATCCACGACATACTGTTTGGCGACAACATCGATAATTTCACGTTCAGGAGGAAGTGCAATGACTTCCGCAGCCTTCAGCACCCGTTCGATATCCTCTTCGCCAATTTCACGATCTTCGTTGGATACGGCTACAACTCCATGGCTCGTTTGAAGTCCGATATGATTTCCGGAAATACCCACGATTACTTCAGATATTTGAATGCCGACCATACGCTCAGCATGATCAACTGCATTTCGGATGGATTGCACAGTCTGGTCAATATCCACGATTGCGCCTTTGCGAATCCCTTCCGAGTCGGCAGATCCAACTCCAATAATATTAAAGGTTCCATTGTTAATTTCCCCGATAATAGCACGAACTTTGGATGTACCGATGTCCAAACTAACAATGATGTCATTGTTGCTCAAGCCCCTGGCACCTCCTGCAAATTCCATAAAATGGCGAATTTCCTTAATTCCGACCGATTGAATCGAACTGGAAATTCAATTTCCGAAAAACATTTTTTAATATTGCTCTCTACAGTAGTATTCAACATGGTCCATACTTTCCCTCTTTTTTCTGCAAACTTTTTAATATCTGTTGTTAACTTTAGATTCCCTATGAAGCTGTAAAAGTTTAAAGAAAAAAGAACGATTGTACCGTTACACATTCATGGCTGAACCATATGGGATTCAAAGTTTACAAAACTTTAATATCTGCCAAACTTATTCTAGCATTTTTCCGGCTACACAGAAAGTGCCGACATCATATCCAGCGCGATTACAGGCAAATCGATGCTTACAAGCAGCATTTACATCACGGATAGAACCGCTATACATATCATTGTGTTCCTGTACCGTCTGCTTCGCCTTCCGCGTCCTGTGGAACAAATGGTGTGTATGAATCGGCTTCCAGCATCGTGATAATACCCGGTGGCTGTGTCTCAATGACCTGATTCAAATACTCGACCTTGTCTGCCAGGAGTGAAATACTCGTAATGACCTCAAACTGAGAACGCGTATAGATCATAATACGATCGGGAAACGATGGAGTTGGCGATGGCATAATTTCTGATATGTCTGACGTTAGCTCATTCGGAATCGTGCCCAGCACCTTGCACAGCGCCACCTTTTCCTTCTGGTAATCCGCCCACTGGGTAAGCACAGGCTTCTCTACAGCGACGCCGCGATCATCTGCACGTACGGAGGAACCGTTCTGCAAAATAGCCGTTAGCTCGCCAGATGTAGCCAGTTCATAGGCAACAACCGGATATTCGGTAACATGAATATCGATTTTGCCCGGAAATTCCTTCGTAATCGTCGCATCCTCAATTGCCGGAATCGTTTTTAATCTGGATTTGATCGTCGCTGCCGAGATCCCATAGAAGGCATCCCCTTTGGCAAGCCGTGTCACAGATAACAAATCCTCTTTGGAGGTAAAGGCATTGCCGGTAAACGTAATCTGCGATATTTTGCCGATCGGCGAAAACCAGAATACGATACCCAGCGCAACAACAAACAAAATGCTCAGGATGACAATCCACCTGGTGCGTGGGCTAAAGCCTCGTCTACGTTTGGAGGACGGTCCGATCTGGGCAGAAGGTTCATTTTTCGGTAATACAATCAATTTTTGCTTAGGCATGGCAGTTCTCCAGTAATTCGTATTTCGGTTCACTCGACAGATGTGCAGCCCCTTGCTGCCGTTCATCGGTAAGCACGATCATGCTCCGTAGAGGCTCTGCTCAGTGCTTGTCTGCTTTCTTTTCAGCAATCAGACGCTGCATTTCCTCTAGTAACAGGAATGCAGATTGTGGCGTTCCTAGCGCCGATGAAGCTTCGGACATTCGCTTGCGCTCCTGCTTATCATTCATGATGCGATCTACAATGGTGACGAGCGATTGTCCGCTCAGATCACGCTCCAGCAGCATCTCGGCTGCACCGGCTTTTTTCAAAGCTAACGCATTCGCCTCCTGATGATTGTTGGTTACATTGGGAGATGGAATCAAGATTGACGGTGTGCCCAGCGACGTAATTTCCGCCAGTGATGAGGCACCTGCACGACCGATTAACAGCGATGTCGCTGCTAGCACCTCCGGCATATTAGGAATATACGGAAGTACGTGCAGATTCGTCGGAATGGTCTCAACCGCTTCCTCAATGCGCTCATAGATCTCATCATAATAAATTTCACCGGTCACAAATACGTAATGCACATCCGGCTTTTGCTCTAGCAGTGGTGCAGCCTGTACCATCGCCTCTACGAGCGCTCTGGCACCGCGGCTACCGCCAACCATCAGCACAATCTGTGCATCAGCAGGCAGTCCCAGTGAGGCAAGCCCACGTTCACGGTCAGCATGCTGAACCATCGTGGCACGCGGATTACCGGTAAATAGTACACGCTTGGCGCGCTTGAAGCGAGGCAATGCATCTTCAAAGCTTACCGCTACCGTATTGGCATATCCGCTTAAAAATAAATTCGTTAAGCCTGGAATCGCATTTTGCTCATGCACTAGAGTAGGGATGCCTAGCTTGGCTGCCGCATACACGACAGGCCCGCATACATAACCACCTGTACCGATCACAATATCAGGGCGAAATTCACGGATGAGCTTTTTTGAAATTTTCACACCCTGAATGAAGCGATTAATTGTTCTAATATTTTCAAGCGAAAACAGACTCCTTCGGAATCCGGTAATGTCGATGGATTCAAAACGAATTTTGGCCTCAGGCACAATTTTCGTTTCCAATCCCCGTTTACCGCCGATATACAGAAATTCAGCTTTGATGCCCTGCTCTCTGCATTGCTCAGCAATCGCCAGCGCAGGATAGATATGTCCACCTGTACCGCCTCCGGTTAAAATAATTCGCATAATCGAACCCCCTTTCGAAATGGAATGGTATATCACTCATCGCAACTCTAAAGCTATGGTATATAAGATAAGATGGATCAGGAGAGAAGCTAAGCCGTTTATTACATGCCTCTTTGCCTGATATACATCCTTGTCTGCCAATGTGTATTACAGCTTGTGCACTGCGGCTTTAAACTGGTCACCGCGTACTTCATACGATGTGAACATATCCCAGCTTGCACATGCTGGAGATAATAGCACAATATCACCCTTGCTTGCCATCTTGCTTGCAGCTAGTACTGCGCCCTCGATGGCAGCGACTGTGTCTTCAGCTTCATCGATTACTGCAATATCCGCAATGCCAGCCAGCTCGGCAACCTGTGCTAGCTTATGGCGCGTTTGTCCAAGCAGCACGATTCCTTTAACTCCACTCTGGAAGGTAGGCATAAGCTCCATATAATCCGAGCCGCGATCCAATCCACCTGCAATCAGGACGATATCCTGATCCTGAAATGCCGACAGCGCCATTATCGTTGCTCTCGCGTTGGTCGCTTTGGAATTGTTATAGTAATCCACTCCATCATGCTGACGCACATATTCCAGTCGATGCTCAACACCGCGGAATGCGCGTAATGGCTCAGCCAGCGCTTCTGGCTTACAGCCAGCGGCGATTGCCATCGCACAGGCAGCCAGCGCGTTCGCTACATTGTAACGTCCGGGAATGCCTAGCTCATGTACAGGGATGATCGCAATCTCCGTTTGTCCATCGATATACATGATGGTACGCTCTAGCTCATCATCGACACCTTCGATAAAAGAAGGCGTTACATACAGTGCAGCAGCAGGAGCTTTTGCACTAGCCGATGCGGCAGTGATGCTTGCCCCCAGCTCCTCGTAAATGGAAAACGGAACAATATGCTCGGCTTCCATATATGGAATAATGCTACGGCAATAGCTGTCATCCCAGTTTAAGACGGCTGTATCGCCAGTAGTCTGATTGGCAAAAATTTTGCGTTTGGATTCCACATAATCATCCATCGAGCCGTGATAATCGAGATGGGTCTCGGCGACATTTAGCAGACAGGCAATACGTGGTCTAAAGTCCTGTGTGCCTTTCAGCTGAAAGCTGCTTAGCTCTGCAACAATCGTTGGCTTTACAGCTGGATCAGCTTCGGCAACCGCTTGACAGAGCGGAATACCGATATTTCCACCAACAATCGGATGCAGATTGCTCGCTTCTAGCATTTTGCCCACCCAGGTGGTGGTTGTCGTTTTACCATTCGATCCGGTAATACCGATCATTGGAATATCAGACAGCTTATACGCAAGCTCGACCTCAGTAATGATTTCCAGTCCAAGCTCCAGCGCCTGCTTGATCGGCGGAGCAGTATAAGGAATACCTGGATTTTTGACAAGAAGTGCAACGTCAGCATGAATCAATCCATCAGGATGTCCACCACAAATGACCTCAATCCCCAGTCCCTCCAGCTCTGCCGCTTCTGGCGACTGTTCTCTTGGCTTGAGATCATTTACAGTAACAATCGCACCTAGACGGTGAAGCGCCTTCGCTGCTTCCACACCACTACGTGCTAATCCGATTACAACGACCGGCAGACCTTGATATGTTTCAGGAGCATTCATTACGACAACCCCTTGCTAATATAAATTCCGATCACAGCCAGAATCAGGCTTACTGCCCAGAATGTCGTTACAACGCGCCACTCTGACCAGCCGGATAGTTCAAAGTGATGGTGAATCGGCGCCATCTTGAAGACACGCTTTCCATTACGTGTTTTGTACGATACGACCTGTATCACAACGGATAGCAGCTCGATGACAAATACGAGACCAATGATCAGGAACAACAGTTCATTTTTCGTTACGATAGCGATACCGCCAATCGCGCCGCCGATACCAAGCGAACCCATATCCCCCATGAAGACCTTTGCTGGATGAGCATTGAACACGAGAAAGCCCAGTACAGCACCAATCATCGCCGCCGCACATACCGCCGCTGCTGGCGAAGACATCTGAATCGCGATTACAGCATACGCTGCAAATGCGATTGCGCTCACACCAGATAGCAGACCATCTACCCCATCGGTAAAGTTAACTGCATTACTGATCGCCAGCAGCATCACCACGATGAATGGATAGTAGAACCATGGCCCCCAGTCAAAGGTAACATCCATACCTGGAATGCTCAGCGCTGTGCTATGTCCCTTATGGATCAACAAGAAGCAGATAATGGCGGAGAACAGCAATTGTCCCACTAGCTTTTGTCTTGCTGTCAGACCTAGCGAACGCTTAAGTCCAATTTTGATATAATCGTCCAAAAATCCGATCAATCCGAAACCGACCGTTGCTGTGAGCAGCACCCAGAAATTCGTATCTATGACCGAAAATTTGATAAATACAACCGTTGCCGCCAAAATGATGACGATCCCGCCCATCGTTGGCGTTCCCGCTTTTTTCAAATGACTTTGCGGCCCATCGTTACGAACCTGTTGTCCGAACTTGATCCGACGCAACACCGGAATCAGAATCGGCATCGCAATGATCGATAAAATAAATGAGGCGGCTGCCGCTAATAGTAATAATTGAAAATCCATTTTGTTATTCCTCCAGCGCTTCTGCGTTGCTTATTGAATCAGGCATCAGCGCCTGTAAAACTTCTTCCAGTCTCATTCCTCGGGACCCTTTGAACAGCACAACGTCTCCTTGCTGCACCGTCTCCAGCAGAGCAGAGATAAGCTCTGGCTTGGATGTGTAGTCATACACAAGCTCTGGCGACATTTGTGCGCGCGCAGCGTCTGCAATATAACGTCCACGTTCACCGTAAGTGAATAACAGATCAACACGAGTAGCAGCATACGCTCCCATTTGCTCGTGATATACCTGCTCATCCGTACCCAGTTCTAGCATATCACCCAGTACAGCGATACGACGACGATGCTCCTTCATCCCATCCAGTACATCCAGCGCTGCTTTCATCGAGCTTGGGCTTGCATTGTAGGCATCGTTCAGTAGTGTTACACCACCTGCACCCTCTACCTGCTCAATACGCATACCGCTAAGCTTCAACTCCGATAAGCCCGTACGAATCTGCTCGAGTGTGACTCCATAATGTACCGCAATCGCCATCGCTGCGAGTGCATTGGTGACATTATGCAATCCTGGTAGCGGCAGTGTCCACGCTTCATCCTCGTGCACATTTGTTGTAAATATCGTGGAACGTCCACGTGACATCACACCCGTAACCTGCCAATCATTCGATTCGTTTACACCGAATGCAATCTTTTGCATGGATTGCGCACGTAGCTCTGGCTCGTTTAATAGCATATGCAGCAGTGGCTCATCGCCATGATAGACAAACAATCCATCTGGACGTAGACCGCTAACAATCTCCATCTTTGCACGTGCAATTTCTTCACGTGTGCCGAGTAGCTCCAGATGCGATTCACCGATATTTGTAATAATGGCAGCATGGGGACGCGCAATATGAGACAATAGCTCGATCTCACCACGTCCACGCATGCCCATTTCCAAAATGATCATTTCGGTATGCTCTGGCATGCTTAGAATCGTTAATGGCAATCCGATATGACTGTTAAAATTGCCCTGTGTTTTATGCACACGATACGCCTGACTGAGTAGTGCATCTACCATATCCTTGGTCGTTGTTTTACCGTTAGAGCCTGTGACACCGATCACCTTGGCCTCACTTTGCTCCAGATAGGCACTTGCGAGCTGCTGTAATGCCTGGAGCGTATCATCGACAACGATAATATTGCCTGCTGGCGCTTCGCCGCGATCACGCTGCCACAGTGCAGCTGATGCTCCTTTGGACAGCACATCGGCTACAAAATCATGACCATCAACGCGTTCGCCAATAATCGGTATAAATAAGCAATTCTCGTACACCTGACGTGAATCAATCACTACTCCGTGGGAGACCGCTTCGGCAGCTCCGTTCAGCTTTCCGCCGCACATCTCTGCAATGCGCCCAATCGTCATTTTTATCACTTCAAAAGACCCCTTATCGCTTCTTTGGCTACCAGCCTATCATCAAAATCAATCGTTTCTTTCCCGATGACCTGATACGTTTCATGGCCTTTGCCCGCAATCAATAGTACATCGCCTGGCTGCGCCATTTCAACCGCTTTTTGAATTGCGGTACGGCGATCTACAATCAGCTCATAGCGGTCAGTCTCAATACGATCTTCTTTGAGCCCTGCTTCAATTTCGGTGAGAATAAATTCAGGATCTTCCGTGCGCGGATTATCGGATGTGATAAAGGTATAATCACTGTACTTCGCGGCAACCTTGCCCATCAGTGGACGCTTCGTGCGATCTCGATCGCCACCACAGCCAAATACAGTTAGAATGCGCTGCTCAGCAAACTCCTTGATCGTAGATAATACATTATCCAAGCCATCCGGGGTATGTGCATAGTCTACAATGACAGCAAAGGGCTGTCCTGCATCAACTAGCTCTACCCGTCCGTCTACACCCGGGATATTTTCCAGACTCTGACGGATATGCTCCAGCGGTACATTTTCGATCAAAGCTGCTGTAATCGCAGCTAGCGCATTGTATACATTGAATGTACCCACCATCTTCAGCGTCACATCCGTTTCTCCACGGAAGGTGGTCAGATGGAAGCTGGTTCCAGTTGAGGTAATACGAATATGGGTTGCACGTACATCCGCCGGCTGTTCGACTCCATATGTAATAACGTCAGCAGCTGTAATGCGGCGATAATAATCAGAAGCTGGATCATCTATGTTGAGAACAGCATATTTGCGCTGCTCTGGTTCTGCATAGTTGTTGCCAAGTCGGCTGAAAAACAACCCTTTAGCGGCAATATAGTCTGCCATCGTATTATGGTAATCCAGATGATCCTGACTAATGTTCGTAAAAATAGCTGTGCGATAATCTGTCCCCTTCACACGTCCTTGCTCCAGCGCATGTGACGATACCTCCATCACGCAGGCTTCTACGCCCGAATCAGCCATTTGCCCCAGCATACGCTGTAATAGCAATGCCTCTGGAGTCGTACGCGGCATAGGTACAGCCTGACCGTTATAACGCATCTCGATCGTACCGATCAGACCGGTATTCACACCATGGTCATTCATAATACGCTCAATCAGATAAGAAGTTGTGGTCTTACCGTTTGTTCCTGTAATTCCGATCATTCGCAGTCTACGACTCGGATGCTGATAAAAGGCATCTCCCAGAACAGCCATCGCATGACGACAGCTAGACACGATCAATTGAGGCACCTCAATAGGCAGCTCTCGTTCAACGACGAGTGCACAGGCCCCTTTATCAATCGCCTGTGCTGCAAAATCATGACCATCTACTGTCAACCCGGGCAAGCAAATAAACAAATCACCCGGCTGAACTTCTCGCGAATCCACCTCCATTCCGGAAAATTGTGTTGCCGGATCACCTTGAATCCGGGACGTTATCAACAGCTTGGACGCCTCCGATAACAGCATATTCATTCCTCTTTTCCAAAATTAATAACGATACCCGGCAAAACTCAAGCCATTCAGGAGACATTCCTGTGATGACTGATTCTGCCGGGTTATCATCAATCAAATGTATATGATGCCTTCACACCCTTGTATCGGGCAAAATATCACCTGATCCTGTCTTACCCATACATTAGTTCGTTGGTGCACCTTCCGGCTCCGGAATATTCAAAGCTGGTTTGGAGCCAGAACCTGTATCAGATGAGCTACCAGATGTGGCTTCCGAGTCCGACTGGGATTCGTTCTGACTACTGCCGGATGAACCTTCATCGGTTTTCGTATCCGTCGATTTGGCATCGGACGAATGATTAGCCTTATCCTGATCTGTATCACCCTTGGTCGCATCATCTGTCTTCTGATCGGAGGACTGGCTTTCATCCTCATCGTCTACACCCGTAATGGTAGCCTTTGCTGACTTCAACGTCAATGTAATGGAACGGCGACCTCCTGATTCGGATTCCACCTGAGCCGCCACATAGCCTTCGCCTGTCGTCGTCACCTCTACCTTCATCAAGTTCAAGATTTCAAGCGCATCGCGTAGCGACTCACCCTTCAGATCTGGAATAGCCATTTGAGTAGGCTCTTCAGTCATCAAGTAAATGCTTTGTCCGCTTCCCATCGTTGCCCCTGCTGCCGGATATTGCTTCACGACCTTGTTGCCAGAGCCGACCACTTTATACGAAATGCCTTTTGCCAGCAGATTTTTCTTGGCTTGATCCAGCGGCTTGCCTGTTAATACAGGTGCTGTATAGATCGCCTGTGTCTGCTGTACAGTTGTTTTAGCCTTGCTACTATCATCCTCGCTCACCTTTGGTACACCCATATAAGGCAGAGCCTGGCTAACGATTTGTTTGAAAATTGGCGCTGCTGCGGTACCACCACCAAGCTTGGAGTTAGACGGCTGGTCAACAACAACAATCATGGCAATTTTCGGATCATTGGCTGGCGCAAAGCCGATAAACGATACGACTTGCTTTGTATAGTCATACTGTCCAGAGCCATCCGTTTTAACCTTTACGGCAGTACCGGTTTTACCTGCAACACGATAGCCCTCGATATAAGCATGGCGACCCGTACCAATCTGCTGGTCCGATACAACCTGCTCCAGATAACCACGTACCTTGGCAGACACTTCTGGAGTAATCGCCTGACGAATCTCATGAACGGGTGTATCGGTTGTGACCCCTGTATTCGGGTCAGTGATGGATTGCACGACATGCGGAGTTAGTAGTTTCCCACCATTCGCAACAGCCGCTACTGCGGAAAGCTGCTGTAAAGGTGTAACCTGCACGCGTCCATGACCATACGCAGCTGTGGCTACCTCGGTCTTAATATTTGGACGGAATGTAATCGCACCAGATACTTCACCTGGCAGATCGATTCCTGTTTTTACACCAAATCCAAACGCATCAATATATTTACGCAATCGCTCTGCTCCCAGCATCTCATAGCCGAGCTTAACGAAAGCTACGTTACTAGAGCGCTTCAAGCCTTCCAAATACGTAATCGGTCCCCAGCCCACACGGTTAATATCATGCAGTGTTGTACTGCCCACACGAATCGTACCGGATTGGTAGGTGGCTTCGGGATTGAACAGATTTTCCTGCACTGCACCTGATAGAGTGACAATTTTGAAGGTTGAACCTGGTTCGTAGATTGCCTTGATGCCCAGGTTGGTAAACTCGCCATAGTCCTCTGTTGTCACTTCATTGTATTTATTCGGATCAAAGGTCGGCAAATTCGCCATCGCTAGAATATTCATCGTATTCGGATCAGCCGCAATGACCGTAATACTTTTCGGTTGCAGCTGCTTGTACGCTTCTTTCATCGCTTGCTCGGTATAATACTGGATCGTCTCATCAATCGTAAGCTTCAAATTGTCGCCATTTTTAACAGGCGTGTACACATCATTCGAATTTGGCAGCTTATCACCCTGACGATCCTTCTCATACGAGATCTTACCATTAACCCCTCTAAGCTGCTGATCGTAATAAGCTTCGATCCCAGCAACTGCCTTGCCTTCCTTGTCGGTATAACCGAGCACATGGGAAGCAAGCTCGTTTTTCGGATAATATCGCTTGGAATCCTCAGATAGCGATAACCCTACATCATAGCGCTTGCCTGTCTTTTCTTTAAGCTTGGCAATTAATGCATTGACTTCATCCGCTTTATTTTGCGGAATTTGACGTCCACCTTTGTTAAGTTCGCGCCAGATGCGAAGCTGACCTTTATCATCCACAGACGTCGCCTGCTTCTGAAGCTCGCTCTCATCGGTGCCAAGGATCGTATGCAGACCGCTGACAATATCATCCTTTACATTCAGCTCAGCGATAACTTTCGGATTCAACACAACATTATAAGCTGGCGCATCAATCGCCAGCTCATTACCATTCCGGTCTGTGATCGTACCCCGTTTGGCTTTGATCACATTATCGGTTGTCCAATTTTCGACTGCACGCTCATGCCACTCCGAGCCTTGAACGACCTGAAGCCAGAAGACGCGCATCACAAGGACAACAAAAAAGAGGGCGATGCACCCTCCTACGAACAAAGTGCGAAGTCGTATTCTTTTATTCACTGCCATTATCCCTCGCTTTACTTGCTATCCTGAGTGCCGGTTGACGAGGTTGATGTTCCCTTTTGACGGGATACCTGAATTGGATCAGTGTCCACAGGCTGTATGTACCCCAGCGCGGTTGCGCGCTCCACCACTTCATTTTCAAGCAGATGCTTGCGCAGATCGTTTTGCGTAATCTGCTTCTGTAGTGTGGCCGTGGTACTTGCCATATTCTGTATGTTTTTATTGACTTCATAGATGTAAGCATAGCGCCACAACACGATACCAGCGATTACGATGCAAAATAGCACCGTTCCTAAATAAAGCATCTTTTCCTGCACCGGAAGCTGTGCACGACGTACAACAACCTTCGTCGTCTGCCGATACTTTCGGACAACCTTGTCAGCCGGTTTTTCCTGAACGGCCAGATTTCCTCTCGTATAAGCCATAATCCCGTCTCCTTGCCTATTGAATTTGTTGGTTTTTGTCCACCTTTTCCGCGACTCGCAATTTGGCTGATCTTGCGCGCTTGTTTGTTGTGACCTCTTCATCGGACGGAAGCAACGGCTTGCGATTCACAAGCTTTAGCACGCCGCCATTACTCACATAAACGGGAAATCCGGGTGGTGCTACATTCTTTTCCAGATACTCAGCTAATATTTGCTTACACAAACGATCCTCTAACGAGTGGAACGTAATGACAGACACTCGTCCGCCTGGTGCAAGACAACGTACAGATTGATGCAATGCATCTTCAAAGGCTCCCAATTCATCATTGACCGCAATACGCAGTGCCTGGAAGCTACGCTTCGCTGGATGACCGCCCGTTCTACGCGCGGCTGCTGGTATACCTTCCTTGACTAGCTCCGCCAGCTCCCCGGTCGTTTCGATCGGTGCGATGGCACGCTGCTTGCCAATGACAGAAGCGATGCGCTTCGAGAACTTCTCTTCCCCATATCGATATAAGATGCGGGCGATTTCTTCTTCGGGCCATGTGTTCACAATCGTGCGTGCTGTCAATTCGATGGATTGATCCATCCGCATGTCCAGTTTGGCATCGTGATTGTAACTGAATCCCCTCTCGGCATCGTCAAATTGAGGTGAAGAAACGCCAAGATCAAACAGGATGCCATCGACCTGCGGAACTCCGTCTTCCGTCGGAACTCCCGCTTCCAAAAGCTTCTCCTCTAGATGACGGAAATTGCTCTTGATCAAGGTCACACGGTCTTTATAAGGCGCAAGTACATGTTCAGCATTGCGTAAGGCCGTATCGTCCTGATCAAATGCAATTAGTCTGCCGCCTGCTCCCAGGGCAGCTGCAATAACTGAGCTGTGCCCCGCTCCCCCGAGCGTACAGTCGACATAAATGCCATCAGACTTGATTTCCAGTGCATTTGTCGCTTCTTCTTTTAATACAGTGATGTGATGAAACAAGTTGTTAAACCTCCTAGACGATTACAGATCAAGATCAAAATCAACCAGCTTCTCAGCAATTTCGTTAAATGATTGTTCTGATTCGTTATAATATTGCTCCCAAACGGAGCGGCTCCATATCTCTACCCTGCTTGATACTCCGATGATAATACATTCTTTATCCAGACTGGCATATTGGCGCAGGTTAACGGGCACATTCACCCTACCCTGCTTATCCCATTCGCCTTCTGTTGCACCGGAAAAGAAAAATCGGGTAAACGCGCGGGCATCCGCTTTCATGAGCGGAAGCGATTTGAGCTTTTGTTCCAATAGAGACCACTCCTCCATTGGATAGACGAAAAGACAGTGGTCCAGTCCTCGGGTAATTACGAACGATGAACCGAGTAAATCACGGAATTTAGCCGGGATGATAATCCGACCTTTGTCGTCAATGTTATGCTGAAATTCTCCCATGAACATTGGCGGCTCACTCCTTTTACCCATCGTTCCCCACTTTGCACCACTTTCCACCACCTATCTAGCATAATAGATTCTTCATATAAAATCAAAATCCTTCTCATCCTGCTATTTTTTTTGAAAAAAAGCAATCTTTTTTAATCATTTATGTAATGCAGCATATTGCTTTGCAAAAAAATACGCAAAAAGCCCGAACCCTTTATATCGGAAGGCTCAGGCTTTTTGCTTAGAGTTTGCGTTTTAAAACATGTAAAGAGACGTATTGCCATAGTTGTGGGGCGATTATTGTACGTGTTTGACGCCAACTGCACAGGTGAATTTACTTTTTATGTATATCGATAAAATGACATTCAGCCTAACTCAAATAAAACCTTTGCTTCAATTGATCGAACGCGTTTTCTATAAGATTAGTATCAGTATGTAAAGAAGGATGTTTTTTCAATCTAAAGTATAGTGCACTCAAGAAAGTTTTAGTGTTATGCAAAATCACATAATCTTTTGCAGTGTCATTTGTAGATTCAAAATCAGCTAATGACTGAATCCAGCCCTCCAATATACTTTTATCGATCAACTGATGTATGATCATAGGCATAATGGCAATTAATATTCTTTCCTCTTCCTGATTGGTCAATATCGTATCATCGGATTGCAAAATCGTCTTCAGTCGATCCAATATGCTTGAAGATTCTAATACTGTCCATCTATGCTCTGATATAGATTCTATTGCGTCCGAAATATGAGCTAGTGCATGTCCCCATCCTTTTTCAGCAATATACCCTCTAAAATCCTTCTCTTCACTTAAATATCGTAAAATAGCCTGCTTTATTTCTTGAATCTGGTCTTCTACTAGAAAATACTCGCGATTATTACGCTCTAATAATAGAGGTAGAAGTAAAACGGAAAAGGAACGGGTAAATACAGAGTCAGTGTTTCGTTCTCCTATTTTGTAAAACATCCCCTCATGACTTAAAGCCTTTTCTCTAATCTCATGTAGTTGTTGAATAGTTAATGGTTGATATACGATCATTTCTGAAAATAAGCTATATATGATACTATCTCGAAGTTCTGCATCAGTTGAACCTATTTCAGCAAACATCAATGCTAACATAGAATCAATATCAGCATGCTGAATCATAGTGGTATCCTGCTTAAGCTTGTTAAGAGTTTCTTTTGTATTCATGTTATACTCCGATTTTTAAATTAATTTTATGTAGTTAAATGATTACTATAGAAGGCAATTGTAGAAGCAGATATATCCCCTGTTAATACATACTATGTATTTAATCAGACGCGCACCTTTACGTTGTACAAATAACATAAGTAATCATGAAACAAATGTCTGGTAACGTGCGACTTGCGCTGCGTCACCAGACATTTGTAATACCTCGTTCTTTTCAGCTTCAAAGTAATTCCATGATTATCATTTCTCTAACTAAAAAGAAATATTAACTTATACGAAACTTAAGACCAGCTATCCAGATACTTCTTCTGCGCATCGCTCAGCGAATCGATACCGATACCGAGGCTTTCCAGACGATAACGTGCAACCTGCTCGTCTAGCTCGTAAGGGACATTGATTACGCCAGCACCAAGCTGCTCGTAATTTTCGTTCACATAACGCAGCCCTACAGCTTGCAGCGCGAACGTCATATCCATAATCTCCGCTGGATGACCATCCGCTGCGCCCAGATTGACAAGGCGACCTTCTGCCAGCAGATAGATGCGGCGTCCGTCTTGCATTTTATATTCCTCAATGTTTTTACGTGCCGTACGGATCGATACAGCGCGAGCAGCCAGGTCTGGCTTGTTAGCCTCTACATCAAAGTGACCCGCATTACATACGATCGCGCCGTCCTTCATTACATCGTAGTGCTCACCTGTGATCACATCTTTGTTACCTGTAACCGTAATGAAGAAATCACCCTTCTTCGCGGCTTCGCTCATCGGCATCACGTGGAAGCCGTCCATATGAGCTTCTACTGCTTTGATCGCATCCACTTCGGTTACGATTACATTTGCACCGAGACCCTTTGCACGCATCGCTACACCTTTACCACACCAGCCGTAGCCAACAACAACGACCGTTGTACCGGCGATCATCAGGTTTGTCGTACGGATAATACCATCGAATACAGACTGACCTGTACCGTAGCGGTTATCAAACAGATGCTTACAATAGGCATCGTTGACCGCTACCATCGGTAGTGTCAGCGTACCTTCCTTCTGCAATGCTTTCAGACGAATGATACCTGTTGTCGTCTCCTCGGCTCCACCGCGAATCGTTTCCAGCAGGTCTGGACGCTCTCCATGCATCAGCGTGATCAGATCGCCACCATCATCGATAATCAGGTCAGGCTTTGTTTCCAGCGCATGCAGTACAAGTGATTTGTACTCGACAGGATCTGGATTGTATTTCGCAAATACAGTAATTCCATCTTCAACGAGTGCAGCACACACATCATCCTGTGTGGACAGCGGGTTACTGCCTGTAATCGTTACTTCCGCACCACCGGCTTGTACAACCTTTGCCAGGTAAGCTGTTTTCGCTTCCAGATGCAGACAGATCGTTACTTTTAGTCCTTTAAACGGCAGATCGCGCTCGAATTCTGCGCGAATGCGGTTCAATACAGGCATATGGGCAGAAACCCACTCAATTTTACGGTGTCCCTCTGGAGCCAACGCCATGTCGGCTACAATACTTTTTTCAATGGACGGCAATGTCATCTTTTCGTTCCTCCACTATTCAGATGATCCAGTCATCTTTTATTTAATCAATACTTCCATTTAATCGTTTAATGCATAGAAAAGCAACCGATAATTCATACCGGTTGCTCGATTCGTTTATGATACCTGACTTTCAAATGGATACCCCAGTATGTGTGGATAGCAATCGATATGCAGGAGAATGTTACTTCACCGATCACATGTACAACAGTCGATGCCCACCGTTCAAGTCTGGCTCCAGCGATAGCAACTGATCCAACCAGCGCTCACCATAGCGGCCAATATAATAGTAGCTATTAATCGTCCGCTCCTGTGGCTTGCCGAACGGATACAGCGAATGTGCGATGCGATCGAGTCGGCGCAGGCCAACCTCATGCTGTTTTTCTACAGCGTTGAGACTTTTGCGATGCAAGTAATCAATCTGTGCTTCAATTTTATGCTGATTCGTATCAGCAATATGCGGCAGCGAAGCATCCACCTCAGCCAGCCCTTCTACAAATGGAGCATACAATGCTGCAAATTGACGTTTCAGCTCAGCAAAGCGCTGATCCAGATTATAATCCTCCTGTGCTTCCAGCCATTCCTGCCGAATGTCAGCAAAGCGTTCACGCACATCATCAAAGGATAGCTGAAAGCGAGTCAGCAGCTGTTGAATTTTATCTTCCACAACGGTAAAGGACATCCGCGGTACAATCGGTGGCATTTGCATACCCAGTGTTTGGAATGCCTGACGCGTCAATGCCCAGTAAGCAATCTCACCTGTACCCAGAATCGTACCCAGCACAGGGAACAGGGATTCCTGCATCAATGGACGAGTCAGTACATTATTGCTAAAACGTTCAGGATGCTGCTCTACAAGCTCCAGCAGCTCTTCCTTTGTAAAAGTAACCAGACCTTTGCGATCGGTAAAATGTCCATCACGCTTGAACAGCAGCAAACGTTCTGCCGTATAAACTTCATCTGTATGAATATAAAACAGATTGGCGCCGTCCTCTGCAACCGTTGCCTGTTCATCATAACCAGCCTCACGCACTTCACGAGAAGCCGCAAGATATGCTTCTGTCAAACCGTCATTCTGTTCAATAATGCGGCGAAATACGGGCTTTTCCAATTCACGCAGCTGAGACGCATCCGAATCAAGAAGAACGAGTCCGAAGCGTCCAAACAGACGACCTAGCTGACGTGCAAATGCACTGCTGAGATTGTCGGACTGCCGCATACATCGTTCCAGCTCTGCAATCCATTCGCCTTTGTGCTCCGTATCCGGTAGCAAGCCTTCAAATTGACGTAGCACTGGAGCGATATGCTCCTCTGTAATCAGTGTGCGACTCACTGGCGAATGTCCACCACGCTCATGCTCCATACGAATCCGCACAGCCTGACCATCCTCGTCTGGCAAATACGTATGATTGACCTCATCCCAGTCATGATCCTCACCAGCAATCCAGAATACAGGTACGACTGGGCGATCCAACTGCTCTGCTGCATGACGCGCGGACAGAATCAATGTAACGACCTTATAAATCACCAGCAAAGGCCCAGTGAACAAGCCACTTTGCTGTCCACCTACCATTGTCAGTGTATTTGGCTGACGCAATAGCTCAAGCGATTGCTGTACAGCCTCATGCTCATTATGTGTAAGGTTGTACTGCGTTAGGCAGTCAACCAACGCTCCACGTTCAATCCGGGAGTGCTCTTGCTGATCCAGCCAGGCGGCACGCTGAATCCAGGTCTGCGGATCAGTTACATTCATATTGTACAAGCTGCTTACCGATGCAAAATCATTCATATACCGCTCTGCTAGCGGTTGATTCGCAGGTAGCCTCTCCGGAACTACATTCATGGGGTAAGGGCCTCCTCATCGTTGTTACTTATTGTAACTTTCTAAACCTTATTTGATTGTACGAAAGTATATCCGTTTAGTCAAAGCATTAAGCTGTAAATTAATACAGTTATCTATTGATTAAAGACAAAGTTTATATGATATTATTTTAGTATTAGTCTGTCAATCATTAAAATTCTTCTTATAATAATTAATTTAATTATTTTCCACTCTACAAGTAACACTTAATTCTGGATAACTCCACTATGCTTTGATTTTCATATTTGTGATTAAATGGAATGGATGTTATTCTGTGTGCAGCAACAAAGTAGTACAATTTACTTTAGAAAGAAGGAATAGTAATGAAAAAGAACTTCAAAGTAGGTAAAGCTTTATTAGCAGTAACTTTTGCAGTTGGTTTAACTAGTAGTGTGAGCTTAGCTGATGTAGCATCAGCAGCAAACTCAAGTTGTGCTACATATTCTGATGGTCATCATATGTATTTAAAAGGAGTAGTAACATCAGTAACAGATTATAAAACGGGAAAAAAATTAAACAATAACGAACAATGGGCTTATTACAAATGCAGTGGTGATGGAGAAGAGTTCATTGCAGAAGGTTCACCTGAATTTAAAAATGTTATTGGAAAATACTATACTGGAGCGGCTATTAAAAGTGTAGCTTATCTAAACACTGGAGGTGTTTCACTGCTTCAAATTCAAGTAGACAGTTCCAAAGTAAAAAGTACTACTTCCAACTCTATTCCTGGCTATCACTTTTATCAACCCAACCAAGGGTAACAGTTGTTTAAAAAATCATTTTTCAAAAGAAACAGATGCTGGTATTTTACTGGCGTCTGTTTTTTACATTTTCAATGTATTCATTTAAAAAAGAGCCTCTCTGCATAATTATTTTTTAATCGTTTGCCATTCATTGAATAGCGATTTCACTTCTAATTTCATTCAAACCCATAATGCAAATAAGATATTATAGGCTTGATCAATGCAAAAATGCACCTCAGAATGCTCATTAGTTTACCATTAAGGTTTCTAATGTTCATTTTTAGAGGTGCATTTAATCAAGAAAAAATTTCGGAATTAGACTGTTTGTGCAACCCAATGACCTGGTGAAACTTCAATCAATTCAGAATTTTCAAGGTCGAATGGATCTTTCGATGCGTTCGGATTAGCCGACTCTACTGGTGCTTGTTGCTCATCTGGTAATAGAATTCTGCGTTTGTTAACTTCAACCTCTGGATCTGGAATCGGAATTGCAGACAATAGAGTCTTAGTGTACGGATGCAGTGGGTTAGCATACAGTTCTTCACTTTCTGCCAGCTCTACAATTTTACCCATGTACATAACAGCTACACGGTCACTAATATGCTTCACCATCGACAGATCGTGCGCGATGAACAGATACGTCAGACCGAGACGCTGTTGCAGCTCTTCCAGCAATTTAACAACCTGTGCCTGAATCGAAACGTCGAGTGCCGACAATGGCTCGTCACAGATGATGAATTTTGGATTAACTGCAAGTGCACGAGCAATACCGATACGTTGTCTTTGACCACCGGAGAATTCATGCGGATAACGCAGTGCATGGCTCGGGTTCAAACCAACCATATCCAGCAGCTCTTCTACACGCTTTTTACGCTCGGCACGGCTACCAGCCAGACCGTGGATATCCAGCGATTCGCCGATAATATCCATAACGTTAAAGCGCGGGTTAAGCGATGCATACGGATCCTGGAAAATCATCTGCATATCTTTACGCATCGCTTTCATTTTGCGTGGAGACAGGCTGAAAATATCCGTTCCGTTAAATTTCACACTACCACCCGTTGGCTCATACAGACGCAGCATCGTACGACCCGTTGTCGACTTACCGCAACCCGACTCACCAACTACGCCCAGCGTTTCGCCTTCGTAGATTTTGAAGCTGATATCATTAACAGCTTTCAAAATATTGCCTTTGCCCAGATTGAAATGCTGGCGCAGGTTGGTTACTTCAACGAGCGGACGCGTTGGGTCCAAACCAGCCATACCGGAAGCCAGTTTTGGCTTTTTCGGCTCATCCAGACGAGGCAATGCATTCAGCAGACGCTTCGTGTACGGATGCTGAGGATTTTTGAAGATTTCAGAGGTTGTGCCAGTTTCGACAACATCCCCTTCCTTCATAACAACGACACGGTCACACATACCTGCTACAACGCCAAGGTCATGCGTAATCAGAATAATCGAAGTGCCCAGCTTTTGCTGCATATCCTTCATCAGATCAAGAATCTGTGCCTGGATCGTTACATCAAGCGCTGTAGTCGGCTCATCGGCAATCAGCAGCGATGGACGGCAAGCCAGAGCGATCGCGATCATTGCACGCTGACGCATACCACCGGAAAATTGGTGCGGATAATGATTGAAACGAATTTCAGGATTTTTGATCCCAACCAGCTTCAGCATTTCGAGCGCTGATGCTTTCGCTTCATTCGCATTCATTTTCTGGTGCTTACGCAAAACTTCAGTAATTTGCTTACCCACCTTGATCGTTGGGTTAAGCGAAGTCATCGGATCCTGGAAGATCATACCGATATCTTTACCACGGATCGATTCCATTTGCTTATCGGTTTTGCTCAGCAGGCTTTCGCCCAAAAATGTTATTTCTCCACTTTTAATAATAGAAGGCGGAGAAGGGATCAACCGCATAATCGTTTGAGCCGTTACACTCTTACCACTACCGGACTCCCCTACAATACCGACCGTTTCCCCTTTTCCAATCTCGAAATTCACATCTTTAACGGCTTTAAATTCACCGGCACGAGTATTGAAGGATACGCTCAAGTTTTTTACTGTTAAGATTTTCTCCACTAAGCCCACCTCCTATGGATATTATTTTTTCAGTTTAGGGTCAAGCGCATCACGCAAACCATCACCAAGCAGGTTAAATGCCAGCATAGTCAAGCAGATCAGACCAGCAGGGAACCACATACGCCAAGGATACAGGTTCCAGCCTTGAAGCGCATCGTTAATCATTGAACCTAAAGAAGATATTGGGGCTTGCACACCCAGTCCTAAGAAACTCAAAAATGCTTCAGCAAATATAGCATTAGGTACAGATAATGTTACAGTAACAATGATCGGACCAAGTGCATTAGGCAGCAAGTGTCTGAAAAGCTGTCGACCAGCACCTACCCCCATAGAACGTGCAGCCAAAATGAAATCTCGATTTTTGAGCTGAATAATTTCACCACGAACGATCCATGCCATCGTTATCCAGCCTGTTACAGCAAGTGCAAAAATAATAGTTTTCAAACCAGGCTCCATAACTACAAGTAACAAGATGACGACTAACAGATAAGGAATAGAATATAAAATTTCTGAAATTTTATTCATAACCTCATCTGTTCTTCCGCCTTTGTAACCCATAATAGCACCATAAATGACACCAATGATCAAGTCAATCAAAGCTGCTGAGAAACCAACAAGCAATGAAATTTGAGCGCCACTCCAAGTACGAACCCACATATCACGTCCAAGATTGTCGGTGCCGAACCAATGTTCAGCTGAAGGTGGCTTATTCGTATTCATTAGATCATTGCTATAATAGTTGTAAGGAACCATGTGAGGTCCTGCAAGTGCCATAATAATAATGACAAGTAATACACCTAGACTAATCATTGCTACGGGATTTCTCACGAGACGATACATTGCATCTTGAAGAAGCGACATACTTTTTTGCTGTGTAGTTGGATCTATCGTCACATCAGCAGTCGTAGGATTTGGAGTTTTCTTTTCATTCGCTGCCAATGTTTAAGCCCCCTTTTTACCTGTCAGTTTGATACGAGGATCAACCAGAACATATAGAATATCTGTTACAAACCGAGCTAACATCAGGATAACACCATAAAAAATTGTTACACCCATAATCATAGTGTAATCACGATTTGTGATACTTTCTACGAATACTTTACCGATGCCGCCGATGCCGAAAATCTGCTCAATAACAACGGAACCTGTAATAACGTTTGCAGTCATTGGACCTACATAAGTTACAACAGGCAGTACGCCATTACGTAGTACATGGCGTGTCATGATTGTAAACCCATTCAGACCTTTAGCTTTAGCTGTTTTAATATATTCTGAATTAAGTACTTCCAACATACTAGAACGAGTTAGACGGGCAATAAATGCAATCGGTTGAACAGCAAGTGCAACAACAGGCAATACAAAGTCACTTGGTTTACTAAAGCCCATGACATCAAACCAACCGAGCTTAAGTGCAAATACATATTGAATTAATGTTGCAAGTACAAAACTTGGAACCGCTATACCAATAATAGCAAGCACCATGGCAATGTGGTCAATCAATTTACGATGATACAAAGCTGCAATCATACCAAGTACAATTCCGACGATAATAGAAATAATAATCGCAAAAATACCGATTTGCAGGGAAGGTTGGAATGTTTGTGCAATTCGTCCAGTAACATCCTGATTTTGATATCTCATCGAGACACCTAGATCGCCTTGGATAATATTCCCTAAATATCGTACGTATTGCACCGGAATAGGTTGATCTAATCCATATTGTGCCATTAAGCGGGCTTTAATTTGTGGTTGGATTGCCTTCTCGGACATAAACGGATCACCCGGAATAATTTTCATCAGAAAAAATGTCAATGATATCAGTACGAATAAAGATACCAACGTAAAGAAAAATTTGCTTGCAATGTACCTAGCCATTTTTCTGGAACCCTCCTTTGTCCATTGTAGATTTTACATAAAACCATTCTATTTCTTCTACAGATTATTAAATCCGCATTACAAGTTGTGTAAAATACAGAATATTATTAACTCATATGAGAAAAAGAAAGTTACTTTTAAAAGCATACAACCCAAAAGCAACTCTAATTTCAGACGAACAAGAAATATGCTCTTTACACCAATAATCTTGATATATTTCAAGTTTTACTTTTGCAAAATGAACACATGCTCGTCACCTTCTATACTCTCTATATAAAAAGAAACAAGTGCAATACCTGCAATATTCAACGTTAGAAAAAGAAATATATGGTAAAACGTAAAACACACATAAAAGCGGGATATATATGGCAACAACAACCACATATATCCCGCAGCAATCATCTAACTGCTAATTTTTATTAAATTATTGGAAATATGCACGTGTGAAGTCAACTGATCCGCTGAAATCAATACTTACACCTTTCAGGTTAGGTTTAACCAAAGAAATATTAGTGTAATAATAAATCGGCATAATTGCCATATCATCTTCAATAAGCATTTTTTCTGCTTGCGACATATCAGCCATACGCTTCGTATTATCTTGAGTTGATTTTGCGTCTTTAACTAATTTGTCATAAGCTGGATTACTGTATTTAGCATCATTGTTACCACCGTTAGTTAACCACAGATCCATAAATGTCATTGGATCATTATAGTCCGCAGTCCAACCAGCACGGGCAATTTGATAATTTCCACTTTGGCGATTATTTAGGAATACGCTCCACTCTTGGTTTTCTGTTTTCACATCAACACCAAGATTTTTCTTCCACATATCAGCAATTGCCAAAGCAATTTTTTGATGGGATTCTAGCGTATTGTAGATCAGAGTTACAGGAGGTAATGTAGTATAACCTTCTTCTTTCATACCTTCTGCAAGTAATTGTTTAGCTTGTGCTACATCTTCTGTGAAGTAGCTATCTTTAAACTCAGTGCGATATTCTTCGTTCTGACCTTTGATACCTGGAGGCACGAAACCATATGCTGGTAATTGTCCGCCCAGTGTTACATTATCCACAAGCGCCTTGCGATCAATAGACATTGCAAATGCCTTACGGATTTTTGCATTATCGAAAGGTTTTTCTTTGTTGTTGAATTCATAGTAATACGTACTTGCAATACCCTTAGCTTGGAATTGATCCGGGAATTGTTGTTTAGCAGCAGCAATTTGATCTGTTGGAATTTCACCAGTTGGTTGACCAGCGTAGTCAAGCTGTCCGCTTTGGTAACTGGAGTACTCAGTAGCACCGGAGTTAACCAGGGAAGCAGTGATTGTGTTCAGCTTGATGTTATCTTTATCCCAATACTTGTCGTTTTTCGTCCAAGCAAGTTGTTGACCTGTTGTCCATGTAGTCAGAGTGAACGGTCCGTTAGTTACCATAGTGTCTGCTTTTGCAGCCCACTGAGCATTAGCTTCAACGTTCTTCTTGTTTACAGGATAGTAAGTGTAGAAGGATGTCAGACCGAGCCAGTAAGGAGCTGGATCTGCCAGAGTTACTTCCAGTGTCTTGTCGTCAACAACCTTCACGCCAACCTGGGAGAAATCTTTGATTTTACCAGTGTTGAACGCTTCGCCATTTTTCAGGTAGTAAAGCTGGTAAGCATATTCAGATGCTGGAGTTGTTTCAGGGCTCAGTACGCGCTCCCAAGCATAAGCAAAATCTTCTGCTGTTACAGGGTCGCCATTGTTCCAAGTTGCATTTGCACGAAGGTGGAAAGTATATTTCAAACCGTCTTCGGAAACGTCCCATTTCTCAGCGACACCAGGAACCGGGTTACCATCGGCGCCCATACGTGTCAGACCTTCATACATCAGCTTCAGAGCAGTGTTTGTCTGGCTATCTTTTGCCTGAGCTGGATCAAAAGTAGGTGGTTCAGCACTCATGTTAATACGCAGATCCTGCGATGCTGTTGTTCCTTCTCCTGATTCTCCACTTGTACCTGTACTGCTGTTTCCGGAGCTGCCGCAAGCTGCGAGCAATGACCCGAAAGCCAGTACGAGTACCATAAGTACTAACCAACTTTTCTTTTTCATCTAGCAGTTTCCCCCTAAAAAATGTGGTATATGCTTTTAGATTATACAACCAGTGGTCAAAAAAATCTATATCTTAAACTTAAAAAAAACGTTTTTTTTCGTTTTTTTCAACATTTTTGTCACATTATACAGTAAATTATGCTTCATGACACGGTCGAATACCTGACATGCAGCAAGAATATTCCAATTTTCGACATGATTATCGTGTTATGTATTGCAAAATAGCAATAATTAGCAGCACGATGTAACCTAAGCTCAAAAAGAAAAATGATAATCGCCATACGGCTCGGAATAAACGCTGAAAATCAACTTTTCCTTTTAAACGGTTTTGCGCACTACCAATCAGACCTAACGCCAGCAACAAAATGAGTAAAAAGATATAGAAGCCAAGCTTACTATTAAAGATCGTATTGAATAGCGCAGCGACCGAGATATACAAAAAGGGTGTTGTCACATCCATAGCAATGGCAACAGCCTGTTTCTTCGTTTTTTTACGTAGTATCGCGATCAGGTATGCGGCTACAAACGGGATGAATGGCACCAGGCTTAGAAATATAGCACCATTTAGTAACCACCCGAAAAGTCCCCCCATCAGTCGGCCTCCTCTACTGTCAATGATTCAATTAGTTTACACATCCATTCGTGCGCAGGGGCCTCTATCTGGACACGCTGCGCCAAACCAACGATCGCTCCATTGATCCAATCGATCTCTGTGGAACGATGGTTCAATACATCAGCTAGCATAGATGACGTATTGCTTGCTGTTGCACGGCATACCTGTAAGATATCATTCCACCAGGCTTCTGACCATCCTATATCGTTTTTGCCATACACTGCTATGGCTTCATCAAATAACTGCCGCATGATCGCTATGCGTGCTTCACTTGCGAGAAGCTCTCCATTGGAGACACGCCACAGCGCTGTAAGCGGGTTGATGACCGCATTAATTGTCAGTTTCCGATAGACCTCTATCTCTATATCTTTCGACAAAGTCGCTATAAATCCTGCTTTTGTTAATGATTTTAATAAAAAAGCAATAGTTCCTTCTTCATAACCGTCCATCGTCGTTGCTTGCCCGCATACTGCCGAAGAACCATACAATGTCGCTCCATTGCCTATATACGTTTGTCCATGTCCTGAGTGCACTACAGAGACAGGTGAGAGTTTCTTTGCTCCCTCTGTCGTAACACCAACATAAACCTGCCATGCGCCTGGCCATATTGAATCGGTTCTTAATCCGTTTTGCATCGTAATAATGAGAGTATCTTTATGCATTCTTTCGGATAACCATTGGATCAATTCTGAATGGATATGCTGCTGCTTTACGGTTAGTAAAATGAGATCAGCTTTCTCGGTGATGATGCCCTGATCTGAATTAGCTGTGAGTACGCTTTCCTCTACTGCCGCTACCAAGCAGCCTGGAATAGAATGAGGCACCAGTGAATGTACCGGCTGATCCTGCCCCTCTTGAAATGCGATACCTTCCTCGCGAATATACTCAGCTTGCGCTTTTGTTCTTGTCCATAAATGTAGCTTGTGGGACTGTGCTCCTGAATATTCTGAATCCGTCTGCCACGATAATGCCAGCTTACTAAAAAAAAGAAGCCCCAGTGAGCCTCCACCCACAATATCTATACGCATGTTGTTTCCCTCCCTGCCAATCTTACGCTACAATAAGAATGCTGGATATGTTAATTCGTATCATTAGTTATAATCGGTCAGCAAAAAAAGTGCAGTTAATCATCTATTATACAGGGAGGCGGCGATTCATGAAACCATTTAAACGACAGCTACGCATCGGCTGCCTTCTGCTGACGTGTATTCTTCTGTTTGCCGAAACACTACAGCCGCTCCATGTGAGCGCAGCGAACAGTATCCAAGCTGCTTCGTCCAATGCGCCTTCTATTGATCATATTGATGAACAGACGCGTCAATTGCTTGAAAATAGTCTATCTGCTCAGGAGCTGGATCATGAGATTGCACGCGTCGGAGCAAAGGAACAAACAGCCCGCAAGCAGTATAGTCAGCTACAACAGGAGCTCATTGTACAGCAAAAAGAGCTAAACTCTGCTCGTGCACAGTCGGATCGTGTGCTGATCGCCTACTATACAGGCGAACGGGATCAGCTCTGGCTAGCTCTGCTAAATACTGGCAGTTTATCAGGTATGCTTACCTTTTACGAATATTATCGCATGATTATTGACCATGATCATGATATTATGACCAGCTATCAGGAGCAATATAACCAGATGCTAAGTAAGCAGCAGGAGCTGACAAGAACATCAAACGAGCTACAGCAGATTGGTGTAAATCTCAAGCAGCAAAAGCAGCGCGTAGCACAGCTTCGCCAGCAGATTGATTCTAGCGTCGCTTCCTCTGATAATCCGACAATCGTACGTCAGCTTATGCAAGAGATGAATAATTACTGGGAAAATATCGGGTTGTACGAGGTTCGTGGGTATTTTAACAGTCTGGCTCAATCGATGAATGAGTTTCCAAGCTTCCTCAAATCGGAACCAGATGCTATTCAGATTCGTGGACGCAGCTATACGATTACAATCACTGAACAACAGCTCAATCAATTCCTTCATGATCAGGGTAGATTACCGGACAGCTTTCAGTTTCATTTTACCGATCAGGGGATTACAGTGAATGGTCAGGAGGGTAATTTGAAGCTAGTCATCGATGGAAGATATATTGTAGAGAATGAGCCACAAAATGCTATTCGGTTTCAAGTAGACAAGCTGGTGTTCAATGGGCTTCAGCTACCGGATACAACGGCACAGGAGCTTGAGGATCAGTTCGATCTTGGCTTTTATCCAGGGCAGATTATTTCTTATTTAAAGGCGAAAAGTGTGCAAATGTCGGCTGGACAAATGCAGATTGAGCTAGAATTGTCGTTGTAACAGGATATTCAGACATTTGGATCAAATACTAGGCTTGATGAGCTTAGTAGACTTAGTGGGCTTGGTAAGATTAATGAGATTGCTGAATACAATTCAATCAAGATTATAGATTATAATGTCTGTCTATCAAAAAATCTATGTATCAAAAAGTCTATGTATCAAAAAGTCTATGTATCAAAAAACCCCACTGTTTCGCTTCATACGAAACAGTGGGATTTTTATTAGGGCGTGTCTAAAAGCTCTACACTATACTTCATTTTGCTATACTTTTTGCTAAAAAAGTTCCATCTTTTTCTTTTTACAAGAATTAAAAGGATAATGCGATTTAAAGGTAGCCTGAATCGAGTTTTCAGACACCACCTAGATTATATTTAAAGAAAAACATACATCTTATACTTCTCCTATAGTAGATCAGCAGCCAGTTGAGCCAGCTTGGAGCGCTCGCCTTTTTCCAGTGTAATGTGACCACTGATGCCCTCTTGCTTAAAATGCTCGACCACATGAGTTAAACCATTACTGATCGAATCCAGATACGGATGGTCAATCTGATCAGGGTCACCAACAAGGACGATTTTACTTCCTTCACCGACACGAGAAACGATCGTTTTTACTTCATGACGCGACAGGTTTTGTGCTTCATCAATAATGATGAATTGCCCCGGAATCGAGCGTCCTCGGATATACGTCAACGCTTCAACTTGAATGCTACCCATCCCCATCAGAATTTTATCGATATCGCCTGCTTTTTTCGTGTCAAACAGGTATTCCAAATTATCATAGATTGGCTGCATCCACGGACGAAGCTTTTCATCCTTTTCGCCCGGTAAATAACCGATATCCTTACCCATTGGCACGACAGGACGAGCGATCAACAGCTTTTTATATTTTTGTTCGTCTTCTACTTTAGATAGAGAAGCAGCAAGGGCAAGCAATGTTTTACCTGTACCTGCTTTACCTGTGATCGTCACCAGTGGAATATCATCATTCAGTAGTAACTCCAGCGCCATTCGCTGCTGCGCATTACGAGCGGCAATGCCCCAGACCGGCTCATTGCTAAGAAATAGTGGCTCCAGGCGATTCGCATCTGCATTTACTTTGAGTAGAGCAGACTTGGCACTACCCATTTCATCCTTGAGAATGACGAATTCATTAGGATAAAACGAATAGCCCTGCTGAAGCTGCAATGCCTGTACAGATAAATATCGATGATTATAAAAATCATCAATGACCGACGGATGCACCTTTATCGTCGTATATCCGGTGTACATCTCATTCGGTTCAGCTGCACGATCTGATAAATAATCCTCTGTCTGCACGCCCAGCACATCGGCTTTAACTCGAACGAGCACATCCTTACTTACAAGAATGACGCTACGATCACTGTGCTTTTCTTCCTCTTCCAGCTTATAATTCAGCGCAACCGCCAGAATGCGGTTATCGTTTGTAATCTCACCAAACATTTCTTGAACACGGGCAAAGCTACGATGATTCAGCTCCACACGGAGTGTGCCTCCGGTTTCCAGTTGTACACCATCATGCAGATGGCCAATCGTACGAAGAGCATCGAGTGAACGAGAAACGCCGCGAGCGTTACGCCCAATTTCATCAGCGTTGCGTTTTTTGGAGTCGATTTCTTCTAATACAACAGCGGGAATAATAACATCATTTTCCTCAAAAGCGAAAATGGCATTCGGATCGTGAAGAAGCACATTGGTATCCAATACAAAAATCTTTTTCATGGAGAGTCCCCCCTGGGTACGAATTGTTTGTGATCTCTGATGCCTCCAGCTTATGCTTCCCGCTTCCTGAATCGCCAAGCCTCACCCTCCTCTTCATGAACGCCAAAAAGTCTGACCCGCTAACAGGCCAGACTTTTCCTATCGAAAGAAATGATTGCGAACAAGCATGATGAAAACACACTGCCTTTACACAGCTTCATAACTAAACAGTCTGCAATTGTACACAGCATGACCTGCTTCCACATCGTACAGATATGAATTCGATTCCGCATGGTCAGGCCCCCAATCACTGCTTTGCTGTCATTAAAGGTAGGTGCACAGATAGTATATCATAAATGCTACACATGTAAAATGAAACCATTACACCCGGAATACATAGCAAAATGGAGGTGCATGAACGATTAGCAAGCCTGTAGCTCGTATCGTTCATACTCCTCCATCCCAGTCATTCCAACATCATTTATCGAATGATGTCTATCTATTTATTGGGCTGATGTCTGACTACCGCTCGTCTCACCTGTTGATGTACCATCAAACTGATCCGCGTGTGTAGCCGTACCATTCAGCTCATCCTGCAAAGCCTGCTTCGCATTCGCTAATTCCGTTTCGTTAATATACACATACGGACTGCGCCAATCGCCCGTCACCGGCATGTACTTAATATTCGCTTTTGGAATATTCCAGTATGTGGTGAGCAGGTTTGTGAACTGGCTTCCCTCGATATCAGTTTCCATATTATCGTCTACTGATTGGATGATCGAGCTCAGCTTGGTAATTCCATTAAACGACTGAATTTTGTCTACGATCGAATTTAGAACTTCATTTTGACGCTTGTTACGGTCAAAGTCGCTCGATTCCTTCGTACGTGGACTACAGCCGCTACCGGAGTGACGATAACGTACATAACCAAGAGCTTGTTCCCCGTCCAAATGCTGAGGACCTGCCTTGATATTAATGTTCGTACCATCGGCATTATCGATATAACACATATTCATCGCTGCGTTTACATCAACACCGCCTACTGCATCGACCACATCGCTAAAGCCCTTGAAGTTGATAACAGTCGTATAATCGACATCAACGCCAAGATATTTGCCGAGCATCGTCTGCATTTCCTGCATCG
Organism: Paenibacillus hunanensis; assembly: GCF_014645615.1. GTDB lineage: Bacteria > Bacillota > Bacilli > Paenibacillales > Paenibacillaceae > Saccharibacillus > Saccharibacillus hunanensis. The sequence goes on along the minus strand of NZ_BMMB01000006.1, from coordinate 372,158 downwards.
CATTATTCGTACCGTCCTTTTTATCCTTTGCATAAAACTTCGGATAATAGGAGTTCAGCTTGTTCGGAATGTAGCCTTCCAGCTGGAAGTACGTATCACGCGGCAGAGATACAATCGTCGCTGACTTCGTATCCGGATTCAGCGTAGCGACCATCACAACGTCCGTTAGACGTGTACCGGTTTGCTTACGATAATCCGTCCCGAGCAGCATCATCGTAATCGGCTTTTCCTTAGCAGACTTCGGAGGTACTCTTGTATCGACGATACCGGAATTAGGCGTTGCGCCGCCTCCCTTACCGTCAAACATATTTTCCACCTGATAGTATAGATAGCCGGCATACGCCATTACTCCAACAACGCTTAGCAACAATACGATCAGTACGATTTGCATAAAGCGCTTGAAGCCACTCACTTTTTTCTTTTGTTTCTTTTTGGACTTGGGATTGCTGGCTTTTTGAGCCTTATTCCCCGCGCGTGGCGGCAGTCCCCCTGTAGTCGTACTCATTGCTCTCAACACCTGTTCCATCGTATTTATCGTTTGGCTCTTACCACGTGCATCCAAATGTTGCCTGAGCTTGCTATGTACATAAGCTCTGACGAACACAGCGACCACGAAGCAAACGTCTTATCTTTCCAGATAAGGGAAGGTGACTGGATCGCCAGCGCTTCTCATGAAAGCGTTACGATACAGCCACCTAATATAATGAACAATTCAGGTTACAATTGCAACTTAACGGCCAGATTCCGCCATTTTACGGTGTTTCTCTGCACGCTCGCGCTCGCTCTTGTTCAGAATCTTTTTGCGCAGACGAATCGCTTTTGGTGTGATTTCACAGTATTCGTCATCGTTCAGATATTCCAGTGCTTGCTCCAAGGAGAACAGACGTGGAGTTTTCATTTTAACCGTATCGTCCTTTGTCGCCGAACGAACGTTAGTCAATTGTTTTTCTTTACAGATGTTAACGACGATATCGTTATCACGTGTGTGCTCACCTACGATCATACCTTCGTAGATTTCAGCGCCTGGCTCAACGAACAGTGTACCGCGATCCTCAACAGACAGGATACCGTACAGTGTAGAGGAACCATTTTCGCTGGAAACGAGTACACCCTGGTGACGTCCGCCAACCTGACCAGCTACGAGTGGACCATAGCTATCAAATGCGTGGTTCATAATACCGTAACCACGAGTCAGTGTCAGGAAGTACGTACGATAACCGATCAGACCACGAGCTGGAATCAAGAATTCCAGACGAACTTGACCCGAACCGTTGTTAATCATGTTAACCATCTCGGCTTTACGTGTTCCGAGACTTTCCATAACCGAACCCATGCTCTCCTCAGGAACGTCGATCATCAGACGCTCGATTGGCTCCATGCGTACGCCGTCAATTTCGCGTACGATAACTTCAGGCTTGGATACTTGCAGCTCATAGCCTTCACGACGCATGTTCTCGATCAGGATACCAAGGTGAAGCTCACCACGACCCGATACAACATAAGCATCCGGGCTTTCTGTTTCGTCTACACGCAAGCTCACGTCTGTTTCCAGCTCTTTGAACAGGCGATCACGCAGACGGCGGGATGTTACCCATTTACCCTCACGTCCAGCAAATGGACTGTTGTTAACGAGGAATGTCATTTGCAGTGTTGGCTCATCGATTTTCAGAACTGGCAAAGCTTCTGGATTTTGTGGATCAGCGATTGTTTCACCGATGTTGATGTCCTTGATACCTGCGATTGCGATGATATCACCTGCACCCGCTTGCTCAACCTCAACACGCTTCAGACCCTGGAAGCCAAACAGCTTCTCGATACGAGCGGACTTTTTCTGTCCTTCACGCGTGATAACTGTTACAGGTTGACCTTGGCGGATAATACCACGGTTAACACGACCTACCGCAATACGTCCCAGGTATTCGTTGTAGTCCATCAGGGTTACGAGGAATTGCAGTGGTTGCTCTGTATCTTCTGTTGGTGCTGGAATATTCGTTACAACTGTATCGTAAATAGCTTGCATGTTGTCGTCCTGTTTGGCAGGATCGTCTTCCATGCTGGATGTACCGTTCAATGCAGAAGCATATACAACCGGGAAGTCAAGTTGCTCATCGTTCGCGCCGAGCTCGATGAACAGTTCCAGTACTTCGTCGATTACTTCAGCTGGACGTGCAGCTGGACGGTCGATTTTGTTTACGACAACGATTGGAGTCAGGTTGTGCTCCAGTGCTTTACGCAGAACGAATTTTGTTTGCGGCATGCAACCTTCGTATGCATCAACAACGAGCAATACGCCGTCAACCATTTTCATAATACGCTCTACCTCGCCACCAAAGTCGGCGTGTCCCGGAGTATCCACGATATTGATCAGATATTCTTTATAGGTAATTGCTGTATTTTTAGCCAGAATCGTAATACCGCGTTCGCGCTCCAAATCGTTGGAGTCCATCGCACGCTCCTGCAAAGTTTCGTGGTCACGGAAAATGCCTGACTGCTGAAGCAGCTTGTCAACCAGTGTTGTTTTACCATGGTCAACGTGGGCGATAATAGCGATATTGCGGATATTTTCTCTCAAATGCATAAAATTCTCCAAATCCTCTCCATAAAAGGAGCGTCGGTCAATGAAGCCGACGCTCTACATTTTGTTATGAAATATTAAATGAAATTACTGAAAACCGTCATTCGCAAATTGATTCATTATTTATTATACGTTATAAATCCCATAAATCAAGCAAAATTACTGTTATCTGCGCATTCTACCGGACTTATTTTGTCCCAAAAATAACCAGATTGCAGCGACGATTAGCGCGATCGCAATCACATAAAGTAATGCAGAGCCGAGCAGATTCACTAGCAATAATACAATCGTTAGCGCTCCAAGCAACAAGGACACCCAGCCAATGCGCTGATCAAGACGAACCGGAGACATCGTATAATATTCATACAGTCCCAGTGCCACACCACCAATAAACAATGGCCACAGCACATCCATCAAGCCCCAGCCCCATGTATTACATAGGAAAAACAACACACCATATACCGTCAGCATACCAGCTGGTATGAGCCAATACGACGAAATACTGCGACTAAAATAGGCAAGCTGTAAGATGATCCCTGGCAGTAAAATAAGCAGCGGCCAAAAAGCTCGCCCCAAAAATGCAAATACCCCCAGCTTTCCTAGCAAAATAATAATACCTGCACCAATAAGCAGCACAATAAAAAGGCCTTGATTACGATTGTTCACAGTATGTCGCCTCCTTCTGTCCTTTGTTCGATATCTGCGTTTAGCTCTATAAAAGAGCGGGTTATTATTAATTCATATAAGAGCAAGCGTTCTTCTTGCTCGACCTATAAGAGCAAGCGTTCTCCTTGCTCGACTTTCGACTTATGAAAGCAAGCGACCTCCTTGCTCACCTTAGTAACAACATACATGTTCCCTGCTCCACCTCTAAAACAATAAGCAACTCTTTTGCTCATTCGACTCATTATACAAACAACAAAACTTCTCTTTGCTCATTATATATGTGCAACCGGACTACTTGCCAATACGTATGCTTTAACATACGACATGTCGGTCAAGGAACATAGTTCATATGAATAATTTCCAGTAGTTGCTTGCCTTTCTATTATCGGTATCTAGCTGGCATTCTATTATGCCTGTTTATAACGATATCCATCTGAATTGCATTCACTACCTCTGTACACAGCTACCCTGTAGGATTAATCATTTTCATTTGAATGAAGGAGTGAATGTAATGGATATAACACAGCCTGCATTCTGGCTATCGCTGTTGAATATTATTTTTATCGATCTTATTCTCGCCGGAGACAATGCCATCGTTATCGGCCTTGCCGCACGCAAATTGCCTCAGCAAACGCAGAAAAAAGCAATTTTATACGGAATGGGTGGCGCGGTCATTATTCGTATTGCCGCTACGGTAGCAGTCATCTGGCTGCTGCAAATTCCATGGTTGCTCGCTGTTGGTGGTCTATTACTGATCGCAATCGCGTATAAGCTGCTAACGGATAATGAAGATCACAAGGAAGTCAAAGCTGGCACCTCGCTATGGAGTGCAGTCTGGACGATTATTATTGCCGATGCCGCGATGGGACTGGACAATGTAATTGCAGTTGCAGGTGCTGCTAACCAGCATGTGGTGCTCGTCATTATTGGCTTATGTATTAGTGTACCGATTGTCGTGTGGGGAAGCACCATTTTCATCAAATTAACAAATCGATTCTCATGGATTATCTATGTAGGGAGCGCAGTGCTCGCGTATACCGCATCCCATATGATCACACAGGAAAGTCGATTACAATCCGTCTTTGGCGCTCATCCGCTATGGACGTGGATCTTTATCGCATTTGTTATGATTGGAGTGCTACTAGCAGGGTATTTGAAAAATCGACAGACTACTAGCGAAACCAGTGAATAAAAGCGAAGATAAGACCGATTTGTTCTTTTATTATGTTGTCTATTGTGTTCATCTTTAATTCGATAGCTATAGCAATTAACAGTCATAGCAATGCCCCGATCCTTATCAAGCTAAGGGATCGGGGCATTTTTTATATCACAATTAAATGGTATTAAAACCAATCCGAATCGGTGGACTCGGTTGTTGTCGTAGATAATGCTGAAGGCATACTCGGTGTAATATCGAGCACCTCTGTTTGCTGGACAGCACGCTCGATCATTTCTTCCAGCGGCAGGTTTTCCTCGACCTTTTCCACGACACGGCGGTTCGGGTTCGTTGCGGGTGAACGTGGAACGAACAACGTACAGCAATCCTCGTATGGCAAAATCGATAGCTCATACGTTCCGATCTGCTGTGCGGTTTCGATGATCTGGTCTTTGTCCTGCATAACAAGTGGACGCAGCACTGGCAGATCCGTTGCACGCTCGATCACATTCATACTGTTCAGCGTCTGGCTTGCGACCTGGCCCAGACTTTCACCAGTCACGATCGCCAGTGCTTTTTGCTGCTCGGCCAGACGGGTTGTAATCCGTAGCATCGCACGGCGCATCAACGTGATCATCAGATTATCCTGACGTGTGGTTGTGAACGAGGTCTGAATTTCGGTAAAGGGTACAACATGCAGCCGAACCTTACCACCGTAGCTGGATAGTACACGTGCCAGATCGATGACCTTTTCGCGTGCACGTTCACTGGTGAACGGATAACTATGAAAATGCACACATTCAATCTCGAGACCACGCTTCATCGCGTGCCAGCCTGCTACCGGGCTATCGATCCCACCCGACAGCATCAGCATGGCACGACCATTACTTCCGCGCGGGAAGCCCCCCGCAGCAGGAATGATCTGGCTGTAAATATACGCAATCCCTTCACGCACCTCGACGCGTAGCTCAATATCTGGCTGGCGTACATCCACCTTGAGTAACGGATACGCACGCAATACAGGCGAGCTGATCAGACGGTTCATATCCTGTGAGGAATGTGCAAACTCCTTCCATACACGGCGTGCATTCACTTTAAACGATGTCTCTTGCTGGAGATCGTATTCACCAACCAGCTCAACCGCAGCGGCAATGATCGCTTCCAGCTCCGGCTCGGTATGCTTAATTGGAATAATATCAACGATTCCAAATATATTTTTCAAACGTTCAATGAGCTGCTCGGCTGGGACACCACCTGTATCCACATACATTCTGCCGTACTCACGCTGGAGCTTTGCCTGCGGATACGGACGAAGCACCTCGCGCACATGCTCAGCGATTGTTTTCTCAAATCGTCCTCTATTTTTACCTTTTAGTGTAATCTCACCTAAACGAAGCATCAGGCGATCAATATGTCCGATCATAAGGTGTTATCTCCTCTCCAACGGTCGCAATGCCTGCACCGTCTGTCGCAAAGCAGCGACCAGTTGTGTAATATCTTCAGCGGTATGCTCATCGCCGAGACTGATGCGAATACCGCTCATCGCTGCTTCTGCATCCATTCCCATTGAACGTAATACACGGCTCGGCTTCGCTCGTCTGGATGCACATGCAGATTGAGTCGATACGAGCATTCCTTGCTGCTCCAGACTATGCAGCACAACCTCTGCCTTCATGCCCGGATACGTAAAGTGCACAATATGCGGTGCCACTTCCCTAACCTCGGTCAACAGCAGACCGGGAATCGTCCGAATCTGCTGGCGAAGCTCAGCTGACAGAAGACGTAAATGCTGCTCCTGCGTCGTTTGCTTCTCTGCGGAAAGGCGTAACGCTTTGGTCATGCCTGCGATAGCAGCTACATTTTCTGTACCTGAGCGATAGCCATTCTCCTGTCCGCCACCAGCTAGCAACGGTAGCAGCTCTGTACCCTGTTTTACATACAGTAAGCCGACACCGCGTGGTCCACGCAGCTTATGTGCAGACAAGCTATACAGATCGATGCTACCTTCTCCTAGTGGAAAAGGCGCAAGGCGTCCAAAGCCCTGCACACCGTCTACGTGTACAATCGTGCGTGGGTGATACTTCTTGATCCAGCGTGCCACTTCCATTATAGGCTGTACCGCACCTGTTTCATTATTGACATGCATCATGCTAAATAGAATCGTATCCTCGCGAAAGGCTGCCTGAATGCGCTCCAACGATATCGTTCCATTCGGTTCAGCATCGAGATAGCTAACTTCAAATCCAAGCTGCTCGAGCTGACGACATGCCTCATATACAGAAGCATGCTCAATCGCTGTCGTTATAATATGTCCTTGAAGACGTCCACGACGCATCGCCGCCCCCTTCAAAGCAAGATTATTGCTCTCTGTTGCGCCTGATGTCCAGATCAGTTCACCGGGTTGTACACCCAGCACACCTGCACTGACCTCACGTGCGCGACGAAGCAGACGATCTGCCTCTTCACCGTAACGATGCAGGGACGATGGATTACCATAGTGCTGCTGCATCATCTCGCCCATTGCGCGTACAACCTCAGGGTAAGGAGGTGTCGTGGCGGCATAATCAAAATATTTCATCAGACATTCCTCCATCATTATTTATTCACGTATACATATAAAAAGATCAAAAAGGGATTCGCCTGCGCTCCACCTTTTGACCTCTGTCATTGTGTCATTCGTATCAAGCAGATAGCTGGAGCTTCAACAAGCATCCCCAGCCGAATGGATATCCGGATCAAACATGCTACTCATCATTATAGCATAAATTAAGCGCCATCGCGTCTCCTGCTGCTGTTCTTCATCGAAACTTCTATCTTTTAAAATAATGATCGCATCCAGTGAGTTGACTGAGAATTAGCATCATTACGCTTCATACAAAAAGCCGGATGGCACCATGCGGTGCATCCGGCTGTATAGAAACAGATCGTGATGTGAAAGAGCTATCGGCATACAGATTAGCTTGTATGATTCGAGAGTATTAAAGCGCGTACTTCTGCTGAGCCGCTTCAATTTTACCAATATAGCGCTGCGTTTCTTTTGGCAATTGATTGAATTTCGCCATCAACTCCTGATCGTTCGAGATACCAAGACGCTGCAAGCGACCCGGACCTGCGTTGTATGCTGCAAGGGCTGTTTTGATGTTATTGTCATAGCGCTTGAGCTGGTAGGACAGGTACTTCGTTCCCCCGTCGATATTTTGCGCCGGATCAAAAGAGTTGCTCACACCGAGTCCAGCTGCTGTACCATCCATCAGCTGCATCAGACCTTTCGCGCCCGCCCCTGAGCCTGCATTCGGATTAAAGGACGATTCCACATCGATGACTGCCTTAATCAGTGATTCAGGGATACCGTATTTACTGCTGGCAGTGCTAATGAATTCATTATATGCGGTAGCTTTACTTCCGTGGTCATCAGCGCCAGGCAAACTGGACAATCCACTCGTACCGTCTGCACCACCAATACTGCCAGCGCTAGTCGGTATGCTACCACCATTCATTAGTAGACGCGCTGTTGTTGTGGAGTTAGATGGGTCTACCTCTGGCAATTGGTCAAAATTCGACCACGGATCACCAGCAGACGTGCTCGGTGTACTCGCATCCAATGCGCTTGCACCGCCATACGTATTGCCCGTTACAGACATCGCATTGCCATCTGCAAGCAGGCTTGCCATTTTTGTAATGCTAGAGCCGGAGCCACTAGCATCATTGGTTGTACCCATGTTTTGATCCAGCATCATCTGAAACAGCTCATCGGTATCATTCGTATTGACATCCATCCCACCGGTACTGCCTCCGCCCGAGGCGTTCAAATAACGAAGCTCAAGCAGCTGCTTGGCTGTGTTGGCATCAATTTGCATACACTGTGTATCTCCTGTCCTTAGTTATGAAATGTAGTTCGTAAATGTATAAAGAAGCCGTCAAGTCCAAAGGCTATTGATCGTATAGCGTTGACTTTAGTGTACTATGTTCTATGCAAAGCGACTATGGGAAGTTTCGGCGATTATTGCAATGGATGAACCTAGCAACCAACCTGATCTTCCTAGTGAGCTCCATCCTCCATTGCTGTTGCTTTTCATTCGAGCCGTGCTCAGCATGAGCAACTATTCATCAATTCCCTCACATTCAATTGAAAATGTAATGCTAATGGCTGTCTGAATCGCTCAAGATTTAATCCACATGCGATAGTTCAAGCTAGGTACAAACCCGAGCTTACGTGCTAATCCTGCCGATGCCTCATTAGCTGCGTTACAGTCCCATCTCGGCTGAATCCCTCTGTGTAAGCTTTCTGCGATAAATGCCTGCGCGACTAGAAATGCCAGACCTTTTCGCTGATAGGGTGAAGCGGTATGAATATCAATCTCCGCACAATCCGGATTAGCAGCAATCGAAATGCATTCACATACTGAATTTCCTTCATGCAAAATACAGTATCCAAAGCCATGCTGCACATAATTGTCCATCGTATGCCAAAACCTCTTAATATACTTTTCGTCAAATCCCTCGCTTTTTTGAATAAGAGACGGTGTAATTTTTGCAAGTTCATATCCTTCCGGCAGTAATTGCGCTAACTGACGGGTAATTTCGGCTGCTTGCTCCTCATCAGATGACTCGTAGGTGAAGGCATAACGCTCCTTTGGATGTAGGATATCTTTCATTTCGGCTTCGATGACAGCATCCCAGTGCTCATTTTGTGAAAAGATGACCACCATCTGTGCGCTGTTCATCTGCTGGCGCCAGCCCGCATCAAGCTGCTCTTTAAAAAAGGAGCTTGATGCCTCACTCCCTCCCAGGTAAAACCAGTTGTATTCTGAATCTACAGCTATTGCTGAGTATGGCTTATGTATGTCATGCTCATTAGCGCTATCGTTAAAATGAACGGATCGAATATGACCTTTTGCGATACCGTGCTGAACAGAATAAACAAACGATGGATACCTCATGAACGACTTCCTTTCATCGCGTTTTCTAAGTATACCTATTATGTATACCTATGTAGTAACAAAAAGCTGGTAAAAAGGATCATATGATAACTTTTATATCTATATTGTGTAATATCAATGAAGGTAAATCATACATAAAGCTATACACAATCAGGCAGATTAACTATGGAATCGAATGCCATATATTCTATGTGTTGCTATGCTAAATGACCGTTTATCACATTACTTGCTAGCTAATATTGTGAATGGTGCTTCAACGTAGTCAGATGTCTTATCCATTTAAACTCTCACAAGCTCTGCAAAAAAAGGATGCCTATACAGGCATCCTTTGTCAGATCGATTGCGAATTAAAGTGGCTTAGAGCATCCATCTCTTCGCCGTTATTACACTTACGCGTGGCGCTGGTTCATACGGCGCTGTGTCAGGTAATCACTTTCGTAATAAGCCAGATCATCGCGCAGCTCTTCAAATGTTCTGGTCACTTCAAGAATAATGTCTCGTACCGGTTTTACAGGTGTTTGACGGAAACGGATCGCTTCCTGACCAGTATAAGCATAACGTCCATCTTCGGAATAGCACTCATTTTTGGGATAAAAAAAGCTGTTCACGCATTGATGATACGTACTGTATAGCGCTTTTTCCGCAGAATCAACGTCAAAGTTAGCACGACGCAGCACGACTCCAAGCTTTTCATAGGATACTTCGGAAAATACGAGCAAATGGCGAAGGTCCGCCAAAAAGCCTTTGTAAAAAGGCAATGTGTCCTGTCCTTGTTCAGATGCCAGAGCGTTCAAGGAGTATTCGTTCAAAAACTCCTCCAGTTTCTCAATGGCTGGTTTCAACTTCTCCCGTGTGCTTTCACTCAATTTGTGGACATTTGCAGCTGACATATCTGTAGCTCCCCCTTAATTGGTTCCTTAAAAACCGGGTCGTGTTGTCATACAATTTAACCCTGATTTACATTACATCCTACCATAAATGCAGTCAAAGTGGTAACTTTGCTTGCGCAAGCAGCAGGACGGCGTACCCGAAACCACAACTGATTTGACATTTCAAGCATTGGACTGCGCGGCTTATTCATTTTTTAACCAGCGTTTACAATGATGAAAACCTATTGCATCAATATATCAGCTAATGAATGGTTTGATATCATATAGATTACTTTGAATTCTCTTAACAATCAAGATGTATGGCAGGTCTGATTAAAAAGATTAATCGATCCAATTACCTATGCTAACAAATCAATATCACCTATTTGCCCTGCTCATTCACAAGTCTTAGACTTTACAATAATGAATGCAAAGGAAATAAACTCAGCAAAAAGACGGTGCGCTCTTCATCATGAAGGACGCACCGCCCTGATCCAGCAAATATGGAAGTTACATGTTTTGTGCATGCCAGTCTACTCGGTAAATCTGGCAGCCAAAACGGTATCGCCTTCCAAGCAAGCGATATCGCTAACAAGGTGGCTTCCCTATACATCTTTAATTACGTGGCGTCAGTTGGGAAAGTTTCTCATAAGCCGGGTTCTGTGCCATTTGTGGTTCAGACGGGAACTACCCTCCCACTTTTGGCGACAATCATCTATCTAGGCCAGCCATTGCTGACTGGCTCCAGCGACCAACCTCGATACACCTCGGGCAAAGGCTGCTTTTCCGTGAAGAAAAGCTGTATCTCTTTAGGTCTTGCTCCAGATGGGGTTTACCAGGAACGAAGTCACCAGCGTTCCTCGGGGTCTCTTACACCTCGGTTCCATCCTTGCCTGTGACGGATTGCTCCGTCCATCGGCGGTCCATTTCTGTGGCACTATCCTTCAGTTCGCACTGACTGGACGTTATCCAGCACCCTGCCCTACGGAGCCCGGACTTTCCTCCCGCAGCCTCTCAGCTACCGGCGATTGTCTGTTAAACTTTCCGCAAACGCAACACTCCATATTATATAATCGTTCTCATAACGTGGCAAGTATTTTTTATTATTTGCATCCGAAGCTCAATTTTGAAAATATTTTAAAGGTGTATCATGAAGCGATCAAGCTCGTAATCAGCTTTGCTGCATGCGACTCCACAGCCTAAAATTTTGCGACCGAGTAAACCTTGATACATAAACCTCGATACTATATGGCGGTCTGACTTTCCATGTACAGATCGATAGAGATCATGATGGTAACCAGCCGTACTATAGATGCAGCTCTACTGTGATTTATACCAAACATTTATACGAAACGAAATACCTCGGTATCGATCTCGGAGGCATATACTGGTGTATCATATTTGTCAGCTTCAAGACGAGCACGCAGCACGCCAGCAACGCCTGGCTTCATGATCTTTTCGGTATTGTGACCTGGATCGATAATCGCGATGCCTGCCATAAGCGCATCATGCGCAGTATGATAGTCGATATCGCCTGTCACGATCACATCAGCACCTTTGAACAGAGCGCCATTTACATATCGGCTGCCTGAGCCGCCGAGCACTGCTGCCTTTTTCACAGTACGCTCCAGATCGCCGACCACGCGTACCGTTTTTACATCCAGTCCCTGCTTAACGGTATTCACAAACTCAGCCAGTGTGACCGGTTCATCCAGCTTTCCTACACGTCCCAGTCCATAGGCTTTGCCTGGCAACGCGAGCGGATACAGATCATAGGCTACCTCTTCATACGGATGAGACTTGATCAGCGCCTGTACTGCTTTATTTTTCAAGCTGGACGGAATAATCGTCTCAAAGCGTACCTCGGAGGCATGCTCCAAACGCCCCTGTTCGCCGCTAAACGGCTGGGTTCCCTCTTCTGGCAAAAAAGTACCCGTGCCTGCTGTAGTGAAGCCACAATGGCTATACGCACCGATGTGTCCAGCTCCGGTTGCCCATACAGCCGAACGAACCGCATCCAGATGCGATTGGGGTACAAATGTCACCAGCTTCAAATAATCATCCGAAGACGTCTGCTCAATCGGAACGGTCTGACGCAAGCCAAGTGCATCTGCCATCCAATCATTCACACCGCCCTCAGCGATATCCAGATTCGTATGACTAATATATACGGCAATATCATGCTTGATCAGCTTCTCATACAATTTGCCCATTGGCGTGCTCGTTTGCAGGCTTTTGAGCGGACGGAAAATGATCGCATGATGAGCGATGATCAGATTCGCGCCCTTCGCAATCGCTTCATCCACAACGGCATCGGTAACATCGAGTGCAACGAGTACACCAGTAATCTCCTTTTGCAATGATCCGAGCTGCAAGCCGATTCGGTCATCGGGTACTGCGATTGACTTTGGTGCAAATTGCTCCATATATTGAATTACAGTTTGTCCTTTGGCAAGCATGCTAGTACCTCCTTCACAAGCTTGATCTGCTGCTGCAAGGCGGCTGCCTTGAGTCTGGATTCATCATTGTCTGAGCGCTCTACCGAAGCTTTTACCTTTTCGAGCTTGAGAATCTCCTGCTGCCACTTTTCGCAAAATACCGGGTCAGCTCCATCTAACAGATACGGTCCAAATTGAACCAGCTCGGTTACCGACAAGCTCACACTCAACCCCTGCTCGCCTTCCAGCACGCGAGTACGATAGAGCTCTTCATTTTGCTGCTTCGCATTTTCCAGTCGATCGGCCGCCAAAATCTCATATGTACGACCATCCTCCTCCAAAATCTGCTCAGAGGACAAATACCAGCCCTGCTCCAGCAACCAGCGGCGTACGAATTCCTCGCCCACATTCGGCTGCAAAATTAAACGTGATACACCTGCCAGTTTGGCGATGCCCTCGGACAAAATCGTCACGATCAGCGCACCACCCATACCAGCAATCGTAATCACATCCACTTCGCCTGGCTCCAGCACAGCCAGTCCATTTCCCAGGCGCGGCTGAATCACATGACCCAGACCTGCTTCGTTCACCTGACGCTGAGCGGCGTCAAGCGGCCCTTGATTGACTTCTCCAGCAATGGCCTCTGTTACGAGCCCTTGCCGTACTGCGTATACCGGTAGTAAGCCATGGTCAGAACCAATGTCTGCCAATCGACTTCCTGCCGGAATTTGCTCCGCAATTTGCGTTAATCTTGTTGATAATTTCATGCAGTCACCCACACTATCCATTTTTTTCGTAATACAAATAGCAATATACACGCCAGTGCAATTTTCACAATACATAACACTGCGAAAATATCTGGCATATGTCCGCGCAGCAGCGTCTCATCCACCTCTGGCATAAACCAGATCGCTACGCCGCTCGTAAAATATACAGCTGCCAGCTTACGTCCACGATGATGCACGAGCCAGCTAAACCACACAAATAGCATGCTCAGCGGCAACCACAATGCCTGCAGCATGATCCATGACGCATCTGGCTTCACCTGTGCAAAGAAACCGCCATACAGCAGCACAAGTGCACCAAAGCCAATATACAGCAAAATCGGACTTGATATCACATACCCCATTATACACCAGATGATCGCACAGCCAATAACGAGTACGGGAATCCAAAATGTCGGTTCCAATCGATGCTCATGGATAATCATGATTCCAAGTCCAAGCAGCAGAAAGCTACCGATCGCCAGCAGTACAGAGGAGGCGACTGGATTACGCTTTTGTTGACGAATGCCACTAATGTAACATACCGCTGCAAAAATCGGCACAGAGACCAGCTGCATCAAAAACGGGAATGCCGAAAAATACAGCACCACCAGACAAATAAAACACAGCATCAAGAAAATAAACAGCCATGTACGAAGATTACCCTGCTTGAGCGAGCTCATCGATAACAGCTTCTTATCTCCGCGATCATGCTCATGATCCACATCATATAGATTGGATAGAAAATCACAATAATGCTCCGGCAGCAGCCGATTTTCACGCCAGTATTCAATTTCATCCAAAATCACAGTGCGTCGATCCTGATTCACACCTGTCCCCCACTTCCGCATCGTGTTAGTATGGCGCGTTCCCCCTGAATGCGCCGAACAACCTATCTCTTTATATATCGCTGAAATGGTGTGAAAAGTAAAGGCTTTCTCAGTGCTCGCACATAATAAAATGCCCCCTGCCATGTAGACAGGGGGCATCTTGTATACGATTCAGCTCGTATAACGAACTGAAATCCATTCCATTCTATTCGAGGAAATCTTTCAGACGTTTGCTACGGCTTGGATGGCGCAGCTTGCGCAGAGCTTTGGCTTCGATCTGACGAATACGCTCGCGGGTAACGCCGAACACTTTACCTACTTCTTCGAGTGTACGCGTACGACCATCATCCAAGCCGAAACGCAAACGCAGTACGTTTTCTTCGCGCTCTGTCAGCGTATCGAGTACATCTTCCAGTTGCTCCTTGAGCAGCTCGTAAGCTGCTGCATCAGCAGGTGCCAATGCATCCTGATCTTCGATGAAGTCGCCCAGGTGAGAATCGTCTTCTTCACCGATTGGTGTTTCCAGCGATACGGGCTCCTGTGCGATTTTCATGATTTCGCGTACTTTTTCAACGCTCAGTTCCATTTCTGCTGCAATTTCCTCTGGTGACGGCTCGCGTCCCAGCTCTTGCAGAAGCTGACGGGATACACGGATCAGCTTGTTGATCGTTTCAACCATATGAACCGGGATACGGATCGTTCTTGCCTGGTCGGCAATCGCACGGGTGATCGCTTGACGAATCCACCATGTTGCATACGTACTGAACTTGTATCCTTTCGTATGGTCAAACTTCTCAACCGCCTTGATCAGACCCATATTACCTTCCTGAATCAGATCCAGGAATAGCATACCACGACCGACATAGCGCTTCGCGATACTAACTACGAGACGCAGGTTGGCTTCTGCCAGACGGCGTTTTGCTTCCTCATCACCTTGCTCGATCCGTTTAGCCAGCTCTACCTCGCTGTCAGCAGACAGCAGCGGAACACGACCGATTTCTTTCAGGTACATACGTACCGGGTCATTGATTTTGATACCTGGCGGCAATGCCAGATCATCGTCAAAGCTAAACTCGTTATCGCCGTTTTCGTTATCACTGTCGGAATCACGACGAACTTCTTCGTCACCCTCATTGATTACTTCAACGCCGTTATCACCCAACTGCTCGTAAAATTCATCAATTTGCTCGGCATCCTGGTCAAATGCAGCCAGTCTCTCCGTAATATCTTTGTAGTTCAAGGAGCCTCTCTTCTTGCCCACTTCCATGAGCTGCTCCTTAACCTGTTCCAATGTTAATTCGGTTTCCAATTCAGTATGCTGATCGTTCGCCATCTTTCGACTCCCTCCTCCCTGCAACTAGCCGTACCGAACGACTATCCACGTTCCAGGGCGATAATCTCACTTGCAATTTGAGCAGCACGCAGGAAATCACCGGATTTCTCTGCACGCAGCATCTCTTCTCTTTTTTGCTCGATCTGCTTCTGCTTGGGGAACTTCTTGATCTCACGAATGTAATCATCCATTCCCCGAAGACTTGTATCGAGCGGCTCATCCATCATCGAGATGGACGTTGCCGTTTTTTCCAACCGATCGTCTTGAAGCGAGGCGATAAGCCGACTAATATCGGGCGGCTTGCCCTGCGCATAATAAGAATAAATATACGCTGCCAGCGCCGCATGCTCTGGAATATTGAATCCGTCACCCAGCTGGTCACTCACATAGGTTGCAGCCTCTCCATCCTGAAGCATGATGGAGAGCAAACGCCGCTCTGCTACATGATAAGCAGGCAGCAGTGTTGGCGCTCCAGTCTGCTTGCGCGAGCCGCCTCGGAACGGTTTGCCTGACGCATCAGCCCCATTACTGCGGTTACTGTTATTGCTCTGACTCTGTGCCTGCTTACGGCTATACGTTTGACGAGCCAGATTGCAGTCCTGCTTGAGGCTTTCCAGGGATACACCAACCTCGGTGGATAACTCCTTGAGGTAAACTTCTCTTTCGGTCGGTGAACCAAGCTGGGCGATAATCCCGATTGCTTCCTGGGCGTAGGCAGCTTTGCCATCCTCTTCAAGCAGATTATGGTGTTTCTTAACATTGATCAGTCTGAACTTGGTAGTAGATACAGCTCCATGAATGATCTGGTCTACAAAACGTTCCTTGCTGTAGGTTTTGATGTACTCATCTGGATCCAGTCCATTTTGTAACACCGACACCTTTACATGCAGACCCGCTCCCTCCAGAATCGGGATACTTTTCAATGCAGCTGCCTGACCGGCATTATCGCCATCATAACAAACAACGACTTCCTCGGTCAGCGTACGAATGAGCGCAGCATGATTTTCAGTCAATGCGGTTCCCATCGTCGCCACAGTATGTTGTACCCCTGCATCCCATGCGGCAATCACATCACCAAAGCCTTCCATGAGTACAACCTGCCCTTGCTTGCGAATCGCTCCCTTAGCAAGATTCAAATTGTACAGTGTGCGGCTCTTGTTGAACAGACGACTTTCAGGTGAATTCAAATATTTGGGCTGACCGTCTCCAAGTATTCTTCCTGCAAAGGCAATAACCCTGCCACTGCGGTTCATAATTGGAAACATCACTCGCCCGCGAAAACGATCCACATAGCCGGAGCCATTTTGACGCGATGATAACAGTCCACCCTTTTCCATCTCCTGTAGATCAAAGGAACGTTTTTCAAAAAACTGCACTAACGTGTCCCAACGATCCGGTGCATAGCCAATCTGAAATTGATCAATCAGCTTGTCACCAAACCCGCGGTTACGTAGATAATCCATTGCAGCTTTGCCATGCTCCGTATTTTTCAGCAGATAATGGAATAGCTTAGCAGCCCATTCATGCGCCTGGAGCAATCGCTCCAGCTCCTTATTTTGCGGAGAGACTGCGGTTCCTTTATTATCATGAAAAGGAACATGCGATTCTTCCGCCATCAATCTGACCGCTTCTGGAAAGGACAGACCCTCAATTTCCATGCGGAATTTGATTGCATTGCCTCCAGCGCCACATCCGTAACAGTAAAAAATCTGGCGTTCAGGTGTTACTGTAAACGAAGGCGTCTTTTCAGAATGAAACGGGCAGAGACCCTTCATATACTTTCCTTGTTTGGTCAGATGAACATACTTGCTTACCGTATCGACAATGTCATTATGCTGTAATACAGCTTCAATGACTTCCTCAGGAATACCACCGCTATGTCCGGTGTTCATCGTTACCACCTTCATCTCTTTTCGCACGATACATAATATTCGCTAGTCAGAACGAAATTCCTGCCTATTTGTTAAAAGTTTTGCTAGCTCTGTTTGGAAATTTTTTCGATCCTCATGAGTAAGCGGACGTGGACCCTTGCCATATTTGCCCTGACGACGTGCCTTTGCCTGCGCATGACGCCGGGCTAACAAAAATTCGATATTATCCGCATGAAACTCCATACCGCGAAAGGACAACACAAGGCAACGCCTTGCCAGCGCAATCGTAGCCAGTCCGTAATCCTGTGTGATCACAATATCGCCAGGCTGGATATGATTCACAATATAAAGATCTGCGCTCTGGTCGCCACGATCAACCTGTATAACGCGTACACCTTCCTCCGCTTGAATACGATGGTCAAACGAGGATACGATCAATACAGGCACCTCAAATGCGCGCGCCGTTTCGGCGATTTCCGCTTTGACGGGACAGGCATCGCCGTCAACAACGATCGTGGGACGATCCTTTATTTCAGATGGCAAATGACCTCTCCTTTCCATATACCATGATAGACGACTTCATCTCTTAACCACGAGCTGACATGATCGGTCACGGAGCATACGTTCGTTCACAAAGCGGAAAATACGGAACGACCGTGTAAAATAGTCGTTCCGTATCCAAGTATGAGTGAGTATGAAATGCATGCTGCTAGAAGCAAGCTACCGCAGTCAGGTTCGCCAGCTGGCAAGCATGACCGCATGCTTCATTAGGCTATGCACTTCTAAATTCAATTGGTGCAACAGGCGCTTATGCTCCTGTATTGTCTATTTAACCAGCTTTGAAAAATCTGCAAACCGCTTCACGTCGCGATCGATCGCCGCGAGCAAAGCAAGACGGTTCTCACGTACAGCCTCATCATCGACCATAACCATAATATGATCAAAGAACGCCGTGATCGCCGGACGAAGTGTTGCCAGTAGTGCCAGTGCTTCACCTGTCTTGTTATGATCCATTAAGCTATTGTAATTGCTAGTGACGGATTCCCATGCTGCATACAGATCGCGTTCGCCTGCTTCACTAAAGAGCGCAGCGTCCACGGTATGTCCTGCAGACTTCGCCGCCAGATTTGATACGCGTTCAAATGACTCGATAGTCAGCTTGAAGTCAGGGACTTCTTGTACAGCCTTCATCAGGTCATTACCGCGCGCTACAACGGAACCAATATGGCTAAAGCCTGCCGAAATGACAGCGTCAACCACGTCATAGCGGAGTGTCTCGGACAGCAGCTTTTTCACACGCAGACCGAAGAACTCATTTAAATCTATACGTATTATATCGGAAGAACGTTTCATATTCCTTAAATTTTCATGAATATTCAAGGTAATGTCAAAGATTTGCTCCAATGTCAGCGGAAGCTCGCGCTCCAGCAGAATCTGTACGATACCTGCTGCCTGACGACGCAATGCATACGGGTCTTGCGAGCCAGTAGGAATAATTCCGATCGAGAAGCAGGCTACGATCGTATCGATCTTCTCAGCGATGCTAATGATCGAGCCTGTCAGCGATGCAGGTGCGCTATCGCCGGAGAACCGAGGCTGATAATGCTCGAAAATAGCACGTGCCACTTCTTCGCTCTCGCCAGCCTTACGTGCATAATCCTCACCCATCACACCTTGCAATTCAGGGAACTCGTACACCATCTGTGTAACCAGATCGAACTTGGCAATATCAGCCGTACGGCTAATCGTTGCGGCTTGCTCTGGAGATACCTGTAGTGCAGCACCCAGCTGATCAGCAATCTGACGTACACGGCGAACCTTCTCACCCAGCGTACCAATTTCCTCATGGAAAACGATATTATCCAGCTTCGCTACAGCGTCTGCAATTTTCAGCTTCTGATCTTCTTCGTAGAAGAACTTCGCATCGGACAGACGTGCGCGTAATACTTTTTCGTTACCTTTTGCAATCACGTCAAGTGCGCGGTCATTACCGTTACGTACCGTTACGAAAAATGGAAGCAATTGCCCTTCGCTATCCAGCACCGGGAAATAGCGCTGATGCTCACGCATCGATGTGATCAGTACATCCTGTGGAATGTTCAGGAACGCTGGATCAAACGTACCGTACAGTACCGTCGGTGTCTCAACGAGGAACAATACTTCCTCCAGCAGATCATCCTTCACATCGATATGCCAGTTTTTCTGGGCTGCCAGATGAGCGATTTGCGCGCTGATCATCGCCTGCCGCTCTTCTACGTCTGCGATAACATGCTGCTCGCGCAGGGCTTCCATATACAGCGTTGGCTCAGCGATCTCAGTGTCCGTACCGAGGAAGCGATGTCCACGCGTTGTGCGGCCTGTTTTCACACCAGTAATTTCGAAGTCAATCACTTCATGTCCCCACAGTGCGACCATCCAGCGGATTGGACGTACAAAGCGGAAATCATGATCGCCCCAGCGCATGTTTTTCGGGAATGTCAAGGACGTGATGATCTGGTGCAGCGCATCCGCAACAATACTGTCGGTGCTTGCACCGATGCTGCTCTTTTGTGCATAAATGTATTCAACGCCGCCCACTTCGCGGAACGTGAAGTCAGCAGGGTCCACACCCTGACTGCGTGCAAAGCCCAGTGCAGCCTTGCTCCAGTTGCCTGTTTCGTCCTGTGCAATTTTGCGGGAAGGGCCTTTTACTTCTTCGTTGATGTCTTCTTGCTTTTCGGCTACATCTTTTACCCATACTGCCAATCGGCGTGGAGTGGCAAATACTTTGGCATCGCCATGTGCCAGACGTGAATCATCCAGCCATTTTACCGTTTTATCGAGCAGCTGGTTCATTGCTGCGCGCAAAAAGCGAGCAGGCACTTCTTCCAGACCAATTTCAAGCAATAGATCCTTTGCCATGATTATACCTCTCCCTTCTTGAGCATCGGGAAGCCAAGCTTCTCGCGGCTTTCCAGATATGTCGTAGCAATCTGACGCGCCAGATTACGGACACGTGTGATATAGCCTGTACGCTCGGTGACACTGATCGCGCCGCGTGCATCCAGCAGGTTGAAGGTATGCGAGCATTTCAGTACATAGTCATATGCTGGGAATACGAGATTTAATTCCATCGCACGCTTAGCTTCCTGCTCATAGGTGCTAAACAGGCCTAGCAGCATGGACACATCGGATACTTCAAAGGTATACGTGGAATGCTCGAACTCTGGCTGATGGAATACATCACCATAAGCTATGCCTTCTACCCATTCCAGATCGAATACATTTTCCTTCTCCTGAATGTAAGAAGCTAAACGCTCCATACCGTACGTAATCTCAACGGATACCGGACTTGTTTCGATTCCGCCGACTTGCTGGAAATACGTAAACTGCGTAATTTCCATACCGTCCAGCCATACTTCCCAGCCCAGACCGGCACAGCCGAGTGTCGGGTTCTCCCAGTTATCCTCAACAAAACGGATATCGTGATCCAGCGGTTCGATGCCAAGCGCACGCAGACTTTCCAAATACACCTCTTGGATATTATCTGGAGACGGCTTGATAATCACCTGAAACTGATGATGCTGGTACAGACGGTTAGGGTTCTCGCCATAACGACCATCAGAAGGACGGCGGGAAGGCTCTACATAAGCTACACGCCATGGCTCAGGGCCAATAGAGCGCAGGAAGGTCATCGGGTTCATTGTACCTGCACCCTTTTCAGTGTCATACGGCTGCACAATAATACAGTTGTGCGCAGCCCAGAAGTTTTGCAGCGTCAAAATCATTTGCTGGAAATTCATCGACATTACTCCTTTTCCATTATCTTCGTTATAGGTGCCGGGTTGGCAAATGTGACGCTGAAACGGCATCTTTATCTGCAACGCACGCAAAAAACTCCCGTTCCTACGCCTGGTCACAGACATAGGGACGAGAGGTTCATTTCCCGCGGTTCCACCCTACTTGAAGACATGCTGGGCATGTCATCCACTTTTCCGTATTCAGCTCATATGCTCGCGGATGCCATTCGGCTATCGGTCGTCATCAGGCTCCCACGATCCCTGATTCGCTTGGGACGAATATCGTTAGCTTACTTTTCCGGTCAATGCATCATGTGTGGCACCATTAGCGCCACAATATAGAATTGATCATACCGGAATTGACATCGTTCGTCAATACGGCGGCTGGATGATAGCAGTCTATTGCGCTAACTTGTGTTGGGATGCAGACACCACTTCGTTAAGGAATAAGGGGACGGACTCAGTGGAGGTGCGGGAATCTACTAGATTAGATTGTTAATGTAGATTCCCGCACCTCCAAAATCGTCCTTTCCCCTTATTTCCTTCCCTTCGTTCTGTGCTTCTCGCATCATATAAGTTGCGTATAGAACCTCAGAACCTCAGAACCTCAGAACCTCAGAACCTCAGAACCTCAGAACCTCAGAACCTCAGAACCTCAGAACCTCAGAACCTCAGAACCTCAGAACCTCAGAACCTCAGAACCTCAGACAAAATTATGGGGCGTTATTGAAAAATTTCAGCATTATTTATAGCATCATATGCCTGTATAGGGAAAAATGCGAAGAGACAGGTTCCTTTTTTCTTTAGGCAAATCGCTATCTGAATATCAGTACCTTGATTGGAATTCATTTCGACCTTTAATTCGCTTCAACTACTGAATTATGGACGTGCCAGTACATGGACAAAGTTAATCTTTAACCTGGTCTAGGTACTACATCTCGTTACTGCTATTACATACTAGTCTCATTACGATCACTATGAATTATATGACTACGAATCATATAACTACAATCAACTACCTTCGACTGATTACATCTCGAACTTCTCTAATTGTTCCAAAAAGCGTCGGGATTTTAACTTTAAGCCAAGTTGTACTTCCATGAAAGCACTCATAATCTGCTTGATCTCGGCTCTTGTTTCCTCGCGTACGTCGATATTGCCGAGGCGGCGAATGTCGAGTCTGGCAAATAATCGCAGTAGGCGCAGTACGCCTGGAGAAAGTGCGATTGCTGCGGGGTCCTGGCGGCGTTCGCGTTTGGATAGGATGCCGCCCAGACGCACGCTAAGCCAGAAATCGCCTTCGGTCTCGTCAGAGAACATGCACGCATCGACCTGCGGGCCGTAGCCTGCGGCTTGTAGCACTTTCATTTCGAACAGAGCGGTGAGGATGACGGGGTCTCGTCCTTCGCTTAGAAAAGATAAATAGGCTTTGAGCTGATCAAACCAGAAGTGTCCGGTTTCGTTATCAAGTAACGCTTTATCGACTAGCTCGCAACCATAGGCGCCATAAGCGGCAAGGATAATGTCCTCACGTAGCTTGTGGTTGGATTCGATCACTTCGCCCTGATTAAGCGTGCCCATGTTTGTGCCGCTACGTAAAAAGTTGAATTCGCCATACGTAAAAGGCTGTACCAGCGCAGCATGCCGACTTTTAGCTTTTCTCGCTCCACGAACAAACACGGCAATCTTGCCGTGCGTCTCCGTGCATAGTGTAATGATTTTATTGCCTTCACCATAATCCATGCTGCGGATTACGATTCCTTGCACTCGGTATAGCACACGCTAGCCTCCGATCTCGTTGATCGCTATCGTATGTCGTTCACGCCATCGTGTGAGATCGATTCGTTCTAAAATGAGATGGCTTGCCGTATACGTGAGCGATTGTCTTATTGTTGAAAAAAATGATGCTGGCTTATCTTCGGTACAGATGAACGAGGTACCAATTAAGCGAAAGAAACAGGGCATTTCAATCACATGCCCTGTTTCCCTTCCATCGCATAACATGAACAGCTACTGGCTCTTCCGGTAGCTTCTATAAGAAAAGAAGCTTTTTGTTATGGCAATTTGTTCAATTGTACGTGGTGCGATAATATCGCAGATCCAGTCTGTTTATCACTTTTGACTGTATTTATCCGCTTGTCGTTCTTTATACTATCTGTTCGTTCTTCCTTGCTTACGCGTCCTTATGGAAGCCGAGGTCTTTCAACACACGATCCTGGTTACGCCAATCCTTTTTCACCTTCACCCATAGCTCCAAAAATGTTTTGGAACCGAGCAGGTTCTGGATATCCATCCGTGCACGCTTGCCGACTTCCTTCAGCAGGGCACCCTGTTTACCGATAATGATCCCTTTCTGGGAATCACGCTCTACGAAAATGACAGCTGAGATATTCACAACTCCATTTTCCTGCGTGTACATATCTTCGATCGTAACGGCGATGGAGTGTGGAATCTCCTCACGTGTCATTTGCAAAATTTTCTCACGAATCAGCTCTGCACAAACGAATTGCTCTGGATGGTCAGTTACCTGATCGTCTGGATAGTATTGTGGACCTGCTGGCAAATATTTACCGAGCTGCTCCAGCAAGGTATTGACGTTATTACCCAGCTTAGCCGAGATTGGGACGATCTCCGCAAACTCGTGCAGGGAACGATACTTATCGATCAGCGGCAGCAAATCTTCCGGCTTCACCTGATCAATTTTGTTCAATACGAGGAATACTGGTGTTTTGACTTTTTTCAAATGCTCGATAATAAAACGGTCACCGCCGCCCAGACCTTCGGCTGCATCCACCAGGAACAGCGCTGCTTCCACTTCATTCAACGTGTTCAATGCCGTCTGGTTCATGTAATCGCCCAGCTTGGATTGACGCTTATGCACGCCTGGTGTATCAAGGAATACGATTTGCATGTCGTCTGTCGTATAGACGCCATGAATTTTGTTGCGTGTTGTTTGTGGTTTATCGGACATGATCGCGATCTTTTGTCCGATCACCTGGTTCATTAGCGTTGACTTGCCTACATTCGGACGGCCGACAATCGCGACAAAACCGGATTTAAAAGATTTTTTTGACATAGTACACTCCGTTCATCGGTATCTGCTATTGCGATAGAGATACCTGTATTAGTATATCGTTCAACCAAAACGATCAAGAAGGTTCGCTTAAATTCCACGGTCCAAATGCGTGTGGAAGCAGCTCAGCAATAGTCGTCATGCGTGTATCGCCTTTCATATTGGCGAGCAATACCGGCATATCTGGCGTGCACAGCTCTACCATAACCTGACGGCATACACCGCACGGTGCAATCGGCTCATCGGTATCCCCTACAACCGCTAGCATACGGAAGGAGCCAGGACGATGCCCCTGTGCGATTGCGCTGAATAACGCCGTACGTTCTGCACAGTTACTTGGAGAATAGCCTGCATTTTCAATATTACATCCGTGATGCACGTTGCCATCCTCATCCAGCAGCGCAGCTCCAACGGAAAAATGGGAATAAGGTACATATGCTTTTGCACGGGCAATAATCGCCTCTTGCAGCAATTGGGATGATTCCATGTTGTTCCTCCAGTACACAATCGAATAGGTGCATGAAGGCGTTCGCTTGATCAGCCGGACGCCAAAAGGGTTTACTTCTATTTTACATCATTTGAGGGGATTCGGACAGGGTTTACGGGAGATTTCGAATTTGAAGAGTTTATGGAGATGCTTTCTGTAAGAGATAATCATTCCAAGAAGGCATAAGGAGGTAAGCACATCATTATTTCAGCTTATAAAAGCCCCTTGCCTGAGTTTAGTATATACTTCCTTAAATGCTTATTCGTTAACCCAAGAGGGTTTCTAATGAGCATTTTAAGAAGTGTACTATAGACTAAGGCAAGGGGCTTTATAGATGGCACGCGTTGAAGTCGTATTTCATCTATTCGCATACTGTATATCGTAGAATCAATCGCTTATCGATACGCATGGTACCGGTAACTTGCAAGCTGCATAGCAGTTGTCAGCTGCTAGCTACTAACCGAACAGTGTCGCTAGCCATTGCAGGACGGGCTGCCAGAATATGATGATTCCAATGACTGCGGCTGTTAACGATGCGATCAAGACTGCTCCGGCGGCGGCGTCTTTTGCTTTTTTGGCAAATGGATGCCAGTCGGGAGAGACGAGATCGACGGCAGCCTCTACGGCGGTGTTCATCAGCTCCGCACCAAGTACCATGCCGATCGCAAGCGTTAACAGCAGCCAATCAAGCACGCTTACATGGAAAAACCATGCGGCGGCAATGATGGCAAATGTCGCTAGCACATGAACGCGAAAGTTGCGCTCGGTACGGAAGGTTGCAATCACACCTTCAGTTGCGGAATAAAATACGGCTCTCCACGTCCTCTTTTTCATTAGCGAGTCAATCCGATCTGCTGCAATACCTGCTCCTGCTTGCCCATCATTTCTGCTTCGCTCTCCTCGTCCTGATGGTCATAGCCGAGTAAATGCAAGAAGCCATGCACAAACAGAAAGCCCAGCTCACGCTCAACCGAATGTCCGTAATCCTCACTCTGTACAATGGCGCGCGGAATGGAAATGATAATATCACCCAGCATTGTTTCGGGCTCGCCTTCTGCCTCTGGAACGCCTTCTCCATAATGAATCAGCGGCTCATCATCCAGCGATTCATTCATCGCAAAGGACAGCACATCGGTAGGACGGTCGATATTACGATATTCCAGATTCAGCTCATGGATCGCCTCATCGTCTACAAAAGTCAGCGCAACTTCACCTTCGGTTACGCCTTCCTGCTTACCGGCTTCCTGCAAAATCTGCTCCAGCAGACCGATTAGCTTATCTGTAATTTCATATTCTGTTTGCTCATTTTCCCATGCGAGCTGTAAACTCATGCCTTGTTCTCCTTTACATCCGGCTTCTTCACATCTTCCGGATACTCGATACGTGAATGGAAAATCCCCATAACCGCTTCTTTCAGCGTTTGAGCAATCACATCCAGCTCCTTCATCGTCAGATCACAGTCATTGAACTGATGATCATCCAGACGACCCTTGATAATCTTCTCGATCATCGTTTCGACCTGCTCCACGGTTGGCTGCTTGAGCGAGCGTACAGCCGCTTCAACGCTATCTGCAATACCGACAACAGCCGCTTCCTTCGTCTGCGCCTTCGGCCCGGCATAACGGAAATCCTCTTCGGTGAAGTCTGGCTCTACGCCCTGCTCCTCTGCCTGCTTGAGCGCCTTTTGATAAAAGAAGTACAGGAATGTTGTACCGTGATGCTGCTCAGCGATATCTCGAATCGGCTTCGGTAGCTTATATTCCTTTTGCATTTCCACGCCATCGCGCGCATGGGCAATGATGATCGATTTACTCAGCTTCGGATCGATGCTGTCATGTGGATTTTCCATATGGTTTTGATTTTCAATAAAATAGCCTGGTCGCTTGGTCTTCCCGATATCATGATAATATGAACCGACTCGACACAGCAATCCATTCGCACCAATCGCCTCCGCCGCAGCCTCGGACAAGTTACCCACCATCACGCTATGATGATACGTACCTGGCGTTTCGATCAGTAGCTTGCGCAGTAATGGATGGTTCGGATTGGACAGCTCGATCAGCTTCAGTGCCGACAAAATACCAAAGGTCGTCTCGAAAAATGGCATCAGCCCGAGCACAAGCACCGTTGTTAGCAAGCCACCTACAAAGGTAAAGCCCAGTGCATACAGTACCGTCATACGCGTCCATTCATTATCATGCAGCAGCACCAGCGTCAGCACGCAAATCGCGCCAAACAGACATGTCATAATGCCCGCCTTCAAAATGGTCGAGCGCTGACTTGCACGATGAATCGAATGAATCGCTGCAAACGATACAACCAGCGTAAACAACCCAAACTGATAGTCAAACATTTCGCCCTGACGCATATTCAAAATCACGCTTGCCAGCACGCTCAAAATGATCGAGCATACATAGGCGAGATGAATATCCAGCAATAGCGTAATCAGCATCGCACCGAGCGCTGCTGGTACAAGATAGCCAAAATAAGGCGAATTGCCAATTTGCAAAATACGTACCAGATGAAAAGCCAGCACAGTAATCACAAAGATCAAAATCAGCATAAGGAGCTGGGCATTATTATATTGCATACCGCGCTGAGCCGATTGACGAATAAACAAATACACGCCCAGTGTAAGCAGAAACGACAGCATGAATAAGCCAAGTTGTGGCCAGTAATTCACTTCATTTTTAAGCAAATTATTCTCATCCAGCAGGGTATACATATCCTGCGTAATGACCTGACCGGCTGGCACGATCACTTCACCCTGCTGCACATAGACAACAGGTGTATTTTCACGCGCTTCAACCTTTGCCGCCTTGGTCGCTTCTTCATCATAGAACTTATTCGCTGTGAGTACGCCACGAATGAGCTCCTGCGCCACCTCGCGTGCGGTACGGCTTTCTAGCGAGCTTGTATTTACCAATTCGGCTACACGCGCTCGTGCGGATTGGGCATCGGCAATCTGATCACTCATCAGACGCGATACAATCGATGTCGCCACCTGACTGATCTGCTGTACATCTGCATTAGACAGACGTGGGATTTTCAGAAAGGTTTCTTCCGGTATACTATACGTCTGATTGGAAATCGTACGCTGCATTTCATCCAGTAGCTGCGAGGAGTAATTGTCACTCTCACGCTGGTTACGTATAAAATTAGCAACCGAATTACGAATCCGATCAGGAATTTCCTGGCTGTAAATTTGCGCTTTGTCCGCGCTCGATATCTGGTCATCCTGATTCAGTGACTCGATTCGCTCCAGCATCTGGGCAATCACGGTATCCCGGTGCATGGAAACGATCTTATACACCGCTTCAACACGCTCTGCCGCTTCCTCCTGTGCTTGCAAGGTCGCCTTATTGTTCGGAAGCTGCGTCGGAGCGATAATGTCCTTGTCGGTTGCTGCACCGACATGAATATCGAAGCGCTGTGGCAACAAATTAGGCGCTAAGCTGGCATAGAAAATAACCAGCAATAGCGCAAATAGGATATATTTTGTTCCGCGGCCAGTTTTCCATCCTGCCAGCCTGGAATAGAATGAATTGATCTTGGACGGTTCCTTGGATGTCATACTTACAGTCCTCTCACTTCTGAATATTCAAAATGTGCGGTTGCTGCCTTTCCACTGACCATCTGCTATTCCAGATTCTCCGATGCTTTGTCATAAGCAACGATAATTTTTTGTACCAGTGAATGCCGCACAACGTCCTGCTCGGCAAAGGTAACAAAACCGATCTCCGCAATTCCGTCCAGCACCAGTCTCGCTTCAACCAGCCCGGATTTTTTGCCGCGTGGTAGGTCAATTTGAGTCACGTCACCCGTGATGACCATTTTGGAACCAAAGCCAAGACGCGTTAGAAACATCTTCATTTGCTCAGGCGTTGTGTTTTGCGCCTCATCCAAAATAATAAATGAATCATCAAGTGTGCGTCCGCGCATATACGCAAGCGGTGCAATCTCGATCAAACCGCGTTCTAATGCCTTCACGGTCTGCTCCTGCCCCATGACGTCATAGAGCGCATCATACAATGGGCGCAGATAAGGGTCTACCTTTTCCTGCAAGTCCCCTGGCAGGAAGCCCAGACTTTCACCCGCTTCAACAGCCGGACGCGTCAGGATAATACGCTTCACTTTGCCTTCCTTGAGCGCCGCTACTGCAAGCACAACCGCCAGATACGTTTTACCTGTACCGGCAGGGCCAATACCGAACACGATATCGCGCTTCTGGATCGTGGACACATAATACTTCTGTCCAATCGTCTTCACGCGAATCGGCTTACCACGAAACGTCTGGGTGATTTCTCCTTTATATAAGTCAAGCAGTTGATCCGCTCTCATATCCTTGGCTAGCTCAATTGCATATAAAATATCCCGTTCGGTCAGTACATAGCCTTTGCGAACCAGCTCAAGCAGCACCTCGAACAGCTGCTGCATCTGGTCTACGACCGCAGCGGGACCCTGAATGGCAATTTCGGCTTCACGACTGCCGATTTTCGCCTCGGTCTCACGTTCAATAATTTTTAGAAACTGATCCTGTGGACCGAACAGGGCCAGTCCTTCTTCCACGTTTTGCAAGGGAATTCTGATGCTTTGCGTTTGCTCTGACAAATAGCCTCAATCTCCTCAGTTGTAGAATAATAGTCGTCGTACCTTCTCATAAACTTTACCATTGTATCGAAGCTCATGCAAAATTTTTTGGCTAATGGATAAAGAAACCGGTCCTTTGCAAGACCGGCTTCAAATCCACACTATATCTATACCCAGCTTAGGGTATATCGCTTAACATTCTTTTATGTTTCTGTAGACTGCCCCTCGCGGCTCGTCTTACGTCCAAAGCTGCCCGCATGGCGAGAACGCGGCGGACTTAAAATCTCTGCCCACAACACACCCTGTGCTGCCTGAGCAGGGTCAAGACGAAGCTCAGTAGAGGAAGAGGTATTGCCCGTAACTTCAA
This sequence comes from Paenibacillus hunanensis, assembly GCF_014645615.1. GTDB lineage: Bacteria > Bacillota > Bacilli > Paenibacillales > Paenibacillaceae > Saccharibacillus > Saccharibacillus hunanensis. The sequence goes on along the minus strand of NZ_BMMB01000006.1, from coordinate 342,420 downwards.
TAGATGAAGATGACGGCGTAGGCGACAGATCCATTCGACCCAGACGATCATTCATCCCGCTCGTTAATTGATCCAAACGCTTCTGCATCTCATTACGATACTGATCCGCAGTACGCCCCATTTCGGTCTCCGCAGCAGCGGGCTCCATCCGTGAGCCTTCGGCGCTATCAGACGCTGTATTCGGCCCTTCACTACGATAGGTGCCCTCCTGTGACATCGTATCGCGTGAGCTGCCTTCTTCCGGTCCTCTGCCCATCTGCCCCTGATCAAATTCGCGCTGTGCCTCACGATAACGACGCTGCGCTTCTTCCTCTCGCTCCTGCGTCGTTTGTGTAGAACCCGGAATACGTCTACCTGGTGTATCCGGACCCCCACCAAATGTCGGCATGCCCTGACGAGGATTACGCGACTTATTTTTGCCAGAGCGGCTACTGATCGCTGTAAAAATAGCAAAGGCGATAATGACGATAATGTACAGATTCCTTAATATAAAATCAACCATAGAAACACATCCTTACTTCAGTGGTTGCTGGTCATTCCCACCCTGATTCGGATCATTAGCCTTGCCAAGTGAGCCTCTCATTTGCGTATCGGCTTCAATATTTTTCAGGTTCATATAATCCATTACGCCCATCTGTCCATTACGCAACGCTTCCGCCATCGCCAGCGGTACATCGGATTCGGATTCGACGACACGCGCTCTCATTTCGATGACCTTCGCCTTCATCTCCTGCTCCTGCGCTACTGCCATTGCACGGCGTTCCTCAGCTTTTGCCTGAGCGATACGCTTATCGGCTTCTGCCTGCTCGGTTTGCAGCATCGCACCGATGTTTTTACCTACATCTACGTCCGCGATATCGATCGACAGAATTTCGAAGGCTGTACCGGAATCAAGACCTTTTTGCAATACGGTACGGGAGATCAGATCAGGATTTTCCAACACCTGCTTATGAGAATCACTGGAACCAACCGTTGTAACGATACCTTCACCAACACGGGCAATAATCGTTTCCTCACCCGCACCACCGACGAGTCGATCAATGTTGGCACGAACGGTAACACGCGCTTTAACACGAACCTCGATACCATCCTTCGCTACCGCAGCAACGATCGGAGTTTCGATCACTTTCGGGTTAACACTCATCTGTACCGCCTGCAATACGTCACGACCCGCAAGGTCAATCGCAGCTGCTCGTTCAAATTCAAGCGGAATATTGGCACGCTGTGCCGCGATCAATGCGTTAACAACGCGGTCTACATTACCACCTGCCAGATAGTGACTTTCCAGCTGGTTCAGGTTCAAACCCAGACCGGCTTTGTGTGCTTTAATCTGCGGATTCACGATTCGAGAAGGTGTAACGCGACGCAGACGCATCGCTACGAGCGTAATGATACCGACTCGGACACCAGAAGCGACTGCGGAAATCCACAGTGCTAGCGGGAAGAAGCTGAAAAACACACTCAGAACAATAATTGCGACGACGACGATAAAAATAATACTTACGATAGGTGATGCCATTAGAGAAATCACGCTCCTATTCGATAAAATGGGTCAAACCGCCGGCTTCAGGGCTGTTATCGACCGTTGTAGTTATGTAAGAGTAGCAGATGAATGACGTTCTGTAGCAAAGTCAGTGCATGCTTTGCTCCATCTGCTTCTCTCCGGTACATCGCAGCTAGCTGAAAAGATAGTGCCGGATCGTACGACGGGATCGTATTTGCCTACAAGGCTATACTCTCATCCAAATTCGCTAACGCATTAGCTAACAGGCTTGGTTGTACCTGGGTGTACATTTTCCAGTTGCTCTGGTAATTCATCCACAATAATACGACTGCCATCGATACGAATAATACGAATCGGACGATCGCGTTCGATGTATCCACCCTGTGTGACGACATCGATATGACGTCCTTCTATGATGACCGTACCGGATGGGCGAAGTGGCGTCAGGCTTTTACCTTCCAGACCGAGCAGCTGCTCACGTTGCAGGTTCTCCATATAGCTTTCATCAGAGGTGAGCTGATCGTTCAAAATAAAACGGTTCCATACGCCTCGTTTGCGAAGTGCATAAGCGACAAAGCCTACGAAGATCGCAGCTGTGACAAAAGCGATACCGAGTGACAGAATAGCATCCGACGTATCGTAGGCTGCTCGTATCACCGCGGCAATCAAGCTTGCTGCGCCGAGTACACCCAGTATGCCAAAGCTTGGGATAAATACCTCTAGCACGAGTAGCAACAGACCAACCGCGAACAAAATCCATGTTTCTGAACCGGAATAACCCGCAATGTAGCTACCAAAGAAAAAAAGTCCAAATGCAATAATCCCAATCGCACCCGGTGCGATAACGCCCGGAATGAGAATTTCAATCGCGATCCCTGCAATACCGATAAACAGTAAAATCGTGGATACAATCGGATTCGTCAGAAAAGCAGCGATCTGTGAAGCCAATCCTGGCTCTGCCGCCGCAGCCTGCGCTGCTGCATGTACCGGAGCCGCAGAAAGTACAAACGAAACAATGACCAGCAGCATGGACAGTATCGATGCCCCAAACGACTGACGACGATGACGTCTTAAGCCGTCGATGATCCTATTCATTCGTTTTTGCTCCCTTCTTTTCAGCCATAATGATGCACCCTATGCACTATCTATCCATGCACAACATGACCGTCCCCGTCGAAACGGTATGGCACAGACAGGGCTTGCTTATACTTATTATACGTGGTTAACCCTCGTTACGTTTCACAAAAATGTAATCATTTGCATATTTGTTCACGTTAGCATCCTTCCATTTAAGTTAACCTTCCCAACTGTTTATATCCTAAAACAATGTGTGGAGATTTGGATGTTTCGATGTTTAAGAATGATAAAATAGAGTAAGCTACGGTAGAAAGAAAAAAGCTCCTTCTTTACAAAGTAAAGAAGGAGCTTTTGAATTTGTTTATTGCAGAAGCTGTTGAACCGCTTGGTTCACAACTTTTCCGTCTGCGCGACCTTTGACCTTAGGCATCAAGGCGCTCATTACTTTTCCCATATCGGCTTTTGAAGAAGCACCGGTCTCCAGGATGGTCTGCTGTACAATGACTTTAATTTCTTCTTCAGAAAGCTGGGCAGGCAGATACTGCGAAATGATCTCAATTTCCGCACTAAGGTTGGTTGTCAGGTCGTCACGACCTGCTTTTTCAAATTCTTGGAGGGCATCTTTGCGCTGTTTGATCTCACGGCTAAGAATATCAAGCACTTCCTCATCGTTCAGGTCACGCTTCAAATCAATCACTTGATTTTGAATTGTGGAACGTACCATGCGGATCGTGGACAATTTGAACTTGTCCTTATCCCTCATAGCTTGCTTCATATCCTCGTTCAATCGTTCGCTAAGACTCATAACGGATAAATCCTCCTAAAACTTTCTCTTGCGCGCAGCCTCAGATTTTTTCTTACGCTTTACGCTCGGCTTTTCATAATGTTTGCGTTTTTTCACCTCAGCCAGAACGCCATCTTTAGCGATGGAGCGTTTGAAGCGACGAAGTGCTGCATCAATTGTTTCGTTTTTGCGAACTTTCGTTTCAGACACCAGTTTTCCCTCCCTCCGACCAGACCGTCCGGAAAAATAACACGGCTTATCAACTTTCATTATAGGTGAAAACGGAAGCCAGTGTCAACCAAATCACGGTTTTTCCAGTCATTTTTTTCTGGACGTCCTCATAATACGGCTCTAATGCTGGGTTGGGGTACTTTTTCCATCTGTTAGAGTCTGCTGCAACGGGGTACTTATTCTGTTCATCCGGCTGCAAAATGCCCTCTATCTTTCCCAGTTCCTTTCTGCCACAGCGCTTTCCGTAGTTATATTATACCCAGTGTATGACTGATTGACGGTCTGAAAATGAATCATTTACTCAAGTATGTGAATCGGAGATGCCCGTTAGTGCGCCAAGCTTGCCGCCACCGAGCAGATGATAGTGCAAATGCTGTACGGCCTGTCCGCTATCTGGACCACAGTTGTTAATCAAGCGATAGCCGGATTCTGCGACTCCAAGCTGCTTGGCAAGCTCTATCGCTACACGATGAATGTCGCTGATCAGTGGCAAATCCTCCGCAGTTACTTCATTCATCGAATCGATATGCTTTTTCGGAATAATTAATACGTGTACAGGTGCAGCTGGAGCGATATCATGGAACGCCAGAATCTGCTCGTCCTCATACACTTTATTGCACGGAATAGTACCTGCAACGATTTTACAAAATAAGCAATCCTCTTTAAACATTGAAATTCCCCTTTCATGTAACGGCTTTGAACAGATGAATAGATCATAATTAGTGTAACATGATGAAAGTGAATCGGTTGTGTATGGCTACCTGGCGGTTCAGCTACATTTTCTCCAATACGACGCGGGAGCCTTTACCTGCTTGCTCTGCTGGTAAAATCACAAGCTTACGCGGCAAGCGCATACGCAGCTCTGGCACGTGACTGATGATGCCGACAGCAAGACGGTCGGTGTGCAGCTTCTCCAGCGACGTAACTACTGTATCCAGAAGTTCGGGGTCCAGTGTACCAAATCCTTCATCCAGGAAAAAGAACTGTAGCGGATATTTGCCACGTAGCTGAATTTGTGCAGACAGCGCAAGTGCTAGCGACAATGAGGTAAGGAACGTCTCGCCACCGGATAATGTCGATACAGGACGGCGAATACCACCATTGCCATTATCACAAATGACAAAGCCGCCACCTGAATCGACCTCTAACGAATAACGCTGACGGGTCAGAAAACGAAGGCGCTCTGAAGCAGCCAGGCTGACCTGCATCAGTTGCTCTTCCGCAATATATTCGACAAAGGCGTTCCCGCGCATACTCGCTTGTAGCTTCGATAAATGCCCTGCCTCGATCGCCAGCTGCTCACGTTGCCGCTCCAGCTCTAGCCAGCGAATATGACGTTGCTCCAGATCCTCCACATCGCGCGTGGCACGAGCGCGTAGCTCTAACGCGGCTTCGTCTGCCTGTCTAGCTTCCTGCCAGCTCTGCTGTAGTTGAAGCCAGTCTTCCTCCGATACCTGCTGTCCATCCAGCTTAGCATCTAGCTCGCGTAATCGGACAGTTAGCTCACTTTGCTGTTCTCGGTGTTGCTCGATTCGCTGACGGCCCTGTGCTTGCTGTTGTTCATCCATGCGCGCCGCAGTCACCTGCTGCTCATCGTCAAAGCGAGAGTCATTCAGTGCTCCCTGCCAGCGCGAACGCGCTTGCTCGGACTGTGTTGCCAGCGATTGCGCAGCTTGTGTTGCCAGCGCATAGGTCTGCGAAGCCTGCTGCTGCTGTTGCTGTGCATCCCGAAGCTTGCCCGCCCATTGAGCAGACTGCTCCCGATAATGCTCCAGCTCTGCCTGTGACTGCCGTAGTAGCTCCTCTGCGGATTGCTCACTAATCCATTGTTCCAGACGGCTACGCTTCTCCTGTAATAAACGTTCCTCGCCTTCAAAGCGAGTACGCTCCTGAATCTGCTGTCGCTCCAGCGCATGAAGCTTCTGATCGCATTCCTGCAATTGGCGCTTACGTTCCTCGATGTAAGGCACACTCTTTTCCAAGCCAGTACGAATTGTATCTGCCTGCTCATCACGCTTCGCCAGTTCAGCAAAACGCTCACGCGCTTCCTGCTCCGATAGTCCTTCAAAGGTCTGCTGCCAGTCATTTAGTGCTGTTTGTACAGCATGTTGTCCAGCCTCCAGGCGCGCTGTTGCTTGCTCCAATAGTCGAAGTGCACTTTGACGCTCAGCCTGTACAGCGGTATGTCGCTGTGTCCATTCACGTTGCTCCTGACGCCATGCTCGTAGCTGCTGACGGATCTGCTCTAGCTGCTGTTCTAATTGCTGTACAGCTACGCCATATTGCGACAACCATGTCTCTGCGATAGGTAAGCTTGTCTCCAGCTCCTGTTGATCAGCTGTAGTTAAAACAAGCGCAGCCAGGCTAACAGTTTGATCAATAGACGGATTGCCCGACCTGTCCTGAGATGCAGCCATTCCAGCGACAGCTTCCTCCTGTCCATGCTGCCATTCCCAATCAGCAATCATACGCTCCAGCTCATAGCCGTGATTACGTATCCGCTCACCATATTGCATCGCTTGCTGACGTAGTGGATTGAGCTTATTTAACTGTCCATTCAGATCGGAAAACTCTGATTCCTCTTCCTCTATAGCAGCAGCTGGCTGTGGATGATGCACCGATCCGCAGACCGCGCATGGCTGTCCATCCTGCAAATCAGTAGCCAGAATGGCAGCCAGACGATGAGATTCTGCGGCGCGAGATGCCTGCTGATATTGCTGCTCCAATTGTTCCAATTGCTCACGCGCCCCGATCAGCAGGCGATCTTGCTCCTGCTGTCTAGCATGCGCACTAACCGCCTGACGATACAGCTCCTGCTCCTGTAAGGCGAATTGGGCAGACTGCTGCTGTAAGACTTCCCACTGTTTATTATGGCGCTCATGGACAGCCCCATAATCGCGGTACTCCTGCTCCAGCTCAGCTTGACGTGTACGCAATCCATCCAGCGTACTGAGTCGTTGTTGGGCATACTGGAGCTTTTGCCGATCACTGCTTCGCACCTCGCATTCCTTGAGTTGCTGCTCCAGCTCGGCTCGTCGATGCTCTGCCTTGCCTAGCATACGCTGTTCTGTCTCTGCCTGCTGTTGTATCTGTACCAGCTCTGCGGCAATATGCTCTAGCCGTTCATGCAGCTGCCGCTGGGATTGCTCTAGCTCGGCACATTGCTGCTGCAATTCCAGCGCTTGCTGAAGCTGCTCCAGACGAAGCACCAGACGCGGCTCATGGGCTGCCAGCTCCAGACGTGCTTTTTCTTCCCCAGCGGCAGCATCTTTGTACATCTGCTCCGTTTGCGCTAGCTGGAGCTGGAGTTGCTTCATACTTTGCTCGGCTTCTAATGATTGTGCCTGAACCTCCTGCCACGCATCCAGTAGTGGCAATAATGTACGTGCTGATTCCGCATCTGCAAGTTGCTGCTCCAGCTGACGAATCGCTGGCTCGTGCTCACGAAGCTGTTCCTGACGTGTATGCAATAGATCACGCTCACGCAGTAGCTCGCGTACCTTGCCCAGTTGCTCCACCTGCGTATTCATTTCGAGCAGGCGCGCACGAACACGCTCTGCTTCTCGTGTGACCTCTGACAGATGCTCCTTCGCCTGCTTCACCGCATCTGCGGAGGCATCGCCAAGTCCGGTTTGCTCCGAAGCGAAGCGCTCCAGCTGGTGATCCGTTTCCTTCACACGCTGGCTTAGTTTCTGCATCAGTCGATCACCGTACCGCTCCAGATGGAATAGCCGTTGCAGCATCTGTCTGCGATCACTGCCTTTAAGCGATAAAAATTCAGCGAACTTCCCCTGTGGCAATACAACTGCACGGGTAAAATCGTCCATTTTCAGTCCGATATATTCCTCTACACAGCGGGTGACATCGCCAAGCTTATCCGCGATCACCTTATCGCCATCCGCCTCACAGCAAATAAAACGACTCATGCTGTTGCTGACTGTATGATCACCTGTACGTTTAAATCTACGCTCCACCCGATACCTCTGTGGCCCTGCATCGGATAATAGCTCAAATGAGAACGAGACAAATACCGCGTCCTCTGAATGGTTCAATATCCCCTGTGTTCCGTTCTGCGCACGCTCCACCTTGCCATACAGCGCCAGTGTGATCGCGTCCAGAACCGTTGATTTTCCGCTGCCTGTCGGTCCGAAAATACCAAACAGACCCGTTTCACATAGCTCGGTAAAATCAATCTCCTGCTGCTCACGATAGCTTTGCAGACCGGATAGCTTTAACATTATGGGCTTCATGGCTGCACTTCCTTATCCTTCAAAATCATGATGTACACTCGAATCTGAGGCTGCAATCGTGTCCTCACCGTCGATCAGTTCTAGAAAAAGCTCAATTAACCGATCCTCAGGCACAGCACCGCCGGTTTGACGCTCATAAAACTTACGGAATAGCTCGTGTACAGGCAATTGCGCTCGCTCACTAAGCTGCTCCTGTGTTTCCATTTGCGCATATACCGGACGAATATTCACGATGCCACCGCAAGCTTTGCGAAGCGTTTGAATATCGCTCATCGATAGCGCCTCAACCAGCGAGATTTCCAGATCGATAAAGGCGTTCGGATCACGCCCCTCTTCCAGCCACTGATATACCTCAGTCAGTCCATTTTTCGCCTTCCAGCGGACAAGTGGTCTTCCGCTCGTCAGAAATACCTCTTCCATTTGCGGTGCCTGTCCTGGCGTGATATCCAGCATTGTAACCGACTTCGCCTGTCCTGCTTCGGAAAAGCTATACGCAAGCGGCGAGCCACTATAGCGGATCATGCCATTTCCTTTGACCGCCTGTGCGCGATGCAAGTGTCCGAGCGCCGTATATTGCGCGCCTGTATCCAGTGCCGACGGATCAACTGTATACGCTCCGCCTACCTGAATCGGTCGCTCCGAATCGGTCTCTACACCACCGAGTACATAAATATGGCTCATCGCCAGATTTACAGTATCCTGACGAAAGCCAGCGCCAAGCTGGCGCATCAGACGTCCAACCCGCTCGCTATAGGCACGGCGAACCGCATTCTCTTCATTTTCCTCAGTTAATAGTTCATTCAAACGTGCTTCAGACGGATAGGATAATGGCGCAATGATCGCCGTCTCCTCTGTACGTGGAACATAGATATTCAGACCTGCCGCTTCTGGCACACCAAGCAAATGAATCCCACGTCCACGCACGAGCGGAGAAGCGGACGAAATTCGCTCGGGCTGATCGTGGTTACCTGCAATAACGATGAGCGGTCTACCCTTTTCCGTTAATCGTGCAGTCGCTTCATAAAAAAGCTGCTCTGCTATCGCTGGAGGATTGACTGAATCATACACATCGCCAGCCATTAAAATGAGATCCGCCTGCTGCTCATCTGCGAGCCGTACCAATTCATCAACAAATGCTGCCTGCTCCTCCATCCGGCTACGCCCTTCCAGCGTTTTGCCAAAATGCCAGTCTGCGGTATGTAAAATACGCACAGAACTCCCCCTTTATCTTTCATAATTGCGGTGTATTATTTTCTGTTCTTATTTTGTATAGAGCATATGGAGTTATCGCTGTATTGTTTTGCGCTAGATCGGGCTTATTCAGTCGCCAATCATAACGAACAACACAGAACTAACGATCAGCCGAACCGCATGTAAAGAGTACCTCGATCCATCTGGGCATCGATCTATGGGGAACTCTATACTATTCAGCATTTAGAGAATTAAACTTGTGCGATTCGATGATCATTAGAATGCTAAGCTTCCAGTCTATTTATCCATCTACACGAACCTCATACTTACCGTCAAAAAAGTACAGCCATAGCTCATCGACCTTCCAGCCAAATGCTTGCTGTACAGCCTGTGCATACAGCTCCAGCTGGATACGATAACGCTCCTTCAAGGCTTCAAGTCCACCTTCATGTGGAAGAACACGATCTGTTTTGTAATCGACTAGAATCGTGCGCTCTCCCTCACGGAACAGACAATCGATAATACCCTGTGTCAGCATCAGATCACCATGCTCATTAACAGGCAGCGCATGGCTGAATGCCAGCTCACGTCGAAGCCAGGAGGCGTTCATGAGACGCTGACCGAGCTCAGTCTGGAAAAATCCAGCTACTTCATCTGGTTGTACACTATCTGCCTCGGCTTGTCGTAAAATCTGCTGGTCTACCAGACGCTGCTTCGTTTCCTCAACAAGCAAGGTCGTCACCTCGCCTGCTTGTAGGGGCACACGCTGCATCACCATATGGTAGGCCGTTCCACGCTCGGCGCCGGTTAGCCCTTTTTTCTCCATAAAGGAGGGGCGCTCCAGCTTAAGACTATTTCGGTGACGATCAGAAGTACTCGATGATGCATCACCAGACAGATTTGCCGAGGATGTTTGCGAAGAAAGCTCCGCTAAAAGCGATGTATTCGTCGCTACGCCTTCGCCAGCAGCTTCATGCTGCTTTTGCCGATCAATATAAGCTTGCAGCTGAGGGTTCAAATCCCAGATCCCTTCCCATAGATCAGCATCCGGTATCTCATCCGATACCAGCTGCTGTTTTAGCTCACTCACCGTCGTTTTAGCAGCAATATGTGCAGCCTGTTCATATGGATATGTCCAGCTGAGACGGGTATCAATCGCCTCGGCGGCTTGCCGTTCCTGTTCATCCAGCCGATGCCAGTCTGCTTCATTAATGTGTACATGCTGGGCATGCGTCTTAGCATCAATAGCTGTAGTATCGATATCCTTAGTCTGCTCAGCAGCGTTAGTAGGCGTAGCTAGCGGCTCCAGAGACTCCATTGCTGAAGTTAGATTATGCTTGGCATGAGAATTTTCGCCATTCATGTCCGTTATAGCAGCCGATTGCTGATCGCTTTGCTCCTGTTCCAGTGCAGCGACAATAATATCGTGCCATTGTGGAGCCTTTCCTGCCTTCATCGCTTGCCATTTAGGATCATCTTGACGCGGCTCTACAGCCGTCTGCTCATCTGCATCCAACGTGTCTATTAGTTGACGAGTATCGAGAATATGCACCTGCCATGCTGCTGGATCATCAGCTAGCACTGCTGCATAAGGTGCGGTTGCTGCTTCATTACGCTCACGGAATACACGTGCCACCCGATGGCGCATAAATGCCGGGCCTAACCAGTCGATATAACTACGCGCACGAGCAAGTACATAATCAGGCAGCTCTAGCGCTGGATGAGACTGCACCTGACTCCAGGCCGCAATACGTTTATCTAGATCCTTGACCGTCGCCAGCATGATCAGCTTATCGCGTGGACGAGTTAATGCGACATATAGCACACGTAGCTCTTCTGCCAGTAGCTCCTTCATCGCACGACGACGGATCGCCAGATTCGGTAAAGTTGGATAGCTCACCCGTGTATCCTCATCTACAAACTTCGGCCCAAAGCCCAGCTCCTTATGCATCAGGAACGGTGCATTCAGATCCTGCATATTAAACAATTTGGACATGCCCGCCAGAAAGACGACCGGGAACTCCAGCCCTTTACTTTTGTGAATCGTCATAATCCGAATCGCATTTTCCTCAGCTCCACCCGATACCGAGCCAAGATCGCCGCCCGTATCCTTGAGACGACGAATAAAGCGCAGGAAGCGGAATAACCCCTGTGATGAACCACTACGTTCGAACTGCAACGCCCGTTCATACAATATACGTAAATGATGCTGGCGCTGCACACCGCCTGGCAATCCACCTAGCCAGTCCATATAGCCTGTCTCGCGATAAATGCGCCAGATCAGGCTACCCAGCTCGCCTTCGCGCGCTTCGGCACGCCAGCTAAGAAGCTGCTCATGGAAGCGGCGCAGCTTATCGGTTAAGCTGGCGGCATATTGCCATTCATCGGCTGGCTGCGCACGCTCTGGAGCCATTTCGCTACTATCTGTAGTAGGCTGAACCATTGTATCGGATGCTTCTGATGGTGATGCTGTTGATGTGGCTTCTAGCAGGGGCGTCATCGCCTCGTAGAAGGTCACCTGCTTCCGCGCCAGTCTTACCTGAGCAAGCTCATCCTCATTCAAGCCAACAATGGGCGAGCGCAATACAGAGGCAAACGGAATATCCTGCTGTGGATTATCGATAATCTCCAGCAGTGAAAGCATCACATCAACCTCAACCGCTTCAAAATAACCCTGCTCCACATCGCTATAGGCTGGAATACCAGCTAACTTCAGCTCGTCCAGCATAAGCGGTGCCCATACCGCCGTAGAACGCAGCAAAATAACCATGTCGCGATATTCTGCCGGACGCAGTCCATCGATCGCTTTATCATAAATCATCAGCGGCTTGCCATCTGGAGAGATCATTTCTCTCACGCGCGTAATGATCGCCTGGGCTTCCAAACGTGCAGATTCCAGCTCTGCCTCGTCACCACCCGTTATATTATCGCTATCGATGGCTTCCTCATCTGCGCTTGCACCATTGCCACCACGCTCAAGCAGCCAGAATTCTGGCTCATAATCCGCTTCATAACCGTCTGGATATTGCGCACCTGCTACCAGCTCCGCACGCTCGTCATACACAATCTCGGCAACCTTTTCATTCATCAGCTGACGAAATAGCATATTCACCGCATCCACAACCTGCGTCCGACTACGGAAGTTTCGTGACAGGTCGATTCGGCGTCCGTCACCGCTCCAATCATCACGATAATGATGATACTTTTGTAAAAATAGTCCTGGCTCGGCAAGGCGGAAGCGATAAATACTTTGCTTCACATCACCAACCATAAATCGATTGCCCGGCTGCTCACGTGAAATGAGCTGTACCAGTTGCTCCTGTACCGAGTTCGTATCCTGATACTCATCCAGCATCACTTCATCAAAGCGTGCACGATATTCCAGTGCCGCTGCCGAAGGCACAAGCTGCTCTGGCGTAGAGGACGGATCACGTAGCACCTGTAGCGCATAATGCTCCAGATCAGAAAAGTCTACCCAGCCACGACGTTGCTTCTCCTGCTGATAACGCTCGCTAAAGCGAATCACCAGCTCGGATAGCTCCTCCATTAGCGGTGCCGATTCACGCAGCTCCTGTGCAAACTCATCCGCAGTACGACCGAAAAATAGATTCCCCAGCTCTGTCAGTGACTTTTTAACCGTGTCACGAAGCTGCTTGACCGTCTCCTGTAGCTGTACATCCAGTGCATCATCCTTACGCACAGACTTGAGCTTGCCAAATGCAATCTGCTGAAATGCTGGATATAGCTCGCTCCACGGCTTCAAGACGACTGCATCCTGTAGATGATGAACAAGCTCCAGATCACCGCGTAGCGTCTCCGCATAAGCGGCGGGACCACCTGGCTGTAGCGCAGTCTCGATTGCCTGCTGCACCAGCGCCTCCAGTCCCTCCAGTGCCATATGCAGATCATTCACAATCTGCTCCACCCAGACGGACTGCTCCAGCTGCGCGGCATCCTGCACTTGAAAAGACCGCGCCGTTTCCCGTAGCCAGTGCTCAGGCCACGGATGACTGCGTGCAAAATGATACAAACGCTCTACAAGCTGCATTGCCGCTTCGTCGCTACGCTCGCCACCAAACCAGTTGATCAAGCGATGAAACTGCTTATTATCGCGTTCTTCTTCCTCTGTATATTTATCCTCGAATAATTCCTCCAGCAATTCCTCACGCATCATGGCGCATTCATTTTCATTCGCAATGCGGAAGCCGGGATCAAGCGGAATCATCGCATAATAACGCTGAATGACCTCCATACAAAAGGAGTGCAGCGTTGTGATCGATGCTTGACCGAGTAGTGCGAGCTGTCTGCGCAGACGTTCATCATTCGGTCGATTCAGCACCTCGCGATCAAGCGCTGCCCGTATCCGTTGACGCATCTCGGTCGCTGCCGCCTTCGTAAACGTAGCCACCAGCATCCGATCCACATCCAGTGGATGGTCTGAATCCGTCACCTGACGAATGATGCGCTCAACCAGTACTGCCGTTTTACCTGAACCCGCAGCGGCGGCTACGAGCAAATTGTCACCACGCAGCGACACTGCCCTCCATTGATCCTCTGTCCATGTACTATCCTCCGGTCTTGGAATGACCAGCTGTTGTAAGGCATGGGAGCGCTCCTGATGCAAAGATTGGCTGCCAGCATCGCTAAAGCCCGCAGAATCGGCATGATCGCCCTGTCCGCTCTGTAATGGTTGCTGTTCACGATCATGATCGTTCATGTCCGCTCTCTCCCTCCTGCGGGTTTTGCTGACTTTGCAGCAGCTCCCATGTTTCGTTTTTGTTTGGTTTTCTCAGCATATTGTAGGCGTTGCCCTTGATACTCTCATCAAATTGACAGACCGACTTGTACGCACAGAATGTGCATGCCTTCTCCTGATCAATGCGATAAGGCTCAATCTGAGTTACACCGCCTGTAATGCCTTCACCGATCTGCCGTGCCGTTTGTCGTACATTCGTCAGTAGCTCCTGCCATTGCTCTGGTGAAGCGACTGCTGAGCTGCTGTAAAAGCCACCATCTGCCTTCACTGCAACAGGCAATATCGCAGAATGTCCTTTTTCCAGCGTGCTGTCCATTTTACCGATCACATCACGGTCTGCAACAAGTAGACCTTTCATTTTAAAACGCTTGAGCAGCTCCTGACGCGACTGCTCCATGCTCAGACGATTGCCCGATTGTAGCATTGGATTGTGTACATGGAAATACAGAGCGCCCGCTGGATCGGCTTTCTGTCCGAGTTTCTCTTCTGCATGGGTGAGCAGTACATCCAGATACGTGAGCATCTGTAGTGCCAGACCATAATACACCTCATGCAGCTTCAGATCGGTCGAGCTTGATTTATAATCGATAATGCGAATGAGTAGATTGCCATCACCTTCCGCTACATCCACACGGTCAATGCGTCCAACAATTTCCATCGTGTATCCATTATCTAAAGTAAATCGCAATGCAGGCCAGTTACCGTCCGGTCCGAATGCCAGCTCCAAAAACAGCGGCTCAAACTGTCCACGTCGTGACTGCTCACCAATAATGACCGAAGCACGGCTCACGATATCGCGCAGCTTACGCGTAATATAGCCATACCGCCGCGAGCTTAGCAAAATCTCACCCTGTAAGCGTGGTGTATGCTTATCTACTGCGGCTTCGGCTACCTGCACACATTCCTCAGGTGTCAGATCACCCCAGTTGCGCCCCTGCTCCTTCAAATCCTGTGCCAGCGTTGTGAGCGAGGCATGGAACAGCTGACCGATATCCGGCGCTTTCAGGCGGTATTCCTGTCGTTCGCGTAACTTCAAGCCACGCGCTGCAAAATGAGCAAACGGACAGGATACGAATTGCTCCATACCGGATACGCTCGTGCGTAGCACACGACCATACAGACGCTGACTCGTTTCCTCGCTCAAGCGCTGACCGATATTTTTATAAAATAGCGAGCCTACCAATCGATGCAGCTGTGGCTTCCATGCTTCATTCGCATCATACCAGCGCAGCACATGCCACCATAACACAGGTATATTCGTGCCACGACTCCATTCACGCAGCTGTCCAATCAGATGAGGCAGTGTCACGCCCGGACGTCCAATGAGCTGTAATTGCTGTTCAGGTGCCTGACGTACATCAGCCGTTATACTGAGCGATTGCTCACGCAAGCCAGGGAAGAGTGCTTTGACGGTCGTGATCACCTCGGAAGCAATCAAGCCTCGACCTTCCTCATCGCTCATCGCATAGCTAATCCACAATCGATCACTCGCGACCGTTAGTGCATGATAAATAATAAATTGCTCATCCAATTGACGACGCGTAATGCCTGGCGCAAGCTCCAGTCCGCTATCTGTCAGATTCAGTCGTTCGGCTTCATTCAAAATGCCCTGATCCGGAAATACGGACGGCACAATGCCATCATTGATACCAAGCACAAATGCATATTTAATATCCAGTGGGCGTGTACGATCCAGTGAACCGATCAGCACTTGATCGATCGCTGGTGGTACAACTCCAAGTCGCAATCCCGCAAGACCCGTTTCCAGCAATCCAGCAAAGGTTTCCAGCTGGAGCTCATCCTCCGCCATAATATCGACCATTTGCTCCATCAGCTCGATAATGCCGCCATGAATCTGAATATGCTCGCGTGCGCGCAGTGGTTGCCCACTCGCAGCCGCTTCAGCACTCCACTGCTCCAGCTTATCGGCGACCTCCAGCTCTTCCAGCAGCTCATACAGAGCGATACACATCTCGGTCGCATGTCTTGCCTTTTTGAGCTTTTTCTCCAGACGCTGTAGCGGCGCGGCGACTCTACGGCGTACCTTTTCAATCTGCTGCGCTTGCATCATATCGCGCTCGCTCGGCTGACCGTTCTCTGTCTCCTCTGCTTCCAGTGACAGACTTGGAATCCCTCTCCATTCACGTCCATCTGTCCAGCGATATCCATGAATACCACAGGCGAGCACGACATTTTCAAGGCGATCCAGATCATCTGCGGTTACTTCATCATCCAGTGTAACGAGCAATCCGGTCTTAATACAGCGAAATACATCCTCATAGCGCCAGTTATACTGCACCACATCAAGTGCAGCACGCATGAGCTCAGCTAGCGGATGATGCAAAATACCACGTCGTTTATCTAAGAAATAAGGAATATTATAATCTTCCATTAGCGGTGCAATCAGATGCTCATAATCATCCAGATTACGCACAAAGATAGCCATTTCTCGCCATCTTGCTCCCTGCTCACGCGCTAGCTTCACCATTTCACGTAGTGCGCCCTCGATTTCTGTACGACGATCAGGGGCACAATGTACAGATAGCTCATCCGCTGTACCCTGTTGTAGACGACTACCCTTCCACAGACTGCGCGTACGATAGCCCTTTTCCAGATGGGCAAGTAGCGGACTATGCGCAAAGCGGACAGGGACATCCTCATGTGCAGGCGACAGATTCTCTACCGCCTGAGGATCGGCATGACCAAGCGCTTCTGCAAATTGATACAGACGTCGACAAGCAACCGCTTGCTGATAAAACAGCTCCATCTCGGGTGGCTGCTCATCCCAGTACGGACGATCCAGTGTCAGCGACACCGTCACACCATCTACCTTGTCCAGCAGTGCCATGATGACTCTATATTCCTGTGGCGTAAAGCTGTGAAAGCCATCAATCCAGACCTCTGCTCCGTTCAGCATCTCTGAGCGTGGAATCGCTTCTGCCAGATCATTAAGCGTATCATCGCGGTCGATATATAACTGCGATAATCCATATTCGTACTGACGATAAATATGCTGCAAATCATGTAGCTTGTCTGTCAAAAGTGGTGAAACGCCTGCTACCGATTGCTGCACATAACCCTCTAACTGCTCGGCTGTGAGCGAATAATGCTTAAATTCGCTATACAGCTCGCTCAGCTGACTAATAAAGCCAAACTGCTCACCAGAGCGTCCAAATAGCTTGAGCTGTGATTGCTGCTGCTGAAGGAGCTTGTATAACAGCATCTTTTTGCCTTCATCTGCAATCACGATTCGAGCCGAACCGCCGACCTCACGCAGTACAAGCTGTGCCAACCGTCGAAAGCCAAATGCGCTTGCACGCATATTGCCGCGTACACGCTCGGTTCGAATAAGCGCATGCTCCGTCTGAAAGGATGCCTGTTCTGGCACAATAATAAATAGCGGTGCGCCTGTCGGCTCCGCTGCAATTTTATCGATTACTCGATTAATAATCGTTGTTGTTTTTCCGCTGCCCGAGCGGCCAATCATAAACTTGAGAGGCATATGCATATCCCCTTTGGTCTGTAAAATATCTCTCTTCACTTACATTCCTTTTATAGAACAAATGTTCTTATCTTTCCACTTTATCGTACTATGTGTTGGATTTCAATACTACGGCTATGTCGTTATCATTCCGCTGTGCTTATCTTCCTGTATAGTATACCCGTAAACAAGGAAATCCCCACCGCCTCAGGCGTACAATGCGGTACGACAGGCGGAGGGGACTCCTCACCATAACTATAATTATACTATAAGGCTTACTGAATGAATAATGCTCCGGCAGAACACTGCTTTATCTATTAAAACGAAGCGCTACGCACTTCAAAGATCGCAAATTTAAGATAATGTCCTTCGGTTACGCCGAGAATTTGCGGATGATCCTTACCTGCCGCTCTCCACTCTACCAGACGCAGCACCTTGCCTGCATCCTGAGCGGCTTCCTGAATCGTTTCCAGGAATAGCTCGGGCTTCATATGATACGAGCAGCTTGCAGTTACGAGATAGCCGCCTTCATTCACGAGCTTCATACCGTGCAGGTTAATATCCTTGTAGCCACGTACGGCACCAGGAACTGCATTTTTCGTTTTGGCAAATGCAGGTGGATCGAGAATCACAACATCCCAGCTACGTCCACCGCCTGCGGTCATCGGTACAGATGTATCGTGCTTACCGCCTTCGGCGCGGTTGCGGCGCTCTTCCAGTCCCTTGGCATTGCTGCGCAGGTAGTCAAATGCATCGGCTACGACAAATTCTACCCGATCCTCAAACCCGTTCAGACGTACATTTTCTTCAGCGCTTTCGATCGCATGTGCAGAAATATCCAAACAGGTTACCTTTTTCGCACCGTATTTGCATGCATTGAGCGTGAAGCTACCTGTATGCGAGAAGCATTCTAGCACCGTTGCTCCATCCCAGTATGGGAATTCCACCACATTGCCTTTACGATTCACGGGAGCCTGCACCGTTTCGCCATCCTGTGTGACCGATTGCAATGTAATGCCGCTACGTTCACCCCAGCCGAGCATCAGCGGAGCGATCGAGGCACGATTTTCGCGTTGATCGAAGAAATAACCGGTCTTCTGACCTTGCTCGATATCGACCTTGATCCACAAGCCATTTTCCTGCACGGTCACATGACGTGGACATTCACCATACAGTACGCCTGTCGTTTCCTCCAGCCCTTCCAGCTTACGAACGGATACATCGCTACGCTCATAGATGCCTTTTGGCTGAATCACTTCAACCAGTGCATCGATAATCTGCTGGCGACGCTGATCCATACCGAGCGTGAGCAGCTGGACAACGAGTACATCGTCAAAACGATCCACAATCAAGCCAGGTAAAAAGTCAGCCTCACCATACACTAGACGATAAGCACGCTCCTCAGGCAAAAAGCGCTCCCGATGCTGTACACACCAGCGGAATCGCTCGGCAAAAAACGCCTGATCCATCTCGATCACCGGCTGTCTGGAAATAATACGAACTGTAATTTTCGATGCCGGGTTGTAATAACCTGTAGCGAGGAACTTACGCTGATGATTCATCACCTGTACAACCTCGCCTGCTTGCGGCTCGCCCTCTACTGTAGCAATTTCCCCGTCAAACACCCACGGATGTCCTTGCTCTACTCTTTTTTTACGTTTCTGTTGTAAAATAACCGTTGCCACGATGGCTCACTCCTTTTATACGTACATCCCAATGCAGTCAAATACCGATCCTGCTACTGTTGCTTGATCATATATTGATAAATGTCTACTACATTTCAAGCGATTCATACCAGATATGCTTCGCGATCTACATTTCACGGCAAAACAAAGGATTTCACCTTGCGGCTCCGGCATCTCGCCAGTTATGCAAAATGAAATCCTGCTGAATATTATTATGAAGCTTGATCTATAAACAACTTCTCATTTGAAAAACAGTACGAATGAGTTTATACACCCAATCCATCTGAACGCATATCCTTATTCTCACCAAATTGCTTGATTTCCAAATAGCAAAAGCTATTTTCACCAGCACTGTTCTACTATATGTTATGTTCTAAGCACAGCGCCTCATCGCTTTAAGCAAGCTGACTTGGCTCCTGCTCCAGTACACGAACAAGCTGGCCTTTAGATGTATTCGCACCTGGCTCAACAAGCTTCACGCGGCACAGCTTACCTACGAGTTCTTCCGAACCTTCAAAGGCGATTTGCAGATAGTTATCGCTATAACCACCGATCATACCTTCGCCGAATACGCCCTTGTCGTTATTTTCTGGAATGATATCCAGCACATGACCGACAAATTTCTCAGCATAGGACAGCTGCATTTGCTCAGACAGATCGATCAGCTGATGCACGCGTGCGTGCTTCACTTCATCATCCACCTGATCCTCCATACGTGCGGCTGGTGTGCCTGTACGCTTGGAGTATGGGAATACGTGCATTTCAGAGAAGCCGATCGATTTCATCATGTTGTAGCCGTTTTGGAACATTTCATCTGTTTCGCCTGGGAAGCCGACGATTACGTCTGTGGTAATGGCAACGTCTGGCATCGATTGACGGATACGACGAATCTTTTCCGCGTATTCCGCAACGGTATATTTACGGCGCATACGCTTGAGCACAGTATCATCACCAGCTTGCAGCGGGATGTGGAAGTGACGGCACATTTTGGACGAACGGTTCAGTACATCCAGCACTTTGTCTGTAATCTGACTTGCTTCGATAGAGCTGATACGGATACGCTCTAGACCTTCAACCTTGTCCAGATCCCACAGCAGGTCAGCCAGATCATAATCCTCCAAGTCATCGCCATAGCCACCGGTATGAATACCTGTGAGTACGATCTCCTTGTATCCAGCAGCTACGAGCTGATGCGCCTGGGCAATAACACTGCTTGCTGCACGGCTACGGGACAGACCCCGTGACCACGGAATGATGCAGAAGGTGCAGAAGTTGTTGCAGCCCTCCTGAATTTTCAAAAAGGCACGTGTATGATTCGCAAAGTCCGGTACATCCAGCTCCTCAAACTCACGTGTTTTCATAATATTACGCACCGCATTGATCGGCTGACGCTCGGATTGCAGCGTATGGATATGCTCCATTAGCTTCTCACGATCCTGTGTACCTACAACCAGATCAACGCCCTCGATATCCAGAATCTCAGCTGGCGATGTCTGTGCATAGCAGCCCGTTACCGCGATGATTGCATCCGGATTACGGCGTACCGCACGGCGGATAATCTGACGGCTCTTTTTGTCGCCTGTGTTCGTCACCGTACAGGTGTTGATCACGTACACATCAGCTGTTTTTTCTTCAAAATCAACCTGCTCATAGCCTTCATTTTTAAACAGCTGCCACATGGCCTCTGTATCGTAAAAGTTTACTTTGCAGCCCAGAGTATAAAATGCTACAGATGGCATAATTCAAATTCCTCCCATTTCTCCGGTTTCATACAGGATACAAGCAAGTGCTGTCATCGCGGCGGTTTCCGTACGCAAAATACGTCGTCCCAGCCCGGTCGATACAGCACCATGCTGCTCTGCTGTCTCCACTTCTTGCTCGGTAAAGCCGCCTTCCGGTCCGACTACAATAAGTACGCGTGCAGGCTGCTCGCTCTGCTGGCGCTGAGCCAGACTAGCCGCAAACGGCTGCACCACATCGCGAAGCTGACTTCCATCTTCCTTTTCGTAACAAAAACAGATGAGATCGTACGCTTCAAGCGAAGCAAGCAACTGCTTCCAGCTCAGCGGATGCTGGATCACCGGAATACGGCTCCGATGACTTTGCTCTGCCGCTTCCTTGGCGATCTTGCTCCAACGCTGCAAGCGCTTCTCTTCTTTACGCGAATCATACTGCACAACCGTACGTGCCGATAAAAAGGGAACAAAAGCAGCTGCGCCCAGCTCGGTGCATTTCTGAATGACCGTCTCCATCTTATCGCCCTTCGGTAAGCTTTGCGCGATCGTCACATGCACCTTCGCTTCGGACAATTGCTCCAGTCGCTCTACGATCCGTGCTGTTACAACCCCGTCTGTCATACTTTCAATCGCAGCAAGTACATCAAGCTGTTCTCCGTCACAGGCGATCAGCTCGTCACCTTCCTCCGAACGCATTACCTTTATAATATGCCGGGCATCTTCACCAGTGATCGTTACGCTATGCTCACTAAACTGCGCTGCCGGTACAAAATATCGCTGCATCACTCATCCACTTTCTATGCATAGGATCAACACGCTATTCCTGCATCTATTTCTACTCCAAGGCTACCAGACCTACGCGTCGCATTCAAATAGCCCGACCGTGTGAACCAGCCGGACTTCCTAAAAATAACGCTACTGATTACCCGTTGGAACATGAACCCTGAAATCCTATCATACAACTTTTAGCCAGCGAGGGCTAGAGTTTTGGCGCAATTTGTACAGGGATAAGCGCATTGTATGTACATGTTACATGATCGTTTGACAATATATAAAACGAACCTGACAAGCTTTCGCTGCTAATGTAAAAATAAAGCATTGTCGCCATAGGGACAATGCTTTTAACGTAAACGAGCTTCACGATCAACTTCTGGTCAAACCATTGTTTTTTTCTTTTGTTCTCGTAACTTTTGAATATACGCACCGACTTCTTCAGCGCCAGTCTTGGACAAAGGCGCATGAATAGTTAAAAATTCTCGATCGATTTGGGAAGAACGAGCAGGTATATATTGATTGGTTTGCAATGTAGTGCTCCGTTTACGTTTTACCAAATCCATTGCACGTTTAGCCTTAGATTGGTACGACATAAGCATCACATCCTTTATCTGAAGTATAACATAATTAAAGACTTCCCTATAGCTGGGTCAAGCAAGTATCTCGGATAATTATTGATTTTCCCAATAAATGTAGCGCGATAAACTTCTTCATAATATGTAATAAGCTTACTCTTAGGCGTCAATACAACATAACCGTCAAAATCGGATTCAAAACTTTCTTTGTATGCATGAGCAAATAGTACTTTACCTATATTCACATAATCATCTTTCACTCGGTGCATAGGCGACTTTTCAACCAATGCCACTTCTACAAACAAATTTTTATAATCTTTTACATAGGCAATACAACCATGAATTGTACCGGATTCATCTTGTAACTTAAATGCTTTATAAGGCGAACCAGCAGATAAATACTGCTTCCAACTGAAATTTCGCTCCCAGCCTATCGAACTTGATATTTTGGGAATATCATTCCTAGTTAAAGGGAAAAATTCTGCCTTTAATATGGTTCCATCTTTATGTTCCAATATCCATGCCAAGAAATCCACCTCTTACGCGCATAGCATTACTCAAACCTTTTAACATTATATCATAATCAAAACCCATTAACTAAAACAAGCCCTTCCTCAATCTGACTATAGATCAGTTGAAAAAGGGCTTGCATTCAAGTATCACTTTACACTCAATCAGTTGCGAATCATATAATCAAATGCGCCCAGTGCAGCTGTTGCTCCGGAACCCATCGAAATGATGATTTGCTTGTATGCACTGTCTGTGCAGTCGCCAGCGGCGAATACGCCTGGCAGGCTCGTTGCACCATGCTTGTCTGTAACAATCTCACCCATGCGAGTCAGATCGAGCGAGTCTTTCAGCCAATCGGTGTTAGGCACCAGACCGATCTGAACGAATACACCTTCCAGCTCTACATGATGCACTTCCAGCGAATCACGATCTACATACGTAATACCGTTGACGGTATCCGTACCTGTGATTTCTTTTGTTTGTGCATTTTTGACAACTGTTACGTTAGGCAGGCCGTACAGACGCTCTTGCAATACGGAATCGGCTTTCAGCTCGCTACCGAACTCAATCACCGTCACATGCTTCACGATACCAGCAAGGTCAATGGCAGCCTCAACACCAGAGTTACCACCACCGATTACCGCTACACGCTTGCCTTCAAAGAGAGGGCCATCACAGTGTGGGCAGTAGGCAACACCTTTGTTTTTGAACTCCTCTTCACCTGGTACGCCGATATTACGCCAGCGTGCACCCGTCGACAGGATAACGGTTTTACTTTTCAGTACTGCGCCATTTTCCAGCTCGACTTCAACGAGATCGTTTTTAGCCAGACGCTTCGCACGTTGGGATGGCATAATGTCTACGCCATATTCCTTCACATGCTCTTCGAGGCTAGCTGCAAGCTTAGGACCCTCTGTATATTTCACGCTGACAAAGTTCTCGATACCAACAGTATCCATAATCTGTCCGCCGAAGCGTTCAGCTACAAGACCTGTACGGATACCTTTACGAGCGGCATAGATCGCTGCGCTGGCACCGGAAGGGCCGCCACCAACGACAAGCACATCATACGCTTCCTTGCTAGCGAGTTCATCCGCATTCGGACCTGCACCCAGCTTGCTCAGAATATCTTGCAGGGACATACGACCATTACCGAACGGCTCACCGTTCAGGAACACCGTAGGCACGGCCATGATGTTTTTGCTATCGATCTCATGCTTGAATGCGCCGCCTTCGATCATCGTATGACGGATGTTCGGATTCAGTACACTCAGAATGTTCAGCGCCTGTACCACATCTGGACAGTTGTGGCAGGTCAGGCTAACATACGATTCAAAATTGTATTGACCTTGAACCGCTTTGGCTTGAGCGATCAGACTGTCATCTACCTTAGGCGCACGGCCGCTTACCTGTAGCAGCGCCATGATAAGCGAAGTGAACTCGTGTCCAAGTGGAACACCGGCAAATACAACACCGGTGTCCTCCTGTCCACGATTTACGCTAAAGCTTGGTGTGCGTTCGAGGGTTGCTTTTTCGACCGTGATGCGCGAGGAAATGGCAGCCAGCTCATCCAGCAGTTCCAGCGTTTCCTGAGATGCTTTGTCATCGCCAGCGCTAACCTTCAGAACGATGTCGCTCTCCAGCAATTGCAGGTATTGCGACAATTGGACTTTCATTTCTGCATCTAATGCCATTGTTCATACTCCTTACACGTAAACGTGAGTGACGTTTAGCTTAAATTTATCGTAACGAATCGTTTAGATTTTACCAACCAGATCAAGGCTTGGTTTCAATGTTTCAGCGCCTTCTTTCCATTTTGCAGGGCAAACCTCGCCTGGATTGTTGCGAACGTATTGAGCAGCTTTGATTTTGTCAACCAGTGTGCTTGCGTCGCGACCAATACCGTCAGCGTTGATTTCAACCGTTTGTACGATACCGTCTGGATCGATGATGAATGTACCGCGTTGTGCCAGACCTTCTTCTTCGTCCAGAACTTCAAACAGACGAGAGATACGTTGGGATGGATCGCCGATCATTGTGTATTCGATTTTACCGATCACGTCGGAATGATCATGCCATGCTTTATGCGTGAAGTGAGTGTCTGTCGATACGGAGTATACTTCAGCACCCAGGCTTTTCAGTGTAGCGTATTGATCTTGCAGGTCACCCAGCTCAGTTGGGCATACGAATGTGAAATCCGCTGGATAGAAGCATACTACGCTCCATTTACCTTGGAAGTTTTGTTCAGATACATCGATGAATTCACCGTTGTGAAATGCTTTTGCGTTAAACGCTTCTACCTTTTTACCGATCAGAGACATAATAAAATTCCTCCCTATATCCAATGATTTTTTAATTACTCTAACGTGTAATTAGAATAATTATAATCTGAGAACCATTATCATACTAGACGATAGTTGCTGTCAAGCGATGCGGCCGACTTCACTTAATCTTCATGGAGAAGCCTTTGTTCTCTTTCCTCATTACCCTGATATCCGACGTTTTTATCCATTTTCTTATAACGTTTATCGTACGAAAAGTTCAATAATTGTTCATATTTGCCCTTTTTAATTTTAAAGCGTTTACATTATAAAAGAAATCGCTCAACTACAACGGTGCGTCAGCGCTTCATGAACTTCATGAAGAACGAATAAAGCCGATATTCAGCATGACTGCAAATATCGGCTTTGAACCAACAATCAAGATTGTTTGGTATTTTTTGGGATAATACAATAATATCGTTCTCTGCTGTGCGATGAATCAGCCGCCAAATAGCAGATTGCCGAGACTATAGAAGCTGCCGGATAACGTGCCTGCCAGCTCATATAATGGCTGAATCGTGTACATTTTCAGTGGCGGCAGGAATACGATTAGCAAGAATAACAGAAATGCCCACTGCTCAAACCCATGCAGCTTCGCGCTAATACGCGGTGGCAGCAGCTCACTCACAATTCGGTAACCATCCAGCGGTGGCAACGGAATCAGGTTGAAAATGAACAGGAAGCAGTTCATCAGAATCATATACTGCACAAACGTATAAATGGCGATATCGATCCGATTGTTCGCAAAGGAGCCAATCACGCCAAAGTAATTGAGCGCATAGTAGATTACCGCTGTGACGAGCGCGATCAACAGATTGCTAACCGGACCTGCCGCAGATACAACCATACTCATCAGACGCGGACGATCAAAGTTAGCGCGGTTCACCGGTACAGGACGTGCCCAACCAAAGCCAGCAATAAGCAGCAGAATCATACCGAGAATATCGATATGTGCCGCTGGATTCAGCGTGACTCGACCGAGCATTTTAGCTGTAGGATCACCGAACTTATTGGCAAAATAAGC
Organism: Paenibacillus hunanensis; assembly: GCF_014645615.1. Lineage (GTDB taxonomy): Bacteria > Bacillota > Bacilli > Paenibacillales > Paenibacillaceae > Saccharibacillus > Saccharibacillus hunanensis. Next base: position 316,521 of record NZ_BMMB01000006.1, on the reverse strand, counting down.
ATGGGAGAACTCATGCACGGTAAAGCCAATCACAAGCGCCAGCACATAAAATGGCAATACATCAAGTCGAACGAATAAAACCTGATTCAAAAAATCCATACTTACCTCTTTCTCGCCACGAAAGCGATCCAGTCTTCATCGCGATGCGCACCCTCGATCTCGAAGCCAGCAGCCTCCAGTGCCTCACGTACTGCATCCTCTTTGTTTTTATAAATACCGGAAGCGATATACACGCCGCCTGGACGAAGTGCATTGTATACATCGTCGATAAACAGCAGAATAATCTCTGCCAGAATATTCGCTACGACTACCTGCACTGGCAGCGTTACATTCAGTTCATTGGAAGCTTCCTGACCATCTGCCTTCAATACCGACAGCAGATCACTTTCATGCACATGGATCAGTTCACTCAAGCCGTTGAGCTTGGTATTTTCGCGTGCGCTGGATACCGCCACTGGATCAAGGTCAAGTGCCAGTACGCTTTTCGCACCCAGCTTGATCGCACCGATTGCCAGAATACCAGAGCCTGTCCCCACGTCGATCACTTCCTCGCCGCCATGAATGACCGTTTCCAGTGTACGCAGGCAGAGCGAGGTCGTTGGATGCGTACCTGTACCGAATGCCATCCCCGGATCAAGCTCGATAATCTGCTCCTGCTCGCTCTCCGGTGTGTAGTCCTCCCAGGTTGGCTTGATTGTCAGACGTTTGGATACACGCAGTGGCTTGAAATACTTTTTCCATGCATCTGCCCAATCTTCCTCATCCACTGTGCGAACCGACATCTCAGCTGCACCTGCATCTATGCCAAATTCCTTGAGCTGAGCGATACGACCTGCCACCTCTTCCGATAGTGCCGTCATATTTGTTTCCTCAGCAAAATAGCCCTGAATGACCGCTTCGCCTTCTGGAATATCGTTCAGTGGCAGCTCATACCATTGTCCATAGGACGTGTCGCGCTCTTTATTCAGTGTGCCCGATTCTTCAATCGTTACACCACCTGCACCTGCTTCATGCAGGAAATTGGAGATCATCTCCACCGCCTGCTCGGTTGTATGTATCGTTAATTCATGCCATAACATGATTACATTCCCCCTGATCATTGTCGGGCGATCATCGATCCGCCCGGTTTGCATTACGCTTCATTGTACTACACATACGTATCACAGTTCAAAGCCTTCTATCGCTAACGTACGAATGCGTAGCTAACGCCTTCATTCATCTATCGATATACTCCTGCCATAAGATCATGAGTCTACGAAGCATAATAGCCCTCAGTTTACGTTTCTATTGATCGTTTCCCATCACAGAGCAAAGCCCGGCTCTATGCCAGAACCGGGCTGCTCCAGTCTTTATGTGAAATGAATGGTTTCTACATTCGCCATCCACTACCGCAAGTCAATTAATCTCCGCGAAATGCGCGCTTTACACGGTCAAAGAACGATTGCTCATTCTCATGCGTATGCTCGCCGCTTAATGAACCGAATTGACGCAGCAGATCTTTCTGATCGTCCGTCAGATTGCTTGGAGTCACGACAACGACCTTGATATGCTGGTCGCCCTGACCTGTACCACGCAGACGCGGAACCCCTTTTCCTTTCAGGCGGAAATACGTACCGGTTTGCGTACCTGCCGGAACTTTAATTTTCACCTTTTCCGTCAGGGTTGGCACTTCGATCTCATCACCAAGCGCTGCCTGAGTAAACGTAAGCGGAATCTCACAGTAAATATCATCGTCCTCACGCTGGAAGAAATCATGATCCTTCACACGGAATACGATGTACAGATCGCCTGGAGGGCCTCCGCGCATACCACCTTCACCTTCGCCGTTTACGCGCATTTGCGAACCATCGTCCACACCTGCTGGAATACGGATATGGATTTTGCGTTGCTTTTTCACGCGACCTGAGCCGCTACAGTTGCCGCATTTTTCCTCAATGATCGTACCTGTACCACCACAGTTGGAACAGCTGCGACGATTCACCATACGGCCAAATGGTGTATTTTGCACCACTTCTTCCTGACCTGAACCGTGACAAACTGTACATGTTTTCGGCTGTGTGCCTGGTTTAGCACCGCTACCGTTACACACATCACAATTTTCCGTACGGTTAATCGTGATATCTGTTTCTTTACCGAAGACCGCTTCCTTGAACTCCAGCGTCATCGTGTACTGTAGATCATTACCGCGCTGCGGTGCATTCGGATTACGTTGTCTGCCGTTACCGCCAAAGAACATATCGAAAATATCACCAAAGCCACCACCCGAGAATCCACCGCCGCCGAAGCCGCCTTGATTCGGATCAATATGTCCATACTGATCATACTGGGCGCGTTTGGACGAATCGCTGAGTACATCATACGCTTCCTTCACTTCTTTAAACTTGGCTTCCGCATCGTCTGCCTTGTTCACGTCCGGGTGATACTGGCGTGCCAGCTTGCGGTACGCCTTTTTAATCTCATCCTCAGAGGCATCTTTGCCTAAGCCAAGCACCTCATAATAGTCGCGTTTATCTGCCATTGGTCCACCTCCACTCGCTCATTCGCGCTGACGACTGTACTAAACTTCTGTCATTGCGTCAGCATGCTTCATTTTTTGGTTCCGTGCTTCAACGATGCCTGTATGCCCTGCGACACTATGCAGCATGAGCATATCTAGCTCCGATCGTATGACCCACTATGCCGTTATACCATGTGGACATAAAAAATGAAAGTCAAAGCACGGGATGCCCCGGCTTTGACCTTCCCAGTTCTAAAAGTTTACATCATCCAATGATGGATTAGTCTTTTTTGTCTTCGTCGACTACTTCGTATTCAGCGTCTACAACGTTGTCGTTTTTCGGAGCGCCTTGCTCTGCGCCACCTGCTGCCTGACCTTCTGCTGCGGATTGCTCATACAGCTTCACTGCCAGCGCCTGTGCTACGGTGTTCAGCTCTTCTGTAGCTGCTTTGATCGCTTCTACATCTTCGCCTTCCAGTGTAGCTTTCAGCTTGTCTTTTGCAGCATTTGCTTTTTCGACTTCGCCTGCATCTGCTTTTTCGCCCAGATCCTTGATCGTTTTTTCCACTTGATAGATCAGTTGATCCGCACTGTTTTTCACTTCAACCGTTTCTTTACGCTTACGGTCTTCCTCTGCGTGCAGCTCAGCGTCCTTCATCATGCGTTCTACTTCTTCATCGCTCAGACCGCTCGAGGAAGTGATCGTGATCTTCTGGCTCTTACCTGTACCTTTATCTGTTGCGGATACATTAACGATACCGTTCGCATCGATGTCGAAAGTAACTTCGATTTGTGGTACGCCACGTGGTGCAGCAGGGATATCGCCCAGCATGAAGCGACCCAGTGTTTTGTTGCCAGCAGCCATTTCACGCTCACCTTGCAGGACGTGAATTTCTACGCTAGGCTGGTTATCCGCATAAGTGGAGAACACCTGGGATTTGCTTGTAGGGATTGTTGTGTTGCGCTCGATCATTTTTGTGAATACGCCACCTGCTGTCTCGATACCGAGGGACAGTGGAGTTACGTCGAGCAGAACCACGTCTTTAACATCACCCGTCAGTACGCCCGCTTGAACCGCAGCGCCCAGTGCTACAACTTCGTCCGGGTTAACGCCTTTGTGAGGCTCTTTACCAGTCAGCTTTTTGATCGCTTCCTGTACCGCTGGAATACGAGTGGAACCACCAACCAGAACGATTTTGTCGATCTCGCTTGCACTCAGACCGGAGTCTTGAATAGCACGACGAGTCGGCGCCAGTGTACGCTCTACCAGATCAGCGGACAGCTCTTCGAACTTCGCACGAGTCAGATTGACCTCAAGGTGCTGAGGTACGCCGTCAACAACAGTGATGAACGGCAGGGAGATTGTTGTTGTCATCACGCCGGACAGTTCTTTTTTCGCTTTTTCAGCTGCGTCTTTTAGACGTTGTACAGCTGCTTTATCTTTGCTCAGGTCTACGCCCTGATCTTTTTTGAATTCACTTACGAGGTAATCGATGATCACCTGGTCAAAGTCGTCACCACCGAGGTGGTTGTCACCGCTAGTTGCTTTAACTTCGAAGAAGCCATCGCCCAGCTCAAGGATCGATACGTCAAATGTACCGCCACCCAGGTCATATACGAGGATCGTTTGATCTTCGGATTTCTCCAGACCGTATGCCAGTGCTGCTGCTGTTGGCTCGTTGACAATACGCAGTACTTCCAGACCTGCGATTTTACCAGCATCTTTCGTTGCTTGACGCTGACTGTCGTTGAAGTAAGCAGGAACCGTAATAACGGCCTGTGTTACTGTTTGACCGAGGTAAGCTTCTGCATCGGATTTCAGCTTTTGCAGGATCATCGCGGAGATTTCCTGTGGGCTGTAGTTTTTATCGTCGATTTGTACTTTGTAGTCTGTACCGATGTGACGCTTGATCGAGCTGATTGTACGATCCGGGTTCGTGATCGATTGACGCTTCGCTGTTTCACCAACGATACGCTCGCCGTCTTTTTTGAAGCCTACAACCGAAGGGGTTGTACGAGCGCCTTCCGGGTTAGGGATAACGACAGCCTCGCCGCCCTCCATTACTGCTACACATGAATTCGTTGTACCTAAGTCGATACCAATTACTCTGCTCATCCTTAAATATCCTCCTCATAATGTAAAGTTATTAATCATTTATAGTCGTCATTCACTTGCTACATGATTGCTATTGTGGATCATTTAGCGCAGACTAGCCGCTAACTTTAACCATAGCTGGACGCAGTACTTTGTCTTTCAGCACATAGCCCTTTTGCAGCTCTTCCACAATAATACCCTCTTCGTACTCCTCCGATTCCACCTGCATAACGGCTTGATGGAATTCTGGGTTGAACGGCTGACCTACCGTTTCCATCGTTGTCAGACCTGCATTTTTCAGCACATCAGACAGCTGACGGAAGATCATATCCACGCCTTTGGAAAAGGACTCCAGCTCTGGATGCTCCGGCTTGGTCGCCATCGCACGTTCAAAATTATCGATAACCGGGATCAGCTCGGTGATGAGCTGCGCGGATGCATATTTCGCCAGATCTTCTTTTTCCTTCTGTGTACGGCGACGGAAGTTATCAAAGTCCGCCTGCGCACGCAAAAGGCGCTGGGTTTGCTCCTCGGCATGTGCCTGAGCGCGATCCAACTCGTCCTTGCTAACGACTTGCTCCATCGTTGGCTCGGCTGTCTCGCCACCAGCTTCTGTCTGCTCGTTATTGGCTACCGCTTCTGCAGCTTCAGTTTCTTGCACCGGAATCTGCTCCTCGGCGTTATTGTTTTCTTGAAAGGATTGCTCTTTATTCAAGATTGTTCACCTCCTTAAAATAGATGCATCGTCACGTCCACCACTGTGCTCTTCCCTCCCCGTTTACTGGATGGCTATAAAGCACAGTGGGACGCTGTCAAAATAATCATTACCGCAACTACGGGTCGATCCAATCAGCGAATAGGGCTACATTTTAGAGAGAACAATGAATTAACGATACCATTGCTTCAGAATACGAGTCATATCATGCGATAGCATATTCAGGATACCCATCACACGTGCATATTCCATTCGCGTCGGTCCTAGTATACCAATAGTACCGAGTGATTCGCCATCCAGCTCATAGGTGGCAGTGATCAAACTGCAATTTTCAAATGCTTCATGCGCATTCTCTGCACCGATCCGCACCTGTATTCCCTGTGGAGCTGCTGCCTCCGTCATTAACCGGGTCAGCGTTGGCGTCTCCTCCAGCAGGTCAAGAATACTTTTCACCTTATCCATATCCCGGAATTCTGGCTGAATCAACATATTGGTCGCACCGCTCAGGAAAATCTTCTGTTCCTGCTCCTGACCGAATGCGCCATCTAACGCAGCCATCATCTCTTCATAATGCTCAAGATGACGCTGCATTTCTTCACTAATTTCAGAGAAAATACGTGTTTTGAGTTTGTATAACGGTACTCCAATCAATCGGCTATTCAGCAGATTAACCGTCTGCTCCAGTTCGGAAGCAGACACATGATCCGGAATACGGATTTTGCGATTTTCCACCTGACCTGTGCTTGTGACCATAATTGCAATCGCGCTCTGATCCTCCAGCGGCAGTAGCTGAAAATGGCGTAGCGAGGTATGGAACACCTCGGGGCCTAGCAAAATCGACGTATAATTCGTCACATGGGATAATACCATAGCGGCATGCTGCATCATCTGCTCGGCAGCGCTCAGCTGCTCGGTGAAAAAGCGTTTCAGTTCCTTCACCTCAGCAGGATTCACCGATTGCACCGGAGAAAGATGATCAACATAATAACGATACCCTTTGGTAGAAGGAATACGCCCAGCGGATGTGTGTGGTTGCTCCAGAAACCCTAGCTCCTCCAGATCAGCCATCTCATTTCGAATCGTTGCCGGGCTATAGTTGACATCGCCACGCTTGGAGATGCTACGGGATCCGACAGGCTCTGCCGAACGAATATAATCATCCACGATTGCATTCAGAATCATTTGTTGACGCTCGGTTAACATGAGGCTCCCTCCCTTTGAGTGCCTTGCAAACAACGATCCTACAGCCTTCTATTGCGGATCGTCTGTCCGATAAATGCTCGGTCTGTATACGGCAGTAGCATTTAAAATAAAACACAACCTCTTTTTCGTTAGCACTCGTTCGAGTTGAGTGCTAACGGTTAATACAAAAATACCAAATCGACGTCTTTATTGTCAAGTCGGTTTGGTATTTTTACCGTGTTCGATTTGAAATTCATCTACCTGCTCACATAGTTGTCATAGACTGTATTTATCCCTGCTTCGGCAGACGCATACCAAGCGTCGCCAGCAGCGCAGGCAATAGCAGTAATGCATTGCCACCCAATGCCAGCATATGACTGTGCAGCGAGATGAATTGCATCGACAAAAATGGAGCAAATGCCGTCCCAACAAATAGCACAAATGTATACAATGAGACAGCAATACCGCGCTGCTGTGACCCTAGCTGTCCTACGATTGATACGAGTGCAGGTACACTAATCGCGATACCCGCCACAGCGCATATACTGAACAGTACGAGAAGCGGCAAGGCTACCGAAACTGCCATCACTACAAGACTGAGCAGGCTTACCGTCAATCCGAGCAGCACTGTAAAGCGTGAGCTTCTTTTCTGCGAAAGGATTCCAGCCAGCGGTGCACAGATCATACCAGCGATACCGGCAATTCGAATCCACAATATCGACTGCTCATCTAGCCCGTAAGCAGCACTTTGCAGCTGATGATTCAATACGGCATACATCACGATAAAAGAATTTAGCAGTACAAACGCGACCACATAGCTCAGCACTACATTTTTTTGCAAAATAACATGCTTGATTTGCTTCATATACACATACAGATTCAGCTCTGGCTGTCCAGCCGTATCGCCCGGCAAAAAGCTCCAGAGCAATAGGGCAGTTACGATATACAGACAGCCAAACAGCAAAAATAAATGATGCCAATCATCATGTGTACCGATATATCCAGCAACGACCTGACCTACAATACCTGCCAGCAAAAATCCGGTACTGACAAAACCAATCGCTGTCACGCGACGCTGCGAAGGGAACATCGCTACAATGTAGGCAAGAACAACTGGAGAAAACGTAGACGCGGTTAAGCCTTGCAGCGCTCGTAATACAATGAATAGCGGAAACTGCTGCACCAGGCTTGCCGCAAGCGTAGATAAAGCCAGACCTAGCATACCGACCAGCATCACGCGTTTACGACCGTATTTATCAGCAATCGCTCCGTACAGGAGACAACCACAGGCAAAGCAAATTGAAAATACACTACTACTCAGAGCAGCCATAGAAGCAGACACGTGGAACTGCGATGCAAATAACGTACTCAGTGGAATTGTCATATACAAGCTGCACATCACAATCAGACCGCTCCAGGCGAGCAGCCATGTTCTCCATCTGTACTGCGTTTCATTGAGAATAACCCCATCACGAACTATCGACATATCCATTCTCCTCTTCAATTTAGTTAGATAATCTAATCATTTACACAAAAAAATATCGTTTCCATAGAAAGACGATTCGAAAATCGGCTACTCATCGACCTGAGCCTAACCGATTTTCGATCTGTTTTTTGAATTTGAGCATCAGCTTATGCAGCAGTTGGCGTTCCTGTTCATCCAATCCGTCGACTAATGAAGCGCACGCTTGCCAGAACTCAGGTAACACATTATCCAGTAGCTGCTTGCCGGCTGTGGTTAAATGAATATAGCTTTTGCGTCCATCGTGCTGACTTGGCTGACGGTAAATCCAGCCCTTCTTCTCCAGTCCATTTAACAAAATAGTCGCCGACGCCTTGCGTATCCCCAATCGCTGGGCAAGCTCCGATGCAGTCACATCGCGCTGACCTTCATGCAATCGAATCAGCAACAACACATCCAGCTTGCTCTCACTAATGTCGTATGGCGCGAGCGCATCATCCATCACATCTAATACATGATCGCTATTCCATAACATCAATAGACCAAGCTGAGCAGCTGCAACCGACGTGTGCGTTGCGGCAGTTTGCTGGCATAGCTCATTATACGGTTCACTTCCAAGTCGCGGCAGCGATGGATCAGATGTCGTGCCATAGTTAATATGCTTGCGAACCATTAGAACTCATCCTTTGTATATATGATTAGATTATCTAACCATATTATAGGGTTTAGATTTTATTTTGCAAGTGTGGATATTATATATTATGTGGTTGATGCTGTTTTTGATACACTTTTTAATCCCTGCTTGATCCCTGCGAAACACTGCTTGATCTCTGTCCCGTCATACAAAAAGTCGATTGCCCCTTTTATAGCAGGCAATCGACTTTATTCTCATATATAGATGACCACATAGAAAAGAGGATTCGTGTACATTCAGTAGCTTTACAGCCTATCCACCTATACAGGCAGATGCTATTGCCAGCTGATTCCCTTTATTCTGCATGATCAACGCTAACGGATTCATTTCAGACTTAAATATCCAGTACCTTCAACACAGCGATCTCATCGCAACGATCCTGCTTTGGACAATGACGGCAATCCGCCCATACCTTCTCAGGGAAAATGCTTGTCTCAACCACTTCAAAGCCGTTCTTTTTGAAAAAGGATACTTCGTACGTCAGCGCCATCACTTTACGCAATTTGCGCTTCGCTGCATGCTCGATTAATGTATCGACGAGCTTAGAGCCAATTCCCTGCCCTTTATGACCTTCAGAAATACCCAGCGAGCGAATCTCGACCAGTTCTTCTCCAAGCTTGCATAGCGAGCCACAGCCTACCAGCTCACCATCAATCTCTGCCACAACAAAATGCTCTAGCTGCCGATGCAGCGCCTCACGGGAACGCGGCAACATGATACCTCGCTCAGCATAACCTGCGATTAATTGATACAATGCTTCTACATCTTCGGGTACAGCTGCTCTGCAAGTGACTACAGCATACATGAATACGTGCCTCCTCGTTGCGGCGTTGCGGATCAGTCCTAGGGTATGTTCAGGGCTCCGTCTACCTCTTCGTTTATTTGTGCAATGTTAATTTTGTAAACTCCAGATGAATTGAATAACCGACAATGTCATATCATTGTTAAATGAATACGTATAAATATACAACAAGGCAAATGAAAATTCAATAGGGTTTTCGGAAAAAAATACGTTAAATTTTTGTTTGAATTTTTTACAGCTGGAACCGCGCGGTATATGGGGAAAATATAGTTTTTTTATATTCTTTTCGGAAGTGTTTTTTCAGTTGATTTGCAGGTGTGAAGTGGCTATTTCATGCAGATTAGAGTGTATTTTATACAGCGAGCAATTTGTTAATGGTATGCGTAGATTGTAATCTTAGGGTGGACTGGGGAATGCATGAAGATTTCCGCTCCTCTGAAGCAGTAAGATATTTTGCTTCGCAAAAATCATTCTTCATTGCACCGCGTGTTAGGAGACCACTAACATTATAAATCGTCCTTTTCCCTTATTTCCTTGCCTTCGTTCTGTGCTTGTTGCATCATTCGTATTTAAAATAAATACATTTAAAGCTTCATCTTTAGGAGCTTTGTATATTTTTATAGCTTATAAGCTCGTTTATGAGTTCTAAGATATTCTTTAGATGATTCGTTTAATTGAATAAGCTAACGAATATCTTAAATTTATTTATGAAGTCTCGACAATTTCTTTTATCGGTAGATTGAAAGAAGAATTGTAATTCCGCATCTTCCGCATCGCTTTCAGATTGCTAAGGCATAATATAATTTATTGTTCAATAGTAACTATTTATTGTGATGCAAACTCTACATGGCTTTGAGGTTAGATTTGATGGTTGATTATTAATCATTCTTTGTACATTTATTTCGAAATATGGTATCCGATGAAGTCCTAGCTATCTATAATGATACATTGATAAAAATTGAAGTGATTGCACCAAGTAAGTGATCGAGCCGTATGTATATCATCCTTACGAAGTAATGCGTCTTCCTTCATTTTTTGATAGCATTACCATCATAGATCGTAAGAATTTATATGACCACATATAAAAAAGCGTTGCTCCTATATAAGGAACAACGCCTTTACATCATTGCTTGTACATATTACTTTGGTGATTTTTTGTAAAATGGTCTTACCTTCAGCAATAAACTATCCTATTGTACAGTAGCATCTATTTCATAATGCTGGATGCTAGCTATACTTATGCGATCAGTCAGTACGCCCAGCTCTCTTGCCTCTTACCCTCATCATTGCATCAATCTGCTCAAGCGTGCTCCTGTACGAGACTACCTACGAATTCGGCGAATACATCGTTACCGAATAGTAGACCTTTTTCGCTTAGACGGTAACCGGCTTCAGTTGGTTCCAGCAAGTCATCACGTAATAAACGCGTGATTTGCTTGTGGAAGACGTCATCCAGTTGCTGTCCGTCAAATTGCTTCGCAAAGCGTGATTTGGACACGCCCTCTAGCATACGTAAGCCGACCATCATGAAGTCTTCCATCGCTTCATCGCGATCGATCTCGGATGCGTCGAGTCGAGGTAAGCCGTTCGCTGCGGCTTCGTTGTATGGGTTTACGCCTTTGATGTTGATGTGGCGTTTGCCGTCTACATAGCCGTGTGCACCAGCGCCCAGACCGTAATAGTCCTCATTGCGCCAGTACGTCATATTGTGACGGCTACCGAAGCCAGGCTTAGCAAAGTTACTAATCTCATATTGCTCGTAGCCAGCTGCCTTCATTTTGTCCATCAACAGCAGGTACATGCCCAGCTCTACTTCCTCGTCTGGCAGAGGGAGCTGATTTTTCTGGAATAAGGTATGGAACAGGGTGTTCTCTTCTACTTTTAAGCTATAGATCGAATAATGCGGCAGATCTAGCTCTAGCGCGCGGTCTACGCTATAAGAAAGCATATCCAGCGTCTGATTAGGCAGTCCAAACATCAGGTCGATCGACAGATTGGTCAAGCCTACTTTACGTGCATTTTCAAGGCTACGGTACACATCGTCGGTATTATGGATACGTCCGATGCCTGTGAGAAGCTCATTTTGAAAGGCTTGTACGCCGAAGCTCACGCGGTTGACGCCGCCCGCCTTCATAATAGCCAGCTTATCTGCATCTGTTGTGCCCGGATTAGCCTCCATGGTGAACTCGATATCGTCCGCCCAGTTCGGGAAATGACGACGCAAGCTTTGCAGGAAATATTCCATTTCTTCATTTTTTAATACAGTAGGCGTACCTCCACCTACAAAGATGGTATCAATTACGCCCGGTGGCTTCTGTGCCACCGTATATTCCATCTCACGATCTAACGCCCGCAAATAGTCCATTACCGGCTGATCCTTTAGAACGTAAGAGTTAAAGTCACAGTAAAAGCACTTGTTCGTGCAAAACGGAATGTGTACATATATTGCACGGGGCGCGTCTGTATTTATCAGTTGATTCATGACCGGTGTCCTCCCCGTCAGTCTATTGTGAATCCAGCTTATAGCCAGAGATTATTCGTGCTCAACTCTACGCTCGTCTTTCAGTTCTATCCTTTGATTACTTATATTCATTTGATTCCTTACATTCATTTCTTCGGCAAGTAGCCCAGCATTCCCATAAAAACCTCTATCGTTTATCGTTGTGTACCGTCCAGTCCCATAATCGCCTACTACACCGTTATCCTCTGCAACATACCAACGATAAATGGACAAAAGGGAAAGCTCTTATCCGAGCCTTCCCCTGCGCCCTCCATCTTAACATCTGATCCCTAGCACATGTCCAACGGATCAGGTATAACTTCATGAATTCTCTGCTCGCGAATGAACCACGAACAGATGTCACTTCCAGCAAATGAATCTTTATCGGATACAACCTGTACCCTGTAAAGATTCAACTGGATGACTCAGATCAAACCGTTATGAGAACATCATGGATCAAGCTATAACGCTCTATTCGTCGATACGCAGTACAGCCATAAATGCTTCCTGCGGCACCTCAACGTTACCAACCTGCTTCATACGCTTTTTACCTTCTTTTTGCTTCTCCAGCAGCTTACGCTTACGGGAGATGTCACCGCCGTAACACTTGGCAAGGACGTTTTTACGCATCGCTTTAACCGTTTCACGGGCAACTACCTTTGTACCTACCGATGCCTGGATCGGAATTTCGAACATTTGACGTGGAATCAGCTCGCGCAGCTTCTCACAGATGATGCGTCCGCGATGATACGCACGATCACGGTGAACGATAAAGGACAATGCATCCACCTGTTCACCATTAAGCAAGATGTCCATTTTCGCCAGATTCGAGCGACGATAACCGGATAGCTCATAGTCAAACGAAGCATATCCTTTGGTGCTGGATTTGAGTTGATCGAAGAAATCGTAAACGATCTCGGACAATGGAACCTGGTACGTGATCGTTACACGCGTTGTATCCAGATACTCCATGTTGATGAACTCGCCACGTTTACCCTGACATAGCTCCATTACTGTTCCTACATAGTCGTTCGGTACGATGATCGAAGCCTTCACGTATGGCTCCTCTACATACTCGATACGTCCAACTTCAGGATAGTTTGAAGGATTATCAATAACAACCTTCTCGCCATTGGTCAGTGTAACATGGTAAATAACGCTTGGTGCCGTTGTGATCAGCGGGATATTGAACTCACGCTCAATCCGCTCCTGGATCACGTCCATATGGAGGAGTCCGAGGAATCCACAACGGAAACCAAATCCGAGTGCACTGGATGATTCTGGCTCAAAGCTGAGCGAAGCATCATTCAGCTGTAGCTTTTCCAGTGCTTCACGCAGGTCAATATAATCCGATGATTCGATCGGATACAGACCGCAATACACCATCGGGTTAATTTTGCGATAACCCGGCAGTGGCTCAGCTGTTGGTCTTTTCGCATCTGTGATGGTATCACCGACACGCGTATCGCCAACGGTTTTGATACCGGCAACGATAAAACCAACATCGCCTACATTCAGCTCATCCACGATGGTCATACGCGGCATGAAGGCACCGACCTCGATAACCTCGAATTCTTTACCTGTTGCCATCATTTTGATTTTGGAGCCTGCTTTGATCTTGCCGTCCACGATTCGGGAGTAGATAATAACACCCTTGTATGGATCATAATGCGAGTCAAAGATCAGCGCTTTCAGTGGATTGGAAGGATCACCTGTTGGTGCAGGTACCTTTTGTACGACCTGCTCCAGAATTTCCTTAATCCCAATCCCTGCTTTGGCAGATGCGAGCACGGCTTCGCTTGCATCCAGACCGATAACATCCTCTACCTCTTGCTTCACCCGTTCAGGATCAGCACTTGGCAGGTCGATTTTGTTGATAACTGGCAAAATCTCCAGATTGTTATCCAGTGCCAGATACACGTTAGCCAGTGTCTGTGCTTCAATACCCTGTGCCGCATCGACAACGAGTAATGCACCTTCGCAGGCTGCCAGACTTCGAGAGACTTCATACGTAAAGTCGACGTGTCCTGGTGTATCGATCAGATTGAGCAGATACTCCTCACCATCATCGGCTTTGTATGTCAAACGAACCGCCTGTAGTTTAATTGTAATTCCGCGCTCACGTTCGAGCTCCATCTGATCGAGTACCTGTTCCTGCATCTCACGTGAAGTGAGCGCCCCTGTGTACTCTAGAATGCGGTCAGCCAGTGTAGACTTCCCGTGGTCAATATGCGCAATAATCGAGAAATTGCGGATCTTCTTCTGTCTTGCTGAAATATCAGTCATGCCTTACCCCCAACATAAGCCTGAAATATAATGCTGATGGTCCGGTCCTGTGTGAAAGGTTAACCATTCCCATTAATCAATTCATTATAGCAGTTGGTCGTTGACCCAGCAATCCCATTAGAAGAAGGAAATATAGTCGTTCATGCTCGCTATTGCTTAAAAAGCCGAATTACACCTCACGAATCATCCACACATGCTCAATTCCATCCTCCATAAAAGGAACAGAAAAGATGCGATAGCCTAGCTTTTCATAAAATGGTGCCGCCTGGGTCTGCCCGTGTAGCTGAAAGTGCCGTAGCCCTTGCTCTACTGCCAGCTGCTCCAGTCCACCAATCAGAATCCGTCCTAGTCCATATTGGCGAAACTCAGGTAACAGGCAAATGCGTTCCAGCTTCGCCGTACCATCTACGAGACGCCAGCGCCCTGTACCGGCAGGCTGTCCGTTATAATAAACAAGAATATGGGTACAGTCTGCATCCAGATGATCATGAGCATCAAATTCATCCTCCAGCGGTACTCCCTGTTCGTCAACAAACACACGCGTTCGAATATCTTTTATAAGCTCAAGCTGTTCGATCGTAGTCACATGCTTCAATTCAGTTCCAGTTGTTGGATTCATCCTATTCTTCCTTTCATATTCATGAGCTATACAATACTGACCTATCATCACAAATATAGAAATCTAGAAATATTGTAAATATAGCAATCTATAAATAATATTATCTTATGTCAATTTTGTTGCAAATACAACATAAAGCGCAATCGAATTATATATCCATCTGCGCTACGATGCGCAATTAAAGCCTTTGAAGCTTCTAAGTAGAAACGAACAGCAATTTATATTGCAAAAGTGAATATAACATGATAATATATTTAGAGTTGTGAGTCTTAACGATGATTCGTATATGCTTTACAGGAGGTGAATGTAATGCCTAACATTAAATCCGCGGTAAAACGTGTGAAAACTAGCGAAAAGCGTCGTGCGCTGAACGCAGCTCAAAAGTCCGCTCTGCGTACTAGCGTAAAAGCTGCTGATTCTGCACTCGTGAATAGCGATGTTGATGCTGCTAAAACAGCAGTTGCTGCTGCTTCCAAAAGCCTGGATAAAGCTGTAACTAAAGGTCACATCCACAAAAACGCAGCAGCCCGTAAAAAATCCCGTCTGGCTAAGAAACTGAATGCACTTTCCAGCCAAGCGTAATGCTGCTTTTTCCATAAACCCCTGATCGGCTCTGCCGGTGAGGGGTTTATTTTGTGTATATACATTTGTGCATACATATAGAATATATCGTTTGATACTAGACTGAGGGTGCTAAAGCAGCAGTTACAGCATTTCACTCGCAGTCGCATTTCAATCATTTATTTTCTACTCCTTACCTTTTCTCGCCCTCTATTTCGAGTATTCGCTGTTTTACCGTCTGGCTAAGAAACTAGATGCACTTTCCAGTCAAGCGTAATTCATGTGTTATCGTGTAATGTTTCATCATCATTTTAACGAACAGCCTTATTATTTTATGTCCTAAAAGCAATGAAGCTGGCAAGACGAAGCAAAAAGCCTGCAAAGTAGATAACACCACGATGATCCTACTCGTGCATTCTCTACGATACAGGCATTTTTATTTATACAGAATCTCTTGATATCTATTGATAAAATAACATCATCAACCATGCTGTCTACGTACCTAGCTATCCCGCCTACATATAACTTTGAATGATTGTCTAACAGATCTATTTATTTATGCAGTATATCACGATCTGTTTACGCCTCTTATGCTCCAAGACGAAGCAAAAACATTTCCAAGCCCAGCACCTTATCGATGGCTCCCGTCTTCATCTGGTAATCCAAGCGTGCCAGATGCGCAAGAATCGAGCGTAGCTTTGTTGCCTCGAATCGGCGTGCTTGCTCGCCGGCAATTTTAACTGCATACGGATGCAGACTTAGCTGTGAAGCGATCTGCTGCTGGGAATAGTTCTGACCTGCCAGCTCCTTCACCTGTAGCATAATACGGAATTGCCTGGCGATGAGCGCTGCAATTTTGATCGGTTCCTCGCGCTGCTTGAGCAGATCGTAAAAGATCGTTAGGGCTTTTTCTAATCGTACTGCCGCAATCTGTTCGACCAGAATGAATACATTTTGTTCGGTGCTGCGTGCAACGAGCTTTTCAACATCCTGCTCTGTGATTGTACCGCCACGTCCGGCATGCAGACAGAGCTTATCCATCTCTGCGGATAAAATGCCCAGCGTCGTACCTGCCGCCTGTACAAGCGCCTCTGCTGCCGATTTGGAGCACTCACATTCCTGCTTTTTGGCATGACGAATCAGCCATGCTAACAGCTCATCTGCATTCATCGGCTGGAAAGGAAGTAGACAGGCTTTATTTTTTAGTGCCTTTACAACCTTCTTCCGCTCGTCCAGCTTCTCCGCATTGACCCAGAATAATAAAATGGAATAATCGACCGGTTCCTCCATATAACGTAGCAGTGCTTCTGTACGATGCTCGATTTTCCCATTATCCTTACCTGCTGCCAGTACAGAGGAATCGCGGATAATAATGACCTTACGTGGCACCATAAACGGAATCTCTTCTGCATCTTCCAGCACTGTCTCCAGCGGCGTCTCCGACAAATCGTAACGCGCAAGGGCAAAGTCGCGATGCTCCGGTTCGATCAGATGTTGAATCGCAAAGTCGACAAATTCATTAATTCTGTATTTTTCTGCGCCATAGCATACATAGATCGGCGCGGGATTGTTATTTTGAATCTCCTTACTGGCTGCTTTTAAATCCATACCGTGTTCCTCCTGACTTCAATATATTCATTGTAACGGAAAATAGAGAAGCCGAACAGTAGCGCAACGAACAGCAGAGGACTTCCTAAGTGAGTTCACTCAGAAAGTCCTCTGCTTCAGCAATTCGCTGTATTTTGTTGGATGAACCGGATGCCAGAAACACACAGTCACTGGTGCTGCTCTGTTGCTCTGGCTTCAAACACGTTCATTCGTTTCCATACCGTTACAGGTTCCCTGGAACACCTAAGCACTGCGAAGCTTAGTTGCCCACTGTAATCTTGTACGTTTTATTAATGCCATTTTCGTTCACTTGATACGTAAATTCCTTGCCGTCGTCAGACCATTTGCCAGCGATCCACGTTCCCTTTAACGGGATAGAAGATACGACACTACGACCATTAACGTTATCGGCAGCAATACTATCCAGACGAAGCGTGTTGTTCGTTGTCAGAACTACAGTGTAATCCTGAGACGGTGATTTCCATTCCTGCTCTGTCTTCGCCGAGTTCACACTTGCTGAGCCAGCGCCTGTACTATTCGTACCCGTCGAGCCTGGAGTGGATGGTGAATCCGTTGATGGTGTGCCTGTTCCAGAAGCTGGTGGTGTAGTTTCCGGTGCAAGCTGATTCGATTGACCTTCTGGCGGTGCCAGTGTCGCAGAATCGGTAGAGCCAGTTGCTATACCTGAATCTGTAGATTCAGGGTTATTTGTACCGGATTCCGATTGCTGTGTAGTCAACGAGCGTGCTTTGTCTGAACCATCCGTACCCGAGTTGGCAGCAGAAGATCCTGTATCTGTCTGCTTCTCTGGAGTAGTACCCGCTGTATTTCCCTTGTCTGTAGTAGACTTGCCGCTATCCGTCGTTGATGGAACACCGCCACGATTACCCGAAGCTGGTGCTTGCTGCTTAGTATCACTACTGTTCGACTCACTTTTCGGAGGAGTCGTCTTCGTACTGTTCTCCTGCTGCTGATTCGATTTGGTGCTATCAGTGCTAGGAGTATCTGTCGATTTGTTTCCGTCAGAAGGCTCATTGGATGAACTTTCTGCGTCCGTTGCATTGGACGGGTCTTTTTTGGTATCCTGCGACTTGCCGGTAGGGTCCGAAGCTTTAGGTGAAGAACTTTGTTCAGGATTCGTAGTTGGGCTATCTTTTTGACCGATGCTGCCTGTCTCGTTATAACGATAAGGCGAAACTTCCGGCCCTGCGTCAGTAAGCGTCTTAGGCTCATAGCTGGCGATGGAAATACCGAGCACAACACCTGCTGCGACGATCCCCCCGATCGTGCGCACAGGCAGTCGATCACGCCAGTTACCACGCTGACGGCGACGTTCAGCCACTTCATCAACCTCAGGCTTCTGCCGCTCCATGATGCCGATCTCAGCTGCACTATCCGTACGGCGCTGAGCATCCAGCTCATCCAGCTGAGGCAAGATGGCATCGACAAGGCTGTATCTCGGCTTTACATCCGGCAGCTTTTCCAGACGCAGCGATAATGCGGTCATGATGCGAAAAGTTTCGGCTGCATCCGGGTGCTCATCCATATAGCGGAACAACTCCTTGGTATCTTCTCCATTCAAGTCCCCGTCCAAATAGCGGCTCATCCATTCTTCCGCTACTTCACGTTTCATCCAATCAATCCTCCTTTCTCATAGTCTGCTAGCAGACTTTGTAGTTGTTGGCGGGCGCGAAATAAATACGATTTGACTGTGTTTAAAGGTAAATCCAGGCAGTCCGCGATTTCATTGTAGGAAAGATCCTGAATATAGCGCAGTACAATCACGGTGCGATGGTGCTCAGGTAGCTGGTTAATAGCCTCCCTTACATCACTGGAGGTATATGCCCGCATCACCTCGTGCTCCACATCATCGTGACCTTCAAACACCATCTCGTGCTCCTCAATCGAAACCGTCGGTTTATTGCGACGGAATTTATCAATACAGATGTTCGTAACGATCCGCTGCACCCAGGTCTTAAATTGAGCTTTTTCTTCGTAGGAACCAATTTTGGTATAGATGCGAATTAACGCTTCCTGAGCCGCATCCAGAGCATCTTGTTCATTGTTCAAAATGTAGTAAGCTGTTTTGTACACATGATGTTCTATCTCTCTTAATAGGGTGATTAGAGCATCTCGGTCTCCCTCTTGGGCGGCCTTGATGAGTCCCTGCTCCACCACGGAGGATCCCCCTCTCCTTACAACTTCTAGACGCAAGACACGTCCCGATTGTTGCAGTGTTTGTTAAATTAATTTCATTTTGTTGCTTAAATTCGGAAAGTGCAGTAAAAAGCTTTACAAACACTTACCCTATGTAGAAATCATACGAATCCGGGATGCTTTTGGACTACTCTGCGGGCGACATCGAGCCGGATCATATGCGAAAACAACTCATAGCTGTACTTAGGATACCAAAATCCGCGGTATCCGTCATCTTCTGGCTCGCTTGCTTCTATTATACGCACGCGTTATGTGGTTGTTTTGTATATTGTTATCGATTCATATCCGATATTGAACTATATTCATGACCTGGTTTCCATGTCCGTATTCATCTTACACACTATCGATATCGTGTATTGCTATAGGGATACGTTTATTACGGTAAACATACTTTTATCGCTATAAACACATTTTGTAAAATTGCAATTGAGTACGCACACAACAAAACAAAATACGTGCAATAAAATAAGGTAAATCGAAAAATTTATTGAGCTGGCATCTTTCCCTCAAGCATAGAGCGCACACTCATATGTCCTGAAGCATCAATACGAATCTGAATCTCGCCTTGCTGATCTGTGCGTGCAATTGTTGAGTGTACAGCAGCTAGACGATCCAGTACCTCCTGCTTGGGATGACCATAGCGATTATTCACACCTGCTGAGATCACAGATAGCTGTGGCTTCCAATAGGTAAGCCACTCGGCTGAAGTAGAAGTTTTGCTGCCATGATGTCCAACTTTTAATACATCGATCGGCATTGCTAAGGTGGGCAGCTGTAATTCATTTAAGATCGATTGCTCCTCAGTTGTATCAGCATCTCCAGTGAATAGCATATGACTTCCATTCAACGTAAGCATAAATACTAGCGAGTACAGATTCTGGTTCTCACGCACAGGTAATGGAGCAGCTAACATAGCTTGCTGCTGAGTCATAGTAGCCGCTCCATTACCTTTTGTTATCGCTGTAGGACTCGTCCATGCTGCCGATTGCGAAGAGGACGCAGCCGGTGCTAAAAAGTCGAGACGGGTGGCTGAATCTGGCTGCATGCTCATCCCTGCTACAGGCGCGTACATCGGAATCTTTTTGTCTAATAGCAGCCGAATCATCTCATCCCGTTGGTGATTGTCTGGCATCGTTCCATTGAATAAAAATTGACGCACAGGTATCGACTCGATAACGGCTTGCAGTCCACCTACATGATCCTGAT
Organism: Paenibacillus hunanensis; assembly: GCF_014645615.1. GTDB lineage: Bacteria > Bacillota > Bacilli > Paenibacillales > Paenibacillaceae > Saccharibacillus > Saccharibacillus hunanensis. The sequence continues at coordinate 296,077 of NZ_BMMB01000006.1, read as the reverse complement.
CCCAGTGCGTGGCGATCACCGCATCAAGCTCGTGTACTCCGCGCTTTTTCAGCAAAGGCACAAGTAGCTTATTGCCCACTTCATATGGTTGCTTACGATGCCGCCATTCCTGACCCGATTGCTGAAAATTCACTGTCCCACCGCCATCCACCAAAATATGCTTGCCTGCTGGTGTCGTGATCAGAATACTATCACCTTGTCCGATATCTAGAAACTGTACTATCCCGTCTCTGCCATAATGCGGTGAATAATACCAGCTCCCCAGTAATAGAATAATCCCTATTAACATCACAGGCAGCAATACTAATCGATGCCGCGTCCAACCGATCCGCCAATGCAATCCACGTCTAATATATAATTTCCAAAATGAGATCGCTGGCTGATCCGACGGCATCTGAGTCATATGAGCAGTGGTAGAAAGAGACTGGAATGTAGCAGTACGCAGGCTTTTGGATGGAGAAGCATACATCGGATCATCCCTATGCTGTTCCAACCATTGCTGTATATCTCGCATCCATCGCAGTGCCGCATATAACAAACCATAATAGCTGAGCATCAACCAAAGACCGGGCGATGCCCAGATTGTGAACATGCCTGGCAGTGCATCCAATAGATCGACTAACCAGAAGCAACATGTATTGAGCCATGACACACAGCTTCCCAGCCATACACCAGCAGGTAGCCACACATAACTCAGAACAAGCGCTAACGACCCGATGGGTAGAACCAGTAAGCCTGATACCGGCACAAGCAGAAAGTTAGCGAGAAAAGACAGCAAAGAAAACTGATTAAAATAATAAATCGTCAATGGAAACGAAATAAACTGCGCTACCAGCGTCATCGCAATAGCTGAACGAATACGAGCAGGTAGCTTTACAAGTAATGCACTTAGTAGTGGGACATAAATAATCAGCCCAGCCGTTACAGCAAAGGATAACTGAAAGCTCACATCCAGCAAATAATATGGCTCATACACAAGCATCATCCAGCCCACCAGGCATAAAATATGTAATCCATCCTTTAACAGCCCACGACTTGCCAGATATAACCCAATCATGCCCATTAATCCGGCACGAATGGCAGACGGAGAAGCCCCTGTTAATAGGACATAGAATGGCAATACTATCATGACGATTAGACATGCACTTTCCTTCGTTAGCCCAATTCTTCGCAGTAACCATAACAACAGCCCGACATAGATCGCAATATGCAAACCAGAGATTGCTAAAATATGAGTCAAGCCAAGTCGTGAAAAGGCGGCAAATGACTCGGGATCAATATCATCGGTATCTCCAATGAGCAGACCCTTCATATAGCCTTGATCTGCTGTCCAAAAGATTTGTGCGATCTGCTCGCCTAACTGCTTGCGTACATGATCATTCCAGCTTAGTAGCATCCCTTTTGTCTTCGACCATAGTGACAAGGATAACTCCTCTGCGCGTAACGAATCGGCTCCACCTGCTTCCAGCATCCAGTGAATATGCTGCTTACGCAAATATTGCGCATAATCGAACGTCCCAAAGTTACGCGCTACTCCCGGCTCTTTCCAGCTTCCCTTTACAGCAATCTGGTCTCCACGCTGCCATGCATACACTCGCTGGAGTTCTTCTTTGTGTGCTAGCTTGAGTTGAATCATAACCATTTCGCGCTCAGGTAAACTAATGGATGCTTCGCTATGATCGAGTGAATGGGTCGTAGCGTCTTCCGCTACTGCCGATTCAAATGGCTGTAATCGATACACCTCTAACGGAAAGCGAACCCGATCTCCATCGATATCGATATGACCTGCAATTACACCTGTGGCTTCTATTTGCTGCCCGATCAGATCAGCGTTAGACTCATAAAGAATAGTGGGAAGCTGACTGATATTGCGTGCATCGTTCCAATGCCAGTAGGCAGCTGCGAGGATAAAAACCGCCATAACAAGAAGTATAGCGCGCATCTTAATGGCAGGCGTTCCAGTAAAAGAAGCTTTTCGTTGAGTACGCATCGCTAACCATATCGTCGTTATACCTAATCCGGTCAAAATGATCAGTCCCCACCAGACCAACCAGAATGTGCTGCCTGGCAATAAAGCTGCACAGGCATTGCCTGCCATCCATGCTATACATAGAACAACAAGTGGACGTGTTTGCATCATCGTCATAATGGTACACTCGCTGAGGTGAAGTTATCCTTTTCGATTCGATATATACTGTGCATTGTGAATGTGTTCCTTTCCATTTGTCCGTATTGAGTGTTGTAATCAAGTGGCTTTTCTCGGCATTGCCATTGAATCGTCATTCATTGCGATTCGTTGTAATTCGTTAGGAATACATGAGCAGTTCGAATGTTCAAGCTAAACTTATATGGGACAGGTGTGGTTCCTTTATGATTACACCAGAAGGAATAGGCGATATTAGCCTCCAGTTTGGATAGGTATACATATGAGTTTGTCAGCAGACAGGCAAGAAAAATAAAAAAACCGTCATTTCTGCGCAATCGGTGCCTCGTAGCACACGAATAGCATATTGAAATAACGGTTCTTCCATTATTGATATCGTTCATATACAGTTCAGCTTTATATCATCTAAGCCTTCATTACGGAATCTCATATGCAACTGTCTCGCGTGGCGGCTCGTATGCTTGTAGCTGACGGAAAATGATTCCCTTTTGTCCCATCATCTCATGTACCTTATCCGTATCTTTCAGATAGCTACGATGATAAACGATCTCCACCACACCACTATTGGCAAGCATATTCGCACATGTCCAGCAGGGCTCGTCTGTCACATAGACGGTAGAGCCCTCGCGATCAGCACGATCGGTAAATAATAGCAGGTTCTGTTCAGCGTGAATGGTACGGATACAGCGCTGCTTTTTCACCATTGTTTCTACGCCATCGACACGTACAATCTCCACTGCTTCCGAGATCATACAGCCTGCTTCGGAGCAGTCGGGTACACCCATCGGCGCACCATTATAGGCTGTACCAAGCAGCTTTTTGCCCTGCACCAGTACAGCGCCCACATGCCTTCTTGGGCAACGTGAACGAGTAGATACCATATGTGCGATATCCATAAAATAAGTGTCCCAATCTTTGCGCAATTTTGCTTCCCCCCTGGTAATTACAGCTTTACATATGGCAGCATTTTGGTAAGCATCTTACTGCCAATCCCCTTTACACGATCCAATTCATTCACATCCCGGAATGGACCATGGGTACGTCGATAATCGATAATTGCCTGTGCCTTTTTCTCACCGATGCCTGGTAGCTCGGTCAGTTCTGCAAGCCCTGCATTATTGATGCTAATCCTGCCATCCTGAACCTGCGAGGCACGAGACTCGCTAGTAATCGTTGTATGGGCCATATCAGCCGACGGATTGGTGGCTGACCTATGTTCATTATGATCTATCATATCACCATTAGCGGCTTCCTGGTTAGTTAAGCTTGGATTGCTCGTCAGTTGATCTGTAGCTGATGCAGATGTGGTATTTGGATTGGCTTCTGTTGTTAGTACTTCAGCGTTTTCCTTTACACCTGATGCAGTGCCCGTACTGGATCCCGCTTGTCCTTGTAATGAAATGTCCTGACTATTTTCTGTTTGTTTACTTCCTGTGAAGTCTACCGCTGTCTGATCTGTAGCCAATTTAGAAGTATCCGTTTGCTTGCTATGTAGATTGTTCTGCGTGGCGGCTTCATTTTCCTGCACGGATTCCTGTACTGATAAGGCGGCGCGATCATTCCACGACTGCCACTGTGCTTCCTTCTCTGGTGCACTAACTAGCCCTGCGATGATCAATCCAGCTCCAAGTGCTGCTAATACTGCCATACTTACTACGATGCCTCGTTTCATACTTTAACCTCCTATGTAATTAGAAATAAATTATCCTTTCCATGCTAAACATAATGAATGGGCTTCTATGCTTCTATCCTGTAGCGATGTGAATATGCTCCTCTAGACAAAACAACGCCCCGACCATCATTAGATAGTCGGAGCGTCAAGTGGTGCTTTCACTTTAGCGTGCTTTATTTATGCGATTATGAAGAATCGTAAAAAAGGAATACCTGTTACAGTACCTTTGAAATGAAGCTTTATTCCTCTAAATTCACTTTAACCTTTAGTTCGCAACGATGTTTACCAGCTTACCTGGTACGGCAACGACCTTACGAACCGTTTTACCTTCGATTGCTTTTTGTACCGTTTCCAGTGACAATGCAAACTCTTCCAACGCTTTGGCATCCATATCTTTAGCCACGTTAGCACGCTGTACGATTTTGCCTGTAATTTGAATAACGATCTCGACTTCGGATTCTGTTGTCCACGCTTCGTCATGCGTTGGCCACTCTTGATACGTAATACCGCCTTCGTGACCGAGACGTGCCCACAGCTCTTCTGCAATATGCGGTGCCAGTGGAGACAACAACTGAACAAAGTTCTCCATCGCCTGACGCGGCAGCTCTTCTGCCTTGTACGCGTCGTTAGTAAAGATCATAAGCTGGCTGATCGCTGTATTGAAGCGCAATGCGTCCATATCTTCGCTGACTTTTTTGATCGTTTTGTGCCATGTGCGTTTGAACGCATCATCGCCACCATTGTCGACAATTTTCGGATTCAGGCTACCGTCTTCGCTAACGAACAGACGCCATACACGTCCAAGGAAGCGGTACATCCCTTCCACGCCATTTTCATTCCATGGCTTGGTCGCCTCCAATGGGCCCATGAACATTTCATACAGACGCAGTGTATCTGCACCATATTCATTGACGATATCATCCGGGTTGATGACGTTACCGCGAGATTTACTCATTTTCTCATTGTTTGTACCGAGGATCATACCCTGGTTGACCAGCTTGTGGAATGGCTCCTTCGTATGCACTACACCGATATCGTACAACACTTTGTGCCAGAAGCGAGCATACAGCAAGTGAAGCACCGCGTGCTCTGCACCACCGATATACAGATCGACAGGCAGCCAGTAGTCCAGCTTCTCTTTAGAGCACAGCTCCTGATCGTTCTTCGGATCGATATAGCGTAGGTAATACCAGCAGCTACCCGCCCATTGTGGCATCGTGTTCGTCTCACGACGTGCCTTCATACCGGTTTCTGGATCGATGGTGTTCACCCAGTCGGTTGCGTTAGCCAGTGGTGATTCACCTGTACCGGAAGGCTTAATTTCGTCCAGATCAGGCAACAGTAATGGCAGGCTTTCTTCTGGAACAGGCTTGATTGTGCCGTCTTCCAGATGCAAAATTGGAATCGGCTCGCCCCAGTAACGCTGACGGCTGAACAGCCAGTCGCGCAGACGATAGGTCGTTTTGCCTTCGCCTTTACCTTGCTGCTCCAGCCATTCGATAATAGCTGGAATCGCTTGCTCAGTCGTCATGCCATCCAGCATACCGGAATTCACATGCTTGCCTTCGCCAGTATAAGCTTCCTTCGTCACATCGCCGCCTTCAACCACTTCGATGATCGGCAACTCGAACTTCTGTGCAAACTCCCAGTCACGTGTATCATGACCCGGAACCGCCATAATTGCGCCTGTACCATAGGCAGCCAGTACATAGTCAGCGATCCAGATTGGCAGCTTCTCGCCGTTCACCGGATTGATCGCATAGGCGCCTGTGAATACCCCTGTTTTATCTTTGTTCAGATCGGTACGCTCCAGATCGCTCTTGTGCGAAGCTTTCTCCTGATATGCCTTAATCGCTTCCTGCTGATCTGCTGTTACAATTTTCTCAACCAGCGCATGCTCAGGTGCCAGTACGCAGTATGTCGCACCGAACAATGTGTCTGGACGTGTAGTGAACACACGAATCTGCTCGTCACTGCCTTCGATATCAAAGGTCACTTCTGCACCTGTCGATTTGCCGATCCAGTTGCGCTGCATATCCTTGATGCTTTCTGCCCAATCCAGCTCTTCCAGATCATCCAGCAGGCGATCTGCATATTCGGTAATTTTCAGCATCCATTGACGCATTGGACGACGGATAACCGGGTGTCCACCACGCTCACTTTTGCCATCGATGACTTCTTCGTTTGCCAGTACGGTACCCAGTGCAGGGCACCAGTTCACTGGGATTTCCGCGATGTAAGCCAGACCTTTTTTGTACAATTGCAGGAAAATCCACTGTGTCCATTTATAATAATCCGGGTCTGTCGTGCTAATCTCACGATCCCAATCATAGGAGAAGCCGAGGGATTTGATCTGACGACGGAAGTTGTCGACATTTTGCTGAGTAAAGTCACGTGGGTGACCACCCTTATCAATCGCATATTGCTCGGCCGGCAGACCGAATGCGTCCCAGCCCATTGGATGCAGCACGTTGAAGCCCTTCATCCGTTTGTAACGGGAAACGATATCCGTAGCCGTGTAGCCCTCTGGATGACCTACGTGCAGACCTGCGCCTGAAGGATACGGGAACATATCGAGTGCATAAAACTTGGGCTTACTCGTCTCGTCCTCGGTTTTGAATGTTTTGTTCTCATCCCAATAGCCTTGCCACTTGGGTTCAATCTCCTGCGGGCGATAGCCCTGCGGAGCTGCATGATTATCTGTTGTCATACATGTTCCTCCTTCAAATTAATGTAAGTATGGTCGTTACGGCGACCCTGAATACCGTATACGCACGGTGCGTAAGCCATAAAAAAGCCCCTCATCCCCAGCGTATAAAATCGCTAGGGACGAGAGGCTGTTCTCGCGGTACCACCCTAGTTAGCGAACAGGTATGCTTCACCATTCACTCACTTAGTTTGCCTGATAACGGCAGGAAGCCGATGCGGTTCAGATGGACTGCATGCCTGCATAAGTATACAGCATGCGTATCGTCATTCTTGCCACATATCTCCAAGGCGAGTTCGTACCCGTATCATATCGGCTTTCACCACCCGCCGACTCTCTATCAATGCTTACTGGTACTACTATTCCTTTTCACTGAGTATTACGTATGTCCAGACATGGCTTGCCCGGTTGTAACAATGTTTTTATTGTAAAAAAGTTAACGATTAAAGTCAATGGAAGAAATGTGACTAGATTGCTTTCTAGCTTATTCGGATACCTCTACGTCCCCAGAGCTTGTATCGATCTTCAAATGATACTTTGCTTCGCCCTGCCCTTTTGTACCTAGAGTGCTACCATCCGAGCGATCCTGAAGCTGCATGCCGTCAATATCGATATCCGGCGTGCCAGAGCTACTATTCGATTCAATCTGCAAGGCGTTGGTATCACCGGTCAGCTTCGCATCCACATCGCCACTGGATGTAGTTAGTTGAACATCAGGCGCTAGCTTACTCTGAACATAACGAATATCGCCGGAGGACGTCTGCATTTGAGCTTGCTGTCCATCCAGCTGCTCCGAGTCGATATCCCCACTTGTCGTTTCCCATGTGGCGTGATTGATCGTGTTCGTGCGAGCAGTAATATCGCCACTGCTTGAGCTTACTGTGGCTTGATCGCTAATCTGTAAGCCATTCAGATGCTGATCACCCGAGCTGGATTGTACATCCAGTGTGCGGGCCTTCAGATCGCTTAGTGTAATGTCGCCTGACGATGTTTTAACGGTCAGTTGATCCCAATCCTTTTGTGGAACGGTAACCTTTAAGGTAGTGCCCTCATCCCACATTTGAAAATTAAAAAGGCTACTTGCCCCATTCAGATTAATCCGAGCCGTCTGTCCATCCTGTACAACATCAAATGTATATCCGTTCTTAGAGCCGTCTCCATCCAGCAAAGCCACAATCTGATCCTGATCACCAGGCACAACCTCAATATCGTCTGCTGTCGTCTCGATGTCCAGATTGGTAATTCCTGTAGCAGATAATGCCTTTTGTCCCTCAGCCTGTGCTTCTGCATGACCTGAGCCTGATAAACGATTATAGGCTAATACCGCAATGAACATCATGACCGCAACCATAATCGTGAGTGACGCATATTTGTTGAGCTTCAACGTTAGTCATCCCCTTTTCAGTGTGTGCTTCTCGCACACGATTCGGCGGAACTGTACATCTCATTCACCTGACGGTCATGCCTATTCCATTATCGCTACCTGTTCTTTACCTGCTATCCAGATGTGCACGACTGACTTCACAGCATCATTGACGGTTGATAATGCTCCAGAGTAAGGCTTGATTTATTATCAGTGTACATGAGTTTGGATTCATTTTACAGTTTATTCCCATAGCTCGTATTGAGAGGTATGGAAGTCTATACTCTGCACGATCATGTCCAACAATTTATTAAAATTTATCCCAAGTCCGTTGTGCAATAAAGAGGAACAGTCTATCATTATGTAAAAATGCAGGATGGCACGAAGGAAAGGAGCGACGTTGATGTCGACATATACAGAACAGCCAGACGGTATTTTTAAAACGGTCTGCTCGCTGGATTGCCCGGATCAGTGTGGTCTGCTGGTTCATAAGGAGCAAGGTAAAATTGTAAAAATCGCTGGTGACCCGGAGCATCCGGTCACACGTGGCAATATATGCAATAAGGTTCGCCATATGGCTGAACGCATTTATGATGAGAAAAGATTAACCCATCCACTCAAGCGTGTTGGCCCTAAAGGCAGTCGCCAGTTCGAGCAGATTAGCTGGGATGAAGCGATCGAAACGATCACAAGCCGCTGGAAAGCGCTCATTGCCGAGCATGGACCGGAAAGTATACTGCCGTATAGCTTCTACGGTAATATGGGCAATATTAACGCAGAGGGCATGGATCGCCGTTTCTTTCATCGTATGGGCTCCAGCCAGCTTGAACGTACGATCTGTACGGCAGCAGGTGGTGCTGGCTTTAAGCATACGGTTGGCGGTAGTATTGGTGCTGATCCAGAGGATACGGTGCATACGAAGCTGTTTATTTTCTGGGGAATTAATGCAGTAAGTACGAATATGCACCAGATTACGCTTGCCCAGCAGGCTCGCAAGCAAGGTGCGAAAATCATCGTGATCGACGCTCATAAAAATCAGACGGGACGTCTTGCTGACTGGTTTATTCCAGTGCTACCAGGCACAGATACCGCACTGGCACTCGGATTAATGCATATTTTATTTGCAGAGAATCGGGTAGATGAGAACTTTTTACAGCAGCATACGCTCGGTCATGAAGAGCTGCGCCAGCATGTAAAAGCCTATGACCCGGCTACCGTAGCTGCGATTACAGGCGTGCCGGTAGATGATCTGTACAAGCTCGCGCGTATGTATCATGAAACGACACCTGCACTTATTCGCATCGGTAATGGTCTCCAGCATCATGATAATGGCGGTATGAACACGCGTGCGATCACCTGTCTGTCGGTGTTAACCGGACAATGGCTCGTTGCTGGCGGAGGCGCGATTCGCTCTAACTCTGCGTATCTGTCCTTTAACAGCGAAGCTTTGCAGCGTCCTGATCTGCTTGTTAAACGTAATACTCGCTCATTCAATATGAATCAGCTTGGACGTATACTGGCGATGAAGGAGCAGCCTGTTCATTCGCTATATGTGTACAGCAGCAATCCAGCAGTCGTAGCGCCAAAGGCAGGTCAAGTACGTGAAGGGTTAGCTCGTGAAGATCTATTTACCGTTGTGCATGATCTGTTCCTGACCGAAACAGCTGCATACGCAGACATCATATTGCCCGCTACATCGGCATTCGAGAATCATGATTTCTATACCTCCTACTGGCATCTGTACATGCAGATTGCAGAGCCTGTTATTGAGACGTACGGAGAAAGCAAGTCGAATACCGAGGTATTCCGCCTGCTCGCTGCTGCCATGGGCTATGAGGAGCAAGCTCTACAGGATAGTGATGAACAATTGATTCGACAGGCACTCGATCATCCAGCCAACCCAGGCTTGCAAAATATTAGCTACGAAGGCTTGTTAGAGCACAAATATATCAAAGCACATCGTCCGTACATCTATCCAGATCGTCTGGATACGCCAAGCGGCAAGGTCGAGCTGTATTCCAGCACACTGGAACAAATGGGGCTACCCCCGCTGCCAACATATGTACCGCTCAAAGAGCAGGATGATGACGGCTATTTATACATTCCTGGCCCAGCTCATAACTATCTGAATTCCACCTTCTCTAATAATGCCAAGCATGCCGGTATGGAAAAGGCACCCCGTCTGTATATGAACACCGTCGATGCAGAGCGCCATGGAATTGTAGATGGAGACTGGGTCATCATTTCCAATCATAACGGCTCCTGCGAGCTCATGGCAGCGGTTGGAGAAACCGTGTTGCCAGGCGTGGTTGTTAGTCAGGGGCTATGGGCAGATACAAGTGATTATCAGCCTACCCATCTGGTCAATGCGCTCACTCCAGATCGCCTGTCCGATATGGGTGGCGGTGCAACTTTCTTTTCCAGTCGCGTGCAGGTACAGAAGCGTCATGATGTAGTGGCAGACACTGCAATCGAAGCCTCTACGGCGTTGTAAACTATGCTGGAGATCGATGCAGGCAATTGATAAGGAAATAGCGCCGATTGAAAATGGGAGCATTCCATCGCTTATGTCACGGTACAATCTATAGCTTTATTATGATCAGCATTCATTTTATCTATCCACTTATCTATCGATCAATATAAAACAAAAAGCAGGCATCTTTCTTAACTCATAGAAAGGTGCCTGCTTTTGTAATTATTTACGCTACAACTATAGTCGTTCATGCTGCAAACAAACGCACTACATTTTAAACTCAGTTCTCCCCTACATCATACCGCCTTCAAATCGGTGGATAAGCAGACTCGATTACGCCCATGCTCCTTTGCATAATAGAGCGCCTTATCCGCCTCATGAAACATCTGATGCGGTACATGCTGCGGATATAAGCTAACGCCGATCGACACGGTTAAATGAATCTGATGCCCACCATCCAGCCGGAATACATGCTGATCAATTCGTTCACGTACCTGCTCAGCCATCTGAAGCGCATCATACTGTGTACTCAGATTCAAAATAGCTGCAAATTCCTCGCCGCCCTTACGTGCACAATACCCGTGCTGTCGCACCGTATCGTTAAGCAATTGTGCAACCTGAACCAGTACAATATCTCCATTCAAATGCCCATACTGATCATTCACATGCTTAAAATGATCAATGTCTACAACGAGCAACGCAAATGATTCTTCCCGTTCCTCTGCCTGCGCCGTTGTCAGCATAAACATTCGATCAAACGCACGTGGATTATACAGCTTTGTTAAAAAATCATGATTCGCTGCATCACGCATCACGACCAGATTATCATCCGCTCTCCGCAAATACCAGAGAATATAATACGCAAACATCCCTGCCATCATGAAAAACAAGCCAAATAGCGCATGTAGTGTATACGCTCGTAACAGCGCTCCAACAATCGTTATCGCGATCAGATACATCAATAATGCTCCAACCAGTGCGCGCACCCATACCCATAACGAGACGCGCTTCCCATAACGCATCATTGTGGCAGCAAGTATATACGTAAACATAATATTCGCCAGACCAATCCACGAGCTAAATTCAAATGATCCGATAAATAGCCGATACACACCCATAATCGCTGCTGCAATCAAGCCTGCCCAGCCTCCTCCATAATAAACGGAGAACAATATCGCCAGCTGTCTAAAATCAACAATGAGCGAGTTACCACCGCTATGGATATTGATCGAAAAATAAGTCATCATCGCGACTCCGATCAATCCGCTAAATAAACCTCCAGTCAGAGGCGTTGCCCATTTTGTTTTACCAAACTTCCGATCCACCAGCTTTAGAATCAAATTACCAAAAAACAAAGCTGTGGTGAGGAAGGTTAAGTTATTAAATAACGTTTGAATAATCGTATGCATGCATGTCCATCCTATTCGTTATAGTAGAATGCAATTTCTGAGCGATCCCAAATTGCAGATGAATGACAGTGTATCTTGATGGTAATTTAAATTTATCATCTAAATATAAAGTATGTATACTCCACTATATCGGTTGATCTATTTCAAATTAAAGATTGACGTATGAAAAAGTCTGGCTTTGAGCTGGAAGGTATACTTGATTCATACGATATAGCGGTATAGGATGTACGGTGACTGGTTATATGCCTGTACAGATTTAAGCAGCGGATTGAGTTTGATGATGATAATGTTATGCGGCGTCAAAAGCAGGATAGCTACAGGCGTCGGGTGGAAGTCCATCCACTCCAGCCCGGCAACATGCCAAAGACCTCCGGTTAAGCCGGGATACTTTGAACAGGTAAAAGAAGGCGTATCCCGGCTTAAAGGTCGGTCTTGAGGCATCGTTCCCGGTCTTGCGTTCTGTGCTTGCTTCTATAAGCTCGCTCTCACAATAAAAACAGCTTATTTCACTGCTACAAAAAACAGGCGTGCAGCTTCCTCTCCCGGCTCATTCCATGTAAAATCAGCATAGCACTTCACATCCCGAAAGCCTGCCTTGTACAGCTCGGTACTCAGCCACTCCTGTTCGTACGAGCGCTGCACATGAACCTCTTCAAATCGCTCATACATCGAGTTTTGCGCGTCCTCTACACGAGCGAAAATCGTCAGATGGTGCTCAATTTCGGTGCGAACCGCATCATATTCACAGGTCCACAAATACGATACCGAGCGATCATCCAGCATGAAGGGCTGCTCCTCGTCATAACGGCGAAGCGTATTCGGATGGTGCACATCAAAAATAAACGTACCGCCCGGCTTTAATCCGCGATGGGTGGCCTGAAATGTACGGATGACATCCTCCGGCTCGGTAAGATAATTTACGCAATCGCAGAAGGAGATCACGCTATCGACCTGCTCAGGTAGCTCCCAATCGGTCATATTTTGACAGATCCATTGTACCTGTCCGTCCTGAAATAATCGATGCCCCTGTGGAGTCGATTCCATTTTATCGCGTGCAATGGATAGCATATCGGAGGATAGATCGATGCCGCTTATACGGAAGCCTGCATTCACCAGCGGAATGGTAATGCTACCTGTTCCGCAGCCTAGCTCAGCAACCTGACGCGGCATACCATACTTGTCCCATACCTCTCGTACAAAGCGTAGCCAATCTGGATACGGCATATCATCCATTAATTCATCGTATACATAAGCAAACTTGCGATATGACACTGCTTCAACCGTCCTTCCCTAGTGCCGTTATGGCGCTGTCGATATTCAATCCACTCAGCATATAAAAACAGAAAGGCAGGAACGCAACCTAAGCCGTTCTTGCCTTTCCGTTTAACTTCAATCTATGATTTGAATCTATTCAATACGATGACATACTCTGAATAATCAGGCTTGTTCGTCTGTATTCGTTTCGTCCGTTTGTGGCTTGATGTCCGATGCCGTAGCATTGGCGTGTGTTGCAAGGCGTGTCCAGTTTTGATCCTGTACGACTACGCCTTCCTTCATCAGCTTACCAAGCGCACGCTTGAACGCCGCTTTACTGATTCCGAAGCGCTGCTTGATCACATCCGGTTGGGTACGATCCGAATAAGGCATTGCTTTATCTTCACGCTCGTTGATAAATGCGAGCAGACGCTCCGCATCCTGATCACGACCGACCTCTTTACGTTGCAGCATCGACAGATTCACACGTCCGTCCTCACGTACCTGAGTAACACGTACGCTGACCTTTTCACCAAGACGCAGCATACGGCTACGCTCATTCTGATGAATCAGACCGATCGCGCCGAATCCAAGCACGCCGCCTTCGATCAGGACAAAGCTACCCATTTGCAGCGGCTTGTACACAAGCGCATCGACCCATTCGTTCATCCAGCTGGACGGCGCGTGGAATACATGCTCAGCCAGTTCTTCTTCGCCTGCCAGCTTTGCAAGTAGACGACCCTGACGATCATGTTGCAGGACAACATATACATCATCACCGATTTGCGGACGTAGCTCTGGCTTTTCAGGTAACTCGCTCATCGGCAACAATAGCTGGCGACCGAGACCCATTTCCAGAAAAGCACCCAGACGCGGATGCAGATCAGCAATTTTCAGTTTAGCCAGCTCACCCAGTGTGAGCAAAGGCTTTTTCATCGTTGCGGCAAGGCGGTCTTCCGTATCGTGGAAAATAAATGCTTCCACCGTTTCGCCAACCTTGATCTTACCAACGATCTCACTATAGTGCATCAGCACTTCCTGTTCTCCATCCGTCAGGAAGAAGCCATACGGCGATACCTCGCGTCCGATCTTCAGCGGGATAATCGTACCTGCTTCAAAACTCATACGTTTTCCACCACTTTAGCATCAGACCAGAGACGTTCAATATTGTAATATTCGCGCTCATCGCGGTGGAAAATGTGTACAACGACATCTCCAAGGTCGATCAGCACCCAGCGTGCAGCGTTCATGCCTTCCAGACCACGGATGTGGACGTTGGATTCGTGAGCGCGCTTGCGTACCTCACTAGCGATCGATTGTACCTGTGTATCGGAATTACCATGGCAGATCACAAAATAATCTGCTACGAGTGAAAGTCCTTTCAGATCGAGTACAACGAGATCGTGTGCTTTTATACTTTCAGCTGCGTCTACAGCCATTTGCATGACTTGTTCCGGGTTTAATGACATTTAGAGTTCCCCCTCTAATTCAAGTTGTTTGACCAGATCATTTCTGGATAATACGGTTAACGGGTAAATGATCTGTCGGCGAGCGACAAGCAGATTGATCGTCGAGTCAAAGCCCGCGACCAGTGCCGCTTCTACACTCGTCTCCGCCAGGCGACGAATATGATCAACACCAGGGAAATCACGTCCTGGTTCAATATAGTCCGCCAGACAAATAATTTTCTCCAGCAGGGTCATGCCGACTCTGCCGGATGTATGGTAACGAATTGCATTCAGTATTTCCTCGTCCTCGATGCCATATTCGGCTTCTGCCACATACGCACCGATCTCGGCATGCCAGAGTGGCTTGTCATAGAGCAGCAGTTCATCATTCAGCCCTTTATCACGCAGCAGCTGCTCCTGACGCTCACTTGGCCAGTACTTGGCTACATCGTGCAGGATCGCCGCTAGCTCTGCTTTGACCGGATCTGCTCCATAACGCTTCGCCAGCAGCACCGCCGATTGCATTACACCCTCGGTATGGCGCCAGCGCTTCTCCGGCATTTGGGCGGATACCGATTGAATCAGTTCATCGCGTGTCAGCTTCATAGATTCCGCTCCCCTTAATATATTCATACACATGATCATGAACCATATAACGGATCGTTTGACCGTTTTGCAATCGTTCACGAATATCGGTGGATGAGATATCAACCTGAGGCATATTGACGAGCTCTACACGCGGCTGTAAATAGGCAGGCATTTTCGACTTGTCAATAACCGAGCCAGGTCGCCCTACGCCTACAAAAGTTAAACGCTGTGCTAGCTCCTCAATCCCATGCCATTCAGTCAGCGAGTTCACCATATCAGCGCCGATAATGAAAAAGAATTCATGCTCTCCATATCGCTCCTGTAATGCACGGATCGTTTCAATGGTGTAGGATACGCCGCCACGCTCCAGCTCGATATCCAGCGTACGAAACGCAGGATTCGTGCCGATGGCGCGTGCTACCATTTCCAGACGCTGTTCACCGGAAGCACCAGCAGCGTGCTTATGCGGAGGAATGTGAGATGGCATAAACCATACTTCATCCAGCTTACATCCTTCCAGCGCAGCCTCCGCTGCCAGCATATGACCGATATGCACCGGATCAAAGGTGCCTCCCATAATACCGACTTTCATGAATCCACCACCGCATCATTTGTAATCATATTGCCACAGGCTAAGGCGATTCATCTGTTGGCCTCAGCCTGTGGCATCCGTTGTAAAGCTAGCCAGTACGCTTACGCGCGTGGTAGCTCGATTTGTTTGTGATCCTTCGATTCCTTATACAGTACGATTGTACGTCCGATAACCTGTACCAGCTCTGCACCAGCGCCTTCTGCTAGCTCCTGTGCCAGTTCCTTCGGCTCTTCCAGACAGTTGTTCAGTACCGAGATTTTCATCAGCTCGCGCGTCTCGATCGCATCCACCACATGGCGAATAATGCCTTCGTTCATGCCACCTTTACCGATTTGGAAAATCGGGTCCAGATGGTGTGCCTGACTACGCAGGTAACGTTTTTGTTTTCCAGTTAACATAGGTATCCCCTTACTATTCGTAATTAATGTTATTCATGATTGAATGCTTCCAGCACCGCGCTGTGCATCAATGATACCGGAGCATCGATTCCAGTCCAATATTCAAAAGCGTACGCGCCCTGATAGACGAACATACCCAGACCGCCCACAACCTTACAGCCACGTGCTTTCGCGTCGCGAAGCAGGCGCGTCTCCAGTGGATTATAGATCAGATCACTGACGATAATACCCTCGGGAATGAGCGAAGCTTCCACAGGCGTCGCTTCCATATCCGGGTGCATTCCGACAGAGGTCGTATTAATGAGTATATCGGTTTCAGCCAGGCAGGCTTGAAGCTCATCGAACGTAGCCGACTTCATCGCTGTCTGTCCATTTTGTAAAATGTTCAGTAGCTCGTCTGCCTTACTCACCGTCCGATTCAAAACCGTTACCGACGCGATCCCTTCTTTGAGCAGCGCATAAATGATCCCGCGTGCTGCGCCGCCAGCACCCAGTACGGTAACCCGCTTGCCAGATAGCTCGCCTGCTTCTTCCTTCAGTGAGCGCACATAGCCGATTCCATCGGTATTGTAGCCCTTTGTACGTCCATCGCGGATTACGACCGTGTTCACAGCACCACATTGCACAGCGGATTCATCCAGCTCATCCAGCAGCTCCATAATCGCCACCTTATGTGGAATCGTTACATTAAAGCCGCTAAAGCCAAGTGCACGCGCACCGGTAACTGCCTCAGCAAGATGCTCTGGCTTCACATGCAGTGGTACATACATACCTGGCAATGCAGCAGCTTCCAGAGCAATATTATGCATCGCAGGTGATTTGGAATGGGCAATCGGATCGCCCATAACGCCCAGCAGCAACGGGGCATGAATATGCGGATGATTCGTCATCATCATCGCCTCCTGATCTGTAATAACGATACAGGACTGCTGTATCGGAAAGGAGTAACGGGATGTCGATCATTATCATCACTACAACGATGATCGCATCCCGATATTTTGATTAGATCAGCGATGGACGCAGCATCACCTTAACACCTTTAGGCAGGTGGACAGCGACAAGCGCACCCTGATCACTATTGACCTTAATCCAGCCCAGACCCGAGATGAACACATCCAGCGACTTACCCTTAGGCACGCGCAGCTCATGACGTGTCCATGCTGGCAATTCAGCCAGATTCTCCTTCGTTGGTGGAGCAAGCATTTCGCCGCCATGCTGTTCGAACAATTCATCTGCACGATCCAGCTTTGTACGGTGAATATTCAAGCGATTGTTAATATAGCAAGTGAACGACTGGCGTTCGCCTTCAATAAAATCAAATCGTGCCATCGCTCCGAAAAAGAGCGTCTGACCCGCATTCAGTTGATATACAGCTGGCTTGAGTGGCTTGTCTGGCATCAATGCAGCCAGATCCTGCTTGTTCACCAGCTCGGTATAACGAGATTCATACACGATTCCCGGTGTATCGATAATCGAGTGACCGTCATCCAGCGGAATGCTAACCGTATCCAGCGTTGTACCTGGATAACGAGAAACCGTCAGTTCTTCCTCCAGATCGCTATAATCCGTAATCAGACGATTAATCAGTGTCGACTTGCCGACATTGGTTGCACCGACCACGTACACGTCACGTTTACCACGCATGAAGCCGACTACCTCTAGCAAACGGTCAAAACCTTGATTTTGCTTGGCACTACATAGAATAATATCTTCTACCTTCAGCCCAAGCTCCTTCGCTTCCTTTTGTACCCAGTTGCGAATTTTGTTCCAGTTGGTTACCTTCGGCAGCAGATCGGTTTTGTTGACTGCAAGAATAACCGGGTTGTTACCAACAAAACGTTGCAGTCCCGAGATCACACTACCGTGAAAATCGAACAGGTCGACAATATGGATCACCAGCGCATCCTTGTCTCCCACCTGACTCAGCAGGCGTAGGAATTCGCTCTGGTCAACCGTTACTGTCGACGATTCGTTGTAATTCCGTATACGGAAGCAGCGCTGGCAAAGCAGTGGTGTACGCTCCAGCGCCTGCGCCGGAATATAGCCCGGCAGATCTGTTGATTCAGTTTGCAGCACGATACCACAGCCGCTGCATTTGGTTCCAGCGGTCAAGCCGCTTTGTTCAGTCATTTATTGCGTTCCTCCTCGGCCCATAGGCCCTTTTTACGAAGTCTTAGCCTTGCCAGCCGTTCCACCTGACGGTTAAATCGGGTCCGCCAGCCTTCATCATCCAGCGCAATCGGAAGCACAAGCACCGTGAACAGGCCGAGACGGTTGCCACCGTATACATCGGTCAGCAACTGATCGCCCACAACGATCGTCTGATCATCACGACAGTTCATCAGCTTCATCGCCTTACGAAATGGCGCATTGGAAGGCTTGCGTGCAGCATGCACAAACTTGATATCCAGCGGAGTCGCAAACAGGGATACCCTGTTCATATTATTATTGGAAACGATAATCAGCTCGAAGCCATACTTCTTGACTTTGGCGAACCATTCGATTAATTCCGGTGTAGCATCCGGCGCCTTCGCGCCTACCAGTGTGTTATCCAGATCGGTAATAATCCCTCTGTACCCTTCTGCATACAGCTTTTCCAGGTCGATATCGTAGACCGTGTTTACACGCAATTTCGGAATGAGCATTTCAAACAAGCTATATTCACCTCGATTTCATACGACAAACTATACCATAAATTTAACCACTCTGACAAAAAGAAACGCCGCAAAAGCGGCGCTATTTACGAGCTTATGAAGCTTTATTTGCAAACGATTAAAGCTTTATTTTTCCAGTCTGTGCATACCTGAATCATTATACTACTTTGTGGACGTGTTGCGCCACAATTTTCGTAAATCCTGCACATACTGCTTCATCGTTACATATTCTTCCTCGGTCACTACGTTCGGGCTATACTTCGCTCGTTCGAACAATTGCAGTAACGGCCCGAGTGCAGGTCGTAGCTCTGGCTTGAGCTCCTGCCAGCGATCGACCGATTCTCGTAGCGTCTCATGTGACTCCCGATTCAAGCCGTGTCGCTTCATCCATGCCAGCCAGCGCTTGGCTTCGACCATCATTTTCTGCTGAGGCGTATGGGCTTCACCGTAACGCATCCGCACATAAGCCGCATGCAGCTTACGACGATAACGGAACGCGATAAAAACAACCCATGCGGCTACGAGCAAGCTTGCTGTCCAGATCACAGCAGGTGGTGCGCCGTTCTCTGTTGCTTGTACAGGCGTTTCAGCCTGCTCCTGCTCTGGCTCTTGCTGTTGCTCCTCAGGCTGAGGTGTTTGCTCAGTCTGCGCTGGAGCTTGAACGGCTTCCGTCAGCAGCGGCATGTCAAAGCCCGGTGTCGCTTCAATCGGAATCCAGCCATAGCCTGCAAAATAAATCTCTGCCCATGAGTGCGCATCTGCATTCGTTACCATATACTCTGTCGCACCTTCTGGGAAATAATCACTTGTCACATAGCCATTTGCCTGTCCAGGCGCATAGCCCTTAACCCAGCGTGCCGGAATATCCAGCGAGCGCGCCATCATAACCATCGCCGTAGAATAGTAATCACAATAGCCTTCTTTGATCTCAAACAAGAAGCTATCGACAAAGTCGCTACTCTTTTTACGCGACAGATCTGGATTATTCGTATACGTATAATTATTTTTTAAATACGATTGCAGCAGCTCGATCTTGCGATACGGTGTCGTCGCCGAAGCGGTCACCTCGCGCGCCAGATTTTTCACGCGCTGCGGAAAGTCTGTCGGCATTTGCAAATAAGGCTCAAGCGACTTGCCATCATATAGCTCACTGTAGGTCTTCTTCTCCAGCTCGGCAACCGGAACGACCGGTACGCTGGAGATCAGCGAGTACGATTCTGGGAAATTGTGATTTTGCCGCGTCTGACTCCAGTGAACCTCACCGGAATTACTGCGCCAATCGAGCTGATCTGTATCATTCTTTCCATTTACACTTTCGATGCGTGAGATCGTATATGCACCGAAGAGTACGGGATAATTCGTTCCTTTATCACTCAGCATCTTCACCTGCTGTTTGACCGTACGCGTTTCGATCGTCGATGGCTCTTCATCCATCGACAGCTTCTCATCCGCCTGAATCGGCTCCAGATCACGCCAGCTACTGCTAGAGCGATCAATCCAGCCTTTACCGGAGTAAGCGAGCCTCGTTTCACCGCGCCAGTAACTACGGCTCGTCGTGCTAACCGACATTACCGGCGTATAGTCAAAGTTAAAGCCGCCGCCCAGATTGGAATCCTCGCGACTATAACCGGAGGATGCGCCCTGACCATCCATTCCATTCGATCCATTCACGGTAATGACCGATTCACCATGCCAGTTTTTCCAGGCGGTATACGGGTCCTTTAACGTGGGCTGCACCTCTGGCATATTGATCCCTGCCAGTAAAATGATCGAGAAAATCACTGCGATATTGAACATGATTTTGAGCGGATAACGGCGTAGATGCTTCCACCCTCGCGGGAATCGCTCCTGAAAATAACGAAAGTGATTGCTGACCAGCCAGCCCATACCTGCAAAAACAACCCATGCAACCTCTTCCCACAGTGCTGTTTTTGTGAAGGAATCCAGAATCGCCAGCGCCACAATATTCGTACCGACAAACATAATAATCGCTCGTCGTGACGTACCGATTCGCGCAGACACTTCCAGCAGCATCCATGCGGCAACGATAAACCAGATGTACGTGCGCAGTGTACTAATGAACTCCTCCATATTGTCGGATAGCGACTGGAACAGACTCCATGTGAACAAACCATGCGTGTGCATCGCGTAATAGACGACCGCAATGACGGCTACCAGCTTAATGAGTAGCCTGTACCATGCGTTAAAAGGCAAAATGATATCGATCACGGCTACAGCGATCATCGTGCCGAGTACAAACATCGTCGTTTCGCTGTACCATATCCCATCTGCATATTGAATCCATTGATAGGCGATAATTAAAACCCATAGCAGACATAATGAGTAATACCAGGAGCCGCAAATTTCGCTCCACCATTTCTTCATTGGGCTCTCCCCCCTAATACAGTCGGCAGCTGATCAAGCTGACTGAGCGGATAACAGACCGCACCCCGTGCACTGGAATCGAGCGTCCAATGCTGGGAAAGATGCTCCTGCTGCTGATCTTCAATCAACAGCTGAACCGGCAGCATCTGCCGCATCCGTGCAAACTGGAATACTTCCCATGCCTTTTCTCCGCTCAGCGGGCTGATCAGCACAAACAGCGAGCCTGAAGGGAAACTACGTGCCCCTTGCTCCAAGCCTTTTAACAGTCCATCCTGTCCATCTGCCATAATGTCGACCAGATGAAGCTGCATACGATGCCATTCGCTAGACAGATCAGACGGTACAAAAGCTTCCGTACGCGCCCCAATCGTGAATAGTCCCATGCCCATTCGCTCACGAATACCGTACTCCAGCATCGAGGCTGTGACCGACACGGCTAGCTCAAAATGCTCCATTGATTCGTAATGGGCAGCCGTAGCATCAAGTACAAGAATCGTTTTCGGCAGGGATTCGTGCTCGAATTCCTTCGACTTCCATACACCGGTACGGGCGGTTGCATTCCAGTGAATCCGTGAGATGCGATCACCGTACACATAGTCACGCACACCGTTAATCTGATTCGTTTCTGGACGCGACAGCATCTGAGATGTCTGCTGACCGCCGAGTCTGGAATGACGCGAGCCCATTTCCCAGTACGGAATAAATATCGTACGCGGTAGCACCATGAATTCACCGGGTGCACTGAATGTACCGCGATTTTCTAGCAGTCCAAAAATATCCTCACTAATACATTCTGTACTATAGAAGCGATACCGTCCGCGCTCCAGCGGTGGAGTCTGGAATAACAGCTCTCCACGTCCGCGCATGCTCGGCATTAAACTTTCTTCAAAAGACCATGATTCGCCGTTATGTCGCTTCAGCGTCTCCCGTACAATCACATACGGCAGTGGCAAAAAGCCTGGAATCGTGACATTTAGCTTCACCTGCACCTGATCACCAGCATGAATCGCGCTGCCCTCATCGCCTTCAATAGACAGCTTCCGGCTTCCACGAGCACGTCCAACGCCGCGGAAGCCACCGATGATCAAGTAAATTGCCAGAAGCGTAACCATGGAAAACAGCATGACCGATGTTTTCCCACCCTGAAACAGTACATAGAACAGGCAACCTAACCAGACGATGAGCACGAGCCACAGCTTGGAGGGCTGACGCTGCAACTTCATATTCAGCCGCAAGTACGAAAATAAGGCTCTCATAATGTTATTGTCCTATGGATACCGGCGCGGTAACCTGCTCCAAAATCTGCTGCATGATTCGCTCTGCACTCATGCGCTCCATACGTGCTTCTGGACGTGCCAGTATGCGGTGCGCAATCGTATACGGCGCTAGACGCTTCACATCATCCGGCAACACATAATCACGCTCATGAATGAGCGCGTATGCCTTCACCGCCATCATAAATGACAGCGTAGCACGCGGACTTGCTCCGAGCAGCACCGAGCGATGATCGCGTGTAGCGCGAATAATACTGACCAGATAATCGCTAACCGATTCATCCATATGCACGGAGCGAATCTCCTGCTGAATATCAGCGATGCTTTGCATATCAGTCACCGGGGTTAAGCGTTCTACCGGTTGTCCAGTCGTTCCCTGCTGACGTAGCAGATTCTTCTCCGTCTGCTCGTCTGGATAGCCGATCGTAATCTTCATCATAAAACGATCCAGCTGCGCTTCTGGCAGCATATAGGTGCCTTCAAAATCAATCGGGTTCTGTGTAGCACACAGCATAAATGGATGGGGCAGTGGATGTGTCTCGCCATCGACCGTCACATTGCGCTCCTCCATCACTTCCAGCAATGCCGATTGCGTCTTGGTCGTAGCACGGTTGATCTCGTCTGCAAGCAAGATATTCGTCATTACTGGCCCTGGACGGAAATAAAATTGCTCATCCTTCGGATGAAAGATCGATACACCTGTAATATCACTTGGCAGCAAATCGGGATTACATTGAATCCGGCGATATTGACCGCTCATTGATTTGGCAAGTGCTTTGATCATTTGTGTTTTACCGGTTCCGGGCACATCCTCGATCAGGACATGACCACCCGCGAGCAACGCGGTGAGCAGCAGCTCGATCTCAAAGGATTTTCCAAGAATGCAGGATTCCAGATTGGATCGGATATCTGCGATAATTTGCATGGATTCTTTACGTACTGGCATATATAAAAAACCTCCTACCTCGGGTTCGTCTTTCCATTGTCGTTATGGCCGCTCGTGCGGCTTGCGGTTCGCTACCATCTGGAGGTTCCGCTTGCAAAGCGTGTGCTGATTTTAACACAGGATACGAAGGATTGCTCCCTTTTGGATCATTCGCTAGCGCATCCTTTGCCTGCTTTGATGTCCTGTCTCACGCTAATTCTTATAGAGCACTGTGCAGCTATACGACGCTGCTTCTATAAAGTCTAGCCGTGGCAGCCGCTTCTGTTATTGTACATGAACCGTACAACAGAGTCACTTTTACATGAAACAGGCACAGTTACATAATAAGCTATGATTTATCGTAGGATGATTGGGCACTCTTTGATCTGAACAGTGGTCAAATAGTGGACTTTTGCGAGCAGTCGGGGCATACTATGATAAGTTATTTTACGATAAAGGAGCATGCTTTCTTATGAATGAACAAACTCTTGAGCTATTTAAGCAATTAACCGAATTTCCTGCTGTATCTGGCTTTGAGCGCGAGCTTCGCGAGCTGGTCAAAGAGAAAATGTCGGCGTATACGAGCGAGTTTGTACAGGATCGGCTCGGAAGCCTGTTTGGTGTGATTCGTGGTGATGAGGCAGGTCCGAAAATCATGGTTGCCGGACACTTTGATGAAGTTGGCTTTATGGTGTCAGGCATTACGGATCAGGGGCTTGTACGCTTTCAGCCACTCGGTGGCTGGTCTAACCAGGTTGTGCTGGCACAGAGGCTCCATATTGTTACCGATCAAGGAACAATTACAGGGGTAGTCGGCTCAACGCCTGTTCATTTGCTGAGTCAGGAAGAACGCAGCAAAGCAGTCGATATTCGTAACATGTACATCGATATCGGTGCTGATGATCGTGCTGAAGCAGAAGCGATGGGCATTCGTACAGGTCTTCAAATCGTACCGGTGTGCGAATTCACACCGATGGCGAATCCGAAAAAGATTATGGCCAAAGCCTGGGACAATCGCTATGGTGTTGGTCTTGCCATAGAGCTGCTGGAGGCACTGCACAAGCAGCCACTGGGAGGCACCGTCTATTCTGGCGCTACCGTTCAGGAGGAACTGGGCTTGCGTGGAGCACGTACAGCAACACAGCTCATTCAGCCAGATATCTTCTTCGGTCTGGATTGTAGTGCAGCTAACGACATGACAGGTGATCGTAATGCATTCGGTCACATCGGTAAAGGAGCACTATTGCGTATCTATGATCCAACAATGTTCACTCATCGCGGCATGGTTGAATACATTCAGGATACCGCCAGCACCAACAAGATTCCGGTACAATATTACATTTCTCAAGGCGGTACAGATGCCGGCGCCGTACACCTGAGTGGAATCGGAATTCCTTCCAGTGTTATCGGCATTTGCGGCAGATACATCCATACCTCCTCTTCGATCATTCATACGGACGATTATGATGCAGCTAAGGAGCTGCTGATCAAGCTCGTCAAGGGCATGAATGCTTCGACGTATCGCACGCTGATCGAGCGTGCCTGAGTAGCACGACCTGCGGCCTATATCGTTCTCTGTATAGTATACAGCGAGCGGTAAGGTCGCTTTTTTTTTATATCCCTCGCTAGCCCAGCTACCAGCATACCCTAATTCATTCCGCTACAAAATGTTACTGATGAGCAGTGTGTTATTAATGTATAACCCGTCAGTTGCCTGCTTCAATCCCGTCATACCGGGGCAAACCGAACATTTTTTTAAAAAATTGTAACCTTTTCTCCATACCTTGCTCGTCTGGTAGCTCTGCTACAGTACAGAGTGGTTCATTTTATCATAACCGATACACAATATCATCTTTACTAATGAATAATATATCGTTCCTGCATGTATCCATAGCCTCACTACATCAACGATTGTAGCAATAGGAAGTACGGGCTATAACATTACCTATTTTTACATTAATTAACTCTAATATTGATATTGCAAATAAGAATTTTTGGCGATTACATCCTGCTTGTGGCTGTACTATACTGAATCATGTCCCCAGAGAAAATAATTCATTAACACTTATGACCAGCAAGCACTGCTCCTTATCTTACCTCCATTATTCCTTCAATCCATGATCTTTCTACTCGGGTGCAGCCACCTCCGCGAGTCGTTATTCATTAACAGCTTGCTCTTGCTTTCTCCGCGTTATTTTCATTTTGCAGCCCTGTCAGTCTTCAGTCTCGCGCTGCCCGTATCCTTTGTGAACGGGCAGTCGTAACTTTTATATACCAGCAGAAGCTCTACTTTCTCCTGCATCATCGATACCATCTATATCTTTATACTCATATATCCGCTATTTGTTCCTCTCTCCTCGATTTTCCTTCTATTCCAGCTAATTATGACTCGTCATTTAGCCGTTCCAGGATTCATTCTTTATACTTTCTTAACTTTTTGTATGAAATCGTGCGAAAATCGTCGTTTTTTGTTTTTAATTACCCATTTTTATCTATAAATATTAATAATTTCATCAAACTATCCGACAAAATAACTAGCACATAAAGACTACTCATTTCAATAGTAAACGGAGATGCATCGAACTAACCCATACAGTGTGTAAGAAATGACCATTAGAAAGGGAGTATTTATAATGTTCGTAAAAAAATCAGTCATGGCGCTTGCCGTGGCAAGCTTGCTCGTGACCGGAGGCATATGGTCACCTGCTCCTGCAAAGGCAGATAAGCTTGCCGATGGCAGTGTCGTAACTACACTTAGCAGCGGTCCTACTACCAATACAGGACTCAACCTGTATGTTGACGGTTCTGTTGCCACGGGCGGCGATGGTTCCAAAGATGCACCTTACAAAACAATGACTCAGGTACGTGATGCCATTCGCGCTAAAAATGGAGCCTTACCAACAGGCGGAATTACCGTCTGGGTCAAAGCAGGAACGTACAAGTTCCCTTATACTTTTGAGCTGAATGCTTCTGATTCTGGTTCTGCCGGCAAAACGATCGTCTACCGTACGTATCCAGGGGAAAAGGTTATTCTCTCCAACGGTGTCAGTGTTGACCCGTCCCTGTGGCAGCCGCTAAGCGCGGACGCTCAAAAACGTGTAAATCCTAAAGTCAGTGCTTCCAATCTGGTAGAGCTGGATGCTAAAGCACTCGGCTTGAGCAATATTAACGAGTATCCAGGTGGTACTTCCTTTTCAGATAAATGGGGGATTATCGATCTGATCGTCGATCACGAGCGTCAGCCGGTGTCTCAATGGCCGAATGCAGATGAAACAGCTGGTAATAACCGTACAGGCTGGACAACTGCCAACGGCTCGGCGGATGCAAGTTCCTTCTATTATGGTACAGGCGGCATACCCGCTGATGGTGATACAGCAGATGCACTGAATGCAGACGGTACGAATCGTGCTCAGCGCTGGCAGAAAAGCATCGCTGACGGCCATGATCTGTATTTACAAGGTTTCTGGAGAACCGCCTGGGCACCTGTCATGAGCAAGGTGCAGAGTATCAATACAGGTAGTAACAGCATTACGTTGCTTGATATGCCTTCCGGCGGCATGGGTGACAAGTTCAGCAAGCAGATCATCGGCTCCAATCCGGTTTATCGCGTCGGTAGTGGTAAAGAAGAATGGCGCGCACTGAATATGCTGGACGAGATCGATCAGCCTGGCGAATGGGCACTTGATTTTAAGGACGGTAAAATCTATTACTACCCTAAAAGTGGAAATGGCATGATGGATAAGGATGTCGAGATTGCTGACAAAACAAGTGCTGTTGTGAAATTGACGAACGCTTCGTATATCTCGTTCTTCGGCTTCCAGGTGGAAGACAGTATGGGTAACGGGATCGACATGCAAAATAGTCACCATATTACGATTGCTGGCAATACCGTACTCAATGTAGGAAACGGCGGTATTATCGACACAGGTGGCTACTCTAATATGATCAAAAGTAATGATATTTACGATACAGGCGGCTTCGGTATTAGTATTGGTAATCAAGGCGACCGCGATACACTGACCAGTGCCAATACACGTATTACGAATAACCATATTCATAATATTGGCGAGCATGCCCATCTGGCAGGAATCGTTATTCGTGATTCGGTTGGCGTATGGGTCGATCACAACCTCATTCATGACGTACCGCGCGATGCTATTCGTTATGAACGCAATAACAATCTAACATTTGAATTTAACGAGGTACACAATACCGCCCTGGAAGAAACCGATACCGGTGCCTTCTATACCGCACAGGACTGGTCTTCCTATGGTAATGATCTACGCTACAACTTCATTCACCACAACCGTCGCTCCAATGGCTTCTATGCTGATGGCAGTGATGCAGGCGATAACTACTACAACAATATTATTCAAGGTTCTGATCGTGCCTTACAGCTCAATGGACACCATAATATCGCTAAAAATAACGTCGTTGTCGCTTCCAACAGCGTACGGATCGAAAACCGTAGTGACACGAAGGATCAATCGCTCGCTGTTTCCAAAAGCTACGGCGTAGATAGCACCTTTGCCGATACACTTCGCTCCAAAAATCTAACGTCTGGCGCATGGCTTGCTTATGCAGCCACGCTGAAAGCGAAATATGGCTACACCGATAATCTGTGGTCGGATATTCTTGATCCGAACTGGCGCCCTGAATATTCTAACGGCTCTGCGATTATGAACAATGCACTCGTTCAGGTAGGCACTATTATCAAGCCTAAATACGGTAACTATACCGTTAGCAATAATACGGTGCTGGATAGTGTGACAGCAGCTAGCTTCTACAACTACAACAAAATGGATATGCGTACAAACAACGCTCAGATTCTTGCTAGCTTTCCGAATCTGAATAGTATCTTCCCACAAATCGGTCTACAGCAGGATGCTTATCGTATTCGTGTCGTCACTCGTGCTGAAACTGGCGGCTTGACTAACCACTAATCCATGCTGTAGCAGTTGCACCCTCTGCGTTGATTTCAGGCACTTTGGTTTTTGACACCTTGATTTCAGATACCTTGATTTGGGATGATAATGACCATGAATTGCTATCTTCGCATAATAGCCACAACGCAATGAAGAACACCCACCCTTTTCTCCTTTTCACCCCGATTGACGCATCTTTACAGCACTATTCAGGCAATCTCTGCCGGATAGTGCTGTTTTTTTGCTTACCCTTTCTATTCTTTTTCATTTCCATAAAATTGACACTTCTACTTCGTCCTTCCTATACTGGATGTACACAACGATGTAGGGAGGTCAGGCATTAGAGGTGAAAAATATTCGCTATATCCTACTGGCAGCCGGTCTGGTTCTGTTGCTGACATTTCCACTCTGGCGTTTTGGATGGTCGGATAGTCGACTCGGCTCACTCGATAGCGGCCCTGATCCGCAAACGCCAGTCAATGTATACGTGGATGGTGCCGCTACTGCAAATGGGCAAAATGGCAGCAAGCAGCACCCGTTTACGACGATTGAAGCAGCACGTGATTATATTCGTGAGCTACAGCGTCCTCTGCCTCAGGGTGGGATTACGGTCTGGGTCAAAGGTGGCGAATACACTCTTGCCTCTACGCTGGAATGGACAGCAGCAGATTCCGGCACAGCCAGCTCACCCATCATCTATCGCTCGTTTTCAGGTGAAAAGGTCAGTCTGACCAACGGAAAAACGGTCAATCCAGCCGATTGGCAGCCACTCGATGCACAGGCACGCAGTCGTGTGAATCCCGCGATTAAGCCGGATCAGCTTGTAGAGCTGGATGTGCGCAAGCTCGGCTTCCGCAATATTAACGGCTTTACTGGCGGTGATTCGTTTACCGAGCAGTGGGGCATTTTACAGCTGATTGTGAATGATACGATGCAGCCGATCTCGCAATGGCCGAATCGCGATGATGCGAGCCAGGGTACACGACCCGGCTGGGCGGTCGCATCCGGCATTTTGAATGCACGCTCCTTCTTCTATGATCCGAAGCAAAGCCAAAACACAGGTGCTGCCAGCCGAATGATGCGCTGGGAACAGGCGATCAAAAGCGGGCATGATGTGTATTTGCAGGGCTTCTGGCGTACTGTATGGAGTCCGGTGACGATTCGTATTCAGCAGATTCAAGCCGCCTCGCGCTCGATCGAGCTATCCAAAACACCAAAAGGCGGGATCGGATCCAAATTCAGTGCCTTTGCTGAAGATGCGACGAACCATAATCCGTATCGTGTTGGAGATGGTAGTGAAGAATGGAGACTATTGAATCTACTGGAGGAGATTGATCAGCCGGGGGAATGGGCGCTCGACTTCAAGGATGGCAAGCTGTATTACTACCCTTCTCGCCCATTAAATCAGTCGCAAACCGTGATCGCTGACAATACCGATCCAATCGTGCGAATTAACGGTGCCTCTTACATGAAGCTGATTGGCTTTGAATTTAAAAATGGGATGGGCAATGGCATCACCATGCAAAACACCAATCATATTACACTTGCTGGATTGACGATACGTAATGTGAGTAATGGCGGCATTACCGATATCGGTGGCTCGCAAAATATGATTCAAAGTAATGATATTTATGATACCGGTAGCTTTGGCATCAGTGTAAGTAATGCGGGCAATCGCGCGAAGCTGGAATCATCCAACACCCGGATTACGAATAATCATATCTATAATACAGGCATCCTTATCCATCTGGAGCCGTTGATCATTCGCGAATCGGTTGGCATGCGAATCGATCATAATCTGCTGCATGATGTACCAAAGGATGCGATTCGATATACATTTAGCAATAAGCTGCTGTTTGAATACAATGAAGTGCATAATACCGGGCTGGTCGAAGGGGATACCGGAGCCTTTTATACTGCACAGGATTGGGGCTCATATGGCAATGTACTGCGCTACAATCTGATTCACCACAATCAGCGCTCAAACGGCTTTTACGCCGATGGCGGTAGTAGCGGCAATACGTATCAGAACAATATTATTCAGGATACGAAGCGCGCTTTTATTATCGAAAATGGGCATCATAATGTGGCCACAGGCAATCTGCTCATTAATATCGGTACGATGGAAATTAACGATCGCTCCAGCTCGCTGAACTACGGGCTAAACAGCGAATACGCCAAGCGTCTACGCGCTCTGAACCCGATGTCCGGTGCATGGAAAACGTATGGAGAACAGCTTGCCAAGCAATATGGCTTAACCGGCAATCTATGGAGTCATGTGCTAAGTGCTGGCTGGAAGCCACAATACCCTAACGGCAGCAAGCTTAATAATAATGTGATTATCGGACAAGCGACGATCGCTCTACCGAAAAAGGGCGACACGTCTGCTACAGGCAATACGACGATCAAAACGATCCAGGCAGCAGGCTTTTACAATTACAGCAATCTGGATCTGCGTACCAATAATAATGCGATTCTGAAGAAGTTCCCTTCACTCAATCGCGTTATTACTGAAATCGGTCTGTATAAAGACCCGTATCGTGTACAGCCACTCAAGCGCAATGAATATGATGCACTTCGCAATCATGCAAGTACGAGCAATTAAAGGTCTGTTAGACGATGTATATCTTTAATGTGGCAAAAAAGGGCTATCTGCTGCTACCTGCAATGTATATCTTTTGCAGGAGCGAGATAGCCCTTTTTTCACCCAAACTTGACAAACTTTTGCAGGCTATGCTGAAATAGTTACAAAAAAGCAACCAATGAATGAATATTATGAAACATATTTTACAATTATTATTTAATTAAGTTTACTTTTGCTAATTTTTTCAAAATAATTTATGATACGGCATATACTCCTTACCGATGAGTCGGTAAAGCGTATTAAAGGAGCGGTTAGCCTGACAGTGGCTTCAAACAACTGCTTGCTAGATAACTTTGTGAAGGAGGTGAGTTAACGTTTCGCCATATCATGGCATGAGCTTGTAAAATGACCGGTTGAACACATCCCGGGCAACTTGCATGTACAGAGAATGGAGGGAAATCATACGTATGAATAAGCTGCAAAAAATGATATCACTGACTACGATCGTAGCACTTGGCACGACACTGATTCAGCCTGCCCCTTATGCGGCTGCCGATCAGGTGAACAACCGTGAAGTGGTCACACTGGATAGCGGAGCCACCGTCAAGACCGGGCTGAATCTGTATGTGGATGCTTCGGCTAGCGATAGTAGTGGTGATGGCAGCAAAAGCAAGCCCTTCGCTACACTAACCGCTGCGCGTGATGCGATTCGTGCGCTACATGATGACTTACCTGCTGGTGGTGTAACGGTATGGGTAAAGGGCGGCGAATATGAGCTGTCTAACTTCGAGCTAACTGCACAGGATTCAGGCGCAGCAGATAAACCGATCATCTATCGTTCGTATTCAGGCGAGCAGGTGACACTGACCAATGGCGTGCATATTAATACATCGGATTGGAAACCGCTGAGTAAGGATGCCGCTGCCCGCGTTCATCCTGATGTGAAGGCGAGTGATCTATACGAGCTGGATGTGCAAAAGCTGGGCTTGCAGCATATTCATCATTTTGCAGGAGGTACATCCTTCACCGAGCAATGGGGCATTATTGATCTGATCGCAGACGGTGTACGTCAGCCGATCTCGCAATGGCCCAATCCAGACGAGTCTGTGAACAAGCACCGTAAAGGCTGGACGACAGCGAATGGCTCTGCCGATGCCAAGTCCTTTTATTACGGCGAAGGTGGGATTCCGGAAAATGGAGATACGACCGATACGCTTGATCTGGATGGTACCAATCGCGCTGAACGCTGGAAAAAGTCCCTGGAATCAGGGCACCCTCTATACCTGAAAGGCTTCTGGCGCACGGTATGGAGTCCGATCACAAGTTCAGTTCAGGATGTGGATACCAAGCATCATGTGATCACACTCAAGGACATTCCTGATGGCGGTATGGGCTCGAAATGGAGTAAAGCGGTCGAGGATTATCGCTCCAGCACGAGCGCAGCCAAGTCAGGACAAACGGATCAATCGTTAACTGCGCAGACGACACCTGCTTCTGAGGACGATGCACTGCATGATAACGATACATCCAGTAAATCCTATCTTGTGTATAAGGATGGCGGTGCTGCACAGACGATGACGCTCAAGGAAGAACAGAGCGATGATTCCCTGCTGGAAACGAAGCCTTCCTCCCCTGAAAAGGATGTCGAGGACAATACGCCCGTCAAATTAACCGATAAAGGCGCAGAGGTATCCAGTACCTCCTCTTCTAAAACCGAAGCTATGGAAGAGTCCAGCACCAATCCATCGGTTACGAAAGATGCATACGACTCCGTACAGGATGACGTGTACAGCTCTACCAGTTCCGTTAGTGAGGATGTGTACGATTCCGGTTATCTCGCTAAAATACGTGCACCGTATCGCATCGGTACAGGTACAGAGGAATGGCAGGCGCTCAATTATCTGGACGAGATCGATCAACCGGGCGAATGGGCCCTCGATTTTAAAGATAAAAAGCTGTACTACTATCCAAAGGGCAATCTCAAAGATTTGAACATGATTATCGCAGATAACGAAACTCCAGTCGTTTCCCTTAACAACGTATCGAATGTGCAGCTCCTTGGCTTTACGATCGAGGGCAGCATGGGTAACGGTATCGAGCTGAAGAACACCGACCATGTTACACTCGCCGGTAATACGCTGCGCAATCTGGGTAACGGCGGTGTACTCGATGTAGGCGGCAAAAATAATCTGTTCCAGAGCAATGATATTTACGAAACAGGCGGCTTTGGTATTAGTATGAATAGTGCAGGTGATCGTAAAAAGCTAACGCCAGCGAACAGCCGTGTGACCAACAACCATATTCATAATGTGGGTGAGCTTACGCATCTGGAGCCGATTCTGGTGCGTGACTCGGTAGGTATTCTTTTTGATCACAACCTGCTCCATGATGTGCCCAAGGATGCGGTACGCTATGTGTACAGCAATAATCTGACCTTTGAATATAATGAAGTGCATAATACTTCCTTGATCGAAGGTGATACCGGTGCATTCTATACCGCTCAGGACTGGGCATCGTATGGTAATGTGCTGCGTTATAACTTTATCCACCATAACAAGCGCTCCAACGGCTTCTATTCCGATGGTGCGGATAGTGGCGACAACTATCATTACAATATTATTCAAGGCTCCACCAAAGGAATTTTGCTAAATGGTCATGATAATATTGCGACCAACAATCTGGTGATCGATTCCAATATGATTCAGGTCGACCAGCGTGGAGATAGCAAAAGTCATGGTGTGAACAGTATTTTCGCAGATCAGCTACGCGAAATGAATCCAACGAGCAATCC
This sequence comes from Paenibacillus hunanensis, assembly GCF_014645615.1. Lineage (GTDB taxonomy): Bacteria > Bacillota > Bacilli > Paenibacillales > Paenibacillaceae > Saccharibacillus > Saccharibacillus hunanensis. Next base: position 262,471 of record NZ_BMMB01000006.1, on the reverse strand, counting down.
GTGGGCAAATTACGGCAAAGTGCTACAGGATACGTATGGCTATGATCATGACCTGTGGGGTAGCATTCTGGACCCAAGCTGGCACCCTGAATATCCGAATGGTACGAAAATGACAGACAATATGCTGGTGAATACACCGGATGTCGTTGTACCTAAGGTTGGCGATGTGAAGGTAGCTAATAACGATTCGATTAATAGTGTTAGCGATGCAGACTTCTATGACTATAGCAAAATGGATCTGCGAACCGACAATGCCAAAATTTTGGCGAAGTTCCCTGATCTGAATGAAGTCTTCCCGAAAATTGGCTTACAAAAGGATGAATTCCGCACGCGGGTACTCACACGCGAAGAAACACGCGGTCTGTCCAATCATTAAGAGGACGATCGATGTAACAGCCTAGCATTAGGAACTTGCTTATATGCGATTATACCGTTTATTTCAAATCCCCTGTCTACCTTTACAGACAGGGGATTTTGGTATGTCATTCTCCCTCTTCTATGCTCACCCAAAGAATCTATAGCAGGTTTCATACATCGTTGTGCAAAACAGCTACCTCGACAAGATCAGTAGACTCATCTTGTCCTTCGTGTCCGAGCAAAGCTTGATTTTATGATATGGAAGAAGAATGTTACTATACTTTTAACACTAACTATTGCATTTTATAATGACTATGTTATAATTATCTTAAATTAAAGATTTAATACTTCAAAATATCGTATCTACTGTTTAAATGTGAATGAACGTTATGTATATCTGATAAAAGAATATGAAGCATTTTATTTCCGAAAGGATGATAATGATGGAACTCAAAGGTATTCACCATGTATCGATTATGACTGGCAAAGCAGAGAAAAACTTCGAATTTTATACTAAAGTGCTCGGTATGCGTCTTGTGAAAAAGGGCGTTAATCAGGATGATACCACCTCCTATCACCTGTTCTATGGTGATGCGGTCGCTTCTCCCGGTACAGAGCTGACCTTTTTCGATATTCCGCATATCGGCCCAAGCTATCCGGGCGTATCCAGCATCTCCGCGTCCTCGCTTCGTGTTGCGAGCACAGCAGCACTACAATACTGGTCGGATCGCTTTGACGAGCTGAATGTGAGCCATGAAGAGATCAAGCAACGCGCTGGTCGTGATACGCTCGCTTTTCAGGATTTTGAAGGTACCCGTATTATTCTTGTTGCAGATAATAATGAACAGGGTGTTGCACCCGGTACAGCCTGGAATGGCTCCGATGTTCCAGTTGAATACGGTATTCTTGGACTGGGCCCTGTCACATTAACAGTCGCAAAGCCAGACGCTACCGTGATGATTCTGACAGAGGTGCTTGGCTTCCGTCGCGTCGGCTCGTATCCATCGCTTGCTGGTGAGCAGCATGCCGATATCGAGGTCTATGCGACTGGTGAAGGTGGCGCAGGTGCTGAGGTGCATATCGAGACGCGTCCAGAGCTACCTGTAGCACGTCTAGGTCGTGGCGGCGTGCACCATGTCGCTTTCCGTGTTCCGAACGAAGCAGAATATGACGTATGGGCAAATCGCCTGACTGGACTTGGTATTCCAAACTCGGGTAAAGTCGATCGTCACTACTTCCGCGCTCTGTACTTCCGTGAGCCGAACGGCATTTTGTTTGAGCTATCGACCGACACACCGGGATTCGATGTGGATGAATCGATGGATTCACTCGGCGAAACCCTATCTCTGCCACCATTTCTGGAAGGACGCCGTGCAGATATCGAAGCGAAGCTTCGTCCACTGGTGTTGAACGATTAATCATTGCGAGTAACGAATATAATATGATTGCTGATCCCCTTCATTCTGCGGAGTGAAGGGGATTTTGGTATGTTCCACTCCATGCTCTAGTTATTCATTGAAAAAGGTAAAACAGATTAACAATCCATTGCCAAGAATGGCGCCGATCTGTAAAGCGCGTAAGTCATCGCTTTTGCATGTTGAACCTAAGCAGCCTCTGTATAACAGTAGTTGCTACCTAGGTTCGCTTAATGGCTTTATCTAATCGTATGATCCGAATATTCTTGTTTCTTAAATAGCCTTGTTTCTTAAATCATCTCGTTTCTTGTTATCCATAAGGACGACTGCCTTTGTATGTTGGATTTTTATCCGCCAGATGGGCGGGTAATGAAATATCCGGGTCAAGCGAGTTGGTGTTCATATACGTATTAGGATACGCATCTCGATACTGGCTGGGCGTAAGACCCTCCTGCTGCTTGAACAGCTTCATAAAGTATTTATCATCCTGAAAATGAAGCATATATGCGATCTGCTTGATGCTTGCATCTGAATGCAGCAATAGCTCCTTGGCACGCTCGATTTTGACGGTATTCATATAGCGTAATGTGCTCATACCGAGCTTTTTGCGAAATTGACGGGTCAGATGATCCGGCGTACAGCCAAACTGAACAGCCACATCCTGCACGCTGGGATTGTTCATAATACGAAGACGAATCCATTCCAGCAATTGCCGAAACCGTCGATCAACAGTATTTGCCTGTGTTCGTTCGGATAGACTACCGATAAATTGCCTCGTTAGCTCGATCAGCAGACTGGTCGTCATATAATCCGCCGCCAGATGACTATAGTAGTCCGAATGAGCGATATCGAGTAGCTGCTGACATTGCACATATACCTTATCTGGCTGAACCAGCTTGAAGAAGGGCGGCAGCAGCACACTATCTGCCAGCGGCTGTATTTGGCTTGTATGGGAGTTAGCCCCTAACGCTTCTACTGTTTCTATCGCCCTTGTCGAGTTGTTTATATTTGTCGGCGTTGTTACATTTATTGCCCTTCGTATCTTCTCGTTCTCGCCTGCCGCCACTTCTTTTGCAGCCCCTTGCTGCCGATCCAGTAGCTCAAACACCTCCTGCACCTCCATATTCTCTCCACCATCATAAAAGAAATGTAGCCAGTAAAATGAACTCCCTTCCTCAGAAGGAGCGAAGCCATAATGAAGCTGACCGGGCTGATAAAATAATACCTCTCCCGGCCCGACCGTATAGCGCTGCTCCTCCACTTGAATATGCAGATAGCCACGAATGCCGATAATGACCTCATAATCCTGTTCCAATCGTAGTCGTTCATGATACCACTGATCCTCACAGACGAATTGACCGCATTTAAAATACGATACAGGCTGAGATACTTTAGCTTTCCATATGTTCATATCGTTTTTCACCACCAGGATTACGATTTTAACGGTTTTGACAACTATGTAAACGCTTTATACTTTCTCTATATTCATGTCTATTCCTGCTGGACGTATTCGTTTTGTACATTTAAATGATTCTATACCCACACTATTGACCACTTTGCGGCAACTAACAGGAGGCTTATCTATGATCCATGCTGAATCGAACCGTTTGATCTTTGAATATGCAAATGAGTATCTGGTCGTCGAGCCCTGGCTACAGGATAGTATTCGTGTGCGCTCTACGATGTATCCTCAGCTACAGGCTGAGGCTGGGGCACTGCTGGATCTGCCCACAGAGGAAGTATCCACGGCAAACGTGCGAGTGAAGCCGAGCGGCTTTGCCTATTTGACCAACGGCAATATTACAGCGGTGCTTGATCCGAACGGTAAGCTGACCTTTTTGAATCGTGAGGGTGAGATTTTGCTGGAGGAATATAATCGCTCGCATCAGTCGACACCGAAGGAAACGGACGAAGAGACTCATTTTCGCAGTCGTACTCATTTTAACAGTGCGCTACGCATTGCTGCTCGCGAATTCAAGCCGCTCGTTGGAGGCGACTACAGTCTGACGATGCGCTTTGAAGCGGCTGATGATGAACGTATCTATGGGATGGGACAATATCAGCAGGATATTTTAAATGTGAAGCATTGTACGCTGGAGCTAGCTCATCGTAATTCACAGGCAAGCGTTCCCTTTGCACTATCCAGTCGGGGCTACGGATTTCTATGGAATAATCCAGCGATTGGCGAAGTGACCTTTGGTAAAAATCGTACGGAATGGCACGCTCTCTCGACCAAGCAATTAGATTACTGGATTACCGCAGGCGATACTCCTGCTGCTATCGTGGAGCGCTATGCTGATGCCACCGGGAAGGTGCCGATGATGCCGGATTACGGAATGGGCTTCTGGCAATGTAAGCTCCGCTACCGCACACAGGAGGAGCTGCTACATATCGCACGCGAGTACAAACGACGCGAGCTGCCGATCGATGTGATTGTAGTCGACTTTTTTCATTGGACCAAGCAAGGCGACTTCCGCTTTGATCCCGAATACTGGCCTGATCCAGAAGGGATGGTACGTGAGCTCAAGGATATGGGCATCGAGCTCATGGTATCGGTATGGCCTACCATTGATAAGACGAGCGAGAACTTTGACGAGATGCGTGAGCAGGGCTTGCTTGTGCGTACCGAGCGTGGTGTCTATGTGACGATGGAATTTTACGGTAGCACTGTTTTCTTTGATGCCACCAATCCGAAGGCGCGTGCCTATGTGTGGGACAAGGTGAAGCAGAACTATTACGACAAAGGCATTCGGATCTTCTGGCTGGATGAGGCGGAGCCCGAGTATACGGTGTATGATTTTGATAATTATCGTTATTACGAAGGCAGTAATTTGCAGGTTGGTAACAAGTATCCGGCGATGTATTCCCAAACCTTTTACGATGGGATGAAATCGGAAAACCAGGAGCAGATCATCAACCTCGTGCGCGCAGCATGGGCAGGCAGTCAGCGATACGGCGCACTCGTCTGGTCAGGCGATATCGATTCCAGCTTTGCTTCGATGCGGAATCAGCTGGCGATTGGATTGAATATGGGGATCGCGGGTATTCCGTGGTGGACGACCGATATTGGTGGCTTTCATGGCGGCGATCCAGCCAATCCATCCTTCCGTGAATGTCTCATTCGCTGGTTCCAGTTTGGTGTATTTTGTCCGGTGTTCCGTTTACACGGTGATCGTCATCCACAATCCGGCCCAATTGGCCCCAGCGGAGGTGGAATGTGCTTTAGCGGTGCGGATAATGAAGTATGGAGCTTTGGTGAGGAGGCGTATGGTATTTTGAGCCGTTATATGCAGCTACGTGAAGCACTGCGTCCGTATATTACGGAACGAATGCAGGATGCTCATGAGAAGGGATCACCCGTCATCCGACCATTATTTTATGACTTCCCACATGATGCGGCTTCATGGCTCGTAGAGGATACGTATATGTTCGGGCCACATCTACTGGTTGCACCTATTCTGGAGCAGGATCAGCGTACACGCTCGGTTTATTTGCCGAAAGGAACAGATTGGACAGATGCATGGAGTGGCACCGTGCATACGGGTGGACAGACGATTACCGCCGAAGCGCCGCTTCACATTACCCCTGTCTATATTCGTCAGTCTGAAGCGGCTGCGTGGCGTCAGGCATTCAGCGATACACTGACATCACTGCAATCGGCAGGGTATTAAAATGAAAGAAAGCTTACAGCAGTACGGCTTCATTAATTAATTGATCTCAGCTACGCTACGGTATATATGTGAAATCCCAGCACCGCACAAAAAAGGGACTGTCCGCAGACAGTCCCTTTTGCATATCGATATACCGATCCTTTACTTAGCTACCCTGATTCTCACGTCGACGGCGAAGCTCCTCCGTGATTTTACGTCCGGTTGGTGTCTGGGCAAGACCACCACGTGCTGTCTCGCGATGCTCACTTGGCATCGTGCGACCCACCTGTAGCATCACATCAACGACCTCATCCGATGGAATTGCGCTACGCACTCCTGCTAGCGCCATATCAGCGGCGGCCAGTGCATTCACTGCACCTAATCCGTTACGGACGATACATGGAATCTCTACCAGACCAGCAACCGGATCACAGATCAGACCCAATGTGTTTTTGAGTGCAAGACCTACCGCATGCATCGCCTGCTGCGGGGTACCGTCACGCAGCTCAACCACTGCACCTGCCGCCATCCCAATCGCAGAGCCCACCTCTGCCTGACACCCACCTTCAGCTCCAGAGATCGAGGAATTGTTGGCAATCACGTAGCCGATTGCACCGGCTGCGAACAGACCGAGCACCATCTGCTCATCGCTCCAGCTGAATCGCTCCTGTGTACTTACGAACACACCTGGAATGATCCCACACGAGCCTGCTGTTGGCGTAGCGATAATCCGTCCCATCGACGCATTCACCTCCGATACTGCCAGTGCATACGACATCGCACGTGTAGAATGACTGCCTGCGGCGGTCTCGCCTCCATTCAGATAATCATACACACGGCGCGCATCGCCACCCGTCAAGCTGCTGCGTGATACGGTATCCTCATGAATACCACGATGCACCGCTTCCTTCATCACCTCATAATACGAGGTCATCTGCTCGACAACCTGCTCTCGCGATACACCGGTTTCCTTGACCTGCTCCACGATCATCAGCTCTGCAATCGAGCATTGTCTTTCTTCACATAAACGAACAATATCCTGTAATGTACGAAATTGCATCGTATCCCTCCTTTCTAATCCAGATCAATCACAACGGCGCGTGTCACATGAGTTAATGCTTCAATCTGCTTCAGTACCGCCGCAGATGGTATTCCATCCAGCTCGATCAAGGTCATCGCTTCACCGCTACGCGATTTGCGATCCACATCCATAAAGCCGATATTCAGTTCACCCTCACTAAGCGTGCGCGTAATATCTGCCAGCACACCCTTACTGTCCATATGCTCAACGACAAGCGTTGGATACTGACCTGAGCCTTTCACATCAAAGCCATTCAGCTCATGAATCTCAATATTGCCGCCCCCGATCGAAGCGCCAGCTAGCTCAGCCTGCTGTTCCCCACATTTTAGCCGCAGACGTACAAAGTTCGGATGCGGGTAATTACCTGACCCTTTTTCAAACTGAATCGTCATCCCCTGTTCATCCGCAATCTCGGCTGCATCAGGTAAACGCGGATCATCTGTACTGTAATCCAGCAGACCGCCTACCAGCGCCAGATCGGTTCCATGTCCCCAGTACGTTTCTGCAAAAGAACCATATAAAATAATGTCCGCATGCTCTGGCAGTTCACCAAGCAACTGACGAGCCGCTCTACCTAACCGTGCCGCTCCTGCCGTATGTGAGCTGGATGGGCCAACCATCGATGGACCGATAATATTAAATACATTTTTAAAACGCATACGCTTCCCCTTTTCCGCTGCTGCATAGTATGAGCAGATGCTGCTGTTCTATCCGTAGGCAATGCCTGCCTGAAAGCACGCGCCAAAAAAGGACAGAATACAGCCTGCATGGCCTGTATGCTCTGTCCTCGTTACCTGAGAGTTTGGACGAAAATCAATCTCGTCGATACCCCTTGGGTGGCTATTACGCTCTCTCCAGAGTTGCGTCCCAAAGCGGTTCCTGTTACCTGAGAGATTAACTGACGGCTGGCATCCGGCAGCTTGCTCCTTCGGTGGCGGACCACATTCGTCCGCAGACTCTCCCGCTCTATTCATCCGCGTCGTATGATGCGCGGGAGCATTGCCGTTTCCCGAACATGTTTTCAATCACTCCTAGCTTAATGCAGTGGCTATAAGCTGTCAATCCTTACTGCTAAACGAAGACTATGGACGAATCGGATCATGCGCTTCCGGTGCTTCCGGCTCTCCTGCCACAGGCAATTCAATCGTAAAGATAGAGCCCTTTCCAAGCTCAGACACAAAGCTTAATCTGCCATGATGCGCATCGATAATTCGCTGGGCAATATACAAGCCGAGACCTGTGCCACCGATTCGCCTTGCCTCCGCCACACCAGAACGGAAGAACTTCTGGAAAATACGCGGTTGATCCTGCTCGGCAATGCCGATGCCATAATCCTCAATCTCAATCAAGACGCGACCCTCCTGCTCCAGCAGACGAATGTCTACTGCCGAGTCACCGGGTGAATACTTCAATGCATTGCCGATCAGATTACTGATGACCTGAATCATTCGATTATGATCGCCAACAATATATAGCTCATGCTCCGGTGTCGTCAGACGCAGACGATCGCGCTGCTGAATATCCCACTGGAAGCAAACGACCTGTAGCAGCTCATTCAAACGAATACGCCCCATCATATAATCGACACGTCCAGCATCAATACGCTGACTATCCAGAAAATCATCCAGCAATCTGGACAGCCGCGTCCCTTCAAACTGAATCGTGTTCATAAACTCACGCCGCTTATCAGCCGGAATATCCTCATACATCGATAGCATCTCGATATAGCCCATAATCGCTGATAAGGGGGTACGAAGCTCATGCGATACGACCGCAATCAATTCATTTTGCAGTTGCTTCATTCGGCGTTCCTCAGTGCAATCACGGAAGGTGAGCAGAAAGCCCTTACTCACATTCGTTTGTAGATCATCCAGCGGTGTCATCCGAACACTTAATAACAGACCGCTCTTGCTTATAATGATATGATCCTGCTCCCAATCCTCCTGCCCGTCAAAATAACGCTGTAAACGATCATATAATGAAACGGCATCCGGCTCTAGTTGTGCCTGCACCTGCTCCAATAGCTCCGATACCGGGCGTTCGGTATAATCCTCTAGCTGAAACAGAATCTGCATCGTCGGATTAATAAATAAGATGCTGCCCTGCACATCCCCGATCACGATGCCCTCCTGCACATTTTGCAGCAGATTCCCGGTGATTTGCTTCTGCTTCTCTACTGCAACCTGCTCTTCTAGCAAACGATCCGTCAATTGCTTCACCTGACGCTCATGCTCGTTATACTTTTTCTGCGCCTGCTCCTGCTCGGTCAAATCATGGACAAAGAACGTATGCATCGCTCGACCTTCATTCAGAATCTCACTGCGCATCAGCTCCGCACGGAATGTACTACCATCTGTACGTCTGCCGATCACCGTGCTACCCTGTCCACCTGCCGAATGCTCGTCAATCTGAATAAATTGGGATAATGGCATTCCAGTCACCTCGGTCAGCTCACATTGCAGCATCTGCTCTGCTGCTGGATTCATTTCTGTAATGCGTAGCTGACTATCAGTGGCAATGATGCCATCCACTGCAAGCCGCAAAATCGCTCGCTTCTGCGCCTGACTTTCTGCCAGATCGAAGGTACGCTCGACCACGCGAATTTCCAGTAGCTCCTTGTCCTTCTTAATCTGCACAAATTGCGTTTCCAGCGTGTCCACCATGCTCTGGAAATTATGAATGAGCTGACCAATCTCATAAATGTAGCTTTGCGGCCAGCGTACACGCTCACTCCCACCCAGACGACTGGAGATATGATCCGAAGCGTCAATGAGCTTTTGCAGCGGACGGGCAAGCGTGCGACTGATCAGCTGTGCCAGCAATGCGGCGATAAAGATAATAATTAGCATTCGGATCATCGTTTCCAGATAGAAGTTATACATTGGATACAAATAATATGAAAAAGGCAATACCATAATTAGCTTATTGCCATTCTGTAAGGTCGTATGCAGCACAAAGCTAGACTGCTCCCAGCGCTCCAGTAAATACTTCGTTTGAAGCGGATACTGCTCATACACCTTCACACTGGAGTAATCGAGTAATAGGTTCTGCTCGTATCGCGCTCCACCCTTCACAAAGCGCCCATCCTCACCCTGGCTAAAGGTAGACACGAGCACCTGATCCTGTGGATTCAGCAAAATAGAATCTACCGTAAAATCCTGCTTATACTCCTGCATCAGCTTGCGTGTGTTGACCGTATTTTCATTGATCTCCTCTAGCCGATCAATATAGATTCGCGAGGAGCGCTCCAAATTCGTAGAGCCCCAAAAGACGACATCATGAAATTGCTGGCTACCATTGACGAATAAAATCAGAATCGAGCTCGCCATAATCAGCACTAATAAATATTTAAAAATAACACTTCGTATCGAAATGATATAGGTTGGTCGCTTACCGATCGGCACACGCTTGAGCAAAAAACCGACAATAGTGGACGCAATCAGTGCATTTACGATACCATTAAGTAGACGGTTAATCAGAAGTAACCAAATTAGGCTAGAATTGACTTCTACATGATACACCAGCTGGTTCATCATATAGTAGATCGGTAGCGCAATCGTGACCCAGAATAAGATATCTAGCTTTAATAGCATGCTGTTCCGAAAATATCGTAGTCCAATGGCGACAAATATAATTTCAAAAGTGTGAACCACAAGGGCCTGCGTATACGAATGATACCACAGTAGGGGCAAATCAATGAGCAGCATGGCAGGCACGGCAAACGAAACACCATACAGTCGTAAAATAATCAAAATCGTTGCGCTGCCAAACAAAAATATAAGCGCAAACGAAAGGTTTAATACCCATCCGTTGAGCATGATTCCCGCGATGATCAGAATGACTGTACCGATCCACGGAGACTGGAACAAATGTAATAATTTGTGTTTCATAACCAACGGCCCTTTCCTTCACGGACAGCAGCTACCCAAAACGATTCGGCATTCATAGCATACTTGATCCCATTTCTTAATAGTTCAGACGGCGATAGCGACGGTTTCATTGTGTTGTTAAAAATATTCCATATCCCCCATATCGTCTATCAGTGGTACAATATATGCGTATTTACCAGCAGGCAGGCGTATAGATTCAAAATGACTAAGGAATTAAGATAATACGACAATTTCATTATACCTGCAAATACATGATCCGAGAATCATAAAGAGCTTCCCTCCAGGACATCGAACCATCCACTAGTCTTATGTACATATGCGTGAATAGACGATCATGGTTTGCGAAGCCTGTCTGTATCCTTGCCGCACCAGGCAACGAGGAAAAGCTAAAAACGTACCGACTGCCGCAGACGCAAGAGCATTCTCCTGCGTTGCATGTGAGCCTGTCGCACTTTGACACCCCAAGATTCGCATCCCGGGCGAAAAAAGATTACTTCTATCGTAATTTTAACATCGCAACGTCATACGATGGCGGTTGGCTGATGCAGCCCTAATTTCCAAACAGGAGAGTGACAGCAATGCCTACGAAAGTGTTATTGATCGAAGATGAGAAAAGCTTAGCCGATATGATCGCCTTTTTCCTCAAGGAAGAAGGCTACGATACCAAACTAATTCATGATGCTGTCGAAGCGCTGGCACTGCTAGACGAATACAACCCTGACATTATCGTGACCGACCTGATGCTGCCTGATCTGAGCGGCAGTGAGCTGGTGCAGGAGATTCGCAAGCAATCGACGGTGCCTGTACTCATGATATCGGCGAATACGATGTTAAATGAACGTCTAAAAGCGCTCGATAACGGTGCAGATGATTTTCTATGCAAGCCATTTAGCTTAAAGGAGCTGGATGCACGGATCAAGGCACTGCTCCGGCGTAGTGAGCTGCATCGGATGAACGGTTATAGTCTATCGGCAAGCAACACCCAGAATCGGATCTCGGTCAATGATTATCGCCATAGCCTGTTTGTCGATGATCAGGAGGTCGAGGTGACGCAGATCGAGTTTGCTATTATGAAAGAGCTTCATAATGCACCGGGTAAAGTATTTACGCGCAATGAGCTGATGGATCGGATCAAAGGCGGCGATCGCGCGTACCTGGATCGTACGATCGATGTACACATTTCTAATCTGCGTAAAAAAATCGAGCGTGACCCGAAAAATCCAGAGCATATTTTAACGGTATGGGGTACTGGATATAAATATGTACAGGTTGCTGAATAAGAAATCTGTCGATGCGCAGGGTGATCACCATGATCACCCTCGTATTATGAATAGCCCCAGTCTGACATAGGAGAGCAAACGAATGAAATCAACCATCTCTACCCGTGAGCATTGGATTCCGCTGGAAGTCCTCTATGTGATCGGTATTATCGCCATTTCCTTCTCATCCATCTTTATCCGCTGGTCGGATGCTAATGTATCGGTCATTGCGATGTATCGCCTTTACTTTACTGATCTGTTATTGCTACCGTTAGCGCTGCGACATTATCGTGCGCTGCTCCATATCCCACCGCGTGTCTGGCTGATGCTAGCCCTATCAGGACTGATGCTGGCACTGCATTTTCTATTCTGGATGGGCTCGCTACGTCTCACTACGGTTGCCAGTTCGACCGTTATTTTGACACTGGAGCCGATTATGGTTGTGATCGGATCGTATTTTTTATTCAAAACACGGACGAATCGTTATATGATCATCGGAATGGCGCTTGCGGTTATTGGCTCGGTCGCGATCGGCTGGGGTGACTTTAGCGTGTCAGGCACTGCTTTTCAAGGCGATATGCTGTCCTTTTTTGGTACGATTGCAGTTGCTGTACATATGCTGATTAGCAAGCAGGTTCGTTCGCATATGGACGCACTCGTCTATAACTTCTGGGTATTTTTCATGGCGGCAACCGTGTTAGCGTTCTACAATATTGCGCAGGGCATTCCATTTACCGGATATGAAGCCCGTGATTGGGGCGTATTCTGGCTACTCGCGCTCGTGCCTACCCTATTCGGACATTATCTGTTCAACTGGCTGCTCAAATATATGAATGCTGGTGCTGTATCGATGGCTGTGCTTGGTGAGCCGGTATTTTCATCGCTGCTCGCCTTCTGGCTGCTTGGCGAAGCACTTACAGGTATACAGCTAGGAGCCGGCACATTGATCCTGATCGGGGTCTGGGTATTTATCCGATTTGGTAATGAAAAGGAAAAAACGCTGGTGCCACCGGATATTATGGCGCCAGAGCATGAAGCTGGCGATGATTCCTCCTCATCCACTTCCACCTCCACTGCGCGTCTGCACACACAGGCGGATAAAAAGTAGGAATGTAGCGTGTTTTCAGAGCGTTTGTTGTATTAAAGAAATTAGCAGATAGTAGATTGTTTCCTACTATTTAAAAACATCCTATTCAAAACATCATTTCAGTTTTATAGCAAAATAAACGTTCACAGCAAAAAGCTTCCCTCTCCGCTGATCCTCGCGGTTGGGAAGCTTTTTGTTGAATGTTAGAGCATAGAGGGTGCAGTCATCAACGAACGATCATTTGAGCGGTCGATGCCAGTTAGAGCGGTACATCAAATACAGGAAGTATGGTGTACCGATCAGTGCGATCAATAGACCCGAAGGCACTTCAGCAGGTGCCATGACCGTGCGTCCAATCGTATCTGCCAGCACAAGCATCAGCGCACCGGTTAAGGCAGACAGAAGCATCGACTGACGCAAATGATGCCCGGTCAGCAGGCGCACCATATGCGGTGCAATCAAGCCAATAAAGCCGACTGTTCCTACACACGCAACAGCACCTGCCGCCAGCAAAACACCGATCGTCATCGATAACAAACGTGTACGGCGCACAGACAATCCGAATCCGCCTGCACTCTGATCATCAAATACAAGCAATTCAAAGCGTCTTGCCAGCCACCAGGCAATCGGCAGCAAAATGAATAAAAAGATGCCGATCGTCCATACCTGCTCCCATGTACGTGCATACGTACTACCTGTTAGCCAGATGTAGCCCATATTGTTCCATAATGCGCCACGTACAATCAGAATCTGAATCCCTGCGCCAGCAATCGCCGAGATCGCAATCCCCATCAATATAACAGACGATGGATTCAGCCCCTTTTTCCATGAGAGCGCAAAGATTAGTACCGCCGCTACCGCGGCTCCAATCATCGCAGCAAGCGGCATCCAGTAGACGGGCAACCCGGGCAGCATGATAATAATAAGCATCGCTCCAAAGCCAGCACCGGATGTGACCCCTACAATCGAGGCATCAGCCAGCGGATTGCGTACTGCTAATTGAATTAACGTTCCGCTAATCGCCAGTGCCGCTCCTGCTCCAGCAGCTACGAGTGTACGTGGAATGCGTAGCTGGATCAGCGCAGAATACAACCCATCCGAGCCAAACAGTGAAGACAACAGCTCCGCTGGCGGAATACGCATCCCACCAAACATCGTACTGCCGATCACTACAAGCAATGTGAGAACGATAAATACGGCTGCCAGTACGGGAAAAGGCACACGGCGAAGCGTTCGCCCTGTCTGAATGGATGATGCAGCGGCGGCTCCGCTTGCCTTCATACGTGTCATGACAAGCCAGATCAGCCACGGTGCACCAATGATCGCCATCACCGCTCCAGTTTGCAGCTCCATACTGGAGTTGTGCACCATTTTGGCAAGCACATCGGCTCCCGTTAGCAGAGCCGCTCCCCATAAAAAGGTGGCTGGCAGCAACCAGCGATGAGCACGAAGGCCGCTCAATCTCACAAGATGCGGCACAACCAGACCGACAAATCCGATCGGCCCCACGACGCTGACGATCATCGCCGCCAGCAGTACCGCAACCAGCAGACCGCCAGCGCGTGTGAGCGCGACCTTTTGTCCCAATGAGGAGGCTGTCGATTCATCCAGATCCAGCACATCCCATTGCCGCGAAAATAGCAGGGCAATCAATGCAATACCCGTGATCCATGGCCACGCATAATGCACACCACTCCAATCATTCTGTACCAGTGAGCCTGAACCCCACAGGAATAACCCCTGCGTTTCAAAAGCAAAAAAGATATGTAATGCACTCGTAAATGAACCGAGCAGCATCGATACGACCATCCCGGACAACGCCAGTCGAATTGGACTCGATGTCCGTCCACCACCCATTACATACGCAATCCCTGCCGCCAGCAAGCCGCCCAATGCTGCAAATAGAAAAGGCGATTGATGCAGCAGTGAAGGAAACAGAACCGTCCCAAGCACAACGACAAAATACGCTCCTGCATTAATACCTAGCGTATCCGATGCCGCCAGCGGATTACGTGTGATCGTTTGCAATAACGCACCTGCTACAGCAAGCGCTCCACCCGATAGGATCCCGATCATCGTACGTGGCATACGCAAGTCCCACACCATACTGTGCTCTAATGTCTGCTCACGCCCGGTTAGCGCTGCGACAACGGTACGCAGTGGAATCTCCGCTTCCCCATAACATAAGCTTACAAAAAAAAGCACGATGAGAGCGGCAATGCCGCCCCCATAAATGCTTAATACACGCCAGTGTTGCTGTGATTGAACTCGTAAAACAGAACTCATTTGGTAACTGCTCCAACGACCTGATCCACCAGGACTTTAGAAGAAATCGGGCCACCAAACGTCCATGTCGAACCATCCAGTGGATACGTACGTTTTTCCTTAACAAAATTCAGCTGATTCCATACCGAATTATTTTTCATCGGTGCGCCGAATACATCGTCATCGGGCTGTACAATATACAGCAGACTGCTATCGTTAACCTTGGACAGGGATTCAATACCCACAGTCGTAAAGCCATACTTATCCGTTTGATCTGACTTCCAATCATTGACCATACCGATCTTGTCCAGTGTACCGACTACAACCGAATTGTCAGTGAACATGCGCAGACTTGCCGCATTTTGTGAAGTGAAGGCTTGCGTTAGTGCATAGTGCATACCTTCCTTGCCTGCTGCCTTCAGTTTTTCCTTCGCTTGATCATAGTGTGTATCCAGATCAGTCAGCACCTGCTTCGCCTGATCTTCCTTACCAACTGCTTTGGCAACCTCATTGAATACCTCTACCATACGGTCGTAGTCATAGCCATTGCCTTTATACATATCGAATTCCAGCGTTGGCGCGATTGCTTTAAGTTGATCATAGACTTCCGGGATATTATCCGATGTTTTAATGATCAAATCGGGCTTGAGCGCAGCGATCGCTTCCAGATTCGGCTCGGAGCGTGTACCTACATCCGTTACGCTTCCATCCAACGCCGCTTCAGAGGTTACCCACTGCTTGTAGCCTTCATTGTCCGCATTACCAATCGGCTGTACACCCAGCGCGATCAGATCCTCAGTAAATGTCCACTCCAGTACAATAACACGCTTAGCAGGCTGGTTCAGCTTCACCTCGCCATGACTATCCTTCAATGTAATTGGAGATGCTGTATTTTCGTTTGTCGTCGTTGCAGATGAACCATTTTGTGCTGAATTACTTGCTGTACCGCAACCTGCCAGTACTAGCATAAACGCTAGTGGCAGCATAAAATAACCCCATGCTCTCTTCATATGTACGCTCCCTGTTATGTAAATTTAGTTAGACAATGATAATCATTATCAATAAAGCATTATGAAGTTCATTTGCAACTTTGTCAATCGGAATTGCCAAAAGAAGACTGTGAATGACCTATTTATGTATCAAGTTGATTTTT
This sequence comes from Paenibacillus hunanensis, assembly GCF_014645615.1. Taxonomy (GTDB): domain Bacteria; phylum Bacillota; class Bacilli; order Paenibacillales; family Paenibacillaceae; genus Saccharibacillus; species Saccharibacillus hunanensis. The sequence goes on along the minus strand of NZ_BMMB01000006.1, from coordinate 246,314 downwards.
ATTCCAATTTAAGTGTATAAATGAAGGTGCATTTCATTTCGTATTCTATATAGCTCGTATCATCACAGCTAGGTGGCTTCAACTATAAAAAATGGGAGTGGTACAGTATGCTTACTATTTTATTCGTCAGTTTTCCAGCGGAAGGCCATGTCAATCCCACCCTCGGCTTCGTTCAGGCGTATACCGAGCGCGGCGATCAGGTTCACTATATTACGACCGAGCATTACAGGGAGCGCGTAGAAGCAGTTGGAGCGACTGTCCATCTGCACACCGATTGGATTCGTATGGCTAAAATCAATGTTGGAGCTATGGAAGGCATCCAGGAATTTTTAAGGTTACATATGCAGAGCTCGCTCGCTATTCTGGAAATTGTGGAGCAATTGAAGCAAACGATCCATTTCGACGTGATCATTTTTGATAAATTTGGAGCTGGAGAGCTTGTAAGTGAATATCTGAATGTACCAGGGATCTGCTCCTCTGCTTCCTTCCTCATACCGAATAATGCGATGGCTGAAAAGATTCTTCAGGATAAGGGTGCATCATTCTTTGAACCGGATCAGCAGATGAAGGATTCACTCGCATTGATGCAGCAAAAGTATGGCGTGTCACCTAAAGAGCAGCTACAGTTTATGAATAATATCGCATCGATGACCGTTGTTTATACAAGTAAATATTTTCAGCCGCGCAGCGATATGTTCGACGATACCAGCATCTTTATCGGCCCAAGCTTTCCAGCACGCGCAGGTTATTCGGATTTCCCACTGGAGCGCTTAGAAGATCGGCAGGTGCTATATATATCCATGGGTACCGTGCTGCATGAGGTGGAGGATTTTTTCAATACGTGTATCGAAGCATTTGCCGATTTTGAAGGAATTGTAGTCATTGCGGCTGGTGAAAAGGCTGATCTGTCCAAGCTCAAGCCAGCACCAGATCACTTCATAATTGCACCCTATGTGCCACAGTTAAACGTATTACAGCATGCGGCTGTTACGATCACCCATGGCGGCATGAACAGCGTCAACGAAGCGATTCATTTTAATGTGCCGCTAGTCGTTCTACCTCAGGATAAGGATCAGCCCATGGTCGCACAGCGATTGGTCGAGCTGGAAGCAGGGTATCGCATCACCAAAGATCAGATTAATGTAGAATCACTCCGAATCGCAGTAGATGAGGTATTGTCGAATCCGATGTATAAAGAAAATGTCCAAAAAATCAATGCCAGCTTCCAGCAATCCGGTGGTCCGGCGGAGGCGATCCAGCGCATTGATGAATTTTTGAGCAACCGATCTGTACAATAGTCCCTTAAACAAAGGACAACGCCTATGAGTCGGCGTTGTCCTTTTTCCAACTAATTCGCTACCCAATTCACTACGATCAATCGGTCACATCCTATGATCGATGCTACCGCTTCTCATCCTGTTGCCACGGCGAAGTGACTAGCTCTGCTTCGCTTTCGATTAGATCCAGCGCTTGCTCATATTTGCCTGCTTTGAAGCAGCGAATAATGAATAGCAGATCATCTCGCCCCAGTAGCTTCACTTCATTGACACCTGCCAGGGTAATGCATGAATTGGTAAAGCGTGCTGCTGACGTGAGTACGATACAGCGCTCTGCGTCATAGTAGCGCATAGAGCCGTAAACCTCCTGTACAGCATCCAGTCCGATGGCCTGAGTGGCACCATATCGCTTCGCTTGCAGTACATTGCGTACACCAAGCCGATCCGTAAAAATAAGGTCTGCGCCAAAGTCACTGCTATCCTTCGTCTTCTCTGCATCGTCATAACCAAGCTCGCTAAATAGTCGGTGCAAATAACGTTCAAATTCAGCACCTTCCATATCGTCGATATCGGCAATGGTCATTTTGCGAGGATCGAGCCGTGCACGCCGTAATCGCATACGGTAGCGCTTGAACGCTCGTATGCCCAGCCATAGTAAAAATAAAACGAGCAGCGTACCCATGCCCCACGCTACCCATTGTTGATTCATCCCATCCATCACCTGTGCCATGCTGCCTGTATCCTCTCTGTCTGCCTTGTCCTGTCGATTAGCTAGGAGTCATTATATTTTAATAGATACCAGTTAGTCACTCAGTAGCTACTCGAAGAAATATTATCAATTAATCCCTGTTCACGCCAGTATTGTAGGGCGAAGTCCTCTGCACCCGTTGGCGCTTCTCCTGTCAGCAAATAGGAATTGTATTGGTGCAGCAATTTTACCGCCTTTTGAAATAATGGCACAGCATAATGCAGCTGCACATCGCCGGTATAGCTAACATGGGTACGCGAATCATTGTCCTCGTCTGACTTATAGCCGATGAGTACACTTTCGCTTCCATCAGCATGAACGGAGATCGAATAGAAATAATTTTCGTGCAATCGATTACCGTGCTCATCCTCATATTCACGACCGACTCGAATGAGCGGCATTTGTGGCTCACCGTGGAACAAGGCGCCATGCTGTCTAAACGCGATAAACAGATCGTTCAGCCACAACCCTTGATGCTCATCATCGTAAAAGTCATCATATGGCTGCACGAGCGGCAATGCCAGCAGCTCACGAATTTCCTTAGGCTCAATCAGTGTACGCGCATACTCATAATTGGAGGTAGCATGCAACAGCCCGTTCCAGCCCTTCTGACATAGCTGCACAAAGTTTTGCGGAGCATGTCGATTAAGTGTATGCCACTCTGTATCGTTACCTTCGAGATAGCGGAACTTGATCGAAACCTGCCATAGATATGTAGAATCACCCGATAAAACGCCCGGTAAAATATCACGACTCTGCTCCACCGGCTCACTGCGGATCAGCAGTGCGTGACAATCATCATCTTGAATATACACGCCCTGAAAACAGCCTTCCTCCTTCTCCTGTCCATAGGCGACCGCTCGAATAAATATCCGATCCATCCAAAATTCATAGCATGGCGCTGTATCTTCGGGATGACGCATACAGAGCAAGGAAGCATGTGTGGTGCGGCGAATATTCACCGGATTAATCTCTGTATTTTCAAATAGGAATGGAACCTGAGGGATAGCCAGCGGATGCAAATAAGGCTGACGCAGCACAGGCTTCCCGTTTAAAATCATACGCATCATCTGCTTACGCCACAAAAATGGCTCATCGTCGTCAATAATACATTCTTGATCAAACGCATCAAAGCGATTCACCCCCGCCCATGCATCGGGAGATTCCATGCTTTCCCAGCATAGCTCCATACGTTGTTCCCCGCGCACCTGTACTGCATACTGATCCGTCTGTAACAGCAAACCGCCCGTTAGCTCTCCGCGTACGATCAGCAAACCGTGATTGTAATCGCCCCATAGCAGCTGCTCGGCATGCAAGTTCCCGGTTACATACACCTCTTGCCCACCAAGTAACAGATACGGACATGATACATCGCCAAGCACAATCAGCCCGGTCGCTCCGTCCGTCTCCTCATTGGCAATCAGGCGATTCACCTTCAAATCACCTTCCACCACAATGAGTAAAATGGTGTCGCTCCCTCCAGCTTCACCGTCTTCATCCCCGGTTGACCAGTGATCTTGCAAAGGATTGTCCAGATTCAGCACATCCAGCTCCAGATCACCAGCGCAATACAGCACCCATTCATCCCCATATTCCTCCGGTTGACGCTCCAGCCAATCCGCAATGAGACTATCGGCAGGCAATTTATGTTGGATAGCGGCTAATTTTAGCTTTTCGAAATGTTGTGTATTCATCGCAGTTGCCTCCTTATTTTGGAACATCGCTGTACAATAAGCTATCATGTAGGCTTTGGATACGGATAGATCGAGATCAAACGACGTCAGCTCTGAATATGGTGAAGTCTGAGCATGGTGAAGATTGTTAATAGAATCGTCTACTTCATAAATCGAATACTTGTCTACTCCATGAACCAAATACTTGTCTGTACAAGAGGTACATACCGTTCCCGCTAGCGTGAAAAAATATCAGTTTGGCTTCTATTTCTGGTTTAATTCATCATGCAGCGCTTCATCGTACCTGTAGCCTGCGTCAGGCGTGCTTCCTGCTCCGCAAGCTATGTCCATATAACTACTTTGCACCTATTGTAATGGAGGACATTGTGAATCACAACGGAACAGAGAACGATTTTAAGAGTGACATAGCCGCCTTTTGTACTTCCGTTCTGGATTATTAACAGGATTCGGGTGTAAGATAAAGGACATATAGGGCTCTAGCAGATAGAGCCTGTATTCTCCTGGCTGTAGCTTTTGGCTAAGGCCTGGGTTATAGCTGTATGTATTCGTTTGAGATATTTTACGATTCTATCCTACATATCGGAAGGAGCTTCACCTATGCAAAACACGGTATCGATTAAATGGCTGCTCGCTCGTCTGTACGAGCCCGATCTCATCGTCGCAGACTGCCGCTTCTGGCTGGACGCTCCAGAGAAAGGTCGCCAACAATATAACGAGTCTCACATCCCTCGTGCGATCTATATGGATCTGAAAGAAGACCTATCCGCACCAGGCAGCACGCACGGCGGACGTCACCCGCTACCAGATCCCGAACACATCGCCAAAACCTTCGGTCGCGCTGGCATCAGCCAGGACGATCGGATCGTCATTTATGATGATAACAAAGGCATGTATGCAGCACGAATGTGGTGGATGCTGACGTACATGGGACATACACAGGTGTACATACTGGAGCAGGATTTCAGCGCCTGGCAGCAAGCAGGCTTCCCGGTAACAGATGAACAGCCTGTTGTCGTACCGAAGACGTTCGAAGCGCGTCCACAGCCGCAGATGGTGGCGGATGTGGAGTATGTACGGCAGGTATCGGGGCGTTTGTCGGATAAGCGTACTTCTGCTACGGACGATGTGGATGGGGCGAATGCAGGTGCTCCTAAGACAGTACTGATCGACTCGCGTGCACATAGTCGGTATCTGGGACTGGAAGAAACAATGGACTCGAAGGCAGGGCATATTCCAGGCGCAGTGAATTTCTTCTGGCAGGATGTGTTGACGGAAGCAGGAACGTTGAAGTCGGCAGAGCAGCTGGAAGAACATTTTGCTGGACTGGATCGGGATGCGGAGATTATTGTGTATTGCGGGTCTGGTGTGTCGGCGTGTCCGAATGTGGTGGCGCTGAAGCAGATCGGATATGAGAACGTGAAGCTGTATCCGGGGAGCTGGAGTGATTGGATTAGTTATGAGGAGCATGTGATTGCGACGGGTGAGGAAAAATAAAGTGATTAGCAATAGAGAAGCCCATAGTTGATACTGGCTTCTTATTTTTCTCTGTATATCATCTATTCTCGCTATCACCTCATTTACTTGATACAGTATCCCTATTTTCTTCCATCCTTTTGATCTTAAAAAATGCTAAATCAAACAACAATCTCTTACATCAACAAAAAAGAAGCGACTCCAAGCCAAAACCAACGCTTTGAGCCGCTTCTTTTCCATTTCATTTAACCTCATTCCCAAAGATGCTTCATCTCCCGATACCCAACATCCCATACTTTCTCGTTTCCTTCTATCTTAATCGTGATCTCGTTGGCTGTGCCTTCTTCAAAATGCCACTCAAATGCCTCCGGTCCATACCCTTGATATTGTTGAGAGTTGGTTAAAACTTTTCGCCCATCTACGTATAAGCTAATGCTGCCTTGAAAGTCGCCTTGATCGGGAATGCCATATTGCATATAAAAATAAGCGATTTTGCCATCCAATTTGTAGCTATATGTCTCTGATTTCTTATCACTCGCATCGTATAGGTTAAATTGAGGCGTTACTTCTTGACCGTCTACTTGAAAAGGCAGCAATTCTGCCGTTTTCGATGTGACTCCGCTGCTGGTTTTCCAATCGTTCAAAGCCACAAATGGCCCCGGAGATGTAGCGAGGGCTTTATCAATGCCAGCGCCAACTCCCCATGTCATAATCAATAGAATAACAATCGAAATACCTATAGACACTACACTTCGCCAAATGTTTTTGGCACGACTTCCTATGCGGTAAGCTGCGAAACCAATGACTGCACCAGATGTATTTTTTAACACATCGTCTATATCAAAGCTTCCCCGTAGAGTCAAAGCTTGTATCGTTTCCAGCAAAAGGATGGATACTAGAAATCCTACAATGAATCGCACAAATGTCGTCCGATATAACAATGGAATGAATATGCCAAAAGGGATGAATGCCGCCATATTCCCCAGACTGACCACATCCATTACCGTCGGACGCAACAGTTCCCAGGGATTCGGCAATTTCAAAAAGTTATCAGGTACAAAAATAAACTTATACTGATCGGATGCAGAATCGCCCCGCCCAAAAGCAAAAAACATAAAATACAAAATCAGAAGCGTATAGATAATAGCTACGGTGAAAAGAAGCTTGCGTTGTTTTGACATGATGATCTCCTTTAGTAAAAGCGTTTGAACAGTCTGTATATAGTAAGACGGATTGTTTATCCTTTTTGTATCCATATACTGGAATCCAGTTAGGAAGTACGCTATCCCAAAAGTAAAAGCGAATCATCGCATAGCAAAAAGGGATTGATCGTATAGCTTGACCAATCCTTTCATTATTCATTGTCTCATTATCTATTTTCTTATTGTTCGTTTTGTCGTTATTTGGTTTGTCTCTTCATCCGCATATCGTATCAAATGAGTGTACATACCCTGCCATCTCTTACTCAGCTACTCCATTGTTTATAGCCCAATACAGCATAGTTCGGATTATTACTTGAAATGAAAATACGGAATTTCTTGTAATCATTTCGAGGTAATTTCATCGCTTGCTTTTGCACTTTGGAACTTGGTTGGAACGTAGCTACATATACCGATTCCCAGCCGTGCTCAGTTTCGGCTTCCAGACTGAACACGACGATTTGTTTATTTTGCCCTGGAAATGGGAATGCTGTGAATTGGACATCTGTAATGCCTTCTGCACCAAAGCTGATCGTCGAACGAGGTGTAGATTCGGCATTAAAGCTAGCAAGAACATAATAAGGTAGATTCGGAACAGGATCGCCCGGCTGTGGTGGTTCGGGAATCGTGATCAGCGCGCCCTGTATACTGCTTGCATTCGGCTGTATACCGCTTGCAGCACTGTCCGCAAAAGCAGTCGCTGCAGTAGAAGCAGATAGCGCCAACGATACACCTACAGTCAGAGCTAGCATAGAGGAGAGCTTCACCAGCGGTTTGAATGATTTCATTATTGTTCCTCACTTTCATTTGTTAGAATCGTTAGCGCTTATCATGCTTGCGTGTTCGTCTTGCACCTCTTTCCTCATGTATTCCCGTTTTAGGTTTGCTTTTGTACATGAATCAATGAATTACGAACACGTTTAATGTAATATTTTTAGGAATAAATGGATATAAAATCAACAGCACTACTACCCATATACGGGATAGTAGTGCTGTTGATTTTCATCGATCCATATAAACGTACATCATATGATCAATACGTTATCTACCTTCTTCCTTCCCTCAGCTGATACGCTTATTTCTGTTCAACCGCATAAGCGTTCTGCAAAATATACTCCACATACTCCCCCGCACTCTCCTCCACCTGCTCATCCGTCGCCTGAAACGAAGCACCGTAAAAAGCAAAATGCGGAAGCCCGATCGCGCCGACATGATGCAGACTTGCTTTAAATGGAGCGAGAATTTGCTCTACCGTAAACTGAACAGACCCACCCGGCAAATAGTTAATTTCATGATTGCCGATGGACATAGCGACACTGAAATATTTACCTTTCAAACGATCTCCTGTCGATCCGTATGCCCAGCCGTAAGCGAATACTTCATCCATCCATTTTTTCAGCAGTGGCGGATAGCTATACCAGTATAGTGGAAATTGTAAAATGATATGGTCGTATTGCTCCAGCAATTGCTGTTCGCGGGCTACGTCGATCTGCCAATCAGGATATTCTTTGTATAATTCATGCAAGGTAATCTCCTGTGGATGCTGCAACAATTCCTGCTGCCAGCGACGATTGACCCGCGATACTTCCAAATTCGGATGTGCCAGTATAACTAGTGTTTTGCTCATATTCTATTCTCCTTCGCCGTCTCTGTAATGGTCATGGGGTATATATATCTTCCTGCTTTTCGGAATATCCTCATTATGCTACCGTCCGTTCAGGATGAAAATACACACAATGAAGTAAGATACTTACCTGAAGGTATGTACTGGACGTTAATCATCGTCTGTGCCAGAATAAAGGTTTAAGGTAATGGAATTATGTACATTGAACAGACGTAGAATCAATTGTCTATTCATAACGTCAGAATTATCTTTTCCATACATCCACATGCATCTATCCTTACGACAATATATTGGCAAACTGAAATGAAAAGGAATGAGATTATGAAACAATACAATCTGGGCATTGAAGCTACATTGGAGATTATCGGCGGCAAATGGAAAGCCCTAATTATCTGTCTGCTCATGACCGGTGTCAAACGAACCAGTCAGCTAGAACGCAGTATCACAGGCATTTCGCAAAAAGTACTCATTCAGCAGCTACGCGAGCTGGAAAGCGATGGTCTGGTGGAGCGCAAAGTATATGAGCAAATGCCGCCACGCGTCGAATACAGTCTGACTCCATATGGCGTCACCGCCATCCGCATTGTGGAGGTCATGTGCGCATGGGGGACGGAAAATATCCATATGCGTCAGCAAGCCGGTGAGGAGATTGAATTATTGGAAAACGAGTCGGATGCCTCTCGTGCCTCCATTTCCTACTAAATCAATCAGCAGGTAGTCGACGTGTACTGCTCTGTCATGATTGACGTTTTTCCTGTCCGGGTAAATGCAGCACGAACAGGAATGAGAATGATCAACGAACAGGAGTATAACGACATGCTAGGGAAAAGACCATTTCCATCACAGGTGCAGGAACCAGACTCGGAAAAGGCACTGCCATTGGACTTGCACAAAAAGGGCATTAGGTTATTGCTACCGTTGAAACGATCTCTCAGGCTCCACCGTTGCAGGATTATGCTAAGGAACAGGGTTTAAATATCGAGGTGTTCAAGCTGGATGTGAACAATCCGCTGGATTGTGCTCAGGTAGATAAATATGACATTGATGTATTTGTTGCCAATGCTGCGATTGGACAGGGCGGGCCACTCGCTGAACTACCAGTCGAGAATCTACGTCAAATTTTTGAAAAGAATGTATTCCGTTCATTAGAGCTGGTACAGCTCGTTGCCAAACAAAGGGTTGCGAAGAAAAAAGGCAAACTCATCACCTGTATCCTTATCTCTGCTCAATGAAACAACAGCATATACATCCACATGAGCTTATAGTAATGATCCAATTTTTTCGGTACGTGATCAACATAGAGATACCAACAATAACAATATTCGCCAAAACGTAAAGAATCGTTATGATTCTTCCCAGACCTGTATAGGGGAAAAATCCAATCTATAGCATCGTCGTCACAATTGTTGGCATTAATAAAAACACAATTCGTGTAAATAGTCGAAGCTCTTTTGATCCGTCCATTCCGTTCTCCTCTGCTGTTGGGTTAATAAGGTTTATAGTATACACTCTCCCTTTATACAGAAAGGTTATCAACGTCATATACTATAGTGCAAATGTTATGAATAACATTCAAATACCAGTATGCTTTTCTTCTAATTTCTCTATAAATTGTTTTTCTATCTGTTGCAATTCTTGCTTTAGATCTAATGGATTCCCTATTCCTTTTTCGCCTTCTTTTAAGTAAATGTATCGATGCCAGTCATCACTGTTGATATATACATTAACAATATCCTCATAGCTATATACAAGTTCACTATCTTCCTTACTGATAAGGAACCCGGAGTATAGGTCAAGCAATTTGTTTAGAGGCGCATCCATCGCTTTGAATAATGTATACATTTCTATCATAGGAACTCTTCTTATATTCGTAATATCGCGGGCACCTACATATTCATATGTAGCAATTTCATTTATCAATTTATATTGATGTTTTTTAAAAGAAGACTGTGCTTGCCGAAGTGAGAAATGGTTCGCGCCGCCTTCAAAATCCACGTCATAATACTGTAAGTAATCGTCTTCCCAATAACAAATAGCACAAATAAAAAAAGATCCTGGAGGTTCCTCATCAAGAGTCCTATATCCACAACACGGACATACATACATCGTTGTAGTTCACTCCTTGTTCAAAAATCTGACGCGATCCAATCCATAAACTCGATACAAAAAGGCTGCGTCTCCGGTTTGAGACAATATTCAATGCGTTCTCGGAAGTTTTGCCATTGCACTTTCGATAATGCTTCTTCTATCGGGAAAAGCGCGATTCCAAACTTTCTGATGTAGCCATCAGTTGCCCACCTACAGGTTTTTCCAAAAATAACGTATTACAAATCGAGCGGCTAACATTTTGAAAAATCCCGCAAAAGCGCACAATCTCAATCTCGACTCCAGATTCTTCCTTTGTTTCTCTGATCACCGCCTCACTCAATGATTCTCCCTCTTCAACCTGTCCGCCCGGCATTTCCCATCCCCGCTGGGGTCCGCGAATAAACAGTAATTCATTGTGTTCGTTAATCACAATAGCTGCGGCAGAAACAATATCCTTTGGTGTGTTCATATATAATCTCCTTAGTTTCGACCTTGATTATGATACATCACTCCATCTCCAGCTATGAATCCCCGTAACCCATCTTCATAATAAGGCATCAATTGTTCCGCCTGCGCGATATCCAACCATGCAATCTCTGCGATCTCATCCGCTCGCACCAATTCTTCCACACCGCCGACAATCTCACCCTTAAACGTAAAAAACAACACATGCTCTTGCTTTTCCACAAAGACGCGTTCTTGGATCGCTACGATTCCATGAACTTGAATATCCAGTCCGGTCTCTTCTTTCGCTTCTCGAATTGCTGCTTGCTCCAGAGACTCATGATCCTCCACCGCTCCACCCGGCAAAGACCAGCGGTCACCAGCAGGGTCTATGTTGCGAACAGCTAAGACTTTAGCTTGGTTTGCATCGGTAATGAAGGAATAAACTACGTTAACTCTGATCATGATTTTGTGCTCCTTTAATTTGTATGTATTCATATGGTTAAATATAGCTTTCAAATCTTTGATACTGTTTTGAAATTGGGATCTATTGGAGTCGTCCTATGCTTCTAAACATAAAAAGATTGACCATATCCCACTATAAAGGCTAGCTCCAGATCAAATCCCTAGCAGCTCTCTATATTTCGCCTCTCTCATTCGTTTCTTTTCTACTTTTTCAAAGTCTGTTAGTTGACTGATCCGCTCATACGAAGTCAACCCTGTTTTCTTCAAAATCTGCAAGTCTACTTCCATACACCAATCGTTTATATTAAGATGCTGATTATAGACCTTCCCAGGCTCTTCCTCGGCATTGACGATCACTATTTCTCCATCATCCAGAAAGATAGAATAGTCTAATTCCTGCGTTAATACACCCTTGATTTGACCTAAAATGGGATGAGTAATCTGCAAAATTATAGCTTTCACTTCTTCATCTTCTATCGACAGCGCTCCATTAGCAAAGGAATGTTCTTCCTTTTGTAAATAAAATAGATCCGTGTCACCTACAATGATCGACTGATCCAGCCCATACCAGCACGGGTTCCATTTCATAATCATTAGCAAGCTTTCCCCTCACAATCCAGCAATTTCAGACAATCTCTACTTTTCAATTGTAATTTTGATTTTTTTCCTCATCTACCAGAAATCGAATAAAAATTTCACTTTACACGATGTACAAACCCAAGCAAGCTATACTGTCAAAACATCGATGGAACCTACAAACCAGCCGCCTCTACTATACTTTCCGTCAACTGATCCACAGCAAACCATGTCGATGCATCGTCTTCGACCATCCTACTCCATGCCACTACAAAATGAATCTGACATAGCTCTCCAGCAGCAATTGTCGTCATCGGAACCTGTAAACCATACTTGGAGCTCCACACTTTGCTATCTGTATTACTTATACCGTGCATATCTTGACCAAACAACAACGGCACACCATCACCCTGATCGCGCCGCAGCATTAGCATATCCCGATCCTGTGTACCCAGATGCAGTCGATATACTTCGTTACTATACTGAGCAGCTTCTAAATTTTGCCCTGTATCTGAGCCGTAGTCTGTCCATGTATATCCCTCCTGCCAGTTAGCAGCAAATGTACACTCGGGTATAGCTCCGTCTAGCTTTGGCTTTATTCGAAATACGGCTGCCCAGCACGCTTCTACACTCATCCCTTCAGGTAATTCAGGATTAAGCTGACAAAGAATCAGCTCGCATTCCAGCGTATCCTGATGGTATACATACAACAGCGTATCGTTCTTTAACGTATAGCTCCGATCAGGATGAAGCGACTGCTCGGATAACGAGACGGACAGTTGAATGGTGCCTAATGTCGTATGTATTTGAGGTGCGATGCCATGCTGTTCCTGCATTATAGGTTGTTGCATAGGGAATAAATTCATGCTGATTCCTCCCTTTTCTACTCGCTAAAATCGATTATCAAACTTCCATTCTCCATTTACCTTGATGATCGAATACGCTGTTTGATCCGTTTCCTCATTTTCCCACTTTCTTGTCACATAGATATGAACCTCTGTATCACTCACTTCATCGATCTCGTCAATCGTACATGCAACAAGATCCAAAGTATTTTCACTAATATGTGCGTATATCTTTTTCATTTCGGCGATGCTTTTATTCCCACTGCGATCACCGGAACACCACTCATACACTCGTTTAACAAAGTCATCTGTAGCAAATGTACTCCATTGATTAATTTCATTAAAAGTTTGAAAATAGCTCGCGATCGTAAGCTCAAGTGCCGAATTTTTGGCGTGTAAGCCATTTACCTGCACATTAGGTTGAGCACTTACCTGACAGGAGCATAGCAGGATCATTACAATCAGCGCTATACCTAGTTTAAAATGATTCATAATTAGAGCCCCTTTTCTGTTTCGATCTATCATTACTATGTATAAAAATAGTAATCGAACTCTACGTTACTGGCAGTGTATGAGACGGACATTAACGACTCCGCTCATTTTCCGTATACGTATTGCGTAGTTCACGCTCGTATTCGTCTCATGTAAAAGTAAATGGCCCCAGTGCAAGAGAACGATCATCTGGCTCCATTTTAAAATCCTGCCACGTCACCAAATCTCCTGTGCGCTCCACAAATACCGAAATAAAGCCGCAATCTTCATCGCCGCACCATGAGCATACCATTAGCGGATAGCGATAATACAAATAGGGATGCATGTCTTCAAGTAAAAAGTAATCGATATTTTGTTGCTGAAATTCATGATTGCCCCAGCCAAAGCATGGAATCCTATCATGTTGTTTTAGCATATCGTACATCGATCGCCCATCTATAAGCACATCCATAAAAGATTCACTTTTGTCTCCAAACGGATAATGGTTGGAATCAGGGCTTGGCTGTAAGCGTTTCACCTGAAATTGATGCACATGGTTCATTCTGCTCGTACCTTCCTCCATATCTTTTCTGCAATATGACCCGATATTTCATCGTCTAGTGGTCTGTGCTCATACCAAAACTCATACGTATCTAGTGCATCTTTATAGCTCCCATCCGATTGTTCAACCCTACTCTCTATCCAGCTTATTTTAAATTCTGATAGCAAATTGGGAACTTGGTGCGGATCTGAAAGCTCATAATGATTACGTATGTACATCCCCAACGAGAAATGTAAACCAACTGTATTTTCCAACTCTCGTAGCTGACTCTTACTTGTATCATCCAAATCATGCTCCACTATGTAATCGATTAATCCAGTTAAGGAATCAATAGCTATCTTTTCCATCGTTCACTCCCTTTCTGTTATTCAACATACTGACGCATAGTATTAGCTTTAAGTTGCTAACAAGCTTGCTTTTCATAACGAAGGATCTTTACCACGTGCTTCATACCATTGCAACGCCTTTCTCTCCATCTCTTTTATAAAAGGAGTTTTGGCTACACTATAGTCTCCCGTATTATCAAATTACTGAGCAAGCTGTTCCTTTAGCCTGGCATACCGCTGCGCTTCATCAGGATGAACTCTCAGGTAATCGCGAAATACTAAATGCCGCTTGATCTCTGGATGAGCGAATGGATACATATGAATATGATGTGTACGATTCTCTCCACCTTTGCTAAATAAGCGTCTGCCAGGTATCCCATATTCTCCTGCTACCTTGTAGCCCAGTGCTGTCATCGTATCATTGAAGCTATCGATTCTTGTCGTATCATGCACGATACAAATAATATCAATGATTGGCTTTGCTTTTAATCCTGGCACAGATGTGCTTCCAAAATGCTCATATTGAATAATCTCGTCCCCATAGATTTGCTTCAATATAGTTATTTCTTCGTCATACATTCGTATCCAATCTGCCGTGTAGTCGGATAAACGAATTTGCATGCCAATCCCTCCCTTTTCTATCTACACTTCTTCTGTACAACTTTACTTCATTTTCCAAAAGAGTAAAACACCCAAATTCCATCCTTCCACTTCGCATACTAGCGTATTACTGCTTCGACTTAGTCGCATCGGGTAATTGTAATCAACCCTAATTCATCATCATCCATATAAAGGATTGACGAGTTTTCTTATCTATATTGATCAGATCTATATAGGCACAATCAGGTGCTGAGAGGAGCAAAAGCATGAACGTTCGAAAAGCACTTATATCAGGTGCAAGTATTGCCGGACTTAGCACTGCGTTCTGGCTGAGCAAGGCTGGCTGGGAGGTCTCGATCATCGAGCGTGCTAGCGCATTCAGAGATGGTGGGCAAAATGTCGATGTACGCGGCATCGCACGCGAAGTTCTACAGAAGATGGGACTGGAAGATCAGGTTCGCCAGCAGACGACGACCGAGGAAGGTACTGCATTTATTAACGAAAAAGGGCAGGTTGTCGGTGCTTTTCCAGTAGAGGATTCCGACGGTATGACCGCAGAGCTGGAGATTCTGCGTGGTGATCTGGCACGTATCGTACTTGAAGCACTACCATCCACGATCGACATTCGTTATGGCGATTGGATTGAGCATGTATCTAATGGTACAGATCATGTAGATATCCAGCTACACTCCGGGCAAACGGAGACGTATGATCTGCTCATCATCGCCGAAGGCATTCGTTCTCGCACACGAGATCAGGTGTTTGGCGACCGCGTCGCACGTAACGAGCTTGGTCTAAATATTGCATATGGAACGATTGAACGCGAAGCTGGCGACGATCGCTGGTGGCGCTGGTATACCGCAACAGGCGGCCGTCAAATCTCGCTTCGTCCAGATAATCAGGGAACGATTCGTGCGATGCTTGCCTTTAAGGATAATAAGCACAATCTGGCATCCCTTCCTACCGAGCAGGCACTTGCGGAGTTAAAAGTGATTTTCACAGGTGCTGGCTGGCAGGATAAGCGAGTCATTGAGGGATTTGCTACATCGAAAGATGTGTATTTTGATTATTTAACACAGATTAAGATGTCTACGTATTCGGAAGGTAGAGTATGTGTGACAGGAGATGCGGCATGGTGTGTAACGCCAATCGGTGGTGGCGGCTCGTCTCTGGCATTGATCGGTGGTTATGTACTAGCAGCCTTTCTGTCGCAAGCAGAATCTAATGTAGTGGATAGCATTGAAAGTAGCCTGACCCAATACGAGCACTGGATGCGCCCGATGGTCGATAAAGCGCAAAGCTTGCCGCCTGGCACGCCAGATCTCTTTTACCCGCAAACCAAAGTCGGCGTAGGTACGATGCAAACCTTTATCCGAATCGCCAGCTTCGGCCCATTCCGCAAACTTGCTTCACGTATCGGTCATGTCGCGCGTACGAAGCAGGAGCTGCCAGAGATTCAGATGGTGCAGGCTACGCCGTAGGTACAGTTATTACAGCTAGGTTTGTATAAACGCCGTTTAGCCAGTCGGTAGCCAATGAATACGACGCGCCGTTTAGGCTTGTTTGACCGTATCTATTATCTAGTATTTATGTAGTATCTATAACAGTAATTTGAATATGTGAGACTATGCTTCAACTGAGCTATCCCCTATTGAGATAGCGTTAGCTTAATCTAGAGTAGTTTTTATTATTCGCCCCTGTAGGAGAAAGAATGTCGCGTATATTCTTATCTCATACAGGGGTATGATTTGGGATTTTAATATAAACTGATTAGCATGTGAGGCGATACAATATGCTATTATTGCGCGCTCTTAATCATCGCGCTAACGCGCTACATATGATCTCCTCTAACCACTTCTTTTACGAAAATAAAGCGATCTTCCGCATTCCAGCAATGCAGGTCATCCGCGCAATAACCGCGTAGCCATAGCTCACCATTCATGTGTAGTACATAAAAGCCCTTCGGGAACGTATCATCTTGGCTAATCGGATCAGATGCAACGGTAACAGAACCAGAAGGGGCTTGATTTTTGCGTAACTTCCCGTCTACATCTTCTAGCTGATCCGTGTACTGCATTCTAAGATAAGGCGCCAACTCAAGTGGACATAGTGTCAGACCGAGCTGCTGAGCTGTAGCGAAAATACGTGCTGTTGTCGCTCCATCTGGAAATCCTAGATTGTGAGCGGCTAGCTCAACGGTGCACAGGCTATATCGAGTAGGAGAAAGTACCATGCGTGCATCATTGAGCAGCAGCTCTGCATAGGTATTGAGATGGATCGAATGCTGGTGGAGTCGCTGAAGTAGCTCGGTTCTGTCTAATCCGCCCAGTGTAATGATTCGTTCAGCGACAGAACAAGCAGGATATATATTTTCGTGTAAGTCAGGCATAGGCTATACGCTCCTTCTCGGTTATTGCTTAGCATAAAACACACATTGAAACCGCTCAATACCTGGATATTTCTCACCTAAACTTACAATATCAAATCCAACTTTTTCATAAAAGTGTACGGCATCTTGATCTGTTTCTGCTTTCAGAATCTGTATCTTACTATCCTTTATATAATTCATGAGCATATCACGTCCAATCCCATACCTTCTGTAATCGGATCGAACAGCGATATGACGGAGCTCTGCTACACATTCAGAATGATGCTCGATCCCTATTAATCCGATTAATTCACCTGCATCGCTCTTACCGTATAATTGCCTTGATTCCATACGTTGATACTCTACCAATTCTCGAAGAATAGCTTCCTCATCTGCATACATACAATCTGACAATAAGCGCATGATAGCAACGTGATCATGATAAGTTTTTAGATCCATCCATTCACTCATCATCTCCGATAATCCGGCTCTGGTAGAGCGATTGGCGTTGGATTCGTCAGCACCCATTTCACAGCCAGCTCACACAATCTTGCTGGTGCTTCATAATCATCTCCATGCTGAAGATCCTTCGCTAATACCGCTGCTTCCTCAAGCAGGTCAGGTTCCAGTGGAACACCCATGCTAAAATAATGCAGAACCGCTTTGAGTATTTTGCGAAATTCTTTATCCCAGTTGCCGCCGCCATTATTCATAATCTCATATGAGATTTTCCCGGTTACCCGAATGACCTCACCCTGTACTGTCTGTGCAGCACCTTGAGATGGAACCAGCCAGCTCCATAGCTCATCGTGCTGCTCCTGCCAGCTTGTTTTCGATACCGTAATCGGCGAGACACCATCATGCATATGGCGCTTTTCGATGGGTGTTACATCGAAGATCTCATATAAACGTCGCAGTGCAGCATCCGTCTCGTCGACAGAATCCTTATTGAAGCCCGCTCGGTGAAATTCAAAATTCGCTCCAATGCGCTCTACATACCCCTGCATATCAGGCGTTCTGATCGCTCCAGCTTCCAATAGCATCTTCGCAATCGGTGCCATTCCTGTAATATTGTTATTCGAGCAGCGAGATAATGCTTCTTGTAGCGGTGTTTGACCTGACTTATTCACCGCATTCACCTGTGCCCCTCGATCCAGCAGCATACGCACCGTATTCGGATGAAATGACGTTGCCGCCCTAAACAATGGTGTCTCTCTATCGCGATCCAGCGCTTCGATATCTGCACCCAGCTCGATCAGCAGCTCGGCATGTCCACACCAGCTTTGCGCATGGCTGTGCAACGGTGTTTTGCCATATTCATCTCTTGCTTCAATATCTGCACCATGCTCCACTAACCAGCGAATCCATTCCGGTGAGATGGAATAGAAGCTCAATGCGGGCTGTTTGCTATAGCCACCATAAGCATTAATGTCACTTTTGGTGAATACCTCTTCTAACACACTCAGATCACCAGCTTTGATAAGCTCATCGAAATTTTTCGGTAATGTTTTTCTTTTCTTAGCCATATGTATACGCGCTCCTTATGCTCAAGTGATATCGTCTTACATTATTTCATCTAACCTATAGTAAACCGCTGATCGTATACTGCTTTTCTAACTTATCAATCTACCTGTATCCTGCAAACTCTAAATCCATCTACATATGTATTCAGATACCATTATCCAATCTATGCTGCACTTGAACAACCCTGCAATCGGCACTATTTTTGTGATCCTGCATCCTTGATCGCTCTATCCTTTGCTATGTACGTCTAAGCCTGTCTGAAAAAAAGAAGTCTTCCAATCAATCTCAACCCTACCAGCAAGCGATTAAAAATAAAGCGTTAATATCCCAAAAAGGAATACCAACGCTCCACCTTATTTTTTACTTCTCATTTTGCCCACCTCAACCATTAAGCATTAAACGATACCTTCAAAAAATTGTCCACGTATCGGTAAAATAATTCTGGCTCACTCAAATGCACATTATGATCCTCGGTCGTCATCTCATAGGGCATCACACAAGATAACAGACTCTTCATCTTCTTCCACTCGTCATCCGGTAATGATTCACTGTTATGCGCCCGCACGACCAATGTCAAACAATTAATCTGCTCCAAAATATGATACCAACTCACATTGTGCAATATATTCGCCGCCATCGCCTGCCGACTGAACAAAAAGGTAACCCCTTCCTCCGTCTCCACCAGACTTTTCATAAAATACTGACAGCTAATCTCTGTATCCTGTGTTGCGCGCAAATACTGCTCTGCCGCAGTTCGACTAATAAAAGGAAGCGGCCAATCTGCCGTTACCGGATCAGCTTCGGGTAGTTGCTCCAGTGGAATGGATACCCGCTCCTCTGGTCCGAATGCTGCTTTATCCAAAATCGCCAGCGAGATGACTTTGTCTGGATGAGCTGCTGTTAGATAAGCGCCGACCTGCCCACCAAGTGAATGTCCGATCACAATTACGTGTTCTACTCCAAGTGCATCCAGCAGCTGACACGCATCATCAGCCAATTCCTCTACCGTATAGCGTCCTAAAGGCTTATCACTCAGCCCATGCCCACGATGCTCCGGTGCAATAATCCGGTATTGCCCTCCATATTGCTGCATAAAGTCATACCATGTCTCTGCTCGTCCGTATCGACCATGCAGGCAGAGAATGACAGGGCCTTCTGTATGGGTGTCGAGATAAAATAATTTCACTTCACGTAACTGTATCGTATGTCGGTGGATATTGATCATATGTAGATTCCTCCAATGATTTTTTATGTTTAATTATACATATTCACTAGTTAATCCCCAGTAAGCATCGGTATAATTTCGGGGGTGTTCGAGTAGCTTTTTTGAGCGTCTGATCCATGCTTGTGAATCTTGTGAACGGGCATTTTGCTCCAATTGATTTAACTTATTTAATATGAAGTGTGTATATTGATTCTAGACTAGTATAGTATGTTTCTCTATCAAATATCATACAATTCACTTTATCGAACCACTTAACTTTAGTTCCAATATCGATCATGCCTGTATTTTGATTACATTCACTATTGTCATATCCTGTACGATTCCAAATTATTTTATCATTGGATCTGATTACTTCTGCCACTATAATAGTGCATGATAAGTCACAATCATCCGGGCACATCAAAACAGGGAGTATGCTTGGAGAATCATCTGAATAAAAACGTTCAATAACAAGCTTTGCCTCTTTGCTATCCATCCAATCGACGATCATAGGAATGAGTCCACGTAATAATTGATCAGGATAGAGCTTTTGGAGTAGTTCATCTAATGGCATTCCATCTATGGTTATTACGGTATGTTCAGCATCTATGTACATAGTCTTCATCTGGACAACCTCTAATATATTCAGCATTTTACTACCTCCTTACTTCTATAATTCCTCATTAATCATGCTATATAAATCTGTAATATCCAACAAGTATAAATGAAAGTAGTTTCTCTCAAATACAATATGATCTACTTTAGCGTTTTTGAAATTAGTGGAACATAGAGCGCAATCAAGAAAACAAGAACAACTTAAATCTGCACTTTCAAACACACAAGTTTTCAAATTGCATGCTTTAAAATTAGTTTCTCTAAACATCGATCCTGTAAAGTCCAGCGCTAGATAGCAATATTCAAACGTCATCCCGCTTAAATCTAAATACTTCATCTCGCCCGTATCCTGAACTTCAACGTTTATAAAATGATTATAGCCGCTTTGGATATAATGCATGAATTGCTCCAATGTAATTTCTACATTTGTTAGTTTTTTCATATATTTATAATTTTACTCCTTCCTTTTTTATTGATTCATATCCTTGTGACACATTTCCCTAGCAACTTCGAACTTGATTCGATGCGTTTTACTTAGCCCTTTGATGTAATCATTGGTCGTACAGCTACTATAGTCAACTAACTTCGGACTCCCTTTCTCTTGTAAGCTAGAATATTGCTCATACTCAATCTCCATACAAATAATAATTTTGCCATCTACCAATAACGTAAAAAAATCTGTACCGTCATCAGGTATCCAGTACAGTGTATACGCAGTAATAAAACGACCTACCACTTGCTCTATACATGTTCTTAGGCGACTCAATATATAGATAGACTTCATTCAGCAGTTATCCGCAATGCTCACAAGCATACACCCCTTTATAACAAACGACATGGGCATCTTCCTCACGCATAAATGCCTTTATCTGTTCACGACCTTCCTCTGGCTTATACCATTCCAGAATAGACCGCAAATCCAGACAACGAAATCCAATACCGACAAAGACATGTTGACTATACTCACAATTGGTACAGCTTAATGTTCCTGCTACCCCCATATCCCACTCTCCTTTTACAGAACTTGATGGCATACGCTGTACAAGCCCTTTCTTATTCAATAGTAAAAAGAGCCTTATGCGAATAGTCTAAAGCTCTCTCTCCGCTACTACATGATACTATTTTCCACAACATTCATTATGCTATTTATTCGATACTCCTCTACCCCAGTACCTTCTTTCTCAACCCCATCACAACTAACAACGCCTGCACCACAAAACATCCTGCCAATGCCGCATACACTGCCATAACTGTCGGCAACACCAGCAACACCACCGCAGCCAATACTAGCAGGCCAGCCGGCATATAAAATGCAAACACACGCTGACGCTTCGACTTCGCTCGATTATGGAATACAAGCGCCGCCGATAACGTATACAGCCCAAAGCCTGACAACCCCAACCAGCCAAAGCTTCGTACACTCAGACCATGATGAAACCCATAATACACAACGCTCGCGATAATTCCGAGCGACATATACATAAACAGATGACCATAAATAATGAGCTGTCCTGAATTTTTCTGTTCTTCCTCAGCTGTATGCTCAGACGACTCAAAATAATGCCACCAGATCGCCACTGCCATCACAAAGCCGATCAGCGCAGCTGCAATCGTATTCATCGTTACCGTTTCCTCACGCAGCCCATTTACAATGACTAGAATCATTTCACCAAGCAAAATAATCGTCGCCAGCCCATACCGTTCTAACAGATGCGGATGATGCACCGGCAGCCTGATCAGAATACGTCGACCAACCAATGGCAACGCAATATCCAGAAAAATACCAAAATAGAGCGCGATAAATTTCCAATCTCCCGGCAATAATACTGAGCTAAAGCTAATCAGCGCCCCGACCAGAAAGCTCAAGGTCAAAAAGCGTGCAATCTGCCGAGGCACACTTTGTCCATTTTTCCATACACGGGCATACATGAATACCGTTGACAACCGAATCCCCACATAGCCGATCATAAAATATAAATAATACGCTTCAAAATCAATATTAATACTCGCCGCCATCACGATAACAAATGCCATTTGTACAAAATAGTTCACACGCTGCGCGGTATCATCTTTTCCAAATCGATTCACATATACGGTAAAGCCCGTCCAGGCCCACCATAGCGGCACAAAAATCAGTATGTATTTTAAAATAATGGACGCTTCAATCGCACCATGATGAGCATGGGTGAGCACATGTGCAGTGATCGAGATCGCCGCAACATAGATCAGATCGTAGAACAGCTCAAGCCACGTCACTTTTTTATGAACAATAGGGTGTGTAATCTGAATTCACCTTCTTTGTTTTATTTCCCATTATAGCTAATTTGAAGGGTATTCGTTATAGTTTTTGCTTGGTTTACTGCTGGTGCTATGAAGATGAAAATGCTGTACGTTTTACTTCATGTACTATCACTCTGTTTGACGCATTTATACGATAATAATCAATAATCAATTCTTGTCTGCCTATATTTGTTAATAGTAGGATTCTATTTGTATACTTGAATGAAGCTATAGCTATAATCATACATACTGCTGATATGGAGAGCATCCTATGACAATAAAAAGAAAATTAATTCGCTTCGCTCTGATCATCATTATTCTAGTAGGCATTGTCTCGCAAAGCTCCTATTTACAGGGGAAGGTTGCCTACGCCAGTATATGGATTTACCTTACACTACAACAGGAACATCGAAGTATTATAGATATCGAGTATGTGGCCGCATTTGGAAATTATATTGCAGTTATTGTGAATGACAATGGTGAAAGAAGTGGCATATCCTTATCCCCTAGCTTCTTTCCCGTCATGATCGAGTATGACTCTGCTCATCCACCTGCATAGGAGCGATATGGAGTCGCTTCCAGAATGAACGCGCAAAAAAGCGACGATGTCTTCTCGGTTCATTCGAAAAGAGTCGTCGCTTTACTGGTATGCTTTGGTGCTATATTAAACGCTGTTTTACTTTATAGCTAAAGCCTCACTCATGCGTCTATGCTTCTATCTTCTTTTTAGGCAATTGAATGACTGCTTTACTATTACCTGTGAATACCTGTGAAGCTAAAAGTATCATTAACTTCCATGACATAGTTAGAGACTTTTTGTCCTTTAGGCATATCGAATACGATATAACGATTAGACTTGATATGTACATAAAAACTCACATGATGCTCATTCAAAAACTGTGTTGATCCACATGTTTATTTTTAATAGTGTAGGGCATAGAGTTATATCAGTCACTACAACCCCTGTCGTTCCTTCCACCGCTGAATCTGCCGGGTCACTTCCTCACTAGCAAACACATCTCCAATATGCCGCACCTGCTGCGCTGTAGCTTTATTTTGCTTCAGTGCAACCAGTACGATACTTTCCATTGCTACCCATGATGTCTCCTGATAAATGGCGATCGTTTCAACCAGGACAGCATCCGACCATGGCTGATTACTCAATTCATACCATATGATATGCTCCTTCACACCATCGTTAACGGCAAGCTGGTGCCTCTGTTCTCTAATGATCTGCAAAGCATTCCGACTTAAATGACGATGTAGCTCTAGCTGATCCGATAGATCAAGCTTATTGATCCAGTGCTCCAGATCAGCTAGATGATGGTTCAATGCTGCGTTTTCAATCTTGACGATAATCGCTGAGGTATTGATCTGATTCATCTCCTTAGGTTTTCTTCTACTCACAACATACCCGTTCATTAGATATGAGCCCAGTATACGATAGCTTCGATATGAAATAGAACTACTGTATAAACAACGTAGAAATTACATAATACAAGTGTTGCCTAAACGTACTACCTACCAACCAGACTAACAAAATAAAAGAAGCTTGGTTGTAGCATAGCATGTATATATGCTAGTACAGCCAAGCTTCTTTTATTCGTGTTATGTATTTAATTCGCTTTCCATAATACTGGATTTAGGCATTTTTCTTGATCTAAAGAACTGATTAGCTGGCTTATTGAATAGCATTAACAAAGCAATAATTAGAAAAATAATTCTAGGAATCATATAGTCATGCTGGACAATAAGCGCAACGATTCCCCAACCAATGATAAACCAACGTCCCAAACTCATACCAATAAATGATAAAATGCCTCCTGCTAATAAAAAGCATACGCTAGCTAGCATAACTAAAAGGAGTACAAAGAGAAGAGGAAGCTCATCAGGTGTTCGTTCTGTAATAGGTGACTTTATCAATACAGCCGTATACATAATAACTCTAATCACTGAATACACGATGAGAACAATCGAAATTAACGCTACAGACCACGGTCTTTTAACCACACATACACTCCTTATCCCAACTCAACTGAGTTAAACCATATATTGCTTGCTATATTGCTAAGCAGCTTGCTTCATCGTAAAATAACCTCGCTCTTAGCGCAACACCAATATTACTATTCGTTCATTTAAATGACTTCATAATATCATTCCACACCCATTTTAAAGTCAATAAAAGAAGTATTTCACAAGAGATATGAACGCTCCCTAATGTCATTTGAACATGTGAGAATTTATCCCAAATATGATGTTACATTGGTACAGCAGTATATATTCATCATCTGCATATTACTAAGTAACTAATTTTTATAATCTATTCACTTTTAGGAATTACGTCCGATATAGATTTAGTTGATATTGTTACTATGTACCTATTTTTTAAAAAAATCAGTAAAAAATTTATTCGAACAGGCATGATATCCAGCTTAAATCTAACAGCACTGACAGAAAGGACAACTCACACATGAATAACCCTAACACCGAGATCATCTGGCAACGTAACAAACTAATCAGCTATATGCTGTGGGCGATCACCGCCATTAGTGCAGGCATTACCTTCCTCATTCCTACGTTATGGATTTCTACACTCGTTTCGATTATCGTAGCGTTAATTATTACAGGCTTGAATCTGACTAAAAAAGGCGTACATGTCATTCCGTGGTTTGTTACGATTAGCATCATTGCAAGTGGAATCTATGTAAGTCTGGAATCCATTAGCACTATGCAAGGACTCCTGATCGTTGCTCCACTCCTGCTTTATCCAAATAGCAAATATTATAATATTGCGTTTTCCAGTCTACTGATTTATTTTATTTTGCACATTATCATTGCTCCGGCAGCTACGCCGACGCTGGTCGTTACCGATCTAATCAATCTCAGTATGTTTTTGGTCGCAGGTATTATTTTCATTACAGTATCCAGTGTCAACCGCAAGCTGTTCCATGCAAGTGAAATTCGTCGCGTCGAAATCGAGCAATCTCAGTCGCGTATGGAGCTGGTGATGCAGCAGGTGAAGCAATCGGTTATCGGGCTAGCACGCTTTACTGAACAGCTCAAGCAGAAGGTGAATGAAACAGGCACGATCACAACTGAAGTGACTGCTGGCTTCAATCAGGTAGCACGCAGTGTAGAGCAACAGGCAAGCAATGTATTTGAAATCTCGGAATCCCTATCTGTATCCGATCGTCATATTCAGGATGTGGCTGCATACTCCTACCAGATGAAGCAGCTATCTGACACGATGACGACCAGCACAGAATCAGGTAGTCAGCGTATGGAACAGCTGAATACTCAGATGGGTCAGCTGCATGACATGACGAATCAGGCGACTCAGGATATGCAAAAGTTCAACGAGGAAAGCCAATCGATGAGCTCGATGCTGAACAGCATCTCTGATATTGCACGTCAAACGAATCTACTGGCGCTGAATGCAGCGATTGAATCGGCGCGTGCAGGCGAGCATGGTAAAGGCTTCGCTGTCGTTGCCGATGAAGTGCGTAAGCTGGCAGAGAGCTCCGGTCAATCAGCAACGAATATTGCTGAAATTCTGAATCGCCTGCAAGCTCGTACACGTGATCTGAACGAGCGCTTCCACAATATTCAAAGCTCGCTGGAGGAAGGTCGCACCTCAGTACAATTGGCGGCTGACGTATTCCGTGACGTGAATACTAGCTCTCAGCAGGTACTGACTCAAGCTGTAGATATTGAGAGCAGCTCCGCTACAATGAAGGATTCGTCAGCGCGTGTCGTTAACGAAGTAACCGAAATCTCCAGCATGACCCAGCAATCCAGTGCAGCGGCTGAAGAAATTCTAGCAAGTATGGAACAGCAGCAGCATCTGACTCAGCAAATGGTGAATAGCTTCGCTGAGCTTGAAGTTCTGTTCAAAGGCTTGAACGATCTGGTATTGACTGAGGAGCATGGGCAAGCAGCAGCATCTGCTTCTTCCACACCATCCCAAATGAATGCTGGGCAACCAAAGCATAAAAAGGATGTTCCAGCTGCTTCGTCTTCTACAGCAACCGTTGCGTAAAGGCGATAGCTACTACAGTTAGTTGTTACTTCCAGCTATTACGTTTATATGACATCGAAATATCTACCGTATTAAAGTTGAGAATAAGATCGACCCCTAGCCGCTTCTCTTAGAGGAGCGGCTTTTCTCTTTTGCCATAGCATAACCTTCTACTTCTACTTCTACTTCTACTTCTACTTCTACTTCTACTTCTACTTCTACTTCTACTCGACCAGTATGTCCTTAGGCTGTCATCTATTCAACCTCTGTTTCCACATCTCGCTCCACAATTTACAGTTCACCTACCAAATTGAGTATAATAATGAAGAATCTTATTCCTATACCACTATTCATCCTAGATAAGAGAGGTCACACCCTATGTTCTTTATTAGAAAAAAAGCCATGCAGCGACTCGCTGAGCCATATCGTGAGCCAGATATGTTCATGTGCTATGCCACACCACAGCATCTACATACGTATTCAACACGCGCTTTATTGCTGGTCAATCAGGACAAGCTGGTCGTCTTGTTTCTTAATCTGTTTTCTACTCGTGTTGTGCATTGTTCTGAACTAGCCATTGCCGATCTACAGGAGCAGAAGTTCAGGTCTGGCGTAGGCCTGGAAGCGGTCTGGTCATTTCAAGTAAACGGAGCCAGCTGGCGATTCCAGATTATGTGGACGATTCTTACGCTGGGCTCGATGCAGCGTGATTTTCTTGAATTTCTCCAGTTTCGGATTGTAAATTAGGCGATATTGCTGAAATGCTTACAAAGCTGATTAGAAGTTAATAAAGAGCTTATTATTCAAGCACTAGCAATCGCAGAGTCGATGATACTAAATAACAATCAGCAATCACATTATGTATGCAAAGGGGCGTTTATTCATGAATGAAGCATTAACCGTGTTACTTGCCGAGTGCTGGGAGCAGCTGGATCAGGCTTGTCAACGCACGCAAAAGCATCTGGAGGATATGGGCCAACGAAGCAAGCTACAGACAGGAGCGCGTGACTATATTCGTTTTGGTTATCGTAAAGGCAAATTCAGTAGCAGTGCAGGATTGATGTTTGTGGAGATTGAACGTCCTTTTTCATGGAGCGATAACGCATATACATGGGAATCGGAGGTAGATATTACCGCGCTTACCGATGAACAGCTAGTACACGAATGGTGGCCTGTGCTGGGCGAGCGCGTACGAGAAGCATTTGAGGCTGACCGCTACGGCGGTATATTTTTTGATTATCAATTAGAATTCAAGCTCTATATTGAGCGTGAGCAAGTGAAGGATCATCTGGAAGCACAGGAGCACTGGATCAATCAAACGAAATTAAAGCAAATACAGGACGTATTCCAGCAATTCATCGCTGATAAAATCGCCTCGCCTCTGCCCCACTATCCAGCACAGAAAGACCTGTTCTTTTTCAGTCGATTGCTCCTCAATGTAGACGTCCATCCTGTAGCGACAGCCGAGCGAATTCAGCTCTGTGAACAAACGGATCAGAAGCTAGCTGCTATACCGAAGCTACTTGAGGAATGGAAGCGTTGCTTACGAATGGCACTGAAATTTTGGGCAAATGAGCAATTTTTGCCGCCTTATATTGAAAATGACAACAGGTATCGCATGTCACTCAAGCCAGCAGAAGAACGTCCTGAGCTGGATGAACAGCAGCTTGAGCTATTTATTTACGCGGCACTTCGTATTGGTGGGGATGATACCGTTACGCGGCAGGAATTTTTGGAGATCGCGTCGCAGCTTGGTTCACAGCAGGCAACGCAGTTTTTGAAGGAAGGTAGCGGGCAGATCGAAAGCAAGCGCAAGACACCACATATGCAAGGACAGGCCAATGATATTTTACAAACGATTCAGTTAAAGCTCACGGGTGATACCGTTGATAGCTATCGGGATGGGCTGCAATACATATGTGATCTGATGCAACAGAACTTTCCATTTGAGTACACGCTCAAGCTTAGTGGCAGTAAGATCAAAAGCTTCCTTCCTGTGAAGGCACTTGCCAGATCAGCACTGCATCGATTTTTCGCTAATGCATTGCAATATCCAGAGCTGCATCCTCTACTGGAGCAATATGCGAGACTGGTGATGAAGGAATTTGCCTTTTATAACGATGTGGAGCCGGGTGAGAAATCGGTTATGACAGGCACGTACGCGGTGCTGGGACTTGCATTGCAGGATCAAAAGTATTTCCCACTGCTGACGGATTATATGCGGCTGGTCGATACAGAGCATCAGTCTGCACATGATGGATTCGTGCTAGCCTTTCTCGATACCTATCCGCTCACTACGGAGCTATTACCACTGCTGCTAATTATCCTCGCGGGTAGCGGTCAATCGGCGAAGCCTGTCAAAGGGCTGGCTGATCATTTTGAGCAAGTCGAGCTGGCACTGGAGCTAGATCGTCAGTTAGCACAATGTGAAGGCTATGAACGTGAGCAACTAATGTACTTGATCTTCGGTAGTGATAGCAAACAGAAAAAATACGCAAAATTCGTAGAAAAATTACGCTCCGAGCAACGATGACGATGACGATGACGATGACGATGACGATCAATTGTCGAAACTCGAATGCTAAATCTCCAGTCTCAAATTTCCATAGCATACGATCAAACACAGAATATAGATCACACAACATTTTAGGATGAAGGAGTAATTGCCATGACGAATCAATCGAATCAATCGAATCAATCAACCTTACAAGCTGCGGCTTCTGCATTTGTTCAGCAGCATCAGCTATACAATGAGAAGTATGGATTATTTGAAGGAAATGGGATTATCGCTTTTGCAGAGTCTACACCGTTTGAGAGCGATGAACGGATTCCACTCTCACCTGAGCTAGAATACTGGTACAGTCATTATGAGATGATCGATCCTAAGAAACCCGGAGAAAATCCTCGAAAAAATGCAGCCGTCTTAATCGGGGACGGTATCCTGCTTTTCTTTGCCGCTCCAGAGGATTTATATGATTTACAATTGGGGCGTCGCTGGGTGGGGGTAGGCGATCCGGATCAGCTACAGGAGTCGGAAAATTGGCGTGCAGAGCATGTGGTCATCGCCACGTTTAATGATGATCCCGTCATTGCCGATACATCTACACCCGGTACTCCCATCTATGTCGCGTATGACACGGGTAAGCCCGCACTTGCAGCAGCATCGCTGGCAGATTTTTTTGCAGCGCTAGCGATTTTGATTGAAGCCGCTACAGAACTAGGCGGTGAGATTCGAGACGAGGATACCGATGAAGTGAAGCCACAATACCTGGAACAGATCGAATCCAAATTGGATGAGCTACTGGGTGAACAAGCGGCAAATGAGCTACTACTGTATTTGTCACTGCGTTGGGAAAGCTGGGAATAACTTTTGGATACGAAGCTTCATGCTATGCTATCCCATCCCTTATGAAATGAGGTCAAGCTCATGATCTATGTCGCTCTACTACGTGGCATTAATGTCGGCGGGAAAAATAAGATCGATATGAAGCAGCTCAAGCAAGCATTTGAGCAAGCAGGCATGACAGCGGTCGTTACGTACATCAACTCAGGCAATATTATCTTTGCGAGCGAGCTACCACAGCATGAGCTATCTCCCCTGCTGGAGAAAAAGATTCGCGAGGTATTTTCACTTGATATTCCAGTGATGATTCGCAATCTTATTGAAATCACAGCAGTAATCGAAGCCTTACCCGAAGATTGGACGAACGATGACCAGATGAAAAGTGATGTGCTATTCCTCTGGAACGAGATTGATGATCCGTCGATTATCGATAAGCTACCGCTCAAGCCGAATATGGGTACAGCACACTATATTCCTGGCGCTGTGCTACTAAACATTCCTCGTGAAAATGCTGCTCAGAGTAGGATGAACAAGCTAGTTGGCTCCAAGCTGTATCGTTATATGACGATCCGTAATGTGAATACGACAAGAGAAATTTATCGTTTGATGCGTAGTATAGCTGAATAGAAGAATCTACCGTAGAAGACTAGATCCTAGTTTCAAACTGCATTGAACGACGTTCAATGCAGTTTATTTTCGTTAGCCTACACCATAAATGTGAGTCTCATTATTTGTTTGAATTTTGTTGTTGGCTGATATTGCTCTATTCCAGGATTGAATCGGCTTCAAAATCTAATGAATTTCAGTCCAACCACCAGTCCCTTAGCCGAGCTAAATCATAAAATTTGATGATGTATAGTAAGTTTGACATTGTACAATACTTACATTTGAGATTGTACGCCATTAACGAACTTATGGTTTGATGCAGACATTATTTCATAAGGCGGAGTACATTAGACTTTGATTGTGCACTAGTCAAGCTATTAGGGTATTAGCAGTGTATATACAAACTCGTATAAATGCAAGGCGCACGGAACGAAGGGAAGGAAATAAGAGGAAAGGGCGACTTTTGAGCACAGGAATCTACCATGTACTCCTAATCCGTAGATTCCTGTGTGAGACGGGAGCCCGTCCGCTTATTCCTTCCCGCAGTGATGCATCTCCCACCGCATCACTTTGCACACAAAGACAATTCCCCTACTTAACAATCCAATAAAAATGACAATTTTCAAAACCATAACGTGTTACTGTATGGTATGAATGTGTTTATGTTATACTATAAAGCAATTACTTTATGGAAGGAGGCAACAGACTTGGGAAGGCGTTAGCGATGTCCATTGATTTCTCCATTCCTGTATATTGTCTCCTTCATACGGATGCTGTACAGGATAGGCGATAACAATGCAGAATGTTCACTCGTCGGATGGGCTTGAATAGGATTGCATAGTAAATGTAGTAAAACTGTTCTTTGTATAAATCTAAATTTGTGGAGGTGAATCCCTCAATTGAGGGAAATCATTGGACCTAATAACGATCATCAATTTGTTAGTTCTAGCTGTGTTACTGGCGTTAACCGCATTCTTTGTTGCTTCGGAGTTTGCTGTCGTTAAAGTACGAGCATCACGACTGGATCAATTGATTCAAGAAGGCAATAAAAAGGCTGTCATCGCCAAAAAGGTAGCTCATGATCTGGACTACTACCTGTCTGCCTGTCAGCTTGGTATTACCGTTACAGCACTCGGTCTGGGTGCAATTGGTAAACCAGCGGTGGAGTTACTGCTCTATCCGGTATTCGACTTTTTCAACGTATCGGATTCAGCATCTTCGGTTGCTTCGTATGCAATCGCCTTTTTCCTTGTAACGTTCTTACACGTTGTCGTCGGAGAGATGGCACCAAAGACACTGGCAATTCAGTTCTCGGAGCGGATGACCTTGCTGCTTGCGCCTCCACTCTACTGGTTTGGACGTCTCATGTATCCATTCATCTGGGCATTAAACGGTGCCTCCCGACTCGTATTACGTGGATTCGGTGTTCAAGCTGCTGGTCATGAACAGGTATACTCGGAAGACGAATTGAAGATTATTATGACGCAAAGCTATGAGGGCGGCGAGATTAACGAAACCAAGCTGTCCTATATGGAAAATGTATTCTCGTTCGATGAGCGGGTAGCACGCGATATTATGATTCCACGTACACAGATGGTCGTACTGGATCAAGATATGAATTATGACGAAATTATTGAGATTCTGGATGCTAACTACTATACGCGCTATCCGGTTACGACCGATGATGATAAAGACCAGATTGTCGGTATGGTCAATGCCAAAAAAATGCTTCCTCACATGATCAATCAAACTACACGTAAGCTACAGGACTTCATTCGTCCGCTTCCTTTTATCGCTGAATCATTATCTATTCAGGAAGCGATGCTGCAAATGCAGCAAAAGCGCGTGCATATGGCGCTTGTCGTTGATGAATACGGTGGTACAGCCGGATTGCTGACAATGGAGGATGTGCTGGAGGAGCTGGTCGGTGAGATTCGAGACGAATTCGATGCTGACGAGGTGAACGATATTCGTCCGGTTGGCGAGGGTCAGTACCTGATTAATGGTCGCGTATTGCTGGACGATCTGGAGCGCCGCTTTGGTATTACCTTTGATGATCGTCATGATACAGATACGATCGGTGGTTGGATTTTGCACCATAAAGGCACGGAGATTAGCGAAGGCGATACGCTGGAGCAGCCGGAGCATGTATGGACAATTACCGAGAAGGAAGATTTGCAGATCAAATGGGTCGCACTCACATACAGCGAGGTTAGCGAGGCTCTGTAACTTCTGTAGTCTATGATCGAATATGTATCATCCTGTTCCTATCTCATAATGTAACGACTAACGTGCTATACCGACAGATTCAGCAATGCCTGCTGAGCTGTCCACTACTCACTATATGGAGGTGAATCCCTCATCTGAGGGAAATCATTGGACGGAACGATTGGATTAAACTTGTTTTTAGTGGCTGTGTTTATCGGCCTTACGGCTTTTTTCGTCGGTGCGGAATTTGCAATTTTGAAGGTACGTATGTCACGTCTGGATCAGCTGATTGCAGACGGCAATAAAAAGGCAGTCATGGCAAAAAAGGTTGCTACTGACCTGGATTACTATCTGTCTGCCTGTCAGCTCGGGATTACGATTACGGCGCTCGTACTCGGTGCGCTCGGTGAACCGACGGTTGAGCGTATTTTGCATCCGATCTTTGATCGCTTTGATATCCCCGCAGCGATCTCTACTGTGCTCTCTTATGGTATCGCGCTTGCTGTGATCACATTCTTGCACGTCGTTATCGGTGAGCTTGCACCCAAAACGCTGGCGATCCAGTTTGCTGAGCGTATGACGCTTATGCTTGCTCCTTCGCTCTATCGTTTTGGTCGTCTGATGGCGCCGGTGATTCGTTTGCTGAATGGTTCGGCTACCTTGCTACTTCGTCTATTTGGTGTAAAACCAGCTGGACATGATACGGTTCACTCTGAAGAAGAACTGAAATGGCTGGTTGAGCAGAGCTATGAGAGCGGTCAGATTAACCAGACCGAGCAGACATATTTACGCAATATTTTCGCGTTTGATGATCGTACATTACGTGAAATTATGATTCCTGCTAGCAAAGTCATTACAATCGCTGCCGATCTGCCGCAAGCAGAGCTGGTGTCCCGTTTGAGCCAGTATGAATATACACGTTATCCGGTGACTTCTGCCGCTGACAGCAATAAGCTGATTGGATTTATCCATAGCAAAGAAGTGCTGACTGCCATTGCGGCTGGACGCTCCGGTGATTTATCCGGCTTCCTGCATAAGCTGCCTCGCTTTGTAGAGACAGCGTCATTACGTGAAGTATTGCTGAGCATGCAGCAGCATCGTGTGCATATCGCGGCAATCAACGGTATCGACGGACGCATGGCAGGTCTGGTTACGATGGAGGATATTTTGGAGGAAATCGTCGGTGATATTCGTGATGAAGCAGACGATATTAAGGCGCCAACGATGTCATTTTAATATGCAGGTAGATTAAGACTAGAATGAAGCTGGAACGTATAAAGCCATTCTCTGATTCACCCTATGGTGACCGAGAATGGCTTTTTCATTTAAAAGTATTCCATACGTATAGGCTATAACAACAATTAAGACTAACATCTGGATGTTGTGTTGTGCTGTGCTCATACGATGTGTTGATGTGGTTGTAGCAGGCAGGCAATTAGAAACAAGATACGCAGACGGGTGGTTGAGCTTCTTTGCAGCTAGTATGTATAGGAGTAGGTATTCTATGTGTGAGTATCTGTATGTTGCTGTCGCAGCTGCTCGATATAGGCATGCAGCTGTTTACGATTTTTAATGATAATGACCTGTTGATGTGGTTCAAGCTCTTGTAATTTTCCTATTGTACGAGAACGTGTACGTGTAGGATAATTCCAGATCCAGCGTAAAAAAGCCCAATCGATCTTTTCAGGACAACCTTCATTCAGATCCGGGCGTGTTCGACCGTAATACTGAATCCAGCGCTTGATCGCGCGATACAGACAGACTCGCCTGGGTATATCGAGCCATATGATCAGATCGGCTCGCTGCAGTCGCAAATCAAGCGTTCTGGAATAATTGCCATCGATAATCCATTTTTTCTCCTGCCGCAAATTCGGCAACACGCTGATCCCATTCCTCGTCCTGTGTCGCCTCCCAGTTGGGCTTCCAAAAATATCGATCCAAATGAATGAGCGGTAGCTTCAATATCGGTTGTAATTGTGTAGACAAGGTCGATTTGCCAGAGCCAGAACAGCCTATAATGAGTACGCGTTGCATTGGTGGATCCCTCCATTTCATATATATGTTGCTTGATAGATCATGCTTTGTTTACCTGATTAAATTAAACACCCAGGCACCAGAAAAGGACTGCTCATGTAAGCAGTCCCATTCGGATGATCATTAATCATTTGCTAGCAGATTGAATGAATCGCTCTAACGCAAATGTACTGGTTATATTGTGATTACACGCTTCATTATCCATGCAGACATATTGACCGAGAGAAGCAAAGTTGTCTGGCGAGCTCCCCTTTTTCATTTTAACATTGAAAAAGCCCAGCTCCTGATTACGATGACAGAACATGCAAAAGCCATTTTTGTTCATCGGTGTAATCTGACCTTCCAGTCCGATCAGCTTGCCTTCATGCGGATAGACGATATACAGTCGGTTCGTCGCAATATCGATCCAGCGTAAATAGGTCGTATGCAGCCAATCGATCGTTTCCAGATTCGGCACCTTGAGCTTCTTGGTCTTAGGAAATAACTTCTGAATGTGCTGAGGCGATACCGCTGGAAAAGGAACAACATAGCGATCCAGCTGATCGACATATTGCTGTAGCTCATGCGCTGCTTCGTAACTAGATAGCTGCTCTAACAGCTCGTACTGCTCTGGCGTCAATGCTCCAAAAGCATCGACCACATTGTTCACGGCAGTATCTCGCACGGTAGCGAGTACCTTGCGGTCTGCTACGCTACGCATCGTTTTCAGTAGAAAATTAGCCTGTTTTTGAATGATGTTCAATTGATGATTATGAATAAATGGTTGCAGTATAGATGGTGTTTGCATGACATTCAGCCCCTTATTTGTATTGGATCATTCAATAAGGTGCAAAGCCGCAACAGGTCCAACATATACGTGTGAAGGGCGATCAAGCTTTACAATTTTGACCGCGCCCTACGCAAAAGCTCGCCCCGTTTAGGCTCTGCGTAAGGCGGTTCTAGCTAACGAGCAATCCAGTACGGCTGTTGCCACGGGCATAACCCCCCAGTTCATAGAGTATCCAAAGTATACCAGTAGTCCGGGCGCAGGCGCAACGGCTGGAGAGGATTTGGTGCGGTGATCGTTTATATGGGTAGTGTTTAGATCGAGCAAACAGCAAGAACTGCTTGTTGCTTGTTGCTTGTTGCTTGTTGCTTGTTGCTTGTTGCTTGTTGCTCAAATTATGTAGGCCTTCCCTCTACTTGTCCATTTTAAAATGAGCAATAATTTGTGCTGCTGCTTCATCTGGCTCGATCTGAGTCGTATTCAGCCGCATATAATAGGGCTCTGTAATTTCACCTGGTAGAGAGTTCAGTCGATACTTCTGGTGACTCTCAACGAGCTCATTGTCTGACCATTCAATATTGCGCTTGCTCGGTTTGTGGAGCAGGCGATTCTCCGTCGTATTACGACGCCGACGTTCCTCTACATCTGCTTCCAGCTCGACCCAGCATATCTCTGCTCCACGTTCTCTAAATAGACAACTGATTCCCTCGATATATTCACGTTCACTCGGCAGGTCAAATGCCCATACATAAGTAAAAATGAGTCCACTCAGCCCATTTTCACTCCGCGATGCCTCTTCAAATACCTCACGGCGAATGAGCTCAATCAGGCGCTGACCGGACGGTGAAGCATATTCAAACAAAGCCGTTACCAGCTCGATCGACATATGATTGTGGAACAGCTTCATGCCTGTACGAGCGGCTAGCTGTTGTCCGATTGTCATCTTGCCTACGGCCTGCGGACCAAATAAAATAACGAATCTCATCGTAAGCCTCTCCCTGCATATGTATATCCCTGAGTCTACGAATCCAGTACACTCAGGGTAATAGCGATCGTATTAGCTACTTGCTGCGAATCATAGTTTGTTTTCGCCATCGTGCGTATGCCTAGCCAGGCATTCATCAAATAATGAGATAGCATGGTCGCATTCAGTGTCGCATTCAATTCACCGCGCTTCTGCCCATATTCAATCAGGTAGCGAAAAAATTCTTCAATCCTCCCATAACCATCCTGCACTAATGATGCACTAAGCGGATCAAGCGTACCTAGCTCTACCCCAGTATTGACCATAAAACAGCCGATCGGTGTCTCATCATTACTCTTCTTCACATCTAAAGCCTGGCGAATGATTTCTTTCACCGATTGCTCCGCCAGAGCAGGCTTCTTCAAATGCTCGCTTTGACGCTTAATATACAGCTGGAGCGCCTGAATGAATAAGGCATGCTTATCCCCGAAAGTATCATATATACTTTTGCGATGAATGCCCATTGTATCGACTAGCTCCTGCATGGATGTTTTCTCATAGCCTTGCTCCCAGAATAGAAGCAAGGCTCGATCCAACACCTCATTAATTTCAAATTCTTTTGGTCTAGCCATTCTTCTCCCCCTATCTGTGCATTGCAGACAGCAGGCTTTGCTTCAGGTTAACCGATTGTAGGATAAATGGGAGCGCTGAGATTAAATTGATACTCCAGATCCACAATGCCAACGACCTCATTGCTATCATAAAGCTGTACCATAAATGCTGCCATTTCCTGAGCTGTATGATGCTTGGGTGAACTGAAATGATAATCATCACCTGGATGGTGCATCGATTTTTGAGCAAATTCTGTGTCTGTAATTGCTGGAGCCAGCACTTTAGCCTGAAGCTTGGCACCGCTCAGTTGAAGCTCCTTCGCTAATCCTTCTGTAAAGGCACTCACATAATATTTCGATGCCGAATAGGCAACCGAACCTATCGCGATCATATAGCCGAGCGCGGATGAGACATTAATTAGCTGTGTTCCTTCTACATTAGCATAATCTCGTACATAGAGTGTGGACAGAATCGTAAGGGCTTCAATGTTAACGCGCAGCATCATCTCAATCGTATCCAGACGATGCCCTGTTACCAATGCAGCTTCGCCAAGTCCAGCATTATTAATCCACGTCTCAATCTCGTATGCCTTCAGCTCATTATATAATGCGTACACCTGCTCCGTCGACGAAAGATCACTCTGTACAGCCTTCACATCCAGCTGCGGATGGGATTGCATAATCTGGTGCTGAAGTTGCTCCAGCTTCTCTACACGTCTGGCCACCAGAATCAGATTTTTTCCTTTTGCGGCAAATGCCAACGCACTTTCATAACCAATCCCCGAGCTAGCTCCTGTAATTACGGTGTATTTCATCGTTATCTCTCCTTTTTTAGAACGATCATTCTATAATGGGTGTAGCTTTACAAATTTGATTTCGCGATCATCATATCATTTGTAGAACGATCGGTAAAGAACTATTTTTCTAGCTTCTATTTCTATATAGGAGTCGGCTTTAACGAGGATAATACAGATTGTCTACAAATAGGATGCTTTGCAGGTCTTTATCTTATTCTGTACAGGTAATCCTAATCTGCATTAAATAGCAAACAAGCACAGCCTTTTCATGGCTGCACTTGTAATTACGTTATACCAAATAGTGTGAATCGGTGCATTTACATGTTATATGTTTGTTTAGGATTCGTGTTCCGTATGTGTATAGCGATGCGCCGCCAGACTCGACTCACGCACAATCAAGCGCGGCTCGAATTCGACACGCTCATAAGGTAAAGGGTCTGTAGACTGGATGCGTTTGAGTAGCAGCTCTGTTGCAAGTCGTCCTACCTCCGCACCCATAATCGATACCGAGCTAATCTGCGGTGTTGTAATCGTCGTCCAGAGGTTATTATCGATCCCGACTACAGCGACATCATCGGGCACCCGTACACCCAGCTCCTTGAATCGATTCACGATCCCGATCGCCACCATATCATTAACGGCATAGATCGCGTCCGGCATATGCTTGAGATTATAAAAATAATCAGCTGCCTGTCTGCCCGTTTCAAAGTTAAAGTCCTCACCAAAATAAACGAGTGAGGTATCCACATGCGGCAATGCCTGTTCATAGGCCAGATAACGTTCTTCAATCTTATCCTTTGGCGCTCCAGCATAGGCAATGCGTGTACGACCAATCTGTAGCAAATGCTCCATAACGAGTCTACCCTCGGGTCTTGCCATACCGACAATGTCGGCTTTTAGCTCTGGGCTGAGCTTTTTACTGTAGTTGATGACTGAGATCGGCAGACTGGATTGATTGATCAAATGCTCCAGAGACTTCGGATAGGCAAGTGGCATCATGACCAAGCCATCCACATGTAGCTTTTTCACCTCACGCAGTGTCTCCAGCTCCAAACGTGCATTACCGAGCATATTGATCTGCACAACACGATAGCCATGCTGCTTCGCTGCCTGTTCAACGGACCAGGCAATATCCGGAATAATCGCATTGCGGATATCCGGTACTGCGAGTGCAATCTGGCGCGTTTGACGGATTTTCAAGCTTTGAGCAGACGTGTTTGGAATAAAGCCCATTTGCTCGACAATTTCTAAAATGCGCGCTTTTGTTTTCGCGCTGATCCCATCGCTATTGTTCAATGCACGCGAAACCGTTGCAATACCTACACCGGCTTCACGCGCCACATCCTCGATCGTTACCTTCTTCTTGTCTGCCATTCTGGATGATTCTCCTTCACACCGGAAATGTTTCCGAATCAAGTTGAAATTTTCATACGTTGCTTACATTATAGCATAGAATAGATGTTCGGTAATGGAGAAATGGTTCGGTTGGGACGATGCTGGCGATGGAAATTTAATTGCACCAGAAGATGGAGATCTTCTGCTGATTGGTTACTTTTGCTAGGTGATTAGCGATTGACGATTCGATTCGATTCGGTTCGCTCCATGGCAAGATGATTAGCAATAACGATCAGGTAAATGACCAGATATAATTAGCTTCTGCCAAATATCCTATACTGCCACTATCCAGCGATCTTCGATCCATCTCCTATGGTTATATTAGCTTCGATTTTATCAGTATGGAGTAAAATACACGAAGGATACGAAGTGTTGCTTTTACACCGGATATCCGTTTGACATCCACACAAAAATATGACATGATTTATTTCGGAAACGTTTCCTGTTTTGTTTTATTATTCCGCTGGTTCAAGCATCTT
This sequence comes from Paenibacillus hunanensis, assembly GCF_014645615.1. GTDB lineage: Bacteria > Bacillota > Bacilli > Paenibacillales > Paenibacillaceae > Saccharibacillus > Saccharibacillus hunanensis. Next base: position 206,710 of record NZ_BMMB01000006.1, on the reverse strand, counting down.
CAGTCGCCGCAGTCGAGCCTTCTGCTTTATCGAGCATACTGTTTTTTGTTGTGAGATAAGGAGGAGCGTATCCGCTGTGCCGTAGCTGAACCTGCTCCAGCCATAGATGCAAACTCAATTTATAGCCGTATAGGGAGATGACTTCGATGCAAGCATTACGATGGCATGGTGTAAAGGATTTACGTGTAGAACAGATTGAAGAACCGAATGTACAAAAAGGAAAAGTAAAGATCAAGGTACAATGGTGTGGTATTTGTGGTAGTGATCTACACGAGTACGCAGCAGGCCCAATTTTCATTCCACAGGGCGGTAAGCACCCACTCACTGGTGAAGAAGCTCCTGTCGTTATGGGTCATGAGTTTTCCGGACAGGTCGTTGAGGTTGGCGAGGGTGTTACTCGTTTCAAGACTGGCGATCGCGTTGTAGTGGAGCCTATTTTTGCGTGCGGTCAGTGTACAGCCTGTAAGCAGGGCAAATACAATCTGTGCGAAAAAATGGGCTTTCTCGGACTTGCCGGCGGTGGCGGTGGCTTCTCTGAATATGTAACTGCCGACGAGCATATGGTTCACCAGATTCCGGATAGCGTATCGTTTGAACAGGGCGCACTTGTGGAGCCTTCCGCGGTAGCACTGTATGCTGTACGTCAAAGCCAGTTCAAGGTTGGTGATCGTGCAGTTGTGTTCGGCGCAGGCCCAATCGGCTTGCTTGTGATTGAAGCACTCAAGGCTTCGGGCGCATCGGATATTTATGCAGTTGAGCTGTCTGAAGAACGTCGCAGCACAGCAGAATCACTCGGTGCGATTGGCTTGAATCCAGCCGAGGTGGACGTAGTGAAGGAAATCCATCGTCTGACAGATGGTGGAGCCGATGTAGCATTTGAGGTAACCGGTGTACCGGTTGTACTGACACAGGCGATCGAATCAACAAAGCTGAGTGGACAGATTATGATCGTCAGCATTTTTGAAAAAGAAGCACCGATTCATCCGAACCGCATTGTTATGCAGGAGCGCAATATTACCGGTATTATCGGTTATCGTGATGTATTCCCAGCTGTTATTAGCCTGATGAGTCAGGGCTACTTTGCTCCTGAGAAGCTCGTTACAAAGCGTATCGGACTGAGCAGCATTGTAGAGCAGGGCTTTGAAGCACTGCTGAAGGAGAAAAATCAGGTGAAAATTCTCGTTTCGCCAAACGAGTAATACATCACTGTGGATTGGAATATGGATTGCATGGAAAGGACTATTTCGGTGCATCTGAGCTAACGAACGAGAGTAGATGTGAGTAGTGATGGAAGGCACTCATGTCCTCTACGTATTCTATTAAGGTATATTCATGATGTTATGAATGAATAGCCTGCTTACGATGGCAAATCCACACCCTATCATTCAGTCTGTCATGGACATATGATTCCAGCAGGCATCCGTCTACAATGTCTGCTGGTTACAGGTGTGATTATGCATAAGCTGTATCTGTTTCTTCATCCTCAGTAGTACCATTCAGCGCGATATATAGCTATGGCTGTATCGATGCGCTGAAAAGCCCGCGAGAGATTCTTCGCGGGCTTCTTTTTTTATATCCAGCTTACTGAGCATGCTCAAGCTGAATAGTGCTTTTAGTGTCTCTATTCCTCTTCATCGTCCAGTAACATCGTTTGCTCCTGCTCCTTCAGATTCGCCGCAAACTCCTCAAAGCTGTTCGCAATCTGACGTACATTACCCTCTAGCATTTCCTGAACCTGCTCTGGATATTCCGCTTCGGCTTCTGCATCCTCGCGCACGATCGCTTCCTCATGTTCCATCAGCAGTACAGCAGGCTGCTCGGGATGCTGACGATAATCTAGTAAATAATAATTCCCACTGCTCACACTCCAAGCAAATGGAATGATACGCTGTGGATTCGGATTCATCTCATCGACGAGCGCCTCATTGTTCGCAATAAAACGATCATCCAGCTTCGCAAAATGAATACTCCAATCGACATGGCCCTCTGCATCTGCATACTGATATTCCCGCTTCACCGCATCTTGAAGCTGATTCAAATAATCCAGTGGAAAGCAAATGCCATAATGCTTCTCAATCCGATCGATATGCTGCTCCAGACTTTGCTGCGCTTGCTCTACATGAACGGGCTCATCGGCTGGCTGAACCGTATGGGTCTGTGTATCTTCGAATTGCTCCAATACGAAGCTCCACGCCTCACGTACAGGCACTGGCGATTTATAGCTTGCTATACCGCTACCTTCCTTTGTCCATAGCGGCGGATAATACGAGAATACACGCTCAGCACCCAGCTGAGCCGACTCCTGCTGCCAGCCTTCCCAGCGAAATGTCTCATAAAACTGCTGCAAATCCCCTACAGCCAGCCAGTTGATAAAGCCAGAATACGCAAGCTCAGTCGACTCCCATTCCAGTGTATCCGGTGCAAAATAATAAATATGCCCCGTCTGACCAAATCGACCTGTATCCAGTGCAAAAAAGCCACCCGCCGCATCATATGCAACAGTCAGCATACCCGGCACTTCCGTCAATACAGGCTGATCATGCAATCCATTCCACGAACGCAAGCTACCGTAAATTCCCGGCGCTCCCGAGCCGAGCAGCTTAATCCAGCCATGATCGACGAGTACACCACCCGTTTCGTAGGCGATCGCGCCCAGATAGGAACGGGTACTCATCTGTAGTCGCTCCAGCGTCTGTCTACTCTCTTCTCGATCAACAGGTAAAATCACATATGTATGTCTGCCGCCTGTGAACAGCTGCATCAATTCATCCCAGGCATGATGTTCATGGTCAATCAGTTGATCTGCGGATAATGAATGCATAAGTCTAACCCCTTTATCGTTAATGTAATGAGCATTGGCTAATACGGGAAAGAAGCATCGCGTTTGACTATATGGACTATGATTATGTCGATTCGATATCTATAGCATAGAATCCTGCTGGATAAGTCTGGATATTCATCCTCCCAGTATACCAAAGGGGATAAATAGGAGCGAATGAACTATACCAATTCCTCACCATGACTGCACAGCTCCACCAACGAATCCGCCGCATGCAGGGCATCCTCGTAATTCAAATTACCCGAATCTGCGAGCAAAATGGGATACTCCCCATTCACAGGAGCCTGACGCATATCAAATACATAATGATAGCCGCCACCATCCATAGCGAATGAGAGCGCTCCTGGCATATAATGTGGAAATTCATACACCAAATTCATTTCGCGTAGCTCATCTATACTGAAAAATTGAAATGACCGCTCCCCCGTCTGATATTCTCCACGAGTAGACCAGCGCAACAGATCAAGGTAGCTGTCAGGCAACGGCTTTTGCGGAAAGCTCCAGTGTGTTGCATCTAGCGGTTGATACTGCTCATACAATGGAGAGGTTAGCGGGAAAGGATTCCGCTGCTGATCATGAACCAGCTTAATCTCCTCTTCGCTAAGCGCCCTATTCCAATCCCCAGCCCATTGACGCAATTGCTCCTCAGTTGCACCCTCGTTCGTTGAAAATACACGTTCAAATATCGATGCCCAGTTCATATCCGTTCTCCTTATTGGCTATCATCTGTGATTGTTCGCTCGCGTAGCACTACCGCCAGATCTATTCGATTAAAAAATAACCGAATTCACCGCTGTTCTTGCCCCTTGCAGCAAAGCTGCATACAATTCACCAGAGCAGCGATCATACTCCGCACCTTTACCATAGTCATGTGCAGAGGCAGGAGGTACATCATTCCATGATCCCATACCGCCGAACACCCAGCTTTTATAAATAGCATTGAGCAATCGCCAGGAATCATCCGTATATACAGGCGGCAGCTCAAACGCAAATTTACGAGATGGCGTACGATCATCCAGCATTTCAATCGCCGGATCGAAAAAGTTCTGCTTCCAGAAGCCTTCCCCAATCTCTTCGGCTAGCTGTCCAATCTGCCAGAGCGCCTTGCCGAGCCTTACAAACATATCACTCATCGAAATAAATTCATGCCCTGCCTGCATCGCGGGCGTATATTCATAGCCTGTATACACAACACGCCAGCGTGACTGCGAGCGTTGGCGCTCCACCTTCCAGTCAGGGCGCCACAGTAATGGACGATCGGTACCGAGTGTGGCAATCGCGCTCGGTGCACCGCCTCCCGCAAAGCCGCTTGTCTGCCATTCGGAGCCTTCCATCGCCGCGCTCACCATCATTAACCGCTGATCGCCATTCGTACGGCGCTGTTCAATCCATTCTCGCCAGCTATAGTGCGGCTGATCTCCACCCTCGGTAAAGCTCACTTCCAGTGTACTCGTCTGCTCCAGCTCCTTACTGGACGGCTCGGTGCCACTGATCAAATAGCCATTCCCAAGCGCCGTTACCAGTAGCATCTGATGAAATTCTCCATTCATTTTCCTATCCCCCATCTGCCAAAATATGCGGACACTGCATCAACATTATAGCCATCCTGTCCCTGCCACGTAGCCATCGACACCAGATCACTATCATGCCCTCGCCCGATGCGCGGCGCATCCGTTGTTGCTAGCACACCAATATAGCCGAGAATTTCCATGACCACATCACGCTCATTTTTATTGGATGGAAAAATATCCTTCCAGCGCTTCTCCAGCTTCCGAGCACTATCCGCAGGCGCGCAGCATGTAGCCTCCATCAGCATATGCTGGAGCATATTCACATCTTCCTCGGTGCAGCGCACAGGCTGTTCCAGATGAAAAAGCTTCAGATCAAGCCAGCAATACAGCAGCCAGGTCAGCCTTACGCCACCCCACTTGATCCGTTCAAAATTCAATACATTCAAATCCTCTGTAGTATATTGCTGCTGCGGATGCATCCACTCAACCTCTGGTATATGCTGCGCTGCTAGCGGCAACGACCAGCGCTCGCTCCCATCGGTATGCGCCAACAGTCGGCGCGTCAATACCCAGCTGGACAATGCACTTCGTAGATGTACCTTTCGGGTAGATAAGCTATGTAAAAATTTCTCGCTCACCTGTTCCCATGTGATCTCTTCATGTAGCGTGCGTAGCTCACTTAACAACTCATCATATGTAATCGTAATCGGATCAAACATCACACCCTGACTACGTGCATATTCAAAATCAGGCCCGGCAAACACCTTCGGCCCTGATTTCCAGCCACTGCTTTGCCAGAAGGTCTTGATTAGAATTTGTTGTGCTTTTTTATCCATATGTATCCTCCTGCTACTATAATTTATCCTTTCATGCTACAAGCTACATGTCAGGCTTATTCGGATCGAGTAAATATTCAGCAATACGCTCACCCTGTCCAAGCTCTGGACGGTTGTAGTAATATACGGTATCTGTATTGTACTCCAGTTGACGAGCAACGACATAATAGCGAGTTCCTTCAAATGATGATTCCAAACAAAATACACGTCCCATCTGCTCATGTCCATGCATGGATCGATTCAGATCTGCTCGCTCTTCTGCTGTCGCCAGTCGTATCCGTTCCACTGTGAACACCTGAGTAGGTAGCATTAAAAACTGTACCTCATGAAAGATCAGCTCTACATTGTGATAATAGCTATAATCTCGGCTACCTGCGATCACCAGCCGACCCCATTCTGTCTGACGCAACACGTAAAAATCCTCAATCTGCTCTTGTATCAGCCAGGGCTGGAGCTGATCGATCGTATACGTACAATGCTGCTCTATCCATTTTCTGAGCTGCCGTGTATCTTCATGCAATTGCCTTTGTAATGAACGGATCACTGTCTTCTCTGTAGCATCAACCATAATAACCAGTCGCTGAATCAACTTCCGCACCTGCCCAATCGCCTGTCTATTCAGAGTCATATTTAATGATTGTTGGGGATGCTCATCTAGCACCTGATCAGGAGTCTTCTCTTCCTTCACCTCGCTCAAATCCTGCTTCTCGATCATGTCCTCTAGCTGCAACAGTAATTCTTCCAATCGCGGCAGCGCCCAGACGCAAATGGTATGTGCCATACTATTACGTTCAAGAGAATCCAGCAATGCTTCCACCTTCACCCAGCTCTCGATCATCATATTCCTCCTTCTAAAATAGCGCTTTCTTGTGTTTACACAAGAATTGACGCCTGTTTAATGTATCGTTAACAATGAAGCACTATGCTGGACATGATATCTTCTCCACTTCATGTAAGCAGATATTGTTATTATTTCATACAACTCACTGTAATCAAAGGATGGTTAGTCTTATGGGAATTCATACCTACTTCCGTTCACTCGACGATCTGGAACGGATCATTCGCTGCCCGGGCAAATTCAAGTTCGAGGAGCATAGCGTCTCTGCCCATTCATGGAAAGTCGTTCAGTACGCTAAAACACTCGCTGACATTGAAGAAATGCACGGCGTATCCATCGATTGGAAAAAGCTATATGAGATCACAAGTAGCCATGACTATGGCGAAATTTTTATCGGTGATATTAAAACTCCGGTTAAGCATTCTTCCCTCGAACTGCGCTCCCTTCTGCAAAAGGTGGAAGAGGGCATGATCGAGCACTTTATTGAAGAAAATATACCCGAGGAATTCAAGCAGATCTTCCGTCATCAGCTACATGAGGGCAAGGACGATTCGACCGAAGGCTTGATTCTTGAAGTCGCTGATAAAATGGATCAGGTCTACGAAGCATTTTCTGAGCTCCAGCGCGGTAATACGGAGAAGGAATTTATCGCGATGTATCGCAACGCCATCGTCAAAATCAAAAATATTCGGCTGCACTGTGTGGACTACTTTCTGGAGCACATTTTGCCGGATATGGTTCACGAGGGCACCTTCTCTACTATCGATATTAAACGTATTACCGAGGAGGCGCTGGCCCAGTAAAAGGAGCGCGTGTGCATGAAAATCGCTATGATCACCGAAACCTTTCTTCCCTCAACAGACGGTATTGTCACACGCCTGACCGCTGTGATTCGCTGGCTCCGCAAGCAGGGACATGATGTGCTGATTATCGCTCCTGAATCCGACTTGCACGAATTTGAAGGAGCTACGATCGCAGGCATTCCGGCCTATCGCTTCTTCCTCTATCGTTCGAAAAAACTCGCTCTTCCCCTTCCCCGCATTGCCAGATTGCTCCGTGAGTTTGAGCCTGATCTGGTACACGTTGTGAACCCGGCTATACTTGGTGCTGCCGGTATTTTGTTTGGGAAAAAATGGCCTCTGGTCGCTTCCTACCATACGCATATTCCCCATTATGCGGATCATTATCGCGTCGGCTGGATGAAGCCAGTGCTGTGGTGGTATTTACGTGTACTGCATAATCAGGCACAGCTGAATCTGTGTACCTCGGATACCGTCATGCAGGAGCTGCACAGCCAGCGATTCCATCGGGTCAAGCTATGGCAACGCGGCGTAGATACCGAGCGCTTTGATCCTGCTTTCCGCAGTGAGTCGATGCGTAAACAATTAAGTGATGGCGAGCCTGAAAAGGTGCTGTTACTGTATGTGGGCCGACTCGCCGCTGAAAAGCAAATCGAGCGGATTCGTAATGTGCTGGAGCACTCGGATCGCTTTCGGCTTGCGATTGTAGGCGATGGGCCTCATCGCGCAGCGTTAGAGCAACATTTTGCTGGGACAGCTACGATATTTACTGGATTTTTGCATGGTGAAGAGTTATCCGAGGCGTATGCGTCCAGCGATATTTTTATTTTCCCATCGACAACAGAAACGTTAGGGCTTGTACTGCTAGAAGCTATGGCAGCAGGCTTGCCGATCGTAGCCGCTCAGAGTGGCCCTACACTGGAACAGGTGCAGCATCGAGTAACAGGAATGCTGTATGATCCGAAAATACCCGAATCCTTTCGTGAGCTTATGCTAGAGCTGGTCGATGAGTCCCTTCGGCATAAGCTTGGCACAGCGGCTAGACAGTCTGCGCTTCAATTAGGCTGGGATGGGCCAAGTCGACAGCTACTATCCTTTTACGATTCGTTATTACAGGAAGCTGCTAAAAAAGCCATGCCACGCAATAAGACTAGTCGCGACTCCGTCTGAGTATGAGCTTGAGCCTGGGTCTGGATTGTAGATACCCTTCAGACTGAATAGAATATACAAGGGATAGAGTCGCAATAGATTAGAATGGATGAAATATGAAGATAAGTATAACGATAAATAGCGGAGTGATATGCGGGATTTATGCATATTCACTCCGTTTTGTCATTTTGTAAATATAGTGTTGTAACCTCTGTAATTATTGAAATTTATGCATATTTACATAACAACACTTCACAACTTTCGCTGAAATGTCGATAGTAAGTTACATACATAACAAAATATAAACACAATGAACATATCAGTGTATTACAATTCGTACACGGATTGGAGGGGTCTATATGTTACACAATCGCAGAAAATCACCATTTCGATATGTATTAAAACAGCCTGTCGCCTTTGATCTATTTATTCTCAAAATGAATAACCAGCATGTCACATCCAAGCCGATCGAAGCGATGTTACTGGATCTCAGTCGTTCCGGTTGTCGCATCTCACTACCTGTAGAAATTCCAGCCAGAGATAATGAAGTCCATGTAAGCATCAGCATGCTTTTGCATGAACAGCCACTTCAAATGGAAGGCAAGCTGCAATGGCATCGGGAAGAAGCGGGACGTTTCCACTATGGTGTGCATCTGGATGTATTATCCTTTAGCCGCGATCAGCTTCTGCGTGAGCTACGTTTACTGGCGAGTAAGGATCGGATTATTATTACCTGAATGTGCTTGTATGCGTTCACCTTTCATATTAGGAAGGATGTACAAGTCAAAGCAATGGATCTGCATCCTGCCTCTGCTTCGTTCGGCACTATGCTTTATCCTTCTGTATTCCACGAAATGATACGAATGAACCAATGGCTGGCTGTTTGATGAGTTGTTTTGTGAATGAGTCTATTGGCTTGTTTGGGTAGCTTATGTAGCTTGTTTTGACAGCTTGTTTTAGGATGCTGTGTTCATGTAGGGTATGACAATTTTCTCCCTCTCGCCTTTCTGTTCGCCTCGTGTGACCATTTCTCCTCTGTATATAGCTGCACTGGCTAGATTATGCAGTCCATTCTTTCTAACATTCTTTATGAACGTTCTTTATGAAAAAGCCTCCATGATAAAAAAGGGGTTTTAAACTAGTCAATATGTGTACATTTTGCCAGTTGATTGTATAGACCTTTCTAATCGATTGTATAGATCATTCCTCTATCAGTTCATCTAACAACTTGCTATAAAATAGTGTATAGAAATTATAGAGATGTACTCATAATGGGGCATAGTAGTGCAACTAATGTAATTGCATATTTATTTGTATTTTAAGGCTATGTCTTTCATAATATACATATCGTTATTTCGTAGTAAGTATGACCTTAGCATAGGCTGAATGGAGTCATATAGATCGGTGGATACGATTCATGCTCGATGCGCTACGGAAGACTTCTCAATTGGATGGATAATTGGAATAGGAGGCTATACATATGGATACAACTCAAAACAAAGTAGCAATCATTACCGGTGGAGCGAGCGGTCTTGGATTAGCGACAGCGCTCAAGCTAGCTGAGGCTGGAGTGAATTCAACCATCGTAGATATTTCGGAACAAGCAGGACTTGCCGCAGTCGCTCAGCTGGAAGCCAAAGGCGTGAAGGCACTATTTGTACGAGCCGATGTGAGCAAGGCTGAGGATGTGAAGCGCTATGTTGATGAGACGGTAGCTACATTTGGCAAAATCGATATGTTTTTCAATAACGCCGGAATTTCTGGTCCTGGTACCAAATTCGCCGATAATACGATCGAACAGATTGAGCAGGTGATCGGTATTAATTTGCTCGGTGGTCTGTACGGTTTGAAATATGTACTAGAGGTTATGCTGCAAAACGGTGGCGGTGCGATCGTGAACACCTCCTCTACAGCAGGTCTGGTCGGTCAGGCTACAGTGGGCTCGTATTCTGCAACCAAGCATGGTTTGATTGGTATCACCAAAACGATTGCAGTCGAATACGCAGCTCAAAATATCCGTATTAACGCCATCGCTCCCGGTACAACCGAAACGCCAATGGTGAAGCAATATCGTCAGGACAATCCAGAAACCTTCCAGGCCGTCGAAGCCGCCATTCCTCAGCGCCGTCTCGGTCAACCCGAAGAGATCGCTGATCTGGTCGCTTTCCTGCTAAGCGAGCGTGCAAGCTATATTAATGGTGTCGTTGTGCCGATCGATGGAGGCTTTACGGCGCAGTAATAATGATCGTCGGGTAGATTGCGAATGGATTTATTTTGTGCGAAGCATTGGGGCTTGGGTAATGGAATAGTGTGTAGGGAATTTTGCATATTAAAGGTTCTAAAACATGTTACTCAACATGAATATCATACGAGGCTAAATATGCAATAGCTGAACATGCAGAATGAGATTAAACCTTGCGATCCAATCTAATTTGTCCTGATTTACTCCATGTATTTATGTCTTTATGTCTTTATGTCTTTATGTCTTTATTTCTCGATATCTCAACAATATCTTCAAATCCTCCCTGGCAAAATGATTATCATTATAGCTAGGGAGGATTTATATTTATAAATAGGTGCATTAATCCTAAACATAAACTGAATTATGCAGAAATATGCCATACCATTTCAACAAAAAAAGACTTCTGCTCTCCTGCCTTTGTTTCAGCAGTCCAGACAAAAGTCTTGTTCTTTTATTATCCTCTTACTCTAACCTGTTGCTTCGAACGCTCATGATCTTGAAATGCGCGAATGAATCGTGCTGGATCATGCCGAATTGTATATGAAAATACACCTTTGCTCGTATGCAGGTAGAACAATCCTTCTCCAGCACCGAGTCTGCGATAGGACATATCGAAAACGTCCATCAGAGGAAACTCACGACGATGGGTGATGAGCCGATCCTCATATAGCACCATCTCACGTTCGTCAGTTAAATACTGCTGTCCAGTGCTATTCAGTTTGCGCTCAATTTTGTAATATGGCTGTACAGCAATCGGCTTCACATACATCCCCGCCCTCTTCAAGAAATCGTATTCGGTCTCTTAAACTGATATTGGATCATGACATTTACACACCATTGCCGCAATGAATACTATTAATATCGACAAAAGCGCATTATTTATAATGTCTACTTACCCAAAAAGATGCCAAAAATTTCAGATTTCTTGATTCAATTTCAAAAATAATAAAATTAGAGGGAATGTGAGCCTGTAATCTGCCAGCTACCAATCATGTTGTCTCTCTAGCAATCAGCTCATATTCCAATCGCTTCGGCTCCATATGCTCACGTCCCAGCACTTCCCATAATCGATAAAAAGCATGCACTGCCTGATCGCCAATCGGATTACGGATCGTAGTAATGCCCAGCGCGCGTGATAGCTCGCTATCGTCAAACCCTACAATCGCTAGCTGCTCTGGCACACGTAGTCCCTGTCGTCGCGCTTCTGACAGCATGCCAATCGCTACATAATCATTCGCACATAATACAGCCTCTGGTAGCTCTCCCTCAGCCATAAGCTTGTGTACCATCTGCTCTCCATTCGCGCTCGTAAATACCGAATAATGATACCAATCCTGCCTTATCGGCAGTCCCTGACTTTCCATAAAGCGCTCATAAGCTTCGCGGCGGCTACGCGTATTCAGACTGTCTGACCGACCAAACATATTAGCAATACGCGTATAGCCGCGTGCTACTAGATGCTCTAACACAAGCGTATAGCCCATCCCCTGATCCATCGCAATTGATGGAATCTCATCATTGCCCATCCGTTGCCACGATACGATGGGTCCATACTGGCAGTAGGTTTTTAGCATTTTCGGATCGTTCACACAGGTGATAATGACCAGCCCATCCACTCGTTTACTACGTAAATCCTCAAATGCACGCAGCTCACTCGCTTTATCCTCACGTGTCGTATAAATGATCGTCTGAAAGCCATAATCCATCGCAATATCAATAAATCGCTCCAAAAATGCTAGCACGACCTCGCTTGTATTCGCCATTACCATACCGATTTGCTTTGTTTGTCCGGTCGATAATGAGACTGCATTACGGTTCGGAATATAGTTAAGCTGCTCCATAATCGCTGTAATCTTCTCTCTTGCCTCATCGCTCACATGAGGAGAATGATTAATGACGCGTGAGACGGTTGCTCTGGAGTAGCCTGATAATTTTATAATTTGATCAAACTTGGACATTGCTCAATCTCCTTTAATTATTGCTATCACGCCTATTGTGAAATACGTCCACTTGGTGAGGTGTCACAATCTATGTTCAGCGTATTTCACAGGTCATTTTTATTTTACCGCAAAATGATACTTGACATGTAACCCGTTACAACGATTACGCTTTTTATGCGGTGCTGCTAATTAGTGTAGCACAAAAAACAGACCATGAATGGAGTGCTGAGCATGAGTAACTCTCACAATAATGTACTGAATTTCCCGGATGGCTTTCTATGGGGTGGCGCGATTGCAGCCAACCAGGCAGAAGGCGCATTTGATCAATATGGTAAAGGCTGGTCTACCCAGGATGTCGCGCCTAAGGGCGTTATGGGGCCGATTACTGAAACTCCAACAGAAGACAATATGAAGCTGGTGGGTATTGATTTTTATCATCGTTACAAAGAAGATGTGAAGCTGTTTGCAGAGATGGGCTTCAAGGTGTTCCGTACTTCGATCGCCTGGTCGCGTATTTTCCCAAAAGGGGATGAAACCGAACCGAATGAAGAAGGCTTACAGTTCTACGATGATCTATTTGATGAGTGTCTGAAATATGGTATTCAGCCGCTTGTTACTCTTTCCCACTATGAGACACCACTGCATCTATCCAAAGAATACGATGGCTGGGTCAATCGTAAGCTGATCGGCTTCTATGCACGCTACGCGGAAACGGTATTCCGTCGCTATAAGGATAAAGTAAAATACTGGCTCACATTCAACGAGATCAACTCGATTTTGGAAGCACCATTTATGAGCGGCGGTATTTACACTCCGAAGGATAAACTGAGCAAGCAGGATCTGTATCAAGCGATTCACCACGAGCTGGTAGCCAGTGCAACAGCAGTGAAGCTGTGTCACGAGATCATTCCAGATGCACAGATTGGTTGTATGATTCTGAGTATGCCAACTTATCCGCTTACGCCGAACCCGGATGATGTGATTGCGGCCATGCAGGCAGAGCATAAAAACTATTTCTTCGGCGATGTACATGTACGTGGACGCTACCCTGGCTACATGAAGCGTTACTTCCGTGAGCACGGTATTGAGATCAAAATGGAAGCTGGCGACGAGGAAACGCTGCTGCATACGGTAGACTTTATCTCATTTAGCTACTATGTCAGCATTTGTGAAACGGCTGATCCTTCCCAAAAAGAAGAAGGACAGGGCAATCTGTTCAGCGGCGTGCCTAACCCTTATCTGCAAGCAAGCGAATGGGGCTGGCAGATCGATCCACAGGGACTGCGTTATGTACTCAATATGTTTTATGATCGCTATCAAAAACCGCTCTTTATCGTTGAAAATGGACTGGGTGCCGTCGATGAGCTGGTAACCGGCCCGGATGGCGAGAAAACAGTCGAAGACGATTATCGTATCCAATATTTGAACGACCATCTGGTGCAGGTTGCTGAAGCGGTAGAAGATGGCGTTGAAGTGATGGGCTTTACATCTTGGGGCTGTATCGACGTTGTCAGTGCGTCCTCTGCCCAGCTGAAAAAGCGCTACGGCTACATCTACGTTGACCGTCATGATGACGGATCAGGCACACTGGAGCGTTATCGCAAAAAGTCATTCCACTGGTATAAAGAAGTGATCAGCACCAACGGTCGTAGCCTGAAGCGTTAATACGATGTGCTAATACTATGATATGATCGGAAGCTAATTAGCATGGGTGCATTGTGATTGCAGTTAATCAGAGCTACCGATTATCCATACAAATGATCCATCCTAGCGATATCGGTTGAATACGGATCACTGAATACGGATCACAAAAAAGGCCTTTCCTCCATATTTCATATGGACGAAAGGCCTTTTCGTATAACCTTTAAAGCTGAGGCGGAAATCTGTTATACAATGCACCAAATTCATTCACATCGTTTAGGTAATACATATAAGTAATACATAATCACTTAGGATAACGCTTATGAATTGAGTTTGAGCAGACCATTCCTGCTACTGCACATTAGATGGTGCTAATGATATCAGTTGGTGAAAATATGTTGTCCCAGCGTAATCACAGCCGGACGGCGCATGCTCCACTCGGAGGTAGCGATACGCGGGTTATAGTAATATAGTGAGCCATTGGTTGGATCAACACCACGAAGCGCCTGTCTTGCAGCATCATAGGCAGCTTTGTTAGGCTTCAAGTAATATTGTCCATCAGCAACAGCTGTGAATTGTCCAGGCTGCATCACAACACCCCAGATCGTATTCGGGAATTCACCGGATTGTACACGGTTCAATACAACCGCTCCAACCGCTACCTGTCCTTCAAAGGACTCCCCACGTGCTTCACCATAAATAATATGGGCCAGAATATCGAGTGAATCCTGATCAGCACGATATGTACCTTTGGAGCCAGAGCTTGCGGATGCACTTGCAGTGACGATGCCGCTACTGCTCTTCGTGCCCAGCTTGGACAATGTTGCAGGGCCAGCCACACCATCTACACTTAATCCGTGGTCACGCTGAAATTGTTTTACAGCATTCGAGGTGATGCTGCCATAATAGCCAGTCGTATTGGCATAAAAATAACCATGATTAGCAAGCTGACGTTGCAATTGCACCACATCCGAGCTACGCATTCCCTGCGTCAGCAAAGCGGCATCTGCCGGAGCTGCTAAAAAAGTAATGCCTACTGCACAGGCACAGGATGCAATCAAAGCGGGTAGTTTTCTCATCGTTCGGTATAACCTCCATATTCAGTAATAAATGTGCGGATTGGCTGTGTTCTGGATGTGAAGATACGAAATTCGCCGTTAGCGGAACTTGCCTGCTACAATACATGCAATCGTAATGCCACTAGCTTCACTAATCAATTGGAAATCAAAAATGACGATATTGTAACTTCAAGAACAAATCATGGAGCCAGTAAAGTACTCCTACTGGTAGCAGTATAGCATAGCCCTATACATCTATCTCCCTGCCACAGACCTAACAATTCTTGGTTTATCTATCATTTTCAAGCATTATCCGCAAATTGACAAATTAAACTGGGGCTGTAGTTACATTTTTCAAGGACGTTTGAATAGGTATATGCCCACGTAATAGTTTCAATTTTGTCATTAACATAAAGCAGTATATCAGATTTTTTTCCAAAAGCAAAATTACAGCATCTCTATGTACCCATCATGTATTAACACGAAAAGAACAAATTGATTCTTTTTTCCGTAAAAATAATCAAAATCGATCAAAATCACTTTGGTATGCTGTTCGTAGCAAAGCCGCTCTACATGCGAAGATTATACTCTACACTTTATGCTTTATAGGCTGATTGTATAATCACCTGTTGATCACTAATCTAATCCACTCTACTCAGCAGCATAAGAAAACCTATCCAAGGAGGTCGAACCCCTTGAAGCATACCCGACACATTCAGCATAGTATCGAATATATCGAAGCCCATCTGCATGAACAGCTTAGCCTACAGCATATCGCTGCACAGGTTGGCTTTGCCCCAAATTACTTTCATCATTTGTTCAGTCGGGCGGTAGGCAGAGGCATCGCTGACTATATTCGGCAGCGTCGATTGTGTCAGTCGGCATTACTGCTTATCACTACTGAGCAGGGCATTTTGGATATTGCTATGCAATGTGGCTTTGAAAGTCAGGAAGCCTTTACTCGTGCCTTCAAAAAAGAATATGCTCTGCCCCCAGGACGTTATCGCAAGCTATTCCAGCAAGACGCTACTCTCACCTATCACAAAGGAGAATCGACTATGAACATGACTTACACTTCCCCATCTGAATCCCCGATTGAAGGCTGGTTTTTAAGCGGAACCTCTATGCACCATTATGCTATCGAGCTAGATGGAGCGCAGGTTCACACGGGACGCCAATCGGCTCACCTGTACACGCCTTCTACGGATCAGGCTCCCTCAATGGCAATGCAGGAGCAGCAGTTTGGCACATTGATGCAGCAATTTCAAGCCCATGCCTATCGTGGGAAACGTATGCGCTTTTCTGGTTTTGTGAAAACAAGTGCGGTACAGCAAAGCTGCGGGCTATGGATGCGAGTCGATGATCGCTATGAGAATGTACTACAATTCGATAATATGCATAATCGTCCGATTACAGGTGACTGTGATTGGAATCATTATGCGATTGTACTGGATATTCCACCGGAAAGTACAATTATCGCTTTTGGCGTGATGCTGGTTGGCAAAGGGCATGTATGGATCGACAGCTTACGTTTTGAAGAGGTCGGGCTCGATGTACCACTGACCAATCTTGATCCCGATGCTGACCTACCCGCAGCACCGCAAAATCTGGACTTTGAGCAATAATACTTGCACAGGTCACAGGTTGGAAACTTGAATTTGATAGCTACGGCAGCTCGGATGCGATCCACAGCATTCGATATTGTTAGCTGGCAGGCTATCCATTCGTCAGATCTGGACGAGAAGCAACCGTCTGAATCGTCTTCGTTATCTGTTGCTCCCAGTTTAGTATTTTTTGACGTGATGCCTGTACCTGCCCCAGCTGCTTATATACTACAGTGAGATGAGCAAGCGCAGTTACTGCATTCCCCTGACGCACAGCTGCATGATAACCTTTGCGTGCGGAGGTACGAATTTTCCATGCGGCAGTGATGGCTTTATTTTCAGAGGTGATTTGCTTTTTCAAGGTTTGAACAGGCTGTAGCAGGCTTCGCAATTGCTGCTTACGAACCGTGCTTGCTTTGCGTGCGGCTGCCAGCTCTGTTCGTTTATGTTTCAGCTCGGCGCGGGCTGCTTCGACCTGGGCTTTAATCCCATTTCGTTCTAATAATAGCGATTGTACATTTCGATCATCCTTTTTCTTACGTGCCTCTGCAATTCTTTTGCCCAGATCGGTATAGCGCTTGAGTAGCGGTGCATGACGATTTTCTAATTGCTTCAATGCGGTCTGCATCGTAGCTAGACGAGATGTATCCAGCTGACGGATACGCTCCTGTACTCCCTTCAGGCTGGCGTTATTCTGCTGACGTAGCGCACGAATTTGAACATTTTGTAGCTCCAGCACACGCTCAAGGGCGGTAATGCTATCGTACAGCGTATCTATACTGCTCATCGCCGAGTTGGAACTGGCAGCTTGAACCCCGGAAAGCGGCATACCTGTCAAAAATAATACGAGGCATAGACTGGCTATAGCTAGCTTATGTATGAAACGACTTTGACTCGTTACTCTTGCTTTGGCTTTGATGCTGCTTCGGTTCATTACATCGTCACCCGTCATACCTGCGACTGTAGCTGAATTAGCGAATGGTAGCATTGCGATCTTTTGCTCTTTCTGCGTGTCACGTTGATCAATACTTACTTCCTTCGTGCCATGCTGCGCCTCCGTCTCCGTAAACTTCATCGACTTCAAATTCATTTTCATAGTGCTTATTCCTCCTTTAATATCATCCATCATCATGATGAATCTGAGCATATAAACGACAAAAAGCACCTCCAGAATCGGCATTATACCGTTTCTGCGAGGTGCTTCTCCCGCTCAGCATTCAATTTGATTTCACTATAACCGAGCCTTACAGCATTGTCAATAAAAATAAGAGCATGCGTTCCCACTCTTTCACTACTCCTTCATTACTCTCTCACTACACTCTCACTACACTGTTGCTACTCCCTGTTACTTTAAATTACTTTTGATTATTCGCCAGACACGCTTGTTCCCCTCATTCATCTTCACCGATCCTTCATTTCGACGATCACGCAGACATGTTACAATAAGCCAATCGGTCTACATGCAGCTCTGTCTGCATCTAAAATAGGCTCTATAGATTGTATGCATAAGGGAGAAGTTAGATAATGAAGCTCGTATCATGGAATGTAAACGGCCTGCGTGCCGCTGTTAAAAAAGGATTTAACGATTATTTTACCGCAATCGATGCGGATATTTTCTGTCTACAGGAAACGAAGCTGCAAGCTGGACAGATTGAGCTAGATCATGGTGATACGTATTTTCCTTACTGGAATTATGCCGTGAAAAAGGGCTATTCCGGCACCGCTGTCTTTACGCGTGTGGAACCCCTATCTGTGCGCTACGGGATGGAGGAGGATTATGAGGAAGAAGGGCGCATGCTGACGCTGGAATTTCAACATTTTTATCTGATTAACGTGTATACACCTAACGCACGTCGCGATCTGCTGCGTCTACCGTATCGTCTGGAATGGGAGGAGCGGTTTCGCCATTATGTGATGCAGCTTGATCAGATCAAGCCTGTCATCATTTGCGGCGATCTAAACGTAGCTCATCAGGAAATCGATCTCAAAAATGCACGTTCTAATATTGGCAATTCCGGCTTTACGCATGAAGAACGTGGCAAAATGTCTTTGCTGCTGGAATCTGGATTTATCGATACGTTCCGCTACTTCTACCCCCAACGTAGCGATGTATATAGCTGGTGGTCATATATGGCAAAGGTACGCGAACGCAATATCGGCTGGCGTATCGACTATTTCCTTGCTTCCAAACGGTTAGCGCCTTGTCTGGTTGATGCCCAGATTGATGTTGAAATTATGGGCAGTGATCATTGTCCGGTGCTGTTAGAGCTGGATGAGCAAAAGCTGGCACAGCTTTAATCCACCATTCAATTAGATACATGCTATAAAAACGGACATACACTGTATTTTGGACTTATTTTAATGAGCTTTATACAGCTACATTCTACCGTTATTTTTTAAAAACGGATTACAGTTACATGTCTCTATCGAGCATCTATCAAGCAGAACTGTTGAACTTGGACAGTTCTGCTTTTGTTTTTAGCAAAAAATGTAGCCCACATAATATACATAAAATAATTGACAAACAAATTAATTGTAACTATTATAGTTACATGTAACAAATTTAGTTACATTTACTGTATCACAGATTCTACATTCACCGATTGTTATCGATAAATGATACACCCAATATTCCACAAATAGATTGGAGATTAATACAATGAATTCAGATCAAGAGCTTATTTATATATGGGACGCTTACTGTGGCTGGTGTCATGGTTTTTCTAAAACGGTTCATCGTCTGCATAACAACCACCCTGAATTACCGCTCACTATCCTGAGTGGTGGATTATTTACAGGGAACCGCAGTCAAGCGATTGGTGCCTTCCCGCATATTGCAGAAGCAAATCAGCGGATTAGCCAGCTAACTGGTGCAGAATTCGGCTCTGGTTATCAGGAGCTTTTACATGATGGAAGCTTTGTAATGGATTCGGAGCTGGCAGCCATTGGCTTCTACGCTCTGCGCTCTGTCGCACCTGAGCATGCAATCGAGCTTGCAGCAGCGATGCAACACGCCTTTTACGTTGAAGGCAAAAGCTTGAGCGAGCCTGAGACGTATCGCACAATCGCACTGGCGAATCATATCGATGCAGAGGCTGTGCTGACCCTATTCCATGATCCAGCCAGTCAAGAGGCTGCACGTGCAGAATTTGCTGACGTAAGTGCGCTCGGTGTGAACAGCTATCCGACTCTGCTGCTTCGTAGCGGCAATGAATATACATCGATTGGCGGAACGATGAATGTCGAGGAGATCGAGGCACGCTTGGCGAAACTCCATAATGTACAGCCTGAAGCAGCGCTCTATTGCGCAATGGATAGCCCTGAAGGTTGTTAAATCGTCCTCATATGTTGAACAAAAAAGCTCTGATCTGCCATCTGTGCAGTCAGAGCTTTTTTACGATAATTTGAAGTATGATGTCACCATTGCAAGCAAATTAGCTGAAATATTAAAAATAATATCTCATTCAGTGTTAGAAAAACCGATAATCAGGTAAGATAGTATTACTGGATTGATTTAAAGCATTACTATTGTAGCTTGATTAAGGAGGATTTTAGTTTGAAGGCAACCCCGGAAGCATCATTACAAAAACGACTTCTGCCTCGCCACATCACGTTTATGGCGATGGGTGGAGTTATCGGAACTGGTATTTTCAAAGGTAGTTCCGACACGATTGGCCTTGCAGGGCCCGGCGTTATTTTCACGTATATTTTTGCTGGCTTGCTACTGCTGGTCGTGATGGGTGCGATTGCTGAGATGGCAACCGTGTACCCGAATCGCAATATGAAAGACTTTATCTCGCTTGCCTTCGGTCAGCGTCTGGCATTTATTGTCGGATGGCTGTACTGCTTTATGTGGCTGGCGGTTTGCGTGATTGAGGTTATCGCTGCCGGGAGCTTTTTGCAGTTCTGGTTTGCCGACACACCACTCTGGGTGCTCAGTCTTGCAAGTGCAATCTTCGTTCTGCTCGTCAATCTGCTGAGTGTAGGACGACTCGGTGAGCTGGAATTCTGGCTTGCCGGTATCAAAATTGCGATGATTATTGTGTTTATTATCCTTGGTGCATGTCTGCTGTTTGGCATTATTCCAAGTAATGATACACCGTATTTGAGCAACTTTACGGCACATGGCGGCTTTTTGCCAAATGGCTGGATGGCGATCGTATCGGCGTTGCTGGTCGTTATGTTTTCGTATGGTGGCTCCGAGCTGATTGGTCTCACGCTTAATGAAACACCGGATGCTGCTAAAGTATTGCCTCGCATTGTGAAAAGCTTTATTTTGCGGATCGTGTTGTTCTACACACTGCCGATTCTAATCATCTGTGGATTGATTCCGTGGAATCAGCTGAGCGGACAGGAAAGCCCGTTCGTGCAGGTGCTGACAGCTACAGGCTTGAAGGGTGCAGCTCATATTATGAACTTTATCCTGGTTACAGCTGTATTGTCGGCTGCTAACTCTGGTATCTACGGTGCCACACGTATGCTGCATTCGATGGCGATCAATAATGAAGCGCCTGCTCTGTTAGCTCGTACCAATCGACGCGGCGTGCCGATCAACAGCCTTGTGCTATGCGCGATCGTATTGCTAATCGGTGCATGGCTTGCCTATATTGCACAGGATCAGGTATTCAGCATTCTGATCGCTGTACCGGGCTTTGTCGTATTGCTCGTCTGGATCAGCATTTGCCTGTCCCAGCTCAAGCTGCGCCGTAACTATCCAGTTCAGCCGCAGTTCCGTATCTGGGGGTATCCTTACATTTCTGGATTAACCGCTCTGACACTGGCGGTGATTGCAGTGTTGTTCCTGTTCGATGCGAATAACCGGATTAGTATTGGTACATGTATAGCGTTTCTGATCGTGCTATTGATCAGCGCACTGTTCAAATTCCGTAAAAAAGAAGCGTAATGATCATTCAACAGCCTGTCCTCCACACGATGTAGGACAGGCTGTTTTTGTATGTATACTTCGATTTGCTACCCATCGCTAGGAGCATTATTGGTTATACTACTTACCCATACAGTACATCCAGCCTCCTCCTCTCTACCACGCTCAGCCTATCCTAAGCTTTATTTAGCTTCTATTTGTTGTACAATGATAAGCAGGCCTCAGCGCCCTACATGAACAACTTATCAAAGGCGGTGTCTACACGCTCATGCTCTACATAATCAAATTTCTCTATAGCTTTCTGCTTCCACCCGGTCTATTCGTATTGCTTCTACTAGCTCTCTCCATCTGGCTAGGGGTTAAGCGTCAAGCAAGGCAGGCATTCGCCTTGCTGATCATTAACCTGCTACTATATGCCAGCATGACGTCGCTTGTATCGGATGCATTGATTGGCAGTCTGGAGCGTCAATATACGCCCGCGACTACTATACAAAGCGACGTGATCGTTGTACTGGGCGGCGGTGCTACTAGTGGTACACCGGATATCGATGGCGAAGGCAATCTGTCAGGTGCAGCAGGCAATCGTCTGATTACAGCGGTACGACTGTATCGCCAAACAGGGCTACCGATTATTTTCTCCGGTGGTCAGGTATTTACGGATAGCGGCAATGAAGCTGATATTGCGCGTCGTCAGCTGATTGGTATGGGTGTTCCTCCACAGGATGTATACGCAGAGAATCGTTCACTGAATACGGCGCAAAATGCCGATAATACAGCGCAGCTATTGCAGCAGCATAACTGGAGTAAGCCGCTGCTGATCACCTCTGCCTTTCATATGCCACGATCCGTAATGGAATTTGAGCGCGCTGGTATGAAGGTACAGCCTTATCCAACGGATTACTGGGTGAGTCAGCCTGGTTCAATGTATGCAGGTAAGTTCTCTCCCTCTGGTAGTGCGATAAGCTCGACTGGAACAGCCTGTAAGGAGTATGTTGGGATGCTGGTGATCTGGATAAAATCGCTAGTATAGCCTATAGCATCTTTAGCATGATCGGCGTTCTACTCTGTAAGGTGACTTGATTATGTATGATGAGCTGCCCTCGTATTTATTTTTGTAATACATCTACTCGACCTTTTCGATCATTGCTCACTACTTTCCCAATAGCAAAAACGCCCTGCCTGGCGGCTTGTGCTCCATTTCTAGGTATCCAGAAACAGAGCGCAAGCTAGCCATAGCAGGGCGTTTTATTATTCCAAGATGAAGGGGATCAGCTTAGAATCACTTCACTCTTATTTAAATTCAGCAACCATATCCAGTGGCAGACGCATCGAAGGGTAGCCTTCGTTCGCTGCTTTACCCATGCTCAGCAGCATTACAGGCACATAACGGTCTTTATCCATACCGAATACTTCTGCGATCTGGTCTTTTTCATAACCACCGATTGGGTTCGTATCGTAGCCGTGTGCACGTGCAACGAGCATCATTTGCATCGCAACCAGACCACTGTCAATCATAGCGATATCTTTACGAGCTTGCTCGGACAGGTTTTCATAGTAGCCCAGTGCAAATGGAAGCTGGCGTTCTTTTACTTCTGCTGGCATATAGCCCAGTTCTACTGCTTTGTCAAAGATGTATTCTGCATTTTGTTCATGCTTCAGATCGCCGAAAATAGCGATAACAGCTGCTGCTGTTTCCACTTGATGGCTGTTGAATTTCGCCAGTGGCAGCAGTTTTGCTTTAGCTTCTTCACTTTCGATTACAAGGAAGCGCCAAGGTTGCAGGTTGATCGAAGATGGTGCACGTGTAGCTTCAGTCAGGATTTCGTTCATTTCCTCACGGCTAATTTTTACGGATGGATCGTAGCTCTTAATGGAACGGCGTTCCAGCGCGATTTTGTTAAAATCATTGGTTTTGTTTACAGTATTAGTTGTTGTCATATGAATTTTCTCCTCTATTTATCATTCTGTGGGATGCTGCTTACAGCTTCATCGCTCCGCTAATATTAGCGTTCAAGCGCTGTAGCATATCCAGCAACTGCTCCTGCTCCCCTGCATTAAAGCCATGAAACATGCGCGCAACAAACTGCTCTCGTTCTTCACGAAAGGCGATGATACGCTCGCGACCAAGATCAGTCAGCTGTACGAGTGTGATGCGATTATCGTCTGGATTATTCCGACGTACGACCACCTGCTCAGCCTCCAATTGCTTGAGATGTCGCGTAATCGCGGCATGATCAATACCGACTAGCTTCTGCAACGAGCTTTGGCTAATCTCTTCAGTATGGGATAGCTGACAGAGCAATTGCAGACGCGAAGCGCTAATGCCCGCGCATTTCTCAAAGGTGCAGGCCAGTTGACGTTGAAGACTCTGTATCTGATTGAAAACCTCATCTGTGGTGGAAGTTGACACAAGTCTACACTCCTTTCTGGCCAGCGTGATCGATGCAATCCATATTATGTGACCCATCAATCATTGACATATCAAATAATAACATACCTATGTAAAAATTGCAATTACATTTATGTAAATTAAATTGCTAAAAATCAAAAATATCAATTTTACACAAATATTCTACACTGAGATTAACCACATAGACAATAAACGGGTAATCCTTTATAGTATAAATCCTCATGATTCAAACGGAATAAACGGAATATAGGAAGGAAACGATTGTTGCTATGAAATACGCTATTGGTATGCGCAATATTAAAACAGCACTTGCGGTGTTTATCTGTCTGTTCATCTCACAGGCACTTCATCTGCAATATCCATTTTATGCGGTAATCGCTACGATCATTGCCATGGAAAATTCAGTCACCAACTCCTACACAGTCGGCAAAAATCGAGTGATGGGTACGATTGTAGGTGCGATCTGCGGCCTTGCCTTTGCGCTGATCGATCCGTACAGTGCCTTCTTCTCGGCGATTGGGATTGTCGTCGTGATTTATATTTGTAATCTACTGCAATGGAACAAATCAATCTCGATCGCCAGCATCGTCTTTCTCGCGATTATGCTCAATTTGCAGCCCGGTGAAAGTCCATGGTTTTATGGAATGAATCGGGTAATCGATACGCTGATCGGTATCGGTGTGGCGGTGGCGGTGAATTATCTCGTTTTCCCACCCAAGCATGAGCGTCAAATGGAGCATCGGCGCAAAATTCTTCGTCGGCATTTCACTCAGCTTGCACATGAGCTACTCGGTCAGGGTGGTGGTGTGCATATTAGCTCACTGAAAGCAGACATGTCCGAGCTGGAAAAGGTGTATGAGACATATACATCGGAATTCCATCTGAATAAGAAAAAGCGCACGATGATGGAGCATCTGGAGGAAGAGATCGATATTTATCATAATACGTACTCCCATATGCGTCAGCTCCGGCTGCTAACAGATGAGCCTTCATTAGAGGCAACGAATAAGCTGGATGTGCAGTTTACCTCCTCTCGTCCGCTCACCTCTCATGGTGAAGACCTGCTAATGATCTATCGTTATCACGTGCGCTGCATTTTGCAGGAGCTACAGCGACTTGGACTTATGCTACCACGTAAAATTGCACCGCCGATGAACCTGCATCCTGAGGGAAAGCAGCAGTATAATAACAATAAGCCGTCTGTCTGTCACAATAAAATGTGACAACAGACGGCTTATTGTTCGTCTATTCTATTGTCGATACATAAGATAATATGCTCTATAACGGAACGATCTGATATCCTGTACCGATTATTCATTCAAAGCGTATAGCTCAGTCAAAGATAGTGCATCTAGATCATTTATACAGATGTATTCCATAAAGATGCATCACAGCTTCTTAATCATTTCAGTGCAGCAGCCTTTACACGCAGAATCTGTCCAGCTGATTCGGCAAGCGGCTCGGTATCTGTACCCAGACCAAAGTAAAAGTCGCCATTCAGCTCTTCAAGTGATTTGGCATAGGTGCTCTGCTTGAATTGCAGCACCGGGTACCATTGATTTACATTGCGTGTTTTGTACACCCGATTCATATAGCTTCCATCCGCTTGCTTCGTATACGTGAGCACATACAGCACATTATTACGCACGATCATATCGGTTGGAATTGCCTTGGCATCGGGTAGCTCTACACGCTTGCCATTATTCACATCACTAGCTGCGATTAACGCCTCTGGCATCGTTTGCGAATCATTGTATAACTCACCAGCAATATAGACGAGCTTATTGTTCACAACGACCGTTTTACTAATTCGGCTGTATGGCGTTTTGCCCGCTTCCTGCACGAAGGTCATGCCGGGCAAGATGTTTTTACCATTTACCTTTTCCTGCGTTGCCTTTAGACTTTTATCAATTGCGAGTACATGGGTCTCGTCACCCCAGATTTTGTTGTCTGGCATAATGATCGCGGCGGCGTATAGCTTACCTTTGAATTGGAAGAATTTATACGCACGGCTACCATAGCCATCGATACGGGCAAATTGCTCCCATGTCTTGCCGTCATCACCGGACATCATCACGACCGGGCTATCCTCCGTGCCAACAGCGGCGAACATCTTCCCCTGATAGTACGCCATATCGTAAACGTGCAGGGCATCAGGAATGTTTTGATACTCCGTCCAGCTATCCTTGCCTAATTCGTAGAAGTTGCCGTATTTCCAGCCCGGTACGACCGAATCGTTCCCCGGTATGTACAGCTTGCCCTTCAAAATTTTAAACGTATCGATCTGCTCATCCGCAGTCAGCTCGCGTGTGACCGACTCCCCTGTTTTGCTGTCTGTCGATACCACCTTTTCAGTTACAAACTTACTGCTGGATGGATCAAAGTAAATAATCGGCACAGGCCCAGCATTAGGCGACGGCCCGGAATTACTGCTGTTCCCACTACCCAGATAGATTTTGCCATCATACACCTGCATATCCCATACATTACGCGCATAAGGGCCGCCCTTGAATGGCTGTCCTAATTTCTCCATACTGGAGGTCACATCGACGCCAGAGGATGCCGCGGCACTAGCAACCGGTGCATGACTTGCAGCTGGCAGCCATACGCTTCCACTTAGCAGTGCTGCACTCACGCCAATTCCAATCGTTGATTGTAGCAGGTAACGTTTCATCTTCATTAATATCCTTCCTCTCTGTCCACGATGTACAAGCTCTGTTTCAATGAGTTACTTAGCTATCCCTCCGTTCTGAATAATAGAATACTGCACAGGGCACGTAAAACAAGGCTTTTCGATACGTTTTCGGTAAAATGACAGGCATGATCTATGCAAGTAAACGTATACAGCCAGATGCCTACATGCACTATAACATATTTGCCAGTACGATGCGAAAATGACAGAACCATGTAAAAAAGGCTATTCTACTGAAGGAATAGCCTTTTAACGAGCGCCTGTATTAAGATACTTTTATTCGCTATAGCTTGCCTGAAAGCAAACTGTATCGGCTAAGCAATACCGTACACATGGCTTAGAAAAATATGATGCTATCGTTAGTCTTAATCCTTATGCAGCAGCTCTTCGCCAGCAATGCCCGGCTCGGTCATCTGATACGGATCAAGAATAATGTTCAGTTCTTCTTCGGTCAATACGTTGTACAGCAAGCACAGCTCACGTACTGATTTGCCCGTTTGAATCGCTTCACGCGCAATACGGGATACCACCTCATAGCCCAGATGCGGGTTGAGTGCAGTAATGACACCGACACTACGCTCCACATACTGACGGCAACGCTCGACATTGGCCTGAATACCATCGATGCAATGCAAACGGAACACCGTGAAGCCCTGCTTCATAATTTCCAGCGATTGCAGCAGATTGTACACCAGTACTGGCTCCATAACGTTCAGCTCCAGCTGTCCAGCTTCAGATGCAAGGCAGATCGTATTATCGTTACCGATAACCTGGAAGGCAATCTGATTAATCACTTCGCACATCACTGGATTGACCTTACCCGGCATGATCGAGGAGCCTGGCTGACGTGCTGGCAGGTTCAGCTCATTCAAGCCTGCATAGGGACCAGAAGCCATCAGACGGATATCGTTTGCCACTTTGGACATGTTCATCATACAGATTTTTAGTGCAGCCGATACCTCGGTGTAGGCATCGGTATTTTGCGTGGCATCGACCAGATGATCGGATGCTGCCAGTGGGAAGCCACTAATGTCTGCTAGAATCTCAGCCACACGCACAATATAACGGCGATCCGCATTCAGACCTGTACCGACTGCGGTTGCGCCCATATTAATATGTAGCAGATTCTCGCGTGTATTCTCTACACGCTGAATGTCACGACCAAGCACGCGTGCATACGATTGGAACTCCTGACCAAGACGAATCGGCACAGCATCCTGTAGATGCGTACGCCCCATTTTAATAACCGTATCAAATTCATCTGCTTTGGTCTGGAACGATTGCTGTAGCTCACGCATCGCTACGAGCAGCTTCTCGATCATAGACAGTGTAGCGATATGAATCGCTGTCGGGAATGCATCATTCGTAGATTGCGCCATATTCACATGGTTATTCGGACTAATATCAACGTATGCGCCTTTTTCCTTACCCATAATCTCAAGCGCACGGTTCGCAATCACTTCATTCGTATTCATATTGATCGATGTTCCAGCACCACCCTGAATCGGATCGACGATAAACTGGTCAATCCAGCGACCTTCCAGAATCTCATCGGCTGCCTGTACAATCGCTTCGCCTTTTGGTCCATACAGACGGGACAGCTCCATATTCGCCAGTGCCGCTCCTTTTTTGACCATTGCCATCGCGCGGATCAATTCAGGATGCAGCTTCTGTCCAGTAATCGGAAAGTTCTCTACTGCACGCAGGGTCTGAATGCCATAATACGCCTCATCGGGAACTTCTTTGGTGCCCAGAAAATCTTTCTCTATTCTCACTACTCATTCCTCCGACTGTGCGGGGCAGCGCAGTCTGACGGCACATCATTCATGTCCGTTTCAGGCTACCGATCCCCGAACGGTTTTCATTTTACAACAACAGTCCTATTATACGTCTGCCTTGCATAACGTTCCAGTAAAAAGTCAAATCATTCCTATTCTTATATAGCTTCTGCTCACGCCACTTCTTATCGCTGTCAGGCTATACCGTCATTTCTTTATGACGACTGCCGTAACCACATGCCCAGCGATGCTGGTGCCGCGTATTCAAATCCGAATTGCGCGTACAGTCGATCTGCCGGTACATCGGCGAACAATGTAGCCATTGCACGCGGTGGCATATGTTGTTGCAAATAATCTCTAATCTCGCCCATGATGGCTTTTCCATAGCCTTTCCCCTGATGATCGGGATGCACAGCAATATCGGTCACATGGAAAAATAAACCGCCATCGCCTACTACACGTCCCATGCCAATCGCTTCGCCCTGCTCCTCCAGTACAACTGCAAACAGACTGAGCGGCAATCCCTTTGCCGCACCTTCCTGGCTCATCTCACTCAAGCCAGCAATCTTACGCAAATGCAAATACTCGTCGATTGACGGAATACGATGCTGAATTTCCAATGTAATGACCACCTTTGATGTATGAAATGTTGTCGTGTCTATAATAAGACTGTATTTATAGTTTGTTCAGCGCGTGAACAGCACCGTTCACCAGATTTTTTTCTTTTTTCGTAACGGCTTTGTCTAATTGTTGTTCCAGCAATCCCAGCGTATGCTGCAACTGAGCCTGCTCTGGAAAAATCGTCTGTACATTTTCTAGCATTGCCAGTGCACTAATGACGACTTGTTGCTGCACCGTACTCCCACCAAGCCATTGCCAGATATCCTCCGCTGACGGTGCAGAACAGGCAAAGAGACGATCCCAGCCATCATAGGGATAGCTGACACGCTGACCAAGGAACATCCACTCAATCACCTTACGACTTGTAAAAGGCTTCAGCCATGCACATGCCGTATATCCATTGAGGCGACTTGTCTGCTCCATCTGCTCTAGCTCGTTAAACACAAGTTTCAAACCTTCAGATTCTGGTAAACATCGTACTGTCAAATACGTCAACACGGACGCATTGATTCGCTCCTCAGCGTGTGATCTCCACAGCGAACGTACCCAATCTGCCGCATGTGTATAACAAATATCACCGATGTACTTCATCAATGTCTCACGTATACCACGATCTGATTCCTCATTAATGCGTTTCTGCCATGCTTGAAGTATAAGTTCCGGTGCAAAATGATGAAACGCTGAGCGCAATGAAACGTCTACTACACCAGACACCTCAGTATAACGAATAAGTCCCTCCAATGTTGCCTGTGCCTTTTCGAGTGTTAGATGCACATAATCATGCATCCAAGCACGCCACTTTAGTGAATGAGGATGATCGACGTTCAAGCCGCTATAATCGATAAACGGTTCATATTGCCATGATTCTGCTCCAATTCCATACATGATTGTCACACGCTCAAAAAATTCACCGAGTGAAGGTGCAAGAAATTGAAAATCGCCTGTCTCATGATTCCAGCTTAACACTGCATGTTGCTTGGATGGTGCGTGCATATCAAGCACAAGACTATCTCCATTGTAGCCAGGGCAAAAAGTAAGATAGCGTGTAGGATTCACGGCTTCCTCCAGTTGCCACACATCCAGCCAGTATATTGCCTGAAACGACCATCCCCAATCTCCATTGGCACCAAATGGCACCAAAGATTCATGTGGCAGCGTCCATCCCATTCTTGCTTCAGATGCCATAGCCAGCATCTGTCTTAGCTCATCAGGTAACTCTATCCCAAGCTGTTGCTCCAGTTCAGCAAGCTGATTATCTTTTACAGGTTCTTCATATATATGGATTACGTCTGCACCTTTATGCTGCAACGTCTCTAACAGATCATTCCATTGTAGTTTCAAGCGTTCCAGTTGATGTTGAAATGTCATTTGTCTCATCCCTTCATGCTCTGCACAAATCCCTATGAATCAGTTTATTTTTTATGCGTTTTACGGCTTCTACATCTACTATGCCTAGTTTTTTGTGAAAACACAATATTATGAAGATGTTCACCCAAACAGAGTTGGAATCGTTATCTGTTATTCATCCATTCTATTTACAAATCAAAAAACCGCAGCCATAGGCTACGGTTTCGGAATACTTATATTTTGTAATTACACCTGCAATGTATAAAACGATTCAAGCTGGCGTACAACCTCATCCTTATCATGGTCGATCACCGTCTGATGCTGTGGCATATCGAACAGCGCAGCGATTGGTGCAGGGAATTCCTGCTTTATATCACATAAGATAATCGCCTCGTCAAACTTGGCAGGATGCGCCGTTGCCAGTGTTACACACACTTCATCCTCACCATTGTATTGCTCGTATGCCGCAATACCGCAGGCGGTGTGTGGATCAAGCAGATAGTCATATTCCTGCTTATATTTACGAATCTCGTCCAGGCATTCTGCATTGGATGCGCCATGTGCGACAAAGTCGCGCTGCACCTGCTCCAGATCCGCACCGGACAGTACGATTTGACCTTCACGTTGTAGCTGCTGCATGTAGGCCGCTACTTTGGAAGCATCCTCGTTCAGGAAATAGTACAGATAACGCTCAAAGTTACTTGCCACCTGAATGTCCATCGATGGGCTATGTGTGCTGCGGAAATCACCAGGCTCATATTCGCCTGTTTTCACAAAGCGCTCCAGAATATTATTTTCATTCGTCGCAATGATCAGCTTATGGATCGGCAGTCCCATCTTCTGCGCCAGGAAACCAGAGAAGATGTTACCAAAGTTACCGGATGGCACACAGATATTGATTTTGCGACCTGCCGCTGCTTCCTCCACGCGGAAGTAAGCGTAGAAGTAGTACACGGTCTGTGCCAGAATCCGTACAAAGTTAATGGAGTTGATCGCACGCAGATGATGCTGCTTTTTGAATGGCAGATCAGCGAACAGATCTTTAATAATTTTCTGGCAATCATCAAAGTTGCCTTTGACCGACAGATTGAGCACGTTTTGATCGTCTACTGTCGTCATTTGTAGCTCCTGTACTTTACTCACCCGATTGTGTGGATGCAGGATACAGATTTTGATGCCTTCTTTACCACGTACACCTTGAATGGCTGCTGCGCCGGTATCGCCGGAGGTAGCACCCAGAATGTGAATGACTTCACCGTATTTTTTGGAAATGTAAGAATAAAATTCACCCATGAATTGAAGCGCTACATCCTTAAACGCAAAGGTAGGGCCATGGAACAGCTCCATAATATGAAGCGAATCGTTAATTTGCCGCACCGGAGCAACCTCTGGATGGCGGAAGTTCGCATAGCTGCGTTCTGCAAGCTGACGTAGATCGTCTGCCGGAATCTCATCCTCTACATACAGAGCAAATATATTCAGGAACAGGTCAATATAGCTTAGCTTGCTCCATGCTTGAAGCGTGCTTTCCGAAACGGTCGGCACCTTCTCTGGCACCATCAAACCGCCATCATCGGCAAGTCCCATCAGTACAGTATCGATAAAGCCCTTTGGCTCAACCTGTCCTCTCGTGCTGATATACTTCATACTCTTCCCCCAGTTAACGATAGTATTCATCCCTATGCATCGCATATGCAGATGTTGCAAAATTGATTAACTCCTATCATACCCTGTCACAGGTCTGCATCCAAGCATTAATTTGATAAAGTTACCCTAAAGCGTCATCGGAAGATTAACTTTTGAATTGTTAACGTTTACATTGGTGTAGCATCTTAACTAACTGACTTGGATATCCGATATACCCTTTGAAACGTATTTCGAATCAGAGAGGAAATCGCCAGTGTATACAAACAATCATTGGAAAAAAATTAGCGGGCTTATCATTCTAGCCGCAGTTCTGCTTCTTAGTGCCTGCTCGAACAAACAACCTGTCGCTTCGGCAGACACGGGAAGGCTCAAAGTTGGTATCGTGTTATCTGATATCGGACTTGGTGATCAGTCCTTCAGTGACGGTGCTTTTAATGGCCTTATTCGTGCTCGCGATGAAGGCAAGATTCTGTTTGACTACAGAGAGATTTCAGACACCAAAACGTATGACGAAGGCTTTAATCAGCTTCTTGCAAATAACAATGACCTGATTATCGGACTTGGGTATGCTGTAAAGGACAGTCTGGAAACC
Organism: Paenibacillus hunanensis; assembly: GCF_014645615.1. Taxonomy (GTDB): domain Bacteria; phylum Bacillota; class Bacilli; order Paenibacillales; family Paenibacillaceae; genus Saccharibacillus; species Saccharibacillus hunanensis. The sequence continues at coordinate 174,283 of NZ_BMMB01000006.1, read as the reverse complement.
GCTGCCAAGAGTCATCCAGATCGTCAGTTTATACTTATTGACGAAAAATCAGATTTGCCCAATGTTGCTTCGATTACATTTAAAGAAGAAGAAGGCAGCTTCCTTGCCGGCGCGCTTGCAGCAATGGCTAGTAAAACAGGCAAGCTCGGCTTTATTGGCGGAATCGAAACTCCTCTTCTCCATAAATTCCAAAGTGGCTTTGAACAGGGCGCACTTGCGGTCAATCCATCCTCCAGCGTCGTTGTGAATTATACTGGAGACTTTGGTAAGCCAGAGCTTGGCTCTGCCGCTGCTACCAAAATGATTGATGATGATGGAACCGATGTGATTTATACCGTTGCAGGTCTGACCGGTGTCGGTGGATTAGAAGAAGCTCAGAAAAAAGGCATTTACTCGATCGGTGTAGATAGCGATCAATTCTTCTTAGCTGAAAAATCGGTCATCTCCTCCATGGTTAAAAATATCGATGTCGCACTATATAATGCGACACAAACATATATTCAAAGCAATAAAACATTCCCGAAAAAAGACATGGTATTCGGTCTGCAAGATGGCGGTGTCGGTCTGGCTCCAATTCATCTCGTTGAGCTATCGGATGACCAGCAAAAGCAGCTGGAGGACCTGAAGCAAAAGCTGATCTCGGGTGATATCAAAATCACGCTGCAAGGCTCGTAATTCGCACGGCCCTTACTTTTTAACTACTGGAGGAAATCCCCCATGAAATTACAAGGAAAACTGGTGCGAAATGCGCTCATCTCGCTACTCGCTTCGCTCATACTGGTCGGTTATATCATCTTCCAGCTATTAAGTATCAACGCACAAACGAGCGATCTGGTGCCTAATATGCTGAATGTACAGCAGCTGGACAGTGATCTGGTGTCCACCGGTCAGGCGCTGAACAACTATTCCTTTTCTATATCGGAAAGTAATCGTTCAATTGTAGAGAAACAGCTGACAAAAGTACAAACAACGTTGGATACGCTACAAGCAGCTGGCTTACCTACTCCCGCAGAAACACAGCTGCTGGCTCGGGTTCAGAACAAATTCAAGCAGCTCGCTACAGCCAGCACAACCGCGATGCAAAATCAGAATGGTGCCGATGCCAAACGTGAGAGCATTCGAATCGAAGGTATTCAAAACGATGTCTACCTGCTGAAATTGCAAACCAAAGCAGACTATCAAAATTATACTACCGAGCTGACCTCTAGCATCACGCTAACATGGCAAATCGCACTCGTAGGCGCGATCATCCTCGTTATTGCTGTAGGTATTTTCAATACCTATACAGCAAGACAACTGGCACGTCGTACTCAGGTATTGACCGATGCAGCGCAGCGTATCGCAGGTGGCGACCTGACTGTGAAGCTACAGGCAGCCAAAGGACGCGATGAGCTGGACGAGCTGAATCGTGCGTTCCACCAGATGATTGCTAATCTGCGCAGTATCGTCAGCTCCATTGGCCAGGCGGGTAACCGTGTAGACGATATGGCACAGGATATTGATCGTAGTAATGATCGGATGCAGGATATCGTAAGTCAGGTTGCTCAATCGATTGAGGAGCTGGCGGTAGGTAGTCAGAAGATTGCTGAGGATCTGAGCGTAACAGTTGAAGTTGTCGATCAGATGCAGGATAAATTCCGCTCTAATCTGGAAACGACATCCGAATCAGCCGCTTATAGCAATGAAGTATTACGTTCGATTCAGGAAGGCAGCAGCCGTATGCAGCAACAGCTCGCGATCGTAACGAATAACCGTCAAGCGATGAGTGAATTGCAACAAACCGTACAATCACTGGAGCAAAATGCTGGACAGATCGCCAGCATGACGCAGCTCGTATCCGATATCGCATCGCAAACGAATCTGTTGTCCCTGAATGCTTCTATTGAAGCGGCTCGCGCTGGCGATGCTGGACGTGGCTTTGCGGTCGTAGCTGGTGAAGTGAAGAAGCTGGCCGATCAATCCGTTCAAGCTGCACGTCAAATCTTCGCAGCGGTCGAAGCAATCACCTCAGCGGTAGGTCAGGTGCATGCCTCCGTCACGAACAGCGTAGATCTGTTTGTACAGCAGGAACAGGCAACCGTGCTTACCGATGCCTCCTTTGCCGAGATCAGTCAGCAAATTCAGCAGATTGCTTCACATATTCATCGCCTGTCTGACGATATGCAAAGCTCGCATGAGCTGAGTAATCAGGTACAGCAAGCGATTGAAAATATTAGTGCCATTACCGAACAGTCTGCGGCAGGTAGTCAGGAGATTACTGCTTCCACCGTCGAGCAGCGCCATGCCTTCCAGCAGTCGAGCGAGCAGGTGAAGCAGCTTCGTCAAATTCGCGGCGAAATGCATCATGAGCTTGATCGCTTCCAGCTGGATGAGCATGCTGCGTCTGGTAGCGAGTCCTCTGTATCGCCCGCTTCGGTGTCACCACTTACTCCCGTAACATCTAACGATGCAGGTAGTAACGAAGAAGCGTCTGACAGCATTCCAACAGATAAGCACGCTGTTTAACTTTTAAAATAAGTCGTAACACATGAATATCTGCAACAGAAAAATCCCCGTTCTCTGAATTTCAGAAACGGGGATTTTTGATTAACTGTTGTGCTTTATTGTATAGAGAAGCCTAAACCTATCGTCGATCATGTCATCGTTCCCTTTTGATAAAAAGGATGATGGTTTAGTGCTTCACTGCACGCGTATTATTCAAGTTAGCGTCTGGAATCGCTCGTGCAGAAGCCGAAGCCGTCGTTGCTGTGGTCTGTTCCACTGGAGCTGCCGCGCTATCAAAGGTATGACGGTAAGCCAGGAAATACGCCAGTCCGACAAAGATCGAACCCCCGACAACATTACCGAGAAATACAGGTACAAAGTTCTCGATATATTGAAGCCATGTAATGTCCGAGCCTGCAAAAATCGCTGCCGGAATGATGAACATGTTAGCTACAACGTGCTGGAAGCCAATCGCGACAAACGCCATGATCGGGAACCAGATGCCTGCAAATTTGCCAAACGAATCTTTACTGCCATAAGCAATCCAGACGGCAAGACAAACGAGCCAGTTACAGCCAATCGCTGATATAAAGGATTCCACAAAACCATCGTGAACTTTGGCATGTGCGATCGACAGTGTTTTCGCGAGAAAATCTCCTTCTACCAGTCCAACCACATGCCCGAAAAAGTAGGCAACTGCAATGGCACCGACAAAGTTAGAAACGAGTACCAGCACCCAGTTTTTCAGCAATTGAGCAATACCGATCTTTTTGGAAAATAGTGCCGCAGCCATTGTCATCATATTACCCGTCAGAAGCTCTGCTCCTGCCAGTACAGTCAGCATCAAGCCAACTGGAAATACAGCTGCTCCGAAAAATCCAGCGATCGAGCCAAGCTCCTTGGGAGCAGTTCCGATTACGCGAATATCCGCGAGAAATCCTAGTGAAATAAAGGCTCCGCCCAGAAAACCAAGAATCAGTACCGTCCATACTGGCAGCTTGGATTTTTTCAAGCCAACCTCAGCGGACATCTTCATAATTTCCTGCGGTGTATAATAAGCCATTGTATATCCTCCATCCATGTCATCTTCGTTGTTAGCATACGGTTGTGTGCAGACAGGGACTCGCTCATTGTGATTACATTTCCGGCGCCAGATTGCAATGCCAAACAGCGAATCATTACAGCACAAAAAACCACCATAACAAGCCCTCATCCTGCTGACATAAGACATGTGTCATAACATACAGAGGAACCGGTAATGCTGGTTAATTCCCTTACATTTTCACGTATAAGGTCATCAATCAACGGTATTGCATTCACGCTTAGAGCCGAGACAATACATGAATCCGCTCCAAGCCAGCTTTAGCTGCTTTCTAAGAGTAATGGACTACCTTTTATTTGTCAATATTGTGACAAAAAAATAGAAGGCAATCGCCCTCTATTTTCCATTGCTATCGTATAGCTGTTATTTTCATTACCTGCTGAAGGGCTTGCTTTCCAGATTTATCCGCCAATATGAGACATCTCAACCTTGCTGCCACCCTGACGATCTGGCGCTGCTTCAGTTCCGCGATCCAGTGAATATCGATCATGTCGACCATTCCAGATATCGGATACATGCTGTGCAAGCTCTGCATCAGTCATATCGGAGCGTAGCAGGGCGCGCAGATCATGCCCCTTGGTCGCAAACAAGCATGTATACAGCTTGCCCTCTGCCGATAATCGCGCTCGTGTACAGGAGCCGCAGAAGGCTTCAGTTACGGACGAGATAAAGCCAACCTCCCCTTTACCATCGGTAAAACGATAACGTGTCGCTACCTCTCCAGCATAGTTCGGCGCCATCGCTTCCAGCGGCCAATGCTCGCCGATCCGATCCAGTAGTTCCTGCTTACTGACCACATGCTCCCGATTCCAGCCATTCGTATTCCCTACATCCATATATTCAACCAGGCGCAAAATATGACCGCGCTCTCGGAAATAATTCACCATCGGTACGACGGCATCCTCATTAAAGCCACGCTGAACGACCATATTGACCTTGACCGATAATCCAGCTGCTGCCGCGGCATCAATGCCTTCCAGCACAGGCTTCACGCGGCTGCGTCCACCATTCATTTTCAGGAATAGATCGTCCTCCAGGCTGTCCAGACTGACCGTAATCCGGTGTAGTCCGGCTGCCTTCAGCTCGGTTGCCTTACGTGCAAGCAGACTGCCATTCGTTGTCAGCGATAGATCCTCTGCCCCGAGTGACGACAATCGCTCAATAATGCTAGCAAGATCCTTGCGCAGTAGCGGCTCGCCGCCTGTAATGCGCAGCTTTTGCGTGCCGAGTCCAACGAAGATCGCTGCCATACGCCCAATCTCTTCCTCACTCAGCACATGCTCATTGGACAAAAAAGCATAGTCCTTGCCGAAAATCTCCTCCGGCATACAATACCGACAACGGAAATTACAGCGGTCTGTGACGGAGATCCGTAAATCCCGCATGATACGGTTATGCTGATCATAGATAGCCATCGTCTCTCCTCCAATCCTCGCTCCATGCCCGATATATAATAAGGCGCCTACCGCCTGCCTCAGCCAGACGCGTCATTGCGCCGGCGATTCAGGGCGATATCGCCTGAAAGTGATTCCTTTTAGAATAACACAGTGCTTTCCTGCTTGTCCGCATATTCTTTCAAACGCTGAGGATGTGTATACACATTACAGCTGTCGCCGCGGATAAAGCCTACTGTCGTAATGCCAAGATGATCTGCCAGATCAAGCGCCAGCTCAGTCGGTGCCGACTTGGATAAAATAACCTCACAGCCAATCTTCGATACCTTGGTCAAAATTTCCGAGGAAATCCGTCCGCTAAAGGCGATAATTTTCCCCTGTGGATTCATATCATTTTTCAGACACCAGCCGTAAATTTTGTCCAGTGCGTTGTGACGACCGATATCGCTACGAGCGAGTACCACTCCATCTGGATCGCATAATGCCGCCGTGTGTACACCACCGGTCTGCTTGAATAGCTCACTCTGCTGCTGCACCTCATCCATCAGCGCAAAGCATTGCTGAAAAGTAAGCTGTACTCTAACTTCATCCATCCGCTTCGCTGTACGTGCATCGTTGAAAAAAACAAACCCCTGACGGCTTGTTCCACAGCAGGATGTAATATACCGCTTGGTGAATAGCTGTCGATGCTGTGGCTTCCAGCGATCCGTACGCACATGCACAAAGCCTTCCTCTTCCTGCATCCACAGCTCATTGATATCGCTATATCGCTGGATCACACCTTCTGATGCGAGAAAGCCAATCGTCATATCCTCCACATATTCGGGTGTGCATACAAGTGTGACAAACTCCTCACCATTCACCTTGACGGTAATCGGCTGCTCCGATACGACTAGATCCTGCTTTTCCTCGAATCGTCCGCCTTCATAGCGGATCATTGTGCGTTGCTGCTTAAACTCCGCGTCCATGATATCATCCCTGTTCAATATTTTTTTCAAACACAAACACGGAGATGGCAAAATCATCCTCCACTTTAATATCGGTAAACAGATGTTGAAGCTTTGAACCGCATAGCTCCTCCATTCCGTCCGGTACATGCTGCTCATATAGCTTCTGCACCATTTGAGTACGTGCGCGGTGCACCATCTCCTTGCCCTCTGCCGTCCCGGCAATAAATTTCTCTGTCGGTGTAAAATTGCCCCACATCTTCGTAATAGCCATATTATCAACAAAGGTCGTATGAATGCGCTCCGGCCCTTTGCCAAATGTATCCTTACGCACTTTACGTACAATCTCGTTAAATGCTGCCTCTTTTTTCATCGCCGTTCCTCCCTGCCTGTTGTTGCTCAACAGTACGTTAATGATCATACACCTGATCCTCTGAAATTCAAGTGTTGCTTTATTTTCTGAAGATTTACGACTTGTGTATCACCTATCATGTTAAGTTTGAACAAGTTGTGTCTTGAATTTCTTTACAGGAGGAGTATAATATTTTTAGTCACATGATTGTCAATGATTTTGGGTTGATTGGTTAGTATGTCATTGCTAACGGATTACTCCACTTTAAACTTGCTGCCTGATCCAGGCGTCGACTTTAAGGTGGAGTTTTTTTATGCCGTTTTCACCCCGAACCCGATAATGCACCTGCAAATTGATAACGAAGGAGTCTCCACATGAACGAATCCTCATCCGTCAAACTTATCATTAACGGACAAGACTATGAAGCCCAGCCAGGCATGACCGTCCTGCAAGCGATCAATCTAGCACAGATTCAGCATCCACAGGTCTGCTATGTGCCTGAGGTTGATCCGATTCAGACCTGCGATACGTGTATCGTCGAAATCGATGGCAAGCTAACTCGCGCCTGCTCTACTCCTGTAACCGCAGGCATGAGCGTACAGACCGATTCCCTTTCTGCCAAAGCGGCACAGACGGAAGGCATGGATCGTCTACTCGAAAACCATATGCTGTATTGCACCGTTTGCGATAACAATAACGGCAATTGTACCTTGCACAATACCGTTGAAGCGATGGGCATCGAGCATCAGAAGTACCCATACAAGCCCAAGGCACCTGCCAACGAAGTTGATATGTCACATCCCTTTTACCGCTATGATCCGAACCAGTGTATCGCCTGCGGTCAGTGTGTAGAGGTATGTCAGAACTTGCAGGTAAACGAAACGCTATCCATTGATTGGGAAGCGGATCGCCCTCGTGTCGTCTGGGATGATGGTGTAGCGATCAATGAATCATCCTGTGTAAGCTGCGGACAATGTGTTACGATCTGCCCATGTAATGCACTGATGGAGAAATCCATGCTCGGTCAGGCTGGCTTTATGTCCGGTATCGGTGAAAATATGCTGAATCCGATGATCGATGTGATCAAGGAGGTTGAACCGGGTTATAGCGGTATTTTTGCAATCTCCGAGGTTGAAGCGGCAATGCGTGATACACGCACACGCAAAACGAAAACAGTCTGCACCTTCTGCGGCGTAGGCTGCTCCTTTGAAGTTTGGACCAAAGGTCGCGAAATTCTAAAGGTACAGCCTACCCATGATGCGCCGGTCAATGCCATCTCGACCTGTGTGAAAGGGAAATTTGGCTGGGACTTCGTCAATAGTGATCAGCGTCTGACGATGCCACTCATTCGTCAGGGTGCAGAATTCGTGGAAGCGACATGGGATGAAGCGTTAACCTATGTAGCTGACCGCCTGAATGCTATTCGCAATGAGCATGGAAGTGATAAAGTCGGCTTTATCTCGTCCTCCAAAATTACAAACGAAGAAAACTACGTGATCCAGAAGCTCGCTCGCCAAATTTTCCAGACGAACAATGTGGATAACTGCTCCCGTTATTGCCAATCTCCAGCTTCCGATGGTCTGATGTCGACAGTTGGCATCGGTGGTGACGCAGGCACAATCAAGGATATCGCTGCGGCAGGTCTGGTTATTCTGATCGGCTGCGCTCCTGCGGATGGTCATCCGGTACTGGCAACTCGCATCAAGCGCGCGCACAAGCTGCACGGACAAAAGCTGATTGTTGCCGATCTGCGCAAGCATGAGATGGCAGAGCGTTCCGATCTGTTCATCCGTCCAAAGCAGGGCACAGACTTTGTCTGGATTACCGCAATTACGAACTATATGATCCAGCAGGGCTGGCATCAGCCAGACTTTATCCAGCAACATGTGAATCAATATGAGGATTATTTAAAGCTGATCGAGCCGTATACGCTCGCTTATGCAGAAGAAGTGACCGGTATCGCTCAGGCAGAATTGATCAACATTGCAGAAATGATTCGCGATGCCGATGGAACAGCGATCTGCTGGGGCATGGGTGTCACACAAAATATCGCGGGTTCCCATACATCTGCTGCGATCTCCAATCTGCTGCTCGCTACAGGCAACTATATGCGCCCTGGTGCAGGCGCGTACCCACTGCGTGGACATAACAATGTACAGGGTGCATGCGATATGGGCACATTGCCACCATGGCTGCCGGGCTATCAGCATGTATCGAATGACGAAGCGCGTGCTAAGTTTGAACAGGCTTACGGTGTACCAATCTCACCATTACCAGGTAAAGACAATATTGCGATGGTGGATGGTATCGCTCGTGGCGAGATGAAGGCAATGTATCTGGTTGGTGAGGATATGGCATGGATCGACTCGAATGTGAATCATGTGCATGAGATGCTGTCCCAGCTTGAATTTTTCGTCGTGCAGGATGTATTCCTATCCAAAACAGCTCAATTTGCAGATGTAATCCTGCCAGCCGCTCCATCGCTGGAGAAGGACGGTACATTCTCCAATACCGAACGCCGTGTGCAGCGCCTGTATCAAGTGCTGGAGCCGCTTGGCGATTCCAAGCCAGACTGGTGGATCACGACACAGCTAGCGAAGAAGCTTGGCTTTGACTGGGGCTATACGCATCCATCCGAGATTTTCGCAGAGATGGCGAGTCTAACACCGTTTTTCGCACAATGTGATTATGATGTACTGGAAGGCTGGGGTAGCTTCCACTGGGGCGCATCCGATGGTGCGAATACGCCGCTTCTGTATACAGACGGCTTCCATTTCCCGGATAAAAAAGCGCGCTTCTCACTGGTGGACTATGTACCGCCTGTTGAATATCCTGCCGAATTCGATCTGACGCTGAACAATGGTCGCTTGCTGGAACATTTCCATGAAGGCAATATGACGAACAAGTCACAGGGAATTAACCGCAAGCTGCCCGAGGTATTTGTGGAGGTGTCCCCAGAGCTGGCGGCAGAGCGCGGCGTTGAGGATGGTACACTTGTACGTCTCGAATCTCCATATGGAGCCATCAAGCTGCGTGCGGTCGTTACAGATCGTGTGCGTGGACAGGAAATTTATGTACCTATGCACTCGGTTAGCCACGAGACAGCGGTCAATCTGCTGACAGGCTCTGCGGTTGATGTGCGTACTCATACACCAGCGTACAAGCAGACCAAGGTACGCATGCAAATTCTGAATGTCAAAGGCGTGAACCCGTTACCGGAAATTAATCCACGCTACAAAAAGCGCCACCCGCAAAATGGCGTTGAAGTACAGCGGAAATGGGATCGTCCTGACTACGTATCGCTCGTGGATATGTAACACAGCGCCCTAACGGGTTGCAAATACGGATGAACGAGGGCATACGCACACGTGTATACGTGGTCAGCCACCTGGTGGCCGTCCCATTTTAATTGTTTGCACGTATGCCTTCGTATCGATTCGCCTCACGATATTAATACGGACTAAAAGGAGCATTGCACATGGCTGCACCCATTACAGCAATTCGCAAGAAGACGCTCACCGAGCAGGAGCAACAGCAACAGACGATTGAACAGCTGCAAAAGGAGCTGGCTGCGTCCAATGCAGCATTAGAGCGCTCGCTGTCCATTTTACGTGAGCTAGAAAGCAGCGGCATGCTGGAAGCCGCTGAATCGATGCTCAAAGCTAAAGCTGAAATTGCCGAAATCGTACTTGGTCAGGTATCGCGTAAAGAAATTACGAACTTGATCAATAACGGGATGGCAGCAGCAGGTGCATTAACTGCTGTTGATCCTGCCCAGACTGCCCAGCTCATGAACAGTGTACAGGCAGGACTACAGGAAGCCGCTCGTCCACAAACGGAAAAGATCGGCTTCATGACGATGCTCCGTGCACTCAAGGACCCTGACATCCAGCGCGCGCTCGGATTTGGTCTGCGCTTTATGAAGGGGCTTGGTAAGGGCTTGAAAAAGGATACGCCTTCTCAGCATTAAACGATGCATCTATCTGATCTGTGCTTTATTCACTTACAGAGATTGATCGCAATCCTGAAACGGAGCGCAGCTATTACTTTTCACCAGATATTATTTTAATTCCGTATTATTTTTGTATGGAAAAAACCATAATCTCAACAACGGAGACCGCTATATGTAGCGCCTCCGTTGTTTATTTTATTCATAATTATACTTATGAGCGTTCCTATACATGCGATAGTATAAGCGATAGTCAGATCGTTATTTGTATATGGTTATTCATATTTAGTACGCCATTTTGTAGACAGCCGCCATTTTTTTATAACTTTTTCTTGCACCTGAATCGATACATTTCTAGATATTTTCCTTCTATAAGAATAGTACGCCTTTATCATCCCAATAAGCGATCCATATAACATGATGGAAGTGCTGATACCTAATCTAGCCTAATGTGAGCCTTGCTATCAGTAATTGACAATGTTTACAAGCCTATGTAAATATAAAGTATCCGACTTACTGCTTTTTACATACACCTAACAACATACTTCCACTATCGCGCAGTATACACTCCCCGATCTCGTTGCGTGTCACTCTTTTTGCACTCTTTCTACATGATGCAGTGAAGTCTGAATTCAACTTGTTAAGGAGGAATAATAATGATTAAAAAAGGCACCGCATTACTTATTACGGCTACACTGACGTTGGGGATTGGAACAGGCGCAATCGCGGCAACTAGCCTCCAGCCGATTCGCGCATATCTCAACAGTGCACTTTCTTTTACCGTGAATGGTACATCCGCTCAGCTTACCGATGCGAATGGTAAAAAGGTTCTGCCTATTACGTACAACGGTACAACCTACCTGCCGGTTCGCGCAGTTGGTCAATTGATGGACATTCCGGTCAATTATGATAGCGCTACCTCATCGATCAGCATCGGTAGCGGTAGCACATCAGGTGGTAGCACTGGTGGCGGTTCAACGACAACACCTTCGTCCAGTAAACCAACATTAAGCCAGCTTGGCTCTACTGCAATGGAAAGCTCTTCACTGCGTACCAAGGATCCGGCCAAAACCGTGTACAAAGGTAAAGACTACAAAGAGGTTTATATTAACGATCAGCCTCAATCCTTCCGTGACTTCCAGGTCATGACAGACAACAAATACAGCACGCTCCATCTTGAGATGGCTCTGCTAAGCGGTAATCAGAAAATTACGATCTATGACGGCGATCGCACTGTACTCAAAACTTTATCTCTGACAGCTGATCAAGGTATGACAGGTGTTGATGTTGATGTCAAAGGCGTCAAGGCTGTCTTTGTAGAAAGCACAGAATATGATCCAGGCTCAGTATTATTCGTACCATTGACTACTTCCTATCTGGTTCGTTAAAACAAACCGCAGGGAGTTAGATCAGTTACACGATGAGCTGCTTGTACAAAATCCATCATCGCCCGCATAGAGTGCAGTGGAATGTATTGTATGGCTTGAATCAATTGTACTATTGCAGCTTGGCAACTCTATGCTGCGGAACACCCTATTTATTTAATTGTATACACGCAAAAAAAGCTGACGTTCAGGGGAGGACGTCAGCTTTTTATGTGAACTGCCCAGCTGCATTTGGCAGATGCAGCAGACAAGGGGTTTTTGGCCGATTTCAACATTGAAAAGGGGAACTTTTCATTGAATCATCATTGCAGTTCTGTGATACTCCTGCGCTCCGGAAGAAACAAGGGGACGAGTTATCCGACACAGGAGTATACACAGAATCTGTACAAACAGTGCTTCATCCAATCAAGGATGTAGCTGGCTTATCGATACAAGTGGGGAATCTTTTATAGATAAGCTTTATACACTAAATAGTATTCAATAATCATTGTCTAGCAAAACGTTCTTATTTTTGTGGAACAGTCAGTTGGAATCCAGCAGGCAGCAGGTTGTTGGCAGCAACCAGCTCGTCTACAGTTACACCATATTGAGCAGCAAGATCAGTCAGGCTGGCACCTTGTGGAACAACAACAGTGATTGTTTTGTTTGTTGCATCAGTAGCTGGTGCTTGGGAGTTGGCAGGCTCCTGTGTTGTTGTGCTGCTGTTATCTTCCTGTGTACCAAACAGTGCTTGGAATTGAGCTTCTTGTGCAGCCAGGAATGCTGCGTTATCAGCGATACGCTCTTCTTTGTCTTTACGTTTGTCATGGTTCGATTGATCGTCAGTTGCAGCGTATGCGTGGCTACCTCCGATTGGGGCAATGGCAACTGCACCAAGTGTAGCGGCTAAAGTAGCGGACATCAGGATTTTACTGAATTTTGTGTTCATGAGTAATGGCTCCTCTTCAATTTTTTTATATTTTTTAAAAATGTAATTAACTTTACATAGGTAACTTATAACCACTTCGTAACCTTATGAATCTAATATACAACTAATTTAAGAATATTGCAAGCCTATCTAATAATAAATTTATTATATTTTGCAAAATTAATATTTCCGATATATAGTTAACCAACCTATCTACATTTTAAACGCTATTTCGCAATTTTTCAAAATTTGGACATGATCGTTGATCCACATAAAATGACCTGCCTCATCCACCATTCACACCCGCATACATCGTGCCGCTTCTAATTAACCAATAGATTCTCCTACGTCCATTCTTCTCCATTTGGTACCAGGTGCTATATGACCGAAAAAATGCTACAATAGGCGAGTATGCATAACAATGACTTTAATATCCCTATATATACGAAAGCGAGGAATTATACTCATGATTATTAAACCGAGAACGCGTGGTTTTATTTGTACGACTGCTCATCCTGCTGGCTGTGCACGTCAGGTACAGGAGCAGATCGAATATGTAAAATCAAAGCCTGCGGTAAAAGGCCCACGTAATGTGCTCGTAATCGGCGCTTCGACTGGCTACGGACTATCTGCACGCATTGTGGCAGCATTCGGTGCAGGTGCAAACACAATTGGTGTATACCGTGATGGCGGCTCTGTCAAAGGTCGCACGGCTTCGGCTGGCTGGTATAACTCTGCTGCTTTTGAACAGGCTGCACAGGAAGCAGGCTTAAAATCATTTAGCGTGATCGGCGATGCATTTACGAATGAGCTGAAAGCAGATACCGTTGAAGCGATTCGCAAAGAGTTTGGTAAAGTCGATATGGTCATCTACAGTGTAGCTGCACCGCGTCGTACCGATCCGAATACAGGCGAAACGTACACGTCCACACTCAAACCGATCGGTGAAACATACACGAATAAAACGGTTAACTTCCACACAGGTGAAGTGAGCGAGATCAGCATCGAGCCAGCAACACCAGAAGAGATCGAAGCAACTGTACGCGTGATGGGCGGCGACGATTGGAAATCGTGGATCGATGCGCTGAGCGCTGGGGATGTGCTGACAGATGATGTTGTAACGGTTGCCTTCTCCTATATTGGCTCGAACATTACACAGGCCATCTACCGTCAAGGCTCGATCGGTCAGGCAAAGGATCATCTGGAAGCAACCGCTCGTCAGATGAATGAGGAGCTGGGCTCCAAAGGCGGCAAAGCGTATGTAGCCGTATGTAAAGCACTGGTAACCCAGTCTAGCTCCGCTATTCCAGTTGTTCCTCTTTACATGTCCGCATTGTACAAGGTAATGAAGGAAAAAGGCATCCATGAAGGCTGTATTGAGCAGATGTACCGTATGTTCGCGGATCGTCTGTACAATGGAGGGGACACTCCAGTTGATGAGAAGGATCGCCTGCGTCTGGATGATTGGGAAATGCGCGATGATGTACAGTCCGAGGTATCTACGATCTGGAACCAGCTCACTACTGATAATGTATACGAGCTGACTGATCTGGAAGGCTATCGCAAAGAATTCTTCCAACTGTTCGGCTTTGAAACCGATGGTGTCGATTACGAAGCCGATCTTGATCCGGATGTGAAGGTGCCTAACGCGAAGTATTAAGAAGATTTTTTAAAGGATGGCTATCAAAGGATGGTCATTGAAAGATAATGATGAGTATTGTATCATTCAAAAGCCTGATGCTTACGTTGTGAGATTAGCAACGGAGCGTCAGGCTTTTCTTTTTTATCTTGTTATTTTCAATAAGTTCTTATAATGGTTTTATGCTTCGTATCTCGTATCTCGTATCTCGTATCTCGTATCTCGTATCTCGTATCTCGTATCTCGTATCTCGTATCTCGTATCTCGTATCTCGTATCTCGTATCTCGTATCTCGAAAAAGTATACTCAATGCATTACACTACGCATACAGGAAATTAAGACACTGCTTAAACCTGTTCAACTAGATCGTTACCATTGCAGAAGCGACACATTCGATATTTTAATAATGTCATATTTATTCCATAAAATTCTTTTAACAATGTTTTATCACCATATACAATCGCTTACAGGTTCAAAATATTGTAACTTTAAGTCTGCCTATAGGATGTGAATTTACGCTATATTTAAATTATTCAAATTGCAATTAATCTACTATATTCAGCCATCTGTCTCCTGGAAGCCAGACGAGAATGTACGCACTCATATACAATTATTAAACAACTATAGCCAGTTAAAATGTGTACATCAAATCTGTGCTTACTCATACAGATGGAAAAAGGAGTCTCCACATGGGAAATATGCTCAAAACGCTTCGCACGGTTGGTCATGTAGAAGCGATCTCGTATCTGCTTCTCGTGCTAGTTGCAATGCCACTTAAGTATCTGGCTAACCAGCCGCTAATGGTTACATACGTAGGGATGATTCACGGTATCCTATTTGTCGCTTATGTCGCTGCGATCGCTGTTACACTGATCCTGCGCAAAATCACATTCAAGCAATCTGTTCTAGCCTTTATCGCTTCACTGCTGCCTTTCGGCCCATTTGTATTTGATCGCTACTTACAGCGTCATACTGCACCTGAGCTGCCTGCAACCGAAGTACAAAAGGGTTGATTGCACTCTCATACTTATAAGCTCAATCGGCTAGAGGTCAGATACAAGCATACGAGTGGATCATAGGCTATACTTTTATGCTATTTCAGTATTCACTTACCTGTCATGTTCAGTGTTTATTGCTCTGTACTCACCATCGATACCGTCATTGTAGTCAAAATATACACCGTATCGCTGTTTCTCAACTAAAAGTATATGTTCTTAATTAGCGCATCCCATTCTACTTAACGCATCGTTTGAAATCATTGCTCTGCTCCAACTACGTATTGCACCTGAAGCTCCCTTCACTTTCCTGTGAGAGGAGCTTTTTTTATGTAAGGGATTGTCTGAATCGAACAGTCGGGGTACACTGCATGGAGTACATAATAAGCAGTAACTAGAACTACCTACTATGAGTTTGACCACAGCTTTATTGTTTAGCTGGATATTTAGCTTGGAGTGGAGCTGTAGCTGCGAATAAAACTTTATATCGATCGTTCTATATGGATTGTTCGCTTCTTCCGCTCCTTACTCGTTTATCGCCATCCACACTACAACAGGTATCATAAGGAGGTATCATGCAAAACGATAGCTACATCTCTACACCGCCTAAAGCCACTGCCAGCTCCGCGCTGGCAAAGCTACTTTCTCCGATTCGTCAATCCAGAGCGTTCACCTATCTATGGCTAGGTCAATGGATTGCGATGCTGGGCAGCTCGGTTACGATGATTATTTTGCCGATTGTCATTTATAATCTAACCGGCTCGTCCACGATGATGGGATTGGCTATGACGATCTATATGTTGCCCAATGTGCTCATTTTACCTGTATCTGGCTGGATTGTAGATCGTACGGATCGGCTGCGCTTAATCTGGTTAACGAATGCGACTCGTTTTCTGATCATGCTGACCGCTGCGGTGCTGATGTTTATAGATCAATTGTCCTTGCCCGTCTTGTATGTGGGGCTTGCTCTGTATGGATTAATGGATGGTATTTTCGTTCCGGCTTATTCTGCTCTACGCGCCGAAATCTTCACGCCAGATATTCGAAATGCAGCCAATGCGCTCAGTCAGATGAGCATTCAGGCGGTTCGCTTACTCGGCCCAGCCATAGGTGGACTTATCGTGACGTTCACATCGCCGGGAAGCGGATTTGCACTTGATTCACTCACGTATCTGATCTCCTTAGCCTGTTTTATTGGGCTCGGCAGATTCTACGTTTCCTCTCGTAAGCAGACCAAACAGCAGACCCTTACACAGGATAAAACGACAAAAAGCTCGATGATGTCCGATCTGCTGGAAGGGTTTCGCATTTTAAAATTGCATCCGTGGCTATGGATTACGATTGTCATCTTCTCGCTCCTTAATATTTGCTTTCAAGGAATTATCGCCATACTCGTGCCGTGGCTGTTCAAAATTCATTACGGCTTTTCTCCGGTTGTGTATGGATTGGCAATGGCGGGTACAGGAGTTGGTGCCGTGCTGGCTGCATTACTGTTCGGCTCGCGCAGTCGCTGGCGTCATCGTGGCTGGCTCGGGTATGGTGGGGCAATATTGAGTGGTGTAGCGCTACTACTGCTCTCGATCGTTTCGTGGGCACCGGGGCTGGTGCTTGTCATGGTGCTAGAAGGATTCGGCATGATGATGTTTGCGCTGATCTGGGAGACCAGTCTACAGGAGCTAGTACCGATTGAAAGCTTTGGACGTGTGGCGAGTCTCGATCTACTCGGCTCCTATGCATTATTACCATTTGGTTACCTGCTCGTCGGCTGGCTTGCTGATTATAGGGGTGGGATATGGACGATTGCTTTGTTTTCGATTATCGGTATGCTATTACTCGTTGCAGGGTTATGTACAAAAGGGATTCGTAACTTTGATTAGGCACTGATTCTACACCCATTCATTCTACACCATAAAAAAGAAGCATCATCTCGTAGGATCTGCTTCTTGTGTTTGAGCTTTTGTAATTTTTCCTGCTTGCCTGGCTTGATGCGTGTATGCTGGGATATCGCTCCATAGGCTTCATTTGTTTTGCGACCAAAATCAGGTGCCAGATTGCCGCTGCGTTGTGCTTTGCGCACGGCTTTTTGTGTTTGTGTACGTGCCATAATGAATATTCTCCTTATCTGTAGATCAATATTTAGAGTATTTATTTTGCACTTCTAAAATAACACAGGATGTGAGCATTAATCAATAGATTATAGATTTTACAGTTTATTTCTTCGTTTCATTATAAGATATATGGTTTTATTCAATTAATAACGAACAATTTGTAAATTAATTTTACATGTTGTTCGTTATTTTTTTGTTTTCAGGTTCAATTTTCGCAATATGGATTGTGCATCGGATTAAAAGATATCAAATCTTCTGTTATGCGAACTATGATCATGTTATAAAAAGCTACATAAGGTTTCAAAAGAAAGCCGATGTACACAAAACCTAACTTGAGCAGTGAATAAATAGAAAGGATCGTAAGAATACTGTGGATTGCGTAGGAGCATAGCCTATAGATCGTGACGTTGATAGCTATGCTATCAACCTATTCTATTTTATTAGCATGCACAGTCTATCTATATAACCAGGCAACTATAGCAGGCTTTATGTTTATGACTGACATTTACGTATGACCATTATGGAGGAGGCGGATTATGTCATTTTTCAAGTCGTTGTTTTTTCAAATTGTGGTGGCGGTTATTATCGGTATTGGGGTAGGGATCGTCTGGCCAAACTTTGGTGAAATGCTCCAGCCACTCGGAACCGGCTTTATTAAGCTGATCAAAATGCTAATCGCTCCGCTTATCTTCGTTGTTGTAGTCGCTGGTATCGCCAAAGCAGGTGATCTAAAGGCAGTAGGCCGAATCGGGCTTAAAGCGATTCTCTGGTTTGAAATTGCAACGACAGTTGCTCTTGTGCTTGGACTGGTCGCTGCACGCTGGATGCGTCCAGGTGCAGGTATGGATATCAATGCAGCTACGCTCGATCCCAATGCTATTGCTGCCAAAACAGGCGGGGCTGAATTGCCGCATACCGTAGATTTTATTATGAATATTATTCCAACAAGCGCGGTCGATGCTTTTGCTCAAAATGCTCTGTTGCAGGTGCTTCTCCTTGCCTGTCTGTTCGGTACAGCGCTGGCGGCTAGCGAAGGAGCAGTTAAGCAAAATGTACTGACACTCGTCGATAACATCATGGAGCTTATTTTCAAGGTAATCGGCTATATTATGAAGCTGGCTCCACTCGGTGCGTTCGGTGCGATTGCCTATACGGTAGGCGCTTATGGCGCATCAACACTTGCCTCGTATGGAATGCTCATTATTGCGTGCTATGTATCCGCCCTCGTCTTCCTCGTCTGTCTTGGACTGGCAGCATGGTGGATTACCGGAATGAATCTACTGCAATTCGTACGCTATACTCGCTCGGAGATTATGCTGGCGATTGGTACAGCTTCTTCAGAGGTCGTTATGCCGAGAATGATGGACAAGCTAACTCGCGCCGGCTGTAATCGCGCTGTCGTTGGGCTTGTTGTACCGACAGGCTATTCCTTCAATCTGGATGGTGCCTCGATCTATCTCTCGCTGGCTACCGTATTTCTAGCACAGGCGGTTGGCATTGAGCTTACCCTAATGCAGGAAATTACAATTCTAGCTGTACTGATGCTTAGCTCGAAAGGGATGGCTGGTGTGCCTGGTTCTGCGTTCCTCGCTCTATCCGCGACCGCAGCGGCGCTCAATGCATTCCCGGTTGCAGTCGTTGCACTACTGCTCGGAGCGGATCGTTTTATGGATACGATGCGTGTATTTACGAACCTGATGGGTAACTGTGTAGCAACCTTTGTCGTCGCCAAATGGGAAGGCATGCTGGATACCGATCGTATGAAGGCCGTTCTGTCTGGCGCGATGAGTGAGGAAGAGTTATCAGCAGAGGCAGCAGCTACGAGACAAGACAAGCTGGAGCCTGCTGATCATAAAGTAGCCAGTCATCGAGTAGCTACAGAGGAGTCTGCGAGCACCGTGTACCGTACGCCAGTGATCAATAAGTCTTAAAGGCTAACAGCCTCCTGCTGATCACACCTATAGTGATATTGAGACACATCTGTGTATCTGCTGACATGTCCATATAAATAGAGCTGTGCTCAAACGTAAAAGCAACTATCTAGCACCATAACCAAAAGCCGACAGGAATACACTCCTGTCGGCTTTCTTATCGGTATACGCTGCTGGATTGCTGGCTGAAGATGGAATAAATCATAGAATAGCAGCTTAGATCGTAATCGGCTAAACAATACCCTATTCGATGAAGCATACCTTTCTATCCTCTTCCTCACACCTGCTATCCATACAGCACTATAACTACTATCCTATTACAGATCGATCGTACGTCCTTCTTCTTGTGAGCGGAATGCTGCCAGAATAACCTCCAGCGAACGACGACCTTCTTCACCGGAAATGATCGGTGCTACATTGTTCTGGATGCAGCTAATGAATTCGTCCATGACGCCACTTGTTACCTGCTTATCATTCGTTGCAATTGCACCAACTTGATAACGCTCAATCGAGCCATTGGTCAGCTCTACGATTACCTGATCTACTGGATCTGTACCGATCTTCATCACGCCATTTTCGCACCATAGCACAGTACCGTTATCTTCACCGCGATAGGATGTCCAGCTAGCGACGAGCGAGCCGATCGCACCGCTGCCCATACGCAACAGGCAGATCGCGTTATCATCTACATCTGTATCTTTTTTGTCAAGCGTTCCAATAAATGCGCTTACGCTAACAACTTCATCATCCAGCAGCCAGCGGATCATATCGGACTTATGTACGCCGAGATCGCCCATCGCACCCATAACCGCTTCACCTTTACGGAAGAACCAGCTATTTTTACCATCAATACTCCAGCCTTCTGGACCACTGTGACCAAAAGCTGTACGGAATGTAAGTACACGACCCAGATGACCTTGCTTCAGAATTTCCTTCGCTTTCACATGTGGAGGCATCAGACGCTGATTATGCGCAACCATCAAGAACACATTGTTCTTCTCCGCTGCTGCGATCATCTCCAGTGCTTCTTCATTCGATACCGCCATCGGCTTCTCAACCAGTACATGTGCCCCTGCATTTGCAGCCGCAATCGATACTTCCGCATGCAGCGCGTTTGGTGTGCATACGCTTACAGCATCGAACCCACCAGCCGCCAGCAGCTCTTTATAATCGCTATAGGCTTTCGCATTGTACAATTTCGCATAGCCCTCTGCACGCTCCACAATCGGATCAGCAAAAGCCACCAATTCTACATCTGGATGTGCTGCATATTCAGGAATGTGGCGACGCTCCGAAATACTTCCGCATCCCACTACTGCTACTCTGACTTTACTCATGAATCCCATTCCTCCCACGATTGAAGTTGGTTACAATGATATGTTCCACAGTTATCTTAACGAAAATGCAACCAATTATCCAGCTTTTGTATGCGTAACCATAATAGAAAACGGACAACAGCGAATGAGAACACTTCACTTCTATACGAAATTCAGCCTATATATAGGCAAGCATCGATGCAATTGCCCCATATATAGGCTGAATCAGGTGAAATAAATGGATGATTGATTTACAATCTATTCAATAAAATTTTTTAGAAAAATAGCATGATCGTATAGCAAAGCAGGCGAAATGGGTAAAAGCGTCTATTAAATATCTTCACCTGCAATACGATTCATAAACTGCTGAGCACGTGGACTCTGCGGATTATTAATGACCTGCTGAGGCGGCCCCTGCTCAATAATGTAACCACCATCCATCAGAATCACATGATCCGCTACGTCTGCCGCGAACTTCATCTCATGCGTTACGATGACCATCGTACGTCCTTCCTGTGCAAGCTGCTTAATGACGCGCAGCACCTCGCCTACAAGCTCTGGATCAAGCGCAGAGGTCGGTTCATCGAACAACAATACATCCGGCTCCATCGCCATCGCACGTGCGATACCGACACGCTGCTGCTGTCCACCGGATAGCTGATGCGGATAATAATCGCCACGATCGGCAAGACCGACTTTTGTCAGCAGTTCCTGTGCGTGAGCTCGGGCGGCAGCACGGTCTTTTTTCTGGACGATAACTGGGCCTTCCATAATGTTCTCAATTACTGTTTTATGAGGAAATAGATTATATGACTGGAATACCATACCGGTACGCTTACGCAGCTCGGTCACTTCACGAGTCGGCAGCTTGCGCCCGGACTTGAATTCTAGCTTACGGTCACTCAGCTTCATCGATCCTTGATCCGGTAGCTCCAGCAGATTCATACAACGCAGCAGCGTTGTTTTACCTGAACCTGACGGGCCGATGATCACAAGCACTTTACCTTTTTCCAGATCCACATCGATCCCCTTGAGTACTTCAAGTGAGCCGAATGCTTTGTGTAGATTGCGAATTTCAAGCATGATGGAATGTCACTCCTTTGCAGACAGAATCATCAAGTAGGATGTAAAGCGATTTGTGTCCACCTAGATAATATATAGAGACTGAGTTAGTAAAATGTGTATCAGATCGTAGCATACGAGCTACGATGGAGTTACTTTATTGAGCAGAAAAACGGCTCAATCTTTTTTCTAACCATCCTTGCAGGACAAACAATACAGACGTGAACATAAGATAAATTACAGCCGCCTCAGTATAAAGAACAAGCGCTTCATATGTTCTTGCTACAATCTGTTGGGATTGTCGGAACATCTCGATATAGGTGATAACAGAAGCTAGTGACGTATCTTTTACCAAGCTAATAAAGGAATTAGATAGTGGCGGTACAGACACGCGAGCAGCCTGTGGCAAAATGACACGTTTCAAAGCTTGTCCGCGTGTCATGCCGATAGAGTAAGCGGCTTCCCACTGCCCTTTTGGTATCGACTGAATAGCAGCACGCACAATTTCCGAGCCATATGCACCTACACTGAGCGTAAAGCCAATTAATGCAGCAACGAATGGCGGTAAAATGATACCTACAGATGGTAAGCCATAGAAAATGATAAATAATTGTACAAGTAATGGTGTACCACGGATAATCCATACATAAAATTGAGCAATAAAATCTAAAATTCGTATACCGGATGTTCTTGCCAATGCAGTTAGCACGGCTACGATCAGACCTAATACAAAAGAGGCTATTGCCAACGGTAATGTGTACATTAACCCTGCTTTGAGTAAGGGCCAAAAGGAATCGATTACAATCTGTATCTGTCGATCAGTCATCTTCTATCCTCCCTGAATAATACAACTTCGTATTTTATAATCTAATTACATTCACAAAAATTATACCTAGAAAGCACGATATCTTGATGATCATAAGCGATCATCAAGATATCGGAACCGGTACTGCTGTTCAGTTATAAACCGGATAGCTTATTTGGAAACATCTTCACCAAAGTATTTCTCAGAAATTTTCAGATAAGTACCATCGGCAACCATATCTTTCATCGCTTTATCGACAGCTTTAACCAGATCTTCACTACCTTTATTGAAGATCGCGCCACTTTGAGAAGCATTCGATTCTTCAGCAACAACTTTGATTGGAGCATCTGGCTGTTGTTTTTTCAAATCAAGGAATGAAAGGTTATCGTTAACTGTAGCGTCAGCACGACCGGAAGCTAGCAGCTCAACCGCTTGTGGGAAACCGTCTACAGATACAAGCTCTGCACCGTTTTGTTCAGCGATTTTACCAAAGTTACTTGTCAAAGACTGTGCAGACTTTTTACCTTTCAAATCAGCAAACGATTTGATGTCGTTGTTATCCTGTTTTACAACAAGAACTGCTTTAGAAGAAATGTATGGATCGGAGAACAGGTATTTTTGTTGACGCTCTTCCGTAATACCTACTTCATTGAACACTGTGTCAAAACGCTTCGCATCCAGACCAGCAATCATACCGTCCCACTGTGTTTCAATAAACTCTGGCTCCACGCCAATACGCTTACTTACTTCAGTCGCGATATCCACATCAAAGCCAGTCAGTTTACCGGATTCATCGTGGTATGTGAATGGTGCGTATGTTCCTTCTGTACCGATACGCAGCTTGCCGCTTGCTTTTACCGATTCCAGTGTCGCTGCGCCGGAGGTGGATGCGCTACTTTCCGTTTGAGCTTGCTGCTCTCCACTGCCTGTTGTAGCTGTATTCGCATTATTACCACATGCTGCAATTACGAGCATGGTCAGAATCAGCATTAGTGTTAAAGAACTCCATTTTTTCATCTTGGTAAGACTCCCCTCGGTGATATGAATCATTCGTTTATAACCGTCCCTATCCGTTTAATACACATATCAGGAAGTTCACAATCAGATCCAGCCAATTTCACTGCTGCTAGTGCTATCCTGCAATGCTTATTTCTCTTCCGGTATCGGTTATGAAACGCCCTGATTACGCCATATTGTATATGCGTTCCAGTAGCAATATAATTTCGTTTTTTTATAAACCAGTTCCATTAAGTGACGTACCCTTTTTAATCTGGTCTCAAAAAATAACGAACTGCAAATTGAATAGTACACCGTCTTCCATGCTACGTCAACTGTTTTTCCGATAAAATTAGTTGGTTTTAATCAAACCTTCATTTCATAGCATTTATCGGCTTCCCATGTAGGCGGTTACACTTACAGGAAAAGGATAAAAAAAGGAGGACTATGCAATGATATGGATCACATTAGAACATATTCTAAGGGTCATTATTGCCGGTCTATGCGGAGCAATGATCGGCTATGAGCGTCGAAGTCGTCACAAGGAAGCAGGCATTCGTACTCACTTCATTGTGTCGGTCGGAGCTGCGCTGATGATGGTTATTTCCAAATACGGCTTTACCGATATGGGCAACTGGGAGAATGTATCGCTTGACCCTTCGCGTGTGGCAGCACAGATTGTTAGCGGTGTTGGCTTCCTCGGTGCAGGTACGATCTTTATGAATAAGCAGCGCATCAAGGGACTGACTACAGCAGCAGGAATCTGGGCTACAGCTGGTGTCGGGATGGCAGTGGGTGCAGGTATGTATGCGGTCGGCATTGGTGTCGCTGCATTGATCCTGCTCATACAATTTGCGATGCATGGACATTCTTCACCTGCAATGAGCTCTCGCTCACATAAGCTGACCGTCCATCTAGTAAACCATACCGATCCCGTAGAAAATCTATTAGAAGTGCTGGAGGAAAATTCTGTACAGGTGCAAAGTATTCAATCGCGTACCGATGAAGCGACCCAGAGTAACAGCGATATTCACGATCATCAGCTACAATCTCAGATTGAGCTGGTGCTTGAGATTAAATTCCCTGCTGCGATGAAGGTTGCTGATGTGCTATTAATTGTGCAGGCTCAACCGGACGTGCGCCGTGTTCATCTGGAATAGGCATTCGCTTTGCGGCTGTTAGTACTGGTATTTCAAGAAAATAACTCATCAAAAAGGACTGTGCTCGCTTACTCCAATGGGTAAGCAAGCACAGTCTTTCTTGTCATCTATATGAAGGGAGTAGCTCCTTATTAGTGAATCCAGGCAGTACAACTATAAGATATTGAGCTATCACAAAAATCATGTTCCATTGAACTCTACCTTAGGAGATCGCTAACACCGCAATTGGATCATCTACAAATAACTACGATCAAGCTGTATCCGTCTATATTATTTAATGCTTCGGACGAGCCACTTTACGTTCCTTGAGCATATGAATCTGGTTCAGGTGATTCAAAATGTACATATATCCTTCGGACTTCTTATCCGCGTTATAGATCAGATCATCCAGATTTCGATTTTGCTGATCAGATAGCTGTACGATATTAGAAATGTTACGAGCGATATTGTTGATACTGGTCAGCTGCGAGGATTTGACGGTATCCAGCTGACGCTTTACCTCTGCCTCCGCATCCATAATGCTATTAAAGCTCTGTGTCGACTGCTGCATCGTATCTGCGGCAGTTCGAACAATTTCCTTACCCTGCTGCGATTCGGAACGAATGGACTCCAGAATATGGCTCATATCTCCAAGCAAATCCAAAATATCCGTCGCACTTTGCTTCGTTGTATCCGACAGCGATTTGATCTCAGAGGCAACCACAGCAAAGCCTTTGCCAGCTTCTCCTGCCCGTGCAGCTTCAATCGATGCATTGAGTGACAGCAGATTCGTCTGAGTTGCAATGCTCGTAATTGTATTGGCAAATTGACTGATTTCTTTATACTTTTCTTCAATTGCATTGAATACCGTTACAAAGTTCTCAAATACGGATGATACTTCATTCATATGATCAGCAGACTGATGCACCAGTGCCTGGGTACCTGTGATCGTCTGCTGCGAGAATTCGATACTGCGTGCGACATCGTTAATAATGACCGCTGTCTCGCTGTCCAGATCATGTAGTACATGCTCAATATGCTTGATTTCAGATGTTGTATCATTGAGAGAGTTTGCTGTGGCACGGAAGCCATGTGTAATATTGCCTTCCTCTTGTAGCAGGCGCTTAATATTTTTCTCAACTTCATCGGTCAGCATATATACATAAGGCAAGGTATCCAGCTCGCGCTCAACGGGAGTCGTTATAGCGGCATCCGCAGATGCTGTGGACACTGCCATATCGGATGACGGTGTAGCTTTACTTTTAAATAATTGTTTTAGCATCGGTGTTCCTCCTATTCAAATGCGATCAGCACCATCGTCTGATTGAAATGCTTATCCTGAAGCTGTTCTCCGTAGCTGATAAAGCCAGCCTGATTCGAGCAGACGCCTAGCAGAGCGTTGTCTAGCAGCTTCCATGTGTTCTCACTTTTGAACTTTAGACTGCGCAAAATGCAGTGCACCGACAACACAAATGATGGACGAAACGCAAGTGAATCGAGCGTCTCCTGAAAGCTTTCCTGTAGCTTCGACGGCTGTAGCACATCCAAAAACGTATTCGGTACCACCTGTGCATAAAATGTAATCGAGCGATCTGGATTGACCTTCATCGGTGATGTGATATACGTCTGTCCTTTAATCACCTTGCCAAGTGGATTATTCATAAAAGCACGTTCCAGCTCATGCTCCTGGATACCTAGCACTGCCGCATATTCTGTAGCAGCCGGACGGTTATTGAAGGAATGCACGACTCTTGTAAGCGGATCGGCATCCGTTACTAGCAGGCGCTGCCCGGTCGTATAATAAATGTTCTCCTTGAGCACTTGTGTACGCTTATTGTAATTAAAAAACAGTGCAGCACCTGCTACGCGCCGTTTTCCAATATAGATCGCGGTTTCTTTAAATTGCACATAGTCACCAGCACTACCACCGACTACCTTAAAATCGTTATCTGCAAAAAACAGCGTCGTCATCACGCTCTCTTCCTGTCCAGACAAGCCATCATACAGAATGAACATAAACGCATTTTTGTTATTTCTCACGCGTGTATAGGCTGCTTGAAGCTCGTGTACACTTAGAATCGCAGGCGACTCCACCTCAACGACCTCGACCTGGTCGATCGGATACGTAAAGCCGCTGATTACGCCCTCCTGAAAGCCTTTCGATGTATATTCACCTGCCGTTGATGATAGCACCACATGCGGCCCGGCAACTGCGCTTAATTCCTCCACCATTTCCACACCTGCAAATAAGACAATGCCACGGTCGGTGTGCTGCTCCATATATGCACGCGCTTGAGCTGTGCTTGTAAAATATAAGGACTCCATACTGGTAACCTCTTTTCTATTCGCTATTTGATTTGCTATAAACTATTCGTTCTTATGGATATCGCTCATCGAATCGTTAAGTAACTAAATTCATTATCGGATAGTATCCAGCATTTCTTTATAACATAAAAACCTATATTTCGACAATTTACGCAGTATTTGATAGTTTAATTTATATGTAACGTCTAGTATATGCGCGGCTCTATACTGATCTGCTTGTTGTAACAGTTAATTGCGGGTTTTCGCACGAAAATGATTTCAATCATTATTGTTCGTTATTCTTATATATTCTCATTATTTACTTATATCCCATAAACAGGAATCATTGATACAATAGTTCCATAAGGAGGTGAACGAACTGCTTATATGTCCGTACTGGTAAGCAGAGCTTTAGTAACTGTACCCTAGCAAACGGGATGATGAGCAAAATGATCTACATATCGTCATTTTCGTTCACTTTAATGTAAGCGCTTTATATTATATGAACAGAGGTGTCTAGATGATGAATTCATGGTTAAAAAGCAGTTCAGTTAAACGCATGTTGCGCTATTGCAGTCAGGGACTAATCGCCCTGCTACTCTTGCAGATCATTAGTGCACTGGGGCTACCCGGACAGGAGGCATCCGCTGCACCCGTGACGATCACGAACGGTACACAGTTCAAAGACACAAATGGCAATGTGATTCATGCGCATGGCGGTGGGATGATTAAGGTGGCGGGCGCCTACTACTGGTTTGGGGAAAATCGTAATCAGGACGGTACGTTCAAAGCCGTATCGGTCTATCGCTCTACCGATCTGAAAAACTGGGAATTCCGCAATGACGTGCTCACGAGCAGCTCGGCAGCCGAACTGAATATATCGAATATTGAGCGTCCGAAGGTTATTTATAATAGTGCAACCCAGAAGTTCGTCCTCTGGATGCATAAGGAAAATGGCAAGGACTATGGCGAAGCACGCGTAGCTGTAGCAACCTCCAGCACGGTGGATGGCAACTACGATTATAAAGGTAGCTTCCGTCCGCTTGACTACGACTCACGTGATATGACTGTCTACAATGATAACGGCACGGCGTATCTGATCTCAGCGACGCGGGTGAATGCAGACCTGAACATTTACAAGCTCACTCCGGATTTTCTCGGTGTAGAATCACTCGTCACTACACTCTGGTCCGGTCAGTATCGTGAAGCCCCTGCTATGTTCAAAAAGGACGGTGTGTACTTCCTTGTCACCTCCGGAGCAACGGGCTGGAATCCGAATCAGGCGAAATACGCCACTGCGACGAGCATTACCGGCGCGTGGAGCGGACTGAGCAATTTTGCCGATAACACGACGTATGGTTCACAATCTGCCTATGTCGTTCCAGTAGAGGGCACTCAGGGCACATCCTATCTGTATATGGGAGATCGCTGGGCAGGTGCCTGGAGCGGCCCTGTACAGGACTCTAAATACGTATGGCTCCCTCTATCCTTCCCAAGTGCAACGAGCCTTGCCATGAACTGGTATGACACGGTGACGATCGATGCGGCGGCAGGTACGATCACCGGCAGCACCAATACGAATAGCTGGGACGTTAACGCTTCCTATCAGCTGATTAGTCGCAAAAGCAACAAGCTATTAAGTGTAGTCGACAACTCCTCTGCTAATGGTGCGGATCTGGAGCAACGAACAGACGGCGGCACAACGACTCAACAATGGCAGATCGTAAGTGCAGGCAATGGCTATGTGAAAATAATTAATCGTGCTTCGGGCAAGCTGATCGGTGTAGAAAATGGTAGTACGACCGATGGCGCAACGATCGAGCAATGGAGTGATGGTGGCTGGAATAGTCAGCAATGGCAGCCGGTTAGTGTGGGCGGGGGTTATTATAAGCTGAAAAATCGCGAAACGGGCAAGCTGCTCGATATCTCGGATCAATCGCTTAATGATGGCGCAAAGGCGATTCAATGGACAGATAATGGCGGCACAAACCAGCATTTCCAGATCGTTAAAGTCAATTGATCCTCTAATCATTCATCCTTTAAAAATCCTTTAAAAATCCTTTAAAAAATCTGAACCCCGTCGCTTAATATAAGCTGCGGGGTTCATTGCTGAGGCTCAAGACCGGCTGCTAATACACGTTGCCGATCGTATTCATTTAGCGTCTGGTCTAATTGCTGCGACTTGATAATTACACGGTCATCGGAGAATCCATACAGCTCCACGAGCAGATGCAGCTCTTTGCGCTCCTGCTCGATACGCCGCAAGCACCAGAAAATATCCAAACGCCATCCCTTCCTTAAATATAAAATTGTAAATTATTCCTTTGTCTACATTATATACCCTGTTCGCTTTCCATTTCACTTCCAAATTAAGGAATTGTATAAAAATTTTTATGATGCTAACAACCTGTTATCGAAATAAAAGAATGTTGCGGTAATCTGTATAGACTAGGACTGTGCGACATATTTGGAAGCTCATCCATATAAAATGATGTATCGGTTATAACACTTTAAGCATACAGAGGCTTTAGTTCTATTTATGATAAATATGTAATTAAATCCCATACTTTCTTATGAATCTATTAGCTACTACAGGTAGCATTCCGGTTACAAAATAAAAAAATCCCGTGAATCGAAGCCACTAAGCAGGCGAACTTTGATCCACGGAATATCCAGTTGAATATCGATTTAATTATGCTGATCCTGTCACAAGCCTGTGCTGCTTATCCGACAGGCTATTTGTATGGCTATGATCTAGTGTTACTCGGTTACTGTACCGTATACGAGTGTTGGAGCATCTGCATGATCTGCGATGCGAATGCTATCATACAGCTTCGCCATAACATCATCTACGTTTTCACGATTTGCATGAATCGTTACGAGTGAATCGCCAGCTTTGACTGTATCGCCTACTTTTTTGTTCAGCATTAGACCCACTGCCAGATCGATCTCAGATTCCTTCGTTGCGCGACCTGCGCCGAGCAGCATCGCAGCTGTACCGATCTCATCAGCTACCAGCTCAGCTACCACACCATCTTGCTTCGCAGGCAGCTCAATGCGATATTGAGCCTGTGGCAGACGCTCTGGATGATCGACAACGGAAGCATCTCCACCCTGACTTGCCAGGAATTGCTTGAACTTTTCAAGTGCTTTACCATTTTGGATCACTTCTTGCAGCTTCGCTTTCGCATCCTCAAGGGAGTCCGCTTTGCCTGCCAGATAGACCATCTGGCTACCCAGTGCATAGCACAGCTCTTCCAGATCCTTTGGTCCCTGTCCTTTCAGCGTGTCAATCGCTTCTTGAATCTCCAGCGAGTTACCGATCGCCAGACCGAGTGGCTGACTCATATCGGAAATAACCGCCATCGTTTTACGACCTACATTGTTACCGATGCTTACCATCGCATGTGCCAGTTCTTTTGCAGCTTCTGGCGTTTTCATGAATGCGCCTGCACCTGTTTTTACGTCCAGTACGATTGCATCTGCGCCAGCAGCGATCTTTTTACTCATGATGGAGCTGGCGATCAGTGGGATCGAATTGACTGTTGCTGTTACGTCACGCAGTGCATACAGCTTTTTATCCGCGGGTGTCAGGTTACCACTTTGACCGATAACCGCAATTTTGTTTTCGTTAACGAGCTTGATGAACTCATCCTTCGTAATTTCAACGTGGAAGCCTTCGACCGATTCCAGCTTATCCACAGTACCGCCTGTGTGACCAAGACCACGACCGGACATTTTCGCGACTGGAATATCCAGTGCTGCTACAAGTGGAGCCAGTACGAGTGTAGTCGTGTCACCAACGCCGCCTGTGGAGTGCTTGTCGACCTTCACACCCTCGATAGCGGACAGGTCAATCGTTTCACCGGAGTTTACCATTGCCATGGTCAGATCCGCACGCTCACGATCGGTCATATCCTTGAAGAAAGTCGCCATTGCAAATGCACTAACCTGATAATCAGGAATCTCGCCATCTGTATATCCCTGGATAATAAAATTGATTTCCTCTGTGCTCAGTTCTTTGCCATCACGCTTTTTCTCAATCAGGTCTACCATTCTCATATGGATCAGCTCCTATATTAAAAGTTAACACAAACCTAACATATAAATCTGGCATCATGCACATTTGCTTCATTTTTTACGCCAGTCGGCTTCGTCGGTTGCCTGATCTGGACGGCTAAAAAATGTGCAAAGTATAGATATGCTGCCAAACTGTCAGTTGACAGCATATCGTATTATGCCTTATTTCATAAGGCTTATGCTGATTGCATTTTGTCATTGTGCTTTATCATCGTTTGATGATATGCAGTCGTTATCCTTATAGCTTACAGCGAGATTGCTGTATCCAGTGCCACTTCCATCATTTCGTTGAAAGTTGTTTGGCGCTCTTCAGATGTTGTTTCTTCGCCAGTCAACAGGTGGTCACTTACCGTCAGGATCGTCAGTGCATTCACACCGAATTTAGCAGCCAGTGTGTACAATGCGCTTGTTTCCATCTCTACGCCAAGTACGCCGTAGTCCATCATCAGACCTGTGATCGTTTTATCATCACGATAGAACGAATCCGAGCTGAAAATATTACCTACGTGCATATTCAGACCCTTTTCCACACCACGGTCATAAGCGGCTTTGAGCAGCGGGAAGCTTGCTACAGGTGCAAATGTGTATCCACCGAAAATGTGGTTGTTCATGCTGGAATCCGTGCTTGCTGCTTGTGCCAAAATCACGTCACGTACACGCACATGCTGCTGCATGCCGCCACATGTACCGACGCGAATCAGGTTCTTCACGCCATACTCGCTGATCAGCTCGTTCACGTAGATGCTGATCGAAGGCAACCCCATACCTGTACCCTGTACAGACACGCGTTGTCCTTTGTATGTGCCAGTAAAGCCAAGCATACCGCGCACTTCGTTATAGCAGGTTACATCCTCCAGATACGTATCTGCGATGTACTTCGCACGCAGGGGGTCACCTGGTAGTAGGATCGTTTCAGCGATATCGCCGGGTTTTGCTCCGATATGAACACTCATAATATATACCTCCAAATGGAAATTAAGGCGTCAGTAGAGGACGCCTGTTTATGTGTAGTATTCTATCCATTCCGGCAGCTGTATGGAGCTATTCCTGGATGGATAGAACAGGTTGTACATCTGCATCAAGCGCAGTAAAGAGATTGAAATACATCTCGTTTTAGCGTCCGATTCATAAGCGGTCTGAACGCTCTGACGCTCGAATTGCTTTAGTACCCATCATTTCATAGATCAATTTACTAATTACTTCAGATCCGCAAAGAAGCTTGTACCGTACTCTGGCATTTTCACACCAAAGTTCTCCGCTACCGTTGCAGCGATATCCGCGAATGTCGTACGCAGTGGCAATTCTTTGCCACCGTTAGCAAAACGCTTGGAATATACGAGCAGTGGTACATATTCACGCGTATGATCTGTACCGGTATAGGTCGGATCATTACCGTGATCAGCCGTGATGATTAGCAGATCATCATCGTTCATCTGTTCGAACACCTCAGGTAGACGTGCATCATACTCTTCCAGCGCTTCGGCATAGCCTTTTGGATCACGACGATGACCGAATAGGGCATCAAAGTCCACCAGATTGAGGAAGCTCAACCCGTGGAATGGCTTAGCTGCAACTTCCACCAGCTTGTCCATACCGTCCATATTGGACTTCGTACGGATCGATTCTGTTACGCCTTCACCATCGTAAATGTCGGAAATTTTACCGATTGCGATCACGTCCAGACCTGCATCCTGCAAAGCATTCATCGTTGTTGGTCCGAATGGCTTCAGTGCATAGTCATGGCGGTTGGATGTACGGGAGAAGTTACCTGGCTCACCGACAAATGGACGTGCAATGATGCGGCCCAGCATGTACGGATCATCCAGTGTAATCTCACGACAGAACTCACAAATTTCATACAGCTCTTTGAGTGGTACAACCTCTTCATGTGCAGCAATCTGCAATACAGAGTCTGCGGAGGTGTAGATGATGAGAGCGCCTGTCTTCACATGCTCCTCACCAAGCTCATCGATAATTTCCGTACCGCTGGCAGGCTTATTACCGATCACCTTACGTCCTGTTTTTTCCTCAATGCGCTGAATCAGCTCATCCGGGAAGCCATCTGGAAAGACGCGGAATGGTGTATCGATGTACAGACCCATGATCTCCCAGTGACCTGTCATCGTGTCCTTACCACGGGAAGCCTCTTGCATTTTGGTGTAATACGCGAGTGGTTGCTCTGCTACTGGAACGCCCTCGATCTCACGGATGTTGGACAGTCCAAGCTTCGCCATATTCGGCATATTCAAGCCGCCATTTTCGCGGGCGATATGTCCGAATGTATCTACATTGACATCTCCAAATTCTGCCGCATCCGGTGCTTCACCGATACCGACCGAATCCATAACTACCAGGTGTATACGTTTAAATGGTGTCATTGATTTATAGCTCCTTCCGTTATAGCAACTTCATGTGTAGTCGCTCTGCAAAATGATGCAAAAATCTATTTTACAACAAATCCGCAGCGTTGGAAATAAAGCGGATTGCGTACACGTAAGCATCGTGCTTATAGCTCCCTTTTACAGGAACAGACCTGCTATCGTTGCGGACAATACGCTGACCAGTGTTGCACCATACAGCAAGCGCAGACCGAACTTCGCTACTTCATTACCCTTCTTCTCGTTCAGACCCTTCACCGCACCGGAGATAATACCGATTGAGGAGAAGTTAGCGAACGATACAAGGAATACGGATACGATACCGATTGCACGCGCACTCATCTCTGGATGCTTACCCAGCTCCAGCATCGCAACGAATTCGTTCGATACAAGCTTGGTTGCCATCAGGCTACCTGCTGTAAACGCATCTGCCCACGGCACGCCCATAATAAATGCAAATGGTGCAAATACATAACCCAGTACATCCTGGAACGTGATGCCGAAGATCAGATCAAACAGACCATTAATCATCGCGATCAAAGCAACAAAACCGATCAGCATCGCTGCAACGGTAATCGCAACTTTAAAGCCGTCCATGATGTATTCGCCCAGCATTTCGAAAAAGGTTTGTTTTTCTTCTTCCTGTACTTCCAGTATATCCTCTTCCGCTGTTACACGATACGGATTAATAATCGAAGCAATAATAAAACCGCCAAACAGATTCAGTACGAGCGCAGTTACGACATAACGTGGCTCCAGCATTTGCATGTACGAGCCGACGATCGACATGGACACGGTCGACATGGCCGATGCACACAGTGTGTACAGACGATGCTTAGGTAGCAGACCGATCTGCTTTTTCACCGAAATAAATACTTCGGACTGACCCAGAATCGCCGATGCTACTGCATTGTAGGATTCCAGCTTACCCATGCCATTAACTTTACTCAGTATCCAGCCAATAATGCGGATAATAAATGGCAATACTTTAATGTACTGCAAAATACCGATCAGTGCGGAGATGAAGACGATTGGCATCAATACGTTGAAGAAGAATGGAATCGAGCCCTCTCCATTGACCAGACCGCCAAATACAAAATCCGTTCCGACTTTAGCATAGCTAAGTAAATGCTCAAATATTGCGGAGAAGCCTCCAACTAGCTTTGCACCAATAGGTGTATACAACAATAAGAACGTCAAAATAACCTGTAACACAACCATGATAAGCAGTGGACGATAACGAATGTTTTTGCGATCATTGCTGGCAATGTAAGCCAGACCGAATACGATCAGAATACCGATAATAGCGATAATATACTTCATGCGCGTTTAGCTCCTGTTCTGTGATGCCGTCTCATATGCTTAACCTTCTGGTTTCACATATCGAGACGGCAGTAAAGATAGTCATGAAAATGCTGATTACAATCATAAAGCGCTTACAATATTTACTTAAGCATAGCGATTTTACCAAAATCATTTTTAAAAACGGAGCCTTATCTTCATAACATCTACCTGTTATCGGTATCGGTTGTCATGATCGCGTCTCCGTCTATCTTTGCTGTAAAGGAGCTCAGTCCTTTTCCATATCCTTCGCCTGGAAGTAGCCTGGCAAAATCTCGGACATGCTCCATTCGCTAACCTCACCTTTTAGATTCGTCAGATAAATGCGTGTATTCTCATCGCTAAATTCGGCGATAACCTGACGACATGCTCCACATGGAGATACAGGGCCTTCTGTGTCCGCTACGATCGCAATCGCTTCAATACGGCGTACACCTTCCGAAGCCGCCTTGAAAATTGCAGTACGCTCGGCACAGTTCGTCAATCCGTAGGATGCATTCTCAATATTGGCTCCACCGTAAATATTACCGTTATCAGCCAGTAGAGCAGCTCCTACTTGAAAATGGGAATAGGGCACATAGGCATGGTTTCTTGCGTCAATCGCTGCCTGAATCAATTGTTCTTTCATTGTATAGTTGGCCTCCCCGGATGTTCATGCTTGCTATATCGTTATGACGAAGGTCTGCCCGCTCATGCAGGAATGCAAGGCGATAATCGTCCTTCACTCCTGCACTCGG
The DNA here is from genome assembly GCF_014645615.1 of Paenibacillus hunanensis. GTDB lineage: Bacteria > Bacillota > Bacilli > Paenibacillales > Paenibacillaceae > Saccharibacillus > Saccharibacillus hunanensis. Next base: position 138,932 of record NZ_BMMB01000006.1, on the reverse strand, counting down.
TCAGATCCAGGCGCTTAGTAAGAGGACGAGGATTGTCCGCCTTCCATAATCTTCACGCCAGAGCTTGCACCGATACGCGTTGCGCCAGCAGCGACCATTGCGTTCAGATCCTCTTCGCTACGTACACCACCAGAAGCTTTTACACCAACGTCTGGGCCTACTGTTTTACGCATCAGGGCTACATCTTCCGCTGTTGCACCACCTGTTGAGAAGCCAGTCGATGTTTTTACAAAGTCAGCACCTGCTTGTACGGAAAGCTGGGATGCACGAACCTTCTCTTCATCTGTCAGCAGACATGTTTCGATGATTACTTTTACCAGTGCTTTACCTTTTGCTGCATCGACGACCGCTTGGATATCGCGCAGCACGAGTGCATCGTCGCCATCTTTCAATGCGCCGATATTGATGACCATATCGACCTCGGTTGCACCGTTAGCGATTGCATTGGAAGCTTCAAATGCTTTTACTTCCGGTGTATTCGCTCCCAGTGGGAAACCGATAACTGTACATACATCCACGCCTGTACCTTTCAGCTCTTGTGCGCAAAACGGTACCCATGTTGGATTCACACATACGGATGCAAACTCGTACTTCTTCGCTTCTTCTACCAGCTTCGCAACCTCAGCCTTCGTCGCGTCTGCTTTCAGCAGCGTATGATCGATCAGTTTTGCTACATTCATCTATTATCGCTCCTTTTATATACATTCATGCCACACTTTTGTTTTAACCATAAACCTATCATAGCACTCGATTGAACAAATGTAAAATCGTTTTTGAACTTTTGTTCAGGATAGTTCATACGGACAAAATGGGGCAAACGAATGTATGTTATCACATATCGTGGATAATGTAACGTCCTTATTCTGCACAGGCTGGATGATGATGGAATTTCAGTTCTGTCGGATCATTCTTCGGCTCGTTTTCATAAGGTACATTGCCGCTGATTTTACTGTATGTGATTCGTTCATCGTATGTTAGTTGCTCATATGAATGCTGGCTTTTCGATCCCAATCATAATTCTAGCCAGATACTCATCTGGATTGTGTAGTGAAATCTCGTCCTGTACATATTCTTCATAGGCATGACCATTAATGATATAGCCCTGCTGCTCGATATAATCGAAAATACGCGGATAAATCTTATCTGTATCTCCGTAATCAGCTCTCGCATACGAAACTAGATAATAGCCTGCTGGCATATGATGCTGCGGCTCCACATGCGTCTGCATCCGGCTGAACATATACGACATCCGATCTCCATTACGGTTCAACAGATCCTCCTGCTCCACAATGACTCCCGCTGGATAGCCACTTGGCGCCTGCTCTCTCTGCAAACGCATTTGAAAATCATCCCATAGCTGCTCCGCAAAATCCTGCTTGGATACACGCATTCGCTCACTTCTTAACAAAGGAATCTCCGGTTGCCAGATCACGTGCATTGTACGGATATCCACTTGAAAAGAGTGCTCGATATTCTCTGCCTGTATGCCAATCATCTGTAAGGTGCGCTGTAGCTTCATCATCTGCTGCTGAATCAATTTCTCCTGCTTGCGTAACAACTCCAGCGTGCTCTGAGGGTTGCGGTCGTGCAGATGTTCGCGAATATGCTCAAGCGACATCCCCTGCCCCTTGAGAATACTAATAACTAGAATCGTATCCAATTGATCCAAATGATAGTACCGGTAGCCATTATCGTCGACGCGTGCTGGCTTGAACAGACCGATACGATCATAGTAAATCAGCGTTTGTCGTGTAATTTCTGCCATCTTCGAAAAGGCACTGATCGGTACCAATTCCGCTCGATTCACCCCGTTCATCTCCATTCAAAAAATAATGTTGACTGTATAGTTACTATACACTTTATGATAACACCGATTCATGAAGCTGGCTTATGTAAGCAACATGAAAATTCGAGCTAGTCAGTACGACAAGAGGTGAACATCCTATGATAAGAAGATTATTAAACAGCGTGAGGAGCTACCGCAAGCAGGCATGGCTTACAATCTTATTTCTGCTCGGCGAAGTAGCGATGGAGGTCGCGATTCCCCTATTTATCGCCCGATTGATCGATCAGGGCATCACGGGTGGGCAAATGGATCAGATTACAAAGTATGGTCTGATTCTGGTTATCTATGCACTTGTTGCACTTGTGTTTGGTGCACTTGGCGGTAAATACTCGGCAATTGCCATGTCGGGATTTGGCAAGAATCTGCGCTATGATCTATTTCGCCATGTGCAGCGACTATCCTATTCCAATATCGATAAATTTTCCACTTCAGGCATCGTCACTCGTTTGACGACAGATATTACACATGTGCAAAACGCATTTGCGATGATTTTGCATATCGCTTTTCGTAGTCCGATTATGATGATCTTTGCTACGGTGATGGTATTTCAGATTAGTCCGACTATCGCTTCGTACTTCCTGATTGTTGTGCCTGTTCTTGCGATTGGTGTGCTGTTGATTATGAAGTATTCGTTTCCGATCTTTGAACGTGCCTTCGCTGGCTATGATGAGCTGAACCAGGTTGTACAGGAAAATGTACGCGGCATCCGTGTGGTGAAATCGTATGTGCGCGAGGAGCATGAGATTAGCAAGTTTCAGGCGGTATCGCAGAAAATCTTCACCGAAATGGTCAGCGCGGAGCGTCTGCTCTCCTATGAGTTGCCACTCATGCAAATGATGATCTATGCGGTCATGCTATTGATCTCGTGGATTGGAGCGAAGCTGGTCGTCGGTGGGACGATGACGACAGGTGAGCTAACGAGTATTTTTGCTTATTCGATGCAAATTTTGATGAGTCTGATGACACTTGGTATCGTGGTCATTATGATCGCTATCGCTCGTGCGTCAGCAGGTCGAATTGACGAGTTGCTACGAGAACAGCCCGCGATTACAAGCCCGGCTGTTCCAGTAAGGGAGCTGTACAGCGGAGATATCGAATTCCGTAATGTATCTTTTCGCTATTCCGAAGCGACGGATAAATATGCATTATCTGACATCAACATTCATATTCAAGAAGGACAGACGATCGGCATTATTGGTGGAGCCGGAAGTGCCAAGTCCTCTCTGGTGCAGCTCATTCCCAGATTGTATGACGCTAGCGAGGGTGAAGTACTGGTCGGCGGCATTAATGTGAAGTGCTATGAGCTTCATACCCTGCGAAGCCAGGTGGCGATGGTACTGCAAAAGAACGTGCTATTCGAAGGCACCATTAAAGATAATCTGCGCTGGGGCAATGAAGCAGCGACCGATGAGCAGATCATCCAAGCGTGTAAGGCCGCTCAGGCGCATGACTTTATTATGTCCTTCCTGGATGGATACGATACACCGCTTCATCAGGGAGGAACAAATGTGTCTGGCGGTCAAAAGCAACGACTCTGTATCGCACGCGCCCTGCTGAAGCAGCCGAAGATTCTGATTCTGGATGATTCCACCAGTGCAGTCGATACACGCACTGACATGCAGATTCGCCAGGCACTTCGAGAGCAGATTCCGCTAACAACTAAAATTATCATCGCTCAGCGGATAGCTTCGGTAGAAGATGCAGATCAAATTATCGTGCTGGATGACGGCAAGCTTGTCGATATCGGTACCCATGTACAGCTCATGCAACGATGCATGATTTATCAAGAAGCCTATATTACACAAATGAAAGGACGTGAAGAAGATGCCGAACGACATCAGCTACGGTAAAACCACACTCCGTCTACTTGCTTACTTTAAGCCGTTCAAATTTAAGGTGCTGCTCGTGCTACTACTCGTGCTGGTTAGCTCAGCCGTATCTGTTGTGTCGGCTGCCTTTTTACGGTTGCTCATTGATGACTTTATCGTGCCGCTGATCGGCAATCAAAATCCAGTATTTCATGCCTTGTTGCAAGCACTGGTTATTCTCGCTGTCATCTATCTGGCGGGTACAATCAGTACGTTTATCTCGAAGCGACTGATGATTACGATCTCGCAGCGCATTATGAAGCATATTCGAGACGAGCTATTCCGCCGTATGCAGAAGCTTCCGCTTCGTTATTTTGACCGTAAAGCACATGGCGATGTGATGAGTCATTATACGAATGATGTGGACACGCTAAATATGATGCTGACGGATAGCCTGCCGCAAATCCTGTCCACTGTTGTTACATTAATCGTTGTGCTGGGAACGATGCTGTATATCGATATTCCACTAACGATCATTGTGTTGCTAGGCGCAGGTGCGATGTTATGGACGACCAAAAAAATAGGCACGCAGGCGACAGACCACTTTTTCCAGCAGCAGGAATCGATTGGTGTAGTAGATGGCTATATTGAAGAAATGATGCACGGACAAAAGGTCGTACAGGTGTTCGGTCGCGAGGAGCATGTCACCCAGCAATTCGCACGCTTGAATGATGATCTATTCCATCGCTCCGCGACAGCGAATAAATATGCCAACTTATTAATGCCATTAAATGAAAACTTAGCCACGCTTACGTATGTCGCTGTTGCCATTATCGGTGGCGCAATGGCGATATCGGGCTGGGATCAATCATTGACGCTTGGTAGCATTGCTGCCTTTCTGAGTCTATCTCGCAGTTTCACGATGCCTATCGCTGAAATCTCCTCACAGGTGAGCATGTTCGTCGTGGCACTCGCAGGAGCTAAGCGTATCTTCACCCTGATGGATGAGCAACCGGAAGAGGATCACGGATTAGTCACATTACAAAAGAACGATGCCGATCATCCGTGGTCATGGAAGCTGGAGGATGGCTCGCTCGTTCCACTACAGGGCAAGATCGAGTTCAAGCAGGTGTCGTTCTCCTACGATGGCAAAAAGCAGGTACTGATCGACATGACACTTACCGCTCAGCCGGGACAGAAGCTCGCTTTTGTCGGTGCGACTGGCGCGGGGAAAACGACCGTAACGAATCTGCTTAATCGCTTCTATGAAATTAGCGATGGCGAAATTCTATACGATGGTATCTCGATTCAACGTATACGCAAAGCCGATCTCCGTCGTTCACTCGGCATTGTATTGCAGGATACGCATCTGTTCACAGGCACCGTAGCTGACAATATTCGTTATGGTCATCTGGAAGCGAGCGATGAGCAGGTTATGCAGGCGGCGCGCATGTCTCATGCAGCAAACTTTATTGAGCGTTTGCCAGATGGATATGATACACGCTTGGATGGTAGCGGAAACGGACTATCTCAGGGACAAAGTCAGCTGCTGGCTATCGCTCGAGCTGCCATCGCCAATCCGCCAGTCATGATTCTGGATGAAGCAACCTCTTCGATTGATACGCGAACCGAGGCACTGGTGCAATCCGGTATGGATAATTTGATGCAAGGACGAACCGTATTCGTCATTGCCCACCGCTTGTCTACAGTGCGCAATTCGGATGCCATCCTGGTGATGGAGCAAGGAAGAATTACGGAACGGGGGGATCATGATGAGCTGATCCAGTTGAAGGGCAATTATTATCAGCTATATACGGGAGTGTTTGAATGGCAGTAAAGTGCGCTTCCTCATAAGCAAACCTGGTCGCACTCTACTAACAACATACTATCAAACGTAATAATAACCTATGACTTCGCATCAATAAGGAATCCTGGCGCTGCTCCTACTCAATGACGCGTCATATAAGGTCACTAGCCAGCATGCTTTATTTTCAATAGATCAGCGCATACATCCATCTACAGTAACTGTATAACCAAATCAATAAAGGAGCTAAGAACAATGACCCTACCAGCCCAAACGCAGCTTTCTCCTGTAGCTGTCCGTGATCGTCTTCATTTTTTGGATATTGTACGTGGTTTTGCCATGCTCGGTATTATCATGGTCAACTATTTTCTGATCGCCAGTTCAGGTGCATTTGCGTCATCGTCCGGTGAAACGATAACGCAATCGCTTGTACACTGGTTTGCAGAAGGCAAGTTCTACACCCTGTTCTCCTTTCTATTCGGCATCGGCTTTATCATCTTTATGAACCGGGCAGAAGCCAGATTTGAATCGCCACGTATCGTATTTGTACGCAGACTGGTCGCACTGTTTGGCTTTGGCTTGCTGCATATTGCGTTTATCTGGTCAGGCGATATTTTAACTTATTATGCTGTAGCCGGATTGCTGTTACTTCTATTCTACAAATGTCGTCCTGCCACTCTGCTCATCTGGGCAGTGGTGCTGCTGCTAGCGTACAGCCTGTTTTCATTAAGCTGGATGCTACAGCCTACCTTTCTGGAAGGCACAGACTTTGCCGCAGAAGCGACCAATACATCGTACCTCGTCTCGATAGGTGAACGCTTTTCCGAGGTAAAAGGGATGCTAAGCACATCCTATACGATGCTTATTCCTATGCTGATGATGTTTCTTGTTGGTATGTATTTTGTCAAAAAAGGACTCTTCCACCAGATGGAGAGCAAAAAGAAACAGTGGACACGTATCTGGAGTATATTCACCATTTTATTTGTCGCTATACAGGCGTTTACGATATGGAATACATGGCAAGGCTCGAGTAATGAAATGAGCGGCTTCGGTGCTGCTGATCTGGTCAGTCAGGTTAGTGGGATCGTAGGTAGTCTATTTTACATGAGCTCGCTGGCGCTGCTGTTCCTGTATGTGGGCAAGCTACGTCCGTTGTTAATGCTGATCGGTAATGTCGGACGAATGTCGCTCACGTGTTATCTGCTGCACTCTATGATTGGAACATTTCTGTTTTTCGATTATGGATTAGGGTTGGGGAAAATGCTGCCACCTACTGGCGTTGCTTCGGTAGGATTCGGTGTATTTATATTGCTGATCGTACTTAGCACAGTTTGGATGAAGTATTTTAAATATGGGCCGGTAGAATGGCTATGGCGCAAATTGACCTATGGGAAGATGGATGGCTTGCGAGGTGGGAATGCGAGCGCTAATCGGTCGGTGGTTCGTTGATGAGGTAGGGTTGGTGGAAAGGGTGTACGGTGAGATTTGGGGAAAGAGGGCAATGGAGATTGCCCTCTTTTTATATATAAAGCAAGCGATTAATTAGTCGGCTGACCAGAATATTATACTCCCGGCTTTTCTTTATAGATATAAGTTAATGAGAAGAAAACAGACATAGATCAGCTTGTTTTTATAGACTTTTCTAAAACAAGTCCTTCTGGTAAAATGCTCCAATCCTGCACGATAGCAAGAACTAACTCTTCATCAGGCAATAATTCGCCTTCAGAAACATATTCAGGCACATGAACCTCTTCACTCTTGGTCTGCTCACCTTCATTCAGCATAGTTTCCCATACATAACTATAGGCACGTTGCATCTTACCCTCTGTATACTTCACCCATGCATAATATTCTACTGTACGACAATTTGCAAAATACTGTACTTCTCCAAATATTTTACTTAGATCCTCTAGCATCATAAGCAATCGATCGTCTTCGGCTGGTTCGCTCAAGTCAGGTAATTCATCTGCCAGTAAAATAGTCCACTCCTGTATCGGCTTGAATAACAGCACTTCTGCTCGACTATGATGATTGGTTAGCATTTGCTCGATAGCATCACTAGAAACAGAGTCATGTCGAATAGCAATCCATGCAGATTTGTAAGCCAGATCATATGTATGAGATTCATCCTGATGTGCCAAAGAAGAGACTGCTTGCGTAATAGCCTGTGATGCAGCAGCAGACTTCTTCGCCTGTAAATGCCGTTCAATGCCAAATGCAATTAGCATACAAAGAAAAACTAACCACATAGTGATGCCTCTCTTCCCTTTTGAAGATTGCTGTCATTGTTCTAAATCGAGTTGTTGATCCAATGGATTGATTGGTTTCATTTCCACCAGCCCGTATATTATTCGTTATCGACCTGCCCATTCCATTATGATGCATAACATTCTTTTGGTAGCTTTATTTATATCTTCAATCTACAGCTTGAGCGCTCTGTGTGGACATATCGATCATGAATGATTCTTCTGGAATACCTAGATCTTCTGTCGTTCGGAGAATGTATTTGCCATTAGAGGCTGTTGATTTTAACTCGATCCAGTGATTTATTTTTCCTACACCCAGTGCCTTAATGTCATTCGTATTCATATCGATTCGAATCGAAGACTGTGTATTAGATTCTATCCTTCTCAAATGCAGCTGTGCATAGCTATTACGTTGAAATAGATTCACTAATTCGATCTGATACTCATACTTCTGATCATCCGTCGTTTGGAGTGAATCCGTTTGTGTATATGTATTCGTCCAACCTTCTGTATACAGGCTACCTACCAGAACAACAGCAAATAAAGTATTGATTATGGCTAAAGTATATAATAGTCTGCGTTGTTCTTTATCTCGTGGAGTCCACTTTTTAGCTAGTAAATAGGTGAAGATCAGAATGAAGATCAGCATCGGAATAGCCAGACCAGCAAAGTAAGCAGTCGCTATCAGATCCAATCCTCTTTGAAAATAATGAGTAGCGCCTAATAGAAACCATATCGAAGATACCAGACCTTCGATAAGGATGAGTAGGATGATTGCGCGTAGCCATAACTTCATATATACGTCATCATTTCGCTTATTTCCACATTAGTTATAATTTGCATTTAACTTGTTGCTTCTTTATTGATTCCTTTAAACAGAGTGATCCAATAACCTTGCATCCTCAAGTTTAATCCAGCCATTATCTTCATCGTACCCAGCAATAGTACCGATCAACTGGACGCTCGGATAAATATTTTCAGTTTGAGCATGTTGAGCAAACTTCCAATAATCGACCAAACCCGGATACTGAATCCCGTTCAAATGGATAATGATTCCTTGTGGAAAGATTACCTCAATACTCCCCTTCACTGTATTGCCTACTTCGTTTGCTGCTTTGGCTTCTTCCCATTCACTCATATAGTCAGCATTACAACTCAACCATTCTGCTTCAAGATCAGCTTGTGAAATGGGTAGAAGATCATCATATTCCTATTGTTAAAAGATGTCTCCATTGCAGCAGGCTACTTTATTGCTATAGACAGCATCTTGTAGCTATTGCAGTACAGATAATAAATCATAATTTAGCTTGGGCAATTATTACTGGATAAATGGATGAAGATCATTTACAATTCGAATGCTTTTTAGTTGTTCCGCGGGAATTTCAATATGTATATTATCATCACAATCTTATATACAAAATGTAGCATAATCATGCCTTTTATCATATGCCTCGCAAAATATATTTTCCAAACGATACGAAAAAAGTGCCTACCCTGGTAGACACTTTTCATTCAAACGATATGCAATTACAGCTACGCGATCTAGTCACGCATTTGATTAATTTCATGTTGATTCTGATGCCATTCTTTCACCATTGTATGGTAAAAGCCACTTTCCTGGCGACTCAATCCGTCCCTGTTGTTTTTGATGATCATCGTTTCAATATTGCGTCGTAAAATCTCATTTTGGCGTTCTAACACTGCTGTTGAATTCAATAGTTTTCCCTCCAAATTGGTATTGATGATCTGTACGTCACCTGCTATCTCACGATCATCTCCATCAAACTAGAGTAAAGTATATCGAATATCGGTACAGATGCAAAATAGTCTCAGCACGCCACAATAGGGCAGATATCGGCTCAGTTAGCATGACTCCTGCTCATCTCGCCTGTCCTTACAATTACATCACGATGCTGCTTTTAACAGCTTTATCCGTTTACAAGACCGTTTAAGTCCATGCCCAGAAAAAGCCATCCCGATCCCATGCGATCCGGCCGCCATGCTGCTTGCGGAATGCCTTTTTGATCTCTTTGGATAGTGATATATTTCCACTTTCACTTGTAAATAAATACGCTTCTCCATGCTGTGCGCGTACATAAGCGATCGCATCTTCTTGCTTTAATGTGCCTTGATTTTTGATCTGCTCAATCATCCATTCCGCGATGTGTTGTTCAGTTGTTGTGTCTGTCATTTGTTTTTCTCCTTTAGCTGATTGAACGGATTGTCACTCTTATTGTACATACTTATAAAATTTAGATCATTTTCAAATTAGTATTTATATATTAAAGTAGAAATTAATTTTTCACTCCGCCAACAACGCCTGTGCCGTAAACTGATCCGTCACCAAAATATTCGCATACCGCCCCACGAGCGCGGCGCGGATCGCATCGATTTTACGCTGGCTGCCTGCTACGAGAATCGACTTCTCTTTTTTACGCAAATCAGGCAGATCGATACCAACCGTCCGCTCATTAATCGCCGGGCTACAAATTTCACCGTTCGCATCGAAGAAGCGTGAGCAAATATCGCCTGCGCCTGTACGTTGTAGTAATCGCTGCTCCTCCTCATTAAAATAACCAAGCTGGAACAGCAGCGCATCCTGCTTAACCGTCCCTACCGTAAAGATCGCAATATTCGCCTGTCTACCCAGCTCGATAATACGCTGGATATGGCGATCCTCTTCGACCATACGCTTCACTTCAATACTGTCGAAAATAACAGGCAGGGGTAAGTACCTCGCGCTCGTATGAAATGCTTCGGCAAACAGATTCACCGTCTCCGCCGCATACGTATTAATATGCGAATGGCTCACTCCGCCCTTGAGCTGCACGACCTCGACACCACGCACCTGCTTTTGCTCCAGCTGGCGCGCCACGGAATACATCGTACGCCCCCAGGTTACACCGATAATATCCGAATCCTGAACGATCTCATACAAATATTCAGCGGCACGCTTGCTGATATGTCGCTGGATTTCTTTATATTCATTAGCAGGTGAGTAGCATACCTGTACAGCCTCCAGACGATATTGCTTGCGTAGCTGTTCCCCCAGCGCATCCAGATCCTCCAATGGATCAACGATATCGATGCGCACATAGCCCTTTTCTTTTGCAAGCTGGAGCAGTCTGGATACCGTCGGACGTGACACGCCCAGACGGGTCGCAATCTCCTGCTGGCTATAGTCGGATAAATAGTATAGTCGTGCTGCTTCTACGCTTAATCGTTGCTTGTCATTGTCCATACGTCTCATCCCACATCTCTATATTAAATAATATGCCTATCGCGTATAAGGAGAGGCTTCAGGAACCGTCGTTCTATCTCTATACCGTTTACATATTATACATGGTTATCGCTACAATTTCGATGAAAATGCTGGCTCGCTGTTATCGTCAGGGTGAATCATTTTGCTCCTTTTCGCTATTTCTATACTTGTTCTAATTTTACCGAGGCTCCCCTGTTACTAAAGCCTGACTGCATCTACATCATTCTCAATCACTCCTTCTGCATAAATTGGTAAATGATTTTAATTAATGTTTATTAATGTCATTTAAGGGTATTGGTTGTGTAGGTTCGTGTATGAATAGACCGCCGCGGTTTTTATGCAAAATCTTGCCGCTTGCGATCTAACTCACCTGCCGATGTCACCTGTCACCTTTGCTGGTATGACCTATATGAACGACATGGAGGTATTGCTTATGTTTACACGGCTTGACCAGATCATGATCCAAATACCGGATGTAGATCGTCCCGATCCGAATGCAGCCGCTGCGGTCCAGGAGCTGCTGGGTGGTAAATTTGGTGAAATGTCGACCCTGAACAACTATCTGTACCAGTCCTTTAACTTCCGCAACAAGTCCAAGCTCAAACCGTTTTACGATCTTGTCACCAGCATTACCGCAGAGGAGCTCGGACACGTAGAGCTCGTCGCACACGGCATCAACAAGATTCAAGCTGGCTCTACCACGTATAAGGAACCGGACGATACACCGCTGGAATCGGTTAAAAACATGCGTCTCAGTTACCCTTATCTTGCTGGCGCACAGGGAGCGATGCCACGCGATTCGATGGGTCGTCCATGGACAGGTGATCATGTATTTAATAGCGGGAACCTGGTCGAGGATCTGCTGCATAACTTCTTTCTTGAATGCGGCGCACGTACGCACAAGATGAAGGTATATGAAATGACAGATCATCCGGCTGCACGTGAGGTTGTTGGATTTTTGCTTGTGCGTGGTGGCGTGCATGTCGTTGCTTATGCAAAAGCACTTGAAATCGCGACCGGTGTCAACATAACGAAGCTCGTGCCTGTTCCTTCTCTCAGCAACAAGGCGTTTAATGAAGCACGCAAATACGAGGAAAAAGGTGTCCATACGAAGCTGTACACACACAGCACGGAAGATTTTAAAGCGATTGACCAGATCTGGAAAGGAACGCACCCGGAGGATGGTAAGCCGCTTGAAGTTATTCATGGCTTCCCAGAGGGCGTACCTGTACCCGAATATCCGGAAGTTGAGGAAGAATTTGCACCTGGTATTTCGCAGGAGGAATTTGATGCGATTTCCAAACGTTTAAAAGAAGGCGCCAATATTAAATAATCTGCTCAGAGTATAGCAGGTTACCGAGCAAGCATTGATATGAAAGGGAAAATCGTTTGTTAGCGATGATGCTACCCTAGCGGTATGTAGCACTATGATCCTAGAGTTATGCTGCTAAAATGCCAGATTTGAAGCGATTTATTTATTAAATTTTTAACATAATGTTTAAATTGGTTATGGTTGGTTAATTAATAATCGAGACAGATTGTTGAGTGAGTTGAGCAGCATATCCAATCCGATAACGATGGCCATCGGGATATGCGGTGAATCCATTCAACGATCGCAACAAAGTTATTGACTTCATTGAGGAGGCGAATGATATGTTAGGATGGTTATGGGCATTAATCGTTGGTGGTATTATTGGTTGGATCGCAGGTATGATCGTCGGTCGCGATATTCCAGGTGGCGTTATCGGTAATATTATCGCCGGCTTCATCGGCGGTTGGTTGGGTGACATGCTGTTGGGATCTTGGGGCCCAGAGCTGGGTGGCTTCCACTTAATCCAGGCAATTATCGGTGCGGTTATCCTTGTATTCGTAGTTAGTCTCGTTATGCGTTCTATGCGTCGTACACGTAGCTAACGGAAATACATTTCGTACACAGATACGATTACAGCTAGCTGCTCATGATTTGGCTTCGGTGGAATGATGAGCAACCCGCTGTACAATATGAAGACCTGCTTCGTAATGGAGCAGGTCTTTTTGTATGCAGCAAGCAGGGCAGACTGCTTACTCTAGCTGGATGAATATTAAATTACAGATTGGTAAGATGGATCGCTGTACGCTGTAGAGCTTGATCTGATATCCTGTAGCTCGATCATCGGCTCTATTGCACATCAGTCGATTAGCATATTACGCAGACACAGGTCGGCTTGAACGGAAATGGGTAATACATAAGAAGAACGTTTTAATAGGAGCGCCGTATGAATAACCTCATATCATATATAGATAAAGGATGGGATATATGAATTTCGACTGGCTCATTCAAGGGTATTACAACATACGCTGGATTGATCTACTTGTATCGATTGGGATTTTGCTGCTGTTTCTCGCCTTTCGTAAGCTGTTCACACGATATTTATTCGCTTTTGTGATCGGTCGCTTTAAGGAGCATCCTGCTCTGATTCGCTGGGCACAGGCATTTGAGAAGCCGCTCCAATACTTTTTTATTTTGATTGGCACGTATCTGGCACTACGCTATTTTATGCATGAGCAATGGAGCTTTGTGATTGATGTGAACAAAATTTATCGTAGCATCAGTATCGCACTGCTCGGCTGGGGCTTGTACAATGTGTCTGCTGCCTCCTCTATCCTGCTGGAAGGCGCTGGCAAGCGCTTTGGACTGGATGCGTCCAGCATGATTATTCCTTTTCTATCCAAGGTCGTTCGGTTTATTATTATTTTACTTGTAGTGACAATTGTCGGTGCTGAATGGGGATTCAGCATTAACGGTGTCGTAGCTGGAATGGGACTGGGCAGTCTCGCCATCGCTCTTGCTGCGCAGGAATCGCTAAGTAATGTGATTGCAGGCATTATTATTATTTTGGAAAAGCCCTTTTCAAAAGGAGATTGGATCTCGACGCCGGATATCGAAGGGATCGTAGAGGATATTACCTTTCGCAGCTCGAAAATTCGTACCTTTACTGATGCGCTCGTCATTGTCCCTAACTCCAAGCTAGCTGCCTCAGCGATTACAAACGGTAGTCAGATGGGGAAAAGGAAAATCTTTTTTAACATTAAAGTATCCCTGCATACGCCTGGTGATCGAATCAAACGCGTGGTAACTCGTCTAACCGAGCATCTGGAGCAGGACGAAGCTGTAGCGCCAGGAACAGTAATGGTGAAATTTAATGAGTTTTACGAAAGTAGTCTTGGGATCATGGTACAGTGCTTTACACGCTCGCCAGGCTGGGGAGACAATCTGGAATATCGTCAGCAGCTGAATCTGTATGTGATGCAGATTCTAGAGGAAGAGGATGTGAAGCTGGCGTATCCAACGCAGCGTGTACTTGTACAGGAGCCAGAGACGGGATTGGGGCAAGCGTAATAGGTATTGTTATAGTATGTATTGTTATAGTATGTATTGTTACCGTGATAGGTATTGGTTCAATCTTAATCGACTATAATAAAGCCAGAACTCGTATGGTTACATGCGGGTTCTGGCTTTTTATTATGCATATTTTGTTACGAATATCATGCGCGTATCCGTAGCTAGGCTATTTTGCTTATGCTTGGAGTTTGTCCTTTTATTTGGAAGCGCTTAATAAAATAGTGCTACAAAATAATACAGTTAGCATTCAGGTTCACTTGGATCGCTTGCTTGCGGGTTGACTTGGATCGTAGGCATGAAGCGTACAGGTCACATCCACCTATTCACCTTATCTACTCATTGTGTATGATCAGAATCCATTTGCATCTGTCTACTCCATATTTCAACCATTAAGGATAAGAATGCCAGATAGACAAGCTTGCTCCACTTGTATTTACACACGCTGCTGTTGACGAATTGGCAACCATTCCAGCACATTCTGAATCTTCATATCCCAGTAGCCCCATTCATGCGTGCCTCGCTCTTCCTCATACGTCAGTTCCAATCCCAGCTTACGTACGTGATCACGGAACTCAATATTACCCTCGTATAGAAAATCCTCTGTACCACAGCACTGATACAGCTTCGGAATGTCCGCAGACTTGAGCTTCGCCAGCTCGGTTGCTAGATGGAACAGATCATTGGGCCCTCCCTGCATCTCTTCCAGCGTACCGAACATACGATATACCTCTGCTTTCCAGACAGGATCACCTTGAGCACGTACATTATACATATGCTTCAGATCGGTTGCACCAGACAAACTCGCTGCGGCTGCATAACGATGTGGCAGGCTCATGCCGAGCTTGAACGCTCCATAGCCTCCCATAGACAGCCCTGCAACAAAACGATCTTCACGAAGCGTAGACAATGGGAAAAAGGATTCTGCCAGACGCGGCAATTCTTCCGTCATAAACGTAAAATATTGTCCGCCTTCCTTCATATCGGTATAAAAGCTCCGATGCGCATTCGGCATCACGATAGCAATACCATAGGCTGCTGCATAACGCTCAATCGATGTACGGCGCAACCAGATCGAATGATCGTCAGATAGCCCGTGCAATAAATACAAGGTTGGATGCTTACCACTGCTGGCTTTTCCCTCCATACCGATCTGGGTTTGCGTTTCCTGCGGTAAAATGACATTCATCGATGTAGATAAACCGAGCACTTCTGAATAAAAGTCGCATTGAATCAACGCCATTATGTAACCTCCCTGAATTTGTATTCTCTTCTATCATAATAAAAAGGACAGCTTACCGCAAAGGTAGCTGTCCATATGTAATCAGACGTATATCGTATTCATGTGTTCATTGTTTTAGCGTTTGCGAGAAGTCGTAATGCCTGTGCTACCAGCCATTTGTGCACTCAGCAATTCTTCAAAGCTTTGACCACCATGTGTGTTTGCCGATTTCGTTTCGACAGATGTTGTCTGCGGTCTGAATTGCTGGTGATTGTATGGTGTCATCTGATGCACGCTCAAGTTGATAATCATATCGTTCACCCTCCTGTTCGCTCATGCGCAGTTTTTATATTCTTCATTTTATTATTGAATGTGTAGGAGCACTTCCTAGGAAGTCCTATCCGGTAGTACCATATGTCATTTAAGTTACTATAGTTATACCCCCAAATCTTCCTATTGAAAATAGTTTAAATACATATTTTGGATTAATTCCTATAAATGAATCAATAGACCCAACCTGCTGGGTCTTAGCTCGGATACTTTTCCCATAACCTTCGACATAGTTCGGTAACAGCTCTATGCCAAAGTACCACTTAGTTAGCATTCTTTACATGTGACTATAGACTGATTCGTATTTTTATGATTTATAATTAAAAGTATCGAACGTGTGCAACAATCTGAACGAGCTAAGCGTTAATAGAGTAAGCAGGAAGAATAAGGAATATAATTCGAAAAAAGAGAGGGGAATAACAATGAAATACAAATGGGCTTCACTAGCTGTGGCATCCGTATTAACACTATCGATCGGGGTGAATGCATTGGCAGCCAGTCAATTCAGCGATATCGCAAAAGTGGATGGAAAAGAAAAGATTGAATCGTTGCAGGAACGTGGCTTCATTAGCGGCGTAACCGCTACACAATTCAAACCAGAGCAAACGTTGAGCACTGCACAGGGCGTACAGATGCTCGTGAAGAGCTTCCAGCTGAGCCTGGCAGAATTCCAATTTATCAAAGCACCGCAAGCGAGCGATTCCTATACCAAGGTGAAGGATGGCGTATGGTATTCGGATGCGTTCATTATCGCAACGCTGAATGGCATCGATGTTCCACGTGAAGTCGATCCAGCTGCCAAGCTTACTCGTGAGCAGTTCACCAATTACCTGATGGAAGCGATGCAAAAAGCAGGCAATCTGCCCATGTTCAAAATCGATCCAGTTGCCATTGCCGATGAATCGAAAATTACCGCAGACTATCAAGGTGCAATCCAGCGTTCACTCGCGCTCAAGGTAAACGCGCTGGATAGTAGCGGTAAATTCAATCCAAAAGAATCGATCACTCGCGCGGAAGCAGCTGTTATGATCTACAATGCACTCGACTACCTGCAAAAGCATCCGGAGCTGACGAATCAGGCGCAAAATAGCGGTGGAATGTTTGAGCCAAGTGATAGCACAGGGGAAAGCAAATAATACGCGCTATGCTGTATGTGCTGATATCGGTATGATGCAAGCTGTGTAGCTGTATGTGCTAATATTGGTATGGTATAAGCTGTACTATATGTAAAAAGCCCGCGTGCCGGATCATCCAGACGGATATCGGGTACGCGGGCTTTTCATTTTGCAGTCAATATAATCATGCACTTGTATTGTGCATGATTTATTATGTGTATGTCTTGTACGTATACCGTTATTTTGTAGCATGTTATTTATTGCATTCGTATATTCGTTATCTATCCGCTACAGTAGTAATCCGTTTTATCCATTCTTCTCTGTGAATCGCAAAGCGTGCGATACTTATACATCGCAGGCTAACCTTTAGTCCTTATCTGTGACTACCACATTATAACTATTGCTGCTCGGTTTGCTGCTCCCATTCCTCACGCAGCATGCCCATCCGAATCGAATCATAATAGACACCTTCATACAATCTACATTTACGCAGACGTGCCTCCATCGTCATACCCAGCTTATAACCAACCTGAATCATGCGCTCATTGCCTGACCATGTCGTATAACCAACTCGCACAAGCGGCATCGTCTGGAATAAATGATTGATCCATAACCGAAGTGCACGCGTCCCGTAACCGCCACTCCAATAGTCCGGCTGAAAAATCACAATGCCCATCTCCAGCCACAGCGATTCCTCATGCTCCCAGTAATAGCTAACCATTCCGATCAGTTCGCCATCCACTTCAATCGCCCAGCGTGCTGGATTATCGATCATTTGTACCTTTTTCTGTTCAAGAAACTGTTCATAGGTTAGCGCTTGATGAGCATAATAAGGGGCATCCCATTTTTTCCATTGTGGACTTTCCTCTTGAAAAGCTAGCTCCCATATTCGGTGTGTATCTGCTTCTGTCATCTGTCGGATTGCGAGTAGGCCATCCTCGTATCGTTGAATGGTATCCATAATACCTCCTATGCTATGACTGTGTTGTTGGTACCATTGTAATATGAGCACCTATAAAAAAATAGCCATTGCCCCAGGACAATGACTATTTTAGATATATGCGGGGTGATTACTTTATACTTGCCCATTCCATTGTTTGATCGATGTGTTTAAATGAACACCTTACGAATATTAACCTGTCTTTGCTTCGCTAGATCAATAAACTGCTCACCAATTTGCACAAGTGGACGGAATAGATCGGTTTGATTCGCCAGCACAATTGTACCGTTCTCACCATTGTCCAGCTCCACTCGCTTGCCGACCAGATTCGGCGACATATGATAGATCAGTGCCTGTACAGGTTGCTCATGCAGCTTGGAGAAGCCCAGTTCATAAATATTTTGCAAAATACGAATCAAGCCCTGTTTGCTACCGTCCTCATTCACAACTGCCATATTAATAAATTCATCAGCAACCGATACGATGCGAGTGTACGCATGAATACCATTTTTGTACAATCGCTGCGGATAACCGCTTCCATCTCCGCGCTCATGATGCTGCAATGCGACCAGTGCGGTCACCTTGTCCTTGAGCGAATCCATGATCAGATCGTAGCCATATTGTGTATGCTTGCGATATTCCTTCAGCTCGGACGGATTCATATTCGCCTTGCCGTTACGTAAGATCGAAGGCAGTCTACTTTTGCCGATATCATGTAAATAACCGGCACGACTAATCCGATAGCACTCCTCTTCGCTGTGCCCCAGCCAGCCTGCAATGTAATAGCTAAGCAAGCCTACTTTGAGAGAATGGCTATAAATATGATCGTCCTCTTCTTCTAGCATTAGCAGTAGGGAAACGACATCCTTTTTGCGATCCACATCAAGCAACAGCGGATCAAGCAAGCGATCCGTCAGATCGGCGCTGAACCGTCCTTTGGTTAGCGATTCTAAAAATAGAGACTGATACGTCTGTAATGACATTTCGATACTTTGTCGCAACATATTCGGCATCGCTGGTAAATCTGCGACAGCGGCTGTAGATGCTGCGCTAGTTGCAACAGCGCTATGATCGATATCTACATAGTCAAGGCGATGGCGCATCAATAATGTAATATCGTCCAGTGATAAAATTGTGCCCTGCTTGAGCAAAGGTACACCGGAACGGTTAAATGCATCGGCAGACAGACGGTCTCCCTGTTTGACTTCATCAATATGTATGAGCAAAATCATCCCTCCGTTATTCATTCGTTATGCTGGATCGGATGCAACTTCAATCATGCAAAATATGCAGATAAAGCGCTAACTATGTAACAATTCGGCATGTTTTGACGCTTGCTAAATAATACTCTTTATCGGATAGAAAGAGGGGGAATGTTATAGAACTTACTGCTCAATCATACAAAGAATGTGTACATGTTTACGCATAGGTTCGTTACCTTTTGCACTAGATTAGGCTTACAGAACCCATTGCTTGGCAATATTGACCACTCCGCCAAGCAACCAGTGAACGAACTCACGGATTTCCTTCTCTCTGTTCTCTACATCTCGCATTGATACAAGTTTATGTATAATTCAAGTACATCATCTATATACAATATAAATGAGAACCCAACTTCGTCGAAGTCCAAATTCCAGTTTAGCATAATGGGATGAATACTGCGTTATTCATAGATAAGTATTAACTCATTTGCATAAAAGGCTTTGCTCGATTCATTGCATAGCTGAAGATTTCTATTGTGTGTTTACTTCAATTCCTACGATATCATTTTTAATTGCTACGGTATCATTCATCTAGCGTGTATTCGGATATAAACCAAAAGAGCAGCACCCATAGGCACTGCTCTTTTATACTTGTGAGATAATGTAAGCAACCCCTGCGAGCATCAGTATTGTATAACAACTCTACTGGCGCAAGGCATTACCATTCTACGTTATTTTTTATTACCAAGCCTTGAACTGCATAGGCTAATCATACATGTAGCTGATCGTTATTTGCATGTACTCATCGCTATCTGAGCTTACTCACCGATCAATGCAAGACGCTTTTCACCGTCCGGGTCGTGGGCAAGTTCGATTTCACGATTGAAGATCATGGTTGTACGGTCGTGCTTATTGTAATCCGTCCATGGAATTTCCAGTGTCGTTGGTGTTGCCGTATGGGCAAAGGTAATCCATGCTCGCTGCATTTGATTAGCCAGATTAACGGTCTGTTCATCTAGCTTCACGCCGGAGCGCTCTAGCACAGCAGTATTGTTGAATACGAACGGAATTTCGGTTGCATGAGTGGCCGTACCGAAAAAGTCATGTCCAGGCTGGTTCCAGTCGAAGCGATACATCCACACAGGTGCATGCGTAAGCTGGGCTTCAGCGTACTGGATCGCTGCACGCCAGAAGAATAGATCGGTCAAAATCTGCGCCTGACCTTCTATCGTTTCCGGGTAACGCTCCAGCAGCAGCTCGACGTCCTGACCGGTCATCGCTTCGAGACGTTGTCCCGCTACTCCTTTATCCATCATATGTTCTGAGCGATTGATGAACAAACGTCCTTCATCCTGATTCGTTCCGATCATTAGCGCAATACCTTTGGCTGCGCCATCCTGAATCGCTCGTACAGGCTCTACAGGTAAGGTCTGTGCATGCAGTACAGGCTGGAATGGCATCGTGAGCAGACCCGCTTCACTCGATTCATGTAAACGCGAAGCGGCTTGCAGCAATTGTTGTGCCGATGCGTCCATCAATACGGAGGCATCACCTGCTTGACCGCCGAGCGTGCGAATCATCGCCTCGGTCACGCCGCGCGCTGTGCTTGGCGCCAGCACCTGGGAAGCGCCACTCTGCATAATCGCAGCGCGGAACAAGCCTTTTGCAGCTGGCATGGCCAGCAGTGAAGCAACACTCATCGCTCCAGCCGATTCGCCGAACACTGTAATTCGTTCTGGATCACCGCCGAAGGCAGCAATATTAGAACGTACCCAGTTAAGTGCAGCGATCTGATCCTGTAATCCAAGATTCGCTGAGTCGGGCATACCATACGAAGATAGATCCAGGAAACCAAGCGGCCCCAGACGATAGTTAATCGTCACCACGACCATATCTCCATTTACCGCAAAGGATGTTCCATCATAAAATGGCAGACTACCCGCGCCCGTGACGAATGCGCCGCCATGAATCCAGACCATGACCGGACGATCCGGTGTGGAGGTATCCGAAGCCCAGATATTCAGATACAGACAATCCTCTGACTTCACAGGACGAACATGAGCAGGAAAAGCTTGCTCCAGCTCGCTATCCGGCTGTTCACATACCGGGCCAAATTGTGTCGCATCACGCGGCTCCTGCCACGGCTTGGGTGGTTGTGGCGGCTGAAAACGTAAATCTCCAACAGGGGGTTCAGCATACGGAATGCCTCTCCAAATAACAGCACCATCTTGACGGATCCCTTGAACCTCTCCATACTGCGTGCGAATGAGCGTATTTTCCATGACTGATCTCCATCCTTCCGGTTTATAAGTGCGTATGCCTATATATTCATTTAAACATATAGAGACGAAGCGTCACAAATTCCGCCTGTTTAAATACAAATAAACGCTGTTAGCTGTCGTCATCACGATTGCCTTTGAAGACTATGACATGGGCTGTGATATAATAAGAAGTGGCGTTTGAGCTAGTTCGATAACGCTCAGCTTACATACAAAATGATGGTGATCCATGCCACGACAAAGTAGAGGAGGGATTGGAATGCGTAAAGCTACACCTCAGGATGCATCAGCTGTCATTCCGCTGATTAGCTCCGCGATTGGTGAGATTGGTTATGTACTGACTGGCGCTACAGATGAAGCAGAGATGCTGGACGTACTGGAATCCTTTTTCCGTCAAAAGGGGAATCGTTTAAGTCATGATCAGGTAAGTGTACTGGAACGTGATGGCACAATTGCAGGCTTCGTGCTTGCTTATCATGGAAAAGATATTGAACAGCTGGATGCGCCGATCAAGCAGCGTTTGCAGCAGCTGGGCTTGCCAGATGACGGCATCATCCCTGAAGCAAGAGCAGATGAATACTATCTCGATTCGATTGCGGTACATCCTTCCTTTCAAGGACAGGGACTCGGTACACAGCTTATTCGTGAATTTGAGCAGCAAGCAGTGCGGCTGGGACATCCTAAAGTATTACTGATCGTGGATGTAGAGAACAGCAGAGCCAGAGCCTTGTATGAGCGACTTGGCTATGTGCCAGACGGCTGTATCGAGATCGGCGGTCATGCTTACGAGCGTATGATCAAACAACCGGAGGGCATGTAAGCCTCCGGTTGTTTGATGTGTATTATAATGCTTTGGACATATGGTAATCGGTAATATGATAGCCTACCTTTTGATACACATGCAGCGCACGATCGTTATGCCCGAACACATGCAGATCAATACGCTGCACCTCTTGCTCCTTCATCGCCTGTTCTAGCGCGAGCATCGTCCCTGTACCATAGCCTTTATTTTGATACGGCTCCCCAATAAGAATATCGTAAATAAACGCAATTTTACCCCGTGGTGTCTCATTCACCTGTACCCACAAATAGCCCACATCCTCCTGACTCTGGCTATCGCGCACATTATAAATAAAGGCGCCCTCCGTCTCCAGACCATTTGGCAAATATTTAGCAAAGGATTGGATCGCCTGCTCTAACGCATCACTTTCCTGCCATTCACCCGCAGCAACCTTTTCCGCTGCAAAATCATTCATCGATTGCTCCCGAAATGTCATAAACTGCTCCGTATTCATCGGTATTAATTCGATCATCTGCTCTAGCTCCTCTCGTCTACACATGCTGTAAGGGATATTCAATTGTAGAAAATAACTATGTACGGCCTCGTCGAAATCTGTATAGCTAAGCTGGTATTGTATTCCTTTATTCATTGTAGCTTTACCGTTATCATAAATCCAGCGAGCACGGAAATTGATACGGCATGAATGGTATACAAATGAGACTTCATATACCGCGCTTCATGATCTCACTCTCGGCTCTGCATTTCATATCTACGATTCTGTAAAGGAGCTTATACACTCTCATCTGAATGACCTGCCTACCAATCTAAAGACGGGCGATCCACAGTCCTTTATCGTCTGTAGATTGCCCGTCTTTATTATTACTTATTCTATTTATGCTTACTCAATTTCCAGCTCATGCGCCAAGTAAACGCGGCTTCATTAGAGCTGATGCCTGCTGTCTACAAGGTAGCGATCTCGAAGTGACTAACGTGGTGACACCCAACTTCTAGAAAATAGCTGTACAAAAGCGACCCTGCTTGCTTCTCTTACAGATCACTCTTTTCCGGCTCCTTCTCTCCACGCTTCTCCAGCATCCGTTGCTGGAATTCGCTAATATCCTCATAATCCTCAGCAAATTTACGTGAGATGCGAATATAGATCGGCAGCAGCTCGCGGTAGATGGAGGCATGCTCCTTATATGGTCGATGCTCATATGTTGTACCGATCATACTGGATACCGCATCCAGTGATTTGATCCGACCTGTTGCGTACAGACCGAGTACTGCTGCACCCAGACAGGAGCTTTCAATACTTTCCGGTACAATGACAGGCTGATCAAAAATATCCGCCATCATCTGACGCCACAGCTCTGAGCGGGCAAAGCCGCCTGTAGCGTGAATTTTCTTCGGTACACCGATCTGCTCCTCGATTGCCAGCATAACCGTATACAGATTAAACAGTACACCCTCCAGTGCCGCACGAATCATATGCTCCTTCTTATGATGCAGCGCCAGTCCGAAGAATGAGCCGCGTGCATCTGGATTCCAGAGCGGCGCACGTTCGCCAGACAGATACGGATGGAACAGTAGCCCATCTGCGCCAGGGTCGACCTTTTCCGCAATTCGGGTCAATACCTCGTATGCACTCAGTCCAAGCCGCTTCGCTGTCTCCACCTCGGACGCCGCAAACTCATCACGAATCCAGCGGAAAATGATCCCACCATTATTGACCGGCCCACCGATAACCCAGCGATCCTCAGTTAATGCATAGCAGAAAAAGCGTCCTTTCGGATCGGTAACCGGCTTATCCGTCACCGTACGAATCGCACCGCTTGTACCAATCGTTACGGCAACAACGCCTGGATCAATCGCGCCGACACCCAGATTGGACAGCACACCATCACTTGCACCGAGTACAAATGGAACAGATGGCGATAATCCCATTTCCGAAGCATAGGTGCCATGCAGACCGTTCATCACCTGCGTTGTTGGCACGAGCTTGGACAGATGATCACGCGTAATACCTGCTACTTCCAATGCTTCCTCATCCCAGTCCAGCTTTTCCAGATTCATCAATCCAGTCGCCGATGCCATCGAATGGTCAGCAACATATTCACCGAACAATCGTAAAAAGATATATTCCTTGATCGAAATATATTTGTGAGCTGCCTTCGCGATCTCCTGCTTCTCAGCTGTAATCCACATGATCTTCGTGAGCGGTGACATCGGATGAATCGGTGTACCGGTACGCATGTAGATTTCCTGACCCTTGCCACTTTCTTTAAGCTTACGCCAGTAGGCGGCACTGCGATTATCCGCCCAGGTGATCGCCTGTGTGAGCGGCTTTCCCTGATCGTCCACAACGAGCATACTATGCATCGCCGAGCTGAACGATACGAATAAAATATCGTCCGCGCTACGTTCGCTCTTATCCATCACCTGACGCACCGAATTGATTACCGCTCGAAATAGCTGCTCCGGGTCCTGCTCTGCAACAGAAGGAACCGGTGTGTGCAGCGGATACTCCACACTGCCCTGTGCAACAATTTTCCCGCTTTCTTCAAATAAAACAGCCTTCGTGCTCGTTGTGCCAATATCAACACCAATCATATATTTGCCTGTGCTCATTGTCTGCTCCCGCCTCTCCTATACTATGGCTCGTCCTCTAGCTTATACAATACTATTTAAAAGCAAAATCAATACAAATGCTACCAGCGATAGAATCGTCTCCATCACTGTCCACGATTTGAGCGTCTGCGGGACGGACATATTGAAGAATTCCTTGACCATCCAGAAGCCTGCATCATTTACATGAGATAGAATGAGCGAGCCCGCACCCGTTGCCAGTACAACCAGCTCGATATTCGCTCCCGGGGTGAGTGCAAGCACAGGCGCGACAATACCAGCAGCCGTAGTCATTGCGACCGTTGCCGAGCCTGTAGCTACACGAATCAATGCTGCCACAAGGAAGGCAAACACAACGACATTCACATGTGCAGAGGTCGCCACATGCGCAATCGCATCACCTACACCGCTATCGATCAGCACCTGCTTGAATGCACCACCGCCACCAATGATCAAAATGATCGAAGCCGTCGGTGCCAGACACTCACTGGCAAACTTGGAAATCTGCTCTTTGGTAAAGCCCTGGGCAAACCCCAATGAGAAAAAGGCAAATACCGTTGCAATAAACATCGCTACCACTTCATTACCGATAAAGCGGAAAAAGACCGCAAGACCACTACCACTATCCGGTGCAACAATCTCCGTAATCGAGCCGGTCAGCATCAAAATAACCGGCATTAGAATCGTCAGCAATGTCAGCCCAAAGCTTGGCAGCTTACGTTCCGGCTGATCCTGCCGACTGGAGGAAAACTGCTCGGACAGTCCAGCAGCTGGTTGTACAACAATCCGATTGCCGATATATGTACCAAACAATGGCCCGGCAATAATCGCAGTCGGAATCCCGACAATGAGTGCATACATAATCGTCGTGCCAATATTGGCCTGAAACGCATTAATCGCGATCATCGGTGCCGGGTGTGGCGGCAATAGACCGTGTACAGTAGAAAGACCTGCCAGCATCGGAATCCCGACCTTGAGCAGTGAAATATTCGTTTTCCGAATAACGGTAAATAAAATCGGAATGAGCAAAATAATGCCCACCTCAAAAAAGACCGGCATTCCGACGATTAAGCCGACTACCAGCATTGCCCACGGCACACGCTTCTCTCCAAAACGATCAATCAGCGTCGTCGCAATCTGCTCTGCTCCACCGGATTCTGCCATCATTTTACCGAGCATTGTACCCAGTCCAATAACGATCGCAATCGAGCCAAGCGTTCCACCTAATCCACTTTGTACGGAATCGACCACATCCAGCGGCTTCATTCCGATGATCAATCCCAGGAATAACGATGCCAGCAACAGGACGACAAATGGATTCCATTTATACCGGGCAATCATTACAATCAATATCGCTATTGCCACCAGCGCCCATACAAGCAACGTCCATTCATGGCTTAGTCCAAAAATAGAATACATACGACCATGTCCTCCGTTCCGAATATATAGTGCATGACGTGCTATGTATACAGCATTTTTATGAGCTGTAGTACGTAATACCATGTCATTAAAGGCATATTGCCTTTGCCTTATTACCCTTATTTATTTGGTGTTTAAACGGCTTGTCAGCAGAAGATAAATGAGGCGTGAGGAGGATAGCGCTTGCAAAGTTGGGGATTTGGAGTTTTGAGGTGGAGTGGAGGGGCACCACTCCGGGAAGGAATAAGGGGACGGACTCGGGTGGAGCCGCGGGAATCTTTTGGAATTGGGAAAGAATGAAGATTCCCGCCCCTCCAAAGGAGTCCTTACCCCTTATTTCCTTCCCTTCGTTCTGTGCTGAGTCCACATCCATGCACATAACTTCAGAATCTGGCCTGAAAGAACTTATAAAAAACTTACAAACCAAATAATTGAACCTGAGATCCTTACCGCTAAATTCTAAAAACTAATTTTTGAATCCTTGAATACTTAAATCTTTGAATACTTAAATCTTAAAATCCTTAAATACCTAAATAGATAAGTATCTACGCATTAAAAAAACAGCCTAATCTGTTCATGAACCCGCTATCTCGCTTTTTGTAACTACTGTTAATGAGCGTACCTCTACCTTTCTTAATGGGAAGATAATCAACAGCAAAATAACACAAAAAAAGCTTTCCAAAGTCTGAATAGACCTTGAAAAGCTTTTAAGCTTACTCAATGAAAATAATCGCGCATTTCATTGTCCAATGATAGGACGGTTGGTATCCGCACTACTAAATGAACAACCCCAACAGTAGCTCAGACAAGCTGAAATGCCGGTGGAGATTGGGCGGATCAGTGCGAATGGATAAGTGGCTGCATACTGATTTCTCGCCTAACATTGCCTGCTCGAACGAGAACTATACTAGCTCAGCGTCCGTTGACTGGTCGTTCGTCTGCTTGAGGGGTCATGTTCATCGTATGATGAGCGAGTCCGTCGCTCAAGCCGCGCCAGCTGGCTAGCAGGAGATTGCAGTCCATATGGTCGAAAACGGTACGTAGGATCATGGTTCCGGCTACGATGATGTCGGCTCGGTCGGCGGCGAGGTCGAATTGGTTGATTCGTTCTTCGACGCTCAGGTTAGCGAGCGCATCCGCGTAGAAACGGATCGTATCCGGTTCGATGGTGTATGGATCGCCTGCGGGCTTGGATTGGTGGCGGCGTTCGCGTTCCATTCGAGCCAGTGCGCGAATTCCTCCGCCTAATCCGATCAGTGGTAAGCCTTGGTGCTCGCCAGTCCACGGGTATTGCTCCAGCATCGTGAGCAACTTGCGTTCGAGTTGATCGCACGATGTATCTGACCAGCGGTCGCGGCCGCCGTTTTGTATGGTCATGTTCACTGCTCCGCACGGCAATGACGTGCTGTGCAGCAGCTGATCGCCTTTAAAATAAGAGATTTCTGTACTTCCTCCGCCAATATCGACGATAAAGCCTTCCTGCACATGGGCAGGCATCGAGCGGGTTACACCGAGGAAGCCGTAATACGCTTCTTCCTCACCGGACAGAATTTGCACATGTATACCTGTTTCCTGCTTCCAGGTTGCGGTAATCTGCTCGGTATTGGCAGATTGGCGGACTGCCGCTGTCGCGACAGCGCGAATATCATCTGCTCGGTTAGCGGTACAGATACTTTTGAATTTTTGCAAAATGGGAATAACGGTCTGGATATCCTGTTCGCTCAGATTTCCCTGCTCATCCCTATTCACACCGAGGCGCACGGTTTCCTTTGCCTTATGCACCATGCGGCATGTTCGATCACTACCTGCCTCATAAATAATGAGTCGGATCGAATTTGAGCCGATGTCAATGACTCCAAGCCGGTTACGATGATCGCTCATTGTATCCTCGCCATGAACGCATCCTGTGATTCAAACATCGCCATTAACGAGTTCCTCCTTCATCAAATCATATTCCGGTGAAGCCAAACGCTAATTTGTTTATGATTTTATCAGGAACAGACGGGGATTTCCACCGTGAATGTATTTTTCGCAATCTTTTATGGAAATGTATGGATAAAGATACCAAAAACCGGCTGAGTACACTCAACCGGTTGGTTCGATATCAATTTCTGGATCTCCGCTTTTAATCAGCACTTTCATCGAATCTTGCTTCGTATCGACGAAAATGTACCGATCGGTATCAATATCCTTTGCCTGCCAGTCTTTTAGACGAATAATAAAACCGATATTCGTCTCATCCGGCGCAATCTGGATACGAGCGACCGCGCGACCATTCTCGATGCGATCGAAGTCGACCTGGCGGTGACCCAGTACAGATCCCCATACCCACAGGTTCCAGCCGCGATAATCCTGATTCGGACGCTCGTACTCCACCTCAATACAGCGTGGTACATACGGCATTACCTCGATAAACCACTGTGCCGTCGCCTTGCCGCAGGTTACGGTGATTTTTGTTTTGCCTGGATGAATCCCACGCACAATCCCATCACGATTAACGCGTGCTACGCCTTTATCACTGGAGCTCCAGCTCAGCTTCGGACGTGCAATTGGACGTCCATACTGGTCAAGCACATCCGCTTTTAATCTCATGCGCTTACCTGTGTACACCTGATGCTCGCCTTGCAGATTCACCATATGCGGCACAAGTGTCTCCACATGAAGCAGCAGGCAGCTTTCTACATTGCCACAGGATACACAGATCGTGCTATTGCCTTCACGCAGTGCAGTAATGCGTCCATCTGCACGAACCTGTACCGCTTCTTCATTGGACGATTGGAAACGAACACGCTCAGCTGTATAAACGCGTCCACGCTGATCGCGAGGTGTCACACGCAGATGCAGCTTCTCTCCTGGCTCTACAATGCTTGGCGTATATTCCCATTCCAGACTTGCAGGAACCGGCTTGTATTGATCCTCTTCATCGAACAATACCATCATCGACAGTGGAGCGACTTTTACCTTGCCACCAAGCACAGAAGCGAGTGGCTTCGTGCCTGCGGTGCGTTCGTTAACAACGACCTGCCACTGGCGGCTAAATTGTGGCAAAGTCACACTTTGCTCGGTTGTTGCCGCATTGTAAATGACGATAATATGGCGCCATTTATCTCCATTCGCGTATTCACCCAGCTGGAATGCGACCACCTGATGATCACTGCGTAGCATTTTCAGCTGCTTTTCTACATCCTTGCGCTCACTCATGCGGAATGCTGGATGCGCCAGACGCAGATGAATCAGTCCGCTATAGTAGTCAAATACATCCCGGAAGCGCTGCTTGTTAATCCAGCGGATCATATTGATCTCGTCCGGACTGCGATAGCTGTTATGATCACCCATTTTGCTGCGCAACAGCTCATCGCCTGCATGGATAAATGGAATACCCTGACTCGTCATTACAATCCCATTCGCAAGCAGGGAACGGCGTACCCATTCATGCTCCATCAGCTTATTGGCATCAATCGTGCCGTACGGATCAGCCTTCGCAACAGCAGCCTCCAGATCGCCGCCATTCACCAGCTTACCGTTCTCCATATGCAAAAAGGACAATTGCTGCTCTGCTCCGCTAATACGAACGATTTTGTCCCACAGATTTAAGTTATCATGTGCGGTGACATAGTTCACGCTCTCGGTTGGATTATCAGCAAAATCACCAATGGAGCCGTAAATCCCTTTGACCAGCTCGCCTTCCTTGCCAAATTCTCCAGTAGCAAAGCCCTTGGTATCATCATCACTTCCACCCTTGATCGCGCTGCGGAAGTTATCATTAAAAACAGAAAAGCCTTTGCCACGCTGCGAGCCTTTCAGCGTCTGCTGTGGCAATGGTGACCAGCCACCTGTCCACGGCTCACCGTAGATCAGAATATACGGATCGACCTCACGGCGCAGCTCCTGTGTTAATTGAGTCACGGTTTCGGTATCGATCAGACCCATCAGGTCAAAACGGAAGCCATCCAGATGATATTCTGTCGCCCAGTAGCGCAGAGAGTCCTTGATGTATTTGCGTACCATTGGGCGCTCGGTAGCAATCTCGTTGCCTACACCAGAGCCATTGGTCAGCTGCCCACGCTCATCTGTCCGGTAAAAGTAACCCGGAATCAGGCGATCAAATGGACCATCCTCTACCGAAAATGTATGATTGTACACAACGTCCATGACGACGCGCATCCCTTCACCATGCAGCGCCTGTACGAGCTTTTTAAATTCACGAATACGTGAGCCTGGATCAGCCGGATCGGTAGCATACGAGCCCTCTGGCACATTATAATGCTGTGGATCATAGCCCCAGTTAAACTTGACCTGCTCACTGTCTGGATCATCGACTTTTAACTCATTTACAGTTTGAAAGTCAGCAATCGGCAGCAAATGCACATGGGTTACACCAAGCTCACGCAGATGGTCAATACCGATACTGTTACCATACTCATCCTTCAAGCCGGTTTCGGTAAAAGCAAGAAATTTACCTTTGTGCTGAATGGATGTCTCAGGATCGATAGAGAAGTCACGTACATGCAGTTCATAGATGATTGCATCCGTCAGACTCGACATTGGCGGACGAATATCATTTTCCCAGCCCTCTGGATCGGTTGTACGGAAATCGACAATCGCTGTCCGTTGACCATTCGCCGACACAGCATGTGCATACGGATCAACCGCATACTCCACACTGCCGTCCTTGAACTGGGCACGATACATATAGTATTGTCCAGCCAGATCGCCCTCCTGGCGCACCTGCCATACGCCACCTTCCTCCAAATACATCGGAACTGCTGTACCGTGCGTATGGTCTTTCACTCGTCCCTCTTGATCATACGTACCTGGATTGTCATATAGCATCAGATCAACACGCACGGCATCCGGTGTCCACAGCTTGAATATGCTGTGCTCACGTGTGTACTGTAAGCCAAGATCATCTATATCGTAAAAATAATCAGTCGCCGCATCAAGCGTTCGCGTCAGGGAATGATTCATCTTATCCAGCATTCTCTTCACCACCATTTTAGCTCAGGCTGTCCGATTGTCGCTTATTTGTATCTAGGCAGTAGATCGGAAGAGCAGCCTTGCGATTTAACCTCTTTTATAGGTTCTCATTTATCATCGTCCATTATTCATTAGCCATTTGTTCCGCTATATAGTGTATCAGCACTTGCATAACATTTCATGTATTGTACTAGAAATATCGGATATTTTGTCGAATTTTTGTAGGTTTTGTAATATATTTTTGTGTATGTTCGAGTAAATTTTGGAAAAAAGGCTGTGATATGGTTGTGCAATCGTTACCATATACGTGTGAATACTCGTTTAAATGCTTATAATCATATTGAAATATCTGGATAGGAGCATACCGATTTATTGACTATTACCTCAAAATTCTTCGTTTGAATACGCTGTTATGTACTTCTATTATCGGTCTAAGCTGTCTCTTTTATGAAGCATAAATCCAGCGTAACGATGCGGGATTTCCACTCTATTTTCCGATTACAATCTGGTCTATCAAGCACAAAAGCAGCCGGCTATACTATCGGTCGGCTGCTCCTGGTGTGTATTACTGCTCTGTTAAAATAAGTGGGCCATCTGCGGTAATTGCAATCGTATGCTCATACTGTGCAGACAGTCTGCCATCCGCGGTGCGTGCCGTCCAGCCATCCTCATCAATCGTCATTCGATACGTGCCTTCATTAATCATCGGCTCAATGGTGAATACCATGCCTTCTTTCAGGCGTTGCCCTTTACCCGGTAGACCGATATGTGCAAAGCTTGGCTGCTCATGCAGATCGCGTCCAATCCCGTGACCAAGCAAATCACGTACGACACCATAGCCATGACTCTCTGCATGCTTCTGAATGACCGAGGTCACATCGCCCAGACGATTGCCCACTACTGCCTGTTCAATACCCTTGTACAGACATTCGCGCGTAACACGCATCAGTTGCTCGGCTGCTGGCGATACCTGACCCACCGCATAGCACCATGCCGAGTCCCCTAGCCAGCCCCCGTATTCAGCTACAATATCAATCTTGAGCACATCGCCCTCTTGCAGCGGCTGACGGCTAGGAAAACCATGTGCAATCACATCATTGACCGAGGCACAGGTTTCATATTGAAAGCCATTGTAACCATTCGTAAATTGCTTGCCGCCTAGACGGGTAATATGCTTTTTCACAAATTCATTAATTTCCATGGTCGTAATGCCCGGAGCGATCATTTGTGCCAGATGACGATGACAATCTGCCACAATCTGGCTTGCTGTCTTCATCTGCTCAATCTCTGCGGGTGTTTTCAAAATAATCATTGCTCATAACTTCCTTTCCATACCAGCTGCGAGCAGAATCTAACGCTGCTGACGCAATCAGCGTACGGAATCATTCTGCAAGCACTGTCCGACTATCGTTATATTATAGTAACGCCTGTCTACCATTTCAGCAACCTTACTACCTTCTTTATTAACTTCTCCTATTTTACTTGAAACGCATGTTTATCCGGCTACGTATATTGATAAAATGACATAATCGGCGGGTGAATATGTCATGAAGCTTAAACTACACGAAGCAGTAATAAGGAGACGATATCAATGAAAACCACTGTAATCAAGATCGTCAAATGGATCGTATTCACGCCTATTATTTTACTGGCAGGCTGTCTACAGCTAGAAGACATGGTGCTCCTATTCAAGGATATGCGGCGCGATCGTCAGCATGAAGGTGACGAAATGCTCGCTCGTATTGAGGGCATACGTAGCTAACTACCTGTGCCTATAGCTAGATCGCAATCCTCATTGCAGCTGTTACACTTTACTTAATCTGTACATCTAATTCTTAGCCTTAAAGCAATATACGTAGTCCCTTATATACCACTACCCGGATTCAAATTGTTGCCTGTCACGTCTTGTATAAATAAACGATGTGCTCTGGCATTTGCATAAAGCATATCGAAGTCCATTCACTGATCGAGTAACAAAGAAATTAGACTTCATCGGTATGCTGTACAGTTGCCAATTCATTCTGCTATCCTCACCCGCCAACCACCACACTAAAAAACCTGTCTTTACTCAACCGAGCCACCTGTATAGGAGGTAAGGTCGTGTAAGGACAGGTTTTTATGTATATCATCATGCAAAAATAACGAGCAAGCGAACGATCATCGTTCAGATTGGATTATTCACCAATGCGTTTACCGAGAATAGCCAGATGGCGTTCAACACCATCAAGTACAGCAACCCGTGGCAGATGTCCCCACTCCTCAAAGCCAAACTTACTTAACAGCGTACGGCTTGGATCATTATGAGCAAATACAAAGCCGAGCAGGGTATGAATATGAAGTGCAGGTGCTTGCTCAATAGCATAGCTTACGAGCTTGCTGCCGATTCCTTTACCCTGAAAGTCGGGATGCACGTACACGCTCAGCTCAACGGTACCATTGTATGCCGGACGACCGTAAAAGGTTTGCAAGCTTGCCCAGCCAGCGATGCGATCACCTTGCCAGAGTACCCATAATGGTCGACGGGCTGGATCATGCTCGTCAAACCAGGTCTGGCGACTTGCTACGGTTACGGGCTCAGTATCCGCGGTAGCGAGTCTACCGGGAATCGATGAATTATAAATGCTGACAATCTCGTCCAGATCCTGCTGACGAGCAATCTGAATTTCGTACTTTTCGGTTTCTTGCATCGTCCATTCCCCCACATACAGCATAGATTTTTCTACTTATTGTAATAGCTATAGAGAAAGCTGTCTATCTGCTTCCTGTAGCCTTACCGTGCGTAAAATCGATGCGTTTAGCGAACGAATGTATTTTTGATTCGTACGGAGCGAGAAAAATACAGGTTCCATAGTAGCGTCATAATTGCCGATATGATCATGCCTGTAACCATACCTGAGGTTGGTGGGACAATGAAAAAGGCAATGACAGTCAACGCCAGATTAATTAGTAAATATGCACGCGCTGTACGTGGGAAAGAACGCTTGCGCGTGTACAACTGCACGAGCATGATTACCAGCAGCACAATCTGAATAACCGCTACGATCATTTCATATACGGAAAGAGCCTGTAGATTCCCATTGTATAGCGCCAATACCCGATCAATATCCCCTCTCACTTCCGCTGGAAAGACGTCTGGATTGGCAACCAGGAACATCATGAATATGTAGGTTGGAATCGCAAGGAGAGCGACGAGTAGGCTCCAATACATGTAAATCTGAAACACGACCAACCAGCCTCCAAGCCCAACGAGTGGCGGACGCCCCTGTGGTGGTTGTGGTTGACCAAATGGTGGCTGAGGTGGCTGCTCCTGACCATTCGGATTTGGCGGATAATTATTGTTCATTGTTTCCGTTCCTTTCTGTTTCTAAATCTATTTGCGATCTATGCGATCCCATATGAGCAGCCTGTACAAATGTCAGGATGACACTAGAAAAAGGCGATCTCACAAATGATCAGACCGATCGGTACAACGCCTTATTCGTGTAGTTGCCCGCTTTCTCCAGTCTATCACAGCCATTGCCAGAATCCTATTTCAATCATGCAAAACATGTCGCTTCCTGCTAAACAGGCCGCTCCTTCACCTTCAATCCGTTTATACATGAAGGGAGGATTCGATTCCCGTTTGCTGCTCACTCCATTCCCATAGCCGCAGCGCCTCCTCACGGTTCATCGCTCGTGAATGTAGAGAATGCACTTTTTTACGATAATAGTAGTGCCCGGATTGTCCTTCTACAGATGGATCGGTTGCAAGAAATATCGCGGTTTCTGCGCCCTGCTCAGGTGTTTGAAAAAAGGGCGTATGCGCCAGCGCTGCTAGCAATCGTTTACCAAAGCCCGTGTCTCGATCGACACCGATGCTTGTCGCTACTGCGCCAGGGTGCAGACAATTAGCCGTTATATTCGTGCCTTGAAGCTGCTCCGCTAGAATCTGGTTAAAATACAGATTCGCTAGCTTGGACTGAGCATAGGCCTTGATAACCGTGTAGCCATGCTCCAGATTCGGATCGTCCCAGTGAATTTTGCCAATTTTATACGCGCCAGAGGCAACGGTGACGATACGTCCAGATGGCGACTGTCGAACCGCATCCAGCAGCAGACGGGTGAGTAAAAAGTGTCCAAGATGATTGACACCTAATGACATCTCAAAGCCATCCTTTGTCTCCTTACGCTTCAGGTTGACCACACCAGCATTGTTCAATAACACATCGAGTCGATCATAGTTTTGATAAAATTGCTCGGCAAACTGATGGATGCCGTCAAGGGAACCGAGATCACATTGCATAAGCTTTAGTCGATCAGAGCCGCTTTGCTCACGAGCCTGCTGTAATGCTTGCTGTCCGCGTTCCTCGTTGCGGCATGCCATGATCACTTCGTGTCCTTGCTTGGCAAGCGCAATGCTGGAGGCAAGTCCCATGCCGGAGTTGGCGCCTGTGATAAGTATGCGTTGGGTGTTCAATGTGGGTGTCTCCTTTCATTGTGGCTGTAGATTATGCTGGTATAGATGGATATGACTTCAGTAAGGAAGAAGTTCATATATTCGTTGATTTATAATTATTTTTTGTGGCAAATTTTTTGGTAATACTTTTTTAGCGATACTTTTTCTGAGATGTTAATAAAGACTCTCATTGAATACTTCGTTCGGCTTTAGCAGAGACTTTACTAGAATTGTAAACGTATATTGGGGAATCTACGCATGAAATGGTCTGAGGTTAATTAGGATACATTTTTAGAAAATAGGATTCATTTCATACGCATCGGATCGCGCATTATTACGAGGTAGTATGATATACTGGGAGCAGGAAAGCGCTTTAAGCTTACTATTGAAGTATGGCTTCAATATATCGATTTCTCTCGTTGTTTGTTGCACCGTATCTACTTTTCATTCACTTCCTCTATATCAACTTTTATCAACTGTTCCATGTCTTGTATTGTAAAGGTTGCTCCTTTTGACGTTGGGTCGCTTCGATGTGTATGTTCTTTGAATGGGTTTCATCTTGGAGTTGATCTTATCTTTTGATTGATACAGTCTTTTTATCCCTATCCTACTTTCTTTTAAAGCTAGCTTTTATAGTTCTCCATAGCAAAATCCCCGAACGCCAGGCGCTCGAGGAGGGTAAGTTAAATACTTCCAATATTACGTTTTTAAGTATTTCGATAATTCGATCATGCCGGGCAATGATATGGTGCTGGAGCTAACAGATTAATCCTGTGCGTGCTCCGCATAAGCAGCCGCATCAAGCAATGTGGACAGGGCTGTGTCCAGGTCGCCGTCTACTTTGAGTTCGATCATCCAGCCGCGGCCGTATGGGTCGGAGTTGACGAGCTCTGGTTCGGTTTCGAGATCAGGATTGAGCTTGCTTACCGTTCCGGCTACCGGGCAAAACAATTGAGAAACCGTTTTAACCGATTCGATTGTGCCTACTTCTTCGTCCTCACTTACAGCACGTCCATCTTCAGGCAGCTCTACAAACACGATATCTCCCAGCTGATGCTGAGCAAAATCGGTAATACCGATACGTACAGTATCCTCACTAATGCGCTCCACCCACTCGTGCTCTTTACTGTACAGCAATTGATCCTTAATCTCGCTCATCGTTTATGCTCCTCCGATTCTTGTCATGTTAGTATCCTAATGCCACAAGAGTATAGTAAGCGAGTTTGCGCTGTCAAGAGGCTTGACATCGTTTACTCAATCAAGTATTAATATAATAAACATACATTTTTGATCGTTTAGTGATTTAATGTTCGGAAATACATAACATCATATGGAAGCGGATGAATGTACAGGGAGAGACTGACCACTGGATGGCAGCGCCGAAGGAGTAAGCCGGAAACGGTGAATCTCTCAGGTAAAAGGGACCTGTACGGGACGCGGCTCTGGAGAGCATCCGGCGTAGAGCATCTACGCAGCGGATCACCAAAGGGGAAACTTGCTTGTTCTGGCTGAAATGTTCATTTCGGCTCCATCAGCGATATGCTGACAGGCAGCAAGGTAACTCTCAGGTATCAAGGACAGGGAGGACAAGGAATGAGCGGGTCAGGTACCCGTTTCTTCCCTGTCCTCCCTGTTTTTTGTGTTCTGTTGCAGAACGATTGCTCTTTGGTAAGGATCAATGCTCCTTCGTCCTCACATTGAGAAGATGCTATCGCAAAATAAATAAGCCCTGCTCCTGATGATAATCTTAGGCTGGGCGGCATAGTAACCCAGTCTGTAGATCGCTTGACCGTTCATATTATGAATTAGAGGTGAGCCAAAATGACAACAGAGCTGAAAAGAACACCGCTTTATCCGCTATACGCCGAAACAGGTAACCCACGCTGTATCGATTTTGGAGGCTGGGATTTGCCAGTACAATTTTATGGCATTCAAAAAGAACATGAAGCTGTGCGCGAACGTGCTGGATTGTTTGATGTATCCCATATGGGCGAAGTCATGTTCAGTGGCAAAGGCACCGAAGCCTTTTTGCAAAAGATGCTGACGAACGATGTGACTCGTCTACAGGATGGGCAAGCCCAGTACACCTTGATGTGCTATCCGAATGGCGGTGTCGTGGACGATCTGCTCGTCTATCGCATTCACGAGAATCTGTACATGCTCGTTCTGAACGCCTCCAACATTGATAAAGACATTGACTGGCTCAAGCAGCATCTGCCAGATGATGTACTACTCAATAATATCTCTGAGCAAACGGCACTGATCGCGCTGCAAGGTCCACTGGCTGCATCGATTATGAGTAAGGCAGCAGGCACGGATGCATTGACTGAGCTATCCAGCTTTACATTTGTTACGGATGTGAAGCTATACGGTGCGGACGTGATCATCTCCCGTACAGGCTATACTGGCGAGGATGGCTTTGAAATCTATTGTCCCGCAGAGCAGGCTGGAGCAATCTGGAAAGGTCTGCTGGCAGCAGGTGAAGATGATGGTCTGATCGCCTGCGGTCTGGGTGCACGGGATACGCTCCGCTTTGAAGCGAAGCTGCCGCTGTATGGTCAGGAGCTATCTGCTGATATTACGCCGCTGGAAGCAGGGCTTGGCTTTTTCGTCAAGCTGGATAAAGGTGACTTCGTCGGGCGTGATATTCTCGCAGAGCAAAAGCAAAATGGCGTTCCACGCAAGCTGGTCGGTATTGAGCTGCTGGATCGCGGTATTCCACGCTCCCACTATCCGGTATTCCGCGAGGGTCGTCAGATTGGTGAGGTAACGACAGGGACACAGTCGCCAACATTGAAGCGTAATCTTGGTCTCGCTTTGATCGAGGCAAGCAGCGCTGAGCTGGGTACACCGCTGGAAGTTGAAATTCGAGGCAAGCAGTTGAAGGCTGAAGTCGTGAAAGCTCCATTTTACAAACGTCAGCCGGTAAAATCGTAAGCTTTTCATCTTATTTAATCGATTGTTGCATATATGTACATTCACTGTTGTATAGATTTATCGTCAATCAAAATATATGGCTAGGAACGATTCGATTGATAATATTCCGGTAGCACGCTACCGAAAGGAGCATAATTTATGAAATCCCATCGCTACATTCCGATGACCCCACAAAATGAAGCCGACATGCTGGCTGTCATCGGTGCTTCCTCTGTTGAGGAATTGTTCAAGGACATCCCTGCTTCCGTTCGTTACGAGGGAACGATGCCGATGTCTGGCATGCTGGACGAATATGCACTGACTCGCCATCTAGCTACTCTTGCTGGAGGTAATGCAGATACCGATCGCTATACAAGCTTTCTCGGTGCAGGCATCTACGATCACCATGTACCTTCCGTTATTAATCATGTGATCTCACGCTCCGAATTTTATACAGCCTATACACCGTACCAGCCGGAAATTAGCCAGGGCGAGCTACAGGCGATTTTCGAGTTTCAATCGTATATTTGTGAATTAACAGGCATGGCGGTTGCTAATGCGAGTATGTACGATGGGGCAACCGCACTTGCTGAAGCTGCCTCCCTTGCGGCATCGGCTACTCGTCGTAGCAAGATCGTCGCTTTCTCTACCATTCACCCGGAATCGCGCGCAGTGGTACGCAGCTATGCACGCGGCTTGAATCTGGATGTCGTTGAGGTTGCTTATGGTGATGGCGTGACCGATATTAGCGCACTTGCCGAAGTGCTGGATAACGATACAGCAGCCGTGCTTGTTCAATCGCCTAACTTCTTCGGCGGCATTGAAGGCATCCGTGCCGCTGCCGATCTGGCGCATGAGCATGGCGCACTGCTCGTTGTGAGCACGAATCCGATCTCGCTTGGTCTGCTGGAAGCGCCAGGCAAGCTCGGAGCCGATATCGTAGTCGGTGATGCACAGCCGCTCGGTATCTCCATGTCGCTCGGCGGTCCAACGTGCGGATTCTTCGCCGTTTCTCAAGCACAGATGCGCCGTATGCCAGGTCGTATCGTCGGTCAAACGACAGACCGTAACGGTAAACGCGGCTTCGTGCTGACTTTGCAAACCCGTGAGCAGCATATCCGCCGTGATAAAGCCACATCGAATATTTGCTCCAATCAGGCATTGCTGGCACTGTCAGCTTCCGTCTACCTGTCCGTTATGGGCAAGCAGGGCATGGCTGATGTCGCTGGATTGAACGTGCAAAAAGCACATTACGCTGCTACCACGATCGGTGCTGTCAAAGGCTGCACACTGGCATTTGCCGCTCCATTCTTCAATGAATTTGTCGTTCGTCTGCCGGAGGGTACTTCCGCAGCAGCAGTTAATAGCAAGCTGCTCGAAAAAGGCATCATCGGTGGTTATGATCTCGGTCTATCGTATCCAGAATTGTCCGGTCATATGCTGTTCGCTGTAACCGAAAAACGCACCAAAGCGGAAATCGATCAACTGGCAATCGAATTGGAGGCATCGCTATGACAAACGAAACGTTAACTGCAAGCGAAACGCAAGCTGTCGACACGAATCCATTGCAACAAGCTATGGTCGCAAAGGAAAAGGCATTAATTTTCGAGCTGAGTCAGCCTGGTCGTGTCGGTTACTCCTTACCGGAATGTGATGTACCCGAAGCCGATCTGAGCAGCCTGATTCCGCAGGATATGCTGCGTAGCGAAGCGGCGGCATTGCCGGAAGTTTATGAGGTGGATGTGATCCGTCACTATACCGAGCTGTCCCGTATGAACTTCGGGGTCGACAATGGCTTCTATCCCCTCGGCTCCTGTACGATGAAATATAATCCAAAAGTAAATGAAGACGTAGCTCGCTACGCTGGATTTGCCAAAATCCATCCGTACCAGCCAGAGCAAAGCATTCAAGGTGCGCTGGAGCTGCTGCATACATTACAAAACGATCTGGCTGTGCTAACTGGTATGGATGCTGTTACCCTGCAACCTGCTGCTGGTGCACACGGCGAGTGGACAGGTCTTATGATGATCCGTGCCTACCATGAAAAACGCGGCGAGCATCGTACAAAGGTCATCGTACCGGATTCCTCGCACGGCACAAACCCGGCGAGTGCAACCGTAGCCGGTTTCCAAACGGTAACGATTCCTTCCAATGAACGCGGACTGGTTGATCTGGATGCACTGCGTGCTGCGGTCGGCCCGGATACGGCAGCACTGATGCTGACCAATCCGAACACACTCGGCTTGTTCGAGGAACAAATTACTGAGATTGCCGCAGTTGTACACGAAGCAGGCGGTCTGCTTTATTATGATGGTGCCAACTCTAATGCGATCATGGGCATTGCTCGCCCAGGCGACATGGGCTTCGACGTTGTTCACTTGAATCTGCATAAAACGATGAGTACCCCACACGGCGGCGGTGGCCCAGGTGCTGGCCCAGTCGGTGTGAAAAGTAAGCTGCTGCCATTCCTGCCTGAGCCCGTTGTAGAAAAGCAAGAAGACGGCACCTATACCCTTCGTTCTGGTTCACCGGATTCGATCGGTCGTGTCAAAGCTTACTATGGTAACTTCGGCATTCTCGTTCGTGCCTATACGTATATCCGCAGCTACGGCCCAGAAGGTCTGCGCCGCGTATCCGAATGTGCGGTACTGAACGCCAATTATATGATGCACCGCCTGAAGGATCATTATGTCATGCCGTACGACAATGTGTGCAAGCACGAATTCGTTATGTCTGGCAAAGGCTTAAAGCAATACGGCGTACGCACACTGGATGTTGCCAAACGATTGCTTGATTTTGGTTACCACCCACCAACCGTATACTTCCCACTGAACGTGGAAGAATGTATCATGATCGAGCCAACCGAAACCGAGAGCAAAGAAACACTCGATGGCTTTATCGATACGATGATCCAGATTGCCAACGAAGCGAAGGAAAATCCAGAGCTGGTACTGAATGCACCGTATACGACGTATGTGAGTCGTTTGGATGAAGCGACTGCTGCACGTAAGCCGGTGTTGAATTGCGCTTGTAGCTAATTGATGATTTAGAATCTGATTACAAACCTTATAAAGAAAAGCTCCCAGAGATATGCACATTGCATACTTCTGGGAGCCTTTTTAATTTTCGAGCCTGTAAGCCTTTGATAAGAATGTCTGGTTAGAACAAACGAATATCGGAAGGAAGAAGGGAACATCCTGAAATGAAGTTCAGAAATCTACTGATTGAGAATAAGCTGTAAATTCCCAGCCTTCTCTCTACATTCCTTAACTCTAATTATCTTATTGTGCTGGATACCTAATCATTCATACACGAACCTAGTTATTATACATGGTATTGGATGAGACTTTTTTTAAAGTAGTTGCTTTACGAAATTCTTTTGATCTTTTGTATACGTGTAGCCTCGCTTTTCATACAGTCGATGAGCATTGGTACGACTTGGATGGGATAATAGTTTCATTGCTTTAGCTCCTTGCTGTGTTGCCCATTGTTCAAGCTCAGCTAATAATTGGCTGCCAACTCCCTGCTGTCGATTAGATTCGCTAACAATAAGACATACCACATGCACCATCAGCTCTGAAAACAATAATTCATACAAGCTACCATGAATAAATCCTATAACTTGCTGATTCTTTTCTGCAATAAGTACAATGTCTCGTTCATTAATCAGCAAAGAACGAATTCGTTGCTGTACCTGCTCTGCTGTAAATTGATAAAACTTCGGATTAAATTCCTGATTTAACACGTAAATCTGTTCAGCATCTTCGATCTGTACAGTTCTAATTGTAAAAGCTTCCATTGTACTCTACCCACTTTCTATAATGAGAAGTATCCAATCTCTAGTTATATATTTTAACGCTAAAGATTATCATAAAATAAAAACACTCCTTCGATCTTCTATCTACAGATCCATTATAGAAAAATTACTCTAACCTTTTATTTTTCTCTTATCCGTCAATGCCTCTATCACACTCTTTTAAAAATGCTTTCCTATGTGCAAAAACAGAATATACACGCACCAAGCGGAGGAAAAGGAATTGTCCAAAAGGCCGACCTTTAAGCCTGCAAATTCACCATCTCCAATCACAACATTTGCAGGCTTAACCGGAGGCCGTTGGACAATCCTTTTACGGAGCGCTCTCCAATGCTCCGCCCAGCATTTTAAATAAAAAAAGCTGATTCCCCGAAACATTCAGGAAATCAGCTTAATGGGATTGTTGGAAAACGATTCAATAGAGCGCGCCTCAAAATTGCAGGCAATACACTCCATTAGCTATTGCGATAAAGCAAATAACACGTTCGTATTACGCCTGAATCGCGTTAACCAGCTCAACCACTTCTTCTGCTGTTTGCATATCGAGTGCTTTGGTAGCAAGCTCTTGCATTTCAGCTTTGGACAGCTTCGCGATCTGGCTGCGTGCAGGCAGGATCGAGCTTGCGCTCATGCTGAACTCATCGAGTCCCAGACCGAGCAGCAGTGGAATTGCTGTTGCATCCCCTGCCATCTCGCCACACATACCAGCCCATTTGCCTTCTTTGTGTGCTGCATCGATAACCATTTTAACCAGACGCAGAATGGACGGGTTATATGGTTGATACAGATAGGAAACACGCTCGTTCATACGGTCAGCTGCCATTGTGTACTGAATCAGATCGTTAGTACCGATACTGAAGAAGTCCACTTCTTTGGCAAACTGGTCAGCTAGTACCGCTGTCGAAGGAATTTCAACCATGATACCGAGCTGAATGTTGTCGGATACCGCAACACCCTCGGATACCAGCTTGTCTTTCTCTTCCAGCAGAACCGCTTTCGCTTGACGGAATTCGCCCAGTGTCGCAATCATTGGGAACATGATACGCAGTTCGCCGAATACGCTTGCTCTCAGCAGCGCACGCAGTTGAGTGCGGAAAATGTCCTGACGATCCAGACAGAGACGAATTGCACGGAAGCCCAGGAACGGGTTCATTTCTTTTGGCAATGTCAGGTAAGGCAGTTCTTTGTCGCCACCGATATCGAGTGTACGAACCACAACTGGCTTGCCTTCCATACGCTCCAGTACCGTTTTGTACGCGTTGAATTGTACATCTTCCGATGGCAATTCGTCACGACCCATGTACAGGAACTCGGTACGGTACAGACCTACTGCTTCGCCGCCGTTATCGATAACGCCAGCAACATCGTTTGGTGTACCAATGTTAGCTGCCAGCTCTACGTGAACGCCATCTTTGGACACGGTAGCTTCGTCGCGCAGCTTGCGCCATTCTGCTACTTGAGCCTCGTATGCTTCACGTTTTGCACGGTAATCAGCCAGTGTAGCATCGTCCGGGTTCACGATAACGTTACCTTCGAGACCGTCAACGATAACGACATCACCGTTTTGTACGACTTCCATAACTTCCTTCGTACCAACAACCGCTGGAATCTCCAGGGAGCGTGCCATGATTGCGGAGTGGGAAGTACGACCACCAATGTTAGTCGTGAAGCCTTTTACGTAGTTACGATCAAGCTGTGCTGTATCGGAAGGAGTCAGGTCTTCTGCAATGATGACCACTTCTTCACGAATTTCTGCTGGGCTCTGGAAGTTAACACCCATCAGATGGTTGATCACGCGTTTTGTAACGTCACGCATGTCAGCCGCACGCTCTTGAAGGTAAGCACTCTTCATATTTTCAAACATCGCTACGAATTGCGAAGCGATTTCGTTAAGTGCATATTCAGCATTGATCATTTCGCTGGTGATCTTGTCTTTGACCGGATCAATCAGCTCAGGATCGCTCAGGATCAGTAGGTGAGATTGGAAAATCTCAGCCTTCTTTTCCCCCATTTCTTGCAACGTACGTTCTTTGATCGCTTCAAGCTCACCTTTGGAAGTTTCCAAAGCAGCTTGCAGTTTAGCCAATTCTGCATCGGCGTCGCTTACGGAGCGCTTACTGATTTCGTATTCAGGGTGCTCCAGACGGAATGCTTTGGCAATAGCGATGCCCGAAGACGCCGCGATTCCCAAAATATTAGCCATTG
Source organism: Paenibacillus hunanensis (assembly GCF_014645615.1). Taxonomy (GTDB): domain Bacteria; phylum Bacillota; class Bacilli; order Paenibacillales; family Paenibacillaceae; genus Saccharibacillus; species Saccharibacillus hunanensis. The sequence goes on along the minus strand of NZ_BMMB01000006.1, from coordinate 94,327 downwards.
ATTTCGCCTAGCCCTTCTTTCACCATTACGTCTGTCAGAGCTTGCAGAGCAGCTGCTTCTTCAGCACCAGTAGTGGACAGAACGATAGTGTCACCTTGCTCCAGACCAAGGGACAGAACGCCCAGGATGGATTTCAGTGTTACTTTTTTACCTTTAGCTTCAGCAAAAGATTCAGTAGAAGCAAATTTGTTAGCAGCAGTTACAAGAGCTGTTGCTGGGCGTGCGTGGATACCATCTTCGTCAACGATTTTGAATGTTTTTTCCATTATAGAGTCACTCGCTTTCTTATAATTTGGGGTTTTGTTAGATAGATGTAAATCATCAAGCCATCCATTCCATTGTACAGCATAATAACGCCGGATGCACCTTCTGTCAGAAAAAAAATCGACTTTTTTCAGCAATACCCAACATTTTACGGTAATTTTTAGGCAAATTCATGAACGAATCAGATAAATACTCACATTCACCGCAAAATGCTTTCATTCCATAATGATAGCAAACTATAGACGAACCCGGTAAAGGGTCGCCTATAGTTTGCGGGAATTGCCTGATGTCGGTCATATCAACCGAGAAGGCTAACAATGATGTCATTATGCATTTGTAAAATAGGATCGATTGCTCTGTTGTGCACCGCTCAAAGAACGGTGTCAGGCTCTGTTGCCTGATTCGATATCGATCATTACTTAATGGAGATAATGTCGCCTTCTCCAGCTTTTACAGTGCCGGATTTTTTCAGCGTTACCGCTGCGCCTTCTGGCAGGTTGGAGAAGATGATCGGTGTGATGATCGATGGAGCATTTGCTTTTACATACTCCAGATCCACTTCAAGGATTGGCTGTCCAGCCATAACATCGTCACCTTCGGCAACGAGTACGTTGAAGCCCTGTCCTTTCAGCTTAACGGTATTCACACCAACGTGTACCAGGATTTCTTTGCCTGCTTCAGACATAATGCCGATCGCATGCTTACTTGGGAATACGTTGAATACTTTACCGTTAACTGGAGAAGCGATCGTACCGTTCGATGGCAGGATGGCGAAGCCGTCACCTGTCATCTTTTGCGAGAATACAGGGTCTGGAACTTCGGAAATGTTCAGCAGCTCGCCTTCAGCTGGAGCTACGATCATTTCTTCTGCCAGTAAGTTTACCTGTCCCTCAGCAGTCGCCTTCACAGGCTCATTGTCCACACTTGGAGGTGTAGGTCGTGGTGTACGTCCTGCAATGATATCCTGCATCTGCGATTTGATTGTATCGGAACGTGTTCCGAAGATCGCCTGGATATTATTACCCACTTCCAGTACACCGGAAGCGCCCAGTGCTTTCAATTGTGCTTTATCTACTTCTTTTGGTTCTTTTACTTGAATACGCAGACGCGTAATACAAGCATCCAGACTGGAAATGTTTTGCTGACCGCCGAATGCGTCCAGAATTTTACCTGGCAGCTCATCTTGAGAAGCGGAACCGCCGCCATTAGTATCCGTTGCAGCAACTGCATCTTCGCGCCCTGGTGTTTTCAGTTTGAAAGTACGGATCGCAAAGCGGAAACCGAAGTAGTAAATAACAGCCAGAATCAAACCAACAATGATGACATCCCACCATGCTGTGCGGTTTGGCAATACGCCAAACAGAATAAAGTCAATCAGACCACCAGAGAATGTCATACCAATTTTAACGCCCAGCAATTGCATAGTCATGAAGGACAGACCTGCAAAGATAGCGTGAATACCGAACAGAACTGGAGCTACGAACAGGAACGAGAATTCCAGTGGCTCTGTAATACCTGTCAGGAACGATGTCAGTGCCGCAGAAGCCATGATACCAGCAACTACTTTTTTGTTTTCAGGTTTTGCTTCGTGATAAATCGCGAGTGCCGCAGCAGGTAAACCGAACATCATGAACGGGAACTTACCAGTCATGAATGTACCAGCTGTAAACTGAACGCCATCACGTAGCTGTGCAAAGAAGATTTTTTGATCCCCATGAATAATCTGACCTGCTTTGTCTGTATACTGACCAAACTCGAACCAGAATGGAGAATAAAAGATATGGTGCAGACCGAATGGAATAAGAGAACGTTCGATAACACCGAAAATAAATGCCGACAAAGTCGGATTAGAATCTACCATGTTGTGAGAAATATTATTCAGTAAACCTTGAATCGGTGGCCATACAAAAATCATAACCACACCTAGAAGTAAGGATGTCAATGCCGTCATGATAGGCACAAAACGTTTACCAGCGAAGAAACCCAAGTACGAAGGCAACTCGATTTTGAAAAATCTCTTATACATAGATGCCGCTAAAACGCCGACGATAATACCACCAAATACACCAGTTTGTAGTGTTGGGATACCCAGTACAGACGCAACGGAATAATCACCTTTACCTACCATTTCAGAAGTGATGCCTTTAGCAGTACCCATTGTTACGTTCATAACAAGATAACCGATAATTGCTGCAAGACCAGCAACACCTTCTCCTCCTGCTAAACCAACAGCAACCCCGACAGCAAACAGTAAGGATAGGTTATCAAATACAATTTGACCGGAGTTCATCATAATACTGGAAACCAGTTGAATCCACGGTGCTTTCAGTGCAGGTATATACTGCAAAAAGTCTGGATTAACCAGTAGATTACCGATACCGAGCAGCAAACCTGCTGCAGGCAGAATTGCGACTGGCAACATCAGTGCTCTACCTACTTTTTGCAAAACGCCAAACAGACGTTTAAACAATACAGCCACTTCCCCTCTAGATAGTAAAATATAGTATGCGACGCTCAACAACACGAATAAAGGAGACCACGCAAAAAAGACATGAGCAAACAATGCACCTGTAAATTCAAGCTGTATGTTGGGATTCAGGATAGACCTGTCCTTGCATATGCAGTCTTGCATTTCAGATACTTTGTAAACTCATGCCTGATCGAATCAGTAACACGTTATATCCGTTATTCATTTGTTGATTACGTTCTGAATTATAACATTGACATTTCCAACTTGCAAGCCTTTTCATTAAAAAAGTTACAAGAACTATTCGTTTTTTTCGACGAAACGCTGTAAATGCATTGTCAAATAACTAACCTCAGCCGCATAGACCGGGCGACGTAGACGCTTCTCCATCATCTTGGTCAGCTTCCATGCGAGCGAATACACTTCCGGATATTCCGACTTGAGCATTTCCTCCAGTCGATGAGTGGCTGCTACCTTCTCTCCACGCCGAATACGCTCGATCGCAAAGCGGAGATGCGTCAGCAGACGTGAATAGTCCAGACTGTCTCCGGCAATTTTCAGATGCAAAGAATCCTCAACCACCTTGATCATATCGGCAATAAGCCGCGAATGCGACTTGATCTCCGTAATATGCTGATCTGTCAGCGCACTATAAATATGCAGAGCCACAAAGCCGATCTCATCCTCTTCCAGACTGATCCCCAGACGCTTATTAATAATATCCAGCGCATGCTCAGCCAGTCTATATTCTGCTGGATACATTTCACGTGTCTCATACAGAAATGGATTTTGCACGGTCATCCCCTGCTCGGCACGCTTGATCGCAAATGCAATATGATCGGTTAATGCGATGTGAATATGCTCATTCAGCGGTGTTTTGCTTTCTTTATTAATATAATGAATGATCTCATTGATCACTTCGATGATTCGCTCGTCAATCTGTGTCGCCAGCTGCTTATACTGCTCCTGCTCCTGTTGATTGGTCAAAATAAACATTTTCTCGACGACATCCAGCGGAATCTGATCGCTCGCCTTGCGGTTAAAACCGATTCCCTTACCGATCACCACGACTTCTTCATACTGGGGATGATCTGCAATAATTACGTTATTATTCAGCACTTTAGCTACCTGTAGGCTGCTCACAGTTGCACCCCTTTTTACTATCGCCTTATCCCGAATAAGTTATCAAAAAATCACTGCTACGTCAATACGAAACGCCCGGCAGTGCGGCAACGCAAAGAGGCGGCAAAGCCTTTTTTGATGCGACTTTACCGCCCTTTTAGGATACGTGAAGCTTTGCAATTTCATCTATTTAACAAAAGCTAATGCCATCTCTATTTTATATGGGAAGAGATTCGATATCGATCCAGCTACTGATTGCGTTTGGCTTTCTTATACTAAACCCATCGAGTTCATGCATGTAACGTATGAATTGGAAGCATGCATGTTGTGTATCGATTGAAGCTTCAATTTCTTATTGTGCATGACTTTTTCCAGCATTAAGCCTTACTTTCTTCACGTTCTTCTATCGTATCTTGCTGAGCTACAGGCTGCTGCACGCTGCGCGGAGCTTCGGATGGCGTTACCACCGCAACAGGCTCAATGGTCAAAGCGTCAAGCACATCCACTGCTGTAGCCGGGCGAGCGTCTACTTTACTTTTATTGCGACTGGCAGCTGGTGTGCTCGGCTCGGTTGGTTGTCCGGTGAAATTTTTGATCATCGATTCCAGATCCAGACCGGAGACACTTTTTAGCATTTCAGGAGCAGTTGCCATCAGCTCGGTCACGTAGCTGCTCACTCGTGCAGCACCGCCGCCTTCACCTTTCCCCGTATCGACAACGGTTAGCTTATCAATGCTGCTCAGTGGGCTTGCGATTTTGCCTGCCAGCTCTGGGAGCATCTTGGAGATAATATCGAGAATTGCTGCCTGACCGTAATTTTCAAATGCTTCAGCCAGCTTTTGCTTCGCTTCGGCTTCGGCAAGACCACGCAGACGGATCACATCCGCTTCGGCTGTACCCTGTGCACGCTCGACCTCGGCAACCGCCAGACCGGCAAGACGCTGCTGCTCAGCAGATGCCTTTGCTTCGGTTTCGATCGAATATTTGCGTGCTTCAGCTTCACGCATTTTACGCGACTTTTCGGCTTCGGCGGCTTGCTCGACCGCAAAGCGATCCGCTTCGGCTTTCTTTTTCACCTGTGCGTCGTACTGCTTCTCGCTTACGGTGATTTCGCGTTCCTTCAGATCGATCTCACGCTCTTTGCGAACAAGCTCGATCTTCATTTGCTCTTCCATCATAATCTGCTTTGCTTTAGCTTCTTGAATATGGTAAGCCTGATCCGCTTCGGCACGAGCGGTATCCTGGTCTTTTTTGAAGGCAGCAATTTTGAGTTCTTTTTCCTTCTCTGCCTCCGCGATATTCGTATCGCGTAGAAGCTCTGCCTTCTGTCCTTCCTGCTCTGCCTGTGCTTTTTGAATACGAGAGTCACGTACCGCTTCCGCTTCGGCAATCTCGGCATCTCGCTTCACCATTGCGATACGCGGCTTACCGAGCGCTTCCAGATAACCATGCTTATCACGTACATCCTTGATCGTAAAGGAGACAATTTGTAAGCCCATTTTCTTGAGATCACGCGCTGCGACGCTCTGTACCTCCTGTGCAAAACGATCCCGATTACGATACACTTCCTCTACCGTCATCGAGCCCATAATCGAACGCAGATGACCCTCCAGCACTTCCTGTGCTTCACTTTGCAGCGCTTGGATCGGTTTACCCATAAACTGCTCAGCAGCTGTAGCTACATCTTCAACCGAGCTACCGATTTTGATAATCGCTACCCCGTCTGCCATAACAGGCACACCCTGCTCGGTATACACCTCAGGTGTGGTCACATCGAGCTTGTGCGACAGTAAGGACAGGAACTCTGCCTTTTGAAAGATCGGCCATATAAATGCACCGCCACCACGTACAATCTTAATCTTGCGTCCAGAACCATCGTCAGAAATGTTTTTACTTCCTAAAAATGAACCGGTAACGACCATTGCTTCATCTGTGCTCACCGTTTTGTAGCGCGCCCAGAACGTAATCCCGAGCACCACCAGTACAATAACAACGACTGCTACGATCAGTACAACTTCATTTACAAATGGCATCGCATTCTCCCCTTTTGGCTTATTTGTAGTTCGGCATACCTGCCGGATATCGCCATACCGCTTACTTTGTTGGGACAAAGACAGACAGGGATTATGAACGGCTATGTATATCATCTTTCTAATGTAACGTTAAAGCCGTTCTATTGGCGCAGCTACCTCCTTACGGTAGTGACTGCAACCTTTCAATCTGCTGGTCATATTAGCGTAGCGAAGAATGGGATAAGGAGGACAATACATCCTGCTTTTCAAATTCTGCTACTGCCAGTATTCCTTCCTGTTCCTCGATAATGACCACGCGTGAACCCACAGCAATGGAGCAATGATCAAAGCTAGAAGCAATATGCACGACATTGCCTCCAGATAAACGAACCATCACTTCGCCATAACCAGTCTCTGGAACGGGAATGGTGATTTCTCCAATTTTGCCAACCAGCTCACGGATTGAATAGCCTGTCGATACTTCGCTGTGCTCCATCGGCTTGATATAAGCAAAAAATACGAGCAACGCACCCAGTATTCCCGCTGCAAGCGATAAGACCAGCACAAGCGATGTGGACAATGTTGTGTATTTGTCCAAAATGATGCCTGCCCCGCCAAAAACCGTCACTGTCCCGGCTAATACAATCGGCTTGAGAAAATCTACACCTGGTAGCTCCAAGCCACCTAGCACGTCTCCTAGCCAGTCACCAAAGACAAGACTGAACAACGCATAGACCGCTCCAATAATCAGACACGTCCAATATAGCGTTTCCATAACGGTGTACTCCTTTCTCTCGATTTCTAACGCTGTGGAGAAATGAATAAGTAGCAAGTAGCGCTTTTTCATATCGACCACAGACATAGAAAATGGCGATATACCTATAATTACGTATGCAAAGGATATTGGTTTCATATTTATATAAATTTATCCAAATTTATATAAAATAAGGACGATTATTGAGGGGAATAGAGGATTAGGATCTGTGTAATCAGGAGAGTTACTTTTCAAGAAATGAATCATTATATTGATGAACGAATTTTAAGATTGGAGGTTCACAAAGTATGATAACGTTTAGCGAAGCTACGCAGGAGCATCTGCCTGCCATAGAAAGTAAATCATTATAGGAACAATTAGCTTTATAATGAGAAAAATTCGCTGAAATGAGAACAGGTTACTAAGCAAAGTTACTAAGCAAAATTTTATTATCGTCTGATGTACTGCATACAGTATCGGCTCTACATGAAAAGTTCAATAAAAGATTCGATGTTGAAAATAAACCTATTTTTAAAATACCTGACACAAAAAAGCGATCTGCCCCATATGAAATAAAGGACAGATCGCTTCTCATTCTATCTTATTGTTTTCATTGCATAAGTTAAGCCTGTTCAACGGCTCATGCTCTATTGCAAAAGCTACTACGATTCAATCCATATTGAATCGATAACTTACAGAGACATACGGTAGATTTCGCGTACATCGTCCGCTTTCAGCTTCGCAAAGTTACCGAAGGATGGGCCGAATTTGAGTGTTTTTTCAACCATCAGGTCGATCTGGCTATCGTCGATTTCGTAATCTGCCAGGCGGCTAGGCGCACCGATCGATGTCCAGAAATCGCGCAATGCCTGGATACCTTCTTCGCCTACCTGCTCATCGGATTTGCCTGCTGGGTCAACGTGGAATACGTTTACCGCCAGCTTCGCAAAACGTGCAGGATTTACTTTCAGATTGTATTGCATCCAGTTCGGGAACAGGATCGCCAGACCGCCGCCGTGCGGAATATCATAAACAGCGGATACCGCATGCTCGATATTGTGTGTCGCCCAGTCACCCGTTACGCCCATGCTCAATACGCCGTTCAGCGCCATTGTACCGGAGTACATGATCGTAGAACGCAGCTCAAAGTTTTCCAGATCATTGATCAGACCTGGAGCGGCTTCGATGACAGCGCGAAGCACGGACTCACAGGAACCGTCCTGAACCGGTGTATTTTCTTCTGGATGGAAATAAGTTTCCAGTACGTGAGACATCATATCTACGATGCCGTATACCGTCTGGTCTTTTGGCAGGGAATATGTGAATTCTGGGTCCAAAATGGAGAACGATGGGAATGAGTATGCGCTGCCCCAGCCCAATTTTTCCTGTGTGTCCATGTTGGTAATAACGGAACCGGAGTTCATTTCAGAGCCAGTTGCTGCCATAGTCAGTACTACACCTAGTGGCAATGCGCCAGTTGCAGCTGCTTTGCGCTCAATGATCTCCCATACGTCTCCATCATATTTTGCACCGACGATGATCGCTTTAGCGCAGTCAATTACACTACCGCCACCTACAGCAAGCACGAGGTCGATATGGTTCGTTTTGCACAGCTCAACACCCTTGTGTACAGTGGTCAGACGAGGGTTAGGCTCTACGCCTGCCAGCTCGGTTACTGTTGCGCCCGCTTCATTCAGCTTGGCAATCACTTCATCATACAGACCGGAGCGCTTGATGCTTCCGCCGCCGTATACGAGCAGCACGTTTTTGCCGTATTTAGGTACTTCACGTTTTAATGTTTCCAATTGGCCTTTACCAAAGATCAGGCGAGTTGGGTTATAGAATTCAAAAGATTTCATCTTGAAAAAGCCTCCTTGAGCGATAAGTTAGTTACTGTTTCTTAGCCCTTTACAATTATATACTGTAAGCTGGCAAAATCAAAATGTGTTGGGGGGGCTGCATCTATCGGGGCGTGTGCTTGAATCATTAGGTGATTGTGCGTATACCACTTCGGAAAGGAATAAGGGAACGGACTCGGGTGGAGCCGCGGGAATCTACTGAATTAGGAATGAATGTAGATTCCCGCCCCTCGGAAAGGGTAAGATATTTTGCTTTCGCAAAAATCACTCTTCATTGGACCTCGTGTTAGGAAAGCACTAACACGGTAAGCCGTCCTTTTCCCTTATTTCCTTTCCTTCGTTCCGTGATGCTTGCAACATTCGTAATTGATGTGGAGCAGATGAATAAATGCAGCGGTAAAAGGAGAGAGCAGTAGGAAGCGACTAGTAAGAACAGAGATTAGTAAAAGTAGTGAAATTAGTTGCTTTATTACTTCTATCTTGTCCGTATCCTTATACCTGTAGCTATTGTAGATGCTTATCACCTGGAACCAACATATATTATGATTTTGAGAATGGGTTGGGTTACAATAAAATAATTTTAGGCAATTATATTTTAATAAACTTATATTCAGATTTCAAATCGGGTTGGTGTGATTTGATGATTGGAGTGGAGGTGAATAGCACAAAAAGCCATGCTACGGTTATGTTGGGGGACCGTAGTTTGGCTTTTTGTGTTTGTTGCGTGGGTTGGTTCATCTGTTTGGTTGTTTGGTTCGTTGGTTGCTTGATTGATTGGTTGAATGTGTTCGGTGGCTTTGTTTAATGATATTACTTTGTTGAATGGCTTGGATAGAGCTTATTTAGGGTTGAGCTGGTAACCGGTGCTTTCTAAGAAGCGTTGGAAAGCGGCGCGGCCTGTTTCGTCTTTTTTATAGACGCCAGCGTGTTCCAGAATTTCGGCGAATTTGCGGCCGACTTCGTCTTGTACGGTCAGGGTAGCCGCTTCTTGCTCCAGCTCTGTACCGTACTGGGTGACCATTTGCTCTGCCCATTCCAGATGATGTGCTAGCTTGTGGTCGGCTGTGCTGCGCAGCTCGTCCAGCAGCGCGGTATTGCCTGTCAGAATCGAGCCGATCTGATCCAGCTCGTCTTTTAAGCGACCGGGCAGAATAGCTAGACCCATGACTTCGATCAGACCGATATTTTCGCGCTTGATATGATGCATTTCACGATGTGGATGGAAAATGCCATCCGGGTGCTGCTCATTGGTACGATTGTTGCGCAATACCAGATCCATCTCGTATTGCTCACCACGACGGCGTACGATTGGGGTTACGGTATTGTGTCGTACCGGGTTGCCGTCTGCATCTGGTGTAGATGCTAGAATGTCCACTTCGTCATCGCTATACACTTTCCATGCCTCGTAGATATCGTTAGCTGCTTCCAGCAGTAAGGTATCGTTGAAGGCACGCAGACGAATTACGGACATTGGCCAATTGACCAGCTCCAGCGTAATATCTTCGCGTGTCTCGTGACGATACGTCTGCTCTACCGCTGCTTTTTCAATCGGGAAGGTATGACGTCCACCCTGGAAATGATCATGTGTCAGGATCGAGCCACCTACGATAGGCAGATCGGCATTCGAGCCCAGGAAGTAATGCGGGAATTCGCCAACAAAATCAAGTAAACGACGCAGTGTCTGCTTGGTGAGCTGCATCGGCACGTGGTCATGATGGAACACGATGCAGTGCTCGTTATAGTACACATACGGCGAATATTGCAGGAACCACGCTTCTCCACTCAGCATAAGTGGCACCACGCGAAGATTTTGACGCGCTGGGTGATTGATACGACCGGCATAGCCTACATTTTCGCGGCATAACAGACACTTCGGATACGATGGCGGTGGCAACAGCTTTGCCTGCGCGATTTCAGCTGACGTTTTCTCTGGCTTGGATAGGTTGATCGTCATTTCCAGATCGCCGTAGCTGCTTGGTTGCTTCCAATATACATTTTTCGCGATACGATCCATACGGATGTAATTGGAATTGATCGACAGCTGATAAAATTGATCGGTTGCCGATTCGATACCTTCCCGATCTAGTGTATCGAAGAAATCTGCGGTCACTTCGGATGGACGCGCCATCAGTAGACCCATAATCTCAGCATCCATCAGGTCACGGTACGTATCGGTATTTTCTGGCAGCATGCCGATGCTGTACGCATAATCGAGAATGGTATCGATCATCGGCTGCGGAGAATCAGCAGGCTCGCCCTGATCCACACTTGCCAGCAGCGGTACGTTAGCGTCGTATGGCTCATCAAAGCGGAATTTGCTTAGTAGCATATTGCGCGCATAATCGAGGTCTGCAACCTTGATCATCTGCTTATCAAAAGCGAATTTGACAAGTTCATCAATCGCTAGCAGTGTCTGATTTTGTTCGTTCGTACGTTCTGTATTATTCATGGTTACCATATCCTTGTGGTTTGGATTCGTGCCATTGCCATGCGCTGGCGATAATATTTTCAAGACTATCATGCTTTGGTGTCCAGCCCAGTACAGAGCGTGCTTTTGCAGAGGAAGCGATCAGTACAGCCGGGTCGCCGCTACGACGTGGCTCGAATACGGTAGGAATTTCGCGTCCGGTTACTTTTTTCGCAGTTTCGATTACCTGTTTAACCGAGAAGCCCTGACCATTACCGAGGTTAAAGGCGCTGCTTTCGCCGCCACCAGCAAGGTACTCTACTGCTTTCAGGTGAGCATCTGCCAGATCGCTAACATGAATGTAGTCACGTACGCAGGTGCCATCCTCAGTTGGATAGTCATCACCGAAGACGGAGATATGAGCACGCTGCCCAAGTGCCGTTTGCAAGACGAGCGGTACCAGATGGGATTCTGGACGATGATCTTCACCGATTTTGCCGCTTGCATGTGCGCCTGCTGCGTTGAAATAGCGCAGAGCCACATAACGGATACCGTGTGCTTTATCAAACCAGGACATCATGCGCTCCATCACAAGCTTTGTTTCGCCATAAACGTTAGCTGGCTCCGTACGATCCGTTTCTTCAATTGGTACCTTGTCCGGTTCGCCATAGGTTGCTGCTGTGGAGGAGAATACGATGTTTTTCACGCCAGCTTTGTGCATTTCCTCAAGCAGACACATCGCTCCATACACGTTGTTATCATAATATTTGGCAGGGTTCTGCATGCTCTCGCCTACAAGCGAGCTTGCTGCAAAGTGGATCACCGCTGTAATTTTATTTTCTGTGAAAATACGTTCCAGTAGCGCCTTATCGCGCAGATCGCCTTCATAAAAAGTACCGCCCAGTACAGCTTCACGGTGCCCTGTCAGCAGGTTATCAATAACGACAACCTCTTCACCACGATCCAGTAGCTCTGCTACCGTATGTGATCCGATATACCCTGCTCCACCTGTTACCAAAATAGCCATTGTTTATTCCTCCTGATCAATGTGTAGTGTGAAATCGCGTTGTACCATTCTCTGTATTGTATCTGTATATGTTCAGGCATACCGTATATTCAGTATACCTGTAATCCGCTCTGTTCTCTCCTCACATCGGTAATCCAGCCGATGCGCTCCTATGTGTAACCCAGTCTATCCCGCTCTATAGAGGACGCATTACTTCCATTCTGTAACGCCATCTCCAGCCGAGCAGACGTAGAAATCTGCCTTCAAGCCAGTCCGTTCTTCATATGCAGCTCCCACTTCTTGCAGGAATGTCTCTACCGAATCCTCATGTACGAGTGATACGGTACAGCCACCAAAGCCTGCGCCTGTCATACGCGAGCCGATCGTACCGGAGATGCGGCGTGCTTCCTCAACCATCACATCCAGCTCCTCGCAGCTCACTTCGTACAGGTCGCGTAGCGATTCATGTGAAGCATTCATAAGTTCACCGAAGCGCTGTAGATCATCCTCCTGCAATGCCTGTGTAGACGCCAGCACACGTGCATTTTCCTCCACAACGTGGCGAGCACGATCACGTACAATCGCATCTTCAATCTGTACTTGCAGCAGATCGAACTGCTGAGGTGTTAATTGTGCCAGATAATTCAGATTCTCGACATGTGGCTGTAGTGCGCTTAATGCGGCTTCACACTGGGAACGACGCTCATTGTACTTGGAATCTACAAGACCACGACGCTTGTTCGTGTTACCGATCACGATGCGATATTGTCCGGTACGAAAAGGCACATGCTTGTATTCAAGCGTATCGCACATAAGCAGAATCGCATGATCCTTCAAGCCGTTAGCCACTGCAAATTGATCCATAATTCCGCAATTGACACCGACAAATTCATTTTCCGCTTTTTGGGAAAGAACAGCGATCTCAACAGTATCAATGTGACCTTGCTCCATGCTCAGCATCGCATAGCCCGTAACTACCTCGATAGAAGCCGAGGAGGAAAGACCAGAGCCATTCGGGATGTTACCAAAGAACAACAGGTCATAGCCACTGCTGAGCAGCGTGCCCTTTTGCTTCAATACGGTCATTACGCCGAGTGGATAATCCATCCATTCTCCAGTGTGGTCACTGCCGATGGAATCGACTTCAAATTCACCTTCCAGCTCTGGAAAATTGACCGAGGCGAGTCGGATCATGCCGTCCGTATTGGCACGAACTGCCAGCGCTGTACCGAATTCTAAAGCGGCAGGCAGCACGTAGCCACCATTGTAATCAATATGCTCGCCGATCAGATTGACGCGCCCTGGAGCATGGAATACGCGGATCGCGCTACCTGCACCATATTTATCTGTAAATGCCTGTTTCATCTGTTCCTGATTCATGAGTCAATTCCACCTTATCTATCCAAATTCATCGATTGCACTCTAGCTGTGCTTGTTTCTGATATCAGTATAGCCTGAAACCGCTACCTCGCGTAATGAACAGATGTGCTGTTTATATGGATAAATGTGACTTCGGAATTGTATAATGATAACAGGTCTATATGACGAGCATATGAACAGAGCTACGCGTCTATGTAAAATATGCGGAAAGGGGATTACCATGCTGCAAGACAAGTTTTATCAGGTCGCACCGAATCCTGTTTTTCATGATTCCGGCTCTCTCTACGTGCTGTTCACAGGCGAAAGCCAGACAGCACCAGCTCACCGACTCGGTCCCAAAATCTATGACTACTATCTGTATCATTATGTAACAGAAGGACGTGGACAGTTCATCACAGAGAATCGCACATACAAGCTTAGTAGTGGAGACTCCTTCCTCATTCATCCGGGGCAGCTGGTTAGCTATGTATCGGATCAGCAGCAGCCGTGGCATTATCACTGGGTTGCTTTTGCTGGTGAGCAGGCAGCCGAGCTAGTACGTCAGACAGGGTTTTGTGCAGATGCTCCTGTAGCACGCGCCAGTCAGCAGACTGATATTACTAACCAGATCGGCAATCACCTGAGCGCGATGCTGCAAGCCTTTTACACACAAAAGGATAGCTCCGATCTGGGCGCACTCGGTTATCTGCATCTAATTATGGCCGAGGCGAGCGAGCAATTGACTCAGCAGGAGGCGTTACCGGGTGCAGAATCAATTACGCGTCGAACCGTCAAGCAGATGATCCATTACATGTCGAGCCAGTATGCCCATCCTGTCTCCATCGAGGATATGTGCAGTAGCATCGGATATAACCGTGCGTATATGTCGCGCATTTTCAAAAAAGAAACAGGGATGACGCCAGTAACATATTTGCTCAAGCTACGTATCGACAAAGCGCGTCAGCTACTGCGTGAGCGTCCAGAGCTATCCACACAGCAGATCGCTGCTTCGGTAGGATTGACGGATGCACTGTACTTTTCCAAGCAGTTTCGACGTTTTTATAGTGTGTCACCGAGTCAGTATCGAGCATCGATTCAGCGCCCGGGCTAGTTGCAAAGTCGATCGTTCGCACGATAGTAAAGCTAGGCAGTAAAGCTAGATAGTAAAACTAGAGGAGATAGTCCTACCAGTAACTGAACGGCTTCTGCTCAAGTATAGCCAGAACGTAAGCTTAAAATACACGGTCAAGCGATGCTAATGGATGGGCGATAAAGTCATTCCAGCTTGCCAGCGAATGATACCCTTTATGCTCCTCATCATAGCAGCCGATCTTGCGTGAGCCTGGATGCCAGACGATGTGTAGCCCACTATAGTTGTCTATTGTAGCGGATAAACGTAACAAACGTGTACGCCCGAGCCTCATTTCGATCGTATCGGTTAGCGTGAAAAATTCAATGTAACCGATGCCCAGCTCATTTTCTGGTAGCGTTAACGTCAATGGATCACCGCTAAGTCTCTCTACAAGCGCTGCTGGAAGCTTGTACGCTCGTAACGCATGCAGCTTATTACTACGATCATGAAAGGCTGGCGGCTCCAGACTCTGGATATAAGCAGCCAGTTCGGTATGCTTCTCACTAACCGCAATCGTATACGCACGATCTCCATTATCTTCACAGATTGTCAGATCAGCGCCCTGTTCAATCAGGTAGCGTGCGATCTTATCGTAGCCATTCCGTACCGCTACCGTTAATGGAGTGGCGCGATAGGGGAAAATGGAGTCCGGCTTATTATAGTTAATGTCTACCCCTTGCTCTACTAAATATTCGATCATTCGCAGATCATGCTGGCTCACCGCTTTGCGCAGGATCGCCCCGGCATGCTGACGAATATCCAGACCAAGCTCATGCAGAAGCGGAATATTCTTTTTGTTCCCGTAATAGGCTTCATCATAAGCATTATTGTTCAAACGACTCATTAATTCCAGCTTAGCTCCTGCTGCATACAGTTTGCGTATATCGGTTTCGTTAGCATAACGCACAGCCGTGAGCATAGCCGGATATTGCGGATCATTCAGTTCAACTTCTCGCTCCAGCAGGGCTTCCACAATGGAGCTTTTCCCCATGATCAATGCAAGTTGCAGTGGAGTAAGCTTGATGTTTTTGCTTAAGGACAATGGTTGATTCAGTTCGGTATACCTGCCTGCTGCCCATGCCTCCCGCAGCTTTTGTACCTGTCCCTCATAGATCCATAATGCTAGCTCAGGCAAAGTATGGAATTTGCCTTTATCTTTGATCGTATACATATCCGTTTCCTCCTTCTCGTTTACGCTTTGACTTCTTTTTATTGTCTTTGTTTTTAGCGAAAAATACAATCTATATGCAAAATAGCCATAGTTGCTGTGTGCCTGATCTGGCGGCACTACAACTATGGCTATTGGATCGCTATTAAAGCGTGTATAGATACCGACGGTATTCGTTAGAATAGAAGCAGAGTATTCCCCTTGAAGCTTCATCCCGGAATGTATTTCTGCTGAATGTGCACATGCCACAGGCATCAAACCAGCCATTCAACATGACTGCCTGTATTTATTTAGAACGTTGAATGTTTAATGCTAGCCAAGCCTGTTCTTATCAATCAGCTAGCACTCATTATTTACCTGTCTGCTAGTTACGCTTGCTCTGGAGCTGACTTCAAAATCGTCTCAATGCGCTGCAATTCCTCCGCAGAGAATTCCAGATTATCCAGTGCAGCGATATTTTCCTCGATCTGAGATACACGGCTGGCACCGATAAGCGCAGAGGTGACTTTGCCATGACGCAGTACCCATGCCAGCGCCATTTGCGCCAGACTTTGACCACGAGTAGCAGCGACCTGATTCAGTGCACGCACTTTACGTACTGTCTCCGGTGTGATCTGATCCTTACCGAGAAATTGCGATCCGCTAGCAGCACGGGAATCTTCGGGTACGCCATTCAAGTATTTGCTTGTCAGCACGCCCTGCTCCAATGGGCAAAATGCGATACTGCCTGCGCCAACTACGTCCAGCTCATCCTGCAAGCCGTTTTCAATCCAGCGATCCAACATCGAATAACGCGGCTGGTGAATCGTCAGCGGCGTGCCGAGCTCTTTTAGAATACGAGCCGCTTCGCGTGTCTGTTCAGCAGAATAGCTAGAAATACCCACATATAGCGCTTTACCGGAGCGCACGATATGATCCAGCGCCATCATCGTTTCCTCCAGCGGTGTATCTGGATCGAAGCGGTGAGAATAGAAAATGTCCACATAATCCAGACCCATACGCTTCAGACTTTGATCAAGGCTGGATACGAGATATTTGCGGGAGCCCCATTCACCATACGGGCCTGGCCACATATAATAACCAGCTTTCGTAGAGATGACCATCTCATCGCGATAAGGAGCCATATCCTGACGCAGCACTTGTCCAAATGTCTCCTCAGCCGAGCCTGCTGGTGGGCCATAGTTATTCGCCAGATCGAAATGTGTAATGCCAAGATCGAAAGCGCGTGTTAGCATATCACGAGAATTTTCAAGCGTATGTACACCGCCAAAATTATGCCATAAACCGAGTGAAATCGCTGGTAGCTTTAAGCCCGAGCGTCCGGTACGGTTATACTTCATATTGTCATAGCGTTGTTCTGAAGCTACATAGACCACAATGATCCCAACCCTTCTGGTAAATAAAATCAATGCCCATTTCCACACAAATCATAACGGAAGCGTTATCATTATGCAAATGAATTTGCAGCTGTTGATGTATAGCTATTGTTTGCCGTATTGATAGCAGCAGACTTTATACCATGCAATAGTCTCGCTTCCACTGCAACAATCTCTATCGATATTCTTTTATCTGGAATACCGCCGCTGGCGAATCTGCTCCATAATCTGTCCAATCGGCTCTGTAATAATCAGATCGGCATGACGATCATGCGCGGTGGCTGAAGCATTCATCAGCACCGTATAATTTCCCCGGAAATATTGAATAAAGCTGGCTGCTGGATAAACAGTCAGCGAGGTACCCCCAATAATAAGCAGATCCGCTTCACCCAATGCAGCAACCGTATTGCCGATTACATCGGAATCCAGCGATTCTCCATATAACACTACATCCGGTCGAATAATGCCATGATCAACCGGACAACGCGGAATCCCTTCCTGAGCGAGCACATCGTCCAGAGAATAGGTGTGCCCACAGCTAATGCAATAATTACGATGCACCGAGCCATGTAGCTCTAACACATGCCGACTGCCTGCCTTCTGATGAAGACCATCGATATTTTGAGTGATAATCGCACTTAGCTTGCCCTCATGCTCCAGCTCGGCAAGCAGGTGATGCACCGAATTCGGCTGTGCATCCGGATGAAGCAGACGTGTACGATAAAATTCATAAAACAGCTCTGGCTCGCGCTGGAAAAAACGATGACTGAGCATCTCTTCTGGCGAATAGCCACGCTGCCCGCTCTCACTATACAGCCCCTGTGCTGAACGAAAATCAGGAATTCCGCTCTCCGTCGATGTGCCTGCACCGCCAAAAAATACGATGCGCTGTGACTGCTCGATCCATCCAGCCAGTTGATCTACCTTGTCCATTAGCTTCGCCTCCTATAACTTTATTCTAAAGATGCACGATTGGCATCTATCCTCGTTATTATTACCCTTTTATCGATAAAAAGCAGCGTTCCCTGTGCGCCTGAAATGGCACGAAACGCTGCTTCTATCCAATACTTATTCTACATGCATATCATTGTTACTTGAATCTTACTTGGACTTTTGCGAAGTTGCTGGAATGTCCTTCATCCAGCTTACGAGTGCATTGACCATCTGATTGCGCTGCTCCTGCTCGGTAATCTGAGCAGGCTTGTCGCCCTTTTGCTCACCATAGCTACCAAATTGGGCATGATCGCCGCCCTTGATACTATAATAGACCGTATCGGCTGGCAGCATTGTGCGTGCAGCTTCATATTTATCGCGCTGCAACACACCATCATTGGATGCACTAATCGACATTACAGGCAGTCCGCTGTTACCAAGACTTCCTTTAGAATCTGGATAGGAAGCCAGGAAAAACACCCCTGCCATACGATCAATATGCTCTGCCGCATAACGTGCAGCAAATACGCCGCCCAGTGAATGACCACCGATAATAAACTTCTGATCAGGATGATTATCCAGTATCGCCTGTGCCGCATCGGGCTTGAAGAAAGCGAAGTTAAATGGCATTTTCACAATATATACGGGATGACCGGCTTTGGCTAGACTTTGCGCCAGCAAGCTATATGCCTCTGGCTTCACCCGTGCACCCTGGTAAAAGATAATTCCTACCTTGGACGACTTCGCTGGAGCAAATTCGATCCATTGGTCGGTATTTTTTACAGTTACGCCTTCAGCTGGCGTCGTTATCGCCTGCTCTGCCTGTGGTGTTGGGCCATATGGTGTGAGTACATACCACGCCGCTGCACCCGTAGCAATAACGAGCAGAATTAAAATAACCAGCAATATTTTGCCGATGGTGCGCGCACGACTTTTACGCCGGGTACCTCCATAGCTTCCAAAACCACTTGTTTTCCGTCTAAACATCCTTATCTCCTTCCATCAGCAATCAGGCATGATGTCCGTATAGGATCACGTTGTCCACGTGCTGCACCTGATCTGATCAGTGATTGCCTCAACTGACAGACCAAGCACAAGGCCTGACGCTTCCCGTCTATACTTCATGTTGCTGCGGTAATCATTGGTTTGCGCTTATCTGAGCAACCAGTGTCCAAGCAGACCAACATGGATGCAAAGCAGCCTGTCTCCCTCGCAGGACAACAGGCCGCTGGTATGTCTAGTATAACATTTCCACTATGTCAGAAGAAACCTTGCATGCCAATCCAGCGGTATAATCCACTTTAAGACAAGCTATACAAGTTTTGCAGACGTTTGCAAAATGGATTTTGTTCATGCCCTACATTATCATTTCTGCCATTTTACAGAATGGTTCCTGTCTTACAAGAAGAATACTTAACACAGAATTTAGCCTTGCTTGGCTTCATGATATGCCTTCATATACTGCTCGGACTTCTGGCGCACCAGGCTGAGATCGCCTGTTTTGATCGCATCGGTAGTTAGATCGGAACCGATGCCAACAGCGACTGCACCGCCCTTGATCCATTCACCCAGATTATCCAGTGACACGCCACCAGTTGGCATAAAGTTCGCTTGCGGCATTGGACCTTTGAGCGTTTTGATAATGGATGGCTGATATAGATTGCCCGGGAATAGCTTCACAATATCCACACCGAGCTCCAGCGCGTGCTGTACACCTTCGAGCGTGGTCACACCTGGTAAGACCGGAACACGATACAGATTGCAGATTTTAACTGTTTCTGGATTAAGCGAAGGGCTTACCACGAATTCAGCACCCGCCATCATTGCTGCGCGTGCAGTCTGTGGCTCCAATACGGTACCTGCACCGATAATTGCAAAATTGTCTGATTTATCGGATTTCCAGCTATACATCCGGCTTAGCTTCTCAATCGCATGGAGTGCACCTGGAACAGTGAGTGTAACCTCAATAACTTTAATGCCGCCAGCAATCGCTTGCTCTGCCATCGCGAATACCTGATCCGCGGATTCACCGCGCAGAACGGCAACGACACCGTAGTCCATCATTTTTTGCAGGATTTGCAGTTTTTTCATGTCAGTTCTCCTTTAGACTTGAGAATACTTGCCTTACCTTTGCATGAATACGGTGACTGTTCTATGTTGTCTGCTTCACATTTAACGTTCGATGTGTACTTTGTTACCTAGCTTTGCTTCAACCTGGGTATGGGTCGGTAATGCTTCCCAATCGCCTACCGCCTGGATCACCATGGAGCCATTCAGATTCCCCAGTCGCACCGCTTCTTCATTGGAATAGCCACGCAGCAAGCCTGTCAAAAAGCCCGCACAGAAGCCATCTCCGGCACCGACGGTATCCAGCACCTGCTCTGCTTTAAAATACGGTACTTCCAATGTACGATCCTTTTCGACAACATAAGTCAGATCCGGGCCGCCCTTGACGATACTAATCGCCTTGAGCTGACGCAAACGATCGAAAATCTCTGCATCACTGGACGTCTCATACAGCAAAGCCAGCTCATCCAGCCCGGGCAGGAAATAATCGCAGCGCTCGGCGAGATCAAGCAGCACAGGCCGTGCTTCCTCCAGCGTCCACAGCTTCAAGCGCAGATTCGGATCAAATGATACCGTTACACCTGCTTCAGTTGCAATCTCCATCGCACGCTTCACGGTAGCCAGTCCAGAGGAGCTGATCGCTGCTGTAATCCCAGTCACATGCAAAATTCGTGCGCCCGCGATATAGTCAGCATTCAGATCGTCCGGCTGCATATGGCTTGCTGCCGAAAAACGGCGGTAATAGTGTACCGATGCTTTACCAGACACATTTTCACGTAGCATGAGTCCAGTCGGTTCGCCATCCGCTAGAATCGAGCGTGACACATCCACGCCTTCTCCACGAATTGCCTTTTGAATCATATGACCAAGCGGATCATTGCCAAGTCTGCCACACCATCCAACTGAATGACCGAGCCGGGCAATACCGATTGCCAGATTACTCTCTGCACCACCGAACGACTTGCGCAGCTGTGCTGCGTATTCCAGACCACGAGAGTCCTCCGCCGTCAGCAGTCCCATCGATTCCCCAAAGGTCACGACTTCCGGAGAGCCTGTCTGATTGTTCATGTTTCATCCCCCTGATTCAAGCGATTTGTGATACAGGATATGTAACCGCGTACACTCTCCATTTTCGCAACCGCTTTCTTGCTTGTCAATGATTCCGCTCCATCAATGTTTGTACATTTTTGTTCAACAATAATGAACTACTTGTGATTAAATTCACAATATTAAAATTCCGTTTGCTTTATTTTTAAACTATCAACTTGCCAAAGGAGTCTGAAATTCATGAATACCGCACATAAGCAGCTGACTGCTCATCATACAGAGGCGATCGAAACGTATTTTATTAATTTGCGCTTTTTGCTTATTGTATGTGTAGTGGCTGGCAATATGCTAGAACCGCTTGTTCGCCATTCTGCGATGGCAGAAGGTATCTTTTTATGGATTTTCTCGTTTCATATGCCGCTATTTGTGCTGGTGACTGGATTTTTTGCACGTTCTAATTTGCATGGTCGCACAGGGCAACGGGTGCTGCGTACAATCCTGCTACAATACATTTTATTTCAATCGCTATATTCATTACTGGATATGACCTTTTTCCGTGTCGATGGAGTTGTACATTCGTTTTTTGCACCTTATTTGTTGCTATGGTTTTTGGCAGGGCATGCTTTCTGGCGCTTGCTCGCTATTGCGCTGCATCGCTTGAGCTTACCGCTTCAGCTGACGATTGCAATTCTGCTCGGTCTATTGGCAGGCTGCTTGCCGCTGGACGGTGTGTGGCTGGCTATTTCACGTACATTGATTTATTTTCCCTTTTTCATGATTGGTTATAGTCTGAATGTGTCCAAGCTGTCTGCCATGATCGTGCAGAAGCGTCGACGGCTTGGAACGATCGGTTCTGTGCTGCTAATGCTGTCCTTTATTATGCTGCATTGGGAGTTACCGCATGGCTGGTTTTATGGAAATCAGACCTTTATGCAGCTCGGCGTCTCTCTAGAGCATGGACTACTCATACGAATCGGCATGTACAGCTTACAGCTAGTTGCTTCTCTTGCCTTTCTCGCCTGGGTACCACGGCGGGTAGGTTATCTCACCGGATGGGGTCGGCGCACATTATATGTGTTTCTTTTACACGGACTTGTTGTGCGTACGCTTGTTGCAGCGGGCTTTGTTCATGCACTTGGCTACAGCCCGGCAAGTGTAATATTTCTAGTATTATTTTCCATATTAATGGCAGTCGCGCTCGCTCAGCCGATTGTACAAAAATGGACGAAAACCTGGATCGAGCCTTGCGTTCCGCGTCCAATCACGGTTTTCTGGCACTATATTCAGCATAGTTCTTCAGTTACAAAATAAATGGCAGGTGGATAAATTAGGGAATTTTCGTTTCAGGCAATTTAGACAGGGTAATTAATGAGCAACTAGTTGTATCACAATAATAAGGTTTTTTACCTTTATACTGACAGGAGTGAAATTGTTATGGCAAACACCAAGAGCAATGGCAAAATGACCCGCCAAGAAGCCGGTCGCATGGGCGGTCAAGCCACTTCCCGTAAACATAGCAAAGAATTCTATCAGCAGATTGGCAAAAAAGGCGGACAGGCAACCTCCCGCAACCATGATAAGGATTTCTATCAAGAGATTGGACGTAAGGGTGGCGAAGCCACTTCGGAAACGCATGATCGTGACTTTTACAAAGAAATCGGTCGTAAAGGTGGGAGTCGTTAACATTTCTTCCTATTAAACAGGAGAAATGTATACGATAGCCTAATCATCGAAAGTAGACTCTTTTAACGATGCACAAAAAGAGTCTGCTTTTTTGTTGTCTTTTTCTCTGTAAATTACATAATATAAGCTGGCAAAAAGCTAACACATATGATAGACTCTATTAAAAACTTTTGTGTAATATCAGCCTGTAAGCCTATGTTGACACATATTGGTCCGTATGCCAGAACGCTATTTGCCTTATGTTCATCTGCTAGTTTGCTGTATTATGCAATCCTTTTCCAGCCTTGGACTTTGCTATTCAACCGCGCTAAAGTCACAAAGCTACTATCATATATTTGGGGGGAAACCGACACCATGGCAGCCAACACAAAAAACAAAATGCGCTCGGACATGATCAAAAAAGGTTTCGATCGTGCACCGCACCGCAGCCTGCTGCGTGCAGCTGGCGTTAAGGAAGAAGATTTCGACAAGCCGTTTATCGCTGTATGTAACTCCTACATTGATATCGTTCCGGGGCATGTGCATCTGCAAGAGTTCGGTAAAATCGTCAAAGAAGCGATTCGCGAAGCGGGCGGTGTACCGTTCGAGTTCAACACAATCGGCGTCGATGACGGTATCGCAATGGGCCATATCGGCATGCGCTATTCCCTGCCAAGCCGTGAGATCATCGCTGATTCTCTGGAAACAGTCGTATCCGCTCACTGGTTTGACGGCATGGTTTGTATTCCAAACTGTGACAAAATCACACCAGGTATGCTCATGGGCGCACTGCGTGTGAATATCCCGACTCTGTTTGTCAGCGGCGGCCCAATGAAGGCTGGTAAAGACAGCACAGGACGCTCCATCTCTCTGACATCGGTATTTGAAGGCGTTGGTGCATACCAGGCTGGCAAAATTGATGACAAAACACTGCTGGAGCTGGAACAATTCGGTTGTCCAACCTGTGGTTCTTGTTCGGGTATGTTCACAGCGAACTCCATGAACTGTCTGGCAGAAGCACTCGGTCTGGCTCTACCAGGTAACGGTACGATTCTGGCTGTTGCTCCAGAACGTCGTGACTTTGTTCGCAAATCGGCTACACAGCTGATGGAACTGATCAAGCTTGATCTGAAGCCACGCGACATCGTAACGGAAAAAGCGATCGATAATGCATTTGCACTGGATATGGCAATGGGTGGTTCTACCAATACGGTATTGCACACACTGGCACTGGCACACGAAGCTGGCTTCCAGTATCCAATCGAACGCATTAATGAAGTAGCCAACCGTGTACCTCACCTGGCGAAGCTTGCTCCTGCATCGGACTGGCATATCGAGGATGTGCATCTGGCAGGTGGCGTAAGCGCCGTACTGAATGAGCTGCTGAAAAAGCCGGGGGCTCTGCATGAGGATTGCATTACAGTTACAGGTAAAACGATTCGTGAAAATGTAGAAGGCCAGGAAATTCAAAACCATGAAGTTATTCATGCGATTGATAACCCACACTCCGAACGTGGCGGTCTGGCAGTTCTGTTCGGTAATCTGGCACCTGAAGGCTCGATCATTAAGGTCGGTGCGGTTGATCCGTCGGTTGGCGGCTACCACAAAGGCCCTGCGATCTGCTTCGATTCTCAGGATGATGCGCTGTATGGCATCGCTAATGGTCACGTCAAGGAAGGTCATGTTGTCGTTATCCGTTACGAAGGCCCGAAAGGCGGCCCAGGTATGCCAGAAATGCTCGCTCCAACATCTCAGATCGTTGGTATGGGTCTGGGCGCGAAGGTTGGTCTGATCACAGACGGACGCTTCTCCGGCGCATCTCGCGGTATCAGCATCGGTCACATCTCACCAGAAGCAGCAGAAGGCGGCCCGATCGCATTCGTTCATGATGGCGATATCATTGAGCTGGATCTGAACGAGCGTCATATCACGCTGCATGTGAGCGACGAAGAGCTGGAAGAACGCCGTAAGAATGAGTGGAAAGAATTCGAGCCGAAGGTGAAAACCGGTTATCTGGCGCGTTATTCCAAGCTTGTTACCAATGCTAGCATGGGCGGTATTATGAAAATCTAATCGGTATATTCGGTTTAATAGAGACGTTCTGGATCGTGTGAGCTGCGATCTGGAGCGTCTTTTTTTGCTGTCAGGATAATCTCTGCTAGCTGGACAACCCTAAATTAACGCTGTTGCTGTTGCAAGTATACTATCTACACGTCATATGTATACTCGAATCGTGCATCTGTATGACACACTTTAATACCGCCCGTTTCTCAAAGTCATTAATATCAACCTTCTATACCTATATTAAAAACAGCCCGAAACAAATGTCTGTGTAATAGCATAACAGACGTCTTGTTTCGGGCTGTAAGGTATAGAATAGTGTCCGGGACATAGAAGAATCGAATACTATATTCATTGCCACATGATTACGAAGGCTGAGTTTGTACATCGGTCGTTGTTAATGTATCTTCTATGGATGTGGATGGTTCTGATGATACGGCAGTTAGTGCTATGCCGCGTTCGGCGTGTTGTGTAGAAGGATCGACAATGGATGATGTGTCGACATCATAACGTTGCATAAAAGCAGGTGTTGATAGTATCATCGCACGCGGAATCAGATGCTCGGATTGTTCTTTTAGGCGCATGCTACCGGATGGGTGGATAATGGTTAGCAGCAGCTTGAGATACCAGCGCGTGAGGAAAGCGAATAGGCCCTGTGGCAGTTCTCGTATCGCAAAGCCGAATTTTTCCGGGCCGCGGTTGACCATGCTTACGCCATACAGCGCGCGTGCTTGCATAAGCTCGGGCTGCTCCTTCATTTGCAGCGCCAGCTTCGGAAAGTCCTGTCTGGCGGCTTGAATGAACAGGATCGCAAGCTGCATCATTGAGCGTGAGCCTGAGGTCAGATCGAATAAACGGCGATTATCAAAATGAAGCTCGATAATCGAGTCTCCACGTTCCAACCATTCTCCAGTTTCTAATTGTAGCGGTCTGCCTTGATACGAGCGTAGTCTGTAATGAAATAGTCCATCCGGGCCTGTCTTTTGCAAATGAAACATCCAGTGGAACAGCTTTTCCCAGCCCAGCCATAGCTGAACGAGCAGCTTCTTAAATGGAGACAGGAGCGTGCCGAGTGGTGCACGGCGGGCGTATGTTCCATCCTCTGACTCACGAGTAGCGCGATCTTTTCTCTGCTTGGACATATATTTGCTCCCTTCCATCAGAGAGCCGATCGTCACTGCTTCCAGACCACGCTGCTGCGCCTCCTGTAGCACAAGCTCCAGCGCAGCAAGCATTTCGGCAGGAGCATCACGATTCGCTCCCCAGGTGTTGCCGCAATCGTGCAGCAGCATAATCTCGCCACCTCGTAGCTTACGCAGCATACGAGCAGCGAGTTTATCTCTACCTACCCGTTTACGCCAATCACCAAACAGAGACGACCAGAGCACAATATCGTAATGGCTGTTACGCGAAAGATCAGACTGATTTACGATTCCCCACGGTGGGCGATAATATAGAGGCCGCTTGCCTGTAAGATTGTGAATGATTTTTTGCGTCAAATAGATTTGCCGGCGTACTGCGGCTGGCGACATTAACCAGTTAGCGCGATGAATATAATTATGGATACCAATCTGATGTCCTTCCTCATGAATGCGGCGGATGATGTCTGGATTCTGCTCTGCATGAAGCCCTACAACAAAAAAGGTCGCCTTTGCCTCATACTGCTTGAGCAGGTCTAATAACAACGGTGTATAGATCGGATCGGGGCCATCATCAAAGGTCAGTGCGAACGATGTCTTGCTGTCTCCACGTCGAAATACACGATAGCCAAACAATCGACTAACTAGCCCCGGAATAAAGGCATAAAATGAACATATGTAAAGCAGCCATAAAAACAGATGTTCCATCATTGCTCCTTTCAGCTCCTTATCCAGCGATAATGATGTGTAACATGTCTCTAGTTCATTGCAGGGTTGGAGCAAGCAAATTGCAATTATTGTGATCTTGCTATCGCAGTGCAGAACGATGCACGGAGATGAATTTTAGCTTAATCTGCTATATTGGCTTTTCGGGGTATTGCATCTATACTATTTTATCATACCCTCCTGCTGCTAGAGTAAGAAGGAATTTCAACGATTTGACGGAAAAGGAGTTTTACGTTTCATGCTGCCACTGTACAAAAAGTATTGGCGCACCGCATTTGATATCGGTGTCGTCGTTCTGACCGTCTATCTGGTATTGCTGTTATCCAGCTGGTTATACCGGATTGCTGCACCTGTATTTTTATCATTGCTTATCTTTGCAATGATCGAGCCATTTGCAATGTTTTTGAATCGGCGTGGCTTACCGAAAATGGCTTCCTCCGCGATTGCTGTGCTGGTATTCGTACTTATTATTCTGGGAGCACTGTTTGGTGCAGGGCTTGTGTTTGTGGCTCAAATCAGTCAGGTGACAGATGCGTTGCCAGGCTATGCTTCTATCGTGCAGCATCATTTTTCGCAGTTCACTGGCTTTTTACAGGATCAGCTCAAGGCATTGCCTCCGGGTGTAGCCGAGCAGATTAACGAGTACTTTGCTACCTTTACTGCTGGACTCGCCGTATGGGGCAAGTCATTATTTAATGCAGCGCTTGGCTGGCTTGGCACCTTCTCATCCTTTATCGGTAGCTTTGCCGTTGGGATTGTGCTCGCCTTCTTCCTGAGTGCTGAGATTAATCTGTGGCGCAGAATTGCAACGGAAAAGACACCCAACACGATCAAAAAATCCTTTTACTTTTTAAAG
Organism: Paenibacillus hunanensis; assembly: GCF_014645615.1. Lineage (GTDB taxonomy): Bacteria > Bacillota > Bacilli > Paenibacillales > Paenibacillaceae > Saccharibacillus > Saccharibacillus hunanensis. Next base: position 66,910 of record NZ_BMMB01000006.1, on the reverse strand, counting down.
GAGCATGTATTGTTTGCCATCGGCGCGTATATTAAAGCGCAGCTGATGATGGTGTCGCTCACATTTGTACTTGTGTACATAGGATTACTGATCTTACAGGTCGATCATGCTTTTTCACTAGCGATCCTGAGTGCGGTATTCGATATTTTGCCATTACTCGGTATACCGGTTATTTTCATACCGTGGATTGTGTATCTGTTCATTGTCGGACAGACCGGGCTTGCGATTGGGCTGACGGTACTGCTTGTGGTCGTTATGCTGACTCGCCAGCTATTGGAGCCCAAAATTACCGGTAATTCGATCGGTATTACTTCTGCTTACCTGATGCTCTCTGCGATGATCATCTCGCTGTCCATTTTCGGCGTGGCAGGTCTGGTGCTGTCGCCGATTCTCATTATTTTGCTCAAAGAATTGTTTGTGCAGGGCTATCTACAACGCTGGATTCGCCTGCCTAAGGAAGAATTTGAGCCGATGGATCGTGCAGATGATCCTCCTGCTCCAGCTGCTACACCTGACTCAGAGCCTTCAACAGACCAGCTGTAATTCTGACGAGATCTAGATCGGAATAAGCAAATGCAAATCATCGATACTGGATATCCCTGCTACTATTCCTATAGAATGGATCAACTCACAGCTTACCATTTGCTACTACACTGTATCATGACATTCATTATGCAGGGTTTAGCTTATGATACCGTTTGAATGTAAAGGCTGTGTATGTTACGTATAAGTAATTTTAACGAAAATTAGCGGCGGTATCCAGTTTGGCGTGATCTACCTTCATCGAGCTACATATACAAAAAATGCAAAAAGCTGCACTCTTCGATTACAAAGAGTGCAGCTTTTTAGTATCGTTTGATATTGCTTTATTCGAGATTTTTCATTCATCCTGCTATCCTGCAATACCCTTCTATTACGTAGTAGCAGGATACCATAATGCTCTCGGATCTCTTGCGCTGCTCAGCGTTCTTTTTTTACGCTTCTTTTTCCAAATGCGATACATCCTTCCTATCTGGTGCATCCGCATTTTCTTCTGCATGAACCGCATCAACCGACTGTAAAGGAACAACGTCAGCCGTCTCCGATGTTGATTCGTTTTCACCTGCTGTAGCATCAGTCGCGTTAGCCTCAGCTATAGCGTCCTCAGGCACCTCTACATCGTCGATTGTGAAGCGTGCAATCGTATCCTTCAAGCCAATCGATACCGTTTCCAGTTGACCGGACAGCGTCACGAGCTGTGTGCTTACATTTTGCTGCTCGCTACTCAAGGAAGCAACCTCCTGCGAAGTTGCAGAGGATTCCTCGGCTACCGCACTCACATTGCTCATCGCTTCACTCATCGATTGCTGCACGCGATTCAGCTCATTAATCGATTGTGTAGCAGAGCCAAGCTTGTGCACAAACTCGGTCATCTGCTGCTGTACCGTTTCAAAAATACCTGTTGTTGCCTGTACGGCTTCGGTTTGTTGACGGAACAGCGGGAATGCTTCGGTCAGCACACGCACCGTCTCATCCATTTCCTTCTGGATATTAGTGGTAATCTCGCCAACCATCAGGATCGATTGACGGGATTGCTCTGCCAGATTACGAACCTCATCGGCAACGACCATAAAGCCTTTACCCGCAGCGCCTGCACGTGCTGCCTCGATCGTTGCATTCAAGGACAGAATGTTCGTCTGCTTCGTAATATTTTGCATGGCATCAAGTACCTGCTGTACAGACGATGTGCTTTCCTTGAGTGAATCGATCCGTACGCTCAGCGAGCGGATCATATCCTCGGTCACTTTCGTTTTGCCCATCAGCTCATCCATATGATGAACCCCTGTTTTACCTGCCTCTTCTACCTTCTCAGCTGACAGCTCCATCTGCTTGTTCGCCTCAACAACGCGACCCATTCGATCATTCATCGTCTCGGTCAGCTCTGTACCGCGTTCAGCCTCCAGTGCCAGACTACCTGCCCCGTTCGCAATTTCCTCGGTAGCTACAGCGATCTCGCGGGCTGAGGTAGCCGTTTGGCGAGAAGCCGAGCTAAGCGTAGTTGCAGTGTCCAGTACGTGCTGGGCAGATTCATTCGTCTGCTTCACCAGACCTGTAATATTTTCCATCATCGTATTAAAAGCTACTCCAAGCTGTCCAATCTCGTCCGAGGATTTGTGATTGGTACGTACGCTCAGAATCCCCTGTGAGCCTAGATTCATCAGACGCTGTAGCTTGCGCAGTGGCGTACCGATGGTGCGAATAATGACCAGACCGATCAGAATCGCTACAACCGCACACACAATCGCCATAATCCATGTTAGCATCAGAATCGGACTTGCACTCGATACAAGTGCTTGTACTGGTACAGTTCCGATCAGCTTCCACGTATCCGCTGTATCAAGTACGGAGTAAGCAACTAGAATGGGCTGCGGGCCTTCATCATTTTGGAAGCGTCCGCTACCGCCCTTGATTTGATCCAGGAATTTGTAAGCTGATGCTTCCGATACGGTCTCTGGCTGTGTGGAAGCAATCACTGTATTATTCGGGCCACCTACCAGATCGACTTTGCCGCCGTCACCCAGATTAAGGTTATCGATCTGGTCATTCAGCCATTTGCTATTAATGCTCATAACAAAGACGAAGGATTCCGGACTACTCGACAAACGCATTGCACGCGCATACGTAAAGTTTTTATTCGTGCCAGCGGCAGACTCCGTTGGAATCCACTGCATGACCCCTTTATCATCGGTCAATGTTTTATACCAATCCTTTTGACGAACCGCAGTCGGATCAGGAATACCTGTACCTGCACCGATAACATTCAGCTTTGTGTCGACAGGGATCAGATAGATCGCTTCGATCGAATCGGTAGAGTTCATTTGATTTTGCAGATTCTGGCTAATCGAATTGATCGTTTGATATTTATCATATTCCGACAGATTCGGGCTAGTAAGCTTCGTCAGATCATTCTGCATAGTCGGATCAAAAAACACCTGTACAGAAGAGTTCACGATCTGACTGAGCATCACATCCAGCTTTTCCCCGGTCTGAATGATCGTCTGCTCATTGCTAATCGCTGCATTTTCCTTAATTACACTTTTCGCGCGTAGATAAGAAAATGAGCCTAGCAAAACAACACATAGCATAATAGCAATAAAAAACATTAAGAATAGCTTTACTCCAACTGATTTGGAAGGATTAAAGCTACGCCAATTTTTAGCAGCAGACAGCGAGGAACGACCAGCATGCTTGAGCTGCTCACGCGAAATGCGTGGCGCTTTCAAGTTAAACTTACTATTGCCTGGCTTACCTGGTTCGGCTGTTGATGACGCTGCTACAGCGTCTACACCCTGAACAGGCATCTGCTTCGCTCCCCTGCCGCGCTCTTTAAACCACTTATGTAGCGCCCGTTGAGAAGGATTTTTCCCGTTGTTGACTTTCTGTTGCTTCGGCTTTGGAGTTTGATTCTTTAGTTGCTTGGTCTCGCCTGGTTGCTTGAGTAACTTTTTGGATAACTTTGCTGGCTTGCCTTCCGATTTCCCCGGTTTTTGCCATAAACCCATACGATTCACCCACCATCTCAAAATTCAGGACCTGCAATATACCTTTCTCTCCCGGCTTACCTGTTCCTTATTTTATTCAGTCAGAACTCCTGCTGGAGTCCTAGAGCTATAGTTATGCTTCCATTATCGGTGATTATCCAGTAAAAATGAACTCTTTTTTTGAAAAAGTAAGGTCTTTTATACTATTATTTATAAAAAACTTAACATTACGATTTAAATAATACCATAATTTAGGCTATTATCTCTTTTGTAAGCGATATTATTTTTCTGAAAAAACATGAATATATCATTATATGTTATGTAAATGACACAAAAAAGGCAGGAAACAGGTCTTTTGGGCTAAACTCAATTACGCTTTAGCTTACCAAAAAGACTATTTTCTGCCTTTACGATGTAGAAGGATACGTATGCCTACCCAATCCTGTTAGATCTCTATTTTATGATTACTATGCACGTAAAGGCGCTTAGCCTTCTCGCACAACAAGCTTGTCTATTAGACAGTTACCGTTGTCTTTGGAGCGGCCTTCACATTCTTTTTACGCATCATATCAAAGTAACGAACCGGCTGATCCACCTTCAAGCGAATCTTTTGCAAGGGGTGACGAGCGGCATCCAGCTCATTGCCTTCTTCATCCCAGATCGTGCCGACCTGCTGCTTGAAAAATGTACCATTCGGACCGAAGAACTCAATATCCTGACCTGGCTTGAAATGATTACGCTGCTGCACAGTTGCAATACCTGTTGCTTCATCATAATCCAGCACCAACCCGGCAAAATCATAAGGAACCGCCTTATCTTCTGGCTCGTAAATATGATCTTCCTGATCCGGTGTATCGTAGAAGAAGCCTGTATTCAGTGGACGATTCGCCGCCTTGTTTAGCTCTTCCAGCCATTCTGGCTTGAGTTCATAATTGTCAGGATCAGCCATGTAGGAATCGATCGCCTGACGATACGCATTCACCACTGTCGCCACATAGTGGATCGATTTCATCCGACCCTCGATCTTAAAGCTATCGATGCCGACCTCGATCAGATCAGGAATCGCCTCCAGCATACACAGATCCTTGGAACCCATCGAGAACGGATTATCGCCTTCTTCATATAGCGGAAGCTGATTCACGCCCAGCTGGAATTGCTCCAGTACACGCTGCTCTGCCGCTTCCTCTTCCGAGATCCATTCCGCCTGTGGACGCGCATCCTCAAACAGATCGTATTTCCACCGGCACGACTGACAGCAGCCACCACGGTTAGAATCACGGTCGGTAAAATGGTTGGACAGCACACAGCGTCCCGAGAAGGAAGAACACATCGCACCGTGAATAAATGCCTCAATCTCTACATCCACATTCTTCTTAATCTCCGCAATTTCTTCCAGGCTGGTTTCGCGCCCCAGTACGACACGCGGCAAGCCTTCTTCTTTCCAGAACTTTACCGCTTGCCAGTTCAATGTTGATTGCTGAGTGCTCAAATGCACCTCTAGCTTCGGTGCACAGCGCAGAGCAATTTCGATAATCGTTGGATCGGCTACAATAATCGCCGAGATGCCCGCTTCCTCCAGATTGCGCAGATATTCCTCGATGCCATCAACATCCTCATCATGCGCATAAATGTTAGTCGCAACAAATACTTTAGCACCGTATTGATTCGCGAATTCTACGCCTTCCCGCATCTCTTCAAAGCTGAAGTTATCTGCGTTGGACCGAAGGCCGTATTTTTGTCCACCGATGTATACAGCATCAGCGCCATAATGAATAGCAAATTTCAGCTTTTCCAGATTCCCCGCTGGTGCAAGCAGCTCAGGCTTATCCAGACGGTATCTTTTGCCAAAATGAATTGGTTTGGATGTAGTACCCATGGAGATCTCCCCCTCGATCTTGTTACGATGATATCTTAATAGACTTGCTCTTTATAAAAGAAACCAAACGACAGCTCACGCTCAGGGTCTTGCAGCTCACGAACTTCTTCCAGCCATGATTCGTCAAACTCATATTCCTCTGCATTAGCAGCATACGCATCAATTGCGGTACGATAGGCGCGAACGACAGCGACATTGTAAGCAATCGGCTTGAGCATCCCTTCGATTTTGAAGCTATGGATGCCTGCCTCCATTAGTAGATGCAGGTCTTCCAGAATACAAATATCTTCTGAACTCATAATATGGGTACCGTTACTGTCCTCATAGATCGGGAACTTTTCATCACGACGCTCCGCCTCGATTAGAAACAGTCCACGTGTTAGCCCCAGCTCGCCCTCTACCTGACGTCCCTGATGCGCCATATAGCTTTGCACAAGGCGGCGCTTGGAATGATAAATATTCGTCATACCATGCACCTGTACCTGTGCTTCCACTTCCAGCTTGTCCGTCATGCCAGTAATCTCATCCATATTCAGCTCACGTGCCAGTACGACACGTGTCGCTCCCTTGCGTCCCCAGTAATTCGCAGTAGACGAGTTGGTTGAGGTCATCTCCGCATTCCAGTGTAGACGAAGGTCTGGAGCCAGCTCGCGTACAGTAGTCAACACTGCTGGATCGCCAAATTCAATACCATCTACCCCTGCATCGCGCAGACCTTCGATATAAGCAGGCAGTTCAGCCAGTATATCATTGGTCATCAGATTGTTCACCGCAACATACACACGCTTGCCCTTATCATGACTGTATGCTACCGCTTCAGCGATCTCTGCTAAAGTAAAGTCTCCTGGCAAGCGCATTCCAAAGCGTTCTTCACCAATTAGAAAAGCGTCTGCTCCCGCTTCCGCCAGTACACGTAGCTCCTCCAGCGAAGAAGCTGTGCTTAACAGCTCAGGTTTATTACTCATATCAAGCACCTCCCAGCCTTACGGCTGTTATTTCATCATTGTACGTATTGCTAAGTATGGGGTGATACACATCTTCTATTATCTGAAGCTCCACGCATCACAAGGCAGCGAATGGCTCGCTGCCTGTGGATGTGTATTTGTTAACGCATCAATTGGCTTCATCGGAAGTATTACTACTCTCCGCTTGGCCTGCTGCACTGGTTTCTTTGCTCGCAGCGATATTTTTCTGATGCTCTGCATAGGTTTTAGCAAATAGATGTCCACCGGAGCCATCCTTTTTCGTTACATAGTATAGATAATCGGATGTCTTCGGCTCTAATGCTGCCTTAATCGCTTCAATACCAGGATTGGCAATCGGTCCTGGCGGCAGTCCGTCGTGCAGATACGTATTATATGGACTGTCAATTTTGAGATCGGAGTACAGCAGACGCTGCTTTTGCTTGCCCAGTGCGTATTGCACAGTCGCATCAATTTGCAGACGCATCCCTTGCTTAATGCGGTTGTTAATGACACCTGCCACCTCTGCACGCTCATCTGGAACGACAACCTCGCGCTCGATCAGCGATGCTTCGGTTAAGAGCTGATGCAAGGTCATACCTCGTGCTTTCAGCTTTTGATCAAAATTATCGATCGTCGCCAGATTTGAACGCGTACCTGCCAGCATATTCGCAATCACATCCTGCGGTGTGCTATCCAGTGGCAAATCGTATGTAGCCGGGAACAGATAGCCTTCTAACGGATGTAAAATGCCATTACCTGTCGGTACCTTCCAATCACGTGCTTGCTTGAACTGAGACGGATCATCTACCAGCTTCAAAAATTCATCCCGATCCACATAGCCCGCACTGCTGAGCTTGTCGGCAATCTGGGTAACGGTGTAGCCCTCCGGAATCGTAAACTTCATCGTTTTCGGTACGACAACCTCCGCATTGTTCAGCTTGGTCACAATCTGCTCATACGTCATGCCAGGTGTGAATTCATAGTCACCTGCCTTGAACGCTTTGCCTTCATTGTTCCAGCGCAGATACATTCGAAACGCGAAGTCATTGCGAATGATGCCTTTACTTTCCAGATCGCCCGCAAGCTTAGCTGTTGACGTGCCCTCCGCAAGCGTATAAGCAACCGGCTCAGATGAAGCCGCAGTCGGCTGCATCGCATTCCATCCGTATATCGCTACGCCTGCAATGATAATAATCAGCAAAACAATAACTCCTAAAAGGGTCCTGACCTTTTTACGCAATGGACATAACAACTCCTTTGACAGTCAAAAAGAGCGGAATAGGCTCCGCTCTTCTCAAGACATAACTGTAGCAGTATGGAACTGCCGTATACAAATCCGTGATTAATCTTCAAACGGTAAGGTCAGCTCGTCGTACAATTCAGCTACGTCTTCCCATTCATCGTCGTCGTCAATCGTAATCAGCTCCGGATGTCCATCCGCACCGTCTACAATTTTCAAAATTTCGACTTCGGTATCAGGCAATGCTGTATCCTTTTGCAAGACAGCATAGGCACCTGATTCTGTCTCAAATTCGCTGATCAAACGATAAACGACATTCTCGCCGCTCTCGTCGGTTAACTCGATCAGTACCCCGTAAGCCTCAAGCAACTTGGACGATAATTTGACATTACTCGCAGAAAGATCACTCATGGGTTTATTCACCATCCAATTCAGCCACTAATGTATTGAAGGTCTCTTCAACGATCTGCCACTCGTCTTCGTCTTCAATGATGTAGAGCTTCAGATCATCTTCGTCTTCCTCGTACCGGAACGCATATACTTCATCGGTATCGTCCTCTGTGGCTTCCATAGGCACGACCATCATATATTTGGCGTCCGAACCATCAACCTCGAATTTCATGATGACTTCAAATTCCTCTTCATTTCCATCATCATCTGGAATGTAAATAATTTCTGGTTCGTCCTCAAGCAAATTTTGATCCTTCGCCATATTAACCACCCTCACCCTTTACTTTTAGAATCCAAGTAATTTTGCAAAATCAAGCTTGCGGCCATTTTATCAACGACCTGCTTGCGTTTCTTGCGGCTTACGTCAGCCTCAATCAAAGTTCGCTCAGCTGACATCGTTGTAAGCCTTTCATCCCATAGGTGAACAGGCAGATGCACAGATTCCCGAAGATGTTCTGCAAATTCGATACATATTTGACCACGGGGACCGATACTTCCATTCATGTTCTTAGGAAGCCCCACCACGATCTCGCTAATCTCGTGCTCCTGAATGAGTTCAGCAATCCGTTCGTCGACTGCTGTATTGCGCTGGCGGTCAATAACCTCAACGCCCTGAGCAGTCCAGCCAAACGCATCGCTAACCGCGACACCGATCCGGCGATCTCCGTAATCCAGACCCAATATTTTCATGATGTGTCTACGCTCCGTCTCTACCGATGACTGGCCAGGTAGGAACGGACCAGCTCTTCAATTAATTCGTCCCGCTCTTTTTTGCCGATTAGGCTGCGTGCATTATTATGCCGGGGAATATAAGCGGGGTCCCCGGAAATGAGGTAACCTACAATCTGATTAATCGGATTGTATTCTTTTTCCACCAGTGCATCATACACGGTGAGCAGTATTTCCTGTGACGAGCTTTCATGCTCATCACCCTTGACATTAAACTTGACCGTTTTGTCCATGGAGTCCACTCGCTGACACCTCGCTTTTTCGGAATAGTGTATGAACACACACTTCCTCAAAATGGAATCCCCTGATGTTCATGTTGATTCTTTATCATCATAACACATCAAAGGATGTACAAGGAATATTTACGTTCAAACTAATCGAAAAGTTACAGAATTTTAAAGTATTATCACATAAATGCCAAATATTTTGCAGGCGATTGCCGCTATATTGCATTTGATGCTCCTATAGCTATATCGCCTGCTCACCTGTTGCCTCTATTTAACTCATTGGTATAGCTTAAACGGAAGCGACATGCTTCTTCGCTGCTTCAAGTGCTTCGCGCAGCTTGGATGCGTCCTTACCACCAGCTTGCGCCATATCCGGACGCCCACCACCACCGCCGCCGCAGATTGCAGCGACTTCTTTTACAAGCTTACCTGCATGCAGTCCGCGCTCAATGCCGGACTTTGGTACAACGACAACAAAGTTTACTTTGTCTTCAATCGCTGCGCCGAGTACGAGTACCGCTTCTGGTAGCTTCACCTTGAGCTCGTCTGCCAGACCACGAAGTGCATCCATGCTTGGTGCCTGTACTTCTGCTGCAAGTAGTGGTGTGCTACCAACAGTCTCGACTTGATCCGTCAATTGTCCAGCTTCGATCAGGCTCAGCTTGCTTTGCAGCGATTCGTTTTCACGACCTAGATCGCGAACCTGCTGGTTCAGCGCTTCGATACGTTTTGGCACATCATGTACGTTCGATTTGAGCTGTACTGCTGCCTGTTTCAGGATATCCAGCTGGCTATCGAGGAACATATAAGCCAGACGACCTGTTACCGCTTCGATGCGGCGTACACCGGAGCCGATACCACTCTCGGAAACGATTTTGAACAGACCGATACGGGAGGTGTTGTCCACATGACAGCCGCCACACAGCTCGATGCTGTAATCGCCGATTTTGACGACGCGTACGATATCACCGTATTTTTCACCGAACAGTGCCATTGCCCCCATCGCTTTCGCTTCATCGATAGCAGCATAGCTAATTTCCACGTCAAGACCTTTCCAGATTTCCTGGTTAACACGACGCTCGATGTCTGCCAGTTCCTCTGGAGTTACACTGCTAAAGTGCGAGAAGTCAAAGCGCAGACGCTCTGCTTCAACGAGGGAACCTGCTTGATTCGCATGGTTACCCAGCACTTCCTTGAGCGCTTTGTGCATCAAGTGAGTAGCGGTGTGATTTTTGATAATATCGTTGCGGTTAGGTGCATCCACCTGCGCCGTTACAGTATCACCGACATGAAGCTCGCCCGAGCGAATTGTTACGATATGCACGGATTGACCGCGTGGTGCTTTGAACAGTGTTTCTACGGATGCTTCCACTTTGTCGCTAGTCAACAGACCGAGATCGCTCACCTGACCGCCGCTCTCTGCATAGAATGGAGTCACATCGAGAATCACCTGTACAGTCTGACCTTCGCCAGCACTCTGTACAAAAGCGTCATCTGCAATAATAGCTGCTACTGTGGATTGTACAGTCAGCTGCTCATAGCCGACGAATTCACTCTTTGCTTCCAGCTCGGACAGCACGCCGCCCTGTACTTTCATACTACCGCTATCCTGACGTGCAGCACGCGCACGATCACGCTGCTCCTGCATCGCTGCATCGAAGCCTTCGCGATCTACCGTCAGACCATTTTCCAGAGCATAATCTTCTGTCAGGTCAAATGGGAAACCATAGGTGTCATACAGCTTGAACGCATCAGCACCGCTGATTGCCGTTTGTCCATTCGATTTCGCCTGCTGGCTCAGATCAGCCAGAATGTTCAGACCATCAGATAGTGTTTCGTGGAAGCGTTCTTCCTCTGTACGAATAATTTTCTCAACATAATCACGTTGCTCTACTACCGTTGGGTAGTACGTGCCCATCACGTCGCCTACTGTTTTTACCAAGCTGAACAGGAATGGCTTATCCAGACCGATTACTTTTCCGTAACGAACCGCACGGCGTAGCAGACGGCGGATAACATAGCCGCGTCCTTCATTAGAAGGCAATACGCCATCACCTACAGCGAATGTTACGGTACGAATATGGTCAGCGATAACCTTCAGCGCTACATCGGTATCGTTGTTTTGCTTGTACGTTACACCTGCGATGCGTGCTGTTTCTTGGATCATCGGCTGGAACAGATCGGTGTCAAAGTTGGAATCCACATCCTGCAAAATGGAAGTGAAGCGTTCCAGACCTGCACCGGTATCGATATTTTTGTTAGGCAGCGGTGTGTAGCTACCATCTTTGTTATGGTTAAACTGGGAGAATACGAGATTCCATACTTCGAGGAAACGCTCATTTTCACCGCCTGGATACATTTCTGGATCATTTGGATCAAGCGCGCCATAAGCATCGCCACGATCATAGAAAATCTCAGTACACGGACCGCAAGGGCCTTCACCGATATCCCAGAAGTTATCTTCCAGCTTGATGATGCGTTCCGCTGGCAGACCGATCTTCTCGTTCCACAGCTTGAATGCTTCCTCATCCTCTGGATAGACCGTTACCGACAGACGCTCTGGATCAAAGCCGATCCATTCCTTGCCTGTGAGGAACTCCCATGCCCATGTGATCGCTTCTTCTTTGAAGTAATCACCGATAGAGAAGTTGCCCAGCATTTCGAAAAATGTATGGTGACGACGCGTTTTGCCGACATTCTCGATATCATTGGTACGAATACATTTTTGCGAGTTCGTAATACGCGGGTTATCCGGCTGGATACGACCATCAAAATAAGCCTTCAGCGGCGCCATACCGGCATTAATCCATAGCAAAGATGGATCGTTAATCGGCACAAGCGGTGCACTCGGCTCTACTTTATGTCCTTTGCTTTCAAAAAAAGCGAGCCATTTGGAACGAATTTCACTTGCTTTCATAAATAGCGAGCCTCCTTAAGTATAGCGTTTGACCATGCAAACGCAGTTGTTCGGTGTATAACCAGATTCTCGTAGCGACACCAGAGCATGACTCTGAGCCAGCCACATTATACGGGAACCCTGTAAGGCCCGGAATCTAAAAAACGCCCCTGTCGATAGATCAGGGACGGTATTCTTGTATTTCCTGAAACGGCTTCTCCCTGCACCCTTTTTTGTTATGCCAAGGCTGTGTACAGCAGGCACTGCTACTGTCATCTGTTGCTACAGAGCACAGTCGCCGTTTGTTATGCCGCTTCCAGCTGTCTGTAAATGGCACCAAAAGGATGCCCTATATATGATACTGCACAACTAGATTATTTCTTACGAGCTGCGGCAGTTCATTTAGACAGTGGACGGTAAAAAAGAGGTATGCCCGGATACCTGATTCCGCCAGAATAATCAGTCTTTTAGCGGAAGTTCACGATTTTTCAACAACCTATATCAGTATATCCAGCGTATCCGGCTCTGTCAATCGCACGCATCATAGACAGCCGGGCATGAAAAGCGCTTTCTGACTGTGCTCTAGCGGTCTAGCTGTGGGGCTTCATGTGGGCCATCAACATCGTGCGGCCTGTCAGCAATAACTGTATGGCCCCAGAATGCAAAAAAACCTGGAGCAGTCGATACGCAGCAATCGTGCGCATCGACCGTCAAGGTCTAAATCGGGTCAATAGCCCGCTGTTATCATGGTATGTATAAGGCGATGATTGCACAGCCGTATTCCCCGATCCTACTGAATACTAATTGCCTCTGCTCCACGTCTCATCTAGGAGGACAAAGGAAGCTGAGCCGCTACAGCTGGATGTTCCACGAACAAATCGTCCAGCGAGCTAAGTGTACCATCCTCTTCCACCTGGTACACCGACATTTTACCGTTATTTACGGTCAATTCAATAAAACAGCCCCAGCAATAAAATTGATGCGAGCCGATCTTTCCAATATCTTTGGAACTACAGTTTGGACATTTCATTCCGCACTCACCCTATCCGTCTACAAGTTTGGGCAGCCAGCCTTGCGGCGCAGCGCCTCATTCCCGGCGCTTCCTCCAGCTACAGAATCGATTCAGTCAGCCTACGTCATGCTGCTAAGCATCTGAGGCAGAGCGATTCTGTAAGGTTTCTCCGCTATGCCAGCTACAGTTTACAGGCATTCCTTCAGTCGCTGATCGCTCGCTACTGGCGTCATAATGGCGCTTTCACCAAAGGCAATCTGGTCGCTGATCGGAAGCCATTTTCTTCCGCCAATCAGATCGGAAATAAAACCGTCGCTGATTTCGATCCCGGTAATGCTTTTACCCAGTTCAGGATTAAAGTAAACATCGGATACATATCCGAGCATGGCTCCGTCACTGGTAAGAACCGGCAGCTCCTTGAGCTTACGGTTTCCGATAAGGAATGTATGCTTGATATCGTCAGCCGCCGTTTGGCGCACTGCCTGTTGATTACGAATCATAATGGCATCACTGCCAAAGCTGACCACGTCTTCCCATTTGACCGTGCGAACCTGTAGCGAAAATAGCCCTTTGCCTTCCAGCTCGAAGCCATATACCGACCAGTCCTCATGCACGATAAAATCGTGGATTTTGCCTAGCTGCTTGCCGTCTTCTACGTCAAATACAGCAAGTCCGATCATGCTCTGAATCTTCAACATTTGCAGGACCTCCTCGGCGCACATTTTGCGCGGGGTAAGGCATCATTCCTTACGCCCGGCCGGTGGCAGTAGCCGACATCTATCCTCCCTTATTCACCAGACAGGGGAGCCCTTCCATCATTTACGCAGCCGTTTTAAAATGGTTGCAATTTTTTGTGCGGTTTGTTCAATTTCCTCTGTAGTATTACCCAGCCCAAAGCTAAAACGAATCGCCGATTGTTGTACATTTTCTGGTAAATTCATCGCCTGTAAAACATGGGACAGCTCCAGTGAACCTGATGTGCATGCGGAGCCACTAGCAGCAGCAATCTGCTGCATATCCAGATTCATCAGCATCGTCTCACTCGTAATCCCAGGAAAGCTCATATTCAATATATGTGGAAGCGACTGCTCCAGCGGTGTATTGATCACAAAAGCGTCACGTCCTGCTTGCTCTGTCAGTTCCGCGATAAATGCAGCACGTAGCTGATGCAGGCTTGTCGTGCGCTCCTCCAGCTTATCTGTTGCCAGCTCTACCGCCTTGCCAAAGCCAGCGATGCCTGCCAGATTCTCTGTGCCTGCACGGCGCTTACGCTCCTGCAAGCCTCCATGCAGCAGTGGCTCCAGTCGTGTTCCCTGACGTACATACAATGCACCGATTCCTTGCGGCCCATTAATTTTATGAGCGGAAAAGCTCATCAGATCGACCGGAAGCTCATGACAGTTAATCGCTACGCCGCCAAGTGCCTGTACCGCATCGGTATGAAAAAGGATACCTTGCTCCTGTGCCAGCTCGCCAATCTCTCTGATCGGCTGTAGTGTTCCCACTTCATTGTTGCCAAACATAATGCTGATCAGAATCGTATCCGGGCGAATCGCGGCACGCAGCTCATCCAGCCCTACCCGTCCCTGTGGATCGACGGGTAGATAGGTGACCTCGTAGCCACGCTTCTCCAGTGCTTCACACGCGTGCAATACAGCATGGTGCTCAATGCTGGATGTGATGATATGGCGACCTTTTTCCTTCATCGCTTCTGCCACACCGAACAATGCCATATTGTCGCTCTCTGTCCCACCTGCGGTGAACACCAGCTCATTAGGATGACAGCCAAGCTTTGCCGCCATTAGATCACGTGCACCACTAACGATACGCTTCGCTGCGCGACCGAAGCCATGCACACTGGACGCATTTCCATACGTGCCTGTCATTACATTTAACATTTCCTGTGCTACCTCTGGATGCACCGGTGTGGAGGCAGCATGGTCAAGATAGATTGAAGTCATTACAGTTCACCCTGTCTTTCATGAAAATATAATTTTATTCTAAACATATAGTTCAATTCTGGATTCGTTATAGATAAACGGTTCTATTCATTTCATTACACTGTTTTCTAATGCTCGATATCCTATCTATTTATCACACAAAATTCAACAAAAAACGGAAGGTTTCCGCGCCTGGGCTACGGTCCTTCCGTTACATACAGCTTGAATGCTTACTGCTCGAATACCTACTAGCTCCAGCACTCAACTATTGGCACTAGCACGTTTTAGTGCATTCGTAACCAAGCATCATCAGCCTGCATCATCCCACTAAAGATTCATCTATTATGATGATTCGCTTACTGTCATGATACAGCTACCTATTAAATGTAGAACATATAATTGTCTTCTGCACCCTCGTCCTGATAGCTGATCAGATCCTTCAGCGTTGTCGAATCGATCACGCTGGCGATTGCATCGCGAATTTGCAGCCACAGATGACGCTTGGCAGCTACATCCTCATCGGTAAAATCTACGACGGAAATTGGCCCTTCCAGCACACGGATGATCTCACCCGCTGTGATGCCTTCCGGTTCACGGGACAAAATATATCCGCCATACGCACCGCGAATACTTTTGACCAGACCGGCATTACGTAGCGGAGCGATCAATTGCTCCAGATAATGCTCGGAGAGCTGGTTTCTTTCGGCAATGCTTTTCAGCGAAGTTGGACCTTCGCCAAAGCGCGATGCCAGTTCCATCATAATCGTCAAACCATAACGGCCTTTAGTTGAAATTTTCATTATCGCACCTCGTCTCATTTGACCAAAATCATGAACGATTGTTGCCTTATTGCTGTTGCTTTATTTCACTATCACAGTTATAATTAGCAGTTGCACATATGCTATGCATTTTCATCAATTCAGTGTATTCCGATCATTTTTCTATTCTATCGTAACATAAACGAATACCGTTTGGGAAATGGATTTGCTGTATATGTGGAAATTGTAATCATCTATGGTGCAAGGCAGCCAACCAATGCACCGCCGGCACTTCAATCCGGTTCAATTTTAGTGTTAGTGATCTTCTAACACGAGTTGAAATGAAAAAAGGATTTTTGCGAAGCAAAATATCCAAATTGATTAAACGAGGATGTGATATGCAAATGGCAAAAGCAATCTCCGAAACCCGTGTCGTAGTCGGTATGTCCGGCGGCGTGGATTCTTCGGTCACCGCGCTCCTGCTCAAACAGCAGGGCTATGATGTAATCGGTATTTTTATGAAAAACTGGGATGACACCGACGAGTTCGGTAACTGTACCGCTGAGGACGATGCAGAAGATGTCCGCCGCGTGTGCGAACAGATCGGCATTCCTTATTATACGGTCAATTTCGAGAAGGAATATTACGATAAAGTATTCGCGTATTTCCTCGACGAATACAAGCGTGGCCGCACGCCCAATCCAGATGTCATGTGTAACCGCGAAATCAAATTCGGCGAGTTCCTGAACAAAGCACTGGATCTGGGTGCAGACTATGTAGCTACCGGTCACTATGCACGCGTAGTTGAGCAGGACGGACAATTCACCCTGCTACGCGGCGTTGATAACAATAAGGATCAAACGTATTTCCTGAATGCGCTGAATCAACAGCAACTTTCCCGTGCGATGTTCCCGATTGGACATCTGCCGAAGCCGGAGGTTCGCCGTATTGCAGCAGAAGCGAATCTCTATACAGCAAAGAAAAAGGATAGTACAGGCGTGTGCTTCATCGGCGAGCGTAATTTCCGTGAATTCCTGAGCAACTACCTGCCAGCACGTTCCGGTAATATGGTCGATATCGCGACTGGCGAAGTGAAAGGCAAGCATGATGGATTGATGTATTACACACTTGGACAACGTCAGGGTCTCGGTATTGGCGGTTCGGGTAATGGACAACCGTGGTTTGTTGCCGATAAGGATCTGGAACGCAATATTCTGTATGTCGTTCAGGGCGATGCACATCCAAGTATGTACTCGACTGGGCTGATTGCATCCGGTGTAAACTGGATTGATGGCAGCACACCAGCACCAGGAACAACGCTGCAATGCGCAGCGAAGTTCCGCTATCGTCAGCCAGATCAAGTCGTAACGATGACATGGCAAGAGGACGGCAATGTACATGTGCAGTTTGATGTACAGCAAAAGGCGATTACACCAGGACAAGCTGTTGTATTTTATGATGGTGAGGTTTGTCTGGGCGGCGGTACGATTGAAGTTGCTGAGAAAGTTCCGTATGAGGCGCTTGTGTAAATTTGCTTGTATAAATATTAATGATGCAACTTAAAAAGTCTGCTTTCGACTCCGTCCGATGGATGGTGCGAAAGCAGACTTCTTTGCTGTCTTTGCTGATTCATTAGAGCTTTGAAAGGCACAATTTATGGTTCGATTAAGTTATATTCTATTTTTCGCCTAGGTATACTGATCATGAACCAACCGCAATCATCTGCTACGCTTGTTGTTATAGTTGCTAGTTAGTCGTTAGTTGTATCAGATTCATTCATTGTACACATGTTGGTTGCTTTTATAATGGCCCTCTCCTTCTTCCACCGATGGAGCGATCCTTTTGTTGCCTATAGGCAAATGGTATAATGAGAGCAAAAAAGGAGATTGCCGCATGAAAGCCAAACTTGAAGATGTTGCCCGACTCGCCGGTGTCTCTCCGACTACGGTATCACGTACGATGAACAATCGAGGTTATGTTAGCGAAGCAACCCGAATGAAGGTGCAGAGCGCGATGGAAGAACTGAATTATTTTCCAAACGATCTGGCGCGCTCACTGTTTAGTAAGCGTACCCATCTGATCGGGTTGATTTTGCCAACCACTGCGAATCCGTTTTTCGCCGAGCTAACATTCCATATTGAAAATCTATGTGCGGCACAGGGGCTCAAAGTGCTGTTATGCAATAGTCTCAACCAGCTTGATAAAGAAGAGCAATATGCTGAAATGCTTATTCGCAATCAGGTGGATGGCATTATTGTCGGCACGCATAACCGCGGCATTTCTAATTATAAAAAAGCCAATCTAGCCGTAGTCGCGATTGACCGCTATCTATCAGGTACCATTCCGGTCGTCAGTTCTGACAATTATGAAGGCGGCAAGCTGGCTACGCAGCGGTTAATCGATCGCGGATGTAAGCATATTTTGCATTTTAACGGGCCTGCTGAATTGGAAACACCTGCGCAATTGCGTCGCAAAGCCTTTGAAGACTTGATGCAAGCGCATGGACTACCTCATCATACATATGAGCTGGAGCTGCCCTTAGATCGCGATCACCAGTTGTCGGTCATCCAACGCGCATTTGATGAACATCCTGAGGTGGATGGCGTATTTGCGAGTAACGATATGATTGCTGCTTCGGTCATTTATGAGGCAGGTGTTCGCCAGATGTCGATTCCTGATGATCTGAAGGTGATCGGCTATGACGGAACGACAATCGTCTCTTCGCTTATGCCGCAGCTCACTACAATCTGCCAGCCGATCGAAGACATTGCACGTACCGCTATTGAGGTATTACTGCGGGAGATTGAAGGAGAATTTGATGAGATCGCACATCAAACGATACTACCGGTACACATACGCGATGGTTCAACTGCCTGAGCTATTGAGGTGACTGGATAAGCGGGAAAATGTGTTGCCTGTAGGCAGAAATAGGTGTCTATTCTATCCTTATATCGTTTCGGCTACTTATGCTATGAACATGAATACAACTTAAAAACGATATCCCTATCGCATTATAAACATCAAGCCATATATATGAACGCCTTCATTGCAGAAGGCGTTTTTTGCTGTGCAGATTGCTGTCTGCTGTCTGCTGTCTGCTGTCTGCTGTCTGCTGTCTGCTGTCTGCTGTCTGCTGTCTGCTGTCTGCTGTCTGCTGTCTGCTGTCTGCTGTCTGCTGTCTGCTGTCTGCTGTCTGCTCAATTGTACTGACAGGCTGGGTTTTTGGAAGCGCTTTTTTATATTTGCATTACCAAAATAAATATAGTCAAACTTATACAAATGAACTTAGAAAATATATGCAAATGAGTATGGTACGAACCTCACAGAACGGAGGGAAGGAAATAAGGGGAATGGAGGACTTTTGAGCACGGGAATCTACAACGCTCTCTTAATCCGTAGATTCCTGTGCGAGACGGAGTCCATCCCCTTATTCCTTCCCGGAGTGGTGTATGCCACAACACAACCATATCAGGCTTGTGTACTCATCCTAATGCAATTAGCTATTTTCGTATACATGAGCTTGTATTCAGGTTCTACTAAGCACAATTTCAAGCATCATCTTTCTTCTGTCTCCTGTATGCAAGCGGTTGACATATGAAAGCGGTTGACATATAATTCGTCCAAGAAAGCACTTACATGAATGAAGGAGCGAATGATATGTCCGTATCCAAAAGTTTGTACTGGAAGCTCAGCCTTTACTTTTTCTTCTTTTTCGTATGCTGGTCGTCCAGCTATTCATTGTTCTCGATCTGGCTTGGTCAGGAGATGAAGCTGACAGGGACGCAAACCGGGCTTATTTTTTCTGTAAACGCTATATTTGCGCTATGTGCGCAACCGCTCTATGGCTACATTTCTGACAAAATCGGTTTAAAGCGCAATATTTTATTGTTTATTAGCTTATTACTTGTATTTACAGGGCCATTCTTTGTATTTGTCTATGCTCCATTACTACAGGTGAATGTATGGCTTGGCGCGATTGTGGGCGGCTTGTTTTTAAGTGTGGGCTTTCTTGCTGGAGTTGGAGCAATCGAAACGTATGTCGAAAAAGTAAGTCGCAAGTACGGATTTGAATACGGACGTTCCCGCATGTGGGGTTCGCTTGGCTGGGCTGCTGCTACATTCTTCGCTGGACAATTGTTCAATCTGAATCCAAATATTAATTTCTGGATTTCTTCGCTCTCTGCTGTCGTGCTTGTAGGCATTATTCTATCGATTCGCATTCAGGTAACGGAAAATGAGTTAGAAAAAGCTGCTTCCGTCAAAATCAAAGATATCGGCACACTTTTCACCCTTCGTCCATTCTGGTATTTCATTCTGTATGTAGTCGGTGTCGCCTGCGTCTACGGTGTGTATGATCAGCAATTTCCGATCTATTATTCATCCTTGTTCCCTACTCATGCGCTGGGCAATCAAGTATATGGTTACTTGAACTCCTTTCAGGTGTTTTTGGAAGCTGGCATGATGTTCATGGCTCCATTTATTGTAAACAAGCTGGGAGCCAAAAAGTCACTTATTCTCGCCGGGCTGCTGATGGCATTACGCATTATCGGTTCTGGACTTGTATTTGAGCCGATCGGCATTTCTGCTGTCAAGCTGATCCACGCGCTGGAATTGCCAATTATGCTGATTGCTATTTTCAAATACCTGGCAGCGCATTTTGATACACGTCTATCGTCGATCCTATACCTTGTCGGCTTTCAATTCGCTTCTCAGGTCGGGCAGGCGGTATTATCACCGATTGCCGGTTCATTGTACGATGATATGGGCTTCCGTCATACGTATTTGATCATGGGCGCACTGGTGCTGCTGTTTACAGTTATCTCCATTTTCACTTTGTTTAATGATAAGCAAAAAGCGTCTAAACTCAATCAGCCTCTTGAAACGACACAGCCATTAACGTAAGTGCCATTGTCTGGAGCGTTCAGCAAAGCAATCTCGCATTCGTGTATAGCGCGAGGTCATCGTCTGAGGTTGTACCACAATGAGCTTTTATGACAGAGTTGTCAGGTGGTTCGGTTATGCTATCGTGAATTGTTACGATCATGAGTAGATTCGGTCAACCTTTCGCGAGATGATCTCATTATGAAGCTATATTTACTATTTTGAAGGAGGAAATTCATTGTCTACTTTACATTCCCTACACCATGCCGCTCAGGCACTTCAGCTTGCTGGAGAGAAAATCAACCCGCAATATCGCCCTGGTTACCATATTGCTGCTCCTGCCAACTGGATCAACGATCCGAATGGGATGATTCAGTTTAACGGGGAATACCATGTCTTTTATCAGCACCATCCGTATGACGAGCATTGGGGTCCCATGCACTGGGGACATGTGAAAAGTACAGATTTGATTCACTGGCAGCATTGCCCGATCGCACTTGCACCGGGTGATGAATGCGACCGGGATGGTTGCTTTTCCGGTAGTGCTGTTGATGATGACGGCGTGTTGACGTTAGTATATACGGGTCATCACTATACTGATCGGGAAAAAGACCTGTTCACGCAAAATCAAAATATTGCATTTAGTCGCGATGGCATTCATTTCCACAAATACGAAGCCAATCCGGTCATCGCAGAGCCGCCAGCAGATAGCGCCCACCATTTCCGTGATCCTAAAGTATGGAAGCATGGCGATACATGGTATATGGTGCTTGGGAACGCAACGCAGGATGGTCATGGACGCGTCATTCGCTATCACTCTTCTGATTTACGCCAATGGACGTATGATGGCATTCTTGCTGAAAGTGATGGTACACTCGGCTTTATGTGGGAATGTCCGGACTTCTTCGAGCTGGACGGTCGGCATGTGCTGCTAATCTCCCCTCAAGGCATCGAGCGCAAGGAGGATCGCTATCTCAATCTGTTCCAAACGGGCTATCTCATTGGTGATTATAATTATGACGCAAATGATTTTCAGCATGGCGAATTCCATGAACTGGATCATGGTCATGATTTTTATGCGGTACAAACGTTGCTGGATGATCAAGGTCGCCGTATTGCAATCGGCTGGATGGATATGTGGGAATCGGATATGCCGACCAAAGCGCATGGATGGGCAGGGGCATTAACATTGCCACGTGTGCTAAATGTGGATTCCAGTGGACGACTGCTGATGAATCCGGTTGAAGAAACGAAGCTTCTTCGTCAGGAACAGTTTTCGCTGGGTGAATCCTTTACAGTGACTGATTCTTATCGCACGAATATAACCGAATCATTGCTGGAAATTCGCGTTTTGTTCGATTTGAACAACAGTGACGCGGATAAAGTAAGTTTGACACTGCATAGCGATGCCAGTGATCAAACGGTCATTATGTATGATAATGTAAATGAAAAGCTAATCCTTGATGCTTCGCAATCCGGTAAACCGCAGGATGGCATTCGAACAGCACCATTGGCAAAGGCCGCATTGTTGACATTACGTATTTTTGTCGATCGTTCTTCAATTGAAGTATTTGCGAATGATGGACAAGCAACATTGACGAGCCGTATCTACCCGCAGGGAAATGGCGCCAGTATGGAACTGACTGCAACGGGCGGACAGGCGCAGGTTCAGGAATGGACATGCTGGTCACTACGTGATATCTGGCAAACTGCTACTCCGCATACCGATACTACTATTTCTTAATCATGGTTAATAAGCCAAAAGCTCTTTTATGATCCGTTATACCTTTTACAGGGGGATCGACGGGTATACATAGAAGAGCTTTTGGTTTTATTTTTGTCAGGTATGGCTTACGTATGTGATGAGTAAAATTGCTGCTTATAAAATCCCCATATAACGAATCTCGATAGATTACATTTCCATACATTAAATATCCGTGTAAGGATTCCTGTCACTACCCGTACTTTCGTTACATTATTTGATGTGGAACAGCACCAATGAGCTAAGAAATCGATGCAGATTCAGGTTTCATCACCTCGGGAAAATCCAACTTGATATTGGAACGTGTTAACGTATTGCGCTCATCTCATGCCCCAGCCAGAGTCCCACGCCTGCAAGCACGACCCCACCTACATATGAAAGGCACAAATAACCAATCAGCACCTTATGTTGCTGCTTCAAATGAAGCTCTATATTTTCCAGCTTGAAGGTAGAGAAGGTCGTATAGCTACCCATAAAGCCTGTCCCAATTAATAACTGCCAGTGACTACCTGCTCCAGAGCCGACAAGCATGCCGAGCAAGAACGATCCGCTCAGGTTAATAAGTAGCGTTGCCAGTGGGAAATCCATTGGCCAGCGCTTTTTCATCCAACGAGAAAATAGAAAGCGCGCCAGCACGCCAAATACAGCGCCGAGTGCAACAAATCCAATATTAACGAGCATTAGTACGTGCCTCCTTTCGAGCTAACAGGCGTTCACTGCATACAAAGCCGAGCCATGTAAAGAGCAGACCACCGATCAGACTTGCTCCGATGTATAGCAAGGCAGTGATATACATTTGGTGTTCGATGAGCTGAATACTTTCCAGACTAAAGGTGGAAAAGGTCGTATATGAGCCGACAAAGCCCGTTCCGATCACAGTAACCATATTGGAGGACACACGCGGCAAGCGCGCGAGATAACGCATCACAATTGCCAGTAGAAAGCATCCGGTCAGATTGAGCATCAATGTTGCTAATGGAAATCCGTGACTGGGGATTAGCATTCCAATCAGATAACGACATACAGCACCTACAACACCAGCCAGAGCTACCAGTACATATAGCATAAGTCCACTTCCTCTTCTTCATTCTCGTTCTCGTTCTCGTTCTCGTTCTCGTTCTCGTTCTCGTTCTCGTTCTCGTTCTCGTTCTCGTTCTCGTTCTCGTTCTCGTTCTCGTTCTCGTTCTCGTTCTCGTTCTCGTTCTCAAATGATACGGATCGATCAGGAATATACAACTATACATCCCAATCGTTATCTTCACCTCTAACGCACAAAAAACTCCTACCTGAACAAAACATGGATCGCCCATGCTTACAGGTAGGAGTCATTAGCTGATGTCAGCGGTTTATGGCGAACTCCATCGCCGATTACGTTATTCCTATCATACTGTATCCGGTTCGATGTGTAAATATGTATACATCCATCCTCTGCTCCTTCAACCTCACGATCTATCTCGCTATCTTCATCTATATAGTAGAAAAGGGAAATCGATAGTGGTGCAGATAACTCCGTATGAGTTATGATGTTACTACATTAGCAAGTATAGCAAGGCAAATCTACATATGGAGTGGTGTACAATGAGCGATGATCATGAACAACGCCGCAAAAATCTAAAAGTGATTCAATTTGATAAAGATTCCAACGATCTGGTTGAGCTGGAAAAACCAATTATCACATTTGACGATGTGGGCGGTATGGAAGACATTAAAAAGAAAATTCGTATGAACTTTATTTTGCCACTCAAGCAGCCCGAGCTATTCGCTGCCTATGGTAAGCAGGCAGGCGGCTCGATTCTACTTTATGGGCCACCAGGCTGCGGGAAAACGTTTCTTGCGCGCGCGGTAGCAGGCGAGATTAATGCTAGCTTTTTGCATCTGGAATTACAGGCAATCCTATCCATGTATGTAGGCGGTAGTGAGCATAATTTGCATGATGTATTTGAAAAGGCGCGCGCAGAATCGCCTTGCGTTCTCTTTATCGATGAGCTGGATGCGCTCGGCGGCAGTCGTCACAATATGCGTCAGCATCATGATCGGATGCTGGTGAACCAGCTACTGCTGGAGCTAGATGGATTAGCGAGCTTTAATGAAAATGTATTTATTATTGGAGCTACGAATACGCCGTGGTATCTGGACTCGGCGCTACGTCGACCAGGACGGTTCAACAATCTGCTGTTCGTCTCACCACCAGAAGAATCCGAGCGCAGCACGATTCTCGATCTGAAGCTACGCGATAAGCCTGCCGATTCGATTAATTTTAAAAAGCTCGCCGCGAATACAGCGCTCTTTTCTGGAGCTGATCTGGAGCAGCTTGTACGCGATACGATTGAGATTGCACTGGAGCGAGCGATGGAAACAGGTGAGATTCAGCCGCTGACAGATCTGGATTTCAATCGTGCTCTCAAAACGCGTCAGCCGTCTACAACCGAATGGTTCGCTACAGCGCGTAATTATGCAACATTTAGCGATACAAACGGGGAATATACTGCTGTGCTCGATTATATTAAAAAGCATAAAATCCGCTAGTCCATGCTGCCGAATCGTTATTCTACGTATAGGATCAACGATCCGGTAGCTATTTTATGATCAGAGGAGCCGCTTATGAGTAATTATACGAACGAGCCTGATCTGTCTGGCCTTCGGTCGGAACGGATTGAGCGTCTTTTGGAATGGGAGCGCTATGACGAGGCATTGCGTGAAGCGGGTGAGTGGCTGCGCGAGGCACCCGAAGAGCCTGAACCTTATAATGCGCTGGCAACCATTTATATGAGTATGGAAGAGCTCGACCAATCGCTGGAAATGACAGCTCAAGCGCTGCGTATGGAGCCGGATAATGAGGATGCCTGGTCGATCCGTGCTTTCGTTTATTATGATCAGCACAATTGGGAGCTGATGCAGCCTGCGGTAGAAGAAGTGCTGCGTATTAATCCTTATCGCGCGCATATGTATTATCTGATGGGCAATATGTACAATACGAAGGGTAAATTTCAAGAGGCAGCTGAGCAGGTCAAGGAAGCGCTACGCATATTGCCAAGCAGCGGACTGTATCTAGCGTTATATAGTTATGTGTTAGCGAATATGAATCAGAAACAAGCTTCGCAGGAAGTCGCGATGGAAGCATTACAATATGATCTGGAGCAGCCGCAAACCTTTATGTATCTGGGCTGGGCGGCAGAACGACGCGGCGATGCCAAAACCGCCAAGCAGATGATGGAGCAAGCGATTCGGCTGGCGCCAAACAATGAGCAGATTCGCACCGAATATATGGAGGCGCTGCAAAAGAACTACTGGTTTTATCGTATTTTTACGTTACCGTTATTTTTACGTAAGCTAAAACGCTGGCAATTGCTGCTGATCTGGTTCGTTTCATGGCTGCTATTCCGTCCACTGCTCATCGTGATGATCCTTCTGTATATTGTGAGTCATTTACTCAGTAAAGCGTTTGTTCACTTGCAGGTATATGGCTGGCATCGCGCTCCGAAAAGTAGAAAGAAGATGAAAAAGAGGTAGCTAAGAACGAAGTACTTTATTATTAAGCGCATATCATAGCAAAAGCCCGACGTTTCGATGTGAATCGGATTCACATAGAAGATGTCGGGCTTTTCGGCATGTGTGGAGTTTTTTAGATATTTCTGTATATAGCATGCTTAGCTAGTACACCATATTGGGTTCATGCCAAGCTTTGCCGCCACGTATAGAAACATGGAATTTGTCATTCGGTTTCTATAGAAGCATCTGGTTTATTGTATATTTTTATATCGGGACACTGTATTAAATGGATACTGTTGTGTCTGTTGTGTCTGTTGTGCCTCAAGCATCCCACGCTATTCCCTTAATTCTTCCCGCGTCTTCGCTCTTGATTGAGCTTGATCTTCGATTCATTGCCCTGCTCGGTCGCTTTGTAGAAGACGCGTCCTGATAGGTTTTTAGGCAAGTATTCCTGCTCTACATAATGATTCGGGAAATTATGCGGATACTGGTAGCCCTCATGTCCGAGCTGAGCGGAGCCTTTGTAATGCGTATCGCGCAGATGTAGTGGCACCTCTGCCGACTTGACGTCATCCATCGCCGACATCGCTCGTGAAATAGCGGTATATACCGCATTCGACTTCGGACTTTCAACTGCAAACAGAATCGCTTGCGCGATATTCAGCTTCGCTTCTGGCCAACCATTCGTACGATACGCATCGAGCGCGCCCAGTGCCTGCACCATCGCCTGTGGATTCGCCAGTCCGATATCCTCACTACTCGCCGCGATCAGACGGCGAATGAATGTCATCGGGTCCATGCCCAGCTTCTCGACCGCATACAGGAACCAGAATAATGCAGCATCACTGGAGCCGCGAATACTTTTATGAAAAGCAGATAGCACATCGTACTGGGTCGACTCATCCGCACGTACAATCGGGCGGCGAATCGATTCCTCTGCCACCTCCAGCGTAATATGGATCGTACCATCCTCCTGCGGTGGTGTCGTAAGCGCAGCTAGCTCTAACGCGTTTAGTGCGCGCCGAACGTCTCCATTTGCCATCGATGCGATATGCTCCAGCGCAGCATCATCGGTCTGTAGCTGCATAAAGCCAAGTCCACGCTCCGCATCATCCAGTGCACGACTCATCGCAATTAAAGAATGCTCCCGACCGAGCGAATGCAATTGGAATAAGGTCGAACGACTCATCAAGGCACCATTTACATAATGAAATGGATTCTCTGTCGTTGCACCGATAAAAATAATCGTACCCTTCTCCACCGCTGGCAGCAATGCATCCTGCCTGGAGCTATTAAAACGATGCACCTCATCTAAAAATAAAATCGTCTTCGTGCCATATAATGATTTGTTCGTTCCAGCACGCTCAATGACCTCACGTACATCCTTCACCGTCGCATCGACTGCATTCAAACGTACAAACTCACCCTTCGTATGACGGGAAATAATATGCGCGAGCGTCGTTTTCCCACATCCGGGTGGCCCATATAAAATAATCGAGGATACTTGATCCGCTTCGATCGCTCGGCGTAACAGCTTACCAGGACCAACGATATCCTCCTGCCCGATATATTCATCCAGCGACTGCGGACGCATCCGATCGGCAAGCACACCCATACCATCCGCAGCCGTATTATTTTGTTCGTTAAAGGAGAACAGGTCCATGGAATCACGTCCTTTTATCATATCCGGCAAATGCACGGTGTATATTATCATGTTGCTTCCATAATCGTGAAGGCTTTACAATCTGCCTTTACTATTTTACCACTCCACGCTTCGATTGAAAAAGAAAGAAGCCTTCTGTCTATATACCGTTATCAGCGTCTAGGCTTCATCTGTTTCCATAGGGAAGGTCAGACGAAGTATCGTGCTGTTAGAGTATACAGAACAGAAAAGCTTCTTTGCCGAGCTAGTCATATAATTTCATGTACGATCTTGTACTGTAGCTTGATTCGTTATATTGTCATCGTGATGAGATAGGTGGCTTTAAATTACATGTACCGTCATGTCGCAAGCTACGCGTGGTGCATATCAGCATTAGAACGCCTGAAGCATCCATTCGCAGCCAGCCATTTATCTCGTCATTATACCTCTACCGATTCCAGTTGCGGCTGACGTACATAATCCGGTAACTTCTCTCCGCATAGCAACCACAGCTCATGCAGTGCACGCGTGCAGCCAACATACAGTAGGCGCGCATCCCACGGATCATCGTGATAATGAGCTTGATCCACATCGGTCAATAGTACCGCATCGAACTCCAGCCCTTTCGATAGATACACTGGCAAAATGGAATGTCCACCCTGATACGTTGCTTTACCGCCGTCGATCAGATGCAGATCAAGTCCTGCGGCGGTTAGCTGCTCATGTAATTCCCTTGCTTCATGCAGTGTACGTGTCAGAATTGCGCTTGTACGGAACTCCTTCGCTTGTAGCTCCTGCCAGCGCTGAGCGATCACCTCTACTCGCTGTGGAGCAGGGCATTCTAACAAGCGTACCGGGTCACCACTACGGAAGACAGGCACCGCTGTAATCCCATTGCGTACACCATGCTCCAGAATAATATTCGCAAATTCAATAATCTCCATCGTGGAGCGATAGCTTCGTGTCAGTGGGAAATAATCTGTCTGCTCGCTATTGAACAGACTGCTCATCTCCTGCCAGTCATGCACACCACGATACGCGTGAATGCCCTGCGACAGATCGCCAAGAATCGTAAACGAGCCCCCACGCACATACTGATTCAGCAAGGCAACATGAAATGGTGAAAAGTCCTGCGCTTCGTCAATCACCACATGGTCAAATCGATGCTTGCTATCCATCTCATGCAGAAGCGTATGAATATATACGAGTGCAGGCAGGTCTTCATCGCGAATACGATCTTTTTTCAGCTCAGTCGAGACTGCCTTGAGCATACCTGCTGGTAATTGCGACCAGATCTCTTCCAGCTGCTCTGCGGTCACAGCACTTTTGCCTGCTTTGAACAATTGCTTGTACAGTGCGATTGGTTCGTAGCGTGGCCATTTGGCGGCGTATGATTTTTCACGCTGTGCTGCCTTTTTGCGGCGTTCCTTACGAATCGCCTCGGATGGTGCTTGCTTCAGCTCCATCTCAATCCAGCGATGCAGCCTTGCAAGTACCCGTTCCTTACGCCGTGCCAGCGGATACGGACGATACTCGACATTGTACCATTCCAGAATCTGCTCTCTCGTCAGCACCTTGCCATCCCATGGACTAAAGTCTTGCTCTGGCACCGAATGCTGCTCCAGCAGACCGACATATTGCTGTAATAGCTCCATAAATGCCAGCGACCCTTTATACCGCGATGGCGTAGCATCGCTCACGTCCGGGCGTGTGGTCGTCTCAAACCATTCCTCATACGTTTCTGACTGAGGCACCAGACGAATATCGCTTTCGAGCAGCTGCTGCGCCCAATCAGCAAAGGTGCTTTGCTGAATATCGCCTACACCGAGCTCTGGCAGCACTTCGGAAATATAATCTAAAAACATGTGGTTCGGTGCAAAAATAATCATACGCTCTGCCGATACCTGCTCCTGATACTGATACAGCAGGAAGGCAAGGCGATGAAGCGCTACCGTCGTTTTACCACTACCGGCAACGCCCTGAATGATTAACGCCGTATTTTTGGCTGCGCGGATAATACGATCCTGCTCTGCCTGAATCGTGGATACGATATCCCGCAGTTTGTTATCTTTATTTTCGCCTAATCGATATACGAGAAATTCATCGGTCACGACAGGCTCGCTACTTTCACGATCATACGTATCCGCAAGTCGTTCCAGCATTCGTTGTCGAATGACCAGGTTACGCTTGAGAAATACAAGCCCCTGTACGATTCCTTCCGGTGCTTCGTACTCGGCGATCTCTTCCCCACCGGTGAACGAGTAAAACAAGCTCGCTACGGGTGCTCGCCAGTCAACGACGAGTGGTTCTTCATCAATCTCGGTTTTGCCCACACCCACCTTGCCGATATACAGCGGGCGACGTTCGCCCTGCTCGCCTTCCGCAAAGTCGAGTCTGCCAAAGTAAGGCTCTCTTGCACTCTTCGTGAGTGTCTGCCGCTGCTGCTCACGCCCTGCCTCCAGCACCTGCTCGGTGAAATCATGTCCGGTATAGACCGGAATGTCCGTCAGCCGCTTGAGCTGCGCGTCTACCTCTTCCAGCGTGAGCAGCAGCTTGCTGTGCTCTTCTTGATAGGCACTTTGAAAATCCTTGTCCATTTCAGTTACCTCCTAAGAACATCGTTATGTGTCCCCTGTCCCGCAAATAACGAGCAAAAAGCACACCCAGTCCGCTCCAAGACCATGAAGGTGATGGAGTGTTGAATGTACTTTTCATATGTTTGCGCTTTGTTTATAGTTTGAGCCATAAAGTTATCCGTGCGCATCATCGGTTCGATGCATTTCGGAACAAAGGATGTTTAGTGTAGCATAGTTTGCAGGGGAGCGCTAGTGGGAATTATTGCAGATAAGTGTATCGTTGGTTATGGGTAGGTGTATGGTTTGTTAGAATAGAGTGTATCGCTGTTTTGGCAAAATGACTGCAATTGCGCGCTAAATTTTATTGTTTTTTTGATCTATATCGTTAAAAAACTTGTGTTCGTCTGAGCTTTGTACCGTTGTTTAGCATTTCAGCTGCTAACTGCTCGCCAAACATAATTCTAGTTTCATCCAGAGCATTGTAGACTGAAAAGTCACCCTTGTCGATAGCTTGGAATATTAAACATGCTTTACCCCTCTTTTCTAAACATAAAGCTGGCTACATCTATTATTGCAATGACGCGTCAACAACAGATATAACCAGCTTATGCGAAACATTAACCTGCTACAATACTGCTTTGGAGCAATTGGTCGATACGTCTACAGTGGTTTACAGCTTCCGTATTCGCAGACTTATGTGCCAGCTCCTATGGATGTCGCGCAATCTGTATTTGCATACACCAAGCGCTATTCAAAACAATCAACGCCTAATTCAGCGTAAATCCGCTTTTAAAGCTCAATCCCGTTCTTTTCCAACAGCTCACGCACAACGACACTCACCATAATCAGTCCTGCCACTGGCGGCACGAAGGCATTACTTGCTGGCGGCTGCTTCGCTTTGCGGATTTCCGGTGCATTTTCTGGAACGATCTTTTGCGTAACATCCACACGGGGCTTCATTGGCTCCTCGGTTGAAAATACAACCTTTACCCCTTTACGGATACCTTCCTTACGCAGCTTTGTACGTACGACACGTGCGATCGGGTCCATATGCGTTTTGGAGATATCTGCGACCTGGAAGCGAGTCGGGTCCATTTTGTTGGCAGCACCCATACTGGAAATGATCGGGATACCGCGCTCCAGACACTGCTTGATCAGATGGATTTTGTAAATGATCGTATCCGATGCATCGACCACATAATCGAGATCGTACTTGAACAGCTCCTCATACGTTTCCTCGGTATAAAACATATTCAGCGCGATCGCTTCACATTCCGGGTTGATCAGCTTCACACGTTCGACCATCAGGTCTGCTTTTTTCTGACCTACAGTTGATGTGAGCGCATGAATCTGACGGTTAATATTCGTAATATCGACAACATCCTTATCGATCAGGATGATGCGACCTACACCAGTACGCGCCAGCGCTTCAACGGCAATTCCACCTACACCGCCAATACCAAGCACAGCAACCGTACTATTTTTCATCACTTCAATGCCTTCCGGACCAAAGGCGAGCTCGGTACGGGAAAATTGATTCAGCATTTCAGTTCAGCTCCTTTCCATTTACATTTATTGTTCCGTATGACCACTACATATTGACACCTACCTGTCGCTGGCTAGTAGATACGTCAGTTACAATTGAACTCTAATCCAAGCCCACGTCAAACCAATCGTACACTGTAGCGACCCTAGGCGACAAGTTAGTTTTGCATTGACTCTATCCACAATAATCCATGATACCACATACCCACAAAACAACTGCTGCAATCGTCCAATGATCGATTGCAGCAGTTGTGGATAGTGCATTTATATATCATTCCGATACATCAGCTAGAATAATTAGCTTTTGTCGACAACGAGCTTTTTCGGTGCCAGACGGATGTGCAGGTCTTCCAGTTGAGACGCTTCGACTGGAGCTGGAGCGTCCATCAGCAGATCCGTTGCATTCGCTGTTTTCGGGAATGCGATCGTTTCACGCAGGTTCGTGCGACCAGCCAGCAGCATAACGAGACGGTCAAGACCGAACGCGATACCGCCGTGTGGAGGCGTACCATATTCAAACGCATCCATCAGGAAGCCAAATTGCTCACGTGCTGCTTCTGGTGTGAAGCCGAGCATTTCGAACATTTTCTCTTGCAGATCACGTTTGTAAATACGCTGGGAACCGCCACCTACTTCATAGCCGTTCAATACGATATCGTACGCTTGCGCGCGGATTTTGCCAGGGTCTGTATCGAACAGCTCCAGGTCTTCCTCGTAAGGACGTGTGAATGGATGGTGTTCAGCTACATAACGCTTGGAGTTCTCATCGTAGCCGAGCAGTGGGAAGTCTACAACCCATGCAAATTTATAGCTGTTGTCGTCGATCAGACCGAGGTCACGACCGATTTTCACACGCATTGCGCCAAGTACATCGGCTACAACCTGCTTCTTATCTGCCGAGAATAACAGCAGGTCGCCTTCTTCAGCACCTGTCGTTTCACGCAGCTGCTGAATTTCGTCTTCGCTCAGGAATTTCACGATAGGGCCGCGGAATTCGCCTTCTTTGACTTGAATCCATGCCAGACCTTTTGCACCGTAACGTTTTGCATACGGCTCCAGGCTGTCGATCTCTTTACGCGTCCATGTGCCGCAGCCTTTAGCGTTCAGCACTTTGACTTCCCCACCGTTTTCGATCACGGATGCGAATACTTTTGCACCGCTGTTCGCAACGATATGGCTTACGTTAACGAGTTCCAGACCAAAGCGCAGGTCAGGCTTATCAGAACCGTACTTGTCCATCGCTTCTGCATGCGTAATGCGTTGGAACGGAGTCGGGATATCTACGTTGATTGTTTCCTTGAACAGACGCACCATCAGCTGCTCCATCATACCGAGCAGCTCATCACGCTCGATAAACGAAGTCTCGATGTCAACCTGTGTAAATTCTGGTTGACGGTCTGCACGAAGGTCTTCGTCACGGAAGCAACGAGCGATCTGGTAGTAACGCTCCAGTCCACTCACCATCAGCAGCTGCTTGTAAATTTGCGGTGATTGTGGCAGTGCGAAAAATTCGCCTTCATGCACACGGCTTGGTACGAGATAGTCACGCGCGCCTTCTGGTGTACTTTTAGTCAGAATCGGCGTTTCGACATCGATGAAGCCCTGCTCATCGAGGAAGTCACGGAAGATTTTTGTTGCTTTTGAACGCAACATCAGTGTTTTTTGCATTTCTGGACGACGCAGGTCAAGGTAACGATATTTCATACGCAGCGATTCGTCTACCTCTACACCATCTTCGATGAAGAATGGAGGTGTTTTCGCCGCGTTGATCACTTCGATCTCTGTAATACGCACTTCGATGTCGCCTGTTGGCAGGTTCGGGTTGATCGTTTCCTCGTCACGACGAACGACTTCACCTTTAACAGCCAGTACATATTCGCTACGTACACGGTCTGCAATTTGCAATGCATCGCCGGAGAACGATGGGTTGAATACGATCTGTACAATACCTGTACGGTCACGCAGATCGATAAACAATACGCCTCCAAGGTCACGACGAGTTTGCACCCAGCCGTTCAGTGTTACCGTTTCGCCAATGCTGGCAGCGGTCAATTGTCCGCAGTTGTGAGTCCTTAACATGTTATACTCTCCTTTTTATCCAATGCTTAATTGTGATGAAAATGTAGTTCAACTTATTTCAAATGGTCAGCAAGCTGAGCCAGTTTTACATTTTGTTGTTCACCCGTGTCCATCGCTTTAAGTGAAATTTCGCCACGTGACAGCTCATCGTCACCGAGAATCGCTGTATAACGTGCCTGAAAACGGTCAGCGGATTTCATTTGTGCTTTGATTTTGCGTCCAAGATAATCACGCTCTGCGGAGAAGCCGAGTGTACGTAGCTTGAATAGCTGCTTTACGGTTTCTTTTTCCGCCGCTTCGCCAATCGCTACCAGATAGACGTCAATCGGCTTCACTGCTGGCACTTCGACTTCCTGACTGGCCAGAATGAGCTGTAGACGCTCCATTCCAATACCAAAGCCAATTCCCGGCTGATCCGGGCCGCCAACCTCAGCCACGAGCTTGTTGTAACGTCCGCCGCCACCGATCGTATCGATTGCACCGATACCCTGCGCTTTGTATTCAAACGCTGTATGCGTGTAATAATCCAATCCACGTACGAGACGCTCATTCACACGATACGGAACCTCCATCGCGGTCAGATGATCCTTTACCTGCTGGAAGTACGCTGTACTCTCTTCATCAAGACTATCCAAAATGGACGGTGCACCGACAAATTTATCCTGATCGACTTTGCAATCGAGCACACGCATCGGGTTACGCTCCATACGATGCTGACAATCCTTGCACAGTGTGTCTTTCATCGGACGCAGGAAGCCGAGCAGCGCTTCATTGTAAGCTGCACGTGTCTCAGAAGTACCGACCGAGTTGATCTCAACCGATACATCCTTCAGACCCAGCTCCTTGAAAAATTGCAAGCCTAGTGCGATAACCTCCACATCGATCGCTGGATCAACCGACCCAAACGCCTCAACACCAAACTGGTGAAATTGACGATAACGACCTGCCTGCGGACGCTCATAACGGAACATCGGCCCCATATAATACAGCTTGCTCACATCTGGCTCACCATACAGCTTGTTCTCCGCATACGCGCGAACCACGCCTGCTGTCCCTTCTGGGCGAAGTGTCATACTGCGATGACCTTTATCCTCGAAGGTGTACATTTCCTTCTGTACGACATCTGTCGTTTCGCCGACACCGCGCTGGAATAGCTCGGTTTGTTCAAACATCGGTGTACGAATCTCCCGATAGTTAAAACGTCTGCACAGATCTCTTGCCTTTTCTTCAACATACTGCCATTTCTCCACAGTGCCTGGCAGGAAATCCTGCGTGCCTGTTGGTTTTTGAAACGCCATAATTGCTCCTCCTTCTTAGCTGAAAACCAGTGACTGGTTAGACGACTTGGATTAGAAAACACAAAAAAGCCCCACGTCACTGTTCGATCATACAAACAGGGACGAGGGACTGGATATACCATTCACCCGTGGTGCCACCCACATTTCGAATGCTGCCGTGTATACGGCTACTGTCTGGCTGATCGATATCATTCATGCAAAACGCACAGAATGAAATCTGCCAAAGCTCCCGGATACAACCCATCCAGATACATTCGCTTCATTAAGCGGTTAACGCCCGCTGACTACGCATGAGGTTACTTAGATTCCAAAAGTAGCATGAGGTAAAGCCAGAGGCTTGTCCATTTCACGAAACACTCGAACCCTATTCGCGCTGCATCCTTTTCTATCTTTCACATCATGTTCTCGGGGAGGTCTTTTCGCACCGTCGTACAGGGAACCCTTGCAGCCCAGGGGGATTCCTCTCTTTTCCAAAATGGAACTGTCCGGTATCGGTGGTACTTTTCCCGTCTATGAATCATTCATACAGTTGTGGGATATTTTGCTTTGCAAAAATCCTCTTTTCATTGTACCTCGTGTGAGGAGATCACTCACACTTGATTTCATAAATTATATTATACCATCTTCTAATTGTTCAAGCACTACTTTCCACCAGGAATTACGTTTCATGGCGATAGCGTCCGTTTGGCGAAAAGATTGCTTTAATTGGCGCAAGCCTGCTTGAAATTGTTGCTCTAGCTGACGATTCATACGAATACGTTTTTCCTGCTCCGGTGTTCGCTGAATCGATTGTCCGGTTCGCTGACGTTCTCGCCAGGCTGCTAGCTTCTCTGCTGCTTCCTCAGCGGTATACGTTTGAGCTTCATATTCTGGCAATGGATGCTTGGCTACGAAGACCAGCAGCTGCTCCATAAAGTCCAAAAAGCAAAACAACGAACGATTCAGGACAGCTATTGCAGGACGACCATTGCCTGTCTCCTCCAGCCAACACACTTCAAAGCTGGCAAGATCAAGCCCAATTCGCAGCCCTTCACTCCACTCTTCTCTAGCAATAATGAACCATTGCCGCTTTCCTATCGAATGTATAAATGGCTCGCAAAATTGCACAGGAGCTATCGTATTGTCATTCTTAGTCGGTAGCATTGGCAAACCATACTGCATCAAAAAATCATGCACTTCCACAGGCAAGGAAGCTTCATTAAGCAAATGATCTGCAACCCTGATCGATCCAGACGCATATAACATCGGATAGGGATGGTGATCAGTCATATGCTCAACTCCTCACTTCAGTACAATTAGACATAGCATGCAGGGCAAGATGTACAGCGCGAGACTATACGATGCTGGGGTCTCATGCTGGTTCCCTGGCAAAGATGGCACTAGAGATAGCTTCATGTTATATTTACCGATTGTAATGAACTACCGCGCTAAAGTCAATGCTCTAAGCACAAAAAAATACCTGCAGCAACGGGCTGCAGGTCAACAAGTATGTTAAAAGGGGGTCATGTGTTCATTATAGGTGCACATTGTTAAGGGAAGATGTTTCCTATATTACAGTTTCGTTACAATAGGTATAACTTATACGATCACCTAGCTGAAACAGGCTCAAAAGTTGCCCTTTTCTTATATATTTCCATCCTACATAAAAAGTAGCTCCTCCTTCGTTATCCTTGAAGGGAAAGCTACTTTTATCGATTTTGCCTGTGTTTAATTTCATCTATAGTACGAGCAACCATGCTCTGATCGAGTACAAATGTGTGGGATTCAGCTACGTCCTACATGCTGGCTTCGCGATTGAAGGATAATGAAACGTAGCTATCGCCAAACCATTTGATAACGTTTACAACATCGCATGATTGCTCATTGTTCTGCTCTTGTAAAGTGAAGGGATTCTATTCAAGAACCTCGACAAATGCGTTGTTTGTACGCAGCTTTTGCACGACGCTCTCTACATCTGCTTCCATCGCTGTAACGGAAAGGACGTATTTCAGATCGTCATAGTCTTTATCCGTTGCATTCATTGCGCTCCATGCGTCGTGATCATCACGTGCGTCACGGTCGGAATCATTATCGCGTACTTCGTTACGATTGCCATCATCACCGATAATCGCTGTCGGTGGAATAATCGTTCCCGGGCCTGTACCGCCTGCTACGCCGCTCGTTGTGCCACCGGTTGTTCCTCCACCAGCATTGACTGGCAGCAACGGCACCAGTACACGACCACCTTGATTCACCTGGCTTTCAAGGCGTCCAACCTCTAGATTTTTCACGTTCAATGTCTCTAATGAAATACGAGCGCTCTCTGCCTGATCCTCGGTACGAAAGTAAGCCTGAATATGTTGTGTCATCGTCATGACCTCCTCGCTATTGATCAGGCTGTAGCGATTTCCTCCCTACAGCCTGTCTGGTGTGGAGCAAGTAACATGTGAACTGAACTGGAGACTTACAGTACTTTCAGCAGCTCGCGTACAAATGCTGGCTCATCATCTGGGACACGGGATGTAATCAGATTGCCATCGACAATCGCTTCGCCATCCTTAAAATTCGCACCAGCGTTCATCATGTCCGCCTTTAATGCTGGATACGATGTGATTGTGCGCCCTTTTAGCAGATCTGCACTCGCCAGAATTTGTGGCCCGTGACAGATCGCACCAATGGTTTTATTGGCATTATCAATCTCGGTAACAAAATTCAGTACATCCGCGTTCAGGCGCAGATTCTCTGGCGAAGAGCCACCTGGAATAACCACTGCATCATAATCGGAGGCTTGCACCTCAGTGATTGCTTTTTCGATTGTATATTCCGCTTTTCCATTTTTACCTGTTACCTTTTGACCCTTTTCCAGTCCAATAATATCCGCCTCATGACCAGCCTTCGTCAGCTCGTCGTAAGGTACCTGCATTTCGGAATCCTCAAATTCATTTGCCAGTAGAAACGCTATTTTACTCATGATGTTATCTCCTCTCCTGGATCGTGAAATGTAATTGATTCGGGTGCCCGGTGCTTGCAGGGCGGCGAATGTCCAATGTGCTCGGCTGGTTTTTGTGCTGGTGTGTATGGAGTTCGATAGAATTGAACAGGAAGCACAGGTTATTGCTTTGCCGGGTGCAAGCGGGATATGGGCTTGGGTTTCGTTAATGTTATTACCCTGTTGTTGAGCGGATATAACATGCTGGGGAAAGGAGTGGGCTTGCTGTGATTGAATATGTGGTAGGAGTACTCGTATTCGAGCATGATTGGCGACCCCACTCTGAAAAGGAATAAGGGCACGGACTCGGGTGGAGCGCAGGAATCTACGAATGATGAAGCAAATGTAGATTCCCGCCCTCCAAAGTCGTCCTTTGCCCTTATTTCCTTTCCTTCGTTCAGGTGGGGGAGATTATGCGAGTTGGGGATGGTGTAGTTTGTCCATGCGAGTGGGTTAAGTTGATTTGGGGAGTAAGTGTTTTAGTGATTTATTGATCAAGTTTGGTGTGTTTTAATTTGAAATTTCGTGCTAAGAGTGACTCAAATATTCGAAAATCTGTTTTAAATAAGTGCTGTATTGCAATCCATGCTCCTGTGCAAAGAATGACTAGAAAAAATCATGATGTTCCACAAACCAGACGAATTTCAATCCACACTCCTGTGCAAGGAGTGACCGCACGGGGTATTTGACGTTACCCCTGCGCTCATAATTTCAATCCACACTCCTGTGCAAGGAGTGACGCTCTATCGTCTCTTTTGTAGTAGTATCTATAGATCATATTTCAATCCACACTCCTGTGCAAGGAGTGACCAAACTCTATGGGATGCATCATTGTTCTTTGACGATTTCAATCCACACTCCTGTGCAAGGAGTGACTGTACACCCAACCAGCCCTTATGTATCAACGCCAAAAGTGGCTAAAAGTGCGAACCTCTCTTTTAGCCTACTTCAAACGATATCAAAAAACAACAAAAATCCCCGCAGCCCTTGCTGGGTGCGGGGTGCGAACCTCCCAGGGATTTTATGTTAGCTTGAGGTTCGCATTTTTGGTGGGGCTGTCGATGATGAGGGTGACGGGGCCCCAGTTGGTTAGAGAGACGTCCATGTCGGCGCCGAAGATGCCGGTAGCTACGGTTAATCCGTGCTGCTCCAGCGCCTCATTGAAGGCTTCGTAGACAGGGATCGCTTCGTCCGGGCGAGCGGCTTCAATGAAGCTGGGGCGCTTGCCTTTACGGGAATCGCCATACAGGGTGAATTGGGATACAGACAGCACTTCGCCGCCGATATCGCTAATGCCGAGATTCATTTTACCTGCTTCATCCTCGAAAATGCGAATGCCTGCGACTTTGCCTGCAAGGTATTGTGCATCTTCTACTGTATCGCCGTGAGTAACGCCGACGAGCACCATTAAGCCTTTTCCAATTTGTCCGACGGTATCGCCGTTTACAGTCACCGCTGCCTGTTTACAGCGCTGGATAACTACTCTCATGGGAATGATTCCTTTCGTTTACAAGATAGGATGTATAGTTCGTGGTATTGATCGATATAACAAAAGAAGCCAATCGCCGCTCATCACAGCGAGATTGGCTTCTTCTTAGAGCGGTTTTGTTGAGCGGATAAGCAGCTATCCACTTACACAGCAACACATTTTACTATGCTTTACGTATTACTAATAGCACTTACTGGTATTACGGATGCTTACTGCATAATCCGGTGCACGGTATACACATCCTGCACGCGTTTGATTTTATCAACAACCGATTGCAAATGATCGGTATTACGGATCATGATCGTCATATGGATCATGGCCATTTTATTTTTATCGGAGCGTCCCGAGACGGCAGAGATGTTAGTCTTGCTCTCGGCAACGGTTTGCAGCACTTCGTTGAGCAAACCACGGCGATCGTGACCGGTGATCTCGATATCGACGTTATAGTTCGCTTCCACTGCATCTTCCCACTCGACTTCGATAATACGAGCCGATTCGTTCGGATCATCGACATTCGGTACATTCGTACAGTCGCTACGGTGAATCGATACACCGCGTCCGCGTGTAACGTAGCCGACGATATCGTCGCCAGGTACAGGGTTACAACAGCGTGCAAAGCGTACAAGCAGATTATCGACACCCTTAATGCTTACTCCGTGGGTTGGACGGCGTTTTTGCTCAGGTGCAGCTGTTTTGACTTCCTTCACCTGATTGGACAGCTCGATCATATTCGATTCTTCCTGCTCACGACGCAGCTTCTCTGTCAGTCGTGTGCAGATTTGAGCTGCGGTAATGCCGCCAAATCCGATCGCAGCGAGCATATCCTCCACATCGTGGAAAGCAAACTTTTTACCAACCTCCAGCAGCTTATCATCACTCAGCCATGCCGAAGGCTCCAGGTTTAGACGCTTAATCTCACGCTCCAGCGCTTCGCGTCCCTTTTGCACGTTCTCCTCGCGTTTTTCCTTCTTATACCACTGCTTAATTTTACTGCGCGCGTGGGAAGATTGTGCAATTTTCAGCCAGTCCTGACTTGGGCCATACGAATGCTTGGAGGTCAGAATCTCAACGATATCGCCCGTCTTGAGGCGATGATCAAGCGGCACGATACGTCCGTTGACCTTGGCACCGATCGTTCGGTTACCGACCTCGGTATGAATACGATATGCAAAGTCGAGCGGCACCGAGCCATTCGGCAGCTCGATGACTTCGCCTTTTGGCGTAAAGACAAACACCAGATCAGAGAAAAAGTCCATTTTCAGCGATTCTACAAATTCAGAAGCATCCTGTGCTTCATGCTGAAGCTCCAGAATTTCTTTGAAAAATGGTACTTTATTTTCCATATTGCCGCCTGTAGAGCCGCCTTCCTTGTACGCCCAGTGTGCAGCGATACCGAACTCAGCCGTACGGTGCATATCCCATGTACGAATCTGTACCTCTGTCGGCTCGCCATTCGGACCTACTACGGTCGTATGCAGCGACTGATACATATTCGGCTTGGGCATAGCGATATAATCCTTGAATCGTCCTGGCATCGGCTTCCACAGCGTATGGATAATACCGAGTGTTGCGTAACAATCTTTAATATTGTCCACAATGATCCGAATCGCCAGCAGATCATAGATTTCGTTAAATTGCTTGTTTTTGTTCGTCATCTTCTGGTACACGCTATAAATATGCTTTGGTCGACCGGACAGATCCGCATCGATACCCATTTCCTGCAATTTTTCACGGATACGCACGATAACATTATCGATATATTGCTCACGCTCTGCACGCTTTTTGTGCATCAGGTTCGCAATACGATAGTACTGCTGCGGATTCAAGTAGCGAAGCGCAATATCCTCCATCTCCCACTTAATCGCGGAAATACCGAGACGGTGAGCAACCGGGCAGAAGATTTCTAGTGTTTCATAAGCGATTCGGCGCTGACTTTCCTCCGACTGATATTTCAGCGTGCGCATATTGTGCAGACGGTCAGCCAGCTTGATAACGATAACGCGAATATCCTGTGCCATCGCGATAAACATTTTACGATAGTTCTCGTTTTGCTGCTCTTCTTTGGAACGGAATTTGATGCGCTCCAGCTTGGTCAGTCCATCAACCAGCATAGCGCAGCTATCACCAAACCGAGTACGGATTTCTTCCAGAGGTACAGTGGTGTCTTCGACAACATCATGCAGCAGTGCAGCGAT
This sequence comes from Paenibacillus hunanensis, assembly GCF_014645615.1. Classification (GTDB taxonomy): domain Bacteria; phylum Bacillota; class Bacilli; order Paenibacillales; family Paenibacillaceae; genus Saccharibacillus; species Saccharibacillus hunanensis. The sequence continues at coordinate 25,372 of NZ_BMMB01000006.1, read as the reverse complement.
GATCGAGATGGTGTCCATCTCCATGCCCACCACGATATCTGCAACTGCCAGTGGATGCAAAATATAAGGTTCTCCCGACTTACGCACCTGGCCATGGTGAGCCTGATCGGCAAATTCATAGGCCTCCTGGATACGTTCGAGATCCTTTGGTTTTATATAGGCGGACGCCTTTTCAAGTAATCGCTCTATGCCCATGGAATCGTTGTCGTATCCTTTCTATTCATAAATAACGGTTTGTAAACCGACGAATATATACTTTTCATTTCATAAATCTTGAAAATACGTTCAATACAAGGCCTGACAAGCTACCTTACAGCCACAGGCACCAAAAAGGGGTTTCCTCTAATTATGCCTCTTGCACATAGCCGCGTCAACCGTTATACATGAAGGGTTTGTAAAGATTGTCGAAAGGCGGTGATTGAAAATTTTACATCCCTCACGCGAAAAACGATATTGAAAAAAGTGTGTAAAGTCATTACTCTAGTAAAGATGCAAATTTGCGGGGGTTCCCGCGGACGGACAACATAATCGATAATTAAGGAGTGAATGCATTGCAACGCGAAATTCAGGTAAATGAAAGATTGCCACTCGGCCCTGGACTGCTGCTCAGTTTACAGCATCTGTTCGCTATGTTTGGCAGTACGGTGCTCGTGCCGAATCTATTTAAAGTCGACCCGGGTATGATTCTACTGATGAACGGTGTTGGTACATTAATCTACATATGGATCTGTCGAGGGAAAATCCCTGCGTATCTCGGCTCCAGCTTCGCTTTTATCGCACCGGTTACACTTGTACTGACCAAGTACGGCTATGATGATAGCGGCTATTCGCTCGCACTCGGCGCATTTATCGTCACAGGTGTTATTTTCATACTGGTTGCATTGCTTGTAAAATATGCAGGTACCGGCTGGATTGACGTTGTCTTCCCTCCAGCAGCTATGGGCGCCATCGTCGCATTGATCGGTCTGGAGCTCATTCCTGTCGCTGCACAGATGGCTGGCTTTATCGCTCCATCCGGCGCTGACGCAGCAACATGGACGCCAGATGGACGTGTGATCGCTCTATCCCTCATTACACTCGGTGTCACACTGATCGGTGCTGTTACCTTCCGCGGTTTTCCGAAAATCATCCACATTCTGATCGGTATCGTCGTTGGCTATGCCCTTGCTTTTCCGCTCGGTCTTGCCAATACAGACCCGATCACCAACGCTAGCTTTTTGCAATTACCGCATATCACTACACCTTCATTCAATCTGTCGGTTATTTTGACTATTATTCCGGTAGCGCTGGTTGTTATCGTGGAGCATGTTGGTCACCTGCTGGTTACAAGTAATATCGTAGGCAAAAACCTATCCAAAGACCCAGGGCTGCATCGCTCACTGATGGGTAACGGTCTATCGACAATTCTGTCTGGCTTTGTAGGCTCAACTCCCAATACAACCTATGGTGAAAATATCGGCGTTATGGCGCTCACTCGTGTGTATTCGGTATATGTGATCGGCGGTGCAGCGATTATTGCGATCGTCCTTTCGTTCTCCGGTACATTCACAGGTGCCGTATCCGCTATTCCAACACCGGTTATGGGCGGCGTATCCCTGCTGCTGTTTGGCGTTATCGCTGCATCAGGTCTGCGTATTCTAGTTGAGCAAAAGGTCGACTACTCCAAAGCGCAAAATATGCTGCTGACTACGGTTGTCCTGATTACCGGTCTGAGTGGTGCGACGGTTACATTAGGCACGGTACAGCTCAAAGGTATGGCACTGGCTACTATCGTCGGCATTCTGCTCAGTCTCTTCTTCCGCATTTTGCAGGTGACTGGATTGACGAATGATCGTAACGATGAAGCACCACCAGCGAAAATTCCAGATTAAGCTGCATTGATGCTACTTTTGTATGCTGTGCTGCTACATCAATAACAATGAAGAATGAACAAATAGCTCCTATCATCCTTTTCGGTGATAGGAGCTATTTTCATTTGAGCTGCGATCAGGATATTGCGGTCATTAGAACCATCCTCAGCAAGTCATTTTCTTATAATACGATCTTGCATGCCTGTATCGTAATCATGATGCGCCGCCGAACCATTATCAAGGTCGGCCAGACGTGTTATAGGAAAATAATTCGCTTTTAATGAGATGCAGTCTTTTCATCCCTTTGCTATCTAGCATCAGGATTTGTTTGTTTGTTTATTCCATCGAAATACGCGTGCCACACCCTTATAAATAAACTTCGATTCTTTAGTTAGCAGTGGGCCCAGTATCGCTAGAATCAATACATAGATCGCGGCAAATGGCTGTAAAATGCCAGATAATGCACCCGCTGCACCCAGATTCGCCACAATGATAGAAAATTCACCACGCGACATAATCGTCAAGCCGACATTCGAGGATGCCTGTGGAGACAGATTCGCGGTCTTTCCTGCCAGCATACCTGCGCTATAGTTACCGATCATCGTGATGATTACTGCACCGATCGCCAGCCATACGGCATTTCCACCCAGCGACAACGGATCGATCGTTAGACCGAAGCTAAAGAAGAACAATGCACCAAAGAAATCACGGAACGGTAAAATAATCTTTTCAATTCGGTGCATATGGGATGTCTCTGCGAGCACGAGACCGACGAGCAATGCGCCAATCGCTTCAGCTACGTGAATCGTCTCCGAAAAGCCTGCGATCAGGAACAACGCTGCAAAGATCACGCACATAAAGATTTCATTAGATTGAATATTTAGCACTCGGTTAAGCAATGGCACTGCCTTACGTCCAATGATGAGAATGAGTAGCATATACCCCAGTGCAATCGCCGCTGACAATAGAATACCGCCAACCGATGTTGCTCCGCTAAGTAGCAAGCCAGACAGTACGGACAGATATACGGCGAGGAACACATCCTCAAACATAATGATGCCCAGAATCATTTCCGTTTCTGGATTAGCTGTGCGCTTCAAGTCGACCAGTACCTTGGCTACAATCGCGCTGGACGAGATCGTTGTAATTCCGGCAATCACCAGAATTTCCTTGAGATCAAAGCCAGTCAATAAGCCATATAATAGTCCGAGCGTAAAGTTAATACCGATATAGATCGTACCGCCAAGTGCAATCGAGCGCCCTGCCTTCACTAATCGACCTACCGAAAATTCCAGTCCAAGATAGAATAGCAGGAAGATAACCCCGATTTTACCCATAAACTCAATCAGCTCAGCGCTCTGAATAAAACGGAAATCGACAATTCCGAATACCGGCGCATGAGGCCCTACCGCCATACCTGCCAGAATATAAAAGGGAACGACCGAGAAGCGGAGCTTACTTGCCAGCAAGCCTGCAAGGGCAACGAGCAATACCGCAATACCGATCTCAAACACGATGTAATCCATCAGCCGCTCCCCCTTTCGAGCAGCTCTTTGAGCAATTGAATTCCATTTCGCTCGCCGGCAATAACGAGTGTGGTTTCACTTTGTAGCACATAGTCCGGGCCTGGAATAATCTGTTGCTGCTTTGCACTAATTCCAGCGATGATCACCGTACCGGTTTGCTCACGAATCGATAGCTCACCGATCGTTTTGCCAATACAGCCCATACCCGACTTGAGCTTATGCCACTCAATCGTTAATTTGGAAATCGACAATTCTGCTTTTTCTAACGCGCTTGGCTGATAACTCATCCCACCAATAATGCTGGCAAGCTGTCTTGCTTCATGATCGTGCAGTGACATGACCAGCTCATGATCGTCCGGGCTATCGGATGGTTGATGATACAGCTCACGCTTTCCATCCTCATGCACAATGATCGCTACATGATCCTGTTCCTCGGTTTCCACTACAAATTTCCTTCCAATACCGGGCAAGTCCGTCTCGCGAATGATCGCCATACTTCCCCCTCCTTTTTCTATAAAATTGGCATACCCATTGAACATCCATGCGCTCATAAGCAGCATGCCTCCCTACTGTATACGGCTTATCCCTAATAAGGTTTCAACAAAAAGTCGATTTTAAGGCAATTTTGTTCAAAAAACGCCAAAAAACCCGATTTTCATCATGATGACAATGAAAATCGGGTTTATTTATAATTCGTTTTTGGCTTTTATCACCATTTAAAAGTCTCAAAAGACTCGTCCATCAAGCTCTGCTTTATTATAATAAAGAGAAGGCTGATAATGGTAAATATTAGAAAGGATATTGAGTAAGTGTGAATACCTCGATATCTGGCAGTTTTTCGCGTCCGTTCAGGTCTTGCAGCTCGATCATGAATGCTGCGCCAATCACATTACCGCCTACTTGACGGATCAGGTCAACACAGGTTGCAATTGTGCCACCTGTTGCCAGCAGATCGTCAGCGATCAGTACATTTTGTCCTGGCTGAATCGCATCGACGTGCATAGCCAGTACATCCTTACCATATTCAAGCGCATATTCAGCTTGAATCGTTTTGTATGGCAGCTTGCCTGTTTTACGGATCGGCACAAAGCCTACGCCCAGTGCATACGCCAGCGGTGCGCCGACAACAAAGCCACGTGCTTCCGGTCCAGCGATTACGTCAATTTTCAAATCCTTGAGCAGCTTTCTCAGCTCATCGATCGATTGCTTGTACGCTTCGCCGTTTTGCAGCAGGGTTGTAATATCCTTGAAGCTGATTCCTTCCTGCGGAAAATCCGGAATGACACGAATATGCTCTTTAAAATCCAAAAAAATCTCCTCCTAAAAGTTAGCGTTTATGATACGCCTTGCATACGGGCAATCATCCATGAAGTCAACTGTGGCAGATCACTTTCACATAACATATATTCCATTTCAGCCAGTTCGCCAAGCTCCCGGTACAGCTGTGAGCTACCGAGCGGACGCTTATCAGGCGCTGTGTTCATGCGAATCTGTCCATCCTGACGCACGATGAACTTCAGCTCCTCAAACACGTCCAGCATCATTTGCACCATACGTACCGAGCTGGATGTTTTTTGACTCAAATACGGGATTAGCTTCTGTTCTTCAGCAATGGTAGCACTGCTTTTGGCGAGCCAGCCATAGATCAGCTTGAATTGCTCCCGATCGGGAATTTGCAGGCGATCCTGACGGTCTGGACGATCATGCAGCAGAACGATATTTTCCACGCTGGTAAAGCGCGCAAAAATGACGTTCAATTGTTCAATATGCGCTGGTAATGATAACAGACATAATGTGCGTATGGCTTCTGCCCCATACTGTATGGAGACATGATTGCAAGCCGCAATATCAACTTGTCTATCATAACCCCAAAGGGATACATCCGACAATTGGCTTTTTAAAGTTTCCATCCGTTTTTCATCGCCCAGTACACCGAATTGTCCCATTTCGGTTGCCATATAACGCGACCATTTGTGCTGAATGGTCGTTAGCTCGCCTGTCCAATCATTGGCACCACGGCGATCCCAGACCTGTAAGCCTGGTACAGCGATATCCTGCACCATCAATTGCGGCTTACGCACACCGCGCCACTCATTAATGCTCGTCTCTGCCAGCAGATCGATGTGATCACCTGCACGTAGCAGCGATGCTAGCTCTCCTTTACCAAAGGCGACGCCTTCAAGCACAGCTCCATCCTGCTCGACGACCAGTCGTAGATGATCTGACGTTTTACCGATCGCACGTGCTTCAGATAGAGTAACGCCTCGTAGGACAATTTTAGGTAAAGGATTATTCATCCCAAATGGAGCGAGCCGCTCCAGCTCCTCGACCGCTTCCAGTGTGATCTGATCTACACTGCATTCACAATCGGCTTCTGTCTGTGGAACCAGATCTTCCTCAGTAAGTAGCTGTGCTGCACGTTCATTCAGACGACTGCGGAAGGCATCCAATTGATCCCGATGCAGGCTCATACCCGCTGCGGATGGGTGTCCACCAAAATGATCCAGCACATCCTCACAATCAAGCAATGCACGATAAATGTCATAGCCGGGAATTGAACGTGCTGAGCCTTTACCCATTCCAGTCTCAGGATCGATACCGAGTACAATCGTTGGACGATAATAACGATCCAGTAGCTTGGAGGCAACGATACCCACTACCCCTGGATTCCAGCCCTCACCAGCAACGACGATAACGTCAGGTACACCGCGTGGATGTTGATCACGCTCCGCTTCTAGCATGACGATGGCTTCCTGCACCATCCGGTTGACAAGCTCCTGACGCTCTTTATTTAATTGATCCAGCTCAAAGGCAATTCGATCAGCTAAGCTCATATTTGTTGTCGTTAACAGCTCGACAGCACGTTTGGCATGCTCCATTCGACCACTCGCATTAATACGTGGTGCCATTGCAAATGCGATATGAGTCGCACTCACCTGCGCCGGGTCGATGGCAGCAATATTAAGTAACGCATGTATACCTGGAAAAGCGCTTTGCTTCATCTGCTGCACACCGATGCTTACCATACGCCGATTCTCGTCCTGTAGTGGCATCAGATCGGCTACCGTACCGATCGCTACGATCTCCAGCCAGGAATCCGGCACCTCGCCCAGCAGCGCCTGGGCTAGCTTATAGGCGACCCCTACACCGGCTAGCCCTTTAAACGGATACGGGCAATACGGTAGCTTCGGATTGACGAGTGCTACTGCTGCGGGTAGCTTCTCTGGCGGTTCGTGGTGATCGGTTACTACAACGTCTATGCCAAGCTCACCTGCATACGCAATCTGCTCGACAGCACTGATGCCTGTATCCACCGTCACGATCAGGGTAACACCCTGCTCATGTGCTAGATCGAGCGCATGATTGTGCAGGCCATAGCCTTCCTTGGCACGATGTGGAATATAGATGTCAAAATCCGCTTTTAATACGCGCATCAATTGAATCATCAGTGAGGTGCTGGATACACCGTCTGCATCGTAATCACCATAAATCCAGATTTTCTCGCTACGTTCCAGCGCCAGGCGAATACGCTCAACCGCCTCCGGCATACCTGCCAGCAGAAATGGATCATGACTCGTTCCCGAGCTGCTCTCCAGAAAAGTCTCTGCTGCTGCTGGTGTTGTATACCCTCGCCCGCTTAACAGCGTCGCAGTTAGCGGAGCGATATTCAACTCGCGGCTAAGCTGCTGTGCAGCCGCTATATTGGGGTGTTTTACATTCCAGTGATATTGTGAATGAATCATGGTGCTTAGTTCCTCCTTCAGTGAAGCATTCCATCGCCAGACGAACGATCCGAATGAGCGGCCCAATCATGATTGGACTTATATGGATAGCCGCCTGTATATGGAATCGTATATACCTGTACCCGGCTCACATGATCAAATCGGTGTAACAGCAAATTACGAGCATACTCCGCAATCTCTGCCGCCGCCAGTACCGTAATATTCGGATTAACGGCAAGCACCAGCTCGATATGTACACCGCGATCATGCTCCTGAGCCTGCAATCGCTCGACCGCGATCACGCCGCGTACGCGCTGTACCGTCTCCATATAATCGCTAGCATCCTGCTGCTCCATCGTCTGCACAAGCCGTCCATAGATCGCCTGTCTGGCTAAACGATAGCCCTGACGCCACAAAATTATCGCTACAAGCAACGCTGATACAGGCTGTACATAATACAGTCGATCCTCATTTAGCTCCAGCGCAGCAATAGTACCCAGCATACCCGCCAGTACAATAATTGAGGAATACAGCGAATAGCGATGGGTATCGATCATTTCCTCCAGCGTATTGCTCTTTTGCTTGGACATATACCGATAACGGTAACGAAATACCGCTTCATTGACCGCCATCGCCAAAAAGACAAGCACAATGGCAAATGGCTTAGGCTCTGGCTCCACATGTGCCATCAGATCACGTACAGCAGCAATCGCAATTTCCAGCCCACCGAGCAATAAAACGACAGTAATGATCATCTGTGCAAAGGACGCGCCTACACCCTCGGCAGGACGATGCTCTGAACGCAAAGCCGCACGTCGACGGCTTTTCCAGCTACGACGCAGCAAGCGTTCTGCCAGCGTGCTTGCCGCCGATGAAGCGGTATACAGTGCATCACCGATTAACGCTTTATTCATCGCGATATAACCAGCAACACCTTTTACAATTGCCAAAACGAAACCTGTCAGCACCGATGTCCATAATCCATGCTCCTGTTGCCGGATCGGCTTGTTATCCATTAATGTCCTCCTAAGACAAACGGAAGCCGCGCCAATAACAGGACGCGGCTTCACCGTTGAAAGCTTGCAAGATTATGCCGTCGTCTTCGACGGTGTTTTTGCTTTTGGCTTTTGTTTGTTTTTCAGTACGAGCCAGAGTGGACTCGCGATAAAGATCGAGGAGTATGCCCCGAATGCCAGACCGATCATCATCGCCAGCGAGAACATACGGATCGACTCACTACCCAGAATGAACAGGAACAGACACGCGATAAATACAGTCAGTACCGTGTTCAGGGAACGAGTCATCGTTTGAGAAATACTTTTGTTCACGATTGTTGCCACATCGCCACGGTTTTTCTGTTTGGCAAACCGCATATTTTCACGAATACGGTCAAAGATAACGATCGTATCGTTCAAGGAGTAACCGATGATGGTCAACACCGCTGTAATAAAGGTCAGATCCACTTCCAGACGGAAAATGGAGAAGACCGAGATAACGAGAAACGCATCATGCAGCAACGCGACAACCGAAGCCACCGCAAAGCGCCATTCAAAGCGAATCGTAACATAAATGATAATCCCGAGACTTGCAAGCAGAACTGCATAGATCGCGTTGCGCTCCAGCTCTTTCGCAATCGTCGGATCTACCGTATTCACTTCAAACGAAGCGCCACTATCCAGATCCTTTGTGAAGGCTTGCTTGAGTTGATTTTCCTGTGTATCCGTCAGTACATTTTCAAAACGGATGGACAATCGCTCTGCACTACCATTACTAATATCTGCGGCTTCACCAAAGTCCAGCTTATCGATCACAGGCTTTACCTGCTGCTCTGTCAGTGGCTTGGTCAGCGTAATATCCACGTTCGAGCCCGAACGGAAGTCAACGCTATAGTTCAATCCGAACACAGCCAGTGAAATAATACCAGCAATCGTGACTACAATGGAGAATGTGTAGAAATACTTGCTTAATTTAACGAAATCATAGTCCCACTTAAAGCGCACTGCGTTCACTCTCCTTTACACCGAAATACTCCGGTTTGTCGATCAGTTTCCCATTGATCAGCAGGGACAACAGATAGCGGGAGAAGAACAGGTTACTTGCGATACTAACCAGAATGTTGAAAATCAGTACCAGTGCAAAACCACGTACTGCACCTGTACCCAGACCAAACATTACGGCTGCCGCAATGATTGTAGTCAAGTTCGCATCGATAACAGTACCGAACGAGCTACGGCTACCCGATTTGAATGCAGACGACATACTTTTACCTGTACGAATCTCATCCTTGATCCGTTCAAAGGTAATAATATTCGCATCGACTGCCATCCCGACCCCGAGTATGAAGGCGGCGATACCTGGCAGAGTTAATGTGAAGTCACCTGCAATAAAGATCATCAGTGTGAGCCAGATGTATACGATAATACAGAAGCCAGAAATTAGACCTGGTACACGATAAACAAAGATCATGAACAGTAAAATGACGATGGACGCGATAATCCCTGCACGCAGTGTATCTTGCAGCGACTGTTGGCCAAGCGATGCACCAACACTTTGCGAATAGATCTCGGTCAATTTCAGCGGCAATGCGCCGAGGTTGATCTGATCCTTCAGTTGTTGTGCTTCCTGTACGGTGTAGTTACCAGAGATGCTTGCTGTACCGTCTGTCAGCTCTGCACGAACTGTTGGTGCAGACAGCAGATCATCATTCAGGAAGATTGCCAGTGGCTGATTGATCAGACGTTTTGTAATCTCAGCAAACTTTTTAGCATCTTTAACTTTAATTGTGATTTCAGGCTGATTCAGCGAGTTATATACAACTGAAGCCCCATTTTCCTTAAAGTCATTACCTGTCATTTCCACTTTACAGTACACTTTCAGTGGATCTTGACTCGCAGCAGCGGCATTCGTATCGGAAGGAACGGATTCCTCACCTGTTGACGGCGTTACCTCTACTCCTTCTGGAGAGCCTACAGTTTGTGCAGACACGGCATTGCTGTCGGAACCGGATTTGGTTTCGGTCGTTCCGCTGGATTTACTAGTTGTTGTGCTCTTTTCAGCACCTTTGTCTGTAGTGCTTTTCTCTGTGGACGATGTTTGGTCCTTAGAGCTCGATTGGAAAGAATCAACTGGACATCCCGACATACTGCGGAATGTAAGCTCAGCTGGCTCTTTCATGGTTTTACGAACAGTAGCCTCGTCCGTTACACCTGCGATCCGAAGGCGAATTCGGTCGCTTCCCTCTGTAGTGATTTCCGGCTCACTTGTACCGAGTGCATTCGCACGTTGCTCCAAACTTTTTGCAGTCTGAATCAGGGATTCCCTGGTGACTGCTTCCCCCTGTGTCGTTGGCGTAGCCTGATACAAAATCTCAAAACCGCCTTTAAGGTCCAAGCCTAAACGGATGTCCTTAAACAGCGGTGTCGTTAAGCCGATCACACCGGCCACGACGAGTATTACGACTACGAAGCTGATGAGTCTTTTCATCCCGTGTGTGGTTCCCCTTTCATTCTCAATATTCCTATTATAGCGATGCGACAAATGACAGTCAATTTACCGGTGGTCGACAAAACAAACAAGCTGATGCCAGTAAAACACCGGCCCCAGCTTCTCATTGGTCCAATGAATGTCGATCGTTTTGCGAACAAAATGTGACAATTGCAGGCATTTTGTACATGGATATGTGGATAACGGCATCCATATCACGTTCCCCCGGCAATGGAATTACCGTATATCTGCTTCTTTGTACGAGGACATCGTCAGGTAGTGCATTAACTGATTCGGCTTCATTGATAAAATATCATTCACCAGCTCATACAGTCTGGGCATTCCCTGCTTAGCATATTTACTATTCAGGCAATCCCATAGCTCTTCCGAGGTGATTTGCTCATAACCAAGCAATTTAAATTCTTCAATCTTGCTCTGGCATAGCGATTCGATCAGCTCGGTTAGCTCCGCATTGCTCAGTTCATCCATATCCACCAGCTACCTTCCCTTTAACTTCATATCCTGCCTTGTTCACATGACCGCCGCCAGATGATCTGTCCAGCACACAATACACTCTATACCTTTCGCCCTTACCTTCTCAAATTCCTGCTTTTTACATAAACTTTACATATAAAAATGTAGAATTAGCTTACCGATGAAGGCATCAGCACATACATGAGATAGAGTGAAGCCAGCACAAGTGATAGCAAGGTCAGCGGCAAAGCAATTCGTAAAAATTCAATATAGCGTAGCCGCTGTCCCTCTCGCTCTGCCATCGAGGCGGCGATAAGACCAGCTGCTGAGCCTAGCAATGTACCACTACCTCCAATGCCTGCACCAAGCGCAAGCGCCCACCATAATGGATGCAGCAGCCCGGCTGAGCTTGCTTCCATCTGCTGACCTGTTTCCTGAATTAGCGGAATCGCGGCGGCGATCCATGGCATATGATCCATTGTCATCGACAGCAGACCCGTCACCCATAAAAGAATCATTGCGACCAGACCCATATTACCATTCGTCAGCTCGATCAGATAGGTAGCTCCTTCAATAATCCAGCCTGTTTGGATCAGCCCACCAGCTAGAATGAATAGCCCGGCAAAAAACAGCAACGTATCCCACTCTAACTGCTTCAATACACTAGATGGACGAATGCCACTCGTCCATTTACCTGCAATGAGTAATACCACTGCACCACCTGCTGCAATCCAGCCTGACTCCCATCCAAGCTGCGAAGCCCATACCAATAATATAATCACTGCTATATATAATACAGGTACGACAGCGCGCCTTACGATAGAATGCGATGAATTCACTATTTCGGGTACGATGGATGATTGCTCAGGCTGTAGAAGAGATGGCTGGATACGCAGTACTTTACAATAACAGAGCCATACGAGCACGATGTTCAACACAAACAATACTCCCACAATCGGTCCCAGCGCTGTAACAAAGGCTACAAAATCAAGCTCAGCATTATTTGTTCCAATCCATATATTCGCTGGCTGACCGATTAATGTTGCGGTACCTCCAATATTCGTAGCGAGTACAGAACCAATAAGAAACGGCACTGCCGACAATCGAAATGCCTTCGCCACCGCGATCATAATCGGCACCAGGATCAGCATCATCGTTACAGGCTCAAGCAGTGCTGCACCGACTCCTGCAAGCAGCATCATATATAGATATAATAATGCTGGGCGCCTTCCACTATAACGAATGAGCACAAGCGCAAACCGATGTATCGAGCCACTACGACCCATCACAGCAGCCATTATCAGAAGCCCTGCCCATAATAGAAGCGTATCCCACTGGATATGAAGCTGAAACGCACTACGCCATTGCACGATACCAAGCAGTAAAAAAAGCACAGCGGCAATTAGCGCAACCAGTGCTCGATTCAACTGCCCTGTCATCCAGATCGCATATGCCACCAGAAAAATCACGAGCGCAACCGTAGGCTGCCAGCTCATCATTTCCGTTATCATTAGCCTTCATTCCCCCTATCCTTGCCTTGTACAACCTTCATATTACCGCAGACTCACTCCCTATGCACGTACTTCCACTGTGCAACATAAACGATAGTTAAAAAGCAAACGGACTACGCAGAAGCGCAGTCCGTTCAACATTCATTGTTAGAATCATACCACCTTGCCTGTCGCCCTATAGCGATACAGCAGGTTAGGCTTTAGCTGCTGGAGCTGTTTCTTTTGCCGATGCATGGCTAATTGCCGAGCGATCAAAAGTCAGCTTTGTTACATCATTTACACGCAGTACAACGATATCGTCTGTCATTTCTACAATTGTACCATGCAGACCACCGATCGTTACGACCTTGTCGCCTTTACCCAGTGCATTCAGCATCTGGTTACGTTGCTTTTGCTTCTTTTGCTGCGGACGAATCAGCAGAAAATAAAATACAACAAACATCAGTACAAACGGCAAAATGGACATCCACATGTTGCTAGAACCCCCTGCAGCAGTTGCTACATTAAACATGGTGTTTCCCCCTTATTAAAATATAAACCGGAAGCCGGTCGCCCGGGCTCCGTTGTGTTTCTATCATTGGTCTTGCGCTCATCAATGGGCTGGATCAAAAGCCCTTGTCATTACCGTGCAGTCCATATTGCGTGAAGAACTCATCACGGAAATCAAGCAGACGATCTTCCATAATCGCCTGACGTACACCGCGCATCAGATTCAGCAGGAAATGCAGGTTATGATACGTCGTCAAACGCAGACCAAATGTCTCGTCTGCCTTGATCAGGTGACGCAAATACGCCTTGGAATAATTGCGGCAGGTGTAGCAATCGCAATTCGGATCCAGCGGGCTAAAATCGCGTGCATATTGTGCATTACGCACAACCACACGTCCCTGACTGGTCATCGTTGTACCGTTACGCGCGATACGTGTTGGCAATACGCAGTCGAACATATCGACACCGCGAATAGAGCCTTCAATCAGCGCATCCGGTGAACCAACACCCATCAGATAACGCGGCTTATTCGTTGGCAAAAATGGCATCGTATACTCCAACGCCTGATACATCAAATGCTTAGGCTCGCCAACGCTCAGTCCACCAATAGCATACCCCGGGAAATCCATCGAAGTCAAATCAAGTGCACTCTGCTTACGCAGGTCCTCATGCATACCACCCTGCACGATCGCGAACAATCCTTGATCATGTGAACGTGTATGACTTTCCAGGCAACGCTCTGCCCAGCGTGTCGTACGCTCCAGCGATTTTTTCACATATTCATATTCGGCTGGATATGGAGGGCACTCGTCAAATGCCATCATAATATCCGAGCCAAGTGCATTTTGAATCTCCATCGCCACTTCTGGCGACAGGAACAGCTTGTCTCCATTCAAGTGAGAACGAAAATGTACACCTTCCTCACTAATCTTACGCATTTCGCTCAGGCTAAATACCTGAAAGCCGCCACTATCGGTCAAAATAGGACGATCCCAGTTCATGAATTTGTGCAGCCCGCCTGCTTCCTTGATCAGGTCATGACCCGGACGCAGGAACAGATGATACGTATTACTCAAAATAATATGCGCATCCATCTCTTTCAGTTCTTCCGGGCTCATCGTTTTTACCGTTGCCTGTGTACCTACTGGCATAAAGGCTGGCGTCTCGATCACACCATGCGGTGTATGCACGCGGCCCAGTCTCGCACCGGATTGCTTACAGGTTTTAATATGTTCGTATCGAATTGGTCCAGACATCACATGTATTCTCTTCTTTCTGCATTAAAATATTCGTTCACGTCCAGCTGGACGCTCGTCACCTGGCTTAGCATCTATCGGCAACTGTGTCTGTTTCGACGCAGACACCCTTCTTTATTCTACGTAAACAGTAAACCCTCTGCCGCTGCCTTCATTCGTATCACAGCCAAAAAAAGGGCAGCACCGACATTTTATTATACCGGAGCCACCCTACTTAGCACAATATATGTTTATATGAATATATCAATAAATGAACATCGCATCGCCAAAGCTAAAGAAGCGGTATTGCTCACGAATCGCTTCCTCATACGCCGCCATAATATGGTCACGCCCAGCCAGCGCACTCACCAGCATTACCAGCGTTGACTTTGGCAAATGGAAATTCGTAATCATCGCATCCACCAGACCGAATGTATGCCCTGGATAAATGAAGATTTGCGTCCAGCCACTTGTTGCTTCCAGCGGCTTGCCTGTAAAATCACGTGCTACCGTCTCCAGCGTACGCGCTGATGTTGTACCTACTGCTACGATGCGTCCACCACGAGCCTTGGTCGTGTTGATCAGCTCTGCCGTTTCCGCGGGTAGCGAATAATACTCCTCATGCATCACATGATCCTCTATCGTATCCACGCTCATCGGACGGAATGTACCCAGACCGACATGCAGCGTAACGAAGCCAATCGATACCCCTTTGGCACGAATCGCTTCTAACAGCTCTGTCGTAAAATGAAGCCCTGCTGTCGGTGCGGCAGCCGAGCCTTCATGCTTCGCGTATACCGTCTGATAACGTTCACGATCATCCAGCGTTTCCTTGATGTAAGGAGGAAGTGGCATTTCACCCAGGCGATCCAGAATTTCCTGGAAAATACCTTCATAGCGGAAGGTGAGCACACGCATGCCCATATCGCCTTCTTCCTCGATCACCGCTTCCAGCTCATCGCCAAACTGGATGACTGCACCCGTTTTGATCTTTTTACCTGGCTTAACGAGCGCTTCCCAGCGATCGCCCTCCAGCTGAGTGAGCAGCAATACCTCGGCTTTGGCACCTGTATCTTTTTTCGTTCCAAACAGACGGGCTGGAATGACGCGTGTATCATTCAAAATCAGCGTGTCGCCTTCATTAAAATAGTCCAAAATATCACCAAAATGCTGGTGACGAATTTCACCGGTTTGCTTGTTCAATGCCAGCAAACGAGAAGCTGTTCGATCCTTGAGTGGCACCTGTGCAATCAGATGCTCCGGTAATTCAAAATCATACAAATCCACTTTCATGTTCATTTATCCCTTCACAATATCAACGTCATGATAGTAATGTTCTAATATTTCCTTATAATCGGCGCCTTCATCCGCCATACCCTTGGCACCCCACTGCGATAACCCCAGTCCATGCCCATTACCGCGACCGGTAAACAGGAAGCCGCCTGGCTCAGTCACACGTGCATTGCCATCTCCATTCAAGATCACCGTACTCGTACTGCCTGCACCCTGTCCAGACGCGCCTAGCAATGTCGTACCGCCAGCAGATAGTTCATCCTGTGCATTGCCAGAGCCGATCACGGTATATTTGTCCGTGCTCACCACATCAAATAGCGTGCTTGGCAGACTATTCAATGCCGAACGGAACATATCGGGATACTTCACCTTTACGACGCTCCCATTGATCTTAATCTCCGTTACACGACCAGACGGTCCGCGCTGACTCACCTGAATCGATGTGATCGTAGAAGGTAAGGTAGACGTCGTTTTTCCTTTTAATGCAGCGAGTAGCTCCGCTGATTTGAAAGGGCCACGAATCCATTGATAGCTGTTTGATTCTGGAACGACCTCCAGTACAACCGCCTCATCGCCCGGGTTCAGCTGCGATACCGACTGCACGCTGTTTTGTACAACCGGAAGCTTACGCACATTGGTATTTTTAGTCGTCACCGTCATTTTATCCAACCCAGCAGATGTCTTATCGCCAGTCAGCTTTACATTATCCTCGCGTATATAACCAGAGCTTCCATTATCCAGCAGCACATGATACCACTTTTTGAGTGAAGCCTGCGCCGCTTCATCGCCTTTGGAATCAACGGTCACAAATACATCGCCACCGCCGCTATTCCAAACCTCGGATGTGTCTGCGCTAGCGCCACCCGCATTAGCAGAGAAGATCGACTCGATCACTTTGCCATTTTTCATAATGACCTCGCCAGCTGTAGCATCGACTGCGGCAATGATCCGCTTATCTTCTGCACCTACGCCATTATAGGCTTGACTGAGTGTCGTATCAACCACATCAGCAATTTTAAACTTGGAGCCCTGCTCTTGAAAACGAGCATAGCTACGAGCAGCTACCGCCTGCGCCTTGAGCGATTCCGCAGGCCATGATGCCGAAACCTCGCCACCAACGACCGAATACAGATATTGTTCCATCGGAAGCACATTCACCCATGCGAGCTGACCATTATAATTACTCAGCTCAAAATCACCACGATACGTACGTGCAGAACGCTCCGTCACCTGCGCACCCGATGCATTGCCCTTAATCGTCAACTTGGCATTCGTACCGCTTAATATATAGTGATTAACCGGCGACGGACTGGTTACGCTTGACGTCACATTTTGACGCATAATTAACGCAGGCGTGGAGCTGCTCACTGTCGTTAACGGAGCTGTAGGTAAGGCTTCCGCTGCCGTCGCTTTTACCGCTGCAAGCGCCGTAGCATTCGCTTCCTCACCAATCCAGACCTCGTAAGAGCCACTACCAGTCATGACCATATAAGCATCCAGACCTGCTGCTTGAGCCGTATTAAGCACGCCCTGCGCCTGTGCTGAGCTTACAAAGCTACCTGCGGACAGATGCATGCCACCCTTCACTGTTGGCGTTTGTCCGCCCAGTAATGAGCGTGCAGTGGAAGCGACACGAGTGGCTGCCGTTTGTGCATTCGCTTCAGAAGCATACATGCCTGTATACAACTGATACACCGTTTGTCCACCTTTTGAGGTAGAGAATACAATCGGCTTATCGCTAGTTGGCTGAAGTAATTTGATTCCAGCAGCCACTGTATCAAAGCTAGGCGTTTCCAATACCTTAACCCGATACCCGTCAATGCCAAAGCTCGCCTGCTGACCGATATCCTGCCACGAATCAAATACGCCGCCCTGTGTCACCCCAACCTGCAAACTAGCAGCAGATTTTACATTAACGACTGGCACGATAGACGTATATGTACTACCGCCATTAAAAAAGAGCCCCACCCGCACGTCCTCTTCGAACGAAGGTTCACTGGCATGAGATACCGAAGAATGACCGAAGAAGCTACAGCTCATCACCACTGCCAAAAGAAAGCTACTTGTTTTACGCATACACACCTCAGAAGATTTATTATAGATTGAACATTCAAAGGATACACTCACGACATGACGATCTACTTTAATTATACTTCATCTTTATGCCTGACGATAATTCTGCCAGACATACGTGTTATAAATATAACACTTTTTTAGGATTTTTGCTGACGATGGCTATAACGGGAGTATACAAACGACTTCCTCATGGAAAAAAGCCATCCACCACGTCTATACGACATCGTGAATAGCTCTTTTTAACTTGATTGAATTTAGCTTTTGTTAAACAATTGTGTATTTATTGTATATTGACCCTGTTGCTGCTGTACAAGTTGATCCTGAAAGGCATCAAATGCAACAGGCCCATCAATCTGTCCCTTTTTCAATAGCTCATCATACAGCTTGCTGATATAGATCGTTTGTCCATATTGCTGCTGGATCTGCTTACTATTCCAAAATTCCTGTTCGCTAAGTCCGGTCAATGCGATCCTACTCTTCATAATTTGCTGAATAAGCTGCTGGTCGTTACCTTTGCTTGCCAGCGCAGGATCATATAAACGATCCTTTTCAGTCTTCACCATTTGTGCCATTTCTTGCTCCGAGACGGTAATGCCTAGTTTCTGTGCATATTGGGCAGCCAGCTCTTTTTTCAATAATTGATTCAGTAGTTCAGCATCCGTTCCAATATTTACAGAGCTATCTGTTCCCTGCTGTAGCTGATTGAGCGTTGTCACCATTTCTACATTTGCTTTGTAAAAATCAAATTCCTGTTTGGAAACGTGGATGCTGTCGCCTTCCACAATCAGTGCATGGTTTGACGAATGCGTAGATTCTCCAAATATAGAGCCCTTCTGACCCTCCTTCGACTTCAGCTGATCAAACGTTGTTTGCATAACTGCCTGCCGCTGTGCAGCCACTTGTTCCTTTGACGGCTGTGCTCCTCCGTACCTCCCAACAGCTACTCCAGCCGCAGTTACGACTATAATACCTAATGCCATCACAATAACTTTCTTGTTCATCCCAATCAACCTCCTGTTTACTAGAACATCGTATGTACTTGATGTTGCTTATTTTGTTCGTTTCTATTAATTAAAACAAATCAACAGCTTTTCACTACCCAGCAATTTTTCACTACTGACTATTCATCTTTTCACAAACAACTATTCATCCATTACTATTTACAGGTGAATTCTAATAGGGTCGACTTCTCTAGCTTACATCCATCTAACTATTGGCAGGCTACGATTTCCAGAAAAATGTATTTTATTGAATTATTTCATAGCCCGGTATCGAAGTAAACCGATTCCAGTTAAATTGTGAGCTACAGCCTATGGGATGTATTACTTTGTACTTAGATGCATTTTATGATGTATCTTGCTTAAAAATAGAATCGTTCGTGCCCGTTCCTGTGTGAGCCTATCAAAACCAAATAAGCATACAAAAAAGCTACAGATATACACATTCATGTATCTGTAGCTTTCTCCTATACTAGACTATAACCTTACTTCCCCTTCAAATCCTCCGGCATCGGAATGCCCAGATGACTATACGCCTTTGGCGTTACCACACGTCCACGCGGTGTACGCTGCAAAAAGCCCAGCTGAAGCAAATAAGGCTCATACACATCCTCAATCGTCTGCCCTTCCTCGCCGATCGTCGCTGCAATCGTGTCCAGACCTACCGGACCGCCGCGGAAGCTATGAATCATCGCCTCCAGCATCTTATGATCGATCTGATCCAGACCACAAGGGTCAACCTGTAGCATGTTGAGCGATTCCTTCGCAATCTCCGGTGTAATAATCCCGTCACCACGAACCTGCGCATAGTCACGCACACGCTTGAGCAAACGATTCGCAATACGCGGTGTACCACGTCCACGAAGCGCAATCTCCTCAGCAGCATCTCCCAGAATCTCAATACCGAGAATATCCGCACCACGACTTACGATAAACGTCAGCTCATCCACCGTATAAAACTCCAAGCGGCTGACTACACCAAAACGATCGCGCAGTGGCGCCGATAACAGTCCCGCTCTAGTTGTCGCTCCGATCAGCGTGAATGGCGGCAAATCCAGACGTACCGAGCGTGCACTTGGTCCTTTACCGATCATAATATCAAGTGCCGAATCCTCCATCGCAGGATACAGTACCTCCTCCACCGAACGATTCAAACGGTGAATTTCATCGATAAACAGTACATCTCCGTCCTGTAGATTCGTTAACAACGCAGCCAGATCCCCTGGACGCTCAATCGCTGGCCCTGATGTAGTACGCAGGTTCACCCCTAGCTCATTAGCGATAATATTCGCCAGCGTTGTTTTACCCAGTCCCGGTGGGCCATACAGTAATACATGATCCAATGCTTCGCCGCGCATCTTGGCAGCCTCGATATAGATTTTCAGGTTTTCCTTTACACGACTCTGTCCGATATATTCCGCAAGGTAACGGGGACGCAGACTGAGTTCCACCGCTTGGTCTTCCATCATCAAATTCGCCGATATAATGCGGTCATCCGTCATCTTAATCGCTCCCCTCTTCTTGCCTGCGGCAAGTTTGTTTCATCATCGATACGTTATTCATACGTGGATAAGATAATATATGGATACGATGTACACTCCTATTCATCGTTCATATTGTTTGTTTTATCTTATTTTATAGTTGCTTGATATAATTGCTTTATATTATTGCTTGATATTGATCATACGATTTTATAGTACAGATTTTATAGTACAAAAGATTTTATAATACAAGCGTGTAATTTGATATTAGCATGTTGTATCTCAGTCTTTATTTACGGATGTAAGCAGTGCTACAACCGCTTATTAACAAGCGTACAAGTGCAAATGCACAATTGCTCCTGTCACTTATCTTATTTACCGCGCTTATGCTGCTTGTGCTGCTTGTGCTGCTTGTGCTGCTTGTGCTTAACCAGTATACAGCATCTTCAAAGCCCGTTTCATAACAGAATCCACCGTATCTTCTGGAAACACCTCATGCTTGAGCGTCTGCCATACCCGATCCAGTTCAGTATCGGTATAACCAAGAGCTTTCAAAGCTTCACGCACTTCTGACCATACATCGCCACCAGCTACAGCTGGTGCTGTCGACGTCGCTGCAAACAGTCCAGTCGCCATGATCGAGTCACCGATACCATCCAGCTTATCCTTCAGATCGAGAATCATACGCTGTGCCGTCTTCTTCCCAATACCAGGAAGCTTGGTCAAGAACGTAATATTCTCCTGATAGATCGCCGTAATTACCCCCTCCGGACTACCACCACTCAAAATTCCAAGTGCCACTCGAGGTCCAATGCCCGACACTTCAATCAGCTTACGAAATAGCTTCTGCTCATCCCGAGTCGGAAAACCAAACAGCTGAATCGCATCCTCACGTACATGATGATGAATATACACGATCGTTTCTCCCTCTGCCTTCGCAATTGCAAATGGATTCGGGCAAAATACACGATAACCTACGCCATGCACATCCATCACTACATATTCATTTTCCAGATGAACTACAGGCCCACGCAAAAAATCGATCATTTTTTCAATACCTCATTTAACTTGGAATTTAATACATAGGAGTGAGCATGGCAGACAGCTACAGCGAGCGCATCCGCTACATCATCTGGTTTTGGAACCTTTTGCAAATTCAAAAACATCCGCACCATCTCCTGCACCTGACGCTTCTCTGCCTTACCATAACCGACAATAGCCTGCTTCACCTGCATTGGTGTATATTCAGCGATCGGTAGTCCCTTTTGCGCTGCTGCTAAAATAGCTACACCTCGCGCCTGACTAACCGACATCGCCGTAGTTACGTTACGATTAAAAAAAAGCTTTTCAAATGCAATCATCTGTGGCTCATACTTTTCGATCAGCTGCACCATACCTTCATACACATGGAGTAGACGTTCCTCCTCCGGTGTATGGGCTTCAGTCTGAATACAGCCATATTGCACCGGCGTCAGCTTACTACCATTTTTATCGATAAACCCGAAACCAACAATAGCAATCCCGGGGTCAATTCCCATAATACGCAAATCCATCTCTCCCTTACGTAACCCGCCGTTCAGACCACACTCCAACGTCTTTGTTGAAAAATGGCTTCCTCTCTATAATAAGCGAAACAGGCGAACATATGTATCATTTTTTTATTATACCAGAAAATTTCTATGGCGGTCGCGGCGAATTGTTATACACCCTTGGTGAATCGATATACCTGCTTAATTAGGTTTTTCTATCATTTTTAGTTTTAAAATATGCCCTAACTTTATTTACTCCATTGGTATCTTAGTCTTTTATATGTATCTTATAGATGTCTTCTATATCTTTGTTGCACCTCTTAATGTATACCTACATTTTCCTCGTCGTTTAATTTTGCTGCATACTATCTAGCTTCATTTCTTTCCCCAGAATAAAGATGTAGTATATCTCCTGTGAGTGATTAAAGTAATCAGTTATATCAACAAAGCTATCGTCCATAAGCCCTCTTCTCTATTAAATAGACAGCTGATCAACACTATTATTCAAACATTTCGCACGGTTTATTGCATTGTCATCCATTCCATTTCACGTTAGCTTAATAGTAAGAAAATCTTGATTCTTAAGAGCCTCTCTCATTCTTACATCTACCTGTTTAAATCAATTCCAGCGCAGTCACAATTCTTTGTATATAATCAGCAATCGAAACTCAACAATCGAACCAACTTCATGACTACCAGATCCAAATAGCTATGAACACGCACATAAGATGATTATATCTTTTCTAAATTTCTGTCTTTTCTATTTCATTGTTCATTCTCCATTTTTATCTTTTATTTTCTATCTTTTATTTTTTCTAACCATATGCGCTATCTTCTCTATACCGATCCTGCTACTACGCACCTATCGCTGACACAGTTATCTATAGAGAAAGTATCACTAGCTATATAAAAAAATGTAGTTCATTTCATTCATAAAGGAGTGGCTATTCCCTTGATCATACCGAATCATCTACCTCAGCGTCTTACTATTACAATGTGGGATTTTTCCTGGTATACAATGACCATGCCCGGAGAGCCTTATCATGACTTGCAGGCACGTTTTACAGAAGCTGTAGAGCGCGGCTACAATACAATTCGGATTTGTGCAATGCCTTTTCTATTATTTACATCGCAAGGTCCACGTTCAGGAAAGCTGCGATTCAGTAACTTAGGACAGCTTGGTCAGCGAAGTCGCTGGTACAATTGTGCGGGTGGCGCTGAGCTAGACGGGCATCAGCATATTTTAGAGCTGTTTAAGCAAGCACGGCTTCATAATTGCTACATTATCCTGTCATCCTGGGAATATCAGCAAAGCCCCAGCTTTCTTGAATCGCCCGAGCTATGTAAAGAACTACGACAGATACCACCAGGCGAGCGTTTCCTCACAATTGCACATTCGATGAACAGCTTGCTCGATTTTCTAAAACAAGCTGGCTTTCAGCAGCAGATCGCTTACGCTGAGCTACATAACGAGATCGAATTTGGACAACTCACTGCCCTTGCCGATGAAGCAGGTATTCCTGCACATCCAATCGGTGAACAGATTCGTCACCTTACCCCTTATGTAGAAGAAGCCGTTCAGTTACTGCGTGATCGTCATCCGGATATACTGATGACAGGCTGCTATACTGCCAATGAGCCCTATGATAAAAAGATTCTACCTCGTAACTTTCAGGTCGCTCATTTCCATCTCTATTTGAAAGGTGTGCTTCAACAGTTGATGGATGCCATGGATCTGGATGAACAGTATGCTCCTTTTCCTAATCCATTCGTACAAAGCCTATTACGCGAAAATGCTCCTTCGATTCAACAATGGCAGCTACCATCAGAGCAAGCGTGGAGATTAGACGGTAATCCTGTAGGTGCCAAAATGCTATACGTACATGATTGGGCTGATCCCGATCGCTGGGATGCATACTTATACGATCACTATGGAGAACATAAACAAGCGATGCTAAACAAAGCAGAAGAACGTCTGACGGAGATTCACGCATGGGCAGATGAGCAGCATATCCCTGCCGTTGTAGGCGAAGGATATATCGGTTATACACCACTATATGCAAGCTTTGAAGAAGGCCCTGTAGGAAAATTTATCGCCGAATATGCTATTCAGCTTAGTATGAAAATGAACTTCTGGGGCATAACACTATGCTCTAACTGTGCACCTCATCACCCATTCTGGCAAGACATCCACTGGCAACAAAGATGGAACCAGTACATTTTAACAAGTTAAATCAATACTTTGATGTATATATGCAGCGATGCATATGCACAACTTAAAATTTCCATGTAATTTCTATGCAAAATGAGCTTTTATATAAGTATGCTCGCTTTTATATAAGCACGCTCACTAATTATCAAGTATATTCGCTCAGTATACGTATTCCACCTATATACTCCATCTATATATACGTATTTTTCTCATATAAGAATAAGAAGTATATATGTCCATGATACGTACAAACCAATCTGATACGTACAAACCAATCAAATACATATACATTTTATATAGTGTATATTCAACAATGTACATTCAAAAACTAACCAACCCATTATTTTATACACCAATAAACTCCTATATAAAATAAAAAGCCATCATTCTTAATGAATGATGGCTTTTTTGTATCGGGATGACACGATTTGAACATGCGACCCCCTGGTCCCAAACCAGGTGCTCTACCAAGCTGAGCTACATCCCGATATAAGTGCCGGTGAAGGGACTCGAACCCCCACGGTTTCCCTCACGATTTTGAGTCGCGCGCGTCTGCCAATTCCGCCACACCGGCAAGTGTGAAAAACTTAAAAATAAATGGCGCGCCCTAAGAGATTCGAACTCCTGACCTTTTGATTCGTAGTCAAACGCTCTATCCAGCTGAGCTAAGGGCGCGTATGGAGCGGACGACGGGAATCGAACCCGCGACCCTCGCCTTGGCAAGGCGATGCTCTACCGCTGAGCCACGTCCGCATACTGCATGTGTTTCTTTGTAATCCTCATTATAACTAAAACTTATAAGTTATAAATGGCGGAACCGACGGGATTTGAACCCGCGATCTCCTGCGTGACAGGCAGGCATGTTAACCCCTACACCACGGTTCCACTTTAATTGCGGGGACAGGATTTGAACCTGTGACCTTCGGGTTATGAGCCCGACGAGCTACCGGACTGCTCCACCCCGCGTCGTCAAATAAAGTATATATGGTGGAGACTGACGGGATCGAACCGCCGACCCTCTGCTTGTAAGGCAGATGCTCTCCCAGCTGAGCTAAGTCTCCATATTATGACCCGTAGGGGATTCGAACCCCTGTTACCTCCGTGAAAGGGAGGTGTCTTAACCCCTTGACCAACGGGCCTTACTCAAAACAACCTTTATTATCTTAACACATTTCTTACATAATTGCAAGCCTTATTTTACATTTCATTAGTTAATTACTAACGGGCTTCTGGCGGAGAGAGAGGGATTCGAACCCTCGAGACGCTTGTGACGCCTACACGATTTCCAATCGTGCTCCTTCGGCCAACTCGGACACCTCTCCGTATGGCTCCCCGAACAGGACTCGAACCTGTGACAACTCGATTAACAGTCGAGTGCTCTACCAACTGAGCTATCAGGGAATAGTACCCGCTCTTACGAGCGGCAGCTTACACTTTCGAAGCCAGCTTTACAGAATAAAGCTGTGAGGTCTTGCTTGTTCGCTTGGCGACGT
>NZ_BMMB01000005.1 GCF_014645615.1 Paenibacillus hunanensis | reverse complement strand
CCTGTTCAGTATCGTCAAGTAGCCCTTAAAAAAGTTGTCTGATTTAATATTGACAATCCAATGCTGCATAGAGGCGGACATGAGGGCAAGCGGATATATTTTTAGAAACGAATCTTTGTTTAGCACAGGGACATACCCCTGTTAATATACAAAATCGCTTAAATATTAGAACGCTTCTAATCAAGAAGTTTCAGAGCCAAAGGCGCAGGCACATTGATTAATCTGTATGGTAAACTGATATCAATATGTTTACATAGAGCATTGAGGCAAATCATAGCGGTATAACGTTACAACCGGCTAGCTAATCTGAAAATGGAGGGATTCAAGATGAATCTATTGAACAAAAAGGTAATTGGTGGAACCAGTGTGGTCTTATCCATGCTGCTTCTATCTGCATGTGGATCAGAAGCGACTCCAGCTGCATCTGTAGATACGAGTGCGTTACAGGACAAAATTGCAGTGCTGGAGAAAAAGCTCGATGAACAGAGTGTTAAAAGTGATGAGCAGGCGCAGAAAATTGCTGCATTGGAGAAAAAGATGACAGAACTTGATGCAGCTGGTGGTGCTACTGCTGGACAAGGTGTGAACAGCCAGACATCGACTAGCACGGGCAATAATGGCTCTGCCGGAAAAGGGGACGGGGTGCTGATTACATTTGCCCAGTATAAGAAGCTGGAGGTTGGCATGTCCGTAGAAGAGGTCATCAACATTCTAGGCGGCGAAGGTGAAGCGCTAAGTGAAACGGAGAACACGGTCGTGTACAGCTATAAAGGTGCAGCTGGCGATGGTTCCAATGCCGTGATTGCTTTTCAAGGTGGGAAGCTGCTCACGAAGGCACAGGCGGGATTGAAGTAACCAACCGATCTAACAAGTAGATGGATCTAAAGAGCAGATTACAGATACAGCAAAAGTATAAGGAACATGTAATGATAAAGCGACTTCAATGCATTCAGCGAGCCTTAGCGGGCTCGTTTTTTGTATGCATTCGACTATGCTGGAATTTCTTTTCGGCGGCAGGTGTGATAGAACAGAGAAGTGAGTGTTGCCATATCGGGCTTCCATTTTGATTACACGAAAAAAAATTCAAGACAACAGCAGCATTGCAAATGAAAAGTGATCTGATTACCCTTATTAAGTAAGGTGAGAAAAATTGGACATGAGACAAAATAAGAACGGCTCTCAGACAAAGTTTAGCTTGAGTGCCTCAAGAACTATACAGGCGAGAAAATCCTTTTTATGTTACTGAAAGTAGGTCTTACAAATGTATGCTACTGATTTTAATGGAGAAATTGTAATAAATACAGAAGCGCAGATGGTCGAGTTTATTCGAAATCGTCCAGCATGTAATGCCAATCAGTTTATTTTTACCTTTGAAGAAAGTGGTTTCCCTCAACTATGTGCTTTTGTTCGGGATGATGATTGTGTGTTGTATTTTTTAGATTCTGAACAAAGGGGAACTTTTGCTTCTTGCGGTGATGACAGTATGAGGGACGAAACGGTTACCTTTTACGAGAATATTCACGGCGCAGAAGTAGTTTTAGCAAGTGAAATGGTTATTACAGTTCAACAAATGACGGATGCATGCACAGAATTTTTCAAAACGAAAACTCGTCCAACCTGTATTAGATGGATGGAATTGTAGTTTATACTTCAAGCGTAAGTATGTTGCTACGTTCTAGCAGAAAACTATCATCGCCAAAGGAGAACTTTATGAAAAACTTCATCATATTCGGAGCAAGCAAAGGATTAGGCGAGGCATTTGTCCAAGGATTGCCAGAACAAGGGGATCAGGTTTGGGTCGTTTCTCGCACGCGTCCTCGCATTTTAGATGTGGAAGATGGTATACAGAAATATTGGATTGAGGCGGATCTAGCGAAGTCGGATGCGAGTCATCTGATCGCGAATGCCTTACATAACGTTCGATTAGACGTATTGATCTACAATGTAGGGATATGGGAGAGCAAAGGCTTCCGGGATGACTATGATTTTGAGCAGGATGATCCGGCTGAGATCGTCAACATCATTAACATCAATGTCACCTCTGCGATTACTAGTATTCAGAAGCTGTTACCGAATCTCAAACAGTCAGATAACGCCAAAATTTTCTTGATTGGTTCGACGGCAGGTCTGGAGCATAATGATTTTACGCAGGTTTCATTTGCCGCTTCTAAGTTCGGTTTGCGCGGGATTGGCAATGCGATCAGAGAGCATGTGAAGAAATATGAGATCGGTGTGACCTGTATCAATCCGGGTGAAATTGCGACCCAGATTCCATTGGAAGATGGAGTGGAGAAAGTCTTGACTGAACACAAGGGCACACAGATTCCGCTTCAGGATATGGTTTCTTTAGTGAAATGTGTGATGAACCTTTCCAAAGCTTCCTGTGTGAAAGAGATCAATATGCCAGCCATGTTGGATGCTAATGCGTAGTGGAATGGATAGAGAGTTATAGTGCAATATACGCGAAATAAGAGAGATTCCTATCGACCACTCCTATAATAAGGAGTGGTTTTGACTTTATATATGAATATATGAATATATGAATATATGAATGTGTGGATTGTGGTCAAACTTTTATTTGTGCTTGTTCTCTAACTAGAGGTGGCATAAGGTAACGTCAGAGCTAGCAGTATTGGCAATGAACCCATACATAAATAGATGTTCAACTTCCGCGGGCGTACAGCTCAGCGGATTTTTCTTTTTTAGCTCTGGCATTTAATTACAATCTATCGAATCAGGCAAACACTCCACCGGAAAAGGCAAAGACCATAGCATTCCTTCCCGTATACTTAGGATAAATATTCTACCGATCAAAGCGATAAATTATTTTTCTACAGTTAAAGGAGGAGGCTTATTACTATGGCAAATAAAACGCTTCGGGCACTCGTGATCATTCTTGCCTTTGCAATTGCTGGATACGCTATTGTGCAGTACGGCGTTCTTCAAGCGAGCAGTGCTGGACTTGTGTCTTTCAAATTAACAAAACCGAATTTTGAACTTCAACCATGGATCTATGTGCTATACGCCCATATTTTCACCGCAGTATTTGCCCTGGTTATAGGGCCATTTCAGCTATTTATAAAGCCAACCTCTGCCAGAAGACGCTGGCATCGCCGATTGGGGTATGGATATGTTGCTTCGATTATGATTAGTGGGATCGTGAATGTGTATTTATCCCTGTTTGCAACAGGAGGGTGGGTTTCTAGCCTTGGGTTCATGTCGCTCGATGTATTGTGGGTTGCGACTACACTAACTGCGGTAAGAAAAATTATCGCCAAAGATGTCCAGGCGCATAGAGTATGGATGCTTCGCAGTTATGCGCTTACGTTTTCAGCGGTCACGCTTCGCATCTTGTTAGCGCCGCTGGCTATTCTGCTTGGTGATTTTGAGGCGGCATTTCGGATTGTCGCCTGGGCATGTTGGATTCCGAATCTGATTGTTATTGAAACCGTGATTCGTAGAATGAGGTTGCGGCAGCAATACTGATTCATAACTTCCAACTCAAAATGATCTGTAAAACTGCGTATTCATGACGCAGTTTTATTTTACATATTAGATTTTGCTATGAAGTAGAAGTATACTAATTCTAGAATTTAATCCATATGATTACATTTCGAATAATCACGTTAGAAAATCGCCGTCTCATATTTAACTTGGAAATGTCTGAAGATCAAAAGCATTTTGTTGCATCGAATCTATCGAGTGTAGCTTCGTGATCTGTTCTTGTGACGAATGGAAGAGAATCCTTTTTCTTTGTAGAACTCTAATTATTCCATTATGTAACCGTTAATAAATCGGAGGTGATCCCTCTGTACAAAAAAATAATCCCCTTCATGTTCAGCCTGATTTTCGTATTGATAGCTACAGCTTGTGTCCCGCCCGGAACGGAATCTTATGATGCTTCGCAGTATGAAACCGACTCTGAACAGTTCGATGTTCAGCTACAGGTGATCCAATCGAATACGCCTGCTCCCCAAGAATCGACGTTGCTGATCCGAAATAAAGCAACTCAGGAAACTGGAGAAGCCGATATGAAAGTGAAAATTTACTTTCGCGTCTACGATGGATCTATCGAAGGTCAGCTCAATCAAACTACAATCATTGATGTGACGACCATTCCAGCTCCTTTATTAAACGGATTAGATTTTAAAGCAGTGCTTGTCTATGGAGATCAGAAGGAGGAAATTACGTTTCATCGCGTTAAGGTGGCACGGAAGCATTTTAGACCTTAATGCCATAACTTCGATTCGTGATCCTTTATAAACTCAGCCGCATATGTATGATTCCATGCGATTATGCCGATACTATCGTGCAGCTTCAAGTATCAAACGGGCAATGGATCAAAGCTTCGATTAACGTGACTATTCTATCTAATCTCTCTATCTAGCTCACCTGCTATAGCCCCACCATATGACCAGACATACCTTTTTCATATGACAGAACTCTTCTTCCCTCATGTTATACTCAAAGGAACAATAAGGTAGAAGGAGCAAGCCATATGATCCCATTCCGACACGACCATGTAGGTAGCTTTTTACGTCCTGGCAACTTGAGTCAGGCGCGTGAACAATATAAAGCAGGTAGCATCACACACGAGGAATTACGAGCTATAGAAGATCAGGAAATTATCCGCATCATCGAAAAGCAGAAGGCGAACGGTGTGCTTGCAGTTACAGATGGCGAGCTGCGCCGAAGCTGGTGGCATTTTGATTTTCTCGGTGGTCTGGATGGCGTAGAGCTGTACGAACAGATCGAAGGACCCAAATTCCACAACATGCAGACGCGTAAAGGCGGGATTCGCGTTGTTGGCAAAGTCGATTTCTCGACGCACCCTTTCCTAGAGGATTTCAAGTTCGTCAAGCAGCATGCCGGTGATACTGTGGCAAAGCAGACGATTCCGAGTCCGAACATGCTGCTGTATCGCTTAGAAAATGATGCGAATGTGTATACAGATCGCGAGGCGTTCCTACAGGATACGATCGCCACGTACCAAAAAGCGATTCAAGCGTTCTATGATGCAGGCTGTCGTTACCTGCAACTGGATGATACGGCATGGGCAGACCTGTTCTCTGAAGCAGGGCATGATAAGCTGCGCGCTAAAGGGCTGGAGCCAGCGCAAGAGCTGAAGACGATGCAGCGCATGATTAACGAGACATTGGCGAATAAGCCAGCGGATTTAGTCGTGACGATGCATATTTGTCGGGGCAATTATAAGTCGAACTATTTCTCGACGGGCGGCTATGATTATGCTTCTGAGGTGATTTTTGGTGGCTTGGACGTAGACGGATTATTTTTGGAATTTGACGATGAGCGGTCAGGTAGCTTTGATTCCTTGAAGCATGTGAATCGCAAAGACCTGAAAATCGTACTCGGTCTGCTCACCTCCAAAACAGGCGAGCTTGAGGATAAAGAGTACATTAAGGCGCGGATTGCCGAAGCGGCTACGTATGTACCGTTGGAGCAGCTTTGTCTAAGCCCGCAATGTGGATTTTCGTCGACGGAAGAGGGCAATATTTTAACGGAAGACCAGCAGTGGCGTAAGCTGCGTTATGTGAAGGAAATTGCAGACGAGGTATGGGCGTAATCTATTTAGATAAAAAGGGGTTATCACATGACAATTCAAGCAGATCAGCATGCTGTTCCTATCGTGACCGTTGAAGCGTTGATTAATGGACATAATGTAACGTCCGTTGCTCAATCAGCGAAAGAAAATCCGTCCAATCCGTCCGAGATCGTAGGCTATTTCCCTGTGACGACGAAGGAACAGGCTGTCCAGGCGATCGAAGCGGCAGCAGCTGCGTTCAAAACATGGAAGAAGACTGATATCGAAGACCGCATCGTGAGCATGCGTAGAGCGATTGAAAAGATTCGAGCAGCTGAGAACGAAATCGTGCATTTGCTATCCAGAGAGCATGGCAAGCCGCTATATGATGCACATGGCGAAATCTATGTGTCGTTGATGTGGATGGAGTTTGTATGTAATGAAGCAGCAGCGGCTCTCAAGGAAGAGGTTCAGGAGCATGATCACGGTAAAACGATTCTGTCGTATGACCCGATCGGCGTAGTAGCGGCGATCAGCCCATGGAATTATCCGATTGCCCTGTCTACGATCAAGATCGCCCCTGCCTTGCTGGCGGGCAATACGATCGTGCTGAAACCAAGTCCGTATGCACCACTGGCAGCAGCAAAAGTAGCGGAGATTATCGCAAGCGAATTCCCGGCAGGCGTGATCAATGTCGTACATGGAGCTGCGGATGTGGGTGTGGAGCTGACGACGAACCCACATGTCGCGAAGATCGCTTTTACGGGTGGTACGGAAACGGCGAAGCATATTATCAAGGCGGCTTCAGATACGATCAAAGATATGACGCTGGAGCTGGGCGGAAATGATGCGGCGATCTTCCTGGATAGCTTTGACGTTGAGGATGAGCGTGCGATGCGCCGGATTGTCGTTTCCAATTTCCTGACGACGGGTCAGATCTGCATGATCGCTAAGCGTGTGTATGTGCACCGCTCGATCTATGATCAGTTTGTAGAGAAGTATATCGAGGCGGCGAATCGCTGGATTCGTATCGGCGATGCGTTCGATCCAGACACGACAGTCGGCCCGGTTAATAATGTGAAGCAGCGGGATTACGTGCTGAGTTTGGTCGAAGATGCGAAGCAACGCGGCGCGAAGGTGATTCCGCTTGGACGTATTCTGGATCAGAAGCGGTTTGATGAAGGATACTATCTGCAACCTACGCTCGTTCTGGGCTGTGATGCGCATGATCCAATCGTGGTGGAGGAGCAATTCGGCCCTACCGTTCCGATCTTGCCGTTTGATGATGAAGAGCAGGTGGTTCAGTTGCACAATGAAAGCATCTACGGATTGACCAGCTCGGTATGGGGCAAGGAAGAGGATGCGATCTCTGTAGCGCGTCAGCTGGAGGCTGGAACGACGATGATTAATACGGCTGCGGTGCAGGGGCTGGATGTTCGCTTCCCATTTGGCGGCTTCAAGCAATCTGGGATTGGTCGGGAGTATGGTGTAGAAGGTATTCGCACGTATACAGAGCAGCATGTGATCAATGTGCCGCAGATGCTGGATCTGCCTTATATTCCGGAGTAAGAGGGATCGAGGTTGTTGGTACGAAGTGCCGTTGTGCGTGAGTATAGGTTTTAATAAAGCGCCCTATTGGCTGATTCTGGAGAATCGGTGAACAGGGCGCTTTTCTGGTGGAAAGCCAGCTTTTACAGGGGGTTCGTTTCCTGTTTAAACTATAATCTGCCTTTTCAATCAAGTGGTACACTAGCTCCCAAATTCCGCTCAAGCAGTGCCCCTACCCGCTCTGCCATAACAGAAGGAGGGAGAGGCTGTTCATTTTTGAACCACCATTCGACGACCCCTAAAATAGCTGCTCCTAGAAATTGAATATCTACATTGACCTCATCCGTTACTGCTGGTTCGGTTCCCTTTCCTAATTCTTGAAGGAAAAATGCAAGGAATCGATTGCGGAAAATGGGGCTTCCCGTGCTCACCAGCATCGCCGAGAAGAATAAAGCATGGCTTTCCAAATATTCAAACCATATGACCAATACATCAGGATCGGTATAATCGACATCATCCTCTGTTGATTCGCACAGTTGTTGCAGTTCGTCCATATGCTCTTCAATCAGTTTATCCAGAAGGTCGAATTTATCTGTGTAATGAAGATAGATCGTTCTTCGACTCACATCTGCTCTGTCGGCAATATCCTGTATCGTAATTTGATCGAAGCTTTGTTCGACCAATAGCTCGATCATTGCCTTTTTGATCGCTTGTTGAGATTTGCGTACTCTTCGATCTACCGTAGAGGCCATAAGAGCCACCTGCTTTCCAGCATAATAAATGCACAATTATATAAGATTCGTGAACTAATGCACGTAATGCGCTTTTTTAGAAAT
This sequence comes from Paenibacillus hunanensis, assembly GCF_014645615.1. Taxonomy (GTDB): domain Bacteria; phylum Bacillota; class Bacilli; order Paenibacillales; family Paenibacillaceae; genus Saccharibacillus; species Saccharibacillus hunanensis. The sequence goes on along the minus strand of NZ_BMMB01000005.1, from coordinate 572,736 downwards.
TGTAACCATTCGATATCTGAATACAATTATACATAGATGACACTTAATGCACTAGTGTGCATTTTAGAGTGGGTGAGCATTACGAGATACGGGAATAAAAGCACATCATATTGAGAAGATAAAGGAGAAATGGATGTATGAGAATTACGGTCATTGGAGCGACGGGGGCAACGGGAAGAAAAGTAGTCGAGCGTGCGCTTGAATTAGGACATGAGGTGGTAGCAATAGCACGCAGACCGGAAAGAATTAACCCAGCAGAGCGGCTGAATACTCGGCAAGCAGATGTGTTGGACGCGACCAGCATATGGAAAGCTATTACGGATACAGAGGTGGTTATCAGCTGTATAGGCCCAACGAAATCATCTCCAGCGGGTACGTTCATGGCGAAAAGCATTCCGAATGCGATTGCGGCTAATTTTTCTCCAGGTACGGTGATGTCGGAGGGAACTCAGAATATTGTGGAGGCGTGTGAGCGTAATGGAGTTCAGCGTCTTGTGATGCAGAGTGGCATTGGCTTGAGCGATGGGAGAGAGCTTACGATCGGTAATCGATGTCTGCTGGGTATTAATCGCCATATACTCTCGAAGGCGATCAAGGATAAAGGAATCGCTGAGCATACTGTACAGCATAGTAACCTGAACTGGATTATTGTCAGACCAACTGGAATGACTGACACAGATGCTACACTAAGCTATATAGCAGCGCCCGGAGCACGAATTAGTATGACGCGAACATTGTCTTTTGCCGATTGTGCGGATTGCCTTGTGCGAGCAGCGACGAGTGAGCCAGACTGGGACAGAACGATTGTCAATGTTGGGCGATAACTAGCATGCATCGTGTCTGCACCTTTCTCCGCAGTTACTGCGTTATCGCATAACCAACCACTTCATAAAAAAAGATCCAGCCACCTCTAATGACTGGATCTTCCCTCATAATATTAAATCTCAAATTCAACTGTACTGCCACTATCAACTGCACCATGCTCAGCCCATTCAAAAGGCCCCGGTGTGACAGCCTCATCCGATCTCTTCACTCCCATAAAATCCGCATCCAGCTGATACGGCGCCCCATCCGGCTCCTCAAATCCCATATTCGCATGATACGCCTTACCCAGCAGATCGGTCGTAACCCGCATAGCAGCAGAATAGCCCCGAAGCTGTTCAGCCCCATCGATCTGAACCCGAACGCGCACCTCATCATGCATAGAATCCACATCAATCTGTATGTACTTCGCCGCATCGGTCTTCGCATCTGCTTCATGCCGACTCGGAACCGCTCCATTCAGGAACACATTGCCACCCATCGCTACCGGAAGCACTGAATTCCCGATAAAGAAATCCTTCGCTGCATCTCCCAGCTCGATAAGCTCCTCCTTCGTATACTCCCACCAGCGCTTATCCTTGAAATTAGGATGCTGATCATACCCACCGAGTCCCACAGCATGTAAGTAACAAATCGAATCGTCCGGCACTCCATCCATCACGGTCTTCCCATCCTCGCCAACATTATCCCGTGGCTTCAACGGAAGATGCTCGAAAAACGTGATCGGTACAGGCTCCTTCTCCCCATCACCATCGCCGATAAAGATATTATTGTAATACCGATCATCCCCACCCGTAATATTCGAGTACCCTGCCATCGCCGTTTCATGTGGAAAATGATAAGGCGTCACACGCGTAACCTCAGAGCGAACGACAAATCGACCTGCAAATAAATTATGAGCAAATGCCCCACCCTGCGCCATATTTCTAAAATTCATCGGCGACAGGAACAGATTATGATCGACCATATACGGCCCGTGGCACACCTCTACGAACAGGTCTTCCGATAGGTTATCCCAAAATACATTGCGGCTAATTCGCGTCCCCTGTGCCTGCCAATCCAGCCAGAGCGCGCGATAGCAGCTCGTGATCTTATTTTCCATAATCTGCGTATCCAGCGCTGCATGCAGCTTGATGCCAGCGACTTCTGCGCCATGTCGAAGCCGTTTGTGATGGATATTGTAGATGCGGTTGTCTACAATTTGGCTAAATGCTGCACCCATATGACCGACAATGCCAGCCTGCTCGCAATCGTGAATCACATTACCACGAACGATATGACTGCCGACCGTATCCTTATGCCAGCCCGCGTGTAATGCGCGTAAAATCACTTCCTGCTCTCGCTGTGTACCGCCTTTACTCTGCTTCTCTGGCGGCTGGTGACCTGTACCGATGGCAGTGCCGAGGCTGATGCCTACGCATTTCGATTCACAGATCGTATTGTTTTCAATAATCCAGCCCTTGCTCCAGTGAGGGCCGATCAAGCCTTCCTGATAATCTGTTGGTGGCGCCCACTGGGGAGAAGCCTGACAAAGGGTGAAGCCACTGACGGTGATATAGCTACGCCCCGGTTGATCCGGCCAGAAGCAGTACGGACGCACGTTAATCTCTACATTTTCCTGACGAGGATCTTTTCCACCGAAGGTAGCCCAGATGGTAGTCGTCGTCGAACCGACTTCGGCATACCAGACGAGTAGAGAATCGTCAGCATATTTGGCGTCCTGCCATACCTTTGGATTGCGAACGCTTTCAAAACTGTCGCATTCGTATAACGATTTCCCGTCCAGATATACTTCACCCAGATGAACAGGAAACGCCCCGTCAAATAACCAGTCTCCACTCAGCTCGGTGGCAAACGGATTACGCACGGAAAAGATCGAATTCGGTACTTCGGCGCGCCATACATCGTCTCCTTCGGACTTCCAGTCGGTGATCCGTTCCGCTCCGGTAATCACGACCTCGCCGTCACCTGCGGAGCGGTAAACGATGCGATGCTCTGCGGTTCCTCCATTCGCCGGATTCACCCATTCTCTGTATACACCTGCATGAACGATAACGGTATCGCCAGCCACTGCTCCAGCAGCAGCAAGCGATATCGTGCGAAGCGGCTGATCTGCGGTTCCTGAATGCCGATCATTCCCATGTACAGCTACATGATATTCCATAATTCATCTCCTTCTGCCTACCTTGAGCCAGTCATTCAGCTTGCTTCACAGCTACAGGCGGGCTACTTTTAAAATGGTGGTTGTATCGAATTATTATACTAGAAAGTAGATGGAATGAGAGATATAGGAAAGTGGAAGCTACATGGCAGGATAGCGTTCTATACAATCCAATAATGATCGTCAAACAGCCTTCATCCTGTACGTAAGGGGACGAAGGCTATTGATTTTCATAGATCACTAGTCATCGATATTCTCATGATTGGGCAAAAGGGATCACTCATCTATTCTCGTAAGCAAGCTTGCCCCTTCTAGCATCCATTGAGCTTGCCATATACACCCAGCCTACAAGCCCACATAATACAAATCCAAACGCGTGCAGCGCGCCATATACTGGAATGAAGTCCAATATCGTTAAGGCAAATCTTCTTTTCAGCAAGGGATAGAACATGGAAATGACGATCACCGTATAGAAGGCGAGACAGGAAAGCACGAGAAAGACAGATGCCCTCTTATATAATGGATTCCGCTTCAAATACGTAAGCAGATACGTCGTGTAGATCACAATATTACAGGCAAATAGAGCAACACCGATGTATTCCAGTGGCTTCGAGACGATCATCCCAATCGCGATCAGGATCGGCCCGATGATGTCGACGACAACGATCCATGGATACCAGCTACGCTTGGTCATAATCCGCCCCAGCATACCGATGAAAATAGGAACGATCGCAGACGAAAAATGAAAATGGATGGAGCTAAGTGCATGCGTTGCTGGAGTGGCCTGGAATACCGTCCATTGATACTGATATAACGTGAACCACAAGCCACCGATGAAAAAGTAAACCAGTCCAGCACCGATTGCCCATTCGGCTATTTTCCCCTTATGTACGATGATCGTCATGATTCCATATACACCAAGCAGCAAGGTGAGGACAAGCCAGCCGAGGGAGAGCGCTCCTGGTAGCGCTATACCTTGCCAGCCCCACATCGTACTGCTCATCACAGACGCTAGCGCAAGCAGTGCTGCGGGGAAATGAAACCGCTTGATCGCTGTATAGATCATACGCTGGCTGGTGTTCTTGTCGTCGTATTTTAACAGTACAATGACCAGCGGAACGATGATAAAAGCGGCAAATAGCAGGAATTTTTCAACGAGCTGGAGTTGGACATAATCTAGAGAGAATAGCAGGATGATTAGAATTGCACCAGGCAGGAACGGTACGAATGACGACTTTAATAGATGCTTCGAGAAACGGTGCATGAAGGCTCCTTTCGAGTATGCTTTGTCTGGGTTATCGATAGGTGGTGCTGTTCGTTATACATTTGTGGGGATGAACGGGCGACTCTTTGGTCATAGTTTAACATAGTTAGTTGGGGATATACCTTGTACACGGAGGAGATTATAGATGTGCAGTATGATTGATGCTGTCGTTATGAAGCAGCCTACTTCATCTCATGGAGTGGTTTTTTCTTTCATTTACCCATGTGGTTAGGCTGGTCGAATCTTACTCGTACGCTGCTCGTATCCTACTCGTACCGTGCGCCAGAATATATTCAGCGAACTGCGGCTATCCATGAAATATCAAGACTTCCTTATCATTTTTTGAAGAAGCTGTTACACAATACGCACAAGTAGCGTCTTCCTTATAGCGAAACGCATTCGTATTCATACAGCGACATGGAAGGGAGTACACATATGGATATTCAAGGCATACTGAGCACACTATTACCGCTTCTACCAAAGGTACTGGCGATCGCACTCGTGTTTTTAGGCGTGATCTCCCTTTTGTATACGGTATACCGCAAGAGGGGTGGCAAGAGAAGATTTTCGATAGCACAATTTGTAGCAGGGTATTTGCTGGTGATGTGGTTTGGTCTGGTCATGATGTTAACGACATTCAGCAGGGGAGCGAATTTTGAGGGCTGGGTGAATTTTCGACTGTTTAGTGGCTATCGGAGTGCTTGGAATCAATGGTCGCTCAGTGAATTTCAGCTTATTATTTTTAATATGATGATGTTCATGCCGCTTGGTTTTTTGCTGCCGCTACTGAGTATAAGGTTACGGCGTTTTACGCCTGTGCTCGTGGTGTCTTTCATCGTAACGATCGGTATTGAGCTGATCCAGATGCTGAGTGGAAGAGGGATTTTTGAGCTGGACGATATTTTCCATAATACGATTGGCAGTATAGCAGGTTACCTGATCATGCAGGCGATATTAAGTAGCATGGCGAAGCGAAAGCTAGACTTCAAATCAACCGGGCTTGCGCTATGTATTCCGATGGCATTTGTCCTATTGTTCACCAGTGCATTAGCCGTGTATCAGTCCAAAGAGCTGGGCAATCTCTCGATTCGACCAGCGATCAAGCAGAACATGAGCGGAGTCGAGGTGAAGCTAGATGCCAGGCTACCAGAGCAGGCGAAGCCTGTTTCACTCTATGTGAATCATCATATCTATAATCTGGAATACGGAGAGCGTATGGCTACGCTGGTACAGCAGTCCTTCAAGCTCCAGCAGCAAGAGAAGCGAATAGATGGAATGAATCGAATCTGGTTATTTGACGATTCGGACGGTCATCCGTACACGTTTAGCTATAACCTACAGGATGGCGGCTGGCAGGTATATGGTGAGAGTGGAGACGAGATGAAGCTCAGCAAGGAGGAGCTAACAAGGCACAGAGCATTCTATGAAAAGTGGATGCTGGATCATGATATGCTGCCTGAGAACACGACATTCAGCATACAGAATGAGGATACACTGAGATGGGATATCCGTGAGCCGCTGGATGCTGTTGCTGACGGCGAAATGGATTTTGCCAATGGAATGGTAATGCTGATGCCTGCTAGCACGGATGGGGGCGCGCCTCGTGATTTATTTTATGCGATGAATCAGAATGAGTATGTGCGCAAAGTGGAGATCATAAGTCCGGCACAGGCTTATGCGCAAGTTCTTGGAGGGAATTTCTACGTGTACAATGATCTGAAAAAAGGCGATCGCCTGCGTATTGAGAAGTACGCGCTTGTCTATACGTATGATTCGAAAGGATATTACCAGCCCGTGTATCGATTTGTTGGAACAGTGAATGGAGAGCAGTGGGAAACGCTCATACCTGCGATGTCGAATGCGTAGATGAAGCTGCTTGTTGCTTCGTTACTGCGGTAGAATAAGAATCGTTGTACTGTTTTGAGATGTGTAGTTATAGGCAATCTCCTATCTCCATCGTTTAGTCATGTGTCATAATTGGATAACGATCTACGGGATCAAACTTAGATTATCTAGTTAGAAGAAAAGTTTAAGCCTTCATAGTATGATCAATTTATAAGAATGTAATAACTGTATAAGCTCCCGTCCAGCGCACAGGACGAAATGAGATATGGAGGTCGTACATGATGATCACGCAAACGATCGATGGTATCACTTTTGAGTTGAAAGAGGAATTTGATTTTAGCTTTTTAGCGGAGTATGGCAAGGTGTTTGCTGTATTTGATCGTCAGGATTCTGGGTATATCTGTTTTGGTGTGCAGAATGATCAAGGAAAGCTTTTTATAAAAGTAGCAGGTGCAGCAACGGTATACAGTCATACCCACCCAGATATGGCGATCCAGCGGCTGCAATCTACCGTTGCTATTTACGAGGATTTACGTCACCCAACCCTTATCGGAATCATCGAGCATAAGGAGATTCCGGGCGGCTATATAACGGTATTTGAGTGGTTTGAAGGAGATTGTATGGGCAGGCAGTATGCTTCGTATGAGAAATTCCTGGTACTACCATTAGACAAGAAGCTCACGGTGTATGAGGCCATCGTGCAATTTCATATTCATGTCAACGAAAAGGGATATATTGCGTTAGACTTTTATGATGGATGTATGATGTATGATTTTGTAGTCGATGAGACTAGAATTTGCGATATCGAATTTTATGCCCCCAAGCCAGTCATCAATACGATGGGACGGATGTGGGGATCAAGTCGCTATATGTCACCAGAGGAGATTGAGCTAGGCGCAGAGATTGATGAGCGATCCAATGTATTCCTGATGGGCGCTACTGCCTTTCAATTGTTCGGTGGTGGAATTGAGCGGAATCGGGAGACATGGCAAGCGGATGAACGGCTATTCCAGATTGCGCTCAAGGCAGTTAGTATGAGCAAAGAGGATCGTTATTCATCGATTAGTGAATACTTTGAGGCATGGAACAAAGCGATGAAGAGTAGTCATTGATACAAATGAATTCAACCAAGATCGTAGCAGTACCCATGCAAGACCAGCACAGCAATGAAGTAAGAGGAAAGAAACTGATGCAACAACATCATGCTAGGGGAACGGTCTTCCTTCTGTATATGTATATATCCCAACTATGATCGTCCTGTGTTACGATGGGTGAATCAGTACATATTTTGAATGTAGATGCTCGATATTTCATAATGAATGTGCAAAAAAATTTCAATACAAGTCATACATAAACGGGAGTGGATTTGCATGAATCAGGTTCTTCCAATGGGTGCCAATACGAGTTTAACTACGGCGAGCGGTCATATTACGATCAGCCATGACATTTCTCCTGCTATCGATGTCTCTCTAACCGCGTTCCTGCTTACCGATCAGGACAAGGTACAGGGAGATAGCGGCATTATTTTTTACAATCAGCCAACCAGCGAGACAGGAGTAGCGACCCTGTTACCCTCCGAGCAAATCGGCAATACAAAGGTACATAAGCTGCAATTTGATATGAATAAGGCTCCGGTCGGCATTACGAAAATAGCGGTCACACTGACCGAGGATAACAGCACTGGCTTTGCAAATGTAAACCATCTAACCGCTGAAATCGCTACCGATAATGATCGTATTCAGCTTAACCCATCCAGCTTCCAGAGCGAAAATGGCATTATTGTGCTGGAGCTGTATTTGCGAAATGGCGGAACAAAGGTCAAATCGATCTGGCGTGGATTCGATTCTGGTTTGGAAGGATTGTGCATCAACTATGGTGTTGAGGTGGAAGCAGATGAACCGTCTTCGTCAGCCGCATCGCAGCCGACTGCCGATCATACACCGCCACCTGCTCAAGCAACTCCACAGCCTGTTACTACTTCCGAATCGTCTGCATTGCCTTCATTGGCTTCCACACAGCCAACGGAGACACCCGCGTCTGCTCCCGCAGCGCCTAATACTCAGCCATTGCTCTCTTCTATTAATCTTCAGAAGGTCACAGGTAAGGTCAATCTTGAAAAAGGACAGAAATCCGTCATGATTGAGAAAACGCCGGAGATTACGGCGACCGTATCGTGGCAAACGGGAACCGATTACGATATCTATGCGCTCGTCTATACCAGGTCTGGCGAACAGGTCGATGTCGCAATGTTCGGCGCAGAGGATGTGCCTCCACTGCAAAGCTTTGGTAACGGTGCGGTCGAGCATATGGGCGATGTTGGTCGAAGCCATCAGACGACGAAGACCGAGGTCATTAAGCTACGCTTGCGAGATGATATTCTAGCTGTGGTACCAGTTGTATACTCAGCGCAGTCGAATGGGACGGGTTCATTTTATCGGTATAAGGTGTCGATGAGTATCGACAATCACCAGGGAACATCTGTCACGATATCGTCTAAAAACGCCAATAATAACGATAAGATCTATACCTGCGTACCCGGCATCCTGCAAAATACAGCAGACGGCGTGATCATCAGTCCACTGGAGCTATACAGCGAGCCAAACTCGGAGTATCGTCCAATGCTCCAAATGGGGGATTCAGGTATGGTTGAGGTGCTTATGGATGAAGGGCCTGTGAATGATTATAAATAGTTGCTCCAGAAGCTAGAAGGAGTAACCATACAGCTCATCACCAAAATAATAAAGCTCAAGCAGAGTAGCCGCTTGAGCTTTTATTGTTGAGTGGAGTATATTCCTCCATAATAAAGAAGTCGTGTAATGAACATAGATAGATTTTCCAACCGATCATGCAGAAAATAGGAGCGTGTTGAATATGGTGACTGCATTCAATCCAGAGCAACAATTGGCATTCGATATTCGAAGATCGATCATTCTGGGTGCATATATTCGGGAGTGGTCGATGCCAGCCTATCGAGTGCTGCTGAATCATCCAGATCGAGCCATTCATGTGGAAATTTATTATTTTCCGGCAGCTGATGAGGACGATATCGCTAGATTTGCGACGGTTGGATTATCCAATACGCTTCGTTCCAATGGGCAATCGATCGGTACCGAGTGGATGCTTGCGCTGACAGCGGAGTTGGGAGACGAATCGGCTGAACGTATATTTGCATATATGTGTGATCTGCTCGTGCATCATATTGAGGTGGCTCCAGATTCTCGCATCCCCCGGGTGATGGGAGAAAGCGAGCTTGCCCCGAATAACTGGTCAACCAGAGCGTTTTTACTGGATGAGCTGAGGGGAGAGAGTGAGGAGCTGGAGACGATTCAGGTGGGAGATGAGAGTATTCAGATGATCTGGGCGGTGCCGATCACTACGCAGGAAGCTAGCCTGATTTTGCAGGAGGGTGTGGAGGCTTTCGACTCGTATGTGGAAGAAAGTGAATATTCGATTATTGATCCCTGTCGGGAGTAGGTCGCCCGGATGTAGGGATAGATGAAGATAGTTAAGGTAGCGTAGGGCAGAGCACTTCCGTACGTATAGGTTCATCCGAAGCGTACAATGATCATACCGGATAATCAAACAAGCTGAGTTCAGTGAAGTAAGTCAGTGTATGGAGAGTAGAGCAGGCGTATGGGGGTGAACGTAGCTATCTTCTCATATAAAAGGCATATCACACATAACATCTCACATGTACATCCAACCTATTCAGAAGCTACACTGTATGGCTACCTCAGGTTACAGATCGTCTCAATCACACCATATTACATTCTTAATAGAGGAGTCGGACTATGACGATGAAGAATCCCATTCCTATACTAGAGCATAGAACAGACTGCATAGTGTATCATGCACAGGCAGAGGTATTGAATAAAGATGCAGCAGGCTGGATCGGTGGCAATGCGCCAGCATATTTTGATGATAAAAATAAAAACAATCTCATTGATCAGCAACAAGCGATTCGTACACAACTGGAAGGTTTAACCTACCTCTTTTACCTGAGTTTGCTTCATCCATTCAATCCCGAGAAGATGATTTCGATTTTTGTTCCGACGGATTATGACGAGTATGTGGAGCATAATATCTATCCAGATTGTGTGATCAAGGTGATTGAGCATCCCATTTCACCCGAGAGTAGCAAGGATATCTTTACACATCCCAGTCTGATCAAGCACAGCATTTCTCAAAGCGAAGTGGTTAGTGATCTCGACTCGATGGAATCGCCTTTTCTGATCAAAGTAGGCGGTACGCCAAGGTTGATCCAGCAGGAGGACTACTACACAACCGAGCTACAGCAGCAATCATTCTCGTTCCTCTTGCAAGTGGATGAGGAGGGCTACCCGGAAACGTTGCTCGCGGAGGACGGCAGTTATCCGTTCGGTTTTGGTGCATTGTATGTGTACGCTAAAATAGACAAGAATGAGATCACGCAGCCTGTTGCTGGCTTCTGGCAGTTTTCTTGAGGGTAATCGTTAGCGGGGCAGGATGGATTATCACAAGGAGTACCGGATCGATCGACTTTTGGTTTTGGAGCATTTTTGAAATTGTTTTATACCGAAATTGCATTAGCAAACAGCGAAAGGCAGCGTGATCATCATGACTTTCCGATACACCGACTATGTTCGTTTAAAAAAGGGCAGATATCAATCCGTAGGCAAGTTTGGCGAGGATATCTATGCCTATGAGATTCTAACTGGCGTGGCAGATTCCCCGGAGTATCACCAGATTTCGAAGGAGGAATTCGATTCGTTTGAGAGCTGGGGGCAGCAGGAGCCAATGGATATGAAGAAGTTTTATGAGATTAAGAATCGGCCTGCACTGTGCGGCGGCTATCTGGGGAGCGAGTATTTGGATACGTCGCGATTGCAGGATCTGTAAGTAAAGATGAAAGGCTCTCCATTCATTAAGCAGGCGTTATACGTAGCTCCTATCCTTAACACTAGCTGAGCTCTGAAAAGATATAGCTGGAGCAATTACATACCTTTACACAACGAAAGGACACGTGATCATCATGGGCTTCCACTACAAAGAGTATGTGCGCCTGAAGGAAGGCGGATACCATTCTGTCGGCAAATTTGGCGAGGATATTTATGCGTATGAAGTGTTAACAGGCTTTACCGATACACCGGAGTACCACCAGATTTCCAAGGAAGAATTCGATTCATTTGAGGTGTGGGGTCGGAACGATGCTATGGATATGAATAAATTTTATGAGATTGCCGAGCGGCCTGTTCTATGCAGTGGGTATCTGGGCAGAGCGAATTTGGATACGTCATTGCTGCAAGACCTATAACGATAAAAAAGATACATGCTTTACCTTCACAAATCCATTGTACTCCCCCATAAACAGTGGTACTCTGAGGTGTGGCACACGCAAACGGGATGTTATGCAGTACATCCGAGATTCACCCCCATTTTAGCTGCAAAGAAAGGTAACACAAATGATTAAAGTTGATAACCTGTCCTTCTCGTTCCCACAGAAGGAATTGTATACGAATATTTCTTTTACACTGGAAGAAGGACAGCATTGCGCCTTTATCGGAACGAGCGGCAGTGGCAAAAGCACGCTGGTCGATATTCTACTGGAGCCCAATAACTACCTGTTCGATGGCAAGCTAGAGATCGATCCAGCTTGCACGATTGGATATGTCAGCCAGTTCTCACAGGTCGATCGAGCAGAAACGATGACGGTGTTTGAATATATCGGGGAAACCTTTATCGAGATGCAAAATGAGATCAACGCGATCTACGCAGAGATGGAAACGACAGACGATATGGATGCGCTGATGGAGCGCTGCCAGCTGGCACTGGACGCATTCGATGCAGTGGACGGGCATAATTTTGAAAATACGATCAACAAGCAGCTTAATCTGGCTAATCTGATGAAGCTCAAAGACACAGATGTCTCCTCCCTGAGCGGCGGCGAATTCAAGCTGGTGCAGGTGATGAAGGAAATGCTGGGTCGCCCCGATCTGATGATCATGGACGAGCCGGATGTATTTCTGGACTTTGAAAATCTGAATGCACTCAAAAAGCTGATCAATTCCCATAAAGGGATGCTGCTGGTCGTAACGCATAACCGCTACCTGCTGAATCATTGCTTCAATAAGATCATTCATCTGGAAAATAAAGAGCTACAGGAGTTCGACGGACGCTATATCGACTATAACTTCTCTCTACTACAGACGAAGATCGAGATGCAGGAGATTGCCGTTGCAGAAGCCGAGGAAGTGGCACGTAATGAGGCGCTTATCGATAATCTGCGCACGATCGCGACCTACAATTCAGATGAATCGCGTGGTAGAGCGCTGAAGGCGAGAATGAAGCTACAGGAGCGCCTGGAAGCAAGCCGCATCAAAGCACCATTCGTTGATGTGAAGCAGCCGACGATTCATTTTGAGATGGATCAGCCACTGACCGAGGATACGGTCGTGGTGAGCGTGCAAAACTACGGCGCTGCCTTCGATGAGCTGTTGCTGGAAAACGTGAGCTTCGAGATCGGCGCAACGGATAAAGTCGCGATTATCGGTGCCAATGGAACGGGAAAAACGACATTACTGCGTGACATTGCCAAAAACAACCATGAATCGATTACGATCCATACCGATGCCAAGGTAGCGTATCTGTCACAGCTACAGGACGAAACGCTGCAAGGCTCCAACACGATGCTGCACGAGTTCATCGAAGCCGGATTCGCAACGTATGATGACGTGCGTGCCTACCTCGCTACACACGGATTCGAGGGCGAAATCCTGAATCAGAAGATCGAATCGCTATCCGGTGGCGAAAAGAATATTCTACAACTGGCAAAAGTAGCTGCAAGCGGAGCAAATCTGCTGCTGCTGGATGAGCCGACCAGCCATCTGGATATTTACACACAGATCGCACTGGAGAAGGCGATTATTGACTACAAAGGCGCCATTCTAATGATCTCCCACGATTTCTATTCGGTCGTGAATGGGATGGATTATGTGCTAATTATTGATAACAAGACGATCCGCAAAATGAGCATGCGCAAGTTCAGACAGATGATCTATGCAAGTCATTTTAGTAAGGATTATTTGCAGGCGGAAGAGAAGAAGAAGGCTGTAGAGATGCAGATCGAGCTGGCGCTGAAGGATACGAATTTTGAGAAGGCGAAAGTGTTGGTGGATGAGCTGGAGGAATTGATTAAGGCGCTGTAGATTTTAGTCTTAGGCTGCTTAGTATCATTCTTTACTGAATAGATACGAGTATTGAATTTAGAATCGTGATTACATGAGCTCTCCGATCTGGAGAGCTTTTTGTTTATCAGTATACTTAGAAGCTCGTATATCTTTATCTAAAATTGTACTACCACTCCGTAACCCATACTGGCTTCGGATCAGCATAGCCCATCTCCTCTAAAATCCCCCACCCGGATTCGATAATCTGAGGCTTTCCTTTAAGCCATAGCTCACGTCGCTGATCTAACAAATATGTGAGAATCTCAGCAATATGCTTGGGTCGCGCTACGTGAAGGATCACCTCTGTCTCATTCTGCTGTGCAACGATGTCATAAAATGCCCAAAACGTATAAGGCTTCTCAGGAGGTGATATTGCTTGGAACAACAAAGTAATCGTACTATTTTTATCGCCCTTAACAGACAGATTCAAGGTGAAACAAGCACCGCTGGTGTACCAGTATACAAACTTTTGATCATGTACAGTGATATTGCGAAGTGAAGTCTTCATATGTCGATTCGCCTCTCCTTTATCTCCATCTATGGACTGTCGCGCTCAAAATGGATTTTCCTCCCACTTATGATATCATATACGTATCCCTGTTTTACCCAAAGGAGGAACCCCAACATGCTAGGACTCGATGTAAAGAAAGTAGATCAGGATATCATCATCAAGTATCAACTCAGCAAAATCGTCATTCCGATTGCGGATATTGTCAGCGTCTCGCTGGACGATACGTATGGTGGCAAGGAAGCAGATGCGATTCGTATCGGGACACCTTATGGAACGACCGATCGAGTAGCGATTCAGACGAAGACACAGAACTACATATTATTTACGACGAACTATACGCAAATTATGAATACGATCCACTCGGCTATGGAAGTTAGATAGGAACTAGATGTACCACGCATCCATTTGGATCGCCCCTAATAAACAAATAGTACATCTGTGTATACTTAAAAAGTCACTCCATATCTGGTATGATCCGCTTTATGGATAGGAGGATTGTCATGAATTCCATTCTTCGTGTTATCGAGCAGCTACAATTAAACGTCTCTACCCTACACGATGTGCCGGAATCATTCAGCTCGGAAGTGTACAAGCTCACACTGGCTGATGGGGAAACGGTGTATGTCAAAATTCCGTTTAACCGGGATAAGTTACACCGTGAGTTTGCTATACTGAACACCCTGCAAGGCGTGATTCCTGTGCCGAAGGTATTGGATATCTGGTACGGAGATGAGCATCTGACAGGGGCATTACTGCTGTCTGCCATTCAAGGTGCGCCCTGCACAGAGGGGATCGGCGAGCAGCTTGCTTTTCAGATCGGGACGTATCATGCGATGATGCATGAAGTGAAGATGCCGGGCTTTGGTGTGCATACTGCGGGTGGGTTCCAGCAACTTGAAGATAACGATTGGCGATTGTATATTCAGCGAAACTTTGAGGCTTGGAAGCAGCCGTGTAGTGAGGTGCTTGATGCCGAGCTCTATGCGCGATGTGTACGGCATTTTGACCATGTGTTCTATGCTTTGCCGAAAGTGGATGGGCCCTGTCTGGTACATATGGATTTTAGGCCTGGCAATATTCTGGTGGCGGGCGATCGTGTAGCGGGCATTATTGATTTTGAGAGTGCACGTGGAGGATCGGCAGAGATTGATTTTACGAAGGTGAATCGTTATCTATGGCAGGTCTATCCGGGGACTCGAGCAGCTTATATTGAAGGATATGAAACGGTGCGTCCGATGATGGATTTGGAGGATGTACTGGCGTTTTATAGCTTTTACGATGCGTTCAGTGCTGTCGTTTGGTGTAAGAGTAGAGGGATGGAGCAGAATCAGAGATTTTTACAGGAAAGTATCAGTACCTTGCGAGCAATTGTGGGGGAGTAGAGGGAAGAACAACGATCTGGATGGTACATATGGATCTTATACAGATCGGGCAGATCATGTGAGGCCAATGCAATGCTGAGAAGTGAGCAGAATGGAGGGGCTGGAACGACCCATTGTACGTAGGGGAAATATACTACTATACAGCAGGCGTGCAGTGAAAGTATCCCCATCAAGGCTGCTACACGAGACTATAGAAAGTAACGATCCAGTAAAATTTCTAAAAAGGCTACTGACATCACGTTGTCAGTAGCTTTTTTTTATAATCAGATAGGTAAGAAGAAAGCAGAGTCACGACTGATATATTCAACCACGATTGTAACTCTACATTTTGCAATTCCATTGACCAACCGAAAGGATGATAAACGATGAATTTTGCTTCTGTACGCATCATTACCGACGATCTGGATCGTCTTGTATCTTTTTATGAAGGGGTGCTTGGCGTTCAGGCAGAGCGGCTAGCGCCTGTATTTGCCGAGCTGGTGCTGCCGTCTTGTACACTGGCAATTGGGCATTCGCAGACCGCGCAGTTATTTGGTGACGATTCGGTACAGGCGGCGAGCAATCGTACGGTAATTTTGGAGTTTCGTGTGGATGATATTGAAGCAGAATATGCGCGCCTAAAATCACTGGTGGAACAGGAACAATGGGTACAGCAGCCAACCACAATGCCGTGGGGAAATCGCTCAATGCTATTTCGTGATCCAGATGGGAATCTGGTGAATTGGTTCGAGCCGGTCACGGAAGAGGCGATTCGACGGTTTGGGAGTAGATAGGTAAGAGCGGAGCAAACAACGGGTATCTTTAGAAAATATCCATTGTTTGCTCTGTTCTCTTCTGTATTCGTTCTGCTGCACAGGTTATTTTATCAAACGTCCTGCGACAGCTCATGATATCCTTCCAGCTTCGCCCGCGTCATCGCGATAATCCCATCCAGCTCCTGCCGCTTGGCTTCCAATTCCGCAAGGTATTTGGACAGAATTTCGGTTCGTTTGCTTAGCGTAGGTGTGAAATGAGCCGGGTCTTCTCCCTGCTTGATCTTCTCCATTACACAGCCATCGCGGGTGAATTCGGTAATCTCTTCTAGCGATAAGCCTAGCTTTTTTAAATGGACAAGGCATTGGATATACGTAACATCGCTTTCGCTATATAGGCGTGCGCCGCCTTCTGTACGCTGTGGATTTTTGAGCACACCAATCTTTTCATAATAGCGAAGCGTGTAGGCGGTCAAGCCGGTTTGCTCCGTCACCTGGCTAATGGTTAGCATGGCATCGTCTCTCCTTCATTCTGTATACGTATTATGATCGTACACCTTAGAGCTAGCTCGAAGTCAAGCTTTGCAATGGCTAATATGAGTTAGTTTGCGCTAAATTGGCTATGACATGGTGGATACTTGCGCTTCATTGCCTACAATGCGATCTGAATATGACGCTGCCATCATTTTATTTTCGATGCTTGACTTCGAGTCAGCTCTAATCCTTATACTTCACTCATGCCTTTCTTGCAGCTATGCATTGGCAGTAACGAGAGGGAAGATGATCAGCGTGATGCGTATACATGGATAAGAAGAGAGGATGCGATAAGCATGGAGATTATTACAGACCAACTGACGTGGAAGGACAGCTACAAATTATATACAGGATCGATTGTTCCGAGACCGATCGCGCTCGTGTCCACGATGTCTGCGGAGGGCGTTCCGAATCTGGCACCATTTAGTAACTTTTGCGGTGTATGTCCGCAGCCCTTTACCGTTGCCTTTGCTCCTTTAATTCGTCCAGAGGACGGCACGAAAAAGGATACACTGCGCAATATTGAAGCGACCGGGCAATTTGTAATTAATATCGTGACCGAGCAGATCGTAGCGCAGGTGAATGAAGCTTCGTTTGAATTTGCCTATGGGGTGAATGAATTTCAGGAGACGGGCCTAACGCCTGTGCCTAGCGCACAGGTACTGCCTTATCGTGTAAAGGAAAGCCCGATCCATATGGAATGCGTGCTGGAGGATATTTTAACGATTGGCAAGGGAGCAGGGTCTTCCAATCTCGTGCTCGGTCGTGTGGTGCAGATGCACATCGATGATCGTATTTATGATCATGGGAAAATTGATCCGTTCCAGCTTCAGCCTGTCGCACGCCTGGCAGGTGAATATTATGCGCGTATGTCCGATCTATTTACGATTGCAAGCCCAAAGCGTGACAAATCGATCGGTACGAAATAAATGTAACCATTGTCTATGGTCATGCAGGGCTTGAGGATAGGCTTCATCGCATCTGGTTATTAAAAATCATCCGTATTTCCCACCCAATTAAAACACAAAAGGAGTGACTTCCAGCGAAGTCCTCCTTTTGTGTATGGTTTAAACCTGTATCTATCATACAATTCTCTGTTCATCCGTATGCGCGACAGCTCGAATCTCCACCAACTGCTCTGGAAATGCCAGATATGTCACTCCGATCATGCTGCCTGCCGGACGATGATCGCCTACGTATTTCTTAAACAGCTCGATAGCAATCTCTCCATGTGCCTGTGCATCTGTTAAATAGATCTCTACATAGGCTAGATTGTGTTTTGTGACTCCAAATTGCTCTAGCACGCCGTCCAGATTGTTCAGCGTTTGCTGTACCTGTGCCTCAATATCCCCTGCACCTACAAATTCTCCCTTGTCATTATGAGCAAACTGACCGGAAATATAAATGGTGTTATCCACGCGATAGCCTTGTGTAATGCCATGATCCCAGAGGGAGTGATTGTACGTCTGAATTGTTGCCATGATGGTCGCCCCTTTACTTTGAATTAAGGCTAGTATAAACTGGGCAAAAATCATGGGGTAGTACGCACAATAAAGATAGGTACTATCTGAAAGGATAGTGTAACTATGGGATTACAGGACTTCAAAGGTAAAGATACGGTCATTGGTGATACGCCGTTTGGGTATACGATGTCGGTGATCTGTGGCAAGTGGAAGCTAGCGATTCTGTACTTGCTGGCCGCCCGGCAACCCGTTCGTTTCAATGAAATGCAGCGGCAGCTTGGAGCAATCACATATAAAGTTCTGAGTGCACAGCTAAAGGAGCTGGAGGCAGACGGACTCGTAGAGCGTACAGAGTATCCACAGATTCCACCGAAGGTGGAGTATACATTAACACCCAAAGCACAGACATTATTGCCCGTATTGGAGCAGCTATGCGAGTGGGGCGCGCACAATCAATAGCATGTGAACATGGAGTATACGTAGCTTGCTATATAAATACAGTCTGGTGCAAGCCCTATATGCACCTGAGCTTGTATACGTAAATGTACTTCGTATCCATGCTCACCATTCACTTAAACGAAACCTCTTGCTGGGCAAATTCCTGCTCATAAATGCGATGTACCTGCTCCCAAATCTCCTGTGCCTGATCGCTGAATTTAAGCTTTGTAATTTTGCCTTTGGATATAAAAACACCTGTCTGGTTGTGATGGATGCTGCTATCCATTGCTCCCTGATACAGCTGCTCTGCGCCGTGAGTTGGCGGAGGGAAAAATAGCTTCATCAGCGGCTTGACCAGCAGCGGTAAGCCGGACGGTTTATCTTTGCGAAGTGTATTATTACCGCCTGGATCGACGCTGCGTATTATGATCCCTTCCCTGGCTACATGTGGTGCCGCCGCCTGTGTCCATAGCGATAGTGCTAGCTTGGAGGAGGCATACGGGCCGGTGAGCTTGCGGAAGGTCTGTGGTTGTTGCAGCGTAGCATTATCGATGTGGCGTGTGAATTGGAAGGCAGACGTTGAGGTGTTAATGACCGTTCGGATCGTGCTGCGATGCAGAAGCTCGCGTAGCTCCATTAGAATGATATAAGGTACCACGGTCATCAGCTCGTAATGAAGCTCGCGTCCTTGCGGAGAATAGCTAAGCTCGGGAAAGCTTCTGCCTGCATTGTTGAATAACACGTCGATCCGTTGCTCCTGCTGCTGAATCTTGTGTAGCACAGCGCGTAGATGATCGTAATCCGCAAGATCAGTGACGATATACGGTCGAAGCTGTCGGCTTTGGATTGCCTGCTGAATGGGAGCGTCTGCTAGCGAAAAGTCGGAACGGTTGATCGCAATGACGTGCCAGCCCTCTCGTAGTAGCTTGCGCGTAAGCTCTAAGCCGATTCCGGCATTGGCACCTGTAATACAGGCGATATAAGGTGGTGTAGGCATAGGTCGATCTCCTTTGGGCAATGGAATAGTTGCTGCTGGTGCTCATTGTAAAACCTGGAGTCGACTTCAGGTCAAGCGCGTATATAGACAGAATCACAGTGGAACGATAAGCTTGACCTGGAGTCAACTCCAGGTTATATCATGGACAGTACAATAGCCGATAGGAGTGAGCATGCGATGGGTATGGAGACGACATTTACGATCAAGCAGGTCGCTGAGCAAACAGGCATCAGTGAGGATACGATTCGTTATTATGAGAAGATTGCGCTATTGCCGAAGATCGCTCGCAAGGAAAATGGGCACCGTATGTACCGCTCATCCGATATGCAGACGATTTTACTGCTGAACTGTTTAAAAAAGACCGGGATGTCTCTGGATGAGATGCGCCCTTTTCTGGATGTGTCTGCCGATGCTGATCCAGCGGAATATCCCGAATTAGTGCAGATGCTACGCGATCATCGGGCAAATATTGTGAATCAGATTGCTTCACTACAGCAGATTGTGGACTTTGTGGATATGAAGCTGGAAGAAGGCAAGTATCGACGTGACTTGTCTCAGGAGCAGTCCGACGATTGCACAGAAGCAATCACAGCAGCAGAAAAGGAGAAACTAGTGTCTACAGTGCAGATGAATTATTTTCCGATGCCCAATCGAGGAATAGAATAGATAGCTGCTTAACTATACCCCTACACCATCTACAGAAAGGAACACCCTATGAACAAAACAGATCGCATGCTAGCCATCGTCATGGAGCTACAGCGTTATGGGATGCGGCGGGCGGAGGATCTGGCGGCGCAGTTTGAGACGAGTGTGCGGACGATCTATCGGGATGTGCAGGCGCTGAGTGAGGCGGGCGTTCCGATAGTCGGTGCACCGGGCATGGGCTATTCGCTAATGGAGGGATATTTCTTGCCTCCGATTAGCTTTACAGCAGAGGAAGCGGTGGCGCTACTCGTGGGTGCGGACTTTGTACATATGCTGCTGGATGCGGAATATGGGGCGAAGGCACATCATGCACAGCAGAAGATTGAGGCGATTCTGACCAAGCCGGTACAGGAGGAGGCCTCACGGGTACGGTCGGCGATTCGCTTACTGCATGAACGAATGGCAGGAACGACTGTACTGGAAAAGGAACGGTTGGAGCCGCTGCGTCATGCTATTTTACAGAAGCACAGTGTGCATTTTCATTATTCCAAAAGCTTAACGGAGCCAGAGGATTCGCGTCACAGTGTGCGTACGGTCGATCCGTATGGGCTTGTCTTCACACAGGCGGCATGGATGCTGGTTGCTTTTTGTCATGAGCGGCAGGCGATTCGGTATTTTCGATTATCTCGTATGCGAGAATTGATGGTACTGGAGCAGACATTTGAGATTCAGCCGGGTTTTGATCTGCATGCACGCAAGGTGATGGATGATCGTGATATCGTCGTACGAATGCGGTTCGATGCTTCTGCTGGAGAGCATGTGCAGGAAACAGGTAATTTTTATATGGAATCCTTGGAGCCAGATGAGAGTGGATGGCTGGCGACGCTACGAGTGCGGCGCATCGAGGAGCTATTGCAATGGACGCTAAGCTGGGGAGCAGCGGTCGAGGTGCTGGAGCCGGAATCGCTACGAGAACGATTGCGCGAAGAAATTAAAAAAATGCAAAAACGCTACTGACACACTGCTGTCAGTAGCGTTTTGTTATGCTGAATCCATCTTCCATATTTGATAAAAGGAGCTGGATAAAGTGGTTAAGATCGAAGCGATGAATACTATGGCAACACAGCAGCAGGTACGTGTAGATGAGGTGTTACAGCGTCTGGAGCATACAGTGAATGGCTATATTGAAAAGCTAGAGCAGGTGTCGATGGAGCAGCTGCTATGGAAGCCTACTCCGGATGAATGGTCGCTAGGGCAGATGATCGTTCACCTGATTCAATCGGCACAAGCAATGCAGCTGGCTAATGTACGGCGTTGTCTGGTATTGGAAAAACAGCTGGTGGACGAGCTGGCTACGCAGACATCTGGTAAACCTACTGAAGCTACACAGGCAGATGCCAATATAGCCCAGCCCCAGTGTGTAGCCAAAACTGCACAGGGCGAAGCTTTATTTCAATATGGTAGCTTTCCGCAGGAGCGCATTCAGGTGCCACCATCTCCGCAATATACGCCATTACAGCCGGATCAGAAGGAGCAGCTTGTAGAAGGCTTGCAGGAAACGCTGCGCCAGATGATGGAGGTGGCTCCAGCTGTACAGGCGGTACAGGAGCAACTGCTGATGGATGCAGCAAAGAACGGAATGTCAGCAGAGGAAGGTGAACAAGCAACTGTACCGACAGCGACTTCCTGCGACAATACAGCATCCGAGAACGTAAACCTATCCATTCACGTTACACAGGAAGCGATGCGCAATGAGTCTGAGCCATCCTTACCTACGGTTGCCCATCCACGTCTCGGTGGATTGAATGCATGGGAATGGTTCTGGCTGATCGAGATGCATTATCGTCATCATCTGCATCAGCAGCAACGTCTGGAGGAAGGGTGGGAGCATGCACATGCTTAAAAAGAGTCCTATCGCAGGAGGGACAGCGATGCCCGAAAAGGTGACTATAGGTTCAATGCACTCAGCTGCTGTAGGGGGAGATACCACGGCTACAGCAGCTATGCCGACAGCTTTGTCTCACGATGTGCCAGATCAGTCCTTTTCTGCCGGGTCATCTGCTCCATCGTACTGGATTGGTGTCGTCTCAGAAGCACATGTACAGCGCGGGGTGGCAGGAGGGTTTGCGCAATTATGTCATGGTAAGGCGGCGCCTTTACGCAAAATGAAGCAAGGCGATTGGTTTGTATATTATTCGCCGCGCACAGAAATGAAAAGTGGCGAGCCGCTACAGGCGTTTACCGCTATTGGACGTGTGCACGATGATGAAGTGTATGAGTATGCGATGTCCGATACGTTTATTCCGTTTCGTCGCAATATCGACTATGTTGATTGCCAGCAGGCAAGTATTCGTGGGCTGCTGGATCAGCTGTCGTTCACGCGTGACAATCGCAACTGGGGCTATCTATTTCGTAGAGGGCAATTTCAGATCACGGCAGATGATTTTCAGCTGATTGCGGAAGCGATGGGTGTGGAAATCCAGCTTTAAAACTCTTCCAGCACCTTCGACTTATCGCCATACACCTTATTCAGATGCTCCTCGCCCCAGTAGCAGAGCAGATCGAGCGCAGGCTTGAGGCTTCTACCGTAAGGGGTCAGCTCGTAATCGACTCTGGGCGGAATCTCGGTGTATACGTTGCGAACGATGATATCGTCCTTTTCCAGTGCTCGGAGCTGTGTAGTTAGCATCTTTTGCGTAATATCTGGTATGAGTCGGCGTAGCTCAGAGGTGCGCTTGGCGCCATCCATAAGATGGTAGATGATGAGTGGCTTCCATTTGCCGCCCATTACTTCGAGTGCGGCTTCAACGCCGACTCGGTATCTTTTTTCAGGTGGTTCATTATTTTGCGCTTGCTCGGTGTAGTCGGTCATCGATGCTTCCTCCTTGGTGAATCGTGGATGGGTATGGAGCTTATCATGTACGAAGCGAATGCGATATGAACAGGTTGTTGGATGCTCTGAAGTCGTATCGTGACTTGTATAAAAGGGATGCATAGATTCAGTAGCAGGATAGGCACTTGGATGTTCCCAGGGTACTTTGATGTACCTGTGGCACATCAAAGTGCCTACTTCCGCGCCACAATAGACAAGTTTATAATAGCATTAGACCGTAATCATGACTACCAAGCCTACATTCAGGAAACGAGGAGGATATCGATATGAACGTGTTAATCGTAGTTTCACATCCAAGACAGGATTCGCTAACCTTTCGGGCAGTGGATCGTTTTGCTCAAGGCTTGAAAGATGCTGGACACCAGTATGAGATTGTAGACCTGCATCGGATTGGATTTGATCCGATTTTGCAAGGAATGGATGAGCCGAATATGGAGATGCCGCATCAGAAGTTCTCCCCTCAAATCGAAACCGAGATGGAGCGTCTCAAACGACATGATGCTGTCGCATTCGTCTTCCCGCTCTGGTGGTGGCATTTGCCAGCGATGCTCAAGGGCTATATTGATCGCGTGATGAACAATGGCTTTGCCTATGGAGCGGATCAGCTGCATTTGCAGAAGGTACTGTGGCTGACGCTAACCGGTGTATCGAAGGCACAGATGGATAAGCGTAACTATCGCACAGCGATTGAAAATTTACTTAATGTAGGCATTGCTGATTACTGCGGTGTATCCGATTCCCATGTGGAGTTTTTATATGAAACGAGTGGAATGGAGCCAGAGCATTATGAGCGCTTGCTGGAGCAGGCCTATCGTGCTGGTCTGAACTATGCAGGAGAGCATGTAGCGAAGCAATAATAAGGAATAATAGCGCCACCAGCATTCTCCATGATTATAAATAAGCACTATGGCTAGTGGTGCTACTCCTTCTATATTTTTAAATGGATGACTACGTATACTTAAAATAGCCCCAGATCGCCGATCCATGCTTCGGTAGTCTGGGGCTTATATGTTTTATGGACGATTCTATTTTATGGCGATATGGTACTGATGCATTCAGTCTATACATACCCATGATGCGATCGCTCAAGCAATCCGATTGATTAAAAGGATTGCCCTGCCAGTGCGCGTATGCTGGATTGCTTCAGTGCATCCATCAGCTGTAGGTAGGGATGCGGCCCGTAGCTGATCCGAGCGACGCCGCAGGCGGTCAATGTGGAAATGGACGGCATCTCTGCCGAGAACATGATGTTCACAGGAATCGGAGACTGCTGACATAGCTCACGGATGAGCTGCTCATCACAGATTCCAGGCACGAAGATTCCATGAGCGCCTGCCTCAGCATACGCATGAGCACGCTGTATGGTAGCTTCGAGATGCGTATGATC
Source organism: Paenibacillus hunanensis (assembly GCF_014645615.1). Taxonomy (GTDB): domain Bacteria; phylum Bacillota; class Bacilli; order Paenibacillales; family Paenibacillaceae; genus Saccharibacillus; species Saccharibacillus hunanensis. The sequence goes on along the minus strand of NZ_BMMB01000005.1, from coordinate 548,437 downwards.
ATGCGTCTCCACAGCAGCCTGAAAAAAGATATCGGTTCTCGCATTGATAAATAGCGCAATCGACATTTCGTCTGCCGCTGCACAAGCAGCACGAAGGTGTGCCTGTTGTTGCTGGATCGAGTATAAGCCATCGCCTGCGCGCAATCGATCCTCCATATTGATCCCCACAGCACCACACTGAATAATCTGTATAACATTGTGCTGTATTTGCTCGGGTGTCTGTCCGTAACCACCTTCGATATCAATCGTAACAGGCACATCGCTGTGCTTACAGATACGCTGTACATTAGCCAGCACCAGCTCAAACGGTAGCTGCTCGCCATCCTCGTAGCCATGGGCATGAGCTACCGACCAGCTTCCTGTCGCAATCGCCAGTGCGCCTGCTTCCTGTATCGTCTGTGCACTTCCGGCATCCCAGGCGTTCACGAGAATAAGAGGGTGTGCCTGCTGATGGAGCTGGTGGAATTGCTGGGCTTGTTCGAGTTGTTGATACATAGTTCGACCTCCAAAATGAAATCATAGCGAATCGTGATAAGCTGTACTATACGCCTATTGTAGCGATTCTCTACCGATTCCATCGCCGAAAATCAGGCACGAATATGGAAGGAGCTACTCAGTGCACCAGACTTTCGATATCCGGCTGCAAGCGATGCCGCAATCCATATAACAACCCTGCCCCCACCAGAAATGCTACCGCATCCGCAATGACGAGCGACCAGATCACCCCGTGGAAGCCATTTAACTGATTGGCTACGAATAGCACGGGGATGAGCGTCACGCCTTGAATGACGGACATGATCATCGCCGCTGTACCCTGTCCGGTCGCCTGAAAAATACCGATCACGAGCGTGGTCACCCCTGTAATGAACAGCGATAGAAACGTTACATGTAAAATATAGCTGCCCATCGCGATCAGCTGTGGATCCGTTGTAAATAAGCCGATCAGATGATCTGACACGATATACACCACCATGCCAAATACGATAGCCATCGCCACAATCGCCTTGATCGTAAAGCCAATCGTTTGCTTCATTCGTAATATATTCGCGGTAAACGAGAAGGCGATGAGCGGCACGACCCCTTCGCACAAGCCCATCAGTATAAACTCTGGAAATTGCATCAAACGCGACGAAATCCCATACGCCGCCACCGCGCTATCGCCATATTCAATCAGAAAATAGTTAAAGATCAGTGACATCGCCCCAAGAAAGACACTCATCACAAATACAGGCACACCGATTTTGAACACATTACTTAGAATTTCCTTACTGATCTTGAACCAGCGAATCGAGACGGTTAGAAACGAGCTTTTCAGCCCTAGATGATGCGTATAAAAGGCACAGGCAACAAGATTGGAGAGCACGGTTGCTGTAGCGACACCGATCACGCCCCAGTGCAGCACGAAGATCGCTAGCGCGTCCAGCACGATATTGACGACCACACTCAGTATCATGCCGACCATTGACGTAATCGCTGAGCCTTCCGAGCGTACGATATTTTCCAGCGTGAAAAACAAAACGACAACAGGCGATCCGATGAGCATCACAGTTACATAATCCTTCGTATAAGCAAACGATTCTGGGGTAGCTCCCAGACTACCTACGATGGAGTCGATCATCGGCAAGCCAATCAAAATAACGAGTATACCGAGCAGCAGACTGCTGTAAAAGGCGAACGACGATACATGCTTGGCATCGTCATATCTCTTTTCGCCGAGCAGACGTGAAATAAACGTACCGCTGCCCATACCGATCAGATTGCCGAGTGCCATAATGATAGCGAACAGGGGCAACGTCAGCGCCAGTGCAGTGAGCATCGATGTATTGTGCAGCGTCCCTAGAAAATAAGCATTCAAAATAGAATAAATGACACTCATCGACGTGCCCAGCATCATCGGAACGGCGAAGTGAGCAACAGCCTTGGCAATCGGAGCTTTTTCAAAATAGTGCAGGTTTTCGGTATCCATAGGATCACTGCTTTCTGTTGAGGATATAAGTATAGAACGAAGCAAATGGGCGACAACGTAGGACGGGAAATGCAAACAATAACGAGTCATGGTGGCTTATAACATGATGAATAACTAAAACAGCTGAAAATACTCAAAAAACTTAAAAAACCAAAACGACTAAAAACCAAAGATCGATTCAACATCAATGAAAAAGAACCGCAGGTTGATACAGCAACGGCTAGCCTAAACGTAAACGATGTACAAAAAACAGCTATCTCTATAATGACAATTTTAATCTAACACTGTTAGTTTGTGCCTTACAGTGTTAGATGGTATCATGAGAATAATCAAAAGTAAAGCATAAACTTACAGTGTTAGATAAATCGCAAATTAAAGGACGAATTCATATGAAAAAACAACAGCCTCAAATTTCAGAGGATAAAATTTTGGAGGCATCATGGGAGCTGCTGGGCGAGGACGGCATCGAAAAGCTCAGTATGCGCCGACTTGCCGATCGGCTGGGGATTCAGGCACCGTCCCTTTACTGGCATTTCAAAAGCAAGCAGCATCTGTATCAGGGATTGGCGAATCAGGTATCCAAGCTAATCGTAGAGCAGTGCCAGAGTCAGGGCGATTGGAAGGAACGCTCCACCGAGCTAGCGGTGACGATGCGCCGTGTGCTCAGTCAGTATCCGTGTTCCACTCAGATGATGATGGTGACGATGCCGTTCGAGCCGGATATGATCCGGTTTACGAACTATATGCTACGCTGTGTAGAGGATACGCCGCTGGAGCCGGATGAGCGGATGCAGGCGGTGACGACATTAGCGAATTTTGTGCTATTTTTCGTGCTGGATCGTTATCAGCAGGAGCGCAATGCAGAGGCGATTTCAGAACAGCGGCATGCGGAGCTGGATGATGAGATGCTCGGTATAATGGATAAGATGAATGATGAGGACACGTCATTATTTCGCCGCATGTACACGCAGCAGTTATTTGAGCTGATGGGTTCCGATCATGCGTTTGAATTCGGGCTGCGTGTTATTCTGCTCGGGATTGAACAGATTATTGCAGAGAAGGATGCCAAGTAGAGTATTTGTAGCAGAATGCTGTGTGGCTGATTTTAATCGGGAAAGTGTAAGGCTATAGCCAGACGCATGTATCATCGCTGGCAACATCAATAAGGTGTATTCCATCCCCTCGAAGAAAGGAAAATGACAGATGAACACGAACGATATGCAAGCCCAGCTCCATGCGATCAAGCGCAAGCTAGAGCTGGTCAAGGCTCAGGATACCGAATTTACGGAATTTGGCTCCAGCTCGCATGAATATCAGATGGACCCGGTTCTCTCGCAGGCGGAGCTTGAACAGTGGCAGAGAGAACATGGACTCGTACTTCCTGAGCCCTTTGCTCAGTTTCTGTTAGAGATCGGTAACGGCGGAGCAGGCCCGTATTACGGCATCTATTCGCTGGAAGAAGCGACCTCGTACACGGAGCCGCTTGCGCTATCGTTACCGGCGATTCTGCGTCCGCGCATGCCCAGAGCAGAGTGGAACCAGTTGATTGCGCCGCTCATCTGGGATGAGGATATTTCCGACGAGCAGTATGAGCAGACGAGCAGTCAGATTCTCGGCGGTATGCTATGTATTGGCACACAGGGCTGTGATTATGATATGTATCTCGTACTGGATGGGGAATATCGCGGTAGAATCGTATATACGAATGACTTTTATGAGGATGCTCCGTTTTTCTTCGTTTACGATCTGACCTTTCTGGACTGGTATGAACGCTGGCTGGACGAGTTTTTGCTGGACTATCATCGAAGCTGGTTTGGCGCGCGTATGCCGGGCGATGAACAGGCGCTGCTACATACGTATCAGCATACAGCCGAACAGCACATCCAAGCGGATGCGCTACAGGCGATGTTTAAGTTTAAAAGGCTATCGCCAGAGGGGTTAGATTTTCTGCATCATCTAGTATCTAGGGGTGCCAGCGAGCAGGGGAATGTCGCGCGTGAGCATCAATTAATAGCGATTCGATTAATTTATAAAAACACACCAGAGCAGGGCAAGCCATATGTGCTACAGCTTCTAACCTCTGGCGATGCGGATGACCTGCTGCTAGCGCTACAGATGGTGTATCATTCGCGTGAGAACTACCCTACAGCCGAATTCGTACCGATCATTATGAAGCAGCTGGATCGGATTGAGCAGGCGGAAGCACTTCGTTTTGCCGGATATATTTTGCATGAGGAGCCGGGTGTGACGTTACGGGACTATGAGCATGTGCTGCATAGCTCGGATGAAGAGATACAATTAGCGGCGATATATGCCACGCGCGATTGCGTGGAGAAGGAGCGAGATATCGAGCTAGTGGAGCAGTTCATATTGAATGCTTCACCTCAGCTACGTCAGCAGATCGTCACGTACTGGGGCATGATTCCGCATGAGCGCCTGTTGCCTTTGTATGCAGCGATGTGGCAGGAAGAGTATCGGAACCATCCTACCTTTAGTGTGACGTTTAAAGAGGGCTTACAGAAGCTTGGATTGCCGGAAGATTATTTTAAGCGGAGTTAATGAAGTTCTCGTTACACTTAAATAAGCAGGGCGATCGTTACTCTTTCACATCGTTCTTAGAGATTTCACTTCAACGTTACGGTCGAAATAAGTAAGATGATATGGAGATGTATCCTCTTTGTATACGACTGCAAGCGATCGATTCTCTCGTCGAAGATACGCCGTTTTGGCGTATCTTTTTTTATTTTGTCGCTTATTTTCGAAAAAATAGGTAAAAATACTTACTTTTTCATGCTTTTTAGACCTTTTTACCTGTAATTGTTGAGAAAATGTTGAGTGGTGCCCTGTTACAATGTCTGCAATATCTATGTAGTCATTCAAGGGGGAAATGGAATGAGTATTTCTGCTTTATTCAGAAAACGGGGACAAAAGGTCATGAATAGCTTTGTCGTCTTGTTGCTGATGATTGGAATGATCGCACCTCATCAGGCTGGGGCGACACCAATTACGCCGGGGATCTGGCAGTTTATTGATAATGGTGGGATTAAGAGTAATACATCTTCAACCAATGCGAATTATCGTGGTTCGAGTGCAGTGATGTTGAATGGTCAGTTGTATGTGACTTTTATCGAATCCATTTATGGGATGATGGGAAATAGTACTTCTCGTGTTCGAGTCATGACCCAGGTTAATGGAAATTGGGAAGCGGCGGATGGTGGAACTGGACTTAATATCGATAACAGCCAGACAGCTAGCAGTCCAGCTCTCGCTGTTCACAACAATGAACTGTATGTAATCTGGCATGAACAAAGTACAGGTAGCAATAAAGGCATCTATGTCAAAAAACTACAAAACGGCACATGGACGTCATTATCCGGTGGTCCAGTAGCTGGCCCTAGCACAACATTGAATACACGTTATTTTGCACTCGTTTCTTACAACGGAGACTTGTATGCTTCGTATACAGAGTTTAACGGTACAGCCTATGTGAATAAATTGAAAAGATATACAGGAACATCGTGGGTTGATGATCAGCCACTTTCTTCACTTCAACCGAATTCAAGTGTAGGTGCTCCTGCTTTCGCCACTTATAACGGCTCACTCTATATGGGGTGGACAGAGTCACTTGGGAGTACTCCATACTCCAAATATGTAGTGGTAACGAAACGTACAGCAAATGGAAGCTGGGTCAATGTATCGGGTAGTGCAGGTATTGCCGATTCGATCACACAATCACAGGTTTCCCTTTCTCTACAAGAATATAAAGGCAAGCTATATGCGGCGTGGCGTGATGACCCGGCAGCGATTCGTCTCAAAGCCTATGATGGTGATACATGGCAACCCGTAGGGGATAGCGTAGTACCTACAACATCGAACAAGGGAGCCTACACTCCTTTTCTATCGGTAGTAGACAATCAGTTACTGGTACGCTGGATAGACGATGGTGACATGAAGACTGCTTTATATGATGGCACGACATGGACAGATGCGAGTAGTGGACTAGAAAACCAAATGTCAGATGGTTCTGCTCCAACGCTTATCCCTGATCCAAGCGGTAAGTTCATCTATCTATTCTTTTCCGATTCATCAAAAGTAAGAGCAGCAATATTCACAGCTGCTCCAACGATCCCGGCACCAACGGGCGTACAGGTTCTGCGTGATCGACAGTCTGCACAGCTTAGCTGGACGCTGGATGCCTCGGTATCCGAGTATACCCTTTACAAAGGTACTCAATCTGGCGTGTACGATACGACACCTGTAGCGACAGTAGGCAATACAGATGGCGTGTATACGGTGAAGAATCTGGAGCCAGGCAAAACGTATTATTTTGCGATAAAAGCAACTACGATGGAGGGGCAAAGCCCGTACTCGTCCGAGGTGAGTGTGACGATTCCGGAACAGGTTTCTTTGCTGACGGGGCCAACGATCGTACCGGGAAGCCAGCCGGGAACGATTCGAATTGCGAATTTGCCACCTGAATTTGCGTATAAGTATACATTTTCGATTAATGGTGTGCTGCAACGTCCATTGGTAGGCGATACCAATACCATCTACACCAATCCATTGCAGCGTGATCAGGATATCGAGGTAGGTAACAATACGAATCTGACGATTGTACAGCTTGCAGGTGATAACATTGTGCGCTGGAATGACTTCCCGATCATCCCTGATCTGGTGGCTCAGGCTGTACCTGTACTAAGCGATATTATTGTTAAACCGGGTGATATCCCGAATACGGCTAAGATTGCGGCATTGCCGGATTCGAATACGTATAAGTTTGCAGTAGGTGGGCCTAACGATTATAAGCGTCCAGCGACAGGTAAAAAGGCAACAGAGTTAGGCTACACTCAATTTGTTGATCTAGGTACTCCATTCCCTGCAACGTCCAATCAATATGTGTATATCGTACAGGTGAGTGATGAGGATGTCGTTAAAGGCTGGGCACAAATTGCAGTCAGTGGCAAGGTTCCTGCTCCTGTACAGAATGAACCAATCGTTACTCCGAACGACGTGACACTCTCATGGGAACCTGTAAATAACGCGATTGCCTATGAAGTATTCGTCTCTTCCATCTCCGGTATGTATGGGCCACCTTATCAGATTTTAGATGGAACGGCAAAACAGATTAAAGTAACTGGACTGACGCCAGGTGTGCGCTACTATTTTGTCATCAAGGCGGCAACAAAGGCAGAGGACAGTCCAATCTCCAATGAAATGACAGCGATGCTGGCACAAGCACCACAGCCGGGCACGCCAGCACTGAGCGAGCTTTCAATTGCTCCACTACAATTAAGCCCTGCATTCTCTCCAGATATTACACAGTATACGGCGAATGTAGGCAATAGCGTGAAAAGTCTGAATGTTCAGGCAAGTGTAACGGATTCGGTATATGGTACCGTGACCGCCAGTGTATACGGCGCTACAGGAGGGGTTGTAGCCGGGCCGTACACGTTATTCGGTGGTAGTTCTTCGCCAGATTTGCAGCTGGCTGTTGGAACAAGCACAATCACGGTAACTGTTACAGATAAAGATGGCAATCTGCGTACGTACACCATCGTAGTGAATCGTGCAAAAGATAGCTCTAACAATTCCAGCAATTCCGGTTCCGGCTCGTCTGGTGGTAGCTCCGGTGGAGGCGGTGGAGGTACAGCCAATCCAACCACTACTACACCAACAACACCAGCACCACCGACCAATCCAGGCTTGCGTGTTGTCGTAGATGGCAAGACGTATGACCAGATTGCAAATGGTGCCACAACAACGACGAATGGACGCACAACGATGACCGCGACGATCGATCCTGCGAAGCTGGCAGATCGTTTGCAGCAATCATCGGGACAGCCTGTTATCGTCGTTCCTGTTGCAGACAAAAATATTCAACAGGTATCTGTTGTGCTGACAGGTGAAACGGTCAAAGCGATGGAAAACAAGCAAGCGATTATGGAAGTACAGACAGCCAGCGGTACCTATCGTCTACCTGCTGATCAGGTGAATGTGGATCAGGTATCTCAAAATCTCGGTTCTGCCGTGAAGCTGTCGGATATCGTAATTCATGTAGCCATTGGTACAAGCTCGACGGCTGTCACGCAGCAAGCAGAGCAATCGGCGTCGCAGAAAAATTATACACTGGTGACGAAGCCGATTTCCTTTGAAGTGTCCGCTTCTTACGGCGGCAAAACGGTCAATGTAGATCAATTCAATCAATATGTTGAGCGCGAGATTCCATTACCAGATGGTGTCGATCCATCTAAAGTGACGACTGCTGTTGTACAAAATGCAGATGGCACTGTACACCATGTACCCACCTTCATCACTTCGCGTGATGGCAAATTCTATGCGGTGATCAACAGCTTGACCAATAGTGATTATTCGCTGATCTGGCATCCGAAAACATTTGCCGATGTGAGTGGTAAATGGTCAGAGCAAGCGGTCAATGATATGGCATCGCGTATGATTGTGAACGGTGTGGATGCCGATCATTACAACCCGAATGCAGAGGTGACACGCGCCGAGCTGGCAGCGATTATGGTACGTGCACTTGGACTGGCAGAGAACGGTAGTGGCTCTACCTTTAACGATGTGAACACATCGGATTGGTATGCAGGTGCAGTAGCTCAGGCCGCTCGCTATGGTCTGATTCAGGGCTATGCAGATGGTAGCTTCGGGCCTGATCGCACAGTGACGCGTCAAGAGGCACTGGTGATGCTCACTCGTGCGATGAAGCTAGCTAAACTCGATACGGCAACAGCCGATACAGCAAGCACACTTGCACCTTTTGCTGATCATGCTGCTGTAGCATCGTGGGCACGGGATGCGGTGGCTACTGCGGTACAAAGTGGTCTTGTGCAAGGCAATTCCAAAGGTCTGGCACCGACTCAGCATTTGAGTCGTGCAGAGACAGCCGCGATTGTACAGCGTCTGCTGATGCAAGCCAAGCTGATCGATGGTACCACTCCATCGTAATGTAACACTCCATTTTAGAGGGCACAGATTATAAATTCGATCGCATAAGTAGACATAGAAAATATGCAGGATTTATGCAGTGACCATGAAATGAAAACGTATATTTATGCAAAAGTCTTTCTCTCGATAGATGTCGGGAGAAAGGCTTTTTTGCGTGCATCCGATCCGACAGGGTTACTGATGCGTAAACTTGAAATGCGTTCTGGATGAGATTTACAATAGAAATACAACATTCAATGTGGATATTCGTTATCCAATTTGAAAATGATAATGAAGCTAACATTTGATCAAGCCACACTATCCAGAGGGAGATCAACTTTCCCTTAGACAGCAGGCTATACAAGAAGCCATACAAGGAGGCTGGTGCTTTTGAAATTCAATCCGAGTCTGGAGCAGGCGATCTGTGTGCTCGTCTTACTTGCTACGCAGAAGCCCGGTGTACCGCTATCCTCTGACCGAGCTAGCGATATTCTGGGCGTATCCCGCTCCTATTTTCGCAAAATTACACGCAAGCTGGTGCTACAGGGCATTATTCGCTCAGCACCGGGCAACAATGGCGGGCTATCGCTGGGACGTGCCGCAGAGGACATCACGCTGCTGAATATTCTTGAAGCGATGGAGGGCGAGCTGGCGCTGTATGAGGATGGTGGATTAATGCGCAATATTTTTCAGGATGGTACGTATGTGGAACGCGGCGTGGAGCTGCTGAACAACGTATTTGCTGGAGCGGATGCGCTACTCAAGCAATATTTCGCCAGCTTCACACTGGCAAGCATGATGGAGGAAGCGATGGGCGACGATCATTCCACGCTGAATTGGAATACCACCACCTTGCGTGAATGGCTGAACACAACCAGACTGCGCATGTCCTGATCGCTATTGTGTGTTTACGTTACTGTTCCAGAGCATGATCATGCTCGTTATGAAATGAAGATGATACATCACACCGCCGTTAATCGCTGCGTAACCGAAACGAAACCAATCTACACACTGTCATCATCAATCGGGAGGTACGAACAACATGGCAAAAAATACATCGATTCCGCAAACGAAAACCTTTGGACCGCTGGGTAGCATTCCGCTGCTTGACCGGGATACCCCAACCCTTTCGCTGAGCGAGCTGGCTCGTGAGTATGGGCCGATCTATCGGTTCCAACATATGGGTGGGCATTCCATTATTATTGTGACGGGGCAAGAGCTGATGAAGGAGCTTGAGGATGAGCAGCGTTTTGACAAAAGTATTGATGGATCGCTTCAGCGAGTACGCGATTTTGCTGGGGATGGACTGTTTACCAGTCGGACGGATGAGCCGAACTGGCGCAAAGCCCATAGCATTTTGATGCCAGCCTTTAGCCAGCAGGCGATGAAGGGCTATCACGATATGATGAGCGATATTGCACTGCAACTGGTGCAGAAGTGGGCACGCTTGAACCCGGATGAAGCGATCAATGTGCCGGAGGATATGACACGGCTGACGCTGGATACGATCGGCTTGTGTGGATTTAATTATCGATTCAATAGCTTTTACCGTGAGGAAGCGAATCCATTTATTCAGAGCATGGTGCGTGCGCTGGACGAAGCGATGCATGCGACGACTCGTTCGCCACTGCAAAGCAAGCTAATGGTCGCAAAGCGCAAGCAGTACAAGGAGGATATCGAGTCGATGTTCTCGCTCGTGGATAAGATCATTGCCGATCGTCAGCAGCAGGGCGATCAAGGGGAAACCGATCTGCTGGCACGTATGCTCGGTGCGGCTGATCCAGAAACAGGCGAGACGCTGGATAATGAAAATATTCGCTACCAGATGATTACATTCCTGATTGCCGGGCATGAAACGACGAGTGGACTGTTATCGTTTGCGACTTATTTTCTACTGAAAAATTCAGCCGTTTTGGAAAAGGCAAGAGCCGAAGCAGAGCGCGTCATTAATGGTGATGTGCCAACCTATCAGGAGGTATTGCAGCTATCGTATGTACGAATGGTGCTGAACGAATCTCTGCGACTCTGGCCGACCGCACCAGCCTTCGGTCTATACGCCAAAGAGGATACGATCATTGGCGGTCAATACCCACTTGCCAAGGGCGATGAGATTCGTGTGATCCTGCCCGAGCTGCATCGGGACAAAGAGGCATGGGGCGACGATGTGGATGAGTTCAAGCCAGAGCGTTTTGCCGATCCGTCGAAGATTCCAGCTCATGCGTACAAGCCATTTGGTAACGGGCAGCGTGCATGTATCGGGATGCAGTTTGCTTTGCATGAGGCGGTGCTGGTGATGGGAATGATTTTGAAGCATTTTGATCTGTCGTTTAACGGAGAGTATGAGCTGAAAATCAAGCAAACCCTCACGCTCAAACCGGATCAGTTTACGATTCGTCCGAAGCTGCGTACCGGTCATGTGCCAGCAATAACAGGAAATGGACAACCTGCGGCTGCTACAGCCGAAGCAGGTAAGGAGCAGGGCGAAGTGCAGGAACGACGGGGGGGATTAAGCGGCTTGAATGATCGTCCACTGGTTGTGCTATACGGCTCCAATATGGGCACCTCGGAGTCGATTGCGCGTTCGCTGGCAGATACAGCGAGTCTGCACGGTGTGCGAAGTGAAGTCGCAATGCTGAATGATCGGGTAGGGGATCTACCGCGTGAGGGCGCGCTTGTGATCGTTGCCTCCTCGTACAATGGCAAGCCGACGACGAATGCCGTTCAATTTCTCCAATGGCTGGAGCAGGTTGAGGAGGGCGAGCTAGAGGGTGTAACATACAGCGTATTCGGCTGTGGCGATCGCAACTGGGCGAGCACGTATCAGCAGGTGCCGCGTGCTATCGATGAGCAAATGGAGCGAAAGGGAGCTACGCGCTTCTCGCCTCGTGGTGAGGGCGATGCGAGTGGTGACTTTGAGAAGCAGCTGGAGGATTGGAAGCAGACGATGTGGGCGGATGCGATTGAGGCATTTGGCTTGCGATTCAACGCCGATGCGGCACAGGAGCGTGCAGCACTGAGTCTGCAATTTGTGAGCAATGTGGCAGGCGCACCGCTCGCTTCCTCCTACGAAGCGGTGTATGCAACCGTGCTGGACAATCGTGAGCTACAGCATGCAGACAGCAGACGCAGCACCCGTCATATCGAGCTACAGCTGCCACAACATATCCAATACCATGAGGGCGACCATCTGGGCGTCTTACCGCAAAATCCTACCGAGCTGGTGCAGCGTGTCCTGCACCGCTTCCGCTTGCAAGGGGAGGCTCAGGTGGTGCTGACCGCAAGTAGCTTGAGTGCAGGGCATCTGCCACTGGATCGTCCGGTGCAGCTTCGTGAGCTGCTCGCTTCCAGTGTGGAGCTACAGGAGCCAGCCAGCCGTGCCCAGCTTCGTGAGCTGGCTGCGTATACGGTATGTCCACCGCATAAGCGTGAGCTGGAGGGGATGCTACAGGAGGATCAATATTACGGCGAGATTCTGTATAAGCGCGTCACAATGCTTGATTTGCTGGAAAAATATATGGCGTGTGAAATGCCATTTGAGCGCTTCTTAGAGCTGTTACCTGCCTTGAAGCCGCGCTACTATTCGATCTCCAGCTCGCCTAAGCAAGCGGCAGATCGGGTGAGCATTACGGTTGCCGTTGTACATGCACCTGCACGTACAGGCTCAGGGATGTACAAAGGGATTGCTTCGAACTATCTGGCAGAACGCGCGCCGCAGGAACAGATTCCCGTATTCGTGCGCACGCCAGAATCCGGCTTCCATTTGCCAGAAGACCCACAGGTTCCGCTCGTGATGGTTGGCCCGGGCACCGGGATTGCTCCATTCCGCGGCTTTTTACAGGCGCGGGCTGCGATGCAGCAAGAAGGACAGCAGCTGGGCGAGGCACATTTGTATTTTGGCTGCCGCAATGCGGCGGATTTCCTGTATCGGGATGAGCTGGAGGATTACGCGGCGAAAGGCATCGTCTCGCTGCATACTGCCTTTTCGCGTGAAACCGAGCAGGACAAGACGTACGTACAGCATCTGATGGCGCAAAATGCTGAGCAGATTATGGACGTACTGAATGAGCGTGGCGGCATGCTGTACATTTGCGGAGATGGTACACGTATGGCACCGGATGTGGAGGAAGCGTTACGTGCGGCATATCGTTCGCGTTATAGTAAGGATGAACAGGCGGCGGCGATCTGGCTGGATACGCTACAGCAGGAAGGTCGTTATGCGAAGGACGTATGGGCTGGCGTGTAAATAGGAGTAGAGGGAAGGAGCAGGTATGTCGCTCTGATCGGTATCGCCGTATGCAGATGATTATGGAAAAGACCATACCGAGCAATGATAGATGTGCTATGTGCATGATTCGATTTTTTCTATGAGTAAAAAAATGTAGCTAATAACGCGGGCAACCTATATACAGGGTTGCCCGTTTTTTTGGCTGGAAGCGAGTTGACTGGGCGTTTCTAAGTATCAGGTAATTTGCCATTCAGACAACAGGAGATGCCAGGCGAATATCTGCTCTCTGTAAGCCGTGATCAGGGGTTATGAGGAGGTCGGCAGATCGTAAACGAGAAGTAAATTAGGAATCCAGACACATCAAGCTGATTAAGCTTACAAGAGTCATACCATTCATAAAGAACAGCTATCCATCTGTTCTAATCTGGTAGCTTTCGATCAAAGTATGAATCTGTTAGGGCATCCGGGTGCGTTGTAGTATGATGGAGAGAGCATGGATAGGTGTCATTTCCGCTATGCAGAACGACTTATTTTAGGAAAGCAGGACATAAACGATGACCGAATTATCAAATGATCGAAATAGATATCGCTTTAGCCAGGCTCCGATCTGGGAGCTGCTGCGTGAATATTATGAGCAGGAAGGTCTGGATGCGTGGCGCAATGATGGGATACCGCAATACGTCACAAGTAATCCGATGATCGCGGCGGCGTATGCGGATATGATTGTTGCCTTTTTACTGGATCGCCAGCAGCAGGGCGGTGCAGAGGAGACGATCTACATCGTAGAGATTGGTGCAGGCGCTGGACGTCTGGCAGGACATATTTTGCACGAGCTGTGCCGTGTACGTGATGAAGTGATCGAAGACTTGCCGTCCTTCTGCTATGTGATGACCGATCTGGCAGCAGACAGTGTGGCGGCATGGCAGCAGCATCCAGCGCTACAAACGTATGTGGCGCAGGGGGCGCTTGATTTTGCCCGTTTTGATGCGATGGCAGATACCGAGCTACAGCTTGCTGTGAGCGGTCAGACGCTACAGGCAGGCGGGTTGCAAGAGCCTGTGGTTCTGATTGCCAATTACTTTTTCGATAGTCTGCCACAGGAGCTGATCCGCATCGAAAATGGCGCTGTATATGAAGCCGATATTGAGCTGATTCAAGTATCAGCAGCCGAGCAAAACGGTACAGACAGATCTACAACAGCATCAGAATCATCGAACCAGCAAGCCGAGTTACAGTCCGAGAAGGCTGAGCAGGTCGAGCGACATTCCCAGCAGACAGACTCTGATATCGATGACCGCGCACGCTCAGCCTCGAACCGCTTGAACGAGATCGGCATCGAATACACCTATCGCCATGCCCCCGAATATGAGCAGGCGGATCATCCGTATGCCGATCTGTTGAGCTTGTATCGTGAGCAATTAGACGATAACTATGTATTGCTGCCATGGGCAAGTATCGATTGCTTGCAACGGCTGAATCACCTGTCGACAGCTGGTTTCGTGCTGATCACTGCCGATAAGGGCGAGCATCTGCTAGAGGGCTGGAGACTGGAAGAGCCGCCTGAGCTGACACTGCACGGCGGCGGTGGCTTTTCACTCAATGCGAACTATCATGCGATCAGCTATGTGTTCGGCGCACAGGGAGCCGAGGTGCTGTTCCCACCTCACCATTACACAGGCATCAATGTAGGCTGTATGCTGCATGTCGCACAGCCGCGACGCTATTCCGGTCTACGCATGGCATACCATCGTTCAGCAGCACGCTTTGGCCCGGATGAATTTTTCAGCTTGAAGCGCTGGGTCGATGAGCGTCTGGATGAAATGGAACTCGCGCCATGGCTCGCCTTCTGGCGATTGGGCAATTATGATGCCGAATTTTTCATTCAAAGCACGGAACGTCTATCCGAATTGCTATCGGAAGCCAATGATGAAGAATATCTCGACCTGCTGCACGGCATCGAACGCATGTGGTCATCCCACTATGTGATGGCACAGCGCTATGACCTGGCGCTCGATACCGGATTACTGCTTTTTGAAATGGAGCAATATGAGCAAGCTCAGCACTATTTACAGCAATCTGTAGCAGAAGAACAGGAAGAGACGGTGCCTACCGTATTTTATTGCCTCGCTATCTGCTGTCTGGAGCTTGGCGAGCTAGAGCAGGCTGGTGAATATTTGGAGCAATTGCTAAACGTAGAACCAGAGCATGCCGAAGCGCAAGCGTTAATGGAAGCACTGCGCGAGGGCGAGCTGGACTGAGGGCTAGCGAATGGAGTAGCAACGCTACATTGACAATCCTAATAAGGTAAATAGAATCAACACATCGAAACGGAATCGATCAAACCGCATCTATCGCATACAAGCGAGGATGCGGTTTTTTTATGGAAGAATTCATTTGGCACTATAGGGAGTCGGTTTATACGAAGAATTGGCACAGACAGAGAAGAAAGAAACGATGCTAGATCCGATGCTTGGATTATTTGTACGTACATATAAAATTGGCACCATACACAGTCTCCAAGCTAGCGCATAAAGAAAAGCACAGTGAGGTACATAATGGCTACGTCTGCATAAGAGTTTTACCGAAATAAGCGAGGGAAATAAGGGTAAGAGCGAACAGAATTACCATGTTAGCAAGCTCCGACTCATGTTGAATCTTTCAATCGCATCTTAGGGTATTCCAAGAAAAATAGCCCTTTTCAATCCTCGATCTCAATACACATCCTATCTTCATTCCCGCCTATTGGAACGCTTACAAAATAGTTTCGCACAAGTTGTAAGTATAATGATTAATCCAAATTGACAAATGTACGTACAATACCTATACTGAAATTGTTCCTTAAAAAGAAAGCGTATTCTTTATGAAATC
Source organism: Paenibacillus hunanensis (assembly GCF_014645615.1). Classification (GTDB taxonomy): domain Bacteria; phylum Bacillota; class Bacilli; order Paenibacillales; family Paenibacillaceae; genus Saccharibacillus; species Saccharibacillus hunanensis. The sequence goes on along the minus strand of NZ_BMMB01000005.1, from coordinate 532,436 downwards.
AAATTATACAATATGCCACGAATGAAAACCGGAGTTTATATAGCTTCACTCCTATAGATGGCAGTTACATAGCAGTGCCAAACGGAGCAAAGCTTGCTGCACTCCGGACTAACAAAGTGAATCAGTGAAGGGAGTTACGCGATAATGAGTGACATCAAGATGAGTGCCAAAGATGCGATCACAAGCGGAGCGACAGCGCTGGGTATCGAATTCGGTTCCACTCGAATCAAGGCGGTACTGATCGATGAGCAGTTTGAGACGATTGCATCCGGTAGCTATGAATGGGAAAACCAGTTGAAGGATGGCTACTGGACGTATGATCGCGACCTGATCATCACAGGGATGCAGACCGCTTACCGTGAATTGAAGCAGGATGTTCAGCAGCGCTACGGTGTAACCTTGCAGCAGACAGGCTCGATCGGCTTCTCGGCGATGATGCACGGCTATATCGCACTGGATGCGAGTGGTGAATGGCTCGTTCCTTTCCGTACATGGCGTAATTCCACGACAGGCGCAGCGGCGCGTGAGCTGACCGAACTGTTCGGATTCAATATTCCGGAGCGATGGAGCATTGCCCATCTGTATCAGGCGATTTTGAATGAAGAACCGCATGTGTCCAAGCTGACTTCTATTAACACATTGGCTTGTTATATTCACTGGCTGCTCACTGGTGAGCGTGTGATCGGTATCGGTGATGCCTCCGGTATGTTCCCGATTGAAGATTCCAGTCATGCGTACCATCCAGCGATGCTCGGTCAGTTCAACCAGCAAATCGCAGGTAAAGGCTATCCGTGGACGCTGGAGCAGCTATTGCCAACGATTCGTCTAGCTGGCGAGGAGGCAGGGAAGCTGAGTGAAGTAGGGGCGAAGCTGCTTGATCCTGATGGTGATTTGCAGGCAGGCATTCCATTTTGCCCACCGGAAGGTGATGCAGGAACAGGCATGGTTGCGACCAATAGTGTGCGCAAGCGGACAGGCAATATTTCGGTAGGCACATCGGTATTTGCGATGATCGTGCTGGAGCATGAGCTGTCCCGTGTGTATCCGGAGATCGATATGGTCACCACGCCAGATGGTAGCCCGGTCGGGATGGTGCATGCGAATAACTGCTCCAGCGATCTGAACGCATGGATGGGCTTGTTCCGTGAGTTTGCCGTCGCGATGGGCTATGAGAGCGATCCGAATCAGCTGTTCAGTGTACTGCTGAACAAGGCGCTGGAGGCAGACCCGGATGGCGGTGGCTTGCTCAGCTATGGCTACTATTCCGGCGAAAATATTACCGGATTAGAGCAGGGGCGTCCGTTATTTGTACGTACACCGGAAAGCCGCTTTAATCTGGCGAACTTTATGCGCACGCATCTATTTACCGCTTTTGGTGCGCTCAAGCTGGGCATGGACATTTTGACCGAGCAGGAGCAGGTGGCGATCGATTCGGTGCTGGCGCATGGTGGTCTGTTCAAGACACCTGTGGTCGGTCAGCGTATCGTTGCTGCGGCGCTGAATGTGCCGGTATCGGTGATGTCGACAGCAGGTGAAGGCGGCGCATGGGGCATGGCGCTGCTGGCATCGTATCAGGTCAATCGTAATGGTGAGCAGTCGCTGGCAGATTTCCTGGAGCAACGCGTATTTAGCGGAGTATCGGCAGAACGTATGGAGCCAGATGCAGCGGATGTGGACGGATTTGGTCAATTTATCGAGCGGTATCGTCAGGGGCTCGCGATTGAGCGTGCGGCTGTCGAGCATCTGAGCTAAAACGGGAGGGAACGGAAATGCTAGAGCAACTAAAAGAGCAGGTCTATGAAGCGAATCTGGAGCTGCCCAAGCATGGACTGGTCAAGTTTACATGGGGCAATGCCAGTGCGGTTGACCGCGAAAGTGGATTGTTTGTCATTAAGCCGAGCGGCGTTAGCTATGAGAAGCTGAAGCCTAGCGATATGGTCGTGGTCGATCTGGATGGCAATGTGGTGGAAGGCGAGATGCGCCCATCCTCCGATACGGCGACCCATGCAGTACTGTACAAGCACTATGAACAGATCGGCGGCATTGTGCATACACATTCCACATGGGCGACGATCTGGGCGCAGGCAGGGCTGGATGTGCCGGTCATGGGCACTACCCATGCAGATACCTTTTATGGAGCAGTGCCATGTGCACGCTTTCTGACACAGGCGGAGATTGATCGCGGCTATGAGGCGGAGACGGGCAATGTAATCATCGAGACATTCCAGCAGCGTGGTCTGGATGTGATGGCGATTCCAGCTGTACTGCTGCATGGACATGCACCATTCACATGGGGCAAAGATGCACACGCAGCGGTCGTGAACAGCGTCGTGCTGGAGGAAGTATGCAAAATGAATCTGTATGCGCGTGAGCTGAACCATTTTGCTAAGGAACTGCCACAGGGTATTCTGGACAAGCACTATTTGCGCAAGCACGGCAAGGATGCATATTACGGGCAAAAGTAGAACGTAAAATGTAAAGCGATACCAACGATAATCAGCCTACAAGATTTATTCTCCAGTGTACTCATATGCTAGAAGCTTGAAGCTTGAGTACAGTGATAGATGATGAAGCATGCCATTTAAAAAGTAGCCTTACCTCTACGGATAATAGCAAGTTCAACAGCAATACCGTATACAAGCAAGGATAAGCTTCTATATTCGCTAGCAATCGCACAAAGCGTGAACGATATCTAATTCAACCGAAAAGAGGATGATCCCCATGACAGCAACAACAGCCAAACAATTCTGGTTTGTAGTAGGTTCCCAGCATCTGTACGGAGAAGAAGCACTCGGACAGGTAAAAGCGAACGCACAGAAAATTACAGATGCACTGAATGCCAGCGGCGTATTGCCGTATCCGCTCGTATTGCAAGAGCTTGCAGTGAGCGCAGAAGCGATTACCAGTGTGATGAAGGAGATCAACTACCGTGATGAGGTAGCCGGTGTAATCACATGGATGCACACCTTCTCTCCAGCGAAAATGTGGATTCGTGGCACCAAGCTGCTGCAAAAACCGCTGCTGCATCTGGCAACACAGTATAACGAAAGTATTCCATGGTCGACGATTGATATGGACTTTATGAACCTGAATCAGGCGGCACATGGTGATCGTGAGTACGGCTTTATCAATGCACGTCTGGGCAAGCAGAACAAGATCGTTGTTGGCTATTGGGAGCGTCCAGAGGTACAGCAGCAGATCGCGGATTGGATGGACGTAGCGGCTGCGTACAATGAGAGCTTTAACATTAAGGTTGCTCGTTTTGGCGACAACATGCGCAATGTTGGCGTAACCGAAGGCGATAAAGTCGAAGCACAGATTCAGTTCGGCTGGACGGTTGATTACTTCGGTATTGGCGATCTGGTAGCAGAGATCGGCAATGTGACCGAGCAGGAGATCGACGAGCTGATGGCGGAGTACAAGGAAGCGTATGACTTCGACTATGGCGATTATGAGCAGGGTGCATGGGAAGCTAGCGTGCGTGTGCAGGCAAGCTATGAGATTGCCCTGAAACGTTTCCTCGATCGTGGCGGCTATAGCGCGTTCACGACTAACTTTGAAGACCTGCATGGTATGAAGCAGCTACCTGGTCTGGCTGTACAGCGCCTGATGGCGCAGGGCTACGGTTTTGCTGGCGAAGGCGACTGGAAAACCGCAGCGCTGGATCGTCTGCTCAAAATTATGAGCCACAACCAGAACACAGGCTTTATGGAGGATTATACGTACGAGCTGGCAGCTGGACAGGAAGCGATTCTGCAATCGCATATGCTGGAGGTTGATCCATCGCTGGCAGCGAACAAGCCGAAGGTTGTTGTATCTCCACTCGGTATCGGCGATCGTGAAGACCCTGCACGTCTCGTATTTGACGGCAAAGCAGGCGAGGGCGTCGTCGTATCGATGGCAGACTTTGGCACGCATTACAAGCTGCTGATCAATGAAGTGTCTGCATTCGAGCCAACTGTACCTGCACCGAAGCTGCCGGTAGCACGCGTACTGTGGACAGTAAAGCCGAATTTCCAGGACGGCGTAAGAGCATGGATCGAAAATGGTGGTGGTCACCATACGGTCGTATCGTTGAACCTGACTACCGATCAGATCGTAACGTATGCGAAGCTGGTTGATCTGCCGTATGTGGTGATTAAGTAATAGAGCTGATATAGAGGATCGGCAGATAGATAAACGTTTAGGTTAGCACTAGCGATCTCGTCCTGTAGCTTGATGTGATCTCAATGCAATCTGTAGCTTTATCTATATAGTTTCATAGTTTCTTAAACTAGCTTCAATTAGCTGCTAGCTGCGATTTTCCAATAGAGATGCCTTTTTACGAGGGCATCTCTATTTGCTATGTTTCGATTCGATCCTCCTTCTTGATCTACCTTCTCCGCTTATCCTGAATCGTATCCGTCATGTAACGCATTCATGCTGGAATTCATTGCTACCTGTACCTGTATGCCTCCCAGCCATAATATTTCGCTGGATGCCTTTTCCACCCATCCACTATTGGGTAAAAACGGAAAAAGAGCCAAAGGAGGAACAGCATGTTATATGCCAATGCAAAAGCAAAGCTGGTGATGTCTGCGCTGCTGCTTGCCCTGCCGTTGTCTGCCTGTGCGACCGAACGTGAAGCGATGGAAACTGGAACTGAAACGACTGTCCGTGAGGAGGTCGAGAAGCCAGCGATGACGGCTGAGCGCACTTCGGCGACCACCACGGGTACGACTGGAAATGTCGATCTGGTCGATTCACTGCAAGGCGGTTATACCGAGCTGGCAACAGGGCTAGATATTCCGTGGTCGATGCAGTTTGCTGGAGATACCGTCTACATTACACAGCGTGGTGGTGGAATCGTACAGGTGAAGGATGGGAAGCAAACGGTACAAAAGGTACAGACCAGCAAGCCGTTACGTGTTGTGGGTGAGGCAGGGCTGACCGGACTCGTGCTTGATCCCGATTTTGCTACAAATCAAACCGCATATATTTATCATGCGTATGAGCAAAATGGTCAGGGCTTGAACCGGATTGTACGCATCAAGCTGACCAATGGAGTATGGAAGGAGCAGAAGGCTTTGCTGGAGGGCATTCCAGGTGGACGTATTCATGAGGGTGGACGACTTGCCTTCGGCCCGGATGGCATGCTGTACAGCACATCCGGTGAAGCCGGACGGCGCGAGCTATCGCAGGATCGCTCCAGTCTGGGTGGCAAAATTCTACGGATGACCAAGGATGGCAAGGTGCCGCAGGATAATCCATTTGCGAATTCATATGTGTATGCGTATGGACTTCGTAATTCGCAGGGTCTGGCGTGGACATCGAACGGCACGCTGTATGCTGCCGATCATGGACCAAGCGGCGGTGCCATTCCAGGCGGCGGTACGGATCGAACCGGACTGGATGAGATCAATATCATTAAGAAGGGTGCGAATTATGGCTGGCCGAACGTGATCGGTACGCAAACAGCCAAAGGCATCACCGCACCAATCTATGTTGCTGGCTCGCGTGCGATTGCTCCATCCGGTATTGCTGCGACACCAGAGGATACGATTCTTGTCGCAACGCTGGCAGGTGAGAGCCTCAAGCTATTCGACCCATCGACTCGTAAAATGACGAATATCCTGACCGATGTCGGACGCGTGCGTGATGTGATGGTGCATAACGGGCATATTTATATACTGACCAATAACACCTCCCGCGGCTCCGCAGGGGAAAATGATGATCGCTTACTGCGATTGAAGTAATGGTATACGTTTAAAAAATACAGCGAGGATGCGTAAGTCATAAAGTAATGTTGTCTGTCGCACTGCACCGTGTAGAGAATTTCTTGATTTCGTGTAAGCCGCCACATACGGAAGACGGTATAATGGGAGCTAAGAGATGCTTCCTGTCATGCTACAGTTGACCGGGAATGGAAGGGAACGATATCGTGAGGAATCAATTACTTGGTCTGGTCGGTATGATCGTGATCTTTATTGCAGCGACCTCGCTGTTTCTTTATCACTGGCTGAATCCAGCGGTTCATTATCCGCAGGCACAGCGCGGTGTATTAAATGCAGGGCAATGGAACTTTGCGGAGCATGGAGTGATTCCACTACAGGGCGAGTGGGAGTTTTATCCGAATCAGCTGCTGACGCCGGATGATTTTAAACGATCCTCAATCTCGCTGGAGCAGACACGGCGTTATTTGCCTGTACCTGGACGCTGGAATGGAACCGTATCACAGGATGGCTCGGGAGCAGGCACCTATCGTCTGCATGTGAATGTGGATTCGGCTGGAGACTATGGATTACGGGTGAAAAAGATTCGGATGTCCAGCCGCATCTATATGGCAGACAAGCTGATTGGTAGCACCGGGCAACCGTCATTGACGGCGGCAGGATTCGTACCGAGCAACTTCCCGGTGTTTGGCACAGTGGATACCGATCAGCGCTCCTTCGATATCATTATTCAGGTGGCGAGCTTTGAGACGCTGCGAGGTGGATTGGTGCAGGCGCCAGAGTTTGGGTCAGCAGATCGCATTATGGATCGGCGCGATCATGCGCGGATGGCGGATATGGTCGTGATTACGACGCTGTTTGTATTTGGTATTTATTTTGCCGGCATGTTCAGACAGTGGCGTCGGGAGCCGTATTTGCTATTTTTCAGTATGTTCTGTCTGACGCTGGGGTTATTTTTTAGTTTGGACAATGAGATTATACTAGCGGCGTTGTTCCCGCATCTTTCGTTTTTACTACTGCAAAAGCTGCTGTTTATTTTGCCGTATGTATCGATTGTGTGCTTTGTGTATTATGTGCGGCTGTATTTGAATGTGCTGCCGACATGGTTATTTCGAGTGATACTGGCATTATCGATCGTGTATATGCTGTTACTGCTCGTGTTGCCGAATCAGCAGCTATTATATCTGCTATGGCCGGGCATTCTATTGCAGGTGCTGGTATTTGGTTACATATTCGGCTTGCTGCTGCGGAATCGGCATCAGGGAGCGCGTGTGTATTATATTTTGCTCGGGGTATTTTTCCTGACGATTAGCTGGATTTTTGCACAGACGCGTTATCAGCTGGCGCTGGATAGTCCGTATTATATTATTATCACCCTGCTGCTGGTTGTGCTGTCGCAGTCGTTTTTGATGACCGATCGGATACGAGAAGCGCTGCGGCATAGTGAGCAGCTTGCCGGGCAGCTGCTGCGATATGATCAGCAAAAGGATGAATTTCTGGCGAAAACATCGCATGAGCTGCGTACACCGCTGCATGGCATCATTAATCTGTCCGGTACACTGCTTGATAATACAGAGCAGCCTCTGCAAGCGGAGCAGCGTGAAAGTGTACGTCTGCTACATCTGATCGGTCGACGGCTGGCGAGTCTGGTAAACGATATTCTGGATATGAATCGGATTCGTTACGGAGAGCTACAGGTACAATTGAAGCCTGTTGACCTGCGAGTATCGGCAGAATTTGTGATGGAGACGTTATCGATCACACCGATCAGTAATCAGGTGGCGCTGATCAATCAGCTTCCGGCAGAGCTACCGCTAGTGTGGGCAGACGAGAATCGGTTACGCCAGATTTTGCATAATCTATTGGAAAATGCAATCAAATATACCGAGCAGGGCAGCATTATTCTGTCCGCAGAGCGTCGGGCGGAGCAGCTGGCGATCTCGGTTACAGATACAGGAAAAGGAATGGATGCAGAAGTATTGAAGCATTTATTTCAGCCCTTTTTCCATTATGATGAGCGTGGAGCTGGCTCTGCGACAGGGATAGGACTGGGACTCAGTATTTCTCGGCAGCTGGTTCTGCTACAAGGTGGACAGCTGGAGGTGGAATCACAGCCGGGAACAGGCTCACGCTTCACGTTCACCCTTCCGCTGGCAGATGCGATGAGCGATAGCGCCGCAATGCCACTACGGCCGGAGCTGATGCAGACGGCGCCAGCGGAATATAGTGAGCTGCAAGCAGGCTGGATAGAGCCAGTCTCCTATATGCCTTCATGGCTGGAGGATGAGCAGTCGTATCATGTATTAATCGTAGACGATGAGTTATCGAATCTGAAGGTGGCGGCGGATGTGATCGCTGGCATGCGGCATACGTATACAGCGGTTCGTAGCGGAGAAGCGGCACGCGAAGCACTACGACAGCGTAAGCCTGATCTGGTGCTGCTCGATCTGATGATGCCGGGTACGTCGGGGCTGGACATTTGCCGTGAGATTCGTGCGCTGCATGGCTTGTCCGAGCTGCCTGTGCTTATGCTGACAGCTTCTGGACAGACGGCGGATATGCTATCTGCCTTTGCCGCAGGTGCAAATGATATTTTGCAAAAGCCATTCGAGCTGGCAGAATTCCGTGCCCGTGTACAATCGCTATTGTCGATGAAAGGTTCATCCGAGCAGGCGTTACGGCGAGAAATGGACTTCTTACAGGCGCAGATCACACCGCATTTTCTATACAATAGTATGAATGCGCTCGTTGGCTTGAGCTATAAGGATGTGGATCGCCTGCGAGAGACGATCCAGCATTTGACGACCTATTTGCGTGCTAAGTTCACCTTTGTATTTCATAGTGAAGCGGTGCCGTTAGCGCGTGAACTGGAGCTGGTACGCGCGTATCTGGCGATTGAACAGCTTCGCTTCGGTAAACGATTGCAGGTGCGCTATGATGTAGATGAGCACGTCCATGTGATGCTACCGCCTCTTACCCTACAGCCAATTGTAGAAAATGCAGTACGGCATGGGATCGGTCAAAAGCCGGAAGGCGGAGCTGTCGATATTATCGTCCGAGCTGTTGGTCAGAGGGTCGAGATTATGGTGAAGGATGACGGCATAGGCATGACCGACGAACAGCGGCTACAGCTGGAGCAGGGTCAAAGTAAAGGCGTTGGCATTGGAAATGTAAACCGCCGCTTACAGATGAAATATGGACGGCGACTGGATATCGTTAGCCAACCAGAGTTCGGTACGACAGTTACGATTCATTTGACGGAGGTGGAGCGCTCACATGTGGAAAGCGATATTGATTGATGATGAAGAGATCGGATTAGATGTGCTGGACATTATGCTGAGCGAGACCGGTCAGGTGGAGGTAGTCGGCAAATATCAGCTGGTGCACGAAGCGATGACTGCTTGTCGGGATAAGCAGCCTGAGCTGATCTTCCTTGATATCGAAATGCCCGGTATTAGTGGACTGGATGCCGCGGAGCAGCTAAACGTCATCTGTCCAGACGCTGCTATTATTTTCGTGACGGCTCATGATCAGTATGCAATCGATGCCTTTCATACCGAAGCGATCGGCTATTTGCTCAAGCCTGTAGCGCCAGCCAAGCTAGAGCGCACGCTTGGGCGCTATGCCACTCAGCGAAATAAGCAATACCAACAGACTACAGGATCAGTAGATAGCATGGATAATGATGAACATAACAATATGGAACTGGAACAGCCTGCTTCCCCTGCTCCCTCGATAGCTACGTTATCGCTACGTGTGATGGGCAGTCTACAGGTAAATGCTGTCGATGGACGATTGCTTAGCTGGCGTACTCGCAAGACGAAGGAGCTATTCGCCCTGCTCTGGCATTATCAGGGGAATCCCGTGTATAAATTTACGATTCTTGAGCAGTTATGGGCAGATGTGCCCGCACAGCAAGGACAGAAGCTACTGCACACCTCGCTCTATTATGTGCGCAATCTGTTCAAGACACTCGGCTATGATGATGTGGTCAAATATGGAGATGAACGCTACTGGATCGAGCCAGCTATTTTCCATAGTGATCTGGCGCAGCTACTGGAGCTTATCGCTCAGCAGACGGTCACCGCCGAAACGGTGAGCCAGGTGATCGCGCTCTACAGCGGAGATTATCTGGAAACCGAGCATTATACGTGGGCAGACGCCTATCGGATCGAGCTACGCGGTTCAGTGGCTGCGTATTTAGTGCAAGCGCTGAGCCAGCTAGCTGTGGATGAGCAAATTGCACCGCTGTACAAGCTGTTGGAGCTGGAGCCAGATGTCGATCGCCATTATGAGCAGCTTATGCAGCTACTGCTGGATACGAATGACGCTACTGGAGCTGCGCGTGTAAAAGAGCGTCAGCAGCAGCTATGGGCTGAGAATCGTGAGCGTTAAATATGCTGAGAAGCGCGCACTTTAAATGTAATGAGTAGAAAATGGAGTTGTTCGTTCGACATGCTGGTGTGAATAAGCAACATACCATAAGCGCCCTATCTTATTGGAGAATACGAGTCGATAACATGCTTAACAGGCTGCAATGAAGTTATACAAATGGAATCAACGTATAGCTGAAATGACAGGAGCATCGAATGGATATCACAGGCAGCGTCTTGTCTTGCTATACGGCAAGCGAGACGCTGCCTTTTGTGTATGTGGAAATGGGATGAAGCGCAATCTAGGCTGAAGCTTGTATAGAGTCGATTAAAGAAGCATGGGTGTATAACAAAAAGGAAGTGGATAGCACTGATTTCATTTGGCATTTTATAAGCCGAACAGGTATACTACAGGTAGTTGTACGAACATTACGACAGTAATGAGCTAAAGGAATAGATGTAGTTAAATGGTAGTTGTAACTGAGTGTTGTAGAAGAAGCCAAGCTGCCATGAAGCTTGGCGATCAGACAAACGAAAACGATAATCTGGCACGAATCGGAACAGCGATGTGCGGGCAATGATCGCATAATATGTAGAGGATATCTTCACAAACTATAGCTAAAGATATAGCTGACGAACCTGTTACAGTTGGGTATCCCTATCCTTCAACATCACCCAAACAAACTAATTTGTAAGCGTATTCAAAAATAAAGGAGCTGTTGTGCATGTCTGTCTACAATGCTGCCTGTGATGTAGCTCGTCCGGGCAATCATCATCGTTTGGAGGATATTCCTGCGCATGATCCCTTCGTGCTAACTGATGCTCATTCAGGCACTTATTATCTGTACACAGGTGCAACACCTCAGCTGCACGGAACGGATCGTTATGGCGTGCTGGTGTATAAAAGCACCGATCTGGAGCAGTGGGCAGGCCCCTATCTTGTCTTCTCGATTCCAGATGAGAGCTGGGCGCATCCACAGCATGGAGCTTGGGCACCAGAGGTACATGCCTATCAGGGACGGTACTATTTATTCGTGACCCTTCATCATAACGATCGTCTGCTGGAAGGTGAGCCAATTCAAGGCTATACGAAGCACTGGCGCGGGACAGTGATTGCCGTTAGCGATACGCCTGAGGGTCCCTTTCAGCTAGTGAATGGAGAGCGTCCGGTACTACCCGAAACGATGATGACACTGGATGGCACGCTATATATCGATGAACAGCAGCAGCCGTGGATCGTCTACTGCCACGAATGGGTGCAGACGATCGATGGCACGATTGAAGCGATGCGACTGAATGATGATTGGTCAGGTACAGTAGGTGAGCCGGTGCATCTGTTCAGTGGATCGGCAGCGCCATGGTTACCGTTGACGATGTCTCACTCGCCAGACTCTTTACAGGATCAGGCGGGTGTCGATACCGCTTCATCAGCCGATACAGTTCTACCAACTGATACAGCGTCAATATCAGATATGGCACCACATGAGCCGACTGTCTATGTAACGGATGGTTGCCAGCTGTACCGTACCTCCGGTGGTTCGCTCGTTATGCTGTGGTCAAGCTATGAGCAGGACAGCTATGTGCAGACGATTGCCCGCTCGGTGAGTGGCAGCCTGGAGGGACCATGGGAGCAGCTTGATCCGCTCGTACGTGAAGATAGCGGTCATGGTATGCTCTTTCAGACCTTCGATGGGGCATGGAAGCTGATTGTACATCGTCCGTTTCGTATTCCAGAATCGCGCTGTCACCTGTTTGATATCGTAGACACAGGCGACGGCTTCCAGCTAGCATAACAGGTGAATACAGCTGGATTGGAGTCAGGCACAGCAACACCTGTACATTTACTTGATGCTATACAGCTCTTTGGCTGCCTCGTTGAAGTGAGTGACCACCTGCGGCATATCCTCTATCGTTTGCCCGTGTTGCCACAGGATGTGCTGTACGAAAATCGTATCGGTACATAGTCGGCTGACGATCAGCGTGCACAGGTCTGGTTCATCAGCCAGCGCTTCAACCAGCACATTCAGCTCACCAGGGGCAAACGTAACAATATAGCAGGCATAATTTTGCAGTAGCATACTAAAGCAGTGAGCACCGTACGCACTCATGGGCGACATCGCTGCCTGCCGCAATACAGCAAAAAAAGCACCTTTATCCTTTTGATATTGCGCTAGCAAATCGTTCACATCGTTCAGCCATGGCAGCATATACGATACCTCTGATGTGTGCGGAAGCTGTAATGCAATTGTGCCTCCCTCCAGATGACTCAACAGCTCCAATGTCAGCGTCTTGAATGGTTTCATCGTAGTCGGTGAAGCATCCAGACGCTCCGCATACTGCTCGTAATGCTGCTGAATCTCGTCGTGATACCGAGTCATATAATCACGTACAGAAATGCCTGTAGCGGTATGCACGAGCTGCTGTTCTTGATAGGAGAATGCCTGCAACGTATCCCAGTTTACAGGATGTGCGTACAAATACTGATGCAGCAGCCAGCCACGCAGCTGCTCTCGCTGTCCAGCCTCCAATAAAGTCACGCGATTCAGCCCGGATAACTGGAAAAAGCAATAGCCCTTCATCCAATCATTCATTCGGTTATAGGCATGGATCGGATAGATCGATAGCGTCGTATTGATCGTAAGCAATAAATAATGCAGGATCAGCTCCTCGTACAGATTAAGCTGCGGAAAGGACTGCGCTAACAGCGGAGCATGCACCGGATCACTCAAATAGCCCGGGTCTTCAGGCAATAGCTCCAATGCCCATTGCGCAAACGACGCTTCATCCTCATTCGTGATAAATAGCTCGGTGCTGTCATCGCCGCATCGATAATATTGAAATGGAATATCGAGTATACGGGGCTCTTCATCCCTATACTTTATGCCGATATAGGAATTATACAGAGATTGAATATTCATGATATCCTCCTGTGAATAGGGGTATACAGTTAATTGTAAGGGTTCGTGATCGCAATGATGCTTTACACAGGCTGGATGGGCTTCATAAGCCAATGACAGCTCGCCAGCCCAGTCTTTCAGTTGTACATCCTGTATATTACCGCAAATCCAATCGGACATGTACCGTTCAGCTAAGGTACAAACGATGGTAATGGGGCACTTTTATGCTGTATAATATATGTCAAAAAATATATAATAGATATAGTTGCAAGCATGATACGCTCATCGTCGACATGTCATATCCATAAAATAATGGCTACAAATCCCTGTAATCCGTATTCTCTTGTCGGTTTTTGATCCAGTTAGCCCTTTTCGAGCAAACTTTTCATTTTTTACCAACTCCAAATAGTATATAATTGGAGGATAAGAGTCGATAACATTTTTAACAGACTGCAATTAAGTTATAATAAAGGTAATGATTGAACGCCCTGTGGGGTAATGGAAAATAGTCAGTATCGTGATGTTCCTGAGTGGAGCCTTGCTTCGTGTAGTACCTGAGCAGGAGCGACTGCTCTTTTTTGCAAATATACGAGATAAGGAAGGTTTTTATGAGCAGCCTACAGAAAAAAACAGACGTTATCTTAATTGGTGCTGGTGTCATGAGTGCGACACTGGGATCATTGCTGAAAGAGTTAGCACCAGAATGGGAAATTAAAGTGTTTGAGAAACTCGCAAGCCCTGGAGAAGAAAGCTCTAACGAATGGAACAACGCCGGTACAGGTCATGCGGCGCTGTGCGAACTGAACTATACGTCTGAGAAGCCGGATGGCACGATCGACATCAGCAAAGCGGTGCAGATCAATGAGCAATTTCAGCTATCCCGTCAATTCTGGGCGCATCTCATCCAGACCGGGGTGCTTCACAACCCGCAGCAATTTATTAAGCCGATTCCGCATATGAGCCTGGTGCTGGGTGAAAGCAACGTTTCTTTTTTGAAAAAGAGATTTAAAGCGCTTACCCAAAACCCGCTGTTTCAAGGAATGGAATATGCGGATGAGCCAGCCAAGCTAAAAGAGTGGATTCCACTCATTATGAATGGACGCACCTCCAGTGAGCCGATTGCCGCGACCAAGATCGATTCCGGTACGGATGTGAACTTCGGTGCGCTGACTCGGATGATGTTTGATTACTTGAAGGATCAGGGCGTCGAGGTGCATTACAAGCATAGCATCAAGGATATTAAGCGCACACCGGATGGCTCGTGGAACGTGAAGGTGCACAATCTGGATAATGGACGTGTCGAGAATCATGTCGCACGCTTTGTATTTATCGGTGCGGGTGGTGGCAGTCTGCCGCTGCTGCAAAAGACCGGTATTCCAGAATCCCGTCAAATCGGTGGCTTCCCGGTAAGTGGTGTATTTATGGTCTGTAAAAACCCGGATGTGGTTGAGCAGCATCATGCCAAAGTATATGGCAAGGCCAAAGTGGGCGCGCCGCCGATGTCTGTACCGCATCTGGATACCCGTTATATCGATAACAAAAAAGCACTGCTATTCGGGCCTTTTGCAGGCTTCTCGCCAAAGTTCCTGAAAACAGGCTCCAACATGGACTTGATCGGCTCAGTAAAGCCGAACAATCTGATGACGATGCTGGCAGCCGGTATGAAGGAAATGGCGCTCACCCGTTATCTCGTACAGCAGGTCATGCTGACCAGCGAGCAACGGATGGAAGAGCTGCGTGAGTTCATCCCAACCGCGAAGAGCGAAGATTGGGAGCTGGTCGTTGCGGGTCAGCGTGTACAGGTTATCAAGGATACGCCAACTGGCAAAGGCACACTGCAATTCGGTACCGAGGTCGTAAGTGCAGCTGACGGTTCGGTTGCCGCATTGCTCGGCGCTTCGCCAGGCGCATCAACCGCAGTACACGTTATGCTGGAGGTGCTTCGCCGCTGCTTCCCGCAGGAGCTGCCAAAGTGGGAGCCGAAGATCAAGGAGATCATTCCATCCTACGGTTTGTCGCTGTCTGAGCATCCCGATCTGTTCCGCCAGATTTTCAGCTCGACCTCGGAAGTGCTGGGACTGAATAGTGAGGATCACGTGACGAACGGTGTAGAAACGTCACCGGATGTAGTGACACGCAGCATCTGAGTCTGAATTGCGCTTTGGTTATGAAATAGGATATTCATGCTGCAAGTTGGTGAGAAGAATTACGGCTCGCTTGAGCTTGCAGCAGGAGCAAGCGGATAATCAGATCAAGATCACAGCCGGTACGAATCTCTCGTCTGTCGTATAGATTACTAGGCTACAGATTAGAAGGATATCGATCAGTGAGGAGCAGGACCTGGGTCAAGGGCTTGCTCCTTTTACATGTGTATAGAGCCAATAGAGAGCATAGAACGTACAGAGCGGTATGTGTATGAATACATATGGAGTCGTACCATCTACAAATCCCTTGCTTAAAAACACGAAATGTTGCAATCCTCTCCTATTGCACGTTTACACCGTCTGCTATAGTGATCACAGTAATTATGCAAGCGCTTTACAATAAGTGGAAATGACGTCAAATGTCGTTGGTTAGAACGAAAGGGGATACACATATGGGAAGCAAGAAACAGGCATCGCTGCTGTTTTTAATCGTAGCGATCGTGCTGGGAACATGGCCAATCGGAATGCATTCCTCCGCTGCGGCAGATGGCAGCATATCGCTTCATAATGCAGGCTTTGAGAGCGACTTTTGGAGCGATCAATCCTGGAAGGTCGAGTCATCCGATTGGAGTCAGACCGATATTAGTCGGTATGCGTATGCGGACGATTCGTTTATTACTGCTGCGGAAGGAAGCCATGCCTTTAAATATTGGATCAAGGACAGCGCAGCTTCCAAGCAGCAGATTACCGTCAGTCAGTCGGTCTATTCGCTGCCAGCAGGTAGCTATGAGCTGACCTTGCAGGCGATGGGCGGTGCGGGTAGTGAAGCTGCACAGGTGCAGGTATTCGCAGATACCTCACAGGGAACCGAGACGGCAACAACAGGCTACAACAACTGGGGCACACTCAAGCTACAGTTTGTGTTGAAGGAGCCAGCGACGAATTTTACGATTGGTGCGCATGTTCGTGGCAATGCCAAAGCATGGGGCTATCTGGACGATGTGCAGCTCAAGCAGCTGAGCAGTGATACATCGCAGCCTGTAGCCGCTGATATTTTTGTGAAAAAGATCGATGGTCTCAGCCCTGATTTTATTAAAGGGGTCGATGTATCGAGTATCCTCTCGCTGGAGCAGAGCGGCGTAAAATTTTACGATGAGCAGGGCAATGTACAGGATATCTTCACTACACTGCATGAGGCAGGTGTGAACTATGTGCGTGTGCGGATATGGAATGATCCGTATACTGCCGCAGGTAAAGGCTACGGTGGCGGCGATAACGATCTTGCTAAGGCGATTGCCATCGGTAAGCGTGCTACCGCCAATGGCATGAAGCTGCTGATCGATTTCCATTATTCGGATTTCTGGGCAGACCCGGCGAAGCAGCATACACCGAAGGCATGGGCGAACCTCAGCTTCGCGGATAAGGAGCAGGCAGTATACGATTTTACCAAAACCAGTCTGCAACAGATCGTCGATGCAGGTGTGAATGTTGGCATGGTACAGGTCGGCAATGAGACGAACCAGTATTTTATCGGTGAAAAGGATTGGACGAATATTAGCAAGCTGTTCAACAAGGGCAGTCAGGCGATTCGTGCAGTTGATCCGAAGATTCTGGTGGCGCTGCATTTTACGAATCCAGAATCGGCAGGACGCTATGCCTTCTATGCGAAGTCACTCGCGGACAATGGCGTCGATTATGATGTGTTTGCTACGTCATACTATCCATTCTGGCACGGTACGCTGGGTAATCTGACAGCTGTCCTCAAGCAGGTCGCCGATACGTATGGCAAAAAGGTAATGGTCGCGGAGACCTCGTATACGTACACCGCAGCAGATGGAGATGGACATGAGAATACAGCTCCACGCAGCACAGGGCAGACGCTCGATTATCCGATCAGCGTGCAGGGTCAGGCGACCTCGGTGCGCAATGTCATGCAGGCCGTAGCGGATGTGGGCTCGGCAGGGTTGGGTGTATTTTACTGGGAGCCTGCCTGGTTGCCTGTTGGCCCGGCAAGTGAACTGGAAAATAACAAGAAGCTATGGGAGCAATATGGCTCGGGCTGGGCAGCCAGCTATGCGGGCGAATATGACCCGGATGATGCGGGTAAATGGTACGGCGGTAGTGCGGTAGATAATCAGGCGCTGTTTGATTTTACCGGGCATCCGTTGCCATCACTTAATGTATTCAAATATGTAAATACAGGCGCGACTGCTCCACTCCAGATTGATGCGATTCAGCCTGTATCGCTAACCGTCAATGCAGGTGAGGCGATTAACCTGCCGGAGACAGCGACTGCGACCTATAACGATGGCAGCACAGGCACCGTATCGGTCGTCTGGAATCAGCAGGAGCTAGAACAGGCGATTGCGAAGGGTGCGGGTAGCTATACGATCGACGGTACAGCAGAGGGTGGTTATCCTGTGCAGGCGAATCTGTCGATCCGCAAGCCGAACCTGCTGCTCAACGGTAGCTTTGAGCAAAATGATCGTACGATGTGGAACATCACCTATGGCGAGGGCACGACACCGCATACGGATTACCAGAACAAAGCATCCGATGCAAAAACAGGGCAGTATTCGCTTCATTTCTACGATGCGAATCGAGTTGATTTCCGTGTAGAGCAGGATGTATATGGACTCAAGCCGGGCTATTATGATCTGTCGATGAATATTCAAGGTGGCAGTGCGACGAACTCGGACATGAAGCTGTATGCGATCACTGGCGGCAAAACGCTGGAGCAGCCGACCAATGTGAACGGCTGGGTACAGTGGAGTCAGCCGGTTATCCATGATGTGTATGTCGCAGACGGTGCATTGACGATTGGTGCACAGGTACGTGCTGATGGAGGAGCATGGGGAACGCTGGATGACTTCTATCTGACCTTTGTACGGGATGCAGATAGCACGCCTTCTCCTGAGCCGACACCAGCACCAGAGCCAACAACGCCTACTCCTACGCCAACTCCAACACCAGGTGGTAATGGAAATAATGGGGGCAGTTCCGGGAATAACTCATCCAGCTCCTCCAGCGGAGGCGGTGGTCGAGGTACAAGCAATTCAGGCCAAACGGTCAGCGTTGCCGCAGGTATGCAAAATGGCAGTCTGACCTCCGCCTACACGATCCAGCGCAGTTTAAGTGGAGATGGAGTCACACGCGATCAGATCAGCTATAGTGCAGCTGAAGCGAATACAGCGCTCGCTGCCATGCAAGCCGCAGGTAGCAAAAATATTCGTCTGATCGTACCGACAAGCAGTACGCCAGCCGCATCGTTAGGCTTCACCCTGCCAACCGATACAGCGCGTGCATTATCTGGCGCATCCGCAGGTCTGGAGCTGAATACCGCAGCGATCGGCTTGCTGCTGCCACCGTCTACACTGGCGACATTGAACGAAACAAGCCAGTTTACAATCACGCCAGCAACGGATACGGCGGCTGCGAATGCAGCTGTACGTGCGAGCAGCGATCCGATGGTACAGCAGGCAGCAGGGATGGCGCAGATTCGAATGGTTGGTAAGCCCGTCGAAATTACAACCAATGTACAGGGCAAGCCAGTACAGCTTTCTTTGCCTGTATCATCACAGCAGTTACCTACCGATGCTTCGGAGCGCGATCTATTCCTCAAGCAACTGGTCGTATACGTAGAGCATAGCGATGGAAGCAAGGAGCTGATTCGTCCAGAGCTGGTGAAGGGCGCAGATCAGTCGATGGCTGTTCAATTTAATGTGAATAAATTCAGTACGTTTACCTTGCTTCGATTGGAGCCAATGACCGGAGCTCCGCTGGCTGGCGACTCGGCTCAGCCGATGAAAGGGTACATGCAGGGCTATCAGGATCATACCTTCCAGCCCAATCGTACCGTGACACGTGCGGAACTGGCGACCATGTTAAGCCGTCTTGCTCAAACCAAGCAAAATGCTGCCACAATAGAGACAAATGCACAGTCAGCCGAATCGCCAACATCACTATCGGTTGCGGCGATGCGTCTGTACAATGATGTGGATGCAGATCACTGGGCATCTTCTGCGATTGCCGCTGTCACCGTAGCTGATTGGATGAAGGGCGATAACCAGCATCACTTTGCCCCGAATCGTCCGATCACACGCGCCGAGATGGCAACGGTACTGTCTCGCTGGATGAAGCTACACGAAGCGACTGCACGCGCGTCCTTTAGCGATACTGCAACCCACTGGGCAGCCGCAGACATCGCACGCGTACAGCAAGCAGGCTACATGCAAGGCTACCCGAACGGTACCTTCGAGCCGAATCGTACACTGACTCGCGCCGAAGCTGTAACGCTGTTCAATCGAGTGCTGGGTATGAATAAGGCTACTGTCTCCGGTACAGGTACGTCATGGTCAGATGTGCCTTCCACGTACTGGGCAGCACATGATATTGAGCTAGCTACAGCAGGACAATGAAATGAGTATAAGCGAAGGTTGAGAAGTGCATAGCGTATAGGTGGATGCCTACGTCTACAGGTACAGTGAAACATCAACAGCTCTGCAAGCTTTCATAGGAGTAAGAGCGAAGAGTAAAAGTAGCACTAGAATGATGTAGCAAGAGTATAGTAAAAGTATAGAACGACTATAGTAAAACCATAGCAAGCAATATCGATCATGAGTAAGAACTAGCAATCGGAAATGGTATCATATTGAGCAAGCAGCAAGCAATCGATAACCCGAAATAGGAGTTACGGCGTGTAGGCTAGAGAAGCAGGACGAGAAATTCTGCCATGAGTTAATGAGATGACGTATGGTTAGATATGGAGAATGTATAGAACGCAAATAGCGTAGCAGCGAGACAGTGGTCTCCTTGCTACGCTATTGTTCATTTTATGCCACGTAACTTGTATGAAGATTAGACTAGCCCGCTACATCCTCTATCGTTACTCACGATCGCTGCGATACTTCGCATCCATCAACGCATCATGCTCCGCAATCACACGCATATACTCATCCTCATCCGCAGCAAATACCTTCCGCTCTTCCTCCGACAGCTCTGCCCCCTGAATCAACGAGGATAGATCCTCAATTTCATACGTACGATGATCGCTGGGGCTTGGCATGTAATGGATAATCTCCGACATCTGATGTCGGCTATCCAGTGCATACGTCAAAATGTGAAATTCGTTCACCGCCATATACACATCCTCCGGCACCGCACCAAAATCCTGCCCCAGCCCAAAATCAAAAGCTCCCTGCGTCAGTTCCTCATCAAATACAAATTCCGGTTCGCGAGCCTCATCGGGGAACAATATATGCTGATTCAGCCGTGCCAGATCGTTCAGGTACGTACGCTGTGAGGAGGCCTGCATGATCGGATTCGGTAAACGACTTTGCGCCGATCCAGCAGGCAGAAAATAAGCAGCATCCTTAATCACGAACATCATCCGATCCTGCTCATGAATGAACTGTAAATAATCCCAGGTTAGCCCGGCACGGGCTTTTTTATAGCGAAATCCAAGCGATTGGCAGCGTTCAACCACCTTGTGCTCGATAAAATTACTTTTCGTCCAGGCAAAGCCTGAGCTGATCGCCATCAGGCTACGATACTTTTTGCGAATTTCGATATAATCGCGATATCCATCCACAATGGCATCCACGATCATGCGTGCATAATGCGGCTTCAGCTTGTACGAGTCCAATCCCTGCTCCATAGCAATCACTCCGATCATCAGAATGCAAAAAGTCTACCCTTTCAGTTTACCGATAATCTAGCGTCAGGAGAATGCTTTTATCTGAAAATCATCAACTTCCTTTTCAGCCATGCCATCCGCTAGACATAATGAAAAAAGGGAGCTTGGCTATAAAATTCCCGAAAATGACTTTAAAACGCATTCTTGAAACAGTAAGATAATGTAAAAATTAAAACATGATGACGAACAAAGTACACTGTAGCATCGAACACACATCGAATACGCTACGAAAGATTAAGGTTAAAGAACAGTTGAGTTAAAGAAGAGATAGGTTAAAGCTCAAAATGTAAGCGTTATCTTTTGTGTAAGAAGTGCTGAATGACTCGTAACCATATCCTACTAATCACACTGGAGGGATTTGTGTATGACTACCCGTTCGCTAACGTCTTCAACCTTGCTTCGCCAGACTGCTATGCTCGTCCTGCTGCTAGCGCTCACGATGACTGGGGGCTGGCTCGTACCATCACATGCCGATGCCGCAGCTATCAGTGTCACAGAAAGTGGTTCCTCAATCATCGTGAATACAGGGGCTGGCTTAGTCTACACGGTCAATAAAAATAACGGCGATATCATTTCCAGTAAAATGAACGGTACAGAGCTAAGTAGCTCGGGCGGTAAAGGCTCCCATATCGCTTCAGGTCTAGGCTCGGGTACGCAGGTCACATGGAATACCTCTCCATCTGGCTCCACAGTGCTGATCACTGCCAAAACGAGTACCCTTACCCATTACTACGCTTCACGTAGTGGCGAAAATATTATTTATATGGCGACGTACATAACAGCTGAGCCGTCGGTAGGCGAGCTACGCTATATTTTCCGTGGTAACAGTAATGTATTAACGGGAGTACCCGCAGGCTCCGATCTGCGAGGCAATAACGGTGCGATTGAAAGCTCCGATGTATTCGGCTTTTCCAATGGACAGACCGCTTCCAAATACTATGGCAATGATCAGGCGCGCGAGCTAGGCATTCGCGGGGTGACGGGTAATGGTGTAGGTGTATTTATGGCGTATGGAAATCGGGAAAAAAGCTCAGGTGGCCCGTTCTTCCGCGATATTCAATTCCAGAGCGGCGGGGATACAGAGGTGTACAATTATATGAACTCCGGTCACGAACAGACCGAAGCCTTCCGTATGGGCTTGCATGGCCCCTACGCACTGATCTTTACAACAGGTGGAACGCCAGCGGCACCGGATTTTAGCTGGATGGCTGGGCTGAATCTGACAGGCTGGGTATCCAGTCGGGGAGCAGTTGTATTAAATGGTCTATCCGGTATGGATAGCAGCTATGGCTACACGATTGGCTTTGCGAATAGTAACGCACAATACTGGGCAGCTGCTTCGAGCAGTGGCGCGGCGGTCAGCCGTGATATGATCCCTGGCACGTATACGATGACCGTGTATAAAGGAGAGCTGGCTGTGCATACCGAAAGTGTGAATGTGACAGCAGGCAATACGACTACACTGAACACACGCACGATCACAGGCGATCCAGCCACCAAAGCGGCAATCTGGCGCATCGGTAACTGGGATGGCACACCACGAGAGTTTCTGAATGGACAGACGATTCCGCTTCGCCACCCATCCGATAGCCGCAATGCAAGCTGGGGGCCAGTCACCTATGCAACAGGCAGTGCAACGAATCGATTCCCAGCGATTCAATTCCGTAATCAAAATTCGCCAACGACGATTACGTTCAATCTGGATGCCGCGCAGGCTGGCTCGCCGCATGTGCTGAATATTGGCATTACCGCTGCATACAATAATGGACGACCAAGCGTGACGGTGAATGGCGCGACCTTAACGAATCCGGGGGCTTCGACGCAGCCAAGCTCACGTAGCTTCACCATTGGTACGTATCGTGGTAATAACCATACCTTCTCATGGACAGTACCTGCTTCGGCGCTGCGTAGTGGAGCGAATACGATCACCATTACGCCGATTAGCGGATCGAGTGATCTCGGAACATGGCTCAGTGCAGGCTGGGTGTACGATGCAGTGGAGCTGCTGAACTAGAGGAAACTTGAGTTAGGATACCTTATTCGATGCTAGTTACTTGGAAAGTTTACATTCAAATCAATATTTGATATACGATCCAGAAGAGCTAAAACGTATTTTATCTGAATGTTGTAACAGGAGGTAACCATGCCGATTTTAAGGGACAAGCACTCTCCAGAAACTTATATTGATTTTTCGGTTATCAAGCATGATCCAAGAGCTGGAGAAGGAGGGTATTACACCTATCAATACGTCCATAATGCTAAACTGATCGCAGAAGTACAATTCGGTTGGACGAATATGGTTATGGAAAGCTTTATTCCTATGTTAAAAGAATTTACTCAACCAAAGTGGAATGGTTATTTTAGCCACTTTGAAGAAAACATAGAGATAAAATGGTTGTATGAATACAAAACAGATCAGTACCTGCTCATTTTAATGGATTCCGGCTATTTGTTTACCCTCAAAACGTCCAAGGAAGCCATACAGGTATTTGGTCAGCAACTTGAGCAAGAGTTAAAGTTAGCACTACCCCATTAATCTACATGTCTGTATTAGCTAGACAGTAACAATATATGACCTACAAAAACAATCCAAAAAGGTTCACGGTTGCTTCACTCGGCAACTGTGAACCTTTTTGGATATCAAATAATGAAGCGTACAATCCCACAATGAAAATGAGCTAATCGTCATGTAGCTACCTGTTTGCGATTGCTGTAGAAGTTACAACGATTGGAACTACAGGTCATAATCAATGCTATCCTGCAACTATGAATCGACCGATGAATAGCTGTCTTGTTGTATGCTCACATCTGCCGAATCACATCATCCGCATTGGTGGAGAAGGCAAGCTCCTTCTGTACTTCGAGTGCCTCCAGACGATCGGTTAACGCTTTGCGGATATAGTCATACGCATCGCTACCGAGTGGCAAACGCAGAGGCATCTGATCCTCATCGACCTGTTGGATGATCGTCTGTGCCATTTTCTGCGGATCGCCTACGACCATACGGTTAAAGGTATCGTTGTCGAAACCCGGTAGCTCGCCTTTCATCAGGCTGACAAATTGACCTGCTTCCAGATCACGATACAGCTCGGTACGCTCGCCGAAGACCGCATTGCTTGTAATAAAGTTGGTACGGATACCGCCGGGTTCGACCATCATCGTGCGAATATTAAACGGAGCCACTTCCAGCGCCAGCGCCTCTATCGCAGCTTCGATTGCCCATTTGGAAGCGCAGTACAATCCCATTCCAGGTGTGGAATAGTGACCTGCCATACTTGAAATCTGAACGATCTGTCCGCCGCCCTGCTGTCTTAGAAAAGGCAACGCTGCTCGAGCAACGCGCAGTGAACCGAGTACATTCGTCTGAAATAGATGCTCGATCTGCTCATCCGCGGCTTCCTCTACAGCTCCGTACAATCCATATGCAGCATTGTTAACGACCACATCAATCGTGCCCATTTCGGCAAAAGCACGCTCGACTACGTCCTTCACCTGCTCAGGCTGGGTCAAGTCCATATGCGCAATCCATAGCTGATCGCCGTATTGCTGCTTCCAGTGATCCAATGCGCCTGGCTTTCGAATCGTAGCTGCTACACGATCGCCACGCTGTAATAGCTGCTCAATCATTGGAGTAGCCAAACCGCCCGTTGCACCTGTAATAAACCATGTTTTTGTCATCGCTTGCCTCCTGTAATGCTGTATTTTCTACAGCATAAGCGCTGATGGAGAGGCTAGCCACACTACGGTTATACTGGTAATGGCACTAACAGGCAGAAGGGTAGACTCATTGAACAGATCAGACAGGCTAGACTGACCAGACCAACTGGATAGAGATAGGCTGCACACTTGCTACTCTTTTCAAATTACTGGTTATTGCCGCTATTCGACTCGAATATGCAAATTCTAAGCAGGCAAACATCAGCATTTTATAGCTCCAAACTTTAAAGCCGGGCAAGTCGATCTTGCTCTAGCAGTAGCGTCAGCTTGCTAGCGGTAGTCGCAGATGGTACGAAAAAGCACCAGTGCAGACCGGGATCGCTATCGATGGCAGAGGCAGAATGGATCTCAAATTCCATTTCTTGTCCGTCTGCCAGCACATAGGTAGCGGTAGATACACGTTTCTGGCGAATTTCAAATTGATCCCACAGCTCGGCAAATACGCTACTTTCCCGATACAAGCGATTAAAACGTTCTACATATAACGGATTATCTCGATGACGTTCAAAGCCAGCACGCATAATGCCTACACTGTAACGAGCGAAGTCGTCCCAGTTCAGTAGCTTTTTTCGGTAATCCTCGTTTAAAAAAACGACGTTCAGCATATACCGATCCTGCTCGTCCATCTGTGCAAAGTCGGCGATCACCAGCTCCGCAGCACGATTCCATGTGATCACATCAGACGCTTCGTTCGTAATAAAGGACGGATAATGCAGCTGCTGCACCAGACTTTGTAAAAAATCAGGATTGCGCTGGGGCGGCAAGCTTGCCGTCAGTGGGTCTGTATCGTGAATCGCGATCAGACTGCGCATATACTCGCGTTCATCCTCATCCAGACGCAGTGCGTTGCTGATGCTGTCCAGCACCTCGGGAGAAGGATTCGTTTCTTTGCCCTGCTCCAGCCAGGTGTAATACGTTACACTCACATTGGCGAGATAGGCAACCTCTTCGCGGCGCAAGCCCGGTGTACGGCGTCTGCCGGGTAGCGGCTGAATGCCTGCATGAGCAGGCTGAATCCGTTCGCGCCGGGAACGGATAAATTCACCAAGTGCAGAGGAGGAGCGCTGCAATTTCATAGGGGCACGTCCTTTCAGGGAACAGAATGATGGAGCGAGATAGATCGATAAATAACGATAGACGCACAGTTGCGTTGGAGTAGACTGGTATAGGTATAGGTATAGGTATAGGTATAGGTATAGGTATAGGTATAGGTATAGGTATAGGTATAGGTGCAGGTACAGGTACAGGTGCATCTGTGCAACAGCTGTATAGTGTAATAACTGTATAGTAAAGTGGTGGAATGATTCATATTGACTGAGGGTAACATACGTATCATGCTTTATTTTACAGAAGGCATTATAGAAGGCACTACACGATACGATCTCTGCTACGTATTATATCGCTTTTGATCAAAGCACAGCAAAATAATTCCTATTTTGCGTATACAAATCAGGGGGATGAGAATGATATGATAGGGGTAAGCACAGGCGGTCTGGTCACGTATCGGTATAGCCCAGACTACCACCAGCCTGTATGCCTGATTCATTCTCGTTCAGACTGAAATGAAGTACCGAATTATCATCCTAATGCATTTGAAGCTCAGGAGGTCATCATTCATGTCAGATAAGATGATTATCAAAACAGACGGTCAGGAACTCACACTGGAACGCATTTTCGATGCGTCAACCGAGCTCGTATTCAAAGCATTTTCTGAAGCAGCGCATCTTCGTGAATGGTGGGGACCGCATGGCTGGGAGCTTACCGTGTGCAATATCGATTTTCGCCCGGGCGGAGAGTGGCATTACTGTATGACGTGCATGGATAAGAATCAGGGTGACTTTTACGGACAGGAATCATGGGGCAAGGCGGTATATGATCTGATCGAAAAGCCAAGCCAGATCGTATACACGGACTATTTCTCTGATGCGAGCGGTAGTGTGTCGGAGGAGATGCCGAGCAGCCGTATTCAAACGGTGTTCCACAATCACGAGGGCGGTAAAACGAGACTGATCAGCCGCGCTTATTTTGATTCCGAGGAATCGCTCAAGCAGGTGATGGAGATGGGCATGGCTGAGGGCATTACGCAGACATGGGATCGACTGGAGGCGCATTTGGCGCGGGTGAAGAAGTAAGCGTCTGTACTGCGTACCCATTGGTGCAGAAAAAGAAAAACGTCATAGCGAATTTAGAACAGCAGATTCGTTGGCATAGCGGCGAGTCTGCTGTTTTTACATGCGTCTATGCAACGAGCAAGATCAATACATAATACGTAGGAGGAACAGACCAATATGCAAAAACTACTACTCATGCTTGTTACACTAGGTCTAATCGTAACGCTAGTATGCAGTCATTCCAATAGGACAGAGGCTGCATCAACAGCGATGTTTCGACCGATTCTGATCAATGTGAACGGGAAGTTTATCCAGACAGGCACGACACCAGAAGAAGTGGATCATCGCGTGCTTATTCCGATTCGCTCCTTATCGACGCTGGGACTTACGTATGTATGGGATGGTGCTACCCAAACGGTAACGATCTCGAATGCGTCTCAAAGCAAAGTGAAGGTGACACTGAACAGCACGATCGCCTATAAGGATGACAAGCCGATCACGTTAGATGTTCCGGCTCAGATGAAGCAGGAGCGTGTCTATCTGCCGATTCGTTTTGTGACGGAAGCCTTCGATTCTAATGTGCAGTTTGAAACTATTCGTAAAATCGTATTTGTAACGAGCAAGAGCTTCTCCGGTTCGACCGAGCTGGCAAGCAAGGATCTACAAAAAGCAAGACAAGCGGCGATTTCCTTGCCGATTCAAGCGAGCTTTAAGCTTCTTCATGTGAAGGAAACTGATTTTATGGTAGAAAGTTATATGTTTTTAGCAGGTAAAACAGATGAGTACATATATGAGGATGGCTATACTTCTACGATTGTACATATTCAAAATGGTAAGGCGATTGCAATCGGACAATTTACGAACAAAGGTGGAACGGGTAGCTTCGATCAGGTTGCAGGTGATCTAAAGGATACGCTCTCGCCAGCCTTCCAGCATTTTGTTATAGAAAATCCTATCGTTTACTTTAACGTAAACTATAATACAACGGCTCTGGATGCGGGATATTCTAGCGATGATGATAAAACATTTCGTATCTCCGGCGAATTTTCGGGCGCTTATGAAAATATAATTATTGCATTGCCTGATGGGAAATAACGATTAGCGTCCATGTTAATATTCAAGCTTGTTTGATCAAACCATTGTGCATAGGGCGCACGATGATACAGAGAAAAGCCACTCATCCGTAGACGAGTGGCTTTTCTTTGATTATCTAAAATCATTGTGGATGGAATGCTTACTTGTAGGTATAGCTTTTATCCTTGCTCTCCAGCTGCTCGCCATGAGTCGCAATGACCTGCTTATACCACTCAAATGAATCCTTCTTATACCGCTTCATCGAGCCATTCCCCTCGTTATCACGATCTACATAGATCATACCGTAGCGCTTCTTCATCTCACCTGTTGTGAAGGACACGATATCGATAATGCCCCACGGCGTATAGCCGATCAGATCGACGCCGTCATAATTCACCGCTTGCTCCAGTGCTTCGATGTGAGATTTGAGATATTCGATGCGTGCGGGATCGTGGATGGAGCCGTCCGCTTCCATCTGGTCAATCGCGCCAAAGCCATTTTCCACGATAAACAATGGAATCTGATAGCGATCATAGAAACGGTTGAGTGTATAACGCAGTCCAACCGGATCGATTGCCCAGCCCCAGTCACTCGATTGGATATACGGATTCTCTACGCTATTTGGCAGCCCGCCGTTTACAACATCCCCTGTATTATCGTTATGGACATCGCTTTTTACCGTCGTCGACATATAGTAGCTAAAGCCGAGATAATCAACCGTACCGTTACGCAAAATCTCCTCGTCGCCCGGCTCGAACACGATGTTATAGCCCTCACGCTCGAATTCCTTCAATACATAGCTCGGATAGTAGCCGCGCACATGCACATCCGGGAAGAAATAGCGCTCGCGCATCGCTTCCTCTGCCAGCATCACATCGTTCGGATTACAGGAATACGGATAGATCGGTACATGGGATACCATCGCGCCAATCTGGAAGTCTGGATTGATCGCTTTCCCTTTAGCAACGGCGAGTGCGCTTGCTAGCAGCTCGTGGTGTCCTGCCTGATACATGACCTCGCGTGCATTTTCGCCTTCTTTGACCATGACACCGGAGTTCGTCCAGAGGAAGATCGGGTTATGAGCGTCCATTTTATTGTTGATTTCGTTAAAGGTCATCCAGTATTTCACTTTATTCCGATAACGGGTAAAGCAAACCTCAGCAAATTTCACAAAGTGCTCGATCACCTTACGGCTCCGGAAGCCGCCATATTCACGTGCCAGATGCAGTGGCATTTCAAAGTGGGAGAGGGTGATCACTGGCTCGATGCCGTGCTTGAGTAGCTCGTCAAATACATCGTCATAAAATTGCAGTCCCGCTTCGTTCGGCTCTTCCTCATCGCCCTGTGGGAAAATGCGGCTCCAGCCGATGGAGGTACGCAGGCATTTCAGTCCCATTTCGGCAAATAGAGCGATGTCTTCCTTGTAGTGATGATAGAAGTTGATCGCTTCGTGGTTGGGATAGAAGGTGTCGGGTTCGATCTCGTCGGTAATCTGACGTGGCACGCCGTGGGCGCCAGCGGTCATAACGTCTACAACGCTCGGGCCTTTGCCACCAGCGTTCCAGCCGCCTTCGAATTGATGGGCAGCGAGTGCGCCGCCCCACAGAAAGTTTACAGGTAGTTTGCTCATGATGAATTCCTCCGTATGATCCAATATAGGTATAGTGTGTCTCTTTACTTTTGTGCTTTTAAGAGGTACCGCTCAGGTAAGGAATAAGGGGACGGACTCGGGTGGAGCCGTGGGAATCTTTTGGAATGGGGAAGGAATGAAGATTCCCGCCCCTCCAAAGTCGTCCTTTCCCCTTATTTCCCTACCTTCGCTCCGTGCTATATGTGACAACAGAATGATGAACGTGTTGCGAATACGTCTGCGTTCCTCACTCTTTGGGGGAGGGCAGCAGTTAAGGTCAAGTGCTTGTGTAAGAAGTCAGCATAAGTTTTTCGAGATAGACTACTAATGGGTAGTGAGTGGTCTGGTTGATATGGCTTGTTCAATGCTCAACGAAGTTCATTATCACAGCCGTTAAGCGTTTGGAAATTAATTCGTTACTTGCTTGGTAATCAGTAGTTATTAACGAATCACAGTCATGATATCAGCGTTAGTGGTTGCATTTTCCAGGTTGCCGACTACGATCTGCTTGTAATCGAAGCTATTAGTTACGAGTACAGGGGTGATCGTTGGCATACCGTTGCTCTGGATAAGTGCTTTATCGAATTGGAGCAGCAGGTCGCCCTTGTTGATCGTGTCGCCTTCTTTTACGTTCAGCTGGAATGGTGCGCCTTTGAGCTTGACGGTGTCGAGTCCGATGTGCACGAACAGCTCGACGCCGGTGTCGGAGCGGAGTCCGATGGCGTGGCCGGTTGGTGCAATGGTGGCTACGGTGCCGTCAAATGGGGCATACAGCTTGTTGTCGGATGGCTCGATGGCGATTCCCTGTCCCATGGCGCCAGAGCTGAATGCTTCGTCTGGGACTTCGGTTAATGGGACGATTTTGCCGACGAGTGGAGCGCTGATGCTTTCTTCATCGGGTAGACTGTCTCCATGTACGTGACGGTGCGCGGTATCGGCATTTGCGGTTGCGCTAATGGCGCTCATCGCTTCGTTGGCACTTGCCATTGGTGCAGCTGCTGTGCCTGTTACAGATTGTCCTTGCTCGTTGGCGAGACTTACATCGCCAGCGGATGGTTTTGCTTTAGCTTCGTCTACGCCGTAGCCGAACAGCTGGATCAGGATCACAGGCAGCACGATCGCGATTGCGGAGCCGATCAGAATGCCCCATACTGACGTCGGATAGTCGGCGTTGATGCTGTTCACGATAGTCAGTGGGCCCGGCAGACCCGCATACGCAAAGTAATACGGGTTAAAGAAGCTCGCTACAATCGCGCCGATTGCACCGGAGATACAGCCGAAGATCATTGGCTTTTTGAAGCGCAGGGTTACGCCGTAGATCGCTGGCTCGGTAATACCGAATAATCCAGTAACACCCGCCGAAATACCGATTTTACGCGTTTCCTGATTTCTCGTTTTCAAAATAACACCCAGTACCGCACCAATCTGTGCGACGACGGCGATCGTCTGGTACGCCTGAAAGGAGTCGCGTCCATATTGCTCAAAGTTCGCCAGCACCATCGGTGTGACACCCCAGTGTACGCCGAAGATGACGATAACCTGCCAGAAGCCGCCGATGATTGCACCAGCTAATGCAGGCGCATTTTCAGCAAGGAAGTTGTATCCGTTTGCAATGCCGTTTGCACCAAGTGTCGTTACCGGGCCGATCAGGACGATCGTCAGGGGCACCATCACGAGCAGACAGAGCAACGGTACGAACAGCGGACGAATCACTTCATGAATGCGCTTGTTCAGGAAGCGCTCCAGATACGACAGAATCCAGACGAGAAACAGTGGAGGCAATACAGAAGAGGTATATGTAGTCTCTGTCAGCGCGATGCCGAGAAAGTTAACGGTTCCTCCGTCTGCAATCTGTGCCGCCATCTCTGCCCACGTTGGGCTGACCAATGCCGCACAGCAGGCGACGGCGATATACGTATTCGTTTTAAAATGCTTGGATGCCGTAATGGCGATGAAGATCGGCAGGAACGTAAACGGTGACCATGAGATAAAGCTAATCACCTGATAGGTGCCAGATTGCTCGAAGCTTGGGAATAGCAGGTTCGCAATGATGAGCAGACCCTGCATAATACCGGCTGCTGCAAGTATATACACAAACGGCGCGAATACCGCCGACATAGTTGCAATGATGCGGTTCAAAACTGTACCTTTCGGCTGTGGCTCATCATCACTGGCATCCAGCTGAACTAGCTTGGCAAATTCGTCGTATACTTCGCCAACATGCTGTCCAATGACAACCTGGAATTGCCCACCATTTTCAACAACGGTAATGACACCAGGCATGGCGGAAATGGTTTCTTTTGCCTGCGCACTATTTTGCTTTAGTACAAGCCGTAGCCGGGTTGCACAGCGCGTCGCGCCAGCGATATTTTGCTCGCCGCCGACCGCTTCCAATATGTCATGTGCCAGTTTTGGATAATCTCTAACTTTTCCCGACAATGGAACCACTCCTTCATGTATGAACAATAAGATAGGTTGCTGCAATGCAATTGCTTCTTGTTATGACCTTCATCGTGCTCGTATAAAAAAAGCGTTATCAATATGGTACACTCACATTATAATTATAACGGTATAATTTATCAATAACCAAATTATTTAATTTTGAACACACAATTTGAAAGTGAGGTTTTAAATGAAATATGGTACAATCGCGATAAAGTATCCTTAAAGAAACGTTTAAGGAATTTGATTATGCCTATAAATGAATCGCTACATACCACCACTATATTGAAACTAAAGAGGAATGCTCATGTTAAAATATCAGCATATTGCCGCAGAAATTGAAAAATACATCCAGGAGCATGCGCTGCAACAGGGCGATAAGCTGCCTGTATTGGACGAGTTAATGGTGCAATTCGGCGTTAGTAAAAGTACGATTATCAAATCGCTGGAGCTACTGGAGGAACGAGGCGTTATTTTCCAGGTGCGCGGTAGCGGGATATTCGTTCGTCGTCATGGTCGCAAAGGCTATATTAGTCTGCTGAAAAATCAAGGCTTCACCCGTGATCTGGATCATTTCCCGATCACCTCGCAGGTGCTGGAGCTATCCGTGCGCAAGCCAACACGTGAGGCTGCTACGAATCTGAACATCAGCATGGAGCAGGATGTGTACTATGTAAAACGCGTCCGCTATATCTATGAGCAAACGCTCTGTGTGGAGGAATCGTACTACAACAAAGCGATCGTGACGTATTTGAATAACGAGATCGTATCGGACTCGATCTTTGATTATATTCGTGAGGGACTGGGCTTGAAGATCGGCTTTTCCGATTCGTATCTGCATGTGGGCAAGCTGGAGGAGGAAGAGGCAGGTCATCTCGGTTTGCATAAGGGTGATCCGAAGCTCGATGTGGAGACGATCTTCCATCTGGCGAATGGACAGCCGTTCGACTTCTCGCGTATTACGTACAACTATATTCAGTCGCAGTTCTTTATTCAGGCGAATGGGCATGGGATGTGAGTGGAATAGAAGAGGCGCGGAGCAAGGCTACGAGCAGGATCGGTATGAGGAATACAATATAGAGATCATGTTCAAGGTAAACATCGTACAAGATTCGGTGCCTACTGAGCCTGAACCTGAAATACAGCAACTGTGTTCCAAATAACTACTGAGTATCTAGCCAAAAACGAAGCTAATCCATTGCGGATTGCTTCGTTTTTTTGGTTTCATATCCAGTATGGGTTGAATAGTAGGAAATTAGGATTGGGCGATATAGAAGATGCGAGATCGAATTATGCAGGACGAATAAGCTTACGCTTCGTAATTCGCAATATGTATGTTATCCCCATAATTCGTTTCTACCAACATGCATATGACCAAATCAAACGATATTAAGGCTTAAAGTCGCCGACAGGTGTGGCATGAAGCTTCAATTGCTGCTTTTTACATTCCTGATATAGTGTCTCAGAAATAATCGGATTCGAAATATAGGTATACTCCAATGTGAAAAATTCCTGTCCTTCTATCCTGAACTCATCCAGCACGATCTGCTGAAAGCCTTTCGCTATGCGGCGTGGTGGAGTCTCAATCGAGCGCAGTACCAGCGCCTTACCTGCATAGGTAGAATGCTCGTAGTCGACGACATCCAGCTGCTGCAAGCGATGAGCAACCCAGTACATTCCAGCTACAGGTACGTTATTATAGTAGTGCACCTGCGCGGGTATGAATTGCGCCTTCACATTCGATTCCTCTAATAGTAGCTTTAACGCATCGGAAACGATGAGTGCGCGTGTACCGGTGTAGAACAGGTCAACATCCATTTTGCGTACGCTGGAATCGAGAATGACCTCGGCTGTTGTTTCAGAAGATATCTCCATTTGGAGCGGATCGTAATATGTATCCAGCTCTGGTGTAAAGGTAACACCACCTGAAATGAATCCTTTACGCGGATATTGGAATTCCAGAACATAATACGTCATCGGATTGTGTACACTCCTTTCTTGAAGTGAGCTAATATTCTATACACTTCAACATAGCATATCTTACACAATGATCAAAAAATGCCAAAGACGTACAGCTTTATATGTAACTGCTGAGCATGGATATAAAAAAGAAAAAGCCTCCTGTACGCATACAGAAGACTTCTCAATGTACTGTAGATGTAGATTTGCTAGTACGTTTAGCCATACCGACAAACACATACACACACGCCAGGCAAAATAAAATGGTGAGTGCTTTCAAAGCGATGCTTGAAGATTCCAGATAGAAGGCATTCATCATATTAAGAGCTGAGCATACCATCCCTACGATACTAGCCAGCCGCCTACTACGTTGCTCATGTGAGCCTTTGACATTTTCATACACATAAAAAGCGAATCCCTGGATAAACAGAACAGCACCGGCTAGCGAGAAGTGCGACAGAAAACCAAATAAGGCAATCAGAATCGCCCAGATCAATAGCAGCGCGAGGGGAATAAGCACTTTAGATCGATTCGTCATAACGTCTAGCACCTTCAATTCATAAATTGTAATATTTTCCACCTAGTATATACAACTATGTTGAAGGAAGCAAAGGTTAAGGAATGGAAGGACTACAAGTCATTCGTCTCGTTCAGTGATGCTTATCTATAAGTTGCTCTCCAATAGCTCATCATTTCATGAATAGCCAGACCTCTATCTATGTGTGGACACGAACTATATGCTGAAAATGACAGATCAAATACCAATCTCCACACCCTGATCCGCCTGCTGCAATGCCTGTACAATCTGTTCTGCACTTTGATAACGACTGCGATTCACGATAAAATCACGTGCCAGACGTGCTGCACTCGACTTGATATGCAGACGTTTGGCATCGTCCTGAATCGCTTCGATATCCTTCGCGTGTGCCAGACCGACTACCCGACGCATCATCTCGCTACCTGCATAACCGACCGTATCCTCCAAAATATGCTGTAGCTGATAATCCAGATACCCTGGCACCGCGGCAAAATGCTCCTGATTATCCGTCTGCCACAGCTCGGTATAACGCGTCTGGAACACATTCCATACATTCGTCACATGGTGCAGCAGCTGCTCGCGTGTATCATCCTGACGCGCCAGCGCAGACAGCAGTGTATTCGCGATAAACAGCCCGATATCGTACCCGATCGGCCCATAAAATGCGAATTCGGGATCGATCACCTTCGTCTCCTCATCGCTCGCAAAAATACTACCTGTATGCAGATCACCGTGCAGTAACGCTTCCGCAGAGGTCATAAAATGCTGCTTCAGCTTCGCACCTTCCAATAACAACTTCTGGTCACTCCACAGCTCTTGAGCCAGCTCGGTTAAGCCGGGTTCGACCGCATTGCTCTCATCATCGATTAGCGGATACGTGAACACAAAGTTTTCAGTAATTTTGCACAGCTCTGGATTATGAAATTGTAGTGCCAGCTCACGCCGCGCATCTGCACCGAGTGCAAAATCGGACGTGCCATACAGCGTCCGCGCCAGATACTCTCCGATATGCGTGGATAGCAGCGGATACACTTCGCCTTCGGCAAAGCCGGTGCGTACGATTTTCAAGCGGGACAGGTCTTCCATTACGGTGATGGCGTATTGCTCATCTGTATGGTGGACAACGGGCACATACTGCGGTGCATAACGAGCGAAAATTTGCAGTGCTTCGCTCTCCATACGTGCTCGCTCCAGTGTCAGCGGCCAGCTCTCACCGATGACGCGTACATATGGCAGCGCCTGCTTGATAATGATGCCGCGTCCAGTAGCGGACTCCGTAATATGGAAGACGAGATTGAGATTACCGTCTCCAATCTCGCGACAGCTCAGTCCAGTGGCAGCTTCAAACACGTTCAGCTTCACGGCTAGCTGAATTGCGGTTTGTTCGTTTAGCGGCTCGTAGGTGGCTTTGGGGGATGTACTCATAATTTCCTCCTTGGGTTGGGAAAAACTTGCCAGTGGGTTTGGACGTGGGCTGTTGTTGTTGATAGGGACACCACTCCGGCAAGGAATAAGGGAACGGACTCGGGTGGAGCCGCGGGAATCTACTGGATTAGGAAGGAATGTAGATTCCCGCCCCTCCAAAGCTGTAAGATATTTTGCTTCGCAAAAATCACTTTTCCATTGAACCCCGTGTTAGGAAATCACTAACACTGTAAGGAGTCCTTTTCCCTTATTTCCTTGCCTTCGTTCTGTGCTTGGAGCGGCAGTAACAGTTGCGTTTAAAAGACTGGCAAGCTTTTTCCCTGGGGTGTGTTGTAGCAGTTAAAACCTTTATAAAAATCAGGAACTTAGGATTTACTTTTAGTGGTTGTATGATCTTTCTTTCATGATCGAAATGCTAGTTTGTTAGTGGTAGAGCAGGATGCTGACAGTAAATGAATGTAGATTCTAACCTCAGACCTTTTGCCGGGCACGATGTACGAATGTTACGGCTAGTGCTAGGACGAGAACTGCGCCTTTGATGATGTCTGTAGCGTAGTATTGGACGTTCAGCATGGTCATGCCGTTGACGAGGATGCCCATCAGGACGGCGCCGAAGAAGGTGCCGATTACGTTGGGGCGGCCTGCGCCGAAGACGGAGTAGCCGACGAATACGGCTGCGAGTGCGTCCATTTGCATGGATGAGCCAGCGTCGACTTGACCGGAGCCGACGCGTGCGGCGAATAGGATACCACCGATCGCTGCGAAGATGCCGGATGCGACGTATGCGAGTGTACGGATACGGTTAACACGCAGACCGGACAGGCGGGCGGCTTCCTCGTTGCTACCGGTCATGATCATCTGGCGACCGCCGCGTGTGTATTTGAAGAACAGGTGCATACCGATCACGGCGAGAATCATCAGGATGACTGGAAATGGAATGCCCAGCAGGCGACCCTGACCGATCCACAGGAACGAATCCAGCATGGTACCCGGTGCCTTGGTGCCATCCTGAAATTGCATGTTGTTGTAGATCGCATAGCCTTTAGTATACGTACGATGAATACCGCTAATGATGTACATGACTGCCAGTGTGGCGAGCAGATCGGGGATCCGGATTTTGACGATTAATAAGGAGTTCAGTAAGCCGACAAGAATACCGAGAATGATCGGTACGATGATCACGACGATCAGTGGCATTTGATACCAGACCATCATGGCAGCGGATACGACGGTGGTCAGCGAGACAGTGGAGCCTGCGGACAGGTCGAAGCCGTCAACGGTAAGCGAGATCGTGATGCCGATCGCCACAAAGGTTACGATCGAGATCGAACGCAAAATGTCAGTAATATTGTTGTACGTTAGAAAATGCGTGTTATACACGGAGAAGAAGATCAGCACCAGACCGATAAAGATCAGCGCTCCGTAGCGATATGAGAATTGGGCTAGCTGGTGTTTCATACAAGTTCCTCCCGGCCTGCGCTGGCGTAATATAACAAATCCTGATGCGAAGCTGCGCCATAAGCGAATGACTTGATGATCCGTCCGTCACACATGACAAGGATACGATCAGCCAGTCCAAGCGCTTCTTCAAATTCGCAGGTCAGATACAAAATGCCCTTACCCTGCTGAGCCAAGCCGCCGATCACCTTGAAAATATCGCGTTTGGCTCCAATATCGACCCCTTTGGTCGGTTCATCCAAAATATAGAGATCGGCGTTCGTTTCCATCCATTTACCGATGGCGACCTTTTGCTGATTGCCGCCGCTCAGATAGCCCGTGAGCTGTCGATCCGAGGCGGTCTTGATTCCAAGTGCGCCGATCAGCCCATCGCCATGCTTGCGCTCGGAGCGTCCAGAGATGATGCCGAGTGAGGTGATCTTTTGCAGCATCGGTAGGCTGAGGTTATGCAGGACGGATTCCTTAACGAGAATGCCTTCCTTGCGTCGTTCCTCTGGTACAAGCACGATGCCTGCCTTGATCGCCTGCTGTGGTGTGCGTGCACGAACGCGTTTGCCGTTCAGCTCAATCGTGCCGCGCTCGGCTGCTTCGGCACCGAATAATAGCTTGGACAGCTCGGTTTTACCGGCACCGACCAGACCGACAACGGCGACAATCTCACCACTGCACACTTCAAGACTCACATCCTGCACATGCCGTCCAGCCGCCAGATGACTCACGGTAAGCAGTGGCTCACCGATCTCGGCAAATACCTTCGGATACTCCTCCTCAAATGCACGTCCAAGCATCGAATGCACGACTTCACTGGCATTCGTCTCCGGTGTAGGCAGCGTGCTCACCCGTTTACCATCTCGCATGACCGTAATACGATCACATACGCGGAAGATTTCCGGCAATCGATGGGAGATGAAAATAACGCCAATTCCCTGTGCTTTGAGCTCCTGCATAATCGTAAATAGTCGCTCTGCTTCCTCAATGCTGAGTGGAGCTGTAGGCTCATCTAAAATGACAAATCGTGCTTTCTCTGCCATCACGCGAGCGATTAGCACGAGCTGCTTTTCCGCTAGTGATAATTCGCTCACCTGCTTGCGCGCATCAATAGCAAAGCCGAGTCGCTTGAGTATGTCCTCCGCTTCGCTGTAGAGTGACTTCCAGTTCAAAATAGGGCTACCACCAGAAGCGGTAATACGATGCAGCACGATATTTTCCGCAACCGATAGCTGGGGAATTAGCGAAGTATCAACCTCCTGATATACGCACTGGATACCAGCACGCTTAGCTGCGGCAGGCGAATCAATAACGACAGGCTGTCCGTCAATCGTGATGCTGCCCTGATCAGCGCTATAGGCACCGGATAATATTTTCATCAGCGTACTCTTGCCTGCGCCGTTAGCACCAAGCAAGGCATGAATCTCACCGCTGTTCACCTGAAATGCCACGTCCTGTAGCGCGGGTACATTGGCAAACGATTTGAAAATACCGGTCATCTGTAAACTGCCACGGGTGGACGCTGCGGAGTTGCTCATGATGATGCTCCTTTCTATTGCTGCCTGTGATAGCAAAGTATCCACCTGCACGGGCATAAACCGCACAGGTGGATCGGTACTGACATGGATTGGTGAAGACGATCGCTGTATTGGATTCGAATCTCCATCCCAGCGTCGTCTCTGTTATAATGGAGCCTTTATCGTGCTTTTGTGTTCAACCGAATTGAGCTGGGCATACACTTTATGGGCTCAACCCTATCTCTACCGATGCGTGAAACGGTACATTCAGGTGAGTTCAGGTAAGCCAGCTCATTGGCAATGTTGTACTTACACCGGCTTCCACTGGTCGTGCCTGATGCAGCTTACTTGCCCGCAGCGACGGCTTTTTCCAGCTCTTTCAGCTGATCTGTGTTGCCCTGATCGCTGTCGCCCCAGCCTTTTACATACTGGTTCAGGTCAGCAGTCGTTACTTTTTTGTCCTTAGGCAGTTCTTCGCGTGTTACATATACCGGCTCCAGCTCGACTTTATCGTCAGTTTTGTTGCCAGCGAATTTCTGATACAGATAACGAACCTGTACGCGTCCGATTGTCGTTGGATCAACCGCAGCGGAAGCGATCCAAGGGCTTTTCGGATCCTGAATCATCGTCAGATCCTCGTCGCTCATATCGATACCGTATACTTTGATCTCATCGCGTCCCGCTTGCTTGATCGCGTTGGATGCCCCTTTTGCAAATTCATCCCATGCTGCCCAGACTGCGGTGATATCCCCTTTGTTCGGGTATTGCTTGAGGATCGCTTCCATTTGGGTCTGTGCATCCAGCTGCGCGTTATCCGCTGTACCAAATGCCGCAACTTCCTTGATATTTGGATATTTTTCCTGGAACTTTTTATAAGAGATTTGACGGGATTCCATTGGCGGGAAGCCAGCCACCCAGATTTTTACGATATTTCCTTTGCCGCCTGCATCCTTAGCAAGCTGCTCCAGTGTCATTTCAGCCATCTTCTGATCGTTTTGTGCGAGGCTGGTTACGCCCTGCACGCCATCCAGTGCGGAGTCGAATGCAACTACTGGAATACCTGCTTGGACGGCTTTTTGTACGCCAGCTGTAAGTGCGCCTGCATCACCGTGGTCGATCAGGATTCCGTCGAATTGCCCCTGGTTCACGGCTGCATCGAGTGAGGATGCCATTTTACTCAAATCGTTGTCTGCTGCAATAACGGTAACCGTACCGCCATACTTCGCGACCTGATTCTTCACGCCGTCTACGTATTGAGCGGAAAAGGTACCATTGTTCAAACGCATAATCAGTGCAATATTTTTACCTGCGAGTGGATTGCCGGATTGGCTTGCTTCACTGCCTGAGGCAGCGGTATTTGTGGAGCCATTGCCACAAGCACTCAGCACGACGGTGAAGATCAGCAGGATAGCGAGCAAAGCTGTGGATTTCAAACGAATATTCATTTTCTTTTCCCCCTGTACTTGGTTGCGTTAAAGCTTTAAACGAGTGTGATTAGCGATATTAGAATTTAATATAGAATCTAAATCCGAGTATGTCAATTGGTTTTGTTAAAATAAAAATAATGACTTTTTTGCTTCGGGATATGATAGAGAATATTTTGTTGATTTGAATATTCATATTTTTATTTGTATAAATATAGATTGCGAATAAATTGAAAACGGCTTGATCGTTTTGTATAGCGACATAAACGGCATATTGTATATAAGTAAAATTAGTATTTCATTTATATATATGCATATATTCCCAATTTGCTTTAAATCCGCTACAATTACGGACTTACGTAAGCCTGGATATTAGTTTACCACCTTACAGGATATTCGGGAGTAGGGTATAGGTATATCTTTTTCCTATAACAGGCGAGGAGAGGATGAATGATCGTGGAGCAGCATTTCTATGCAACGGAATGAATATCGAAAAGCTCAAGAGTTGAATATTAAAAAAGCTCGCTGTATACGTATGCTCTGTAGCGTACGACAGCGAGCTTTTATAGAAAGAATAACGAAGGACTGACCTAGCGATTACTAAATGCCACCTTCAGCCCGATCGCTGCAAAGATGGTGCCTTGAATCCAGTTGATATGGCGTGAAATACGCGGGCTACGCAGGAGCCACACACGCACCCGATCGGCAAATAGGCTGATCAGAATGAATAACAATAATGCTTGAACGAGGAAAATCACGCCAAGCAGCAGCATTTGCAGCGGAACATGTCCAGCTTCGCGATGGATAAATGGCGGCAGTAGCGCGAGAAAGAACAGCGATACTTTAGGATTAAGCACATTCATTAAGATGCCACGGCGATACAGCGCAGTGAGTCGATAATGCGGCTGCTCACCCGTGCCGCTCCAGGCTTCGCTATGGGGAGCGCGAAAGGATTGCCATGCCAGATACAGCAGATAGGCGGCTCCGGCGTATTTTACGATATGAAAGGCGAGTGCCGATTGATAGATCACAGCAGACACCCCAAGTGTGGCGGCTGTAATATGTACAAGCAGCCCGGTGCATAGACCGAGTGTGGTGGCGATGCCGGCTCGTTTGCCCTGTGCGATGCTCTGAGCGAGCACGAA
This sequence comes from Paenibacillus hunanensis, assembly GCF_014645615.1. Classification (GTDB taxonomy): domain Bacteria; phylum Bacillota; class Bacilli; order Paenibacillales; family Paenibacillaceae; genus Saccharibacillus; species Saccharibacillus hunanensis. The sequence continues at coordinate 491,188 of NZ_BMMB01000005.1, read as the reverse complement.
CATATTGTCTGGCCCCGGGATGACGGTGAGCAGGACAGCCGCACCGAGAAAGGATAGGATCGTCCAAATATCCAGTGAAATCAGCTCCTTATCTAGTCATAGGATGTTTTGATTATAACGGGAATTTCCGAAAATGGCAGTCGTTAGTATAGAAAAGGGCTTGCGAGCGTCTTGAAGACGAATAAAAGTGTGCTGGCTATAGCGTCTGGTTATAAGCAAAGTGAATGGTGGCGTTTACAGGAGAAGCAGTTGGATCGTTTGGGAGCGAATGAGTTCATCCATTGTACATACTATCTTTATGAAAGCAAAGTTTGAATCGTACGTAAAATGGGAATATAGTAAAAGTAGGGTGGATCACAACGATTGATTCTGCAAACATAGTATAGTGACGTGTCTGACATGCTTATCATGCGATCATAAAGCCAGTGACAGTATCAGGATTGATGCTGTACATACGATGTGACAGGCCGCCTATGCTGCTTATGATGCAGACCCTCTATCGTAGATTGCCCCTGGCTTGTGCTAACCCGTTAACCGATGTGAATGATGATGTTCAAATAATACGAAACGGAGTGATACACATGAATCAGCAGCAACAAATCGAAATGGCACGTCAGATCAGAGAGCAGAGCTTCGCGCAGGTTGATGGTTCTGTGCTGGCTCCGCCTCGCACCCCGGAAGCACAGCGCGAGGAGATTCGCATCCCTACTTCATTAGTAGAAGCGCGTGCGAATGTGTATCGTCCGCTGAATGTAGAGGGCGCGCTACCGGTATTTATCAATCTGCATGGCGGCGGCTTTATTATGGGGCAACCGGAAATGGATGATCCGTGGTGTGCATTTATTGCGGAACGGACGGGCTGTGTTGTGGTGAATGTCGATTATGTGCTGGCACCGGAGTATAAGTTCCCGGCACCTGTGCATCAATGCTATGAGATTGCCACATGGATTCATGAGCATGCGAAGGAATTGAATATCGATCCAGAGCGTATGGCGATTGGTGGGCATAGTGCAGGTGGTAATCTATCCGCAGCGGTGTGCATTTTGAATCATGAGCGTGGCGATGCTTTGCCGATTCGTTATCAGATTCTGGATTACCCACCGCTTGATCTGGCAACCGATCCGGGCGATAAGCCGGATTTTGCTGAGGCGATTCCTGCTGATATGGCACGTACGTTTAATGCGATGTATATCGATAATGCAGAGGATGCGCGCGACCGACTTGCTTCGCCAGTATGGGCATCCGATGAAGCATTACAAGGACTGCCACCTGCACTTGTGATTACCGCAGGGAAGGATTCGCTGGCTGCCGAAGCAGCGAAGTATGCGCAGCGTCTGGAAGCAGCAGGTGTACCGGTTGTGTATCGTGATTACCCGGGTGAGGCGCATGGCTTTACACATAACGGCACGGCTGAAAATTCACTGGAAGCGTGGGAGCTGATGGCGGATCAATTGAAGGACGTTTTTGCGAAATAAAAAATCTTTGCCAAATAAAAAAGTGCGTTGGACATCAATTGATATGCGTGATGATCCATAACATAATAGCCACCAGTGCCTTTATGCGGCAATGGTGGCTATTTTAGCGTTCGTAGCATTTTATTATTTTCATAGCATTTTAGTATTATGGTAGTTTGCCAATCCATGTATAGTGGTCAACGCAGATATATAACCTGTGCTTCGCTATGTGTAACGATATACATCATGGATCTTGAATCTTGAATACAGGCAGATGATAATGCTCTACATTACAATCCTATACAAGACAACCCTATACAAGACAACCCCATACAACGAGTTACCGACGCTGATTACGATTGCGATACGCTCGCACAGATAGGGCGGTGCCCAAAATCAAGAGTGCGATTACTCCGACAATAGAAACAAGAGAAATAATTAAATTCGACCATTCGATATGCATAATACGTTGGCATGTACGCAAGCTCCTGGAGAAGTAGAACGAGCAGGAGCTTATCCCGTAGTCCCTCCCAGAGTTGGGGCTGTAACTCACCTATGCCGTTTGCGTACACTGCCTTACACCTCCTATGAATTCGAGTTGTGAATAAGACCACGCATAGAGAGACCGTTCATTTTACATAAAATCAAAGAAATAACGTACCACATGGAAAAATACCGGTGCCGTATAGGTCAGACTGTCGACCCGGCTCAGATAACTTTCCTTGAGCGCTTCGGCGCGGTCGCTATCTCCAATTAGCAGATCACGCTTGAGTACCGACAGCGTGAGACTGCCAAAAAATCCGGCCAGGCTAATCAATGCCCCGATAATCAGCGCAAACTCCCAGCCAAACGGCGTCAGATAAGGATGGATAAAATACGAAGCAAGTATCGTTGCGACAAAGGCACAGGCAAAGCCTTCCCATGTAATATGCGGATTCGAGGTGGGAACGATACGCCGTTTACCGATGTACATCGATGCTACATAATGCACCACATCATTAAGCTGAGTGAGTACAACGAGAAATAGCACCAGCCCGCCGCCATATTGAGGCGTGGCAAATGGAAAGTACGCCAGATGACTAAGCCCGAATACCATTAGCATCAAGCCCCACTGGGTGGAGCTGACACTGCGCAGGAAGCCACCGGTGCCCTTGTTAATCAGGCGCGGCAAAGGCAGCAGCAGGAATACATAGATCGGGATAAATACGATAAACATGCCATACCAGCCAATATAGATCCAGTAAAATTGCAGCGGTATCGCCAGATACGACCATAGAAATAGCCGCCGATCTGCCTTCCGTGTGCGAATCATCGAGTAATATTCCTTTAATGCAAAAAACGTAAGCACCATCAGCGACAGTAACGAGACGATCTGGTTAAACAATGTCGCCAGACAGAAAATGAAAAACATTCCCCACCATGTCTTGATTCGCGCCCCGATCACACGATAATCTTTATCCGGCTGGAGCTTCCCAATCACTATGTATACGAGCTGAATAACAAGCATTGCTGCAAAAATCAAAATGAGCGTAAACGCTGAACCGCTCATACCGCCTCACCATCCTATCCTCAACATGCGCGATTGTCTGTCAAATGATGACTGAGCAGACAGGTACTCCTATGTTATTATGAAGGAATAACGTTAACTTGATAAGAGGGGAATTGCAGCATGAACGAAGAACAGTCGGTTTTTATTTTGCTGACCAACACCGGAACGCTATTCACGCGCATGATCCAGCTCTATACAAAAGCACCGTATAATCATGCTTCCATCTCCTTTGATCGCGAGCTACAGGAGCTGTATAGCTTCGGGCGCAAGCATCCGAGTAACCCGCTGAACGGCGGTTTTGTGAAGGAAAATATCCAGACCGGTACATATAGCAAATATCCCAATACAACCTGTGTGATCTACGAGCTCAAGGTAACGCCACGCGAAGTAGAGAAGATGAAGCGTGTGCTGAATATTTTCATCCGCAGTAGCCCGAAGTACGGTTATAATCTGCTTGGTGTGATCGGCGTCGCTTTGCAGGAGCCGGTGGAGTTTAGCAATTCGTACTTTTGCTCGCAGTTTGTGGCAGAGATTCTTCATCGTTCGGGGATTAAGCTGTGGAATAAGCTACCTGCGCTAGTCACGCCGAATGATCTGCGTACGAGTGATCGGCTGCGGATTGTGTATGAGGGTAGATTACGAGATTATGAGCCGGAGCGGGAAGTGGAGTAGGGTGCTGAAGAATGACACAAGAAAAAAGGCTATGTCGATCATAGCCTTTTTCGTGATGGATTTAAGTTCATATCTCTGTCTAAATGGACATGAAGCTGCTTCATGATTGCTGCTAGCTTCATGTTTCTCTTCTCATTGTTTTTCTGAATACGCTCCATAAGTCTTCGGGCATCTTCGCCCTCGATGGGTGGGATTTCTCTCCAATATATTGACATGATATCATCGTCCTCGTTACTGGAATGATAAGGTCTATTGTTATACGAGTGTGTATACCTGAATACAATCTTGCATAGTCATTGTTCAACTACTCTCCTGCTCCGTCCCCACCTGCTCCCGATGTGCATACTCATGCTTGAGCAGCCAATCCTTACGCGTTAATCCACCGGCATAGCCGCCCAGCTCTCCACCCGAAGTGATCACCCGATGACATGGAATAATGACCGCGAGCTGATTTGAGCCGTTCGCTCGGGCTACGGCACGCGAAGCGGTAGGACGTCCGAGTGAGATGGCAATTTGCTGATACGAACGCGTCTCACCGGATGGAATCTGCATGAGCGCATTCCATACACTTTGCTGAAATGGTGATCCGATCATCCGAATCGGTGTCTGGAACTTCGTTAAGGTGCCGGCAAAATATTGCTCCAGCTCCGCTTCAATCTCGTCAATCGGACTCGTACGTCCGGGGATAATTGCTGCCTTTTCGCGTATCCGCAGGCGCTCTACCTCGCGTTCCAATCCACGCCGATCAACGAACTCCAGTAGCACCAGTGACTGCTCATCTGCAATCGCCAGCATTGGCCCCAGCGGTGTATCCAGCCAGGTCGCCTTGAGCACATGCTCGCCGTCCAGACGCGTTGGTGCTGTGCCCATAATACGAGCGAACGCATCGCGGAAGCCACTGCTGGACTCATAGCCGGTATCGAGCTGGCTATCGATGATACTGCGACCGGAACGGATATTTTTGAGTGCAATGCCCATGCGGCGTGCGCGTGCATATTCCACAAAAGTCATCCCAAAGCGCTTTTTAAATTGACGCCTTGCGGTGGATTCGTCGATTGCCAGCTCGCGAAAGTCCTGCGTTTTCCAGCGCTTTTCGGGGTTGCGCTCAACCGCTTCTACGAGTGTGCGGATGACTGCGGATACATGGTTGGGATGAGATAACGGACGGCAGCGCTGACAGGGGCGAAAGGAGGCGAGCAATGCCTGCTGCGCCGTTTCATAAAACTCACAATTCTCAAACTTTGGCTTGCGCGCCGGGCAGGTGGGGCGACAGAAGATGCCTGTCGTTTTGACACCGACATAAAATAAACCCTCGTACTCTGTATTTTTGGACACTAATGCCTCGTAATATTCCTGTTTGCGATCCAATGTAATCATCCGCACACGTCCTTTCTGCACGTTATTGTCTATAGGTTTATTATAGCGCTAACGACAGCAGACATCGCCGAAAATCAGGCATGTATTTTGCGAGAATGAAATTCAATAAAATGAAGCTTGAAGAAGTAACGGATGGATAGACTTGGAGCATTAGGCTTGCGTTATGAGCTTGGAACCGAAGTTTCGATACCCACCTCAAATTCAATCATTTCAGGCAAAGCTTGTCCGTTGTCGGTTTCTGATTGGGTGTGAAGATTATGTATGATCTCTGGAATATTCTGAATGTCCTCTCTTTGTCCATGAACATCTACAAAATAATACTCGAATGTGCCTGAGCGGTTAGCATATGAAGTTGCGGTGTGATCTGTATTGGGGAAAGAGGTCTATTTCCATAGGAGGGCGTGCTGTAGGCAAAATGTTCATACGGGTATAGTAGGCGTACAAGCTAATGATGTATTGGATATATAAAAATAAAAAATGGAGGAACTCCCCCATTTTTTATTTCTTCCTGTATTATTTCGTATCTTCCGGCACAATCACCTCTACATATTCCGGTAAAATATGCATTTCAATCGGTAGCGCAGGCCCTTCCTCGCCATCTACATTCGTCCGCACCGGTTCATCTGAGCGTACGGCAATCTGGCGTGCGGTAAAATACGTAACCTCATGATGCTCCTTGAGTTGACCGAGCAGTAGCGATGTACCGACAGCAAGCGAATTCAGTAAATTCAGATTATGAATGATAAAGCCATGCAATAGCCCATCATCCACCTCTGCATCCGGTGCGATCTGCTCGAAGCCGCCGACCGAATTGGTCAGCGTAGCGAGAAATAATGGAGACTCGCCCGACCAGGTCTGTCCATCGTACTCGATGGTGAGCGGGGATGCGGAGCCGCCAAACAGCTCTTTGACCCCTTCACGGAAATAAGCGAATGCGCCAAGCTTGGATTTATCCTCCGAGCTGACTGAGGATAATGATTCGGCAAGCGAGCCTGCGGCAACGACATTGGCGAATAGCTGGTCATTGAGCCGTCCCATATCGACCTTGCGCCGCTTAGGGGACAAGAGCGTCTGAATCGCTTCGTCGGTATTGAGCGGAATCTGTAGCGCCCGCGCAAAGTCATTGACGGTTCCGAGTGGAATGATACCGAGCAGTGGACGATGCTCCTGATCCAGCAGTCCATTGATCGTTTCGTGCAAGGTGCCGTCTCCACCAACAGAGATCACCAGATCGAAGCAATCTGCGCAGGCAGAAGCACAGTATTTGGTAGCATCGAGTTCTTTGGCGGTTTCATTGATGACGACATCGTAATCGGCCTCATCACGCAGCAATTGCTCAATTTTATCGACGTATTCCTGCGCCTGCTCCTTGCCAGAGGACGGATTGATAATAATCATAGCTCGCTTCACAGACCATGTTCCTTTCTATAATGGATTGGATACTATCGCTTGAACGTGTATAGCCTGAATATAGAGACGCAGTGAGAAGCAATATTGCTGAGAAGCTCTGTTTCCGAAGTCAGGCCGTTCACTGCGCCTGGTGCTAGTCATATGCACACACGAGTTGTTATGAAGAATCATTTTGTACCGTATCTTAAAGTTATATACCCTAAAATCACACGTCTACGCTATCTCCATCAGGACAGATATACAGTGAAGGTCGTCGATTCACCGACTGTACTTGTCGCTTCAATTCGTCCGCGATGCTGCTCTACAATCGACTTTGCAATCGCCAGACCCAGTCCATGCCCACCGAGCTGCCGAGCGCGTGACGTATCGGTACGGTAAAAGCGGTCAAAGATGCGTGTTAGATGCTCAGATGCAATGCCATCGCCTGTATTGGTCACAGCCAGCACGGTCTGGTTACCCTGGCGATGTAGCTTCACCGTAATGCTACCGCCCGGATTACAATATTTGATCGCATTGTCGAGCAGAATCATCGTCACCTGATACATCTGCTGCCTGCTGCCTTCGACCATCAGCTGTGGCGTGATATCGTAGTGTAACGATAGATTTTTCTCGAAAATCACAGCTTCCATCGTTAAAATAATCGTTTCTACCGTTTCGCTCAGATCGAAGGGAATATGGACAACAGTCGTGCGCGCCTGCTCCATTTCGGTGAGATAGAGCAGGTCTCCGGTCAGACGTGCCATGCGCTCGGTTTCCCCTTTGATATAATGAAGCCATTTGGCTTGCTGGCGAATCGTATCATCCGGGTTGGCTAGCAGTACATCGGTGTTCGTGTTGATGACAGCGAGCGGTGTTTTCAGCTCGTGTGAGGCGTCCGCGATAAATTGCTTTTGCTTGTCGAACGCTTCCTGTACTGGCTGAATCGAACGATTGGCAAAATAGCGACTGGTGAAGAATAATAGCACCAGCATAACAAAGCCGACCGCGGCGAAGCTATAGATCAGATTCGTCAAAATCTCCTGCCGTGCTGTCACATCTAAAAAGGTATACAAATAGCCATCATTGAGCTGTAAGCGCATATAGGCCCAGTCACTACCATCCAGGCTGAATTGTCCATGATCATTACTGCGCTGGAGTGCCTGCGCTAACGCATTGCTGTACACCTCGCTATCCAGCTCGACCTGTGAGCTGCGATTAATCTCCTTGCCCTGTGTGTCGGTCTGCATCGTAAAGGCAACGAGCCGTTCAGGACGCATCCCATCGCCGTTGTTGACTGGTGTTGAATTGGAATTGCTTGTAGGCTGCTGACTGCTGGAGGCTTCAGAATTATTGCTTGCATTACTGTCTGTTGTGGAAGTACCGTTATTCGTGCCAGTGCCAGTGCCAGTGCCAGTGCCAGTGCCAGTGCCAGTGCCAGTGCCAGTGCCAGTGCCAGTGCCAGTGCCAGTGCCAGTGCCAGTGCCAGTGCCAGTGCCAGTGCCAGTGCCAGTATTGTCGCGCATGTCTGGACGGGGGCGGTCATTAGGGTGCAGATACGATTCAGAGATGCGTCCAAGATCCTGCTGAATGTCATTCTGCACATCCCGATAGGTGATGAAATAAATGGTAGCGAAGGCGACGAGCATCATAATCGAGATCGTCGCCAGATTCAGAATCAAAAATCGGTTACGTAGCTGTCTGAACATTACGTATTCACCTCAAGCACATACCCGACATTGCGAATCGTTTGGATGCGTGTAGTCGATTGGAGAAAATTAAGCTTTTTACGTAGAAAGGAGACATATACCTCCACATTGTTGTGCTCGGCTTCCGAATCAAAGCCCCATAGCTTCTCGATGATTTGCTCCTTGGAGGTGATCGACTGCTTGCGCACAAGCAGCAGCTCCAGCAGCTCCGCTTCCTTCAGGTTCAGCTTCATATCCTTGCCACCTACGACAAGCTTTAGATTCGCCATATTCAGCTCCAGATCGCCATAACGGAGCGAATCATCCGCTGGTACATCGCCCTTACGACGTAGAGCGGCGCGAATGCGTGCCATGAGCTCCTCCGAGGAAAAGGGCTTGGCGATATAATCGTCAGCGCCGTAATCGAGGCCCGTCACTTTGTCAGAAATATCGCCTTTGGCGGTGAGCAGAATAACTGGTGTGGAATTGCCTTGATTACGCAGTGTTTTGAGGACGGTGATGCCGTCCATTTCGGGCATCATAATATCGAGCAGCAGCAGATCATAAATGCCGCTCTGGGCATAGTCGAGTCCGGTTCGTCCATCGTGGACAGCATCGACGGAGTAGTTATGCTTTTTGAGGATCTGCATGAGCGCTTCGGCTAGATGCAGCTCGTCTTCTACGATTAATATTCTCATGGGTGGGTCATCCTTTTATTTAAGTATTTGTGTTGTGCTGGGTTGCTTGTACCACTCCGGCAAGAAATAAGGGGACGGACTCGGGTGGAGCCGCGGGAATCTACTGGATTAGGATGAAATGTAGATTCCCGCCCCTCCAAAGCGGTAAGATATTTTGCTTCGCAAAAATCACTCTTCATTGAACCCGTGTTAGAAAATCACTAACACTATAAGGAGTCCTTTCCCCTTATTTCCTTGCCTCCGTTCCGTGCTCGGCGCAAAGATCAAACATGAATTCTTATGGGGGAGCAGCCTTGTGGTTGGTGAAGTGGTTTGTGCAGTAGTTGGAACAACAATTAAAATAGCTACAGGTAACAGTTAGAAACACTAAAAATGTATACTTTAATGAACGAATGACAGTAAGCTGCTTCGTATGTCTTCATTAGTCTTTTTTGATCGTCTCATTTATATAGATAGAATAGAGTGAGTAGCTTTAATGAAGCTTAAATATAAGGTTGGCTTGGTGTGCGATTAGATGGTGTTAACAACAATAATACATAATTATGGGTGTGAAGGAGTGTTTTTGTGCAGGTTTCTGATCTGAAAGTGGATGCGGATTTTAAAATGACGATGTTGGATTGTGTTTATGGGGATATACGTGTGTTTGCTTTGAATACGAAGGTGGATGATACGGCTGAGGATTTTGATCTGGATGAGCATATGGAAGATTACTTATTTTATCGAGGGGTGATGTCGCATGATGCGCGCACGAATGAGGTACAGACGTATAGGTTTGCAGAGCCAAATGTATTCCGAATTAGTGAAGGGCGGCATGTGGGAGTTTTCTTTTATTTGACGTGTAGTGAAGATGGGCGGGTAACGTATGGTTATCGTAGGGACTTCATGAATGGGAAGAGTGAATATGTTGTTTCATGGGATCGGTCGGAGGTGCAGCAGGAGATGGACTCGTATCCGGGCTCGTGGATCGATACGCTGGCAGTTTCGCGCTTTTACACATTAGACGAATATCATGCGCTGGTCGCTTTTCATCTTACGGGTGAGCGCAGCTTACGGTTTGCTTTGATGGATGCGGTGCAGAAGACGTGGACGGAGATCGAGTTGCCTGCTTTTTTCAATGGTATGGAAAGTATGACCAATTATAGCGCGTATGATCAGACATGGGTGTCTATTAAAATAGGAGAGTCTATGCCTCATGAGCGTCAGCAGATTTGGATGACTGGTAAGGAGCAGATGCCAGAGCAGTGTATGATAATCAAAATGGATCGTCTGATTGAGATGTTGAAGCAGGGCGAACGCAACTTTGCAGAGTATATATTCTTTTCGTCTCAGCCCCATCAGGCTTTGCTGGATATGGTGTGGCAAGATGGAAAGGCGGAGCTATTGATTCGGGATTTCCTTACAGGCAGTTCCGTTATGGTGAAGTATGATTGTCAACATGGAACGACCATACAGCATGGGCTGGATGATGCCTATGATCGATTGTATGTGTCGGATCATTCGCTGTATGCTGTGCAAGAAGAGGAAGGGAAGACCAAGTTAGTCCAGCTTGACGACCATACGGAGCGGCAGCTCCATACGGGGTCACGGCGTATCATAGCTATAGTAGACGCTGGTGTGTTGACGACTGATATGACTATGCTAGCAGAAGATGAGGCTATCTATATTCATAAGTATGATCAGCCCGAGGCAGAAATGCTGGTGCAGGCGCCATGCTTTGTGGATAATGAACGGCAATTGATTCTAGCCTGTAAATTATGATGCCTCTAAAGTTGAAATATGTTTTATTTTATACGCATAACGTGCAGGCATAACAAGTGTTCAGCTACAATTCCGAAATGGTATCACAGCATCCCAGCGTGCCACTCGTTATTCCACCTCATATGAATATAGCTGTATCGATGAACGTTACTTAATTTCAAACGCTAATAAAAGTCATGTGCTTGCTGCGCATGACTTTTTATTATGCTGTCATGCGCTATTTCCAACATCTCCTTCGTTCACCTACATCTATATCCATCAACAGCAACCCTCACCCATTTACAGCCTGGATCACTTTTTCAATAGATTTGTTATCGCAATGTAAAATATTTAAGTTTCACTAAAGGTTCTCCTTTTAAGATACAACTATCAGCAACAGATACACACCAACAGGCAATGCATTGATGGAAGACAACATACAACCAACAACCTACACATAGGAAAGGAATGAATGAACATGGCGATTGAGGTATTTAACCGTTATGAGAGTAAGTATCTGATGAATACAGCCAAATTCAATGAACTGTATGCAGATTTGCTGGACTATATGGAGCTGGATGCGTATAACAAGCAGCATGATTTCTACTCGATCAGCAACATCTACTATGATACACCGACGGATACATTGATCCGAGCGAGTCTGGCAAAGCCGAAGTATAAGGAAAAGCTTCGCCTGCGTGCTTACGGGGTGCCGAAGGAAACAGATCGTGTGTATCTGGAGATCAAAAAGAAGTTTACCGGGCTGGTCAACAAGCGGCGTACGGCGCTGCGACTGGATGAAGCCTATGCCTTTGTCCAGACAGGCGATGCGCCAGCGTTACAGGAGTACATGAACAAGCAGGTGCTGAACGAGATCACGTACTTCCTGCGCCTGTACGATCTTGCACCGAAGCTGTATTTATCCTATGACCGCAAGGCATTGTTTAGCAAAGAAAGTCGCGATCTTCGCATTACGTTTGATACGAATATTCGCTGTCGCCGCTACGATCTGAAGCTGGAGCAGGGCGATTATGGCGAACAGCTGTTAGAGCCTGATCAATGGCTGATGGAGGTCAAGGCTGAAAATACCGTGCCACTCTGGTTATCTCGCTTGCTCGCCAAGCACGGCTTATACCGGACGAGCTTTTCCAAATACGGCAACGAGTACAAAAAGCTACTCCGTAGCCGTCAGCAGATTGCACCACTAACGCCACCTGCACCTGAACTGATACCAGCACAGCCACCAACCCTTCATATTCCGACTGACAAGGAGACGATTCAATATGCTTGAAAATATATTCACCAGTACACTGAGTTCCACTGCGACAGACCTCACTTTAACGAATGCACTGATCACGATTGTGATCTCCATTATACTAGGCGGTCTCATCAGCCTGACGTATATGTACACCAATCGCTCTGGATTTTCGCAAAATTTCACCCTGACGATGGTGCTGCTGCCTACGATTGTCGCGATCATCATTCTGCTGATCGGCAGCAATATCGCTCGCGCCTTCAGTCTTGCCGGAGCGTTCTCCATCATCCGCTTCCGCAGTGCACCCGGTGATCCGAAGGATATCGCGTATGTGCTGTTCACGATGGCAGCCGGGCTGGCGGTAGGCACAGGCTATTATGGCTATGCGATTCTGTTTACCATCATTCTATGCGTGATGATGATCATCCTGAATCGATTGAACTTTGGTAGTCGCAAAACGACGCAGCGTATGCTCAAAGTAACGATTCCGGAGAACTTGAGCTATGAAGAAGCTTTCCAGGAAGTGTTCCAACGTTTTGGCGTAAAGCATGAATTGAAGAAAATTCGCACCACCGAGCTAGGCAGTCTGTATGAGCTCATCTACACCGTCACCATGCAGTCATCGACCGACCAGAAGGCATTTCTCGATGAAATCCGTTGTCGCAACGGTAATCTAGACCTGTCCCTGACGATGAGTCCGTCACCTATTAATGAATATTAATCGTATAACAACGTATAAACGAACTTAAAATGCCTGACATTTTATCCAACGTAAGCATAGACGAAAGGAAGATTCCGATGAGAAAAGTTAACCAATCGAAGGTATCCACCTCCCCACAGCCCAAAGCCAAAACACTCATCCCGAAAAAAGTGACTGCCGTATTTGGCGCACTCGTGCTGTCTGCCTCGATTCTGGCAGCATGCACAGGCACTTCGACCAGCGCCACTGGTGCAGCTACGACCTCCACCGCAACTACTGTAAGTACAGCGGCGGTTACAACGCCAGTGAAAACGACCAGTGCCGATTTAGTAACCTTTAAAAAGAAAGACCTGTCGACCGAATGGAGTGCAGACAGCTCGACTGCAATCAAGCTGAACGGTACAACAGCAACAGTAACCGGATCAGGTGCCAAAGTCTCTGGTAGCACTGTTACGATCTCCAGTGCAGGTACGTATGTGATCAGTGGCAAGCTGACCGATGGACAGATCGTAGTAAACAGTACAGCCGAGGGCGATGTGCATATCGTGCTGAACGGAGCGAGCATCACGAACAACGATAGCGCACCGATCTATATTCAAGAGGCAGACAATGTGATTGTTACTTTACAGGAAGGCACGGAAAATACACTCACTGACGGTGCTAATTATGTATTCGCAGATAGCTCGACCGATGAGCCGAGCGCGGCTCTGTTTAGTAAAGCCGATCTGACGATCAATGGCACAGGTACGCTGAATATCGATGCCAATTACAAGGATGGCATCACCAGTAAGGACGATCTGAAAATTGTATCCGGTACATTCCAGATCGATGCCGCGGATGATGGCATCGTCGGTAAAGATATGGTAGCGATCAAGGATGGTACGTTTACGATCAACGCAGGTGGAGACGGGATCAAGTCGACGAATGATGAGGCAACGGATAAAGGCTTTGTCGCTATTGCTGACGGTACATTTACCATCACTGCGACCAATGATGGTATTCAAGCGGAGACAGCACTGGTTGCCGATAATGGCACCTACACGATCACAACAGGTGGCGGTAGTGCCGAAGCAGAGCCGCATACACAGGAGATGCCACCGGGCGGCTTTATGGGCGGTGGTGGAACGCCTCCAGCTAAGCCGGGTGCAGCGAATCAAGGCAACACAGCTACGCCGAATAGTACGACCAATCAGGGCAGTACAGCCAATAGCACAACGAATACAGCAGCTTCCAGCGATGCAAGCACATCGGATACGATTGTAACGGCAAATGTAGCGACAGGCAGTACCCAGACGGCTTCATCTGCTGTCAGCAAGTCCAATGCTACTAGCAATACAGCCGCGAATTCGGCAAATGCAACGACAACGGATAGCACGGACACCTCCACCTCATCCGATAGTGCCAAGGCACTCAAAGCAGGCACCGATCTGGTGATCAATGGCGGTACATTTACGATCGATGCCAAGGATGACAGTGTACACAGTAACGGTAGCGTAACGATCAATGGCGGCTCACTCAAGCTAACAACAGGCGATGATGGGATGCATGCAGAGACAACGCTCAGCATTACCGCAGGCACAGTCGATATCGTGAACAGCTATGAAGGTCTGGAAGGTACAACGATCGATATTAGCGGTGGAGATATTCATGTAGTTGCTACAGATGATGGCGTGAATGCCTCCGAAGGAACAGCGACAGATGACGCAACAGCAGAAGGCGATACGACGGCTCAAACGACAGCAGCAACGACCGATACGGCTGCGATTACAACAGCAGCAGCGGCATCGACTAGCACAGCAACAACGGCTTCTGCCACGACAGCACCAACAGGCACAGACGATCAGGCGACTGGCTCGCAGCCACCAGCTCCACCGACAGGCGGCATGGGCGGTGGTGGCCCTGAGGCAGCAGGCAATGCACTGCTGAATATTAGCGGCGGCACATTGTATGTCGATGCAGCTGGAGATGGATTGGATGCGAATGGCTCGATCATCATGTCAGGCGGTACGGTTATCGTGAATGGCCCAACCGATAATGGTAACGGTGCGCTTGACTACGATGGTACATTTGAAATGACAGGTGGCTATCTGGTCTCGGCAGGTAGCTCGGGTATGCTGCAATCCACATCGGATAGCTCTTCCCAGTACTCCATTGCAATGAGCTATTCGGCAACACAGACCGCAGGTACACTTGTTCATTTGCAGGATAGCGCAGGCAACAATGTGCTGACCTTTGCCCCGAGCAAGGATTATCAGTCTATCGTGATCAGCTCACCAGCGCTAACAGCAGGTAGCTATACGCTGTACAGTGGAGGTCAATCGACAGGCACCGCAACGAATGGTCTGTATGCAGATGGTGCATATAGCGGTGGAACAGAGGTTGTCAGCTTCGACGTAACGAATAATGTGACATGGCTGACCGAATCCGGTATATCGGATAGCAATCCGAATGGAGCATCCGGCCCAGGTGGTGGAGGTGGCGGTAGAGGAATGACACCTCCAGATGGTACATCGGGTAACGCTTCGAGTACAACAGATGGAGCAAGCAATACATCGACAGACAGCTCCACAAGTAGCACAAAATAAATAAAAAACGAAAACCAGGCATCCCACTTGTGATCATTCGGGATGTCTGGTTTTTGTTTGGTCGTTCAGCTAGTTGGTTCTTTACTCTAATTACATAGAATCGACTCTCTTATAAATGGAATTAAAACCAAAAAAATGTAGTTTAAATTCACCAATTTTTTACTCAATTATATATAGTTTTACTTTTAATATAGAATAAAATACATATAATTAATGATGTTAGTAACATATTATTATAGGGAGGTTAATGGTATGCATGTATCAAATTCTTCCGGTGGAAGAGTATACTCAAGTAGCAATAGTCATGTGGCTTCAACAACAGGAGGAAAAACATTTGGACAGAAAGTAATGGATGATTTTAAGAGTAATGTTGTTCCTAATGCAAGACACGGTGCAGAAACAGGAGCGATCGGAGGAGCAATCGCTTTTTCTGAATTTGGCCCACCTGGAGTTATTGTTGGAGGGATCACAGGAGCTTCTTTCGGGGCACTTGGAGGTGTTATAACAACTGGTTGGCAAGCTATTGATAATGCTGTTTTTAAATAATTTAATGTGGAGTGATTGGCATGAAGCCTAAAACAGCATTTCTTTTAAAAAATTCCATCGTCACAGGATTCATTTGTAGCATTGTCATTATTATATTACTTCAAATGGATAACAGCTTTATAACTCCAAAGGATATATGGATTCAGTTAAGTACATGGATTCCCATTTGCTTTATTATGGGCTACGGTATTAGTGAAGTGAAATGGAGATTTAAAAATCGACACTCTGGTGAATGATATGCTTACTATTTGTAAAACTATTCATTCCAATTCTATGGAGCCGGGACCAACATGTAAATATTTTTACGTTATGGATCAAATGGTATTTGCAGTTGTAGAATGCCAGTCAATTTCTCAAACTACATTTATTGAAATTAACTGGTTTTATAATGATGACATTGTACAAAATCAAGCTAGTTTCTACACCCCTCAAAAAAATAATACAAACAGAAAAATTGTAAGTTATATCCACGTGCCTGTTGTTGCTCATCGTCGATGGTACGGTAAATGGAGGGTAGAGGTGAGTATAGATTATACATATATTGAAAGTCATATCTTTTATGTACAACCGCCTGCCAATTGCTTTACAGAATCGCGTGCTATTTTAGATTTAAAAATATAATTCGTTTATCAAGTTTAAAGCTCCACCCTTTGATATAGTCCATACTTAACTAAAAAAGCTGTCGAGATTAATATTCTCGGCAGCTTTTATTCATGTAACAGAGAATCATAAACATATATCAATGACTAGTCTCCCTGCGGATACCGAATATCCTGCTCACTATATACATACGCGTACCAGTTTGCCGAGCCTGCGATCGAATAGGTTAATCGCATTAGCCCGTCGGGGCTGGTATCCAGCTGTGTTGTCGTGATTCCCTGCTCGTAAAAATCCCCATTCACCACATAATGAATCGTATCCGGACTGGCGAGAAACACATCCACATTCCCTGCAAAAGGCTTATTTAAGCTGCCAAACACATGCACAAGATGATAGGAGATAATACGCTTAATCGAAAGGGTGGAGCCATTTTGCTCGGTTTCGCAATAGATTTTGAGATAGGGAGTGAAGGCATCGGTAGCATGGAAGAAGGAAGTAAACACGACATAGCGAGCTTGATCGTTCGTACCAATCTCCGGGCTCTGATCGGCTTCAATCCACTGACGTGCTTCATCGATCGTAATATTAGTATCGGTAGATAGCTGGGCGGCGAGGCTATCCAGTGTCATGCTTTCGCTAGTAATCGTGCGTACAGGTAAGGCAGTGGAGGAATTAGCGCTGTTATGTTTAGGCTCAATTTCATTACTATCGGTACTGTCGGCGAGCGCGAGTGTGGCAGGTGTTGCGGTCTGGCTGGCTAACCATGTAGGGGATGACGTGGAGATATGATGACGCTGGTTGGCTGCGTGGGCATAGGCTACCAGTGCAATGGCGACTGCAAGCAGAGCCGCAGACTTCTTATTCACCGTCATCTCTCCTTCCGTAAAATGGATGTCACAGCAACACGGCATCAGCGGACGACAGACCTTACAGTATGCAGTATTCTACAGCTATAGCTTCTCCAGCGAGAGATAAATACGGTATATGTAATAGCAAAATCGGCTATATTTAGAAGAAATAGAGGGCGATGAGCGATATATCGCCTATAGGTGGTATTCTATTCTCTAAATTTTAGCATAATTGGAAGCCTAATAGTTATATAACCGAAAATAAAAGAAGGCTTTCACCTGCACTCCTGCCATATACATAACTGGCGATAAAGTGATGGGTGAAAGCCTCTGTGATTAGATCGTTGTAGGCGTATGATAGTGCCTGTGTTCGTATGACATTGCATGTAATTATTTTCGTTCAGCCCGTGCCTTTACGTGTAGTGGATCAGCGTGAGCATTCTATCTGTGTCGATCAATTATGCCCAACCAGTGTCATGACCGAGCGAGCAGGAATCGTGACTGTTTTCTTCACTGGAATGGAAGGCATCGCTTTGAGATCGCTCGTATCGGAGGTCAGATAAGGCTTGAGTTGCTTCACATCTTTGCCACCCGGAAGCTGATCGATATCGAGCTGGAGGGTGCGTGCTTCATTCCCATAGTTCACGAATACCATCGACAGCTGGCGATCCTTGTTGTGGTAGTAGGCAGAGCCCATCAGCCCGTTCGGATCATTGGCACCATCCAGTTCAATACGTTCTGCACCTGGACGTACGAAGCGGCTATAGTTCCCCATCGTCCACAGTAGCTTGGATTCGATGATCGATTCTGGATCGCCCGGATTTTTGTAATCGGTATAGATCAGGCCATCCTTGTAATCTTCCTTCGATACCGCGAGCCACCACTGCCATGCAGATGCTTGCGTCTCTACCATATCAAAATGGATCACGCGCGCAACATCCAGTGCGGTATTCATCGACAGATCACGTCCTGGTCCGCGATCACCAAGAATACAATATTCCGACATCCAGAATGCCGCAGATGGCGTATAGCGCTCCAGATTCTCATGCACCAGCTTGCGTAGCTGTACCAGACGATCGTCGCCCGCATTAGGCTGATCTGACCAGTAGGCATGGGCACTAATCTTGTTGCCGATCATCGCCGCAGTAGCAGGATCACCGAGCAGCTCGCGAATATATTCACTGTATTTCCCTTCATACTTGCCACCTGCATTGCCGCTCGTATACTGACTGCCCGGCTTGCCTGTGAACTCCGCATACAGATCATTATCGAGCAGGGACAGATATTCTACCGCTTCAATCGCATCTACCTCGGTATGCAATCCGCGGCGTTCCAGCTCCTTATGCAGAGCGCTCAATACCTGCTTAATATCCTGCATATTGTAGCGATTGCCCTCCTGACCGGATTTGTTCCAATCCCAGGTAGGTTCGTTAATCGGGCTGATATAGTCAAAGCCAAGCTTTTGCTTATCAAAATGCTCCAGCACATCGGCGAGGAAGACAGCATAATTTTCAATCTGATCTGCCTTCAAATTCGTGCTGCCGACCGAATCATCCGGCTGTCCATGACCGTTCTTGGTCATCAATACGGGAGGGCTGTTTACAAAGGCAACCGTTTTACTCACTCCGCGCTGCTTCGCTGCCTTCAAAAACCACTGCTGTCCTGCCTGCTTTGACCAATCATAAGGAGCGGTAGCGCTGGACTTGAAGCTTTCGGCACGGCGCCATGGATCACTGATAATATCTTGATCGGTCTCGGTGCTACCTGCCCCAATGTTAAAGCGCCAGATCGACAGACCAATCCCTTTATCCTGTGAAAAGAGCAGGTCGGCAATCTTCTTCTTATTCTTCTCCGACCACTCCGAACCGATATGGTCGATACTCCATGCGCCCGAAGCGCCAAAGCCATCCATCGTCTGGTATTGCTGTTGTCCATTTACATGAATATGCTGCACTCTACTACTCGCCTCCTTTGACATAGTATTGCTGTCCTGTGCGTGTGTAATTTGTGCCGCTGCGCCAGATAGAAGGAGCGCAGATAGAGATAATGCGCCTAGCTTTGCGCCCAGGCGTATTCGTTTGCTTCTAGTATGCTGCATTATTATGCCTCCTTGGGTTAAGTGAAATGGGAAATAACACGTAATGATTGTTGCCTGATTTGGAGCTTATGTAGGGAGATCGAGATACGTTTATTTATTTTAAAATTGTATACGCTTACAAATTCAGTATAGACCATTCCAATTGATTTATGTATAGGGAATTTTATGCAATTTTATGGAGTGGGATGAACGGGTTATGCCAGTAAAGTTTGCCTATTCGCTCTAGTGCCCTGGTATATGATATAGGATATAGGAGATGATGATTCTTTTTAGTTACACATCGCAAACGGGGAAATGACTAGCGAACGAAAGGGGAATGGAGATGGAGTCGGTTAGTGAAGAAGTTCAACAGCTGTCTATTGCTTCCCTGGAGTCGACCTGTCGTAAGCTTGCGAATGCTTATCAAAGCGCGCTGGATAAAGGAGCATCGACGACGCTGATCGCAAAAAGGCTGGATGCGATGCGCATCGGGCTAGATAGCTTACGAAATGCCTGGAAGGGAGAGCCTTTCACTGCGGATGGGGAAAAGGTTGTGCTATCTATGAATGTTCTGCGTGGGATTATTCCCTCTATTGAAGCGCAGATTGCCCGGGCAAAGGATGGGAGTCCTCAGCACACATTGAATCAGCGTCGCCTCGTGGCATTGCAATTGGCGATTGCTTCACTGGAGCAACGAATGATCTAAAATTATTTTAGACAGAAGACAGAAGACAGAAGACAGAAGACAGAAGACAGAAGACAGAAGACAGAAGACAGAAGACAGAAGACAGAAGACAGAAGACAGAATAGGGAATACTGGCAAAATGGAGGTGCAGGCATGGATACCCCTATGGATGTAAAGGACAATTATGCAGCTTTATACCGGCTAGCGATGCAAGCAGACGTGACTCCAGCGGAGTGGAAGCTGCTGCAAGAGCATACGATCGTGCGCGATATAGCCGCAGGAACAGGGCTAATCGAAGCAGGGCAGCTGGTGGAGCGTGCCTATTTTTGCGTACGGGGTCTGTTCCGTCTGTACTATCCGCTGGAGGATGGACGCGAATACAATGTAGCTTTTACAGTGGAGGGCGATTTTGCCACTTCTCATGCGGCGATGATCACTCATCAGCCATCCTCACTGACGATCGAAGCATTGGAGGATGCGCTCGTTATTGAGATCGAGCATACGTTTCTCCAGCAGCTGACGAAGCAGCATCATAGCTGGGAACGGTTCGTGCGTCTGAGCGTGGAGCGGCTATATATACGCAAGGAAGAACGCGAGCGTGAGCTGCTCTATCTATCTGCGAGAGAGCGCTATGAGGCTTTTCTACGCAAATATCCTGGACTTGCTGAGCGTATTCCCCAGTACCATATCGCTTCGTATATCGGTATCTCTCCTGTATCGCTCAGTCGCTTACTTCATCAGGAAAGTGGGGAGTGAGGGAATTCGAGTCCACTATTTATCTGTCATTAACCTGTGTTAATGCATACTCACTCCACCAGGCACTACACTATAGATACATTAGTCAGTGGATACGAATCAAGTAAGTTGCCACTGTTATAAAGGAGAGAATACCGTATGCGTTATATGATGATTGTGTTACTTGAATTTTACCCTTCCTGGCTTGCCCTACCACGCGAGCAACGACGTGTACATGCGGAGAAGCTGCAAACGATTATTGCCAGCTATAAGGATCGTGTAGAGGTACGCTTTTTCGATGCCGAGGCTTTGCCGGGTAAGGACTATACGGACTTTGTCGTATGCGAAACCGAGGATATGGAATCGTATCATTATATGTGGGAAGCGATCCGCGATTCTGAGCCATACACTCGCGGATATATGAAGATTAAGAACGTTATTATGGGGATGGAAAATGCTTTTGAATCGTATGAAAAACGAGTGCTTGGTATGGATGAAAGAGTGTAGCATGTTCGTGGGATCTGTACGGCATTAAGCCGCTATCGTGAGCATTCTGAATCGCTATCCGTTGCTCTATTTCTTATCGTTCTACCGCTTTACGGCTCTATAATTCTATTAGTAAAAGCATGAGTAAAAGCGCATCAAGCGGTCTGTACAAGCAGACGGCAGGATGCGCTTTTTTCGATGGAGTGAACGAAAAGCATGTTTGCTACCTATGCTCGAAGTTGAATAGTAAAGACGCATTCGCATGAATGAGTAGAGCTGTTTTTATAAGCAAAATAAATAATAATGAGAAAATATACCTTTAATCCCAAAATCTAATTTGTATATTATGCATGAACATTTATATTTATGTAAAATTACTTGACGCTAAATAAGTGGTTTTATTATACTTTACCTCAAAATAAACAATTTAATGTTAATTAAAATGACATAATTTGATCTATCATTGTCATTCTATGAACTGGAGGTGGAGCTACACTTTTTGATCAATACTACATAGATGTGTGATTTGCAAATCTGCTGTCGGCATTACATAAGTAGACATGAACGCACGACGGCTGTACATGGTTGCCATATTCAACCCATATTCTAAAGGAGGAACACTTATGATCAAATGGAATGGCTGGACACGAAATATTGGAGCCTTCGTACTGGCAACAGCACTGGTGCTGCCGATCACGCTGGAATCAGCAGCAGCGGCAACACCATCGGCGGCGAACAAGATGGTGACGTCAGCATCTGTAACATCCAATGCATACCGTTCGGCTAGTACCGCTGTCTCGGCAGCGACAACAGCTACGGCACCGGTAAACCAAGACCTGCCTAATATCAAAATACTGGCGACTGGCGGTACCATTGCTGGTTCCTCTACCTCCAATACCGATGTAACGGGCTATACGGCAGGAGCACTCGGTATCGATACACTCATTAATGCCGTACCAGAGATGAAGGAAGTTGCCAATGTGAGCGGCGAGCAGATCGCCAATGTAGGTAGCCCGGATGTGGATAATGCCGTATTGCTCAAGCTGGGCAAGCGAATTAATGAGCTGCTCGCTTCCGACGATGTGGACGGCGTGGTCGTAACACATGGCACGGATACACTGGAGGAAACAGCGTATTTTCTCGATCTAGTAGTCAAAAGCAATAAGCCAGTCGTGGTGGTCGGAGCGATGCGTCCAGCAACAGCGATCAGCGCAGACGGTTCATTTAATCTGTACAACGCAGTGAAAATCGCTAGCACACCGGAAGCAACGGGCAAAGGTGTGATGATCGAATTGAACGACCGAATTGGCGCCGCACGTTATATTACGAAAACGAACACAACCGGAACGGATACGTTCAAATCGACCGAGCAGGGCTATCTAGGTGTGGTATCCGGTGGTAAAGTGTATTTTTATAACGAGCCGACTCGTAAGCATACGGCGGATTCGGTATTCAATATTACCGATCTGACTGAATTGCCGCAGGTTGATATTTTGTACGAATATCAGAATAATGGCAGTTATCTGTACGATGCAGCAGTAGCCGCAGGAGCTAAAGGAATCGTCGTAGCAGGTAGCGGTAATGGGTCACTTTCCAAGCTATCCAAAGCAGGTGCGATCAAGGCGGTTAAAGCTGGCGTGGCGGTCGTTCGTTCGACCCGAACCGGCAGTGGTGTCGTGACTCATTCTGATGAAGACGACCAGAACGGCATGATCTCATCCGACTCGCTCAATCCGCAAAAAGCACGTATTCTGCTCATGCTGGCATTGACTCAAACGAAGGATGCGAAGCAAATTCAGACGTTTTTTGATGAGTATTAAGCAAAAGATTATTTTGGAATAATTGTGCTGTTATAGCCTTATCATTACCGAAGCCGTTCTCAGGTGAGAGCGGCTTTTGGCTTGTAGTGATGTGACCAACCTGCGCTTGAGGTGCTAAGATACATATAGATGATAAATATAGTAGGAGCATTTTCGCGCTTAAACTTTTCTTGATTTCTTCCTCAAGCGCTGTTTTCATCTTTTTGATTTTGATTTTGATTTTGATTTTGATTTTGATTGCAGATGGGCATTTTTATCCTTCAACTACATATATAACAAGAACAGGAGAATGATCATGAGCACAATTCGTATCGCTGTTACCGGACTGGGTAACATGGGAGAAAGGTTAGTATATCACTGGCTACCGCGTTATGCGGATCAGGCGGAGGTAGTCGCGGTGTGTGATGCCGATGGCGACAAGCGCAGCCGTGCTGTAGCGGCAACAGGGGCAAGTGAGTATGAAGCGGCGGAATACATCCGTATGCTGGATGAAATCAAGCCAGATCTCGTATATATTGCGGTACCACCTGCCTTTCATTATGATGCGACACTCGCTGCATTTGAGCGGGGGATTGCTGTATTTTGCGAAAAGCCGCTGGCTAACAGTCTGAATGAGGCGCAAGCCTTACTGAAATGCGGAGTGGAGTCGGGCAAGCTGCATGCCATACACTTCTCCTTCCCGCAGGAGCCTGCTGTATTACAGCTGGGGCAATGGGTGAATGAAGGGAAAATAGGCGCCATTCGCGAGCTGGAATTGCTGCTGCATTTTCCACAGTGGCCGCGTGCATGGCAGCAAAATAGCTGGATTTCTACGCGTCATCAGGGCGGGTTTATTTTGGAGGTAGGCGTACACTGGATTCATATGATTCAGCAAATCTTTGGCGAGATTACGCATGTACAGAGCCATGTGATCTATCCAGACGATCCGCAGCAGTGTGAGACACAAGTACAGGCAACGCTAACACTGGAAAATGGACTGCGTGTGCAGCTGTCCGGACACAGCGGTCAGGCGGAGCAGGAGCGTGTCTCGCTACTGGTGCATGGTGAGCAGGGCGATATCGCACTGGAAAACTGGGAGCAGCTCTACTGGAACGAGACGGGTCAAGCGCCGCAACGGGTGCAACCGTCGATATCGCCGGAACAAAGCCACCTGCCGATTTTTGGAGAGATCGTGAAGCTGCTACACGGTCAGCGGGGTCGAATCTATGACTTCTATGATGGCTACAACGCACAGGTTGTGCTGGAGGCGCTACGTCAGCCTGCTTCCGAGAGCGATGTGGATGTGCGTCCATTGTATATTCGGCGAGAGCAGTAAGCGACGGTTAATAAACGTATCGCAATAAGGGAATTATTGCTACTTTTCCAAAAATATCTGCAATTTGAATGGAAATATCAGACATTGCCAGATGATACAGTCTGTGGGAAAATAGGCGCATTGAACTCATGAATGGAGAAATGAATATGAACGAATTGCCAAATTGTCCGCAGTGTAACTCCGCTTATACCTACGAGGACGGAAGCGGTCTGCTCGTATGCCCGGAATGTGGACACGAATGGACACCAGGCGGCGAAACGGATGGAGCGGAAGACGCGTTTGTTGTACGCGATGCTAACGGTAACATCCTACAGGATGGCGACAGTGTAACCATCATCAAAGACCTCAAGGTCAAAGGAAGCTCGTCTGTCCTGAAAATCGGTACCCGTGTGAAAAGTATTCGCCTGATCGAAGAAGGCGACCATAATATCGATTGCAAAATCGATGGCTTTGGTGCGATGAAGCTGAAGTCCGAATTTGTCAAAAAAGCCTGATTAGAGTGTAGGCCAGGTGTGGATGAGCGGATTGGTACCATTCCCTGCTCGCATGCCAAGCAATGATTCGCGATCATCTGAATAGCCTGCTGTTTGCTCTTAGAGCGCAGCAGGCTATTTGTCAATACAACAGGTCAGTACCCTGTAATTTTATAGAAGGAATTCGTAGAAACACTTGCATTGCCTCCCAAAATAGTTTTAAATAAAGATATTAGATATTTTGAAATAAAGATATTTGGCGAACAGGCATACAGTAGACACGCCTATCAATGAATGCTCGCATGATTTTATATACGAACTTGAACAAGCAGCGATAACGACAAGCTACAGCTGCTGGATATAGTCAAAATCAAAAGATACAACCATACTGGGAGGCAAAACAACATGGAAATCGGAATTAGTACATTTGTAGAAACAACGCCAGACACAGAGACAGGGCAGACGATCAGTCATGCGGAGCGTATTCGTCAGGTCGTGGACGAGATCGTCCTGGCGGATCAAGTCGGTCTGGATATCTTTGGTGTAGGAGAGCATCATCGTGCGGATTACGCGGCATCTGCTCCAGCGGTTATTCTGGCAGCAGCGGCAGCACGCACCGAGCGTATTCGCCTGACCAGCGCAGTAACCGTACTGTCCTCGGCTGATCCGGTACGCGTGTTCCAGGAATTCGCTACGGTGGATGCGATCTCGAACGGACGCGCCGAAATTATGGCTGGACGCGGCTCCTTTATCGAGTCCTTCCCGCTGTTCGGCTACAATCTGGAGGATTATGACGCATTATTCGATGAAAAGCTGGAGCTGCTGCTGCAAATTCAGCAATCGGAAAAAGTAACCTGGCGCGGTGGTCATCGTCCAGCGATCGATAATCGCGGTATCTATCCGCGTCCGGTGCAGGACCCACTTCCGGTCTGGATCGGTAGTGGCGGTAATTCGGAATCGGTTGTCCGTGCAGGCTTGCTCGGTCTGCCACTCGTACTGGCGATTATTGGTGGTCGTCCAACGCAATTCGCGCCGCTGGTGGAGCTGTATTATAAGGCGGCGGCTCATGCGGGGCATGATGCTTCCAAGCTGTCGGTCGCTTCGCATTCACACGGATTCATCGCCGATACGAACGATAGCGCCGCTGAGAAATTTTTCCCGTCGACACAGGCAGTGATGAATGCACTCGGACGCGAACGCGGCTGGGGCCCTTACACACGCGCTAGCTTTGACGCTGCACGTAGCTTCGAGGGCGCACTGTATGTAGGTGATGTAGACACGGTGGCGAAGAAGATAATCCATCTGCGCAAGCAGGTCGGGATTACTCGCTTCATGCTGCACACACCTGTTGGCACCATGTCCAATCATGATGACGTGATGCGCGCGATTGAGCTGCTGGGCAAAGAGGTCGCTCCAATCGTACGTGAGGAAGTGGCTCGCTGGGAGCAGGAGAACGGAAAATAAGACAGGCACGTGTAGCAAACAGAATAGAATCGATACAAAAAGGCAGTCTCCATAACGGGAGACTGCCTTTTATGATGTTGCTTTATTAGGCACAATTCGCTGTGCATTCGCAAGCGGCCAAAAGATCAGATCGGCACGTCCAATCACATCGCTCAGCGGAATGTAACCGACCATTCGGCTATCCTGACTATGGGAGCGGTTATCGCCCATGACAAACACATAGCCTTCAGGTACTTTTCCATCCGGTACTTCATTAGATGGGAAATCGTTAATGTTATATACGGTATGTTGCTGCTTGGCGGCTGCAATCGCCTGAGCGATATATGGCTCTACGATCGGTTGACCATTAACTGTCACCGTATCGCCCTGTACGCGAACTTCATCTCCACCTACAGCAATAACGCGTTTAATAAAGTCGCTATGTCGTGACGGCACATGAAGCACGATCACCTCGCCGGGCCGTGGATCGTGTAGCTTGTAGACCAGCTTATTCACGATGACCTTCTCGTTCGTATGGAAATTAGGCTCCATCGACTTTCCATCTACGATAAACGCTTCAAAAACAAAGGTGCGCATCAGCAACGAAAGGATAACCGCGAGCACGATAATGAGCGCCCAGCTTTTGAATTGGCGAGCAGATCGCCTGGCGGAAGCGTGTACTTGTTCGTCGGCGTTCGGTGTGTTCATAAAATAAGTCTCCTTTGCTACCTATACGAATAGACAGGTCTCAGCAACATAGCTGGTCGTATACCCCATGATGAAGGGATGAGGTATAATCTCCGTTTTGCCTATCTAGTATAGTAGCATGTTGTCTAACCTAAAGTCATCGGATGAACGATAAGCAATGAAAAGGGCTACCGAATCCTCCGGTAGCCCTGATCTGCATTGTATTCAAATAGAATGGGTATGTTGCTAGAATTGTTCGTTTAGAACTTGGACGGATAGCGCTTCACGATCGCTTCAGACAGTGTGTTGCCTGTTTTCCACATATGATTATATCCGGTGCGTAATGCTTCGTACGATTTGGCATAATCGCCTGCACGATAAGCATCCAGTGCAGTAATCACGTGTGCGCCGTGCATCGCATTCGCCTGATATGTTGCTGTTTTGTTCAAGGATGGCAGACGGCTCGTCTGGAATGCGGTCAGATCAGCGACGAATTTGCCCAGATCGTCCTTCGCTGCCTGACGCTTAGCGATATCGCCTGTCATTGTGCCTTCCAGATACATCTGGTAGTCCATAATGTGGCGGTTCCACAGCGTATTGAAGGTGCCACCTGCGGCGTTGCCGAAAATCATCTTGTGCGTCGCGGTCAATGTGTCGGTATTGCGATTCAGTGCGGATTTGACAGCCGCTAGATCGGGTGCGTTGTCATTGCCCTTTTGCATGACAAGGATCGAGAGGATAGCATGCTCACCGAGTGCCTCACCTGTTTTTTGACGGAAATAGGCAGCATCCGTTTGTGTGGTCGAGCGTTTGAAACGAGTTGGGTAGCGCTCCGCTGTAGCTGTAGCGATGGATGCGCCTACTGTGCCTGCACGTACATAAGCGGAATGCACTTCCGAATACGTTGTGGCATATTGTCCCTTAGCATATGCGTCAAAGGAGCGAACAAGACTATTGTTATGTGCGTTGAAGTCGTTGAGCAGCTTCTGCTCGTTGATGTATGGGTTTTGCTGTTTGAGGATGGTGACCATCATGTTAGTGGTAGATTTGATACCAGCAAGTGCGCCCTTCTGGTTATTCGTGTCCTTGTCTCGAATCGCCACCGCGTATTCGATAAAGCGCTGGTTATGTGTGTTCCACTGTGCCTTGAACTGTGCAGCAGCGGCATCAGCATACGTGCCCGTGAGCAGGGAGGCGATGCTGTTGGTGTTCGCATTCAGTGCAGCCATCGCTTGCTGGGTATCCGGTGCTTGCTTGAGCTGCTTTTGCATGGCCAGCATAATCATGTAGCTGTGCTCACCGAAAACCTTGGCAGAGGTAGCTCGCAGATCGGCAGCGAGTGTTTTGGTCGTTTTGGATGTCGCTGCGGAAGCATTGGAAGCGATACCAAAGCTGAAAATCAGAGACAGGCAAACAAGCAGAAGAGCAGGGGTGCGGAATGTACGTTTCATTCATGTCGCTCCTTATTGGGGGATAAGTTTATACAGGATTAATAAAGAATAAATAAGTATTTGAACCACAAATATTACCAGTTGAAGAATTATTTTATGGACTCTACGGATAAGCCGCGTTCAGCGCGTGTGCACATCATACATCATTGTACAACGGGCTCTACCTGAGCGCTGCGAAGTGGTTGGAGCACCTTGTAATCGTTTGTAACCGTTTGCTCTAGCATGGTATGGTAAAAGAGCGGGTAGATGTATACGAGCTGAGCTAGAGTGTATCGTTACATGAGCTTGGGCATCTACGATTGGCATGGCGTATAGCGTAGTTCATTTCATGGAGGTGCGAGGATGAAAGCATTGTTTATCGGAGGAACGGGAACGATTAGTGAAGCGATCTCACGGCAATTGCTGGAGCAGGGACATGAATTATATTTGCTCAACCGAGGCAACCGTAACGATGGCTTGCCAGAGGGAGCGCATATATTACAGGCAGATATTGCAGACGAGCAGAAGGTCGCGAGCTTAATCGAAGAGCTGGAATTCGATGTGGTGGCAGACTTTATCGCCTTCGTGCCGGAGCAGCTGGAGCGGGATTATCGGTTGTTTGCTGGGCGAACCAAGCAGTTCATCTTTATTAGCTCGGCTTCGGCGTATCAGACACCGCTATCGGATTACCGAATTACCGAGGGCACACCGCTGGCGAATCCGTACTGGGAATATTCACGCAACAAAATTGCCTGCGAGGACTATCTGATGAAGCAATATCGGGAGCAGGGCTTCCCGATTACGATTGTACGCCCTAGCCACACGTATAGCGATCGCTCGTTACCGCTTGGTGTGCATGGTGCCAAAGGAAGCTGGCAGGTCGCACGCCGAATGCAGCAGAATAAGCCGATCATCATTCATGGAGATGGAACATCGCTGTGGACGCTGACACATAGTGAGGACTTTGCACGCGGGTTTATTGGACTGATGGGCAATATACATGCGATTGGTGAATCGGTACATATCACATCCGACGAGTCGGTGACGTGGAACCAGATTCATGAGGTCATCGCCGATGCGCTTGGCGTGAAGCTGAATGCGGTGCATGTAGCATCCTCGTTTCTGGATGCTTGCAGCAGTGAGGATTATCGCGGTAGTCTGCTAGGCGATAAGGCGAATACGGTTGTGTTTGATAATAGTAAGCTCAAGCGTCTCGTACCCGGCTTCACCGCTACGATCCGAGTCGATCAGGGAATTAAGCGTGTCGTGGAGCATGTTCTCGCTCATCCCGAGCTACAGCAGAAGGATGCGGAGTTCGATGCATGGTGCGACCGTGTGATTGAGGCGCTGGAGCAGGCGAAGGCGTCGCTGCGGAAATGACGACGAAATGATTGGAAAATTGAATCTGTATAGATTAGATACAGCTATACATTGAATACTACATTTAGAAAGCCGCATTTCCCTAAGAGGAAAGCGGCTTTTTATTTTCAAAAAAACACATGCTTCTGCAAAACCTGTAACGCCTGCTCCACCTGCTCTAGCTCTGTGGGATTAAGATGCTGGGTGCGTTCGCGGAAACGAACCTCAATCTGGCTAAATATCTGCTCCATCAGCTGCTTGCCCTCTGCGGTCAGATGAATGACTTGCTTTCTGCCATCGGCTGGATCAGCTGTTTTCTCACAAAGCCCCTTTTCACTCAGCTTGCGTAGCTCACGGCTCGTATTTGGCAGCGACATATGCATACAGACGCTGATCGAGCTTGGCGTTTGGGGCGGACTAACGGCGAGATATTCCAGAATTTTATATTGAACCGGCGTAATCGCATCGTGTTGAATATCGCTGGTCATATCGGCTGTTGCCTGATGCACGGATGTGACGAATTGAATCAATTGCTGAAACAGGGAAGAATCCTGCATACACTCACCTCTTTCTCTTAAAATAACAAAGTAGTTATCGCAAAACAATTATCATTTGACAACTAAATTAAAATAGAGTTATATTTTAGTTATCAAATGATAATTAAAGGTGGATGAAAATGAACCTATTGATCGTGTATACGCACCCGAATCACAATAGTCTATGTCATGCGATGCTGGAGCAGGTACAGCGTGGGATCGCGGCGAATGGACATACCGTAGAAACTCGGATCATTGATCTGTACGCAGATGAATTTAATCCAGCGCTCGTCTTTAACGAGCAGAAACGCAGACGAGATATGCATCTTGACCCGGAGCTGGAGCATTATCGGGAGCTGGTGCGCTGGGCGGATCAGCTGGTGTTCATTTATCCGATCTGGTGGGGCAGACCGCCAGCGATGCTACTTGGCTTTTTCGATCGGATGATGGCATCGGGCTTTGCGTACAAGCATCGGAAGGCAGGAGATTTGATGCCAGAAGGACTGCTCAAAGGGAAATCGGTGGTGTGTATTTCGACGATGTTGGGGCCGACAGGTTATCTGCAATACTGGCTCGGCAATGCTCATCGTCTGCTGATGCGGCGTGCGCTGTTTAACTATATTGGCATTCGAAAGGTGAAGTTCTGGGAGTTTGGCGGTATGGAGAAGACGAACGGAAGACAGCAGCAGAAGCTGGAACGGATTTATCGTTATTTTCGCGATATGAAGGTGGGATATGGGACGCAACAGGGTGCGAGTATGGCAGGACGTGTGGAGGGTTAGATCGAATAGGGATGGACGAAATAAATGGATAGTATGATGGATGTTATTCCTAGATTCAGCCTAATAGCTTCGTGATACCAGAGTAGTACGTACAAAGGTAATACTAGATCAATATAAAACGGCTATACCTTGACTGTGATGGGGTATAGCCATTATTTACACTGTAGAAAAAATGATATTTATCCTGCTGTGTGCTGTAATGTTATGAAAGGCCCAGCTAGAACGTCAGTCTGTATTAGACACATACAAATTCACAATATCAACCGTAGGATAGCTCCTACTATTGTCCTCTAACTTCTCCGTCTTTTCGCGAGTTCACTCAACTTGTTACCGACTTACAGCGCGTAGCTCTCGCCATCCTCTGGCACGAGCACATGCCCTTGCATTCCTTTTTCCTCAACATAAGACCGCAGCTCATCGCGCGATAATGTCCAGTGATTGACCGCTTCCATATGCACGCAAATAATAGTCGCCTCTGGAGCAGCTTGAAACACCTCGTAAATGTCCTCTTTGCCCATCACCAGCGAGCCGCCCTGTAGAAACTGATTGTCTCCCCCGTTGACTACAATAACCTGCGGCTGGTACGTATCCAGCGCCTGCTGTACGCCTTCATACCATACCGTATCGCCAGCTACATACAATGTCTGTTCATCCGCATGGCGAAAGACAACGCCACATACATGCCCCAGTCGTTGTAACACTTCACCTCGACCATGCTCGCCTGCTGTTTTGCTCAGGGAGATGCCTTGAAAACTTGAATCCTCTTCTAGCACAGTGACCTGACGGAAGCCGTCCTGACGTACCTTGTCGGCATCTGCTTCATTTTGCACAAACATCGGGATATCCAGCGGTAGCACTTCGGCTGCGCGTGCATCATAATGGTCGAGATGCAAATGAGTGACGATTACTGCATCCACCTGTGCGAGCTGCTCTACAGCGACAGGCAGGTCGACGAGCGGATTATTCTGATCCTGACGGAGTGAATTGGCAAATGGGGGATAGCTGCCCTTTTCAGCGAGAAAAGGGTCGATTAGAAAGCGGACACCCGCGTAGTTGACGATTAATGTAGCGTTGCGAATCAATTGTATATTCATTTGAGTGACTCCTTTACGATTCGTAAGTTGTTTATGAATGTATTGTATCGGAGATGGCGGGGGGAAGGGAATGGGATGGATCAAGTGTTTTGGGGGTTTGACTTGAAAAGTGAAAGAAGTTGGGGCGAAGGGATAAACTCTAAAGGGTATTTTCGCGGCTGGTGGCTGCATGCTTGATTAAGGCTTGCTTGCGGCATTCACTCCAGACCGGGAGCATGCCAGCGACCTCCGGTTAAGCCGGAATACTTGGAATGGGGGAAAAGTGGGCGTATTCCGGCTTAAAGGTCGGTCTTTTGGCATCGCTCCCGGTCTTGCGTTCCGTGCTGGATGTAGGTATGTGGTGCTTGCGGGAGAGGCTCGTTAATGGGGGGCGACTCGGGAATGATGGGGGTGGAGCGGAGTTTATGCATCTCCGCTTCAACTTTATTTGCTTACAACTATGGAGAGTTGGTAGTTTACATATTGATTTAGTTTGACTAAGAAATCGTCTAGCTCTGTATTGGATGGAAAGCGGCATTCTAGCAGGTAGCAGCCTTTGCCGCTGATTTTGTAATTGGCGACGACGTATTGTGGCTCGGTTTCGATAAAGGACAGGTAGGGCTGGTGGTGCAGGCTCTGGGTGATGATGGTTAGGAAGACGTGTACGGGAGAGCCGAGGCGTGCGGGATCGGTGTGGATGGTGTAGCCTTGAATGATGCCCTGTTCTTCCAGGCGGGCGACACGGGTAGCGGCGGCTTGTCCGGTTAGATGTACATTTTCGCCGAGCTCCTTCATCGTCATGCGGCCGTTTTGCTTGAGATGCTCTATAATTTGGTGATCGATATGATCCATGGTAGATGTTTTCCTTTCGGTCGGGTCTGGATAGAGTAGCAGATGTACCTAAACGCATCATAGCAGAAAATATCTTTCATATTCGACAAAAAGCGCTGTACTTGCTTACTCTGCACTCCGATATAATGTATAGAGCCCGTCATACGGACGAGTCCACTTTTAAAATAAGATACCGATTTACAATAGATGGAGCAGGTGAGGAATGGAACAAGAGCTATTAAACTACGCCCTGATCATTATGCTGGGCGGTCTGCTGAGCTTAGGGTTGTCGTTCTATGCGTTATTTCGGTTATATAACACGCCTGGTGGAGTCTATTATTGCGTGGCTACATTTCTGGCATCGATGTTTGGCTTTTCGTATTTGTTTGAACTATTAAGCACAACGCTCAAATCGACCTGGTTCTGGCTGCGTGCAGAATATGTATTTCTACCGTTTATTCCTGCATTCACGTTGCTCATGTGCTGTGCCTATGTGGGCTATCGGCCGAAGCGCTGGATGTATGGGATTTTATTCGCTATTCCGTTATCGACAGTGATCATGCAGCATACGAATGAGCTGCATCATCTGTATTATACCTCGCTCCACCTTAGCACGGATACGCCATTTCCGGTGTCGCGGATCGAGCATGGGCCTTATTTTTATGTGCATTCGATTTATTTATACGTCTGTCTGGCGATTGGTGTATTGTTGCTAATCAATCAGGCGCGTCAGGTTCGACTTCGTTTTCGCTTGCAAATTTTTGCGATGGTAGCCGGTCTGCTCACTCCCGTTATTGCCAGCCTCTTTTATGTAAGTGGGCAGAGTATGTATGGAATCGATCTGGGCCCAGTATTTATTAGCGTATCGTTTATTTTCCACAGCATTGCACTGTTTCGTTATCGCATGTTTAATGTGGCGCCGATTGCACGGGATATCGTCTTCGAGAGTATGGCAGACGGTGTACTTGTTATTAATGAAAATGATGTGGTCGTCGACTATAATCATGCGATGAAGGAGCTTATGCTTGGTGTGACAAGCAATCTGATCGGTCGCTCGATGGCAGATGTTTTACAGGATCGACCGGAGCTAAAAGAGCTGGTCGATGCTGGACAGGATTGCGAATATATCGGCTGGTATGAAAATGTACGCTACTGCTATCGGATACGATTTTCTCCGGTATTCGGTAAAAATAGCGCACAGGTCGGACGTATTATTCACGTCTCGGACATGACCGAGCAGGCGAATTTGCAGGACCAGCTACAATATCTAGCCGATACGGATGGTCATACCCGACTATTTAATAAAACCGCGTTCATGTATCGTGCGCAGCAGGAGCTGGATCGGATCGCGCGTAGAGGTGGGCACCTGTCCATGATCATGTTTGATATCGATGAGTTCAAGCAGGTGAACGATACATTCGGGCATGAGGCAGGCGATGTGGCGCTGCTGTATTTAGCGGAAGCGGTGCGTGAATATGCGGATGATTATATGCTAGCAGGGCGCTATGGCGGCGATGAATTCGTGCTGTGTATGCCAGGAAGTGACCTTGATGCTGCCTGTGAGCTGGCGGAGAAGCTGCGTCGGCATATTACAGACGGCGAGATTGCTGTTGATCATGAGCGACTGTGCATCACGTCCAGCTTCGGCGTTACCTCCGTCTATATCGCGCCCGGTGAGCAGGAGATATCGATTCCGCTGCTGATTCGTCAGGCGGATCAGGCGCTGTATGCTTCCAAACGCTCAGGGCGTAATCGGGTGCAGGTGTATGAGGAGATTGGGATATCTTCCGAGGTGGGCGGAGCAGGTTAAAGCAGTTGGGGCTAGTGATAGAGGCGACTGCTCAAGTTGGCTTTTTAAAATGCTTAATAAAGTTTGGAGAAATTGTGGCATCCTGTTCTTTTACAAATCGAATGAATCGTACAAATTCAAATGCAATTTAAGTCAAATACGTAATCATAGACTATACCTCGCTTTGCCATCAAAAAAGACACTACACCGAGCATCTTCTCGCCTGTAGTGTCTTCTTTTTCACATCATGGTATCCCCTATTAGAACCATTCTCAGCCATTCTTACCCCTTAAACAACATCCTCACCGCCACCACAAACAAACACACCGCCAGCACGCGCACAACTGCCTTCGCTGGAATCTTCGATGCGATGCGAGCGCCGATCTGTCCGCCGACCAGTGCGCCAATTGCGAGCCAGATAAACTTATCCCACATCACATGTCCCAGACTCACATGCGAGATCGTTCCAACGAACGACGACAGCAGAATCGAGAACATCGATGTCGCCGTAGCAATATGTGGCGGGAAGGCGAGGAATAGAATCATCGTGGGCACCATCACGGAGCCGCCACCGATACCGAACAGACTCGACAGGAAGCCGACGAACAATGCGACCACACAGCCAAACCACATATTAAATGAATACTCATGCACCTGTCCGCTCTGATCGATCAGGCGATGATGGGTATTCGGACGTAGCCAGCCACCGCGACTGGAGGTCGGTTTGAAATTAATCATGACCGCCATGATCATCAGGAAAATACCGAGTGCCACAAAAAATGTCCGACTTCCCACAACCGTTGTCGTTAACGCTCCAAGCACCGAGCCGGGGATCATCGCAACCGAGAAGGCAAGACCACTCCGGTAATCGATTCGGCGTTGACGTGCATACGCAATTGTACTGGAGATTGCACTCACGAATAGTACAGCCATCGATGTACCGGAGATGCTTGCTACTGGAATCGTGTACAGAAATGCGAGTACAGGCACAATAATGAATCCGCCGCCAAGTCCAGCAACCGCACCACAAATGGAGGCGAGCATACCGACGGCGAGAAGAAGCAACGCTTCAAGCATACGATCAGAGTCCTTTCCTACTGATTCAGATGGAATATCTTATCTAAGCAGTATAGCACGGAAGGCGGCTCCTCATCTCACGTATACCGGGTACTGCATAGCGCAGGTCTAGCTCGATACCGCTTCGTTCGTCTGCGTAGCAGCCTTGGAACGCTCCTGACGTGGAGCAGCTACACGCCCGTTACCATTGGCAATCCGCTGTTTAAAATAGCTAATTATACTCGATACGATCACCACGGATAGCATCGACAGAATCGCTTCATACCAGCCGACCGAATAGAAGCCAATACATACTACCACCGAGTCAAAAATGAAATTCACCATCCCCGGATTCCAGCCCAGTCGTTGCTGGAGAAAGAGCGCTACAATATTCACACCGCCCAGTGAAGCACGATTCATGAACAATGTCGACAGCCCCAGACCACATAGCACACTGCCGATGATCGTCCCGACAAGAGCAGGCATCGTCGGTAACGGAAGGAACGCGCCCAGCGAGCTAACGAGCGATACGAGGCATACTGACACGATCGTCGATAGCGTAAAGCTCCAGCCCATCCGCATGAACGAAAAGATATAAAACGGAATATTAATCACGAAAAATAAGCCGGCAAATGGAAGCTGTAGCAGGTAGCTCAGGCTGAGCGCTAGCCCTGCCGTGCCACCCGTGACGACCTGAGCATGACGCAATAACAGCAGACCCAGACTAACCAGCACACAGCCTAGCACGATCATGCCCAGCCGTTTAGGAGCAAATGAATTCATATGTACACAATTCCTTTCTATCATTCCATGAATGTTTATACATGTTCGCGTATGAATTTGGCTTATTAACATGATATAATGCCCCAAACGACAATCCTATGTAAAAACAGAGCTTATCCCGTCTATTTGTATGCAAATTGAATAATAATCGTCCTATCCGTATGCAAAATAGAAATATAGAACAATACATGTGAACATATGGCTGGATTGTAGTAATAAGGAGGAACCGAGATGGATACGATTGATGCGAAGCTATTAAACCTGCTCCAGCACGATGCGCGAATGACGATTAGCGAGCTGTCCAAGCAGCTGGCGCTCAGTCGTCCGAGTGTCACAGAGCGGCTTCATCGTTTACAGGAAAAGGGGATCATCGAGGGCTTTACAGCGATCGTATCACCTGCGGCGGTTGGGCGCAGTATGCTGCTGATGATTCAGATTAGTGATCTGAATCATCAGCAGGTGAATGGGAGAAGATGATCGCATCCGAGCAGGATGTGATCGAATGCCATCGGGTGACAGGAGAGATTGGTTATATTATCAAAGCAGCCGTAGAAGGCATGGAGGGTCTGCGCCAGCTTGTGGATCGACTGATGGTGTATAGCTATGTGAATACGTCGATTGTGCTGACTTCGCCAGTCGAGCGTCGACATGTGCAGCCTGTTCATATACAGGATTGATAACCAAAAGCACAAAAAAACAGACCGTCCTGATCTCAGGCACGGTCTGTTCCATATGCAGCCATATTGGCATTATGCTGTTCCAGCGATAGATCGAAGTTATCCCGATTCCCAATCTGCGTGCTCGCGCCACCACCATGGCGTTTATACAGCACCAGCCAGTAAAAGATCGGGTACTGACGCAGCGGTTGACGCTGAGGGCCGATATACACATCGGCAAGCTGCTCATATGGTGGCCAGTAGTCGGCGATATTCGGCGTAATCCGGCGATGGGCGCGGCTGCTAGGGATATGCTCGCATACACGTTCGGAGCTGAATCGTTCACGCCATGTCCCATAAAAGGTATGCGAGCTACCATGTGTGCGACAGATAAACGGGCGCACCGGATACACGCGGCAGATGCCCTTTTCTGGATCAAGCAATGGGCAGGCAAAGCTGTTACGCCCCGCATGATGGCGAATCGAATCCAGCTCCTGCTTGCGGCTCGTTCGGTTCACCAGTGCGTCATACATCGGCTCATTGTCCTGCTGGAATCGCTCCAGATTACGCTCCGCTTGCTGAAAGGCAGCATCGATATCTGCCTGACTCCAGCTATGCTCCATATAGGTCAGCAATAGCTCGAATTCCACCTGCGATACCGGAAAATAGTCCGAGCAACAGCTACTACAGCCTGCGGCACACGGAGGATGCTTGCTACTATGCTGGTGGTAGTCCTCAATTACCGCATCGACCTGCTCATACAGAGCAGTCATATGCATGGCACGGCTATCTGCCGCGGAACGAGGGTGGCAATTTTTTAAAGGGCGTCCGCTGCCGCAAAAGCAAGGACTGTCCGGTGATAGAGAGGACGCCACTGTATGGGAATGATCGGCATCAACAGATAGAGAGCTATGAGATTGTACAGTCTGCTGCTGGTGACGCTGATCGGGTCGTTTATTATCGTTCTGTAACGAATGTTGATCTTGTGATAGATGCTGCTCCGGTAACTGCTGGTGATTGGCTACACGATTGCGTTGCTGCGACTGATCTGCTTCGTTAGGCTGATCATGTCGGGTTGGTTTTGGCTGATCGCGATGTGGCATAGGAATTCTTCCCTTTCCGCTTCGTCGCTGCTGCATCTATAGATACAAGGGCATCTGTAGATACGAAGGAAAGGAACATACAGTCTCTCCTCATAACAGCCGATTCGGATGCTCTGCCCGTGTGGAATCATCTCAAGCACCAGGCACGGCAGAGCTAGAACGAAGCTTGTTCTCCCATTATACCGCAATCGCTCATTACACTTAACCTTCCAGCTCTTTATACATAAAATAATCAAAGTCTGCATGACGACGTCTGCCGCCCATATCGATGCAGTTCATACCGACAAAGGCTCCAGTGAAGAAGCCACCGCCCTGTACATAGTCATCCGACAGCTTATAGCATTCCAGCTCCACCGGAACCGTATGCCAGTGCTGCCCGTCAAAGGAGTAGCTGTAATGATACTGCTGTACACGCACCTCGACCTTGATATGCACCAGCTCAGTTTCCTCTGGAACAGGGATCGGCTTACGTCCGAATGGCTGGCTGAATTGCCCATTATCGCAGATCAGCAGATCAAGCACACGTCCATACTTCTCATGCCAGGTGATCTGTAAGGTCGACCAGTTCTCTGTATTGTAGTAGCAGGTTAGTCCAGCGCCTTGCTGGAAGGTAGTCGGACGGAAATCAATTGCCGTGGCCGCATCGAATGAAAATGCCTGCCAGCGACGCGCCACATACGCCTGCGTGAACAGGGAGCTGAGCGATTCGCGTCCATACAGTCGCAGATAGCCCGGACGACTTTCCAGACAGGCGATGTCCTTAGTAAGCGGAATGCGTAGCGTTTGGAAATGAACATTCAGCTCAGTGCTGTCAAAGTCGTCATGCTCCGGGTAGTCCTGTTCCCAGACAACAGGCTCCATTTGTGGGGCAGGGACTTCGACTTTACCCTGCTTGCCACCAACGACCATCGGCCAGCCGTCAACCCATTCAATCTGCTGTAGCGCCGTTTCGCGTCCGAGTGGGCAATAGCCACGATTGTCCAGAATCGGCAAGGTGTCATTAGGTAGTGGTCGTCCGGTCAGATGCGCCAGATACCATTCATCGGTATGGGTATGTAGCAGGGATGCATGACCACATTTTTGCAATGGATGTCGTGGGTCTTGCCATGCGCTGAGCATCGGATAATCCGGCTGTGTCTCATAGGGCCCGAATAGCTCACGAGAGCGTGCTACGGTCTCGGCGTGCTGATACGTTGTACCGCCCTCTGCCACGAACAGATAGTAGTAGTCATTCACACGATACAGATGTGGGCCTTCGGTATAACGTAGATCGGTGCCTTTGTAAATGATCTGCGGCTCACCGATCAACTGCTGTTTTTCATGATCGTATTCCTGTAGCGAAATGCCATAAAACGGATGATGATACATACGATGATCCCAGTACATATTAAGCAAATATTTACGTCCATCCTCATCATGGAATAACGAAGCATCAAAGCCTACACCATTTAGCAAAATCGGCTCTGACCATTCACCATCAATCGTATCGCAGGTGACCAGATAGTTAAGACAGTCTTTCCAGATGCCATTAACCACCTTCACATCGGTATACACCAGCCAGAACTTGCCGTCATGGTAGCTCAAGTCTGGCGCCCAAATGCCGCCAGAGTTTGGATTGCCCTTCATATCGAGCTGGGACAGTCGATTAAGCGGACGATGCACCAGATGCCAGTTTACGAGATCACGGGAATGATGAAGCTGTACACCGGGGAACCATTCAAATGTGGATGTTGCGATATAATAGTCCTCCCCAGCACGACAAATACTCGGATCGGGGTTAAAGCCGCGTAATACAGGATTTTGGATTGCCATCATCTTTACCTCCAGTGGGGTTCAATTCGAATACGATAGCTAAGACAGAATACATGACGACATACAGCAGAGCAGGATTTTTCGTGAAGCGCTTACAAGTCATTCATACAGACTAGCTTTAACCATCATGAAGCTGGTTGGTCTGCCACTTCTATACCCTGCACAGGACTTTGTATAATGGTTAAACTAACTTTTCTTGAAGGTAACACAATTTGGGATAGAGCGCAATGCACAAACCGGATTATGGTACAATGAATGGGCAAAACGAGTAGACGATCGATAGCCATATGAAGACTAACT
This sequence comes from Paenibacillus hunanensis, assembly GCF_014645615.1. Classification (GTDB taxonomy): domain Bacteria; phylum Bacillota; class Bacilli; order Paenibacillales; family Paenibacillaceae; genus Saccharibacillus; species Saccharibacillus hunanensis. The sequence goes on along the minus strand of NZ_BMMB01000005.1, from coordinate 450,862 downwards.
TATGCTGCACGGCTTATCGTCGTATGATCTACTTAGCACCCTATCTGATTTGACAAGCACAATGGAGGCTCATTCACTATGCAATCATCTGATCAAAATAAATCTGCCTGGAACGGCAGCACCTATCAATCGTGGCTCAATCGCTTTGGCACACCACAGGAAGCGGCCGCCAAAATCACAGCCGATCCACTCAAGCGTGTGAGCGGTGCGCTACGCCATATGGGCGACGATATCAAAGGACAACAGATCATCAATCTAATGGGCTCGAACGGCAATAAAGCCGTTGCCCTTGCTCTACTCGGTGCCGAGCTGACCGTAGCTGATTTCTCACCGGAAAATGAACAATATGCACTGGAGCTGGCGGCCGCGGCAGGCGTATCGTTGCAATACATCGTTTCCGATGTGCTGGAGCTACCGCAGACGCTGAATGGTAGCTATGATATCGCCTTTATGGAGTTTGGCATCCTGCATTATTTTACCGATCTGCATCCATTGCTGGAGGTGGTAGCCAGACTGCTGAAGCCGGGTGGCAGACTGGTGCTACAGGATTTCCATCCCATCTCCACCAAGCTCATCTCCTCGCGCGGCACGACTGCGAAGATTCGTAAGCATAAGGTGGACGGTGATTATTTCGATATCGCACTGGTCGAAAAGGAAGTGTCCTATTCCAAATACGCAGAATCCGGACAGGTACAGGAAGAAAAGCAAAAGGTGTACCTGCGCAACTGGACACTTGGCGAGATCGTCACCTCGATCGCCGATACCGGCTTGATCATCAAAACACTGGAGGAGCTGCCGAACCAGTCATCCGAGGTGTTCGATAAAGGCATTCCGAAGACGTTCACAATCGTCGCGGAAAAGGCGCGCTAACCTTCTTGATTCTCGGTCATACAGGATATAGAGGCTTAAAATAGCCTAAATTACTGAAAGAACGCACGTAAAATGAGCTTTTACATTAGCTCCTCAATCAACCAAAGCGTATCAGCTACAGCCTGAACGAAAACTCAAAAAGCACGAGCATCGCTCACCTTTCGCTTGCAGGGTCTTTTCTGCAAACAGAAGGTTTAGCGTGCTCGTGCTTTTTATACTTCTTCAATATTGCATATAGTTTAAATCGATAAAGGATATTGACCTATGAGTAATTTACTTTTTCGACAATATTTTCAAATTCAAATCGTATCATTTTAACCAGTACATAGTAAAAACGGCTTGGTGATAAGGACTCAATTTGCTAAAAGTAGATATACACAAAATGGAAATATGCTAGGATAGCTAAAAAGTGAGGTGGTGATTAATGAAAGATAAAAAGCCAAATTATTTGTTGATTGGTATAATCATAGGTGTTTTGTTCGTTGTTATAAAACTTTTTTAAGGATCGTAGTTTAAATTATACTCAAAATTCAATGAAAAAATTTTTAGCTATCTTAGAAACTATCTATAACATTCGAATAACATTGTACTAAAACCAAAAGAAGAATCCTAATTCTAAGCTATTCAGAAATATGCTCCTACATATTACGAACGAAGGAGAGATGATCTTGAAAAGATTCGGAAAATCAGTTGTATCCAGTGTATTAGCCGTTTCAATTTTAGCTTTGCCTTCTATTTCTTTCGCTGCGGGTGATCCAGAAATAGAAAAAGAGCTTTTAAAAGAGCCTGCCAATGGCGTAAGTGTTGTAGTAACAACTCCAGAGTTGGAGCAGCCACAAAATGGTATCGCTGCTGCTACGGCTGCACCTTACTATCGGGGACAGTCTAAAGTATATGCAATCGGAGGGGTATCATCCTTTTCTGATGTTTTCACAGACTATACACAAGCTCAGACGCTGAGCATCGATCGTGTGTATGTAAAGTCCAAACAATATATTAATGGAATATATACCCAAAGTGCTGTAGACGACCAGAAGAAAGCAAGCCATGCTGGGATCTATGTTGCCTATGGTGCAAGAACAATAGGTGATCAAGAAGTACTTGGAGAACACAAGTTCGAACAAACTGGTTACAAGGTTACAATTCTTGAAACAACGGATACATAAGGGAGAGGATTAATGATGAATAAGAAATATACATTCGCTACGTTAGCTATGAGTGCTGTATTGGGTTTATCGTTCGCCATTAATGCAAATGGGGAGGAAAGTAAAGATCCTTATAGTTTTGCCCCGGATCAGTTATCAGCGACGGATATTGTTGATACGTCCAAAGCAGCAGAAAAAGAGTTTAGTCCCAGCCCTATCAATTCACAGGGTCAAGGTATTGCTTCAGCTGCAGCAGCTCCGTATTATGTAGCGCGGTCTGACTTTAGTGGATCTACAGCGGAAAGTATATCCGAGTCCTTCACAGATTCAACAAAATCAAAACGAAAAAATATCGATCATATTGGAGCTAGAACGGTTGCGTATCTCAATAAAGGATTTGTAGGTGAGAGAAGTAGCCACCAGTATAATGAAAATCAGGCAGCGGCTATAGTATCCAATATTCCAAATACTATTTTTGGAGATGGAGAGACTTATGGGCATCATGTGTTTGAACATGCTGGTTATACAACATGGTATCCTGAAAGTTACGGTGATTAATTAATTCAATGTATAAGAGTAAGCCCTTCTTTTAGGCTTACTCTTATTTCATAAAAGGAGATAGTATGATAAAAACTAGCTGGTTATTAGTTGTTCTGTTATCGATCTTATTTCTAACTTCGTGCTCTCAAAAAGAAAATTATCAAGCTGAACCAATTAAGCTTCAGACAACCGATTTCAAGCATACAATCGCTAGTACCGCTGATCGGGACAATCTTCCGATGGCAACACAAGGGAGCGGTACAACCGTAGGTATTTACAATGTGAACGGCAAAATTGAAGAAACAAGACAATATCATATTAAAAATGGCGCGGCTTTCAAAAAATTTATTAGCTTGGGTAATCTCATTTCAGCAGATCGCATTTACAAAATGATTGTTTTAGTTGATTACAAACAAACAAAATTCGGCGTTGATGGTAATCATGCGTCGATTGATTATACATTTCAGATGAAAGCTGGCCAAACACTTGAAATACCTATTGAATTAAAAGGTCTTAAACCCGGCATGCATGATGTGCTAGTGGTCATGGTAAAAAATCCAGATAATAAATCTTTGGATGAAGATTATCGTAAAAAGACTGATCTCAACCATTTGATTACTGAAAGATTTAACGTTATTGTTGGAGATTCTACCAAGCCTTCAGCAGATGTAAATTATACGAATACCGGTATGAAAGAAGAACAAAATCTTGGAGGAGTATTTTTATCAAAAGAAAATGACTTTAAGCGTTGGTTATCGGAAGATGTGAAATCGGGTGAACTCATGGACTTTTTTGTGCACGTAGGGAACAGCAACGAAAAGGATAATCAAACGTATGCTTTGGTTTTACTTTCGGATTGGAAACAGATCGATATACTGGATAATAAAGATGTTTTATATTACAAGTTAGGGAAAAATGATTCTTACGTCTTGCCAGTTAAATATCAAGTACCGGCTCAAGCAGGCATCAAAGATCTTACAGCATTACTCATTCAAAGTCCTAATCAGAAACTTGACATGTATAATAGAGATACCGAGTTTTCCATTCGTGTCGGCATAAATGGAGAATGATAGAAAAGTAGCAAGCATAGTCGATATTCATTGTGATTATGCTTGCTACTCTTTTTTGATAATATAAATCTACAGTTAACCTGTTTGCTTGGCACATGCGTATCAAGAACAGATTACGATTATTTTATTACGCTCTTTTCTGAGTAACCAATCCTCTCTTGGTTGCTGAGAAAGGGTGTTTTTATTATCCTCAGATACTAATAGGAATGAATATACGTTCACTATCAATCATTTATCGGGTAGGTGGAGTATTATTACCCATACCTACATCAGTCAGTTACATATCCGCGCCGTCCCTGTAGAAGCAAAAACCCAACATATACCTATCTCTCTACCTCAAGCACTATCGCTATCCTCCACCACCGCTGCCCCTTTAAAATCAACAGCAAATGACGGCTTAATGAGTAATTTACCCAGATCCTCTGCGGATATTGGTTTGCTAAACAGATAGCCCTGCATCTCATGACAACGAATCTGCTGGAGCATCGAAGCCTGCTCATGATTCTCTACACCTTCGGCGATCACATTCATATTCAGACTGCGCGCGAGGTTAATAATGGAGCTAATAATCATATGATTAGCCTGACTGCTGCCGATGCGGCTGGTGAATTCACGGGCGATTTTGAGCTTGTCGACCGGGAAGTTTTCCAGATAAGCGAGCGAGGAATAGCCGGTTCCGAAGTCGTCAATCGAGATCGATACACCTAGCTCCTTCAATGCTTTGAGCTTGTCGATTACATTGCTGATATGGGTCATAGCAATCGATTCGGTAATTTCCAGATCGATATACACTGGATCTACGCCCGTCTGCTTCAGAATACGAGCGACCGTACCGACAAAGCTCTCCTGCTCAAATTGCTGTGCGGACAGATTGATACCGATCTTGATCATATGACCTTCATCCTGCCATTGCTTCGCCTGCTGACACGCCTCACGCAGCACCCATTCACCAATCGACAGCATCAGCCCAGTTTCCTCGGCGATTGGAATGAATTCTCCCGGCATAATCATGCCAAGCGTAGCGTGCTCCCAGCGGATCAGCGCCTCGACACCGATCACCCGACCGTGCAGTGCATCGATCTGTGGCTGGTAATGAAGCATGAGCTCATTGCGATAGAGTGCCTGACTCAGTTCCTTTTCCAGCATTAGCTTTTTGGAATAGAGCTGGTCTTTATCATTGTAGAAGCGATAATGTCCTTTGCCATTTTTCTTGACCTGATACATCGCGATATCGGCTTTTTTCATCAAGCTTATCGGGGATTCGTCTTCGCCTACATAAAGGGCGATGCCAATACTCGGAGTAGCGATAATCTCATAGCCCTGAATATAGTGGGGCTGATGCATCGCGTCCAGAATACGCTGAGCGACAACGGATGCCTCGCGTGTATCCTTCATATGACGAATGAGCAGGGTGAACTCGTCACCGCCCAATCGTGCGACCATATCGTTATCACGAACGCAGCGCTGCAAGCGCTGGGCGACAGAGCGTAGCAGATGATCGCCCACATCATGACCGAGTGTATCATTAATATTTTTGAACCGATCCAGATCGATGAACAGGATGGAAAATAGCTCCTGATTGGAATGAGCGATCTGTACCGTATCGCTGAGCGCATGCTCAAAAGCAGCACGGTTCATTAGCCCGGTGAGTGCATCATGATAGGCAAGATAGTGAATCTGCTCCTCGTGACGCTTGTTATCTGTAATATCCTTGGCAATGCCGTACATACCGACCACTTTACCCTGTAGAATAATCGGCACGTTAGTCATGCGTACCTGGAAGATCTCTCCCTGACAACTCCGTAGCGCCGTTTCATAGATCTGCGGCTCGCCTTGAAGCACCAGCTCGATTCGCTCCATAATCGAATCCATATGCGCATCATGAAAATAATTCATCGTATGCTTGCCGATGAGCTTCTCCTCCGTCACCCCATGCATCCGTAATGCTTGTGGATTGGCACTTTCAATCCGTCCATCCAAACCGATCGATACGATCGCATCCGGGTGGAAGTCCACAATGGAGCGGTACCGATTTTCGCTGCTTTCCAGCTCGATTTTCTTATCATACAGATTACGAGCTAGCCGATGATTTTCCAGAATGATCATCACCTGACGAATCATAACGAGTACAATGGCTAACCCTGTACCGACCACCAGCATATATCGACCTTCGGCATTGATAATCATAAATACAAACAGTGCAGCGATCCCGATATACGGCAGGATCAGCTGTGGAATATTCAGCTTAGGAATATCCGATTTGGACGAGTGATTATTTTTCCTCGCAAACGGATTCTCGATCTCTGCGGCATGCGCGATACCAGCAAAGCCTACGAATAATAAACCCGTAATAAATAGCGGATCAGCCAGACTGCCTGAGCTGTAATTATGAAGCGTGACCATATATAGGAACATCGTATCGCCAATGACCTGAACGAGCAGACCCAGACACAGGTACAATACAACCCGATTAGACAGGGTACGCACATTGCTCAAATATAAGCTTGCTGCACCACCTAGCAGTACGAGGTCGCCCAGTGCATAGCCAGTCGAAAGCATCGTATCCGGCGCAATATGGGTGATGCCTGTTAATGCAAGCATGGAACGCATGAGAAAATGCCAGCTTAATGTGAACAGCACGGTCATCACAATCGCAATATCGAGCACCAGCCGAATCATCGGCAGACCGCCCTTATCTCTTTTCAGCTTATAAAAGAACGCCAGCATATAAAACAGAACCTGTAGAACATAGAAAAGATCAGGGTAGCCGGGGAAAGGCAGCTCGATATCGAGTACCGTCTCATAGCACAGCCAGATCAGCTCCGCAATCGAATAGCTAATACAGCCCAGCCATAACAAAATCCAAAATGGACGGTGCCGACGCTCACTCGTTCTCCACGCTATATATAGCCAGGTACAGGCCACCATCGTCCCGATCACAGACAGTGTATTACCACCTGTTGTACGCACGATATCATTATCTTTCCATATCCAAATCCATGTATAATACACAACTGTGAACACAACAATGAAAACAAACGACAACGGTTTTACGAATTGAGCCTTTTTAGGCATATCCATTCCCTCTAATTCAATTTATTTAGTTAATAATACCCAATATCGGAACTTATATACCTAAATTTTTGATGAAATTTATAGGTCTAAAGATCGTATAGCTTAATCACTTAATAGTACGTCATTTCACAAGCAATTGAAATACATATTGCAGCATTTTTGCGGAGAAATTTGGTGAAATTTGTGCGAAAAAGGGCGATTTTGTGTGGATGGCTCGTTTTTTGATATAAAAATAATGGAATAAGAGATGGACGGTGATTTTTAGATGGAAAGGAAGTATTTTACCCATCCAAGCGTTCATTGAAAGCGTTATCTCATTCATTTTGAGAAATTCAGCTACCTTATGATGTCAAAAGACCGTAATTAACGGCGGAAACTATAGTATTTCCAAACATTGAATTGTATAATCGAACAGAACGTAAGGAATGGTAGCATCGGCTACTGGTCGTTTATTTTAGGATGAAAAGAGGGGTTAGAGGATGGCAGGATCAAGCGGATTATCCGTTAAAACGATTGTCGCAATCGGAATTGGTTCGGCACTATTTGTCATTCTGGGCCGTTTTGCTTCGATACCAAGCTTTATTCCGAATACGAATATCGAAGTGACGTATGCGCTGCTGGCGCTGTTCGCGCTTTTGTACGGGCCGTGGGCAGGGCTGCTGATCGGTCTGATCGGACACACGCTCAAGGATGCCATTTTCTATGGGCAGCCGTGGTTTAGCTGGATTATCGCTTCCGGTATATTCGGTCTGATCGTGGGGCTGCTGACGCGCCGGATTCGGATTGCAGATGGAGAGTTTGGCGGAATGGAGATGCTGCGCTTTAATCTGGCTCAGTTGATCGCCAATGTGGTGAGCTGGCTCGTTGTAGCGCCAGTGCTGGATATTCTGATCTATTCCGAGCCAGCGAACAAGGTATTCGTACAGGGTGTAGGAGCAGCAATCTCCAATACGCTGACGGTGGCTGTAGTTGGTACATTGCTAGCTATTGCTTATTCCAAAACAAGAACGAAGCGTGGCAGTCTGAGTCGAGAAGCCTGATCGAGTCTTGATCGATTGATGATCACATCGACAGGGCAGGTTCCAGGAATGATAGGATCGTTGATCGGGAAGCAAGTGAATTTGCTGCTCGCAGCAGCATAGTGGTACAGTAAGAGCGATAGACCGGTGGGTGTCACCGGTCTTTTTCGTTGAAGCGATAGCGTAGGATACGTCTGCCAGATAAGACAGGCTTATAGGACATTGAGGGGATAGATGGAACGGATATGGCAGATGTACCGTGATATTCCCGAGGGAAGCGGGCATGTTGCCGCAATAGAAGGAAGGACAGGCATGAAGAAACCAGTTATTGAATTTCAGAATTTTAGCTTCCAATATCGTGCGCAGTCAGAGCCGACCCTGCATGAGGTGAATCTGACGATCTATGAAGGCGAAAAGGTGCTGATCGTCGGCCCATCCGGTTCAGGTAAAAGTACACTGGCGCATTGTATAAATGGCTTGATTCCATTTATGTATGAGGGTGAGCGTAGCGGTACATTACGCATCGCCGGCGAGACGATTAGCGATCAGGGCATTACGCTACTATCCGATGAGGTCGGTACGGTCATGCAAGACCCGGACGGACAGTTTGTCGGACTGACGGTGGCAGAGGATATTGCCTTCAAGCTGGAAAATGACGCTGTACCGCAGGCGGATATGATCAAGCGTGTATTTGAGGCAGCGGATACGGTCGAATTTACTGATTTTCTGGAAGCCTCGCCACACTCGCTCTCCGGTGGGCAAAAGCAGAAGACGACGCTGGCAGGGGTGCTGGTCAGCGATGCAGACATTTTACTATTCGATGAGCCGTTAGCCAGTCTTGATCCGCATACCGGACAGATGACGGTGGAGCTGATCGATCGGATTCACAGGGAAACAGGCAAAACGATCGTCATCATTGAGCATCGTCTGGAGGAGGTGCTGGAGCGTCCGGTCGATCGCGTCATTGTTGTGAACGAAGGACGTATTGTTGGCGATATGACACCAGATGAGCTGCTCTGCACCGATCTGCTGCGTACAACGGGAATTCGAGAGCCACTGTATCTGAACGCGCTACATTATGCAGGCTGTAAAATTACAGCCGCGATGCAGCCCGGTCATATCGATTCGATCCAGCTGGATAACTGCATTCAGCCGCTACAGCAGTGGTACAACTGTGTGCATCAGGATGAGCTTCCAGTGAGCGAGCATCCGGTGCTGGAGGTGGAGCATGTATCCTTTGGTTATGAGGCTGGTAAGCCCATTTTGCATGATGTATCATTCCAGATCGGAAAAGGGGAGATTGTCTGTATTGCAGGACGTAATGGCGCAGGCAAATCGACGATCTCCAAGCTGATTTGCGGCTTTTACCGTCCGAGTGCAGGGCGCATTGTATTCAATGGACGTGATCTGAGCGGTGATACGATCAAGGAGCGTGCCGAGCATATCGGCTTTGTGATGCAAAATCCGAATCATATGCTGTCCAAGCCGCTACTATATGATGAGGTGGCACTCGGACTGCGTACACGTGGTGTGCATGAGGATACCATTCGTGAGCGAGTGCATGAGGTGCTCAAGGTGTGCGGATTGTATCCATTCCGTAGCTGGCCAATCTCAGCACTGAGCTATGGGCAGAAGAAGCGCGTCACCATCGCCTCGATCCTTGTGCTGGAGCCAGAGATTATGATTCTGGATGAGCCGACAGCTGGACAGGACTTCCGCCATTATAATGAGATGATGGAGTTTCTGAACCAGCTCAATCGTCAGGGAATGACGATCATTATGATCACACACGATATGCATCTGATGATGGAATATGGACAGCGTGCTGTCGTAATGGCGGATGGGAAAAAGATCGCAGACGATTGCCCATCCCGTGTGCTGGTGCAGCCGGATACGATCGCTGCCGCCAATCTGAAGCAGACCTCGCTGCATGCGCTGGCTGTCAAATCTGGCGTAGGGGAGCCGAATGAGTTTGTCGGACGATTCATCGCGTATGATAGGGGGCTGCGTCATCCATGAGTGTGAAGATGCTCACGTATACGAACCAGAATACACCGATTCATCGGCTCACCGGGGCAAGCAAGCTATTATTTTTCGTGCTGTGGGCGCTGACAGCGATGATCATTTACGATACACGCTGTCTGCTGGCGATGTTTGTGATCGCGGTTGTCATTTTTGCGGTATCGCGTGTGCCGTTTAAGCAGTATTCGTTCGTATTGTATCTGATCCTGATCTTTTTTGGATTGAATCAGATTGCGATCTTTCTGTTCTCGCCGCTGTATGGGGTAGAGCTGTACGGCACCAGGCACGATATTGTGCATCTGTTTGCATGGTATACACTCACATGGGAGCAGTTGTTTTACCAGTTTAATGTGGCGCTGAAATATGCGGTGGTGGTGCCGATCGGGTTGTTATTTTTGCTCGTGACCGATCCGAGTGAGTTCGCCGCTTCACTGAACCGAATCGGAGTCAGCTATAAAGTGGCATACTCCGTTGCTATCGCACTGCGTTATATTCCAGATATTCAGCAGGATTTTCAAAATATATCGTTCTCCGCACAAGCTCGCGGCATCGATATCTCGCGTAAGGAAAAGTTCGGTAAGCGTCTGAAAAATGTCGTGTCGATTCTACTGCCACTTATTTTAACGAGTGTAGAACGGATCGAGAAGATCAGCACCGCGATGGAGCTACGCGGTTTCGGACGCGGTAAGAAACGCACATGGTATCGCGCCCGTCCGCTGCGAAAGGGCGATTATATTGCGATTGCGATGATTCTGATTATTACAGTGGCCTGTCTGGTCATTACATTTGCGGATGGATCGAGGTTTTATAATATTTTTAAGTGATGATGGTTGAAGATAGGTAGGATAGGATGATGGAAAAGCCCTTTACAGGTGCAGGTGTCTGCTGCTTGTGAAGGGCTTTTTTATAGAGTACAGCTTTGTTAGGTGCATCATTTATACATATCCACCATTCGCTTCGCATCCTCGATAGAGAATCCATACTTAACACGAAGCTGCTTGATGGCTTCAATAGTTGAGACGTGTTGTAGATCGTGCTGGATGTACTGCTTTACCTCTGGATTGTCTTTATAAGCTTCAAAGAGCTTTTTTTGCATTGTTTTCATATTTTTCGAATAGTACAGATTTGTTATAAAAGATAATACAAATGCAATGAATAATAGTGTTTGAATGAGCAGCGTCTCGTTCATAAGCGTCCTCCTTGCTATAGTTAGTCTTGCCGTAGTCAGTTTCCAATGCGTAGCCTGTTCTAACACCTAACACTTACATACAAGACTACAAAAAAAGCTCGTTCTTCTCAAGGAATCGAGCATCCGAGCGAAGGACGAGCTTTTTTAGATAAGCTGTGGAATAGCGTAATGAATAACAACATCAAGCATCTAATATAGCTAACTCCACCATCACAGCCTGTGCGCTACGACAGATATACGCGTTACAGATTCTGACTCGCTGGGCGTGGAATCTGATTCGTTGCTGCCATCTGATCAAGGAACAATAGCAGCTCCTTATTAAATTTATCCATTTCATCAAACATCATCGCATGCCCGCTATGCTCAAATGGCACCACACGCGCATCGGTAATCGCTTCACTCAACAGCTGGGCAAACTGCGGATCGCAGATTTTATCCTTCATGCCCTGGAAAATAACCGTTGGCACGGTCACAGCGGACAGATCGCCGCGCAGATCCTCATCGCGTAAGGCGATGGCTGCCTTGATCGTTCCGTGATGGGAAGCTTGCAGACAGAGCGTTTCGAGCCACATCATCATGCCTGCTCTCTTCTTGCTGTGTGTAAATTCCAAACCAAATTTACTCAGCATCTTCGGACGATCCTCATACGTTGCTTCGATCATATTCTCTGTAAAGTCATCTGCTGTCATCAACCCATAATCAAAATCTGGACGCTTCACAAACACAGGAGCCGCCGCACCCATCAGTGCAAGCTGGGCGATACCATGACCCTGATGACGCGCCATATAACGAATCGCAATCGCGCCACCCATCGAGAAGCCAACCAACACTGCATTTTCCAGTCCCAGCTCATCGATCACCGCGCGCACATCGTCTGCCATCCGATCATACGTATAGCCATCCCATGGCGCATCCGATTTACCAAATCCACGGAAATCGATCCCGATACAGCGATACCCGTTCATTGGCAGTCTGGAAAATTGATATTCAAACATCAGCTGATTCGCAGGCCAGCCATGCAAGAAAATAACCGGAATCCCTTCACCCAGATCCTGTACAAAAAGCTTCACGCCATCCTCAACCTGTATATATCTACCCATCATAATCGCCTCCATTGTCATAATCGTCCATCCTGCTGCACATCTGCGACAGCATCACGTTCTCCCTTACCGTCACCATGAATGCAAGTCATCCGGCACGTTGCTAATACCTTAAACGTATTCATTTGACGGCAAACCTTGCTGTCTGGCTGGACGATTAGGTTTACACACTTAAAAGGAGTAGTTTCTCGTGGTTATGGTTGCGGGTACATTATTTTAGATGAACATGTGGAGGTTGAGCTTTCGTGCTAGAGTTCATGATTTGTGAGGTGCTTTATCGTACATCATCTTGAGATTTATCTATGATCGGAACACTAAAAGCAATGGAGCACTGAACGCTTTTCACCAAAGAGCACGTAACCTCAACTTTTACAGAACGGAAGACCGGGAACGATGCCAAAAGACCGACCTTTAAGCCGGGATACGCCATCTTTCCCCCATTCAAAGTATCCCGGCTTAACCGGAGGTCGTTGGCATGTTGCCGGGCTGAAGTGGATGATCTAGAAAACCAGAGCAGATCGTCTAAAGCAATCTACCAATCAAGCGACAAGAACATTTAAATCATACACAGCAAGAGAAAAGATAAGGAGGCGACCGGATGAGGTGGCAAGGGAGACGGGGCAGTAATAATGTAGAGGATCGACGGGGCAGCGGAGGCATGGGTGGTAAGACGCTGGTAGGTGGCGGTATTGGTGGGATTATTGTAGTTATTATTGTCATTTTGCTAGGTGGGAATCCGTCTAGCTTGTTAGGCGATATAGGTTCGGGGACGACGACGCAGACGGCAGGCAATTATCAGGGAACCGCGCAGGAGGAAGAACTGGCAGACTTTGTATCGGTCGTGCTGGCGGATACGGAGGAAGTATGGGGCGATGTATTTCGGCAACAGGGGCTGACGTATACGAATCCGACGCTGGTGCTGTATAGCGGTAGCGTCAAGTCTGCGTGTGGGATGGCAAGCTCGGCGGTCGGGCCTTTTTATTGTCCCGGTGATGAGAAGCTGTATATTGATCTAAGCTTTTATGATGAGCTAAAGCAGCAATTTCAGGCGCCAGGGGATTTTGCGATGGCCTATGTCGTTGCGCATGAAGTCGGTCACCATGTGCAGAATCTGCTAGGGACGATGGATAAGCTGGAGCCGTATCGTCAGCAGCTCAGTGAGCAGCAGTTCAATACGAAGTACCAGGTGCGTTTGGAGCTACAGGCAGATTATTATGCCGGGGTATGGGCGCATTATGAGCAGGGGAAGAATCTGCTGGAGCAGGGCGATCTGGAGGAAGCACTCACAGCGGCAAGTGCGGTTGGGGATGATACGATTCAGCAACGTACACGCGGCTATGTCGTGCCGGATAGCTTTACGCATGGAACGTCCGAGCAGCGGAAGCGCTGGTTTTATAAAGGGTTTGAATCCGGTAGTCTGACAGGCGGCGACACATTTAGCGTGAGCAACGGTCAGCTTTGAACTATTAAGTCCAAGATTAATTGAATTTGGAGCGATATTTTCATCGTTTATTAATAAATGTCTGCTATGCTAAACGAAAGGCAGACTACGTAGGTATTCCAAATAGAGATAGAGTGGTGCCGGAAGTAGAGAAGAGGAGTGGGACGATGAATAACATACGTTTGAAAAGCAGTCTGGATCGTGCAAGTCTGGATAACCGTCTACAATATGATCCGGAAATTATCGAGCTATACTTGCGAACCGATGACCTGCAACAGGAGTCGCTCATTCGTGAACGTATTCGTGAGTTGAAGCAGCGCGGCATCCGTGTGTATTTACACCATCCGAGTCGTTACGATGGCAAGTATCTGGATATTATGAGTACAGAGCCGGGCATGTATCGCTTTTACCGTGAGTCGACGCAGCAGCTTGTGCGCATCTGTCAGGAGGAAGGCAGTCAGTGTGTCATTCATGCTAATTATTTGCATAGTGATAATGATGAGATATCGCGCGAGCGTACGATTGCGCTACGTCAGGAGATCGATGAGATTTTGAGCTATGGTCGTGATTTTCTGTTATGGGAGGATTCGACGGAAGGGCTATTCTGCTATGCGAATCCGTACCTGATTGATGAAGTGATCGTGCCCCTCAAGCTTCCGGTGAATGTGGACGTGAGTCATACATTTATTAGCTTCCGCGGCGATAATGATCGCCTGCGTGAGGTGTTAGAGCGTACGGCACCTTACGCGATATACTATCATCTGGTGGACAGCATGGGACAATTCCATGATTCGTTGCCGCTGGGACAGGGACTGATCGATTGGAAGATGGTCAAGTCCTATGTACAGGGGAAAGAATATATTTTTGAAATTAATCTGGAGGGTGGGCATATCGATTGCACCCCGATGGTGGAGAGTGCACGCTTTTTCGATAATCTGAGTCTGGAGCAGGCGAGTCTATAGGCTAAGCGTTGAATCGATGATGGATACTCCATTTTAAGATCGATATTCGAATATAAGGCTCTGCATGAGGTAATCGAGGGATATCCCGTATCGGTTACAGCGTGCAGAGCCTTTTGTCATTAGCTACTATAAAACTCTTTTCGCAATAAGGAGCTTGCTGTGTGAATAAATTGTATACAAATTACCAACGATGGAAGCATTATCTAAAAATGATATTCCGCTAACAGTAGTTTTTCTATTTTCCGAAAAAATTTTGTTTTATCTCATAAGAAATCACTTATTTATTAAGCTTTATCGTCCGATAATGTGTGTATTCCCTGAGTGGGAACACGGAAATACGGCATGCTGTTATACAGGATCTAAGGAATCCACATGGTGCAATTGAGATATCATGATTCACCAGAATATATAGATTGACCCTCTCTATTCAGGTCATTCCGAATGCAGAGTTTTTAGCGTGCATTCGGAATGGCGATTCGGATAGACCACTTCGCTTTTACGCATTTTATTCCTCTGGAAGGGCTGGATCTATTCATGAAAAAAAGTACATCGATCGCGCTTAAAGTTGCTGCTGCATTATTGGTAGCGATTCCCTCCTTACCCATCCCTATCGTGGCAGATGCTGCTCCGGCTACACAGCAAGCAATACCAGCAGCATCGAAGCTAACAGACATTGGTGGACTATCTTCTGCACAGCAGGAGCAGCTCCAACGTGCGCTTGCCGTGGGATTAATTCAAGGCGCACCGGATGGGCATTTTCGTCCGCAGGCAGCGCTAAGTCGTCAGGAGCTAGCGGCATTACTTGTGCAGGCGCTCCATCTGCCTGTAACTGCACCAGCGCAATCCTCGTTCCATGATGTTGCAGTATCCGCATGGAGCTTACCTGCTATCGAAGCGGTAAAGCAGGCTGGCTTGATGCAAGGAGATCGCGATGGACGCTTCCGTCCACAGGATTCGGTAACCGTACAGGAGCTAGTTGCACTGGCTGTGCGTATCGCTCATATTGATCTACAGATCGATGCGAATACGAAGCTCCCTTCGCAGTGGAATGGTGCAAGTGCGTGGGCTACGCCTTCGCTTATAGCGGCTTCTCAACATGAGCTATTAAGCGAATTCAGTGGCAAGCTACAGCCGAAGACGGCTGTAAATCGTGCCGATGCGACAAGCATTCTGTTATCCGCGTTATTCCCACAGCAACGCACCTCTACCGTGCAAAAGGTATCGGATCAGCAGGTGCAGCTGAATGGCATCACCTACGAGCTTGGACAGGATGTCAAAGGGCTACTGAATGATCGTAATGCAGCAGCTCTGCATGACGCAGAGATCACGTTCGATACGAGTGAACGTACGATCACGGCAATTCGCTCCTTGCATCTACATGCTGCGGGTCAAGCTGCTACAGCAGGCGCTGCCGAATTCAGTGGTAATCTCAAGCTGGATGCAGGAGAGACGCTCATTCATGGAGATGTAACGGTAGGAGGGGATTATACCTCCCTGTTGAATGCTCATATTCAAGGGAAACTGACGATTGCGGATAGTGTGAAGAATGACTTTTATTCTGAAGGCCTTCAGGTTGAGGGCACAACGAGTGTGAAGGGCGGGGACGATAATACGGTCGTCTTTAATAGTGCCGTGCTAAATGATGTGAATGTGAGCAAGCAGGATGTGCACGTCGTGATGGACTCTAATTCTGTCGTCTCCACCGTCAACGTGAATGCCAATGCGAATATTCAGTCAGGTGCTACACTGCCGCTTGTAAATATAAATAATGGTGCCAGCACTGTGCAGCTACAGGGCAATGTCACCAATCTTAGTGTGAATAGTAGTCAACCGACACAGCTAACGGGCAATAGCTCGATCTCTCAGCTGACGGTTAGCGGATCAGGCTCGGTCGCGGTGAATACAACGGGAGCTGTGCAGACCTTACAGGTGACGAATCCTTCCGCACTCGTCAACGTAAGCTCCACGACACAGGTGAGCAATCTGTCGCTAGCGACAGGCGTAGCTACGAGCAATGTGACAGGCCTATCCAGTACCACGACCACAGGTTCGCCAGGAACGACGACAGGGCCAGTAAGCTCCGGTTCTTCCAGCTCCAGCAACCGTGCTCCGGTATTGACCAGCTCGCTCAAGGATATCGTTGCGACCGAGCAAAGTGCCAATCGAATTATCGACCTGAACAGTTATTTTAGTGATCCAGATGGAGATACACTGACCTATTCGGCATCCTCATCCAAGTCACTCATTGCGAAGACAGCCGTGAGTAGTGGAAAACTGACCATCAGCATGCTATCCGCAGGTACAGCTACGATCACCGTCGCTGCCAATGATGGTAGAGGTAAACGTGTGAATACGACATTTAAAGTGACGGTCAATGGTAATCCAGTTGTCACTCCTGCGGCAGACCAGAAGCTGACAATGGAACAGCCCGGCGTATCGCTGACATTGAAGGATTATTTTACAGACCCAGAACAGGGAACATTAACGTACAGTGCTATGGTTGACCAGCCTGATCGGGTCAAGCTCACACTGAATAATAGCGGCACGCTACAGCTTGATCCATTGCAGGTTGGTATCGCAACGATCACCGTAACGGCAAAGGACGATGCGATCACAGATGATGGAGTGCAAGGACAATCGACGCTGACTTTTCAGGTTGAGGTGTTGCCTGTTCCTAATCATAAGCCTGTCGCAGTACCATTATTACCCGTCACCGTGACTGTACGTGGCGATGATGAACAGGTGGATCTGAGTCATACATTTAGCGATGCAGACGGCGATCCGATGCAGCTGTCGGCAGCTTCCGTAGATCCAGGTACAGCCAGTGCCACACTCAGTGGTACACAGCTGTCTGTTCATGCGGTCAAGGAAGGAACAACGAAGATTGCGATTACGGCAAAGGATGGACGTGGCGGGGAAACGGTAGCCGAGCTGCTCGTTACGGTCTTGCCAGCGCCTAATCGCAGCCCGATTGTTACGAATACGCCGCAGGCGGTAACGTTGATTACAGGACGCTCGGCCACCGATGTGGATCTGTCGAAGCTATTCTCTGATCCAGATGACGATGTGCTTACCTATGAAGCGGTGACGTCGGATGTGTATGCTGCTCAGACCTCGGTTCATGCAAGCACGCTCAGCGTTACACCAGGTGCTGCGGGTACAGCCTCGATCAAGGTCTATGCACGCGATGGACGCGGTGGGGAGATTACTACCGATATTCCAGTTACGATACTGGAGGAAGCGTCGATCTCGTTCATTCCACAGCAGGTCGTCAATCTGCGCAAACCGCCCGTATGGTTCGGCTTAATGCCATATTTGCAAAATATTGACCCGGATTCGATCAGTGTGACGGCGGATACGTATGATCATTCGACAGCAACTGTATCGACCAAAAATGCGAGCATTTTGCTAACGCCGATCCAGATTGGTGATACAACGGTTACGTTTGACGTTTATGATAAATACGGTCGTCGTAATAGCTCTTCGTTTGCATTACAGGTTGTCAAAATCAATCATGCGCCAACCGTAGTAGCTGCGATGTCTGAGCAAATGCTCACGCCGGGCGTTACCAATGCTCGTAATTATGATCTGAGCCAGCTATTCAGCGACGAGGATGGAGACGCACTTACGTATACACTAACGTCCAGCAATACGGATGTGGCAAGTGCATCGATCGATGGCAATATGCTCACGTTAAAAGCAGGTACGATCAGCGGTGTTACCGATGTAGCGATTACAGCGGATGATGGTGCTGGTGGAACAGTGCAGTACACACTCAAGGTGCATAATGCCCTGCTGATTAACACCTCAGTTATTACAGTGAATCTCAAATATGGAATGAATGCGATCGATTACGATCTGTCTGATCTATTCCCAGGTCAAAGCACCTTTACAACGTACATGGGTACAGCCGATTCTACATTTACAGGCCCAACATCGCTGAACAATACGCTACTGTCGTTGACTTCGCTCCCAGTTCTGCAATGGGTCGTAGGTGCGGACGGACGCGCTGCTGTATTTGCAGTCAAGCAGGATCCGGTCACAACAAAGGATATGTATTTCTCCCAATATGTGGACGGTGGCGATGGACGTATGGTCGTGCTGATGAATACGACTTCGGCTTCGAGCAAAAATAAAGATTACAGCCTCACCTTTTACAAATGGATGAAACAAACGAATACGATCAGCACGGTTACCCTTCCATTATTGTATGATGGCACGTCGCAAGGCATGAATCAGATTATCATCAACTCGACATTCTATGACTACATGGATGTCACCAGTGCATGGTATTACAACGACGAATTCATGATGTATTCACCAAATGATTATAATCTGACAGGCATTGTGCTCAAGCGCGGTAACACTGTTCTGGATGTGCTGGGCGACCCGACTTCGCAAAATCAAATGCTGCCAAACGGTGGTACGATTTTACGCAAAGACGCTATTGGATATGGTTCCAATCAATTCAATCTATCGTATGAATGGAATAAATATCCAAAGGGTACGTATCAATACGTGAAGTAAACGCCTGTATAAGGAATGACTACCGCCTGACAACTCCTCTGCTTGACAGACGGAATATCGCTGTGTAGAGTAGAAGGCAATCAAACAGCCTTGCTGTAAGCTGCTGCTATAGTAGCTTGCGCAGGACTCATACGAGAAAGACCACTAGGGGAGCCATCGACTGGCTGAGACGAGATTGCCTCGGACCCTTGGAACCTGATCTAGTTCGTACTAGCGTAGGAAAGTGGAGACCGTGCAGGGATAGGATCATCTATGCCGTTTATACTGCCGCTCCATTTGGGGCGGCTTTTTTGCGTCTCTAGTGTTAGCGGTCTCCTAACACGGGGTGCAATGAAAAGTGATTTTTGCGCAGCAAAATATCTTACTTTGTCCGTGTTAGTGGTCTCCTAACACGAGGTGAGATGAGAAGTGATTTTTGCGCAGCAAAATATCTTACTTTATTCGTGTTAGCGATCCCCTACGCCCTAGCCCAGAGTGGTTCTTTCCGATTACTTTTACTTGAAAAGGAGAGCGGAAATGATGAGTTTTTCACAGGAAATTAGAAAGGCAGCCGATCCGGTATTTGAGGCGATCTATCATCATCCCTTTGTGCAAGGGATTGCAGAAGGCACGTTGAAGTCGGAGCAGCTGGTGCACTATGTGAAGCAGGATTTTGAATATTTAAATGCCTTTATGCGCATTTATGGTACAGCGATTGCAAAATGCCAGCATCGTGACGATATGGCGATGTTCAATGAGCAGATTGGCTTTGTGCTGCATAGTGAGATTCATCCGCATCATAACTTTTGTCAGGTGGCAGGGGTGCCCTATGAACAATTGCAGGGCTATCTGCTCGCTCCATCCGCGCACAACTATATTCGCCATATGCTGACCGCAGCACAGGAAGGCGATCTGGGCGATATTCTAGCCGTGCTGCTGCCTTGTCCGTGGACATATCTGGAGATTGGCAAGCGTCTGCTGGGTGAGGTGAAGCCGGATGCCTCGCATCCATTTTACGAGTGGATCGACTTTTACGGTAATCGTACGGATACGATCACAGAGCGCTTTTGCCAGCGTCTGGATGAGATTGCAGAGCGGACAACGCCAGAGCATCGGGAGCGGATGAAGCGTCATTTTATTTTGAGCTGTCAGTATGAATATATGTTCTGGGACATGGCGTACACGTTGGAGGATTGGCCGGTACCAATCCAGGAGCAGACGACAGTGGAGGTATCGCGCGTATGAGCCGCACATGGAATATGAAAGAGGTTGTACTGGCGGTTATTTTGTCCGTAGCCTGTGGAGTGGTATATCTGGGCTGGTCTACGCTATGGATTCCCATCTCGGCACTTGTGGGGCCGGTGGGCGCTGGCTTTATGTTTGGGATCTGGGTGATTGCCAGTCCGATTGTGGCGTATATTATTCGCAAGCCGGGTGCAGCGCTGATCGCTGAGGTGGCAGCGGCGGCAGTGGAGATGCTGACAGGTAGCCATTTTGGCTTGTCGGCGCTGTTGATCGGGGTATTTCAAGGATTGGGTGCGGAGCTGGCGTTTGCGATCTTTGGCTATCGTCGCTTCAATGTGTGGACATTAATGCTGTCCGGGGCGCTGGCAGCGGTGGGCAGTATGGTCTATAGCGTAATTGCGAATGGTATGGGCTATTACACACCGACGATGTTCTGGCTGACACTGGGCATTCAGGTGGTGAGCGGCATCCTGCTGGGCGGCTTACTCGCTAAGATTGTGGTCGAAGCGCTGGCGCGTACAGGTGTTTTGAATTCATATGAAATGATGAAATCGCGTCGCAGAAGAGGAACAGGCAATGGTCTTCCAACCGGTTCGTGAGCAAGTATATCTCGGCTGTGACGGGCTATCAGTACGCTTTTACAGTCAGGAGCGACCGGTGCTGCACCATCTGCATCTGCATATTCAGCAAGGGGAAAAGGTGCTAATTCTGGGACCGAGCGGTAGTGGGAAGTCGACATTGCTGTCTGTACTGGCAGGCATTATACCGGAGCATGTAGAGGCAGAGGTAGAGGGAGATGTTTATCGTCAGCCCGCCTGTGGCGTGATGTTTCAGGACCCGGATTCGCAATTTTGTATGCTTCGTGTCGATGAAGAGATCGCTTTTAGCCTGGAAAATCGCTCGGTTCCGCGTGAGCAGATGGAGCCGCTGATCGACCGAGCGATGGAGCAGGTCGGCTTGCACATTCCGCGCGATACGCCGATTGAGACGCTATCTGGTGGCATGAAGCAGCGATTGGCGCTGGCATGTCTGCTGGCGTTAGAGCCAGAGGTACTCTTTTTCGATGAGCCGACGGCACAGCTTGATCCTGCTAGCCGCAATGAAGTATTTGCCTTACTGCGACAGCTTGGGAATGCTTCCCAGCATACGATGGTGATCGTGGAGCATGTACTGGATGGATGGATCGAGTGGATGGATCGAGTCATTTTGCTGGATGGACAGGGGCGTTTGATCGCGGATGGCTCGCCAGCTCGGGTGATGAAGGAGTATCGGCAGGAGATGGTCGAGGCGGGCATCTGGTTGCCGAAGCTGTTTCCGTATCATTGGGAGGATGTGCGTAGCAATTCGGCTCATCCGCTGGCGGTGCGGTTAACGAGGGAGCTACAGCAGCGTCTGGCACAACGCCATATCATGTGGGGTGCTCATACGGCTTCGGTTAGGGAGACGGGTATGGGCGATGGAGCATCTACCTCTACCGTTGCTCGTATGACGATAATGGGTGTACGGGATGAGGCTCTGGATAAGGGAAATAGGACTACGATAGCTACTATGACGAGCACTACAATGAATGATCCCGATAGCGCGCAAGCAGGTGCCAAGGCAAGCATTGATGTAAGCTCCTCAATATCTTCTTCGCCTCCTACTGCCGACCCTTTGCTCCAAACCGAGCGCTTGACCATCGGCTACGGACGCAAGTCAATCATGAACGGCATCAATGTAGACATTTCACCCGGACAATGGATTGCGATTGTCGGCGAGAATGGGAGCGGCAAAAGTACCTTTTTGAAAAGCTTACTTCGGCTTGTACCCCCATTGTCCGGCTCGATCCGTTTCCATGGCAAAGAGCTGCGAAAGTGGTCGGATCGGGAGCTATATGCGCGTGCAGGCTTTGTTTTCCAAAATCCAGAGCTGCAATTCGTTACGGATACAGTCTACGATGAGATCGCCTTTGGTGGACGGCAGCGCGGCTGGGAGGAGCAGCAGCTGGAGGAACGAACGCTACAATTACTGCGTGAGTTCGGCTTGGAGCGTCTTCGGGATGAGCATCCCTTCTCGCTCAGTCTCGGTCAAAAGCGACGCCTGAGTGTGGCGACGATGCTGTTATTTGATCAGGAGCTATTATTACTGGACGAGCCGACCTTTGGACAGGATGCGCGTACAGCGGCAGAGCTGATCGGTCGTCTGCACAGGCGACAGCAGGAGGGGACAACGATTGTGATGGTCACACATGATATGGAGCTGGTCGATCAGTATGCCGATCGGGTGCTGTTATTCCAGCAGGGACAGATTGCGTACGATGGTGACCCGTCGGGATTGTTTTTGAACCAGCAGTTGCTACAGGGAAGTGCGATTGAAGCGCCGCTACCCTATCGTCTATATCTGGAGCGAAAGGAGCGGCAGACGATATGAAAAGTAATGGCTCGTGGTTATCCACGCTCAATCCATCCTGCAAGCTAATCGTGCATGTGCTGGTGATGGCGGTTCTCATGGCGATCCGTGACCCGCTACTCACGCTCGCGATCTGGCTGGTTGCAGTGCTGATCGGCATCAGCGTGGCTGGCTGGACAATCGGCTATCTGCTGCGCCGCTTATTGCCCTACACATTATTCTTCGTGCTCGTCTGCTGGATGCTGGCGACATTCGGTAAAGGTGAGCATGTACTATGGCAATGGGCATGGTTTCGCGTGACGACAGAGAGTCTGAACAATGGGCTGTTAATCGGCTTGCGCATGCTCGGCTTTGTCACCTATGGCATGCTATTCACCTCAACTACTGACCTGAATCGCATGATGATGAGCCTGATCCATCAGCTCCGCTTGTCGCCTAAATGGGCATATGGGATGCTGGCAGGGTTTCGGTTTATCCCTCTATTTCAAAGTGAGCTACAACAGATGAAGATCGCCCATCGTATTCGCGGCTATCGTCAGGGACATGGCGGTAAAGCATTCCTGCGCTATGCGCTCCCCCTGTTCAGTCAGGGCGTACGCAAGTCTGAGCGCATCGCGATTGCAATGGAGGCAAGAGGCTTCACAGGTACGCGCGAGCGCACGTATTATGTGCAGCCGATGCTGGCGCGGCGTGATGCCCTGTATGCAGTGGCGTTGCTCGGTGTGACGACAGTGTTAATCATCTGGCTGTAGGTGTGAAGGATTAACAGATACACAGATGCAGTGTGCCCATCATGGTGGAACGATGCATGATCAGATCCATCGTTATAATCATTTTGTAGTTGTAGTTGTAGTTGTAGTTGTAGTTGTATGCGAAAGAGATAGGAGCTAGCTTTAGATGATTAGGCTGCTTTGCTATGAGCTTCTACCGAAAGTGGCTGTATGTTAAAACAATAACTCGTGACCAATAAGAGGATATCGATGCTGAATCGATGTCCTTTTATTTTTGTAATGATACGAGCATTGATGAACGAAGGAAAAGAAATAAGGGAAAAGAATGATTTATAGTGTTAGCGCCCTTCTAACACGAGGTTCAATGAAAAGTGATTTTTGCAAAGCAAAATATCTTACCTATTATAGTGTTAGCACCCTTCTAACACGAGGTTCAGTGAAAAGTGATTTTTGCAAAGCAAAATATCTTACCTATTATAGTGTTAGCGCCCTTCTAACACGAGGTTCAGTGAAAAAGTGATTTTTGCAAAGCAAAATTCTTACCGCCCAACATCTTTTCCGCAACCTCTTCATCCTATGTAACAACCAATATATAGAACCGTATACGCTTACATGCTAAAATGGCGATACCATTACAACTACTCCGCATAGCACATCACTCCACAAGGGAGGTCAAGCGATGATTCACCTGCTACCATTAATGCTCGAACGTGTCGGGATTCTGATCATCCTTGCCTTTGTGCTGTCTCAATTCCCAATCTTCCGTCACATCATCTACAACCGACGTGGACGCTTTGGCTCTCTGCTGCTAATCGCTGTATTTGGTCTGTTTGGTGTGATTAGCAACTATACTGGAATCGAGATTCATCTCAGCGAGGTCGTCTCGCAAAGCTGGCTGAATCAGGTGGATGCGGATAACGCGATTGCCAATACGCGTATTATGGGGGTGAGCATCGGTGGCTTGCTCGGAGGGCCGCTGGTCGGTCTCGGTGTCGGACTGGTAGCAGGGCTGCATCGTTATCCGCTGGGCGGTTTTACCGCATTAGAGTGTGCGATATCGTCGGTACTCGCTGGAGTTGTTGCTGGCTTGCTGGGCAACTGGTATCGTCGTCGCGGTGTGATTCCACCATGGTTTGCTGCGCTGGTTGGTATGGCGATGCAGGTGGTGGAAATGCTGCTCATTTTGCTCTTTTCCAAGCCGTACGAGGATGCCGTCATGCTTGTGCAGACGATTGGTCTGCCGATGATTGTGCTGAACGGCTTTGGGACATTGCTGTTCATGCTTATTATTCGTTCAATTTTAAAAGAACAGGAGCGTCAGAGTGCGACACAGACGCATCTGGCTTTTCATATTGCGGATCGGACGCTGCCCTTTTTCAGGCAGGGCTTGAATCCAGACTCCTGCCGGGAGGCGGCGCATATTCTACTGCGTTTAACCGAAGCGGATGCCATCTCGATCACCAATCGGACGCATATTCTGGCACATGTGGGTGCGGCGGCAGATCACCATGTGGCAGGGCAGGAGGTGAGCACGGGGCTGACACGCACCGTATTAGAGCAGGACAAGCTTATGCTCGCACGCTTGCCTAAGGATATTCGCTGCTCGCATCGGAATTGTCCGCTGGAGGCGGCGGTTGTGCTACCCTTGCTTGTGCATGGTGAGGCAGTGGGTACGCTCAAGCTATATTTTTGTCAGGCAAATCATCTGAGCAAGGTGGAGGAGGAGCTGGCGGAGGGACTCGGCAAGCTGTTCTCTGCGCAGCTGGAGCTGGCCGAAGCAGAACAGCAGAGTACGCTGCTCAAAACTGCTCGTATCAAAGCACTACAGGCACAGGTGCATCCGCATTTCCTTTTTAATGCGATTAATACGATCTCTGTGCTATGTCGGACGGATTCGGAGCGTGCGCGTCGCTTGCTGCTAGAGCTGGGCACCTTTTTCCGTAGTAATCTACAGGGGGCGCAGCAATTGCTCATTCCGCTGTATAAGGAGCTGGAGTATGTGGAGGCATATCTTCAGCTAGAGCAAGCACGATTTCCTGATAAATATACGGTGGAGCTGGATATCGAGTCGGGGCTGGAACAGGTGCAGGTGCCACCATTTATTATCCAGCCGCTGGTGGAAAATGCGATTCGTCATGGGTTTCGTCGCTTGCAGACGCGCGGCTCCATTCGTGTCTCCGTAAGCCGACATGCGGGTGAGCTAGAGGTCATCGTAGCAGACAATGGAACAGGCATCGCGGCCGATCGGCTCGCCTTGCTTGGGCATGAGGCGAATCTGGCGAGCGAGGGAAGCGGCACAGCGCTGTGTAATATTCGGGAGCGGTTGGAGGGCATTTACCGTCATTCGGCAAGCTTTATGATTCAGAGTGCCGAGGGGGAAGGCACCGCGATCCATATTCGGCTGCCGCTACAATATCAGGAAGGGAGCAAGGTGCATGCTGACAGCATTTATCGTGGATGACGAGCCACTCGCACGAGATGAACTGGTCTATTTATTGAAGCGTAGCAAAATGGTCGAGGTGATCGGCGAAGCGGAAGCGCTGGAGCAGGCGCATGAGGAGATTGTGCGACTACAGCCTGAGCTGGTCTTTCTCGATATTGAGCTAGCAGAGCATAGCGGATTAGAGCTGGCGAGACAATTGCTTGATCTGCCGAAGCCGCCTGCGGTTATTTTCGCAACGGCATTTGATGAATATGCGCTACAGGCATTTGACCTGAATGCGATTGACTATGTACTCAAGCCATTTGACGAGCGGCGTATTCGTCAGGCGCTGGACAAGCTCGTCCGATTGAAAAGAGAGCCTGCCATTCCAGCGCCAACCTTGCCGCGTCCTCAGCTCAAAAAGCTTGCCGTTTCCATCGAGGATCGCATTCTGATGCTCGATCTGGAGCAGATGATCGCGCTTAGCTCGGAGGAGGGCAAGGTGGTCATCTCTACCGCACAGGGCAGATTTACATTAAATGAACCGCTTGCCCATATGGAGCGTCGTCTCGAGGATGGACGCTTTATGCGCGTGCATCGTAATTATATTGTGAATCTATCGGGCATTACGGAAATTCAGCCGTGGTTTAACTCCACCTATTTGCTCGTGATGAGCGATGATTCGCGTATTCCGGTCAGCCGCAGCTATGTGAAGCAGCTGCGAGAGCAACTGGGCTTTTGAAGCGTTGCAACTGAACACGTTATGGCTGCAACTCATCCTATAAATCCGGTAATTCAGCGTGAAACCCTTATGATCGCGCTTACATTTGCTATCTTTGAGCTAGAGACGAGATCAAATGCAGGTTGTAAGGCGACAAGGGAGGAACGATAAGATGAGTGCAATTCCAATTATGATTGGTACGATCTGTATTCTGCTTATTGCATACAGGCTGTATGGAACATTCATGGCAGTCAAGGTATTGAAGCTGAAGCAAATGGACGAGCAAAGCCAGACACCTGCCTACAAGCTGGAGGATGGCAAGGACTATGTGCCGACGAGTAAGGTGGTGTCGTTCGGGCATCATTTTGCAGCGATTGCGGCAGCAGGGCCACTCGTTGGGCCGATCCTTGCGGCGCAGTTCGGCTATTTACCCGGGCTGATCTGGTTATTGGTCGGTGCGGTCGTGGGCGGCGCTGTGCATGATGCCGTCGTGTTATTCGCCTCGATGCGTAAGGACGGACAGTCCTTATCCGAAGTGGCGAAAAAAGAGCTTGGCCCGGTTGCAGGCTTCTGTACCGGTCTGGCGATGCTATTCATCATCACGATCACGATGGCAGGGCTATCACTGGTCGTACTGCATGCGCTGGAGCGCAATCCGTGGGGTACCTTTGCCGTTGGTATTACGATCCCGATTGCGATGGCAGTGGGATTATATTATAAACGCACCGGAGACTTGAAAACGCCTTCAATTATCGGCTTTCTGCTGATCATGGTCGGCGTAGCGGTCGGGCCATTTATCCAGCATTCGGTGCTAGGACAATGGCTCACACTGGAAATGTCTACGCTGGCGATCGCATTGCCGGTATACGCATTCTTTGCAGCGGCTCTTCCGGTCTGGTTGCTGCTCGCACCACGCGATTATTTGAGTAGTATTATGAAAATTGGCGTGTTCGTTGCGCTCGTCATCGGTGTCTTTATTGTGAATCCGGCGATATCGTTCCCAGCAGTGACCGAATTCATTCACGGTGGAGGCCCGATTCTGGCAGGCCCGGTCTGGCCGTTTATCTCGATCACGATTGCATGCGGCGCGATCTCAGGCTTTCATGCCTTTGTCGGCTCAGGCACCACGCCTAAGATGCTGATGCGCTGGACGGATATTAAGTCGGTTGGCTTTGGCGCGATGCTGGTGGAATGTCTCGTTGCAGTCATGGCGTTAATCGCCGCGATTGCCCTCCAGCCGGGTGACTATTTTGCTATCAATTCCAAGCCGGAGGTATTCCAGACACTCGGCATGCAGACCGTGCATCTGGCAGAGCTAAGCCGCGAGATCGGTATCGATCTGGAAGGTCGTACAGGCGGCGCGGTTACACTGGCGGTTGGCATGACGTACATTTTCAAAAGTATTCCATGGTTCGAGACGCTGGCCGCGTACTTCTTCCAATTCGTCATTTTGTTCGAAGCCGTCTTTATTTTGACCGCTGTGGATGCCGGTACACGTGTATCGCGCTATCTGATTCAGGACTTTGTCGGCGAATTTTACAAGCCACTCAAACGACTCGACTGGATGCCCGGCGCGATTCTGGCAAGCGCACTCGCCTGCCTATCCTGGGGCTACCTGCTCTTCTCGGGCGACATCGGCTCCGTCTGGGCACTGTTCGGCGTATCCAACCAGCTCATGGCATCAATCGGACTCATCATCGGCGCTACCGTCATCTTAAAATTCGCAGATAAACGCCGCTATATGCTCACCTGCCTCATCCCACTAGCGTATCTCTACGTAACCGTAAATTACGCAGGCTACTGGATGGTACGCAACGTCTACCTCAATCCCGAAGCAGGCGGCTATAGCGTACTGAATGGCGTTCTATCAATCGTCATGCTTATCTTAGGCGCGATCATCCTTATCACCGCCATCCTCAAATGGCGCGAGCTATGGAGCGATCCCAAAGGATTGAAGGCGCAGGCAGTAGGCAAGGTGGACGGGAAAGCAGAGTCTGCTGTGCTGGCGTCCTCGTCCCAGTCTTAAAATAATGGTAAGTATACAGCTAATGTGAACGTATCAAGAAACAAAATTCTGGCTCATCCATAAAATGAATATACGAATTAAAAAACGGGCGGTAAGATTAATCTTACCGCCCGTTTTGTTATGCTATAGTGCTATAATTTGATATTTTTGAAAGAGAGATTAAAATGTACGATCTTCAAAAGGAGAATCCGATGAACAAAAAAAGAATCATATCTATCATAAGTATTGTTTTCTTAGTCATCATCATTATTACTCCAAAAATAATCGAACATCATATTGAAGCAGAGGTGAGAAATTATCTAGTAAAAGAGAAACATATCGATCTAAACAATATCGCATACTTAAAAGCAGAGATTGGTAAAGCGCCCTTACTTGCTGTTGAAGTTCATTTTGTAGATGATCCAGGTATGCGCTATTTTTATAAAAAAGAGCAAGGAAAAATCGTTCAATTTAATACAGCTCCACCCATTGGCGCAGATCTAAATGGACATTATACCTATAAGCACAAGGAACAGTCGGATTAAAGAGGTCGGTTACAGATTAAGAATAAGGATCGTCAGCATAACCAGTAAGCAACCTGCATTTTAGATACTAATGGTGATAACACGATGATGCAGTTTTACAACAGCACAGAACGAAGGCAAGGAAATAAGGGGAAAGTACTCCTTATAGTGTTAATGATTTACTAACACGGGGTTCCATGAAGAGTGATTTTTGCGAAGCAAAATATCTTACAGCTTCAGAGGGGCGGGAATCTACATTTATTCCTAATCCAGTAGATTCCCGCGGCTCCACCCGAGTCCGTCCCCTTATTCCTTGCCGGAGTGGTGTAACTCAACACCATCATAGTAATCGATGACTACCTCACAAACCCTCATAAGCACCTATCAACACCAATGCCCACAATCCTACTTATCAAACCCGCTTCACCCGAAGCTGCTTGAGCAGCAAAGGATAAAACACAATCCCACTAACAATCATCAATACACCAAACCCAAATGTCTTCCAATCCGCCGTCCCTGCATAGATCACCCACACCGAGTACACCGTCGCCAGCACGCCAATAATCCCATCACGCACACGACTCTCATTCGCACCATATCCTTCACCCGTCACGACCAGCCGCAGCTGATACACTGCCGAGATCAGATAAGGCACCAGATACGCCAGTGTCGCAATCGCGATAATAAAATCAAACGCCTGCGAGATCGAGCCGGAGATCGTTGAGAAGATCAGCAGCTGTCCGAGTCCATTCGATATCCAAAGCGACAGACGCGGCATCCCTTTGCCATTCACATTGCGGAACGGACGCAGAAATACACCCTGACGCGCTGCTTCATATGGCACTTCCGCACTGAGCAGCACCCAGCCAATCGTCGAGCCGATCAAGCTGATCAGTCCGAGCCCAGCCAGCAGATAACCGCCGATCGGCCCAAGCACCGCGCTCATCGCATCGACGAGTGGGTTTTGCGATTGCTGGAGCTGATCGCCCGGCAGCAGACCCATCGTCAAAATACTAATTCCTACATATAAAGCGAGCGCGATCAGCAAGCCGACCATCGTCGCACGCGATACATCCTGCTTGCGCTTGGCACGAGCAGCGAACACCATCGCTGATTCGACCCCGATAAATGCCCACAGCGTCACGACCGCTGCGCCATTCACCTGTGATAGCAGACTAACCGTCTGTCCATCTGCATCCACATGCGGTGCCGCGAATGGCCCGATATTCGCCTCCTGAAACGCGAAGAGTGCGATCACAATAAACAGAGCAAATCCAATCACCTTCGTCGCCGTCGCGAGCAGATTCATTTTCCCTGCGCCTTCAATTCCGCGCAGTGCCAGCGCATGCGTGCCCCATAATAGAAGCGAGCAGACGATGAAGTTCAGCGCATTACCTGTTTTGATATCCAGACTGCCGATCGTAAACCAGACCGCCTCACTTTTCATCGCTGGAATAAACGTAGACAGATAGCTGGAAAAGGTCGTAATGACTGCTACAAATCCCGCTACATTCCCGACCCAGTAGCCCCAGGATGACATAAATCCAGACAACACCGACAGCACCGGATTGTTCGGGAACAGCTCCTTCGCATAAATCTGCGGCCCACCGCTCAATTCTGGCTTGCGCAGCGCTAGATTGCCGAATACAAGGGCTAGCATTAATACGCCAAAGCCCGTTACGCCCCATGCCAGCACCGTGCCGGCTGGATTCGATACTTCTGCCAGTGAACGCGGCAGCATAAAGATCCCGGAACCGACCATATTGCCCACGACAAGGGCGGTCAGAATCCAGAATCCAACTCTATTTTGACTCATATAATAGAACTCCTTCCGCTTGGAAAAGGTTAACATTTCAGATCATGTAAATATCATGACAGTATCCTACTATACACTTTTCTCTGGTAAAGCGAAAGAGTGTTTTTTTGAAAATGACGTGAACTTCTCAAATTTGATGCATCGATTTGCACGTTTTCTATTGTTTTCATCGTTGAATTTTGGGACAATAGGAGGCATGAGCAGTATGGGTCTGGCTGCAAGACAGCCGGGTCTGTACTGCGTTTTATTGTGTTCATTGGGGAATGCCCGTAATATGATCAGTTTACGATCCATTTATTCGCATCAATCCGTTCTTATCTGCATGGAGATGTGACAGAATAAACGATGTAGTCGGTATAGGTAGCCGCGAGGCCAGGCAGCAATAGATGAGGCAGCAATAGATGAGTAAGCAATGATAAACAAGCAACATTAATGCTGTTCATGACTGCTGACATCAGGCAGGAGAATGGACAGACAGGTGAAAAGAGGGTTAGACATGAATAAACCATCCATTTATGGATTAACATTAAGTCAGCTTGCCGATTGGCTGGAGCAGCATGGACAGAAGCGTTCGCGCTCTGCTCAGGTTTGGAACAGTCTGTACAAGCAGCGTGTGATGCGCTTTGAAGATATGGAAGTACGCGAGGAATGCCGCACACTGCTGGCAGAGCATTTTAGCATGCGTACGCTGGAAGAGCATGTGAAGCAAGAATCGGCAGACGGTACGGTGAAGTTCCTGCTTCGCTTGAAGGACGGTAATCTGATCGAAACGGTACTGATGCGTCAAAAATACGGTCAATCCGTCTGTGTCACGACACAGGTGGGCTGTAATATCGGATGCAGCTTCTGCGCCAGTGGCTTGATCAAGAAAAGCCGTGATCTGAACGCAGGTGAGATCGTGGAGCAGATCATGAAGGTGCAGCAGCATCTGGATGAGCAGGGCGAAGGCAAGCTCGTGACACATATCGTCGTGATGGGCATTGGCGAGCCGTTTGATAACTTCGAGAATATGGTCGATTTTATCAATATCGTCAAGGATCAAAAAGGTCTGGTGATCGCACCGAAGCGTATTACCGTGTCCACCAGTGGCTTGCCTGATAAAATTCGTGAGTTCGCAGATAGCGATCTGCTCGTGAATCTGGCATTGTCCCTGCATGCACCCAACAATGAGCTGCGCACACGTATTATGAAGATCAACCGCGCATTCCCGTTGGAGCAGCTTATGGACGCTGTGGACTACTACCTGCAAAAAACGAATCGCCGCATCATGATGGAATACATCCTGCTGCAAGGCGTGAACGATCAGGTGGAGCAAGCTCACGAGCTGGCTGCTCTGCTGGCGGACAAAAAGCAAATGACCAGTGTAAACCTGATCCCGTACAACCCGGTCGACGAGCACAGCCAGTATCAGCGCAGTAAGCAGGAGGACATCCTTGCCTTTTATGATGTGCTGAAAAAGAACGGCATCAACTGCACCGTTCGCATGGAGCACGGCACCGATATCGACGCCGCCTGCGGACAGCTACGCAGTAAGCAAATGAAAAAAGCCGAGCGTAGTCGCGAAGCGAATTCAACCACACTCATCAGCGGCTAATGATGTCGCTGTGCACGATAAAAGTACACGAACTATAGACCTATCCTTTTAGGCAGAAACCGCTTTTTACACCGGTACAATCCCCTCAGGGCAGACAGTGAAAAAGACCGCAGGCGACACGAAGGTCAACACTGCCAGCCAGAGGGGATTTTTTATGTGCACTGCTCCATACCTGATCTCCGTTGTGCTCACTTCTATCATCCTAAGTTCCCGTGTACACGAATCATTTACACAGTGATGTTGTGTCCCTATATACTTCCCGGAAATGCTATCTATCCATCGACTATCCAGCTATCGACAATTTTTTTCGAATGACATATTCGCAATTGTTCTCCAAATTCCGATAAATAAATAACAGGAAAATGCTCTGAATTCATGAAAAATTACATCATTTGATCTATACGAATACCGCAAGATATGTGAAAATAAATCCAAAGAGTAGGAACAAGACGACGTGTAGCTCCTTCTTTTGGCCTAAACGCCTAATATTATTGTAAAAATGAGCTGGCTCCCGTGAAGTCCAGCCAAGGAGGTGCAGATGCGCGTAACGAAAAACCGTCGTACCCGAGTCGTACTACTGGTCATGATCGTAGTCATTATCGGGCTGGCGGCGCTGCTAGCGATACTAATGATGAGAAAAGAAACCTCTTCTACCGCATTGTTTATGAAGCAATCGATGGTCAATGCCAATGGAACGATCGCATCGTATTTAAAGGAAGCTCCCTCTACTGATCCAAACGTCGTTGCTGGACGAGAGGCACTATCGGAATCCGTTGGATTATGGATGCAGTACACATTGCTTGTAGAGGACAAGTCGGATTTTGATAACAGCTATCAGCTGCTGAACACATACTTTATGTCGCCTCAGCATTATATCCGCTGGAAGCTAGAACCGGATGGACAGTCTCGTGTGAATACGTATGCGCTTGGTGATGATCTGCGTATTGTGAGTGCATTACTGGACGCCTATGGACGCTGGAACAAACCGGAATATCTCGCAACTGCCAAAGAAATCACCGATACGCTGTGGGCACAAGGACTGAACAACGGCTATCTGGTGGACTACCACGATTTTCAGCATGATACCTCCAGTAATCTGCTTAGTTTGACCTATATTGATACGCTCGCCTTTGAGCGGATGAAGCAATACGGTCTGATTAGTGATGAACTGTATACGCGGCATCTTGAGCTGCTGCGAACCATTCCGAATGATGGACTCTTTTATCCAAGAACCTATGATGTGACAACAGGCCAATATGGCTATGATAAGCAGGTGAATCTGATTGACCAGCTTATTATTGGACTGCATCTTGCCGAGATGAAACAACCACCTGATAAGCTGGTTGCCTTTATGAAGCAGCAATTTGCACAGGATGGACATTTGTACGGACGTTATGATGCGAAGGATCATCAGCCAGCGGTGAAGTATGAATCGCCCTCGGTGTATGGGTTGGCGATTTTACTGGCAGTGCAGATGGATGATCGGGAATGGGCACAGCAGCTGTATGATCGAATGATTATGTTTCGCGCTTCAGAAGGAAGTGATCGAGGCGGTTATGTATCCGATGGAGACACACACGCATTTGATAATCTGCTTGCATTGCTAGCAGAAACCACGCTACAACAGACACGCTAAACCTGAAAAAAAGGAAGAGGAAAAATGACAAATGGTATACCAATCCGGCGTACGATGACCGGATATACGTTGCTCGTTGCGGTTGCAATTCTGGAGCAGCTGATCTTGTTCTGGAATGTAGCGATGCAGCAGCGCTTCGGCGTTGCAGAGCTGCTGGTAATGCTCGGCTCCTTGCTGGGCCTGCTCGTCGGCTTCTGGCTGCCGCGCGGCATTTCAGTGGTCATGATTTTTGTGTTTCTGGTCACTTATTTTGTATGGATGGTGACGATTGCGCCGCTGAATCCGGTCGTGTTTTTTAATATGTTTTTGATTCCGGCCAATATTTTGATTGCGATGATCGTTAAATACAGCCTGATCGATACACGCAGGCTCAAGGAACGGCTTGAAGCACTGCATGAAATCACTCCACAGGTTGATATCGATACGACACTGGGCAATCGATCCGCTCTGGGTGAAGCACTGATCAAGCATTCTAACCTGGCACGTCGGTATTCGGATCAATACAGCTTTTGCATGGCGATGTTCAAGATTGAATTTTTGCCACTGGTGCAGGAGTCGGTCGGCTCGGCAGGCTATGCTCGTCTACTGCTGGAGCTGTCGGATACGATTCAGAAGCAGATCCGTTTTGAGGATTACAAGTTCTCGATTGATAATGGTCGCTTTATTATCCTTTGCCCGATGACGAATAAGGAGTATTTACCGCCACTGACGCATCGTATTCGTGATGCGATGATGAACGTGCAGTTCCCGGATCTCAAGGGACAGGAGCTACAGCTTGTCATTCGCTCAGGTGCACTCGTGTTTAATCCAGAGCAATTTGAGAAATACGAAAGTCTGGATGCTGTCATTGCCACGCTGGAACGCAATACGGAAACGGATCTGATCGGCGAATACATTTGATCAGTGTCCGGCATTATACATTTAGGAGAAGATGAAAGATGGCTTATACGGATTGGTTTATCCCGTTATGTACGGCGGTTAGTGGCTTGTTTGCAATCGCGATTGCGTTGTTAACCATTGCTACGCTCCGGTTTCGTAGTCACGTGAACCGTAAATACAACCGGGGACGGGGGTGACGAAGTGGCAGATGGTATACTGATTTTTTCGATCATTAGCATCTGGATTGCGGTGCTGGAGGCGATCATTATTATGGCAGGAGCGATTCGCTTCCTGTCCAAGCAAAACAAGGCAGGGATCGTATTTCCGGAAACGATGGAGCATTATCCGACCGTGACCGTGATGGTGCCTGCGCATAATGAAGAGGTCGTTGTCGGCATAACGACCGAGCATATTTTGAAGCTGAATTATCCCGCGCATAAGGTGCAGGTCATCGTGATTGCGGATAACTGTAGTGATGGTACAGCAGCATCGTTGTATCGCCTAAAAGAAAGACCGGAGTTTGCCGATCGTGACTTTACGATTATTGAGCGTACAGGTACGGGCGGTAAGTCGGGCGCACTGAATGAAGCGCTCAAAATTACGAAGGGCGAATGGATTCTCGTCTATGATGCGGATGCGGCGCCAGAGCGCAATGCACTCATGTTCCTGATGCAAAAGGCACTGGAGCAGCCGGAGAGATACGGTGCGGTATTCGGACGTAACAAAGCGCGCAACCGTGGACAAAACTTCCTATCGCGCTGTATTAACCTGGAGCTGGTAACGATTCAGCGTGTCCATCATACCGGACTGTGGGAGCTGTTCAAGGTCGGCACGATTCCAGGCACGAACTTTATCGTGAAGACGGATCTGATCCGTGATATCGGCGGCTGGGACCCGGATGCGATTACCGAGGATACAGCGATTACGTTTGATATTTTAACGCGTGGACAGCTGATCGCGCTCGCCCCGCAGGCAGAGGCGTATCAGCAGGAGCCTGAGCAGCTCAGCGTGTATATGAGTCAGCGTCAGCGCTGGTCGAAGGGGAATTACCGCGTTATTCTGGATAATATTCACCATCTATTCAATAACTCTAGCTGGCGGATCAAAATTCAGGTGCTCTATTATGCAGCCAGTTATTTCTGGTTTATGATCGCGATCATTATTTCGGATATTATTTTCGTCGCGAATATCGTGTATCAGGTGATCGCTCTGTTCAACCCGAATGTGCTCTCGCCGTTCCAGTTTGCTGGCGATGTGTATGTGTATCTGGTCATTTCATGGGCGCTCATGTATTACATCTATGTACTCCAGATTAATCTGGCGCTCGCTTCGGATATCGGGCAAAGTAATACGATGAACTTTGTGCTCGCGTGTATCTCGTATTTCACCTATGCACAGCTGTTCCTGATCATCTCGATCAAAGCCTTCTACTCGCTGCTTGTCGACATTCTCACTGGACGTAAATCGAGCTGGTACAAGACGAAGCGATTTAACTGAGTGCGGTTAGCAGACGATTAGACGTGCTTCCTTTTAGATCCAACAAAATCGAATCAACACCAAACAGGCTGGTACACCGCTCGATCAAGCGGTATACCAGCCTGTTTTTTTATACGATCATGATCGTATGGGGTCATGATTTTACAATGCTAGGGGTTGTTGCATACGTTGCTATTGAACGATCCTGTTCAGCAGGCGTAGCTACTTACTTGATCCCCTTCATATAGCCCTGAATTTTCGGACCCATCAGGAACAGAATAATACCAAGCACGATGGACACGCCACCGATCGTACCGAAGTAGAGCAGCTCGGTATCCTTGCTGTACAGCGTGGTCAGCACTGCATTGATCGCCTGTGCGGCTGCATTAGACAGGAACCACAGGCTCATCGTTTGCGCAGAAAAGGCTGCGGGTGCCAGCTTCGTTGTTGCGGACAAGCCAACCGGAGACAGACACAGCTCACCGATCACGATAATAAAGTAACTCAGCACCAGCCATAGTGGACTAACCAGCTCCTTGTCACCGCTAAAGTATACCGGTAGCAAGATAACGAGGAACGACAGTCCAGCGAACAAAATACCGATCGCAAACTTACGTGGAATGGTCGGCTGACGATCCCCCAGCTTCATCCAGAACCAGGCAAATACCGGTGCCAGAATAATGATAAACAGCGGGTTCAGCGATTGGAACCAGGCTGGCGAGATTGTAATACCCATCCATTGCAGCTGTGTACGCTGATCTGCAAACAGTGCCAGTACCGTGGAGGTCTGCTCCTGAATCGACCAGAACATGACCGCAGCGATGAATAGTGGAATATACGCGGTCAGACGCGAGCGCTCCACAGCATTCGTTTTCGGACTACGATACATCACGACAAAGTAGCAGACTGGGATCAATACACCCAGTACAGCGACGACAAGCACGAACGATTCCAGCGTGAGCCAGCCGAAGGTAATCGCAGCAGCCAGCAGCACGGCAACGATAATGGCGCCAATGATCAGCAGCTTGGTCACTTTACGACGCTCATCCTTATCCATCGGATTCGGTACGATTCTGCCAGCAAGACCGAGACTTTTCTTACGTGTCAGCATAAACACGATCAGTCCGATCAGCATCCCGATCGCCGCCAGTCCGAAGCCAAGGTGGAAGTTATACTCTGTGCCTACCGTACCAACAATCAGCGGTGCAATAAAGCCGCCAAGGTTGATCCCCATATAGAAAATACTAAAGCCGGAGTCACGGCGTGCATCCTCTTCGCTATACATCTCACCGACGATGGTGGAGACGTTCGGCTTGAGCAGACCCGTACCGAGTACGATCAGCGCCATCGATGTGAATAGCATCGATGCGCCACCCGGGAAGGCGAGCACGATATGACCGAGCATAATCAGTATACCGCCATAAAATACCGAGCGTGATGGGCCGAATACGCGGTCAGCTAGCCAGCCACCAATAATACCCGACATGTACACGAGCGAGCCATAGATCGACATGATCGCTGTTGCCATCGTCTGATCCAGACCGAGTCCGCCCTTGCTTACCTCGTAGTACATGTAGTAGATCAGAATCGCTCTCATACCATAATAAGAAAAGCGCTCCCAGAACTCCGTGAAAAAGAGTGTGAACAATCCGCGTGGATGTCCGAAAAACCCACGCTGAGGCACACTATCTACGATCTCTTGTTTTGTTGGATTAGACACGATATACCTCCTTGAAGTGGTCATGTCCGGAGCAGTTCAAAGGATTCGTGAGATGGTTCCTTCTGCTGTCCATGACACTGCCCATGCCGCACCGTTGTAAGATATGTGTTGAAATGTACTTACACGTTCAGCAAACGGGCGAACCATTAAGATATAATATAATCTTCATATAATCAATCGAAAATAATGGAAAAGCAGACCATTTTCATGGACAAATTAGTACATTTTTACCGGAAATCGATGTGTATGATGTCTTCATGGAGGATATTCGGGATTTAATTTGCAGTGAAGCAGGGCAAATGGCTCCGGGTAAGGTATAATGAACATAAGGAGTTGAGAGTAGATGGCAAACGAAAACGAAGAAGTAATTTTGACCCCGGAAGGACTCGCAAAGCTTGAAGAAGAGCTGAAGGAGCTGAAAGGGCCACGCCGTAAGGAGCTGGCTGCACGTCTGAAAACAGCGATCAGCTATGGCGACCTGAAGGAGAACAGTGAGTATCACTCTGCGAAAGAGGATCAGGCGTTTATGGAAACGCGCATTTTGACGCTGGAGCGTATGCTGCGTAACGCGCGCGTGATCAATGCAGACCAAATGGACACTTCCCGTGTGAGCATTGGCTCGATCGCGGTCTTGAAGGATATTGAATTTGATGAAATCATCGAATATCAGCTCGTAGGGCCTGCTGAGGCAGATCTGGCGAATAACAAGCTGTCCTATGAAAGTCCGCTGGGCAAGGCATTGATGGGTCACCAGTCCGGCGACAAAATCGCCTTTGAAGCACCGATGGGTACATTCCATTATGAGCTGCTGGAGATCAAGCCGGGTCAATAAGCGAGACGTTTAAAACGTAATTTGAATGCAAGTAGGAATATACACGATCACCCCAAAGAGCTGCCGGAACCTTTCCGTGCAGCTCTTTTTCACACTTACTTTATTTATACATGTTACGTTTTGTAAATCGGTCGCTGAAGTTATATACTAGGAGTATTGTAAAGCAAGAGAGACATCGGCATGTAGATCGCATGTCAGAATACGTTGGAATAGGAGCTACCGACTTTGTGGATAGGGATTGTAATGTTGATCGTGTATCATCTATTTATTCTGTATATTGGTTGGAACGGCTGGGTATGGCTGGGGACAGTGTTTCCGCATCAGATGCTGCCGCGGTATATTATGATCATTGTGCTGGTCATTTTGGCATATGGATTGTTCCTCGGTTTCTGGCAAAGTCAGATCGGTGCGTTTAAATGGATTGGTGCAGTCTGGGTGGCGATAGCGTATTTCTCAGTGCTATGGCTACCGATTATGAATCTTGTATTATTACTGCTGCGCTGGTCGCCAATCTCTATGACAACCGCCGTGTTCTGGGCGGGCTGGATTACGGTTGCTGGACTGATTGTAACGGTGAGTGTAGGTGCATATAATGCCTACAGTCCGGTCGTACGCTCATATACGATTGAGATCGATAAGCCCGTTAACGGGCCGTCTGAAATGAATATTGTGATGGCATCCGATATGCACTTTGGCGCCTTATCGAATGAAGGTCATGCTCGCCGTCTGGTGGAGCGAGTGAATGCCTTGAAGCCGGATCTGATTCTGCTGCCGGGCGATATTATTGATGACAATCTCATGTACTATAGCAAGACGGAGATTCCAGACATTCTGAAGGG
The DNA here is from genome assembly GCF_014645615.1 of Paenibacillus hunanensis. GTDB lineage: Bacteria > Bacillota > Bacilli > Paenibacillales > Paenibacillaceae > Saccharibacillus > Saccharibacillus hunanensis. The sequence continues at coordinate 411,095 of NZ_BMMB01000005.1, read as the reverse complement.
CTTCCAGGCACCTGTCTATTCCTCTCTCGGTAATCATGATCGCTTTGAGGATGGGATCGATCTGGTGGATGCACTGAATCAAAGTAATCTAAATGTACTGTATGATGAATCGGTTGTGCTGGATAATGGAATTACCCTTGTCGGACGGCGTGATTACAGCGATCGACCGCGTACAGAGCTGGGCAAGCTGCTGGACGAAGTGGATCACACCCATCCGGTCATCGTGCTGGATCATCAGCCGTATGAGCTGGATGCAGAGCAAAAGCTCGGTACCGATCTGGTCGTATCCGGTCACACGCATCGTGGACAGATGGCACCATTCGGACTGATTACACATCGCATTTTTGAAAATGACTGGGGCTATCTGCGTAAAGGTCAGCTGCATTCGATCGTCTCCTCCGGCTTCGGCTTCTGGGGCTCACCGCTACGTATTGGTACGCGGTCGGAGATCGTGCAGATTCATGTGAAGTTCCGTAGTGGAAATGATAAGACTACAAGCACAACGACGACAGAAGCTACTGCATCGACTGGAGATGGCGAAGCTTAAAAAGCTCCGTAGCTCCTCGAATCGCTGAATGATCGCATGCTTTCCTCATCGAATTGATCAGGCAGAGTAGGATGAATAGGCTTATATTGGTATGAAAAATGAAAAGGACGCTGTTCTCCAGAGGGAGAGCAAGCGTCCTTTTTGCTGTATAGCTAGTATGGCTTGTACATTCATTAGGGTCTTTCTATATAGAAGCGTAGTCTATGTGTGATACTATGCCCAGGCGTGAAACCAATTAATGTAGCGCCTCACGCACCTGCTTAATATAGAAGAAGCGTACGATGAAGAAATACACCAGCTGAATGAGGAAGAAAATACCGAGCACCGTCGCACATTCTGTGAACAGCTGGGCATCGAATAGATGCGCAAGTGTTGTCAAAGCGATCGAGCCATGGATCAGAGCAACAACGATAGGAGCAAAGAAGAGCAGTGCTATTTGCTGCGTCAGCACACGATTCAGCTCGCGTTCGGTCAAACCAAGCTTGGCAATGGAACGGAATTTTTGCTTGTCCTCATCCAGATCACTGTAAAGACGGAAGTAGAGGAAGCTACCCGCAGAGACGAAGAAGACGATACCGATAAACAGTCCGATGAACAGGGCGATACCATACAGACTTTTTACAGTGTATAGCGTATAGCTTGGGAAGTCTAAAATATGATACGCGCCATATTGTGTGAAGGTATCTTCGCTAAACATCTCTTTCCCCACAGCAATCAGTTCCTTTTCTGACGCATTTGTAGTCCAGGCATAGATATCCGCTTTGGATGCAGGTGTCCCCAGACGCTTGTATAGGTCATCCGATACGACCAGCGCCAGACTGACTCCGGGAATGGTCTGCGAGAAGATCACACGCGTTGGTTGCAAGGCTACGCCATTGGAGAGCTGTACTTCCTTTTGTAGCATCTGATGTTCTGCTGTCTGGCGAGCCGTACTAGAAGTAATCACCACAGCCTGATTGCCTTGCAGCTGTACTGTCTGTTCGCCCAGCAAGACATTCGCTTGATTAAACGCTGTCTCGCTCAGGATGATGCGTTCAGTCTGATCATTTTTCAGCTTATATTGATTAAGTGCCAGGTGTGCCTCCTGTGAAGGAATACCCGCTGTGCTTAATGCCTGGCGAATGGTTTGTAGATTCGTCGATTGGGTAGCGTCACCTGCCATCGATGTATAGGCAATCGGAAAGGATGCCGCCGTCTCGACCGTACTACTTTTCACAAGCAACGCTTGTAGACCGTACAATGTACCGATCGCGCAGAAGGAAACGGTGGACACCATCGCAACCAGGAAGAAGGTGCGTGCATTGTCCTTCATGCGATACGATAGATCAGATAGCAACAGCATATTGGTACGGCGCCAGAAGAAGGACTTGCGATTTTTCATACTGCCGATGATATACACGCTCAGCTGCGTGAACAATAGATAGGTAGCAATGCTGACCATAACGATAATTGGCAATAGCAGCTGTAGAGCTAGATTGGCATCGACCAGAAGCGCCACTCCATAGCTAATAGCGAGCAGGACAATTACCAGAATGGATAGCCAGATCGAAGCACGCGGCTCACTTTTCGGTGCGCGTTGACTGCGAATCAGTGAGATTAGCGATTCACTACGCAAAATAGCTGCGATAAACATGGAGATCAGCACGAATAGTACCAAAAAAGAAATAACGGTAAGGATAATCGCCTGAATCGGGATATAAAAGTTCAACTTCTCATCCAGCACCAAAATATTTTCACCGATTAGCAAAATCGCCTTCGCAAATACTAGACCGATCAGAATGCCGCCTATTGTTGCACCGGTGCCGATCCACATATTTTCAATAAACACCATCCTGCGTAGCTGACCAGGTGATATCCCTTGCAGCATGAGTAGACCAAATTCACGCTTGCGTGTTTTGAGAAAAGAACTCATCGAATAGAGAACAAAAAAGAACGAGAACCCATAGATGAGCCACTTTGACGTCGATAATGCCGCTTGCGCGTTATGGTTTACATCGCTACTATTGAGCGCCGGATGATAGGCAAACACCGCAAAAGTGAAGAAAATCATCACCGTGAACATACTACTCAGAAAATAGGCAGCATACAGTCGCTTGTTACGTAGGACGTTATTAAACGCGAATTGACGAAATGTCACTCGAATGACCTCCTAACAAGGACAGCGTGTCGATGATTTTCTGGAAAAAGGCCTGACGATTCTCGCCGCGATGAATCTCGCTATACAGGTGACCATCCCGAATGAAAATCACGCGGCTGCAATAGCTGGCAGCGACCGCATCATGAGTCACGAGCATCATCGTCTTCTTTTCCTCCTGGTTGAGCTGCTCCAGCATCTCCATCACATCACGAGCAGACTTGGAATCCAGGTTGCCGGTCGGCTCATCCGCAAGCAGCAGTTGAGGCGAATGAATCATCGCACGTGCAATCGCTGTCCGCTGTGCCTGTCCACCGGATATTTCGTAGGTGCGCTTATTCATAATGGAGCTGATACCGAGACGTTCTGCGATTGCAGCCGCCTTTTGCTTCATTTCGCGAACCGGACGACCATCAAGCGTGAGTGGTAGTACGATATTTTCCTCAATGGTTAGGGTATTCAGCAGGTTGAAGTCCTGAAATACAAAGCCCAATTCACGGCGACGGAATTCCGCCAGCTCGTTCTTCCGTAGCTTGTTAATGTTACGATTACCGATCAAAATCTCACCCGTTGTTGGACGATCAATGGTCGCGATCATATTAAGCAGCGTTGTCTTGCCACTACCTGACGGGCCCATGATCCCCACAAACTCTCCATCCTCGATGGTGAACTGAATATCGGTTAATGCCTTATAGGCAATTTTGCCTTCATAAATTTTACTGACATGCTGTACCTCTAACATTGTAAAACCTCCCTGTATACATAATGATCCTTGTAGTTGAAGTCTGTGTAGTTGCTTGCGGATTGCTGTGTGCTACGACCGTATTAGCTTTAGTAGGTGAGCTTTGCTCGTATAACGACAGTGGTGTGTCGTTCACTTGTATAACTACAGTATAGAGGGGGCGTGAGGGATGGACTATCGAATTGCCTTTCATCTAGCTTACAGTGCTGTAAGGTAGGCTTATTGTAATTTGATGATCTTGATTTCAGCTTATTCATTTCAGTTAGTTGGTTAGAATGACAACGATATGAAGATGATATGTAATGTGGTGGGTTTGCATCAACCGCTACAGGCAGAGAGCATGCCAGCGACCTCTGGTTAAGCCGGGATGCTTTGAATGGGGATAATGTGGGCGCATCCCGGCTTAAAGGTCGGTCTTATGGCATTGCTCTCTGCCTTTCGTTCAGGGAGGAGGCTTCATGCTGAGCGTGATTTTTAAAAGAAAAAAGATAGGGTGGTGCTGGTATATCATTTGGTGAGGGGACTATAGGTATGGCGTAAGAGAATGTATATAGAATGTGGTCGTAGGCGTCATACAGGTAATACAAATGGCTCGTTAGCGATGGGGTAAGATGCTTGGTTTGTTCAACTATCTCTGAGTTGATCATACCCTGCCGAGCCGATTGCAATATATGCTTGTAAGGAACGCCTTTTATTCATTTAGAGTATCTGTAGCTGGCATAGCCGCGCCTACCTGATACGATTGAAAGATGATCCGTACCGTTGTGCCTTCTCCTGGCACGGATTCGATCTCTAGCCCATGATCAAGTCGCCGGGCGGCTTCGCGGGTGAGGTATAATCCCATACCGGTAGATTCGCGGAAATGTCGACCATTTTCTCCGGTGAAAAAAGGGTCGAACACGCGGCGAATATCCTGTGCAGGGATGCCGACACCGTGATCCTGTACCTCAACGATCGCTTTATTGTTGGCGATCGAGGTAGTGAGATGAACCTTTTTGCCGCTACCGGAGGAATACTTGACCGCATTGTTCACGAGCTGAGATAGCATGAAAAAGAGCCATTTTTCATCCGTCTCTACGTTAAGCGAACCGGAGCGCTCCTGTACATCGGGATAGACGCCGCTACGGATAAAGGAGCGCTTTTGCTCATGAACGACCTCGCTGATGATACGCGATAAGGATACCGTCTTCACATGAAAGTCCTGCTGGAAGCTGCGCAGCCTTGCCATATACAGCACCATATTCAGATTGGCACGCATCTGCTCGGCTTCCTCACGGATACTGGCGAACTCTGGCTCATCCACCTGCTGTACAGTGAGCTCGATGACCGATAGCGGTGTTTTCATCTGATGCACCCACTGATCCATAAAGGTCAGATGCTCGCGCTGTTCATGTTGATTCTGATCGAGCTGTTGCTGATAATAGCGATATTGTGCGCGTAATAGCTCTTGCAGCGCTTCACCGATAGGTGTCAGATCACGTTGCAGCACATCCTCTGGCACCTGAAGCGGCTTGCTTAGCAGTCCATACAAGCGACGACGGCTTACATAGTGATACGCCAGATATACCGCAGTTAGAAAGGCTCCAAGAAAGACCGAATAGAGCGCAGGCAGCAGACGATGATACCCATCCAGCCAGTAAATACCAAGCACGCTGAATAGCACCACGATCTGCATAAGAATCAACAGCTTATGCTCTTGTAAAAATAGCTTCATGCTCGTTCACTTCCCGTTGTCGTTTCGGGTAAATGCAGTCGATATCCAATTCCGCGCACCGTCTCCACGGCTTGCTCCAGACCGAGCTCCTGTAGCTTCTTGCGGACACGGGTAATGTTGACGTTGAGCGTATTCTCATCGACAAAGGTCTGGTCATCCCATAGCTTCTCCAGTAAGGCCTCGCGGCTAGCTACACGCGGATAACGCTCCAGCAGGCTCTCGATAATATCCGCTTCTTTTTTAGTTAAGGACACCAGCTCATTGCCATGGGTCAGCTCCAGTCGTTCCACATACAGCGTGAGTCCTTCCTTTTGCACCAGGCGTTCTTCCTGACGTGTCGCGTACTCGCCATACGCGCGCCGAAGCTGGCTGCGAATCTTCGCCATGACGACACCATAATCGAATGGCTTGGTAATATAATCATCCGCACCATTTTCTAGTGCCATAATCTGATCCATCTCTCCAGCACGGGCAGAAATGAAGAGCACCGGACAGATCGAATGATTGCGAATCTGGCGACACCAGTAATACCCGTCATAGCTTGGCAAATTCACATCCAGCAGTACCAGATCGGGCTGAATGCTGGTAAATTGCTCCATCACCCGTTCAAAATCAGTTGTCAGCACGACCTGATAGCCATATCGTTCAATATGGGATTGCAATAGACTGGCAATTTTATAGTCATCCTCGACGATCATAATCGTTTGCATAGCTGTCGGCTCCTGTTCTTCTAAAGGATAAAAGAGTAAATCGGAATAGAGAGTGGTGTGATCATGCTAAGCTCTGGAATGAATACAATGTATTCTGGCTCATGTGTATCTCTATATCTTGTATCATACACTCAATTGGGATCATGAACACGCATGTAGGGAATGAAAGGAGTAGCGTCCCTATTCGTCATTCTTCTATCGACTCTACAAAACAAATACCCTGTCTATACGAGCCGCATGGCTGGCAACACAGGGTAATCTATGAAGCTACATAGAAAGGCAATGACTCCTGTCGATCACGAATACACAATAGGAACTGACGAATGTTTGTGTATTATTTATACGTTTCCTGATGTATGTCATGTCATTTCGTTTTTTTCGTTGTTGTTGCTGGGCTCCATCTATTGCTTCCTGTCTTTTACTGCTTCGGATCTTCTGCTATCTTCGCGCTTACCGTAGCAGGTAATTCATTCGGCTGTACCTCATTGTAGGAGAGGATATAGCCGTCCTTGGAAACGAGACGAATATACGCGCCAGAGCGTAGCTTCTTCATTCCAGTAAATGTCGTCTGCTGCATGGTTCCATCCTCACGCCAAGCGGGTAATGTGTATTCGACCGTTCCAGATGTAGCATCTTTGATACCAGCGTTGTTGATCTGCACATACGAATATTGTTCATGGATAAAGGGATTGAATTGTACCCGATTGCGCTCGGGCATAAGGTGATATACTCCATAGCTGACGACAGATGTAGCGATAACGATCAACGCGCTTAGAAGGATGATCCATTTTTTCATCATTGTATTCTTCCTTTCCAATATTGATAGAGGTGGTTGTGATCTCTGCATAGCCTGTCTACCGAAGCATGTCTGGTTGGGGAGTAGGATGTAATGGCTACATGGGTGAAGTCATATCGATCGGCTCGCAGGAGCACGTTATAGCATGTAGGTATTCTGTTGATGTCTCTATCGTATGCGATCTGAGAAAAAGCGGATATCGATTTGGCTTACGGCAAGCTTACATTAGTGTAAGGCGATGAACTCTTTTCAAAAGCGTCAGGTTAGGCTATACATAGAATACATAGATAATCGAATGATGGGCTGGAGGAGATGGAGGATGTATATACTGGGTGCGGCGCTGCTATTGCTAGCGTTATTTGCGTTTAGCCACGCGTCAGATCGAAGGCGATTGCAAAATGGTGTCTATCTGACCAGCGGCTTGCTATTGCTGCTCCTGGCATTGGCTGTGTATATGTGGCGTAGTCCGGATGGATTCTGGCAGTACGCGAGTGTGCTGCTATTAATTATTGCTATCGCGTTATTGCCGGTGATGATTCTGGCGATCAGCGTAGGATTGGTGTATAACGGACGTATTTTGCTGCGAAAAGAAGGCTGGAAGCTACGTAACACATTGCCTGTAGTGGCAGGGATTGCGATTGTCGTCGTGCCAGTATTAACGCTGGTTGTGCCTCCGGTTCGCTGGCTTCAGTTACCGGTATTGCTGCTGGAGCTATATATGATGTATTTTGGCTTCCTGTTTGTATGCTATCTGGTATCGTCGTTTCTATACAATCGCTATCGTCCAACCTATAGGACGGACTTTATTGTGGTGCTTGGTAGTGGATTGATTCGAGATCGCGTGCCACCACTGCTTGCCAGCCGACTGGATGGAGGAATTAAGCTCTATCGCCAGCAGAAGCTACGCGGACAAGCCCCATTTTTTATCGTATCCGGTGGTCAGGGCTCGGATGAGGCAATCTCGGAAGGAGCGGCGATGAGATTGTATCTGCTCCAGCACCAGATTCCAGATGATCATATTATCGTAGAGGAACGCTCCGTGAATACGATGCAAAATATGCGCTTTTCCCGTATCATCATGGACGAAATTATGGGCGGGCGCTCGTATCGCTGTGTATTTGTAACGAATAATTTTCATCTGTTCCGTGCAGGCATCTACGCCCGTATTGCCGGGATTCGTGGAGATGGTATCGGTACACCGACCGCACCCTACTATTTGCCGGGCGCATTTATCCGAGAATATATCGCTGTGCTAGTCATGCATAGACGGATTCATATGACGATCATGCTGTTTATTTTGCTGAGCATGCTGACGCTGTTCGAGCTGCTACCAGATGTGATGTATGTGCTGGCCAACTGATGAGGTTGGAGAGGGCAAACTTCCTTATGTTTAAATGTTTCTATACTCGAACGTCTCTATGCTCGAATCACTGGGAAACGTTAGCGATTCGCTATTTTGGTAGGAAGTAACTATTTTAGTAGGCAGTCACTATTTCGTCAGGTAATGAGCCCATACCTCATTTACTTGTCGATCACCCTCTACATTGTGAGCAGAGTTACAACCTTGTGCCCTCCTCGGCTGTTATGATAAGTAGCGGTCAAGGGGGGATGCGGAAATGGCAACAATTGTAGCGAATGAGCAATTGGCGGCAGGGATTTTTCGGATGACGGTGGCAGGGGATCACCGCGGAGAGATGGGACAGTTCTATATGGTGCGCTGCGATGATGGCTATCGGGCAGATAGCTATCCATTATTATCCCGACCGATCAGTATTCATGAATGGGGAAAAGAAGGAATCGTCTTTCTGTATCGTGTGCATGGACGCGGAACGGAGCTGCTGTCTCGTCAGATGGCTGGACAGCATGTATTGCTGGAAGGCCCTTTCGGGACAGGCTTTCCGCGATTGGACGTAGCGCAGTCTAGTAGCAAGCGTATCGCGCTGGTAGGGGGTGGCATGGGTGTAGCGCCATTGCTTCCGGTAGCTCAGCATTATCGACATGCAGATGTGTATCTTGGCTACTCAGGCACTGTCTTTGCTGTGGATTCCTTTAAAAAGGCGGTTGTACATAGCGAGCAGGTACAAGTGATGAATGATGCACGGCGCAGTGTACTGGAGCTACTGGATACCAGGCGCTATGACTGCATTATGGCTTGTGGGCCAGCCGGTATGCTACGAGCGTTAGCGGAGCAATGCGGCTATATCGATACCATGTCAGAACACATCCATAATGAGTGGATGAGCCATCATTCCTTAGCTACAGCGAGCGCATGGATGACAACGGAAATAGAACAGACTAGCGCTGAGCAGGCAGAAGTCCATTCTTCACGTATGAACACTCCAAGTATGAACACCTCAAGTATGAACATAGAAAATAAAATGAGTACGCTCCAGCGCCCTGCACTATACGTATCCATTGAGCGTCGTATGGCATGCGGACTGGGTGCCTGTCTGACCTGTACCGTGCGTACGCGTCACGGTAATCGGCGTACCTGTAAGGAAGGCCCTGTCTTTCGCGCGGAGGAGGTGTGCTGGGATGAGCTTGCTCACCTGTAACATCGGCGGCATCAGTTTGCGTAATCCGATCATTATGGCATCCGGTACGTTCGGCTTTGGACGAGAGTACGCGCAGCAATATGATGTGAGTGTGCTGGGCGGTATTTGCGGAAAAGGATTAACGCTGGAGCCACGCGCTGGCAATGCGGGATGTCGTGTGCAGGAAACGGCAGCCGGTATGCTGAACAGCGTGGGTCTGGAGAATCCGGGTATCGCTGCTTTTCTAGCTGACGAGCTAGATGAGATGGCAGCACTTGGGCCATGTGTCATCGCCAATCTGGGCGGTGCCAATGAGGACGAATACGTAAAGGGAGCCAGGCAGCTAACCGCAGATTATCATCGTCGTCAACGCGCTGGCAGACGTGGGGTAGAGATGATTGAGCTGAATATCTCCTGTCCGAATGTGAAGCAGGGCGGCATACAATTCGGTGTAGATACGGCGATGGCACGTCCGATTGTACGCGCTGTGCGTGCTGCGACCGATCTTCCACTCATGGTGAAGCTGTCGCCGAATGCCCAGCAGATTGTGGAGATGGCGCTCATGTGTGAGCAGGAGGGCGCAGATGCCGTATCGCTTGTGAATACCTTTTCTGCGATGAAGATCGATATCCAGCGTCGACGAAGCTATTTTGATAATGGCTATGCCGGTTTGTCCGGGCCTGCGATTAAGCCGATTGCCCTGAGGATGGTACATCAGGTAGCACATGCCGTGCAAATTCCGGTGGTTGGTATGGGCGGGATTAGCTCGGTGGAGGACGCGATTGAATTCATCATGGCTGGTGCGGAAGCAGTGCAGGTAGGGACGCATAACTTTGTGAATATACGTGCAGGTAAGATGCTGGTGGAGGGTCTGGAGCAGTGGATGCGAGCGCAGGGAATAGCTTCACTGGCAGAAATTCGCGGCATCGTGTAATCGTATATGACCGAGATGCACAGAACAAATGCGTAGTGAAATAGGCATAATTTGGCATTAAACGTTAATATACAGGTATATTCGAGTGAGAAAATACACTACAGACAGAACAGATGAGCCTCTCTTCTGTATAGACAGCGGAGCGCATAGAGCTTGAAGCTATGCGCTTCGCTGTCTTGGTATGGCTGTCTTGCGGTAAACGGAATCCTTCGCTACCAATGCTGTGCCTTGTTTTCGGCGGCATGACTTTTTCGCAAACGATATAATGGATACAGACGATACATAGCAACTATTGCGAAGAAGGAGCGAAGAAGATGAAGGCAAAAGATACATTGACACTTATACTGCTAGCGGCGATGTGGGGCGCATCCTTTTTATTTATGCGAGTGGCTGTGCCAGTGCTGGGGCCGCTTGTGCTGATTGATCTACGCGTGCTGATCGCCGGGCTGGGCTTGCTGCTGTACGCGCTATTATTACGCAGAAGACCGCAGCTGTTACATAAATGGAAGCAGTATCTGCTGCTTGGAGCCTGTAACGCGGCGATTCCATTTTGCCTGATTGCCGGCGCGGAATTGAGTATGAACGCTTCACTGGCAGCTATTTTGAATTCAATGACTCCGCTATTTACCGCGATCATTGCCTATGTGTGGATCAAGGAGCCGCTAACCGGGAAAAAGATCGCTGGCTTGCTGCTCGGCGTAACGGGCGTGATTGTGCTCGTGAGCTGGAATGCTCATGCAGGCAGTACAGGTACGATTGGAGCAGTCTTGATGTCGTTAGGAGCGGCATTCTTTTATGGAATAGGGGGCATTTATTCGTCACGCCAGTTCAAGGGAGAACAGCCGCTTAATCTGGCGATCGGACAGCAGCTTGCTGCGGGGCTACTCCTGTTGCCGATTGCATTATTTTACCTACCGTCCCAGCTTCCCTCTGTATCGGTAGTCTGGTCGGTGCTGGCACTGGCGCTGTTATCTACTTCGCTCGGTTATTTGTTATATTTCCGCCTGATTATTAATGTGGGTGCGGTGAAGACGCTGAGTGTAACCTTTCTCGTCCCTGTATTCGGAATCGTCTGGGGCTGGATGTTTCTGGATGAGCCGTTGTCGCTCGGGATGCTGGTGGGCTTGGTGATTATTTTGCTTGGGGTTGTTTTGGTGACTGGGATTAAGCTACGTTCGCGGCGTGCGGTGACCTGACCGTGATCGGTACATGAACGAGAAGAAGATCAGCGACGACAGAGAACAGGGCATTTTACAGCTATGAAAATATGAAAAATAGCCTTGAAAGCCAGCATGAATACGTGTAGTATACATATATAATTTCATAAAGCGGCGCAACATAACGGCAAATAAGCCGATCACTGGCTGACCGCTACACTCATATAATACTTGGGAATAGGGCCCAGAAGTTTCTACCGGATAACCATTGCAATTATCCGACTATGAGTGAAGAACGTGCTGACTGCTGTGCGATCCGAAAATGGGCAAGCCGCAGGCAGGAATATGCATGCTGCATATTCTGTATTGGAACAACTATACAGACAGGCTTCACTTGAGTAAACGGACTCAAGGAGCCTGTCTTTTTTGTTTTTTACGGCATTTTTTCACTTGGAAACCGGCGCTACCCGTAGGATGCAGAACAATACAGGGGGAAAGCGAAATGAAAGTATTAGAACAACGCATACAGGCAGAGGGCAATATTTTATCCGACCGTGTGCTCAAGGTGGATTCGTTTCTGAATCATCAGGTGGATACACAGCTAGCGGTGGCGATTGGACAGGAGTTTGCACGCTTGTTCGCGCATGAGCAGATTACGAAGGTATTAACGATTGAAGCGAGCGGCATTCAATTTGCGATGGCAGCGGGCATTGCGCTGAATGTGCCCTTTGTCTATGCGAAAAAGAAAAAAGCGATCACGCAGGGCGACCAGGTCTATTCTGCATCCGTCCATTCGTTCACACGCGGAGAAACGTATCAGGTAACGATCGTGCAGGATTATCTACAACCGGGTGAGCGCGTGCTGATCGTGGATGATTTTCTGGCGACAGGCGCGGCGCTTGTCGGGCTTGCCGATATTGTGGAGCAGGCAGGGGCGATACTCGTAGGTGTAGGCTGTGTGATCGAGAAGACATTTCAAGAAGGACGCGGCTTGCTAGAGGAACGCGGAATTGCGGTTCAGTCGCTGGCACGTATCTCGGCGATGTCACCCGGGCATGTGGAGTTTATTCCTGAGCAGCCGCTGATCGTATCTAGCCTGAACAGAACAGGAGCGGGTGTCTAATGCTAGCCAAACATAAAGTATTTGCGCTTGGATTGCAGCATGTGATGGCGATGTACGCAGGTGCGATTGCCGTTCCGTTGATCATCGGGAATGCGTTGCATCTGACACCAGAGCAGCTTGCGTATCTGATCGCAGCCGATATGTTCACCTGCGGTCTGGCAACGTTGCTACAGGTGCTCAGCACACGTTATTTTGGTAGCGGCTTGCCGGTTGTGCTCGGCTGTACCTTTACTGCGGTGGGCCCAATCATTGCGATTGCGTCGACGAGTAATCTGCCGACCGCGTACGGGGCGATTATTATATCCGGTCTGTTTGTCGTGCTAGCAGCGCCTTTATATGGTAAGCTGCTGCGCTTCTTCCCGAAAATTGTAACCGGCTCTGTCGTAACGATCATCGGTCTATCCCTGATTCCGGTAGCGATGAACAATGTAGCTGGTGGTCAGGGCAGTGCGGACTTCGGTGCGCTGCATAATCTGCTACTGGCACTCGTGACGCTGGTCGTTATTTTACTCGTAAATCGCTTTGCTACAGGCTTCCTGCGCTCGATCTCTGTGCTGATCGGTCTAGCTGTCGGTACGGTGCTGGCGTATATGATGGGCATGGTGCATTTCGGATCGGTCGGTGAAGCTTCCTGGCTGCGCGTGGCTCAGCCGTTTTATTTTGGTACACCGCAGTTTAGCTGGGTGGCGATTGCGACGATGATTATCGTCAACATCGTCAGTATGGTGGAATCGACAGGCGTGTATATCGCTGTCGGCAAGGCGACCGAGCAAAAGGTCGAGCAGCGCCGCATCGTGAGCGGTCTGCGCTCGGAAGGTCTGGCGATTATGCTGGGTGGTATTTTCAATGCATTCCCGTACACCGCCTTTTCGCAAAATGTCGGCTTGATCTCGCTCACTCGTGTCAAAACACGCAATGTCATCTTCGCCGCAGGTGGGATCATGGTCGTACTCGGACTGCTGCCTAAGCTTGCTGCGCTCACAACGGTCATTCCAAGTGCAGTGCTGGGCGGTGCGATGATCGTCATGTTCGGCTCTGTTGCGGCTTCCGGTATGTCCATTCTCGCAGAGGTGAATCTACGCAATGATCGCAACCTGATGATCGTCGCATGCAGCATCGCTGTTGGCGTCGGCTCAGCTGTTTTGCCAGCGATCTTTGGACAGATGCCAAGCTTCCTGCAACCATTGCTGCAAAACGGCATTGTGACGGGCTCCGTTACCGCCGTTGTGCTCAATCTACTGCTATCGGATAAGCGTACCATGGAGACGGAAAATGAAGACGGTTCTGTATCCGGGCTAGGGATGGATGCAGGTGAGAGTGCTACCGTAACGGTAGGAGCAAAGCAGTAAAACGATCGTAGTACACAAGCTCCAAACGCATCGGCAGGTCTAACGATCTGCATGATGCGTTTTTTGATGATATGCTTTAACCGAAATTCAAAAATCCACAATCATAGTAATTGCTTATTCAAATTATACGAAGCAATGAAATGTATACTAGTGACTGTACAAAATGAACGAATGATGCGATTATCACTTCACATAGTGGTATATGATCAAGCGCATCATTTCTACAACCGTAGCAATTTACACTACCACTCAAAAGTGTTACATTAAATTGTTGTCAGGCATACGATACGGAGGGAAGACGGGCGATGAAAAATATTTTGTTTATTAATACAGGCGGTACGATTTCTTCTTCAGCAGAAGGTCATGGTTTGACACCGACGCAATCGGCGGAAAATATCGTAGCTGCTGTGCCAGAGCTTGCAGGCATCTGCAATATTGCTGCGATGAATCTGATGAGTGTAGATAGCACGAACATTCAGCCAGAGGAATGGGTGACGATCGCACGTACTGTGCATGAGCAGCTACCCAGCTATGACGGCATTGTCATTGCACATGGCACTGACACGATGGCATACACTGCGTCCGCACTAAGCTTTATGCTGGGCGATCTGGACAAGCCAGTCGTGATCACCGGCTCACAGGTTTCTGTACTGGCGGAGTATAGCGATTCTCGTAAAAACATCAAGGATGCGTTCCGCACTGCATCCAGCGAGCTGACTGGCGTATTCGTCGTATTCAATGGCAAAATCATCAACGGCGCCCGCGCGTCCAAGGTTAAAACGAAAAGCTATGATGCCTTTGAAAGCATCAATCACCCGTATATCGGCTATCTGGAGGATGAGGGAATCGTGTATAACGATATTCCGCAGACTCGCCAGCGTGAAGGGCATGTATACAATGATGGATATTCGCCAGATGTATTTCTGATCAAGCTGATTCCAGGGATGCGCCCGGATATTTTTGATGCTGTCCATAAGCTCGGCTACCGCGGCCTCATTGTCGAGGGCTTCGGCATGGGCGGTGTACCATTTAAGGAGATTAATCTGATCGATAAGATTGAGGAGCTGGTGCAGAAAGGCGTTAGCATTGTCGTCACTACGCAATGTCTGTACGAAGGCGGCGATCTGACGATCTACGAGGTCGGTCAGCGCGCACTGGAGAAGGGTGTTATTCCATGCTATGACATGACGACCGAAGCACTGACCACCAAAATGATGTGGGTGCTTGGACAAACCTCCGATCCTGCACAGGTAGCACGTATGATGGCAACCAACTATGTCGACGAGATCACGCTTCCTCATTCATAAAAGAAATACTATAAAAGCCATTTCAAGGTATGAACTGGCATGAACAGCAAACGGCTATCACCAGTCGAGCAGCACAGACTGGGAGATCGTAGCTATACTCATCACCTGAATCGGTAGAAACACAATCGATTCAGGTGATTTTTTGTTACTAGATAACTTGGATTATAACATTTTTTGTTGGGGTAAAATTGAATTTAAAGCTTCATTTTTTAATGAAATTAGATTGTTTACTGGTAATTTATATTTATTTGTAATGTGAATAATTATGTTTGTAATCATTCATTAGCATTCAATCTATTTAGACAAATCAATCTAATTATTTAGCTTGGATGATGTAAAGGATTCAAAGAATTTAGAGGATTTAAAGAATGTAGAGGTTCGAAAGAGTTCAAAGCGATTAGAGGAATCGGGACAAAAGAAATTGCTGTCTACCGAAGCGATCGCGAAGATAACATGATTCTCAACAAAGTGTTCCTGTGCTAACCACATCCGATATCGCAAAGCAGCGCATGCAAAAAAAGAGAACTCCAATGTGGAATTCTCCTTTTTCACGTTCATCCGTTGCACACTCCCGAAAGTGAATACGATGGATGAATTACGCTCACAGCGCTTCCCAGCGCGGGAAGATGCGGATCAGTCTTTGTTGTTATTGTTGGAACGTGCCTGACCGCCCTTACGTCCTGCTTCCTCGCGGCTCATACCATCAGAGTCGCTGCGCGCTTTGCCGCCTTCGCTGCCGATCTCTTGATAGAACTCTTTACCGTGGGATTCGGATGTAGCTTCGCCGCCCTTTTGCCCGATTTCTTGATAGAACTCTTTGTCATGAGAGTCGGACGTGGCTTGTCCGCCCTTCTGACCGATTTCCTGATAAAATTCTTTGTCGTGATTTTTAGAAGTGGCTTCTCCACCCAGGCGACCAGCTTCTTCTCTGCTCATCTTGCCATTGTTGTTATTACTGTTGTTGTTTGCCATTTTCTATTCACTCCTCATAAGAATTTTTCTTGATCTCGGTGCGCCGTGTTAGCGTCACGATATGTTATTACCCTTCCAAAAATAGAATAAACATCTAAAAAATAAAAATATTGTATTATTACATTTTATTTTTTATATTTTTGGAATGTAGATAACTTACATGTGATGAAAACAATGGCGTATGCACACTTTATGTTATTACCCTGCTCCTGCATCGATTTGGCAACTGGCTCGGCACAAAAGAGGAACTATCTTTGCTGTATGTCTGGTATGCCTTTATACCTTCTCGAACGATTGCGAACTGCATCGCGGGACATAGAGCTCGTTCGTTCCAGAGCATTTCGCCAGAAGATAGAAATACTTTTCAGAGCCTATGAACACCTTTCTACAGAGCATATCACTTCAAATGCGCCAGATGAAAGACATGCCTGAACCATGGCATCTAAATCGGTGAATCGCCCGGTGGCAACCAGATATGACGCAGATCGACCCAGCCCTGACTGTTGAAGGTAATGCCACGTACGCTGGGCAGATAAGTCGTCTGTACAGGCTTTTCGTATAACACATGAAGCTGGTAGCCCTGCACCAGTCGCTGTTCGATCTCGTTGAATAGCATTTGTCGTGCGCTAGCATCCGGTTGTCGCAATATATCCTGTAGCCGATACGTAATATCTGTCGTCACATGGGGCTCGACATGCCCGGCCATCGTCTGATACAGATCGAATAAGCGTAACTGCTCATCCTGATCTCGAATGAGGGAGAAGACGAGCAGATCAGATTGCATCCGCACATCGCCCTTGAATTGCTCGATCGGAACAGAGCGCACCTCGCATGTATATCCAGCCTGACGCAGACGCTCTGCAATCTTCATAGCATCTCGTCGATATTGCGGAATCGTTAAAATACGCAGTGACCGTTCATTGTCGGTAGACTCGTCGCTAGCCGCTGTTATGAGCGCAGGCGCTTGCTGCTGCACGGCGGCTGGCGTTAGAGCAGCCTCATTATCGTTTTCCGACAAGTGTCTTTGTTTGTTTCCATCTGTCTCGGTCTGCAAGCACTGGCAAATATGACGTCGCACATCCGGCTGCTGAAGCAAGCCGGGCTTTTGCGTATTAAACGTGATGAATTTCCGTACAGATACCGGCGAAGGTAGCTGGCTCCAGCTTTGATCCTGTCCACCCTCGATCGGTCCGGGAATAACTTGAAACGGTGAAGCCGTCTCACTTTCACTGCGAACACGCCCATCATTCTCTGTACGGCGTACACGCCACGGAATATGAATAATCTCCGCACGATCCAGATGAGGTCTGCCGCGAAAATAAGGCTTGAACGCCTCTAGCACTACCCGATCCTGATCCCGTTCCACCAGGCGAAAAGGCCCCGTACCGCTGGGACGATGCCCAAATTCCTCTTCCCCCGTACGATTCAAGCCCTCCGGCACAATTCCAGCACGGCTGGTGCAGAGAAAGGGAAGGAATAGCTCACATGGCTGGCGCAGCCGAATCACGACGGCTCCGGTATGCAGCGCCTGCACCGAAGCGATTTGCTGGAAAATAAAGCGATACAGCGCAGGACGCGAGCTTTGCATTAAACGCTCAAACGTATACACCACATCGTCCGCGGTCAGCGTCTGTCCGTGATGAAATAGCACATCCTTACGCAGATAAAATGTCCACTGTGTGCGCGCTGCATCCGTTTCCCAGGCGTGGGCAAGATGAGGCACAATCCGACCGCTCTCACTTTCCTTACGCACCAATCCATCGAAAATATGACTGGAGACGAATGATTCTGCCAGCAGGTTCATGTACAGCGGATCGACGGTATGAATCTGCTGCCGAATCGGTAGACGTAGCTGGTCAATTTGGCGATCCTGCCGAATCTCCGAATGCGGTCCAAAATACGTCAGCAACCATTGCTGGAGCTGATCATCCAGTTCTGGTGACCGCGCCTGCTCACGAATCTGCTCAATGCTCGTGCGAATATCGCCACGCCGAATCGTCTGCATCATTGATTCCAGCGCAATCTGCTCTGCTGTCACCAGAAAGCGCAGTAATGAGCGCTTGCCACGACCACGCTGAGCTTGCCAGTCGATCCAGCCAGCCTTGCGCATATTGCCAATAATATTCAGTGCACTGCGATGCGTTCGTTCCAGTACCGTGGCGATCTCGTCCAGTGTGACCCAGCGTCCTTCTGGATCAGCATATTGTCCGTGCAGCAGTAGAAATTGGCGATGTAGCTTCATCCGCACCCCTTCCTTCCTTAAAATACGAAATTAATTCATCCAATTCTTCTATTTATTTTCCTATTTTAACACCTAAAATAAGACGTGTACGACAGAGTAGAAGCTCAAACGGGGAGGTTCCATGATGTATCAAAAGCTGATTGTCGCTCCACAGCGTGCATGGATTGTGTTATTAACCGCGCTTGTGCTGGCGGTCATTCATCAGTATTTATTTTATGAGCATGCAATTGGCGTGTCGTATCCGGTATTTGTTATTTTGTTTTACTTATATATGTACACGTACGCAGGCGATCGGTTGCGGCAGGGCTCGGCAATTAGTCGATTGCTAATGACAGCCATTGTCTTACTATCACTAACGTATGCTTTATTTACGAATCCTTTATTTTATACGCTGAATATACTGGCTGTACCTGTTTTGATCCTGATGCACACAACCTACATGCTGAGTGAACGCCGTCCGCAATGGAGCAGCCCGGCATTAGCGTGGGCGACTATCGAGCAGGTGCTGGTGCATATGTTTGCCCATATGCCGACTCCGTTTCGCATGCTGTATCACCAGCTTGCCCGGCGAATGGAGCAGGAGCGCAGGCGCACACTGGGACGTATACTGATCGGTGTGCTGACAGCAGCTCCGCTCTTAATCATCGTACTACTGCTGCTGACTTCGGCAGATCGTATGTTTGATGAATTGTTATCGAGCTTGCCCTCCTGGTTCGCTGATATTACACCTGGCCCTGCATTGCTGCGTATCGCATGGATCGGTGTGATGATGCTGGTGCTGTTCGCTTATTTATGGGGATTTGTTCGTCCATTACAACGTGATCCGCTCAGTGGACGATATCTATCGGAAAAGGAAGCTGCTGATCAGGCAGCACGAGGGGCATTCTCGGTAAATGGAGCAGTACCTGCCCATACAGCAACATCGACACATGCCATCATACCTACAGCACCTACAATGCCTGCAATAGCAACGACAGATGCAACGCTTATCACGCCTGTATCAACGACAGGCAAAGAGGAAGCTAATGCAATCCACCATGAATCGATAGCTGATCCGGTTGAAAGAGCTGGCGTACAGCCTGAACAGCGAGCGCATGAGCAACAATCCAAACCTAAACAGCCGACTGTGTCTAACGATCAAGTGCCAGCGATGACATGGGATGTTCCAACCGAGCCGATGCGTCCCTTGCGAATTGATCCACTTGTAGCCGCAACTGTATTGGTGCTCGTTAATATCGTGTATATGCTATTCGTTTGGTTGCAGTTTTCGTATTTGTTTGGTGCGGGTCAGGGGAGATTGCCAGATGGAAGCACCTATGCGGAGTACGCTCGCAGTGGGTTTGGCGAGCTAGTTATGGTGACAGCGATCAACTTTACGTTGTTATTATCTGTACTGTACAAGAGTGCAGCTGGCAGTCCGCTGCTGATGAGTATGAATCGCTGGTTATTAGCTATTCTTGTCCTTTGCTCGGCCGTTATGCTGGGCTCTGCTTTTACGCGGCTAGTACTGTATGAGCAGGCGTATGGCTATACGATGACTCGTTTTCTAGTACATGCATTCATGCTGTTTCTAGGTGTGCTGCTGGTGCTGGCAGGCTTGCGTATTCGTTTCAGCCGCTTACCTCTGTATAAATGCTTTTTAGTTCTCGGTTTGAGTGCTTACGTTGTACTGAATTATGCAGGGATGGAGAGCTGGATTGCCGAGCGTAATATCGAGCGCTACGCCCAGAGTGGCGAGCTGGATCAGGAGTATCTGCTGGGATTGTCGGCAGAGGCAGTGCCAGTACTGCTAACATTCGCTGAGCAGCATCCAGAGCTGGAGCTGGCTCCGCGTTTACGTGAGAACCATCAGGATGTATTGGAGCAAGATCGTAGCTGGCAGTCATTTAACTGGGCGCTGTATCGTGCTGCGCGTGAGCTTCGCTGATGAGGTTTGGCGCAGCAAGACTAAATTAGGATTAATAGCTTTAACCTGCCATGGGGATCGATCACAATCTATGGGCGATAGCGTAGACCAATCATTTATTGTAGTTAGCCATATATCTTTAGTTAGCTATACATCCATTA
This sequence comes from Paenibacillus hunanensis, assembly GCF_014645615.1. GTDB lineage: Bacteria > Bacillota > Bacilli > Paenibacillales > Paenibacillaceae > Saccharibacillus > Saccharibacillus hunanensis. The sequence continues at coordinate 390,767 of NZ_BMMB01000005.1, read as the reverse complement.
TCCATATATGAACAAGCGATACATCGATAGTTATACACCAGCAATGATCCACCGACATAGCACAATCCAACCCCTATATTTTTGACCTGTATTTTATATTCGATATTGTTTCCCTATTCTATTGAAGGAGTGAGCAAGGATGATCATACCTGTACATGTACAGTGGGAGCTCGACCCGACACAGCTTCCGTATCAGCAATGGTTCAGTACAACCGGGCTAAGGCAGCAGATAACGAATGAACACACATCGATAGAACAAGCAGGTGACAGCATGGATGCGAATGGATGCAAACCGTTATCTGCTACTCACCAGAGCGGATCGTCAAAAGCCTTTACTAGCGCCACTGGCTCTACTAGCTACACTAGTTCCACTAGCATCAATGAGCATGAGGTACGCCTGTATATTGCCAGTCGCCACCCCGAGCAGTGGGATACGATCGGCAGTATATGGCTACCGGATGATGGTTCGCTGGATAGAGTAGAGCAGGGAAGCCGCTTCTGGCTGTGGGAAGAGGAGATGCTCGCAGTTGTTACCGTTATCGAGTATCGCATGGAGGGATTAACGTATCCTTCATGGATGTGCGCCGTAGGAGATTGGGATCGTGAAGCCATACCTGCCATCGCCGACTTCACCGCCGATATGATGAAGCCGCATCGCTTTTTAGACAAAACAAGCCGCCCGTTATGGTAACGGGGCGGCTTGTTCTTTTTTGCTATAGTTACTACTTTATCCGTGTAATCGGTTCGCTTGATCTGGCGTTATACCCAATGTATACACCTGAGCGATCGGGCTAGCTGTGCGACTATACGCATCTCCTTCGCAAACCATCCCTTTACTGCATGCTACGTACTCTTTTCCAGCATACGCTCCAGCGGCTCGGTCTCAACGATCAGCCCTTTACGCACCTTCAAATACTGATATTCGCCATCAATATGCAGCTTGAGCAATCCATTTTCAAAATCCGTATGCATTTCCTTGAAAAATACACCCTCTGCGATAATCGGCTGGTCGGTCTCGTAGCGAATCTGGTAGCCCTTTGGCGTACGAATCACATCAACCTCGACACCATCCTCGTGCGTTTCCTCCAGATTCGCCTTCATACGCTGGACGGCAACGATGTGCAGATCGATAGCGCCCAGATGCTCCAGCAGATCGTTCACGAATGAGCCGCGTGTAATCTCTTCCCAGAAGGAACGAACCGATTGCCCGATAATGATTTGCGTGACCTCATGCTGGTGCGCTACATCAGCGATGACCTCTGCCAACTCACGATCCTCATTCAGCTTCACGATGAACGTACCGCCTGCTTCTTCAGTCAGCTTTTTCCATGCATTGTAGTACTGCTGCATATTCATATCCAGCTCACTAACGGGCTCGCTCAGTACGCTGAGTACGATCAACGGCGCATTTAGCAATTGCGCCAAGCGAATACCACGCCGAATCAAACGCTCCCCATTCAGACTGTAATGAACACCAACCATAATCTTTTCGTTATTCATTGCGATCACAACGCCCCTTTAATTCTTTATCGAAGGTATTCCAATCCAGCATATTGTTTCTTCCTGTACGAAACGCTTAAATGATAAACAGGATGTCTTGCTCCTATAGCAAGCCATAGACATATCCGAATACAAAATATCTCTGACCGATAATCGCTTTACACACGCGATAATATACAGATAGCCGCCGCGGGATCGATTATATACTTGCTTACCCTTACCTGCGACCAGTCGCCCTTTATAGACACTTAACCAGCATAGCTTAAAAAGAATAATAAGACTGACAATAATAGCCGAGAAATTCCCGTTCAGTCGGTAGCCCTGTCCATCCTGTCATATAAGATGAAGCCTCTATACCCGATTCTGCCCCTGAGACACCTTCCGACAGCGCTTTGTGCCATGCAGTGAGTGCTTCTGCTGCCAGATGGGTGCGTGTGAAGCCCCATTGGGACTCGTATCGATGAATGAGTGTTCTGGCTTCTGCTGCTTCCACGTGCTTGAGACGACGGAATACTTGCCCCCACTTGATCAGATCCAGATGTGCCGATCCATCTGAAAACTCAAACTCTGCCCAGCCTGTAGCTCCACCACCGGATAAACGCAGTAAGCCGCAATGTAGCGGACGACAGGATTCTGGCAGTGCGAGCTTTGCCTGATCATATACAAATAGCTCCATCCGCTGAATATGAGCATGAACCGGAACGAGCTGCGAATCAACAGCAGGCTGAATCAGTGTGGCAACAGCAGATAACATACGTACATACACTCCTTTGAATGTGAGGTTTAGTTGTCAGCCATCATAGGGCATTTTGCAGGCAACGTAAATGCCAGACAAAGTCTATAGACCGTCATTTAAGTCAGCCGCTATGCATGTAATCGGATTCATTCCCTTTATTCATGCTATTAGTTCGCTAATGCTCGGTTTTGCTTTACTTTATACAAAAAGCTAGTATACGTGAATAATAATGTGTAAATAAGCGAAAATAGAAGATAAACGATCATTTTATCCTGTGAAATGATCAAATTGACACCAAATGCGAAACCGCTCGTCTTTACTTTGCCTGAACAGGGGAGTATGATTCGTCTCAAGTTCATAACTTACGGTGTACGACATCTATATTGGCGCCGTAACCAGCTTAATGTCCGAGCCGCAGAGAAGACGCTCTGTAGCCGGGGAGCGGGGGAACCAGCGAACAGCCATCACAGACTGTTCAGGGGTGAATCGGTATCGCAGCGATCCATTAAGATCAACTGCTATCCGTAGGGAGACTCTTACTTCCGAATCCGTCAGCTAACCTCGTAAGCTGAATATAAGAGAGGCGACAATGATCATGACATCCGGTAAGCGCAGCTATGTCTGTGTGCGGAATGCCTGAGAAGCTGGCGAGAAAACCTCTTGTGCAGCTTCTTTTTTGTTTGCCTTCACACAATTGGAGGAGAAAGAGATGGAGTTGGAGCAGGAATCGGAGTTGCCTAAGGAGTATGTGCTGGTATCTCCAGCGACGCGTGCAGGGGAGCAGTTTATGCAGCTGCTCAAGGTCAAAGGAATTGCCTTTGCCGCGATCGTAAATAGCTATGCAGAAAAGGTAAAACTAGAACGAATGGGTGTAGCTCATGTGCTGCTGCTCGATACACAGCGTCAGGACGAATGGACCATTCCACAGCTAGCTGTCGGTAAAGTGTATCTATTTGAACGCAGCCTGCCGCTCTGCTGTCGGTATATTCAAATGTGCCGTACATGGACAAGCGAGCCGATCTACGTTATTACCGAAAGCAGTAATTCACGCATGATCTACAGAGGACTGGGTGCCGATCATATTGTGCACACGAATGGCGGCAGTGTCGCCTTTTTGCTCTGAGCAGCGTCATAGCCTGACACCCGAATGACGCAGCATCTGCGCATTCGGGTATACACATGTATAAATAACAGGACTGTAATTACACATACGAATGATGTAAAGGAAATATACGAAGGAAGACGATATACAGGAATCGAGATATAGGGATGGAGCATGATCGAGAGATCACTTGATAGATAGGTATAGCGATCAAGAATAGAGCTATAACCAAAACGCTTCTTCCAATGGTTTTACAGGAAGCATTTCAAGGGAAGCACGATACGAGTCAAACATAGCAAGCGAGCGATTCGATCGAGCCACAATATACAGCCTAATGGATACTAGCAGACAGAATGGAGGGGAAGTAAAATGACAGAACGCATAGCACTTGTCGCAGGCGCTACAGGTCTGGTCGGGCGCTCGCTGGTCGATATCCTCGTCCATGAACCAACCTATGACCGTATCAAGGTGCTTGTACGCCAAATCGTACCAGACTGGCAGTCATATACACAGGTTGAACAGCTCGTGACCGATTACGATCATTTAGACCAGCATGCGGATACATGGCAAGCCACCGATGTATATTGCTGCCTCGGCACCACGATCAAACAAGCAGGCAGCCAGGAGCGCATGTACCAGATCGATGTCACCTACCCGCTCCGACTGGCTGAGCTAGCCCGGGCAAGGGGAGCCGAACACTTCCTGCTCATCAGCGCCATGGGAGCAGATGCTAACTCACGCATCTTCTATTCCCGTATCAAAGGCGAACTAGAGCAGCAACTATCCGCACTCGGCTACCCATCCCTATCCATCGTCCAGCCTTCCCTGCTACTAGGAGAACGCAAAGAATTCCGACTCGGCGAACGCACGGCTGCCGCTATTTCCAGCGTAGTATCGCCCCTGCTGCGAGGAGGGCTATCCAAATACAAACCCATCCAAGCCACCACCGTCGCCAAAGCCATGTACAAGCTCGCTTTAAAACGCCCCAACGGCGTAAATAACTACCTTTCCCACCAATTACAACAACTCAGCTCATCTCACCAGACCGATAGCTGACCCATCTAATGAGAAAATCAGGCAGGTGAAAAGTGATGCTTTTAATGTGCAAATGCAGCGAGAGAATAGAATTACAAACTAACATCAAATGAAGCATGTAAAAAATAAAGCATATAAAGCATTCTTCAACCTCATCAAATACTTCACTACATGCAAGGTTCGTAAAGTAAAGGTCTTATTGCTACCTCCCACCCGTACAAGTGGAGGTTAGCGCCTGCTTCATATCTGATACATTCAAAAGCTGAAAAGACGAAGTGCACTACTTCTAGCAATCTTTTTTACTTATACTGTGTCAATCCTTGAAGTAAGAGCCTTTGTCTTTTGCTACTTATGCTGCGAGCAGCACGGAACGGAGGGAAGGAAATAAGGGAAAAGGACGATTTTGGAGGGGCGGGAATCTACATTTACTCCTAATCCAGTAGATTCCCGCGGCTCCACTGAGTCCGTTCCCTTATTCCTTCCCGCAAGTGATGTACGCACCCAGCACCAAAACCAGCGCAAAGTGAACCAAAGACGCACCAACCCAACAAAGCTTTAAACCTGTACCACCTTGTACCCTAGCTAACCCACTGTACGCCACCCATTATAGCCGCTACAATGGTAGCATAGAACCGGATGCCCATCCAATGCGGCATACCGGACAATTAACATGTGCAGCTACCGCTGTAATGAAACGGAGAATGAATATGCCACAGATGGACGCGAAGCAGGCTGCTTCATTAATAGAGCAATGGATCGCTTTTTATGATATGGATAATCCGCAGGCGTGGGATCGAGATGATTATACATTTGTGCAGCAGTCGTGTCGCACGATGCGCGCCGCCATACAGGTACTACGAGGCAAGAGTGCGCCAGATCAGCGTAAGCTGGCAGACGGGCTGGAGGAGTTTATCGAGGATTCCTTTATGGATGATCCACATGAATGGGAGCCGGAAAATCGTGCTTTTGTCAAACAGGCGATGGAGGCACTGCAATACACCGCAGCTCAATTACGCAAATCATCGACGGGAGCAGGAGCCAGACCAGCAACAGGTGCCCCCCAGCAGCGAGGTAACCAAGCCGCGCAGGGCAAGTCAGCGGCTAAGGGCAAAGGTACGCCAGGCAAAACCGCAGCACCTAAAAGTCCTACAGGGCAATCGTCCAGCTTCAAAACGACAGGCAAGCAGAGCAGTAATAACCAACCAGCTGTCAGTAAAAACAGCACCAACAAAAGCAACAAGAAGAACAGCACGAACAAAACCCATGCAACCCAAAACCATACCAGCCCCTCTACATCGAGCAAAATGAATAATCGTGGAGGCGGACGTGGTAAAAATGGAGGGCGTTAAGTCCTCGGCTAAACAGGAGACTCATATGAACATCGATTCGAATATCGAGCCAGCAGTTGTGGAACAGGAGCAAAACATTCAGGTGGAGCTTTGCCCTGCTGCGGACAAATATATTATTTGCAATATGTATCCTTTCTATCTATATGATCTGTCGGAGATCTGGGAGCGCCTGCCGAATCGGTATGGTGTATTCGAGGAGGACGATTGCTGTGCTACACTTGCGCAGCAAAGTGACGTTTTCAAAATCTGGTGGCGTCATCCCGGCGTGCTATTCCCGTTTCTCATTCGAGTGAATGGCATTCCAGCAGGCTTTGCACTGGTATCGACACCGCCATATGTGCCAGCAGGCGAGCAGGTGGAATACTTCCTGCATGAATTTTTCCTAATGCGTCCATTTCGTGGGAAGGGCATCGCACAGCAGGCGGCCAAATACGTATTTGATAGCTTTTCCGGTCGCTGGGCGCTGCATACGAATCCTACCGGGCGCAATATGCACACCCGCCGTTTCTGGCGTCAGCTACTGGCAGACTATACGAGCTATAAATACGATGAAGAACCGTTCGAATCGGATGAGAACGGGCCACTGCTGACCTTCCGTTTTGTCAGTCAGGCGAGCCCTTCATCCGCTCAGGTTGAAATTCAAAAGTGAATGGGATACAGTAAGCTAGCAATCCCAAGCGATAGGGTATGCAGCGCATTAAAGGGTAGGAAGACTAGTATCCGATCCTACTCAGCATACTTTATACCTTTACAACGATTAGAAATGGAGCGAAATTCACATGAGTGACGCAGCAGAACAAGCCTTTTCCAGAGCGTTAGTTCAATCTCTGGTCGGCGAGCGCGGTCATCTACCGATTGCTCGCGCGCTATCCGATATCAATCTGAAGCTGGCAGGCGAGCAGGTAGAAGGTCTGCCTTATACGATCTATCAGCTAGTTAGCCATATGAGCTACTGGCAAGACTTCATGCTGGCTCATGTTCGCGGCGAACAGCCTGCACGCCCACCAGCCGTAGCCGATAGCTGGCCACAGCAAACGAATGCCGCAGACGAAGCAAGCTGGCAAGTTGTGCTGGACGATTTCCTGCAAGGCATCGATACTGCCTGTGAGCTCGCACGTACGCTGGAGCTTGCCCAGCCACTGGCACTCATCCCAACGGAGACCGTTGCGGGCTTCCTGCGTAATATCGCTTCACACAATACGTACCATCTTGGTGAGATCGTCATCATCCGCCGTCTACTCGGCTCATGGCCGCCACCAGGAGGAGGCTATCCAGCATAATGCTGGATGGTCTTTTTTTGTTTTTGAAGGCTTAGGGATAGTGAAATATCTTACAATTTTGGAGAAAAAGGAATCTACATTACAAATTTAAAACAGCACCCGGACAGCGCCTAATGCGCCATCTGGATGCTGCTACTCAAAACTTCTATAGAAGTATATTCTCTGCATTACTCACGCCCATACATCCACCAAAACTCAGCCGAAAATATGATCGATCTGCTCAATCTCCTGCGCGGTCAGCTTCACATCCAGCGTCTTGAGATTATCAAGCACCTGCTCTGCACGCTTCGCGCCTGGAATGATCGCATCCAGTGATTCGCGTGTCAGATACCATGCGAGCACCAGATGAGCGACTTCGATGCCTTTCGCCTGAGCGATTGGACGCAGCATATCCACCTTTTGCAGATTTTGCTGGAATGTCTCGCCTGCGAATAACGGATCTTTGGCACGCAGATCATCGAAGCGTGTATCGGAATTGTATTTACCAGCCAGCAGACCGGATGCCAGCGGGAAATAAGGAATGAAGCTAATCTGGTTCGCAGCAGTATACGGCAATAGCTCCTGCTCTGCCGAACGCTTGAACAGATTATATTCGGATTGCAGTACATCGACGTGCCCATCCTTATTCGCTTCCTTCAATTGATCAATCGAGAAGTTGGATACGCCGATCGCACGAATCTTACCCTCGTCCTTGAGCTTTTTCAGCTCGCCCACAGCTTCGTCCTTTGGTGTATGTTCATCCGGAAAGTGGATGTAGAACAGATCGATATAATCCGTCTGCAAGCGCTCCAGACTGCCTTCCACACTCGCACGCAGGAAGGCTGGCGAGTTATCGAAAGTCACATCGCCCTGCTCGGTAAACTTATGCGCACCCTTGGTAGCGATGACCAGCTTGTCGCGTCCACCGACCTCCTTGAGCACCTCACCGATTAGCTCCTCGGAGCGTTTAGGTCCATAAATGAATGCTGTATCAATAAAGTTCAGTCCATGCGCAATTGCTGTGCGCACAACCTCCTTGCCTGCTTCCTCATCGAGATTCGGATACAGATTGTGACCGCCTACCGCATTCGCACCAAGTCCGATCGGATTCACCAGCAGATCACTTTTACCAAGTCGTTTATGTTGTGTCATTTCATTCATCTCCCTTTCCTATAACATGTGGCCATAATGACATATTAGACATTGTAAACGCTCTCTGAAACGCCAATGAGCAATAAAACAGATGTGTCTACTGTGATAATCCTGTCCAGTCCCGTATCGATCAGGGAAAAGGGACGTAACAATGATTTCTCGCTTTTTTCTCTATCCATATCAAATGAACCTTATATAGCAAGAAAGTGTTATTTACATTTTCAAGCCTACGTATGCACCTCTATACATCACTCTGATCTCCATCTTCTACTGCTCATATCGAGCATAAATGAGCAGAATCTTGCAACTTGCTGGATGTAAATGACGTCCATTTGCTGCCTAATTTTGATCCTTAACCTGTGAAGGCAAATAAGGAAAAGTAATTTTTTGTGCAATCGTTTGTGCTTGAAGCCGCATCTTATTTTGTAGCAAAAATGGAATTGGTTCCACAATTGTCGAATCGCCCAAAAAAGGAATCGGTCATATCAGGGTGATGGTAGGACAAAATAAAATAAAAAAATCGTGAAAAAACCTTGATATAACAGGGTTTATTAAAATTTGAAATGATACATGCTTCTCCATTCAGAACGAGCCAAAATTCACATTTCTGCATAATTTTTAAATATGCTTATGATTAACTATTTTGCTGATGAAAGATAAGGACAAAAAATATTATTTTCATTTGTGAAAAAAGGATTGCTTATCTGCAAGCGATATCATAAAATGTTCTTGCGAACAACTGTAAACGCTTACAGATAGATAACTTATTCTCAAAATCACTGCAAAATATCAGGATAATTAAACGAACGCAAGAATTTGATAAAATTTTGTAATCGCTATCAAATTATTGTTTACTTTTCCTGATAAAAATAAGAAAATGGGATAAAAGTAAAAATTATCTATTTGTAGTCAGATGTTTGGTGCTTGTACATCGTAAAAAAAGGGATCATATCAAAAGAGAGGGTTGAGTCCATGAAACAGAGTAAACTGAAAAGAAATGGTTCTTTAAGTTTAATGCTGGTGTTGCTGTTCTCAGTAGTGCTTAGTGCATGTTCCGGAGGTAACAGCGCGGGGACAACTGGCAGTACGCAGACTGGCAGCGAAGGCACAACCGGTACAACAGCAACAACAAGCGGTTCAGATCTGATCAAAACAGCACAGGTGCCTGCCGGCTCCGATCTGGAAAAGGCACTGAATGGTGAATACAAAGGCAAAAAGGTTACGATGTACGGGCCATTCGTAGACGCGGATGAGCAGAAATTCAATGCGAGCATCAAAGCATTTGAAGATGCAACTGGCATCGACATCGCTTATGAAGGCTCCAAAGAGTTTGAAGCGACGATCAACGTGCGCGTAAACGGTGGTAACGCACCGGATATCGCTGACTTCCCACAACCAGGTCTGCTGGAAACTTTCGCAAAAGCAGGTAAAGTTGTTGACGTATCCACATTCATGGATGCCGACTATATGAAGAAACAATACAAACAAAGCTGGCTGGATATGGCGCAAATGGCGGGTCCAGACAAAGACATTACTGCTGGCGTATGGGCACGTAGCAGTGTGAAAAGCCTTGTATGGTACAACAAAAAAGCCTTCGATGAAGCAGGCTACACTGTACCAAAAACATGGGATGAAATGATGAAGCTGACCGAGCAGATCGCTGCGGATGGCGACCCTGCATGGAGTATCGGTATCGAGAGTGGTGCGGCAACAGGCTGGCCTGCTACTGACTGGGTAGAGGACATCATGCTGCGTACAACAACTCCTGAAAACTATGACAAATGGGTAAAAGGCGAGCTGCCATTCACTGATCCAATCGTGAAAAATGCAGTCGAGAAAATGTCCCAGATCTGGTTCAACAAGGATTATGTATACGGTGGTCGTAGCTCCATCGCAACAACGAACTTCGGTGATGCGATTGCTCCACTGTTCACGAATCCTCCAAAAGCATGGCTGCACCGTCAAGCTGGATTCATCACTTCCTTTATTCCTGAAGGCGTGAAGCCAGAAGATTACGACTGGTTCCCGTTCCCATCGATCGATGCACAATACGGTACACCAGCACTGATCTCCGGTGATATCTATGCTATGTTCAATGACCGTCCTGAAGTACGTGCAGTAATGGAGTTCTTCACAACTGCTGAATCTCTGCAAAGCTGGATCAAATCCGGTGGTGTAACGCCTCCAATGAACGGTACACCAGACGATTGGTTCGCTAACGAGCAAGAGCGTCGCATGTCCGAATTTGTTCAAACTGCAAAAACAATCCGCTTTGATGGTTCTGACCTGATGCCTGGTTCTGTTGGTGCAGGTACGTTCTGGAAAGGGATGACGGACTACGTAAGTGGTACAGCTAACCTGGATCAAGCGATGCAAGAAATTCAAGCCGGCTGGAAAAAATAAACCGGTGAATACCAATTGAGACCAACCGCCAAAACGGACCGGGATTGATTCGGTCCGCTTTGGTTTGATTAGAGCCTATTTTCGTGGCTTGTTTGCAAATTGCTGAAGGGGGAAAGCCAATGGACGTAAGCAAAACAATGGATACGCGTTCGAATCAACGATTCACGCCCAAAGTTATACTGTTATCCATCCTTGTTCCGTTACTGAATCTGGGTCTGCATACGCTAATCTTCCTATTTTTCCGAGGCTCTGATCTGCCGCCAATGGTCAACGCATTGCTTGCGGTCATCTGGGGATTAGCAGGCATCTACTCGATTTATTTCTCATTGAACTGGGTCGTTGAGCAATATCCGGATAAGTGGAAGGATCGCGTTATCCCGTATGTGTTCGTTGGCCCGGCGGTATTGCTGCTTGGCTGGCTGCTATTCCTGCCAACACTGCGTACGCTGTATTTAAGCTTTTTCAATGCCGATTCTACTCAGTTTGTCGGGTTTGCTAACTTTGCAGCGGTCTTTACCGATCGACTGCTGGTAACGGCGCTTCGCAACAACCTGATGTGGGTCGTATTCGGTACACTCGCTTGCGTTATTCTCGGACTGCTGATCGCCGTACTGGCAGATCGTAGTAGCTTTGAGCGTCTGGCGAAGGCTGTTGTGTTCATGCCGATGGCGATCTCGTTCGTTGCGGCAGGCGTTATCTGGAAGTTCATTTACTACTATCAGCCAGGTGCTGATCAGATCGGTCTACTGAATGCGATTATCGTGAATATGGGCTTTCAGCCGCAGGGCTGGCTGAGTATGGTGCAGCCGTGGAATAACCTGTTCCTGATCGTCATCCTTGTGTGGATGCAGACGGGATTTGCGATGGTTATTTTCTCGGCTGCGATCAAAGGGATTCCCGAGGATATGCTGGAAGCAGCACGAATGGACGGTGCGGGCGAGATTCGCATCTTCTTCAAAATTATGCTTCCGGTGATCTCCAGCACAGTACTGGCAGTTACGACGACCATTATCGTGTTCACCCTGAAAATCTTTGACGTGGTCATGATCATGACGGGCGGTCAATATGGCACCGAGGTTGTAGCGACCGAGTTCTATCGTCAGCTGTTTATGTATCAAAATGCGGGTTACGGCTCCACGCTGGCGATTGTGCTACTCATTGCCGTTATTCCGGTCATTATCCTGAACGTGCGTCAGCTGAAGAAGGGAGGAAGCCTGTAATGCGTAAAGCCAAAGCCAAGGGACAAAAGCGCAAAGCCAACTGGATCGTCAATCTGGTGCTGGGTATCATCTGTATTGTCTGGTTCATTCCGACACTGGGCTTGCTCATTTCCTCCGTTCGTCCAGCAGCGGATATTTTGCAAAGCGGCTGGTGGACAGTTTTCCCGCATCGTCAGTGGGATACGGTCAGTCAGCTCAAGCTGGATCGCGATACCGATCTGCGTAAGCCGATTACGGTGAATGGCAAAACTTTTACCGATGATCAGCTCAAGGCAGGGGTAGAAGATGGGAATCAGCGTCTGATCTGGGAGAATCGCCGTGCGCGTACACTGGATGTGCAGGAGAAGAAATGGGGCGCTTCGACCAACTTCACTCTGCAAAACTATGAAACCGTGCTTGGCGGTAAACAATACAAAATCACACAGCCTGACGGCACGATCAAAACCGAGCAGGGTAGCGGGATGGGACGCTCATTCTGGAATACGATTGCGGTCGTTATTCCATCGACAGTGATTCCGATCTTTATCGCTTCCTTTGCCGCGTATGCGTTTGCCTGGCTGAAGTTCCGAGGACGCAATATCTTCTTCATCGTGATTATCGCGTTGCTCGTTGTACCGCTTCAGGTCGCACTCATTCCGATTTTGCGCGACTATACGACACTCGGCTTGAACGGGACATACTTCGGGATATGGATGGCGCATACCGCGTTTGGCTTGCCGCTGATCACGTACTTTATGTATAACTCGATCAGTCAGCTGCCAAAGGATCTATTTGAGTCGGCATTTATGGATGGAGCGACTAACTTCACCATTTTCTCCAGACTGATCCTGCCACTGTCTGTACCAGCGCTGGCATCGATCTCGATCTTCCAGTTCCTGTGGGTGTGGAACGATTACCTCGTTTCCCTCATCTTCCTCGGCTCTCAGCCAGAGGTACAGGTACTGTCGATGAGTATCGCCAACCTGGTCGGCTCGCGTGGTAACGACTGGCACCTGCTCACATCGGCTGCATTCATCTCGATGCTGACACCGCTGGCTGTATTCTTCGCACTGCAAAAGTACTTTGTACGCGGCTTGCTGGGCGGTTCGGTCAAGGGCTGATCGCAGGACTCGTCCAGTACAGACAAGGACAACCAGACAGACTTACACAGATGTCCAAGGTCTAAGCATTCCCCCTTCTGCTGCGACCTGACGGTAAGCTGTACCGTGTTGATGGCGTGCTGATGAGGTTTAGCATAAACATGAGATAAAAGAGTGCTGTCGATTTCTTCGGCAGCACTTTTTTGTTAATGTTGCATGATAGAGCGATCCATCGTATCCTTGGCACGGACTACGGACTACGGACTACGGACTACGGACTACGGACTACGGACTACGGACTACGGACTACGGACTACGGACTACGGACTACGGACTACGGACTACGGACTACGGACTACGGACTACGTATCGTGAAATGCTTGTGTAAACAATCAATCAGAGCTGCCAAAGCGATAGAGGAGGAGAGCGAATTGGGTTTCTACGGAATAGTGGTGTTGTGCGTGGTCATTGTGCTGGCGACTCCAGCGCTGCTCGTGCTTGTATATTATAGCTGGCGAAATGGAATTTCACCGATGCCCGCATCAGCCCCAATTCGCCGCACGATCAGTGAGCAGGTAGGTGCTGCGGCTGAGCGAATTACACAATCACAGCAAGAGCAGAGCGATACGATCACGCAGCTATCCCATCAACCGAATCAACGCTCTCATCTTCCCCTGCAAGTCATCGAAGCAGGCTCAGGCTGGGGGACGCTCGCTCTGCACATCATGCAAAACAATCCGAATATTCGTATAACTGGTATTGAAAATTCACCCTTGCCTCTATGTTGCTCACGAGTACTTAGCAGATGGAAGCGTACGAATATTCAATTTCAGCAGGGTGATATTTACCTGTATCCGTACGAGCAAGCAGATATTGTCGTCTGCTATCTGTTTCCAGGCGCTATGCGCAAGCTTCGTCCGATCCTGGAGCAGCGTTCCCGTCCCCATACGTATGTGATTAGCGCCTGTTTTGCAGTACCAGAGTGGGAACCGGAGCAGGTTGTTTTGTGTTCGGATTGGTATCATACGCCTGTGTATGTGTATCGGTGTGGACATCGTAGCTATCTTGCATAACGGATGGGTACGATGCATACAGGTATGAATACATGGAAGCAGTAGAGGAGACTGTGTAAGCGAAGGCTCAGGTTAGGTTCATGTTATACATAAACGGTACAAGCGAATCAGCAAGCTCTATATGCTGGAGTCAGCTACGTTGTAGCTGGCTTATTTTTTCGTTGACACTGCATATTTATTCATGCTAAATTCATTGCAATATTTTAATTCGCATCGGAATTATAAGAATTGGAATATCCTGTGTATTTCCCATGATTACCCTATCTGAGGAGGCGTTCCCTTGAAAAAGATGACCCGTTTCACGCTCGCTGCACTGGTTGCTGCACCTGCTGTTTTAGGAGCAGGTATTGTTCCCACTTCATCCACATTTGCGGCTGTAGCCGAGACACCTGCAAAGGCACTACCAGCGAAGGCACCTGCAGCAGTTCCAACAAAGACACCAGCGGCAACTCCAGCAAAGGCGAACAGCATTACCCCACATCAGGAAACGGCAGCAGATTACGCCCAATTTTTGCAAGCGAAATACAATATTCAGCTTCCACAGCTGGTGAAACGAGGCGACTTTTTACGTGCGCTTGCTGCTATTGTGCCAGCTCCAGCCGCATCGACGGAAGAAGCGAAGACACCGAGCTTTACCGATCTCAAATCTGGCGATGCGGCATATGATGCAGCGGTAGCTCTCGCCCAGCAAGGCATTTTGTCAGATCAAACGGTTCATGCGAATGATGCACTGAGCGTATACGCAGCCGTATTCATCGCAGTAAAAGCGGCTGGCTTCAAGGAACTCGCCTATACATATCCGCAGACAAAGGTAGATGCGGCGCTGGCAAAGGCAGGCATCGCTAAGGATCGCGTACAGGGACAGGCAGCACAGGAGCTGGCAGCAGCGATCGATACCGGGGTCGTACCGGAGAGTCTATATCCGACATTGCGCAAGGGTGGGGCGATCGACCGCAATACTGCAAACGTGCTGCTGGGTAAAACGCTAACCAGTCTGGGCAAATACAAAAATGAGATTGGACGCACCAGCGATAGCGACATTTACGAGAAGCTATATGCGGCTTACCGTACAGCGGATCTGATCGAGGCTCCTGAGCTGCGTACGATTGTGGATCAGGCGCTGCGTAACAATCTGGTGACTGGCTACAACCTCAAGGATAGCCGTTATGATTCCAATTTTATCGATAGCCTGACGCTCACGTATGGACATGATGATATCAAGCACGCGGTACAGCTGATCGGCTTGCTGCGCAGTGAGGGCATCGATGCAGATGTTCAGTTCCAGCCCAAGACCTCTGCATTTATCTATCTCAAGGAATGGGGTACACCAAAGGAAACACCGGATTACAAAGTGACTCAGATCGAAAATGGTAACTATATCGCTTATGCGAAGGAGTACGATATTCAGTTTGAGTTCAATACGATCGCAGATAAGGAACGCTTTAATAAGATCATTTCCACCTATGCGAAAAAGAATAGCAACACGACTGCACCGCTGATCTATAGCTCCTGGTGGCAGCCGCTGTACTATTCGCCAACCGAGCTGTCTGGCTATCCGGTGATTTCAAATACGAAGATCACACTGGGTAATTATTATGCTCAATCGTTCTCGTTAACCGACAAAGCACAAGCAATCCGCGACGGCTTCCGCAAGCTGGCACCTGACGCGACCATTACAGGCTACGACTTCTGGGTGGATCAGCCGTTCTTTAATTATTTGAATGGGGAGTCGGAGTGAGGGAAAAGGATGCCCAAGCAGGTCGATTAAAAGTATAAATAAAGTCCATTATCAGTGAGCAATTCGCATTCTCATGTAATGAAGAGTGCGAGTTGTTTTCATTTCTTCTAAAATATTGTCTTGCTATCTGTGAGTTGTTTTAAGTTGTTCTAAGTAGTGTCTCGCTATCGTTGTATGGACTAGATATTAAGTGTTTTAAATTTTCCAGTGTTAGCGATGTGAGTATCGTTGTCCTTCTCTGCGGCTGAAATTATAAATAAAAAAAGGCCGCTCTATTGAACGCCCTCTTTTTAAAAATCTTATTTGATCTAAAAGGTTTGCTTGAACAGTGTCTTTTTTTGCTTGCTTAAAAACTCAATTGTCACTTGTGGAACTGGATTCCATATCCGATTGTCTTGCACAATCAGATATGTCTCACGATTGTAATCGTACGTTTTACTCTCTCCATCAATAATTAATCTGTAATAACTCCCATGTTGCAGAATATCATTGTTGTGAATAATCAAGCCAAATGAACCTTTTTCTAGCCCTCCGAAAACAACCCCATCTCTGGGAGTACTACGACTGGTGTGTGAATTTCCATTGCCTTCATACACATATATCGTATTCATTTCATCCGAAAAGAGGTAGTATTTGGAATCGCTGAGACGGATAATTTTAGGATTAAGTATATTCTCTTTTTGGATAAAAGCATTTAATTTTTCTGGCTGTACACGTTTGGTGGGAGTATCAAAGTCATTGAATAAACGAACTATTCCTAGCAGGATTACGCCTGCAATTGCTACGATTTTTAACATCCTATAAAGTCGTTTTCTCGTTATTCTCATTGTAATAGTTTAACGTAGAGCATCCATAATGAACATATATATGTTAAATTTTCACTTTATTTAAAGTCTATATTCGCAAGATTCGAATTCTAAAATTGTAGCAAATAATTTATAGAACGCTTACATGAAAAGCTTTACATTCCCAAATGAGAGTAGTAAGATAAAAATCAAAGTTTTAAAGTTGTATACAAGTACACAACAAAATGATCTTTTATCGCAGTTTATTCTTTTCACCGGATTCTTCTTACGCGGCTGTTCTCTTTCGAAAATGCAGATACGAGACACCGCACACATACGGATTTGATCTCATTTGGTAGAGGGGGCGTTACAGCATAACTAGAGCTACACTGGAGGCACGAATAGATTCCCTGCTCCATGAGCTGCACGATGCGATCGATCATTGAAAACGTTATATTCACTTTACCGGATTGTGCTAAAATCGAACTATATGGCAAGTCACATTGATGCGAGGCTGTACGGCATAAGCTACAGCTATTCATACAGCATGCATGTCGCTCTCTGTCTGTACACCTGCCTGTTCATCAGCGATTATGCACAAAAGGGGACGTTAACGATGCAATATCCATCCGCCTGGCTACAGGGCGCTTCTCGCGGAGAAGCGATTGCCTGTGAGCTCAGACTGCAAATTATAAATGAAACGATCAAGCCGGGAGAGATCATTTCAGAAAATCGGATCGCGGCTGACTTCGGTAGCAGTCGCTCGCCTGTACGTGATGCACTCAAGGCACTATCCAGCGAAGGCTTGATTCGTTTGGAGCGTATGGGCGCGGTTGTGCTCGGACTAAATCTGGAGGATGTCAACGAGCTGTACGATGTGCGCTACCTGATCGAAAGCTTTGTCCAGCACCGTCTGGCCGAGGGCGATCATGAAGCATTGTTCGTCCAACTGGATCGAACCATCGACAAAATGAAGCTAGCCGTCAAGCATGGCGATTATGTAGATTTTGCCTATCAGGACTTCATGTTCCACGAAATGATCGTCATGCAGGCACAGCACCAGCGCATGATCCACCTCTGGAACAGCATTCGCCAGATCGTCATGACCGTCATCCTGATCACTACCGAAAAAGGCTTCCAAACCGGAGCAGAACGCATGAACTGGGTCGCCGACAAGCACTACAAAATCCTAAACGGTCTACGCTCACAGGATGCCGAAGTCATCCGCCGCGCCGTCGACGATTATTTCAAGGACTCCGCCCAAACACTAAGCCGCACCCTGCCATAAAGTAGCAAGGAACGCCAGTTTGCAGTTTATTCTATACTCTTGCTATACAAACACAGGAACTGCTTAGCATGCTTTTATACTCGGATAAAATGGAGTTGCATAAACAAAATAATACTCTATTAAAATCAGACACTTGTCTAAAAGAAAACTATAGACTATAGCTTACGATCTGCCAGCTCTGAGTTCTATACTGTTGCTTTCTGCAAGTAGGATTCCGTTCATAGTGTACGATATTACATTTAAATATCTAAGCTCTATGCGTGACCAACAGTCTATAGTCTTCTCAAAGGTTTGATGATGCTAGCCGTGCCAATAACCTTCAGGACATATCATTGTTAACAGAGATACGTATTTGAGTTGAGCAGCATGAAGCAAACACGCTAGCACACCAATATTGCGGTACACTTGCTCAACGAACGCTTTCATGCTGCAACCCGCACAGAACGGAGGTAAGGAAATAAGGGAAAAGGACGATTTTGGAGGGGCGTGAATCTACATTAAATCCCTAATCCGTAGATTCACGCGGCTCCACCCGAGTCCGTTCCCTTATTCCTTACCGGAGTGGTGCCACTCCACATCACACCAGTCACTAAGCATATAAATACACCAGTACATTCATTTACCAGCTCCAACTTGTCGACAAGTATACAATAACCACCATACTAAATCATTATTGTAAGCGCTCTATCCACTTACGAAAAACATTTCAAATTTGCAAAAAAAGAATCTGAAAATTTTCATAGGGAGGTCATTTCCTTGGATCAATTGTTTGGACTTAGTCATAATGCCACACTGCTCGTGTGGACGCTGATCGCGATCGTCTTCCTGATCGTGCTGATCGCCAAATTTAAATGGAACCCGTTCGTTACGCTACTGCTGTCTGCTCTGATGCTCGGCTTGCTGGCAGGGATGAATCCGCAAGACCTGATCAAATCCGTTACAGGTGGATTGGGCGGCACGCTTGGTACGATCGCCATCGTTATCGGTCTCGGTACGATGCTCGGTAAAATGATGGCTGAATCCGGTGGTGCCGAGCGTATCGCAACCACGCTGATTGATCGCTTTGGTCAAAAGCGTGTGCACTGGGCGATGATGCTGGTCGGCTTTATCGTCGGGATTCCGGTTTTCTTTGAAGTTGGACTCATTTTGTTAATTCCGATTGTGTTTCTGGTTGCACGTAAAACAGGTCTGTCCCTGCTCAAGATCGGGATTCCGATTCTAGCAGGTCTGTCTACCGTACACGGTCTGGTGCCACCGCATCCAGCGCCGATGATTGCGATTGATGCATACAATGCCAATCTGGGACGTACGATTCTGTACTCATTGATCGTTGGCTTGCCAACAGCGATTATTGCAGGCCCGATCTTCGGTAAATTTATCGGTAGTCGCATTGAGGTGCAGCCGCCGAAGGAGCTTGCCGAGCAATTTGCTTCCAAGGGTGATCGTGAGCTGCCGGGCTTTGGTATTACGCTGTTTACGATTTTGCTGCCTGTTATCCTGATGCTGACCGGATCGATTGCATCGATTGTAGATCCAGAGGCAGTACATGGCTTTACTCATGTAGCTGAATTTATCGGTCATGAGATTATTGCACTGCTGATCTCGGCAGTATTCGCGTTCTTCTCGCTGGGCTTTGCACGTGGCTTTAGCAAGGACGATATTTCCAAATTCACAAGTGAATGTCTGGCACCAACTGCGGGTATCATTTTGATCATCGGTGGTGGCGGTGCATTCAAGCAGGTGCTGATCGATAGTGGTGTTGGTAAAGCGATTGCGGATATTGCCAGCCACAGTCACATTAACGTAATCCTGTTTGCATGGCTGGTTGCGGCGTTGATCCGTGTAGCGACAGGCTCGGCAACTGTAGCGATGACGACAGCGGCAGGGATTGTTGCTCCCGTGCTCGCGGTGAGCACCGGGGTCAATGTCGAGCTGGTCGTACTGGCAACAGGTGCTGGATCGCTGATCCTGTCTCATGTGAATGATGCTGGCTTCTGGATGATCAAGGAATTCTTCGGCATGACGGTGGGGCAGACGCTCAAGTCATGGACGGTGATGGAGACGATTTTGTCAGTGGTCGGCTTGATCTTTATTATGATTTTGAGTGTGTTTGTATAAAATAAAAGCGAATGAGCAGGGCGGGAAAGAGCTTCTTTCCCGTGCTGCTTTACTTTGTTTAGGCATGATGCTTCTGCGAGGGTGACGGAGCAAAGTCAGCCGTATAGTAGAAGACCGCTTTGTACGATAACGATATGGATGATCAAAGCAATATTTATTTTACGAAAGAAGGATGATGACGATGAACGATACAGCGAATGGAAATGGATCATTACCACATACCGAGGCACAGCCAGGCGCTATGCGCATGATCGGGGTTGATATCGGTACGACGAGTACGAAGGCGGTCTTATTTCAGGAAAATGGCACGGTCATGACCACCTCGAATATCGGGTATCCGCTGTACACGCCAACACCGTCAACGGCAGAGCAAGACCCTGATGAAATTCTACGTGCGGTCATGGATACGATTGCAGGTGTGATGAAGGATAGCAGCACTTCGCCTGAGCAGGTGCTATTCGTCTCCTTTAGCTCGGCGATGCACAGTCTGATTGCTGTCGACGAGCAGGGCAAGCCGCTGACACGCTGCATCACATGGGCGGATAATCGTAGTGCAGCGTATGCACGTAAGCTCAAGCATGAGCTGAATGGACAGGACATCTATATGCGTACCGGCACGCCAATTCACCCGATGTCGCCTTTGACCAAGCTAATGTGGCTGAGCGATGAGCAGCCTGATCTGGTCGCACGGACATATAAATTCATTTCGATCAAGGAGTATGTATTCCTTCGTCTATTCGGTGAATATGTGGTCGATCATTCGATCGCTTCCTGTACGGGGCTGTTCAATCTGCGAGAGCTGGACTGGGATGCGGAAGCACTGAATATTGCAGGCATTACGGCAACCAAGCTGTCTCGCCCGGTGCCAACAACGCATCAGCTGGCAGGAATGAACCCAGAGGCGGCTATGCTAATGGGCTTATCGGTGGACACTCCGTTTATCGTGGGCGCAAGCGATGGCGTACTGTCTAATCTAGGGGTAGGTGCGATTGAGCCGGGTGTTGTTGCTGTGACGATCGGTACGAGTGGTGCGATTCGGACAGTCGTTGATGAGCCGGTCACCGATCCGAAGGGACGCATCTTCTGTTATGCACTGACCGAGGATAAATGGGTGATCGGCGGCCCGGTGAACAATGGTGGAATGCTGTTCCGCTGGGTGCGCGATGAGTTTGCCGCGTCGGAGGTAGAGACGGCGAAGCGACTCGGTATTGATTCCTATGATGTGTTGACTCGAATCGCCGAGCAGGTACCAGCAGGTTCCGAAGGGCTGTTATTCCATCCGTACCTGACAGGTGAGCGTGCGCCGCTATGGAACCCGGATGCGCGCGGCTCCTTTATCGGGCTGACGATGAAGCATCGGAAGGAGCATATGATTCGCTCGGTGCTGGAGGGTGTTATTTTCAATCTGTACACGGTTATGCTGGCGATGAAGGAACAGATCGGTCATCCTGCCAAAATTCATGCGACAGGCGGCTTTGCTCGTTCCTCCCTCTGGCGGCAAATGATGGCGGATATTTTTGATCAGGAGGTTATCGTACCGGAAAGTATCGAAAGCTCCTGTCTCGGTGCTGTTGTGCTCGGTCTGTACGGGATGGGGCGCATCGAATCGCTGGATATCGTATCCAGTATGATCGGCTCCACCCATGCGCACGAGCCGAAGCCAGAGCATACGCATGTGTATCATCAGCTACTGCCGATCTATGTGTCGATCTTCCGTAGTCTGGAGCAGCAATATACCGCGCTGGCACAGTTCCAAAATCGAGAGCAGTCACTCTAAAATTTTTGTAGTAACAGGCTTGTAACGATACGCTTTGCCGTTGATAAAGGTGGTATACTGAGTCCACAGTCATCCATTTAGGCTGGCAAGTACGTATTGCTGCGCCTGTTCACCAGCTTTAACCTTGAGGCGCCGTGCAAAACACGGAGTTGTGAAATCCATTATGAGCTTTAATCTGGATATGAAGACGATTTTTATATCGCTTGTGTTTGGACATATTTTTACGGTCATTCTAATTAATGCGTATCGTAAGCATACGGTGCCGGATCGTTCGGTCAATGCTTTTTTCCTATCCAAGCTCATCCAGGCGATTGCGTGGGCATTGCTAATTGTGCGTGGTGTCGTTCCAGAGCTATTGTCGATTGTATTAGCAAATACGCTTCTATTCGTGGGTGCGGCACTGGAGACGAGCGCGCTGCTTATGCTACAGCAGGTCTTTTCCAAACGGCTCAAACGGTTATATCTGATCGGCACGGTCATATGTATTGCTGGCTTCGCCTTGATCTATGGGTTAGGTGTATCGGAAGGTGCTCGTATCGTGTACGCATCGGTGGCAACGGCGATGTTCTTATTTTATCCGGTGTATTATATGACGACAGATCGTGCCGCGTCCACGCTCAAGCGACTGATGGGCATTCTGTACGGCATCGTAGCGCTTAGTCTATTGCTTCGGGCGGGGGCTGCGATTCAGCTTGGTGATCAGGTGGGCTTGTTCACGCAGGGGATGTATCAAAGCTTCTCATTCATCGCGCTCTATCTGATTATGATTCTGGGCAATACTGGCTATGTGCTGCTGTCCAAGGAGCAGGCAGATGCGGAGCTGTTACGGATTGCGAGCTATGATGAGATGACCGGCGTGCTGAATCGGCGTACGTTTATGGTCGAGAGTCGGAATATGATTCATCAGCTAGCGATGCGGCAGAGTCAGGTGTCGTTTATTTTGTTCGATGTGGATTCGTATAAGACGATTAATGATACGTATGGGCATTTTACAGGGGATCGTGTGCTTCAGGATATGACCGATCGATTGAAGGAAAGGCTGTCGGAGCTTACGGGTGAGCGCTATATTTTCGGACGCTATGGCGGTGATGAATTTGCCGTGCTGCTGCCAGATGTAGATGAGGCGAAGGCAGGAGGCATTGCGGAGCAGCTTCGGTTAACGGTAGCCAACAGTGATTCGCATGTGCTACCTGTACCGTATACGATCAGTCTGGGTGTCGTTTCTGTACAGGCACAGCGCAATATTCAGATGAACACGCTGTATGAGCTTAGCGACCATGCGCTGTATAATGCCAAGCGAGCCGGCAAGAATCAGGTTGCGATTTACAATCAGGAGCAGGCAGAAGCTGCGCTGTAATAGGACGAATTCAGTGCTACTTCGCACCCGTCATTCCTTGATTCAGAAAATAATTCCCTTCGTTACTAGTGATGCTGCTGGAGCGAGGGGTTATTTTTATACAAAAAAATGGATCAAGGCTATTTCCAGCAGATAGGCAGATGCGATAAGCTAGAACAAATAACGAGTTGGAATAGAGACGATAGGTAGCTGGCATAGAATACTATCAATACTATCGATCGTCTGTCTGCTCCAGCTTCATTGGGCTAAGGAGAGAAGAGAACTATGGACTACAAATTTGCAGAACGAATGACGGCGATGAAGCCATCGATCATTCGTGAAATTTTAAAATCAAGTGGTGGCGGTTCTGTTATTCCGTTTGCAGCAGGCAATCCAGCTGCTGAAACCTTCCCACTCGAAGCGATTCGTTCCTTTACCGAGTCGATTCTATTGGAAAATCCAGTCGCTGCCCTTCAATATGGTGTAACAGAGGGCTATGAGCCACTGCGTGAGCGCCTGCTCGGTCATGTGCAGCAGCGTTTTCATGTGGATACGACAGGTAATTCGCTGATGGTCGTTTCCGGCGCACAGCAGGGGATTGAGCTGGCAGCCAAAGTATTTTGCAGTGAAGGCGATACGATCATCTGTGAAAGCCCGAGCTTTATCGGCTCACTGAACACCTTCCGCTCCGCAGGGATTCGTCTGGCGGGTGTACCGATGGAAGCAGATGGTATCGATCTGGAGCAGCTGGAAGCCGCGCTCAAGCGTGAGCCGAACGTGAAGCTAATCTACCTGATCCCAAGCTTCCAGAATCCAACAGGCATCACCACATCGCTTGAAAAGCGCAAAGGCATCTACGCACTTGCACGCCAATACGATGTGATGATCCTCGAAGATAATCCATACGGCGAGCTACGCTTTCAGGGCGAGGACGTGCCTGTCATCAAATCGCTGGATACCGATCAGCGCGTCATCTACGTAGGCTCCTTCTCCAAGGTGCTGTCTGCTGGACTGCGTGTCGGCTATGTGCTGGCACCAGACGAGGTCATTCAAAAGATGGCAGTCGCCAAGCAGGGTGAGGACGTACATACCGCAACCCTGCCCCAAATGATCGCTCACCGCTTTATGACCGAATACGACTATGATAGTCACATCGGACTCGTATGCAACGTGTATCGCCGTAAAAGCGAGCTGATGCTGCAAGCACTGGAGCAAAAAATGGATGCTGCGGTCACATTCACTCGTCCAGATGGTGGACTGTTCCTCTGGTGCGAGCTGCCTGCCTCTGTTCCGATGCTGGACTACTGCAAGCAAGCCGCAGCCAGCGGCGTCGCAGTCGTACCCGGCAATGCCTTCCTCGTTGACGAATCCGAGCCATGTCAGGCATTGCGCCTGAACTTCTCTACTCCGTCTGACGAGCAGATCGTGCGCGGTGTGGATATTCTAGCGCAGGTATTTGCTCAACAAAAAGCAGGTATTTGAATCGGAATATCGGAACGTCTGTAGGATCGACACCTGATACGATACATGTACCATTAAACGGATAGATGCAACCCCCGCATTTCACAGCAAAAAACCGCTATCGCATCACCTACCCAGCAGAGCGAATCCACAGCCAGCTACTAAGCCGGGGCTGTCCTTCATCTCTGCCGACGTATGGTGTTCTATACGATAGCGGTTTTTTATCTATTCCTTTCATGCAAACCGGTACCAAAGCAGTCCATCGCCTTACAGTGATCAGCTCGGATAACCACTTTATCCATAGGTTAACCGATATTCTCTACAACATGCTACTGCGATCACAGACTAGCCCTGTCCAGCTTACTTCGAAGCAACAGAATAATGATACAGATTGTTCGCCAGCGACTGCATGGTCGAGCTTGTTCCGTGCAGACGCTCGATCACATCGGTAAACGAGCTAACGAGCGATGCTTGCTCCTGCGAGGAAGAAGTGATCTGTGCGATCTCCAGCTCCATTTTACGAATCGAATCCTGCACCTCACGCAGTGCATTTTCGATATCGCCGGTTGCTTGCTTCGCATTGACCGACAGCTTGCGCACCTCGGTAGCGACCACGCCAAAGCCAGCGCCCAGCTCACCGACGCGTGCAGCCTCAATCGCAGCATTCAGCCCCAGCAGATTCGTTTGCTCGGAAATTTCCTTAATGAGTGTAGCTACTTCATTGATTTTGGACGATTTCTCGACCGTAACCCGGCTGTTCTCCAAAATCTGCTCACTGGTCGCTTGCAGCTCCTCTGCATGAGCAGCAACATGCTGTACCATATCGACCAGATTATCGGAGATCGAACGGCTCTCTGCGATAATTGCCTCCAGATGATTCTGGTTCGTTTGCTCATACATCACGAGCAGCATCGCCACGAGCTCACTGCCATCGTACACCGGAATATTTACGCCTTCCAGTGGCACGCCAAACAGCTCCTGTGGATAGCTGACCATCGTTGCATTTACCTTATCGGCAACCCCTTGAAAATCCTCAAACCCCGGAGCCAGATCAACGCCTGTACGGAAGCCAAGATCAAAATCCCCCAGTTGCTCATAGTACAGCACCTTTTTCCGGTCATACATACTAACCGTCGCTTTCTCTCTCAGCATTTTACCAATATACGGCATGATGCCCAACAAAGAATCGACCACTCCCATATTACTCAAACTCCTTCTCCACTTATAATCTCTGTAGTGTATCTCTTTATATACAGTAGGGTTGTCTGAACTGCATTCATTTTGCATACAGATCAGACGGAGCATGGTGTAAACCATGCTTATTCTGGATGTGTATTATCTTTTTACGGCATAGTGATACAGATTGTCGGATAACTCCTGCATTGTTGTGCTTGACGCCTGCAAACGCTCGATCACATCGGTAAAGGAGCCTACAAGTGTTGCCTGCTCCTGTGAAGAAGAAGTGATCTGCTCAATCTCGCGCTCCATGTTACGGATAGACTCCTGTACTTCGCGCAGTGCATTTTCGATATCGCCTGTCGCTTGCTTCGCATTGACCGATAGCTTACGAACCTCGGTAGCAACCACGCCAAAGCCAGCGCCCAGCTCACCAACACGCGCAGCTTCAATCGCAGCATTCAAACCAAGCAGGTTCGTTTGCTCCGAAATTTCCTTAATCAGAGAAGCGACTTCGTTGATTTTGGACGATTTCTCGACCGTGATCCGGCTGTTTTGCAAAATCTGCTCGCTTGTTGCTTGCAGCTGCTGTGCATGCGAAGCAACGTGCTGTACCATATCGACCAGACTTTCCGAGATCGATTTACTTTCGGATACAACACCTTCTAGATTTTGCTGATTGGTCTGCTCGTAATAAATACCGAATACAGCTACCAGCTTACCATCTTCATGAATAGGAATCGTGATCCCTTCCAGCGGATAACCAAACATGTCTGACGGGAAAAATACGCGTGTCGGATTTACTTTATCCTCCAGCATTTTGAAGTTCTCAAAGCCAGGTGCTACAGGATCGCCTGTTTTAAAACCAAGATCGAAGTTACCTCTCTGATAGTAGTAGACAATGTGTGTCTCGTCGTAGACAGAAATCGTGAATTGCTCGCGCATCGCTTGAGCGAAGATCGGTGCAGTTTTAATCAATGCTTGAATGATACTCAATCTGATCACTTCCCTATTCGGAGAATACAGTACATTGTATATGTATCGGGCTCGGGAAAGAGAAAATTTAGCGGCTAAGTAATAGTAAAAAAATGATAATAAGCATAGTTTCAACCATATTATGCATTTATAGTACGTATAAATGGGATATATATACATAAATTGCGAGAAAAGTCGTGAAAATGCAGCAAAATTCCACTAAAACGGCATTTGAATCACCCAAAAAAATTTAAAAATATATTCGTAAGACACGCAATTCTGCACAAAATTAGGGTGAATGGCTAGAGTGGAACGGTTGTGCGATGAAGGGATTAGTGAGAAGAGTGGGGTGAAGTGAGACGTTCCAGTTCCTCCAAATAAGCAAAAGCATGCTCATCGGTCGTTCCACACATTTCCAGTGAAGCAGGTAGCTCGCCACATACAGCCGGACGCTGGGGCTGACCGAATAAGGCACAGCGACGTTCCGCAGTCAGATGAGGGCAGGGCATTCCCGCAGGCTTGCCCTGTGGCAACCCCGGTAGTGGAGATGAGATTGAGATTACAATACAACAGGCAGCGCAACCAGCACGACATTCCATAGATATATCCTCCTTACCAGATACACCGTTCAACCCGTAAGCTAGAATCGTAGCGCTAGCTCTATAATAAAGTAGCATCGTCTGCATCGATTCGCAACAAAGCGATCCAATAACAGCCTGCTTGGCTTCGTAGCCTGAATAGTAGCTAGACCGGGATGAGAGTGGACGTTTAGCATATCGTTAATTGGTAAGCATGTCCAGAGGGGATGTGCTGCGTAGCTGTGCAGGGGAACCAGGACGATTGCAAGCATCATTAGCATCCTCTCCAGTGCACACCGATCAAATGATTACCATGAGCTAAAGGAATACATGGGCGTATATTCATATACAAGCCTATACATGGACATACATAAAAAGGCCAGCCGTACATTCTCTGGAGAAGACAATGTACGGCTGGCTTGTATACAGCAGTTTTTGCAAGATTTCACACAAAGCTTATTCGATTATGACCATACCTCATCTGCAATCTCGATCACATGACGAAGCTTATCCCATTGCTGCTCTTCGGTCAGCAGATTGCCTTCTTCTGTAGAGGCAAAGCCGCATTGCGGACTCAGGCATAGCTGATCCAGATTCACAAAGCGAGCGGCTTCATCGATGCGGCGTTTGATCGCATCCTTGCTTTCTAGCTCGCCTGTTTTGGACGTTACCAGACCGAGTACGATTTGCAGATCCTTACGCTTCACATGACTCAATACGTCCAGCGAGCCAGATCGCTCATCATCGAATTCCATGAACAGTCCGTTCAGGTTCAGTTGATCCAAAATCGCATCGGCTGCACCATCGTAACCACCGGATGCTGTCCAGGTGGAGCGGAAGTTACCGCGGCAGATGTGCATCGTAATGACCATATCGTCCGGACGATTCGCTACGGACAGATTCAGCAGTTTCACTGCATCGGCAAGCATCCGATCCGGGTCTTTACCATCGGCGCGCAGCTTTTGCTTCGTTTCCTCGGAGAAGAACGATGCCCAGGATGTATCATCGAGCTGCAAATAACGACAGCCTGCATCATAGAAAGCACGCAGTGCTTTTTGATACGCCAGACCGAGATCCTGTAGCAATACATCGCTGTCCTCATAACGCTCAGTCGCCACTTTACCACGGAATTGCAGCATATTCGGACTTGGAATCGTCATCTTGGCAGTACGATCCGCACTCACAATGCTGTGCAGAAATTTGTAGTCGTCCAGATGCGGATGATTCGTAAAGTCGATGCGCTCAGTGACCTTGATACCACGCGGCTTTGTCGTAACGCCATGGAACTGAATACCCTGCTCCGCTTCAAACGCTTCTACACCGTCAAGGTTTTCCAGAAAGTCAAAGTGCCACCAGGCACGGCGAAATTCGCCATCTGTGATCGACTGCAAGCCAATCTCTTCTTGCTTGGCAACGATTCGGCGAATCTCTTCATTTTCCAGTTCGCGTAGCTGCTCAGCTGTAATCACACCAGCCGTATGCTGCAAACGGGTTTTTTTGATCTTTTCAGTACGAAGCAGACTGCCTACATGATCCGCACGAAACGGTGCAGTAGTACGCAGCAAAGAGGATGAAGATGACATAAACAATAACCTACTTTCTTTATAGGAATAAACTGTTATGTTGCATCGTAGCAGAGATTACTTTTGTTGTAAATCATTTATACAGTCAAAATGTATATTTCATGTATAAATTGTAGATGGTCTACGTAAAGGAAATCCAATATTTCAGCAATAAACTTCTTATTAGATCGCCCGGATATAGCCCGAGCGGCAAGGCATCAAGAACGCTCTGACTTACTTTATGCCTGCTCTTCAAACAATCTAGCGATCTCGACAATTACTTTCGTTGCCTTAACCATCGTATCAACCGATGCATATTCATACTTTCCGTGGAAGTTCTCGCCACCTGTGAAAATATTCGGTGTAGGCAAGCCCATATAGGAGAGCTGTGCACCGTCTGTGCCTCCACGTACCGGTGTGATATGTGGCTCAATCTCCAGATTCTTCATCGCCTGACCTGCGATATCAACGATATGCATAACCGGCTCGATCTTCTCGCGCATATTGTAATACTGATCACGCAGTTCCAGCTCGATCTGCTCCTCACCGTACGTTTGACGGAATTCATTGACGATGCTGGTGATTGTATTTTTGCGATGCTCGAACGATTCACGGTCAAAGTCACGGATGATATACGACAGTTCTGCACGCTCCACATCGCCGTGGAAGGAAATCAGATGATAGAAGCCGTCATAGCCATCGGTAAATTCAGGTGCTTCATCAACAGGCAGACGACGATGCAGCTCCATCGCAATTTTGGAGGCGTTGATCATCTTGCCTTTGGCTGTGCCTGGATGTACGTTGGTGCCTTTGCATACAACGCGGGCAGCGGCAGCATTAAACGTTTCGTATTCCAGTTCACCAAGTGGTCCACCATCGACGGTATAGGCGTATTTTGCACCATAAGCAGCGACGTCGAACAGATGCGGCCCGCGTCCGATTTCTTCGTCCGGTGTAAAGGCAACGCGAATTTTGCCATGCTTAATTTCAGGATGATCCAGCAGATAATTCATCGCTGTCATAATCTCGGCAATACCGGCTTTGTTATCTGCACCGAGCAGTGTCGTGCCGTCGGTTGTGATCAGTGTATGTCCGTGGTAACGCTCCAGCTCTGGAAAGTCAGATGGCGACAGCACGATACGCTGAGCTTCATTCAGCACGATATCTCCGCCTGTATATTCTACGAGCTGTGGCTTCACGCCTTTACCTGTAAAATCAGTCGCTGTGTCCACATGCGCCATAAAGCCGATTACAGGCACATCCTTATCGGTATTCGCAGGCAATGTCGCCATCAGATAGCCATTTTCATTCAACGTAATCTCCTGCATACCGAGTGTATGCAGCTCCTGCTCCAGCTGACGCAGTAGGTCCCATTGTCCGGGAGTGGAAGGGCATGTATCGCTCTCCTCACTGGATTGGGTATCGATCTGCACGTAGGAGGTCAAGCGTTCAATTAGTTCTTGTTTCATCGGGTCAGACTCCTCTCTCTATACGGGGAGCGCATCCTGCACGCTCCAGCTCATGCTGTTATTGTAGCACAAAAAATCACGCGCCTAAAAAGGAACGCTGCCTATGTATCACCGTGTATACCTGTAGATAAAAAAAGCCCGGGTGACGCGCAGCTGCGCATCATCCGGGACGGTGAGGGGAAACGGTAGAAGAGCTTGAGCCAGGCTGATTCCGCCGATCACGAGCAATCAATCGCAGCAGATGGCGACGGAACGCATGCATGACGATCAGATGTACCTTTGCCTGTGTGTATTTGTACAGGAACCACGGTAGAGATGGCATATAGTCGTGAATGGCGATAACACATTCCTGTGTGCCGGGAATTTGCTGGAATTCGAGTCGCCCTTCATGTGTTTCCTTTATACGAGCGAACACACCGCCAGTGATATGGTAGACCGCACTTTCATCATCACTACGCTCAGGGGAGAAGGTTAGCTCCAGCAGCGGCTTCTCGATGAAACGTAAAAAGACCTGGTAACGATCCTCGCCGATACGCTGCGTGCGCACCAGTGCGGGCATAAAGCGTCCCAGCCATTCCATATAGTAATCGCCTGCCCAGCGTGCATTTTTCCCATCGGGCAGCAATACGCGCTGGATCGAGCGTACATCGGATACTTTTGGATCGGTCGAATCGGACGCGCGCGTGTTAGAGCTGGATTGGCTATTTTGCTGCGATTCCTGCTCCAGCGCCGTACGTGCTGCTTCCTCAAACGGGATTTTGCCATCGCTAATGCCTTTGACGATTCGATCCTCATGCGCGACCATCGGATGCGCCAGACTTTCCACGAGTGGATAGACCATTTCGCGTGGCATACGGGTGACCAGTGTGACCCATAGACGAGATAGATGAATCGTCAGTAGCGGTAGATCGATGAAAACGCGTCTTTTGCCCATTACCTCGGCCGTCTTTTCCATCATCTGCTTGTACGTCATGATATCCGGGCCACCGACATCGATTGCACGTCCATAGAGCTGCGGCGAGCCAATGCTGTGTTGCAGGGCATGTAGCACGTCAGAGAGCGCGATCGGATGCGTGAGCGTGCGCGTCCATTCCGGCAGTGTCATCACAGGCAGACGCTGTACCAGGCGTGCTAGAATCGGGAACGAAGAGCCCTGAGGCCCCACGATCAGCCCGGCACGGATGGTTGTCACCGGAATACCGCATGAGCCGAGCACCTCCTCAACCTCCAAACGGCTGCGTAGGTGGCGAGATAGCTTCTCACGTGGAACATCTTGCGGAATAATACCGCTCAAGTACACGATCTGCTTGATCCCATGCTTACAGGCAGCACGGGCAAAGTGATCTGCCAGAATAATATCCATATCCTCAAACTTCGCCTGTGTCAGCTTGGCGGTTGGCATCATCGAGTGCACCAGGTAAATCGCATAGTCGGCGCCCTCCAATGCCTTATCTGCTGCTGACATAGAAAATAGATCACAGGCACGCCACTCGACATGCTCATTATTATGCTCGGAGCGGTCATGACGTGACAGAGCGATAATGTCATAGTCACGCACAAGCTGCTGCAATAGATTTTTGCCAATATAACCCGTCGCTCCGGTTAATACGATACGCGGACGACGGGTTGTAAACTCAGAGCGTTGACTCGTCTCGTCCGCCGCAGGAGCCTGTTCCTGCGTGCTTGCTGTCATTGTAGAATCAGTTACGGAGGTTGCCGTATCGTTACCGGATGCATGATTCTCCGACGTTGTGTGTTGCAATGGGGAATTGCTGGATGTCTCGTTCATCATTTCACCTCATCCAATTCTTCAATATTCGTTCGACCTGCGCGATATCGGGATCGTTTATCGATCACCTAGCGCGTGGGTAATAACAGAGTGTCAGACTACGGACAATGAATAGTGTATGTTTTTCCAATACCCTGTTTGCGGCTGTTTCAACCTTTTATAGATAACTAACCTCATCGGCTGGGCTTCTGATCACGTCAGATGACTTGCAACGAAAATGCTGGCAACTACATTGTTACCGGATTGTGATATGACGGTAACTTACATGCTGAGGCACAGCAGTATACTATAAGCTGTTTAGATCATCTGTAGGGCTTCCAGAGAAGAGCGAATGACAGAGTATAGACGTAGTAATTGAAGGGGAAATACAGGAGGAATGAACATGAATAGATGGACAGCACCGATACGTAAATTAGCACTGGTAGCGACGGTAACCGGTGTAGCACTAGCTGGAACGGTAGGAATAAGTACAGCCTTCACCACACAGGCAGCAGCCTCGGCGAGTAGCGATGCGGCGTATCAGCACCAGCTTGCTGTAGAGACGCTGAACAGCTTTTACAAGCCAGCCTTACAAGGGAAGTTCCCTGGTGATGTGAATAGCTTTACGATTGGTAAAACGAAGCGCAGTGATGTGCTCAATCGCTTCGGCCCAGCAGAGCTGCCACGTTCAAACGCTAACGGCTACGATAATTACACCGCAGATATGGGGCATCCGGGCTATGCGTTTCACTATAATAAAAGCAATGTATTGGATCAGATGCGTTACTTCGGTACAAATGTAGAGCGGCAGACGAATATCGGCGGTATCACGATGAAGCTGCTACGGGAAAAATGGTACGCTCCATCCGCAGTATCCAAGATCAGTAAAGGAAAATCCGAGCAAACAAAGGTCACCTATGTACGTGGTAGCTACAAGCTGGAGTTCATCTTCAACAGCAGCACCGATCTGGATCATATTAATCTACTGAAAAAGTGAGTCGGTTCGGTAGGAACTGGTGCATTAATATAATGAGCTGGAGCACCAACATACAAAAGAAACAGCCGCAGGCATCCATCGCCTGCGGCTTTGCTTGTACATAGATGTGTTTTAAAATTCGTTGTATCTGTATCTGTATCTGTATCTGTATCTGTATCTGTATCTGATCGTCATCGCATTAGAATCGTCAATCAGTTTGGTGATCCGTGTTCATCTGGTACCTATAACATGGTAGTTATAACAGTGAGCCTATTTAATCCCCAATCGCATCCGGTAGCTGAACAGCACATTAATCATACCGCCACGGAAAAAATCATCTGCCATTGCTTTAAGTACACCAATTTCAGATTCAAGATGCGAGGCAGGTGTGCCTAGCTTCAAGGCTGCCTGAATGCCGCCCTGACTGAGCAGCAGCCCTGTATAGCGCTCAGCACTGCATGGCTCCGTATGATGGAACACAATTTCACGTACAAAGCGGAAATATCCACTGTCCTGTAACGTGTGCAGATGGGTGGACTTGTCCCGTTTGACTGCCTGCTGTTCTGGATCGCCATGCTGCTCCAGTAAGCGTTCAGACAGATCGATCAGATGCTCGTACTCACGCTCTAGCTGCCAGTTCAGCACCGGCGGCCAATCACAATCATAGGCAGCAAAGATTCCGCCATCTCGCAGCACACGCTTCACCTCTTGCAGGGTACTTGCAGGCTCCATCCAGTGAAACGACTGTGAGCAGGTCACCACATCAACGGTACCAGCGGAAGCGGGTAGCTCATTGGAATAGCCATGCTGGAATGATATTCCCGATACGGGCTGCTGCTCTAGCTTCATCTGAGCGCGTCCAAGCATATCATGATTCGCATCAATACCGATAATTTCGGCTGTCTTGCCCGCCCAGATCATCGTGGACAGCCCGGTTCCACAGCCGACATCCAGCACCAGCCGGGGGCGCTTTTGCAAATAATTCACCAGCAGATCGGCAACTAATTGCGGTGGCTGCGGACGATTCCGATCATACAGCTCATCAAATCCGTTAAAGCGGTTAATGTTCGATACTGAATTGTTCTCAGGAATATTCATATGGACATTCTCCCTTCGATAAATAGAATCATGCACCCGATACCTGCCTGTGCAAGCTCTCATAGGTGCCTGTTCTCCAGCCAATCCTCTAGCTGCCTGGCTTCCAATCTGTTCTGTGCAGAGTATAGCATATTTGGATGCTTGCATCGTCAGCGCATCGTATCTATACCTATCTATCTATATGTATATAGTCTGTCCTATTCGCATACTTACGCAGCCAATATGAATTTTCTATTTTAGAAAAAAGAAGATAGAGGATAATGTTAAAACGAGCCGTTTAGCGAAGCATAGTAGCGAGTAGAACGCTTACAAAATCGGTCAGTTATGCCTCAAGCACAAACTAGACTCGCATCTGTTCTATTTTGCTATTTTCGCAAAAGGGTTAAAAGTGATATGATTTAATGAAATCATAATTAATTAGGACTATCCGTAAGGAGACATGACGATGAGTATCGAGATCAAGATCGAAAAGACAACCACACCGAAAGAGAAGCCAGCTACACAGGGGCTTGTATTCGGAAGCAAATTTACAGATCATATGTTCATTCTGGACTATGAGCAAGGCAAAGGCTGGCACGATGCACGCATCGTTCCTTATCAAAATATTAGCCTGGACCCAGCAGCAAAGGTATTCCACTACGGTCAGACGATTTTCGAGGGTCTGAAAGCATATCTGGCGGAAGACGGACGTATCCTCATGTTCCGTCCCACAAAAAACATTGAGCGTTTGAACCTGTCCAATGAGCGTCTGAGCATTCCAGAGATCGATCCAGAGATCGCGCTGGAAGCACTGCGTCAGCTGATCCTGCTCGATAAGGATTGGATTCCGGAGGGCGAAGGTACATCCCTGTATGTGCGCCCATTCGTTATTGCGACTGAGCCTGCGCTGGGCGTTGCCCCATCGCTGAAATACAAATTCATGATCATCCTGTCCCCGGTTGCTGCTTACTATGCAGAAGGGATCAATCCGGTCAAAATCTACGTGGAATCCAAGTACGTACGTGCTGTTCCAGGTGGCGTAGGCATGGCGAAAACCGCGGGTAACTACGCAGCCGGACTGAAAGCACAGGAAGGCGCTACCGAGCTGGGTTATTCTCAGGTGCTCTGGCTGGATGGCGTGCATCGTAAATATATTGAGGAAGTCGGCAGCATGAACGTCTTCTTCAAAATCGACGGCACTGTGGTAACGCCTGCCCTGAACGGCAGTATCCTGAACGGGATTACACGTGATTCGATCATTCAACTGCTCAAGCACTGGGATATTCCGGTGGAGGAGCGCCTGCTGTCGATCGACGAGCTAGAAGAAGCCCACAAAGCAGGTACGCTGGAAGAAGCATTCGGCACAGGCACCGCAGCTGTCATCTCCCCAATGGGCGAGCTGAACTGGCAGGGCGAGAAAATGCTGATCAACGAAGGCAAAACCGGTGAGCTATCTGCGAAGCTGTACGAGACACTGACAGGTATTCAGAAGGGTGTCGAGGAAGATCCGTTTGGTTGGACGCTGGAAGTGAAGTGAGGAAGAGCTAGGGCTTTTAAAAGAATATTGAAAATAAAAAGGATCAGGTTTCGTAATGAAATCTGATCTTTTTTATTTTATAGATTGTATCCTTGTAATTTGTATCTCTCATTACGATTAGCCGCGTTTGATCAAATTCCTACATACTCGTTACTGAATAATACCTTGATTCTCGATGTATACTTGAATAAAATAGAAATTATAGGAGGTGTTGGTTATGAAATCCAAGAGTTTTTTAGAAATTATAATCTTATCTGTAATTGCTGAGAATGATACATATGGATACCAATTATCCAAAAAGATAAACCAGATCAATGCTGAGTATCTAAAATTAGGTGAAGGAACGCTATATCCATGCTTGAGTCGTTTGGAGAATAAAGGATATCTAAGCTCCTACATGGCATTAACAGAAGGTAGAGAGCGAAAATACTACAGTATAACAACCGTAGGAAAAGCCTATTTGGCAAATAAAATCAAAGAAAGAGAAGGCGAGAATAATATTATTTCCTTACTGACTCGCTCATTCAAAGAATATGGATATGAATAATATTGAGGAATTTGCACAAAATAGTGTCCAGCGTATGAGGCTGAATCAAAACAAAGCAAAAGAAGTGAAGATCGAGATCATTGATCATTTATATGAATTAAAGAGGGAGTTATGTAGTAAGGGTATTGATAAAGAGCTGGCAGAACAACTAGCTTTTGAGAAATTAGGCAAAGTTGATTTGATGCTAAGATGGCATGAAAGGAAGACTTTTCAGCTAGTATCTTCAGCAATAGTGTATGTTGTGTTTTATTTGTTAACGTATTTGTTTGCACATAACTGGTTAGAGATTAGCAAATATATCGAAGCTAATCTAATTGCCATTATCCCTATAGTTTTCACAAGTTTTTATTTTATAAGTATCAATCGATCTTTTGATCATATCGATTTTTTATATAAATGCTTAATCATTCCGCTTTTTATAGTTGAAAAGATCACATTACCTATTTTTGCATACCTCATGTTTAATCGTTATGCTAATCATTCATTCAGCGATATTGCTGGATTTACTGATAGTCAGTACCCTTTGATACTAATAAAAGGATTAGTGGGAGGGATACAGTTTTATAGCGAATATTATATGTTGAGTAGTGTATTTGTGTTATTGGCAGTATTTTTAGTAATGGATAAGTTGAAGAGTTTGATTGATGTCTCATTGACATTTATCCTCGTAGTGTATGTGAATATGATCGTCACGGCGCTAGTTATGATATACGGCATTACAGATAATGTATTTGGCGGTGCAACTAATGCTAAAGTGATGATGATCATTATGGTGTATTTATTATGTAATGTAGTTGTGCTTTTGATACATCGAAAGCGAGTGAGAACAGCTTGAATGCGAAGAACAGGTTCTAGTTCACACAAAGGTGGAGTAGATGATTTTTAATTCGGATAACTTCGTATATTCTCTAGAATTTGTAATATAATGTGCTCATAGATCATGCAATGATAACTACATAATCTAGTGAAAGGAGCGTCTGCTGAATACGTTAAGCAGGAGCTGGGTAGTAAAAGCAGGCACACATTTTTATGCGTGGACAAAAAGAAGCCATTCGAAAGCAGTTCTACACCCAATTAGGAGCATTGATTGCAGAGCATAATTACATACCCGTCAAAAGTTATTCAACTACAGATTATGCTTTTCTGAAAAAAGCTCATCCTGATGTGGATTGGCACCTGGACAGTCATTTGAGTCATGCTCAGCCGCCTTATACGGTTTTCTCAACATTGGGATGTCGCTATGTTGCGGCAATGGAACGACTGAATGAGTTTTTGAATAAGCATGAGATTACTGCGATTTCTCATCCTACGGTTGGCTTTGGTTCCTGGGTGAGTAAGTATGCACCGACAGAGAAATTGTCAACCGTTACAGATGACAGGAAACTATTGAATGTTACCGCTGACAATATAGAAGAAGCGGCTAGACAAGCCTGTGAGCAAATTATGATGGCGGAAAGCGCATATTTGCTACCGCGTGTGGATCAGAGTAAGGTAGTGGAGGAATATTTGACTAAACGAACGCATCAGTGGCCGGGTGGTGATCTATTTAACTGTTGTGTGACGATTATTAGCTATGGATTGCTTACGGAAGATCCAGTGTTAATTAAAAGAGGGGTCGAGCGTACATTTGAGATTTTGAATAAGCCGAATTATAGTCAGCGGAATCGAGAGTTTTTTGAAGCGGTGAGAGATGCGGTACATAAGGATTTTGGATGAGTTCGTAAGCTGAATTGCTAGATAGCTAAAGGGATAAATGTATAAGGTATCAAAGGGATAAAGGAGCGAATTACTAACAAGTAGAATGGCCGATAGCTCCGTTCGCCTGCTCTATATACTTGATCCTCCAATCTAAATGGTTCCCTTCTACTTCACTATTTGTATCTCTAAAACTTCCCCACATGCACTATCTGTATAAACATTTGGTGTAAATATCATCCATCAATTGCGAGGGGTCTTCAATATGTGCTATAAAGGATGTAGCTTCGAAGCAGGAGCAAACTGTGTCCGTACATTCGGTTATGACCGCGCAGGTCATACGGTTGAATAGAGCACACCGCCCCGAGCAGGATGCGGTGATATTATGATGAAAAAGGAGCTGTCATCTACATATGTCTACTGAGATGAACACGCATGAAATTATTAACCTGATCAAAACAAGCAAAAAGAAAACTCCCGTGAAGGTACACCTGAAAGGTGATCTGGCAGGTCTGACATTCCCTGAAGACGTAAAAACATTCATTAACGGCAACACTGGCGTCATTTTCGGCGACTGGGCTGATATTCAAGGCGTACTGGCTGAAAATAGTGCGAAGATCGAAGACCATGTGGTAGAGAGCGACCGTCGCAACTCGGCGATCCCACTGCTGGACATGAAAAACATCAACGCACGCATTGAGCCGGGCGCATTTATTCGTGAAATGGTATCGATCGGTGACAACGCGGTTATTATGATGGGCGCGGTAATCAACATCGGTGTGGTGATCGGTGAAGGTACAATGATCGATATGGGCGCTGTACTGGGCGGTCGTGTACAGGTCGGTAAAATGTGTCACATCGGCGCAGGCTCCGTACTGGCAGGCGTAATCGAGCCACCAAGCGCACAGCCAGTTGTCGTTGAGGACGATGTATTGATCGGTGCGAACGTTGTTGTACTGGAAGGCGTACGTATCGGTGAAGGTGCAGTTGTTGCCGCAGGCGCAGTTGTAACACAGGATGTACCTCCATTCTCCGTTGTTGCAGGTACACCTGCACGCGTGATCAAGCAAGTGGACGACAAAACAAAGTCTAAAACCGAAATCCTGCAAGACCTGCGTACACTGTAAGCAAAATCATAATGTTCCCCAATAAAGAAGGCTGTCACAGTAAAATGGTGACAGCCTTCTTATGATCTAAATGAAGAGTTCTGTTAGTATAAATAGGATCGATTAATTCAGTCTTCATTCGTCGCATTGTTACGCTCATATTCCCAGTTAAAATGATGGAGCAACTCCTCTAACGAAT
This sequence comes from Paenibacillus hunanensis, assembly GCF_014645615.1. GTDB lineage: Bacteria > Bacillota > Bacilli > Paenibacillales > Paenibacillaceae > Saccharibacillus > Saccharibacillus hunanensis. The sequence goes on along the minus strand of NZ_BMMB01000005.1, from coordinate 351,691 downwards.
CTTGCCGATCAAGGATCATAATGGAGTCGAGAACAGATTCAATTCGAGCTACTACCTCTTTCCATGTGTAGTGATCCAGTAGGATCATACGCGTATGAGTAGCTGACTTGAGCGAGCTATGTCTTTGCCGAGCTTCGGCAATGCCAGCTGGGGTGGCAATGATGACCCAATACAGATCAGCCCTTTGTTCATCCTGCAAGCCAATCGCCATCTCCAAATGATAATAGACATTATCGTTGTCAGGCATCCATTGCTCAATATGATCGATATCGGGTGAGTGATAATGTTTAACCTGGAGCTTTAGCGGTGTCGACTTCTTTTTCTTCATCTCCAAGCCTCCATGCCATAAAATAGGTCTGTATCTGTATCTGTATCTGTATCTGTATCTGTATCTGTATCTGTATCCGCTAGGAATTCGCATGAATGCGTTAATCCATTTTACCTGCGGTTATTGTTGTTTATTTTACCAGAGTTAAAGGAGTACATGTGATGACTAACATTAATCTGATCGATATTCGTCGTGATCTACACCGCATTCCAGAGGCGGGATTTCAGGAGTTTAAAACGCAGCGTTATTTGCTGGATTATATTGCAACATTACCACAGGAGCATATCGAGGTACGTACATGGAAAACAGGTATTCTCGTCTATGTGCATGGCACCGCGCCGAAGCGCCGCTTTGGTTACCGTGCGGATATGGATGGGCTGCCGATTGTAGAAGAAACGGGCTATGATTTTAAAAGTGAGCATCCCGGCTATATGCATGCATGTGGGCATGATCTGCATATGACGATTGGGCTTGGCGTGCTGACCGCGATCGTACAGCAGCGGATGGAGGATGATCTGATCGTTATTTTCCAACCTGCTGAGGAAGGGCCTGGTGGGGCGCAGCCGATGCTGGCGAGTGCAGAGCTAGCAGATTGGATGCCGGAGCAAATGATCGGGCTACATGTTGCGCCAGAGTATCCGGTCGGTACGATTGCCGTTCGGCAGGGCATCCTGTTTGCGAATACATCGGAGCTGTTCATCGATCTGATCGGTACGGGTGGACATGCGGCGTATCCGCATCGTGCTAACGATATGGTGGTGGCTGGCTGCCAGCTGGTTGGACAATTGCAAAGTATTGTGGCGCGCAATGTGAATCCGCTCGATTCGGCTGTCATTACGATCGGCAAAATTGAAGGCGGTACGAAGCAAAATATTATCGCCGAGCGGGCAAGGCTGGAGGGCACGATTCGTACGCTATCCGCAGAGACGATGGTGCTGATCAAATCACGCATTGAAGCGCTGGTCAAGGGTATTGAAGCGGGCTTCGACTGTCGCGCTGAGATTGACTGGGGCGCTAACTATATGCAGGTGTATAATGAAGAGAAGCTGACGGCTGAATTTATGAGCTGGCTCGCGAAGCGTGACGATGTGACGCTATTTGAATGTACCGAAGCGATGACGGGTGAGGATTTCGGTTATTTTCTAGAACAGATTCCGGGCTTTATGTTCTGGCTTGGTGTGGATACGCCGTATGGCCTGCACCACGCGAAGCTGGAGCCGAGTGAGGCTGCAATCGATGTGGCTGTACGCACAGTGACAGACTATCTGCGCTGGCAATCGGCTGGTACTGTGACGGTATAATCATCGATAAGATGCTCTATCGTAGAGCGATCTTTTTAACAATGTGAACACTTCTTTAAAAAGCAGAAGAGCGATTGATGCTCTTCTGCTTTTTTTAATTAGATAAGAGTCTATGTTACAAAATGATAAAAATAAATGTGATTTCGCTAGCTCATAGCATCTATGTATCGTCTGTTCGCCATAGGAACATAATTTATAATGATGCAATTACAGCCGCATTTGCACATTTACTTTATATTCATAAGCTGCACTGCATGTTCATGTAACAGCGTGCTTTTTTACGTTAATCAGGCAATGAAATGAATGGGCAAAGGATAGGAAAAAAGCTTTGACTTGCTGCAAGACGGGGCTTAAAATACTCATTTGGCGGGTAAGGATGGAAATGGGGCTATTTTGCCATGTTTCTTGCCGAATTCGCTGATTTTTGGCGTTTGGCGTTGTTTTCTCGTGCTTTACAAAGATTTCATCCTCTCGTGATCTAGAGCAGGCATACTAGAAGGAATACTGTATATATGCTGTATGACAGTACCGGATGGGTGGGCAGCTCTATGACGATAGATAAGGATGAAAACGATAGTCGCTTGATATTGATATGAGGATAAATGGGCTCTATCGCCGTATTCGTAGAGAATACGCATGGATATAGTCAAGATAGAGACCCTGATCTATACAAACAGCATTGTAGCATGTTCATAACAACTCCCATTGGGAAGGTAACTATAGAAGGAGTATGGGTGAATGAAAAAACGTATTTACGATATGATATTGCTAACTGTCGGCGCCTTTCTGTTCGCGCTGGCGGTCAATCTATTTATTATTCCGAACAATCTCGGTGAAGGTGGCGTAACCGGGGTTACGATTATTTTGTACTATTTATTCCAGTGGTCACCGGGGCTTGTCAACCTCGTCATTAACTCCTTTTTGATCCTGATCGGATATAAGTTTTTGGATAAAACGAGTATCGTGTACACGATTATTGCGGTCGCACTGAACTCGCTCTTCCTGCATCTGACGGAGGGCTGGCGAATTGAGTCTAACGAGATTGTCGTGAATGCTGTGTTCGCAGGTGTGCTCGTAGGTGTGGGGCTTGGACTGATTATCCGTGCAGGTGGTACGACCGCAGGTACTGCGATTCTGGCACGCATCACGCATAAATATCTGGACTGGAATATTAGCTATGGTCTGCTGTTCTTCGATCTGATCGTAGCATTCTCGTCATTGTTTATTATCGGGCCAGAGCGTCTGATGCTGACGATTATCGCGCTGTATATCGGTACGAAGGTGATGGACTTTATTATCGAGGGTCTGAATCCGAAAAAGGCAGTGACCATCATCTCCTCGCATCAGGATGCGATTGCAGAAAAAGTCATTACGGTGATGGATCGCGGTGTAACTGTATTGTCCGGGCATGGCTATTACACCAAAACGCCGAAGGAAGTGCTGTATATCGTCATTAGCAAGCAGGAAGTGTCCGTGCTCAAGAAGATCGTTCGTAAAGAAGATCCGAATGCGTTTATTACGATTCACGATGTACGTGACGTGTTTGGCGAAGGCTTTCTGGAGCTGTCAAAGTAACGAGGCCTGTAGGCAAGATATCCGTTTTAATTGGTGCGGGTTTCTTCGTATTCATGCTTGAAAAGTTAATACAAATATCTCGACAAAAAAAGCCAGATCGCATCATTCAGCGATCTGGCTTTTCTATCGTTATAGATGGAGATGGTAGAGCAAGATGAGATCAGCGACACAGGATATAAGCTGTTTGCCCCAATCGCTTGCTGCGGCTCGATAAACGGCGTTCGGCTTCATTTCCCCCAATTAACGAATCCGATCTATATAAGCTACAAGAAGCAAGATAATCTACAAGAAACAAGCGTGAGATGAACTGCATTACTCCCCAATCTTGAAGTGCTCGATCTCCTTCTGTAAATCCTCTGCCAGCTTGGACAGGGATTGTGCAGACGAGCTGATCTCTTCCATCGACGCGAGCTGCTCCTCCGCAGATGCGGCGATATCGTGCATGTTTCCAGCATTTTTACCAGCAATATCGCTCACTTCGGCTACGGATTGTGCTACATCGTCAGCATTGTTGCTCACATCGCTGATCAGTGTGTTCATTTCCTGCAAGCTGGAGGAAATATCGTGAGCGTTGGATTTGAGCTGCTGGAACTGGTCTGCGGATTGCTGTACGCCGCTCAGGCCTTCTCCCACGGATTGGTGAATTCGATCAAAGGTAGAGATCGATTCGTTGATTTCACTAATGATATCCTGTAGCAAGCCTTCGATATGGCCTGCGGATTGATGCGATTGCTCGGCGAGCTTTTTCACTTCTCCTGCAACGACGCTAAAGCCTTTACCTGCCTCACCTGCGCGTGCGGCTTCGATTGCAGCGTTCAGGGAGAGTAGATTGGTCTGCTCGGCGATCGTATTGATCGTTTTTAGAATATCGCTAATTTGTGAAGACTTATGCGACAGACCATTTACTACGCCATACGCTTCGTTGACGGCATGATCGATTTGCTCGATCTGGGATACGGTACGGCGCACGAGCTGATCGCCGCTGTCTGCCATCTGTGTAGACGTTTGGGATAGACCGAGCAGGGAACCGGAATGCTGCTGAACCTGATTCAGGAAGCCAGCGACCTCGCTCAATTGATGTGCGCTCTGGCTAATATGCGTATTCTGACGGTCGCTACCACCGGAAAATTGCTCGATTGCCTCTGTAATCTGCTCGGTTGCGCGACTGGTCTGCTCCGAGCTAGCGGTCAGCTCTTCGGAGCTTGCCACTACATCACTGACTGTATCCTGAATGGAGCCGACCAGCGAGCTGAGCGAGCGATTCATATCGTTAAAGGCAACGGATAATTTGCCAAGCTCGTCACGGCTGCGATCCTGTACGGAGCGAGTGAGATCGCCCTGACTGATCGCATGAGCGACATCGACGATACGATTCATCCGTTTGCTGATTGAGCGTGTGATCAGCCATACTACGATACCGCCTACGATGAGCGCGATAACGAGTACGATAAGTGTTTGATACAGAACAGGACTAACCTTTTCCTGGATTTCACTCTGGTTAAAGTTACCGACTAGCTTCCAACCGGTGATTGGACTGGTTACGTAGCTGAGTTGTTTATCTTGACCTTCAAATACGTAGCTAAATTGACCTTGCTCTTTATTTTCGGCAATGATGCGCTTGGCAATGTCATTCGTCTGTCCGGCAGCAATCGTTGGATGTGAAATGTACGTGCCGTCTGGTGCGATAATAAAGGCATAGCCCTTTTCACCGATTTTGACGGTGGAGGTGATCTGTAACAATGAAGCGATACTCAGGTCAAGACCGACCACGCCGCTATTATCATCGGTTTGTTTCGCTATCGTGACGGTCATTTGCTGAGTCGACGACGATACATAAGGAGGGGTAATGACGGCTTTGCCTGGATTAGCCTCTGCTAGCTTGTACCACGGACGCTGCCTTGGATCGTATCCGGGCGGATTGGGCTTGTCGGAAGAGGTGTAAAATACGCCTTGATTCGTACCTACATAGATACCTTCCAGATTAGAGCTGGCTTTGTCATACGTACGTAGCTGCTCCAGTAGCTCCGCTTGATCGCTGTAGCTTTGCTCGGTGATCGCCTTGGCAAAGTAATCAACAGCATCTATATTGCGCTGCATATCGTTATCTACGACAGAACTAAGCGTATTGGAGCTTAGTGTAGCGCTCCCGATAAGCTCATTACTAAGTGTGCGCTTCGCAATGGCATAAGAGACGAGACTTGATGTAACAAGTGCCGCTATAAGAACAGCGCAGAAGGACAGCATGAGCTTACGTCCGAGAGAAGGGTTAAACAATACGTGCTTTAGATTTTTCATTAGACTCCTCCATTTTTCGCTGTAGCTTGGTTCTATACAAGTATTATCGGCAGGCAATCCTATCAATTTAGAGAGCAGATGAGAAAGTTAATTAGATGAAGCGCTACCATTTATGAAATTTTTCAGAAAATATAGAAAAAGATTCATATTGCTGAGGGACATGGAGTAATAAGCGGTTTATTGTGGAAAAAAGAAGGAGCGCTATGTCTCATCATAGGAGGATAAGAAGCGATGAGGCATAGCGCTTGGGTTAGGGTGTTTACTTAAAGTTGGGTTCGTTTAGCGAGTGAGCTGCTGGACAAACTGCTCCAGTCGATCCAGCGATTGCTCTAATACAGGCATTGCATAGGCATAGGATAGGCGAATATAGCCTTCGCCATAGATCGAAAAAGCATCGCCCGGTACGACAGCTACGCGTGCTTCCTCCAATAATCGCATCGCAAATTCCATCGATGGAATGCCCAGATGCGCAATGGACGGAAATAGATAAAAGGCGCCTTCCGGCTTCTCCAGTGGCAGACCCATCGCAAGCAAGCGATCATACACATAATCGCGCCGTTCGCGATATGCTTCACGCATGGGTAGGGCATCATCGATGCCATGGGTTAATGCCTCAACAGCGGCAAACTGGCTGATCGAGCTGGCGCAGGACACATTATACTGATGCACCTTGAGCATATGAGCGCTAAGCCATGCTGGAGCAAAGGTAAAGCCGATTCGCCAGCCGGTCATCGAATGCGACTTGGATAGCCCGTTGATCACAATCGTTTTCTCTCTCATGCCGGGCAGCAGGGAGATGGAGCGATGCGGTTCATCGTAAATGAGCTCGCTGTAAATTTCATCGGAGATCACGAATAGCTCACGATCGCGCAGTAAGTCTGCCAGTCCTTGCAGCTCCTGCGCGCCCAGTACGCGTCCAGTTGGATTGGATGGATAACCAATCGCGACTGCCTTCGTACGCGGCGACAGATGCGGCTCGAGCAGCTCTGCTGTGAGCTTGAAGCCTGTACTGCGTGTGTCTACATAGACAGGAACCCCACCAGCTAAGCGAATGAGTGGCTCATAGCCAGGATAGATCGGCCCTGGCAAAATGACCTCATCGCCCGGTGACAAAATCGTGCGTAGCGCCACATCCAGCGCCTGACTGGCACCAACGGTAACGATGACCTCGGTGTCCATATCATATGACTGTCCGTAGCGAGTGCGTACAAAGTCAGCAGCGGCTCGGCGCAGTGCTGGAATGCCTGCATTGGGCGTGTACACCGTTTTCCCCTGCTGCATCGCCTGCTCGGCTGCTGTAATAATATGAGCTGGTGTAGGGAAGTCGGGCTGACCGAGCGTGAGTGCTAGCGCATCAGGATAGCGTGCGGCAGCGGTAGCGATTTTGCGAATGCCGCTGATTTGAATATCGTGTAGGGGAGTATGAATAAGATGTTCCATGGGCAGGACTCCTTTTAATATGGTGGTTGGGATATGAGATGATGTATATCGCGAGCTTTTGGTGTGGTGCTGGAACCACTCCGGGAAGGAATAAGGGGACGGACTCAGTGGAGCCGCGGGAATCTTTTGGATGAGGAAGGAATGAAGATTCCCGCCCCTCCAAAATCGTCCTTTCCCCTTATTTCCTTCCCGCAGTGAAGTGCGGTCTACATCATATCTTGTAAAAATGGCTGTGTATCATCTCATAGGTTAATTGGTGGAGCAGTAGGTTTAACATCTGTTCGTTCCTTGATGGTGATATGAGCAAATTGTGTTATTTAGAAGGTGGTAGAGATTACTGCTTGGATTGTAGAGATGAACATTTAAAAGGGCATACAGCCATAAAGCGTGCAATGTACTGATAGGTTAATATGCTGGTGAAGCAGGTTTTGTGCAGTTGGTGATACAGATCGTGTGTAGTTAGCAGTTAGTAGTTAGTGATACGGTAAGGGTTAGTTTTTTATTGGCGTTCTGTATCTGCATCTATATCTCTACCTCTACCTGTTTCTATAACTGTATATATAGCTGTATATATTGTACCTTATTCGGTTGGTTTGTAGGCAGTGCAATGGAGACAGGTCGGGCAAATGGATAGCAAGCGCAGGGTGAGCGGTTTGGTTGTTACTTTTACGTTATCATATGGAGAGTGGCACGTCTTTGTATTGGGTGTATGGCAATTTGCACATGGATGCTTGTGGAAATGAACTATATTTTACGAAAAATGCTGAAAAACAGGATGTTTTCTACAGATTTCAAACGTTATAATAGCAAATGTACCTTTTACAGTTATCTATGCTGGTTAATGTACGTGTAACGATAGGCTTGGAATCGTGCATGACAGGATGACTGGCTATGACATATGTAGATTGTGAATTGTATAGGTAAGGATTGGGCTTCATCTTTCAGTGTGAAGGTATGGGCGATGAAGCAGGTTATAGTGGGCTGCTAGTATTAGCAGTGAAGCAAGGAAACGGAAACGGTGCACCGGAGAGCGGCAGGCTGGCCGTCGTCAGAGAATCCGGATGCCAAAAGGAGGCTGTTATGAGCGACAACAATATTATCCGCTTTGACGGAGTGAGCAAGCGTTACGATGATGGCACGCAGGTGCTGGAGCATATTGATTTTGAGATCGAGCGTGGGAAGTTCTATACGCTGCTCGGGCCGTCAGGCTGCGGAAAAACGACGATTTTGCGCATGATCGCTGGCTTTACGGAGCCAAGCGGTGGCGATATTCATTTTAATGGCAAGGTGATTAACAAGGTGCCTGCCAACAAGCGTCAGGTGAACACGGTATTTCAGGATTATGCGCTGTTCCCTCATCTAAATGTATTTGAAAATGTAGCATTCGGGCTACGTGTCAAAAAGATGAAAAAGGACGCGATCGAGACGAAGGTGCAGGAAGCGCTGAAATTCGTCAATCTGGAAGGCTACGGCAAGCGTGCGATCTCGGAAATGTCCGGCGGTCAGCGTCAGCGTGTCGCGATTGCGCGTGCGCTCGTGAACGAGCCGGAAGTGCTACTGCTGGATGAACCGCTGTCTGCGCTTGATCTAAAGCTGCGTACGGAAATGCAGTACGAGCTGCGCGAAATTCAGCAGCGTCTGGGCATTACGTTCGTCTTTGTCACGCATGATCAAGAAGAAGCGCTGGCGATGTCGGATTATATTTTCGTTATGAATAAAGGCAAAATCGAGCAGAGTGGTACGCCAAACGATATCTATGATGAGCCGATCAACCGCTTTGTGGCGGACTTTATCGGGGAGTCGAATATCGTGCCTGCGCGTATGATCGAGGATTATCTGGTCGAGTTCAACGGCAAGCAGTTCCAGTGTGTCGATGCCGGGCTGCGTCCGAATGAAAATGTAGAGATCGTTATTCGTCCAGAGGATCTGGAGCTGACGACAGAAGAAAAAGGCAAGCTACAGGTGCGTGTCGATACACAGCTATTCCGCGGTGTGCATTATGAGATTAGCTGCTATGACGATTCCGGTCAGGAATGGTTGGTGCATTCGACTCGCAAGGCGGAGCCGGGAAGTCGTATCGGACTGGATTTTGATCCAGAAGCAATCCACGTTATGAGATTCGGTGAGAGCGAGGAAGATTTCGACCGCCGTCTGGAGGGCTACGGGGAGGGCGGCGACCATGCAAGCTAATACGCGCGCGATTTATATGCTGCCCTACTACGTCTGGATCGTTCTGTTCGTGGTAGCGCCTGTGGTGCTGGTCGGGTATTATTCCTTTTTTGATGTAGATGGACAGTTCACACTGCAAAATTACCGTACGTTTTTTACTCCGGTCTATTTGCAGATGACGCTTAGCTCGTTCTGGTATGCGTTTCTGGTGATGCTGTTCTCGCTGCTGATCGCGTATCCGGCAGCATACTGGCTGACACGGACGAAGCATCGGCAGCTATGGATTTTGCTGATTATTTTGCCGACATGGATTAATTTACTGCTGAAAACGTATGCGTTTATTGGTATTTTTGGTACGTATGGGCCGATCAATGCCTTTTTGGAAACGATTGGTGTAGGGCAGCAGCAATTGCTGTTTAATTCGTTCAGCTTTGTGTTTGTATCGGTGTATATTTTTGTGCCATTTATGATTTTGCCGATCTATAATGCGCTGGAGGAAATGAATCCATCGCTCATCTCGGCAGCACGCGATCTAGGTGCTTCGGGCTGGACGACGTTCCAGCGTGTTATTTTCCCGCTGACGATCTCGGGGGTCAAATCTGGCTGTATGGCGGTATTCATTCCGTCGCTGTCGCTATTTATGATTACGCGTCTGATCGCGGGGAATAAAGTGATCACGCTCGGTACGGCGATCGAGCAGCACTTTCTCGTTACGCAGGATTGGGGTATGGGCTCCACGGTAGCGGTGGTGCTGATCATTGCGATGGCACTGTTGATGCTGCTTAGCGGCGGCTTCGGACAGGAGGTGCGTCATGGCAAATAAGGGTCGCTGGGGTAATGTGTATCTGGTGCTCGTCTTTGCGGTGCTGTATGCGCCGATTCTGTACTTGATGTACTATTCGTTCAATAGTGCAGACAATATGCATCAGTTTGAAGGCTTTACATGGAAGTGGTATGGCGAGGTATTTCAGGATACGCGCCTGATGATTATTTTGATTAATACGCTGGTGATCGCGCTGTTATCGTCTACGATTGCGACGATGATCGGTATTATCGGTGCGCTGGCGATTGATCGGATTCGCCGCCGTCGTCTCAAGGATGCGGTGTTGTCGCTGAACAATGTGTTGATCGTTAGCCCGGACGTTATTATCGGTGCGTCGTTCTTAATCTTGTTCACGATTGTTGGCATCAAGCTGGGCTTTGCCTCGGTGCTGATCTCGCATATTGCGTTCAGTATTCCGATTACCGTGCTCATGATTTTACCGCGCTTGCAGGAAATGAGTCCAACGCTGATCGATGCGGCGCGTGATCTGGGTGCCAGTCGTCGTGATGTGCTGAGCAAGGTGATTTTACCGTTTATTAAGCCTGGTATTTTTGCTGGATTCTTTATGGCGTTCACGTATTCACTGGATGACTTTGCGGTGACGTTCTTCGTGACAGGGAATGGCTATTCCACGCTATCGGTCGAAATTTACTCCCGTGCAAGGCAGGGTGTATCGCTATCGATCAATGCGCTGTCCACGCTCATCTTCCTGTTCACGACTGCACTCGTGGTTGGCTATTATATGATCACACGCCGTTCGCAGGGACGCAGTCGCAAGCATGAGCCGGCTGCTGAAATGGGGGTGCCGAGATAAGATGAAAGCGATCAGTCGTACTTTTATCGTGATTATCGCAGTAGCGCTGCTGCTCATGTTCGTGGCGAACCGTCTGAATGTGAGTCAGGGCTATGCAGGTAGCAATACGCTGACGATCTATAACTGGGGCGATTATATCGATCCCGAGCTGCTGACCAAGTTTCAGAAGGAAACGGGTATTACGGTCATTTACCAGACATTTGATTCTAATGAAGCGATGCTGACCAAGATCGAGCAGGGTGGAACAACCTTTGATGTGGCGATTCCATCCGATTATGCGATCTCCAAGATGCGTGAGGAGAATCTGCTCATTCCGCTGGATCATAGCAAGCTGCCGAATTTGAAAAATATCGATCCATCGTTTCTGAATCTATCATTCGATCCAGACAACAAATACTCAGCTCCGTATTTCTGGGGAACGCTCGGCATTGTATACAATCCGAAGCTGACCAATCTGAAATTCCATAGCTGGGATGATCTATGGAATCCATCACTGCGCAACAATGTGCTGCTAACCGATGGTGCGCGTGAGGTGCTGGGCATGTCGCTGAGCAGCCTCGGTTACTCGCTCAATGATACGAACGATCAGCATCTACAGGCGGCGCTTGCGAAGCTGAAAAAGCTAACGCCGAACGTGAAAGCAATCGTCGGTGACGAGATCAAAATGCTATTGGCTAACAATGAAGCAGCGGCTGGACTGGTGTTCTCTGGCGATGCCTCGGAAATTATGGATCAGAACCCGGATCTGGATTATGTCGTACCGGATCAGGGCTCGAATCTATGGTTTGATAATATGGTCATTCCGAAGACAGCAGCCAATATAGACGGTGCGCACAAGTTCATTAACTTTATGATGAACCCGGAGGTAGCCGCGCAAAATGCCGAGTATGTCGGCTATGCCACACCGAATGATGCTGCACTCAAGCTGCTACCAGAGGATATTTCCAGTGACGAGCGCTTTTATCCGTCCAAACAAGTGCTGAAGCGCCTTGAGGTGTTCGATAATTTGGGTAAAAAGATGCTCGTGCATTACAATGAGCTATTCCTGCAATTCAAAATGAATAAATAATCACTATAGTTCGCTATTTTACCATCCGTTACTGTTGGAGCGAATGGAGCTTCTACGAAGACGGAGTGCAGTAGCTAAGAAAGCTTGATAATTTGCGGTTACATGCATTTTTATTGTGAATAAAATAAGCGGCTAAGATAAAAAGGGACATTGGCGACAAGCTGATGTTCCTTTTTCTTATATGAACTGCAATATTGTCCACCTTACATAGTTAAAATACCACATTTCAAAATACGCGACTGGATGATAACATATGGGCAATGTGTAGTGTGATGAGAAGACAAAAGGAACAGAGCCTATCGGATCGATAAAGGGGCGTACAGCGAAGTAGAGGATCGAACACCTATACAGCGTGGCATTGTAGCAGAAACAGGATATGAAAGCGCTTGCTAATCATAGCAGGAATGCCGCGATAACCTGCGACAGATACTCATGGTTACTCACAAAAGGGAGGCTGCAACATGAAATATCGAAAGCTAGGCAAAACTGGACTGGACGTACCGGTATTAAGCTTTGGAGCATCTTCACTGGGTGGTGTATTCCGCAGTACGGATGATGGAGAAAGTGTGCGTACCGTGCATACTGCGATTGACGCCGGGATGAATTATATCGATGTGTCGCCTTATTATGGACTGACGCGTGCGGAGACCGTGCTCGGTCAAGCGCTACGTTCGGTACCGCGTGATCGCTATCTGTTATCCAGCAAAGCCGGGCGCTATGGAGAACGAGAATTCGATTTTTCGAGTGAGCGCATTTTACGTAGTGTGGATGAGAGTCTGGAGCGACTCAGTACAGATTATCTGGATATGCTATTTCTCCATGATGTGGAATTCGGCGATCCGCAGCAGATTGTAGAGGAATCGGTGCCGACATTAGAGCTGCTCAAGCAGCAGGGTAAGATTCGCTTCGGCGGAATTAGTGGTCTGCCGCTATCCATGTTCGAGCTGTTATTGCCGCAAATGGAAGTGGATATCATCCTATCCTACTGTCATTATGCGCTAAACGATACCTCACTTCTGTCTCTGTTGCCTTTGCTGGAAAGTCAGCATATCGGTCTGGTTAGTGCTTCTCCACTATCGATGGGACTACTCAGCACCCGTCCGGTCGCAGACTGGCATCCAGCAGGTGATGAGCTGAAGCGTGTATGTCATGAAGCGGCGCTGTATTGTCAGCAGCAGGGAGTAGAGATTGCCCAGCTAGCGATGCAATTTGCCGTCCAGCAGGAGTCAATTCCAACGACACTGGTCAGCACAGCGAATCCGGACAATGTGCTTCGTAATGTACGCTGGATAGAGGAGCCGATTCAGACCGAGGTGCTGGAAGAGGTGCTACGTATATTGAAGCCTGTACATAATCAGACCTGGGCAAGCGGGCTAGAGCTGTACAACCGTCCTGTTACCAATGGAGGCGAAGCGTGATGAATGGAGTTATCTGTGAGGACGTCAGGCAGCTTGTATGGACGACAAGTCTACCCGAGCCAGAGCTACAGCCGGGCTATGCGATTGTTGCGATTCGTCGGATTGGCATTTGTGGCACCGATCTGCATGCGTTTCAGGGACAGCAGCCCTTTTTTACCTATCCACGGATTCTTGGGCATGAGCTATCCGGTATGATCGAAGCGATTCATGATCACAATAGCGACTTGAAGGTCGGTGATCCAGTGAGCATCATTCCCTACCTGCACTGTGGACAGTGTGCTGCCTGTCGTTCGGGTAAAACCAACTGTTGCCGCAGCATGAAGGTGATGGGCGTGCATGAGGATGGTGGGATGCGTGAGCGTATCGCTGTGCCGATTACGCACCTGATTCCTGCTCATGATCTAACACTGGATCAAGCGGCACTATTAGAGCCGCTGGCAATCGGTGCACATGCCGTTCGTCGTTCTGCATTAACCGCAGGGCAAGCGGTGCTTGTGATCGGTGCTGGCCCGATCGGTCTTGGTGTGATGGCACTTGCCAGACATCAGGGGGCGCATGTGATTGCGCTGGATATGAATGAGGAGCGATTGGAGTTTTGCCAATCATGGGCAGGTGTGAGCGATACGATTCATGCGAAGGACGATGTGCAGGCGCGTTTATTGGAGCTGCTGGATGGTGAGTTGCCCCCACTCGTGTTCGATGCAACCGGTAGCGGCGCATCAATGACGAACGCATTTCAGCTGGTTGGGCATGGCGGTACGCTTGTATTTGTCGGTCTATTTAAAGGAGATATTACGTTTAATGATCCGCATTTCCATAGTCGTGAGATGACGCTGCTGGCGAGTCGCAACGCGACACTGGAGGATTTTGAAACGGTACGTGAAGCGCTCGGTGCAGGTTTTGCCGATCTGGAGCGATATGTAACGCATCGATGCACATTGGAGGAATTGCCGGAGCGATTGGAAGGTTGGACGAAGCCAGAGGCTGGTGTGATTAAAGCGCTGGTCAGTCTGTAAGCTGGGGTCTGTAAGTCTGTTAGTAAGCCGATCATATGCTGCATTCAGCAGCAGAGCAGGGGGAATCGCAGATGAAAATTCAGTTTCAAAAGCCAGCGGTGTACTGGGTACAGGCATTGCCTGTGGGGAACGGTCGCCTGGGCGGTATGGTATTTGGTGGGATTGAAAAGGAGCGCATTGCGCTGAATGAGGATACACTCTGGTCAGGTTATGCACGCGACTGGAATAATCCCGAGGCACAACAAGCCTTACCGCAGCTGAGAGAGCTAATCGCGCAGGAGCGTTATGTGGAAGCCGATGAAGTGACCAAGCAGATGATGGGGCCGTATACGCAGTCGTATTTACCATTTGGTGATCTGTTACTGCGGATGGAGCATGGTCAGCTGGGTAAGGATTATCATCGTCAGCTGGAGCTGTCGACCGGGATCGCCTCCGTATCGTATACGATCGGAGATGTACATTTTGCACGTGAGGTATTTGTTTCCCATCCTGATGACGTGATGGTATTACGCCTAACGGCAAGTGAACCGGGGCAAATTAGCTTCCGTGCCAAGCTGGATAGCCAGCTTCGCCATACGATGAGCGTGGACGGAGCTGATCTGCTCCTTCACGGCAAAGCACCTGTGCATGTGGAGCCAAGCTATCGTGATGCGGCGCAGCCTGTGCAATATGATGATACGGCGCCTGTGCTGAATTACGGTGGGCGGCTTGCCGTCCAGGCAGAGGGCGGTCAGGTGGCAACCGATACGACCGGAATTACGGTGCGTGATGCAGATGCGGTTACGCTCTATTTTAGTGCGGCGACAAGCTTTGACGCGCAGCAGGGGAAGCAGGATGAGACGCGCGATCCGCTGGCGATCACGGCAGCGAACGTGCAGCAGGCACAGCAATACCGTTATGACGAGTTGAAGCAGCGTCATGTGACAGATCATGAGGCGCTTTATCATCGAGTCGATCTGAAGCTAGGTGATTCACTTGCGGATGAACAGATGCCTACAGATGAGCGCATTGCCGCCTATGGAGCAGATGATCCAGGGCTGGTGGAGCTGCTATTCCACTATGGACGTTATTTACTACTTGGTAGCTCGCGTGCAGGCACACAGCCTGCCAATCTACAGGGCATATGGAATGAGGATACGCGCGCGCCATGGAGCAGTAATTATACATTGAATATTAATGCTGAAATGAACTACTGGCCTGCCGAGGTATGCAATATGAGCGAGCTGCATCAGCCGCTACTGCAATTTATCGGACGACTCGCTGAAAATGGACGCGAGACCGCGCGTGTCAATTATGGCGCACGTGGCTGGGTGGCGCATCATAATGCCGATCTGTGGGCGCAATCGGCTCCAGTTGGCGGCTATGGCGATGGTGATCCTGTCTGGGCATTCTGGCCGCTGGGTGGAGTGTGGCTCACTCAGCATCTGTGGGAGCATTATGCGTTTAGCGGCGATCAGACATATCTGCGCGAGACGGCGTATCCGCTTATGCGCGATGCCGTGCTATTTTGCCTCGATTGGCTCGTTGAGGATGGAGAGGGGCGACTCGTTACCGCACCGTCCACCTCGCCCGAGCATAAGTTCCTTACGCCGCAGGGCTACGCTGCAACCAGTGCCGCTGCCACGATGGATATCGCGCTGATCGGTGAGCTGTTCCAGCAGTATACCGAGGCGGCTCAGGTACTGGAGCTGGATGCGGAACTGGTGACTACGGTGCAAGCCGCCGCTGAGCGTCTACTACCACTGCAAATCGGCGCACAGGGACAGCTACATGAGTGGTCAAAGGACTTCCAGGGGGAAGACCCGCATCATCGCCATGTCTCCCATCTGGTCGGCGTCTATCCCGGTCGCTTGCTGACCGAAGAGAGCACCCCAGAGCTGTTCGCTGCTGCTCGTCGCTCACTGGAGCTACGCGGCGATGGCGGCACAGGCTGGAGTCTGGGCTGGAAAATCGGACTATGGGCAAGATTCCGCAACGGAGATCGCGCCCGCGCCCTCATCTCCAATCTGCTCACACTGGTACGTCCAGATGGCCCACACCAGCACGAACGCGGCGGCGTCTACCCTAACCTGTTCGACGCCCACCCGCCATTCCAGATCGACGGCAACTTCGCCGCCACTGCCGGTATCGCCGAAATGCTCATGCAATCCCATCTAGGCTGGATCGAGCTGTTACCCGCCTTACCATCACACTGGCCGACCGGCTCCTTCCGCGGCCTACGCGCCCGCGGCGGTGTCGAGCTAGACTTAATCTGGAAAAACCATAATCCAGTACAATTACGACTGCATGCTACCCAATCCAAAGTATGCCGCATCCGTTCCCTAGTAGCTGCTACACTCACTCACCGTGAGCAAAGCGAACAGCTAATACCAGATGCAGACAACCTGTTAACGTTCAACGTAGAGGTAGGCAGCACGTACCAGTTGGATTTTCAAGTCTGATGTGATCTTAAAAGTATTGCAAATAAGAAAAGATAAGAAAAAGATAGAATGTAATAGGTAGGAAGCAATCTATACTGCTGCCCACCACACAGGACGTAATTTCTTTTTCTAAAGCTCAATTGAGCTAACTACGAGCCAAGATTTCATTTTAAAGATGTTTTTCGTGGTTCTATGATCTAAGCGTCTAACTGTTGCGCTGAAATGAAAAGATCATTCAGCGTCATGGCAAAGAGTTGGAATGAACAAGAAGGTTACGAATGAAGATTATGGCTAAAGAAGGCTTGTGAGCAGTATTGGTCTGTTCTATTGAGATTATTCAAGCAGTAATAGGCAAGTAATCCAGGATAATATGACTCCCAACTCAGGAGTGAACCAAGCTATCCTATATAGAAACTTGATCCACTACGTAAAGCTCTTTCTAATATGCTGCGACAAGCACAAAACGAAGGGAAGGAAATAAGGGGAAAGGACGACTTTTGAGCACGGGAATCTACATTTTACTCTTACTCCGTAGATTCCTGTGCAAGACCGGAGTCCGTCCCCTTATTCCTTCCCGAAGTGCTTGATGCCCCAACACTGCAACTAACTCGCACGCTCCATCACCAGCCCTTTCAAAAGAGTAACTTCAACCATCAAATAACCACCTAACCCCCTCTCAAAATACACACTTTTTCAATGTCCATCCGCATCTCCACAGCACTGCCACACCCACACCCACAGCAGCAAAATTAAGCTCCCTTTACCAATACCTTGAAATTACGAACCCCAATTCTTGATTTTTTGCATTGCCCTCCGTAAGCGTTTACACGATAATGTGAATATTCAGTCTGGGCGCGGCGACATGCCAGCACCCATTCACTCAACTTCAAAAGGGGCGAACGGAAAATGAAAAAAACAGGTAAAGTACTCGCATTGCTACTCGCGGGTGCACTGACAGTAGGACTTACCGCATGCGGTAAAAGCGATTCCAGCAGCGGAGCAAGCGGCGGTAGCAGTAGCGGTGAAAAGGTAACGATCACGTTCCAGAACATCTCACCTGACCCAACCACACCAGCATACAAAATCATTCGTCAGCTGGTAGCCGAGTATCAAAAAGAGCATCCAAACGTAGAGATCGCACTTGACACCCTGAACACCGACCAGCAAAAGCTGAAGCTGAAAACGCAGGCAGCTTCGCGTGAAATTCCAGACATTACGATGGTGAACCCGGCAGCACAAATGAAGCCATATGTGGATGCAGGTCTGCTCGCACCACTGGACGACGTGCTGGACAAAGATGGCCTTCGCGATACATATCAAAAAGGTCTGCTCGATTATTACAGCAAAGACAACAAAGTATACGCACTGCCAGATGGCAATAATATCGAGGTAGGCTTCTATAACAAAGCGTTGTTTGCCAAAGCAGGCATCGATGCACCACCAACCACATTTGACGAGCTGCTCGCAGATGTAGGCAAGCTGAAAGCCGCAGGCATTACGCCAATCGCAATCGGTGAAAAGGACTCCTGGACAGGTTCCTTCCTATTCATGAACATCCTGCTTCGTACGAATGGCGGCCCTGGCTTCCTGCAAGATGTAGTTGACGGCAAAAAGACATTTAACGATCCAGCGTTTATCGAAGCAGTTGAAGCATTCCAGAAGCTCGTTCAAGCGGGCGCATTCCCTGACGGTGCAACAGCGATCGATGCTACAGCAGGCGGTAACATGTTCCGTACAGGACAGGCAGCAATGTTCTTCATCGGCACATGGGAAACAGGCTCCAACGATGCCTCCACTGTAGGTAAAGACATCGGCGTATTCAAATTCCCAACCGTTAACGGTAAAGGTAATCTGGACGAGTACATGCTGGCACCAGGTAGCGCGTATGCGGTATCTGCAAACAGTGAGCATCTGGCAGAAACGAAGGACTTCCTGCACTTCTTCACATCCAACTATCCAAAAGCATCATTTGATATGAAAAACGCGGTTGGTCTCGGTCAAAAGGTAGATGGTGATTTCAAAACAGCAGGCTACTCCTCACTGGCAATCGAGATTCTCGATATGTTCAAAAATATCAAAGGTGGCGACCTGTCATTTGATAACACGATGAACCCAGCCGTATCGCAGGTTCACCTGAGCAGCATTCAAAACCTGTTCGTACAGCAGGTTGATCCTAAGCAAGTAGCAGAAGAGCATCAGGCGGCATTTGAAGCGAACAAGTAAGTAATTGCTCCTGACCGTATAGCCTACGGAAAAAAGTTTCACACAGAAGCTTCATCATGATCATGTACATGCAAGCGCATTGAAGCGATCAAGCATCTGAGTTTGGTACACGCTTGACGTCATGCTACACACATTCCCTGCCCGGTATCCGACATGCTGGATATCGGGGCAAGGAATGCGCTCATCTAACTATGGATCACGTTTGACTACACAGAGAAACGCTAAATAAAGGAAGGAGGAGAAGCCAATGAATGTACTCAAGGTTCCGGCGCGCACGATTGCGGTCTTTGTCTTGCCTTGTGTTTTGCTCTATATCGGTACGGTGTTTATCCCGATTCTGGTGTCCTTTTACACCTCGACACTGGATTGGAACGGGATCGGCGATGCCAAGTTTATCGGATTGGCAAACTTCCATACCCTGTTGTTTGAAGATAACAATTTCTGGCCTTCGGTTCGCCGTACATTGATGTATGCGGTCTTCTCCATCGTGGAGATTCCATTCTGTTTATTATTCGCTATTTTGCTGAACCGTTATGTACGTAAAGGTAGCCGACTCGTAACGATCTACTTTATCCCGGTTATCCTGTCTAACGTTATCCTTGGTCAATTGTGGAAAACGATCTACAACCCGACCTCTATGGGCGGTATGCTGAACGGCGTGCTCGTACAGCTCGGTCTGGAAAGCTGGACACATAGCTGGCTGACCGAACCAGCATATGCGATGTACGCGCTGTACTTCGTATCGTTGTGGCAATATTTTGGTTACCATCTGCTCATTCAATTTACGGGAGTACAAAATATTCCGGACGAAATCTATGAAGCAGCACGTATCGACGGTGCGGAAGGCTTCAAGGCAGATCGCTATATCACCTTCCCGATGATCGTGCCGATCTTCAAAATCTCGGTCGTGCTCGCCTTTATCGGTTCCCTGCAAGCATTCGAGCTCGTTATGGTTATGACAGGCGGTGGCCCGGCGCACGCAACCGATACGATTGCGACGCATATGTACAATATGTCATTCCTGTCCCAGAAATATGGCTATGGTAGTGCGGTAGCGACATTCCTGGTTGTATTCTGTCTCATTATTACCGTTATCATCAACTTTATTTTCAACCGGGTTGAGCGCAAAGTAACCTGAAGGAGGAGCATATACGATGTCCAAAATCAAAAAATGGTTTGTCTATCTGCTCTTCGCCATTCTGGTTGTGACGCAGATCTACCCGCTGTTCTGGCTGCTCATGTATTCTCTCAAAACAAACGAAGAAATTTTGAGCGGCAGCTTTTTCTCCCTACCGATCGTACCGCAGTGGCATAACTATGCTGAGGCATATACATCCGGTAGCTATCTCAAATATCTCGGTAACAGTGTGCTTGTAACGACCGTCACACTGCTCGCAGTTATCATCCTCAGCTCCATGACCGCCTACGCGATTGCCCGTTTCCGCTGGAAATACGGCCCGTACGTCATGCTGCTGTTCTTGCTCGGTATGATGATCCCGATGCAAGCGACACTGCTGCCGCTGATGATCATTTTCAAAAATCTCGACCTGCTCGATACACGCTGGTCAATCATCATCCCGTATACCGCATTCGCATTACCAATCGCCGTCTTCATCCTGAGTAACTTTATGCGCTCCATTCCAACCGATATCGAGGAATCCGCATTTATGGACGGCGCCAGTGTATACCGGATTTTCCGAAGCATCATCCTACCGATCTCACTCCCACCAGTGATGACCGTCTGCATCCTGACCTTCATCAACATCTGGAACGAGTACATCGTAGCTGCAACATTCATCTCATCCGAAAACCTAAAAACACTCCCATTCGGCGTCTACACCTTCGTCAGCCAATATTCCGTCAACTACGGCAACATCGGCGCATTCCTCGTCATGGGAGCACTGCCTGTACTCATCATCTACTTCATCCTATCTGAACGCATCACCAAGGGTATGGTAGCAGGTGCAGTAAAAGGCTAAACAACCCCTCATACTCGTACAGACAAACTGCCCAACCGCAGCTCTGCTCTGTACGAGTATACGTATATCTAAAGCAAATAGCACCTAGAACCAACATCAAAGTCTCACTATATAAGAGTTCCAAGTCTGTACCAACCAGACATCAATCACAACTATCGTCAACCAAAGTATTTTATCCAAAGTACCTTATCCCAAGTACCTAAAGCTTTCAAAGCTCTTTTAAGATCTTCTAAGCTCTAAAAAATGCCGCTCTACCCGCGTGAGGGCTTATGCTGCAAGGAGCACTTCACTGCGGGAAGGAAATAAGGGGAAAGGACGACCTTTGAGCACGGGAATCTACATTTTCTCCTAATCCAGTAGATTCCTGTGCGAGACCGGAGTCCGTCCCCTTATTCCTTCCCGAAGTGGTGCCTCTCCAAGCACAAAGCCCCTCACGCACCCAATGAAATTTGTAAAATTATCCCTCATTTCCCGTTCCGTCTGGTATGATCGTGAAGTGAGAGGCTGGCGACAGCGTAGCAAGCAGGGCGAAAATAGCCGCTTGCCGCTGTCGCTGTTTGGCTTTTTGGAGGACAGGAGTATTCCTGCAAAGGAGGATTTGAATTGCCGCGCAGATTCCGTTCGATTCACCATCGGCTGTTTGTGCTGTTTCTCGTCTGTATGACTGCAATTTTGCTCATTGTGACTGTGCTTTTTTACAATCGTACGACGACTCAATTTCACGACAAGCTGGGCGAGATCGCCCGTAAAAATGTTTCCCAGACCGCTGGCCTGCTTGATCTGCTGCTGGCGAGCTATGATAGTCTGTCCAAATCGATCAGTACGAACGCAGATATTTTGCGGCTTGTTGCCGAGAAGCGTCAGCTTCCGCCGCAGGTAGAGTATGCGAACCAGCATGCGATTACGAATATGATGGGCACAATCTATTTTTCCCGTGATGATCTGGTCGGTATTCATATCATTGGCGAGAATGGTAAAATTTATGACTATGGCAACTATACGACCGTAGCCGATCCGAATTATGCTTCGTCCGATTGGTACAAGCAGATTAGCGCTTCTACTGGCAAAATGATCTGGCTGGGCGTGTTCTCCCATTCCCTGATCGACAAAATGGAGGATTCGCCCGTATTCGCTTTTGGACGACCGATCTTTGACCTGAACGAGCAGCACCAGATCGGGATTGTCCTGTTTGAAGCGAAAGCGGATACAGTGGTCGATGCGGTAGGTAATCTGAAGCTCGGCCCGAACAGCCAGGTAAGCATCGTCAATGGTGCCGGTCATCCGATTGCCATTTCGCTGGAGCCGAATCCACGTCCAGCACGCTTACCGGAGCATCTCAAGCTACCGGATGTTCCGGGTGAGGTCGCTGTGCAGCAGGATGGCAGTACACTCGTCGCTGCGTCCAAGCTGGACAAGATTGATTGGACGATTGTGAGCACTACGCCATCTCAGGATTTGAATGTGGAGCTGACGCAGACGAAGCGCTACCTGCTGATCGTTGTCACCATTCTGATTATCGTCTCGGCACTGATCGCTCTCATTGTATCTCGCACGATATCGTCGCCACTGGCACGGCTCGTACGGCAGATGAAGCAGGTTGAAAATGGGAACTTCCGCGGTATGGTCAATGTGACCTCCTATGAGGAGATTAACGGGCTGGTCGCCTCCTTTAACCATATGGTGAGGCGAGTGGAGGAGTTGATCGAGCGTGTGAAGCTATCCTCTGTCAGCGAAAAGAACGCGGAGCTGCATGCACTGCAATCGCAGGTGAATCCGCATTTTCTATATAACACACTGGATATGATTTACTGGATGCTAGATGAAAAGGGCAATGATCGTCTGGGTGAGATTGTGCTCTCCCTATCGCAGATGTTCCGCTATAGCAGTCACTGGGAAGGCAAGGCAGAGGTAATGCTGCGAGAAGAGGTGGAGCAGATTCGTCATTATTTGACCATTATTCAGATGCGGCTGGAGGATCGGCTGACGGTTGAGATTCGGATCGATGAACGCTGGATGGATCTGATCGTACCGAAAATGCTGCTCCAGCCGGTGATCGAGAATGCGGTCAAGCATGGCTTAGAAGCGAATCGTGGTCAGGGGCTACTCGTCGTTGAGGCGGTGCCGGATGAGCAGTATCTGAATATTCGTGTTAGCGATAATGGAGCCGGGATGACGGCTGAGACACTGTATAACCTGCACCGCTCCTTACTCGTACCGGAAAATGAACCGCAGGATGAAGCAGCAGTGGCGGCACGTGGACGTCAGGGCATCGGCATGCAAAATGTACATCAGCGGCTCAAATATATGTTTGGTGATGAATATGGTATTGGAATTGAAAGTAAGCCTGGAGAGGGTACAAGAGTGACACTGCGCTTACCGTTACCGGAAGGAACGACAACACAATATGACATTCCGCAAAAAGAGGGGGATAACAAAGATGCATATTTTGATTACCGATGACGAGAATTTTATTCGTGAGGGCATCAAGCGTACGATAGGAAATGCGTTTCCAGACTACGATGTGCATCTGGCGGCTTCGGCTGAGGAAGCGGTCGAGCTCATGAGTCAGCATCGGATGGACATCGTGCTGACCGATATTTTAATGCCCGGTATTAACGGGCTGGAGCTAATGAAAATTTCGCGGCGCAAGCAGCCACAGGCGAAATGGGTCGTGATCTCGGCACATTCGGAGTTCAGCTATGCCCAGCAGGCGGTGCATCTAGGTGCGCGTGATTACCTGCTCAAGCCGATCGGTAAGCCCAAGCTGGTAGAGCTGATCGAAACGCTAAGCGAAGAGATTCGCCAGCAGCAGGCACATGTGCAGGAGGAGGAGACACTACGCGAGGGTCTACAATATTTGCGGTCAGCGGCATTTCAACGTCTGGCAGCCGGGCTTAGTGTGGGCAAGCTGAGTTTGGAGCCGTTGCTGGAGCAGTATCCCGAATATTACCTGCTCTCTGTAAATCTGGGCGATGAGCAGCGTAGTGGGCCGCTGGAGCATTTTATCGTGGAAAATGTATTAACCGAGCTAATTCGCGCTTATGGTCATGGCTTTGTCGTGAGTCTGGATCGCAGTAGTCTGCTGTCGCTAGTAGCGCTCAAATCCGACGGTACGATGGAGGAGCTACAGGAGCGTGTGAATGAGCAGCTCGCAAGATGCTTGAAGTCGCAGCCATTTACAAGTCTGCACTCCGGACCACATCATGGCTTCGAGCATATCGCTGAACATGCGAATCGATTGCGACGTGGGCAGCGTCCGATCATGCTGACTGAGCAGACAGAAGGCAGTAGCGGCGATACCGCGATTCGGATGGCGCTGCAATATATTGATGCACATTTTCAAGAAGAGCTTTCACTGGAAAAGGTGGCATCGGTTGTATTTTTGAATCCGGTCTATTTTAGCCAGCTGTTCAAGCAGAAAACTGGGCAGGGGTACAAGGAGTATGTGATCTCACTGCGGATGGATCAGGCATGTGAGTTGCTGATGAATCCGGGGCTGCGACTGGTCGATATTGCCGAGCAGATTGGCTATGCGAGTGTGCGACATTTTACACAGGTATTCCGTAAAAAGTATATGCTGACGCCTACGGAATATCGGCAGCAAAAGCATGTGCTGGAGCATTGAATGTACTGCGGTAGAAGGAGAAGCTATCATAACTGAGAATGCGAAATCTATAGTGAACGCCTGTTGATAATTTAAGAGGTACATGTTCACTAGAATTACTCCATTTATATGATGCAATATAGCGTACTTCTTTTGAGTAAGGGAGCCCGTCCCCTTATTCTTTTCCGAAGTGGTAGATGCCGTCCGATTTACATTCATTTATAATATATCGATACACAAAAAACTCATCCAATGGCGAATTGCAGTGGATGAGTTTTTTTGTTGTACATTGCTCGAAAAGGCTCTATATTTTTTGCGAATGCGAATGCGAATGCGAATGCGAATGCGAATGCGAATGCGAATGCGAATGCGAATGCGAATGCGAATGCGAATGCGAATGCGAATGCGAATGCGAATGCGCAGAGTCAGAGCGCGAGGGGCTGCGACTATAGATCAATACGCCAGCCCAATCCGACAGCCTACATAACGCTCATCCTGCAATTGACTGTACACCACATAAGCTGTATCACCAGTAGAAATGCTCGTTCCACCCTCTGGCAGCGTATCACGTTCCATCCGGTAGCCACCCGTATAATCCCCATCTGGCAAATACGTCGGACACACAATCGTCCAGTGCAGTGAGGATGCAGTCAGCCATTCATATACTTTACGATGCTCCTCAGCAGCACGGGTACTGCGCTGACGCGACTCGGACGTTTCGTAGCGGTACTTATCGGTAGCCGTGCGACTTTGCAAAATACCTGCCGTACCAATCGTAATCAGCCGATTCACGTCTTGTTGTTGCATCAGCGGAATTAACGCCTTCATCGTAACGGTGAGCGTATCCGATTTATCCGTACCAATCGCGCTAATCACAGCCTCGGCATCCTGCAATGCGGCAAATAGCTGTTTGCTGTCGCGTGTATCACCATGTAGGATATGCAGACGTGCTTGTGGGCTACATGTCCAACCAGCCACAGCAGGAATAATCGTCTCTACCTGATCGGCAAATGAAGCTGGAAGCTGTTCCAGCTCATCACGCAGCGGCTTGCCCTGCTGATCCAGCGAAGGAATCGCAGTCGTGTACAGCTGCTCCTGCAAGCGCTCCGGCGAACGTACTAACACCGTTACATCATGTCCAGCGCGCAGTACATACTGCAAAACCAATCGTCCAGTTCGTCCAGTCGCACCGAGTAAAGTAATCTTCATGTTCCATTCCTCCCAGCCTCGTACCTATGCACGTTATATTGGAATTATAGGCTATATGCGAATATTCTATTTACAATGTTCTCAAGCAATCTGTTGCTTCGTTCCTATTGAACAGCGAACAGCTAGATAATAAGCAAACAGCAGGCAATATCATCATCGCCTGCCGTCACTCTACGCGCAATAATGCGCCTTATGATTACTCCGCTTCCTGCCAGTGTTGCTCACAAAAAGCAGCAAGCTCAGTTTCTTCCTCATCTTCCAGATCGAACTCCAGCAGGCGATCAGTTCCCTTTTCCACCAGATCATAGGTAACCAGCTTGCCTTGCTCGTTTTCCACGCGATATACAGCGCGAATATAGACACCATTCGGTGTATACAGATCATCCTCTGCATCTACATCCAGATCCAATCTGAATTCGTAACGTTTTCCCGTTAAAATACCAAATGGATCGCGAATCCATTCCACCTCGTAGCCTGTAATCTCCATCAATGTATCCTCCCAGCGCCAGTCGTTGCTGCGCGTATTCGTATCTATAGTATCGGTAACACTACATCATCCGTAAAACGAAGACTGTATCCAAGTCCATGTTATATGGCAGTTGATGATCCAGTACATAGCATGAGCAATCGGGATCATTCATGCCTGCTCTATTATAGCATGGTTGTAAATAGCGAATGAAGCTGAACACATACATGAAGATAGCAGGATTTTAAAACAGCAAAGGAAAGCTTTTAGCATATAAATTATTCGTTGTTTGCAGAAATGAATTATCGGAATCAGTAGTATAATTATTGTATATTACATAGCCAAAGGAGTTACATAGAATGAAGAAGTTTGTACTGGCAAGCTTGGTATTTATTTTAGCTTTATCTATCAGTAATGGTTTTTATCTAAATCGTGTCGTAGCAGCTCCGCTTTATCGATTGTATGTGAATCTGGTTCAGATCGATGCTAGTTCTGCTTCTTTTGCTCAAAATGGAACGATACTTGTCCCGATGAAAAGCGTGTTTACTGCACTGGGTTACATGATAAGCATCCAATCTAATACATGGAGTATGAGCAATGATGAAGGTCATTCTATCGTGCTCAATATGAACAGTAAGCATGCAAAAGTGAATGGTAAGCCACAAACTTTATCAATAGCTCCGCAAATCATAAACGGAACTGCCTATATTTCGCTTACATCACTCAGTAAGATGACAGGAGAGGCTTATGGCGTCGATAACCTCCGTTCTGCTGCCTGGATTGGTGAAAAGCCGATTTTGAATCCATGGGAGAATTTATGGGGTGCGCCATCAGACTATATGAAATCCGTTAATCACCATGGCACATTCATTAAAAAAATATCTGAAAATAGCATGACTGCACTGCAATATAGAGAAGAAAACGAGGGCGTCATAAGCGATGTGTATTTAATTTTTTATAACGATAAATTAGTTCAAATAACGATGAATATGCATTTGTCGGATTTTGCAGCCAATGCGGAAGGAACGGCGGCTGTGCTGCACATCTATACAAAGGTTAAAAATGGTTTGAATAAAGTATACGGGGCAGCGTCCAATGACCAATCGTTTACAACTCCGTCGACGCCAAAACAATGGATGCAACTGGCTAATGATATCCAATACAAGCCTTTTCGCTTTCAAACGGAATGGACGGAAGGACGAACAACAGCACTGTCTCAATTTTCTAGTGATGGATCGAATCATATAGCAAGAATTACGGTCAGGGATATGTCAGCAGATCAAGACGTACTTGATACAGCAGATCAAATGTTTTAAGTAGCATTTTAAATTGAGTCGTATGTATAAAAGAGTGGAGCGGATGAATGATAATCCGCTCCATTCTTTTTCCTTTGTACATAAACGGATCGAAAATCATTTACAAACAAATTTGCGTGAGACGATATAAGGCTTCCTCTACTGGTACAGCGATCTCTACTCCTTCTGCCAGGTCACGTAGCTTCACCTTTTCTGCGCGCACTTCATCTTCGCCGATCAATATGACAAACCGAATACCGCGTGTATACAGGCTATTCAGCAGTTTACCGAGCTTACGACCACTCGTATCCGTAATGGTAGTAATACCAGCATTACGTAGTAATCCGCTAGTACGTACAGCTTCGACCAGTGTATTGCCAATGGGTATGACGGCTACATCAATATCGATAGGATTGCGTAACACGGCTTGTGCTTGCGTCTGCTGACGGTATAATTCCATCACTGATTCCAAACCGAATGACAACCCAACCGCAGGCAGTTCCAATTCCGAGCGATCGGATAGTTTACCAATCATACCGTCGTATCGTCCGCCGCTGCCAAGACTGGATGTGTATTGCCCGGTAGCATCGAAAATTTCGTATACGGTACCGGTATAAAAGGACAACCCACGCGATAGAAACAGGTCGAATACACAGACGTTATCTATTTCTAAAGAGTTAAGCAATTGCTGCAACGTTTGAGCTTCCCTATACCCTGGCTGATCGTCTAATGTGTAAGTAGCCGCAAGGGCATTTAGCGTCAATTGTTGTGGATCACGGTTGATCAGCTCCATTAATTGTTTCGTTGCTGAGGCATTCAACCCTTTACTGCTTAATTCGGCAGCAACATCGGCTCGGGAAATTTTCGCTAATTTGTCCAGCGTTAGCATAACAGAGGAAAGCAGAGATTCGGGTACTTCAAGCGCC
This sequence comes from Paenibacillus hunanensis, assembly GCF_014645615.1. Taxonomy (GTDB): domain Bacteria; phylum Bacillota; class Bacilli; order Paenibacillales; family Paenibacillaceae; genus Saccharibacillus; species Saccharibacillus hunanensis. Next base: position 323,321 of record NZ_BMMB01000005.1, on the reverse strand, counting down.
ATCAGCACTTCTGCTAGCAGACTGCGATTATTCCAGCGGATGATCACGGGAATATCCAGTTTGTCAAAGGATTGTATAGCCAATTGAAACAACTCCAGCTCGGCTTCTGGCCCGGCAACACCGACCACATCAGCATCACATTGCCAGAATTCGCGTAGCCGTCCGCGCTTGGTGGGGCCATCACGAAATACTTTACCCATTTCAAAACGACGGTAGGGCAAACGTAGGCCAGGATTCAAAGTTAGCAATCGTGCCAGTGGCATCGTCAGGTCATAACGCAAGCCCAGCTCTCGTCCGCGCTGATCGCTTAAACGATAGATTTCTTTAGTGATTTCTTCGCCACCGCCGTATTTGGAAGTAAGCCATTCCAGTTCGCTCAGTGCAGACGTTTCCGCTTCTTCATAACCAAAACAGTAAAATTGTTGCTCCAGTAGATTGCGAATCTGTCGGCGTAACCGTTGTTCGCCGCTGATGTAATCCGACGTACCTTTGACATTTTGCATTTGTACAGTTTGCATAGAAAATCGCTCCTTTGGGATAAGTAGGGTGTGTCGGCTCAGCTGTACCACACAAAAAAACGCGCAAGACCTCTTGGTCCTGCGCGTTTCATATCCCGCAGGGAGGCAAACGCGAAAAGCGCTAGCCGCCCTGTTAATTAATCAAACAGAGTGGCTAACGCCTATGAAAATGATACAGCTTTCCGGTTACAAAACGAGTGGAGCTGGCACATGTTAGATCAAGTGTAGTAATCATATTGATGATATTCATTGCTTCTCCTCCTCGAAATGGTATCAGGCACATCACAGCATGCCTGTGAAATTATTAGTGATTATATGCCCCTATTTTCCAAATTGCAACCCCTCGGTTTGGAATTTGTTTACGAAAATATTGGAGTTTGGTCAAAAAGTAAAGGGGAGATCAGGCTGTTGAAAGGGGAGAATAATGCGCTGCTATGCCAGATGGATCGGATACCTATCGCTTTAGCAGAAGCTGCTTTTAGCATATAATACGAGCATATCGTTTATTGTCGTTCATGTTATGTATGAACTAGTTAGCCAGGAATGAATTAGCTGTTCAACCTTATCAGCGCATTATAGCCAGACCATTTCAAATTGAATTACCTGTATAGGAAAGCTTCAACCAGAACAGCACCGGAGGGATATTATGTCGTTTTCAATCATTGTTTTTCAAGGCCCAAGCGCCTCGGGTAAAAGTACACTTCAAGCGCGACTTGGATTGCCACGCATCGTCACCTGGACATCACGCGCACCGCGTGCAGGCGAGCAGGACGGACGAGAATACCATTTTGCCACACGCGAGCAGCTGGAATTGATGAACCGTCAAGGACGGATGCTGGAGATTAACGAATATCGCGGTAATCTGTATGGAACGAGCATCAGCTCGCTGGAGGAAGCCGGGCAGGATGGACAGGTACGCTCCAGCGTGATGGAGGCAAAGGGAGCACGGCTGGTTAAGGAGCTACTGGGTGAGCGAGCGCTACTGATCGGTGTGAGTGCCAGCCGCGAGCAGCTGGAACATAGACTATTTGAACGCAAAGTGAGTATAGAGGAACAGCAGTTCCGTATGGCTTCATTTGACGAGGAGATTGCGGCGCTATCCCAATGTGATATGGTCATTCGTAACGATGAGAGCCAGTTCCATGTAGCAGAGTCGATTATCGATTATATTCGACTTGGATTGGAACAGAAATAGAGCATTATTTACCCTTTTCTATCTGTTTTTAATACTTCATAAATGTAACTATAAACAGGTGAAAATATATCGTATATACGTGTTGTTGGATGGACTTTTCAACAAGTAGCAGAAGTAACGCATATAAACGAACATGTCGTACGCAAACAAAAAACCGTCCATATGCTGAGCAGATGCAGGTATCGTTCACCTGTAGCTCTTCATACTGGACGGTTTTTCCTATGCTTGTCTGTACTTATTGTAATGCCTATTGTACTGCCGTAGTGTATCTATTTCCGATTCCGCTCCTGCAACTCTAGCCAGATGGCTGCCATATCCATTTCGCCCTTTCCATGCTCTACCGCATCGGCAAAGGTGCGACTTGCCGCCGTAGATAGTGGAAGATCGATATCGTTTTTACGTGCTTCGTCCACAAGCAATCCCAGATCCTTTGCCAGCAGACTGACCATAAATGCCGACGGGAATTGCTCCTGTAGCAGCATATTTTGCTTGGCATTGAGCATCGGTGTGGCAACCGCAGATTGGCCGATCATTTCCAGCAATTGCTCACGTTGTAGTCCAGCATGCTCACCGATCACGAGCGCTTCGGCGATCCCCTGCATCGTCACGCCGAGCATCAGATTAATCGATAGCTTGGCTGAGCTTCCAGCGCCAACCTCACCAAAATGGATCGTATGCTTGCCCAGAACGTCAAAATACGGCTGACTTTGCTTTACTGCCTCCGCTGAACCGCCTGCCAGAATGACCAGCTGACCCTGCTCAGCAGGCGCTACGGTACCCGATACGGGCGCATCCACATAGACCGCGCCGACTTCGTCTGCCATCGCTGCAAAGGCTCGCGCCTCGTCCGGGCTGATCGTACTCATATTAATAATGCTGGCGCCCTCGCGAATATGCTTCAAAATGCCTTGCTCACCTTCCAGCACCGCCTTCACGGCTTCACCTTTTGTAAGCATAATAAAGACGGTATCTGCATCACTTACTGCCTCGCCAGGTGTCGATGCAAGAGCTGCACCGTCTTGCTGGAGAGGGGTGGCTTTGTCCGCTGTGCGATTATATACCTGCACCGAATAACCAGCTTTGAGCAGATTGCGCGCCATCGGCAATCCCATATGTCCGGTACCGATCCATGCGAGCTTTTTCATAAGGGTCACTCCTTGCTTGAATGTGGGATAAATAGAAAAATAAGGTTTCATGATGAAGCAGACAGTACAATGATACCTGTAGAGCTAACAACGTGTCCTGTATGTATTTCACCCTTATAGTGAATGAGGAAACGCAGGCTTACTGTCCATGTAGGAGCTGTGTACGTATTGTAGCATACAGGTGTAGTCGCATCGAATATCGTGCTATCAAGTGATGTTTAAAGCTATCTATCGTCACAGCTCTCTAGCATCGGAAGTATGTATCTAAAAATAGACTCTATACGACACAGCTTCCACAAGCCGATAGGCGGCAACTGCCTGTACATACACTCACAACCACCACCTCTAATTGCCTGCCAATCATTAATTTGGAGAAAAAGTTGACATTGAATTTAATTGTAACTAAAATTGTTACATGTAAGCGAATAGGCATAATAGCTTCACCCTATACACATCAACCTACAATCCAAGGAGGATATACACATGAAAATCGGAGTTATCGGAGCAACAGGGAAAGCAGGCTCGTTGATCGCAGAGGAAGCATTGAACCGTGGTCACGAGGTAACAGCAATCGTGCGTGATGCAAGCAAAGTACAAAACAGCAAGCTGAACGTAATGGAAAAGGAAGTAACTGAACTCACAACAGAGGATGTTGGCGGCTTTGACGTGCTTGTTAATGCATTTGGCACACCTCATGCGGAGCAGCACGTAACGGTTGGTCGTCATCTGATCGATATTTTAAAAGGAGCTGGTAACACGCGTCTGATCGTCGTGGGTGGCGCAGGTAGCTTGTATGTAGACGATGCACTCACTACACGTCTAGTCGACACACCAGACTTCCCGGATGCGTACAAGCCAACGGCGTCCAATCAGGGACAAAACCTGCAAGACTTGAAGCAATCCTCAGGTATCCGCTGGACATTTGTAAGTCCAGGTGCCTTCTTCGATCCAAGCGGCCCACGCACAGGCACCTACACATTGGCAGGTGAGAAGCTGACTGTCAATAGCGAGGGCAATAGCTATTCCAGCTACGAAGACTATGCCATCGCCATCGTAGACGAGGCGGAAAAAGCCGCTCATGTAGGCGAGCGCATCAGCGTTGTAACGGAAGCGAAGTAAGCTACGAGTTGTTAGAACTAAGCTACAAATCGTTATCGGTAAGTCGGTCTTCGTAAGATCGATACACAAGATCGATCAGTGATTGTGACTCCGGAGTGTTCAAGTAAATTCCGTTGATCTGATCAACCATAAACGGATAAAACGTATACGAACGCTCCCTCTGCAATCCATAAAATAAATACACCAAAAAAGCGACTATCCCGATGATAGTGGCTTTTTTGGTGTTTCATGCTTGTCTGGATGTCGTTACCCCTTTAGAACGAAGAACGAAGAACGAAGAACGAAGAACGAAGAACGAAGAACGAAGAACGAAGAACGAAGCATAGAGAATAGAGGACAGGGAATAAAAAAGGAGTACCCCATACTACGTACCAAAATTAAAGCGCCTGCATGAGATAGGATGATATCGATCATTTACCAATCTACAGATGATACAGGCTACAAATACAATCTGGAATTTTATGTAACTTCGTACTATGATAGTCTTTTAGAACATACATCCGACATCTCACATCCTGCCCTACATACATTATTAATTCATGCCATACCCACAATGGAGGTCATCATCATGTCATCCAAACTATCTTCAAAACCGAATGTATCGTCGTCTCATCCCCCTACTTCCTCTACATCAGAACAGACCCAATTATTCAATTCAACTACATCTTCACCTGCTATCGACCACGCAACCTCGGACTCAAACTCTCACCATCCACGTAGCTCACGTCCTCGCTGGATTATCCGTCGCCTACTCACCACTCTATTAGCCATCCTGATCGTCGTCGGTGCTGCTTCGCCATTTGTCGCCGTGCAGTATCAAAAGCAAGTGTTTGCCGAGCGTGTACATACATATTTAATCCAGCAAAAGCATTACAAGCCAGAGCAGATCGCTTCCATCCAGGGAATATGGGGCATTATGCTACCTAGCTTTTATGTCGAGGTCATATTTAAGGATGAACCGAATCGGGTGTACACCTACTTTGCCCATGCTGAAATTATGCAGCAAAGCCATCGTCTCCTTCATGCCACCGATCCAGACCAGAGTAACGATAGCGGAGCTAAGCATGCCGAGGAGCCAATATAACGCTGGTAAACAACTAAATAAATGACATAAATCCATAGCATTCCCATTCAAAAGCGGATATAATAGTTAAAACAATTCCGATCAGAATTATAGGAAATGGTGGGGCGATATGGCTAAACAGTTTAAAGGGATGCCGTCCGTCAAAAAAGCGGTATACGATCGCATTGCTGCGCAGCGAGATATTTCGAAGGCAGAGATCATGGAGCAATTCCAGTTGACGAGTAGCAGTCTGACCCGGTTGCTGGATGAGCTGTCGCGTGAAGGCTGGATTATGGAATCCGGCTTCGGGCAGTCGACCGGGGGACGCAGACCGATTTTGTATCAGATTAATCCGGGACATCGGTATATATTTGGCTTGGACATCTCTCGCATCTATTCGGTGCTGGGTTTATACGATATGGAAATGAGACCGCTGGAGCTGGTGCGCTGGAATATGGATGAGCAGATGACACCACAGCGTCTGACTCAGCATGTCGGTAAGAAGGTACGCGAGTTGCTGGAGCGCCATCGTATTCCTGCGGACCATGTGCTTGGTCTGGGAGTTGGTGCGGTTGGGCCGCTAAGTCGGGAGCAGGGGCGCATTCTAAACCCGCTTTATTTTGCAGCTTCGGGCTGGAATGATGTGCCGCTACGTCAGTGGCTGGAAGAAGTAACGAGCCTGCCAGTTATCGTAGAAAATGGCGCCAACACAGCGCTGATCGGGGAGCACTGGATGGTACGCAGCGAGCATATTCGGCATATGCTGTATGTGCATGTCGGTACAGGCCTGCGCTCTGCTATGCTATCGAACGGACAAATTGTACACGGTGCAGTTGATATGGAAGGCTCGATCGGGCAAATGATTATTCAAACGGATGGCCCACGTCTGCATGGCACCGGGAACTATGGGGCATTGGAAGCTTTTGCTTCGGTACAGGCGGTGGAGCAGCAGGTACGCGCACGCAGTAAAATGAATCGGGAGCACTGGGGCGGCGGGAGTCTGGCGATCAAGCCAGAAGCGATTAATTTTGCCACGATTGTGCAGGCGCTGGAGTCAGGCAATGAATATGTACGGGAGATTTTCGCCCAATCGGCAGCCTATCTCGGGATCGGGCTGGCGAATCTGATCAATGTACTTCACCCGGAGCAGATTATTCTGGGCGGCGTGATGATCAGTGCAGGTGATCTATTTTATAACACAGCGATTTCGGTCGCTGAACAAAATATTTATTATTCCGGCAGCTACCATCCGGAGTTCTCACGGGGCATATTGCAGGAAACCGCCGTATCTACCGGAGCCGCAGTGATGGTGTGGAATGAGTATGAGCTGTGATGCCTGGCTATAGTAATGTCTATCATCTATGTCCCCAGCATTGTAGCCAAGCCTATAATCTCTCTGTATACACGTATGATTTCTTTATATGAATGAAAAGCAAATAGCACATAAACAACCTAAATAGCCCATAAATAAAAAACTCCAGCGATTGTCATCTACAGACAGTCGCTGGAGTTTTGTTAGGGTGCAGGTTGGTGGTACGAATTCTATTCAAACAAACGAACCCCTGGATCATGCTTCAAGCTATGAACGAGCATCGCATGAAGCTGTCCGCGATGATGGTAGAAGTGCGCCTGCGTATCGAGCAACCATTCAAATCGTGAATGGTTGCCGCCCCAGAATGCAGTCGTACGTATGAACAGCTCTTCATCACTCAAACCAGCAATGCCTTGCTTGAGCGCAGCATAATGCATCGTTAATGCGTGTTGAAGTGCTTTGCGGTTCATAGCGGGCTCACTTTGCTCATAAAAAAGATCCATTTCTTCCTCCGAAGCGCCCGCTCCGATACGATAGTCGGCTTCGCAGAGCACCGCCAGATGAGCAAGCAGCTCGCCCACTGACATTTTATTAGCCGTAGGGCGAAATGCTAAATCCTCTTCTCGCAGGGTGCCGATCAGTTGTAATACCGAATCGATAGCCATATCCATCTGCTGAAATACACTCTGACAATAGAGATTCATGGGTTTGTCTCCTTATTGCCGCAGCTGCTCCAAAATCTGCGGATCTTTGATCTTCTGATCCTCTGCCAGTAGCAGAATTTTGGACACAATCTCTGCGGTACGTGGATCCTCGTCCAGAAACGGCAGGAACAGGCGACCGCGGTGCTGGGAATGAACGGGCACAATATGAATCGCTCCAACGGTTTGCTTGTGCACGATCGCACTACCAAGGTGAACATTGTATTCGCCTAGTTTACCTTGAATCATTGCATGATTACGATCGATCTTCACATTATCCAGCTTTAACAAACGAGTCGTTTCTTCAACGATCACACGGCGTAGCTCGATGGTTGTCAGACTGGCTTCTGGATCAACGCCGCCGACATGAGCGACGCTCACGACCAGATCCAGATCACGCATCACCTCTGAGAATACGATCGGTGGTACATCCTCCAGCGGAATTGGCTTATACGTGGAGCGGTCATGGAACTGCACCGTCTCCAGCGTAGGCGCTTCGGTATCCGCAGGAGAGAACCAGTCAGCCAGTGCATAGATGCTGGCGATCAGATTATGCTTGTAATCTACCTTTTGTAGCCCTTCCTCATAGCTCACTGTCCAGCCACGCCCACGTAGCAGCGCACTCGTCTTGCTCGGCTGTACCTGATGCCCGGCATAACGACGGGAAATGATGCCACTTGCCTTCTCATCGGCATTCGGCAGATACAGCTCACGGAATACCTGCTTGAACGGTTCACGACGTACCTGATCCGCACGATCCGCTTGCTGGGCATAGAATTGACGCTCCAATGCATCATGCTGGAATGCTTGCCATTGACCACTCTCGAACAGATGAATAGGATGTGCCACATTCACTTCATCTGTTGCTTGCAACGTTGTCGGCTCTGGTGCAAAGGCAGTGTTCAGGCTCATTCCATCCTCGGACAAGTAACCGAGACTGCCGTCTGCTACTTTACGGAAGACGAGGGACTTGAACAATGGTGCCAGCACCGGATTGTTCAGCAGCTTCACGATTTCCTCTGCTCGGAACGCAGTTTCATTGATCATCGAGCGCTCCAGCTCCTGACGAGCACGCTTGTATTGATCACGTAGATCGGTCTTCAATTCTTTGAGCTTCACGATATACTCGTCCTTATTCAATCGGGAAGGAACGGATTTGAGCAGCTTGCCATCTTTGGAGGCGAGCACGCTAGTTTGTCCTTCATTATCGATATCCAGACGGACGAGCAAGCCAGGCTCGACCTCATAGTCGTTAAAATAGAACAGCAGCTCGTCCAGCTTGCGTGCCTCCAGATCCCATGTCAGACGGGTCACATCGGCATAGCCTGCATTACGTGCCAGATTATCCAGTGCAATCGCCGCTGTAGTGCTCTCACTAGCACGGCGCTGTGCACCGAATGCCTTGCTCTGCTTCAGGAATAATTGAATAAATTCATACCGCTCACGCAGATCGGTATCGCGTGCCTCACCGGACGCCAGTGGAATCAGGCTGTAAGCGAGCAGCTGATCCTTGGTGCGTTTATCGGCGACTTGCTTTTGTGTTTTTTCCAGCTCTAGCTTACCGAGTACCGCATCGGCGAACAGCTGACTGCGGCGATGATTCGCACCACCGGATATATATTTGGCACAGTCGTACAGGATGGCGAATCGCTCGGCCCCAAGCTCGTCGTAGGCTTGCAGGAACCAGTTCAGATCGAATGCGCCGTCATTGAACTGCTGTGGTGTGATCGGCGAATAGTGAGCGACGATCGTTTCCTTTTCAGCGGAGAAGGTTTCGTTAATATGAGCATGGAAGTACCATGCTGCACTGCGCAGACCTTTCCAGTTTAGATATTTCGCTACGATCTCTAACCACTGTGGTGCGTACATGGCCGCTTCCAGCAGGCGACGCTCGGATACGGGCTGGCTTTGCAATAGTTCTGCCAGTAATGTCTCGTCCTCACCCTCAAGTGGGTAGCAGTTTTTGAGCAGGAAGCTGAACATTTCTTTTTTGGTAAAGTTTCCACCATACATATAGCCACGTACAAATGTTTCCTTTTGCAAATGGGTCAAAATGGAGACGAAGTACTTCATGCCATAAAAGTTTCCGATATTAGCAGCAATCGGTGATACGGGTGTTGGTAACTCGCCACGCTTGAGCTCAATATCCAGCACACGCACAATGATATTGTCGCGTATCGGTTCTAGATTCGGGAAGCGATCAACCACATTTGTTGAGGTATACCTCCTCGTCATATGCATCATAAATTGATGATGATTTTTAGAATCTTCCATTACAAGCCGATAGATCGTTTGATCGCTAATGAAACCCATCTGATGCGCACGCGCATAATCATCAAGTGTATTGGAGCCATGCAGATACTCCAGTTCATTGCTCATTTGCTCAATCTCGTATAATGTGCGGAAGCGCTCCTTGAACGATTCGTCGTTTACTCGATGTTGAGTCAAGGTACCAACCCATGGATGGATCATCAGATTCAGAACAAAGGCTTCCTTTTTCAAATGTTCCTTCGGAAAAGATTGGAGGAGCTCATGTATAGCCAGATTACTAATATGATAGGCTTCCTGATCTAGCATCTCAGCTGCCAGTGCAGTCAGTAAGCTTTGAATATGATTGCGATATTGTATCTTTTCTCTTGCCTGCTGAATATCCAGAATCTGATCAACCGGGTACACCGACTTGATATATTCTTCACGCCAACCAGACAGCAGATTCTCATTGTTCGGGAAATACTGACGATAGTGCCAGAAGTAGCTCACATTATGAATTGTAACCTTCAAGTTGTCCAGACGAATATGAAATTGCAGTTGTAGCAATTCATTTGGCGTCAACTTGAGCTTGTTAAAATAACTTCGCCACACCTCAGCCATTGGAAAGTCATCCAGCTCGTTATATGTTTCTGGAACAGGCTGAAATGGAGGTAAGGATGTTTGTGCCTGTAGTGAATTACCGAGTATTAATTCATATTTAAAACTATTGGAGTAGTTAACCTCATATTCCACATCTCGATGCTCATAGACGAGATCGTTCAATTCCTGGAAAATCTGCTTGATTCGCTCTGGCTTCATCGTAAATACATCGCTCTTCGTATGAAAGTTGCCGATATCTACTGGCTGATTCAGAAACGGCTCTGGTTGCTTAGGATCATACAGTCCAAAACCATTGCTAGCTGTATATTCCTCCTGCTCACCCTGAAGCTTATCCAGCAATACCTGCTCCTTCGCAGTTGGCTCGGTTAACGATGCTGCCGCTTGAACCAGCCGTGCAAATTGCTCCTGTCTGGATGATTTTCCTTGCAGCTCATTCAACAGCTCCAATCCAGCCAGACGTTGCAGTTCATTTTTGCTGCTTAATAGACGCGGAATTACCGGTTCCAGACGTTCCTCTGGCTGCGATAACAGCATACGGATGCCGCCCTGACGCAGCGAGCCTGTTTTCAGACGGAATAAATCCTCAAAACGCTGAATTTCCTCGTCGTTCAGTGTGAAGTTAGTCGCGCAGCGCACTGCTTTTTCACGGTTGCTCATACTTTTGTCGCTTAGTGCATCCAGTGCAAAACGGCGCTGTGCCGGGTCTTCGCCATCCTTGATGACATACTCCAGAATCTGACCGCGCAGATCAGGAGACATCCGATCCTTCATATCCAGTATCTGCGAGATACGCACCGGATCAGGCTCATAGCTTGCCAGATAGAGCAACTTGTTCATCAGCAGATCGGTGTGTAAATGGTAGCTTGAGAAGGTGAGTGTATCCGATGTTCCAGACAGCTCATTGGATGGCATCATTTGTAATAGCGTACGAATACGAGCAAAGTCGCGCTCACGCTCTGCCTGATCCTCTAAAGCTGGTGTGCGGCGAATTTTCATCACTCTTTCGGAGTTGAATGCATCATCAATGTACTCCCAGACAAATTCACAGCCGTACACATAATTGACCATCACGCTATACACAAGCTCTGGATCGGTAGCGGGATTCAGCTCCTGCTCATGCAGTAGCTTGCGCGCAATCGTGAATCGTAGCTCATCATACTGACTGTTCGCCAGCACATACAGCGCCACCAGCTTGCGATAACGAATATCGGAGTCAATTACGGTCTGGATGCGTGCAGGCAGATCCAGTTCTTCGTGTACTGCGGTTGCCCAGAGACTGATATAGATCTGGTTGGCATTTTCGCTGGTCAGCCATTCCTGACGCAATGCATCGTCCTTTAGCGCATCATATACATACTGGATCACCTGCTGGGCTACACGTTGCTGCGAGGCTTCCAGATTCATGCCTGTCCACACATCCAGCGCACGCACGATAGCACTATAACGAATCAGATCATGCTCAATGATCGTACCCAGCAGCGTATTCATCGACTCGATCGTGCCTTCGTCCATCATCTCGGCAATCGTCTGGCGCAAGCCCTCCTGTAGACGTGCAGCAACCAGCAGATCGGCAACGGTCTTGTAGCAATCCTGCTGGTGCGACATCAGCATACCTCTGAGCATAGAGTGCTTGAGCAATACTGCTTGATTCTCGCCATGAATAATATCCATCAGCAGTCCACGTGCCGTGGTATCTCCTTCATCCAGCGCATAGGCGATCAGGTCAGGAATCGCGAATTCGTCAGGCATGTTGTGCCATTCATAATTCGGCTGCTGCAAATATTCATGTAGATCAAAGCCGCCACCATACAGACGCAGCAAGGAGCCGATTTTGCTAATGATTCGATCTTTATGTAGTTGGATATTACGTGTGCGGTATGGTTTGCGCATATACCCTATGCTATATGGATATTCGGTAGCATGCTGGATCACATACTGTAATGGAGGGGTGATCTCCGCGCCAGCCAGACGCTCAGCTACAGTTAAAAGGGGATCAAACAAGCGTGCGTCATCTCCACCTGCTAATTCATCCAGCTTCTTGCATAGCGGCTCGTATGCCTCACTATTAGCTACATACACCGTTTGCATGAGCTTTATGCACAGCTCCGCGATCTTTTGCTCATCACCTTGTAATGTATCACTAATCTCGTAAAAACTTTCTTTCACTTCTACCGTCATTTCATACCAGCTTCTTGCCATTGGAATGCTCCTCTCGGATTCACTTGATGGTTGTAGTGATGCGTGGGGATACCTTTATAGAAAAGTCACTGTAGCCAGTTCGCCCATTGCTTATGGGAAATCGGTCGATAAAATAATTGTTCTAGCTGCTCATACTGCTGTTCATCCACATGAAGCCAGATCGCCTTTTTAGCAATTTTGGCACAGGGTTGTGAAGTATAGCGATGTCCGCCAATCTTGCTACGCACAGGAACGCGGAATTGCATCAGCTCCGATATGCTCGTCCATTCCTCCCAGCTAAAGCAGGCTCTGCGCTTCCAATCAAGCATATAAATGCAGTAGTATGCTTGCTGTGCCGTCTGTCGATGAACAATCAACCAGGTCGATGGCACAATTTTCTGTCGTTGTCTTCGGTTCATAGCATATTCCTCACCTATCGTTCATGGTCTACCATAGTCGTCCAGCCAGCATCGTTAGCCGAATAAGCACCAGTGTATCGTTCTCCTGTAGCGATAAGGGAGCATTCAGCTCGGTCAGCTCCTCGTCGCGTAAAAATACGCGATACAGTCCATCCTGGAATGCGAGCAGTGCCGCATCAATCGCTTTTTGCTCATCCGGCTTGCGTGTATCCTCTACACGCCCAAAGCCAACTTTACCTGTCTCCGCACTCTGCTGTACCTCCTGCTCGGTCAGATACGGCAGTATATTGCCCGTATTTTGCCGTTCGATAAATGCGTTCACACTGGACTGTACAAGCATCGTGAGCAGCTCCTGTAATGTTGCGGGTTCTCCTGCCAGTGTGGTCGTCTGATTCATCAAGCTACTGCGGCGGCGCGATGGACTTTTGACAGTGACCTGGATGTTCATCATATCCCTCCTAACGTAATGAGATGTGATCGATGTATATTCTCTGAAGTGTGCACTTGCCTGTCGCTGTATCCTGCAACAGAATTGTGTGTAATAGTCGGCGCAGACGTGGATCATGTCATGACGGGTATCGATCAAGTTATATGTATAATGGCTTCGTGTAGGTCTGCTCCTTACTCACTATGTTACTGTTAGATGTAGCATAACACAAATAATTATACAGGAACAAGTGTTCTGGAACATCCCATCACTTTGTTTGTTTTATCGGTATCCAAGCTGGGATATGAGTATGGTACATGTTCCACCATAGAGCGGTATCCATCGATCCAAAAAAAGCCCTCCTGCCGAATCGAAGCTTAATTCGATTCAGCGGAGAGCTGTTACTTTCATGGTGTAGGGACAATGGTCATTACCAGCATGGACTTCCACTAATTCCGTCCTGCAAGGTAATGAATTCAAGAGCCTTCATGCGGATTTATGCTTGCAGGACAGTGTATGCCTCCTGAAGCACATCCTTCGGCTTCATATTACTCAAGTTTTTCGGTACGACATGGACGGAAATACGTGTATTTAGTGCTTCCTTCACCTGAGAAGCGATTTGCTTTTCGCCGCTTAGAATAATTTCCTCCCACTGCTTTTCCTTTGCCATATTTTCGATAATAGGTACCAGACGCTTGATCCAGCGTGGACGGATAACATCCCATTGCTCAGGATAATTTTCGCGCTGCTTGTTCACAGCGGATTTGAGATCACTTGTATTCTGACTGGAGCGTTCGCGCCATTCATCATTAACGAGATCCCATTCATAATAATGCTCGCCATGAATCTCGCAGAGCAGGCTGTCGATGATCGTAACGGTGTCATTACTTAGCTGTACAATTCCGGCTGCCGGGCAACGTGACATGATCGCTTCCAGTTCTTCCAGATGCGGCTCCGCTTCAAAATAAAAAGCATTGGGCACACCGGTCTGCACCTTCTCGCAGAAGAATAATCCACCGGACGAATCGGTAACGATGATCAGACCCTTTTTCATCTCCGTGCGACTGTTTTCGATGCGTTCTTCTACCTTCGCTTGCATGTCGAGCAGCATATCGAGATAGCGTTTTTCCTCGCCAGCCTCGGTATACTCGGCTAGCTTTTTAAAACCGTTCTTGAGGCGTATTTTCCATTCCGGCTGGGTGCTGGCAGTTGGTTCAGTGTTCAGATAGATGGTTAAAAACCGCTCCGCCGATTTGGCAGAATACTTCTGAAGTGCTTTCCAATTTTCCATAAATCCCATAAGTAGTACCTCCTCAAAGAGAGTTCCTTCTGTCTTTACCCTTCAACAAAAGGCTCAAAACTATTTTTACAAATTCTTCAAAGATGATCAACCTTATGTATAAATAGTGCGTATAAATAATAGAATGATATCCTAAAAAATAGGTTATGGGAATAATGTCCTATTTATTCCAATTTTCAACTATTACTAATTAAAATGTTTTATAATCGGCATATAGCAAGGGCGAATCGCCCTATTCTGTAAACATTTGCTACGCTTTTGAAAAATCCTCAACTGTAAATTATAAATATTACTTCACGAATATGAGCTTATGAATGTAAAGACTGGCGAGAGGAAAGTGTAAGGATGAAGTTTCATTTATTCGTCTTCAAAAGCTGGTTTATTGCATCATAGGAGCCCATAGATATCGAGGCTGTCGTAAAGGCTTGCGTTTTCCTGACTATACAGGCTAATGAAAAGTAGCGACTTATAGAGGCTTAACGACGCATTAGTCAGAACATTAAGGAGAATTGGGATATGAAATTACAGGATTTGTTGAAAGCTACTCGTCGTTTCGTACACACCCATACCATAGGTGTAACCGGAGCAGGAATCGTGCTGCTCTGTGGGATAAGTGCGGTCTCTATTGTCGTGTTATCCGAGCCGCTACAGGGTGACACAGCCAATGCATCATCTGTGAATACTGCATCTGCATCGGTTACCGCATCGTCACTTGTCAATCAAGCTAGTGGGAATGAGACTTCTTCAGATCTGATCAATGTTCCAACAGGCGAAGCTGTACCGGTAGAGGTGTTACCTGATCCCGCAGCCACTGCCATTACGAGTTACCCCACAGGACAGATGGTGAGCAATCAGCCTGGTGGTAAGCGCCCCGTAACTCTTGCTATAGAGCGTCAGGTAAAAAACGATCAATGGCTGGGCGACAAGCTCGTCATCGGCCCAAAGGAATCTGCTCTGACGGTCGATATGCTGCGTAAAGACGGGGGGGAGATAGGTGTATACCTTATGCCTCCTGCTAAGCCTGTCGAGGTAGCTGATCTGTATTTTACAGTGACAAAAGCGGGTGGAGAGATGCTAGCCAATTCAGACTACGGCCTGGTCATCAAAGCGCTATACGGTGACCTGTTTATCCCAGCCGAAACGCTGAAGGCATCGACCCAGCAGGATATGAATGTACAGTTGCATACCGACCAGACGATACAAAAACCAGTAGGGGCACAATCCACCTCCATGAAGGTTAATGTGGAAAACGGTGCGGGTACATTGTATGTCACCCTACCTATCGAAAATACGTCATTAACTACAGAGCAGCTCCAACAGCTTAAAGTCCAATGGCAAAGCGAAGATGGACAACAGCAATATGTAAACGCCTCACTAACGAATTATAATTCCACCTACCCACATGGACTCCATTTCCAGGTCAAAGCTCCAGGTACCTACACGATTATCCTTCCGAACTGAATACCGTATCATCACCCGTTCCAAAAGCTCCTACAACCGCAATAACGGTAGGAGCTTTTTTGGTGCGGTCTACCTTGAATAGTGAAATATATCCATAAGCGTTAGTTGACAGTCCATTGAATACAATCTATACTTTCATTGTTACTAAAAGTAAACATGTTATTAATATATAGATTATCGGAGGAACCATACATGGATAAAGAGCAAAGAAAGCAACAGATTCTAGACGCATACCATTTTAGACATGCAACAAAGGCTTTCGATCCAGAGCGTAAAATTTCGGAGGACGATTTTGCATTTATTTTGGAAACCGGACGTCTGTCACCAAGCTCGGTCGGTTCAGAGCCATGGAAATTCCTCGTTGTGCAAAATGAAGAGCTGCGCAGCAAGCTTCGTCAGATTACATGGGGTGCACAGGGACAATTGCCAACAGCAAGTCACTTTGTGATTATGCTTGCACGCAAAAACGTACGTTATGATTCCCCGTACTTACGCGAGCAAATGCTTGAAGTGAAAAAAATGCCAGAAGAATTATTCAATCAGGTGCTGGGACGCTATCGTGAATTCCAGGAGAACGATCTGAAAATTTTGGAAAATGAGCGCGCTTTGTTTGACTGGGCTTCCAAGCAGACGTATATCGCTCTTGGCAATATGATGACAGCAGCGGCAGAGATCGGTATCGATTCTTGCCCAATCGAAGGCTTCCAGCTGGACAATGTAGAGAAGCTGCTCAAAGAAGAAGGCTTGATGGATGATGGCGAATTCGGCGTGAGCGTGATGGTCGCTTTCGGTTATCGTACTGATAAAGAGCTGCGTCCGAAAGAAAGACGTACCACTGAGCAAGTCGTACAATGGATTAACTAAGTATAGTCGTAGGATCGTCTACAACTGAGGATTAACTAAGTGTAGCCATACAATCCTCTACAACCGATGTTGTAGAGCACTTGATATAAGGTAAAGGGCGTATATCATTCCGATAGCAGGTAATGATATACGCCCTTTTTGCCTATTTTCGGTTAGGTCTAAAAATTGTTCAAATTTTAACTTTGACAGTATACGCTTACAGCTTTTATAGTTATAAAACAAATGTTTAAAACGATTGTTTGAAATGACAAAGGGGTAGTATGAACAACGGTTGAACATAGAAAAAGAGCAGACAAAGGAGACGGTATGAAACCTATTTTTGGAGCATTTCTCAAGCTACCGACCACTCGTGTCGGAATCATTACAGCGATTTTATTTCAGTTGATTTTTGCGGTCGTCTGGATGACAGGGTATCATGGAATTACAGATCGTTTGAATCAGTTAAGTGTGGCGGTGGTCAACGAAGATCAGACATTCGGAGAGCAGGTAGTGAGCGGCCTGAATGGCAAGCTGCCCGTACAGCTCAAGATGGGGCTGACGATGGAGCAGGCACAGCAGCAGCTCCAGGCTCGTGATATTCAGATGATCGTGGAAATTCCGGCTGATTTTGGAGCGACGATCACCTCGACGAATCCAGCCCAACTACATTATCTGGTGAATGAATCGAATCCGGTCATGATCAAAAATATGATGACTGGCATCGCTGACGGTATTACGGCCAGCGTCAACAAGGTCGCTATTGAAAATGGACTACAAAGCGTACTGGGCAGCTCTTCGCAGATGTCCGCACAGCAGACGCAGAGCATGGCGACGGCGCTATCACAACGCGTCGTATCCAATATTGAATCGGTCAATCCGGTACAGGGCATGAACAACCAGATGGTGCCGATGATGATGATCCTTGCCTCGTATGTCGGCGCGATGATCATGGGACAGAACTTTGAAGTTTCGTCGCGTGCGCTCGCTACGCGCTTTGGTCGCTGGCAGCGGATGGCAGTCCGTCTGCTTGTGACAGCAGGCGCATCTGTTGTCGTATCGCTGGTCGGCACCTCGCTTGTTGCATTGCTGGGTGGACAGCTTGGCCATGGCTTCTTTGCGCTATGGGGCTTTCAAGCATTGTTCCTGCTGACTTTTATGTTCGTATCTCAAATGTTCCTGTTTGTATTTGGTATGGCAGGCATGCTGTTTAACATTTTGATCCTATCGGCACAGCTTGTCTCGTCGGGAGCGATGATGCCGCGTGAGCTATTGCCAGCATTTTATCAGGGTCTGGGTGAGATTTTCCCGGCTACGTATGCGGTACAGGGCTTGATGAATATACTGTTCGGAGGAACGGGTACAGCGAAGGATGCGCTAGCGCTGGTGATCATAATGATCGTAGCGCTGATCATTATCGTGATCGCTACCTCACGGCAGCAGGATCGCATTCCGACTCCAGCTCCCGTAGTGATCACGGAATCGTAATAGCTATCGTGATATGTACTGTAATATAGGTGTACGGAGACAAATGGAATGAATGGGATATAGGGAAGTGACTTCTGTGACTAAGGATGAAGAGCACGTCAAACTGCGTATTTTAAAGGCTACACGCAAGCTGGCAGCTGCTCGCGGCTTTGACGTGACAACGGTGCGCGAGATATGCCGCGAAGCAGATGCGAATATATCGCTTGTCTCGTATTATTATGGCGGCAAGGAGCAGCTGTTTGAAGCGATGCTGGATGAGTTTATGCTGGGCAGATCATTTTCAGATGCGTTGCGGCAGGAAGGGCTTGATCCGGTAACGGGACTGGAGCGACTCGTGGCTCGTCTATTTGCGCTATGGCAGCAGGACCCGGAGATTTCGCTTATTTTACATCAGGAATTTGCACTGCGATCGGAGCGGATCGCTATCATTCAGCGCTATACGCTGCCAGCATGGAGCTTGTTGCGTCATTATCTAGAGCAGGGGAAAGCGCAGGGAATCTTTCATTTTCAATCGCTCGATCTGGCACTCCTGCAAATGACAGGTAGCATCGTCTTTTCGAGCAATGCAGCCAAGTCGTATCCAATGCTGCCGATTCTGGATGAGCAGCCCTTATCACCATATGAACATCTGGAACAATTAACCAGTAGCTTGCTGGCATCGGTTGGCTATGTGAAGCCCGAAGCTTAAAGTGTATTCGTGTAGATCGTGTTCCGATGTGATCGCTCTCTGTATACAACAGTTAATGTATACAATGAAAATAAGATGATGCAGAAATTGACATCAGATTGTTGTTAGACGAATATTTTAAATCGGTATTCATCCAACTATGGCGACTATAGACATCATCGTTACAAAGGGACTTCTAACGTAATCGGCTTTGGCTGATCAGTTAGAAGTCCTTTTTATTATCTAAACTGTGCCGTTAAGATTTACATAATTCATCCCTTTTCGTTAACATAATTTACAATTTAGTAATATAAATAAGTGATTCAACTATCGAAAAGGCTGGTTATGTTAATAACAGGTTTGAAGCTGGCACAAACCAATTGGGTACGAGATATAAGGCGTATATGCGATTGTGTATAAGTCTTTTGTGCTCATACGGATGTGCAGGCATGATGCAATACTCCGCATTCTTCTCATTATCCTTGAGCAATGACGCGTAGAGGATCAACGGGAGGAACGCCTTCTGGATGATGATAAGGTTCTTTGAAGTAGGAAAGATGGGCTGGCCGCCAAAAAAATGTGCAATATTTCATCTAACTTCTAATTAACAATTTTGTAACCTTTGCATTGCGGCGTATCATTAGGTCAATCTATGCACCTAAATGGACTAAAGATGCTAAACGATACGGTGTACAGGCATGCCATGTAACATGACAGCTTGCACGTCTGGATATGATGCCGCAGCTTTTAACCAACACATGTCAACATAATGTTAACAGCTTGAAAACACACCCGTAGCGATTGCGATTCTCACTTTTATGCATGAGAAGGCTGCACGCACGGACTGCTCACAAGTGAAGGAGAGATGGCATGAACAGGCTGACACGTTTATCTTTTTTACTCATCGGACTGGTGGGGATGGCTGCGATGGCAGTATTTGGCGCAATCGTATATCCACTGGGTAACTTCTCAACGATGGTCGACAATTATTTGCAAGCACAGCTATGGGCAGTGCAGACGGTCGCGATTGTGGCACTCGTATTCTTTGTATTGTTTGCGCTATTGTTTTTGATCGGACTGCTGGCTCGTCCGAAGACACGGGCGCTGTATATTACGACTCCAGTCGGTAATATTCGCCTGACGCAAAATATGATTGAGCAGACGATTTTCCATGCCGTACAGGAAAAGAATGTACTCAAGCAGCCTCAGATCTACACACGACTCAAAAAGAGTAACCGATCCGTATACACGAGCATTCGCGGCGGATTGATTCCGACAAGTAATGTGGTCGATGCTGCCAGTGAGCTACAGCTTCACGTGGAACATCAGCTGAAGCAGCTACTGCAAATCGAGCGTGTACGTGTCGAGGTTCGTGTAGATGAGCGTCAGGAAGAAACGCCAAGCAAAAACAAAAATGTACCCCGCGTCATTTAAAGGAGGGAGTCTGCATTGGATATGATGGAATTATTGTTGCCGTACCGTAGACGGATACTGTGGACATTGCTGGGATTAATTGTTGGTATTCTATGGATCACGATTGGTTTTGGCTATACGCTGCTGATCGTCGCCTGTATGCTGGTTGGTTATCTGATCGGTAAATGGCAGGATGGCGCACTGAATGTGCAGAAGTGGGTTCAGTTTTTTACCAGATAGCCTATAGCCCATAAAGTAGTTAATGATCATAAAAATCGAGATACAGGTATTCAGGATTATCGTACTCCGGTGTATGCCGGGCGAATCCTTTTACTATAAATTGCATATTGCAAATCATACGGGGCAACCGTGAATACCGTGCTTGCCTCGCCTGAATGGTAACAACGTCGATAAGGTCTTACCACTTGCTACTATCAACGCATAGTAGCGCAAAAACGAATGGAACACAGAAAGGATGACTGAACATGGCAGAAACCAGACTGGACACAATCGAGACTCAAGTACAAGGAACACAGGTGCGCAAAAACTCCCTGACTTTTGAAGATCAGGTTATTCAGAAGATCGCGGCATTGGCGGCAAATGAGGTACAGGGTATCCTGTCTCTGGAAGGTGGCTTCTTCAGTAATCTGGCAGGTCGTTTCAGCAACGCCGAAAACGTTATTCGTGGCGTGGATGTAGAAGTAGGCGAAAAGCAGGTTGCCCTCGATCTGGTCGCAACTGTTGAATACGGCAAAAGCATCCCTACGATCTTCAACGAGCTGATCAAAAAGGTAACCGAAGCGGTAAACCGCATGACAGGCCTGGAAGTCGTAGAAATCAACCTGAATATCGTGGATGTTAAAACACGTAAAGAATTCGAGCTGGATACGAAAGGCCCACAAGAGGAGCCAAAGGTAGAGCGCGTAAACTAAGCTCATCAGCTACAGCTACGTGGTAGCATAGTAGAATAATCATCAAGCGAACAGCCACATCGGTCGATCTACGCATCGAATGTGGCTGTTTTTTGATTTTGATAGAGTTAATCAATAAGCAAAAAAGCTGCCTAATCCCGTTACAGAATTAGACAGCTACTGGATACATAGAGTACGGCAGCTGCAGGGGCTGCAGGGGCTGCATATCCCCATTTAGATCGTCGCCATGCACTTGCCAGAACATGAAACGAGCAATTCGACCTACTCGCTCCATTATGCAATAGGTGGATTATTGTAGCATTTGCGACAGACGGGATAATAGCTTTCATTACCGCCGATCTGAATCTGCTCGCCTGTATAGACGGGATGCCCATCCAGCATCCGCATATTCATCGTCGCTTTGCGTTCGCAGAACCAGCAGATCGTCTTCATTTCCTCAATCTTATCCGCGTACAGCAGCATATACTGACTGCCCTCGAATAGCTGGTTTTGGAAGTCATTTTTGAGTCCGAAGCCCATCACCGGGATATTCAGCTTATCCACGATATCAACGAGCTGCAATACCATATCCTTTTTCAAAAACTGACATTCATCAATCAGCACGCAGGATGGCTTGGGTGTAACCTTTTTAACGATATCAAAAATATCTGTATCCTCATGAATGGCAATCGCCTGACGACGCACACCGATACGGGAGGAGACATAGCCGATCTCGTCTCGTGTATCCAGTGCAGACGTGAAGATCAGAACATGCTTGTTTTGTTCCTCGTAATTATGGGCGACTTTAAGAATCTCAATCGATTTGCCGCTATTCATGGCTCCGTATTTAAAAAACAATTGTGCCAACGAAAAGAGCCCCTTTCTCCGTAAATTCGCGCGTACAACCTGATCTATTGTATCAGGAAAAGGAGAACAGACCAACCCGGTAGAAAGATATAACGTGGAGATTCCGGTGGACGCGAAGGGGCTATCGACTTACGTGATGCTGGAGCTGGCCCTAGCATCGTCAATCAGCTGTTGGAGCTGGTTCACCTGCTGTTGTAGACGATCGACATGCTCCCGTTTCCATATTCTAGCTGGATCGTTTAAAATGTAGTTAATCATATCACCACATAGCTCATCAATCTCAGCGTACGACAGGGTAAGTGCAAGTCCTTTGATCGCATGCACATGGCGATGAATCTGATTCGCGAGCGCCAGACCTGCGTCCGCATCTGGCTCCTCCAGCCCATTGTAGCTCGTCAAGCCTGCGTGTATATCCTGCAATTTGATCGTGGCATCTTGTAGAAAGCGGACTCGGGTCTGCTCGATAATCTGCCGATAACGTTCTGCTTTGGACATGGGAAGCCTCCCTTTAATCATGAATAAGGATGTGAAGCGGTAGATGAAAAAGATTGGTATTGTTGATGATAGCAGCCCGTTTGTGATGCTGGTCAAGCAGTTATTGGAGCCTGAAAATGTAGTGGTCGAATCGTATGAGGATGCGATCGAGTTTTTCCGCATTCCTTCACGTATTACCGGGTATGATCTGATTATTTTAGATATCAATCTGCCGGATCGAGACGGGCTGGATGTGCTGGATCAGCTCAAACGTACCGAGGCGACGCGTGATATTCCGGTATTGCTGCTCTCCGGCGATTCGCGACCGGAGATGGTGAGGAAGGGGGTTCGCGGCGGTGCGATCGACTTTTTGACCAAGCCGGTTGACCCACCTCAGCTTGTTGAACGTGTGATGGGGCATCTGGGGATATCCGATCCGGAAGCAGACGAGTCGCAACAGCAAGCTACCGAATCCGTGGCTGGCTCCAGCACGCTGAACGATGATCGAGAACCTGTTTAACCGATTACAGAAGTGAACGATCGCTTCTGTATATGCTGATAAAGTAGCTTTTACAGTTGTTAGTACCAGTGCTAGAAGAGCACAGGCTACTTTATCCAGAGTCACTCCAAGTGTAGCATAAATGCGTTTACAAATGGAGGATGAAGCATAGTTTTAGAAATATTTGATAGGTAATTATATAAGGCATAGCACGGCTCTAGCAAATCTAGTATATCGCTCGCTTGCATACCCTATGGGGGTATGTTAGGATGGATGTATAACGATTTGCTTTTTGGGTTGTCCGGTTAAGCTCAGACTGCTAGGAGCAGACGTGAAGGGAGACGCGCAATGGAAAAGATGAACGCCAGTGAGCAGGAAATGGTCGCGACGGATCTACCGAATACGAACGATGTAGACGCTTGTGCAGCCGGCGATCATTCCGGTCGCCAGAGTCACCACTCGGAAGAAATGAAGCACAATCTGGTACGTCGATTGAATCGGGTGGAAGGTCAGATTCGAGGTATTAAGGGCATGATCGAGAAGGACACGTATTGTGATGATGTGTTAAATCAGATCGCCGCCGCTCAATCGGCACTGAACTCGGTTGGTCGATTGTTGCTAGAGGGTCATATGAAAAGCTGTGTGGTGGAACGGATCGAATCCGGTGAGCATGAAGTCATTGATGAGCTACTGGTTACGATCAATAAGCTGTTGAAATAAATTAAAATAAAACGTTTTTCCTTTGCAGATGAAGCATCGCTATGTCATTTGTGCAGACGAGTACACTAAACGATATCAAGGAGGCTATTACGATGGCACAGGTAAAATTAGAAGTAGAAGGTATGTCCTGTCAGCATTGCGTACAAGCAGTTGAAGGCGCACTGGCGGAGATTGGTGCAAGCGGTAAAGTCAATCTGGAAGGCAAATCGGTTGATATCAGCTACGATGAATCCAAGCTGGACGTGGTCAAGCTGACCGAAGCGATTGAGGAACAGGGCTATGATGTGATCTCTGCTGGTGCCTGAGTATCACAGATCAGCAGATAAACAGGTAGCTTAGAAATAGCGACAACTAAACGGCACTGGCTTCATATCACACTATCGCTGAGGAACGAAGGAGTGCACGTCATGAACTGGAAAGAATTATGCCGAAGTGGCACGCTGGAGCAATTGCAGCTTGCCCTTCAGCAATCCGATGTGAACGAGCGGGATGAACGGGGACGCACACCGCTCATGCTATGCATTACGAACAAGCGACCTGTAGACCAGCTTGCCATGCTAATCGAGCATGGTGCTGATCTGGAGGCGAAGGATAAGCTGGGTGAAACCGCGCTATTCAAGTCAGTCAAGTTCAAGCAATATGCAGGCTTACAGCTACTGGTCGAAGCAGGAGCAGAGCTTGATCATGCGCAAGGCTTGCCACATACTGCATGGTATGAAGCGCATCGGCGTGGTGATATTACGGCTGCCGAGCTGCTTGGCAATACACCGGGCGCGATTCGACTACAATTAACCGATGAAGAGCAGGCGATTGTGGATCAGGTCATATACGAGGAATCGGTAGAAGCTGCCTGTGAGGTCATTCGCCATATCCAGACGGCCGCTGTGCTGCACGCTGTCGTTCAGAACTATAACTGGGATGATAGCTATGAGCCGATGCAGACGGTAGCGCAGCATCCATTATGCCAGTGGGTGACCCATTATCTTATGTTCGAGCTGCTGGAAGGTGAATACTGGCTCGGTATGGAGCAGGAAGAGATCGACAATCGACTGGATGGACGTCACTGGTACGAATTGGCGGTATTATTGAAGCAAAAGCTGAACCATTAATATAGACACAGTTAGATGATATAAGTCCAGTTAGTTAGCGTAGTGACAAGAAGTTAACACTGTGAATAGTTATCGCAGTGAATAGAATATAGCTGAAAAGCCTGATTCGTAAGAATGCTCTGGAGTGTAGAATCAGGTTTTTTCAGGGATAACATATACCCCCCTCCTGTATATGAATGAGGATAAAGCGAAGGTGGCATATAAAGACGACGAGTCATTTTCTATTTTCCTTTCACAAAAGGATATCTACACAGGTGAGGATAGGCGGTAGTGGTGTAATGGTATGGTGAATTGCAAGCCTTTATTGGAGCTTTACAGCTATAGGCATGTGAATCTATCCAATGAGAGGCACATGGAACACTTCGTAAGCAGTATAGAACATAAGACGCAAACAAAAACCGGCGCACATATAAGATATACGCTTATCTATCCGTTATTAGAAATGATCGATGTTCAGGTACAATGTATTTCTTTTATAACATCATTTATATCAAAGGAGGTATACCCATGACTCAGCATGAGCCTGAATCGAATACAACGACTCCCGCTCCGGGCAGCCCGTCCGAAGCAGCGGCTCCTTCTTCTGCCGAGCTTCAGCAATTAAAGCTGCAAATCGGCGGCATGACCTGCGCTGCCTGTGCGACACGGATTGAAAAGGGGCTGCGTCGTATGGACGGCGTGGCCGAAGCAAATGTGAATCTGGCAATGGAAAATGCACTGGTCACGTATAATCCGAAGCAGCTACAGGCAGACGAGATTGAGCAAAAAATCGGGAAGCTTGGCTACTCGGTGCTGCATGAGACGGTGTATCTGGACATTTCTGGTATGACGTGTGCGGCTTGCTCTGCTCGCATCGAAAAAGGGCTGAACCGAATGAAGGGCATATCCGAGGCACAGGTGAATCTGATGCTGGAAACGGCACGGGTGAGCTTTGATGCAGGTGCAGTCAGTGTGCAGGATATTACGGATAAAGTAGCACGTCTTGGTTATAAGGCGACGGTTCAGGAGCAGGAGGGAGCGGAGGAACGCCGCCATCAATTGCAGCATCAGCGCGGCTTACAGCTGGTCATTTCGCTGATATTATCGTTACCACTGTTGTGGACGATGGTCGCGCATTTTAGCTTCACATCATGGATCTATATGCCGCATGTACTGATGATTCCGTGGGTGCAATGGCTACTCGCCACGCCGGTACAGCTTGTGATCGGCTGGCAATTTTACCGTGGTGCGTATAAGGCACTTCGTGGCGGTAGTGCGAATATGGACGTGCTCGTTGTGCTGGGGACATCGGCAGCTTATTTTTACAGCGTATTCCTGATGATTCGTGAGTGGATCGAGCCAGGCTTTCAGGCTGCCCTGTATTTTGAAGTGAGCAGTATGCTGATTACGCTGATTCTGCTGGGCAAATGGCTGGAGCATCGTGCGAAAAGTCGTTCCTCGTCAGCGATTCGCAGTCTGATGAATCTGCGCGCTCAGCATGCACTTGTCGAGCGGGATGGACAGGAGGTGCAGATTGCAGCTGAGGAGGTACGCGTCGGCGATATCGTGATCGTGAAGCCCGGTGAGAAGATTCCTGTCGATGGTATCGTACTGGAGGGACGCTCCTCGGTCGATGAGTCGATGCTGACAGGCGAGAGTCTGCCGGTAGATAAAACGAACGGAGATCGTGTGATCGGAGCGACGATTAACCAGAATGGACGACTACGCTTTCGCGCTGAGCGAATCGGCAAGCATACCGCTCTGGCGCAAATTATTCAGGTCGTGGAGCAGGCTCAGGTGTCCAAGGCACCCATTCAGCGCATGGCAGATGTCATCTCTGGTATATTCGTACCGATCGTGATCGGCATTGCGCTGCTAACGTTTGTGATCTTTTACTTTGGCGTGGAGCCGGGACAATTCAGTGGAGCATTGGAAAAGGCAATCGCTGTGCTGGTGATCGCCTGTCCGTGTGCACTCGGTCTGGCAACGCCAACCTCGATCATGGCAGGTTCAGGTAGAGCTGCCGAATATGGCATTCTGTTCAAGGGCGGTGAGCATCTGGAGACGGCGCACCGCATCGATACGGTTGTACTGGATAAGACCGGTACGATCACACGAGGTGAGCCGATATTAACCGACTGGTATGCAGAGCCAAATGTATTGCCAGAGGCAGCATGGCTGGCACTTGTAGCTGGAGCAGAAGGTGCATCCGAGCATCCACTGGCGCGTGCGATTGTGCAGGGCTTACAGGAGCAACAGGTGACACCCGCGCCGCTTCAATCGTTTGACAATATACCGGGCAAGGGTATCACCGCTATCAGTGGGCAGCATACGATTCGTATCGGAACACGCCTGCTGATGCAGGAGGCAGGGATAGCTACAGATACGCTGGAGGCTGCGATTCAAGAGCTGGAACAGCAGGGGAAAACGGTAATGCTCACCGCTGTAAATGATCGCTATGCAGGCTGGATTGCCGTTGCCGATACCGTCAAGGACACATCTGCCAGAGCCATCGAGCGGCTACAGCAAATGGGACTGCACGTTATTATGATCACTGGCGATAATGAACGCACAGCGCAAGCAATCGCCGCACAGACTGGCATCAAGCAGGTGCTGGCAGGTGTGCTGCCTGAAGGCAAAGCCGCCGCGATCAAGCACCTGCAAGACGAAGGGCGCATCGTAGCAATGGTAGGCGATGGCATCAATGACGCTCCTGCACTCGCTACTGCGAATACCGGCATCGCTATCGGCACCGGAACCGATGTCGCGATGGAAGCCGCCGACATCACCCTGATGCGCGGCGATCTTGACGGCATCGCTGATGCGATCATGATCAGCCGCCGCACCATCCGCAATATCCGTCAGAATCTATTCTGGGCACTCGCCTATAACGTCATCGGCATCCCCATCGCAGCCATCGGCTTACTCGCCCCATGGCTAGCGGGAGCCGCAATGGCATTTAGCTCCGTATCTGTCGTGCTTAATTCCCTGCGCCTACAGCGAATTAAACTGCAACGCGAGCAGGTCTGATTGCCATACTAGATAGACGAATAACGGATACGTTTACAGACGGTGCAGTGCTGTATGAATACACGATAGGGGTATCCAATATCTAATTAAAAATGAATCTATTGTTGATCGTGCACATCATCAAACACTCCATCCCCTGCGTGATTTGGCTTCTATTGTGTTAATAAGGTAATATACTTATGAAACATTAGTAGAGAACCACATGCAGACAGGAGTGACTACCGGATGAATGATACAATCCGTTTATTAATGAATCACCGCTCGATCCGCAGCTACAAGCCAGATGCGGTAACCGACGAACAATTAGAAGCCATTGTAGCAGCAGGGCAGATGGCGTCCAGCTCCAGCAATGTGCAGGCGTATAGCGTGATTGCAGTAAAAGATCCTGAGCGCAAAGCAAGCCTTGCCCGTATGGCAGGAAGTCAGCGCTACATCGAAGAATGCCCCGTATTCCTCGTATGGTGTGCAGACCTGTATCGTTTGGAGCACGCCGTACAAAAGCATGCGCCAGAAAAGGAATCGTATGTAGATGCAGTTGAGAACTTTATCGTTGCAACCGCAGATGTGACACTGGCTGCTCAGAACGCAGCGATCGCTGCTGAATCGATGGGTCTGGGCGTTGTATACATTGGTGGTATCCGTACCGATATCGAGGGCGTATCCGAGCTGTTAGGCTTACCAGAGTACGTTTACCCAATCTATGGTATGTGCCTCGGCTACCCTAATCAGGAGCCAGGTCTGCGTCCACGCTTGCCCCTGAAGGCGGTATTGCATCGCGAAGCCTACGATGCAGATGCAACACTGCAAGCGGTAGAGGAATACGATGATACGATGGTGCAGTATCTCACCGAACGCACAGGCGGTATCAAAACCACGCCATGGTCTGAACAGATGGCGCAGAAGTTCACCACACCTTCGCGTATGCAGCTCAAGGAATTTTTGGAGAAGAAGGGTTTTAATAAGCGTTGATATGCTACTTTGAAATGTCATATATGCCAATACAGTAGACGTATAGCTGGCTTGAATAAATATAAAAAAAGAGCGACTTTTCCCATTCGAATTCGGAGAAAAGTTGCTCTTTTTGAATTATTAATAAGCTTTAGTGCGGCTTATGCTTGTTGGATATGAAGAAGGAATGATGTTCGATTATTGTGCAGGTCAGGAATGAAAAGCATTATGCGCGAACCTATGTCGTGCATTAGCATTTCATGAGTTTGCGCATTATAAAACTGAATATGTTCCATTCCAAGCGCGTCTTTATATTTGATAACCATCAACTTTTCATCAAAAAATTCTACAGTATGCTCTAGTTTCAGGCTGCAAGGTAATACACCTGAATTTAAATGATAAACCTTTTTGGTTGACTGATCTTGATCTACAGCAATCCCGATTGAATATGTTTCATTAATGAAGACTCGCTCTAATTCCATAGTAAAGTGTAACGAATGTTTAGCTTGCATGCTTAATTCATAATGAATTAATTCTGATGAACCAGTAGCAAAATGTGTTTTAAGTAGAAAGATTTGATTGTTAAATTGAATATGTTGTACATACCCGACAGAGAAGTCACATTCATCTAAGATAAAATGATCTCCTAAGCTCTGGTATTCTTTGATAGCCGCAATCCATTGTTGTAGAGGAATGATAATTCTAGTTTGGTGACTCATCGTGTTGTACAAGTCGTGCTTGCGTTGCTTCCACGATTCTCTTTTATTGTTCAGAGAAACTCTACCTGTACTAAGGAGCAAAAAATCAATTCCGTCATACATATGCCGCTCAATATGAGAGAGATTTAGTAAAGAATCATATTCGCTCAAGTATGACGGAACTGTAAAAGCTTGTTGTTCATTCAGATCGATCAGCAAACATTCAGAAAATCCGTAATTCTCATTTCTCGAAAAGGGATCAAGTTCAGGCACTTTGATTAACACATATTGATCATCTAGACTATAGAGTTCAAGACGCCACAGCGAGGAATTCTCAGTGTCTTCGGCTATATCATCTATAAAAGAATGGCGGTACACTTCGCTTTCTCTCATTGTCTTACAATCGAATGCATATATAATGAGCGTTGCTTCATGGTTCATCCATTGTAAGCTTGCCGTATGTAGAGTGGTTTTACCCGGAGTGTAACTCTCAAAAGATATACAAGATGAATAAGAAGAAAATTGATGCTGCTGATGAACAGTATCAAAACGCAGAATACCTGCTTGACTATCGGCAGATAGCTCATCCTCTTGATTCATATCTTTACTTACATGAAAAAAATGAAATCGATCATCAAAAGAAATACCGGAATAATTCAAAAATCTGTCTGGATAGTGATCAATGATATGTAGATTATTCAACATAGAAGCTCCTTGCTCAATAAAATATGCAATATTATTGCTGTGGTTATATCAAACTAAATGCAGTAAGTAAATAGACTGACGCCATTATAAAGTCTGACGTCAGTCTATTGCTGTCTATATAAAACTTTCAGCTACTGCTGATGATTCAACAGCTTACTACTCGGCGGCAAGAACAACGCCACCACCAGATTCAGCACCGCTACAGCAAGCATGAGCAGGAACACTGCATGAATCCCATTAGCGATCTGCTCCGGGCTGTCTGCCGTAACGACCGAGTTGAACACCAGACCGAATACAGCAACGCTGACCGTTTGACCAAGTGAGTTCATCAGTGTATTTGTCGAGGTTGCTACGCTACGCATACGGAAGTCGACGGCGCCCTGAATAATGACCATCGATGGTGTGACGATGCAGCCCATGCCCAGTCCGATCAGCACCAGCGAGGCAACGATTAGACCATACGTAGAGCCTGCTTGCATAATCGCCACCAGTAGACTGCCTGCTACGACGAGCACAGAGCCGAAGATAATGAGCCATTTGGCACCGATGCGGTACATCAATCTACCGGACAGCGTCGATGCGAGCGGCCATGCGATCGACATCGGCATGAGCGCAAGCCCTGCCAGTGTTGCACTGGAGCCAGATACATCCTGCATCCAGAGAGCGCAATAGACCGTTACCCCCATCACCATCCAGCGGGTAGTGAAGCCGAGAATATACGGGATGTTCAGCACGGGATTGCGGAACAGGCTCAGCGGCAGCATCGGTTCAGCCGCTCGACGCTCAATCCACAGGAACAGACCGAGGAAGACAACCGTTACGAGGAACATCACCAGAATTACCGGAGAATTCCACGCATATTCCTCACCGCCTGTGAGTAGAGCGAGCAGTAGAGCAGTCATTCCGACGGTAAAGGTAATCGCACCTGCATAGTCGATCGCCTTTTTCTGCTTGGCGAATGACTCATGATAATACAGGAAAATAAACATGATCGCGATAATGCCAACCGGCAGATTAATAAAGAAAATCCAGCGCCATGAAATATAGTCGACAAAATAACCACCTACCAGTGGCCCGAACAGGCCGGCAATCGACCAGACCGAGGAGAAAATCCCCTGCACCTTGGCGCGTTCCTTACCTGGATACAGATCGCCCACGATCGTAAAGGTCACCGGTGTCAGCGCCCCTGCGCCAATCCCTTGTAGCGCGCGATACCAGATCAGCTCAGTCATCGAGCCAGCCAGACCGCACAGCATTGAGCCGACGACGAATAGACCAAGACCAATCGCAAATACGAGCCTGCGACCGTACAGATCGCCAAGCTTACCGAAGATCGGTGTAGCGATGCAAGTTGTTAATGTATAGACGGAGAAAATCCAGCTAATCAGGCTGAGTCCGCCAAGTGAATCAATAATACGTGGTGAAGCCGTACTGACAACGGTAGAATCAAGCGCCCCGATGAACAGGGCAGCCAGCAAGCCCACCGTTACCATCGAGCGGTTCGTTTGCTTGGACATCGAAGCGGTTTCCTTCTTTCTGTATTGGACCTGAGATGTGAATGGCAGGTAATGCCAAATGAATGCGTTCAATATCGTATCCGGTTCGCCCTGTACGGTCAAGTACCAAAATACATCGATTTTACAAATTCGCCGTTAGCGGATGCTATAGCTATAGGTAGACTGTCAGCATGCTAGATCTGATACAGTCTGCATGCATTAGCATATAGCTGCTCGGCAGCCGCTGTCTCTTCTAGTCCTTGAATCTGCGCCCATGCACGGCACACTTCACGTACCATCGCGGGCACAGTTGGTCTCCCGGCAAAAGGCCCTTCAAACGGCCACGGCCCATCCGTTTCCGTCATGACCAGTTCCCGCGGATAGACAGCAGCGAGCTCACGAATTTCAGTCTCATACACAATATCCGGTGTAAACGAGATATAATACCCGCGCTGTGCCAGCCGCTCAATCTGCGCTGCAGAGCCTTTAAACCAGTGAAAATGAGCCCGTGTTATGCCGTGCTGCTCTAGCATATCGCATACCGTGTCTGCATCCTCATACACGGCATGTAGCACGACAGGCTTATCGCATCGCTGGGCTAATTGTAGCTGCTGATCCAGCAGATCGATATAGCCCTGTTCATCCAGTGCATAGCCCTCAGCCACTAATTCCTGTCGTCGATAGTAGGGCAGACCGATCTCACCGATCGCTACCGCTTCGCTAATTCGAGCCTCGATCCATTGCAGCAATGCTCCTGTCTGCTGAGGAGTGGGCAATGGCTGCTCAGGATGATAACCATATGCAGGCTTGACGATACCGGGATACGTACGTGCCAGCGATTCGGTACGCTGACACGACTCCCGATTCATCGATACGGCGATCAGCGTATTCAGTCCATGACGCGGCAGCTCACGAATGATAGAGCGCACCTCGCTATCCCGATATTGATCCAGATGAATATGAGCGTCGATCCATGACACTGGGGTCATTTTGCGCTCACCTCCTCGCGCAGCAGCTCGGTCAGTCGTCTGCGTAGGGCAATAAAGGAAGGGCTATCTACCAGCTCCTCACGCCGTGGACGTTCAAAAGGAACCTCAACTCGCTCCAGCACCCGTGCTGGACGATTGGATAGTACATAGATCGTGTCAGATAGCAGTAAAGCTTCTTCAATATGATGCGTGATAAAAACAACAGAGCGCCGATTTTCCTCCCAGATGCGCAGCAGCCAGCTTTGCATTTCACTGCGAGTAAAGGCATCCAGCGCACTGAATGGCTCATCCAGACAGAGTAATGACTGTGGGCCAAGCAGCGCGCGCAGGAAAGCGACACGCTGCTGCATTCCACCGGACAGCATATGTGGATACGCCTGTCGGAATTCACCCAGACTGACCTTATCCAGCCAGACTCGTGCCAGCTCTAGTGATTCCTGCTGTGGCAAGCCGGCCGTCTCGCGTGCGAGTACAACATTTTGCTCAATCGTACGCCATGGAAACAGGGCAGGCTGCTGTGGCATATAGCCAGCACGTCCACGCTGTCCATTGATGCGCTTGCCCTGTAGCATAATGGCGCCATCATCGGGTAAGAGTACACCGCCGATCATTTGCAATAATGTACTTTTACCTGAACCCGAAGGCCCGATAATCGAGACAAACTCCCCCTCCTGCACAGTAAGCGAGATATTGTCCATCACATGAAGCTGCTTTTTGCCCTTACCGAAGGCTTTGCGAATATGACGTAGCTCCAGAAAAGGCGCGTCTGGCTTCGGAAAATCAGATAGAGCCAGATTCGCAAAATTACTGCTTGGTACGGGGGACTTGTGATCTGTCGATAGATTAGGACTCTTCATCTCATCGTCCTCCTTGTCGTTCATGATTCGTTCGTTGCCAGCGGATACACCAGTGCTCCAGCAGTACGATTAGCGAGAACATCACCAGACTGAGTGCGATCACGATCAGAATCGCTACAAACATCCGATCCGTGCGAAACGCTGATTGCTGCAATAGCATATAATACCCAAGTCCTTGATCACTGCTAATCCATTCCGCAATAATTGCGCCCATGATGCTATATGTTGCGGCGATACGCAGTCCCGAAAAGACAGCAGGCAGACTGTACGGCAGCTCCAGCTTCCAGAAAATCTGACCGCGTGACGCGCCGATCATCTGCATATAATTGAGCATCGTCCGATCGGTTCCAGCAAGTCCACCTAGCGCCGCGACTGTAATCGGGAAGAAGCAGACCAGCACAATCACGATCAGCTTCGACAGGATGCCAAAGCCGAACCAGATAATGAGCAACGGGCCGAGTGCAATCACCGGAATATTTTGACTCAAAATAAGCAGTGGATATAACGCCTGACGAAGAAATGGAATCACATGCAGAATGCCTGCTACCAGTAGACCGATTACCACACCGATGCCAAAGCCCTCCAGTGTGAGTTGTAGCGTCGCCCATGTATGCCCGATCAGACGCTCATAGCTATGGCTCGCTTCGCTTACGATCCGCGCTGGACTGGGGAGAATCCAGTCCTCAATGTGGAAGAATGATGTTGCCGCCTGCCAGAAGATGAGGAACAAAACGACCGCCCCTAAGGGCGGCCATATGCCTTTCCACCAGTCACGTATGGACATCAACGATACTTCTCCGTCAATCCATTCATGCTGATGCCGTCTGGATTGTGGGCGATTTTGATCTGGGAAATGATGCTGGGGCTACCCTTCTCCACAAGCGCCTCATGCATACGACGAACGATATCCAGTAGCTCTGGCAGCTCGCCTTCCATTGTTGTTTCGAGCGGATGCACCTCGTATTTTACGCCGGACGATTGAATGACCTCGATGGCTGTGTCTACGTAATCGTAGGAATTTTCGCCGGGCTGAGTTTTGGGGATGACCTGGATGCTGAGTAAAGTGTTAGCCATTGTGTGCCTCCTGAAGTGGGAATAAACATCCTTTGCTGATTGGGCAGTGTGCAAACTTATGGTGATGAGCAGCAACCACTCCGGGAAGGAATAAGGGGACGGACTCCGTGGAGCCGCGGGAATCTTTTGGAATGGGGTGTACATGAAGATTCCCGCCCCTCCAAAGTCGTCCTTTTCCCTTATTTCCTTCCCTCCGTTCCGTGTTGCTTGCATCATGAAGTTTGTACACACGCCCTGGCAAATTAATGTTGTATTACCAAAGATATTTTATAGCCGTAAAGCATGTTACTTTAAGTGCATGCTCATTTTAAATGCATACCTATTGTATAAAGATACTTTATAAAAAATTATCTGCGTCATTACTGATCGTAATCTAGTTCATGCCACGCAATTTCATCCTAAATCTCACCTTATTCCTAAATTACTAAACCGTACTTTAATAAGATGAAAGCTACTCTCCAGATAAAATGAAACTCACTTCTCATTAACGCTCCGATGCGCGATCGAAGCAATATCAAAGCCAAAGCAAAGAAGCGATATTAAGGCAAGGAAGCACACTCCAAACACCGAAGCGGCATCAAAGTAATGAAGCAATATGGAGGTCACAAAGCAACCTCCATATAATCAAGCATGCTCCAAGCCATTACGATTAGCAGCAATTATTTACTTGTTTGTGGTGCTGGCAGGAAATCATTCGTAAATGCTTTGCTGGCGTCGAGTGGTTGTTCGAGCAGTTTTTGCTTGTACATCCAGTCGGCGTAGCCTTTCCATACCTGTTCTTTTTGTAGTCCCCACTGGGAAGCGTCGTCTTGATAGCGTGGAGAGAGCCATTCCTGGCTGGCTTTGACGAGCTTTGGATCGAGATCGGGTACGGCTTTGGTAAGGATGTCGGCTGCTTTGTTGGGATTGGCGATGGCGTATTCGTAGCCTTTGGCGGTTGCGCTCATGAAGGCTTTGACGAGCTCAGGGTCTCTTTGGATTTGTTGCTCGTTGGTAGTGATGACAGGTGTGTAGTAGTCGAGACTAGGTGAGTAGTCTTTGACGTACAGCATATCCAGTGGTTCGCCGCGCAGCTTGGCTTCGATACCCGTCCAGCCGTAGTAGATCCAGGCAAAATCAATTCCTTTTTTCACGGCTGTAAAATAGTCGGCATCGCCGATGTTGACGCTTTTGACTTTGGTCACATCACCGCCATCGGTATCCATAATCGACTTCATGACGGCTTCTTCCACGGGGGAGCCCCATGCGCCATAGGATTTGCCTTCCATGTCCTTCGGTGTTTTGATACCGCGATCGACAGGTGCGGCAAAGCCAGATGTATTATGCTGAATGACGGCTGCGATGGAGACGAGCGGTACGCCCTGTACACGTGCCTGCGTGACGCTTTCCTGATAGCTGATGCCAAAAGGTACTTTACCGGAGGCAACGAGCGTATCCGCGCTGCTCTGACCCGGCTGGATGATCTCTACATTCAAGCCTGCGTCCTTGTAATAGCCCATCTGCTGAGCGACATACAGCCCGGTATGATTCGTATTGGGTGTCCAGTCCAGCACGACCTGCACATCCTTGAGTGCAGGTGAATTGCCGCTCAATGCGCCGGATGAGGCGTTGTTTTCTTTTTGTCCGCATGCTGTCATGACAAGCAGTGCACCTGCGATGAGCAGGATGCCCAGTGTAGTTCCGATTTTTCTCATTACGGTTGTTGCTCCCTTCGTAGTCACCCATTCGTCCTGCAAATTGCTGTATAAAATAAAAAAGCGCCCCGGACCCGGGACGACATAGGTGCATATATGAGCTTACATACATGGCATGTGTAGCTTCCTACGCTGGCATTATCCAGATCAGGTATAAGGGTCAGTATTAATCGAATACACTCTCAGCCGGACTCCTCCAGCTCCCCACACGTTATGCGCTTTTTCTAGGTGTAATTATAGACGAGCCGTTCCAGCCTGTCCAGCAGGATAGTGGAAGGGGCGTACGGTTCAGCAGGTAACAGAGCGGGTATGTAACGAGTGGAGACATGAACGCGAACGACGCGACACATGGAACTACAGTGTTAGCGAATTCCTAACACATTAGTGTTAGTGTTCCTCTAAATACTAATTCGAATTGCGGAAGGAGCTTGATCATGAGTACAGCAACTACAGAACAAGCAATCATCAAAGCCCTGGAGAACAATCCATTTTGCGCATTTGGTACAGTAGAAAACAATAAGCCTCGTGTACGTTACATGGCACTATATAATGATGGGCTGCACATCCATCTCGCGACTGACCGCAAAACGCATAAAGTCGAAGAGTTGGAGCAAAACCCGAACTGCTACTTGCTACTTGGTTATGAAAAGGGCGGTAACAGTGAAGTGGTACAGATCGAAGCGACCTGCAAAGTGTCCAGCGATAGCGAGCTGAAGCAACGTGTCTGGAAAGATGAATTTAAAAAATGGCTGGATGGCCCAGACGATCCGGATTATGTTGTACTGGATATCACGCCACAAATGATTGAATATATTGACCAAGACGGTAATCGTCAAACATGGGAAGCCTAATCGCTGACATGTAACGCGTCGATGATCCGACAAAATTAGCGCTATTCAGCGCTTTGGAACAAACGGTAAACGGACTCTGGCACGATTGCTGGGGTCCGTTTTTTGCGCTGTGTGACAGGCATGATGCAAAATACACGTTTATTCGTTATCGAAATTTGTAATATTTACGTATACATACCGACAGAGTGGAACGGATTTTTTGTCAGTTTTTGCTTCCATTATCAGGATAAAATAGGGACTGTAGGAACTTGAAACTGCTTGTAAAATTAAGGTATAACGAATATAAAGCTACAAATTTTAGTTATTAAGCATGTGGCTCATATCGTGTTCATACGGTAGAGTCAAACGATGTTTTTATAGCAGGATGTAGCACCCTATTTCGTATGAGCGATCATACAATAAGGTGACATACCGTTTCCATACGGAGTCTCCTCCATAGCAGCCGCTAGAGCTGCTTGTCAGCGCGGGTTATGGATGCCGGAAGGGATAAACGACGGGAGGTGGTTTCCTTGGATTTGAAAAAGATGGAACAGCAAATCGAGCAGGAGCGCCGTATTTTGAATCAGATGGCTGCCGAGCATGGCATTTGTGACCACCGCGTGATCGATCAATCCGAGCAACTCGATCGGATTATGGATTCCTATCTGTATCATAAACAGCTTAAAAATAGAAAACTGTCTCGTGATTTGAATGACAATTGCTTTCCACAGACACCTTTGGAAGGCTGAAAATGAAAACGCCAAGCTGGCTCTATGCCGGTTTGACGTTTTTTTGTTATGGAGTGAACGAGATGGAAAATGGCGCAGTCATCGTTATCAGGTGGATCGCATCGGGCATACGGTTTATGGTTGCAAACAAGTTTATTGCCAGATGAAGCGATCGTGCAGCATACTTTGAAGCATTCATCGATATGGGGAAGGGGCGGTATGGAGGATGGGCAAACGCAATAACATCGCATCATTATCACCGGACAAGCAATTTTTGATACAGCAGGCAATGGATGAGCTGGATGCACGCTATGATGCAGATGTGCATATGATTCGCGGAGAAGAGGATCAGCATGATACACGGGAAAGTGCACATTACGCGCTTGGACTACTCCTGCGCGGCGGTGCGGAAGAAGTGAAGACAGCCTGCCGGATCATCGAGCAAATTCTTGAGCTACAGCTCGTACAGCCAGGCGAAATCTATGATGGCACCTTCAATACCTCACTGGAACGTCCGGTGCCGCCAGCCGGGCATAGTGCCTGGAGCAGCTTCCCGCCGGGCTTTGGCTATGCGCAGTCTGACGCGCTGGATGAGGTGTATCGCCGTTTTGCCGAATATGGCAAGCTGGCAGGTGATGAGCAGCTCGCACAGCTATTTCGGCAGGCGACAGATGAAGTATTTCCACGTGTATGGGAGAGCTTTGATCCGAACTGGCGTGAATTTATCGCATCGACATTTGCGGTGATATTAGAGCATTTTGAGCATGAATTGCCCGTAGAGCTGGTGGAGCGAATGGATCGTGCGATGCAGCTTACAGTGACGACCTCGCTGGAGCGCTATCGCTCCCAATCGATTCCGACTAATACGAATATTGAGCTAATGCACCTGTTTATTACGCATTATTACGGGCATCGTTATGGACATCTGGAATGGATGACACATGCAGAGCAGGGAGCGGCGATGCTGCTCCGTGATTATATGGAGCTGCATTCCTTTGCTGAGTTTAATTCCAGCACGTATTATGGCGTTGATCTGACGGTGCTAGGGATGTGGCGTGTGTACGGACGTACACTGTCATTTCGTCATATCGGCTTGGAGCTGGAGCATGGATTATGGCAGGATATCGCCGACTTTTACGGCCCGAAGCTGGAAAATATTTGCGGTCCCTTTGCCCGTAGCTATGAAAATGATATTACCGAGCATAGCTCGATCGGTGTGCTGCTCTATCTGGCGCTTGGCGAAGAATATCGCCACCTGACGCGTGTGAATTGTGAAACCAGCCATAATCTATTGATCGCGCTTGTGGGCGTGGATATGCAGGAGCAGACGAGAGAACGGCTACTGCATCGAGGCACCGAGCGCTTTGTCACCCGTCAATTCAAAGAGCTATGTGAACGCGATCTGCCCGGGCAAAATCGCCATGTATGCACAGCGAAGGCATGGATTACAGATCGGCTGATGATCGGTGGATTGTCGGGCAGTCGCAATACGAATGGACAGATGCACCATGCAACAGCGCACTGGATGACAACAGCTGGAGAGCGGTATTCGATGCGCATGGTGCGGCGCGAGCAGGGGCAGAGCTGGAACACGCATTTACGCGGCATGAGCTTTGAGGTAGAGGTCGGTGTACGCAGGCTGGATATTACAGCAAGGTTCCAGACGGATGTGTCGATGGAGCTTGTATTTGAGCTGGATGGTCTGGCGCAGGAGCAGCTTGGCATGACCCAGCAGGGCTGGCATTTACCCGGACTGAACATCATGGTGCATACCGATGCACCTGCACCGACTGTGCTACAGCAGGGCTCACGCGTAGAGATCGTATATGCGGCGGGCAGCAGCAATGCGAGCAGAGATGTACTACATTTTGGGCTTACCTTTGAGGAGCAGTGAGGTCGATCTAGCGAGCTAGCTGCGTCCTGTGTAGAGATAGGATGCTTTATACAGGACAGGCTCTCTCTCGTACACAGAGGCTAGAGCCATCGGTGGAGCATAGGTGCGGCATGCTTAGTGCAGGCTAGATATAGCTTACCATGCGCGATAATACTGCTGAAAGCGAAGACAACAAAGCCATCACATCCTGTCTAAAATACGACACTAACATAACACCCGATCGTAGCTATTACATTAAATTTAAAAAAATAGTAAAGAAACGTTAACTTCTGCTTCAAATATTGTAATCAATAGTATACAATTTTACCAAGCAATCGCACGTAAGGAAGTTTGTTAGCTTCGATTTTACCACCGGTCAATATTTGATTGATCTTAGTGAAATGTGCTTTGATCATGCTGTTTGTACATATCTGGCTTCGGCCACCTGTTTTTATGACCGGATTTGGAAGCGATACAAAATGACTCTGATACGTGCCCAACATCATGCGGGAGGGGTTATGCATTTTGAAACTGGGGAAAAAGACAATTCGTAAAGCAGTGACCGCTTTGGTCGCACTACAGCTCTTCGCTGTAACAGCCGTTCCGGTATTCGCAGCGGAAACGACTGGTAGTGCCGTCGTTAAGATTCGTCTCATGGAGACAACGGATATTCACACTAACGTTGTGAACTATGATTATTACTCCGACAAGCCGACTGATGAGTATGGCTATGCCAAAACGGCAACACTGATCAAGCAAGCACGCGCCGAAGCGAAAAACAGCGTACTGATCGACAATGGTGATCTGCTGCAAGGTACACCGCTGGGCGATTACATGGCAAAGGTTAATCCGCTCAAGCCAGGCGAGGTTCATCCGGTGTACAAAGCGATGAATCAGTTTGGCTACGATGCAGGTAACTATGGTAACCATGAGTTCAACTACGGTCTGGACTTCCTGGCGAATGCTGTAAAAGGCGCTAATTTCCCATATGTGAATGCCAATATCTATACCGATGACGGTACAGGCAAAGGCGAGAAAAACTACTTTACCCCTTACCTCATTCTCGACAAAAAAGTAACGGATGAGAGCGGTGCGACACATGATCTGAAGGTCGGTGTGATCGGCTTCGTTCCACCACAAATTATGCAGTGGGACAGCGCGAACCTGAACGGCAAGGTTGTCGTGAAGGATATCGTGGAAACCGCTAACAAGTTTATCCCGCAAATGAAGGCAGAAGGTGCAGATATCATTATCGCGGTTCCACACTCCGGCTTCGAGGATATCCCACAAACCGAGCTAATGGAAAACTCTGTGCTGTACCTGAGCAAGGTGCCAGGCATTGATGCGATTATGTTCGGTCACGCACACAAGGTGTTCCCAAGCAGTGACTTCGCTGGTAAAACAGGCGTGGATCTGGAAAAAGGAACGATCAATGGCGTACCTTCCGTAGAGCCTGGCTTCTGGGGCGACCATCTCGGTATTATCGATATGGAGCTGACTCAGGATGGCGACAAATGGAAAGTAACAAACTCAACTGTAGAAGCACGTCCAATCTATGACAAAGCGACCAAATCCGCACTTGTAAGTGCAGATCAAAGCGTCGTCGATTCCGTATACAAAGAACACGAGGAAACACTGGATTACATCCGTGGACCAGTCGGCACGACAACATCCCGTATTACCAGCTATTTTGCACTGGTGAAGGATGATCCATCGATCCAGATCGTAACGAATGCTCAAAAATGGTATCTGGAGCAGAAGCTGCAAGGTACAGACTATGAAGGCATGCCTATCCTGTCCGCAGGTGCGCCATTCAAAGCAGGCGGTCGTTCCGGTGCGAACTATTACACCGATATCCCTGCTGGCACCATTGCGATCAAAAACGTATCTGACCTGTACGTGTATCCAAATACCGTATATGCAGTAAAAGTAAACGGTGCAGAGGTGAAGAACTGGCTCGAATGGTCAGCAGGCCAATTCAACCAGATCGATCCGTCTAAAACAGGCGAGCAGCCGCTGATCAACATGGACTTCCCAACGTACAATTTTGACGTCATTGATGGCGTAACGTACCAGATCGATGTGACTCAGCCAGCGAAATACGATGGCAAAGGCAACGTTGTGAACGAATCTGCGAACCGTATCGTGAATCTGGAATACAACGGCAAGCCAATCGATCCAAAGCAGGAATTCATCGTAGCAACCAATAACTATCGCGCATCCTCGTCCAAGCTGGCGAATCCAGATGGCAAGCGTATCGTACTGGCTGCTCCAGATGAGAACCGTCAGGTGATCATCGACTATATCCGTGAAAACAAAACGATCAACCCAACTGCTGATGGCAACTGGTCATTCGCGCCAATTAAAGGTAAAGCCAATGTTACCTTCAATACATCGCCAAATGCACAAAGCGCATTGTCCACGAAGTCCGCGGTAGCGGGTGCAGGTGAAGCAATCGCTTATGAAGGTACTGCAGCAGATGGATTTGCCAAATATACGATTGATCTGTCGAGTGCAGCAGCGCCAGTCAAAGGTAGTGAGCCAGCGAAAACGACCACTCCGGCGAAGCCTGCAACACCTGCTACACCAGGAACCAAACCAGCAGAGCCAGCGAAGCCAGCTACACCGGCAGCGCCACCTGTTAAGGGCTCCTCGGATCAAACCTACACCATTAAACGCGGTGACAATCTGTACCGGATCGGTCTGAAATATGGCGTTTCCTGGGGAGAGCTAGCGAAATTCAATAAGATTACAGACCCAACACACTTGCAGGTTGGAGATGTGCTTGAGATTCCAGCCAACTGATTGACTGCTATAGGAACGAGCTAAACCCGAAGAGCTGTGGTGTATAACACCGCAGCTCTTTTGTTAAACGAAGATGACTTCCCCGATAACGATTGGCATCTCTTCAGGTCACATTGAAAGTTACTTGTTGTGATTAATATGTATTCATTATGGGTAAATAGAACTATTTATGAGCGGACGACAACAATCGCTCATTCCATTTATCGTGTTAGCGACCTCCTAACATGAGGTTCAATGAAAAGTGATATTTTCAA
The DNA here is from genome assembly GCF_014645615.1 of Paenibacillus hunanensis. Classification (GTDB taxonomy): domain Bacteria; phylum Bacillota; class Bacilli; order Paenibacillales; family Paenibacillaceae; genus Saccharibacillus; species Saccharibacillus hunanensis. The sequence goes on along the minus strand of NZ_BMMB01000005.1, from coordinate 280,664 downwards.
AGCAAACGATCTTACGATATCGATACTCTTGCACCATTCTAGCGTTTGGCACCATAAACGCGAGGTAAAATGAAAAAGGGATTTTTGCGTATCAAAATATCTGTACCTTATTTGAATATGACCTGAAGTGAATGACGTTTAAGAAGCCAAATAAATAGAAAAGGATGCAGCTATACCATCGATCGGTCTGCCGCGATAGCGTTTGCGGGGGAAGCCAGTGAGTGTATACTGGAAATAGCTTCAGTCAGCTAATGTGCTGTCAGAAGGCTTGATCCAATAGTATTCGTCTTACAGGCGCGCAGAAAATGCAGCCGTTTGGTGTACAGCACATCGTATTCGACCCGGGGAGGGTAACTATGAATTGTAGCGAATGTAGCTATATTCAACCAATTGAGGATCAGGGTGTCGTGTCATTGCGACCGCTGTCGGCTTCATTAGAGCAAACAATGCACGGTCAGGATTTTGACTTTGTAATTATAGGGGACACAGTATCGATCGATTATTATTCGAGAGAACAGATGCTGGATATTTTACAATGGGTGTGCATGCTGCCTATGGTGGAAGGAAGCGATTTGCAGGTGGGAATTTGGGGAGCAGGCAATATTGGAGGGGAGCCTTCCTGGCTTCCAGCAACGGTGATTATCTCCCGCTTGCAAAATTACGATATTGTCGATATTATACGTCGGCGTCAATTTACAAGTCATATGCAGCCGATTGTGGATGAACAGGAGCAGGTGGTCGCTTACGAATTCCTGCTGCGTCCGATTGTAGATGGACCTTCGTTTCAGCCCTATCGTCTGTTCGATATTGCGCATCGTACCGGATTGCATTCCTTTCTGGATCGTGCGGCACGGATCTCGGCAATCGAGACTAGTGCAGAGCATCTGCCACGCGGAATCAAGCGGTTTATTAACTTTTTGCCGTCATCGATCTACAATCCGCAGTATTGTCTCAGTCATACTTTTGCGGCGATTGAGCGCTTGAATCTCGACCCGAAGGACTTCGTATTTGAAGTGGTGGAGACGGAAAATATTTTGCATATGCCCAAGCTACAAAATATTTTTGACGTGTATCGTAGCAATGGCATTTTTGTAGCGCTGGATGATGTGGGCTCCGGTTATTCCAAGCCCGAGCTGATCGATAAGCTGAAGCCGGATTATGTGAAAATTGATCGTGGATTGATCGATCATTGTGATCAGGATAAGGCGAAGCAGCAGCAGATTGAGCATATCGTGGAGCGTTCACTTGCTACAGGTAGCCGTGTGCTGGCAGAGGGGATCGAACGTCGTGAGGAGTTTGAATTTTGCCGTAGCATCGGAATTAATCTGGGGCAGGGGTATTTGTTTGGCAGACCGGCAGATCAGCCTGTTGCTAGATAAGTGGCTAGCACTATAGATTCATATGAAGACCGATTTTAGCTCGTCCTATAAGCAAAAACGGCAAGCCCCTTTCGAGTGGAAGGGGGCTTTTTACTGTGTATTCCAATGTGCGATGGGTCGATATACGGATAGGTGAATCCTACGAGTTATGCTACAATTATAGGAAGATATAGAGCGTTTCGGTGGGGCGATCACGGCGTAGCCTTCCATGAGGAGGTGATGCCATGATCGCACTTGTTTTGATTGAGTTTGCGGATATATTAAAGATGATCGCTGCTTCGCTTAGTATTGTACTCAGCGGACGAAGGCTGTACCGTCTTGTTCGTCGCAAGCTTAAAAACAAGCAGAAAAAACCCACCGAGTAAGGTTGACCGCCTTCGGTGGGTTGGATAAATACCTGAGGGTATAGCGCGCCGTGGGTTCTACCACGCTTTATGTCCCATAGCTCTACCGTTGGCGCGGTAGGGCTATTTTGTATGGCCGTTAACCGTAATGAACCACAGTTAACTGGAATTAACCTCATTTTATACTGGTGCCAGTATATTTTCAAGGCTCGTCCTGTAACATGTGACAGGATAAGCAGTAGTTTGGGTGTAAATGTTGTTGCTTTTTTAGACCGAAATATGACGCGTGACATGGTGGGAATCAAGCGAACGACCTGTTCCCACCATGTCTTACGAGGGCAGGCATTAACCCTTCAAGCTTTTCAGCTCCTCATAAGCAGCCATCACTTTATTATAATCCTCACTATCCTTAGCAAAGCCAGTCACGTCGCTCACGACCGGGCCTACGCCTTCAGCCTGAATACGTCCTTGCAGCTCAGCGGATTGGGGATCATTGGCATTGTCATAATGGAATGCCGCTGCTGCGCCTTGCAGTAGATGATCGCGTCCAAGACCTAGCTCAGCTGCCATATTGGCAGGGCCGATCAGACGATCAGCAGGGCCGAGCTTACGTAGAGGCTCGCGGCCAACACGAATCACTTCGTCACGAATGTATGGATTTTTGAAGCGTGTTTCGATTTTGTCGATGTATTTGGCATGCTCGTCTGCGTCGAAGCCATGCTTTTTCACAAGGGCTGCGCCGCTTTCTTCCATGGCTGGGCGTACGATGGCGCGTACCGATTCATCCTGAATGCTCTGGTCAATCGTTTCAATGCCTTTCAGGAAGCCCAGGTAAGCAGTGATCGCATGACCGGTGTTGAGTGTGAACAGCTTGCGCTGTACATAGGCAACAAGATTGTCAGTCAGCTTCATACCGTCGATTTGAGGTGTACCGCCCTTGAGCTTCGGCTCCTCGACGATCCACTCATGGAATGCTTCTACACCTACATCCAGCAGGTTGTCGCCCTGGAATGGAGGCACGATGCGGTCAACAGAGCAGTTTGCGAAGCCGACATGCTCCTGTGCGTATGCTTTGCCTTCCTCGGACAGATGGCTTTCCACTTGCTCTTGCAGGTGGCTTGTAGCGCCAACCATATTTTCACATGCGATAATGTTCAGCGCGCCTGCACCCGCATTTCGACGTGCCTCGATGCCCTGTGCAATCGTTGGGGCGATAAATTTAAGTACGTTTGGACCGACAGCGGTTGTAATGATCTCTGCTGTCGCAATCTCATCGATAATCTCCGTTCCATTTGACATGCAGCCTGATACGTTCGTAATGGTCTGCACACTTTTTTCGAGATCAAGGATATGAATGTTGTAGCTCTTTTGCTCGTTCAGCGCGTTGATCATTTGCTCATTGACATCGGCAAAAATGACATGATAGCCTGCGTTAGCTAGCAGTGCTCCGATAAATCCACGACCGATATTACCTGCTCCGAATTGAATTGCTTTTTTCATAACTTGCACCTCCGTAAGTATAGGACAGCTTGCCATTTGCAGTTATATAGGGATTGCCAGAAAATTGATTCTCGCAAGGATAGGCAAAGACAGGCTGCTTTGGATAGGTTGAATATGTGATAACTACATAACAGATGAACAGAAACAGACCAATAAACAGGTTAAATCAGCAGCCTATTCGCTGCTGATTTAACCATTCATACTCTATTTGTAACCAGTAGCTGGCTCATGTGTACCCGATTAGATCGAGAATGTGCGATAGATTTCGTCTGCATCGGTTACTTTTGCCAGATGCTGTACAACCGACTCGTCTTCGATTGTTTCTGCGATTTTGGTCAGGATTTGCAAATGCTCTCCACCTGCACCAGCGATACCAATAACGAGATACGCTTTGCCGCCTTCAAAATCAACGCCCTGCGGATATTGCAGTACTACGATACCCGAGGTTTGAATTTGTTTTTTCGCCTCACCTACGCCGTGTGGGATGGCTACGCCATTACCGATGTAGGTTGTTGCTACCTTTTCACGCTCATGCATAGCGGCTACATAGTCTGGCTTCACATAACCGGAAGCTGCGAGCAGCTCGCCTGCTCTACGAATCGCTTCTTCCTTTGGCTCACTTGCGAGACCGAGGACAATGTTCTCTTTACGCAGTACGCCTGTACCTGTAGCAGCGGAAGCACCCTCCTGCGTATCTGCAACGATATGCGGTGCATTGTGGCTCAGCACCTCACTTACTTCTTCGCGTACACCAGCCGCTTCTTTCGGTACGGAGGATGCAGCATTACCAGAGGTTGCGTCTTTGAGCTTCTGGATCATATCATCATAGATCGGGTTATTAATGAAATTATCGATCGATACGTGCTGTGCATTAGGTGCTTTGCCGCGTGCACGGCTGGTCAGGTTTTGCTGAGTAACGACGATATCAGCATCGCCTGGAATAGCGTCAACTGCCGAGTTGGTAACCTGAATTGGCAGACCAGCTTGTTGAACTTTTTTACGGAATGACGATGCGCCCATTGCGCTCGAACCCATACCTGCATCACAGGCGAAGACGATTTTACGAACATTACCTGTTTGCAGATCGCCAGCTGTTGTCAGTGCCATTGCAGGTGTAGCGCCACCTGTGCTTTTCATGCTCTTCGATGCGGCTTGTGCTTTTTCCAGATCGCCTTCGTTTACTGGTGAACGACGCAGGAAGAATGCGGATAGCAGGAACGATACGAGTGCAGCCGCAGCTACACCAGCGATAACCTGCAATATACCACCTTTTGGAGCAAGTGCGAGAATAGCGATAATACTACCAGGCGAAGCAGCACTGGTCAGACCGCTACCCAGAATGCTATTTACAAATACACCCGCCATACCACCGAGAATAACAGATACGAACAGAATCGGCTTCATCAGTACATACGGGAAGTAAATTTCGTGAATCCCACCAAAGAATTGAATGATAATTGCACCCGGTGCAGAAGCTTTAATCGAACCTTTACCAAACAACCAGTAGGCGAGCAGTACGCCAAGACCTGGACCTGGGTTAGCTTCCAGCAGGTAGAAAATCGATTTACCAGTTTCCAGTGATTGCTGTGCGCCCAGCGGTGTGAAGATACCGTGGTTGATCGCATTGTTCAGGAACAGAATTTTACCAGGCTCTACAAACAGGGAAACAAGTGGTAACAGGTCATGGGCAACGAGGAAGTTAACGCCTGCCTCGATCAGGTGCGTAAAGCCCTGTACCAGTGGACCAATTCCGACATAGCCGAGAATAGCAAGCACCATACCAATAATACCAGCCGAGAAGTTGTTAACGAGCATTTCAAAGCCGGCTTTTACCTTGCCTTCAATCGCTTTGTCGAATTGCTTGATTACCCAACCGCCAAGTGGACCCATAATCATGGCTCCGATGAACATTGGGATATCAGCGCCGACGATAACGCCCATAGCAGCGATAGCACCAAGTACACCACCACGATGATCATGAACAACCTTACCGCCAGTATAAGCAATTAGCAGCGGCAGCAGGTATTTGATCATCGGGTCTACCATTGTTGCTAGTGTAGCATTTGGAAACCAGCCAGTTGGGATAAACAGTGCTGTTAATAACCCCCACGCGATAAATGCGCCGATGTTTGGCATAACCATCGAGCTAAGAAAGCGTCCAAAGCCTTGTACACGGTCGCGTACGCTGCGTTTAGCAGGAGCAGAAGTGTTTACTGTGCTCATAATTGTTCAACCTCCATCATATATTGTTCGATTTTACGGGTGTACAGATCCCGCATCATACCGGATATTTCGGACTTGAGCTCGGATGGTTGATCCGAGACAAGCCTTGTGACAAAGCCAGGACGGTCAATGAGCGATTTGCTCACTTCATTGACGGCTTCCAGATAGGACTTACTGCTATTCTTTGGAGCGAGCAGCACGATGGCAGCGTATAGATCCACCGATTGGGTTGCTGCCTGAATCGGTTCGGAGAACCGAATAATGCCTAGAAATAATGTTGGAACGACGCTGGAACGACAGTGGAGCAGGATCAATCCATCCTGAGACAATACCGTCTCACCCATCCGCTCTCGTTCATGTAGCTCCTGTTCTAGAATGCTGGCGCGTTCGGCTGAGCCGGTAAACATGCCAGCAAGCTGATGGATCAGATCCGATACAGATTCGATACGGAAGGCATCCCGGATGACAAGTCCAGCAGTCAGGTCGAGAATACCGGTTACGGTATCCTTGTGCGATCCGAGTGTATCGGTGAGTCGTTCTGCTGGATCGGAAGTGCGCTGTAGCTGTGGACGACTGGTGCTACGAACCTCCAGTCTCGATAGCATTTTGCGTATATCGTTAATATCTTCTGGCGATAACAGCGGCGACACGCGAATGGTTGGAATATGGCTATCCACCTCAACCGTAGAAATGATCACATCGGCGCGCGTTTCCATGCGAGCAGCCTCCGAGGAGGACACTACATCGATAATTTGTAGCGAGGGGAACTCACGCTTCACTCGAATGGAGAGCAAGCTGGAGGTGCCCATTCCGCTAGCGCAGGCGATGATCGCTTTGAGCGGCTTCGTCTGTGCGGCGGCATATTCGGACATGGCACCGATATGCATCGCCAGATAGCCAATCTCCGCTTCCGGTACATCACGTCCGGTAAAATCGGCAAGCAGCCCTGCACATTTGCGAGCGATTTCAAAGGTGGCGCCGTATTGCTCCTTGATCTGAGCGAGCAGTGGATTGCGAATATCCAGACCTAAGCGTAATCGCTCAATCGCTGGCCCCAGATGATTAATAAAGCCTGCGAATAGCTTGCTGTTTCCTTTTAGCTCAAAGCCGGTTTCTGCCTCAGCCATCTTGAGGATGTCGCGGGCGAGCTTGACCAGCTCAAAGCTGACATGCTCATAATACGAATCGGATTCGGCACCAAGCCGGGTTTCGGCTCCTTTGAGGTGCATCGTAATATAGCCCATCTCATCCTCAGGGATCGTAATTTGAAACGATTCCTCCAGCCGCTCGGCAAGCTGGCGTGCGATACGAAATTCGCTTAGCTGCTTTAATTCATCCAGCACGCGTGGCGCAATCGTAATGCGCTGTCCGCTGCGAATACGTTCAATCGCAAGTGCCAGATGGACGGTGAGCCCGATGTAGGCGCTATCCGTCAGCTTCATATGCATATCTCGTTCCAAAGCGCCGAGATATTGCTGAAGCTGATCCATCATGCCATCATCGACCAGATTAAGCAGTCGATTGCGGATATGAAACTGTACTCGTCCCGGCTCTTCATCTGCCGGAAAGCGATCGCGCACCAGATGAGTAAGCTGATATTCATCCACACTCTCATACAATAAATGCACAAGCGCCGAGCGGATGCTGCTCTCGGTGCCTTCGATGTATACGCCAAGTCCGGGCTTGCGCACAAGTGTAATATCAAAGGAGGCTAGCCACTGCTCAATGCGATCCAGATCATTGCTCAGGGTGCCCTCGGTCACCTTAAATTGTGAAGCAAAAGCATACAGTTTAATCGGTTCACGAGAAAGGAGGAGTTCGCTGATTATGAAGTAATGCCTTTCCTCGCGGGTGTAATCCTTACGCGGGGTTTGCCCTTCCAGCTCCTGACGTGCTGCGTGAAGCGCAGGCTCATCACCTTCGAGGGCAAGACCAGTACCAGGCTTTCGAATCAATTTGAGCTCATGCTGACGTAACCATTCTTCAACAGCAGGTAGCTCACGCTTGACCGTTTTTTCGCTGACGTCCAGATGATCCGACACATCGCGGATCGTAATATATTCGCCATGTGCACCGATCAAAAACTGAAGCATCATCGTCAGCCTGTCGGTCAGCTTCTTCAAAATCGAAAACCTCCTTTCCAAATATCCGATTGTAAACGATACCATGAACATTCTACTAAGAAAGAAGAACTAGGTTCTATATTTCAAATTTTATGCCTTTCACCCGTCGACATCAATTGAAAGATGCCATAAATTGTCCTCTGTGCATAAGGGACAAAGGTAAAGAAAGCCTTGCAAATAAAGGAAAGTAAAGATGGGATAAGGGGAAATGCACTTCAGCCGCGTGGCGGTGTATGTATAAAAATGACAAGCGGCTAATCGTAAAACACACCATCCTGATGTGACAAATAACGACATACTCGTCATTGCTGGATCGTGAATATGGAAGTGCTCGATAGAGAGGTATAAGTTAGTTGGCAAAAATACCATAAATTGCATGTATACGATATGTATTAAACCGCGAATAAACTTGTCTAAACATACACACAATAATTTGCTAAAAAGAAAGCTCGCTGAGAAAAGAAGGGAGAAGGAGAGGGGAGAATTGCTTTAGGTATGATGACATACTTAGTAAGCAGTAAGCAGTAAGCAGTAAGCAGTAAGCAGTAAGCAGTAAGCAGTAAGCAGTAAGCAAGCAGCCTGATCTTATCATTTATCAGGCTACTTGCATATCACAATGGCAATTCTAAACTAAAACCTTCCATATAACATGGTGTCATACTGCCGATCTATCGCATGCGCGATACAGTCTATCCGCTTTTATCGAGAGGAAGTCGGTGGAGCAGACTTCGTTGTAGCAGCCGCAGACGTAGCCTCTTTTTCATCGGCATACCACGGATTCAAATGCACCAGCACCTCGGTCACCTGTGCATCAGCCTGCATAATATTCCTTTTCATCAATCTGGAAATGTCGTGCCCTTGCTGAATGGTCAGCGTCGCGTCTACACCGATGCGAATATCGACGACGATATAATGTCCGTGCTCACGAGCGCGGATACGGTCGATTCGTTTTACCTCTGGCATAGCGCTCAGCACCGCAGTATAATCGTCGATCTTTTGTGGCTGAACGGCTTTTTCCATCAAAATATCGATCGATTCGCGTCCTGTCTCGTAGGCGAGCTTTAAAATAAGCAGCGCGACAATAATACCTGCGATTGGATCGCCATATGCTAACAGGGAATAGCCATAATACTCCCCGATCAGCGCCAGCCCGATTCCGAGAAATGCCGCCGCAGATGCGTATACATCGGCTAGATGATCCTGTGCGGTTGCGATCAGCCCCTTGCTATTCGCCGCACGTCCTGCCTTCATCGTGTACACATACAGTGCGAGCTTCCACACCATTGATATCGCCGCCGCGATCAGCGCGATCACATGCGGCTGCGCTGGCGGTTCAAACAGAAGCATAATCGAATGATACCCGATATAAAATGCCGCCAGCATCAAAATAACCGCTACCATACTCGCCCCGACCACCTCAGCCTTACCATGTCCATACGGATGATCCTCATCCGGTGGAATCGCGGAGATGCGCATCGAGCCAAGCGCTGTCGCTGAGGCAATCACGTCACCAGCATTGTGAATACCATCGGCGATCAAGACCTGACTGTTAAATAAAAAGCCGACAATCAGCTTGAGCAGCGTTAACGCAATATTACTGAACAGACTGAGCCAGGCAGCCAGCATAGATGAAGCATTGGAAACACTCATAAGTGAAAGGCCCTCCTGCCATGAAAATAATTAAACTGCAACCCGGCTTCTTTAGGCCTTGCCATCGCTTATTGGGAGGCGTATGCAACTCCAAAGGGATGCAAAAAGAAGCCAATCGATTCGCCTTTACTCTTATGATGAAGTATGAGGTATGCCATCTATACGCTTACTTCATATCCTAACATGAGGGTCTGTACGGCGATTATGCGTATACAACCATATGCCATATACGCGCTGGAGGCAAGTCTATTTTAGGATAAATGTGTAAAATAGCCGATGCGCGTATAAGACGATAAGGCTGATGTCACTGCTGAGCGATGTGGGATTATGCTGTCCCTGTATGCTATTCCTATAGAAAGGACAGAATAGGCAAGACCGTGACCTCCGATCGGAGAAACACGGTCTTGCCTGTAGCCATAGAATGTATGTCATTTCAATTCAGCTATAGTAGCAGCATGTCCAGTAGCGTATCAGGAGGACGATTCCAGGCAACGCAGCACTTTATAACCATAGGCAGGTAACTCGTGCTGAAGCTTGCCTTTATCCAGCGTCAGCTCCTGCGGCTCTAACACATCCTCCCAGTGGCTCGCTTCGAGATCCAGCTCTACCGTAATCGGCTGATCCGAGCTATTCATCGCAATGATAAAGCGTTCCTTGCCATCGGTGCGCTCGTATACAAGCTCATTGCTGCCTTTACGCGAGTGCAGGAAGCGGAAGCTACCCTGACGCAGTGCTGAATGCTGCTTGCGTAGTGCGATCACCTGACGATAATAATCGAACAGCTCACGATCCTGTTCTTCTTCCTCCCAGATCATACAGCGGCGACAATCAGGATCATGCTCGCCCTCCATCCCAATCTCGTCACCATAATATACGCACGGTGTACCGGTATAGGTCATCTGGAACAAGACCGCCAGCTTGAGTCGTTCCTTGTTGCCCTTTGCAACCGTGAGGGCGCGCGCCGTATCATGACTGTCCAGCAGATTGAAGGCAACCTCTGTTACCTGTAGTGGATAGCGCGACATTTGCGTGCCGATCGCATGCGAGAAGGTCAGCGCATCGGTGGTATCTTTAATGAAGAAGTCGGTCACGGCATTTTTAAATGGATAGTTCATCACGGAGTCGAATTGATCGCCCTGTAGCCATGGACTGGACTCATGCCAGATTTCGCCCAGAATATAAATGTCCGGGTTAATCGCTTTGACCGTCTGCCGAAATTCGCGCCAGAACTGGTGATCCACCTCGTCCGCTACATCTAGACGCCAGCCATCAATGCCGTATTCCTCTGCCCAATGGCGAGCAACGCCAAGCAGATATTCCTTCACCTCAGGATTCTCTGTATTCAGCTTCGGCATGAGCGGTTCAAAGTCAAACGTGTCATAGGTAGGCACGCCATCCTCAACAGCCAGCGGGAACTTACGCACATGGAACCAGTCCTTATAGCGCGAATGCTCGCCTTTTTCCTGTACATCGACAAATGGCTTGAACGTTTTACCAGAGTGATTGAATACCGCATCAAACATAACGCGAATGCCTTTGCTGTGGCAGGTATTGATCAGCTTTTTCAGCGTTTCCTCATCGCCAAAATGCGGATCGATCTGCATATAATCCTCGGTATCATATTTATGGTTCGTAGTCGCTTTGAAAATAGGGCACAGGTAGATCGCGTTCACACCCAGCTCTGTCAGGTGATCCAGATGATCGATAATCCCCTGTAGATCGCCACCGAAGAAATTGTACCATTCCGGCTTGCCACCCCATGGCAGCGTGCCTTCTGGATCATTCGACGGATCACCATTGGCAAAGCGCTCCGGGAAAATCTGATAAAATACCGCGTCCTTCACCCATTCTGGTGTCGTGAACACATCGACCGGATTGATAAATGGAATATCGAACAGGCGATCCATATCCGGTTCTTTATCGCCAAACTTATCCTCATCCATCCAGATCGTTTCGCTATCGTTGCTGAGCTTGAATCCATATTTAAGACGGCGATACGGCGGCTTCACCTCACATTGCCAGTAATCAAACAGATCATCCGTAGCAAAGATCGTCATCGGAATAAGCTCTTTCGATTTATCCCAGATGTATTTATCTCCTGTCAGCGCCCAGGCTTCCTTCACATCCTGCTTTTTCGTGCGCAAGCGCAGATGAATCGTTTCCCGATCATACGGATAACCCCAGTTCAGCTTCGGACGATGGTAAATAGCTTCGATCAGCATAGTTGTGCCTCCTGTTATCAATTGATATTCATGTAAGGATCAGGTACGTCGGATGAATAATGTCATGACTAACGATATGTAGCTCGGTTGCCTATAGTTGGCGTTACGGATGGGACGGATCGATATTGCCGATCCTATCAACACCAACATATCATAATAACCCTGTCTGCTCCATTGGTAATCGCGAGTACAGATATAACCTCGCGGAAGATCAATTCTTGCTAACCGCGAACGATTCTAATGTAGTATTTCTTGCACAGAATCCTTAAAAACAAAATCACATCCGCATCAAGAAGTAGCGACGATTTCAAAATACTGCTCATCTTTGTTGTCAAAAAACAGATAAACGAAGCGGTAAAACACCATATTAATTAATACTATGAGTTTAGTCGGGTTTATGCTAAACTGTAACCGTTATGTACACGGAATTGTAAAAAAGCTGATAAAAGGAGAACATTATGGATACTTTATTGATCATTCTCAATGTGGCTGTACTGGTCGGACTCATCGGCGTGCTTGTCTGGATGCAGAAAAAGCATGTGTCGTTTACCAAGCGTGTATTTACAGGGCTGCTGCTCGGGATCGTGTTTGGCGTAATCCTTCAGCTCGCGTATACACCGGATTCTGAAATTCTGTCAGATTCGATGAGCTGGTTCAGTCTGGTAGGTAGTGGTTATGTTCGACTGCTACAAATGATCGTTATTCCATTGATCATGGTATCGATCATCATGGCGATTCTGAATCTGAATGGTCGCCAAAATCTCGGTAAAATCAGTGGCTCGATTCTACTCGTGCTATTGCTGACGACAGCGATTGCTGCGGCGATTGGGATCACGTCTGCACTTGGCTTTGGTTTGACCGCTCAGGGTATGCCAGTAGGCGACGTCGAGGAACAACGTGGCGTATTATTACAGGAAAAACTAGGCGATGTGGAGGGCAAGCCATTGCCAACGCAGCTGCTGGAGTTTATTCCAACCAATCCATTTGAAGATATGACCGGAGCCCGTCAATCGTCGACGCTGGCTGTCGTGGTCTTCTCTGCCTTCGTTGGTGTGGGAGCACTAGGCTTTATGCGTAAAAATCCAAAGCAGGGCGAAGTGTTCCAAAATGTCATGTCTGCCGTATACGGTGTCGTGATGCGGATCGTCACTCTGATTCTGCGATTGACTCCATATGGTATTCTGGCGCTCATTACGAAAATGGTCGCTACGACCAGTGGTCAGGATATCCTAAACCTGTTCAAATTCGTACTGGCTTCGTATGCTGCATTAATCGCGATGTTTATCGTGCATCTGGTGATTCTGGCGATTGGTGGTCTGAATCCGGTGCAATATGTGAAAAAGATTATCCCTACATTAACTTTTGCCTTCACCTCACGTTCTAGCGCAGCTACCATTCCGCTGAACATTGATACACAAACTCGCAAGCTGGGTGTATCAAGCGGTATTGCCAATCTGTCGGCTAGCTTTGGCGCTACGATTGGTCAGAATGGCTGTGCAGGTATTTATCCAGCGATGCTAGCGGTGATGATTGCACCGACCGTAGGGATTAACCCGCTCGATTGGCAGTTCATTTTAACCTTGATCGCGGTCGTAACGATTAGCTCACTGGGCGTAGCTGGTGTAGGTGGCGGAGCAACATTTGCCGCACTGATCGTATTGTCGACGATGAACCTGCCTGTAGCTCTTGCAGGTCTGTTGATCTCGATTGAGCCATTGATCGATATGGGTAGAACGGCGCTGAACGTAAGCGGCTCGATGGTTTCGGGTGTGATCAGTAGCCGTGTACTGAAGGAGCATGATGCAGAAGTGTACAATCAGGATGTCGCTGAATTGGAGCCTGCTGAAGCTTCTTGATTCCTTCGTTAGCATGGAATATGAACGGAAGATATAAACTGAACTTGATTTGAAAAAACCTTGATGGCATGTAAGATGTGCTATCAAGGTTTTTTGATGAACTGCACTCTATTAAGGATACCAGCAGCGACTTTCATGTGAATTGCACTCTATTTAGATCAAGTAGATCGAGTTATTCATGTATAAAATTTGCTTCTACGCTTTATTAAGGAGATAGTAGTATAAAGCAGATCATCATGACCTATCCTGGTGGATGTACAAGGAGGCTTAGCCAATTGATCCAAGAACAGATCGTATCCTTTATAGAGTGGAACCGTAATCGTGGCTGTGAAGCGAAGCTTGTGCATGAAGCAGTGGATTATCCAACAAAGGAGCTTCAGAGCATTCCTGTACCGGATGTTCTCACACAGCGCTACACTACTTTGCCAGCGGCTTTTGCCACATGGCTCCAGCTCGTTCAAATCGTAGTTGCACCACACGGACAGGCGTGGTTTTTAACCGCTACCGATTATCGGGAGCACAGCAGTAATTCGATATCAGAGCAGGAGGCTGCATTTGCCTGGAATGAATGGGAGCATATGAGCCTGGAAGCTGCCGCTAATGATGCAGACTGGCAACAGCAGATTCGTACATTCTGGGATCGCTATGTACCGATTGTGATGATCGTACAGCCGGAATATGCTTTTTATGCGATCGACACGCACAGTCCTGACGGCGCGGTCATTTATGGACGAGAGCCTGAATTTGAGGAAAGTGATGAGATTGCAGCGTCATTTGAGGAATTTTTGCGGGGGATCATAGATGGAACGTTAAAATGGTACAGCCAGGTATGAACACCGGCTGTACCATTGAGAAAGGTTGTTTGATGAGTAGCATCAGTCATTCTTCTATATAAAGAGAGTGAGATAAAGAGATCGAGCGATAAAAAAGATCACATACTAGTATAGTGCTTGGCTCTCGTTTTGCCTATTTCCATCCAGTGCTTCGATCGCCATTACGTCTATGTCCACTTGATACGGCTTCCATTCGGTTCAACGTTACCTATTATAGCCACTCGGCATGTCCTGAAGCACGAGGGACGAGCACGGTACGATACTCACCCGGTGTTTCCGACATCTTCACCTGGTCGGTTACACCCTGATACTGTCCGCAGACGGTATCGGCAGTGAATAGCTCGGGATCGAGATACAGATGCTCTTCGGATGAGCCTGCAGTCTGGTGAGCGAACTCTTTGTCAAATAGACCGAGTGACATGAGCCATAGCGATACACGACTCAGTGAAATATGCACGCGGTAGCTACCACCCTCGGTAGCACGGCGAGCCAGTGCAGCCATCGCGCCTGCTGCGGCGAGCCAGGAGATAATATAGTCATTCACAACCAGAATCGGTGGTAGCTCTGGCTTCTCCGGTGCACCTTCAAGTGCCATCACGCCGGTCAATGTTCCAGCAGTCTGGTCAAAGCCTACTCGCTCTGCCCACGGCCCCTGATCGCCATTTAGCGATACGGATACATGAATAATACCTGGACGCACGGCGGCACTTTGCTGTGCGCTCAGACCGAAGCGTTCCAGATACGAAGGACGACGATTGGCAAAGAAGATATCGGCATCTTTTAGCAGCTCCATCATCCGTCCGTGCGCTGCTTCGTCACTTAGCTCCAGCATCGCCGAGCGCATCCCTACATTCGCTGTATAGTAGGTCGTATCCACTTCCCAGTCAGATGGACGCCAGATGTTTAGCACATCTGCACCATGTAGTGCCAGGGCACGGCCTACGCCAGCACCTGCGATCACATGCCCCATACCGAGCGCACGAATACCTTCCAGCGGCTCAGAGCCACCCTGTGGCATCGGTTCAGGTGCGCTATCACCGATCTTCTCAATCTCCACGAGTGGCAGAGAAGCAATCGATTCCAAGGCTGGCTCATCAAGGAATTCCTCCACCGTACGTGCCATTGGCATAACTACGCCTGCTTTGGCACCGGCTTCCTCCAGATCACGCGCGTTCCATTGTCCGATGGCTTTCGCCACAGCCTCTGGCGTATCCGCACAATCCAGCAGCTTGAGTGTATTGATTTTCAGCTTAGGATACGGCTCCAGTGGCATGACCCAGCGTTTGTCCTTTGTCTGGTAAAAGTGGAACTTAAACGATGGGCTTGGATCAGAAGGACTCATCGGCGAATATCCGTTCAGCTTTTCCCATTTTCGATCATAAAAAGGAGACAGACGATGCAGAATCTGACGCAAATCCAGCGAAATGTCCTGTCCTTTACCGCCACGCAGTCGCCATAGATTCGCCGCCGCGACCGACTTGGCAACCATACCGATACCAGCTGAGCTGGCGAGTCGTAGCACACTCGGCACGATCGGGTCTTTACCCATAAAATGAATCTCACCGCCGCTGTCCTTCGCAGACAGTCCCATGCCGCTCAGCACATCCTCCAGCGCTGCATGAATATCAAATACCGTATGATCGGCGCGATGGTTGACTGCATATTGAATGCGTTCTTTGAGTAATGCAGGTTGTTCTTTTCCGATAGAGTTAGTTGATATCATAGAGATACACCTCTTTGGATAGAATAGTCGTTGCCTTTGTAGGGATGTCAATTCTGTTATTCAAGCTAACTCCGTGATTACGAACAGAGGTACAAAGGCACTCATTTATATAAACAACATTATATAAATTTATACATATAATTTTAAAGGTTTATGGGATAAATGCAATGAACAATAAAGGGTCAGATGCGGTGTATGCCACATTTGGTAGGGGTTTGTAGGTATAGATGAATTAAAAAATGGAGTTAGTTTCACTCAAACTTTTAAAATAAAAAATACAGCCGTTTTAGTGGCTGTATTTTTTATATTTCATAAACCAACATAGCAAGAACCATCTGATTAAAGCTTTGGTTTGAGTTCCTATATATACAAAACTCATACGTTATTAAAACGTTTTTTTATAATGATACTACATAAAATAATGAGCAAATAAACCAATATTGCATTGAGAATATACATAGGTAAGTTAAATAACACATGACTTTTGAATATATTCCAAGTAAACAGACTATAAGTTTGGTCAGGTAGGTGTTCTCCATAATAATTTATGAATTGAAAAGGTAATCCCAACTTATAGTGATTTTCAGCAATTTGATTAGAGATAGGGAAGAAGATCGTTAAAAATGGAATGATAAGACTGATGATAGGAGCTAGCTTCATAAGTTTATGATTACTAAAATAAAGTTTAGGTGTCATTTGTATCAACTCCTTTGAATAAATGGTGTTATAAATACAATTTATCAATAATTTGTATTTTTATTTAATAATTTTACCATAATTATACTTCATAATGAAATATATGTTAAATTTTGAGGAATTTTGTTCAAAAAAGTAGTAAAGTGTTTTTATTTTTATTTAGTATTGTGTTTATTTTTTCAAGTTTTCAACAAATAGTTAGTGCAGAAGCTTCAATAACTAGCAAGTCAGAATTAGAAGAAATGAGTCAGAAGTATGATATTGAATTTGTATCTTTGGAAGGTAGCGAATTAGAAAAACTAAAACAAGCAGGAGAATTAAAGACATTTAAAAGTTTTGATGAGTACGCAGAGTACATAAAGGATATGACAAACGAAGTTCAGAAAAACCCGTCATCACCTGAAACATTTTCTGTACAAACAAACGACGCAGCCCAAGGAATATCAACCATGGCTCAAAACTCGCATATTATCAACTGGTATGCTCCCATGTCTGGAGGTTTAAGTGGAGTACTTACCTGGAAAAATGTTTCTATTGTATATAATTACACAACCAGTGGAGGTTTCTCTACCTTCACTGGTATATCTAGTATTAAGTCTTATTTAACTGGTGTGCAAGCTGCAGTTTCTTGGGAACAATTAAGTGCAGTAAAGTCGTATTCGAAACAGTACAAACCTCAAGATACAGCTAATTTTACGATTAAGGGTTATTATTTAGTTGGAGCAGAAATTTATGGTGTTCCGATCGGTGCTAAAATAAATGATACATGGAATACTTCATAGTACTTTGCCTACAACTCCAGGGTTAGGATGTTTTTAAATTAATTGATATTACAGATGTTTTAAAAGACTTTATTTGATCGCTAGTATTTATAAAAACGGTCAGGTAAAGTCTTTTTGTTTAATAATTGAATTTCTATTATCTCTATAAGTCTTTAAAGCATTGAGAATCAAACTTTCTTATGTAACTCGATAACCATGCAACAACAAAAAGAAGCAGCCCACTCACACAGGCTGCTTCTGTCTATATTAACGTTATTTTTATACTCAACAAATATCTCTTACAAATTACGCTTCATCACACTCTTATGATGCGAGAACACCTCAAAGCTCTGCTGACCATGGTACGAACCCATGCCACTTTCGCCTACGCCGCCGAATGGCAGGTAATGCGAGGTCATATGAGACAGCGTTTCATTGATACAGCCGCCACCGAACGATACGGTATCTAGCACCTGATCGATCAGCTGTTCATTCTGGGTGAACAGGTACAGTGCCAGCGGTTTAGGACGATTCACGATCTCATCCAGCAATGGGTTCAGATCATCGTATTCAATCACAGGCAGAATCGGGCCGAAAATTTCCTCCTGCATGATCGGTGCATCCCAGCTTACATTGTCCAGCAGGGTAGGCTCGATAATCAGCTCATCACGCACCGAACGTCCACCAAACAGAACCTGTTCATTTTCCATCAATCCAGTCAGACGGTCGAAGTTGCGTGTGTTCACGATATGTGGGAAATGCGGATTGCTCAACACATCGGCTGTATATTTGTCCGCAATCTCCGCTTGCACCAGCTCGGCGAACTTCGCTTTTACACTGCTATGAATGAGCAGATAGTCCGGCGCGACGCAGGTCTGTCCAGCATTCAGGAACTTACCACGTACCAGGCGTTCGGCTGCCAGCTTCAGGTCAGCATCCTCGTGTACGATCGCTGGACTTTTACCACCCAGCTCCAGCGTTACCGGAGTCAGATGCTCAGCTGCTGCACGCATAACTACACGTCCTACATGAGTGCTACCGGTAAAGAAGATATAGTCGAATTTTTCTTTGAGCAGGGCTGTACTTGTCTCCACTTCGCCTTCTACGACAGCGATATACGAGGTAGGGAACAGATCACTCAGCATGTCGAAGATCAGGCGCGATACGGTAGGGGTCAGCTCAGATGGCTTCATCACCACTGTATTACCAGCGGCAATCGCACCTACAAGCGGGCCAAAAGCAAGCTGAAACGGATAGTTCCACGGCGCGATGATTAGCGTTGTACCATAAGGCTCTGGATAAATCGTGCTTGTTGCATCCGGTAATGCGGCTGCGGTTGGTACGGTGCGTGGCGCTGCCCATGCCGTCAGATGCTCCAGCGCAAAGTCCAATTCACCCAAGACGATGCGAACCTCTGAACCAAATGCCTCTGGTTCCGACTTGTTCAGATCGGTATGCAGAGCTTCCAGAATACGTGGCTGGTAACGCTCAATACCCGCACGCAATGTACGCAACGCTTCAATGCGATAAGCGACATCGCGAGATTGTCCAGTTTTGAAAAAGCTGCGCTGCTGCGCAATGAGTTGTTGTATGGATTCCATGATTATTCACTCCTATAGATGATAAGGTAATATACGCTTGCTCTTTGTTCATCCCGTATAAACGAGATAAACGAGGCTTCAGACAAATAGCAGGCGATTATGTGTTAGCAATTTTCTAAACATGTGGTTCAATGCAAAGTAACTTTTGCCAAATAAAATGAAATAGGGTGCTGAAAGGTTATAGAGCACTGAAATAGTAGTCAGTTCATCTTCAAAAGACTCTTTAAACGAATTAGCTACTTGCTAATCGTTATTTCCGAAAAAAGATTGCTCACAATAGTTCTATAAATTGAATAGTTATATGCAATACAAATTGGATTATATGATAGCCTACTAACAATGACAATAACCAGAAAAGAAGTGGATGCGGCTTATACCACAAATGTGGTATAAATGAGTAAGAAAGTCGATTGTAACGTGCAGAAGCATCCATTCCAATAGATCGTTCTCTTATCTGCTTCTACTCTACAGGAGGTAATTCCATGCCAGATTCGTTCTCATCAACGCCACAGCCTGCTGGTGCTGTACCGTCATCGATCCATCATTCGGCTAAGACACTGAAGCTTGATCCACGAATTGTACGTACGCGTGCGCTACTACGGGATGCGTTAATCCAGCTTATGGAGCAGCAGCCGTATGACAAAATTACGATTCAGCATATCGCAACTCAAGCAACGGTTAATCGCAAAACGTTCTATCTTCATTATGAAACGAAGGATCATTTACTGTACGCGGTGACGGATGAATTACTGGGGGAGCTATTTGGCGAGGCGCGGGATGCGAATTCGTTTGACCAATCGGTGGAGGAGCTACAGCGCTATATTGCCGGACGGATTTTCACTTATATTATTCGCTATCAACGGTTTTTCGAGGTGATGTTTGAGCGGCAGGCAATGTCGAACTTCGTGCAATATATGAAGCAGTATATCGCACGTTTTTACGAGGAGAAATTCGCCAAGCTACCGGATAATAAGCTGCCTGTCCACAAGGATGTGATCGCCAGCTATATCAGCTCTGCCTATGTCGGTGTGATCCACTGGTGGCTGCGCGAGGGCATGCCGTATACGCCGGAGGAAATGACCGAGCAGATGATCGTCCTCAACTCCAATGGCCCGATTCGCCTCATTCAGCAGCAATAAAGTAGTAAAACAGTAAACAAGCCTATTCAATCCAGCACATCTGTACAGTCAGATGTCTGTTTGAATAGGCTTGTTTGGTTGATTCATGGTACAGGTACAATATCCAGTGCTTCATCGATCTGCGCATTTTGCTTGATCCGACTGAGCAGCCGATGCAGCAGCACACGCTCATCCTCGGAAATGCCATCCATCAGATCACGTCCAGCCTCCTGCATAATGGCGCATACAGGCTGCTCCAGCTCTGCGCCAGCAGCGGTCAGATAGATTTTGAAGCAGCGACGATCATCGGTGCAGGTAATTTTGCGGATAAAGCCCTTGCTTTCCAGATTGGATAACATGCGTGTAATGTTCGTTTTATCCTTACCTAATCGCTCACCGATCTCATTTTGCGTGAGGCCGTCCTTTTTCCAGAGCAGCATCATCACAAAGGTTTGCTCCGGTGCGAGATTGAACGGGGCAAGCTTGTGCTTGATATATCCCGCAATCGCCAGATGGACATCACGAATAAACACGGTATAGCTCTTTTCTACGTCATATGGCATCGAACTCACCCTTATATGTTTGATCACTGTCATCGTTGTGTATTTACTGTTAGCAATAATGGATATGAATATTGGAAAAGTCACACCCTTTATGCAAAGAATACGCATACGGGTGGTTATAGTTGGTATAGCAACCGTCGTGGGGAAATAACTATTTCCTTCATGCAGCATAAGAAATAGTCGTTGAATCGACGTTAGACTATCACTTTTACCTGAAACTGTCAACGAGGCGAACGAACCGAATCGATCGACAAAATTTTCTTAGCTCTCTATAGCTAGCGTCCTGGTTTTCCCTGCATCACAGGCATGAAGCGACAGGGCAAGCAATAAAAATGAAGATGTAAGCGGTAATATTCAATGTGAAAGTTTCATTTTCATCTTGACATTGTTCGACACAAGGTCTATTGTAATTTTTGTAAGCTTGACTGTCACAAAAGAGACACAATGCAAGATTGACTTTATGACGAAGATTGAGTAATTGATATGTATCTTTGTTTATATGAACTGTATAGAGGATGTATATCAAAAGCGAGCAATCGTTTATTTTTTTGTCGATATAGTTGCTATATCAACCGATACTGTAGGTAAGAGTCATGTTTGTACTATAACGAGAACTAGCCCATACACCCATAGCATGTACGCATGCTATATAGAGAAAAAGGGATAGGTACATTTTGGAGGAGAAACGATATGGAAGCTATGACATTTGTATTGTTTGGTTCGACCGGGGATCTGGCGAAACGCAAGATTTTCCCTGCTTTGTACAACCTGTATGTGGATCGTAAAATGCCGGAAGCCTTCTCAATCATCGGGCTCGGCCGCAAATCATTTAATGATGCGACCTTCCAAACGTATGTTGAGCAGTCGCTTCAGGAATTTTCCCGCAATACTCCGAATGATCGCAAGACGGTGGATGCCTTCCTGCGTTCGATTCGCTATCATATTTTGAACGTGGACGATACAGCAGGCTACCAAGAGCTGCTGAAGCTGGTAGAGCAGCGCGAGTCCGAGCTGAACATTCCGCAAAACCGTATGTTCTACATGTCCGTTGCACCGGAGTTCTTCGGTGTGATCGCAGATAACATCAATGCGAGCGGTCTGGGCAACACTTCAGGCTGGAAGCGCCTGATCATCGAGAAGCCATTCGGTCATGATCTGGAATCCGCACGTCAGCTGAACCAACATCTGAGCAAAACCTTTGCAGAGGAAGAAGTGTTCCGTATTGACCACTATCTGGGCAAACCGATGGTGCAAAACATGGAGTCTTTCACTTCGGCGAATCCAGTCATTCAATCGCTGTGGAACAATCGTCACATCGCGAATGTACAGATTACGGCATCCGAGGTAGTCGGTGTTGAAGAGCGTGCAGGCTACTACGATCATACCGGTGCGATTCGCGATATGGTACAAAACCATATGCTACAGGTGCTGATGATGACGGCGATGACATTGCCGGGTGGACATACCGCAGACGATGTACGTTCCCACAAAAAATACATCGCTAAAGCACTGCGTCCGATTTCCAAAGAAGATGCACACAAGCATATCGTACGTGCACAATACGTGAACGGCGTTGTATCCGGTCGCGAAGTACAGGGCTATCAGGATGAGCCGGGCATCGAGTTAGGCTCCAACACCGATACGTTTGTAGCAGCGCGTGTCTGGGTGGATGATTTCTCCTGGGAAGGTGTTCCATTCTACATCCGTACAGGTAAACGTATGAAAGAGAAATCGACTCGTATCGTGATCGAATTCAAAAACACCATGCAAAACAGCGAAATCTGTGTCGATTGCGATGGTCAGCCGAACATGCTGACGATCAGCATCAATCCAGAAGAGAAAATCACGCTACAACTGAACCGTCGTAACGTGAAAACAGGTCTGCTGGAGCCAATGACATCTGAATTCGTCATGGGTACAGACAATGATCCAGAAGCTTATGAGCTGCTGATCGGCGATGCCCTGAACGGTGACGGTACATTCTTCGCACACTGGGACGAAGTAGAGCTGTCCTGGCAGTGGGTTCAACCGATTCTGGAAGCTTTCGCGGACAACAGTCTGCCACTGCATGACTATGCTGCTGGCACCTATGGCCCTGAAGCATCCGATGCTTTGCTGGCAGAGCAAGGCTTCCGCTGGCTGGGCGACCAGAATGCAGCACCGGTACGTACCGGCGTCGCTTCTGCACGCTAAGAGATAAGCTGTTCTTTTCAACATGAATGGTTGGCTTACGCTCTGGTTAATGATAAACAGAGCGTATTCACCATGCCTTCAGAGCCGGGTTGCCGGCTTTGCAGAATGCCAGACTGTGCTGGAAGCAGTCGCACTAGCGCTGGCTATAGATGGTTACACAGGTTATAGATAAAAAAAGGGATGTTCATCCCAAACACAACGGAGGGCTATACTATGAAAATCGGTTTGATCGGCTTGGGTAAAATGGGTATGAATCTGGCACAAAACCTGATGGATCACAAACATGAGGTGGTTGCCTTTGACTTGAACAAAGAAGCAGTAAAAGAAATTACTGACCTGGGCGCACAAGGCGTAGGTACAATTGCAGATATGGTTAGCAACCTGGAATCCCCACGCATCGTCTGGGTCATGGTTCCACACGGCGTTGTTGATTCCGTACTGGGCGAGATCGCTCCACTGCTGTCTGAGAACGATATCGTGATCGAAGCAGGGAACTCCCACTACAAAGAATCCGTACGTCGTTACAATGAAATGAAACAAAAAGGCATTCGTTACATGGACGCAGGTACATCCGGCGGCATGAGCGGCGCTCGTAACGGTGCATGTTATATGATCGGTGGCGACAAAGAAGCTTGGGATGTAGTAGAACCAATCTTCCGCGATACAGCTGTTGAAAATGGCTACCTATACGCTGGCGAAGCAGGCAGCGGTCACTACCTGAAAATGGTACACAACGGTATCGAGTACGGTATGATGGCAGCAATCGGTGAAGGCTTCGAAGTTCTGGAAAAAAGCCCATACGACTTCAACTACGAAAAAGTAGCTCGCGTATGGAACAACGGCTCCGTTATCCGCTCCTGGCTGATGGAACTGACTGAAAATGCATTCGCAAAAGACGGACGTCTGGAAGAAATCCAGGGCATCATGCACTCCTCCGGCGAAGGCAAATGGACAGTCGAAGAAGCAATGGATCTGCAAATGGCAACTCCAGTTATCGCCCTGTCCCTGCTGATGCGCTACCGTTCCCTGGACAACGATACATTCACAGGCAAAGTCGTAGCTGCCCTGCGCAACGAATTCGGCGGCCACGCCGTAGAAAAATCCAACAAGTAAGCTAAAGTCATTACTTGAACAATAAGTGGACAGATAAACTATCCTCCACTCCACAATATAACAAAAGAGCTGCACACCTGATCCATTCAGGAAGTGCAGCTCTTTTTTGTACGTATGTCATCTTAATGTATAACTCTAAATATATAACCTCAAAAGATCACTATATCCACGACCCATCTAACTTTACAAGTACAGCCCCTCATTTAAATACAACTTTTCAGCTATAACGCTATCGAAGTCAAGCCTCCACTAACAATCACCCAATTCCCTTCCCTCTGCTTCCTCCACCCCAATGGAGTTTTTTAGTTGTACCCCCACCTCAGAATCATATGTACATTCCATATTAATG
This sequence comes from Paenibacillus hunanensis, assembly GCF_014645615.1. Taxonomy (GTDB): domain Bacteria; phylum Bacillota; class Bacilli; order Paenibacillales; family Paenibacillaceae; genus Saccharibacillus; species Saccharibacillus hunanensis. Next base: position 256,417 of record NZ_BMMB01000005.1, on the reverse strand, counting down.
TTTACGTCCTTTTATGCATTTTTTTTAAGAGCTAGCCAACCTTTAAAATCAAAAGCCACTCAAATCATTCAAAAGTAGAAGATTATAAAAAAATACCACAACCCGCACAGAACGAAGGCAAGGAAATAAGGGGAAAGGACGACTTTGGAGGGGCGGGAATCTACATTTAATCCTAATCCGTAGATTCCCGCGGCTCCACCCGAGTCCGTCCCCTTATTCCTTGCCGAAGTGGTTGCAGCACCACCAACGTATTGCGCTAAAACCATGCCAATTGAATTCAAGTTTTAAAAATGTGCCCTGAGAATGCACGCCCACACCTAAGAAAACACATTTTTTTTCTGAAAACCCACAAAAAACTCCAAAAAACCGTTCTCATAACGTTGACGTTAACGTTAAATAGGTTTAATATATTCATATACGATATGTAATTATTTAAATAATGAAACGGAGGGGTGACCATGACATTGTACAAAATCGATGAGGTTGCCAGCGAATGCAATCTGACAAAGCGAACGATTCGGTACTATGAAGAGATTGGTCTGCTGTCCCCGCAGCGAAGCGAGGGTAATACTCGCCTGTACACACGTGAGGATATCGAACGGCTCAAAAAAATTATCAGTGCGCGCGATGTACTTGGCTTTTCCTTGCAGGAGCTGCATCGGTATATCGAGGTGGTTGAAATGCTCACCGGACAGCGTGAGCGTTACCGCAGTATTACCGATCTGGAGGAGCGCAGACGTCAGCTGGAAGAGATTGACGACACGCTGGGCAAGCAGCTCGATATGATGGAGAGCAAAATGCGTACGATTCAGAGCTTTAAGGAAGAAGCCGAGCAGCTACGCCAGCAAGTACGTGAAGGCATGGAGAGGCTGGGGCGTCAGTCGGTGGAACGTGCAGAAGCAGAGCATTAAATAATCTGTAGATAGAAGCCCACTAGGAGCACACGCGGCCAATTCACATCGAATGCATGACCACATCATCCAGCATGCCGGCAAACCAATGACCGGCATGTTGTCAGGCAAGGTTTTGCTTGATCCAACAATAATTGAAATTTAATAAATAGAGAGCAACATATAAGGGAGGAACCTGCAACATGAGTACAAAAACAGCTTCAGTCAAAGAGCTGCCTAAGCAAGGCGGATTATTATCTCAGCCGAAAGCAGTCTGGGCAGTTGCCTTTGCCTGTGTCATTTCATTTATGGGTCTTGGACTGGTAGACCCGATCTTACCAGCGATTGCGAATCAGCTTCATGCAACACCCAGTCAGGTATCGCTGCTATTCACCAGCTACAACCTTGTAACAGGTCTGGCGATGCTGATTACCGGCTTTGTATCGAGCCGGATTGGTATAAAATGGACGCTGCTTAGCGGCGTTGTCCTGATCATTATTTTTGCTGGACTTGGCGGTATGTCTGATACGATCGGTCAAATCGTTGGCTTCCGTGGTGGTTGGGGTCTGGGTAATGCCCTCTTTATCGCGACTGCATTGTCCGCAATTGTTGGTCTGTCCACTTCCGGTACAGCCAAAGCGATTATTTTGTACGAAGCGGCACTGGGTCTTGGTATTTCCGTTGGCCCACTGCTTGGTGGTGAGCTCGGTTCGATCTCGTGGCGTGGCCCGTTCTTCGGCGTTAGTGTACTGATGCTGATCGGATTTGTATTTATCTTAGTGATGCTGCCTAAAATTCCAAAACCAAAAACACGCAGCTCGCTTGCCGATCCATTTAAAGCATTGAAATTCCCTGCATTGAAAACACTCGCGATTGTCGCATTTTTATATAACTTTGGTTTCTTTACCCTGATGGCTTATTCTCCTTATGTAATGGGATTGGATGAGCACGGTCTTGGTTATGTATTCTTTGGCTGGGGTATTTTGCTGGCGATCACTTCCGTATTCGTCGCACCGAAGCTGCAAGCACGCTTTAATCTGGCAGGCTCGATGGGCGTTATGCTGACTTTATTCGCACTGGATCTGGTGTTTATGGGTCTGGGCGCAGCATTTGGTTCACCTGTACTGGTCATTATCGGCGTTATCGTGGCTGGTATTTTCCTCGGTATTAATAACACATTGATCACGACAGCGGTTATGGAATCGGCACCGGTGGAACGTTCGGTTGCTTCCGCAGCCTACAGCTTTGTCCGCTTCCTTGGTGGTGCGGTATCGCCATTCCTCGCGGGTAAGCTGGCAGAATGGTACAACTCAGCAACACCATTTTACTTCGGTGGCGCGATGGTACTGATCGCTGTTGTTGTGCTGATCGTTCGTCGTCGTCATCTGGCAGATATTGACGTATCGCACGGACATTAATGCTGGAATGAATACAAGCCGTAGCCTTTACCTTTGCTGAGTAATCTTGAGCTGTTTGCGTAAGTAGACGTTAACTTCGGCTTCTTTTGTTCATTACAGGGATAAACAAGTTGCGTCTGCTGCGTACAAATTCTACACATACTGGAGGAAAAGAACATGTCAGAACTACATGGTAATTCAGCGTATGGGCGTATACTGGTCGCAGTGGATGGCTCTGAACATGCACAGCGTGCATTAGAGCATGCGGTTAAGCTGGCACAATCGTTACAGACCGCACCGCATTTGACGGTGCTGCATGTGAATCCAACGATGATGGTTGCGGAACCACCGCTTGGTGTCGATGTAGGTATACGTCTGGACGAAGAAGGACGTGAGATGACCGAGCCGTATCGTCAATATCTGGATACAACCGGTGTTGCTTACGATGTACGTTACCATACAGGTGATCCAGCAACCGTAATCTGTGATACCGCGAAGGAGCAGAATATCGACCTGATCGTCATGGGTACGCGCGGAATGAGTACCGTATCCGAGCTGTTTCTTGGCAGTGTGAGTCATAAGGTGATTCAGCATGCAGAGTGTCCGGTGCTAACGGTGAAATAAACGGGCAAGATGCTACGAGGTACATCTAATTGCGGATCATACTGTAGAGAGCATATTGTACAAATAGGAAGCCAGGCGATAAGTGACCTTTAGATGTTTAATAAAAAAGCCAATACTATGAAGGAAATACATAGAATTGGCTTTTATTTTGAAAATAGAGATAAAAGTAGAGCGTAGTCTATTTTAAGGTTCTTATTATTGAAGTCATATACAAATGCAGCAAGGAAGATGTGCTACATAAAGCAAGCTCTTCCTTGCTGCTTATTCATATTAGCCTATAAGTTCATAGACAAAACCTATAAAATGCTCGTAATATAACGTCCATTCGATTAGATAGGCGGGTAGCAACCAGCATTATACTTCGTTATACCAGGCTGATAGTTTACTTCATACTACGGAAACCATCCAAACCACTCTAATGCATACAATTCACTATTTCCACGCTTGTCTGCATCGTTTACACCGTCACCTGTACCTGCTCAATCGCGGTACGAATCACCGTACAGGAATGCTCCAGCTGCTTTTGTTCTTCTTCATTCAAGCGTAGCTCAATCAGCTCTTCAATACCATTTCCACTAATGATCGCTGGCACGCCTGTACATACATCTTGCTGTCCATATTCGCCATCTAGAATCGCAGACACAGCAATAATCCGATGCTCATCGTACAAAATAGAGCGAGCGATGTGGGCGAGTGCATTGCCAATACCAAACTGGGTATGACCTTTACGGAGGAAAATTTCCCAGCCTGCATCACGCGTTTTGAGTGCTACGTCTTCCATGCTTAGTTCAGGGAAACGCTCAGCATGCTGTTCTAAAATATGCAGTAGTGGTTTACCGCCGATCGTTACGTGCGACCATGCAACAAATTGGGATTCGCCATGCTCACCCAGTACATAGCCGTGTACGCTACGCGGGTCGATGGAGAAGACGTCAGACAGAATCGTTTTCAAACGAGAGGAGTCAATCGATGTACCTGTACCAATCACGCGTCCACGTGGTAGACCGGAAAATTGCCAGGTTAGATAGGTCACCACATCGACCGGATTCGCTGCAATGATAAAGACTCCGTCAAATCCGCTCGCCATGATCGGATCGATAATGTCCTTCGTAATCGCTGCTGCCTCATGCAATACGGTCATGCGATCCTGGCCTGGCTTCGGATTCGCACCTGCTGTAATGATAACGATATCCATATCACCACAATCCTCCAGCGAACCAGCATATACCTTGGTACGATGTGAGGTAAAGTCCATGCAGTGTGACAGGTCGAGTGCCTGAGCGACTGCCTTCTCATGTGTCCGTCCAACCATCATAATCTCATCGGCAATGGACTGATTGATCATCGAATACGCACAACCTGCTCCGACCATACCGACTCCAACAATGGCTACTTTTCTGTTCTTTCTACCCAAATGCACAGCCTCCACTCTTTATAAATATGACGCAAGCATTCCTTCATACAGACAACGTATAAACAACGGCTAGCGTCCTAATCATTCATCTCACATTCGACAGCATCAACAATAAGGAATGTTAAAATACATTCCACAATTGACATTATACATGCTTTTTATTCAGGTGTAACTGCTAAATGTGTTATATAAGTTAACTCTTTGTAAGTATTTAATGGACTATATCACACTATATGTAAATATAAATATATAATAGTGTGTAGTGGATTACAGACAGCGCAGAGTTAGGATTGGAATACAGGTGTCATAAGATGTGGCGATTGGGGTAAATAATAACGTGAGCTACCGTGCATGCACCAGTGGCACTTTCATTCGTGTATGTACTTCAATCCTACATGCAATCATTCGTATTGCAATGATCGAAGATATGAGGAGGAATATAATATGGCAGAACAAATGAATGAATACTTCGCACTAGCAAGTCGCCCAGCAGGCACACCAGCGCTGGAGCATTTTACAGTGAAAAAAGAAGAACTCAATATGCCCGAGGATGGACAGCTACTCGTAAAAACACTATATGTGTCCGTTGACCCGTACATGCGCGGTCGGATGAAGGATGCGAAGTCGTATTCAGCACCGTATGCGATTGGCGAGCCGATCACAGGTGGCTCGATCGGTCGTGTGCTGCATAGCCGTGCCGATGGATTTAAGGAAGGCGATATCGTCGCTGGTGGCTGGGGCTGGCAGCGGTATGGCATCATAGACAGCAAGGCTTGTCGCCGCATCGATCCGGAGCTAGCGCCGATCACAACAGCGCTTGGCGTGCTCGGTATGACGGGCTTGACCGCCTATTTTGGCACACTGCGTATTGGTAATCCGCAGCCTGGTGAGACACTGGTGGTGTCCGGTGCAGGTGGTGCGGTTGGAATGATCGTTGGACAGATCGGTAAAATCAAAGGCGCGCGCGTCATCGGTATTTCTGGATCAGATGAGAAAAATCGCTACCTCAAGGAAGAGCTGGGCTTCGATGAAGTGATCAATTACAAAACCGATCAGCCGCTAGCCGAAGCGCTGGAGCGCGCATGCCCGGATGGGATTGATGTGTATTTTGATAATGTCGGTGGTGATATTACCGATGCGGTCATTCCGTTATTGAATCGCAATGCACGTATTCCGCTGTGTGGACAAATCTCGCTGTACAATCAGGAAAAACCAGAGCTTGGGCCACGTATCCTACCGATGCTGCTCACACGAACCGTCCTGCTCAAAGGCTTCCTCGTGGGCGACTACGCTGCTGAGCAAGAAGAAGGACTGCGTGAGCTGGGACAATGGGTACGCGAAGGACGCTTGAAATACCGTGAAAATATTATCGACGGCTTTGATAATATTCCTGAAGCATTTATCGGGCTATTCAGCGGTGAGAATCTGGGTAAACAGCTTGTGCGTGTAGCAGAGGATGAAGAGAATTAATTCAGTCCGTTCTCATCGCACAGTAGGTAGGTTTCAAGGGTATCCAGGTTGCTTCTTTGTGCTATATTTTCCAGAGTAGTTGGATAGCTGATATGGATGCTGTACAGCCCTATTACAGGATACCAGTAGGAACGTGAGGACTCGCTTGAGCTTCTCAACTTTTCTTTCTATAACGCTATAGCACTAAATAGTTCAGCATCACAGCAAAAAAGCTAAAGCCTTCTCGACTGTGGAATACTGCACTCATCATTAGAGCAGTATTACATAAGTCGAAAAGAGACTTTAGCTTTTGTTGTATATACAGTACAGACGCGTGATATGTCCGATATCCTGATGGAATCAGACGGATGAACCGGATTCCACCTTTTCACGGATGGCGCGATATTTACGATACATATCGAGGCGCCAGTGTAGCAAGGTTCCGAAGGCAAGGATGAAGAACACACCCGCTGTCTGCGGAATAGTAATATAATGCTCGATAAAACGGTGTAGCAGCAGACGAATCAGCAGCAGTCCGAGCAGAATGAATAGAAAGCTTTTGGAGCGCTGAACGACTACATCCGTGCCATTGTGCTCGAAGCGTGTGCCCCGAATGAGCGGATACGAGAAAATAAACCAGCCGACCAGAAATGCACCTACTGCCCACATCCATGATACGCGGAAGTCCGGCACCACAAACATGAAAAAGCCTGTGCTCATACCGAGTGGCGGAATCAGAATTTTTTTGGCATTAACCGGTCTATGATTGGTACGCGAGCGCACCAGAATCGCAGTCAGAGCGATAACAAGCAGTCCGACAGTCGAGCCTATTTGTAAAAAGGAGGGACTGAATTGAAGCATAATCGCGGTAAAACCCCTCTCCACAATGTGAATTCAACTACATATGTAGTATACCATATCCATTCTTTTCCGCATCCTGCGTAACGCTTAAAATTTGTATATTTTGCAAAAGCGTCTATTTTGCTCGTCGCCCTGCTCAGTTCAGTCATCCATCTGTTCGACTTGTACGAATAAGGATTGAAGCTAACACGCAGCGGTAGTGCCATTTTACAGATAAGAATGATGTACTATTTGCGAATGGAAATCATTTGCCGATAATTATCAATAATTAGCTATTGGGCTACTCTGTTTCTGTATGTATTGCTACCTCATCGCCTTAGTGGATCATTGTATTCGAGTTCATCCTATACGATACGGAGTGCTGGAATCGATGCTATTCTGATTTATTCAGAATGTCGATGATTGTGGTAATATACAATTGTTATTGTTTTAAATAATTTCAATATTATGTTAAAAGAACAGGATTTGCGGAAGCGCCAGATGTGATAGGGGCTGTCTCGGTCGCCTCACTATACATAGCATGGCGCATATTGACGGATACAGGAGGCAAAAGGATGACAGAGAAAAAGATTTTGATTGCTGAGGATGAACCAGCACTACGTTTTTTACTGATGGAGACGCTTGAGGATGAAGGGTACGTGATGACCGAGGCAGAGGATGGACAGCTGGCGAAGGATCGTCTAGCCCAGCAGGAATATGATCTGGTCGTGCTTGATTACATGATGCCGGAGGCAACAGGCATTGAGGTGTGTGAATGGCTGCGCGCGAGCGGGAATGCGAATGCAGGCAAGCCTGTCATTCTATTGACTGCAAAGGCACAGGAGCAGGATCGTTTACGTGCCGAGCAGGCAGGGGTGACCTTATTCATGTCCAAGCCGTTCAGTCCGCTTGCCTTGATCGATGCAGCCGAGGAGCTGCTTGAAAGGGAGGACGCCTGATGCCAAATGGCGGTTTGACCCGGCGTGTGACCCGTTGGACAATCATTGCCTTTTTGATCTTTGGCTTGATTATCTTTGCGGTGGAATGGGCATTCAAGCAACAGGTAACGGATATCAATACCGAAATTAATCAGCATCTGGATCAACAGAATCGCTTGCAAATGATCGACGAATCGTATCGCTCGGCGGTGTCGAATTTCCGAGCATATCTTGCTTTTAGTGTGGGAACATTTCAGGTGCAGGCAGAGTCAGATCGAGATCGCTTTCTGCAAGATCTGAGCCAGTACCGTGCCCAGTCGGTTAACGATCAGGAGAATGTAAGTGCACTCGCAGAGCTAGATCGACAAAGCCGCGAATATTTCAGTTATTTTCCACTGATCGAAAGCTATAAGCAGCAGGGGAAGCAGGATCAGATCGAGAGCACATCCCGTAATGTTACAACCGCTCTTGTCCAATCGGTGAATAGCCAGCTGGATGAACTAATTAATAATGAACGTGCTCAGGTGAATCAATTAATGAAGCAAAGCCAGCGGCTGAACTCGATCGTCCTGTTCATTCCGCTCGTCTTTATCATTTTAGGTCTGGTTGCTGCGTTACTGCTGGTGCGGTATTTGCGCGAGTCGATGATCCGTCCTGTGGTCGAACTGGAGTCTGCGGTACGACGGATTAGTCATGGCGAATATTTGCATGTAGAGGAGCGCACTTCTAATGATGAGATTACGAGCCTGATCGGCGGGATCAATCATATGTCTGATCAACTGCGCGAGCGTCAGCAACAGAATGAATATAGCTTGCAGCAGATGGAGCAGCAAAACGATGAGATGGAAGCACAAAATGAAGAAATTCTAGCGCAGCAGCATGAGCAAGCGATCATTTTGGATAAGCTGACCGAACGCGAAAGCCAGCTACAATTGATCAATTCGTATCAAGAAAAGCTAACTGGCTTTAGTAGTATGAAGGATTTTCTGGAAAACAGTCTGCGTGCGTTAATGCATGCTACACATCATGATGCCGTTATGCTGGTCGTACGCAATCAGGCAGATTCAGCAGGCTCTTTTCGAATGATCTATGCCGTAGGCTGGCCACAGCATGATACAGGACGCAGAGTGGAGCAATTATACGGGCCAGCGCTGGAAGTGATCGAGGAACGTAGACCGGTCGTGCGTAGTCGCTCGCTCAGTGGTGAAGAGATTGGGCTGCATCAAGGCTATGAGCGTGCAGATGATCATTATTATCCACTCTTTGATGAAGATATGCAGGTGATCGGCTATCTACTATTCACAACCTATGGCAGTCTGGCTGTAAATATTAAGGATCGTATGCTAACAGAGGGATTGATCAATCAGTTCGGTCTGGCGTATCAGGCACAGCTTGCAGGAGAGGAACGTCGTAAGCAGGGCGTCCGTCTGGCGGAGCTGAATGCCGAGCTGGAATCGGAAAAGCTGATGATCAAGCAGCAGCGCGATGCGATTCAGGAGATTATTGACTCGTTACAGGAAGGGCTTGTGCTATTTGATCATAACGGGGTTATCTCATTTTGCAATGCACAGGTGAGCGCTGTTTTACCGGATCTCAAGACAGGCGCATCGATCGATAGTCTGAATACCTTCCTTGATAAGCAACATACGGGCACCTACAAGCTGAGCGAACAGATTACACATGCAGTGAAGGAGCATCTGACCAACTGGAGAACTCAGTTCAGCCTTCGTGCACGTGATGGCAGTATTCATCATATGGAAATGTACATTAATCTGATTACCGGTGCAGATCTACAGGAATATCATCTGATCGTACTGCGTGATCGCACAGAGGAAGAACAGGCGAACCAGATGAAAAATGAATTTGTCAGCATCGTATCCCATGAGCTGCGTACACCGCTGGCAAGTATTCTGGGCTTTGTGGAGATTTTGCTGAACCGCGAAGTGAAGCCAGAGAAGGCGAAGAAATACATGGAGACGATTCACCGGGAAGCGAATCGTCTGTCGAATCTGATTAATGATTTTCTGGATTTGCAGCGGATGGAATCTGGGAAGCAGACCTATACGCTTGTGCCATTCGATCTGCGCGCTATCGTTAGCGATGTGGCGATGCAGTGGGATGGTAAGCAGGAGCATGGTGTCTATGCCGAGCTGCCAGAGCATACAGCACTGGTACGTGCCGATCAGGATCGTATCACTCAGGTGATGCACAATCTGATCAGTAATGCGGTGAAGTATTCTCCAGGCACCGATCGGGTCGATGTACGGCTACTTGAGGATGAAGCGAACTGGCTGGTGGAAGTACAGGATTACGGGCTGGGCATTCCAGAGGAAGCGAAGGATAAAATGTTCAGTAAGTTTTATCGCGTAGATAATTCGGATCGCCGTCAGATTGGCGGTACCGGCCTTGGACTGGCGATTGTACGGGAAATTCTGAATGATCTGGGTGGAGAGATTACCTTCGATTCCGAGCTAGGTCAGGGAAGTACATTTATCGTCAGACTGCCGAAGCTCAAGGTGCCTGTGCTGGATGAGCATATTGTGGTGATTGAGGATGAAGAGAACCTATCCCGATTGATCGCGGCGACCTTTGAAGAGCAGCAATATGAGATTTTGACGCTGAACAATGCAGAGGAAGCGATTCTGGGCTTGCAGGCGGCGAAGCAACCACCGTTACTGTGCATCGTTGATATCCATCTGCAAGGGCCGAAAAACGGCTGGGACTTTATTGCTGCCCTCAAAAGTCATCCATTAACCCGTGATGTACCGGTGATCGTTTCATCCGCGCTGGATCAGCCAGGTGACTTTGCCGAGAAAGCCGATGAAAAGTATCTGCAAAAGCCATTTACCGTGGATCGACTGCTGGAGCTGGGCGTTTCGCTTATGGATCAGGGACAGCAGACGCTTCGTACAGATATGGTCGTACAGGGCAATCAGGATGAGCAATTACTCCAGCAAGCCTTGCAGCGTAGTGGCCTTGGAGCGGCAGCGCTGAAGCTGGTGGATGATGTGATCAAGGTCGATCTGCTGGGCGATGCGAAGAAGACAGAGCAAGCCGAGCAGGCAGACTCTTCATCGCATTCAGATACCAATCACGGAAATGGAGCAATCTAGCTTTATCGGGTTTCCTGTATAGAAATACCGTTATGGTACAAATGAAAGCAATAGACGGTACGATCAGGGGTAATAGAAAGTAGGCTATAGACCATGTAGCACATCCGTTAGGAGCGATGTGCTACATTGTAGCATTGCGGAGAATAGGATGTACTCATACAAACGGCTGTGTTGATGAGCGCCTACGGCGACAGTCAGGGAGGATTTTATGGATAAATATCAGCGACTATTTATAAAGCAGATGAAGGACAAAATCAAATCCGTCACGACATCCGGGCAGTCTACCAGTGAAGCAGAGCTGTATCGACTGCTGCATTCGGCAAAAGGAACCGCAGGAACGATTGGATTGGATGATTGGTTTCAGACCGCTTCCAGTTTACTGGAACGTGTAGAAGCAGAAAGCACCCGCGTCTGGCGCGTTTCTGAGGCGCGTGAGCTACTCGCTCCACTCGCTTTTTTACTATTGGACAGTGCGGATGAGTCAGACGATAGTGGAGACGAGTCTGCAATCGTTGAAGAAGCACAGGCTGAATTGCCACCTTATATCGGTACATTGCTGATCGTAGATGACGATCTGAGCTTGCTGCTTGTACTCAAGGAGCATCTGGAGCGAATGGGCTATATGGTGCTAGCTACGCCGGATTCAGGACGAGCGCTGGAGTTATTTTATAGCATGAAGCCCGATTGTGTCGTGCTCGATATTGTGCTGGAGGAACGGAGCGGTCTGGAGATCTTGCAGGAAATGCAGTCTCGCAGTGAGCAGTACTTGATTCCGGTCATTATGATCAGTACGAATCGTGATCGTGCCACTCGTATACAGGCGTATGAATCGGGCGCAGATGATTTTATAGGCAAGCCGTTTGATGTGGAGGAATTTGCTGTACGGGTGAAGCGTCAGGTGTCTCGTCGCTTGAAGCTGAATCATTTGTTGATGATGGACGAGCTGACCGGTGCGTATAACAGTACCTTTTTTGCACAGGAGCTGGTTCGTCATTTGCAATTACAGCTGGAGCGGCCTGAGCCTGCTACACTGACGCTATTTGATCTGGATAGCTTCCGCTATATTAATGAGCGCTTCGGTTATGCCGAGGGCGATCGACTGCTCAAGCATTTCTCTGATCTGGTCAAGCCTGCACTGGGGCCGCATGATATCTGGGCGCGTGATCGACATGATCGGTTTTACCTGCTACAGCCCGGCACTGGGGAAAAGGAGGCAACCTCGTTTGCTCATCAGTTGCTGGAGCGTCTGGAGCAGGATCAGGGTGCAGGATTGGATGATTATCGTCTGTCCTTCTCGGCAGGTATTCTGGAGTTAAAGCCAGGCATGACCGCAGCCTCCTGCTATGACGGCGTGATGCGTATTGTAGCCGAAGCGAAGCGTAGTCGGGATGGCGTGATGGTTGTACCGGAGCGCCGTAGACCGGTTGAAAATGGTCAGGCGGCACGTCTGGTCGAGATGGCACTGGATGCGGCGACACACGCGAAGCCTGATGATCGTCAGCACGAGAGTAGCTCATCAGCCGATACAGGTGTAGAGCCACTTTCACAAGCTGCATCGACTCCTCCAGTCGAGCCGTCCGATCCTCTGATGGATAAAATGGACGATCTGATGTTGGCGCTATCCTCCAGGCTCAAACGTCATCAGCATTCCGAGTCTGCAATGATTGAGGATGAAATAGATAAAGACGAAATTGTTGCACAGGATACAACCTCCCAGCCAGCTCCAGAGGTGCAGGAGTCTCAACCTGTAGCATCGGTTCCACAGGAAGAAATCATAACGGCACCAGTTCCAACACCGCCTGTACAGGAAGCGGTAACGCCAGTGAATACAGCATCGCAGCCAACAGAGCAGCAGAATACCGCTACACCAGCCCCTGCTGTCCACGCGGATACGATTCGTGAAGCCGAAGCACCTGATGGCTCCGGCCCTCGTCTGGAATGGGTTGATCGTGAAGAGAAGGTGCTGCTTAGTCAGCAGACGGCTGAGATTCAGCAGGCATCGGCTCCACCGCTCGGCGTAAATCCATGGAGACTGGCTATTATTGACGATGATGATCTGATTCGTAACATGCTCAAAAAGCGTCTATCTGCTCTACAGGCTGAGCATGAGCTGGATATTCGTGCCTTTAGCGATGGTGAGGAATTTTTCAGTGATCCATGGCATGGTGAGAACGCACACTACCTGCTCATTTTGGATCGGATGATGCCACGAATGAATGGGATGGAGGTGCTGCGTCGACTGCGTAGCTCGGATAAACGCAATCGATATACAGTGCTCATGCTTACCGGGGTGGGTGATGATCGTGAGGTGGCAGATGCGATTGGTGCGGGTACAGATGACTATTTGACCAAGCCATTCAGTATGGTGGAGCTGGAGGCACGTATTCGGCGTCTGCTGGGGAGGATGAAGGCATGAAGCAACTGGATACGAACCAGGCACTGCTTGCATTTGCCTTGCTGAGCGCCTTCATGCTGCTCGTTCTGATACTGCTGTATGCGTATCTCGCTTATCGTAAAGCAACCTATAACAAGCGTCAGCTATCTGTCTATGAGATGGTGCGCGATCTGGAGCAACCCGACTCGGCGCTGGAAACGTATCTAGCTACCGGTGAAGCCTCACGGCGGTTATCGGTTCGTGGTCCTTATCGAATGGAAGCCTTGCAGGAGGCGCTCCAGCATCGCCTTTCAATCAGTAACACGCCAGAAGAACGCAGGCTGATCTATGAGTTTGCTGAACGTTACTTTACCGATCATTATCGGCAAGCCTTGCGTAATCGGCGCTGGAGCACACGGATGAATACCTTGCTCTGGATTGAGCAATTTCGTATTCATTCGCTACATCCAGAGCTGATACGATGGATGAAGGCGCGGCGCTGCTCGGCGGAGGAGCACTTTCAGATTTTGCGTATTTTGTCCAAGCTGAACAGTGATCAGATCGTCCCCTTCCTTAGTGAAAAGGATCATAATCTGTCGGACAGTCAGCTACTACAGATTTTGCTACCGCTTAACGAGGAGCTGATCGATCAGCTATTAGCCCAGTTTGATACATTACCGAGACGGGTTCGCTATAACTTGATGGATGCACTGCGTATTCATAATGTACGATCCACCGAGGTGCTCGCTCTGCTGGAGCGTCAGCTCAGTCATTATGATGGAGAAATACGGATTCGTGCGCTCAAGACCATTGCTAACTTCGGCTATATGTCGCGTGAGGCAACACGCCAGCTCGTGGATGTGCTGGAGGATGAGCATGATCATCCCGAGCGTATGACCTCCTCGTGGCCAGAACGCCTGATGCGTGCAAAGGTGATGGGCAATGTGCATGAGGATGTGTTCGTATCGTACCTGCTGGAAATGCTGGGCGATTCGTCGTATCGGGTCAGACAACAGGCAGCCGAATCGTTATCCAACTATAAAAATGGCCTGGAGCTGCTTGCAAAAGTAGTTGCCGGAGAACATGCGGACCGCTATGCACGTGAGATGGCGGAGGAGACGCTGGAAAGGAAGCAATATGAACGCAACCTGGCTTGAGCTCATCGGTACGATTTTTGAAGTGATCAGCATTATTATTGCCATCTATGTCGTTGTGGTCAGTCTGGTGTATATTGTGCTGTTCTTCGTAGCGGCTCATAAGCTCAATCGAGAAAAGGACGTCAACGAGAGCCAGTATGAGCAGGTGCTACAGGAAGAGCTGGCGCCGCCACTGTCTATTATCGTGCCTGCCTACAATGAAGAGCTGAATATCGTATGGAGTGTACGATCATTGCTAGGTATTAACTACAAGCAGTTTGAGATTGTGGTCGTAAATGATGGTTCGAAGGATGCTACAGCGCAGCAGCTCATCGATGAATTCGATATGGTTGAGGTTAAAAGCCGTGTACGCTGGTCGGGTCTCGGGAAGGAAACGAAGCCAATTCGCGGCATTTATCGCTCGCTCCAGCATACTAATCTGGTGCTGGTCGATAAGGAGAATGGTGGTAAGGCAGATGCGCTCAATGTGGGCATCAATGTATGTCAGTATCCCTACTTCGCTTCGCTGGATGGCGATACAGTGCTGGACCAGGATGCCTTTATCAAGGTCATGAAGCCGATTATGGATGCTGGGCCTGATGAAGAGATCGTTGCTACAGGTGGTAGCGTCGGAATCGCCAATGGTAGCTATGTGGATAGCGGCTACTTGAGTCGTGACAGTGTCCGTCTGTCTCACAAGCCACTTGTGGTGATGCAGGTTATCGAGTATCTACGTGCCTTTCTAATGGGGCGGATCGGGCTTAGCCGTTATAATCTGCTACTGATCGTATCCGGTGCCTTTGGTATTTTCAAAAAGAGCTGGGTCATCGAGGTGGGCGGCTATGATGTGAACACGATCGGTGAGGATATGGAGCTGGTCGTTCGTCTGCACCGCCGGATTCAGGAAAAGAAAAGTAAAGCACAGATCGTGTATGTACCCGATCCGGTCTGCTGGACGGAGGCACCAGAGCAGGCTAAAATTCTGCGTCGTCAGCGTACACGCTGGCATCGTGGACTGTTCGAAAGTTTATGGAAAAATCGTAAAATGATGCTGAATCCGCGCTATGGCAAAATCGGCATGATCTCCATGCCGTATTTCCTGTTCGTCGAGCTGCTGGGGCCAGTGGTCGAGCTGACTGGTATCATTACCGTGCTGATCGGCTTGTTCCTGGATACGATTGATATCCGCATCACCCTTATTCTGGCACTGCTCATGCTGCTATACGGTTCATTGTTATCGATGGGAGCTGTATTGTTCGAGGAATGGTGCTTCAAGCGCTATAACCGGGTAAGTGACCTGACGCGTCTATTTCTATATGCGCTGTCAGAAACGTTCTGGTATCGTCCGATGATGACACTCTGGCGTTTTGAAGGGCTACTTCGCATTGCCGCACGTAAAAAGCACGCCTGGGGCGATATGGCGCGTGGCGGTGTAATGAACTCCAAAAAGACGGATAACGGTGCGAATGGAGGTGGGTCATGAAAGCCAGAAAGGTATGGACATTCTGGATCATTCCCATCCTCATTGTAGCTTTGCTGTTGGCGCCGTGGGTCTGGTGGGAAGTGAAGCCAGATACTCGATTACAGGTCACTATTCTGGACAAAACCGTGCCAAATACGACCTATCGTGAGCATAAAGGCCTGGTCTGGCTGCTCAATCAGCAAAAGTATACGAAGACGAATGGGCAGCGTTATGACTATACGACCGATTATTATGGCTTTTTCCCGGGAAGCAATGATCAGTATAAGGTCACTGGATTGCCGCAGGATATGCGCAATACTGATATGATCTATGTGGCAGATACGTATGGAGTAGAGAAGGCACAGTATTTACAGGCAAATAATGGCGCCAGTGTTGGTACGGCAGATGGCGACCTATCACAGGGTATGCTGTACGGTGGGCTGGATACGTCGGACGTACAGCGTATTCGTAGCGGAGTGACCGAGCAAGGTGTCAAAACGCTCATCGCCGAGTTCAACAGTCTGGCTACACCAACTACAGCAAGTGTTCGCAACCAGATCTATCCATTGCTCGGTGTAGAATGGACAGGCTGGACGGGACGTTACTTTGCTGATCTAGCTCGTGGTGGCGAGGTGCCGGACTTTCTGACGGGAGACGGAAGTGATCCGAATCGCTGGCCGTACACGGGTCCAGGTATCGTGCTAATGCATGAGGACGGACGTGTTGTCGTGTTGCAGGAGGGCAAGCAAATTGGCGATCAGGGCGTACAGACCACATTAACAACGCAGGGGAAAGCACTGATTGGCTTTGATGCCAAGGTGCGTTACAATTACTGGTTTGACATTATGAAGCCAGCCGAGCGAACCGAGATTCTGGCGAATTATGATCTGGGTCTGACCGCAGACGGCAAGCAAAAGCTACAGGAAGCAGGCATTACAGATACGTTCCCAGCAGTGATTCGCCAGCAGCATGCGACGTATACATCGTATTATTTTGCTGGCGATTATGCGGATCATGATCAGTATCCATTCTGGCGCCGCTATGAAGGCTGGGATACAGTCAAGCGCTGGTTCACACTGGATCGACCGGGCAGTGAGGATGCTTTTTACTGGCATTTATATGTACCGATGATGAAGGGGATTCTAGCACAGACGGCAGCAACAGAGCGGCGCTGAAGACAATGAGCAGCAGGCGATGTGATGTGCAGACGGCTCAGCTTCATGATGGAATATGAATATGCTCAATATGAATAAAAGATCAGCCCTGTTCATTCCTTTTGGAAGCAGGGCTTTTTGAATAGTTCGTATTGGAGGGGAGGGGGCACCAAGAGAAATTCTTGGGTGTAAGGGTGAAGAATTTTTACATATGTGTTCCGATGTGTGATGTATAATAATAAAGAAGCTGTATCTACGGATTAAGTGCATCAGCGGATGATGTATGCTACATGCGTAATCAGGAACATAACGGAAGAAAAATCATCATACGTGCCAAAAAAATGCACAGTTAATCTATACACGACACCCTGTAGTTGATAAAATAAAAAGTCATGATATATCGTTTTAGACGTACAGCAGCATGTAAAACCTCCAGACGTTTATATCGAGCAGGCACATGGTATTTTCGACCGAACGATAATAGAAAAATTCCGAAGGAGGAGACTCATGGATCAGGTTGATGAGCAAATATTGCTGCATCTGCAGCGTCATGCCCGTATCTCGATGACCGATCTGGGTAAAGAGGTTGGATTGTCCCAGCCGGCAGTCACAGAGAGGGTACGAAGGCTGGAGGAGAGCGGCTTGATTCGAGAGTACCGTGCTGTTGTGTCACCGGAAAAGCTGGGCTATCAGGCTTCCGCGTATTATCTTTTTCATACCAATAATGGGGTTAACTTTGTTGAGGTATGCCGGGAATCACCGGAGATTGTGGAATGCCATCGGACAAGTGGCGAGTATAATTATTTGCTCAAGGTGCTAACGTCCTCGATTCGGGAGCTGGAGGCGTTTGAGAACCGGATCAGTCATTATGGTGACTATACTACCTTGATCGTGCTATCCACACCGATTGAGCATCGGCAGCTCGCACCTACAGAGAACGGATTCAGACGTCCCGTATAACGATCTGACGGTCATCCGTTTATTTAGAAGAAGTCGATTCGGGAGCATGGCATTCGCTACTCCAACGTAATCGCCTGCTGGAATCAAGATTGTCCATGCAAGCAATCTGCGCCTAACAGTGAGTACGAACAATACCCCTGCTTCGCTATGTTGGCGGTATGCAGGGGTATTGTTCGTAGGATCGACTGATCAAAATAGTCGTGACTCTATCGATTACATAAAATAAGGCAAAGCGAAGGCGCCATATGCAAAGGCAGCTATAATCACAAACGCTGGATGAATTTTGCGAATTTGCATCGCCCAGAAGGCAACTAGTGCAATCGCCAGCGTCTGCCATAGACCGATCGACGTATACGATTCCTCTCCTAGCTGCCAGGTGAGCAGAAGCATCATTACCGCAATGACAGGCTGCACGAGCAGTGTCAGTCCTTTTACTACTGGAGAAGTACGATATTTTTGCAGTAAGCGTAGTAGCACGATCATCGCCACTGCCGAAGGTACAATCGTAGCGATCAGCGCAATCACTAGCCCCGGAATCCCTGCTACATCAAAGCCGACAAAAGCGGCAATCTTCGTCGCAATCGGGCCTGGCAATGCATTACCAAGCGCCAGCACATTGGAGAATTCCGTATCATTCAGCCAGTGAAAATGGGTCACGATCTCGTTGTACATCAGCGGAATCGAAGCGGGCCCACCGCCATAGCCGAGCACATTCGCAAGGAAAAAGCCCCAGAACAGCTTCAGCCATTCCAACCAATCCATACTCCACATCACGCTTCACCTCCACCATGACGGCGCTTTTTCAGCCAGTTCACAAGACGGAAATGAAATGCACCATAGATCAGGAACAGTGCAATCACGATCGCGGCATGCACATGGACGACCTGCAAGAGCACGAATACGATCACGAATAAGGCAATGCCCAGCGCCACGCCAAGTCCCTTCACTGCCTTTTCCCCGAATTCATACGCCATCACACCAAGCATAACGGCGATCACAGGCACGACAGCAGCGATCATTCCCTGAATCATTTTCGATTCGCTAAGAAAGGCAACGGCTGATAATAAGACGATCATGGCAATGGATGAAGGTAAAATATGCGCCAGAATCGCGATGAACGCTCCGGGTACGCCTTTACTGCGATAGCCGAGATAAGCCGCCATCTTAGTTGCAATTGGACCAGGCAGTGCATTGCCAAGTGCCAGAATCTCGCCAAACTCATCATCGCTAATCCAGCGATAGCGTGTGACTGCTTCATAGCGGAAGAGCGGCATAACTGACGGACCGCCACCATAGCCAAGAATACCGGTGCGAATCATCGCCCACGATAGCTCCCCATAGGTCGCTTCGCGGAAGGGTGGCTCCTGCTGCGAGGAAGCCGGTGGTACAGGTGTGTTCATCATTTATAGCCTCATTCCCATCCGGCTTTTGTAGCGTGTGATCAGTACCTGACAATCGACACTCATAATTCCCGGCATTGTGTATAGTTTATCTTTTAAAAAGGTCTCCATCTCCTGATTGTCACGGAACAGCCCGTGCATATGCAGCTTGCTCGGCCCTGTCATATGATACAGACTCGTCACGACAGGCTCCTCAGCAAGCATGTCTGCTGTCTCGTGCAGATGCTTGGGCTCCACCTCTACATTAAAAAACGCAGAGACAGAGATGCCGATTTTGGCTGGATTGATGACCGCAGCGAAGCGCTCAATCGTTCCATTTTCGATCAGTGCATTGACGCGTGCCTGCACGGCGACCCGGGATAAGCCGATATCCTTGGCAAGATCGGTGTACGAAATTCGGCCATTTTGATTTAAAATAGCGATAATACGGCGATCAATATCGTCAATATCGACGGGCTGCGTATCGCCAGAAGGCTTGGAAGGATGCATGCTATTCACTCCTTAAATAGTAGAAGATGCAGAAAAGAGAAAGAGAGCGATAAAGAGAACAAGAAAGAGCTTTGACCCTGTATGCACCGCTCTACAGGTTTCTATTTCTCTATTATAAGCGATATGAACTTTCTTTTTGTCTGCAAAATAATACTTTTAATTGCAATATGAATAAATATATAATGGTTAATAATCGATTTCAACATGAAATTCAACATTTACTTACGATGTTAGGATTGTGGAGCACCGGGCTGTCGCCTGATCAGTATAGGGGGAATCGCAATGACGCAGAAATGGAATGCATTTGTGAATGAGCAATGGACGATGAAGAGCGAGGGAGCAGAGGGGCCATTGACCGGGCTGAGCTTTGGCGTAAAGGATGTGTTCGAGCTGGAGGGCTATACCGCGAGTGCAGGCAATCCAGACTGGCTGCGTACACATCAGCCAGCAGCGCAGACGGCGCCTGCGATTCAGCGCTTACTGGATGCGGGCGCTGTATTGCAGGGCACGACGCATACCGATGAGCTGATGTACAGCCTGAACGGTCAAAATGTACACTATGGGACACCGGTGAATCCGTCTGCACCGGATCGCATTCCGGGTGGTTCCTCCAGTGGGTCGGCAGTCGCTGTCGCCGCTGGACTGCGCGACTTTGCCATTGGAACGGATACCGGTGGGTCAGTGCGTATTCCTGCCTCGTATTGCGGTATTTATGGTATGCGTCCCACGCATGGCCTGATTGATATCGGTGGTGTCATTCCGCTGGCGCATGGCTTTGATACAGTTGGTTGGATGGCGAACAGCGCCGAGTTATTACAGCGTGTAGGTCAGGTGCTGATTGGCGAGGGTGCGGATGAATCGTGTGCTGGTGCTGACTTTGAACATGTATATCTGCCCGAGGAAGCATGGGCAGTAGCAGAGCCAGAGACGGCTCAGCTATTACAGGCTGCCGCAGAACAACTGCTACAGCAAGGCGAGAAGCTGAGTATGCAGCCACAGCCCGTAGCGATTGCACCGGAAGGCTTAGCTGCATGGATGACTGCCTTCCGTACGGTACAGGGCATTGAGATCTGGGAAGAGCATGGAGAGTGGGTACAGGAGGTACAGCCTGTATTTGCGGAGGATATTGATGGACGCTTCCGCTGGGCAAGCACACTGCGTCGGGAGGACAGCAATGATGACTTTGCGCTCAAGGAGGCGGTACGCTCACGCTTGCAGGAGCTGCTCGGTGAGAAGGGTTTGCTGGTGCTACCAACAGCTACAGGGCCAGCGCCACAGCTTCATATTGGAGGCGAAGCGAATGAACAGCGCCGCTCCCAAACGATGCAGCTTTCCTCGATTGCGGGTCTATCCGGTTTGCCGCAGGTAACGATTCCCGTAGGTACGATAGATGGGGCGCCAGTAGGCTTGTCATTTATCGCTGGCAGAGGGCAGGATTTGCGTTTATTGCAATGGGTACAGGCAGTACTGAATAGTTGTAGTTTGATGTAACCCCCGATAAATACACGGTTCGCGCGAATACAGTTGACACGCATTTGATGCAATCGTATAATCACAGTGGAATATATATAAGATTACTATTAATAAGTTGTAGCTGAAGCTGTACATAACCTTGCTTTCTGGTCTGTAAGGACGAGTGTCAAGGTGCTATGGATGGCTGCCCAGTCTGCTTCAAATCTAATCGATATCCACTATTTTAAAGGGAGTGCTGTTCATGTCTAACGCGATCAAGCCAGAAACGATTCAGGTTATCGAAGACCGTCATTCAGTAAAAGTGTACGAAAAAGGGTATGTAATTCCACAGGAGGATATGGATCTGATCCTGTCCGCTGCGAACGCGGCTCCATCCGGCTGGAACCTGCAACACTGGAAATTCCTCGTCATCGATGATGAAGCGAAAAAGCAAGAGCTGTTGCCAATCGCGTACAACCAGAACCAGGTAGCAGATAGCTCCTTTACTGTAGCAATTCTCGGTGATCTGGAAGCGAACAAAAATGCAGCTCCTGTGTATGATGCACTCGTTGAAGCAGGCGGAATGAGTCCAGAAATCCGTGATACACTGATCGGTCAGATCAACGGTGCTTACCAGCATCCAGGTGTAGCACGCGATGGCGCACTATCCAACGCTTCACTGGCAGCAATGAATCTGATGCTGGCTGCACGCGCACTCGGCTATGATACGTGCCCGATGGGTGGATTTGATCACAAAGCGTTTGTAGAGCACTTCAACGTGCCAGAGCGTTACATTCCCGTTATGCTGATCACAGTTGGTAAAGCAGCGAAGCCTGCGTATGCTTCCGGTCGCTTCCCACTGAGCGAAGCAGTGATCAAAAATTCGTTCTAATTTCAATCCTATTTACCAATCGAAAGCCCGATGTAAGATGCATCGGGCTTTTTTATGTGTAATTATGCACATTTTTCGTTAAAAGTCAGGAATTTAGCTCTTAGTCCCTATGAACTATAAGGATGCAAATTCCGTAATTATATAATATAGCAGCTTAACTATCTCTTCTTCAGCTTGAGCTGCTTTTATCGGTTGCCAGAAGCCAGGCTAGATAGAGAATAGATGGCGATGTAACCGATCCGGGGGAAAGGGCTGGTTCAATGATTAACCTGATCAACAATCTAACGATGGTAACGACATTTCTGTTCCTTACCAATTTACTATTAAATAAATTCAAAGATACCTTTCCACAATATAGCCATGCCTATCCGTATGTATCCGGCACATTGCATGGATTGCTAGGTGTGGGATTAATGCTACTAGGCGTAGCAACTACAACTGGCTTCCATCTTGATCTACGGACGCTTGCGATTGTGAGCGCTGTTTATATGGGAGGGAGATGGGCAGGAACGATTGCGCTATGTATCATTCTGCTAGCGCGGTTTGTGCTGCTTGATATGACCAATACCATTGCTGTACTGGCAGGTATAGCGATGATCCTGTTGTCTTATATATTGTCCATGTGGCTGTTAAATCGCCAGCATCGCAAGTCGATTCGGCGTTGGCTGGTAATTATTTTTTGCAGTATGATCATTCCGTGTCTGATGGTATATGCTGCGTCGACAGATCGAGATCTCTCTGGCACGCTGCTGGTCATTCTGATGTATACATCAGGTGGATTGTTTACGTATTTGCTGCTCACACATTTGAGCCGTTCCAATCAATCGATCTATTTACTCAAGGAAAAGGCCAGCCGGGATCATCTGACCGGGCTGTATAATCCGCGTGCCTTTGAAGGGATTTTCGAACAGAAAATGCTGGAGACGGAGAAGACGCGTGATTCGTTCTCGCTGTTGATGCTGGATATCGATCATTTCAAAAGGATTAATGATACGTATGGACATAGTGCGGGTGATGCGGTGCTGGCTTGCTTTGGCGATCTGTTGCATCGGTCAGTACGATCCTCTGACTACTGTGCGCGTAAGGGCGGCGAGGAATTTATCGTGCTGCTGAATGACTGTGATTCGGAACAGGCGAGACAGGCGGCAGAGAAGCTACGCAGGCTGGTTGAGCAGCAGGAGTTTCAGCTGCCTGACGGCAAGCTATTAAAGGTAACCGTATCGATTGGCGTATCTACGTATCCATTCACCCGTGCAGACCTGCTTATTGATCAGGCAGATCGGGCATTATACCGTGCAAAAAGGGAAGGACGTAACCGCGTCATCTATCATTAACCGGATGGACAGAGCAATCTGTTATCCGGTTATTTATTATGATGTTCTATACATAAGAAATCTGGTTATAATTTTGACAATGCTAGCTGCAAAGAATCATAATAAATACAAGAACGTATCATTCCCAATGTACAGGAGGTGGACTGGAGCTCGCGTCATCGCGACTCTGGAGGATAATGAACATTACTGAACAGATCGATGTATTGGAACTGAAGCTTGAGGCAGGCGGTAATGAGTTCGTACTGCACCCTTTTGTTATTTATGATGAAGGACAGGCGATTGTATTCGATACTGGCTTTCCGGGTAGCTATGATGCACTCGTTGCACTGCTGAATCCAGCCTATCCAGTACGCAGTGTTGTATTGACGCATCAGGATATTGACCATATTGGCACATTGCCACAATTTATGGAACAGGAGCCGCAGCTTGCGGTATATGCGCATGAGGATGATCGGGCAGTGATTGATGGGAAGGCGCCGCTTATTAAAGCTTCGCCAGAGCGTTTGGATATGCTGCTTTCGAGTGTATCTGAGGCAGAAGCAGCTGCATTCCGTAGCGTGTTCTCGGCAGATACGCCGGATAATGTAAACCATGTGCTACATGATGGTGATGTACTGCCATTTGCAGGTGGATTACAGGTGGTTCATACGCCAGGTCATACACCGGGACATATTAGTCTGTACCATCCGGGCAGCAAAACGCTATTTACCGGAGATGCGATGGCTATTGCAGACGGTAAGCTGCTTGGCCCGGTTCCGCAATTCACTCCGAATTATGAGCAGGCGATATCGTCGCTGAACAAGTTCCGTGAGCTGGATGTGGATACGGTCGTTTGTTATCATGGCGGTGTGTTAAAAGGAGATTTTCAACAGCGTCTGGCTGAACTGGTGAGCGGCTCGTGACGAAGTATCCGCAGCTCCCCGGACAGGCGGTTGTACTTGGCTCCGGTCTGATCGGGGGACTGCTATTTTATCTATTGCATTTACCAGTGCCGTGGCTGCTCGGGCCGATGATTGCCGTATTTATTGGCGCACGTCTATTTCGGCGCTTTCGTCCGTCCTGGCCGTCCTCTGTAAAAAATATCGGGATTATGATCGTAGGCTATTCGATCGGCTTATCACTGACGATCTCGACCCTATCGCTGATCGGTAAACAGCTTCCCTCGATGATCACACTGACGGTATTGCTGCTGCTTTTTTGCGGAGGGCTAGCGTATGTGCTATCACGCTGGACAGGGATTCCATTTCAGACGATGCTCATTGCTAGCATTCCGGGTGGGCTGAGTCAGATTGTTGTACTCGCAGAGGAGCAGGAAGGGATCGATATTACAATTGTGACCTTTTTACAGGTGTCTCGTCTGATGATGATCGTCATTGTGGTGCCATTACTCGTATTCAGTCCTTTATTTGCAACAGAGGTAAGCGGCTTGACGGAGCCGTTAACGCGCTCGGTGGGGAGCTGGAATCAACTGTTTCCTTCGATATTGCCGTTTCTTGTGCTATGTCCAGTCGCAGCGATTGTCGGGAAAAGAATTAACTTTCCGACCGCGTATCTGTTATTGCCAATGATCGTAACCTTTGTATTGCAGCTTGTTGGACTGCATGCACCAGCGTTACCGTTATCCGTACTGGATGTGGCGCAGCTGCTGATCGGTAGCTCGGTCGGTCTGATGCTGAACCCGGAGCAGCTTCAGCATAAGCTACGTATCGTACTGCTCGCGCTGGGAAGCAGTCTGGTGCTGATGCTCTTTGCTTGTGGGACGACGCTTATTTTGATGAAATGGCATGATCTATCTGCGGCGACTGCCCTACTCAGTATGGCGCCAGGTGGGATGGATCAGATGGGCATCATTGCGCATGAGGTGAATGCAGACGTGGCGACGGTTAGCTGTTATCAGCTATTTCGTACACTATTGATTTTCCTTGTGGTGCCGCCACTTGTGCGTGCTGTGCTGGGACGCTGGCAGCAGAAGACAGAGCATGGATAAGTGAGCCATGATGAAGCGCTGATTCAGGATCGCTCGGATTCGGTATTAATGTAGAGAGTAAGCCTGCGAAGAGGCAGGCTTTTTCCATTTTCAAAGGTCATCATCTGGCAGCATAAGCCGGATACTGTAGAAAGGGGAATGAGCATGTCAATGATCGATCATAAGGTATGGCTTTACATTGGTACGTATGCAAGCGTGGAGGAAGCAGGCATTCATGTAGCTACGATGAACCGCGATACTGGTGAGCTGGAGCTCGTATCGAGCGTGACAGGAGTAGAAAATCCATCGTATCTGGCGGTATCACCGGATGGCTCGCATCTGTATGCAGTGAGCGAAAAGGATGAGGGTGAGGTGCTGGCGTATGCCGTCCATGCCGATACGCATGAGCTTCATCTGCTGGATCGCCAATCGACAGAAGGTGGTGCGCCATGCTATGTGGAGCTAACGCCAGATGGACGTCATCTGCTTGGAGCTAACTATACAGGTGCAAATGTATGTGTATTTCCGATTCGTGAGGATGGAACACTCGCGCCGATGAGTGGTCATGCCCAGCATGAGGGTAGCGGTACACATCCAGAGCGACAGGATCATGCGCATACGCATTCGATCGTGCCAGCGCTGGATGGACAGATGGTATATGTATCCGATCTGGGAACGGATCGTATTACTGCGTATCAGCTGGATGAAGCAGGAGCAATCAAGGAGGCAGGGCATACATCCAGCGCAGCAGCGGCAGGGCCACGTCATCTCGTATTTCATCCGAATGGTCAGCTCGCCTATGGTGTGAATGAACTGGACAGCACGGTGACCGCCTATATGCGCCATGTGGAGACAGGTATTCTGGAAGCGCTGGGCACATTGTCTACGCTGCCAGAGGATTTTGAAGGGGAAAATACAGGCGGTGATATTCGTCTGTCGCTGTGCGGAAGATATGTGTACGCGTCCAACCGTGGACATGATAGCATTGTGCAATACCAAATCGATGAACAATCCGGTAAGCTGGAAACGGTAGAATGGGTTCCTGTCAAAGGACGCACACCGCGTAATCTGGCCGTATTGCCGGGCGGCTATGTACTGGCATCGAATCAGGATTCGAATAATATCGTTCAGTTCGCTACAGAGCCTGATTCCGGTCGTCTGACACCAACAGGGCATGAGCTGACGCTGAATCGTCCGGTATGCGTGATGGCGGATCGTCTGGAGATCGAGGATTGAGCTTGCTTTTAATCCTGCGATACGAGTAGGTGCAGGTGCTCACTTCATATTGTAAAATCGCTCAGAAGACTAACGAAAAGCACTCCATCAATACATGACGATTAACAAACCATAAAAGACGAATAACAAAAGGTGTACCTTCATCGCCATCCATCGGCGATAGAGGTACACCTTTTTCATTACCCTTCCGTATACGAAGCTACATTCCTGCACATATACATGCACTCCATCAACAGAGCGCTTATTCATACTCTCCGGCATACGGACGTTCCTTCCGCTTCGGCTCACGGGTGAAACGGAAGCCGACGATAAATACGAGCACCTGTACGATCAAAATATACGGTGCAGCAGACAACCCCAGTAAATGGAGTAAACTAATCGCAGCAATCAGCAGTGCCATAATGACAAATGATGCCCGGCGACCACTCTCGCGAAATCCAGCGCTTAATACGCCATATAGCAGCAGTAAGGCGGCAGTACAGGATATGAATCGCAGGATGGCGAAGAAAGGAAACGGCGGGCCTGCTACATAGGCATTATGTATATCATCCAGACTGTAGAGCAGCAGTGCGCCTTCCAATAGCAACGCGATAAAAGGCAGCAATGGACGTAGCATTAGCCCGAACAGTATGCCCCAGTGTGGCTGTTCACCACGAGCGAGTAGACTGCGACGTTCACGAGTTAAGCGACTGATCTGCATCTCCAGTGTACGATACAGAAGCAGCATCGATTGTCGATCACGCTTATCCAAATAGTGATCAATCCGCTCAATCAGCTCCTGATCAGCATAAGGTGCCGCTTTGCAAGCCAGAATGCGTTCAGCCATAAGCGGTAGCTCGGATGCAGCAGGCTGTGCTCGGCGTGGTGAGGATGGATCTGGCGAGATGAGCGGATACAGATGCCCCGCTGCCCGTGTCCAGTAGTCCAGACTGGTCTCGATGCGGCGCATCCGTTCTCGCTCTGCCCGTCTGCGCTGAGCAGCGGAAAAGCCATACACACCTGCCAGTAAAGCAAGCGCAGCGATCAGCGCCCCGATGAGCACAGCCGGGCTCTGCTGAAAAAGGGTGAGTTGCAGAGCTTCCACCCGATTCACTCCTTTATATAAAATAATAATAAATACAATAGCGATGACACATGCTGATATCACTATTACATAACCCTGTACACGATTCAAGAGCTATGGAGCGACTACTCGTCATTACATGCGATTATACCGATCATCATAGCGTCGATCATCACGCATATAGCCTCTTCCTGTGACAGCAATCGCTTCAAGCAGCAAAATGATTGCCGTAATCGTATGCATCACCCAGCCGATTAGCGGAATCCAGGCAATCGCCGACGTAACAATCCCGATGGCATTACCAAATGGTGAACGACGTGCACGTACCGCGAGCACCAGTGCCACCAGATGGAGAACAAAGGCTATAAATAACGGTGTATAGCCATAGCTAATAACAAAAGTACCCCCGATGAGCGGAATCGCCATCAATGCTTCCAATGCAAACGTCAGCCATTTTAAAATAGGCAGTGTATTATCGTTTCGCATCCTTTTTCCCTCCTTCATTGTATACGGATTACACCGCTTTACCCGGTCAAATGGAAAAGGTAACGCGATGAATGAGCAGGCGCTGTATACGCATGATCAGCAAGCATACTACCCATGCTTTCTTGCTGGGATGTGCTCTACTGTATTATTAAACGAAAAAGGAGCATTTGCGCTCGTTGGAACCATTTTTCCATACGATGACGTGCAGAAAATTTAGATACGAAGGGGTTCGTTTTAGGTAAAATATTGGTATACTAAGATATGGACTGACATCATTTGTAATTGTCATTAGGACAGATACTATATAGAGCAAATAGACCTTGCATGATGTGTATGAAAATAAGAGATGAGAGGAGGGGTTCGCATGGCATATAATAGCCGTTTTGCCGTAGCGATCCATACATTATCGCTACTGGATAGTACAGAAGGACGGATTACCTCAGAGCTGATTGCAGGAAGTGTGAATACGAATCCGGTCGTCATTCGTCGTATGATCAGCCTGTTAACCAAAGCAGGAATTTTGCGTACCCAGCCTGGTGTAGCAGGAGCACAGCTTACACGCCCTTCAAGTGAGATTACATTGCTGGACGTATACCGTGCTGTACAAAATGATAGCCGTGACGATCTGTTTGCGATTCATGAGAATCCGAATCCAAACTGCGATATCGGACGCAATATTCAGCAGGAGCTGGAGCAGGTCTTTGCCCGTGCTCAGCGTGCGATGGAGGGTGAGCTGGAGCAGATTACCCTGCGCCAGGTAACGACAGATCTACAGCAAATGGAAGAAATCCGCCAAACGATTAGCCAGCAGGGCTGAATCAGTGGCGAGTGTACCGGGTATTAAAGGACAGAACTCGGCACATGAAGGTTGCCATGACGGAAAGGATGAATCAATTATGAAAATTATCATTATCGGTGCAAGCGGCATGATCGGTCAGCGTCTTGTACAGGAGGGATTGCGCCGCAAGTATGAGATTACCGCAGCTGGACGCGATGTATCCAAATTCGATACGACCAATGAAAAGCTGCATGTCATGCGTGTAAACGTACTCGATCCGGCTAGCGTTGAAGCAGCTGTGTCTGGGCATGACGTCGTGATCAGCGCCTACGGCCCACAGCTCGGTCAGGAGGAAGAACTGCTTGAGGCTGCTCGCTGTATTAGCGAGGGTGTGAAGAATGCAGGTATTCGTCGACTATTGGTTGTAGGCGGTGCAGGTAGTCTGGAGGTCGAGCCTGGCGTACGTCTTATGGATACCGAGCAATTCCCGGATGAGGTTCGCCCGATGGCACAGGCACATGCCGATGCCTATGAAATCTATCGTCAGAGTGATCTGGATTGGACGTACGTTAGTCCTGCCAGCTGGATCGAACCGGGCAAACGGACGGGTAACTTCCGTATTGGAACGACACGCCTGATTACAGATGATGAAGGGGCAAGCCGCATCTCCGCTGAAGACTATGCCGCAGCCTTCTTCGACGAAGTGGAAGAGCCTGCATTTGTACGTGATCGTTTTACAGTCGCTTATTGATAAACGTACTGGCAGAGCTCCAATAGAAGTGTCGCTATCGATATCACCTGATTGTAGCGATGCTTGTAAAAGCTGTAATCCTACGCTGAATCGCGATAGCGATATCATCAAGTGTTATGATAATGAGGAAACTCAACCCGAGCATCGCCTACGAGGCGGTGCTTTTCTTTTTGATATAGCACGGTGATGGATGAGATAGCGCCATAAATTCCCTCTCATCTGCCACCTCTTGCTTCATTTCGGTTAATACAAACATAGACCCTATACGATCATCATCAAATCAGGCAAAGGAGAAAGGAGACGTTCATATGCATATCGTTACCGCACAGCAGATGCGAGATCTCGATCATTACACCATTGAGGAGCTAGGCATTCCTTCTCTATCTCTGATGGAGGTGGCAGGCAAAGCGATCGCTGAGGAGGTGCTCAGCTGGTGTGGACAGCAGCACGAATCCGCCGATATTCCGTCCGGGCCTGCATTAACCCATCGTAGCGCCATACATAGCGACCAGTATGCGCTACCGGGACAGGAGCAGCACTGGCTTGTTCTGGTCGGGAAAGGCAATAATGGCGGCGATGGATTGGTCGCTGCTCGTTACCTTCAGGATGCGGGCATACGTGTAACTCTGTTATACGCGATGCCGCCTGAGCAATGTAGTG
Organism: Paenibacillus hunanensis; assembly: GCF_014645615.1. Taxonomy (GTDB): domain Bacteria; phylum Bacillota; class Bacilli; order Paenibacillales; family Paenibacillaceae; genus Saccharibacillus; species Saccharibacillus hunanensis. The sequence goes on along the minus strand of NZ_BMMB01000005.1, from coordinate 226,159 downwards.
GAGATGCAGCGATTCAGCGTGATGCTGCCGAGCGTTCTGGTATTCCGCATGCCGTCTGGGATGCGGAGTGGGATTGCTCGGCTGCTACACGTCAGGTAGAGATATCCGGTTCCAACGGCGGCGCTATCGCAGCCTCGTTATCTCAGACGGCACAATCGATCTCAGAACGCTGGAACGGCTACACAGGCATTATCGATGCGCTGCTCGGAACAGGCAGCAAGGGCGAGCCCCGTGAGCCCTATGGAGCGATGATCCGTTCGGCTAATGCTACGGGTAAGCCGATCATTGCTGCCGATATTCCAAGCGGATTGAATGCCGATACAGGAGAGGTAGCAGAGAGCTGTATCCAAGCTACCCGAACCGTTTGTCTGGCATTTCTCAAGCAGGGTCTGACCCAGTATCCCGGTGCGAATGCCGCAGGCGATGTCGTTATACGTAATATTGGCATTCCGCGCATCGCGGTTGAACGTGCTAATGTGTCCACGTATTTGATTACAGAATCGGTATTAAAACAGGGGCTGGGCATTGATACGACACGCGCCCGTGCAGTAGATGGTCACAAAGGCACCTATGGTCATGTGATGATTATCGGCGGCAGTCTCAATATGAGCGGTGCCGGATTGATGGCATCTCGATCTGCCCTGCGTATCGGAAGCGGGCTGGTCACATGGCTATTACCAGAGCAGCTTATGAAGCATATGGTTGGTCATGTGCCAGAGCTGATGATGGCACCTGTATCGAAGGAAGCTAGTGGACAATGGACGGCGGCAACGACAGAGGCGATCCTAGAGCAGACGGCTAAAGCAGACGTAGTCGCGATCGGGCCAGGGCTTGGTCGTTTCGATGGAGATGGGGAATGGCTACGCACGTTATGGGGGCAATTGGATCAACCGCTAGTCATCGATGCCGATGGACTTAATATTCTCGCTGAAGCAGGCGGTCTAACGTCATGGAGCAAGCGCTCTGCTGCGACCGTCCTGACACCGCATCCAGGCGAAATGGCGCGACTGGCAGGAGTATCCACCAAAGAGGTACAGCGAGATCGTCTCGGTCTGGCACGACGCTTTGCCATGGAGCACCATATTATTCTAGTGCTCAAAGGAGCGCGTACCGTCATCGCAGCTCCAGACGGCACGGTGCTAGTTAACACGACAGGTCATCCCGGTATGGCAACTGGAGGCTCTGGCGATGTGCTAACTGGCGTGATCGCAGGCTTGCTCGCTCAGGGTTTAAATGGCATTCAGGCGGCAGCATTCGGCGTGCATTTACATGGTCATGCGGGTGAAGTGGCTGCTCTGGCACGCTCCGGTCATCCGGCTTCACTACTGGCAGGGGATATTATTGAGCATTTGTAAAAGTGAATATGTCTTCATTTTTATTAGATAGTAATACTGAAAAATACCGAGCCAATGGACTCGGTATTTTTCAGTATTTATACGTAATTTTGTCATATGGATTAGTTGGTCGTAGTATAAGCGTCAGCACCACCAGCACCTATAGATCTAGTGAAGTTTGTAAACTTAGAAGTTCCAGAAGGTCCATCGATGGTTACATATTCCGGTCTCCATCCGGGCTTATAGCCAGAGCCATCTGAACGCAAAGTGATTTTCGTTATTTTGCCCATATTTGGAAGCATCAGACGCATGGTGTCAATATCACCTTGTTCAAAGGTTCCCGGGAAGGATTGAGTTAGATAAGTTCCATTGGAGCCATAAAAAGTAATCGAAATTTTAGAATCAGTACCTGCATTTTCTCTTGCTTGAGTTTTAATCGTAAAATTATAAGCATAGTTTGCTGCTTGAGCAGACAAGCCTGAATCTGATGGGAGAGGCTCGCTCAACACTGCTGATGGAGCAGTGTATGTATTTGAATCTACGTTAGGTATCTCTTCTGCTGCAAATGATACGTTGGCGAATAGCAGGGAAGTAGCGGCGATGGATAGTATGGATGCTTTAAATGTTTTCATTGTGAATCTCCTCCTTTCCTAAAAGCATAGCAGTTAATTTTATTGATTTGAAGTTAAATGGATTATTTGTATTAAAATGGTTAATTTTTCACATGGAATAATCTATATTAGCAAAAAGATGTAGAAGCATGTCAGATTTATATAGAGAAGTATATAATCACGATTTTATGTAGTTATTTCAGCCTTAAAATTAAAAAATCTATAATCAATATTTGCTAGGTAAGGTGTTGCTTTTGTCATCTTTTATAATGATGAATACACGATAAATATGTACGTTAATACCGAAAAGACGACTTTTCTCGAAATTGTTGAGAAAAAGTCGTCTTTTGTTGAGCATACATATTGATCAGTGCTTAGTCCTTCATACTATACGCGTTTTCGTATTAGCAAAAGATGAACCATACTGAGGGAGTTAAGCAATAATACTTATTATTTGTAATCATACCATTGCATAGCTTACAGGTCTTCCTTAATCTCCTGCTTCACTTCTTTCACCGCATTGTCTTCCGCAGGCACTTCGCGTTTGCTGGACAGGAACCAGCCAGCAAGTGCGATAGCTACGAGTACCACATAGAAGCTCAGCTTCCACAGCTTATTCTCTGGGAAATGCTCTGGAATCACAGCCAGTGCAGGGTGAGCAAGCGTGATCACAGCCAGCTTCACACCGACCCAGCCGACGATAACGAAGGCTGCAATTTCAAGACCTGGACGCTCTTGTAACAGCTTCACGAAGAACGAAGCGGCGAAGCGCATGATGATCAGACCAATCAGACCACCCAGGAAGATGACGATAAATTGTCCGCCATCCAGACCACCGATTGGTGGCAAACCACTTGCTGGCAGGGCAACTGCAAGTGCTACAGCGGCAAGGATCGAGTCCACGGCAAACGCGATATCAGCAACCTCAACCTTGAATACTGTCATCCAGAAGCCAGACTGCTTTTTCGGATTAGCCGCAGGGCCTTTATCTTCAGAAGCTTCGTCGGTCTTCGACTTGGAGAAGAAGTGACGCACGATATGATTAATCGAGATATACAACAGGTAAAGTGCACCAATCGCCTGTACCTGCCACACGTCCACAAGGAACGAGATCAGGAACAATGAACCGAAACGGAATACAAATGCACCGAACAAACCATAGAACAGAGCCTTTTTACGCTGCTCCTCCGGCAAATGCTTAACCATAATTGCCAGTACCAGTGCGTTATCGGCAGCGAGCAAGCCTTCCAGCGCAATCAGTACGAGCAAGACCCAGCCATACTCTAACAATAATGCTGCATCCATAAGATTCCTCCTAAAATAAAGTGATAGATCTGACTCAAAAGGAGCCATATATATAAAAGAGACCTTTACCACAAAGGTAAAGGTCTCCAAAAGATAGCGAGTCTTCACCAAATTTGTGGTAAAGGTCTCGCTAACAATGAGTTTAAATTCATTTTCATTGCCAAGCACAGCCGGGGTTATTCACCCGTAATGACGACTTGCCTGTACAGCTACTCCCCTTTAACAGGAATAGAATTATGAGGTTAGTCTGTTCTCCATGATCGGAGATACAGTTCAGATGCATCATTGCTACTGATTATATAAACAACCAGTGTTGCAGTTGAAGCACTGTGTAATTATCTAGATGAATCATATACAAACCAATCGTATAAGTCAATATTTTATTCAATAAAATTTTGCATTAACGGAAAATGTTGATTAATTTTACAATTCATACATTACAGCGTAATCTACAGCTTCCAGTCAATCGCTTGCTGCTGGATCAGACTGGCAGGAACATCGATCAAGCGCTGATTTGAGCTTCCGCGATAACGCAGCGATACATCCCGTAGCTCCTGAACGAATCTTCCATCAATCAATACGTCGCATACGGATAGAAGTTTCAAATATTTATCGGGTTCTGAAAATAATTGTTCCCATGTGTATCCCGTATACGCCCAGATCGAGAAATGCGGTAGTCGCCTTCGCACACTTTCTACAAAGTCAGCCACCTCAGCAACCGAGAAAAAGGGATCGCCTCCAGCAATCGTAAGCCCGTCGAGTAACGGATTAGCTGCCATTTCTGCAAGTAGCTCCTCCTGCCGCGCCTGTGTGAACGGCTCGCCTGCTTGAAAAGACCAGGTATGCGGACTGAAGCAGCCAAGGCAGCCATGGCGACATCCGCTAATAAATACGACCGCACGCAGTCCAGTGCCTTCATTGATCGATTCAGGAATATACCCGCAAATGTTCATCCCTTATCACCAGCTCAATGATGCTTGAGCCGATCACGTACCTCGGCTTGCTTGGCAGGATTAAAGCGAGTCTGGTAATCTCCGGTTAGATAGCCGGTTACACGCCGTAGACGGGCGATATGCACCTGTTGCTCCGATGCACCACACGCTGGGCAATGTGAGCCAATCATCCCTTCATGCCCGCAGGAAGTACAGCGATCGATAGGATGATTAATGCTAAAATAGCTAATGTTTTGCTCCAGCGCATATTGCACAATCCGAAGCATAGCCGCCGTATTGTGACGGGCATTACCATCCAGCTCGATATAAGAGATTGCACCCGCATTACAATAATGGTGAAAAGGAGCCTCCAGCTGTATTTTACGGGCAGCGCCGATCTCATAATAGACAGGAATATGAAACGAATTTGTATAATATTCGCGGTCAGTAACACCGGGAATGTGACCATAATGCTGGCGATCCCGGCGTACAAATTTACCGGATAACCCTTCTGCTGGTGTTGCCATTAGCGAGAAGTTGAACTGATGACGCTCGCTTAGCTCATCACAGGCTTGCCGCATATACGCAATCAGCGTCAACGCGCGTTCATGAATAGACGCATCCTCGCCATGATGCTGACCATATAGAGCCGTCATACACTCTGCCAGACCGATAAAGCCGATCGACAGGGTGCCATGCTTGAGCAGCTCTCCAACGGGCTCATCCGGTGCCAGCTGTTCACCGCCCTCCCATACCCCTTCACGCATCATAAAATCCGATGCTTTGGCAGGCTGTGATGCCTGAATCCGATACCGATGCAGCAATGCGTCAGCGGCAAGCTCGATGCATTCATCCAGCGCTTGCCGGAAGCCCTGCTCATCAGCTGCTGTACGGCTACCTTGCTGCACACCGTAGTCGATGCCCAGCTTCACCAGATTAATTGTATTAAACGAAAGATTCCCTTTGCCAGATAGATGATTGCGACCGTAGCGATCAGCGATTACACGCGTACGACAGCCCATCGTAGCAAACTCCGTATCTGGATCACCCGGCACCACATGTTCCAGATTAAGCGGCGCATCCAGATTAGCGAAGTTCGGATATAATCGCTTGGACGAGCAATCGATCGCTTTTAGGAACAGATCGTAATTAGGCTCGCCGGGCTGCTGATTAACACCACGTTTGCATTTGAAAATCTGAATCGGGAAAATCGGAGTTTCCCCATTTCCCAGACCGCGTACCGTTGCAGCAAGCAGACTTTCAACAATGAGTCGTCCTTCCAGTGAGGTACAGGTGCCATAATTAATACTCGTAAACGGAATCTGACCCCCACCGCGACTCGACATCGTATTCAGATTATGAATTAGACTTTCTGCCGCTTGAAAGGTCTCACTACGCGTCTCCTCCAGTGCATAGACATAGGCCAGCGGATATTGCTTGGCTAGACTGGGATCACTCATTTCAGCGCGCGCTAGCAGGCGCTCCAGCGCTTCGGCAGTCGCCTGCTGTAGCTCTGGGGATTGTCCTGCCATCGGATGCCATTCACCTAGATAGTGCAGCCCTTTACGCAAATGCTTACGGAACGAGCGGGTGACATATGGAGCCAGATCGTAGTCGAGCTTGTTGGCAGCGACTCCACCGAATTGCGAATTTTGCTGACATTGGAAAATAATCGCCACCTGCGCCATCGCTGTCATGATCGAGTTCGGCGTACGCAGACTGCCGTTACCACTGCTAAAGCCCTCACGAAGCAGTCGTTCAAACGGGATAAAGATACAATTCGTCGTACCGAGCGCATAATGATCCAGATCATGAATATATAGCCGATTGGCTCGCACTGCCTCCGTAATCGGAGCAGGCAGCATATGATTCTCGGTATACCATTTGGAATACTCACTGCCCAGCCGACTCATTTTGCCGGAAAAGCTATCGCCATTCAGATTCGCATTTTCGCGTGCAGATTCGTGCTCGCCATGCATAATATGCTGCCCTAGCTCGACGAGTGGATGGAGAGGCTGCTCAACAGGCTGATCGTCTAAACTTACATGGTCTAGCCCCACATAATCTCTGCTTTCATACGACGAGGAATCTCCTAAAATGTGAGATGTAGATGTAGATGTAGATGTAGATGTAGATGTAGATGTAGATGTAGATGTAGATGTAGATGTAGATGTATGGGGACACGTAGCATCAGGTATAGCTTGAGATGTGCGATGATCTAAACATAAACGATCGACTCGTGTATGTGGTAGCTTAATCGTATGTTTAGTTTCCAGCTCGAATGGCTGAACGGTCATGGCGATCATTCCTTTCTGTTTATGAATGATGGTATTCATCTCTATGCAGGAGATGAGGTTATTTTTGTTCTAGCTTCTTCATTTCATAGATGTAAACGAAGCGTTTAATGCGTTCAAGAAGTGAAAGTATACAAGTGCTTCAGACGATAGCTGATACGTTAGAAAATCACACGATTCCTTGTTATCTATAACATCATTCCGAAACATTCAGCTTGCCCGAGGCACGGCAACCTAATCTATAATCATTCTACATATAGATGATTGGATGCAGATATGACACAATATATTGACATTCTTTCCATATTCATTATGATCAGCTAACAGCGAAGCAACCGACCCTTTTGGCAGAGCATTGGAATTTGGGTAAAACAGGGGTAGAATACAATCAAAGCGAAGGAGGAATGAAAGATGGCAATTGCAGAAGTAACCGTCATTCCAATCGGAACAGGTAGTACCAGCCTGAGCGCATACGTTGCAGACATGCAGCGCGTGCTAGACACCCAGTCCAACATTACCGTCCAGCTCACACCGATGAGCACCATTATCGAGGGCGACATCGCCGACGTGCTACGCGCAATTCATGCCCTGCACGAAAGCCCATTCCAGGCAGGCGCAGGCCGCGTATCCACATCAATCAAAATCGACGACCGCCGCGACCACCCCACATCCGCCCAATACAAACTAGATTCCGTACGCGAAAAACTATCCAACGGCACCAGCGCAACAACAGCCAAGCCGCAGTAAGACAAGTACACCCATTGACCCAATGACTACATGCTCCTAACCAAAGTACAAAAGATACCGACCACCACAACACATCAGCTAACCTGCCCCAGAACATAAAAGAGGCAACTACCGCACATAAACGGTAATTGCCTCTTTTTCTAACGACAAAAAACAAGTTCAAAATCAACCTCAAAATCAACCAACCTTCATACAGCATCGATATATCACAAAATCCAGAACAAGCCATACAACTAAATAATTCAATCAAACCATAAGCGAACTATACCCAACAACGCAAAGCGCCAACAACCCATTCAGCCAATAATCCAATCAATCCAGCATATCAGCGAATAACATAGAAACAAACACAGCACATACACTATTCCATTCATCCTAAATCCTCAATTCCAATATATGTACCAATTGCAGCCTGGATTCCGACAGCAGTCCGTATGGACGCCGCCATTCATTTTCAATTCAACTACATGTACCAACTGCACCCGACCACATTCATCCAAGCCAAACACTATACATCCAAAAATGTTTAAGAACTACCGATCTTCCTCAGGCTCCCACCCACCTAAGTAGGATTGCGACTCAACCAAGGAAATGAAAAGAACTACACTATTGAACAAGCACGGAACGCAGGCAAGGAAATAAGGGGAAAGGACGATTTTGGAGGGGCGGGAATCTACAAATGACTCCTACTCCGTAGATTCCCGCGGCTCCACTGAGTCCGTCCCCTTATTCCTTGCCGAAGTGGTGCCTGCAAAAACAAGATAAGTTTCTCACCCACCCAGCAATCCCACCAAAATTAATAACATTTTTAGTTCCATTTCATAAACCTTTAAGATAACCTGGGTATAGTTATGTCATACCCCTTTTTGAATATATAAACATGGAACGCTACGGACTGCGACCGTAGCGTTCTCTTTTTGGACAAATATTATAATAGAAGATACCTAAAATTATAAAATTAATGTTTCTTTAAGGTTGTTATCAGGTAATTTTAAGATGAGCAGGCTATAATGTCTGTAATAACCCCTTTTGAATTACTATACCTTGAACCCTATCAACTGCGAATGATAGGGTTCCTTTTTTTTGTCTATAACGAGGAAATCTTCATAAAATTGGACGATCCCCGGCCTTACAACCTGAATGGTTGTCGTGACCGGGGATCTTTTTGGTTTGTTGCGTCTTATGTTTTATACGTTCATGTCATAAGCCAATCATGCAGCTTACGAGCCATATGTGAAATGCTTCATGTGCGTTTGTTATACGTGAACAAGACCGGTTCAAGTCGAACTAGGCGTTATGCCGGTTCGAGCGCTGGGATGGATCAGCGTGCGTAGAGTCAGGATGCGTAGACCTGCCCTCCGGTTTCATATGGCTGCCTGCTGCAGCTATTTGTTAACCCGTAACCTCATGTGTGCGGTGAAAAAGCAATGTGGATGAGGACGGTTTTGGTTCGCTTGCTTGTAGGGTATGCACATAGCCGTACATGGAATAGGGTATGTGAGCATACACGATGAATCTAAAACAACAAAAGCCCTACCTCTCTTTTGTCCTTGCGGCTCCGATGACCGCGCCAGTGTGAATCAGATTGTCAAATTTCAATGGGTTTAGGAAAAAAGGAAATTTGAAATGATTCCGGCAGCATCCGGAAAATTGCGAAGGATAAAACCGAGGGTTAAAAATAACATCTAATAGCATACCGCACATTGATCCAGAAGTCAAATTTTACAATACATAGAACAGAAAAGCGAACAGGTTGGATAACATAGCAAAACCCAAAGCTTCTCTATTAAAAGAGGCTTTGGGTTTTACTGTTGTGAATGATGGAGTCGTTCCTTACCGCAGTGGTTGATCTCCACGACAGCATTTCGTATATACTCCAGCATCACCGTATCGATCTATCTAAACGATTAGTACGTTTTGCTCAGTGTGATCATGCCGTTGCTGTACATCATGTTCCACTCGAAGTTGTCCGCGAACCAGCGAACAGGAACGAGCGTATGACCGTTCATGGAGATGATCGGATCGTTCAGAGCTTTACGCATGTTATCTACTTTGTAGACTTTTGCGTTAGCGCCTTTTGTCCAGAACTCGTAGCGTGCCAGACCTGTATCCAGCCATGTAGTGGAGGTCATTGGATCGTACCATGTTTTCATGTTGGCATTAGCTGCCAGGTAGCGCAATGGCACGTAGGTTGTACCCATGTACACAACTGGTTTCATCGGCATCATCATGGACATGCCATTCACCATATACATTTTGCTATCCATGTTGAACTGGATCGCGCGTGTTTGCAGCTCAGGATTGTAGTCAGCGCTCGTGCCTTCTGCGGCGAATGCGCCAGCAGCAGGAAGCATCAGGGAGAGTCCAAGAACAGGTGCAAGCAGTTTTCTCATTTTCATCGTCTATTACCCCTTTACTGAAGTTGATGTATGACCTGACTGCAAGGAAATATAGCGCTTCCACCAATCAGGAAAAGCGTCATCGTTCTCCAATCTAATTCGTCTGTCAACGCATTGCTGTATGTTGGAGAATCGTTTGCTTATGTTGTTGCTGTCTATGTATTGTATAAACGGATTCGAAAGTAATTAATCAGATAGTACCAAAAAAGGATCGATTTTGATTGGAAATGGTAAATTCCTCTACCGAATGAAGCAGGACTATGGAAACAGATTCCAGATTTAATGTACAGGCTAAAAGATAGGGAAGCAAGCGAGCATGATGGATGTACCGGATGCCAGGCAAACGTAGGTTTTTTATCAAGCATCACTTGAAGATTACTTGAGATCATTGAAGCATTGCGTATACATGATTATGCGTAGGTTGTCTCACCTCCAGCAATGGACAGCTTGTAGCGGTAGCATAAAAGAAGCCAACCCTATGGAGAGGCAGAGCCCTGCTCATAGGGTTGGCTGGTAGTGTAGCATGTTTGAACAGATGTTACTCTGTTATGAGTTTAACGATTAATACGTTTTGCTCAGTGTTACCATGCCATTGCTGTTGTACGTTACATTCCATTCGAATGTCTCAGCTACAAAGCGAACAGGCACCAGTGTACGTCCGTCTCTGGAGATGACCATCGAATCAGTCATCATGAGCATGTTGTTGATTTTGTAACGGCGGGAATTGTTCCAGAACTCCAGTACATCGCTACCTGTGTTCAGGGTAGTCGATTTCATGGTGTTATTGAAGGAAATTTTCGCACCGATATTAGCTGCCAGATAACGCAGTGGGATATACGTTCTGTTGTTGTACATGATTGGTTTGGTCGTCATCATCATCGATTGACCGTTCACCATGTACATTTTGCTACCGACAGTGAATTGAATGACCTTCGTTTGCAGTTCAGGGCTTGCATCTGCGGAGGTTGTACCGTTCATACCACCCGTTGTACCACCGTGATTCATGCCGTCCATGCCACCAGTAGAAGGCATTGTACCGCCAGTGGAAGGTGTAGTGGAGCCACCACTGGATGTACCGCCGAATTTGTCAGGGTACTGCATTACGATTGCCTCGCTCAGGATGTCAGCAAACATAAACATGTGCGCATAAGCCATACGCTCCTGACTGTACACCTTGGTGTAATCCTTCGCTACATAATCGTCAAATGCCATCAGCAGCATGTTGATATGCTCAGTCAGACCTGCTTCCAGTGCGGATTGTTGCAGGTTCGGGTTCGCATCAGCAAAGAATTTTGCTTGAGTAACTTTGTACTCATTCAGCTCATCTTTTGCTTTTTTCTTCGCTGCTTCGTCTTTTGCCGCAGTCGCTTTTACATAATCAACAAAGTAGCCGATATGGGATGACCAGATCGTTTTGAAGGCGTCGCCAGCAGCATTACCGTAGACGCTTGCTACAGCGGCAGACAGCTCATCTGTATTTTTGTTCAACAGTCCAGCAGCCTGATTGAAGTCTGGTGCACCGTCAATTCCTTTTTGCATAGCCCATACTGCCAGTGTCGCGTGCTCGCCCAGGATGATACCCAGTGCGGAGCGCAGATCAGACGCTTGCGTAGTAGACATGTCGCTTGTGAATTTGTTCGGGAACTGCTTCTCGATTGCAGCGCTCAGGATGTCGCCAAACATAAACATATGCTTGTACGCTTGATCCGCTGTATCGTATGCTTTGGTGTAGTCTTTGGCTACATAAGCATCAAAAGCAGTCAGCAGCATATTGATATGCTCAGTCAGTCCTGCTTCCAGAGCTGCTTGTTGCAGATTCGGGTTTGCATCAGCGAAGAATTTGGCTTGAGTAACTTTGTACTCATTCAGCTCATCTTTCGCTTTTTGCTTGGCAGCACTATCGTTGGCAGCTGTCGCTTTGACATAATCGACAAAGTAGCCGATATGAGACGACCAGATTTTTTTGAATGCATCGCCAGCAGCATTACCGTATACGCTGGCAACCGCAGCCGACAGATCGTCCGTGTTCGCGTTCAGTGCAGCGGCAGCCTGATCAAAATCAGCTTTGCCGTCAATTCCCTTTTGCATGGCGATAATGGCAAGTAGCGCATGTTCACCAAGAATTTGTCCCAGCGTAGCACGTAGATCCGCGCCAGCCCCTTTACTTGTTGCTGCTGCACCTGCTGTTGTTGGTACGATCAATACAACAGCCATCAGCAAAATGCCGATTTTGGATAGAACCGATTTGAACATCATCCCACACTCCTTCAAATTGATGAATAGACGGCAGCCACATCGCAGCTTGTCTATCCGTTAAAACGTGTAAAGCGGCAAATCAGATCATACGACAGTGCAAAATAAATCTCTGGTCGTGAAAAGGCTTGCAGGAATTACCTAAAGCTACGGTCATACGAATACTGCCAGCCCGTTTATGTAGGTTCTGGATGGTACAAAAGGGCTATATGCTGTTATTAAACCGTCTGGAATCATTTCATGCACATCCAGCGATATAAAATTAAGGAACTAAAATATATGATGAAACGGTACGGTAAGGCAGTATGCATGCAGTATATAATTATGGAAATATTGGTAAATAATTCATGTGAATGGGCGCCAGTACTGGATGGATAAAGAAACTGTAAGGGTTGCCTTTACCTACTCAATCCTGCTATAACTGACATTAGATGTGACGAAATTTAATTTTAAACAAATAATATAGAAGTAGACATAACTCTCCTCTAGCATAACGACCAGAAAATATTTGCATATAAAAGTCATCCATCGCAAATTTTTGTGCGAACGTTATAATAGAGGGGAATGGGAAAGGAGCCCTTGGATGAATGAACTGATGGACGATAGAGAGCTAATGCGAAGGATTGCCGCAAAGGAGCCAGAGGCATTAGAACAGGTATATGATCGCTATGAACGTGCGATATATTCGTTTGCTTATCGGATTGTGCATGATACGATGGCGGCGGAGGAAGTCGTACAGGAGTTATTTTTGAGAGTATGGAATAACGCGGAACGCTATGATCGGAGCCAGGGGAAGCTTTCGACATGGATGTTCACAATTGCACGCAATATAGCCGTAGATATGCTACGGCGCAAAGCATCGCGAGCTGTAGCCGACCCGGTCGGTGATGAAGCTCTGCAGGTTCTTCCGGATACCGGCGCCGATGTGGAGCAAGAGGTGGCAATGAATTTTGAACGCCAGCGTATTCGTGAAGCAATGTTGGAACTCCGTGAAGAACAGCAGCAGGTCATCGAGTCAATTTATTTTCAAGGATTGACGCAGCATGAAGTATCCGAGAAGTTTAGCATTCCGCTTGGAACCGTTAAAAGCAGGGTCAGACTTGCGATACGGCAGCTTCATGGGAAGCTTGCTGAAGCGGTAAAGGGGGGAAACGCATATGAATAATGAACACAAACACAATGAGTGGATGGATATGGTCGAAATGTATGTACTCGGCGGGCTGGATCGTGAAGAACAGGAGCGATTTGAGGCATATATGAAGGATAACAAGGAATGCCGTCTCGCTGTTGAGGAGTTGCGCGAAGTTGTCGGATTTTTGCCATTATCCGTTGAATTAATAGAGCCGCCACAGGGCATGAAGAATCGTATTTTGGAACGTGTATTTGCAGAGGATCAGCAGCAGTTGGGGCAGGCAGATACTGTAGCAAATACAACACCAGTACAAGCAACACAGGCTACGCTTTCCAGTACAGCGTCAGCTAAGCCACAGCAGCCAGCGCGCAGCACGATCCCTACAGCAACCGAAGCGCCAGCAGCAACGCCAACACCGTCACGTACGGAGACAGCTAGTGTCGGACGACGCAGTAGCGCACGTAATAAGGCGACAATCTGGCAGATGACTACCGCTGTCGCTGTCGCTGCGGCTATCTTTATCGGTATGTATGCTGGTAATCTGCGCGGTGAAATCGGGAATTTGCAGCAGCAGCTAGCCATGACCAGCGATGAGGTGGGTAGCTTGCAGCAGAAGATTGTATCGGCATCGATGCCAAGTCAGGGACTAAAGGTGAATGAAGCGGTCAAGCTGAGCCCGGCTGCGAAGGATATTGTCGCGCAGGGATTGGCAACAATCGTGATTGATGCCAAAGGCACGCACTTACTCGTACAGGCAGATAATCTGCCGAAGCTACAAGGCTCGCAGGCATTTCAGGTCTGGTTAATTAAAGGCAATGTAAAGCAGAGTGCCGGTACATTCCTCACAAGGGACGGCACAGGTGCCATGTATTATACGTTCCAGCCGGATGATTACGATACGATTGCGATTACACTGGAGCCAGATGAGAAGGGCAGTCAGCCACGCGGACAGGTTATTCTTGCCGCGAATATTGCCGATCAGGGTTAAGTGAGTAGGATCGCTAGGGCAGGGTGATCACGTGGTGATGTTGCCCTGGGAACCGCTTAGCGATCGCACGATAAATGCACCACATTGGAGCTTCCATGATAGGACAAACGAAGAATGAATATGAATAAAAGGCAGTGTGTCAGAGGTAGAGACACACTGCCTTTTTGGTATCATGGATTACTGATCGGAGCGCTCGAAAGTATAGCGCTTGACGTGCCAATTGTCATGATTGCGTCTCAATGATAGGGTCTACTGATCATGAAGCAGATGGGGAAGGCTTCCCTTCTCCTGTAAATAGTCGCCGAATATCCTCACGTTTATCCTTTGGCCCGAGCAGATAGATTTTATCGCCTGGTAGAAGTATGGTATCGCCACGCGGTGTAACGATATCCTCATTGCGAAGCACAGCGGTAATGAGCACGCTCGGTGGTAGATCGATATCCTGTAGTTGCCGATGGATAAGCTGACTATGGGGTGTGAGTGTCATATGACTGATTTCCGATTGTGTGCGTCCAGTTGCCACCAGCTCCATAATGGACGGCTGTGCGTATTTGTCCGTTTCCGTTAGACCCAGCTTTTCGGCAAGGGGTGAGATGGTCGTTCCCTGAATTAATGCCGATGTGAGTACAACGAAGAAGATCACGTTAAAAAATAACTGTCCATTTTCAATGCCTGCCAGTAACGGATAGGTAGCGAGGACGATCGGTACCGCACCACGCAAGCCTGCCCACGATAGCAGCGTCTTTTCGGTAAAGTTAAACTGGCTGAACATCAGGCTGACGAATACGCCAATCGGACGTGCCACGATCATCAGCAAAATCGACAGCGCCAGACCCTGCCAGATAATCGATGGGAGCTGCTCTGGAAAGACGAGCAGACCGAGCAGGACAAACATCAAAATCTGCATAATCCAGCCAAAGCCCTGATTAAATTGCAAAATCGTACGACGATACGTCAGATCGGAATTCCCCATCACCAGCGCCATCACATATACACCGAGAAAGCCGCTCGCATGGGTGATCGAGCTGATCCCATACGTGAACAGGGCGCTGGAGATGGCGAGCACCGGATACAGACTGGACGTCTCAAAATGAATTTTATTAATGAGCCATACCGCGAGCTTGCCGCAAATCAGACCAAGCACAAGTCCAAAGCCCATCTCCCAGACAAAGGACAAAATTTTGCCCACAATGCTCGTATCCGGTGATTGAATGAGCTCGATGAACATAATCGTCAAGAATACCGCCATCGGATCATTACTACCGGATTCTGCCTCCAGTGTAGAGGTGAGCGAGCTACGTACATTTTTGCCGCCGAGTACAGAGAATACCGCCGCCGCATCGGTTGAGCCGACAATCGAGCCGAATAGCATCCCCTCCAGTAGACTCACACCAAGAATGAGATGGGCACAATACCCGATCACAAATGCTGTCAGCAGCACACCGATCGTCGCCAGCGATAGCGCCGGGCGTATAATCGGACGAATCTGCCGAAAATCGGTCTGCATCCCACCTTCAAACAAAATAATGACGAGTGCAAGTACACCAAACCACTGCGTAATAAACGCATTATCATAATAAATGAATCGGCCCAGAATCATACCAGCAATAATAAAAAAGACGAGTGCTGGCATGCCGAATCGTGAGGAAATTTTGGCTGATAGTACGCCAAGCAGCAGCAATGTGCCCAGCAGTAAAATCAGATCGCTTGTCATTTCAGTTGCTTCCATGCTAAGCCCTCCTGTCATTCCAATCTATATTCTAGCGGTAGCTTCTCGAATTTTGTCGTAAAGTCAGAGTCGCCATCGGAAAAGCATCAACTTTTTGCTCGATTTGCCGAAATATAATAGTGAGACTCTATATTTGGAAACGAACCTACCGCTCTCATTTCTCCATCGACGTCATCCAGGGATCAGGCAAATGACATCATGCCTGAGCCTGACTATAGGTTTTAATGTGCGGAAAAGAGGAACCCTCTGTGAATGAATATAAAAAATTTCTGAGAAAAATGATTGCGAATTACGTGATGGGTTCCGTGCTGGCCGTCGCTGTGGTGGGCGGGCTAATGATTATGACCACCATCAATACCACACTTTTTCAAAATCTAATTTTACTCGGCATTATGTTTGTGTCCTTTATGATTATGATGCTGCTGGAAGGGATGACCTTTTCCAAGCATCTTGCTCCGATTCGGCAAGCGTTAGTACCGGACATTGCCAGCATTGAGCAATTGGAACATGCGTATGTTCAGCTCCATCGATTCCCGAAGCTCGCCATCTATCGTATTATGCTGCCTCACTTTCTAGGCTTGACGATCCCGGCTATTGCACTGGTAAGCCTGGCCATCTCAGAACAATGGATTACGATGCCGTGGTATTACATCGGGATCGGAATCGCCGGCGCGATTATGGTCGCCAGTATGCACGCGTTTATTGAATTTTTCCTGACCTCGATTACGATTCGTCCGCTGTTGCGTGTAGTCAAGGACAAGCTGTACAAGCAGCATGGTCGCGATACACTTGCATTAGCGCATGTGTATCTCACGGTGCGCCAGAAGTATCAGCTGAGCATTTTCCTGATCGGTGTATTTCCGGTTACATTATTCAGTCTGGCTGCCCAGATTCGCCTACAGGAGATGACAGGCATTGATGCGATGCAATACTGGCAATGGGCAGGGCTGGTCATCGGCGTAAGTATTGTATTCAGTCTGTGCGGTGCTTTTCTGCTGGCACGTGATGTGGAGCATCCGATCAACAATCTGTTTAACGCTATGTCTCGTGTAGAAGCAGGGGACTTTGGCGTGATTGCACATGACGAGTATTCCGATGACTTTTCCCGCCTGATCCTCGGCTTCAATCATATGGTGCGAGGACTGAATATGCGAGATAGCCGTAATCAGCAGCTGCTGGACAGCTATTTTGCCACACTGGCGGCAGCACTGGATGCCCGTGATCCGTATACAGCAGGTCACTCACAGCGCGTAGCTGCCTATGCGGTCGAGATCGGCCTGCGTGCTGGCTTGTGTGAATACGACATCGACCAGCTCCGCAAAACTGCGCTCCTGCACGATATCGGCAAGATCGGTGTCAAGGATGCCGTACTGCTCAAGGATGGCAAGCTGACCGATGAAGAATTCGACCAGATCAAAAAGCATCCCGAAATGGGCGAAAGCATCCTGCGTCAGGTCGAGCCTGCCGACGCCATGCGCCCCTATCTGCCAGGTGTACGCTCACATCACGAGCGCTTCGACGGAAAAGGCTATCCCGATGGACTCAAAGGGAACAGCATCCCATTATTCGGACGCATCATCGCCGTAGCCGACGCCTTCGACGCTATGACCTCCGACCGCCCTTATCGTAAAGGGATGCCCAAAGATCGCGCGATCATGATTCTCGAAGAAGGCAGAGGGACCCAGTGGGACCCACAGCTCGCCACCCTGTTCATCGAAGACTACCGCCGCAAGCAGCAGGAGCTACACAACGCTGAAGCCCAGTGAATGTATCGCGTGTACGGATTGATAGAGTACCCATCTATATGAAGCTACTCCCACCGAACAAGCGTACAAAATGTCATATCCTTCATTCAACAATGGATATAACCTCATTCACTTGCAACCTACCTACTATCAAAAACCTCATTTGGACGATAACGAAACAGCAAAAAGGTCTGATCCTTTAAAAGCATCAGACCTTTTTGCTGTTTTTGGGTTGGATATAAGTGGTTTTTTGTATCGATAATAGGTCAGTAACACAGTTAATGTACCTACATGCACTCCATGCAACGAATGCCCTTACCGCGAATGCATTAAGTGCACTTCCTGCTAACCGCCGATTGCGTGAGAGGCCATACACAACTTTTGCTGCAAGCCGCACAGAACGAAGGCAAGGAAATAAGGGGAAAGGACGACTTATAGTGTTAGTGATTTTCTAACACGGGGTTCAATGAAGAGTGATTTTTGCGAAGCAAAATATCTTACAGCTTTGGAGGGGCGGGAATCTACAATTCGATCCTACTTCGTAGATTCCTGTGCGATACCGGAGTCCGTCCCCTTATTCCTTGCCGAAGTGGTGCCCACTCCCCAGCAAAAGTCACAGCGTAGTCCACTCCCGCCCCAATCAAGGTATGAGTTTGGTTTTCTTCGCTTTCTCCGCCATCTTTTCCGTCAACGGCCCCAGTGGCTTTTTAAGCAAGAGTGCAAACAGGATGAACAATAGCATAAACCCGATCAGATACAGAATATCTCGGTAAACGATCGACATCAGCATACCACCAACCGTTTCGCGTAATAGCTCCACAGCATACGTAAAGGGGAACCACGGATGGATCGCCTGGAAGAACGTACCAGTCATGCTGACCGGGAAGGTTCCGCCGGAGCTGGAAAATTGCAAGACGAGAAAGATAATCGCCAGCCCCTTACCAATACTGCCAAATACGGATACAAGCGTGTATACCATCGTGACAAATACCATACTAATCAGCATACTCATCGCGACAAACCATGCTTTATCTGCGACATACGCACCGAGGATGAAGATATCCCCCATTGAGATTACGAATGCCTGCACCAGTCCGATCGTCATAAACGTAGCGAGACGTCCGAAGTATACCTGATATGGGCGGAAGCGTCGTTCCGGGTCTTCAACCTCGACCTTGAACATGGAGATGAGCAGCATACCACCGACCCAGATCGATAAGGTGGTATAAAATGGCGACATTGACGAGCCATAGTTCGGGATCGGATACGTGCGAACCTGCTTCAGCTCGACCGGGCTGGATAGAAAGTCGCTTTCCTGCTGGATATCGCCTTTGAGCCATTTGATGATCTGGGATAGCTCACTATCGCTATTTTTCAGCAAGCGCACCTTATCGGCTGCATTATGAACCGATTTCTCCAGACCGGGTAGATCGTTACGTACAAAGTCGCCGACCTTGTGCACGGCACTTTCTGCTTCAGGTAGCTTGTTTTGAATCAGGTCGGTAATTTTGTTCAATTCCTTCTCCGCGCGTGGAAGATCATTACGCACAAAGTTGGCAGCTTCATGTACTTTATTCTCAATGCCAGGTAGATCATTGTTCACGAAGCTCGCCGCCGTATTGACCAGCTCGTCAAATTGATCCATTCGGCTCTGAATGAGCTCATTCGCATCGTGAAGCTTGGCGCGAATCTGCGGCAAGTCCTGCTTAATTCGTTCCAGCTCCTGCTGTCCAAAGGCAACGCCGCTCTGTGCATCGCTCAGTACAGCTGCGATATCAGGCAATGTGTTATTAGCTGTATGCAGTACGTCGGATGCGTCGCGAGCGACCGTTTTTAGATTGTCGAGACCTTTGTTAATATCAGGTACAATCTGCGAATCGTAAACGGAGATCAGATCGCCAAGCGCATCACTCGTCTGCGTGGAGAGCTGACGCAGATTATCAAGAATATCGCGCGCCGGCTGCTGTCCATTTCGGATCGCATCGCTAATGCCCTGAACAAGCGTAATCTGGCGCTCCATCAGATCATGAATACTATTCAGACGGCTAATCCGGTCACTCAGCGGTTGATTCGGTAGCACATTGTTCAGTCTGGTCAGCAGATCGGTAATACGCTCAACGATCGCTGCGCCGCGTGTCAGTCTCGTTTCAGCGAAGGATAATGTATCCAGCGCAGTTTGCGGATCGATATTGGCGTTATCAACTGCATCGACAAGCTGCGTCGTTGCATCGGCCGTCTGCTGTAACAGCACGAGATTTTGACGAATGACCGGAGCGATCGCATCGAATGCACCATCATTATCATTCAGGAAAGTATTCACTCGATCGCTAAAGTCCGCGCCAATATTCGTAATCTCCTGCACCTTTGGCAATGTCTGTTGTGCGGTTGCAATGATGCTTGCGAGCTTGTCGGCATCGGTAATCGCCTGATTCAGCGCATCCTCTACCTTATAAAAATTCGCATCCAGCTCGTTCACCTTATCGGCAGCCTTACGAATCTCAGGCAAGCGCTTTTGCAGCTCTAAAATGGCATTGCCTGCTTCCTTGATCTTGGGCAGATTCTGCTCGACCTTCAGGATCATTTGTCCGGCTTGCTCGATCTCAGGCAGTCGTTTTTGCAGCTCTACGATCTTTTGCGCCTGCGCATTGATCTCAGGCAGCTTTTTCTCCAGCACGAGCGCTTGATCAGCAAACTGATTGATCTCCGGTAAACGTGCCTCTAGCGTTAAAATCTTATTTTCAATATTACGGATTGTCGGTAGCTCTTCTTCCAGCTTGATGCCAGCATCCTTCATCTTCGTGAGTACCGCTTCACTGGCTGTCTCGATAAATTCCTCACTGATCTCCTGCGTCAATGTGGTTGCGCCCTTGTCGGTAATCTTAGGCGCAATGGCGCTAATCTTCTCATTCACGGTATAAATAATCTCTGGCTTCACCGGATCATCGGTCAGTATGCTACCGATCTTCTCGGAAAAGTCCGGCGGAATGAGAATAGTCGCATAATAATCGCCATTATCCAATCCGCGCTTCGCCTGGTCTTCATCGACAAACGTCCAGCCTAGCTTTTTGTTCTGCTTGAGATTGGTGACGACCTGCTCGCCCACATTCACGTCCTTGTCTTGAATCTTCGTGCCTTTGTCTTCATTGGTCACGGCAATAATAATGCCGGACGTATTGCTGTACGGGTCCCACATCGCTTTGATGTTGAACCAGGCGTACACCGATGGAAGCAGCATAATCGCCACAGCCAGCAGAATGCCGGTCGAGACGCTAAATAGATTTTTCCAGTCGGATTTGTAAATGCTCCATATATTTCTCATAGGTTCTGATAACCACCCGGTTCTATAGTGTTGGTATGCATGAATCTCGGTTCGACAGTAATCTCCATTACCCAAAAAAGCTTGGTTGCTTCCAAATGAAAAAAGGATTCGATCTGTGATAGCGGTATAGCTTCTGAAGTAAAGGATAAATGAACCAGAATCAAAATAATTAGGTATGCTATCTAATTATAAAAGAATACGCATCGTTTTGCACGGTTCGGTTTCATGAAGAGGGAATATACGGAGTAGATGCAGTATAGTGGGGCTCTACATACCCTAAGTGCTCTAAGTGCTCTAAGTGCTCTAAGTGCTCTAAGTGCTCTAAGTGCTTCAATATACTATAGAGTTCATCCATCCAAAATGACACGAAATCACAATGAATACATAGAACACACATAGAACACATATAGAACGTATAGAGCTAGTATTATTTGCTTTCACACAGCTGTTTTTTATGATGAAAGACAGCAAGCACGATCCCCAGCACGATCAGCATCGTCACGATCACGATCCAGATGGCGATCAGTGGAATCCGCTGCTCTACAACGGTCGCGATCACAGCTCCACCGCCGTAAACAAGGATCGCCAGTACGCGCAGCAATGTCTCTGCGGCAGGCCAGCTCTCACGCGCAGCTGTTCCATCTCGGCGTGCAAGCTGGCGCAGACGTGCGGTCACATCCTCCACTATGCTTGCCATGTTGTTGGTGAGTACCGTGGTCGATATTCCGGCGATGCCGAGTCGACGCGCCATCGTTGTCTGCATACCCATCGTGAAGCTTAGTAGAACGATCAAGCTATATTCCACTGCTGGAATCAATAGATCACGTGCTAGCAGGGCGAAGATCAGGAAAAAGATAAGCTGAATGACGACCAGTATCGTCAGACGAGACGACCACGGGCCATCTGGCTTACGGCTTCCTAAAAAGAGCCTTGCGATCGCATTGCCCGCGATAAAGCCAGCAAATGCGACACCCGAACGCAGAAAGGATACGGTATGCAGATTACCAATCGCCATCCCCATAATGATAATATTCCCGGTCATATTGGCGGTGAATACCCGCCCCAGATTCAGATAACCGATCACATCCACAATGCCTGCGACCAGGCAGAGCAGTATAATAATCAAATTACGGTAAAAATTTGTCTTCAACACTCATTCTCCTTCCGAGCAACGATAACCTTCTTAGGATCACGTAAGTATGCTAACATACGTCCGTAGCATTTACCCTTATTTTTCAGGCGGTAAGACGTATCCTACAGATCAGGCTGGCATACTCTATCCAATGGTCACTATTATGTTACCATAGTCGATGCTTGCATTTAACGGTGTAGTATGAACTTTTGCTTGCTTGCAATTAAATTGTAAACACAAAAATTACAAATATGTAATATTTACCAAATGGCAATTATATTCGTAAAAGGGGTTGCAAGTTTGCCCAAAGTGCGTTAGTATTACATTGCATGTGACAACGACATAGAAGGCACATAACATAAAGGACGGCTGTAGTATCCTGCAAAGGGACTACAGCCGTCTGTTTTTATTTTGCGATACATGAAGCGGTACTCTCAGATGTAATGTAGTGCGAACTGATACAAACCACAGTAGTCGTAAGTTCATAATCACTATAAGACTTACAAGTACTCCAGTCTGTACAAACCTCACCAGTACCGCAAATATAACGAGCAGTAATGGTAATATGCAAAAGCAAAGCGTGCTTCTCCTGTATGAAATGGAGAAGCACGCTTTATTTATCTCTGTTGTCTGTAAGCGATAAAGACAACGCGTAAAGGTTATAATATGTCATGTAAAATGTATATTATACCGTATTAACGCAGAATCTACGATCTAAACGAGTGCTTACAGCGGCAATAGCGCTACCTGCTGTCGCTTACCGACCTCACTCACCATATCCTCCCATGCCGCAGGCTTCTGCGCCAGCACCGCATAATAACGACGTAGGAACTTTTCGATCAGTGCGCCAGGCAGGGATTGAGTATTTACGCCATACGCAAGGAAGCACAGATCCAGCTCGGACACCGCTTCACCATCATTGTTCCAGGATGGATGCACATACGTAAAGTCCAGCTTGCGATAGCCCAGATGCGCCAGCACCTCACGGCGAACGAACGGGTCCATCGGCTTCACACCACCAAATTCATGACGCTCGGCACGATAAGGGTCATAAATCTCAGCAAACATTCCGAATAGCTCCTTACCATTGGCTGTAGCCAGCTGCTGTAGATCCTGCTGACGATGCTGAGCGAGAAACGGCCCAATACCAAGACCGGGTTCACCAATGATTGTAAAATCCGTCATTGCTACATTATCGTCCTCATAATACCGATACTCTGTTGCGCCTACAACGCGTCCTTCATGCACTGCGACAAAAACACGGATACCCGGGTCTTCGAGCGGTTCGCGCCATAATTCAAATTCCAGCACTTCCTCCGGTGGGAAAATACGTCCCATCAGAGCATGCATATCAGCAAATAAGGGATCATCAATATGTGTAATACGAGTATAGTCCATCGTCATGTTATCCTCCTTAGAATTGTGCTGGGGGTAGTGGATTTTTCCATTCCATTAAAACAGCATGATTCAGCGATTCTTCATCCTCCAGATAATCTGCAATTACCGTTAGCGGCGTACGTCCACAGCGCATAAGAAACGAAATAACCGGATCATACAGCTCACCGGAAGTAATACGCTCGACATATTGCACTGGGGAGTAGCGGTCTGCTACCCGATGATAGCCGGGCATACGACCTGCACCGAGTAATCGCTTGAGCCCCAGTGCGGCAGTTACCTCATACATCGACTGCATCAGCAGCTTGCCCAGTCCCCACTGACGATAATCAGGATGCACACACAGATCAGCCACATACAAGGTATCGCCCTGTGGATCATGATTGCGGATATAGCCATGATCGGTAATCTGCTCCCATGTATGCTGCGGATGAGCTTCGTCAAAGGCAATCACCAATGCGGTCATCGATCCTGCCAGCTTGCCATCGATCTCGACGCAGAGCGCTCCCTGTGGGAAGCGAGTAATATGCTCATGAAGCTGCTCCTGATTCCACCATAGCTCCTCTGGATAAGGTGGGGGGAATGCGGCTGCCTGTATCGCAATCAGCTGTTCAAAATCCTCGACTGTATAGGAACGCACGGTTGCGGGATGCGGATGCTTATCATGGTACACATAGCAGGCTTTGGCATAGTGCTGTACGGTCCGGTTCATCGCGAATCAGCTCCAATCGGTATACAGATCGGTACGGCGATCCCGCCAGGTGGTTACTGAGCCCTTTTCACGTACTTTGTAGAGTAATTCTAGATCAAGATCAGCGGTAATGATCATATCGTCGTTGATCTCACCCTCCGCCAGAATGCCGCGAGGTGGGAACGGTACATCATTTGGTGTAATCACGGCTGCCTGTCCGAAGTTACCACGCATAAAGTCAACCGTTGGCAGAGAGCCAATCGTGCCTGTCGTTACTACATACACCTGATTTTCCACTGCACGCGCATGGCTGGTGTACCGAACACGGTGGAAGCCGTGGCGGTCATCCGTACAGGATGGACAGAAGATCACATCTGCGCCGCGCGCCTTTGCCATCCGTACGATCTCAGGGAATTCAATATCGTAGCAGGTGAGCAGTGCAATCGTGCCTTTGTCTGTCTCGAACACATTCAGCTCATCTCCAGCAGACATATTCCACTCGGTCACCTCGGTCGGGGTGATATGGAGCTTAGGCTGAGCAGCTACACGTCCATCTGGATAAAATAGATGCGCCGTATTATAGAGCTTGCCGCCCTTTTCAATCACATGGGTGCCGCCGATAATATGAGTATTGGTTTCCTTAGCTAGGTCACGGAACAGCTCGATATAGGCATCGGTAAATTCGGGCAAACGCTCAATACCAAGCGCTACGCCATTCTCATCACCGATCGATAGGAGCTGCGTCGTGAAAAACTCTGGAAATAAAATAAAGTCGACATCAAATTCTTGCGCAGTGCGTACATAATGCGTCGCCTGCGCTGCAAATTCGTCGAAAGAAGCTATCGTATGAAGATGATATTGCACAGCAGATACACGGAATTTCATTGTCGTATAACAGCCTCCTCTGTAGGGGTCCTTTCAAGCAGACACCACTCGTATGATCAAGGTGCACACAGGATGTACACTTCACTCATCATAACAGAAGGCGTATAACGGCAAAAGGGAGGAATCCCCACAATTATGTGGTATGATAAACAGGAACATTACCAATTATTTTACAAATCATCCAGACTCACGTATATCAATACATACGGGGACTGCTGCCGATAGCGCGCCCAACACCTAATACCCATCCTATCCCAACTCAGGAGTGAGCAAATGGAATTTGTAAAGAACTTCCTGATGAATGCCGGTATGATGATTACGCTAGCCTACCTGGCGAATCTACTGTACAAATACGGCCTGACTCGTGTATCACCTCGATCTAAATATATCCTTTCTGTTATTCTACTTATTTTCGCTGGTTGGCTTAGCTCGTTCTTTGGCTTTCGTTTACCGGAAAATCTAATCTTTGATCTACGCTTTGTGCCGTTGATCGTCGCGGCGATGGTGTATGCACGCCCATGGGTCATTATCGTGATCGGGCTCGGGATTGGACTCATGCGGTTTACGTTTGGCATTTCCGAGGCGGCACTGATCGGATTCATTAATGCCACGACGCTGGGAATCGTCTGTGCGCTGCTTAACATATGGATGCGGAAAAGTCGCCTGCGCTTAGCGGTCAAAGGCGCGATCACTGTGCTGGTCGTTAATATTGTAAATGTTGCGATTCTGGCATTAATTGGACTGCTGCCAGTAAAGCTGTATTTGATCGAAATCGTACCGATTATGCTGCCGATCTGTATTTTCCTGAGTATGGTCATGATGCTTCTGCTACGTGAATTTCATATGGAGCAGCAGCGTCGTTTACAGCTGGAGCATGCCAATCGTCTACTGTCCCGGCAAACGGAAGAATTGCAGGAGGCACATCATGTGCTGGAGGAGCGTGCCCATCAGCTTCTATTATCCTCCCAGTACAAATCCGAATTTCTAGCGAATATGTCGCATGAGCTGCGTACACCGCTGAATAGTATTATTAATCTGGCGCAAATGATGTCAGAACAGGAATATGAGCGCACACCGGGCGAAACGAAGCTATATAGTGGTATGATCTACCGTTCTGGACTTGATCTGCTGGAGCTGATTAATGATGTGCTCGATCTGTCCAAGGTGGAGGCAGGGAAGCTGGAGATTGTTCAGGAGGAAGTGAATGTGAGCGAGATACCAGAGCTGCTGCATATGCACTTCGAGATGACGGCGGAGCGTAAAGGCTTGCAGTTTCATATCCTTCAGGAGCAGCCGTTGCCTGAAATTATTTTATCGGACTCACAGAGAATACAGCAGATTTTGCGTAACCTGCTGGCGAATGCTTTCAAATTCACCAGAGAAGGCAGTGTGACGCTATGTATTCGGGTGGAGGAAGAGCATACGGGGGATGAGTCGCTAAGCTGGATCGTCTTCGATGTGACCGATACCGGAATTGGTATCGCTGACGCCAAGCACCAGCTGATCTTTGAAGCCTTTCAGCAAGCGGACGGCTCGATTACACGTCAATATGGCGGTACTGGACTGGGCTTGTCGATCAGCCGCGATCTGGCACATCTGCTGGGCGGTCATCTTCGTTTACAAAGTACAGAGGGGCAGGGCAGTACCTTTTCACTGTATTTGCCGATACGGTGAGGCGTACAGCTGACGTGCTTATGAAAATGAAGGTATATCGGTGTATAGAGAGGTGTCGAGGCGATAGTCTTAATTTTATAAACGTTGCACAAGAGCTTATAGAAGAACTTCTGCATGAACTTGAGTAAGAACTTTAGTAAGAACTTTAGTAAGAACTTCAGTAAGAACTTCATATAGTTAATCCACTCTGTAAGAAAAATATCGAATGGTTGCCAATGCAAGATTCGCCCGATAGAATAAATGAAGATGATCCCTGTGAAGAAAAATGACGAGCCGTGAGCTGATCTACAGGTATATCCGGCACGTCATCCTTCATGAATCCATACGAAAAGAGGACGTTAATCTATGAGCAAACAACCGATTGCAACCGATCGTGCACCGGGCGCACTGGGCCCGTATTCCCAGGCGATTGATACAGGTATGTTCATATTCGCTTCCGGTCAGCTAGGTCTTGACCCGGTAAGTGGTGAGCTGGCAGAAGGCGTACAGGAGCAAGCGCGTGTCGCTCTGCAAAATGTCGTTGCTGTATTGGAAGCAGCAGGCAGCAGTCTGGATCAGGTTGTAAAAACAACCGTGTTCCTGCATGATATGAACGACTTTGCTGCAATGAACGAGATTTATGGTCAATTTTTCCAGGAGCCTTATCCAGCACGCAGTGCCGTACAGGTCGCTCGTCTGCCGAAGGATGCATTGGTGGAGATTGAAGTTATTGCGCTCAAGAAGTAATGACGATGAATACGTAATTTGAAGTCAGGATGTAAAAATAGATATACGAATAAAAGCTTTGCCTTTATACAGGTTCCGGTGTATTACCTTCCGGTATCTGTGCAGGCAAAGCTTTTATAGTTTTAAAGCGGAATGAAATGACAAAATCGACGCAGAGGTGTAGCAGAATACGCAGCCATTCATTCAATAGCTCAATCCTGCGATCCCTATTCAGTCCCTCGCATTATTCCGTACAAAGAACATCCAGATTGCTGCCACCAGCAGCAGAGCAGCAATAACTAGCGATGTCCACCATACCGTCTGAATATCCGGGTGCTTCATCGCAATCGCCACATACGCCCAGACGAATACAAGCGGATAGATGCTATCACGGAAACGGTAGCTAATTAATAGCGCAATGAGCGCACCGACAACCAGACCTATGACTGACCAGACAGTCGGTGAAAGTCCAAAGCCTGACCATTCATTTTTACTTAGCGCGATCCCGGCATTTAGAATCGTAGCGACCGATACCCAGCCCATGTAAATGCTGTAAGGTAGCTTCACGAACCAGATCTGTCCCATCGTCGGATGAACGATTCGGCGAATCTTCAGATACGGCACGATCAGTGTGACGAGTAGCAATACGATCACAAGCACCGCAATTTCAAGCTGCAACGTATGCCATAGCATCAACCAGCCAATATTACAGAGCGAGTTCAAAAACAGCCACGGCCCAATCGTGAGCACCGATTCCTGACTATCCTCGCGATTGCGGAACTGGTAAATGACAAACCCGATCAACAGCAGATAAATGATCGACCAGATCGAGAACGCATAGCCAGCAGGTGTAATATACAGCTGATACTGATCCGAAATATCCCCTGTGTCCCTCCCGAACAGCCGTAGCGCCGATGCCATGTAATTCACCACAAGCACCGCCACAATGCCAATCACGTTCAGCCAGCGATACATATTCAATTTTCCCAAATGAATTGCCTCCTTGTTCAAAGGTAATAGTGCTGTTAGAGGACAGTACGTTAATTATATACCCTGCAATCGAGGTATCGCCAACAGGATGCTTTGTATTTTAAAAGAAAATCTTAATATTGATGTGCAAGTAGCTTATGGATTTTTTGCATCAATCACTCCAGCAAGGAATAAGGGAACGGACTCAGGTGGAGCCGCGGGAATCTACTGGATTAAGATGTAATGTAGATTCCCGCCCCTCCAGAGCAGTAAGATATTTTGCTTCGCAAAAATCACTTTTTATGGAACACCGTGTTAGGAGATCGCTAACACTATAAATCGTCCTTTTCCCTTATTTCCTTGCTTCCGTTAAGTGCTAATCCGAACCAAGAGTTTTGCATACGAATACAGCAAGTGTGTTTAAACCTGCTTTCTAAACCGTATTACGACCATCCAGAACCAGGTCTAACTTAAAATATATATCGTAGCTATACATATAAATTATTGAATTTATTGAGTTATATTAGGCAACTTAAATTCCAATCTTTAAAATCACTTAACCAACTTAAGTTAATAATTGCTGCTAAAAAGAGTTACTGGATCTAAACCGTCATGTTGCGAGTAGCACAGAACGGAGGCAAGGAAATAAGGGGAACGGACGACTTATAGTGTTAGCGACTTTCTAACACGAGGTTCAATGAAAAAGTGATTTTTGCGAAGCAAAATATCTTACCGTTTCAGAGCACGGGAATCTACAATTTGATCCTACTCTATAGATTCCTGTGCGATACCCGAGTCCGTCCCCTTATTCCTTGCCGGAGTGGTGCCCACCCAACACCCATGTTTAATCTAATCAACTCCCAAATGATAGCGTTACCAAAAATTATCCCAACGACGTCATCAATTTTACAATGTTTG
Organism: Paenibacillus hunanensis; assembly: GCF_014645615.1. Lineage (GTDB taxonomy): Bacteria > Bacillota > Bacilli > Paenibacillales > Paenibacillaceae > Saccharibacillus > Saccharibacillus hunanensis. The sequence continues at coordinate 197,002 of NZ_BMMB01000005.1, read as the reverse complement.
GGTATATAACAATATATTGCGATTGAAAATATGGAAATGGTCTATCAATTTTTGGCGTAGCTTATTCATCGCAGTATACATACGAACAGGACGATTTCCACAACTATGCCGAAGGAAAATGCTGATGCTAAAGGGGTTGAGATGATGAACGATATCAGGGTATCGGAGGCAACACAGGGTGCCGCCAAAAGCGCTGGGCGTAAGCGGCTATTGCAATGGCTTCACCAGATTGTATTTGTAGGCCCGGCGACATTTTTCTTTATTTTGATTGTGCTGATTCCGTTCTTTCTGGGCGTGTATTACTCGTTTACCGACTGGAATGGGATTTCGCGCCAAATTAATTTTATTGGGATTGAGAACTATACGCATATTCTGACCAAGGACCCCGATTTTCGTAATGCGTTCTGGTTTACCGTTCGTTTTACGGTAGTTGGTATTCTGCTGACCAATCTACTCGGCTTTGTCCTCGCGTATGTGCTTACCAAACCGATTCGCACACGAAATATGATGCGTACGATCTTCTTTATGCCGAATATGATCGGCGGCTTGCTGCTCGGTTTTATCTGGCAGTTTATCTTTATTCGCGGCTTTGCAGCAGTTGGCGAAGCGACCGGGATTGGTCTATTCAATCTACCGTGGCTCGGTGATCGGGCAACCTCGTTCTGGGGGATTGTCATCGTCTTTGTATGGCAGACGGCGGGTTATTTGATGGTTATCTACATTTCCTCGCTCAACAATATTCCTAAGGATGTATTGGAGTCGGCTGAGATCGATGGGGCGAACCGGATGCAGGTGATCCGTCATATCATCTTGCCGCTCGTCATGCCAGCTGTAACGATCTGTCTGTTCCTGGCGATCTCATGGGCATTTAAAATGTTTGACCTGAACCTCGCACTCACCGCAGGGGGACCATTCAAAGCGACCGAATCGGTGGCGCTCGATATTTACAATGAAGCCTTTACGAATAACCGACTGGGCTTAGGCACAGCGAAGGCCGTTATTTTCTTCATCATCGTAGCGATCATTACGACCATTCAGGTACGTGCGACCAAGAGCAGGGAGGTTGAGATGTAATGGACGTACAGAGCAAATATACCGTTCGTACTTTAATTTTGGAAATTATCGTTGTTATCGTCGGCTTGATCTTCCTCATTCCGTTCTACTTTCTGGTGGTGAACTCGGTCAAGTCGTTCGGTGATATTTTATCCAACTCCGCATCATGGCCACAGCAGTTTGTATGGAGTAACTATGCAGAGGCGTGGAAGGCGATTGATTTCCCGTCTGCATTTGGGAACTCGCTCATTATTACGGTAGTGAGTAATATTTTCCTCGTATTGATTAGCTCGATGGCAGCCTACCAGATGGTACGTAAGCCGAGTCGATTTAATCAGATTCTGTATTTTGTATTTGTCGCGGCGATGGTCATTCCGTTTCAATCGATCATGCTGCCGCTGGTGGAGATGGCGAGTAAATATGGTCTGAATAACAGCCGTATCGGTCTGATCATTAGCTATCTGGGCTTTGGTGCGCCATTGTCGGTGTTTCTGTTCCACGGCTTTGTGAAGACGGTGCCGCTGGAGATTGAGCAGGCGGCAAGGGTGGACGGTTCGAATCGCTATGGTGTGTTTTTCCGTATCGTCTGTCCGCTGATGATGCCGATGTTTGTGACCGTTATCATTTTGAATACATTGTGGATCTGGAATGACTATCTGCTACCGTCACTCATTCTGTCGAGTCCAGAGCTACGGACGATTCCGATTGCGACGTATAGCTTTTTCGGGCAATACACCAAGCAATGGGATATGGCGCTGCCAGCGCTGGTGCTGGGCATTACGCCGATTATTATTTTCTTCCTGTTCTTGCAGCGGTATATCATTCAAGGGATTACAGCTGGATCGGTAAAAGGATAAGTTGGGCAGTTAACTGAGACTGTTATGGATCGATTCATCCATAAGGATGGAATGTATAGGATGAAAGTGTTCATATGGATGATCGAGTTGTTCAGTGATGCAATGGTTCATGTTTATTCATGCTAATGCACAAATCATTATGAGATGAACATGCTCATTAGGAACGGGTAGTGAATGAACTAGAAACGTGCATAACCCTAAACGTGCGCGACTATAAAAGGATTCACGAACTATAGCGTACAGTCAGACCATAAGCACAGTGTACGGACAGGCAACAGGCAAACTAACAAAGAAATCTACGGACGGGAGGACCTTTGAATGAAAAAACGGTGGCTTACTCCCCTGATGCTGCTGACGATTATGGCGCTCATCGTCGCAGGCTGCGGCAATAATAACAACAGCCATATTTCATCCAGCGGGAAAAAGGTAATTCAAATTTATCAGGGTAAGGTCGAGATTGCAGATGCGCTTGCCAAGCTCAAGGTCGAATACGAAAAGCAGCACCCCGATGTGGAGCTACAAATTCAGTCCGTCGGTGGTGGTGCAGACTATGCCGCATCGCTGAAAGCCAAATTTGCCGCAGGCGACGTGCCGGATATTTTCACCAATGGTGGGGACGAGGAGCTGAATCTGTGGCAGGAGTATTTGGAGGATCTGTCTGACCAACCGTGGGTTAGCGATCTGGTAGACGGTGCAGCCGACCAGATCAGTAAGGACGGACACATCTACGGTCAGCCGAACGGTCTGGAGGGCTACGGCTTTATTTACAATAAGGATATTTTTGAAAAAGTAGGTATCAAAGAAGTTCCAACCACAATCGATGAGCTGCGTGCCGTATGTGAAAAGCTCAAGGCAGCAGGCTATACGCCATTTTCCAACGGTTTTCAGGAGTGGTGGGTGCTGGGCAATCACAATGTAACGATCCCGTTCTCCCACCAGCCTGATCCGAACAAATTCATCGAAGAGCTGGATAACGGAACCGCACAAATTCCGGGGAACGAAAAGTTCAATGAGTGGTTGAACCTGCTCGATCTCATGGTGCAGTACGGTAACCCGAACCCACTGACAACCGACTATAATACGCAGGTAACGCTGTTCGCCAATGGTAAAGCGGCGATGATGCAGCAGGGCAACTGGACACAGGTGCAGATCGATGGCATCAAGCCCAACATGAATATCGGTCTCATGCCGATGCCAATCAACAATAACAAAGAAGAAAACGACCGTCTGTTCGTCCGCGTGCCAAACAACTGGGTCATCTACAAAGACTCTCCAGTAAAACAGGAAGCGAAAGAATTCCTGAACTGGCTCGTCACCTCCGACACTGGTCGTCACTACATCACCGACGAATTCAAATTCGTCCCAGCCTTCAAAAGCATCAAAACAACAGACAAACAGCTAGGCCCCATCGGCGCCGACATCGTCCGCTACAATGATGCAGGCAAAATCCTCCCATGGATCTTCCCCAAATTCCCGATGGGACTAAGTAAAGACTACGCCAGCACCATGCAAGCCTACCTCGCCGGTGAACTAAATCGCGAGGAAATGCTACAGCAAATGCAGGAGCAATGGGTCAATCTCCAATTGCGTTAGTCTGCTGAGTAGAGAGATGCGGAGTGCATGTTATACGCTCGTTCAGCATTCTTTAGTACCAGTGAAGTGCTAATACAGCGCGAATCTATACCATGCATGCAGAGTTAATGCAGGATTGTTAAACGGATATGTGCACGCTATATCGTATAGCAATAATTGGACTTTAACTAAAGTATTAGCTATCCAAATTCTTTAGTTAGCTGAGTAACAATGAAGTAATTGCTCATCCAACTATGTAAAAAGAATGCGATATATCAACAATTTTGTATACCTGCCAGATGGAAATTATTCGGTTTGTACGATCTGATGCAAGTCGCACAGAACGGAGGGAAGGAAATAAGGGGTAAGGACGATATTTGAGCACGGGAATCTACATTTCTCTCCTACTCCGTAGATTCCTGTGCGATACCAGAGTCCGTCTCCTTATTCCTTCCCGGAGTGGAGTCTACTTAAAAGCACACGTCTACAAACTCAATAGTACCATTCTCAAACCCAGCCGGATGATCGATCAAAAGTAGATCATCCGGCTTTCATATGAATGTACAAACAGTTATTGTGCAAACGTTAGCACAAATGCTATAATGCATCCTATCAAGGAGAAATTTTTCTCTATCGGCAGATTGAAGGCAGGGCAGACGGCTTATATACATTTTATACTTCATAGCCGCTCTACTCCTGAAAAGACCCTTCACCAGGACCCATTCACCGTACGATCATCCAGGCGGCTTGCCCCAATCTGTGCCTTATTTCAAAATACCAGCCATGGAGGGAAAAACTAATGATGGAAGATACAAGCGAAGCGATACACCCCGACAAAGCCGACGCCCCGGTCATACAAGAGGTCTGGAACACATTCGGACAGCTACGCGACTGGCGCGAATATGATGGCGCTTACTTGTGCCACGGTCAAAAGGCAGGGGCTGCGCTGGTGTTTTTTTCACCAACAGAGTTTCGTTTTAAGGTGTTTGGCGAAGGTGTCATTGATCTGACTACAACGATTGCTGTCCTGCCCCCGAAGGAAATTTTCAAGCCGGAGATTGAAGACAATGAGCAGCAGCTGAACTTTCTAACAGGAGAGCTAACGGTTTCTATTGATAAACAAACGTTTGCACTAACGGTTACGAATAAAGAAGGCATTGAGGTGGCTCGTCAGGAGACACTGAGCTGGAGCCCGCGCGGTGCAACCAATGCGTTATTTAATATGCAGGAGGACTCGCACTTTTATGGATTGGGCGAGAAGTCGAGCTTTCTAGACAAGCGCGGTGAGCGGTATACCATGTGGAATACAGATGTGTATGCACCGCATATGCCAGAGATTGAGGCATTGTACGAATCCATTCCGCTGCTGATCCATATGCACAGCGGCATCAATTATGGTGTGTTCCTCGATAACCCGGGGCGCTCGGAATTCGATATGCGCTCGCATGGTGTAGCGTATACGATTGGCTGTATGACTGGCGCGTACGATATTTATTTTATCTATGGCCCGGAGCTGAAGGATGTGGTGAGTCGTTATACTGCGCTGACGGGACGGATCACCTTACCACCCAAATGGTCGCTCGGTTATCATCAGTCCCGTTATAGCTACATGAACCAGACCGAAGTGATGGAGCTGGCGCGTAATTTCCGCGATAAGCAAATTCCGTGCGATGTGATCTATCTGGATATTCACTATATGGATGAGTACCGTGTATTTACATTTGATAAAATTCGTTTCCCTGATCCGAAGGGCATGATTGCGGAGCTGCGTGAGATGGGCATCCGCATCGTACCGATCGTCGATCCAGGCGTGAAAAAAGATCCGAAATATAAAATCTACCGCGAGGGTGTGCAGGAGGAGCATTTCTGCCGCCGTCTGGAGGGCGATATTTATTTTGGTGATGTATGGCCGGGAACGAGTGCATTTCCTGACTTTACCGAGACACGTACCGCCAAATGGTGGGGCGATCAGCACGAGTTCTATACCTCGCTCGGTATCGATGGCATCTGGAATGATATGAACGAGCCAGCGGTATTTAATACGCTGAAAACGATGGACCCGGATGTGATGCATCTGAACGATGGTGATCCAGTGACCCATGAGGAAATCCATAATCTATACGGTATGCTGATGTCGCGTGCGACCTATGAAGGTATGAAGAGTCATATGAATGGACGACGTCCCTTTGTTCTGACACGCGCGGGTTATTCAGGTATTCAGCGCTATGCGGCGATCTGGACAGGCGATAACCGTAGCTTCTGGGAGCATATGGCGATGGCGATTCCGATGGTGCTGAATATGGGGCTATCCGGTTTACCATTTGCTGGCCCGGATATCGGTGGTTTCGCGTATCATACATCGGCACAGCTACTTGTACGCTGGACGCAAATGGGTGTATTTTTCCCGTATTGTCGTAACCACTCGGCGCTAGGCACGACACGTCAGGAGCCGTGGTCGTTTGGCGAAGAGGTCGAAAAGATTGTACGTGAATATATCAGCCTGCGTTATCGCTGGATGCCGCATCTGTATAATCTGTTCTATGAATCCTCGCAGACGGGCATGCCGATCATGCGTCCGCTGCTGTTAGAATATCCTAATGATCCAAAGGTAACCAATCTGTGCGACCAGTTCCTGTTTGGCCCGGATGTGATCATTGCACCGGTGTATCGTCCAGATACGGATTACCGTGCGGTCTACCTGCCAGAAGGGGTATGGCACGATTACTGGACAGGCGAGAAGCATGAGGGTGGACGTACCATTCTGGCGGATGCGCCGCTGGATGTGCTGCCGATCTATGTACGTGCAGGAGCAATTGTTGCCGAGGGTGCGCTCCATCAGTATAGCGATGATCATGAGAGCGATGATGTGGTCACCTTCCATGTGTACGGTGCAGAGGCGAAGCCAGACTTCCGTGCAGAGTATACGCTGTATGAGGATGATGGTGAGACGTTTGCCTATGAAAGTGGCAAGACGTCCAAGTTGTACATCCGTGCGCAAGGGCAAGAGGATGCACTGCGTCTGACGATTCATTATATCGAGGATGCGTATGTAGCGAAGCGTCAGCATCTGCGCTTTACTCTGCGTCAGCCGGGCTTTGCACCGTCTGGGATTGAGCAGCTGGAGCGCATTTCACTGGATGAGCTAGCTGAGGGTGGTATTGGCTGGAGTCTGGATGAGAGCAGTGGAGATATTTTGATCCAGATCGAGGACCGGAAGCTGGATGAGCTGGTGCTGAAGGTATAAGTGTAGGTGAATGATGTAAGATGAAATATGTAGGATAGCACATTGAATGATGGTGCTTCGTTGAATGTAATGTAAAGTGCAATTGGAAAGCCCGCCTATAGAGCGGGCTTTTTGATATGTGCGTGTAAGGAGGGTGATAAATAGCTGTTCGACTATGGAGTAATGGATTGGATATACAAGAGTAGATATATCAAGATGAGATGTAAAAGCTACTTATGATGCTATTGAGTATAGGTGTAGCTATAGTATGGCTAGATTCGGAAGCGCTGATTTTTGGAGCGAATCAAGCTGCTAGTATTCAAGCTAGGATGAATAAAAGCTACTTATTTGCTGCGAATGGTAGTAGTTAGATTGTATAAGCTGATCGCTAATGCAACAAGCGTAATCGCTAGCGTCACGTATTCGAGCATCGGAACACCTCCTTATCAAAATTTAAGTACGTTAACATAGATGGGCTTAGTGGCTAGGTGATGTAGATTCAGACTTTTTAAGGGGATTTGAATATTTTACTAGAAAATAGCTTTTAAACGTGAGGTTGAACGGGTATAATGATGTTAGGGAGAGGGGAATAAAATCCCCTCGGTGGTTTTACTTACGGGTCTTCAAGCGTTGCGAGCGCTTGGAGACCTTTTTCTTTGGGCTGGGGATTAACTTTCCATACAACGTCATCGCTGCAATGGCTAAATTAATCAGCGCCGTCAGAAGTGTAAGCATAGTATCACCTCCTAACGTTTTAACTATATAATAATAACTTAAATAAGTCATTATTGTTTCTGCAAAAATATAAAAAAGTCACCTATTTAGCACAAGTAAAATCTTGATCTCGACGGGCAAGTTGGCAGTAATCACATAAATCGTGCTATGATCCGTGCTGAATAAGTAAATACCTGACATGGTATAATCTTTTCGCAGTAAAACATCGATAACATGATAGTGGGCAGATCAACGTACGACACATATTACCTTGCATTCATGGAGATGATCGACATGCAATCATGCTGGATTGGAATAGATATAGGCGGTACTGCGATTAAGGGTGCACTGGTGAATGAGCACGGGCAGATGATTGAACGAATGGAGCTGCCTACTCGTGCAGAGCAGGGCGCAGAATATATTCTCGGACGTGTGCTGTATATCGCGAATGAGCTGAAAAGTATCGTATATGACAATGTGAAACGTTCTTTTATTACGGTACACGGGATTGGCATCGGCTCGGCTGGACGCATTGATCGTGAAACGGGAGCTGTATTGGAAGCAACCGATAATTTGCCTGGCTGGAAAGGCTTACGTCTAGCGGAAAAGGTATCGGAGGCGACAGGCTTGCCTGTATACGCGGTAAATGATGCACACGCGGCAGCAGCAGGTGAGGATTGGATCGGTGCTGCACGCACGATTCAGTCATGGATTATGCTGACGATTGGTACGGGCATCGGTGGTGCGCTGGTCCATTATGGTGAGATTATTTCCGGTCAGTATGGTGGTGCAGGCGAGCTGGGGCATATGATTTTACATCCAGGAGGGTTGCCGTGCAATTGCGGTAAGCGTGGCTGTGTGGAGCAGTATGTATCCGGTACAGCACTGAATCGACTGGCGCGTGAGTATCATCCCGATTGGACATCTCGCAGTCTGCTGGAGGCAGCCAAGCGTGGAGATACAGGTGCGCATTATCTTTTGGATAACTGGTTGAATGATCTGGCAAATACGATCATTAATCTGGATCAGATTTTTGATCCACAGGCGATTATTATTGGCGGGGGCATTATTGTTACACGTGAAACATGGTGGACGCGACTCATTCAGCGTATTGATGAGCTGGGCGGCTATCCGGTTCGTCTGGAGCCAGCGATGCTGGGTAATCAAGCAGGAATGGTGGGTGCCGCACGAATTGCGATGCAGCGTCATGCTCTGTTGTTCGGCTAAATTGGCGAGCAATAGAGCAGCCGTTCTGCTGATATGCGTCATCTGTTTCTATACATACGGAATATAATGATGCTCGGTGTATTATTGTCTGGAATCGATCCGGTGAAAATGATCTGTAGTTATCGGGATGGAGCTATGGTGGATGGCGTGAGCAGTAGCGGATAGTAGGCGCAATAGAATGAGCATCGCTTGTCTATAGAGCTTCATTATAAAGGAGTTACTTGCTGGACTGGGGTTACTTACGTTATCTCATACCTGATCTCATACCAACTCATGTCGCATACATACTTAATGTCACACACATACTCACGGCACAGTTACTCCGAAGTGAATGGAGTAGCTGTGCCGCTTTATTTTAGAGATATATACTATTTAGAGATACGTACTATAATCCGCAATATCCATTCGGTGCATCCTGTAGAGCGTATTCAGCTTATTTATGGTGTAGAAATAGCATACGGCTTAGTTAACGCAAGCATCTAAAATTTTCCGTGCCTGTTGAATCCGTTCGGCATCCAGTGGAAGCTGAATATTTCCCTGCTGGCGCACAGCACTGCCTAGATGCACCTCGCGTACTCCTGTCTGACGTACAAAGCTCTCCAGCGTATCCAGTGTGAGTCCTGCGCCTGCAATCAGGGATAGCGAATGCTGCTCTGCTGCTCGAATCAGTGCAGGGAATGCCTCCGCTGCTTCCAATACAGATGGTCGTCCGCCAGAAGTCAGAATGCGCGTGATTGTGCTGTATTTGCCAAGCAACTCAATACTTGGATTCAGATCGTCCACCTCGTCGATCGCACGATGAAACGTAATTTGTAGATCATCTCGTTCGTCACTGGCAGCAGCGAGCATACGCTGTAATGCTACTTCGTCGATATGCCCATTTCCATCCAGTACACCAAGAACTAATGCTGCCATACCACTGCGGGCAAAATAACGAATATCGCGCAGCATACTCCGTTGCTCTGCTTCATTATATCTAAAGCTCCGACTATGCGGACGAATCATCGCATGAACCGGGATCGTAAGCTCTGACACGATCTGCTCTACCATGCCCAGACTCGGGGTCAGTCCGCCTTCTCCCTGTGCACAGATGAGCTCAATCCGATCTGCACCAGCAGCCTCAGCGATGTGAGCATCCTCCGGTGTAGTTGCAATGACTTCAAGCAGGATTCGATTCATCGTGTGTTCTCCTTTGACATAAAATAAATACTCTATCTTTAAAATTCATTATATCGCATCTTTGGCTACATATTTGTGTATACAGGTGAAACGGCTGTTTCAGCCTCCTATATCTCCTTTGTATACACGACATAATGGGAGAGAAAGGCAGGTCTGAACCAGTGCGAGGATAAACTTTTAAATCATAAAATTGCAGATTTCAAGAAGAATTTTGTCAAAATATACGTATGGATGGCACAGAAACCGCGTAATTAAACGGGTTTATAACTAAAGGAGGGATGGCATTTTTCGAGAACCAATCTTATAATAGATAAGATACCTGTACTGGGTGAAGGCATGGTTCGTGCCCGGACAGGAGAAGTAACAGAGGACCGACAAAAGCTTGTTTTCAAGTCATGAAAGGGATACCCTGTGATGAACTTAAACACCAAATACAACGATCGCAAAGATTTGACCGAGATGGACGGGAGACGATGATGGATCAACCGTTATATGGAATATGGATTGGAGACGTATTTTTCTGTTTTTCCGGTGAAATGTCAGAGCCGAAGGTAGACGCATGGATGAAGGTGATGCGGCGATTGCAATTGCCAGCGGGTATTCGCCCGTTTGCGCAATCTGGTTTGCGTCTGGCAGAGCTCAAGTCCGGGCCTGTAAATGGCAACGCGCCTACGACACGCGAGCCTATCGTACGACGCGCCGGGCGCAATAAGCGGCTACCGGGTCGCATGGTGGAGGGGCTGGCTCTCTCCGCAGAGCAGGCATATGATCTACTGCTCGCATGGGATGAACAGGCGATTACAGCTCAAGGCATCAAGCCTGGCGGTGAGATGGTCTACTGGCAAACGGTCGCACGCTTTGCACGTAAGCTGCTGCGCGATGGCAAAATTGTACCGGATAGCCGCATCGTAGCGGGTACCGGACGACGCAGTGCGCAGGCATCGCTCTATGGCGTATGGAAGCCACTGCTCGTCGGCGAAGATCGCGAGATATTTGCCAAGCTAGCCGAAGCGATTCCGATGATCGGTTTATCGGCGCTGTCCTTATTTGCTTCATCGGAGCCGCCTGTCGCTTCACGCGCACGTGCTGAGGTGCTGCATTCCTTCCTCGTGGCGATGATGGATGCCGAAATACGGCGTATGCTGCGTGATGCTGGCTATGGAAAGTTCCGCATGTATCAGGCCAACTATCGCCGCGGCACTTCACCGCAGGCACATCTATGGTGGAATACTTTATATGATGCGTCTAGCGAGCTGGCAGTGCAGGGAACCGCTGAGGATATGGCGGTATTGGAGCAGGATATTCGCGTGCACAGTTATGCCGAAGTGCCTGTACCCGAAGCAGGTGCGGTTAGCAGCACAGCAGGTGAGCTATCGCTTGTCGTACGCCTGGAGCCGCCACAGGAGCAGGGGGCAGCAGGGATGCAGGAATGGCGAATGAGCTTCTGGGCAGGCGACGAGTCTGATCCAGCAGTGCTGCTTCCGGCTGCGCTGCTATGGCGTCATGAAGACGAGGATCTGATGGTACGCGGACGCACCTACCAGCATGTACAGCGCTCGATGCTGTCCCAGCTTGGACAGGCAGCAGAATGCTCACCAATCGTGCGTTATTGGATCGACCATTCGCATCCGGTCGGTGGAACGCTGGAAGCGGCAGATGTATATGCCTTTTTGAAAAATGATGTACCGCGTCTGCGTAAGGCAGGCATTATTGTACAGATTCCTTCGCGCTGGACGCGTGAAGGCAAACGCCGTACCGGTCTGAAGCTCAAGGTGAAAACGTCACAGCTTCATGAAAAGCGCAGTCCGAATGAGTCGGCACGACTTGGCATGGAGCAAATGGTTTCCTTTGAACCGGAAGCGGTGCTGGATGGCAGAACACTCAGCTCAGCCGAGCTTGCTGAGATTGTCAAAAATGGTGTTCCGCTTATTCAGTTGGATGGCGGCTGGGTCGAGGTTGATCTGAATGAGATCAAGCAGGTGCTGCGCTTTATTCGTCGGCATGAGGAAGGCGAGATTTCGTTTAACGAGCTGATGCACATTTATGCCGAAGAGCAGGATGCGCTATGGAATGGTCTGCATATTTTCGAGATTGAGACAAATCCATTGCTGAGTAGCCTTATGGAAGGTAGCGCATGGCGTGAGCTGTCCAAGCGCGAGGTGCCGGAAGGGCTGCATGGTACACTGCGCCCGTATCAGGAACGCGGCTTCCAATGGCTGGCGACGATGCGCGATCTAGGCTTTGGCGCATGTCTTGCCGATGATATGGGACTCGGTAAAACGGTACAGGTCATCACGTGTATGCTGGATCAACCTGTGACAGCACCGCGTCTGATCGTATGCCCAACTTCACTACTGGGCAACTGGCAGCGTGAGCTGGAGCGTTTTGCTCCCGATATGCAAATGTATATTCACCATGGTAGCCGTCGTCCACGCGGAGAAGAGTTTATCGCCGAGGCGAAGGCACATGACATCGTGCTTACGACGTACCATCTTGCAGGTCGAGATGGCGAGGATCTACGACAGGTCGAATGGTCTTCGATCGTACTGGATGAAGCACAATATATTAAAAACTACCGTACCAAGCAGGCGCAAAGTGTCATGAAGCTGAACGCGCCGCACCGGATCGCCATGACGGGTACACCGGTGGAAAATCGCCTGAGTGAGCTATGGTCGATTTTCCAATTCCTGAATCCGGGTTATCTGGGGACATCGTCTGCATTCCGGCAAACGTACAATACCGCGATGGGACCCGAAGCAGAAGGGCGTCTATCCATGCTGCGCAAGCTGGTCGCGCCATTCATGCTGCGTCGTCTTAAAAGCGACCCGGATATCCGTCGCGATCTGCCAGATAAGATCGAGCTCAAATCATATTGCTACATGACGGTCGAGCAGGCGAGTATGTACCAGAGCGTCGTATCCGATATGCTGGGCAAAATGAGTAATAGTGAAGGTATTACTCGCAAAGGGATCGTGCTATCGTCACTGACCAAGCTGAAGCAAATCTGTGACCACCCGTATCTGATCGGCACATCAGGCAAGCAGGATACCGGCAAGCAGGAACGCTCCGGTAAAATGGCACGTCTGATCGAGCTGCTGGATATGATTCGAGATAGCGGCGAGGCTGCACTCGTATTTACTCAGTATGTGGAGATGGGTGAGCTATTAACGGCTCGTCTCGGCAGACATTATGGGCAGGAGCCATTTTTCCTGCATGGTGGTGTGAGCAAGGCAAGTCGGGATGAGATGATCGGTCTCTTCCAGCAGGGAGAAGGCCCGCCAATCTTCGTTCTGTCGCTCAAGGCAGGCGGTGTTGGACTGAACCTGACGCGTGCGAACCATGTTATTCACTATGATCGCTGGTGGAATCCGGCGGTAGAGAATCAGGCGACCGACCGCGTATTCCGCATCGGACAGCAGCGTAATGTGCAGGTGCACAAGCTGATCTGTCAGGGGACGCTGGAAGAGCGAATCGACGAATTAATCGAAAGCAAGAAGACACTTGCCGAGCAGGTCGTAGGCGCAGGGGAACAATGGCTTACTGAAATGTCGGATGAAGAGCTGAAGCAGCTCGTTTCATTACAGGCGGCAGAATGGGGGACGGAAGAATGAGTAAGGAGCAATGGACGATGCAGGATTGGAAGATCACTCCTGGCGTTATTCAGGCGACCGTTCGCCCCTCTGCTGGCGCAGACCATCAGAAGCTGACCGTTCATATTACCGCACCAGAGCCACAGCAATTGCAGCTGATGCTGGAAAAGCTGAGCCTGTCCGCATTGCTCGTCGAGCTGTTGCTGCGTACAGAGTCACCTGCACGTTCGAGTAAAAATCACTCGTCTACACAGCGATTGTCGATATGGAATCTTCAATTAGCAGATAGTGAGGATGAGGACGAAGCACCTGCGGCAGAGCGATTGCTGGCATGCACACCGTATGCGAGTGAGCCGCTGGAGCAGTGGGTGAGTCGGCTCGATGATGCAAAGGTGCAGGATGAAGCGGGATTGTTTATACTAAAAGAGACGCATGAGCGGTTAAAGGAGCAACCGCTACTTGCCTGGCGACTCGCTGGACTGGAGCGTGAGCAGCTACAGGAGCGCATCTGGAAGCTATGGCGTGGAGATATGCTGATCGCACCGGAGTCCACTTCGGAGGAACTGGATGAGGTTGGCGATGAAAGTGTACTGTCAGATGAGCCGAGTCTCGGTAGCTTGCTGGCTGAATCAGCAGCAGCTGGAACGCTTCATCAGGTTGGAGAGCTACTGGCTGATGTGCAAGCGTATCTGGAGCAGGATGAGCCCGCATGGGAGATCCCGGCTAGCAAAGCTCCAGTATTCGGAGCGAGCGAGGAAGAGCAGCAGGAATTGCCCGATCTGTCCGATCTATTGCCGGAGATTACGGCAGCACCGAACGGCTATGAAGAGATTCGACGCCGAATCGCGGAGCGGACAAGGCAGCGTCATGCAGCCGCCCGGCGCGGCAAAACCTAATGTTAACGTTGCAGAGCCGGAGTGTTTTATCGCCGGCTCTATTTATTTCCAGTCAACGGTGACTAACAAAGGAGACCATTAATGAACAAATCAACGTCTTGGAAATGGGCAGTTCCGGCAGGCATTCTGGTGTCGGGTATGATCTTTGCCGGCTGCGCGGGAAATGCACAGAACGACACGGGTGCAGCTGCACAGCAAGGTAGCACAGCCGAAAGTACGCAGACAGGTAATACAGGCAGTACAGATACTACAGGAAGTACAGGTGCTACCGATAATACGGGCACGACAGACAATACGAACGGTTCGGAGCAAGCGACAGATAACAGTCAGACCTCCGGTAGCCAGAGTGATTCGTCTGCATCGAGTAGCGAATCGAGCGGACAGACCAGTACGGGCAACAGTGATAGCACGAGCAGCGAAAGTGCGAATACAGACAGCAGCGACACTACGAATACCTCCGCTACTAGCGGCGATGCTTCCAGTCTGCTGCAAATCCGCGAGAAGAGCTCTCTGCAATCCACGATCTCCGAAAAGGGCGGTAAAATGGTCGTGAACGATCCCGAATCAATCACCGTTATCGTCAACAAAAAACGCTCTTTACCAGACGGTTATATTCCACCGGATCTGGTCGTTCCTAACGTAGCCTTTTCCTACAGCGGCGTACTGGAAAAGAGCCATATGCGTAAGGAAGCTGCCGCAGCATTAGAACAGCTATTTGCAGCATCGAAAAAGGACGGTCTGGATCTGCGTGCAGTGTCTGGCTACCGTTCCTATAAGCGCCAGGTCGCGATCTACAAAAATAACGTCGCTACTAAAGGTCAGGAATATACCGACCGCGTAAGCGCACGTCCAGGTACGAGTGAACACCAGACCGGTCTTGCCATCGACGTATCTGGCCCGGGCATCGGCTACGGACTGGAGCAAAGCTTTGGCGCAACTAAGGAAGGCAAATGGCTGAAGGAGCATGCTCCGGAATACGGATTTGTGATCCGCTACACCGAGAATGGCGAATCCAGCACGGGCTACACATGGGAGCCATGGCATATCCGCTACATCGGCAAGGCACTGGCAGAAGATGTGACCAGCAAAGGCATGACGCTGGAGCAATATTTTGACGAGAAAAATATCAAGTCCTAATTCATCCTAGTAGCTCAGCTACACGCCTTTATGTACAACGCGAAAGGGGAATCCCGACATGGCAACGATTGAAGATTTTCACAAGCTAGACCTGCGTACTGGCACAATCATCCACGCCGAAGTGTTTGAAAAAGCAAGAGTACCCGCCATCAAGCTAGAGATCGACTTCGGCGAGCAACTGGGTATCAAACGCTCCAGCGCCCAGATCACCAAGCGCTACACACCAGAACAGCTCATCGGACGCCAGATCATCGCCATCGTCAACTTCCCCCCACGCCGTATCGCAGGCTTCGACTCCGAAGTCCTCGTCCTCGGCGGCGTCCCTGGCGAAGGCGATGTTGTATTGCTGCAAGCAGATGAACAACTGCCAAACGGCACGCCCATTGCTTGAGGTATGATGTTAGAATGCGGATTGCAGATCGAAAATAGAAGGTAGATGCATGTCATCCCAAATGGATAGAACATCCACAGCGAGATACTGCCATTGATGTTAACCTGGATATAAATTATTGTGTTAGGCATGAAGTTTACCATGCTTATTACACACGCAAAGAGCCTGACAGCTACGGGATATCATTCCATTAATGCTGTCAGGCTCTTTTTGTTATTTTCATAATAGTCCTACATTTGCAGCTTTACTAAAAGAACCTCACCAACACCTGCGCAAAACTATTCCTGTTGCATACGCACAGAACGCAGGGAAGGAAATAAGGGAAACGGACGACTTACAGTGTTAGCGTTCTCCTAACACGAGGTTCAATGAAAAAGTGATTTTTGCGAAGCAAAATATCTTACAGTTGTTGAGCACGGGAATCTACAACTGTCTCCTACTACGTAGATTCCTGTGCGAGACGGGAGTCCGTTCCCTTATTCCTTACCGGAGTGATTGAGGCAAGCAACTATAATTTGCACCAATCCGAATTATTTGCCCCGAAACGCCTCCACTAAAAACCTCGACGGCGGCACCGTCTTCCCATGATGCATCGCCGGCGACGACACATACAGCTCATGCTTCGCACGTGTCACCGCAACATAAGCAATCCGCCGTTCTTCCTCCAATGCCGCCTGCATCAGCTTCCCATCGGGATCAGCACCACTCACACCCTGACCCGCCTTCACATCTTCAGGCGCTTCATCCTGCAAAGCTGCCTTATGCGGCAAAATGCCTTCCGAGGCTCCTAGCAAATACACACACGGAAACTCCAGCCCTTTCGCTCGGTGTACCGTCATCAGATGAATACCCTGCGGATCGGCTTGCTTCATCAGCTCCATCATCTGTTCACGCTTGATCGTCAGCTCATCGGCAAAAGTCACCATTTCCTCTACCGTTGCAAATTTACCAGCCGCGCTTTCCAGCTCATCCAGTGTTTCGCGAATCGTATCCTTGTGACGGGTAGCAGGCCCGCTAAAGTCTGCACTGGCAAATTTATCGTAAAACACTCTGCGAATCTCACGAATCGCATACAGCGGCTTGAGCTCACGTAGCTTTTTCAAAAATACGATCCGTTCCTTCACCTGCTGACGCTGGAAGGTTTGCAGGCGCTCCCAGTGATACAGATGAATCAGCGGATACTTTTTCGCCTGCTTTTGCTCCTGACTCATAATATAATCCATACCCGTATCGCGCGAAATGTACAGCGGCCCGATCACGCCAGGTAAAGCTTCCATCCGGCGCGGATTGACCGCCAGCCGTAAATGATCCATGACCGGACGAATGAGTGAATGATCATAAAACACCGGCGCTTCTCCATACTGAATAAATGGAATATCCTCCATCAGCAGACGCTCGGCAATCGCACGCGTTCCGCTGACTGTACGATGCAAAATCGCAATATCGCCCAGCGCATAGCCATCCTCTTGCTGCTGACGAAGTCGTTTCACGATCCAATCCGCTTCTTCATCCGCATGGGCAGGACGCAGATAACGTGGGCTTTGTCCTTCGGTGACCCCAGCTTGCAGCGTCTTCGCATGACGTGCCTCATTATGAGCGATCAGCTTCACACCAAGCCCTAGAATCTGCGGGTGGCTGCGATAATTAATATCCAGCGCAATAATGCGTGTGCCCGGATAGCGCTTTGGAAAATCCAGGATATACTCTTGACGCGCCCCGTTAAAGGAGTAGATCGTCTGATCATCGTCACCCACAACCATCAGATTGCGATGCTGCTGTGCCAATTTGTCCACCATACCGTATTGCAGGCGGTTCGTATCCTGAAATTCATCCACCATAATATATTGAAAACGCTGCTGTAGCGTAGCGAGCAGCCCTTCATTTTCTAATAGCTGCTCAGCACGCAGTAAAATATCGTCAAAGTCGATTCGATTATAATTACGTTTCCATTCCTCATAGCGACAGAGCAGAGCACAGCGATCGCGCTCCTCCGGTGTATCCTTAGGCAGATCCTCTGCTGTTTTGCCTTCCAGCTTGATCGCAGATAGCATGGCGAGTAGCGTTTCTGGCGGAGTCGTGCTGGTTGAATTGATTTCGCGTCGCAGACGCTGGATGACGCCATGCTGCGCACGGGTATCCCCGAAGATGTCCTCGGTCAATTGACCATAACGACGGAGCAGCAACAAGCCGAATGCATGGAATGTTCGTGCTTCAATGGCTTTGGCAGTCCGAGCGTTCACGCCGGGTAGCGCAGCAATCCGGCTTTTCATCTCGGCGGCAGCCTTGGTCGTAAAGGTAACGAGCAGAATCTGCTTCGGATCAACCTTGCGTACGGATAATAGATATCCGGTTCGTGCCGTCAGCACCGTCGTTTTGCCGCAGCCCGCACCGGCTAGTGTGAGCAGCGGGCCATCTCCATGTCGAACCGCTTCAATCTGAGGGGCATTGAGCAGAATGCCCTGCTTCTCCAAGGCACGGAAGAAAAAAGCATCCTCCATGCTATCCGGTACGAGCGTGACACTCGTATCGGATGGCGCGATGGCAGCGGCAGGTAGTGTAGTATGCAGGGCGACCCCCTGTGGTCGTAGGGAGTCTTTCATTATTGTGTCTTTCAAAAGGGATCTTCCTTTCCTTGCTATTCGCAGCGTCCGAATAGGTGGGACGAAGCGGGTTTATGCCCGTTTTTTTTAACTGAGCGAAAATTTTGTTATGATAGGGTTACAAGCCGTTTTGATTGAGGGTATATTCGTTATAACCGATTACTTTTATACATATCCTTCTATTATAATGGATGTATACTCTTTGAGTAATCCCCCAATAGAGCGCTTGTTGTGATTGGTAACGGGATAGTGACCGCTGCACGGTGAAAATGTAGCAGCCGTCCGTGGAATTAGAGGAGGAGAATAGTCATGAATATCTTACAACGGCTAAAGAGCGGTGCTGGTAAAGCAACCGAGCGAGCGCAAAATGCGGTAGAGGTCAATCGGATGAATGGACATATCGTGGACATTGAGCGCGAAATTGGCGTACATTATATGCGTATGGGCGAGGTATTCTATGAAGGCTATCGTGCAGGGGATATGTCGATTGCCGAGGAAGAGATGACCGAGCTGTGCAAGGCGTGCGATCTGCTGAATGAAGAGATCGAGGAGATTCGTACGCGCATTGCTATTTTGAAAAATGAACGTATTTGCGAATGTGGTACGGTGGTGGCACTGGATGCTAATTTCTGCCCGAACTGCGGACGCAAAATGGAAAAGCTCGTCACACCACGTAGTGAGCGTGAAGCGACAGATGAGCGCGAAGCTTCGTACGAGAGTGGACTGGATGCGCTGGTATCATCGCCACGTCGCGATGAGCAGGAGCTCGATCTGTCTGAGCTGACAGGTGAAGAAACGGAACAGCGCCGCGCAGAGCGTTTACGTGAAGATCAGGAGCGCCAGGATGAGCTGGATCGTCTGGTACGTGCATGGAAGCAGGATCTGGGCATTCCTTTAGAGGAGGAGCAAGAAAATACGGCTCAAGCAGCCAAGTCAGCTTCTTCTACCAGCCAGACAGCTACGCCAGCGCCAACAGCGGCTTTTCCATCGTTAACGAAAATGCGAGACGCAACTGCTTCGGAGGGGGATACCCTGCTGGCAACCGAGCCAGTGGAAGCACCGGAACCGGAAACGGTAGATCCCGGTACATTTAACTGTCAGGTATGCGGCAAAGCACTGCCTAAAGGCTCCAAATGGTGTCCAAGCTGCGGAACCGAACAGGTCGTTTAATTCCTTATTGAATAGGGGGAATCGCACTGCTTTTGTAGCGTAATTCACGCGTGCGGTGGTGATCATAGCATTTTCCCATATCCATGCTGACTTATTTTATACACACATCATGAATCACATACGAACCAGGCAACAGCAGGCTGATCACTACCTACCGATCAGCCTGCTGCTGTCTATATACATAATGTATCGCGGATCAGTCGGAGCATTGGCGAATGGAACGTGTTCCAGCCTATTCTTGTTCACGCCCGCTTGAGCTTGTCTGCCGGGCATCAAAATGACTGCAAAGGACGGTATGCCTGATGGAACAACTGCTTCAGCATTTGCGTAATCTTGGATTTACCGAGCTCGAATCAAAGGTCATGGTTTGTCTGGCACAGCAATCTACACAGTCGGGATACGAGGTGGCCAAGCGGCTTGGCGTGTCACGCTCTAACGTATATGCGACATTACAGCGTTTACTCACACGTGGCGTTGTACAACTGACACCTGGTGAGCCAGCAAGGTACAGCATGCTTCCGGTAAAGGAGCTGACTCGTATGATCGCAGGGCAGATTGATGCGTCACTGTCGTATTTGGAACAGGCAATGCCGAGTAGTCGTGAGGAAAGTCCTTCGTTTCATATTGTAGAGGGAGAGCGTAATGTGATCGAGCTGATCAATCGGGAGCTGGATAAGGCGGGCGAAGAGATCGTCGCGGGAATCTGGCGTGAGGAAGCGGCATGGTTTCGCCAAAAATTAGAAAATGCCGAGCAGCGCGGCGTTCGAGTATTATGGTCGTTCGAGGGTCTGGAGGAGGATGGGCATCCGGGGATTCGTCTACTCAAGGGAGGGATCAGCGGACGCAAATTCTGGATGGTCATCGACCGTCACTGGTGCATTGTCGGCATGCGCGGCGATGGTATTCCTGCGCAGGCACTTGTTACCGAGCATCCGCTGATGGCTGAGCTGCTATTGCAGCATTTTTCCCAGGAGATTATTTTATATGAAATGGAAAATGATCTGGGTCAGGAGCTAATCCGGCGTTATGGACAGGGCTATACGCGCATTTTGGATCGCTATTTGCCCGGTATTATTCCAGCGGACTGAGCTGTTGTAGCAAGGTGCAGGTTTTCTCATAATAGCCAGGCGACTGTGGAACAAATTGCTCTACAGTGACCTCGACATGTACATAGGGTAGATCGCCCGCAGGCGCTTCTGCTGGCTGACCATATACACCCGTTGCGGTTACGGAGGCACGTTCCCCGTGGAACATTTCCAGCATTTGCGAGAGTGGTGCTTCAAATACACCAGCCACTTCGTCCGCTTGCAGCTCGTATTGCTGTAATGTGAGTGGACTGCATGCGCCAAACACACTACTTACCTCACGATCAATCAATGTTCCAGAGGGACTTTCAAACTCCCATCCATCGCGCGTGATGAAGAGTGGGGTGAGCTGATCGAAGCGAAGCGGCACACCTAACTCTTCCTCCAGCTCGCGCACCGCCTGCTCTACCGTCTCGCCTGCGAGTAAATGTCCGGCGGCGGTGATGTCGTATAGATCGGGAAATGTATCTTTATTATGCTGACGCTGTTGAAAAACGAGCATACGACCTGCTTCGGTATCGCGTACAAGCCAGCAGTGAAAGGTATGATGCCAGTGTCCAACACGATGCACCTCTGAGCGCGGACATACACCGATATGCTGATCTTGTTCGTCGTAAATATCTAGTAGTTCGTGATCTGCCATGATGAAGGAGTCACATCCTTGTCGTTAGATTTACACCGCTCGGGCAAGGAATAAGGGGACGGACTCGGTGGAGCCGCGGGAATCTTTTGAATTTGGAAAGAATGAAGATTCCCGCCCCTCCAAAGAGGTAAGATATTTTGCTTCGCAAAAATCACTCTTCATTAGAACCCCGTGTTAGAAAATCGCTAACACTTCTTTCCCCTTATTTCCTTGCCCTCGCTCTGTGCGTGTCGCAGCATTTTTAAGTGCAAGTGCAAGTGCAAGTGCAAGTGCAAGTGCAAGTGCAAGTGCAAGTGCAAGTGCAAGTGCAAGTGCAAGTGCAAGTGCAAGTGCAAGTGCAAGTGCAAGTGCAAGTGCAAGTACAAGTGCAAGTGCAAGTGCAAGTGTTACGCTTTAAAATGTGAAGCTTTACGTTCGAAGCGCGAATTGTAGCATACAAACGTACTACTTTAATATGGATTAGTATCATGAACGGCTTAAATGTAAAATTCGGTCTATTCCATTTTATAAGAAATATAGCTGCTCATACAGTGACTTCATCGTTCTGTACAATATCAGGATTCGTCTTTAGAGCAGTTCAGGTATTAGCGCATGTGTGCAAAGGCGTATGGATGTGAGCCGCAGGGAACGGAGCAAAGGAAATAAGGAAGCTCATTCCTTTATTCTTTTCCGGTTACCAGAGTCGTGTCTGCTTCCTGCACAAAGCATTTGCCTGTGTCTTAACTGCTCTAAGATTGCATGGATATGTACTATTATAATAGAAGAAAAATTGTGAATATTTTTTAAACTAAATAAAAAATAATCTGTGCAAAGTTAAATATCTTACATCTTTTTAATCGAGTTTCTTCTATTATAATAGTGAGCCGTGAAATGGGTGAGAAGCGGTTGAAATAATCTGGCATCGTGTAAGTATGAACGTCATGTATGCTCATCATTATATCGAGATTAAAACGGTGCCGCCACTACAGCATACCATACCCTACAATAGAGAAAGGTTGGAGAGCCAAATGGAATGTATCGTAAAGTTTGATGTGGTTCACGAACAGGAGACGAAGTCGCTACGAGGACTTATTTTTGTAAACGAAGATGAGCTTCCAAATGTAAATCAATTGACCGAGATGTTAACTGATATGAAGTATGAAGTAAAAGCCGACCCATCTGATCCGATGCGTTACAACCCTGTAAATCCACAAGCGGACTACCAATATATCCATATTCGTGAGCTGGATACAGGTGATAAGACATATAAGGAAGACCGGGACTTAAAGAATATTGTATCGAATCTTCTTCCCAGCCAAAACCGTCCGATCTAACATCAGCCTGGACTCTGGCAGGATAAAAATGAGCATACAGTACTTGATCGTATCCGATAAAGCGCCTTGACCGAGCATTTCATGCTCACAAGGCGTTTTGTTTTGCATATTTACGTAATGCTTAGAATAACGTAAATATTACGAGGGGGAGAGCCAACCGAGTAAGGAGGATGTAAAGTCAGTCGTATCATATAAAGGATTAAAGTGTAAGGAATAGCGAAGTGTTGAAGATACTCCGAAGAAGAGTGTAGACGGGGAAAGTATGAAATTGCATCATTGGTCAGAAGTAGAAGTAGAAGTAGAAGTAGAAGTAGAAGTAGAAGTAGAAGTAGAAGTAGAAGTAGAAGTAGAAGTAGAAGTAGATAGAAGTAGAAGTAGAAGTAGAAGTAGAAGTAGAAGTAGAAGTAGAAGTAGAAGTAGAAGTAGAAGTAGAAGTAGAAGTAGAAGTAGAAGTAGAAGTAGAAGTAGAAGTAGAAGTAGACAGCGTAGTTACATAGAAATGAAAGATCGGGTTGAAGGTAAAATAGAAGGAGCAGGAGTATACATAATACAGTGCTACCTGCCACCTTCATTTTTAACGACTCCCACATGTGCAAAGCCTATACAAACCCAATCTCCAAAACAAAAAGGACTGCCCGTCAAGGCAGTCCCTCTTCTTTTATCTTTCAATACCTATACCATCACACGGTCGGCGCAGCCGTATCCAGCTGAGATGTGCAGTGCGGGCAGCGTGTTGCTTTGATCGATACTTCATTTGTGCAATATGGGCATGCACGCGTTGTTTTCTCTGGCTCTGGCTTCGCGTGTTCTTTGCGCTTGAGCATATTGATACCTTTCACCAGCAAGAACACGCACAATGCTACGATCAGGAAGTCGATTACGTTGTTAATAAACTGACCATATGCGATGACCGCTGCCCCTGCCTGCTGAGCTTCAGCGAGCGATACGAAGTGCTTCGCATTGCTTCCTGTTAATTCATCCAGATTGATGAACAGATCGGCGAAGTTGACGCCACCGAGCAGCTTCCCGACAGGGGGCATAATGATGTCATTTACCAGGGAAGTAACAATTTTACCAAATGCTGCACCGATGATAACCCCGACAGCGAGGTCGATGACGTTGCCGCGCACGGCAAATTCCTTAAATTCTTTCACTAATCCCATAGTTCTTAGCTCCTTTTTATTCAAAAATGGATAGTTTTGCTACATTTCGTAGTAAAAAATGTCGTTTTGGCTGATTTGGAACTTTGGACATATCAGCAGGCAGATTTCATTTTAACATATTTGCTAAATTAAGTATGAATTCCTGCTTCCTTTTGAAGCAAGATTCATGAGGTGAAAGAATTGTAAACGGATACACTTAATAGTAACAAATAATTAACCAACGTAATTAACAGATTTAACCAGTTTCAAACTTGAAATAGTGTTTAAATTACCAAGTAAACTGTAAATGGGGTGAGAACTAGACGGAAAGACCTGTAAATTTCTGAAAAGAAAAAAAGGCTGAGTCTAAAGGGATAGAATACGACATTTTATATTCCTTAATGCCCAAAACCAAAGATATATAAAGTCGAAAATTAAAAAAATAAAGTTTTATTTTTAGACTAGCATTCGACATGATTTTCAGATAACCTAAATTATAATTTATTCAAAACGAATAAGAGCCAACTGGATCATAGGAGGGAATTGATGTGAGAAATCAGCAAGTCCTTAATCAAGCATGGATCGAAAAGAAGAATGAGGTGAAGACATTCTTCCACCGTCTTTCCACCGATCCAGCACTACAAGACAGCAAAACTTGCAAATCGAATGGACATCTGGCAGACTGGTTGTCGTTGGCCCGTTACCCGTTGAATCAGGAAATATCGTATCAGCAGGGGATTTATCAAGATAAAATGTATCGTCCAATTTCAGAACAGAGCGCGAAGAGCATCAATGTGGCGTTGTTGATTGATATGATTTTCGAGAAAATGGGCATTCAAGGAAATGTAGATGATCTCATGAACCATATCAACAATGGAGGAACATTGGAAGGATTCATGACAGCAGAGGATAACCAATCTTCATAAAAATGGTAAATGAAACCATTTTCGCAAGTGAAGGTGGTTTACAAAGCTTTCATCAGGCAGTATAATGAGCGCATAAGTTATTCAAAACGAATAACTATTAAGGACGGGTACAGAGTTCATCCCACAACTGCATAGCGAAATATGGAATATGGATGTAAGAAGCAATGTACGTAGCTTTGTAACAGTCATCATATACAGAACGGCAATCTCTCTTGGTCTGACATTGAAGTGAACGCCGTTATTTTCTATTCTTAACATGTTACAAATTTGTAATTTAAAAATGACAGAATGTAACTAATACACGTACATGTTGATTTTGAAGCCGGAAAGGAGAATGCAAACCGGATATGCGGGCCACATCAGCAAACACAGCATGACAAAGCAGATAGCTTGCTTGTACAGCGTAGTGTTGGCGAACTTCGAAATGAAAGATAGAGAGGTTCGATGAAACGTGGTTGTTAGGTAAGGACAACATCTTAACAGTTACTGGAGGAAATATAGTGGAGATTAAACAGTATCTGAATATCATCAAGAAGCGCCTCTGGCTCATTATGTTGATCGTCGTTGTGATTACGGCTGCAACGGCTGCGTACGCGTTTATGACGAATGCGCCCAAGTATACAGCCACGGCGAAGCTGGTGGTAAACAGTACGCCAAAATCGTCGGATGGCAGCACTGGTAATCAGCTGGATCTGGGAACGATCAATTCCAACATTCAACTGATCAAGACGTATCAGGAGATAATCAAAACGCCAGCGATTATGAATAAGGTCGTTCAGGATCATCCAGAGCTTGGACTGAATGCAACGCAGCTCATCAATATGGTGAGTGTAAGCTCAGTTAACGAAACGCAGGTCATGTCGCTCACGGTAACCGATGGCTCGTATGAGCGTGCTGCGAAGACGGTCAATGCGATTGCCAAGGTGTTCCAGAGTGAAGTGCCTCAGATTATGAATCTGGATAATATCATTGTGCTGGATCAGGCTGACCCGGCTGCTGGAGGCGTTCCAATCGGTAACAGTCCAATCTTGTTCGTACTGATTGCCCTGATTCTATCGGTTGTGATTGGTATCGCAGTAGCCTTCCTGCTGGAATACATGGATGACTCGATCAAAACGGAGGAAGACATTCGCGATGTGCTTGGACTTCCGGTTCTTGGCGTGATTGCTAAGATGACGGAGGACGATATGACTGCGAAGGAACATGTACCTGCAAAGCCTTTGGTAGGAGGTGGAGAACGTGCCAACCACACTTAAATGGCCGCTCATTACAAAGCAGAATCCGAAGTCGCTCATCGCTGAGTCGTATAAGGGACTGCGTACCAATATTGATTTCTCCCGTCTGGATGCACGTGTCAAAAGCGTACTCGTCACCTCGGCGGCGCTTGGTGAGGGCAAGAGTACTACGGTAGCGAACCTCGCGATTGCTTATGCCGAAACAGGACGTAGCGTGCTGATCGTTGATGGCGATCTGCGTAATCCAGCGATGCATCGCATTTTCAACCTGTCGAATGAAAAAGGGCTATCCAACGTGCTGTTCAACACAGCCGATCTGGAAAAGAATATTCAGCCGAGTCGTACAATGAACCTGAGCGTACTCACGTCAGGTCCTGTACCACCGAATCCATCCGAGATTGTAGGCTCACCTCAGATGGAAGCATTAATGGATGAAGTAAAGTCACAATATGATCTCGTTATTCTCGACACGCCGCCGATTCTTCCATTTACAGATGCACAGGTAGCGACCACGCTTTGCGATGGCGTTGTGCTGGTGATCAAGTCCGGTGGCGAGAGTCGTAAGGATATTACGAAGGCGATCACCAGTCTGGAATTTGTAGGCGCTCGTATTCTGGGTGCTGTACTGAATCAGGCGAGTCGCAAAACATTGTCTGCCGCCTATCACGATTAGGTGCAAGTGACGGGAATATGACCGCACATGTTACGGTTAGGAAATGACGATTTACCCTGCATGAAGCACAGCGTATCACGGTGGTTCGGCAGGCTCGATAGCACAGAATACAGGCCAAGCTTGGGGTAATGCCTCCTGCACCCATATCACTGGAGACACTCGGTCATGCTGTGGGCTGCATATGCAGCCTTAGACGTACATCGTCAAAGGCATGAAGATGAGGACGGGTTGAAGGCCCGGTAACGGCTTTTACCAGCGCTGCTTACAAAGCGCCCTGAAATGATACGTTATATCCCATACAGAGCAAGGAGAGAGTATAACGCATCCTTTCAGAGCGGTAAGCAGTGGCTGGAAGGCTGTGCTGTCTCTGGAGGATATGGAGAAGGCATGGTCTACATATGTGCAGCTGGTCACCATGGGAAACAAATAAAAAAGGGATAGGGTGTGATCTTGTGAAGAAAGTTCGTAAGGCAATCATTCCTGCCGCAGGTCTGGGAACACGCTTCCTGCCTGCAACCAAGGCAATGCCTAAGGAAATGCTTCCAATCGTGGACAAGCCGACCATTCAGTACATTGTAGAAGAAGCGATTGCTTCGGGTATTGAAGACATCATTATCGTTACAGGTAAAGGGAAACGCGCAATCGAGGATCATTTTGATAATGCGTTTGAACTGGAAGCGACGCTTTTAGAGAAGGGTAAGCTGGATCTGCTGGATGAGGTTCAGAAGTCATCCAAGGTCGATATCCACTATATTCGTCAAAAAGAAGCCAAAGGTCTGGGTCACGCCGTATGGTGTGCACGTAACTTTATTGGTGATGAGCCATTTGCGGTACTGCTTGGTGACGATATCGTTGAATCCGATACACCTTGCACACGCCAGTTGATCGAGCAATACGAAGTGACAGAGAAATCGGTTATCGGTGTACAAACCGTGCCGGATCATCAGACACATCGTTATGGCATTATCGATCCGATTGAGCAGTTTGGACGTCTGCATGAGGTACGTCAATTCGTGGAGAAGCCAGCTCCTGGCACAGCACCATCGAATCTGGCGATCATGGGTCGCTATGTACTGACACCGGAAATTTTCGAATTCCTGGGTGAGCAGCAGATCGGTGCTGGCGGCGAGATTCAGCTGACCGATGCGATTCAGCGTCTGAATGAGCTGCAACAGGTATTTGCATATGACTTCCAGGGCACACGCTTTGACGTGGGCGAGAAGCTTGGGTTTATTCAAACAACAATTGAATTTGCCTTGAAAAATGAAGATTTAAAAGCACCGCTGTTGTCTTCTCTCAAGGACGTACTGGAGAGAGAAGCGCAGAAGGACGTGCTGATGGCAAGAGGTGAAGCGTAATGACTCCAAGACATGGGAGTGAAGCCGAGGCTTTAGCAAGCTACAGCGAGTTTTATGCGAGACATGTAGGCAGCATGACCACCAAACTCCGGTTTTATATGCTGGTGAAACGAACGCTCGATATTATTTGCTCACTGCTGGGGTTAATCGTTCTGTTACCACTCTTTATTGTACTTGGCATTCTGATCAAGCTGGAAGACCCGAAGGGAAAGGTGTTTTTCTATCAGACCCGAGTCGGTAAAGATGAACAGCCGTTTCGAATGTACAAATTCAGGTCAATGGTTTCAGATGCGGAGGAGAGGTTAAAGGATCTGCTTGCGCAAAATGAAGTCGAAGGCGCGATGTTTAAAATGAAAAACGACCCTCGCATCACGAGAGTCGGTCGCTTTATTCGGAAAACAAGTATTGATGAGTTGCCGCAATTGTGGAATGTACTACGCGGCGATATGAGTCTGGTTGGACCTCGTCCGCCATTGCCGCGTGAAGTTGAAGAATACAGTCCACGCGACAAGCTGAGACTGAGCGTAACACCGGGGTGCACCGGGTTATGGCAGGTCAGCGGACGGAACGAGCTAAGCTTTGATGAGATGGTTGATCTCGATTTACATTATATCAAAAAACGAGGGATAATTTTCGATTTATTTATTCTCGTTAAAACGGTTAAAGTGCTATTCGGTGCCAAAGACGCGTTTTAATGACCAATTTAAATTTTGATGAGGTGATTATTGATGAACAAAGACTCCAAGATTTACGTAGCCGGACATCGCGGTCTGGTTGGCTCAGCGATTCTGCGCGCGCTTGAAAAGCAAGGCTATACCAACCTCATCTACCGTACCAGCTCTGAGCTAGATTTACGGAATCGAGATGCGGTCAACAATTTTTTCAAGGAGCAACATATCGATTATGTGTTCCTAGCTGCCGCGAAGGTAGGCGGAATTGCGGCTAACAACGATTTTCCGGCAGACTTCATTCGCGACAATCTGCTCATTCAGACGAATGTGATCGATTCCGCTTATGTGAATGGCGTGAAAAAATTACTGTTCCTCGGCTCCACGTGCATCTATCCAAAGTTTGCACCACAGCCGCTCAAGGAAGAGTATCTGCTCACAGGTGAGCTAGAGCCAACCAACGAGCCGTATGCAATCGCCAAGATTGCAGGTATCAAAATGTGCGAATCGTACAACCGACAGTACGGCTCCACCTTTATCTCGGCGATGCCAACCAATATGTACGGGCCAAACGATAACTTTGACCTGAAAACATCGCATGTGCTGCCAGCACTGGTGCGCAAAATCCATGAAGCGAAGGAAAATGGCTCAGCCACCGTTGAAATCTGGGGCACAGGTACACCGAAGCGTGAATTCCTGCACTCCGATGATCTTGCAGATGCGTGCATCTTCCTGATGAACAACTACGAGGGCAATGAGATTGTGAACGTAGGAGTAGGCGAGGATATTGCGATCAAGGATCTGGCGCTCATGATCAAGGACATCGTCGGCTTCCAGGGTGAACTGGTGTTCAACTCTTCCGTGCCAGACGGTACACCACGCAAGCTGGTGGACACAACCAAAATCAATGGGCTGGGCTGGAAAGCAAGTATTCCGCTGGAGGAAGGCATTCGCGCAGTATATGAGGATTACCGGAGCAGCCTGGCTGTTCGCTAATCCATGATCATTTTCATTTCATTCAAGTGAATATAAAAAGATATCCTAAAAAAACATATGGTGGAGGGAATTCATTTATGAAAACTGCATTGATTACGGGTGTAACAGGACAAGACGGATCGTACCTGGCAGAGCTGCTGCTGGAAAAAGGCTACAAAGTATACGGCGTACGCCGCAGAACAAGTACACCAAACTACGAAAATGTGGAGCATATCAAGGATCAAATTCAGTGGATCTCCGCTGACCTGACTGACCTCGGTTCTCTGATCGAGGCAGTACGTGAATCCGATCCAGATGAAGTATATAACCTGGGTGCACAATCCTTTGTTGCTTCTTCCTGGCCACAGCCAACAGCAACGGGTCAAATGACAGCAATGGGCGTAACAAACATGCTGGAGGCTGTACGTCTCGTTAAACCGGAAGCACGCTTCTATCAAGCATCTAGCAGTGAGATGTTCGGTAAAGTACAGGCGATTCCGCAAAGCGAAACAACACCATTTTATCCACGTAGCCCTTACGGTGTAGCCAAGCTGTACGGTCACTGGATTACCGTTAACTATCGTGAGAGCTTCGATATGTTCGCTTGCTCCGGTATTCTGTTCAACCACGAGTCCCCACGCCGCGGACTGGAGTTCGTCACACGTAAAGTAACGGACGGTGTAGCACAGATCAAGCTAGGTCTGGCAAAAGAACTGCGTCTCGGTAACCTGGATGCTAAGCGCGATTGGGGCTTTGCAGGTGACTACGTAAAAGCAATGTGGCTCATGCTGCAACAGGACACACCGGACGATTATGTCATCTCTACAGGTGAGATGCACACGGTAGAAGAGCTGGTACAAGTCGCGTTCGACCATGTGGGTCTGAACTGGAGAGACTATGTTGTCATTGATGAAAAGTTCGTTCGTCCAGCAGAAGTCGATCTGCTGCTCGGCGATTGCACGAAGGCAAAGGAAAAGCTGGGCTGGGAGCTGGAAGTTGGCTTTGAGCAGCTGGTGAAAAACATGGTAGATGCTGATCTGAAGCGTCATTCCCTGAAGCCATCGGCTGTACCTGTCTATTAAGCGAGATGATTATGAATGGCTAATCCGATTGCCAAAATAAAACGCAAGCTATCGATGACTCCCGAAAAGCGCAAAATCTTCTTTAACAGCAACTGGCAGTTGATGGACAAGTTCCTGCGACTTGGCATCAACCTGATCGTCAGTATCTGGATTGCGCGCTATCTGGGGCCAGAGCAGTTCGGTCAGTACAATTTTGCGATCTCATTTGTAACGATCATTGCGGCGGTTGTGCCGCTCGGTCTGGCAAATATTATCGTCAAAGAGCTGGTCGAGCACCCGGATAATAAGAACGAGATTCTGGGTACGGTATCGACACTGCGAATGGTCAGCGGCCTGATCGCCTTTGCGATCACGGTCGCACTGGCCTTTGCCATTCCGGGGCAGGATGCGATGGTGCGCTGGAGTATTATCATCATCGCAGCGAATATGCTGTTTCAGCCGCTGGATGTCATTTCCCAGTGGTTTGATTCCACCGTAGAAGCGAAGTATGCCGTATATGCGAAGGGCATCGCCTTCCTCATGACCTCGGTTATGAAGGTACTGCTGATCGTCTTCCATTCTTCGCTCATCTGGTTCGCCGCATCGTATGCACTTGAGCTCATTCTCGGTTACCTGTTCCTGTTGTTCACTCAGATGAAGCGCGTGTCGCTGACCAGGTGGAGCTTTAACTGGAAGCTAGGCAAACGACTAACGAATAGCTCATGGCCACTCATTGTTGCCGGTATTTCCACGATCATCTATCTGAAGATCGACCAGGTTATGCTGAGCTACATGATTAACGATACAGCGGTTGGTATCTATGCGGTAGCTGCCCGGTTGTCCGAAGTATGGTACGTTATTCCGACCGTCGTCGCCGCTTCGTACTTCCCGAGCATGATCAAAAACAAAAAGCTAGGCCCGGCTGTCTATCATGCTGAGCTGCAAAAGCTGTACAATCTACTGTTCTGGTTCGCGCTCGCCATCTGTATAGCGGTCACCCTGATGGCCAAACCGGTCATCTCGATCCTATACGGTAAAGCGTATCTGGAATCGATCAGCATTCTCGTCATTCACGTCTGGGCATGTCTGTTCATCTTCATGCGCGCTGCCCTGAACAAATGGATTATTAGCGAAGGACTATATCGGTTCGAGCTGATCAGCCAGGTGATGGGCGCGCTCACGAAGATCATCATCAACCTGATTCTGATCCCGCTATTCGGCGGCATGGGTGCTGCGGTCGGTACGGTATTTGCCTTTATCGTATCCAGCTACGCCTTCACCTTCATGTTCAAGGAAACGCGGGTATCCGGCATGATGATGTCCAAAACGCTGATTTCGCCAATTACGGCGCTGATCTCCAG
Organism: Paenibacillus hunanensis; assembly: GCF_014645615.1. Lineage (GTDB taxonomy): Bacteria > Bacillota > Bacilli > Paenibacillales > Paenibacillaceae > Saccharibacillus > Saccharibacillus hunanensis. The sequence goes on along the minus strand of NZ_BMMB01000005.1, from coordinate 164,953 downwards.
ACTGAAAGCAGGCAAGGCGAAGCTTTCTACCAATCAAGAATAAATAGGCAAAGCAGATCATCAGGTTCCCCCCTGTCGGGGAACCGATGCTTTCCTGCTTCCTAAATTGAAAATAAACTTCAAATTTGTGAAAACTGTTCATGAAAAGGCTGGAATCGCCATACGAGTTTGATGCATTCAAATGAATGCTTGACGTGTTCATTTGATATAGCCGAACGAATGCATCGATCCCAAGCTTAATTTTGAGACAGCATCTATAAGATGTCGCAAATGAACGAAGTTAAAAAACTGCCTTCAAGTTCAAAAGTTGAACTTGAACACCAAGTCTTAAATATTTTTGAATGTGATGCAGCAAGCATAATAGTTAAAAGAAATTTTGCCGCTGTGTGCGCAGCTCAGTATGCTGCAACAACCACGTAACGAAGGGAAGGAAATAAGGGAAAAGGACGACTTTGGAGCCCGGGAATCTTCATTCACCCCTTATCCAAAAGATTCCTGGGCTCCACCTGAGGACGTTCCCTTATTCCTTACCGGAGTGATGGAGGCTTCAACATATAAAGCTTGCGCGCACCGCAAGGCAAAATTATCTTTACAGCTAGAACGCGTTTCAAGCGTCACACGCTTTTCGGTCGCGTTTAAAATGCCAAACGCTTAGCTGCTTTATATTCAAGTGCATTTAAGCAAATGCCACTCATTTCACTTATGGAATTATTCAAAAAACATATCTAAAACCAACTTCAATCTAATCTAAATAAAGTTAATTCTTAAACTCACTAAGGAGGCGTAAGCATTGAAAAAGGTACTGTATGTCCATCATTCGGGTCACATGGGTGGCGCACCACGAAGTCTTACTTATCTGATCAGTCATCTGGATAAGCAGAAGTTCCAGGGCAATGTGCTCACGATCCGTAACGGCCCTGCGGTGAAGCTGCTGGAATCAGGGGGGTTACCAGTAGAGGTAGCGAAGGGAATGTTTCCTTTCCACGGTTCAACGGTATCCGGTATGACGCCGAAGCTGTTCATCCGCAATCTGATCGGCGCACTGCCAACATACTTTCAAGCCAAAAAATACATTCGTAAATACAAGCCAGACATTATCCATCTGAATAGCACATGCTTATTCCAGGTTGCCAGAGCGGCAAAGAAAGTATCGCCAGAGACAAAGGTCGTTTGTCATGTGCGCGAACCACTGCTGAACTCATTTGCCGGTAATATTCTGAAGCGTATGAATCACAAATACGTGGATGGCTACATCTCAATTGACCAGTTTGACTCGGAAACGGTGGATAGCGACGGTCGCGAGCTGGATGTGGTGTACAACTTCGTTGACTTCAAATCGTACAACCCGGATGTGAATGGAGCGCCGGTACGCCGCGAGCTGGGGCTGGCGGATGACGATATCGTGTTCCTGTACATCGGCCGCGTCGTACATGGTAATGGCGTACTCGATATGGTTAACGCATTTAACAAAATTGCCAAAGACAATCCGAAGTTCAAGCTGATCGTCGGAGGCTTTTATTTCAACAAAAACAATGCCTATGAAGATAAGGTGATGCAGGCATGTGAAGGTAATGACCAGATTTATCCGTTGGCCTTCCGTGATGATGTGCCGCAAATGATCGCTGCCAGCGATGTGATGATGTGCCCATTCGTGGAGCCTCACTTCTCGCGTAGCATTATCGAAGCCGCTTCGATGAGAAAGCCTTCCATCGGTACGAATATCGGTGGTCCTAACGAGCTGATCCTGCAAGGCAAAACAGGCTATCTGTTTGAAGCAGGTGACTATGATGCAATGGCGCAGTATATGGTGCGGATCGGTAATGACCGTGCACTGCATGAGAAGCTAGGACAGCAGGCATTGGAATTTGCACAGGAGAACTTTGACGCTCGTAAAAATACAAAACGCACGTTTGAATTTTATAATCGATTCTTTGTTAGGGAGCCGGTATGATCACTTCTTTTATCCGAATCAAACGTAAAATCTCCAAAAAATGCGCCACCTGGGTGACGCGTCGCCTATTCCGCGAGCAGCGGATTACGACGGGAGCGAATCTGATTGCGGTCGGTGTGCCGATTGTAGACAAGGAGCCGGGCAGTAGCATCACGATTGGTCGCAACTGCATCCTGTGCTCGAATGACTACAGCAACCCGATCGGTCTGAATCATCGCACCGTTATCCGTACACTCGCAAGCGGCGCCACGATCACGATTGGTGATGATGTGGGCATTAGCGGCGCAAGCATCTGCGCCATGTCGAGTGTGACGATTGGCAACGAAGTCATGCTTGGCGTCAATGTGCAAATTAGCGATACCGACTTCCATCCGATCAAGCCGGAGGGACGACGGTTTAACAAAAATAGTGCCGATATCGGCACAGCGCCTACCATAATCGAAGACAATGTATGGGTTGGCGCCAACTCGGTCGTGCTCAAGGGAGTAACGATTGGCAAAAACAGTATTATTGGCGCGGGCAGCATTGTGTCAGGATCGATACCAGCGAATTGTATTGCCGCTGGGGTGCCTGCCCGGGTGATTAAACATCTGGATGTGATAGAAGCATGATGACCAATCCTTATACATTGTCCGCTCAGCCGGACATCACGGTGAAAAATAAGTTTTTAACCTTTATTGCGGTAGCGCTAATTGTCGTTACCTCGGGTTCGGTGCTGTTCGGCAAGCTGCTGTATTCGGATTTCATTATGGTGCTGTTCGCGGTAGCGGTGGTGTTTTATTTTCCGAAGCGGATTGAGCCGAGGCAGTTTCTGATTTTGCTGCTGGTGATGATCGTGATTCTCGGCAATATGCTGCTGTACCGTACGAATATTGGTGGTTATGCCGGGCTGATTTTGAAGATTATGGCGGTCTTTATGGTGCTGAATCGACTGGATCTACGGCAGGCGGCGAAGAGCTACCAATGGTTGATTCTGGCGCTCGCGATTCTCGGGATGCCATTCTACCTGCTCGGCGCGTTCGATGCTGCGCTAGTGCGTGAGCTGATTCCGCCAACGAGCGTCTGGGGCGGTGCGTACCGGATTACGCCATTTCATGTGTACGGGTTATGGAATATGTCGCGGAACCAGGGCATTTTCTGGGAGCCTGGTGCGTATCAGGTGTTTCTGAATCTGGGGATTTTCCTAACGCTATTCATGAACAAGAAGCTGATGAAATGGCGCTTGATCATCCTGACCGCAACGCTGCTGACCACGATGTCGACATCGGGCTACATGATCTGTGCGCTGCTGTATCTCGCTTATGTCATTCGTAATGGCAAACGTGAGCAAATCTCGCGTATGCTACTATCGCTGTTCCTGTTCGTACCGCTGGCGGTATTTATCGCTCAGAGCGGTGTCATCACGGATAAGTTTCAGGATGGTAATGCTTCGTTTGATCGTCGTTCACTTGATACCAGCTCGAATCTGGAGCTGATGATTGAGAAGCCGCTGCTCGGCTGGGGCTTCCAGAACAATGAGATTTTGATGGAGCGCTACAGCATTCCGGATTCATCCAATTCATTACTCACATTCGGTTATCAGTTTGGATTACCGATGCTGCTTATTTTGATGATCTATTACTACTTTCAGCTGCTTCGGCCGATTAGAGGCGTCGTGCAGGCGCTACTGGTCTTTATCGGACTGCTGATCGTATTCTCTACCGAAAATATGCTGTTCCAGCCGCTGTTCATCGTGCTGATGTTCCTTGACACCAGACGATTGCAGATGCAGGAACAAACAGAGCGAGGTGAAGTCCATGCCAACGAAGTCAGTCGCATACGTAGCTCCCTACGTCAACAGCGAGTTGCAACAGAAAAGGGGCTATAGTGCCAAGCATACCGCCGGTAACAAAAAAATCGATTGCATCCTGCATGCGATGGAGGAAGGCGGTAACGATATTACAGTGATCTCACCGCTGCTGCTCAAGCGCGGCACGATGAAATGGTTCCAGCGGGATACGTACCCGATCGGCAAGCGCAGTGAGGTCGTGTATCCAGGCAATATCGATATGAAGGGTGTCAGCCTGTTCGTCACGCTGTTCACGGTCTTCTTCCAGCTCGTACGCTGGAATCGCCAGCACAAGAAGGAGCCACGCGCGGTCGTATTTTACAACTATCGACTGGAAACGGCGCTTCCAGCTATCCTGTTCAAAATGCTGTTCCGCGTGCCGCTCCTGATCGAGTACGAGGATGGTATATACGCGGTTACCGAAACGAACCGTCATTACAAAAAAATCTCAGTTGCTGTCGAGAAGTTCGCTAACCGATTGCTCGATGGCGCCGTGCTAGTCACCTCGGTGTTGAAAAAACGAGTCAGCACTGACAACTATACGGTTGTACGTGGTGGTACGGTTCATCCGGCACGACTCAAGCCGGTACGCGAGGTGGATCTGGGAACCGATCGTCCACTGCGCATGGTCTACTCTGGTCGACTTGATTATGACCGCGGAATTGAGATTTTGCTGGACGCGTTGCCGCATATCCAGACCGATCGTCCGCTGGAGCTGCATATTACCGGCTACGGGCCTGTAGAGGACAAGCTGAAGCGGTTCATTCAGGATTTCCGTCATAATCACATTTCTATTATGTTCCACGGCTTTCTGGACGATCACGAATACGGTCAACTAATGGAAACGGCAGACCTGTTCATTAACACCCAGCGGGAGAAGATTCCATTTAGTGAATGCTCCTTCCCGTCCAAGGTCGTCGAATATATCAAATACGGCAAGCTGGTGCTTACCTCCGGCGTGTCCGATATCAATACGATTAATCAGCAAATGTTCGTCACCTATGACAACGATGATCCGCGCTCGCTTGCAGCTGGATTGAATGAAATACTCGCTCATCCACAGCAATACAATCTGTATCCAGTACGTGCGATGGAATGGCTCGTGAGCGATTGTGCGCATGAGGTTGTTGCTGACAAGCTGGATCGTGTACTCAACAAAGCGATTGATCGTCAGCCCGGCAAGCCGGTGTATTCATCGGAGTCGCCGCAGGCAGAGTAAACGTACATGAAGCGTAAGTCAACATGTAGTCGCTCATAATCTCATGATAAGGATGAGCTACAACTCATGACAGATCATCTTCATGGAGATGATGAAGCGAAGCTTAACTAACAAGGAGGAGAACGGAGATGACGCAAATCCGGCTCGATCAGTACAGTCAGGCGGAATATTCACGCGGCAAGCCAGGCTGGTATTGCCTGATCTGGTGGTTCGTTCAGGGAACGCTGTTCCGTTTCTCGCTGCATAATATGTACGGCTGGAGACGATTCCTGCTCAATCTATTTGGAGCAAAGCTTGCACCAGGTGTGCGAGTTCGTGCCTCAGCCAAATTCACCTATCCATGGAAAGTGACCATTGGAGAGCATTCCTGGATTGGTGACGATGTCGAGTTTTACAGTCTGGATGAGATTATTATCGGTAGCCAGTGTGTCATTTCGCAAAATACGTACCTGTGCACCGGCAGTCATAAATTAAGTGACCCGACCTTCGGACTGATTACGAAGCCAATCGTGATCAAGGATGGAGCATGGGTAGCCAGTGACGTATTCGTTTATCCGGGTATTACGATCCATGAACTTGGCGTTGCGGGCGCTCGCAGTACGGTTGTGAAGGATATTCCGCGCAATGAGGTGCATATCGGTTTCCCGGCAGCCTTTTTCAAACATCGCTTTCCCGAGGAGGAACCAAAGCCTGCTGTACACATCGTGAAATAAGCTCAACATTGGATGCAAAGGAGGGATACCGTTATGAAAGACAAGCCGAAAATCGTGTTCGTCATCAACTATTTTTATCCCGATTATGCTTCAACCGGACAGTTGCTGACGGAGCTATGTCTATACCTACAGCACGATTTCGACATTACTGTCATCGCTGAATGCCCGCCAGGGTATGGCGGTACAGACGCAGGCAAGGGACGCGTACTGCGTGATCGATTGGAAAATATCGAGGTTGTGCGTATCCGTCTCCCTGAGGTCGACAAGCAGAACAAGCTGAGCCGAATCAAGTACATTTCCACGTATTTCTGGTTCGCGACCTATCAGCTGCTCAAAGAAAAGAACACGGACTTTATCTATACGATCTCAACACCGCCGGTACTCGGTGGACTAATCGGTACAATCGGCAAGCTGCTCAAGCGCTCCAAGCATATTTATAACATTCAGGATTTCAATCCGGAGCAAGCGGAGGCAGTTGGCTATACCGATCGCAAATGGATCTTTAACATCGCTCGTATGATCGACAATATCAACTGTTCCTTATCTGACCATGTGATCACGGTCGGTAAGGATATGCAGGAGACGCTGGATCGCCGCTTTGGTGGACGGAAGCAGATTGCCAATACGGTCATCAACAACTGGACGAACGAGCAGGAGATTGTACCGCTGGCGAAGGATCATCCGCGTGTATCAGCATTTATACGTCAGCATGGCTGGGAAAATAAATTCGTTGTGATGTACTCCGGTAATCTCGGTCTGTATTACGATCTGGAAAACCTGATCTCGATTGTACCGAAGCTGAAGGATTGCAAGGATCTGGTGTTTGCCTTTATCGGTGAAGGTGCGATGAAGAGCAAGATGCAGGAGTACGCTGCCAAGCACGGCTTGATCGAATCCGGTCAGGTATGCTTCCTACCGTTCCAGCCCAAAGAAGACCTCAAGTACTCACTTAATGCCGCCGATGTGCATCTGGTCGTGAACCAGAAGGGCATCAAGGGTGTGTCTGTGCCGAGTAAAATCTACGGCGTTATGGCAGCCGGCAAGCCGGTGATGGGCGTGCTGGAGGAAGGCAGTGAAGCACATCGTCTGATCGTGGAGAGCTATTGCGGCAAGGTTGCCGAGCCACAGCAGTATGACGATGTAGCCAGCCGCATTCGCGAGCTGTACGAGCTGGATGCCTTTGAGCTACAGCGTGTCGGTCAAAATGGCCGCGACTATCTGGAAAAGTACTTACGCCGCGATGTATCGCTGGAGAAATACCGACAGCTATTGCTATCGATGGTTACACCGTCTTCATCCCCAAGCATGCTGCCTGAATCAAGGTAACTGGAACAGGGACTGGACGTCGACATACGTTCATTTCGCATAAACGGAATACCCAAACTACAGAAAACATAGGAGGGATTGGAGTGAAACTTATCCTTTTATCCGGAGGTTCAGGAAAGCGTCTGTGGCCTCTGTCCAATGATGCGAGATCCAAGCAATTTTTGAGAGTGCTGGAAAATGAGCAGGGCGAACTGGTCTCGATGGTACAGCGGGTGTGGAACCAGCTAGATGCTAGCGGACTGAGCGAGTCGAGCTACATCGCAACAGGCAAATCTCAGGTTGAGATTATGCGCAGTCAGGTCGGTGCGGACGTACCGCTGATCGTAGAGCCGGACAGAAGGGATACGTTTCCCGCCATTGCACTGGCGGCAACCTATCTGTATTCCATCAAGGGGGTCAGCCTGGATGAGGTCGTTACGATTTTGCCCGTTGATCCTTATGTAGACAATCACTTTTTCGAGACGGTACGCAGTCTGGAGGATGCGATTGAAGAATCGCAGGCTGATCTGGCACTGATCGGTGTAGAGCCGACGTATCCGTCTTCCAAATACGGTTATATTATTCCTTCCGGTGAAACGACAGTAACAGGCATTCGTCAGGTTAGTCGTTTTCAGGAAAAGCCGACCGAAGCCTATGCAGAGCAGTTGATCGCTGAGAAGGCACTGTGGAACTGTGGCGTATTCGCCTTCCGTCTCGGTTATATCATCAACCTGCTGGAGCAAAAAGGTCTGCCAATCCATTACGAGCAGCTGCTGATGAACTATAGCAAGCTGCCTAAGATCAGCTTTGACTATGAGGTTGTCGAGAAGGCAGCGAATATCGTCGCTGTACCGTATACCGGCTACTGGAAAGACCTTGGTACATGGAACACATTGACCGAGGAAATGAGCAATACACAGATCGGACGCGGCATCATCAGTGAAGACTGCGAAAATACGCATCTGGTGAACGAAACGAAGGTTCCGGTAACGGTGCTGGGCATGAAGGATGTAGTCGTTGCAGTAAGCCCGGACGGTATTCTCGTGTCTGACAAAGCAAGCAGTCCGAAGCTGAAGGAACTGGTGAATTTTGATCAGGGTCCGATGTTTGAAGAGCGTCAATGGGGCTGGGTGCATGTGCTGGATGATCAGACGTACGAGGATGGACGTTGCGTATCGACGAAGCGAATCGGTCTGAAGCAGGAGCATAACCTGAGCTATCGCTCCCATACCGAGCGTGAAGAGGTATGGACGATTGTAAAGGGTGAAGGCGAATTCGTTCTGAACGGCAATATGATGCAGGTGAGTGCAGGGAACGTACTGCATATCCCGGTCAAGGCGATGCACAGTCTGAAGGCACGAAGCGAGATGGAGTTTATCGTCGTACAAACGGGAATGTTTGAACGCGAAAATAGACTGGTGGAGCTGTTCCATTCATGGGAAGACATCGCACAGAACTGCATGAAGATCTAACAGTCATCGCGTATTACGTATCCGATTATGGATACGGCCATGCGGCTCGCAGTATTGCGGTCATTCGGCAATTGCTAGCGGACAGTCCCGTACCGCTACATCTGGTGATCAACTGTGGCAAGGCGCTGGGCTTTCTATACGAATCGTTGCAGCCCTTTCAAGGGAACCATCAGCTAGAATTCCGAACGATGTATTCGGATACCGGCTATGTGTTGCAGCATGATTCGATTGCAGCCGATATTGAAGGGCTGAGAAAGCAATACAGGCAGGATATGTCGTTGTTTGGTGAAAAAGTGGAGCAGGAGGGTGAGTTTCTACTGCGTATCGGTGCCCAGCTGGTAATTAGCGATATTTCGCCGATTCCGATCGTGGCTGCTGCCCGTGCTGGTATCGAATCACTGGGCATATCGAATTTTACCTGGTATACCGCCTATCAGGATATGTTAGAGCCGCAGGAGCTGAATGAACTGCGTTCTGCTTATGCACAGATGGATCATTTTATCGGTCTGGCAGGCTGTGCAGAGCCAGCGTGGGGCTGCAAGGATCGTATCCATACCGGCTTCTTCTGTCGCCAGCCGGATGCCGCTGAGGTAAGACGGATTCGGCACAGGCTGGCGAGAGATGGACGACGCATCGTATTTTTTGCACTCGGTATGAGTATCGAGGTGGAGGAATTACAGGCACTACCGATCTGGGACAGCGAAAATGTCAGCTTTATCGTGTCCTCGAATATGATGGTGGAGCGAGAGCATATTTATCGGATTCCGCCCGATTACAGCGAATCACAAAATTATGTAGCCGCTGCCGATCTGGTCATTACCAAGCCCGGTTGGGGGACGATCGGCGAAGCGGTTGTGCTGAACAAGCCGTTACTGCTGCTGAATCGCAGACGATTTTACGAGGATCGACATACACTGGATGCCATTCCGGTGGATCATCCCATGCAGCTGATGTCCTGGGAGCAGATTAGCCAGCTCGATCTGAATCGGTTGGATCTCAATGTGCATGCAGCAGGAGCAGAGCCGTTACCTTCCAGCGGTAGGTCAGGCAGTCGTGTGCTAGCCGACATTACTCGCTATATTAGTAATCTGCTTCAGCATGTGAGCGTCTGAACGATCGCTCACAGCAGGCTTAATGTCAGTCCAGGCGTTCATTCAGCGCAACGCGATAGCAACGGTGAAAATGGCTGCCCATAGCAGCAGAGACAATGCAGTACCCCAGAGACAGCCTTTGGCAAATGACGGATTTCCCTGATATTTCATCATAATCAGCCTCCACATATAGATAAGGTAGGTTGCCTGATCCATCGCTGTATGGCATTCATTCCACCCAGAAGCAAGCTAGTGAGAATGAGCGATATCGTCCTAGAGACAGGCTATACAAACTATATCGGTTGATATGCATGAACCATGAATAGAGTTTTCCCAGTCATTTAAGTGTTAGTGAACTTCTAACACGAGGTGAAATGAGAAAAAGATTTTTGCGATAGCAAAATATCTATACCTCGTTAGCGAACTTCTAACACGAAGTGCAATGAAAAAGGGATATTTACAACAGCCAAATATGAATGCCCCTTTAAATAATGGCGACAACGTCAAACTAAATCGGAAATGGGAGTGTGGATAATGAAAATTACGGTTATTGGTACAGGATATGTGGGTCTGGTGTCCGGCGTATGTTTTGCAGAGATCGGTAATACAGTTACCTGTGTAGATAAAATCCCGGCAAAAATCGAAACGCTGAACAAGGGCGGCGTGCCGATCTATGAGCCAGGTCTACAGGAAATCATGCTGCGTAACGTTGAAGCAGGACGACTGTCCTTCACAACCGACCTGAGCGGTTCCGTACCGGAATCCGATCTGATCATCATCGCGGTAGGTACACCGCCGCTTCCATCCGGTGAAGCTGATCTGCAATACATCGAAGCGGCTGCACGTGAGATTGCACTTTCGATTGATGGCTATACCGTTGTTGCTGTTAAAAGTACCGTACCTGTAGGTACGAATGAGCGTGTGAACAGCATCATTGCTAGCCTGACCGATCAGCCATTCGATACCGCATCGATGCCAGAATTCCTGCGCGAAGGCTCCGCGGTTAAGGATGCATTCAATCCGGATCGCCTCGTTATCGGTGTCGAATCCCAGCAAGCCGCAGACCTGCTGCTGGAGCTGCACAAGCCACTCACTGAAAATCTGGTCGTTACCGACATCCGCAGTGCAGAGATGATCAAGTACGCATCCAATGCCTTCCTCGCAACCAAAATTTCGTTCATCAACGAAATTGCTAATATCTGCGACAAAGTAGGCGCGGATGTGGATCAGGTTGCACGCGGCATGGGAATGGATCGTCGCATCGGTGCATCGTTCCTGAACGCAGGGATCGGCTACGGCGGCTCTTGCTTCCCGAAAGATACCCATGCACTGATCCAGATTGCTGGTAACGTAGAGTACGACTTCAAGCTTCTCAAATCGGTTGTTGAAGTGAACCAATCTCAGCGCTGGGCAGTGATCGACAAGCTGCTCGATTCACTGGGTACACTGAAGGATAAGAAGATTGCGGTATGGGGTCTTGCCTTCAAACCCGATACAGACGATGTGCGCGAAGCACCATCACTGGAGATCGTACCGAAGCTGGTTGAGTTTGGCGCTCTGCCACAGGTATTTGACCCTGTAGCTGCGGACAACTTCCGTCGTGAGTATAATCATCCTGCGATCAGCTACGCATCCAGCGCACTGGAAGCAGCGCGTGACTGCGATGCGATCTGCCTGCTGACCGAGTGGGGCGAATTTGTTCATATCGATCTGGCAGAGGTGGAAGCCGTGATGAGTAATCCAGTACTGATCGATGGACGAAATGTGTACAGCGCCGATCGCATCAAGGCTACACGCTTTGATTACCATTCGATGGGTCGCCCAGCATTGCTTCGTGATAATGTTATAGTAGCCCAATAACCCAAATTTGAACCATTATTTGTAAATTTCTGTTTGCCTCCATTCCACCGTTATAGTGGGGTGGAGGCAGACGTTATTTTGATAAGTATAGCGCTCACAAACCATGCTGAAAAGCTGCCGACGCTTGTATGTATACACGTCGGTGGCTTTTTTACGTTGTTTTTTATTTCTGTATTGTTATATGAGAGATAAGCATAGGCGGTATAGCCTCAGACAAGCTATTTCAGCTATGTATGAATAGATAAAAGACGGATATGCGCCATAAGAACCAGTCTATCGCTAGCATATGAACCATGTCTCAGGACATAGACATACATAGCATGCACGGAAAAAGACAGCACAAAACCGACTTCATCTGAGCGGTGAAGCCGGCTTCATCAAGTCGTTACAATACGTTGTACGGTATAAGCTACTTTAAAGGGTTCCGAGCAGCGCTCTGGACAGAACACACAGGGCTCGGATAAAAGAAAGGAAAAACTAGACGTTGCGACAGTTGTATTTCCAGACGTGAGGATAGGAATATGATTAATGGTGTTCTTCCTCCGAGTGCGCACGATCTCGCACAACACGCTCCAACAATTGCCGAATCAACTGTAGATCTTCATCCTCAAGAGGCACGCCATCCCAGTGTAGATGGGCATAATTCAAAAATTCCCGGGCATTGGTGTTCTGTGGGGTAGGATCATACTGCTCTGTTAAACCAAGCAAATAATCGGAAGTGGTGCTGAGCTTGGTAGCAATCGCTTGGATCGTTTCCAGGGTAGGCTGACGATAGCCTGATTCGTAGCCCGCATACGTACTTTTGGCTACTCCGACATAATCCGCGACTTCCTTCATCGACATATTTCGTCGTTTGCGAAGTTGTTTGAGGCGTTGGGCAAACAATACAAAGACCTCCTAGTGAAGCAATAATGTATGCGACCCAGCAATCAAGAAATAGGAAAAAAGCCGCAGACAGTAAATAAATTATAGCACGATGTGCATGCATTTCCCACTTGGCATCTGATTCGCAAAAATAGATGCAATTTCCTTATATGCTATTTATGAACATATAAGTCTTATTTTTTATAAATAAACAAAAATATCGAAATAATTAAAATATTTCATAAAAATTATACTCCATGTTCATGCAAAACCGGCTTGGCTATTTTATGTAAAGCCTGTTTGGAGAATCCTCACATTCTGGAAATACGTGAAGTAATGGCTACGATGTTCTAATTTTATACGAATAATGGCTACATGAACTTGAACAATCTACATCTATATCGGTTAGTTTAACGTAAAATTAAATTGAAATTGGGAAAAAACTGTAACAAATTTGTGTTAATCCAATAATATGGAGCAGCCGAGCAGGATATTCACTGTTCAGGAATAGCCCAAATCGAGTATAGTAGGGGTACCTTTTAGCACCTCAAGATCGTGCATATTTGCAGCTATGCCTGTTCAATCAATCTATGCCAAAGGAGCTACAATAATATGGAATTATTACGCAACAAAGTAATCGCTGAGGGCATCGTGCTTCCTGGTAATGTGCTTAAAGTCGACTCGTTTCTGAATCACCAGATGGACCCGGTGCTCATGCAGGAGATCGGACGTGAGTTCCGCACACGCTTTGCTGAGGCAGGTGTGACACGCGTGCTAACGATCGAATCGTCCGGCATCGCTCCGGGCATTATGACCGCGCTGGAGATTGGCGTTCCACTTATTTTTGCCCGTAAACAAAAGTCGCTCACATTGACCGAGGATATTTTCGTGGAAACAGCCTATTCCTATACGAAGCAGCAAAGTAATGATATTACCGTCTCCAAAAAGTTTATTCATCCCGGGGACCGTGTGCTTGTTATTGATGACTTTCTGGCTAACGGTGAGGCTGCATTTGCGCTGGCTCGTATCGTGCAGCAGGCAGGCGCGGAGGTGGCAGGAATCGGGATCGTGATCGAAAAGTCCTTCCAGCCAGGAGCCAAGCTGCTGACCGATGAAGGCTATCGTCTGGAATCGCTCGTGCGGATCGCTGGCTTGGAGGGCGGACAGGTACAGTTTATCGATTAGGGAATGATCTAAGGGAATAATCTAGTGGATGTACAGCAACAGGCGGCGTGAATGCTCGATCGAATCCGAGCATTCACGCCGCCTGTTTGTATGATGTATTCCGTTAACATTTCTGAAATGGAAGTTGTATGCCTGATACCATGTCTCTTCCCGTTACTGCTCTACATTCGCAGTACGTGCATTCCCCTGTAAAACAGGAATCGGCGCCAGCTTCGTTCCCAGCGTGGTCTGCTTCATATAGCGTGTGACCAGATCGCCAGCGATACGTGCGGCGGCATCTGGCATTTGTAGCTGTTCCATCTGCTGTCGCATCATGTCCAAACGCTGCGGCTGATCCAGCATATCGCTCAGCGCGTGAGCGAGCAGTGCAGGCGATTGGCATACCTCGGCGATGCCCTGCTGCTGTAGATAGAGTGCATTCGCTAGCTCCTGTCCGGGTACCGGGCGAAGCAGGAATACAGGCAGTCCACAGCGGATACATTCCGATACGGTAATGCCACCTGGCTTCGTCACCGCACAGTCGCTTAATAGCATCCACTCGCTCATGCGGCGTGTGAAGCCATGCACCTGTACATTGTCCAGGCTACCATAGCGCTTTTCCAGATCACGGCGTAGCGGTTCATTTTTACCACAGATGATCACGAGCTGAGCATCCTCACGCTGGGCGACCACCTCACTCACATCGCGTACATTTTTCAGTACGCCGTACGCTCCAGCAAGCAGCAGCACCGTCTTTTTATCGGGATCTAGCCCTGCTTCCAGCCGCAATTGCTTGCGTTTATGTAAGCGCGCCTCCGCCTCTACTGGAATCGCCTCAAAGCTACTATGCAGCGGAATACCTGTCACAGTAATATGAGCTGGAGCTACGCCACGCTGAATCGCTTCGCTGCGCATCGCCTGAGAAGGAACATAATAATGATCGATATGCGGATGGAGCCAGCGTCCATGCAGATCATAATCGGTTAAAATATTAATGAGCGGCACCGTTAAGCCCCAGCGCGTCTTGAGATGCGGAAGCGCAAGCTGCGGGAAGGTATGCACAATGAGCTGTGGACGCTCCTGCTCTAGTACCTCGCGCAAGCGGCGAATGCCAAAGGAGTGAAGCCAGTTAGAAAAGGGCGATTCCGCCTTCATATTGCGCGTTATATGATACACCCAGCCGTACAGATGCGGGATCGTTTTGAAGCTTTGCATATATACAAAACGAGTCAGATCATTAATAAACGGATGTGCCTCAGCCATCAGATCAAGTAATAGCACACGCTTGATCCCTTGCGATAACAGACTTTCCTGTAGTGATCGCGCTGCCTGAAGATGGCCATCGCCATAGCTTGCATACAAGATCAGAACACAAGAGTTAGATTGCATACGGATGTCCTCTCCTGGTCAAATGATTTGGCTTCGATGCCTTATGCTACGAGGTCGCTCGTTGAAGCCTGCACCGCTTGGTGTCACTGCATAGGTAGCCACAGGCATACCCTGGGATTCGTTTATATTCGTTTAGAAAGGGGTTACTGATTCGTACAGCTCTATTATAATCGCTTTCCGATGTTTGTGACCGATTTCGATGTAGTTCTTACCGGAATTGCTTCATCTCATGCAGCTTCACTTAACAACTATACATAATCTTAGATAAGAGAATAGCTAAGTACCTTATAGTAAAGCTCCTTTATAGGCGTTGTCCAGTTTTGCTCCGATCAAGCTGAGTGGAAGATCCGAGTCATATACGATACAGAGCACGCAATGAGGGCTCTCATTATAACGTCTATTACCCGCTTTTTGATGCTTGGGAACGGTGCCGGGTGTGCCATCGATTCAGGAAGCATTGCCAAATTGCTCAATTTACAAACTGAGTGTGCTTTTCGCGTTTGGAATGTGATATGATAGGGAAAGATGGTGCTTAGATAAGTGCTGATAACATAGCAGCATTCTTGACCGGGTCAGCACGCCAGAGAGGCGCCCTAACGCAAGACAATTGCAGCAATATGAAGGGCAATATCGGCCTTGTATAACAAGATAGGAGCTACAGCCGGACTGATTCACATGCATGAGCCAGGGGTAATTTTTGAGATAAATGCCTGTTGGCACGTGCTAAGAAGATCACACTACAGACAGATAACTTCATACTATAAGACACAGCTAAGGATCTTTTCGGCGACTCACAAACAAGGCACGTTTTGGGGAGGGAATTCCATGGCAACTAAAGGTCACAATGAAGTCAAGGAAAGTCTACGGGAGATGACAAGAATCTTCCGGCCTAAGGATCCAAAAAAATTCGTAAAGGAATATGTGCGTAAGTATCATATTACTGGTGGATACGAAGAAGAACTCACGCTTCTCGTAGAGGACGAAATGCACAAAATTAATTCGTCCGTGTCCTGACCATACGAAGATAACGAACGCATCGGTTATGCTGGCTGATGCTTATGAGAATGATGATTTTGATAATTGTATGTAACATTTTAAAATATGATGAGTATGAAAATATGTCCTTTGGCGAATTTGCCAGAGGACTTTTTTTCTGTTTATAGATCATGTTCGATCAGTGACCCAACCCTTGTCCTGTCTACAATGAAGCGATACAGTGAGCAATTGAATTTCAAATTCATTCCAATAATATTCAAAAAAGATATTGCCGCAGTGTGCATACTGTGTATATACTGTGTATAACGATATATACACTATACACACACAACATACGAGCAAAGTAATCTAACGATAAACTTGTTATTCATAACAGAGAGGGTGTACGTATGTTTGATTTCAAACAGGGATGGCTCATAACCAAGCGGGAACTACAATCGAATAGTGTCATGTTTATCTGGTCGACGATTATGATGGTGTACATGGGTGTGATTGTTGGATTTTTGTATTACACCAATCAAAACGAAATTCTAAATTATGGGTTGTTAGATATTCTGATGCTCGTCACATCACCGCTTCTGAGTATCGATTACTCCCGTCGTTCCTTCCGATTGATGAAGGAAGATACGTATCGGAAACAGATGATTTACTTCCGTAGCTTACCAATTCCCTTTTCAGCGGTGCTGGGCAGTCGATTGCAGGTTATGGGCATTATGCTCCTATACAACAGCATTTTATTTTTCGGACTCATCTATTTTGTCGGAGCGCGTACGATTCCAGGTATGAGTATTACTGCTTATCTGACCTATGCGATTAGCTGGATTTCACTGGGGCTGATCCTTACTTCACTTTATGTCTATATGGAATATGCAGTTCGTCAAAAGACATACCTGTTCTGGAGTATCGTTAGCACCGTGCTGTTACTCGGACTTGCGATCCTTGGAATTGTGATTAACAAGCATGCTAGCAGTATGGTGATGAAGGCAGCGATTGAAGATCAGCTCGCTTCTCCAATTATGTGGATCGGGCTGGCGCTAGCGGCGGTCACTCTATTCATCGCGTTTCGTGTGATCTATCGCAAAGCAAGAGTACGTGATCTAGTATGAAGATGAAGCGAGAGAGAGGTACGGGTCAAAGACGGAGGCGAGATGTATGAGAATACCAGTACAGATTAATGAAAATAGTGCAGAGCCTCTGTACCGCCAGGTCGAAGATCAGCTACGAGCGCTTATTTTAAGCGGACAGATTGAAGAAGGACGACTGCTTCCTTCCATTCGAGAGTTCGCGGCAGAGCTCAAGTGCAGTGTGATTACGATCCGGCGTGTATATCAGGATCTAGAAAATGAAGGCTTATTAAGAACCCGTCAGGGAACAGGTACTTTTGTTACGAAGGTAGAGGAAGAGCAGCGTGTACGTTTAGGCGAACAACAGATTCGCCAGCTACTGGATGAAGTGATTACACGAGGAACGAATTTTGGCTGGAATCGTCAGCAGTTGCATGAATTATTTGAACAATTGCTGAGTGAACGGCAGCTACCCTAAGGAGATGAACAGGCATGAGTATTCAGGATACAGGAATGACAGCTAGCATGATGCAATCAGAATTGGAGTCGGCGATTACACTCGAACAGGTATGTAAGAAACGTCGTGAGCATCGGATCGGACCGATTAACTGGAGTATACCGCGTGGGTATGTGACTGCGCTGGTCGGAGAGAATGGTACAGGTAAAAGTACATTGATCCACATGTTGCTGCGCACCCTGTATCCGGATAGCGGCCGTATCACCTGGATGGGCGAAGCATGTGAAGGCGAATTGCCAGTCCATCTACGACAACAGATTGCCTATGTAGCCGAGCTGCCTATGCTGGAGGAGAATCGCTCTACAGCAAGGCAAGCCGCAGCCTTTCGTTCGCAGTGGTATCCGAACTGGAACCAACAGCGATTTGAGGAGCTACTACATCAGCTCAAGGTGCCTGAGGATGTACGTCTGTCCAAGCTGTCCAAGGGTCAACAGCAGAAGTTTGTTTTTGCGGCTGCACTGGCAACATCGCCAAAGCTATTATTGCTGGATGAGCCTTCATCCGGGCTTGACCCTTTTGCCTGGAAGGATATGCTGTCCGCACTGCATAGCGAGATGGAGCGCGGCGATGTGACAGTGCTGATCACCACGCATCGGATGGAAGAGGTCAAGCGACTGGCGGATTATGTCGCTCTCATGTATGAAGGGCAAATCTGCGGCATGAAGGAAAAGGACGAGCTGTATCAGCAGTGGAAGGAAGTATGGCTCGGCCCGGTAGCAGACAGACAGCTATTGGACGATCTGAAGGAGCTGCCCGGCATACTGGATTGGGACGCGAAACCCGATGGAAGCGTACGAGTGCACACCTCTCAGCCCGCCGAGCTTCAGCAGATTGCAGAGGAGAACGATATTCCGGTACAGGTTAACGGTCTGGAATGGGAAGAATTGTTGTCATGCTGGGTGAACGATTATCGAATCCATCATCTTGGGGAGGCGAAGGTATGAATCCATTACAGTTAAATGGCATCGTCAAGCAGTACGCAGGGCATACCGCAGTAGATGGACTATCACTTGAGGTGGAAGCGGGGGAGATTTACGGACTGCTCGGAGCGAACGGAGCTGGCAAGACGACAACGATGCGTATGGTGCTCGGTCTGATCTATCCCGACGAGGGGAGCATTTTATATAATGGCAAGCCTTATCATAGTGGACTCCAGCCATTGATGGGATATTTACCAGAGGAGCGCGGTCTGTATCCAAAGGTGAAGATTAGCGATCAGCTATTGTATCTGGCGAATCTGCGCGGCATGAAAAATGCCGATGCGAAGCAAAGCCTGCGCTACTGGCTGGAACGATTCGATGCGATGGAATACGAGAACAAGCGGATTGAAGAATTGTCCAAGGGGAATCAGCAGAAAATGGGCTTTATCGCCGCCGTCATTCACCGTCCGCAGATTCTTATACTGGACGAGGCGTTCAGCGGACTCGATCCCGTCAACGTAGAGATGCTCAAGGAAGTCGTACTGGAGCTACGAAGCGAAGGAACTGCTATTCTATTCTCGACTCACCGTATGGAGCATGTCGAGGAGCTATGTCGCCATTTAACAATGCTGCGCCGCTCGAAGCCTGTACTTCAAGGCGATATTCGTGAGATCAAAAAGTCATATCCACGCGAGCATGTGCTGCTTCGTACGCCGCAGCCTGTTCCGAATCTGGAACTGCTGGAAGGTGTGCAGTCTGTCAATCGTCATGATGATGGGAATTACCGCATTCATATTACGAATGAAGAAGCCGCGCAGCGGATTTTGCAGGCAGCGGTTGCGCAGGGCACAGTTGATCGTTTCGAGATTCAAGAGCCAACATTGAATGAAATCTTCATTAAGGTGGTGGGTTCATCCCATGAATAAACTCGGAGCTGTAATCGCATTCACGTATCGAAATAAGGTGAAAACAAAGTCCTTTCGTATCACGACATTATTACTTGCTGTGCTACTGATCGTCGCTCTGAATATCCCGTATGCCATCCAGCTGTTCTCCGGCAACGATGGAGAGGGTGCCTTGAAGCTAGGGATTGCGACAGGCTCGTACAATGAACTGGCACAACAGATTAGCGAGGTCGCTGTACAGGCGCAGAAGCAGCAGACACAGGCAGCATCAGCTACGACAAGCAATACGACAGCGCCAACGCAGATCGATTGGCAGGAACAGCCACGCAGTGAGGCAGAGCTGAATCGTCTGATTCAAAATAAGGAGCTGGATGGATATCTGTTGCTCAAGGGAGCAGGCAAGGATGCTTTCCCAACGGTAACGCTGGTGAGTGATAACGACGCAACTAGCGCGCAAACGCTATTACAAAGTGCCGCTCAGATAGTCAAGCTACGCAGTGTAGCAGGTGGACAGCTGAATGAACAGCAGCTTCAGGAGCTGAGCAGCCCGGTTACGATTGTGCATCAGTCACCGGATCAGCAGGGTAGCGGCGGCACAGACGACAATGGTCGCTCGTATACGCGTGAAAACTTTATCCTCGTCTATATTCTGATGATTCTATTCTTCATCTCGCTCACGATGACCGGCAATATGGTCGCGTCTGAGATTACGTCGGAAAAAAGCTCGCGTGTCATGGAGATTCTGATCACCAGTGTATCCCCATTAACCCAGATGTTTGGCAAAATTATCGGTATCTTCCTGGTCGGTATTACGCAGATGGGGGTATATGCAGTCGTCGTCATTGCACATCTATTCTTACCGTATTATCAGGATGTGCTCGCTCAGTTCAATCTGCATGTATCCAATCTATCGTGGCATGTCGCAGTACTTGGCTTTATGTTTTATATTCTTGGCTACTTCCTGTATTCCACACTGTATGCAGCGGTTGGCTCGATTGTGAGCCGTACCGAGGATCTGGGTCAAGCGGTATCGATCCTGACCGTATTGACACTGGCGGCATTTTATATCGGTATTTTCAGCATTTCGAACCCGAATTCATTGATCATTCGGATTGCATCGTATGTGCCGTTCTTCGCTCCAACGACAGCACTAATCCGAATCGGTCTTGGCACGATCGCATGGTGGGAGGTTCTCGTCTCCACGATTATTCTACTCGTTTCCATTCTGGTCTGTGGCTGGATTTCCACCAAAATCTATCGTACTGGCGTACTCATGTATGGCAAGCGCCCAACGTGGAAGGAGCTACGCCGCGCGATGAAGGCGTACAAGATTTAAGGAAGATGCAGTTAGTTGCGAGAAATATGAATAGCTACACGATAGCATGTAAGCCATCCGTAGCAAGCAAGTAACATTCTAGTAAGAATAGTCCTCATCTCGTAGTCATTATAACTAGAAGCTTTAATGTAGATTAGCTGTAACTTGCTCCAGCAGAGAACGTGATAGCCCAATACCTTTAGCGATGAGTCGATAATTGTGAATCTGTCCTGATCGACTCATCGTCTGAAGATAAAGGAGAGATTGAGTTTGAAAATGATAAAAGATACGCTACGTTCCCTTTTGACTTCACCTCAGCCTAAAGACGTTTCGGTTATTCATCCTGTCAGCCGTCCCTTCTTCCCTCTTGTTGTAGCTACAGGTATGACCCTGCTTTTACTTAGCGGGTGCACCTCCAATGATAACGCATCCGCTCCTTCCGATACATCAGCACAGCAGCCAGCTTCACCAGAGGAGGCAACGGCTATGGACGAGCAGCAAGCACCAGATGCATCAACGGCAGAGCAAACGAATGATCCGATTACCCTTGAACGCATCCCGGATGCCCTGTTAGCCGGGCAAACGAAGCAGGTGTATGCTCAATTTACGCCAGAGTTCCAACAGGACATCACCGAACAGCAATTGGCAGCAACGACAAAGCAGGTGCTACAAAATATCAAGGCATTCACACCACTCGGTAAACCCCAGGATATGAATGGCAGTACCATTCATCAGTGGCTTAGCGATACAGGCAAGATCGGTCTGATCGCAGCAGTCAATGATAACGGTCAAATCTCAGGAATAGTGATGAAAGCGGTAGAAACGTTCCCAGATACCGATAGTAAGCTCACTCGTACAACGTATCATTTACCTTTTAATGGCGACTGGTTCGTATTCTGGGGCGGCAATAATGTGATGCAGAACTATCACTATGAAGTACCTGAACAGCGTTATGCGTATGATTTTATCCAAATGAAAGACGGTGTCTCGTATAGCGGCGATCCGAAACTGAATAAGAGCTACTATGCCTTCGGACAGCCAGCACTTGCACCCGCAGATGGCAAAGTGGTCAGCGTCGTAAACGATATTCCAGATAACGAGCCAGTCGGTAAAATGAATCCCGATCAGCCTGCTGGCAATATGGTCGTGATCCAGCATGGCGATGAATACAGCACACTGGCACATTTGGAAAAAGGCTCCGTTATTGTGAAAAAGGGCGATATGGTGAAGCGAGGGCAAAAGGTCGGGAATGTAGGTAACTCTGGTAATTCCAGTGAAGCACATATGCATTTTCAAGTATCTGATCATGCTGACCTGTTCCAAGGTCGGGCGATCGCGATTCGGTGGCCTGAGGGTATGAAGCCGCTAAAAGGCGAGACTGTTCATAACAATCCGTAAGTTCGTAAGTTGAAGTAGTACAGCAGGCGAGATTCGCCTACACCAGCCCTTGTAACGTTATCGCGATTGGATGGCTCCAGGTACGATCACTCATTTTACAGGACGGGGGAAACACCATGAAACTGAGAAATCGAATAGCTAACTTTGGTACAGACGCCAAGCAGAGGATGAACGAGTCAGACCGCTCACAATCAAGCAAGCAAAATGCGAGCAAATGGATATCGATCTGGACAGCACTATTCCTAACTATAAGTCTACTAACAACAAATATACAAGCGAATGCAGCGACATCTATCGTATCCTCTACCCCTTCGCTGCATATCGACGGACAGCAGATTCGTTATACAAAGGTAGCACCTGTAATGAAGCAGCAGACTACCCTTGTGCCACTGCGGGCGACGCTGGAAGCCATGGGAGCAAAGCTGGTACAAATATCCGGCAAGACGATTACCGCTAGCATCCATGGCAAACGTGTACAGGCGAGCGGATCGCTAACAATGGTCGATGGTGTCACTTATGTACCGGTTCGCACATTCGCCGAGCTGACTGGACATACCGTAACGTGGAACAGCGCGAAGCGCATCATTACGTTGTCTTCAGGTACAGCTACAGCTGAGCGTCCGACAGGTAGTGGCAACTCACCATCAGGTAACGCTCCAGCAGGAAGTGAGACGAATACAAGTACCGGACGCGGCTTCCTCTGGGAAGTGAAGCATGGCGATAACACCGTGTATCTGGTCGGTTCCATGCATATCGCAGATAAGAGCTTTTACCCGCTGCGTAAGGAGTACGAAGAGGCATTTCAGCAGTCGGATGTGCTCGGCGTAGAGGTCGATATTTCCAAAGTGACGGAAGCCGATCAACAGCTAAGCTTGAAGCTGGGCATGTACGAGGATGGAAGCAAGCTTCAGGATCATATCGCTCCAGCAGCCTATGCTAAGCTTGGCAAAGTATTAGAGCAGAATGGAATGAAACCGGATGAGCTGGATGCCTTCAAGCCGTGGTTTGCCGAGCTCACCTTAGCCACACTGGATGCGGCAAAATCTGGCTATGAAGCAACAGAGGGCATTGATCTACACTTTTTACAAAAAGCAGCCGAGCGTAAATTACCTGTCACGGAGCTGGAGACGTTTGACTCCCAGATGAAGATGATTAGCGGCTTCTCCGAGGAATTGCAGGAGAAGAATCTGAATACGGCGATAGATCAGATGGGTAAGAGCCAGCAGGAGACGCTTAAAGCTATGGCAGAGATGTGGAAGAGCGGTAATGATGAGCAACTACTAGAGCTAACGAACAGCATGGGCATCGAGCCCGAATATAAAAAAGCAATGCTGACTGATCGCAACATTCATATGGTCGATAAGATCGACGGCTACTTACAACAAGGCGACGGCAAAACGTATTTTATCGTAATCGGTGCAGGTCATTATCTAGGTCAGGATGGGATTGTACAACTATTACAGAACAAAGGATATACGGTCGAACGTAAGTAGTTCTAGCGTTTGGCACTATAAACGCGAGGTGAAATGAGAAAGGGATTTTTGCACAGCAAAATATCCGTACTAATCTAGCGTTTGGCACCATACCATACTAACGTCACCGTCATGTCGTGCGTGAGAAGGAATGAAAAAGATGAAACTGAAGAAATTGTTAAAGTTTATGCTCATCGCTGTGGCTACAGTCTTGCTCTTAATTGTACTCTTTGTAGCTACCGTCTATACCGTGAATGTCGTCGCAAGTAACTCCGAGAAAAAGGAGATTCAGTCCTACGGACAAGCCGTAACTGTAGAGGGCAAGCGGATGAATGTGCTAATTCAAGGCTCAGGCGAGCAGACGATCGTATTGCTACCCGGCTTTGCTACCGCTTCACCTGCACTGGATTTCAAGCCATTGATTGCGCAGTTATCGCCACACTATCGGGTCGTTGTCGTAGAGCCATTTGGCTATGGACTTAGCGATGTGACAGATAAGCCACGTACCGTAGACAATATTACGAATGAGCTGCACGAAGCGTTATCCCAGCTCAAAATTAATAAGTATATCCTGATGGGTCATTCCATCGCAGGTATCTACGGACTGGATTATGTGAACAAATACCCGAATGAAGTGACGGCCTTTGCCGGAATTGATACAAGTGTACCAACTCAGCCAACCGAGGTAATGGATACACAGTCGCTGAGCTTTCTGGAACAGTCGGGTTTCTACCGCTTAATTGTAAAAATGAATCCAGCACAGATCATGACACCCCCAAGCGTCGACGAGCCCACCCAGGAGCAGATCAAGATGATTACCCTGCAAAATATGATGAATGCCGATATTCAGAGTGAAGCACAGCTTCTGCCGAAGAACTTCGAGTCGGTACAAGGGCTACAATTCCCGAAAAACTTGCCTGTCATCTTCTTCCTCGTGAAGGATGATCCAGAGATCAAAAATTGGCTTCCACTGCATGAAGAACAGATCGCGAATTCCACACACGCAGAGATCGTACCGCTGAATGGCACGCATTATCTGCACTATACACAGTCCAAGACGATTGCGGAGGATTTGCGGAGCTTTTTGGAAAGTAATAATAGTAAGAAACAAGCTAATTGATACGAAGCTAATAGGGAATACGCTGACAACAGGCACCATGTCAGCGATTCCCTATTTTTTATGAAAATATGAATATACAGTAACAAGGATATTGTACTCCAAATAAGAATATGCAATATTAATAGAGACACGTTTGACTTGCATCATCCCTGATCATTCAAGGAATGGGACAGTTCGGATATCATCACATTCAGAGGGAGTCCTGCAATGAAAAATTGGCATCATCCATTACTGTCCCTGGTTCTCGCAGCGGGTCTGCTTGTAACCGTTACCCCGGCGCTGGCATCCGCAGCCCAGCCGCTGACGGTCAAAGTCAACGAGAAGAAAGTAGAGTACAGCACAGGCGTAGCGCCTACTGTACAGCAGCAGACGACACTTGTACCGCTGCGTTCTACACTCAAAGCGATGGGCATCACCCTGTCCAGCGTATCTGGCAACAACATCACTGCCATCGTGAATGGCAAAAGCGTCACTGTCAAAAGCAAGCTGACCAAGCTGAATGGTACGATCTACGTGCCGATTCGTACTTTTGGCGATCTGACCGGATACGCGGTAAGCTGGAATGCCAAAACGCGCACGATTCAAATCACCGCTCCTGTAACCGTTCCAGCAGCTCCAGCGCCGTCTACTGCACCAGCAGATAACGCAGCGGCACCGTCGGTAGACAATACGGTAGCACCTGTCGCTCCAGCAACACCACCTGTTACTTCACCACCAGCGACCACGACAGAACCAGCAACGCCAGCTGTACAAACGGGTGGCAAAGGCTTTATGTGGGAAGTGCAAGCGAATGGCAATACCGTCTATCTGGTCGGTTCCATGCATATTGCGAACGACAGCTTTTATCCGCTGCGTAAGGAATATGAGGATGCTTTCGCTCAAGCCGATTATCTTGGCGTTGAAGTAGACATTACCAAAACGACAGATGATCAATTTTACCAGCAAATCGCACAAATGGGCACGTATCAGGATGGCAGCATACTCCCTAATCATATCGCTGCGGATACATACGCCAAACTTGGCAAATTCCTGAAAGAAAATGGAAAAGAACCCGATGCACTCAATGAATTCAAGCCATGGGTTGTCGAAATGATCGTTGACTCCATTGCCAATTCCACGTCCAAGTACCAGGCGGACAACGGAATCGATCTGTATTTCCTCAAGCAAGCAGTCGCGCGTAAGCTGCCTGTAATTGAACTGGAATCCGATCAGTCTCAGCTCGGTATGCTGAACAACTTCTCGCCAGAATTGCAGGATTTACTATTGTACTCTGCGCTTCGTGGCTATGAAGACTATGCCGATGGCAAAACCGATGATTCGGTCGACAAAATGGCGGAAACCTGGAAAACGGGTAATGAAGTCGAGCTGTATCAAATGACCACAAGCTCCGAAGATATTCCAGAATACCACAAAGCGATGCTGGTCGATCGTAATATCGGTATGGTCGACAAAATCGATGGTTACCTGAGAAATGGCGGCGGCAAAAAGTACTTCATCGTTGTGGGTGCAGCCCACTATCTGAGTGATGATGGCATTGTCCATCTGCTACAGAAGAAGGGCTACACGGTAGTACGTAAATAGTTTGGATACCGTGCTGGTTATGGTTGAACACACGGTTTAATACGAGTGATTTTGGTAAAAGCAAAGGTTATACAGCGTTACTGTATTTATAGCTTTAGAATCCGTACCTACCAAACTTCGATACTACTACTGCCCGCAAGTAACAAACGTGATCATAAAAACCGCCTGTGCTCGATAAGAGACAGGCGGTTTTTGTATGCGCTGATGATAATTTTTAGGAAGAAGAAGTCGCTCTGCCAGCAGCACGATCCAGAAGCTTGGCGAGCTTCGTTTTATTGTATGCATCGTTGATCACTTTCCATTGCCCATAGGATGAATTATGCAAATTTGGACATTGGAGCGGGATCATTTTAGATGGTGGTTATTCCGTCATAAGGTAGCTACAATAGAGTGAGGTATAGGAGCTACATATCACGATGTGGATGAAGCTCGACGTATGAACGTAACTAGACATATCAAATGGCATTGTATGATGTCATCTATAGGGAGAATGAATGTGTACCAAAATACAGCCAAAACGTTAAAGCGGCAGACGTATGAGCGGATTGCTGCACAGGATGACGTTTCCAAGCTTGAGTTAATGAAGGATATTGATATTACGAGCAGTAGCTTGAATCGTGTGCTGGATGAGCTGCTGCATGAGGGCTGGATCGTCGAATCTGGTCTGGGGCAATCGACAGGAGGACGTAAGCCTGTATTGTACCGGATGAACGCACATAATCGGTATATTTTCGGATTGGATATTTCGCGGGTATACTCCGTGCTGGGCTTGTACGATCTGCGTATGAATACATTGTATTCCTATCGCTGGTCGATGGATGAGAGCATGACCCCGGAGAAGCTGGTAGAAGAGGTGGGGCAGCAGGTTCAGCAGGTGCTCGCTGAGCGGCATATGAGCCGCCGCCGGATTCTTGGTATTGGTGTTGGTGCGGTAGGGCCGCTGGATCATGAGACAGGGATGATTCATCATCCGATCTATTTTAATGCACCGGGCTGGCAACAGGTGCAGATCTGTCGCTTGCTGATGGAGCGCACGGAGCTGCCTGCACTACTGGATAATGGAACGAATACGGCTCTGCTAGGGGAACACTGGGCGATGCGTGAAGATAACGTGCGTCATGTGCTATATGTGAATGCGGGGATGGGCATTCGATCTGCGTATTTATCCGATGGACGGCTGATGCGTGGAGCGGTAGACAAGGAGGGAGCCGTTGGGCAAATGATCGTGGCGGCTGGAGGTGCAAGGCTGCATGATCAGGGGAACTACGGAGCGCTTGAAGCGTATGCGTCGATTCAGGCGCTGGAGCAGCAGGTGCGTCAGCATAGCCGCATGGGTCTGGATTGGACACCTGTAGCAGCGGAGCATGAGGATCAGCATACGGCACCGATGGATATGCTCGATTGGGAGCGAATTACGACTCGTTTACAGCAGGGCGATCCGACACTACAGGAGATGTTCCATCGCTCGGCAGGCTATATGGGCATCGGACTGGCGAACCTGATCAATACATTACAGCCAGAGCGTGTCATTCTAGGTGGTGCCCTGATTCAAGCAGCGCCCGGCTACTACGACACAGCGATTCATGTGGCACAGCAGCAAATTTATGGGGAGCCAGCAACATATCCCCAATTTTCGCGTGGCTATTTACAGGAGCGCGCCGCCTCGGTAGGTGCCGCGGTAATGGTGCTGGAGCGGATGGAGATGTAGACATAGCAATAGCCGATACACTCACAGCGATCGAGCTGTGGATGTATCGGCTATTGACGTTTTTATTCCGAATGGTACGGGATAGATCGTATCGATTGGCTTACGTATATGATTCGGCTTGTACTCAGTTAAATTGGGCAGTATAGGCATCGAGCGCTTTTTTATAGCTATTCAGGGCAGCCATACCTGCATCGACCTTTTGATTTGCCTTATTTAAGATGGATACGTCTAGCTTTGGACTGGATACATACTTTTTGAACAATGTCATTGCTTCCAGATGAAGTGAAGTTGCTTTGATGTAGTTCGCATGAATTTTGGCGAGCTGAACGCTTTCTGGTTTAATTTGCTTGAGTCCTGCCAGGAACTTGGTATAGTTCGGGATGACTGTATAAGTGAGCGCCGAATACGCTTGCTTGCGATTCGCTGATGTCACATAGCGGAATTTATTGTACGTATCAACCGCTCGTTCCTCATATACAGCAATGGCATCCAATTGATCTCCATAGGAAATCATGGCCTCAGCTTCAGCGAGCATTGCAGGATCAAGCTCTGGATCTTCACCTGTATCGAGATCTGGATCTGTGCCTGTATCCTCGTTCATTGGCGGCTGCACCGTACTGTTTGTGCTACTATCTGTTGTTGTCGTATCGGTAGAAGCTGCCTGTGCATAAGGGACAACAGAAGGGACAGTCAAGCCAAATACAACCGTTAGGGCGAGCAGTAAAGAAAGTTTCTTTTTCATAGGGGTGAGCTCCTTTATGTATATGAGATGGTTATAACCTATTGATCCTGTGAAGGAGAGGTGAGGCAGGGATAGAACAATACAGCCCGTCTACGATCCTGTACATTGGCGGATATAGAACGCTTTGCAAGAAAGCCATCCATATCCGCCGCAACATGATCAAGCTTGTACCGCTATACAATTAGCTATATTAACGAAAAGCTTAAATAAAATCGTCCATTGATGCGGTTGGCGTTACATCTGTGCTTGAATTGTCAGCTTCCTCATCGTAGTAGCCTTCATCGTCATAGCTACCATCGTCTTCATAATCGTACAACACATCAAAGCGAACCTGATACTGATCGATATCGCTATAGAACTGGTCGATCAGATCACTACCTTCAGTTAGCTTAGCTTGAACTTTTTTCAGAAGCTGGTCGTTCATTTTGGGAGTGGATACATATTTTTTGTAAAGCATAAAGGCTTCAAACTCAGCGGACGCACCCTTCACATATTGAGCGTGAATGCGGGCAACCTCTGCATTTTCAGGCTTGATCTGCTTTAATCCAGACAAAAACTTGGTATAGTTCGGGATCACCGTATAGGTCATCAGCTGATATTCCTGCTTACGGTTTTTGGAGCTGACATAATCATTGGTATTGTAGGCAGCCCACGCTTTGTCTTCGTAATCCAGTAATGCACCGAGCTGACCGAGATACAGATCGAACTGATCCGCTTCAGCGACCAGTGCAGGATCGATATCATCCATCGTGCCCTCATCACCGTACGTATCGTCCTCTACATCGCCTTCATAGCTCCCATCATCATTCAGATCCATCGTGTACGTGCCATCTGGCTTGCTATCACTAGAAGCTGCGAAACTCGGTGTAGCAGGAATGGCGGCACTTCCGACAAATACAGCGGTCATCGTCAATGTAAGCCATAATTTTCTCATCGTCATAACCCCTCTGATCTGTATTTAATAGATTTTTTTTACAATTTAACATGGTGTGTAAATAAAAGAAAGGATAAAAAGATGACAATTCCCAGTTAATAGCATTTCCGACGAGTGATACAGCAAATTGGTTGAATAGTCTTATTCGTGCTAACCTATCTGTCCTGTCTCTTCTATATATTAACCAGGAAGAAAGCCCTGTTACACAGGTATAGACAAATCATTGGTTACGATATATTCATCGATTGTGTGCCTGTATTCAAGGTTAAAAGGTAATAGAGCACCTAACTATCTTACAGGGAACGAGGCGATACGACGTGACATCAACCTATGATCTGATCGTAATTGGAACCGGAAGTGCAGGTGCCGCTGCTGCACAGCTTTGCCGCCAGGAAGGCTGGGAGGTCGCCATTATCGATGAACGGGAATATGGTGGAACCTGCGCCCTGCGTGGCTGTGATCCGAAAAAAGTACTGGTTGGAGCTGCTGATCTGGTCGAGCGAACAGCACGTATGCGTGGCAAAGGGATGGATGTCACGGCAATGATCGATTGGTCGGATCTGATGGCATTCAAACGTACCTTTACCGAGCCGATGCCTGAAGCACATGAACAGAAGCTACAGGAGGCAGGTATTCATACCTTACACGGACAGGCGCATTTTACAGGCAAGCAAACGATTGAGTTGAACGGACAGCAATTAACCGGACGGTATATTCTCATTGCAACCGGAGCGGAGCCTGCACCGTTATCGATTCCGGGTGAAGAGCATATGACGAATAGCGATGGCTTCTTGGGGCTAGAGCATTTGCCAGAGCAGATCGTCTTTGTAGGTGGTGGCTATATTTCATTTGAATTTGCTCATATTGCCGCTCGTGCTGGAGCGAAGGTGCATATTTTGCATAGTAGTGATCGTCCACTCAAGGGCTTTGATCCCGAGCAGGTGGATGCGCTGGTGGAGCAATCCAGACAGGCAGGCATTCAGATTCATCTGAATGTCGAGCTGGAATCGATTGAACTGCTGCATCCTGACTCCGAGACAGGTGGCGCCATAGTTACAGCTTCCTCGCTAGCGCCAATCGCACAGCCGAATCAGCCGTTATACCGAATTCATGCGCGTTACAAGCAAGCTGACAATGAGCACGCTGACGCTTCTGCACAGTCTCCGTCGTCAGCCTCCGCTACATCTGAATCGATTACGAACGAGTCATCCGAGCTGCTTCATATCGAATGTGGCTTGATCGTCCACGGTGCTGGGCGTAGACCGAATATTCATCGTCTGGAGCTGGAGCAGGGTAATGTAGAATCGCAGAAGAAAGGCATCACCGTCAATGAATATTTGCAAAGTGTGAGCAATCCGCAGGTGTATGCAGCTGGAGATTGTGCGGCATCGCCGGGCTTGCCACTTACTCCAATCGCAGGTCTGGAAGGTAAGATAGCGGCGAATAATATGCTGCATGGCCCTTCGCAAAAAGCAGAGTACACCGAGATTCCAAGTGTCGCCTTCACGATGCCGCGATTAGCAACTGTCGGGCTATCAGAGCAGGATGCACGTAAACGGGGCGATGAAGTCAGCATTAAGACCTACGATATGTCCTCCTGGTACACCTATAAGCGTACAGGTGGAGAGAAGGCACTTGCTAAGATCATTCTGGATAAGCAAAAGCGAACGGTACTCGGTGCACATCTGCTGAGCGGTGAAGCGGATGAACTCATCAATCATTTTGCAGTCGCGATTCGCCTCGGCTTAACAGTCGATCAGCTTAAAAGTGTGATCTATGCCTATCCAACAGCCGCCTCCGATATTAGCTATATGCTGAATCTGGACGACGAGGAATGAGGAGAAATAACGAAAAATAAGGATAGCCTACTCATTCCATCTCTATATCCTATATCTGAATAGCTTGCTACAGATGCACGTAGAATTAGACTTACATGTATTCAGAAATGTAGTAAGAAAAATGGAGCAAGAAATAAGACAGAAAAATCCCACCTTACGAATGATCTGTAAGGTGGGATTTTTGTTAGCTACTTGGTGTTACATTATTCGGATTTGCCGCTTGAGCGTGTGCGACGATTATTCATACGATTCAACAAAATACCAAGAGCAACAAGCGAAGCACCAGCGATCCAGAATGGTGTATTGCTGTCCTCACCCGTCTTCGGTAGCATCGGTACAGATGGTTGCTTCACCGGAGTCGAAGGCTCAGATGGTACCGTCGTTCCACGTGGAACTGGCTCATCTGGAACCGGAATGTCCGGTGTGCTTTCTGGTGGCGTTGTACCCTGTGGAACCGGATCATCCGGAATTGGAATATCCGGTGTCGTCTCATCTGTCGGTGGAACGGACGGCTGATCTGGTGTCACCGTACCTTGCGGTACAGGATCATCGCTGATCGGAACCGTTGGATCGGTTGGTGTTGTCGTGCCTGGTGTTGGGTTACCATTACCAGGTGTCGTTGGTGTTGATGGACGATCCTTATCTGGCTTCGACGGCGTTGGTGTCGGTGTTCCAGGTGTCGTCGTACCCGGTGTAGGAGTCGGCGTTGGTGTCACTGGCGTTTTCGTATTGGTTAGCGTCATCACCAAGCCTGTTCCTGCTTGCTGATTCGTAGCATCGATCGTAATCGAATGCACAGTCGAATCGAGCACATAGCCCTGTGGAGCGGTAATCTCCTGCAAGTTGTAAGTGCCATATGGCAGCTGGTTGAACAGTGCCTGTCCTTGAGCATCGGTCGTTACGACGATCGGTGCATTAGCGCCTGCTGCATCCTGCAATTGGAACACAGCACCTGCCAGCGCGATAGAAGCATCCGCACTATCGACCTTGTTCACAAGCAGACTGCCCACAACAGGTGGCGCCTTCGTATTAGTCAGTGTAATCGACAGTACATTACCTGCCTGCTGATTCGCCGCATTGATCGTCACCGAGTGTACAGTTGGATCAAGCACATAGCCTGCTGGAGCGGTAATCTCCTGCAAATTATACGTGCCATACAGAAGCTGAGTGAACAGGATACGTCCCTGTGCATCGGTCGTCAGCGTGATTGGTGAGCGTAAGCCCAGCGTATCCTGTAGCTGGAATACGGCACCTGCCAGTGAGATTGTTGCATCTGCACTATCGACCTTATGCAAAATCAGGTTGCCTGTAGCACCGGAGCCTGTACCGCTGGCAGAGGAGCTACGTACAATGATTTCTTTGTTCGTTTGCACCGTTCCGGTTGTAATACCGTTGCCTGTAAATTTCACACTGTTACTCACCTTATCACGGTCGCCCGCAGTGATCAGTGTGGCATAGTCGAGAATATAGGCCGATTGAATAGGCTTGGTGAATGATAACTCGAACTGCTCCGGTGTGCCCGGAATGACAGACAGCTTGTAGTCTGTACCTTGAACAGCCTCAGTACCACGCTTCAATGAGCCATCCGTCCCAACTGTTGCATTGTACAGATGGAATGAATCAGTTAACAAAATTTGATTGGACGTTGGTGTATCAATAATTTTGGCATTTTCAACATAGGATTGGCCGCGGTTAATATTGATCGTCCAATTGATGTTGTTGCCTTTTTGCTCACCTGTTTTGTTAACGTACTCGCCACCGTTCGGGATGCTCACATTCGCTGCCCATGGGTAGTCGCCTTCATTACCTTTAAGCGTTGCCGCATTGTGCACGCTTTTTGGGATGACCTGACCGGTCAGTGTTGTTTTGAAGGTGATCCAGTAAGCGGAATTGATCGGCTTGGCAAACTTAATTTGCAATGTGCCGCCATTCGCTCCATCGGCTGGAGTGGTGACCGTATAGTCTGCTGGATTAACCGGTGCGCCTTGCTCTACACCATTCCACCAGCCGAGTAGTGTCATATTTGATACAGTGAGTGAGCCAGGAACATAGCTCTGTCCTGCTTCGATCGTATCGGTTAAGACTGCATTTGTTAATTTCTTGTTGTTGTAGTTCGCTTTGATCGTCCATGTGATTTCTTTGGTGACCGCATTATAGGTTCCATCTTTGGAGCCATTGTTTACGGTCAGATTATCTGGCCAGAAGCGAGCTTCGGATGGAATAGTACGATACGTACCGTTTTCCTGCCAGTACAATGCAGCGATATTCTGATAGGAGACTTCGGATTTGTTCTTTTTCCAGTCTGCATCGAATGTCGTGCGATACGTAATGTTGAGCGGCTCGCTAGGCGGCTGAAGGAACGTAATGCGGAAGCCTGCGCGTGCATCGTTAACAGTTACGGTATACAGTGATGCAGGATAATCGCTACCGTCTGAACGCATAACCTTTAGCGTATCTGGCAGGAACTCCAGTCCACCATTCGGGAATTGATCATCGATCAATGCATTTTGTAGAGGCTGTCCCTGATTATCCAGTGCGAGCTTCCACGTTGCATCCTTACGAATATAGTTGGCATCCGTCAATGTTTTGACAAAGGACAGACCCTTGATCGGCTGACTGGCAGATGCGCTTGTATTGCCTGCTGTAACGGTGTTATTAATGGTGTCATTCTGAATAATCTGTCCAACTGGGGCTGTACTGTACTTGATCGTATAGGCTGTTTGGACATCCTTATTAAATTGCAGATCGAAGCCGGTTGTGCCATTTTGCGGCGCTACTGTCGTTACGGTGTAGTCCGTGCCTTCGGTCAGCACATTGTTGTTCGTGTCATAGACTTTGACTGAACCAGCAACCAGCTTCTGTGAACTATTAAAGCGGTCTTTTAGAATCGCCTGACTTTGCGGAATCGACTGATTGTTCAGATTGTAGCCAATCGACCAGTTGATCGTTCCGGTAGCAGAGTCGTAACTATCGACCTTTTTACTCAAAAATTGCTGTTGTACGGTAACCTGTGCCTCGGCTGTAGCGCTACCGCTGCTTGTGCTCAGAGTTGCTTTGTTTTTGAATACCGTTTGAGCGTTATCGGTAATCGAGGTTACATAGATCACACGATAAGCAGAGCGAGTCGAGCTATCAAAGGATAGGCTGAACTGGCTATCGTCTGCTGTCAGTGTGTAGCCGGAGCTAAGCTGTGAGCCCTGACTTGTGCTGCCATCGCCTTTGACATTCAGTGTGTACACCTGAATGCTTGCTGGATCGAGCTTGAGTCCGGCTAGCATCGGATCGCTCAGAACGGCATTGTCGAGCTTCTCACCGTTGGTGTTCAGATCGACAGTCCAGCGAATTTTGCCGCCCGTAATGACAGCACCTTTTTTGCTAATGGCGTTGCCTTTGGCTGGCTTGATATAGATGATGATAACCTGGGAGCTATCGCCGAGGGGAACAGGAATCTTCACTTCGGTGCTACCGCTTACCGTTTGCTTACTCAGCGCTGTGCGGAACTGCATGGTGCCATGAATATCCGAGTAGCGTTCAATCGTAGAGTTGAACGTAACGGTTACATGACCGCTTTGTGTAGCGTTGAAGCTACCGACAGATTGACCGCCAAAGTCGAGTGAAACATTGTTGATATCATTATAAAGTGTAAACGTAGAGGGCAGATCGAATTCGAATGTCGATCCGGCTTTGTACGAGCCATCCTCCGGCAATGACCATTTGTAATTCAGATTGATTGGTGCATCCGGGTCGATCGCTGCGCCCGATCCGTCCCCTTGAATGACATTACCATTCGCATCTGTCAAAAACGCATCGGTTAAAATGCTTTTCTTCGCTGCTGGAGTGGACTGGGTTGTAGCCGCAGGGGCTGCTGATGTTGCTGGATCAGGTGTAGCGGCTCCGCTCGTATTGTCTGGTGCCGTTGTTGATCCATTCGTTCCATACGTGTCCGATTGTACTGTCGTTGTGGAGGCACTGGATGAACTGGAATCATTCGCAGTCGTGGATGTGTTATCCTCCGCATACGTTAGTGTGGGCATGAGCGTACCTGTCATCAACAAAATGACAGCGATCATTATTACACTAACTTTCTTAAATAGATGCATAAAAAACCCCTTTCTTATGTAGTTCATAGATTCCGGTCGTCAGCTTGAAGTGTCCGTACTCCCTGATGAAGCATTGCGGCTAAAGTGCTAATGAGGAGATTGGAGTAAATGTGCTAACTATTTCACTGCAACTATGCAATGAATAAATAGTTAATTTCTGTAAGGTGACCTACTTGATTATACTCTATTGCATCCTTTGATGTAACGTACTTATTAATGAATTTAGTAAATAATTTTGCGGATAGTTGACCACCTTACTATAGTTCCAATGACCTGCTTCATTTAGCGAGCCGTATGAACTATTAAAACCACGCGGTTTATGGTGAAACATGGTAAAAAATGTACATTTATCCTTGCTAAATAGCTGTCTATTCATAGCGTGTCAGTGATAAGAAGCGAATGATTCCATAGGGTGCAGGTTTGGAAAGACCGTTGTTTGGGGTATAAGGTCATATGAGCGATGTACACTGCTTGCGAATACGGATATTACTAGCGAGAGGAGCTTTTTCGTATGAAGAATCGATTATGGATGGGAACTGCTGCGGCAGTTTTATTATCAGGTGTGATTGCCGGATGTGGCGACACGAATAATAAAGAGGCAAGTCAGAGCGGCGATCCAACCGCACCTCTGCAAAGCGCAAGTGAGGCGACTCCAGAGGATACTGGACAGGCGAACACAAATGCGCAAACGCTGGAGGGAGATTTCCGTCAGTACTCTACTGATCCGAACAAAAGTGATTCCAGCTCGGATTATAACGTAGTTGGTAAATATGTATCTGAAAATGGCGACACGATGACACTCGATGTGGGTGGCAATCAGCTCGTGATTCCAAAAAGCAATTCCTACGAGCCAGCCGCTGGCCTACCAACCTCGGTAGACCTGCCCGGTCAAGAGGTGAGCGTAACGCTGAATGCGCAGGATAGCACGATTGCTACTGCACAGCTGGCGAAGGACGCAGACGATATGGACAATTCCCAGCGTGATATCGTAGGTCAATTCGTATCCGAAACCGATACCGAAGTGGTGATCAAGCAAGGTACAGATGAGAAAAAATATAAAAAAGCTGCGAACTTTGAAGGTACAGACGGTCCAGCCAATGAGCGTAAGGCAGGGACAACCGTACGTGTCGATCTGGACAAGGACGGCAATGTCGTGCGTGTACGCGGTGAGTATCAGGACGGTAGTAGCGTAGGCGATTGATTCGTTGCTTGCCTGAGCTGAGTGTATAGCGTATTTTCTATCTCATGATATATTCTCTGACTTATGATACATTCCATTTAGCCCATGTAGAGCATAAGGTTGAAGTGCATAAGCGATCAAAAGTATCCACATGTGGACAACTTTTTGAAATCATCTTATAGCTATACACTAACTCTTCATGCTATAAGCTGGCTTCTAATAAGGTAGCTGCCTTTTATAAAACGATAATAATGAATGGAAGCGACTATAGTATCGTTTCAGCCTAAAAAGCCATTCCCTGTATCAGATGCACGATTGCTGCTCTGATGTGGGAATGGCTTTTTGTGTAACGAGTGATCTATGGTTGAGGCTCAGCCACTCAGATTGCTTCTAGCAAAATGGTAGCAAATTGCTCCAAAAATTGCTGATCCTGCTCATCGAAGCGATTTTTCAGCGGACTATCGATATCGATCACACCGATCAGCTCATCACCACGAACGAGTGGCACAACGATCTCACTGTTAGATGCTGCATCGCATGCGATATGACCCGGGAATTCATGCACATCGGCAATTAGCAATGTGCGGCGCTCCGCAGCAGCAGTTCCGCATACGCCTTTGCCAAGCGGAATGCGAATGCAGGCAGGCAAACCTTGGAAAGGACCCAGTACAAGCTCGGTGCCATTATACAGATAGAAGCCTGTCCAGTTCGTATCCTGTAGGAATTGCTTGAGCAGTGCAGACGCATTCGACAGATTGGCGATTCGATCGCTTTCGTCATGAATCAGTGCTTTCAGCTGGCTTAGTGCAGTGGCATATTGCTCCTCACGTGAGCCAGTGTACGCTATATTTTCAAACATGGAAATCACCTTTTTCGTATAAATTGGTTGCAGGTCGCAGGTTCATCCTGCGGTCAGCTAATGTGTTGACGTGTACGTCCTAGTATACCGCTGTACTAATATTTTGCCAATGAAGATTAGGAAAAGATGGCTGCTCGATGGAGTGATGACGATTACTTTTAATGTAAGGTAAAATTTGGAATATAAACTGGAAATATGTTTACCTCACTGGCTGGCAGGGTAAGTACAGCTTGAATCAAATCGGTTTCCGGACCTGTGCACATCTATTCAGCGCTATATCAATCAGTCGATTGGAAGGAGAGAAGGGTATATGCATGCGGAGGTACAAAATTTGTTTATTCGGATTCATATGCTGCATCAGGCGAATCAGCATATGCTGACCATTGCTGATATGCAGCCTGTGCTGGAAAATTGGGGATATCGTGTCGGTGATCGCGAGGTCAAGCAGCAGCTTGAGCATCTAACCGCCGAAAATATGCTGACCGTGAGTGGTGAAGAGTACCGGATTACAGGTACTGGTATCGGTGAGCTGCGCGAGATTCGCAAACGTCTTGCTATGCTATGCGGCGAGGTCGTGTCTGCGGATACCGGCAATTCTCCAGAGCGTGCTCGCTCTTCCAAGCCCAAATCTTCCGTCGTCGTCTAAGTACCGAATCCGATCATTCTCTGATTTCGGATAAGAGAAAGCTGCTATTCGATGCCACTGAAAAGGGCTTGATGCTACATAACATGATCGTAGTATTAACTCTGGCAAGTTGCCGGTATTCGTTCCAACTGGGGCGGATACCGGTTTTTGGCTTGTACAGAAATAAAGCTAGATGCGAATTACATATAGATGAGCATAGAACGTATCATCACGATAGCTATAGCAGTCATATCAGCAAATTTTAGCAGTACCCTTACAACAATAACAGCACCATCCTACTAAGTGACGATAGGTGCTAGGCGCTAGATAGCAGTAACGATAAATGCGGCAATCATACATAAAACGGATGCAGCCATGCTTGCGTAAATGACAGGCATGCGGTATTCTAACACCGATTGCGGACAGCGCTTCTGACTCAAAAAAATGTACTTCCCGGTAACCAAGTCCAAGCGATTACGAGCAACGATGCTTGAGCGATGATTGGTCATGTACGGGTGGGTGTAAGATATAGAAGCTGAACATAAGAGACGTGATCTAGTAAGGCTCGGCAGAGCACAGGGAGTGGAACGATTGGATATAAACAAACATAGATGGCTGTACCGTATGGACCCGCTGACGAAGATCGTTTTGTTGTTGTGCGTCTCGGTGCTGGCTGTGCATATTCAGCATGCCTTGCCGCAGGCGATTTTATTTGCATGTGTATGGCTGGCGATTCTGTGGGGATCGGGGCAGGTCATTGGACGTCCATTATTCAAGCTATTGCTGGTGATTGGCATTCCGTATTTCGTCTTATCTCTGTTGACGGTACGTAGTGGCACGGTGCTATGGCAAGCAGGAGCGCTACAGATTACAGCAGGCGGGATGGATTATGGAGCTGTGATGACGCTTCGTATTTTTATCCTCTGTATGACCTCGGTTGCCTTATCGCTCACGACCGATTATCGCGAGCTGGTGAGTGCGCTGGTGCAGAAGCTGAGAGTGCCGTATCGATTTGCCTATGGATTGGCGCTGGCGCTCACCTTCTTACCGTTATTGCGTGAGGAAGCAACGCTTGCGCTGGCAGCACGCAGACTTCGCGGCGAACGCCGTGGACGCGGACTGGAGGCGATTCGGCAAAACCGCGAGTATCTCGGCTCTGTGTTCACTGGATCGATACGCCGCATTCAGCATATTGCAGGTGCGATGGATGCAAAGGGCTTTGGGGCGTATACAGAGCGTACATTTTACCGTCCATTTGTACTGCCAGCCTCAGCGATACCGACGATGATTACCGGTCTGATCCTGACGGCAATAGTATGTATTCTACTGTAGTCTATGAAAAAAGGGATTGACTTCTGTTTATTGTTAACCTAAATTATAATTCGTGGTTAACAATATAAGTGTGTGCTAGAGCATACCGTAAGGAGAGAATGTATGAGTACCCCAATTCAGAATACAATGAACAAAACATTTCAAGCGTTCACAACGATGGATATCGTGCTGATGGCGCTACTGGCTACAGCCAATGCCGTGCTGACGATGTACATGTCCGGTGTGAATCAGCTGCTGAGCAGTCTGGGTGGTCCGATTCTCACATCGACCATTACCGGTCTGTATATGGTATATGGCTTACTCGCTTACTATATTATTCGTAAGCCTGGTACAGCCGTGATTACGTACGCGCTCGGTGCGCTGGTACAGAGCTTTGTCGGAACGTCGTATGGGATGATCTCGGCGCTGGCAGCAGCGGTATGCTATATGGCGATTGCGGAGATTATTTTCGCTGTGCTGCGTTACCGTAACTGGTCGACAGGTGTGATGATGCTCGTCGGTGGTGCGATGGTGCCGATCTGGTTTATCGTAGCGATTCAATTGTTCGGATATAGTAAATTTGGCTTTGGTGTGCTGGCGATTGCGATGGTTGTACGCATTCTGAGCGGTATTCTGCTCTGTGGCTTGCTGACTGTCGGACTGGCACGCGCACTAGGCAAAACAGGACTGCTGCGCCGTTTCGCAGCCTTCTCGAATGGACGCTAAATCGTCGACAACGTCTTCTGCGGCAATGGTGTCTGATCCAGCGATTGTGTTACAGGATGTACAGTATAGATATGAGGGTAGCTCTACAGCTGTTATTCAAGGCTTATCGCTAACGGTAGCTTCTGGTGAATGGGTGGCAATGATTGGTGCAAGTGGTAGCGGGAAATCGACCATCTGCCGTCTGATTAACGGACAGCTGCCACGGCTTGCTGGCGGGCAACGTGAAGGAACCGTACAGGTGCATGGATTTGATCCTGCCTTTGCACCACCGGGTGAGCTGGTGGATGTGCTCGGTACACTGGGACAGGACCCGGATGCAGAGCTGGTCGTCGGTACGGTAGAGGATGAACTGGCATTTGGCCCGGAAAATCTACGCCTACCTGCTACAGAGATCGGGAAGCGCATCGATCGATTAACAGAGGAGCTGGAGCTTGAGCATGTGCGTTCCCAGGCGGTGCATCGTCTGTCTGGTGGGCAGCGCCAGCGTACAGCACTTGGCGCTGTACTGGCGATGGAACCGGAAATGCTGGTGCTGGATGAACCGGCGGCGAGCTTAGATCCGATCGGTAGAAAGCGTGTGGCACAGATGATCCAGCGCTGGCATGATCAAGGCAAAACGCTAATTACTGCATCTGCACGCTGGGATGAGCTTGCAGATCGAGCTGATCGTGTGAGCATTATCCAGGAAGGAAAGGTGCTGCTGGAGGGTGAGCCTGCGACGATAAAGCAGCAGCATCGCGAGCAGCTCGAGACGTTATTTATTTTGCCATCAGCATCGGTTTCTTCTATAAAAAGGTCGTCAGAAAGTTCGGCAGGAGAACACTCGGCAACAGAACAATCAGTAGGATTGGTAAAAGGGATGACGATGCAGTCAGCACAGCATTCGATTGAACAGTCTATCGCTCTGCCAGACGCAGGCAGAGTAATGGCGGTAAAATCAGCAGCGAACCCAACTGCCCTGTCTGCTAAGCAGCGTACAGCAGTCGTGAAGATCAAGCAGCTGAGTTACACCTATCCAGGAGCGGCGTTGCCTGCGTTACAGGCTATCGATTTGCAGCTATTTCCCGGCGAAATGACATTGCTATGTGGTGCCAACGGTTCGGGGAAAACGACATTAACACGTCTGCTATCCGGTCTGCTTCAACCTCCTGCGAGAACGATCTATCGCGGCGTACACGACACGTATCGAGATAAGCTGGACAGGCGTGCAGTGGACACCGCTTATCTGTTCCAGCATCCAGATCATCAATGGGTAGCGGCGACCGTATGGGAGGAATGTGCCTTCGGTCTGCGCGCTCAGCTCCGCTTGCGTCGACATGAGGAATTGCCAGAGCTGCATTCATCCAGAGTAGAGCAGATGCTGGAGCGAATCGGTCTGCTGGAGCAGCGCGATGCCTCGCCGTATAGCTTGAGTGGTGGGCAGAAGCGCTTGCTGGCAGCAGCGGCACAGTTTCTACTGGAGCGCCCACTGTACATTTTAGATGAGCCGGGCTCGGCGGCGGACTATTTTACAATTGCGCGCTTGCTCGAGCTATGTGGAGATGCGATACAGCGTGGAGCTTCATTGCTGGTTGTGACGCATGAGCCGGAGTTGTTCCATCGTTATGCGTCTCGTATGTGTACATTAGAGCGAGGTCGAATGAGTATCAATCCTCAATGATCGTGAATAAATGATGATCAAAACGATTACCAGCCTATAAAGTACACAGGTAAGCTGGCGTATATCAAACATCAAAAAAACGGATGTCCTTATCGTATAGGGCATCCGTTTTTTGTTTTAGGTTCTATCGTGTTGCTGGACTCCAGATAGATCTGAAGCGCTACATTATTTACGCATGGATGGAGACAGGCGCTCCGCTTCCATACCTAGCTTTTTGAGCAGATAGATCATTTGATCTTTTTCCTGTACATTCAATCCGCTTAGAGCGAAGTTCAGACG
The DNA here is from genome assembly GCF_014645615.1 of Paenibacillus hunanensis. Taxonomy (GTDB): domain Bacteria; phylum Bacillota; class Bacilli; order Paenibacillales; family Paenibacillaceae; genus Saccharibacillus; species Saccharibacillus hunanensis. The sequence goes on along the minus strand of NZ_BMMB01000005.1, from coordinate 122,847 downwards.
TTCCTCGTACTTTGGATAGATATCATCCATCATCGCACGTCCCTGATCGGTCAGCTCAGCATAGATTACGCGGCGGTCGGTTGGACATGGGTGTCGGCGCAGTAAGCCGCCGTGCTCCAGCTTGTCGATCACATACGTCACATTGCCGCTCTGTAGCAGCAGCTTCGCACCGATCTGCTGAATCGGCTGTGCTCCTTTAAAATACAAAACCTCCATAACAGAGAATGCGGTGGAGTTGAAGCCTTCGATCTTACTGCCTGCTACAGCGTGTTCACTCAAGCTTTTAAAAGCTTTGGCAAAAACACGGTACAGATGCATAGATTGCTCGGTATTATTCATAGACATATTAATCATGATACGGTCATCCTTTCTGTATGGAATCATTACGGCATCCAATCTATTAAGACAAATGTTGAAGTAGTTATGATTACTATCTTTATCTTACCTGCAATTAAAATTAAAAAATGTGTGATTTGTCACAATGCCGCGCATTTTAAATATTAAATTTAAGGATTAAATTTCATTTAAACGGTAAGCGAAGTGTTCTATATTTCACAATTGACGCTGGAGATAACCGTATTTTATTAAAAAGAAAGCAAGCATATTGTGGATAAATGAATGAACATTCATTTTCCTACGCACAAATAAAATGGAAAAAATATGTGTGCAAGATGTGTATACCCTGTGGAAAAGTGGATAAATACTGTGGATATCCTTGTGAATAAATTCGATCCATTATTTTTAGTGGGTTCGATCTGCATAAAATCCACAGTTTATACACCGTGTGAGGATAAAATAGCTCCAAATCAACTTTTTATTCACATGCCTATCTGCATAATTATCTCCCGTCCTGTATAGTGTGGAAGTATTTTACTAATTTCTATCCTCAGGCTGTGTATAACTTGTTAATAACTTGTGCGTAAGCACTTAATATCTGGTACTAATTTGTGTATAGGATGTTGGTAACTTATCGATGCGTTTACAAAACGTTTACGTAAAAATTGCACAAATATCCAATCCCGTTAATGTTGACACGTTAAAGTGGATAACAAGCATTCGAGGCTACCGGCAGCGACCGGAAATAACGAACTGGAGATAACGCCAATGAGAGATGACTTCCTGACAACAGAACATGAACCAGGTCGGACAGGCTATAACGAGATTGTATCCAGCTTCCATAATCCAGATGGACGTGTCATGATTGCAGCCCATCGTGGCGACTGGAGACACGCGCCAGAAAATTCACTGGCGGCGATTCAGTATTCCATCGTCGCACACGCGGATCTAATCGAAATCGATGTACAGCAGACACGCGATGGTGCATTTGTACTGATGCATGACGAGACAGTGGATCGCATGACGAATGGCAGTGGAACGATTGCGGAGATGACGCTTGCTGAGCTACGTGAGTTGCGGCTACGTCAATATCAGGGCGGCTCGGCGAAGCTGCTGACGAACTACACCATTCCAACGCTGGAAGAGGTGATGATCCTTGTGCGCAATAAGGTGATGATTAACCTGGATAAATGCTGGGCATGGCGTGAGGAGATTTATCCGATTCTGGAGCGAACCGGAACCGTGCAGCAAACACTGTTCAAAAGCACCGCAGAGCCTGAGGAGATCCATCGTTTTATCCACCGAGTGGGGGAAAAGCCGTTATATATGCACGTTTTAGATAGTACGAATGAGCAGCATGCCGCACAGATGGATGACTTCTGCCGCTATGTGAAGCCACAGGCGGTGGAAATCTGTTTTGAACGAGAGGATAGCCCGCTGGTTGCGCCCGAGGTGCTGCGTACTATTCGTCAGCATAATTGCCGCCTGTGGGTGAACACGATGTGGGATTCATTGTGTGCAGGTCAATCTGAGCTAGGTGATGCGGAAGCGAACTGGCAGGCTCATTTGCAGCAGGGCTTTACGATGATTCAGACGGATGATACGGAGAAGCTACGCCGGTATCTGGATGAAGTGGAGCAGCCAGAGCGTGCTGCGCATCGCTCGGTGAAGGTGGAGTAGAATGACTACGACCCGCTTTATGTACACATGATGGGTGAGATCATATCGAATGATAGTTATTAGAGCTGAACAAACAAAACGACCTCCTGAGCATCATTCCACGATGCAGGAGGTCGTTTATTTTATACTCAATTTAAAAGATAATCGGAATTGTCGTTATGGTGCATTACACCAGCACTTGTACAGCCTCCGCAGCACTCCGACCTGCCGCATGACCGGTCGTAAACGCAGCGGTAATATTATAACCACCGGTATAGCCGTGAATGTCCAGCACCTCACCGCAGAAATACAGCCCTGGCATCATCTTCGATTCCATCGTTTGCGGATGAATTTCTTTCAGGTTCACGCCACCACCTGTAACAAAGGCTTCCTTGATCGACAGTGTACCGTGAATGGCTACCGGAAATGCCTTGATCAGGCGAGCCAGCTCCATCCATTGCTGCTTCGGAATATGATCGTAGGTGATATCACCGGAAATACCTGATTTTTGTAGAAGTAGCGGAATGAGTCGCTCCGGCACATAGCCTTTGAGCACATTTTTGACCGCTTTACGAGATTCCTGCTCGGCGAGCTGTAGTGTCTCGCGATACACATCGTCTGTGCTGCGATCAGGCAGCAGATCGATGGTAAGCTGTACCGAGGTGACCGGGAACTTTTTCAGCGCTTTAACAACGTACTGGCTGCAACGCAGAGCCGCTGGGCCAGAGATTCCAAAGTGCGTGAACAGCATATCGCCCTCGTGCATGATCAGCTTTTTGCCCTTCGGATTCCAGACGGTCAGGGTGACATCGCGCAGGGACAGCCCCTGTAGCTCCTTGCTTTGAATAAATGCTTCGGGCGAGGTGAGCGGCACCTCGGTCGGATATAGCTCGGTAATCGTATGCCCGGCTTGCTCTGCCCACGGATATCCATCGCCCTCAGAGCCAGTTTGTGGTACAGACTTGCCGCCGACAGCGATAATGACCGCTTTGCTGCGCAGACGTTCACCGGAACGTAGACGCACACCTGCGACCGCTCCATCCTCGTACAGCACCTCAGCGACCGGGCTGTTTACTCGAATCTCTACACCCTGCGCACGTACTCGACTTACCAGCGCATCAACAACCGTCTTCGCTTTATCCGATACCGGGAACATGCGCCCATTATCCTCTTCCTTTAGTGCAATACCCATATCCTCAAAAAAGCGCATAATATCCAGATTGCTAAAATTCGCCAGCGCACTGTACAAAAAGCGTCCGTTACCCGGAATGTATTTGATTAATTCGTCAATTTCCTTCGCATTGGTTACATTACAGCGTCCACCACCGGAGATGCCCAGCTTCCGTCCCAGCTTGTTACCTTTGTCCACAAGCAGTACGCGTGCGCCGTTCTCACTGGCAGCCACACTTGCCATCAAACCAGCAGAACCGCCGCCGATCACAATAATATCGTATTTCAAACGTAATCGTTCCTTTATATACATAATATGAAGCTATCTCTATAGTATACCATGAACATGAGAGCGTCAGTGTCTGGTTTGCATTTTACTGAAAAATTATGTTGAATATTCGCGATAATGATTGAATACTAACCAACAAAATGATCTATACTAATCAGTAACAACTAAATAACAATTGAATCAAATAATGAATTCAAAATAATAGTAGAAGCTACTATATATTGTAATGAAAAGCAGGCTATGCTTTAATCGAAATAGGACAGACACTAAAGGAGGGGCGCACCATTATTATTGCCGTCAAGGAAATCCTGCTGCAAATGCTGACTGTAGGCTCCTCTGTATTTATTTTCTCGGCTGTTGTAGAACGTAGTGGTGATGATGCTGTTCAGGATATCCGTCTGAAATGGCGTGGCTATGCCCCGGTGCTGTTAATTGCTTTTGCCTGTAGTATTGTGATTGGCTGGCTATTGACGATCTATAGCGCGGTGGATATCCAGATTTCGTTAGGTGCTGTCTCATTGATGGTTGGCGTACTTTATATAGGCGCAAAGCGTGGACTGATACTATTTATATTAAGTGTGGCGATGTACTGGTTAATTAGTGCGGAGCATCATGTAAGCGATCTCCTTATTCAAACCGGGCTGTTATTGTATCCGGTAGCAGGTCTTTGTGCGCCGTTATTCCAGCGTTCTTCGCTGCGGATCAAGCGAATGATTGCGCTGCTGCTCATCCTAACAGGATCACTATTTGGAATCGTGGTGCTATTTATAGAGCAGCGGCTTCAGCAGATGGATAGCTCGCTGTTGATATTGATCGGTCTCATTATTGCTTCCGGTGTGATCGTCGGTGACTACTGCGTGCAGGCGATTGAGCGTGTGATCGAGCGTAAGCAGGTGAGTCAGCAGATGATGGAGTTATCCAATCGTGTCATTCTGGAAGCGGAAAAGCTACGTCAGCTTATGAACGTCGCCCCGATGATGATCACATCTATTGATGCAAACGGATGCATTACCGCCATCAACGATGCGGCATTGGTGCAATTGCGCAGAGCATTCCCGCATGCTACACGGGAGCGAATCCATGAAATATGCTTGTTCGAGGTAGAGGAGCCACAGATGACAGAGGGTCTGGCAGGGACGATTCATATGATCGAGCGCTCCAGGCAAAGCCATGCCAATGAAAGTGAGATTTTACGGCTAGATCATGCTGTATTATATATGAATGTTGCGCCTCTATGGTATGAGCCGGGGGAGCAGCTAACCGGATTCGTTATCGTCGGTCAGGATGTGACGGAGATCGAGAATCTGCGCAGTGAATTGAGCCATGTCGAGCAGCTCAGTCTGGTTGGTAAGATGGCAGCGAGCATTACGCACGAGATTCGTAACCCGATGGCTGTGGTGCGTGGCTTCCTGCAACTCATGAAAGAGAAAAGTCCAGCTACGCTCGATCATTATTATATGATCGTGATGGAGGAGCTGGATCGTGCGAATAGTATTATTAATGACTTTCTGTCGCTCGCGCAGAATCGAGTTATCGAAAAGGAAGCTGGCGATCTGAATACGGTCATTCGAGAGCTGCTGCCGCTCATGTGGGCAGATGCGAATCTACGCGGACAGTCTATTGCATTCTATGCGTATGAGCAGCTACCACGAATCGCGATGAACTCCAGAGAGATTAAGCAGCTGATCTTGAATCTAGCGCGTAACGGGATGGAAGCGATGGATGATCGGGGTGAGCTGCGGATCGAAACCGATCTGGTGGATGGTGAGGTTGTAATGCGCATTGGCGATACAGGGCCGGGTATTCCAGCAGATCGTCTGGACAAGCTGTTCGAGCCCTTTTATACGACCAAGTCCAAAGGCACAGGTCTGGGCTTATCACTCTGTCTGAGTATTGCCGAGCGGCATCATGGACGAATTGTCGTGGATTCGGTGGAAGGAAAGGGAACGACCTTTTCGGTCATTTTTGAACAAATGAGTACGAATGAGGAAACGGAAAGCTTAACGGAGGAAGACGAGGATTAAGGCGGTTTTTTATTGGAAATCGGCTCTTCGGCGGTGGTATTATGGCTGAACCTGTGTATAATAGAGGTAATGCTTATTAAAAGTAAGGAGTGAACTTCAATGTCAATGTCATTTGATCAATATATGCGAGATATGGTACAACCTATGCGTGACGAGCTGACTAGCATCGGTATTCAAGAGCTGCGTACACCGGAAGAAGTAGAGGAAACACTGGAGAACGCGAAAGGTACAACACTGATCGTAATCAACTCCGTGTGTGGCTGTGCAGCTGGTCAATGCCGTCCAGGTGTGGCTCATGCACTGCAAAGCGATGTGAAGCCTGACAATCTGTATACAGTATTTGCAGGTCAGGATAAAGAAGCAACAGCAAAGGCGCGCGAATATTTTGCACCGTTCCCACCATCTTCCCCATCGATCGCTCTGATGAAAGACGGCGAGCTGGTTCATTTTATCGAGCGTCACCAGATCGAGAACAATTCCGCAGAGGATATCTCCATTGCGCTGAATGATGCTTTCGAAAAGTACTGCCTGTAATTGAGAAGTAAGCCCCTGAATCCTGCAACTATCACATCATGTGATGTTGCAGGATTCACTTGTTTGTGGGTATATATAAAGAGAAACGTTCAGAACAGCAGAAGGAGTGGATAACAGTTATGAGTATGCAGCAGCAAATTATTGATGATCTGAAAGTAAAGCCTACGATTGATCCGGAAGCAGAAGTTCGCAAACGGGTGGATTTTCTGAAATCATATATCGAGAAGTCCGGTTCTCAGGGCTTGCTGATCGCAATCAGCGGCGGGATTGATAGCGCAGTAGCGACAGGGCTGTGCAAGCAGGCAACCGATGAGCTGACCGAGGAAAAGGGTACTGAGTACAAAACGGTTGGCGTATTCCAGCCATACAGCACACAGGCAGATATCGACGATAGCTACGCGGTAGCCGAAGCGTTCAACCTGAAATACAAAGTAGAAACGAATGTGCACAAAGCCGTCGACGCGATCGAAGAAACCGTGAACAGCGTAATGCCACATCTGGAGCAAGAAGCAATCAGCCCACAAGCGAAAGGCAATATCAAAGCAAGAACGCGTATGGTCGTTCAGTATGCCATTGCGAACTCGCTCAATCTGCTTGTTGTCGGTACAGACCACGCCTCCGAGGCGATCACAGGCTTCTTTACCAAATATGGCGACGGTGCAGTCGATATTACGCCACTGAGCACGCTGGATAAGCGTCAGGTGCGCGAGCTAGCTTCCCACCTGAGCGTGCCGCAATCCATACTGGATAAAGCTCCATCTGCGGGTCTGTGGGAAAATCAGACCGACGAAGCTGAGCTAGGCATCACCTATGCCGATAACTGCGATTATCTGGAAGGCAAAGAAGTGGCGCCAGAAGTAGCCGAGCGTCTGGAAAGCTACTACAAGCGCACCGCTCACAAGCGCGATCCGATTCCAGGTATTTAATAGCTGGTCAGATAGCGATGTTGTTGCCCTAGCGTAAGAGGTGCAAAGCATGCCATCTATGGCTTTTAAAAAGTGAACCAAGCGACTACAATCCATCCTATGGTTGTAGTCGCTTTTTTATGCGCTTCAATCACGTCTCTTCACCATCGTACGAAATCATGTTCATGCTTACGCGAAGTCATCTGCATCGGCGGCAGATTGAGAGCAAAGAATTTGGTACAATAGATCATATGCGTAAGCAGAGATACACACAGATCGGGAGGTAGCATATTGATCTATGGAATAGGGCATGACGTGCTGGAAATCGAGCGTGTAGTCGCAATTCTGGAGCGTCCACATGGAGAACGATTCATGGCACGCGTGCTAACCACAGCCGAGCTAGAAGTGGCTCATCATCGAGGGTCACGTCAATCCGAATTTGTATCCGGCCGCTTTGCCGCCAAAGAAGCCATCACCAAAGCCTTCGGCTGCGGCATCGGCAAAGTGATCGGATTTGAAGATATCGAGATTTTACCAGATCCACTGGGCAAACCGAACGTCACCCTCTCCGGGGCTGCCTGGCAACGCCTGGGCTTGGAAGACGATCACAGCGCCTACCGCATCCACCTCAGCATCTCCCACCAGCCCCACATGGCATCCGCCTTCGCCATAGTCGAACGACTGGATAAGGGCGATCTGCTGTGAGTTGGAAGGGAAAGTAGGCATTAAAATTGTAGGAAGAAAATACAGATAAGACGCCGATAGGCATACTCACAAATGAAAAGTAGATACAAGTTAAAAACAACACCAACACAAAGCAGCTAACTGCCACAACGGAAAGACCCGATTAGCAAGTCGGAACATAAGGCTAAACACTGCAATCCTATTGCTTGCTTCATACCGTATTTAGGCGTATATGTACCGATTTGCTGATGTGTTCTATTGCTTTTAAATCATGCTGCAATACGTACGGAACGGAGGCAAGGAAATAAGGGAAAAGGACGGCTTACCGTGTTAGTGCTTTTCTAACACGAGGTTCAATGAAGAGTGATTTTTGCGAAAGCAAAATATCTTACCCTTTCCGAGGGGCGGGAATCTTCATTCCTTCCTAATCCAAAAGATTCCCGCGGCTCCACCCGAGTCGGTTCCCTTATTCCTTGCCGGAGTGGTGCCACTCTATTGCACACCAAACCAATCATAAAAGAACGACATGCACAGATGGGGTGCATGAAGAAGGAGCTGTATAATGTCCAACAACATGACCAACGAGCAAGAAGCCAAACGCTATTTCAGCCGCGAGCTGCTGGCATGGTACGACGAGCATAAGCGCGATCTGCCGTGGAGACGCAGCCGCAATCCATATCACATCTGGATCTCTGAGATTATGCTACAGCAAACGAGAGTCGATACCGTCATTCCTTACTTTTTACGCTTTACCGAGCGCTTTCCAACCGTTGAATCGCTTGCCGAAGCGCCAGAGGAAGACGTACTGAAGCACTGGGAAGGGCTGGGCTACTACTCACGCGCCCGCAATATTCAGGCAGCCGCCAAGCAGGTTGTAGAGCGTCACGACGGCATCGTACCGGATACACCAGATGAAATTTCTGCACTCAAAGGTATTGGCCCCTACACCGCAGGTGCTGTACTCAGCATCGCCTACAACGTTCCGGTTCCAGCAGTAGACGGTAACGTCATGCGCGTGCTGTCACGCTACTTTTGCCTGAGCGATGATATCGCCAAAAATTCTACCCGCGTCAAAATGGAAAAGCTGGCAGGTGAGCTGATTCCGACTGGACGCGCATCGGATTTTAATCAGGCGCTGATGGAGCTTGGTGCGCTGGTCTGCACACCAAAGTCACCGCATTGCCTCACCTGTCCGGTGATGAAGCATTGCGAAGGACGTATGAGCGGCATGGAGGAGCAGCTTCCGATCAAAACAAAAGCCAAGCCTCCTCGTCCAGAGCATCGCCTGATGGCGGTCATCGAGGGTCAGGGAGAGCATGCAGGCAAGGTGCTTATTCGTCAGCGTCCAGCCACTGGACTGCTTGCAAGGATGTGGGAGCTGCCGCATGTGCTGGCATCGGATGCGAAAAAAGCAGGCGCTGGTGCAGATCTGTCTGAGACCGCAGCGATGGATCGTCTACGTCAGGTGCTGGAAAATGAAGGCGTAGATGTCCGTCCACAGCTAGAATGGATGAGTGCCGAGCATACGTTTAGCCATATCCAGTGGTATATGCGTGTATTCCGCTGCACGGAAGCTGGACAGGATCAGCAGGCGGCAGTGGCTGAAGCGTTAGCAAGCAGCGGTAGCGATCCATCGAGTCTCGCCAATACGGGATCAGCGGCTTTCATTTCTACCGCTGGCAAGCCAGATGAGCGTATAGCTGGTGATAGAACGAACTCTAAAGTGGATGCTTCTCAAGTTGCCTCTGAGAACGAGCAGGAGGCGACTGTACAGGGCACACTCGATCTGCATCTGAGCGGAGCGACACCGGAAGCGATGACACGTATTCGTCAGCAACTCGCCTCCAGTGCGGTTGCAGATACATTGGAGCCGCTGGAGCAGGTTGCTGAGCAGCCAGAGACGTATGCGGCTGTGCCGGGTACTTTGCTGGGTGAAGCTTTTGCTTATGATTATCGCTGGATCAATGCCGAGGATATGGAGAAGTACGCATTTCCGAATCTATTTTTGAAAATTTTACAGCAGTATTTCGGAATTAAACGTTAATATTGGCGCGTTCAACGATAGCTATTGCCATCATGATGAGTACACGCTCAATCTCTAATGACGAGTCTCCAACTGCCATTTTTGAATCGTATGTCTTCACGGCAATCTTAAACGGGAACAGGTGTACAGCTTCATAGTAGATGTCTAGTAATTGTCTAATAGCGTCATAAGCAGCGATACCGATTCATTTGATCTCGGGAGGAAGCAGCCATGTCCAGAACGATTGCAATGGTAAAAGGAACGATATGGGCAGCAGAATGGAAAACGTATGCGGATCGCTATACCGGTTTGACCGTTCATCAATTGACCGATTATCGCGGGCATAGTCGTCTGCCTTATTTTACAGAGAATAGCCTGTATGATGGGGGCAAGCGTCTGTTGTTCATTTCCGATCGAGATAATAGCGCGAATCTGTTCTCGATTCAGCTGGAGACGGGCGAGATGACACAGCTGACGACCTACACAGGCAATGATGATCTGGATGTGGCGCTCACACCGGATGAGCAATATGCGATCGTATCCGATGGCAGTGTGATTCGCGCGCTACACCTGACGAATTTTCGCGAACGGATCAAGTTTCGCTGTCCGAAGGGGCAGGTGCTGAGCAATGTAACCTGTACAGCAGATGGGCAAAGTATTCTGGTCTGCGTGTGTGAGGATCTGTCCAATCGTATCGATACCGATCTGGGCAATGGCTATGTCGGGCATCAGGAATGGATGGAGGCGAAGCCGCTCAGCTGCATCATGCAAATTGACCTGAAAACCGGAAACGCACGCGAGTTGTATCGTGAGCAGCATTTTATTACCCATATCAATGCTTCGCCGCGTTTGCCGTGGCTGGCGACCTTTTGCCATGAAGGCCCGTGGCATCTGGTGGATCAGCGTATATGGGGGATCGATCTGCGAGATGGGCGCGTCTGGGCGATTCGGGAGCGGTTAACAGCAGGAGAAGCTGTAGGGCATGAGTGCTTTTTACCGGATGGGGAGTATATCGGGTATCATGGGCTGCGCGAGGATGGAAGTCATTTTTTCGGACGGATTCGATATGATAATACGGGTATGGAGGAACAGGAGATGCCGTTTGCAACATGGCATCTATATCAAAATGAACAGCTCGTCGTTGCAGATGGGCAAGGAGATGTGGACGTACTGACTGTATGGCAGCGGAAGCTGGCTGGTGAAGGGTTATCTGATCTGCCTTCTTCTCATTCTGAGGACGAGCATGGAGTAGCTCCATCCGATGAACGTCATTCGGTTGCTGCATCTGAAGGTTCTACGGTAAAGGCGCATTCGACTGTATCCGGTTCTTCCGAGCAGGAGCAGCATGGGTATGAGAAGGACTATGAGGGACCTTTCACCATCTGTGAACTACGGTGTAGCTTCCATTCGCAAAAGCTTCATGCGCATCCACGTCTGAGTGACGATGGACGCAGGCTATTTTTCAGCAGTGATCGTAGTGGATACGGTAATCTGTACATGGTGGAGCTGCCGGAGGATGTCACCCTATTGCCCCGCTAGGATAAATAGAGGGATGACATGATATCAACTCTCGATATTGTTGGTGATGCAGGTAACATGGACTGATATTCAATGCTTCATGTGGCTCATCCACGATACATTAGCGACAAAAAACCTAGTATCAACAAAAAACACCAGTACCTACAAGGTACTGGTGTTTTCTATATTACCGCATGCGGTAAGCAAGAAGGGAATCAGCGATCTTACTTCGCAGCAGTGTAACGAGCGTTTACAGCATCCCAGTTTACAACGTTCCAGAAAGCACCGATGTAATCAGGGCGTTTGTTTTGATATTTCAGGTAGTAAGCATGCTCCCATACGTCCAGACCGAGCAGTGGAGTTTGACCGTCCATGATCGGGCTGTCCTGGTTAGGTGTGCTAGTTACAGCCAGTTTACCGTCTTTGTCCACAACAAGCCATGCCCAACCGCTACCAAAGCGTGTTGTTGCTGCTTTTGCGAAGTCTTCTTTGAATTTGTCGAAGCCGCCCAGCTCGCTGTCGATTGCAGCAGCCAGTTCGCCAGTTGGAGCGCCACCAGCGTCAGGGCCGATAACTTCCCAGAACAGACTGTGGTTGTGGTGACCACCACCATTGTTGCGTACAGCTGTACGGATGCTTTCAGGTACGCTGTTCAGGTCGGAGATCAGCTCTTCCAGGCTTTTGCCTTGCAGTTCAGGAGCGCTTTCCAGAGCGTTATTCAAATTGGTTACGTATGTGTTATGGTGACGATCGTGGTGAATCATCATCGTTTGTTCGTCGATGTGTGGTTCCAGAGCGTTGTTAGGGTACGGTAATGCTGGTAATTCGAATGCCATCGTAAAATACCTCCTGAGATTTGGATTTGAAGCGAACGTTGATGGTGTCCACTCCATATGTAGATAAACATCTTACCCTATCTATTAAACCGCATATTTTGGACTAAATCAACATTTGTGTTTAGAAAGTCCATCCCATGAGGGCTGAGCGTAAAAATTTTTTTGAGTAGAGTGAGTTTTTATTCATCAATTGACCAGTGTAATGTGGATCGTATGTTCGTAATGTGAACAAGGTGTGAATAGTTGCACAACAACTTACGAACGTTGTTAGAATGGGTAAAATGAAGTCCCTAATATTGTAAACGGATCGTAATCCCCTTTTAAAAACAGACTACTCATGGCATTTTATGTAAAAATAAATCCTGAGTTCATTATGATAAAAAGTATAGTGACATGCTCGGAGTAGTGATATAATCGTCTTTGTCGCCAATATTATTTCATATTAAGATAATGATTTTTAGAGGAATAATTATAATTTTAACTTTATATTCATAGGTGAAAGTGTTTGTTTTATCGTGGATATGAAAGTTTGAGAAGCACTTTAATGAAAATTGGATGAAACATCCATTTATAAAGCGCTTTCATCAGAAAATGGATGTAATGTTCAGAAACTTATGGTTTAATTAACACTGAGATTATATTGCGCGATATGTGATTGTTCTATTGCTTTTTTGATGGGGCAATGCGGGACGGCAGTTTACACAATTGTTGATGTAGGGCTTATGGCTTGTATACGCAGATGTCCTTCTTTTTTTGTGCTTGTCTCATGCGGTATGTAGTAGGGGTATGAGTGGTAGAAACATGGTTTGATTAAGCTGATGAAAAGGGAGTTTGGCTGATGAATATTCGTTCCTTTAAGCTGAGTGATTTGCACCTTGTCAAGGAGCTGCTGAAAGTAGCTTTGTCCGAAGAGTGTTACGAACACACGATGGGCCCTTTTGCCAGACAATTGTCCTGGGATTCCGAGTTAATTATTGTTGCGGAGCAGGGAGAAGAGATTATTGGCTTGTTAATTGGTACGATTGATCGCAATTTCGGTTGTTACTACCGTATTGCTGTTCATCCGGATCTGAGAGGCCGTGGCATCGGCAAAGCATTGATCACTTCAATGGAGAAACGCTTCCAACAGCGTAATGTAAGTGGCATCATGGTCGCAGGTGATGAGCACAATGAAGCGGTTATGCCGCTCTATGCAGCACTTGGTTATGATGAGAGCAAAGTGCTTCGCACTTACGAAAAGCTGAGCATCGTTGGTAGCTAATATCTGTACAGGGTGATGAAGGCTTAGGTATAGAGAGAAAATGCACCATAACAGATTAGAGACCATACTTGTTTTAATCGTTTAAATATACACGCTTGCACGAGCGGCCCGCTATCCGTAATGGATAACGGTGCTGCCGGACATTGTGGCATCAGGTAGCTTGATTCAGATAACTTCTGGATGTGCTGCATGGTCGGAGTCGCTACGATCCAAGCGTATACGTTGTTGATGGGACACATTTTGTTTTCCGGTAGTATTCGGGGAAACGGATGTGTTTTTCTATTTTAACGGTATACTATAGTAGAAAGACAATTATTCATGATGGAAATATAGCGAGTATAGCGTTATACGATACGAGCTTATCTATAGATACGTAGGTGCGAACTGAGTACGAATGAGCTACAGATCATTAAATAGCTACACATTATTATCGAAACAAAGTAAGGGGGGCGTAAGGTGACACGGCAAGGAGAATCAGCCGCTACAGCGGAGCAGCAGCGCTGGGATTGGTTGAAGCAGGAGATCAAAGAGGCAGGGCCAGCGCTCGGTATTGACGATATCGGATTTACGACAGCCGATCCTTTTTTATATTTGCGTGAGGTACTGGAGGAGAATCGGCGTAAGGGCTATGAATCGGGCTTTGAGGAGCCGGATCTGGATAAACGGATCGATCCTTCACTCACATTAGGTGGGGCGCGCTCGATCATTGCTATCGCGGTCACGTATCATTCCAAAATGGAAAATCCGCCGAAGTCTGCACCCGGCGAGTATCGCGGCATTATGGCACGCTCGGCATGGGGGCTGGATTATCATACCGTGCTGCGTGATCGGATGCAGCGTCTGGAGGACTTTATTCGTGAGCGTGTGCCCGAAGCGCGCATCGAAAGTATGGTCGATACGGGGGCGTTGTCCGACCGTGCAGTGGCGCATCGTGCAGGGATTGGCTTTTACGGGCATAACTGTGCGATCATCTCGCCTAAGCTCGGCTCGTGGATATTCCTGGGGGATATGATCACAGATATTCCTTTTGCACCGGATACGCCAGTGACCGAGGATTGTGGCACATGTACGAAATGTATCGATGCCTGTCCAACCGGAGCACTTGTGAATCCGGGGCAGCTTAATGCACAGATATGCGTTTCTTTTCTAACACAGACCAAGGGGATGCTGTCGGATGAGCATATGCGAAAAATCGGTAACCGCTTATACGGCTGTGATACATGCCAGATTGTTTGCCCAAAAAACAAGGGCAAAAGCTGGAATCATCAGGAGGAGCTCAAGCCTGATCCAGAAAAGGCAAAGCCGCTACTGCTGCCGATTCTAGAGTTGAGTAATAAGGAGTTCAAGCAGGAGTTCGGCAGTACATCCGCTGCATGGCGCGGTAAAAACCCGATTCAGCGCAATGCGATTATCGCATTGGGGAACTTTAAGGATAAAAGTGCAGTACCTAAGCTACGCGAGATGCTGATCAAGGATGTACGTCCCGTCATTCGCGGCACGATTGCATGGGCGCTGAGCCGAATTGGTGGGGCCGAAGCGCTGGAAGCTGTTCAGGCAGGGCTGGCACGCGAGCAGGAGCATGAAGTGATTGAGCGACTACTAACAGCACAGCATATCCTGGAGGAGGAACAGCGCAATGAGCAGGAAGTCGAGGTTCAGTGATAGTGTGGATGCGAGTAGGGTGAATCGTGAGATGGAGGTGGCTGATGTGAGCGATGTGGAGCGTAGCGGTGCATCGACTGGAGTGGAGCAGGGGGAGCATATAGATACAGCTATGCTCGTGGAGCAGCATGAGGATGTAGTTCAGGTGCATTCTGATGCAGCTCCTATAGAGTCACATCAGAATGCACTCACACTGACATCGTCGCCGAAGCCTGAACAGCTCTACTACGACGAGCTGAATACTCCGCTCGGAACGTTAACGCTGGTACAGTCAGAGCGCGGACTATGTCATATTAAGTTCAGAAGCTATGAGGAAGCAGCAGAGCGGCTAACGGAATGGGCGAATCGCTGGTATGGTGTGCATGTGCTGGAGCATTCCTCTGAGCGTCTAGCGGACGTAACGATGCAGCTGAAGCAATATTTTGCAGGTGAACGGCAGGAGTTCGATCTGCCGCTGGATATGCGTGGAACTGAATTTCAGCTGCGCGTATGGGAAGCGTTATGTAGCGTGCCGTATGGTGAAGCTGTATCGTATAAGCATATTGCTGAGAAGATCGGCAGTCCGGCGGCGGTACGTGCAGTCGGTGGAGCGAATAACCGCAATCCGGTATCGATCATTGTGCCATGTCATCGGGTGATCGGGATGAATGGACAGCTAGTCGGGTACGGCGGTGGCTTGGATAATAAGCAGTATTTGCTTGGATTGGAAGGCTGGCGTGGGCTGGAAACGGAGCCGGTGTTGTTTTGATGAATGGTGAAGTGGAGCAATGAGCTTGGGAATGTAGGCGGTACATAAGTGCGAACCCCAAGCTCACATGAAAACCCTGGGAGGTTCGCACCTCTTGCCCTGTAAGGGCTGCGGGGTTTTTTGTTGTATTTTGGCATGTTTTCGAGTAGGCTAAAAATGAGGTTCGCACTTTTGGTCGTTTTTTTCCTTGTGGGATAAGGGCTGAGAGGGTGTACAGTCACTCTTCGTGCGAGAGTGTGGATTGAAATCTCTCTACCTCTGGCAGTGCCATCAGCCGTGACAAGTATGGTCACTCTCCGTGCGAGAGTGTGGATTGAAATCAAGCAGGCACGATCAAACGCCTGTCTGACCGCCTGTCACTCTCCGTGCGAGAGTGTGGATTGAAATAGCAGTTGAGTCAGTGTCATTGTGTTAGTAGTAGTTGTCACTCTCCGTGCGAGAGTGTGGATTGAAATGATACTTTGATTCGCGCATCTTCCATTAGTAAATCGTCACTCTCCGTGCGAGAGTGTGGATTGAAATTGTGAGGAAAAGTAGAGAGGAAAGACTTGCGGAATGTCACTCTCCGTGCGAGAGTGTGGATTGAAATGGTATATGCCAGCACATAGTTGTCAGTGGCATTCGCGTCACTCTCCGTGCGAGAGTGTGGATTGAAATGCAAACTACTGAGTTGCCTGTCACCAGTGCACTTGGTCACTCTCCGTGCGAGAGTGTGGATTGAAATAGGAACCAATCGCACGACCTGTAATTTCTCGTGAGTCACTCTCCGTGCGAGAGTGTGGATTGAAATCAAATCCCAGCACGATCTAAACGCTGATATTCCAGTCACTCTCCATGCCACACTCATCTTCCCCAAACCCAAAAAAGGCAACCTCCCACCAACAGAGGTTGCCTTTTTTCTATTCCATCTATCCATACCACTCAAATCCGCATATCATCCGTCCGCCAGTTCGTGATCGCCGCATGAATATCTTTCCCTGACAATTGCTCGTTCACTGCACGCTCGCACAATGCTGGCAGCTCCGCATCACTCGCATTACGCAGCGCGATAATCTGCTCTCGTGTCACACGTGAATCCATTTCTTTTCCTGTTAAACGATAATATCGAAACTGCTCCTCCATCCGTACAATCCGATCCTGCGTCTTGGTCGCATACACTCGAATACGCGGAATCGCAAAGCACAGGCATAGCAGCAGCACGAGCAACAGCCAGGCGAGCAGTGTATTCTCTCCACTGCGTAGCGCGTTGATCCAATACGTAATCGTGAGCACCAGCGTGATTAACAATAGCGGCAGAGCGACAAAATGGTACGGCCAGTCAAAGCGGATCGTTTTCTTATTCGGTGCTGCCATGATCACATATCCTTTCCAGTTTCCGAGATAGGTTCATCTATTATTACACCTGCATCTGCTAAATCTACCAGTAGCAAAATGAAGTCGTCGGTCAGTGCATATAGAAGCTTCGATGTATACGTGATGGTGGCAGCATGACTTTGCTCCTCCGTTCCTGTTATTTTTTACTTTTTGTTGAAATTCTGTGAGAGTAACGTAATACTATGAATAAATAGCAGGCAGACTGCACATATCTTGTCATTGCGTACAAAGGGGGATGCAGATGAGGTACGTAAGCATAGACAATGTGGAAACAGGACAATATCTAGGGAAATCAATTTATTCGGGGAATGGGACGATTTTGCTGTCTGCTGGGGTGCAGCTTACGGTATTTATGGTCAACACGCTGAATCGGATCGGCGTCACGATGTTATATGTGCAGGATGAGCAATATGACGATGTGGAGCTGGTCGAGATTTTAAGTGAGACGACCAAGCAGCAGATTATTAGTGAAATGAGCGATACACTGGATGCGCTGCGTTCGGGCAAGGAATGGAGCCCTTCGCGCATTTCGAAAAGTGTGGATCAGCTACTGGAGGATGTGCTTGGCTCACGCGAGGTACAGGTACAGCTAACTGAGATCAAGACAGCGGACAATGCAGCCTATGTGCATGCGATGAATGTATGCTTGCTCAGTTCTATTATTGGCATGAATATCGGACTGAATCGTGATCAGCTATGGGAGCTTGGCGTGGGCGCACTGCTGCATGATATTGGGAAGCTGGGCGGCGCGGATATGCTGGATCAGATTCCTGGTTCGAGGATGCACCATACGTGGCGTGGCTTCGAGCTGCTCAAATCGCGGCGTGAGTTCAATCTGATGATCGCTCATATTGCGCTACAGCATCATGAGCGTCTGGATGGAAGCGGGCAACCGCGCGGTTTGCCGGGTGATGAGATTCATCGCTATGCGCGGATCGTGGCGATTGCCAACACGTATGATAATCTCATCACAACGAGGGAGCATGGCGGTAAGGGGTTATTGCCTCATGAAGCATGTGAGGAGATGATGGCACTGTCCGAGACGACACTGGATCGGGAGCTATTGGTGGAGTTTAATCGCATCGTGTCCATTTATCCGAATGGTACAGGAGTTCGTCTGTCCACACGCGAATCCGGTGTTGTGGTGCGTCAGCATCGTGGTTTGCCAGGGCGTCCGGTTGTGCGAATCGTTAACGGGAGTGGAGATGCGATCGAGATCAAGGAGATCGATCTTGCCAGCGCAACGACCGTATTTATTGAAGCGGTGATGAACTAAAGCTTACGCGCTACTTCATAGGAAAATGTTTGCTTGTGCATGTCTGAAAATGGTATGATAATTCCTGTTCACGCTAATGATCGCATGGTACGTGAATGCGCTTTTTCGTGAACGAATGACAATGAATATACAGGGGTGGCTTTATGATGTGGTGGAATTGGGTCATACCGATTGTAACTCTGATCGTCGGTCTGGTCGGGGGATTCTTTATCGGTGCCTACTATTTGCGCAAACAGTTGGAGAAAATGCAAAATGATCCGCAAATGCTGCAAAAGATGGCCAAACAGATGGGATATAATCTGAACGCCAAGCAAATGCAACAGGCGCAGCAGATGATGAAAAATGGTGGCGGCAAGCCTGGACAACAGGGTAGCGCCAAGCCACAAATGCCTCCAATGGGACGCGGTGGCAAGCGCAGAAGATAATCACATGACAGGCGTCAGTACATGAAGGCCTTGAGTGTAGAAGGAGGTCAGCATGGCTGGCATTAAGGATTATACAAATGTGAAGGTCGGAGAAAATCGCGACCAGATTGAATACCATGTGAAAGAAATCCTGAAGCTGATCGGTGAAAATACCGAGCGCGAAGGATTGCTAGAAACACCTGCACGGGTAACACGTATGTACGAGGAGATTTTTGCCGGATACAGCGTGGACCCGCGTGAGGCGCTGGGCGTTACCTTTGACGAGAATCATCAGGAGATGGTGATCGTCAAGGATATCGTTTATTACAGTCAGTGTGAGCATCATATGGCTCCATTTTTCGGTAAGGTGCATATCGGATATGTGCCGAGCGGGAAGATTGCCGGTCTGAGCAAGTTCGCACGTCTCGTTGAAGCGATCACACGTCGTTTGCAGGTGCAGGAGCGAATCACGACCGAGATCGCTGATATTCTGGATGAAGTGCTCAAGCCAACTGGTGTGATGGTTGTTGTCGAAGGCGAGCACCTGTGCATGTGTGCACGCGGTGTGAAAAAGCCAGGTAGCAAAACGATCACGTCTGCTGTTCGTGGCGGTTTCCGTCATGATGCTCCACTTCGTGCAGAATTTATGTCACTGATTCGGAATCACTAGTTCCAAGCAGGGATACACTGAATGCCGTTGCAAGCAGATATCCGTATAAGGGGACGTCACTAAGCGATGCTGGAATAAGGTATCGCTTCATGATTTGGTTATAAATTCCAGAAACAGGCGATTGCCGCTATGGCAGTCGTCTGTTTTTTTACTATAGAGCAATATAAAACAAATGGCATTGTGTGAGCTGGATTTAGAGCCACTCTCATAGTTTGTATAGTATGTAGCTCATGTTATCCATTGTAAGACCGTGGATCAAATCGTATTAAAATAAAGCACAGATAGAAGAAATAGGTTTGTTTTTTGATATTTTACTTATTTGCTAAAATAGTTCAGTGATTATTACAATTTTTATTGTAAATATACGTAATGAAGTAGTAATATATTCCTGTAGAGTTGCACGAACAAGGAACTAGATAATCACATGGTTGCTTGTTGTTTCTTGCAGATCTTATCATGGTATTCATCTCCACTTATCTTTCACAGTTGATACTCAGTCATCTGCTTAGAGTATTCTAATTCCTTACACTATACATCATACATACACAGAAGCTTCTCTTCTGCAATGTGGGTATGACTCTTCTCTTGTACGTATACGATTTCCCTCCTGCTCGATATTTTTTCCATAAAGAATTGTTATGTATGATTGCTCAACATGATAAAGTGTATGATTTCGTGCCTTTATCATCCATTTTTTGTATTAAAATCAAATAATATGAAGTTAAAAGGGGTAGAAAAAGATGAAAAAGTGGTTGAAAGTATCATTAATGAGGGTGCTATGTGTATTGCTCATTATCAATACTTTTCCAACGTTAGCGCATACCTCGCATGCGGCAGCGCAAAATATCCAGTATACGCAATCGTTTAATGGACTGAGTGGGAAATTAGGAACGCATGACTTTGAATCTGGCTATGCTGATTACTCGGATGGCAACGATATAACGAGTGGTTTGCTATTAATAGGTGGAAGTAACGCTAATACAGGCTTGATGCACGCCTTCGCCAAATATAGCATTCCGACGAGTGGCTTTCCAGCTAGTGGACAAAAAGCGGTATTGTCATTGAAACTGGCGAGCAGCAGTGATACCGCCGATGCAACGTATCCACCGATTTTACAAGTGTGGCAGTATACAGGCTCTACGAACTTCAATCCAGTTGCTGGCGAAATAAATAGTCCTTTGTGGCCAACATCCATGAATGCACTACGCAGCGATTCGAATTTTAAGTTGTTGGATACGAAAAATGCAACTGAGATCTCAAATGCACTCTCAAAGAGGGAAAATTTGACATTTGATGTAGATGCAGCAGTGAAATCAAAAGCAGGTAATGTTGTACAGTTTCTTATAACAGGCCCGGAAAGTTCAAGTCAGCCTGGAGCCGATAACCGCTTTGAAATAAATTCACAGGCTCCATTTTTGACAGAGGTTGTTAGCAGTGCACCTGCTGATGCTTTCAAATCAACGGTGACAGCATCTCCAGCGACTGTAACGGCTGACGGAACATCCAGCTCTACAATCACGGTAACAGTCAAAGATGCAAACAATAATGTTCTGGATGGAAAAGTTGTCACACTTGGAAAAGGAGCAAGCAATTCGACCATCTCCCCATCTTCGCAAACAACTGATGCAAGTGGCGTAGCCACGTTTACAGTAACCAATACTAAAGCAGAGCAAGTAACCTATACCGCCTCTGTAGCGGCTGATAGCGTCACGATTAGCGCAACGGCAAATGTAACTTTCCAGCCGGGCGCCATCAGTGCTTCCACATCGACAGTAACAGCTTCGAAAGCAAATGTAGTTGCTGACAATACGGATAGTGCTACGATCAGCGTGACCCTTAGAGATGCCAATAATAATCCGATCAGTGCACAGGCTGTAACGCTCAATCAAGGAAGCGGCGGCTCCACAATTACGGCAACACAAGGCACGACAGATGCTAGCGGTGTTGCTACCTTTGCGGTCAAGAGCACCAAAGCAGAGGCTGTTACCTATACAGCAACTGCAAGTGGTGTGACTATAACGGCGACAGCAAACGTTAATTTTCAGGCTGGAACGACCAATGCAAATTCGTCAACGATCACTGCATCCAAAGCGAATGTTATCGCTAACAACACGGATAGTGCCACCATTACGGTTACTTTGAAAGATATCAATAACAATGCGGTGAGTAATAAAACCGTGACGTTGTCACAGGGAAGTGGCAGCTCGACCATCACTCCAGCTCAAGGTACTACTAATCCAAGTGGTGTGGCTACATTTACTGTAAAAAGCACGAAGGCGGAAAGTGTCACGTACACAGCATCTGTAACCGCAGATAATGTGACAATCACCCCAACGGCGAGTGTAACGTTCCAACCGGGAGCCGTCACCGCTGCTCAATCGACGGTTAGTGTATCCAAAAACAGCGTCGTAGCAGACGGAACCGATAGCAGCAGTGTAACCGTAACGCTGAAAGATAGTAATAACAATCCGATCAGCGGTAAAAATGTAACCTTATCGCAAGGAAGCGGCAGTTCAACGATTACTCCAGCTGGTGCAGTCACGACCAATGCAAGCGGACAGGCTGTGTTTACTGTCAGTAATACGAAGACCGAGACGGTCACCTATACAGCGACCGACACCGATGACAGCATTACCGTTACGCAGACGGGCGCCGTTACGTTTACTGCGGGTGCTGTAAATGCAGCAGCATC
The DNA here is from genome assembly GCF_014645615.1 of Paenibacillus hunanensis. Taxonomy (GTDB): domain Bacteria; phylum Bacillota; class Bacilli; order Paenibacillales; family Paenibacillaceae; genus Saccharibacillus; species Saccharibacillus hunanensis. The sequence goes on along the minus strand of NZ_BMMB01000005.1, from coordinate 100,782 downwards.
GTCGATCGCTGTATCCAGAGTGAATGTGAATGCCGACAATTCAGACAATGCTACGATTACAGTGACATTGAAAGATGCGAACGGTAATCCGATTAGTGGCACACTCGCGACGATCAGTCAGTCAGGAAGCTCGACAATCACGTCCATACAAGCTTTAACGAATGCCAGTGGTGTGGCTACATTTACTGTGAAAAGTTCTAAAGCAGAGACGGTCACCTATACGGCGACAGCAGGCGGCGTGACGATCGCCAACACAGCTAGTATAACGTTCCAGGCTGGAGCAATTAGCGCGCTTGCTTCCACCGTTCAAGTATCCAAAGCGAGCGTATCAGCAGATGGAACAGATGCCAGTACCGTCACAGTCACGCTGATGGATGCTAATAATAATCCGATCAGTGGTAAAAGTGTAACCCTCTCGCAAGGAAGCGGCAGCTCGACGATCTCACCATCTACCGATGTGACGACGAATGCTGACGGTCAGGCTGTATTTATCGTAACAAATATGAAAGCCGAGACGGTCACGTATACGGCAAAAGATGCCACGGATAATGTAACACTCAATACAACGAAAACAGTCACTTTTACTCCAGGCGCAGTAAACGGAGCGCTATCGAATGTAACGGTATCGAAGACTACGGTAGCCGCAGATAATACCGACACGGCCACTGTAACGGTAATGCTACGCGATAGTCAGAACAACGCCGTTAGCGGTAAAGCTGTAACTTTGTCTCAAGGAAGTGGCAGCTCGACGATCACAGCTACACAGGGAACAAGTGATGCCAGCGGTGTAGCTACCTTTACGGTGAAGAGTACAAAGGCAGAAAACGTAACGTATACCGCTATCGCAGGTACGGTTACCTTAACGCTACATCCGGTGCCGGTTACATTTACACCGGGCGCTGCGAGCGCAGCAACATCTCAGATCAGCGCATCTAAAGCTAGCGTAGCGGCGAATGGTTCAGATTCAGCAACGATTACCGTCATCGTCAAAGACACCAATGGTAATGTGATTGCAGGTCATGATGTGAAGCTACAGCAAGGAAGTGGCAGCTCGCTGATCACGCCTGCACAAACGACAACGAATGTGGATGGAGCAGCCAGCTTTGTCGTGACGAATACGAAGACTGAAAATGTGATCTACACAGCGAATGTGTTGAATGAGAACATTACGCTAAGCCAGACTGTTAATGTGAACTTCTTATCCAGTAATGCTAATCTGTCATCTGTACAATTGTCGGAAGGCGTATTGATCCCGATCTTTACTCCAGCACAGACAAGTTACATGGCTTCTGTACAAAATGATGTGTATCGCATTACGTTCACACCGACTGCGGAAGATAGCAATGCGACGATTCGCATTAATGGTAATACCGTTCAAAGTGGACAGGCTTCTGCATCGATCGAACTGCAAACCGGCACCAATACGATCACTATCGAAGTGCTGGCAGCCGATGGGCAAACACGTAAAACGTATACGATTCAGGTGATGCGTGAGCCTAATAAAGATGCACGTCTCCAATCATTAATAGGTACGCCAATCGCTGTAACACCTACTTTTAATCCGGCAATTACACAATATACGGTCAACGTTGCTAACAATGTGGAGCAATATTCTGTACAGGCCAATGTGTACAATTCGTTATCGACATTAACTGTAACAGGAGCAACTTACGATAGCAGCACCAATATGTACAACACAAATCTACAGGTAGGTACAAACACGATCACTCTGAAAGTAACCGCGCAGGATGGACAGACCTCTGCTAGCTATACGGTCAACGTGATCCGTGCTGATGCGCTTGCTGAGGTGAAGAACGCACTCAACAATCTCGCAATCGGCTACACAGGTAATGATTCTTGGGAATTTGTGACTCGTGATCTGATCCTGCCGACTACGCAAGATGGACTGGCTGTTACATGGAGTTCCAATCAGTCGCAGGTCGTTGGTAGCAACGGTACGGTCATACGTCCTGCGAGTGAAGAAGCTACAGTGATTTTGATGGCTACGATCCAGCATAATGGCGCGCAGCTCAGTCGTACGTTCCTCGTTATTGTGAAGCCGCAGGGCATAAGTATCGTTAGCTCCGAAGTCACACGTAATGTACCGATTCGTATCGGCGATAACGGTACAGATGTAGAGCAAACGCCAATTACGCGCAAAGTGCTATCGGATGGAAACAAGATCGATAAGGTCGTAGCTGGCGCTTCCCAATTGGATTCGGCACTGCAAGCAGCGATGACGAACAACGAAGACAAAGTGCGCGTTGTCGTTACCGATGTGCCGAATGATCCGGCAAGCGAAGTAACGGTTGATGTACCAGCCGCTTCCTATGATGCGCTTGCGAATAAAGTTGATCTGAATCTGGATACTGAATTTGCACAGGTCATTTTGAGTAAAAACACATTGTCCCAGCTACAAGCGGCTGGACAAAGTCTGTTCTTCCGCTTTGTACCGATTCGCGATGCAGGTGAATTATCGCAGGTGACCAATCAGGCGCTAAATGATCCGATGGTGAAGCAGGCGGTATCTACAGGCACTGTCACGCAGGTTGGCACACCGATGACGATTGAAACGAACTATAACTCCTATAATACAACGCTGCTATTCCCGGCATCGAAGCTGAATCTGCCAGCAGGAACACCAGCCCAGCAGGCAGCTTATGCGGCTGGATTGTATGTGTACATTCAGCATAGTGACGGGGAGATCGCCTTCCAACACGGTACCGTACAGATGACAGCAAACGGTCAGGTGGAAGGTGTTACGATCGACATTAGCAAGTTCAGTACATTTACTATTTTGCATATCGAACCGAAACGTTCTTCCAGTGGTGGTGGAGGCGGAGGTGGCGGTGGCAGTACAACACCAACGCCGACTCCAACGCCAACACCAGGCAATCCGTCGACACCGACACAGCCATCCACACCGGTACAGCCAGGAGCAACAGGTGAGCATACCGCTTACATTAACGGATATCCAGATCACACTTTCCGTCCTGCGCAAACGACAACTCGTGCAGAGCTGGCTGCGATGCTGTGGCGTGTCATGCAAGCAAACGGCAGTACAGCCGTCACTTCCATAGCGGCACGTTATAGTGATGTGCCAGCTACACACTGGGCAGCTGATGCGATTCGCCAGCTGCAAGCACAGCAAATTATGCTTGGTGTGTCGGGAGATCGTTTTGCACCGAATCGTCCATTGACTCGTGCGGAGTTTGCCACACTGGCAGTACGCTGGCAGAAGCTGACTTCAACGGGTTCGACCACTACATCTTTTAGCGATGTTAAAGGTCACTGGGCAGCATCGAATATTGCGATTCTCGTACAGACGGGTGTCGTGAAAGGCTACGCTGATGGCACATTCCGTCCAAATGAAGGGGTTACTCGTGCAGAGCTTGTGACGATGATGAATCGTCTGCTCAAACGCGGACCACTCACAGGTGTAACGACACCAACATGGAAAGATGTAGCTGCTGCACACTGGGCATTTGGCGATATTGAAGAAGCCTCCCTTTCTCATAAATATCAAGTATCGTCTGATGGGTTGGAGAAATGGATGAGTAACTAATGATCGATAGGGTCATGTATACGTTCCGTAAGTCTGTTTGAATGAGTGTTGGCGGTTATGCCAACAAGTGGGGTGCTGTCCCAAGTAGAAGATGGCATCCCATTTCGAACAGACGGAACGATACATGTACTATACATAAATCGGATCACGGGAAATGGGGTACCCTATGCTCGTATTCACAGAAGTAACAGAGCAGGATCACGTTTTTTTGTTTGAGGTGTTCAAGAGTACACGGATGGAAGAGTTTATTCCGATGGGTATGCCAGAAGAACAGCTGAATATGCTAATCCATATGCAGTTTCGCGCGCAGCAAATGTCATATCAAAGTCAATACCCCACGGCCCGTCATCAGATTGTTGAGATTAATGACAGGCAGGCAGGATACATCATTACCGATCACCAAGGAGAACACATTCGACTTATTTTTATTGCGTTATTACCGCACTTCCGAAATCAGGGGAATGGCACGTCTATATTGGAACAATTACAGCAGAACGCCTTACGGATTACGTTACAGGTGGCGGAGCAAAATCCGGCAAGACAGCTGTATCACAAGCTAGGTTTTACCGAGCAGGTAGCGTCACCACCTTATGTGACGATGCAGTGGCAAAGACCATAAGCAGATGCCTGGAAAGGGGGAGAGGCAGGCTGAATACGTTGCTGCGAACATCGATAAAGCGCGTATCCAAGCTCATATATTCAGTTAGGCAACGGATGGGCTACACATAGTTGAAGTGGAATAAGCTGAACAGAGGGGAGTTTGTACGATGAGCGATCAATACGTTGGTGAGATTCGTATGTTTACAGGCGTGGCAGGGACGAAAGTTCCTCAAGGCTGGGCTTTTTGTGATGGGACAGTATTGCAGATTTCGCAGAATGAAGTTTTATATGCACTCATTGGTAATCAATATGGTGGAGACGGCGTCAATACGTTTGCTTTACCGGATTTGCGAGGGAGACTAGCGATTCATAATGGTACGTTAACACCGTCGGGCCCGAACTTTGGTCTTGCTAGTACCGGAGGAAGCGAGAATGTCCAATTAACAACTGCCCAATTGCCAGTTCATACTCACAATGTAAGTATAGTGAGTGGTCAAACCTCAGCGACAACACCGACTCCAACGAATGCGACATTACCTGCAACATCAACGATCAATATGTATGGAACTGCCTCTAGTACGACGACAACGGCAAGCATGAATAGTCAAAGTATATCTTCAAATGGCGGAAACGGTACGCATAATAATATGATGCCGTATTTGACAATTACTTACATGATTGCATTGCAAGGTATATATCCTTCGCCTTCATAATTTATTAGATCGGAGTTGACTTGTATGGCAGAACCATTTGTAGGTGAAATTCGGATATTTGCTTTTGGTGTCATTCCCAGAGGTTGGATTGCTTGTAATGGACAAATTCTTCAAATTCGAGAGAATCAAGCTTTGTTTTCTTTAATCACAAATATGTACGGTGGCGATGGAAGGACTACTTTTGCTGTCCCCGATTTGCGTGGACGTGTTCCGGTTCAGCCAGGCGGAGGAATCAATATGGGACAATCGGCTGGAGAAGCCGTTCATGTGCTGACCACCAATGAAATGCCAGCGCACAATCATACATTAAGTGCGAGTAGTGCTGCCGGAACGGCGAAAATTGCTACCAATAATGTGATGGCAACAACAGGAGCGATCAATTCGTATTCGACTGCACCTCCTAATGCGGTGATGGCTACGACAGCCATTAGCAATACAGGGGCCAGTGCAGCGCACAACAATATGCAGCCTTATCTTACAGTCAGTTATTGTATTGCCACTACGGGGATCTATCCTTCAAGACCGTGACCGTTTGAACATATTTTACAGGATGAAAGGAAGGTAGGAGCGATGGATCCTTATATTGGTGAGATTCGTTTATTTGCAGGTACGTACGCCCCGCAAGATTGGTTATTGTGTAATGGTCAGTTGCTTAATGTTAACGAGTATCAAGCACTGTATGCTGTTATCGGTAACGAATTTGGAGGCACAGCTCCATCAACATTTAAGTTGCCTGATCTGACGGGCAAGGCACCTCTTCATAGAGGACAGGGTGCAGGGCTGACAGCCCATAATTTTGCAAGTACAGGCGGTACCGCAACAGAGACACTGACTACGTCTCAAATACCTGCACATCAACATATCCCGCAATCGTTAAACGTGGCGGATGGAGCGGACCCTAATGCCAAAATGTGGGCGAACAGTCCGAGAACCGTTTCCGTTTCTGCGTATACTCCAACGCCTAATGTGCAGTTTAGTCCATTAGCTATAAGTGCGGCAGGTGGCGGAAATGCGCATAACAATATGCAGCCTTTTGTAGGTATCATTCATATTATTTGCTGGAACGGCGTCTATCCTGATTTTAATAATTGATACTGTTTCCTGTTGCTGGTTATAACAGTATATTATAATGACTCCATCATAATATACTGGAGCACGATAAGGATGAACGGAAGGGATGACTGCCTGTAGCCTATATACATAACATCAGGTTGGGCAGCGTTAGCATCATAATTATGTCGTTTTTGTGTGTGGAATCGAGATGATTAGTTAGCAACAGAAGTGATACAATCGGAACGGTATCATTAACGTGATAAAAGACGGCATCTCATATGAGATGCCGTCTTTTTGCCGATTACAATTCGTTAGTAGTAGGGATAGTGCCTGCCTGTATAGTGCCCGTACAGATAAGCCCGATCGCTTAAACAATCTAGCTTGATGTGATGAATACGGTTGCTTCTATACACCTTCTTGTATTAGACTGTTCACCAAGCAGCATTTTTAAATAAGCTGAACATGCTGGATATCATCAAGCTGATTTTGTTTTCAAATGTAGACAGAGATGAAGACAAAACTTTAAATACGGAGGGGAAGCCAATGGAATTTCGCGAACTACTCGATCAAAGTCTGGAGAAGATGACAGAAGAACAGAAAACAGACTTTATTAGACAGGTTTGCCTGATTATGCACAATCGCAACAATTCCGATCTGATCGTGCGGGCGAAGATTAAGGAGATTATTCAGCGCTTTGGCGTGTATGAATAAGGGGTATCGTGGGCATCAGCATCGCTCCCATAGCTAGTAGATAAAATAAAACAGAGCATACAGGCGGTCTGCATGGGATACGGACGGCTTGTATGCTCTGTTTGGTTTATACACAGCAAGAGAGCTATCTGGAGAACTGGTAACGACGGGATGCTATCTTCTGCTACGGCGGATCACATTATGCGTTCGATCCAGTGCTTGCAGGGAACGCTCATAATCCTGACTCGCTATACCCAGATACAGGATATCAATCACATTGAGCTGTGCGATTCGTGAGGAAGTAGCACCACTGCGCAGGTTACTTTCCGTCGATGAGGTGTGCAGCGCGATATCGGCTAGCATGCTGATCGGAGTGTTACCATACCGAGTAAGTGAGATTGTACACGCTCCAGCTTCGCGTGCCAGACGCATACATTCAGCCGTAACCGGGGTCTGTCCCGAATACGAAATGCCCACGACAACATCCTGCGGTGTGAGCATCACGGAGGAGATAAGCTGTAGGTCTGCATCGGTAAAGGCGAAGCAGGGACGATTAATTCGCAAAAACTTATGCTGCGCATCGGTAGCGATCAGATTAGAGACACCGATGCCGAAGAAGAAAATACGTTTTGCCTCCATCAGGGCATCAATCGCCTGCTTCACTTGTTCGGAGTCCAGAATCTTGATCGTATCTCGGATCGATTGGATATTGTTGGCTGAAATATTATCGATGAGCTGATCAATCGAATCATTCGGTCGAATTTCCTGATAGCCTCCCTGAGGCTGGCGCTCCTCCTGTAGATCACCTGCCACCTTGAGCATTAGCTCCTGATAGCCCTTGAAGCCAGCGGATTTGCACAGTCGAATGACGGCTGCCTGACTGCCACCGCTTTGCTCGGCAAGCTGTGCCACCGACATACCGACAAGTCGCTGGGGCTGCTCCAAAATATAGCTGGCTACCTTGCGCTCAGACGGCGTAATCGTCTGAATAATTTCCCGTAAACGGACCAATCCGCCGTTCATAGTCATGGCTCCTTTATGATGAAATACCTGCAATTGAATGTACAGGCTCTAATGATCAGGTGATCGGTGATTCAGGCTCTACTTCATATGCGCTCGAATAGAAGCGGCAATCGTACGATGAAAGTCTCGTCGTACCTGCTGAATTGAATGCTGTCTGCCATAGTGCACGCGATTCGTTAACAGCACCATCACCAGCTCTAGCTCGGGATCAATGTATAGACTTGTACCCGTAAAGCCGGTATGACCGAAGGCAGTCGAGGATAACAAGCCACCGGATACATCCGCTTCATCTCCCTCCAGCACCCAGCCTAAACCGCGGTGAGTCTGAGGCAATGCAGGCGTTTGGCGCTGAATAGCAGAGCGGAGCAGCCTGATACTCTGTTGTACTGGAGCAAGCCATGCACAGTCATCGCCATTCACGCCTGTCAGCCAGCTTTGACCATAGCGCAACAGATCATTCGCTGTGGCAAATAAACCAGCATGTCCAACGATTCCACCTAATTGACGTGCATTTTCATCATGCACGATCCCGCGTAGCCAATCGGCATGTGCAGCATCGTACTCGGTGGATGCTATATTCGCTACAAGTGAGGAAGGTGGACAGAACATACTGTTATTCATATGCAGCGGTTGCCAGAGTAGCTTCTGTACGCCTTCATCCAGGCTCATTCCGCTAATCTGCTGAAATAGCCAGCCGAGCAGGATAAAGCCGGTGTCGCTATAAGCACGCGCTGAGCCGGGCACAGACTGTAGCTCCAGCTGGCCAATATGCTGTATCGCTTCCTCCATTGTCCAGCTATGACTGTAGCAATCGACGATCGCAGGCAAGCCAGAGGTATGGGCAAGTAACTGACGAATCGTGATCGTCGCATGTACTCCATGCTGGAGCTCGGGTACATAGTTGGAAGCTGGATCATCAAGGGAAAGTCTACCCTGCTGAGCAAGAATAAGAATGAGTGGTAAGGTTACCGTGACCTTGGTTAATGAGGCGCAGTCGTAGATCGTATCGAACGTAGCTGGAAGACGAAGCGCTGGCGTATCGGTTGCCCAGCCACCAGCATAACGATAGAGCTGTCCGCGATAGCTGATCACAGCGACTGCACCGGGAAGGATTCGTTCATGAATCGCCTGACGCAGAGGCTGCCAGAGCTGCTCCTGTGCTTCATGCTGGAGCGCCGCTTCGGTGACTGCTGGATAATCGATCTGTTCATTGGCAACAGGAAATGACTTCATACAAGAACGACTCCTTTGACGGTTCATAACGATGGATAGACAATGCTTAAACTGCAAGGCTTGAGATTGCATGTACCTGAAAGTGCATCTATAAGGTATATACGATTTGGCTATTCATGAAAGCAAGGATCGACCCATAATGTATTGCTATTTCGATAGTTAATCTTGCTAAATGGTGCGTAGTGCTAGATGGCTTATGATGCTAGCAGTTTGTTTATGCTATATGAGGAATTAGACGGAGTAGTATCCATTACATTAATGTACGATGATTTGATGGGAGCTTAATTGGAAGTATATTTTACATTAAACTAAGGAAATCTAAGATCAATCTAATTAGGCGTATTTTTTATTGTTAAACATGTTAGAAAACCATTCATTATATTCGGTTTCACTAGGTGTAAAGCTCATAATGCTATATTCATGATATAAAATGTACCAGATCACTACATAAAAGTATATGCGAAAATATGTACGCTCATCGGCTGTTCACGCCATGTTAGCTGAATTCATATTGGCTATAGAGTTCCTGTATGCTGGATCTAGTGACATCCGCATATCCTGTCAAAAAATTCGCATAAAAACTGGTATAATAAACAGACTGAATAAGGATAATAACATGATTTGAGAAATGATCATTTTGATATACCTCTCTTTTATGCAGATACGTAAATGAAATGTAAGCATCAGCATGATACAGGATGAATATGCATGTGGTAAATAACACCATACAGACGAAGCAGGAGCAAAAGGCAGGAGGCGGTAAGATGACGATGGAGCAAGCAGATCAAGGGTATCCACAAGCGGAAGGCATGTCGTTTATTCCCGAGGTTTTGGAGGAAGCGGTCTGGTATTTTACACCAACGTTCGGTCGGGATGTATCGATTTTGGAGCCGATGGCATGGGAAGAGCTGATGTGCCGCCGTGTTGGGCAGGGTCATCGGCCTGTGATTCATATGTGGACACATGAGGATGCGATGACGATCGGATTGCGGGATCGACGTTTGAGCGGCGCGGTCGAGGCGATGGAGCAGTTTCGTCAGGAGGGAACCTCGGTGGCAGTGCGTGCATCCGGTGGAGCGGCTGTACCGCTAAAGCCGGGGGTTTTAAATCTATCGATCATGCTACCGAATCCGAAGCAACGGATTAATATCCATGACGATTTTCGTTTTATGGCGGAATGGATCAGCCGGGCGGTGCATCCGTGGAGTGTGCAGGTGCATACAGGTGAGGTGGATGGAGCCTTTTGTCCGGGCGATTATGATATTAGTATCGATGGTCGTAAATTTTGTGGGATTGCGCAGCGCCGTCAGGCGAAGGCGTATATGATCACCGCGTTTGTGATTGTTGAAGGCAATGGAGAAGAGCTGGCGGCACAGATTAAGCGATTTTATGATCTGGCAACCGGGCCACAGGATGCGGATAAAAATTATCCGATTGTGCGTCCAGGTACGATGGGCGGTCTAAATGAGCTGGTTGGCGTGCCATCGGTGGCTGATTATATGCTGGAGCTGCAAAAGCTGCTGAATGGCGGCAAGCCTGCACCGCTTCATTCGATCCATGGCGTGATCGATGAGCAGGATATCCAGCAAACGATGCAGGAATTACGTAGTCGTTATGATGATTAATCGACCTGTAGAGCAGAATGTATTCGGAAAATAAAGCACTGCCGTGCTGGAGCATAGGATGCAAAAGGGGGCGCCAGCACGGAATCGAACACCAGTACATTACAGATTAGAGGGATAGCTATGCAATATCGTAAGGTGAAAATTTTAGGAACGGGCAAATACATGCCGTCGATGGCGGTAACCGATGAAGAGGTTGATCGTCGTCTGGGTGTAAAGCCGGGCTGGGCTGCCAAAGCAGGTGGCGTAGGTACGCGTTATTATGTGAGCGAAGGCGAGACGGCATCGTCGATGGGCGCTGCGGCGGCACGTATGGCATTAGAAGCGGCAGGGCTTGAATTTACCGATATCGACTGCCTTGTATGTACAAGCGGAACGAAGGAGCAGCCACTACCAAGCACCGCTTCCTTTATTCAGCAGGCGCTTGGTGCACAGGATTCGGGCGTGCCTGTATTTGATATGGATGCGACCTGTCTGAGCTTTTTAGTGGGACTGGACACGATGTCGTATATGATCACGGCTGGACGCTATCGGTATATTTTGCTGGTCGCTACAGAAGTTGCTTCTGCTGGACTGGATTGGAGTCACAAAGAGAGTGCAATCTTATTTGGAGATGGAGCAGCGGCTGTTGTGATTGGGCCTGCTGAACCGGATGAAGCATCAGCTATTATACATACTTCCCTTCACACATACAGTCGTGGAGCCAGATATTCCGAAATTCCAGGTGGCGGAACACGCTTCCCACCAGAACGATCACAGCCCTCGGAGCGTTCGTTTACGTTCCAGATGGATGGTACAGGTATTTTCAAAATGGCATCGCGGTTGCTACCTGATTTTATGGATGAGCTATTAAGCGGAGCGAATACGTCGATGAAGGATTTCCAGCTCGTTATTCCGCATCAGGGGAGCGCGATGGCGATGCGTGTATTGCGGAGAAAGCTAGGTATTGGCGAACAGCAGTTTATGAATATTACGCCTAATCATGGCAATACGATTGCAGCATCGATCCCGATGGGCTTACATGAAGCGATTGTGCAAAAACGGATTCAGCGTGGCGATCGGCTACTACTGATCGGTACAGCGGCAGGGCTGACACTGGGAGGCATGGTGCTTGATTACTGATCAGCGAGCGCTGCGTATTCTGATCACCGGCGGTCGTGCACCTGTAGCGCTGGAATGGTGCCGACTGCTGCATGCTGCCGGGCATAAGGTGTATGTGGCGGAGAGCTTCCCGCAGCCGCTCTGTCGGTATTCCAATACGGTGCGACGCTGCTATAGCGTGCCTGCGCCAAGGCAGCAGCCGGGTGCTTTTCTAACAGAATTGGAGCGAATTGTGTCTCACGAGCAGATTGATCTACTGCTACCGACCTGTGAGGAGATTTTTCATATTGCTGGTGGGCTGGAGAGCTTATCGAAGCATGTACGGGTCATCTCGCCAACGCTGGCTCAGCTACATCGTCTGCACCACAAAGGAGCCTTTATTGAGCGGGTACGTGCAGCCGGACTGCTAGTGCCGGATACGGTATTGCTGGAGAATGAACAGCAATGGCGGCAGACGCAGCTGCAAGCCTGGCAGGACGGAAGACCGATTGTGTTGAAACCGGCGTATTCGCGATTTGCCTCGCAGGTGTGGTTACCACCGGAAGGATATACTGGAGGGACGGGGAAAGCAGAGCTTACAAAAGACGCTCAGCGAGAGTGTGAAATGGGGAGTTCGTCCGAACTGGAATTAGAATCAGAAGCACAACACAGATTTGGATTGAAAACAGAGCCAGGCTCGGAAACAGAGACTGAAACGGGAACAGAAGTAGAAGTAGAAGCAGGGAGAAAATCAGGAACAAAGCGAGAAATAAACCCAAAAATAAACCCAAAAATAAACCCAAAAATAAACCCAGAAGTAAAGCGAATCCATACTTCTTCTACTGCTTCGCCCAGCTTGAATGCATCGAATTCAGGCAGATGGAACTCTTATCATGCCCCTCCACCTGCTACGCTGTCCAGGCAGCAACCGTGGATTGCTCAGCAGTTTATCGCAGGTGAGCAGCTATGCACGTACAGCATTGTGCATGAGGGTACTGTGGTGGCACATGCGACATATCGATGTCGGTATCGCAATAGTCGTGCTGGAGCGAGTGTGCATTTTGAAGCGTTGGAGCGTCCAGATACGCTGGAATGGGTGCAGACGCTAATGAGCCATTGGAATGAGCTGGACAATGCGCAGCAGGAGGATGAAGCTGATATGCGTAGTTCTGATGCGTCACGGCGACTCCATCGTTTTAGCGGACAGCTTAGCTTTGATCTGATCGAACAGCAGCACACAGGCGAGCTCTATCCGCTAGAATGCAATCCGCGCGCGACCAGCGGTGTACATTTATTCCGTCCGGAGGATGGATTGGAGCAGGCACTTTTATATCCTGCTGAACTGGTGGCAAACGGTACGATCATTCAACCGCAGCCGGGTAGACGCGTTATGCTCACACTGCCCATGCTGGTGAGCGGACTGGGCAGACGCTGGAGCAGACAGCAGTGGAGGCAATGGCGAGAGGCACTTCGTAGTGCAGAGGATGCGATATATCGCCATCATGATCGTATGCCTGCGTATGGACAGCTACGCCTACTGTGGGCGGCATGGCGAATCAGTCGCCGTGAACGGATATCGATCGTCGAGGCGTTAACGCACGATATCGAATGGAATGGGATCGATGCAGGATCGGAAAGGAGTTAGATATGAAAAAGGCACTTGTGACTGGAGCGACAGGCTTTCTTGGTGGGCATCTGGCACGGCATCTGCATCGTCTGGGCTGGGACGTCACCGCAACCGGACGAAATGAACAGGCTGGACGACAACTGATGGCAGACGGGATACGATTTGTCGCGGCTGATCTGCGTGATCGGGAGCTTATACTGGGTGCTTGCTGTGGTCAGGAGTTTGTATTTCATTGTGGTGCATTGTCTTCACCCTGGGGACGGTATCGTGACTTCTACGATAGCAATGTAGAGGGCACGAAGTATGTAGCGGAGGGCTGTAAGCGTGAGGATGTAGAGCGCCTTGTCCATGTATCGACTCCAAGCGTTTATTTTGACTATAAGCCGCGTTATCGGATCAAGGAAAGCGATCCATTGCCTGCGCGTGCTGCTAATCACTATGCGGCAACCAAACGGATCGCAGAGCAATGGCTGGAACAGCGCTGGCAGGAGGCGCAATTACCTGTCATTATGCTACGTCCGCGTGCGATCTTTGGGCCAGAGGAGCAGGCGCTATTGCCGCGATTGCTACGCGCGAGTGAACAATCCGGTGTACCACTGTTAAACGGCGGTGAGGCGGAGATTGATCTGACCTGTGTGGACAATCTGCTACAGGCGATGCTGTTATGCTGCGATTCTCCTGCATCTACGCTGGGGCAAACGTATAACATTTCCAATGGAGAGGCATTACCGTTTCGCGAACTGGTGCGTGAGTTGTTCGAGCTATTGGATCTACCGCTGCGAACTAGACAGATTCCTTATCGCGCTGCTTATGGGGTGGCAGCGATGCTGGAGGCTGCTTACCGCTTATTACCGCTACAAGGGGAGCCTACGCTAACCCGTTATACAGTTAGCTCGATCGCGGTTCCTCACACGCTGGATATTAGCAAAGCACAGCATGAGCTGGGCTATACGCCAACGGTCACGGTGAAGCAAGGGTTGCGCCAGTTTGCCGAGTGGTGGAAAGCAGAACAAAACAACAGATAGACGAACGATGACATACATAATCGATAGGGGGAGAATAGGATGCAAAGTCGTATGCCGGTATCGCTATGGATCGGCGCAGCAGGATATTGTACACATCCTGAATTTTTGACGATTCGGGGTGGGAACTTGCGACCGGTCGCATTTCCGGCGGGCTTTGCCTGTATTCGCCATCCGCAGCTTGGACCGATTTTGTTTGATACAGGGTATAGTCGTCGCTTTTTTGCGGAAACGGCTTCGCTACCCGAGTCGCTGTATCGCTATACGACACCTGTGGTGTATACCGAGCAGGATCATGCTGTGCAGCAGCTCGAACAAGCTGGAGTACGCGCGGACGAGATTCGGTATGTGATTTTGTCTCATTTTCATGGAGATCATATTGCGGCTGTACGGGATTTTCCGCAGGCGCAGTTTATTTATTTGCAGGAAGCGTATGATGCGGTGCGAGGGCTGAGATCGATTCGTGCGGTGAAGGCAGGCTTTTTGCGCGGACTGTTGCCTGAAGATTTTGAAAAGCGGTCGTTGCCTTTTACCCGGCAGGATTGGAATGTGAGATATGAGCCGGGGAGCTGGAGTCGAGCGGTGGCGGAGCGGCAGGAGAATCGTGAGCCTGATGGTGATGCTTCTAGTGGGTCAGCGCAAGTGGGTGATTCGGATGATCGTAGTCGCCAAGAGAATCAAGAGCACCTGAAGAAGCATGAGCATGATGCTTCAAGTAAACAAGCACTGATGAATGATTCACGTGGTTATGGTCTTCAAGAGCACCAAGAGCACCAAGAGCACCAAGAGCACCAAGAGCACCAAGAGCACCAAGAGCACCAAGAGCACCAAGAGCACCAGGCTGCTTGCTACGATCTGTTCGGAGATGGAAGTGTGCTGGCGTTGGAGCTGTCAGGGCATGCGGAAGGGATGATTGGGCTACTGGTGGTGGCGGGGGAGCAGGAGTATTTATTGTGTGCAGATACGGTCTGGTCAAGCCGGGCGTTTATGGAGGATCGTAACCCGCATCCAGCAGCGAATCTGATCATGTCGAACAGGCAGCAATATGCGACCAATATGCAGCGGTTACGCGCCTGGCATCTGCTTCATCCGCAGCTACGAATTGTACCGAGTCATTGCCGGGAGGCACTGGACGCATGGGGAGGAGAATGGCACGGATGACCAATACATTGCGCATTTTGTATCACTATTTACGAACACGAGGACGAGCACAGCGCTGGTCGAATCGAGCAGCATTGGAGCGCTGGCAGGAGCGTCAGGTGCTACGCCATGTAAAATGGGTGCGTCGTCACGCTGCCTTTTATCGTCAGTGGTGGGAAGGGCGAGCAGACGCGGATTGGCGCCAATTTCCGATGATTGATAAAGGCGTGATGATGGAGCAATTTGATGAATTGAATACGGTGGGACTATCTCGTACACAGGCGCAGGATATTGCGCTAGAGGCGGAACGGACGAGGGACTTTGAGCCACAGCTACATGGGGTGACGATTGGGCTGTCCTCGGGTACGTCGGGTAATCGTGGACTATTTCTGGTCAGTCCGCAGGAGCAGGATGCGTGGACAGGGACGGTACTGGCGAAGCTGCTACCAGGCGGCTTGCGTGAGTCACACCGGATTGCCTTTTTTCTGCGTGCGAATAGCAATTTGTACGAATCGGTGCGTAAGGGAAAGCTGGAATTTCGTTATTTTGATCTGATGGTACCGATGGAGCAGCATCTTATGGTATTGGAGCAGGAGTGTCCAGATATCTGGGTAGCGCCAGCCTCCTTGTTACGCTTACTTGCGGATGCTGCCCATGCAGGCAAATTAACGGTGAAGCCGTGGCGCATCATCTCGGTTGCTGAGGTGCTCGATCCGCTGGATCGCCAGCGTATTGAGGATGCCTTTCAGCAGCGCGTGCATCAGGTGTATCAGTGCACAGAGGGCTTTCTTGGAGCGACCTGTGAGCATGGGACACTGCATCTGAATGAGGATATCGTGCATATTGATCGGGAATATATCGATGAGGATAAGCGGCGGTTTGTACCGATTATTACGGATTTTTCACGCCGGGCGCAGCCAATCATACGCTATCGACTCAATGATATTTTGACGCTGGCAGAGCAGCCATGTGCTTGTGGTTCATCGTTTACCGCTGTGGAGCGCATTGAAGGGCGCTGCGACGATATTTTATATATTCGTCAGCTGGATGAAGATGAGCAGGACTGGCAGGAGGAGCATGAACAGCAGGAGCTGGATCGTCCGCTCGTGCCGTTGTTCCCTGATCTGGTTACCCGTGCAGTAATCTCCGCTTCACCGGAGATTGAGCATTATCAGGTGATCCAGCATGATAGCGATCGGCTAGAAATTCTGTATCGCCTGAGCGGAGAGGAATCCCGTGCGGCAGTGGAAGCGCAGATTCGCGAACGCCTCAAGCAGCTGTGTGCGGGGCTTCATGGAGCGTTGCCAGCGATTCGATTTGGCGAGTATGCGTTCGAGCCAGGGCCGGTGAAGCTTAGACGCGTAGAAAGGAGATGGAAGCCAGATGGCGACCGTGGTCTGGTATAGCTCCGAAAATATACACCAGCTCGTATGGCCGGAGGATGCGTACGGCAGCTATGCCAGACGATATCTGCTCCCGATGCTACAGGAGGGTGTATATACTTATGTAGCCAATGTGCAAACGGAGCTGCTGGTGCTTACTGTAGACGGCATTCCGTTGCCGATCACGGTTAACGAAGCGGAGTATACGAATTCGTATGTGTGCTCACCTTACACCCATTATGTATCGTATGCGGAGGAAGAGCTGGCGATGCTCCAGCGTCCGCGCTTGGAAAAGGCATTAGCCCTGCTGTTACGCGGTATCGGCTGGTGCTTGCGGCGGATTCATTTTAACCGGGTGGTACAAATCAATAACTGGCTCGTCTCCACCAATCTGTATCCACAGCTAACAGCAGAGCAGGTAGAGGCAGTGCAGCAGGCGGTACAGCTTCGTTATCCGAAGCATGTGGTGATCTGGCGTTCGCTGAACGAGGTGACGACTCCGATCGTACAATCGACCCTGAAGCAGCTCCATTGTCGGCTCATTCCGAGTCGGCAAATTTATTTATTTGATCATCAGACCGGTGTGAGCTCACGTACGCGCTGGGTGATTAAGCGCGATCGTCGCCTGATCGATTCGAGACAATATGAAGTGGTGGAGCCGGGTGCGATCAAGGAGCAGGATATTCCTCGTATTGCCGAGCTATATCGGATGCTGTATATCGATAAATATTCGGCGTACAATCCGCAGTTTACCGAGCCATTCTTCCGCCTGGCGCTCCGTGAGCGGCTGCTGCATATCTACGGCTTGCGCAAAGATGGACGTTTAGACGCAGTGCTTGGCTTTTTTGGACGTGATGCCGTGATGACTACGCCGCTATTCGGCTATGATACAACACTTCCGGCAGAAACGGGGCTGTATCGTATGCTATCGATCTTGCTGATTGATCTGTCTGAAAAGCGTGGACAGCTACTACACGAAAGCTCCGGTGTCGGTCAATTCAAGCGTAATCGCGGTGCCTACGGTGTACTAGAAGTCTCTGCTGTGTATGATCGCAGTAGCTCACTCGCCATTCGCAGCGGCTGGTGGCTGCTGGAGCAGCTATTGTACCGTATCGGTGTACCGCTTATTCAAAAGCTAAAGCTGTAATACTGCTAATATCGATTGTCGTCTTTTACAGGATATGTGCGGTATTATAGTAGATCACATATCCCTCTACATATGAAATTAGTAAAGATAGCACGGAAAGGAGACGCTCGCATGGCAAAAGCAAATAGAACGCTGCATTCTTCCTCACCACAGCAAGCTACTGCTGGGCAGGGTCATTCGGATAAGCGCGTGGCACTCATTACCGGTAGCTCCAGCGGATTCGGGCTACTCATTGCGCTCGTGCTCGCCAGACAGGGCTGGCATGTGATCGCAACGATGCGTGATCTATCTCGCCGCGAGCAATTGGAGCAGCAGGCGATACAGGAAGGGTTACAAGCGCAGATCGCTTATGTACGCTTGGATGTGAACGAGGATCACTCGATTGCACAGGCGATTGCTGGCATCGTCCAGCAGTATGGACGGCTGGATGTGCTGATTAATAATGCAGGCTATGCGGCAGGTGGCTTTGTTGAGCATGTGCCGATGGAAGCATGGCGTTCTCAGCTGGAGACGAATGTGTTTGGCGTGATTGCGGTCACGCGTGCGGTGCTGCCGATCATGCGCCAGCAGCGTAGCGGTATGATCATTAATATGAGCAGCATTAGCGGCATCGCTGCCTTTCCAGGCTATGCACCCTATACGACCTCAAAATTCGCCGTTGAGGGATTTAGCGAAAGCCTGCGGCAGGAGATGGCGCGCTATGGTGTGCATATCGTACTGGTGGAGCCGGGTGCTTATCGAACAGCGATCTGGAATAAGGGCTTATCCGCGATTCATACAGCCGAGGATTCGCCGTATAAAGACCATCTGGAAGCCGTGCTAGCCTACTCGCGCCATAGCTCACAGCATGCGCCTGATCCACAGCAGGTGGCACAGCTGATCGGGCGACTGGTGAACAAGCGTCGTCCTCGTCTTCGCTATGCCGTAGGGCAAGGGACAGGCATACTCGTATGGGCAAAACGCATCCTTCCGTGGGGGCTGCTAGAGCGTATCATTGATCGGGTGCTTCGTTAACATTCGTTGCAAGATAGCCGACTTGCTTCCTTAGTGTAGCTCCAAAATATTACATGCTCTGTACAGGTTTCCGTGATTAGCTTGTCGTTCGCAGGGTTAATACTAGATGGGACAGGTTGGTAGCGCAGGCTACTCCGCCCGAATATCTGTCTAGAACAACTTCTGTAGACAAAGGTGAGGACAACATGAACAACACATACAAGAGCAAAAATTTTGTCGTATGCAGCAAGTGTGGACATGAGATTGAGAATGTATTGGAGCATGTGAAGTACGTACTACATGGTCACTGTCAGCATTGTGCCGAAGCACCGGAGCAGATGAGCCCTGTGCATATGGAATTGAAGCGTTCTTCCTGAAAGGGCTATCATTCAGCTAACGAGGGAACGACACGAGTCTTCGATCCGTTGGATGAATGAACAGTATTGGACGAATAGGCGCACCTACAACAAATTCGAACTCGATTACATTCTAAATATAACGCACTTGTACATCGTACAAAAACATACATGATATCGCGTAGGTACATCTGTCATGTCGTACATGACTGTATTACAGCGATGGGCTTGGCTGCATCGTATCTATGTTCAAATGGTATCGACCTAAACGAAATATTTCTAACGAGCAAAAAACGTCTCTTTCCATCGTGGAAGGAGGCGTTTTTTGCTTGTACTGGAAATGGAGGAGAACAGGAATGACCAGATCATACGGAAGCTGTATGAAAAGCGGATAGGACAGCTATGGATATCTTATAGCTGGTCGAGTCTACATATAAAGCCAAAGGATAAGCAAAACGCTAACACAGCTAAGCGTGCAGATGAATACAGCCAAAACGTATTCATACAAATATAGCCTTAGCCTGCATATGAGCAATATATTACATACAACGCCCCTCATCTTATCTAAGCAGGAGAAAGACTAGAAAGTGTAAATAAACGATGCAGTGTCAAACAATTGTAGATCGGCTACAGCTATATATTATAAATGAAAAAATCGCCCCTTCCCGTTACAGCAACAAGTGCTCAAGGAAAGGGGCGATCTTATGATATTGCATGAGTATAGCTAACTTGGAAAATGATCTTACCAGTCGGTTAATGTAGTTATTTCTGTCAAGTATCTGTGCTGCTTGGCTCAGTGCTATTCGTAGAGGTAGTGGAAGTCTTAGAAGCATTAGAACTACCAGAACTACCAGAACTACCTTTATCGCTACTTGTACTACTATGCGTACCCTGACTACTGCTATTATTCGTATCCAGATCAGGATCTGGATTTTTCGCCCCATTCTTATCGATGCTGGCGCCGTTGTCCTGCTTTCCAGCCTCGGACGCAGGGATTGGCGTGGAGTTGGTAGTCGAGCCTGCATCGGTATCCCCGTTTGTATCACCAAGCATCGGTTCATTTTTCACATCTTCCGAAGCAGCCAGATTAATCTTGCTAAGGAAGTTGGATACGTTACGCAGATATTCACGCGGATGCTCGCGGAATTCCAGCTCATGATGTGCGCCTGGAATAACCCATAGCTCTGAATTCGGATTCGTCTGGTTGGCAGCGAGCAGCTCGGCGATCTGGTAAGGTGCCTTGCTGTCTTGCGTACCATGGATAAAGAAGATCGGGAACGGATAATCCTTTTTCTTTACCTGTGGATAAGGAATCTGATTCAAGCTCGTTCCATTTACGATCGGAAGTAGCATTTCCATAATATCAATCGTTGGATGCTGTGGCAGATCGAGCTGCTGACGGATGTTGTAGTATAGCGTATCCGGCTCCAGCAAGAATGTACTGTCCAGAATCATCGCATCCACCTGATCGGTGAGCAGCCCAGCCTGTAACGCTGTACCTGCACCCATCGAGAAGCCCCAGACGACCAGCTCCTTGGCACCGCGCTGTTTGGCGAGATCGATCGCTCCGAGTAGCTGCTGGGCTTCCTTTTTACCGCCGGTAGCGACTTCTTTATTCGTTTTAGAGGCAAAGCCATAATCGAACATAATCACGTTGAAATTAAGTCTGTGTGCAAAATGAGCCAGATCGTACATCGGAATCCACGTTTCCTCCCGATTGGCACCATAGCCGTGGCTGAAAATAATCGTTTTATTCGACTTCGTTTCCGCCGGAATATACCAGCCCTGCATCATCCGACTACCGTCCCGAGCGGGAAAGGAAATATCCTCGTACGGCATGTTTTTCGCTTGCATTGGATTAGAGTACACATTAGCGACTGTCGGATAGGACAGCACCCACGCGATATACGCGTGCAACGCTACAAAACAGAATAAAAAGAAAAATACGATAGACAATAAAAAAGCTACAATAATATGCTTGAAGCGCAATTGCCGCGTCAGCATAATGGGCGTTTCGTCCGGCTGAGAAGACGGGGTCCTGTTGTTACGTTCAGCAGTGGTAGACATAGGAATAAGGCCCCTCCTGAAAATGAAAAAATTTGGTAAATACATGGAGTACACGGCAATATTCAGCAAGGGAACAAGCCGTTTTCATAATAAATCATTGTATCACTGACCTGAGTCGGTATCCAGCGTCAAGCGCAAACCTTACATACATTATCGGTCTATTTTGCTTTACGTTTACACATAGCTTCGATATAATTTATGTAACCAGGTTTCATTCCGTGAAACTAGATTTACAAGCAATCGCAGCATAGAACGGCTGTGCCTATAGAAGCAGCCAGTGGAGGCGAATGATAATGGAAGATCGCAAGTTAACGGTGCGCGCCGTTGAGCGTGCGCTTGATATACTACTTTGTTTTACCCGGTCTGGCGATCTGGGACTCACCGAGATTGCATCGGAGATTGGACTGCACAAAAGCACCGTGCATCGCCTGCTCGCCACATTAGAGGAAAAGGGCTTCGTTGTGCGGAATAGCGCAACCGATAAATACCGCCTCGGTATCAAAATTTGGGAGCTGTCCACCCATCTATCTCAGAGTGATGATCCAGCAACGATGCTACTGCCAGATATGGAGCAATTGCGCGACCGTCTTGGCGAAACGATCAGTTTGTACATCCGCGATGGTGCGGAGCGTCTGCGTATTCAAGCTGTGCAGAGCAATCAGGCGATTCGCCGTGTTGCTCCAGTCGGCGCCCGTCTACCATTAACGGTAGGTGCATCTAGTAAGGTGCTGGTCGCCTTCTCCAGCGAGCAGGAGCGCGAGCATATTCTCGGTATGTCCGAATGGCCGCCCAATGTCGATCCAGATATGTACCGTCAGCAATTAGATGAGGTGCATCAGAGTGGATATTCGACGAGCTATGAGGAACGCGAGCCGGGTGCGGCGGCGGTAGCTGTGCCAATCTTTGATAGTGCAGGTCAGCTACGTGCATCGCTATCGTTGTCTGGGCCTGTAAGCCGTTTGTCGATGGACAAGCTGCATGAGTATGCACCGATTTTGATTGAGGTGGCGCATGATATGGGGATTAAGTTGCGGTAGATGTGGCATTAGACTTAGAAACATAATGAGAAGCCCAACTGTCAAAAGGTGCGAATGCGAATCCAGTTCCTGTACAAGATTGTGTACAGGATGATGAGCGAATCGTCTCGTTCTAACAGAAAAGCATATCGTATCGTAAGCAAAATCGTATAAAGCACGTGATCCACATGATAAAAGCAGTCCCAGTGATACGGAGATAGTACATCCGGTATCGCTGGGGCTGCTTTTTTATTGTGCTGTTTGAGATGGAGCAGCATATTTGTAAGTAAATCGATTATCGCTATTAGGATCACTAACTAGAGTAAACGTGTCTCTTGAATGAATGTATAGCAAATAAATCTAGAGTATAAAATATCTCTTTGAAATACAGATCGATTCAATCGCATACTTGAGAACTGAGAACTGAGAACTGAGAACTGAGAACTGAGAACTGAGAACTGAGAACTGAGAACTGAGAACTGAGAACTGAGAACTGAGAACTGAGAACTGAGAACTGAGAACTGAGAACTGAGATTCTAAATTGGAAATGGAATAAAAAGGTTTTAAAGCAACATTATCCTTATTACATGTGTTCAATATATACATACATATATAACTAGAGAGTCGAACTACTTAGGCGATACAAACTCACAGAATGTACAGATGTACCATCCAAGGAGGTTATTATGAAACGTATCGCTCATACCCTACTTGTATTCTTAACGTGTACGGGACTTCTATTCACGATATCAGGACTTACAGCCAAATCAGCATATGCGTGTAGCTGTGCAGTGGAGTCTTCCTTCTCAGATAAGCTAGAGCGTGCAGAAGCTGTATTTTCTGGTAAAGTCATCGCGATTCGTCCAGCGATGATATCGTCCGAATGGAATGCAAAGCAGGTGACGCTGGATGTGCAGCAAGGATGGTCGGAAGGTGTACATCAACGTATGTCAGTAGAGACGAGCGGAGAATCAGCAGCTTGCGGCTATACATTTGAGAAGGGAAGCAGTTATATTGTGTATGCCTATAATAACGAGGGCGGCGCACTTGCAACCAGTGCATGCTCAGGCAATTATAAGCTAAGTAGCCCGGACGGTGCAGCGGAGCTTATACGGTTGAGTACGGTAGCAAGTATTCCATTATCCGCTGGGAGTAATATATGGTTCAATGGATACCGATTATATGCGGGTATCCTTGTATCTGCTGTAGTGGTCATGTGGGCTTCGCTCTGGATATCACGCTATCGTCGCCGTCACCGCGAAATGAAATAAGCAAAGCTCATATGTATTTAACTCGTGTGTATTCAATAAGTCAGGCACACGATCGATCCATATATAAACAAAAACAGCCTGCTAACTCCATCAGGAGCAGCAGGCTGTTTTCTCGATCATCATGCCGTTCTACTAGCAATACGATTGCGTTGTATAGGCGTATAAGGCTATTACATCATTAGCGAAAACGAATTAAACCGTTTCACCCTTGTTCGTGTTCTGAATCATCTGACGCAGAACGGTTTGCAGGATACCACCGTTATGGTAGTAATCTACGTCTACTGCGCTGTCCAGACGAACGGTTGCAGGGAATTCGAATGTTGTACCGTCTTCGCGCTTCGCTGTAACGTTCAGGGTTTGACCTGGTGTTACATCATTGCTCAGACCTACGATATCGAATACTTCTGTACCGTTCAGACCCAGCTGTTTCCAGCTATAGCCTTGCTGGAATTGCAGTGGCAGTACGCCCATACCGACCAGGTTACTACGGTGGATACGCTCAAAGCTTTCTGCGATAACGGCTTTCACGCCGAGCAGGAACGTACCTTTTGCTGCCCAGTCACGGGAGCTACCTGTACCGTACTCTTTACCAGCGATAACGACCAGATTCTGGCCTTCTGCCTGGTAGCGCATGGATGCATCGTAGATGGACATCACTTCGTCGGTTGGTAGGTATTTCGTTACGCCGCCCTCGGTGCCCGGAGCTACCTGGTTACGGATACGGATGTTGGCAAATGTACCGCGCATCATAACTTCATGGTTACCACGACGGGAGCCGTAGGAGTTGAAGTCTTTGCGCTCAACATTGCGCTCTTTCAGGTATTGACCCGCTGGTGAAGAGGGGGAAATGTTACCTGCTGGCGAGATATGGTCAGTTGTTACGGAATCGCCCATCAGTGCGAGTACGCGTGCATGACGGATATCCTCGATATCATTCAGGTTGTCGCCCAGGTTCTGGAAGAACGGTGGGTTCTGAATGTATGTGGATTTCTCATCCCACTCGTACAGCTCGCCCTGTGGTACAGGGATTTCGTTCCAACGCTTGTTTGCTGTAAATACATTTTCATAGCGGCTGCGGAACATTTCCGGATTGATCGACAGTGCGATCGCATCGCGGATTTCTTTCGCAGTTGGCCAGATATCTTTCAGGTAAACGGGCTCGCCCTGCTGGTCGTGACCGATTGGGTCGTTCGTCAGATCGATGTCTACCGTTCCTGCCAGTGCGTAGGCAACAACGAGTGGCGGAGAAGCCAGGTAGTTCATTTTCACCTGAGCGTGTACGCGACCTTCAAAGTTACGGTTACCAGACAGTACAGAAGCAACGGTCATGTCGTTGTCTGCAATCGCCTGACTCACTTCGTCTGGCAATGGACCGGAGTTACCGATACATGTTGCGCAGCCGTAGCCTGCGAGGTAGAAGCCGAGCTGCTCCAGGTAGGTATCCACGCCTGCTTTTTGCAGATACTCAGTAACAACGAGGGAACCTGGCGTCAGACTTGTTTTCACATAGCCTGGAACGGTAAGTCCGCGCTCAACGGCTTTTTTCGCGAGCAGACCTGCACCCAGCATAACGCTCGGGTTCGAGGTGTTCGTGCAGCTTGTGATTGCGGCGATAACGACAGCGCCTGCGCTCATTTCGCTCTTTTTGCCGTTTGGATGCTGAACTGGAATCTTCTCAGCGATCTTCGCATCGGACAGACCGTAGCCACCGGATTCAACTGGTGTACGGATTGCAGAGTTGTAGCTTGTTTTCATGTTTGTCAGCTCGATGCGATCCTGTGGACGCTTCGGACCTGCAAGACTTGGTACAACCGAAGCTAGATCTAGCTCGATCACATCTGTGAAGGTCGGATCAGGTGTTTCGGAGGTACGGAACATGTTTTGCGCTTTGTAGTACGCTTCAACGAGTTCAACCTGCTCGTCGGAACGACCTGTGTTGCGCATGTAGAACAGTGTTTCTTCATCAACTGGGAAGAAACCAATCGTTGCACCGTACTCAGGAGCCATATTCGCTACCGTTGCACGGTCAGCCAGACTGATATTCGCAAGGCCCGGACCATAGAACTCTACGAATTTACCAACTACGCCTTTTTTACGCAGCATTTCGGTAACGGTCAGTGCAAGGTCAGTTGCGGTTGCGCCTTCGCTCAGGCTACCTGTCAGCTTAAAGCCGATAACTTCAGGCATAACGAAGTACAGCGGTTGTCCCAGCATACCTGCTTCTGCCTCAATACCACCAACACCCCAGCCAACTACGCCAAGACCATTGATCATAGTAGTGTGGGAGTCTGTACCTACGAGGGAATCAGGGAAGACCTGTGTTTCGCCATCAACGGTTTTGGTAGCCGCTACAGAAGCGAGGTACTCCAAGTTAACCTGGTGCACGATACCAGTCGAAGGTGGCACAGCGCGGAAGTTATCGAATGCCGTTTGCGCCCAGCGCAGGAAACGGTAACGCTCTTCATTACGCTCAAATTCAACGTTCACATTATATTCAAGTGCATCAGGAGTACCGAATGCATCTACCATAACAGAGTGGTCGATAACGAGGTCAACCGGTACGAGCGGGTTGATCTGCTTTGGATCGCCGCCCTGGCTTTTCACGTAATCGCGCATAGCGGCAAGGTCTACTACGACCGGTACGCCAGTAAAATCCTGCAATACGATACGTGCAGGGATAAATGGAATTTCTTTCTCTTCGCGGCCTTCAGCCCATCCC
The DNA here is from genome assembly GCF_014645615.1 of Paenibacillus hunanensis. Taxonomy (GTDB): domain Bacteria; phylum Bacillota; class Bacilli; order Paenibacillales; family Paenibacillaceae; genus Saccharibacillus; species Saccharibacillus hunanensis. Next base: position 74,463 of record NZ_BMMB01000005.1, on the reverse strand, counting down.
GCGAGTTGCTTTACATGCTCCTCAGTGATCGCACGACCGTCGAATTGACGAACGGCTGCTTCAAGCAGCACGCGAATCGAGAATGGCAGCTTGTCAATGCTGGTAAAGCCTTTTTCTTTCAGCGCTTCAAGGCTGAAATAGCGGTAACTCTTGTCTTTCACTTTCAGTTCACGGCCAACGGAAAATGAATCTTTAACGGACATAGATGAACCTCCTTGAATGAAATACGGCTTACAAATTACAGCAAAAGATGGAAGTGGTGAAAAAGATTCAATCTGACAGAAACAATCGTGTATATACAGAATGAGTGTTTCACAGAATGAAACTTGATTTCAAAAACAGTCACTATGTTTAGTATACCGTTTACATCGGGGCGCGTAAAGAGGTTTTTGATGGTAATGAAGGATCGATGATGTGCGCTTGAGTCCTGACATAGATACCATAAACAGACAATACTAGTTCTTACTTACAGTGCTTCTCGTATGTAAGTATAACAGGTGCATGAAAATAGATGCGAGAAAAGGCAGATGGCGGAAGTGGAGTACATAGATAGTAGATAGGGATCAAATGGCATGGGGTCTATGGGAGACTAGCTCAAATGATTAATGTAGTGGTTGCGATTGCAGTATGGAGAGAACGCCGTACAGATTATAGCTTCTCTGTACGGAAGTAGTTGTTCGTAAGCATGCTCAGCCGTGAGCAAGATTACGATGTAGAAACGAGGTATGTTGCTGCTTGAGAGGGCGTGTATCTGATCGATTCGTCTCAATCGTCTAACAGTCGGCAGGCGCGAACATGTAGCCTGCACCGCGTACATTAATGATATATTGCGGATTATGCACATCATGCTCCAGCTTTTTGCGTAGATTGCTCAGATGTACCATAACGGTACGTGTATCGCCAAGGCTGTCTGTACCCCATACCTGATCAAAAAGCTGCTGCACTGAATAGATTCGATGAGGCTGACGCATCAGGCAGCACAAGATTTTGAATTCCTTGGTCGACAATGTAATGATACGATTGCCAAGCTTCACCACATGACTCGCGAGATTGATCTCCAGCTCGCCATAATGCAGGATCTCTGAGGCAGAAGCCGAGCTTTCAGGTGGCATGGAAAAGGTGGAGCAGCGCCGTAGATGGGCTTTGACGCGTGCAACCAGCTCGCGAGGGCTGAATGGTTTGATGATATAATCGTCAGCGCCCATACTAAGCCCTACAATTTTGTCCGCTTCCTCATCCTTGCCACTGACAAATAAGATCGGAACGGTGCACGTCTTGCGTAGCTCCCGACATACCTCATAACCATCCAGACCGGGTAGCATAATATCAAGCAAAATAAGCTGGGGCTGGAACTGCTGTGCGATATCGAGAGCTTCGTAGCCATTTTGAGCCGTTTGTACCTCGTAGTGTTCCCGCTGAAGATAAAACAACAAAATATTCCGAATGTCTTCGTCATCTTCCACAATCAGGACACGCTCACAGGGCATGCATACACGCTCCTTATTATTTTCTAAAAAAAGTAAATTATGATTAAATCATACAGTAATATCATAATGAATAAAGGACGAAAATAAAAGTACGAATAAACGAGATGAGGTGACTTTTGACGGATTATTCTAGTTTGGAAGACTCGATTATGAGATCAAGGAGTACGTCAAATAGACCATGTGGAGCGAACGTAGAAAGATAGAGTGAATTGTAATGATTTCTTTAGCTAATCTTTAACAAACATTAAACTTCTCTTGATTGTAGATGTTCCGTTAACTCCGTATACTCGGAAGTGTTCTTACATATTCACCACAAATTAGGAGGTAATGAGACATGGCAATGGTACACTTATCCCCACCGTGGTACGCTGTTTGGAATCAGATTCATAGTGCAATCGGGCAAGACCCTTCGGTAACTGTCGAGCCGCTGGACACTTCACAAAACCCATACGAGGTTGAGATTGTAGTAGAGGATGCAAATAAAGGCGCTGCACTGGCAGCCATTCTCGTTCCACAATATCCACTTGGTGGTCTGACAGTGAAGGTTCAGGTTGTTGACGGAAGTCGCAAGCCGTATCAGCCTGCGATGGCGAAGGATGCACAGGGACTGGCTAGTCTGTTTGAGACAGCGTTCAAGGGTAACCCGCTGTTCACAGGTGTGGAAGTGCGCCCATACATGCCGATTCAATCCTCTCAGGTCGTGTTCCCTATTTTCGAAGCGATGGTAATTCAGTTCTATAATGATAATCTGGTGGACTTTTATGGGAACTACAATAATACAGCAGCAGCTGTGTTTGGTATCATTTTGCTGGAAGCTGTCAATGGCATTATGGTGCTGCCGAGCACAGCGAAGATTCAGTAATAACTGGATCAGCGTGTCATCCATATAGATAAACGGCGCTGGTATTCCTATAGCAGATGCTGATTAAATTAGGAAATGATGCGTTGAAATGATAGGTTGACGTGAAAAAGGCGATACCTAGTGTATCGTCTTTTTGCTATTGACTGTATAAACAATCTTCTTATAAGACACTCGATTAATATCGTTGCTTGGGCAGTTCAATAATGTAATTCATATGAAGTGTGCTAATGTGCTTGCGCTATTTTCTTATTGGCTTAGAAGTCATTTAGTACTCTGATGTAGATAAAAGAAGCTGCCTACAAGTAAAATGATACGAAAATGAAGCCAGAGATGGAGTAGATCATGACCGTTTCGTTGAAGCGACTGATTTATATAAATAACCAAACTTTTTTTGCAGCCGTCCCCCTGAACATTTATACTGAATAAAGGCCATCACACAGCCTGCCTGTTCGCTTGCCACACCGATCTATTTTTATAGTCAGTAAACGGCATATCAAGCGCGGACAGCAACGAAGACTGTACCTTTTGACCTTACTTTCAGATGATAATTCCAAATATGAACAACAATTAACGGGGGTTCCGACATGACAGCAGCAAAATTGACCGTAGGACTGATCTACGGCGGCAAATCCGGTGAGCACGAGGTATCATTACAAACAGCATTTTCGGTAATGAATGCACTCGATTATGGCAAATATAACGCAGTACCGGTATATATCGATAAGCAGGGACGCTGGAATATGGGAGAGACGCATACTGCCGCACCAGCAAGCCTGGAAGCCTTGCAATTGAACGGCGGCGAATCCGCTACAGCTGAGGCGATGAGCGTACTGTGGCGCAAGCTGAGTGGTCAGGAAAGCCTGATCGACGTATTGTTCCCATTACTGCATGGTACATATGGAGAAGACGGTACAATTCAGGGCTTGTTTGAAATGATGGATATGCCTTACGTGGGCGCGGGTGTACTCGCATCCTCCGCAGGTATGGACAAAGCGATTATGAAAAGTCTATTTGCTCAGGCAGGCTTGCCACAATGTAAATACGAAACGTTCATCGCTGCGGAATATGAAGCGAATGCGCACGATATTCTCGGCGCGATTGAGCACAATCTCGGTTTCCCATGCTTCGTAAAACCAGCCAATCTCGGCTCCAGTGTAGGCATCAGCAAAGCAAAAGACCGCGCCGAGCTGGAACGCGCGATCCAATATGCCCTGCGCTTTGACCTGAAAGTCGTAGTCGAGGAAGCTGTAGATGCACACGAGGTAGAAGTCGGCGTACTCGGTAACGAGCTGCCGCTTGCTTCCGTACCTGGCGAGATCGTATCCTCCAGCGACTACTACGATTACGATGCCAAATACATCGACGGTAATTCCCGCATGATCATCCCAGCCGAGATCGATAGCGAGCTTGCAGAAAACCTGCGCGAGCTCGCTCTGCGTGCCTTCAAAGCGATCGATGGTAACGGTCTATGCCGCGCCGACTTCTTCGTCCGCCGTAGCGACCGCGCAATCATGATCAACGAAGTCAACACCATGCCAGGCTTCACCGCATACAGCATGTACCCACTCCTGTGGCGCGAAACCGGCAAATCCTACCCAGAACTACTCGACCAGCTCATCCAGCTCGGTCTAGATCGCTACAACAAGCGTCACACCCTGCAATTCAAGCGCGACTAAGCCCTTGTCTGACAGACGGCGCTCGCCATATAGCCCCGTCACGCTAATGTGATCGGGGCTATATTTAATTCGCTTTTGAATTTGCGATTGCTAGTGAAGGATCAGCGCTAATATGGTGACAAATGCTTACTTCATTGATGTACTCTGCTTGCAGTGAATCTATTGTAATTGATGTATTGACTTGAAATATTCCGATGATTGCAGATGGGCTTCCTGTTTCCCATAGTTAAGCTATTTGTAGCTAACTTGGACATTCAATATATTTAATGAAGCCTTATAATTGCTGTATAGCTGTATAAAGGCAAAATAGGTCAATGAGTTATTATTTCTTCCTACTTCTAACTGATTCACATCACAATTGCTTAGGTGTTAGGTGTTAGGTGTTAGGTGTTAGGTGTTAGGTGTTAGGTGTTAGGTGTTAGGTGTTAGGTGTTAGGTGTTAGGTGTTAGGTGTTAGGTGTTAGGTGTTAGGTGCTGCTGGATAGATGAGCTTATAAATAAAAATGCACGACCAAGCGACTGTGCAACTTTTAAATGTAAGACTTTAAAGTCTAGAAAACTCACATGCTGATCCAGCACAGAACGGAGGGAAGGAAATAAGGGGAAAGGGCGATTTTGGAGGGGCGGGAATCTACATTCCTTCCTAATCCGTAGATTCCCGCGGCTCCACTGAGCCCGTCCCCTTATTCCTTCCCGCAGTGGTCTTTGCTCAACAATGCGCAGTAGTCCCTACTCAACAACGCGCAATGTTCCCTGTTCAACAACGCTCCATATCAACCACAACCCATCATCTCACCCTACAAACCAGTAAAACCAACCAGCCCACCTGTTATACCCACCCACCAAACGGTTTATGGTTTAATAAGACAACTCACGCACAATAACGAACACGATGCCACTCTAATCACATATCAAGGAGGCAACAATATGGGCTTTCAAACTGAATTCAATTCCGTCTGCAAATTCAAAAGCGAGCAAGAGCTACTGGACATGCTCGAATATGGCAAAGGCAAAATGGTCAAACAAGGCTTCCGCGTATTTCCCACCGGACAAAAGGTCATCGCCTACACTCCAGAAAATACAGCCATCGCCATCGTAAAAATCACTGGCTGCATCGCTGAGATCAACTTTCAAGGTCAAGAGGTGACCGAAGTTGAGATGGAGCTGATTCGTAAGCTAACACCGGAGGAATCACGCGTGCAAACCGAGCTGGCACACGAAATGTTTTTTGGTGAGCAGGAGCAGCTGGACGTATGATCGTCCGCTTTGGTTACGTCGCCATCTCATTACAGCTCAAGGATGCTTCTCCCTCTAAGACGATGACGATGACCAATTTTCGCAAGTTGCCTGATCGGGATGCTGCGCTGCGTAGACTGGAAGCGATCGGGCGCGCTAATTTGCAAACAACACTGCGCGTGCTCAAGCATAATGTGGCAGAGGATATCCATATGTACCGCATGAGCTCCAAGCTCATTCCGCTGGCTACCCATGCTGAGCTACAGGACTGGGACCCGGTAGCTGTGCTGCAACCGGAGTTTGCCGAGATCGGCGAATATGTACGCAAGCACAATCTGCGGGTATCCTTTCACCCGGATCATTTTACCGTGATTAACACGCCCAAGCCTGAGGTGCTGGAAGCCGCTGTACGCGATCTACGTCATCATGTACGTATGCTGGATGCGATGGGCCTGGACGCGAGATCGAAAAATAACATCCATGTCGGCGGTGCCTATGGCGATAAACCAACCTCAGGTGATCGATTTGTAGAGCAATTTGCCACACTGGATGATGATATCCGCTGCCGTATTACGCTTGAAAATGACGACAAGACGTTTACGACACCGGAGACGCTGGATATTGCCCAGCGTGCCGGACTGCCGATGGTGCTCGATATTCACCATCATATGGTGAACTGCGAGGGTGAGCTAGCATCGCTGTACTGGCCGGATATTGCGCGTACGTGGGAATCACCGCTGGCGCGTACAGACGTACCGGAGGGCAGTCATTTGCGACCGAAGATTCATGCGTCTAGCCCGCGCAGCGCGACCGATCGCCGCAGTCATGCAGATGGGGTGGAGGCTGGGCCGTTACTCGACTTTTTACGTCAGGCAGCCCGCACGTCCAGTCATCTCGATGTGATGCTGGAGGCGAAGCATAAGGATCTGGCATTGCTGCAATTAATGAACGATTTGCGCGCCCTTGAAGGGGATGGGGTACGCATCATCGACAAAGCCAGTATTGAAGTGTTACCTTAAAGACAGACGATATGTCTAAACTGATGCAGGCAAGGCGAGTCGTTCCAAATGGATACGCTCAGCGGTCTGTGTCCATACTTAATGAGTATTCATATGCAAGCTTGAAAACCAGATCGCAGCAGAAGCTGTCGGTCTAATATACCCAGGGGGATTGAACATGGAAGATAACCAAAAGCAGCCCTATGTTGTCAGCAGTAAAAGTCGTGTCGCTGTAGCGATTAATGCAGCATCCAAAACAGGCGAATGGATCAAGAGTAAGCTAGGCAGCTATCGTCAGCTCGATACGAAGACCTCTTCACAGGATCTCGTAACTGAGGTGGATAAAGGCGCAGAGCAGATGATTCGCAAGCTGGTGCAGACGTATTGCCCGGGCGATGCCTTTCTTGGTGAAGAAAGCGCTGGTGTCGGTGCAGAAGCCTCGATTCGTGCAGTCGAAGCGGTGAAGGATGAGGAATATGTATGGATTGTAGACCCGATTGATGGGACGACGAACTTTGTGCATGGATTCCCATTTTACTGTGTCTCGATTGCGGTTGCTCACAAGGGTGAGGTCATCGTCGGTGTCGTTTACGATCCAACCCATGATGAGCTATTCGTAGCAGAAAAGGGTAAAGGTGCCTATGTACACGGTAATCTGATGAAGGTTGCAGATCATATGAAGCTATCCGAATGCCTGGTAGCAACAGGTTTCCCTGCCAACAACAGCGTAGAGCGCAATACCAAGTCGCTGGTCGATCTGCTGCCCAAGGTACGCAGTATTCGTAACGGCGGCTCAGCAGCACTGCATCTTGCTTATGTGGCAGCAGGTCGCCTTGATGCGTACTGGGAAGTGGGCTTGAACGCATGGGATCTGGCAGCAGGTGCATTGCTCGTTACCGAATCCGGTGGTCGTATCGGTGATATCTCCGGTTCCGATTATGACATTACTGTACGCAATATCGCGGCAACGAATGGACATATCCATGAAGAGCTGCTGCAAGAGCTGCACGCGTCTGGATTGACGGCATTGCCGAAGTAAGAACTGATTTTATACAGGGGCAAACGGGTAAATAAACAGTAGTCAGCCAGTCATCTAACAGTCATCTAAGATTCAGTAGCAGGCGATACACTGCATGGTCGTACGATGATACAGCTCCATGCGTGACATCGTTATGCGAAGGTGTAGCATCATACGCAGTGCTGGCATAACTGAGATGGCGTTTACACATGTGAACGCTAATAGCAAAGACTACCAAACCTTACGATGCAGGGGAGTGAGCGTATATGTCATCATCCGACGAACTAGAACGTGAACTGAGTGAGCGTCTGACCGACGGGGAGATGGTGGAGGAGGAACGCGATCGTCGTGAGCGTCGAATGATTCCACCGAAGTATGAGGTGCGCATCCAGATGGAGCATGACCCGATCGTCGAAGAGACGCTGCAATACCGCAAAATCGCTCGTGAGCTGGATGATCGTTATGATGATTATTTGAAGCGAGCGCAGCACCCGGAGCAGACGAATCACGAAGACGCCAAAGGATCAGGAGCAAATGAAGGATAATTGAAGCGAAATTGAATCTGTTTGTCTATCCTGAATTCCGAGTAATATCCACATCAAAGCCATACGGCTGCCGTAGTCCGCAATCTGGCTACCGCAGCCGTTTTTTTAGTTTTTTGTATAGATGTTGACCCGTATCAATAGACTAGACGAACAGCGAAAAAGGAGCGACTTATGAATAAAATCAAGCTTGAGCCCCACCGTCACGATGCTATCCAGTCACCGCCAATATCACGTCAGCAACGAACCGCAAACGATCACATCTCACCTGTAACAGTAATGAAGAATAAAAGAAAGATGTGGCGTCACATGCTCCTTTCCGGTGCTGTGACTGCATTGCTGGTGGGCAGTAGCGCCCTTCCAATCTCCATCGCACATGGAGCAGATGCTATAAACGGAGCAGCAACGGTCACTGCTGCCAGCACTTCGTCTATACCAAGCTCTACCATCGCTAAAGGTGGCAATCAAGCATATCCTAATATCGTCTTCTTAGGCGATTCGCTGACTGTAGGCTACGAGCCAGATCGCAAGGCGTCCAGCTATGATGGCTTTACCGTTCGTTTGAAGGAGCAGGAGCTATTCCGCGGGCGAGCGACAGTCGATAATGAAGGAATTCTCGGCTTGACGAGCAGTGGCCTGCATAACTATCTGAACGCAATCACCGCAGGTAAGAAGGTCAGTACCAGCGATATTCAGAGCAGTCTGCCGGGTGCTGCTCGTACGCTCGATGGTGCGAGTGTAGCGAAGCAGATTCGCAGCGCCAACCTGATCACGATTACGATCGGTGGTAATGATTTTCTCAATGCACTTGGCTCACTGACCGCATTGCCACAGGATCTGTCCGGTCTGAATCTGGAGCCAGTTATTAGCGGCTACGAAACGAACCTCAAGGCGATCGTTGATCAGTTGATCGCGCTGAATCCATCGGCAACGATTGTGATCGCTGACCAGTATCAACCTGTACCTGCCGTATCCGGTGCAGGCGTGTATAGCAATCTGAATGCTCTGGCTGCTCAATTCAGTGAGATTGTCAGTCAGACGGCATCCAGCTATAAGGCACAGGGGAAGGATGTACGTGTAGCCCATATCGCAGAAGCATTCAAAGGTAACGAGCTGAGCATGACACATATTGCCGAGGGCGATATTCATCCGAATGCGAGCGGCTACCAGTCGATTGCAGTTGCTTTTAGCCGTGCAATCTGGGGTGAAAATGGCTACCGTACGCCCCCTACCTCGGTTAATGCGACCGATCGCACCATCGTGTATACGAATGGACGACTACTGAATAGCTCTACACCACCGCTTGTGCGTAACGGTCGTACCTATGTGGCTTTGCGCGATGTAACTACTGCACTGGGCGCGCGTGTCGCATGGTCGGAGCAGACGAAGCAAGCGACGGTAACGGGAAGCAGCAAGGTCATCATTCCACTTAACGGTAACGCGATTCGGGTAAATGGACAAAATGTTCCGACCGATGCCCCTGCCTTTGTCCAAAAAGGCAAAACCTATGTGCCGCTGGCTGTACTCGCAGACGGTCTTGGTTATGATGTGCAATATGTGAAGCGCTGGAAAGCGGTATTTGTACGTCAGTAATAGCAATCTTGCGCCAGTAATAGTAAGCATAGTAAGTCAGTGTATTCGATCAGTGGAGATGGAGCGAATGTAGCGAGCTGATAGCAGTGTGCGAGCTGTAATATGAGCAATAGTAGGAGTACTATCACCGCTTATATTGCACATTCGTTAATGCTTTCATCACTGAATTAAAATGGATAAATGGGTGCCTCATTCAAATAGCCGAGATGCAGTAGAGTTCGCTCTGTATTTCGGCTGTTTGGCATTGCGATACACGCTTTCTTCGCTACAGAGCAACAGCCTTTTCCATTAAAATCGCTGTATTTTTCAATAATCCTCGCTATAATATACATTAAATTACAATCCATTCATGCCTCTCATCCTTCTCCGCACCATCGCAATATGTTGTGATTACAGCTCCATCAGGGTTATATAGATACGTCATCAGGAAAGTCGCATTCATAAACGCATCGATCATTAACGTACCAATCGCTAATATATCAGTCACTAACATACTAATCACTAATGTACCAATCACTACAGTCACGTAATCCGGTGAACACACCACCAATCCCAATCCGGTTAGGGGGGACGATCATATGCTGGCTCGTTTTAAAAGCGCTTACATTAATCTGGGCATTCATCGTCAGATGCTGCTGCTCATCTCGGCTCTCATGCTGGGCAGCTTTGCCTCCTATTTGCTTGTACTGAATATGGTGTATAACACATACGACAATCAGATGTACGAGAAAACATCGGAGCTGCTCAATATGTCTTCATTTGAGATCGAAAATCAGCTCAAGGATATGGAGAACTTATCCTTTCGCGTTGTGACCGATGAGCAGCTCCAGCGTTATTTATTCCAGCTTCAGCAGGAGACGTCCATTTACGAAAAGAACGTCATTCGCAAAAAGATCACCAATCGACTGGTCGCCTTCGCTGGCTCGGAGAAGTTCGTATATTCGATGCTAGCAGTGGATCGTGAAGGTGAGCTGATGTTTGCTGGCAATCGAGAAGGTGTACCAGCAGGCATGCGCCCTGAGCTGATTCGGCTAGCGCAGCAGCATAGTGGCTCAAATGCCTGGTATGCTGGAGATAAGGGCGAGCTGATCGCTGTGCGCCAGTTCAAGCAGTTCAGTGGTTCGACCTTCACGCTGCATGATCTGGGCACGATTATGATTCGAGTACGGATCGATCGCATCGTACAGGAGCAGGTGGAAAGTAGCTCAGGCAGTCAGCTAATCATCTCGGATGGTGGGAAAATTCTCTATCCTGAGCAGCTTCCGCTCGGTCGTACGATAATCGACGAGGGATTAGGTGGCAGCAAGCCGTACGGTGTGATCGCAGGGAACTCGGAAAGCTACTTCTCCGCACGCATTCAGTCCCCATATACAGGCTGGACGTATCTGCATATGACGCCATTTGATTCGATGTTTCAGCGTGTGATCTGGATCAAGCAATTAGTGACGTTTGTATTTATCGGTATTTTCCTGCTGGCATTGCTGCTCGGTACGAAGCTATCTCGCAGCATCACCCATCCGATGGAACGACTGCTGCAAAAGATGCGTACCGTGGAAACGGGCAATCTGGATCAGCTGGGCGAGCTACCTGCTGATCCAGCGACGACAAGGGCGCAAAATGAAGTAGGGCTGCTGCATCGTACCTTTAATCGAATGCTGCGCCGTATTCGGGAGCTGATCGATGAAAATTATGCCAAGCAGCTCGTTATCCGTGAAACCGAGCTGAAGGCACTGCAAGCACAGATCGATCCTCATTTTCTATATAACACGCTGGAGTCGATTAACTGGATGGCGAAAATGAACAAGCAACCGGAAATTTCGCGGATGGTCGAGGCGCTGGGCTTTCTGCTACGTAGCTCGGTCAATATGACGGACAAGGTCATTCGGCTGGAGGATGAGCTGGACATCGTGCGCAGCTATGTCACGATTCAGCGGATGCGATTTGAGGAACGGCTGAATTTTACGATTGAGGTGCCACCGGAGCTGGGGGATACGCTGATCCCTAAGCTGACGCTACAGCCGCTCGTTGAGAATGCGATCCATTATGCGCTGGAGCCTAAGATCGAGGCATGCCATATTCGCATCAGGGCATGGAGGGAGCAGGATGAGGTGCATATCGTGGTAGAGGATGATGGGCCAGGTATGACGGCAGAATTTCTGGAGCGTCTGCATCAGGGGCAGATACAGACGCGTGGGAAGGGCATCGGGCTAACGAATATTATGGAGCGGATTCGCCTGACCTTTGGCTCGGACTATGGGCTACAGATTCAGAGTGAGCCTGATGTGTGCACGGCGTTCCATATTCGTATTCCATATAACAAAGGGGAGCTATACGATGTACAAAGTGCTGTTGGTGGATGATGAGCGCATGATTCTGGAGGGTATCTCCAGTGTGGTCGATTGGCAGGCGAGTGGAACAGAGCTGGTCGGTACGGCACGTAACGGGCTGGAAGCGTATGAGCGGATTGCCGAGAAGCGGCCGGACATCGTCATTAGCGATATTTCCATGCCTGGTCTGGATGGGATTGGGCTGGTGGCGAAGACGTATGAGCAATTTCCAGATGTACGCTTTATTATGCTGTCGGGCTATAAGGACTTTGATTATGCCAGACGAGCGATGCAATATGGCGTAAAGCATTATCTGGTCAAGCCTTGCAATGAGCAGCAGATCGAAGCGGCGATTGCGGAGTTGCTGTCGGAGCGTGCGGCTGAGCAGGAGCGCGAGCTATTCGTCAGTCGGATGCGCGAGCAGTTTAGCCGGATGCTACCTCAGGTAAAGGAACAGTTTTTGAAGGAATTTATCTCTAATAAAATGTACGGTAGTCGCGATCTTGCCTATTATGAGCGCTTATTCCATATGCAGCTCAGTAATCGCAGCGTGCGGCTGGTGCTGTTACGTGCGGAGAATTCGGACGAATACGAGCACTTATTTGCCCTCAAAAATATCGCTGAGGATGTGCTGGAGGGCGTGCTCATGGGAACGACGATTCAGCTTCACGATGAGCTATTGCTGCTTATGGATGATCCCGGTGAGGTGACCGGGCTGATGGAGGGGCTAAATCAAGTCAAGGATATATTCGCAGGCTTTTATAAATTAGAGCTCACGGCAGCCGTTAGCGAGGCTGGACGAATGGAGGAGCTGCGGAGGCTGTATCGTAATGCGCGCCAGTATATGACCCAGCGCTTCTATGTGGGTGGTGGCAGTCTAATCACACGGCAGGATGTGGCGCTAAGCGATGGACGGGAGCATAGCGGCTTTGAGCTGGATGAAGAGCAATTCACGATGATGATCCGGTCAGGGCAGGTGCAGGAGGTGGAGGCAGAGATCGCTGGACTATTTGCTACACTGGGGGAGCTACGTCACGATATCGCGGTGACACGCTCGTATGTGCTACAGCTGTATGCGGTAATGCTGCGTCTGTACCCGGAGGATGAACGAAGCACACCAACTGCACGGCTGGCGGAGCTGTCCCGACTGGATACACTGACCGGGCTACATGACTTTATCCGCCAGGCTGCTGTGGAGCTGACAGGTGGATACTACCGCAGTAATATGAACCGCCAGTCATCGGTTGTGAATAAAATGCTACGGATTATCGAGGAGAATTATGTGAATGCCGAGCTATCGCTGAACGGTGTAGCCAATCAGATGCTGTATATGAACCCGGACTATCTCGGTAAAATTTTCAAAAAGGTGACTGGAGATAATTTTTCACATTATGTGAATCGGTATCGGATCGAGCGGGCGATGGAGCATATTCGGCGCAGTGGCGATGTGAAGGTGTTTGAACTGGCGGAGCTGTTTGGGTTTGGGGGGAATTCGCAGTATTTTAGTCAGGTGTTTAAGAAGGTGACGGGGATGACGCCGACGGAATATCGTAGGTGTGGGGAGTAAGATGCCTGGGGGGAGTGAAGTGGTTTGAGCTCTTAAATTTTTAAATCTCTGAGTCTCTAAATCTTTAAATCTCTAAATTTTTGAATTGCGTGGAATGTTTAGGGAGTTTGTTGGGATGGGGCATCAAGCACTCCGGCAAGGAATAAGGGAACGGACTCGGGTGGAGCCGCGGGAATCTTTTGGAATGGGGTGAGAATGAAGATTCCCGCCCCTCCAAAGGAGTCCTTTTCCCTTATTTCCTTGCCTGCGTTCCGTGCTGCCTGCATCATTTTTAAAAGCAGTAAAAGCAGTAAAAGCAGTAAAAGCAGTAAAAGCAGTAAAAGCATTGGGCATTGGGAGCAAGAAAGGCACTTAGAATGGTATGAGTTTTAAGAGCATTGAAAACACAAATTATAACAAGCAAAATAGGCTTGATGCGATCACTGGATCATTGGGAGTGGTGTCGGCATTTACTCCTGTGAGGAGGAAGCAGTAGAAAACGCTTATCTCCAATCAAGTTCATTTGGAGATAAGCGTTTGTTGTGAGGAACGATCGTATTGGTTTGATGGTTCTTAATTTGGAATTTTAATATAGATGCGAGCGTTATCGTCTTTTGTGATCCAGGTGACCTGGGCGCCGGAGGCTTCGGCTACGAAGCGGAGGTTGACGTAGAAGAGCTGGTCGTCCTGGTTGTAGATTGGGGGTTCGAGCAGGTCGAATTCTTGTCCGTTGACATAGGCTTTGTCGGAGTAGGCGGTTAGTGTGATGGTGGTATGGTCATTGGTGGCGGTCACGGATTTTTTGGTGTTGTCCCAATCGACGTTCATATGTAGTTTTTCGAATACGGTACGAAAGGGAACGTAGGTGATGCCTGCTGCCGAGACAACGGCGTGCATGTCTACGTTTTCGTTATTTACATACACTTCTGGCTGTTCCAGGGATGCGTGTGCCTGAGGGGCACGTAGGAGCATACACAGTATTAGAACTGCCAGAATATATATGGATTTACTGAGTTTCATGTAGTAGCCTCCATTGTTCAATCTCATGGTTATACGCTTATAGTATACACTGTGACTCGAAAATGAACAGATAGAGACCAAAATCGAACGTAGCTGCAATGGATTATTGGCTGCTCGTATCGGATGGGAGCTTGGACAGATTGGGGTCGGTAATATTGATCGTGGCGCTGTCTGTTTGATCATCTTTGGACCAGTTGACGGTAGCCCCTGTGGATTCAGCGACAAAACGTAAATTGACGTAGAAGATGCCGTCCTGAGGATTATAAGATGGCGGATTAAGCAATTGCACTTCTTTATCGTTTACGTAGGCTATGTAAGAGTTGTTTGTTAGTACAATCGTTGTCGTTCCATTCGTAGCAGTCACTGATTTTTTAGCATTGTCCCAGTTTACAGTCATCTGTAGCTTTTCAAAGATCGGACGAAAAGGGACATACGTAACACCTATTGTCGCAACAGCAGCATAAATATCTAATTTCTCATGATTGACATAAATCTCAGGAAAGTCACGAGAAGCACTGGCAATATTGGAAATGGGGAGCAGAAGGGTTGCTGCAATCGCAAGAGAAGATAAATGTTTGAAAAGCTTCATTTTTTGACCTCCATCATGTTGTTAATCAACTGTTAGGTTAAGTAGTTATAGAGTAGTTTCGAGCTTTTTTGCTGTCTAAGGGCTACTGAAGCTAAACGGCATAGTAAAACAGATATCCCTCCTTTTATTGTAATTACATGAATCAAATTACAATCTCATTATGAAAAAGTCAACATACGATGAAGGATTGAAATGTGCTTTTTTCTGAACAGTTAGGTGGGAGTAAAGTACAATTTATTATGGTTTAAGGGATTTCTCGTACATATTCTGCTACCCCAAGCCTCTGTTTTTTACACCAAAACCTCGGATTTGTGTATTCATTTGACCCTGCGCATCTGCGAAAATAAAAACACGATCATAATGTAAGCGTTAACAAAAACACATAGTAACGACTTCTGCGTCAGACTCATCGCTAGATCAGACGGTTCATAACGAGAGGGGATAACAAGCATGAAGATGAAAAAGACAGCAGCGATCGCCGTACTGGTAGCCATTTTGCTGATGATTACAGCGTGTGGTAATTCCGGTAGCAGTACAGGCGCAAGCGGTGGCGATCAGGGAGGCAAGACGATTCGGATCGCCTGGTGGGGTTCGGACACGCGTCATAGCTATACGCAGCAGGTTATCGATCTGTACAAAAAGCAGAACCCGGGCGTGAACATTGATGTCGAATATGCTTCCTTTGATGATTACTGGAAAAAGCTTGCTCCGCAAGCCGCAGCGAATCAATTACCCGACATTATCCAGATGGACATCTCCTACATTAGCCAGTATGCGAAAAATGGTCAGCTTGAAGATCTGAAGCCATACATTGGTAACGGCATCAAGCTGGACGATGTGAGCGAGAGCGTCATTAGCACAGGCATGATCGGCGGCACACAGTACGGGATTCCGGCAGGTGTGAACGTGTTAGGTTACCAGTACAATCCAGAGCTGCTGAAAAAGGCGGGCATTAACGAGCTGCCAGCCGATTGGACATGGGATGATTATGAGAAGCTTGCTCTGCAAGCGAAGGATAAAGGCATCTACTTTGACGAGTCGATGACGGCGGATGTATTTTTCAACTACTACCTGAGAACGAAAGGCGCCTCGCTCTACAATGCGCAGGGCACTGGGCTTGGCTATGAGGATGATGCACTGTTCGCTGACTTCTTCGGTCGTCTAGCCAAGCTGATGAAGGAAGGCGCTACCCCTTCGCAGGAAACATTGAGCCAGAACAAAGGCATTCTGGAGGAATCTGCGGTGGTCAAAGGGACAGCGATTGGTACATGGCAGTGGTCGAACCAGTTTGTCGCGCTGCAAAAGGTATCAGATCGCCCGATGGCACTGGCTCCAATGCTCGGACCGGATATGGAAAAGGGCATTTACATGCAGCCAAGTATGTACTGGGCAATCTCGAAAAATTCACAATCCAAGGACGAAGCAGCCAAATTCATCGACTTCTGGATTAACAACGAAGAAGCCAACAAGCTGATCAAGGGCGAGCGCGGTGTACCAATCTCTTCCAAGATCAAAGAAGCAATCACGCCAGAGCTGACCGATGCCGAGAAGCAGGTATTCGATTTTGTTAGCAAAATGGAGCCGATCGCTTCGCCAATGAGTCCACCACCGCCAGTCGGCTCTGCTGAGGTAATCGCCAGCCTGTCCGACTATGTGGAGCAAATCAATTTCGGTCAAATGACAGCCGCTGATGCTGCTGCCAAATTCCGTGCAGATGCGAACTCGATTCTAGCGAATAACCAGCCATAATCACTGTGAGCAGGATGGCTGTTTGATCGGTAAGCCTTATCGTGAGCAGAGGAACCCGGCGAAGGAAAAAGCGAACGGAAAAGGATGATTTCAAATATTAGGGATACTCTAACACGGGGAGCGATACAAGTGATTTTGCGTCACTGCATCAAGTCCGTTCGCTTAGTGTTTCTCAAAGTTGGGTCTGCTCCAACCGATCAGTTCAACCATCAACAAGTATCAACAAGTATCAACAACCATCTTAACACGTCATCAACGCAGCCTTTCATGCCAGCCGCCGCATAGTCTCGGATGTTGGAGCAGGCTGCGTTATTTTAAACCAACGCTATCTATTACGGGAGGTGCATGGACGTATGCGAAACCATTCGCTCAAAGCCAATCTGACCGGCTATACGTTTATTAGTCCGTTCATTATCGGATTTCTGGCGTTCACGCTGATTCCGATGTTCATATCGCTGTATTTATCCTTTACGAGCTACAACCTGTTTAGCCCACCACGCTGGGTCGGATTGTCTAACTTTGAGAAGATGTTTACGAATGATCCGAAGTATTGGAATTCGGTCAAGGTCACGCTCTATTACGTGTTTATCGGCGTGCCGCTGCGACTGACCTTTGCCCTGTTTGTCGCGATGATTTTGAATACAGGCTCACGCATGATCGGTACCTATCGTACGATCTACTACCTGCCATCGATCATCGGCGGTAGCGTCGCGGTATCGATTATGTGGCGTAATATTTTCAGCGAGCAGGGGATCGTGAACGGCATGCTGATGGCGCTTGGTGCTGCACCTGTGCAATGGTTTGGCAATCCGAATGCAGCGCTCGGTATGCTGATTACGCTGTCGGTATGGCAGTTCGGCTCGTCCATGCTCATCTTCCTCGCAGGTCTTAAAAATATTTCCGGGGAAATGTACGAGGCGGCAAGTGTGGACGGTGCAAAGCCAGTTCGCAAATTTTTCAGCATCACACTGCCACTGCTCAGCCCGATCATTTTGTTCAATCTGATCATGCAGACGATCAGTGCATTTATGACGTTCGTGCCTGCGTATATTATTTCCAAAGGCGAGGGTGGCCCACTGGATGGCACGATGCTGTACTCGCTCTATCTGTTCCGTCAGGCGTTCATGTTTAACAACATGGGTTATGCGTCTGCGATGGCATGGATTATGCTGATCTTCATCGGTGTGATCACCTTCATTTTGTTCAAAACCTCAAAGCTCTGGGTATTTTACGAGTCGGAAGGAGGCCGTTAAGCGATGGATGGACCAAAAGCACAGCAATATAGCACGATTGCAGGTACAGGCATGCAGCGCGGCACCTTGTGGCGTCGTGTTAAATGGCCGCTCTACCACATCCTTGTCGGCGCGCTCGCCCTGTTGATGCTGTACCCGATCATCTGGATGTTTTTTAGTTCATTCAAGGAAAGCCGCACCATCTTCACAACAGCGACTACATTGCTACCGGCAGAATGGATCTGGACGAACTATGTAACAGGCTGGAAGGGCATTGGCGGCTATTCATTTGGACATTATATCTGGAACTCACTCGTCATCGTCGTGCTATCCACGCTCGGTGTCGTCCTTTCATCCGCATTGATCGCCTTTGGCTTCGCTCGCCTTCAATTCGTCGGACGCACCTTCTGGTTCGGCGTGATGATGGTTACGCTGATGCTACCACACGATGTGGTGCTGGTGCCGCAATATATCATTTTTACCAAGCTCGGCTGGCTCAATACGATTTGGCCAATCGTCGTACCGCAATTTTTCGGCGCACCGTTTTTCATTTTCCTGATGGTACAATTCATCCGCACCATCCCAAAAGAACTCGACGAAGCCGCCACCATCGACGGCTGTGGCAAGTTCCGATTATTTCTACAAATCATCATGCCACTGATCAAAGCATCACTTGCTACCGCAGCGATCTTCTCCTTCTACTGGAGATGGGAAGACCTGCTCGGCCCAGTACTGTACCTTAATTCACCGGACAAATACACCGTGTCGATGGGCCTCAAAATGTTCCTAGACAGCGAATCCGCATCCAACTGGGGCGGCATGTTCGCCATGTCCATGGTAAGTCTGCTACCGGTTATTCTTGTATTCTTCCTGTTCCAGAAGCATATCGTTGAAGGGATTAGCAGTAGTGGGATTAAAGGGTGATTAATGAGCGATTGAGCAAACTGTTGTTGTAGGGCATCAACCACTCCGGCAAGGAATAAGGGGACGGACTCCCCGTCTCGCACAGGAATCTATGGATTAGGAAGAGATGTAGATTCCCGCGCGGAAGAGGTGAGATATTTTGCTTAGCAAAAATCATTCTTTATTAAACCACGTGTTAGAAGATCGCTAACACTATAAGTCCGTCCACTCCCCTTATTTCCTTTCCTGCGTTCCGTGATTCTTGCACCTATACAATGTTACTCATGCACTCTACAAAACTTAGAAGATCAATCTATACCCTAATACATCACATCAATTTAACGCTGTATAAGTACATTTATAGCAGAAGATGGGTAGATAAAGCCCATTTCAACAAGACTTTCAAAACAACCTAAATATTTAAAAAAGTCCTACAAAAAGCCCTTAAAATTCTTTCAAAAATGCCACTGAAAATTTGCGTGAAGACGTATGTTATGAGCAGCACGGAACGGAGGGAAGGAAATAAGGGGAAAGGGCGACTTTTGAGCACGGGAATCTACAATCCACTCCTACTCCATAGATTCCTGTGCGATACCAGAGCCCGTCCCCTTATTCCTTCCCGGAGTGGCCCCTGCTCACCCCAGCTACGTTTTACACAAACCCTAAAAACAAGGAGGCTTCACCATGCCAGCATTGCATTTCGACGAGCAACACATCAAGCAAATCATCGACCGCGTTGTAGAACGCACCTTTAATATGGACTTCAACTGGGATTGGCCCGGTGGCGTAGCTTTTTACGGCGTATGTGAAGCGTATGAAGCGACAGGCAAGCGTGAATATTTAGACAAGCTGCGTGAATGGGTAGACGAGAATATTGCAGATGGCTTGCCGCCATTGTCGGTAAATGGTGTATCGATTGGTCACGGACTGCTCACCCTGTACGAAGCGACAGGAGAAGAGCAATATTTGCAGATCGCGAAGGAAATGGCAGAGTTTCTGGATACGAAGGCAGAGCGCTTTGCGGAAGGCGTGTTCCAGCATACCGTCAACTCGGAGACAGATATTTTCCCGGAGCAGGCGTGGGTGGATACGATGTTTATGGCAGGCTATTATCTGCTGCGTATCGGGCATCTGCTCGGAAATGAGCGTTATTTTGAGGATGGACTACGGCAGTATCATGGGCATGAGGAGCTGCTACAGGATGCGGATACGAATCTGTATTATCATGGCTGGGATAACGTGCAGGGGAATCATATGTCCTCGATCTACTGGGCGCGTGGCAATTCCTGGGCAGCATTAACGATGTCCAAGGCACTGCAATATGTCCCGGTTCAGCATCCATCCTATATGATGATCGATGGCTCGTTACGAGATCAGCTGAGTGCGCTCGTACGTCTGCAAGCACCGGAAGGGCTATGGCATACAGTACTGGATGATGAGACATCCTATCTGGAAACGTCTGGCTCCGCAGGTATTGCGACGGCACTGCTTATGAGAGGACGACTATATAACAAGTATTCGCAAAAGGCGATCGACGGCATTCTTGCACGCATTAAGGAGGATGGCACAGTCACCGGTGTATCCGCAGGAACCGCGGTAATGAACGATATCGATGGCTACCGTCAGGTTCCTGAGAAACGTATTCAGGGCTGGGGACAGGGACTAACACTCGCGTTTCTCGCGCAGCTTTTGCGTACCAAACAGGATATATACGGACAAATGACGAGCAAAACGAAAGGCGATATCGAAGCTTCATCCCACATCGAATCCGTCTCGGATCATACGTCCGGGCGCGATGAGCTGGCTACGACTAATGTTCCCGATGAAGCAGGAATCGAAACGCATTAAGCACGCATGGGTAGTCTGCACCACAAGTTATATTGCACCGATCAGTATAAAAGAATATGAACGCATACCAATTTACGTTAATACGTATGTTATGAGTAGCACGGGAACCTGCATGTTCTACTACTTCATGGATTCCTATGCGAGAGGGGAGTCCGTTCCCATCCTCCTTACTAGAGTGGAATCTGCTCACCGCTCACTAGGTTTTACGCAAATCAGTTAAGATGCTGTACATGGTGCAAGCCGCTTGAATCCTAATGGACGAAGCGGCTTTTTACCGTGCCATCTGGTCATGGAGTGAACTCAGCGTAACCGTTACCTGGTATCCAGTGGTCTGGATGATGTCATCTACCAATGTGTAGCAGACATGCAGTCGGAATGGCAGAAGCTGTGTACTACAGAGTCCACCTTTTACAACATTGCCTCACAATAACGCAAGAACGAGACAGGAGAGGAGTCTCTTTTTGATTCCTAAAATAAGGACTTGTCATTTTGTGATATGGATGCTATAACCAATGCGAATAAGCAAATTGCTTGTTAATGACAAGTATTCGATTGCTAAATGCGGTCTGAAATCAGGCCAGCAGCGAGTCGATAACGCGTCATGATAGGGCATGTCGCAGCATGCAGAGCAGCAAAACGTTAGATAACGAATGTATCAACAACAAAGATACTGAGACTATTGTTCGTCTAACAAGCTATTTTTAATACGACACGTTTTGTAATCAAGGGGCTGTTTTTGTCGATTCGTATGCTAGAACTGTACTGCTATGTACCGTAGATAAGAGACCATCCATATGACAAAAACGATATGAGCTGAGGAGGCGCAACATGATGAATGATGATGTACAATGGCGAACAATTGGGAAGATGGGATGGGCTCTATGCTGTGCCCTGCTGCTGTTATTCGTGCAGCTACCTACCTTTACCTATGCCGCAGATGAAGGAACAGATTCAACAGACATCTCGTTATCAGGAAGTCAGGTGCAGGTGAAGATCGGGCAATATGGAGAGATATCGTCGCTCAAGCTGACCAATGATCTATTCCCGACCGAATATGTGATGAATAAAACGGTAACTTCTGAACAGGATACATATGATCATCAGTGGATGGGTGAACTGTTATTCACCTATCGTCTAGACGGGGGAGAATGGCGCAAGGCTTCGACCAATCAATCGGATGATGTGCGCCACATTCAGCAGAGCGGACAGCAGGTACAGGTTACGTATGAGCATTCCCGTCATGCTGAGGGCATTCGTGATTTTCGCCTGACGGAGACGTATGCGATTAAGTCGGATGGCTCGCTGGGCTGGACGATTGGCATTGAGAATACGAGCGGTAAGAAGCTGGAGATTGGCGATTATGGGCTACCGATGCCATTTAACGAGCAGTGGAATTATGGAGACGAGATTTATGAGACACGGGTTGTCACCCATGCCTTTATCGCTAACGATAGCTCGTATCTGACGGCGAGTCGTCCGAGTGGATTAGGGCCATATCTGCTCTTTATGCCGGATGCAGATACAGGGGCAGGGCTGGAGTATCAGGATCGCTGGCGCATTGAGGAGCATCCGGGCAGCAAGTGGGCATGGAATCCGGCAAATGAAGGCAAATGGATCAAAGGGCTGAATGTTTTTTACCCGCATTCGGCGGTTATTCGTTTTACGAATCGGGGGTATTTGCCTAATACGAGTCTGGTGCTGAATCCGCAGGCAAGCAGTCGATATGGATTTACATTTGCAGCGGTGAAGGACGAGCAGCAGATGAAGCAGACGCTGTACGAGCATGGATTGATCGATATGACCGTCGTACCAGGAATGATCGTGCCAACCAATCAGCCGATTCAATTCGACCTGCGTACCCGTCAACCGATTCGGAGCGTGAAGGATGGCAAGGGGCGTACTATTGCATTGGATCGAACGAAGACGGGGGATCATCATCTGTACCGCTGGCGTTTGGATCAGCTAGGCCCACAAAATGTCACGATCCAGTACGGTAATGGCAAGCGAACGGTGATGCAATTTTACGGCATTGATCCTGTAGATAAGGCGCTATCCGCACATGCCAGCTTTATGGTTGATCATATGCAGTGGAATGCACCGGGCGATCTGCGGGACAAAGTGTATGATGACTGGATGATGCATACGAAGCAGAAGCGTAATGCCTTTAACGGCAATGTGTTTGACACACCGGAGCCGTGGGGCTGGGGTTGGGGCGATGATTGGGGATTGACGCATGGTCTGTTCCTTGCCGAGCAAAATCGATTACAGCCGGTCGCGCGTCAGGTGCAGTCGCTGGATGATTATCTGGAGACTGTAGTCTGGAACAAGCTGATGAAGGATCATCATGACGATTATTTAGTGCGCAACTTCCTGACGGCTGACGAGGGAGCGACACTGACCGATCGCGGCTATGCGTATCCGCATGTGTACAATACGTACTTTGATATGTATCAGATTGCTCGTGATTATCCGGGCTTGATCGCGTACAAGCACGATCCAGACACGTATTTGCTGCGTGCCTATCATATTATGAAGACCCTTTATGATGGCCCAGTGAATTACAGCCTGGCTACAGGCTTGATGGGTGGGCAGACCACGCCAGAGCTAATCGCTGCACTGGATCGCGAGGGTTATGTGAAGGAAGCGGATAATATCCGAGATAAGATGGAGCGCAAATTCGCGAATTTTAGCAGTAATAAATATCCGTATGGCTCTGAATATTCCTATGATAATACAGGCGAAGAAGAGGTCTACACACTCGCTCGTTCCCAATGGGAAGCCGGTAAGAATACCGATAAGGCACTGGATATGATGAGCGAGATCAATTCGAAAACAAGAGCCAGCCGTGGGCAAATGCCAGTCTGGTACTATTACGCTGATCCGGTGACGAATACGGGCGATAACTGGTTTAACTTCCAGTACACCACCTCACTGGCAGGCTATACGATGGATGATTGGATTCGTCAGCATCTGGTCGCTGATCAGCCGACACTTGCCGCTGAGCAGCTGCGTCTGGCGTATGCCTCCAAGCTTGCCAATGTGGGCGCGATCAATAGCGGACAGATGAGTACAGATGCTGCTAATATTGGCGCTGCCTCGTGGACGTATCAAGCGGAAAAGGGGAATCAAGGCACCAACGGTACAGGCGGTGGACGCGATGTGCCACTGATGAACGGCTGGCGCAGCATGACCGGTGAAGCGGATCTGGGACTGTTCGGTGCGCTGCGTATACTTAGCGCAGATGTGGCAGATGACCCCATCTTCGGTCTCATCGGTTATGGCGCAGAGGTGAAGGATACCGGAATAACATATCAGATCACTCCAACGGACGGAGTGTATAAGAAGCTGCATATTTTACCGCTGGGCTTCAATATGGAGCTGGTACGAGATCAATACCGAGCAGCCGAGATCAGTAAGGACAAGCGCAGTCTGCGACTTCAAATGACCAATACATTCCCGTCTCAGGTTCATCCAACATCGATCGAGTTAAGCGGGCTTCAGCGTTCTGCTTATAGTATCAAGGTGAACGGTCAGGCGGCTGGAACGCTAAATGCCTTTGCAGATCGCGTAACCTTGAACGTATATGCACCTGCGCAGGCGAATTATACGATTGAGCTAGCGGCAACGACATCAGGCAGTAATGTAGCTCCACAGGTCGATGCCGGAGCGGATCAAAGTGGGGTAGCAAGAGAGCCGATCGCGTTAACAGGAACCGTGACAGATGACGGACTGCCAGCTGGCGTACCGCGTGCACACTGGAGCGTTGTAGCTGCACCGAAGGATGCAAAGGCTACATTTTATAATGCCGATGCAGCGCGTACTACGGTTACGACAAGCACCTATGGTGCGTATACATTCCGCTTAACTGCAACCGATGGCAGTCTGAGCAGCAGCGACACCGTAACAGTACAAGTGTACGCTCCGCCCGCACTACCGAAGCTACTTGCGTACTATCCATTTGATGAAGGTAGCGGAACGGTGACAGCGAATACGTATGGTAGCAAGAAGCCGGCTTCTTTACAAAATGGAGCCGCATGGGCAAAGGGCATACAGGGTAACGCCGTATCGCTAAATGGACAGGGAGCCTATGTACAGCTACCGGATGATGTGCTCGGTGGCAGTCATGATCTGACGCTCTCGTTATGGACAAAAGCAGAATCATTACAGGATTACAGCTCACTGTTCGATATCGGTCCGAATCAGTTCCTGTATCTGTATCTGGCACCACAGGTAGAGGGGCATATGCAATTTGGCATTACGAATAACGGTTCCAATGGAGAGCAGACGATTCAGGCACCTGTGATGCAGACAGGCGTATGGAATCATGTCGCCGTCACGCTGTCTGGCTCTACCGCCATTTTATACGTGAATGGGGTAGAGGTAGGACGGAATGAACAGATTACCGTTGACCCTGCCACATTTGGACATACGACGAAAAATTATATGGGCAAAACGCGCTACGATGATCCGCCGTATCATGGGCTGCTGGATGATTTTCGTGTTTATAGCCGCGCACTGGATGCTAGAGAAATCGCAGCTCTGGCACATTCAGATAGCAAGCGACAGTAACTAGAGTAGACGTCAAGCCGATCAGCTACATGATACGATTCTGCCTTCATGGCATACAAAAGCAGCGAATGAGCGACCGTATCACCGGTACGTCCCATTCGCTGCTACTTCATACAATGATGAATGATTGCTACTAATCCAAGAGGTAATCGCATGTACATTAAAGCGGATCAAGCGTGAGTATCGCTTCTTCTGTTCGTTTTCAGACTTCTCTTTTTGCACTCTTCCATTAATGAATGAAGACCCATCAGTGAAGAGAAGTGAAGATGACAGGATATCCACGATCAGCTTATCGATAACCGTACATGCTAGATTAAAGGCTGCTTGACCAGCTTGAATTGACGATCCTTCGTTTCGATCAGTAGATACAGCAGCTTGTTCTCATATTTGATCAGTCGCAGTCTGATGTCATCGGATAGTTGTGGTAGCTGCCACAGCTCCTTGCCCTGCTTGTCATACAAAGACATACGGTCTTCATCACGATCTGATAGCAGCAGCTGACCATTGCTGTATTCGGTTGTCCAGAGTGGCTCCTGAGCCTTAAAGACATACGTTTTCTCGACCAATAGCTTCCCGGATGCTACATCATAACGTCGATAAATCGGATAAGAAGTCGCTCCATTCGGACCAAGTGGTGGATGTTTCGTGCTGTAGCTGTAAATGACAGCCTGTCCATTTTCCAGTTGAAAGTCGCTTTGTAGATTCCACGGTATCTCGACGACTTTGCCATGGTACGATGTACTGCTCGTATTCAGCATTTCAAAAATCTGTTCGGTCTGCATCAAGCTACCTGCTGCATATTGAATGACCAGTCGGTCGGATTGATATTCCATATGCGTGCTATGGATGTCCTTCAAGGTATGGTTTTGCAACGCTTTGAGCTTGTAGGTACGAAGTGGCTTTTTCCAGGGAGATTCATAGATGCGTACCTCATCCTGTTGCTGGATGGCGATCCGTTCCTTTTCCCCTTGCTGTAAGGGAGCCGACCAGCTGATCTGATACGACGAGAGCTGATGGTCGGATAAGGAGCCTAGCAGCGAAGCCGGATAGTTGAAGGTGGATAGCGTTTCGCCTTTAGAGCCAAGCACAAGCTTTTGCAAGTGCTGCTTATTTTGAATGATTAGCACCAGCTTGCCGCTTGAAGGCAGCGCTCGATAGCTGTAAATATGCTCATATTGATGCGACCACAGATTGCTGCCTGTTTGCAGATCGTTTAGATAGATATCACCGGTTAAGCGATCTACGAATAGAACACGATCCTGAGGCAGCGCTACGATATCCTGCTCAATCCAGAAGTCCTGGGGAAAAGAAAGCTGTTGCTGCTCCGTTGTGATCGGTCTGGAATTAATAATCGGCGCATCGGTCGCCTGTGTGGCTGAATGGCTTGACGATCCATTGGTTACGGTACTCAAATCTAGCTGCTGTGCGGTCGGATGTGAAGCGGTAGCGTGTTCCATTACATCTGATGTTCCAGCAGCTATCGTAGCTGCATTAGCGTAGTTACCTGCTGGCAGCAGAACACTGCAAAGTAATAGCGGAACGATGAGCAGCCGCGTCCATAAGGCTTGGGCTGAAACGCGTGCATGAAATGGCTTCATCTATCTTCTTCCTTTCCAAATCGGGAATATGCAGATTTGTTTAGGTATACAATATAATTCTATCTCTACTATACCCGATTCGGAAGCAGGGAGAAAGGAAGTCTATACATCGTTAGCTAGTGGGCTTTGTCTGACGGCGCTGACGATTCCAGTTCGTGCCGAGCACACCAACGATGATTAGAAGCGCTCCGATTACATGATAGTACCGAAGCTGTTCATGCAGAATGACCGCTCCAGCAATCATCGAAGTGATCGTAGCAAAATTGCTAAATACGCTCATCTGTGTTGCTTTGAGAATGGACAGCGCATAGCTGGACAGTAGTGTCGTGCCCAGTGAGGACAATACGCCCAGATAGAGCAGTGACATCCAGTAATCCGGTTGTGCCAGCGGTTTAATGTAGCCGCTCATATCACCCTGCACCAGATGCATGACACCAGCGGCGATATTGAAGAGCACGGCAGCGACGATCATCGTTACCCACGTTAGCTCCAGCGGATTGTACATGCGTGTGAGTGGACGTGCCAGCACGCCATAGCCTGCAAACGATAATGCTGAGCCCATTAACAGCAGCATACCGCCGAGATGATCGGCTGACCAGCCTGCACCACCTTGCAGTGCGAAGATAAGCACGACGCCAGACACGGAGAGAAGCAGCGAGAGCTTTTGCATAAGCCGTGTACGTTCTTTGAGAAAATAGGCAGCAAGCAGCATCGTGAAGATCGGCACCGTCGCTTGAATGATGCCCGCCTCTGCGGATGATGCATGCAGTAAGCCGAAGATTTGGAAGCTAAAAAATAGTACAGGTGATAATAAGGCCAGCGGTAAAATGCGCTTCAGATCAGCAAGCCGAATCGACACGCGAATCCAGCCCAGGCTTACTGGAATTGCCATTACGAGTACGGATAGTAGGAAGCGATGAGCGAGCACATCGAGTGGCAGGGCAACGGCAACAGTAATTTTAACGAATAAAAAAGAAAAGCCAATAATGAGCGCATAGGCGAGCGCCGCAGCGTAAGCCCATCCGCGAGAACGGCTGGCTGATGATTCGGATGAATGAAGCGTCTGCTTGGGTGCGGAGCGCCGGGTTGAAGCTTCGGTTGTCATGATGTGATATCCCTCCATTATTACGGAAGCGTATCGGTTTTCGTACGCTGCTCCGTGTTGTATAGATCATAAATTGGATAACGGAAACATAGCACATGTGCACAATGTGTTTGCTTGCCGGGTGTTGATTCCTTCTCAATATAGTCGCTGTAACAAGGAGGCAACAACCGCTTTATTTTGAAACTGTACCGGTACAGAATGTGAACTGTAGTGAGCAGATGAGCATGTAAAAGAATTATAATAAGCGTAAATAGAACCGATTCGGCGTTGGTTAGTTTGTTCGATGTGATGTCAGATTGTACGGTATGGAACCAAACATAGTGAATAGCAATCCAACTTCAAAAAGCTTACTTCATCAAAAGCCGACTTCAAGGGAGGAACCAACTATGAGTAAACATGAACAGCTAGCCGCATTGTTGCAGCGCCAGATCGCGTCCGGTATTCGTCCAGCAGGGGCACGCTTGCCTTCGATTCGGAAAATGGCAGAGCAGCATTCGTGCAGTGCCGCGACTGTGATTCGCGCCTATGAGCAGCTGATTCGCGAGCATTTTGTGTATGTGGTTGATCGTAGTGGGTACTATGTTGCCGCTCAGCATCAGACTGCGCCTGCGATTGCAGAAGGGGAGCAGATCGATATCGCTTCAGCGGCACCGGCGGCAGAGCTGTTTCCGTTCGATGATTTTCAGGGCTGTCTGAATCAGGCGATGAAGCTGTATAGAGATCAGCTATTCACGTATGGAACTGCGCAGGGGCTACCTGCTTTATTGCATGAGGTGCGCGAGCAGCTAGAACGCGTGCAGGTCTTTGCGCGTCCATCGAATCTGTACATCACCTCTGGCGTTCAGCAGGCGCTATCGATTCTGACGATGATGCCGTTTCCCGGTGGACAGCAGCGCATTATGATTGAGCAGCCCGGCTATCATTTACTCATTGAACTACTGGAATCGTTAGACGTACCCGTGGTGGAGGTCGAGCGTACCTCCTGCGGATTGAATATGGAGAAGATCGAGCAGTGGTTTCAGACGGGAGAGATCAAGTTTTTTTACCTGATGCCGCGCTTTCATAATCCGCTTGGACATTCGTTAGCAGCGGTCGATAAGAAGAAGCTGGTCGTACTGGCAGAGCGATACGATGTGTATCTAGTGGAGGATGATTATCTAGCCGATCTGGAGCAGCATACAGGCATCGATCCGCTATATGCGTACGATCGCTCTGATCATGTGATTTATTTGAAAAGCTATTCCAAAATGCTCTTTCCCGGTCTACGCATTGGTGTTGCCGTGCTGCCGGATTGCCTGACCGCGACCTTCTCACGCTACAAAAAGCTACTCGATATCGATAGCTCGGTGCTATCCCAGGCTGCGCTACAGATGTATATTAAAAATGGCATGTATGCGCGTTACCGCAGACTGATGGTGGAGGCGTATCGCAGACGGACGAAGCGGCTACATGCAGCCATCTGCGAGCTAGCGGCGAGCGATCCATTATTTGCGCGTGTGTATCATATCGATGCTGTGCACGCCGTGCTACCATTACCGGATAATTTCCCGATGTCGGCATTGCTGCGCCGATTACAGGAGCTGAATATTGTAGCGGATTCGCTGGATCGTTATTTTATGAAAGATAGTCCGTATCACTGGAATGGGCTGCGGATCAATGTGTCCAATGTGCAGGAGGGGCGTATTGCCCCTACCTTACAGATCGTTGCGGCACAGGTGAGACGACTGATTGCGATGCCACTTGCGTCACCTATGAACAGCACAGCAGATCGTCCCGATTCTAACCGCCTACGTGATGCGGCAGATCCGGTAAATCAGGGTAATGAATAGAATGCTTTCTGAATCATATGTATAATTGAACATGATCAAATTTGACATTAATCGCTGAAACGTGTATTTTAATTACGGAACTATTCGTTTCATAATTGTGAAGGAGACTCGCTATGGAGGGAACAAAGCGTAAGCCTGGCAGACCACCCAGTCAAAAAGCCAGAACTGCCATTTTTAAGGCTACAATGGAGCTATTATTGGAGCACGGTCTTCGTAAAATGACAATCGACAAGGTCGCTGAGCATGCTGGTGTGAGCAAGGCAACGATCTATCGCTGGTGGAGCGACAAGGTACAGCTGTCGATGGAGGCTTTTGTCTATCACGTGCAGATCGAGGGCACGATTATGAACACTGGCAATATTGTGGATGATTACATCGATTGGTTCTGTAAGCTGCATCGCTTCTATTCCAGCCCAGAGGGACGTGTACTGGCACAGATTATGGCGGAAAGTCAGAGTCGGCAGGAGATGCTGTTACCTTTTCAGGAACGGCTGCGCGCGATGCTGTACGACAAATGTATGATCATCTGGAATCGTGCGCTGGAGCGTGGCGAACTGGATGATACGATCGATGCGATGCTGACGATTGAGCTGCTGCATTCACCGTCCAGCTATCGGATGCTGTCTAATCAGCCGCCGCTAGACGATGAAGCGACGGCGAAGATGATTCGCCTGCTATTTCAAGGTATCAAAAAGCAGTAATGCTTTTTAGATCATATAGACGATACATCAAAAGGGAACACTCTAGGCTTTGCCCATCAAGGAGGAATACCAGATGAAATTCACAAGTATGATGTACAAAACAGGAATCGCACTCGCACTAACTGGAGTCGCTACCGCTGGTTCATTCGCTGTCAGCACCAGCCTGACGTCACCGTCTGCCTATGCCGCAAGCACAAGCAGCACGGCGAGCCAGCAAATGACAGGAGCCGCGCTGCTGAACACATTTTATAAGCCAGCATTGAAGGGCATGCTCCCCTCTGCAAATGGCAATCCAGTAGACAAATTCATCGTTGGCAAAACGACGCGTGGTACGGTTGTTGCTACGTATGGCAAGCCGACAACCTCTCGTACGACAGCATCCGGTTATGACATTTATCATGCAGAGATGGGTACACCAGGTTATGCCATGTCCTATAACAGCGCGAATGTGCTGAAGGAAATTCGCTATCTGGGTACACAGGTTGAGCGTAAGCAGACAATTGGCAGCATTACGATGAGCGTGCTCAAGAAAACATGGTATGCACCAAGCTCGACGTCGACAATGACGACAGGCGGTCAGAAGCAAACGAAGCTGACGTACAACCGTGGAGACTATAAGCTGGAGTTCATCTACAATAGCCCGACCGATCTGGATCATATTAATCTGCTGAAAAAATAAAAGTATCTTATAAATAAACATCTAAATATACAAACATCCCCACCGTATTCCGACGATACGGTGGGGATGTTTTGTTGTAAAGCACTGTGAGCCTATTTACTCTGCGAACTCTATTTCTTATTCTGTAAACTTCTATTTCTTATTTAAAAGAAAAGCAATCTTATTTCCCCTGCGATACCAGCTTCATCGCTTCATCCGCCGCTTCCAGCGTCAGATCAATATCGCCATCGGTATGGGCAGTCGTCAGGAACCATGCTTCATACTTGGATGCTGCCAGACAGATGCCGCGATCCAGCATATGACGGAAGAAGGCTGCGAATTGCTCGCCATCTGTATCCTGTGCTTCATCATAATTCGTAACCGGATGATCGCAGAAATGCGTGGAGAACGCGCCGCGAATACGGTTAATGGTCAGCGGTACGCCATAGCGCTCTGCCGAAGACTGGATGCCATCGGTCAGGCGAATCGCCAGACGCTCCATTTCTTCGTATACACCCTGACCTTGCAGCACTTCCAGACAGGCGATACCCGATGCGATCGATGCCGGGTTGCCTGCCATCGTGCCTGCTTGATAGGCAGGGCCAAGCGGAGCGACCTGATCCATAATATGCTTGCGACCGCCATAGGCACCGATCGGCAGACCGCCACCGATAATTTTGCCCAGTGCCGTCAGATCGGGCGTGATCTCGTCGTGGTTATCGAGTCCAGCATACGTTTGAGCAGAGCCATAATGGAAGCGATACGCGGTGATGACCTCATCGTAAATAACGAGTGCACCGTGCTCATGCGCCATGCGGCATAGCCCTTCCAGGAAGCCCTTCTCCGGCATCACCATACCGAAGTTACCGACGATCGGCTCAACCATCACAGCGGCAACTTCTTCGCCCCAGTGCTCCAGCGCTTCTTTTAATCCGTCCAGATTGTTAAAAGGCACGGTGATCACTTCATTCGCGATACTGGCTGGAACGCCTGCACTATCCGGTGTACCAAGTGTGGATGGGCCGGAGCCAGCGGCAACGAGCACCAGATCGGAGTGACCGTGGTAGCAGCCAGCGAATTTGATAATTTTTGTACGTCCTGTATACGCGCGTGCGACACGGATAGTCGACATGACCGCTTCGGTACCGGAGTTGACGAAACGAACCTTATCGAGCGATGGAATGCTCTCTTTAAGCATTTGCGCCATATGGATTTCTAGCTCGGTTGGTGTACCGTACAAAATGCCGTTTTCCGCTGCGCGTGTGATGGCTGCGGTAATATGCGGATGCGCATGTCCGGTGATGATCGGGCCGAAGGCTGCCAGATAATCGATGTATTTGTTACCGTCTACATCGAAGAAATGAGCGCCGCGAGCAGAGGACATGAATACGGGCGCACCACCGCCAACGGCTTTGAAGGAGCGGGATGGGCTATTCACACCGCCCACGATATGCTGGAGTGCCTGTTCATATAATTGTTCCGAACGTTTTCGGTTCATGGGTATAATCTCCTTTGTATTGGGATGGTGTTGGGGTTTTATGAGGTTTTGAGGTGGATCACTCCGGGAAGGAATAAGGGGACGGACTCAGTGGAGCCGCGGGAATCTTTTGGATGAGGAGTACATGAAGATTCCCGCCCCTCGGAAAGGGTAAGATATTTTGCTTTGCAAAAATCACTCTCTCATTGAACCACGTGTTAGAAAAGCACTAACACTGTAAGTCGTCCTTTCCCCTTATTTCCTTCCCTTCGTTCCCTGCATCTCGCACCTGTATTTAAAATCCAACATCCAGGATTTTGAGGCATGAAAAGCAAAGTAGAAAATTAAGAAGTGAAATTAAGATTTAGATGTGCTTCTAACTCTCAAGTAGTGGATGTACAATCTTTAATTCAAAATCTTAATTCTTAGATCCTAAATCCTACATTCCAAATCTTACATCCAAAATCTAAAATCTAAAATCTAAAATCTAAAATCTAAAATCCTAAATCCGAGCGTTACGTTGTTGAAAGACCGTATCTATTTTAACATGACCATCCTTATTGGCAAATGACGATGGTATGAACAAATGGGTACAAATCGCTCATTGAAACGGGTTAGACATGTGATTGGACAGCAAAAAGGAAGCTTCGGTGAACGAAGCTTCCTTTGGATTGTTTATTTACTGGAAATAAATGGAGTGTTGATCAGCAATGAATGCTTTATTTACTGGATGATGTCGAGCTTGATTCTGGGCTAGAAGAGCTATTGCCTGTCGTACTGGATGATGGTGTACTGGACGAGCTAGAGCCTTCGGTGGAGCTGCTTGCTTCGGGATCAGTGGAAGTACCTGATTTGCCATCTGATGATACTGGAACAGGGTCGGTCGTTGTTTTGCTCAGAGCGTCCTGTACGAATTGTTTCAGCTTACTTTCGCTGCTGATGCCGATTACCTGGGCACCGCCCACATGTTTTTCGACGAGCAGGTTATTCGGTGGGAGCTGGTCGCTGCCGCTCATTTTGCTATCGTAGGCAACGCTGGCGAGCTTCCACAGATCGTCGACACTCAGGTTCGTATCGATATATGGGTTCACCTGTTTTAAAATGTCCGGCAGATTCATAATCGAGGTGGTCGATTTTAATTTATCACCGACTGCTGTCAGGAAGGCACGCTGACGTTCGGTACGGGAGAAGTCGGACATGGCATCATGGCGGAAACGAACGTATTGCAATGCTGTTTTACCGTCCAGATGCTGCATGCCGGCTTTCAGATCGATGTCGTACTCATGCTTATCTGCTGCGCTGACGTAATGCATATCCTTTTCTACATTAAAGTCAATGCCGCCCACGGCATCGACGAGTTTAATGAAGCCCTGGAAGTCGGTGTATACATAATATTGCACCGGAATACCGAGCACATCGCTTACCGTCTGCATGGCGGTTGTTGGGCCATGTGTGATCGCCGAGTTGATGCGGTTCTGATCATGTCCCGGAATGTCGACGTACGTATCACGCAAGATCGAGAACAGATGGATCGTCTTTTTCACCGGATCAAGCGAGGCAACAAGCATCGTGTCCGAACGAGGCACTTCGCCGTCGTTCGATTGACGGGAGTCGACACCCATGAGCAAAATATTAACGGGCTCGGTTCCTTCCCATACGGGAGGAGCAGCTGCGACCGCGGTATTGGTCGGTATATTTTTGAATGGAGAATCGCCGCCTGTTTTTTGCAGAGCGCCAATCTGGTTATACACTGCTGTAAAGTAATAAATGGCATAGCCGATGACCGCCACGGCGATAATGCCCAGGCTCCATAACAGCGTACGCTTTGTTTTTGATTTCATGCACGTTCTTCCTTTCAAGGATGGGGTTTCGCGATGTATAAGGGTGTACCTCATATTCGGACAAACAAAAACTGCACAGAGACACTTCGTGCCTATGCATCTGCGATATGCATGGCGGATAAAAGTTAATAGCTTTGCATTGTGTTAACAACACCCGTACATTATAATTTCTTTTCGGGCAACAATCAATTCTGACATAGCGGTGGAACAGGCGGATGTGCTGCTGTCAATCCCTCTTTTTCTGTACCCTATCATACGGCGGTTTGGTGACGAAAAAAAGAGAATAAAAATGACAATCCTGTTGCTGTACGCAGCATTTTACATCGATTTTGTCATGAATAGGATGGACAGACCTTCCGCAGGCTCAGTCTCTACTCAAGTGGGCAGACCATTTTATAGATTATACGGCGACGATTACGCCGTCACAAAGGAGTGCACTATGCAGGCAATCGAGGTTCATCAATTACGCAAAAACTTCCGCATCCAGCAAAGCCGCGGTGGGCTCAAGGGCGCGCTGCAAGACCTGTTCGCTAGAGAATATCGCGAGGTAGCTGCGGTCAATGATATTAGCTTTACGATTCCGCAGGGAGAGATCTGCGGCTATATCGGTGAAAATGGTGCCGGTAAATCAACTACAATCAAAATGCTCACCGGTATTCTCGTACCGACCTCCGGTGACATTCGTGTCAACGGCTACGTTCCTTATCTGGAGCGTGAGAAATTCGTCAACGGCATCGGTGTCGTTTTCGGACAACGCAGTCAGCTCTGGTGGGATATCGGTGTGATCGAATCCTTCCAATTATTACGCAAGGTATACGGCGTATCCGAGTCGGATTTTCGTAAGCGACTGGATGAGCTGGTGGAGCGTCTGGAGCTACAGGAGCTGCTCAGTCGTCCGGTGCGTAAGCTCAGTCTGGGACAGCGTATGCGCTGTGAGCTGGTAGCAGCACTGCTGCATAATCCATCGATCGTCTTCCTTGATGAGCCAACGATTGGACTCGATATCGTGGTCAAATCCGAAATTCGTGAATTTCTAAAAGAACTCAATCGCACGCAGGGCACAACCATTCTGCTGACCACGCATGATCTACAGGATATCGAAGCGCTCTGCTCACGCGTCATTATGCTCGATGCGGGCAGCATCATTTACGATGGCGGACTGGATGAACTCAAGTCGCGCTGGGGCAGTGGACGTGCGGTACGATTCCAATTTGGTAAGGCGGTGACCGCAGCCGAGCTAACTGCATGGACGGGGGGCTTGCCGGTCACATGGACACAGGAGAGTGAACTGGTCGCTACAGCGCTTATTCCGGTAGATACCGCGGTATCGGATTTATTTTCACGCGTGCTCGGTGCCGCTGAAGTAACGGATGTACAGATTTCCGAGACGAGTACGGATGAGATTGTACGCCAGATTTACAGCTCAGGATCAGCGGAGAAGCCGGGAGCAGGAGGCATCCTTCATGTCTAGTCTGTATCTCGACTTTATCCGAATTCGCTTTCTGACGATGCTGGCGTATCGGGTGAATTATTATTCCGGCATTCTCGTGTATACGCTCAATATTGGGGTGTACTATTTTACCTGGCAAGCAATCTATGGTGGCAAGGAGCAGCTGGCTGGCTTCACAGCGGCACAGATGACGACCTATGTGGCGGTATCATGGATGGCGCGTGCCTTTTACTTTAACAATCTGGATCGGGAGATTGCGACCGAGATTCGAGATGGTACGATTGCGATTCAATTTATCCGTCCGTACAATTATTTGCTCGTGAAAATGATGCAGGGCTTTGGCGAGGGACTGTTCCGGTTCACCATGTTTATGATTCCGGGCATGATTATTGCGATTATACTGTTTCCGGTGCAGTTGCCGACAAGCCCGGTATCGTGGATTGGATTTCTCGTGATGCTATTTTTTAGTTTCCTTATTAATACACAGCTTAATATTCTCGTTGGATTGATGGCATTTTTTATCGAAAATAACGATGGGCTGATGCGTATGAAGCGTGTTGTGGTCGATCTGTTCTCCGGGCTGCTCATTCCGATTAGCTTCTTCCCGGGCTGGCTCGTATCGATTATGAACTTTTTGCCGTTTCAGGCGATCACGTACTTGCCGGGCTCGGTATTTACAGGACGTGTACAGGGGACAGGCATTCTGGAAGTGCTGGGTATTCAGGTGCTCTGGTTTGTGATTTTGCTTGTGCCAATGATTATCGTATGGCGTGCCGCCCGGGTACGACTGTTCGTGCAGGGAGGTTGAGTCGATGCGAATCGCATATTATGTTGGGCTGATCTGGGAGTATTTTACGAATTATATGAAAACAAGGCTGACGTATCGCGCCGACTTCTGGGTCGAAGTGATCTCGGATCTGCTGTTTCAGGCAACCAATCTGATCTTTATCTTCGTTGTGTTTGCTCATACCGAGACGCTGGGCGGCTTTACCGAAGCTGAGGTTGTGTTCGTGTATGGCTACTTTATGGTGCCATATGGACTGTATAGCTGCTTTATTAATCTGTGGAATTTCGGAGATCGGTATATTGTAAAGGGCGAGATGGATCGCATTCTCACCCGTCCAGCGCATAGTCTGTTTCAGATTTTTTTGGAAAATCTAGACCCGCCTTCATTGATCGGCTCGGCGATTGGACTGATCATTATGATCTGGAGCGGTGGGCAGCTGGGGCTGGATATGCAGTGGTGGTTCATCCCTGTTATGATCCTGATGGTGATTGGCTCGACGCTCATCTATGCTGGAATCTACATTATATTAACGTCGGTATCGTTCTACTCGGATTCACCAACCGGCATCATTCCGCTGATGGTGAATATTCAGACCTACGGGCGTTATCCGATCACGATCTATAACCGCGTGATCCAGATTGTACTGACATGGGTATTGCCGTTTGCATTTGTAGGCATCTATCCAGCGGCACTGTTCCTGCAACGTCAGGAGATGCTGACGATGGCATGGCTGACACCGGTGATGGGGCTGGTCTTCTTTACCGCCAGTCTGCTCCTATGGAATACTGGGGTGAAGCGGTATCGTGGGGCAGGCTCGTAACAGAACATCAGTGCATATCTGAGAAAACTCGCAAACTTAAAAAGAGTTAAACGATTGGAAAAGTCGTGCCAGAATAATTCTGACACGGCTTTTTTGCTTGGATTATCCTACTCTATTCATTACAGTAACAACGGTTATAGTCATTCCTATGCTATTTAAAAGGCACTAGGGCTGTTTGATAGCACTACAACAGGTGAAATATCGAAATCATATGCTTTTTTAAAATGTATCTCAATTTTACGCCCAGGGTCATTATCGATCAGGACTGCATCGAGGTTCGTCAGGATGGTATCCATCTGACAGCAACACAGGTATACGAGAAAACAGCTGAGGATGGTACGGTATCTGACGCAGATGTGAGCTGGGATTACGTGATCACTCAGCAGCCGAATACAGACAAATGGTGGGTCGACTCCGGTTATTCTGGCTGGAATAGCGCACTGAATGCGAGCAATAAGCTTGAGAAGTCAGCCAGCAACGCGACGACCACCTGATTATAGATATATATATTAAAAAGATTCTCGGTTTATCGATAAAAAGCATCTCTACTCATCAGCGATCCAGCGGAATTATCAGCCACCGTCGTTGTATGAAAGAGATGCTTTTCCTTTTGCCTTAATCGTTCGGATTCACGATTCCCAGCGTCACATGATCTTGCCAGACACCATTAATCTTCACATTTTTCCGTGCTAGCCCTTCACGTTCGAAGCCGGACTTCTCCAGCACACGAATCGAGCCTATATTGTGCGGCATGACGCCTGCCTCCAGTCGGTGAAAATGTAGCTGCTCAAACGCATACTGCACTACCAGCTTCACCGCATCGGTCATGATGCCTTGTCCGTTATAGGCTGCATCAAGAAAATAGCCAATCCAGCAGCTCTGGAGGTTACTCCGTACCACTTCGGTTAGCATAATATAGCCGATAATTTGCTCAGTCTCACGATGAACAATCACGAACCAGTAGCCATAATCCTGCTCTGCACGCTCGATACGAGTCTGTGCAACCTGCTGCTGTCCTTCCAATGTATAAAATGATTCATCATGCGTCCCCGTAAACTGCTGGAAAAACTCACGATTACGCGTTTCCAGCGTCAACATCTGCGCTGCGTCTTCGCTGTGGATCAGACGTACCTGTATGCGGTCATTTTGTAATACAGTAGCTAGTTTGGTCATGAGATCAAGCTCCTTTGTCAGAGTGTGGCAAACGGATGCATGGGGAAGTGTTGGTAAAAGATGCACTGAGTAAAGCGGTGATCCTGTGCCCATTTACTCCATTGGAATTCGATTTCTTTGAAATAAGACGAGTGACACGATATGGAGTACAAGCGTAAAGCCAGCTCAAGCTATGTAGGTAGGGAGATACCATTCTATACTAGCATACTACAGACACGATCCCAATTTTACATAGAAGCATCGGATTAGCATCATCTCACCCAATGCACGTAACAGCCTGTAGCTAAATGGGTATATATGATCAAGAGCGTTATATCGCCTCGCCTTGGTAAGCTGCAATACGACATAACGCGAATGGCTACCATGCCCAAAAAGGAGTGTTCACGATGTACAAGCATATCCTTATTGCTGCTGATGGATCAGATAACTCGGTCAGAGCGGCGACTGAAGCGGTGAAGCTGGCACATATGAGTACAGACACATTCGTCGAAGTGCTACTGGTCATCGATCCAGATCGAATACGAGACGAAGTGCTACATTCACCGAACCATGAGGAGATCGAGTTTTACCGTCAGGAGAGATTACAGCCTGTGCTGGATGTACTATCTGGAGCAGAGTTGCAGCCCAAGCTGACCACGGTAAAAGGCGAGCCTGGCCCGACAATCGTAAAA
This sequence comes from Paenibacillus hunanensis, assembly GCF_014645615.1. GTDB lineage: Bacteria > Bacillota > Bacilli > Paenibacillales > Paenibacillaceae > Saccharibacillus > Saccharibacillus hunanensis. Next base: position 35,158 of record NZ_BMMB01000005.1, on the reverse strand, counting down.
TATGCAGATGCTAATAATGTAGACCTCATTGTGATCGGCACCCGTGGCTTGAATGCCTTGCAGGAATTTGTACTTGGCAGTGTGAGCCATAAGGTGGTGAAGCGCGCTCATTGTCCGGTGTTAATCGTGAAGTAATGGAGTTGTAGGGAGTGGGTAAGCTCTTGCCAGATGGATCATATCCAAGTAAATACAGGTAGGTCGAGTAATGGGCAGGCTAGATATCGACCTAGTCACCCTGAATGAGACTTCTCGCTTACTCGACGCTTACTCGACCTTTGCTTATCGATACCTTTCGAGTGTAGCCAGCGTGGGAGAGCAGAGATAGAATGCATACGGCGCTTCTTTTCACAGTCGTATCTTTCTACTATTATATACATGAGAGTATCGTAGCAAGACCTAACCATATATTGAAAAGGAGCTATAACCATGAGTGAATTGCAAATTGGACAGCCTGCACCGGACTTTACACTGGAGGCATCCGGTGGTAAAGAAATCTCCTTGAGCGACTATCGCGGACGCAAAGTTGTATTGTATTTCTACCCGAAGGATAATACCTCCAGCTGCACGCAGGAAGCCTGTGACTTCCGCGATAGTACTGCTGGCTACGAACAACACGGTGCTGTCGTACTCGGTATTAGCCCGGATAGCGTCAAGTCGCATGACAAATTTATCGCCAAGCACGAGCTACCGTTTCCATTGCTTGCCGATCCCGATCATGCTGTAGCAGAAGCCTATGGAGTCTGGCAGCTCAAAAAGATGTATGGCAAGGAATACGAGGGCATCGTGCGCTCCACCTTCCTGATTGACGAAGAAGGCAATCTACAGCAGGAATGGCGTAATGTAAAGGTCAAAGGGCATGTGAATGCTGTGCTAGAAGCGATCCAGGCGTAGGACGCATAGTATTAACGACGATATGAACGATAGGCAATCGTTGAAGAGGCATACAAAAAACCACCACCCGAGCCGCAGGTAAGCGTCTGGGTGGTGGTTTTTTGCGCATATATGCAAAATGGGGTATGCTGATTAGAGATAGTAGTGTTCATTTATACATATTAAACGTAGCATGAAGAAGGAGGTACAGCATGAATTATGTGATTGCCGCCATCATCCTGTATACCATTATTGCCCTTGCTTATCGAGTTTTTCGTCGTCCCGGTCGTTATCGCTTGGAGAACTTTGGTATGACAGTTAGCACGATCGTATTATCGCTGTTGATCCAGCCCATGACTTCAACACTGTTTTATGCAATTGCGATAGCGGATATTGTGATCGTTGTGCTGTTGTTGCTTAGTATGCGTTCGAATGGACGAAGGATGGTGTAAGAGCAGTGTTATAAATTATAGAAATATCATCTAAATAAACAAAGAGGAGTAGTCAGTTAAACATACTCCGCTTTGTTTATTTCATATGTTGCTACTAAATACGATAGATCGTTATATTTAGCTGATCTTATCATGGACTTCAATGACTAAATTTGATAATTCTGTAACTAAATATTATTCATTTTTTAGCGAAAACTATTATTTCGAAGAATTATTCGTATTAATTGTCACGGTATAGTCGGCACTGTTCCAATTGACATGAGCACCAATCGTTTCTGAAATAAAGCGCAGTGGAATAAAGATGCTCTCATTCGCATATTGAGGAGGTGCAGATAAAGGCACTTCCTTGCCGTTAACAATAGCAGTATTTTTGCCTTTGGTTAGTTGAATAGTGGTAGAGCCGCTTGTAACTAATACATCGTTTCTGTTTTTCCGATCCCATGTGACCGTTGCATTCATTTTTTCGAACAAGCCTCGAACAGGTACATAGACAGAGCTGTTTATGAGGATTGGAACGTTAGACATACGAAGTTGCTGTCCATTCAATTGTACATCGATGGCTTTTTGAACAATTACAGGAGTAGAACTCCCCCTTAAAAATGGATTTCCTATTCCAAGCTGTCCAGCGTTATTCATACCCAGACTATGAACAAATCCTGTTTTATCTAATGCAAGTGTGAAGCTATTTCCAGATGTTACTTGAATAATATCCTTCAACCCAGGTACTTGTTGAATAGAAGTGGGATCAGTTGTTGGATCAATTTGCCATACTTTATGATCATTTGTAATGACATAAATATAACTTGATGCCCAGCTATCTGTTGAAATAACAGGCGATTTTAAGCTGTAGATCTTAGGTTTGGAGTTACCTTTATATAAATTCCAATACACTACTTGACCTTTTGCGTTTGTGGCTACAATTTTGGCATAACTCATGTGTATAGAGTTAATATTTTTACCATCTACAAGCAAAGTAGGTGAAGTACTCGAACTATTAACAGAACCCCATCCCCAAAGGGTACCATCATTTTTCAATGCAATAGAATAATTATCGTAGGATGCAATGGCTTTAACTTGATCAAGTCCGGATAAGCGTATAGGTGTTTTCACTACTGGCATTGTAGCTATTTTTGCTTTATCTAATTGCCCAGTATCATTGGATCCCCATCCCCATACTTGCCCTGTGTTGTCCAAAGCAAGAAAATGTTTTGCACCTGTAGCAATAGAGGTCATATTTTTCAAGTCTTGAACTTGCACAGGTGAAGTTGTTTTTTGGCCGCTGGGATCATCCACGCCCCACGTATATACAAGACCGTTATCTGTTAGTGCGCTTGAATAGACATCAGATCCAGGAGCAATACTCGTAAATGTAGGAGTAGAGTCTGGAAAAGAAATGGGAGATAGATGAATAGAAGTATCCCCTGTTCCAGCATATCTTCCCGATCCACCCCATGTCCATGTCGTTCCTTTACTATCAATAGCATAAGCACTACCTGGTGAAGCTTGTATGTAGACAATCGACTGAAGTGCATGTGTTGTACTATTTTGAGCTGATGTTGTTTGAACAGGTAAGAATAGGCTAAGACAAAAACAAATGCACAAAGGTATGATGTACTTACTTACTTTCATTAAATGTTCCTCCTGATTTAATATGGTTTTTATTACATAAAGAGTATATCCTGTTAAAGGAAGATACACAAATACAAATATAAACAAAAAAATATATTTACATATCTCTAATTAATTGATATAAGAATAATGTTAAGAAAAAAAATACATATTGAAGGAGGGGCGGAGTTAATTGATTTTTGAAAATTAAATATATAATAATAGAGGTGAAGAGCTTGAAGAAAATTATAATATTATTCATGATCGTTTCCTTATTAATCGGAGCATTATCTTTTAAATTTACAGAGGCTAAAGGGAACGATATTAGTTCTACAGTAACAGGGAATACATATGGACAAGATAATAATCTATTATCTTCGTTTGTTAAAGTAACAAATTCAGCTAATGTTTCATCTCAAGACGTGAATAGTTTTATTTTTAAAGCCCAAAACGTGATCATGGAAGAAAAAAAAGAACAAAGCCCGCAAATATCTACTTTTTCTCAAAGCTTGGTAACAAATAAAGAAGCTTATGATTACTTTTATATTGATGGAGAAAATAAAAATTTATATTTTTATGAAGATTCCCCTAGTACAAGTCCAATCGCTAAAATTGTGAATTTAGATACTAAAATAGCTAATGATTTTATTTCTAAACAAACTTCTAACAATATTTATATGCAGAATTTGGCAGCAGTTTCTACGATTTCAGGTGGAATCGGAGCAAGAGCATTTGTATCTACAGGTAATCTTCTAGAAGCTCGAATACATACTGACGGTAATGTAGGAGTATTAGAGAGTAATAAGGGTACAACTTATACTTATGTCGGATTTACGGGAAACACAGAAGCAGATGCTGGTTTACAATATAGTCCAAAAAGCCAAAATGGTGTTCAAGCTTGGAAACCATATATGAAAGTTGGTGAGAATTATCCTTGGGGTAATGACACCATGTTAAGTGGTTACGATGCTGTACAGTACAATAATGGATTTATTCCAGGCGAAGATGTACAAGTTAGTTTTTGGAAAAAGTATTTTCATGATAATGTTAGTACTGCAAGAGTGAAGTTACAAGGTATGGCGAAGTGTGCCAATTCGACTTGTTCCAATGCTACTCCCACGAAATTAGCAGTCATTATGGAGAAAAATGGTAGTGGAATTGCAGAGATTACAAATTATAAAATATTAGCTACTATAGCTGATATAAAAGATCCGCAAACACATGCGGTGATTACCAAAGCTTCTGGCTCGCTTAATACTTCCGTCAGTAATATCACTGTAGATGGTATTTCTCGTGTACCTACACAATCTGCTAAAAGTAGTAACAGTAGTATGAGTATATCGTCTAATAGTGTAAGTTTTAATATCAGGTAAACAGAAAAAAAGAGCAACGTTATAAGTTATAAACGTTGCTCTTTTTTCTATACCGCTAACTAGCCGCCCTATTCCTCCGACTTCTTCTTACCAAATCGATCTACCAGATAAATCCCCATCTGCCGACGATACTTCACGATCACTGCCGCTACAATCAGCGCCACAATAATCGCAATCGCTTCAGCCGAGTACTCGTGAATCCAGTGAAAGATCTGATTCCATTGCGGCCCGAAAATCTTCCCCAACAACGTAAACGTCAGCACCCATAGGAAAGCCCCACTGTACGCATACGCCGCAAATCGCCAAAATTTATAATTCATAATCCCCGAAAAGTACCCTGTAAAATGGCGCACCCCCGGAATAAAATACCCAACGAAAACGAGCGTGTAGCCATACTTATTAAACCACTTCTGCGCTTTATCGAGCTTATGCTCAGGCAGTAAAATCCATTTGCCGTATTTACGCATAAAGGGCAAGCCTGCCTTTTTACCGATAAAATACGTGATCATCATCCCGATTGTCGTGCCTGCAAATGCACATAATAAAACAAATCCAAAATGCAAATGCTGCATATACGATAAATATCCGGCATACGCCATCGTCGTCTCACCCGGAAAAGGCAAAGCGATAAACTCCAGCAGCAAGCCGAGAAAGAGCACCAGGTAGCCATGATGCGTGAATAAAGACTCCAAATATTGCACGATTCCCATGAGATTGCCTCCACAAGCTAGAATGATTCTTAGTATACTACAACGAAGTGGCGTTTCTGTGCCCATGCCTGAACAAAATGGGGCAACCGCGTTCTTCTATTAATAACGGAAATTTCCATTCATATATGAATAGGATACGCTATATGTGTGAAGCAAGCTACTTCTTTAGCTGATGGATTCCTTGACCATACACCATATAGTAGACATTTATGCGTACAAAGGAGAGCATTTATTAGTATTCAAGTTTGTACATGTATATTAGATGCCTTTTTACATGAACAGCAAGGTGGCAATACAGAAGAATGATAGGGTACGCTCCTATAGACATAGACATAGACATAGATATAGACACAGACATAAGTGCAGACAGAGATGCAGGTGCAGACGGAAGGCATAGCCACCAATATTCAGCAGCATCAGCTCGCTCCAGCTACCTCACATGATGCGTATCGATCCAGCTCTGCACCGCCTCGAACACCTCAATTTTACGCGCTGCATAACAGACCAGATGCCCGCTAGCAGGTACAATGACCACTCGCTTATGCGGCGTACCTAGATGCTCTGCCAGATACGAGACGCTTTTCATCTTCACCAGATGATCCCGATCGCCCTGTATGATCAGTACAGGAAGCTGAATATCAGGATAGATCGCAAACGATTCACGAACGATCCGGTAAAATTCGCGTGTCGCGCTGGATGGCACGACGAAGAAATTACGAATATAAGCCTTAACCATCGGCCACTGATATAGCGTGCGCATAATCTGCTGCGGATTGAGTGGGAACACAGGCGCAGATAGCATCGTTAACGAGCCAATCTGCTTCGGGTATTTTATGACCAGATGAGCGGCAATCAATGCCCCTGTAGAAAAGCCGATCAGGTGAACCGTAGGATAGTCTGCCAGCAATTGCTGAAGTTCTACTTCTGCACTCTGAATCCAATCATGACGACTGGCATTACGAAGCTGCGCCTTACTGCCGCCATGGCCGTGCAAAGTAAACATTTTGACCGTATATCCCTGTGCTTCTAAATATTCAGCTAACGGAGACACCTCATATTCTCCCCCGGTGAACCCGTGGATAAGCAAGCATACCTTCACAATAAGCTCCTTTAGTTTTTAGGATAGTAAGATATGTTAAGGGTAAGATCGTTTGCCTCATCCAAACCGATGCATGGAATCCCTTGCTAGCAAGGCACGAACAAGGCAAAATAGAATAGAGCACATAAGGCGTTCAGTCGTACTCATCTCTACTCAGCGCATGTGTTCGTCCTACCGAATGCTAGATCATTATCCTGAAAATGTATTCTATACAATAAAAAGTCTAACAAATGACAAGCAGGAACTCCAGTACAGTGCAAGCTCTCGTGCTTCCGCATCGATATCCAAGCAGCATCACGCTATCTCTTCCTTCCATATACATGTACACTTCCTACCAGCTGCCACTGCAATATCTACACTTCTCCTTTACCTGTTATGAAAAAAACAATGAAATCATGTGAAAAATGCTGAAATCTAGGTACGACAAGCCTTGACGGTCTCTTTTAGGGATAGGTATAATTAGACTCATTGAAAAGTGGGAGGCACATAATGAACAGTCCAAATGAAATTATCGTTGTCCTTGATTTTGGTGGACAATACAATCAGTTAATTGCAAGACGTATCCGTGACCTTGGCGTATACAGTGAGCTTTTGCCTTTTAACACCCCTGTCGAGAAGATTCGTGAACTGGCTCCAAAAGGAATTATTTTCTCCGGTGGCCCATCGAGCGTGTACGCAGAAGATGCTCCGCATGTGGACCCGGCTATCTATGACCTGAATGTGCCAATCTTCGGGATCTGTTACGGTATGCAGCTCATGGCTCAACAATTGTCCGGTAAAGTAGAACGTTCTGCAAAACGCGAGTATGGTAAATCCGATGTCGATTTCATGCCGCATTGCGCGCTGAATAAAGGAATGGAAGCAAGTCACACCGTATGGATGAGCCACGGTGACCATGTTGTCGGTCTGCCAGAAGGCTTTGTCGTGGATGCAAGCACAGAGTCTGCACCGATCGCAGCGATGAGCAATGCAGCACGTCAGCTGTACGCAGTACAATTCCACCCGGAAGTACGTCACTCCGTGTTTGGTAACGAAATGATCCGCAACTTCCTGTATGAAGTGTGTAAATGTCATGGTGAGTGGAGCATGCAGACCTTCATCGACGACACGATCGCAGATATTCGTGCACAGGTGGGTGACAAGCATGTACTGTGCGCATTGAGCGGCGGCGTAGATTCTTCCGTTGTAGCGATCCTGCTGCACAAAGCTATCGGCGACCAGCTCACCTGTATGTTCATCGACCACGGTCTACTGCGTAAAGGCGAAGCCGAGAGCGTAATGGAGACGTTTGTCGGTAAGTTCGATATGAAGGTTGTCAAAATCGATGCCCAGGAGCGCTTCCTGTCCAAGCTCGCTGGCGTAGACGATCCAGAACAAAAACGTAAAATCATCGGTAACGAGTTTATCTATGTATTCGACGAAGAATCCAAAAAGCTGGGCGACTTTGCCTTCCTGGCACAGGGTACCCTGTATACGGATATCGTGGAAAGTGGTACAGCTACGGCGCAAACGATCAAATCCCACCATAACGTTGGCGGCCTGCCAGAAGATATGGAATTTGAACTCGTAGAGCCACTGAAAACACTGTTCAAAGACGAGGTACGTAAAGTCGGCGAAGAATGCGGCCTGCCACGCGCCATCGTATGGCGTCAGCCGTTCCCAGGTCCAGGTCTGGCGATTCGCGTACTTGGCGAAGTGACAGAAGACAAGCTGACCATCGTTCGTGATTCCGACTACATCCTGCGCGAAGAGATCGCCAAGGCAGGTCTGGAAAGCGAAATTTGGCAGTACTTCACAGCCCTGCCGAACATGAAGAGCGTTGGCGTTATGGGTGATGCACGTACGTATTCGTATACGGTAGGTATCCGTGCGGTAACTTCGATTGATGGTATGACTGCGGACTGGGCACGTATTCCGTGGGACGTGCTGGAGAAGATTTCGGTGCGTATTGTCAATGAAGTGGATAATGTGAATCGGGTTGTTTATGATATTACTTCGAAACCGCCGGCTACGATTGAGTGGGAGTAGGATTTAACTTTAAGCCTTCGAACTAATTTTATTAGCTCGAAGGCTTTTTATATTTTGTTTATATTACTGATAATTAAGTAAGTATTTGTTGTTTTTTTTACAAAAATAACCTTATAATTAATATTATTACTTTGAAGATAAGAGTATACAACTACATGACTGCATTTTTTTGTCATTAAGGGGGATTTATTATTTCTTACTTAACATTCGAAACTCTAAACAGTATGTCTGAAAAACTTGAAAAGTCTCTTCAAGAAAACTACCAATTTGGTAAATCTAATCCGATTTTTTTATCTCATCGTCATGATGATAAAGAAAATATTAAAAAGGCAGTAGGTTTTTTGGCGCAATTTGGTCAGAGAACTTATATTGACTGGCTTGATCATGACATGCCTGAGATAACATCTTCAAAAACGGCAGAAAAGTTAAAAGAAAAAATTAATAAGTCTAAAAAATTTGTATTATTGGCTACTCCTAATAGCATTAAATCTATTTGGATACCTTGGGAGTTAGGCATAGCAGACGGATCAAAAGGATTGCAAAAAATAGCTATTCTTCCACTTATACATAGTAATTTTAAATGGGATGAGCGAGAATACTATGGTTTATACAGTTACATTGAGCAGGTTGAAGATGGAAGATGGGGTGTCTTTCAAAATGGACAATCTAATGGAACCGAACTAGGGGAATGGTTTGAATCTTAATTTCATAATGAAGGAGAAAAAGATGAATCAGGATATAAGTGAGTTTCTTAGAATATATAAAACTTCTATTGAAGAATCAAATGCTGCTATTTTTGTGGGTGCTGGGCTATCAAAGCCAGCAGGGTTTGTTGATTGGAAAAATTTGCTTAGAGATATTGCTTCTGAAATAAATTTGGATATTGATAAAGAAAGTGATCTTATAGCAGTAGCCCAATATCATTTAAATGAGAACCAGAATAGAGCTAGAATAAATCAAACATTAATTGATGAGTTTACGAAGGATGCAGTGATTACCGAGAATCATCAGATATTATCTAGACTCCCTATTGATACGTATTGGACAACTAACTATGACAATTTAATCGAAGAATCGATGAGAGAAGAAGGAAAAAGAGTAGATGTTAAAATAACATCTGAAAATTTAGCTCTAACAAAGCCAAATAGCGATGCTAAGATTTATAAAATGCACGGAGATATTTCTTTAGTTCATGAAGCTGTATTAACTAAGGATGACTATGAAAACTATAATAGTAAAAGACAATTATTCACAACAGCTCTACAAGGCGATCTGGTTTCAAAAACCATGTTGTTCATCGGATTTAGTTTTGATGATCCTAACCTAGAATATATATTAAGTCGAATAAGAATATTATTAGAAACTAATCAAAGAACGCATTATTGCTTTATGAGAAAAGTTCAACGAAAAGATTTTAAAAAATTAAAAGATTTTCAGTACGCTCAAATCAAACAAAATTTAAAACTTAATGATCTCAAAAGATATAGTATAAAGGTTTTATTAGTAGACGAATACGAAGATATCACTAAAATTCTTAAAGATTTGGAAAAGCAATACAAAAGAAGAGATGTATTCATTTCTGGGAGTGCTTCCAATTATGGAGACTGGGGCGAAGAACGTAGTTTAAGATTTGCTAGTAATCTTAGTAAAGCTATCATTGATAATGATAATAATATTGTAACTGGTTTTGGTCTTGGTATAGGTAGTTGTATTATTTCAGGAGCACTTGAAAAAATCTATTCTAAAAGAAATCGAAAAGTAGAAGAGAGGTTGATTTCGAGACCTTTTCCTCAAGATACAACGGGTCAAATTCCTTTGAAAGAATTATGGACAAAACATAGAAATAATATGATTCAAAATGTTGGCATTGCTATTTTTATATTTGGAAACAAAGTTGATTCATCTACAGGTGATATAGTAGAAGCAAATGGCATGAATGAAGAATTCGAAATAAGTTTAGCTCAAGATGTTATACCGATTCCTATCGGAGCAACTGGTTTTACGGCTAAGAAATTATGGAATAGAGTCCTAGATAACTTTGAGGATTACGTTCATGATTCTAAATTAAAAGGTAGTTATCAATTACTAGGTGATAGTAATCAGACAGATGAAAAGTTGATTGAAACTATAATTGAAATTATAAATAAACTTGAAAAAAGAAAAAATAGTAGATAGAGGAGAAACATATATATGGCTCGTAAAACATTTATTTCTTATAAATATAGTGAGGCTAAAATTACTAGAGATCGAATTATCGATGCACTTGGAGATGATGCTCGTTTTTATACAGGAGAAACCAGTGCCTCACCTAATTTGACAGACAAGAAGACTGATACAATTAAAAATCATTTAAAAGAAATGATTTTTAATACCTCTGTTACTATTGTTGTTATATCTCCTAATATCAAACTAAGTAAATGGATGGATTGGGAACTTGAATATTCCCTCAAAAATACTACAAGGGAAGATCGCACATCTTCAAGCAATGGAATAATAGGAGTTATTCAGGAAATAAATGGTGATACTAATTGGATTAGTAAATATGTTAATAATCCAGATGGGTGTAGATCTAGATACCTAGATACAAAATTGATGTACGATATAATTAATGAAAATAGATTTAATTGTAAAACTCCAAAATTCGTATGTGCACAATGTAAAACTATAAATGATTTAGAAGGCTCCTATATATCATTAATAGACGAAAAAAAATTTTTGTATGAGCCTGCGAAATATATCGAGAATGCATATAATAAAAGTAAGAGAATAAATGATTTTAATATCATTAAAAGTATTAAAAAAGATTTGTTTTCATTTTGGTGAGTTGGTTTTTGATCGAATGTTTATAGGAATACTAAATTGATATAATGGGTTAGTCATGAATTGAAATATTATTTATTCTAAATAAAAGTCTAGTTCTATCTCTTACAATTTATCTATGCTAAAATAACCCCCTACATCAAAAAAGGAAGTGACCACCACTTGATCCAAATCACGATCCCTGAACCGGACGTCTCCATTACAAAACAAACCAACCCACAACTCAGCCATATCTACGGTTTTACCGATTTCCACCTCATCACTCGCGAATTAGGCGGCATCTACATGTTTTACAACGAGCAAGATGAACTGCTGTTCGTCGGTAAAGCTCGCAAACTCAGACCGCGTATCAAAAAGCATTTTGAAGACACCGTTTCGCCGATCAAAAATCATCGTGATGAAGTGACTCGAATCGATGTTTGCGTTGTAGAAGATGCAACTGAGCGCGAAATTTATGAGACATATATCATCAACAGCCTACATGCGCGTTACAATGTGGACAAAGTATTTTACAAGTAAACTGTCATTCACATCATATCGCTGAAAACATAAGAAAAAGCTGCTTCCCGATACGAAGGGAGCAGCTTTTCTTGTATTTATTTACTGTATTCACTATATACATACACCATAGGAACAGTCATTCAAGGTGTAAAATTGAAGTGAGCATAAAATTAAACCCAAGTTCATTCGGCGCTAAGATGAACTCCATATCGCCATTCCACTCGTATGTCTCTACCATCTACACGACTACATTTCATTCCGCTAAATCTAATTCATATCCTACCGTTAAACCCGGCTCCTATCATGCCTCAAACCCAACGTACATCACTACTCTAAAACTCACTCACAACGGACGCGGCGTATAATCCAAATCACGAAACAACTGCTCCCGTTCCTTCTCCGTCAAATCACGCCATTTGCCAACCGGCAGACTACCGAGCTGAATATTCATAATCCGCGTACGGCGCAGCCCATGCACTTCATACCCCAGTGCCGAACACATCCGGCGAATCTGACGATTCAATCCTTGCGTCAGGATAATCTTAAATACATATTTAGACTGCTGCGTCACTTTACAAGGCAGCGTGACGGTATCCAGAATCTCCACTCCGGATGCCATCTTTTGCAAAAAAGCATGGGTGATCGGGCGATCGACCGTAACGATATATTCCTTTTCGTGTTTGTTTTCCGCACGCAAAATCTCGTTGACGATATCGCCATCATTGGTGAGCAGGATCAGCCCATCCGAATCTTTGTCCAGACGACCGATATGGAAAATGCGCAGTGGATGATTAACGAAATCGACGATATTCCCTTTAATATGTCGCTCGGTCGTACTCGTAATGCCGACCGGCTTGTTGAGCGCGATGTACACATGCTCTTTTTTCTGCTCGGCACCGATCTTTTGACCTTTGTAACGCACGTCATCCCCTGGTTGCACCTGACTGCCCAGTTCAGCGACAACACCGTTGATCGTTACTTTGCCTTCGTTAATCCATTTATCCGCCCCACGGCGGGAAGTCGCTCCCGACTCGCTAATATATTTATTGATTCGCACAGTTGACACACCTTTCTGTTGTTGCACAATGGCTTGTATCGTTGCTGCCGGATAGTGCACAGCTTGATGATGGAGCCTGATTCAATTCAGTCTATGTCTAGGATACCCTTTTTGGTGGTTTTTTGAAAGGTGGACTGCTATGTAAAGAGACTTAGATTACACACTGAATATGTGTACTGCAAAGCAGGCAATACAAGAGAAATAATAGGAGTCGTATCTAATGTTCTGATCAACTTACTTGTGGATAATTTTTAATTAGAGCAGTATGTTCTAAATTGCTAAGTAACATGGTATGATTTTACTGTTCATCCAGCAAGAAGTGGATTGAAGGTTTTGTAGTTTTAAGGAAACTATAACACGATATAATTATAGCTTTGCTTACATTCCATAGCCAATGGAACTGCTATCCTAATGCAGTTCATATACATATGTACTTCTGATGAATAAATGAATAAAGTGGAGGGAATAATAGATTGGAAATTATTTTCGTGCTAATAGGCATTGTAGCAGTGACCGCAATCTTACTACTATTTAATAAAGCCAAGAAATGGAAGAAGTTTAAGACACCTGTTTTAGATAACTATGATCTCAAAAAAATCACAATTGACCATATCGATCAGATGGAAGATGGTTCTGAATTTGAAATGTATCTGTATCAGCTTTTGTTAGAACTTGGTTATACAGGTGTATACAAAACACCGGGGAGTCGCGATTTTGGCGCAGATGTAGTATTCACAGATCGCGAAGGCTTTCGAAATGTTATTCAAGCGAAGCGTTATTCTGTAGGTCGTACAGTAGGCGTAGATGCTGTACAGCAAGCTTTTTCGTCCATGAGATATTATAAAGCGAAAAAGTCCATGGTTATCACATCATCCGAATTTACAGATCCATGCGAAACATTGGCAGGAATTAATCACGTTAAGCTACTAGACCGCAAGGATTTAGAAGCAATCATCAAAGCCTTTCAACAAGATGATCACACAGCCATCAAAAACCGCATCGAAGCCGAACCGCGTATGATCTTAGAAACATGGAGCGAGATGAATGATCCCGTTCTACGTGATATTAAAAAGGATTATAAAGCGGAGAAGCGAGTGAATGAACTGCGAAAAGCAAAGTGACCATAGAATTAATTGGGACATTTAAAAGCAATAGCAATAGACCGAGGAGTAAGAGTTGTAATCGTATGCCTCCTATACAAGGGTATGCTTAATTCTACATACCTTATCGCACCGGATAGGATGCTCTATTGAGTTCGAGTATTTTAGTTCTAACCATCTGCTTAATACGTTTCATACGTACTTAAAGCTCTTTTTAAAATAGGATTTTAAAGAGATAGAAACAGAAACGCAGAGATATATATGAGGCATCCCCACCAGAACGAAGGGAAGGAAATAAGGGGAAAGGACGACTTATAGTGTTAGTGATTTCCTAACACGGGGTTCAATGGAAAGTGATTTTTGCGAAGCAAAATATCTTACTACTTTTGAGCACGGGAATCTACATTTCACTCCTACTCCGTAGATTCCTGTGCGATACCGGAGTCCGTCCCCTTATTCCTTCCCGGAGTGGTTGCTGCAAAAGCACCGACCGAACTATTATTTTGCATTCAGCCTTTAATTGGAGCATTTAACCCCCACCCCAATACATTCAGCCCAATCACCACCCAACGCCAACAATCCAACCACGCACCTCATCCAATTAACTCCCCGCCGTCCCCCCACCATACAACGCCACCGGCAACGTATACTGCTTGCCCAATTCCTTCTCCGGATCTTCAATCCGCTCAATCAATAGCTCAATCAGCAGCTCCGCAATATCTGGAATCGGCTGCACAATCGTACTCAGCTCAGGAAACGCCTCCTGCATAAACCGCGTTCCATCGTATCCGATCACCTGCACATCCTGCGGCACCCGTTTGCCCAGTAGCTCCAGCTGATACCGTACGAGCATCGCTGTCGCATCATCCGTCGCCATGACCCCATCCGGCTGGAACTCCCGAATCTCATCTCGAATGAACATTTTTTTCATCGTCGGTGACGTTTGAAATGGAATATTAATCTGCTTATACGTAATCTTTTGCTGCTCCATTTTCTCTGCAAAGGCATTAATCCGATCATCCGTTGGTGACATCTCGCTCAGACTGGTAGAGATCAGCAGCACGCGCTTAACCTTACCACGAATCAGCGCGGCCGCCGCAAGTTGTCCACCTTCAAAGTTATCCGAGCTTACGGTCGGAATCCGATTACCCAGATAACGGTCGAACGATACGATCGGCAGGGTCAGCTTACGGTATTCCGCAATATTTTCATTCAATGATCCGGTGATAATACCGTCAACCTGGTTGCCCTGAAGCATTTTCAGGTACTCGACTTCCTTTTGAGGATCGTTGAAGCTGTTACACAGGATCGTCTTATAGCCACGCTTGAACAGCCGGGTCTCGATATGCTCGATCATCTCCGCATAGAATACATTGCTTGTATTCGGGAAAATGATACCGATGAGCTGGGTGCTTTTGCCGAGTAAGGAGCGTGCCACCGAGTTGGGATGGTAGTTTAGCTCATCGATTGCGGCCTGTACCCGATTACGGGTTTTGGTAGAGATGTACCCCCGATTGTTGATCACACGGGAAACGGTCGTTTTGGATACACCGGCTCGCTGTGCGACTTCGTCCAATGTAGCTGCCATAGGTGACCCTCCTTTCACTTAGTTCAATCGAATATTACGGTTTACTGGTAAAAAAATCAAGCGTTTGCTTATATAGCAGTGCGCGGCTTGGCACATCGCCCCAGCTATGATCTACACCCTCGACTTCGACCAGCTCGACAGGCTGCTCATATGTGCCCACATAACGGCGCGCATATTCAACAGGTGCGATCCAGTCGTCGATGCCGTGCAGAATTTTCACTTTGCCTTTATACGGACGTACCGCTTCATATACCTGAATATGCTTCACATCCTCGAAGAAGGTAGGGCCAAGCTTGAGGCTATTAAAGTCGAAGTAGCCCTGCTCCTGCACAATGTCGATACTGCGACCTTGCAGTGTACCGCGCACTAGAATCTCATCTGTGAATACCGCTGCTGGCGACCAGAGACATAACGAGTCGATCTGGTCAGGAATCGCGCCAGCCACCATACTGGCTGCAACTGAACCAAGACTCATCCCGAGCAGAGAAATATGCTGCTCGTCTACAAAATCAAGCGTACGCGCATAGTGCACCAGCTCGATTCCTTCCTGTACTTCATTTGAAAAGGTGAAATCGAAAAATTCCCCGTCACTTTCACCATGACCCGAAAAGTCGAAGCGGAGGGAGGCGATGCCAGCTTCCTCCAGCTGCCGGGCCATATGCACGAAGGCATAGAAATACTCATTACGCATACTGCCAAAGCCGTGGAACATGAGCACCGTTGGGAATCTTTGTCCCTGCCCATCTGGAATATGAGCGGTGCCGCGTAGCGTTTTACCGTTAATAGTTGTGGTGATCGGTTGCATCATGAGTTATGACCTCCTGAATGAGTGATGAGTGGATGGATTGGAATGCCTATAGATAAAACGTGCGTATAGAATGGAACGTTACGATTAAATATAAGAATTAGAAATAGGAAATAGAAGTTGTAATAGAGTAGCGTTATACCATAATAAGCGATCTAATATGGTGTTCCTCCCAACAGAATAATGAATGACTTGGCGTAGTGTTGATATTAATAAGACGACTTGCGCATTTGATTAGCTTTAGATTCCATAGCGATTCAATAGCACGCCTTTTCAGAGTCACACAACTATCAACCATACGTTACACCATTCCCTGTGCTGTTTTGCTAGAACGCAGCTTACATCCTCAACTTATGCCTCCAACTTCCATTCTCAGATCATATCGAATTTTTATTGAGCAACAGCCGCTTTTCTCCAAGCTCCTGATGCATTTGCTTGGAAACGGCATCCAGGCGATAGAAGCTGATCAACCCGATACAGATCGCGAATATAATCGCTGGAATCACAACGAATAGCATATTAATGCCCGCGATTCCCTGCGCGCTTTGCTGTACATTCGGTACGAAGCTATATGCAGCTAGCACGAACGAAGTAAGCGCACCTGCTAATCCTGCCCCGATATTCACACCCACTGTAGACATGGAAATGAGGAAGCCCTGTGCGCGTACGCCAAAGCGCCATTCGCCATAATCGACCGTTTCTGCTGTCATTACGAACATCAGACTCTGTGCACTGCCCAGTCCAAAGGAGCTTACGAAAATACCAATCATCGCGATTGGAATCGATACAGCCGTCGCAGCAATATACAGAATGGCTTGCCCGGCAATCGCAATCCCGAGCCCTGCAATAACGATTGTCCGCATTTTGAATCGACGAATGAGTAGTGGAATACATAGTGCACCGATGATCATGGAGACGGCATTCACACTATTCGCCACCGAGCTATCATTTGCATTATTCAAAATATATTTAAAGAAGTACACCATCGACGAGATTTTGACAACGACCCCGAGGAAAATGACCAGATTGGTCAGTGCAATCGTCCACCACGGCAGATTCGGCAGTAACGCACTCAGACTTTGCTTGAGTGTAGGCGGTGTCTCAGTCTGTGCTTGCACATGCTCACGCACACCGAAAAAGGTCACCAGCTCGCAGATCGCCAGCAAAATGGCAAAGATGCTCATCGCCTTCAGAAAGCCAGGCTGATTAATTCCACCACCAAGCAGCGTAACTAACGGTAAAATGATCAGACCGGATAGCAAACCGCCCGTTTGTCCGAGAATATTGCGGAACATATTCGCCTGTGCACGATCACCCAGATCGGCACTCAGGCTGGGTAAGATCGCATTAATCGCGGTGCCTAATCCAACATAACAGAGTGAGAAGATGCCGTATGTGATATAAGCGAGCGGGATTTGGAGATTTTGATGAAAGGAGCCGATCGAGAAGAGCAGTATCGTTGAGATCGCATAGGGGATCGACATCCACAGAAACCACGGACGTACCTTGCCAAAGCGTGTATTCGTCTTATCCACCAGCACACCAAATACAGGGCCAGATACCGCATCCACAATCCGAATGATCAGAAACAGCAGCCCAATCGCACCTAAGCCCATACCCACAACGTCGGTGTAATAGAACATCAGATAGTTCGTCACCGCGACAAAGACCAGATTGTTACCGAGATCACTGAATCCATACGACACCTTGTTGAATAACGTTAGCTTTTTACCCATCGTTAATGCTCCCCTCAACATAAACGTTTCTGTAAAACGATTCTGAAATCGCTTACTCGTATAAGTTATTATATACATGGTTCGCAATGTGTCAATCGTTACCACATTTTTGTTTTTGTATCGTCATTAATTTGATAAGTTGAAAAGGGGATATAAGCCAGGGTAATATTAGATATCATATATTATCGAATGTAATCATCATTGATTAAATGATCTAAGTGATTTTTTAAAAGCGGAATATATATGTCAATCGTTTTCATAGAAAGATCTTATAGATTCCAAGCACTATGCTATCCTTATTTATTATTTATCAAGGATGGATCATCCAATGTTTGCTCCTGAACAGATTGTCTATGTCCGTTACAGCCATATATCACCGCCATACAATCAGATCGAATACTATGATGTACAGAGTGATTGACCTATTCATCAAGCGGTTAACCAGACTACAAGAACCAGCACCAGGATGGATATAGACTGATATAATATAAAGTGAGAGCAACTTCAATTAACTGCTACCTCTCCAAGATGATTCATACCGAGTCTAACTATAGACAGGCGTATAGGTTATAGGTTTATATAACGCATACTAGCTTAGCTATCGTTTATATATCTGACCGTGATATCCAATACGCCCATCCTACATAAAAAAAGACCTCATCAAGAGGTCTTCGTTCTTGCTCTATCTGTTCGTTCACCAGGTTATTTTAACTTTTCAGGATTCGTAATCTTGATCGATGCGACCTCGCCGCAGTCTTCGCACACGGTGTAGATTTTCTCAGAACCGATCGCCAGCTTTTTATCGAGCGGACGCAGGTTTATGTAGTCGGTTGCTTGAATAAATGAACTGCCTTCACAAGCTTTGCATATCATCCTATTCACCCCTTTATGATTTGTATTCAATACTATAACAAAATTGGTAATATTCAAAATGATGAACCGTGTGATGGCTAGATAAGCTCCATTAACTATTCATGTGAAGCTTGGACATAGGGATAAACAACTTAGGGATGAGCAAAGGATACTTTTATAAAGCATCATAGAGAATCACGTCTAAAGCATCATGGAAGGAGGCACAGCGATGAATACGATATCTCTAACACTAATCCTGAGCTGCATCGGCTTGCTGGTGTTATTTCTGTTTGCGATTGTTGTGCTACCTCGTATACAGCGGCGCGAGAATCGTGAGTATGATATGGAGCGTACGGTGGAGGAGGGCTATGCGGCACAGGGATATATTTTAGATGTGACCCCGACGGGGAATTATCACTCCGGGCAGCCAGAGCTGCAATTACGGCTGCGTATTGAATCGAGAACTCGTTTGCCTGTGGAGACGACAGCCACTGTGATCGTGTATTCGATTCATCGCAGTCGCTTTCAGGAGGGGATGCGCGTTCCAGTGCGTGTATTGGAGACACGTAAAGGTTTGCGTGTTGCAGTGAAGGGCTCGATTCATTACCCTTAAACGTGAGTGGTGAGTGGTGAGTGGTGAGTGGTGAGTGGTGAGTGGTGAGTGGTGAGTGGTGAGTGGTGAGTGGTGAGTGGTGAGTGGTGAGTGGTGAGTGGTGAGTGGTGAGTGGTGAGTGGTGCCTCCCCTAAGGAAAGCACCACTCGTAAAGTTCTTATTTTCCATCTATCATCATCCAGCATTGCTTGCGTACTTATATTCTTGCACCAATCAAGAAGCGGAATCTGCTGCAATCGTGGACAGGGAGGTTACCGCAGGCAGACGGAATGTTTCCGAGGCTTCTCCCTGTGGCATAATCATCAGGAACGTATACTGACTCCCATCCTTGGCTTCCCATACGACATAATCATACGTGCCTTTGTCGCTGGATACCTGCAAATAGAGCTTGGCTCCAACCAGCGGGTCCTCGTATAGCTGATCGCCGCTATATTCCTTCGCACTACCGTATTTTTTCAATGCCTCTTTACCTTGCTTGCGTAGCTCGTCAATATTCGCTTTGCTATCCAGCTTTGTAATCTCTACATGGTACTGAGGGAAGGCGGTTAGCTGTAAGCGGCTTTTTTGCTTGTCCAGCGTGTATGCATCAAATACATACATTGAATAACCTTCACCCTGCTGAAGCTTGGCTGTACGCTTTTCAAGCGTGCCTTCTGTCATGAGCTCGAATGTTTCCTTTTCAGGACGTGTAGCGGAAGCTGAAGAAGTCGATTCTGCGTCTGTACCCATTTCAGTCGTGCTGCCAGTAGCCTCGTTTTCGGTTGTCGCACTGCTATCTGTTGTTCCAGTCGATGCGGTCGGATCGGTCGTCGTAGTCTCCGTCCCTGTCTCTGCTGTCGATTGCCCGGTAGCAGGGGGATTCGTCTGTCCAGTGGTACCTGTTGCAGTCTCATTACTGCATGCACCGAGCAGGAGTACAGCCGCCATAGCTGCACCGAGTGTTGTGATTTTGTAGGTCGATTTCATGTTGAACACTCCTTTTATCGGGATTGTCAATTTGCGACTTATACCTATAGACGACTCGTTTCGTGTAATCGTTACACCTTTTCATGAAATTACTAGGAAATAACATAAAAAAGCTCCATATTTCAAAGTCATCTGCTGATGCAGAATCGCTTCAAAATATGGAGTAAAGTACAACGCATCCTATGGGGGAGGATGAGGGCCAAGCGAGTAATTCTATGCTAAAGCAGAGACAGTGCGATGCAGGGAAGCATCGATCTGCTCTGTAGCATACACCTGTTACGTCATTCATGGAGTTGCCTGTGATGATCGATTATCCCGGCGCAAGCTGTGTCTGTCTGGCGAATAGCAGCGTGGTCACATATTTGCGCGCATCCGCAGTCAGAATCTGTAGCTGTGTGCGCTCCGCATGAGAGCTAGCCTGTATAAAATGCAGCAGTGCACCATCCAGATTTTCCTGAATTGCTGCGATTGTATAGCCCTGGGCGAGAATAGCATCGATTTGTTGCTTTTCTTGTTCAAATTCAGCAAAGGCAGACATCAGGACATCCCTCCACTGGACACTTTTTCAGCGCTAATCTTGGGATCAAGTGTAGTCGGTGCTTCAAAGCGATTACGGTGCAGATACTGTCCGCTACCCGGCACACCGACAAACTGCTTATCCCGAATGACAAATTCACCGCGACTCAGCACCGATATCGGCTCGCCCGTCACCTCCATACCTTCAAAGGCGCTATAATCGACCCGCATATGATGCGTGCTGGCAGACAGTGTGCGCTTCACAGTTGGATCGAAAATCACGATATCCGCATCACTACCGATCGACAATGTACCCTTCTGCGGAAACATCCCGAACAGCTTCGCACTCGTCGTCGAGATCATCGATACAAATTGATTGAGCGAGATTCGCCCCTTTGCCACACCTTCCGAATATAAAATGCTGAACCGATCCTCGATAATCGGGCCACCATTCGGAATTTTGGAGAAATCGCCACGTCCTAGCTCCTTTTGACCGTTGAAGTCAAACGAGCATTGATCCGAGCCGATTGTTTGCAGACTTCCGCTCCATAGGCCATCCCACAGTACCTCCTGATTCCATTTTTCACGTAATGGAGGTGACCATACATATTTCGCACCTTCAAAGTCGGGCTTTTCCAGATCGGTTTGATCCAGTACCAGATATTGCGGACAGGTTTCGCCGTAGATGCGGAGTCCTTTTTTACGACCCTCGGCAATTTTCAGAGCAGCATCCGCGCAGGTGACGTGCACCACATAGAGCTGTGAATCTGCTAGCTCGGTCAGATAGATCGCGCGTCCGGTTGCTTCACCCTCCAGCTCGGGTGGGCGAGTGAGCGCATGATAGATTGGATCGGTCTGTCCGGCAGCCAGTGCCTGCTCGATTAAGTATTCGATCACATCGCCATTTTCGGCATGCACCATAACGAGTGCACCTTCGCGGCGTGCGGTTTGTAGCGTTTTGAATAGGGTGCCATCATCAGCTTGAAACGTATTTTTGTACGCCATAAATACCTTGAACGAGGTAATGCCCTCATTTTCCATAATGACTGGAAGCTCTGCCAGCACCTCATCGTTAATTTCCGAGATCATCAGGTGGAAGCTGTAATCGATCACTGCCTTATCATGCGATTTGGCGTGCCAGGTATCGACTGCACTTTGTAAAGAAGCGCCTTTATTGGTCAGGCAAAAATCAATAATCGTCGTCGTTCCGCCAAATGCCGCGGCCATCGTACCGGATTCAAAGTCATCCCGTGTCACCGTGCCGCCAAACGGCATGTCCAGATGGGTATGCGGATCAATACCACCTGGGAATACATAGCAGCCAGTAGCATCGATCATCTCGGCATCCGGTGCATCGAGTTGTACAGCGATGCTCGCAATGATGCCATTTTCGATCAGCATATCCGCTTTATACGTTTCCGATGCGGTCACGATCGTACCGTTTTTGATGATTTTCTTCATTACATCACCTCCACATTGTACGCGTCATTGAGTGAGGCAATCGTGCGCTGACGCTCATTCCATGTCATCGGTGGCAGGTCGTTCTCAATCGCAACCATATCAATCGCGCCATCTACCGGACAGACGATCGAGCACAGATTACAGCCTACGCAATCCTCCTCACGTACCTGGAGCACACTTTTGCCGTCTGCATTGGTCAGCATATCAATACATTGATGGGATGCGTCCTCACAGGCGATATGGCACTTATTGCAGTTGATACAGTTATCTTCGTTAATACGCGCTACCACCTGATAGTTCAGGTTCAGATCGCCCCAGTTCGAATACTTTTGTACCGAGCGTCCGATTAACTCCTCCACCGAAGCCAATCCTTTTTCATCCAAATAATTGCTTAATCCATCGATCATATCCTCAACGATACGGAAGCCGTGGTGCATAACCGCAGTACATACCTGTACGCCCGTAGCGCCCATCAGCATGAATTCCACTACATCCTGCCAGGTCGAGATGCCGCCAATTCCTGAGATCGGTACACCGATATCCGCATGACGTGCACACTCTGCGACCATATTGAGGGCAATGGGCTTGACCGCTGGGCCGCAATAGCCACCGTGTGCGCCCTGTCCACCTACATGAGGAATCGTATTCCATGTATGGATATCCACCCCGGCCAGGCTATTGATCGTATTAATCATACTAATCGCATCCGCACCGCCACGCACGGCATGGCGCGCAACCACGGTAATGTCCGTAATATTTGGCGTAAGCTTGACGATAACAGGAGTGGTCGCTACTTCCTTTGCCCAGTGTGTCTGCGCCTCGACCAGATCAGGCTGCTGCCCGGAGGCTGCACCCATCCCGCGCTCTGCCATCCCGTGTGGACAGCCGAAGTTCAGCTCCAATCCATCTACCCCGACATCCTCGACACGCTTGACGATCTCATGCCACTTTTCCTGCTTTGGCTCCACCATCAGTGAAGCGATGATCGCATGGTTGGGGAAACGCTTCTTCGTTTCATAGATTTCCTTGAGATTCACATCCAGTGGACGGTCGGTAATCAGCTCGATATTGTTGAAGCCGGCTACGCGCTGTCCATTAAAGCTAACCGCTGCAAAACGGGACGATGTATTAATGATCGGATCGCCCAGCGTTTTCCAGACGGCACCACCCCAGCCTGCTTCAAAGGCACGCTGCACCTGATAGCCAGTGTTGGTCGGTGGCGCGGAAGCCAGCCAGAACGGGTTGGGCGAGCGAATGCCTGCAAGATTAGTGCTCAGATCTGCCATAGTTGATGACCTCCAGTCATATGTGAACTCGCTTGTGCTTATTGTAGAGCGTACTGCGATGAACCGATAGTTCAGTCAGAAGTACGCCTTTTTCTTCCATAGATTAAAGTATATTTGGACTAGATTAGAGTGCCTTCGAACGTTACACAGGCTGTATATTGAAAAATATTATACTGCGGAGCTTATCGCTGGTGAGGTCTGAGGCAGTAGCTCACGAATAATCGCATGAGCGGCCAGCTTACCCTGCTGAGCCGCAGATACGACCATCGCCTCACCGCGACCGGCACCGAAAATAATATCGCCTGCCGCATACACCTTAGGATGAGAGGTACGATACGTATGATCGTCCACCTCAACGACACCCCATGTGTGGCTGAGTCCAAAATGCTCAATCAAGCTGAGCTGGCGCTCCTGACCAATCGCCAGTACGACAGCATCAACAGGCAACAGGAATTCCGAGCCTTCGACTGGCATAGGAATGAGTCGACCATCCTTGCCTGTTTCGCCAGTGAGAGTCATCTGCACACATTCCAGATGAGTGACCCTACCGCTATCATCGCCCACGATGCGTTTAGGCAAGGTGAGCCAGCGGAACTCTACACCTTCCTGCTTGGCAAACTCGTATTCAAAGTCGTACGCCGTCATTTCCTCTCGTGTACGGCGATAGATCATTTTTACATTGGCAGCACCAAGTCGTACGGAGCAGGTAGCGGCATCAATAGCCGTATTCCCTGCACCGATCACAGCGACATGTTGTCCGATCATATTCACCGATGGCAATCCTGTTTTCGTTTGCTCGACCAGCTTAATCGCATCATATACACCTGTAAGCTGCTCACCCTCGATACCGATTGGCGGTACATAGCCCATTCCAGCGGCTAGCACGACGGCATCGTATTGCTCCAGCAGCTCAGCCGCGGCAATATCGGTGCCTACGCGCACGCCTGTTTTGATCTCTACTCCGAGCTTCTGCACCTGCTCCACTTCCCAGAGTGAGATCGATTGTGGAAGACGGAAGGACACAATACCGTATGTATCCAGACCTCCTGCTTGCTCACGTGCCTCATAGATCACCACACTCATGCCCTGACGTGCCAGCTCACGAGCAGCGGATAGACCAGCAGGCCCACCACCAATGACAGCAACCTTGTATCCATTATCCGTGCCACGCTTGAACAGCTCGGCATCGTTAGCAATCGCCCAATCGGTAGCATAGCGCTGAAGCATCCCGATCTGAATCGGAGCCGATGCATCATTTAGCACGCAGGCACCTTCACATAATTCCTCTGTCGGACAGACACGGGCACAGCTAGCACCGACTGGATTGGAATCCATAATCGTCGTTGCCGCACCGCGTAGATTATCGGTCGCAATTCGTTTGATAAAGGAGGGGATGTTGATGCTAGTCGGACATGCCTTGATACAGGGCGCATCATAACAGTAAAGACAGCGATTCGATTCCTCGATGGCTCCTTTAGATGTTAGTCCTGGCTCTGCTTCGGCAAAATTGTGCATGAACATATCCGGCGAAAATGCGGTGATTGCAGAATGCTTCATAGGTCAGCCTCCTTTTGGAATATCCGATATGGAAAGGAATATGGGCATACAGGGAATGGGATAACAATACAGGACAGCTTTATTCGATATTATGTGAACTATACGTAGCTATTCTATTCCACAATCCTTAAAAATAGACATTTACATAAAATAATTCACATCAAATCAAGAAAATGTGTAACTAAAGTTAACAAAATGAAATATAATAGTTCATTATCGAACTGAATTCATTATTTATAAGTTATATATACTAACATTAGTTATACAAACTATAGTAAATTGGAGGTTTTATTACATTAGACAGACTGTCTAATTTCAAAAGTTTAATTTTTACGGCATCGATGGCAGGAAGACGGTAGATTACCATTCAAGCAGGTGGGGGGAGAACAAATGAATGGACAACGTATGTTTACGATCCATGATGCACTGACACGTCCGCTGTTTGGGGAAGCTCAGGTAGTTGGAGGAAGCGCTGGACTACATCGTACGATCCGGTGGGTGCATGTGCTGGAGAGCGCCAATATCGAGAGTCTAATTCATGGAGAAGAGATGATTTTGACGACCGGTCTGGGTTTTCATACCGATCTGGAGTCAGCATTATCCTTTATGCGTGATCTGGTGCAGAAGCGTGCAGCTTGCCTATGTATTGAGCTGGGACAATACTTTGATCAGATTCCAAAGGAAATGATGGAGCTGGCAGATCAGCATCAATTTCCATTAATCGTATTCACCAAGACGGTCCGCTTTGTGGATATTACGCTGGATCTACATTCTTTACTGATTAATCGACATCATCGACTGCTACAGGATTTGGAGGGGATTTCGCGCGAGTTTAATCGGTTAACCCTTAGCTCGCAGGGCACGAGTAAAGTATTACAGCTGCTACACCGTAGCACAGGCAATCAGCTTATGTATGTGCAAATGGGCGGCAAGCCGACCTTTTACCCACCGATTGCACCGGATAAGCAGCGCGCTTGGCTGGAGCAATTTACTGCATTTGAAGCAGGAAAGGAAGGGATGGAGCCAGACGCCGCACCTTATTTTCGCGAGCTCGGTAATGAGACGCTAGTATTAAAGCCAGTCGGAGCACTCGATCAGACATGGGCCTATATCATGATGATCTGTCCGCATCGTCCGCAGGAATACGATTGTCTGCTGCTGGATTCGGCGGCGCTGTCGATTGCTCAGGAGCTACTGCGTACACGATACATGGAGGAGCGTCGTCTCTTTTCGGAAAATCTATGGGTGGAGGAATTGATCAACGGACGTCTGAAGGAGGAGCATCGACTGAAAAGCTTGATCGGCCCTGATTTTGGTGCGATGAATGATCTGCCTTATCGCGTATGCTTGATCGAGATCGAGAATCCGCAGGATGTGCGCTGGAGTAGCTCGGAATATGAATGGGAATCGATCACCTTTCACCTGTCGATTGTGCTGCGTTCCATCTTCGAGCAATATCTATTCCATCCGCTGATCACACTCAAAAATAACCGCCTTGCCGTGATTGCTCTCGACAAGCAGCCACGCATGCCAGCCAAGCCACGTCTGGAGCAGGCGATCCATGCACTGCGCCATATTCGCTCCGACGATAAGCTCAAAGACCTGCAACTGATCATAGGCGTAAGCAAAGCAAACAAACAATTGAAAAACGCCTCCACCAGCTATCAGGAAGCGGTGCAGGCGCTATCAGTCTATTCATGCTCAGGCAGTCGAGTGCTCTTTTACGAGGAGCTAGGTGTATATCAATTATTGCTCAGCTTAAATGATGGGCAACGCCTGCAAACCTTTGTCCGCAACTATCTCGGCCCACTGATCGATCACGACGAATCCAAAGGCAGCGAGCTACTACTCACCTTACGCGTCTATCTCGACCACGACGGCTCCAAACAAATCGCCGCCCAGAAGCTATTCATCGTCCGCCAATCCCTATACTACCGACTCGACAAAATCACCGAGCTGCTAGGCGAAGACTTCATGTCACCCGAAAACCGCATCTCCATCCAGGTCGCCCTACGCGCCTATCAATTGCTCTATCCCGAAAAGCTAAGCCTACCTCATATGCAGTCTTCTCTATAAGAAGTGCAATACAATCAAGCTCCGTACCGATTGTAAAGATCATTGCTGTTAAATAAGTAATATAACCATGCAGTAGTGTAGCAATAATTCAATCTCTCCCTACTACAAGCACTGATCGATGTTGCGATAAGCACAGAACGAAGGGAAGGAAATAAGGGGAAGGACGTACTTACAGTGTTAGTGATTTCCTAACACGTGGTTCAATGAAAAGTGATTTTTGCGAAGCAAAATATCTTACTACTTTTGAGCACAGGAATCTACATTTCACTCCCATTTCGTAGATTCCTGTGCGATACGGAAGTCCATCCCCTTATTCCTTCCCGAAGTGGTGTCTCCCAACATCGATCAGTGTTCCCCCATTACCTTCAAAAATGTAGTGATCAAAAACTCCATATCCTCATCCGTACACACCAGCGGTGGAGCAAATGTCAGCACATTGTTGAAGCCTGCCACCGTATCACCGTTTTTACCAATAATCAGCCCATGCTGCTTACAGCCTGCGATAATACTTTTCACAATATCGAGCGAAGCAGGCTGCTTTGTCGCTTTATCCGCTACCAGTTCTACCCCTGCCAGCAGACCGAAGCTGCGAATGTCGCCGACCAATGGATGATCAACTAACGTCTGAAGTGCATCGCGTAGCCGTTGACCGAGTACACGCGCACGATCGATCAGCTGCTCTTCCTCGATAATTTGCAGATTACGCAGGGCGAGCGCACATGCCGCTGGATTACCGCCAAATGTATTCACATGACGAAAATGCGAATACTCATCCTCCGGATCTTTAAACGCTTCATAAATGTCCTTGCGTACTGCCGTAGCAGACAAGGGCAAGTACCCACTCGTCAATCCCTTGGCCATCGTAACGATATCCGGCTTGATGCCAAAGTTATGATGGCCGAATTTTTGCCCGGAACGTCCGAACCCGCAGATCACCTCATCGATAATAAGCAGCACACCATGCCGTTTACAAATCTCCTGCACACGCTCCAGATAGATCGGCTCCGGTACAATAATGCCACCCCCGGTAATAACGGGCTCCATAATCACCGCGCCTACTGTCTCCGCTCCTTCCCAGATAATCGTATCCTCAATGACCTGTGCACATTGCAGATTGAATTCCTCTACCGATTGCCCGGCTGGACGGCGGTAGCTATCGGGTGGGGCTACATGTAGAAAGCCCGAGGTGAGCGGTTCGTATTTGTATTTACGCTGTGCCTGTCCGGTTGCCGATAAGGCGCCAAGTGAACTGCCATGATAACCCCGATAGCGGGAAATGAATTTATGGCGATAATGCTGCCCGGTCTGCTGATGGTATTGGCGTACCATTTTAAAAGCAGCCTCATTCGCTTCCGAGCCACTATTGGAGAAGAAGATAACATACTCATCGCCCAGCCATTCATTCAGTTTTTCAGCGAGTCGAATCGCAGGCATATGACTTTGGGTGAGCGGAAAATAAGGAAGCTGCATCATTTGCTCGTATGCGGCTTCGGCAAGCTCCTTGCGTCCATAACCAACATTCACACACCATAGTCCAGACATACCATCCATATAGCGTTTTCCATGAATATCGGTAATCCAGGCACCCTGTCCCGATTCCGCAATCATCGGCGGAGCGGCTTCGTTATAGGGCGTAATATTGTGCCATAGATATTGACGATCCTTTTGCAGAGCGGCTTCACTGTTAATGGCTGACTTGATCATCCTGTGTTCCTCCTGAGCATTCGAGGGTAGCCGTCTATGGAGCAGAGCTACCCGCCGAAATGTAGTGTAGTGAGATAAGTAGTGAAATGGATGGCGCCAATAGAATGGCTAAACTAATAGAATAGCTAAAAGAAATTATTTCGATTGTGTAGCCATATCCATAATCTCATTGGTATAAGCCTTCTCTGTATCCGCAGCCTGCTTGATTACGCCGAATTTGAGCGCGATATCTGCGGTCTGCTTGAACATGGTGCCATCCGTATAACCCATTTTTGTTTTATCAAAGCCATCCGGTAGAATCAGCTTCGCAACCTCCTGCATCATTTTGAGTTGATGCTCCTTCGTTGTACTGCCCGATTCAGCCTGCTTCATCACGATATCGACCGCACCCTCTGGATCATTGATAGCATCCTGCCAGCCTTTGAGTGAAGCACGTACGAACTTGGCGGCAGTTTCTTTGTTGTTTGACAGCCATTCGCTATTGGCGAACAAATTGTCCTCCAGCATCGCAACGCCTTCCTTATTCATATCGATCACATTCATATCATCCGCCTTCACACCGGATTCGATGGCGACCTGGTATTCGTTATACGTCATGGCGGAAGCGGCATCAAGCTCGCCATTTAGGAATTGATCCATCGTAAAGCCCTGCTTTGTGAAGCTGAGGTCTTTATTCGGATCGAGCTTGTATTTATCGAACAAGGCCAGCACCTCGAACTCATTGCCGCCCATCCAGTTGCCCACCTTTTTGCCCTTGAGATCAGCAGGAGATTGGATGTTGGCAGACTTTTTAGAGATCAGCACCAATCCGCTTTTTTGGAAAATTTGGGCGATCTGCACGAGCGGCATTTCCTGCTCCTGACTGGTCAGCAGACTCGCAACCCAATCGACACCGATATCGGCTGAGCCGCCAGCGACCTGTTGTTCAGGTACAATATCCGGGCCGCCGGGCAGAATCTGTACATCCAGGCCCTCATCCTTGTAGTAGCCTTTGTCCAGTGCGACATAATAGCCAGCGAATTGCGCCTGCGGAACCCATTTGAGCTGAAGCTTGACGGTGACTGGCTCTGTCGACGCTTCGGTGCTGCCTGTTTGTCCAGCGGCACTTGTGCTTTCATTACTGCTGCCACTGCTTCCTCCACAGCCTGCCACGATCAGACATAGCGATAACATAACCATCAGCAGCATACTCACCCGTGTATTCCAACCCGTCATCTTCATTCATTCATGCCCCCTGTATATTCGATTACAATAGGTATTGCTCTGTCTATCGTATGTGCTACCTATTCTCCAGATGCGTACCCTTTCATGGCACAGAGCCATGTTGCTTTATACATCTTGCTATATAAGCGTATTGCTGGATGCCTGTGAACCAGCATGTTGAGCGTTATTTCGTCTCAACACGCTGTGATGCATGCCAGCGAATGAGCCCTTTTTCCAGTCGTTCTACGATGAGATAGAAGATCACGCCAGCGATAGCAGCCAGTACGATACATGACCAGCCAAGCGGCATTTTGGCAACCTTGATCGAGTTGGAGAGTAGATAACCAAGCCCCTGCGAGGAGAAAAAGAATTCACCGACGATTGCACCGATCATACTCGCGGTAGCATTGATTTTGAGCGCGGTGAATACATGCGGCAAGCTATTTTGAATCCGCAAATAACGAAAGATCCCTACTCGTCCAGCAGCATAGGAATGCATCAGATCAAGTGCGAGCGGATTGACCGAGGTCATTCCTTTATAAGCATTGATCGCCATCGCCGCCATAGTAGTGACCGTCACAATCGCCACTCTGGAGCCGATGCCATCACCAAACCATAGATTCATCACCGGAGCCAGTGCGACGATCGGCACGGCATTCATCGCTGCAACCACGATTAGACTTGTTCCACCCCAGCGCGGCCATGCTGTAGCGATTAGCGCGATAATAAAGCCGAGTGCTGAGCCGCATAGCATGCCGAGTACCGCTTCGGTCAGCGTATATCCAGTATAGGAAAGGAGCATGCTCCAATTTTCCATCATCGCATTAGCAATAGCAGAGGGGAGAGGAAGCTGGTACTTTTTCAGATCGAGTATGCGGTGGAACACTTCCAGCTGCCATAATAGTAAGAACAATACACCAGCGAGCAAAGGCAACCAGATGGTCGAGCTATTTATAAGTATCTGCCAGGGAGACGAGCGGCGATCCGAGCGAGCTACCTGTGAAGTGGAATGATCGGATGATCGAGATGCAGCATGTGAAGTTGAGGCAGGCGAATGAGCGGAGGGGGAAGGATGAATCGATTCTGTAGCAGATGGCGTGCGAGTGTATCCATTTTCCATTACTGTTCACCTCCTCGTGTTCGGAATTCCGGCTGCCAAGGTGCAATGATGCGTTCGATCAGACTGATCACCCAGTAGCTTAGAATGCCCAGCAGTGCACCTACAACGACAGTCGACCAGAACATATACACATGAGAAGGGCCATAATACAGATTACGCAGCATGATCACGCCGATACCATGCTGCGCACCCATCAGCTCCACCAGAATAGCTCCAGTCACGGCGAGGGGAGCAGCGATTTTTAATCCACTGAACAAGCTTGGCAGAGCCGCTGGGAATCGAAGTTTCCAGTATATCGACCACGGTTTGGCAGCATACGAATACATTAATTCCAGTGCAGAGGGCTCGACACTGCGCAGACCACGCAGCATATTCAGTGCAACCGGGAAAAAGGTGATATACCCGGAAATGATAATCCGTGATATGTATTCATCCCGTACAATGCCGTAGATGATCGGTGCCAGTCCCAGAATAGGGATCATTTGCGAAGCGACCGCATACGGAAAGGTCAGTCGTTCAATCCAACGCGACACACTCATCAAGATCGCGAGCAGTACACCAGCCGCCGCTCCGATCACAAAGCCAATTGCTGCATTGCCAAAGGTCGCACTGCCCTCTTTGAGTAAGGTGCCACTATACTGCACACTCGTTGTCAAAATCGCATGGACATAAGGAAGCTTGGATTGTGCCAATGGGACTTGAGCGAGATTCAGTAACGCCCACGAACCTGCCTCCCATACCACCAAAATCGCTACAATCCATACCAGCACAGGCACGAATCGATTTCGCATGAACAACGCTCCTGATCTCATCGCCTCACTCACACCCCTTCAAAGCTATCTCGAATCTTGGCGATTAACTCGAAAAACTCCGGGCTATTTCGCATCTCCGGTGTGCGTGGACGGGGTAGAGGAATATCTACCACTGCCGATAAACGTCCTGGATGAGGAGAAAGCACGAATACCCGATCGGACATGAAGATCGATTCTGGAATACTGTGCGTGACAAATACAATCGTATTTTGCACCTTGCTCCAGATCGACAGTAGCTCTTCATTTAATCGCTCCCGTGAAAATTCATCCAATGCGGAAAAGGGCTCATCCATCAGCAGAATTTCCGGCTCCATCGCCAGTGCGCGCGCAATCGCTGCACGCTGCTGCATTCCACCGCTGAGCTGCCACGGATATTTATCTGCAAAGCTTTGCAGTCCGACTAGCTCCAATAACTCCATTGCACGAGCATCGCGTTCCTTTTTCGGCACCTTCATCATTTCAAGTGGGAGCGCAACATTATGTCTGACCTTGCGCCAGTCATATAGCACCGGACTTTGGAATACAATGCCATACTTACGAGCAAGCCTTGCCTCGCGTGCACTCTCGCCTGCCACCGTCACCGAGCCTGTCGTCGGTTCCAACAGATCCGCCATCAAGCGCAGTAAGGTTGTTTTACCACAGCCCGATGGCCCAAGCAGTGAGACGAATTCGCCTTTAGCAATATCCATACTGACCTGATGCAATGCCAGCACCTCAGTATTGCCCGTCCGATAACGCATCTCTACATTACTTAACTGAATTTCTGGCATTCCCGTTCCGACTGACGGTACAGGCATTGTAGACATCGATCATCGCCTCCTACATCAAAATACAATCTGTCATTACGACCTACACCCAAGCTCATTACGAACTACATCCAAGCCATACAATAAAGATTGGGAATATTGATGATATATAATTGAACATGTAAATAGTTTTTTCATAATCGGTGTTAATAAAAATTCTTACGGTGTGAATATAACGCCTTAAATGCTTTGATTTTGTGATCTGGAGTTCTTTATTTTCACGTCATGTGTATACATCATGTTCTGTTGACTAACATCATACTTGCAGCATTCTACCTATGCATTAGACAAAAAGTAAGATAGCTCCCATGAAATTAAGTCAGTTTGTCTATTTTGTTCCCGTTATATACTGGTAAAATAGCAATTCGATAGCGCTTACTCCTACGCACATCCAAAATGAGGGGGAATTACAAAAGTATTACCGAACAATAAAAGGAAGCGATAACATAAACATTCGTATTTTTCGATTGACAACAACTAAACAGTATCCTAGAATGTAACAGGTAAGTCATAACGATATGGCAAAAACAACATGAACACGGATAAGCTTCACAATATCGACAGTTATAATGTTTTCGTATAATCCTGTGAATGGGCACAGGAGTCTCTACGTGATCACCGGAATGATCTCTCTACGGAATTCAGATATATAACCTGTTGCTTCTGGGCTAGATTAATAGTAGTGGAACGTTTGTTTACTACATACATGATCGGGAACAGAAGTGCAGGTGCAATCTGACCTAGAGACCCCGATGAGTAATCGTACGCATCGGGGTCTTTGTCGTTTTCTTATCCATATTCAAAAAACGGGGGGACATGTATTCATTATGGAGCGTTTCTTTAAGCTACGGGAACACGGCACGAATGTAAAAACAGAGATGATCGCAGGTCTGACAACATTCATCACGATGGCGTACATTTTGTTCGTTAACAATCTGTTCTTAGGGCCAGACGGCGCGGGTATTCCTGCACAGGGCGTATTTTTTGCCACAGCGGTAGGTGCAGGTCTGGTTACGATTTTGATGGGACTATTTGCAAATATTCCGGTTGCACTTGCACCAGGTATGGGCTTGAATGCTTACTTTATGACAGTCGTACTTAGCTCCAATGGTATGATCACCTGGCAGGCTGCACTGGGTGCGGTATTCCTATCCGGTATTATTTTCATTATTTTAACGATTACGAAGGTTCGTCAGCTGCTGCTAGTAGCCGTTCCTCATTCACTGAAAATGGCGATCACCGTCGGTATCGGTCTGTTCGTCACCATCATCGGCTTGAAGCTCGGTAACGTCATCTCCGTATCCGCAACAGTAACAGGCGTAACGGATGTAAGTCAGCTGGCTGGCCCGGTAACGGTAAGTGGTGGTAACTTCCAACTTGCTCTGAGCGACTTCGTTCATAACAAAGATACGCTGCTGTCTCTGATCGGTCTGTTCCTGATTGGCGTACTGATGGTCATGCGTATCCGCGGCGCACTGTTGATCGGGATCGTGTTATTGACACTGATCGGAATTCCAATGGGATTGACCGATGTAAGCAGTCTATCTCATGCACAATGGCTGCCATCGTTCGATAACCTGGCAGTCGGTCAACTCGATATCAAAGGCGCTATTGGCCTCGGCTTGTTTGAGATTGTATTTATCTTTACCTTTGTCGAGCTGTTCGACACCTTCGGTACACTGGTCGGTACTGCTGAACGTGCAGGTCTGTTCAAGAACCGTAAAGAAGGTGAGAAAAAAGTCAGCAAAGCGATGCTCGTTGACGCTGTTGGTGTAAGTGCAGGTGCCGTTCTTGGTACAAGTACGATCACTTCTTATGTAGAAAGCACATCCGGTGTTGCAGCAGGTGGCCGTACAGGTCTGACTGCGGTAACAACTGGCGTACTGTTCCTGCTCGCACTGTTCATCGCTCCGCTCGCACTGATGGTGCCTTCGGCAGCGACAGCTCCAGCGCTGGTCATTGTGGGTGTACTGATGATGAGTCAGGTTCGTAACATCGTATGGGACGACTTCATGCAAGCCTTCCCGGCATTCCTGACTATTATCTTCATGCCATTCACAAACGGGATTGCCAATGGTATCTCCGCAGGTATTCTGTCCTACGTAATCCTGGGCTTCTTCGCGAACACTTTCACAGGCTACAAAGTGAAAGTTCACTGGCTGATGTGGATTCTAGCGATCATCGTTGTAGCTCGTTACGTATTCCTTGGTTCGGAATAATCTAATCGTATTTCTATGAAGGTGGGCAGAGTAATCTGCTCACCTTTAGTCTATGTTTGAATCCGATATACAACGATGAATGATGTTAAGAACTGATCTGTAGCAACGATGCATCTAGAAAAATCAAAGAAGAGCGACACGATAGCTACCTAGCTATCGTGTCGCTCTTCTCTATAAAAGTCGCTCTTCTCTATAAAAGTCGCTCTTCTCTATAAAAGTC
>NZ_BMMB01000004.1 GCF_014645615.1 Paenibacillus hunanensis | reverse complement strand
CCTGTTCAGTATCGTCAAGTAGCCCTTAAAAAAGTTGTCTGATTTAATATTGACAATCCATAACTCACTTGCTATAATGACTGAATAAATTGCTACGCAATTACGCTAGGAACTTAATCATTTTTTCGATAGAATGAGGGAATTAGAATATTAAACGCGAGAAAATATAATAAATGAGCTCATGCCAAACTAATTGCTCACTAGACTGATTTCACTGAATATGATGATTTTCACTAAACTCTCACTGAATGTGAATAGTTGTTTTTAGGTTCCTTATGTCTTTATATTTTATCTTGTAAATACCTACATATATTGCGATGAGCACAGAACGGAGGGAAGGAAATAAGGGGAAAGGACTCCTTTGGAGGGGCGGGAATCTACAATTCACTCCTAATCCGTAGATTCCCGCGGCTCCACCCGAGTCCGTCCCCTTATTCCTTCCCGGAGTGGCCCCCTCTCAGCAAAACATTTTCACTTCAACCACCCATTCATTTAAATCAAAGCAAAACTGCCTGCTAAGCCACTATTCCCCGCTCCCTTTCAATTACCAATCATCATCCCCCAAACAGCATTTAAACAGCCAGCAGTTGACAGCGCCTTCATCGCTTGCTAAAGTTGTAGTAACAACTACATTCATTTCAGGGATGTTACCCCCGGGGCATAACCTGAACGAAACTGGCGATATGCGTGCATATGTCAGGCTTCGTTCAGGTTTTCTTTTTTTCTGCGTCCCCTTCCCTGTTTTGTCCATATTCTCTATTACGCTGTGGAAGGAGTTTTAATATGTCCAATTTTATGTTTCCAGAGAACTTTTTATGGGGTGGCGCTATTGCTGCTAACCAAGCAGAAGGTGCTTACCTTGAAGGTGGTAAAGGGCTAACGCTTGTCGATCTGCTGCCAACGGGTGAGAGTCGCCGTGATATTATGAAGGGTTACATTCCTTCCCTAACACCGCTGGAAAATGAGTTTTATCCTTCACATGAAGCGATTGACTTCTATCATCGCTATCCTGAGGATATTGCACTGTTTGCGGAGATGGGCTTCAAATCGCTACGTATCTCGATCTCATGGGCTCGTATCTATCCTACAGGCGAGGATGTACAGCCGAATGAGGAAGGCTTGCAATTTTATGATAATCTGTTTGACGAAATGATCAAGCATGGCATTGAGCCGGTAGTGACACTGGCGCATTTTGATGTGCCGGTTGCGCTGATTGAGAAATATGGAAGCTGGCGTAGCCGCAAGCTGGTGGAACTGTTTGAAACGTATTCACGCACCGTGCTTGCTCGCTATAAGGATAAAGTAAAGTATTGGATGACCTTTAACGAGATCAATATGCTGCTGCATCTTCCATTCCTGGGTGCAGGTCTGACCTTCAAAGAAGGGGACAATGTGAAGCAGATTCAATATCAGGCGGCTCACCATCAGCTTGTCGCGAGCGCACTCGCAGTGAAGGCTTGTCATGAGCTGATTCCAGATGCGATGATCGGCTGCATGCTGGCGGCAGGTAGCTTCTATCCGTACACCTGTAATCCAGAAGATGTGTATCAAGGCATGGAAAAGGATCGCGAATCGTACTTCTTCATCGATGTACAATCCCGTGGTGAATATCCGGGCTATGCGAAACGCTTCTTCCGTGATCATGGCTTGAATATTGAGATGGAGCCAGGTGACGATCAGATTCTGAAAGAGCATACGGTAGATTATATCGGCTTCAGCTACTACTCCAGTCGCACCACGAGTACCGATCCAGAAGTGATCAAAAACATGACCTCTGGTAACGTATTTGGCTCGGTAGCTAACCCGTATCTGGATAAATCCGAATGGGGCTGGACGATCGATCCGAAGGGCTTCCGTATTACCGCGAACCAGCTGCATGATCGCTATCAAAAGCCTTTGTTTGTCGTGGAGAATGGCCTGGGTGCAAATGACGAGCCAGCAGCCGATGGCACAGTAGATGATGATTATCGCATCGACTATCTGCAACGTCATATTGCTGAGATGGGTGAAGCGATTCAGGATGGCGTTAATATTATCGGTTACACAAGCTGGGGGCCAATTGATATCGTGAGTGCATCCTCTGGCGAAATGCGTAAGCGCTACGGCTATATTTATGTTGATCGCGATAATGAGGGCAAAGGCACATTGAAACGTGAGAAAAAGAAAAGCTTTGACTGGTACAAAAAGGTTATCGCTAGCCGCGGAGCCGATCTGGGACTGTGAGTATAGGAGCTTATGTTATTTAAGATCATATTCCTACTGGTGAACTTGATTATGGTATATGTCCTAATTGGTAAGTAAGCTTTGCGTTACAATGTGGCTAGTATAAACTGCATGAATAATACGAGTCTTATGAACACATTACCACTTCTATAAGTGTCTTATTATAAGTTTGACGTAGTTAATATAAGCTTATAGCTTCCTTTCTCGTACAAAAGTAGCTTGTATTACGTATAAAAAAAAGCATGAACTTAGACAGATCATTCTTCTGTCTAGTTCATGCTTTTTTTATACGTATATTTCTCATTTGCGTTGTGAAAGCGTTGACAGCATGTTAGGTTCAGGCTACACTTGAGTAAGTGATAAGCCGTATTAACGGCATTTATATGGGATTAGGATTGTTACTGGTCACAGGCAAAACCTAAGCCGCCAAATCAAGGAAAGCTGATCTAGCTCCTTCTGTTTTGTCGTGCTTACGGTTTTTTTGTTATGTATGGATAGTATGCTTGTATATAGCGTCAGCACATATAGGACGGTATCTGTTCCACACACCACTTTATGCGTGCCTATACAGATTAGTGCACTCCATTACAATTGCAATTAAAGTCATAACTTCACGGGATCATCGCAGTGATCTACAGCTTGTTTTGTGTTATTTACCATAGTAATTCATACTGCTCAAAGTAAACGCCTTATCGTTAGCTTATGTTTTTTATAAACGATGCTCGCGCTATGGCATAAAGTTATACTAGAGTGAAGGTATAGAGATCGGGGGTTCCTATGAAAATTGCCAAGGTCATCAATAACAATGTAGTTAGCGTCTATCAGGCAGACGGCACAGAGCTGGTCGTGATGGGACGCGGCATCGCCTTTAAGAAAAAGCCAGGCGAGGATGTAGAACAACACAAAATTCAGAAGGTGTTCGCGCTCAAAAATAAAAAAGCATCCGATAACTTCAAAATGCTACTGCGCGAGGTTCCGATTGATCTGATCGTGATCGTTGAAGAGATTATTGCCTATAGCCGCCAAACGCTTGGCAAAACGCTGAACGAAAATATTTATGTCTCGTTAACCGATCACGTGAACTTTGCAATTGAGCGTTATCAAAAAGGGCTTGAAATCAAAAATGCACTGCTATGGGAGATCAAGCAGCTGTATCGTGAGGAATTTGCGATTGGGCTACGTACGCTAGAGCAGATTCGCGAGCATATGGGCATTGAGCTGCCTGAGGATGAAGCTGCCTTTATTGCGATTCATATCGTTAATGCGGAGATTAACGAGGAAGTCGGCACCACGATGAACATTACCAAGTTCATGCATAGCATCATCAATATTGTGAAGTATCATTTTAAAACGGAATTTGAAGAGGATTCGCTCAGCTATTTCCGCTTTATTACTCATCTCAAATTTTTCGCGCAACGTATTATTCATGGTACGCATTATGACAGCAATTATGATCATCTGTATACGATGATTAAGGAGCAGCATCAGGATGCCGCTGCATGTACCGAGAAGATACGCATATTTGTCAAAAAGGAGCATGGGCATGAGCTGACGAACGAGGAAATGCTATATTTGACTGTACATATTGAACGTATCGTCAGCCGCAGATGATGTAGCTTTCTTCTTTGTTTTATCGTTATGCACTCCTTCATCACTGTCCTGATCAGTTTGCATGGCCTATTCTTTTTCATAATAAGGATGCTCATTTTGTTGAAAATATATGCATTGACAAATGAATGAAAGCGTTATATTGTTATTGTAACAACAGCATATAACCGGACTCGGATTGTTACTGGTTATGCAGGCAAAACCTGAGTCATGAGAAACGGCAAGGACCACTTTGTTCTTTTTGTCCTCCGTTTGTCATGGCTCAGGTTTTTTGTTTGCCAAAATTTGGAGGTGTCCCCCATGAGTTATGAAAAACTGGCAAAAGAGATCGTTCAGGGCGTTGGTGGAGAACAGAATGTATCCTCTCTCGTCCACTGTGCAACACGACTTCGTTTTACGTTAAAGGATCAGTCCAAAGCGGATAAAGCGAAGCTGGAGAAAACAGATGGTATTATCACCGTCAAGGAAAGTGGCGGTCAATTTCAGGTCGTTATCGGTAATACTGTTCCTGAGGTGTACGCTGCGATCGGTGAGGTATCTAACATCCTTAATGATGATAAAAAAGATAGCGCTTCCGCTCCAGGTAAAAAAGGCTTTGGTGCTATCATCGATGTCATCTCCAGTATTTTCGCTCCATTGCTTGGTGTTATGGCAGGTGCAGGTATTTTGAAGGGCTTGCTGCTCATTGCAACAAATGTCGGCTGGCTGAGTACAAAAGAAACGACGTATACGATTCTGATGGCAACTGCGGATAGTCTATTCTACTTCCTGCCCTTACTACTCGCTGTAACAACAGCTCGCAAATTTGGCGGTAATACCTTTACGGCGTTAACGATTGCCGGAGCGCTCGTCTATCCATCCATCGTTGAATTAAAGACAGCTGGTACGGAAACGCTCTTCTTCGGTATTCCTGTGATTATGATGAGCTACTCCTCCACTGTTATTCCGATCATCATTGCTGTTATCGTGATGAGTAAGCTGGAGAAGATGTGCAACCGCTTCATTCATGAAAGTGTAAAAAACTTTGTCACGCCGCTAATCTCGCTTGTCGTGATGGTGCCGCTGACATTGATCGTATTTGGCCCATTTGGTGTGTATGTAGGTAATGCGATTGCAACGGGTCTGGTGGCTGCATTTGGCTTTAGCCCATTGATTGCTGGTGCGGTTATGGGTGCGTGCTGGCAGCTGTTCGTTATTTTCGGTGTACACTGGGGTCTGGTGCCTGTATTCATCAACAACATCGCGGTACATGGACGTGATGGAATTAAGCCAGCTGCGGCGGCTTCGGTATTCGCTCAGACAGGTGCTGCATTCGGCGTTATGCTTCGTACGAAAAATAAAAAGCTCAAAACACTCGCTGGTTCGGCTACACTGTCCGCTCTATTCGGTATTACCGAGCCTGCGGTATATGGTGTGACTTTACCGCTCAAGCGTCCATTTATCGCTGGTATTATCGGCGGTGCGGTCGGTGGTGCGATTATCGGTCAAGCAGGTACGCAGGCATTTGCATCCGGTGCGCCTGGTCTGCTAACATTGCCTATTTTCTACGGTCCAGGTGGTCAGGGCTTCCCAGGATTGATCATCGGTATTACAGCATCGTTCCTGATCTCGGCTACACTTGCTTATGTACTGGGCTTTAAAGATCCAGTTGAAGAAGCACCATCAGAAGCACCTGCTACTCCAGTAAAAGGCAATGCTGGTCAGGTTGACGAGAAGGTTCTTAGCCCGGTTGCGGGTCACATCGTACCGCTGACTGAGGTTCCTGATCCTGCTTTCGCTTCGGAAGCAATGGGTAAAGGTGTAGCGATTGAGCCGACTGCTGGACGTGTCGTGGCTCCTTTCGACGGTACGATTACTGTTGCTTTTAAGAAAAAACATGCACTGGCGATCGTATCGGATCATGGAGCAGAGATTCTCGTTCATGTTGGGATTGATACGGTGAAGCTGGAAGGTAAGCCATTTACATTGCATGTGAAGGAAGGCGATCGTGTCGTTGCAGGTCAACTGTTGCTGGAAATGGATCTACAGCAGATTCGCGATGCAGGCTGTGCAACGGTGACACCGATCATCGTGACGAATACGTTTGAATATGAAGATGTGCTTCCGCTGATGGAAGGCAATGTTGGGGAGCAGCAAGAGCTGCTTGGCATCAAGGCGGCTGTGCGTGATGAGAGCGCTGCTGCGACAACAGCTCCAGGTAAGGAAGTGCTCGCTTAATTGGCATGATGGTATGATTATACGGATAGCGTGTTGATTTATCACTATACGTGTATCGTGTATCGTGTATCGTGTATCGTGTATCAGCGATTTTAAAATAGGATCTAATGATGTACAACAAAAAAAGAGCGTGCTGTACAATGAATTTCATCGTGCAGTACGCTCTTTTTTATGCAAAACAATAGGTTACATGTCTATGCGCGATATGCTAATCACCCAGAAATAGGTCGAACTTAGACTGCACCTTCAATATTCCAGCTCGGATAATGATTATGCTTGCGGCTCAGATTCTGGGTTGGCATCTGCTTCTACCGCTGTCTCCGCTTCAACCTCTGTGTTCGCCTCAACCTCTGTCTTTACCTCAGATTCTACTTCTTCTGCTACCGGGCTAGTGAGGTCGATCGAGATAATACATACATCGTCATGCTGGCGATTCAGACGTGCCAGCTTACTTAGAAAAGCATCATTATCCAGATAGAGCAGACTTTGTGCATATTGCTCCAGCTCTTGAATAACGGTTTTTGGATTCGTACCTGGGCGTGTGATCAGCCCATTTGTATATAATACGATTCGCGCATCGCCTGTATAATCGATCACTTTGATATCGGTGTTCATATCCTGCTTCATTCCGATCGGTTCGGTGGTTACACTCAGTCGCTCAGCTGGTGCCCCTTCGGTCAACAGTAGTCCCTGTGTATGACCTGCATTGAAGTATTCGAGCTGTCGTTTATTCGTATCGACCATCACATAGATCGCGGTAAAATAGACAGTACGGCGCATTTTACCGAATAGTGTGCGCATCTGACGGTTCAGCTCTGCACATACTTCCTTCGGTCTGCGATAGATGCCAACAATGCCATCCAGCAAAGAACGAATCGACATACTGATCAGTGCAGCAGGAATGCCGCTCAGCGATACATCGATCAGCAAAATTCCATA
Organism: Paenibacillus hunanensis; assembly: GCF_014645615.1. Taxonomy (GTDB): domain Bacteria; phylum Bacillota; class Bacilli; order Paenibacillales; family Paenibacillaceae; genus Saccharibacillus; species Saccharibacillus hunanensis. The sequence continues at coordinate 578,638 of NZ_BMMB01000004.1, read as the reverse complement.
TTGGTGCTCATTGAATTGCTTCCAGTAAAACATATCACCGGATACATCGGATGATTGCATAAAGCTACTGCGAATGCTAATGCCTTGCTCGGTCAGCGGCGGAGTGAGCACGCTGTTTTGCAGGTGACGCGCCAGTTGAAGATCCTTGCTTACACGGCTTTCCCATTCCTTCCGTGCATCCATTTCCTTTTTTAGACGCAGTGCAGATTGGACACGCGCTAACAGCTCGTAATCTGGCCCACCTTTTTCAATAAAATCCATTCCACCCACATTAAAAGCTTCCTTAAAATGCGCTCGATCGGCAGTTAAGAAGATAATCGGCAGATCCTGATAGGCTGGTATACTTTTGATGCGGCGACAGGCTTCGATCCCGTCTACTTCGGGCATTACGATATCTAATAGGATAAGATCAACCGCTACGGGCTTGCGAGGGGCTTGCTCGTCTTGAATACCCAGTCGCTCATATGCTTCCTGAGCGGAGTTGGCTGTCCATACATCCTCATAGCCTGCGGATTTTAATGTATTTTCCATAAACGCCAGATTCAATCTGGAATCATCGACAATTAGTATGCTGCTCATATTCGTGTGCCTCCTGAGGATAAAGGGTATACTTATTTTTCGTCCAAAAGGGGGCAATATGTAATAGCAATTAAGTTACTGTACTATGTAGATTTCATTTTAATTGTATACAGCTAGAAAAAGGACATGCTGCGGGTCACCTAAGCTAATAAAGACCGCCTATTCGTTTCCCGATACAGGAAGCGTTTAGCCGGTCTCTTCAGCTACCATCATAAACTCAAGTAAAATGGCTGTCCCATCCGGGCTCGTATGCAGCATAATCCGATCAGCAGACATGTACATCACTGCAAAGCCTTTACCGAGCGAGCTTTTACTACTATAGCCAGATACTAGAATCGTTTTGGGCAGTTCATGTAACGGAATACCTGATCCATGATCTGTGATATAGATTTGCAGACGATTCGCCTGCTGATAAACACCGATCTGTCCCTGCTCAGCGTGCTTGATCAGATTCGTCACACCTTCGGACACAGCCAGCTTAATACTCATCAGCTTTTTCGGATATTGCTGACGATACCATTCAGGCACATGCTCCATCACTAGATTACGGCTGGAGGATACATCTCCACGCGTACGCACCTCCATGCCATCCAGACGTTCGCCCAGCTCGCGTTCGATCTCCTGTGGCTGTAGACAGATATCGATTTTGCTATGGGAGAGCGTACGGATCACATCGCGATACGAGCTAAGTGTATTGTAATGTAGATCCTCTCTGTATTGCAGAGCGGGTGTAATATCCGTGAGCACCACATTAATCCGATCCGGTTCAGGATAAAAGTAAGCCTCATACGTCTTCCCTTCACCAGCGAGCACTTCATAGAAGCTTTCAGCAACAAGTAAAGCTCGCTCAGCTAGCACCTCTGCATCACTGACAATACCAGCAGGTACATCGGACAAACCTATGCCGTATAGCTTACCATCTGCTCCATAGCGTAGCAGTCTGGTGCCACCTGTAATACTGGCTAGCTGCTGTGGTGGCTTATCAGGATCATGACGTACAACGAATGCCAGCTCGGTGGATGCAAGTGGATCATCGTGGATTACATACTGACGCAGCCAGGCGATGGTACCTGCATGAATACGCCAGATAAGCTGTGGATCAAGCTCCTTGCCTGCCATCCGCTGTAAATGATTCATCACGTCTTCATTTTGTGAATACTGACGAATCAGATACTCCAGTTGATTGCATAGATAAATAATTCTGGACTCATACGGAATCGCATTCCCTTTGAGTCGATCGGGAAAGCCCTTGCCATCAAATCGTTCATGATGATGCTTAATCCATGCTGCCGCGCGACGATCACCGGTAATGTTGCCGACAATCTGCGCTCCTTTGATCGTATGAGATTCATATTCGTGCTGCTCGCTGAGCGATAGCGCACCACGCTTGGTCAATACCTCGAGCGGTAATAGCATTTTCCCGATATCATGGAGGGTGGCAATGTTGATCAGCTCAGGTCGCTGCTTCTTCGGATAATTCAGCAGCTCCAATACATGCTCACATATAATACCTACATTGCGTCCATGCCCCTCCCGATTCGATAGGCGGAGCTCACCGATGCGAATGAATTCCTCTACACCCTGTCTGCGTAAACGCACCTGTTCAATATAACCATGGGAAAAGAAAATAATAAGCAGTAAAAATAACGCTGTATACAATGTTTCATATACGATATAGCCCAGCGATAAATATTTCAAAAAATGCGGCACGATAACGGTACATAACAGCACAGGCACGATCAGCTCTTTTAACCGGAGACGTAAGCTAGATAGTAAAGGCACATGACCGATACTATTCGATACGACTACCGACATGATCACATACAAGCCGCTAAATAAGAGAGCACCTACCGCCGCCTGTGCATACACATTGAGAGATGACTGTACAAGCCCATCGATCTGCTGCATCGCTTTGTCAGCGATATATAGACAAATAGCATACTTCCCCTGCTTAGATAGTATTCGAAAGCCGTGAACTCGCCGCCATTGAAAGTCAGCTGCTCTAAAATGAGTAACGATATTGCTCAGTGTAGCGCCGATCAGCGCATGAGTAGGCCCATACGCCAATAGCAAAATTAGAAATCCCGCTACGCTAGCACTGTATTCCTCCCCACTTAACAGCCGCACAGGAAATAAATCCAACACTACAATAAACAACAGCATCGGCAGCCCAACCCAGATCAGGCTATTCAGATGCCAGAACATATACACCAGGCTGGCCAGGCCTATCATACCGAGCGGAATCGTATATAGATTCTTCTCGTTCACCTAGCTAAAAACGTCCTTACCTAAAATTTCGTCAAGCTGTAGTAATTCGAATACTTCCATCACTTCCGGCTGGACATGCTCCAGCGATACGATCCGCTCCTGCTCCTTTAAGCCCTGAACTAGCCCGATCAATAACCCAATACCCGATGAATCTACAAAATGCACCTGCTCCAGATTCAATACGACCTGCTGCTGTTCCTGTAAAGCGGGCTCAAGCTGTTCTTCAATCAAATCACCAGCATCAATATCGATATCACCTTCACAATAGACGATCATTCGTCCATCCTGCTCCTGCAATCGGTACGAAAACATCCTCATCACTCCCCATGCCATACGAATTCGTTATCACTATTAATGCGAACTACCACATGCTCCATATCCTTCGTAAACTGGTGTATCCGTTCGCCAACATGAATCGTTGTTCCAGCTAAAATCTTCTTTGCACGAATGACAGACTTGGCGCCCACATGCAGCGAGGTGCTGCCCGTTCCCGGTGAGCCTGCCTCTTGAATCGTCATTCCACCTACAGCATGATACGTTCCACCTCGTAGTGTTCCATCCGCTTGTAGATGTCCCTCGCAGAATAGATGGGCATTGTAGCAGCCCTTTTCAATAATCAGATTCCCACCACAGCGAACATGACTGTTCTGCACATGATGTAAACGAGCAAAAATCTGCTCCATCGCAGGCACAACGACGACTGAATACAGATAGCGTGTACGCCGAATAAAGCTTTCCAGATCGTCCGCAGTACGGAAGTGGCTCGATTCGCCAGTCAAAAATCCACGCTGGAGCTCATCATAGTACCGTTTCCAGTCATCTCCTGGCAATTGTGCATATTGCTCCTTGAGCTTCACCATGCGCTGGAGCACTTCATGCATACCGCGGAATCGACCCTGAAACAATACTTTGAACAAAGGTGCCAGTCCATGCTCATCCATATCATCCAGCTTAAAGGCAGATGCGCTACTAACCTGACGAATCGCAGCCTTGAGCAGCTCGCATTGCTCTGCAATCGATTGAAGTAACGGTGCGATCTGACCGTAAAATAGATACATCTGTCCGACGACAACCTGACTGCTGATCACATTAGCATTCACGATTAGCGATTGACCAGCTACAATATTCGCCATATTAATATTACCGCGAATATGAATATTGCCCTCCGCCTCTACCTGCATCGTGTCCTGAACCGCTCCGCTAATCTCCACATCGCCGAGAAAATGAATATTGCCTGTCGATAGATTAATGTCCCCACTCTGCATCAGCTTGGGCACAATCGACAGCTTAATATGATAGCCCTGCTTCACCTGTGTTGGCATACCGGCACGCTGAGCGATTGCTTGTAAGCCATCATCAGATAGGGTGACATCCTTACCTGCCAAAATTTGCACCTGTCGCACTGGAGGCGCTGCTACCGAACGTCCAAATACATCGATGCCATCCTGTCCGGGCTCCGCCGGGCGTACTACTCCAATCAGATCACCCTCCCCTACCGACGGGAATTCGCGTGTCTCCCGGTAATCAATCGTACCGTCCTGACGCAGCTTAGGCTGTACCTTTTTCGCTTCGGTATCTGCTCGTAGCTCGAACATTCCATCTACTCCTGGAATCGGCTCTGTACCGCGGGCAACGATATATTCGCCTGGCTCTGATGCACGACATGCCCGTGCAATCGCTTCTTGATCGATACCATACACGACACCCAGCATAGTAAGCTGCTCGACTATACGCGCAGGCTCAATAGGCAAAATCTCCCGTCGCTGACCTACACGCAGCATCAATCTGGATTCAGGCTCCGTATCTAGCAAGTAGCGGCGTATATGACTGCCTGGCTCAACATGTACACTCGCCTGCATTGCTTTTGGCTCCACCTGTATTTGCCAGAGCGGCTCGCGTAGCTCCTCGGTTAGTGCAATCTCCACATGATCAAACTCGCCAATCTCCGCTGTCTGTCCTGCCAGAAGTGGCTGCCCATTAATCAGCACATCTCCGCTTTTGAACGCATCGAGCTTGGGCAGGCTACCACCGGGAAAGATACGTACACGCATCTCTCCACCTTCAATCCAGATTTGTCCATCCTGTACAGGGCTAGCCGCTTTTTGCTTGGACGATGAGGGATTCGTATTCGCGGCAGATGCAGGCGATTGTCCAGCATCCAGTACAGATAGTTGCTGGCGAGAGGCGGTCAAGCCCGGAGACTCTTGCTCCGAAGCATTGGACAGGGAAGCTGGATGCACGGACGATGAAGCTCGTCCAGTCTCATCAGTAACTGCATGATCGGGCGATTCTTGCATTAAAGTAACCTTAACGACAGCTGGCCTTACATTAAAGCCGAGCAGGCCTTTATTTTCCTCATCGATAATCTCAATACTGACCTGCTGCTTGCTCGCTTCCAACAGTGTCAAAGCACGATCAATCGCCTGCTCAACTGTTTTGCCTCTGGAAACTATACTTCGTTCCATCGATCTCTCCCCCATTCCCGATCGAGCATCAATCCAGTTCTATTGATACGATGCAAATATCATCTTCTCGATTACGATTCAAACGTTCCAGCTTATCAACAAACGACTCATTACTCACATAATGCAGACTATCTGCATATTCCTCCAGGCGATCAATGCCAAATTGAATCGACAATCCAGGTCGCTCTACTAACCCATCGGTATACAATACGATTCGGCATGGCGCATCATAGGATAGCTTGACGGTGTCCAGCTTCATATCCGGCTTGATGCCGATCGGAACGGTCGTACCCTTTAACTTCACAGGTGCGGTATTTTGCTTCAATAATAAGCCTGGCGGATGACCTGCATTCACATATTCCAGCTCACGCTGCTCCAGATCGATTAATAAATAAATGGCGGTAAAATAAGCAGAACGTCTCGTCTTACCGAACAATAATCGCATTTGCCGATTGAGCTCTCCACACACCTCGGCAGGCTTACGATACAAGCCTACAATACTATCCAGCAGGGAACGGATCGACATACTAATCAGTGCTGCCGATATTCCATGCCCGGATACATCGATTAGCAATACTCCGCATTTGCGGTTCGAGAACATTTTCCAGTAAAACATATCTCCAGATACTTCAGCAGATTGCATATACCGGCTATGGATGCGAATACCTGGCTCTTCCAGCGGAGCATGCAACACACTTCGCTGTAAATGCTTGGCAAGCTGTAGATCCTTTTGTACTTTTTCTTCCCAGTTTTTCCGTGTATCCATTTCCTTTTTCAGTCGGAGTGCAGATTGCACGCGTGCTAGCAGCTCGTAATCCGGGCCACCCTTTTCGATAAAGTCCATTCCACCTGCGCCAAAGGCTTCTTCAAAATGAGCTCGATCAGCGGTCAGGAAAATAATCGGCAAATCCTGATACATCTCCGTATTCTTAATCGTACGACAGGCTTCAATTCCATCCATATCGGGCATAACAATATCCAGTAACACTAGATCAATATCACAGCGTTTCTTGGGATGCTGCTCCGCTTCTATACCTAGCTCGCGAAATGCTTCTAATGCTGAATACGCCAGACGAATATCTTCATAACCGGCAGTATGCAAAATATTTTGCAGATAGGCAACATTCAGTCGGGAATCATCAACGATCAGTATGCTGCTCATTAGAATCTCCTCCGCAATCGTTATATTATATTTTTCGACCTGTAAAGCTCATTATGTAATAGTAGGATCGGATAAATTTGGAAATAAGTGCGTTTCCAAAATGAGAAGAAGACGAGCTTATGATGCAGCTCGTCTTCTGTCTTTTCATCTTAAACTTGAGGATTAGATAATAGGGATATAGCGAGTTTCCTTGCTGATGTACATTGTAGCTCAGTGTTTTACAGCTCATGATGTTGTCGCATAGTATAGAGAATACTGAATCTCATCCTCGTATACATTCATGAACGCTTCGGCTGTAGCGCCTCGGTTAGTGCTTCCAGCGTTGTCACTGGTGCGTGACAGACAAAGCCTTCGCATATATACGTCATCGCCTCCGAAGTAGACTGCTTATCCTGCAAATGTGGCAACAGCTTCCGGGTAGCCTCCCCTGCTACTCCGCTCTCATTGAATAACAGCGTTGCAAAGGGGCGATATGCCTTTTGTACCTCAGCGAGCATTTGCTGGTATTGCATATCTTCGACCTTTCCAGAGACAACAATCTCTTCGGTCCCGTTCATGATCTGCATGCCAGCCAGCATTAGCATCGTATAGCCTGCCGGATACTGCTTCACCGAACCAGCAAATGCATCCAATATACGCTCTGCATAAGCACGTAGCTCGTCATCATTCGTCATAGCAGCCAGTCTTGCCAGTACCCATGCCGCTACCGAGTTGCCAGATGGCATCGCGCCGTCATAGATTTCTTTGGTGCGACTAATCAATGGATCGCCCTCGGCGCCGCTAAAATAAAATCCACCCTGCTCTTCGTCCCAGAACAAGCTGATCAATTGTGATTTGAGCGTCGTCGCATAGGCAATATATCTGGAATCACCCGTTGCTTCATAGAGCTCCAGCAAGCCCCAGATCAGATAAGCATAATCATCCACATAGGCTGGGAATGCCACATGTCCTTCGCGATAACGCGCCATCAATCGTCCATCCTCGCGGAACATCGTTTGCCAGATAAAATCCACTGCGCGCGTAGCTGCTTGCGCATATTCTGGCTTTTGCAATCGTTTACTCGCGCGTGCGAGTGCCGCAATCATCATGCCATTCCACGAGACGAGCACCTTATCATCCTTGAACGGGTGAATACGCTGTTCGCGGTAATCGAATAGCTTCTGACGATATTCCTCCAGATCTGTACGCAGTGCCAGTTCGTTCAAATCTCGTTCTTCTGCAATGTCTGAGATGGTACGGGCAATCAGATTCGGTATATTCGCTCCCTCAAAATTACCTTCGGGTGAGATATCATACACATTACAATACGTATGCATCGCTTCCAGACCAAGCACATCCTCGATCTCATCGCGATCAAACACATAGAACTTGCCCTCCACGCCTTCTGAATCGGCATCCTCTGCTGAATAGAAGGCACCTTCCGGTGACGTCATATCGCGTAGTACATACGTGAATATCTCTTCGGCAACCCGTGCATACTGCTCATCACTCGTGAGACTGTACGCATCGGTATACGCAATCGCCAGTAACGCGTTATCATACAGCATCTTCTCAAAATGCGGCACGAGCCACTGCTGATCTGTGGAGTAGCGCGCAAAGCCAAAGCCCACATGATCATATATACCACCCCGATGCATATGCTCTAATGTACTGCGTACCATGTCTAGCGCCTGCGGCTGATCATACGTATGCGCATAAGCAGACAAAAACATCAGATGATGCGGTGTCGGAAACTTCGGTGCTCCACCAAAGCCTCCATATTGCTCATCAAACGAGCTAGCCAGTGTCTGGTAGGCACGATGCAGGATTTCTTCATCAAAGCTACCCGGTTCTGACTCTGCCTTGAATTCGTTCATCCGCTGCACAATCGCATCGCCAGCTTCAACAATGCGTTCGCGTTCATGCTTCCATTTTTCCCGAATCTGCGTCAGCATATCGATCATGCCGATGCGTCCATACTTCGTCTGCTTCGGAAAATACGTACCTGCATAAAAGGGCTTCTGCTCCGGTGTGAGCAGAACCGTTAGCGGCCAGCCCCCTTGCCCGGTAAGTGCCTGACAGTACGCCATGTACAGATTATCAATATCCGGTCGTTCCTCTCGATCCACCTTGATCGGAACAAAATATTCATTTAATAAGGCAGCTACTTCCTCATCCTCAAAGCTTTCGCGCTCCATCACATGACACCAATGGCATGTCGGTAAAAGCCTCACTACGAATAGCCAACAGACAGAAAGACAGGCTTGTCTTCCGACTCCGCTTTTGCAAAAGCTTCATCACTCCATGGGAACCATTGCACAGGATTATAGGCATGCTGTAGCAAATAAGGCGATTTCTCATGAAGCAGTCTATTGGCTTGTTTATTCGTTGACATAGGGGCATCACTTCCTTTCCACGTTTATTCTATTGTAATGATAAAGTATTATTTTTATTAACCATCAAATTATTGTTTGAACGAAATGGAGAAGGAGTGAGACGCTTATGCGCACTGTATACGATTGTATCGCACATCTGATTGGTTCGAAAACCATCGCAGCGATGACTGCGGAAGGGATGGTAGAAGCGATCAGCGAGAATCTATATACCGAAGCTAATCGAGCATTATTAGAACCGGATCATCTTCATCAGTTACCGCAGCTCGTTCAGGATATTATCCTCGTCATTGAACTGGATACCGAGTTAAGCATGAATGGGATATGGGGATTTTTGCATAATTCAGCTGGGTTACTGCTGGAGGATATGATCGCTACGTTATATCGTATTGGAGCAGAGGAGGATTATGCAATTTTGAATGCTATTAGTGGTGTCTTGTCCTGTCATGAGCTGTCACCTCAGCAGCTACGTGATCGTACCCAGTCAAGCAGCTTGTATGAAGTGTCCCGTTTAACAACAACTGATGAAGCTCATATGAAGCCTCGTATTGAAACCATAGCAGGAGAAATTCAAGAGCTAGCGCAAACTCTATATGTGTATGACTCGGAACGAAATATTTTTGATGATTTGATGGCGTATGTAGAGATACATAAAGGCGCACTTGTAGAGTTTATGACGCAGCAGGAATAATTTCGTTGTTGTTCATAGACAACTAGTATTCAGTAATGACAATGTTATACGCTTCCCTCTGCTCATCGCTATGGTAATTTCTAATTGTTTCAATAAGTTTAAGAAAATAAATATAAATTGTTTATTATTTTGTTTATTTTTGTTGACTAAAATCAGAACTGGAAATATAATCAAATTGCAATGAAAACGATTACAAAAGGAGTGTTAATGAATGGTCAACACAAAGAAATATTGCATTATGCTCGTGATTATGGCGTTACTGATCGGAGGGATATCGTATGCACCTGTCTCTGCTAACGCGGCTCCCAATCTGGCATATGGACGTCCGGTAACCGTTTCTTCTACCGAAAGTGCCAGCTATCCGGGAAGTAGTGCAGTTGATGCTAATGGCAACACACGCTGGTCATCTGTAGCTTCGGATCAGCAATATATGATTGTTGATCTGGGTAGTTCGCAGCAAATTTCCAATGTGATTTTGAAATGGGCAGCGGCATACGCCAAAAGCTATCAGATTCAAGTATCGAACGATAACTCCAAATGGCTGACCGTCTATTCCAATTATAATAGTACAGGCGGCACCTCCAGCATCAGCTTTGCTCCCACCAAAGCGCGTTATGTGAAAATGTATGCCTTCAGTCGGGCAACCACAGGTGGCTACTCCCTCTATGAATTCGAAATCTACGGAAGCGCTGAAAAAGTCGGCGTACTCGATTACCTGAAAAGTATTTCTGGCAAAAGCACTGTGCTGGGTATTCATAATCGTGAACCCAATGCCAATCCTGCCGTTCAAACCAACCAGCTACATAGTATTACTGGCAGATACCCTGCCCTGTGGAGTGGCGATTTCTTATTTTCCTCCAGTGATGTCTCTAACCGATGGACGATGATTAATGAAGCGAAGAAGCAATGGGATAACGGCGCGATCGTTAACATTATGCTGCATGTCGTTCCACCAACACAGTCTGAACCAGGCAACTGGGATGGCGGTGTGGTGAGCAAGCTGTCGGATGCGCAATGGAACGATCTAATTACAGATGGTGGCACATTGAATCGAGCATGGAAAGCTCGCCTCGATACCTATGCCCAGTATTTGCAATATTTGAAGGACAACAATGTAACGGTATTATTCCGTCCGTTTCATGAAATGAATCAAGGCGTATTCTGGTGGGGTGGCAGACCGGGACCAAGTGGAACAGCAGCATTGTATCGTTTAACCCATGATTACATGGTCAATACGAAAGGCTTGACTAATCTTGTCTGGGTATGGGATATGCAGGATCTTGACCTGAACTGGAGTGCCTACAATCCAGGTAGCAATTACTTTGATGTATTTGCACTGGATGTATATAATCCAGACGGCTTTACAACGGTAAAATATAACACGGCATTGAGCGTCGCAAACGGTAAGCCCATCGCCATCGGCGAATGCGATAAACTACCAACTCCCACTCAATTGGCAGAACAGCCTCGCTGGGCATTCGCAATGAGCTGGGCAGAGCTAACCTTCAGTAGTAACACAAATGATCAGATTAAAGCATTATATAATTCGTCTAACACCGTTACTCGTGATCTACTACCTTCATTAAAATAATCGCCATCCTCTATATCCAGCTATGATTGGACGAAAGAAGCCCATTCGATTAAGCCGAATGGGCTTCTTTTACATATTGTGAATCGATCGCGTGAGGTATACGTCTACCGATTCTTTGCTTCTAACACAGCCACCAATCGCTTACTTAATTTAATATGAGCCGATTCGTTAGGATGAACCCCATCGCTGTAATCTAGTTCCTGTAGCCATCCACTCGTATCGATATAATGTACCTTCTGATCGCCAGCAGCCTGAAGACTGCGTACAGACTGCTGAATCTCTTGAGCATAGGTTCCATCAAATAAACGCTGGGCATACAGCCTCGCCACTGGATACTGCTGCCGAATCAAGCCTAGAAACCGAGTATATTCGTACTGGAACCGATCTGCTGGAACGCCAAATACGGCATCATTTGTCCCGATATGAATAATGACAATATCGGGCGACTGATCGAAAAAGTCATACAATGTATCATCGTCATGATCTGCATGCTTGAGCTTAAAATATTGCTGACTCATGCCTGCTCCGTTCGCAATATAGCTCCCACCCGGCCAGTGATCGACCAGTCCCATTCCTGACTGTGCAATCTGAATATGTTCATACCCCAGCCTCTCTGCTGCCAGCCATGCATAATCGGACAGCGCATAGCGAGGCAATAGGTGACCTGCAATGATCGAAGCGCCGATATATTCGATCATTCGCTTCCCTGTAGAGGGTAACGATATCCTTGCCTGATCATCTAGACTCATCCCTTGAAATACGAGACATTGATCGGTATATGGAGTAGCAACCATTAATGTATGTGTTCCCTTATGTAATAATACGGGCGTAATATCCACAACTCCCTGTAACGAAGGATAATAACGTGTTACGCCATCGATACTCACATATACATTGACGCTAGCTCCGATATGAAGTCTGATGATCGTCGTATTGCTAAAGTTCACTTTAAAATACGTACCGCCCCATGACGTCGAATATGCTCCTGGCTGACGTTTATCCCAGCGACCTACATAATAAATGTTTTCATCATCTGGCTCTACCTTGTACATACGATGCCTCCTATACGATCCATCTTGCCTTTCTTCTCTTCCCCTTTAATGGAGGTTTAAACTAAAAGGCAAGTGACTGCACTGGCTGTGAGTAGGGTCCTTCAACACCGTTTAAGGTAATCGCCTTGATTCGATAATAGACCTTCTCCTCTTTCACTCGTAAGGCATCCTTCCATTCACCATTATGATACGCTTGTCGCTCAATTACAGGTTGCCATGGGCCAGAGGGACTTTTACTTGATCGCTCCAGCGTATAGGTTGCGCTACCCGCAACTCCGCGGAATACAATTCGACCTTCATCTGTACTCAAGATGAGTGGTGCTTCGGTAATCAGAATCTCTGGAATACGTGCCTGACGCAGCTGATACGCATGCTGACGTAGCGCTTGAATCCGACCAAGCCAAACGTCGCTGTAGCCGTGACCAGGATAATGAACGGAAAAGCCATCGTTATGCTGAACATACCCGCCTTGATCGTGATGACCGAATAAAGACCAGAAGAATGTACCGGATACTTTCTCATTACCCTCCACTGCTTGCAGGAATGAGCCCGTTTGATCGGAAGACCAATCGTATTCTCCAGCAATATACACCTTACCAGCAGAACTTACTTTATCTACATCTGCATGCAATTGTTCAGCAGAAGGTGGATAATAATGCACATCGATTATATCCAGTTCTGGAATGTCCAGCTTATCTGCATCAACCTCGAATTGCTTGCCATGACTGATCAGATGGTTAGAATCTATTCCTTTGATATACCTACACATCTCCTGCACCCAATCAGCCGGAACATCGTTCAGCTCATTACCTAGCTCCCATGCCAGGATAGATGGATCATCCTTGTACATCAACCCATTGATCGTATTCGTACGATTCAAAATCTGCCCGATATACCATTGGAAATCTGCAATTACCTGACGATCGTAATAAAAATCCTCTGCATCCCCAATCCCCCGCCAGCTCGTAAACGTCGACCGACCTCCATGATAATAGCTCCAATTACAAACCAATGGAATCATGACACGCAATCCTCGTTTGGCAATCTCATCTAAGGCAAAATCCACCTTTACCCATGCTTCCTCATTCATTTGTCGTAATGTGGGCATCAGCGACTTAGGATGACCTACAGATGCAGCGAGCGTATGTGAGCGTAACGCATTCGCTCCCATCATAACTGCGGTATCCAGCACATTTTGTACTCGGAATGGAGTCGGCCAATCTATCCCCTCAACATTCTCATCCAATCCGAGCCAGTATATATTCGGCCCTGCAAAGCGATAAGGGATTTCGCCTGCAACCAGCTTTGTTCCTCTTCTTTTCACAAATTCACGTTTTAGCATCATTTCGCTCCTCTTCTTCATATTGGTTGTCTACATTGTTTGTACATCGTACAGGGCTGCGAACATTGATTACGACTGTTCGCAGCCCTGTGTATTCACTCGTATGATTGGAATGGTCTTATTTTAAAATGTCTTTTCTCGCTTTTGCCCAGGCTGCATTATATTTATCCAATACACTTTGTGGATTATGGGCTAAAATGAATTCCTGTACTAAGGCTTCCTTTGTAATCTGAGCATGGTTCACAATATCGGTAACCTTTGGATCATCAGCAACCGCTTCGATCGTCACGGGCTTGAAGCTATCAAATTGCTGCAATTGCGGAATGGTCGCTTTCTTGTCTTTCAGCACAGGAATAAATCCCGCATATTGATCAAAGCCAGAATCCTCAATCATCCACTTTACAAATGCCTTTGCCGTAGCAACGTTCTCACTATTTTTATTTACACCGTACGCCCAGTCCGGTGCTAGACTTACATTAACCTTACCGGAATTATCATAAGGCAATGGGAAAAACCCGATGTTATCTGATGTTGTTCCACTTGCAATAATCTGCGGAATGACCCAGTTGCCCAGCATGACCATAGCAAACTTACCGCTAGCCACGTCTTTTTTCGATTGCTCCCAATTGGTAGAGTTAACGTCCTTCTCCAGATAGCCCTTCTCATACATCGTGCGGATGATAGTCATGCTCTTACCATAGGGATTGTTCATCTGATACGGGGTATCACTATTCATACGATCATTATTTAGCTTTGCATCACCAGCCATACTTGTTGGTACTTCCGAAATCCACGGGTACAGCGGCCACTGATCTTTAAAATTAGAAGCCAGCGGCACGATGCCTTTTGCTTTCAGCTTTTCACTTGCTGCGTAGAATTCGTCCAGCGTCTTAGGAATTTCGGTAATTCCAGCATCAGCGAATGCTTTTTTGTTATACACGATCCCTGTAGTTGTGGCACCGACCGATATGCCATATACTTTTCCTTCATAGGACTTATAATCTTTAAAATAAATGTTATCGTTCAAGCCGAGATCATCGAGCGGTGTAAAATATTTCGGTAGATCGGAATTCGGAATCGTTGGAATGAGAACCACATCCGGGTAATCGCCAGATGACATACGAATTTTCGTTGTTTTATCCAGATCTGTGATCGCTTCAAATTCGACCTGTGCATTCGGATATTTCTCATGGAAGCGTTTGGCATAATCGTCAAACTGGGTACCAATCATATCCGTACGATTCGTTAAAAAGGTTACTGTCCCACTAATAGCCCCATCACCTGTAGCGCCTGCTCCATTGCTCGCTGTATTCGAGGTGCTACCACTACCGCAAGCAGACAGAATGACTGAAGTGACAAGCATGCTGGCTAATACTATGATTACTTTTTTCATATTATTTCCTCCTCTGTTCGTCATAACTCATATTGCCGCGGATCAGATCAGCACGTTGCTGCACACATGCATAGGAGCGCATCGCATCCGCAGGTGTATGCTTTACATAATCGAGTAGCTTATCCACTGTTGTCGTCGCTACATGGCAACGTATATCGGAGGAAGCATAGTATAGGAATAACTCGCCCTTCTCCGTGGCGACCATGCCATTACTGAACACCACATTGGACACATCGCCAATACGCTCATCACCTTCTGGAGCCAGCAGATGTCCACCCGGACAATGCGTCTGAATCCACGGGCGCTCTAGCTCAGTCAAAAAGGCATATAGCACATACCGCAAGCCTGCGGCTGTATTACGCACACCGTGAGCGATGTGCAGCCAGCCCTCTGCTGTTGCGATCGGCGCAGGGCCCTGACCATTTTTCACTTCCTTGATCGTATGATACGCACGTTCATCTATGATCTGCTCCTCCTGAATAATGGCAGGCTGCATCGAATTGGATAATCCCCAGCCGATGCCACCACCGGAGCCTGTATCGATAAATCCATCCTGCGGGCGAGTGTAAAAGGCATACTGGCCATCGATGAACTTCGGATGAAGCACCACATTACGCTGCTGAGCAGAGCGAGTCTGTAGATCAGGTAGTCGTTCCCAGCTTATCAGATCGAGTGTTCGTACAATGCCGCACTGTGCAATCGCACTGGATAAGTCACCTGGGGGTGCAGAGAGATCTTTGCGCTCTGTACAAAATAATCCATAAATATAGCCATCCTCATGCTGTACAAGACGCATATCATAAACATTCACATCCGGCTCGTCCGTTTCAGGCAAGTGAATCGGATAATCCCAGAAGGTAAAGCCGTCTACACCATTATCGCTTTCTGCAATCGCAAAAAAGGATTTGCGATCATTTCCCTCTATTCGTGCCACCAGATAAAACTTGCCATTCAAGTAAAGTGCACCCGGATTAAACACACAATTTACACCGAGCCGTTCCATAAAATAGGGATTCGTATCTGGATTCAGATCATATCGCCATGACAGCGGAATATGCTGATTCGTCAGAATGGGGTGCGTATACCGTTCATAAATACCATGCTCTGAAAATAGCGGTTCATTTTTGCGTTCAATAATCGTCTGATGCCTCGCTCTTACCTGCTCATATCGTTGCTCAAAATACTCATTTGACATCGTTCATTGCTCCTTCCACTAGTCCAAACCTTCCACATCCTATGTGATCCTTATCCTTTAACTGCTCCATTCGTGACACCGGCAAAGATATAACGCTGTAAGAATAGGTACAGCAATACCGTAGGCACCATGATGATCAAAATGGTGGCACAAATATAACTCCATTGCGCCTGATTGTTACTCGCAAAGCGCATGATCGAGGTAGAGACCATTACAAGCTTTTGCTTGGGCATATACAAAAATGGAATGTACAGCTCGTTATAAATATTGATCGTTTTCAAAATCACCAGTGTAACGGTCGCTGGACTTAGCAACGGAAAGATAATCGAAGCATAAATCCGAAACAGACTGGCACCATCAATCATCGCACTCTCATCGAGCTCCTCTGGAATATTACGAATAAATTGCAGGTAGATCGTAATCTGCAATACATCCGCCCCAATGAACAGCAAAATCGGTGCGAATAAGGTGTTAAATACACCGAGTGATTGAATAAGTGAAAAGATTACCACCTGCGTTGTAATCGTTGGAATGATGCTAGCGAACAGGAACAAGCCTAAAATAAGCCGTTTTCCTTTAAAGGAAATACGAGCCAGTGCATACGACACCATCGTTCCAAACACGATATTCCCTACTAGCGATACGGCAATGACGATAAATGTATTGCTAAATGCCTGTAAGATATCTGCCCGATCAAATACAATTCGAAAATTCTCAACATTCAAAAAACTGGCTGGTAATGCAAACGGGCTGGAGCTTTCATCTGGCCCTTTAAAGGCATTCAGCACTACAACATAAGGTGGAAAGAGTACGACCAGACTGGCAATGCCCAGCAAAATATATTTGAGCCACTCGATCGGGTCCCGAATTCGCTTGGTAGTCATCAGGCATCTCCTTTGCGCTTGATCGCCATATTTTGTACAACTAGAATGACAATGGTGAAGATCAACAGCACAATGCTCATCGCGGACGCTAATCCATAGTTGTTAAATGTAAATGCAGTTTCAGTCGTCTTAAGCAGGAATGTTTCACTGGAGCCTACGGGCCCACCCTTGGTAAGCACGAACGGTAGATCGAATACCGCCAGCGCTCCGCTTAGTGTCAGAAACATATTTAACTGAATGACCTGTGTCAGATTAGGCAGGGTCAAATGCCATAACGATTGAAAGCGATTCGCACCATCAATTGTTGCCGCTTCATACATATCGCCCGGAATCGATTGTAAGGCGCCCAGATAAATGATCATCGTGTAGCCCATATATCGCCAGAAGCTTACTGAAGCGAGCGAGAAATTCACAAGTGAAGTATCTCCCAGCCAGCTATGCTGTAGCGATTGAAGTCCGAGCATACCGAGCAGTGCATTCAACGAGCCATTTTCCGTATCAAATACATATTGAAACATGAAGGCTACGGCTACACCGTTCATAATGTAAGGGACAAATAAAAGTACACGGAATAGATTGCGCCCTTTAATCTTTGAATTTAAAATGACCGCAAATAGGATCGCGATTATATTTTGCAAAATTCCACCAAGCACATAAGGAATCTGATGCAGAAATACACCAAACAAATCCGGATTCGTGAAAATCTCTTTATAATTGTCCAGACCTAGAAATTGAACCGTATCGCTAATCCCATCCCAACTGGTAAAGCTCAGATACAACAGGCGTACGGCTGGATAGTACGTGAACAAACCCAGCAGTACAAGTGGAATAAATAGAAAAGTAATAAGTATCATCGTTCGTTGTCTAGCATAAGACGTTCCCAACTGCTACACCGCCTTCAATATCAAATCTCCAACTTAAAGCTTCCAAGCTATACTTCCTTTTAAATAAATTATTATGATATCGCTTACAATATAGCTTATATTCATTAAACTTTTACTAAACAAAACTCCTAATTACACTTATGTTTCAGAAAAAAAGCTTTTTTCTAACTAAAGAGCTGTTTTTGCACTTTTAAATCTTATATTCGACTCATTATCTATCTACAACCTCCTATGATCATGATCTCTTTCTACTGAATAAACTTTAACATAATTATATAGTTTCTTCAACAATAATATTTGTTTAATTAAACATACACTGTTGTTGAAGCTGAGTTTATCGGACAGGCCGTTGCATGAACTCTTCATCAAAACAAAAAGAGACATTTGCTTGGATCAGCAAATGTCTCTTTTCTACTCTATTTCTTTTCTAGTCTACTTCTTCTCTAGCCTTCTCCTACTCTGTTTGTGGCTCTACCGTCTCTACGGTATGCAGAACCTTCACAGAATCTCGTTCAATCAATCTGGTTGATAGTAAAATCTGCTCTGCTACCGTCTCATGATGCTTAATACGATCAAGAATTGTTTTAACCGCTCTGGAGCCCATATGCTCCTTAGGTACTTGCACCGTCGTAAGCCTTGGAATGACGAACTCTGCCAGTGTTAAATCATCGAAGCCAATGATTGAGACATCCTCTGGACAACGGTAGCCCCATTCGGTCAAATAACGTAGCGCTTCAATCGCAAGCATATCATTAGCACAAAAGAAGCCTGTAACCTGTTCATCTACAATAGAGGAGCGTAGCTTATCCATAAATTCTGAATTCGTATAGTTACCGCGACCACTAACGCCTAAGCCGCGCACCCAGGTAATGCGAGCCTGATCATCAGCACTTGCGTTACTATTATGATCCTTTGCCGCTTCTTCAAAACCACGATCTCGTTCTTTAAAGCTCAATGCTGTCTCCATGTCTCCGACAAAAGCGAGTGTACGATGCCCACTTTGAAGCAATTTCATCGTAGCATTGTAGGCTCCAATATAGTTGTTAGCGAGCACATGATCATATTCCACATTTTGAATATTGGAATCGACCAGCACAAAAGGAATCTCTGCCGCTTCAATCGCTTTTATGTAATCTTCGGGAACATGTCCTAGCAGGAGTGCACCATCCACCTTGGATTCACTAATGCTAGACGGCATTCCTTCCTTCGGTTCCAGCGAAATATCAATACCCGACAGCATCATACTAAAATCATAGCCTGACAGTTCTTTATCAATGCCGCGAATAATTTTACCCCAGTATTCCATATCATCCAAATATGCTTCAGGCATCAGCACAGCAATATTTCCAGTCTTCGTAAATTGAGATGATTTGCGTAGCTTATCAAAACGGTACCCCATGTCCTGTGCAGTCTTCCAGATCTGCTCGCGAGTACTGTTGTTGACAGCAGGATCATTAGAGAGCGCTTTCGATACAAGCGCCTTCGACACACCAACCTGCTCTGCAATCATCTGTAAGGTAACCTTTTTCACTTGTCTAGCTCCTTACGATTTTTTATTAATCATAATTCGTTTTTAAACTTTTTTCAACTCAAATACCCTTGAATAAGCAGCATAGTCTATCTATATCTGCTTGTTTCAAGGGTATAGTGTCATATATACGTAGTTATACTGAAGTGGTGTGCAGCTGCTTACCTTCTGCATCATATTGGCGAATATGCTGGATCAGCTGCTCCAGATTCACCCAGGAGATGCCAACCTTCTGATCTGCCGCACCATAAGCCATGATCAATTCACCATCTATAATTACGCCTCCGGTTGTAAATAAGCATGGCGTTGGATAGTCCGAAGGCATCTCCCATTCACGCTCTGCATACATAAGCCGATCCGGGCAGCGGTGCGTTAATATAGGATAATCATGTTCCTGCTCTTCCACAATCATAAAGGATTGTGTATAGCCAAATTGCACATTTTTCTTGCCATGATACGGAATAAGCCATTCTCGCTCGTTAATTTTTAGCGGCGGCCAGCTAGCACCGATACGATTCTCCTCCCAATCAAATATCGGGGCTGCGAGCAATCGATGCTCTGCCTGCGACGAAGCGAATTCCTCTATCGTATTCGCACTGGCTAGATAGATTGATGGCTTTTGTACACACTCCCCTTCTGGAAAGGGCTTTACATTCATCGGGCGATGAAGCATAACATAGCGTTCCTGATCAGCGATACGCATTTTGTCTGGAAATAAAAAAACATCTCGATTATCGCTAATGTGTCCTTCTGTGAGTGGGCCGATATAAGCAAATGCGTGTTCATAATTACCACATTTCAGCTGATCCAGATTCAGCTTATACAGCACAGTGACCGTATCATTGGCACGAGCAGTTTGTACAAAGGCATCCGCATCACTCGTATGGAAAATCCAATCCGGTACATATTCGAATCGCGTCTCCACAGGTGGCTCCTGATCACTCAGCCAGTAAGGCCCTGGTGGGAAAATACGACAGGCGACCGACATATACAGCTCACCCTCAATCGGGAAAATGCGTGGATCTTCGATGCAGCCATTCGCGTAATTCCGAACACGATTTCCATCAATATCGGTAATATATAGCTCCTCTTCTTCATATCCAAGCGCTGGAGCCAGTGCAGGTCTGGAGAAATCAGCATCCCAGGTCTGTCCTCGATCATCACTTTTCGCATAACCTAAGAAGATAGGATACGGATCATGGCAGCCCTCCCGCTTCTTCTCTGACCACGGGCCTGTCGCTCTAAATAGCATATGGATCGTATCGGATTCCGGGTCTTTTACGATAGCTGGATTTAGCACCATTTTATCTGCCCAGGCACATCCAGGCATCGGCTCTAATACCGGTTGATCTAAATAACGAAATTGGGGCTTCATAAGCTCCTCCTTTTTATGTGTAAAACACGGGTAGTTGAATCTGACAATGTCATCTGACGAGTTCACTCTATCATATCTATATTTTTCTTTCAACATATTTAATTGTTTCATTAAATTTATTTAAACAAATTCTATCGAATATGATGTATAGATACATAAATGTATGTTATCAGTGTAGAAGCTTGTCGCTTGGATATCCCAACACGGTAAAACGCTATGCAAAAAGCCAGAGTCGGAGGATATGATGATCCTCTGCTGACTCTGGCTGTATTGGTTTGGCTATTCATTGTATAGACTAGGCTTCGTGTTATGATGCTGGAGTGATTCTCTTCCGTAACAGACAAGGCTCTTTTAAAATAACCTGCGATCCAATCTTTCCACTCTATAACTGATCCTCAAATCTCATGCGTCACTCGATCCGCCTGAATGTTCAGCTCATTGGCTGATGTAAAGATTGCAGTAAACGATTCCATCGCCGTCTGCATACGCTCCTGTCCACGCTTGACACTCTGCTCCACCTCTACCGTCGTATTGGAGATTTTGCGCACCTCTAAGTCCATTGCGTCAACGCTACGCTTCACCTGAGTGATCGATTCCTGCACCATATTCGATAGCTTGCCGACCTCCTGTGCAACTACATTAAAGCCACGTCCAAAGTCACCAGCGCGTGCGGCTTCAATCGCTGCGTTCAGGGCGAGCATTTGCGTTTGCGAGGCGATTTTACGAATCGTTTGTACGACATCCTGAATTTCGTAAGCTTGCTCTTGCAGTCGATGAATCGTATCTCCATTGGCTGAGGTCACCTGCGCGATCTGCTCCATACTGACGAGCAGCTCCTCACTGTGCAGCATACCGTCAGATGAACGCTGATGGAGCATTTTTGCTGTATTTTGCAGATCATCTACAACATGGCTCAGATGGTGATGACGTTCGGTAATATCGGTGGCGACCTTGGTTACACCGATGACATGACGGCGTGCTTGATCCCATACGGGCATATAGGTCGCTTCCAGCCATACCTCATCATCATTTGAATTACGGCGTAAAATTCTATCGTGAAAGGTTATCCCTGTAAATAGATTGTCCCAAAAGGATACGTATTCTGAGCTATTCGCAAAGTCAGCAAAGCATAAATTACGGTGATGCATGCCGATCATCTCGCTTGGCGAATAACCGACCACACGCGCAAAAATATCATTTACATAAGCTACACGATGCTCCGTATCAAATCGAATAATAGCCAAATTTTCTTGCAATGCGCGTACGACCAATTCGTCTGTAACTTGCTCACTCAATTTTTCCATACCGGCATATCCCCCTGTAGCAATTTATAAATTTTGTAGCAATTCATCACATTCACTCAATTAATTAAATTATCAATTTCCAATTAAAGAATATAATTGAATGTAAGTGATAGCAATAGATATAATTCCTATATTTGGTGTATAAGGATTGATTCATATATCGGCATTTTATTGTTCAAAATCAATACTTACACAATGAAAATCACTACAAAAAAAGACATTATTCCTAGGAATAATGTCTTCATCGATAGGTGATACGCTACACATCCAGCGCAATAGCCTCTATCTATATTCATCCAGCTTTTGTCGCTTTATTGGTAGTGGAGCAGAGCCTGATATAGCTGCATCATTACATCTGTTCTAGCTCTCCTCTTTTCCCACTACGATACATCTCCTCATATATAGCATCCGTCGCTGCAAATGCGCGCCCAATCAATGCCGACCACTCCGCCTGCACGGTAGCTGTCATCTGTAAATGACCTTTACCCGATTCAATCCCATGCCGATCCAGCAGCTCCAGATAAGCCGCCGTCTGAATACAGCTATCTAGTATCCAGTAAATGATATCGTGTTCACGCTCTGGACTCATTTTTTTGTTCATTATTTGAATTCCACGCTCATATAGTAGTAGTCTATATCCATCCGGATCAATCGCAATCTGCGGTTCCAGATCACCATGCCATGAATCGTCAAAGGCGGCTTCGACCCACTGAATACGGTCATCCCTGTATAGCTCGGTCTTTTGAAACTGCGTTACAATCGCATCAATTAGCTGTTGCTTGGTCTTCATTCTTATCGCTCCCTGGTCGAAAATATGGCGTTATGCATTGCCTGCTTTGTGGCTACAATGCTGTAAACCTTTACACATGCGATTCAAAATGTGTTTTAATGGAAATATTATTGATAACATATGATGTAAAGGAGTGACATTTGTGCAAATCTCACATTTCCTCCTGCCTAAAGAGCAGGTTACTTATGTATCGTCGAAAGCCTCCATGCTGGAAGCGCTGGAGCAGCTAGAGCGTCATCCGTATTCAGCTATCCCTATTATTGATGAGCAGGGAAAATATGTAGGCACATTATCCGAGGGTGATCTACTATGGAAGCTCAAAAATGCGTTCAATCTTGACTTTGAAGCGATGCGTCATGTACCGCTTACGGATATTCAGCGCCGTGTACATAATGAGAGTGTCGTCATCACTGCGAACATGGAAGATATGCTGAATCGCGCTGCTGATCAGAACTTTGTTCCGGTCACTGATAATGAAGGCATGTTCCTTGGCATTATCCGTCGTAAAGACATTATCGAATATTACAATGATACCATTACCGATTAATGATGGGAAAGGAGCCTGTCCATGTCTACACGTGTGCTGATTGCGGATGATGAAGCTGCCATTCGCAACTCGATTGCCTACGCGCTCAAACGGGAGCATTTTACAGTCGAGACGGCAACCGATGGCAGAGACGCGCTAGTGCGTGTAGAACAGTTCCGTCCGGATGTGCTCGTGCTTGATGTGATGATGCCTGAAATGGATGGCTATGAAGTATGCCGCAGGCTGGAGCAACGCCGCGGCTTAGGCATTGTCCTGCTAACTGCACGCGATGATGTGATTGACCGTGTGCTGGGTTTGGAGCTTGGTGCGGATGACTATGTTGCCAAGCCTTTTGATATTCGTGAATTGATCGCACGGATCAAGGCGCTCGCTCGTCGTGTGGATCGGGAAAATGCACCCCCACCACTCGATGAGCCGCGAACACTCGGCCCACTCACCGTACAGCCTGCCAGTCGTGAAGCGCGAATCGATGGTCAGTCACTGGAGCTTACGCCCAAGGAATTCGATCTGTTGCTGCTGTTGGCTACACATCCCGGACGTGTATATACACGAGATGAGCTACTGGAGCTGGTCTGGGGAATGGATTATTTAGGCGAGACACGTACCGTTGATATTCATATTCAACGACTGCGCAAGAAGCTTGATCCGCACCAGTCACTATTGCAAACGGTTTACGGGATCGGCTATCGCTCGGAGCCGCAGGCATGAGAGCACGTTCACTGCTTCACCCTCGGCTCGGCTTACGCTGGAAATTCCCATTGCTGCTCGGTGCCCTGCTGTTATTTACCGTTACTGTGCTTAGTCTACTTGTACTATCCGGTATTCGCAGTAATCAGCAGCAGCAGACAGAACAGCTCTTGCTACGCCAGAGCGATCTGATGCAGCTGCGTATTCAGCAGGCGTATTTGAGTGGCGAGCGATTATCTCCGCTATTATTTATGCAAAGGCGAGCAGCTGAGCTGGCGGTTGATCTGGGTGCAGCCAGTAATATGCGAGTGATTGTATATGATCGAAACGGCGAGCTACGCGGTGATTCTTTGCCGCTGGCTCGCCGTAGTGATGTGAGCGCAGCGATGCGATATGCACTGCAAGGACAGACCGCGTATATTACGGAAGGCTCGAATGTGCTGTATTTGGCACCTGTCTATGGTGCCGATCAGCTGCTCGGTGTGATTCAGCTACACCTATCGATTGCAGAGCAGCAGGAGTTTTACCATAATATGCTCATGCTCTGTCTATGGACAGGTGCCGCTGTACTTGCCAGCAGCTTCCTCATCGGCTGGCTGTACATTCATCGGCAGACCCGTGACATTCATACCTTAATGACGGAAGCTCGTGCAATCGCTCGTGGTCGTTACCCAGACGAGCAGCATGCCCTGCTCAAGCGCTCCGATGAGCTAGGTGAGCTAGGTGACAGTATTACTGAGATGGGCGGCATGATCGAGCGAAGCATGAATTTATTAGAGCAGGAGAAGCTACAGCTACAGCAAGCGGTAACCAAGCTCTCTGCACTGGAGCAGCTGCAAAAGGCATTCATCGGCAATATTAGCCATGAGCTAAAAACGCCTGCCACCTCCATCCAATCGTATGCCGACCTGCTAGGGATGTATGGGGATGATCCTGAGCTAGTGCGTGAAGCAAGCGCGAGCATTTCATCTGAAATTCGTCGGTTGATTGAGCTCATTGAGGATTCGATCCGCTTATCGCTGCTGGATAAATACGACTTCGAGCTGCATCCTGAGCAGGTACAGCTGAATGAGCTAATCGAGGACGCCGCCGCTCGAACACGCGGCAAAGCGACCAGTGCAGGCATCCAGCTTGATGTGAAGCTCGATCAGTCGGTGCAGCTGCTTGCTGATCCGAAGCATCTGATGCATATTTTGCTCAATCTACTCGACAATGCCGTTAAATACAATCTTCCCCAGCATGGCTGGATTGTAGTCGAAAGTCAGCTTCGCGATGAAATCGTGCAAATTCGCATTCGTAGCTCTGGCCCGATGATTCCAGCGGATCAGCAGGAGCTCGTATTTGAGCCGTATACCACGCTGAGCCAGAATCGCTCGCGTACGAGTAGCGGTACAGGGCTTGGCTTGCCACTCGCACGACGTCTTGCCCAGCGAATGGAGGGCAATCTGTATATCGCCTCATCCGATGAGCATGGCAATGTATTCGTACTGGAAATGCCGCTTCGGTAAGCGACAATCTACCTATGAAACCATACATTCTCTATAGCCTGTCGCTTATTACGCCCTATGTTGTATCCTGCTATAATGCAAAAAGGAACCCCATTGCTGTTCATACATGCAATGGGGTTCCTTTCATCATGATTCGCTTATTCTTCCCTATGTGTGCAACTCTCGTTATGCCTATTTCGTTCAAGCGCTGACTTCATCAGTCACCTGTTGTCATGGGCATAAGCAATGAGCTATATCTGTTCTGCACGCTCACCCAGTATACGCTCTTCAATCAGGTCAATACCCTGCGGTGTGATAGAGAAGTGCATATAGCCCACCACGTCCTTGATATCGATCAAGCCTTTTTTGTGTAAATAATCATAAGCGAGGCGCGTTTCTTTGTCTGTTAATGGCCCTACATTTTTCTTCGGTCCAGGCAAGTGAAACGAACGCTCTTCCGGTCCAAAATGATACTCATATAAATCCTGCAAAAGCTGTATACGCAGCCGTTGTCTGTCTCTAATGTTATCGTTCATGCTATTCACCTCCACATGATATCGGCATGGCGTCCACTCCTGCTTGCAGGTCGTACGGCATTTCCCAGGCTCATTATAATTGCAACGATACCAGCGATTCGCTACGATCCTAGCGCGAGCAAGAAGCTTGCTTCACCGGATACTCCAAGCTCCTACAAGCAGACGATAGGTGTAATGACTGCGCTTCCTGTTCATCATACCATGAACAACACATTTGCACGATTCAATAACGAAAGATCCCAATCGATAGCTGTTTACAAGTTCGATACAATTGTACATATCACCGAGATGTGCAGATGATACGCTAAGGACACACGAAAGACCGCAGATGATAGGAATGCTGAAATGGGTAGTATATCATCTGGTCGGATCATTATTTAGATACAGGAGTTGAATTGTTATGATGTACCCCCGCGGGCTGCGCTCAGCCCATTCTGCCCCCACACCTCACTTATTCAAAGGAACACATCGGCGTAAACGCTACAGCAAGCTACTTGCAAGCTGTGCTGTACTAAGCCTGTTGCTATTAGCTGGTTGCGGTAATGATCAGAATCTAACCGTCGTCGATCAAGCGGCAAGCAGACCTGTAGAGCCTACAATCAGTCTCTCTTCACTGGACAAGCTGGACGATGCCTATGGTCGTTCCTGGCTATCTGCGGATGAGATTATTATCGATCGTGGCAATCGATTGATTGTGCATAATGCCGCTACAGGGAAGGAGCATCCACTCACACCACATCGCAAAGGCATTCAGCTGCTTGCCGAGGCTTCACCGGATGCGAAGCATGTATTTTTTACAGAGGGTGTAGAGAATGACCGTTATACGATCAAGGGCTATATTCTCGATATCGAATCCGGCGATATCGTAACGATTGGTAATATCGATATGGTCAATGAGTTCAAATGGGCGGATAATTCCCATCTGATCAGCGGTACACCGGATACTGGCTTACAGATCATTGACCTGCAAGGTCATAAAACGACGCTCAAGCTTCAAGGCGATAACATCAAAGATACGATCATGCAGGTACAGCAGGTTAATGGAACGATCTATTTCGTAGGTGGCTCTGCACTAAATCGTGTAGAAGAAGGTAGCCTACAGTCCAAGTCGATTGCGAGTGATGTGTGGAACTTTGACGTTGCACCTGATGGTCAATCGATCGTCATTCAGCAGGTCGGTCATAAGGAATCGGAGCCGGGCAAGCTAACGGTGATCGATAATAACGGTAAGGTGCTTGGCAAAGTTGCTGAAGGCACACTACTCGGTCGACCCGCATGGTCACCAGATGGCAGCATGCTCGCCTTCTCCATTTATCAGGAAAGCCAGCAAGGTATGAAAGGGCTGTACATTTTCAATCGCAGTACCGGAACGACGACTCCGGTTACGACTGAATTTCAGGCGTATAATACCTCAATTCGCTGGAGTCCCGACAACCGCCGGATATCACTGTATGCAGAGGATAACGGTGTAGTGACTGCATTGATCGGTATTGATGTGAAATAATAGCGTCTCTATTACTTTTCTACCTCATTTCGATAAGCTACGGTTCCGCGTGTGTTTATAAAAAAGCAGCTCCTGCTATTCCTGCCTTTACTGGCACTGGAACCGCAGGAGCTGCTTCTTTTATGAACTGTTATCTCATCAGGGTTATCTTATCTATTGATCATTTAAGCATGGAAGAAAGGCTGTTCACTAAAGGCTAAAGGCGAATGAATGCTTGATCATTATTGTATTCTAATATCCTGTATGCGGTGTAGCGGTATAGCTCCCATTGTACCTAAATCGTACTCAAATACCCACACAGGAGCAAGTATCACGAATGATTACACCATTTATGCAAAAGGAGTACATTACCACTCCTTCAGCCTTTCCTCCAATTGTGCCTCCTGCTCTGCTTTGCGTGCTTTCCGCTTGTCGTTATAACGCGCTAGTACCATATACAGTGATGGCACGACGAACAAGGTAAGCAATGTCGAAAATACCAATCCGAATACAATCGCAATCGCCAGCGGACGGAATAACTGTTCACCCACCGTTGCCATTGGCAATAGTGCAACAATCGCGGCCAGCGAGGTAAGCAGGATCGGTCGGAAACGAGCAGATGCAGCCTGAATCACAGCTTCTTTCATTTCGAGTCCCTCATGACGTGCATCTTCGATAAACTCAATCAATACAATCCCGTTTCGCACAACAATCCCTGCGAGTGCAATCACACCCATAATCGACATAAAGCCTATCGGTGTCTGACTAATAAATAGACCTAACACCCCTCCGGCAGCCGCCAGATACACGGTCGTCATAACGATCAGCGGAATCCACATCGAATAGAATTGCATCGCGATCAAAATAAAGATCAATACAACGACGATCGCAAATAACTTCGCCAGATCGATAAAAATATCACTTTGCTTCGATGTCTCACCGCCAACTTCCCATGAATAGCCTGGTGGGAAATTAATTTTCGCCATGCCGACATTCACATCCTGCATCACTTCTGTTGCTGTACGTCCAGTCACATCCGCCTCAATCGTATTGGAGCGCGACAGATTATAATGGTTAATCTGCTTGATCGAGAACGCTGGATGAATATTCACGAGCTGTGTCAGCGGCACCTGTACATTATTCGAGTTCGTCACATTCACCTGCTGGAACAGAATCGCCGGGTCGGTCGATGGCGCATCCTTCATAAAGATTTTGATATCTACCAGATCGCGTCCATTATCGAACTCGCCCACCTTCACACCTGTACCTGTCATGAGTAGCGTACGCGTTAGATTTTCATACGTTACATTGTAGCGATCCATTGCTGCACGATTCACTTCAAAGTCCAGCGTATAATCCTGCACGCCCATCGTATCGCTAATATTGCTCGTTCCATTCGTTGAAGCTACGACATTTTTCACCTGATCAGTCAGCTTGCGCAGCTCCTTCAGATCGGTACCGAGAATACGGATGGAAACAGGCTTCCCTACTGGAATACCCAGCTCGGTCTGCGTTACCGATGTGGTCACCTGCGGGAACATCTGCTTCAATTGCTGCGGCCAATTCGCTACAGCAGCGGTACTATCGAGCTTTCCAAGCTCGCCCTTGAGTAGTACCTCGCCCTGATTGGTCGAGAAGGAAGCGATATTCGTAATATTGTAAAAGAGCGGTGGCGCGGTTCCACCGGATGCAGACGATACCGCTTCTACACCGGGCTGCTTTTGCGCCCATTTGGCAATCTGACGCACGGTGCTATCGGTGTCCTCAATCGACGAACCCGTTGGCATCGTGATCTTGATCGTCAGCTCTGGATTACTGGAGCGCGGGAACAGCTGCACCGGCGTGAACATCGCCAATCCATAAATGCATGTACTCACAATCAAGCCCACCAGCGCCACTAGCATTGGACGCTTCAACACCTTCGGCATCAAGCGATGTGCATAGCTATCCGAGACACTCTGAATCTGCTTGCCGAGCAAGCCCGCTGGCTTGTTGTTCGCACGCTTTTTACCTTTTAAAATATTGCGTTTCTCATACCAGATCCGGAAGATCGGAATAACCGTGAGCGACATTGCCATCGATGCGAGCATAGCAAGGGAAATCACGACTGGAATCGGCTTAATAAATGCACCCACATCGCCTGTTAAGAACATCAGCGGTGCAAAAGCCGCAATCGTTGCCAGCGTCGCCGTCAGAATCGAGATCGCGACCTCCTTCGTCCCGTTGATCGCCGCTTCATAAGGGCGCTCTCGTAGCACGAATAGCCTGCGTTCAATATTATCGTTAACGACAACCGCATCATCGACGAGTATACCGAGTACGATAATCAGACCGACAACGGTAATCTGATTCAGCGTAATATCCATTCCCGGCAGGAACATCATCGCTATCGCAATCGAGATCGGAATCGCCAGTGCGACAAAGGAAGACGTGAGCAGATTCAAGCCCATCATACAGACCACGATCACGACAGCAATCGCAATCATCATCTCTACGAACAGATTGTGGAAAATACGATCCGTTTCGTTCTTTTGCGCGAATAGAGAATCGATTTTCAGGTTAGATGGTAGGGTCGTCTTGAGTTCATCCATCTTCGCGTTCACACGCTCATACATGGATGGCACATCCGAGCCAACCTCACTATTAATCTGAATCGAGATCGATGGCTGTCCGTTATAGTAGCTGTTATACTCTACCTTTTCATTCGCCATCTGGACGCTAGCTACATCCTTCAAGTAGACAGGCGTGCCATTGTCCGACTTGAATACGACTACCTTTTCCAAGCTGGACGCATCATGATCGACCGGTACGGTCAGCTGGTAGCTACGCTTCTCATAATCGAGCGTACCTGTTGGAACGCGGTCATTTTCCTTTTGCACAGCATTCAGAATCGATTCCCATGGAATGCCATATTGCTGGAGCTTGGACATATTCGCTTCGATCCGCACCTGCTGCTTCGGCAAGCCTGTAATCGCTACATCCGTCACACCCGGAACCGAGCGTAGCTGATCGCGCCAATCGGTCATCAAGTCCTGTAGCTTCCATAGATTCTGCGCACTATCACCATAGATGGCGAATGACTGGACGAAGGCTTTGGTCAAATTATCATTAATGACTGGCGCATCTGCACCATCTGGCAAATCTGCCTTCGCATCTTCAACCTTCTTACGCAGCTCGCTCCACACGGTTGGGGCATCCGCGGTTGGCTGTGTCTCCAGTGTAATGACAGATACACCTGACATCGATACCGAGCTGACCGTCTTGAGATTGGATACTTCCTTGATCTTCGACTCCAGTACCCTCGTCACAGTGGTCTCGATCAGCTCTGGTGTAGCTCCTGCATACACCGTCGTAACGGTCGCTTGCTTCACCACGATATCCGGCATGAGCTGCTTCGGTAAGCCGAATCCGCTAAATGCCCCGATCCCGATCAGCAGTGCGAAAAAAAGCAGTGTAATCTTGCTCTTCTTAACGAGATATGGAATCATTGTGCACTGCCTTCCTGCGATCCACTGGTGGCATTCGTACCTCCGGCAGCCTGCGCTGTAATGCTATCACCATCCATCAATCGATCGGCACCTGAGGTGACGATCGTATCGCCAACCTTTAAGCCGTCGGTAATGACGAGCTTGTTGTCCATCAGATCACCTGTTTTCACAGGGGTACGTACAGCCTTGCCATTGACACTGCGGTATACATACGGTGAATCGTCCATGCTGACTACCGCTTCGACAGGCACCATAATGCCCTTTTTGGACTGTACATCGCGCGATGCCTTCACAACCTGACCTGGCTTCCAATCCTGCTTCGGATTGCTCAGCTGTACCTCTACGTTAATCGTACCGGTATTGTCATTCGTCTTCGGATAGATATTTGTGACGCGTCCGGTACGCTGTTCATCATATAGACTCAAACTCACCTGCTGACCCGTCTTCCACTGTGCAATCTGTTCATCCGGTACAGGCAATAGCACCTTTAACTGATTGATCTGACCGATTGTAAAAGCAGTCGTGCCTGCTGCAACCGTCTGTCCGACCGAGATGTCCTTCTCCAGTACAACACCGCTCACCTGAGACTTGAGCTGAGACTTGGATAATGCCAGCTTCGCCTGTGCGAGCGATACATTCGCCTGGTCATAGGAAGCCTGAGCCTGCTGTACGCTTGCCTGTGCTTGCTCGATACCTGCACTTGCTTGCGATACCTGTGCCTGAGCAGATTGTACACCTACCTGCGCCTGCTTCACCGCAGATGCTGCGCTCGCCCGATCCGAGCTACTCGCACCTGCCAGCGTTAAGGAGAGCTGCTGATTCGCATCGTCCAGTGCATCCTTCGCGGTAGCAAATGAAGTCTGTGCCTGCTCATTCTCCTGCTTCGTTAACAGTCCATTCTGGAACAATGTCTCTGCTCGCTCTGCGGCTGACTTCGCCTGATTATACGCCGCTTGCGCCTTGCTCACGGCATTACGCGCTTGCTGCTTCTCCTGCTCACGCGCACCATCCAGTACGCCCTGCTGCTTCGCCTTCGCACCTTCCACCTGCGCTTCAGCGGCAGATACGCCCGCTTGTGCTGCCGATCGAACCGCTGTTGCATTGCTCAGTGAAGCATTCGCCGCAGTCAAGCCTGCACTCGCTTGCTGTACCGCTTCCTGTGCCTCGCTTACCTTGAGCTGTAGATCAGCACTATCTAGCGCCGCAATTGACTGTCCCTTGTTAACCGAATCGCCAACATCTACACGGATGCTATCGACCGTACCACCAAGTTCAAAAGCAACCGGCGACTGCTGCACCGCAGCCAGTGTACCGGATAGATCATAGACTGCATTCAACGGTACAGATTGAACCTTAGCTACCGTCACCGTGCTTGCATTCGTGGATACAGGTTCAGCTTGCTTGCTTGAACAGCCTGCTACTAGTATGGTCAATGCCAGTCCTGCAACCCACAGGGGTTGTATTTTCTTCACCATCGTCTTGCTCCTCCATTTCCATATCCCAGCTTTACGTGGATCGCGTCATAACTTTTCTCTCTAGGTGGTGACTGTATATAGGATGTGTTCAACTTCAAGTAAGGAATCGATGCAGCATCTCGAACACTTCGTCATTGCTCAGCGGTTCGTTGTCCTTCTCCCAGTGCGTTGTCATCGCATCATACATATGAATGAGGACGAGTGAGGTTAGCTTCACATTCTCGATCGGACGAATCAGCTTCTGTGCAGCTGCCTGTTCCAGCAACTGGCCCACTGCGGTATTAACGACCGAATCGATGTGACAGAGCGCATTATGGGATGCAGTCGTTCCGAACTCCTGTAGCTCCTCAGCTAGACGATCAACGATCGTATGGTAACCACGGAAGCTAATACACGTATAGATCGCGCGATACATCCGATCCTTGCTATCCCCTTCGCTGTTAATAATCTCCTCTGCCTGACGCACCATCTCCGTCAGCGACACATCCAGAATCGCATTCAGAATCTCTTCCTTTGTCTCGAAAAAGAGATAGATCGTCCCTTTGCCAATACCTGCATTCTTCGCAATACGGTCAACCGTCGTTCCTTTAAATCCAAACTTGGAAAATACATCGCGTGCAGATTCAATAATTTTCATATAGCGCTCGTCCTGTGAATGACTCATCGTACGTTCCTCCTCTAACAACAAGTGATCTAGCATAAAAGATAATTTGATCGGTTCATCATCCCACAATAGCTCGTTCATCGCGTTCCCTCCTGTATCGCCTTACTGTCTGGATTCATCCCGTACCATTCAGAACAGGCGTAATCAGGCAGTAGACAGCGTTCTAGCCCTATTCAATAAGCGTGCAGATGAGTGGTTGTGTAGCGAAAACTTTTCGTGACCAAAAAACCATTTCGGTTCTGTAGTCAGAATATAGCATGCTTTCTGACTGAATGCAACTTTTACGTGGAGGTGGTTTAGTAGGGTGATCCGGAATAGAAAATGTTATGCAAATACATAAGAAAATACGCAGGGAAGATGCGTCTGAACAATACTACATGCAAAAAACCGGATGCATCTATCGCATCCGGCTTGTTACTTTTCTCGTAATTAGGATTATTCTCGTTATGAAATGGCGTCATACCGTCTTGCTCTAGGATATGCTACGCCTTATACACGGCTCATTCATTTATAGGCTATCCACAATCTAAAAATTCTCATTCAATATCCACTCTGCCTTCGCATCATCCGGTCGGAAATGCGTAAACACCTGATTCATCGCATGACGAATCGCCGCTTCTGGTGTATGCTGCCCCGCCTGTTCTAAAATGTAAGGCGCTGCCTCACTGCCTGGCTGGTAAAAGTGACTGACATCATGGTAATACTGCTCATCCCGTCCCTGCTTGATCCGCACAGCAATACGTGTCTTCCCGAGCTTCGCATGCTGCACCCAGACCTCCCATTCGCCTACGATCGTATAACGATCGACAATATACTCATAATCATCAAATAGCTTGATTATCTCATTCATTGGTTAACCCTCCGTTTGTAGAAATCAAGGTAGTGGAGCTGTTTGCAGGTTGTATTGTGATATGGTGATGTAATGGCTGCAACAGCTCTCATGAGTACGTATTATAGTTGGGTGAGTTGGGGGAAGTCAAATTTTGCTTGGTGTGCTTGATGGTAGATGGCTCTGTACTCTATTGCCATGTACATAAGTTTTAATATGCTCGTTAAATGTGTTAAACGAAAAGGAAAGGTAGATTGTGCTTATGACTGATGAAACGACTTATGATGAATTGATGGAATGGTTTACGATGCGACGGGAGATTGAATTTTTGTATAAAGGTGTTTCTTATGCCTTTCTATCTGTGAAAGGTGGCTTTATGCTGGTGCGTGAGAATCGTATTGTGACTGATGTGTATGTGGATTATATGGTATTGGCGCACGAAGTTGCTATTGATGGAGTACTTTTTCTGGAATTGTTTAAGAAGCAGGAAATTGAGATTACGATGGTATTTTAAGTAGTATAGGTTAGATTGATCTGCTGTAGCTTGGATGATGAATGTAACTAGGAGTCTTGGTCTTGCTGAATTTGAAAAGGAGCTGTCTTGCTCATGCTTAGGTATTGTTGGAAGCGTCTTATTTCATTCATTGCTTGCTGTTCTTCACTAAAGACACCAACGGTGAAGGCAGATTCTACTGTTCCATCTCCAGCGTAGGCAGATAGGACAGTAGTTGTGTCTGAAGTTTCAACAGTAAGAGCAAGAGCATTAACGCAGATTTTTTCGTTTTGACTGATGATCCACATATGTATAAATCTCCTTTATTACAAAATAAGAAGGCAACGCAACGATTGCTTCTTAGCTCATTATAGCAACATTTTGTTTCTTTTTCTATATAAAAGCAACGATTTGTTACCTCTATTCTTTTGGCTATTTTGTTACCTTATACTCTATTATATAGAGGTGATAACGTGCTGAATGGTGAACGACTAAAAAATGAGCGTGTATTGCAGAATCTGACTCAAGAAGATATGGCGAATAAATTAGGTATTACTCGACAGGCTTATGGTAATTATGAGACTGGAAAGAGGGATGTTGATTCGCAGACTCTTGTGAAGTTGTCTAATATATTGGATGTATCGGTTGATTATTTATTGGATTTATCTGAGAAAAAAAGAAGAGATTATAAAAATAATAGTGATGGATTTAAAATGGATTTCCACGATTGGAACAAAGAAGAACTTCAACTTGCTAAAATAGTAGTAGACGGTTTAAGAAAAATTAGGATTGTAAAATAAAAGTGCCTGACTTAAACGTCAGGCACTTTCTTTAAATTAGCCATTCCGGTATTAAGGCATTACCATTCTCAAACTCACGATCTACTAATACAACATTTTCTAATCCTGCCTCTGTCCAAATTGTTGAAGGAATATGTTCCAACACAATAATTTGAAAATCAGCTTCGTAATTAATATTCATTTTGCTTATAAAGGTATTTAGTAATTTAAACGCTGTAGTAATTTTACTCTTATCATCCGCAGGAATTTCCATCCAATCCTTAGTATTTTCCTGCTTTTTTTCTTTATCACCATAATAAGGTCTGCTTGGTTGATCTAAAATTAACAAACTAGGAACAAAAGGAGCTTTGTTAAAAATAATTAATTCATGTAATCCTAACATAAAACATAAATGCATAAACATATGATTAGAACTACTACCAACAATTGACGAAACCAAAGCACCAGGCTTTTTTAAATGAAGATTTTTTTCTTTATAGTTAAAAACAGGTAAGTAATCTTGATAAATTCCAAATACTTCTCCAGATTCACGCAAATAGTTACCAATAAATTCTTCTAATAAATTTATCACTAACTCTTTTTCAAGACTTTGTTTACCTAATTTTTCTTTTAAAGATTTTAGTTCAATTTGTGTTTGTTGAATTTTTTCCTCTTCAAAGTCGGGACTATCAACGTTACGATAAAACTCTAATTTTGTTTTTATCTCACCCATAAATATATATTTTTGAATTTCTGTTGCAAAATTTTCCTCATGAAGAGGATAATCTTCAAGCTTACTCATTACACCTTTTAGCTTTATTTTCAATTCTTTAATTTCATCTTCTACATTTATATCGAAAGGCTTTTTAGCAGTTATCTCTTTTTTTATGTCCCTCATTTCATTATTTAGAATGTTTATAATATCTTCTATCTCAGGATGTTTAATTATTAAACTATAATTACTTTTTATAAATTCTACTGGTTTTAGGCTTTCTAAATTTTCTTTTTCTAGTTCCTCGTACTTTTTGTACTGATCTTTAAATTTCTCTAAATTTCGCAGTTCTCTTTGAATTGTCCTTTTTTCATCTTGTAATGTATTAAATGTTTTTAGATTCTCCGAAGATTTCAAGTCTTTAATCTCAATAATTATCTTCTCAAGATTCAAAATATCACTCTCAAAGTTATTTATTTCTATAGGGATTAATTCAAATTCTTTAGCTTTTTTAATTAAATTTCTCATTTCTTTCTCATAAATATTAAATCTATTTTGAAGTGCCAACTTTTTTTTCTCAAATCTTACTAATTCTTTTTCTAAATTTTCAATTTTCTCTTTTATTAAAATGTTTTTCACATTATCGATCCCTGTAGCCAAATCAAATACACGATGAAGAGCTTCTACATATTTTACATCATTTGATTTATCGAAAAAAACTTCCGTATGATCAATGGTGTCTCCTGATTGAGTATTAAACAGAAAAAAATATCTCAAAGAAATTTTACTACCACTTTTGATTTTTTTCCCTCCATATGGTACTACAACATTGCTATCAATAGAAAATTCTCTTTCTATAATGCTTTTTAATTCATTCTCACCTATATTCATTCGCAATATATCAGGAACATCTCCCACTGCTGAAAAATAATATTGTTTGCTTGCATATCTATTTATATTTAATGCTCCCCTTGCAATAGTAAAAACTTTATCATTTACCTCAAATTTTATACCATACCATAAAATATTATCATTTATTTTCTCATCAGGAATTCTACTTTTACTTCCAAAGAAACAATAATCTATTATTTCAAGTATAACTGATTTTCCTGTCCCACTATCACCTGTTATTACATTAACTTTATTTGCTTCAAATTTGATTGTTCTTTTGTTTCCGTTTTTTAACCATAGGACTAATTCTTTTATTATAAATTTCATAGCTCCACCCTTAATTGTAAGTATAGATTTTCTTTTTTTTCATTCAATAATTTTGAAAGTTTATCAATTGCTTTTGTAACATCAAAAATTCTTTCGCCACAATTTTCTAGTGTAATATCCATAGGTTTCATCTCATTGACCAGCAACCAATCATTTTCGATAGATACCACTTCTAATTCGGCTAATAACATTATAGAATTTAACGAAACAGTAAGGAGAGAATAGTATCTGTCATTGAAATTCAAAAAAAATCTTGGTTTTTTGACTATAAACTCTTCAATTCCATTAATGCGAGTGTTCTCATTTTTTAAAAATTTCATTGTTTGTTTATGCGAAATAAAAGGCATTATTAATAAAGCTTTAGTTAGCTCTATAGTATTCATTTTCTTAATCACGTTATAAATTACTAGAGCAGCAAAAACTTCGTTATTATATATTTCTTTTTTCTCATTATACTTATAAAAAAAATCATTAATCATTTTTAACTCCCCTCTCAATTATATATTTTTCTTTCCATCGTAAATGCCATCCAATTTTAGGTATATTAGACAAAAAATAATATTGTCCATTACTCATTGCAGTATCTAGACTATGTTTCTCAAATTCAAGTATCTTTTTTCTTGTTTGATTGAAGCACGTAGCTGCAGCTTTTTCTAATTCACTTTCATTTAAATTGCTATCACCTTTATTTAATTGGATTATAAAATCTTGATGAGCTTCTTCGTGAATAATTTTCCAGGTCTCTACACTATTTGCATGGAATTTATTTATTTGATCTCTTGTAATCAATCCTTGCTTATGCCAATATTCAAAATTATTATGTGATTCCATCATGGCTGTTGTATATTCGAGCATTTGCTTTTGATTGTCTGGTGATAATAGATACATATCAATAAGTTGCTTGATGAACACCTGTTCTTTTAACGGTACGTTAATCTCTATTTCTTTGTTTATTCTAGGCAGTGAATTATCTTGCCCAGCTTCAAAAACCGTCCTAAACTCTTGATAAACATCTTCAAAACTAATTAATATTTTTTGTGCTTTTTTAGTATTAATATAATTTTTTTCTCTTAATTTACTATCTAACATGCTAAAAACATAATCTATTTTTTCGTTTTTCACATATTTAGTCCGTATTTTAGATTTTATTTTTTCTACTAAATCATCTTCATCTAAATTAAAATTAAAATTATTAAAAAATTTAGACAACCATTCCTTTTTTTGTAATAGTAATAACTGTATATACTTTTTGATTTTTTCATCTAAAGAAGTAGATCCTAATTGTTCTATATAATCGTACAAACCCTGAACTTTTAGTTTTCCAGATTTAAATTCTATTATCTTAGACAATAAAATATTTTGAGCATTACTAGATTTATTAGTTACTAATACGAAATTAGTTTTTTTAATGAACTCAAACTGTTTCGCCTGAGTGTTACGTCCTTCGATAGGATCATTTATTATATTGGTCCAAGTATAGATTGTCTTCCAAATATCCTTATCCATTTGGGTGATATTTATAGGAATGCCTTGAGCATTATTTTGTATTGTATGTTTTAATTGAATTAGTATTTGTCTACCATCATTTAAATCAATATGAACATCATCTTTTACCTCTAAGCCAATTGATTCTCCTTCTTCTAAGCCTAGTAAAAGATAAAGAAAATAATAATATTGGTAGTCGAATCCTACAGACTTATCATTTGCACTTGTTTTATCTTGAAATGAACTCAAAGTATCTCTCCTATCACTAATTTAATAACAACTACTACACTAATAATTTACTTGAATACATCCTTTGCTTTTATTTATTTTTCACTAGCAATATCATCTCCACCAACTCATCCCGCCCAATCAACCGTACATTATTAGACACCGCCAAATTCCTAGCCTGCTGCGTATACCCGCTGTTCGTCACAACCCAGCCAGCCGATGCTTTATAATGGGCAATTGCACCATGAACCTCTTGCACAGCCTTTAATCCAACATTCTTGCTATACCGCTTCGCTTGCACTACGATCTTCTCGCCATTGCGGCTAATCACCAGATCAGCACCGTAATCACCTTGCGCACGTGTCATATTTGCCTTGTATCCCTGCAAACGAAACAACTGTTCCAAATACTTCTCAAACTGAATCCCATCCATCTTGTCGATCTGTTCGATTCCTGAGCGCCGTAATCTTGATACTTTGGCTTCATGAATCAGATAAGCGATCATAGCGATGACAATCACGCCGATCACGATAATGACTGCCGCTGCCACCAGACTTTTCGTAAAATATAAAGTCCCTGACCCAATCAGTACAACAAGCGCTCCCATCGCATTAACGGTTTCCTGTTGCTGTTTCTTTTTGCTTCGTCTACGTGCCATGTCGACTTCCCCTTTTGCCTCTATTGTCTATTTAAAATAAATCCGATCATTTTCCCGTAGCCAGACGAGCCTTCTCATCCACCCACTTCGCGAACCCTTCCACCCGGCTATAACTCAAATACAAATACTCCATCGCCCGTGTCATGCCAATATAAAATCGCGACACTTCTTCATCCCATTCCTCATCCTTCGCCTTCTCTCTCGGCATGCCATCCACGTTCACGATGAACACCGCTCGGAAGTCCATTCCCTTCGCACTATCAATCGTCGAAATCTTCACGGTCGCTTCATAACGATCAAAGCGATCCTTCGTTCGTTTATTCTCAGCGAACCAGTTGAATGGAATCTCGCTTTGCTGCAAGCCTTGACGAATCGCATCGACGATAAAGGCGTTTTTGTAGCTTCCCTTCACCCGATACAGAATCGCCATATCAGCGTATGCAACCTTCTTTTCCCGATGCAAATACTGGATTTGCTCGGTCACCCACTTCATCTCGTCTTCGATCGACGAGCAGTGGCGCATCTGTGGCTCAGGGCCTTTGCGTTTGGTGCCTTGAGGTGGGATGATCTCTGCGACATCACTTGCGGTGATCGTATTCTGAAATTTGTCTTTGAGCTTGGAATGAGAGCGATAGAATTCCCATGCAAAATGAACGATCTGCGATGTGTTGCGATAGTTGATGTTTAATATTTTGGAACGTCCACGGAAATCGAGTCCGGTGTTACGAGAGAGACTGACTTTGCGGCGGAATATCTTTTGTGCTTTGTCCTCAACGATCACCAGGGATTGCGTGTCTGGATTCAGTGACTTTGTGATGAGCTCCAGCCATTGGTGTTCCAGATCTTGACCTTCGTCGATGAGAATCGCATCGTACTGTGGTGCAGTAATAGTTCCATTTTCCAGCTGATCCAGCAGCTCCTGAATTTGCCGTTCGTTTTCCTTTTCACTCATAGAGAATTTCAATGGAAAGTGCTTATACATCCAATCATGGAACGTACCAATCTCAAGCTGCTCCTGCCATGTCTCATTGGTCTGCTCGCCTTCACCTATTGCTTCCATTGCTGACCATTCGAATAGATCCTCCGGTTCGCGCAACTTGTGCATGATCATGCTACGAATATTGCACGATAACGGGCTACCGTAGCAGAGTACAAGAATGCGCCAATCGGGATGCTCTCGCAAAAGAGTGCGTGCTCGTGTAGCGAGCACCAGCGTCTTGCCACTTCCTGCCACGCCACGAATGAGTCGATGCCGATCGCCGAGCTGACGGGCAAGTGACTCCTGATGCAGATCCATCGCCTGAATATTATGTAACGACAGCAATACATCATCCTGGTAATAGCCGCGATGTTGAATATCTGCACGGATACGTACTTCGGGAAATAAGTGATACCGAATAGCTGTCAT
Organism: Paenibacillus hunanensis; assembly: GCF_014645615.1. Taxonomy (GTDB): domain Bacteria; phylum Bacillota; class Bacilli; order Paenibacillales; family Paenibacillaceae; genus Saccharibacillus; species Saccharibacillus hunanensis. The sequence goes on along the minus strand of NZ_BMMB01000004.1, from coordinate 537,586 downwards.
ATCCTCCTCACTGAGCCACTGGCGTTGATGAAAAGGAATCGGGAACATATTACTCATCCGTTCGAGCAGATGATCTGCATCAAATTGCTCGTCATCTGGATCAATCTGCTCACGAGTGAGTACCAGATTGAGATCGATACAGCGATGAATTTCACTGCGAATCATATGCACTTCTTTCATCCGAGTGAAGACGACGCCATAGCCATAACGGAATTTGAGACTATTCGCATAAGCGCCTTCCTGCTGGAGCAGGTTACGGTCTTTTTTCAATTTATTATGAATATGGAAGGCGTAGTTACGCGCCTGAGTGATGGGGTTTTTCACGGTTTCCAAACTTCCGGTGCCTTTTTGTGTATGTAATTGCCATTCATCCGGGCTGAGCATGTGCAGCGTACTCTCGGTATAATCCTTTACCTCCAGTACGAGCAGACCGAGATCGGGGCCGATAATGACATAGTCTGGTCTTCGATGCTGACCGTTATTGATATGGGGTTCATAGTAGACAATATAGTTGTCGGGAAGATGTTTGCGGAAGGTGTTGAATAGAATGCGTTCTCCCTGGGTGGCTGAACCAGGAATCGTTTCTGGAATCATGTATGCCATATGTGCTATCTCCTTGTTGCCGCCGATTCCGCGCTACTTCTGCTCTGCTTCCAGTGCTTCTGGAATACTAACGGAGAATATATTTTAACTGTATAGGTATATGGACAGGTGCCATAAGAGGTGAATATATTGCTTAATCTTCTTCATAATACATCTTTTGCACTATTATGGAAATACCTATTTTGCTAGATTATGTATGAAATATATTTATTTTATTTTTTTTCAATTGATTCCTTTTTGTCTAATCGTCCCTGTTATGCATATATAGCAAAAGGCAGACCAGTGTAGACTGATCTGCCTTTTCGTATGATGTGTACCTTTTATAACGAATCTATCATTCCAAAGCGCTGTGACGTTCAGCTCTGATCCTACTCACCACTCTCACTACATGAGTTCCTTCTCCATCACAATCTTGAACATCCCCCGTGCATCGGTAACTGTATCTACAATATCGAATCCATATTGAATATTGAGCAGCAGCATATTGCGCCAGCGATTCATCGTCTTCGTCTGGACTTTGCGATATCCTTGCTCTCGCAGGTGCTCATGCTGCTCGTCCATAAGTCGGGATGCGATGCCCTGCTGACGATAGGCAGGATTGACACCGCCGAGCCAGCTGTAAAAGGTATGCTCATCTTCCATCAATGGATAGCCAATTTTATAGCCAACCACTTGATCTCCATCCAGCGCCACGATCATGAGTAGCTGATCCATATCCTGTATCGTGACATTATTATGTATTTTCTGAATCAGTCCAACGTCCTGTGGATCTGCGAATATCGACTCGTGCAGCCGGGCGATGCGCTGTAGCAGCTCGGCTTCGGGCAGTCCCTGCAATTTGCGGTATTGATAGGTTGTTGCATCGGTACTCGTACTCGCTTGCTCTGTATTCTTCATCTGAGTCAGCTCTCCCTCATCTTCAACGCTTTAGCGGTCGATTCGCCCAGTAACAAATGGCAAAAAAGGCACCCGCAATGATACTTACCAATGTCCCATTAAACAACGCATCCATAATATAGTCGCTCAGTGTTGAACGCATAACAGCACTTGGATCTGTTGTTGATACGGCTACGACTCGGTTCGCTAAAAAGGAATAAAACAAACCCGCTGCAAACCCATAGATCATGTACTTGATCAATAGCTTTTCAAATGTACTCATATAAACCTCCTGACTGCATATATGCTACTATGCTCTATCCATTTTTCCACTTAATATCCGCGTGTTGTCAGCATCTGCTCTACAAATTCGGCAAAACTTCTCGCATATACGTCTTCTGATCCGTCCAGCATATCGACACGCATAATCGGGTATTCTACCGCGATACCTGGCTCGTGGACAGGCGCACTTACATCCCAATAATAGCTCTCATCCTCATCTGGACGGTAGATGTATAATCTGCCATCCGGTATCCAATCTGCCTCTGCATCCAGACGATGGTTATACAGCAGATCATCGATCGCATCCTCGCGAAAATCTGGCGGTGCTAGACTATATACCCCATCCTGCCGATTGAAAAATAGTGATCCATAATGCGTCAGCCACCATACATATGAGTCCGGTAAACGATAGCCAAGCTCCTGCTCTGCCTCTGCAATCCATTCAGGTGAAGCTGCATTTTGGGTATGACTGTAAGGGTATTGCTCCAGACGTGCCTGCAATGAATGATACATCAATTCATCTCCGTTCTGCTTTATTTCTATGTACAAGAAATTTAGGAACAAAATGGATTTTCTTTCCGTCTTCTATTATAGGAGGTGGACGACATGAATAGAAGGAGAAATAGTAAGCTTTTTATGATATGTGTGCTGGTGATCGCCATTATTGGCTGTACCCAGCATACACCAGCAGCAGTTACAGGCAGTGTTCCACCTGATCAAGCGTCACCTGCATCTCCAATAACAGAAACGACAACAACCATGACACCAAAACATGAGACGACATCCCTGCAACCCTTATCTGATGATGTGTTGCCTGTATTACAGGTTAAAGCAGGCGACACTACAATTCCAGCTGTTCAAAGCTCCTATTGCTGGGGCACGAAGGGATGTGCTGATTTTGTAGGTGGCGCAGCGATGTTGAAAGGGCAGTCACTGCCTACGATTCAGGCTGGAACGAGTGTACAGCTGCACTTTCCTTACACACCTGAACCTGCGGTGATCGAGCTGGTTCAATATCCCCTTCGTCTATCTGAGGATACGAGTAATTCACATGTTCAAAGCACGGCTGATCAGCCTATCTCCATTACAATGCATGATGGAGCATTTCAAGCACCTCAGAAGGCAGGCGATTATTATTATGAGTTTGGGGCGAGCTGGATGACTGAGGATGGTAAGTATTCTAGCGGTCAGACCTCGTTTGTCTTTGGATTTACAGTGGGCTAAGCTTTGCTTCACTCGACTTTACTCTGCTCTGCTCTGCTCTGCTCTGCTCTGCTCTGCTCTGCTCTGCTCTGCTCTGCTCTGCTCTGCTCTGCTCTGCTCTGCTCTGCTCTGCTCTGCTCTGCTCTGCTCTGCTCTGCTCGAAAAAAGGATGCCATTTTGAATAATAAATACAATAGACAATCAGTGAATAATTTAAACAGAGCTTATCCACTTTTGGGATGATATGAATACGGGCACATCGAATCCATTTTATAAGATCACTGCCATAATACAAAACCTTGCATCTTCCAAAAAAGAAAAAGTACCTCCAGCCTCGTATCCCAACCTTTGACAAGGCGGCTCGTTGCTGGAGGTACTCCTATTGCTAGCTCTGCGATCTGCGGCACATTATCATACAATGACTACTTATTTCATAGCCAATTGCACTGGAATATGCTCTCGTGCTTCAATCTCTTCTTCTTTATGCTTATACGCATAGCTATGGTGTAGATCAATACCGTCACGTGGGCCAGCATTATACTGGGTGATCATGCCATCATTTCGTGTATAGAAATAACGCGCATCCGGATCATCCTTAAAATGCACCTCTACCCCGATCATCGGACTCAGTCCAAAGCTGGCTTTCATATAATCGATATCCTCCACACTATACTGTCGCTCATTCACCAGATAGGCTTCGACCTGTCGTTCCAGTCTGGCTTCACTGGCAAAGGCACTGATCCAGATCACGGCAGCAACTAATAATAGTGTACTAAATACCAAATTGCGCTTATCAAACGTTCCCATCTCTCTACCCCTCCGTTTCAGAATGGGCATCTGCATCACAGCAATGCTGGAATAGAGCATATGTCACTTGAATAATAATCGCTATTCTACAGATGCGGCATATGATGATGTACAGATTGTTCCTTAACTGTTCATACGCATAGACGAATATAACGTTTCATATTTTTGCTCAAATTTCGTTATTTTAGACGATATGAGGCGAAATAAGTTCATTTTGATTAAATACATATGTAATGTTGTACATGGGCAATCCTTAGATTTTCCAATCCTTTATGGAATCAAAGCCTATATAACTGCTTACTTGTATAGAATCCAGCGCTATACAGCTACATATCACTACACAGACTGTCCGATTGCAGCTCGGCATGTTTGGAGCCATCTACCGCTACCGCACTCAGACGAAGACGTGTAAACGAAAAGCCAGCAGTCGCTGAATACTCCGCTTCTGCTGGCTTTACTCATTTTATTATTTTTATGCTTTATTGTTGGGTAGCTGCATTCGTTGGATATACTTGAACACCATTCCAGTACACTGTACCTTTAGTAAAATTATAGACCTGGTTTGGGTCTTTAGGATTGATAATGGTTGTATTGTTAAATGTCACAGTACCGATCTGTGGCGTGGAGCGTCCCCATACGCCTGCGCTGTATTTGGTCGCATTGGAGCTTATATTATCGTTAAACGTAACATCATTGATCGCTGTATAGCCTGCATATACGAGCATATCTGCATGACCTCCATCCGGCTTCAGGGCTGTGCGATCAACTACATTATTATTGATCGTGACCGAATCCACTGGCTGTGTATTGTAATCACCGTCAGGGCCTGTTTCAGTCGCAATATAGATGCCAGCCATTTGTGTGCGTTCGATATGATTACTTTCAATCCGCACATCCCGTCCACCAACGACAGAGATACCGCGTGCATTGGAATCATAACCTACATCATTATTCAAAATACGAATGTTGTTCGTTTGACCTTTGTCGCCATCAGACTTGTCACTCTTACCGTAACTAACGACAGCAATTGTATCATCGCCAACCTGCTTTACGGTATTGTATTGCACGGTAATATCACTGCTGTCTCCAGTCATATGAATACCGTCTGCCTGTGTATTTTGTACGGTATTGTTCGTGATCGTTCCACCGACCGAATCAGTAACATAGATACCGGCGGTGCTGGCTTTTTGGACATTGATGTTATCGACGACAAAATTCGTTGCATTTTTGACGCTGATGCTATTCTTCGCGTTAGTACCATCTCGCTCGCTTACGCTACTATACACATGTGTCAGATTGCGAATTGCCGGGCTACTGCCGATCAGATCGATCGAACCCTGATCTGGATTGGTCGAAGTCAGAATGGTTTGGGCTTTATTTTCCCCCTTCAATGTCACCCCATCGACGGTCAGAATATTGCTCAGTTCAAAATTCCCTGCTGGCACGTAGACATCCTTACCTTCCACTTTCGCCTGCTGGATCGCTGCCTTAATCGCAGCATCATCTGGCTGACTATCCCCTGCGACAGCACCAAAATCCAGAATCGACAAGCTATGATCGTCCGGTACATAAGCGCCCGGTGTAAATACAATCGTCGGATTCCACAAGGTATGATCAAAGCTGATCGATCCCACTCGATTCACGATAAAATGAATTGCTGTACCCTGCTGTACTGGAATATTCGTTACGCCAGTAGGCTGTACTGCGGTTGTCGTTTGAATCGTTTGGGTCCATAGGGAGGTCGTATCCTTCATAATTGTGGCGGTAATGCCGTCGCCCTCCGCACTGCCTTTTTGCACAGTACCTGTAATCGTCACCTTGCCACTGGCTGGTGCCACCCATGTACGCACAGCATCTGCCTGATTACCCGGATGCTGCGCGTTGGATGAAACCCATGGATAGGTTCCGTTCGCATCCCAGCGACTAGCCGCGGATTGATATGTAAGATCGGTATAGGTAGTTCCGCTTTTTTGTTGGTAATGCCAGTTGTTACTACCCTGTGTAGAGCTATATCCGGTGGATGCTGTGTAGGACACCGAATTGGCTGCCTGTACCTCACCCGTTATTCCGATACCGCTCACCGTTAATACTGCTGCAAGACTCCAAGTTGTCCACCCTGTGATTTTTTTCAAATCAATACCTCCTTGTACGATTGTATGTTGGATATTAATATACTAACTTCCTTTATTAACCTTTATCAGGAGAAAGCAATCGACATGGAACGTATAGGAGAAAAATAATTGTGCGTCTATATATTTTTAGTTTGACGTGGAAGATTAGAGAACTTATGGTAAAGCATATACGTTCTATTGTAGCTACTTACTTTACTTACATATGGGAGGAATATGGTATGGCTGGACAATCAACAAATCTGAATCAAGGGCAAAATACGAACCTACCACCGGGCGATTCATTGGAAGTTACGATTCAATGTGGTGCTGCTCCCTCTGCACTGGATATTAGCTGTTTTATGGTCAATGATGAAGGTAAAGTCCCTTCCGACGACTATTTTATCTTTTACAATCAGAACGTTGATCCTCATCAATCCGTGCAGCTAGTGCAAGCCGATGAGTACAGCTCACGCTTCGTGCTCAATCTGAATCGATTGCAACAGGCGCCAGTTAGTAAATGTGTATTTACTGCTACACTGGAAGGCGCTGGCACATTCGCACAGGTGCGTAACTGTCAGGCAATACTTCATATGAATGGACAACAGATTACATACGAGTTATCGGAAGTCACTTCTGAGACAGCGATCATTCTGATCGAAGTGTATAAATATAAAGATACATTTAAGGTGCGCGCGATTGGACGCGGCTTCTTCGGTGGACTACAGCCGCTGGCAGAGTCATTTGGCGTGGAGATCGAAGGCGATAGTGCAGCAGATCATGCACAACCTCCGGCTAGTAATGGGTTGAATACAGCTACTACTGGATCTGCTGATACGACTCTCCCCCCTTCTTCGAACCGTGACGTTGCTCAGCCAGCTTCTACCAATTTGCGAACTACTCAGCCGACTTCCTTCGGTTCCAATTCTGTAGAAGCTGTACAAGCTGAAGCTACTTCATCTGCACCGTCTGAATCAGCTGCTCCTACGCAATCCTCATCCATCTCGCAACCAGCACCATCAGAATCGCCCAAGTTAACCGTACCGTTAACCAAAATTGATCTGCTCAAGAAAAAAGTAACGTTATCGCTCGAAAAGAAACAAATCGCTCCGATCCGTGCTCGCGTGGCAGTTGTATTCGATGCGTCCGGTTCGATGTACTCGCTCTACAAAAAAGGGATCGTGCAGGAAGCCTTTGAACGTGTACTGGCGATTGCGGCTGCTTTTGACGATGATGGTGAGCTGGATGTGTGGTTTTTCGCGAAGGACTTTCTGCGTGCGCCAAGTGTGACCGCGCAGGATTATGAAGATTATGTAGCGCGTGCGTATAAGCTGGGAAGCAAGGGTGGTACGAATAATGAACCTCCGGTGATGGCAGATGTGATTCGCAAATATACCGTAGAAGAGCCGAATATTCATCTGCCGACATATATTATTTTCTTCAGCGATGGCGGCGTGAGTAGCAAGAGCAAGATCGCTCGCCTGATCACGGACAGCTCGCATCATAATCTGTTCTGGCAATTTGTCGGATTGGGCAATGCGAATTACGGGGTGCTACGCGAGCTGGATGATTTACAGGGACGGTTTATCGATAATGCAGACTTTTTTGAGCTGGATGATATTTCGAAGGTAAGCGATGAGGAATTGTATGATCGGTTGTTGAATGAGTTTCCGGGGTGGATTGAGGAAGCGAGACGGAAGAATATTTTGGCGTGATGTTGCTTTATAGCAGATTTGGAAGTAGTCCAATCTGAGGAAAACATAAAACGGGGCAGGTTTAATATAAATCGCGAAATAACAGAATTTCAGCAAAAAGATGAACATCGCTTAGAGCGTGTTCATCTTTTTTCTTTCTGAGCCGCTTTTCCGATGATAACTTAAATAATTTCTTCATGCTGCCGTATATCATCTGATTGCAGTGTGGCAATCCGTCTTTTAAGAATCGTATCTTTGCGGATGATTGGTTTCATTCAACAGATAGTCAATACTAACCTTGTGGAATCTTGCAAGCTTGATTAGGACTGCCGTTGGAATATCAAGATCGCCACGCTCATAGCGAGAATATGTCGTCTGCGTAGTATGAAGCATATTCGCCATTTCTTGCTGAGTCAGATCCTTATCTTCTCTCAAATCACGTATACGTTTGTACAATTATTATAGACACGTTCCTTTTGCACGTTCTATCATGCTATGCAAACGATCATTCACATGCTTGAGCCAGGTCATCTTTCAACTGCTCCTGCTCTGCTTCCCCTTCCAACCCCGTAATCTTCTCCGCCAGAATCTTCCCCGCATTCGCCAGCGTCGCCATCTTGAGCGAGAATCCAGCTAACATCTCCTCCTGCGAACCTTCTGCATTATCACGCAGCTGGCGACCTTCCTGCTTCGCCATCTCCATCGTATACCGTGAAGCGGCTTCCTGTTCTTCGCAAAAATGATTGTAAATCTCATCCAGTGTCATCGTTTTAAGCTGTGTAGCGATCATTGCTTGAATGGTGCCGATCGGTAATACGGGCTTTAGATTGCAGATCATAATCAGGTACGCGATATGCTCGCGGGAATATTTTTTCTTAACGGTAGGTGGGATAATCTTCTGCTTCACATAGTTGTTAATCATCGATGGGGTGATCAGCTTCCCTGCGGTTTCGCCGGGAAACTGATTGAATTGAAACTCCAGCCAGGCGACGAGCTGATCCATATAAATGCCGATCATCGGAAGCTGTTCCCAGCGCGGAAAGCGATACGCGACCTTACCCTCGCCCCATTCTTTAAGCTGGTCGAGCAGTGGATATTGCGGTTCCATCTCTTGTATCTCCTTCCATTGCTACTATATTGGTTATTGCCTGTCATACTGCTAATGAGAATATGGAGTATGTAACCCGAACGTTCCAATGAGCTTATGTCTATATTCATGTCGAAATGGTGAACGCTCTGCTGCTATAAATGACTATTTTACTATTATACCGAAAAGAAGCTGAAACGAAAAACATTTCGTTTTCGTAACAACATTTAAAGTTTGTAATCAACATCACATCTAGTTATAATAACTACATGATAAAGTTATGAAGTACATATGTCTATTTTGTCTTAACTTCTTAGACTACACATCATTGCAAAATACCATATGCTCACAATGTTTGAGATGGCGCGCTACACTGCATATTTCAAGGCATTGCTGAAACCTTTGAATGAAAGTAGTGATCTGAATGAGAACAATCGCCTGGGTAACAGATAGCACTGCCATGTTGGATGCCGATTTTGCTCGTGAGCACGATGTGTATGTTGTGCCACTTTGCCTGATTGCTGGAGACGAGGTTTATCGTGAAAATGTCGATATTACATCCGAGCAATTTTATGAGAAAATGCGTGAGCATGAGAAGGTAAGCAGCTCACAGCCGCCGATTGGCGAATTTATTCGTTTATATGAGAGCCTGAAAGGGCATTATGATGATATTATTGTGATCCACTGCTCGTCTGAGCTGAGCGGAACGTATCACTCTTCCCTGCAAGCAGCTGAGATCGCAGAAACGCCGATTATCGGCATAGATTCCAAGATTGGCGCATTCCCACTACGCGAGATGATCCTGCAAGGGATTCTGTACTACCGCGAAGGCATGAGCGCGCTGGAGATTCGCGACCGGATTCAAGGTATGATCAACGATATGAGCTTTTACATGATTCCGGCAAGTCTATCCCAGCTGCATCGCAGTGGACGCGTATCCGGTACACAGCTTGTGATTAGCAATCTCTTGTCGATTCATTTACTGCTCCGCTTTCAAGAGGGGAAGGTTATTGTCGAGGATAAGATTCGTACGATGAAGAAGGCACGACTGAAACTACTGGATGTGCTAAAAAAAGATATGGAGCATGTACGTGATGTATGCATTATGCATGCGAACAATATGGAAGGCGCATTCAAGCTGAAGGAAGAGATTCTGCATATGGCTCCGTTACTGCGGATCGAGATCGCTTCGTTTATTCCGGTAGCTGGTATCCATGCTGGTGAGGGTACGCTGGCGCTGGCTTGGATTAAGAATCATTACAGTGCGTTGGGACGCTTAGGTGCGCCTGCATCTGTGCCGACTATGGCTTGATTGAATATGACATGATCGCTTGATCATGAATAGATTAAACATACTATATAAAGCTATACGTAAAAGAGTAGAACGCGTAATGCGCTCTACTCTTTTATTTGTCATGCTTTTATTTTGTATAGTTTCTAGACATCTACATACGCACAATAACATCCTCATAATCCATCCGACTCAGCTTATAAAACCTCGCGCCATGTGCTGGAACCTTCACATCGATATCATAATTCACCATACCTGCTTCTGCGCGTTCCCATAGATTGCGCAGGCGGAATGTACCAGACAAGCCTAGCTGCTCTAGACTAACACGCACCAGCGCTGGATCATCACTTGCATTGAACAGCGCAACATAATGGTCTCCAGTTCTGCTATTCTCTGATGTCCAGACGATTCGATCATACTCATCCCTGTACACCTGACGCGCATAATGACCGGAGCGATTCGCCTCCAGCACCTCATCGTTCGTCAATAGCGACATTGTCCATGCATCGTTATCACGCAGCTCGCCACCAAACATGAGCGGAGAACGGAAGATTGACCATAGCGTCATCATCGTCGTCTGTTCATCCTCGGTAAAGCGTGTCCAGCGATCGCTTCCACCACCGTCAACGGAACGAATACCGATATGACCGAGTGGCAGCATATCACAGTCTGGCCAGCTCCCCACTTCGACAAACTGCGCCCATTGCTCACAGCGCTCGAACATCTCATATAGCAGTTCCCATTGATCCCAGAAATCATCTGTAATGCGCCACATATTCGCGTTTGCCCGGAACGCTTCATGATACCCGAGCGGTGCAGGCCCTGGAGACAGGCTTAATACCATGGCACGACCACACTGATCGATCGCATTACGAATCAGCTCCATCTCTGCGAGATGCGTATCATATAAACGTGAGGCCGCAATATCATCGACTTTGACAAAATCGACTCCCCATTCTGCATACAGATCAAATAGAGAATTATAATATTCCTGCGCGCCCTCTTTCGACGCATCCACTCCGTACATATCGGTATTCCATGGACAAATCGAGTTCGTATGCGCAACCTGACGCGCCGTTACTGAGGTTCCTTTGATCGGCGTATCCGCATGCACCGCCTGACGCGGAATGCCACGCATGATATGAATGCCAAAGCTCAGTCCGAGCGAATGCACATAATCCGCAAGCGGCTTAAAGCCTTTCCCCTCGGCTGCGGACGGAAAACGGTTCGTTGCTGGAATCAGTCTGGAATACTCGTCCATATCAAGAGAAACGAATGGACGGTATGCGGATGATACCGCTTCCGGTTCATACCACTGAATATCCACCACAATGTACTCCCATCCATACTCCCTGAGATGATTTGCCATATATTCTGCATTTGCTCTAATCTCTTCTTCACGTACCGCAGCCCCATAGCAGTCCCAGCTATTCCAGCCCATTGGCGGTACGTATGCCCATTGATGATGCCGCATCGTATACACTCCTCATCTCTCAAGCTATAGTTAGTACGCTTCTTTCTCGATCATACCGTTTGTCGACAAGCAATTCAATGATCCTTTGTGGTATAAGCAAGATTCCAGCATTTTCACTGTAAAACGACTATATCTAGATTTAACTGTGTAAAAACCGATAACAAAAACGACAAATTTCGATATTAATTTATTTTTTTTGCATCATAATATATATATAGCGAAATTATTTTCTTTTTAAAATTTCTTATAACAACGTTCAATCAAATTAATAATTGAATTTAATATCGAATTATGTTTACTGATAATTCTCGTATAGGCATTTAGAACCAATAAATTGTAATTTTGGCTGTAAAATTTTTGTCAACTTGGACGATATATATATATGACGTAACAAGTAACCAATTGACTAGTGGAGAGTGAAACTATGAAACTTACTATTCAGATGAAATTAATCTCTGGATTTGCAGCTGTTATCCTTTTGCTGATTGCGATTTCGGCGCTTAGTATTTATGGTATTAATGGGATGGGCAAGCAAATCGATGTCATTGATAAAAAGGCAATGCCTAGTGTAACACTGCTCGGTATTATGAACGGCGATGTATCCGATGTCGAGCGGTTGATGCTAAGTGTTGGCGTAGAGCGTAATCCTTCTCAGGTAAAAAGCTTTCAGGAAAGCTTGGATGCATTACTCCAAAAAATCGAAGGCGAGCGTCCAAAACTCAAGCAATTAATGCAAACACAAGAGGAAATGGAATTATACGAAAGATTCGACAAAAGTTATAGCGAATATCTTCCTCTAATTCCAGCTATGATTACTGCTGGCCAAGAAAATCAGCTGATTGAGCTGAGTACACTTCATAGCAAAGCCTATCCATCATGGTATACAGCTAACACAACTCTCTCTCAATTAATCGATCTCGAAAATAAAAATGCTACTGCTTCTACAGCATCTGCAACTGAACTTAGCGAGAAAACAATCTTTAATGTCATTGTGATCTCCATCATCGCTATTCTGGCAGGTCTTGCTATTGCTTTCTTCATCTCTGCACTCATCTCCAGACCCGTTAAACGTCTGCAAGCATCGGCTGAACGCATTGCTGGTGGCGATCTGACAGGTGAAATGATCCAGATCAAAAATCGTGATGAGGTTGGTATGCTGGCAAATGCATTTAACACCATGACTGGCAATCTGCGTAGCCTGATCGAATCGGTAGCTACAACGTCCGAGACGATCGCTGCTTCCTCTGAGGAATTGACAGCGAGCAGTGAGCAGAACACAGACGCTTCCCGTCAGATTGCAGAAACTATTCAAGAAGTTGCGGAAGGAACAAACCGTCAGGTCGAACTGACAAGTCGTTCTTCGCAAGCAATGAAGGAAATGTCCATCGGCGTCGAGCAGATCGCGGTTCGTGCACAAACGGTATCCGGTTCTGCCGTAGAAGCTGCTTCCAAGTCAGCAGATGGTAATCAGGCAATTCGTACAGCGGTAGCACAGATGGATTCGATTCAAGGCTCCATGTCTTCCCTGTCCCAAATCGTACAGGAGCTGGGTGAGCGTTCCCAGACGATCGGTAACATTACCGATGTAATTACAGGTATCTCCTCGCAAACGAATCTGCTGGCGCTGAATGCAGCGATCGAAGCAGCACGTGCTGGCGATGCAGGACGCGGCTTTGCAGTCGTTGCGGATGAAGTTCGTAAGCTGGCTGAGCAATCGGCTGATTCTGCTCGTCAGATTACCGATCTGGTCACAACGATTCAAAAGGAAACGTATCGTGCGATTCAAGCAGTAGAAGTAAACACACAAGAGGTTAGCAAAGGAATTGAATCTGTATCGGTGGCGGGTACTGCATTTGAAGGTATTCTGTCTGCTGTTAATCAGGTAGCTGGTGATATCGAGGAAGTATCTGCGGGTGCAGAGCAAATGTCTGCAAGCACAGAAGAGCTGATGCGTTTTGCCGAAGAGATCGCTCGCATTACTGAAGAAACATCAGCAGGTACGATGAATGTATCAGCTGCAACCGAGGAGCAGCTGGCTTCGATGGAAGAGATCACAACCTCTTCTACTTCACTAGCGAAAACAGCAGAGCAGCTTCAAGCACAGGTAAGTCAATTTAAAGTCTAAGCATACTTTCCATGATTCAATAATTGCTTTAATAGATGATCCGATAAGGCGTTCATTTGCGTATTTCAGTTACGCAGGTGAACGCCTTTTGCAGCCCAGGAACAAATCTATACATTTGTCACGATTGGCTGGAATTTATGATCTAAAACAAGGTACAATGGAGGTAAATCATTGTTTTTGTTATAGGACATGATCAACCATCTGAAAGGAGGACTGAAGATGAACGAGCATGACAAGCAGCCGACAACGCCAGATGCCAAGCCGATGCATCTTACACAGTCTTCCCCGCCTACCCTTCCTGTCGCAGTCGAGAACTCGGCTGTTCCTGCCAATCATCGCTCCTTCTGGGCAGGGTTGCGCCATTTATTCGATACACGACTTCTCGTCGTAGCAGTATCAACCTTTATTGTCATTTGTATTTTAGTGACAACGACCTGGCTGAAGCCATTGATCGGCACGCATTCTACCGAAGCAAGCTGGGGCGAGCTAGAGCCGTTTCGTGTTTATCAGAGCGAGCAGATTGGCAATCAAAGCCTAACCTCCGCCATCGAGCATGATTATATTCAAAAGATTAACAAAAGCGCTGAGCAAAATGGTTATCGATTAACCATCAATGCTGTCACCGCAGACGAAAATCGGTTGATTCTACTCTACACAGCACACACGGATCGTGATTCCACTATCCCCGGACTTAGCAGTGTGAAGCTACGTAATGTGGCCACAGGCAAGCTGCTTAGCAACTCTCCGGCTCGTCTGAATGGTTCTCCAGATGATCAGAATCCCAAGCAATACTATGGCACAGCAACTGTCCGATTGAATCAAAAGCAGCCCTTTCCACGTGAAATTGCAGCTCAGTTCCAGATCATGTCGTCCAATGATCGCACAGCCAGCGGCGTCGCTGCGGCCAATGCCAGCCAGGTGCATTATTCGCCTACACTGCTGCTGCATATTTCGCTGGCACCTCATTTTCAGCGTCAACAAACTGAAATTATTTATCCGAATCGAACGATAACCTGGAGCGCCCATACGATCACGTTATCTCGTGTAGAGATTTCTCCATTGGAAATGCGCGTACGCTTCACTGCCGATGAGAAGGTATCCGGTGACCTTGCCAAGCAGCTCTGGCTCATTCCGCAAGGCATCATTTCCGAAAAGGGAGAAGAATCGGTTACGCTGCGCCCAATCGGTAGCCGACTTATTAGCGAGAATCCGTATACATTTGAGCATGTATTTTATAGCAATCTGCTTGATAATCCCGATTCACTCCAGCTGGTCGTCAAGCCACGTGATGCCGCAGCCTATGAGGATGTGCGAATCATTCGGATCAAATAATCTCAGCCATAAGTTCATTCATGAACAGCCTTGCTTAACGAGAGCTTTACCTTAGAACAGATGACAAAGAGCGCATCAGATAACCAGATGCGCTCTTTGCTGTGCAATGCCAATCGTGGCGCTAATACCGGAATTAAACTCGACATAGTCACTCTCTACCCCATCGCTGAAAATAACTCCTTCTTCAGGCATTTGCGATACAATTCGCAGCGGCTCACCATCGATCTTGCCAAACACCAACTCCGTCGATGTCATACGGCTTGGGAAGGGTTCACGCACACTGTAATACAAATACGGTGCGTTCCAGTCAAAGGAAGCGCTCAGATCAGGGAGCGACTGTCTTGCTTCACTGCCTCCAGCCAGACTCACAATACCCGCAGCTCCGGTCAGTACACTTTTGAGCCAGCCTGTTGCACCCATGCCGGTGGAGATGATAATGCCACTGGAGGATTGCTGTTCACTTCTTCCGCTGTAGCTGAGCTCATAACGAGCAGAGACATGCGTTTTTCGTCCGATAAATAAATCATTAACCCCGTATAGCACCTGACCATCATTGAGCGTAGCACATGCCAGACGCACATCGCGCATCTGCCGCTTGCGTGCAAATACATCCGGCACGAGCAGACTCAGATCCTTCACTTCAAACGGCAGCAATACACCATCCCATCTTCGCGGGTCTGGATTAACACCGATAAGCGGTAATCCAGTCGCATATTTCATCGTATTGGCAACGAGCCCATCCTGTCCCAGCACGACTACCACATCATCAGGGCCGAAAATAAAGCTGGGTACATGCTCTCGGTCGAGCAGCTGTACGCGTCCAAGCTGCTGAAGCTGAAACAATGTCAGCTCCAGCGCTTGTTGATACTGCTGATCCTCCTGCACATAGTCGCTAAAATCAGCACCCATACGCTCGATATAAAATTGTGCCTGCTGCACCGTATTATATCGTACCACCAGCTCCTGTAGACGTGTTCGGCGCTTCACGAGAATGAGCTTATTTTCTGTCAGTCTGCGGCTCATCGCTCTCTGCCTCCTCGTCCAGCCTGACCATTTTGCTCATGCAGCAGTCCTTGCAACAGATCAGGCGAAATATTGAGCTGACCGATACGACCCGCATTTTCAGCAATGCCCTGGAATGCCATCGCGATCAATTGATCTGGCTTCATTCCCATGCTCGCCATCGCTTGCAGTACATGTGGCTGTACACCTTCAAGCGATTGCATTACAGCCGACATTTCGTACGCGCGTGCATCTGCCTGCGCCTTGTCGTTCGCAACGGTCAGCTCGATCAGCTGGCTTTTGCGCTCCTCCAGCTCCGTGTCAAAGCGCAATTGCTCTTCCTCCATCTCATTTTGCTTGATTTTGACCGAGCGCTCGGCTTCAAGCTGGGTTTCGCGGATTTGACGCTTTTTCGTTTCGACGGCGATCTCGGTGTTCAGTTCGTTTTCACGTACTTTACGCTCCTGCTCAATCGAAGCGTTGCGACGTTCATATAGCGCTTCGTCTGCGCTACGTAGAATCTGCTCGCGTGCCTGCGCTTCTAGTGCTCTCATCGTTTCCTTGTTGGGTAAGATGGCGAGGATTGATAAGCCCATAATCTCGATCCCTAGCTTTTGCAGCTCCGGGTTGCTCTGAATCTGTGCGCTGATCTGGCGTACGAGCGATTCACCCGATTGGATCGCTTCACGTAGCGGTAGCTGTTCAATGCGTTGCTTCATTAGCACCTGCACAATATGAATGACGCGTTGCGATAGCTTTTCCGGGTCGTCAGATAGATAGCGATTTTTCTTCAAATTGTACGTGTAATTCAGAATACTTGTCGTCTGGCGATAGTCGATAATTCGATATGTGACCTGTCCCTGTACGGTCACGGTCTGATAATCGCTTGTAATCTCTTCAAACATGAACGGTACATCGATCGAGGATACCGGCACGACCACGACGGAGGTCGTTGGCTCATAGTAGTAAAACGAAAGTCCGACACCCTCTTTTACAATTTTTCCGTTCTTGATCTTCATCACATAATCACTTGGCTGGAATTTGGCGAAGCGCAATCCGAACATTATCTGTCAGCTCCTTTATATGTTATTAACAATTTGATAATATCTTTGATTGGCATTATCATAGCACTATCTCTTGATATAATCAATATGATATTAACAAATTATTTATATGATCAACAATTGAGGATTATGGTATGTTGGAAAGAAGGAATAGAACCATATAAGGAGAGCGATGTGTATGCGTCGATTTCAACCGGTGCAGCCGCCGATGCTGGAGCGAGGACTATTGCATGAGCATTATCAGTATGTAGAATATGCGCCTGCTCCGCGTTTAAAGCATATCGTATGCTGTTATTGGAGCTCCGTGATGAAACCTGGGGAGAAGTCTCAGTGGCATCGCATTGTACCGGATGGCTGTATTGATATCATTTTTGATCTGTATGCTGTTGACCATCGTAGTGCGTTTCTAGCTTCGCTGATGCGCTCCTATGAAGTGATGGAGCTGACGGAATCGATGGCATTTTTCGGTATTCGTCTGTATGCAAGTGAGGTAAGAGGATTGCTCGGTTATGCAGGCTCATCGCTGGCTGGCACGCATGTAACGCTGGAGCAATGGCTGGGGGCGCAGGCAGCGCCGATGACGGAGGATGTCGTTACCGCAGCTCATATGCAGGAGCGCATTGAGCGCACGGAGCGCTGGTTATGGATGCTAGTACAGGAGCAAGAGGATAACGACACAGCTCGTTTGCGTCAGCTTGTTCATTATATTTACACTGAACAAGGTCGCCTGACCGTTCGCGATCTGGCCCAGCAGAGCCATTATAGCGATCGTACATTACGGCGGCTGTTCCAGCAGGAGCTGGGTGTATCCCCGAAGGAATGGTCGGATATGATGCGATTTCAAGCTGTACTACGGCATTTGCAAATGAATGATGCGTATTCTGTAGCGATGGATGCATCCTCCCCTTCTGGTGCCTTTACTTCTCATTCATCAAGCACTGGTATAGCAGAGGTCATTCCGCAGTCACTGACGCTTAGTGAGCTGGCTGTTCGTTTTGGTTATTATGATCAATCGCATCTGAATCTTGCCTTTAATCGGTATTATGGCTTACCGCCGGGGCAACTGCTTCAACGTTAGGAAGTGCTTGGAGTTGTCCGATTTTTCCAAGATACCGTCCGTAAGGATATCGTATAGTAAGAGAGCCTTGTAACGTATTGCTTGTACAACGTCTTTGTCTAGCTATAGAGTAGGAAACGATGCAGCCAGGCAACGAAAACACATTAATTAGGAGTGGATAAGTATGAACTTGAATATGAAATATTTGATTTTGTATGTGAATGATCTGGAGGCTTCGCTACACTTTTATCGCGATCTGCTAGGATTACCGATTAAGATGCAGGTGGATACGTATGTTGAATTTGAGACGGGTGCTACCACACTCGCGGTGAATACACGGAAGTCAGTGAATGAGTTACTGGATCTCGGATTGACGACAGATGTACCTTCAGCTAGTACGTTTGAGATTGGTTTTGTAACGGAGGATGTGCCCGGCACGCTGGATCAGCTTCGTCAGCAGGGGGTACGCGTCGTTCGCGAGCCAGAAACCAAGCCATGGGGACAAACCGTTGCCTATGTAACCGATCCAGATGGTCACTTTGTAGAAATCTGTACGGCTATCGGTTGAGAAGTACATCGATTCAGAAGCGGAATAGCTGAAAATGATAAATAAGATCGCGACCCGTTATCGGATTGGATATAGCGGGTTTGCGATCTTTTTGTATGTTTATTTTTAGATCATATAGAGATTAGTTGATATTGCTTGATTTGTTGCTCGTTTAAAAATGAAACAGGTGACGTTTTTAATGTATTGACAATTGGAAATAAAAGGGTGATTAATTACCAATCAGCTGTTTATATAATGGCAAGGAAGTTTCTCATTTATAGAGCAAGCTTATGTTCATTGGAAATGTCCGGAATATATGCAAACTTCATATATACGATGCACTAGCATGTGACGTGCCATGATGATATAGAAAATGTTGAAATATCCCTGTAATGATAGATTAAGAATCATTTCTGCAAGCCTACTCTTCTATTAGCTAATCGAGTTAATAGTACTATTTTACCTGCTTATAATTGTCGAATATTAGCTATAACGTTGATAAAGCTAAAATTTTATAAATAATATGAATATTACGTGTAATATTACTTGCGCCATTAGTCCTAAAGTAGTATTATATACCCACGAAGAAGTTATGACTTAGAAGTAATATTCTTCCTAATGATACTTTATATTGTTGGTCGTCCTATAAGATGACTCTAGTTATTCATATTCAGAGTGTCTTCTTAGCATCACATTGTTGCTCGTATTAATTCTAGTATTTCGCTCTGTATACTTGTTTTTGATAAATACAATTGATCTGTACGATAGATGAAAGAGGTGATCCTGATGAGTTTGATGGTCGATTATTGTCCGCGTTGCGGTTCTGTATATCAAAAAAATCTACGTAATATGTGTAATGGATGCCGAGATGAGCTGGATGGTGCGATGAATCGCTGTCTCGATCACCTGTGGCGTTATCCGAAAAGCACAACGGAAGAGCTGAGTAAGGCTTCTGGGATCGGCATGCAGGAGCTGTATCGCTTCATACAAGCAGGCAAATTCTCGCACAACTATGTAAATCTAACGTTTCCATGCGAATGCTGTCAAAAGCCAATTCGTCAGGGTAGATTATGCGATGGCTGCATGGGTACCTTCCGCGAAGCATTCCCTACTCCGGTAGCAGCGGCTCAACCTGCCCCACGCGCAAATGGTGGGAAAACGAGTCACAAGGTATTGTATACATCGCGTCCAGGTAGTCGGCGTTAACGCTTTGGAAATGGTGGTTATGGTATACAACAGTACCTACAATCCATGAATATAATCATATAAAATGCACCCATAAATGATCATTAGCCTACCGCAAAAGGTATCTAGTGTTCATATTGTGGGTGCATTTTATTTTTACTTATGAAGATAACGATGCAATTCATCTAGATGTATATCTGAAAGCTAAGTATTTTGGTGTTTCGGTTAATCTTACTCCATTAGGAACCTATCTGCTTACCCAGGTATAGTACATTTTCATATCGTGAAATGGCTGTAGTCTACAGGGTCAGTTTTTATTTTGTATGCTCTTATTTTGTTTGAATTCTAAGATTAAAACGATAGCCATGAATACGATCATGATCATGGCAACGAGCTTTGAGTTAATATGCAGGTAAGCTTCGCCGTCAAATACTTGAAAAAAAGCTAGTAAAGCAACCAACAGAAGCAATATTTTTTTCAAAATGAGATTCTCCTCCTTTCACTCATCAGTTTACTCTTCCATCCTTTCATTACAAATTATACATAATGATAAATTAAATATAAAATATCAGAATGCTTTTTTTATTGCCAAATACTCTATCTATTGCAAATATAAAAATCAGGCTAATGGGTACACTTAAAAATAAGAATAGTTCGCCATTTATTAGCGCAATCTTCAAAGTCAAAACCAAGGCAATCAAATAAGACAATCTACTTCTTTTCAGTGAAATCCCTACTAAATAGGCTAGTGCGCTTACAATAATTGACGTTATCCCTACACCGAATATAGCTCCTACCGTCATTTAAAACACCTCCATACTATAATACTAACAGACTTATAATATATCCGGAAAATAAAGCAAGACTCAGACAATGGAGTGTCTGAGTCTTACGCTACTTATTTTGCTAATTCATAATAAGGCTGGCTGAGTTACTCTTACTGCAAACCCGCATCCTGCAATGACTTGGCATAGGCAGTTGTCATATACTCGGTCAGCTTGTCTGCGCCGGCTTGCTTGAATGAATCAATAGCTTTGGCTTTGGCAGCAGCAAAGTCTTCATCTGACTTGGACAGAATCATCGTTGCTGCGGTACGTGCGGCCAACTCTTTTAGCTGTGTTTCCTGCTTGAGCAGATCGTCTGGCAATACAGGAAGTACGACTGTGTTTTCCTTAATAATCTGCTCAGGAGACAGCTTTTTCAATGGGGTATTATCATCCTGTAGCTTGCCCTCCTGTACGAGCTTGGAGAACACTTCGCCTGGATAGGTTGCGTTATAATGCTTACTGAAATCCTTCTCCAGTGTGGTTGAGCTAGCAGCCATCGCTTCCTCGGTGGAGAACAGATTGACTGGTGTGTCATTGTTCGGATCGATGACACTGCCACCCAGACCGATCAGGTTCTGATCCAACGCAATACCACTACGCTCCCATGCATCGCCACCATTTACCTTCATATCAATCGTTTCTTTGGTCAGCTGTGGCTTGCCATTTTCTACCTTCCAGTTCTCACCCTCGATGCCGCTATACATCGTACGCGCACCTTCATAGGAATGAATATAGTTTAGGAATTCCATTGCTTTTTCTGGATATTTGGAGCTTTTAGAAATCGCATAGCTTTTGTCTGACCAGCCTACAGGACGCACGCCGCCACTCCATGCCTGTTTACCTGCCGGGATGACCATAAAGCCTTTGCCATCCTTCGCATACTTGGCATTAAAATCACCCATTGCCCATGTTGCCGGGCCGAGGATGAATTGACCGGCTGTTGCTTTTGCCATGTAGTCATTGTTTTTCATCGTTAATGCGTCGGGATCAAGCAGTCCCATGCGATACGCTTTGTTGTAAAAATTCATCGCTACCCAGTAGTTCGAATTCTCATCAGTCAGTACATTAATCAGACGATGCTCACCGAGTGGCTTGGCAAATAAGTCGGAGCTTCCGCTTGCTTGCTGGCCTGTCGCCCAAGTGAATGGAATGATATACGGCCATAAGCCCCAGTCCTGCCACATCGATACGCCATATATCTTTTTGCCCTCATCGGTTGTTGGATGCTTGGCACTAATCTGCTGTAATACATTTAACAGATCATCTGGATTTTCAATCGGTGGTGTGCCAATTTCCTTGTAGTAGTCCCAGCGGATGGTTGGGCCGATCGTCAGATTCGGATAGACTGGGCTTGGGTCAGCCTGTACCTGGGGTGGCAGGAAATAGAGCTTGTTCTGTCCTTCGCTCCAATTTTTACGGCTATAATCGACTACGGTTGGGATCGTCTTCTCTACGTCTTTACCGTATTTATCCATCAAATCATCCATCGGGATAATCAGATTGCCATCGATCAACTGCTTACCGTATTGAGTCGGATCGGCGCGTACGATATCTGGCAGATCACCACCGGCGAGTAAGACGTTCATTTTATTAGCATCAGCTTCCACGTATTCGATCTTTACGCCGATCTTGTCTTCAATGGCTTTGGCAATTTTGCTATCTGGGTAGGTGTTCCAGCTCGTTCCTGTTTCATTCACCAGTACACGCAGTGTAACGATCCCGTTCGCATCCTTTGTGCCTGCCTGACTTGCACCGCTATCTGTACCTGTTGCTCCACCAGAACAAGCTGTAAGCGTTATCATAAATGAGAGCATGAGTCCGGCTACGGCACGGGCTTTGCTTCGTTTTTGCATGGAATTGCCTCCTTTAATATGGACGTTCATGTAATGTAAGTATTCGTAGTGCATGGGACGTATTTGCGAATTATGCGTGTCGTTGTAATCTTCCAGCCTCACTTTAACTAGTCCTCCTCCCCTCTATCCAAACAAGCCTTAGAATGAACAGAAGAGAATGAGGATTAAGCTAAAATGATCCTACCGAGCGATGAGTACTCTTTCCAGCGTTCGTTATCCTTTGACTGCACCCATCATAATACCTTTAACAAAGAAACGTTGCAGCATTGGATAAACGACAACGATAGGTAATGTGACCAGCATGGTGATCGTCATTTGGATCGATTGCGGTGTCATCGTTCGCACCTCAGCAGAATTTGTCATCTCCGCAGCGCTCATACTGGATATACTGTTGGACTGATTGAGGAAGTTATACAGTACGAGCTGTAGCGTTTGTAGATTCGGATTCTCGACGAGAAAGAAGTTATCGAACCAGGTATTCCATTGTCCAACTGCGGAGAAGACCGCAATCGTCGCAATAATCGGTGTAGACAATGGGAAAATAATGCGTGTAAAGGTCGTCCAGTAGCCTGCACCATCGATACGCGCCGATTCCTCCAGCGCTGGTGGAAGCTGCTCAATAAAGGTCTTAATCAAAATGATGTTAAAGCCACTGAGCGCGGTTGGCAATACATATAGCAGAAAATTATTTTGCAGCCCGTATGCCTTCATCGTCAAATACCATGGGATAAATCCAGCATTGAAGTACATCGTAACGAGCACAAAGCGATAAATAAGGCGCCGCATTGGCATTTCTTTTTTTGTGATCAAATAAGCAAAGAACGAACAGCATAGTACGGTTAACAGCGTACCGACGATTGTCCGTAGCACGGATACAATCGCGGCATCCTGCAAGCCATTCAGCTGTAGCGTTGCCTTATAACTTTCTAAAGAGAAGCCAGCAGGCCATAGAAATACGCCACTTTGCGCTTGAAATGAATCACTGATCGAATAGATAAAAATGTAGTAAAACGGATAGATCGTCACGACTAGCAGTAAGGATAGCAATGTATAGTTTACGATGTTAAATAGCAGGTCTGACCATTGAATCGGCTTACGTATACGCTCCCTTTGCATGCTTAGTGCTTTGCCCATAGCTTACTTCCTCCTTATCCGGCAGAGCATCGCTTAGATGATGCTCTCGCCGCGTACTTTCTTGGATAGGCTATTGATCATGAACAACAGAATGATACTGATCACTGACTTGAACATACCGACCGCTGTTGAATATGGATAGTCATTCGTGACCAGACCGAGACGATATACATACAGATCGAGCACTTCGATCTTATCTGCGACCATAATATTATTGAACACCAGATATTGCTCAAAGCCTGCGGATAGCAGATTACTTACCGCAAGTAGCAGCAACACGATAAAGGTAGGCATGATATTCGGAATCGTAATATACAGAATGCTGCGAATACGACCCGCACCGTCAATTTTTGCCGCATCATATTGTTCACCATCAATGCCGACGATAGCTGCCAGATAAATGATCGCGTTCCAGCCGATCGTTTTCCAGATTAATAACAGCGTCTGCACCATCCATACATGATCGGCATTGCCAAGCACATTGAGCGGTGTATCGCTCAGTCCGAGACGAGCAATGATCGTATTGATCGCGCCTTCGGAGCTGAACATGCTGAATGCGAGTGAGAATACGATGATCCAGCTAATATAGTTAGGCAATGTGGTTGTCGTCTGGATCAGGCGTTTAAAAAAGCCACTGCGTACTTCCGAGATCATGATCGCGAGCAGCAAAGGTAACGGAGCTGCCACAATGGAGAGTAAGCTAAGTGCCAGTGTGTTGATCATGACACGAAGCATATCGCGGTCATGTAGCATCTCTCGGAAATGCTCCAGCCCTACAAATGTCGTCTGACTGAGCGGGATACCAGGACGATAATCAAAGAAAGCATATACCCAGCCGAATAGCGGCACATAACTGAAAGCGATTACAAAAATGATAAAGGGTAACGTCATCAGCAGTAGCTTGATTCCGTCTGCATTCACCCTGCGCTTACGGGTTCGGGCAACTTCCCCTTTCTTGTACGTGATCTCCACAGCGGAACCTCCTTTGAATATACAGAATGCTTGAACCTGTTGATGTCGGGCAACCAAGCTATAATCGGGCAACGATGTGTTGATGCTTCTTTTCATGCAGTGCTCTCCTGCTTGCTATTGAGTACAGGAGCTAGCTACACTAGTACGAATGAAGCGGTGCTGCGGGATATAGCTTTTTGCTTGAGCTTGTATTTAGTGTAATATGCGGTCAATCGGTACTGAATGAACGATCTTCCAAAAAAACTGAACAATCTACAGATGCTGTGCAAGCGACGAAAAAACGTGGCGTGGAGTTGAACGATCTACAGATGAGGTTGAACAATCTGTTGGAAGTCCATAATAAAAAGGATCACTCATCAATGAATGATCCTTCGATTCTGTGCTAATTTATTAAATTTCAACCTTCAACTCACAGACGAACTCCTCTGCCGCACCAACTGCTCCACCAGCTCTACATAAGCGACCTGCAAGCGCCGCGTCACTACACCCGGGGTACCTGTGCCTACCGGGCGACCATCAATGCTAATAATCGGTGTTGCTTCCATCGTCGTACTCGTTAAAAACACCTCATCTGCGTCCATTAGCTGCTGCTTGCTAAAAGCCTGCTCAACATAAGGAATATCTAGCTGGTGAGCAAGACGCTTCACCACCTGCTTGGTAATTCCATCTAGAATCAGATTGCCATTCGGATGTGTATAGATGACACCATCCTTCACGATCAGTAGATTGGATGCGGTGCATTCTGTAACCGTATCATCACTACGAATTAGAATCGCTTCCTTCGCACCTGCTTCCACTGCCTCCTGCTTGGCAAGCGTATTCGCTAGCAGATTCAGTGATTTGATGTGGCAACGTAGCCAGCGAATATCCTCAAGTGTGATCGCTTCAATCCCATTTTCGATCGAATCAGCTGGACGTACCAGTGGCTCGCAATAGCCCAACATCACCGCTTCGCATACTTCAGGGAAAATGTGGGCACGCTTAGCCTCACCACGGGTGAACTGAATATACAGAATGCCATCCTGCTGACCGAGTGTAGCAGCCAGCTCATCCACCATACCGCTCAGTTGCTCGCGGCTCCATGGAAGCTCGATCTTGATCTCGCGCAAGCTGTTATACAAGCGATCCAGATGGGCTTCCTTTTCAAATAGTATGCCGTTGTACAAGCGGAATACTTCATAGATGCCATCACCAAAATAATATCCACGATCTCGATAAGATACACGTACCTGTTCTTCTTCGACCAGCTTTCCGTTCCAGAGTAGCATCACAATGACCTCCATTTGTCGTAGTCGGCAGACAGATTCGTTATAGGTAATCCGTCCAGCACATCGTATGCTTGCATTGTACCATGCTGATACGCATACGCAAATGAATGAGTGAACAGCGCTTGATGGAATAGCAACAGCTTGAAATCTAAAAACAATCGACGACTACTGTACGCCGCTGACTCCATCCGTCTTACGCAGTGGAGTCGACGCTTCATCCACCAATCGTGGCAAACGAATCGTGACCTCTGCACCATGTGGTACCTGCGGAATCGTCACTCCATACGGCTCTCCAAAATACAGCTGAATGCGTTTATTGATATTGTAAAGCCCCACTCCGCTACCTCCACTAGTGCTCATAGTGGGATTAGACGTACTTGGGTTGCTTGGGTTGCTTGGGTTGCTTGAGTTACCTGAGACACCTGCGTTACTTGGGTTACTTGAGTGAACTGAGGTGCCTGCGTTACTTGGATTGCTTATATATTCTGCGCTTCCAGTAGAGTAATTAGAGCTGCCGGCAGAATTGCGGAGGTCATTTTGACTGAATGGTGCTGAGCGTTGGGCAGCGTCTACTTCATCTGCATCAAGGCTAGATTCATTCTGATATCGATCCGCCCCGCTTCCGTGCCCAATACTCTGACTGTCCGTTCTCCCTCCTGCGGCAAGCTGCCGATTCAGCTGCTCACGCAGTTCATTCGTAAATCCACTGCCAGAATCGACGACCGATAACCATAAGTCTCGCCCATCCTCATACGCTTCAATACTAATCTCGATCCCTTCCCCATCCTGACGACCGGATTGAATGGAATTCTCAACGAGTGGCTGTAAAATAAAGCGCGGTATTCGGCAATCCAGTAGCTCTGGCTCGATGTCGAACGTGAACTCGATCGTACTGTTAAAGCGCAAATTGATAATTTTAATATAGTTTTCCAGATAGCTCAGTTCATCGCGCAGGGTACACATGCTATCCTTGCTGGCGAAGATCGGACGCAGCATATTTCCGAGCGCCACCACACTCGTTACAATCTGTTCTGCCTTGATCATCGTTGCCATCCAGCGAATCATATTGAGTGTATTGTATAGAAAATGGGGATTGATCTGATACTGTAGCGCTTCGATCTCCAGCTCTCGCCGTTGCTCCTGAATCTCGTTATTACGCCGTAGTAGCTGGACGATACTAAGTGACATTTCGTTGAATCGCCTCATTACTGTTCCGAATTCATTATTCGGAATATCGTTAAAGGTCACTCCCAGTTCGCCCTGACTCATATCACGTAGCTTATGTGCCAGTAGCTTGAGTGGCCGGATCATTCGTTTCAGGAAAAAGTACGATATGCCAAAGATCAGCAAAATACTCACGCAGAAAACAATCACCATAATGCGCTGCACCGAGAAGATCTGCTGTGAAAAGAGCCCGAGCGGCACTTCACGCAGCATATACCAGTCTCCATCCTGTAGCTTATAATAAACGATCTGAATCGGATCGCCATTTTTCACCGTATCATAGCTGCCAAAGGTCGAATGATCACCGACTGGAGGCAAGTAAGGGCTCTGCTTGCCCACTTCGTCGGCACTGCTACCAGAGATAATCGTCCCCTGCCCATTGATAATATATGCATTGCCTTCTGCCATATCGAGGGATGCGGAATACGTCGATGCCAGATATTGCTCATCCAGATTGAAAATTACGGTCGCATTCGTGTTCGGCTCATACAATGCCCTTACACCGCGAATCAGGCTAATCAGTCGATCATCCTTGTCGCCGCTAACATAGGGATTATAATACGACTCGGTCATACCACCCGTCACCGTCAGACCGGGAAAAGCTTGTTTTGCCTGCTCATAGCCCTTTGACCGAAAAAAGTTAGCTGTCCATGCGGCTTCCTCATGCACCAGTGTGCGTGTAGCGTCTCCGCCCAGTGCACCATTATCGTCGGTGATCATATAGATCGAGTGGATATAGTTATAATTGCTAATAAAGTTGGCGATTCGTGCATAGACCTCTTTTTTTAGTTCGATATTTTCAAGCTGGGTGCGGTAATCATTATTTTGCAGGTAGCTCTGTACATTACTATCCAGTAAAAACAGCTTGGATAGGCGATCCACATCGCTGATCAGGCTATGAATATTATGATCATTTTGCTGGAATTGCTGGTAGAGTAGCTTTTCATTTTGCTCCTTGATCAGTCCCAGCATGAATGTGTACAGAAAATACGTAGCCAGTGAGAATACAATAATGCTGACCGCCATAAAGTAGACGATCAGCTGCGTACCAAGATGCTGAATATTCCCTGTTTTACCGGATCGTCTCCATCGCTTCATTCGCGCTTCGCCCCCGTAATATCAACGGCATTGCCACCCTTGAGCGATTGTCGGCGATATTCATTCGGATTGAGCCCGGTTACTTTTTTGAACACTTTACTAAAATACGTATATTCAGGCGAAAAGCCGACCTGTACAGCGATATCGTAGGATTTCATATTCGTACCGATGAGTAGCTCCTTCGCACGCTCGATGCGATAGCGATTGAGATAATCGACGAATGTAATTTGCAGCTCCTTTTTGAACAGATTGCTCAAATAACCAAAGCTTAGCGATACATGCTCAGCGACCTGCTGAAGGCTGATATTCTGCGCATAGTTTTGCTTAATATACTGGATCGCACGAGCAATCTCATGACTCATATGCAGCAAACTATGCGCATATTCTGCTACGTGGACAAAGTACTCCCGAACCTGTTCCAGCATATCCGGCAATGTATCACATTGCTCCAGCTCTGCTGTAATATCAAGCAACAGCAGCTTCTCATTCTGATGCTGCTCATATAGACTCGTGCTGATCCATTGTACAAATTGGAACAATAACGGCTGCATCGTCGCTGGATCTTCGTGCAAGCGCTCGGTTAACAAGCGAATATAATCTCCATAGCGCTCCTGCTTGAGTGGAGATAATAGCGCCTTCACGGGCGAATGATCGCGAAGCTGCTCCAGCACCTGCTCCAGCGGTGCCATATCGAGTCGTTCATCCGGCTCATGCAGTAGCCCACCACCAGTGAGCAGCTTATTACGGAGCGTGTGCTGTGCCTCATGGTATAGCGAGGATAGATTTTTGTATGCGCTATCAATTTTACTAATTCCTACAGATACGGTACTGCCAAAACAGCCATATACAGCTTCCTGCACCTGCTGTGCAATTAGACGAAGCTGCTGACGAATCTGTTGCTCGGAATGCATATCCTCAAAGCTGAGTAATAATAAATAATGGGTTCGGTCAATATAAAAGCCTTCTCCACGCTCGAAGGTCGTTGTAATCTCATCCAGCATATTAAGAATGGTCATCTTGATCAAATGTCCATGCTCATCGCGGAATTTGTCACGCAGCC
Source organism: Paenibacillus hunanensis (assembly GCF_014645615.1). GTDB lineage: Bacteria > Bacillota > Bacilli > Paenibacillales > Paenibacillaceae > Saccharibacillus > Saccharibacillus hunanensis. The sequence goes on along the minus strand of NZ_BMMB01000004.1, from coordinate 508,413 downwards.
GTGCATACTGATCCAGCTCTACGACGCAGACAGCTAATCTAGCCGGGGCAAGCCGCATCCCACTCTGACGAACAAATTGCTCAAATTCGCCTGCCGAATAGATGCCATACAGCAAGAAGTCCTTGAGTACCTTTTCCTTAACTAGCTCCAATCCTGCTGATGGAACCGTAGCCGTATCAGCGGTAGCCTGAGCTGGACGATCCTGACGCTGTTCATCCAGTTCATGACGCACACTGTTCAGTGTCGTTGCAATCTCATCCTCGGTCATCGTGAGCTTGAGAATGTAGCCAGATACGCCGAGTGACATTGCACGCCGGGCAAGCTCGAATTCCTCCAGACAGGACAGCACGACAATGCGCGTCTGCCGATCCTGTTCACGAATACGGGAGATCAACTCCATGCCGTCCATACGCGGCATACGAATATCGGTGATCACCACATCCGGCTTATCCTTGTTATAGGTTTCCAGTGCGCTCAGACCATCTGGCATATCAGCAATGACCTGCATGCCAAATCGACTCCAATCGACCGAGTTTTTCAAGCCGATGCGCACAAGCATCTCATCCTCGACAATCATCACATTGTACATTCCGCTCACTCCTCGATTCAGGTTCCGTGCAGGGCTTGCAGAAGCTTACGCTCGGGAAGAACGATACGCTGCCTGCGAATACTCTTCATCGCTGAACAGGCATAATACCCAATCCTGCCCTCTACCACTTGAAGGCGCTTCCCATAGGCGACTGCCGGTATTACTGAACGTGCCCGCATAATCATATGTTCCTGTACGCGGACAGTACCATACCGCCTCTAGAGAAGCTCCTTCGATTTGTCCTAATCTTACTTTAACATACAGTCCTGTTGGACAATAGATAAACATGAAGCTTTTCCCACAGCATGCAACCGGGGTATTTGCTCCACCCAGTGCTTGCTCTAGCAGATGACGTGCTGGCTTCGCTTCGGTAAAATCAACTCGTTCCATTAACGCGCGCAAATGCTGCATTTGCCGGGCACCCGGACGTTCAAGCGCTTGCTGCCAGGTCATAATGAAAAATCCAGCACTGTGATCTGCCCATGCTGCATCGTCTCTCCCGCGATACATCGACCATACCGAATGATGCCCATACGTATGTCCGCAGGCTCCGCTACATACCGCATAATAGGCAGCCTGCCGCACATCGGCTTCATCAAAATATCCATTTACCGGATGAAAATCAATCGGAATATCCTCATAGCACGGCTCAGCGTCCAGTGTTGGACGCACAGGCTCTAAGGCATAATCATGCTCGACCAGACGATAATTATCGCGCACTCCTGCACCATGACTGGACTGAATCATGTGCAAATCAAGCCAGGATTCAGTCTGCACATATCGAGATGACGAGACGCCTCCCTTCGGATGAAAGGTCATCAAGCGTTGCTCCGTGCTGCCCTCACGAATCCCCCGCGCCATCTGACGGATAATATCATAATGTCGCTCGGTTTCCAGCGCACGATCGCCACCAAGCACCCAGATCAGATGCGGATGATGACTGTATCGCTCTGCCACCCATTTTCCATAGCCATAGGCATTGTCCGGTTCTAATATTTCCGGGCCGATCCCACCAGACAGATTGAACTTATCTCCCCATGCTGGAAGTAAAGCAATATACAATCCCAGCGATTGCGCCAGCTCCAGCACCGCATCCACATGATGCCAGTACGAATTATCGCCAGCTAGATCAGGCTGCAAAGGATCAGGCTGTCCATTTTGGTCTAACAGCAACGGTACACGTCCATTGGCAGCGGGGGTGAACAGTCCATCTCGCTCAGCGAGCAGCACCGTCTGAATCACATTAAAGCCCTGCTCTGCACGCTTACGTAAATAATGCTCCGTTTCCTTCATATCCAGCCGATGCAATAGTTCCCATGCTGTATCAGCCAACCAGAAAAAGGGCTGTCCATCTGCTGTCGCCAGATGTCTCCCACTGGAATGAATATGTAGTGGCTGCAAGCTTGGACTTGCCGATTGTGTGAACATAAGCGATCATTCCTTTCCATATTGAATATTAGCCGAACACCAGTGTTCGGTGTTCGGCATGTAAGCTAGATCGATATCAAATTGGCGTCAACGTTTAACGTTCATGCTGTATAAAAGTAGTCATTGATATACGGTTTGACCGTTTTATCCTCTGATTGTTTTATTTATTAAATACCCTCGAATCTTCCGCTTCTGAGCTGCTACATTTTGGTGTTTTGGTGTTCTGGTGTCTGGTGTTTTGTTGCCTGGTGTTCTTGCATTCTTACACTTTTACACTCTTATATACTAATGATCTTCCACATCTCCATGATGCTAAACTTCACTCTACAACGGTTAAGTTGAGCGAATAACAAGCTGCGGCTCGCTTGCCAGACCGAATCGTACCATGCAATATCGATCCACATAGATCGAATCACCATCAAAGTTACCATCTGTCCAGCTCGGCTGGTCGGTGAAGCTATCCGGGCCCACCATCGTCAGCTCTCCACGCACATGATGATGCGGCCCGAGCAGATTACGGCAGCTGGATAATAGCTCGATCGTAAGCTCATTTTCGCCTTGTTGGAGCCAATCGGTAATATCCGCTTCATAAGGCGCCCACATCCAGGTTGAGCACTCCTGACCATTCATGAATACACGCGATAGTACCGCATGCGGACGCTCGCATACTAGCCATACACGCTCATGCGGCTGTAGCTCCGTAACGAGCAAGGAGCGTGTTAACTGTACATTGCCTGCATAAAATAGCAATCCCTCTGTAGTCAAATCACCCGTGCGCGCGGTGTGCTGAGGCTCTAACAATTGGAAAGGCCCCTCTGTATAGATTTCATCCACCCCTTCGTACGTATATTCCGTCATACTTTGAACAGCGAAATGACCCAGAATATAGATGCTTTCCAGCTCGGTATCGTAAAATAGCTTGTTTCCTTCGGACTCGAATGCCGCCGCTCTTGCTGCCGCCTCATACGTCGCTTCCGAATTGGCAAAATGCCCTGCCAGCACGATTCGATTCTGCCCTTCATGCAATAAACTACGAATATCCAGCTTGCGGAAGGCGATATCGCGCCACCAGCCTAGCTCCTGCTGCTTCAGCGGCTGATCATTGATCGATATCTGATAGCGCTCCGGTTCCTCCAGAGCTAGAAACATCTCTCCCTGCAAATAATCACCACTAGCTGCCTCTACCGTAAACTCAAGCTCCACATCTACCGCATGTCCCAGCTTGATTAGATGCTGCTGTACGAAAATAATCGGCTCCGGTGCAGACCACTCGCCACCTGCAATTCGCCAGCGACAGCGATCCAGTGTAATACTGTTCGGATCACTGAGTTGAACCATCCAATCCTGTGCAGGCATCATCACCGCTGATGACGGTGCGGCAGAAGTAGTGGAACGATGTAAGCCGCTCACAAGACCGGTTGCTTGGTCGTCTGTGGAACGATTCGCTTGTACATCCTGCTGAATTGGCGAATTAGCTTTATTTTCAACCCAGGAAGTCGATTGCGATTCATGTTGAATCTCACGTACTTCTGTTGAATCGATGGATCTATGTTCTGCTGGAGAAGTCGCTTCACTAATACGTAGCATGTACGATTGCGCAGGTGCAAAGTCCAGCTCGATGTGTAGCTGTTCTTGCGCATTCAAAAGAATATTGAGCGGCTGGATCGTTCCATTTTCCAGATTAATATAATCGACTTGAGCTTGATTGCCATCTCCGAACGAGCTAAGCTCGAATATTGCATGATACCCCTGCTCTCGGTCTGTATTCACAATATAGACCAGTCGATCAGGCTGCATGCTTAGTGTGTCTGAGCTTGCTTCTGTTTCTGCTACTATATTTTCATTTTCCAATGAAGCAGGATGACGCTGATCGGCTTGCTCAGCGGAAGCGACTTGAACCGTATGAATACGGCTGAGTAACGGAGATTGCGTGATAGGATTAAGCTCCAGTAGCTCTGTCGAATTCGCTATTGCTGTTGAACGTTCCGAACTGTATTCGATCTGATGCAGTACAATATAGGCGGGCACATGCTCCCGCACATATTGCTGTACCGCAGATAGCTCCAAAGGCAGACATGGCGTGCGCAGCTCTAGCTCGCTCAGTCGCTCATCCGGTTTGCCATCTACCATTTCTGGTAAGGCGCCCAGCGCAAGAATCCGCCCTCCTTGCTCGCTAAAACGCAGGAGTAATTCTAGTGTAGTCGAGCCGATCGTGAGCATTGGCGGCAAAATGACTGTTCCATAGGCTGCCTGTCCGATTACAAGCTGCTTACCTTCGATACGTCCATGATGCTCGATAATACTTTCTGAGCCATAATCATGTCCATAATGCAGAGCGCCCAGCCATTCGCTAATCTGTACAAAATCCTGATTAATCCGCTCACCACGCTCTACACCAAGCTGCGTTCCCCTTGCGATCGCTTCATCTGCCCCTTCTACAGGATGCGTATACACCAGCCAGGATGAACGAATCGGATGCAGCAGTAAAATATCCGCTTCGACCGTACTCTCCGCCATCAGCATCGATAACCGTCCAAAATAATCATTAAACTGATGATACTGACTCCACCACGGCTGCTGATAATACAGTGAAGGTGGGTAATCCCGCTTACGAATCCCACGCAGGCTATACCCTTGTAGATGCTGACACATGAGATTAATCCCATGCACATATTGCCATTCGGCAATCCATTTCAGATCGGCAAACGATACATTCCAGCCGCTACAGCCGAAGGTTTCGGATAATACAAACTTCTGTCCCAGCTGATGTGCGACCGAGCTTACCTGCTTCGGTGTGATCGGATTATCGATAAATCGTCCCAGCCAATCGATACCTGGCACCTGCATATACTCATATGAAGCCATCGCATCCCCAACTGCACCCGTCTGTGCAGTCAGATGATCCTCACATACGACATGCCCGGTCAGACGAATATTCTTCTCCTGACACCAGTCCCCGATCTGCTGCATAAATGATTGTGAAAATAGCTGCGTCGCCAGCTGCCAGAACCGATAGCGAATCTCCTCATGTCCCGTTCCTTCCAAAAATAATAGCGGCAAATCCTGCAACAGATCCATACCATATGCTTCCTGGTAACGCTGCTGTAAGGTAAATGACCACGGCACCTGATTACGTCCATATTGCGGCTCATCTGTGAAAATGCCTGCAACCGCCTGTCCAAAATGCTCGGCAAACCGATCCGCATAACGCTCATACGTCGATTCGATAAAAGCGCGCACCACGTTCGCATCCAGTGTATCGATATAATATGGATTAATATCATAGTAGAGACGCAGCTCCGCTACATGTCGCTGCTCGGAAGAGAGCTGAACATAATGTCCGTCCTTGCAGCGATACCATGCGATCGTATGTGAATCCTCGTCAGCGCTGAGACTTGCTTCAGAATCATTTTCGTTCATTTGCAGCCGCTCCAGCTTGAGCCATTTTTGCTGATGATCCAATCCAAGTGCAGGCACCACGCCATCTGCGAAGCCGCTCGGCCAGCCATTTTCGTCATAGCACCATACTCGCATACCCAGCTTATGACCCTCATCAATACCCGCAGCGATGCAGTCCATCCATTCATCGCCCATGTACGGCGTTTCCAGACCAGCGCGAGCGTGCATAATGTAGCCGCCAAGACCTGCTTGCTTCATCTCTCGTACCTGTCGCCGAATCTCCTCCGGCTCCATCCGATCATTCCACGACCAGAATGGAATGGCGCGATATTCCGCTGGCGGATCAAGTAAGCGATCATACAGCTCTGCCGCATATAAGCGATCTGTATCCATTCCACGTGGATTACGATCTCGCTGCTCGGCATGAGCAGAGGAAACCGATGAATGAATTTGGAATACAGGGCGATCTTGGCTACGTGTCTGCTCCTGTAATGGCTCTGTATGAGCATGACCTGTTGTCGTTCGGTGTTCCATACTTATTCCTCCTTCTGGTGATGAAGCGGATGTGCATTAACCTTTGAGGCTATAACAGGCTCGTGAGCAGTAACCGGATTGTTGGTATGATTGCCTATCGATGCTCCTGCATTCCATGCCCGTACTTGCAGATCATCAAGCGAACGCACCGGGACGATTCGCTCTTCGCCTGCATCGAGCCAGTAAAATTGCTTTTTAGCCAGTGCGTAGTTCTGTGGTGTACTACCAGTACAGTATAGCTCAACAGCTACAGCAGGCTGATCGCCACGATTAGCTACACGGACAACGTATGGATAACGCTCACTCTCAGCTTCGGATACTGGATCTGGATACTCCTGCTCATTAGCGCACGAATGAGTATCCATCAGCGGTGTCCATTCTAGCTCTGTACGTGGCAAATCGAACAATACCCCTGGACGAGCGTCAAAGTTTAGCCAGTAAAAGGTGCGATAAGCTAGGTCCTCTCCTCTATACAGCTCCGATACGATCAATACAGGTGAATCTTCCAGCGCATAGCCTTGTAGCTCCAGCTCACCCAGCTTACGCGATTGCGAGGCTGTTGGCGGTGCTTCATTATCATCCGTAGTTCTGTCAGACGCTCCTTCCCAGGTGTGATGCAGTATCTCCTGTAGACTGGCATCGTATACACGTACATTTGCCTTCCATGCTTGTCCATTGCATACACCTTGCTCATCGACCAGATATACAGGCAGTTGCTGCGCCTGCTCAGGGCTATTCAGCTGCTTGAACAATACATATACTGCCAGTGGAGCATAAGCGTCTGCTGTAAAATAATGCGATGGCTTAGGTACGCCATACCAATCAATTGTTGACCATGAGACACCGGGATACACATCATTTAGCTTATAGGTTACGACCCCCGTCTGCTGCGGCCAGTGACAACGAGCGCTTTCCATCTTATGGCGTAGCGATACAATCTGCGCCAGCTGTGTGCCAATCGCAAAGCTGTCTAACGAATCACACGGTATAAATGAACCTGCGAACTCCGACAGAATACGCATCTCATCCCGTGTATCAAACGCAGGTAAATGCGCATAAAAGCTTTCACCTACAGGTGGTGGCCATATCTGCTGCTCCTCAATCGGCATATATCGCTGCATCGATTCCATCGTTGGCGCAGATGCGAGACCAAATTCACTTAGTAGTCGATCCTCTAGCCCTGCATAATAGTCAAAGCTATACGCAGGTGTCCATCCATTCCATACGATGTGATCATGCGTGCTACCACCGAGCGGATCGGTACGGTGAAATGGACGTGTGTCATCCAGCTCAATCGCCAGTCTACCCATCATTCGCATGGCTTCATGATCCAGCTCACTGCTCGTCTCGTTACCGCCACACCACATCACAAGTGAGGGACGGTTACGCAAACGAAGTGTATTACGCCGCACCGTTTCCTCCAGCGCTGTACGTGGCTGATTCGCATGACTGCCCCAGCAGGTCGGCCATTCCTGCATAATCATAATGCCCAGTCGATCACACCAATCATAGAAATCATCGGTTTCAGGAATACCGCCACCCCATGCACGCATAAAATTCACATGCTGCTCAGCAGCCAGTCCGAGAAAATGGGCATACCGCTCACGCCGAAAATCCATTAATGCGTCCAGTGTGCACCAGCCTGTTCCTTTCGCAAATACAGGCACGCCGTTGACCGCAAACGTCCATTTATACTCATCCGACTTCACCCCTTCGGAAAAAGGCTGCATCTCGATATGTCGAATGCCAAATGTCGTTTCGATGCGACTGAGCGTAGAGGTTGTCTGTTGCATGGCGACGGAGGATGTAGCTTGTTCAGCTCGCACACATGCAAGCGTTAGACGATAGAGCGCCTGCTCCCCCATATCCAGCGGCCACCACAGCTGAGGCTCAGGGATAGTCAGCTCCAGTCGTACCGTATATTTTCCGCTATCCGTGGAGGTGAGGGAATTAGCATCAGATGATTGCCATTCGAAAAAAAGCGCCCTGGATGCGTTGGAATGTTGGCTTGGAGCTTGTGCGATCTGCCCCTTGCCCTGCTCCAGCTCAATCCAGCCATACACACGATCGCCAGCTAGCGGCATTTCAGCTAATTCAAAGGTCAGCTCCACTCGTCCTGCATGAGCATCTTCGACGCTATGCACAGCGATAAATGGATGAAGTACATGCTGCTGAGGTAAAGCTTCCAATCGCACACTTTGCCAGATGCCGACCGCCGGCAGATTCACATAATGCCAGCCATAGTTGCAGTTGAATACAATCGCTGAATGCCATACATTCCACTCATTACCGAGTGGCGCAGGATGAACCTTCACGATTATCGTATTCTGCTGCTGTAATTGTGCTGCCACCTCATATTCAGGACCGCCAAATGAGCCCTCATGGGTTCCCAGCTTATGCCCGTTCAGCCATACCTCACAGCTTGGAGACACACCGTCAAAAATAAGTCGACCGCGTTTCCATGCCTCCGGGTCATCCAGAGTAAATGTATATTTATGCCACCACGTACGGTGACTATATTCCTTAGCTAATGCAGCATGGGTACCAAAGGACGGATCTGCCAATTGTCCAGCAGCGACCAGCGCCTGATGAATGCTGCCTGGCACCTGTACAGCTATCGCATCATGCCATTCACCATACAGACGATCTGCATCGGTTCCCTCCTCGGCAAGCTGCCATGTACCATCCAGGTTCATTCGTAATACTGAATCCTGTTCGCCAAGCTGTGTTGCTTGATGCCGTTTTACTTCATCGCCGCCTATAATCGTTGTTGACACCGACGTGATAGGAAGCTCCCATGGTGTACACTGTGGCGCAAAATCTTGACGATCCTGATCATCCTTGCTGAATATATGATTCGCTGTATATGGTTTCATCTCGTTCCCCTCTCTCATGGGTGAAGGCCAGAAGCAGAATGACCTTACACGACAATCGCCGTATTGGTCTGCTCCTGGCCCATCCCTGTTGATGCTATACATGTCATCATTCATGTACGCATCATTTGTACGTGTCCCTATCGTTCAGGCTAGAATAAGACGATCTTATTGAGCCGTCAGCTTCACATCATCGATAAAGGCAGTATTATCACCTGTCGTTGATGTCGCTGCAAAGCGGATCGTATGCTGACCAGCGGTTACGGTAAACGCACTCGTTGTATAGCTGGTATAGGTGCCGGAGTTAGGTGCAAACGTACCGACCTTATTACTATCCACATACACATCAAAGGTTTGCGTACCGCCTAGATTGGTACGTTTCGCACCCTTAAAGCTCAGCTTATACGTGCCTGCTGCCATCGTGAGCTGCTGTTGAATCGAGCCGTTAACGCCATTGTCTGTTTTCAAATAAGCGGTCTGTGTGCCTTCCGGTGCATTGGCTGCTGGAGCAAATACGCTACCATTGCCCTGAATACCGGCACGGCTGTCAAATACCCAGTCGCTTGTGAATGGGCCAACTCTTGTTTTCGTTGAGCTGCTGGAGGCGATCGCTGGTGTTTCAAAGCCACCGTTTTTCAGTTCGCCTGTCACTGGAGGCTCTGGATCAGGCGTGCTGGAGGCCTCGCGAATGATCATGCTATCCAAAAATGCAGTATGATCGCCTGTATTCGAGGTCGCTACGAATTTGACTGTATGCTTGCCCGCAGTAACCGTAAAGGCATTGGTCGTCAGCGTTGTATACGAGCTGGACTGTGGAGCAAAGCTGCCTACCTTCTGGCTATCCACGTACACGTCAAAGGTTTGGATACCATAACCGCTACGTGTAGCTCCCTGGAAGCTTAGCTTATACGAGCCTGCTGGGAAGTTCAGCTGCTGAGACATGGTGCCATTAATACCACCGTCTGTTTTCAGATAGGCGGTCTGCTGTCCAGAAGGAGCCGTGGCCGCCCCAAACGCACTACCATTGCGCTGCACACCGGAACGAGAGTCAAACACCCAGCCATTTGTGAATGGTCCTGGCTTAATTGAGCTCGTTTCTGGCTTTTCAAAATCGGTGTTAAAGATCGTCACTACTGGTACTTCATTCGGAATCGTCGTTGTATAGAAGCAGCGCTTCGCTGCATTTGGCGCTGGATCGCCGCCGAATACCTCATTCGTACAGAGTGTGCCGTCAGTCAGCTTTTTGTATTTGAAAATGCCATCTGCACCATATGCAACCATCGCCTGTCCGTTAAAGGAGCAGGTCTTGCTCTCATACGCACAGAACTGGTAGCCATCCGGTCCAATCGATTGATCCAGCGTTTTGTACAAGCCGGAGGTTACACCGGAATTATCTAGTCCTGATTTGATGGCAATCGCTTTGAGCATCCGTGTACCGCCATTAGGTAAAATGACCGAATTGCTGTACAGGGTCGACGACGCCGTTGGTGTTGTACCATCCAGTGTGTAGTGAATCTGCGCACCCGCAGTTGCACTCTCGATAAATACCGCTTCTGCGGAATTATAAATGCCTGGTGTCAGGCTAAACGTTGGTGCATCCACGCGAGTGTCTACATGACGCGGAATGACCTTGATTAACGCAATTCCATACGCACCCGGAGCCGTGCTGCTTGTCGCACGAATCGCGACCATGCGCTCTGTCGATACATCCGGTGCAGTATACAGGCCATTGCTTGTGATCGTGCCGTTATTGCTGCCCAGCACCGTCCATGTCACATTCGTTGCAGTAAGTGTGTACGTGGAGTCGGTGACGCTTTCTGCTTCGGTCGCAGAGGCTTCCTCGCCGCTTGGAGCAGATTGCTCTGTAGCCGATGTTTGATCTGCAACCTCGTTGCCTTTGTCCTTCTCAGTATCCACTTTAGCATCAGGCAAAGTAGTCGATTCTTCCGTTGCTTGCGTGTTCGCTGTCGCTTGATCGCTCGTTGTCTGCTCTGTAGCTGTTACCTCACTTGAAGCAGCGACTACGTTCGCATTGGAATCATCCGACTTGCTGACTGATGATGCTGTGACACTGCTTGTCGCCTGTTCGCTTGCCGATGAAGCGGTCACCGCCTGCTCATCTGCATTGCTTCTAGTGCCTTCAGTTGTCGATGATTTCATCGTTTCGCTCGCTGCGGAATCCGAATCGGTCTCTGTACCATACGTATCCTCTGTTACCGCAGCTACGCTTGTGTTTCCATAGGTGGCGTCAATCGTATTCGCTTGTAGCTGCAACGTTTGACCCCCTGTTACAGTTTTTTCGATTGGTGTCACTTCAACCTGTGTTTGTGGCTTAGCGGTTGTATAAATGGAGAAGTGGTAGCCTGTATCCGTACTATTGTCGATAAATGATTTTTGTGCAGCGAATGTGTTTTCTACGACCGGCAAGGTTGCCTGTGCATTCGGCTGTACGCTATCCCGATACGTCATTTTGTAAAAGGTTTTGTTGACACTGGTGTTACCGAAGTCAATCGTGAGCTGCTGCGCGCTATCGCCCTTCGACTCCACCAGTACGGTGTAGTTGCCGTCCGCTCCACGGAACGCGGAAGCACGCACATCGCTTGCCCCACCTGTGTTCACTTTCAGCACCTGACTGTGCTCCGGAATGTAGCGATTCAGGAAGCCAGCGGAATAATACGTTTTACGTGGATCACGATCCAGCGGCAAGGAATGCCACATCGTATACGTACCATTCGTATCTCCATCTGGATCACTTGACCATGCGCCATTCATCTGCCACATGAGCGCACCGCGCAAGCCATCATTCGCGGCACGAATGACCGAGTTGGCGAAGCCAGCATTCCAGCTGCTGGCATCATCATCTGCCCAGCCAAATTCTGTCATGACGACAGGCTTGGAGCCTGCTGCGGCATGACGATCAGAGATCACATTGCCCAGACCATCGTAGCTGGTGCCATATACGTGGAAGGTATAGGCATCAAATGCACTGTCGGCATTGTTTTTCATATATTGCATCCAGTCCAGTGCACCTGTTTCCTCAGGGCCCCAGATTTCAATGCGATCGCGTAACCCATCTGCTGTGAGACGGTTATGCACTTTCTGTACCATCTGCGCATAGTAAGCCTTCTGGTCAGCAGGGCCTTCAAAATCCCAGCTTCCGTTCGGCTCGTTGTAGAACGTTAAGTATTTGATATTGTTGTATCCGCGCTGGTTCAGTAGTTCATTCAGTGCAGCCGATGCAGATACAGCATATGCATCCAGATCAGCCGGGGCGCTCACATAGGGATCTTTCAAGCCAGGAATGTTAAACCAGCTCTGTACCGTGCTGCCTACCTTCCAGCCAAAATTCAGCTCCACCTCGGTGCCTGCTGTTTTCAGAGCATCCATGTATTTATAAAATGCTTTCATCTTGTCGCTATTGAATGTATAGGTGCCTTTCTGTGGCTCCATCCAGTCAATCTGGAACCAGACACGAGCAACCTTCGGTTGAATTTTCTCAATTCGGTTCGCATCCATCGCCCAGTACGCATCGTTGTATCCGTAGCGTGTACCGAGCTCCATCAGATTGGTCGGAATAATGTTAACACCGACACCAAGAAAATCGGATTGCACTACCTGACTTGTATCAACCGAGATCGTACGTGATACTGTTGCCGCTTCAGCACGATTCGTGTCCGCACTGCCCCAGGTAAACGCGGGTAGCATAAGCGCAAGCGTCATTACCTGAACGCCCAATGTGCGCCACATCGTTCTGGCTTGTCTGTTCATCGCTTCCTCTCCTTTTCACAGGCAAATTGGTGGAACTGCATAGACTGCAAAGCCGTTGATGCCTTTTCATCATAGGTTAAAGATAGCGCTTACAAATTGAAGAAATCACAGAATTAATTGAAATTTATACAGAAGATGTGGAGCTAGCTTGGTGGTTGAAAATAGTTGGAGTTGAACAATATGAGGATTCACTTGAATTATTCGATTGTTCGGCAGGATCGAGGTTTCGTTTCGGCAGTTTCGATGGAATGATAGACCAATAAGCATACTCCGCTCACCGCATAACCTTCCTGTGTAGAGTAGGATGCGAGAGCAGAGTATGCTTCATACATTTGAAAATAATACCCGTATACATGTAAAAATAACAAGCCAGACACATGTCCATCCAACTGAGTATAGCTTTGAAAATGATACGTTCCTGTTATCAATAAATCGATACATGCCCACCTTCTTTCTCAAAATAATCCACGATATACTGCTTGAACAACGCCGTATTCGCATTACGCTTTGCGGACGCATGCTCGATCACGCCATGCTCAATCCAGATAGGTTCTCCTAGCTCGATCGTCTGTAATCGCCCAGTATCCAGCTCTTGTTTGATAGCACTTTCAGGCATCAGGGCAATGCCTGCGCCACCTAGTACCGTCTGCTTGATCATTTCCAGACTTGTGTAGGTGATATTACGATAATGAGTTTTGCCAAGCTCAGCGAGTCGTTTGTCCGTTAACGATTGATACATACAATGGTTGCCAAAGCCGATCATACGAAGCTCATTGTTCATCAATTCATCCACTGCGATTGCACTGGAGCATACGAATACGAACTTCTCCTGCACAATCGGTGTATACTTCAGCTTCGCAATATGCGGATGAAAAGGCACAATGCCTACATCCACCTTTTGCTGAAGCACCTCATCTACAATATGCTGCTGAAAAGCCGTGGTAAGCTCAATCTCCAAGCGTGGGTGCTGCTCCAGAAATCCGACCAGCGGCTCCGAGAATTGAGTTACGCAAAAGGACTCCAGCGCTTTAACTTTGATCGTGCTACGAATCCCCTGAATTTCATCGTTCATCTCCTGAGCCAGCTTCATGAAGCGATAAGCATGCTTAGCAAAAATTTCACCCTGCTCCGTCGGAACGACACCATGAATCATGCGCTCGAATAGCTTGGCTCCAGCCATTTGCTCAACTAGCTGAATATGATTGGTGACCGACGATTGCGAGAATCCGAGAACAGATGAGGCTTTACTAATATTGCGATATTCATACACCTTCAAAAATGTATACATATACTTTCCTTCGATTTGACTAAGCATCTATAGATCACTCCATCAGTTTTTTAGATATCATTATTAGTATTATCAATTTTACAGATAGGTAAGTCGCTTGTACACTAATCCGTAGCAGCATATGCATAAAATATAGAATATGAATCGAAAGGTTGTGCAGTATCATGACAAATCTAAAACATTATTTTCGTAAATTTGGTTCGACTTCTCGCTCCCCATTACTTATCAATGTGCGGCAAGCATGGTGGGCATTCGTGGGTGGAGCGATTGCTATTTTAGCACTGGAAGCTTTATCAGCTAGCATGGATGCGGTACTACTGATGGCACCTTTTGGAGCGAGCTGCGTTCTGGCATTTGCTCTTCCAGAGGCACCTTTATCACAACCGAGAAATATCATTGGCGGTCACGTTATTACGACATTATGTGGTCTTTTCATCTCGCATCTATTCGGTTATACGATCTGGTCGCTGGCACTGGGTGTGGGTATCGGTATTGCTGCTATGATGCTCACCAAAACGACTCACCCACCTGCTGGCGCAAATCCAATCATTGTGATTACGGCGGCAAGCTCCTGGTCATTCCTGTTCACTCCGGTACTGGCTGGGGCAATTGTGATTGTATGTATTACGTTGCTGTACAACAATTTATTTGCACATAAAAAATATCCTACGTTCTGGGTATGAACAGGAATTGACGTACAATCATACTATTCTTGAAGCTGATCAAGATCATTATGCATTGCCCGATTACACTTATTTACATCATATTAAAATTCAAACTTGAGCACTTGCTTTCATAGCGTTAGCGCTTCGATTGCTGGAGTCCCGTGCAAGAGCTACTCATTTTCTTTTTTTAAACTCCCTCTTGCAATCCCCAAATTCCTGTATTACAATGAGCCTACGATTTGACCGGTCAAACGAATCGTCATGACATTTCAAATTAAACTACACATTTTCAGCTGATTCAATTCAGCTATGACATGTGTAATCATCAAGCAAAGCAAGCCGTAATGACGGCTACGATAAATATATTCGATGACGGGAAAGAGTACGTTACGATTCTGTTCTCCAGAGAGTTGGGTCAGGTGAAAGCCAACGTTCAGAACATAACCGAAGCCATCCCCGAGAAGCAGGCTGAACTAACAGTAGGTGCTGCCGCATTTCCAGCGTTAACGGGAACACGTATTGCTAGATACGTTGCAGAGTGCCGCTTGTATTTGAGGCGGAACCAGGGTGGTAACACGGGCAGAGGCTCGTCCCTTTTATAGGGACGGGTCTTTTTTTGTATCCAAAAGCGGTCAGCATACGATGAAATGAACCACAATCAGAATATAATAGAGCGTTCCACACTAAGGAGGAGCAATGATGAGTTCAATGACAAAACGCAGTCTGGTTACACCACTTGCACAGGACATGCCACAATCGGGTATTCGCAAATTTTTCGATTATATTTCTGGACGTGAGGATGTGATCTCACTCGGCATCGGAGAACCAGACTTTACTACACCACGCGCTGTACGTGAGGCTTGTATCCGCGCACTGGAGCAGGGTCGCACCGAGTATACACCTAACGCTGGATTACTAGAGCTGCGCGAAAGCATCTCCACCTATCTGGAAGACAATTTCCGCGTCAATTATGATCCTGTGCATGAGATGATGGTCACAATCGGTAGCAGCGAAGCACTTGATCTGGCTCTACGTGTTCTGATTGAGGAAGGCGATGAAATTCTCGTTCCTGCTCCCTGTTATGTATCCTATTCACCGATTACCGGACTATGCAGCGGCAAGACGGTTGAAGTGGAAACGACAGCTGCGAACAGCTTCAAGCTAACGGCTGAGCAGCTCGAAGCTAGCATTACGCCACGCTCCAAGCTATTGATCTTGAACTATCCGAGCAATCCGACAGGTGCAGTGATGACGTATGAGGACTGGCTCCCTATCGCTAAAATCGTAGAAAAGTATAATCTATTTGTTTTATCCGATGAAATCTACGGTGAGCTGACCTACGGCAGCAAGCATGTAAGCTTTGCTGCAATGCCGGGTATGAAGGATCGCACGTTGCTGATCAGCGGATTCTCCAAAGCCTTCGCTATGACGGGCTGGCGCATTGGCTACGCATGTGGACCAGAAGAGGTCATCGCACCGATGCTCAAAATCCATCAATACACAATCATGTGCGCACCGATTCTCGGACAAATCGCTGCACTGGAATCGCTCAAGCCTCATGGCATCGAAGCGAAGGATATGATGATGGACTCGTACAACTCACGCAGACAAATGTTTGTGAGCGGCTTATGTCAGGCGGGCTTTCCCTGTCACGAGCCAAAGGGTGCATTTTACGCATTCCCTTCTATCGCACATACGGGGTTAACGTCGGAGCAGTTCGCTGAGCGGCTGCTAGAGGAAACGAGTGTTTTGACGGTGCCAGGTACTGCTTTTGGTAAAGGGGGCGAAGGGTTTATTCGGTGCTCTTATGCAACGTCTCCGGCGAAGCTGGAAGTGGCGCTGGAGCGGATGGCTGGTTTTATGAAACAATTCGGCTGAGATAGCAGTAGTCCACTCCGGGAAGGAATAAGGGGACGGGCTCGGGTGGAGCCGCGGGAATCTTTTGGATGAGGAGGGAATGAAGATTCCCGCCCCTGGGAAGGGTAAGATATTTTGCTTCGCAAAAATCACTTTCTATTGAACTACGTGTTAGGAAATCGCTAACACTGGAAGTCGCCATTTCCCCTTATTCCTTCCCTCCGTTCCGTGCTGCTTATATCATGCCTTGGGGGAGAACCGTAATAACAAGAAAACAATACTATCCCTATGTCGTAAGCAGTATTCTAATGTACACATTTATTTTGCTTCGATTTTTAATTTTCGATAACTATGGCAAAAAGTATAGAAAATAAGCCCTCTCTTATCTTCGTGATCAACTCCAGCGTACTATAGCTGAAAGTTGCGATTACCAAGATCGAGAGGGCTTATTTTTTTACTTCCTATTAAATAGTGTATCTGTTATATCATTACCTTTTGTAGCTATCATCAACCAAACAGTTCATTCATCTTGTCTTGATCCAGCTTTTTGATGACATTGACTAATAAGGTAGCGGCTTCGTCGAAATCTTTTTTCGCCATGATTGCGTTATGCGTGTGGATATAGCGTGTAGCGAATCCCATCGATAGGGTTGGGCAGCCTGTACCGTGTAAATGGAATTTACCTGCGTCTGTGCCGCCCCCCATGACGGTAGCAACCTGAATGTCCATCCCTAGCTCTTCTGCTGTATCCATGACGAGATCGCGTAGTCCACTGTGTGGGATCATCGTTGAATCGAGCAGCAGTAATAGTGGACCGCCGCCTACGTTGGATGGGCTTTCGGCTTCGACGCCTGGGATATCATTAGCAATACCTACATCCAGAGCAAAGGCGATATCGGGCTGTACCAGGTTCGCAACAGTGGTCGCACCGCGCAGACCGACTTCCTCCTGCACAGTTGCACCAGCATATAGCACGTTAGGATGCTGTTCTTCTTGCAGACGCTTGAGCACCTCTACTGCCAGTGCGCAGCCCGCGCGGTTGTCGAGTGCTTTACCTACCCACAGCTCGTCATCGCGCATCGTTGTGAATTCCGAGATCGGTACGATCCAATCGCCCGGGCGTACACCCATTGCTTTGGCATCATCTGCATCGCGTGCGCCGATGTCGATATACATCTGCTTGAGCTTCACGACCTTCTCACGCTCTGCTGCTTCCATACCATGTGGTGGCTTGGAGCCAACGATACCGACATAATCGCCCTTGCGTGTTTTGACACGTACGCGCTGGGACATGACCGAATGCGGCCACCAGCCGCCTAGTTGTTCAAAACGAAGAAAGCCCTTCGGTGTAATACTTGTCACGAGAAAGCCGATTTCATCCAGATGACCCGCGATCAATACGCGCGGCCCCTGCTCATTGCCGACTTTTTTACCGATAATGCTGCCGAGACGATCCTTCATCAATTCATCGGATAATGGGCTTAAATACTCCGCCATTTTATCGCGTACCGAACGCTCAAAGCCAGACACACCATCGCTTTCGGTAAGCTCTTTCATCATTAATGTCATATCATCCACAATAATCTCTCCTCTGCTCCACTACTGACCATAGGTTAATTAAATATTATAGTGATTGTAAGCTAGATTGAGAGTGTTGGCAATTATATATGTAAAACGATGCGTATTTTATTCATATTATCCCTATATCTGAAACGCCAATCATTGCTATGCATTCGCCTGGATTACATGCTCCTGATCGTGTCTTAGACACATATGGACACATAGAGGACAAATCGTTTGCCTATACTGAATGTACCGAATATATACAATAATCTGTCGGTTTGTCGATAAAGCGATGAAGCGGCAATCCTTCTCTATAACGAGTATGTTATGATGCAATAGGTATACCGTATATTTCGGTCAGTTGTTCAAAAGGAGCGCCTATGAAAAACCGCAGTATTACCTTTAAGCTATTTATTATTACGGTCATCGTGTTTGCCTGTTTTTATGCGATGGTCATCTTATCTCAATTGCTTTTCTTTAATCAATTTTATGAAACGTATAAAATGCGTCAGGTCGAGCACAATCTGGAGCAGCTGGCGCACAGCTATGTGACGGAATCCGAGGATAGCAATACATTGTCCCGACAAGCCATACGCTTTATGGAAACGAATAAAAGTCAGCTTGCTGTCATTAATCCGCAGGGTGAAGTGATGCTGAACGATATGTACCAGTTGAGTCTTAACGAAACGTATCATTTATTATTGAAGCAGTCCGATGGGAAGCAGATCTTTGTACCGCTGGCGCTGATGCTAAGTGAATATGGTGATCCATTTCGCAAAGCTCATATTAAGCTGGGTGACACACTGACGATCTACGGCAGTATGAGAGCACCGAGCAGCAAGCAGCCTTATACAGTACTCGATCCGCAGCAAATTAGTAAAAATGGTATCAAAACTATAGGCGATAGCTACGAACCAAATACGACCAAATTGACAGGCACGGTCAGTGAACTGGTGTTGCCTGACCTATCGAACTGGAAAATCAGTCAGGGCTTACTGCTGCAAGCATTGTACGAGCAATTTCCACTGAGTACAGAGCAGCAAACCGATCTGAAAAACATGAATCCGATCCAGTATGGCTGGAACGACTCCTGGAGTGGTGCTAACAATCTGATCACTCTGTATCCGATACAAAAGAACGGACAGCAGCAATTATTGTTTGTCATCACGTCTATTCAGGAGATCAGTGATACTAATGCAGCGCTACGCTGGTTTTATCTATATCTCGGAATTGGCGGCTTTGCGCTTATTCTGATTCTATCCCTGTTCTTCTCACGTATGGTTACGAAGCCACTCATTGCACTGAATCGAATGGCCAAGCGGATGGTACGGCTTGATTTTAGCAGCAGTGCCCCACCCCTGCGTCAGCAGGATGAGCTGGGAGGTCTGGCACGCAGTATGGATACACTGGCGCGTAAGCTGGATACTGCTCTACGCGAGCTACAGGAAGCGAACACACAGCTACAGCAGGATATGGAACAAAAGCAACGCATGGAGCAGATTCAGCAGAGCTTTTTCACCAATGCTTCGCATGAGCTGAAGACGCCACTTAGCATTGTGAAAAGCTTCGCTGAAGGCTTACAGGATGGCGTGAATGTCGATAAAAGCGGGCATTATGTCAGCGTGATTATTGAGGAAGCGGATAAGATGGAAATGCTGATCAAGGATATGCTGGATCTCGCCAGACTCGAATCCGGTACGATTCGTTTACAGCCTCGTCCATTCATGCTGAGTGAGCTATCTGAAAAGGTAGCGGATAAGCTTATCTACTCCCTCCAGCCAAGACAGCTACAAATTGTCATCTCACCGATCAATGAAAATCCAGTGCTCGCCGACCCCGACTGGATTGAGCAGGTGCTTCGCAATCTGATCATCAATGCGATTCGTCATGCGGAGACAGGCAGCGATATTCGCGTGGTGATTGAGAGCACGACATTGACGACCACACTCCATGTGGATAATACCGGCAAACCGATTGCTGAGGAGCATATAGAGCATATTTGGGAACGATTCTACCGTGCTGAGCCTTCCCGTAGTCGACAGACTGGTGGTACTGGACTTGGCTTACCAATTGCCAGCCAGATTCTGGACTTACATGGCTGTAGCTATTCGGTACGTAATTTAGCAGATGGGGTACGCTTTTCTATTGTCTTTGATGATCGTGTACGCCCTGATGGCATTCGGGAAGGAGTATAGGGATGGCGGGAAAGATTTTGCTAGTCGAGGATGAACAACGCATTCGCGAGGTTATCGCTGATTATTTTCAAAGTGATGGCTGGGTAATTGTTGAAGCCGAGGATGGCGAGCAGGCACTGGAGCAGTTCGAGCTGCATTATCCAGATCTGATCATCCTGGATATTATGATGCCGCATATGGATGGCTTTGAGGTATGTCGCCATATTCGCAAGCACTCCGGGGTGCCGATTATTTTGCTCACTGCCAAGTCTGCGGATAGTGACAAAGTACTCGGCTTCGAGCTTGGTGCAGATGATTATGTGACCAAGCCATTCAGCCCCCGCGTACTGCTCGCACGAGCAAATTCGCTGATGAAACGAGTAACGGAAAATTATGAACCACAGGGTCATCGTCTGAGCTTCGGTACTGCGGTGCTGAACACATTAACCCGTCGACTGGAGCTAGATGGTAAACCTGTGGAGTTAACACCGAAGGAGTATGAGCTCTTGCTAGTACTCGTTCGGAATAAAAATCGCGTGATTCCGCGAGATACCCTGCTGAGCCGTATCTGGGGAATTGAGTTTGAAGGGGAATCACGTGTAGTTGATTCTCATATTAAAAAGCTACGTGCCAAGCTAGGTCCCGAATCAGGGCATATCCGTACCGTGATCGGTGTCGGCTACCAGTTTGAACCGTAAATCGCTGGAACACACGGCATAAGGATGCCTGGAAGGAATGAACAATGATGAAATGGAGCTTTATCCCCTCATTATGTACGGTACTTAATCTGGCGGCTGGAACCGTGTCGCTACTACTAACGATTCATGAGCATTATCGTTTGGCAGCGTTAATGATTTTATTTGCTGCATTATTTGATGTTTTTGATGGCTTGCTGGCACGACTGCTGCATTGCACTAGTGAATTTGGCAAGCAGCTCGATTCACTTGCCGATCTGATTTCCTTTGGCGCGGCACCTGTATTTCTGGTGCTGTTTGATCAGCTTGATCCAAGAAGTGGCTCTGGTTCGGTGGCTGCAGTGCTGTTTGTTATTTGCGGTGCGCTACGACTGGCACGATTTAATGTCACGGGAACAAGCGCAGGCTTTACTGGCATGCCGATCACCGCTGCAGGTACGGTGCTCGCACTGCTGTCACTGATTACACATTCGCTACAGCCGACACTGTTGATTGCCTTGATCGCGCTGTTATCGTTCCTGATGATCAGCCGTATCCCATTTCCATCTTTTAAAAACAAAATGGTCAGGAAGTGATGTCTCATGGATCTGGCTATTGAATATATTGGACGCTATGGTTATATCGCCATCTCTGGCTTGCTCGCACTTGGTATTATCGGGCTGCCGATTCCCGATGAAATGTTGATGATCGTCGTCGGTTATCTCGCTTCCAAGCATGTATTGCATTTGCCACTCGTATTTCTGTTCAGCTTTGTCGGCTCAATTGGGGGAATGACGATTAGCTACTGGATTGGTCGACAGCTAGGATCAACACTAATTGTGAATTATGGCAAATGGGTCGGGTTGACTGTGACGCGATATGAGCGAATTCAGCAGTGGTTTCACCGTTACGGTCGCTGGACGGTACTGTTTTCGTATTTTATCCCCGGTGTGCGTCATGCTGCTGGCTATATCTCCGGTATTAGCGCAATGCCGTTTCGCTATTATGTATCGATCTGCGCCGCAGGTGCATTGATCTGGACAGTTGTATTTATCTCGCTTGGTTACTTTGCTGGCGTGCATCTACTACCTGGTTTGCCTGCGCTCAAGACAACCGGCTAGCCATATATAGTAAACGTGTATAATATTATGCCTACAGCTTCACTTCATCGTATAAAGTCTAGCTACATGATATAAAATGACATCATTTAAAATTCGGCAACGCTTATAAGCGTATCTTTATGATCTGTTGGATGAAAAGAAACGTGCTAGATATTAAAAAACACAACCGGAGAGCTGGCATTAATACCAGCCTCCGGTTGTGTTTTTTCTAATGGTACGCAGATACCGTCGGAATATCCCTTCCGACTTCCGCGCCGCCAGTGTACGGCGTATCCCCTGCATCATAAGCTTATAGTGCCATTCATCCTCACGTCCGACACGATGAAGCTCCTGCAAAAACTCTTCATTCATCTGAACCACTCCGTTCCTGATGAGCTTGAATATACTAAGTATAAACCGTCAACATGAACAATAGATGTAGTACAAATGAAAAAAAGCTTAAAACACTGCATATCTAACAAATGTCACTCTTCCATTTCATTGAAAAAATAGCTCTCTAATGTACTACTACTATACCTGCCAGTCCAATACATCCAAAAATTGATGAATATCTGCAAACACCTGAGCCTGCTCGACATCCATAGGCAAAATATGACCTGAATTCGGATACCACTTGAGCTCTTTATGCGGGGAACCGATCTGCTCATAGATCGTGCGTGCACTATCCTGATAAAGAACATCATCCTGCTGCCCCTGCATAATCAATGCGGGTGCGGTAATGCGACTCAGTCTTCCAGCTGTTGAGCTAATCAGCTGGCGAAGCTGCTCCAGCTCGTTCAGCGGTTCATTCGCCAGACTGTCCAGTCGCTGGGCGATTATAGCCGGGTCTTTCGTTTCCAACGATACATACCAGCGCGCATAATCGAGCACACGCTGCAAAATATCCGCTGTATTCTTCTCCTGCACAGGCGCACTCATTGAAATGACCGCCTTGACCGGAAATAATGTACCCATACGTAATGTGAACACGCCACCGAGTGATACACCGGCAACTGCAATTTCCTCATAACCCTGCTGCTGGAGCCAATCATAGCCATCTACTACACTTTGCCACCATGCAGCTGGACGTGTGCGAAGTAATAACTCAGGCACATCGCCATGCCCTGCATATAAAGGTGCATGACAGGTATAACCATGTTCATGTAAATATCTGCCCAGATGGCGCACATGTACCGTACTGCCTGTATAACCATGCAGTAGCAATACCGCTCGTCGCCCTGCTTTGTACGTAAATGACTCCGGTGCAACCATCTTCATCTCTAATCTCTCCACTTCTCTCTATCGCTCGCTTATATCTATAAATAACTGCAAGCGAGTCTGTCTTTTCCGGTATTGTACCGAACCCGAAGTAAGAATACCATATTCTGCACACAGATGACCATTTCATGTAAAGGTAATCCTAGTTATCGATTCGATAGATGATCTGCGCACAGCTGATGGGAGATATAGATTTGTACTTTACAGAGTCAGGCTTCGCGACGACAATCCTCAGCTTACTCTGGATTCTTGGGGCGCTCTATCCGTGTCAGTCGATTACAGATTATCGACCACATTAGCGATTTCACTCCATCTATGTAACTTGTGCAGCAGCACGCTACTTGGTGTCACCATAAGCAAATGTCCACACGGCTTCTTCTAGCCACCGTCCAGCGGCAAAGTCACGACCACGCACTACGATATGCGCAGGATAAATATCGACATAATAGCCCTGACTGCCTTCCAGATATTCATCTTCATCCGTCCACAAATAAGCTACCGAAGCTGCATTGAACATAACTGGCCCTGCGGCTGATTGATGCATCGTATGAGGAGAGCTTAATTGCCAGTGCGTATGTCCGCTAAATAGCATCACCTGTGGGTACTCCAGTAACAGTTGCTTGAGCTCATGATCCTGCTCCACACCATACCAGCCTTGCTGCTCCAACGAGCCCGCGACCGTATTCATCAGCGGCTGATGCAAAAAAACAAAGATCGGCTTCCCTGGCGATGCGGTTACCGCCGCTTGAAGACGCTGCTGGAGCCATTCCAACTGCATCGCTGATAGATGACAATCCTTTGCCAGTGGGCGCTCTGTGCCGAGGAAAATAAATACGTAGCCGCCCAGACGCTTTTGATAATAAGCGCCTTCTGTTGCTGTAGCTTCATTAAAGCTGCCCAGACGATGTAGCCACAGCTGATGAACCGGCTCCGCAACCTCGGTGACTGACGGCATCTGATACAGACCTGCCGCTTCCTGACGATATTGTCCCCATAATTCTGGTAAGGCTTGCCCTTGCAAGGATACGAGTCCTTCCAGTTCCTCCATCTCCTCCTTCCAGCCCAGATCACCTACATCATGATTACCCGAAGTACTGTACATCGCTGGAAGATGCTCGCCATATAAGGATCGGATACGCTGTAGCTCTGCATACTCGGCAGGCAGCCCGTGATCGGTCACATCTCCCGCATGCATAATACCAAGACTATCCTGAGCTAGCTTGCTAATATCATTGAATGCCAGCTCCAGATGCTGATTGTATAGATGCTTCGGATCAGCGGTCAGGTGGGTATCGGTAATAACCTGAAAGGAAGCGATCCGTTCATGCTCGTTCGGAATCCATTGTGGCTCAGATGTTATAAGATTTGAAGCTATAGGTTGATAAAAAGATCGTGTCATCGTGCATCACTCCATTTCAGTCCAATAATGCCTACTACAATAACAGCTAACCAGCATACCGAGGTCATACGCAGTCGTTCTCCGAATAGATAGTAGCCTGCTACGCTAATTAGCGTAATGCCTACACCCGACCAGATCGCATAGGCTACACTGATCGGCATATAGCGCACAGCATAATTTAACAGCGTGAAGCTTGCCGCATAACAAATAAACATCAACAGCGAGGGTAATGGACGCGAGAAGCCATCCGATACTTTCATCAATACGGTTCCACTAAGCTCCAGCAGAATCGCTCCACTTAAAAATAACCAGCCTGCATACATACTCATTCCATCGTCCCCTCTTCGGTCAGCAGCTCAGCAAACGATGTAATCGTCATCGATTGAAGTATAAACGCCTGCGACTGTCCGATTCCAATGGCAATCTCACAGCCAGCAGCTTGCGCCATCATCATATCGCCATTCGTATCGCCAAATACGATCGTATGCGCTGGCTCCACACCAAGCTGTTGACAGGCAAGCTGTACCATATCGGGAAATGGCTTACCTCGCTCGACTCTGTCACTACCGATCATCACATCGAACATCGGCTCTACACCGAGCCATGATACATGCTTATACGCATTGGCGGTATCATCCGCAGTAACCACGCCAAGCTTGAGTCCATACTGTCGACACTGCTTGATAAAATCCGTTGCGCCTTCTACTTCTTTGACCGGACGCGCCTGCTCCAGCTGCTGATCCGCAGCCTTCGCCAGCTCACGCACGATCTGGCTCGCCTGCCCCCATGACCAGCCTGCACGATAGCCCTGCCAGGCCAACACCGCATATACATCATTCATCGTACCCATAGCTAGCGGGCCACGCACATCATAATCGATAATATGTCCGTCCGAATCATGCAACGTGCCCCAAATGTCTGCAATATCCTCCTGCCAGTTCAATCCGTCGGCTTCCAACGCTTCGCGAAAGCTACGTAGCAGTTGATCTGCCCAGTAGCCCCACATGTAGATAAAATCCAGTAAGGTTCCATCCTTATCAAATAACACGGCATCAATTCGCTTAGACGCATTTGGCTGACGGCGTAAACAACGAATCAATTCCATCCGATCTAACACTTGCAGATGGTGAGTCTGTGGTTGTTCATGACTAGCCCGTAGTGGCTCCACTGACGGTTGTTTGGATGCCTGCTCATGCGCAGTCCTATCATTTCTATCATTTTGCACATGAACATTTGAAGCTTGGGCTTGATGCTGGCTGTGTGTTGTCTTTTTGATGAGCTCTGTCATTTGGCTAGCTTCCTTTCCTATACGTATCAAACTTTCTTATACAGTTCAAAAGTACAGATAAAAAGCGATGCACAGCGCCATTACTGCGCTGTGCATCATCATGTCATCGGCAGGCTAGCGTTAGGAATCATCCAGCCTGTGACCGATTCGTTTATACCTGTAAGCCTGTTGCTTCACGCTAGCTCATGCTTGCTTCACATGATGAAAAGGATCGTTTGCTCTGAATGTGTCGCTTTTTCACAAGGTAAGCTCATCGGCAATCTACCATTCGATGAACTTACCTGTATGGGTAAAGCCTTACTACTAGACTTATCGTAAAGCTAAAATGCTTAGCGATTCGCTCGATCAAGCTCCTGCTGTGCCTTTTTCTGTGCTTCCGCCAGCGCCTGCGCTGCTGGAACATTGTTGATCTGTACCTGATCAGCGGCAACCTTTAGTGCATCCGTAATTTTGCCACCCGTTGGGTCCTGGAATGGAGGCGAAGCATGGGATGCCTGCTTCAGTGGCACTTCGATCTGTGGATTTTTCGCGCTAAAGGCTTTGAATTTCTCATCCTGTAGTGCAGATTGACGTACCGCGATATAGCCAGTGTTCATCGACCATTGTGCCGTGTTGGACGCCTTGGAGAAGTACGTCAGCCATTTGAAGGCTGCTTGCTGCTGCTCTGGACTTGCCTGTGCTGGAATGCCTGCCATAATGGCATTCGCTACAGGTTTACCCTGACCAACACCTTCCCAGCCCGGCTGCTCCATTGCGCCAACGATTTTGAAGTCCAGATCGCCCTGGTCACCGCTGGAGCCTGTATAGCCTGCTGCTTTGTTTTTCATTACATCGTCAATCGTTTTGTACCAGTATTCCCAGCCCTGACCACCGGAATGAATCGTCATAATACTATCATCGTGAATCCATTTGCGGAACGATTCCCATGTGCTTGTCCACTCTGGTGTATCGATCGTTACCGTTTTGCCATCTGCGCTCAAGATGCTTCCACCCTTGCTCAGTACCGCATCGATCATATTATCCGCGCCCCACATTGGCTCCCAGCCGTAGAACGTTGTTTTGCTACCGGACTTTTTCGTCATTTTCGCTGCTGCGGCAGATAGGGCTTCCCATGTAGTCAGACTGGACGGATCGATCCCAGCTGCTTTCAAGGCATCCTTACGGTAATACATAACCTGTGTCGTTCCGTACATCGGTAAGAAATACTGTTTACCGTCTACCTGACCCTGCTGCAAGAAGGTCTGCACAAAGTCATCCTTTTTAAAATCAGGATCTGCGCTAATGAATTGATCCATCGGTGCGTAATAGCCTTTTTTCGCCCATTCAACATTGGAGCTGAGCACAGCTGCTGGAACCTGTCCTGCGGCAATCGCTGCCTGTAGCTTTTGTGTCGTTTCATCATAATCTGCCTGTACCACGCCTTTGACGATAACGTCCTTTTGCGAAGCGTTAAAGTCATCAATCATCTTCTTCATGTTATCGCCAAGCTTGCCACCGAGACCGTACCAGAATTCAATTTCAACCGGGCCACTGGATGCCGTTGTCTGTGCTCCAGTGGAGCTGCTTGCTGCGGCAGGTGTGCTTCCGCTTGATGGCGAGCCACATGCTGTTGTGATCAGGAAGGTTGACATCATAACGAGCGACAGTCCGGATTTCCAGCCGAATGTGCGTGAGCTGCGTGCTGGAGTCGGCTGCTCGTTCACTTCATTTAGCGTGTTAACTCGTTGTTTTGCGATTTTATTTTTCCACATACTGAACAGATTCATGCGATTGATCCTCTCCTGTATAAAGGGGTATAGGTCAGGCATTGCGCCTGCCAAATGATAATGATCCGAATAGCTAATCATGCTGTACGTGCATATTATTTCTTCATGTATCTCTGCATGTATCGTTTTATCGACTCCTTCATGCTTGCTTATTTACTCACGCCAGCAGACATGTTCACACTCTGCATAATCGTCTTCTGGGTAAACAGGAACAATACGAGCAGTGGCGCAATCGTAAAGGCACTAGCCGCCATAATTTGCGGCCATTTCAGTCCATAGGCTCCTCCTTCCACAAAAAAGCTGCGTAAGCCTGCGGAGACGAGTTGCAGCTCAGGACTCTTCGTAATGAGCATCGTCCAGAAATAGTTGTTATATTGCTCAATGAAGGTAATCAGTATCATCACTGCAAAGGTCGGTCTGGCAAGCGGCACGAGCATCGTCCACAAAATGCGAAAATGCGATGCACCGTCAAGCTGTCCCGCTTCCACCAGCTCATGCGAAATTTGCAGAAAGGCCTGTCGAATCAGGAAAATCGAGAATACACTCACACAGTTAGACAAAATGAGTCCGCTATACGAGTCGAGCAAATGTAGCTTGCTCAACACCAGATAGCTGGGCAGATAAACAGCTGTACTCGGGATCATATAGCCGAGTAGCACAATGCCGGTAAATAATCCTTTTAGGCGAAACTGCATATGAGTCAGCGCATAGGCCATCATCGCTGAATTGATCACCTGTAGTAGTGCAATCGCCGCACCGACAAACATACTGTTCAGCATATAACGGGCGAATGGCGCAGCATGCCAGGCATCCACATAATTGTTCCACAACATATGCTCTGGCAAAAGTGTTGGCGGCATACGGAAAATCTCATCATTCGTCTTGAGTCCACTCATAATCATCCAGTAAAAAGGAAATGCCATTACCAGCGCGATTACCGTTAATACTGCATAACGGATCATATTCGTTGTCATTGTTGCGGGACTCAGCTGCTTACGCTTGCGCGGGCGACTATCCAGCTGTTGCCTTGCAGACAGCATGCCCTTTCCACGGCTTCCACCTGTCATCGATGTAGGCTGTCCCTGTACGGAGCTAGACATCACCGGAGTCTCCTGCATACCGCTTTGCTGTGAGGACAGCTTGTTATTCATTGTACTCATCTTAATAATGCACCATCTTTCTGCCAAGCCAGAATGAACCCGCGGACAGCACCACACACAGGAGGATCAGCAGTACAGCAACCGCTGACGCTTGCCCGACATCAAATGCTTCAAAGGCTGCCTGATAATACATGTACAGCAGTGTACGTGTCGAACCTGCCGGGCCACCCTGCGTCATCACATTGATCTGGTCATAGGCTTGAAGCGATTGAATCGTTAAAATAACGGCTAGGAAAAAGGTCGTTGGTGAGATCAGCGGAATCGTAATATGACGGAACTTACTCCATGCGCCTGCTCCATCAATCGAGGCTGCTTCCAGCAGATCGCTAGGTAAATTCCGCAGTGCTACCAGATAAAAGATCATCGCCCAACCAATCGATTTCCATAGGGTGACGATCAGCACAGCCACAAGTGCCCATTGTGAATCCTGTAGCCAGCCAATACCGGTAATGCCAACCAGCTTGAGCAGGTAATTGGCATAGCCGACGTCCGGCTGGAAAATCCATGACCAAACGATCGATACAGCGACAGTCGGCGTGATCCAAGGTGAGAAGATCAATGCGCGATAGATGCTCGACCCGCGTAGCTTGCTATTGAGCAATAGCGCGAGCAGCAAGCCACCGATCATAATCGGAATGACACTCCCAATGCCGAATAGCAGTGTCACACGTAGTGCCTGATAGAAGTCAGGATTGCCGAGCAGATACGTATAGTTGCCCCAGCCGACAAATTCCTTTTCCGGGCTCATAAAATCCCAATCGGTAAAGCTCAAATAAAATATGTAGACGAGTGGCCCAAGCCAGAACAGCAACAGCGGAATGACCGCTGGCAGGGTAAATGCTAACGCCTCGCCCTCCCGCATCCATCTCAATTTCACTTCGTTCACTCCTGTGTTCAAATTTAATTGAATAGTTTGATTTGTAGCAGCACTAATGTTCATTTCGTCCTTCTGTACAAAAATTATTGTACACTCGTTTGTGGAACTTTGAGTCAAAACAGTGTTAAACTATCGGTGAATCATGTAAATTTTGCGTTGAATTTCTGACATATTCAGATCATATACGAGGTGTTATGGTGGAAAAGGAAAAAAATGTACCTAATCTTGGACTGGATCAGCAGCAGCTTCGTGCAGAAGTCATTGACGCGATTGCACGGACGATGGATTTGTACGGCGTGAATCATTCATTTGGCGAATTGTATGGCGTGATGTACTTTGAGGATCGACCGATGACGCTTGAGGAAATGAAGGATAGCATGAACATGAGCAAAAGTAATATGAGCTATGCAGTTCGTTCGCTTGTTCAATCTCGTATGATCACCAAGCTGGACGATAAGCGTGATCGGCGCGATCAATATCAAGCCGAAACCGATTATTTTAAAACCTTTCAAAATTTCTTCGGCAGTCGCTTGCAGCGTGAGATTGATGTGATGACTTCCAGTCTGGAGCAGGTGATTCCGCAATTGTCAGCGATCATTCTGGCACAGGATACTACGGCTGAGACACGGGAAAGCTGTCTGCGTGATCTGCATAAGCTTCAGCATGCACAGCAATATTATGTATGGCTACAGCACTTTGTCGATCAATTACAGGCGGGCGCGTATTTCCAAATGGAGCCGGAAGCAGATGATCACGTATAGCATATTTACTTTAGTATGGAGCGATGCCATAAAATACCATAATACTAGAAACTCCCCTTCTAGTATGGCAGCTATCTAATATTCCTTCATATGAACGAAATAGGCTAAAATGACTTGATCGCCTTCTGGAGCTCCGTATAGATAACCCATTCAAACCTGTAGTAGTTGACGAATGGAACATTTTGGCGGATGATGGCTAAGGCGGTTCCTATCCAGTGAACTGCCCTATCCATCTACATAATAGGAGTGTGAATATTGATGAAATACCGCAATCTAGGCAATACCGGTCTAAAAGTTAGTGAAATTTCACTCGGTAGCTGGCTGACCTATGGAACAGCCGCAGAGCAACAGGCAGCCGATCTATGTATTCGTACTGCATTTGAAACAGGTATTAATTTCTTCGATACCGCAAACGCTTACAATCGTGGTGAGGGTGAGAAAGCGATTGGAGCAGCGCTTGCTAGCTATGAACGTTCCAGCTATGTGCTGAGTACAAAGGTATTTTTCCCGATGGGCGATGGCCCGAATGATCGTGGTCTATCACGCAAGCATATTATGGAGCAATGCGAAGCGAGCCTGAAACGCCTGGGTACGGATTATATCGATATTTACTTCTGCCATCGCTTTGATGCAGAGACGCCAACGGAGGAAACGCTTCGTGCACTCGATGATCTAACCGCACAGGGTAAAATTCTGTATGCTGCGGTAAGCGAATGGTCGGCAGCACAGATTACGGAGGCGGCTGCGATTGGTGAACGCTTACGTCTGCGTCCACTCGCTGCTAATCAACCGATCTACAATCTATTTGAGCGCTATATCGAACAGGAGGTATTGCCCGTATCACAGCAATATGGACTCGGTCAGGTGGTCTTCTCTCCACTCGCTCAAGGCGTATTAACCGGGAAATACAAGCCGGGACAGGCGCCAGCATCAGATACACGCGCAGCTAATGATTCGGTGAATCAGGTGATTCGCAGCTATTTCCGTGATGATGTACTGGGAGTAGTCGCTGAGTTGAACGATCTGGCAGCAAGTATGGATCTGACATTATCCCAGCTCGCCCTAGCATGGGTACTGCGTCAACCGGGAGTTAGCTCAGCGATTATTGGTGCGAGCAAGCCACAGCAGATACATGAAAATGTAGAAGCGGTAAATGTAAACTTGAGCGAAGCAACGCTGGGACAGATTGATGGAATCATGGAGAAAATTAGTGATTTTGCGCCGATGCGTTAAGAGTTGGTGCGCACTCATGAGAATTGAGAATTAGTACATCGTGATGAGAGTTAGTGCATCCTGAGGCGTATTGATTGTAAGAGTGATTACAATAGGCTGGCTGTGAATTATTGCGATGGTTGGTTATAGATCGGATTAGATGATGCGTGTCTGGAGCTTGATTGTTTTTGAATAGTTGCATAAGGGCAGTTGATATAAAATTGTTTGCTGAAGACGTACACAACTTCAACAAAATAAATAACAAAATTCGATACTACACAGGAATCCTGATATGAAATGGGTATAGTTGTTATGATATACATCTATCCTTTACTTCTATAAAAAGGAGTGTCAGTCATGAAGATTGTGATCTATGGTATCGAGATTGAAGCGGTGCAAGCAGATATTACGCGCGAGCAGGTGGATGCTATTGTTAATGCTGCCAACTCAAGTCTATTGGGCGGAGGCGGTGTCGATGGAGCAATTCATCGTGCAGGCGGTTCGGCGATTTTGGAAGATTGTTATCGGATTCGTGAGCGTCAGGGTGGGTGCCGTACTGGCGAGGCGGTTATTACTACCGCAGGTCATTTGCCAGCACAGCATGTAATTCATACGGTGGGGCCAGTGTGGAACGGTGGCAATCAGCAGGAACCGGATTTGCTAAGGAGCTGTTATGTACATTGTCTGCAACTAGCAGATAAGCATGGATTGAAAAGTATTTCGTTTCCGAATATTAGTACAGGGATTTACGGCTATCCTAAGCCAGAGGCTGCGGCAATTGCTCTGGATGTAGTTCGACAATACGCAGAAGCAGGTCATGGTTCGCTGAAGCTTATTCGGTTTGTTTGCTTTGATCGGGATAATCTGACATTGTATGAGCAGCAATTGGAGCGTATACAGCTAGCAGGGGCATAAGTGTTTTGCTAGTGTTTTGCTAGTGTTTTGCTAGTGCTTGGCTAGTGTTTTGCTAGTATGCTCCTGTAGCTTGTACGAAGGCTTGTATGATTTTTTTGAGAAAGATAATAGCGATGTAAAAAGAACTTCTACCTGAGCGAGGTTGGTATTATTCCCTCGAGGTAGAAGTTCTTTTTGTTACCTTTTGACAGTATTTAGAGTATTAGTAGCGCTTATTATGAAGCCAATCCATCATGTACTCCTTTACTTTTTACAGCAGATCACTCAGGCAAAATGCACCATGCTCACGAATACGGACACGGAATACAGATGTACCCAGTGTGTCGGCTACGAGTTGCTCGTAAGCTGCGGCATGCTGATTTGGCACAGCTGCCAGGATGACGCCTGCGAAGCCGCCACCGTGCAAACGACATGCGCCGTCGCCAATGCTTTGTAGGAATACTTCGGTGATTGCCAGCGCTACAGCTACGCTCTGATCATGATGATCGGAATCGCGGTAGCAGTTTTGCAGCCATTTCCACGATGAGTTACCCGAAGCGGTCAACAAACCAAGGAAGCTGTTCATATCATCTGCACGCAGTGCGGCTACCTGCTGATCGACGCGATCATTTTCTTGCAGGAAGTGCATCGCACGCAATACGGCACGATCGCCTGCTTGCTCGCGCAATGCTGGTAGGTTCGCATAGATCTGCTCCAGTGTAATATCACGACATACCTCGCTGCCCAGCTGCTTCGCAACTGCAAACATTTCATTCGGTACGCTTGCATAATCTTCGGTCAGATCGGCGTGGTTACCGCCTGTGCTTACGATTAACAGAGAATAGCCTTTAGCATAGAAATCGTATGATACCGCTTCGATCTCTGGCTGCTGTGGATCAGCAAAATCGATAGCTACCAGACCACCATAGGCACAGGACATTTGATCCAGCAATCCAGATGGCTTGTTCCAGTAACGATTTTCAGCGAAACGTCCAATTTTAGAGATCGTTACGGCATCCAGCTTACCTTCATTATAGAACGTATTCAAAATCGAACCGATGAGCATTTCAAAGGATGCAGATGAGCTAAGTCCTGATGCGGACAATACATTGGTGCTAATGTAAGCATGGAAGCCGCCAGCACTATAACCCTGCTCGCGCAAGCCAGCTACAATTCCCTTTACAAGAAGCACTGTAGCGTTTTCATTTTCGCCAGCAGACAGATTGTCCAGCTGTACGCGGAACTCGCCTTCATAGCCTTCTGAGAAAAATACGATCTCTGATGCCTCTACCGGGGAAGCGGCTGCAATCGTATCCAGATGAATACTACCTGCGAGCACTTTACCACGGTTGTGGTCGGTATGGTTACCACCAATCTCTACACGTCCAGATGCGCTGAACAGCTGTACTTCCGGTTCGCTGAAATGCTGACCGAACTGCGAGATCAATTGCTCATAGCGAGCAGTTTGCTCGGCTAACTCTTCGGTTCCGTACAAGCGCTCCAAAAGCTGCTGTACCTCGGTACGCTGCAAATAATCTGTTGCCTGTGTTGTTACTATACTCATCGTTATTCCTCCTGGCAGCGTCTATGTATACGCTTTATTCGATAATAGGCTGTATTTCTTCATTCTATCATACCTGTAAGTAGCATGATTAGAAAAGGGTAAAATGCTAACATTTTGGGTGGGATGTGAAGGTTTGATGATAATACGGTTTTGAGATGTATATGGATGCTGGGAGGTACACCACTGCGAAAAGGAATAAGGGGACGGACTCGGGTGGAGCCGCGGGAATCTACTGGATGAGGAATAAATGTAGATTCCCGCCCCTCCAAAGTCGTCCTTTCCCCTTATTTCCTTTTCTCCGTTCCGTTTGGGTTGCATCTATAGAAATCAAAACCTTTTATCATTAGTTTAGGGGTAGCAATGGATAGATATCGGCTTTTCACGAAGATCTTCACGAGAATCGGATTATTTACTTTGCAATAAGTTATATGGCTGCATCAAATACCTCATTATTTCGGATGCTTGATTAACAGTAAAAGGATGATTAGTGCTATAAGAACTTTGATAAATGTACATCTTAGAAACAAATAAAAAAGCAGCTCATATGGCGTGGATAACCATATGAGCTGCTTTGGGTGTAATACAAAATGCGATTTACTTATTCGAGCGTACCTATACCTGTGCACGCATAACACGCATACGATGTGCTCTTTATTTTACTGTAATAACACGAAACATCCATGTGATTCTGTTGTGATTACTTGCCTGCTTCTGCCTCTTTTGCCTCTTTTGCTTCTCCAACTTCCTTACGGCTCAGTTCGATGAAGCGTTTGAGCAGCTGGCGGATGTTGCGGAAGGATTTTAGGCGGTAGTTGGCGTTGGTGTTGCCTGCGCCTACTTTAATAGAGAATGCGTCGTCTGGAAGCTCGATGAACAGGTCTTCGTCGGTGTGGTCGTCGCCGACGCCGAAAATGAAGTCGAAGTCCTTCGTTTGCAGCATCTGGTGGGCACCGTGGCCTTTGTTCATACGTGTGTCTTTAATTTCCAGAACTTTATTCCCTTCCAGAATACCGAGGCTCATCGATTGGGTGATGGAAATGAGTGCTTCGCGCAGCTCATTACGCTTTTGGATACCAATCTCTGGCTCGCATTGTCTGTAATGCCATGCGAGAGAGTATTCTTTTTCCTCGATCAGGGAGCCTGGTGTGCGGTCGGTGTACATTTCCAGTACATGACGTACGGAATCTTTCCAATCGTTATCTACACTCATCGTCATCTTCCACTCGCCCTGTGGCTGACGCAGCCATAAGCCGTGCGATGCGATAATGTACAGATCGAGGTCGCCGAGCCAGTTTTCCATCACATCACGGTCGCGACCGGTAATAATAACGACTGTGTTGTGTGGGTCAGCACATAGCTCGCTCAAGATGCTGCGCAGCTCTTCATCTGGGCGCGCTTGATCCGGTGTTGGCTTGAAGCCGACCAGCGTTCCATCATAGTCAAGGAACAGGACACGGTCTTTCCCCTTCATATAGGCGGTTTCCACCATAGAAGGCTCGGATTTGATATCGACCAGATCCTTTGTTTCTACATGTGATTCTGCTGTATTTTTCAGAGCTTCGAGGAATTCGTCTGCCCAGAATTTCACATTGTAACGTGAGATACGGCGGTGCAGCATTTTGTTACGCTCGATTTTCTCATGATCTGGCATATCGAGTGCGGTTTTGATACCGGCTGCGATAGCGCCATAGTCATTCGCATTGACGATGACTGCCTCGCCCAGCTCACTTGCAGCGCCTGCGGTTTCACTCATAACAAGCATCCCTTTATAGTCGCTACGTGCAGCAATGTATTCTTTAGCAACGAGGTTCATCCCGTCGCGTAGTGGGGTAACGAGCAGCACATCGCTGTTACGGTAAAAGGCGATCAGGTCTTCCTGACTGAATGTACGGAAGAAGAACCAGACCGGCATCCAGCTTACTGTACCGAATTGTCCGTTTACAGCGCTGACCAGACCTTCAATCTCGCTTTTGAGTTCATCGTACGCTTCAACACCGACACGAGATGGCGCAACGATCAGGTTCAGACGCACCTTTTCACGGTACTCTGGATATTTTTGCAGGAATTGCTTGAACGCTTTGATTCGTTCTGGCAAGCCCTTGGTATAATCGAGACGGTCAACGGAAATGATATTTTGTACAGTGCGCGTGCTTTCGATAAAGTCTCGTGCCTCGCTGGACAGATTATCTGTTCCAGACGACTTGGCAAAGAAGTCGTAGTCGATCCCCATCGGGAACGCTTCGACCTGAACACTGTACGTTTCATAATTGATTTTGTACAGATTATGCTCCTTGCCGAGCAAGCGACGTACACTGCTCAGGAAGTGACGCACATAATCATACGTATGGAAGCCGATCAGATTGGCACCGAGCAATCCACGCAGGATCTCTTCACGCCAGATCAGCAGGCGATAGATTTCGAAGGAAGGAAACGGAATATGCAGGAAAAATCCAATTTGCGTATCTGGATACTTTTCACGAATCATTTGCGGTAGTAGCATCAGCTGATAATCGTGAATCCAGATCGTATCGTTCGGTTCAATGATCGGATCGATCGAATCGAAGAACTTCTGATTTACTCGCTTATAGGCTTCCCATGTCTCACTATTGTACTCAGCAATGTTTGTAAAATAGTGGAACAGCGGCCAGATCGTTTCATTACAAAAGCCTTCATAATACTGCTCAATCTCTTCCTCAGACAAAAAGATCGGCAGACAGTTATATTGTTCACGCAATTCACTATCGATCGTCTGCATATCCTGTTCATTCAGGTCATCACTGGAAACGCCTGGCCAACCTGCCCAGATCGTGTCACCTTGCTCGTGATAGCTTTTTAATCCTGTTGCGAGACCGCCGATACTTTTACTGTATTGAAGATCGGACTCATGTTTTTTTACGGTAACAGGCAATCGATTGGATACGAAAATAATTTTACTCATGGAATCCCCTCTCCTATGGTATGTACGCAGAGCTGGAATTAATCGTTCATTGGATAGAGCAGATCGCATAGACCGTTCAAACGTTTGCTTGAACGCTCCACATCCGAGCCAGCATATAACTCCATTCGCTACGACTAACCCATTTGCGCACATGCCCTAATTAAAGTATAAGTATAGTTTTTTGAATGAAATGATCATGTAGACCAGCCTGATTTTGATACAACCGGTGCTTTGCTTGGTCATACGCAATTACCCGGTTTCGAGCTTTTCGACACATATTCGAGGTGTAGCTTTTGTAGTGACAGGCTTATAAACGCTGTAGTAGCAGGGTTTTTTCGTCTAATGAGCCAGCAACGAGTTCGCGCATAGGAGAATATGTATAACTCATAAAAAAAGTAACGAACCCTTATAAGAGTTCGTTACTTTTTTGCTTACACAGTCCGGCTTAAATGAAATTGACCTACAAGCTGTTGCAGAAATAGAGTAATCGCTTCTACATCATGTGAAGACTGTTGAACTTTTAACATGTCTTGTAGCAGCTTTTGCATCTCGCTTTCTACCTCGGCAGAGGTAGCACGATTTTGCTGGCTAATCACTGCGATATTTTCAATTAGCTCTACAACCTGATCTACAACTTGGCTACGCTCCGGTTCCTCTGCGGCAGCTTTTCTTAGCAGCTCTGAGGCTGCATGCACGAGTGCAGTTCCATCTGTAAGCACCTGATCTCCTACCTTAATCTGTTTAGAAGCTGTACTCGCTGTAGCTGATATATGCTTTAAAATCTGATGAATCTCCTCAGTGGAGCGGCGCGACATATCAGCAAGTTTACGAATTTCATCCGCTACAACAGCAAAGCCTCGTCCATGCTCTCCCACACGAGCAGCTTCAATAGAAGCATTCAGTGCCAGCAAATTTGTTTGAGCAGAAATCTCATCAATTACTGTCAATGTATGATAGATATCATCCAGCGTACTCATAAATGATAAAATCGTCTCATTTGTATCAGACACACTTGCAGAAATTTCTATCATCGTATCATGAATACGATCAACTTCTTGCGTAGCTACATGAAGCTGCTCATGAGATGCTTGCTCTAAATGTTGCAAGGTTAGACGCATATGATCAGACGCCTGCTTCGCCTGTGCAAGGTCTTCTAGCTGCTTACGAATCGCTTTAATCATTGATTCCAGCTTCAGATTTACACGCTCCGTCGTTTGTTGTGTCGTATCGGTAGAAGTTTGCATCGTATACTGATTTTCCATCACATCTGTTGTTGCTCGTTGGACATGAAGCATAATACTTTCCAGTGAATCGATCATATTATTAATCCACTTGGCAAGTTCTCCGGACTCATCCTGTGCAAAGCTTCCTAGATCAAGGCGTTGCGTTAGATCCCCTTTACCTTCGGCATTAATACGAATAAATTCAGCAAGTCGCTTAAAGTCATTGTGGACACGCTGGTATTCCTGTCGGTTAAGCTGCCCTATCACAACATAGCCAAACAGCAATTGAAATGCGCCGAACGCTAATGTAAGCCCAAAATTACCTGTGAGAATATATAACAGTATCATAGCCATAATAGCAAAGAGTACCGTGTAGATGCTCTGAAGCTTGATCTGGCGCCAGCCTATGCCCCGAATGCGGTACACTTCTTCTAAATCTGCTTCACACATCATTCCCCAGCGATCAGGACAATGAGGCAGCTGAAACGTTATACCTTTTCCAATCACCGAAATATGACGGTAATCGGAATAACCCGGATAGGCAACAAATAGATTTGAGTCATTTTGAATCGTATTAGCTACGCCGGGGTGCAGCTTCCCTGTACTGGGATCAGTAAACATCAGCTCTAGTTCTGTATGCTTCTGTACAGCAACTGTCCCCCATTCTGTCGTTATGCCAGCCTTCAGATTCTCACCATATGTAAAGGTATGATCTTCAAAGCGACTACGCGAGAGCGCAGTCCCCGGCTTTATCTCAGGCTGCGTATGTGACTGCACCATAAATAGATAATTATCTCCAGAGTCCGGGTAAATATGCCCTGACTCACGCTGAATTAAATCGCCCAGTACATCGCCAGGAATACGACAGCATAGCCATCCAATGTGCTCGCCTTCCTGAACAATAGCTACAATAAACATCAGTGTGATCTCATCATGAAAGGTGGATGAGCGAGCTCCAATCTGTAGGGTAACCGGATCACAATAGGGTCCAAAAAGACATTTAGTTGTAGACAGACTATGAGGTTCATAAAGTAGCCCTACCTTAAAAGGTAACGGAACAGTAGCCACATTGGCGTGAAGCCGAGGCTCATATGTAGAAAAGATTATCTGCTCATTCGTATTCAAAATAAAAAGCTCTGTACTATCCTGCATACGCTTGTAGCCCACTTGAAACAAATCCTTGAGCTTATCGGTAGCATCTGAATCCAAATTCCGAATATCAATCGATCGCATTTGCTGCAACAGACGATCCATATGAGCCCATTGATCATTCGTCCAATCCATCATCAACTGTCTTCTTGTTTCGGCGATTCCTTCAAAAATCCGCTCAACATCTTCCTTGCGACTCGCATTCAACTGATATGACCACCATAGAGGCAATCCTTTTTTCCATCCTAACCAATCAAACATGGTAACCACCTCGCTAATTGGATTTGGCACCTAGACTTTAAACGATGTCGTACTACATAAAGTGATTTCACCTACGAACTAACCAAGTCTAAATGCCTATCAAAAAAACTAATTTATTTAAGAATATATCCGAATTAGTACAAAATAACTATATATATACTCGATAATACGAATAATATATCAAAAAATACAAATATTGTTCGACTTCAATTTATTTTGTATTTAATACAGTACGTATAGGGGTATAGGGACAGGTGTTCAAATCGTATAGTTGATTCTAATAACGTAAAATAGCTAAAGCCAACAATCATGATTATTGTTGGCTTTAGCTTTATTTGTATTATCTGTGTGTTTACAAAAGGAAATGCTAACCTTTAAGCCTTCTTATCCAGCACCAGCTCCAGCTGTACATTAATATCATTTTGCGTGCTCAATACAACAGAGTGTGGATTTTTCATACCAAAGTCAGCGAAGGTCACTTTAGTTGTACCTGACAATAATACCTGGCCATCCTGGTATACGCCTTTCATATCAAACGTTACTTCCTTCTCTTTGCCTTTTACCGTCAATGTACCTGTCATTTTAAAATCATTGGTTGCGCCGGATACCCATTCTTTTGGTACATTTTCAAATGAAGTTGCTTTAAACGTTGCGTTCGGGAACTGCGCTACGTCGAAGAAATCTGCACTTTTAACGTGCTCATCACGCTGAGCTGTACCGGAGTCGATCGCGCTCATGTCGATCTGTCCTTCACTTGTCATTTTGGAAGGATCGTCTACGTTCACATTCCAGCTACCACTTACTTTGTTATCTACAAAGTTAACGGTTTCCTGGGAGGTTGTAACCGAGAAATATACTTTGGACTTGTCGTTGATCGCCCAGTTTCCGTTCAGCTCGCTTCCCGTTGCACTCTGTGCAGACGTTGCGGCACCTGTGCTTTCAGCAGCCGCAGTTTGTGCGGGTACGACGCTCTCGATCGCTACCTTGTTACCAAGATAGCTCTTCATAAATGTATAACCCCCAATACCTACAATTGCAATGACAACCACACCTGCAATCAACCAATTTCGCGTTTTTTTGTTCATCATCCATATCTCCTTTTCGTTCTCTCTTTTAGTGTGTTACTTTCAATGTTTTATGGGCTAAGTATAAAAGCTCAATATGTCGACAATGTGTCCATCCCTCCTATTTGGAAAAAAATTTATAAAACACTATGCTTCATGCTAGATATTGTATATTTTTACATATCTAATCACTGGCTAAGTATAGATCGTCCCACTTGATCCCTATCTATAATTCAGTTGCAACTCGATTTGTTACACATGTACAATAGATGTACTAAGCACCTGATTGTAAGATGACTACTCTTGCTAGCTAATCGTATAGCTATTTTGCATGTCAAACATATCGTCTAATACATTGGTAAATACTGCGCGGATTCGGTGCATTCTACACACAAGGAGTTATTGTTGTTATGAAATTGATTTTAATTGTAGAGGATGAGCCGAGCATTGCTCGTGTATTATCCGCTTATTTAAAAAAAGCAGGCTTTGAAGTCATCCATGCTTCGGATGGACTCCAGGCACTGGAGCTCTTTCGCGAGCGAGAGCCTGCGCTGGTGCTGCTGGATGTGATGCTGCCCGGGCTGGACGGCTGGGAAGTGCTACAGCTCATTCGTGAGCATCATTCCTGCCCGGTCATTATGCTGACTGCACGCGATGGCATTACGGATCGACTGCATGGTCTGGATAGCGGCGCAGATGATTATATGACCAAGCCATTTATGCCAGAGGAGGTCGTTGCCCGTGTTCATGCCGTACTACGGCGACGTCCGTTTTTACAGGATCGCAGCAGTAAGCGACACTTCGGCAATCTCGTGATCGATGATGCAGCCAAATGTGTCTATCTCAACGGTGCTGAGGTCGGACTCAGTCCACGCGATCTATCCTTATTGCTATTTCTATCTGAATATCCGAATCGAACCTTTACCCGTGATCATCTGATCGAGCAGGTATGGGGAATGGATTATGAGGGCAGTGATCGCGCAGTAGACCTATCGGTCAAACGACTGCGTCAATCGTTATCGCACTGGTCTTCTGATGCAGGCGAGATTCGCACTTTACGAGGAATGGGGTATCAATTTTGGATCAACGAGTAAAATCTCCACGTACTGTATCCTTGCTCTCCTACTGGACAGTGCGCTATTTCATTATTTTATGTCTCGGCTTTGTCGTAATTGCCATCGCAGCAATCTACTGGGCACGTGATACGACGATGGATAGTCGGATTCGTACTGCTGGACTGCTCGGACAGGAGGTTGCCGATCGCGTGACCACCTCTTCCGGTCAGATCAACGTTCCACCGAATCTGGATGCGATTATTCAGAATCGATTGCGGTTCTTCAATATTGATGAAGGTACATGTCTGATCATTACGGATCATACGGGCAAGCTAATGTTCTCACGCCCTGCCATTACGGAGAAGCAGATGTACAACAAGCTTAGCGATGATCTGACCACCGCGCGCGATGCGAATTTTATGGCAATCAATACGCCGATCGATAACAGTAGCAATAAGCAGATCGGTCAGGTGAGCATTTTACAATCGAAAAAATCACTCACCTATAGTCCTAATGAGCTCATGTTCATCTTCATCCTGCTCGCTGTGCTCATTCTGTCCGGCTGGCTTACCTTGTATCTGCTCTCTCGCAAGCTATCGCGTCCCCTTGGTGGTGTCGCCGAAGCTGCTCAGCAGATCTGTGCTGGTAATTACGATGTGAAGCTCAATATTCATACACGGGAAAAAGAAATTCAGGAACTCGTGTCTTCCTTTGAAGAAATGGCTCAGCGGCTCAAGCATCTGGAGGAATGGCGTGCGCTGTCTCTTGCAGGGGTCACGCATGAGCTGAAAACGCCTGTCACCTCGATCAAAGGATTGATGATGGCAGTGCGGGATGATGTCGTTTCTGGCGAGGAAGCTCGTGAGTTTGTCGATATCGCACTCAAGGAATCCG
Source organism: Paenibacillus hunanensis (assembly GCF_014645615.1). Classification (GTDB taxonomy): domain Bacteria; phylum Bacillota; class Bacilli; order Paenibacillales; family Paenibacillaceae; genus Saccharibacillus; species Saccharibacillus hunanensis. The sequence continues at coordinate 465,718 of NZ_BMMB01000004.1, read as the reverse complement.
GGCGACTGGAGCGTATGGTATCCGATCTACTCGATTATAATGCACTAACGGCGGGTAGTGTGGAGGTGCGGCGTGACCGACTTGATCTGCGCTTGCTTATTCGCGAGGTTGCTTATCAATGGCAGCTCACCCATGAGATAAATGAGCTGAATATCGAGCTGAATCTGCCGGAGGAGCCGATGTATACAATGGGCGATTCACTACGTATTCAGCAGATCATCGTCAATCTGCTCAATAATGGACTGCAAGCATCTGATCAGTCACAGCCGATCCATTTCTCGATTACGATGTATGCAGAGGATGGTATGCTGCATGTGGAGGTTAGCGATAATGGATCAGGAGTAACACCAGAGGATCAATCCCATATTTTCGAGCGCTTCTATCGCGGGGAAAAGAAAAAGCGCAATGTGCGTGGTCTGGGTCTAGGTCTGACCTACAGCCAGCTACTTGCTCGTGCACAGGGCGGCGATCTATCATTACGACGTAGTTCACCAGCTGGCAGTACCTTTGCACTGCAATTGCCGCGATAAATGTATGACTTCAACGACAATCAAAAAGCTCCAGCAGAAGGAATCATTCCTCGCTGCTGGAGCTTTTATTTTGGTACACTATTTTCTTCTTGTATTGTCATTCATCTAGCTTTTTTTATGAAAATACGTAGTTATTGTTTATGATTGTCATTGTCGTAGCGCGATGATCGATATCTGCTGTTCGTCGGATGCTAGTGTAGATTACTCTAGTGTAGATTGCTATAGCAATCGTACATCTGGCATTTATGCAGACCCTTGCACTAGCGTCGTACACTCATCCAACCTCATTACACTTACTCGCAGGCTATCCCGTCCTTATCACGATCCAGCTTCAAACGATATCCTGGTTCACCTTTATACAATGGAGCCTTGCCCGCTTTGCGTACCGCAGTACAGTTTTTATAATATACCCCTTTTACATTGGTAAAGCCCTGTACCTGCTGTGGCGATTGAGCTTGCGCGGTAGAGGATACAGCGATACCTGTTCCAGCTACCAGTGCTGCGGTAACGATGCCTGCGAACAACTTTTTCATGTGCTTCATGTGTGTTAGCCCCTTTGTTTTTAAATGGTGGTCTAGCAGATGTACTTTTTCTGTTTAGATTAATCAGTTAGTTACTGGTTCGTATGTATCTTATCACATAATTATGTTTTATTTTACCTATTTTTCAAAATAAATTTGTAAATGGACTTCTGTTAAAACGGAGATTAAGTGTATTAAATAAGGAGAATCTACATGGTGAGTAAGTTATGAAGTAACGAGGGTGAATTTTCTTTTCTATTATGAATTTTTCATGTATTGAAATTTTTATTTTATTTATAGTTGTATAGATAGTAAGATATTTTGCTCTGCAAAAATCAATTTTTCATTAAACCCCGTATTAGTAGATTACTAATACTGATGCAGCAAGATATTTCACTTCGCAAAAATCACTTTTTATTGTATCCCGTGTCAGAAGATCGACAACACTGAAATAAATAAAAGCTCCATTTCACCGTATGATTCTCTTCTCAACGGCAAAATAGAGCTTTTATCGTAAGCATTTCAGCTTTTATAGCTTTCAATTTTCCTTCATTGTTACATTTATCGATTCATATTCATTATTTAAAGGTCATATCGTTTCTCTATCAAGGTCATATCATATCTCTATCATTGCTCTCTCTTATGAGTTGCTATTCATAGCTAAACGAGCATGAATAAATGAACGCTCCCCCTACACGATCTTCTACTTTACAGCTCCATCTCAACGCCATTCATTCAGCATATTTCACCCTATCAGCATCGCGATACTATAAACCGCTACAGCAAATGAAATCGTTGAGAATCCAGCGCAAACATAATTCATTTTCGACACCGACTTACTACGTAGAAGCTTCCACCATTGATAGACTGCCTGTGTAATACTCACGATAGAAACAACCCAGATCGCTCCCCATACTATCTCCATCCACGGGATTCCAGTGGCATTGGCATTCTGACTCATATGCTGCATCATGCTATGATCCATCCCACTCATTTCATTCATGGTCATACCACTCAACTCCATACTATACTCACTCATCATCGACATAGAAGATGCCAGTGCAGGCAATACGAGCATATGCACAGCATGTAACAGTACGAGTAGAACAGTAGGAAGTAATGACGAGAATACAGACCCCCATGATGCTCCACGTCCCCGGATAAAAGGAGCTGACCCATGATGTGCTGAGCTCACACTTATTTTCTCCATTCCATACCCTCCTTAATGATGCTGACAGTGACCATGTGATTTGGGTGGAGAAGGTGGAACATCCAGTGCCGGGCTGCGATCGAAGAAGCCGACAGGCTTGAGCATAAAGCTAATATAGGCAGTTGGCATAACCGGCCAATCTTCAGGTCGTGTAATATGATGATGCCCCATGTTATACCAGACGACCACATCAGTATTTTCGATATCGCGGTCTGCTTTTGCCCAGTGCTCCAGACCATCTCCACCTGCATGCTGGTTCGGATAACGCCCCGAAGCATAACGCTCCTCCCGATCAAATGGCGTTACATACAGATGATGCTTCAAAAATCCAGCTCGTTTCATTAATGGGGAATCATCATGCGCATACGGGTATGCATTTTCGCCAGCAAATAGCTTGTAACCAACCGGATCACCCAGCGCATTTCTGGAGCTAGGATTAATGAATTTCCAGTACCGAGCGGTACGTAGATCCAGATCACGAATCGCTTCGGATTCCTTTGTAAAGGTCGTCGTCACAGGATAAAAGCCATTGCTGTACGGATTATCTGGCCCTTTATCCATCGATACTGTGTTGACCTCACATACGGAATTGTTCATACCATCGATCATCAGATCCATACGAATATTAAAAAAGTGCTGATGATGCGCGGCAAATAGCTGCGGTGCCACCAGATTACCATACGGATAACGCGTATCCGGCTGAATCGCTTCGGTATGCAAAATACCGGTTAGCTTCACCTCGAACTGAATCGAGCCATCCTGATAAAAGTACCAGAAGAAACCATACTCATAATTACCAACTGTGGAAATGCTGGATAGTACAAGTCGACGTGAGCGCCGCACCTCCACATGTCCGGTACGCCAGTCAGTATGCTTCCACCCGATACCAAAATCCTCTTCATGCAGACAGATCGCATTATTAATCTGGACGATATTGCCCTGACTATCTGCAAAATGTGCATCAAAATATTGAATCTCACCCAAGCAATCACAGCCCAGCTCCAACGGATTGGCGAGCATCCCAATTCCATACTCCCCGGCATCAAAGGCATTATTGCGATTGACTGGCTCAGTGGGATCACCATATGGCACAACCATTTCGGATAAGGAAGCTCGGTATAGAATCGGACGCTCACGTTCCTGATCTCTATAGCTTACAGTATGCAGTACCAGACCTTCGCGTGAATGAAAGCCAAACCGTACCTTCCACTTTTGCCAGCTAATCTCATGTCCGTTCACGGTAAAGCCAGGGCCCTGCGGCTGAACAATATCCAGTGGACGCACATCATTGCGTAAAGGCCCTACTGCATCCGCTGTATAGTTTCCATCCATCGGTGGTAAAGGGACAATTTCGCGATCAACGATCTTGAGCACCTTCATTTGATTCAGATCGACAAGCGCATACAGTCCAGAGATCGGACGTGCATACAAATTATCAAATTCCGACGTTCGATAATAACTGAGCGCTCGTACAATACGACGTCCTTCCTCCTCTTCATGTCCAAAATGTCCGGCTGACCACGGATCAACCATAATTCGTTCCATATCGGTTAAGCCACGACGCTCCAGTGCCTTAATCATCTCTGGATCACGCTTTACCAGCTCCTGACAGAGCATCATCTCATCCACCATAATAGAAGGCTGCACACCAGGCACATGCACCCATGAGATGACTTTGCCTGTGCTGATCGATACGACCGCTTCATACGTTTGCCCATCCCGGTTGTTAAGTAGCACACAAAAGGCTTCGCGTTCCAGCGGATCACCTGATTGATATTGGAGAACAATTTCCTTTGCGGGCTCATACAGATTAATGCTGGCAAAGCGATAATATTCGTCCAACTCCATCTCACGCTTTAATATGGCAATCGTCTGCTCTAGCTCCGTAGCAGTAAGTGGCTCTAATGGATGCGTAATCGTTTCAATACGAATAGACATTGTTGATGTCCCCTTTCGACATAAGTTATATTTGTTAACCTTTCGTGTTGCTATCATAACGAAATAACGAATAAACTGTATTGTAAAAATAGGATCATTCGCTTTTTTAGAATTTTTATACTTATTAAGTCATATTAGTTGACATATAATCCGCTTTTTACAATGCAATTCGTAACAAACTGTACATAATAACGATAAGACAAGCAATGGAGACAGAACGTTCTACTATATAGCATACGCATGTCTGTACGAATAAAGGGGGAATTGAAATGGACAACGCACAACCGAATATAGCGCCAGTTAAGCAGCAACAGGCTTCACTTATGCCCGATGCACTGGGTGTGCCGGGACTGGTCTTTTTCGTCATCTCAGCTGCTGCACCACTTATGGCGTTAATGGGCACATTGACCTTTTCGATGGGATTAGGCAATGGGCTTGGCTCGCCTGGTATTTATGTGCTTGCTTTGATTTTGTGGTTGTTATTTGCGGTCGGGTATACATCGATGAGTCGCTTTGTACGGAATACAGGTGCTTTTTACGCTTATGTGGCTAATGGGATAGGCAAGATTCCGGGTATTAGCGCAAGCCTACTGGCGATCACTGCGTACTCGGCTTTACTACTGGCACTATATGGACTGGTGGGAAATGCGTTTAACTCCTTGTTTACAGACTTTGGTATTCATTTACCATGGTGGAGCTATTCCATCCTGTGCTGTATGATTGTGGGCATCCTCGGCTATCGTCGAGTCGATGTAGGGGCGAAGTTACTTGGGGTATGTATGATTCTGGAGGTGGTAATTTTATTAATTATCGCTGGTGCTGCTCTGCTAACTCGAACACCGGAAGGCTTTACCGCAGCTCCATTCATGCCAGCCACAATCTTTGGTGGCTCACCAGGCATTGCGATTATGTATTGCATGGGCGCATTTATCGGCTTTGAAGCGACGGTCATTTACGGAGAAGAAGCGAAAAATCCGAATCGGACGATCCCTGTTGCTACCTACACCGCTGTTGCTATTCTCGGCGTGCTATATGCCTTTATTAGCTATAGCGTTATTGTTGGCTGGGGCGCTCAAGGCGTGATGACAAAGGTGAACGCGATTTTGACCGAAGGTCTTGATCCGACCAGTCTATTCACCGATCTAGCCGCAAGTCATCTGGGGGTATGGTCAGTCTGGGTACTACGCTCTTTATTTGTGACGAGTGCCTTTGCTGGACTGATCGCTTATCATAATGTGATTGCTCGTTATTTATTTTCGATGGGACGCTCGGGGGTATTACCAGCCGCTCTGACAAAGCTTCATGCTACGCATCGTTCTCCCTATGTTGCTGGGCTTCTACTGAGTGTGTTATCTGTAGTGTTCATCGGCTTAACGATTGCAGCAGGTTGGGATCCGTTCCTGCAAACCTTTGCTTATCTGTCAGCGATGGCAAGTCTCGGCTTACTCTGTCTGTATACGATCGTTGGCTTCTCTATCATTATATTCTTCCTTCGTACAGATGCAGATCGTAGATGGTGGCATAGCCGTATTGCGCCGTCTTTATCTGCGCTCGGCTTGCTCGGTGCGACAGTGATTACAATTATTAACTTTCCAGCATTGGTCGGAACGAGTCAATCCTCGGTTCCACTATTAATGGAATTCACTCTTGCGCTGGTTGCTGTTGTCGGTGTTGTAGTCGGCATCTGGCTCAAATGGTATCGTCCCTCCACCTATGCGAATGCCGGGCAATCAATGGAAGAAGCAGAACGTATTACCTGAATAGCCATGCATAATGAAGCCCGGATGCTCACTGCGCAAAAGTGAGCATCCGGGCTTTTTTTTAATGTAATACTTATCGTTAGTCATCAAGGTTATCTTGGTCGCCCATGTTATTGATCTACTCTTCCAGTTACTTCCTCATTAGATGAAGTCGTCTAAAACAACTCCATCCCTCTCGCAAGGCGCAATTGACTCAGCTCAGTGCGTAATTGCTGCGGCGACAGATGACTGAACTTTTTGAAATTATTCACAAAATGCGAATGATCATAATACCCCTGCTCATGCACAATATCCAGCAAATCCAGCTCGTCTCGCATAATCATATGCAGAGCATGCTGAAAGCGTACAATCTGCGCAAATAGCTTGGGTGAGAAGCCGACCGTCTCTTCAAACTTTTTCCTCACATAACGAGTCGAATACCCTGTATATTGAGACAAATCATGAATCGCAATACAGCCACGGCTACCCGTAATCTGCTCCAGACAATAATCGACCAGCTCTGGCAATGGCTCACCAAGCAAATGCGGCAATAGCAGCTTATCAAATAAATGCACCCGCTCTTCGAAATGCGCCGCACTACTGATCAGCTCAATCCATTCACTCGATGCAGGTAGTATTTCTCGCAAGCCTACTCGCTGTTCAACCCAATCCTTGAGTGGGATCGCGCCAATTCCATGCCCCGGTAAAAATCGCACTCCAAAATAACGCATACTGGTTTGAAAAGTAAGGATTCGCGGCATGAGTACACTCCCGCAGATTTCTGCCCATTGTCCGGAACCATCGCACGAAAATAATACATCCACACATCCGTCCGGCACCACATGAATATGATCTGTCTGTGCACTGCTGTAAAATTCATAATAAAGCACCGGCTGATTAGATTTCCATGTCACTTTACCTTCCACATAAAATTTGGTTTCCAGCTGAAAGCCAAATTGGATAGGCATCATCTGCAAATGAGAAACGGATGATGTATACATCATTGACACAACCTCCTTTTAACAGCCATTTTGTTGCTTAATATTAGATTTCAATTCATTTTAGGTTATGATATTTATCACATAGTTTACGTCTATTATAATTAAAGTTTGAATCTCTTCAAGTTCCGTTTTTTACAATGAATGTGGTGGAGATGCCTCTCTTCATTACGATCCTGTAGTTCTATATTACGATATGTAAAATATATAGCTCTTGTAGCAGGTCGCTTCATGACTGAAACATCAAATAGCGCCCTTCTCTCATGCAGAAGGACGCTACCAAAATAGGAAACTACAATAGGAATAGACGATTATACTTCTACTACTTCATTTTATACAGTAGCCAGCTTATGAAATGGGCGAATCACATCGCCTTGCTTAGAACGATCCAGGATGGCAAACACAATATGATCAAACAGCCATGCATAATGCTCTAGCTGCAAAATATCGTGGAACCATGAGGCTACCTGTGCTGGATCATTGCGAAATACGCCGCATCCAAATGCACCGAGCACCAGCGTCTGTTGTCCATGAGCAGCGGCAACGGACAGCAAGTAACGGATCCGTTGCTTCATGACGAATTCGATCTCGTCGGCACGTTCCGGCTCGCGTTCACGCACAATCCCTGCATTGACAGCAGGTGCAGTCAGCATCGATACAGCATACGACTGTTCACGCAATGAGCCGTCATCATTACGAAATACCGTTACATCTGGCGAGTAGATCATATAATGGGAATACATACAGCTTTTCTCGCGACGATTATGCTGATACATCTCTTCCATCTGTACAATAGATGGGTAGAGCGAAGAGGAACGAGCCAGACTTTCCTCCTGCGCCTGACTTCCACCGAGGAAGCCGCCACCTGGATTCCGAGCAGAGGCAAAATTCAGCGCCATCACATGCTGCCGCTGCTCTTGTACCACAAGTCGTTCGGCTGCCTGTAATGTCGTTTCTGCTGTGCATTCGATCGTTGCACTGCGCGGCTTGGTAGTAGAGCTAAAAGGTGCTGCCTGCTGTAGATCGATTGATGCAGGTGATTGATGTTGATGGGCTTCTGCTATCCCGTTCGAGGCTGATAATGTTTGAGTCGGTTTCGTCTCAGTTGCTTCATTCATAAGATGATCGGTATGTGTATCTATAGATATAGCATCTGCATCAGCGCGCATAAGCTGTTGAATACGTTCTTCTGCCAGCTGCTGTACTGATGCGCGTTCCTGTGGACGGTATAATACCGCTTCACGGATGGTACGCTCCACCTGATGTCCAATCTGGACATCTACACCTGATGTGGTGCGATAGTATCCTTTTTCCAAAATATCCAGCGTTTCCTGTGCCCAACGCGAGCGAATTTCACGTTGTCCCTGCTGGGCTGGTCGGTTAGAACGAAAGTGTGTGTTGGATGGATGGTTCATGATGTTCATGCTCCTTTCATACTGCTTGCTATGACATACTTGATTTAAATTACTGCAAATCATCGTAGTGCAATTAGGTAAGATTGTTCATTCTAGTATGTGTTATTGTGCATGTGAAAAACCTACAAATAGAGTGGTCCGTCAGTTTGACGTATACACTAAAATAGAAAAGGTCGGCATATATTCTTCATGAAAACCTTCTGCCTAGCCTGTTGCTGTAGGGCATCGACCAAGCAGAAGGATATAACCCGAGTTACTTCTACTTCTACTTCTACTTCTACTTCTACTTCTACTTAATGATGATATCGATCTTGCTTGTAGTTAGGCTATAGAAGGCTGTTATTTCATGCTTTTTATATCAGAAAAACTATGCTAGTAAGACTACATCAATCTACATTCGAGCTTGCTTCATTATAATGAAGCTATTGTTTCGAGCTTGGTTACATCGTCATTCATATGGGACACGTATTGACGGCTTATCTTGAACGATAGGGTTGCTATTTTATTACTGAAGCATGTGCTTTATTGCTTTATTTAATTGATCATTCGATGACTTTATACTTTATTGAGTCTTTATAACACATAATAATTTTAATTTTATGATTATCCTGCTTATGCTTACTATTCATTCTTCATTCACTTGCTAGTATGCGAATGACGATTTATTTTCATTATTGGATATAGCTATACTCTTTCATGTGTCGTGCTAGTTATAGCAGCTATTAACTGCTATGATCCCGAGATGTTGCTATGCGGCTCATTCTATTGTTACTACCAATCTATATTTCCCCTCTATACTTCCCATTCTGGACGATAGCGATAAAGCTGAGACGGTCGATGACCTGCATCCTTTGTATACTCATTCGTCGCGATGACTCGCGGTGCCATTTTACGGCGGAAGGCTGGGGCTAGTAATTCTTTGCCCAGCACGATCTCATACACCTGCTGTAAGGCAGATAACGTAAACAGCGGTGGCATCAGATTAAACGCAATATCCGTATACTCGATCTTGCTGCGCAGTCGCTCCAATCCATACGCAATCATCTGTACATGATCAAATGCAATTCCTTCACTGCTAAGAACCTGCCATTGTTCACCGATTAGTGTACCGTGATATGTGCGTGTCACTCGAACCGTACCTGTCAGACGAATATCCTGATGTGTTAACTCAACCTGCACATCGCGCTCCAGCCTGCATCCGCCCTCCATATGAACTTTTTTCTCCTGAAGCACCCGATAACCAAGCTTGAACCAGCGTGCATCCTGTGCATCGTCACCAGCCTGGATCTGCTGACTGGTCGAATCCGCAAGTGCCATGTACGCCGTACTAATCACTCGCGTACGTGGATCACGATCTACCGCTCCCCAGGTGTACAACTGCTCCATATAAATGCCATCCAGCCCGGTCTCCGTACGTAGCTCACGTGCCGCCGCTTCATCCAGACTTTCCTTCATGCCGACAAAACCACCCGGCAATGCCCACCAGCCCAGGTAGGGATGCTCTCCGCGCTGTACCATCATCAGATGAAGCGACTTTTCAGGCAGCTTGCGGTAATTATCCTGCTGCTCATCCAAAATCGTAAAAATCAACATATCCGCAGTAACCGAAGGACGTTCAAATGCACTAACATCATACTGCTCCAAATACTGCTGTTCATTCCACCCTCGCTGATCCAGACGCTCCCCTGATTCGGCAAATGAAGAAGACTGCTCATGATCCTTTTCACCCATACACAAACCTCCTGTCGATATTCCTTTCAGCAATGACACCTGCTTGTTGCTGAATATAAAGTGAATCTTACTATTATAATAATTAGACTTCAGTTATATATTATCATTTTGTTAATAACACATAGTTATTATATCCACTGTCGCTACCTACGTCAATCTATAATCCAGTCTTACAGCTTACCTCGCTGTCATGACTACCTTCTATTCTGTTCATCATCGTTAAAAAGACTTTACTAACCAGCCCGGCTTGATGGTTCTCAGTAATGGACTATGCTATGCTTAACTGGAGTCATTCTGCCGAAAATTAATGCTTAGCGTGAGCATAGGGATGATCGGGTAATACAAAACGATGCTTGTGCCGATATAAAGCATATGTACGCTTTACGTCCTCTGGCATGTAAAGGCTACCGGAAATGAACCGTCCTGAATCCGATATGCAGGAGCGGTAAAGGAGTGATTAGATTATGAGAGTCAATCCGATTGAAGCTGTACGCAAAATTACAGCCGATCTCGCCTATTATACGAGACAAATTTTTGAAAAGCGTGCGGAGCAACAAGAGAAATACGCTCAGCAAAAGCGCACTGCTGCTAATACACAAAGCGATGTTCAATTTGAACAAATGATGGAGAAGGTTCCTTCTCATCATACAGTTAGCAAGCCAGCGGCTATTTCTACTGTTAATTATGAAAATATGGCAGACTTTAAAGTACTGCATAGCCAGTATGAGCAGACGCCACTCACGCATCAGCGCATCGCCTATGCGCAAAAAGCGTATGAAGGCTCCATGAATGAACAAAGCCCGGTAACGATCGAGCCATTCGATTCACGTGCCTGATAGTTGGATTCAAGGATTTAGATATTGCAGATATACGAATATGAACATAAAAAAGCCATTCCTTCTGTCCGTTGCATCTCGATGTATGTTATAGACATCGTAGTATGCTGCCAGGCAGCTTCAGGAATGGCTTTTTTATGGAATCATTGATGACTTGATTCAAGCTCTGCTTATTTTATTTAGCCTTATCGCTTCTTTCCTTAATAATCCGTTTCGTAAATGATCTCTCCCGTTCTCGACAGATCATAGCCGCCAATCGCTTGCAGCTCACGCTTAAACTCATCGGATTGCAGTGTCCGTTTAAGTAACGCAATCCATTCTGCATGCTCTGGACGATTCAAAACCACCAGATCATAGCGCTCAACAGCAAGTGGAACAAATTCGATCCCTACCATCGCAGCCGCCTTCTCACTACCGACTCCCACATCGGCTTCACCTGCTGCAATACGTGCGGCGACAGCGATATGCGAGGTTTCCTCTCGATCATAACCGCGTAATGTAGATGGACGAATCCCATTTAAACGAAGCTGCTCATCCAGCAATACACGCGCACCCGCTCCACGCTCACGATTCGCCAGACGAATGCCTGTCTGTCCAAGCTGCTTCCAGCTATTAATACGCTTCGGGTTACCGCGCTGTACATACAATCCCGCTCGCCTTGATACCAGATTAATCACTGTAAATGAACGCGATACGAGCAGCTTGCGCACATAGGGTAAATTATATTCGCCTGTCTCTCCGTCATACAGATGTGTGCTCACAATGTCCGAATGCCCCATATACATCGATACAAGGCTATCCATACTGCCAGCAAAGGAGCGCAATGCACGAAAACGACCATCCTTTTCCATATAACGCGCCAACAAATCAAGACTGGTATCCTGACCGGTGATGACGAGCGGACGCATACCGGATGGCGGCATAAGCGGCTCTTCGGTTACCGGCTGCACTGTACCAATATTGCGTAAAATCTCTTCCGGTCTTGCATAAGCGGCATGCACGAATGCAGGTGAAGCCGCAGTGGGCTCTTGAGGTGGATGCTGCGCAGGATATAAACGGTCGGCAGCATCGGGCGCCATCCCAATGTCTGGTGGATGAGCCAGTGTATCATTTTGTAGCTCACGCAGCTGAAGCTGTCCTGCTTGCTCACGCAGCATACCATCCTTTGCCCGCTGCTTGTACATCTCCAGATCATCGTGATCGATCCGCATCTGCTTGCCCACGCGATAGGCAGGCAGCTCTCCTTTTTTGATCAGATCATACACGGTCAGCTTGGATACCTTTAATAGCCGTGCGATCTCTTCGGTCGTATAGGATATTTGTTCGCTCATAAATGACCCCTTTCCTCTGTAATCTATGCCATTTGGCGATTATATATATTTTTGAATAGATGGATATCATGATTGAAGCTACATTAAAGCTATAGTGAAGTTGTATTGAACCGAGTAAATAAACATAGCTTACTCAGCGTATATTTATCTTAACCGTCACCTGTCTTTAATTCAATTCGTAAAACTAAATATTTAAACCACTTAATTATAACTAGATATAATTAGTGTTATCCTGTATGATTTAGTACAGCGTTTGGTTATATTGAACTACATAAATATCGATTATATTGTTTAGGGGGCTTATCATGAATTACTCTTCATCTTCCTCTCGTACAGGAGGAATCGTATCCCGCTTCACTCGCCCGGTTATGCCTATGTTGATCCTACTGATGCTGACTGTATTACTCAGCGCTTGCTCTGCTGGGAATCCAGGTTCATCCGGTGCATCCAGCTCCACAGGCAATCCGAGCGGTAACAATCAGCCCGTCGAGCTGACTATCTCTGCTGCTGCCAGCCTGACAGATAGCCTAAAAGAAATTCAGGCGCTGTATGCGAAAAAATATCCGAATGTAATATTAACCTTTAACTTCGGCGCTTCCGGCACCCTGCAAAAGCAAATCGAACAGGGCGCTCCCGCTGATCTGTTCTTATCCGCTGGCAGTAAGCAAATGAAAGCACTTGTCGATGAAAAACTAATCTCTGCGGATCGTACGGTCAATCTGCTGACCAATGAACTCGTGCTGGTTGTACCTAAAGACAGCACTACCTCTATAACCTCAATCGCCGATCTAAAAGGAGACAGCATCAAGCGTCTCGCGATCGGTACACCGGAATCTGTGCCTGTCGGTATGTATGCCAAGCAAGTACTGGAAAAATCCGGTGAATGGGATACTCTCCAACCCAAGCTTGTACAGACGAAGGACGTAAAGCAGGTGCTGTCCTATGTAGAAACCGGGAATGCAGATGCCGGCTTTGTATATAAAACGGATGCTTTGGAATCGCAAGGTGTGAAAATCGCCTTTACGGCAAGTGAAGACAGTCACGATCCTATCGTTTACCCAATCGGCGTGCTATCATCCACTACGCATCGCGAGGATGCTGCCTTATTCTACGCGTATTTGCAAACACAGGAAGCACTTGATGTGTTCGCCAAGTATGGCTTTAACAAGGCAGCCGCTGGTTCATGAGTATGGTCTGGTCATGGGAAGCCGTTGGGTTTCCCGTCACCCTCTCGCTTCAGATTGCCTGTCTATCCAGCGTGATTGTATTTATACTCGCTACGTTGGCAGCACTATGGATGAATCGTGTGCATTTTCCGGGTCAAATTATTGTAGAAACACTGTTCATGCTACCGCTCGTGCTGCCTCCTTCTGTTGTCGGCTTGATCCTGCTTACGATTCTCGGTAGACGAAGCTGGATCGGTCAGGCTGCGGAATGGCTCACTCATCAGCCGATTGTATTTAGCGTTACAGGAGCGGTGATTGCAGCGGTCGTTGTTGCTTTTCCACTGGTATATCAAGCGCTCAAGACAGGCTTCGCTCTTGTGAATCGCGAGGTGCTGGAATCGGCTCGCTCGCAGGGTGCCAATGAGCTACAGGTGTTATGGTTTATGGTATTGCCACTGGCGTGGCGTTCACTTGTCACGGGATTTGTGCTTGGCTTTGCGCGTGCGCTTGGTGAATTTGGTGCTACGCTGATGGTTGCTGGTAACATCCCGGGCAAAACGCAAACGCTACCTACAGCGATCTATTTTGCGGTAGATGCAGGAAATATGCAGCTCGCATGGAGCATGACGATCATTACGATATTAATATCATTTATATTGCTACTAGCAACAAGTAAAATCCGTGGTTCCGATTAGGGGCTGCGGATTTTTGCGTATACACTGAGCTCTGGTATTATTTTGAAAAAATATCTAACGGTGATAAGATAGAGAGACACCAGGGTATACCTCTATGTTATATGCTATGACGATTTGACAGGCGATGCAGCAGACCCTATATGTGCCTGCGCTTACTTGCATGATATAGGTGTACAGGATCATCTGAACTGTATATTCCATATTCCATGCGCTTCCATCCTTTTATATCGCCTCCATCCTTTTATATTTAGAAAAGAGGTTATCCCCATGTTAAAACTGAGTCAGTTATCCGATATTTTAGAGCTTCAGCATACATGTGAACAGCATGACGGCATTACCCTCAAGCTGAATTGGGATATGCTAAAGCATCGTTCACCAGGTATGCAGGAGGATTTTTTTAGCTATGAGGAGGGTAAGCTCGTATCTTTTCTAGCTTTGTACGGGTTCGGTAGAAAAATAGAAGTATGCGGTATGACGCATCCAGAGTATCGACGTCAGGGCCACTTTTCCAGGCTATGGCAGCAAGCCATAGGGAGCGAGGCGATCACACGGATGAATCGCGTTTTATTCAATACACCGCACAACTCTATCGCAGGGCAGCAATGGGTGCAAAGCCACCATGCCAGACTCGATAGCACGGAATATTCGATGAAGCTGGAGCATGGAGAGCATTCCTTACTAGGACAGTTCGAAGGCAAAGAGATTGCCCAGCTACGACGCTTTCGGGAAGAGGATACCGATCTGTGGGCACGCCTGGATGCGGACGCATTTGGTATTTCGGAATTTTCTACTATTGCTGCACTGGCCAGCCCATCTCGTTCGCTTACCAAAATCATGCTCGTCATTGAACATAGTGGATTAGCCGTAGGCAAGATTGAAATTGATCGTCAGGATGAGCATAGCTGGATCTACGGCTTTGCTGTGGATCCAGCACTGCGTGGACATGGGATTGGACGTAGTGCGCTGCGACAGGTGGCATTACAGGAGCATGCACGAGGCAATCACGTATGGCTCGATGTCTCTGCGACGAATCCGCGAGCCTTACATCTCTATGAATCCTGTGGCTTCGTCCAGCAGGATATACAGGATTATTATGAATATGAGTTACCACAGACTTGAAATGACATGAAGTTAAAATGAATGGAATGAAACTGAAGGGGAATATGGTCTCGGACGGTTAACAGAGAATATGATGTTAGCCATCCATGACCAACCTGCATAACATGTATAACAACCTAACGAAAAAAGCGTTTATCCTATTGGTGGAGGTCCGGTCCGCCGTAGGATAAACGCTTTTTTGCAGAACTGCTGAACATTCTGTACATGACTGGGACAGACGGTTCAACAGTCCTGATCTCCTGCAAAGGAGAAGGCCGTATGTTCGTTCATGTGGTCCATCTATGTGAAAAGGCGCTAGCATCAAAATGATGGGGGATTTTGATACCGTCCTCTTTCACCTAACTAAGGCTCCAGCTTGGAGCAAGGGCTACTGCCGTACCAGCGTTCGCTCTACAACAAGCACAGAGACGATTTCCGCCTGGGACGGCATGCCGAAGCAAATCCAGATAATCGATCGATGCTGCCACATCCTTCATATGAGGAACATGACGCTGCACCGTTCCATCTGATAGGTAAAACATATCGATTCGCTCCGGCACACAGCCAAAGGCAGTCCGGCAAAACACATTACTCAGATGAATAAACGCTTCTTCCAAATGGGGCTCACGCTCCCAGAAAAACTTCTGGACAATCAGGCTCTTGTGTCCGGATGGTTCATCGCCCGGTTGCGCTGTTGTCCAGGATGCTTGCCACATCATCTGGAAAATAAGCGACAGCTCTGTACGCAGTTCAGGCACAACAACCTGCTGCTGTTCATATAACATCACCGGATAAGCGGCTGGTTGATTATCTTGTAGTAGTGCTGTCAGATTCGCAACTACCGCATCCTTCGTGTGCCAGTAGTGAGCTTCACTATCGAAGCCGACTGGACGTCTGGGCCAGCGCAGATCCACCAGCTTTGCGATATTACTTACCTCGCGTAACTCCGGTGAGAGCGTGTAATACGCATTGATCGCATGACCGGCTGCATATAATACACGTTGCTTCCAGGTGAGCTGTCTGGTTGCTGTGGCTCTGGATGGCTGTTCACCATAGGTCTGACGTAGCCAATCCTCCAGGTTATAATCATGAAGCACAAATGGCTCCTGGGCTGTTATCGATGTACTCACTTCTTCATTCACCTGCTTCCGGACTTTACCTGCTGCTATTCGTTATAAGACTCGTTATACGACGCTAATGACAGCGCCAGCGAAATGTTTACCGAAGTTACGGCAGACATCCTTATCTTCTGTCGAAGGATTAAGCTCAATTTTGAGGCTTTCCTGTACCAGCTCGGCACCGCGCTCCTTGAGCTTATCCGCCAGCAGGTCAACCGCTGCTGCGAACTGATCATAAGCAGTATCGCCGCTTCCAAATACAGCTGCCTTTTTGCCTGCTAGATCAAGCTCGTCCATATCCTCATAAAAATCAAGGAATTCGTCTGGCAGCTCGCCGTCACCCCACGTATAAGCTCCCAGAATGAATGCGTCATACGCTAGCAAAACATCGGCATCCACATCCATCGATTGCTTCACATCCACCTCTGCGCCAGCAGATTGAATGCCCTCTACGATCAGGTCGGCCATCTCTTCGGTATTCCCGGTCAGGCTGGCGAACACTACTAAAAATTTCGGCATAGCGATCCTCCTGTGTGCTTTCTTTCTCTCGTCGGTTTCTCTGTGAACATCATAATTGATAATGATTATCATTGTCAACATTTTATTTGAATTTTTTATTTATTCGATCAGGGATGCGTACTAGACAGCGATGTTGCACTGGCTCCCCCAATACGATTAGCCCAGGCAGTACAAGGGATTGGAGCATTTCAACATAGTCAATCTGCATATAAAAAAAGGATAGAAACGTCTGCCTATTGCAGTCCATTTCTATCCATTATTGTCCGATTCGTTATCCATAGCTTCTATAGAGGATGATCCCATTCTCAATTAGAAGGAGCGCGAAGCCATACCCGAGCCATAGGGTGGCAATTGCCAGAACTCATATACATATTCTCCGTATTCCGTCATCACGAGACGCACTAATCCACGGCGCTGCATATCCTCCAGTAATCGTCCTGCTTGAAACATTGTCATGGTGGTCATCATCGATACTTCCTTTGGTGTAAGTCGATTCTGATTACCTGCTGCTACACGAACAAGCTGGCGCTCCAGCCAACGCTTCTGCTTTTGCTTCTCTCCATGCCATAATACATAACCGATACCTGCTGGCGCGAAAAACCAGCTAAGTCCCGATAAAATTTTGAGTGTATCCGGTACGAATTGATAAATCACTACTAAAGCTACAATCACGCCAACGACAAGCAACAATGATGTTAATGTCGACCTTTCTCCAGGCATATGCTTCCCTCCTGAATCTCAGTAAAGTCTACTTATGTTCATGCTGATCTGTACATGTGACCGATAGGTGAGGTGATCCTTTGCATACAATTTCCATAACCATTGCATAAATGCGTAATTCAAGTATACCCCTCTACCAGGTTATTTTCCAGTTATAGATGGACAAATATGCAGGTTTCCATCATGATTTGAGCGGTTCGTATGGCGCCGAACATGCGGTTGTTGTACAATGGAATGCGGTGAACCATAACGGAGCATAGATAGCCTCGGGCTGCACATATCCCTGATTTTACGTATATTACGTATATGTAGATGAGTGATCCAAACGGTAAATCGGTGAAAATTAAATATAAGGATGGTTAGACAATGTATATTGCAGATCAATGGAAAGACTATGAATTAATCGATACAGGCGACGGCGAGCGTCTGGAGCGCTGGGGCGACATTTTGCTGCGTCGTCCAGACCCACAGATTATCTGGCCTAAAACAGGCAATGACCCACGTTGGAGTCAGGTGCACGGACACTATCATCGCAGCTCTTCGGGTGGTGGCGAATGGGAATGGAAACGTAAAATCCCTGAGCGCTGGGAGCTGGGCTTCCAGAAGCTGAAATTCCACATCAAGCCAACCAACTTCAAGCATACCGGCCTATTCCCTGAGCAGGCGGCGAACTGGGCATGGATGATGAACAAAATCGCGCAGGCAAACCGTCCAATCTCGGTACTGAATCTGTTTGCTTACACTGGTGGCGCTACGGTAGCAGCTTCGTCGGCTGGCGCTGAAGTCGTTCATGTCGACGCTGCTAAAGGTATGGTGCAGTGGGCAAAAGAAAATCATCAACTGTCCGGTATTGGCGATCGTCCAGTTCGTTTTATTACGGACGATGTATTCAAATTTGTACAGCGTGAACAGCGTCGTGGTAACAAATACGATGCGATCATTATGGACCCTCCATCTTATGGACGTGGCCCAGGCGGCGAAATGTGGAAGCTGGAGCAAAGTCTGTATCCGTTCCTTGAATCGTGCATGTCGATCATGTCCGATCAACCGCTATTCATGCTGATTAATTCCTACACAACCGGGCTTGCACCAACCGTGCTGTCCAATATTTTGAATATGACGCTCAAGCAACGCTTCGGTGGTACGATCTCTTCCGGCGAGATTGGTCTGCCAATCACTAATTCCGGTATGGTGCTGCCATGCGGTATTCTTGGACGCTGGGAGAGCTAAGGAAGAATGAATTCCCGTTCTTCCCGCTCCGGACGGGAAGCTGCCGGCAGCAAAGGCAAGCGCCGGAGCAATCATGGCAGTAGCTCGCGAAACAGTAATTCAACCAGCTCGACTGCTCGCTCTCGTAGCAAGCAGTCGACAGACGATCGTATGCAAGGCGGTCGATCCACCAAGCCTGTAAGGCATAGTGATCAACAGTCTGGAACTCGCTCTGGCAATGGTCAGGAACAGCGTTCTTCGCGGCCGAAGACACGCAAAGGAAATCAGCCTGCTGCTCGATCAACCGATTCTAATGCTACAGCAGCACACGGTCGTTCCAATCGTCAGCAGATGACGAAGCGAGCAGGTGGAGATAAAAAGCTCAGAGCTTCTAGCGCAGCAACACAGCCGCAGCATGAAACAGAGCCTACTGATCTTGATATCATGGATTCTTATTCGTCATCGACTCATACAGTAGCCAATATAATCGTTCCCGTGCTATATGAGGACAATCATGTGATTGGTGTGGTAAAGCCAGTGAACGTCCCTTCGCAGGCAGATGACACTGGAGATGCGGATATGCTGACTCTGATCAAGCAGGACTTGAAGCAGCGCCACCAGAAGGAAGGTAATGTATTCCTCGGTCTGGTGCATCGTCTGGATCGTCCGGTAGGTGGTGCGATGCTGTTTGCCAAAACGTCCAAAGGGGCTTCACGCCTATCGGACTCCGTGCGTAGCGGTAAGCTTGGCAAACGATACGTGGCTGTATTGCGAGGTATCCCTGCTCGTTCACAGGCAACACTCAAGGATACCCTGCTAAAAAATTCGCGTACAAACACCTCTACGGTGGTAGCTCCCGGAACAGCAGGCGGCAAAGATGCAGTGCTGGATTACGAGGTGCTGGCTACAGATCAACAAGCCAATCTGTCACTCGTACTCATCAAGCTGCATACTGGACGCTCACACCAGATTCGTGTGCAGATGGCACATGCTGGACATCCACTATTTGGTGACCAGCGTTATGGTAGTGGTCTGAATCGCCCTGGCGAGCAGCTTGCCCTATGGTCCGTGCTAGCCTCCGCTCCGCATCCGGTTAAAGATGAGCTGGTGAGTATTATCTCACTTCCACCACGCACCAAGCCGTGGACACAGTGGTCAGAAGCGCTTTATGATCAGCTTGCAAAGCGATTGGAATATGAGCTGGATTAAGCTGATCGGAATATAATGCTGATTTTAGTATTTAATATTTAATAGAATGAAATGAAAATAGCCTTCACAGAGGATGCTATGGAATAAGACTGACATCATGATATGTCGCATTCCATGCTCTCTGGTGAAGGCTTTTTGATTTGAAGGGGTTTTAGGTTGGATTAGCGTTATTTGTGCAGAAATAAGTAGAAGGGTAATAGAGCATTTAGAGCATTTAGAGCATTTAGAGCATTTAGAGAGTTTAGTGCTCATGGAACTGTAGTGATTTTTAGGAGTCTTCTATTTTTGTGTTCTATATACTTCTAGCATTCCTATTTTTTCTATGTCTAACAACCTTTCTACTTATGCTGCTTTTCAATATCGCTGCTCACATGAAGCAGTAGCTTTTTCAACACATGGATACCGCTCTCATTGGTGACTGCTTGAATCGGTTCGATTTTCATAGCATCTGGTGTACACTTTGTAGTTGTGATGTTGCTCTGTAGCAGTTGATCTGCAATTGCACTGGCTACCTGGTTCTCAGACGTATTTGATTTTGATTTCGTCGATGTGTGATCGCAATCGTTCCGGTTATTCGCTGTGACTGCATTAGTACCTACCTCTGCTGTAGCCTCTATGTCATTATCATTACGTTTACACTCATAATAAGCAATCTGTACATGAACAGGCTGCTTACCAGCCAGTAAAAGCGGCTGCCAGCTCATATAAGTCGTCTGATCGGCTTGCTGTGCGATACGTTGGGGCAAAATAGCGACACCCTGACCATGACGGATCAATGTCAGCAGCGTATCCAGAGAATCGACATGACGAATATTCCATACATATTCAGGATAACGATCAATATAGTCGAGTGTAGCCTGATGATACGGACAATCCGTATCCCGCATAACCAGTACAGGATAATCAAGTAGCTGTTCGGGTAAACTTTTCTTCTCTGCTGCCGTCACTGAACGCTTGGCAAAAGAAGCTATCGGCATCGTCCAGCCTATATTTTCCTGTATCATAAACTGGCAAATCGCTTGCTCCGGTTGATCCTGCCACGCACGATTTAATAAAATTCCATCTAATTCACCAGCGAGCAACATAACAATTAACTCCCGCGAGGAACGTGTGTATACCTCTAGCGCCAATTCTCCATTAATAATCGCTTCAGTTAAATAGCCCGATGTAATCGTAAAGGTGGCTCCAATTCGAAGCGGCGCAATCGTTTTTGCCGCAGTAACGGATCGAAATTCTGCCTGTGCCTGCTCCATCAGGTCTACCATGCGATCAGCATACACCAATAACCGCTCACCCGCCGGCAATAGCTGCACACCACGTGGTGTACGTATAAATAGTTCCGTATGTAGCTCCTGCTCCAGCCTGCGCACTCGTGTCGTAATATTAGACTGCACGTAGCCCAGTGCATGAGCAGCAGCAGACATCGAACCAAGCCGAGCGACATGGCGAAAGATGACTAGATCATTCAATTCCAATCTGCCTGCTCCTTCCTGTCTATATCATTGCTTCCTCGATCGTAATCGTTAGGCGTCAATAGCTTCGATACGCAGCGTGTGATCTAACAGCCAATGTGCCCTCATCCTTATTAAATAAATGATGATTGAAAGAAGATCACGCTATTCTATCCGTCGAGGCATTCATTGGATCAGGGCATCACTTTTAATGATACCCCTACTCATTTCTAATCATTATACAGCTCTTTGTCTGTGGCTGTACAATAAGGCTACAAGTCAGACAGCGCTGACCAGCTTGTAGAGTAACATATTATGGATCACTAAAGGAGCTTATGTATGATTGGAATGCAATATACTATTCAACTACCTGCTGATTATGATATGAATATTATTTATGATCGTGTCCAGCAAAATGGTCACAAGACAGATGGCTATGCGGGGCTGTTATTCAAAGCTTATTTGGTCAGTGTAAAAGGTTCCTACGGTCAATTATCGAATAGCTATTGTCCACTTTATGTATGGAATTATCAGGATGGTATCCATTCCTTTTTATTTGATGGGCCGTATGATTCGATTTTACAATCATTTGGCTGGCAGCATGTACAGATTGGTATTCCGATGGAGCTACCTTTATCTCAAGCATCTATTCCAGCACAATCCGAGTCACAGCGTGATAATAAGGGACGCCACTTGACATTAACAGCAGAGCGTTTACAGCAGGCGCGCTATGTTATCGAATATATTGGCTCGATTCAGCCAGCACGCTCTTTACAAGAAGTGCCCGATGCAATTGCTAGACATCTTCAAACACAGGGACTTGAACCGTTCGCTTCACACCATCAGGGTCAACTGCTAATCTATAACCCGGATAAATGGGCATACCATCAATTTTATTTTGTAGAGACGGTGCCCGAAAATGTACCCGATTGCTGTAATGTATATACGATTTTGCACTGGTCATTTGGCGCAGAAGCTTAAATATTTCTGGATTAGGCTTTTAGTAATAGCTCGGGTGATCCGATAATATACGGGTTGAAGTAATGATCCAATGAAGGTAATTCGTTCGTATTTTATAGTTTGTATTTTATAGTTAGCATTTTACAGTTGGTATCCTATCCGTTTCGCTAGAGGTAGTTTTATGAAAATTCAACTATATACATGGTAAAGAAGCTACAAGATGAAGAGAAACTACAAAATGAAGAAGCCCGTTCATTCCGTATCGGAAGAACTAGCTTCTTCATTTAACATCAATTATTTAACGTCATTTATTTAATAGGTTTCTTTATAGGTTTCTTTGAATATCATTCGTTTAGTCTCAATAGATTGCCCTATATCATCTCAACGGCTTGATACGAATAGGAGCAATATCGTAATATCCATTTTGAAAATTTATAGCACAGGAGGAATAAAAATTCCTTCTATCTATTAAGACTCAGTGCTATTCGTCGACAAATCCTCCAGCACCGCAATAATAGTATCATTACGATCGAGTGTGATAATCGACTTGCCCACATGTCGACGTTCATCGGTTTGCAAAGCTTGTTTACTGCTAAATGGAATCGTGCGATTCGGTGGTGTGATCGCGATAAAGGAACGGTGATCACGGCATACATAAGCGGCAATGATACGATTGCCATTGGGTTTAACACGTTTACCTTCCTTCAGCTCAAAGGTCGATACACCTTTACCGCCACGGCTTTGCGTTTGATATTGTAGCATCGATGTACGCTTAGCATAACCTAGATCGGTCATAACCATCAGCTGTCCATCCTCTTCACCATCAACCCATAGTGAGGTGACGACCTCATCATCGTCTACGAGCTGGATACCACGTACCCCTGTCGATACACGACCCATCGTGCTCACTTCTTCGGCTCGGAAGCGAATGCTCATTCCATTTTTCGTAATCAACATCAGATCTCGTGCTTGCTCACCTCTTGTTACTGACAATACCTCATCGCCTTCACCGAGCTTGCAGGCAGCCACAGCGCCAGAGCGCTTGGTTGCATAATCCTTGACCTCGGTACGTTTGACCTGACCACGCTTGGTCACAAACACCAGACTGCCTGTTTCCTGCTCCAGATTACGTACCGGAAGAATACCAACGATTCGATCTTCGCGTGTCATCGAGATCACGTTAACGATCGCTGTCCCGTTATCCTTCCATTTGAAATCTGGAATCTGGTGTACAGGCAATACAAAATATTGACCGCGCTGTGTGAAGACGAGCAGGTTGTCCAGCGTGTTCACGTCGAGCACCTCGCGGATAAAGTCGTCTTCCTTCGCGCCAGAACCGCTACGCTCTGCACCGGAACGTGTGAAGGATAGCATACTTGTACGCTTGATGTAGCCATCATTCGACAAGGTTACCAGCACATCCTCGGAGTTCACCATAACCTCCAGGTTCACCTTCAGCTCCTCGACTTCATCGCGAATTTCCGAACGGCGATTGATGCCGAAGCGCTCATGGCTCTCCATCAGTTCTTTTTTGATCACACCGATCAGCTTTTTATCGCTATCCAAAATCGCTTGCAGCGTCTTGATCTTTTTCTGAATATCAGCCAGTTCTTTCTCGACCTGATTAATTTCCAGATTGGTCAAACGATACAGTTGCAGGCTTAGAATAGCATCGGATTGACGCTCGGTTAAGCCAAACATCCATTGCAAATTCTGATGTGCATCCTGACGATTATTCGAGGCTTTGATCGCAGCAATCACTTCATCCAGTACATTCAGTGCTTTTGCCAGACCTTCCAGCACATGAGCACGCGCTTCCAGCTTGTCCAGATCATATTGCGTACGACGTGTAACGACTTCACGCTGATGGGCAATATAGGCTTGCAAAATGCCCTTCAAGCCCAGCTGCTGTGGCGCCTTATTCACGATCGCTACCATATTAAAGTTGTAATTCACCTGTAGATCGGTCTTTTTCAGCAAAAATGCCAGTATGCCTTCTGCATCGGCATCCTTTTTTAGCTCGACGACGATACGCAAGCCATCGCGTCCGCTCTCATCACGCACTTCGGCAATACCTTCCACCTTTTTCTCCAGACGCAGGTTTTCCATCGCCGTTACAAGGCGAACCTTAACGACCTGGTACGGAATCTCCGTAATGACGATCTGCTGCTTACCACCACGAAGTGTCTCAATCTCTGTCTTCGCACGTACATAGATCCGACCTTTACCGGATTCGTACGCTTCGCGAATGCCTGAGCCACCCATAATGATGCCGCCTGTTGGAAAGTCCGGGCCTTTAACATAGTTCATCAGCTCATCCAGCTCCATCGCTGGATTTTCCATCAGGGCGATACACGCATCGATAACCTCCTGCAAATTATGCGGTGGAATCTCTGTTGCAAAACCAGAGGAAATACCACTTACGCCGTTAACGAGCAGGTTCGGATAGCGTGCAGGTAATACCATCGGTTCCTGTGCGGTATTATCGAAGTTATCCTTGAATTGCACAGTGTTACGATCAATATCACGCAAAATCTCCATCGCAATCGAAGATAAACGCGCTTCGGTATAACGCATTGCTGCTGCTGGATCATCATCTGGTGAACCCCAGTTTCCATGTCCATCAACGAGTGTATGTCCCATTTTCCATGGCTGTGCCATACGTACCATACCATCGTAGATCGACGAATCACCATGCGGGTGATAGTTACCCATCACGTCACCGACTGTTTTCGCTGATTTGCGATAGCCTTTGTCCGGCGTGTTACCCGATTCGTACATCGCATACAGAATACGACGCTGTACAGGCTTCAGACCATCGCGTACATCGGGGATCGCCCGATCTTGAATAATGTATTTGGAATACCGACCGAATCGGTCACCGACGACTTCTTCTAGAAACGCCGGCATATATTGTTCATTAGTAGCCATCCGTTCACCTTACCTTACCCTCCGGTCATGCCGGATTGTGATCAAAAGCTGCTGGCGTGCAAAAAGGAATGAACACATCCATCCTAAGAGGTCGTCCCATTCCCATTTGCAACTACAGCAGCTCGATGTGTATTGCTAGCTTTGCGATCTATTGTTCATGCTGACTGCTTATTCTACATATTCAGTAAAATCTACATTTTCGACAATCCAGCGTTTACGCGGGTCTACTTTATCACCCATCAAGGTGGAGACACGGCGCTCTGCCTTCGCAGCATCCTCAATCTGCACTTGAAGTAAGGTGCGCGATTCTGGATTCATCGTCGTTTCCCACAGCTGCTCTGGATTCATCTCACCCAATCCTTTGTAACGCTGCAATTCCACATTTTTGCCAAATTCCTTGAGTGATTGCTCCAGCTGCTCATCTGTCCATACGTAACGTTCATTGGTCTTTTTACCCGAACGCTGTGTAATCTTGTACAGTGGCGGCTGGGCGATATACACACGTCCGGTATCGATCAGCGGCTTCATATACCGATAAAAGAACGTTAACAGCAGCACCTGAATGTGCGCGCCATCGGTATCGGCATCCGTCATAATAATAATTTTGGAATAGTTGCTATCCTCCACTGCAAATTCAGTACCGATTCCTGCACCAATTGCGGAGGTGATAGCACGATATTCCTCATTTTTCATCACGTCTGCAAGCTTCGCTTTTTCCGGGTTCATCGGCTTCCCTTTGAGAGGAAGAATCGCCTGAATTTTGGAGTCACGTCCCTGCTTGGCTGAGCCACCAGCGGAATCCCCTTCGACGATAAACAGTTCGTTTTTGGAGAAATCCTTCGATTGAGCTGGGCTGAGCTTACCGTTCAGGTTCGAGCTTTCGCTACGCTTACGTCCGCTACGCATATCATCGCGCGCTTTACGTGCCGCTTCACGAGCACGGGAAGCCTGAATCGCCTTTTTGATCAGCTTCTGGCTTACCTGTGGATTCTCTTCCAGAAAACGCTGCATATTTTCAGCTACGACGGCATCTACAATCCCGCGTGCAGATGAGCTACCGAGCTGGTCTTTCGTTTGACCGACGAACTCGACCTCAGCCATCTTCACGCTGATGACTGCCATCATGCCTTCACGTAGATCGCCGCCTTCAAGGTTTTTGTCCTTTTCCTTGATCATAGCATTTTTACGAGCATAGTCGTTCAAAATACGCGTATAGGCTGTTTTGAAGCCTGTCTCATGCGTACCGCCACCGCGTGTTGGAATGGAGTTAACAAAGGAAGCGATCGTCTCCGTGTATCCCGCATTGTATTGCAACGCGACCTCTACCTCAATATCTTCACGCTCTGCACTGAAATGAATCACATCATGCAGCACGTCTTTGCCTTCATTTAAAAATTCTACGAACTGACTGGCCCCGCCTTCATAGTAGAAGCGATCCGCCTTGTCATTACGCTGATCGCTTAGCAGAATCTCAAGCCCGGAGTTCAGGAACGCAATCTCCTGCAAGCGCTCTGCCAGCGTATCATAGTTCAGAGCAATACCATTCTGGAATACACGAATATCCGGTTTGAAGGTGACGCGTGTACCAGTTTGCTTGGTCTTCCCGACCTCTTCCAATCCGGTTACCGGCTCACCAACATGCTCCTTGCCCTTCTTATCCGCCCAGTATTCAAAACGTTGACGATGGATTAGACCATCACGGAAAATCTCGACCTCCAGCCACTCGGACAATGCATTCGTTACCGATGCACCAACGCCGTGCAGACCGCCGGATTTCTTGTATCCACCGCCGCCAAATTTACCGCCGGCGTGCAAAATGGTAAACACGACCTGAGGCGTCGGAATGCCACTTTTGTGCATACCTGTAGGAATACCCCGGCCGTTATCGTGTACGGTTACAGAACCGTCTTTATTGAGGCTGATTTCAATCTTATTGCAGTATTTTGCCAGATGCTCGTCGACTGCATTGTCCACAATCTCCCAGACAAGATGATGCAGTCCGGACGAGCTTGTACTACCGATATACATCCCCGGACGTTTACGTACGGCGACAAGCCCTTCAAGCACCTGAATGTCGTCAGCATCATACCCGGATGGCTGTGGATTCACGCCACGGGATGAATTGGTTAAAGAATCAATCTGTTCGACCATTCAAGGTCCCCCTTCTTTCATTGCAATATGGCTACGTGCTGTTGGTACTACGCTTTAGTAAGTATAATGGTTACTCCGCAATTACGCTAGACTAGCAGCACAATAAGCCGATCCACGCGATGTTGCACGATCTGATGCCCGTGTCGTTCGCTTAAACGTTGTTCAGCATACCACAAACAGGCAGGCTTCGCATGTGTTTTATAGGTACAAATCTAGCATATTCACTAGCACGATACCAAAAATGCAAACACATGTTTCCATTTACTCTATCTATTCTAATTCAAATGCTGCTATTCGTAAAGCAAATGTTATTGAATATAGGGGCTATATACAAAATCACCGTTCGCAAAGAAATGAATCTTCGTGAACGGTGATTTTCCATTACCACATATGATCCACAGTAGCGGAATGCCACTTTTAGCTACGATGTGCATATGCCTGCTATTGTATCTTTTACTTTTAATACATTCCGCTTACGAGCACAGCTCTCCTATGCACTCTCATCTACCGAACAACTGTTAATTCAGCACATCTCGCTTCGTAAATACAGCAAACGAAACGACCAGCGACACGGCAGCCCAGATTGCGAGCACAGTGAGCGAGAATGGCAATGTCATGCCATCGATCGGAGCCGGGCTGCCAGACAGATAGTTGGTCAGACCCAGATTCACCATGAACAGATACTTCGCGCTTGCCCAGGAGGACGCCATATTCGTCAAAATTGTACCGGCGATCAGCGCCGCCATCATAATAACGATACTGGCAGCCGTACTGCGTACCAGCACCGACACCATAAAGGCAAGCAAGCCGACACATAGACCAACAAACCAGATCAGTCCCATTTGCATCAAAATAAATTGCCACTGATCCACCGCATGCACGGTGTCCATATTCACCCCCGCATCACTTGGCTGAAAGCCTGTGAATACGGGCATCGTAAAACCAGAATAACCGAAGACAAGCCCGGATATACCATAACAAATAATAAACGTGGATATGACAATCAGGGATGTGAACATCGTTAAGGTGATCAGCTTGCTCAGCAAAATTTTCCATCGCCTTACAGGCCGCGTCAGCAGCATTTTGATCGTACCGCCTGTACGCTCACCGGAAACGAGATCCGATGCGATGGTCATAATAAGAAGTGGAATGAACAGGCTGCTGGAGTTATCCAGAAACTCTCTCGTAAAGGTAACGCCACCTGGCTCATTCGGGTTCACATCATTTTGCAAATAATACTGCATCTGCTGGATAAAGATACGGCGGTACTTTTTCCATTCCTCTGGTACCCGATCACTGCCGAGCGAGTTCTGATTATCGGTAATCGCCTGCTGTAGCTCCACTCGCCAGTCGTCTCCGAATTTGGAGCGATTCTCCTGTGCTTCACGCATCGACGCATAGGTGAACATCGGTACGAGCACAAGTAGCACGAGCAGTACAACATAGAAGCGTTTCTTTTTAATAATTTTGATCGTTTCATTTTGGACGAGCGGCCAGATGCTATTCAATCGTCTCACCCTCCGTTATGCCGAGGAACAGTTGCTCCAGGGTAGGATTTAGTTTGCGCACATTATGCACAGCAATTCCAGCCTGCACCAGCTCGCGGATCGCGACAGGAATTTGCTCCTCCGGTGTACGGGTGATAATACTATTCGCAGTTAGCGAAGCAGCGGTGTCATTATCCAGATGTGCTTCATTATGATCCAGCACGCTAATACCGGATAACGAGCCGAGTAATGCTGCACCACGCTCCGACTCCGCCAGCTCCCAGATGACCAGATGCTCCTTATCCTCGACCAGTTCCTCCACACTGCCTACCGCCATCACTCGTCCACTACCAACGATGGCAACGCGGTCACACAATAACTGAATCTCACTTAACAAATGACTGGATACGAATACAGCCATTCCCTGCGCTGCCAGCTCACGAATGAACAGACGCATATCCCGAATGCCTTTCGGGTCAAGACCATTCGTCGGCTCATCCAAAATAAGCAGGCGTGGTCGACCAAGCAATGCCTGCGCAATGCCTAGCCGCTGGCGCATCCCCAGTGAATACTTGCTCACTTTATCGTGAATCCGTTCATCCAGCCGAACAATCTCAGTCACTTCCTGAATGCGGCGCTCATCTACACCGGGCTGCATGCGGGCAAAATGCTGTAGATTCTCCCAGCCCGTCAGATAGGGATACATTTCGGGATTCTCAACGATCGAGCCAACATAGGCGAGCGCCTTTTCTGGCTCACGATTTACATCATAGCCGCAAATCATAATTTTGCCTTCTGTCGGTCGAATCAGATCGACGAGCATCCGAATCGTTGTCGTCTTCCCTGCCCCGTTTGGCCCGAGAAAGCCAAAGATTTCACCTGCACGCACAGTAAAGGTTACGTCTTTAATAATCCAGCGCTTGCCGATTTTCTTTTTTACATGTTCGGCAGACAGAACGATCTCGTGCTCCTGTACGGCTCCACTACCGTTCGCTTCCGTTGACGGAGCGAGCGTTGCGGACTGCTCGGATGTTGTTTTTTTCATCATATAGGGCTCCTTCCACCTTCATCAACGGATATTATGGGATCAATATGAGAGCTACTGCTCCTATCTATTGAAGACTTTGTACGACACGCTCAGCAATCTGTTCGTAGCCTGTACCGTTAGGATGAAAATGATCAGAGGACAGGTATTGATTCAAATTGTTCTGGAACAGGTCAAAGGTAGGGATAAGCATCATGTGTGGCTGCTTGTTAATAATGTCCATCACCGATGTATTCCATGAGGTAACAGCTTGATTGCCTGGCACGCGAAGCTCCTGTAGATCGCCAAATGGATTGTACAATCCGAGGTAAATAATCTGTGCATCTGGATTGATTTCACGTAAACGAGTCAAAATTTGCTTTAAGCGTGCAGCCGTTTCCGGTGCATTTTTGAGCATCTGACTGGCATCCGGTGTTTGCTGCTGCAAATTACCCAGCGCTTCGCCGCCGTTGAACAGGTCATTCGCACCGACAGACAGCAGGATCAGATTCGCTTGCTGTAGCGCATGCTTAACGCCAGCTTGATCGAGTGAAGATAGCACCTGCTCTGTTTTCTGTCCATTGATGCCTAGATTGGATACGAGCTTAGCGCTAACGCCCTTCTGCTGCAACAGATCAACCGTACGACGGACAAATCCGCTCCCATCGTCATCGCCCGTTCCTTTTGCCAGCGAATCGCCAAGAGCAACGACACGTACACCATCTGACAGAGGTGGAACAGTGCTTGCTGCCGAATTGCCTGTCGTCTGTGTGGTGCCGTCCGATTCACTGGCACTATACGTGCTACCAACCGGGTTCACTACGTCCTTGATGGCGTACACAAAGCCGCCAATCAGCAACACAGTAGCAACAATGGAGGCAATACTTGTGATCCTCCAGATTAAAGAAGAAGATGCATGTGGCTTCATAAATGAACCTCCAGCTAGTCATTTAATATTATGATAGTAAGCTTGTGACAGCGAATTGGTTGCATGTGCAACCGAGTGTGTCCCTTTCATTATATACAAGGATCACTGCAACTTCCAAATGTGCAGAAGCTATCTTTTTCATACCTTGATCAGAATGAATGTAAAAGTGAATTTAAACAATAAAAAATGCCTTCTTCGAGTAAAAGAAACGGAGGTGTGCCGTTATCTTTTACCCGAAGAAGGCATAGGGTTACCAGTACGCTGGTTAGAGGATTGGTTTGATGTATACATTTTAATTTGATCATAGTAAATGAATGGCTAAAGCCTGCATCGTTAGGTTAGAGCAAATGTTAGCAACATTTATCCTTGCTGTCATGAAAATATAGTTAAAGGAGTATACAAAAGTTGTAATCCGGTAACATCAAGAAGCTGGATAATGGATGATGCGTGTATCTAAAAGTATCGATCAGCTAGCCACCCTTCAAAATGTAATCCCAGCATCCATTGCCATTTAATGCGTAAAATAATGCCCTGCTTCCAAATCCTTCAGTAGTCCAATATGCGATGGCTCCCAATCCAGCCATTGGCGAGTCAGATCGCTAGAAATCGGCGTATCTGCTGCTGCCGCAAATTGAATCCAGCCAAAATGCTCGGCGGCTTGCTCTGGCGGAATACTTGTGACGGGAACATTCAGATGACGACCAATCACCTCGGCAATCGTTTTAAATTCAATGCTACCTTCGTCTACTCCATGTAGTCTGGAGTCCGCCTCTGTCTGCTCCAGCGCTTTGCGGAATAATACGGCTGCATCCAGGCGATGCACAGCCGACCAGCGATTGCTGCCGTCACCTACATACGCGGAAAAGCCTTTCTCCCGTGCCAGCTCGATCAGTGTATGAATAAAGCCTTGATCGCCCTCGCCGTGTACAGTTGGTGCCAGACGTACAACTGCTGCACGAATGCCACGCTGGACTAATTCATCCGCTGCCTTCTCCGAATGACGGGTTGCATGAGCAGACGGGCGATCTTGCTCTGTGCCTAATTTACCAGGTGTGAGCAGTAAAGTGCCTGATGTGAGTATAATCGGCTTATCTGTTCCTTCCAATTCACTACCCATCGCCAGAATCGCCTGACGATCCACCTCAGCTGAAACTGCATAATTCGTAAAGTCATGAATAAAACCAAGATGAATAATTCCGTCTGCTGCACGCGCCGCTTCGCGTAAGCTATCCGTGTCCTCTAATGATCCACGATGTACGTCCACTCCTGCCGCACGCAATTTCTGCTCTGCTGCATCCGATCGTGCCAACCCGGTTACCTGATGCCCTGCTCTGATCAATTCTTGTACAACAACTGTACCGACAAATCCGGTTGCTCCGGTAACAAATACTTTCATTTGAATAGCCTCCCTATCATGCTCTGATTACGTACAAGCCTAGCATAAAGTATAGAGTTCACTCTATAGCAATAACCATTTTCTAGGTTTATAATGATCCTATGAAAACTACCTTCTCAAGTAAAGAAGTCGCTGCCGAAACCGGTATGAGTGTACATACACTCCGTTATTATGAACAGCTGGGTCTGATTCAAGGTATTCAGCGAGATGTTAATGGCTATCGCCTGTACACAGAATCGGATATCAAATGGTTTCAGGTCATCGGTCATTTTCGCGATATGGGATTGCCGATTAAGGAAATGCAGGCATTCCAGTCCATGCCCAAAAACAGTCCCGGCTCTGCTACCGCACGCCGCGAATTTATGGAGGAATATCGCGTTAAGGTCGTCGAACAATTAGAGGAGCTACAGAGCACCCTACAAAAGGTCGATCGCAAAATCGACTTCTTCAAAAATTTAGAAAAGAAGGAGCAGGCTTCAGCAGCTTCATCCGTGGTGCGTTCTTAGTGCAAGAGGCAGGTTGAGCGTACACTATATGTACATGGTGTAGGTAGGAGCGAGCCTACATGGAATAGCGATGGAATAGATTGCATAACCATTATTTTGCATCGGCATCATGCAGAATGACTAAAACACAACGCAAACAGCGCAAGGCTAAGGGCAGCTCGATCTCATTCCTGCTGGTTAACTTTGCGCTGTTTGTATTGCTATTTGTATTATGAATGGAGTTTAATTCGGGTTGATTCGTACATTCTTTAGGAGCAGCATACTGTCTAACAGTACACTATTCCTGCCACAGATACACTCTCGCTTCATACGGCTCCAGCGATAAGGAACGCAGATTATGCGATCTGGCTTCCTCGGCAAGCTCGCGTCCATGATCGCCGCCATAATTGCTGATCAACAGCTGCGGCTCATGATAAGACACATGCGCATCAAGCTTGAACGGCTGGGCTTGATCGGTAAAATTCAACACAACCAGCAGCTTCTGCCCTTCATATGAACGAATATAAGCAAATAGCTGCTCATCCTCCGGCTGTAGCACTGTATAATCGCCATACACGATAATCGGCTCCTGTCGGCGTAGCTCAATCAAGCGCTGATAATAATAGAAAATAGAATCCGGGTCAGCGAGTGCTTCCTGTACATTGATGTCCGTATAATTCGGATTCACGCTGATCCACGGCTGTCCCTTTGTGAAGCCAGCCTGCTCTGTACCATCCCACTGCATTGGTGTGCGTGCATTATCCCGGCTTTTGATATAGATCGATTCCATAATCGCATCGGTATCTCTTCCGGCTTCTTTGTATTCCTGATACATATTTAGCGTCTCGATATCGCGATAATCATCAATCGAGGACAGGCGAATATTGGTCATCCCAATTTCCTCACCCTGATAAATGTACGGTGTTCCCTGCAAGGTGTGTAGCAGCGTAGCCAGCATTTTGGCAGACGGCTTGCGGTAGACCGAATCATTACCAAACCGCGATACCATACGCGGCTGATCATGGTTGTTCAAATAATTACTGTTCCAGCCTTTATTGTGTAGTAGCGTTTGCCATTTGCTAATGACCTGCTTGATCTCGCTAAGACGCCATGGACGAATATCCCATTTGCCACCCGGACCCGAATCGACCTGCATCAATTCAAAATGAAATACCATATTCAGCTCGTTCCGATCCTCGCCTACATATAATGCTCCATCCTCCGGTGTCACATTAACCGTCTCGCCAACGGTCATAATGTCATAGCGTGACAATACCTTTCGATTCATTTCCTGCAAATATTCATGCACACGCGGTCCATTTACAAAATGCTGTCCACCAAAATGATACGTCTGACCTTCATCCGGTGGCATCGTGCCTATGCCCGGGTCAGGTGTATGCGCATCAGGCAACTCTGGATTTTTGGAAATGAGATTGATCACATCCATGCGGAAGCCATCGATCCCCTTATCCAGCCACCATGTCATCATACGATAAATCTCTTCGCGCACCGTTTCATTTTCCCAGTTCAGATCAGGCTGCTTGGAGGAAAATAAATGCAGATAATATTCGTCGGTTGCCTCGTCCTTTTGCCATGCAGAGCCGCTGAAAAAGGATGCCCAATCATTCGGTTCACGTCCATCCTTGCCAGGTCGCCATATGTAGTAATCGCGATACTGATTATCTGTAGACTTACGCGACTCCGCAAACCAGTGATGCTCGTCCGAGCTATGATTAACGACCAGATCCATAATCAGCTTCATCCCACGCTGATGCAGACCTTCCAGCAGCTGTTCCCAATCCTCCATCGTTCCAAATTCGTCCATAATCTGCTGATAATCGCTAATATCATAGCCGTTATCGTCATTGGGCGACTGATAGACTGGACAAAGCCAGACGACATGTACACCAAGTTGCTTTAAATAATCAAGCTTACTAATGATTCCGGGCAGATCACCAATGCCATCTCCATTGCTGTCCATAAAACTACGTGGGTATATCTGGTACACGACGCTTTCTTTCCACCATGTTTTCTTCAAGGTCATCATCCTTTCCGTTTACCTGAGTATTACAGAAGCAGAGCCATTCAGATATGAATCATGTTACTCTCCATATTATTTCCCCAGTCGACGAGAATTGACACGTTCATACAGGCGTTCACAATATATTCACAGGGAAAGATTTGATTTTTGTAAATTGGAGTTGTATACTTTGTATTGTGATTAATTGTTATACATCATATTGATTGCGATAATTCGTTTATGGTGATAATAAGTATACACATGAATACTTTGGGGCATTAGCTCAGCTGGTAGAGCATCCGACTCTTAATCGGCAGGTCGTAGGTTCGACCCCTACATGCCCCATCCTAACAAAAAGCCAACCAGGCGCGATCTGGTTGGCTTTTTTTATTTACTTAGCTTTAGCATAGGGCTGAATGTCTTCCGTTACAAAATAGATTTGAACGCCCTGCGTTCTAGCTTTTGGTTGCTTGCCCTTTGCCTTGGAGGCGACACGTTCAAATGTATAGTACTCGGCTGGTGACAGGTGTCCTTCCTTTAGGAAAGTCTCCAGCTTGAATATCGCGTATTCGATAGCGTCTGGTGATAGGCTCAGGATCAGCTCGTTCTTTTTCATCTTGATTCGATCTTCATCCTCACCAGCTGGCTTGAGTACGATCGGAATCATATCGATAGAGGTATCGTTGACACGGATCGTTTTTAGCTTTTTCGGCTTATCGGATTGCTGAAGCTTGTGTAGCTTTTTGATCCAGATCGGGGCGCTCGTCTTGTCCATCGTAATGTAAAGTTCATTTTTGCCTGTAAACCAGTGGCGGCTTTTGCCTGAATGATCCGGAGTGGAGGATGTGCTCCCCTCTTGCTTGCGAATCAGGCTTACCAGCTGCTCGTACAGATGCTCCGGTGTGTCGCCAACGATAGTTTTTTTACCGACTTTCACAAAGGGCTGGCGACGACAGGTTTTACATTCGCTCAGGCACCCCTTACGTTGCTGCTGGATAGCAGGGAAGTTTTTTTCAATATCCTGATATACACCTTTGGTGCCTAGCTTGTCATTTTTACTGCAATATTTAATCGTCTTCATGACTGTAATTCCTCCATGCTGCGATAGTATCCATCGGCTGAAATGTAACTTTATAGTAGGGAGTGCTCTGTAGATTGTCAATAGCATGTGACGGGAAGTAGGGCTATTGTTATTGTTATTGCTACCTCTACCTCTACCTCTACCTCTACCTCTATATTATGTGTCTACTTCTATTTCGTATCCAGGCTTATTATTGCTATGTAGACTCTTTTTTCATTAAAAAAGAGAAAGCCTCTTCTCAGCAGGCCAGACTAGCAGAGCCATCTGCGAAAAAAGACTTTCCTCTCTCTGTTCCTATGAAACGATATGATTATCCGTATATTATATTGAAACGGTAGCTCGTAACGACCTTATTCAAGGTTGCCATGTCCAAACCTGTATACTTATTTGCCGATAAACTCCTGCACCCAAACACCGTTTGTGTAGCCTACGCCAATATGCGTATAATTTTTGCTGAGTATATTGGCTTTGTGCCCTGCACTATTCATCCACGAATTCATAACCTGTGCAGGTGATGTTTGACCTTTGGCAATATTCTCACCTGCTGCACGGAAGCTGATTTTATACGTCTTCATCATATCAAAAGGTGAGCCGTACGTAGGTGAAGTGTGGCTGAAATAATTATTGGTATACATGTCGATTGCTTTATCGCCTGCCATTGTCTGTAGAGCGGTATCTACCGTTAGTGCCTGTAAGCCAGCTTTGCTGCGCTCCTGATTAACCAGCTCAACGACCTGAGCAACAAATGCGCTTGTATCTGCTGTAGCTGCTACCGTGCTTTGTCCGGTCATTGTAGAATCCGAAGACAATTGGCTATAAGTCTTGTGCATGGAGTGAAAGCTGTTGGATGCTGCCTCTGCACTTGCTGGTACGATCAGGCTAGCTGCGATCAGTCCAGCAGCTGTAGTCGATGCGGCAATACGTTTCCATTGTGTCAGGTTCATAATAAGTAAAATCCTCCTGTTAACATGAATAGTTTCAAATCCGCCTAAAATTTTACCATTTATTTCTATATATCGGCAACTTTGCACAAAATATGTGCAGTTCGATATAGAAAATCGTTCTACATCAAAAAAGACATCCGTATCGTGCCGATGTCTGGTTACTTCATTCTTTATTCTTTATTCTTTATTCTTTGATAATCGTAACCTGGCTCTCTTCCAAAATAGAAATCGCAGTTTGAATTACTTTTAGCATGGTGTAGCCATTCTCATTTTTTCTCTGTAGTAGCTCATTATTCTCCATATAGTGATAATGCGACCAGACCACCGTAAATGGCGGAATCGGCCCAAAATCCCCACATAAGCAGTCACTCAGCGCATCTAGGCTGCTGCCGTAATAGCCAGCGGGGCCATTTAGCTGTTCACCCAGCATGAAGAAAAAAGCATATTCATCTGTAATGAGCCGTCCATCCAGATGAATGGTTATGCCCGTCTGTCCCTGATTTCTCCACTTGTTAGTCTGAAGCGCATACGTTCGAGCAACAGTCTGCCAGATTTTGCGTTCTTCCAGGTTAAAATCGACCCACAGACCGCACTGCAATTGAGCCGGATCACGAAGCAAATCCCACATCTCAAACATACGCCGGGTTCGCGCTACCTGTTCATACGTATGAACGAGCAGTTCCCAATCTCCATCGTATGAAAAAAGAATCGATTCCGCAGGTTGTAGCACCCTTTTTAATGGGAAATCATACTGACCAATCATTGCTCCACCAGTATCGAGAATACCAACGTAAATACGATCCAGCGATTGGTCAGGAATATAATCTAGATGTTTACGAAATCCATAGATCGTTAAATGCTGTCGGTAGCTCTCATCATTTTCCAGCCGTAGCTCTTGAAAATAACCTATAGGTTGCTCATCCCAGTCATAAAGCCTATATTTATCGCTCATCTTCTATTCCTCTGCTCTCTTTTATGTAATCTTACTTAATATAATATTACTCAGGTTATTTCATACTTGAAGCTATCTCATGTGTATCCACCGAAGCAAGCGGATCGATGTAAAAAAGGCAACAAGCTAAGCCTGATGCCTTTTTACGATCATTTTTATGCGACTGCTGGATAGAGCATAATGATAAAGCCTATTTGTTTATTTACGAATAAATTCCTGCACCCATACACCATTTTTAAACCCGACACCGATATGCGTATATTGCTTCTTCAAAATATTCGCCTTATGCCCCGGACTATTCATCCAATCCTTCATGACCTGTGCCGCTGAAGACTGGCCTTTAGCGATATTTTCACCAGCATACGTATAGGTAATGCCGAACTTATCCATCATTTTAAATGGTGTACCATACGTAGGCGAGGTGTGGCTAAAATAGCCCTTGCTTGCCATATCGTTTGCCTTGGTCTGTGCCATCTTTTGTAGCTTCGTGTCTACGGTGAGAGGCTTCAAGCCTGCTTTGGCACGTTGCTCATTGACCAGCTTGGCAACCTTCGCTGCGGCTGCCGCGCTTGTCGCAGCTGATGTTCCGAGACGGGTTGTTGTATACGTATTGTTACTCGAATGACTGGAAGTAGCAATTGCCTTGGTCGTTGATGCTGCATTAGCTGCTTGAGCCAGCGGACTCCACGTGAATGTACCCGCTACCAGCGCGGCGGCTGTTGTCGCGATCGCTATGCGTTTTATCTTGGATTTCCATATCATATGAATGACACTCCCCTGTTGTTCAATCTGAATGTATGATTGTGTGATCTACGCCCTCTATTTTACCATTCGTTGACAAGCAGCATCAACCCGATACGCTATAAAGCCTGCCCATTCGATCATTCTAACAACGAGTACACAACATTCATCTCTTTCACCAACTATGTTCAACCAAACAAAAACGGCTGCCCGTCTGAGACGGACAACCGCTTGAGTGTTGAGTAGTACGTATACGTTCCTACACTGAGGATGGTACTTGCCTTACATTTGCTTAATAAAATTACAGCCGATCTTCTCATAGCCCATATGCTGGTAGAACGAGCATGAAGACAGACGCTCATCCCGATTCATACCCGTTACGAATACAGAGCGGTCGCCCGCAGCACGCGCCTGCTCTTCAGCTGCATGGATCAACTCACGACCAATGCCTTTACCACGAAAAGCTTCTGCGATTACCAGACCGGTAATCTGGGACGTTTGCTGACCTGTATCATACGAGGTTTTGCGATACAGAGCGATCATGCCTACAACCTGATCGTCACGCTCTGCAACCAGCGTCAAAAATTGAGATTTGCCTTCCAACGCTTCCATCCGGTCACGCAGTACACTTTCTGTCATCGGGTAACGAAGCTCGCGCATCAACGAAGTGAGTGCTCTAACATCCTTACTTTCAAACTTACGGACACTTGCAACTGGCAATAAAACATTAGTCGACATGTACATACTCCTCTTTTAGCAGAGCGGCCGCCTGCACGGCTCGCTTCCGCGCAATTTCCACACTTTCGTCAGCACTGAGCGCTACCGCCATACGACGTCCCGGCTTCGTTTCCGGTTTGCCGAATACACGAACCTGTGTACGCGGCAGCTTCAATGCTTCATCCAGTCCGCCTACAACAAAATCGGTTGAAGCCTGTGCTGCTTTGAGTGTTGCTGATGCGCCCGGTGTGAGCAGATGAACGCCCGGGATCTCGAACCCGAGAATCGCACGCACATGCAGCGCAAACTCGGATAGATCCTGCGTAATCATCGTTACCATGCCAGTATCGTGCGGTCTTGGTGAAACTTCACTAAATACGACGCCGTCTGCCGTTAAAAACAGCTCAACACCGAACAGGCCATATCCGCCCAGATGCTCGGTAATCGTACCGGCAATCTGCTGTGCCTGTTCAAGCTGCTCCGCAGTCATGTGATGCGGCTGCCAGGACTCCACGTAATCCCCATCACGCTGGATATGTCCGATTGGCGGGCAGAACAACGTACCGGATGCCGAACGCACCGTGAGCAGTGTAATTTCACTTTCAAAATGGACAAATGCTTCGACGATCACCCGAACCGACTTGCCTCGGGCTCCCTCTAGGGCTGCACTCCAGCACGCATCCGCATCTTCCGGTGTGCGGCATACGCTCTGGCCTTTACCCGAGGAACTCATCAGCGGCTTAACGACGCAGGGTGTGCCAAGTTCAGCTACTGCTGCTTTGAGCTGCTCCAGATCGTCTGCGAATCGATATGCTGCCGTAGGCAAGCCCAGTGTCTCGGCTGCAAGGCGGCGAATGCCTTCACGATCCATCGTCAAACGTGCTGCTGTTGCAGTAGGCACTACATGGTAGCCCTCCTGTTCCAGACGAACAAGCTC
Organism: Paenibacillus hunanensis; assembly: GCF_014645615.1. Classification (GTDB taxonomy): domain Bacteria; phylum Bacillota; class Bacilli; order Paenibacillales; family Paenibacillaceae; genus Saccharibacillus; species Saccharibacillus hunanensis. The sequence goes on along the minus strand of NZ_BMMB01000004.1, from coordinate 425,530 downwards.
ATCTGTAGCAATCGCTTCAATTTCGGGTACGATCAAATCCGGCTGCTCGCTCTCAATCACACGGCGCAGCTGCGCTCCATCCAGCATATCGATCACATGTGAACGATGTGCAACCTGCATGGCTGGCGCATCCGGATAGCGGTCAACGGCGATACATTCCACGCCGAGACGCTGAGCTTCGATAACGACTTCCTTGCCAAGTTCTCCGCTCCCAAGCATCATCATTTTCTTTGCCTGGCGAGAATTTGGGGCCCCCCACATGATAAACAGCACTCCCTTATCCACTTTTTTTACACTGCATGATTCTTTGCAGATGGCAGATGGTGTCTCTCTTTGTTGTTCATCCAGAACCATTGTCATAAACACATTGTAAAATTTCCGACGATATTGCTTATAAACTTTACAATATGATGACACTCTTATTTTCTTACCTTCCAAGTCAGATTGCAACCCAAATCGCTTAAATTTTTTGACAAAAATCGTATATCTTTATCTGTAAGCGTTAACATTGACGAAAATTGTCGTTTTCACATTTCACCTTTCTGATTTCTGCCTTATTTGGGTAAATAAAATCGCCACCTTCCTGCTCCGTTCGACGAACACTGTCGATTGCGGGAAGCAAGAAAATGGCGATTTTATGAATAAATGGGTAGTGCTTCATCTTCCGTTTACAAAAATCTAAATTGTGCCTCAATCAGTCCATTGTACACGCCACCATGCTGAATCAGCTCATCATGGCTACCTTCCTCACGAATCTCCCCGTGATCCAGTACTACAATATGGTCCGCATGACGAATCGTTGACAGTCGGTGTGCCACGATGAAGGAGGTACGTCCTTGTAGTAGTACCTTGAGCGCTTCTTGAATGCGTAGCTCCGTCTCGGTATCAATACTAGCGGTTGCTTCATCCAGAATAAGAATGCGCGGATCAGCCAGTAGCGCACGAGCGAAGGATAGCAATTGTCGCTGTCCCATCGATAGCACACTACCACGTTCCTCTACCTCGGTATCGTAGCCCTTAGGTAGCTTCTCGATAAAGGTATGCGCATGCACGGCTTGTGCAGCCGCTTCAACCTCTTCATCCGTCGCATTCAGACGACCAAAACGAATATTATCGCGAATCGTACCCGAGAAAATGAATGTATCCTGGAGCACGATACTAATCTGACTACGTAAGCTTTCCAGTGTGACATCGCGAATATCGTAGCCATCAATCGTGATACTCCCACTTTTAATATCATAGAAGCGGCTGATCAGGTTAATAATCGTCGATTTACCGGATCCTGTATGCCCAACCAGTGCAATGGACTGTCCTGCCTTCACGTTCAGATTGATGCCCTTGAGTGCAGGACGACCTGCCTCGTATTCAAACACGACATGATGGAAGGCAATATCTCCGCGGATACGCGGTAATGGCTTCGCATCCGGCTTATCAGCCACCGATGGCTGTTCATCCATAAATTCAAAAATACGCTCGGAGGACGCCATCGCAACAAGCAGCTGATTATACATATTACCAAGACGATTGATCGGGTCCCAGAAATTGCTCACGTAATTGGCAAACGCAACCAGAATCCCAATCTCAATCTCTCCACTTGCAATCAGCATCGTACCAAAGCCAAATAGAATCATCGAGCCCAGACCACCGGTAATCTCGATCAATGGCCCAAAGGTCTGGTTCAATGCCGACGCTTTGTCCCAGGACTGCTTGCTGGACAGATTCATATTGTCGAAATATTTCATGTTTTGCTGTTCCTGCGTGTACGCCTGCGTCACACGAATACCTTGAATCGATTCGTTCAGGTGAGAATTAATACGTGAGTTCTTCATCCGTACTTCCTGCCAGGAACGGCGAATGACCTTACGCAGCTTGGTGGATACGAAGAACATAATCGGTACAGTTAAAATAACCGCCAGACCGAGCTTCCAGTTAATCAGCAGTAGAATGACGATAATACCAACTAGCTGTACACAGTCGATCATCACGTTTACAGCACCATTTGTGAACAAATCCTGAAGCGAGTTCACATCATTCGTTACACGTACCAGTACCGAGCCCGCAGGTCGTTTATCAAAAAAGGAAAACGATAGTCGCTGGATATGTGTGAACAGATCGCCACGTAGATCATAAATCACACGCTGCCCGATAATATTCGTGTACTTAATCCGGTACGCATTGGCTACCCACTGGATCAGATACAATCCAAGCGCCAGCGCAGTCAGACCGTATAATAGCTTCAGACTGGGCTGTCCATTCGCTGGTTGAATCGCATTATCAATCGCTGCCCCTGTAATGAACGGAACAGCGAGCTTCGTAATCGTTCCCAGCACCATCATGAGCAAAATAAACGGAAGCAGTTGCCTTGCATAAGGCTTAATATACGTGAATAGTCGGCTAAACTGCTTCCAGTTAAACGCCTTATCGATCAGCTCGTCATCCTGATAAACGAAGCGATCCTCCACCCGTACCGATGAGGTATCAGCTACCTTTTGCCGACTATCGATCGATGTGTTATTCATGGATGGATTACTCATGCGGTCTCACCTGCTCTCTACTTCCTGCTGTATCGGATGGATTGTCCCATACATCATCCTTTTCGCCATCGCGTAAAGCTTCCATAGGCTCATCTGCTTCGTTGCTCGTCTGCGATGCCGTATCCACAGTGGATTGCCCTGCATCTGCTAGACGCTGCTGTTCCTCCACACGCTGAATATGGTCGGCGTACTGCACACGATACGTATCCTGATATGGCCCTTCGACCTTGATCAGATCCTCATGCTTACCGCGCTGGATGACTCGCCCTTCCTGCAAGACCAGAATTTCATCGGCATGACGTAGGGAAGAAATTCGGTGCGCGATGATAAAGGTCGTTCGCCCGCGCATAACCTCCTGGAATCCAGACTGAATCTCATGCTCGGTTTCCATATCGACCGCACTTGTCGCATCGTCGAGAATTAGAATTTTCGGGTCCTTGAGCAGTGCGCGTGCAATGGCAAGACGCTGCTTCTGTCCACCGGATAAACCAAGACCCCGTTCACCGACGATCGTATCGTAGCCGTTCGGCATTTCCATAATAAATTCATGTGCTTTGGCAAGCTTGGCCACACGGACAATCTCCTCCATGCTCACCTCATTGATGCCGTAAGCAATATTGTTTTTGATCGTGGACGAGAACAGGAACGTCTCCTGAAATACAGACGCAATACTGGCACGCAGATCGCCGATGCGAATATCACGAATATCCGTTCCATCAATGCGAATACTGCCCTCGTTCACATTGTACGCACGCATCATCAGCTGAATAATCGTTGATTTACCAGAGCCTGTTCCACCAAGCAAGCCGATAACCGAGCCGGGAGGTGCATCAATATTAATATCTACGACCGCTGCCATTTTGTTACCGTAAGCGAAGGTCACATGGTCAAACTGCACATGTCCCTTCATATCGCCTGGATGGAGCGGACGCGCATTCTCATGATCGGTCACATCGATCGGCTGATTCAAAATCTCCAATACACGCTCGGTGGAAGCCTTGGACTGTGTATAGTTATTAATATGAAAGCCAAGTCCCCACATCGGGCCGATAATGTACCAGATCAATGTAAAAAAGGCGACCAGCTCACCGAGTGTCATCGAGCCGCGAATAACAAGCGTTCCTCCAAAGCCAAGCAAAATCACGATACAGACTGAGGCGAGCAGCTCCATCACTGGAAAATAACGACTCCAGAGGGTAGAGGTAAAAATCTGATTCGTACGATAGCGTTCATTACGAATAGAGAATTTATCCACCTCATGAGGCTCACGCGCAAATGCCTTCACGGTGCGAACTCCAGTAATATTTTCCTGTACAGCGGTTGTGAGTGAACTTAACGCAAGGCGCATCTCCTGAAATGCCGGATGAATGCGTGATTCAAATCGTAATGCAACATACACGAGAAACGGAATGGAAATCAGAGTGACGAGGGTAAGCTGCCAGTTGAGCGAGAACATCACTGCCGCACCAAAAATGACCATCAAAAACACATTCAGAAGCTGGGCAAAGCCAAAGCCGATAAAGTTACGGATCGCTTCCAGGTCACCGGTCAGTCGCGACATCAAGTCTCCCGTCTTGGCGGTGTCGTAGTAACGGAAGGATAAAAACTGAAGCTTTTCATAACAGGCATTACGCAGACGGTAAGCGAGATAATTGCCCAGCCGTCCTCCAAAAAAACCGTGTAAAAACTGCATTAGCGCCTTCAGGATGGTCACGCCAAACAGGGCGACAACCAGCATCGGCACTTGATCGAATTGCCTCAGCCTGATAATATCGTCAATCAGGTATCTGAGCAGATTCGGATAGACCAGCCCGAGGGCGGTAGCGGTTGCAAGACATAGAATGGAAAGATACAGATAGCTCTTTCTTTCGCGATAAAAGTCCTGCAATTGCCTGAGAACGTCCATGGTGCTCCTCCTTCAATCTCCTGTCAGGTTAATTAGCATAATGAAGCTTACCACCGCCGCCTTGGAGCCGCAAAGAGGATAAATCCCCATATATAGCCCCTGCTCACAGCGTAGCTTCATAATCGACAAGTAATAAACAGATTATAATGAAATCATGCCAAATTCTCCCGATACCAGCCGATTATGAGTGATTCATTTATTTTGTAAACTAGCTCCTATAAACGAAGAGTAAAAGCGCTATAATTTTAAATTTTAAACACGTTTTTACGTTATCATGATATAACAATACGGAATACCTGAGTATATAAAAAGAAGGAAGCATCCTGTGTAGGAAGCTTCCTTCTATCATTTTATGGTTTGTATCCGTATTTCTACCAGTTGAGAGGTACGGTTTAACGCTCTGCTGTTTCCAACGTGATGACAGGTTGCAGACTATACAAGCGCTCACCAAGCTGTGCCCAGCGTTCCGGGCCATCGGCCATCTGTAGCGATGCTTCAGTTCCTTGTGACCATTCATCAATCTGACGCTTCATCTCATCAGCCGTCTGCTGGAGGCGAATCTTGAGACCATCGATATAATAGCTAGCCAATCCATCCCTCTGTTCATCCAGCAATTGACCGATCATACGATCCAGCTCTGCTGTCAGTTGATTGCGTAGCTTATCGCGTCCTCCCTGCTCAAAGAATTGGCGCGGATTACGGAATAACGGCCAGAAGGACTTCCAATCGAGCGGCTGTGTGGAAAATAGACCTGAAATATCTGGCGTTTTCCAATCCTCTGGCTCGAAGGTAGAGAAGCGCAGACCCGGCGCCTGCTTCTCTGCTTCACGTCCATATGTCTGCATTCGATCCGCAATCAGTCGGCGCGCCGCTTTTTCCATACGCAGTGTGGTTGCGAGCACTTCCTGCTCCAGCTCGATCCCCAGTCTTCGCTGTAGCTCACGACCACAGGCAGCAAAGTCAGCCTTGAGATCATTTGACTCCTGATTCAGCTGTGCTGGATTGAAGATTTCTGGAATCCAGTCCAGCGTCTTGAGCCGCAGTCGCTGTCTCACATGGAATAATAGCTCTGTGCTTTCCTCCTGTACACGGCGATCCGGATCGGCTTCAGCGAGCGCATCAATCGTGCGGCTTGCTGTCTGCTTCTCCTGTTGCAGTTGAACAAGGCGCTCTGCACGATATTGCTCTCCACGCTCTGCCGCTTCCTGCCACGAATACACGATATCGCGAATGCGATCCAGCTCTTCATGAGCCGCATGAATCGCCAAGCCTGCCAGCGTATCATCAGCAAAGCTCATAAAGTGACGTCGGAAGGCGCCAAAGCCTTCATCCTGTCCCTGTAACGCACGACGACTGGACAGCGCATAAATGTGCGGCTCACGAATCCCTGAGCCGTTCAGCTCCTGCTCGATTCGTCCAACCACCTGCTGCTTTTCCTCCTCCGAGGAGGCGAGATCAGAGGCATTGACGATAAAGAACATATTATCGAGCGCCAGACTCCCTTTTACCCGACCCAATTGCTCCAGTAACTGACGATCTCCAGCGGTAAAGGCATGATTATAATACGTAACAAATACGAGTGCATCCGCCGTTTTCATATATTCAAAGGTTACACCCGTATGACGCGCATTAACCGAATCCGCTCCCGGTGTATCGACAAGCACCATCCCCTGCTCAGTGAGCGGGCAATCATAATACAGATCGATGCTGCGTACAAAGCAGGACTGCTGTTCTTCGGATACATAGCCACGGAACTGCTGCATATCAACGATCAGATCCTGTCCTAGCTTATCATGTGCCGCTTCCCAGCCAGCTGCTGCTGCAATAACAAAGTTATAATGCGCCCGCGCCGAGGGATGAATACGTGCTGGTGACAGATTGCGCACCGCACGGCTCCAATCCTGCTGGAGCGAACGATCTGGCAAACCGAGCAAGCGGAGCGCGCCGCTAATATCCTCTTGCAGCTCTTCCAGCGATTTCATATAAATAACCGCTGTACCATGCGGGCGTTCAGGCTCTGACGACATAATTTGTGTGATCGCCGCAGTCATCGGGTGCGGGGATACCGGTAACACCGATGCGCCTAGCAGCGCATTAGCAAAGGAGGATTTTCCAGCGCTAAATGCACCAAACAGAGCAAGCGTGAACTTGCCATTTTCCATAACCGAAGCGCGACGACGTAGCTCATCTCCCTGTGAAACTAGGCCGGGAATCCCATCGATCCAGCCTGCTGCCTGACGTAATTGCTCAGCTGTCGCCAGCAAGCGTGAGCGGCGATCTGTCGATGGAGCGACAGCTGCTGCTACATCGCTAGAATCGGCCTCTGCTGTCGCGACTTCATCGCTCGTCGATTCACTGGACTCTATTGCTGTATCCGATGCTAAACGGTCTTCGTCTGTGCGAAGGGTATGTGTCGCAGTGTCCGCAGCATTTTGCGGTGCTACCGTCTCCGATTGTGCAGACGAGTTAGCATCGCTTACACTACCGTCTGTATGCGTTGAATCTGTAGTAACAGTATCCGCTGCGGATAAGGCAGTAGCAGTAGTAACAGATGGGTGGGTTATAGCCGTACCATCCTGTAATTTTGCGCTCGCCTCATGCATCGTTCCAGCTGTATCGATACCTACACGTTCAATCTTAGGCAACCATTCGGGTACGCCTGTTTCACGTGCTGGTAGCAGCTGCCGCACCGCTTGATCCTGACGATCTTGCTGCTGCTCCTGCTCCAGCTTCGCCTTCAAGCGCTGCTGTAATCCTTCTGCATACGCAATTTGTTTCCGCAGATGTACCTGCTGTGCTTGGACAGCTGGCTGCAATTGCTCAATAAGACGGTCTGCCGCATCCAGCGCCGCACGGCGATAGCGAGCGGCTGTCTGCTCACGTAGCGCACGCGTATAGTTGAGCACATACTCACCGGAGATCGCTACATCTGAGCCTGCTCCAGCGGCAATATCCGCTTCACTAATCTGAGGCAGTGAGGCAGTCAGCTCAGCTTCCTGCTGTTCATTCCACAGCTCATGCTCCATACTCCAGCTACGCAACAAGCCACGCACGTGTACATCCACATTGGCTGCTACCTGCTCGCGAAACGCCTGAAGGAATTGTTCCTTGCGACGTGTACGCTCCTGCATCGTTTTATCACGAGATGCAAATAGACCCTTTTTAAAACCCGGACGCTCGCCTTCCAAATATTGTTGTGCCAGATCACGTAGCTCCGCAGGTGTCAGATTCGCCTGTTCTACCAGACGTCCAATCTCCCATGCCCAGTGATCCTTGAGTGCTACGAGCTGCTTATCGAGCGCTTGCTGTTGCTCATAAAGCTGCTCTAGCTTTTGCTGCTGCTCGGATACAGAAAGCTCCTGCTCCTCTTCGTCGTCCATATCATCGCTAGAAGCATCCTCCTGATGCTGAACGCCACCTTCTGCTCGTATCGCATCTGCTGGTTCTTCCCAAGCCTCTGCATCGACATTATCGATATCAGTCGCCTGCTCACGTAGCCATTTACGATGCTCCTCAGCCAGCTCCCACACTGCCTGTGACAGGCTATAATGAACGAGCGGCTGATGATCCTGAAGCAGCTCAGCGATCAGCTCGCGTAGCTGCTCCAGTCGTCCATAACGATGATCAGGAACCATACGCGATACATACAGCACGCCCGCAGGCTCGATGCCGCGTCTGGCAAATGCCTGCTCGACTCCACGGCTATATTCTGCAAATGGCAGCTCCTCATCCTCATGCTTATCAATCTGATTCACGATCAGATACAGCGGCTTGCCACGCTCATACAATGTGCGGGCAAAGGACAGATTCGTCTCGGACTGTACATGATTGTAATCCATCACATAAAAGACCACATCGGCGCGATGCAATGCCGAATAGGTGGCCGCTTCATGCGCTGCATCGGTAGAATCGACACCCGGTGTATCCAGGAGTACGCCATGCTCGCCGAGTAAAGGAATATCGTCCCATAGCTCAACCGATTCATAATCGCCACCATTTTTACAATACTCATCCAGCTCCTGCAAGCCGATCTGTAGTGTGCCACCATCATGAGTATGCACGATGGCACGCGGCTGACCGGAGCGAATCGATGCGATATTAGCTGTCGTTGGCACCGGGCTGGTTGGCAGCACCTGATGACCACAGAGCCAGTTCATCAGACTTGATTTGCCGGCAGAAAAATGACCACAAAAAGCCAGTACCAGCTCCTGCGAGCGGTACTTGTTACGAAGCTCACCTACTTTGCGAGCGGCTCCCGTATTTCCTTGCTGCTGTAGCTCCGCTTCCAGCTGCTCTAGCACACGTTCAAAAGATTGCTCATTTCCCGTTGTAATCGCTTGCATCCGTATGTCCCTCCGCACTTTCTTGATCTTCTCTATGGGCAGCATCATATGCTTCTGCTACCGCTCTGTTATCGCTAGAATACGCTCCATGCTATCGGTAGCTCAACGGCTCCAGCATCTCGCTTACTCCCTATTCATTTATCCATTTATATTTCAATCTTTATCTATTGTATCACTGTATAACTTGTATCGGAAACCATTCATTTTTTCATAATCGTCGTATTTAAAAAGCACTGCCATTGATGAGCCAGTGTAGAGATAGTGAGGTATGAGCATAGATGAAGATCCGCCCCTTTCCGCTAACCTTTTCCATTCATGAAAAATGAATAGCAAGTCCATATAGACTTCATCGTATGAGTAAAATAATAATTAAATAATAAGTAAAATAATGAATACAATAAAAAAGACGGTCTGTACGCTCAGCGCGCAGACCGTCTAGCAGATAACGAGGGCTTAGATCAAGCTAACTTCAGCTTCAGCCACAGGTACAAGAATTTCGAACATTTTACCGTGTTGCAAAATCGTGATGCCTCTGCCTTTGTCCTTCATGACAACGACATCACGCTTTTGTGCCATACGCTCAATATAATGCTCCGGTACATCACCGGAATAGTTTACCGCAATGCCTTCAACTACTTTTTCTTCGTTTTCAGCGAGTTCCTCCGATACGATTTGCTCGAAAATATCCGAGAATTGTTCAAAGTTGTCTGTGTAGACGGAAATGCATTTCATAACGTTCGACCTCTTTTTATGTGTAGTATTGGTTCTCTTCCCTGGTGGGCAGGTTGCCTTATGTCAGGAGCTTTTAGGCCTGGTTGCCTTTTTGCTCTTGACGACCAGGGATGTTTTCATTCGTTTTTTGCCTTCACGGCAAAGATCGAGCAGCGGACAGACCTGGCAGGCTGGATTTTGCGCCTTACAGTGATATCTGCCGAAGAAGATAAAGCGATGATGCGACAGCGTCCATTCGTCACGCGGTACACGCTTCATCAGCTTGCGCTCGACTTCCATTACATTGTCTTTCCAATTTGCGAGACCCAGTCGTTTGGATACCCGTTCTACATGGGTATCGACTGCAAATGCAGGCACGCCAAAAGCGTTGGACACCACGACATTAGCCGTTTTGCGTCCCACTCCGGGTAGCTGAACGAGCAGATCGTGCTCACTAGGCACATCTCCACCGTATTTCTCAATTAAAATATGGCACAGGTTTTGAATATGCTTCGCTTTGCTTCGAAATAAGCCGATCCGCCGTATATCCTGTTCCAGCTCCTCCAGCGGTACGCTCACGTAATCTTGTGGCGTCCGGTACTTCTGAAACAAATCAACTGTCACCTTATTGACGGTTGCATCGGTACACTGGGCGGACAGCAGCACCGCAATCGTCAATTCAAAGGCATTACTATGATTAAGTTCGCAGTGCGCATCAGGAAACATGCCGGCGAGCGTATCCAGAATATGTCTTACTGTAGCGGCATTCATTTTCATTCCTCCTGCAAAAAACCGCCTGTACACGATACAAATCGTGCCTCAGACGGTATCGTCTCACGGGACCTGATGATGGGATTGCCCGTTATGTTTCAGACTCTGATGCTCCATCTTCAATGACAATACAATTGGTATCTTATCATGTTCCGGCTGTAATTGCACGCAAACTTTACATGAAATTTCAGTAATTTTATTGTTACTTAAAACAAACATTTATTGGATATGTCTCTGGCGCTTCAGCGCGTGTAGGTGAGGTGTAAAGCTTTCATGGTGTTGTGAGGTTTAAATGGTTGGAAAATAGCTTAGAGCGGCTCTAGTGATGTTTGTTTGAGCATGAAAATAAATACGGCTTACCAGATGGTTCGACTTAACGTTGAGTTCTTGTTTTTCATATTTGAATAATGGAATTCTACCCTTTTATGCTCTTCCTATGAAATAGGGGAAAGAAAACTATAAAATTCTGGACTTGGTATAGTACTTTGTCGTTGTGCATCAAACGCTCCGTGAAGGGATAAGGGAACGGACTCAGGTGGAGCCGCGGGAATCTTTCGGATTAGGAATATATGAAGATTCCCGCCCCTCCAAAGAGGTAAGATATTTTGCTTCGCAAAAATCACTTTTCATTGAACCTCGTGTTAGAAAACCACTAACACTGTAAGTCGTCCTTTTCCCTTATTCCCTTCCCTCCGCTGTGTGGTGCTTGCATCATATCTTATGAACAAACAAAAATTAAAATAATAATATACTTCATTCAGAATTACATATAATGTAGTACAAAAAGCTACATAATACAACGCAAATGTAAAAGCACTAAAAGCTCAATTCAAATTAACATCGAAATAGAACCTTAAATAATTACGCGATCTGCCATATTTTTATATATGCATTATTCTAGTGAACATCATATTCCTAATCAGCAAGTTATCTTCCGAGGCCCTTTAATGTAGATGTATCTATTAGTTATTTCTACGTTTAACGCTAAACTACATTTGATGCATCTAACTATTTATTACTTCAAATTACAGGCTAATAGATGCTATCCATCCTCATAACAGTTCGCATAAGCAAATTCGATCATTTTTTGATTGAATAATATGTAATTCAGAACTTATAAGTTTACTGTAGTAATGCAAGAAATTAATACCATGTGGACTGCTATGTCTCATCGTTACTATGAAGATGTAAGAGTATACTTTCCGACTTGATTTGCAGAGTTCTGGATTGATCTGATTGCTTCCAAATACAGTTAATTTCATCTAAAATGCTGATCCCCCTGCGATGGCTTCTGGATATAGCTTTTCGATATAAATGCATGTGTAACCTTAATATGAATCATTTATATATGAAATCCAAGTAGTGTACTTAAAGCAGTGTATTGAAAACTCAGAATGCAAATGTGCAATACAAATATTGAAGTTATAAAGGCACTAATAATTGGGATGGAGTGAAATAATATGAAGCTAAGAAAACGTAGCGGAGAAAAAGGAATAAGGGAAAAGAACGATTTTGGAGATACGAGAATCTACATTCCCGCCTAATCCGTAGATTCTCGTATCTCCACTGAGTTCGTTCCCTTATCCTTTTTCGGAGCGCTTGATGCACCAACACTCAACCTAATTCCCTAAATCTCTACCTTTCTACTTCAATCACCATACCCCAGCTCAAAATAAAACAGCGCCTGCCTCATACGTTAACACGTAGAAAGCAGACGCTATAGAGTTAATTAAGATGCACCTAGATATTCTTTGATGCCTTTTACGATTGAAGCGGCGATTTCATCTTGCTTGGCGGAATCCATCATTTTGGATTCTTCGGTGCGGTTGCTGATGAAGCCAACTTCTAGCAGTACGGCTGGCATGGTCGTTTCGCGGATAACATGGAAGTTACCGTATTGAACGCCACGATCCTTGAAGCCCGTTGCTGCTACAAAATACTTGTGAATCGTTTGGGCGAGCTTTTTGCTACTAGCGCGTTGGTAGTACGTTTCAGTACCCGAAGCTGCGGATGAGCCGCTGCTGTTGGCATGGATCGAAACGAATACGTCTGCGCCGAGCTTTTCAGCAATTTTGACACGTTCTTTGAGTTGCAGGAACGTATCATCCGAGCGTGTCAGAACGACATCGATATTCGGATCGTTTTTCAGCAGTGCTTCTACTTTGAGGGCGAGGCCAAGATTCAGCTTTTTCTCGCTCGTCTGGGAACCGATCGCACCTGGATCTTGATCGCCATGACCGGCATCGATCACAACGACCTTTTTACCCGAGTCGCCTACACCTGTTCCTGGCTGTGTAGGGCCTGTTGTGGAGTCAGGCTCAGTCGATGTGCCATTGTCGGCAACCAGATCGACGATCAGCAGACTGCCTTCTGTGAACACTTCATAATCCTGTTTGTTTTTCAGATCGATGACGATACGAACCGAGGATGGCTCTGTGCTGAATTGAGAGTATCGAACTTGAGATACATTATCATTGTTCGGCACATCCAGCGATGCAATTTGACCTACACTTGCATCCGGCCCCTGCGCAGCAAATGCTGGGCTAAAGTCCGTTTTAGGCAGATCAACCACGATACGATCCGGTGAATCCATTTTGGACACTTTCGGCGTTACGCCCTTATCAAGCGTGACCAGCAAGCGACTTTCGCTAAAGCTGATACCATTCACCAGTGCAAGACCATTTTCGGCAGTTCCATTTCCAGAACCCGAATTCGTTCCTCCGCCGGTGCTCGCGTCCAGAGTCGTTAGCGTGACGATTTTGTCGCTGTTATTCCAATGCACATCGATGCCCATCTGCTCACTTACGAGACGGATTGGGACAAGCGTCGTACCGTTTTGAACAACCGGTGCGGTGTTCAGATCATACGTTTTGTTGCCGACCGAAGCGGCTTTTTTGCCGATAAGCAGTTGAATCGATTTGCCTTCACCGTCAATCATGACACGTCCATCAGCCTGATTCCACTGTACCTTGTATCCCAGATTTTCAGAGATTACGCGGATCGGCACCATGACCGAGCCCTGCATATTCTGCACATCCTCTGGAATGCTCAGCTCCTGGCCGTTCAGTACAACTTTTGTGCTAGTGGCAGCCTCACCGAGATGGGGAAAGGACCACAAAAACACAAACAAAAACACGAGAAAACCAAATTTCTTCATTCTTCACCCCTACCATTCCCATTTTGATTACCGAACTACCCAGCACGGCTGTACCGCCCAAACATTACCAGACCACTATACTGTAGAAGCCAGCATCTTCACTTATTCGAGATGAATCAAGCCCCCGCTCGTCTCTGGATGGTTCCAAAGAAAGGTGAATCGCTACTCTACGCCGCGTCTGATTCGCAATTTGCGCATACATCGTAATTAGACGCTTATGCCTATTAAAAGTTGCGAACGAATTTGCGATTCGATATCTTTTTGCTTAGCTTATCATGCAACCAATGTCATAGGCTGTATAATCAGGCTTGCATATATACGCAAATGCAAGGTCATACTCATCTGTATGTTTATATCGACCATTACCGGATGAATTGTTATTGCTATTTGATTTTTTCACATATGAATTTTGATGGGATCGACATTTCGGTGACATGAGCAGTCCTTTATTTGTAGATGACTGACTAGATCAGCGATACAGGAACCAAAATAAAAAGCATTTGCCAAAGCCTGCTGGCTCATGCCATACTCCAGGCTTTGCAAATGCTCCATCTATACGGTAGTTATGAAGCTCCGATTGATTTCCATATTATTGTAGACTCTTATATTGAAAATCAATCTACTGCTTCGTTGTCCTACATGTTAATTAAGCAAACAGATGAGCACCACGCGTGCGCTCGTACTCACTAATATCAGCTTCATGTTGCAGCGTCAGACCGATATCGTCCAGACCTTGCAGCAGGAATTGACGGCGGTGCTCATCGAGGTCAAAATGAATTTCCAGACCTTGATCGTCCGTAACCGTTTTGTTCTCCAGATCAACATTCAGGCGGTAGCCTTCGTTCGCATAGGTGCGCTCGAACAGATCCTGTACCTGCTCCTCAGACAGCTTGATCGGCAGAATGCCGTTTTTGAAGCAGTTATTATAGAAGATATCCGCAAACGAAGGTGCGATGACGCAGCGGAAGCCATAGTCCATAATCGCCCACGGTGCATGCTCACGGGACGAACCACAGCCAAAGTTCGCACGGGATACAAGCACCGATGCACCCTCATAGCGCGGCTTGTTCATATCAAAATTCTCGTTTACATTACCTTCTTCATCCCAGCGCCATTCGTAAAACAGGAACTGACCAAAGCCAGTACGCTCAATGCGTTTCAAAAATTGCTTAGGGATGATTGCGTCTGTATCTACGTTCACCCGGTCTACCGGGGCTACAATACCGTTCAACGTTTTAAATTCTTCCATAGTTAAAAAACTCCTCTCGATTCGGTTAGCTCAGTACAGGCTCGGATTTGAATTCCCAATCACGCACATCGGTAAAATGTCCTTTGATTGCAGCTGCTGCTGCCATTGCTGGAGACACGAGATGCGTACGTCCGCCACGTCCCTGGCGACCTTCAAAGTTACGGTTGGAGGTAGAAGCACAGCGTTGTCCTGGTTTCAATACGTCCGGGTTCATAGCCAGACACATACTGCAACCTGCTTCACGCCATTCAAAGCCGGCTTCCTTGAAAATAACGTCCAGTCCTTCTTTTTCTGCTTGAATCTTCACACGACCAGAACCTGGTACGACGATAGCAGTCAGGCGATCGGATACTTTGTAGCCTTTCGCTACGTTTGCCGCTGCGCGCAGATCCTCGATGCGACCGTTTGTGCAGGAACCGATAAATACATAATCTACCGGAATTTCAGACATTGGAGTGCCCGGTGCCAGATCCATATATTCAAGCGCCTTTTCAGCCGCTTTACGCTCATTCTCTGTTGTGAAGTCTGCTGGATTAGGTACAGCGGAAGTGATGTCTGTACCCATACCCGGGCTAGTTCCCCAGGTTACCTGTGGAATCAGTGCTTCGACGTCGAATTCGATCACATGATCATAATAAGCGCCTTCGTCAGTAGTCAGCTCTTTCCAGCGAGCAACCGCTTCGTCAAATGCCGCACCCTGTGGTACGTATTCACGTCCACGCAGGTAGGAGAATGTAGTTTCGTCCGGTGCGATCAGACCAGCACGTGCGCCGCCCTCGATCGACATGTTGCAGACCGTCATACGCTCTTCCATCGACAGATCACGAATCGCTTCGCCTGTGTACTCGATAACATAGCCTGTAGCGAAGTCCGTGCCGTATTTCGCGATAACACCCAGAATCATATCTTTCGCCGTTACGCCAGCTTTGCGTTTGCCGTTGAAACGAATTTCCATCGTTTTCGACTTGGATTGTTGCAAGCACTGTGTAGCCAGTACGTGCTCAACCTCACTTGTACCAATACCGAATGCAAGTGCGCCAAATGCACCGTGTGTCGATGTATGGCTATCACCACAAACGATCGTTTTACCCGGATGAGTCAAGCCAAGCTCTGGTCCCATAACGTGTACAACACCCTGATCGATCGTGTTCAGGTCAAACAGCTTTACGCCAAAATCCTTACAGTTCTGTGTCAGCGTATCAATCTGCTGCTTGGAGATTGGATCCGTAATATTAAAACGGTCAAATGTAGGTACGTTGTGATCCATCGTTGCAAAAGTCAGTTCCGGACGACGAACCTGACGATTGCTCAGACGCAAGCCCTCAAATGCCTGTGGAGATGTAACTTCGTGAACGAGGTGCAGGTCAATGTACAATACGCTTGGCTTGCCTTCTTCGCTATAGATTTCGTGATTGTCCCAGATCTTTTCATACAATGTTTTTTTACTCATCATATTCACCCCATCTTAAATTGAGATCAGACACGATCAATGTTTCCGCCAGAGGAAAATCGTCCTCTGTCTTGCCTTTGGACCGGGAAACAAAGCGGCCTCATCTTGCCTTGCTGAACGATTCCTCGCCGCCGATTCATCCTGTGAATCACTGCTAACCTTTATATTACATACAATATATCATTGTGTGTCCGATAGGTCTAAGATATTATAACTATAGATGCTATAGGTTTAACTTATAAGCTAAATGGTCATTTTTCATCTTTATAGAAAGAACTGTCTCACTATTCAGCCAGCCCCACAGCATAAGCTTTTTGACCACCCTATCATAAAGGAGCCTTATTCATATGGAACTTCGACAATTACAATATGCATTACAGATTGCTGCCGAGCGTAACTTCTCCCGTGCTGCCGAAAAGCTACATATTGCACAGCCCTCCCTTAGCCAGCAGCTTTCCAAGCTCGAGAAAGAACTGGGCGTGTTGCTTTTTCAGCGTAATACGAGCACAGTCGAGCTTACACAGGCAGGAGCAAGCTTTGTCGAGCACGCGCAAAAGATTATCGACTCTGTTGAGCAGCTTCGCCGCGAAATGGCAGACATTTCTCAGCTACAAAGTGGACGCGTCATTATTGGAAGCATGCAAATTACCGGCTCCCACCTGCTCCCACACGTACTGCCGGACTTCCGCACCCAGTATCCCCAGATTGAAGTTGTTCTACTAGAAGATACGTCCGTCAATCTGGAAAAACTAACCGCCAGCGGTCAAACCGATCTGAGCCTGCTCGCGCTCCCACTCACCGAGCCTTCACTCACCTACGAGCCGGTTGCCGAGGAATTAATCGATCTGGCTGTTCCACCAAACCACCCACTCGCGCAGCGCTTCATGTCGGGCGATCACCGACCTGTTACGATAGCCGAACTACGAGACGAATCATTTATCGTGCTCAAAAAAGGACAGGGCTTCCGTAAAATCGTATTTGACGTATGCAAGGAAGCCGGGTTCGAGCCTAAAGTCGTGTTCGAAAGCAACAACATCGAAACGATCCAATCGCTCGTTGCTACCGGCATGGGCGTTACGTTTGTTCCACACTATATCGCTAGAGCACGCCGCGGCGAATTTCTTCCCGTTTACCTGCCGCTGGCTGAACCGATCCCAAGCCGCACCCTCGTCCTCGCCCGCCGCAAAGGACGCTACCTCTCCAAAGCCGCCGAAGCATTCATTGAATCGTTTAAGGATACGATGGAGCATGTGGTGTCGAAGGAGCAGTTGTAGGTTGTAATTATAATAAGATTGCTAAAATAGGATTGCTAATGTCATCCTTTCAAGAACTGAAGTTCTGCATTCACTTTTGTATGCATTTGTATTTTGCTATGTATCGATCAGCTCAGATCGAAGGGAAGAAAATAAAGGACAAGGACGATTTACCGTGTTAGTGCTTTCCTAATACGGGGTTCTTATGAAGGAGTTCAATGAATGGGTTCAATGAATGGATTTAATAAAAAGTGTTTTTGGCGAAGCACAATATCGTACCTTGTCCGAGTGGCGAGAATCTTCATTCTTTCCAAATTCAAAAAAATCCTGCAACTCCACCTGAGTCCGTCCCTTATTCCTTTCCAGAGTGGTATCTATCTCAACACAATCGCCTTTCAAGTCCCATAATCAAAATTTATTTTATTCAGTTGATTATTAAAAGTAATAATAGTACGATATAATCATCTATTTGTACTGTCACAGATGCATACCCGATGTTAGTCCCACAGCAACACATAACAACCAAATCAAGATCATTTTCCCGGAGGTAACGATTATGAAAATTGATATCTGGTCTGATTACCAGTGTCCATTCTGCTATATTGGCAAAGCTAGACTGCAAAAAGCACTGGAGCAATTCCCGCATGGCGAGCAAGTCGAGATCAACTATAAAAGCTTCGAGCTTGATCCATCCGCTGAGCGCGATGTACCTATGACCAACAATGAAATGCTTGCTAGCAAATACAACACCACGATCGAGCAGGTTCGTCAAATGAATAACAATATCGGTGCACAAGCGGCACAGGAAGGTCTTCATTTTGAATTTGATTCGATGATTCTGACGAACAGCTTCGATGCACACCGGCTGATGCAATTTGCCGTTGCCAAAGGGAAAGGTGCGACAATGGATGAAGCCCTGTTCCGTGCATTTTTCACTGATTCCCGTCATATCGGTGATCATGATACGCTTGCCGATATCGCTAGCGAGGTTGGCTTAGATCGTGCCGAAGCACTGAGCGTGCTGCAAAGTGATCGTTATGGTGAAGATGTGCGCCGTCACGAAAAGCTGGGTAGCCAGCTTGGGGTTACAGGTGTACCCTTCTTTGTTATTAATGATAAATACGCAGTATCCGGCGCACAGCCAACCGAGATGTTCGCCAGTGCGTTGAAGGATATCTGGGCAGAAGAGCAACCCTTGCAGATGATCGGCGATCCTTCGCAAGGTGAGCAATGTGCAGACGGCTCCTGTGCTGTACCAGCTGTGGAGAACGATACCGATCAAAAATAATTCGAGTACGCGAGTATGATGTACACTTGCCTGGTAGATTCGCCAGCTTATCTGTTGAAATGGACGTGACGATAAAGCCAGACTTTACATCGTCATCCATTCAGCATGATACATCACAATACGAACCTGAATGAATACAAAAAACCAGCTCTAACGTAATGTTGAGAGCTGGTTTTTTCATGATTTCTGTAATTTGGAATTGGCATGGCTTGGTTTCGGTATTTCTATCGTTCTATGGCTTTACATCTATTTCAACAATACGATCAAAAATTGTTTTTAAACCATGCTGCCGCTGCGTGTACTTCCGATGCGGTCAGCTGATGCCCATTATTTTCCCAGTGTAGCTCGACGGTTGCACCTGCACCGGACAGTAGGCCACCCAGCTCTTCACTTTCAGCACGTGGGACGATCGGATCGTTGGTACCGGATGCCATAAACACAGGTACACCCGTCAGATCAGGCAAATCGATGCTACGCAGTGGCACCATCGCATGATGCAAAATTGCTCCGCGCAGAGATTGTTTATCGTGGAACAATAAGCTGGCTGCGATATTTGCACCATTCGAGTATCCCACTGCTACAATATTGCGACGGTCAAATTGATATTCGGTTGCCGCAGCATCCAGGAATTCGTTCAGCTCATGTGTACGTGCAATCAGATCCGGCTCATCAAATACACCTTCAGCCAGACGACGGAAAAAGCGGGGCATTCCATTTTCCGATACATTACCGCGTACCCCAAGCACTGAAGCAGAGGGTGCAATCAGCTCAGCGAGCGGTAACAGATCGCGCTCATTCCCTCCTGTGCCATGCAGTAGCAGCAATACTGGTTGATTCGGGTCGGTTCCTTGCTTGAATATATGCTTCATTGTAGTTGTCATTGTGATTGCCTCCTTCATATTGATCACATCATTGCGGGATGTGAATCCAATCATGTAGCCTGTACTCGGTGGATATGATCATTATTGCCGATCAGGATAGCGAGCGAACCTCAATCGGCAGTAGATTATTTTCAATCAATTCACGCTGTGGCTCATACCATGCTGGCAGCATAAGCTTACTACCCAGTGCATCAGCCGCTTCATCATTGGCAAACCCCGGTGGATCGGTTGCAATCTCAAACAGAATGCCACCATCTTCACGGAAATAGACAGCGTTAAAATATTGTCGATCAATGACCGGTGTTGGCTGGAAGCCTGCATCTGCCACCTGCGTGCGCCACTGCTCATGCTGCTCAAAGTCTGTCGCACGCCATGCGATATGGTGAACAGTACCTGCGCCGCCGATGCCTCGTGGCAATTCACGCGAGTTCACATCGATAATATTCCCAATATCTCCTGTGGCACGGAAGCGTACATAGCCATCCTCTTCCGCGATGCGCTCCAGACCGAGTACATGCTCCACAGTATGCAGTGTACGCTCCGGTCTTGCACTGAACAGTACACCACCACCGAAGCCCTTGATCGCCTGAGCTTCCGTAATATCCTCCCATTGCCAGCTACTTGCTGCACCTTCTGCACGCTCTGCCAGCTCAATCCGAAGTCCATCATAATCTGCAAAGCGAAGTAGTTGTTCGCCAAAACGACTAACCTTTTCCACATGAACACCTAATCGATTCAATCGTTCTTCCCAAAATGGAAGCGAGCCTGTGGGCACAGCAAATACCGTAATACCAAGCTGTCCGCTACCTACAGCACCGCGACGTGCTCCTGGCTGTGGAAAAAAGGTAACAATCGTTCCCGGTGCACCCTGCTCATTCCCAAAATAAAGATGATACACATCCGGTGCGTCAAAATTAATCGTTTTCTTCACCATTCGTAATCCTAGAATACCCGCATAAAAGTCTACATTGCGCTGCGGATCAGTAACAAAAGAAGTGATATGGTGAATACCTGCTGTACGAAGTTGCATCATTTCCAGCTCCTTTTCGGAAGTAATGGGTGATAGTATTGTAAGATATTTTGCTTTGCAAAAATCACTTTTTATTTGACCTCGTGTTAGAAGATCGCTAACACTGGAAGCAGTAAGATATTTTGCTTTGCAAAAATCACTTTTTATTTAACACCGTGTTAGAAGGTCGCTAACACTGGAAGCAGTAAGATATTTTGCTTTGCAAAAATCACTTTTATTTCACCTCGTGTTAGAAGGTCGCTAACACTTAGAACACCTGATTTTAAATATCTTTAATTATAGATATTTGTTAGTTCTTATTATATCGAATTTAATTGTAAAAGAAAGTCTTTACAGCAAATCTCTCGTGAGAACACAACTAACTAACTTTTAGTAAGTAAATTGGAATGATATTGTTATCTTTCATCTACTTTACACTTTAACAGCATGCTAAAAAAGCCAGTCATCAGCTTCACTGATTCTACTGGCTTCCTCGTCGCAAGCATTACTGGTTCTGGTTCTGGTTCTGGTTCTGGTTCTGGTTCTGAACGTTCAAGCCTCCAGCTCAATCCTGATGCTTATACAGCTCTGGACGACGATCGGCGAAGACTGGAATCCGTCCACGCACATCCTCGGATAGCTCTAGATCAATCGTCGCGCTTATGATACCTTCCTCTTCTCCACCTTCAGCGATCACTTCACCCCAAGGATCGATAATCATCGAATGTCCGAAAAATTCGCTTTTCTCATCCCGTCCGACACGGTTGCAGGCAATCACGTACATCTGATTTTCAATCGCGCGTGCGGTGAGCAATGTGCGCCAGTGATGCAGACGTGGGTTTGGCCATTCTGCTGGTACGAACCATACTTTGGCTCCTGCCAATGCAAGCGTGCGTGCCAGCTCGGGGAAACGAATATCATAGCAAATGGAAGCCGCTGCGGTCACATCGCCAAGTGGAAACAATGTGGTCTGCTCGCCGGGCTGCATGAATTTCTCCTCGTCCATCAGCTTGAACAGATGAATTTTGTCATAACGGGTTAGCTGACTGCCATCTGGGGCATACGCATACAATGTATTATAAAATCCGCTACTACGCTGCTCGGAGATCGAGCCACCTACAATCGTAATTCCATAATGAGCTGCCGTCTCACTTAACCAGTCGCAAATAGGACCGTTTTCCGGTTCGGCAATACCGTCCAGCCGATCAAGCGCATAGCCCGTATTCCACATTTCCGGCAATACGATCACATCTGGCTTCGGCTCTGCTTTCATCGCCTCCGCGATCCATTCGCCAGCACGTTGCTGATTATACTGAGGATCAGCAAGTCTTATATCCATTTGCAGCAGACTAATATGATATTGCTGTGAAGCCATCGTTCATCGCTCCTTGCGTATAATAAAATAAATGAATGATCCAGCACTATTATAGATTTTCTATCATCATAGATGATATAGCACATAGTAAACACATAATAACGCCTTTTAAATTAGATAACCGCTCGATTCGCAATCTGCTCCTATAGGTAGGCGTGCAGATCGATATGCATAGTGAACATTATATTTTGATTATCATATCCCTCGTACGTGTGAAAAAGCAATACTTCTGTCTCCTCGCCTATGTATAACTCCAACTTTTCCAATAACATATCTATGCCAATCGGAAAAACCGTGATAAATTAGGATAACTATGTAGATGCATCAAAAGTCAACCATTCAAAATTGAATCAACCGGAGTGATGAATACGATGTCTAATGTAAATGAAGCTGGCGTGTCTGCCTTTCCGATCCGTCCTGCTGCGATCATGAATGAGCTACCAGAGCAATTTTTCGCTAAGCTGGTGCAGGATGTGAATCGGCATGTTGCCGCAGGTCATGACGTGATTAATCTCGGTCAGGGTAATCCTGATCAGCCTACTCCACCGCATATTGTCGAGGAGCTACGTGAGGCAGCAGGCAATCCCCAATATCATAAATATTCTCCGTTTAGCGGTTATGCTTTTTTGAAAGAAGCGATTGTACAACGCTATCGGGAAGACTATGATGTGGAGCTTGATCCAGAGACCGAAGTCGCTATTTTATTTGGTGGCAAAACTGGCCTAATCGAGATTAGCCAGATTATGCTACAGCAAGGTGATGTATGTCTCGTGCCTGATCCCGGTTATCCAGATTACTGGTCTGGCGTAGCGCTGGCAGGTGCGGAGATGAGCTTTATGCCACTCACCGAGCAGAATGCGTATTTGCCAGACTATAGCGCGATTGCGCCGGAGGTGCTGGAACGCGCGAAGCTGATGTTCCTGAACTATCCTAACAATCCGACCTCCGCTACGGCTCCGTTGTCGTTTTACGAGGATACGGTTGCTTTTGCCAAAGAGCATGAGATCGTGGTTGCGAGCGACTTTGCCTATGGCGCGATTGGATTTGATGGGCAAAAGCCAGTTAGCTTCTTACAAACTCCGGGTGCGAAGGAAGTCGGCGTTGAATTCTATACCCTATCCAAAACGTACAATATGGCGGGCTGGCGTGTTGCCTTTGCACTGGGCAATCGTGAGATTATCCGTCTCATTAATCTGATGCAGGATCATGTGTATGTGAGCCTGTTTGGTGGCATTCAAGCCGCCGCAGCACGTGCCCTCACTGACGATCAGCAGTGCGTAAAGGATCTGGTAGCACGCTATGAATCGCGTCGGAACGCCTTTTTCGAAGAATTGCAGAAGATCGGCTGGTCTGCACAGGCTCCGAAAGGCTCCTTCTTCTGCTGGTTGCCTGTGCCGGAAGGAATGACATCGCGTGAATTTGCGACAATTTTGCTGGAGCAAGCACATGTCGCAGTGGCACCAGGTATCGGCTTCGGCGAAGGTGGCGAAGGCTATGTGCGAATTGGTCTGCTCACCTCGGAGGAGCGCTTGCGCGAAGCAGTACAACGGATTGGTAAGCTGAATTTGTTTGCCTGAGCGATTGGTGTTGTGCATTCATATTGCCGAATGCCATCCTATGAGCGTAGACCTTCCTTAATTTAGATCGGTAGCAGCGATGAAGTATGATTAGTAGCCTGGATGATCTTTTGAAATACAGGGTCTATTCATCAACTATCCTCATTAAATTTCTATCGAACGCTGGCGCGGTACTTGGCAAAAGTCCAAGTCCGTGCTATCCTAATCAGCAACAACAATTAATGCAATGACGGGAATAGTAAGCAAATCAAGCGGCGTGTATAGAGAGTGAATTCCGGAGGCTGAAAGGATTCACCGCCAGCTCCTGCCGAACCTGCCCCCGAGCTTCCGGCGCCAAACGTCGGACGGTCTTCCCACCGTTATCCGGGCACGAAGCCGGACAGCTCTGGGCTGTCAATAAAGGTGGTACCGCGGAAGTTCAGACTTTCGTCCTTTGTATTCAATACGAATACGTGGACGGAGGTCTTTTTTGTTGTTATGCCAAAGGAGTGAACAATCATGGAACATCAGCGTATTGTCGTGAAAATCGGCAGCAGCTCGCTGACAGGCCCACAGGGCGGATTAAATCGTGAGGCCGTTGCCTTTTTCGCCTCAGAAATCGCTGCCTTACAGCAGCATGGACATTCGGTGCTACTCGTCACCTCAGGTGCGGTGGCTGCCGGATTCCGCGAGATCGGATATGCAACAAGACCGAAGCTATTACATGAAAAGCAGGCAGCTGCCTCAGTCGGACAAGCACTGCTTATGCGAGATTACCAGCAGGCATTTGCTACGCACGGTCTGGTCAGTGCGCAAATCCTGCTCACACGCGGCGACTTTACACATCGTAAACGTGCTGCGAATGCGAGTATGACGATTGAAGAGCTACTCAAGCAAGGCGTCATCCCGGTCATTAATGAAAATGATACCGTCTCCGTCGATGAGCTCAAATTCGGCGATAACGATACATTATCTGCACTCGTAGCGAATCTGGCACGCGCATCCCATGTACTGATTTTGACCGATGTGGATGGATTGTACAGTGCCAACCCGAACAAAGACCCCAACGCTGTTCGCTATGATCGAATCGATGAGATTACGGATGAGATTTATGCAGTCGCAGGCGGTGCTGGCTCAGCGGTAGGCACAGGTGGTATGCGCTCCAAGGTGGATGCTGCCAAAATCGCCACCCGCGGCGGTATTCCAGTATTCGTTGGACGTGTGACCGAAGCAGGTGACCTACTGGCAGCGGCAAATGGTACCGGTAAAGGCTCTTACTTTGCTACGCATAGCGCTTCGCTACCGATGAAAAAGCAGTGGCTCGGCTTTCTCAGTGTTCCGCTTGGTACACTCGTCGTCGATGAAGGCGCTGAGCAGGCATTGATCGATAATGGACGTAGCCTGCTCCCTGTTGGCATTCGTCAGATTGAAGGACAATTTCATGCAGGTGATGTGGTTGAGGTGCAGAATCTAGAGCGCGAGACGCTTGGACGTGGCATTGTGAATTATGATCACGATCAATTGCAACAGATTGCCGGACTGCCAAGCAGTCGTATCGCCACGACGCTTGGACTGGATTATATTCAGCATCTGGAAGCGATCCACCGTGATGAATGGATTACATTATAGAAGATAATCGCTATTCTACAGGGTCATAGAGCTAACAAGATTATCATTTCGCCTGAGGGCGTCAGGAGGTATACACAATGAGTGAAGTTGTACAAAAAGCAACGCTGGCGAGCAAGGCAGCATCTCCACTTGCCAGCATCACAACGGAAGACAAAAACAAAGCACTATTAATGATGGCAGATGCCTTGATCGAGCAAGCCGATGCGATCATCACCGCCAATAGTGAGGATATCGAGCGCGGACGTGCCGATGGCACATCTGAATCACTGTTAGATCGTCTGCGTCTGGACACCAAGCGTGTTGGCGATATTGCAGAAGGCTTGCGCCAGATTGTCGAGCTGAACGATCCAATCGGTGAAGTGTTGGAAATCATCGAGCGTCCCAATGGACTGCATATCGAGAAAATTCGTGTACCGATCGGTGTCATTGGCATGATCTACGAAGCCCGTCCGAATGTTACAGTCGATGCAGCAGGGCTTGCGCTAAAAACAGGCAATGCTATCGTACTGCGCGGTGGTTCAGCCGCATTATCCTCCAATCGTAAAATCGTGGAGGTGCTTCATTCCGCACTGGAGCAATCCGCAATTCCAGCGGACGCATTACAGCTCATTGAAGATTCCGATCGTGCTTCTGTGAATGAACTGATGCGTCTAAATGGACTGATCGATGTGATTATTCCACGCGGCGGTAGCTCCCTCATTCAAAATGTCGTACAAAACTCTACCGTACCTGTAATTGAGACAGGCGCAGGCATTTGCCATACATTTGTCGATGCTTCTGCACTTACTTCAATGGTCGATGAGATTGCCATTAATGCCAAGGTTCAGCGTCCATCCGTCTGCAACTCGATGGAAACGCTGCTCGTTCATGCGGATTATGATACTGCTGCATTTGTGCAGCTGGCAGAACAATTACGTGAGCAATACAAAGTCGAAATTCGCGGATGCTCGGCTACATTGGAACGTCTGCCATGGGCAACGCTGGCAACCGAGCAGGATTATGCGACCGAGTACAATGATTATATTTTGAATGTCAAAATCGTGGGCTCGCTGGATGAAGCGTTACAGCATATTGCCACCTATAGCACCAAGCATTCAGAATGTATCGTAACCGAAAATGAATCCCATGCTGCACGCTTCATGCAGGAGGTTGATGCAGCAGCCGTCTACCATAACGCCTCCACTCGCTTTACGGATGGGTTTGAATTCGGCTTCGGTGCTGAGATCGGCATCAGCACACAAAAGCTACATGCTCGTGGTCCTATGGGATTGCCAGCCCTCACCTCAACCAAATACAAAATTTACGGTAACGGCCAGGTTCGCGGCTAATCCACATGTCCCTGCAACTCGAAGCCGGGCTTCACACACATACACATGTACATCACTAAGGCTGTCCTCAGGAAAGCTCTCTTTATATAGAAAGGAAAGATAAATATGGGTCATTCTTCAACGCAACATGCATTAATCGAGCAATCGATCTGCTTCTATGGAGCAGGTTCGATGGCAGAAGCCATTTTACGTGGGCTGGTTAACCGCTCGGTCGTCATTCCCGGTCAGGTCACGATGCTCAATCGCAACAACCAGGATCGCTTGCAATATTTGATTCAACGCTACGGCGTAACGGTCGTTAGCAATGAGACGGATCGTGATCAGGCATTACAGCAGGCAGGTATTATTGTGCTTGCGATGAAGCCAATCGATGCAGCGGCTGCGCTACGCCAGCTCAGTCCACTGCTCAAGCCAGACCAGCTACTTGTATCCGTGATTGCAGGTCTGGAAATTAACACGATACAAAACCTGCTCGGCAAAAAGCAACCGATCGCTCGTACGATGCCCAATACGTCCAGCACGATTGGACTTGGCGCAACAGGTATCGTTTATTCGGAGGAAGTATCGGCGGAGCAGCGAGTAACCGTACGTCGACTGTTTGAAGCGGTAGGTACCGTAACCGAAATTGCTGAAAATCAAATGGAAACATTAACCGGTATTTCCGGCAGTGGCCCTGCTTATATATACTATATGATGGAAGCAATGATCGCAGCCGGTGTTCAGGGTGGTCTCACACATGAGCAAGCACGCGAGCTAACGATCCAAACCGCGATTGGTGCCGCACATATGGTACAGCAAACCGGAGAAGATCCTGCGGAGCTACGCGCTAAAGTCACCTCACCGAATGGCGCAACCGCAGCTGCAATCAAAGTATTCGATGATCATCAGATGAAGCAAACGATTATTCGTGGTATTGAACGCTGTGCTGAACGCTCCCAGGAAATGGGGGCAGCATTAAAGGAGGAACTATCATGAGCTATTGCATCGCAACGTACCGCTGTTACGACGAACAGGCGGATTTTCACAAAAAAGCAACCTCGATTGCGGTTGGCATGACGGTAGGTAGCTGGACTGAGCTGCCTGCTGCCAAGCAAGCCTCCATGAAAAAGCATCTCGGTGAAGTGATCGCCGTGGATGAAGCACGCTCAGCCACAGGTGAGCGCTATGCTGATATTCGCATCGCTTATCCAGATGTGAACTTTAGCAGTGATATCCCTGCGCTGCTCGTGACAGTATTCGGTAAAATTTCCATGGATGGACGCATTAAGCTGACCGATCTGGAATTGTCCGAGCGTTTTCTGAGCCATTTCCAGGGTCCAAAGTTTGGCGTGCAGGGTGTACGTGAATTACTCGGTGTACCGAAGCGTCCACTGCTGATGAGCATTTTCAAATCGGTGATCGGTCACGATCTGGATGAACTGACCCGTCAATTCAGCGCACAGGCGCTAGGTGGTGTCGATCTGATCAAGGATGATGAGATTCTATTTGAAAATGAACTAACGCCCATCGAAAAGCGTGTGGAAGCCTGCCGTAAAGCTGCCGAAGCGGCTCAAGCGGAAACTGGCAAAACAGTGCTGTACGCCGCCAATCTGACGGGCTCTACCTTCCGCTTACGTGAGCAGGCGAAAAAAGCGATTGATGCAGGTGCAAATGCACTACTGTTCAATGTGCTCTCCTATGGCTATGATGTGCTAGCTGAGCTAAGTGCTGATCCAGAGATTTCGATTCCAATTATGGCACATCCTGCGCTTGCAGGGGCGTATTATCCATCGCCCTATTACGGCATCTCTGCCTCTGTACTTCTAGGACAGCTAATGCGCCTTGCTGGCGCCGATCTGGTGCTATTCCCTTCTCCATACGGCTCGGTCACGATGCCACGTGAAGAGAATATGGCGATTCAGGAACAGCTCATTACAGGCAGACTGCCGTATAAGCATAGCTTCCCGGTTCCATCTGCTGGTATTCATCCGGGGCTGGTGCCACTGATTTTGAAGGATTTTGGTACAGAGGTCATTATCAATGCAGGCGGCGGCATTCATGGTCATCCTGGCGGCGCAAGCGCAGGTGGACGTGCATTCCAGCAAGCGATTGATGCTGCACTGGCGGGCATCTCCCTTGCTGATTATGCCGTACAGGGTCATACCGAGCTAGCGCAGGCGCTGGAGATGTGGGGTGGCGAGCGATGAGTACGAGACAGCCTGTGATCTTCTGTGATTTTGATGGAACGATTACGAATTCAGACAATATCGTCGCGATTATGAAGCACTTTGCTCCAGCTGGCTATGAAACAATATTAAATGAAGTCTTTCATCAGCAGCGTTCGATTCGGGATGGAGTCACTGCGATGTTTGGCTTGATGCCCTCCTCGCAAAAGCAGGATATTATCGATTTTGTAATGCAGCATGCTGGTATACGTGCAGGATTTGCTGAATTTCTCGCCTTCGTGCGTGAGCAGCAGATTCCCTATTATGTGACCAGTGGCGGGATCGACTTCTTTTTGAAGCCGTTGCTGGAGCCATTTGGCATACCGGATGATCATATTTTCTGCAATAGCGCTGATTTTTCTGGCGAATATATCGAGATTCTATGGCCTCATCCGTGTGATGAGCACTGTAGCAATGATTGTGGCATGTGCAAAACGACCGTGATGCGCGAATTCCCACCCGAGCAGTATGAGCGTATTCTAATCGGCGATAGTGTAACCGACTTTGAAGGAGCAAAAATTGCTGATCTGGTCTATTCACGCTCTACCTTAACCGAGAAATGCCGGGAGCTGGGCGTGCCTCATGTCCCGTTTGAGACGTTCCACGATATTATTGCAGACTTCCGACAAAGAACAGGAGCGATCCATTCATGAGTTTTGTTACTATCCCTTTGGAGCAAAAGCAAGCCGTACTACGAGAGCTGAGCGGCATTAAGGAGCAGTTTGCCGCTCGACACTGGTTTCCAGGCACCAGTGGTAATCTATCGCTGCGAATCGGTGATTATACGCCGGATAACTTCTACTTTGCGATCACAGCAAGTGGAAAAGACAAATCGGTAAGCACTCCCTCTGATTTTCTATTCGTCGATCAAGAGGGGCGTGCATGTGAAACGACTGAACTACGTCCCAGCGCAGAGACCCTTATTCACTGTGAGATTTATCGCAAAACAGGCTGTGGCGCTGTATTCCATGTGCATACCGTGTTTAACAATCTGGTGAGCGAATACTTCGGCGAGCAGGGTCAGGTTCCAATTCAAGGACTGGAGCTGATCAAAGCGTTTAATATCTGGGAGGAAAATGCTGCGATTACGGTGCCTGTATTGCCGAATTACGCGGATATCCCGCGGATTGCGGAATTAGTACCCGATGCTCTTCATCCGGCTGTACCGGGCATTCTGCTGCGTGGACATGGCATCTATGCATGGGGTCAAAATGCATTTGAAGCAAAGCGCCATCTGGAAGCCTTTGAATTCATCTTCGAATATATCTATCGTGATCTGTTGCTGCGTAAATGACGCAATTTAAGTGATCAAACTTAACCTAACCGAAAATAGTCATGAGTAGGTTACAACTTATCAATCGCTGTATAAAAATGGAATATTTCAATTCATATTTCATTAATAAACGAACTTTAATTAATATTATAATTTTATTGTTCGTTATTTTAGCAATGAAAACGTACAAAAAAGCTGACATTTCATTTAATGTCAGCTTTTTTTGTATAAAAATCGATTTTTATTATTGCCCTTTATCACAAATACCCGTATACTGAATTCAATCGTATAAAGCAAGCACGCAATCACATTACGTCATCTCTACATATACTGTCCTTGTTGCATAGGTTGCACAAAGAAAAGTAAAGACAACGCACGAAACCCATTGTGGCAGCAATGGATTTCGATAGTACGCGTTATGCTATTTATCTGTTCCTGGCCGATCAGATCAATTACTTCTTATTTTTGTGGAACAGTCAGTTGGAAACCAGCAGGCAGCAGGTTGTTGGCAGCAACCAGCTCGTCTACAGTTACGCCATATTGAGCAGCAAGATCAGTCAGGCTGGCACCTTGTGGAACGACAACAGTGATTTCTTTTTTAGCTTGTGTTTGTTCAGTAGCAGTTGTCTCTTTAGGGGCAGCTGCTTCTTCTTTTGTTGTTTCTTCAGTAGCAGGTGTACCGAACAGTGCTTGGAATTGAGCTTCTTGAGCTGCCAGGAATGCTGCGTTGTCAGCAATGCGATCTGCTTTGTCTTGACGTTTGTCATGGTTAGACTTTTCGATTGGAGCAGCACTTGCGCTGAATGGAGTGGATACAGCTACAGCACCGAAGCCTGCAACTAGAGCAGTAGAAAGCAATACTTTTTGAATTTTGTTGTTCATGAGTGGAATCTCTCCTTAGATTATGTTTGTTTATAATAAATGATTCACTGCACTGTCGATCAATGACAATGCGATTTAAGTAAAAAGCTGACTTTGCGCAGATGACGTATTCACGGATGTAATGGTTCTTCGTCTAATCGTGTGTAATGTATAAATATGAGACGAGCGCAGCTTTTTTTAATCAGCCGGTACTTGTTTTAATGAGGGCAAAAGCTACTTTACTCCTATTTCAAATAAATTGCAAGCCTAACGAAATTCATTTTAGCGTCATTTAGACGTTTTGATAGCGGTGTCATTATGTACATATCAAATTTGGATAACGCTTACATTTTACATGCACTTCATCCTATTCTGAAATAAAGTGCATAATTTTTCACTTTTCGTTTACATTTCACAAGCTGGACAAACATCGTTCACATTTTAAGTGTACACGTCGTTTGTGTCAGGTATCTTAACAAGCAAGCAAGGATTTTGTTTCTTTTCGATTGTCTTGATTATTATGTCATTTGGACAGTATTCGTATTTCTAACATTCTATTTTGCTCAAGTGATCTAGCAACCAATTGCGTAGTATAGCTATATAATTGCTATCTAACTCAATTTGATCTGAACTTCAGGTACACATTCTGAAAATAGATCATTGTTATTTCTGTTCATTGATTTTGTTAAATATATGTATAATTCTTATATTTAGAGTAAAAACGCTCGAAAGCTAACATGAAAAGTGATCTAAATCACGTTTTTGAAATTTTTAATCAAAATCAGTATGGATTATAGGATTAATATTTCATTGTTTTCGACTCATCTCATAATGCATAATATAACTTTATAATGAATAATCATTCATCCCTTAAAAATTTCCATTTTATTATACAATAAGGGTTTTATTACTAAAAATATCCTTTCAAAAATTTTTTTATTTTTTTAAAATTCTATCTTGAAATCACTATTTTTAGATTATTTGGTTGCTTTATTCTAGTTCGCTGTGGCTAATTTGTACTCGATCTCACAATATGCTGGGTAATTATTTTCGATATAAAGTTAGAATTATTTTTGAAAAAGTAACGTTTTTGCGCGTATGACCTTCTTCTTATACATCTGACTGCGTTTCGCTAATAATCGTTGGTTTGCTTTTTCTACAAATCATATGTCTATATCTCCCCTCTGCTTCCACATCGTTCACTACGAATCAGCATCGCTTCTTCAATCATCTTCTAGCTCTTCTTTCATCTTCGTCCTAGCTCGCTCATTTTCGCTGTATAAGGCTTGTGACTTATAAGCTATTACCTTACAAGCTATTACGTATGATCTATTATGTATGATTTATTAACTATTCTTTGCCTTATTCTCACTACACTAACCTGCACAAAAAAGCCCTGAGATCGCCTATACAGCGCCTCAGGGCTTATATTCATATTCAAAGTTACTTACGTCTTATATCATCTATGAAGTTCATCATGCCCTATTTACCGCGTCATTAAGCTCAAGGGTTTAGAGCACTTAGAGCACTTAGAGCACTTAGAGCACTTAGAGCACTTAGAGCACTTAGAGCTTTTAGAAAGTTTAGAGCCTTGAGTAAGTTTCTATTCCCACTATCAGGCTAATCGTACCCATACCTACATCGTTATACTTAATAAGCAAATAGACTATGACGAAGCAGAAACAGAAGCACGTTATTCAATAGCAAATCCAACACAGCCTACTCATCCCATTGTTCAATCCATAACTCCACTCATCATAAGTCATGCATTCATTTCGGTTACCTAGCTAGACTTATAGCCAAGCACCCCATCAATCCTTACCTTAACGCTGGCGAAACTTTTGCGTATACGCTCGTGCATCATCTGCCGTACGAATACGATTACGGTTCCATTCCAGCAGAATACGGTCGATATACCGGAAATGCAGCTTACCGGCAAATACAGACTCTTTTAACGCCATCAGAATCAATTCCTCCGGGTAACGATCCTGATCGATCCAGCTAGAGATCGTTTCGCATTCCATTGGTGATAATGGACGTGCAAATTCTTTTTCGAAAATGATAAACAGATTGCGCTGCTGATCCTCTTCTTTGGCTGCCTGTGTTTTGGCTGCTTCTTCAGCTTTGCGCACAACTCTGGTGCGCTCCTGTTGCTCTGAAGCCAGTACCGTACCGAGCTTCACATACAGACCATTCAGATCGTAGCGTTCGTAGCGCACACCGGTCAGTGGGTCCTGCTCATCCTCAATTGCAATAAAACCAGCCTTCATCAGCTTTTGAATGCGAGCGGCGATAATCGACGGTGCCGCACCTGTACGCCATTCCAACTCTTCCAGCGTCGGGAATTCATTATGCTCCACCTGACGAAACGCAATCAGCTGCAATAGCAGCATCGCTTCTGCATCGTCCAGATCGAGCGCTTGATAATACTTGAGCAATGCATACGGAATATTCGCCGTTTGCATTCCCATGGCATAGGCAGCGCCCTGTGCCCATGATTGCCATTGTTCTCCACCCATATTCATCAACCTTTCCATGCTTCTCCGCAGAGAAACGATACCACCTGTTCATTCAGCACCATCTATACACCACTAATGAGCAAAAATTACAGGGCACGATGAACGAGCCATCTGTGCCCTGTAGCTTGAATGCTCCCACCAGGAAGCGATACTCATCAGAAGGATGCCTGTATCTAAAGTGAAACACATTCACTTTGTGTACATCTCTGATTACTTGTGCTGTTATACAACTCGTGCTTCTATATTACCACGCTTATTTATCGATTCAACCCTCTTTTGTCTATATCCGCTATTTTAAAATAATAGCCTATGGATACAAACGATACAGCATACGAGGGAATGCAATTGTTTCACGTACATGATCCAGACCACAAATCCATGCTACGGTACGCTCCAGACCAAGACCGAAGCCGGAGTGTGGAACTGTACCATACGTACGCAGATCCATGTACCATTGATAAGCTTCGCCCAGGTTATGCTCCTTGAAGCGCTCTGCCATCAGTTCTGGATCGTCGATACGCTGTGAACCACCGATGATCTCGCCATAGCCTTCTGGTGCGATCATATCGGCACACAGTACCACTTCTGGACGATTTGGATCAGGCTTCATATAGAATGCCTTGATGTCCTTCGGATAGTGCGTAATAAATACCGGCTTGTCATATGCTTCAGCAATCGCTGTTTCATGTGGCGCACCAAAGTCATCGCCCCATGGAATGTCAAAGCCTTTGCCCTTCAGGAACTCAATCGCTTCATCATACGTGATGCGCGGGAAGGAACCTTGAATGTTTTCCAGCTTGGTCACATCGCGCTCCAGCGTTTCCAGCTCTGCACGGCAGTTTTTCAGTACAGATTGAACCACATGGGATACGAATTGCTCCTGTACTTCCAGACTTTCCTCATGGTTCACGAACGCCATTTCCGGCTCGATCATCCAGAACTCGATCAGGTGACGACGAGTTTTGGATTTCTCTGCGCGGAAGGTTGGACCGAAGGAATATACTTTACCCAGTGCCATCGCTGCGGCTTCCATGTACAGCTGACCACTTTGCGTCAGGTAAGCATCCTCGTCAAAATATTTAATATGGAACAGCTCTGTAGTATCCTCTGCCGCAGAAGGCGTCAGAATCGGTGGATCTACCTTGGTAAAGCCATTCGTGTTGAAAAACTCCTGTACTGCACGGATGATCTCAGCACGGACAACCATCACGGCACGCTGCTTTGGCGAGCGGAGCCATAGGTGACGGTGATCCATCAGGAAATCAACACCGTGTTCTTTTGGAGTAATTGGATATTCGGATGTAACGTGAATGACTTCAATACCCGTTACCGTCATCTCGTAACCGGATTTACTGCGTGGCTCCTCACGGATCACGCCAGTTACATACAGGGAGCTTTCCTGAGTCAGACTTTTTGCATCATCCCAGACGCTTTCAGGTACTTCGCTTTTTACCACAACGCCCTGGATATAGCCTGTTCCATCGCGCAATTGCAAAAATTGAATTTTACCGCTGGAGCGTTTGTTGTTGATCCAGGCTCCAATCGTTACGGATTCGCCAACATGTTCATTGACTTTTTTAATAACGGTTTTAGTGGACATTCCTATATTCTCCCCTTGTCTATGCGTTGCTGCCGTTCTTACTTGTTGATGAGCTTGTAGGTGTCACGAGCGATCACCAATTCTTCGTTGGTAGGAACGACGAGCACTTCAACTTTGGAATTTGGTGTGGAAATGCGACGTGCATCGCCGGAACGAATTTTGTTCAGTTCCTCATCAATCTCCACGCCGAGATAGCTCAGGTTTTCGCATACTGCTTTACGAACGATAGCGGAGTTTTCACCCACACCAGCTGTAAATACAAGCACGTCTACACCGTTCATCGCTGCTGCGTATGAACCGATATATTTACGCAAACGATATTCGTACATTTCGAATGCCAGTTTTGCATGGGAATCGCCTTTTTCCAGACCGTCGGTAATTTCGCGCATATCGCTACTAATACCGGAGATCGCGAGCAGACCACTATGCTTGTTCAGCATGGAGTTCACTTCACTTACAGTCAGCTCTTCCTTGTTCATTACGTAAGGCACGATTGCTGGATCAAGATCACCACTACGTGTACCCATCATCAGACCTTCCAGTGGTGTCATACCCATCGATGTATCGACAGACACCCCGTCCTGAATCGCAGTCAGACTGCCGCCATTACCGATATGCGCTGTAATGATCTTCAGGTCTTCGATTGGCTTACCGAGGAATTCAGCAGCAGCCTGGCTCACATAATAATGAGACGTGCCGTGGAAACCGTAACGACGTACTTTGTACTTGTTGTACAGTACGCGTGGAATAGCATACAGATAAGAACGCTCTGGCATCGTCTGGTGGAACGCTGTATCAAATACAACGACCTGCGGTACGCCTGGCATATTGATCTCAGATGCAGTAATACCCATGATAGCAGCTGGATTGTGCAGTGGTGCCAGATCGATCAGCGCACGGATATCCTTTTTCGCTTGCTCATCCACAATAGCGGATTCTTTAAAGAACTCGCCGCCGTGTACGACGCGGTGACCAACAGCATTGATCTCGCTAACGCTGGATACAACGCCATGTACGCTATCTGTCAGCTTGTCGATAACTTTGCGAATCGCTGTGTTGTGCTCCAGAATTTCGCTAACCTCGGTGACTTCGTCTTTACCTGTTGGCTTGTGTGTCAAAATGGAAGAATCCATTCCGATCCGTTCGACTAAGCCTTTTGCTAGTACGGATTCGTCGGTCATATCATAGAGCTGATACTTCAGCGAGGAACTACCTGAGTTAATTACGAGAACTTTCATATCCGGTCACCATCCTTGTCATACTTGAAGAAGCCTTCGCCCGTTTTTACGCCGAGACTGCCTGCACGAACCATCTTTTTCAAAATGATAGCCGGGCGGTATTTCAGCTCGCCATATTCACGGAACATACGCTCCAGCGCTGCATTTACCGAGTCCAGACCGAAACGGTCTGCCATTTCCAGTGGTCCATATTGGAACTGGTAGCCGACACGCATCGCGTCATCGATATCCTCTGCGGAAGCTACGCCTTCTTCAAGCACATGCAGTGCCTCATTGATCAGCAGGCAGATGATGCGGCTTGTTACGAAGCCTGGGGATTCGTAGACCGTAATCCCTCTTTTTTCAACCGTTTCTTCTACGAATTGCTTCGTTTGCTCAAACGTATCGTCTGATGTACGCAGACCACGAATGATCTCCACCAGATCGATTTTGGATACCGGATAAATGAAGTGCAAGCCGATCACACGCTCCGGGTACTTGGTTGAGCTGGCCAACTCCGTCAAGCTGAGTGTGGATGTGTTACTTGCCAGAATAACTTTACTGGAGCACACTTGATCCAGCTGCGCGAATACTTCTTTTTTCGCTTCGGAATCTTCACTGATCGTCTCGATCACGAGTTCACAGGAGCCGAGTTCAGCAAAATGAGTAACCTTCTGGATTTTACCGAGAATGAGCTTTTTCTCTGCTTGAGTCAGTGCCCATTTTTCCATTTGCTTGTCCAGACTGGTTTCAATCATATCCCAAGCATTATCTAGCTTCTCAGGCGTTTTCTCTACGAGCAATACCTCAATGCCTTTTTTGGCGAGCATCTCTGCGATACCTTGACCCATCGTACCGCCGCCGATTACGCCGACTCTTTTGAAATTCATGCTTTCTACTCCACCCTTCCAATGTTCTGGTATGGCATGCACGTGACTTGCTACAGCCGTATACCATGCTGCCCTTACATCTTCATTAATTCTTCTCAAGCTGTATTAAAGCAAAACCGGCTCGAACAAACGTCATTTTGCAATGAAGGCACGAGCGCCGGGTGCGCGAAAACAACGAATGAATAATGCCGGGCTTCTATATAATCTCCAACATCTAATAATACCGTAGCACAACCAAAAAGTAAAAAAAAAGTACCGGCTTTGTGAATTAAGCCGGTACATTTGAACTTTTCTTGAACTGTTCGCGGAATTGCTCACCAGACAACACTTCTTCACGTAATAAAATATCCAGTGAATAGTCAAAAATGGAGCGACGTTCCTCCAGCAGCTTGCGTGTACGCTCGCCCAGCTCCTCCAAAATCGCATTGCTTTCTTTCATCAGCAATTCCTTTGGAACCATATTTACCGTAACGATACCGAGTCCAGTCAAGCCAGCCTCGACCATATTTTGCACGATATTCAATGCCTGATCAAAGTCACCGCGTGAGCCGGTACTGCGACCCTCATAATACATTTCCTCTGCTACCGAGCCTGCCAGCGCAATCATAAGCTGCTGTTCTAAAAATGGCTTCGTATACAGGTATTGCTCCTGCTGCGGATTATGACGTACATAACCAAGCGCCTGACCACGTGGACTGAGTGCTACCTGCCCTACACTACCAGGGCGTACCACCTCTGCCATAATCGCATGTCCCAGCTCGTGAATCGCCACGCGCTTTTTCTCTTCGGCGCTGGATTCGCGGTCGGTCTTCTCGCCCATCATGACTTTATCAATCGCCATCGACATATGACGCTGCGAGATCGTTTCTTCATTTTGACGCATCGCATAGATCGCTGCTTCGTTCATCACACTCTCCAACTGTGCACCGGAGAAGCCGTATGCTTCCTCAGCCAGCTTATCGAGATTCGCATCCTCGGCAATCGGCTTGTTCGCTGCATGTAGCTCCAGAATATGCTTACGACCCTTTTTGTCGGGCAGATCAACCTGAATATGACGGTCAAAGCGACCTGGACGCAGGAGCGCGCTATCAAGCATTTCTTTACGGTTGGTTGCCGCCATAATCAGAATACGCGGCGCTTCATTGCTATAAATACCATCCATCTCGGTAAGCAGCTGGTTAAGCGTCTGATCGTACTCACGCTGCTGTCCACCTTCACGCTTACCACCGATTACGTCAATTTCATCGATAAAGATAATCGCACTTTGTTTATTTTCCCGAGCGGCACGGGTACGCGCATCTTTGAACAAATCACGGATACGACCTGCACCGACACCAACATACATCTCTACAAACTCACTACCCGATGCACTAACAAATACAGAATTCGTATAATGTGCAGCAGCCTTCGCCATGAGCGTTTTCCCTGTTCCCGGAGGGCCGGTCAGCAAAATACCTTTCAGTGGGCGAATACCGAATTTGTTAATTTCATCATGACGAACGAGAAAGTCCAACGCTTCACGTAGCTCACGCTTCGCGTTTTCCTGACCGCCAATTTGTTCAAAGGTTAGCTTGGTTGGCCCGTTCTTTTTACGATTACGCTCCTGACTTGCTCCAACGGCAAGCCCACCACGCATCTGCATAAATAACAGCAACCCACCGACGATCGCACCAATCAATACGAGTGGTACGATATTATATCCGATAAAAGCTAGAAAAATCAGGAGCACAGGGACGAATCCGACAGCAATCTCTTTGGTCCATTTTGGCATTAGGCATTCCCTCCTGTAGCTTGAGCACTCAGCGGCAAAATAAGAAATTTGCTCGCTTTTCCATTACTAATTGACACGTAGACGTTGCGGTCATCCATCTGTGCTTTGGCAGTTATACCGCTATTTTTGCCAGCAATTTGCTGCATCGTTTTCGGGATGTCCGTATATTGGCGATTCGCCATGGCCTGGGAAACAGGAAACATCGCATTTTCCCAGATATTATTTAATTGTTGATCAGAATGATCTTCAACTTCTAATTTTACTTTACGAGCGCCTACAATCGGCATGCTCTGCTTGTTGAATTGCTCCATAATCGAACCCAAATCTGCATTTGATTTTAAATCGAGTTTCAAATCAACCTCTTTTTGGTTAATGGATATCTGAGCAGAATTGACACCAGGGTACGCAGTCACCATATTCATCAGCGGCTTATACAAAGTAAGCTGACGATAAGCGAAAAATCCCCCAAACAATACTGCAACCGACACTAAGGCAGTAATGATAACAGGCAAAGCCCGGAGCTTCATAAACGTCCTCCTTCAAATTTATGCATTCAACATGATGTGTGAGTAAAAGGCCATACATTTATTTCGGCTGGTAAGAACTTTTCGATAAGCAAAAAGCGACAGGTTTTTTTGTGTTTTTCAAATTTTTTTATTACCATTTACAAGTAATTCTAGTATAACACAGGATATTTGCGGATTCTAAGGCAACTCTATGAACGTTGAGCATTTTGATCATTCTGTATACATAGCATCCGATTCCCTCTTCATTGTAGTACGCATAATGAGGGGAATCGGATTTTTTGTCGTTATTTTGTCGGTTTATGAAGAACAGCTATAAACTAAATGCAGAATTGAGTCGATAAATGTATTCATTAAAGTGGTTCGAGCTATGCTCAACAGCTTATCTCAGCCGATTAGCACGGTAAGGAACAGTCGCTTCACCTATTCATACTTGCAGGCTCTAATTATTTGCATACTATAGTAACGCTTTTGTTCCTGATCATGCAAGTTTACGTTAGACTATACGCCTTGAGAGCACATCATCAACACCGATTTGCAAGTAGATACAACCGTATTGTTAATCGCTGCATCGTGAACAGATTTAATGTAAGCGCTTTATTAATTGGATGGAGGATATCCTATGACAAAAAAACGTTTGGTCCCTATGCTTATCGCCAGTCTGCTTGTCCTGTTATTGAGCGCTTGTACCGCCGCGCCAGCAAGCGATCCCTCCACTGCACCCGCTGCTACAGACACAGCGGCGACGACAACTGGAGCTGGCAGTGAAATCGGTGTTTCTATTTTCGATATGAGTGATAAATTCGTCAGCTATATCACACAGGGGATGAAAGTAGCTGCAACCAAAAACAATATCAAGGCTACCTATGTCGATGCTGCCAATAATAGCAGCCAGCAGGTTCAACAGGTTGCCGCGATGATCAAAAGTGGTGTACGTGCGATTGTGCTTATTCCAACGGATGAAGCCAGCGCTACCAGCTCCATCGAGCTGGCGAACAAGGCGAATATCCCGATCGTGGTTGTGAATCGCTATTATCCATCTGTAGATAATGCGACTGCTTATGTAGGCTCTGACTCCTTGACCGCAGGCACGATGCAAATGCAAGAAGTTGCCAAGCTGCTCAAGGGCAAAGGTAATGTAGCGATTATGAATGGTGAGATGGGCACCGAAGCCCAAGCTAAACGAACTGAAGGTAATAAGCAGGTCATTAGTAAAAACCCGGGCATCAAGGTTGTACTGGAAGATACAGCGAACTATGATCGCGCACAGGGAATGGCATTAATGGGCAAATGGCTCGCCTCCGGCACTCCAATCCAGGCAGTCGTGTCTAACAATGATGAGATGATCATCGGTGCCATTCTAGCTGCTCAGCTTGAAAACAAAGACAAGGACATTATTTTTGCCGGTGTCGATGCCACGATGGATGCACTCGAATTCATGAAGGCTGGACGTTTACAGGTAACGGTATTCCAAAATGCACCAGAGCAAGGTGCAGCTGCCATCAAGGCTGCTTCTGACGCTGCCGCTGGAAAAACAGTTGAAAAGCAGATCATGGTGCCTTACGAACTCGTTACAAAGGATAATGTGGAGAAATACATTGCGAAGTGGCAATAAACGACAATATTGATTTTAGCCAAAGGAGCCTTGCTCATGAAATGGACGATTTTACAAAAGCTACTTGCCTCTTTCCTTCTGATTGCCTTGATTGCAGGTGGAGCTGGTGTGATTTATATTCACTCGTTAGATAAAATTCACGATTCGACGGATCATATTTTCGATCAATATGCTGTCCTCAAGTCAGAAGCGGACAATCTTAAATTTTATGCAACCGTTCAAAATAGTAATATGTTAACGTACATGCTGAGCCGGGATTCCTATTACGGCTCCGAGCTGCTAGCCGCCAATCAGCAAACGTCCAACCTGCTGAACAGCATGAGATCCAAAGTGACGGATACGAAAAGCTTACAGCAGATCGACTATCTGCTCAAAATGAATGATTACTACAAATCCGGCTCCGAGCGCCTGATTCAAATGACACCTGCTGAAGTAAGCAACGCTTATCTGGATATCAAAACAAGCCTGATCCCGATGGGTGGCGTGCTGGTCAAATTCGCTCAGCAATTCTCTGATGAACAGGATACATTGATGACAGCTGCACGCGAGCAAACAGAGCAAACCATTATCACTACGCGTCTGACTGCAATTATCGTTACCGTACTCAATCTAGTGCTTGCCATTCTGATTGGCGCGCTCGTCTCTCGAATCATTTCCAAGCCACTGCGTGTACTTTCCAGCAATGCGAAGCAAATTGCTAATGGCGAGCTGAATATCGCAGACGTACAGGTGAAGCAGCGTGATGAGATCGGTCAGCTCGCAGAATCGTTTAACCTGATGAAAAATAATCTGCGTGAGCTGGTACAGGAAATTAACGGAAATACAGATCAGGTCATTACGATCTCACGCGAGGTTGCTAGCGGCACCTCCGAAACGAGCAAAGCCGCCGAGCATGTAGCTGGAATTATGTATGAGCTATCCAGCAATACTGGCGGGCAGGTCTCTACTGTCGAAAATGGGCTCAAGTCGATCTATGACATCAGCTCGAATATCCATCAGATCGATGAAAACAGCCAGCAGGCGCGAGATATCGCGATTCAGGCACAGACCGAATCGCTCAAGGGAGAACAGGAAATCCAGCGCGTTACCGTGCAGATGCAAGCGATCCAGACGCGTATGGGACAGATTGAGCAGGTTATTCGCTCACTTGGCAAACGTTCTGAGGAAATCGAGGAAATCAATAATGCGATCTCCTCCATCGCTACACAAACGAATCTGCTATCCCTGAATGCTGCTATTGAGGCAGCGCGTGCAGGCGAGCACGGACGCGGCTTTGCCGTAGTTACGTCCGAGATTCGCAAGCTGTCCAATGAAACGAATGAATCAGCTGTCCGCATCCGCAACCTAGTTCAGGCGATTCAATCCGAAACAGGCAAAGCCGGACAATCTGTACATGATATGGTCGAAGAAGTCCACCAGGGTACAGCGGCAGCAGGCTCTGTAAATGAGCTGTTCCATACGATCAAGCAATTGACGGATCGCACTACGCAACAGATCGGCAGTGTAACTGATGAGCTCCAGCATTTGAATGGCAACTCCGGTAAAGTTGTACAATCGATGGAGTATATTTCAACAACGACAGGAAATATTGCTTCCGGTACCGAAAGTGTGAGTGCGGCTGCTGAGGAACAACTGGCATTTCTGGAGCAAAGCGCTGCGCATACCGCTACTTTGCATCATATGGCAGAGGAATTGCAGCAGGCAGTGGCGCGGTTTAAGCTGGATTGATCGAGGCTTTGAATATGTAGAAGAAGTGTGAATAAGGCTTCTTTTGA
Organism: Paenibacillus hunanensis; assembly: GCF_014645615.1. GTDB lineage: Bacteria > Bacillota > Bacilli > Paenibacillales > Paenibacillaceae > Saccharibacillus > Saccharibacillus hunanensis. The sequence goes on along the minus strand of NZ_BMMB01000004.1, from coordinate 382,841 downwards.
AAAGTTTAATGTAAGTGAAAGGCAGTCGCAGGGTGGGTTATTGCGAATGACTTTATAAGCAACTGTCTATGATGTAAAGTGAGCTGGTTATCGGAATAGATAATATTGGCTATCAGACAAGCTGAATTGCGGTAAGTTAGTGATTCATTAGGATGATCCTAGAAGCTAAGCCCCGTCTCTATGCTGGAGACGGGGCTTTTTGCTATGTAATCTCACTTCATTTTTATCAGCAAATCACCCGGATTCATTCTGACCGTTCCATCCTTATATTCAGCCCATAGCGATCGATCATCAGACTCATTATCGTTTATAATGCGATATTCCGAATAGCCTGTTGCTTCGTCTTCAATTTGCTCGATAGAGTCTACTTTGGAGGACACATCATTTTCTACCAAATACATCGCTATTTGCTTTAATACAATTAACTTATGAATCTCCTCAGACGAGGCTTCAGTTAAGTGAATTTGTTTTATTTTTTCATTAATCGCGTTAATTATATCCAGCATACGTCACCCTTCCATCTACATGGTTAATTTGTCATTTCGATTCGCTTTGTACTTCCTTCGTACTTCATTCCACCAGGGCTTTGAAGTGTCTGAAGTCGAAAGTATGGTGGCTCCTCTTTTATCTAATAAATCTAAAATCAGCCTTTCCGACTTCTCCACAACATTATGTTCATTCCCCATACCTAGATCCAAAAATATATGTATAGAGTCAAACAAATGTGCAATTTTTTGATATTCTTCATCCGTTAGCTTTCCTTGATTTTGCGCTAGTTGCTTTAAATACTGATAAGTAATGTTAACGATATCACTGTATTTGGAGCAAGCTACACTTTTTAAAAAATCTGCTATGATTAGTTTCGTATCGGACTTGTCAGCAACTTTCAATGTATAGATAGCTGCTGCTATAGCTTCAATATCGTGCGGAAGACGATATTCTTTTTTTATTTTTTCGCGTATGCTTTGTTCCAGTCTGTTCATATTGCACCTCACCTATGTGAGCAGTGTCTTTCTTTTATATCATAGTAGCATTTAAACCGACATTTCTAAAAATAATTAAAAATTCAACAACGTTATTGTTGGTATGTCACTCCGATTTGTAGCAGGTCACCTCGTTCCACCTTGATAAAGATAGACAGGCTTCATTGCACCTCGCTCCCCATTTTCACAGAGACACATCGTACATTCACGATCAACAAAATACACAGCTGGGAATAAGCCATCCTCTCGACCATTAAGATAATCTATAAACTGTGACAACATAGCTAAAAAAATAACCTCATCCTTCCCCTTACCTTCCACATACATATAACCAGAAATATCGTTGTCTGGCGCTATATGGTCAACCGTAATTGTACCTTGAGGAAAAGAATATTGATTCCATAACGACCCATGTGTAGTCATATCCTTTTTGAGGTAGGGCTTTCTAAAAGCATTTATAATATCTTTCCTGATTGATGTAGCATCATTTGGCTCCACAGGGTCACCGAAATAACTTATAAATACAGACATTTGTGCGTTCATCTTTTCATCTCAGCGATCGTAAAATACATACCGATCTGCTCCTTTCTTCTCAACGTTGTCCTTCTTTTGCCGCAAACCATTCAAAAATAGGATCCTCCTGAGTCGCTACTATATAGCTAGGCTGACCACCATCAGTGACAGGCACGATCATTAAAGGAACAATCAGATCATGCCTCTGTATAGGCTCACTTAGAAAAAACAATAGATCATCCTTTTTCGCTTCAACGACATTCCCTGTAAAAAAAATCTGCTTTCCTTTTCGCCTCGGTTCATTATTCATAACCAAATAAGAATCCTCCACCAAAATCTCTTCTAAATCAGCAAACTCCAGCATACCTTTAAAGCTATATTCACTCTTTAAACGAAAACAATTCAAAAATACATTAATTGCTTCCTTTTGCCCCAATACTTGTACCTTCTTCAAACTCGCAAAATCATATTCCATATATCCATGAGAGTCCGCCATTTGTATAACCTAACCTCCTTTCCACCATTTCATTCAAGAAATATAATTTGTATTTTTAAAATAAAACACTTGCTTTCTCATAAAATATTATGCTACATTATGTAACAAATTTACACAGCTGGAACATAATCAAATGCAATGAGTAGAAGAAGTACGAATGAGGATTCTTTCAGAGAGCCGCTGGTTGGTGAGAAGCGGTAGTGGAATCATTCCGAACTGGTCTATGAGCAGCCGCCTGATATGTAGGGTGAGCCGGGTTCCCCCGTTACAGGGATAGATGGTGTTCGCCATCGAATGAGCTGAATCGCTGCAAGCTGGCGATTAACTAGAGTGGTACCGCGGGTTATGCCCCGTCTCTATTATGGAGACGGGGCTTTTTGCTGTCCATATTCCGGATGTGGATAGGCTCGCTTGATATACATGGGTAGCATGACTACCTTACATCGAGATTGAACCCACATATAAAAGCACATAACGAAGTAACAGCGTACCGCATTGGATTCGGGCCCGATTCCTGCGTAAGACTTATTTTTGATGTCCCTTTCCCCTGCTTACCCTGCAAGCGATGGCTGACGAGCCAGTGCAAGCAGATCGCAAGCAGGCGATCATCATTCAATCTAAATCTGGGAGGAATATGAGATGAATCGAAATATTATTGTATTGGATACAACGTTGCGCGATGGTGAACAGGTACCTGGAGCACGAATGAATTTGCAGCAGAAGCTGACTTTTGCCAAGCAGCTGGAGCGTTTGCAGGTGGATATGATCGAAGCGGGCTTCCCTGCTTCCTCGCGTGGTGACTTTGAAGCGGTTCAGCAAATTGCTCGCACCGCAGGTCAGAAGATGTCGATCACCGCGCTGGCGCGTGCGGTCAAAGCTGATATTGATGCCGTATATGAGAGTATTCGCGATGCTCATCAGCCGTTCATCCATATTGTACTGGGAACCTCTAACGTCCATGTCGAGAAAAAGTTCAATCGTTCGCGTGATGCCGTTATGCAAATGGGTGTGGATGCGGTTCGCTATGCACGTACGCTGATGCCGGATGTGCAATACTCCACAGAAGATGCATCACGCTCGGAATTTGAATATCTGTGGCAAACGATTGAAGCGGTTGTTCGTGCAGGGGCAACGATTATTAATGTACCCGATACAGTCGGCTATGCAGAGCCAGAGGAATTCGGCCATCTGATCGCCAGAATCAATGATCGTCTGAAAAATCTGGATGATCGAGTCATGCTGAGCGTCCATTGTCATAATGATCTGGGTCTGGCTACTGCCAATACGCTGAGTGCGATTCGTGCAGGGGCGCAAAAGGTGGAATGTACGATTAATGGACTTGGCGAGCGTGCCGGTAACACATCGCTGGAAGAAGTCGTGATGGCATTAAAAGTACGTGAGGAACGTTATCAGTGCAGCACGCGCATTCGCACAGAAGAAATTATGAATACGTCTCGCTTGTTGACGCATTTGACTGGTCTGGATGTACAGGTGAACAAGGCGATTACAGGCGAAAATGCCTTTGCCCACTCCTCCGGTATTCACCAGGACGGCTTGCTGAAGGATAAAAATGTGTACGAGATCATGTCGCCCGAGCAAGTCGGTGCAGGTGAAATGGAGCTGGTGTTGACCGCACGCTCAGGTCGTCACGCTTTTAAAAATGCAATGGCACGACTGGGCTATACTGCCAATGATCCCGAACAACTGGAAGTGTGGTTTGCGCGCTTCCTTGAGCTGGCTGACCGTAAAAAAGAAGTGTATGATCATGATCTGTTCTTTTTGCTGAATGATACTGAGGAGCAGGAGCAGATCACGTCTCCATTGTACGAGCTGGATCATTTTCAGGTAATTAGCGGTGGCTTGCAGCCAACTGCAACGGTACAACTGAAAAAAGGTGGTGTGCTGCATACCGGTAGCGCGATTGGTGATGGCCCGATCGATGCGTTGTATAGTGCAATTTTCTCGCTGACTGGCGTAAAAGCTACACTCAAGCATTACAAAATCAACAGCATTTCAAGCGGTCAGGAAGCGATTGGACGCGTTCATATTCAGCTTCAGCATGAAGGTCAGCTGTATACAGGCAGAGCGATGGATACGGATGTGATCAAGGCGAGTGGTCTGGCATTTTTGAACGGAATTAATGCGATCTTACTGGCTACTGCTGAATCGAGCGAGCCGGCAGGCGTTTAAGAAAGATCATTTATAGTGGTTATCATTCGTTTGCAAACTGTGTATAGTCTATGGAATTTTTAGTCCGGTTATAGCCTATAAGATTTTTAGATTTAGTTTGATTGGGTGCGTATATCAATTCGTAAGCCGGTGCATAAGTAAGCTTATAAAATGCCTCAATTAAAACAAGCCAACCTATTCAGCACGGATGAATATACGGATGACAGGTGGCTGATAGTAGCTGATACTTGTATATTTCCAGTACAATTTAAACTTATACCACTTCTATCTTTATCGCTAACTATGCCATATGAATGAATGTAAATATCTCCTTATATCTCTTTGCTTAACAAATAAAACAACCGACCAAAGAAACGATACTCGTCTCTCCAGTCGGTTGTTTTTTACTGTTTAACTTACTTGGTGCAGTACACTACAGTTTAGCAGCTGATAGATGAAGCTTATTGCCACCCTTTCGCTCAACCTTCACATACAACTTTAGATGTGTTTGATTGGTATTACGGCGTAAGTGTGTTCGGAAGCTGCATTGGGCCGCCTAGCTTCGTACCGTCACGGAAGTTATAAAATACATAATAGTAATGATCGCCTGACTTGGCAAATACCTGCCAGGCATATTTGCCGTTATACGAGCCAGGAATCGAGCGTACAACCTCAGCGCCGGGAAGATCCTTTTGCAATAGCTCTCCTGCCCGTTGCTCGGTGATTGTACCTGCTGTCTGCTCCGTATGCACCGCATTAATGCCTGTAGCTGGAGTTCCGTCGGTGTTGAACTTCACCCAGACCATTACATTTTGATTTTGCTCATTACTACCCTGAATGACCCAGTAAATGGAAGTATCGTTCCACACCGACTTGTAGCTATGTGTGACCGATGTCAACTTGGCATTTTGCTGGGCGATCTCAAGAGCAGTCTGCTCCTGGCTCCACGGCTTGGCCATGACATGAACGTAGAACTGATTCACGCCGAGCACGATCAGTCCGAGAATCGTGATAATGATCGCAATCCATTTGCCTGTTCCCAAATTTCGCAAGACACGCCATCCTTTCTAATCTGTTGCAAGTCAGCGTGTGAGCAAGCCTTCAAAGGCCGACTGCGCTTCACGACGGATTTTCTCCTCGTCCAGCGTCAGCGATACGCCATCCTTGATTACCTGTTTGCCATCTACCCATACATGCAGTACATCCTTGGCGCTTGCAGAGTACACAGTATGGGAAATAAAGTCTGTAAATGGCAGGAAATGTGGCTGATCGATATTCAGCGATGTGATATCGGCTTTCATACCCACTTCAAAGCTGCCTGTGTTATCGAGGAATACCGATTTGGCACCATACTCTGTACCCATACGTAGCGCCTCTGTTGCAGGTACGGCTGTTGGATCACCGGATACACCTTTATGAATCAGGGCAGCCAGACGCATTTCTTCGAACATATCCAGGTTGTTATTACTTGCCGGGCCATCCGTTCCGAGCGATACAACGATTCCTGCTTTCAGCAGATCCGGCACTCGTGCTACACCGCTTGCCAGCTTGAGGTTACTACCTGGATTGTGGGAAATGGTCGCTTTATGCTTAGCCAGCACTTCAATTTCCTCATCATTCAAATGAACCGCATGCGCAAGCAGCGTTGGACGTGTGAACACGCCCAGCTTTTCCAGATGAGCAACTGGACGCAGACCGTAGTCACGTACATTTTGCTCCACCTCAGCGATGGTTTCGGACATATGTGTATGCAGCGGCACATCCAGATCATGTGCTGCCTGTACAAAGCGTTCGATAAATTGTGGCGGGCACGTATACGGCGCATGTGGAGACATCATTGTCGTAATACGTCCATCTGCCTTACCATGCCAATCACGTACGAATTGAGTCGCCTGATTCAGCTTCTCGGTTTGCTCTTCCTCTGAGCACAGACCGATAACACCACGCATCAGTACAGCTCTCATACCGGATTGCTCAACAACCTCAGCGACACGCTCCGAACGATCATACATATCGAGGAATGTCGTTGTACCGCCTTTGAGCATTTCCAGTACAGACAGTGCTGTTCCGATGTATACATCGTCACTTGTGAATTTGGCTTCCATCGGCCACATTTTCTCTTGCAGCCATACCTGCAATGCCAGATCATCACCATAGCCGCGCAGCAGTGACATCGCTGCATGACCGTGACTGTTGACCAGACCTGGAATGAAGAATTGATGACGTCCATCGACAACGACTACATCCTCTTCTACCTGTGGCTCCTCTTCACCAATATACGTGATCAGATCGTCCTCGATCACCATATGACCATGCAGTACGGGCTTCGGTCCATTCAGAACGGCAAAAATACCATTTTTAATCATCCATTTACTCGGAGAGTTGTTCATTAACTTCTAATTCCTTTCCGTCTTCAAGATAGTAAGCCAGACTGAGCAAATCGGTTGTAAAATCTGCTGTATGCACACGCACATGCGGTGGTGTTCTCAAAATAATCGGTGCAAAATTCAAAATCGCTTCAATACCTGCCTCAACCAGCTGATCCGCCACATGCTGTGCTTCTGTATTCGGTACGGTAATGATACCGACACGGATACCTTTCGCCTGAATCGTCTCTGCCAGATCGCTCATCGGCTTGACGGTCAGTGTGTTGATCTTGGTGCCGACCTTCGGCTCATAGGAATCGAATACAGCGACAATTTTCATCGTCTCCTGTAAATAGGCATTGTAGTTCGATAAGGCATGACCCAGATTACCTGCTCCGATCAGCGCCACATTAATCTGCTGATCCAGCTTGAGAATATGACGAATCTTCTCGATCAGATACGATACATCATAACCGATACCTTTACGTCCAAAATCGCCAAAATAGGCAAGATCCTTGCGGATTTGCGCTGGATTCAGATCCAGCTTTTGCCCCAGCTCCTGAGAGGATACTGTCGGCACCTCACGGGCATGAAGCTCATTCAGATATCTTAGATAGACAGGTAATCTTCGCACGACGGCTTCAGATATTTTTTCGGATTTCATGCTTGCTCCCCCTCTTGATTTGCAGCTTCCGTCTCCTGTGGCCGGTCACTCAACCATTCGGCAATACGGGGAATCATTTGACGGGTGTACATATGCTCCATTTTGGGGCCTGGCAGAGAATACAGGAAGTGTCTGCCGTAATAGGCCTCAATTACCCGCGTATCATAAATAAGCACGATCCCTCGATCATTTGCCGTCCGGACAAGTCGCCCAAAGCCCTGTTTGAATCGGATAACTGCCTGTGGCACAGATAATTTCATGAATGGATTTTTCTTTTCCCTTTTGAGCCGTTCGCTTTTCGCTTCAACGAGCGGATGGTTCGGCGGCTGGAAAGGTAGCCTTACGATCGCAAGACAGGTCAATGCCTCACCTGGAATATCGACGCCTTCCCAGAAGCTACTCGTTCCGAGCAATACCGATGCCGGATGCTCCTGAAAGCGACGGGTCAGCTTCGTACGACTGCCGCCATCTACTCCCTGACCGAAAACTGCAATCTCGCTAGTAGATAACTTCTCCTTCAGCGGCTCATACACCTGCCTGAGCATCCGATAGGATGTAAATAGTACGAGCATTCGTCCGCGTGTCGCCTGTGCAGACTCTGCCAGTGACTCCACCAGCATCGATACAAAATGCTCATCGCCTACGCTCCCCTTCAAAGTTGGGAAGTCACGCGGAATGAGCACGAGCGATTGCTCGCGATAATTAAATGGCGATTCCAGCATGACCGTATTCAGCTTGCCCTGCTGCTCGGCTTCCTTGAGTCCTAGCTGCTCGATCATATACTGGAAGTTTTTATCGATCGATAATGTGGCTGAGGTCAGAATAATACTTTTCTTTTTATCGAAAAAGTGCTCCTTGAGCTGTTCACTCACATCTACCGGTACAGCATACATCTGTAGCGATTTGCTGCGATAGCTTGCATTCGCTTCATACCAGTATACCGTATCCGTGCTGTCCAGCTTCACAAAATGACGCAGATCGTCGCGCACACCGCCTAGATCCTTAAATAGACCTGTTACATCCGTCACCAGACCATCGGTATCCACAATATCGTCAGAATCCTTGATCTTACCCATAATATGCTCACCCTGACGAATAATCTGGCTAAGCGCGATATGAATACGATTCTCCAGCTCGGTAATCTGCGCCCATTCTTCCGGCTTTTTATCCGGTAGCAGTCGTAAGGTGAACTGAGCGGCTTCCCCTGGTCCAGCATCGCTGCGCTGCGGCAAAAGCGCAAACAGCAGCTCGTTCAGCTTGTCCCAGTCTTCTTTCACATCCGCCAGCTCAGGATACAGATTATCGATCGCAATCGCCCATTCCATCGCTCGTTCACTACCGGATGAGCCAAGCTGCTGACGCAATACAGCGAGCTGTCCATTTTTGCTATCCTTGAACAGACGCAGCAGTGGATGAACCAATGTGAAATATTTCATGTGCATCCCCAGATGCTTACCAGCCACATCTTCCAGATGATGGGCCTCGTCGATTACCAGTCGTTCATAGCCTGGCAGCAGCTGATGCCCTGCCTTAATATCGGTAAACAGCTTGGAATGATTCGTAATGACCACATCTGCTGCGCCCGCTTCATGCTTAGCACGATGATAATAGCACTGCTTGAACCATGGACACGCACGTCCCAGACAGGAGTCGGTATCACTTGCTACCGTTTCCCAGAAGTCGCCCCCACGGTTCCCCATGTTCAGCTCTTCATCATCACCGGTTTCCGTAGCGGTCAGCCAGACGATCATCTGTGCTGCAATGAGCACATCTTCTTTAGGACTCTGAAATTCCTTTGTATTTATTTTATGCTCAAATTTGCGCAGACACAAATAATGCTGTCTTCCTTTAAATACAGCCGCTCGAAAAGCGAACGGAATCACCTTTGTTAATAGTGGTACATCTCGCTCACGCAGCTGCTCCTGCAAATTGATCGTATGCGTGCTGAGCATCACGCGTTCATTCGTTTTGACACTATGATAAATGGAAGGTAATAAATAACCGAGCGATTTGCCGGTACCTGTTCCTGCTTCAATTAGCAAATGCTTCTCATCGGTCAACGCCTGAATGACCTCGTCAAACATATGATTTTGCGCGGTACGCTCCTCATAGTCTGGCAGCAGGTTACGCAAATTATCCTTCACCTGCTCGATAAATTGCTCAAATGATGTATCCTCAAGCGGCATAGTGCCGCGCTCATCCGCTGCGGACGGAATATCGATCCAATCGCCTACCTTCAGCGCCAGCTGACGATAAAAGCGATGACTGTCCAGATCCTGCGCAGGCTGTGCCTCACGCTGCATCCGTACCCCATCAAAATACCAGCCCAGATCGCTATCCTGATTATCAAATAGCTCGGATAGTCGCTGCACCGTAATTAAAGGCAATCCGTCCAGCTCTTCCAGACATTTTAAAAATACATGTGCTGTTGCCAGTGCATCGCTATCTGCCTGGTGTGGACGGTCATGCTGAAAACCAAGCGAGCTGCTCACCATACTGAGCTGGTAGCTTGGCAAATTCGGGAAGAAAATACGTAAAAAGTCCATCGTATCCAGCACTCTGCCCGTAAACGGCAAATAGCCGGTACGATCCAGCGCGCGTTGCAGAAAGCCGAGATCAAAGCCGACATTATGTCCGACCAGCACAGCATCCTCCAGCAGCGGAATCATGTCCAGCATCACATCATCAAGCTCAGGAGCATCCGCTACATCTGCATTGCTAATGCCTGTAAGTCCGGTAATGAATGTCGGAATCTTTCCGTTTGGCTTGACCATTGAGCTATATACTTCGCTCACCGTCATATCATGATCTATAATAGCAAGGCCCACCTGAATAATATCATCCGTAGCCTGGGTCCCTGTTGTTTCAAAATCCAGTACAGCAAATTTCATGGATGTCTAAATCCTTTCCCAGCAGCCCTTCTGCACTGATGTAAAATCGTCAACTATCAGCATACCAGAAGACAGCAGTTTTGAAAATCAACCATAATAAAAGGTGATACCGGGCGCGAATCGGCTCGCACAGTATCACCCTGCTTCGGCGTTATAATAATTGTAGTATACCTTAAATCGAACGGTTGTTCCAGTAGCTTTGTGTAAACCCCATGCGATATTCATCAAATTATGCGAAGCAATCAAGCAATGATTTACAGGCTTAGCCGTCTCGATTATAGTAAGTATAAATACCTATATGCATTGATTAATAAGAACTATACCACTCTACATAACACCCTAATCAAGCGCGTACATCATGAAGGGGATAATCTATTGAATAGTCTACTCGCAAGAATGATTTTATTTTTCTCCAGCCTGATTGTGATCGGAATTGCTATTGTTGGAATGACCGTGTATCAATCCTCTAATTCTCTTGTCATTCAATCGATCGGCAAGCAAGCCGAGCAGGTTGCCTTACGTGCCAGCGCGCTAATCGATCCGGTGCAGTATGCGGCGATTCCTGCCAGAGAAGGTGGCGAGACTTCCTATTATACAGAGCTACGGCAGCAGCTGAATAAGCTACGTGAGGATAATGGCTTTCGCTACATTTACACATTGAATCGGGTTCAGCAGGATGGCAAAGAACAATACGTCTATATTGTGGATGGCGCGCCGCAGGATGTGGCTGAAGATGATTTTTCCCCGCTGGGTACGGTTGAAGATACTGTTTATCCGGCAATGAAGCAGGTAATGGATACAGGCAAGCCTGCTGTTGGTGATCTGAGTCAGGATCAATATGGCGCGATCATTACTTCCTTTGTTCCTATTAAAAATGCAGATGGACAGACGATCGGTGTGCTCGGTGCTGATCTGGATGCGACAGATATTTACCAGCTGATGCAAAAGTCCAAGCAGATGACGATCATCGTCTCGATTATTATTTTGCTGGTGAGTATTGTGCTGGTGTACCTGCTAGCTCGTTATCTGATCCGTCCACTCAAGCGACTAATGCAAGACATCCATCGGGTTAATGAAGGCGATCTGACCATTCACATTAACAGTACGAGCAAGGATGAGATTGGGCAATTGTCCACAGCCTTTGGCAGACTCGTAACCGATACGAATCGCGTAATCGTAGGTATTCGAGATAGCGCGCAGGAGCTACAGCAGGCAGCGCTTGGACTTTCCGAGCAATCACAGACGACAGCAGCGACAAGTCGTACGATTGCTGGACATGTGAACGAAACAGCCGCCGATACGCAGACACAGGCAGCTCACGCGATCGAAATGCAGCATGGCATGAACGAAGTGAGCGCAGGCATGCAGCGCATTGCAGAAGCAGTAAGCATCGTCTCGGATCGTTCAGGCGATACGCTGGAACAGAGCGTACAAGGAAAACAGTCGATCGGACAGGCAGTAGCGCAGATGGAAGCGATCACGCAGTCTTCCGATCGTATGGCTGTAGCGACCGGACAGCTACAGCAGCATTCCGATCGAATTGAGGATATTTTACGACTTATTAATGATATTGCTGGACAGACTCACCTGCTTGCACTGAATGCTTCGATTGAAGCAGCTCGTGCGGGTGAGCATGGCCGCGGATTCTCCGTCGTCGCGGGCGAGGTGCAAAAACTGGCTGGACAATCGCAGTCCTCCGCGTCGGTCGTTGCGGAGATTGTAACTGCCATGCAGCGCGAGATTATCGAGCTACACTATCATATGGAGACGAATCGAACCGAGGCTCATACGGGTAAAGATGTCGTACAGCACGCCGGACAGTCATTTGAACGTATTCATGATCGTCTGAGCGAAGTCGCCACGCAGCTTCATCAGGTGTCCGAATCATCTGCCGAAATCTCGGCGATTTCTCAGCAAATGCTTGCCTCTGTGGATGAAATGGAAGGCATCACCCGCCAGTCGGCGCACCGCTTTGAGCAGGTGACCGAAGGCGCTGAGGAGCAGCAAGCCGCCATGGAGCATGTGAATAGCTCTGCCAATCATCTAGCGGAGTTGTCGGAACGCTTGAATGGGTTGATTGGGCGATTTAAGGTGTGACAATATCAATATATAAAACTTATGTCATATGATTCATATTGATTTCCATTACAATTTTAGTGCAATTCTACCATTTTTTTATATCTGATTGACTTACAATAGGAATTTAATTAGTGTTTAAAGGGCACTTAATAACTCAAATAAAGAAAAGAACATGAAGAAATGAACAAAATTCCAAAGATTGTTTTAGCTGCCTCCCTATTCTCTGCTATAGCTGTAATACCAACAATTTCTGCTGTAGCAGCAAATTCAAACGTCTCGACTATATCTCGTTCTGAATTAACACAAGAGCAGCAAAAAATTCTAGAAGCAGCTGACCAAGTAATAGTTTCAGAAAAAGTAAAATCTTCACCAATTACAACAAATGCTCTCACAGCAGCAGCGACAACTTCAAAGAGTGTGACTTTTAAAAGAGGAAGTTCTTTAGCTTGGTCAGAAGCTACAGTAGATTGGAGCTACAATGGTAACGCTGTTACAAATAGTTCAGCTCATCAAGATGCTGGATACATATTTCCTAATATTGTAAGAAAGAATGGAATTACTAAACAAACCTCATCTGCAAGTAGTTACCATATTTATCTTTCTAAAACTACAATCGGCGCCGGATCAGTTACACCTTGGGGTGATGTAACTGTCTATAATAACGATTATTCTGATTACATCAGAGTAAATAAAGATGGAACTTCGTCTCACTATTAATTTCTAAAGTATATAGCTAAAATATGAACAGGCGGCTATTGTACCTAGGTAGTCGTCTGTTTATTTTAAAGCAGCTGAGGTGATATCATTTGATCCAAACTATAAATCTTTGTAAAACTTATGGTAAACGAATCATTTTTGAAAATGTTAATTTAATTATTCCTAAACATCGTTTTACTTTTATTGCTGGTGCAAATGGAAGTGGTAAAACTACACTACTAAAATGTCTGATTGGATTAGAGCCTTATCAAGGGAAGATTTTATTTGATACTCAGACTGCACAAACATCTCCACCTAAAATTTATGCGATTTACGATCAAACTCCTCTTTATGATCACTTGACTGGTTTCCAAAACATTGAAATACTATATTTTGGGAATATATCACGAAAATACATTGAGAATAAAGCTGAAAGTATTATTGATCCTGAGCTTTTACAGGAGAAAGTAAAGCATTACTCATATGGACAACGTAAAAAGCTCAGCTTGTTAATTGCATTATTGTATGAGCCAGATTACTTATTTTTGGATGAAGTATCAAATGGTTTAGACTATGACTCATTACTTCAACTTAAAAAGATTTTAAAAGAGCAATTACAAGGCATTACTGTTATCGCAACAGGTCACCAGTTTGATTTTTATGATGATCTGGTAGATTCTGTGATTGTCATTGCCAATCAGACAGCTACCCAAATGGATCACATTAAAGAGAATGGAGATGATTTAGTTGAAATCTACCGTAACCATATGGGATAGCTTGAAAAAAGAATTCCTATATCAACGTTACAGTCACGTTCTCTGGATTACTTTGGTATCAGCCGTATTTTTATCATTGGTTAATATATATGGACTTATATCTAAAGCGATTAATGCTTATAATAACTATTTAAAGTCATATACTTTTTATAAAGAGCAAGGTGTTGATGTAGAGGCACTTCTCAAACTTCCTGGTTCAGCTCCCGGTAGCTCACTTGTTGATAACTCTGTAAGGTACTACTATGATCAATTATCTTCTACAATCTATATTTTGGATGGAGTTCATCTAATCACACCAACACTAGAATGGTTGTTATTTGCATTTTGTCCAATTATTTTCGGATTATACGGTTTGTATGTAGCTACTTACGATTACAAATATAAAACACTAAAATTAAAAATGCTACATGCAACTCCTAAACATATACTTACAGTTAAATTCATTGTAAGTTTGATTTGCATAATAGTAGTTATGGTTATAACTTTAATCATTTCTTGCTTGGCTGGTCTAGTTGCTAGTATATATTTGAGCAAAAAAGTTCCTGTTTACTCATTTCCTATCGTGGATACTTTTTCTATCGGCTCTCTTCCTTTACAACTTCTGTATGCTCTATTCTTATGCATAATATTTACAGCAATTGGATTTTTACTTGGGATTATTTTCAAAACAACCTTATTCCCAGCTATTCTAATTTTTGTTTACAACTTCTTTGTTCCATTACTTGGTAAGTATGATTTTAAAAATTTGATTGCAAGCGTTGCTCATTCTATCTTTTCATTCAAAGGAAAATTTGAACTAATCGTGCCAGTACCTATTCCTGTTACACAATCATTATTTATACTATTATTATTCTGTCTTTTATTAATTGCTGGATCATTCTTACTATTTAAAAGACAAAGCAAGTACACACATTAAAATAAATTATAAAGAGCATAAATGATATGTTATGAACATCTATTAACATGTTATTTATGCTCTTTTACTAATATAAACTAAATTATTTTGTTTACTTTACACAATCGTTGCGTGAACTTCCTTGTGTGCTTCCATAACGGCTTTGTTCGCATCGTCTACAAATACAACTGTTGGACGATGCTCCTTCGCTTCCGCATTATCGAGCACTGCGTAAGAAATAATGATCACATTATCGCCAGGCTGTACAAGGCGAGCCGCCGCTCCATTCAGGCAAATTACACCGCTACCGCGTGGACCTGTAATCACATACGTTTCCAGACGAGCGCCATTGTTGTTATTGACGATCTGAACCTTTTCATTTTCCAGTAGGTCTGCGGCGTCCATCAGATCCTCGTCGATGGTAATGCTGCCTACGTAGTTCAGGTTAGCTTCGGTTACCGTCGCGCGGTGAATTTTCGATTTCATCATCGTTCTAAACATGCAGGGCAACCCCTTTCTCAATATAGTATCTATTCGTTGTACTTTTTGTTCGTTTATGACTCATCTGTTATCCTGTATATTCACCCATACACTCAGCTATACCATTGCGTATAGGGGTGAATTCATCGATAAGACGAGCTTATGAAGATGGATCACTGCCAGCATATTGATGCTGTATATCGATTACACTCAGGCGTGTACCACTGTTTGAGGCAATGTGGATGGCGAGAAGATCGCATTATCGATCAGACGTGTTTTGCCAAATTTCACAGCCAGTGCCACAATCACTTCCCCTGCTACATCACGCACAACCGCACGATCTTCCATCGCTTCAAGCTGCGGGAAGGTCATAATTTCGGCATAATCAATAATAGCAATCGATGAAGTACCGATCTCGCTGCGTAGCATGCTGCGAATGTCACCAGCAGTGAGCTCCGGTTGCTCGATTACACGCTGCTTGATCATTTCCAGTGAACGAGATAGTACAAGTGCTTGCTCACGTTCCTCTGCTGAAAGGTATACATTACGCGAGCTTAGTGCCAATCCGTCTACTTCGCGGACAATCGGACAAGCTACAACGTTAATATCCATATTCAGGTCGATGACCATTTGCTTGATAACTGCCACCTGCTGTGCATCCTTCGCTCCGAAAAAGGCTTCATCAGGCTTTACGATATTGAACAGCTTGGTTACGACAGTTGACACACCGTCAAAGTGACCTGGACGTGAAGCGCCACATAATGTATCGGTCAGCTCTGCTACTGTCACATGCGTCTTGGTTGGAGCAGGATACATATCCTCTACCGTTGGCATGAATACGACATCTACACCTTCACGCTCTGCCAGCGCCAGATCGCGCTGTTCATCACGCGGATAGCGTTCAAAATCTTCATTAGGCCCAAATTGAATCGGGTTCACAAAAATACTGATCACGACAATATCACTCGTTTGCTTAGCACGGCGCATCAGACTTGCATGACCATCATGTAAAAAGCCCATCGTTGGCACCAGACCTACAACCGCATCCCCTCCACCTTGACTACGTTGCTGGCGAAGCTGTTTGACCTGCTGTCTGACTTCAGCAATGCTACGTACGACCTTCACGATAAATTCTCCACCTTCCGTTGTTGTCCATACAGCGAATCCAGTGCTTTTTCATCCGGATTAAACACATGCTGCTCCGCTGGAAATGCGCGTGTCTTCACTTCATTCACATATTGCTCTAACGCCGTCCGAATCGTTGCACCAATGTCGGCGTATGTTTTTACAAATCGTTTTTCACGATAATTATCGGTATATTGAACCACATCATGGAATACGAGTACCTGACCGTCGCAGCCGCGACCTGCACCGATGCCGATCGTTGGAATGGATAGCTCGCCCGTAATGCGTGCAGCGGTGTCCTCAGTCACCAGCTCCAGCACGACGCCAAATGCGCCAGCCGCTTCCAATGCCTTCGCATCGTCCAGCAGACGCTGTGCATCCTGCTCATCTTTGCCCTGAATACGATAGCCACCAATCTGATGCACCGATTGTGGGGTCAGACCGATATGCGCCAGTACAGGTACACCTGCACGGGTAATCGCAGCAACGGTGTCGGCAATTTCAGCGCCGCCCTCCAGCTTTACTGCATGGGCATGGCCTTCCTGCATAATGCGCTTAACGGTGCGCAGTGTCTCGTCTATACTTCCGTGATAGGTCATAAAAGGCAAATCCGCTACAATAAAGGTCGATTGGGCACCGCGTGCCACAGCACGGGAATGATACACAATATCATCAACCGTAACCGGAATGGTAGAATCATAGCCCAGCACAACATTGCCAAGCGAATCTCCAATCAACAGCATATCTATCCCAGCCTCTTCAGCAAGGCGAGCGGTTGGATAATCGTATGCGGTTACCATCGTGAGCGGATTGCGCTCGGATTTCATTTTTTTCATTTTGACAATATTCAGCGGCGTTTTGGCTGCCATGTGACATCAAGCTCCTTTGTATTCAATATTGTTTTTGGACAAAATAAAAAACCTTTTCGTCTCGTACGAAAAAGGTCCTGAGTCCAAAAAAGAGTCACTTTGCGATCATCTCTCCTGTCTCGGTCCCGTAACGGCTCAGAGCAGAATTGAATGGTGCCAACACCTCGCTTCTTCAGCGTATCTTGTTGTGGATACGAATCATAATGGGATACAGCAGGTTTGCCAGATGTATGGAGTTCACACTCCAGCCTGTCCAGCATAATTGGATGATGCCTACCGTTCAGCCAGAAAAGTCACAGACCTTTCCTTCTACCTCTACTCATCCATAGCAGCTATCGATGATCCGGCTCTATAAGATACCGTTCTCTTCGCTGCATGTATGCTGTATCGGGGCTAGTGCCATTTGCGGTCAGATTACTGATGCCAGCCACAATTGTGGTCTGTTCCGTCATCTGCCAGGCGCAGTAGAGCATTGCGTCTAACGGTGCTTGCCTGCCAGCTCACACCAATATAACATGATAAAGTACGGCTCGGCCATGCCGATACCGTCTTCCTGCATAGTATAACAGAGTACGCTAGCAATTACACTCATTTTGCCATAAAAAATATAGCTATTTACGAATGGTATATATATCCGATTTAATCGCCCGGAATTGTAGAATATTTGTATGGTCTATTGGTTAGAATCATGCCCGAATTCTTCTAAAAACATAAACAAAATACGCAAAAAGCTACTATGCTCGTGGCGGTCTAATAAAATCTCTCCACTTACACAGCAGCCCTTTACTGTTAACGATTAGTCATCTTAACACGACCTAAGTAATATGTTTATGCTTAGACAGCTATACCATGACTTATACTTAGAAGCCGACTTCACCCGAATATACAGGAGTGATACTGCCGTCTGGTTGCTCTAACAGCAATTCACCGTTTTCTCCCAGTCCCCGAGCAATACCGGTCATCGTATGCTGTAGCGTTTTGACCGTGACTACTTTTCCAATCGCCAGCGCCGAAGCTTCCCAGAGCGCCGCAATTGGAGCAAAGCCTTCGCGATTGTATAGATGATATAGTGTCTCCAGCTCACTCAGTATCGCCGCTACTACGGCTGTACGATCGACCGGTTCTCCGCGCTCAATACGCAGCGAGGTCGCGAGCGGACGGACCTCCTCCGGCAAATCCTCCAGCGCCACATTCACATCAATCCCGAATCCACCCAGTGCATAACGCACATGACCATCCTCAGCCGCAGATTCAACCAGAATACCACATACCTTGCGATTGCCGATCAGCAGATCGTTGGGCCACTTGATACCGATATCCAGACCACTCACATCCCGCAGTGCACGGCAAATGGCTACAGCGGCAAGCAATGTGAGCTGGGAAGTATACTGTAGCGGTTGCTGTGGACGAAGCACAAGTGTCATCCACACACCGCGTCCAGCAGGCGAATGGAACACTCGACCCTGACGACCACGTCCAGCCGTTTGCTGCTCGGCAATGACCAGTGTTCCTTCAGGCGCACCCTTCTCGGCCAGCTCACGAGCTAGATCCTGTGTCGAACCAATAGTATCCAGCAGATGCAGTGGCTGTCCCCAGGAGGTAAGCTTCCCCAGCTGCAACCGTAACGAAACCTCGTCAAACCGATCAGGTAAGCGCACGATACGATAGCCACGACGCGTAACGGAATCGAACTCATAGCCCTGCTCCTTTAGCCGATTGATGCCCTTCCAGACAGCGGTACGACTTACAGACAGACGGCGGCTAATTTCCTCACCGGAAATGTACTCGCCTGGTCGCTCGGTTAATAGCTCCAGCAATTGTTCATCACGCATTGGCCTTCCCTCCTGTCTCTGCATGCGTGCGCGCATAATCCAGTACGGTATTGCGTTCATTGTCCAGCTTACCACTCGCTACGGCTAGCAGTATCTGTTGCATAAGCTTACCGAGCCACGGGCCACCGCGTGTATCCAGTGCAGACAGTACATCCTGACCATTCACACATAGATCAGCCAGACTGTATGCCTGCATACTTTCTATCCATGCTGGAGCCTGCTCATATAGTATACGCAGTGTCGGCGTATGATCCTGCTCAGGCAAAGCGGTGTATAGCTGTTGCCACAGTTCTGCCGTATCCTGCCCATAGTGCAGCACACCAGCGATAAGCGTGAGACGTGCAGGGTTACTTTTCTCTTGACTAGCAACAACGTCATGCTTGTCATTCGTATCCTGAGCGGTTGGCATATCGACAGTCAACAGCTGCTGATGCAGACGCAATAACCGTACAACAAGATCTACTGCCGCATTAGAAAATGTCCATTGCTTCAACGCCTGCCTTGCTTGTTCATCATTACAGCCAAGCGCTAGCATGATCAGCGTCCAGCGCAGTAACCACGGTTCGCCTGCTACAACCTCCAGGCGTTCCAGCAGCTCTGGCCTTGCCGCAGGACAGGGTACGTTAACCTTCATGTAGCCGACCAGACCGCTCTGCTGGAGCAAACGAATCCCTTTGACCGGATGTGATCCAGCGATCATTTTCTCCATTTCGACGCGGATACGTTCCGTCGCAATATAACGAATCAGCTCGCGTCGCTCCAGCAGCGCTGCCCATGTCTCGGGCTCCAGCTCAAAATCAAACACAGATGCAAAGCGCAGACCACGCACCATCCGTAGCGCATCCTCATCAAAACGCTCACCCGGTACACCGACACAGCGAATGATGCCCTTTTGCAAATCCTCACGTCCATGAAATGGATCTACGTACTCGCCATCCAGTCCACGCGCAATCGCATTCATCGTAAAATCACGGCGGCGCAAATCTTCATACAGATCGCTAACAAACTCAACCTGCTCCGGGCGACGATGATCCACATATTGCCCTTCCGTTCGATAGGTCGTTATTTCAAAATGCTCACCATCTACAATAACGGTAATCGTACCGTGTGCAATACCCGTAGGTACAGTATGCTCGAATAGCTCCAGTACCTGCTCTGGCGTTGCATTGGTCGCGATATCCATATCATTAATCGGTCTACCCATCAGCTCATCGCGGACACAGCCACCGACAAAATAACCTTCATATCCGTGGTCAGCGAGACGGCGGAGCAGGGACATTCCCCGTTCCGCCGTGTGCGCGTCCACCCAATTCCATTGCATCATATCATTGATCAACCCCGAACCGTGGAGGGTGTTGGCATTTGCCGTCCCAGCACACGATAGTAAATTTGTTCGTACTTTTCCATCATCGCATCATTGCTAAATTGCTCTGTTGCACGAGTGATACAATTTTGACGCATTTGCTCCATCAGCGCTGGATTGGTCAGCAGCTGAATCGCATGCTGCGCCATATCCTCGGTATCGCCAATCGATGATAGATAGCCGGTTTCCCCGTGCACGATCAGCTCTGGAATCCCTCCAGCACGCGAGCCAATCGTAGGTACTCCGCACGCCATCGCTTCCAGCGCAACCAGACCGAAGCTTTCCTTTTCCGATGGAAGCATCAAGATATCTGCCATCGAGATCACCTGCGGAATATCATCCTGCTTGCCCAGGAAATGTACGCGCTCCGTCAAGCCTAGCTCTTGAATGCGCCACTGGATTTTCGGCAAATCCGGGCCTTCTCCGACCAGTACAAGGCGGGATGGCACTTCGCTATTAATGCGAGCAAAGGCTTCCACCACATCACCTACGCGCTTAACCGGACGGAAGTTGGAAATATGCATAATGATCCGATCATCGCCAAAGCCAAAATCATCGCAAAGCTGCTGAATCTCGCGCGGATAATAAACCCGTTTGTCTACAAAATTATACGTTAGATCAATATCGCGTGTAATATCAAGCAGCTCGCGTGTCTCACGAATCAGATCGCGTGATACAGCGGTAACCGCATCGCTTTCATTGATCGCCAATCGAATCAGATCCTTGAGCGATTCGTCCTGAGCGAGCACAGTAATATCGGTACCATGCAATGTGGTAACTACTTTCAGATGCTCACCGACCATCTGCTTCGCTAAAAATGCGCAAACGGCATGTGGCACTGCGTAGTGTACATGCAGAACGTCCAGCTGCTGCATTTTGGCAACCTGCGCCATTTTATTCGCAAGGGTCAGGTCGTAGGGCGGATATTTGAAGACATAATAGTCATTGACTTCAACTTCGTGGTAAAAAATATTTTTATGAAAAGTTCCCAGGCGAAAAGGTACGCTATGCGAAATAAAGTGAACTTCATGCCCTTTTTCAGCAAGCAGCTTGCCAAGTTCGGTAGCCACGACGCCCGATCCGCCAAGTGAAGGATAACAAGTGATGCCTATTTTAAGCATCGTGTCCATAAGGGCAATCTCCCTTCCAGTTTTAAAATATGAGGTATATTCTTTTCAACGTTGTCGCGATTCATAATTCATCTATGTGTGATTAGACCATTCTGATGTAGAGCATAATCGCATACTTGATCAGTGTGGAGTACATAGTAAGCGAAGTAAGTAAAGCTGTGTATCCTGGTGTGCTCTGTTTAGCTCGGTACCGCTATGCCTTTTTATATCATGCATTTGGATGCAGGGGCCGCTTATCCGTTCCTATAACAGCATATCCGCTACAAAAGGCGTTTTGATGACAAAGCCTTCGGCGTAAGGAATCAGGCTGCGTTGACCGGCGATAGCATCGCGGTAACGAACACGGTCGACGTAGCCCTGCGTTAAGGGCGTAGCAACAGCGTCATTGCCAGGTGCCAGACCGAATTGGGAGGCGTAGCAGGATAAGGCATCGACCTTGCGCTCGTATTGAGCAGTGACATCGACAAGCACACTTGCAGGCGCGGTGTCGTTGATAAAATAGTAATAGATCTGCTCTACCTGTACAGGTGGCAGCTCTGGCATGTAGCGACGAAGCTTCGCATTGAATACGGCTTCTTCGACCAGTCGGCTACACCACGTATGGTCAGGATGACGATCTTCCCAGTAAGGCGCAAATACAATTCGTGGCGCACAGCGGCGAATTTCGGCAGTAATCACTGCCAGCTGTTCGGGATTGCGCTCCAGACCGCGATCAGGTAACCCGAGATTACTACGGTAGGACAGACCGAGCACATCGGCAGCAGCGGCAGCTTCTTGCTTACGCAGCTCAACCGTGCCATTTGACGACATTTCTGCATAGGTTAGATCACAGATGCCGACCCGAAGGCCGGCAGTGGTGTGTTTGATAATTGTTCCCGCCATACCAATCTCCGCATCATCGGCATGAGCACCGAAGACGAGGATATCTAGCTTCTCGTTCATTTCAATTCCTCTCCAGCTGGCTTGTACTTATGTGCAAGCTCACGCCAGGCAAAATCACCACGATCCAGTGCTTTAACGAGAATCTCCGCGGTCGCAATATTCGTCGCAACCGGAATCCCCTGCACATCGCAAATACGCAGCAATGCAGTAATATCCGGTTCATGTGGCTGTGCCATCAGCGGATCACGCAGGAAAATGATTAAATCCAGCTCATTTTGCGCGACAAGTGCACCGATCTGCTGGTCACCACCGAGCGGACCAGACATAAAACGATGAATATCCAGCTTTGTTTGCGCCATAATACGTTGTCCGGTCGTTCCGGTCGAATATAGCTTATGACCGTGAAATACATGCTCATAGGCAGTCACAAAATTAACCATTTCATCTTTTTTGCGGTCGTGCGCGACAAAAGCTATCTGGAACATGGCAATCTCCCCTAATCATATAGTCTGTATTGTTTACACCTATCCAATATTAATCTACAAAACGCTCGAAGCCGTATACCATACCCGTGTACTCCATCACCTTTTGTACACCGATCTTCACGCCAGGCATGTAGCCTGCACGCTCATACGAATCGTGGCGAATTTTGAGCGATTGTCCAAAGGCACCGAAAATAACCTCCTGCTGAGCAAATACGCCAGGTAAACGAACACTGTGAATGCGGAAGCCATCAAATTCGCCACCACGCGAGCCAGCAATCGTTTCTTTTTCATTCGGATTACCCTGTTTAAATGATTCACGAACCTCGCGCACCATTTCAGCCGTTTTCACTGCTGTACCAGAAGGGGCATCCAGCTTGTGATCACCGTGCGTTTCGATAATCTCCAGATGCGGGAAGTGCTTGGCAGCCTGAGCAGCAAAGCGCATCATCAGAATTACACCAATCGAGAAGTTCGGTGCGATCAAGCCACCGATGCCTGCATCCTTGCATAGACGATCAAGCTCATCAATCTGTTCCGGTGTATATCCTGTCGTTCCCATTACTGGACGCACCCCGTGCTGAATAGCCAGACGGGCATGCTCATAGGCAAATTCTGGTGTTGTAAAATCAACCAGCACATCGGCTTTGACTGACGTGAGCGCTTCCTCCAAACTTGGCACAAGCGCAACACCTGCATTCTTCATGCCCACTAGCTCGCCTGCATCCCGTCCAGCATCCGAGCGACCAATCGCTGCTGCTAGTTCTAGCTGTTCATCGCCAAGTACGAGCTTGACGACCTCACGGCCCATACGTCCGCCAGCCCCTGCTACAATTACTTTGATTTGCTCGCTCATGTTATTCTCCTTTACCCGCTTGTTCAGATTCGTCGGTATTACCGTCTTCGATCCGCGTCCAGCGATCTTTATCTCGTGTATTAAATTTATGCATAACTTTGTTATGCGCTTCGGTCAGATCGATCCCGAGCGAATTCGCAAAACAGATCGTAATAAACAAAATATCGCCAAGCTCCAGCTCGATCGAATTGTCGGCTTCATCATTCTTTTTTGGCTTCTCACCATACGAATGATTCACTTCACGCGCCAGCTCGCCTACTTCTTCAGACATCCGTGCCAGCATGGCCAGCGGCGAGAAGTAGCCTTCCTTGAATTGTGAAATGTACGCATCGACTTCCTTTTGCATCGTTGCCAGCGTTTTTTCCGTCATCTGTATTCCCTCCATCAACCAAATTCATCCTGTGACCCGGGACGCTATACAGCATAAAAAAAGCGATTGCTGTATACATATGCAGCCCTGTCCTGGCAGGCTTTTCCTGCCCTATTGCCGAATGCGTGACTTCCTCCTATAGTTAGGATGGAGCGGTCACCCTGCTACTAATCGATACGATCACTTGAGCGTATTCAAGTGCACCCGCGTTGTTCGGTATCCTTCCATTCGTGCAAGTTATCATTACCATGTTATCCTAAAGCGATTTTGAAAACAAATGCTTTTTTGTTCATAATGACATACTCATTCCTGGCTATCACATTTATGGAGGTCTTCGTTTATGGTACAACGTTTCTGGAAGCAGCTTCGCGTTATTTTACCGATTATATGTGGTGCCGCTATCTATGCATTTGGCTTACTCTACTTTATTATTCCGAATAAGCTCATGGAAGGCGGCGTAACCGGGATTACCATTTTGCTGAATTATGGATTTGGACTGGCTCCTGCCTTGTCTACACTGCTATTGAATATTCCGCTATTTTTGATCGGGCTGAAAATGCTTGGCTGGCGCAGAATGATCTATACAGGTGTCGGCATCGGCTCGTTATCGTTCTTCCTGTGGCTATTTGAATGGTTGATCAAGCAGGGCTGGATTGCTCCATTTCAGACGGAGCATGATTATATTCTGGCTGTACTGTATGCTGGTGTAACGCTAGGGCTCGGACTGGGGATCGTGTTCCGATTCGGTGGAACGACCGGAGGCTCGGATATTATTGCCACTATTTTGAACCGTAGCTTTGGCTGGAGCATCGGGCAGGTGATGCTGGGGTTAGATATCGTGATCATCGGCTCATCGCTCTTCTTTATCTCCAAGGAGCTAGTGCTGTATACGCTGGTGACCGTATTTATTGCGACGAAGATTATTGATTTTATTCAGGAGGGCGCGTATTCGGGTAAGGCATTTACGATTATTAGTGATCATGCGGATATCATCGCGGCACAGATTATGAAGGAGATGGATCGCGGGGTAACGCTTATTCCGGCGATTGGTGCCTATTCAGGGCAGGCGAAGCAGATGGCCTACTGTGTAGTATCCCGGCAGGAGATTCGCCGTGTACATATGATTGTGAAGGCGATTGATACGCGGGCGTTTGTGATTATTAATGAAGTGAATGATGTGCATGGAGAAGGATTTCGGGAGGAGCAGCCGCACTGACGGGCGGAATGGTCAAGGTGCGAATAGCATGCGACTTCGGTATAGGATGAGGAATGATAAAAGCCGCTTGGTTGTAAGCGGCTTTTGGTAGTTTTGTAGATGGTTTTATGGAATGAATTAGTGTTTGATTCGAGCGGTTATGCTGAATTGATGCAGGTGCTTCAATCCACTCCGACAAGGAATAAGGGAACAGACTCCGGTGGAGCCGCGGGAATCTATGGATTAGGGAGATAATGTAGATTCCCGCCCCTCCAAAGTCGTCCTTTTCCCTTATTTCCTTGTCTACGTTCAGTGCTTGTGACTTCATAATTTTGTTTCGTTTATGCACTAATATTGTGCGTTTGTATCAGTTTTCCCATTGAACATATCAGTGACAGGAACTTTCAAGATACACTTTGTACTCCACTTCATTCATTTGTTCATGTTATATCAATCACTTCGTAGATATATTATCTATTACTATATGCTTCCACACTTATTGCTAACTTATCCGATCTACACTTGTTCACATTTATCTCAAGCAAAATTCAGATCAAAACCATTCAAAAATATATTTTATCCACTAAAATCCAATACAGTTTGCCTCAAGTGGAATCGAAGCAAATTTTGTGAGTACATCAGAACATGATTCCTTCACAATTTATTCTATAGAAATACTATAACATCGTACGCGAATAACCTATTTATCTGCTTCATTTTAAATATGAAATACTTTGTTCTTATCACTTAATATCGCTATCCATTACTACATATTCATTTTACTAACGCTCACCATTAGCTATTTCACTTGCGCTCATCGCGCGCTTGCCACAGCGCCCATGCACCTGCAAGTGCGGATGCCAGCGTCAGGGATACAGTGAAGTTACGTACCTGGTTTAAGCGGATGACTAGTTGTTCAGTCAGCCATGGGTAGATGCCCTGACTGTAATCCATATAGTCGTTCAGAAGCGTCCAGCCTAATGCTAGCACCAATGTCGTGTGTCGGAAGATAAAGAAGCGTACATAGATCAGCGCTTCGATCGCCATCGTGAGGTGGGACGCGGTTAGCATCCAGTCCTGCCATACGAGCGTATCGCCAAGTGCTGCTCCCCAGAAGATCATCGTTACTGCCCATACTCCATATTTGACGGATGTGACGACAGCCAGTGCTTCGAATAGGGCACGAATTCCTTTTAGCCAGCGATTACGTGGCGGGAATAATAGGAAAGCAATCGCTATACTGAAAAATAGACTGGCTGTCGGGCTATCCGGTACGAACACGATCATCCAGGAGGGCCAGTGCAGCAGTGTATATTCCAATTGTAGCGCATACCAGTAATATCCATAAATCGTACCTAGCACATTGCAAATGAGCAGCAGCCATAGTAGCCAGCGGTTTGTCAAAAAGGCTCTGCTCCAAAAATAAGAAATCGGCATTCCCAGTCTCCTTTATCTCTAGTGGGTATCCAGCTCTTCTTCCAGTAAAAGCGAGCTGGATTGGAATCAATAATCTTTTCCATTGTAAAAGTACAAGCTGCACCTGTAAACAAGCAAAAAGTCCACCCTGGATACAGGTGGACTTTTATCGAAATGTATTGTGTATGCAAAATGTATTGTGTATGTGCCGTGCCATGCTTAGCTGATGATCAGTGTGACAGCGATTTGCGTTCATAACGCTCCACTTCTGGCAATGTTGTATCGATCGCCGGTGTTAGTGAGCGTAATTCGTCCGTCCATTGCTGAAAGGCCTGTTCATCCCGATCGGCAAGCGCCCGGTCAATGAGTGTGTGTAGTTCTTCAATGCGATGTTCGCGTAGGATTTGATCCCATACCATTTCTGCAGCCAGACCCAACATAACTTCGTAGGTTACCTTCATCTTGTACATAGGGCGCACCTCCATATGCTATTCAGGGATTTCTGAACTCTGCTCCTTTATCCACATAGCTTTGCGTTGTTTTGGCCATACGCTGCAAGTCTTCTTCCGTGAGTTCACGAATGACACGTGCAGGTGAGCCTAGAGCCAGAGTATAAGGGGGAATCGTTTTGTTCTCCGTCACAATGGAGCCTGCACCGATGAGCGAATATTCTCCGATATTCGCACCGTTCAGCACGATTGCACCCATGCCGATCAGCGAACCCTTGCCGATCCGGCAGCCGTGAACGATAGCCGAGTGTCCGACAGAAACATCATCTTCGATAAGTAATGGATGAATCTCATGCACATGCCCTACAGCCAGATCCTGAATATTGCAGCGCTGTCCGATTTGAACGGGAGCTAGATCGCCGCGAAGTACGGCATTGAACCATACACTGCTGTATGCTCCGATGCTGACATCACCGATCAGCTTTGCGCCTTCTGCGATAAAGGTCAGTTCCTCCACGCTAGGCATCCGGTTTTTGTAGGGAATTAACATGTCATCCGCTCCTTATCTGCATTTTAACCAAAATCCATGTAAGCGTATCAACAAATTTGTAAAAAAGGCGGCGGATTCGATAAAAGTATTGTCATCTTTCACGACAGAGCGACCTTTCTCCAACCGAGTAACAAAAACGTCAAAAACGACATTTAAGGCGATAAACAGCCAATGGTGCTGATTTGCCAGCACTAACGGGCTATTTATTCCAATTATAACCAAATAGCCTAGCATAAGCTAGGCTATCTTTCAAAGTATTTATCGTAGATGGTCGCTATTGTTATAGAGCACTGTATTCCACGCATCAGCTTCACGCTCCAATACCGTCAGTGATAGGTTACCCACTCGCTCGGTATGATGCTCCTGCATCAGTAGCTTGAACAGCTGTGACAGCAAGCCACCGTGACTCACCACCAGTATATTATGATTCGGAAACTGCTGCCAGGACGCTTCCAAAAAATCCATCGCTCTGCCTTGTAATACATCCAGCGGCTCCTGTCCAAGCTCTATAGTTTCCCAATCAGCACCCCATTTTGCTTCGCGCTCTTCCCAGGTCATACCCTCAATCTGTCCGAAGCCGCGCTCCTTGAGTCGCTCATCTGGCTCAAGCAGCGGAATATGCAATCGCTCTGCAATAATACGAGCTGTCTCGTGAGCACGCTCCAAGCTGCTCGACACGATATGATCCCACTCGATAGGCTCGATCGCTAGCCGCTCAGCCAGCTGGCTCGCCTGTTGTCTTCCTTCTTCATTTAACGGAATATCGCTATGTCCCTGAATGCGTCCCAGCGCATTCCAATCGGTCAGACCATGTCGGATTAATCCAATTCGCATCTTATGTATTGTCATCCTTTCTTTAGCTATAATCGGGTATTGTATTTAAAGGAATGGATTACCTGCATGCTCCCTCCCTACATATAGCCCACAGTATAAAGGAGCACAATACAAAAAATCAACCTGATCCATCGCAGCAAGACAGCAGATCAGGTTGATGCGTACAGGCATATCCTTTTGCCCGGTGTATTCCTTTATCTTATTTATTAATTCATCTATATTCTCATTCATATCCCATCACATTAGCCCGTAATAGCCCTCTATTGATGTCGTGGTCGTGCCAGAAAGCGCAGTGATACCAATGCCAGCAGCATCCCTACGACAGATAGGATCATCCAGTATTGCGGATGAGTCGGGTCCATCTGAATGACGAGCGGATCAATTAAGCCTCGCTGAGAGCCTGCAAAATGCAGTGACGAGTGTATAACCGTCGTTGCATCACTTGTTGCCACACCCGTCGGCACAATGCCGGAGACAGGCTCCTGTACCGCTTCATAATGAAAGCTATTCGATACATCAAGCGTCAAATAAACAAAACTGCATAAGAAGATACCGATTACTGCCGCAATCCAGAAGGACATCCGGCGGCGGAACATGCGAGAGATCGGGCCACGCTTGGCACCGTTTTGCAGCACCCACGGCGTCTCTGCATAGATACGTTCCATCACATTACGATTCACTTGCTCTGCTCGCAGCTCCAGCTCTGGATCTATCGATAGAGCAGCTGCTTCAGCTTCCATTAGCTCATGACTTTCCTGCCAGATGGCAAATTCCGCTGCGCAGTCCTCGCACTCGCTGAGATGCTGATGGAGTTCCTGACGACGCGGGTCGTCCGGCTTCATATCCCAATAGATTCCGAATAATAACTCGGCCTCTCTGCAATTCATTTTCCCTTCATCCCTTCAATAGGCTCATCGTAGACCGAATCATGAAAATACGGCTCTAACCGTGTTTTCACACTCGCCCTCGCCCGGAACAAAAGAGATTTGACGGAGCTTACACTCTGACAGAGGATATCAGCAATTTCCTGATAATCCAGCTGATCATATTCGCGGAGGATCAAAGCAGAACGCTGCTTTTCCGGCAGCTGATCGATAGCATCACGTACCATCTGTACACGTTCGCCACGTAGCACCGCGTGCTCTGGCACCATCGTACTTGGAGCGACCGGCGTATACCCACTTTCCTCCAGCGGTACATGACCAGCTTTTTGCTTACGAAGCTCGCTTAGTACGGTATTGCGTGCGATTGTGTAAAGCCAGGTGGAAAACGATGCATCCACCTCGCGAAATGAGTGCAGGCTTTTGTACGCCTTATAAAAGGTTTCCGAACAAAGATCCTCTGCCATCATTTCCAGATTGGCACTTTTCAGCATATGATAAATGAATGCCAGAATTTTGCGTTGATAACGACGCATAAGCTCTGAATATAGCTCTACATCGCCATTTTTTATTTCCTGAATAATCAGGGAATCTGTCATTGAAATGCGACCCTCCTCGTTGTTGCCGCCGCATCTTCCCGTTCCTTATGTATTCATTAATACTGAACAGGACGGCAAAAGTTGCGGTTAATCATTGAAATTACGCGATATACAGCCATTCAAGCCGATGATCGCGAATGGAGCAACAGCCTTTTAGCCGAGCACGAATGCTCAATTCAGCCAAAACGATGCCTTCCCCCAGGCGCCTTCTAACCGAAAGCGAGCTCATCCAGCTCACTTCCCTCATCTATGTCAAAATGTATTCATATCCGTGTAAAACAGCCTCAAATCATGCCCTACCTTATCCATACCGTCTCATCTGCTGCTTTCGTTTCAAGTCAGCATTCACGCACAACCTTATCATCATACCTGACTTCTAGACGCAAAGCAAAGTCAAAAGGTTGCCGTATTCTTCCATTTCGTCCCACCATCTTGCCAAATTCACGTCACCAGCCGTACCGATCATCGGCATAAATCGTAGACGTGGAGCAAGCTACGCGCCCTAACCTTATGTATAACAAGCACCGTGCAAAATGATTACATCTATGTGTTGTAGCGTATTTAGCCAGATAGCAGTTTACGCCACTTTTCCTTTATACCATAAAACAATACGGAGCACAAAATCGATATGACCTATCTTTCACGATCCTCTACATCTCTCCACAAACTGAACACAACGAAGCCTTACAAAAAGTTGCAGACAAAAAAAAGAAACCGCTAACATTTGTTAGCGGCTGAGTACCCTATTTCAGGTGCTCTAGTTATTGGATAGGAGTGGACACTCCTATCCTTGTACTGGAGTTTTTATTATAATGAAGCTTTTAGATGGAGTGCGTCTTCAAAACCCATTTTATAAGCTTTTTTAGCTGCGACATTTTTTTCTAAAAAGATCGCTTCCAGTTTACTTAATTCTGCCGCACCCTCCCCCGTCAAAAAAACCTTAATTTTTTCTAACTGTGCCGAGA
The DNA here is from genome assembly GCF_014645615.1 of Paenibacillus hunanensis. Classification (GTDB taxonomy): domain Bacteria; phylum Bacillota; class Bacilli; order Paenibacillales; family Paenibacillaceae; genus Saccharibacillus; species Saccharibacillus hunanensis. The sequence continues at coordinate 352,035 of NZ_BMMB01000004.1, read as the reverse complement.
ATTCTTTTATATTACCCTGATTCTCTCTTTCTACTATCAAAACTGCTTCCCAAGCTCTTTGTTCTAATTTTGGCGCTATCCATTCGTAAACGGTATCCATGTATATTCCCCTTTTAATTGTATTTTATGTGTATAGTTCGTTCATTGTTCTCGTTTACCACTTAGAAATCGAATGCTATAATCTTCATTGGGTTACATCTCCTTTCCGAGAACCGAGAAGGAGGAAGCAATGAGTAGAGTCTCCCTGGGGAGATGCTTGCTGCGTGACCATTTGAGAAATCGTAAAATGAGCCAAGCTGAGTTCGCTCGGCGACTGGATATCAACAAACGCATGGTGTCTCATTACTGTAATAATGAGCGTGAAATGCCACTAGATGTTCTATACGGGGCATCGATCATACTTGATATTCCTATGGATCAGTTTTATGAATTCGAATTTGGTAACCAGCAATAACTGCGGTGGCTTCCGCAGTCTCCCTTGGAGATTTTGGGAGCAAATAGCTCTCAAATGTTATGTAGCTCTCATGCATCTTCTATCTGATTCTCATGTTATAAACTTACCAATTTAGTTTATTACAAAACTTTTCATCCATAAACAGGAAAAATGTCGAAAAAAGTAATTGATGGTTGTATTTAGACCCCTGCTCAAAATATCTTGACAATTATAGATAAAAATAGTAAAGAGCCTCGTTTCTAATACATGAGGCTCTTTACTATTGGCATTTTGTCTTTGTTATCTGCAATCCTTACCTTATACCCATCTCCAAAGTCAGCATATAATCCTTGTGGAGTATCTAAAATTCTTTTCACAAGATCGAAATTAACGAGTAGACCAGTATCCATTTGAAGAAAATTACCGCCTACATCCTCTAATCCTTGCTTTACTGCTTCAAATGTTCTCACTTCAGTTGTCATCAGGTTCCGCGAATTAAATCGCGGAACTCGGTTCTTTTGATTTTTATTAACAGAAAACATATCAATATAACAAACATCGTTAAGATCGTGAAGAGTGTATTCGCCGATCTCTTTCTCTTTATCTATAATTGATCCTAGTATTTTACCGTCTATAATCATATTACTTACCCAGCTTTTTTAGCAGCTCATTTGGCAAATCCTGCTTACCAATGAACACCTTGTTTGTTGTATAGTCACCTTTAGCGCTTCTGATAGCATCTTTTTCAAGCTTTCGTGATAGCAACTCAGCTATTTTTTTCATTCGTGTTGTCCTCCCTCCAGAGCAATAAAATCGCTTGAGCGCAAAATGTTAGAATGAGTATGGACGAATCTATGGAGGCGGCGATAACAATGAACACGCAAGAATATATCCTGCGATGACTATTGGTTTTAAAAAAGAAAACCAATAATGTTACTGCACCAATCAATAAGATTAGAATTTGAGTTATCGGTATTAAAGGAGTTATTACAAACAAAGCTACTGAAACGATCGTACATAAGGTCAAATTGAAATGTTTCCCCCCACTCCAGTAACGCACTAATGCAAAGGAACACATCGACAAGATCGACCCCCACATGTCACCTACTCTCCAAGACACCAACACAGTCAAAACTATAATTGCCCAAAAGTTTATTTTACGTGCAATTTCATACGCCATAATTTCAACACTCGCTGGCGGATATGAGCGTTGAATTTTCTTGGCTAAGGATACAGATATCGACTCTATCATAATTCGATATCCTTCCTTTTAGAGAAATAATAAGATAAGCCAAAAGCTATAATACTACCAGGCAATAGCAAAATTATTTGCAACTGCAACAACAATGTTATTGCCAGTGCAAGAAATATCATGCCTACAACGGTAACGACCATTATCGCTTTATGCTTACTATACTTGGTCTTAATACTGAATTCGTGCGGCATAACTGGGATAAAAGAAAATCCACGGTTTGTTTTGTAAAGTAAGAGTCCTACTAAATAGGCTACAATGATTGAAGTAAGCTGAATGATTTGAGATTGAGCTGTTAAATCCTGCGCAAACACTGTTTTATCAAAACTAATAAAATTAGTAAACAGGATTGCGATCATCAATTGAATGATTATATAAGCATTCATGCCTGCACTGATAGCCAAGGATGCATACAGTACTCGCATCTTTAAAATGTATCTCAGGAATAAGATCATCATGATAATCAGTAGTGGCATATCGATCCAAGGCATCACTAAAAATATTCTGATTATGTATGATACGACTGCTGCAAAGACACAAAAATACATTATCTTAACAAAATCAAAAAATAAAGGAAGTCGATACAGTTTAAAAATCAACACGAATACTGCAAACACATCTAGAATACCTAACCCAATAAATACAGCTACTGACATTCCACACCTCTTGAAAACGTAGTTGTTCAAATTATACGTCAATACATACTTGTTAGTATACTGACAAATAACAAAAATGTGTGAATTAAAATTATTTAATGAAAATATGAATCCTTTTCCACTATTTACCGATATACTATTATTAAATATGAATTAGAGAGGAGTATATATAATGAGATCGAAGCACTTCTCGGTTTCAATTGTAATTTTCGCCATTGCTGGACTTATGTTCTACTCTTCAGCTCAGAATATACATACTACCGAAACAATAACTGCTGCTACAACTGCTAAGTCATCAGCAACGCAATCAACCAAAGTAAAGACATACGCTGACTATCAGAAAAATGCTGGCTGGGAACTTGGAGCTTCTTTTTCAGATCTCTTACCTAAATTGAATAAAATGAAATATGAGCTGCCATCAGAAGACAAGCAATATAATACTTTGATTGCATTTTATGATAAAAATCAAAGATTAATATTTGAAAGCGGCATTCTTCAAAACATTATCACTTCAGAAAAAGGAAAAGGTATACCGGGTGTAGCCTCAGTCGGCGATCCGCCTGCAAATGCCTTAAAAAAACTAGGTAAGCCGCTAACAACCTTGAATACAAATGGCATAGTATATTACGGGTACGGCGGTGACGTTACTGATCAGAAATTAACTATCGGCATTAAAAACAAAAAGGTAATTGAGATCAATTTACAAGATTGGATACAAGGAACGCCTGACGAAAATCGCGCCGTTCTGGCTTACTTGAATAGTATTGGAGATCCGGCAGCCGATTACTATGTATGTAACGCTTGCGACACGGACGAACCTAACTCGCCAACACCGAATGATACCGCACTCACCAAAGACGACATGCGAAATATCTTCGAAACGATCTCAGCAGACATGAGGGCTTATACCCAGCTTCGTTCCGATAAACAAACGGATTACACAAAAGTATTTACTGAAGAACAAGCATACCTGGAACAAAGATTAGACGAAGCACAAAGAAACTCTACCGGACAATCTAATCAGCAAATCATTGAGAAGTTAGATATTTACTGTAATTTGGTATATGATGCTTATTCACAAAAAGCTATGTCACTAGCCAAGGGAATATCAAAATATGATAAAGCTAACTATGAGCAGCAAGCATTTACTAGTATCACTGATGCCATGACTGTATATAATGAAGTCTCAACCTATCTAAATATAATCAACTGAGATTATATCTTTTAACAAAGGAGGTGATACATATGAATCATGGAGAAGGTGGTAATCCTGTACGAGCTGGTTTCGGAGTAGGTACAAGTCCTGCTATGTCTATGCACGGCGAAGGTGGAAGCCCTTCACGCGCAGGCTATGGTGAAGGATCAGCTCCAGCTTACAATTTTGGTTGGGGATCATAATCAAAGGAGATGGAAATATGATTCACGGAGAAGGCGGAAGTCCAGTATTAGCACATCATGGATGGGATCACAGTCCAATTCGTGCAGGTTACGGTATAGGCAGTAGCCCAACTTCAATCCATGGCGACGGCGCAGAGCCAATAAGAGCAGGCTATGGAGTAGGAACAAGCCCTGCTACGCATGGATTAGGCGATCAGGTAACATGCACTCATGGCGAGGGTGGCAGCCCTTTGATTGCCGGATTTGGCATAGGCTCTGAACCAGCGAGTAACATCGGCTGGGGATCATAGTAAAAAACGCTCTGTCAGAAATATTGATAGAGCGTTTTTTATGTGTAATAAAATATCAATTTGTAGAAGTCGAGGAGGAATTAGTCTGAGAAGGAATTTTAGCACGGATTACCAAGTAACCACATATTTAAGAAAGAAATACGGTGTAGGTAAAATCCTCAATTTAGGCTTAGGTTCAATTTCTCCAAAAGAGGACTTACAACTAAAACATAGCTTAATTAAACAAGAAAGCTATCAAACACTAGCAAGTATCCATTCTGGAATCGAATCGAAGTATGAATTTATGAAACAAGTAGGCCTGCTTCTCACTGTCATTATATTTTTATTAACGACTATGCTAGGAGGTCTTACTTTCTTTATGCAGCAATCAATGAAAAACGTTGACTGGAGTCACGATGTAATTATGCTTGATTTGAAAGCACAATCCGATCTATTAGAGAGTCATGAATGGCTGAAAGATCCAGTTGCTCTTTACAGCGCTAAACATAAGCTTTACAAGGATAGCATAAATGAACAGATCGATTCTTATAATATTGGATTAATTAATATTTATCACCAGTACCTATTTTCACTTATATCAGTACTTTTGGTAGTTGTATTAATAGTTTTTTTGACATGGTTTAGATATATGTGGATATCAAGTATCCATTTCTGCGTAAAAGAGGCCTATAAACAGAAAGAAAAAATCGAAAATAAAGCCAATTGATATTTCTTTAGTAGTGCCCATAGTAAAGTACCGATCAATCATTTTGATACGGTACTTTTTGATATCTAAATATCTAAGTTACAAAATACATAACCCATGTTAATATAGGAACAAACGTTCTTATAGGAGTGATCAACATGCAGATCGACTATACAAAGCTTCCTGACTACAAGATACTCTGTGTGGATCTCAAATCATTCTACGCTTCCGTTGAAGCCGTCGAGTTAGGGCTTGACCCCCTCCATGATATGATTGCCGTTGTGGGTGACGTCACCCGGCGTGGTGGCGTGGTATTGGCTGCCTCTCCCGCATTGAAACAACGCTATCAAATCCAAACCGGTAGCCGGCTCTATCAAATCCCAACGGATGACCGCCGCATACATATTGCAAAAGCGCGCATGGGCTTGTATCTGGAAAAGTCGATGCAAATCACACATATCTATCACCGTTTCGCTCCCCTTGAAGCGATCCAGGTATATTCTATCGATGAAGCCTGGATTAACGTCACTGGTACTGAAAATCTCTTTGCGCAAAACGGCGTCCCCGCTACAGCTCGTGATATCGCTATGATGATCAAGCGTGCCATTTATAAAGAGTTGGGTCTACTCGCTGCAGTAGGTATTGGTCCAAACAAGTTCCTAGCAAAAGTCATATTAGACAACTATGCCAAGAAGACCGGCCTTGCCGCTATTCACTATCCTCAAATCAAACAGCACCTATGGCCGCTCCCCGTGCAACATATCTGGGGCATTGGACGGCGCATGCAACTCAACCTTAATCGTATGGCCATCTTTACGCTTGGTGATATCGCCAAAGCACCTTTACGCATACTCAGTAAACGTTTCGGTATCATTGGCGAGCAAATGTATTATCATGCCTGGGGGATCGATCACTCCCCTGTCATTGTTGATCCGCTTGCTGAAGCACGTAAAGGATTTAGCCATGGGATCACACTTGTACGCGATTATTACCAAGATGAGGCTGCAGTCGTCATCTACGAGCTCACAGACATGCTTGCGCGCAAACTTCGTCAAGCGCGAGCTGCCGCGTTTACCATATCCCTATCTCTACGTTTTAGTAAGCGAGAAGACACGCCATCCTTTAGCAAATCCACTTCCCTCTACTCTGCTACGAACTTGTCTAAGACGCTCTATTTAGCCTGTATGGAACTATTATCGCATTCTACTGACGCACCTATTCGTCATATTAGCGTAGGCGTTACTAATATGGTGCACCAAGATGCGATACAGGTTGATCTGTTCGATGGTATCTATCATCAGAAATTATACAGATTAGGATTAGCCACGGATCAAATCATCAATGATCATGGCATGTCGGCTATCATGCGAGCAGCCTCTTTGACGTCTGCTGGGACTTGGCTAGATCGCGCGCTTAAACTTGGAGGACATTATGAGTAACGGATATCAGGATCGTGGGAATAAGAAATGGAGTGCAATGCTTTTACCTGAGCATCGCGAACGGCTTCGACAAATGGCTGAAAATGAGCAAAAAGTAGTTAAGCCTAGACTGGATGCAGATCAATGGGAGGATTTGAATTATAAGATTCAAGCTGCACTGATTGAAAAGCGAATCATTACTATTACACATTTTAAACATGATGCTGTGATTGACGTGGCTGGTACTATTTCCAAGTACGATCCAATCAATCGTACGTTACATGTACAAGAAGACGAGCGTCTAATCAAAATAAAATTATCCAATATCATAGAAGTCAGAGACTTTTGATATAATCAAAACGCTCTACTGGACAAATACCAGTAGAGCGTTTTTTTATTTACTTACTATGAACTTATGTATTTTACGCGAGTAGTATGTATCCTGAATTTTAACAAACTCCTTATTGTATACTTTGATTGGTCCACCATAATCTACGATCGCATTGGTCTCATCCTGTACTTGCACACGTACTTCAGCTAAAGCAGCGGCTAATAACTCCATATCTGTTTTTACTTCTCTGTATATTGGTCTTTCCAAACAAATCCTCCTATTATATAAAAAAGCCCTGTGTAATGTAACAGGGCTTTTACTTTGTTTACAAAATCAAAAAAAGAATGAAATTATTCAACGATATGATGGAAGTTCTTTATTATTTCATCTGTTATTTCGCAATTTCTTCCTGGCTTATAAACCAAATCCCATGGGCCACCTGGAAGATGCGTTCGATTTACTAATTCTTCAGCACTATATTCTATATATTTTTTCAATACATCAGCAACACACCTTGCTGCCTCTATCCCATCTTCAGCCGAAATCATCCTAATAAAAGAAGGAGTTGCAGCTTGAATGGCTCCGTGTATATAAAATTCTCCGTCTTCTGTATAGTCAATGGCTGAAGAACCGTTATGTTTGTATTTGTAAAAAACATCTTCTACAACCGGACCGTATTTGAATGCCACTATATTGTCCGTAAATAATTTATTTCCTGTTTTGACCATGTATTCTGCATAACAGTAGTACAATAATTTTTGAAGTTTTAAGTGAGAAACAGGAATTACTGATAAAATAAATTTAGCTACATCATAAGCGCTTAATTTACGATCACTAGTTATTTGTTGGATAAAAGTCTTCATGTTTTCTGTGACAATAATATCTTCAAAAAAAGAATCTTTCTCTATAACCGATTCCCATTTCAAAGAATTTGTTGATAACTTATGAATTCCTAATTGTATCTCTCCACCGCTTTGCTCCACTTTTTTCATAAGCAATTGAATTTTGCCTTTTTCCAGTCTTTCCTTAGATGCATAATGCCAACCATAGCGTCTTCCGACAGCATAGTTGCTATATACTGCAATAAAGTGATAAACCATACTATTTATCGCCTCCTTCTACAGAATAGGATTCTGATTCCGTTTCCATGGATTCTACGTATGTTTGTGGCCAATGTATGTATTGCCTTTTACTTTTGTGATTTTTATGAGAAATTTCATTGTTAATTGCATCGTTCGGATTCCAGATTTGTAGCTCCCAAGGAAAGTATTTATATTCTCCGTAAAAATAAATATGAGTAGCTTTGTATTCATCTTTAGAGGAGTTTCTACCATTTATTCTGTACTCATTTTTTATACTATTACAAAGATTATAAATATCCTGATTGTCGTAGTCAAAGTTCTCCACAGTAATTCTAAATCCTAATAAATCATTCAAACACTTATTTATTGGCACGCCACCAACTTCTTCTTTGTTAACCTTGTAATGTAACAACTTGTTAATTATCGAATCTTTTTGTTTGACACGAGCACGAAAATCAAAACAAGGATACTCATATTCATATTCAATATCAATGATTAACGAACTTATATACTCATGATATTCTTGAATTAGCCCAATAAAAGAAGTCTTTATAGAACTTTGACTTTCATCAATAACATAATTAACGCTTTTCTTGTTAAAATTTATACTTTCAGATTTTAAACTTTCAAAAAAATTTGATGAAGCTTCTTTATGCAAGCTGCATATGCTCATAATTAATTTCTGGATGGAATCATAGTCTTTCATAATGTGATTTTCAATCCTTTTATATTGGAATATATTTACTATAACACATCATGCAAGGACTATTCTTAATAATTACCAATTATATATTGCTTAATATAAATTAGTCCTCAATATAATATCGGAATTTTTCACACATAAATTAATATCGAAAAACAAATTTTAAGCGTAAAGAAGACCTCGCCAGTAAATAGGCAAGGTCTTTGCACCGATTCTTTCGGATGCACAACAGCGCTTCCGTGTGCGGTAACTAAATCATAATTAAAACAACATCATTTGTCCACATCTTTACTTGCGCCTGGACGATTACTAAGAGCTAACTCAAATAATCCCGTTGCCGACAAGCCAGCCAATCCACCTGCCCACAATCGGAGTACCAGCTCCAAATCACTAAATGGATACGCTGCCGCGCCGATCAATAAGCCTACAACCAGTCCAATCAGAGGTAAGATGTTCTTCGGTACGTTGACTGTTGTCTTGACCAGTTGCACTAGCGCAAGTACAACAACCGCCAGCGTTGAAGCGAAAGCAAGTACCAATTGCATTTTATCCATATTCATCAACCTTTCTTAATCATCAATTTTTTAGTGTTGTTATCCCAAACCAGCGCGCCGCCGAATGACTCCACCAATGGACGTACTTGCACGTATGATTTTCCATCGATCAATCGTGTGTCTTGAAGCTGGCGACCGTTGATGATCGCTGCCTTATCGCTGTCATTAAAGCCGACCGTGAATCGGAATACATCAGCCAGAGACGTTACAGATACATAAGTGGTATCTCCGATCAGGTAGCCAATGCCTACCGTGTCCTCATACAAGACACGAATTTGCTTTTGCATACTTTGAGCGGATGATTCCTCCGGCTTTGCTGCTGGCTCCCGCTTGCCGTACTTTCGCTGCAAATCCGCAACAGTGCCGTTAAACTCGTTAAGATCAACCGGGCCGGAGATGCCATTTACTTTGCGGCTACTGCTCGGAAGTGTGCCGCCGTCTGTTCCGTCGCTGTACTGCCAGAACTCCCAGCTACGCCAGCCCTGCGCGTCCTCCGGCACTCTACTGGCACTGTAACGGGCAATCCATAGCGGATACGCACTAAGCCCGGTAAAATTACCAATAAAACTCGGATAGGTGTACAGCATCGGGCGCTTGCCTGTAAGCCGCTCGATCTCCTGTAAAAATGCCAGAGCAATCGCTGTAGCCTGCGCCGGGGTCACACCGGTTGCCTTGCTCTCGTAATCCAATACCGGCGGCAGATCCACACCACCGCCCGCCAGGATAGCTGTATAAAACTTGTTTGCCGCTGCTCGGGCTTGTGCAGGAGTTGTTACAGACTCATCCAAGTAATGATATGCGCCGACCAGCAGCCCAGCTTTCCGTGCCCCTGTAATATTTTGAATAAACATCGGATCGATCTTATTTTGACTAGCCTTTACAAAAACAAAAGAGACACCGCTTTTTGCGACGTCTCCCCAGTTGATGTTACCCTGCCACCTCGACACATCAATTCCTTGCGCATTCCCTGCTTTACGATTTTGCATTATTCATTACCTTCCTTATATTTATTTTCTCGCTCCTGCCGGCGTAGATAAAACCATACATCGAAACGCTTTTTCCGCGTCAAAATTGCCAGTATGATCAGCGATGCAGTGGTCAGGCATTGAGCTGCTGTCCAGGTATAGGTCTGTAAGGCGTGATTAATAGGTGTGTCTCCGCTCGGCTGAATGATGTAGCTAATACGAATGCAAAATGCTGTTGCCATCTTGATGCCGTATGCAGTCATAAATCCGAGCATCGCCAACATGAATTGGTTAACTGCGCCCGCTGCGAAACGCTCACGGAAGTACGGATAAAACTTAATGATCATATAGATCACGCAAAACTCAGATACTGCATATAATGACAACAGCACTACATCGTTAAGTGTCACGCTGATGCTCCCCCTTTTTATGCTCATAGATCAGATACGGAGCAAATCCGTTCATCTCAATTTCTCTTTTTAATTTTTCTGAAGCATCCTGATAAGCAATGCGTTCAATCCTTGCCTGACGCTTAACCCGATCGATTTCCGGCTTTTTGGATATTTCGTGCGGCTCAGGCACTTTAGGTACGAACCGCTTGAACAATTTACGAAACATGCTTCACCCTCCCCGATCGTCGCTGTCCTTCTTGATCTTACTAACCATGCCGGTCAGCGATTCAAGGACTTCTTTGCGCTCGGTATTAATATCGTTGACGAGCGCCTGAAACGCGCTCTGTGCCTCGTCCCGTTCAACCTCAGCCCGTTCTCGCCCGGCTTCCGCCCGCGCCACTGCATCTTTGAGTTCTTTGATATAGTCAAAGAACACGCGATACAGTACATAAAAAAGAAATAGCGCAGTAATAACGGCAAAGCCATATCGTTCTACAAGAGCGCCGATACGCTCAGCGGCATCCAGGCTGAATTGATCCGTTGCGGACATGACGACGATGTCTTTTATCATGTGCCCGCTCCTTTGTCGTGTGATTAGAGTGCATAAAAAATACGCCTTGCGGCGTTAGGTCACTCTGTCGATTCTATTTGTCGTTCTGCGGCTGGAGATGCTGCAGGTGGTATCATACCGACGATAGCATCATACTGCGCTTGAGTGATCCGCCCGGCTGTCAGTGTCGTGTCATACACCGTGACCTGGTATCGCTTGAACTGCACAGCATGCGTCTTGATTTCCTCCTGCCAAGCGGGGTGAAACTGTGAAAGCGTCCGGCTGCCTGTTTCGAAAATAGTTATACAGTAAATATCGAGTGCCGCTACTGGCAAAGCCATCTCACACGCCCCCTAATGGCAGAATGAAGTCCCACATCGCCGCTTGTTGCTCTGCTATTTGCTGTTTAAACTTTTCCAGATCACTAAGAGGCTGTTCTTTGGTGATCTCTTTGATTTCCTCCGGCGTTAGCCCCTCAACCCAATAAGGCATAGCCTTATCTGGGTCAGAACCGTCGTACCACTTCGTAGCGTCATTACTCCCATACTCTTTTGTCAATTGTTCGACATTAAGACGTGGTTTGAAAAGACCTTCAGGGATCGGATACCCGACAATGTATCCCCTGATAGCTGGATCGACAGAAGTGGTAAAATGGTTCGTTACACCTTTTTGTACCCCCAACACCTCAATATCCTCAACAAAATATCCTTGATCATCTACCTTTGGCAATACGGTCAATATAAACACCTCCTTCATAATTCCGCCACGAATGGCGGTATAACCAACGTCAGCCAATAGTTAAGTGCGTTTTCGATTCTAACTTCTCCTAGTGTATTAATGTTAATAGTACAAGATTGAAAGGCGCCTGTGCTGTTTCGGGACGTCGCAGGAATCTGCAAATTCTGGGAAGGTCTATACCCCTCTGGTAAGCGGAAAATCATAGTGCCGTTTGCCATCGACCCATCTTTTATCAGGCCCCGCATATATACCATCCCTTTATCATCTTTGCGATAAGCGGCAGTAGCCTCATTCGCACCGCCGAAGTTTGACCAGCCGTTTAGAAGCGAGGACGGAGCTGTCCAGTTTGCTGAAAAGCCTTTTTCCGCTTTACGCAATTCATTGGCAGACACCCGACGGGTGACCTGCTCCAAATCACGGACTAGATCAGTAATGATTGCGCGCTCGTTATCTTGTGTTGCCCCTTTGATATCGCTTGTCGGAAAGATAGTTGTATCAAAATAACTAATGCTATAGCTTCCGTTAGGGTCAAAATTTGCTGGAGTTATTTCGGCCGTAATACCGTTTGACTGCCCGTCCGTGTAAACTGCAAAGGACTTAATATCATCTCGATTGTTTCGGTAGATAGCAAGTATTTTACGCGGCTTACGACTTGTGTTAGATCCAGCAGCATTATTACTATTGATATAATAATTTCCGTTTGTAAACATCACCATCCGCGCAGACTCTCTTAATATTAAGCCAGAGCCAATTTCGATAATATTATTCCCTTCGGCTAAACTTAACGCGCCTTCCGATGCCACAGCTGCGGCTATTGAAATAGCGCGACGATACATCAGCTCATAGGCCATAAAGTTTGAGGCTGAAATCACTGGTAAGCTTGCTCCAGATGGAGAGCCCACCAAATTAACCCATTGCTTCGTGCCACTACCGTTGTAAGTCGCGGAAGTTGCCGCCTGTGCCTGTGCAGCCGTGTAAGTACCGCTATCGTACATTTTGTATCCATAGAAATAAGCTCGAATCTCGTCATTGGTAGGCGTGTAGTTATCGCCCCATCCAGTGTCTGCCGCAGTCGCAGTCAAATAGAAATTACCGGAGCTATCGAATGAAGCAACATCCGCTTTATTAGACAGTGCATTTTGCATAACCGTTCCATCATATTTGATAGGATATACAGTAGCGGGAGAATAGGTTTCAAAACCGATTACCTTCACTTCTTTAAAGCCCGTCAAGCTTGCACTTATCGTCCAATTAAGCATGCCGTTAAGTTGCTTACGAACCCATATACTCGTTTTGTAATATTGCCCATCTGACCCCACATACAAAATCTCTGTTTCGGCATCCGCATCTGTTGAAGGGTTAGCTAACAATTCGGTGTCGAAAGCGAGCATCGCCGCAAGCTGAGATTTGCTACTATCTGTCCAACGGATCGCATACGGGTTCTTTACGCCTGCTAATCCTTCCGTATAAGGGTACTTAACTGCGAAGGTATCAGCAGTCAAAGTTGTGAACGCTGTATACTCTGTAGGGCTAACTTCGTATACTCGGAAGCCATCGGCAAAAACAGTCTGTCCGTTCGCTCCTGTTACGGTAATTCCTACGGTGTGCGTTGCTGCGTTAGCAGTAAATCGCATGTAACTGATCTGATAGCCACTGGTGCTTGTAATTGCGTTCCCGTTACCTTGCCCAGTCACATCAACCCGGGCATTCGTAGCAGTACCAACACGAGTTTCAACGGCAACAACATAGGTTCTACCGGATACGGTGTTGATGGCACGGCTTACGCGCCCAGTGGTTGAGCCTAGTGTAATTTGAACGCAGTTGCTACCATACAAGGCATTTGCTGTGTTCGGCGCTATTGTAATGCCTGCCGCTGTCCATCCTGTTAACGTTTCGAAGTTACCTGCGCGCCCTAGTAAGTTGAGCAGCAGGCGTCCTCTAACGCTCGTCAAATTAAACGGCTTATCTCGATCTGATGTGATTGTTTGCAGTCCTGCTTTTAACGTAATACTCGTAGCAGCCGCTGTATCCAGTCGGGTGTACACATCAGATAAAGCACCTTCGACTCGATTCATATCAGCAGCTTCAAGGACTTCGCCCTTTTGCCAATTCGTTTTTGGTGTATATGCCAATTCATTTCACCTCCTTTCTCAGAATGTCAGTCTCCACGCGAACGTGAGCTGGTATTCACTTGTTTTATTAATTACTGGTACAGTCTTGTAGTTGAACATGCACCCAGAACCGATCGTATTGGAGGCATCCCCACCAAACATCCCCATTTCAACGATTGCGCCGTTAGCTTCTGACTCCAGAAACGTAGTGGTCAATTGTAAGATGTTCGTTTCGTTATTGGTTGCCTGACCAGAAGCGTCCAAATATGTCCATGACGTAATGCCTTTACGGGCTAATGGCGAACGTAGCACTGTTTGAGCAGAACTTGGCGCTTGAGGATTAGACGGTGTGCCGTCACCAACACCAGTACCGACTTCCAAATGTGTAATGCCTGCCCCCCAATTCGCTCCAGGACGCATGCGCTTTGCCATGAATTTCGAAGCGTTCGCTACTATCAAATTTTTGATGTGTAGCTCTTCTGCAATCTGTTTATCAGCAAGCGGCCCTTTATGCAAAAGAACACTTACGAATCCTGCTGGTAAAGGATAAGCATCATTGTATCTGCTCATATCATCTCTCCTAATAATCATTTTCATATGTGACCAGCCCATCTTTGACCAGCGTCACTTTAACTACATCTTGGAACTCACTATATTGATCTCCAATCTTTCCGATACCGAGTTGGCTAATCGATAGCCTGAATGCTCCATCAAAGCTTGCCTGCGGTAGCATATAGACTTCTTGGTAGGAAGCCTGAGCAGCAATTACTTCACTTAGTTTTGGAAATACTTCTGATAAGCTCGCCGCCAGTGTTCCGGAAAGCGAATCGGAATCGTAAAAGTTCTGCCCCTGTACATTCTGGAAATTTGCTCGGTAGTCTTCAGCGAAGCCAGGAGAAATGTAATTTAAAAAGTAACGTATACCCGCGCCTTTGGCTTCCAGCAGTATTTCGTGCAGATCGGATGAGTCTTCGATATACTTGGTATCCACTGTGACATCAAATTCTGCAGGGGCTCTATCACGAACTTCGATATTCGTGTCCTGGAGCCGATATGACAACAACTCTTTCAACGCGACGTTATTGGTCTTAGGATTAAACAACCACATGGTGAATCGTCGAATGAAGTTGTTGTCTGTTTCGCCAGGATTACGTTTGATCGCAAAAAAACTGGCCCAGTAATCCAGCCAGTCTCCTTTTGCCATATCCCGATTTAGTTGTGAGAGCGCTTCATCAATATCCATGTTCGCCTGCCGCAGCGCACGGTATATTGGATATAGCAAATGCCATGTTCCGCTGTTGAAAGCATATAGCGTAGTATTTAACTGCTGATCCCTGATCTCCAGCAGCGACAGTATGCCCGCATCTGGATAATCAGTGGCTCCAGGAGTGGTATCGACCTCATAGCCCATGCTACGAATCAATTGCAGTACTTCATCTGTAGCAAGTCCCTTTAAAACAATAGCCTGCTTACCAGGCAATTCAGGACGATATGGAGCGCTATGGAAGTATATAACTCCTAAATCGATTGTAATTAGATGATGCAGTCCACTACCCTGCCGGATCGTTAGGAAAGGGAATGCTTTAGCGGACTTGTTCCATTTGTCCCCCAGGTTATCAAGCAGTTTTCGTAATAGATTCATGCCATCCTCCTACACATACAGCAGCGGGAACACTGGCGTTAAAATCTCTGTATCCGCCGCCTGTAGGTTATTGTAGGTCCATGTCTTACCATCATCCGTGGATAGTTCTATTTTGATGTCGTATACACTATCAAGCTGCTTGATTCGGGATTCTAATGCCGTCTGTACTAACTCTTTCCCCTGAGTGAGTGCGGAGAAGAAGTCGGATACCTCACGGTTGATATAGGTCTGAGTATCCGAGAGTGAAGCGCCGCTGTTCAGCGTCAATTTTAGCCGCATTTTGACTGGCTTAACCTTAGCTGAATATAGATTCACCGGGATACCTGCTGGCTTGTAGCCATATACAGGCTTACCATTCTGATAGTATCCCGCTAATACTTTGGCTACCTCACTTAGCAGATCAGCAGATGCCGTACCGGTGCCGTTCCAGATATAGCAATCCACTTCACCTTTGCGATTGATTAAGTCTTCAAACGTTTTAGCTTCTACCACGCGTTCGATAATGATTCCATTTCCATCGGTTAATTGCGCTGTTGTTGTTCCGTATTCAATGGCTTGTAGTGTACCTCGACTCAATGATGCGATAAACTTCTGGAATCGATTTTTCTGCTCATCCAGCGTTTCTTCTGCTTTACCGGTCGTAAAGGCTACCAGATTAGTGACAGTGTCCACTCCAGCTGGCTTCGATAAGAAATCCGAAATACTGCCGATTTCCACGTTCCCATCAGTACCAGCGATCGTACTGACTACGGATACCATGACTGTCGTTTCACCAATGGCTAATACTGCATCGGCAAGTGTACGGAAAGTTATCGGTGCCAGCGTTGCCGTTGCCTTCGTTTTGATCAGAGTACCAGCTGGAATTAGGTAATTGTCATCTGCTGCTGTTGCACGGGCAAATACGACCTTTCCGGTGGCGGATACTGCTTGCAGCTTCGGAAAAGCCATGATCGTATAAATGCTTTCGGCGATTAACCTGCGGGTGTATCGGTGAACCTTGTCATACAATTCCTCGATTTCCTTAGCTGGAGACTCCAAAAATGTACGTGCGCGTGAACCGATCCGGTAATCGGTGATTTTGGATGATACTCCGCGCGACCAATCAATCATATCCTGTACAATAGATTCCATCGATTTACGTTCAAATGCCAAGTCATTCCCTCCTTTCTATGCGGATACGGATGCGGTTGTCTGTGACTCTGTCCCTGCTGCGGTGAAACTGATGTCTACGCGGATCGCTGTTATGTCCATTTCAATCGAGTTGACCGTTACAGTATCGATCCGCTCGTCATTCATTAGTGTTTCGATTACGTCCAACTCAATCAGTTTTTGCACATAAGGCGCCTGTGCAATCCCAATCAATTCGTGTAATCGGCTGCCGTAGGTAGGATGCTGTGTAATACTACCGCGCCGAGTCGTCAGTCGATGATTTGCTGCCTGCTGAATATTCTCCGATCCAGTCACAACATCCCAATCGCCTGCGCCATCGTAGGTAATATCGTTGTCTGGCATGGTCACCAAGTCAATACCGCCTAATTCTTCAATGTAACTACTACTCGGCTGCTTTGAGGTCTGGTTAGCGATATCAATATAGATGACTTGACCAGTTAATCGCACGCGTGCATCTTTGCCGCTGGTAAACGGCTGCGGATTGGTGACTGTAATTGGATTCGAGTACATCGAATCAGTTTGAATGCTACCGACGACGATAATACTGCCTGCAATGGTATTGCCGTAGCTTCCGGGCACTAATGAGCGAACATAAAAATAGCCCTCTGCTACGCCAGTAGTCAGGGTTGCTGTTTCGATCAATTCGTATGTTTTTTGAATTCCTTGCGCATCGGTTTCCGTTTGGAACTGCCCACCAGCAGCTATTACCAATTCGCTGTTTGTTTGGACACGGCTGATCCGTACGTATCCACCAGCATAGAGTTCGTAATACGCCTGCCGGCTGGTCATCGTGTATGGATACTCTAGATTGTTATAATCTGCAATGTCCTGCCAAGGCACGTTATACAGTACAGACAAGCCTTGTATAGTATCCGCATCATTTAACGTATGTTCAATCATATGCCTTCATCCTCTTTGATTTCATCTGGTACGCCGATGGTATCCGTACCTGCCGCCAACTGCCGGAGTCTGTATAGCTCAGCCAGAATAGACCGGAGCTCAATCAGCACGTCGTACGGTATACGATCGGCCGTACCTAAATTGCTGCATGTTTGGCGACACAACGTAATATACTGTTCCAATTCATCGGTATTGATATCGACCCGATCATAAATAGCCTCATTGTAGTCATATAATGCAGAGTATGCGCGTTCAGCGTATGTGCTGATGGCTTCAATGTTCGCTTGCTCGTCTCTGAGCACTGGATAATTGATAAAGCTCGGCTCTGTGTTGGGCAGATAGTACGTATCTTCCATTACTTACCTCCCTGTCACTTTACTCATAAACATACCAATATTGGATACGTTGTCTGCCAGCTTATCTGCCACATTTTTAGTAGAAGGATTTCGAGTCAGATAATCTGAAGCGGCCTCCTGCCGCGTCTTCGCCAAGCGTCGCAGACAAGTGAATCTAAATTCGTACCGGTATAGCGTTGGTTCTGATTTATTACGCTGTACACGGAAGTCTTGGGGCTGAATCTCATAATGTTCGTCATCTTCCCAGTTGTACCAGTACATTGCGTGTGCTGGATCGTTTGCCTGTAGGAACTTACGATAGACACGAGCACGGAAGTTGATGAGTTCTTCATAGCCATCTAACTTCTTGCCCTCGGCGCTGGTACGTGTACTGTAGCCGGTTGTACCGGATAACGTCACCGTCGGTAGTCCTATGCCAAAGTCTTGTACGTAGGCGCCACCAAGCGTCTGTACGACACTCCCTCGTCCGGCTTCTTCCTGAGCAAAGTCGCTGGGGTTCACCAGTAGTGTGTGCAGCACCAAAGAACCGGAATTCCCCGCCGGCGTTGTTTTGCGTATTTCAAATGTCATACGGTAAAACTTCTTAATATCACGGGTTCGATTGCTTACGAGAGCCATTCAATCACCCTTTTTCTACTTTAATATCGCCTTCTGGCAACTTGAACAATGCAGAGCCGGTAGGATGGAAGAATTCGAATCCGATATCAGTTATCTTGATGTATCCTGTAGCGTGTTTAATTGTAGTGTCCACAGCTGTCATAGTAATGGATGAAGCTGCTCCGTCTTTGTCTGCAGGATAATAAACAACTGCTTGATTGGCTGACAGCTCCACGTATGCCCGCGTCGACAGTTTGCTTTCATCGAGTAGATTGCCTTGTGTATCCTGATGAGCAAGACCGCCTTTTACTCCAATATCAAATACTGGCAGTTGAACCCGGATCTTATCGCGCTCCACTGTAACAAAATTACTACTGTAGCTGCTGTTACGCTGGAATCCGATCATATAAGGCGCATCTTTGCGATTATCCATATACCCGATCAGCACCGTATCACCCTCTACTGGCTCACGGTCAATATCATTGATGACCCAGACCGGTACCGGCTGGCTATAGTCTAAGAAAATGACTTCAATGCGTCCGAATTTTGTGTAATCTTTGGTGCTGGTCACTTTAGCAAGGCGGTTTGCGCCAAACTCAGGCTGACGATTGACCGTCCTTCCGCCGAGCGAACTCTGATTCTTCATGGTATTTTGAGCACCTGCCCTTCATAAATATACTGTCCTGGACTTGATACATTGCGCTGGTCCTTTTTGATCAGCATATCCTTATTGGCATTCCATATTTTTGTCCAACTATCGCCTTTACCGTATGCGGCTGCTGCAATACTCCATAACGATTCACCTTTTTTCACTTTGTGGTATTCCGCTTTGATCTCAGCTTCTGTTTTCTTAGAAGTTGACTTCCCAGCAGTCGCGGTTGCAGTCGCTGATTTGTTAGCAGAAGGTGCAGCAGCCTTTTTATAATCCTTACCACGAGTTAGTTGTAGTGTCGTCGTCCATCCCTCATACAGATTGAATGTCTGACTCACTGCTTCGATATAGAATTCTTTCATGATGCCAGACACTTGCAGCCGCTGTCCAATCCGGTAATCCCCCTTGCCGCGAACAGTCATTGATCCATTCATGAATAAGTGGTTATTTTCAAACCATGCTTTCAGCTTCTTGGTATACTGTGTGCTCATGCCTTCCAGCAGCGTAGTGCTTGTTTGATCATCCTGATCAATAGAAAGACCCTCTACCTGTATTTCCAACGGAGACAGTCCATACCGGCTGACATTCGCTTCATTAATCAGCGGCGGTACAACGTTTTTGAGATCAAATCCCAACGGATTGATCGTCGTACCAGCCCAGAACAGGTTGTAGTGCTCGTCATCCGAATAGGATAGGTCTTCCTCAATTACATCAGCAGCAATCACCTCGTGAGCTAGCAATTTATCCCATGCACCTTTATCGAATGGCGTATTACGTAAGAAAATCGATACGACAGCATTGTCTTTGCCGAAAGGAAAGCGTGGGTATGGATAGTATCCTTTGCCTTTTGGAAATTTTGCTTTTGCAGCATCAGAAGCCTGCTCGATCGTTTCGTTAACCACGCGCGGCTTACTACCCTTATTCCATGCCTCGTCTGGATTGCGTACATCCACAAAGAGTTCTGTGAATGGCTGTACACATGCGCGCTCCATCAGATTCCACAGCGATCCTTCATACTGATCAGCGGTCAGAATCATTGGCAAGAACATATCAACCCGCGCAAAATTGTACCGCAGCACATTAGTAACATCGATCTTTTTGGCGACTGGACTGGCTTTCTTCTCATCCCACACTGTCCATTGCACTGTATTCAGCTTGGGCAGTATGAAGCGCATGATATTATCTAGCACAGCAGCCGGTGTACCCTTCATGACATTCTCGTTAGTGAAATAACTCATGAGAGTAATCCACCCTTCGTTTGTCAAAAAGAATTTGTCCGACTTGGCGGAATTGCCGCCGATTTGCGGATAAAACTTAAGATTGGATTTGATTAGGACTTTGCCAAAATCACGACCAGTGACAGAGGTAGCCATGCCGCCATCTACATCCCGTGTTCTGCGCACCCGGTCAATCAGTCCCACCATAACAGTTGAGGTTTCCTCGCCTTTTATGGTCTGGTAGCCCATCTGTATAACAACCAAATCGTTTGACTTGATTAATTGTGATCGGAACCAGGTATCACCGGCAAGCGTCATACTAAACGTACCAGCAGGCGCATCCAGCGTCTTCTGCGTAGAGATCGACAACACTTGGTTTGTTGGATTATTGATATCTTCTGCTTTACCCTTGAGCTGGTAGCATGCCTTTTCGGTATGAAAACTCACTCGCACTACTGGCACGTACCGTTTGCCCTCTACACCTCCAACAGGTGCCCAATTATAACGATTGATCAATTGTATCCCACCTTTGTTGGAGACATACGCAGACGTTGCCGTTCTGCATCCGCCATAATTTTACGTACCAGTTTTTCAAGCTGGCTTTGCGTGGCGCTATTCAGCGCTTTTGCACCCTCGCCATTTACATTTAGGTTTACGGTGATCTCGGATTGATGTTTGACGGTTGAACCGCCCATATATCCAATATCACTATCGCCTGCTCCGCCGGTACCGAGCGATCTTAATAACTGCTCGGGGTCCATTAGCTTACCAGCGCCATTCATGTAACCCAAATGTAAGTGGCTCCCGGTGGTACTACTACCACTACCAGGCACACCGGGATCGCCGCCAACATTACCGATCCAATCACCAGTTTTGATGTTCTGTCCAACCTTGAGACCGGAATTAACATTAGATAAATGGCTATAGAAATAAGTATTGCCATCTGCCATTTTTACACCAACTTCGGTACCGCCGCCGCGAGTGTTGGCTTTGCCATCCTCATCCAGCGCACTGCCATCGTCCATCTTAATAAACGAGACTGTACCGCCAGTGAGAGCGCCTAGCTTATCACCTTGTTCACCATTTATATCTAGTCCACCGTGATCTTTTTTCCTAAAACCTTCTCGTGCACCAAATTTACTGGTAATGCGAGATTGCCACCCGTTAAAAAAGCCACTACCCGAGCTATTCGTGTTTCCGCCAATCAAGCTATTTGCTATATCAGCGACACCTTTTGACCAATTGTTATTAAGGTTGTCAGGATCGTTCTTAGCGCCTACAGGAGCATATTTTCGTTGGACTGCTGCAATGGTATCTATCCCTTGATCAACGTAATTCTTTTTCAAATTACGCGCCATGGCTATTATTCCATCTTCAATACTATCGAAGTTCATCAATCCATTAGAGCCCATCATGCCGCCGACATTATTACGATTACGCGCAGCGGCAGACGTGCCGTTACCTGTCTCATGCATAGCAATAGCTGCAAGTGCCGCAGGATCGATACCGTAATCCATACCTGCTTTTACGAATTGTGCTCCTTTACCTTTAAGAGCGCCGCCCAGCTTGGTATCCAGTTGCGCGGCAGTAACACCGCTCATATCAGTAATTTTAGAAGATGTACTATACCCACCGGATAATGCCGAACTTACACCAGTTAGCGAATTGCCCCCACCGCCTAGCAGGCTTGCGATCATCTGCTTAATACCCTGATGTTCGGAATAAATGTCTGACATACGGTTTTGCACCGTATACAACATTTGACGAAACACCCAAGTACCTTTTTCAGACAGATCCTTTGTACTTTTCTCCATAACTCCATACTTTGTAGATGCATTGTCCACCATGTCGCCGATTGAACGGTCCATACTCTTAAAATTGTTCTTTCCAGACAGTGACATGTCTTCTACATTGTCTTTTATCTCGTTAGGCATCACACCGATATCAGAATCACCCGCATGATTATCTAATCCCCATAGCCAATTCCAGCCTTTAGAGATAGCTCCCTGTCGGTCATCCTGGTAATACTCATTTTTAAAAGGATTCCCAAACAGTGCAGGTGTTTTCATTTGTCCAGATTCATGACCCAGTAGCCAATCAATCACACTGCCACCGGCAGCATCAGATACCTTTGCAGTTCCTAAAAAAGCAACAGGCGGAAGGATTTTACTGGCTATACTTGCCCCCGCTGCCCCACCTGCAGCCGCTTCGCCAGCTGCTGCTGCACCAGCAACTGTTTTAGAAGCAGGATTAAGCCAACCCTTTACCTTGTTGAAGATTTTCCATCCAGCCCACCCACCTGCTGCTGCAGTTGCAACATCTTCTGGGTTTTCTGCAATATAGCCAGTGATATTGCTTACCGTCTCGCCGACGCTATTACTTGTACCTTGGCTTACACCGAGTCTCTGTAAGGTTTCAGCAACAAATTGGCCTAAGCCTGTCTCTAAATCTTTCACGGTATCACTGACAGCATTAAAGCCCTCAACGAGCGTTCCAACAAAGCTGCCTGCGCCTTGCTTTAATTCATTCACGATGCCTACAAACTGGTCTCCCAGTCCCGTCAGGCTCTGTTTGTATTGTGCATCGATATCCAAGAAGCCCTGGCCTTTTTCACCCATACGTTCGGCATCGTACTTAGCACCAGAATCAATAGAGCCGTTTTTCATCGATTCGATCTGATCGGCACTAAATGCGGTTAAACCATCGGTTGCATCGTAAAAATCGGATGCTTCCCGTTTCGTTGCCGCGAACCCACCGTCCGTTAACCATCGTTGCATGATCCGCTTCGTTAATTTCTGATTACCGCCGCTAATACCCTTGATGTACTTTGCCATAGCAGGAATATTGTCTTCGTTCATCAATCCGTCTTCATAGGATTGTTCTAAATCGAATAGATCCATTTTGCCGTATTTACTCGGCTTGTATCCCTGTAGAGCACGGATACCCATCCACTTCCAGCTATCGTTCTCTGGTGAGAAGATTCCGCCAAGTCCACTGATCAGGTTACCACCGGATGCGCCGGTCAGCTGTGTCATACCCTTATTTGTACCAATACGATCCAGCGTTGTCTGGTAAGCAAGGATTTGCTTAGAGCTACCGTCCTTCAATGTAGTGTTCATAGTTTGTAACAACGCATTATTGGTTTCCATAACCTCTAAGATGCGCGGTGTCATTCCTGATTCAGCTACACTGCCTGCGATAGCATCTGCGAATGCTTTAGGCGACGATGTACCGCCTGTTGCTCGGTTAGCGGCTGTAGTACCGGCAACCTCAGATGTTGTCAGGCCATATGCACGTCCAAACTTGAGTAATCCTTTTTGTTGATCGGTATTGATATTACCAGCAGTTCGAGTGTACTGGTCCAAAAATCCCCACGACTCT
The DNA here is from genome assembly GCF_014645615.1 of Paenibacillus hunanensis. Lineage (GTDB taxonomy): Bacteria > Bacillota > Bacilli > Paenibacillales > Paenibacillaceae > Saccharibacillus > Saccharibacillus hunanensis. The sequence goes on along the minus strand of NZ_BMMB01000004.1, from coordinate 328,562 downwards.
GCCGAGCTATACCCCATGCGATCGCTACGCCCGACATCACCAGATCGATCCCACATATCTCGCGCAAGTCCCGTCCAGCCTTTCTGTCCACGCATGCGCTGCGCCAGATCAAGCGAATCAACCTGACGGCTATAAGCTAACCCGTAGGCTTGTGAAATGATCGCACCGATCCCGCCAACACCAGCCAGTCCAAGTCCCATTTTGCCAGCAGTTAATACGCGCCCTGCGGTACCTTTAAAGAATTTGCCAATAATCCCGTTGTTTACTTGATCATTTATGCCATCTGCATTCAGACCGTTTGATCCGCTGCCGCCGGAACCTGAGCCGGAACCACTTCTCAAATTGAAATTAGACGATTCTCTCGAACGTGCATTGTATAGTCGTTCGGTTTCGATCAATTCCTTACGAATAATGTCCAACTTCTTCTCACGCTCACGGATCGTTTTTTCAATCTCACCACGTTCCGACTTCTGAGCCGAGTTCATCTTTTCATAAAGCTGCTCTACAGCATCGTTTTGCTTGCGAAACTGGCTGTCCAGCTCCTGCATGGTATCGGTAAAACGTTGCTTATAGATATCGAGTGCCTTTAATTGGTTTTCGTCGAAGAAACCACCTTTATTGGCTCCTTTATTAACGACACCAGTCACGCCTTTCAAATCCTGCTGAAGCTGCTTTAAGCCGCGCTGAAGCGAACCAAATTCAGCTTTGGCAGATACGCGAACTGTATTCTCTTTTGCCACTCCTGTCCCTCCTTTCTATGGTTCGACGTCTTCCCAATCATTCGGATCAGGCTGCGGTGCTTGCCGCGGCTTATAGTCATATGACAATTTGCTATCGATTTCATCAATTTCTCGATTCCATTGTTCGAATTCATCATCGTTGTACTCTTCCGCAGTGGGGCTGTTCGCTTTTTTATCAAAGGCCATATGCGCAAATTCCAATTCAACCTGTTCCGGTGTCATTGCCAGAATACGTGGATCAGTCGGCGGCAGCCCGCCATATACGTACTTACGGAGTATCCACAGCTTTCTCTCCAGCGGCAGTTGCACGATCGTTTGCAGATGCGTTTCGAAAGTCTTTACGAAAAGAAGACTCCCATACCTCGTACAAGCCGTATACGTGGAATAACAAATCAGCCTCTGTAATTTCACGCAGATGCAGCAGGCATTCTGGACGCTTGTACATGACTACTTCCAGAGCGGAGATTACATGAGCCATGAACAAGATCTCGTTATCTACAAATCGGGTATCTCTCACCCCGGACTCTCGTAGGATTTCCGACTTAATTGCGCCCATCTTCATAATGTCGGCCATAGAAGGTTTTTTAAATACGATTACGCCAGTATAGTGATTGCCTTCCTGCGACTCGTAATCCAGTGCTTCGCCTTCCTTCAAGTCCGTCCCGGCACGAGCTTGTTCAGCAGCTTTCACAGCCGCCAATGCATCTTCTCTGTCTTTATCCGTATATTGAGACATATATGTCCTCCTTAAAATAAATAGCCCTCACGCAGAGGGCTGGATGTTATGCAGATTCTGGTTTGCCGTAGTCGGCAGACAGGTAAAGCCAAGTGGCATTCTCGCCCGACATGGCATTCGCTTGGAAAGTCTCAGAAGACTCTTGCAGCGTGCAACCGCGATACACGATAACGATATCACCGGTATATTTGTCAGTGACTTCAATATCGATTACGTTCATCGTCAGAATACCAATACCGTAGCTTGAAAGACCGAGTTCCGCTAATGATTTACCACGAATGCGGTATTTTTCGAGCGATACACTGCCCTCTGCACGCAACGGAACGGATTCCTGCGGCATAATCGAGCCAATTTCGTATTGGTTTTCTGTACCAAACGACCGCCGACCGTTGATGCTTTGAGCACGCCCGACTTCTTGACCGCCAATCTTGAGGCGGATCGTATGCCCCGCGTGTGCCGGTTGATCTTTTACAGTAGCCATGCTTTTCCCTCCTTTATTTGATCAATTACAATGTAAAATGGTTGGTCATTAGGAAATTGTTGATCGGTAGCGTCGGTTTACCCAGCCACTCTAACGAAAAGACGGTACCATTTTGTGTAACACGTACCGAATCGGGATCATACTCTGTAATCCAGTTCTGCTTTCGGAATGCCTGCAGGCGGGATACCAGATCGTTGTAAATCGTAGTCGCAATCCCCGCTACGGCTGCCTTACCTACATAAGTCGATTCGAAATAGTTTTCCAAATCGGCACTCATATCATCCTTCAGTGTTGAAACTGAAAGTTCGGCTTTAGTAAGGTCGGCACTCGGCGAAAGTGTAACGCCCTGCACAATACGGAATCCGACATTTTTCACTTGTTCGATCGGACTAACATGGGCTTCTAACAGCGTTTCAATTTCAAGACCGATATACACCTTTTGCAAGCCGTCGAATTTGACCAGCTTGTACGTAACTGGCTCCTGCGAATCCTGCCCTGCCCACAGCCCTGCTACAGCTGCTGCCATGTAGTAGCCTGGCTTAGCAACCTTATTACCATCGCTGTCTGCCACAAGCGGGCAAGGCGTGACCAGCATCCCACGCTCGGTAGGCAATGTTGCTGCCATAGCAGTGATCTCACTAACCGTTGCTCCTACAGCGTGTCCGTAAAACGCTCGGCGACGCTTACGGTTTTTTGTATTAGACATAAACGAAATATGCGTATCGATTTTTGCCCAGATCGCAGCTTTTGTAGTAACTGGAATAATACCAGCAACATCCTCCGGCTGGAGTAGGTCAATTGCCGTCTGCCACTCGGCATCCGTCGGACCAGCAGTAGCATCTGCTGCCGCAACAATAGAAACAGCAATCAAGTCTGCTCCATGCCGCCAAGCAACATTCATGACATCCAGCGTATCTCCAGTACCGATCGCTGCGGTAGCGTCTTTAGGATTGTTGAAATAAGCAACTTGCCCTGCCGTCAGTGTACCGCCTGTACCTGCACGTCCAATGACTGCGAGTGTTTTCAGAGCGCCCAATGTGACCGGAATCATATTGGACGAGTCCACCTGCGAATAGGCACCAGGGCGTTTAATCGTGGTACCGCCAAAAGAGATATTAATGGCCATATGGCACCTCCTTATTAATAATGTTTTTTAGACTGTTCCTGCAGCGCGGAAGTCCACTCCGCATCTGTCTTGTCTTGCAATAGCTCTGGATGTTCAAGCGCTTCGTATCGATAGCTGGCAATCAGTCCAATGTGGACGTCATGCTGTTTCTGATACTCATCCAGCGTGATCTTAACCGGACCGGTAGTTGGATTCTTGGAATTTTCACTCACCGGTGGCTGAGCTGTCTCCTGATCCTTCGTCGCCGCTTCGTTCTTCTGTATCTGTGCCAATCTGTACACCTCCATCCACTGTAACGCTTGTAATCGCATTTGCGTGTTGCACGATTTCTACATCAAAAGGATTAATATAAGTAATGACAATGCTTGCCCAATACACCGGGAACGGTACAACATTCCCGCTAAAATCACTCTCATCCTTACCAGCTTCCATGCTAAAGCTGCGGACACCCAACTGTACCGCGCTCTTCCGGAACTGAATAATGAGCGCTTTAAGCAAGCGGTAGATACGCTCCCGTTCATCGGCGTTATTATGCCAGATCCGTACTTCCATGGATTCTTGGAATACAGCACCATACAGCTCGCTATATTCCATTTCATCCTCATCGAACGTATCGCCAGCATATTCACCCAAAGTATGATTGATTTCGCTGTCTGATACCCGATTAATGCCAATACAGGGCAACTCACCGGAGGTCTGCGGATCTGACTTGAGCACTGTCATCTTGATTTGCGCAGCACGAAAAGACTGCTTCAAAAATTGCAGTAGTTGCTCTTTCATATCTATGCTTTTGAAATCCATTTATCAATTGCCTCCTAACCCTGTCGCTGCCATGTCTTGCTGGAATCCCTGAGAAATCATTTCTTCGATCTGATCACGGGTATTCTCAATCACGGCATTGCGGATCGGCTTCGGTTTTGTCGGCGGGCGACGCCAAGCTGCTGCTGGAGAGTTTTCAGACAAGCGGCGGAACGTCATATACTGCGTTTGCCCTTGCTTATTCATCCGTACCATACCTTGATATGGTCCAGCTTTCCAGCTATTCCCCGCACCTGGATGCGCACCAGCCTGACTACGCTGTCCTGTATTGTCCTCTTTGATCCGCCCTCCCCGATCATAGGTACGAGTCGGTAAATTGGAAGAGACACGGCTGAACGTTAGCCTGCGTGCTTGATCATAGATATGACCAGGCATTGCGTTGTTGGCTGCCCCGGGCGCTCCATGCCGAAAAGGAACTGTAATATACTTTTTACCGTTTTTTCCTGTCTTGGCTTTCGGTGATGCCAGTAGCTTAGGTTTCAGGTCTCTGGAATCTTGTCCACTTTCGATGGACTCGCCATGTGAAGATGTACTGAACACCTCACCAGTCATCGAGTCAGGAAACCGCAAACCGTTTTGGATACTGCGTACATAATCACCAGTCTGGATGCCTACGCGGAACGTACCGCCGCTGTAACTCACATTTACGCCGGATGCATATTCTACCCAAGTAGATTGCAGCAGATGTGCGGCTTCTCGTACAGCGGCTTCCGTATAAGGTAACTTGTTGCCTTTGCCCAGCCGCTCCAGTACAGAATCAAACTCAGGTAGCTGAATTTCGACAGATAATCGACTCATGCAGTACACCTCCCGGATAATACCGCAGCACCACGGTACGCGGTAGTTCCTGCCCGTCTTGATGCCTTGGCCGCGGCAATACAGCATATACGGTGTATACCGAGCGATGCATATATGTCACTGTGTATTGTTCACCTTCTGGTGGTCCTGCACCATCGAACCATTCAATGGTCGCTCCAGTAGCTGTATAATCGTCTGCATCATACAAGGTTGTTGCCCCTGTAAGCGGATCATGCATGCGGATCGATAACACCCGAGTTACTTTAGGATTGAGCAGTGTGTCCGCTGGACGATTGTTCAACGGTTCGCCGCGGATCAACACCTCAGACGTTTTGACCTCATCGTCAATCAAAGTGACGATATCGCCAAAACCGATATTATACATTTTTACCGGCTCGCGGATCGCAGGATTGAACGTGCCATCTGATTTACGCTCCATCGTGTTCGCTGGTACCGTCATCAAAATGTCTCCCACTTCAAACATCCCCGTATAGGCCAGGTATTCCTTATTGGTCATTACATTCTGAATAGCCGGACGTCCAGCTATAGGTAGCTCGTATACAAATCCAGTGCCACCGCACGCCTTACAATCATATCGTGGCTGCCCGCTGTCTACATTAAAGCAGGAACAACGATTAGATTCCTGCCAAAGCACATCGCGTCCGTGTTTTGCCAATACATCTTCAAACCGATTTGCATGCGCCTTAATACCATTACCGAATCCCATTAGATGCCTCCCATCGTGAAGCCACGCATTTTGGTGCGCGCTCCACCGATTTTCGGATCGAAGAAAGCGGCAATCTCCGTTTGCATTTGGTTGATGTGTGCCGAGTACGTACCGTACATAGCACTAGCAGTCGACTGGAAGCTTTCGCTGATTCCATCGATGGACAATGAGTATCCTGCCATACCAGCTAACGTAGAGTCTCCAGCCACACCAAGCACGTCCACTGCCGCCATCTTGGCAACTACAGATCGAATATCTTCTGTGAGCTGCCCCGGTGACAAACCTGCTACATAATCAATATGGAATACTTGCGGCGTACGTGATAGCAGTCCGGCAGCGAACGGTGTTGCGCTATAACCCATTCCATAACCAACACCTGCCGTCATGCCGTTTCCGCCACGATTAACAATTTGTAGATGCGATGCCTTCTTGTTAAGTTTGATCCACTCAGGGTACCGCATAAAGTCGACTGTAAGCTGTCCTGCATAGCTCACTAGCTTGAACATAGTCACCTGACTGGCATATCGCTGGCGCAGTTGGAGGAAGCCATATGACTGCCACCGCTGTACATCGTAATCATATGGCTGCTCTTCCAGTTCATAATCAACTCCCTGAATCAGGCCGCGGTCATCGGGGTTACACGCAATAATTGTAGGCTTCAGCAAAATGCCTAACCTGCGTTCTACCTCTTTAACTGCTGTCATCAGGAAGCCGAGTATGTCCCGGTCATCCATCGTTACTCCAGCAGCATTTGCCAGACTTAAACCATATGTCCAGCGGCTCCGTATCTCTGCCGGAGTAGGTAAACCAACCGGAGATGTGATAACCAGCTCACCAGTCGATTCGTCTATTTCCGTCAGATAGTAAGGAATAATATCCATTACTTAGATTCAGCTGTTTTTTTAGTAGTAGCATCCGCTGGTTTGGATGCAGTCGCTGCCTCTTTCTTTTGATCAGAGTCTGCATCTACCTTCTTTGCGTCGACAGAATCAGATTTGGGCTTGCTGTCATCATCTGTCGCTTTAGGCGTTTCTGGTTTCTTCGTGTTATCCTTTACCGCTTCGTATCCAGGAATACTCAACAGCAGTTCGGCAGCTTCTTCATCCACTTCTGCAATTCCTTTTTCATCGAATTCGACTGATCCTGCAGAAGTAGTAATAGTGAGCGGGTATTCCCCGCTCGTTTTTTTGATCTTCATGGTCTTATTATCTCCTTTCAGGCAATAAAAAAGAGACCGTTATGAGTTAACGATCTCTCTTATTCTGCTACTGGTTTAAATGTACCGAACGATCCTGCTCCGTAGGATGGATCAAATAGTTCACGGTTGCTGTTTGTGCCCAACTTGCCGACGTTTTTGAACACTACAATACGGCGTGGATTATATACCTGAGCCATACCAAACAGCAAGATCATGAATCTGCTGGTTGTATCCGTCAGACCAAGTGGTACACGCATCAGATCGGCCAGCTTTTTGAATGCCAGTACATCGTCTGGATCGTTATCAATCAAGAATGCATACTCGCAGCCTGGTAGATCGTCACCGTTGTCTACAAGTACCTGAGTTGTACCGCTACCTGCATCCGGTACTTCCGCAAGGAACTGAGCTGCCGCTACATCACTGCTTACACCGCGGTAAATCTTGTATGTTGTAGCAGACAGAGAGGGATCGCCATTCACTACGCGCGGAATTGTGATATTCACTTTCTGTTTAGCGGTTGTTGCGACAGAACCCGTTGCTACAGTAGCGGATTCGCCTTTTGTGCCTTTAGCTGATACAAAATAGAAGTAAGTGCCTGCATCCAGACGAGAGCCCGTATCAGCTACAGCTTCGATAGTAGCCGATGCTGGTACTGCCGGTGCCCCCTGCTGAGAAATTTGTTTCGGCGGCCCTTCTGGCTTGAGGAATCGATCAGGAATGAAATCAATATTGGCTGAATTGGCTGCATAGCCACGCACAGGTTGACCCATACGCACGTTACTACCAATTTCAATTACGCGCTGGCGACCCGTTGGTCCAGTGAACAGCTTGGAAAAGTCTTTGTGCACCTGATTAGTCAGGTACAATTCCAGCGTTGCACCGCCATAGTTATCAGAAATAATAGTAGCTGCATCTTCCAGAATAGATTCCGTCAGCGGTTGACCGCGCATATCAATGATATGCTCGCGTTCGAACGACTTACCCTTAACGAATTTTCTTACTTGCGCCAGCACGCCATCGAATGCAAGCGGATTTTTAGAACTGTCACCGAAGAACAGACTTTTTTCGATTTGCTGCAGCAACCACATGGTTCCGTTTCTCGTCTCAGCTGCCATTGCATCGCCTACACCTACAGTTTGTGCAAATTGCATAGGCATAGTCACGCCACGAGTAACGCCCATAAATTTGACCAACGAAGCCTGACGTTCATAGTTACTGTTGCGTTCTTGTGGACGTCCACCCTCTACGATAAACGGATCTCCGTCGTTACCGTAGCTGTCCAGTACGTTGAACTCTTCGACTGTGCTATTCGCGTCTTTCTTACCGATCCGGCGCCACAGAGCCAAATGCTCTTCTTTTGCAGTTACTACGCGGAGGGTAGTTTCCAGCGATTGTGGACGGATGGCTGACATATCACCATAGATACCCTCACCATAAGCGGCACCAGGTGTACCGGTACCCATTGCCTTTTGCAGCTCTTCAAGCTCTAGCTGCGTCATTCCGTTAAAGCCGTCTGTCATGTTTTGCAGATTGCCCATCTAGTTATCCTCCTTCTTATACCCCGAGTTTTTCTTTTACAGACGCTGGCAAGGACAGTTTGCTCAGCGGAGTACCGGATTCAAAACGAATGACTTCGTTAGCTCCCAGCTCACCTTCTTCAAACGACTTTTCCAGAACTTCCAAGATTTCTTTGTGTGTTTTTTGGTCGCCGTCTTGTGGACGCGTGAAGCTTTTAGGGTCGCGTTGACTCGTATAGCTTTTGCGACCCTGCGGCTGATCCAGCGACTTACGCAGCTCCTCGACCTCTGTCTTCAGAGTCGAATTTTCTGCCGTAAGAGATTTCACCAGCTCTTGTGTTTCGCCATTTTGTTTGATAATTTGCGTCATTGACTTAGACAAGCCAGCCAATGCGACCGTGATGTCGTTACTCTCTTGCCCTTGTGGATCTTGATTGTTAGTTGTCATATACGTTTCATCTCCTTGATTAAATGATTTTACCAGTTCCGCGTATGTCACAGTATTGACTGGGTTCATAGTCAACACTACGTTACGCAAAACAGATTTAAGAATTTTTCCGGTTTGTTTGCAGCGCTCTACAACGCCGCCTTCAATACTCCAACCGACACGACGACTACTTTGAGACTTTTGCAAATCTTCCATTGCAACAACTGCCTGCATGGTTAAATTGCGATTGGCATACAGTTTGCCCTTAAGGTAGACACCATTGATAGATTTTTGCGTGACTGGATGTTGAAACTCCCCGATCCGGACGTCCAGCGGCTCGCCAATGAACTGATCCGGGGTATTTCCATGCTCCCATTTGATCCAGCCCTTATCCAGGAAGTAAGAAGTGTCCATTCCCGCAGGAGTGATACTATCGTTTTGCTCGTCTGTATCATCCGACGACATGACGCCTTCGACGATGTAGTCGCCAGCTCCGTCCATATCAATAGACTTTTCAAGCGGAACGAATAATCGGAATGAATCGCCTTTAATCATTTTTCTTCTCACCTCCTTTATGGAATGATCTAATCCATCTATGCCGACAATGCGGATGTAGAGGACTGCAAGCCCACCAATTTGCTACCGTTCGCCCGATATTACTTTTCCCTGCCCAAACATACTTATTGCCATCTTCATGCGGTGTGGCTGATACAGTGAATGTCTTTCCTTCCAGCAGACGCTGACAGTGCTTGCAGGCTCCTGGAACGATCGGTACTTTGACCTCATCGCCTTCTTGCAGACCTGCGATATAAGCGTCATTAGTAGCCATAGCCAGCTCAGTGATAGCCACCCGACGCCAGTCGCGGTTCTGTGTGCTGTACGCGTCAAAAAGCGCTTGAGAGAGTTTATCTGCTCCCCAGCGCTCCTTTATAGATTGGATCACCAGATTTTTAACACCTGCCCGATGACTATCCGATATTTGATTGATCTTTTCAGCTGCACTCAGTACCGCATACTCCATAGCAGATAGTTCTGCCGGTGATAAAGTAACGAGTTCAATCTGTTCCTGCTTATCCCATAAAGTAAATGGGAACGGATCTTTCTGCGCAGCCTTGATCGTCACCGGCAGCTTGTCGACGATATCATCCGGTAGCTCTATATCATGATCTTCCGCTTCAATACGAAGCCTAGCCGCCAGAGTAGAACGCACAATATACTTTTCTGCTAGACGGCTTAGTGTGCCCAGCCGCTGTCGCCACAAATCATCTACTTTTTGGAGTATATCCGCCGCACTTTTGCGCTTGAATTTATTCTTGAGAGCAGAAAATCTATCACGAAACTTTTTAACTAACGCTTTGAAGCGATCTATCTTGCCCGATTTCTGCAGCTGGTCGTCTGGCAGGTCTAGTAGCGCAACCGTTTCGGCATTGACTTGCCGTGCAGCTTCGTCCAACTCCATGTAAAAGCCATCTTCAAGCTGAGCGATGAGTGAATCATCTGAGGGTTCCCACATACTGCGTCCGTCGTGTACATCAGGCTTTGGCTTCGATACATTCAGCGCCTTACGGATTTCTTCAATCACCTGCAGCTTATCGTCATCGGAAAAGGAACGGAGTTCGGGCGGTAGCTGAATGTTGACTTTTGGCATCAGTAATCAGCCCAAGAAACAACGATTTCCAGCGATTTCTCAATCGTTTCCGTTTCCTCGTCATCTTCGGCTTCCTCCTTTCCTATATCCTGCGGATCATCTTCTTCCGGGTCCTCATTGTCACTGTTATTCGGCTGTACAGAAGCCATATAGGCTTGTATCAGCACTGGGTTGGCTGGCGCACGCATCCATGCCGCATCTTCTGGTACAGGCAAGCCACGCTGTTGCCGCACTTCAGCAACGGTAACAATCCCCATTTCGATATCATCCTTCAGCCGCTGCGCCTTACGTTCCTCTTCCTCGTCATCCAACCCTGTCCAGTAGAAGGCGAACTCCGGCGCGATAATATCCAGAATATTTTGATTGAAGGAATTAGATAAAAAGTGCATTAGCGGCATAAAGCCTTTATCCATACTACTGTCGATTTTCACTTTCGTATTATCCGACTGCGACATACCGGAACTACTAGTCCATGACTTGAAGCCAACTTCGTTCGGATCGATCTGATATACCGCGCAACTGATATTGAATAGGAACTCCAGAAACTCATTGAACTGCATATCCTGGTTACTGGACTTGAACGGTGTAAACTTGAAGCCGTTACCTTCTTCCATGCCCATGAGCGGTACTGCCCATTTCCCCTGCGCACCGCTCGTCAATGCCTTCCAGTGACGTTCAAATGCTTCGAAGTCTTCTTCTTCATACTTACCGACAAACTCCAACACACCTTGCGGCAGGCTGTTGTACGAGAAATAGGAAGTGTTGTACCGCACACCGTTGATAATACCGGTCACAATCTCAACCAGATTTTCCAGCTCACTCATGCCAAAATCAGCGAACTCGATATCAGTACGCGGATTGCGAATACTGTACGCCAGTTCCTTACGACTGTATTCAGCTGCTACACGTCCCTCTACTCGCTGGATAAAGGCGATTGGATCAGGTTCGTTATAACTGGTCATTGCCTGGTAATCTGGCGGCGTGAAAGCCTCTGAAGCAGGAGCAATCGGTAAAAGCTCGATAGTAGCAGCATCCACAGCAAACAGATCCGTAATATCCCCACGACGAGTCAATACGTTTTCCCATGCCATCGCATCCAAAGTCAAGCTATCACGGACGATCCTACGTAAGAACTGATCAAAGTTATCTGTGCGTTGCGGATTGTCCCAGTTGCCTGTTCGCAAGAACAACTCCTCTAATTGGAATGCTCGTTGCTGAGCCGCCTTGCTCATCTTCTGCTGTGGGTTCTTGAATCCAATACGGAACCCCATATCTCCCTCAAATCGCGGTCTACGAGCAAACCGAGCAACCTGATTGAGTCTTGTATTGATGATTGCCGCTATCGCAGGTACTTTGGACATATTCCTCAATGTGGCAAATGACAGCAGTGTCGGTTTGGACCGTGTACCACCAATGCCATTACCAGCAGTAGGCAATATAACGGCGGATTTGGCTTTCTTGGCTGGTTGTACCTGTGTTTCCTCCAAAAATGTTCACCCCCTCACACAATGAATTTGGAACGACGTGGTTTGCCCAGCAGGTTATAAATGACGTAACGAAGCGCATCCATTGCGTGGTCATTCTGTTTGATGGGCTTATCATCACCGCGCTGCGATGCTTTTACATCCCATATATAGCTAAAAAACTCTTTGATCGTCTCAGTACAGAGCGCAGATACAAAGAGTTGCTGTTCTTTCAGGGCAACCGCCACAGATTCAATACCCGGCAATACAGCGTTGTCCGCTTCTTCGATCCGGCGGACGCCCATTTTTTTCAATTCCGTGATGAATCCTTTTGCAGATGGGTCAATAAATATCTTTTTCACATCAAATCCAGCAATAAACTCGACAAAATCACGAGCATAATCACTCGGTGCGCGGGCTTCACCAGATGCATCGGCACCGCTGTGATAGTATTCCTTGATTAGGTACAGCTTATTGTCGAGTTGCCCAAATAGTAGGAATACCGTTGCGTTGGTATGGCCGTAGTCGACCCCTACATAATATTTTGGGAAAGAGGTCGGCAACATACCGGTCTGGATGACATTTTGAACCTCGTCAAACATGTCGTATATAACGCCTTCTGCCATCGCCCACAAACCCAGGATGTAACGCTTATAGAACACACCACTATACATCGAGCGGTAACGTTCTTTGATGCGTTCCGACAATGACAAATTGTCATCCATGGTGAAATGAAGATGCAGCAGTTGCTTTTCTTTGACCTTATCGATCCATTCCGTTTTGAACCAATGATACGGTCCGTCTGGGTTGCAGTTGAACCAAAACTTCGATCCGTCCACTGAGCAGCGACCAGTCGCCTGGTTAACGAATGAAGCAGGCATAAGTGCAACCTCATCAAAGAACATTCCCGCCAGCGTGATACCCTGAATTAAGTCCTGCGATCGCTCATCTTTACCGCCGAAGATGTAGAAATAGTTCTCTACGCCTTTTTTAGTAACAGTGACCATATTGTCGGCGCGCGCATCCTTAACTTTGTATCCACGGCTAACCAGCATGAGTTTGAGCCAGAACAACACGTTACGGCGGAAGCTACCGATCGTTTTACCAGCCATCCCGAAGTTTTGTCCTCTGAACGTCTCCATTGCCCACATGACATAAGAAAAAGACATCGATACAGTCTTACCGCTACGGATTGCGCCGTCTGCGATAATTCCCTCTTTGTCTTTTACGGCAGAATTCTCATTCCACCAGGTGAGTATTTGCTTTTGTTTATGGCTGAAGGGTCGCCAGTTGAACTTTGGTCGCTTAATCCTCATCCGGCCATACCTCGGCGGCTATACCGCCCAATGCTTCCATGAAGCCATCGTCGCTATCCTCATCAGTGAGATCGTCACCGCGCAGCTTAGCAACTTCTAGTCGTGCTTTCTCCAGTTGAATTTTCTGAGTTTCGGTCAGGAAAGTTGTATACTTTTCAAGCTGCTTAAGAGCAGCCAGCTTATCGTAGAGCTTAATACTCGCCCCGTCCTTACCCATCTTCACCTGAGAGACGACAGTTCCGTCGATTTCGTCTGATTCTTTGAACTCGACATAGTTGACGTCTTGCATCATTGGATTGCCATCTTCATCCTGAACTGGACCGAACATCCCCATTACAGGAACTTCTTTTTGACCGAATGTTACATAGTCAGATATATCAGCAAATGCGATTTTCATGTATTCCATGATGATACGCTGCACACTTAATCCTAAACTATCCACCAAGTCATCTTTCACTTTATCGATTTCCTGCTTGATTTTAGGATTCCTTAAGTTGTCCCAGCCCGTTACATGGGCAGTTTTTTTACTGTACCCTGCAGCGATTGCTGCGCGTGTCGCATTAAAATCCCGTAAATATTCTAAAATAAACATACGTTGCTTCGTTGTTAGACCACTTTCATCCGGCATATCAGGTGGCTCATACTCAGGTTCTGATATAGGCGGCGGCTTCCGCCTTTCAGGAACGCTCTGTTTCTTTTTGGAGCGCTCCGTATTTTTGGAACGTTCCATATTCGCTTTGGCATTACGTTTCTTTGAATTCAAAGCAGGAGAACTATTCAATCTGTCCTCCCAGTTGTCCTTCGCCTTCCATCCGCGCACTGTGCCGGCAGATACTCCAAGTCGAGATGCTATATCAACTAAATTGATTTCACCATTACTGGATTGATAAATTTCAAAAGCTTCGTTCCGCTTCGGGTCTCTCTGTCTACCCACTACATGATCACCACCCCCGGGGTCTTAATCTTTTTAAAAACTAGTGTTTGTGAATGAATATCGTCGCCGGACCAGAAAGATTGTCCTTACCGCCTTCGAGATGACCATCTTTGCTTCGGTAACGTACTGAAAAATTAAAATCCTTTCCGACTTCAACGATCTCATTAAATCTATGCGTTCTGCATTTTAGTTCTTCGAACAATTCTTTCTTTGTAAAATCACGAAGCGATTCAGCGTGAGCAACGGCTTCCGCTGCATCAAGAGTGAATTGTGCATTTTCTTCATCTACATAATCGACATACTTGATCTGGCACCACGGAATAAATGTACGTTTGCCATCTTGATTGGAAATCACGAGACCGAATTCATCTACCGTATGGAGCTGCCGATTCTCAGCAGCATTACCGTCTTTTGTCCAAACGGTTACTTTGCTACCGATGTGATCTACAATATTTGCGTTCAGCACGACTACTATCCCTCTCTTACGGATACATTACCACCAGATACAACCGTTACTTTCGCCGTAAAATGAGTCGATCTAGGTAAATCAAACCCCCATATTTCATTAATGTCTGCAACTGATCCTGTTTCATAATCAATTCGGATACCAGAAATCGGTAGTTCAGTTTCACCCAACTGACTTTAAACGTACCGCCCACCGTCACCGATGTAAGAGTTACTATAATCTGTTTGGCGCGCACATACGCCCTAGTCAATGATGTATATCTCGTTAAATCTATTTACTTAAACAATTATTTCTTTATATGATTACGAAGCAATTTAGCGAATAAGACCGCTTCTTCTGTATAATCTACACAGTCAATCCGGCGCCACGAGATAAATTTACATACACTTTCCTGTTTAGTGATTACGATACCGGATTCGTTAATGTTATACATGTGACCTGCGATATTCGCGCTTGGCATTCCTCTCGCCCCCTAATCAAATTAGATTTATTATACGGTCACCCAATCATCTGCCAGCATGTCTGCTTGTGACGCTAACCAACCAGGTTGCCATTGCTGCGTCGCCGTCCACATAGCGATATATGGCTGCGAATCCAGAGGAGTATCTACACCGATATGTTTGGCTGTGCGATCGTTTACCTTTGCACTCGGCTCTTGTGTAGAATGCGGTGGTAATTGCAATGCTGGCATAAGCACAATCCACATTCCTTTACCATTCCAGCCTTCACGAGCTACTTTCTCACCTTCTTTCAATGCCTTGATTGCTTCGCCAAATTCCATAATAGTTCTCCTCTCGATCTAAAATAAAAAAGCCGCCCACTAGGAGCGACTTAATTATAATTACTAAACTTAATCATAAATAACTATTGCTGTATACACGCCATCAACGAATAGATACTTAACATCATGCATCTTGTGTTGATTAATATTAGTTCTACTTGTTACTGACGGAAAATTGATGAGAAATTGATTTAATTTCTGTTCTAATTCTTCTGGTTTTTGCGCTGTTATTACCTTCGACTTCAAATTCATTTGGATCCCTCCAGATAAGTATTTAACTACTCACCCATCATAATGCAATATACCCATATAGTGGAATACCGAGTTTAAGTCATTGTTCCTATTCTTCATCCTCTCAGTTTGTTTAAAATGCCTGTAGCTGGATTCGAACCAGCGCGCCATGCCGTCGCAATTGCTCTACCGAGCTGAGCTATACAGACAGATATAGATGCACAGCAGCACACACGTCTGCATAACTGCTGTAGCTTACTCTAATGTTGCGTAAATATTGTTGTTGCGCGCAGTTGACAATGGGTTGGACTCGAACCAACAAGCACCCGTTTAGGGCCGCCTTACCAATTTGGCTACCATCATCATAAAAGACCGGCGTACCGGTCAGTCGAAAAGTGTTATTTGTAATTACTTGAGCTGATCCAGCAGTGCACGGATCGCGTCCGGTATCGAAATTTCTTTGCCGTCTGATTTATTACCGTCGACATACGCTTTATTGGTATCTGCGTAATAGATCACATCTTTGCCGTCCACTACTGGATAGCCGCCCAGATGATCAATATCCGTTTCTGCCAGTTTGCCTGACGCTTCACGCGCCGCAGCATTTTTGTCATCAATTACATGCAATACATGTTCTTTATCCAGATATGCAATTGCCATGATATATCCCTCCTTTCTATGGTATGTAAGCCTGCATCGTATCTTGATGCAGGCACACAAAAAAAAGGCGCACCGCCGAAGCGACACGCCTTCTCATCATATCTACTGCATTTTTATACCGCCCAGCTTGGCGGGTTAATTGGTATACATGTGAGTGATCTTACCTCACTTCCCCACGCACACAACGCCGCGTCATTGGCCTCATAATAGCGCCGCGCTTAGACCAGTTACGCTATGAGTCCGCCATGACATTTGTACATATCATCTGCCGGAAGCTCGGTCATTCATCGTGTCTGAGTAGTGTAGTGGTAAGGGGCTACACCTTCACCCGGAACATCAGTTCCTATAGTGATAGTGTAGCCCCATTATACAGACGCTGTGCCGTCCTCTTACAGACAATATACAGACACCAATTACTTAAATAGTATGAACGCTCCAATGATTAAGATGATACCAGCGATCCAGACGGACGAGACTATAATAATCTCTGGTAAGCTCATATGATCCCCCAGTCCTTGAGTGTGTTAGCAACCGATATAACACCACGCCTTATTCTCCGGTCTACTGTGCGCTCTGTGTGCCATCTTAGCTTATAGATGGCTGTTTGTCTATTGTTCCCCTGTAAAAATACGTGATCTGTAATATCGCGAACCTCTGGGTCTAGGATCAGCGATACGGCCAGTTCCATGTTGGCTACCTTGTCTGCGTACTCCCGGAGTTTGCATTGCTGTTTTAATGTTAATGTTCCCATTTGCTGTAGGCCCGTAACAGCTTTTTTCATATATTTATACCGCCGTAGCAGCGATCGAGCTGCAAGGTATTCATCTGGGTTCGCTTCGGGTAGCCACTGCATTTGCTCCATCGCCTTCTCCCTTTCTTTTACAAATACTCGAATAGATCCGCTTGGCCTTCTTTAGTATCTCCGAATTCCGACTTATCAACTACTAATCCCTGATCAACGTTAAATTTCGGGATCACGGTACGCCATTGCGGCCATACAGGTTCCCCAGCTTTTTGCCTGCTTGGATTACGACGCTGTGCTTCCTGTGTCCATACCCACTCTGTACGAGCTGTAACAGTCTCTTGCTTTCCAAGTGTGCGTTCACGCATCCTAGCCATTTGAGACTCGTTGAAGGCTGCCGCAGCCTCTGCTTGTTGTTTACGTGTAATCATGTATTACTACCTCCTAACTTTGGTGTAGGCCATGGTCTGCGCCAGTTTAATCTAGGCATGCGCTTCATACGTGCAATGATTTTATCCATGTTGTCAGCTACATATTGCTCTACATGTACTGCGCCTTTTGCTGGATCGATCTTTAGACGATATCCGCTACGTGCATGTGTGAGATTACCTCTATCATCCAGAAAGACGTTGTGTCCTTTGTATTGAGCGAATAGCACACCTTCAGCGACCATAGCGGCTCCATCTAAAGAGCGGCGAAAGAACTGTTGGCGCATTGCAGGGTACTCACTCTGGCGCATCTGTAGCACCACCTTCAAGTTCGATTGCCATAATCACCATGCCGGGCAGTACATACCGCGGATTATCAAGGATATAGGTTACACGTACTCGTATGGAGCGATCTGTCAGCCACGTAGTTTCTGGATCGTATTCCAACAGATCCAAAACGTCCCCGACTTTGTAATCCCGATCGTTTACCCGGACTTCAAAGGTCTTAGCTCCGGAGACTACCTCATCAAAATACGGCTGTACCAACTTGAGTCGATGGATGTCATTCCCCATCTGGTTTGCTCCCTTCTGCGAAGATGAACGGTTGTAAGTCTCTCACCAGATGTTTTACGAACACTCGATCTTGAAATACTGGTGTACCTACTGTCATACCGCCTTCCCATCTGTTTACGTCATTGAGTGCCGCTCCGTAGACTCCTTGCACGATAGCCAGCAGCTTATCCCGTTCTTGCTCTGCTGCTTCAGCACGGATACGTTGGTATTCAGCTTCATTTTTTAAATACCTAATATCCGCCAACATACGCTTAACATCCGCTTTGTCGAAGCAGTCACGAGCGATGTGGCAGGCTGGTATGACTACTTGTATGCCGGACTGGTGATACACTTTGCGATCAGCCGTTTGACGACCACATACGATGCACTTTTCCGACTCGCTACTGCTGATTGTTCCGATCTTCATGTTATCCCTCCATAGGCTGGGAATGCCCAGCCTGTATGTGATTGATTAAGCGATGGATATTTCATCAATTACTATTTCATAACAATTGATGTCCCATTCGTCGTATTCATAGCTACATCTATCCCAATAATGGATAACGCCCACCGCCTTGCAAACTCCGCTAAATAAGGATGAACTATTAAATTTAACTGACCACGGTTTTACCTTGTCGTCACAAACATCTTCGACAGTGGGAAGGTTTTTACTGGTTATGCCTTTTCTCATGCGTTCCCAGAAGTCTTTTTCAGCTTGGATGGGACATTGATAATACTTCACTTCGTCTCCATGACCCCAGGGCGAACACTGGAATACACGGTACGCTTTGAGCGGCTTCTTCGCTACATGGTTCATGTCTATCTCTCCTTTATGCGGAATACCGCTAAATGATGGGCTGGGACTTTGTGCATCTTTGTTCCAGCCCTTTATTATTCATTTTTGTGAATTTATCAGGTTTTTAATTTTTCGTGTACTAGATACTAAATTCCACCTGTCCAACTGCTTCCTTGTATCGCTCCACCGTTAACTGATTGCCCGATCCGGTACATAGCTCTGGCAGATTCGCGCGTACCAATGCCTGTGCAAATGGCGGCGGTACGGCATTTCCGCAACGAGCGACCTGCGCACTCTTTGCGTAACGCTTCCCATCTGCATCCATGTCAATGATGTAGTTGGCAGGGAAGCCTTGCGCCGCGAATAATTCATGCGGCTCCAGCATACGCATACCGATATCAACGATCTGGTAATCAACACCCTCAACTGTTACCAATCCGAACCGGTCTTTTGTAGTGACGGTGTGCAGCGGTTCGTTGAGCTGTTGTCCATTATCCGCGCTGCCATAGTACTTGAGCAGGAAGGCTCTCACCTCACCAACATGTAAGCCGCCTGCTGTAATAGTTGGCATCGGGTCTGTCACTGGCTGCCCATCCGCGCAGGTTCCGCGTAGCTTAACGAGATGGCTTGTGACCAATGCATTATGATCAACTGTGGTAACCGTACTGAGCGGATCAGTCAGCTCCGTGCCTGCACCGGTGTAATTGCCTCCGTAATGTTTTGCCAGAAAAGCAGCGACTAAGCCGTAACGATTAGATGTATCAAGTGTCAGTATTGGTTGGTCGACCGTTTGACCTCTAACTGAGTTTGAATCTGTCTCTGTATGGTACTGAGTCAACATAGGCGCAATTAACATGTGATGACCGCCAGTCGTTACTGTCTTTAACGGATCGTCTACCGAGCCACCTGGATGACCACTTGTATTGACTCCCAGTACAGGTGTGATAAGCATATGCTCAGCTTTGGTCGTGATAGTTGTAAGTGGATCAGTCGCCTTGTACTGTAGCCTGTCGCCGCCAAATCCTGTCTGTCCAATCCGAGCAATATACGGCGTTACGATTCCCCATCCATTTTTAGATGTGATGGTTTTAAGTGGTTCGTCTATCGAATCACAATAATGATGATTGGAACCACTGAAATTGACTCGCATCACAAAAGGATTCGGACTATCCACTACGAAGCGCTGAATACCCCGTGCAATCCGGCGTAGCGTGTTTTCAGCCAATGGCCGTTTCCGTTCAAATATGCTCGGCGCTGGGATATCCCAGTCGATAATCTCTGCTGCTGTACGCCACGGCTGGAGCTTGCCTGATAACACTTCTGGACTATCGGGCGCACCGTGCGTCGGCTCTGGCCATGTGATCGGTTGGTTGTCACACCTAGCTACCATGAACAGGCGTTTGCGAATTGTCGGTGCGCCATAATCGCAGGCGCGAAGCTCCTTGGTTTGTACTTCATAACCCTGTCTTTTCAATGCATTGACGAATGAATTGAACGTGCGACCTTTCTGTGCCGGGTCAGGGTATCCGTCTTTCATCAACGGCCCCCACGTCTTGAACTCCTCTACATTCTCTAGCATGATCACTCTTGGCTTAACGGTAGCCGCCCAACGAATAGCTACCCACGCCAGACCGCGAATGCCTTTTTCAACAGGCTTACCACCCTTAGCTTTGCTAAAGTGCTTGCAGTCTGGACTGAGCCAGACCAGTCCAACCGGTCGTCCCTTCACAACTTCCCGTGGATCTATATCCCAAACCGACTCGCAGTAATGCTCCGTATCAGGGTGGTTAGCCCGATGCATTGCGATCGCTGCTGGGTCATGGTTAATTGCTATATCTACGCTTCGTCCGGTGGCAAGCTCGATACCGGTACTGGCGCCGCCCCCACCTGCAAAATTGTCTACGATGATTTCTTGCATATTCAGTCCTCCAGCTCTATACAATTTGTTACACCACACTCAGGACACCCAGGTTCATCGAGCCGATCCGACGGTTCTTCCTCTACAGAAAAACGCCGGTTGCATTCTTCACATTGGTATTTGATCCATTCCATGCAGATCATCCTTTCAAAATAGAGTAAGTTCTGGTTCATCTTCTGGAGTTTTTTCACGCTGCGCGACAACTTGCTCCCATGTATATCCATTTGCCATTAACTGAACTTCATAGACTGCCTGTTCGAGATTCTTCAGGCTTGGTAATAGCGATTCATTTAAAATAATTTGGAAATACTCCAGATCATTCTCTGTATAAGTCTGTTTGCGGCGTTTGAGGAACTTGTCTTGGATGTCCTCAATTTGTCTTTTAAGCAGATTGACATGCTTTCGGTCGCCTTGGAGAATTTCGCGCAAGTCTGGTAGCGCTCTTTCTGCATGCTCTCGGGTGAAGTGAGTATAAAACGTATTATTCATACTCCACCTTAATTAACAGTTCGCCTGGTGCATGCCGTAATGCTTCGTATCGCTGGGCTTTGATCTTTTTAGATTCAATCCAACGAGCTAAAGCTCTGCTATTGATCTGCGCACCGCCTGCTTTCCCTGTAGCTAATTTCATGCCAGCTGGCGATAATTTCAGAATCAAACCATCAGCACACAAACCTACACTCATATGATCAGGTTTTACATCGCTGATTAACTTCAGTGCTGTACGAGATATTGATAGTCCATCGCGTATGATCCCTACACATGCAGCCACTGGTTTAGCTCCTGGTATAAACCATTCGATTTCATCCGATGATGCTGACTTGTCTGAAGCTGCAGGCGGTGACTCCACGTTTACAGATGGCGTTTGCTCCGCTTGTCCTTTGGATTCCTTGTACTTCTTAATTGCGGCATGCTCAAGCTCTTTCGTGCCTATCCCCCATTTTCGGATCCAGTAGGCTGTTAAGTTCGTTTCCTTCAATCCCCATTCAATTGCGATATAAGCGCGGCTATAGCCTTGTGCACGCAGCTTCAGGTATTCTGCCATGTCAGGGGTGACTTTTGGTTTTTTATTGCGACTGCCATCATCAACCAGTACATAAGTGCCTTTATTTTCAGCTTTCTTCATCTTCGCTTCACTACCAGACAAATGTTCCGCGATTTGCTCTGGCGTCCATTTTGAAGTTGATACTTCACCTGGCGGTGATCCGGGTTCATTGCGGCGTGGAATCGGCGGTGTCATTTTGCACCTCCGTCCCGATCACCTGCTTTCTGATAAATCTGTACAAGTCGTGCGATTGCTGCTGTACACTCTTCACGGATTACTTCTACCGACTCGCCACAACTGATTGCTAGGTAAAGCGAATCAAGCTCCGAATCTAATACTGACAAGTGACCACTAACAGTCTGTTCAGGATCGGATGAATTTTGCAGTAACTTGTCTGCCTCGATGGACACTTCCGCTACTGTAGCTGACGTATAGAGATATTTGCTTAATCCTTCACCGATACCGACCTTGATAATGCTTGCTTCTTTCATATCCAATCACTCCAGTCCTTTTATTAATATTCTCTGTCAGAGTAGTAAGTGTTTACGTCATCTTCATCAACGATGATTTTTGTGCCGGATGCATACATTTTGAACAAAGTTTTCTCAAATCCACGAAGGCCGCCCATGATGATTTTGTTATTAAATTCTTTGCCATCGATCTGCATTGTATTGATAGACCCATCTTCACAAACGGAAAATCTGTATTTGCATTCAAAGCGTTCCTTGCCTTCTTCTTCATCCAATCCGATAAAACTGAGAGTGCTTCTGTTATCAATATCAACAGTCACTTCGTCATCATGATCCGTATTACCCCACCCAGTTTTTTCTTCCTTCATGACCTCTACCAGTTCAGAAAGTTTGATTTCCTTAACTGGATCGCCCAGCATTTTGTCCATTGCTTCTTTAATTTTTTGAACGCCTTCAATGTGGATAGCTTCATCCAACTTCTCTTTTACAGCGTTCAAAACGAGCTGGTTATAGCCTGCGATGTTCAAATTTCCAAAATCGATATTTAACTGTTCTTCAATTTGCTTTTTCAGCGTTTCACCAAAAGTGCCATAGGATCGGAACAGATCGCTGATGATTGATGAGATCGTGCTTTCCAGTTGCTTTTTTACCACCTGTTCTACAAATCCGGATTCCTGAATTTCTGCCATAGCGTTATTTACCAATTTGTTCAAGTCCATATTTAATCGCTCCAATTCGTTGTTATATGATTTAAAATCAGTTTTTACGTTTCCTGCGCGGAAGATGCTGTGCCTTCATGCGTTCCTTTTTCTTCCGGTTGGACGAGTGGTGTGGCAGGTGCTCACGATCTAGCACATACACCCTGCCCAGCTCCTGCCCGTTATCGTCGGCGACTGTGAAAAAGTTCCGTTGCTGGAATATCGGATCACGCATGAGCTGGCCACCCTTTGACAATCTCGTAAAAGTGAATGATTCCCTCGTCCGCTTCCGATGGGTCAACGCCAGTCAGTTGCGTACATACTTCTTGGCGGCTGGGTATGTCGCCCGTGTTCATGAATCGATTCTTCATGTACTCGTACACATCCCATTTGTTCGGTTGCTTCAAGCTCATAGGATTCACGTCCTTTCCGTATGAATTCGTCCCAATCCTGATTGTAGAGTTCGAAATCATCTATCATGTCAGCAGCCTATAGTTGAGTTCCAGTCCACCAGTCAATGTGACTTTGTAATCCCGACACATTTCATTGATCCGGCTGGCAATCGCTTCGTCATACTCGCACATCTGGGCAATCGTTTGTTCTGAGCTGACAATCATCGGGCGCTTGTTCAGGTATCGATCGTTCACGATGGCGAACAGTTGCTCCAGTTGGAATGCCGTCGGTTCAGCACGACCTTTGAACATATCATCAATGAACAACACTTCCGCCTGCTGCAATCGCCGGATTCTTTGATCGAGCTGAGATAGATCATTCTTTAACTCGTTGAATCCTTCTACCCAAGGAAAGTAGACGACTGCTACCCCGCGTGACAGTAGCTGATTGGATGCTGCTATTGTCAGATGCGTCTTCCCGCAGCCTGATCGCCCAAGCAATGCTAGGCTGTTCTGCGGTGTGTTTCGAATGTCTGGGAAGTCCTCAGCGTATCCTTTGGCGCATTCGTATGCGTTTGTAACGATCCCTGGGCGCCCGTCGCAATCGAAATTGTCAAAGGATTTGCGTTGGAACTCTTCCGTGATGTGACTGCTACTCATGATCCGGCTAATGTGATCCCGTCGACAGCTACATTCTTTCCAAACCCAATCCTTAACTGGTGGATTGCTCCCTTCCCGCAGGCGCTCGACCAGCTTGCCACCTTCGTAGTTGCACTCTTCGCATCCTCGGTCATGTCGCGGCAGTTCGGCGGGGCTTCCATTGCTGTTGCTCGTCGAGCTTGGCGTATTCGCCTTGGCTTCCGCCCGCCGCCGGATTGCTTCCAGATCGAATCCCTTGAGTTCGTCCTTTAAACTCTTCATTCCGCTTTTCCTCCTTCCAAGGATCGTCAATACCAGACGACTTCCAGCTTTTCAAAATTCCGTTCACGTAATTCAATGAGCGCTTACCTGCAACGACTGATACCTTCATAGCTTCCTGGTACCAACGGATTCCGTAGGTTTTCACCATGTCATCGATCTGATCCGAAATGATGGAGCTGAGTGTCCCGAATCCCTCTTCTTCAAAAAGACGATAGGCGCTGCCGGTTATTTTATCTTCCTGTTCCGTTCTTTTCTCTTCTGTTAAGTTCTGTTCAGTTCCCTTCAGTTCAGTTCTATTAGCAAGTAACTGTAAATGACGGTACTTAACGTTAAATAACAGAGGGTATTCCATGTTGAGTGAATCATCGTACACAGCGACGTTTATTTTTTCGTCGCGACAACGCTGCAAATCGAAGTTCGAAGCCAAACCATTACCGATCAGCGTACAAACAACTTCTGTTCCTTTTAGCATGCCCCGGTATTTTAATATTTGTTCAATCGATGCATTCGATAGGCGCTGCCTCTTTATTTCGAATAAGTAACGACGGTATAGCCCTGTCGCTACAATGTCCAAATACGAATTATCAATCCTCAACTGTCGTTCCACCGAAGTGATGTTATCACCCTCGATAAAACCGTCATTTTGTATCAGGTCAACAAGTATTTCCTCAATATCACTTTCACTTGCAGATAAATAACTGTTATTTAACGTTATTTGACTGTTAGGCGAGTTGAATTTGGACTTGCGTTTGCTTTTTAAGCCTTCTTGATGCCGGGCAAAGTCGATAATTTCAATAACCTTTTCACCGGCCACCTCATACCAAATAATGATTCCTTGTTCTTCAAGTTGGCGTATCGCCTGCTCAACATCCCGAATTGATTTCTCCAGCATAGGCACCACCAGTGCCTTCACTTTAGCCGGAGATCCGGCTAATCGGCCATAATCGTCCGCATGCGGAATCATCCAGGTGAATAGTAGCATGCTGAAAATATCCGGCAGCATGTTCACCTTTTCCGAAACGGATATAACTTTGCTTAACATCCGCTTCTCAGCCATCCGTAATCATCCTTTCACGTTCTCGTTGCCAAAACTCATTACGCAAGCCTTCTGCCCATTTGCGCCCCTCAGCAGTGTAATCCACCCAGTTATGACAGGTGCCTGTGTTGACCGATGGTCCGCAGAGCATAGCAACATCGTTAACTGTCGTTTCATCGAGCTTCCAGCGCCGTACCAGGTGGGCACATTCAAGCCATTGTGGGCTACCGCAGCGCTCGCAATATCCTTGGCTGCGATCCAGAGCGTCAGCGTAGACCTCAGCCATGATCTGGCCCCGCTGCTTGGCAGTCTTTTTCACTCGCTTGTGGACTGGCTTCGGTACGGGTCTCCATTCGTTCACTACGCATCACCCCCATAGCCGTGATACGGCTTGTAATGCGTATGATGCTTGCCTGTGTACCAAGCAGGTCTGAATACAGTTGCTCAAGCTCAGAACGGCATTCACGTGCTTCATACTCTGCATCCCTAGCCCGATCCTCTAGCGACTTGCAGTAGTCGAAAGAGTTGTTCAAATCAATGTGAAGTGAACGCTGTTCTTCGTCCGCTTCATCACGCGTAATTAGTTCAACCCACGATCTGGGTTTATCCGTTGGTAAGCGATATGGAGTAACATCTCCGCCGATTACCAAGAATCCGTCGTTGTTCACTTCTGCCATTGTGCCAGCTGGAAACTTAATGATCCCATCCCCTAAGTGGCGAATAAAAACGCCGACCTTACCAGTTACAACTCTGTTAGCGTACTGGGTATCCCGTAAAAGCAACACTCGCATACCGCACCCCTTTTCTATTTACAAGCCTTAGCCAGATGCCAATACAGCACACAGGCTGCTCCGCATAAAATAGCTGCATTGCCAACAATCACATATATCAACATTGACTGTGACTCCGATCCGTGTTAAATTTTCAGTAGTTTATTTGTTAACCGTCCGATCAGGTCGCACGTTCCAGCGTGCGACCTTTTTCATGTTCCGGCAGATGATTGCGTGTTGAAGTGGATGGTTAAACCACAGACGTGCCAGATGCTCGTAGGTCATAGCTCGATCCTCCGCACCGGTACCCATGCCTTAACGTATTCCAAAACACCCTCCAGTTCATGGCGCAGCACGTCTTTGTAACTCGCCACCTGCCAACGATCCTTGACTTCCTTGTGAATTTGTCGGAACAAGTCCCTGCGTTCCGAGCTGATTGGTTCGATACTGCATACCTTTTTGTTGATTGCTTGTTGCAGCGCCCTCTGCTGTCCGCTATTGAGTGTGATCTGAGCGTCCACCTTGCTTTCTACAGCGTCCATACGCTCTGCCATGACCATTTGGGTGTCGATCAAGTTCTGAGTCGCCTGTAGCAACGCCTGCACGCCAGAAGAGTTTCCGTTTAACTTGGCAGCCATTCGGTTGAACTCCGCGATGTACATCTCCTTAAAGCGAACAGCGGCGGCGCCAGTATAGCCCATTGCCAACATAGAGAATCCGTCTTGGCTAATAATGTATTTCGGGAGACGGCGACCCGTGCTATCACGGTAATTACTCAGCGCAAAATTGCGTTCAGTGAACTCGGCACTAAATCCAGAGTGTTCAATACTACGCAGTTCGTCCGCATGCCGTTTGCCGAATGTGAGCGCTACCTGCAAGCTGTCTGTTACAGGCTTGTTGTTTTCGATATATACCAGTTGATTCATGTAATCACATCCGTTCTTAATTTTGGAGTCAATACCGCAATGTCGCATATGATTGATGTGTGCGTATCAATGAACTGTAAGCGTTCTCTTCCGTCTACTCCATCGCTGGTAATCTGATATGCATTTGCATATACTCGAATACCTACGCGCTCAATCTCGATTGTCACCGTGTGATCGCTCACATCGGTGCCAGTCAGCACCCCGTTGGCGCAGGCAAAGGTTACGCCAGCACGACTTACTTTGATGCTAATCCGGTCGTCCAAGTGGGTTTGCAGTAGTGTGATTGCCCCCTGCTTACTGATTGACTTGTCCACCGACTACTCCTCTCAGCGCCTGCTGCAACGGTGTAAGCTCGCAAACAATACGGCTTACTTTGTCGTTGAGTTGTAAAAACGAGCGCGGCAAGCATCCTCTGTGGACGATGCCATATGCGTCAGCGGCAATATAAATGGTTGTACGGTCAATCTCCAGCGCGACCAATCCATCATCAAAGCGCACGTCCGTGAGTTTGCCGGTGCTGCGCGCAAAGATCGTACCCATATGCTTTACTTGTAACGACACACTGTTGCCTATTTGCTCCAGCAGCAGCTCACTGGCTGCTTGCTTGTCAATCGATTTGTGCATGCATCATCCCTCCTCATTTATGCTCGCGGCGGCCAGCTCCAGCAGCCTACATCCTCGCCTTCGCGGCATTCCAAACCGGCGCGAGTTTCATGGGTGTAAAACACCGTTAAGATGATCGTGCCGGACTGGTTGACCTGTGTGACGATCGCTGGGCGATCACCACTTGCTGAGTGATAATGCACGATGCGTCCTACTGTTGGGTTCATGGTGTATCTCCTCCAAAAATTTTGTGAAGACTCATTATCCAGTTTTAGAATTAGTCTTCGCCTCTTTATCGAATTGGCGTTTTTGATGCGCCAGTCTTATGCCTTCACAGAACAGCATTAAAAATTGCTGTTCATAAGGTTCTAGCTTGCGTTCTATCTTCACGCTGCAGACCTCCTTTTATAAAAAATGAGTAAATCTCAGCTTCTAAGGCTGCAATTTCCTTTTGAATCGTTTCTGGAGTAACTCCCTGCTTGTTCATGTCTTTAACAACTTGTTCTTTTGATCGCATCCTAGTCCCCCTCTCAAGCCCGTTTCAGCATTTCTAAAATCTCTAAAGGGATAATCTCTTTGTATTTTGCAATGGTTAAATCCTCATAAGTTAAACCGCTTTTAGGACCAAGCACTTCAACCAACACTTTATTTACATCATCAGAAGCAGGCGACAGATTACCAGATGCTAGTTTGCTGATATAAGATTTTGAAACCGACACGTTACAAGACTTACACTTGTCGGAGACTTGTTGATAGGTATAACCCGTCTTGATAATTGCATCAGTCAACACATTGGCATATCTCACACTCTGATTGGCAGCAATCATTTGTTCCTCCCTTCCCGTTTACTAAAAAGTAAACGAATCGTTAAGTAGATAGTAAACGTAATTTTCGTTTCAGTCAATACTTAACGAACAATAATTGTTGACTTTTTACTGAAACGTTTAGTAGAATGTAAACAGAAAGCACCGCTATATTGAAGTTAAAAAAAGAGGAGTGTCTTATTTGGATTACTTTGCATTGTTACGTTCATACATAGCTGGATCGGGAAAGTCCCTTTCCAAAATATCTGAGGAATTGTCTGAAGAAGGTATTTCGGTGAGTAAGGGGTACATCTCGCAGCTCCAGAACGGCAAAACTGGTAATCCTGGTAGTGACGAGATGAATAGAGCTTTAGCTAAAGTTACTGGAGGGGACCCTGAAAAGCTCCTCATGGCTGCTGCTATTCAAAAATCTCCTTATGAAATCCGCGAAAAAATGGAACGACTTACTCAGCTTCGCGAACTTCAAGCTGAATACAACTCCGCTTCTCTAGATATGATCAAAGTTCCTGTCATCAATTCTGCTACAGCAAATACAAATGAGTGCGAATACATACATAAATCTGATATTGCGAACCGTGAAGTTTTCGCACTCAAAGTAAATAACGACTTGATGATAGGTGACTTTATTTCTACAGGAGATGTTGCTATTGCAGTACGAACCAAACAAGTTGATCCAAGTTCTATTGCAGTTGTATCAATCAACGGACAGGAAGCTATTTTATGTAGAATAAAATGTCAGGAGGATATTTGCGTGATCAGTTACTCAAATAGCAAATCTCAGCCGGACATCATTAAATCAGAAGAAGTATCTGTAATTGGAAGATTGATTGAAGTTAGAAGAAAATATTGATCGTTCTTACCTGAAGGGGGGTGAGAAAATAAATGAATGAGGAAATTGAAGCTATTGGTTACATTCGTCAGAGTGAGGAAAGAAATGATAAGGTGGATATTTCTGAACAGACTCAGTTGAAAAAAATTCAAGAGTTCTGTGCTTATAATGGATTTAAGCTAGTGGCTGTGTACAAAGATATTGATTATTCTGGATTTAGTTTGCCTTATACTAAACGACCTGGAATGATGTCTGCTTTAGATCATATAAATACTCCTAATAGCCGAGTCAAGAAATTTGTTGTATATCATTTGTCTCGAGTGACTAGACTAAAACAAGATTTCTCAAAAATTCATAACATTATTCGCTCTTTCGGAGTTGATCTATGTTCTGCATCTGAATCACTTGATTTCGATTCTCCCGCAGGTCGTCTTGTTGCTGGCGTTTTGGTGGATTTCAATGAATACTATAGTGATAACCTTAGGCAAGTTACTATGCAAAACAAAAAAACCAACGCAGAAAATGGGCGTTGGAACGGTGGACCTCCTCCTTACGGTTTAAAAAAAGAAGGCGATCATTTTGTAGTTGATGAACCAGCTGCCAGTATTATTCGGGAAATATTCACATTAGCTTTAGACGGTAAGGGTCCTTTTATTATAGCCAACTGGTTAAATGATAAAGGCTTTAAAATGGCATCTGGTGTAGAGTGGTCAGTACGTCGAGTAAGGTATGTATTATCTAATAGTACTTATGCTGCCATGCAACATTGGGAGGGCGAGCATTATCCCCTTAAAGACTGCGACCGCTTGATTGAATGGTCTGACTTTCAATTCATTCAAAATATGCGTTTTGCTAAAGGAACTGTTTGGAAAGGTCAACATGATAGGCAACTTTTGTCATCGATCTTGCGCTGTCCCTTGTGCGGGTCAAAAATGCATGCTCGCCGAGTTAGCCACGGGCTAGAAACTAGACGGTATATCTGTAGTAGGAAGAACACCACCGGCAAGTGTGCCTGTCCAAGCTTTGATTTACAATCATTAGATCAGGCAGTTCTTAAATTACTCACAGATAAAGCTAAACAGCATTTTTCCCCGCATCAAGTAATGTCAGCTCTAACTGACAAAGAGGACAGTGAGAACAATTCCAAAAGCAGTTCTCTAGCAAAATTGCAGCAAGAATATCAAATACTTGATGCGGCAAAACAGAAAGTATTTGATGACTATTACCTTAACAGCAAATTAAATGAAGAGCAATTCTCTGCGCTCATGAATAGGTATGAGAATCGACAAAAAGAAATTTATGAACTCTTAGAAAAAGTTCCTCTACCTACAAAAAAAGCATATGGTGATTATGATGATGTCTTAGAAACTCTTGCAGATGATGCATTATCAAGTCTACCAGCAGATAAACAGCGAGTATCTGTTGAATTGCTGATACAAAAAATCATCCCTGGCTCTCCAACTGAAGTGCACTTTAAATGGGGCGACATTCAAGAAATACCGGTACAGTATACTAAACGTAAAGGTAGTACTTACTTTTACTAAATTAACAAAAAAAGAACCGCTAGCTTTAAGCGTAGCGGCCGAGTTTCATGTTTCAGAAACTCCAGTGGTTGGATAGGAGTGGAGAGAAACCATACTGTAGTTAAAGTATACTGTATGCGCTTTCATTTCGTCAACCCCTTTAGGTAATATTTTTGAAGTTTTTTACTATTTTATCAATTTGGCTATTTCGATTGAGCAAAAACCCCCATTGCTACACAGATGGGGGTTTGCATATAGCTAGGTATAGATAAGGTACAGGTAAGATGAAAATAGGCTTCTTGGAGCTATCGTATGAATCCACTTCCAAATGTATTAAAATCGTATATCCGTATTTTAGTTCTCCATAGCATAA
This sequence comes from Paenibacillus hunanensis, assembly GCF_014645615.1. Lineage (GTDB taxonomy): Bacteria > Bacillota > Bacilli > Paenibacillales > Paenibacillaceae > Saccharibacillus > Saccharibacillus hunanensis. Next base: position 297,648 of record NZ_BMMB01000004.1, on the reverse strand, counting down.
GTATAGAGACTCAGCAACCACCCGATGAACCTTTACATCTATTCGATTATTTTACCGCTGCTGGCTTGGCATCGCTCATCCAGTGATCTACATAAAAGGTTGGCTCATCCGTCGCTTCCGCTGTTAATTGCTCTAGCTTTTGCTCTGCCTCTGCTGCTGTTGTGTAGTTGCCAATGACAGCCACGAATGCATCTGGAGATATTTTAATAAAGGATACATCCTCCTGCGGATACATTTCCTCCAGCATCGCCATTTCTTCACTCATCGGCATGGCTGCCGTGCGCAAAGCGAATACTTCATGCGGCTGTACCTGTTTATCCGAGGCTCGTAACATTAATTGCAGCGATGCAGGCTGCTGGTACTCTGTAATCGTATGCTCTACTCCATTTTGCAGCTCTACGACAAAGCGAATAGCCGAATCATCCAGAATCATGACCGGATAGACCTCTTTCACGAGAGGTAGCTGCTGCAAATCTTGCCGAATTGTACCAAAGTCGAGATAGCGTGCCCCCTGAATCGTAAAAATTAGACGATGGGGCGCTTCCTTCTGCTCTACTGTATAAGCAGGTACACGACTCAGCTCTTTACCCTCATTGCTAAACTGAATGCGCAGCTCTTCGTCGGTTACCTGTGTTTGAACATGAGCTCCATCGGTTATCGCTCCACCTTCTCCCCATTGCAGCACCTTTACGATGCTGCCAAGTACAGGAATCGGATACATCGCTCTCGCAACGCTCGGTATATTGGCACTAACGAATAATAATGCGATACAAGCGGCAATCACGGAAGCATAGCGAATGCGGCGTTTACGCTGCTGATGTGCTTGTGCTGCTCGTTGCTGCGCCTGTTCCATCACCTCAGCCAACTGCTGTGGAATCTGAATATCATCGTAATGCTTTTTTCCGATCATATCGAATCCACCTCCCCTTCGATCAAATAGGCTTTGAGCTGCTGCATAATGCGGTAAAATCGGGATTTGACTGTATTTTCAGGTACAGCTAATACCTCTGCCATTTCTCTAAAAGACAGACTGACAAAATATTTTAAAATAATATACGTCTTCTCCTCCGGTCGTAGCCGATCCAGTGCATTGTATAAATCCATCTTCGCTTCAATTGACACATTCTCTACTGGAGCCTCCAGCCCCTGAGTAAAATCTTCTAAAACTAGCATCGGCTTACTGCGATACATATAATCGATGGCTGTATTGATAACAATACGCGACATCCATGAATCAAAATAGGTTACAGTATCTGCCTTCATAAAGGCAAGATAGCCCTTATACGTAGCGTCCGATACGATATCCAGCGCTTCCTGTTCATTTTTGACATAACAGTAGGCGAGTCGATATAGCTTGCCACGTATACTGGTTATTTGCTCGGTGAATTGCGTTTCCTTTGCTTTACTTTTTTTCCGTCCTATCACTGCCGATGAACACCCCTTATGGATAAAAGTACCTCGTTACATGGTGTATGAAAGCTTCATTCTCAAGCGCTTGAGTGTGTTACTAATCGTTAGACTGTTTTGTGTAGAAAATAGTTCTTGAATTTTCATTTTTTTATGTGGAGCTGGATGGGATTCGGGATGTATAGATGGCTAAATAATGATATGTAGCTGGGTGATCCTTCTCGATTATAAATGGACGAGATCGGATTGTGAGCAAAGTACCTTCCTCTGCCATAAGAAAAATGCACCTGTTCATAAGAGCGGATTTCGATTATCCTGTCCGCTTTTATGAATAAGGTGCATTTTGAGCTATAAATGATTATCCATACAAGATTACATTGAGAACGATATAGATGAATTGTAGAGAAGTCTAGCTAGAAAAAGATAGCACCATTCCATCCATTAGATGAATGCTGTTATCTGATAGCATATCATTACAACTAGCTGGTATACCTTGCACAGAGCAAATCGCTCATACTTGCAGCCCAGCTATCTTTTCATAACATAGAATAATCAAGCAACCTATTCAGCGTAAACTACTCGCTTCCTATACCCGTGCAAACACACTATATTCGCTATCCAGCAGCATCGCCTTTGCCTGCTCCATATCCTTCTCATTACGGAACGATAAACGCATCACGCCTGGTACATCCTCACGGCTCTCAATAATCTGCACATTGCTAATGTTAATACCGCGATTACCGATCTCGGTTGTAATTTTACCGATAATCCCCGGATGGTCAGGTACATCGAGATATAGATCATACAATGTGGTGATCATGCCTTTACGGCGCTCGGGCAGCTCGTCACGGAATGCACCTGCATATTCAAACTGCTGCTCGATCCCACGGGCGTCCTGCGTTTGTAGTAGCTCGATAAACTGCTGTACACCCTTGTTCCAATCGTTCAGCAAATTCAAGACCACATGGCGATTACTGAGCAGAATATCACGCCATACGATCGGGTCGCTGGAGGCAATCCGAGTAATATCACGGAATCCACCTGCGGCGAGCATACGATAAAGCGGATTATGCTCATTATATTCACGAATCTGGTTCACCAGTGCTACAGCGATCACATGCGGCAGATGACTGATCGCGCCCACGATCTCATCGTGCAGCACAGGCTCCACACGTACCATTTGCGCTCGTGTATGCTGAGACAATAGTGTGGCAAGACGATCATATGCATGATCCGGCACGCCCGCTGGTGGCGTGAGCACATAGTACGCATTTTCAAATAATAGTGCCGATGCTGCACCTACACCTGAGCGCTCGGAGCCAGCCATTGGATGACCGCCGATAAAATGTACATCCGTCTGGAAATGAAGCTGCTCCGCACATGCAATGATCGATGCCTTTGTGCTACCTACATCGCTAATGACACAGCCTCTTTTCAGCGGCAAACGGCTAAGCTGCTCCAAATACGTATTCAGCAAGCTTACCGGTACACAGAGAAAAATAAAGTCTGCATCCAGCGCAGCCTCTTCTACCGACAGGGTTGCATGGTCAACGACCTGCCTTTCCTGAAAGGTATGTATCAATTCCGGCAGATGCGTATATCCGGTAACATGCAGTCCCGGTTTTCCTTTAAAGCACAGAGCTAACGAACCGCCAATAAGCCCTACGCCGAAAATCGCAATTTTTGTCGTCATTAGTATCCCACTCATTCTTTATCGATTGTCTTTCCTGCTGCGTTAAAGCGGCACAACGCGAATAACTGACAAACAGACGCTTCACTCCTTCCAGCAACCCTGTTGCGTCTGGATATGATGCCGCCTGCTCTCCGTTATCACGCTATACTGCCATCCATGTATTGTACCTTTAAATTTTCGATTACGCAAAATGCATTGCCATCTGCTGCTTGCTGCTTGCTGCTTGCTGCTTGCTGCTTGCTGCTTGCTGCTTGCTGCTTGCTGCTTGCTGCTCAATTGTATCGTACAGTTCGACGATCTGAATCACTTTTAGACCCTTTGCCACAAATGATTCAGATTCGTCATCACTTCTTTTACTATCGTTATTCCTTTATACGGTCGCTTTACGTGCCTGCAACGTTTCTTCCAGCGCCTGGACGAATGCTTCATTTTGCTCTGGCTTACCGATCGATACGCGAATCCAGGTTGGATATTTGCTATGACCTGCGCGAATAATGATTCCACGCTGGAGCAGTGCATCGAAAATCTCCTTACCCGGATGCCCCGTATCCACCATAATAAAGTTGGTTTCGCTTGGGAAATGGGTCAGACCAAGGCGATCAAAGGCAGCGATCAGGTAATCCATACCTTCGCGGTTTTTGATCCGGCAATCGTTCACGAAGTCTTGATCGATAATCGCCTGACGCGCTGCTGCCTGAGCAATACGCGATGTATTGAACGGCTCACGTACCTGATTTATCAGACGAATCGTGTCTGCATTACCGACACCATAGCCGATCCGCAGTGCAGCCAGACCGTAAATTTTGGAAAATGTACGCAAAATGACGATATTCTCATAACGATCTAACAGCTCCACACTGCGTGGATATTCGCCAGCAATGACATACTCGTAATACGCTTCATCTAGTACGACCATAACATCGGATGGAACAGCATCGAGGAACGCGACCAGCTCGTCTTCGGTCACAATCGTTCCTGTCGGATTGTTCGGATTACATACCCAGATAATCTTTGTTCTGTCCGTTACCGCAGCTAGCATAGCTGGGAGATCATGTTTACCCGCTTGAAGCGGTACTTCCACCACCGTTGCTCCTTCAATATCCGCATTGCTTTTGTACACAGAGAACGTCTGGTCTGCCATAATCGTCTCATCACCTGGCTCCAGAAACGAACGGGAGATCAGCGCAATGACCTCATCCGAGCCGCAGCCAAACACGATCTGATTCGGCTGTACACCGATATGGTCGGCAAGCTGAGCCGTCAGCTCTACCGCAGCGCCGTCTGGATACAGGTACAGCTGAGATAGCTCATTCATGATCGCCTGCTGCACGGATGGTGCCGAGCCGTATGGATTTTCATTGGAAGCAAGCTTGATGACTTCTTCCAATCCTAACTCTCGTTTCACTTCTTCAATCGGCTTTCCAGGCTGATAAACAGGAATATTAACAATACGTGATTTTGGTTTCAATCGGAACAACTCCTTATCGACTTAATGAACAGAACTTCACGAACCATACTTTGCCTGATGATATGTTATGCTCCAGATTCTCCGGATGTAAGGAAGGCGCCTTTTATATAAAAGGCACCTGTCGATCCAATCCAGCCGCTCGCTACGGAGTAAGTATGTAGATGAGCGTATATGCTTTAGTTTATATCATTTGCCGCTCTAATACATCTCAAGGCTAACAAATTGTACTTTTGCCAGCATTAACGGTTTATCGCGCCGCGCAGTGAGTAGCCTCGATCAACGTGTTCCTTTTAGATCAGCAACAAATTGATGAATCTGCTGTAAGCCGTCCGCCTTGCGCGCCGGATCGGTCAGCAGTGGAATTTGCGATTCGATCTGGCGTACGATTGCACTACCCACTACTACTCCATCGCAAAATGCAGAGAACTGCTTCACCTGCTCATGGCTTGAAATACCGAAGCCAACGGCAACTGGAAGATCGGTGCTCGCCTGTACGCTTTTAATAAACTGCTCTACATTGGAGTGGAAGGACGTGCGCTCACCTGTTACACCAAGCGAGGACACACAGTATACAAAGCCCTGCGCTCCATTCAAAATAGAAGCGATGCGTTCATGAGACGTTGGCGCCACCAGCGGTACCAGACTCACACCTGCTGCACGTGAGCGTGCACGCATCTCTTCGGATTCCTCAATCGGCAGATCGGGAATGATCATGCCGCTGATATCGTTACGCTGGAGCTCTTCAAAAAAGCGATCCAGCCCATATTGCAAAATCGGATTGTAATACGTGAACAGTACAAACGGCATCTGTGAGCCACGCTCACGCGCCTGCTTGGCTACATGGAGACATGTATCAATCGTCACACGATGCGTCAATGCACGCTGAGAAGCGCGCTGGATCACAGGTCCATCAGCCAGCGGATCAGAATACGGTACACCAAGCTCCAAAATATTCGCTCCAGCCGCTTCAAGCTCCATAATCACATCAACAGTTGTTTGTGGATCAGGATCGCCAACGGTCAGGAATGGAATCAGTGCAGTTTCGCCCTTTTCCTTCAGTGTGGCGAAGGTAACATCCATGCGGTTTTGACTTTGTCCGGTTACGCTCACAGCGATCCCTCCTGTTCGTATCTCATGATCGATTCGACGTCCTTGTCACCACGACCGGACAGGCAGACGACGAGCAGTTGATCCGGTGTCATTTCTTTTGCTAGCTTCACCGTATGCGCAATCGCATGAGCCGATTCCAGCGCTGGAATGATGCCTTCGGTGCGACAGAGCAGCTTGAGCGCGTCAATCGCTTCCGCGTCGGTAATCGGTACGTACTGGGCACGCTCGATATCTTTTAGGTATGAATGCTCTGGCCCAACACCCGGATAATCCAGACCTGCGGAGATCGAATGCGCCTCCTGTACCTGACCGTATTCATCCTGTAGCAGATAACTCATCGAGCCCTGGAATACACCCTTTGTACCGAGACTCATCGTTGCCGCATGTAGCGGTGTATCAATACCGCGTCCAGCTGCCTCGACACCGATCAGACGCACGGCTTCGTCACCGATAAATGGATAGAACATGCCGATTGCATTACTACCGCCACCAATCGCAGCCACAACCGTATGCGGCAGACGATTTTCCTTTTCTAAAATCTGACGTCGTGTCTCGTCACCAATAATACGCTGGAAGTTACGCACCATCATCGGATATGGATGCGGCCCTACAGCTGAACCGAGAATGTAGAATGTGTCATCCACATTACTCACCCAGTAGCGAAGCGCTTCATTACCCGCATCCTTGAGTGTACGTGTACCGGATGTAACAGGCACAACCTCAGCACCCAGCATATTCATGCGGAATACGTTCAGCTGCTGACGCTTGATATCCTCTTCTCCCATGAATACTTTACATTCCAGCCCAAGCAGTGCAGCTACGGTTGCAGTCGCAACGCCGTGCTGACCTGCACCCGTTTCGGCAATGACCTTTTGCTTGCCAGTACGCTTGGCAAGCAGTCCCTGACCGATGGCATTGTTAATTTTGTGTGCACCTGTATGGTTCAGGTCTTCACGTTTTAAATATATTTTAGGACCGCCAAGCTGTTCGGTGAGTCGCTCTGCATAGTAGAGCGGTGTCTCGCGGCCAGAGTATTCTTTTAGTAGATAATTCAGTTCTTCTTGAAATTCCGGATCCTCAGCATACTGGCGATAGGCATCCTCAAGCTCGATCAGTGCATTCATCAGCGTTTCCGGTACATAACGTCCACCAAAATCGCCAAATCTTCCTTTTGCATCAGGTAGTATTTTCATTATGCTCTCGCCCTTTCCACAAACCGTTTGATTTTATCGATATCCTTCACTCCGTCGGTTTCGACACCACTGGATACATCAATGCCTTCCAGCGGATAGCCTTCGACTAGCTCATTTACATTATCAGGTGATAAACCGCCTGCAACAAGTAATGGAATACCATGCGCTGCTGTCCAGCGGTGATACGGTGCAATGCCATCCCAGGCAAAGGTTTTACCTGAGCCGCCGCCATAGAGCGGATCATGTGTGTCCAGTAAAAAGGCATCTACGGTACCTTCATATGGCGCTAGCTTTGCAGCTGCAATCTCATACACATCAGGCTCATTATTTACTTGTGTTATTTTAGCAGTTAATGTAGATTCTGCTGCCTTAGGATTATCTTTAGCTTGAATAGAGATGACTTTGATTACTTTCACCTGTAGCTTTTCACGTACCTCTTGGCAAAATGCAGGGGTCTCATTACCATGAAGCTGAATCACATCCAGCGGTGCTGCTTCGGTAATATGCAGTAACTCCTCCAGCGTTGGATTCACGAATACACCGACACTTTGAGGTGCCTGTCCGTGCCATTGGCTCAGTACATCCAGTAGCTCTGCTGCACGCTGACAATCAATCTGTCGCTTGCTTCGTGCAAATACAAATCCGATGTAATCAATCGGTAATGGTATCATAGATTTTAGCACTTCAACGTCTTGAAGTCCACAGATTTTTATCTTTAGAGCAGACGGCTCTGGCGTAATGCCAGAGCCCCCTGTTACCTGCTGTTCATTGAGAGAGGTTCCATTTTCATTCATGAGAAGCGCCTGCTTCACGGTTGGCAGGAGCCATCAATGTATGCACGGCTGCCGCAATATCAGGCTGTCGCATAAAGTATTCGCCTACAAGCACGCCTGCTGCACCTGCATCAGACACATAGCGAATATCATCCGTTGACATAATCCCACTTTCACTGATTAATGGTACACCAGCTGGCAATAGACGAATCAGTTCTGCTGTCGTTGATAGTGACGTTTCGAATGTTTTCAGATCACGATTGTTTACGCCAATCAAGCCATGCTCCACACTGCCTTCGATAGAAAGCACGGTTTCCAGCTCCGCCTGATCATGCACCTCAATCAGAATATCCAGTCCAAGCGATACCGCTGTTTTGATATAACGATCAATTTGCTCCGGTGTGAGGATCGCTGCAATCAGCAAAATCGCATCCGCACCGATCAGACGTGCTTCATAAATCTGATGTTCATCGATAATAAAGTCTTTACGTAATAGCGGCAAATTTACAGCTGCTCGAATATCCGTCAAATACGAATTATTGCCCTGGAAATATTGTACATCTGTCAGGATGGAAATACAGTCCGCTCCTGCCTGTTCATACGCCTGCGCGATCGTCACGGGATGGAAATCTGGACGAATCAGACCTTTGGATGGAGATGCCTTTTTCACCTCGGCGATCAGACCAACACGCCGATTAGCACGCTTCGTTAGTGCATCGCGGAAACCGCGTGTTGCCGGCATGGTTGCGATGGTACGCTCTGCCTCAGCGATAGACAAGCTCTGGGTCAACTGTTCAACTTCCTGCTTCTTGGTAACGACAATACGATCAAGATACATAGCTGAATGCCTCCGTAGTTTGAATTAATTGTTGCAGCTTATTCGCTGCTGCTCCTGAATCAATCGCCTGTGCCGCAATCGCAGCACCTTCCGCCAGACTGTTTGCTTTGCATGCCAGATAAATGCAAGCTGCACTATTGGCAAGCACTACATCACGATACGCTCCCCTTTCGCCTTGAAGCACACGACGGATGATCGATGCATTTTCCTCTGCATTGCCGCCCAGCATATGCTCCAATGGATGACTGCTCAAACCAAAATCCTGCGGCGTCACTTCATACGTATGCACCTCGCCATCTCGCAGCTCGGCGATGCGTGTTGGTGCAGCGATGCTAATCTCATCCAATCCATCCTGACTGGCTACCACCATAGCACGCTCCAGACCAAGCAGCTTTAAAGTATGTGCTACAGTTTCAATTTTACTGCCATCATACAGCCCAATCAATTGTCGGTCTGCACCAGCTGGATTAGTCAGTGGGCCTAGCATATTAAATACAGTGCGTACACCCAGCTCACGACGGGTAGCCGCCGCATGCTTCATCGAAGGATGGAACACCTGAGCGAACAGGAAGCAGATGCCGATCTCATTCAGACAGCTTGCTGCCTGTACGGCATTCAGCCCGATATTCACACCCAGCGCCTCCAATACATCGGCGCTACCTGCTTTACCAGAAGCGGAACGATTGCCATGCTTTGCGACACGAACCGATACAGAGGCTGCAATGATCGCTGATACGGTGGAAATATTGAATTTGTGAATACCCGATCCACCTGTTCCGCATGTATCCAGCAAGCCTGCTGACATCACCGGAACACGTCCACCACTGCTGCGCATGGCTTCCGCAAAACCAGTGATTTCCTCCACCGTCTCTCCCTTCATCCGCAGGGATGTGAGCAGACCGCCGATTTGCGATGGTGTAGCTTCACCATTCATAATCGCACTCATCACCTCATAAGACTGCTCCCGCGTTAGATGTTTACCCTCGATCACATTCATAATCGCCTGTTGTATCGTTTCCGCTGTGTGCATACCCGTTTCCTCCCGAACTGTAAAATATACTGTGTGTAGCTTCCATTATCGATCTATATGTTCATGCTGTACTCCCGCTCAATCGCCCAGCTTAACCGGCTCATAGCCATACAGATAATCTGGATTGGCGATTTGTGCCTCTTCCCCTTTGCGAGGGAACATCGCTTCAGCGACACGGATTGATTTCAGCATGCCTTTAGCTTTGTTCACGGTCTCTTCGTATTCCTTCTCCGGTACCGAATCCCATACAATGCCGGCTCCAGCCTGTACATACGCTTTTCCATGCTTGAAAATAATCGTACGAATCGTAATACACGCATCCATATTACCGGAGAAGCCTAGATAGCCAATTGCACCAGCATAGGCGCCACGTGCTTCATTTTCAATCTCAGCGATAATTTCCATCGCTCTCAGCTTAGGGGCGCCGGATACTGTACCTGCTGGTAGACAGGACAGGAAAGCATCGAAGAAATCACGATCCTTACGCAGCTTACCGGATACGTTGGATACGATATGCATCACGTGCGAATAGCGCTCAATCTGCATAAAGGAATCGGTTTTGACGGTGCCGTATTCCGCCACACGTCCGATATCATTGCGTCCCAGATCAACCAGCATCAGGTGTTCAGCGCGTTCCTTCTCGTCCTGGAGCAGCTCTTCTGCCAGCGCCTGATCCTCGGCTTCATTCTGTCCTCGTGGACGTGTCCCTGCAATTGGACGTGTCTGCAAGCGATCACCCTCCACCTTGACCAGTGCCTCCGGTGATGTACCGACGATAATCTCATCATCCAGCTTCAAATAATACATATATGGTGATGGATTCATCGTGCGTAGCACCCGATATACCTCCAGCGGTGCAACCTCTGTTTCGATATGGAAGCGCTGGGACAGCACGACCTGAAAAATGTCACCTGCGCGAATATACTCTTTCGCCCGATTGACGCCATCCAGATATTGCTCCTTCGTCATATTGGACTGAATCTCGCCCATCTCAATATTGTCAGACACTGTAGCGCGCCCTGCACTGCTCACTGGTGGCTGTGTATGCAGCAGTTCTTCCATGCTATCCAGCTTAGCAGCCGCTTCGCCATATGCCTCGCGGATATCATCATCACTTGCACCTTCCGGCACATGTACATTACTCACCAGCAAAATATGCTGTTTTACATGGTCGAAGACGACGATCTGATCGCAGAACATGAAGCGAATATCATCCATATTCATATCATCAATGCGATGAGCAGGAAGCTTCTCATAATATTGAAGCAGATCGTAACCGAAGAATCCGATCGCTCCGCCTGTGAAAGGCGGCAAGCCATCCACCTTAGGGCTGCGATAGCGTCGCAGCAATGCTTTTAGCTGCTCTATCGGCTTACCGGATAGCTCGCTTATCTCGCCATCCAGATCGACTTCAATCTTGCCCTGCTTACCGGAAATCAAGAGGAATGGATCACTACCGATAAACGAGTACCGCGCCCATTTACTACCTCCCTCTACACTTTCCAGCAGAAAGGCATGTCGCCGCTGTGCATAACGCTGGAAAATACGAATCGGTGTCTCCATATCGCCCAGCAGTCGCTTTACGATCGGAATCAAATTATACTGGCCAGACATGGCAATCACTTGTTCTACATGAGGTTGGATCATTATACTCGCTCCTTTGGCTGATCAATTCATTGGCTTTTCCTTATTCGCAGGAATCGGCAAGCTGTGACCTTCGTCAACAGTCTTTCCTAAAGGTAAACAAAAAGCCTCCATGCGGATGGACGCATGAAGGCTGCATAATTAATTGTACAAATGTAGACAGCAAGTTCATCTGCTGCCGGCTTCGCCAAATGAAAACGTAAGCTCCCTCCCATAATCACATGGATACCAGCTTGTGCGGTAATGCAGCTATACCTTGACCTGTACTATATCAATATAGTATGTCTGTACGCCCATTACTCGTCTCTTGCTGTATGGGTACTTCTCTTCAAAAGGCTATGCTCTGAAGTGACACGGCTCTTGTCTTCCTGCGCACACACGACCCGGAAGGCTATTAATGGCTATCCATTCGCACCTTCCGCCCTGTCCACCGACAAGACCTACACTTCCTTCTCATCTATACTAAACTCTGCTACCTGCATCTCATCTCAATACACGGCTCTGTTTGCCTGTTGATCTTGTTCTATACTATACCCTATAACGTATGGCTGACGCAACCCTTACGCTACGATTCACGATCAGGAAGTTGCCAGATCAGGACGAAGGCGTGTTGCCTCGTTCAAATACACATGCTTAATTTCCTGCTGTGTTTTGGTAGTATTGATATGGATCATCAGTCGGATGCACTGGGGCAAGCTATTCTGCACCGATGCTTCCACTGCACACATCAATGGCACCATACTCCAGCCATCCATTTCACGAATAGCCAGCGCTGGAAATGCCGCATCAAGATCAGCAGTCATTGTAATCCAGATGCTGCTCACATCCTCAGGATCGAATTGATTACGCTCTACAATCTCTCTGAGCAATACCAATGTCTCACCCAGAATCTCCTGACGATCATTGCGGGTAACCGTAGTAGCCCCGCGAATACCTCGTGTATACATGTTACGCCTCCTTCTTTAACTGCTCAACCGTCTGGCGCACCAGATCATAATCGACATTGTGATCAATCGCTACAACACCTATCTCTGATGGGACAATAAACGTCATACGGCCTTCCTGAAATTTCTTATCATGCATCATAGCCCCCATAATACGGTCGGTATCCAGATGAGCTGGAAGCACAGTTGGCAAGCCTAGCGCCTTCAGCATCTGGCGTGTCGTATCCGTCAAGCCCGGCTTCGCACCAAGCGCCTCACCGATGATCGCTGATCCGACCATACCGATCGAGATCGCCTCACCGTGAATAATCTCGCCATAGCCTGCAACGGCTTCGATCGCATGACCGATCGTGTGCCCCAGATTGAGGATGGCACGCAGATCATTTTCACGCTCGTCACGAGACACCACAATCGCTTTGATGGAGCAGCCCTTTTCAAGACCATAACCCATCGCTTCCATGTCGAGTGCTTGCAGTCGCTCTGCATTGTCCAGACACCAGTAAGCAAATTCAGCATCCCAGATCAGTCCATGCTTGACCATTTCGGCCAAGCCTGCGCTAACCTCGCGTGCTGGAAGACTCTGGAGTGTAGACAGATCGTACAATACAAGCTCCGGCTGATGGAATACACCGATCATATTTTTGGCGAGTCGGTGGTTGATCGCTACCTTGCCGCCTACGCTACTATCATGAGCAAGTACAGTAGTTGGCATCTGGATAAAACGAATTCCGCGCATATACGTTCCTGCCACAAAACCCGCCAGATCACCGACTACACCTCCGCCCAGCGCAATAACAGCAGATTTACGGTCAAGCCCGCCCTCGATGGCACGGGTCATCACCTCCTCAAATACTACAATCGACTTGGATGTCTCACCGGAACCGACAACCGCAGTGACAAAACGAAATCCAGCGGCCTGGAGTGATTGCTCCAGCTTGTCCAGATGCAGCGGTGCAACCTGCTCATCGGTAACGATTAATAGCGGGCTTTGCTTGGATAATCCGTGCTGCTCCAGATAGCTTCCTGCCTGCTGAAGCAACTGCTCACCGATATAGATCGGGTAGGAACGATCGCCAAGTTGAACGTCCACTACACGCACATCAGACATTAATAAGCCTCCAGCTGTGCTTTGTAATTCTCGTAGTTTTTGCGGATCTCTGCCATCGAGTCACCGCCGAATTTTTCAAGAAAAGCCTTGGCTACTTCCCATGCAACCACACTCTCCATCACAACGCTTGCCGCTGGAACCGCGCAAGCATCCGAGCGCTCCACCTGTGCAGTGAATGGCTCTTTCGTATCAATATCAACGCTTTGCAGCGGTTTGTATAACGTAGGAATCGGCTTCATTACCCCGCGTACAACGATTGGCATACCATTGGTCATGCCGCCTTCAAATCCACCCAGACGATTCGTTGCACGATGATAGCCGCGCTCTGGTGTGTACAGAATCTCATCATGAACCTGAGAGCCACGAATATGACCCGCTTCAAAGCCGATACCGATCTCTACGCCCTTGAACGCATTAATCGACATAACCGCCTGTGCAATACGGGCATCCAGCTTGCGATCATATTGAACAAAGGTTCCCAGACCAACCGGTACGCCTTCAACGATACATTCCACGATACCGCCGATCGAATCGCCTTCTTTTTTGATCTGATCGATGTACGCTTCCATCTTTTGCTCGGTTTCCTTGTCGACGACACGTACCGAGGATTCCTCTGTGCGAGCGATCAGCTCATCCAGTGGCAGATCATTAGCTGGCGCTTCGATCTCACCGATACGAATCACCTGACCACCGATCTTGATACCGAACTGTGCCAGGAACTGGCGTGCAATAGCACCTACACCTACACGAATCGCTGTCTCGCGCGCACTGGAGCGCTCCAGTACATTGCGTAGATCCTTGTGATTATATTTCAAGCCGCCATTCAGATCGGCGTGACCTGGACGAGGACGGTGTACACGACGCTTTTCTTCGTCCGTGCCTTCCATCGGCTCAATATTCATAATTTTAGTCCAGTGCTTCCAATCGTTGTTAGCAACGACCATAGCTACTGGTGCTCCTGTTGTATAACCATGACGTACGCCGCCGACGATATCAGCTGTATCCTTCTCAATTTGCATCCGGCGTCCACGTCCGTAGCCTTTTTGACGACGTGCAAGCTGGAAGTTCAATGCTTCAAAATCAAGCTCCAATCCACTCGGTAATCCCTCAATAATCGCAGTCAACTGGGGACCGTGCGTTTCCCCTGCTGTTAAGTAACGTATACTCATCTTTGCGTTCCCCCTTTAAACTGTTAAACTGTGCATCGCTAAAATCCGTATTTACCTTCGCTTATTATAGTACATGGTTTAACCATTTGACAAGGAATGCCGAGCTTCACATTTATCCATATAGATTCGCCTTTCCGGTCGCGCTTTATCGTTGCTGCAACAATACATAACAGCACAAAGAGCATACCAGCACACGTACAAATACGCGCTCCGGTATGCTCCAGGATTATATCGATTTCATTTTATTATTGCTTTTGCTACGCTGCTCCCGCATGAGACTCAGCCCTTTTTGTGATAAAAGAACGTCTCAGATGAATCAAAGCCATATTGTGCCGGAGAGAAAATCTGCTCCGTGCTGCCTACAAATAATACACCGCCAGGGCGCAGACTTGCTGCAAACTTATGATACAGCATGTGCTTGGCTTCCTCAGTAAAGTAGATCATAACATTACGGCACACGATCAGATCATAGCCAGTATCAAACTTGTCGGTCAGCAGATTGCCTTTACGGAATTGTACCGCTTTTTTCAGCGTATCGTTAACGCTGTACATCATTCCGTCTGCAGTAAAATGACGCTTGACGACATCGGGTGGTACGTCCTTGAGCGAACGCTCCAGATAAGCACCTTTTTTCGCTTTTTCTAATGCCCCATCATCAATATCCGTCGCATGCAGAGTCGTTGATGACAACAGATTTTTGTCGGCTAGAATAGTTGCAATTGTATAAGGCTCCTCGCCTGTTGAGCAAGCTGCACTCCAGATCTTCAGATTCTTGCTCTGACGATTCAAAGCAGGCAGGATCGTATCCCGCAGCACTTCCCAGCGATTCGGGTTGCGCCAAAATTCGGAGACGTTGATCGTCATACGATCGAGAAACTCATAAAACAGGGCTTTATCCTTTTGCATTGCATCGAAAAATGAAGCAAAGGTCGAATAGCCGTTTTTCGTACGCAGTGTAGTCAGACGACGTTTCATTTGTGCTTCCTTATACTGTGCTAAGTCAATGCCCGTACTATCCTTCACTTTTTTGATGAAGCCTGTATAGTCCGAGTCTGGTTGAATGGCATCATTCGTAAGCATGGCATCACTTCCTTGATCATCATTATGAGTTCAGTCCATGCGGGGGCAGTTGTTACAGCCAGGCAGAAATGTTCTTTTCGTAAACGCTTAACTCGTCTGGAGCAAAGAAATTCGCGATCTCCCGTTCTGCACTTTCCGGCGAATCGGAGCCGTGAATCAGGTTGAACGGTGTATGAGCGGCAAAGTCACCACGAATCGTGCCAGGTAGCGCTTCCTTGACCTGTGTTTTCCCCATCACCATACGGGACAGTGTAATCACATCATCGCCTTCCCATACCATTGCGAATACAGGACCCGATGTAATAAAGTCAATGAGCTCACCATAAAATGCTTTGCCGACATGCTCAGCGTAATGGCGCTCGGCCTGTTCCTTTGTTGGGATGAGGAACTTGCCTCCGATCAATTTGAATCCTTTGTCTTCCAAGCGACTGATAATGCGTCCGATTAGCCCCCGCTGTACTCCGTCAGGCTTAATCATCAAAAATGTCCGTTCCATTGACTCACTCTCCTGTTATCTACAAAGTAATCTGCTATCGGAGCAATATATGTATGCCCACTTGTGTATTCTAACAGAAACCTCGAGGTACAGAAAGAAATGTGATTATATCAACATAAGGAGATTTTTGATATAATATCGCGGCTGTGTGGAGTAAATTACTGGTTATGCGTTCTTTCGCTCGTAAATCGGCTGTTATATCCGATTTTTCAAAGGATACGCATGTACTGTAATGTATATATCGACATTGGATGGCTGGTCGTTTAGTCCTATTTTATAAATGTTCAAGTAAATTAAATAAACCCGGTGCTTTTCCCGCACCGGGCTTCTTTTTATGAAGGCATGATTCTAGCATTTTCACCTTCACTGCTATTCGTAGATACGTCCTACAATCGCTAATGTAGCGCTATGTAGCTTAGTGAGAACGCTTCGCTACAAAATGAGCGATTTCCTGTAGATGCTTACGTGTCTTACCTTCTGGCAATTTCTGTAAGGCATCCATTGCCTTTTGAATATAACGGTCGGCTAACTGCTCGGCACGCTCAATGCCTCGGCTCTGCTTCACCATCTCGACTGCACGCGTGACATCTGTAGCACCATCGGATTCGTGGATACGCTGGATTTCTGGCAACAGCGTACGCTGCATGTCCTGCTCCTGTAACGCGTATAGCACAGGCAGCGTAATATTCCCCTGGCGCAGATCACTGCCTGGTGGCTTACCGATCTGCTTCTCTGTACCACACAGATCAAGCACATCGTCACGAATCTGAAACGCCATGCCGACATTGTAGCCATAACGATAGAGCTGGCGTGTATACGCCGCTGGCGCATCGGCAGCGAGACCACCCAGCTGACAGCTAATCGCAATCAACAATGCCGTTTTGCGGCGAATACGCAGCAGATAGCGACGAACCGTCTGTTCGGTATTGAAAAAGTCGCGGATTTGTTCCATTTCACCGATCGACATCTGTACCATCGCCTTCGCAAGTACACGATGGATCTCTGGATTTTGCAGGCGTGCTACGATCACAAGCGCCTTGGCATAAATATAATCGCCCGTATACATCGCGATACGATTATCCCATTTGGACTTCACAGTGAGCTGTCCACGTCTCGTATCAGCATTATCGATCACATCATCATGCACCAGTGAAGCCATATGAATCAGCTCCAGCGGTACAGCGACATGACTGAGACGCTCCAGATCATAATTACCATACTTGCCACCAAGCAACACAAAAGCGGGACGAAGCCTTTTCCCTCCCGCTTTGAGCAAATGCAAGGACGCTTCGTTCAGCAGTGCATGGTCGGTATCGATGCTACGGCTGAGCTCACGTTCAATTACGTTCATGTCTTTTCTTAGTGTCCCGAAAATATCCAGTAGTTTCATTCGTTCACCCGTGTCATCGTATTGTCAGTCCATAATTGCATGTGCACTTCATAATCCAGCAGGCCAAGCTCATGAGCATACTGAAAGTACAGCCCTAGCCCCTGCTGCTCCTGCTCTCCAAAATCATACCATAATTGACGGAAATAATGCTCCCAGTACGCGGAATCGCCACCCATTTTGTGCTGGGCATCCGCAATGACCGGCGTCAGATCGTTCAGACTGCGCACCTTGCTCGCACGTAGCTGCTCAGCCACTTCACTCACCAGCTCGGCATGCACTTCAGCAAATTTGCGGTTCACGGCAAACACGGCAAATGTCATGCCATAGCCTGTCCATTCCTTCCACGCTTGACCAAGATCAGTTACGATATAGCCACTATCTCTGCGCGCTGCCTCAATCGCATGATCACCGATCAGCAGTGCTGCATCACAACGCTCCATCATTTCATCCAAATTCGGATTCATCGATACATATTCCGGCTTGAAGCCATATCGCTTCTGTAAAATAATTTTCAACAGATTGACCGAGGTCGCTGAGGTATTTGTCAGCGCAATCGTTCCATCTCCCAGCTCAGCGATGGGCTTTCTGGAAAACAGAAGAATTGATCCGACCGCATTTTTCGCACTTACCGACAGGCCTGGCAATAGCCAGAAGTCATCCGAACGTGTCGCATAAGCAAAAGAGGATACGGGCGTAATATACAGCCGATCCTCCAGTAGCGCACGATTCAAATTAGCCGGCAAATCACTATGGATCACAGCCGGCTGGGACAGCTCCTGTGGATCAAAATGCTGATAGATGGGCCAGTCGTTCGTATATTCAATTTTACCAATTTGAATCGGTAATTCAAATGTTGTCATCGTTACTCCCCCAGCGTTCAAATAAATCGTGCTCAATTCCCAGAATATCCAGCACCTTACCTACCATAAAATCAATCGCATCCTGTAGCGTTTGCGGACGATAATAAAAAGCCGGCATCGCCGGAATGATGCTAACTCCCATTCGAGCTAGCTTGAGCATGTTTTCCAGATGGATCGCATGCAGTGGTGTCTCCCGTGGTACGATGATCAGCTTACGCTGCTCCTTGAGCATAACATCTGCTGCCCGTGTCATCAGATTCGCTGAGATACCGCCAGCAATATTAGCAAGCGTCCCCATGGAGCATGGAATAATAATCATCGCCTCTACGCGAAACGAGCCGCTTGCAATCGAGGCACCAATATCGGAGAACGAATGATAAATATATTTACCCGGTAACGAGCCGAACTGCGCATGCAGCATCTCTTCACGCCCCGATGCTGACCAGTCCAGCTCCTCCTTAAGCACACGCCAGCCTGCATTAGAAATGACCAGATGCACCGTATAACCGTAAGACAGCAGCACCTCAGCCAGTCGTATCCCATATATTGAGCCACTCGCGCCTGTAATACCGATCACATAACGCTTGGACGCATGATTAGGATGGAAGCCGAACACCTCGGCTGTTGCCGGAGTGTTCAGCGGATCTGTAGCTTGATTGTTTACCACCATTGCTTCACCGCCAGATCAACCAGCGTGAACGCAAACATAATAATACTAAGTGCCCCGTTCATGGTGAAAAAGGCAGTTTGCAAACGGCTCAAATCCTTTGGTGTCACAATGTAATGCTCGTAGAACAAAATTGCAATCGCAATGACCACACCAGCGGCATACCACCAGCCAAGGTCTGCGATAAAGAACAAGCTGATCAATCCGATCGCTGTAATCACATGAAAGCCCTGCGCAATTTTCAGCGCACGTGGCACACCGAAGCGACTCGGAATCGAATGCAGTCCTTCCTTACGGTCAAACTCCGCATCGTCACAGGCATAGATCACGTCAAAGCCTGCGGTCCAGAACGTAATCGCCACAAAGAACACGATAGCCGTCCAGGTTACCGTGCCAGTCACTGCTACCCAGCCACCAAGTGGAGCAAGGGCAATCGTCATACCAAGCACCACGTGGCACAGCCAGGTGAAGCGCTTCGTGAACGAATAGAAAATAAGCATAAATACCGCAACTGGCAACAATCGCAGCGCCAGTGGAGACAGTTCCAGCACCGCCCAGAAAAAGACGATCAGCGAGATAATAATAAAGATGACCACTTCGCCAGAACGAAGCAGACCCGCCGGAATAGCGCGCATCATCGTACGTGGATTTTTGCCATCAAATGTCCGGTCAATCAGGCGATTTAGTCCCATCGCCGCACTACGCGCACCGACCATAGCAACCAGAATCCATACGATCTGTTGCCACGTTGGCAAATGTCCAAATATAACATAAGAGCCAAGCATCGCTCCCATAAAAGCAAAAGGTAAAGCAAAGAGCGTATGCTCAACCTTGATCATTTCGAGGAAAATTTTGATTTTCTTAAACATGCTGCTTCTCCTTGATTCCAATATGAAGTGCGGCAATTCCACCTGTTAGCGGATACGCCTGCACCTGCTGTAGACCGATGTTCCGGAAAATACCGGCAAGCTCTTCCCGACCCGGGAAAGCGATCAACGAATCTGGCAGCCATTTATACTGTTCGTAGCTTTTCGCTACAACTCTGCCCATAAGTGGGAGCAGGTTTTGGAAATAGAAATAATAAATGCCTTTAAACGGCTGCCATGTCGGCTTGGATAGCTCCAAACACACGACCATACCACCCGGCTTTACCACGCGCTGCATTTCGCGTAGCGTTTTTTCCAGATCAGGCACATTGCGCAGTCCGAAGCCAATCGTCGCATAATCGAACGTATTATCCTCAAAAGGCAGATCCATCGCATTGCCCTGCTTGAGTGTAATATTATCCTGCCAGCCGTCACGATCAATTTTCGTCTGACCAACACTTAGCATATTCGGGCTAAAATCAAGACCGTACACCGATCCTGTTTTGCTCGCTTCGGCAATGCTGATCGTCCAGTCACAGGTGCCGCAGCATACGTCCAGCGCGGAATCGCCCTGCTGTACGTTCATCTTTTGCATCGTGAATTTACGCCATGTTTTGTGCATACGAAAGCTGAGCAGATCGTTCATCATATCGTATTTGGGTGCAATCGATTCAAAGACGGATTGCACGAATTGTTCCTTCGGTTTTGTACTTTCCGGTTTTACGATTTCCGGTTTGCTCATAAGCAACTTCACCTCTTCTGATGATCTTACACCTGATGTACAAGCGCAGCATAGCTGCCAGTCAACTCCGATACTGCCGCAGCAAGCTCGGTATTATCCTCCTGCTGCAAGCGTTCGCCAATGGCAGCAAGCGAATGCTGAAGCAATTGCTCCAGATGGGCATTGATGCCATAGCGTGCTTCCCATTCCTGACGATAGCGTGCGCTGTCGTCCGCATTGGCTTCCATTTTCAAACGGCTTTGATCCGCTGGAGTGGATTGCTGGAGTACATAGTACAGACCGTATTCACCGAAAGGCTGTACGTTTGAACCAGCCTTTAGCTCTGCTGCCAGCCATTCACAACGGCTGAACAGATACAGCATCTGCTCCCATAGCTGACGAGCGGAATTATCAATATAGGATGTAAACGAAAGAAACAGCTGCATCTTCAGCTGTATACTTGCTTCCATATAATGCTCTGCCGTCAAGCTAGAATCGTTAGCCTGCTCATACAAATCCATTTTCAGACGATTATTTTCACAGATTGCTTCACTGAGACGTGCGACCATGTCAATCTCTCCAGCACGCGCCAGCAACTCGTAAAATCGGCTACTAAAGTAGTCACCAGCAAGTACGTTCAATTGACGTGAGCGCATTTGCTCTTCCCGCTGATATTCAGATGATGTATCGATGCGATCATGCGTATCAAGTGCCATCTGCACAAGACCCGTAACGAGCGGGAACAATTCCTCCCGATTTTCCTGCAATCGGCTGTCGCCTGCTTTGCTTAAAAATAGAAATAGCAGACGAGCACGTACATCCGGGAACGGAGCAACTTCTGTATGCTTTTGAATCATATCGTATTCGGTGTATTTTTTGGATGTTTCCAGCAAGCGATACGGTTTCATTTCAGCCTCCGTGCCTTATCCAGGCAAGTCTTTATTTTCACAAACTTAATCTAGCAAATACTTTAGATTTAAACCACTTCGGTTCATTATATCATATGTTGTCGACACAAGACAGGGCACTATGGTAAATGACTGGGTAGAGTAACGTTCTTGTTTATTTGAAGCTAACACCACTCCGGCAAGGAATAAGGGAACGGACTCAGGTGGAGCCGCGAGAATCTACTGGATTAGGAGTGAAGGTAGATTCCCGCCCCTCCAAAATCGTCCTTTTCCCTTATTTCCTTGCCTCCGTTCTGTGCTTGTTTCATATTACGTACAGTCACATTATGAATAATATTCAGCAGCGGTATTCATACTTGTTTTATTTCTCAGTTTTTGGTATGCAACTTTAGCACTGTATTTTGAATCTAAATGTTAGTTTAGACCATGCTAGAATCTTCATCTTTATCACAAACAAAAGACTAGCTCGCCAATCTTTAACTGTATCATACAGCGAAGAATAGGAGCCAGCCTTCAGTATTATAGGTCTTCTTATCATACATAAGTAGACTTAATCGGCAAGTCCACAGTTTTTTCATCAATCGATTTAGAATATTGTGTATTTTAAATCACTTGCTTTACTTTATGTGAACTCAGTCTTCTGTTTTAACGATGCCATGCTTCGTCTGGACTTCGGCGTCGCCGCGGATTTTGATCGCGGATGTGTTTTCGGTAAATTGTACGATTAGAATTTCGCCTTTATCCAGCTTTTCGGTATGGTGAAAGCGTGTGTCGCGTCCGCGTGTTAGACCGATCACTTGTACGCCGTTATCTTTGGCTTTGATCACAACATATTCGCTGTTGGTGTAATTATTGGTCGAATCCATGATGTTCCTCCTTCCGCGTGTAGCGGGATTGATAGTCGTCTCGTGCTTCCTCTCTATCATACAGCCGGCTTCCGCTTCCGGCAAATACAAGGCATGATCGATAAAAGAATACATACAAAAGGACCGTGAACAATATGATCACGGTCCCTTTCCTGAACATGGAATATGTACAACTTATTTAATTCCATCCTTCAAGGCTTTACCAGGCTTGAAAGCCGGGATTTTGCTTGCTGGGATTTCGATTTCTTCACCTGTTTGTGGGTTACGTCCTTTACGGGCGGAACGCTCACGAACTTCAAAGTTACCAAATCCTACCAGCTGTACTTTATCACCGCTTTGCAGCGCGTCAGCGATTGCTTCAAAAACAGCTTCAACTGCTTTTGTTGCATCCTTCTTTTGCAGGTCAGTTTTTTCAACAACCTGTGTGATCAGATCCGTTTTGTTCATGTCTTGTCACCTCCTGAATTAAAGTTAATGAATGCCACGTACGATTCTAATTTTCGTGAGCACGAAAACGGTTCGTTGAATACGAAATATACGTAAACGTTGCGGATTGTACGATTGGAGTTCAGCCGCCACAGACTGCGGCAAACAGAACAAAACTATAGTAATACAGCCACCCTGTAATTTCAAGCATTTTGCCGTATTTTCCGCTACCAATCGCTCAAATCATCGTCCTGCTGCTGCATTTGGCGACGGATCGCCTGTTTTAAACGATCCTCTGGCAAATGGATCACCGCTGGGCCAACAATGCGAGCCTGACAACCAAGTCGCAGCGCGCGTTCTCCATCGATTCCAAGCTTGCGACGCTCTACTTCGCAAGGGTCGGATAAACCGTCCTGTTGTCCCTCCTGCGGCTGTTCCACCTGCACTTTGCACATCAGGCAGGCTGCACGACCATCACAGCGCACAGGCAAGGATAAGCCTGCCTGACGAACCGCTTGCAGCACTGTTGTTCCACGTGTAATCTGAATCGTTTTGTTCGCAGGTAAAAAAACTACCTTTTCCTTAGACGTAGGATTCATGCTGCCTCCTCACTCCAGACCCGTCAAACGCAAAATGCGCTGAGTCATATTGGGGTGGAAGCCGTTATGAGCAATCAACTGCCTGATAAGCGCTTCATGCGCCTCCGGCTGCTGCTGAATATGCCTTGCGATCGCTTCATAACGATCCGGGCGATCACGTAGTAAATTGAACACAAGCTCATGTGCAAGTGGCATAAGCTGGATCGATACGGAACCTACCTGTACGATTACCGAAGCAGGATATAGTAGCTTGTCCACATGTACACGGTAGTATGATTCACGCGCTCTCACTTCAAAGTCACCAACCAGCTCGACTGTACATCCATTCGCTTCATAATGACCAAGTGTGGAGCGATACATCCGTGTTTCATTCAGCTCAGGAGCATCCAGCACAGTCAACGTCTGCTGCAAAGCATGATGCAATGATGTGATGGCAGCACCATCGGCATACAGATCAATATCTCGTGGTGATTGCTCCAGCTCAATTCCTTGCAGCAACAAGCTACAGCTACCGCCGAGTAACCAGTCTGTCTGCGGAGCAGACTGACGCAGCGCAGATGTCAGTTCCTCAAGTGCCTGTTGTAACGATGATGGCAATGCCAGCGAATGACCAGGCTTTGTCATTGTACTCTCTCCTTCCGCAGCCGTTAGCAGTGCATTGTATTAAGCATGCCACTGCTTCCAGGTTTCAAGCTTCATCGATTCCATTTCATTTTTCGGATCGCGTCCCATTAACGCCTCGACAGCTGTACGCGGGTCAGCCTGTTCGAATAATACACGATACAATTGCTCAGCAATCGGCATTTGCACCTCATGATGGCGTGACATATCGTGTGCAGCCTGTGTACTGCGTACACCCTCTACAACCATATTCATCGAGTCCATCACTTCATCGAGTGACTTTCCCTGACCGAGCATATAGCCAGCACGCCAGTTACGGCTGTGTTTACTTGTACCGGTTACGACCAGATCGCCAATACCTGCCAATCCAGAAAAGGTTAACGGATTCGCACCGAGTACAGTACCTACACGCACCATCTCAGCCAGACCACGCGTTAATAGCGCTGCCTTGGCATTATCGCCAAATCCAAGACCATCCGATAAGCCAGCTCCAAGTGCAATGATATTTTTCAGTGCACCTGCAAGCTCGACTCCGGTTGTATCCCGATTGGTATAAACGCGAAAATATTCTTCATTCATAAATAGCGTTTGTGCAGCTGCGGCAGCTTTTTCATTCGCAGCAGCAACAACAACAGTCGTTGGCATACGCTTAACGACTTCCTCCGCATGACTTGGACCGGATAATACCACTACATCCTGATCGGGCATTTCCAGTTCCTCGCTAATGACAGTGGACATCCGCTTGAGTGTACCGACTTCAAAGCCTTTTGTCGCATGCACGCACAGCATGTCATGCTCATAGTAAGGCTTCAACTGCTTACATACGTCGCGCATCGCTTTGGATGGGGCGACGATAATGACAGCAGCTGTTCCCTTCATCGCTTCCTCCAGATCAGAGGTTGCAGTAATATTGGCAGGCAATTCCGCATCCGGCAAATAACGATCATTACGATGGTTCGTATTGATCTCTGCCGCCTGTTCGGATGTACGTGTCCATAGCGATACCTGAAATCCGTTATCCGCTAGCACACAGGCAAGTGCGGTTCCCCAACTTCCGGCTACCAGAACAGTCACCTTATCAGACAACGCCAGTTCCTCCCTTGCTCCCCTTGGAGCCGAGTTTACTTTCTGTGCCTTTCATAATGCGTCCAATATTGGCGCGATGACGCCATATTCCAAGTACACAGATTACGATACTAACGACAACAAGCGGTGCCGAATAGCCCATAATTAACAGTGCAATCGGAGTTAATATAACGAAGATCAACGAACCGAGGGAGACGTAACGAGTAATAACGATCGATACAATCGCAATCACACCCGCAAGCAGAGCCGGCACGATACATAGCGTAGCCAGTACTCCAATTGTCGTTGCAATTCCCTTACCCCCACGGAAATTAAAGTAAATCGGCCAGTTATGCCCCAAAATCGCTGCCAGACCACACAGCGCTGGTACCCAGTAATCCGGCGATGCATTAAACGCAACGCCAATCCATACCGCTGCTACACCCTTCAGTGCATCCAGCAGCAGTACAAAAATAGCAGGCCCTTTACCCAGCACGCGCAATGTATTGGTAGCGCCAGCATTGCCGCTACCATGATCGCGAATATCGATACCCTTGATGCCCTTGGCAATCAAAAGACTAAAGCTGATGGAGCCTAGCAAATAACTGATAATGATAGCCAACACAGATAAGATCACGAGCTTCTCTCCTTATTCCTCCGAGGATTTGCGTCGAGTAAAGAGGCGAATCGGCGTACCTGTGAAGTCAAAGGCTGCACGGATTTTGTTATCCAGATATCGCTCATAGGAAAAGTGCATCATTTCCGGCTCATTCACAAATACGATAATCGTTGGCGGCTTCACCGCAACCTGGGTCACATAGTTAATACGCAGACGCTTCCCTTTATCCGTTGGTGGTGGGTTGATCGCAATAGCATCCGATACGACATCATTCAGCAAATGCGTAGGAATACGCATCGCATGCTGCTCAGCTACCTGCTTCACAACCGGTAACAGCTTATGAATACGCTGTTTGGTCAATGCAGACAGGAAGACGATTGGTGCATACGACATAAAGAGGAAGTGATCACGGATGGTGGTTTCAAAGCGCTGCATCGTTTTATCATCTTTTTCAACAACATCCCATTTATTCACGACAAAGATCGCTGCTTTACCTGCTTCATGTGCATAACCAGCCACGTGTTTATCCTGGTCGATAATTCCTTCTTCACCGTTGATAACCATCAGTACAACGTCAGCTCGCTCGATCGCTTTCATCGCACGCATTACGCTGTATTTTTCGGTATTTTCATAAACTTTACCACGTTTACGCATACCTGCGGTATCGATCAGAACATAACGCTGACCGTCTTTTTCAAACGGTGTATCGATCGCATCACGTGTTGTACCTGCTACATTACTAACGATAACGCGTTCTTCACCGAGAATCGCATTCACAAGCGAGGATTTGCCGACATTTGGACGACCGATCAAAGCAACCTTGATCACATCATCATCGTATTCATCGTCTTCCAGCTCAGGCAGCTTGTTTACGATCTCATCCATCAGATCGCCCATACCGCTACCATGACTACCGGACACGCCAATCGGATCACCAAAGCCTACATTGTAAAACTCATAAATATCGTTCATACGGTTCATATTGTCTACTTTGTTAACGGCAACAATAACCGGTTTGCCTGAACGGTACAAAATCTGCGCTACTTCTTCATCCGACTGCGTCAGTCCAGATTTTACATCACACATAAATACGATGACATCTGCTTCTTCAATCGCCAGCTCTGCCTGTACGCGAATCGACTTGAGCATCGTATCTTCTCCGTCTACCTCAATACCACCGGTATCAATAACACTGAATGCCTTACCATTCCATTCCGATGTACCATATATCCGGTCACGGGTCACTCCCGGTCGGTCTTCTACAATTGCCAACCGGTCACCGATCATCCGGTTAAAGATCGTTGATTTCCCTACATTGGGACGGCCAACGATTGCCACTACGGGTCTTGCCATAGGTATAATTCCTCCTGTTCGTTCTTTCCGTTAACCATCATAGCAAAAAACGCCTGTGTTGGCTAACAAATATGCTGTTTTACTACGATTTTCGTATATTGAAAGGAAATTTATGCATATAAACACATAATCGGCGAACCCATTTTCGGATTCGCCGATTATGCTGATCACCTGTATGGGTCGTATGCGCTCGGATGAGTGTAGACGGGATACAGGAGGTGTATTGGTGTGAATGTGGAGCTTGGTTCCTTGCTCGTTTTCCCTTTAAAAGAAGGTGAACCGGATTGAAGCGTTCCGGTTCATGGCGAGCAAGGAGGGCGCTTGCTCTTTATCACTTAAATTTGCTTAGTTTGTCACCGAACAGGTCGCCCAGTGTTACGTTCATGCCCTGGTTGCTCAGGGAAACGTTAGGGTTGTTGATTTCTTCTTGCTTCGGAGCCTTGGATTTGTTTTCGCGTGGTGCTTTTGGCTCTTCTGCTGGTGCTTCTTCTGTTTCTTTGATGCTCAGGCTAACACGTTTTTCGGAAGGATTTACATCCAATACTTTTACAGTAACGGTTTGTCCTTCTTCCAGTACTTCTTGCGGAGTACCGATGTGTTTGTGGGAGATCTGGGAAATGTGAACCAGACCTTCTACACCTGGAGCGATCTCAACGAACGCACCGAAAGTTACCAGACGTTTTACTTCACCAGTAACAACATCGCCTGTGTGGAACTTGTCAGCAGCAGATTCCCATGGACCTGGTTGAGCTGCTTTAATGCTCAGGCTGATTTTGCCTTTTTCCGGATCAACGCGAAGTACTTTTACTTTTACTTCGTCGCCTTCGGACAGTACGTCAGCTGGTTTGTCTACATGTGTCCAAGCGATCTCGGATACGTGTACCAGACCGTCTACGCCACCTACATCAACGAAAGCACCGAATTGAGTCAGACGCTGTACAGTACCTGTCAGCTCTTGACCTTCTTTCAGGTTTTCCATGATGGATTGCTTGTTCGCTTCGTATTCAGCTTCCAGCACGTCTTTTTGGGACAGAATCACTTTGTTGTTTTCGCGATCCAGCTCTTTTACTTTAACGCGCAGTGTGCGGCCTTTGTAATCGCTGAAATCTTCTACAAAATGACGCTCTACCATCGATGCAGGAATGAATCCACGAGCACCAACGTCAGCTACCAGTCCGCCTTTTACAACGTCAGACACAGTAACTTCGAATACTTCACCAGCTTCAAAACGCTGTTCCAGTGTTTCCCAAGCGTTTTCGCTATCGATTGCACGTTTGGACAGAACGAGGCTCTCTTTATCGTCGTTGATGCTGACAACCTTGCATTCTACTTCTTGTCCAACCTGTACCGCATCAGCAGCGCTGTCTACGTGTACTGATGAAAGTTCACGAACTGGAATAATACCGTCATATTTATATCCAATACTTACATAAGCTTGATTATCTTCGATTTTGACGATTGTTCCGGTAACCGTGTCACCTTTGTTTACAGACACCACTTGCTCCAGTGCCTCCTGGTTAGTAACTTCGGTAGTTTCTTGGTTATTGTTTTCTTCCGACATGTCAATACCCTCCTCAATTCAAATCCCATTTATTTAAACTTGTACAAATGCTAGCAATTTTAATCATGCTTCATTTGCCGAGTTCAAAACACTTATTATTGATTTTGCTTCATGAGCTGACGAATCTCAGCCATAATTTTGTCGGTTGCTTCCTCGGCAGTTCCTGTTGCTTCCTTGCCTTTATAAGCAGTCAGATCAACAGGCGGTCCGTAGACAACCTTGATTTTGCTGAACAGCTTGTACTGTCCGATAATAGCGACCGGTACCACTGCTGCATCACTCCGTAGAGCGAATACTGCTGCACCCTTCTTCGCAGCTACACTTTGTGAATTACGAGTACCCTCGGGGAATATCCCCATGATACCTCCTTCACGAAGTACAGTTAGCGCTGTACGGATCGAGTCTTTACTAATCCCTCCGCGCTTGACTGGAAAGGCACCCAGCTTGTTAATGATTGGCCCTAGCACTGGCACCTTGAACAGCTCCTCCTTCGCCATAAAGCGAACTGGACGCTTGATAAAAATGCCGACAATCGGCGGGTCCAGATAGCTGATATGGTTTGAGCACAGAAGTACTCCACCCTCAACAGGAATGTGTTCGGTTCCAATGATTTTTATTCTGAATAATACCCTGTAGACAATACGAAGAACGGCACGAGCGAATCGGTAAAATGTCATCGGGTCTGCCCTGCCATTGCGGTATGAGCAAGCTCCAAAATGCGCGTTGCTACCTCATCAATGCCCATCGTTGTTGTATCCAAAACGATCGCATCATCTGCACATACAAGCGGTGAGAATTCACGCTGCTCGTCGAGCTGATCACGCTGTGCAATCTCCTGTTCCAGCTGCTCCAGTGTAATACTTTCGGAAGCGTCCATTTCGGCAAAACGACGTCTTGCACGCTCCTGAACGGTTGCCGTCATAAATATTTTTAGTTCGGCATCCGGAAGCACATGAGAGCCGATATCGCGGCCATCCATTACAACACCTTTGCGTGAAGCCATATGACGTTGAATAGTGGATAGCTGCAAGCGAACGCCTTCAATTTGTGCATATCGCGATACACTACGATTCACCGCAAGCGTGCGGATCTCGGATGTAACATCAATCTCATTCACCAGAACTTTTTGCCCATTTTCATCGGGTATTAATTCAATCACCAGTTTTTGTGCTTCTTGAAGCACGTTTTCGGCATTGTCAGGCTCAATATTTAATTGAAGCATATGCCATGTTACAGCGCGATACATTGCTCCTGTATCTACATAAATGTAGCCAAGTCGCGTAGCGACTCTACGGGCAATTGTACTTTTCCCCGCGCCGGCGGGTCCATCAATTGCAATGTTGATCTTCCCGTTGTTTTGCAAATCCTGGCGTTCCAAGCGGGAACTCCCCCTCAACCTTATACTCCATTTCAATAAAAAAACAGGCGAAGCCTGCGTCAAGCAAATTATAACACAGTCGATACTAACATGCAAAAGCGCCTGTTACTTATGGATTCCGAAAATCAAACTGTCGTTCAAAGCAATAGCGGATGAGCTTTTGCCGATCTGGCTCTGCAAGGAGTGTATATTCGATTCTACAGCGCGGCGATTCCTGCTTCCCGTCTCCTGCATGCAGCACGACAGCTTCGAGTGGTACATGCTCGATAGCTCCATTTTTCATATGGATCAATAGCCAGCATTCCAGCTCATCTCCACTGCGTAGCTGATGCCCTTTTTCAAGCAGCAGCACCAGATTACCTGCGCTCACCTCAGAAGTCATCGCTGTAAAACGATGCTCTCCTTGCTTAACTGCCACCTCGATCGATGCCTTTACACGCAAATACTGACGTCTTGGTGTAATCGTCAGCTCATTATCTAGCGGACGCCGCAAAATAGCTGTCTCTGCTCCGGCGTCATAGTGTGTAATCTCACTATCAAAATAGTGCTTCGTTCCATCCGTTAATGTAATAAAGCCGCTTACTAGCTGGCCCTGTTCGACTGCTCGCTTCTGCTGCTGGGTGTTCGTAAGCTGCCCGATATGTATGTACTGCTGATCAACGAGGGTCATATCAGCAGCATAAAGCTCTGATGGCTCGCCTGCATCTCCTATTCCAAAATTCAGATATAAACGCTCTGATTGTCTCCAATCCATCGTAAGCACTCCCCGACCCGTCAATTTGAACCAAGCGTATTGCCTGCTTACTTCTTAACATAATATGAAAAGACGGATTTCACAATACCGTTACCGGCTGCAAAATCCGTCTTCTATCGATTACGTATTGATTTCTTCCTCGCGCTTCACAAACCGTAGTGGTGAGCGGCTGTTCGCACGAGCGATCTTGAGCATACCACCGTACCATAGGAACAGCATGAGCGGTACGATGTACCAGAGCCAGTTCTGGGTGAACGTGTTCAAAATGAAATCATACACGCCATGCCAGAAAATCGGCAGGATCAGCGACAGCAGGATGACCCAGCGTCGCTTGCGCGAATTCGTGTTGAATTTGGCTTTGCCCATATAATAACCCATAATCACGCCGAACAATGCATGTCCGGATACCGGCAGCAGCCCGCGTCCAAGCAAGGACATGATCGACATCGAGTTGTACAGGGCATACAGTACATTTTCCAATGTAGCGAAGCCTAGACCGATCGCTACCGCATACACAATACTGTCATACGGCTCGTCAAACTCGGTATGGTTGTACAAAATATGATACAGTATGAACCATTTGATCGTTTCCTCTACACCGGAGGAAATAATAAACGAATCCACATATGGATTATCGCCAAGCCCCAAAATGAGCGCGCGCTGAATAATCATGATCGGAAAGACGATAGCAATACCAAACACAAAAAAGCGGGCGACCAAATGCAGCGGCTCGGTGTCATACTTATCCTTCAGGTAAAAATAAATCAATAGCGCAATGCCCGGAGCGATTGCAGCCATGAGAACTGAAAATAAAGACACCCGTATACCCCCTCATTAATATAGCCCTGCGACCGGCAACATCACCGTAGCATGCGAACAGGAACTCCTTCCGGTCAGCTAGGACTATTCAGAATGAAGGACTACCCGGATGCCTTGTTTTCAATCAGTCATTGCGTTTGAAATGTTCACAAATGGTCTGAATCGCGTTCTCAGACATAACGACTTTTCCATATTCGTCCAGCACGGCTTCGGTCAGTGATGTTGCATCACCAAACTCGGCCAGTACGGCGATCAACGCAGCATGCTTGGACATGTCCACATCCGCGGGATCAAGCGTGAATACCCATTGGTCTCTGTAATGATACAGTCGACCAGCTTCGGTTACATTTTGCGATAATGTATGTGCTGCTTCGATTAACGTCTCAAAATCCTTAAAGGAATACGCGATAAAATCGGTTTCCTCCAGTGTGACTTCCATTTCGTATATCTCATCTGCCAGATCATCTTCGTTCATCGTACCGAGATGCTGATCATATTTACCGCGAGTAACGATCACTACCATTCCCTGCGCCGGAAGTGCAAATACTTCAACAGCCAGAGGACCAGTAGCATCAAATCCAAGCTCTGTATAGGCCTGATCCATCATTTCAGTGAACAGGTCATGCACCTTGGGAATCTCCTGCCACATATCTTCCTTTTGAATCCCGCGCTCAGTCAGATCGTCAAACGTAAGGAAAATCCGTATTTTGTCTGAGCTCAATCTTTCTATTTTCATGATAGGATCCCCCTTAAAAACATAGGTTATGACAACGGTGAATGACCGGTCATTTATTCCCTATTCATTTGATGATAAATATAGCGATGCTATATTCACTATGTTACCATTTATTATCCGCAAATGCACGTAATAAAACGCTTCGGACATAATTCCTCGATTTGGTGCGGAATTCGGGCATAAATCAACCATTTATGATTCATCAAACGAGCGTTAAGGTTAATAGGATGCCGTGCGTTTACGAGATGTAAAATTAGAGGGATGGTTGATTTTCTGTTCCTTTTATGGGTTTAATTTACATAGCGATGCGTACATGTGATCAACACGCACCCCAATACATAATGGAAAAGAGCTGAATATGATGAAAAGCAAAACAGCAGCCTGCATGCTTCTCTCGCTTCTGATATTATCCGCGTGCAGCAGTCCCGCAACCAACCAGAGTGCTCCAGCAGAGAACACCAGTCAGCAAAGTGAGAACGCTCCAGCGGCTTCCTCAACTAACAATGAAGGCGCGGCAACCGACGAAGCGAGCTCCAATGGTAGCGGCGATACGACAGCAGCAGGCTCGACCGATGCTACAGCTTCTTCTACCACTGGAGGAGCAGCGACCGGCAACAATGAGGGCACCGCTGCTACTGGCGACAAGGCAGAGGCAGCCTACACGTACCATATGAACAAAAGCTATAACATCGTACCGAATGAAGAATCCGAAGCCACTCCAAAAAAAGTCGTTTTGCTCACATTTGACGATGGCCCCAAGGACGAAAAAATGATCAACAGTATGATGGATACGCTGGATAAGCACAATGCGAAGGCGATTTTCTTCGTAAATGGCTATCGGATTAAAAGCCATCCAGAGCTGCTCAAGCTGATTCATGATCGTGGCGGTGTTATCGGTAATCATACATATGACCATATCGTGCTGAAAAAGGAATCGAAGGCAAAGGTAACTCAGCAAATTGAGGACACCCAGACATTGATTGAGAAAACGATTAATGTCTCTCCACGCTTTCTACGCGCACCGAATGGCGCTACCAACGATACGGTGCATGAGCTTGCGAAAAAGCATGATATGCTCTACATGAACTGGTCAGTCGGCTCACTGGACTGGGTCAATCAGAAAGACCCGGATGCGGTAATTACGAACGTCATGGATCAGCTTCATTCCGGCAGCATTATTCTGATGCATGAGCTGCCGTGGACGGTTGAGGCTCTGGATCGCCTGCTGACCAAGCTGGAAGCCAAAGGCTATACCTTTGTTGATCCGAATGTGATTGATAATAAGATGCAATAAAGGCAGCTTCCAACCTGTAACTGAAAAGAAGCCAAAAAACGCAGAGCCGGATCATCATCCGCACTCTGCGTTTTTTGCTATGTTTATCGTTCGCTAAAGCGAGCTACCCTAGAAGCGGCACTTACTCTTCTGCTAACTCACATCGTCAGCTGCTTGAACCAGCTCCATGTGAGCGTGAAGCCCGACAGCTTAAAGCCCCACCAGAGCAGCATCCCTGTGAGCACAACAAACATAAAGATCAGGTAACCGTAGAAAAATTTTGCCAGCTTGATTTTACGAGATGGATAGATCGTGCTGCGAGGCGCGTATTCCTTATCCTCTTCTTCCTCTTGACCAAGCTCATGCTCTGCTGCTTCTCCATTTGGTTGTAATGGTTGATATGACGCTTTCCTTACCGTTCGTGATGACCGATTACTACGACCTCCAGGCACCTTAATTCGCCCACTCGTAAGTAAACCTTCATCCCGATGAGTTCCATAGCGTTCCAACCTGCTTAGACGTTCGCTCATTTTTCCCTCCGCAACGAAATAATCAGACCGGATATCAGGTCAATCATAAAATGACATAAGATAGGTGCCCATAATGTACCGGATTCAATATAAATATACCCAAGCGCATAGCTACTGACAAACACCCAGCCTGTAGGAATCCAATGACGTAGATAACGAAAATGAATCGCCGCAAACAAAATGCTCGTCCAGTACGGCCCAAACGCATATTGAATCGCACCACGGAACAACAATTCCTCACAGATACCGACCATGAGTGTAATGATGATAATATGCCATAACGGACGATTTTTGAAAATCATCTCGTTAATGCCGCCATCGTCCATACTGCTCTCTGGCACAATACGTGAGATAAATAGATCAACCAGCAGCATCGCTGCTGCAAGCCCTAGCCCCCACCAGATAAACTCGAAGCCTGGCGGTAAAACGAGCAGCGAGAACGGATTACGTCCTTGCAGCCAGATCCAGATCAGACCAGCAATCAACGTGATCCCCTGTGTTAAATACAAATTAGCAAGCAACAGACGATCTGTAAGTTGTTCGGGCTGCACCCGTTGTAATTTGAATGAACGGAACTTCTTCTTTTTCATAATCACGATCCTTTGGATGACGGAGCACACGGTGAGGTGACCGTTTAGTCTGGAGATAACTATTCCTACATACGCTCCGGATGGCAAGAAGTCGCACCCTTATGTAATATTGCATAGATGGCAAAACAATCCCCGCCAGTCAGCAATACAGCATTCCGAGCATGTATTATAGCATGTTCATTAGAGCTGTCGGAGCCCCTGTATACAAATCGTTCGCTGTGCCTATACAAGCGATCCATTACAGGTACCTATACGCCTATTTTTGTCGTTCAGCACAGTTATGATTGTATTATCTCACATTCCTGCGTTACAATAAAAGCCAGATACAGCGAATACGTATGTTATGACGAGTGAGTCACTTTAATATTCGTGTTTTTAATTTAAAATCGTTATTGACATGCCATGTAACCCATGATACATTATGAAACAATTAAATCAACACGAACGCCAATGAAGGAGAAAAGCTTCAGTTCAGGTTTTCAGAGAGCCGGTGGTTGGTGCAAACCGGTAAGCCTGTCGTCGCTTTGAGCGCTCCGGAGTCACTGTATTGAACATGTTAGTAGGTACAGTCGGATGATCCCGTTAACGATCCGGTCAAGTTCCAGCTTGACCATAAGGCTTGCTCTTGTGAGAGAGCAGCGAATTAGGGTGGTACCACGATAGCTCTCGTCCCTTTGCTACGATCGTAGTATGCGGATGAGTGCTTTTTTTGTATGAATTTCGCTTCGATGCGTTACTGCGTTCATCCACTAATCAGCCATAGTTAATCAAAACCTCGAACAGGGCATATGCGCCCCAAACAATGATCTTCCATGCTTCAGACAGACCCTATTTAATATTAACATTTGCTACTGCGTGTCAGCGCTGGCGACAGTAACAGATGTTCATATAAATTTTGCTGTACTTTGCAAGTTACAATGACCCATCATACGTACAATGACGAAGGAATGACCATTTTGGAGGAGGAACAATAACATGTTTAAGGTACTGGTATCCGATCCGATCAGCGATCTGGGAATTCAACAGCTGGTGGATGCAAACGATATTGAGGTAGACAAAAAGACAGGCCTCAGTGAAGATGAGCTCGTTGCGATTATTGGTGAATATGATGCACTGCTCGTACGCAGTCAAACAACCGTTACTGCTCGTATTATGCAAGCGGCAACGAAGCTGAAGGTTGTTGGACGCGCAGGTGTTGGTGTTGACAATATCGATCTGGAAGCTGCTACACAGAGTGGGATTATCGTTATCAATGCTCCAGATGGTAATACGATTACAACGTGTGAGCATACCTTTGCCATGATGATGGCGCTAGCGCGTCATATTCCACAGGCGTATGCCAAAACCATCGGTGGTACATGGGATCGTAAATCTTTCCTCGGCGTCGAACTACGTAACAAAACACTGGGCGTACTCGGTATGGGACGCATCGGTAGCGAGGTAGCCAAGCGTGCCAAAGCATTCGGTATGGACATTCTCGGTTATGATCCATTCCTTACGCAGGAGCGTGCGGAGAAAATGGGCGTGAAGCTGGCGAGCGTAGATGATATTTTGCAGAACGCAGACTTTATGACAGTGCATACACCACTAACACCGGAAACGAAGCATATGATCTCCACTCCACAATTTGCCATCATGAAAAAAGGCATGCGCATCGTGAACTGTGCACGCGGCGGTGTTGTGGATGAGCTGGCACTTGTTGAAGCGATCAATGCAGGCATTGTAGCTGGCGCAGCGTTCGACGTATTTGAAAGTGAGCCACCACAGGCAGATCATCCATTCCTGCACAATCCGAACATTATCGTAACGCCTCACCTGGGTGCTTCGACTGTAGAAGCACAGGAAAATGTAGCGATCGACGTGTCCGAGCAGGTGCTACACATTCTGCGTGATGAGCCGTTCAAAAATGCAGTCAATATGCCTCCAGTGGCAGCTAGCGTTATGAACAAGCTCCAGCCATACTTCGGTCTGGGTGAAAAGCTGGGTAGCTTTGCCGCTCAAATCTCTGCACAGGCGATTCAGGAAATCCGTATCGACTATGCAGGTGAGCTGTCCGAGGTGGATACACAGCCGCTGACACGTTATATTTTGAAAGGCATTCTGTCCCGTCATCTGGGCTCGGAAGCGAACATCGTGAACTCGCTTCATCTGGCGAAGGTGCGCGACCTGAATGTGATCGTAACGAGCGCTCCATCCACTCGTGGCTTTACGAACCTGATCACCGTGACGCTGACTGCACAGGATGGCAGCACACAGCAGGTAGCTGGCACACTGCTGAGTGGCTATGGCGAGCGTATCGTGCGTATTAACGACTATTCGGTTGACGTACTGCCAGCCGGTCACCAGATTCTCGTATCCCATACGGATAAACCAGGTATCATCGGTAATGTTGGTTCCCTGCTCGGTCAAAAGAACGTGAACATCGCGTCCATGCAAGTGGGACGTAAAATCGAGGGTGGCGAAGCGATTATGATTCTGACCGTCGATAAAGATGTACCGAAGGATGTGCTGCTCGGATTGGTCGAGCTGCCAAACCTGAATACGGCACAGGTTGTTGTACTCGTATAATAAAAGGATTCTTATCCTTACCGTTATGTGAGTGTATGTATTAAATAGATCATTGAGATTACCACTATAGCTAGATCAAAGCCTGCTATCGCGCAAATCGGAACATGATTGTATCGTCCTCTATCGCACGGGACGAGGATCATTTCAGGTTAGTATCGATAGCAGGCTATTATTTTATGAGCTAGTGAACGATATATATAAGAAGTAGGGTATTGCAATTCCTTACTACTATTCATATCCATATTACATACTAGGAGTTTTTAAACGATGTCGATTGATTTTAATGTGTACTGGTTTCATTTTAGTTCGCCTTTACTGGCACCTCTATTTGCTCTGGTCGGATTGCTGATGCTGTATCTCGCCTTTTATATGCTGAAAAAGCACCGATATCGCAAAAGACATTGGATGCGTACGACAGGTACAGTCATCGATGCAAATCTGGATATCGATGTGGATATTACGCCGTTTGATCGTGAAGATCCTGTGGACACTCGGTATACACGCGAATTGAAGATCGAATTTTATACCACTTCCGGTCAACGCATTCAATTTGGGAATCCGTACAGCACCAGCGTTTCCTTCCAGCGTCTTGGCAAGCGAATGAATATTATGTACAATCCACAGCGTCCACAGCAAGCCGTCATTGCAAGCGGCGTGAATGGTGCTGGCTGTATGATTACCTCGATTATTTTGATGGGTCTGGCATTTATAGCAGGTGGTATTCTGGGCATTATATTATAAGAGTATCCCTCTAAACGAAAGAAATCAGATAACATAACAAAAAGCCTCTGTCACAGCGTTAGCGTGGCTCTCTGCATGTACATTTGTTGACCCCCATAAGGGCTTCTAATGTCCATTGCGAAGAGCACTACGATGTGACAGAGGCTTTTAATATGATTCCATCCTACTACGTTCACTTTTTAAATAGATTAGATGATCTTCTTGAGCATGCTATCTATCCGATTAGGCACGTTTAGCACCAGGTCGCTACACGCGATTCGTATGACGTATCGGCAGCAGTAACGTAAAGGTGGTTCCCTTCCCTACCTCGCTATCCGCATGAATCGTCCCATGATGTGCTTCGACAATGTTGCGTACGATGGCAAGCCCCAATCCTGTACCACCGGATTCACCGCGCACACGTGCTTTGTCGGCTTTATAAAAGCGTTCAAATATATGCGGCAGATCCTCCTGCGGAATACCAGCTCCAGTATCCGTAAACGTTACCTTCACCTGCTCATCCTTGAGCACTGCCTGTACAGTTACCTGTCCACCTGCTGGTGTATGACGGAATGCATTGTCGAGCAGATTCGTAAATACCTGCTCTAAGCGATCTGTATCCGCTTCAATGAGTAAGGGCGTTGGCTGACAACCTGCCTCCAGCTTCAGATCGCGTTCCTTCGCACGCACGGAAAATTTGCGATCCATACGTTCAACGAGCTCATTCAGCTTCATTTCGCCAAAGCTCATATCCATATGCCCGGCTTCCATACGCGATAGATCGAGCAAATCCTGTACGAGACGGCTCATTCGCAGCGATTCCTCGTAGATCACCTGTACCAGCTCATCGCTCTCTTCCTTCGAGGAAGCCATGCCATCGAGCAATGCCTCGCTATAGCCCTGAATCATTTGCAGTGGTGTGCGAATCTCATGCGATGCATTCGCTACAAAGTCACGTAGCATCTTCTCGGTACGCACCTCTTCGGTGACGTTACGCAATACAGATACCGTACCGTGTACATCATTAGCTGAATAGAGCGGAGTCATATTGACCGCCCATACCTGCTGCTTCACATGAATATTGGAGCTTTCCTCCTGGCGCTCGCGAATGACACGCTCAAACAGCGGGTAGAGCGGCTCCGGTACACGTGATACCGCTGTGGCTGTATCGGTATCATCGTCTTCCTGCCCACCATGCTCCCAGCCTGTTTTATGCCAGCTATCCATAATCATCTCGCCCAGCGGATTATGCAATATCATATTGCCCTGCTTGTCAAAGGTAATAACAGCATCGCCCATACTACGCAGTACGCTCGCCATTTGCTCCTTTTCCAGCTGTAGGCTCTGAATATTGCGCTCCAGCTCCTCTGCCATATGATTAAAGGCACTTGCCAGCTGACCGATCTCATCACTCGTATGCAGGGCGACACGCGTATTGTACTTTCCTTTACGGATCGCATCGGTTGCCTGAATAAGCTGTTGCATCGGCTGTGTAATCTTAGTCAGCAAAAATAGGGCAAAAAATGTCGTCATCGTAAAGCCGATAATCGACACATACGTAAACAACCGCTTAATCGCATCGGAATTCGTAAAATTCGTATCGATATAGGGCAGCAAAAATAGCCCCAGTGTCAGCAGCACACAGGCAACGAGCCCGCTAATCGTCAGCCATAGCTTACCGACAAGTGTTCTCCAGAAATCCACGTTACTTCGGTACCTCTAGCTTGTAGCCTACACCCCAGACAGTAGTAATCATCGCGGCTGACTCAGGAGAGACTTTATTCAATTTTTCACGTAAACGCTTAACGTGCGTATCGACTGTACGCAGGTCGCCGAAGAACTCATAGTTCCATACATCCTTGAGCAATTCCTCACGCGAAAACACTTTATCCGGCGAGGTTGCCAGGAAGTGCAGCAGCTCATATTCCTTCGGTGTTAAGCTAATCTCATGCCCACTTGCCATGACACGATGTGCATCATGCTCAATGATCAGATTCGGAAAGACGATGTTATTGCTCGAATTGCTGTCCTGAGACAGATACGCAGTCGCTGATGAACGGCGCATAATCGCCTTCACCCGGTAAATGACTTCGCGCGGACTGAATGGCTTGACTACATAGTCATCCGCACCCACTTCAAAGCCCTGTACACGGTTGACCTCTTCACCCTTCGCAGTCAGCATCAGCACAGGTGTCGATTTGGACTGGCGCAGACGATTACATACTTCAATACCATCGATGCCTGGTAGCATCAGATCCAGCATAATTAGACCGTAGTCGTCGGCAAGCGCTTTACGCAGCGCCGTTTCGCCATCCTCAGCCTCTTCAATTTCATAGCCTTCTTTTTCCAGATACATGCGCAGCAGACGGCGAATACGCTCTTCGTCATCTACTACGAGAATACGATTCATTGGTTCACTCATTACCTGAGGCCTCCTAGCTGTGCGACGAAATATCCGGTCGATGCCGGATGAATTGTCTTTAATAAATGTAAGTCGTATAACAGAAGCGGAATGCTATGCGATCCTCACTCCAAAAGGATAGATCCACATCGCTATGTAGCCGTTCCATTATACGTAAAACAGGAAGTAAGCCAACTTGAAGCAGAATGATAATACAAGTTGGCTTACTCTACTGCCTTATTGCAGGTTATTGCTTAATTCCTTTGTGCAGCTGATCGATTTCTTCCTTTGTTAGCGGGCGATAAATACCGCGCTTCAAATTGCCAATAAGCAGCTCACCAAAGGAAATACGTTTCAGTCTAATAACCTTATGTGATAGTGCGTCAAACATCCGGCGAATCTGACGGTTCTTACCCTCGTAGATCGTTACACGAATGGTCGCCTGCTTCTTATCGGTATCCACGTCATAATAGTCCGCTTCGGCTGGCTTGGTCATACCATCTTCCAGCTGAATCCCGCGGCGGAATTTCTCCAGCGCTTCACCATGTGGTACACCTTCGACTGTAACGAGATACGTCTTCGGTACATGGTGCCTTGGGTGCGTCAGCTTATTCGCCAGTTCCCCATCATTGGTCAAAATGAGCAATCCTTCAGAGTCATAATCAAGACGTCCGACTGGATATACACGTTCTTTGACGCCCTTCATGTAATCCTGTACTATTTTACGACCTTCTGGATCGGAAGCACTCGTAATGACACCTTTTGGCTTGTTCAGCATATAATATACTTTTTTCTCAGCTGCGATGGATCTGCCGTTCACTGTGATCTCATCCACTGTCGGATCAGCCTTTGTTCCAAGCTCGGTCACCACTTCACCATTAACGGTTACTTTACCAGCAAGGATTAACTCCTCACTTTTACGGCGTGAAGCAATCCCAGCCTGAGCCAATATTTTTTGCAATCGTTCCATAATAGTTAATTCACCTCACACTAATGATACTCATACGCGAACAAAATCACAAGACAGGATGTAAATTAGCTGCAATGTCTTTCCAATCGTTTACATAAAAGTACCGTTTCGATTGTTTTTTGTAGAGAGAATGAGGATATGGCTATAAAAACACCCTGTAGATTTTTCTCCAAGTTAAAAGAGAATCTACAGGGTGAAAAGACAGCTTACAGGCTATTTTTATTACGTGCTAGCACAAATGTTTATCGATTAGGAAGGGTTGTTGATCGAGCCATATACATTGCCTACGATACGTGCAGGGAACGCGGGATTCTCGTAAAGATACAATACATAGTCGTAAGGATCGTTTACAAGCTTTTGAATCGTCTGATCCGTCGCTTCGTGCTGTAATGGAATACTCATATCTACCGTATAGATATTTTCTGAATCACCACTTAGCTTAGCACCAGCTGGCTCCGCAGATTGAGCTGAAGTGAACGAAGAACGCCATTTTTCAGGTGCTTCCAAACGAAAATAATAAGGATGCTGTCCGCTTCGGATAAATGTTATTGCATCTAACCCTAACTTGTACTCTATATGATACGTCATGGCTTGTGTTTGTTTGTCATATGCAAGCTCAAAATTTTTGATGATCAAGTCGGAGTTCTGCTTAAATTGGTCGCCTGTTAAAAAGTCAGCTGGCTCAGAAGCTTGAAATTGCTTGTCAGATCTATCTTCTTTATGGTTATTGTTCATTGCTTGAGCAGAAATCGTTGTTGAAACTGCTGTAGACTGTGAATGCACGCAGCCAGATAATAGCGACCACGTAATGAATAAAAGGATAGCAGGAATGATTTTAGTTATTGTAGTATACATAGCTTCCTTTCTAGCATGTTTTGTTGCGATGGATCATGCTTTGGGCGTTCTGTATGTATTTCATTTCTTCCTGTCATTATATAACACTGGGAATTCGATACAATATGTAGCTTGGATCATTTTACTGGTTATTCGGTAGCTTATCATTATGGAGAGTAGTGAGGTTCTTTCGATCAGAAGATTGCTTCAATCTATCTTTTAAAATTAGTAAAATCCGCTCCCTGTATATACAGAGAGCGGACTTTTGCTGTTATCAACATCTGCTACATACCTGCAAACGCATATTTTCCTACTATATAGTAGAAGACAGTATGGGCAGAGAGCTGTGGCATCTTGCGGTACAGGTACTACCTATACCATTAAAGCTCAATATAATCCGCCATCGAGGTCACCTTTAAACCTTCGACGACAGCTGGCGTGAAGCGTGCAGCGCTCAAGCCATGCTGTGGTTGCGTAGCATCAGCATCCTTCTGTGTTACAGCAGCCAGCTGATTGAAATAAACGGTATGCGTCTGTCCTGGCAGCAGGTCGAAATAGTTATCGCTGAATTCGCCTGTATTGTCTGCGGATAGCCATACTTGACGTGCCAGCTTGTCGGTTGTCAGCTTGATCACGCTAACTGCATTTTCCGTCGTTTCTGTTACGGTAATCTGAGGCTGGCTCAGTGCAACTTCTTTTGCAGGCACGAAGTAGTTCAGCTTGCTATCGATGACCTCGCCTTCATGCTCCAGCTCGACCAGCAATACCGCTTGATGTGGATCAACACCATCCAGCAAATGCTGCTTGGACAGGGACATCTGCTTCACACAATCATTACCTGCCAGATGGAACGATTGCGGGATTTCTTTGTACAATTCGCCATCCAGACCGAGTACCTTCACGCGTAAGGTCAAGGCAGCAGGCGAAAGTACATCCGAGATCGTATAGATATGGAAGTTCTCACCGTCTGTACTGTCGACCGAAACAGCAATATCACG
This sequence comes from Paenibacillus hunanensis, assembly GCF_014645615.1. Classification (GTDB taxonomy): domain Bacteria; phylum Bacillota; class Bacilli; order Paenibacillales; family Paenibacillaceae; genus Saccharibacillus; species Saccharibacillus hunanensis. The sequence goes on along the minus strand of NZ_BMMB01000004.1, from coordinate 254,602 downwards.
GAAGCTACGTTTCGCATAATAATGCAGGGCTTTCCAGCGACCATAGTAGTCCATCCCTGCCCATGAAGCGACCGGCCAGCAATCGTTCATTTGCCAGTACAGCGTTCCCATGCAATATGGCTTGTTGCGACGATGGGCTTCGATTGCCATTTGCATCGCTTCGGCTTGCAGCACCTGGCTCATATATAGGAAGGACGGAAAGTCCTTTGGCTGTGGCAGATATTTATCCATGTATTCCTTGATCAGACGGTTACCCGCCCCATTTTTCTGGTGGCGCAGCATGACTTCGGATTCTAGCTCCAGATCAGATTCCTCTGCATACGTACGTACCGAGCGATATTCCGGGAAGGACTGGAAGCCATATTCGCTCATAAAGCGACCGACATACGAGTTATAATTTTCAAAGGGCTCACTACCATGCCATACGCCCCAATAGTGAATATCTCCGGTATCGGTTAAGGCGCGTGTATGCTGATCAGCATCGCCTGTCAGATCAACGAGTGGTGAGGACGGCCAGTATTCTGCGCCTGGTGCCTCTGCTTCGACAACCTCGGGCAATAGCTCATGGAAAATAGCTTCGTAATCTGCCCAGATTTTGTTGCGCTGCTCCTCGGTGTAATCCTTTTTCCACCCCCAGCCGCCATTTTCGATATAATGCGCCCATGCGGAATCGATCTCATTGTTTCCGCACCAGAGCACGATCGACGGGTGATTGCGCAGACGACGAATATTATCCTCTGCTTCTGCCTGTACGCTATCGAGGAACTCCTCATCCCCCGGATACATACTGCATGCAAACATAAAGTCCTGCCATACGAGAATACCGTACTCATCGCACAGCTCGTAGAACTCATCATTTTCATAAATGCCGCCGCCCCATACGCGTAGCATATTCATATTGGCATCGGCTGCCGAGACAATCTCATGCAAATAACGCTCGCGTGTTACACGCGTCAAGAAGCTATCATTTGGAATGTGATTAGCACCTTTAGCAAATACAGGGACACCATTTAGCTCAAAATAAAACGATGTGCCAGGCATATCCTCATGCTGCTCACGTACAAGTCGAACCGAGCGCAGTCCAGTACGCACCTCGTGTGTAGCCAGTGGCTGACGACTCGCTTCATCTAATACCTCGGTTGTGAAGGTATACAAATGCGCTTCACCCAGACCACGTGACCACCACAGACGCGGCTGATCTACAGTGAGCGGCAGCTCAATCACATCTGTGCCTTCCTGTAGCGTCACCTTGCGCTCCCAATTCTCCCCATCAGTCTGGATATGTATATTCGCCTCACGTTCACGCTCCGAATATACCTGGATGACCGCAGTTAACTCTGCTACTTCGGCTGTTACTTGATCCTGACGAATAAATACACTTTCGATCCGTACATCTGACCATGCCACCAGCTCTGCCTCACGCCAGATTCCACTTGTCACAAAACGTGGCCCCCAGTCCCAGCCATAATGATATGGCGCTTTGCGGGCAAAGATGCTCACGCGCTTATCCCCTAGCTCTCCAACATCAGACTGATCATTGCTGGCAGGCAACGGATAACCCAATGCTTCCAGCTTCGGCAGATCCTCCTGAATTGGCGAGCGGAATACGATGCGAAGCGTGTTCTCACCTGACTTCGCATACGCTTTCACATCTGCTCGCCATGTACGAAACATATTGTCTGCGGAGAGCACCAGCTGACCATTTAAGTATACATCTGCGTACGTATCCAATCCGTGAAACACCAGCTCCACATGGGAATGACGAAGCGCAGCTTGCTCAATCGTTACCGTCGTTATGTATTCCCAATCCTGCTTATCGATCCACTGAACATCCTTCTCGTTCGTTCCATAAAATGGATCGGGAATTTTACGGTGTGCAAGTAGATCGGTATGTACCGTTCCAGGTACAGTTGCGGGTAACCACTCTTTATCGTTCGTTGCTTTAAAACTCCAGTCTGTAAGGGCTTGTCGGTAGGGCATCAATTGCAAATCGGTCATGGTGAGATCATCCTTTCCAATTGGCTAAAATGTTATGCATACACCTTACTACGACTGCACGCAAGAAGCAAATGGAGGGTTGACAAATTATAGCTCGGAACGTAAAGTTTTATTATTGTGTTTGATAATGATTATCAATTTCAACAAAGAAAAAGGGGATTAGGAAATGAGAAAATGGTTTTTGCCTTTGATGGTTGTACTCGTATTGATGCTCGCGGCATGTGGTAATGCACAGAGCAATGCAGGAACGGAAACGAACGGTTCAGGCAGCCCGTCTGGTGAAGCGACAACGACTGAAGCCTCGACGATTACATATCAATCCGAAAATGGTCCGGTTGAAGTGCCTGCCCATCCACAACGTGTAGTGGTATTGGACGGCTCTGCGGGTACGCTCGCTAAGTTAGGCGTACCCATCGTAGGTGCAGACACCTGGACGATGTCCAATCCGAATATGAAGCCTTATCTGGGCAATGCCAAAGAAGTATCGGCTGACAATCTGGAGCAAATTATTGAACTAAAACCGGATCTGATTATCGCCACCAGCACGACTAAAAACATCGACAAATTGAAACAACTGGCTCCACTCGTTTCGTTTACGTACAACAAGGTTGACTATCTGACTCAGATTGAGGAAACGGCTAAAGTGGTAAACAAAGCCGAAGAAGGCGCGGCCTGGGTGAAGGACTTTAAAGAACGTGCTGCTAAAGCAGGCGAAGAAATTAAAGCCAAAATCGGTGCTGATGCTACCGTATCCGTATTTGAAGTGTATGGTAAAGAAATGTATACCTTCGGCGATGCATGGGGACGCGGTACGGAGATCCTTTACCAGGCAATGGGTCTGAACATGCCGGAAAAAGTAAAAGAAATGACGAAGAAGGATGGGTACTACACCCTATCTGCTGAAGTGTTGCCGGATTATATGGGTGATTATGTATTCTTCAGCAAATATCCAGATTCAGATACATCATTTGAAAGCACTGATACATTTAAAAATATTCCAGCTGTAAAAAATAATCATCTGTATGAAGCGGACGGACGTGGGTTTACATTTAATGATGCAACGACGCTGGACTTCCAGATGGAGCTGATCAAAAAAGACCTGCTTGGTCAATCCTGATCGTACGAATAGTAAACTGCACATTGCAACACACAAAAAGGAACGCGGCGATGCGTTCCTTTTTTCCAAATTCAGTGAAGGAAATGATGGATCGATGAAAACTCCTGCGTTAAATAAGCGTTTGCGGTATTTTCCATTGCAGCTCTTGCTCAGTCTGGTGCTGTTTGTGATTGTTTTTGTAGTAGCGATCCTGCTAGGCGCGAAAAGCATCTCCCTTGCAGATATTCGGGATGCGATCTTTAGCCCTCATTTGAGCGGTGGCGACATTTCGATTATTCGTGAAATTCGCTTACCACGTGAAGTAGCTGGTGTGCTGGTTGGTTCTGCACTGGCCGTAGCGGGTGCGATTATGCAAGGTCTCACTCGCAATCCACTCGCTGATCCCGGGTTACTCGGATTAACGGCTGGTGCCAGTGCAGCGCTTGCGTTTGTATTTGCGATCTTCCCGGCAGCAGGCTATATCGGTACGATGATTGCTTGCTTTATCGGTGCAGCGCTCGGTGTCCTGCTCGTCTTCGGCATTGCCGCACTGCGTAAACGCAATATGTCGCCACTACGGATGGTGCTGGCAGGTGCTGCGGTGTCCGCGCTACTCAGCGCAATTGCAGATGGCATCAGCCTGAAATTCAAGGTTGCCAAAAGTGTATCGATGTGGACATCCGGGGGTCTGGCTGGCACAACATGGACACAGGTTCAAGCACTGGCACCGATCATCATCATTTGTCTGATCACCGCGGTTATGCTGTCCAGACAGCTTACGATTTTGAGCCTGAGTGAAAGTACGGCTGTAGGGCTTGGATTGAAAACGATGCCGATCAAAATTGCATTGTTCGTGCTAATTACCCTGCTTGCAGGCTCAGGCGTTGCGCTTGTGGGCAATCTGGCATTTATCGGGCTGATGGTGCCGCATATTGTGCGGATGTTCGCTGGAACCGATTACCGTACGATTTTACCGTTATCCGCTATTATTGGAGCTGCCTTTATGGTATTCGCAGATATGCTTGCCCGGACGATTCATGCTCCCTTTGAGACACCGGTTGCGGCAATCCTTTCGATTATGGGCTTACCGTTCTTCCTGCTCATCGTACGCAAAGGAGTGCAATCGTTATGATCAAAGCTGTACAAACCTTTCGCCGTCAGCAAATAGTTATGCTGGCTCTAACTCTACTCACCATCGCGACACTCATCCTATCGCTTGGTCTTGGCTCCTCATCCATATCTTTTGATCGGATCATTCCGACGCTTCTTGGACAGGGAAGCTTTATGGATCAATTCGTTATTTTCTCCATCCGTCTGCCTCGTATGCTGATCACATTACTGGCAGGGATGGCGCTTGCCCTGTCTGGTGCTGTGCTACAAGGGATTACACGTAATGAACTCGCTGATCCCGGTATTGTGGGCATCAACTCGGGCGCTGGTGTGGGGATTACGATCTTCTTTTTGTTTGCTCCACTGGAGGTTGGAAACTTTGCTTATATGATTCCGATCGTTGCTTTCCTGTCGGCGCTGGTGACTGCGATTATCATTTACTTCTTCTCTTACAGTCGTGCCGAGGGCTTACAGCCGATGAAGCTGATTATTACTGGTGTAGGCTTCTCACTCGCCCTGTCCGGTGTGATGGTGGTACTCATCGCCTCCGTCGATCAGGTGAAAGTCGACTTTATCGCTCGCTGGCTTGCTGGTAATGTGTGGGGTACGGATTGGCCGTTTATTATCGCATTATTACCATGGCTCATCATCCTGATTCCGTTTGTCCTGTATAAATGCCGTTCACTTAATCTGCTCGCACTCAATGAGGAGACTGCGGTGGGTGCAGGCGTACCGATTCAACGGGATCGTCTATTACTCATGTTAGCTGCTGTAGCGCTCGCTGCATCCGCAGTATCTGTCACAGGCGGCATCGCCTTTGTCGGACTGATGGCACCGCATATCGCACGCGCGCTGGTTGGACCGAAGCATCAGCTATTCGTTCCCGTTTCGATCCTGATCGGTGGTTGGCTTCTCTTGCTCGCCGACACGATCGGTCGTAATCTAACGGAACCGGACGGCTTACCTGCCGGTGTTGTGGTTGCTTTTATCGGTGCGCCGTACTTTTTGTATTTGCTATTGAAAAAGTAGGCAGATGAGTAAGTAAGGAATAGATGTGACTCAACCACAAAGATGGGCGCGCATGCTGTACTCTATTATCCGGTTCTTTAAACTGTCAATAAATCGAATATAACTCTCAAAAGGCTTTGTCTATATTACCTCCATAGACAGAGCCTTTTGGCTGTCATCGCACCTTTGTCTACGATTACAATCTCGATCGTATCTATAACCCCAATCATTCGCAAAAATGGACAAGCTCATCCGAATTCATTTTGCTACAATAGCTTTACCGATCGGGAGGGAACGAATCTATGAATCATATGGAATGCATTCAATCGACTATCGATTATATCGAGCAGCATCTCAAAGAACCGATGCGAGCCGAAGAACTTGCTGGTCAGGCAGGCTTCTCGCTGTATCATTTTTACAAAGTATTTCAGTCACAGACCGGCTTACCTGTTATGGAATATATTCGGCGCAGACGGCTAGCGTATGCCGCAGCAGATATGGCAAGCACACGTACATTGCTGGATATCGCGCTCGATTATGGCTTTGAAACGCATGCAGGCTTCACCAAGGCATTTCGCAAGACATACGGCTTGTCTCCGGAGCAATATCGTATGCACGCTACTGGCTATGTTCCCGAAAAGGTAGACCTTGCGAAGCTCGCCAACTACCAACTAATCGGAGGAATGATGATGCGACCTACCTTTGTAATCAAACCGGAATTTAAGCTGGCAGGCTATGCTCTCGAAACACGTGTGAATGGTGAAAATATGACTGATATCCCTGCTTTCTGGCAACGCTATATGGCTGAAAATTGGGAGCACACGCTGCATGAGGTGATTCAGCCTGTCAGTCATACTGAATATGGCGCATGTATTATGAATGAAGAGCATTCAGAGCATTTTCGCTATGTGATCGGGGTGGAGGTAGAGAATTTTGATCGTGTACCCGATGGCTTGTTTACGACGACCGTGCCTGCCTCTACTTATGCTGTTTTTACTACTCCACCTGCTCATCGCGCAGATGGCGGCTTTGTACGTGCGATTCAGGGTACGACGAGTTATATTTTCAATGAATGGTTCCCTAGCTCTGGTTATGCCTATGCACAGGGTGGAGTAGATTTTGAGGTATACGATCAGCGCTGCTACGGCAACGAGAATCTGGTGATGGACATTTATATTCCGGTGGAGAAAAAGGAGTAGTGACGGACTAAGCGGGCGATAAACGAATGATAGGTATCGGATGCATGCTTTGCCTGTATACCAATGATCCGCATCGTTATTTTAAACGGCTCTATGTAATATGCACAGATCGTAGCCATGCTTGATCTCAATGAACTAGCGTGGATGTTCATTAGCAATACGGATTACGATATAATCTGCAATGATACGTATGTTTACCCGTAGCTCTATCTATTGTCTAGCTTTATCTATTATCTGGGATGGCTCCATTCTCCCCATTAACAATGCACATAACAAAAACAGGTCCCTCACCTTGTCGTGAATGGACCTGTTTTTAATTTAGCTTAGTATATACAGTTTGAGCCTGTCACCTTAGCATTACGTTGCATGTCGATGCTTTACACAGTCACACAGTCACACAGTCACACAGTCACACAGTCAAAAGTTGATTATGCAAAAACATCGAAACGAATAGCAATCATGCAATTTATCTTTTACAGGCTTATGTTTCGCAAGGAATCGATCTTACTCCGATCCTTTATCATCTCTACGATTTTCATTCGGGGCAGGGTCAGCGATATCCTCTTCACGAGCTGCACCTTCATCACTATGCCCATGCTCTGCTATGTCGCGAAGCGATTCTGGCAGCTCGAAACCCTGCACCCCCGCTTCCTCCACCGCTTCGAGCAATTCCTCGCCCAGCTCGGCAAGCTCGGGTAGATCCTCTCCATATGTCTGTTCCTCCAGACGGTTGAACAGAAGCTGGGTCTCTTCTTCCAGATCACCCTCGGTCTCAAACTGAGATGCATCGGGCAGCTCACGTAAGCCGCTCAAGCCAAAATAATTCAGGAATGACTTGGTCGTACCATACAAAATCGGACGTCCAATCGCTTCCGCACGTCCAACCTCCTGAATCAGATCCTTGTTCACGAGTGTATAGAGGGCACGGTCACTTTTGACACCACGAATCTCCTCAATCTCCACGCGTGTAATCGGCTGGCGATAGGCGATGATCGATAAGGTCTCCAATGCTGCCTGAGACAAGGAGGAGCGGCTTGGCGAGTCTGCCAGCCGCTTATAATATACTGCATGTGCAGGTAAGGTCGATAGCTGATAGCAGCCAGCGATATGAATGATCTGAATGCCACGACGTGCCTTTTTCAAATCTGCCTGTAGCTCGTCGATGGCAATCTGCACGACATCGACAGGCTGCTCGGTCACCTCGGCGATCTGCCGTACATTCAGCCCTTCCTCTCCTGCGAGAAATAACATGCCTTCAATAACTGCTTTCAACTTCTGGGACTTCATTAAGGCTTACTTCTCCTCTCCACTCCATCACAATGTCGTCAAACAGACGACTCTGGTAACAGCAAATCTGCCGCATTTTCATCATTTCAAGCACTGCTAGAAAGGTCACTACGATCTCCTGGCGCACAGTCTCACTTTCAAGCAGCTTGGAAAAGAGCAATTGCTCGCCCCGCTCCAGCCGTTGGAAACGATCCACCACCTGCCGAATGCGATCCTTTACGGAAATCTCATCACGCTGTATCCGGGTCACGCGCACACGTCTTGTCGCCCGGCGAAGCGCCTTCTGAAAGGCTTCCACCAGATCCATCGTATGTAAGCCTTCGACCGGATTGTAATTCACTCGAGCGACAAAGGGCGTCATATCCTCCGGTTCCTTTGTAAAAATCAGGCTACGCTCCTCTTCGCGCTCACGCAAATGACCCGCGATGCCTTTATACTTCCGGTATTCCTCCAGCTTGCGCACAAGCTCCGCACGAGGGTCCATATCGTCATCTTCAATATAATCAAAATCGTCGATCTCCATTACCGGTGGCTTAGGAAGCAGCATTTTGCTCTTGATAGAGAGCAGAGTTGCCGCCATCACCAGAAACTCACTGGTAACTTCAAGCTCAAGCTCCTTCATACTATGAAGATAATCCAGATACTGTTCCGTGATTTCACTAATCGGGATGTTCTGGATGTCAATTTCCGATTCGTCAATTAAGTGAAGCAGCAGATCGAGCGGCCCTTCGAACGTAGCGAGTTTGTATAGTACAGTCACAGGCACACTCCCTTGATTCAATATCGGTCGGTATCATGCTTGGTTATCGTATAAGGCATACGCATAACTAACATATCACACCAACCTTATTTTATCCTTAATGTGAAGACATGACTATACATATTCAGCAAAAAGAGGCCTAATCCTCTTTGGATGGCCTCTTTTTGTGAACTTTGATATGCGTTTATGCGGATTAGTTCTTGAATTGGCTGGACAGATTGGCCATTTCGATCGCCGCATTCGCCGAATCCCAGCCTTTGTTGCCGGCTTTGGTACCTGCGCGCTCGATCGCTTGCTCAATGCTCTCTGTCGTTACAATGCCGAAAATGACGGGTACGCCTGTTTTCAGATTGATCGCTGCAACGCCTTTGGCTACTTCGTTGCACACATAATCATAGTGCGTCGTTGAACCGCGAATCACTGTGCCCAGTGTGATGACTGCATCGTATTTGCCTGATTCCGCCATCTTTTGGGCGATTAACGGAATTTCGAATGCACCAGGTACCCAGGCAATATCAATATCATCCTGTGCTGTACCATGACGGTGCAGTGCATCCAGTGCACCGCTGAGCAGCTTGTTGGTAATAAATTCATTAAAACGTCCGACAACGATACCGAATTTCAGCCCCTGAGAAACTAAATGTCCTTCGAAAATATTCGCCATAGTTGGATTCCTCGCTTTGGTTAGTGTATGGGATAGTATACTGATTGACCTGAAATTTAATTACTTTGTAGCTCACTCTCATGCTTTTGCAAATAATGGATCAGCTCTTGAATGCTGATCAGCTTGAGATCATGCTTCTGTGCCAGCGTGCGTAGCTGATCCAGACGTGCCATCGTGCCGTCTTCATTCATAATTTCGCAGATGACGCCTGCCGGATACGCACCACTCAGACGTGCCAGATCGACAGCCGCTTCGGTATGTCCCGGCCGTGCCAGCACACCGCCCGGATTCGCAATGAGTGGAAACATATGCCCTGGACGGCGAAAATGCTCTGAGCCTGCTGCTGGATTCGTGATCGCCATCGCTGTGAGCGAGCGCTCATAAGCGGAAATGCCAGTTGTCGTATCCACATGATCAATCGAAACGGTAAAGGCTGTACCGTGATAGTCCGTATTTTGCTGCACCATCGGCTCCAGCTTCAGTTCCTGTGCACGCTCGGCTGTGATCGGTAAGCAGACCAAGCCACGTCCTTCGGTCACCATAAAATTAATGATCGCGGGTGTTGCATGATCAGCCAGCGCGATAAAATCGCCTTCGTTTTCCCGATCCTCATCATCCACCACAATAATGACCTTTCCCTGCTGCAAATCATGCACAGCATCCTCAATGCGGCTTAGACCGGTAAGTTCGTCACTCATGTGCTCCGCCTCCTTCTGTCTATCAGGATGCACTGCTATTCGTACGTGTAGGTTACATATACCCGTTTTGCTGTAAAAAATCCGCCGTCAAGCCGCTACCACGTGAAGACTGGGCATCATTCGGTGTCGACTGACGGTAATTCATCATATGCTCGATATATTTGCCCAGCACATCGCATTCGATATTGACCGTATCGCCCGGCTTACGATGCGCGAGCACCGTTTCCTTGAGCGTATGTGGAATGATCGAGATGGTAAAGCTACCGTTATCAACGGATACAACGGTAAGACTGATGCCATCGACGGCAATTGAGCCTTTGGGAATAATATAGCGGAATAGCTCGCTATGCTGAGGCTTGATATGGAAAATTACCGCATTCTGGTTGCTCTCAATCCCTTCAATCGTCGCCACGCCATCCACATGACCCTGCACGATATGACCGCCAAAGCGCCCATTCGCTGCCATCGCACGCTCCAGATTGATCGGACTTCCCGAACGCAGCTCCTTGAGACTGGACAGACGATACGTTTCTGGCATCACATCTACTGTAAAGATCGAGCCTGCAATCGTCGTTACAGTCAGGCAGACGCCATTGCAGGCAATGCTATCGCCCAGTGCTAGCCCATGCATAATATGGGATGCCTGAATACCAAGCACCATCGCTTCGCCGCGACGGTCTATTTTTTTCAACGTACCGATTTCCTCAATTAATCCGGTGAACATGGAGGATCACCTGCCTTTGCCAATTTTACAAATGATGATATAACGCACGTCCGCTGATGCACACATTGTCATCCAGCGTCTCGACCTCAACCTCATCGAGTGTCACGGCTTGATTCATCTTCTCAAAGCCATCAAATACGAATGTAGACAGGTTGCCGCCGATCAGCTTCGGTGCAAAGAAGAGCGTAATCCGATCCACCAAGCCTGCTTCGAGCATCGCCCCATTCAGCTTGCCGCCACCCTCCAGCAAAATGGAAGAAATCTCAAGCTCACCAAGACGACGCATCGCTAGATGCAGATCGACATGCTCGCCTTCACCGCAGATGAGCACCTGTACATGACGACTTTCCAGCTCTGCTATATGTGCGCGATCTGCCTGTGCAGTCGTCACTACGATGGTCGGTGCCAGTGTTGTATCAAGCAGTCGTGCTTCATTATCGATGCGCAGCTTCGAGTCGATCACGATACGAATCGGATTCAAGCCTGGCACCTCGGTACGAGTCGTCAGTTCTGGATCGTCTGCGCGCGCTGTGCCGATGCCAACCATAATTGCCTGATGACGATGACGCATCGCGTGTACACGTTCACGAGCGGCTGCATTGGAGATCCATTTGCTGTCACCTGTACGGGCAGCAAGACGTCCGTCGAGCGTACTTGCTGTCTTGAGTGTAACGAATGGCAGCTTGGTCGTAATGTACTTGTTAAATGTCTCGTTCAGACGCTCCGAACGCTTCGCCAGCACGCCAGTTACGACTTCAATACCATGACTGCGCAGACGCTCAATGCCTGAACCGGCTACCTGCGGATTCGGATCGACCGCGGCGACCACGACACGCTTAACCCCTTCGGCAATCAGTCGATCACTGCATGGTGGTGTCTTGCCATAATGACTGCAAGGCTCCAGCGTGACATAGGCTGTAGCTCCCTTCGCTTCAGCGCCAGCCATAGTGAGAGCATGCACCTCCGCATGTCCAGTGCCACGCTTCAAATGGGCGCCCATACCAACGACTCGCCCATCCTTCACAACTACACAGCCGACGACCGGGTTAATCTCCGTCTGTCCCTGGGCGCGCTCCGCCATATCCAGTGCAAGTGACATATAAAATTCATCGTTTAATAAGTTCATCTTCAGGGCTCCTTCGTATTGTACAAATGTGATCTGATCTGTTATCTCATCCATACCGCATCGTTCACGTTTCATTCGCCTTTTATAAAAAGAAGCTCAGTGAAATGATGAAAGCTGGAGGTGAAAGATCAAATCCTACAGTTTATTAAGTTACCATTTATAACATAGTAACAAAATTATACTTCATGAACAATCCGAAAACGCGAAAAGCCCCGCAGACCGGCAACATACCGGTACTACGGGGCATCATAAATAGACAGAAATATGGATTCAGTTCATACGCAAACAATGGTATTCACAAGTAATACCTTTGATTCGGCAGACATGATCATGCAAATAGGCATACGACAGCCCATTTCGCTATTCAGACCAATGATAATGATATACGGATGTGCCCGAATAAAGAAATATAGCAAACAAGCCATTTCCAGTCGGCAATCCTGTATCCATGCCTGAACAAGCGTGCATGAATCTCCATACGAACAGCGCCTACACATGCGTCAGACCTGTCCTTTTCCTCTCCCATCCAGACTATACTGTCGGCTCCGGATTCTCACCAGATCCACCGCCAAGCATGACATCATGCTCGCCGGGTCACGGACTTAGAGCTTGCAGACGGCAATTCGCCATCTATCATCTCAACACCGCCGGTGGGGAATTACACCCCGCCCCGAGGACAAAACTTATGAAGTTGTGGTGTCACTTACTCATTACCTGCTGCTGACATACATGCAGCGTAATGGTGAAATCATATCACCTTGATGATCGAAAATCAAGAAAGCTTATCCACACTGTTGGAATTACAATGATTCAACTGCTCTGCTCCCCATTCGGACATCAGTTCCAGAATCGGTGCCAGCGTCTCTCCAACTGGAGTTAATGAATATTCCACTCTGGGCGGAATTTCATTATATTGCTCCCGGTGAACAAGTCCATCCGCTTCCAGCTCTTTGAGCTGTCGGCTGAGTGTACGATGGGCGATGGGCTTGAGTTCATCCCATAGTCGATTGTACCGAATCACCTTCGATTTATGCAGCTTATACAAAATTACCCACTTCCACTTGCCTTCAATTTTCGAAATGGTGTAGTAGATGGGACAGCTTCCAAACTTCACGTCAAAGTCCATATCGATCCTCCTATTACTAACATAAAGGTTAGTCTATAACCTCAATGTGCATACTTATGCTATGTAGGCGTAGCCTATATACTTGAAATCTAACAATCTAACATTATCCTAACAGGAGGCTTGAGATGAGAGCAATCATACATGCAGGTGGTTCAGGTATACATTCCCTACAGCAGACAGAGCTACCCGAAGGGCTGCCCAGCGCAGGCGAAGTCAAAATACGACTGAAGGCTGCTGGATTAAATCATCGGGATTTATTTTTGATGGCAGAGCGAACAGACGCGGACTCTCCATTGATCCTCGGCTCCGATGGTGCAGGCATTATCGAAGCCGTCGGTGAAGGCGTAGACGAGCTGCTTATTGGCTCCGAAGTAATTATTAATCCCTGTCTAGACTGGGCTAAAACCAAACAGGTACCCACCGTTCCTAATATACTTGGTGGCCCGACTGCGGGAACATTAGCTGAATATGTCATTGTGCCAGAAGAAAATGTTATTCGCAAGCCCCCATATCTATCCTGGGAAGAAGCTGGTGGATTATCGCTTGCTGCTCTTACCGCTTATCGCGCTTTATTTACAAAGGGGCAATTGCAGCCAGGACAGCATGTACTGATTCCGGGAATTAGCGGCGGTGTTGCGACATTTGCCGCATTGATGGCAGCTGCAATTGGTGCTCATGTCACCGTCACCTCCAGAAGTGAAGTTAAGCGCCAAAAGGCTTTGGACTTGCCGATTACATCTGCGCTTGATAGTCATGCCGACTGGGTACAGGCTATTGGGATGAATGCGGTCGATCTCATTCTGGATAGCATCGGCCCGGCAACCTTTTCACAATATTTTGAAGTCATTAAGCCTAATGGAACGATTGTCGTATTCGGAGCTAGCTCTGGAGATGATATCACTATTCCGATGCGATCGTTATTTTTCCCACAGGTGAATATTAAAGGTACGTCGATGGGAAGTCATGAAGAATTTGCCGCAATGATGGCATTACTGGAGCAGCACAGCATTCGTCCAGTTATAGATAGCGTCTATCCATTGTCTGAGATTGACCTCGCTTTTAAACACATGGAGCAGAGTCAGCAGTTCGGGAATATTGTTATACGTATTGATGAGCGTGACTAAGCGGCGATTGAAGGACTAGTATCAAACTAGAGGTATGAAGGGCAGCCACGAATATGGCTGAGCGCTATCGGAGCTGTTCATCTTCATTGCATAAGACTTTTCTGGCATAAGACTTGTCCGGTTTGTACCGTTTGATACGAACGATTTAATATGTATCATCTGGTTTGCAAATGGGTGGTCAAGTCTCGATTGTACTATGGACATATTTAGGGTGGAATCTATACGAATCGGTCTCATAAATTACATTTTAACAGTTTTAGCTACACTTGCATTCGAACTATGACAAAAATAGGGTATCTACCGTCTATGCTACATTTTTGCCCTATTTTTGACTATGGTGACCCTCAATCTGTCCTCTTTGACCCTAAAATAGTCTGTCTTTGTCCTATTTCTGTCCATGCTTACAACCTACATTTGTCTACAGTTAATCCTAAAAACGTCCACTAAACACCCTAAAAATGTCCTCCTTTACCCTAAAGTTGTCCTGATCAACAACGAAAACACCTTGATAACACTGACTTTCTAGCTCTATAAAACAAGTAAATACTTTAAAACATGATAAACAAGAATTGTAAAACAGGAGTAAAACATCACAAGGTACGAGTTGTTGCTTCTGCCCTATTTTTCTCCTCATTTATACTATATAATTGGCTTTATTATCTGTTGTGGAGGAATTGAAATGCGCGGCAACAACCTCGTTACGAAATCAAACAACCTGATCGAGACACCATTGAAATTAGGGGTCGTTGAAATGCGGATTATTATTGTATTAATCAGCACGCTTTCTCCCAATGACGATGACTTTAAGCCATATCGCTTCAAAATTTCTGAATTTGCTAAGATGATCGGCGTGAAAAATAAAAATATTCATCAGCAAATTAAAGATTATACATATAGCCTGATGTCGCAGCCTTTTTATTTGCATGATAATTTGCAGGTAACGTGGCTCGCATCTGCGGAATATTTTCCTGGTGAAGGTGTAGTCGAGGTGGAATTTTCGCCCAAGCTCAAGCCTTATCTGCTTCAATTGAAGGAGAAATTCACTACCTATCGACTGATCGATATTATCAAGCTCAAAAGCGCGTATGCGATGCGCATTTACGAATTGCTCAAGCAATATGAGCGAATCGGCAGTCGTACGTTTACCGTACAGCGGCTCAAGGAGCTACTTGGCATTGAAGATCAATATCCGGTCTATGCTGATTTTAAAAAGCGTGTTCTCGTCAAAGCACAGCAGGAAATCAACAAGCATACCGATATTTCATTTTCATTCGAGGAAATGAAAACCGGACGCAAAATTACAGAGATCAAATTCCTTCTGACCAGCAAATCGGCTGACGCCAAGTCAAGTGTATTGAACCATCCAGACAAGCCTGCTGGCGCTCGCCACCATACCTCCTCCAGACTTCGTCAGCAGCTCAAGGAAGAGTTCGGCTTGCAAGCAAAGGCGATTGACCAGGTGCTGGCGCAATACGATAAGAACTATATCGCAGAGAATCTAGAGGTTGTTCGCAGTGATGCCAAGCGTGGCAGAATCAAGGATATTCCTGCCTATACGATGTCAGCATTAAAAACCGACTATCGCAAAAAACGCTCTGGTCTGGAAGAGGAACAGCTCGCTACACAGCAGGCGAAGCAAATCGGTATTGATCTGATGGAATCCTACATTCAGGAGCTATCGCAGCAGGTTCAGCAACATATTATTAGCTTATCGCCCCAGCAGCTGGAGCAGGAGCTGGAAGGGCTGAAATACAGCGTACGCACGCTGGGCATTGAGATTGTGGATGATGAGATATTAGATCCTTTCAGCGAGAGTGGAGGCTATTTTATCCAGTATATTCAGAAGAAATATTTTAAGGATTATACGTTTGAGCTGTATTGTGAACAGCAGACGGATCTGGATTGAGTATTACAGGGTGAACAGGAATTGCCTTTTTGATCATGTATCTGTGTTGATATATTGATACCTACGAGAAAGATCGTAGTGAAATAATGAAGAGCCAGTATCCTTGATGGATGCTGGCTTTTTAAATGGACAAAAATAGGGTGGAAATAAAGCATAGTTAGAAAAATCGCTTTTCGAACTACGCACTGTGCATAGATCGCTGTGAAAATAAGCAGAATCGCTATATGCAAGCAGATTCTCATTCGACTTCACGTCAACTATGACAAAAATAGGGTCGACAGTGTTAAGTTAACCACACTATTACCCCATTTTTGTCCATATTAATCTTGTCTGTAATGCGAGTAATCCGAGACTCATTTTTAAAAATTCATGTTACAAATTCACAGGCAGACGTATATTTGCAGGCAAGATGGACAAAAATAGGGTGCTCTATCGTAGGTATACTTTTTATGTAGATAAACCAACTAAACATACAGATCGCTTTGATCTATTCACAAGCTGTATAAACCTTCATCAATACTCTATTCTATTGGAACCGTATGGAAAACCACCCCGCCTATAATGACAAAAATCCATACATCAATATCTGATCATTTAATTTATATATTCAACTTATATTATGATATTCTTTTATTATGGTTTGAGCTTAAAAGAGACAACTATGACAAAAATAGGGCGTATAGCATGAAGCAGATTGTAGTATTACCCTATTTTTGTCCATGTTAATCCCCAATATGCCCCGTATCTAAAAATTTAAATATCTAAATAAATGAAGCTTCAGAGAACATCGCTACTATTGCGATCCTTATACGTTATACATTCGCAAAATTATAGATGCAGTACAGGTCATTTCACTGTATGATAGGGCTAACTTTATGCATAATGTCTACCTCACGATCATGCTCTAGCAGCAACGCTCCGCCAATCAACCGATCATCTATTTACTCCAATTTGATGAGGTGAACCTATTGAGAGAGCTTCCTACCCTTCGTCCACATAAATTGCCTGTACCTACACCCGTTCGTTCGACACCACAAAATTCACCTGTTACTGCGCTAGCTCATGCTCATCCGATTGCTCAATTGCAAAAGGTGCTTGGTAATCAGGCTACAGGTGCGATTATGCAGCGTCAGAAAAAGCGTTTCCGCCCAAAAGAGGATCATGCGAACCTTGCAACCTTTGAGCAGATGGCAGATAAACTGGATAGCTTAACTACCGCCGCACATACACTCACCCTTCAAGCGCTACAAACCGACAATCCAGGTCTGGTAAAGGATGAGGGCGTAACGACCGGGCACTATACGAATTGGCTGAATAATCCAAATGCGATGACTACCGGCTATGTGATCGAGGATATGGTCACGCAGGGCGTTTCTGGTGCAGCCGGATATTCTGCGCAGGAGACACATGGCAATGCGCGCCCTGACTTTGTACTGCGTGTACAGGATCAGCTGGGTGTGATTCGCGCTGGCGTTGTCGATATAACAAGCTCCAAAGAAGCCGGACATGTCCTGCAAAAGGACTTTAATCTGGCGAACTATGCCTACGTGGCTGAAGCAATCTATCCTAGTATTAACTTTAGCAATGTAAAAGCCAGCAACTTTACACTCAGTGCAGAGGATGAGGAATTAATCCAGAATGCTCGTATACGGCGTGCTCGCGAAACCTTTGCGGCACAAATGGGATTTTTGAAGCAGCAGCTTGATCTGTTGTATAATCAGTCCTTTTTGAACAAAGAAGCCAGCCAGAAAGCAGGTATCGCTAGAGCATGGCTCGCCAAAATCAAAACAACCGAGGATACCGAGCTAATCCATACAGCCGATCAAGCAATTCTGGAGGTGCGAGCCGCAGCCAAGACATCCATTTTCACGAATGGCTATGTGTTCCCACTGATTCACGAGATTATCGCTGGTATCAAGGCGCGGTATGAGTTATAAGTCAGTAGCTGTTAACGAACACGTATATCCGAATGTGAAAAAGATCATTCATCATGCCGTATTTTCAGTCATATTAAAAATAAGCCGCTGACTATTCATCGAGTCAGCGGCTTATTTTAACTAAGAGTAATCGATCTCTATACTAACCGTTCGGCTACCTGGCTACTCGGTTGCTAGCCGACTATAAGCAGTAGGTGTATGTGTTCTTACTATATAAACATAGTAAAGTGGCACATCATTCTTATCGGTCTACGCCAAATGATAGCTCAGGTCGGCGCACCTATCCTTACGGCAGCTCATCGAGATTGACCTTTATCAATCTGCACGATACCCAATCTCACCATTCACAATCGTCATGCGTACCTTTGCTTCAAGCAATTGCTGTGAGTGCTCATAAATATTCCGATCCAGCACAGTAAAATCAGCAGCCTTCTCGACAGCGATCGTCCCACGCTGTGCTTGCTCACTGACCGCAGCGGCGCTCCCGTCTGTAAACAGCTTCACACCCTCGGCAATGCTAAGCCGTTCCTGTGGCAAATAGCCTTCGGCTGGCTCCACATGCCGAGGATGACGGCGAGTAACGGCTGCATGAATACCAAGTAACGGATCGAGTGGCTCGATCGGCGCATCACTGCCGCCAGCACAGATTACACCCGCTTGGATTATTTTTTTCCATGCATACAAATACTCGGTGCGCTGCTCGCCTACACGATCCAGTACCCATGGAAAATCGCTGGCTACAAAGCGTGGCTGAATATCTGCAATAAGCGGCAATCGAAGCATACGCTCAAGGAGCTCCCGATCCAGTACCTGTGCATGAATGAAGCGGTCTGGCAAATGGCTGATTCCTGTTAACGGATACGCCTCCATCGCCTGTAGCGTCATATCCGCAGCACCATCCCCAATCGCATGAACTGCAATCGGGAAACCAAGACTTCGTGCGCGTGCAGTCAGCTCATTCAGACGCTGCTGGTCGTGAATCGCCATACCAGAAGTTGACGGATCATCGGCATACGGCTGACGAAGTAATGCTGTTCGTCCACCAATTGCGCCATCGGAGAAAATTTTGGCAGCACCAATCCGAAGCCATTCGTCTCCATCCCCTGCACGCATTCCGAGTGACTCTGCTTCATCCAGATGTGTATAATAAATCAACTGATGACTACGGAAACGCAAGCCTTCCTCGCGCAGCTCGCGGTGAATGCGCAACATTGTGTCGATGCTACCGAGAAAACGTAAATCCTCGGTATGTGCTCCGGTCAACCCTAAGCGCAACGCATCCTTACAGGCACGGCGAATCGCCTCCTTTTTGGTGGCATAATCCGGCTCTGGCTGTACCGCGACAAAGGCTTGATTCGCTTCTTCATATACCCAGCCGTTCAGCTCACCCGAGGAATCTCGCCCAAATGAACCAGATGGCGGATCAGGTGTGTCGCTGTGCACTCCAGCTCTGCGGAAAGCTTCACTGTTCGCAAGAAAAGCGTGAAAGCATGTACGAGTCAAATAAATCGGATGCTCGGTTGTGATCTCATCCAGCTCGTCACGCAGTGGTGGTACAGCTGGCGTAAACGCATTTTCATTCCAGTTCAGTCCGACAATCCATTCTCCAGGTGGCGTGATCGCAGTGCGCTGACGGATTAGCTCCAGCATCTCATGCTTGGAGCGTACATCCGTGAAGTCGAGCATCGACAGCTTCATACCATGCATGGATAGATGCATATGCGAATCGACCAGTCCCGGCAATACATAACCGCCGTCCCAGTCCACCGTCGTGTAGCTCCGTCCGCTCAGTTGTAGCTGTAGCTCGTCAAGACTACCCAGTGCGCGAATGATTCCATTTTCGGCGTAGATCGCTTCTGTTCCATTCGGTACGCCTATTTCAGGGTGAAAATGTCCATTTATGTATAAAGTTGCTGTCATATCTATTCTCCTTCGCCCGGTCATTAATAAATTTCAATTCGATCTCACTGGATGAATATACGTCTCAGAATGCAGTTATATTGGCATTTTTCTTGCAGCACAAGCTGTGCAGCTTGAGCAACATAAAGCACAATAATTATGCAGCCTATTCATCTAGAGTCCATCATTTATTAGGGTAATCATGATCAAAAGTTCACTCTGCTAGTGTAGCATAAGCAGGATTTGTTAAACTACCGTTCATGTAATCCCTTCTAAAATTACAGCGTAGCATCCTGTAGCACGACATAATCACATAAACGAACCGATACCCAAATACACAAAAAAGCGAAGGCTGCTTAACACAGCCCTCGCTTTTGTTTTATCCTATAGTATCGAATACGTAGAATTAAGCTTCTACAACTTCAACAGTTTCCATTTTGTCGCGGCCCTGGAATGCATCTACATATTCCATACCTTTTACGACTTTACCGAAAACGGTATGTTGACCGTCCAGGTGTGGTTGTGGTTGGTAGCAGATGTAGAATTGGCTACCGCCTGTGTCACGACCTGCGTGAGCCATAGCCAGTGTACCACGCTCATGCTTGTTCGGGTTGATTTCACATTTGATTGTGTAACCCGGGCCACCTGTACCTGTACCGTTCGGGCAACCGCCCTGTGCTACGAAGCCTGGAATAACGCGGTGGAAACTCAGACCGTTATAGAAGCCATCATTAGCCAGCTTTTCAAAGTTTGCTACCGTATTGGGAGCATCTTGATCGAACAGATCGATGACAACCTCGCCACCGTTTGCCAGTTTGATTTTAGCCTGTTTTGTCATAATTACATCTATCTCCTCTCAGCATTGGGCATGATGTTCATGCCGGATGGATAAAACTGCGACGAAAAGGTTAACGCAGCGCTCGTTGCTACTGCCTACATGCAAGCTTGCTTGTACGCCGTATGCAGCTCCTGCTCCCTCACCCTTCGGTTATAGGCCCGCATCATAAATACAGGATGCCATGCCCGCAGCAGTACAGCCGTGGCACAGCACCCTATCAGTTTACTATGAAATGTCTGTACGCGTAAAGGGTAAAGCCAATTCTAGCGCTTAGCGCTGAGCAGAAACGCTGCTACGCAAACGCGCAGGCACCACATCATTACGCGTAATATCCTCAAAGCTTTCACGCTCGACGATCAGATCGCTCTCTCCATCGCGTACCAGCACGACTGCTGGACGACGAATTCGATTGTAGTTGCTAGCCATCGAATAATTGTATGCACCCGTGCACGCAACGGCAAGTAGATCGCCTGCCATCGGCTCTGCCAGCTCGATATCCCAGATGAGCATATCGCCGCTCTCGCAGCATTTACCTGCTACAGATACAAGCTCGGTCGCTTCATCATTCGCACGATTCGCCAGCACAGCTTCGTACACTGCATCATAGAGCGCAGGACGTGGATTGTCCGTCATGCCGCCATCTACAGCGACATATTTGCGTACATTCGGAATATCCTTGCTCGTGCCAATCGTGTACAATGTCGTGCCTGCATCACCTACGATGCTACGTCCCGGCTCAATCCAGATCTGCGGTAATTGTCCTTCCAGACCAGCAAATTGCTGCTTCACCGCATCGGCAATTGCCTGTACATACTCCGCCGCATCCAGTGGGCTATCTTCCTCGGTATAACGAATACCGAAGCCGCCGCCAAGATTGATCACTTTAAACGTAACACCAACCTCCTGCTGCAACTGACGAGCAAAATCAGCTACACGCTGCGCAGCAACCTGAAATCCATCCACCTCGAAAATCTGCGATCCGATGTGCGAATGCAGTCCAAGTAGCTCGACATGCTCCAGCTTGTGAGCCAGTTTGACAGCTTCCTCTGCCGAGCCATTTCCGATATCAAAGCCAAATTTGGAATCTTCCTGTCCGGTGGAAATGAATTCATGCGTATGAGCTTCTACACCGGGGGTGACGCGGAGCAGAATACCCGGCTTCAAGCCTTTTTCCGCTGCGATCGCATCCAGCATCTGCATCTCGATAAAGTTATCAACGACAAAACAGCCAATTTCTGCATCCAGTGCCATTTCCAATTCATCCGGTGTTTTGTTATTACCGTGGAAATGAATACGTGCAGATGGGAAGCCTGCTTGTAGTGCAGTATGAAGTTCTCCCTCGGAAACAACATCCAGCGATAGTCCTTCTTCTTCCACGATACGGCACATCGCCATCGTACAAAATGCCTTACTCGCATAGGCTACCTGAAACTCCATGCCTGTCGCGCGAAAAGCATCCATATATTCACGACAACGCTGACGAATCAGTTGCTCGTCCATAATGTATAGAGGGGTGCCGTATTGCTCTTTCAGCTCTACTGTATCACAGCCACCGATTTCCAGATGGCCTTCGTTATTGATTGTGCTCGTTCCATGTAAATACATTGTTGTCCTCCGTTCGTTCTGTCAACTGAGTGTAGCGATATCGCTACGTATCGTGCAATGTATCGTCAGTATAGAATTGTTAGCTGGTGTTCAGAATGGATTATTGTGCTGAACATTTGTATTTTGCACGGTTTGTCAGGGTGGTGATTGGTAGTTTGTCATATTGTAGCATCAAATGATGGGGGGAGTGTTAATTTGCAATAAAGTTGTGGGCAGGCAACCACTCCGGGAAGGAATAAGGGAACGGACTCAGTGGAGCCGCGGGAATCTACTGGATTAGGAGTGAAGGTAGATTCCCGCCCCTCCAAAATCGTCCTTTTCCCTTATTTCCTTCCCTCCGTTCCGTGCCTGATGCATCATTATTTAAGTTCAGAACTGATTGCTTATACTTCTAGCCTTTCTCTGCTACTGCTACTGCTACTGCTACTGCTACTGCTACTGCTACTGCTACTGCTACTGCCAAATTATCTTGAATTTTTAATCTAATGCAAATTTAGATTGGCATTTTATGACCTTTTTGAGCTGTAGTTGAATTGCAGTGTTGCACTTCTAAATAGTGATTAGATATTCGGCGTTATTTGATCAATCGCCCTATTTTTGTCTTACGTAAGGTAGCTTCTGAATTATGGAGGGGTATTCTATACATATAGACAATAGTGAGTTAGACGTGGTTTGACTTTATTTCCGATTGCGTTGGGAATGTGCTATGGTAGGGGGAGATATTGATGGGGCTACGATGGGTTTGATTGAGTTTGGGAAAAGATTCACTTTTGTTGCTTGTGGTGGAATAGGATCACGGTAGTGAAGGTTATTATGGGACAGGTGGGATGTAGCGTGTTCTTTTTTGTAACGTGGCTTGTCTTTTTTGTCGTGTTCTGGGTGATGGCTTCTTTTTTTCGGTCGCGGCATAAGGTGATGGTTTCGTTATTGAGTTCGCTTGTTGTTAGTATGATCTGGCAGGTACTGGAGCAGTTTTATTTAAGCAGTATTCTGGTCGTTGCGTTTATTTTCTATTTTATTATTGGCAATATGAGTACGTTTCGGCAGGCGCATGTTAAGCTTAGTTTATCGGTATTACTTAGCGTGTCGGCGGTAACAGGGATATTATCTTTTACATATTTTAATCAGGCAACGGTGCCGTCGGATGCTGATCTTTTTGATCGGCTATGGCAATCGGGATACGAAGCAGATGGTGCAGTGCTTGATGAAGGTTTGCGAGGATTCAAATTTGTTAGATGAACGACAGATGGAGCGGCGGCTCAGTCGATTATTAATGGAAGCGTCCTTTTCCTCCAATCCTACCAGCGTGATGATGAAGCGACTGATGGCGATGGTTACTGATATGGGAATGTCATTAAAGCCAACTGTCGCTGGAGCATTTCGTGCGATAATTACACTGGATGGCACACTATCCTCTGTTAATCCGACCTTTTCTTTATCTGCTGCAAGTCAATCGTATAGCGGTCAGATCAATAAGGGACAGTTGATTAAGGAGCGGATTAGCAAGGTAAAAGGAAAGCTAGAGGATTATGTGCCCAAATTGCTAGAGCTACCGCTGCTTAAAGACAATCGAATTACGATTGCACGTGAAGATCCGCATAGCTTGCAGGATGTGGTGAGTATGGTGAGCGTGAGTATTTTTACCGTGATCTGTATGATCGTGATGCTGACTAGCTTTTTCGTTCAAGGGGAGCTGATGCGGTTTGTACTGGCTCCTTTATCGATAGCTGGCTTTGGCGTAGGGATGATCGTGTTAATGACCGCAGTGATTCGGCAGCTTCGGCTAAAAGTGTGAGATTGTATTGGAAAAGCCCTGCAAAGTTGGTATAACATGCTCTTCAACGAGAGTATGTTATACTGCCTTGCAGGGCTTTTGAGTTCTTTCAAGTGGATAGTATGAGGCTTTTAGCTTTTAGCTTTTAGCTTTTAGAGCTTTTAAACTCCGAATTCACCACTACGAACCCGAGATCGACAGCTCCCGCACACGCAATGACGGCGATGTACAGCTGCCGGTAAAGCGCGCATCATTGCCCAGCTCCACCACATCATTTAACAGCTCATAGAAATTACCGGACACGGTGATCTGATTCACCGGACGGGCAATGGCTCCATTTTCGATCAAATAACCAATGCAGCTTAGTGAAAAGTTCCCACTTGTTGGGTTCGTACCTGCATGTAAGCCGTGCAGCTCAGTAATGAGTACGCCATAGTCTATATCTGCGATTAGCTGCTTCAGGCTACGTGTGCCTGGCTCGATATACAGATTATGATGTGATACACCCAGCTTGCCTTTATAACCGCCTCTAGCTGCATTACCAGTCGTGGTCGTACCGGCTTTGGCAGCTGTTTTACGATTATGAAGGAAGGTGTTCAGCTTGCCCTGCTCGATCAGCACATTGCGGCTCGCTGCTACTCCCTCCGCATCAAAGGTCGTTGTGCCAGGCACACGCTCCATCAGCGGATCGTCCACCAGTGTGATATTGCTGCCTGCGATGGTCTCACCTAGCTTGCCGACCAGACTGGAGAAGCCCTTTTCTACCTGCTCTGCTGAGAAGATCGAAGCGTGAGCAGCCAGCAATGAAGATGCCGCATCCTCGCGTAGGATGACTGGAACCATGCCTGACGGCATGGAGGAAGCGCCCAGCTTGGACACCACTTCATACGCAGCCCGTTCAGCAATCTGCTGTGGATCAATCGCTTCAAAATTGCTCAGATCATAGTCAAACCAGCCACCGCTTACCGTCTCGCTCTCGGTTCCTGCCAGCACGTATACACTCATACTGCCGACGCTATCCTGCTGGTGGCAATGTAGTCCGCGCGTATTGGCGATCAGTACTTCATGCTCTCGTACACTGGCTGAGCTCTGACGTACCATCGTAATGCGCTCATCAGCATCCAGCACAAGCTGTTCAAGCTGCTTCGCTGCGGCGATCAGCTTATCCGGCGGTGTATCCAGCAATCCAGCTGTATACGTCTGAAGCTGTGGGTATTGATCCGAGCCACCGAATAGATCGCTATCATCGTCGGTATCGAGCACGGCGGCATTGCCTGCTGCTTCCTCTAGCAAAAAGCTAATGCTGTCTGTCTCCAACTGCTCGGTCGATGCATAGCCCATACGTCCACGAATTAATCCGCGAAAGGAAAGACCACTCGTCTCCGCTACACGATAGCTGTCCACTTCTCCAGCGCGTACGGTCACGGCTACCGAGCGACTGGCCGAATAATAGATTTCCATATCGGTGTATCCATACTCGCGTCCCTGTTCAAACAATCGCTCCTGAAATTGTGTAATCTTCATCGCTTACTCCCCCTTTCTACCGCCAACGGTCATCTCAGATACGCGCAGTGTTGGCTGACCGCAGTTCACTGGTAGACTACCGCTAACCGAACCGCACATGCCCTGTCCATGATCCAGATTACCGCCAACCATATCGATCTTTTGCAGCGTATCAATCCCTTTACCGATTAATGTCGCACCTTTGATCGGCTCGGCAATTTTCCCGTTACGAATCATATAGGCTTCATTTATAGCAAAGTTAAAATCACTCGTCGCCGTATTCACCGAGCCCCCGCCAAGTGAACGCGCATAGATACCATATTCGGTATTTGCGATCATCTGTTCACGCGTAGAATCCCCTTCGCTAATAAAGGTATTATTCATACGCGAGGTAGGTGCAAAACGGTACGATTGACGTCTACCCGAGCCTGTAGGTGCCATATTCATACGGCGCGAGCCAACACGGTCGATCAGATAGCCTTTTAATATTCCATTTTCGATCAGCACATTGCGCTGGGTCTTCATGCCTTCATCATCGATATTGAGCGAGCCCCATGCATTCGGAATCGTACCATCGTCGATAGCGGTAACCAGTGGCGAGGCAATCTGCTCGCCTAGCTTTCCTGCGAACACCGATGCGTTCACACCGACCGCAGTCGCTTCCAGACCGTGACCACAAGCCTCGTGGAACAATACGCCGCCAAAGCCATTTTCGATGACGACAGGTAGCTTACCACTTGGCGCATAGCCTGCCTTCACCATCGTAGCTGCAATGCGAGCTGCCTCTGCCGCTTCGGCTGCAATATCCAGTCCCTCGACAAATTCCATGCCAGCCAGTGCGCCAGGAGCACGCATACCGGATTGACGATTGGAGCCATCTACCGCTACCGCACTCAGACGAAGACGTGTATAGGTGCGTGTATCCTCTGCCCATAGCCCTTCCGAGTTGGCGATCAGCACCTTCTGCTGCCAGCTTAATAAACCGACCGAGGTCTGCTCAATAAGCGGATGCCCCTGCTTGAGCGCCTCGTGCGCCGTGCGCATAATGTCCAGCTTACGGCTATGCTGTGCTGCCGATGGTTGCTGTAGCACCGGATGGCGATTTTCTACCTGCAAGCGATCAAAGTTAATTACCGTATCCAGCTTAGACCCATCCAGTGCACCTGCTGCTTTGCGTGCTGTACGAAGCAGATTGTCCTCACTCAGATCACTTGTGTACGCATAGACGGAAAATACACCTTTCAAAATGCGAATCCCAATGCCATAGTCGCGCCCGGATAAGGCGCGCTCCAGTACACCACCGATCATTCCCAGATCGCGGTCGGTACGATCCTCTACGAAAATCTCTGCAAAATCGCCGCCTGTCTCCAGCGCAGCCTGCAATATTCTTTCCACTACGATAGGTTGAAGCATCGGGTTCCCTCCAGTCGTTGTTGCTCAAGCTTGAGCGTATGCAGTCATAACCTCTGCATGTAAAATGCTTGTGTTTCCTTATATTGTAACATTGAACGAGGTCGTATCCTAATCAGCGACGAATAAGCATCTTCTCACATCTGCTATATGGCAGTGCATCTGTATGATAGCAGTCTGCATTCCATCAGACGATATCATTTAAACGAGGGATGATGCTTCATCACAGTTATGATATTTCACTCATGCCACCTTGGAGCCCGCCTGCTCATCTGCCAAGCGATTTTCAAGAAAAACAAAGTACAATGCCGCCAGCATCAGTACAACACCAATCAGACGCTTCCAGCCAAATGGTACAATCGCACTTTCAAACCAGCCAAAATGATCAATCGCCATACTTGCAAGCAGTTGTCCTACAATGACAGAGATTACCGCCGATGTTACACCGATTTTCGGTACAGCCAGCACCATCAAGGATAGATAAATGACACCGAAGATCGCACACAGCAGCTGCCAGCGTGGAACCTCATGCAGACTCAATAGATTGCCCTGCCCGAAAAAGTTCACCACAATCGTCAATACAATCGCTCCAGTGAAGAAAGTAAAAAATGCACTCTCAATCGTTCCAATCTGGCGACCAAGTGTACCGTTCACCGCAGACTGCACACTGAGTCCAATACCAGCCAGCAGCGGTAAAATCATCATAATCAAGCTCATAACTATCGCCTCCTGTACTTTTACAAAATCAATATAAATGACACGGCCAGCAAGCCAACTGCAAT
Source organism: Paenibacillus hunanensis (assembly GCF_014645615.1). Taxonomy (GTDB): domain Bacteria; phylum Bacillota; class Bacilli; order Paenibacillales; family Paenibacillaceae; genus Saccharibacillus; species Saccharibacillus hunanensis. Next base: position 227,028 of record NZ_BMMB01000004.1, on the reverse strand, counting down.
CAATCGATTCGCATTCAATCGTATCCGCTGTGCTCCCAGCAAACCAAAATGCTCAATAATAATACTCATCACAATCTGACCGACAATCACCGCAGTCACCGACACTCCCACGCCAATCAAGGTCACACTAATGACCAGCAGACCCAGATACACCACACCAAGCAAGCCGCCTGTCAGATTCCAGCGTGGCACCGTGAAAATCTGCTTCAGATTCCCTTTACCGAAAAACAGCGTCACGAGAAAAGTCGCCATTGCTCCGATAATAAAAATGTAGTACGTGCTTTCCAACTCACCAATTCGCTCGCCGAGCGCACCACCGATCGCGGCTTCAATACTCAGTGACATGCCTGCAATGATAGCAGCTGCATAAATGAATAGCTTTGTCATCTACTCCACTCCTTTATATTTATATATCGAGAATATTCGATATGAACAAAAGAAAAAGAACCTGACCCGGTCAGATTTCCTGGTCGAGAAACCGGGCCAATCTTTTAATGTTATCTTCATTGCGCCGATAATACGTCCATTGCCCATAGCGTACAGCTTCTAGCAATCCAGCCTTTTGCATCATCGATAAATAATGCGAAACGGTTGATTGAGACAGATTCACCTTATCCTGAATATCTCCTACACAGACGCCCCCTTTAATGCTAACCTCCTTGGGCAAATGTGCTTGCTGCTTTGGAAAATGCTGCTCAGGTTCCTTCAACCATTGCAAAATTTGCAGACGCGTGCGATTGGATAATGCTTTAAACATATCGATTTCCGTCATGCTTCACAGTGTATATCGAAAAAGATCGATATGTCAAATCGGATATACCGTTACCCAGCATATGCTATTACATTCATAAGCTACGTATGCACTGAGCATAAATCTATATTCAACCTGAATCATTTGCTCAAGATATGGCTAAATAAATCAGATCACCGACAAATTCCGATACCAAACGGATCGTAACCATTGCTATACTGTTACCAGATCTGCTTTAGATTCGCGGTCAACACTATTTTGTACAGGAGGGTTCATTTGAAAAAGACTATGCTTGCTCTGCTTGGTATGCTTCTGCTACTGAGCGCTATTCCGCTATACCCCATTTCTGCTGCCAGTCGCTCGATCGTTGATGCTACCGCCACCTATACATATGATCGCATGACGCGCGATATCCAAACACTCGCCCAAACATATCCCGATCTTATTGAATACCGCTCCATCGGCAAAACCAAATACGGTCGCGACATCTGGGCTGTCGGTCTTGGAAAAGGCACCGCAACCATCTTCGTCAATGGCTCACATCATGCTAGAGAATGGCTGACCACCACGCTGAATATGACGATGATCGAGCAGTACGCGGCTGCCTATACGGCGAATCGTCCATACGAAGGCTATAATGCACGTGCCATTTTGGATAAAACGACGATCTGGTTCGTGCCGATGGTCAATCCAGATGGCGTGACCTTGCAGCAGCTTGGACTTAGCGCCTTCCCCGCTTCTGTACATAGCGCCCTCATTCGCATGAATGGTGGCAGCACCAATTTTAAACGTTGGAAAGCGAATCCACAGGGCATCGATCCGAATCGACAATATGACTCCTACTGGGCAACATTGGAGGCTAATATCGCCTATCCCTTCTGGCGTAATCATAAAGGAACCGCGCCTGTGCAAACACCTGAAAATAAAGCGATCGTTCGCTTCACCTATGAGATCGATCCAGAGATCGCCGTATCGTACCATTCAGCTGGGCGCATCATTTACTGGAGCTTTCACACATTGCCTGCTAATCTACCACGCGACAAGCGTCTAGCAAATCTATTCAGTCAAACCACAGGCTATCGTCTGATGCCACAACGCAGCGATTCATCCGGTGGCGGCTATACGGATTGGTTTATCACTACCTTTAATCGTCCAGCCTTCACCCCGGAGATCGGCATCAAGTCTGGGGAAACGAATCTGCCTGTATCTGCGTTTCCAGAAGAATGGCGACGCAATAAGAAGATTGGTCTCTGGCTAGCGCAGGAGGGCTACACCCTGTGGAGCAAGCGCAATCCTAACCCGACACGCTATATTACAGTTCAGGTGGATGGACAGCCACCTGCGCAGGCAACGAAAGCCTTTGTACAAAAGGGCGTCAATTATGTTGCTTACAAGCCTTTACTTGAGCAATACGGCTTCACCGCCTTCTGGGATCAGAGCACACGTACCGTAACCGCAACCTCCAGCGCATCAGGAACGGTCAGCTTTACGCTGAATAGTCTATATGCACAGGTGAATGGTGCAGCGGTGACACTATCTGGTAAGCCTGTGATGGTCGATGGAATGATCTATGTCCCAGCTCGTATGATCAGCCAGGCAACAGGTGCCGCACTACGTGTGGATCGTCAGACCGGACAGCTACAGTTCACCAGTCCCGAACCAGTAGCTCCTGCCGTGCCATCGATTGAATCCCCGCAACCACCGGAAGTGACAGCCCCGCCTGTTAATCCGAATGCAACGGAGGGTAGTGCGCCATCAACAGTTGAGAATTCGACGTATGGGCAGTAAAGCCAATATAATGCTGTACATTTATCTGGTAAGTGTAATTACACTACAAAAAGAACCGTTCATTCCGATGGATGAGCGGTTCTTTGGTATGTTGTATTTTAAAATGCTTTTTAAATGGCATTACTCTCTCCTGAGGCGGTGTCCACTCCCCAATCCTTACACACATCCACCCAGCCCTTCGCTTCCGCATAACGCTCTAGCTCTGGCAGCGTCAGCTCAATCGCAGAGTTACTACTTCCGCAAGCTGGAAATACCGTATCAAACCGTTTCAGCGATTCATCCAGGTAAATAGCTAGTGGAGTCGCCAGTCCAAATGGACATACCCCACCAATCGCATGTCCCGTATGCTCCAGCACTTCTTCAGGACTGAGCATACGCGGTTTAAATGAAAATACGGTACGAAACTTCTTGTTATCAATCCGCGCATCACCTGCGGCAACAATGAGCACCGCCTGTTCATTTTCTTTTTCACTACGAAATGATAGTGTTTTCGCAATCCGAGCTGGAATCACGCCAATCGTATCTGCTGCCTCCTGCACGGTTGCACTGGAGGTTGTAAATTCCAATACATCCTGCTCCCGTTCCCATTTGCGAAAATGCTCCTTCACCTGTTCAATTGCCATATTGTTCATTCACCCTTTCAATCGCTTATATGTACATGTGAGAAAGACATCTATTAACTTAATTTTAATTCAGCACTATATCATTTCGCTGAAGCTCCACTCCCAGCGGACACGACATAAAATATGCTAAATGTTTGTCTATCTTAGCAACATATACTAAAACAATCCGTTCTGATCGTCAAATACGCTTGAACCAAAATGAAACGTCTGACATAATAACGATAGCCCGCCGAATAGATGCGACAACGCGGTGACGAAGAACAGAGAATAGTTACTCGCATCATCTATTTGTGCTGCTCATTATGTGATAGGGAGAGGTTGTTGGTTATGAAAGGAATCATTACTGTACTTGGAAAAGACAAGGTTGGCATTATCGCTGGAGTCTGTACATATCTAGCCGGGCAAAACGTCAACATTCTGGATATTTCGCAAACGATTGTTCAGGATTACTTCAATATGATGATGATTGTGGATGCATCGAATGCAGGTAAGGCATTTGAAGGACTCGTAGAGGATCTACAGCAGCTCGGTACAGAGATTGGCGTAGAGATCAAGCTACAGCATGAGGATATTTTCAGTACGATGCACCGAATTTAATCGTTGTCTGATTAGCTCATGAGTGATTGAAGCGATCGCTGGAATAGCGTATATTCTTCCAGCTACAAGCATCTGACTGCTTCTTATGATCATGATATGAGCATACATAAGCGGATGGCGGTATAGATAGCATTCACAGACAAGCCTAGCTCATCGCAGCTACACAATAAATACAACGAAATGCGGAAGCACGTACATGAACAGATCGGTTTAACGAACGAGGAGGAACAAGCATGATCTCAATTGTAGAAGCACAGGAAACGAATAAAATGATCCGCGAAATGAATCTGGATGTTCGCACAATCACGATGGGCATTAGCCTGTTGGATTGCGCGCACAGCAACATCGATACATTTAATCGCAATATGTATGACAAAATTACCCGGCTGGCTGAAAATCTGGTCAAAACAGGTGAGGATCTGGAGCGCCAATTCGGTATTCCAATCATTAATAAACGTATCTCTGTCACACCGATCGCCATCGCAGCCGGTGGCGTTAATAGCGAATCGTATGTATCGATCGCAGAGACACTGGATCGCGCTGCTCGTGAAGTAGGCGTGAACTTTATCGGTGGCTTCTCCGCTCTGGTGCATAAAGGCTTTACAACGAGTGATCGTCGTCTGATCGCTAGCATTCCTGAGGCGCTGGCAACGACAGAACGCGTCTGCTCCTCCGTCAATATTGGCTCCTCTCGTAGCGGAATCAACATGGATGCAGTCAAATGGATGGGGAGCATCATCAACCAAACGGCAGAGCTGACAGCGGATCGCGATTCGGCGGGCTGCTCCAAGCTGGTCGTATTCTGTAACTCTGTTGAAGATAACCCATTTATGGCAGGTGCCTTCCACGGTGTTGGTGAAGCCGAATGTGTTATCAACGTCGGCGTAAGTGGCCCGGGTGTAGTGAAGCGTGCGCTGGAGGAAGCAAAGGATAGCGATTTTGAAACGTTATGCGAAACGATCAAGCGTACCGCCTTCAAGGTTACACGTGTTGGACAACTCGTAGCACAGGAAACGTCCAAGCGTCTGGGTATCCCATTCGGTATCGTTGATCTGTCCCTTGCCCCTACTCCAGAGATCGGCGATTCCATCGCAGAGATTTTCCAGGTGATGGGTCTGGAGGAAGCTGGCGCACCAGGCACCACAGCTGCACTTGCTATTCTAAACGATAATGTCAAAAAAGGCGGCGTGATGGCATCTTCGTATGTGGGTGGCTTGAGCGGCGCATTTATTCCAGTCAGCGAAGACCACGGCATGATCGAAGCCGTCCAAAAAGGCGCGTTGACGCTGGAAAAACTAGAAGCGATGACATGCGTATGCTCTGTTGGACTGGACATGGTTGCCATCCCAGGCGATACCAAAGAATCCACTATTTCCGGTATTATCGCCGACGAAGCAGCGATCGGTATGGTCAACAACAAAACGACCGCCGTTCGCCTAATCCCCGTTATCGGCAAGCAGGTAGGCGAAATCGCCGAATTCGGTGGACTACTGGGCTATGCACCCGTCATGCCAGTAAACGGCTTTAGCTGTCAAAGCTTCATCGACCGCGGCGGACGCATTCCAGCACCGATTCATAGTTTTAAAAACTAAGGAATAACAAAGAAACCAGTGCCTTCTTAATTCAGAGGCTCTGGTTTCTTTATATCGCATGAATAAATAGCTGTACGTATTTGTTGTTAGATTGAATAAAATTCACGAAACATTCTTTCAAAATTTTCTTTAACATGATGATCGCTAACTTATATTCATATGTTCCTTTGATTCACTATTTTTTAATAATAGTTGAGTAGGCTTAAAAAGCCAATTTTCATTTGTGTACAATAAATTTTTTCTTTTATATATTCTACTTTAATATTTTTAAAAGTTATATTCTCGGTTATGTATACTAAATTTTTGTGCAACTTATCACCTCCTTTATTCATTAACTCATTAACTTATTTTCAAAAAACGTATTGGTGGGAATCACTCAGAACGTAGGAAAGGAAATAAGGGGAAAGGACGACTTTTGAGCACGGGAATCTACAATTCTTTCCTACTCCGTAGATTCCTGTGCGAGACCGGAGTCCGTCCCCTTATTCCTTTCTGGAGTGGTTGATGCCCGTCTCCTAAGTGTACCTATATATCTTTAGAAATATAAAAAAGGAGCCTGAAATGGTACATAAATTCAGGCTCCTTCTTTATCACATAAACTCTTACATCTTCGGAATAATCGCCAATACCAGCTTCAGGAACTGATCACGTACACGATCTGCTGTTTCCATAACCTCATCATGAGACAATGGCTGATCCAGAATACCTGCTGCCATATTCGTAATACAGGAGATACCCAGTACTTCAATGCCAGCATGACGCGCTACGATCGTCTCCGATACTGTAGACATTCCTACGGCATCCGCACCGAGTGTACGCAGCATGCGAATCTCTGCTGGTGTCTCATACGTAGGGCCAAGCAGACCTGCATATACGCCTTCTTGTACCTTCAGTCCCTGACTTGCAGCTGTGTCGTTAAACACTTGACGCAGACGGCGGCTGTACGCTTCGGACAGATCCGGGAAACGTACGCCAAGTGCAGGATCGTTTGGCCCGATCAATGGGTTGCGTCCAGTCAGGTTCAGGTGATCGCTCAGCACCATCAGATCGCCTGGCTGGTACGATGTGTTTACACCACCCGCAGCATTCGTTACGAGCAAGCTTGATACACCAAGCTCCTTCATAACACGTACAGGGAACGCGGTTACTTCTGGGCCATAGCCTTCATACATATGGAAGCGACCCTTCATCATAACAACTGGACGACCTTGAATGTTACCGAGCAGCAATTCACCATCATGACCTTCTACTGTCGAAACAGGGAAATGCGGAATATCGCTGTAAGCAATCGCTACGCCTTCCTCGATCAATTCAGCCAGTACGCCCAGTCCTGAGCCGAGAATCAGACCTACCTCGGGTGTAATGTCACTTTTGCTACGGATGTAGGATGCTGCTTCCTGAATAGTTGCCTGAGTAATTGTTGTCATTACGATTCCTCCTGAATAGCCTCTGTTGACTGCATATGAAAATGAGCAATCAATGCAGCTATAGTTATGTGTAGTACATATAGATAATACATGTGATTATGAAGCTCTCTGTTCATCTCCAAGCAGAGCGGCACGGAATATTCAAGATCGATCTGGATGGGTGACATGATGAATATGGATTACGACGTTGCTTCGTATCCAGCAAGCACAATCTGCACTCGCTCATTCCCAGCTACACTCATCACAGGATAATTCGGGTACTCCTCGATCGCTAGCTTTCGAATCCACTCATCATTATGATACAGATCACCAGCGACATGAAACCACTGCATTGCCAGCTTTTGCTCTGTCAGTGGCAGATGACCGACTACTTTCCAGGTACGACGCATATTCGTTGCCGATGCGAATAAGATATGACCATGTCTACCGTTATCCTTAAAGGTAATATATTCGCGATCCTCTTCAGGCAGCTTCGGTTCTTCTCCTATGCTCAGCACACCAAATGAAAATACCCGATCGAACCTGTCCTGTAGCGCGCATATCACCTGTCCGATTGCCCATCTGCCATCCTTCATCGGGATGGTGAACAGATCACCATCCTTGTACTTTTTCATCGCTACCTCCTGCATGTTAGCTGCTACTTACTCAGCAACGAGCCAGATTAGAAAGATGATCAGGTCGCGTTGGCACGTGGATGATGCGCTTCGTACACGTCCTTCATATTCTTTTTGGAAATGCGTGTATAGATCTGTGTGGTTGAAATGTCGGCATGACCGAGCATTTCCTGTACCGAACGCAGATCAGCGCCGTTTTCCAGCAGATGCGCGGCAAAGGAATGACGCAGTGTATGTGGCGTAATATCCGCTTCAATACCTGCTTCACGTGCGTATTTTTTAATAATTTTCCAGAAGCCCTGACGTGTTAATCTTGTACCGAGCTGATTAACGAATAACGCGATTTCATCTGTACGCTCCCGTACCAGCTGAGCACGTCCATCCTGCACATATTCAGCAATACGCTTCACGGTTACGCCTGTGATCGGAATAATGCGCTCCTTGCCAGAATTGCTAGCACAGCGCAAAAATTTCAAATCCAGACGTACATCGTCTACATTGACCGAGATCAGCTCGGATACGCGAATGCCTGTTGCATATAGTAGCTCCAGCATCGCACGGTCACGACGACCCTGTGCCGTATGCTTATCCGGTGCATCCAGCAGCTGCTCCACCTCGCCTACGCTCATCACCTGTGGCAGACGTTTTTCCGCCTTCGGTGCTTCCATATGGATCGATGGGTCCTGCTGGATGATCCCCTCACGTACAAGGTATTGGCAAAACGAACGTAACGATACCGTCATACGTGTAATCGTAGACGACGCTCTACCGATCAAGCGCATTTCGCCTAAAAACAACGCAATATGGGTTTTGCGAATTTGGTCTGGCATCATAATGTCACGCTGATGCGCAAACTCGATAAACTGGCTCAAATCACGATGATACGATTCCAGCGTATTTCGTGAAAGCCCTTTCTCTTCTGTCAGGTAACGAATAAACTGCTCTAAGTATTCTTTCATTATCAATCAGCCTCCTCTGCGTCTGGGCTACAGACACGATCGAATTTGCCAGCATAGGGCAAATCCGTTCTGGCAATGGGCTGTCGGCTGGCTGTCACCTTCAGACCGTTACATATTATATCGTTAGCGCACCATGCCCAATCTGCGGACACGATGCAATTTCATCGGATTATGTAAAAGCAATGTATACCGCATCACCATCAGGCTTCCAGCATACACCTACTGCGTCAAAAAGACCCTCTCCCGAACAGCCATATTATCGGGCGAGAGTCTCTGGTATCCAAATGATCTATTCAGTTATATCGCCTCATGATGCTGCTGCCATATGGCTTTGTAATCAAGGAGCCTAGCAGCATAATCATTCATGTGGCTATACGAAGCTTACTTGTCTGTTGCACCGTTCTCGCCGTTTTCCTTGTCTTTGCAGCGGTGACAGATGCCGTAAAAGTCCAGACGATGGTCAAGAACAGCAAAGTCAAATTCCTTATCCAGCCGTTCTTCAAGCGGTCCAAGCCAATCCTCACGAATCTCATCCATGCTGCCACATTGTACGCAGATTAGATGATGATGGTGGTGCTTGCTCGTATCGGTACGCAGATCGTAACGCGCTACGCCGTCGCCAAAGTTAATCTTCTCCACGACATGCAGTTCACTCAAAAGCTCAAGGGTACGGTATACGGTAGCCAGACCGATTTCGGGAGCTTTTTGCTTCACGAGCATGAATACGTCCTCGGCACTCAGATGATCTTCTTCGTTCTCAAGGAGCACTCGCACGGTAGCTTCCCGCTGGGGTGTTAATTTGTAACCTTTGGATTGTAGCTGATGTTTAATTTTATCGATCCGTGCTTCCATTTTTGCCCTCCCCCTGTGGAAATCACTGCATCGCTGAAATGCTCACTCCAATTATTATAGGGGGATTATGAAGTTAAAGTCAAACGTTTTAGCAACTGATACAAACTGTTGTTGCCTGAAGGCAAAACATCAACCTATGCCATATAACGTTGATCCTCCGACCATCCTCATCCTTGGAAAAGAACCTGAAATACCAGTAATATCTGAATTGATCGACTAGCCGGTGACAACCTTACCATACGCGCCACCACCACCGGCACTGAGCGTCAGGCGACCTTCGCGTGCCAGTACGATATAGTTGGCGATCTCCTTACCAACTACTGCTTCTAGCTCGGATGCGGACGAACGATGTAATATTGCCATCTCTGTGCCGAACACTTCCAGCAACCGATTCATTCTCGCAGGGCCAAGTCCTGGGATAAAGGATAGCGGCACCTGATAACGATACGGCGGGCGATCCGCAGGCGGCTCCGGCTGCGACCGATCAGCGATATGCAGCACCCGATCCAGTACACCAATCGTTAGCTGCGTGCTACCGCAGTACGGACAGCGCTCTAGCACAGCTCCGGATTCATGAATAATATGCTCACAGTTCCGGCAATAGGTTCGATGATATTTTCCAAGTCGCGGGTCGAGTCCATAATTGGCTTCAATATGCGCCCCTTCATTCCCATGTAGCACGCCAAGCAAGCCATCAAAGCTTGCCTCTTTCATCCGAAGCACATTGTACTCGCGTCCAATTTTGCCAAGTGAATGGGCATCCGAATTCGTGAATAGCGGATAACGATCCAGCTCGCTAATATAGCCCGCCATTGTCGTATCCGCACTCAACCCTAGCTCTCCGCCATCCACCAGCTCCAGATCAAACACATCACTCATATGTGCGGTTACACTACCATAAATGCCTTTGTGTGGCGTGAACATATGCGCAGGCATAAAGAGACCGCCACGCTGCTTCGTCTGCTGCTGTAGCTCGCGATACGTCGTATGCAGACGCTGCGAGCTAAGCTGGATATTTTTCATCCGTGTACGCATCCACTCTGCAAAATCATCCATCCGCTCCAGATCACGGAAATATACCAGCACATGGCATTCCTGCTGGCCTGGCTCACGAATCTCAATCTCCGACCCGAGCAGAATGGTCGTATCTCGATAGCGAATACCGCCACCAGGCAGCTCACTCATTTCTCCAGTAGCGATTAAGGTGCGAATATCCGCACGTACGCCAGGAGAATGACAATCGATAATGCCAATCAATCCAATCCCTTTGCGCTCAGAAGCTTCCTTGGCGATATTGGCAAAGGTCAGATTGCGGCTACCACTAATCTTAACTGGCTGCCCATCCTCACTACGGCCAATATGAATGTGCAGATCGGCATACACCTGCTGTAGCTGCACAGTATGTTCACTGTATGTGTTTATACCGGACAGCAGCTCTGCCGATGGCATGGAATCCTTCATTACTTCGGCTCTACGCCCTGCTTGATCAAATGCCATGCCTGCACAGCCATGATCGTCTTCGCATCGCTGATCCGTCCGGCGCGAATCTGCTCGTATGCTTCTTCCAGCGTAATAGCGCTCATTTCCAAAAACTCATCCTCATCCAGCTGTGCCTCTCCCTGCTCCAGCTCATCCGCCAGATACAGATGAATTAGTTCATCGGCAAAGCCCGGCGATGTGTAAAAGGAATACAGCAGCTTCAATTCCTTCGCGGTATAGCCTGTCTCTTCCTTGAGCTCGCGTGCAATCGCGTCTGCCGGGTCTTCACCTGGCTCCAGCTTGCCAGCTGGAATCTCTACCTGCGTCCGTCCTAGTGGCTGTCGATATTGGTCAACTACGATCATGCGATCATTGTGAATCGCAAGCACCGCAACCGCGCCATTATGGCGTACAATCTCTCGTTTGCCTGTCTCTCCATTCGGTAGACGTACAGTATCCACCTGTACTCGAATCACTTTTCCATCAAAAATCGGTTCCGTTGACAACGTTACCTCATCCAGCGCTGGATTGGGCTGATGCTTCGACTGATTATTAGACCGGGTTGAATCGCTCATACTATCCCTCCTGAGTAGGTGTCCGCTGTTAACGGGAATTTATGTTCATACTATTCATCATGTGATTGTGATACACACGCCATACATAATCGTATATACCCTTCATTCTATTCGTCTTTGTTCAACTGTTCAGCTTGCCAGTTTCGCGTACAATTTCAATAACAAGACGCGCCGCGTTAATCAATTCGTCCCGATGAATACGCTCACTTGTTGTATGGATATTCTCATAGCCTACTGCCAGATTCGCAGTTGGTACACCCATTCCGTTGAAAATATTCGCGTCACTACCGCCACCTGTATGGAAAATGTCATTCGGCAGTCCCAGATTCGCTGAAGCCCGCTGCGCCAGCTGTACGACCGCATCCTCCTCAGTAAACTTGAAGCCCGGATACACGATAATGCTCTGGAATTTGCAGGTCGCACCAAAATCAGCACAGGTCGCTTCCAACGATTCCTTCATCGCCGCAATCTGTACTTCTACCTTCTCATGGACAAGACTGCGTGCCTCTGCTTGCAGCTTCGCATAATCGCATACAACATTCGTCGCGCCGCCACCTTCAAAACTGCCGATGTTCGCTGTCGTTTCGTGATCGATACGTCCCAGCTTCATACGCGAGATCGCTTTACCTGCAACCTGAATGGCACTGATGCCATCTTCTGGATTCACACCTGCATGAGCAGATTTGCCGAAGATCTCCATAATAATACGCGCCTGTGTTGGTGCAGCTACCGCAATCGTGCCCACTGCTCCATTCGAATCAATCGCATAGCCAAATTCAGCATCCAGCAGTGAACGCTCCATCGCACGCGCACCCATCAAGCCGGATTCTTCACCTGCGGTAATGACAAACTGAATCTGTCCGTGCGGAATCTGCTGTTCTTTCAATACATGCACCAGCTCGAACAGTGCAGCAACGCCTGCTTTATCGTCTGCACCCAGAATCGTATCGCCAGCACTGGTAATCCAGCCCTGCTCGTCAATGACGGGCTGAATGCCGATACCTGGTTTTACGGTATCCATATGGGTAGTGAAAAAGATTTTAGGGATCGGCTGATCCGTATTTGGTGCGAGCGTTGCGATCAGATTACCTGCGCCATGTCCGGTTTTCGCAGCGGATTCGTCCTCCACAACGGTAAAGCCCAGCGCAAGTAATTTCTCGGTCAAATGATCCGCAATGAGGCGTTCATTTTTCGTTTCGCTATCGATTTGTACAAGCTCCAAAAATTGTTCAACTAATCTGCTTTGATTAACCACGATAATACGCTCCTTTTTTTGAAAACAAATGCCTCGCTACAACGTATATAACCGATATGTCGGTATCGCTACCGTTTGTTCACATGATAGACGCAGCTATCGTTTTGCAAACAAGGCATAGACACGTTATGATAAGGATTGATGTGCATCGTGCGGATTGCCCCTGTACATGCATGAATAAGATTGAGATGCAAAGGAGTTCAGCTTATGCAACAGAAAAAATGGTTTAAAGTCTTCATTTATGTGATGCTGATCGCCATGATCGGCTCGGTCATTTTCACTCTTGCTCAGCCTTTTCTGTAAGGGTTGCGCCCCATTCCGGCTGTTCGTAGCCAAAATGACGTGCAAAATGCGGAACGATCTCGTTCGCAACCTGGCGAATGTCATACGCACGGCCGGTTATATCCTCTAATGAGGTAACCCCATACTCTTCGATCCCGCACGGAATAATACCAGAAAAACCTTGCTGCTCAATGCCAGAGGCGATATTGAAGGCAAAGCCATGGCTTGTAATAAATCCGCGTCGACTGCGGCACTTATTGAACTTGATGCCAATCGCAGCAATTTTCAGATCGCCTACCCATACACCGGTGTAGGCTTCTTTGCGTCCAGCTTCAATACCCTGCTCTGCCAGATAGTCAATAATAACCTGCTCCAGTGTGCGCAGGTAGCGGTGCGGGTCCATGCCTCTGGATGTATCCAGCAGCAAGATCGGATAACCGACCAATTGCCCTGGCCCATGATATGTAATGTCCCCTCCGCGATCGATCTGAAATAGAGCGATACCACGCTCCTTCAGCTCTTCTTCACTCCACAGCAGATGCTCTGGATGGCGCTGTGAGCCAATCGTATACGTTGGCGGATGCTGGAGTAACAATAGCTGCTCGCCTCCATCGCCTGTATCGACAGCCTGCACCAGCTCCTTTTGCTTGTCCCATGCCGCTGCGTATTCCATCAGAGGGGTATAGGATACGTGAATAATCGAACTCATGATGAAGCACTCCTTTTCCCGGTTATGCACAAATTCATTGAATGTCGGATGGATAAGCAAAAGGTCGACAAAGCCGCGGGGCTGTCAACCTTTTGCATGTCTATTCCGCTATGATGATGCACTTGCACGATGTCTACATCGTAATATTCTACACTCTATTAAATGTAACTCACCTGCAAGGCGAATACAACTTCACCTTAATACAGCTTCGTATCCATACCGTAGCCTTCCAGATTATCCTTCACGCGTTGCAGGAAGCGTCCACAAATGACGCCGTCTAGAATACGGTGATCCAGCGACATACACAGGTTAACCATGGAACGGACACCGATCATATCATTGATCACAACGGGACGCTTCACAATCGATTCAAATGTTAGAATCGCTGCTTGCGGATAGTTAATGATCGGGTAAGACAGTACCGAACCGAATGAGCCGGTATTGTTGACTGTAAATGTACCGCCCTGCATATCGTCCAGCTTGAGCTTACCTTCGCGTGTACGACGAGCTAGATCATCGATCTCGTGTGCCAGTCCAGCGATATTTTTCTGATCAGCACGTTGAATGACCGGTGTCATTACCGAATCCTCAGTTCCGACGGCAAGAGACACATTAATATCGCGTTTAACGATAATTTTATCAACTGCCCAGACCGAGTTCATAATCGGGTAATCCTTGATTGCATTTACAACGGCTTTGATCAAGAACGGCAGATACGTTAATGTAATGCCTTCACTACGTTTGAATTCATCTTTTAGCTTATTGCGCAGCATTACGAGGTTCGTAACGTCAACTTCAATCATTGTCCACGCGTGCGGAATTTCCGATACGCTCTGACGCATATTACGAGCGATCGCGTTACGAAGTGGCGTTACATCGATCATATGCTCGCCGCGTCCGCTTGCATTATCGCTCTGCTCCAGCTCAATCTTCGGAATCGCTGGCGTTTCACTCAGGTGAATACCAGAATTACGTACAGCATAATCCGCAGCAGATGGCTGAGCCGCACCGAAAGCAGCAGATGCAGCAGGTGTTGCTATAGCGGCTGAAGCTTGCGTTACCGCAGGAGCTGCCGCTGGCGTTGCTGTTCCATTTTCCAGTGCTTTCAGTACATCACGACGAGTAACGCGTCCACCTGCACCTGTACCGGTGATTAGGGATAGATCAAGTCCGTGCTCAGCTGCCAGCGATTGTACGGCTGGAGAATAGCGTCCTGCCATACCTTGATTTCCTGCACTCGCCGCTGGACGTGCTGGAGTGGCAGTCGGTTGTGATGCTGGAGCCGATGCCGCTGGTGTATTCACTGGAGCGGCTGGTTCACTCGGTGCTGATGACTGAGCAGTTCCTTCACCGTAAATGCGACAGATAATCTCGCCTACAGCCACCTCCTGTCCTTCCGCTGCGAGCAATTCGCCCATTGTTCCTTCCATAACGGATGGAATCTCGGCATTGACTTTATCGGTAATCACTTCACAGATTGGCTCGTATTGATCGACCGGGTCACCGGGCTTTTTGAGCCATTTGGCAATTGTTGCAGATACGAGCGATTCTGCCAGCTGTGGCATTGCGATATCGGTCGGGTTTCCATGTTGAGACATTATATTCACTCCTGAAAATTGCCGGCCATCCTGTTGATGAACCGGCAATTTATTTTGGTCATTCTACAGAGGCAAGCTGCATGACCGAAGTCAGGCATGTAGACATTGCTCCAGTTTAGAACAGTGCCAGCTCGCGCATTGCCGTTTTGACTTTATCTTTATTCAGCATATAAGCTTTTTCCTGTGGTGGGTTGATCGGCATCGCTGGTGCATCCGGTCCTGCCAGACGGCGAATCGGTGCATCCAGATCGAATAAACATTCCTCTGCGATGATCGCAGCCACTTCGCCGCCTACACCACCAGTAAGATTATCCTCATGTACGATCAGCACTTTACCTGTACGTCGTGCTGCTTCAACGATGCCTTCACGATCGATCGGCTGAATGGTGCGCAGATCGAGCACATGGCTCGTAATACCTTCCTGCTCCAGCTCCTCAGCTGCCTGCATGATGAAATGCAGTGGCAAGCTATAGCTGATCACTGTAATATCGTCGCCCTCGCGTAGCACATTGGCTTTACCGATCGGTACAACATAATCATCCTCAGGCACATCGCCCTTGATCAGTTTATAGCATTTTTTATTTTCAAAAAAGAGGACTGGATCTGGATCGCGTACCGCGGCTTTGAGCAAGCCTTTGGCATCATATGCAGAATACGGTGCGACAATCTTCAAGCCCGCTGTACCGAAAAATACTGACTCCATACATTGCGAGTGATACAATCCACCGAAAATACCGCCACCGATTGGTGCGCGCACGACGAGTGGACAGCTCCAATCATTGTTAGAGCGATAGCGAATTTTTGCCGCTTCACTAATAATCTGGTTCGTCGCTGGCAGCATAAAGTCCGAATATTGCATTTCCGCAATCGGCTTCATGCCATACATCGCTGCACCGATTGCTACACCGGCAATCGCTGATTCGGACAATGGTGTATCCATTACACGATCTTCGCCGTACAGCTCCTGCAAGCCTTTTGTCGTTGTGAACACGCCACCCTTCACACCAACATCCTCACCCAGTACAAATACGTTCTCGTCCAGCGCCATCTCTTCCTTCATCGCCAGACGAATCGCATCAATATATTCCATCATTGCCATTACTGTGCATCCTCCCCGTCACCTGCGAATACATGCAGCAGTGTGTCCTCTGCACGCGGATAAGGAGCGTTGTCAGCGTACTCGGTCGCTTCCTTCATGATCTGCGTGCATTCCTTTTGCAGCTCTTCATCCTGCTGTTCGCTCCAGATGCCGCAATCAAGCAGATACTGCTTATAGCGTGGCAAACCGTCTTTTTCCCAATTTGCATCGACTTCTTCCTTCGTGCGATAGGCCAGATCGTTATCGGAGGTGGAGTGCGGAGCAAGACGATATACCATCGCCTCGATCAGTGTTGGGCCTTCGCCATTGATCGCACGCTCGCGCGCTTCCTTCACTGCCGCGTATACTTCCAGCACATCGTTACCGTCTACACGCAGCCCTGGGAAGCCATAGCCCAGCGCACGGTCACTGATCTTACCGCTCAGCTGCTTGTGAACAGGCACGGAGATCGCATACTGGTTATTTTCACACATAATGATGACCGGCAGTTTATGTACACCGGCAAAATTACAGCCTTCATGGAAATCGCCCTGGTTACTGGAGCCTTCACCAAAGGTAACGAACGAGACGAGCTTCTGACGCTTCATCTTCGCTGCCAGCGCCACGCCTACAGCGTGCGGAACCTGTGTCGTTACCGGGCTGGAGCCTGTTACAATGCGCAGACGTTTACTACCAAAGTGTCCTGGCATCTGACGACCGCCGCTGTTCGGGTCCTCAGCCTTCGCAAAGGCAGACAGCATCAGCTCACGTGCCGTCATCCCAACGGATAATACAAAGCCATAATCGCGGTAATAAGGCAGGAAATAATCTTCTTGACGATCCAGTGCGAACGCAGCGCCTACCTGAGCCGCCTCCTGTCCTACACCGGATACGTGAAAGTTAATTTTACCGGCACGCTGTAGCAGCAAGCAACGCTCGTCGAACTTACGCGCCATCATCATATATCGATACAATTCAATTGCCTGGTCATCGGTCAGCCCAAGCTGCTCATGCCGGGTTTGCTGGTCAATAGTACCTTTTGCCTTCATTGCAGGTACCTCCTTCATAAATAACGAAGCGATCAAGTCCACTTCGTGCTCACTTACGCGTCCTGAGTGTATCATCCGCCGAGTCGGTACAAAGCCGTCAACATGCGTTAACTCAAGGATCGCTGTCTTATTAGTTCATCAGGCTTCTACTTGTAAGGGTACACTTCTCATGCCCTATTTCGCAAATATACCTCTCTCCTGCTGTGTGATATCGCGATGCACGCATCCTCAGCACAGCCCGTCAAAGCGTTATTAGCGCTTGTCTTAAAACCTGGTACTAAGACTTGAGTACAATCCTATTATAAACATACTTACAGCGAAAAGAAAAGATGGATTTGTCCCTGTTCTCGCAGGACAGTCCATCTTTTCCATTTTGTTCACTTTTTTATATAGGGCATATAGTTCTACAGAGTACTGTAAAACGAGCAATTGCTGTGCCGAATTCTCGTTTGCACGCTCTGGTCACTGCTATATTACATTCCGATCGCTTTGCCGTCGACAGCCAGCATCGCTTCGCCAAGAATCTCTGCCAGTGTAGGATGGGCATGAACCGTTTGCCCGATCTCCCACGGCGTAGCATCAAGGAATTGCGCCAGTGCGGCTTCGCTGATCAGATCGGTTGCCTGTGGGCCGATAATTTGCACGCCCAGTAGATCATCGGAATTCGCATCCGCAATGACTTTGACGAAGCCTTCACTGTCGCCATGCACCAGCGCCTTACCGATCGCTTTGAATGGGAACTTGCCGATCTTAATCTCACGTCCCTGCTCCTTCGCCTGTGCCGCGCTAATGCCTACGCTAGCTACCTCTGGACGGGTGTACACGCAACGAGACACCTGAGATGGCTCGTAATGTACAGGCTCACCGCAAATATGATTGACCGCTGTGATACCTTCATGACTGGCAGCATGAGCAAGCTGCAAGCCGCCGATCACATCGCCAATCGCATAAATATGCGATTCGCTTGTTTGCATCACGTCATTAACTTTAATAAAGCCGTTTTCAATCGCAATATCGGTATTCGCCAGTCCAATCGTCTCCACATTCGCGCGACGTCCGACCGAAACGAGCATTTTAGCAACGGATAGCTCAATCGTCTGTTCATTATGAACGAACGAGATGCTAAGCCGATCATCCTGCGGTGCATACGAATCAAGCTGAAGTGAAGCACTTGTATAGATCGTCACACCACGCTTTTCCAGCAGACGGTGCAGCTCGCGCGCTACTTCCTCATCCTCCTGCGGCAAAATATGCGGTGCTGCTTCGACAACCGTCACCTCTACACCAAAATCATTCAGCATCGAGGCCCATTCCATCCCGATCACACCGCCACCAACGATCAGAATCGAGGCTGGCAATTGCTCCAGCTGTAATGCGTGATCACTATTCAGGATCAGCTTGCCGTCTGCTTCCAGACCTGGCAGATCGCGTGGGCGTGAGCCGGTAGCGATAATGAGATTTTTAGATACTACCGTTTCCATCTCGCCATCTTCCAGCTCTACTGCCACCGCGCCGCTCTGTGGGGAAAAGATCGATGGCCCGATCACGCGACCCTGACCGCGTACGATCGTGATTTTATTCTTTTTCATCAAATATTGCACGCCGCGATGTAGCTGATCTACGATTCCTTGCTTACGCGACTGCACCTGTTCAAATTGTAAACGTACACCATCTGCTGCGATTCCATATTGCTCGCTATCCTGCATCATCGCGAATACTTCAGCACTGCGCAGCAGACTTTTGCTTGGAATACAGCCACGATGTAAGCAGGTTCCGCCAAGCTTATCCTGCTCGATAATGACAACTTCCTTTCCTAACTGGGCTGCACGAATTGCTGCCACATATCCTCCAGTACCGCCACCAAGAACGGCAATATCACACTGTATCGTCATTAATGAGTCACTCTCTTTTCGCTAGTTTGAATAGATTAATCTACTACATGATCGTTAGGCTTGATGTTCCTTGTGCGTTCCAATTCTGTCATTGTCAATCGAGGATCAGCGTTAGCGCCAAGGCATCCATCATCAGGTGCACCTATTGGCATCCATCCTATCATACAGGCACCACATCATCTTAATACTGAATTGCATCTTAGTTCAAGGAGCAAAATAACAGCACAATCGATTGACGCAGGGCTACGCTATGTAAAGTCGGGCTTGGCTTATCGCTGTACAAGCCAGCTTCGCTCGACCTGCTGGACCTTGATCACTCGTATAGAGCGTCTTTTAGTCGACTGGACATTTTCGGCTTTTTGCTGTTGGCTTTGACCAATGCGGTGCGTAGTCTTTTATTATCTGCCTGTAGCTGCTGTACAGTATCCAGCAGCTGCTGGAGCGCATCATGATCCTCTGTACGAAGCTGTTGCTTTTGCAGCAGCTGCTCAATGTGAACTAGAGCTGGCTGTATCGTATCGCTCATGCTGATCCTCCTTTTCACGTATCCATTCCTAATTATGGCAAAATCATGGCAAAAAAACCGGGCATCGTCAGCACGGCTTGTTGTCGATTACATGTATCTTGTCCGTACAGGTGTTACATGATCCCTCTGAGGTCTATCCTTTCACACGGATGGAATGTCGTCAAGTAGCAACGGCGGTTGATATGAGACTGGATGAGTAGTTGCGCTTGAGATCAGATCGATAGAATTAGATTTTTAGTGGGATAAACAGAGCTAAATGTTATGCTGAACGGGGAAATAGAGAGATCGATCTAATAGATTCCGTTACTATGTCGCTGGTGTATAGCTTCTACTATGTTGCTGAGGTATAGCTTGCAATACATATAGTGTATAGCGAATGGCAATAATTGAAGGAAGGAATAAGAACCTGCACAGTTCGTTTATTCCTCCCCTGTATGGCGTGCATCCTATAAGATGTAGCTTCATAAAGCAGAGATAGCCCTATTGCAAACAATAAATGATGGCGTACAATCATGCAGAAATCCTTATCATTATGCAATGTTGCTCCTAGACATTCATTCCATTACCTTACAGCCCTGGTGTAAATAATCCCTGCTCACCACGTAGCTTAGCGAGTGCTTCAACGAAGAAATAATCTCCATAAATAATCGGCACATTCAGCTGACGATTTTCAGGATAATGTACGGTGCCGTGGGTGATCATTCCTTCTTCGTTGCTATGACGTGTAGAGTAGCGAGCGTATAGCCCTGATATCAGGCGAGAAGCTGCTTGTTGTAGAGATTGGCTCTCAGACTCGTCGACGTATTTGGCAAGCTCCAGCATACCGCTGGCAGCGATGGCGGTTGCGGACGAATCATAGGCATCGCGATTCGCTTCTGGCGCGCGAAAGTCCCAGTAAGGCACGATATCATCCCCCATTTGCTGGAGGAAGAAGCTAGCGGTCTGACGACTGATTTCTAAATATCTGGCATCTCTAGTGTAGGCATAGGATAGAGCGAATCCATGCAATGCCCACGCCGTACCACGTGCCCATGCAGAGCCGGGAGCATAGCCTTGCCCTCCATGCTCGCAGCGCTTATGACCTGTAAGGGGATCGAACTCAACCACATGACAGATCGAATGATCGGCTCGCACGAATTCACGAGCGACCGTATTCGCGTGAAGCGTAGCCAGTTCATGGTAACGAGGATCGCCCGTTTCCAGTGAAGCCCAGTAGAGCAAGGGCAAATTCATCATGCTATCGATGATCGCCACCCCGCGTGTATCCATATGTGCAGACTCAAAATTCCATGCGCGAATATAATGGCCTTTGACATTGAACCGTGCAGCAAGCAGATTGGCTGCTAATAGACTACGCCGTCTCGCTTCGGCATTTCCAGTCTGCTTATAATGCGCTACACCGCTGAGCAGCCAGATAAAGCCGAGGTCATGATCAACCTGTTCTGTATCATGCAGACATGGCTCTAGCTGTCGTTCGCAGCTTTGCGCCCATTGAGCTAGCTGCTGAGATGCCAGCTGCTTCGTGTCCGTTTCAGCCGTAGACGCTGTGTTATACTTATGCACGAGCCAGAGAAGTCCCGGCCAAAAGCCTGCTGTCCACCACTGCGGATCACAGCGATCATACACTCCATGCTCCGCTACATGTGGAAAATGATCTCTAGTAATGCTCGCCTGTGTTATCGTCTTATCCGTTGCCCACTTCCATGCTTCATGTACCCATTCGTTAGATGACATGCTGCTCATATACTCTCTCCTTTGCTGATGACAGGCGTGTGCCTGCTTCCGATATGTATAACGTGAGAAAATCATGCAATTTCTAACTATGATCAACAACATTCTTCTACCGAAATGATAACGTTTACAAAAAGAAGCGTCAAAGGAATTTTCGTTATGGAAACTATGGAATTTACGATATTACGATGATGGAAACTACAATCAGGTATGGAAACCCTAAAAATAACCTTTAATGTATCCAGTATATATTGCTACTGGCTATCAGCTTGTGAATATGGATCTATATCTAGCTCCCAACAGCTTCAAAGTCAATCCTGCACATAAAACAGGTCGGCTACACGCTATTCCCTGTGCAACCGAACTGTTTTCAGCTATTATTCGTTCACCGCAGACGCTTCATTCGCTGGGGTCAGATCCTTTATATACCAGGCATCACATGCATTATGCTCGGTACCATCCAGTGGTCGCTCCAGCTGACGGAAGCCGAACTTGAGATATAGCGCATTCGCCACTTCCAACCGATCAAAGGTTTCCAGATAGCAGTACCGATAATGCTGAGCGGCAAAATCAAGCGCCTTTTGTACCAGCAGACGAGACAGCCCTTTGCCCTGTGCTTCTGGTATAATATACAGCTTCTGTAGCTCACATACTTCAGTTTCTTTGCCAAAGGTGCCAATCCCTGCCCCACCAACTACTGTATCATCATCTGTAACAGCGACCCAGTAAGCCATACGCGGATCACTATTATAATATTCAGCCAGCTGGCGAAGCTGCGGATCAAAGTAAGCAGTCCCCGGCAGGTTTAGCCCGAATGACTCCAGTGACTCTTTAATAATACGTTCAATCGCTGCGTTATCCTTTGGTTCGATCGGTCTAATGTTCATACTCAGTCCCCCTTATACATATGGTTATTGTAAATAGCTAGCTAGATTATGTCCTGTCTGTCCGTGGTTGCGATTTATCGTCCTGTAAGCGAGGATACAGGCTCTAATTGAGCAATATCGTTTACCAGCTCATCGACCTGCTGCACCTGCGTTGCCCAGCTAGTGCAAAAGCGAATCGCACTGTGCTGCTCATCAACCTTTTCCCATAGAGAAAAGGAATACTTGGTGCGTAGCTTGTCCAGCACCTCATGTGAGACGATCGGGAATTGCTGATTCGTTGAAGAGTCATAGCGGAATGTAAAGCCCTGCGCCGCAAAGGCATCACGAATACGTAGTGCCTGCTGAACAGCATGCTGCGATACCTCCATGTACAAGCCATCCTCAAATAGCGTTTCAAACTGAATGCCGAGAATGCGTCCCTTTGCCAGCATTCCACCACGCTGCTTGATCAGATAACGGAAATCCTTTTTCAAGCGATCATTCACAAATACGACCGCTTCACCCATCAGCGCTCCGACCTTGGTTCCACCGATGTAAAATACATCGCATAGCTCGGCGATACGCTCCAGCGTCAGATCATTTTCAGGTGAAGCGAGCGCATAACCAAGACGTGCGCCATCGATATACAGGGGTAAATCATGCTGCTGACAGATTTCATATAAGGCTTCCAGCTCCGCGTGGCTGTAGATCGTACCATTTTCAGTCGGCTGGGAAATGTAGACCATGCCTGGCTGCGTAATATGCTCATGGGTCGCATCGTTCCAGTGCTGCTCATACAGCTGCTGTACTTGAGCGGCAGTAATTTTACCATCATCACTTGGAAGTGTGAGAATCTTATGCCCTGTCGCTTCGATTGCTCCGGTCTCATGTACAGCAATATGACCGGTAACGGCTGCGATAACTCCCTGATGTGGACGTAAAATACTAGAGATGACCGTCATATTCGTCTGTGTACCGCCCACGAGAAAATGAACATCAACCGCTTCATTGCCACAGGCTGTACGGATATACTGACGTGCGCGTTCACAATATTCATCAACGCCATAGCCACTAGTCTGTACCCTATTGGTGGCTACCATTTTGTTCATAATGCGCTCATGCGCACCCTCTGTATAATCACTTTCAAATCGTATCATCGTCTCTTCGCTCCAATTGATCTAATTTTTGTTGAATCTTTTGCATCGCAGCATGCATCTCTTCCAGTTCATCAGATGGCAGAGCCCGGAAGAGACGAATAATCAGCTCATTGGATCGATCATCCAGCTCCTTATATACTGCCTTCCCCTCATCGGTTAGTCGTAAGAGACTCACACGCTGATCGTCAGCCGAGGATTGCTTGTACAGCAGTCCCAGCTTCACCAGACGACGAATGATTCGGCTCATATAGCTACGATCAATATTCAGCGAATCGACCAGCATATTGGCGATACATGGCTCATTCATGCCGATCTCGATGATCACACGCGCTTCGGTAAACGAGTATCCGCTATCCAGCACATGCCCATTGAGCACCCCAATCATATTCGTATATCTGCGATTAAAATGCCGAATATCAGCGATCATCGCCTTATCCATCTTCGTATTCACTCCCAGATTCATGCTGTGCTTTTCATCAGACTCATGCTGTATCTTGATATCCTATGTATAGCAGCGGCGATAGAGTATGATCTCTATTATTTAGTGGACAAAGTCCACTTTTGATTAAAATTAAATATAGTGTCTATTGTGGACAATGTCAACTAAATTTCGAGCTTCAAATCGTATAAACATTCAGTATACGGCAACATATACATATAGAATGAGAAATAAGCCCTTCCCCTTGCTATGTACAGCCTACAGCAAGGATGAAGGGCTATCGCCACATCGTATTTCATTCACTTTAAAATAAAAGACATTCAGTTAGCCGTATACCTGACTAATAGACACGAATTGTAGTATTGATTCGTTAAGCATCATGAATACATTTCTTTCTTTATATATCATTTTTGCTTCTAGATTCTTGCTTCTAGTTATCCTTTTGAATCGTACATTACAGTGACGGATCATGCTTTTCCAGCCGCAACTCATAGGCTATACAGGAGCTATCCTGTGTGGACTCCAGTCGAACGCCTTTTAATAGTCCGTTGCGACTCGCTACATGACTCGCTTCGGGTGGAAAACTCATTGTACTTCCAGGGGTCAGACAGCGTAGCGACAACCGCCCATTGCTATAGCGTAAATGAAGACTCTCTATAGCGGTATCTACTTCAAGGGTCGACTCTAATGTTTTCGACACTTCCAATACCGCTGCTTCCTTGCCATCATACATAAATAACGGAATCCAGGCTCCCAGTCTACGAATAGAAGAATGATCTGCATCCATCATTCGATAACTCACCTGAACGATGCCCGGTCGCTGCTCATAGATCGCTTGAATCTGCCTTACACCACCCGGCAAAGGCCCACTCCATTCCAGGACGAGCCGTGCCATCTGCTCCTCATGCCTGGCTTCCACGATGCGATAACCGCCGCCACCATCAGATGGATCGACACCCGCATCGCAATCAAATGGCACGGTGGTACGAATCCCATCCGCCAGCTGATGCCATGCTCCGTCCTCCGTTTGCCATGCAGGTGCATGAATCAACGGAAACACCTCTCCCTCAGCAAAACGGGTAAAGCCCTGATCCCGATACCCTGCTGATGAAGGCCCGATCAAGCCGGATATGCCAGCGCGATGGATGCGAGACAGACCGGGAATATTATACGGATCATTGAGCGCCGTATGCCAGACAAGCTGCTGTCCAGCAACACCGCTCAATATCGTTTGAAACCAGCCATCCGTTTCCAGTGTATAGCTCGTACATAAGGCTGGCGTTGGATAAGGAGTTATACTTTCCAGCTCCTCACCATAATCAATGGCATAGGCGAGCGCGGCAGCTGTCCACAGATTGTAACATGTATGATTCGTATAGATCTCATATCCATGTCGCTGCTCAGGTGTGTAATAATTGCGTACAATGTGCAGATCACCTGCTTCCGTCTGCCAGCGCTCTATTGCCTCCCATGTCAGATCGGCTGCCTGACGAAAGGCTCCTGATAGCTTGCTCTGCCCCTGCTTCGCTTCACGAATAGCCTGCACGGTGAAAATTAGCGCCGCAGTCGCTTCATTCCATTGATGCTGAGAACTGCGTCCACGAGTGGGCCATTCGCCAAGTGGAGACAGCATGAGTAGCGAGCTGCGAGCACCACGCCATAGTAGCTCCTGCACTACATCTGCCGTCTCTCCTGCATAGCCTGCCAGCTGCATCAGGGTCAAATGATAACGGGTCACAATATCATAAGCAAAGGGACAATTCGGCATATTCAGCGGCCCATCCTGATACAAGCCCAGTGAGGTAAAGCGCGGCACATGGTATCGCTGTAGATACGTATCCATCCAGCGCGTATCCTTACCACTTAATCCTTCGGCATAACGCATATATTCACCGGATAACATAATCGCATTCCAGTTGATCATACGGTTTGGATTGTTCATTTTACTCATCGTAAATACATAGGTAGCCTCTGGCTCAATCTGTTGCAATTGCTGCTGCCAGTGAAGTGCCTGCTGGGGTAAGAGTGGCTTGAGAATGCGATACGCACCCATGATCATAATCGGGAAAAAGTCTGGGTGCCCATCCGGTGCGCGCTGCTCCACTAGCGCCTGAATGCTACAGGTTAGCGCTGAGGCTGCTGATTCGAGCAGGTCGGTGCGTCCTTGGGATACGAGTACAGCCGCGGCCAGGGCATAGGAAGGGGTCGAATAATAACGCTCCTGCTCAGAATAGGGATCATGAATCGCACCGTAGGGCTGCTGGTAGGCTCGATAATGCTCCACCAATCGTGTTAACAATCGTAATCGGCGTGCCAGATTCCATAACGATTCCAGCGGCTCACACTGTTCCAGCTTATCCTCATACGCTTGAAAGTGATCTTGCCAGCGATAAGGCTGCTGATATCCAAGATTCATCCTTGTCTGCTGCTCCATGTAAATTGCTCCCTTTCGATATTTTCGATCATCTATCTTCTAGTCGTTCAACGACTCGTACGCAATCACTGTAAACGTGAACAGACAGTGCATACCCCGATCCTGATTCTCATCAGCAATGTGGTGCATAGCACCCAGCTCCTGCCTGGCGGCTAACGCTTGCCTACTCTGTATCAACACCACATTCGTTCGATACAATGTGATCGGCTGACCCTCATGATCATAGCTGGCGAGTTCCTCGGTACAGATATCATACTGCCCTTTGACGATATCCAGCCGCACCAGCGCCTGTTCTACTTGCCAGATGATACCATCATCATCAATTTGTGGCTTTATCCGACTCATAAAGCGCTCGTTAATCTCAATGTTATCCCCACTTATTGCCTCGTCTTGCTTGAAAATAAATCGATCCTGTACTTCCAGCTTAGCCATCCTAGTTGCCGCTTCTGCTGTAGGCAACGGCTGCCAGTGAAAACGACGGGTAAAGCTGTTTAGCCCCGACGCTGGTGGATAAGCAGCAGCTAGCTCCAGCATGAATACCGTTTCCTGTGCCTTCTGCTCTAGCTCCAGCACGACCGCTGCCTGTTCACGTCCTGATTGCTGCTCCATCCCATTAATACGAGGCAACGAATGCCCGGCGGAGGAAATATGCAAAATCGCTTCTCGACCTGGTGCAAAATAAGCCTGTGTGTACATCCCGGCGCCAGGATCGCAGAGCAGATTCTGTCCACCGCCATGAATAATGAAGCTACCCAGATCATTATGATTATGCGGCTCGTCATTATGCCCACCTTTAGCAGCAAAGCCTACCTTGCCCGGCACAACCAGCCATTCCAGATCACGCCAATAATGGCTACTATTCACACGGCTTTCAACATGCTCAGCTGAATCGGTATCATTCACACCCCAGCGCTCGGGCTTCGACCATAACAGATCACGCATCATATGCGCCCAGCGATGACAGTTATCCTGGCTAAATAACGGCATTTTAAACGGTAACGAGATGCTTATGCCCTGCCGTTCTGCCAGACGACTGAGTAGTCCAGCTGGCAATGTTTGCCGCTCCTCACTGTCCGAAAAGTTAACAAACACACCGCCAGACAGATGTGCCGCCTGCGGAAACGTAGCAATTGCCTGTATTTTACGTTGCTGCGCCTCACTCAGCTGAACCGGATTGCCTGCCGCCTCCAGCATATCGATCAAATATGTAAAATAACCAAACCCGTATACCCAGTAACCAATCCCTTCTCCGCAGCCTCCATCCTCGCCATAGCCCTTTAGAAAATAATCCAATGCCTGAAGCACACGCTTCAATATCCGCTGCCTGCGTCCACCATGCTGCTCGACCAGTAGCGCGGCTATACCACAACCACTCGCACATACTGCCGCCCAGTTATGCTCTGCCTTCTCCCAGCCAAAATGCCGCTCGCTATCCACCAGCACATCCAGCACACGTCGCCGAATTTCCAGCTGCATCCGCTGGATTATTCTCGGATCAATGCTGCCATCTAGTAATATGCAAAGCTCTGCAAGCATCCCCGATGTTTCGGCTGTAAACAGGTCAATCTCCTGCCATGCTGGTGTATTTGCCAGCGCTGGCAGATGTGCTGGCAAGCACCATGTGTATTCAGCGCATAGATTCCAGAGTGCCTCCTCTAGCGCGACTCGTACCTCATTTATATCTAATTTTAATAGATGATTCTGCTGTTCTTGTCGTTGCTGTTGTTTTTTCTGTTGTTGCTGTATATGCCGTGTTTGTAGCCCCTGCTCCACGACCTGCCTGGTGCTATCCGTATCTGCATGCTCGTGCTGCTGACACTCCGCTTGGAGCCGCAGTAGCATAATCGCAAGACTTCCTACTTTTCCCCGACGATCAAAATACACCTGCTCATACGGAATACGTTGCCCTTCATCCGCAAACTGTCGAAATAGCTCAAATCGCAGCGCAGGTAATCCTTCAACCAGCGCACGCCGAGCATACTGCTCGATATCCTGCCACCAGTCCGTATAGGCTGGATGCTGCATCGTAATCAGCAGACGTGTATGGATATCCTCTATTCGCCAAAGCGACGCAGGCTGTATAGAATGTAGCAAATCGCTATTCATTTCAACACTCCTTATTCAAGCTATATTTCATGCTACGATGCATAGATGGCTCTACTTATTATTCCATGTGTACTATGACGTACCCTATAGTTATACCTATTGCTCCATGCGTACTATGATGTACTCAATAATTATGCCTATTGCTCCATGCGTACTGCAACGTACCAGTACCTCTACTTCTTAATCCACTTCATGCTATAGAGATAGAGCCACCTCATCCTCCGCTACACCATGTCCCTCTATCTTAGAAAGCATCTTGGAAAGCTTGTGTTTAAACTGGATTCATTAATCTGCTGTACTACTTTAAACGCCAGCTAATTCCCATCGCTTAATAAAATAACGCTTTCAAAAATAAAAGTATAGCCATCATCCTGCTATATGTATGCACAATTCAGGTGGATTTCTTTTAAAAGCTCTTATTCCTTCATTTGATCTACTTTGATCTACTATGTATGTATTATTTTATTTACTCATTTCTCTGATCTATCTTCTGTCTGTCTTTTTTCTCTTCTTTTTTCTCT
Source organism: Paenibacillus hunanensis (assembly GCF_014645615.1). Taxonomy (GTDB): domain Bacteria; phylum Bacillota; class Bacilli; order Paenibacillales; family Paenibacillaceae; genus Saccharibacillus; species Saccharibacillus hunanensis. Next base: position 198,128 of record NZ_BMMB01000004.1, on the reverse strand, counting down.
GTTCTGTTTATTCACTTCTATTTTTCTAGTCACTCACTATAGTAAGTGTCTTCTTTTTCTTCTTTAGACCAACCGAACCCCAGTATGAGCTATTTATAATTAAGTCACCTGCACAGACACAACACAGACACAACCAACAATAAAAGGGCAAGCCATTACGGCTCACCCTTTTATCCATCATGACTTACTTTCTCTGTCTCCGATAACGAACAAATGCATACACGATCATAACCAGTACAATCCCGATCGCATCAATCAATGTATCGCTAAAATGACCTGTACGACCTGCAATCCATGTCTGATGCCATTCATCCGTAGCCGCATATCCATACGCAATAATAGCTGCCCATATCAGTGGCATATACGTAGAACGCGTTAGCGAAGAACCTACACGCACGAGCAAAAATGTCAGTAGCGCAAATTCAGATACATGACCACCCTTGCGGATGAAAAATTCCCAGAACGCATACGGCTCACTGCCACTCACCGTATAGCCACCATAGCTAAATTCGATCATCGGCGTGATCGCTGCAAGCGAAGGCTCGGCAATCCAGCTAGCCAGCAGTGGCTTCACATCCTGCTCCTGATAGGGCTGATTGGACATCATAAAAATGAACACCATCCAGCCGATCGTCAGTAGCGACCAGATGAGCAGTGGAATCGGACGAATACGCCGCGATGATTGCGAAGCATAGAAGGGCAAGTCTGAGCGCATAGTGTATTCCCCTTTCCAAACGACTCCGTTCTTGCACATATGCCGTGTATTATACCAGTAACATCCACTTTGATTCAAATGACTTCTTTCAAATAAATGCTGTTGATCATTCGCGATCACGCTCTTAGTCACGCAGCGAAGCTAGTAGCTGTATGATTTGTTAGCCTGTACCTTTATCATCACTTACTTATAGCTGTTTTCCATTATATGTGCCTACACAAAGCACATATAATACATTACTATCTCCATTCTAACTAACCATGCCCACGACAACAGCAAAAGCAGTCATACAATCCAGCTTCACGGCAACGAGTGCTTCCACTCTCACAGGTTCCTATTTTCCTGCTTACCGATTCAATGATGAACTTGTAGACTGCTTTTCTGGCTTGCTATTCGATGGGAGCACGCTCCACGAAATATTTATTGGTCATATAATATGCTTCACCACGAGATGTTTCGACCTTGCCCTTTTTCGGGTCCAAAAATACGATTTCCTTACACTTTGTACAATACCATTTGGTGCGCATCATCGGCGAATCGGTTGTGTAAGCCGTACCACATTTGCAGTCCACCTTGATCAGCACTCCATTTTGCTTGTAGGCGCTGCTCAGATGCTCTTCTGCTTCATCTGGCTGCTGATTAGGCACAATCACACGCTGATAATCAGAGAATTGATTCTGTACTTTAAAATCGGCAACGAGTTCCGGGTTCAGACCAAAAAATTCCTTGCCTATACTCGTCACAAAGCGTGTATTGGTTCTGTAGCTTTCAAGCCATTCTTCGATCTGTTGGTTAGACAGGGGTACAGTACCCTTAATTCCACTGTTCAGTGTGTAAGTCATGATGTGTAAAGCGTCACTCTGTTTGCTTGAGTACATTAGAAACCTCCTCTTTCTTCAAAAGCTAATGTACTACAAAATATCGTTTTAATCAAAGCGTGAATTTAACTAAAATTCCATGTTATAGAATTCGTAATCAGCTTTGACAGAATTCAAGATATTCCGTAGTAAGACGTTCCTGCTAGCCCTTGATTCAAAAGGGAATCTTCTCGGCTAGTTGCTGCCATGTCGTCATTAACTCCTGGTTGATATGAAAACATTTAAATTGCAGTTAAGGTACACATACAGGCATAGTAGATTGTTTCGTACTTGCCAGTCTATTGTATCACTGGTTGCAAATGCGCGCTGTCATAGCTTATTAACGAGCAGGCCGTCATTACCTGCTATCGCTTCATTACCTGCTTCATTTTATCCATACTGGCTATAGCTGCTCATATCGACCGTCCAATCGATACGGTTGCGTATGATCCATTGCTGTACAGACTCATCCAGATGAATCGCAAACTGCTCTCGCTCCACCTCGTTCACCTTACAAAAATGCTCAATCAATGCATATTGCTCGATCCAGCCCTGCATATCTGCAAATCCGATATGCTTGATCATATGACATTGAAAGCACAGCGAGATCATATCGACCAGACGCTGGATTCCAAGCTCTTCATCAAACTCCCATCGCTCATGACAATGCAGTTTATGTACCTCATGACCCTTTCGCCGCCCACAAATGACACAGGCATAGCCATCACGGCGTTGAACGTTCAAGCTAAGCTGTCTCCAGCGATAGGAGCTGATATGACTTCGTACATTGACATTCATTGTAGGAATAGGAATTAATTCAATAGCTAGCTTCATCATGCTCTCCATTACTTCTTGTCGTGTTCTTGTTGTACAGGTGGATGTCCTACTGTATTGTACAAACTGCGCGTTCTCACATGATCGTGCTATCCGATGCAAGCGGCGGCTGCGTTTAGCCATGGTAAGCTGGGCTCATCGTTATAGCAATGGAGTAATTATTCTACCATTAGGTACCGAACAAACACCACCCTGTTCGTCCGCTCACCTATTATTGCACATTATTGCCATTATATACTTATAATTATTTTGCTATATTTAATAGCGATTATACATCAAATCGACAAAATTTCACTAATTATTTGCTCATACTACTTCATTATCCGAAAATAAAGTACACAAACTGTATATTTGTTCATATTTTCAAATTATCATCTAATAATGGATACGAACAAACAAATATTTTTTGATTTTTTTGTAAATAGGGCTAGATGTTTATGTAAACCTATGCTAAACTATCCCCATACAGAAAGGAGGTGCGTCAACATCAATAATCACATGTTGAACGCGTCCTTTACCCAAGCCGAGGTTCTGGCTTAATCACCAGAACTTTCCGGTGGCGCGGGATGCGGTCAGATTTAAATAGCGCCATTTGGGTTAGAAAGGTCACCTGCGGGTGGCCTTTTTACTTTGTCTTGTATTGATTAATTGAAAGATAACGCTTACAATTTAATTATCATTCCGCATACCGTCAGATACGTATCATCCCTGATTCGGGATTCCACATCGATCTTTAATCTGTTTTCCAGTATTCGCAATTATTCTGATATGACCTGCAATTTAAACTTCATCCCTGATTCATGCCATATCTATCGCGTAGTGAACCGGAATGAAATGCAATTTAACGCTACCTATGCAGGAGGAAGAGCTACATGACGAGCTACTGGGAGAAAGCTTCGCATATACAAACCGAAGATTCAATTCGCCTCATTTTAACGCCATCTTCTACTGCACAGGCTTTTTATTTTTTTGTACAGGAGATCGGCCATTTCAAAACTGCCTTTCCTTATGCTACAGCGCACGAGCATTTGAATTCGTATCTCATTTTGTATACACAATCTGGTCGTGGAAAGCTGCGTTATGGCGATACGGATTACGCACTCGGACGCGGCGATCTGTTCTTCATCCATTGCATGGATTACCATCGGTATGAAGCCGTACGTGAGGAAGAATGGGAATTTCTGTGGCTTCATATTCGCGGGGAAGCAATGGAGGGTTATTATGCACCGTTCAGTCAGCGCCAGTTGCCTGTTTGCCATGTAAATGAGTATTCTGCCATTCCCGGGCTGATGCAACGCCTACTGAATATTCAAACGCCGCGTAGTAACAAAACCGAGCTGATCAGTTCTCAGCTAATCGTACAGCTGTTAACCGATATTTTATTACAATCGGTGTATGCAGGCGATAAGCATGGACGCATTCCGGCTCCAGTGCTGGATTTGCAGCAATACTTGGAGGAGCATTATACCGAGCCGATCACGCTCGATGATCTGGCGAAAAAGTATGCTGTGAACAAATTTCAGCTGAGCCGTGATTTTAAGCAGCATATCGGATTGCCGCCTATTGAATATTTGATCAATATTCGAATCAATACCGCCAAGCATATGCTTCGTTATTCGGATAAAAGTATTCAGCAGATTGCAAGTGAGGTCGGCATTTACAATGTGTCTCATTTTATTAATCTGTTCAAGGCACGGGTGGAATGCACGCCACTTGCATATCGTAAAGAATGGACATGATAGGATGGTGGCATTTCGTTGTATCTAAGTTTATGCAGTCATTGTGCATACTGCTGTATAGCGATCGAAATAGAAAAAAGCTGGAACGCTATGTTCCAGCCTTTTTTCTGTGTATTGTGCTTTGTATTCCGATTAGCTTGATCCTATCAGCAGCACTGTTACGATTCGCAGCATCGCACTCGTGATCCCGATTGTACTTCCTGCCTCATCTGCAATAGGAAGATGCGGATCTTACACAGGTAGCCTTATTGATTCATTCCATGCTGCTTCAACCGTCAAGTTAGAGCAGACAGCTTAGAGCAGGATTGCTGATGATATTTAACGGAAAAATAGCAGATCGCTTACTTTCCACATTCCGAGGAAGAGTGCCACTGCTACAACGTATGTAACCAGCACGAATACCCATGCATTTGTTTTCTCCATCTGTGATCCCTCCCTCATTCCAGTATGATGTGATTACGATTCATTTTACTATACTTTGCGGTCGTAAGCCTATTGCATTCAGCATTATCATTGTAGATATCATTCACAAGCTATTTCTTCTGAATCGCATCCGTGTACATTCTAGCTATTGATCCCGACAATAGACTTTTGACATACCATTTTCATTATACTGTTTTTGGGATATTGATGCATAACGCGAACTGAATGGATGGTTTATTGACGATGCAAGACAGACCATGATAGTAATATTAAGAATAATAAGGTGATTACTTTCATTACGGAATAAATTACATTTGTATATACTATATGACTGTTGTTCGATTGATGATGATTGATTATTTGGAATCCGAATCGGTCTGGTCAGGAGACACCACAGGACGTCTACGCATCGGTAGCTCATTACTTTGATGATCCGCATACATAATTGCTTCCAGTTCCTTAGCATGCTCTTGCTCGCGCCGAGAACGATTACGATGATTCCAGTAAATCAAGCCCGCGATCGGCACGACGATAAACCACAGCTTATTTACGATGGAAAACGTACCATATTGCTTTGCAGCTTGTGTACCTGCTCCTATCAAAATTAAGCCTTCTAAAGTCAACTTGGAATCCTTATCTGTCTGCTCATCATAAGCGCTATACGCCGACTGCTGATGAATATCGATATTAGGTAATACATCCTGCTGGAATGCAGTACGATCCTGCTGGAAAGTCGCATCGCTACTTACGAGAATCGCCGAAAGATATCCCGTTCTGGTCAACATACGGGCATTATAATTGACTAGATTATCCTTCGTCGACTCTTTTAATTTTAGATACCAGGTCAACGTATGTGTGGTGGCATTATAGCTCGGCTCCTCGCCCCAGCCTAACACTTGAAGGTTAGGTGCTTCCTTGTTATTCGCATTTTGCTGTTGCAGGTTATTTTGATAGTTAGCCAATATACGCTGTGCATCGATCTGATCATGATCATAATCGAGAATATGACCGTCCTCAGTATACATCAGAATGATCCATGCATTGTCCTGACGATCAAGCAAGCTTCCGAGAATCTGTCCAGTAATCAAGTCTCCAGTATATTGCTTCTGGAGTAGCTCCTGTGTCGCTTTTGGCTCAACAAAGCTCATTTGATGATTACTTGGAAAATGAAAGCTGGCAATATCGCCCAGAGCGATCTGATCAGTCACCTCGACTGCTGAGCTTTTATCGTGATTAGCTGATAACGAATTCATCGTTGGAGTTAAAGCTGATGCCAGAACCAGGTTGGGCGTGCTCGTTTGTTTTACAGATGGTCGCTTGGTGTCTGTCCGCAATGACATCTGTGAATTATGTAAGTCTGTACGTGCTGCATATTCGGCGGATACGATTTGATTGGAATCATGATTGTGATCAGAAGATACAGCTATCTGCTTGAGGATCGGAACCCTGCTATTCTCTATGGCTACACCAGCCTGGTCTACCATCGCATGAGCTACAACTGGATATGCGATCCACCCTATCATACTACTACTAACGACTAGCAACGCTGCATAGACAAGCGATTTTTTCAAAAACGCGCCTCCTTCAACATATACTTACAATGCCTTGTCCTGATGGGACATCCAGTGATTGTATGTCGCTTTATCATCTATCAACCATTGAACATCGATTTACGATTTATCAGCAAGCGATCAAGCATCATGATCAATACTCATCTACAAATAAAAACTTACCATCCGCATAATCACCAATATCATAATTTTTGACGGTCAAAGTGACTAATGTCGATTCTGTCCATTCGGGTGCTTCATTATCCGAGCCATAATAATCCTCTGCGGCTTGAATAAGCTTCACCGCCTTGGCACGTAGCTGAGTTTTGGATACATTGTAGGTGCCATCTCCATTGTAATCCAGATCGATATCCGGTTGATTTTCCACATCGATCAGTACGCTCTTCAGCTCTCCATCACCTGTCGGCGTGAATGTGATCTTATCCACAATAAAGTCATCGGTTACTACTGCTTCCTCTATGCTATGGGACAGATAATTGAACACGGCTACCTGCTTAATAATAGATTGCTCATGCTCAACGTTGGTATGCTGATCTGCCAGATCGCTCGTTTTACGCTGTAATGCCGCATTTGCCTGTTGCAGGTCAGAAACCTGTACATTGAGTGCGATGTTCCAGACCGTGAGCACCATACATCCGAGTATACCGAGACCAGCTAAAATAAGTGCCACCAATGCCATTACGCTCATTTTAGTCGGTGCTGGCTTTGGCGGCTCTGGTGGTGAATATCCCTGAAAGCCTTCCATACTTTCCTCTCCTTAGTAAAATATGATTTTTAATAAATAAATTAGAATCTATGTCTATATTACTATATTGCACCTCTATTCAACTAGAGGAAAAAGAGCAGCCTTCCTCTTCATATCGAGTGTAAGCTGCTCTTCATTTCTTTAGGTAAATATAGATTAGATTGGCGACAAGTTAGACACCATTACTTACAGGAGATGAAATTAGATCATAGTACACAGTGTTTATATCTGCTTAATTTAGCTGCTACTTATTCCATGCACAATACTGAGCTATGTCTGTGTTATGTTGTATGCGCTATTCTTCTATACTGCTTGTACTTGGTATACTACGCGCATGATGTAGTAGAGTAAGCTATTTTAAGCGATTTGCTCCATTCGTAAATAGACATCACAACGAATAAGCGCTGTATTAGTTCGAAACCTTGTGCTCGATACGCAGCTTGTCTGCTACCATCGCGATAAATTCACTATTGGTTGGCTTGGACTTACTAATATTGATCGTATATCCAAACAGATGGCTAATGGAATCGATATTCCCACGTGTCCAGGCAACCTCAATGGCGTGACGAATTGCACGCTCTACACGCGAAGGTGTCGTTTTGAACTTTTCTGCGATCGCTGGATACAGCGTTTTTGTAATCGATCCCAAAATTTCGATATTGTTATACACCATTGTGATCGCTTCACGCAAATATTGATATCCTTTAATATGAGCGGGTACACCAATCTCATGAATGATCGCCGTAATGCTTGCATCCAGATTGCGACCTTTTGCCGGCATCGCAGCTGCTGGTTTGCTCATCGCGTTGCTCATGTTGACAGAACCACCGCCATTGCTGCTAATCGCTGCATTCGTACCTACCAGCTGGCGAACACGATTAACGAGCACTTCCATATCAAATGGCTTCAAAATATAGTACGAAGCCCCCAACTGTACCGCACGCTGTGTAATATTTTCCTGACCAAATGCCGTTAGCATAATGATCTTCGGTGATGGTGTCAGATTCATATCACGCAGACGCTCGAGTACACCTAGGCCGTCCAGATGAGGCATGATGATGTCCAGAATAAGTACATCTGGAAGCTCTGGCAAGCTTTCCATCGTTTTCAATACTTCCTCACCATTAAATGCAATCCCTACCACTTCCATGTCCTGCTGATTGGAAATATAATCAGCCAGCATATTCGTAAACTCACGATTATCGTCTGCTAGCAATACTTGAATAGTTGACAATGGATATTCCTCCTTCATTTTGGTCAAGCTCTCCTGCTGTGTCGCATCCATTTTATGACAATGGTTCTGCATTTGTACGATTGTACGATTCTGCGATCGATTGGCTATGATATCGCGTTGTGCATGCAGCCGAGGCTGTGAATGAAGCTATATCATTACATAGCGCATGTCTAAAGCTAGACGTTTTATCAATCGATCGTGTATCCATTTTGGGGCATACTCTTCACATTATAATATCATTCGACATAAAAGACCTAAAACCTGCTGTCGAAAACAAAAATCTCATAAATTTCCCAATTTTTCTATCCTATGTGCGATAAAAAGACAGCAGATGCTTTGGTAATGTATATGCTTTGGTAATGTATATGCTTGAGTAGTGTATATACGTAAGTACGGCTGCCTATCGCTGATTGTATACTCAATTCGATACTCATACCTATAATCGTGTCCGTGTCCGTGTCCGTGTCCGTGTCCGTGTCCGTGTCCGTGTCCGTGTCCGTGTCCGTGTCCGTGTCCGTGTCCGTGTCCGTGTCCGTGTCCGTGTCCGTGTCCGTGTCCGTGTCAATTATGACTTTATGTAATTCTAATTAAAATGGGAAGCTTTACCATTAGAGGCAGGCTTCCCAAAGAGTGTTTCTCTATACGATCCATCATAGTTCAACTTGATTGTCGCTGATTCACCGAATCATAACCTTATCGTTATGCTCTGTCGCTAACCAACTCAAGCTTATAAGCCTAGTGCACCGCATAGGCGGAGCCGCCATCCTTACGTGCTTCTGCTAGCTTGAGCATTTCCAGCGCATGATGATTCGTTTTCTCGGTAATCTCAACGCCACCCAGCATACGCGCCAGCTCGTCCACACGACCATCCTCATGCAGAGATACAACATGAGTGGCTGTACGGTCGCCAACGATCTGCTTTTCGATCAAATACTGATGATCTGCCATACATGCGACTTGCGGCAAGTGAGTAATAGAGAATACCTGACATTCCGAAGACAGCTTGAACAGCTTCTCTGCGATCGATTGAGCTGCTCGTCCGCTGACACCAGTATCCACCTCGTCAAATACAAGTACAGGTACCTGCTCATGACGAGCAAAGATGCTTTTCAGTGCAAGCATAATACGTGACAGCTCACCACCGGAGGCGATTTTGCCCATTGGACGCAGCGGCTCACCCGGGTTAGGCGAGATCAGGAATTCTGCCGTATCAATCCCTTGACGGGTAATCCGAATGCGGCGATCATTCCACTCAATACCATTCGGATCAGCAATATAATCAATCTTGACTTGCAGCGATGTACGCTGCATTTGCAAGTCCTTGAGTTCAGCTTCAACTTGCTTGGACAACTCACCGGCTGCTTCACGACGCAGCTTGCTCAGTCGTTCTCCTGTTTCCAGTAGCTGATCACGAAGCTTATCCCGTTTCGCTTCCAGCTTGAGCAAATGCTCATCTTTGTTTTCCAGCAGATCTGTCTCGCGCTGGATCTTCTCATAATACGCGATAATCTGCTCTACATTTTCTCCATATTTACGGCGTAAGCCAGAGATCATGTTGAGACGGGATTCTACTTCTTCCAGTCGACCTGGATTGAATTCGATGTTTTCCTGATAACTACGCAGCTGATAGACGACATCCTCCAGCTGATAATAAGCCGATTGCAATTGTTCGACTAAAGGATCGAGATTTTTGGAATCATAGCGAGAGATATCGCTCAGACGGGACATGGCCACGCTGATTGCACCCATCGTGCCTTCACCATTCAGGTTGTGATAGCCACCGGCTACCGCTTCCATCATTTTCTCACTATGTGACAGCCGCAGACGCTCTTCTTCCAGCGCCTCATCCTCACCTGGTTGCAGGTTAGCAGCCGCAATCTCTTCCAGCTGAAAACGATACAAATCCATCATCTGATACGTCTTCTGGCTATTTTCCTGTAATTCACGCAGCTCACGCTCGATCTTGATGTAGCTGCTATATTGCTCATTGTATTTCAGCTTAACCGGACCGATTTTTACATCGGCAAATGTATCTAGCAAGCCTAGATGGCGCTCTGGCTTCATTAATGATTGGTGCTCGTGCTGACCATGAATGTTGACGAGCTGTTCGCCTACTTCACGTAGCATAGACAGATTCACCAGTTGGCCGTTAATCCGCGCAGTGCTTTTACCGCTGCTCGTTACCTCGCGGCGAATAACCAGATGCTCCTCTGCTGTGCCCTGAATCCCCAATCGTGCAAGTGTTGACCAGACCGGGTGAGTGGAACGCAGCTCGAACAGAGCTTCCATCTCCGATTTGTCACAACCGTAGCGGACAATCTCCGCTGAGCTTCTTCCGCCTGCAATCAGACCGAGCGCATCTATGATGATGGATTTACCTGCACCGGTTTCACCGCTCAGTACATGGAATCCTTTGTGAAAGTAAACGTCGATTTCTTCAATAACAGCCAGGTTTTTGATGCTCAGCATAACTAGCATGGAGCTCACTCCTTCTCGTATAAAAGACTGTTTGACCCCGCTTCAAACGAAACCGGACACAAGCTCTACAGTCAGCTAACACCAGAATAAGTCTTGGCTGTATCGACGTTACGATCACAACAGAAGGAGCTTATCCTCTATCTCAGGAAATAAAGCCCATAATCTGTTCGATTACTTTCTGGCTATCGCTCTCCGTACGGCAAATGATCAGCATCGTATCGTCACCCGATATCGTACCCATAATTTGCGGCCATTCCATACTATCCACGAGTGAAGCAATGGAATTGGCTGTACCCGGAAGGCACTTCATCACAACCAGATTGTTTGTAAAATCGATCTGTAGAAAATTGTCCACCAGTGCACGCTTCAGCTTTTGCACTGGATTGTAGCGTTGATCGGTTGGCAAGGAATATTTATATCTTCCGTCATCTGTCGGAATTTTAATCAGTAAAAGTTCTTTGATATCCCGGGATACCGTTGCCTGCGTTACCTGGAAGCCTGCTTGACGCAATGCTTCAACCAGATCGTCCTGGGTTTCAATATCCTGATGTGTAATAATTTCTCGAATTTTAATATGTCGCTGTCCCTTCATAAAGACCTCCGCTTGGTAGTATGCTCTATCATAATCATGCAAATGATCGCTGTGGCGAATAGATAATATCAGCTGTTCGTATAGAACAGACTCTATAATTATTCGTTATTATGCAGGTATATTCCTTTTCGACCTTGAAAATTGGAAAATAACCTGCTTTGCTATCGATCATCAACGTGGCATCGCACATTACCCTATTGTAACACCAAGAACGGAAGAGTCCAAACGCTGACTGGATGAGCCAGACAGGAGGAACGTTCGTTCTCATTATATAGGAATATCTGTTCGTAAATCAATAGCCAAATTGAGTTTTGATCGAAAATTCATTGCGATCGGGTGTACCACATCATTGCCAGCTATACATTCAGCTCTATACAAGCCAAAAGACCTGCGGCAGGCTGCAACGCTGCCAGTGCAGGTCTTTTCTCGTATCGCTTGCACATGCTCTCATTATCATTGTAATGGATATTAACATCATCATTTTAGGCGGCGTATTGTACGATGTACTATTCTACGTCGCTTTATACCACGTCTAACCGTACGTCATATCGACCCGATACAATATCACATCATAAGTTTTATTATATGCTGTAGCTTTCATCACTACTTAGCTGTACCACCACGAAAACGATGTGACGCTTCAGCCGCGGTTCGTGCAGCCAGCTCGCTTAAATCAGCCAGTTCAGGGATCGGCTCCAGTACTTCACCCTCGGCAGGTAAATGCCAGTGCGCCAGGAACTCGATATTGCCTTCTCCACCTGTAATTGGTGAAAAGGTGAGTCCACGCAGTTCATACCCGATCTCCTTTGCGAAGCCAAGCACATGCTCCAGTACCTCCTGGTGAACCTTTGGATCGCGCACGACGCCTGTTTTCCCTACTTTTTCACGTCCAGCCTCGAATTGTGGCTTGATTAGTGCCGCGACATCCGCAGGACGAGATAATAGCTCCTTCAGCGGTGGTAGCATCAGACGCAGTGAAATAAAAGACACATCAATGCTGGCAAAGTTAGGCGTAGCATCTTCCAATTGATCTGGAGTCATATAGCGGAAATTCGTCCGCTCCATCACATGCACCTGTGGATGATTGCGTAACGACCAATCTAGCTGATTGTAGCCAACATCAATTGCATACACGTAAGAGGCACCATGCTGAAGCGCACAATCCGTGAATCCGCCCGTAGACGAGCCGATATCCAGCATGGTACGTCCTTCCATTTCAATCCCAAAATGCTGAAGCGCCTTTTCCAGCTTTAAGCCACCGCGACTTACATACGGATGCACAGAGCCCTTTACATTTAGCGCTGTATCGCGTGGAATTTTCATACCTGGCTTTTCCAGACGCTCTGTGCCGCCATAGACAAGACCTGCCATCACAGCCGCTTTTGCTTTTTCCCTGCTTTCATAATAGCCTTGCTCGACGAGCAGGACGTCAAGACGTTCTTTATCACTTGCCATAGGTTATCTCCTGTACGGATTCCGTATTTTTAGACACTGCTTTGCTTCCTTATCATACTGTCATTAAACGATGATAAGAGCTATAAGCAGGGGTGTAAACAGCAAACGAAGCGGAAAATGAAACTTCCCGCTTCGCTGCCTGGTTCATTTAATCATTACACCGAATTTTTCTGAAATGTCCACGCCTGTCCTGGGGCAAGCGCCTTGAGCGATTCGGCAATATTTTCCGGTGTCAGCCCTGCTTCGCGCTGCTGATCCTTGATGCTACCATGTTCGATGAATTCATCTGGAATACCCATCAAGCCCACTGTAACATCGTGAAGACCACGTGCTGCATAGAATTCTAGTACAGCGCTACCCATACTGCCTGCCTGGGAAACTTCCTCGACGACCAGCATACGTGTACCACGTGCTGCCAGATCGAGTAGCATTTCCTCATCAAGCGGCTTCATAAAGCGCGCATTGACTACCGCTACATTCATGCCATCACGCTTGAGTTCCTCGGCAACCTCGACTCCCATCTGTACCATCGGGCCAGAAGCAAGAATCGCATAGTTATCGCCTTCGCGTACCTTTTCCCATTGTCCGATCGGGATCGGTGTGAGCTGTTGATCCAGCGGTACACCCAGACCGTTAATTCGTGGATAACGATAAGCGATTGGTCCATCATTGTATTCCAGCGCCGTCTTCATCATATGGCGCAATTCGTTTTCATCCTTCGGCATCATGATCACTATATTCGGGATATGACGCATAAAGGCAACATCGTATACACCCTGATGCGTTTCACCATCGGCACCTACAAAGCCTGCACGGTCAATCGCAAACATCACATTCGCATTGTGACGACAGATGTCATGCACGATCTGATCATATGCACGCTGCATAAATGTAGAATAAACCGCATAGACAGGCTTCATGCCTTCCATCGCCATTGCTGCGCACAGTGTTGCCGCATGCTGCTCTGCAATACCGACATCAATCATACGCTCAGGGAAGCGATCCGCAAATGGGAATAAGCCTGAACCCCCTGGCATCGCAGGCGTAACCGCAACGATACGCTCGTCCTGCTCTGCAAGCTCGATCAATGTTTTGCCGAACACTTCGGTATACATTGGATTACCAGCGGCTTTTACCACCTGACCAGATTCAATTTTGTATGGCGTAATGCCATGCCATTTGTATGAATCGGCTTCGGCAGGCAGGTAGCCTTTACCTTTGATCGTGACCACATGGATTAGTACGGGGCCATCTACATTGTCTGCTTGATGGAACGTTTCCAATAGCTTCGGTAAATCATGACCGTCGATCGGTCCGAAATACGTGAAGCCCAGCTCCTCAAACAGAATGCCAGATACCATAGCGTATTTAAGTGAATCCTTGAGCTTTTCCGCTGTCTTGGCAATTTTGCCGCCGATAGCCGGGATTTTTTTGAGCAGTTGCTCTACTTCATCCTTCGCACGCAGATAGCCTTTATCCGAGCGAATTTTACCCAGATATTTATGCATGGCGCCAACGTTAGGCGCAATCGACATTTCATTATCGTTCAGTACAACGGTCAGCTTGCGCTGCTCATGTCCGATATGGTTAAGCGCTTCAAACGCCATACCTCCAGTAAGTGCGCCGTCACCGATGACTGCAACGACCTTGTTATCTTCTTTTTTGAAGTCACGTGCAAGCGCCATCCCCATCGCTGCCGATAGTGATGTACTGCTGTGTCCGGCTTCCCACACATCATGCTCGCTTTCATTACGCTTTACAAAGCCGCACAGGCCCTTGTATTTACGCAATGTATCAAAGCGATCCATGCGTCCGGTCAAAATTTTGTGTACATACGCCTGATGACCAACATCAAAAATAAATTTGTCCTTCGGACTGTCATACAGATAATGCAGAGCAAGCGTAAGCTCCACTACGCCCAGATTGGAAGCCAGGTGACCGCCGGTTGCTGATAATTTCTCGATCAGAAACTGGCGAATCTCTCCTGCCAGCACGGTTAACTGTTCTGTTGTCAAATCTTTGAGATCACTTGGTTGATGAATCTGTGGAAGCAGCACACCATTTCCCCGCTTTCCTTTGAACGCCCCCCGGCGCTCAAATGTTGTTTACATGCCAAAATAATACAATTCATGATTCTACGTTTTATATTACTATCCACTATACCACAAGCAGGTTCGTTTACGAAATCCGCTCTATTATAGGACTAACTCAAGAGCCATTTTACAACGATAATAGCTCATGTACGGCCTATACGATCACAGGTATAGATCAAGTACACATCACATACAGCATAAAGGTCATTCCAACACAGATAACGGATAAACGCCCATAAATAGCAGGTTATCGTATCACTACGAAGCTTCTGCTACCTTAGTTATGCGTTATCCGTTTCTTCAATCTGCGTGCTGACGCATGCCTGATATCATGAATTGCTAAAATAAATCCTGATGGCTATACGTAACCATTAATGGTCGCGTTGCACCAGATAATCTGCGATTTCTTCCAGACGGCGTGAATCCTTCAGATTCGCCTCCTGTAAAGCTGCCTTCGCACTTGCGGTCAGACGCTCGACTTCCTGCTTGGAAGCCTCCAGACCGATAAAGTACGGATAGGTTACCTTTTGCAGCTTGCTATCGCTTTGCGTTTTTTTGCCCAGCTTCGCTTCATCGCCGATCACATCGAGAATGTCATCCTGAATTTGGAAAGCAAGTCCGATATCCGAGCCAAAGCGTCGTAGCGCATCCAGTTGCTGCTCCGTCGCTCCTGCCGTTCTCGCTCCTGCTGTCAGGGAAAACATGAACAGATCCGCGGTTTTGTGCAGGTGGATATAACGCAGCTGCTCCAGCTCGGTCATCCCCTGCTCGCCTTCCATATCCGCTACCTGACCACCAACCATCCCACGTGGACCTGCATATTCTGCCAGATCACGCACAATCGCCAGTGCGGCTTCCGGTGCAACACCAAAGGCAGTACAGCCCGTTGCTGCATAAAAGGCATGTGTGAGCAGTGCATCTCCTGCTAGAATCGCCATTGCCTCTCCATATACCTTATGATTGGTCAGCTTACCACGACGATAATCATCATCATCCATCGCTGGCAAATCATCATGAACGAGTGAGTACGTATGTACCATCTCTATAGCGCAAGCTACAGGCAGAGCCGCTTCGCGGCTACCACCCAGCGCTTCAGCCGCAGCAATGACAAATACCGGACGTAGACGCTTGCCGCCTGCCATAAGTGAATACAGCATCGAATCAGTCAGCGTCTTAGGTACATCCCATCCAGCAGGCAGGAAGCTTTGTAGCTGCTGCTCCATTTGAACCGAAATATCATGGATATATGGCTTTAGCTCCGGGCGCTCACTCAATCTCTTCACCGCTTTCAGCAGATTGGAATGGCTTTTTGCGTAGCTCTCCATCCTCTTCAACGATCATTTCGATTTTGCGTTCTACCTCTTCCAGCTTCGAGCCGCATACCTGGGATAGCTGCATGCCCTGCTGAAAAAGATCAATGGCTTTTTCCAGCGGCACATCGCCATGTTCCAATTCGGAGACGATCTCCTCCAGCCGGTCCATCGCCTGTTCAAAATTAAGCTCTTGTTCCTTTGCTGCCTTCGCCATCGTTGTCCGCCTCCTTAATACTCCATATATTACATTGCAGTTGTCCATCCTGTAGATTCACTTTGATCATTTCTCCCGGCTCAACCTGCTTCACCGACTTGATCAGCTGCTGTTCCGGTTCGTCATAAACGAGACTATATCCACGTGCCATCACCTTGAGCGGGCTAAGTGCATCCAGCTGCTTCAAACCAAAACCAAGCTTTTGCTGCTTTTGTCTTAAAATCTGCTGCATGCGCAGCTCTAGCTGACGACGTGCAGAGTCTGTGCGTCGTTTAGCATAGATCAGCTGCTCCTGTGGATTATGGCGAGCCAAACGCTGACTCATGCGTCCAAGACGCTCACGCTGAATATGACTGCGTCGCTGTAAACTTGTCGTCAATCGACGCTCCAGCATATCCAGACGTGTCATATGCTGCACAAGCTGACGCTTCGGATGCAGCAAAGCAGGCGAACGACGCAAACGGGTTAAGCGCTCGCGCTGACGCTGCGACAGACGCAGCAATCCTTGCTTGAGCTGTCTGCGCACCTGTACAAGCTGTGCACGTAGCTCATTCACATTCGGCACTGCCAGCTCTGCTGCCGCTGTTGGCGTCGCTGCA
Organism: Paenibacillus hunanensis; assembly: GCF_014645615.1. GTDB lineage: Bacteria > Bacillota > Bacilli > Paenibacillales > Paenibacillaceae > Saccharibacillus > Saccharibacillus hunanensis. The sequence continues at coordinate 181,266 of NZ_BMMB01000004.1, read as the reverse complement.
CGCAAATCTGCGGCAAAATCAGCAATCGTAAAGTCCGTTTCATGACCGACTGCCGAGATGACCGGAATACGCGAGCCAGCAATCGCACGAGCGACCATTTCCTCGTTAAATGCCCACAGCTCTTCCAGTGAACCGCCACCGCGTCCAACGATCAGCACATCCGCTTCACCCATTCGGTTCAGATCGCGGATCGCCTTCACAACCGAAGGCGCCGCGCTCTTACCCTGTACGAGTACAGGATATACGACAATTTTCACGGCAGGGTAGCGGCGACGCAGTGTGATCACTACATCGCGTACAGCTGCGCCGGTTGGCGAGGTAACTACACCGATAACCTTTGGATACTGTGGAATCGCACGCTTGCGTGAAGAGTCAAATAACCCTTCTTGCTCCAGCCTCTGCTTGAGCTGCTCGTAAGCGAGATACAGACTGCCGATTCCATCCGGCTGCATCTGCGTGGCATAAAACTGATACTGTCCATCTCGTTCATAAACGGAAATATAGCCACGAGCAACGACCCGTGTGCCTTCCTTTGGAATAAAAGGAAGCCGCTGATTGTACGAAGCAAACATAATCGACTTCATGCGACTGCCTTCATCCTTTAATGTAAAATACATATGCCCGCTTGAATGGTGAGTGAAATTGGAGATTTCGCCCCTCAGCCATACTTCGGAGAGCAGCGAATCGGACTCCATTTTCATCCGGATGTATTTGTTAATCTCCTTGATGGAGTATATACGCTGCTGTTGCGACATAACGGTCTCCTTTCTTACTTGAGTCCGTGTGCACGGCGCGCGGCGACGAGCGTGTTTTTCATCAGCATTGTGATTGTCATTGGGCCTACGCCACCCGGAACCGGAGTGATCGGACCGGATACTTCCTTCGCACTTTCAAAATCAACATCGCCAGCTAATTTGCCGTTGTCCAAACGGTTCATCCCCACGTCAATCACTACAGCACCCGGCTTGATAAAGCTAGCATCGACAAAGTTAGCACGACCGATTGCTACAACAAGAATATCCGCCTGCTGGGTCAGCTCCTTCATGTTCGCTGTGCGCGAGTGACACATTGTAACTGTGGCATTTTCGCGTTGCAGCAGCATCGATACCGGTTTACCTACGATATTACTGCGACCGATCACGACTGCATGCTTGCCGGACATTTCAATACCGGTACGCTTGATCATTTCAATCACACCTGCTGGTGTACATGGCAGCAGACTTTCGTCACCGATCATCAAGTTGCCGACGTTGATCGGATGGAAGCCGTCCACATCCTTTTGCGGAGAGATGGCGTCGATGACTGCCTTCTCCTCGATTTGCTTCGGCAATGGCAGCTGGACGAGAATACCATGAATATTATCCTGCTTGTTCAGCTTATCGACCAGGGCCAGTAGTTCCTCCTGTGACGTGTCCGCAGACAGACGGTGAACCTCCGAATAGTAGCCCAGATCATGGCAAGCCTTCTCTTTATTGCGTACATAAACATGGGAAGCCGGGTCATCGCCCACGAGCACAACCGCTAGACCTGGTTGAAAGCCCTGCGCCTTCATCGCTTCCACTTCCTGCTTGATATCCTGACGAATCTCCTGCGAAATCTGTGTACCGCTAATAATTGTTGCTGCCATGACAAATCGCTCCTTTACCATTAAAAAATGAATATGAATGAGGGCAGATGCCCTTGTATCACTGAGCTTGAATCGTTTGTGTGTATTCGTGATGCCTTTTAACGCTAAGGGATTAGATTATTTCGAACCCTTCAGCTTATCCAGATCCTGAATCATTTTACCAAGTACACCGTTAACAAACTTACCGGATTCTTCTGTACCAAAATGCTTGGACAGCTCAATCGCCTCGTTGACCGCTACCTTTGCCGGTACATCCTCGGTGAAAATCATCTCATATACAGCCAGACGCAGAATTTGACGGTCTACGCGAGATAGGCGGCTCACCTGCCAATTTTGCAAATAATCTACGAGCAGTCCATCAATCGCTTCACGGTTACTACTTACACCAGCAACAACATCCAGTACATACGTTTTGAGCTGTGCTTCATTACGTACTTCCACTTCGGATTCGTTATCCGCCGCTGCTTCTTCCAGCAGCATTTCGACTGCTTCTTCCGCTTTTACTTCATTCATTTCCATTTGATAAAGACTTTGTACGGTAATTTCCCGCGCTAATCTTCTTTTCATATCATTCATATCCTTTCGGCAACCTGTGCTGGTCGCAGAATACTCATTCATCGCAAGCTACTCTGATTCGTATCCTACATTCCTAACGTGTTGCCTGTATATTTTATTGAAAAACGGTTGCCCTCTGCAAGTTGGTAAGCAGAGTGGAATGGATATTTTACTTGGCAAAAATCACTTTTTACTTCAATCCTTGCTAGAAAAGCACTAACACTGAAGCAGTAAGATATTTTGCTTCGCAAAAATCACTTTTTATTTTACCTCGTGTTAGCAAAACACTAACACTACAAACAAAAAAACCTGCCCACCATCATTTCCGGAAAAGCGGGGTATTGCTCACTTCATGCCGGGAATGATGGTTGACAGGGTTCATCGAAACGGACGCCAGCGATCGGCTATCCATTCACTGACACGCTGCCATGGAATGAACGAGCCCAACCGGAGATCCCGGTTACGACCGACGGTATAACCTATGAACACTAACAATGCAAAGAACAACATATCCCAAAAACCAACTGTCAAATACAAAATGCCGCAGCCGATGCCTGCCAGCACGCCGAGAATTCGTCCGCCGAAGTTCTCCCAGATCTGTTGCCATATCATGAGCGAAGCCCCTTTCTACTGCACTCTGCTCTTGAATGCAGGCGAATGAACGATATTCGCAATATAGACTGAAACGGATGATACAGGGATACCTGTAATTTCCTCCACCTCAGTATGAATACTTTTTTGCATGCTTTCGGATAGACCTGGAATCGGCGTCTCGCCGTCAACAACAGCACGAATGACAATCTCAAGTCCTGACTCCACGACACGAACGCGCGTTTTAAGATCACGCACACCTTTGGTGCGCTCAGCCACTTTCAGCGTCATATTTTCAATCGTATCCAGTGAAATTTGCACATCTCCAAATTCTGTACGTTGATGCACGGAATGCATCGACCCACGCTCTGTGCGAATCGATACGTAGAAAAAACGGATACTTAGCAAAAACAGCACGACCGCAATAATAACGATAATAATATACACATTTTGCTCATTACGGTAGTCCATCGTAAAAGGAACCTGTCCGCTCAGCAGCAAAATGACCAGCACCGACAATATGCCAATGCTCAAACTGTACACAAATAAGAGCAGCCGATCGATGATTTTAGCCAAAACCTTGCAGCCCCTTTACATTATACTAAACCCCAGACTACCTCGTCGGGGGTTTATGATGGGCGGCTCCGTGTACGATCCAACGACACGGAGCGCGACCCGCTGCTCGTATCCATTCGAGCCTTCCAGATGGATACTTGTTTCATGAAAAGTGGTAATGCTTGCGAATCATACATCAAGCTGTATTATTTCACACGGTGGGTAAATTCGCTTTCTTCCTGCTTATCCACCGTTTCCAGATGCACATCGTGAATTTGTACGTTCACTTCGATTACGGTCAGACCGGTCATCGTTTCAATCGAGCGTTTGACGTTACGTTGAATCTGTGCAGCCACCTCGGGCAAGCGATGACCGTATTTTACAATAACGGACACATCGACTGCTGCCTCGCGCTGACCGACCTCAACCTTCACGCCACGGGACAGGTTTTTGCGTCCAAGCAGCTCGGCAATACCACCGGCAAAGCCGCCACTCATACCTGCTACGCCGTCTACTTCGATTGTAGCAAGACCTGCGATCACCTCGATCACCTCAGGGGCAATCTGAATTTCACCGATATCTGTCCGTTCAAATTCAGTCGGGAATGTACTCATAATTTATACACCTCCTGCCAAGTAAACTTAATATAACATGGACCCGGTTCGTTGACAAACCGGATCATATCGCCATTATACTTCGTTTTCTTCCAGGAATTTGATGTCAAAGTCCCCACGTACAAATGTCTCATGATTGAGCAAACGCAGATGGAACGGAATCGTAGTATGAATACCATCAATTGCGAATTCATCCAGCGCACGCTTCATTTTGGCAATAGCTTCCTCACGCGTTGGTGCCCAGACGATCAGCTTCGCGATCATGGAATCATAATACGGAGAGATCGTATAGCCTGGATACGCGCCACTATCGACACGCACACCTGGTCCACCTGGTGCGAGATAGAAGTTAATTTTACCTGGACTTGGCATAAAGTTACGCTGCGGGTCCTCGGCATTGATACGACACTCGATCGACCAACCGTTAATTTCCACTTCTTCTTGAGTAAACGAAAGCGGATTGCCTTCTGCTACGCGAATCATTTCCTGAATCAGATCGACACCGGTTACCATCTCAGTAACTGGATGCTCTACCTGAATACGTGTATTCATTTCCATAAAGTAGAACTTGCCATCCTGTCCAAGCAGGAATTCCAGCGTACCTGCACCGGAATAGTTTACTGCTTTGGCTGCACGTACAGCAGCTGCCCCCATCTCGTCACGCAGCTCAGGCGACAGTACCGGACAAGGTGCTTCTTCAACGAGCTTCTGACGGCGACGCTGTACAGAGCAATCACGCTCGCCCAGATGCACGGCATTACCATGACGGTCAGCGATAATCTGCACTTCAACGTGCTTCATGCCAGTCAGGAATTTCTCCAGATAGACACCGCCGTTACCGAAAGCTTTTTCCGCTTCCTGTTGTGCGTTGGTCATCTGTTTTACGAGCGATTCTTCATCCTCGGCGAGACGAATCCCTTTACCGCCACCGCCAGCCGTTGCTTTGATGATGATTGGATAGCCGATCTCACGCGCGATTTTCACCGCTTCGTCCAGATCATCCACGATACCGTCGGAGCCTGGGATTACCGGTACGCCCGCTTGCAACATCGTGCGCTTTGCTTCGGATTTGTCGCCCATGCGATTGATCGCATCAGGAGACGGCCCGATAAATGTAATATTGCATGATTCGCAAATCTCAGCGAAGTCCGCATTTTCAGCCAGGAAGCCATAACCTGGATGCACCGCATCGCATTCGGTCAGCGTTGCTACGCTCATCAGGTTCGTCAGGTTAAGATAGCTATCCTTGGACAGTGTAGGCCCTACGCAATACGCTTCGTCTGCCAGACGAACATGCAGCGAGTCACGATCTGCCTCCGAATAAACCGCTACCGTAGAAATGCCCATTTCACGGCAGGCGCGAATAATACGAACCGCAATTTCGCCACGATTCGCAATTAGAATTTTTTGAAATTTCATTGTGTATGTCCTCCTCCAGCCTGTGTACGTAGGCGCGGTCTTACTCTGGTTTCACCAGGAACAGGGGCTGGCCGTATTCAACCAGTTGTCCGTTTTCAGCAAGAACCTCGACGATTGTACCGTTTACTTCAGCTTCCAGCTCGTTCATCAGCTTCATCGCTTCGATGATACAAACGACCGATTTGCCATTGACTTTATCGCCAGCATTGACAAATGGACCCTTTTCCGGAGACGGAGAACGGTAGAATGTTCCGACCATTGGGGACACAATCTTATGTAGTGTCGGATCGGCTTCAGGTGTAGTTGCAGCAGGTGTTGCTGCTGGTGCGGATGCCTGTGGAGCAGCAGTCGACTGGCTTACTTGTGGTGCAGCTACAGCAGGAGCCTGAGCTTGCACATATACCGTTTCGGATTTGCCTGGCTTACGAATAACAAGGCGAGAGCCTTCGTTTTCAATCTCCACTTCCTGAACGGAAGTTTCATCCACCAGTTGAATCAGTTCTTTAATTTCATTTAATTTAAACATCTATTCATTCACTCCTTTGGCTTCTTCGCCTAGCAACTGAGCGCAATTAGGACACGCTCATTTCGGAAAATTGCACATAACGCTATGTATTATAGCACATTACTGAAAAAGTCGTGAATATCTTTGTTTGGGGCTGATGGAAAACGGATAAAATGGACTACATGCGTGTCAACAAGTGAGGGGAAATGAGCGTTGGTTAGCTTCGATCGTTCTAGTATTTCTAGCGTACATGGTGTAAGTGATGTACATTTTGCATTGCCACGTATGCAGGACTTTGTGAGGCGTAGCCTACCCCACTCCGTCAAGAAATAAGCGGTCGGACTCCCGTATCGCACAGGAATCTACCGAAGTAGGAGAAAATGTAGATTCCCGTGCTCAAAGCAGTACGATATTTTGCTGCGCAAAAACCCCTTTTTATTGAACCTTGTGTTAGAAAATCGCTAACACTAGAAGTCGTCCTTGCCCCTTATTTCCTTGACTTCGTTCTGTGCGTATGCAAATTGCAAAAGCGCACATACACATTTCTTTTAGCTTCGATAGATACATAAGCAACTTGCCTGTCTTGCTCTATCACTTCACCATACTTATTTTCCATTACTGACGTTATCAATCAACGATTCGTCCAATGCGTACTAATAAACCACTCGGATCGCTCACTGCAAACTCATATGTTTTCCATGGTTTGATATTTGGTGTTCCCTCTTCGATGATCAATTCCTTTACCTGCTCGGCGACTGCATCTACGTCGTCTACATACAAATAAAGGCCAAACGGATTGCTTTCAATTGTTGGGGGCCAGCCGGGGGAGTAATTCAAATGCAAATGCCAGCCGCGACCATCCTCCAGAATGCGATATTCACCATAATCACTCGACACCTTAAATCCAAGTCGTTTATAAAACGCTTCACTTGCATCCAGATCATTGCATGGAACGATAGCGACGACATGATGATTCATTGGAATTGCCTCCTTATTTTCGTGTATTGAACGTCTGAAATGGTACTTTGTTTAAATAAAAAATGGAGATGACCAGAACGTATCTGACATCTCCACTATACTTACTTTTAAATGAAAATCCTAATCAACGACGATCCTGCGGACCGCCTACAAAGGCTTGCTCTTCGGTATCCAGACCATATGCGGTATGCAGTGCTGTTACCACATCATTCAAGCGACCAGCTTCGATGACGCAGGATACTTTGATTTCGGAGGTGCTGACCATTTTGATGCTCACGCCCTGAGAGGAGATCGCTTCGAACATTTGAGCAGCTACACCCGGATGGCTGACCATGCCAGCGCCAACGATGGACACTTTAACCAGATCGGTTTCGGAGGTAACTTCTTCGTAAGGAAGCTCGCCACGGATCGCTGCGATCACTTGCAGTGCACGCTCGCGTTCCTCCAGGTTCACTGTGAAGGAGAAGTCTGCTTTGCCGTCCATTACACCGCTTTGTACGATAATATCGACGTCGATCTTCGCCGTTGCCAGCTCGCTGAACATTTTCGCGAGTACGCCCGGTATATCGTTTACTCCTCTGATCGTGATGCGTGCCACATTTTTATCGTAAGCGATGCCGCTGACTACCGCTCCCTGTTCCATGGTTGCTTCCTCCTTCACTAACGTTCCTTCATTATAGGTAAAGCTGGAGCGTACAACGAGTTTTACATTGTTATGCTTGGCGTATTCTACCGCACGCGGATGCAATACCGCTGCACCGAGGTTAGCCAGCTCCAGCATTTCGTCATAAGAGATTTCTTTCAGCTTGCGCGCGCACTTAACGATACGCGGGTCTGTGGAATAGATTCCATCCACATCGGTATAAATTTCACATACATCAGCTTGGATTGCAGCTGCCAGTGCAACAGCAGTCGTATCAGAACCACCACGTCCAAATGTAGTAATCTCACCATCTGCGGTAATCCCCTGGAATCCGGCTACAACTACAATCTGTCCTGCCCCAAGTGCCTTGAGCACGCGCTCTGGACGAATATTGCGAATACGGGCGCGCCCATGCTCCGCTTCGGTCTCAAAGCCTGCTTGCCAGCCTGTAAACGATACCGATTCTCGACCTTGATACTGGATCGCAATTGACAGCATCGCCACGGAAATCTGTTCCCCTGTTGTCATCAGCATATCCATCTCACGTGCGGATGGATTCGGATTCAGCATCAGCGCCTGATCGATCAGATCATCGGTCGTGTCGCCCATCGCAGATACGACGACTACACATTGATGCCCTTCATCCTGCTTTTCAATAATACGTTTTGCTACGCGCTGCATGCGCTCTACATCGCCGACGGAGCTCCCGCCGAACTTCATTACGTATAAAGCCAAGACCTCTTCACTCCCTACTTGATACAGGCTGTGACCTGCGCCATTGCCCGGATTGAAAGCATATCCAGTATGCAGATATGACATCGTATGAAACGATTACTCTTTAACAGTATAATACGACAACGCATTAATCACTACTGCAAATTTTATGCATGCTCCTACTGTAGCAATATTCGCATAATAACGCTATGTATAGGGTGTATTCCACTACAAATGTTTCATCATTTGATGCAAATTCATCACTAAAAAAGTATAAATATACATGAAATCTTATAAAAAAGACTGTCCTGCATCTCAGTCATTCGGATACGGACAGTCTTTTTTGTTCAGGCAAAGCGCCCTTATGCACGTAATAATGAATTACGCGCGGGAAACGTATTTACCTTCGCGTGTATCGATGATCAGTACATCACCCTGGTTGATGAACAGTGGAACTTGAACGGAATGACCTGTTTCCAGCTTCGCGCTCTTTGTTGCACCAGTAGCCGTATTACCTTTGATACCTGGCTCCGTTTCAACAACTTCCAGCTCAACCGAAGTTGGCAGGTTAATACCGATAATTTCGCCTTGATAGCTAACGATGTTAACGGTCATGTTTTCTTTCATGAATTTCAGTTCCCATTCCAGCTGGCTAGTGTTCAGCTCGAACTGATCGTATGTTTCGTTATCCATGAATGTGTGATCGTCACCATTTGCATACAGGTATTGTACACCACGGTTTTCGATCTGTGCACGAGCAATCGTTTCACCTGCACGGAATGTACGCTCTACCACGTTACCGTTACGCAGGTTTTTCAGCTTGGAGCGTACGAATGCTGCACCTTTACCTGGTTTTACGTGTTGGAATTCAAGAACGGAATAGATGTTACCGTCCACTTCTACGGTCAAGCCTGTTTTAAAATCGTTTACTGAAATCAAAATAACGCCTCCTCATGTATGGTAAAGCCAGTTGTCATACAATATACACTAAACCGGTTACAACCAGCCTCAGTACTTATATATTGTACTATACCCTAATGTTAGGGAAAGCATACTCCGGTAAAGGAGCATGTCACAGGACGAAGCACGATCATCCATAGCTGCTATGCATCGCTGTCTTCCGTATAAGATGAAGACAGCGGCGCATAACGCTACAAATGAGCGGTTCACGTCATCTGTAATATTTTATTCGGCATCCATGTTCTGTCAACCTTCCGATTGTCAAAAAAGGTTATGCCGGTAAAATCGTGAATTGTTTGCTGGAATGAGTCAATACGCGAATACCGTTCTCGGTAATCAACACATCATCCTCAATCCGAACACCGCCAAAGCCCGGTATGTAAATGCCCGGCTCTACCGTAACGACCATGCCTGGTTGCAGCACGGTATCGCTCAGTTTGGACAGACGTGGCTCTTCGTGAACCTCAAGCCCGATTCCATGTCCTGCACTGTGTCCATACGCATCACCATAGCCATGGGCTGCGATGATGTCACGAGACAGCGCATCCGCCTCGCGTCCACCCATACCTGGCTTCAGATTCTCCAGCGTATGCAGCTGCGATTGGAGGACGATATCGTAAATTTCGCGGTGCTTGTCAGAAGGGGTTCCGACAAAGACAGTACGGGTAAGGTCGGATACATAGCCATTATAGATGGCACCAAAGTCAAACGTGATGAACTCATCCACGCCGATCGGCTTGTCACTGGCAACGCCGTGTGGCAATGCAGAACGTACACCGGAAGCGACGATCGTTTCGAATGATGGCCCTGATGCACCCAGACGGCGCATGAAGAATTCCATTTCGATCTCCAGTTCCTTTTCGGTTACGCCGGGCTTGATGTAACCAAGAATATGCTCATACGTTTTATCCGCAATCTCTGTAGCTTTTTCGATCGTAGCGATCTCCTCAGCATCCTTGAAGTTACGAATACCTTCCAGCAGACCCGATACCGGAACCAGCTGAACCGGTGCCAGCTTTTCCTTATACGCTGCATAACGGCTATACGGCATCTGATCCTGCTCAAATCCGATGGAGCCTACACCCCAATCAGCAAGCAGTCCTTTGATCGTATCTGCCACATTCGGTGCGTGCTCGGCAACAGTAAAGGCTGTAGCCTGCTCCGGTGCCTGAGTCATGTAACGGAAATCGGTAAGCAGATACGCTTGCTCTGCTGTAACGAGTACATAGCCCGCAGAACCTGTGAACCCTGTAATATAACGGCGGTTAACGCTGCTTGTAATGAGAAGCGCTTCAAGCTGACGCTCTTTCATCGCTTTACGCAATTGCTGTAAACGTGCTGTAGTCATGAACTCTCTCCTTCGCTCCGTTCTGTCTTCAAATAGCCAAAGATTATTTTACCATAGCGCAAGCAATTTTGAGAATAGCCAGTTGTAACATTCGTCTTCCAGCTACCTTGCACTTACAGGTTGTGGCAATGGAAAGGGAAATCCGCTACAATATAGGGTATCAACACTTTGCATCCCCATGCCTAAGGTACAGGGGGCAAGTCGCTATTTTAACAATCGTTCCGAGCGGACGATTCATCATGGAAGGGTGACTGTATTTGCCAAAACAATCTACTCCAGTCAACTATGGGGGCCAGGCCGTCATTGAAGGCGTAATGTTCGGCGGAAAAAATGTAAACGTAACCGCTGTACGACGCAAATCCGGCGAGATCACCTATCTGGAAGTTCCACGTACTGATAAGCCCTGGGTGCGCAGTCTGCGTCGCATTCCGCTTCTACGCGGTATTGTCAGCCTGATCGATTCAAGCGCAAAAGGCTCACGTCATTTGAACTATGCAACCGATGCGTATTCTGAGGATCAGATGGACCCGGAGGAATATGCGAAGGAAAAGGAAAAAGAACAATCGAAAACAAACCTGAGCATGATTCTCGGTGTTGCGGCTGTCGGCATATTATCTCTTATTGTCGGTAAGCTCATCTTCACCGTTGTACCTGCTGCAATAGAAGGATTTTTATTTGGACGTCTGTTTCAGAGCCAGTTTTTACACACACTACTTGAGGGCTTGATCAAAATTATTTTGCTGCTCGCCTATCTGTGGGGAATTTCGCAAACACCGATGATCAAACGTCTATTTCAATATCATGGAGCCGAGCACAAGGTTATTACTGCGTACGAGAATGGCTCCGAGCTCACTCCAGAAAAAGTACAGCAATTCAGTCGTCTTCATTATCGTTGCGGCAGTAGCTTTATTATTTTAACCGTTATTATCGGTGTATTCATTTACTCCCTCTTTCACTGGGACGGAATGACCGAGCGCATTATTCAACGTATTGTGCTGTTACCGGTCGTTATCGGCGTTTCATTTGAGGTTTTGAAGTTTACGAATAGTTTGCGGGATATTCCAGTGCTTCGTTATCTTGGTTATCCGGGTCTGTGGCTCCAGCTACTCACAACGAAGGAGCCTACGCTCGATCAAATTGAGGTATCTATCGCCTCCTTTAACCGGATGCGTGAGCTGGATGCTCAGCTGGAACGACAAACCGCAACAGCCACCTTGCCGGATGCTTCTCCTGACCCTGTGAAAGGATGATGAATGATGAGAAAGTCACCTCTTCAAGCCATTTTTGTTGCCGTTATGGCATTGCTCGCACTGGTCGGGCTAGCATGGGGCGTATATCGTATGATTTTTATGCCTTCGACCTTTGATTGGAGCGGTATTATCGTGACGCTCGTATTGCTGGGTGTGGTGCTATATGCACTTCGTTCCTCACCAGCATTTCAGGGCGGTCGCAAGCAACCTAAGATTAAGCCATCTGCACGCACGATGGCTAAAGTGAAGGCACAGCAAGGCAATTACAAAAACGTCTCCAAATCATCTCCTTTCGCTAAAACTAATCCATCTGGCAGAAGCAATGCCACTTCAACTGGAAGTAAGCCCAAAAAGAATTATCCATTCCAAGTTATTCAGGGCAACAAGGGCAAAGATGATGAAGAAATACCAAAATTTCATTAATCGAAGCGATACCACTTATCTGTGATATGAACACATGGATATGACAATGTGTTATTGAACGAAAGTGACGGACAGCTTCGATCTATACAAAAATCCCCCATCGTGTTATGCGATGGGGGATTTTTGCTATAACAGAGCAGTCGCTCGCTCTGCTAGAACCTTTTCATATCTCGAATTGCTCTCTTTATCATGATCTCTAATTTTTAAAAATGGGGTGGATTATAATCCCCAGTACGCACGCAGCTTACTTAGCACATCGAGTGGATTTTTCTTCAAGTCCTTAGCACTGAAGAAAATGCTTCCCTTCACCGTACTGTACTTGGCATTGTACTTAAGCTGATTAATGATCTCGTCTGAGGTGTTCCAGCCAACCTCTGGCGTGTTCAGCTTGTAAATTGCCTGACCGATGTACAGATCGACACCCGTATTCTTCGTCTCATTGACCCACCAGTCTACGACTTTATCGTAGCGAGCGACTGGCAGGGACAAGCTCCAGTATACTTGAGGTGCAATATAGTCAATCCAGCCATTTTTGATCCATGTGCGTGTATCCGCAGACATGCTATCATACGCAGTCACACCAGCCTTCGTATCCGATCCAGTCACATCGCTGGACTTATTACGCCATACACCGAACGGACTCACACCGAAGCGTACAGAAGGCTTAGCCGCATGAATCGACTGATCCATTTGCTGAATAAAGCTGTTGATGTTATTGCGTCTCCACTCTGCTTTGTTGGAGGATGCACCCTTGTACTGCGTATAGGTCGCATCATCATTGAACTTGTTGCTGGACGTTTCGGACGACGGATAGAAATAATCATCCAAGTGTACACCATCTACATCGTAGTTGTTCACGACCTCCATCACTGTATCAATGATCGATTGGCGTGCTGCTGGAATACCTGGATTGATATAGTATTTGCCGCCAAATTTGATCACCCAGTCAGGATGCTTGAGTACAACATTGCTTGGATCAAGTGAGCCTGTATTCGCATCCGTCGTTGCACGGAATGGGTTGAACCACGCATGCAGCTCCATACCGCGCTTATGTGCTTCTGCTACCATATACTCCAGTGGATCGTAGCCTGGATTTTTGCCCTGTGTACCTGTCAGGTACTTCGACCATGGCATTGTAGAAGACTTATACAGCGCATCACCCGATGGGCGCACCTGCACGAATACCGCATTCATGCCCATACCTTGCAGCTGATCCAGCAGTGCGGAAAATTCCTGCTTTTGCTTAGCTGCATTACCAGAGGAGCCTGTGCTTGGCCAATCCAGATTGAATACGGTCGAAATCCATGCCCCACGCATTTCTTTCTTTGCCGAAGGTGTAACTGGCTTTGTCGTATTAGCTGGCGTACCGAGTGTGCTACCGCTTCCCGTTGTGCTGCCTGTCGTTGCTCCATCATCACCCGTATAACCGCTTGTACGCAGGGTTACCGTCTGGTTCGCCTGATTCCAGTTTACAGTCAGGCCCAGTCCTTCACCGATAAAACGCAGCGGCACCATTACCCGACCACCGCGAATCTGTACGGAGGTATCCAGCGATACCGACTGATTGTCTACCATAGCCGTTTGTTGTCCGGCAGTGAGCACTAGCTTTTTACTGTCGCTCGTAATCGTTACCGTACTTGTCTGTTGATCCCAATTGATCGTTGCGCCCAGATTCTCACTGATGAGACGCAATGGCACCATCGTCACATTGCTATCGCTTGTAATGTATGGAGCCGCATCTCCTTGAATCGGCTTACCATCCAGCACAATCGCAATATTTGATGCTGCTGAGGCTGGCGCTCCGCTTACCGCCGGAACTAGAATAATCAGTGCCAGAAATAACGACATGTAACGCATCCATTTCATCGTTTCAGTACCTCCAGTAAATCTTTTCGTATCCGACTAGCCGACGTTGCTGTCTTGCCTGTTTACTTCGATGCTTTCTTTTTCGCATGATGAGTTGTCTATGTAATTAGACCGCATCCTGTTTCAAAAGTTGCGCCCAAAATAAAAGACATCTGTCATGTAATCGACAGATGCCTGCCTTATGAGTCGCTAACAAGCTCGCTTTGTAGTCTTTTGAGTTCTTCTACCCGTTCTGGATCACGACGGAAATATTCCACCAGCGTCTCGATCTGAGTAATTGAATCCCAGCTCAGATGATGCTCGATGCCTTCAACGTCCTTGTATATATAATCCGGATTTACACCGATAATATCCAGAAAATCCTCCAGCAGCTGGTGACGGTCTACAAGCCGTTTACCCATTTTCTTACCTTTGCTAGTCAATACAAGACCGCGATATTTTTCATAAATAAGGTAGTCATCCTTATCCAGCTTTTGGATCATTTTGGTAACGGATGAAGGGTGTACTTCCAGTCCTTCGGCAATATCCGATACACGCGCATATCCCTTTTGCTCGATCAATTGATAGATGCGCTCCAAATAGTCTTCCATACTGGGCGTTGGCATCTTGCTCCCCCTTTGAATGCACGTTCTCGTTAATGTGCCGACAATCACATGATGTCATGAATGATCGTTCATTCAATAATCATACATGGAATGTCGCGTGATTGGCAAGTTTTCGCGTGCTTTTTTTGCCAGATAAAGAACCTTTTGCAGACGGTGAGATTAGGCTCTCCAGCCTGCAAAAGGTTCGATTCAGACAGCCCAGCTACACACTTCAAGCGTCCGTTTGAAGCGGCAACATAGCCGTTATTTCTTTTAAAAGTTCGCTCAATTCCGTTATTGCCTAATACGTGGTATCACTTTTCGTTATATGATGGTTACCGTTATTATTTTACCAATGCGCCATTAGGCATGCTGTCCGGTACGGTAGCCAGTGTAAGCTGATCGCCCTGCGAAGCTGCCAGAATCATACCGCGCGATTCCTCACCACGCAGCTTCACTGGCTTGAGGTTCGTTACACAAATAACCTTACGACCTACCAGCTCCTCCGGTGTGTAGAACTTCGCAATACCCGATACAACCTGACGCTGCTCAAACCCAAGATCCAGCTGTAGCTTCAGTAGCTTGTCTGCTTTTTTCACTGGCTCGGCTGCGATAACCTGTGCTACCCGTAGCTCGACTTTGGCAAAATCATCAATGCTAATCTCTGTTTTGCCTTCTTCTGGCTCAGCAGCAGGCTTGCTTGCTTCTGCCTTTGGTGCAGGTGCAGACTCATCCGCTGCTTTGAGCACGCCACCCATCGCTTCCACGATATAGGCAACCTCTTCCTTCGCATCCAGACGTGGGAAGATCGGATCGCCCTTTGCTACCTTCGTTCCAGCAGGCACAAGACCAAATTGACGAGTGCTATCCCACGTTGTCAGCTCTCCATCTGTAACACCGATCTGCTCACGAATCTGCTGCGGCGCACGCGTCAGGAATGGCTGCAATACGATAGAGATAATGCGTAGCGATTCGGCAAGATGATACATAACCGAATCCAGTTGCGGACGGTTCGCTTCATCCTTCGCCAGCACCCATGGCTGAGTTTCGTCGATATATTTGTTCGTACGGCTGATTAATTGACTGATTGCTGTGAGTGCCACTGAGAATTCCAGCTTCTCCATAGCGGTCTCGATCTTATCAATCGTCTGTCCGACAAACTCCTGCAATGCACCATCCACCTCGTTGACAGCACCACCATAGGCAGGAACAATACCGCTACAATATTTATCGATCATTGCTACCGAACGATTCAGCAGGTTACCCAGATCGTTTGCCAGGTCAGAGTTCACGCGATCGACGAAGCTTTCCGGTGTAAATGTACCGTCAGAGCCGAATGGCACCTCACGCAGCAAATAGTAACGCAGGGAATCCAGACCGTAACGGTCGATCAGTGTAACCGGATCAACCACATTGCCCTTGGACTTGGACATTTTACCGTCCTTCATCAGCAACCAGCCATGACCAAATACTTTTTTAGGCAATGGCAGATCAAGTGCCATCAGCATAATCGGCCAATAGATCGTATGGAAACGTACGATTTCTTTACCGACCAGATGAATATCTGCTGGCCAGAACTTGTTGAACAGCTCTTCATTGTCGCTACCATAGCCAAGCGCTGTAATGTAGTTGGACAGCGCATCGATCCATACGTAAACGACATGCTTCGGATCATTTTTAACCTTAACGCCCCAGTCAAATGTTGTACGGGACACAGCCAGATCTTCCAGACCTGGTTTGATAAAGTTATTAATCATTTCGTTTTTGCGTGATTCCGGCTGAATAAAATCAGGATGATCCTGGTAGTATTGCAGCAGACGATCCGCATATTTGCTCATACGGAAGAAGTAAGATGCTTCTTTTACCAGCTCTACTGGGTGACCGCTATCCGGGCTTTTACCGCCGATCACTTCGCCTTTATCATTGCGCTCGATATCGACAAGCTGTGTTTCCGTGTAAAAGGTTTCATCCGGAATACTATACCAGCCCTCGTATTCCCCTTTATAAATATCACCCTGCTCTAACAGACGGTCAAAGATATTTTGTACGACATCCTTGTGGCGTTGCTCGGTTGTACGGATAAAGTCATCATACGAGATGTCCAGCTTATCCCACAGACTCTTGATCCCCTCAACAATGCCATCCACGAATTGCTGTGGTGTCTGTCCTTTCTCCGCAGCCTTACGCTCAATCTTCTGACCGTGTTCATCTGTACCGGTCAAATAACGTACATCATAGCCTCTCAGTCGCTTGTAGCGCGCCATCGCATCGCCTGCAACCGTTGTGTAGGCATGACCGATATGAAGCTTATCACTCGGATAATAGATCGGCGTTGTAATATAAAATGTCTTGTTCTCTTCTGGCATAAATACCCCTCCTTGATAAAATGGATCAACAGCTACAGCAGGCTATACAGACACAAAAAAGCCCTCGCCCCTATGGGACGAGAGCTGTGCTCACGTGTTACCACCCAACTTCCCCGCTTCCTTACGAAAAGCAGGCTCGTTAGCCTGTTCAGGCTAGCCATTAACGCTGGCTCACGCTGTAGCCTTACGCACGGTCATCCCGCTTCGCTCGACTTCAGTTCCTCCCGGACCATCTTCTACAGCGGCTCCCAGACCGGTTCGCAGCAACTCCGGCTCTCTGCACTGTGCCTATTCTGTATACTTATCCGTTCACTGGATGTCTATGATCTTCCTATGCTCTTCAATATACCTAATCGATGTCAGCACTGTCAAGCGATGTGCGCTTCCGTTCACGTACAGGTGGCACCAGGTCAATACCACCCGGATGAAACGGATGACATTTACTAATACGTACCGCTGCAAGCCAGCTTCCCTTTAGCACGCCATGTACCTCGATCGCTTCCAGCGCATACTGAGAGCAGGTCGGGTAAAAACGACAGCTCGGCGGCTTGAGCGGTGAAATACATTTACGATAAAAATGGATGGGCACCTGCACCACACGCCGGCTCCATTTCTGCGGCTTATTCACTGACTTTTTCCTGCCACAGATTCACCGGCAGCAGCGGTTGCGAGCGCGCTTTTCTTCATATGCAGGGCTGGGCCTTCCTTGCCGTCGCCACCTGTTGTATGACCCGATTCCCCTGGCAGACTGCCAAGCTGCGCACGACAATCCTTGCAGTAGCCAAATACCTCGAACTTGTGGCGAATCACTTCAAATTGCTCTGGCATATCCGTCATATCCATCGGACAAAAAGCGATTGGATACGTTTTTTCGCATTGCAAGCAGATCATATGATGGTGATGATGATCCTGACTGCAATGACTTTTAAACTTCACGCCATCCTCAAATACAATCTGCTCCAGTACACCAAGCTCCTGCATGACACGCAAATTCCGATATACCGTATCAAAGCTCAGTCCACTATATTTACGCTCCATATATTCATAAACGTCCTTCGCCGTCAGATACCCCGGCGCCTCAGCAAACAGTCGTGCTAGCGTACGACGCTGATCCGTAATACGTAGCCCTTGCTTGGACATGATGTCAATAATCTGTTCTGTAGACAGCATGAGTGTCTCCTCCTGTCATTATTCCGGTACGTGTTACATGAACTGCCGGATGCTCAATTCAAGTAAATATCCGTATACAGCGCTTCTGTATACCTCACATTCACTATTCGTAATCATAACTATTATACACCAAAATAATCGCTGTGCCGAATATTTATGGTGGAATCGTATCGAATTTTAAAAGAAAGTATATAAAAACGGAGCCGCCTGAAGCGACTCCGTTGATGTTGAGCAAAAGTATCGATAAGTATCACCTAGTAATCATCGATCAGTGCGGGATAATCAGGTAGCGTATTCGGTGCTAACCTGTCTTTATCTCTGCTCTATATTGTTATATCGGTATTATTGCTTTTTCGCAGGCAACTGGTTGAACAGCAGGTTAACCGGCAGGTTACTACCCGGTGCAGCTGTGAACCAGATTTCGACTGCTTCTGTATCCAACGCACCTGTACGATAGAGAACAACATTTTCGTTCGCTGTTGTTACTGCCGAATTACGCTTAACTGGCGTACTTACACCATTTACAAAAATGTAGCCAGTGTAGCGACCGCCACGAGCATTAAAGGAAATGAGCGTATTTGGTGCAACCATATCGAGCTTGATTCTGTACAATACACCAAAGTTACCAGCATTCGATGCATCTGTACCGGACAATGGATCTGTACCGATCAAGTTAGGGTCACTATTGTTATCGCCCATCGGCAAACGAACTCTCGTGTTTCCGATCAGGCTTGGGATATGAATTAGACGAGTCGAATTATCATACGTACCACGGTTGTGAATACCGTCGCGATCCAGCTTCGGCAATGTGTTCATCGCCTGCAATGGATCCGCATTTTCGTCCACCATCAATACAGTGTACTGAATGTTGGAATCACTCACCAGATCAGCAAACAGTGATATAACGGTATCATTTGGCATCGTGGATGCATTCAACTGATTAAAGATGACCTGACTTTGTCCAGGCTGCAATGTCGTGTTCATTGCATCTTTACCGTTTTGCAGCGATTGATAGTAACGATCAACCGATACTTTACCTACAGCTGTAGCATATTGGTTTGGTCCGCCAAAGCCGATTGCCAGCTGATTAATGTTGGCTGGTGTAGCATTCGGGTTCGTCGCAATCACATACATTTTTACACGCTTACCTGTTTCGTTCAAATGGTGAACCATAAAGCGAGTTGGACCATTAGCGAACTCCTGATACACGATACCTTCAGACAGTACGCGTTCTGGACTGTTACTACGAATCAAGCGTACAGGCTCAGAAGAAGCCTCGAATGGAGTCACTTGAAGTCCTGGTACTTCGCTACCATTAAAGTCGAACGAATCACCGATTGGTGTGAACAGCGGATAAAATTCATCTGCTGTGTACAGTGTATCATTTGTAATATTGATCGTTTTGCTGTATGTGCCTGTTGCACCATGCTTATCGGTTACAGTCAATGTGATCGTTTGTGGTCCTGGTGTGAAGAAAGCAAGCTGATTGTTGGACCAATCTGTTTTTGTAATCGCATTTTCATCATCTGTGCTCATATCTGTATACGTGATCAATTCACCCATACGATACGAATCGCTATTCGTTGTAAACATCGCTACTGGCGGCTGGTTCGGTGGCAGTACATTAAGCGTCACGCTGTACGGATCGCTCCACTGTCCATTCGCATCCATTACCTGATAGGTTACAACATGTGAGCCTGCTTCCGCGAATACATCCTCGCGTCCAGTCCAGCGCTCATCAACGATAGGTGTACCGTCGGATGTGCTCGATTTTGTAGTATAAGTTACTGCTGTTTGTGTAGCATAGATATCCTTTGGCGATACGGTGAAGGAAGCGGTTGGCTTCACTTGCAGATCCATAATAACCATTTTACCTTGAACGGTATATGGAATATTCAGCGCAGCTGTGATTGAAGTGAGCGGTACCATAAACGTTCCTTTTTGTTGGAACGAAGCTCCCTTCATCATCGATTGCACGCCATTTACCGTGTAAAATTTGCTATCTGTTTTAAAACGAAGCTCTTTACCATCCTTGGACATTACTGTTTCTTTCGTACTGGAATCATATGTAAGCGTAAGGCCAACACGTTCCACCAGTGCACGTACAGATACGTAAGAGACACCATTTTTGACAGTCATCGGCTGATTGGAGAAATACAGCTTGCCATCACGATAGATCTGATTGGAATTCATGATAAAGATCAGTTTGTTAGGTCCTGCCGAATACACATCGGTTACGACAGAAGGTGAGCTTGTTACTGGTGGAACCGTTGTAGTTGGTGGTGTAGTGGTTACAGGCGGTGTTGTTGGAACATTTGTATCGCTTGTTCCAGTCCCTGTGCCATCGACACCTGCTGGGTCTGTGCCCATTGTACCGGAATCTGTGGACAGTCCATTATCATTTAATGATTGATCACCATACACATCCTTTACAATTCCGGTTGCTGTATTGCCTTCTGCTGCGAACGCCTGACTTGCAGGGAATGCCGCAACTACCTGGGTAAAGGCAAGCACAGCTATTAGCATGCTTTTCTTGAATTTCATTGTTCGACTCCTTCTTATGTCTTTTTTTCTATACATTCAGATGTCAAAATAAAACTCCCCCGAAATGACACGTTATATAAGACGCTCGAATTGCTGAAAAGTTTCTGTCTGATTCGTAAAAGCCACGTTAAAATATCGTTGTTCACATTTCAGCCACAATTAAATGACATGATATGCATAAGTATGTACATGCGCACGAAAAAGCCTGTCCTCCGCAGATGGACAGGCTTACCATTCCTGTATCAATCATGGCGATCATCGATTCAGACATTCATATGACGTCGATGACGGAGTTGCAGCTCCACATCTGAAGGAGTGCTGCATTCTTCATCATAGGCTTCACTGCATATCAAGTCAAATCTGCACGCCGTATTGCTCATTCAACGTAACAGGCAAGCGCCCGGTCGCTGTAGCCGCTCCTGCAAGCACAGCTGCCAGTGCCTCGGCTGCATACTTGCGATTTTCATAGGCGCAAATGTATGTTTTCACATCAGGCAATGCGTTCAAGTCATAGGGATTGCGCATCGATGCTACGATAAAAGGAACCTGTAGCTGCTCATGTAGCTGTCTTGTCAGCAGTGCCTGTCCCTCTGGTAGCTCGCCTGCGGCCGTATAAGTAACCATGACGACGAAGCCTGCCGCCATCGCTTGC
This sequence comes from Paenibacillus hunanensis, assembly GCF_014645615.1. Classification (GTDB taxonomy): domain Bacteria; phylum Bacillota; class Bacilli; order Paenibacillales; family Paenibacillaceae; genus Saccharibacillus; species Saccharibacillus hunanensis. Next base: position 159,902 of record NZ_BMMB01000004.1, on the reverse strand, counting down.
TGTATGACCTGCTGTCGCTCCACCTCATCGGGCTCAACATCGATAGCAAGCTGCCGTGCCGGTAGACCATGTAGCGACAATGCCTCTGCTAGACTGACCTCGTGACGTGCTGGCTCATCCACCTCAGTTCGACGAATCACCTGCGGCCAGATCACAAGTCCTTCTAGAGCAGATACAGGGCGTCGCAGTGGAAGCTGGCCTTCATCCTTCACCACTGTAATGCTATGCGCTGCAATTCGTCGTAGCACCATTTCCGTATCGCGTGCACCTAATAATGCAGCGAGCTGTGCTTCATTTACTGGCGCTGTATCCATCTGACGTTGCGCCTTTAGCTTCAATATTCGTTTCAATGCTGCATCGATGTGCTGCTCGGATAGACGTCCTTCCTGAACAGCTACTCGAACTGCCTCAATCGCTGCAATCTGCTCCTCCAGCGTATGACTTACAAGCAACAGATCCGCTCCTGCTTGCGCTGCCCGCACTGCCGCTTCTGGAATCGAAAAATGCTTCGCAATCGCGTGCATTTCCAGACAATCGGTCACGATCACACCCTCATAGCCCATCTGCTCACGCAACAATCCAGTCAGCACGGAGTGTGATAATGTAGACGGGATGGGCTCTGGCTCGAACGCGGGAAATATTACATGAGCCGTCATAATCAGATCGGCTTCAGCATCAATCGCATGGCGAAATGGAAGCAGCTCCACCTGCTCCAGACGCTGCCGATCATGCGGCACTGAAGCCAGACCATAGTGCGAATCTACATCGGTATCACCATGCCCGGGAAAATGCTTTGCAGTCGCTGCTACATTCTGCGCCTGCATCGCTCGAATCGCCGCCGCACCGTGCAGCCCGACGGTCTCTGGCTTTTCCGAATAGGAGCGCACGCCAATCACCGGGTTACGCGGATTATTGTTCACATCCACACAGGGAGCAAAATTCACATTGATCCCAAGTGCATATAGCTCGCGCGCACTGATCGTAGCCGCCGCAGCCGTAAGATCCAGATCGTCTGCGGCACCGAGCGACATATTGCCTGGAATGAGACTCAGCTCCTCCTGATCGATACGACTGACCATCCCGCCCTCCTGATCAATCGCAATCAATAAAGGTGGCAAGCCCTGCGCACGTGCCATATCCTGCAAGCTGGCCGATAAATGATGGATTTGAGTAGCTGTACCGATATTGCGCCGAAAATAAATCACGCCACCAATATGATATTGCTGGATTAATTGTTGAATCTGCTCATCAGGTACAATATCGTGAAACCCGCATACAAAGAGCTGTCCAATCTTTTGCTCCAATGTCCAGTGCGCTATCTCTGTATTCATGCTACTCGTCCTCCCTTATCCTCCATAGACTACTAGCTCTATTTGCAACTATTATACGAAGCTCTGCTATGGATAAACAAGTTTGGCGATATACAAAAAAAGCACCTTACAACGTCATGTGATCTTCCTGCCTAGCAGGATACACAGCGCTATAAGGTGCTTAATAAGGATATGCTCACACAGATGAATCATTCAGCAACATACATAATGAGAAAATGAATGTACTAGCTATAGAAGATAAGGCTTCATCAATCATTCCGTTTCACAATGTCAGCGCGTCTGGAATGCTTGCCCTTACCCCTTAACGAACACAGGCAGTTTGACGTCGTCCCTGTTCAATCAAACGATATGCTCGTTCCACCTCGGCTTCTGTCGGCGAAGGCACGCCATCCAGCGGATAGATGCGGCCCAGCGACTGCCATTTATAAATGCCCATCTGGTGATAGGGTAAAATCTCAAATTTCTCTACCCCATCCAGTGTGCCGATGAATTCACCCAGTGCGATCAGGTCTTCCTCTGCATCATGAATGCCAGGGACAAATACATGTCGTATCCACATTTTGCGGCCATGATCCGATAACCACCGTGCCAGCTTGAGTGTGCGCTCATTGGATACACCGGTCAGCTTTTTGTGCTTTTCATCATTAATATGCTTCAGATCGAGCATGACCAGATCAGTCACCTCAAGTAACTCATGAATCTTCTCACCATCATTATATCCGTTACTATCGAGCGTTGTATGAAGATTCCAGCGCTCCTTCACCTCATGGAATAATGCTCTAACGAAAGGGGCTTGCAGCGTAGGTTCACCGCCCGAAACGGTAAGTCCACCGCCAGAGCTTCGGTAGTAATTCAGGTAAGGCTCAATCTCAGCCAGCACTTCGTCCAGCTGCATGACCTTGCCTCCGTCCAGATTCCAGGTATCGGGATTGTGACAATACTGGCACTTCATCAGACACCCCTGCATAAATAATACGAAACGAATACCTGGACCATCAACGGTACCAAATGTCTCCAGCGAGTGAACACGGCCTGTTACCATGATCATTCAGCCCCTTTCTCATAAGTAGTATAACCGAACAGATCCGGATGATTGTATCCAATAGCGACGGTAGCAGCCGACCGGCTCGCAACATATCGATGATGGTGAGAACCCTGATCAACAACGAGGTGAAGAAAAGAGCATCACACTTGCAATACATCGATAGGGAAGCGAGCCGACTCAGGTCTGCTAGCTGTAGCCTTCTGTCCGGCAGCCATTGGTTGTGTGGAGCCTTCCTATCAGGCATCCGTGGTAGCACATTCTGCTACTGTTGATGCACTCACCGGTCACTTACAGCGAAGCGAGAATTACATCGCGCTGTGGAACGTACGGTTGATTACATCAAGCTGTTGCTCACGAGTCAGTTTAATAAAGTTAACTGCATAACCGGATACACGGATGGTCAGCTGTGGATAGTTCTCTGGGTGTTCCATTGCATCCATCAGCTGCTCGCGGTCAAATACGTTCACATTCAGGTGATGCGCATCACTGCCAAAGTAGCCATCCAGCATTGCGACCAGATTCGATTTGCGAGTTTCTTCTTCTTTACCAAGTGCTTTTGGTACGATCGAGAAGGTGTTGGAGATACCATCCAGACTGTGCTCGTATGGCAGCTTCGCTACCGAGCTGAGCGATGCAAGAGCGCCTTTTTTATCACGTCCATGCATTGGGTTAGCACCTGGTGCGAATGGTTCGCCTGCTTTACGTCCATCCGGTGTTGTACCTGTTTTCTTACCATATACTACGTTCGAGGTGATCGTCAGTACAGATTGAGTAGGAACCGCTTCACGATACGTTTTGTGCTGACGAATCATGCTCATAAAGCTTTCAACCAGCTCAACGGCAATCGCATCAACACGATCATCATTGTTACCGTAGCAAGGATATTCGCCTTCGATTTCAAAATCGATTGCAATGCCCTGTTCGTTACGAATTGGTTTGACTTTTGCGTATTTGATCGCGCTCAGGGAGTCGGCAGCTACCGACAGACCGGCGATACCACACGCCATCGTACGTAAAATGTCACGGTCATGCAGCGCCATCTCGATACGCTCGTAGCTGTATTTATCATGCATATAGTGAATGATGTTCAGTGCATCCATATACACCTTGGACAGCCATTGCATCATAGGTTTGTAGCGTTTCATGACTTCATCGTATTCCAGATATTCCGATGTGATCGCTGGATACTCAGGGCCAACCTGTGCACCGGATTTCTCGTCTTTACCACCGTTGATTGCGTACAGCAATGTTTTGGCAAGGTTCGCACGAGCGCCGAAGAACTGCATTTGTTTACCGATACGCATTGCGGATACGCAACAAGCGATACCGTAGTCATCACCGTAGATTGGACGCATCAGATCATCATTTTCGTACTGGATCGAGCTCGTTTCAATCGATACTTTTGCACAATATTTTTTGAAGCCCTCTGGAAGCTGCTCTGACCACAATACAGTCAGGTTAGGCTCTGGTGCTGGGCCAAGATTGTACAGGGTGTGCAGGAAGCGGAAGCTGTTTTTCGTAACACGAGTCGTACCGTCTACTGCCATACCACCGATCGATTCGGTTACCCATGTAGGGTCGCCACTGAACAGCTCGTTATAATCAGGTGTACGCAGGAATTTGACAATCCGCAGCTTCATTACGAAATGGTCAACGAGCTCCTGTGCTTGCTCTTCAGTTAATGTGCCTTCTTTCATATCACGTTCGATATAAATATCGAGGAAGGAAGATACACGTCCGAGGGACATCGCCGCACCGTTTTGTTCTTTTACAGCTGCCAGATAACCAAAGTACAGCCATTGGAAGGCTTCTTTTGCATTTTGTGCTGGCTTGGAAATGTCAAAACCATGATCCGCAGCCATCTGCTTCAGCTCGTTCAGCGCTCTGTACTGCTCGCTGATCTCTTCACGCTGGCGAATTGTAGTTTCATCCATGTATTCGCCCAGTGTCTCATCATGCTCCTGCTGCTTTTGCTGCATCAGGAAATCTACACCATACAATGCAACCCGGCGATAGTCACCGATGATACGACCACGACCGTAAGCATCTGGCAAACCAGTTACAATACCGGATTTGCGAGCTGCACGAATCTCAGCGGTATAAGCATCAAATACACCCTGGTTATGCGTTTTACGAATATTAGTGAAAATGTCGATCACAGATTGTGGAACCTCGAAGCCATAAGCTTTACAAGCATCGATAACCATCCGAATACCACCGTAAGGCTGAATAGCACGTTTGAATGGTTCGTCTGTTTGTACGCCGACTACCTGTTCTTTTGCTTTGTCCAGATAACCCGGGCCGTGAGATACGATCGAAGCCGGTGTGTTCACATCCACATCCCATACGCCGCCGCGCTCGCGTTCTTCACGGGATAAACGGGATACGATCTCCCACAGATCATTTGTATTTTGAGTAGGGCCAGCCAGAAAAGCTTCGTTACCAACATAAGGATTGATATTTTCATCAATGAAGTTTTTGGTGTCTACGTGGTTTGTCCATTTACCTTGCTTGAATCCTCTCCAGGCTTGCTGGATGTTTTCCTGTACGTTACGTTCGATTACGGACATTGATAATCCCTCCATGATTTGTGAATTAAATCACAAATATTGTTGTGCGCTGACTTGTAACCTTGCGCCAGTGGGTTGTGCTCTGGCTATGTCTTTATTATGAGGTATGGGAGGGAATAAATATGTGATAAAGATCACAATTAGAGATTGTTATTATGATTTTTATCACTTTCTGTAGTGGATACAGATGGGAGTGAATTGTAGTACAGTTGGTTGGAATTGCAGATATTGTGCTGATGGGCTGGCTTGAAATGAGGTTAATGCTGCTGAAGGGTATGTCTTTTTGTCATACAGGTGGTTGGGAATTTGGGTACAGTTGGTGGGGATTTGGAATAGTGCAAATGTGGTGGTTGGAATTTGAATTAAACTTGTTGGGTATGGAGTGGTGTGATGGGTATGGTTACACCACTCCGTCAAGGAATAAGGGGACGGACTCGGATGGAGCCGCGGGAATCTTTTGGAATGGGGAAGAAATGAAGATTCCCGCCCCTCCAAAGCAGTAAGATATTTTGCTTCGCAAAAATCACTTTTCCATTGAACCCCGTGTTAGGAAATCACTAACACTATAAGTCGTCCTTTCCCCTTATCTCCTTGCCTCCGTTCTGCAATGCTCGCATCAGGAAGATGTAGGTAATACATTAAAACCGAAAGTACACGAGCCGATGTTGAAAGTCACTCTCGCACGGAGAGTGACTTGCATCCACATCATGCAACAGCTGTCGAATTGATGCTTTCAATCCACACTCTCGCACGGAGAGTGACGCTCAATGCGTATATGGACGCCACAGAGCTTCTAAACTTTCAATCCACACTCTCGCACGGAGAGTGACAGTTTAGCCTGCTGGAACAGGATGCGAGCGGTAATTGCTTTCAATCCACACTCTCGCACGGAGAGTGACTAGTCCCTACGCATTAAAAAGTTTTGTTACTCAGCTTTCAATCCACACTCTCGCACGGAGAGTGACTCGGTAACCATGCAGCAATAATATTAGACACCTGCGCTTTCAATCCACACTCTCGCACGGAGAGTGACGATTTTACGCATAAGTATATGGCGATCACCGGTTACCTTTCAATCCACACTCTCGCACGGAGAGTGACCAACCTCAACACCTGCAAGGATTGGATAGCATCCTCTTTCAATCCACACTCTCGCACGGAGAGTGACTGCATGCCTTTCTAACCCTTTCGTAGCAAGGGAAAAACAGTTCAAAATCGCGAACCTCCTTTTTAGCCTACTGGAAACTGGTGAAAAAGACAACAAAAAACCTCAAATCCCTTATGTAGCAAGGAGCGCGAACCTCCCAGGGATTTTATGTGAGCTTAGGGTTCGCGCTTGCAGAGGCTATTTTTAATTATTATTTGGATCATAATTATTTAGATCATATAGGTACGTAAATGTTTTACTACTAGCTCTGGGCTGATGGCGAATATGCTGCATATACAGATGGGCTGGAATATGCTTAGATTGCTTTTGTTATTAGAACGAATACAGCTTTTATAAAATAACTCTGATTCTAATAATAAAGTATGGAGACTATAGCGCTGTATTTTCATTGATCTTAGTGAACTCATACGTATGCGCACGCTACAGAACGGAGGCAAGGAAATAAGGGAAAAGGACGACTTTGGAGGGGCGGGAATCTACCTTTACTCCTAATCCAGTAGATTCCCGCGGCTCCACCGGAGTCCGTTCCCTTATTCCTTGCCGAAGTGGTGTAGATACAGACTTCCATAAAGTTAATATCAGCACCAATCAATCCTATATATCCTATCAAAGAGCTATACCACTACATGGTCCACGAATAATCCACGCAGCTCCACCCTACTCTCCAGTACAAAAAAGACTCCTGCCCATCCCAATGGGACAAGCAGGAGTAATCAATCTATATAATAATGGGAGGAGAAACAGATTTCATAAGCAACATAGGCTATATACTCAGTCAAACGATAGCCAGTTAAAGCGGGCGATGATCTTCAAAATAATCATTACATTCTTTCATTCGTGCTCGTTTCACTACAAGCTAGATTGTAGATTACTCAAACCGACCATAGAACGCGTTGCGGTACACATCCGCCAGCTCGGTCACGAGCGGCATTTTAGGGTTCGCTGTTGTACATTGATCTTCAAATGCGCGGTCTGCCAGATAATCGACACGCGATTCGAAGTCTTTGGCATCAAAGCCAAGCTCCTGGAATGTCTCTGGGATACCGAGTTTGCGGTTCAGATCGCGGATGGCGTTGACCAGACTGTTTACGCCTTCTTCTGTTGTACGAGCTGGTAGTCCCAGAATGCGGGCGATTTCAGCGTAGCGCTCGTCAGCGATAAAGTGCGAGTATTTAGGGAACGACGAGAACTTGGTTGGTTTTTTCGCATTGTAGCGGATTACGTGTGGCATCAGGATCGCATTGGTACGACCGTGTGCAGTGTGGTATTGACCGCCCCATTTGTGCGCCAGACTGTGGTTAATACCCAGGAAAGCATTAGCAAATGCCATACCAGCAATGGTCGAAGCATTATGCATTTTTTCACGTGCTAGCTTGTCGCCAGTCAGTGCCGATTGCTCCAGGTATTGGAATACAAGTTGGATCGCTTTGATCGCCAGACCATCGGTGTAGTCATTCGCCATATTCGATACATAGGCTTCAATCGCGTGAGTCAGTACGTCCATACCAGTATCTGCTACAGCAACACGTGGTAGGCTATATACGAACTCAGGATCGACAATCGCTACGTCTGGAGTCAGCTCATAGTCAGCCAGTGGATATTTGGTGTTGCCTTTTTCCTTGTCGGTAATAACTGCGAACGATGTCACTTCCGAGCCTGTACCCGATGTGGTTGGAATCGCGACGAATTGTGCTTTTTGACCAAGATGTGGGTATTTGTAGATCCGTTTGCGAATATCCATGAATTTTTGCTTCAGATTGTCAAAGCTTACATCTGGATACTCATAGAACAGCCACATGCCTTTGGCAGCATCCATTGGCGAACCGCCGCCGAGTGCGATAATGCAGTCTGGCTGGAAGCGTTCCATCATTTGACGACCGCGTTCTACCGTTGCAGTCGATGGGTCTGGCTCAACTTCCGAGAATACTTCGATAGCAACTGGTGTTTGACGCTGACGCAGATAATGTTCTACCTTTTCGACATAACCCAGTTGTACCATCATTGGGTCAGTGACGATTGCGACACGGCTGATGTTCGGCATTTTCGCAAGGTATTGAGTCGAACCTTTTTCAAAGTATACTTTTGATGGGATTTTGAACCATTGCATATTCACGGTACGACGAGCCACCCTTTTAATATTAATCAGATTGACAGCAGTGACGTTCGAAGAAGTCGAGTTGCGTCCATACGATCCGCAGCCCAGTGTGAGCGATGGCAGGTTCGTATTGTAAATGTCACCGATTGCGCCATGTGTCGATGGCGAATTCACGATAATCCGTCCAGTTTGCAGACGATCTGCAAATTTTTGAATTACTTCTTCATTGTTCGAGTGAATCGCCGATGAGTGCCCCATACCGCCAAATTCAACGATCTGGGCAGCACGCTCGATCCCTTGATCCGCATTTTTCACTTTATAGCAAGCGAGTACCGGGCTTAGCTTTTCAGCAGACAATGGATATTTGGTGCCTACGCCTTCCAGCTCAGCAACGAGAATCTTCGTATTTGCAGGTACGGTAATTCCGCTCATTTCAGCAATTTTAGTTGCAGGCTGTCCGACGATTGCCGGATTTACTGCACATTTTTCCACATTCATAGCTCCAGCGGTCAGCTTGGCAACTTCTTCTTTATTGAGGAAATAGCAACCGTTGTCGATCATCAGCTTTTTCACTTGATCGAATACAGGCTCTTCAATGATAACCGCCTGCTCGGACGCACAGATCATACCATTATCAAACGATTTGGAGAGGATCAGGTCCGTTACCGCTTGCTTCAGATCGGCACTCTTCTCGATAAAGGCAGGTACGTTACCAGGGCCTACACCGAGTGCTGGTTTTCCACAGCTATATGCTGCTTTGACCATCGCACCGCCACCAGTAGCCAGAATAAGTGCTACATCGGGGTGATTCATCAATGCATTCGTTTTGTCCATCGATGGGTTCTCAATCCATTGAATACAGTCGGCTGGTGCACCGTGCTTCACCGCTGCTTCTAGCAATGTTTTTGCGGCCTCGCGGCTACATTGCTGTGCAGATGGGTGGAAGCCGAAGATGATCGGATTGCGTGTTTTGATCGCAATCAGTGCTTTGAACATCGTGGTGGAGGTCGGATTCGTTACTGGTGTAATCCCCATAATGATACCGACTGGCTCGGCGATTTTTTGGAAGCTGTCATACGCGTTATCTTCAATCACGCCAACCGTTTTTTCATTTTTAATGCTATGGTAGATGTATTCTGTCGCAAAGATGTTTTTCGTAATCTTATCCTCATACACCCCACGACCGGTTTCTTCTACAGCCATTTTAGCAAGGTGCATATGCTTGTCGAGTCCGGCAAGCGCCATCGCCTGTACGATGCGATCGATCTGCTCCTGATCCATTTTCATGAAAGCAGCGTAGGCTTTGTTCGCCTTATCGATCTGCTTTTGAATCTCTTCCTGTGCGCTCAACTCTGCGGTGCGGGCGGCATCATTTTTAACAGCCATTTCTCTCATCCTCCTCAGAATGTGTGTTGCTCTTGTCTACGCACTGATCATAGCATAGAGACATAAATCATAATGTGATATTTTTCACAATCAATTTTGATTTTTAAAAATTTTTTTTTCTTGTTTTTTGCTTTTGCATTTTGAATGATATCGCGTTATACTATAAGTGAAAATAATCACAAACTTTTAAAATTTAAAGTTTCTTTCCTCTTACCGATAACATATAGAGGTAAAGTGACATATATCAATTAATTTTACTAATTTTTCCTTTAATTTAATGCAATTTGGTTATTTTCACGTATAATGGGGATATAAAGGAGAGGAACAATGATGAACAAACCAATGGAATTGACGAAGCAGCTTGAAAATAGTAACACTAGTAGCTTCTCGCCTGCTAATCTGGAGCGCATGCTTGCTTATGCGACAGATCGCAGTGTAGCAGCTGGATCGCATCTATTCTGGGAAGGCGATATGTCGGACAAGCTTTTTTACATTAAAAACGGACGCGTTAAATTAACCAAATCGACCGATGAAGGTAAAGAGCTCATCCTGTATATGTATCAGGCTGGTGATATTATCGGTCAGGCTGATCTGTTCTCCGGTACACGCCTCGGCTTCACAGCAGAAGCATTAGAAGATACTGAGGTTGCTGTTATCGATCATAAGGACCTGGAGCTGATCATTTGCCAGCATTGCGACTTTGCTATTGATTTTATGAAATGGATGGGTACACACCATCGTCTAACTCAAACCAAGGTACGCGACCTGATGCTGTACGGTAAACCAGGAGCGCTCTGCTCGACGCTGATTCGTCTGAGCAACACCTACGGCGAGCCACATAATGAAGATGGCTCGATTCTGATTAACAAAAAAATTACGCATACCGATCTATCGAATATGATCGGCGCTACTCGTGAGAGCGTAAACCGTATGCTAAGCGATCTGCGTAAAAAAGACACGATCGAGTACGAGCACGGTATGATTATCATTCATGACCTGGAGGCACTACAGGAGGTTTGTCACTGCGAGCTGTGTCCAAAAGAAATCTGTCGGATCTGATTGACCACTCTTCTCCCCACTGCATCGGATGTACGTGAACCCATTGCTATTGTATATGCGAAAAAAGCTTTCCACCGGAACGATACCGGGGAAAGCTTTTTTATGTTCGGATACCGCCGTCTTGCAGACAGCCTGTATACATTAGTCTACCCAGTGCTCTGCCCAGTTTTGAATTTGCTCCATTACTGGCTTGAGGGCGCGACCTTTCTCTGTTAATTCATACTCAATTCGTACCGGAGTCTCCGGGTATACCTGTCGTACCAGTATGCCACTTGCCTCCAGATCTTTCATACGCTCCGAGAGCATTTTATCGCTCATCATCGGAATGAGGTTCGATATGTCTTTGAACCGTTTCGGTCCGCTCATCAAGGATTGAATGATGAGGCCGTTCCAGCGTTTACCCAGGAACGAAAAGGCTGTCTCAAAGCGCGGACACAATCCCAATTGATGCTGTTCCATCATTTCACCTCTTTACTGGTCCATTGCCAAATCACATATGGATACAAATTAGGCTTACTGCTCACAGACTCGAGCTTACAATAAGTTAGCACAAATATCTTACCATATTTCCTAACATAAGAAAACGAAAACATCCCGATTTGTACGCTTTGTTATGCGGTTTTGTAAGATTTATCACAAAACATCATCCACTATAATAATTATTTGCTCTTGCTTATATTTTAACGTGTTATTGTTGTTGCCATTCTATTTTTAAAGTCCTACTTCTAGCTCGCTAACCCGATATCCATTCTTCCTTCTGCAAGAAATCACGTAACCGATGCAAATCCTGCTCGATAACGGATTCGAGTGAACGATTGTAAAGGATAGCGGCTGGATGATACAACGGAAAAATCCAATACTGCTCCGTTCCCTCCGTATAACCACGCTCGGGATGATCGCGATCTACATGCCGAATCGTACTCTGCCTTGGTTGACCATGAATATCGGATACGCGCACTCCACCACCGAGCAGACGCTGTAGCCCGATATTACCAACCGTTAGCAATAGGCGCGGCTTCACGACGGATAGCTCATAATCCAGAATGGGCGCATGGGCAAGAATCTCACTGGCAGTCGGTGTGCGATTCGAGCGACTTATACGCTCTGGATTTCCTTTAACCGGACGATCTCGATAAGGACGACTGCGAACAGCACTGGTCATATACAGATCATCACGCGTAATGCCAGCAATCTGTAAATATTCGTCCAATACCTTCCCAGCCTGTCCGCAAAAGGGGCGTCCCTGTACAATCTCATTGCCACCAGGCGCTTCGCCCACAAGCATAATATCGCCGGGCCATTTACCAAATCCGGCTAAAAAGCCTTCCAGCGGCTTCCCTTCCACACGCCGCATACAAGCCTCCACCAACTCAGGCGGTAGCGGCACATGACCAATATGAACAGCTTGCTGACTGGAATGCTCCAACCGTGTAGCTTTTTGCTGTGTATTGTGTTCAAAAGAGGAACTATTCTGTCGAGCCATCTGTATCGCTCCCTTGCCTTCATGATGTGTACTGCTTTATTTTGTATACAAAAATGCGTCTGCCGCTATATTACCCGGCAGACGCACTTGGAACACGCCATACAATTATTATGCAGCTTAGTGCTATCACATAAAAGTCAGGCTTACTGGCAATCGATACAATACCAACGGTTGCTTTCAGTATGATTAACAGGGGCTTGCTGCGTTCCTATAGACGTCAGCAGCAAGGTAACAGCCCTTCTCTTATGCAGATATAAATCCGCCGTACCTTGAACGATCCTTGCACCTTGCCTTAGAAGCTTCATCATACGATGCAAGTAGAAACATCAATCAGCTACCCGTTTTGCTCCGCTACCGATTAGATGGTCAGATGACCTGCAAGCGTACGTTGCGGCTCCGTGCGGCCAAATTGTGGACGCGCATTGGTAGCTGGATATGCCCAGCGTACTGCGTTAGCGATGATATGCATGATATCTTCGTTATGATACGTTGGATACGTTTCATGTCCCGGACGGAAGTAGAAGATTTTGCCATGACCGCGACGATACGTGCAGCCACTGCGGAATACTTCCCCACCTTCAAAGTTGCTCAGGTATACCAGCTCGTCTGGAGCAGGAACATCGAAGAATTCACCGTACATTTCTTCTTTATCGAGCGTGATCGAAGGGTTAACACCTTGAGCGATTGGGTGCGATGGATTCACACACCACAAAATTTCCTGCTCATCTGCTACACGCCATTTTAGATCGCAGCTAGTGCCCATCAGTTGCTTGAATGGTTTCGAGAAATGTCCGGAGTGAAGAACGATGAGTCCCATTCCTTCGTGAACACGACGAACCACTGCTTCTGCAATGTCATCATCAACCAGATCGTGGGCAGTGTGGCCCCACCACAACATCACATCGGTCGAGTTCAGAACAGATTCGGTAAGACCATGCTCTTCCTGGTCAAGTGTTGCTGTACGGCAGGCAAAGCCTTCCTTGGACAGCCCATCTGCCAGCACTTTGTGGATTCCCTCTGGATAGATAGCCTTCACGTCATCACGGATTTGCTCATGTACAAATTCATTCCAGACTGTTACGTTAATCATACTGTTACTGCCTCCCTGTTATTAAACCCACCACATCTCGCCGAGTTCTTCCTCGATCATGACTTGCTGTAAGTTGTGGACGGCTTTAGTAAAACCTTCATTAACGGACATCAATCCGTCTTCATGTTCAATGCTGACAACATAATCGTAACCTACTAGACGAAGGGCACTAATGATATCAGCCCAAGTTTTCATATCATGACCATAGCCTACAGTTCGGAACTGCCATGCGCGGTCTTGCATCTCCGCATAGGAGTGCATGTCCGTGACGCCGTTCATATTCATATTATCGGTGTCTGTAAGCGTATCTTTAGCATGAAAATGGTGAATTGCGCCATGTTTCCCCAAAATTTTCACCGCAGCGACAGGATCGATGCCTTGCCACCACATATGACTCGGGTCAAGGTTCGCTCCAATCGCCTCACCAGCCGCTTCACGCAGACGCAGCATTGTACCTGGTGTATGAACGGAGAAGCCACCGTGCAGCTCAATACCTACCTTCACATTATGATCCGCAGCGAATTTCCCGTTCTCTGTCCAGTAAGGAATAATTTTCTGATTCCATTGCCAGTCGAGCAGCTCGCTGTAATCGTTTGGCCACGGTGCTACAGGCCAGTTTGGATATTTTGCATTATCGCTGTCGCCTGGACAACCGGAGAATGTATTGACTACTGGCACATCCAGCTTTTGCGCCAATTGAACTGATTTTACAAAATCATCGTGGGATTCCTGTGCGATCGCTTTTTGCGGGTGCAACGGGTTACCGTGACAGCTCAGTGCGCTGATTGTCAGACCACGCGATTCTACTGCTTTTTTGAACTCACGCAGCTTGCCTGCATCAGCCAGCAGCTCATCTGGCTTACAGTGTACAGCACCGGGATTACCACCCGAGCCGATCTCTACTGCCTTGACTCCCTTTTCAGCTACATAGTCAAGCGCCTCCTCGAAGCTCTTGTTGTTCAGCAGTACCATAAATACGCCCAATTTCATTCGTTTTTCCTCCTGGCTCATCCATTTTTTTAGGTAAAGGAATGGTCGCTGTCGTGTCCGATTGTGTCGAATAGTCTTCTACTTATTACTACGAACCGAGCGCCGATAAAGTTTGAAATTTCCAGTAATTTATGAATAAAATTTTATTTATATCTGATATCCATAGCTTTTATAGAGCGAAAAAGATGTTGCCGAGAATGGGCTCATTCATCATCTTATTTCTATCTGCATGATCTCACCTATAAGGAGCACACTATCCGTTATCACATGCATCCGTTGCTGTAAAATGGACGGAAGTCCTGTAAAGCAGGTCTGTACCGTTACGTCATATCGATTAAACTGTGATCGCTTCAGGTTGCAGCTCAATCGCCTTGCCTGTACGTGCGGATTCATAGATCGCTTCCAGAATCTGCGTCACGACCAGTGCCTGCTCTGGCTTCACCAGTGGCTCCGTATCATTCACGATCGCTTCCAGCCACATTCTCGCTTCACGAGCACCAGCATCCTCTGCCTCGCCGGAATAGAATGCAACTCCACCGGAGCCCAGATCAACCTGACTGTCGATCAGACGGCCATTTTTCTCACCGTTGATATGCAGACCATCGCTCATATCTGCACCGCCTTCAGTACCACAGAGCAATGCCTGTGCTTCGCCAAACTTACGCACATTCAGTGCCCAGCTGGACTCAAGCGCAATGACCGCACCATTTTCCATTGTGATGAATCCGAAGGCAGAATCCTCTACCTTGAACTTCTCCGGGTCCCACGGGCCAAAGGCATTCGCGGAATTTGGACGTGGACCGAGCTTGTGGAATGTAGAGCCCAGTACTGTTTTTGGCTTATAGTTATCCATCAGCCATAGCGTCAGATCAAGTGCATGAGTCCCAATATCGATCAATGGGCCTCCACCTTGCTTCTCTTCATCTAGAAACACGCCCCATGTCGGTACAGCGCGGCGACGCAGTGCAATCGCTTTGCCGTAATACACATCCCCCAGATCGCCTTCTTCGACCATCTGCTTCAAATACAGACTGTCATCACGGAAACGATTCTGGTAAGCAATCGACAGCTTTTTGCCTGTACGCTTGGCAGCTTCAACCATCGCACGCGCCTCTTCTGTCGTCTTCGCCATTGGCTTTTCACATAGTACATGCTTACCCGCTTCCAGCGCATCGATGCTGATCACCGCATGGGAATCATTCGGTGTACACACATGAATCACATCAATACTGCTATCCTGTAGCAGTTGCTTGTAATCGGTGTATACTTTTGCTCCTTCAGCACCGTATTGCTCGGCTGCCTCAGTAGCACGTTCTTCCACGATATCGCAAAAGGCAACGATACGTGCGAGTGGCTGTTTGGCAAGACTCGGCAAATGCTTACCCTGTGCAATGCCGCCACAGCCGATGATGCCGATATTAAGAACCTGCTCAGACATTCACAAGTCCTCCCTTAGCGCCGTAGCTTTTTACCCAGTTTATGCTTTGCTCAATACTTTGCATTGGTGCTTGCAGGCTGTTATCTTGCTCAACCACGATCCATTCAACACCAGCTTTAGCAGCAGCATCTCCGATACGTGCAACATCAACTTCGCCTTCGTTCAGCTCCATCATTTGGATGCCTTCATCTGTACGCTTAAAGTCCTTCCAGTGTACCAGCGGCAAACGACCTGCGTATTTTTCGATATATTCCACGGCATCATAGCCGCTGTATTGTACCCATGCCGTATCAAGCTCTACCTGAATCAGGTCAGCAGGCAATTCGGAATAGAGCGCATCCAGTACCGTATGCTCGCCAATTTTCTCAGTCAGCTCAAAGTCATGGTTGTGATACAGCAGTGTGACGCCGTTTTGATTACATACTTCTGCAATTTTACGCAGATTAGCGAAGATTTCTGGCCAGTTGCCGCGTTGCTCCTCTGACAGATAAGGAACGATAATATATTTATTGCCAATCGCTTTGTTGTAATCGATCAGCGATTGCGCATCATTGACTAGATCAGCGTATTGCGTATGTGAACCTACTACTTCAAGATTGTGCTTTTTCAACAGCTCATTAATCTGCTCTGCGCTGCGACCATAAAAGCCTGCAAACTCTACACCCTGATATCCAAGCTCAGCAATTTTAGCGATTGTACCTTCAAAATCACGTTCCAGATCCTCACGAACAGTAAACAGTTGCAATCCCACTTTTAACATCGTTTTGTTCACTCCTGTATGATATATTGGTGGATCGATATGATGATGCCTGTACCTGGTGCATACGTTTGAACACATCGTTAAATCAATTCCTAAGTGCAGTCTTCATGCTAGCTGTACAAGGAAGTTTTATTGTAAGCTATCGATAGAGAGTTATTGATACACATTGCCCTGACGATAACCTGCACGACTCTCAATAATCACATGCTTGCCTTCAAGGGATGAGCGCTGGAATGCGTGCATCACTTCAAGCACATGATACGCCAGCTCGCCACTTGCACGATGCGGACGATTTTCACGAATAGCCTGTACCATTTCGCTAACGCCTTTACCACGATCATTGCTAATCGGTTCAAATACAGGCGGAAGCTCTTCGAATGTATCCGAGCCTGCACGCTTCAAGCGTACTGTACCATCGAAAAAGTTCGGATCTGGCAAATCCAGCGTGCCTTCCGTACCATAGATTTCGATACGCGGCAACTGAGAGCCACCTGGAATATCGAAGCTAGTTACCATTGTCGCGATGACACCATTTTCAAAGTCAATCGTACCGGCAAGGTGAGTCGGCGTTTGCACACGAATCGGTGTGCCTGCCTTAGGCCCGCTATGAACTTTGCGATCTGGCATCTGAATGCCTGCTGACGAGCTAACTCGGGTCATCGAGCCAAGCAAGCTTGTAAGCGCAGTCAAATAATATGGTCCCATATCGAACATCGGGCCACCACCCGGTGCGTAGAAAAATTCAGGGTCTGGATGCCAGCCTTCTGGCCCTGCACCCATCATAAATGCAGATGCTGCAATCGGACGACCAATCAGACCATCATCGATCGCTTTGCGCGCTGTTTCAAGACCTGCACCGAGGAATGTATCCGGTGCGCTACCTACGCGCTTACCTGTTTCCTTTGCCTTTTCCAGTGTACGACGACCATCATCTAGTGATACCGCTAGCGGCTTCTCAGCGTATACATGCTTGCCTGCTGCTAAAGCTGCCAGATCAATGCCAGCATGAGCGGCAGGAATCGTTAGATTGATAATCAGCTCGATATCGTCCTGCTTCATCATTTCTTCCGGTGTGAAGACGTTTTCAATACCAAATTCTTTTGCCCGTTCCTCTGCACGTTCTTTGACCATGTCGGCACAGGCTACAATTTCGATCACCGGACTTGATTTCAGATTAGTAAAATAAATAGAGCTGATATTGCCACATCCGATTAATCCGGCTTTCATTCGCTGCACGGGTAGTCCTCCTTTGGTGCTTACCAAACGCATGATAACCCCTATGTACAATGGACTTATCGATACGATTGTCCGCGAGTTTCAGGTCCAGCCTGCTGTTCTAGTTCCATTTGCATCTAAAATGCAAACCAGAAGCTGTCCTTTTATGTTATTTTTGGCTCGTAACCATAGTATTACAAAATCGTTTCAATTAAAATGAATAATATGATTAAAACATGAACAATTTGGTCAAAATTTAAATTTGTTGCTGAAATGAGGAGCGTTTAATGGAAGGACACGGAGAAGATTGTAAAGTATTTACAGCAGGTTACTCCTTTCATAGGAAACCTTTTTATATGCATGAGCCAGATGGGATTCAAAATTACTTATTTCGTCTGCAAACGGAAGGCAATTGTCAGCTACGATCTGACGGGAAGTTCGTCGATGTGGAAGTAGGCGATCTGCATATGTACGGGCCAGACGAGCCCTATGAGCTACGAATCGATTATACGCAGGGTGCTACGGGCAAGCAGGCTGTGGAAAGTGGCGATTATCATATCTTTTTCGGTGGCGAGTGGGCAGATCGCTGGTGGCATGAGCAAGGACGTCCAGCTAAAATCAAAATTCCGCTGACTGACAATATTACCGATCTGATGCGTCAGATTGCGATGGAAAAACGGCGTATTGATAATCCGTATCCAGAAATTTGCAGCCATTATATGAAGATATTATGCCTGTCTGTGGATCGCTATTTGTCCGAGCAGCCGATTGGTGGCCCTCGCACTTATCTGGCTTATCAAATTAAAAGCTACATCGAGGAAAATGCTTCTTCTGCCTTTAAATTAGAGGATGTTGCGCTACATACCGGCATCAGTATTTCTAGAGCCGTGCATCTATTCAAAGAAGCATTCGACACGACGATTATGCAATATGCGCTGGATGTGCGTTTGAATATGGCGCAGGAGCGAATTATGTTCAGTCCAATGCCACTGGAGGAGGTTGCGGAATCGTCAGGCTTTGCTAATTATACTTATTTCCACCGCGTGTTCCGCTCGCGCTTCGGCATGTCGCCAAAGGAATTCCGTTTAACGAAACGAGAACAGCAGCATATTACGTAATACAGTGAAATGCAGGTAAAGGTGTAGAAAATACTTTTCTATTATTAAAATATACTTTTACAATACACTCTCACACGCAATCCGATTACAGCATGCTTTACTCCACAATCAGAAAAGGCATATTGGCAGCAGATGCTGTACCAATATGCCTGTTTGCTTATATGCATAATGTGTAGCCATAAAATAAATGTGTAGAATGATAGCATATAACACAGCAACAATAAAATGATTACTTCTGTGCGCTATGCAGACGATTCAGCTCTTCAATTACACTGCGGCTGATCAGCTTGCCTTTGAAATATACTAAATCTTCAGTGTCACCAGTAAAAATGCAAGAAGGCTCGTATTTTTTCAGAATGATACGATCACTATCTACGAAAATCTCCAGACCATCTTTAACATCAATATTCATAATACGACGAAGCTCAATTGGAATGACGACACGTCCAAGCTCATCCACTTTTCTCACAATACCAGTTGCTTTCATCATTCTGGTTCTCCTCCAATATCATAATTCTACATTTATCTACAAAATTTTTAATCGTAATTGTTATTATTAAACCATATCAATAGGCGAATGCCAAGTTAATATTTATAGAAATATTAAAAATTTTAACTATTATTTTAGGAACAAATCCGCTTTACGAGAAGCTTCGAGTCGAAATTGTTCGTTTTTTAGGTGAATCAGGAGTAATATGTACTTTTAACCCTATTACTTAATCTTCAAACATTATTCGTCATTTTTCTCTGTATATCCTTTGTTTGGATGTCGATTTATTATTTTATCTACATTTTTCGTCAAAATATAAAAAGGCAGTGTAGCTATCTCCAAAGAATAGCCGCACTGCCTTTTATCCATATATCCTAGCTCCATCCTCATATCATTTATACTTATACGAAACCTTCTTGTTGAATCCATGCCTGCGCCTGTGAACACACTCACCAAATCAGCGTACTACGATAATGATTCATGCTGAGATCATGGGTACACTTGAGATCATCTGTACATGATAGGAAATGTTCAATACGAACCACGTCACGAAAATAGCGCTACTGTTAAAATATGATCACGTACGGCTTCTTATTCCCTACTT
The DNA here is from genome assembly GCF_014645615.1 of Paenibacillus hunanensis. Classification (GTDB taxonomy): domain Bacteria; phylum Bacillota; class Bacilli; order Paenibacillales; family Paenibacillaceae; genus Saccharibacillus; species Saccharibacillus hunanensis. Next base: position 140,060 of record NZ_BMMB01000004.1, on the reverse strand, counting down.
GCTCGGAACAAACTGCCGAATCCAGTTCCCAAAGCCTGCTGGATTACGCGTCTGGATCAAAATCACACCTTCTCCGCGGAAACGACAGACAATGCCCTCTCCACTCGTCACTGTGGACAACCAGCCCTTTGATGCTTTTTCAATCTGATAATTCATATAACCCGGCCATGCGACAAGGTGAGCATTGTCGACAATCACCTCTTCACCCTGTGCCAGATTGATCGCATGAATCGAACCATAGGAAGACAGGAATACGGTACCTCTACCACTGATTTCAATAATAAAGAAGCCTTCTCCTGAAAATAGACCTTTTTTCAGATTTTGCATCTGTGTGCCGACCTTAATCCCATCTGTACCTGCTAGAAAACCATCCTTTTGAACATACAAGCTATATGATCCATCTAACTCTACTGCCGTCACATCACCAATACTGGATGGGGATAGTAAAATTTCAGCTGGGCCATGCGTCGAGCGCAATTCCTGGAAAAAGAACTTCTCGCCCGTCAGCATACGTCCAAGACCGCCCATTATTCCACCGTCGAGTGTGCCTTTAATCTCAACATTGGGAGACATCGACACCATGGCGCCCGATTCTGCCTTGATCGTCTCCCCTTGTTCTATATGTACCTTCAACATCGCAAACGCGCCTTCATACAAAATATCATATTTCATCCTTATTCACCTATCCTTTCAGCATATGAAGCTTATTGCTATTATGACATTTCACTTTTACCGTTGTATACATTTGCTTTATGTAAAGCTTCTGATCATTTTCCAAGCGTCTCACGCTCCATACCAAATGAAGAAGCCGCATCCTTTTCATCATCGATGAAAAGGATACGGCTTCGTGTCGTTTCATGCTTATTCCAGCTTATTCCTCATCCATCTGCTGACGCTGTTGCAGCTTCTGACGTGCATCCAGCGCTTCACTTACAGCAAAAGCCAGATCGTCATTCCCATACATCGACAATACACCAAAGAGGGTATCATCTGGAATCTCGCCAGCCTCCTCCTTTGGCACCGTTAAACGAATGCCCTGCTCCAGACGCGGATTGTCGAGCTGGTCAGGATACGCGCTATAATATAGCTCCCGTGCATCCAGACCACGATTCACACACCACTGCGTGAAAACTAAAATCATCATATCCTCATCCTGACGGTAGCTCTCTACAATCTGTTCCTCGCGCTTCTTGATCATCTCGGCGCGTGTCATCTCCATATCATCAAAATCACTCATTATGCTCTCTCCTTCATACGGATTGTCCGCTCCTCATTATACATCCACAATCAACTGTTCAACCAGCCGATGTGTATCCAGCACCAGATCGGCACGAATGCTGCATTGCTCCGGTGCATCCAAACGATCCAGAAAATGCTCAACTACCCCGGTGAATCCGCGACGCTGTAAAATTCCTTCCCAGCTACCCGGACTTTGCAGCTGCGGAAGAGCATCCTTTTCATAAAGATACAGCTGCTCCATATTCACGACCTCTGCGGATCGTCCACCACCATGCAAAACTAGCTTTTCTATATCCGCACCAGCACTGCGTGCCATGCTATATTGGCCATATCGCCCTCTACCCAGCGACAGCATGCCAGACGCATGGAGCATAGGGCCATTGCCTTGCTTTTGCAGCTGGCGTGCCAGTACGTCATATCCTTCATTACCCAACCACAATAGCAGATCGAGCATATGGATCAGATCATCATATACCGTTTCGCGCGCTGGCAAGCTTTGCATTCGTGTCCGATGCTTACTCACCTCACATAGCTCAAAGCCTCCTGCTTCTGCCAACCACGCATAGGCATTCATATATAAAGGAGCAAAACGGCGATTAAACCCAACTGCGAGCAGTAGCCCCTTTTGCTCCGCCAACGATGCCATACGCTTCGCTTCTTCTAGATCATAAGAAAGCGGCTTATCTACATATACAGGCAAGCCCAGCTCCAGACAAGCGCTAACTACGTCAAAATGAGTCGGTGTCGGGCTATGTACAAAAACAGCATTTACATCCCATTTTGCCAGATCAGCAAGCGCTGTACTACCATTGGGTACACGATAATTCTGCATCATCTGCTGTACTGTCGCTTCGGTGCGGCTGACCACACCTACCAGCTCTACATCCGAACGACCTGAGAGCAGCGGTATGTATACTTTTTGCGCGATACCTCCAAGGCCGACTATAGCTATACGTTTACGTTTCAACGATCGTTCTGAATCGCTCATCGTTATGGACTTCCCTTCTGTTGTTTATCATTGGACTCATATTGGATACGAGCATGATCGCAGTCATGCACAGCCTATGTATTTCTCACTACACAGTTAGCCTGCATTATAGCATGACGCAAGCCGTAACGCCCATAACTAAACAACGGCACTGCCTATAAGAAGGCAAGTGCCGTTGGGGTGAAGATAAATGTGGAGATGAATGATGATAAGGCTTATTTTGCACTAGCTGATTTACAATAGCGTTAAAGCCTGCTTTATTCTAATTTTGCTATTTTACAATGCGGGTTTATATTGCCGGCTCTTCTGCTGTACGTGCCTGTGCTTTCTTTTTCTTTTGACGCAGACCAATCAGTACAACAGCAATAACCACGAGCAATTCGAAGCCATATTTGATTGCCCAATTAGCGAAGTAACCGGACAGGAAGCTTTCTTCCATAATCATACGAGCTGCTGTCCATGCCAGAATAGCAGAACCCAGTGCTACGATCCACGGGAAACGTTCCATCAGCTTCATGATTAGTGTACTACACCATACCATAACCGGGATCGAGATCGCTAGACCGACAATAACGAGCAGTGTATCACCATGAGCCGCACCAGCAACAGCCAGTACATTATCCAGTCCCATCATCGCATCGGCAATAATAATCGTGCGAATCGCTGCCCAGATTCGGGTGCTGGAGGATACTTCATTATCTTCCTGTTCCTCAATCAGCAGCTTATAAGCGATATACACGAGTGCAAGTCCACCGATCAAATGTAGACCTGGCAGCATCAATAGGTAGACAACGAGTAATGTAGCAATGGCACGAATAATTACTGCACCAACAGTACCCCAGATAATAACCTTCTTCTGATTCTCTTTGGGAATGTTACGCGCTGCCATACCAATGACAATCGCATTATCCCCCGCCAGCACCAGATCAATCATAATAATTGAAGCAAGTGCCAACCAAAACTCTACTGTAAATAATTCCATGCGACGACTCCTTTACTTGTTTGGCTTCAGCCAGAAATGTAACGCTATAGCTTCCAGACATAAAAAAATCACCATTAACCGGAATCGGATAATGGTGATCTTTAAAAATAAAAGAGACCTCACCCAATTCACAAATCAGGCAAAGGTCTCGCTAACAACGTAGTCAACATGCGTTGCCAATAAAGCCGGGGATGACATCCCGTAATGACGACTTTACTGTAGAAGCTACTCCCCTTTGGAAGCTATATTTAAGCAATAACACAACTATACACTATTTTTTCCATAATATCTATATCAATATCTATATCGCTATTGAATACAAGCGATTATATTTTCAAATCATTTCCAAAAAGCCTATCTTTTTTACATTGTATGTAATATAATAGTGTTCCAGTATCTTGTATATATAGATATATGGGTGCTCTAGGTTGTTCAGTTATGTTATGATAAATGCTGCAAGGCTGGACTGAATATAGAAGCACAGCTACGGGTATATTAAAATGACTGGCTTATCCAGCATTTCAAATTTAACGACTCTGATGAAATGGAGTGACTTATACATGACTGAAGCTCATTATGAAAAAGCAACGTTTGCCGGAGGATGTTTCTGGTGTATGGTAACACCTTTTGAGGAACTCCCAGGTATCATTAGTATTCGTTCCGGTTATACTGGCGGACATACGGAAAATCCAACGTACGAAGAAGTATGCACCGAGACTACCGGACATGCGGAAGCCGTACAGATCGTATTTGATCCAGCGATTTTCCCCTATAGTAAGCTGCTTGAGCTGTTCTGGCAGCAGATTGATCCAACCGATGCAGGTGGACAATTTTATGACCGTGGATCATCCTATCGTACAGCGATCTTCTATCACAACGAACAGCAACGTGAGCTAGCTGAGCAAACCAAGCAAGAGCTGCAAGCAAGCGGACGCTTTGATAAACCGATCGCAACGACGATTGAGCCTGCCCAAACATTTTATGAAGCAGAAACGTACCATCAGGATTATCACAAAAAGAATCCAGGTCATTATAAACGCTATCGCAAAGGCTCTGGTCGCGATGCCTTTATCGAAAAGCACTGGTCGAAGCCAGTCGATAAACAGGAGCTCAAGCAGCGTCTGAGCGAAATGCAGTTCAAAGTTACCCAGCAAAATGGTACAGAGCCTGCATTCCACAATGAATTCTGGGATCATCATGGCGACGGCATCTATGTAGACATCGTATCAGGCGAGCCGCTATTCAGCTCTACAGATAAATACGATTCTGGCTGCGGCTGGCCTAGCTTTACCCGCCCGATCCGTGACTACCATGTGAAGGAAAATATGGATCTAAGCCACTTTATGGTACGTACCGAGGTTCGTAGCCGCGAAGCTGACTCCCATCTTGGACACGTATTCGACGATGGCCCGGGTCCAAACGGCTTGCGTTATTGCATCAACTCCGCCGCCCTGCGTTTTGTACCAAAGGAGCAGCTGGACGAAGAAGGCTATAGCGAGTACAAAGTATTGTTTCAATAATTGCTGAATGCTAAGGGAACAGATTACGATCTGTTCCCTTTTTTATGTTCAGCGATCTTTTATTGTTATGGAACGTATAACAGCAGGTACACACGCTCACACGTTTCGGTGCTGTCATATGGGGTAAGACATCCCTGTAAGGAATGGAGTCGATTAACACGTATTGTTAGTTCAAAGGATTTTATGTGTAGACGATATCTGTATACAAAGGAGCGATTACGATGCCGTGGACTAAAAAGGATTACCCTGATTCAATGAAAAATCTGGATGAACGCGTGCGTAATAAAGCTGTGGAGATTGCCAATGCCCTGCTGGATGAAGGCTATGAGGAAGGCCGAGCGATCGCCATTGCCACTTCCAAGGCAGAGGAATGGGATGAGAATCATCCAGAGGGTAAAGGTAAGGATTGAATAGATTTAGATTGAGTTGAGTTTAGGTTGAATATGTGATTAAGATAGTCGATAGGAGCTTAGAATGAAAAAAGCCCGTTTGGATGACATACGGTTATGCCGGAAGCATAGTCTTATGATGCAAACGGGCTTTTTACTATTAATCGTCATCATCAATTAAAGAAGATTTTTTCGATTGTGAGGTTGAACTTGATCTGCGATGAGCCTGTTTAATCAAACGAACCTGTCGAGCGTGATCCTTTCTTTGCTGCTGCGCTATTTTGCCTGTTTGGACAACAGCATGTAATCGCTCATTTATTTGTCGGATATTTTGTAGTGGCTCATCTGCTATATCATAGTTACCTCTCTGCATAAGCTCTACATAACGTTCAATATAGAGCTGATATTCTTGCTCATACGATTTGATTTGACTACTTTTCATAAATGTACGGGCAGCATACATCGCTTGTTTATGCTCTGAAGCCAGTGAACCTGCATAGGCACGAATACGACCTCTTTGCTCTATTAAACGCTGTATATCAGAGTGGAATGCTATCGATGAATTTTTATGCGTTGCAAGTTGCTCCTGCAATCGATAGATATGCAGTACGCTTTGCTGAAATGTATTTTTTAATAGCTGTTGTTGCTTCGTTATTTGTTCATATTTTCGATATAAGGCAGCATGATTTCCCCATTCCATCTCGCTTTGCTTTATAATTTTGTTTATACGCTCATACTGGTATACACATTCATTGAACGTTTCATATACAGGTTTCTCTGCTTCCTTCCATCGATGAAAATCATCATCATTTGCACGGAGGACATTCTCAGCTTGCTTTATCATCCTTTTCATTGTAGTTAACAGGTGATCTGCTTCATCATACGCTTGGCGGTTGGGATGAATAAGCTGTTTCATTTTATTGATGTGTTGCGTACTTTGTTGTAGCTCCTGTTGGGTGTGTATGAACTTTTGATATTGCTCATTCCATATATCCATAGGATAACGTTCTTTTATAGCGTTCCACTGTTGCTCACGCTGATCTATCGCTTTTGCCAAATAAGATATTTTATCGTCAAGTAAAGGTAGCTCGTATTGAATTTGTTGCTTTTTCTCAATTAATTGCTGGATGTGCAAAACTATCTGCTCTATTCGTTGCTCCATCTGTTTGTATAATGATTTTGCTGCTATCATATCACCACGCTCTATTGCCTGCCGCAATTCAGGAATATGATTAGTACTTTCTGCAACCCGATCATCGATATTATATGATATCCGAAGCTGATGTTGTTCGATCAAGCTCTCTGCAAGCTGCTTGTTATGCTGTGCATGAGCTACAAATTGATTGCATTTTTCACTATATTGCTGAACGTAGCTCAAGTCCAACGCTAATCCTTGCATAGTAGTTATTACCTGTTTCATAGATGCTGCTGCTTGCAAAGGTTCGTAACGTTGTAAGGTTTTAATCGTTTCCATGTGTTCATGGACTTGGAATAATGCAGTATCTACCTGTTGAAGAGAAAAGCCTGTTTGGGCTTGTAGCTGCTGTAGCCGACGTCTAGCCCGTTGCAAGCTATCCTTTAGATCGTGAAGCTGATCTGACACGTAGATCTTGGCTTCGTTAATTTTTTGAATATGCGAGGTATACAAAAGTATATCCTGCTCAATCTGATCTAATGTGGCTGTCGTCTCTCTCACTATTCGCTTCACCTGCTCGCGTTGAAACACAGAGTATTTCGTTAAAGCTACAGATAGTGTGATATCGTCTATTTGTTGAATCAAGCGTTGCAATTCATCATATGCTTGACGAGCAATGGAATTACTTTCACCTTGTGTTGATTTTAAAAAGGGGAAAGCTTGCTCCTGATGTTGTAAAGCCTTACTCTTTAGACTACTTATTCTTTGACGAATAGCTGGTATCTCAACAAAACTCGGCTGTATCAATCGATGGATCTGTTTACTGAGCCAGTACAAAAAATAAAGTAAAACGATCAATGCGATCATATAGACAATCCATGCCAATGTCTTTCCTGTCCAATCCTCTTGAGCCGCTATAGAAATCGATTCTGAATTATTTACTACCTCGCCTAATTTTGTTGCAAGGATCAACTGATTGTAGCTTGGTTGTTTCGGTACAGCGCTATACATTGAATGTGAATATACTAGCTTAGCTGAATAAGATGACTCCGCGAGAGTAGTATTTTTATTATCACTCACTGTTATATGTATATATGAATCCGGTTGATATTTTATGATATTCATTATTGAATTAGTCGAAGTAAGCGAAGCTTTTTGATTTATGTGTTCCTGCGAAGCCTCACTTGTATAACTTGTACACAAGCAATTCAGTAACAAGATGGGTAATATACATATCCATCGTTTCATCCAACTCCCCCTCAGCTATCATCAGACCTATGGTTATCTATCAATTGTCTATATAGCATTCACATTGTGCCTAGCCTGCTCACCTTCATACGTATATTATCATGAAAAAGCGCCAACAAATAAATCCGTAGCCATGCAGTGCAGCTGCATAACTACGGATGACTTAACGCTAAAAAGGTATTTATACAAATATGCATCATTTAAACTTTTAGATGCGTGCGTATATTCATGATTATATCCGTACAATTCTATTAACCCTGACCTTCTATACCTTACAATCCCTTCAATGCTTCCTCTACCGGCTGATCACCAGAAATGACATCGTAGCCTTTGCGATACGTGTTTTTGTTATCGATCAGATGTGCGATTACTTTTGCGACATCGGCGCGTGGGATGCTTCCGCTATCGGATAGCTTTTCGGCAATTTGGATGCTGCCTGTGCCTGGATCGTTTTTCAATCCGCCCGGGCGAACGATTGTATAATCAAGCGAGCTGGCTTCCAGCAGACGGTCAGCATAATGCTTCGCTACATAATAAGGCTTGATCTCCTGAGACCATTTGGCACGATCATAGGCGAACAATGCGCTGACCAGTACGAAGCGAGATACGCCTGCCTGCTCGGCTGCCTCCATACATTTCACTGCGCCATCCAGATCAATGAGCAGCGTTTTATCATCGCCTGTACTACCGCCGGAACCGGCTGCGAATACGATAGCATCTGATCCAGTCACCACTTTAGTCAGGTCTTCCACTGTACCTTCCAGATCAGCCAGCGCTGTCTTCGCACCCAGCTGCTCCAATGCTTCTGCTTGCTCTGGCTTGCGAATCACAGCGGTTACCTCGTGCTCTGTTTCCTGTGCCAGATATTGTGTGAGTAGCTTGCCAATTTGGCCATTGGCGCCAATAACTGTAATATTCATCATCCATTCCTCCTAAGCAAACGATTAAGCAGATGGTATCTCATCTACCGTATACTGGCCTGTCGTTGCAGGCTCCCTTACATGTATACCCGGAAACGACTGCTGAATACCACCTATCGCTTGTTAGCGGACTGAATATTAATTCCACATCGCTGGCTTAATCTCAACTGGCTCGATTTCAGCGACCTTCATATAATTTTGTCCCCAGCTGTACATCGCATCCAAAATCGGCATCAAGCTTTCTCCGATCTCTGTAAGCGAATATTCAACCTTGGGCGGAACGACCGGGTACACCTCACGATGCACGATCAGATCCTCCTCTAGCTCACGCAGCTGACTGACCAGCATACGCTGCGTAATACCCGGAATAAGTGACTTTAGCTCACCAAAGCGTTTGGTACCGGTTTTGCCCAGATGCCACAGGATCAGCATCTTCCACTTGCCTCCAATGACGGATAGCGTTAATTCCTTTTCACAGTTAAATACACGTTCACGCATCTATACATTCCTCCATTATTTCATATCCGTGCCGCTCAAAACCCTTGATATGACCCATAGTATACTTTTAGGCACTAGGTAAAAAAAAAGTGCGTACTTACTTAAACTAACGTCTCTACTTTATACTAGCACTACAGCGAACGCAACCGTGATGGTGCTATGTATAACATATTGTCACCATTAAACCTATTGTTCGCATGGATTTACTACATTATATGCCAGATGTGGCTACTACAGGAGGAATTACGAATATGGAACTACAACTCGCACTTGATCTGGTGAATATTCCGGAAGGCATCGCACTTGTCAAAGAAGTGGAGCCATTTATTGATATTGTAGAAATTGGTACACCGATCGTGATCAACGAAGGACTACATGCTGTCAAAGCAATGAAGGAAGCTTTTCCAAATCTGAAGGTGCTTGCCGATCTGAAAATTATGGATGCAGGCGGTTATGAGATTATGAAGGCTTCTGAAGCTGGCGCAGATATCATTACAGTACTGGGCGCAAGTAACGACCTGACGATCAAAGGCTGTGTAGACGAAGCGAAAAAGCAAGGTCGCAAAGTGCTGGTTGATATGATCAACGTACAGGATATCGCCACTCGTGCAAAAGAATTGGATGAGCTTGGCGTGGATTACATTTGCGTGCATACAGGCTACGACGGTCAAGCAGCAGGTCAAAGCCCATTTGCTGATCTCGCAACGATCAAAAGTGTAGTGAAAAACGCGAAAACAGCCGTTGCCGGTGGCATCAAGCTCGCAACGATGCCAGAAGTCATTCAAGCGAACCCGGATCTGGTGATCGTTGGCGGCGGCATCACAAGCCAGGATGACAAAGCAACAACAGCATCGCAATTCCGCGAGCTGATTGCACAGGCGTAATATGATGAGCCAGATTCCTTCCTCAAAGGTTTCGGTTTCAGCGCATTTTGAACGTATTTTACAGGAGCTACAAGGCACATTGTCTGGTATTGCAGGTGAACAGGTAGAACAGCTTGCTGAACGCATCTTGCAGTCGCGTCATATTTTTACCGCTGGCGCAGGACGTTCCGGGCTTATGTCGCGTGCACTCGCTATGCGCTTAATGCAGCTAGGGCTGAATGCTTATGTTGTTGGCGAGACGGTCACTCCCAAAGCAGGCAAGGGCGATCTGCTCATTATTGTCTCAGGCTCAGGAGAAACCAAAGGGCTCGACATTATGGCAGATAAGGCGCTTCAAGCCGAAGTCGAGCTTGCTGCTGTAACGATCTTCCCTGAATCGTCGATTGGACGTAAAGCGAATCTAATCGTGCAAGTTCCTGGCGCTCCAAAAGATCCTGCGCAGAAGGGCAATACAAGCACTGTGCAACCGATGGGCTCACTGTTTGAGCAGTCTGTGCTGTTACTGTTTGATGGTCTGATGCTGCATCTCATGGAGCTGCGTGGTGGCGATACCGAAGCGATGTTTAGCAATCATGCTAATTTGGAGTAGTTCATATTGATATCCGAGCGACCCTGCTGTGTCTGTAGATGACATAGGTAGGGTCGCTTATTTTATAGATAACGTTGTGAATCATTGAATAAAAGCTACTGTAATACTATGTAAAGCTGTATGGATGTATAACCAGATGTAACAATATGCGATTCCCTTTGTCATTTGGAACGTTTTGTAATATAATATTAGTAACGTCATACAAGTAACATAGTATCTAAAAGTAACAATTACTATAATCTATCGGATAGCTGCTGTACGCTGCTATCCATTTTATTTGAGGTGATAATCATGTTAAAGCTGGGGATTCTTGACCAGTCGCATATTAATGAAGGACAGAACGCGATTGACGCGTTGAACAACACATTAGAGCTTGCAAAGGCAGCTGATCGTCTTGGTTATTCACGTTATTGGATGTCAGAGCATCATGACTTTCCAAGCCTTGCCCATTCTAGCCCGGAAATTATGATCTCGCATGTTGCCGCCCACACATCACGTATTCGTGTTGGCTCAGGCGGTATTATGCTTCCACACTACAGCGCTTATAAAGTGGCCGAAACCTTCCGATTGCTAGAAGCTTTACATCCTAATCGAATCGATCTTGGTGTAGGACGCGCACCAGGTGGTACACCGCTGGTCAATCGCGCGATGCAGGAGGGCAAATTCCCATCCATGCATGCCGCAGATCGTTATCCACAGCAGATCGTTGATCTGATCGGCTATCTTAATGAAGCTACACCTGCGGATCATCGCTATGCCGGTCTGACTGCTCAGCCAAGCATCGATACGATGCCTGAGCTATGGCTGCTCGGCTCCAGTGGCGGTACAGCAGAGCTGGCAGCGATGACTGGCGCATCATATGCCTTTGCCCAATTTTTCGGAACAACAGGTGGCGAGGATGCAGTAGCACATTACAAAGAAAACTTCAGACCGTCTGTACTCTCCCCTACACCGAAGTCATTAGCAGCGATTACGGTAGCTTGCGCAGAGACGGAGGAAGAAGCGGAATATCTGATGCGCAGTAATGATTTGTATTTCCTGACTTTACGCCAGAATCGTCCATTGCCTTATTTACCATCGGCGAAGACAGCTGCTGAGTACCATTACAATGACATGGAGCTGGCTAACATTCGCGATAGCCGCCGCTTCCGCGTAGTCGGTACACCGGATCAGGTCAAAGAACGCCTTCTGCAATTCGCAGCAGATTATCAGACAGATGAGCTGCTGATCGTGTCAGCGATTCATGATAATCAAGCACGTATTCGTTCCTACGAGCTGCTTGCAGAAGCATTCAAGCTGAACGATGCTGCACCTGCACACGCTTGAGTGTGTATAGATAATAAATAAAAGCAGCGGTTAGGATATCCTGCCGCTGCTTTTTATCTGTATGTTTATATTATATGTTGATACGCTATGTCTCTCTGCACATGCTATAAATATCGCGTATTGCCTATATTACAATTTTAAATGCTAGTCATATGCAGGATGCGAAGAAGCATCGCTTCCTTACAATGATTCCTCTCGCTGAATATAAGCTGCTGGTATATGATGTGCCAGCCATACATCATGACCTGCATCATAAAATAGAACATCATCCTGTGCAGCAGCTACGGCATCAATTCGCAGCATGAGTAGCTTACCTTTGCGTCGTCCTGCGAGTGCAGCAAATTCCGTGCTTGCTGACAGATGTACATATTGTCTACCCATCGGCTTCAAGCCTTCGACATGAATGATATCCCAGAACGCTTCCGCTGTTCCATGATATAACACAGCAGGTGGAGTAGCAGCAGCATACTGTACTTCCGGGCTACTGTGACCGTACCGAGCCCGAATGCGTTCTCCATTGATCTCAAAGCGCTGCTTGTCTGAATGTGCTACAACGTCGCGCACTTCATGTTCAGTCACTTCACCAACATCGCCATGAACGGATAAAGCTTGGACAAGCTCTTGTAGTAAACACGAACCATCCTCTGGATCAAGCACTATACCGTAAGCTTCAGGACGATGGCGAAGGACAAAGCTCATTTGCTTGCTAAGCTGTTTTTCGCGTTTAGCATGTATCATGTTTATATTCCTTTCCTCCGATAACAGAGAGCAACCACTTTTACGTGATACTCCCTACGGAATTGCGAGCTTGAAATGATGTTCATTTGCAATTTGAAATGTTAGTATGAATATATCATACCTAGAGAAATAATAAGAAATGGAGAGAAACGATGCAAAACAAAGAAATATCTGAAGCTGGAGCAACTCCTAGTGGTCGCTTTCCAGTGGCTCTGTTCTGCCTGACCGCAGGTGCCTTTGCGATTGGCATGACTGAGTTCGTCATTATGGGACTGTTGCCCAATGTAGCAAGCGATCTAAAGGTTACGATTCCGCAGGCTGGACAGCTGATTACTGGCTATGCACTTGGTGTTGCTGTAGGTGCGCCTCTGCTCACAATCGCTACCAATCGGGTGGCACAAAAGCAATTGCTCTGCCTGTTGATGGCGATCTTCATTATCGGTAATCTGGTAGCTGCGATTGCGCCTAACTACAATGTACTGATGATTTCGCGATTGGTGACAGCTCTTGCTCATGGTACATTCCTGGGCACAGGTTCCCTCATCGCTGCACGACTGGTTCGTCCTGATAAACGTGCAGGTGCCGTCTCGCTCGTGCTTGCTGGCTTGACCATCGCTAATATTATCGGTGTTCCTTTTGGCACATTGATTGGACAGCAGCTGGGCTGGCGTTCATCATTTGGTGCGATCACGGTCATGGGTGTAATCTCGCTAATCGGTATTATCTGGCTTATTCCTAAAATTCATCAAACCGAGCAACCCAGTCTGGGCAAAGAGGTTCGCAGTCTGTTCCATCCGCAGGTACTGCTAATTCTTGCAACAGGTGCCTTTGGTTGCTGTAGTCTGTTTACCGTATTTACGTATATTACCCCGATGCTAACGGATGTGACAGGATTTCAGGAAAGCAATGTCACATGGATTCTGGTTATGTATGGGATTGGCGTAACGCTAGGGAATCTAATCGGCGGGCGTCTGGCTGACTGGAAGCTGATGCCGTCTGTGATTACGATCTTTGGCTTATTGTCGGTGCTGCTATTCATTCTGTCCGGTGTATTGCATTGGCCCGTACTTACATTGATCGTTATTTTCTTATGGGGAATGGCGGCATTTGGTATTATGCCAGGAATTCAGCTACGCATTATGAATCTGGCGCACGAAGCACCACGACTTGCTGCAACCTCCAGCCACTCTGCGCTCAATCTTGGCAATGCGGCAGGTGCCTTTATTGGTGGTGTGGTCATTACTCATGCTGGACTCGTGTATGTACCACTCGTAGGCGGTGTACTGGCTGCGATCGGTACAGGCGGCGCTGTACTCAGCTATTATATGGTGGAGAAGCGTAAAAAGCAGATTGCCTAGTTGCCTAGTTGCCTAGTTGCCTAGTTGCCTAGTTGCCTAGTTGCCTAGTTGCCTAGTTGCCTAGTTGCCTAGTTGCCTAGTTGCCTAGTTGCCTAGCAAATGGTATTTTACTTCCAATCATTTTGGCAAATAAATTCCGACTCATTCAATAGACTATGACTGTATAAGGAGTAGCTTGGTACAAGCATGAATACGCTCCTATCTATTCATAGTCTATTTTGTATGCCGTGGCTTGCTACATCCGCTGATTCCATCGCAAATACAATAAAGGCGCGCTGTACGGAGGAATCCGATACAGCACGCCCTTATTGGTAATTCAGTGTATTCGATACATCGCTCATGCGCTTGAGCTGATGAGAATCTTGTCCATCTGGTCACATCAATCAAATGTTCCACACATCCATTTACAATTTTAGTATCCTGAATCGCTAATAGCATATCAGGACGAACGTGGCAGCGTTGACGCTGCTGGTACTTTTACAGCTGTAGCTGCATCTTTTACCTTACGAACGGTAAATGGCATTCTCAGCTCTACCGTTACTGTCCAGGTGATCATTTTACCTGCCAACCATACAGCTAACATCGTAAACATCGTTTCCTTAAATGGCAGGAAGATGAGGCAAAGACCAAGAACGATCGCATCTCCAACAATAAACACATTACCGATCTTCCAGCCTTTCCAGTCACTGATCAAGCGGGATAATACATCGTCGCCTCCCGTGGCCCCTCCATAACGGAGAACAATTCCAGCGCCAAGTCCAGTTAAAATACCCGACACTACAGCGGCTGCTAACAGGCTTCCGTGCAAGTCCACGACAAACGGCGATAATTGCTCAAACCCTGCATAGAACAGCGAAAACGCACCCGCTCCGATCATGGTCATGATCATAAAGCGGTGTCCTTTTAGCCACCAGGCAATCATAATTACTGGAATATCGAGTACAAGCGTACTCCATGCTGGCGACCAGCCAAACAAATATTTGCCCAGCAATGCCAGACCAACAAATCCGCCTTCCGACAGATTGTTATGAAAATTAATGTGATAATAAGCAAACGCAAGAATAAACGTACCGATCAATATTGCAGCTACTTGCTTTGCTGCAACCTTCCAATTGTCATTTGTTCTCTTCCTCATACAGGTTCCCTCTTTTTCTCGTAAGTGTGGTCTTTAATGACCTGTTCTTACGGGAGGTGCACCTGGAGGACTTCATCCTTCGCATACGTGCTGCTCCTTTTCCGTAAGATATAGGCCAATAGGTTGGGCACTACACTACGGAGGAGCTAAGTATAGGAGAGATCATAACGTTTCCAAATCGTCCTTTGGGAAATCATCCTTCGGGGACACATGGTATCCTGATCCTTTCTGGTGTTAGAATTTAAATCTGTATCTATTATACCACGGACGGCTTGTTGCTAAACAACTTGCCGAATCGTCGTATTCTGCAATAAGTCGCAATGGTTTGCAATAAACTGTCATTATTCCGCTCTATTCATGTATAGGTTCACTATCCTACCGCTTTTCCTTCCGTATGCACCGTTTCTCGTCGATCGTAATGGAAAAGCGGATGAGCCGCGAAAATACGCCGTTTTCCGCGATAATGTTGTGTTAAAACAGGGCTAACATGACGTTTACAATCTAGCCCTGTTTTTAATCTATCCTCATAAAATGATGCAAATAAAGTGATCCAATATGGAGACATATAACGAAGATCATAATGAAACCATTTAATTACAACTTGCAGTTACGACTTGGCGCGGTCAAGATTATCCAGCAAGCTTTTAACGATATAAAATGAATTGCCTGCGGATTCAAGCTGCTGACTGATCTCGGATGCTGGCATTGGACGATTCACATAGTAGCCTTGAATTTCATCGCAGCCGGTTTCTTTCAAAAATTGCAGCTGCGCCTCAGTCTCCACACCCTCAGCGAGCACATGAATATGCAGCGCTTTACCAAGTGCAACAATCGCTCCTGCCATACGACAATCTTCATCCATATCATCAATACAACAAACAAAGCTACGATCAATTTTCAAAATCGATGGACGTAGCTGCTTCACATAAGCAAGCGATGCATAACCACTGCCGAAGTCGTCAATCGCTAGCTGCACCCCACATTCACGCAGCTTATCCAGCTGGACAATGACACGTTCTACATTATGAATTGCAAGTGACTCTGTAATTTCTATTACAAGTTGCGTAGGCTCAATTCCAGTTTCAGCAATAATTTCTAGGAAGCGGTCAGCTAGCTGATCATCATGAAATTGATAAGGCGATACGTTCACACTCATACGAAAATCACCATAGCCCTGCTCTTTCCAGATGCGTTGCTGCTCGCATGCTGAGCGTAATACCCATTCCCCAATCGGAATGATCAGACCCGTTTCTTCGGCAATCGGAATAAAATCAAGAGGTGAAATAAATCCAAGCTCAGGATGCTTCCAGCGCAGTAGCGCCTCCATCCCCTCAATCTGTCCATTATCCAATCTCACCTGATACTGGTAATATAGCTCCAGCTCCTGGCGACATAATGCACCGCGCAGAGAGCTTTCCAGACCTAAGCGGTTTTCATAATGCGCACCGATCGCATTGGTAAAATAGACGGCTTCCTGCCTTGCGTTCTTCTTGGCTTCATACATCGCTGCATCTGCATTTTTCACTAGCTCATCGAGCGTTAATCCATCCTGCGGATAGATCGCTACCCCGATGCTTACTGAGATATAGAGTGGATGTCCATTCATATCAAGCGGCTCCTGTAAGCAGTGCCTGATCTTATCGACGACACGCTCCACATGCGTATGATCCTGCATCGGATCAAGCAATAAAATGAATTCATCTCCACCCAGACGCGCAAGCATGAGTTCATCCGATAAATGACTGCGGAAGCGCTCCGCTGCCATTTGTAATACGCGATCTCCAGCCGCATGTCCCAGGCTGTCATTAATGTACTTGAAGCGATCAAAATCGAAGAATAGCACAGCCAGCTCATGCTTATCCTCTGCTGCTTCTATTCGTCGTTGCAATTGCTCATAAAATTGACGACGGTTAGGCAGTCCAGTAAGCTCATCATGCCGTGCAGCATGGTCGCTTAACCGTAGCAGCTGCCGCAGACGAAGTAGCAGGGTATCATTTTCAGAGAGAGATAATAACTGACGGATCGAAAGCAATAAGATGCCGAGCATACAGCTGAGTAGCAGCATATCGAAGGATGAAAATTGCCGTGGAATGACGAAAAATAATAGTACAGTTACGCTAACATAGGGCAGAACACGCTTGACCCATCCTCTGGCATGAGAAGCATAGGCTACAGGCAATACTTCCTGGGAAGGCGGCTGCTTTAAAAATTCAAGCCCTGCTAGTGCAGACAATAATAAAGAAGCGCTCCATAATGGATCAATCAGGCTGCCCATACGATACATATTGTGCTCTAGCATATAAAAGTAGCTCATATCTGCTGCTGCAAAAACGAGTAATGACCACATAAGCAACCAGCCAACTCGATTATGCTGTCGATCTACTCGCACGAACAATAGGAGTACGAGCATAAAGATTAGCACCAGCTCGACTAGCGGATAACTCAAATTCACAAGCAAATAGGCCCAGTTGCCACCATTTTCATTGATGCTTCGCCACATGATCGGCTCCACGATAAGCGCCCAGCTGATCGCCACCACGGTTAGCATGAAAATGGACGTATCCAGCAAAAATTGAATTTTACCTAGCCCTCGCAGGCTACGTTGTCCGAGTAGTAATAAAGCTACGAAAATAAAAAGATTATGGAGCATCCAGAAAAAGTCAGAGAAGCTGAATATCGAGGATACAAGCGATGGATTCATGTGAAGGATGGAAGAAGCTACAATGGAAAAGCCATAGCACAGATGACTGGCCGTTAGCAGACCCCAAAATATTCGACTTTCTCCCCGGCAACGATAGGTGACTATAGACAGAATGGCTGTTGTGAGTAATGGCGCAATCATATTTAGAATTGGTGTCAGCCATGTAAGTACATTGTCATTCTGTCGAAAGATGATTAGTAGTAGGTAATTCATAAGTATCCCTATTGCTGCTGTATAAGCAAATTGGCGATAACGATGCATAACGTTCCCCCTTACATCAAACAATCAAAGGATGAGCAACCTAATTGCTCTATTTCCATTGATAATTATATCGGTATTAATATGGAATTTTTTAACTTTAAATTTATAAATTAGGTATTCCTATTTTTAGTCGGATATCGTTTTAATAATTACGATGCAGAATTTATAATAAAAACAGTACTTTCATGGGGATGATGAAGGTACTGTTTTTGAATTATATATTTTTGTTTTCTGAAATAAGAGCTGCTATGTTTGGATCAAATATGGCATTGGGGATTTCTGCTCCTGTCCAATCCACATCTTTTAAGATGGCATTCGTAAAATCTGCGCCTTCGAAGTTCCCATTTTTTAGAATAGCACCCGTTAAATCAACATTAATAAAACTCGCCTTTTGGGCAAATACTCCAGACAAATTAGCAAAACGGAACGTAGAAAAGTTAAATGAACTGCCGATCAGTTCAGCATTTGAAAGGTTGGCCTGGTCAAAGCAAGTATGAAAGCCCATACTTATATTGATTTTACTACTCAACATATTAGCAGCATGCAGGTTGGTGTCATTAAATTGACAGTCCGCTAGATCAGAATAAGAGAAATCCGCGTTCTTCAAGTTAGCTTCTGAAAAATCACAATCAAGTAAAGAGCAATTAATAAACAAAGCTGCTTCTAAATTAGTTTTCACAGCGGATAGGCCGTCTGCTCTCAATTCAGAAAAGTCCACTCTACTTAAATCAATGTGATCGATATTCAGACTTTGAATGCTTTTATCGAATGCTATGTATTCAATAATATACGTGATCCATTCTCGTTTACTCCATGTTTTCATGTCGAATTCTCCACCGTTTGAATATTTTTATTGAAGCCTTTTTTGTTCAATTTTTTTATATATTGAAATAGACTTAGGAAGCTTATAGGGAAATTAAGCAACGCAAAAACAACTATATGCGTTGAGTAAAATAAATTCAAATGGTAGCATCCTGATATCCAACCTCTGCTACTCCTTCATTTAACAGCCGGACACCTACCCCATTTTCTGGATCCCATGTGCAGGTAAATAATAGTCCAATATTGCGTTCTTTATGAATATCACCATATGGAACAGCTATGGCCTCTAAAGTAACCATGCTTCTTATTTGTTCGATCCCTTCAATTGCCGGATAGTCAGCATTAATAGCTATATCGTATCCTAATTCCTGTTTTTTTTGCTGGTAATACTGTAGCAGCGACTGCAATACATGGCTTTGTAATTGGTGCCAATTCTCTAAATATGTTTGATATGCGATATATTGATCCTGATCAAATCTACCCTCTTCGTCTCCATCGACTATTAATGTAATTATGTTTCTTTTTTCAAAGAAATCTAGCTCTACTTCGCGAGTCCAACCATATCCATAGGTTAGCTCGCCAAATATAGGATCATTGGTTTTCATCTACAGGTCTCCTTTTTGTTTTAATTGACGAATTTTTTTATTGTAAAACCAGAGCATTATTCTTCCTACATTCTCAGCTATCGCAGCTTAGGTTTACTTTAATAGGCATGAATTGCATTGCTTTTCTATTCAAATAAGGTGCCTTCACCATTTGGCTGTAGACACCTTATCCACTTAAATTAAACGCTCACGACGCAGATCAAAGAGTGCATCGATGCCTCTACTCATCAACTGCTCTACCGTCTTCTCTTGTCCATTGACGAAGTAATATTTGATTTCTTCTGCGTACAGCGGCAATAACGTCTGGAAATAAATCGGCCATTCCTCTGGATCAGCTACGCCTTCATCTCGGTACGTCATTTTAAATGCTTCCGCACTGCCCGGATATGGTGGAACCACCATCACACCGCAGTAATCCGTGTTCGTGTCGTAAGGAATCAATGTGGTATGCGCAGGCAGTCCATTTAACGAGAACATTTCCCGATAGCTATCGGATAGATTGTCTTCGTTTTGGTGAGGATACACGAGCCATTGCCCAATCCAGTATCCACGTTGCATAATCTCGCTGCCGAAATGGCGTAGCATGCGGACAACCCAGGCATACGGTGATTGTTCCCATTGTTCTGCTGTCAGTTGGGCATCTGGAGGAAGATGTACAACCAACTCGGCATAACCCGTATTATGTCCAGCAGGGATCATTCCGCGCCAGAAGCTATTGCCATAGGTGACGAGTGTTTGAAAAGGTAGATGGCTCCCTGGTGCAGCCAGATAGATTTCTGCATCGCCTGCATTATTGCTGGCGCCGGAGATACAGCCTGTGATGCGACCGTAGTGTTGTTCGATATGTGCTTCTATGTCTTTACGGGATGTAGCACGAATGCGTGGGTTATGTTCGACAATCGGCTCGGTACTATCTGTCCAGGCGAGTCTAAAATAGATGCCTTTTATTTCTGCTTGTTCGATAGCTTGTTTTAACTCATCGGATACATATGTGGTTACCGAAACAATAGGGAAATCACCTAGATTATGCTTAGTATTTACCGTTTTGAATACCGATTGATTCTGAACTTTATCAGGTAAAAAAACTTCGTCGTCGAAGCTACCATAATCATTAGGGACGGATTTTTCATAATCGATACACTCTACTACATTCGTAACATTGATGAGATAATAATCTTGATTCTGATAATGTAATTCTAAAAATTCTGCTTCATTAGCAACCAGCGGTTGGATTATGTCTTTTACGAAACGATTCACAATTAAGGCAAGGGAGCCGCCTTGAAAAATTAGTACATCTCCGGAATCACCTTCCTGGTAGGTAATCAACTCAATTGGTTGCCAATCTGCTAATAAGGAATTACCCCGACCAGCTTTTTTGATACTTTCTAAGTCAGAAGAATTTTTAGTATTTACTTTTTGGTAATCATCACTTACATGTATTGTCCATATTTTCAATTGAATCACTCCTCTTAATCGCTATATAAAAAGTCTATTTTCCCTGTTAATAATCGTTTTGTTAAACATTGAGTGAACTGAACATGAAATTATTTTCGGAAATTAGTAAATATTTAAACGTTAATGTTGTTGTTATAATGATTGAAATCAATATGCTCCATTTATGTATACTTTGTATTGAAAACAGCAACTTAATTACGCCGATATTAAGTTGCTGTTTTAAAAATCAAGCTACCGTGAGTTATTGTAAGTCATAACTTATAATCAATTATTTACAACTATAAAAAATAATCTTGTATATTAAAAATCCACCTTTATTTTGTTTTCTATTATTGTTCTAAAATTCGAATAATTCCGCATCATATTTTTACCATAGGAACTGGCAGCTTCATTTCCTAAATTTAAACTATTATAATTATCTCTAAATTCCTTTTGGATTTTTTCTTCTAGGCTTCTGTAGTATTTATTACTAGCTTTTTCTGCTAATTCCCGTGAACCATAGCATAAAATGAATGCGATATCGACTATATAACCTTTAGGTGGATAAAACCCACTTGTAGTAACTTCGTCTACAAAATTATCTAAATCATTAGTACACTTTTCTATAATAGGCATGCATACCCGATCTAGCCAATCTGTAAATTCAATAACTGCTTGATGTGAATCTTCTTTATTCGCTATATTCCAATGTAATTTGCCATTAGGCATATTACATTGACGAGAATTAATGTTAAATATTTTATTTTTAGTTTTTAATGAAATTATTGCAAACTCGCCATAAAAGACCACATTTTTATCAGAAATATTATTTAAGCTAGTATAAAAGAATACTTTGTACATGAAGTTCTTATCTTTTTTTGTCATCCAATGACTTGTCTTGGAATACCTCCAATCGTAATTTCTATATGGGACTGATATGGAACTGCATACATGATCTAACATTTCATTTGGTTTCATATTCCCACCTCAAAGTTAGTTAATCTAGGATTTATTAAACTCCGTGTCATTTATAAAGAGACTATACATCTATATGTAAAGAAGATTGTTATTTTTGCTAAAATGACTATACACATATTATTCATATCGATAGGAGCTATTCACGATGAAACCTAGCTTTGAACATGTCTGGAATTTAACTGAGCAGGAAGCTATTCAGTTACAAACTCATCTAGCTAAAAAAGTCATTTCGTCCGATGAATTTCTTACTATCGACTATGTCGCAGGGGTCGATGTCGCTTACAGCAAATACAATAATACCTTGATTGCAGGTATCGTTATTTTGGATATGCGTTCATTGGATGTCACCGAATCCGTTGTTGTAGAAGATGATGCTTCATTTCCGTATATACCTGGACTGTTCTCTTTTCGCGAATTGCCTCCAGTCGCCAAAGCATTTTCGCAAATCAAAACGGTTCCCCAACTCGTCGTTTGTGATGGGCAAGGCGTAGCCCATCCTCGTCGTTTTGGGCTTGCCTGCCATCTTGGAGTTCTATATGATATTCCTACGATTGGCTGTGGGAAAACGAGACTATGTGGCGAATATATAGAGCCTTCACCAGAGCGTGGTAGTTCCAGTCCGCTCATAGATCAAACTGAAATCATCGGAAATGTGTTGCGCACCCAGACGAACGTGAAACCTATCTTTGTCTCCGTTGGGCATAAAATATCACTCCCAACTGCCAATCAAATCGTATTGCAACTAGCGACGAAATATCGACTGCCTGAAACGACAAGACAGGCTGATCAGCTAGTGAATGCGAGATTGAAAAGATGAGGGGTGAACTCATTTTATGGTTTACTATCTTTTTTGAGTATATAGAGTAGTTCAAACGAACCTCGTTTCTTCAGCACTTCTTGATAGTACAGCTTCGTCTTTATAAAATGGGTTTCTGTAATATATTTTCGCAAAGCTTTATTAGTCACATATGCGCAATTAATTTTGCCTAGACCAGTTATCGTACTTTTCAATCATTTCTTTTTCAAATGAGCTTAGCTCTACCTTTTCCTTTATGATGATCCCAGATTTATCCCACTCTTTATAACTCGTTTTGAAGCCATGTCTGTATTGTGCAATGATTTTGACTCGTTTATTTTCATGCCATGAAATGTACATCCCATAAACAGTACCTTTGATCATTTGGCGATATAAGACTGGTAATCCATTATCAAAAAACTCTACATATTCTCCTTCTTCGATTCCATTAATATAATGAGCATAATATGCTATATTTCCATCTCTATTTTTTTCATATACCAATCCTGATATTGGCTCTCCACCTTCTTCTACAGGTCGATTATATAGTTCCTGTCCTGACAGACCAGAGTAACATACATTATCTGTAAACTCTGTTCCTTGAGTCATGACCTCATCTTTAGTTAGAATGTTAGGTTGAGCCATCATATAATCATCCTTTCATTTGACTCGCAACGCTTCAAACCATTCTTCTGCAACATCGTCTGCATCTTTTACAGGATCATTTGAATAGATTAGATCATACTGGTAGTCCGCTTTGAATTGATTGGTGGATACATTATTAATTAATTTAATTTCTGTCATTACAGTAGGGTGTATTTCCTGGCATAATTTTACGATTTGCTCTGTATTCTTATTTAAGGCTTTTAGAACTTCTTTTTGCCGATTAATCGAAGTATCGTACAGCGATTGTCCATTTTGAAGTGCTTGATTTAATTGATGTTTGAACTTCACGTCAATTATAGTAGGCAATAATTTTTCCTTCATCAGGATAATTTCCTTGCCAGCCACAGGGTAACCCACCTGATTTATATATATGTAATATGATCTCATAAAAATTACTTATCTTACCAGTAACAATACGATTGATCGCACAGTTTTTCAAATCGACAACAATAACCTCAAAAAAATCGCTGTATTGTTCTGGAATACTTTTCCTGAGATGATCAGCTATATATTCTGTCAAATCTTCTAAACCTTCTAGCTTAGAAGGAGTCGTTATTTCATAAAGTTTTCTTCTGAGCTCGGAAGTTTCCAATTGTCTAATATCTGACCATGTGTATTCATCTTCGCCGTACACTTCATCAAAAGCATAGTGTAGTATACGTTCAGCATTGCTTATCGTTATAATATCTAATGGCTTTTCCTTAGGAATGGGGTTATTTAAAGTTCTAGCAATTTCTATAATTTCTTTGATGATTACTTGATTTTCTCTAGAACTCATACGATCCAAGCCACCTATCTTTGCTTATTTGTAAATGCTGAAGGATGTCAAATTATAATATCCTGATATCCTACTTCTGTTACTCTTTCATTTAGCAGACCGATACCCACCCCATTTTCTATATCCTATGTGCAGGTAAATAATAGTCCAATATCGCGTTCTGCATAAATATTACCATATGGAACAACTATAGCCTCTAAAGTAACCATGCTTCTTATTTGTTCGATCCCTTCAATTGCCGGATAGTCAGCATTGATAGCTGTATCGTATCCTAATTCCTGTCTTTTTTGCTGGTAATACTGTAGCAGCGACTGCAATACATGGCTTTGTAATTGGTGCCAATTCTCTAAACATGTTTGATATGCGACATATTGATCCTCAGCAAATCTACCATCTTCGTCTCCATCGACTATTAATGTAATTATGTTTCTTTTTTCAAGGAAATCTAGCTCTATTTCGCGAGTCCAACCATATTCATAGGTTAGCTCGCCAAATATAGGATCATTGATTTTCATCTATAGGTCTCCTTTTTGTTTTAATTGGCAAAGTTTTTTATTGTAGAACCAGAGACATTATTCTTCCTACATTCTCAGCTATCGCAACGTAGGTTGACTTTGATGGACATGAATTGCATCGCTTTTCTATTCTATTCAAATAAGGTGCCTACACCATTTGGTTGTAGACACCTTAGCCACTTAAATTAAACGCTGACGACGGAGATCAAAGAGTGTATCGACGCCTCTGCTCATTAGCTTCTCTACTGTTTTTTCTTGTCCATTGGAGAAATAATATTGGATTTCTTCGGCATACAGCGGCAATAATGTCTGAAAATAAATCGGCCATTCCTCTGGATCGGCTACGCCTTCATCTCGATACGTCATTTTGAATGCTTCCGTACTGCCCGGATATGGGGGAACGACCATCACGCCACAGTAATCGGTGTTCGTATCGTAAGGAAGCAATGTCGTATGCGCAGGCAGTCCATTCAACGAGAACATTTCCCGATAACTATCCGATAGATCGTCTTCGTTTTGGTGAGGATACACGAGCCATTGCCCGATCCAGTATCCGCGTTGCATAATCTCGCTGCCGAAATGGCGTAGCATGCGCACGACCCATGCATATGGTGAGTGTTCCCAGTTATGCTCGGTCAACTGGGCATCTGGTGGGAGATGCACGACCAGTTCGGCATACCCCGTATCATGTCCAGCAGGGATCATGCCACGCCAGAAGCTGTTATCGTAGGTGACGAGTGTTTGAAAAGGGAGCTGTCTTCCTGGTGCAGCTAGATAAATTTCTGCATCGCCTGCATCATTGCTGGCACCGGAAATACAGCCGATGATGCGACCGTAGTGTTGTTCGATATGTGCTTCTACATCTTTACGGGACGTAGCACGAATGCGTGGGTTATGTTCCACGATCGGCTCGGTACTGTCTGTCCAGGCGATCGTAAAGTCGAATCCTTGTAATCCGGCTTGTTCGATGGCTTGTTTTAATTCATCCGACACATACGTGGTTACTGAGACGATAGGAAAATCACCTAGATTATGCTTAGTATTGACTGTTTTAAATATCGGTTGATTATGAACTTTATCGGGTATAAAGACTTTCTCCTTAA
Organism: Paenibacillus hunanensis; assembly: GCF_014645615.1. Classification (GTDB taxonomy): domain Bacteria; phylum Bacillota; class Bacilli; order Paenibacillales; family Paenibacillaceae; genus Saccharibacillus; species Saccharibacillus hunanensis. The sequence goes on along the minus strand of NZ_BMMB01000004.1, from coordinate 114,452 downwards.
AGCCACCATGATTATTAGGAACAGATTGTTCATAATCGATACATTCCAATACATTCGTGACATTGATCAGATAATAATCTTGATTCTGATAGCGCAGTTCTAGAAATTCAGCATCATTAGCGATGAGAGGTTGTATTTTCTCTTTTACAACACGATTAACAATAAGATCAAGAGATTCACCTTTAAAGGTTAGTACATCCCCGTGATGACCTTCCTTGTAAGTGACGAGCTCAATCGGATGCCAATCTTTACATAGAGCTTCTCCCCTGCCTGTTCGCTCCATATTTTCCAAATCTAAAGGATTCTTAATATTGACTTGCTTATAATCCATGTTTACACGCATCGTCCATATTTTCAATTCGATCACTCTTTTCGTAAATGATTATCCATGACCATAAGATAATACTTGCTTTTGATAATACGAGAGTATGCTTCTTTGCTGTACCTTTTATATGTAGATTCGTTCTGTTAATAATCCAGAGTTTTAGCTTTCTTATTTAAAAATAGAAGATGAGTAGATACTGATAATCACCCATCTTCTATTTTGAATAAGCTATATATTCGCGCTTCATTTGCGATACTTATGAAAAGCCTTATTACTAAAGATGTTTTTCGATCATAGGAAGAATGCCTTCATCAAAAATCGCACCTTCAATTTGTGCATCTTTCCATGTGGTATTTTGAAGATTAGCATTGGTGAAATTCGCTCCTCTTAAATCTGCATTTGAGAAATCACAGTCTCGACAATCTGCTTCAGTAAAGTTTGTTTTCTGCGCGTTCACATTATTTAACTTTGCTTTAATAAAGCTGGATCCTTGAAAATTACTTTCTGTTAAGGTGGCCGAATCCATATTAACTTCATCAAAATTCACTTCTACTGCCGTAACATTAATCAAAATCGAAGATCTGAGGTTTGAACGAAGCAATGTACTTCCAGATAAATCAGCAGATGAAAGATCAGCTTCTGTGAAGTTTGCTTCTATAGCAGTACTTATTTTAAATCCCATCTTATTCATATTCGCTTTCATGAAAATACATTCACTATATACACAATCAGCTAAATCTACATTCTCAAAATTTGCACTTATAAAATCACAAGAAAGAAAGCTACAATCCCGCAATGAAATCCCTGTAAATATTGAACCTTTAAAATTAATATTTTCTGCAAACAAACGATCTGCTGTAATGTAAGAGAGATCGCAAAGAGAAAGATCCGCTACTTGAATGCTAATATTATCAATAAGTTCATCATTTATTTTTGCTTGATCAATAATGGTATTGAATTCTTTTCTGTTATTAATTACTTTTGTCATGTTTCTCCCACCATTTCAGCCTTAAATAGTCAATGACGAAGCTTTTGTTCCCATTGTTTGCCTGGTGAAAAACTCACGCCCATTTGATCATCATCAAAGTGATGTTCTGCAATACACCCAGAAGGTTGTAAATAAGTCATCATCTTCACCCATGCGTTAAGCAATTGTTCGCTATTCGTATGGAATGGAGATTCGACTATGTCCAAATGTACTCCTCCCCAATCCAGCAACTCCGCTTTACCTGGACTATTCAAAATAAAATCTTGACCAAACATTTCCAAACACAAACCGGATATATACGTTCTAGCTCCAACACCAAGTGGACCATTTTTGAAATATTCTACTGGAGTCGGTAATGCACAAGTATCCATCCATATATGTGTTCGCTCATCATCATTCGTCCATGGATAAGAGACAGGCCAAAATAGATGGGTTATACCAAAAGAAGGCTTTAGAATAGCAGCAAGCTGATCGGAAAGGTTTAAGAAGCTCTCATAATTTTTGGTAGATAAAGATTTACATTCCAATCTAAAAAATGCTCTTGGATTAGCGTTTATATCGATATTTAACTCATACTTATTTACTTTATCACGCCCAAGATAAAGCTCAGATAGCTTCTTTTCTTGAACAGCCTGAATAATATCTTCTTTACTGTAGTTTAGTTTAACACGTTCATCATTTCCCCAGTAGGTTGGAGTATACTTTTCAATTTCTTCAAAAATACTTAGAAATTTTTTCAATGTGTCTAGTTCTTCTAAAGTATTTGTTGGGAACATGCTTATTGAGAAAAAATCAGGCTTCATTATATACCTCCATTCGTTACGGGTTTCCATCTTCCCCCACCAGGTAAACGAGGATTAGCTACCCAAACATGTGTAATCTCTCCAGTTGTAGTGTCTGTAAAAAAGATTTCACTTTTTGATGCTAATGGTCCACTTGGACGGGGTTCAGGAGGAATAGCAGCTAAATTGACTTTATCACTGGATATGGTAACAATATGTCTACCATTTTGTTTATCCTCAATCATTTCTCTTTCTGCCCTCATTTGGCTATCATTGTGAACAGTTTGATCATTGCCTCCAGTTTTATGCTTATGATCATGTACAATATCAATTTCACCTTTATCATTATAACCAATACTATCTGGACGAGTCACATGACCTTCAGTAGAGGTATGCGTTCTCACCGTACCTGCATTGTTATCTTCAAGTTTTCGATTTAAATGATTCTCTAAAGACTTACGTCCTTTTTCTTCCTCAACTCTACCTCGTTTTCTATTATTATCTAAGCGCTGCTGATCTGTATTCCATTCTTCTCTTTCTTTTGCTTTTTTGCCTAGATTATTTTGTTTTTCTTTATAACGTTCGTATCGCGCATCATTTGCTGCTTGTTTATTGCCACTTGCTTCTGCTTCATCAATTTTACTTCTATAGTATTTTTCTTGATACGATGTCAAACCACTTTTATTTAATTGCTGTGTAGCTTCCGCTTCTTTCATCGCCTTATTATAATTCCGCTGTACTTCCGTCTCCGGTATGCTTCTGCTCTCCATCCTGTTGGCATTGGCACTACCCATATCCATATGCATGCCACCGTTTGGAGTTGCTAATTGTGGACTGCCTAGGCTACCGCTTATCTTTTGGCCTAGCTTGCTGCCGGATTCGCCGATCTGGTTGACGGCTTTGCTGAAGCCTTCGCCTGCGGCTTTGACACCATTTTGGATGGCTTTGGGTGTCACTTTCTGGACGCCTTCGCCAACCATGCCACCAATTGCTTTACCGGCTTTGGAATTCACCACGCCGACTGTAACAGCGCCAAGACCTGCGCTCAAGCCGACAGATTTCCAATCGAGCTCGGATAGGCTTTTTCCTTGCAACATCTGACTGGCAACGTCGGATATGGCATTCTCCGCTGCACCTAGTGCCATCTTACTCGCAATCGCCCCACCCGCTCCTAGCGGTCCAAAGATCGCTCCCGTCACGGCTCCGATGAACGACTCCCGCAATGCGGTCGTCGCGTATTCCCCGAAGTCGCTCACTTCCCCTCGGGCGATATCGGATGCGGCTTGGACGCCGACGGCGATTCCGCCTGCGGCTACTGCGCCAACGGCGACAGCGCCGACGATGAGCGGGCCGGCACCTAGCGTGGCAACGGTGAAGGCTGCCAGGGCGGCTACGCCGACAACGATAGCGAGTCCGCCCAGTACGTTGCGGCCGAGCTTGCCCCAATCGAATGGCTTAGGTGGATCGGGCGGTGGTGGCGGCGTGCCTTCCTTGGGTGCATCATCATAGGCAGCGTATGCCGTACGATCTCTACCATCTGCCCATACATTTTGACCGAGCACGTGGTATTCGCCCTCCACAGCGATACCGGACGATGCTCCTGTTTTGTACGCCATGATCATCTCGGCGGCGTTCAGGATGACCTTCTTTTTACTTTTGAGTACGATATCTTCCTTACCGGTAATGGTTAGCTTTTTTGGACTACGGATGACCACACCGACGCCGTCTTGCAGGCTAATCGACAGCGTGCCCTCTGGATTGCCGTAAAAGTGAACATGATCTGGTGCGATCTTCAATTCGCTACCATGCTCACTACCATAGTAACGCGTATTCGGGTCTCTCGTTTTTGGCGCAGTTGCGCCGTTCGTGCGTACGGAGCCTAGCACTTGAGCATGTAAGCCACTACCATCTGGATGGTACAGACTTGCTTTTGTACCGACCTGTGGCATGCTGTACATGGGACTTCCAGTCGGTGGAGCAAATGGATACCAGTGTGGATCGGCTTTGCCATCGTCCTGATCCACATCCAGCTTGAGCTTCACCTCTTCGCCGCGTACCTCCAGTACGGTTCCTTCAAGGGATACGCCAACAGCTTTTGCATTCAAAATGACAGGATGCCGCACACCTGATTCGCGAGCGAGCACATAATTGAATAACAGCTCTCCCTTTTCCATATGAGCGTGTAGCTCTTTGACGACTAGCTGCTTATCTCGGAAACGGACTCGATCGCCAATCGCTAATGGCTCATTATATTGCAATTCATACCGAAAAAAGTCCGTATCATGCAGCTCTGCTCCAGTCGCCACAGCTCGCTGATATGCTGCTAGATCCTTATGCGCAGTATATGGTGTAGTGTCCGGTACCATAACTTCCTTACCCTCAGGCAGACCAAAATGCAGATACGGCTTTACGGATTTTAGCATATCACAAACGATAACCGACTGTAATGTGCTGGCTAGCCGTTTACTCAGCTCCCAATCCGTTTCCTCATATTGCAAGGTCGCATCGCCAATCTCTTTATCCGCTCCCGTATGAAATTCAACCTCACTGCCAGGATAATCCTCGATCACCTTGGTGAGCAATTGCTCATAGGTCTGTGTCGGCTCGGGAAAAGTACGCTTGCGCTTTTTCACATCCCAGAGTGAGGATGCGCTAATGCCTTCAATGCTAATTTTATGTACGCTATTTTGACGATAGGCTTCCACTTTATTCACAACACCACGAAATAAAGGAGTCTCGATACCGAGTCCCATCCAGATCGGGGTATTGTAAAACACTTCAATCTCGTCCTGAACGGAGGCCGTCAGTGGCATCTCCATCTGCAATTGCTCATCCATCCAACCGGTAAGCACTAGCTTGGCATGCTCGCCGGGCTGCCAGTCGATTTGCAGCTCATGAATATGCAGGAGTGGATACGGGCATTTGACCCTGATTTGATCGTAACCAATCACCTTGTCGACCTCCGATTCCGATGTAGCTGTAATGTGTGTTGCTGCTTTGTTGATATTGATTTTCTGGCTGATGCCGTCTTGATCGGATTACTCCTGCCCGCTTGATTCAAACGTAATGCTTCCTTTATACATGCACATATGACAGGACGATGTGGTCAAAGCAGGCTTGTTCTCTACACGCGTCTTCTTCATCGTATTCATCCACGGCTGCATGAGCATCGGCTTACATGGCTTGCCCTCTACCTGCCCGCCGTTCTCCCCTACTAAATACACCTTGGCTGAGCTGGGATTGGCTGAACTGCTGCATACGCCAAAGCTAGGTACATTAACGGACTTGTAATCGTCCTCGTTCATCATCGGCTTTGTTTTGACAAAAGCACCATGACTGGCGGGTAGATTGATTTTACGCTTATGGGAACCGCAGCTGCACCGCATAGATGCGCCGCGTACGACATAGTATTCATCCGACATCTACTGTTCCTCCTTTGTGTGTAGCATCGGGTTGATCGGCTGATGAAGAGCCTGGATCGATTCATGTGCTTATCTCTACAGGCAGGCAATGATCTAATACAAAGGCTTGGGATCTAATCCATATTTGCATATGGATCGTTGAGCGCTTGCCTATCGACTATTGAATAAAAAGATGACAAACGCCACCATGGAAAAGTTGAATTGAAATTAGATGATTTGACGAGTTTATTCTACAAATGGCTGTACAGCTCGATATATCGTTCGAGGTGCTGCAACTTCGAGCTTTTGTAGTGTAATGCCAGTCATGTCGCGTCGAAGTATGCTTTCAGCAACATCGAGACGAATAACGAGCTGCGGTTTGGCGCTTTCGCCGATTTTGAAAATTTTACGTCGTGGCAAGCGGCTACGATCCAGTACAATATGCTGGAGCAGGGTGCGATCGGCATTCCATTCGCTATCCTCGTGCAGAATGTTGACCGCAGCAGGAAATGCTAGATGATACGTCATCTGTAGCGACAGCTCTGGATTCATCAGTACGACTGGATGGAAGCTCATATGCGGCTCGTACATGCTCCACAGCTTCATCATACGAGCGGAGACTAATGGCAGAGCTTCATCTAAATAATCAAGATATTCACTATCCTCATGGCTTTGCATATACAAACCAAGTGGCTGCTGCAAATCGCCAGGCTGTATAAACTCAGGCTTGAGAGCAGGTAACTGGCGGCTAAGCGGCTCGAGCTGAGGAATATCCGTATAGCGCCAATCCTGTGTAAGCAGAAAATAGTCCATCGTAGCTTCTCACCTTTCTCACGTCTATAACCTACGAGCTGACGCAGAAGTATTGTTGATCCCTTTGATCTGAGCAGCGCTCAAAATAATGTCTATCAGCCATCCAGCTATGCTTTGCTTACCACAAAGCTCAATCGAGCTGGCTTACTTCCGATTGCTCTACGCCCTCCTGATGCAGCAACTCGCACTCGTCATGAAACTCTCCAGCGTAGATGGAGCAGTCAGGCGTTTTGTTCAATGCAAGCCATGTCGGATGCTCCAGCCAATAAGGCAGCAGTGCCTGCACGATATGCATGGTAAGCGTATGATATTTGATTGCTTCTAGCTGCATGATTTTCTCAATATCCATTACCGTGATGCGGCGACCGTATGCTTTGCGTTGCTCCTTGAGCTGCTGCATCCGTTGGAAAAGCGGATCGAATATCAATCCAGCATCCCAATAAGCGGTGCTATCGGTGTCATCCAAAAACCAGCGTTGATCATGACAGTCGATTCGGTACTGCGCCCGATTGTCTAGCAGCGATGTGCGTAGCAGAGAAATATAAATATGACGCACAGGCCCTTTTTCACCAGTCGCCTGTAAACGACTTGCTTCATTACAGGACTGCTCCAATGCGGACATCAGTGTATCGATTAACCGCTGCTCGTGCTGGGTACAATTATTTTCAATGAGCGGCACATCATCCAGCCAGCCACTTAATACATGCTGCTCTAGAAACTCCTGCATCGCTTCATCTCGGGTCGGCAATCTCATTCGATATTCACCTTGCCTCCGGTCAGGCGCACATCATCCTTGATATTGACAGTGGCTCCGCCCTGCACAAAGTCGACGCCTTCCTTGCCCTCGATCATAATTTTCGTTTTACCCGTGATCTCGATATCTTCATCCGCGGTCATAATGATCTTCTTGTTGCTGTTAATCTCTACGCCGCCGTCATCGGTCATACGCATCAGCAATTCGCCGTTCGCAATAATCTCCACGGCACCTGGACGGAACACAATCTGTTTGCCGTATTTGGTACTGATACTTTTGACTGCGGGATCGCTACGCTTAACTGGATCGGACGATTTGAGATCGACGGAGCTGGCTACAAAAGCATGCTGCTCCCGTTCATTCGGAAAATAGAGTCGTATCTGATCGTTCACCTCTGGCATCGCATACCAGCCGCTGCCATCCGGTGAGGAATACACAGTCGAATATGGAAACCACATCGCGCCGCTGTCTTCAGAGCCCTGATCGATATCCAGCTTGATCTTAACCTGATCCTTCATAATATCGATCACTTTGCCAAACAACGACGAACCGGATAGATCGTATGGCCAGATGATTCGGTTGCGGAAGCTTGGGCGATCCCTTAAAATATAGCGTCCCATCAGCACCTCATCGTCAATACCAATCTCAGCAGATGCAATATACAGTACTTTATTTAGAAACTGAACGGGTGTGCCGAGCTCTAATAATTCGTAGCTGCTCACCTCGTAGCTAATGCTCGATTCTTCCAGATCGTCGGGAATATCGTTATTCGCTTTGAGCTTATGCTCCATCAGGTCTTTTTTGACCGTGTAATTGTATTCGTTCAGGGTAATGGGCGTATCGCCTTCCGGTACACCAATCATCAGCTTCAGTCCCGGCTGCGTGGACATCGGAATCAGAGGTGCATGTAGCCGTGAGGCAAGGCGCTTGAGAAATTCCCAGTCCGTTTCTTTATTCTGTACGAATAGCTCGCCCAGATACTGACCATTGGATGCCTCATCCAGCACCTTGGCTTCGGCATAGCCGGAGGCGATATGGTTGAATAGATCGCGATATGTATCTTCGGTTTTTTGAAAAGAACGCTGTTTTTTCTCGATATCCATTTTGGAGGTCAGACTCTGTGCTTCGATGTGTAGCTCACGTACTCCATGCACAGCCTTGATCGATATATTGGTGACGGTTCCTTGAAATAAGCGCTCTCGCTCGCTATATACATCCTCCAGCAGATTCGTAATAAATACCTCAATCTGCTCATTCTCGTCAGCATGCTCCACATACTGATCCATTAATTCCTCCGGTACGATACCGCTAAGCGTAAAGGTCACATGCTCATTCAGATTTTTCACGATCTTGAGATCAAGAATACGCTCAAACTGATACGGCTGCACATCCAGATCACCAATACTGAAAATATCTGGGAACAGCATCGGCAGTTCGCCATTAGATAGGTCAGGCCATTTCGATCTAGATGAAGAAGTTGGCATAAAGCTCATTGCGATGCTCCCCCTTCCGGTGTGGTCGTATAGATGGTTTGCAGCATTTGCAGGATAAGTGGTCGCCATTCCGCATAACTTTTGTATGGACAGCTAAAGCCGCCGATGATCGTTTCGCCATCCAGCTCTAGATAAAACATCAGTCGATACGCAGGCTGATCAAGTGCCGGGCTTTTAAAGTCAAAGTAGCCGATGCGTTTACCATTCACCTGCTCGATCTTTTGCTCATAAAATACATTCGTCGGCTGTATATTACGGATCATCTGCTTCATGCCATCCACCAGCTCAGGAATCCAGTCATCCTGTAGCGGCTGATCTACATGCTGGAATGTAAGATCCACCTCGCAACGTCCATTGGTCAGGATAACGGCTGGACGATCCTCATACGGGTATTTAGCTTTTTGCATCGATTTGGACATAAGCTGAAACGACTCCGGCACATACATATGCAGTCGGTTATTAAAAAAGGAACGCAGAGCAAACGTGTACTCCCTTCCCTCCGCTTCAACCGGTCCGTTCAGAATATTATGATTCCGCTGTTGCTCTTCCCATTCATTTAACACAGCAGCGATCTTCTCATCTTCAAATGGCATCGGTGATTCCTCCTTGTCTTGTCAGCCAGGCTGCATTGTGATCAATCGACAATCATACGTCCACCTGGGCTGCGATTCCCCCAGCGTGACGAGCTTCTTTTACCGCGCGCAGCGTCCTGCAAAATAACGGTCAACTGGCGGTGCAGCTTCATATTGCTACCACTAACCAGTTCGGTCTGATTGCGAGCAGCGATATAGTGCTCCAGCACAGTACGTTCCACACGCTGTGTATTTAACGCCATAAAAGCAAAGGCATAATCCGCAGCCTCCTGTGTACCCGTCTGCAATAGCTCGCGTGCAAAGCGATGTATCACTTCCGGTCGTAGCGTGCACTGCCCAATGCCTGCATAACAGGCAGATACGGGATTCCACGTATTAAATTCGGTCACCATATCGGCAAAGTCGATATAATCTGAACGCAGCACAGCGCCCTGCTTTAATTTAAATCGTCCCAATTCCAATTCATTTGCTGAGGGCTGCTGCTCATCCAGAATAAGCATACCTGCCAATCGTTCAAAATCACGATCCGATCCATTATCTTCAAAGCGAATACGCAAAATCTGCTCGTTTTCAGTCGCTTCATAAAACAATCGTTGCGACTGCTCCAGCATATACAGGTGACCACGGAACTTAACCAGACCTGGAGCGACAATCAGCTCTGCCGGATCAACGGTCACATGGGCACCGCTCAGAATGCCATCACTGTATTCGTCATATTCGATATTCGCCAGTACACGCGGGTAGTCACGCACCTGCTCTAGCATCTCGGTTTTGAGCACACGTCCCTTTTCAAAGCGAGGTTGAATATACGTAAACACTGCACCACCTCCTTTCGTTACGGTTCTAATCATCTAACAGATGGGTTGGAATAGATAAGATTCAGAATGCCTTCTCGGAATGATATTTGCCTCAAAAAAACAGTTTGCTTACACGTCCTGGCTCTATCAAGTTCCCTTTACTTCGTACCATCGAAGAAATCCAGCTCGGACAGATCATTTTCAAAAGCGAAAAATTGACGATCCGCTACGTACAATTGCTCGTTATCGCGCATAACGGGTACGATGTTGAAGCCCCAGCGCTGTTCACCGGCAAACACGAAAAACTTCGTTTCTCCATTGCTGATACTATCCGTCTCATCCTGAATAATATACGCTCCATACATCTCTTCAATCTCTTCATATACAACCGGACGGAAGCTATCTGCCCATCCTTTGTACACATAGCGGTGGCGCAGGCTGCCATCATCTGCCCAGACGAGAAACTCAATCTCGGTCGTATGCTGGGGTCTGGATACATTACCAAAGGTCTGACCGCGCTCCAGACTGCGAATGAGCGTCATCTCCTGACGGGTATGTGTATAGGCGGTGACTGAATACGGGATTGCTGGTGTTTCGTTAGTCAGAACAGGCTTGATCATACCGATCTTTTTGGCGTTCAAATAACGAATTGCACCACGCAGACAGGCAAGCTTCAGATCGGGCACCTGACTGTTTTCCTTTGTTTTCTGGCGGAATTCGATGCTACGACCTGGTACGAACTCCTTCAATGCTTCACGGAACACGTCAATTCGACAGGATTGTCCGGTTAATTTAATAATGGAGAAGTCCTGCAAGCGTCCATCCTGATAAAATTCGTCCAGAAACTTGCGTACAATCTCATAAATATCCGCTTTGATTAGTTGATTGATCTCACGGATATTGAACACCACATCCGGCGGACGGTATTCATTACGTAATCGTCCATCTGGCTCCGCTACAGATAGGAACCAGCGATCCACCCGTGTAATCTTGATATCGCTATCCATCGTCATCTCACTATCATCATGGAATCGACTACGCAAAATTCCTGTTTTACGGAAAAACTCCTGCTTCATCTGATCTGCCATCGCCCATAGGAAATAGAAATTGCCACGCACACGCTGGTATTCGTCCCGGCTGCGCTGCTCATAATCACGGTACTTGGTCGGGATAATCTTTTCCGCTTCCAGATAGCGTGCTTCCATCCCCTCATACACTGCGCGAATACCGTACTCATCCACATAACGGAACAGCTCTGCACCCGGAATATCGATCAGTGCATCCATATCGATCCGGCGCTGTTGACCGCTGTACCATTCGGCAAATACGATCTTCATCCATTGCATAATGCGATATGTAATATTGTTACCGCCGAAGTTGGTATCACCATTTTCATAGCTGGTGTGAATATCCAGACCGTATGAAATGCGGCCCTCATGAATACTGAAGCGACAGGAGCTAAGATCGGTTGTACCGCCGCCGCAGTCGATCACGAGTGCTTGATATTCCTCGCCGTCTACATACGTTCCTTTATCAATCTGATCGGCAATCGTGTTGTATAGCACCGACATGCCTTCATCCAGCGCGTCCTCGGTTTCGATCTTGTACTCGGGCAGCATACGCGTGAACATATCCAGGAACTGGGTTTTCAGCTTGACCGGACTGGAAATGTGCAGATGAGTAAATCGGCATTTGAACTGCTGCTCTGCCGTTTCTACCACATACGACATGTATCCCTTCAAAATATCACCACGGCTCAAATACGCCGTATTGCCCGCCGCATCCATCAGCTCTTCGGTACGCTCGTAATCGTTCACCCAGCGCTTCATACCACGAAATACCGTCGCCCGGCTGTTATGTCCATTGCGCTGAATATAAGCAAGTGCATCATAGCCGTACACCATGCGTACATTGTCGGCATCTGCACAATCCGCTGCCGCAGCAAGTGTAGGCAGTAGCTCCAGCCATTGCTCCTGCTTATCGGTCACATTTGGGAATACGACATAGTTAATTTCATCACGTTTGCGATACGGAGTATTTTGTCCAAATAAACGATCCTGATTGCGGAGCCCATGATCTTCTGGCTGTAATGCCTGTCCATAGCCGCTCCCCAGATAAGCGCCTGCTGTCGTGTTCGATGTACCAAAGTCGATTGCCAGCACGGTATCCGTTGGCTCAGGTATACGGATTTCCAGCTCGGCCACAGGTACACGATAATAATGTAGATTAGCCGGAATAAGCGGACGATCGCTGTAATACGCATGGTACAGATAATCCGAATCCTGTCTACGAGTAAAATACAGGCTATAATTCTGGTTCGCTGTCATCCGATATTCCCAGTGACTCGGTGCGGTGAGCAAGTATTTGCCCGGCTCATCTTCCTGCCCTTTTACATTTAAAATACCGCATAGCTCCCCATTATCGTTCACAAGCAGCACATTCTCACCCAGACCCGGCCCAGCTTCAATCACATAGTTGTCGAGCAAGCCCAGTCGAATGCCCTGATACAGCACAATCCGTGCGGGTACGCGAATGCTGCCATGATCGGGCTTTTGCGCATTTAGATAACGTCCTAACACCGATACGATGCGTTCAAAGCCGCCTTTGCGATAATGCTCAATACGTAGCGTATGCTGCATACCACGGAATTTAAGAATAGTACGAATTAATTCTTCACGATCCAGCGTACCGGCAATCCCTTCAACCAGACGCTCCTTATAACAAATATTACGCAGCTCAAAGGTGGTCATTTCCTCCAGCTCGTCTCGGGTGAAACGGGCTTGCCCCTTGCTGCTCTGACGCTCCAATGGATGATTGTGCAGCCGATATGAATACATTTTGCTCATTGTGCGATCATCCTTTCGTTGTCTGTATGCCTCTACTCCTTGCAGTGGCATCGTGATGTGATATTAATACAGAGCAATACTATCGATCTTCATCGTCTCATCTGTACCTACGAGCCCAAAGTGATGAGCCCAGTACATGCGTACTTCAAACGGAATCGGTACAAACAGCAACAGCAGTATATTCACCTTGGCACGATTGCTCTCATGATCCGGTTGACCGAGATAGACCAGCATCTCCTGTCGCTCATCTCGATTGACATAGATAAGCGAGCGTGGAAACCAGCGCCGCAGTAGCTGTCGCAGCAGCGCAATCGGTTCACCTGTTTCATATAGCCGCAGCAATTGCTCACCTAGCTGTTCCTGTTCATCCCGATTCAGCATGCCTATATACTGTGCGGCTTCATGTCCGAATACGCCCTGTTCCAGATCACGTAGCACAAAGCGAATTTCATACTCTCGCCTTGTCATGCCTTCATATCGATCGATCTGTGCTAGAAAATGGATGATCATATCAAACAGCACGGTACGCATCTCTTCATCTTCTTGCAGATCAGGATGAAACCAGTTTTTGAACAGCGACTCAAACCGATAATACGGATTCAGCTCGACCTGCTGTCCAACCTCGGTCGCATTCAATTCATTGAGACTGAGCTCCATATAAGGCGAATAGCTCTGCGCTGGAACAAACGTAATCGACGACGCTGGAATCCCCTGCTCCTCCGCATGGATGAGCAAATCCCAAATATAATTCATGCCCACACCCCTTTGCATCGATATTCAGGCAAGCGTCGTTGCAGCTCAGCGCTAAGATATTGCAGCTGATCCTCCTGTAAAAAGGACGGCAATGCTCTAGCTGACTGCTGTTGAAAGGATAGAGTCAGCAGTGGACGGTGAGCATCTGGGCGGATATTGTCGCCAAGAAACTCGTTCAGATCCAATGCACTATATTCTGGCTGAGGCGGTACGGCTGTATGCCTATGCCCACTATCGCCTATCTGTACATCGATCAGCTCCACACCATGAACGTCCGCTAACATATGAACAAGTCGTTCCATTTCTCCACGTGTGCGTATTGGTAAGGACTGACGCTCACCATGATGATGGGCAAATCGATCGGCATACGCGTTATTCAGTAGCGGATAAGGACGATACACCTCATGTCCTTGATCGGGACGGTGAATTTGCAGGATTTGCCAGAAGCCAGATCGTTCCTCGGTCGACACGATCGTTATATCCTGTATACCACGCTTAATATAGCGAACATCCTCGGCAGACGCATCCACGACATAACCATGCTCTGTGCCGTATCGTTGCACATGAATTAAATGCTCATAATGAATGCGATCCAGCGCAGGAGTCGGAAAGCCTGTACTCTTGATGCGTAGCTGCTGTACATTCCATACCGGAATCCAGCCAGGTCGCTGATATGCCTGAAATTCTTCCATATCTACGGTGATCGATAAAATCTGCTCCTCAGGCGTTGGCTGCACTTCCCAGCGTTGCAACAGCACATCAACGAATTTGTACAGATAGGGATGATAGACCGTTTTCCAGCTCAATCCACTTAACTGGAAGCTCGCATACAGATGCTCCAAACAAGCCGTATACTCCCAGGAGGGACGCAGCATCGTATGCACCTCATATTGCCCGATATCGGTTGTCACTACAGCACGAAATGTACGTCCGCTATGTGCCAGCTGCTGTACCTGTGCCGTATCCATTTCGAGAAATAATCGGCAAAGTCGCTGAGCAGATGTTCCGGTCGTCTCTCCTTCTACCATACCAACTGCTAGCAGCTCTCGGATATTCAAATGCTGCTGTTCTACATCCTCTGGCAACACCGGATATAGAAAGGTACGCGCGCTATCCCAGTCCTCCTGGCGGCAAATGGTGCCATAAATGTCGTACCGATCGCTGACGGTACGGCTCTCATCCAGAACGCGCTGCTCCAAGCGGCTCAGCATTTGCTCCTGATAGTCAACCATATCAATCAAAAAGTCATTGACCAGCTGGCGCATCAATCGGCGATCATCCAGTTGGGTCAAGCGTTGAATGCGGTCATGCATGATGGATTGCAGCTGGCGTTTCATTTGGGGGCTCCTTTGGGAATGACATGGTTTGGCGCTCATATGCAGGGAGCCGCTCCGGGAAGAGATAGGGGAACGGACTCGGGTGGAGGTGCGAGAATCTACGGAGTAGGATGGAATGTAGATTCTCGCACCTCCAAAGTCGTCCTTATCCCCTATTCTCTTCCCTACGCTCCGTGCATATGCGCCATGTTCAGTTTCCAAAGGCTTGGGTGGGGCGGTAATTTAAGGGCAAGGTCAAGGGCTTTGGAAAGCTGAACTGTTGGGAAAAGATTTTGGATTACTGGTTTTATGAATAGGTAGCTTTAGAATGCGATGATGTAGGTGATTACGCTTGTTTGTTTAGGTTAGGATTACGAGCCGTTAGCTACGCCGCTGTCGGTGATGCCTGTGGAGTCGGTTGAGTTGGACTCCTGGGCGGGCTTGCTTGTTCCCTGGCTAGCTGCGGTTGTGCCTGTGCCGTTTAGGGTGCCGGTTGTTTCGTTGTTGCTGGATGCTGGTGGTAGCATGTTGTTCATAGCGGCGTTTTGCTGGGCTGCCTGGTTTTGGGCGGCGATAGCGGCTTCGGCGCGTTTGTCTTGTTGTTCCTCGACTTTGCTGATTTTGCGTTCGATGGATAGCACTTTTTCCAGTTTGTCGATGTCCTGATAGATGCCCTGTGCATCATCGTAAGCGGTAACGGCAAGCTCGTAGTTACCCGCGTCGAGGGCTTTATCGCCTCGTTTTTCCTGTTTTTCGGCACGCAGCTCCTGAGTTTGCTGTTGAATCGTGTCGAGCTTGGCCTGTGTGTCATTTAGCTTGGTGGTGACATCCTTCTGAGCGTCGGTATAAGCGACCTGAGTCGCTTCCTTGTTGGCTTGCTCGTATAGCTTTTTAGCAGCGCTATATTCACCAGATTGGAATTTGAGGTCTGCCTGCTGTACGGTTTCGTTTACATTTTCAAAGGCTTCCGTCTGATCCAGTCGTTTTTGAATATCCGTCTGGCTGAAAATCGGGTAATTCTCGGCTTGCTGGCGCGCGGCTTTGTAGCTGGTAATCGCCTGATCATATTCCTTTTGCTTGAGATAGCCATCGCCATCAACGAGCGATTGGGCGATCTTCATTTTGTCACCCAGTGTAGCCCGGTGCAGTCGGTCACGGATTTTGATTGCAGCGTTGCGTGCCTCGCTGTACGATTTGAGCGCTTTTTCATAATCGCCCTGCTGGGTGTACTGATCACCTGTTTGCTGATATTCAACCAGATTGGCGGCAGCTTCGGCTTTGCGCTCGATGCTGCGATATGTTGCCCACCATACCCCTCCGCCGAGAACACAAAAGACAAGTACCGCAATCAGAATACGGCGAATGATGCGCATTTTCTTTTTCGGGTCGTCCTGATAGACCTTATTTATGTAAAGAGCTGCAGCGGTATAGTTGTCATAATGGTATGCCTGCTTGCTCAGCAGTACATCCTCCAGTGTATCGGCGAATGTCTGTGGGTCCTGCGATTCTGCCAGCGCATCAGCAATCTCGGTCTGATCCAGGCCTTTCCACAGCCCGGCAGTTGTCAGCAATAGCACATCTCCGTCCATCATGCGAGTTTTGCGAATAAAGGACATACCGAATTGCTCTGGCTTACCGATATATTCCATCAAATTACTGCTTTCCTCGTGATGATACACTTTATCGGGTGCTAGCTTGCCGCGGTCTGCCATCAGCTGTGCCAGACTCTGATCATGACTTTTCACCAGCAGACGTCCATTGCGTAGATGAAGTAAGCGTGCGTTACCACTCGATGCACACACATACTTGGTATAATCGGTCACGATCACGAGCAGACTTGCCTTGAGACGCATACGCCGACTTTCGAATTTGAGCGTTTCATGTGCTTCCTTGAGCCAGCGACGAATGCGCCAGCGCGACAGGCTCGGCTTTTCCATAAAATTCTCTAAAATGATCTTCGCCGCCATCTCGGCGCTACGCTGCTGATCGTCCTCATCCAGCCCGTCAGCGATTACATAACAGGCGCGATCATCCAGCTCGGTATAAGCAAAATAATCCCGATTATCGAGCAAAGAGCCTGCCTCCGAGACGAAAGCTGTCTTTACATCACTGTTTTCTCTTCTCATAGGCTACCTCCCGCTCACACCATGCTCCATAATAATGACTGTCGCATTATCCTGATGCTTCAGTTGTTTTTGTTGAATACTTTCGATAATCCGATCGGCGGCATCCTGTGGTGTCAATTCCGCCTTCAAAATCGCTTCCAGCTCCACCTCGGTTAAGGCATCATAAATGCCGTCACTGCATAGCAATACCTTGTCCCCCGGACGCAGTACAAATGGTGTATCGCAAATCTCCATATGATCAAAGCCTTCATAGCCAAGATAATTCACCAATTGCTTGCGCTGCGGACTGCTATCTGCCTGCTGACGTGTCATCTCACCAGATAATACCTTTTGCTGTAAAACGGCTGCGCCGAACGTATGCATCGAATTAACCGGAATAAAGCTACTGTTGCGGAAGATCGTAATAATGCTATCGCCGACTGCGCCCCAGTATAAATGTCGTCCAGTCAGCACAACGGCTGCGAGCGTTGTACCACCATGATTGCCTTTGAGCTGCTGCACAATCTCTCGATTACTCGCAAATGCCGCCTCCTCCATATAATCTGGAATCTGACGATATTCCTGCACCTGCTCATAATCCTTCATAAAGGTCGTAACTGCCAGTGTGCTTGCCATCCGACCATGATCCAGACCACTAATACCGTCTGCAAGCACAGCCAGCGTTCCCACGGATGTCGTCTGACTGGCAAAATAATCATCCTGCTCTGGACGTGTTCCAATCATCTGACCGTTGCCAATCTGTACGCTGTCCATCGGTAATCCGGTATCATTCACATATAGCGATATGCCATTCGTTTGTAATGCCAGCCGATGACGTAGCACCAGCAGTCCACCTAGAATGGCACAGGCACAGACGAATACAATATAAGGCGTTGCCATTGCGCTCATAAGCTCACCCTCCTATTCAGCGACGAGAGCGTTATTTTCCCATTCAAAATGGGCACCACACAGCGGAATGAAAATAAATTTACTGTGACCAAGCTGAAGTACATCATATGGATTCAGCTCAACTGGCGAATAGACCGCCTCGTTGTTATGGTAAGCCAGACCGGAAGCATCACCCGGAAGCAGATAGAAATTGCGCTTTTTCGGATCGTATACGATCACCGCGTGATTGCGACGGGAAATGGCATTATCGCCGATAATACGGATATGCATTTCTTCCGCACGACCGATAAAATTCTTCTCCGCCATAATGCGATAATCCTGACCCAGCTGCGGCCCTTCAATGCAGACGAGCCAACCTGTAACCGGATGGATGCCCACTGTTTCGCCGAGATAAGGCATTGTCTTCTCTTCTTCCTCATGAATGCGAACGACCGGACGCGCCCCACCTGTTCCCGTTTCCATAGCGACTACTGTATTGCAATAAGGGCAGGTGCTGCCGTGTCTTCTTGTGCTGAACATATGTCCATTGGGGCATCTTGTTAAACTCATCGTTGTCATCTCCCAGTATCAATTTACGAGCAATCTCGTATTGGCAATATATAAAACATCCCCGGGTCCAATCGGATAGGGACGTCCAATTTCGATTTTATTGGATTTGTTCTCTGTCGCTGGACGAATCCCCGTTCCGTTGCTGGAATCAGCATCCTCTACATACCAGAGACCATTCACACAATTCAATACCGCATGCTGGCTACTCACCAGCGAGGCATAATCACTGCCAGACAGATCGATATCCACACGGTTATGACGTGTATTTTTGCCGATCAGCATGCTCGTTTCACCAACAATATCCCAGCCCTTAATCCGTTCTCCGAATTCATCAATCAGAATGATTTCACGAATCGGCTCGTACACGGCTACCTCGTGCTTGTCCTTAACCCAGCGATCGTAGATTAACCAGCCTATAGCCGCTATGATCATCAGAACAACGAGTATTCGAAGTACAATTGAAGGTGTCATAAACACATAGATGATCGTTGCCAGTGACAGGACGGCAATACTGATATCGACACTCCATAATGCTGCGGTTCTCTCGGATTTCATATATGTACAACCTCCATTGCCAGACTGAGCTTCATTGACGTTTCCCAAAATATCGATCAAAAAGCTGTGAGGTGTCCAGCGGATTTTTGCTTGTTTTATTACCGGTGTCTTCCTTTTTCTCTCCATTGGTCGTAAAGCCAAAAAAGCGTTCAAACTGCGTCTGTACATCACGCGGATCGAAGTCTGGACGTGCCGTCGTGCGAGTGCGCTCTCCGTTAGCAGCGGTTGCTCTGGACTGACGTTGTTCGGAAGTGGTTCGTTTTAGTGATTCATCATATCGAGTGCGATTCTGTTCATCACCCAGTGTTTCATAGGCTTGCTGAATCTGCTTGAAGCGTTGCGCTGCATCAGCGCTTCCCTGATTGCGATCGGGATGATGCTGCTTGGCTAGCTTGCGATAAGCCTGCTTGATCTGTGCTGCATCGGCTTCGGGAGCTACACCGAGTACCTGATACCAATTGCTCATGGAGGACGTCCCTTCTTTGCACTGGAGTAGAGGGTAGAGCCGCGCGGCTGCACGGCTCTGGTAGATCGCTTCTTAGTTAGCGTAACCGCCCTCGATTTTGGCAAGCTCGGTTTTGTCTTTCTTTTGCTTAATGAACAGGCTGAATTGACCAACGCCTTCTACATCACCAAAACGCTCGTTATAATCAACAACAAATGCGTTCGGGAAATAGATTTTACGTACCACTTGATCCGCAGAAATGACTTCCAGCGTCACTTTACGATAGCAGTCTGCCTTTTCAGCAGGAACGAGCGACCAGGTTGCCAGCTTCATCGTGTCATCTGCTTTGTCACCATCCGTAGCTGTAAGAATTTTGCCTGTGATGCGCAGCGTGGAGCCCACATCGGTAGAGCGTGCGTTGGAATCATCCGGTGTATCCGTGTCATATACGACTGTTTGAATGTTGTCCAGACCCAGCTCGATTGTTTCTGCGCCTTCTACTTTGAGTGTGAAACCCATTTGTGTTCCTCCTTGGAATAAGTACTTTTTTTATTTTTTATGTAAAGGAACGGAGCCTATGGAGCCGCTCCTAACATACCTTGCTACTGTACATAACGCCTCGTGACGACTGGTTCGAGAATAGTGTGGGAAATGGGACAGACTACGGAGGAGATTGCTCTAAAGCATATTCTCCAAGCTGCCTCCATGCTACAATTGCGCACTAATCAGATCATCGTCAACTCGTTGTTATCATCATTTTGATTATGATGAAGTATGTACAGGACGGTCGGCACCTCCTTTTCAGTCATGGATCGAAAAGAAAGCCCGGAAGGTGGGCAGGAATGCCGGATGATGATTCATCCTCACGTTACAGCATACCTGCCCGTACTTCCTAACTGCCGACCAGCCGCCGCTTTATGCACGGGCAGCACTGGTTGCTTTGGTAATCGTTACTTCGAGATTCTTCACATTGCCATTGAACATCAGATCGATATTGCACAAATTGTTCTTTTCGTCGATCAGATAATTCAGATCGTCGCCATCCTGCACGATCGAGTTGACCGAGCCTTTCGCGCCAAGCCAGAGGCTTTTTTGACTACTTGGGTTGTTGCTGAAAAACTTCACGATATTCTCGTATTTGAAATCGCTCGTCTGGAAGCGTAAAATGCGCTCCACATACGTGCTGACCAGCGTTTTGTAAATGGAATCAAAGCCATCCTCCGACATTGCCAGACTTCTTGCCTTGTATACGGTAATGCGGCGAATGTCCTTGCCGAGCAGCTGTGCATTTTCCGAGGAAAAGACAAAGCCGAAGTTTCTGCGATTGATCGAATCCTTAATGCTGTTGGTGAAGCCTGTAATTTCTTTAGCCATCGTTGTTACAAAGCGCAGGCTATTATCGCCAGACTCAATATCAAAGCGTACACCTGGTGCATCACGCTGTACCTGCTTGAAATGCTCCTTCAAATATTCCGGGCATTGGTACGCAGCGGTTAATCCAGCAGCCACATAAGCGGCTCCTACATACACACCCTCGATCCACAGCTTCAAAATATCCTCTTTCTCACGGGACAGCTCTACACCAGCTTCCGTACGCATCATCCGACTATCGATAATAACTCCCGATTTGTCCTTCGGAATGATCGTAAAGTTCGGCAGACACGGAATCGCAAATTCGCTATAATCCTGACGCAGCAGCGGTGTGCATTTGTCGATAAAGTTATCAATGCCAGAAGTAGCGACATGGTTAAATGTCGTTTCCTCACCGGATTCAAAGTTAAAGAATAGCTGCACTTTGTAGTTTTTGACGATTTGCAGCAGCATGGATAAAGATTCCAGCGTGTTGCCATCCTGACGCAGCGATTTCTCAGTGCCTTTGAAACGGGCACGGCTCACGCGCACATTGTTGGAGGCTTCCAGCTCGATCGATGGCACGATACCAAACCAGACCGTATCGGTAAAATCATTTTTCGAGTTGACTGTATTCAAATACGTTTCCAGACGCGGTGCGTTCGTGCTCTTCACGAGCAGATCCAGCTTGGTGTTCGTCACGAGCAGGCTTGGTGCCATGCCACGATTTTTCGTTGCATACTGATCGAAGAACATTTTCACACCGAGCAGCTTCTCCACCAGTGGCTTCACTGCTTTTACAAATTCGTCCTTCGCCGTTTTATAAAATTCCAGATAGGTGTTGTAGTTCTGTACTTCGAGCTCCGTATCCACTTCTGTATTGACCGCAGGTAACGGACAGAATGTACGCACGACCAAATCCTTCACGTACATCGATGGCGTCTCGCTCACACTTTCATAATCTTCCTCAAATACAGCGATCAGCTCGTTCGTGCTATTGTCATCCAGTAGCATCAGCTCGGTTGTATCTGCCTTAGGCGCTTCTACGATTTGCAGCTCGCCACCGTCGCCGATCTTCAACATACCGATTCGGAATTCCTCTGCCTGCTGATCATCCTGCGAACCGCCAAGCAACAAGCGTGTTTTGATATCTTCAATCGCCAGCGGCAGCATAGCCATCACATTGTTATAGTTCAGGCTCGCTTCCTCGAACATCTGATTGAGCTTATCGCCCATTTCCAGCTTTTTCGGATCGCCTTCATCCAGTTGATCGTACTGACCATACATGTAATGGATTTCTTTACGCACCTGGCGAATATCATCCATCACCTTTTTCGGCGAGATCATATCAAGTAGATTTTCAAACTTAAAATCTACGTTCGTGATGCCCTGACTTCGCTTCGTATCGATCAACGTAAACAGCATTTTCAGAAAATCATTATTCTGGTCGATCCGAATTTCGGAAATGCAATCGTCGGCGATGCCTTCCGGCTTTTTCAGTGTGTACACGACCTTCTGGTTCGCAGCATTAAAAAACGAATAAACCGTCGGGGTGAAACGATTCAAAAATTCATCAAAGCTACGTACCAGTAAGTGCTGATTAATTTCTCTGATTTTATCATCGCTCAAGCTATCGATTCCGCGTACGTCTCCAACCAGCGTGATTAGATCAAGCTTTTCCGGGTTAATCTCCTCAAAGAGCATCGTACGGTTGGTTTGCTTAATAATGTCCACCGTTATTCCTCCCATTCTCACCTGCATGCTTATGTATAAACGGTCATACACGGAGTTGCAAAAGTAAATTGTGACGTTTGAGTAATGTGCTGTATAGGCAGCTCAATTACCACCTGTGATCGCTTGTGCTTGCTGATCTCCGAGTTACAAAACACATCATACATTATCCACAGGGTTACTTGTCAATTTTTTGAAATCCGGCTTTTTTATAGGAATCTGGGACTACGAATTTTGCTGAAATTTTGTCGAAATGTTTTAATTATCCCTTTTTTGATCGTATTTCTGTCGAAATTCTGTAATATTAGTTCTATGTCTTAAATTTTCAACCTGAAATTGTAAAATTATTGTCATATGTAGATGAAAAGACTATAGACCTAATTTGGGAAAGTATGTTCGCATTTTGATTTGGCGTCTTATTTACTTCTTTAAGGCATTAAGGCGTTATACCGTGCGGTGATAACAAAAATAATACATATTACTTTTGGGTATCGTTTTCACTCCACTTTCATCACCTCACTTTCTTACATAATTTCACCGAAACTTTTGTACTATTTTGAACACCTTTACCGGAATTGCAAAAATAGTTCTCTGTTTTAGTAAAGGATCGCATATGTCAGTTTTTCCACCTCATTTATCAACATCTTTTTACAAGAAATTCGACACCGATGTTAGCTAATTTGCATCATTCTGAAGACCAGAAATTCAAATAAACATCCTGTTTACGCATAATAATCGGATACGAATACAAAAAAACCACATCATCACGATGTGGTTTACTTGTTTAGATCGCTTATTTACAGCGACTACATATAAGATAAAACGATTTATTTGAGTGAATATTCAGCTGCTTCCGCTTCATTCGCCTTATGCTTGGCTTCGTCAGCTCCAGTTAATTCAGATGATGATGGCTGCACAGCCGTACTCGTTCGTTTGCCCTTTTTCCCTCGTGTCAGCACCAGATTACGGTTCCAGAAGCGTTCTGCCTGCATCGCAATTTTGAACCATTTTAACGAGGCGCAGCGCTTATCTGCGGATACGGCAAGTCCCCAGTGGATCATCCTTGCCATAATAGGCGATGCTACCTCATTCGTTCCCAGCTTCTCCAGCGTATCGTTGAATAAACGTTTGGGTACATCGATTGGTGCCTTGCCACGACAGCAGAAGTAAAAGGTTGCCGCCAGACTGTAAATATCCGATACAGGCCCCTGTACCGAACGACCGGAATAGAACTCAATCGGCGAATATCCAGCTGTCGTCAAAATAGGATGCGTACGCTGCTCGTATCGAACTGCTGAGCCAAAATCGAGCAATAATGTGCGACCGTCCTCCGTGAGCATAATATTGCTTGGCTTCACATCACGGTGAATATAGCCAAGATTATGTATGTACTCCAGCGCATCAATGACCGGAAATAATCGTCGCTGCAAAAATTGTGCATCCAGCTCCTCGGGATGCTCGCGAATATAACGATCCAATGTCATTCCACGATAATATTGCAGCACCAGATAACATGTACCATGCTGCTCAAATTCCGATTCATAGCGAACAATTCCGGGATGATCGATCTTACTCAATATTTCCCCTTCCTGTCGGAAGGTCTTCATCATATCGGCAAACTTCGCTTGCAAATGACTGCCGCTACACTCTACCGTGCAGCGATCCCGACTGCGCCTTGCTAGCGTGGCTGGGAAAAATTCCTTAATCACATGCAATGTTCCCTGCTCCATATGTCTTGCCACATAAATGATCGACAGCTCGCTGACCGATAACGTCCGGCGGATCTGATATGTACTGGCAAGCTTCTGGTTGCGAGGAAGGGTCGGACTGTTCACCGGTTTGCTCATCATTTCCACCTCACTTATCGCGGTTTACAGCATTAGGTACTGCGGACCAGCCAGATTAAATCAATTAGCCGTACATGCAGGAAGCAGTCGGTAGCAATACCGGAGGCTTACAAAGAAATGTACGGCCGTTGTTACAGACATTCTAGCACAAAATGTGACGCTTGTAAGTGTCTCAGGCACAAACAATCGCCATTTGTCAAAATAATTAGGCAGTAGGTCATAGGGATGCGCTACTCCTATCCTTTTTAAGGAAAAATCGTTAATGCTCAATGTGTTGGCGATTCCTCTGTATCATTCCAATCACTCTCACGCATAATACGAATCGCACTCGCAGCAATGGTAGATACTCGTGCATCCGGGTCACGCTCCATCGCTATTTGTAAAAGCGGCTCAAACTCCGGCCAACCGATAAAGCTCGTCGCAAAAATCGCAGATTGACGCACACGTGCGTCCGCATCGCGTATATACTGCTTGAACATATCGATAATTTCCGACTGAGCCTCATCAAAATACGCTGCAATACCAAGACGACAAATCGCATCAATCTTGTCCTCTGCATGTGTAGCTTCCTGGCAGTATTGCATAATCGCCTGCATATCCTCGGTCACGCCAAGCATATGAAGTAGCCATGCACTCTGCGAGGATAACGGGCCATTTAATAGTACATAAGGTAGACTGGTCGCACGATCCACCACCACATAGATCATCGTCAACCCATCATTCATCACAAACGAATAATATTCCTCTGCGTCCTGCCTGTTCTGCTGATCACCTGAAGGCACCAGCGAAAGGCTACCTTCTCTGGACAATCGCTCCACTACATCCTGTGCAGTTAACGGTCGATGTATACATAATCGAATCGGGTTCATACTGCGTATTCCTCCCTCACTAGCGTGGAATCGGTATACATGCATGATCTGAACGCTCCGGCATATGGATAAGGTGCTAATGATGGTATTTGCAGGCTCCTCTGTTCCTACTTATTCATGCCTGCATAGTACAAGCAATAGTACAAACGGAGGTTTGAACAGCTGCTAAATAACCAATATTTGTAACCTTATACTCAATGCCATTATACCCTTCCTCTCTATCCCTATACCAGTATATTAGAAATTTAGAATTGGAAAATGTTCTGTTTAAACAAAATCCCTGCCATAGCTAGCATGGACAGGGATCATAGTTTGTATTGTTTGATGTTGATTGCAGTGTGACGATATCACTGTGAATCGATGTGATTTCATGATAAGAAGGTTGTAAGGTAGTGTTTAGCTTGTTTAGCTCAATCAACCTACCTTAGCGTACGGTATGCGGATTGACTTTCCATTTTGCCGCTTTAGCATCTGTTGCCTGCTGCTCACGCTCACCATATACTGGCGGCTTGATCATCACTGCGATCAAGAACGAGATCAGACATAGAATGCCGATAACGATAAAGGTTGGCTTGAAGCCACCCATCCAGGCAGCGATAAATGCACCGGACAGCGCACCGATTCCGAAGCCCTGATAGATCACACCATAGTTCTTTCCATGATTTTTCAGACCGAAAAAGTCACTGACAATCGCTGGAAATACGGTAATATTCCCACCGAAGCAAAATGCAATCGCAGCGACGGCTGCAAAGAAGATTCCGAACGTTAATGGAACAAAGCTCAATACCGCTACAGCTATCGCTGTGACCAGGAATGTACCACACAATACTTTGAGACGTCCTACTTTATCCGACAGCGCACCCAGAATAATACGACCGACTGTGTTGAAGATGGCGATCATCGCGACTGCATTGGCTGCTGTTGCTAGATCCAGACCAGCAAGCTGTACACCGATATCTTTTACAATACCAATCAGATACAGTCCGCTCATACAAGCGGTGAAGAACATGATGAAGAGCAGATACGCTTGCTTTGTTTTCAGCATTTCCTTCACGCTATAGTTATGGGCTATAGCAGGTACTGCACCCTTTGGCTCTAGCTGACCATTGCCTGCCTGTGCCGCTTGATTAGCGGATGCACTCACTGGTGCTGCATCAGTATTACTTACCGGTGCTTCACTTACGACAGCTTCCTTGATCATGCGCGAGCCGATCACGATCATCAGCAGTACGATCACACCCCAGTATAGGAATGCCATCGAGGCACCGACCGAACCGATTAACGAACCATTAATGTATTTGAACAACAGACTGCCTGTACCATAGGCACCTACGGAAATACCGGAGATCAGACCTTTACGCTCCGGGAACCATTTGATCAGGTTAGACAGCGATGTCATATAAGCCGTACCATCGGCAAATCCGACCACCACACCAGCCAGCAAGTAC
This sequence comes from Paenibacillus hunanensis, assembly GCF_014645615.1. GTDB lineage: Bacteria > Bacillota > Bacilli > Paenibacillales > Paenibacillaceae > Saccharibacillus > Saccharibacillus hunanensis. The sequence continues at coordinate 87,783 of NZ_BMMB01000004.1, read as the reverse complement.
AGCAGTGGAAGCGAGGACACCTGCGAGCTAAGCATCAAGCCCAGTCCAAGCACAATACCTGCGGTGCCGATCAAGCGACGAATGCCCCATTTTTCCTGTAGCTTACCTGAAAATAAAGTAGCAAAAGCGAGCGCAAAGCTCGTAATCGAAAAGGTAATAGCAACCGAGCTGAGCTGCCAGCCAAACTTATCAACGAGCGGCTGGTTAAATAGGCTCCAGGTGTAGATCGTTCCGAGTCCCATCTGTACAATAATCGTACCGAGAACGATCAGCCAGCGCTTCACAGCTGGTGCATCGGCTCCCGAGCGTGTAGTGGATGTGTGAGCAGATAATGTTTTCATAATGGACGTTCCTTTCCGTCATAACTGCAATGTGTAATGGATGTGAGGAGAATTCTCTATAGGTCGAGTATACCCCTGTAGCCTTCACTGCATAACGGAAATGGAATGAGATGCTTTATGCTGGAATGAAATGCATTTATATGTGCATGAGTTGCCGAAATTCTTTTACTTTACTACGACTAACAGGCACTTCATCATTAAGATCATGTAATCGAAGCAAATACGTGCTGTTAAACCACGGCACGATCTCACGAATTTTGCTCATATTCACAACATAAGAGCGATGACATCGGAAAAAGTAATCATCCGGTAGCAGCGCCTGAAAATCACTAATGCTAGCATGTACTGTATAGCGATCTCGCCGTGTGAACACCTCGGTGATCTTTTCGCTGGCTGAGGCATAATAGACATCATCGACGGAAATCACGTGAATATTATCGTTTTTCCACAGACTGAGCTTGCCCTGTAGCGCAGGTGTAGCTGTACCTGCGGAAGGTCGCACGAATGCACGGCTGCTGCCTACCGAGTCATTCCCATCCTGAGGTAGTGCTGTTGCTGGTATTGAAGCTGATGACGAGGCAGAAGCTGTACCCGGATCAGCTTGCATATAATCGCGTGCATATGTTGCCTCCAGCTTATGCAGCATAGAGGTAATCCGCGATTCACTGTAAGGCTTGAGTATATAATCAAAGGCTTCAATCTCAAACGCCTCTGCTGCATGCTCCTTGTACGCTGTGATGAAAATAATGTACGGCTTGCGCGAAAACTTGCTAATATTGTGTGCTAGCAGCACCCCGTCCAATGAAGGAATATTAATATCGAGAAAGATCGCATCGATCTCATGATCCTGCACATAACGAAGCACATCCAGACCATCCTCAAAGCTACCTGTAATCTCAATATTGCTGTATGTCTGAATATAATATTCAAGCTCCTGTCTCGCCAGGAACTCATCCTCTACAACGATCGCTTTCATGATGCCGAACGCTCCTTTTTAATATGGAACCGGATTCGTGTTCCCTTTTCCAATCGTTCAATCTGTAAACCTTCCCCATAGATCAGCTTTACCCGCTGATGCACATTGGACAGACCGATTCGATTCTCTGGCATACTGCCATCATAGACTCTGTTAATAATATCGGGATCGATACCTGTTCCTGTATCCTCGACACTAATCTCTACGAAGTCGCTTCCATCCTTCACTGCTAATGTGACGGTACCGGAGCCACGTCCTTTTAAAATACCATGCACGATCGCATTCTCCACCAGCGGCTGGATGATTAAGCTCGGCATTTTCACCTCGACCTCATCGATATCATAAACGACCTGAAGCTTACTGCCAAAGCGCGCCTTTTCAATCTCCACATAGTTCACGACCTGCCCAAGCTCCTTATTGATATCGATCAGCTCGTCGCTCCACTCCAGACTATGACGTAAATAGCCTGACAGATTAATGATCATCTCGCGTGCATTGTCTGGATTAATACGAATCGATGAGGCAATTGCGTTCAGCGCATTGAATAGAAAATGCGGATTGATGCTCGTTTGCAGTGCTTTGATCTCTGCTTTGTTCGCCATCTCCTTCATCTGCTCGATCCGTGATACTTCCATCAGAGTGGAGATAATCTGTGATAGACCGACAGCTAACGTTTGCAGAGAATAGGTGATTTTATGCGCATTACGATAGTAGATTTTCAGCGTACCGGTAACGATGCCCTTTTCCTGAAGCGGAATAATGATAAGCGATTGGATATTCGGCACCTTACCCTCAGCATCATCATTGATCAATACAATCTCACCGCTCGATATCGCCTGCTTGGTCGCATCGGTAATGATCTCATGCCCGATATTGTAGCGCTCCTCACCAAGTCCAACATAAGCGAGAATATAGCGTTTATCCGTAATCGCCACTGCATCTGCGTGAATATCCTGCCGAATAATCGTACATATTTTACGTAATGAGTCACTATTAATCGAGCGAAAATAGGGCAATGTCTTATTCGCGATATCCAGTGCTAGCTTGGCTTGCCGGGCAGCGATATTTTCGCGTTCTCCCTCTACCCCTTGCACGAATAGTACGATCAGACCAACGCCTACCTGTCCCAAAATCATTGGCAGTGCAATGATCGATACAATCTCTCGTCCTAGCTCATAAGGATGCGACATAAGTAAAATCAGCACCATCGTGAGCGCTTCACATGCCATCCCCGCAGCAATACCGACAATCCAGCGCCGACGGCTACTCACCCGGTTGTGAATATATCCTGACACGATACCAGCCGTAATGCTCGTTATGAGACACGGCACCGAGGTCACCCCACCGATATCGATCAGATAACGATGCGCTCCTGACACAATACCTGTGATTAAGCCAACCGGCCAACCAAATAAAATCCCACCAGACACAATGGCGATAATACGCACATTCACCAGCGAGCCCTCGACATTAATCCCTGTGTACGTTCCTAAAATAGCAAATCCACTGAATATAACCGATAAAATAATCCGATCCTTTGTATCCAGCACTTCCTTCTGAAAAATCTGCCGAAAATGCGGAAGCTTACTCAGTAAAAATAAACAAATTAACAGCAACGCCGCCCGTTCGAGCAGCTGCAATAAAATAATCGGTGTCACATAGCTAGTCACATTTATAATCCTCCAGCGAATTCATTCCAATCTCCATCCCTCTATTATAAACAAACCGAATCCCGTAATCATTCAGAAATTCAATAAAACAGCTGGATCGCTTCATCCAGACGTGACTATCATGTGAACAACAGTAACGGAATGGTGCTTTTTATCCTGCTTTAAGATTTATTTAACGAATCGTTCATATGACTGCTCTACAATCAAACTCATATCTATGACACATCCAGAGAGGCAGGAAGCCGAATGAACCTCATGCCACGATTCGTACCCGGACAGCTTGTATGGAATAACGCCTATGCCGAAGCAACCGTCCCTGCTATTAACCCGGCGGCCTCCCCTATGATTCATTGGGCAGACGACACGGTACATCCATCGATTAGTTGCGTATACAAGCTTCACTATATATACCATGATGAATCAGCATCAGCATCAGCATCAGCATCAGCATCAGCATCAGCATCAGCATCAGCATCAGCATCAGCATCAGCATCAAGCTTATTATCCGGCGCGGATTCGACTTCTGTCTATACCGGATCGTCTGACGCTGAACTGATTGCAGAGCCTGAGGCGACGTTCATGCTGAACCGCCTGCTCGATCATGCTGCAAGCTTACTGGGACTTACCTTACTGGAGCTTAAGCAATATTTACAAGATGGCGATCACATTATTCATATTGCCGAACACCAGGGCATCGCCGCTGAGCAATTCCGTGAGCTGCTATGCCATAACATAAGCTTGACCCTGAAAGAGGAGCATTCCTCCGGGAAAATTACACAGTGGCAATATGATCAGTACATCGACATGCTGGACGAACAGCTGCAATTGATTATTGCGCTATGACTTTTATTTTTATAATTGAATCAATAAAAATCCCCATGTCCTGAACAGCACTATGCTATCTGTTCAGATTATGGGGATTTTATTTTGTAAAGACTGTATAGTCAAACTGTCCGATCAATCGATCAGCTCACCCTGAAATACCTGCTGCCTTGCCAAAAACTCACGTAGCGGTTCATATTCGGGTGAAGTCCAGAAAAACTCATGATTCACTAGCTTGGCGGCATCGTCGCGAGCAACCTCCAGCACTTCAAAGTCGCTCACCATATCCGCAATTTTGAATTCAGGCAATCCACTCTGACGCGTACCGAAAAATTCACCCGGCCCACGTAGCTCCAGATCACGGCGAGACACTTCAAAGCCATCATCTGTCTCGGTCATCGCACGCATACGCTCCTGCCCCATCTCAGACTTCGGATCAGCAACGAGAATACAGAACGACTCATGCTCACCCCGTCCAACCCGTCCACGTAGCTGGTGCAGCTGGGATAGCCCGAAGCGATCGGCATCCATCACGATCATTAATGTAGCATTTGGCACATCCACACCCACCTCAACAACAGTAGTGGAGACGAGTAGCTGAATATCATTTGTATAAAAGGCACGCATCGTTTCTTCCTTCTCCGCAGCATTCATACGGCCATGCAGCAGACCGACATGAATATCCGGTAACGCTTGATCCAGCTGCACATACAGATCGATCGCATTTTGCACATCCAGCTTGTCCGACTCTTCGATCAATGGACAGATGACATATGCCTGTCTACCTTGCTTAATCTCACGCGAAATAAAGCCCATCACGCGATCCATCATATTATGCTTAACCCAATACGTCGTAATCGGCTTGCGTCCCTTCGGACGCTCAGCAATCGTGGACACATCCATATCGCCAAAGGCTGTAATGGCCAGCGTACGTGGAATCGGTGTCGCTGTCATGGTGAGCACATCCGGGTCAAAGCCTTTACGCCGCAGGATACTACGCTGATTCACCCCAAAGCGATGCTGCTCATCTGTCACGACGAAGCCAAGACTGCGAAAAAATACATCCTCCTGAATGAGCGCATGCGTACCGACAATGATGTCAGTCATGCCCATTTGCAAGGAAGCTAGCAGGTCTTTCCGCTTACGTCCGGTTACACTGCTGGTCAGCATCTCCACCGCAATATCAAATGGCTCAAACAGCTTTTTCAGCGAGCGTACATGCTGCTCTGCCAGAATCTCGGTTGGCACCATGAGCGCGCCCTGATGACCCGACTTCACTGTAGCATACAGACCAATCGCAGCGACTACCGTTTTACCAGAGCCTACATCCCCTTGCAACAGACGATTCATACTGTAGGGGGAACGCATATCCTTGAGAATATCCAGCTCTACCTGCTTTTGCGCATCGGTTAGCTCGAACGGCAAACTGCGTACAAATTCACGAATGGTTGCATTATCTACCGTATGCACGATTCCTGTTTTGCGCTTGCGATTCATACTACGGTACGCTTGCAGCTTGAGCTGAAATAGAAATAGCTCCTCATACACCATACGTCGCCGTGCCTGTTTACCCTCGCCCACATCCTCGGGCTGATGAATTTGCCGAATCGCTTGCTTACGCGACATTAATTTGTAGCGCTGTATCAGCTCCTGCGGCAGCACCTCGGGAATCATCTCACCGTATTGCTCTAGCGCCTGATGGATCATTTTCCGAATCCAGCCCTGCGTGATTTTACCGCCGATTGAATACACCGGCTGCAAGCTACCACTACGTTGTGTGCCCTTATCAGGAAACTCCGAATCGGTAACGGTCATCTGTGCACGACGCTGATCCCATTTACCGGTCAAAATAATATCGCGCCCTGTCGTCAATTGATCCTTCAGAAAATGACGATTGAACCAGGTTGCTTTCACCATCCAGTTATCTACCATAACATTACATGTCAAACGCGATTTTTTGCCATAGCGCTGTAATACCGGCAGACCGACAATCTTGCCTTCAACGGTAATTTTGTCGCCGTCCTTCACATCCTGAAGCGCCCGCAAACGGTAATCTTCATACCGGAACGGAAAATACTCCAGCAAATCAAGTACGGTAGAGATGCCAAAGGCGTGAAGCTCCCCTTCCTTGGAAGCACTCACGCCGTTGACCTGCCGAACGCCAATCTGATCCAGACTGATATTCATTGTTCATCCCTCATCTATTCCTCATCCGGCCAAGCATATACGGCAATCGTACCTGCGCCCGTATGCGTACCGATCACGGGACCGATCTCCGAATAGACCACGTCCACGATCTCATAATGCTCACGCAGCATCTGTAGCATCGGTTCGCACGATTCACGATTAGCCGTATGTCCCAGCGCCAGATGGATTTTGCGTGCTGTTAGCTTCTGACGCATCATCTCTACGATGCGCGCCATTGCCTTTTTCTGTCCGCGTATTTTTTCAACCGGATAAATAACACCCTGTTCATCAATCGATAGGATCGGCTTCACATTCAGCAGCGTACCCAGCGCAGCCGATGCACGCCCGATCCGTCCACCTTTACGCAAATACTCCAGATCATCTACTAGAAAATAAAGCTCACGCTGGGACAGGATATGCTTCACACCTGCCTGTATCTCAGCTACGGATGCGCCTGCCTGAGCAAGACGTGCCGCATGCACAACCGCCATCCCATATCCATATGATGCAGACAGTGAATCGATCACGGTAATACGATCCTCCTGCTCTACCATCGAGCGTCCAATCGTAGCCGACTGATACGTGCCACTCAGACCCGAGGACAGATGGATCGATACAATCTCTCGATCTGGATAGTCATTGAGCAATCGTGTGTACATCGCCTCATAGTCAGCAGGTGACGGCTGAGATGTCGTAGGTAGCTGTGAAACGGTAGCCAGTCGCTCATAAAAGGTCGTTGGCGTCATATCCACACCATCAGCATACGAATCCTGTCCAAAAAACAGTCGCAGCGGAATAATCTGAATATTATATTCCTTAATTAGCTCCGCCGGAATATCTGCGGTACTCTCCGTTACAATAATCGGATGGGTCATCCCGGTTCCTCCTCTATACGACTGCTGTGGCTACCATTCGCCCCCAGCAGTACCTCAGGATTCAACAGAGAACAGATAGTGATATACAGGCTGTCCGCCATTGTGAATTTCCAGCTCAGCATCGGGGTAAGTCGCCTCAACCCATTCTGCAAGCTGGTTGGTTTCTTCTTCAGAAGCCTCACTACCGGTCAGAATCGTAATCACTTCCTGACCATCCTCAACCATTGCGCCGAGCAGCTGCTGGCATGTCTCTACCAGTTCGGACGCTGTAGCAACGATCTTCGAATTATGAATACCGATATAATGCCCTTGACGAATCGACATCTCATCCATCGTTGTATCACGTACAGCCAGCGTCACCTGACCGGACTTAACATGCGTTAGCGCCTCATTCAGGTTAGCGGTATTCACATCCGCATCTTCATCCTCCTGGAATGCGAATGCAGCTGCGATGCCTTGTGGAATACTTTTACTTGGAATAACGGTAATCTGGCGCTGATCCTCCAGCAGATCACGTGCCTGCTGTGCTGCCAGTACGATATTGGAGTTATTCGGCAAAATATAAATATGACGCGCAGACAGACTTTCCACTGCTTTCACAAAATCCTCTGTGCTCGGATTCATCGTCTGCCCACCAGCCAGAATCACATCTACACCCAGACTGCGGAAAATCTCAGCAATTCCATCACCGGATGAAACAGCGATCATGCCATAGGCAGCCACTTCTTCCGCAGGTATGGAAGCTTCCGTTTGCGGATTAATCGGCTCCTGTGGAATATCGGCAAATAACTCCGGCGGCGGCGCAATATCGAGCCCTGCGGATAGCAAATCACGATGCTGCTCACGCATATTTAAAATATGGATTTGTGTAATTTCGCCATATTGCAGTGCCAGATTCAGCACCTCTCCTGGCGCTCTCGAATGCACATGGACTTTAATAATCTCATCATCCGAAATCACGATAATCGAATCACCATTTACAGCCAGCGCAGCGCGGAACTTTTCTTCATCAAAACGCGCACCAGCAGATGCACCAAGTGTACGATTAATGAAAAATTCCATATCATACAGGAATTCGATATCTTCTGTCTCCAGCTTCGCCTGTGCAGATAATGGCACATCAACCGCCACCTTGGTCACCGAAGGCGCAGCTGCTTGCCCTGTTGAAGCGGAAGCTACTATGCTACTATCGCTGGTGGACGATCCACCATGCTGTAAGTAATCGTAAAAGCCTTCATAAATATATACGAGTCCCTGACCGCCAGAATCGACGACACCGACCTGCTTGAGCACAGGCAGCATTTCCTGCGTTTGTGCCAGTGTTGCCTGTGCTTGCTTCAATACCTCGCCCATCAACTCGGTAATGTCTGTCGTACGACGTGCGTAATATACAGCATGCTTGGCTGCTTCACGTGCTACCGTCAGAATCGTTCCCTCTACCGGCTTGACTACCGCCTTGTAAGCTGTTTCTACCCCTTGCTGTAAGGCTGCCGCAAACTGAGCTGCATTCAGCTCATCACGCGATGCCGCAGAACGACTGAACCCACGGAAAAGCTGGGACAGAATTACACCGGAATTACCGCGCGCTCCCATCAGTAACCCTTTGGACAAGACGGTTGCTGCCTGTCCAATAACAGCCGAGGAGTTCACTTTTAGCTCCGCTACCCCTGCTGTCATTGTCAAATTCATATTGGTTCCTGTGTCACCATCCGGTACAGGAAATACATTCAAGGAATTGACATGCTCGGCATGATTATGCAGTTTCTCCGCGCCAGCTAATACCATCGCGGTAAAATCAACCCCGTTTAAAGAACGCTTGCTCAATGAAAAATCCCCTTCCTTATCTATCATCACTCGTATGATCCGGCTTGCTCTGTGCATTAAGCCTATCGATCGCGTCTGATTCAACATTCTGTTATTGTCGTTATTTTCATTTTATACGTGAGCTTGAATTGTAAATGTATATCCAGCTTGCCGGTATTGATTGATGCCCCAGCATTCATGCGTGCCGTGCTCTCTATATCAATACCCAATGTTCTGACATACAATACGCACTCGCATCAGGGTCGTTCCACCTTTTTTAGCACCATGTATTCGTACCAAGTACCAAGAACAGGCATTCGCCCACACAACAAGCATAAATAGCGGCGAAATATACCCTTCACTTCCGATGTACCGGAAATAAAACGCTTTTACATTTGTCCGCAAATAGGCTTGCTTTATTGCCAAAATATCACACTGAACTATGTTACATTGTACTATAACCGTGTTCAGAAATAAATAAAGTATTTAGAAGTGTTGACGTTGCTTTCTTGATTATGATAGTATGTTATGAGTGTTGTTTTCATGCACTTTTTTGGAAATAGGAGGTGTAACTATGGCTCGTAAATGTTATGTAACTGGTAAAACTGCTGGTAGCGGTAACCACGTATCTCACGCAAACAACCGTAATCGCCGCACTTGGGGCGTGAACGTTCAAAAAGTTCGCATCCTCGTTGACGGTAAACCAAAGCGCGTTTATGTAAGTACTCGTGCTCTGAAATCCGGTAAAGTTACTCGCGTATAATGATATGTCGATGAAGAAAGCACTCTCGCTGAGGGTGCTTTTTTGCTGTGGATTTTGAGGTTGCTGGATGATTGGGGTTTAGAAGTTTGCTTTTGCTCATTAATTAAGAATAAGATTTAAGGAAAAGAGCGTTAAGAACTTTAGGATCTTAAATGTGAGCGCTTGTGAGGTAAAGCGCTCCGGCAAGGGATAAGGGGACGGACTCAGGTGGAGCCGCGGGAATCTTTTGGATCAGGAGTATATGAAGATTCCCGCCCCTCCAAAGTCGTCCTTAACCCTTATTCCCTTGCCTCCGCTCTGTGCTGGGTTGTACATATGTACTTTTTATTTATTACTCATAAATACTTCTATTACTTATAAATGCTTCGAGTAATCTAAACATTTTATACAGCAAACCAGCTCTCCTTGACGCGATATTTCGATTGAATTCATTGTATCCAGTTAGTTAACCATGTAAAATACTACGTTATTTTATGAATTTCAGTTACAACAATGTGTACTCTTTTGTTCATAAACACTTTATCACTTTAGCATGTTAGTATACATTAATCATATTCTCTTAATCAATGTATTTTAAGTCATATATAATTGAGAATCTCTATCTAGTTTTTCTGTCGATTTCATTTTGATTTCCCTACTTACTACTTTTAATCTCAATCCGTACCATTTTCAAGCTTGCCGTACATTTTTTTGTAACTCTGAAAAAATTGGAAGTCTGCTCATCTCGTATCGCTTATCATCGCAAACTTTCGATTTGTAGTATTGGCTCGCTACTCTACAGCTATCATTTTTCATTTCTTCGCTATCGTTTCAATTACGTATCTACATGTAAAAAGCGTGTCAAAGTTAGGAGTAACTTCGACACGCTTTTATTTTGTCTTATGATATTAGATTACACTTTGATGATTAAGCTTATTTTGCTAAATCGCTTTATGACCTGCACCCTATTCGTACCTGACTTTATACCAGACTATCACGAATACTACGAATCGCGGCTGCGCGGTCTGGGGCGCCGAAGACGGCGCTGCCGGCTACGAGGACGTCGGCTCCTGCTTCGACCACCTGGCGGGCGGTGGAGGCAGCGATGCCGCCGTCTACTTCGATGTGCAGGGCGGTGTGTCCCATTTCGTTTGCCCATTGGCGGATTTCGCAAATTTTGTGTACGGTGCGTGGGATGAAGGATTGTCCGCCGAAGCCCGGGTTAACGGTCATGACGAGCACCATATCGATATCTTCCAGCACCTCGCGAATCGCGCTGGCTGGGGTTGCTGGGTTAAGAGCTACGCCTGCTTTGGCGCCGTGCTCCTTGATCAGGTGGATCACACGATGCAGATGCGTACAAGCTTCCGCATGAACGGTGATCATCTGTGCTCCAGCTTTCACGAAGTCAGCTACGTATTGTTCTGGATTTTCGATCATCAGATGGACATCGATGAACAATCCGGTGTGAGAGGATACTGCTTGTAGTACAGGTGCGCCAAAAGTAATATTCGGCACAAAATGTCCGTCCATCACGTCGACATGCAGCCAGTCTGCGCCACTGCGCTCCACTTCTTTTATTTCATCCAGTAAATGTCCAAAATCTGCGGACAGAATAGAAGGAGCAATTTTGATATTATGCATGGTTAGTACCTCCGTTTCTCGTCTTTCATTTCCTGATAGAACTGCTGATAATGCTTGTAGCGCGTATTGGCAATCTCGCCTGTCTCCAGTGCTTCGATTACTTTACAGCCCGGCTCATGCAGATGGGTACAGCCACGGAATTTGCAGCCGTCTGCGTACTCGTTAAACTCGCGGAAGCACGAACCGAGATCATCTACCCCCAGCTGCGTAAAATTGAGCTGGCTGAAACCTGGCGTATCTGCGACATACCCGCCGCCTTGAAGCTCGATAAGCTCTACATGACGTGTCGTATGACGTCCGCGACCAAGTCGCATACTGATCTCACTTGTATTCAGATCGCTACCTGGAATTACCTTATTCAGTAGCGACGATTTGCCTACCCCGGATTGACCAGCGAACATGCTAATTTTACCATTCAGCTCTTCACGAATCTGATCCGTGCCCAGTTCATTTTCCGCACTGGTCAGAATAACCTGATAGCCGATACGTTCGTATAGCTGCTTCGCCTGCTCCACCTCATTCCGTGTCGCTGTATCCTGCGGGTCGATCAGATCCATTTTTGTAAAGCAGATTAGCGGCTCCAGTCCGGCATGTTCAATATGTACCAGAAATTTATCCAGTAGAATCAGGCTAAGGTCTGGTTCCTTGACGGAAAAGAGTAGCACCGCTTGACGAATATTCGCCACAGGAGGACGGATCAGTTCCGTCCTCCGTGGCAATATTTCATCAACGGTGCCTTCTCCGTTCTCAGTCAATGAATAGATGACCTCATCGCCAACAAGCGGCGAAATGCCTTTTTTCTTAAAGATGCCTCTGGCGCGGCACTGGATGGTGCCCGTTTCGGAGAGAGCGTAATCTCCGCTCTCCGTATCCGGTTTAACGTAATAATATCCGCTTAGCGCTTTGACAATTAAGCCTTCAGGCATGCCATCCGTCCTTTCATTTCTTGAGCTTGGCTATGTTGCAATAGCCTGTTATTTATCGTTGTTGTGCCTACTCATTCGCACAAAGGCTGGCTTGAATAGCCCATGATTGTTTGTAAATGAGGCTTGTTAAGATCAAGCTCTAGCTACAACTCAAGGCCCGTTGGTGCCTGCCGCAGGATCTGATGTCCCGTTGCCGTTACCATTGTTATTACCCGGTCCCTGATTATCGCTACCATTTCCATTGCCATTTCCATTATCTGTTCCCGTACTACCTGTAGCTGGATCGGTACCACCATTGTCAGCTGGAGGTGTTGTTGGCGAGGTTGTACCACCATCTGGCGGAGGCGTTACCTGACCTGTATTGTCTGGCTCGATAATACCCTCCTGCACAGTTCCCTGCTTCGCATCATTATAGCTAATCGCAAATGTATCCAGGAACTGACCATCACGATATACTTTGACCACACCATTTTGACTTGGGTCCAGAATCATATTCACCTGTAGCGATTGGCGAGAATTGATCGTTTTGGTACCCCAGTTACGATCTGCGCCACGTGCATCGGTATAGATGATATTGATCTTGCTCGACTGACCTGCCGTTTTTGGTGGTACGGAAACGGAGTACGTAAAGTCGAGTGCTTCCGGTGGATATCCGCTACTGATCCACACATCCACTTTGCTGCCTTTAGTTGCAGAAGAGCCAGCCTGTGGATTTTGACGTGTAACCTTGCCTGCTTCTACCGTATAGCTTGATTCCTGCTGTACATTACCCATTGAAAAGCCTGCACTGGATAATTTCGATTGTGCTGAGGATTGTCCGGAATTGGTCAAATCCGGTACGGTTGCCGTGGATACGCCCTTACTCACAACGAGTGTGACTGCCTGCGTCTCTGGCTTCACATCCTCATTTGCACCTGGATTCTGATCAAGCACGATGCCGCTATCTACACTGTCGCTTGTTTGGTCTTCACGGGTAATCTGATTATCCTTGAATCCAAGCGCGAGTAGCTGCTTGCGGGCATCCTCGTACGTCGTCTGTCCATCCTTGAAGTCCGGCATTTTGATCGGGTCCTTGTCTACCGTCACGCTGAGTGTAACCTGTGCGCCTGACTTGACCGTCGAATTCGGTTCAGGGTCCTGAGCGAAAACAATTCCCGCTTCTTTACCTTCCTGATATTCATAATTAATCTTATCCGAAACGGTAAGACCCATTGCCTCCAGCTGCTGTACCGCGCTTTGTTCCTTTTGATTCAGCACGCTCGGTACGATAACATCCTTTGTTTCCAGTGTAGAGCTGACGTACATTACGATGGCTGTCATGATCAAGAGTACCACGACAACGATCGATACCCATACCGCTGGCTTTTTCCAAAAGCTTTTCGGTTTGGTGGCAGGGCTTGTTCTTCCGCGGTCACGTTCCATATGGCGAACGTCCTCCTTTTCAGGCGGCGGTATCGGAATCGAGTTCGGACGGATTGCCGATACGACCTTGGTCTGCTCATCATCGTCATTAGTTGGGAAATATACCTTCGTTTCGGTGCTGCGTTCTGGCATCAGACATGTATCCAGATCGAGCAGCATATCCTGTGCCGAATGATAACGCTCGGCTGGATTTTTGCGCATCGATTTGAGAATGATATTTTCTACACTTTGCGGAATCAATGGATTGATCACGCGCGGATCTTCAAATTCATCCTGCAAATGCTTGAGCGCAACGCTGATCGGGCTTTCGCCCTGAAACGGCAGTCTGCCCGTTAGCATCTGATACATCACAATACCGAGCGAATACAGATCAGACTTTTCGCCTGTCGTTACGCCCTTCGCATGCTCCGGTGAAAAATAGTGCACCGAGCCTACCACTGAACCCGTCTGTGTAATCGTCGTGGATGTAACCGCCCGTGCGATACCAAAGTCAGTCACCTTCACACGACCATTCAAGCCAATCAAGATGTTATGCGGCTTAATATCACGGTGAATAATCTGATTATGATGCGCATGCTCCAGTGCATCACAGATCTGGGTCGCAATGCGAACCGCTTCTTCGACTGGCAACGGTGCGCGTGCCTTGATGATCTCATTCAGATTCTGTCCATTCACGTATTCCATCACGATAAAATGAACATCGTCCTCCTGCCCTACGTCATAGATGCTCACCACATTCGGATGGGACAGCGAAGCTGCGGACTGCGCTTCACGGCGGAAACGACGAATGAATTCCTCATCATGCACAAACTGCTGTCTTAATACTTTAATGGCGACATGACGGTTCAGCAGTACATCCAGCGCTTTGTATACAAGTGCCATACCGCCTCCGCCGATCTCTTCCATAATTTCATAGCGGCCGCCTAGAATACGTCCAATCATGGCGTCCACCCCTCACTATGTGCACCCTGTGCTGTTTTATCATATTCAAACAGGGCTACGGTAATATTGTCCTCGCCACCAGCTTCCAGCGCGAGTGCAACCAGATGACGTGCACGCTCATCCAGCGCAATGCCAGCCAGCGCTACTGTCTCGATCTGATCGCGTGTGATCATATTACTAAGTCCATCACTGCATAGCAGCAATACTTCGCCTGAAGACAGTTCAATATCATCCAGCTCTACGCTCACCTCAGAATCGGTGCCAAGCGCGCGCGTCAATACATTACGACGCGGATGAGCAGCCGCCTCCTCCTGGCTAATTTGCCCGGTTTTTAGGAGCTCGTTCACCAGACTGTGATCCTGAGTGATCAGACGCAGTCCTTCCTCGCTGATCAGATAGGCACGACTATCGCCAATATGACCGATAATCCCCTGACTTCCTCTCAGCAATACGGCAACCACGGTCGTTCCCATATTATGATAATCATCGCTGATCTGAGCCGTATGAAAAACAACATCATTCGCATGTAAAATCGCATCATGCAGCGCGGCACGGCACGCTTCTGCCGATAGCCCCGCTTCAAGACCCTGCAAATCTGAAATGACCGTCTGCACAGCCAAACGGCTGGCGGTATCGCCTGCGCGATGCCCCCCCATGCCGTCCGCTACAATACCGAGTACATAGTCACCCTGTATATTGCCAACCCATACGGAATCCTCATTTACCTGTCTGACGCGTCCCTTATCACTCAACTGTGCTGTTTTAATCAACACCGATCACCTCGCAGTCGACTCCATGTGCTTCGCACGCAACTGTCCGCAGGCAGCAGCGATATCATGTCCCTGCTCGCGACGGATCGTTACGTTCACACCTTTGTCTGCCAGAATACGTTGAAATTCAAAAATATCCTTACGCGGAGTACGCACATAATCGCGCTCCGGTACATAGTTGACCGGAATCAGGTTCACGTGACACATCATGTCCTTCAGCACGTTAGCCAGTTCCTCTGCATGCTCAGGACGATCATTTACGCCACCGATCAATGCGTATTCAAATGTAATACGGCGACCTGTTTTCGCCATATAATGACGCAGAGATTCCATTACATCATCAAATGGGAAGCGGCGGTTAACCGGCATCAGCTTGGAACGCAGCTTGTCATTTGGTGCGTGAATCGAGATCGCCAGATTGATCTGTGTATTTTCGTCAGTAAATTTGTAGATGCTTGGTACGATACCACTTGTGGATACGGTAATGTGGCGTTGTCCGATGTTAAGCCCTTTTTCGTGAATCATAATGCGCAGGAATTTCATCGTTGCATCATAATTCTCAAACGGCTCACCAGAGCCCATAATAACGATACTGCTTACGCGCTCATTCGTTTCGTCCAGAATCTTTTGCGCTTGAACAACCTGAGCTACGATCTCACCAGCTGTCAGGTTACGCTTCAGACCGCCTAGTGTGGATGCACAGAACGTACAACCGATACGGCAACCGACCTGTGTAGTCACACAGATGCTGTTACCATAGTTGTGACGCATAATAACCGTCTCAATCGCATGGTTATCATGCAGACCGAACAGGAATTTCACCGTGCCGTCCTTGGATTGCAGCTTGGTAATCTCATCAAGCATGACAAAAGAAAACTGGTCGTTCAGCTTGGCACGCAGCCCCTTGGACAAGTTCGTCATTTCTTCAAACGAAGTTACGCGCTTCACATACAGCCAGTCAAAAATTTGCGATGCCCGGAATGCAGGCTCATTATTTTCTTTCACCCAGTCCTGAAGATCCTCCAGGGAAAAGTCATATATAAAGGGTTTCATTAGATTTATCACACCTATTCTTCATATCTTAAATTTGTTTAACTGAACATTACTATCGGGTTCACATCTTTACTATTTTAGCACAAAACAAAGAAAGCCTAAAGGGGCGCGCCGCCATTCGTTGCTACAATCTGCTTGGAGCATCTTCTGTCGGGCCCGCTGTAGGCTATACCGCACCAGCTTTTCAGGCTATAGCGGTCTATCTTTGCTATTCATCTGATTCGTTAAAAATAAAAGTTAATACATTCATTTAAGGTTTTAAACGCAGCGCAGCGATATAAAATCCATCCGAATGATAATCCTGCGGCAAAATTTGTACGCCAAGCGCGGCTTGCTCCGACGCTGTCGCATGTGCCAGCTTATCGGCAAATAACGGAACTACGACCGGTTCAAATTGCGGGTGGGTATCGACAAAGCTACGCACCACATCTTCATTTTCACTCTGCTCAATCGTACATGTGCTATACACCAGTATCCCACCGGGCTTGAGTAATGAAGAAACGCGCTCCAACAATCGGCGCTGTAAAGCCGCAATTTCTTTAATATCCGAAGCGGACTTGTTCCATTTCAAATCTGGCTTACGACGAATGACACCCAGACCTGAGCAAGGCGCATCCAGCAAAATACGATCAAACGAAGCTGCCTCATACCGCTCAGGCAAAGCCATCGCATCGCCGACAGCAGTATCGATCACGGACAGATGCAGACGCTGCGCTTGATCGTCGATCAGCTTACGCTTGTGCTCATGAATATCGTTGGCGATAATATGCCCTTGATTGTGCATTTTTTCTGCGATATGAGCAGTTTTACCACCGGGCGCTGCGCAGCAATCGAGTATGCTCATGCCCGGTTCTGGCTGAACCGCCTCAGCCACAAGCATGGAGCTTTCATCCTGAATCGACAGCATACCATCACGATACCAGTCCGTTAATGCCATATTGCCACTACCACCCACCAGAATACCATCTGGTGCAATGGTAGATGGCTGCGCATAATAGCCAGCATCATTCAGCGTTTTCAGCATCTGCTCGCGTGTCGTCTTGTTCGTGTTCACACGCACACTCACAGCAGGTGGTTCATTGTTAGACATGCAAATCTGCTCGGTAACACTTTCACCGAATTGCTGCACCCAGCGCTCTACCAGCCATTCAGGATGTGAATATTGGAGAGAAATACGCTGTACCGCAGACAGATTGTCTGGAATCACCAGCTCATCGAGCTGACGTAGTACATTACGCAGCACGCCATTTACCATACCGGAGATTCCTTGATGTCCACGGCGTTTGGCGATATTGACCGCTTCATTCACCGCTGCATGCGGAGGAATGCGATCAAGATAATAAATCTGGTAAAAGCTCAGCCGTAACAAGCTTCGTACCCATGGCTGTAATTTATGCATTCCCTTCGCTACAAAGCGTCCGAGAAAATAATCAATCGTATTCAAATGGGAAATGGTGCCGTAGACGATCTCTGTCGTCAATCCAGCATCCGCTCGCTCCAGACCTGCCTGTACCAGCGCCTGATTCAATTGCAGGTTGCTATACGAGCCGCTTGCTTCCACATCGGTCAATACATTTAGCGCAACATCACGAGCAGACAGCTTGCGCGCTCCTACCTTTGGTGCTGATTGCGGGTTACTGGAGCCGTTACGATTCGCAGGTGAGGACGATCGTTTACCTTGCCCATTTGAGGAGCCGTTTCCTGATGACTGCGATGGACGGCGTGGGCGCTTATCGGATGAACTCACGACAGCACCGTTCCTGTGGTCATTACATTCCCACGTGCAAAGTCAGCTGCACGCAGCGCTTTTTTACCCGCAGGCTGTACTTCGGTCAGCGTTAGTACACCATCACCTGTACGAACCACGATTCCGTTTTTGTTAAACTCGACTACTGTACCTGGCACGGCATCCGCAACGCCACTCGGCAACGATTCATTTGCCTGGGGCTTGAGTGTTTTCCATACCTTGAACACATCGCCATTCCATAGCGTAAAGCCCCCTGCAAAGGGTACAAGACCGCGAATCTGATTATAAATCGCCCGGCTATCCTTGCTCCAGTCGATCTTCTCGTCTTCACGCGTCAAGTTCGGTGCATAGGTCGCTTCGTCGTCATTTTGCGGCTCTGCATCCAGCTTGCCTTCCAACAGACGTGGAAGCTCCTGCTTCAGCAATTCTGCACCAGCAACGCTCATTTTTTCAAATAGCGCTCCTGACGTATCTTCGTCCGTAATCGGCACTTCCAGACGTGCGATCATATCACCGGTGTCCAGACCTTCCGCCATGTACATGAGCGTGATTCCTGTCACCGTCTCACCGTTAATGATGCAGCGCTGAATCGGTGCGCCGCCGCGATATTTAGGCAGCAGCGAGCCATGGATATTAACACAGCCCAGACGTGGTAGATCCAGCACAGCCTTAGGTAAAATTTGTCCATACGCCGCCGTTACGATTAGATCAGGCTCATACGCCGCTAGCTCCGCTACTGCTTCCGGATTGCGCATACGCTGCGGCTGTAATACAGGCAGACCATGCTCCAATGCTGCTGATTTGACTGGCGATGGTGTTAGAATTTTTTTACGTCCCTGTGGCTTGTCTGGCTGGGTAACCACGCACACAACATTCATCCCCTGCTCCAGTAGCAGCTTGAGGCTAGCTACCGCAAAGTCAGGCGTTCCCATAAAAGCGATTCTGGTCAATGTTTATTCCCCTTCCTCGTCCAGTCTGCGGTCATAGACACGCTCGGCGATATCGGTGAACAATACACCGTTCAGATGATCGATCTCATGCTGTAGCGCACGTGCCAGCAGCTCACGTCCCGTTATCGTAATCTCGTTACCATCGCGATCCAGACCTTTTACCGTCACTTCCATTGCACGGCGTACTTCACCATTCAATGCTGGAATGCTCAGGCAGCCTTCCGAACCGAACTGCTCGCCGCTACTTGCGACAATCTCAGGGTTGATCAGCTCGATCAAGCCATGCTCATCTCCTACATCAACTACAATTGCACGTTTAAGAATACCGACCTGTGGTGCAGCCAGTCCTACGCCATCTGCGTCATACATCGTTTCTGCCATATCAGTCAGCAGCTTTTGTACATTAGGAGTAATTTTTGTGATTTCTTTTGCTTTTTTGTGAAGCACTTCATCCGGTTCTTTTACAATAATACGAATTGCCATCGTCTCATCCATCCTTTACGTCATATCAGTTCAGTTGTTTTGTTTACTTGATGCAGCATCATTTGCGCAGACTCTATCGTTGATCATCCGCAAACAGCAGCCCCGCTACTCCAAGTAGCGCCTGACTATAGGCAGCTGTAGGAGCAATCGGGGCAGTTGGTGCTACATCATTACCTGTGGATCAACATCAATGCTGATCAAAAGTTCTTTATCGCGCGTGCTGTCCTGTAGCTGCTGGGATACAAATTCCGCCAGCTTCGCAACGTCCATATCTCCACGCCATTTTATCATACATTGGAATCGGTATCTATTTTTTAGCCGTGGAATCGGTGAAGCGACTGGTCCAAGCACGTCCAGCGCCTCGGTAGAAAAGCGCTCCAGACTGCCTAGCCAGCCCAATCGCTGTGCCTGATCCTTGACCATTTGCACATAATTTTCAGCGATTCGTACAAGTAATGGCAGTTTCTCATGCGAAAAGGTGATCAGTGCCAGGCGGCAGTAAGGTGGATAGCCAAGCCCCTGACGATGCTTCAGCTCTTCACGTACAAAGGAAGCATAATCATGTCGGCTCGCATGCACCACCGAATAGTGATCCGGATTGTACGTCTGTACGATAACCTCACCTGGCAAATGGTGCCGACCTGCACGTCCAGCTACCTGAGTCAATAGCTGAAATGTCTTCTCTCCTGCACGAAAATCAGGCAGATGCAGCGCCGAATCAGCAGCAATAACGCCGACAAGCGTTACATCCGGGAAATCCAGACCTTTGGCGACCATCTGTGTACCAAGTAGTAAATCTGCCTGCCGATCACGGAATGTGTTCAATAGCTTTTCGTGTGAACCCTTCTGCGTAGTCGTATCCACATCCATGCGCACCACCCGAATACCCGGGAACAGCTTCGCCAGCTCTTCCTCCACCCGCTGTGTTCCTGTACCAAAATAGCGAATATGCTCACTTCCGCACTCTGGGCACACCTCTGGCGCCGGCTCCGCATGACCACAATAATGGCAACGCAGATTATTTGAGCGCTGGTGGAAGGTAAGCGAGATATCGCAGTTCGGGCATTCAGCAACATAGCCACAGGTGCGACACATCACGAATGTCGAGTGTCCACGCCGATTCAGCAATAGCACGGTCTGCTGCTTTTTCTCCAACCGATCGGCGATTGCCTCATGTAGTGGACGGCTGAACATGGAGCGGTTGCCTTCCTTCAGTTCCTCACGCATATCTACAATGTGTACCGCAGGTAGCTCGCTACCAAGCGCACGTCCGTGAATTTCCAGTAGCGTCGGTTTGAATTCATCATTACTTTGTGAACGAGAAGCATGATAGCTCTCCAGCGAAGGGGTAGCCGAACCAAGAATGACCACCGCCTGATGCTGATGCGCACGATGCACCGCCACATCACGAGCATGATATTTTGGGCTTTCCTCCTGCTTGTAGGAAGTCTCATGCTCCTCATCCATAATGATCAGACCGAGATGGGCAAATGGGGCAAAAATCGCCGAGCGTGCTCCAATTGCCACCAGCGCCTGACCTTCACGAATTTTGCGCCATTCATCATAACGCTCACCGCTGGACAAACGGCTATGCAGCACCGCCACATGATCACCGAAGCGGCTTTTAAAACGCTCCACCATTTGTGGGGTGAGTGAGATTTCTGGCACGAGCATAATCGCTTGCCGTCCCTGCTCAATCACCCGCTGAATCGATTGCAGATACACCTCGGTCTTACCGCTCCCTGTAATACCGTGCACTAGAAATTCACCCTCGGTACGGCTGTCGATACGCTGTACGATGGAGTCATACACCATCTGCTGTTCATCCGTCAGTACGAAGGGCTGACTCGGCTTAAAATGACGATCCTTGTACGGATCACGGAATACCTCGGTATCCTGAATCGCAATATAGCCTTTATCCGCAAGCGACTTGACCGTGCTAGCTGTAACACCAAGCACACTCAGAATCTGCTTCATTGTCACCTCACCGCCAATATCCGCGATAAAAGCGAGCACTTCCTTTTGCCGACTCGCTCGCGCAGGAAACTCATCGATAATCGTGCGAATCTCATCCTCTGGGAGTCGAAGCGATATCGTCCGTACCGTCTTCTTCTGCACCTTATCACGAATACTGCGTGTTTCCGACAATACACCACGCTGGAGCAAACGCTTGATTGTATCTGCCTGTCCAGCAAACTTGCGGCTGAGATGCTCCATCCGTACTTCCTGCTGCTTGCGAATATGAGCAACGATCGCCGCTTCTGCTTCATCCAGCTCATCTACCGTTTCAAATAGGACAGGCTCATCCGCCGCAGTAGCTGTATCCTGTTCACGCTCACCCCACTCGGATGGATCGGCAACTCGAATATATCGCTCTGCTTTACCCTTTAGCGCCGATGGCAGCATCGCTTGCAGCGCGGTAATCCGGTGACACGCATAACGCGCACTCATCCACGCTGACAGCTCGATCAGATCCTCAGATAAAGGTGGAACGAGATCGAGCAGCTCCTTAATCGGCTTCAGCTTTATATCTGGCGTTTCCGACTGTTCAGCAAGTCCGATGACAAAGCCCTGTAAGGTACGCGGACCAAAAGGTACACCGACCCGACTGCCAATCTCCAGCCAGCCCTGCATCGAGTCCGGGATCAAGTAATCAAACGGTCGGTCAGTGCCACGGCTCGGAACATCAACGATCACCCTGGCAATCCGGCTCATGAGGCAGACACCCCGCTCATTCGCTTCGCTGCAAGCTGTAGCAGGCGTGATGCGACTTCGTCCTTGCTCATCAGCGGTACGTCATCAGCAAGCCCATTTTCATCAAAAATCTGTACACGATTCGTGTCTGTGCCAAAGCCAGCGCCTGCTGCTGTCACATCATTCGCGACAATCAGATCACAGCGCTTGCGTCGAAGCTTGTCCATCGCATATTCGGCAACATTGCCTGTCTCTGCGGCAAAGCCAATCAAAAATTGATCGACCTTACGCTCACCCAGACTCTGCAAAATGTCGACGGTTTTTTCAAGCTCTAGCGTCAGGTCAGCATCCTTCTTTTTCATTTTGGTGGCATGTACGGTTTTCGGACGGTAATCAGCAACCGCAGCCGTTTGCACCATAATATCGGTATCGTTCCATTCTGCCAGCACCGCTTCATACATATCCTGTGCAGATTGGACGCGAATCGTCTCGATGTCTGTCGGCAAAGGCACCTGAACCGAGGCGGCGATAAGCTTTACCTCTGCGCCCATTCGATGTGCCATACGTGCCACAGCAACGCCCATTTTGCCAGAGGAATCATTCGTAATATAGCGAACTGGATCAATTCGTTCAATCGTTCCACCTGCTGTCACTGTCACCTTGCGTCCAGCTAACAGCCCTGCAAGCTGGCGTTCGCGTTCCTGTGTGGCAAAATACTGCTGTACTACCGCGATGATCGTCTCGGGCTCTTCCAAGCGTCCTTTGCCCACATAGCCACATGCCAGCATACCTTCGCCTGGCTCCACCATCATCACACCGCGATCCACAAGTGTGTTCATATGACCGATAATCGCCGGATGCTGGTACATATGCACATTCATTGCTGGAGCGACCATAATCGGTGCTGTCGTTGCTAGCAGCATGGACGTGAGCATATTATCTGCTAGACCCAGCGCCATTTGGGAAATCGTATTCGCTGTTGCTGGGGCAATCAATACGAGGTCGGCTAGATCAGCTAGATGAATATGCGTTACTACCTCTGGATTGCGTTCGTCAAATGTATCAATATGCACAGGGTTACGTGATAGCGTCTGCAAGGTAAGCTCGGTAATAAACTTGACAGCCGATTCAGTCATGACCACATGCACATCGGCTCCCTGCTTGACCAGCCCACTACAGAGCGAGGCTGCTTTGTAAGCCGCAATACCGCCGGTGATGCCAAGCACGATCTTTTTGCCTTTTAGCATGATATTCCCTGCTTTCTTATAAATTGGTGGTGGGAAAGTGATTTTACCTGGTGCGTGTATAGACTTTTGTTGTAACGCATGCTTCACTACGACAAGGAATAAGGAACGTCCTCCGGTGGAACGCAGGAATCTACGGAGCAGGAAAAATTGTAGATTCCCGCGTTCCAAAGTCGTCCTTTCCCTTATTTCCTTATCTTCGTTCCGTCGCATTTGCAACACAAGTCTTTCTACAGCCAGGATAAAATATCTTTTATGGTGTGGAGCATTGGTACAAGTACGATTGAAGCACCAACATTCCAATAAATATCTTAGAGCATTTATTATTGTTGTGTGGAATATAATCAGGGTGCAATAAGCAAAAAAGTTACTAGTTTTTCAACTAAAAATTCACTATTGGCTCCTATCGAAAACCCCGATTATCAAATAAAAAAAGGATTGAGAAATTGTCTTCTCAATCCCTTTATTATACCTCTAAATGTGCAAAAAGGGTACAGGTATTCGTACATCCTGTGCCTTATCGTGCGTTCGTTTACACAAAAAATAACAACCTTTCGGTTGTTATCATTGCCCTTTGGTTACGCTATAGCATTGGTATGCTATAAGCAAATGAAGGAATTAGTTTTCGCGGTCGCTTTGCTCCAGCTCTGCTTCAGTACGACGCTCGATCTTGATGTTGTCGTTGTAGATTTCTTCCAGCGCTACGCCGACAAATTTGTGAGCTTTTGGATGGTGCAGTTCGCTTTTGCTGCCATCACGCAGTTGTCTTGCACGGCGGGATGCCGCAACAACGAGCGAGTATTTACTGTCTACTTTGTTCATCATTTCATCAATGGATGGATATAACATAGTTTTGCACCTCATATTCTGTCAGAACATTTCTGCTCTGCAACTTATTTACGAATCTTGCAATGCTCAGCGATGATAATGCTTTCGATGCGCTGACAAGCCAGCTCAATCTCATCATTCACCACGGAGTAGTCGTAATGCTTCATCATTTCCAGCTCATCTGCTGCAACCGTCATGCGATTGTTGATCGTATCGACTGTTTCCGTACCACGGTTGGTCAGACGATTTTGCAGTTCTTCAAACGAAGGAGGCGTCAGGAAAATGAACACACCCTCAGGGAACTTTTCCATCACCTTCAGTGCGCCCTGCACTTCGATTTCCAGAAAAATATCGTTGCCTGTTTCCAGTGTGCTCTCTACAAAATCACGTGGTGTGCCGTAATGATTACCTACGTATTCTGCATATTCCAGCAGCATATCGCCAGCGATCATTTGCTGAAACTCCTCGTGTGTTTTGAAGAAATAGTTGACCCCATCAACTTCGCCCTCACGCGGCTGGCGAGTGGTTGCGGATACCGAATAGATCAGCTCGGGCTTGCGTGTGCGCAGCTCTGCGCTGACGGTTCCTTTGCCGACACCGGACGGGCCGGACAGTACAAATAATAATCCTTTAGACATGATACACTCCAATGTAGACTGCCGGTAGCCTGATTCCAAGCACCGGCAGTCTGATTTTGTTTATTCGTCGTTATCGTCGTCTTTGAGGGACAGACGATGGGCTACGGTTTCCGGCTGAACCGCCGATAAAATGACGTGATCACTATCGGTAATAATTACCGCACGTGTACGTCGACCATAGGTTGCATCAATCAGCATATGGCGATCGCGTGCCTCCTGAATAATCCGTTTGATTGGTGCGGATTCCGGGCTTACGATAGAAATGATCCGGTTTGCGGATACAATATTACCAAAGCCAATGTTGATAAGTTTGATTGCCATGTTCAGGTTTTTCCCCCTATGCATTTGACTCAATTGCGCCGAAACTGACGTCGCTTCTTGGTCTTATTCCAAATTCGCGGCTTGTTCACGGATTTTTTCCAGTTCCGCTTTCATCTCGACGACATGGTTAACTAGAGCCAGATGATTAGCTTTGGAACCAATCGTATTGACTTCCCGGTTCATTTCCTGAAGTAGGAAATCGAGCTTACGGCCAATCGAATCATCCTGCTCCAGCAATTGCCGGAACTGCCCAAAATGACTCGATAGCCTGGTCAATTCCTCATCGATATTGGAACGATCGGCAAAAATCGCCACTTCCATTCCAATTCTTGATTCATCCCAGTGAAAGCTACCATCCTGAAGCTCACTTAGTCGCTGCTTCATCCGAAGGCGGTGCTCCTCCACCACAGTAGGTGCAAGCTCTCGCATCTCCTGATAAAGCTGTTCCAAGTGAGCAAGTCTGCTCGTCAGGTCAAAGACCAGATGCCGACCCTCACGCACCCGCATTTCCACCAGGCCGTTCAGCGCCTCGTCCAATCCCTGCTCCAGCATTTCCTGCAATTGCTCAGGATTATCTTGCTCATTGCTACGCTCCTGCATTTTCATGACGCCAGGCAACGCAAGCAGATGACTGACCTCTAATGTGCCTGCCACCTCATATCGTTGCCTTAGCTCTGCGGCTGCCGTAATATAGGCTGCCGCCGTCTCATGATCAAGCTGGAGAGATGACGGCTGCCCGTCATCCTGCTCTTTATTTACAAATACATCAATCCGTCCACGCTTCACCTTACTCTGCACGAGCTTGCGCAAGCTGTCTTCCATACTTGCCCATTCACGCGGCATACGAAGCATGATCTCGCAATAGCGATGGTTGACGGATTTTACTTCAATCTGGATTTTGTAGCCACCGTGTTGAACGGTGGACTGACCGTATCCGGTCATACTGAATGACATCGGCATCACATCCGTTATACTATTGTAATTGATTATTTGCCTTGAAACAAGGGGTTGGGACGTTGCTTTGCTTTTGCCCATACGTATTCGGTCAGGCGAGCACTCATCTCGTACAGCATGAACGGTGTCATGATGTAGATTCCGTTAAAATGCTCCAGCGCCACGTCGATCAATTCCTCAGCGATCGCTACCCCCATCTGGCGTCCTTCTTCACCTTCAAGTCCAGACATCCGCCCGCGAATATGATCCGGTAACTGGATACCTGGCACCTCATTGTGCAGATATTCCGCATTACGTCCGCTTGCAAGCGGCATAATACCAATAAACACAGGCACTGTTAGATGACTCGTTGCTGCCCGAATATCGGCAATTAGCTTTGCATCATAGACCGGCTGCGTCATCACATAATCGGCTCCAGCAGCAATTTTCTTTTCCAGACGCTGTACGGCCTTATCCAGATGCTTCACATTCGGATTAAAGGCTGAACCGACGACGAAGCGCGCGCGGTGCTTGAGTGTTTTACCCGAAAATGCTACACCCTCGTTGAGCTGCTTGATCATACGGATCATATCGAATGAGGTCATATCATATACCGAGCTTGCACCTGGAAGATCGCCGAATTTGGACGGATCGCCTGTAATAGCAAGCACATGGTCGATTCCAAGCGCATTCAATCCCATCATATGCGACTGACTGCCGATCATATTGCGATCCCGGCACGTAATATGCACCAGTGCACGCAAGCCATATTCTCGCTGTACCAGATGCGCAAGCGCCATATTGCTCATCCGCGTCACCGCCAGCGAGTTATCCGCCATCGTTACCGCATCGGCGCCAGCCTTTTTCAACGCCTCCGCTCCAGTCATAAAGTTGCTAATGTCCAGATCGCGCGGCGGATCGAGCTCCACAATAACTGTCGGGCGCTCGCGCGCCAGATCCACGAGTGTTGGCGGTGCTTCCTCACCAATCGAATCCCAGCCGTGTAAAATATCCTTTTCCATCGTGATGCTTACCTTCGGTGAAGGCACCTTCACATTCGAAAAATCAAGCGCAGGCGCACTATAATCCTCCAGCGCCCGTGCAATCGCAGCGATATGCTTCGGTGTGGTGCCGCAGCATCCGCCCACGACCCGTGCACCCAGCTCAGCCAGCCGTACCGAGCTTTGACCAAAATACGACGGCTTCGCCTTGTAGCGATACTCTCCATCAATATAGCTCGCTACACCCGCATCCGGGTATACGGACAATGGCAACGCAACCTTACCACGAATATATTCCAGTGCACGCATCGTTCCATTGGGGCCAACACGGCAATTCAAGCCGACCATATCTGCACCAGCTTCAGCAAGAATCGCAAATGCGTCTGGCAGATCGTACCCGTCCTGCGTACGCACTGAATCCTCGACTGTGAGCTGACACATAACCGGAATATCGGTCATTTTACGAACCTGACGCAAAGCAAGCGCCAATTCCTCGAGCTCGAAAAACGTTTCCAGCAAAATGCCATCCACGCCTTCATCCAGAATCGCATGAAGCTGCTGCTTGAAATACTTGCGCAGCTCCTGTAGCGGCGTATTCGAGCGTTTGCCTTCTCGAATCGCACCGACTGAGCCGACGACATATGCTTTATCCGCTGCCGCCTGACGTGCAATTCGCACACCGGCACGGTTAATCTCTTCTACCTTATGCTCCAGACCAAACTTGGCAAGCCGCTCATAGTTGGCAGAGAATGTGTTTGTTTCAATTAATTCTGCACCGGCGTTTACATACTGGCGGTGAATATCTTCAATGATCTGCGGATTGAGCAGATTCAGTTCTTCATTTGAAATGCCAACCGGAAAACCGAGCTGGTATAAATAAGTTCCCATCGCACCATCGCCTACGATGACGCCTTCTGTCCATCTTGTCCGCAAATCAGGCTTCATAAAGCTACACCTCGCTGTCATAATGTACGCTTAATGTAACATAAATTGCAGGCAATTAAAGGCAAAATCGACTGATATAGCTAAAAGGTATAACTGCTGGGGTATCTGCGTTTGTTGGAGCTGAAATGTGGGCAGATGGAATGCAGAGTAGCTTACAGTGTATCAAATAGTTATTAAGTTTTATTTAGTGCATTGTCTTGTTCGTTAGCAGAAAAAACGTACTTGTAGACTTTTTTGTTGGAGCATCATCCACTGCGGTAAGGAATAAGGGAACGGACTCCGTGGAGCCGCGGGAATCTTTTGGATGAAGAGTAATTGACGATTCCCGCCCCTCCAAAACTGTAAGATATTTTGCTTCGCAAAAATCACTCTTCATTGAACCCCGTGTTAGAAAATCACTAACACTGCAAATCGTCCTTTTCCCTTATTTCCTTCCCTCCGTTCTCTGCTGGTTGCTGATAATAGACGATATTTCTTACATATCTATTTCTTATGCAAAACATACACATACACATACACATACACATACACATACACATACACATACACATACACATACACATACACATACACATACACATACACATACACAAGTGTACTTTATTCGATACATTAGTCTTCTGAAAATAAATAAATCATCTTTCTATAAAAACTATAGCATGATAGTAATTCACCATT
Organism: Paenibacillus hunanensis; assembly: GCF_014645615.1. Lineage (GTDB taxonomy): Bacteria > Bacillota > Bacilli > Paenibacillales > Paenibacillaceae > Saccharibacillus > Saccharibacillus hunanensis. Next base: position 59,148 of record NZ_BMMB01000004.1, on the reverse strand, counting down.
ACTGCACAATGTATACGACTGAATTAGATTCAGCTTGTTAAGGATAGTTTCAATCTAATCCTTTTCTTACACTCTTGAAATTCACTAAACCTTTCAAACTCATTCTGTTTCTATACCTGTATAGCTATTCTAGTTTTAAAATAGCCTTATTCAAAGGCAATATGTTGCATTGTACATTAATCAACCGTCTGCCCGGTATACACCATTTCAGCAGGGCCGGTCATGTATACGCGGTTTGTTGCTTCGTCCCATTCGATGTACAGGTCTCCGCCTTTAAGGGATACGTAGGCGTTACGGTCGGTGTAGCCGTTGAGGACGGATGCGACGAGTGTCGCGCATGCGCCTGTACCGCAGGCGAGGGTGGGGCCTGCTCCGCGTTCCCAGACGCGCATGTCGATTCGGTCGCGACTGCGGACTGTGGTGAATTCTACATTGGTTTTACGTGGGAACAGTTCATGCTTTTCGAATAGAGGGCCCCATTTGTGCAGATCGAAGTCGACAGCATTATCGACATAGATGATGCAGTGTGGATTGCCCATCGATACGGCGGTAAATTCGAACGTTTCTCCACCCGCTTCAATCGGTGCATTTAGCACAGGATTGCTCGCTATGGCAACGGGGATACGCTCGCCCTCAAGAATCGGCTCCCCCATGTCGACACGTACGGTTTGGGCTTTGCCGTTCTCAGCCTGGATCGTTACGGTTTGCACGCCTGCACCGATCGTTTCGATGCGAATATCGGTATGTGCAACGATTTGACGGTCGTACACGTATTTGGCAACACAGCGTACGGCATTGCCGCATTGCTCTGCTTCTGATCCATCTGAATTAATAATGCGCATCATCACATCCGCACGCGCTGATGGTAATATGTATACCAGTCCATCTGCACCGATCCCGAAGTAGCGGTTGCAGTGGCGAATCGCTAGCTCGCCTGCGTTGGCAGGCAGCGAGGGCTCGCCATAAACGACGATAAAGTCGTTACCAAGTCCGTTCATTTTTGTAAATTCCATGTTGGCTCTCTCCCTGCTCTGTATACTGGTCAAAATGCAATCTATGGGGTAAGCATAGCATGAGATAGCTGTCAATTGCGAATGGTTTGTGGCATCATAGAAAGGGTGGGCAAGCAACGCATACGCCCATTTTCCGATAAATAGAGGAATAGGAGAATTATACACATGGCACTGGATGGTATTGTAACCCGTGCGATTGTACAGGAGCTTCAGGTTCTTGTAGGATCGCGTATTAATAAAATTCATCAACCTACTGAGAACGATATCGTATTTCAAATACGCGCACAGCGTGATAATCGCAAATTACTTTTGAGTGCGAACCCGACTTATCCGCGGGTGCAGTTTACAGAGCAATCGTTTATGAATCCGCAGGAAGCACCGATGTTCTGCATGCTGATGCGTAAACATTGTGAAAGTGGCATTCTCGAATCGATCGAGCAGGTCGGCATGGAACGTATCATCCATATGAATGTACGCCAGCGTGACGAGCTGGGTGATGTGTCGCTCAAGCGTATCGTGATTGAGCTGATGGGTCGTCATAGTAATATCGTGATTGTTGATCCATCGAGCGGTAATATTTTGGATGGTATTCATCATGTGACACCAGCGATTAGTAGCTATCGCGTGATCATGCCGGGCTTCCAGTATCAAGAGCCACCTCAGCAAAATAAGCTAAACCCACTGGAAACAACTGCTGCGCAATTTGGCGAAGCCTTTGCTACCAATGAGGATACTGCATCGCGCTGGATCGTACAGACTTTTACCGGTATCAGTCCGCTGATTGCTGATGAGATTGTGTATCGTGCAAATGCTCATGCTCAGGTGAATCATGAGGTTGGTCAGAACAGCGCTGCCGAAAAGGAACAGCCTACGGAAGCAAACGATCATAACGACGAATTAACTGCTGCAACGCTCTGGCCAGCCTTTTCTGAGCTTATGGAGCAGGTGCGTAATGGCTCGTTTGCTCCCATGAGTGGAGTGAATGCTAAAGGTAAAATCGTATTTTCCGCTGTTCCCCTCACAAGTCTTATCGAAGAGCAAACGTCATACGATACGATCAGCGAATGTATGGAAGCTTATTATGGCGAAAAAGCACAACGCGATACGGTCAAGCAAAAAACAAGTGACCTGCTCCGTTTTCTACAAAATGAGCGCAGTAAAAATATTAAAAAGCTGGATAAGCTGCATCAGGATCAGTTAGAAGCTGGCGACGCGGAGAAATACCGCATTCAAGGCGAGCTGTTATTTGCCTCCTTGCATCAGATCAACAAAGGTGATCGCGAGATTGAGCTAATCAACTTTTACGATGAAGAGCAGCGTCCGATAAAGATTCAATTAGATCCGCAGCTCTCTCCTTCGGATAATGCACAGCGGTATTTTAAACGATATAACAAATACAAAAATAGCCTTGCCGTTATTGATGAGCAGCTGATCAAAACGCATGAGGAAATCGCGTATCTGGATTCGTTGCTACAACAGCTGCAAAGCGCTGCCTTACAGGACATTGACGAAATTCGTGAGGAGCTGGCCGAGCAAGGCTATGTGCGTAACCGTAACAAAAAGGCGAAAAAGAAGAAAAAGGACAATCGTCCAACCTTGCACGTGTATACATCAAGTGAAGGCATCGAGATGTATGTAGGCAAAAACAATCTGCAAAATGAATACATTACAAATCGTATGGCAAGCAATAATGACACATGGCTGCATACGAAGGATATTCCCGGTTCTCACGTCGTCATTCGTAGCACGGAGTTTGGCGATGCGACGCTGGCAGAAGCAGCACAGCTGGCGGCTTATTTCAGTCAGGCGAAGGAATCGAGCAGCGTGCCTGTGGATTATACCCTGATTCGTCATGTGCATAAGCCGAATGGAGCGAAGCCGGGGTTTGTTATTTATGATCATCAGACGACGTTGTTTATTACGCCTGATGAAAGGGTGGTTAAAGGGCTGGATAGTACGATTAAAGTTTAATCGTGGGGATGATGGGTGCTTTTGATTGGGTGCTCGGGTGTGAAGTTTATGGTATGAGTGGTATGGGGAAAGTGTAGATGTGGCTAGGTATTTAAAATCTTTATAACTATGTCACTGTATAGCCTTATCACTGTGAATGTCGATTAAAGAGTTGGATTACTTGATTACTTGTAATGGGCTTGACCACTCCGGGAAGGAATAAGGGGACGGACTCAGGTGGAGCCGCGAGAATCTACTGGATTAGGAGTGAATTGTAGATTCCCGCCCCTCCAAAGGAGTCCTTTCCCCTTATTTCCTTCCCTCCGTTCTGTGCTTAGATGTTCCCTCTTTTTTAATATCTAAATTCAAACTACCAATACCTGTTGTTTATGCTACTATCTATGTACTACCTGAACTATAGCTATTCATTTTATATTCGATTGAAACCATCTTTTCTTTTAAAAGAGATCAAAATGAGTAAAAAGATCAAATGAGCGTTTAAGCACATAATCAGTCATATTTCAAATGCTCGCGTACAGCAAAATATTCATGTCTCAGTCAGCTATTCAATTAACAACAAAAGCTTCTTCGTTGAGCACAATAATGCTGCCAACGAAGAAGCTTTTTTAATAAGTATGCTCGTTTTTTTTAATAAATATGCCCATGATAGGGTTGGATTTTTCGTGATTATATGATTCGTATTAGGATATATAAGTTCTAAATTTACAAACTAGTATAGATGAATGAGCTACTATTACTATCGTCCATTGAATGTGAGGGAAGCAAGTAAAGAAGTTAAAAAGCACTGTGTGTAGCTTCACCTTCCTTTCTAGCTCTGCGATAGTTTTACTTTGCTATTTTGCTATATCGATTTTAGATATTTTCATGTGCACGCTATCATACGTCCACCCTGGTTGTCTATTTGTATAGATTGATGTTAATCAAATCAGTTTTACATCGGATAGCTTAGGCTACCTGTTTATAGCGGTACGTCTTTGGCGCGATGCAGGTGGATGAGTGGGTATGGGCGTCCCTGGCTATCTTGGGGAGACGTGCCTGTTACTTTGAAGCCGAGGCGTTGGTAGAAGCCGACGGCTTGTGTGTTTTGTTCGTTGACGTCTGTCGTGATATCGCCCTGTAAATGGACGGCATAGGCGATTAAGGCTTTTCCGATGCCTTTTCCGTGATGGGCGGGGTCGATAAATAGGGCTTCGATATGGTCGCCATCAAGTAGCATAAAGCCGAGTGCTTGATCGGATTCGTCGACGGCTAACCAGATTGGGGCATTGGGCAGGAAGCTTTGGACTTCGTGTTCTATTTCGCTGCGGTGTTCGGGTGTGAGGAAATGATGGGTTGCGTCGACCGCATCGCGCCAGATGTCGATTGCACGCTCCGTATCGGTGGTATTGGAATTGCGTATGTGCATAGTAGTCTACTCCTTTGCTGTACTGTTTTATAGCTGTTGGTTACTGGTTACTGGTTACTGGTTACTGGTTACTGGTTACTGGTTACTGGTTACTGGTTACTGGTTACTGGTTACTGGTTACTGGTTACTGGTTACTGGTTACTGGTTACTGGTTACAAAATTATAGTTTGGTGACTGCTCAGTTCATACTTTATATTTTGGGCAGCTCGATATTTATGCGTGTTATGCAAATACTCATTGAGAAGGCATGGGGCATTAGTGTCTCACATCAGCTTGATCCGATACAGCTTATATAGCTTATGTAGAGGGCGTACGCCGCCCTCACTATTGATTTTGTGCCTATTTTACTTGCTTGCTGCATCGCGAAGCTGCTGTACTACCGTAATTGGAACCTTGCGTCCGCCTAGAGGGCCGTGGAATACTTTGCCCTGGCGTTCGCCGTGGTAGTCGGAGCCGCCCGTTACGATCAGGCTGCGCTGTTCGGCTAGCTTTAGGTAGCGTTGCTCGTCGTCTGGTGTGTGATCGGAATGATACACCTCAATACCAGCGAGTCGACTTTTATCGAAAATGCGTGCAACTAGATCGTCATCTCCGTACAAACCGGGATGCGCCATTACGGGTACGCCTCCTGCTTCCAGAATCCATTCGGTCGCTTCCATAGGTGTAATGCGTGGCGGGGATACGTAAGCAGCGGCTCCCTGCGCGAGATATTTATCAAATGCTTCGTTCATATCGCTAACGTAGCCTTTAGCGACCAGCGTATCTGCCATATGTGGACGTCCAATGCTTTCATCTGGTAATAGCTCACGTCCCAGCTGAGCGAACACATCGTCCATCGTAATCTGCAAGCCAAGCTCACGCAGCTTACTCAAAATCATTTCATTGCGTTCATCACGAATACGGCGCAAGCCTTCCAAACGCTGTAACAGCATCGTATCTGTAATATCAAAATAATAGCCGAGAATATGGATATCCTTTCCATCCTCCATCGTGCTAATCTCCACACCGGGAACGACCATAATACCATGCTGCTCTGCTGCGGCCAGCGCTTCGGCTACACCTGCAATAGTATCGTGATCTGTAATTGCCAGTGCGCCAAGACCAGCTTCCGCAGCCAATCTTACATTTTCGGCTGGTGTATTCATGCCGTCTGAAGCCTGTGTATGGGTATGCAGATCAGCAAATGCCAGCTGTACGTGATTCGGATTGTTCATTTTCCTCACTCCTCTTTCATTAATCTAAAGGCTATATTCACGCCTCTGCTCATTTCCGTACCATTTGCAGTCCGCTGCGCTTATACGTCAACTCACCTAGTCAAGCGAATGCTCCTGTAAAAATTGTAAAAACGCCGTAGCTGGCATTCGTAGCAATGTCGATTTTAGCTGAATTGAATAAAATTGACGCGGAAATGACATACCTTCAATGGTGAGCACCTTGAGCAGACCGAGTGCAACCTCATGCTTTACTGAGGATGGCGATAGCACGGTAATGCCCAATCCGGCTTCTACTGCCGATTTTACCGCTCCTGTACTGCCCAGCTCCATCACCGTACGAATGCGTGACAGATCCACATGATGACGAATCAGCTCCTCCTCCATCACCTGACGGGTACCCGAGCCCTTTTCACGCAGTACAAATGAATGCTCCAGCACATCCTCAAGCGTCACCTGCTCTTGCACTGCCAGCGTATGCTGTGTCGGTACGATCAGCTTCAATTCATCCTGCATCACTGGTGTAATCGTCATATCCGGATGCTCTACAGGCGCTTCAATCAAGCCAAAATCGAGCTGATTACGACTAATCTCGTCCAGAATTTGCGTCGTATTCATAATTTTCAAGACAACCTTCATCTCTGGATAACGCTGACCTAACGGCACTAGTAGACGCGGCAGTACGTATTCTCCAATCGTATTACTCGCTCCTAACAGTAATCGCCCGGCTAGATCATCGGTAAAACGCGACATCGCCGCATCGGTCTCTCGCATCAGATCGATACCACGACGTGCAAAGGGCATAAGTGCATGCCCTGCCTCAGAAAGCTGAATGCGCTTGGTCGTCCGGTTGAACAAACGCGTACCAAAATGTTCCTCCAGCGACTGCACCTGCATCGTCACCGCTGGCTGTGTCATATGTAGAGCCTGCGCTGCTGCTGAGAAGCTACCGCGCTCTGCTACGGTATAAAAAATATGCAATTGATGAAAATTAAACGCCACTTCCGCTTCCCTCCTTGACCCTCGCTTTTATTGTAACCGATTTACAGAAACGAGCAAAACGTTGAAGCCGAACATAACAAAAAGGAGCCTGCTTCCGCAGACTCCTTTTTTAAACCTATTTTCGTATTGAATCTTATATCCCCTATACATGTGTCGACCTGCATAGAGGTTATTTACTGAAACATTTCATGTTGCAACAAGAACCATTTTTTTGCTTATATGTTAATCGTTGTTTAATACCCGTGTTATTTGAAGTACTTATTTGCGTTTACGGCTATTTTTGATCAGTGTCATGCGACGGGAGTGTCTCAACCAGGAATAATAAGACTTCAGATCACGCAGCTCGATCGTCTCGGACATTTTTCCGAGGAAGGTCACGATGATCATTTTGTGAAGTGGATTGCCAGTTAGATCAAATTCACCAGGCAGCTCAGCAAATTCAGCGACGACAACGATGTCCTCGTCAATCAAGTATACGTCCTCTTCCTTGCGGTAGTACGATACGATTCGATTTTGCTTTAAGCTCTCCCACATGAATCCGGCAATATCCTCAATCGGAGTTTGACCCTTAGCGATGCGATCATTGTAACGGCTGATGGCATGATTAGTAATGACGATGTCTGCTACTTTCTTTTCTCCAAGTACAACATGGAAAGGTTCATACGTACTCCAGCGCTCCATGATTTTGTCTCTCATTAATTATTCACTCCCCATCTTCACAGGTCTTTCATGTAAGTATTTTCCCCTTATTCCTATTTCATATCCATCTAAAGACCTACACAGAGGGGCAATATTACGCTGTATAGTCTACCGACTTTGCAACCGAGCTTAACATCCACATAGTAAAGTTATTTATTAACTCAATTGACTACTTAATCAGTACTTGAGTCCCATTAAGCATTATATCGACACTTGCCTACTATCTTTTAACCCATATCTACAAAAAGTTAAAAATATCACTTATATATTTTTCAAATTAATGACATATAATTCCTTTTAATTAAAAAGTTCGGCAGAAAATGAAACCGTTTCCCCTTTATATACAAAAAAGCGGCCGGGTGGCCGCTGACTTGTTAACCTTCTCCAGAGCGGCAGGCTGCAATCTTGTGTATCCGAATGCTGCCTGCATCTTCGGGAGAATCCTTCATTGCTAAACGAAAGGACCCTTCAAAATGAAACGTCCTGCCATGCTATAAAGCTGGCATACTGCCAGTTGCTTGCTTATATACCAAAAAACTGAGTTGGGTCGGGTACCTTTTTGCTGTACTCGGTTTTGATCTCGTTACGATACGAACGCTCGACTTTACGTACATAAGAGAGACGGGACATATTTTTCACGATATCTTGTTCTCGATCTGCATTGACATACATCACGACGTAGTGCATACGGCGTGAGATGTAATGCACACAGCCGTATTTTTCCAGATTGCGGGCAGCCTTAATATCGCTGACCCAGATAATATAACCGATGCGTTCTGGAAACGTTGCTTCTTCTTTTGTTACTTCTTCTTGTAGCGGATGATTATCCGCATCCACATGAGCCTCCACTGCCACATCCGCCTCCTTTTGGTAAAGGATCATTGCTTGGAACCTTGATCGTCTGGGAAACGGAATGCGCAATCGTCTCCGACATCTCGTACAGCATCCGATCCAGGCTACTCTCCGCTTCAGTAAAACGGCGTACTGCCTCGATCTGCTGCATCTCCTCCTGAACAGCTTCCACTTCTTCGCGTGCAGCATGATAGTTCGGGTGGAAATGCCCAAAACGCTGGGTTTCCTCGAACAGCTCCTTCTTGCTGTTCAGCTTGATGATCAAACGCTGGACGTCCGGATGCTGCTGCATCCGTTCTTTCCAATATAAATAATTAGCGACTTCGATAGAATTGTTGATCATATCGCCTAGATCATAGGCGCACAATAAAACTTCGGCCATATCAACCGTTCTCGTCTCGGTAGCGCTCATGAAGTTCATCCCATTCCTCTATAATAATAGACAGCGTATGTTCCAACTGTCCTTATCATCATAGCATAAGAAAAGAACAGATTAGAAGCCCCTTTCCAAAAAACGGGTTACTCATGTGATTGATTCTGCAATCAGCAGGTTAGCCAGCATCCCCGACGTTAGCTGTTCATGACCTGCCCTATGAACCGCTGATCGCTTCTGTTTGCCGAGCTGCCTCGGCTAGATAATCCTCTGCCATCGCGACCAGAATACGAGCCGCATTCAGCATCGACGACTCGTCAATATCAAAGCGTGCATGATGATGCGGATAGGTCGCGCCTGTCGCTTCATTCCCTGCTCCTACAAAGATAAAGCAGCCAGGCACTTGCTTAACATAATAAGCAAAATCCTCTGCTGGCATCATCGGTGGCGTCTGCACAACCTGCGATTCACCGAATACCGAACGTCCTACACGGAAAAAGCGCTCTGTTTCTCCCTCATGATTCACAAGGGTTGGATAGCCCATCATATATTCAATAGAAGCCTTCGCACCATTCAGCGCGCTTAGCTGCTCGCTCACCTCGTAGATCCGGCGCTTGATCAGCATACGTGTATCTTCATCAAAAGCGCGTACCGTTCCGGTAATCCGGCTCGTCTCTGCAATGATATTCTGTGCACTACCACTATTAAATGTACCTACTGTCAACACAGCTGGCTGAAGCGGATTCACATTACGGCTTACGATCGACTGTAGCTGTACTACTAGCTGAGCGCCGATGAGCAGGCTATCGACCGCCGCATGCGGCATACCACCATGTCCACCTTTACCGGTGATATCAATGAAAAATTCATCCGTTGAAGCCATCAATGGCCCCGGTGCACTGGCAAGCTGACCGTACGGAATCGGTGTCCACAGATGTACACCATAGATCACGTCTACACCTTCAAGCGCACCTGCCTCGATCATTTTCAGTGCGCCGCCCGGGCATACCTCCTCAGCAGGCTGGAAAATCAACCGAATCTCGCCTTGAAGCTGCTCACGATGCTCGCTAAAGTAACGAGCTACCGCCAGCAAGCCAGCAGTATGACCGTCATGTCCACACGCATGCATCACACCTGGGACCTGTGATGCGTATTCGCATTGCTTTTCATCCTGAATCGGTAATGCGTCCATATCTGCGCGCAACGCTACCGTTTTGCCAGGCTTGGCGCCACGAATGATTCCGATGACGCCCGTATCCCCAACTCGTTCACGCGTTTCTACGCCAAATGAACGCAGCCGCTGCGCAATAAAGCTCATCGTCCCATGCTCCTCATAGGACAGCTCAGGATGCATATGTAAATGCCGCCTCCACTGTACCATTTCCGGAAACAGGGCATTCCAATCATAGTTCCCCATCGCACTATTCCTCCCTTTATATTCCGGTTTATATGTTTCTTCGTGCCCTGTACTGATTCATCGCTCAGGATCGGGTTAAATAACTCTTTAGGCATTATTCTGACGGAAAAGCAGTAGTTTGTAAAATCATCTTTTACATTCCCCGTTTTCTTTGTTCAACACAGTCCACTATGTAGTAGATATTGAACATTAACCATAGTCTCTACGGGATCGCAGTGAACAAACAGGATTGTATCCAGTCTAATTTATCACTTTTCTAATTTATTACTTTCTAATATTGTTCTCTTTCTAATATGGCTTTTATATGAAGTAAGGCAACTGACTATAACCCAATCGTCTGTTACCACGTATCGTTAAAGATGAGATCACAGACATGTGAGACAGCTCTCTCGTACAAAGCGAAGCGGAATGGCGAAAAACCCTGTCAGAGCTTGCACCTATGCTCAAAACGTACTATCATGAAAAAATGAACTTAACATAATTTTGCAGGCATCTTAAAACAAGGAGGATCTGTACATGGCCTATACACCTTCATACGGTCATCGTGTCCTGTCACTTTTGTACATATCCGTTCCGTTATTGGAGATACATCATGAACAAAATTAGACAACCCGCACCCGGACCAGGCACACAAAGTCTTGCTAATCGGTATCGTAGCGGCGGCAATAAACGCACCAGCAATGTGCGCAATATTCCAAAGCCAGCCGAGCCGAATCGCAAGATTCTCAAGCAGGGCGCACCCGATTTTCAATTGCTCGTATTAACGTTCGTGCTGGTAGGCTTTGGCATATTAATGGTATTTAGTGCCAGCTCAAGCCTTACCTTTACCAGTGAACGATTCAATTATGATTCGATGTATTTCACGAAACGACATATTGTTTTTGCAGTAGTTGGACTCATCGCGATGTTTTTTGCAATGAAGGCGCATTATAGTAAGTACAAAAAATGGTTTGCTCCCTTCTTTATGGTGACGCTCCTATTACTTGTAGCCGTACTGATTATCGGTGGTAAAATCAACGGTGCTCGAAGCTGGATTCAGCTTCCAGCCGGTGCATCGATTCAGCCAGCCGAACTGGCCAAGCTAGCTGTTATTTTGTACCTATCTGCACTCATTGCCAAAAAGGGCGAACGATTCCGCGATCTACGCACCGGCTATATTCCAGTTATGCTCATCGTTGGTCTTGTCGCTGGTCTGATCATGCTTCAGCCCGATCTGGGCTCTTGTATGATTCTGGTAGCAACCGCAGGATTGATCATTTATGCTGGCGGTGCCAGTGTGAAGCATATTTTCGCTTCTGTCGCCTTACTTCTGCTGGGCGCCGCGCTTGTGTTCGGTGTGAACTCTCTTTTCAGTCATGATAGTGGCGAGAAAGGCGATTCTAACTATCGCATGGGGCGGATCGAGACCTTTCTTGATCCATTTGCCGATGAAAAGGGCGCTGGCTACAATATGATTCAATCATTAACTGCAATCGGACAGGGTGGCTTCAGTGGCTCTGGCTTCGGACAGAGTATTCAAAAGCTGCATTATCTGCCTAACCCGTACAATGACTTTATCTTCTCCGTAATCGGTGAGGAATTTGGCTTTGTTGGAACAACGCTATTCCTACTTGCGTATGCTTACTTTATCGTCAGGGGCATATGGATATCGCTCCGCTGTCCAGACATTTTCGGAACGCTTGTCGGCGTCGGTATTATGGGGATGTTCGCGATTCAGGCATTTATTAATATCGGTGGGGTAACGAATACGATTCCGCTGACCGGTGTACCTTTACCCTTTATTAGTTACGGGGGTACGTCACTCGTTGTGATGATGCTCAGTATGGGCATTATGCTTAGTATCTCACGTGAAACGCATCGTGCACTCGCCGAACAGCAAGCGACAGGTAGCGATAGTGGTACGCGCAGACAATCGATCTCTATGCGCATGAAGTGATGCTAGCGTAAAATTATGACGAATTAGCATTGCTCAGTAGACGATCGGCTCAAGCTAATAGCATTGAACACCATTGTTCACGGTATATGAATCCGTATATAAAAAGGAACGACAGGCTCTGCTCCTGTCGTTCCTTTTTTGTTGTTTGTCCATGTATGTGCATGCATGATCGGTTGATCACATTACTTTAAACGGATGGTTGGAGCTTCGGTTCTTGTCTGTCTCGATCAGCTCATCCTTGAAGGCAACACCTTCCACCTTCACGTTCACTTCAACAACTTTCAAGCCCGTTAGCGTTTCTACTGCCTCACGAACATTTTGCTGAAGCATGCGGCATACCTCGTGAATCGGTGTTTCGTACAGCACGATAATGCGCAGGTCAATCGCTGCTTCCAGCTGTCCAACCTCTACGGTAACACCCTTTTGTACATTTTTTCCGCTAAGACGCTTGGCAAAACCTTCCGACAAACCGCCTGACATTGCAGCGATTCCCGGTGTTTCCAGTGCGGCCATGCCCGCCACCTTTGCTACGACGTCATCGGCAATCTTGATTGTGCCCATATCCAATTGTAATGACTCGGTCATGTCCATCCTCCTTTGGACTTGAACCCTTTAAGCAAGAAGACTGGTTCAAATCACATAATTCGTACAACTCTATTTTATTGCATCTGACGCGGATATTCAAAATTAATATTTTGTCATCTCGCACTACTTGCTCACTTGCGTTTACTTCCGCAGGTATATTGGGTATATTGTTTAAGAATTTACATAGTGAGGTGGCTTTATGAAAAAGCACATATCTACCATTCTACTTGCAATCTTTTTCGTACTCAGTGCTGTAGCGCATTATGCAGGCTTCAATCCGGTGCTACAGTTCATCTTCTCCGCCATCGCTGTTGTACTTGTCGCTGGCTTTTTGGGAAGAGCAACAGAGAGTGTTGCGCATTACGCTGGACAGCGTCTGGGCGGCTTTTTGAATGCTACCTTTGGTAATGCTGCGGAGCTGATCATTGCGATCATGCTGCTACGAGAAGGCCTGTACGATATGGTCAAAGCGAGTCTGACCGGTTCGATTATCGGGAACCTGCTGCTCGTGCTCGGTCTGAGTATTTTCGCAGGTGGACTCAAGCATAAGGTACAGAACTTCAACGTCGCTCTGGCGAACATGAACGGATCATTGATGATCGTGGCAGTAATCGCTTTGTTCGTACCGGCATTGTTCTTGAACACGCATTCGATCACACATCCACAGGTGAACACACTGAGTCTGATCGTTGCAGGATTACTCATTCTCGCTTATATCGCCTGGTTGATCTTCTCCATGGTCACACACAAGCATTATCTGGCTGATGTGAAAACGACCCCTGCTGTTCCTACAGGCGGTCATGGATCAGCGGTAGGTGTAGCCCAGATAAGCATGGACAGTGCTACAGTAGCTAATGCTGGTACAGCGTCTCCCATGACGAGCTCAGCTACAGCGGATGTCCATGAGGAAGAGCAGCCAGACTGGTCGAAAAAGCGCTCGATTCTGTATCTGCTTATCGCTACGGTAATGACGGCATTTGTCAGTGAGTGGCTGGTTGGCACACTGGAAACGTTCACGTCCAGCTTTGGCTTTAGCGAGCTGTTTGTCGGTGCATTTGTCGTCGCGATTATCGGGAATGCTGCGGAGCATAGTGCAGCAATTTTACTGGCGATGAAAAATAAGATCGGTGCTTCGGTTGAGATTGCTGTCGGAAGTAGTCTACAGATTGCACTATTCGTTGCACCTGTGCTCGTATTCGTCAGCTTCTTCCTCGGCAATACAATGGATATTGTATTCACAACCCTGGAGCTGGTCGCTATTATGGTATCCGTCTTTATCGCCAAGTCGATCATTCAGGACGGCTCTACCAACTGGTATGAAGGCTTGCTATTGATCGTCGTGTATATCATTCTAGGCGTGTCTTTCTATCTCGTATAACGGACAGAATGCTTATGTATTCATAGTGAGTCACTCCATAAATACGAATGGTCTGTGACATAATCACTTGTCGCTTCAACAATCATCCCTTTAACAGAGTAAAATAAACACAAAAAATGCCTGTACCCTCCCAGGAGAGTACAGGCATCTCTATGTGATCCGGTCTGCTATTCAGCAGCCTGTGTCTTATTATTCATCGCTTCATACAGTACAGAAAGATTACGCTCCAGATTGCTAATGAGCTGTTTCCCTACCGGCTCGGACACCAGACCGGCACGAATTGCAAAGTCAACTTCCTTAGAAAAACCATAAACCTGTGTATCCAGCACTTCTTCATAGAGCGGACAATAGCGTGTGTCCAAATTCTCCATCTGGATTTCAATCAATTTCTCAATTTTATCTGCATCTCCTTGCAGGAGATTTAATGCTTTTATATTCAACTGTTCTTGCAGATCAGATGAAGTCATGTTTTTCCCCCCTATGTTCGAGAACTCTCGGCCATTACTACTCCTAATATTAGACGAAATTGAAAGGCAATACAAGAACCTGCGGTCAAATCAGAGTGAATTATCTTATATTTAAAATAATAACTTGCTGTATGATTCCCATCCCTGTTCTTGCTTATATTCAAATTAAAAATGCTGTCCCTCCAAGGAAGGACAGCATTTTGCAATCAATCGTTATCAGCAAGCTTAACGTGCAGACCGTGCTTTTCGAAAACGGCAACAACCGCTTCCTTTGCTGCTTCTTCGTCCGGACCATGAACATGAAGCTCATACTGGTGATTCGTTACCAGCGTAGTGAACAACCCGAGAATACTTTTAACGTCGATGAATTTGGTTTCATATTGCAGTACGATGGACGATGTGAACTGACCTGCAGTTTGTGCGATTTCTACCACTGCTGCATTGTTCGTGTTGCTAGTTGCCATTGAAACCCCTCCTACCCTTCACTTTAGTGTTCATTAACACAGTTTTCCCTACCATCATAAATGAATACGCTTTCTTATGCAACTGCTTTCTTGCGCCTCGATATGAAAAAGAGGCTATAAGCGATAAGCCCCCCAAATACGGCGCCCTATCTATCTTATAACCCCTTTTGCTACTTTATTTAACCCTTTAATCGTATTATATTGCGAAGCTTCTTATTTCAGGTTTTCCGGGTTGAGCGGCTCCAGCTCAGGCAGTACAAAATGTCCATCCTTACGTATCAATACATCATCAAAATAAATTTCGCCGCCACCGTATTCTGGACGCTGAATGAACACCAGATCCCAGTGAATCGAGGAGCGGTTACCGTTATCAGTTTCTTCATACGCTTGTCCCGGTGTGAAATGGAAGCTACCTGCGATCTTCTCATCAAACAGGATATCCTTCATCGGATGCAAAATATGTGGGTTGAAGCCAATCGCAAATTCACCGATATAACGCGCACCCTCATCAGAATCGAGAATGTTGTTCAGCTTCTCAGTATCATTGCTAGTCGCTTCAACGATTTTACCATTTTCAAAGCGGAAGCTTACATTTTCAAAGCTTGTGCCATTGTATACGGTTGGTGTGTTGTACGTAATCGTACCGTTAACCGAGTCGCGTACTGGCGCGCTGAATACCTCGCCATCTGGAATATTGCGATGACCGGAGCATTTTTTCGCACCGATATCTTTAATGGAGAAGGACAGGTCGGTGTTTTGACCTACAAGGCGAACCTTGTCTGTGCGATCCATCAATGCTTTGAGTGCATCCTGAGCCTTATCCATTTTCGCATAATCCAGATTACATACGTTAAAGTAGAAGTCCTCAAATGCCTCGGTGCTCATGCCTGCCAGCTGTGCCATGCTTGCATTTGGATAACGAAGTACAACCCATTTCGTATGCTTCACACGCTGCTCGCTATGTACAACATGCTGATAGAAGCGGTTATACATTCTCTGCTTGTCATCCGGTACATCAGCCAGGTCGTTAATATTCTCGCCTGCACGAATACCGATGTAGCCCTGCATTTGCTTCATACGCTCCAGATCAAGCGCTGCCCATGTCTTCAGGCTCTCTTCCGTTGCATTCATCAGCATAGCGCGCTGTACTTTACGATCCGTCAATTGGACGAATACATTTCCTCCACGCGCTCCAACCTCATGGATGACAGCGTTCAGCAGATCACGCTCGGTTCCAATCATCTCAACTAGTACGTTTTCACCAGGTTGTACATCGATCGAATATTGTACCAGATTTCTGGCTAATGTTTTCACTCTTGGGTCCTGCATTTACATTCATCCTCTCCTGATTTTTGAACAACGGTTAATTATTCAACGATTAGTGTACCACGCTGGATACCAATTGTCTTTAATTCAAGCCATATTCTCTACAACTATTCTATTGTTAAACTATTGCTACATAGTTTAAAACCCGCCAGCATTCCAATAAATTGGATACACTGACGGGTATATCAAATACTTGTATGATAACGAATAACTCATGATAGCTCAGAATCGTATAGGGGTACTAACTTCATTATATTCTCAAGGACGCACGCTAGCATCCAAGCATACCTGATTTCGTCCACTATGCTTCGCTTGATACAATGCCCGATCCGCTCGGTAAAATAACGATTCCACACTCACGTCCTGATCCTTCCAGTTCCAATCGGCAATACCGCACGACACGGTGACCATCGGATCGGTTTCCTCGGATACGGCAATTCGTATCTCCTCCGCAATCGTCTGCGCACGGCTCTTATCTACCTGAGGGAAATAGACAGCCAGCTCTTCGCCTCCCCAGCGAGCAGCGATGTCTCCCTCGCGAATCAGACGCTGGATCACTTGGCTTACCTGCTTCAGCACCTCATCACCCACCTGATGACCATAGGTGTCGTTCACCGCTTTGAATTTATCGATATCAACCATTAGTAATGAGCCACTGTAGGTCGCATTTTGATAATTGTTGATCGATTCATCCAGATAGCGCCGCTGGTACAGACCGGTTAACGCATCCTTACTTGCCATTCGGCTCAGCTCTGCATGTAGACTGGCATTGGATACTGCTAATCCAATATGCGTCGTAATGACCTGTAGCAATTTGAAATTATCATATGAGAAATAATGACGATCCTTATGCCCAAGGAAAATAGCTCCGTTCACCTCGCCACCACTCATCATCGGCGAAGCAATCATAGAGCATGCGCCCGTTTCGCGCATAAAGATCGACTCTACACTTGGATTGCTGCAATAGTCAGACAGAATAATAGGCTCCTTATCCCGATAGAGGATACCGGTTAGCCCTTCTTCCTTGTCTACAGTCACGCCTACCAGCTGCTCTACATTTCCATCAATAACTTCAAATATACCCGTTTCCTGATCCAGATACATCGCCGCAACAAAGTCTGCTCCAAACACCTCAAGTAGCTCATCTGCTGCAAATTTGAAAATCTGTTGTAGATGTAGACTTTGATTCATTCGCTGTGAGATATCATTAATCAGGCGCAAATCTTCATTCATTAGCTTGGATTGCTCATAGAGCTTTGCATTTTCA
This sequence comes from Paenibacillus hunanensis, assembly GCF_014645615.1. Lineage (GTDB taxonomy): Bacteria > Bacillota > Bacilli > Paenibacillales > Paenibacillaceae > Saccharibacillus > Saccharibacillus hunanensis. The sequence goes on along the minus strand of NZ_BMMB01000004.1, from coordinate 41,782 downwards.
AAAGTGCGACCCGCAGCATCTGCGATTACAACGAGCAATTCCAGGTCTTCTTCTTCCAGCGGTACCTCGGACAGCAGATGAAACACACCGTACACGCCCTGCTTGCCCATAAGCGGAATGGCTGTCTCCATCTGGTCTGAATGCCCTTCGGAGCGAGAATGCACCTCGATCGCCACTTCACCTGTCGTAAAGGAGCGAACACACATATCCTCCAGCGGATTTTGTAGCTGAAGCAGCTTAACCCGTGGAATGCTACTCTCATAATCCTGTGCTACCAGCAGTTCGAAACGTACCTGTGGGTACATTTGATCGACGATATCAAACATTTCATGAATCAGCGCATCGATCTCAAACTTATCATACATACGCTGGATGACCTGAAATAGCACGGAACGCCGCTGCGCTTCACGTTCCACCACGGTAGCCGAATAAAGCATATCTGCCACATACGTATATTCAAAGCGCTTATAAAATATCGCTTCATAATACTTGCTTAAAATTTCTAATTCAACCGGTAACAATGGATGCTCTGGCGCTACGATACAGGCAAGCAGAGCAAAGCATTGCTGAAGCTTACGTGTATAAAGAGGCACTGCCATCGCATATGCGGGTGTAATCGCGGCTGCTCCCGGTTCTATTCGCCCCTCAACCGCGCCATGCAAACGCAGTGCATCTCCTGCTAGAGCTTGCATCTGCTCACACAGATGATCATAGGACTGGTTTGGACGCACAAGCGGCTTGAGCTCATCATTGAACAAAAACCAGCTTGCTTTAGCGACTCTCTCCAGCGCGCGATTTTGCTGTAGCCAGTCAGACAGACTCTCCTCCAGCAGTGGTTCGATGTGCGGGAAATCGGAGGCTGTGATATCGACGTTTTGCAGCCAGAATGACTCGTCTGCCACAGGCACGACTGGATATGAGGTTTGTTGATCTTCAGTACGCCAGTTCTGTGCAGGCGAGTTCCACGAATTGTTTGACATAAAAGCCTCCCCAATTTCGACGCTGTATATTCCACAAAGCACGCTTCACAGCGGCTGTAATATATACAGTTACATACTTGTTGTGCTATTTTAACATGACGGTTTCTGTAAAAAGAAACAATATGATGAACAATGGAACCAGATGCTTATCTCCAACCTTGTCATTATTAATACTATACTGAAAACGTAAAGAAAGTTTCAGCATTTATGAAGCTAAGTCGTTGTATTATTTATATCGGTCAGTTCGAAAAAAATATCAATAATTATTTACGCGAAAATGATTGACTTTGCTATTTTTCATGCGATATAATTTATTCTTGATGAAGAATGGATAGATTCTGAATTTGGGCGTAACGTTGTTTCACCCTCGCGCTTTTTGTCGCTAATAGGACAGCGGCTGAACTCTCCTATCAGTAGTGCGGTTTTCTATCCGACCCACGACAGACAAAACGCGGCAACATGAATCAAAGACCCAAAGCCCCGATGTTAACCAACTATATTTATTTAAAAAGGAGCTTGCTATAAATGGCACGTTACACTGGTCCAAAATTTAAATTAAGCCGTCGCGTAGGTATTTCCCTGAGCGGCACTGGTAAAGAATTGAAACGCCCTTTCCCTCCGGGACAACATGGTGCTAACCAACGTAGAAAAATGAGCAACTATGGTATGCAGTTGCAAGAAAAACAAAAACTGCGTTTCATGTACGGTCTGGGTGAAAAACAATTCGCAACTCTGTTTGCAAAAGCACAAAAAATGTCCGGTATCGCTGGTGAGAACTTCATGTTCCTGCTGGAAAGCCGTCTGGACAACCTCGTTTACCGCGCTGGTTTCGCTAACAGCCGTCCAGGTGCACGTCAGCTGGTAGCTCACGGTCACGTGACAGTAAACGGTAAAAAAGTAGACATCGCTTCTTACTCCGTAAAACCAGGTGATGTTATTGGTCTGCGTGAAAGAAGTCGTGGTCTGAGCTCCGTTAAAGAAGCTCTGGAAAACCGCACTCATCTGGTAGCTTACGTTGAATTCAACGAAGCAGCAGTTGAAGCAAAATACATTCGTCTGCCTGAGCGCTCTGAGCTGACTCAAGACATCGACGAAAGACAAATCGTTGAGTGGTACAACCGTTAATCTTAACGAAAACGAAGCGCCGGATGATTCCGGCGCTTTTTTGTTGGTTTTTATTAAGGTTTTCAGTTTGTATAGAGTTAGTTTTGGAGTTGGATTAAAAGCAAAGCTATGGGTGTGAGAGTAATGTTTGGTGCTGGAGAGATGGCTCCACTTCGGGAAGGAATAAGGGGACGGACTCAGTGGAGCCGCGGGAATCTACCGATTAGGAGTGAATGTAGATTCCCGCCCCTCCAAAATCGTCCTTTCCCCTTATTTCCTTCCCTTCGTTCTGTGCGGATCGCAGACTGATTAATTCAAACCTCAAACCTCAAACCTCAAACCTCAAACCTCAAACCTCAAACCTCAAACCTCAAACCTCAAACCTCAAACCTCAAACCTCAAACCTCAAACCTCAAACCTCAAACCTCAAACCTCGGTAATTTTAAATGGGGGCTTGGATGGGGTCAATACGAATTTTCGATTAGATGTACCTTTTATCTTGGATCGCATACATATAAAAAAGCCTGAGTTGTATATCCATGCATAGGTAGGCTATATTACTCAGGCTATTGTTTGGTATAAATTTAGATATGTTGACTGTTAACAGTTCAATGAATTAGAGCTATGGACTCTACATCATTCGTTATTTTAAGTCTCTACTCTATCTAATGAGATACGAGGATCAACGTAGAGAAGATAGATACAATGAAGTTCAATATAAAATAGATCATTAATATAACGGAATATCGTGACTCAATATCATACCATAATATCCACTATCGTTCTTCCATCTATTGCAGGGTATAGATTAGCTTTCTGTAATTCGTCTATCTGAAAAGTGAAGTCGATAAGTCATTTACTTTAATGCGATCATTGGAACGTTATGCTCCGCGGCGAGTGTTTTTTGAATGCTCGTCGGGTTGTTGATCTGCTAATTGTTCGCCCTCTTCGTCAGCTGTAGCAATATCATTGGCAGTATCTTCAACCATATTACTTTCATGGGAAGCTGCTTCATCGGGTTGTACCGGGTCTATTGTCTCCGTGGTCTCTTCTTCTGTTATGAATTGAGACACGAGTTCGTTCAGCACGTCTGCTACCTGTTGCAGGGAGTGTGCGGAGGTTTCCAGGTTTTCTAGTGATTGGAGTTGGCCCTGGGAACGTCCTGTAGCTATGGATGCGCGCTGGGATGTATTTTTGGCGATATCAGCTAGATTGTCCAGCGATGCATTGATTTGCTCGGAGCCGGCGGACATTTCTTCGGATGCGGAGGAGACTTCTTGAATCTCTGCTGACATGCGTTCGATGCCTTGTTGGATTTGTTCGAATAGGCGGCTTGTTTCTTGGAGTGAAGTCATGCCTTTCGTTACGCGAATTGCTCCGTTGTCCATGCCAGCGAGTACGACGGCGGTTTCTTCTTGCATCGCTTTGATCTGTTCGGTGATCATACGTGTGGACTCTGCGACATGACCGGATAGATTACTAATTTCGGTTGCAACAACGCCAAAGCCACGTCCTGCTTCACCTGCGCGTGCAGCCTCGATCGATGCATTCAGCGCCAGCAAGGTGGTCTGTTTATTGATGCCGTGGATAATATCGATGATGCCATTGATCTGCAAGGCACGGTCATGCAGCATTTCTGCCATTTTGCCAGATTCGTCCATGACGAGCTTAGCGGAGTCCATTTGTTTTACCGCTTTGCGTAGCTGATCGCTACCCTCACGGGTCTGCTGTTCCATTTGTTGAGCGGCTTCAGCAACTTCCTGTACAGATTCGGCGATTCGCTGTACGCCTGTAGCCATCTCGCCCATTGCCACGGTGCTTTCAGCTGTCGCCTGAAGCTGCGTGCTGGAATCCAGCTCCACCTGCTGTAGCTCCTCGGCATTGTCGCGAGCAGCGGCTGCATTTTCAGCAGAGCGATGAGCGACTTGAGCGGATGTATCACGGATAGCATGGGATTGCTGGCTAAGTCTACGGACGATCTGTGCTGTTGCTTCTAAAATTCGGTTAAATTCGGTCGCCATCTGACCAAACTCATCTTTACGATTCACCTGTAAACGACCGGAGTAATCACCTTCTGCCATTCGGCGGCTCATTTGCATCATACCTCGAATTTGACGGATCATGCCCAGATTGTTCCACAGGATGGCTGCTGTCAGTAAAATAAGGCTGACGATACCAATAATGAGCAGGGTATTCAGCATTTCGCGTGCAGGGCGTTGAATCTCTGCTTCTGATAACAGCACTGCTGTTTTCCAGCCTGTATCGCCCAGAGTATCAAAATAAAGCGTATAGGCATTGCCATTCAGCGATACGGTCGTCTGACCTTTCGGTTGACCTTTGATCAACGCTAGCGCCTGCTTATTAATCCCCTCTGCTCCGCTAAAGGGCTGATCCGACTTCAACTCTGCTTGACTGCTTGCCAGAACTAATCCTGTACGATCCAGTAACAGAGCATGACCGACATCTCCGATATTCATATTACCCACATAATCCTGGATACTACTAATATTAAAATCAGCTGTCGCCACACCAATCGCCTGTCCATCACCATTCCGAATGGTTTTGCCAGCGGTGATCATGCGAACTTTACTTTTCGTATCCAGCACAGGCTCGGTGTAATAAATTTTATCAAAATTGCCTAATGTACCTGTATACCATGGCTGATTAAGATAATCATAGTCTGCTGCATCATATTGAAAAGTCGTGCTGATCCGATCTCCATCCCGGGAAGCATATACCGAATGATATGGCTTGCCGTCGGTGTACACATCAGACGCTAGATATATCCCGGTGCCATAGGTCATCGGGTTCAGCATCGTCCAGCGCTCGCTAAGCTGTGCATATTGATCCATATTCATCGATGGACCAATCTGTCCAACCGCGTCTGCGAGTGAAGTTGCGATAATCGAGTTACGCGACACCTGTTCATTAATATTGGAGGTTACGCCCGCTAGCGTACTGGTCGCGGTTCGTCCCATTTCTTCATTCAGCTTTTGCTTAGAAAATTGATAAGCGAGCAAGCTAATTAGCACGATGACAATAAACACGATTGGTAGCAATGTGCTTAATGTGCGCGCCTGAATACTTTTAAATTGCAATCTTTGCAGCATTGTTTTGTCTCCTCTGTTGTATGTAATGATGCGGTCTACACGCCACAATCTATATATATCGGTCAAAACACCTATCTTTTTAGCTTTTTATAAGCAAACGTTCAGATAAAGCCTGCCCATATTTGTTTCATTATGCTTGTATGAAGGGTAAACGCGCCTTGATCGTAAGTTAAAAGTCGTCCAAGCACAGTAAAAAAAGATAGGATGAATGTTCACATTTAATGGCTATAATGAGCATTGATGATACAACTAACTCACTTCTAAACTACTTATGAATTATTTATAAATTACTTCTGAATTAGCTTTAATGCAATGCAACAGCCATTCAACAGCCGTTCCCGATCACCTCTAATTTAGCTCCAATACGTAGCAAAAAACCTCCGCCTAGCATGACGAAGGTTTTGCTGCTTATCTATGATTTGAACGATCCTTTACTTTACAACATCCAATTCCCTATCAAAGCTCTCAGGCTAGCTACACGATCATCTGGAATCGTAGTGAGGCTTTAACGTACCCCTCGTTCCCTTGTGTCAGACTAAAGTTCTCATACGAGCGATTCCCCACGATTGTATCGGACTTTTGCATAAGACTTTATTGGCATCTAAAAGCTTTATTGACAAATGAAAAGGGATCTACTCACGGATGCGGAACTTGCCGATTACCTCGTTAAGCTTCACTGTCACTTCCTGTAGCGAATCGGTAGAGGTATTCAGATTGTCCAGCGAATGAAGCTGATTACGTGAGCGCTCCAGCGCTTCGATCGAATAACCGGAAGAGGCACGGGCGATATTAGCAAGCTGTGTGAGTGAAGCGCTGATCTGCTCGGAGCCTGCTGACATTTCTTCGGATGCAGACGATACTTCCTGCACCTCATCTGCCACTCGTGCAATATCGTCGCGAATCAGGGTGAAGCGCTCCTTAATCTCATCCAGTAGCTGCAAGCCCTGTCCTACCTGTAAGCTACCCTCCTGCATGCCCTGCAAGGCGACACGTGTCTCGTCTTGCATCTCGCCAATTTGAGTGGTGATGCGATTCGCAGAAGTACCTACACTTTCCGCTAGCTTGCCAATCTCAGCAGCTACTACAGCAAAGCCTCGTCCATGCTCTCCTGCACGTGCAGCTTCAATCGAGGCATTAAGGGCAAGCAGCTTCGTCTGGCCACTAATTTCATGGATAAAATGAATTACCTCGCCAATCTGCTCCGAACGTTCATTCAAGGAACGAATGACGTCACCAACACTATCCAATGCTCCTTTGGCTACATGAATCTGACGATTCACATCACCGATTCGTTCGTTACCCTGTTTCGTTTTGGCATCAATCCCATGCGTTGCTTCCGATACCTGCTGCACCGATTCGGCAATGCGCTGGATACCGATCGCCATTTCCTCCATCGCGGTTGTGCTTTCCGAAGTGGACACGAGCTGTACCTCTGCTCCCTGACGCAGCTGCTCCATCTGCTCCACATTAAAACGTGCTTCATCAGCTGCCTGCTGCATACCACTTGACAGACGATCCGCAGAATCATGAATGACATTTGCTTCTTCACGTAGCGTTCCTACAATGCCCGATGTGCCTTCCATAATACGATTGAACTCCTCTGACATCTGCCCAAATTCATCCCGGCGTGTGCTATGCAAATGCTGTGAATAATCACCCTGTGCCATATGTCCGCTCAGCTCACGAATCGAGCGAATCTCGCGAATCAGATCGCGATTGTTCCACCAGAGTGAAGCGAGAATAATGAGCAATCCAATCGCACCCACTATACTGAGCAGCATGAGCAAATTGTTCATCGGGCGCTCTACTTCTGCTGCTGGAAGCAATACAGCGATCTTCCAGCCGGTCTGCTGAATCGTGCCGTATACAACTTTGTAGCGCTCCGCAGCATTTAATGTGCCTTCGCCGGAGCTATTTTTGAGCATGTCTGCTGATAGGCTTGCTCCTAAAACAGCAGTTGCTTGATCTCCTTGCTTGGTAAGCTTATTTCCGCTTGCCAGTACCACACCATTTTTATCAAACAGGACAGCACTACCATTATTGCCTACGTTTAGCTTGCGAACCGTGTTCTCAATATTGCTCAAATCCAGATCCGCCGTAGCTACACCGGCAATTTGACCACCATTAGCCTGGTAGAAGGCTTGTCCAGCAGTAATTAATGTTAAATTCAATGTCTTGTCATAATAAGGCTCGGTATAGATGACTTTGCCATTAGCGGCTGTGCTATCGGTATACCAGGCTTGCCCTAAATAATTGTATGTCGGATCATCGTAGGTTTCTGTTGTTTTAATCTGATCACCTTCGCGATATGCATAGATTGAGCGATATTTTACACCCTGTGCAAAAGCTCCATCTGCGAAAAAGACGCCCGTTCCATAGGTGAAGGGTGCAGCTTTCAGATTACGAGTACCGATTTGACCATAGCTTTCAATTGATGTATTGCCTTGCAACGTCTCTGCTGCACTTGTCATTGCAGATACAAAGGCAGCATGATTCATCAGTTGAGCGTCAATATCATTGGTAATCAGTTGAAGCGATTTGATGCTACTTCCATCGATCTGCTCACTCAATGCACTACGTGAGAACAAATACGATACGAGACTGATTAAAATCAAAGTAATGAGCACGATGGGTATGAGTGTAGCGATAGTTCTCGTCTTAATACTGCGGAATCGATATCTCAACATATGTTCTCCTCCTAATATAAGAGCTTTCTTCTCTATACCGTACATATCGACAAGCTCACATCAAATGATTAACTAAATAACTTCATTTATTCGACAAAAAAAGCGCCCCCTAATATGAAGGCGCTTTTTCAGATCAATCTTCTATTATTCGTGGTGACATCAGGAAAATTTTAGCTTCGCAAACTTACGTTTGCCGACCTGTACGATATCGCCGTCTTTTGGCTCAATGCTTGCATTCACATCATCCAGCTTCTGCTCGTTTACTTTGAGAGCTCCCTGCTGAATGCTACGTCTTGCTTCACTTTTCGATGCAGCAAAGCCCAGCAGACTTACGAGATCAATCACACCGATTGTACCATTCTCCAGATGTGCTGGCTCAATAACAAACTCTTGAATATCATCTGGTAATGCGCGCTGCTGGAAGACCGTAACAAAATGGTTTTTCGCCGCTTCAGCCGCTTCCACACCGTGGTACATGCGTACAAATGTGTACGCCAGATTCATTTTCGCATCACGTGGATGAACGCTTCCGTTTTCAAGACCTTGCTTGAGTGTCGCCAGATCATCGTTATTGATGTCAGTTGCCAGCTCATAGTATTTCGCCATCAGCTCATCGGGGATGCTCATCGCTTTACCGTAGATTTCATTTGGCTGCTCATCGATACCGATGTAGTTACCGAGACTCTTACTCATTTTTTGCACGCCGTCCAGACCTTCGATTAGTGGCAGCATGATCGCTACCTGCTGCTCCTTACCGTATTCCTTTTGCAGTGTACGACCCATCAGCAGGTTGAACTTCTGGTCTGTACCGCCTAGCTCGATATCACTTTCCAGTGCAACCGAGTCCATCCCCTGCATCAGTGGGTAGAAAAATTCATGGATACTGATCGGCAATCCACCCTGGAAGCGCTTGGTGAAATCGTCGCGCTCCATCATACGAGCTACCGTTACTTTGGCTGCGAGATTTACCACATCTGCAAAGTTCATCGGGCTTAGCCATTCGGAATTAAAGTATACAGTCGTTTTCTCTGGATCGAGAATTTTACCGATTTGCTTCTGGTACGTCTCCGCATTATGCTTCACCTGTTCCTCGGTCAGCTGCTTACGCGTTTCGGATTTGCCTGTTGGGTCACCGATTCGTCCAGTGAAGTCACCGATAATCAGTTGAACGACATGACCGAGCTCCTGGAACTGGCGCAGCTTTTGCAGTACCACTGTATGACCAACGTGAATATCCGGCGCGGATGGATCCAGACCCAGCTTGACTGTTAATGGTTTACCCGTTAGAAGTGATTTGATAATTTTGTTACGAAGTTCATCCTCGGGTACGATTTCCACCGTACCACGTTTAATTACGCTAAGCTGACGTTCAACCTCAGCTTGCTGCTGTGGTGATAATTCTTCCCATTTTGCCATGAATAAATCCCTCTTTTCATTATGTTAACAATCATTCACAAATGACGCAGGTTAAGCACGGATGACAGACCGATAGATGTCATTTCCTCAGGGGCAGCACATACAAAAAAGACCTGCCGCCCCGACAAGGGACGAGCAGATCTCGCGTTACCACCCTAATTGGAATTGCCGTCTAGCTTGTAGCATGATGATCACTCTCGAATCGGACAGCTATACCTTGGCATACAAGGCGCTCCCATACGAGTGAAGAATCATCAGCCAGCTTGTACAGGCTTATTCCCACTTCATTAACATAACGGAATGGATATTCCGGTCGATCAGTGCTGCGAAGTATCGATCCAATGTTACAATCGACTCCCCTACGCATGCCGCTGTTCGACAGCTCAGGACGTGTAATTCGAAGGAAGTCTCTACCGGTTTGCACCAACCACCGGCTCTCTGACAAGAGTGCTCTCCGCTTCTACTGGGCGTCTTTCCACGCTTTTCACCTATGAAATTGCTACTCGACTTAAATATACCTACCTTTATAACATGATTGCTCCCAACAAGTCAATGCGAGTATGTTCAGACTTTTGAACTATTCACGAAGTATCCTACATAAGAAACTGATTGCTGGCTAGTATTTTATGCTATAATAGTGGCTGGTAAAAGGGGGAAAACTAATGGCTGAAAAGAAGGACAATCGTCCATCTAAAAAACCTGCCAACTCTTCCCGCGGCCGTACTTGGGGGCGTAGAATCTGGCTCACCTTGAAGTGGACTGTGATTTTCTGCGTTACGGTTGCATTATTTGGTGGGGGAATTATGCTGGGCTACGTTTCTTCGATTGTTAAGGACGAGCCAGTACGTTCGCGTGAGGAGATTGTTAAGGCTATTAATGAGAATGCTGTAACTGGCTTTGCTTATTTTAGCGATGGCTCTCCAATTGGACAGCTACGAACGGAAGAAGACAGACGCCTGGTAACGTTTGATCAAATTCCGAAATCCGTTATCAATGCGATTATATCCATAGAAGATAACCGTTTTTATGAACATATGGGTGTGGATATGAATGGTACACTTCGTGCCGTCAAGCAAAAGGTACTGAACGAATCTGTGCAAACAGGCGGCAGTACACTCACCCAGCAGCTCGCAAGACGGGTGTTCCTGAGTGCGGATAAAACGGCAGATCGCAAAATTAAAGAAATGCTGCTATCGATGCGAATCGAGCGCTTTTTGACCAAAGACGAAATTTTAACGGCCTATCTGAATAAAATGCCGTTTGGTAAAGGCTCGAATGGCTACAATATTTTCGGAATTAAGGCAGCTGCCAAGGGTATTTTTGGTGTGAATGACCTGGAGAAGCTTAATATTGCAGAGGCTGCCTATATAGCAGGTCTTCCGCAATTGCCGAGCGCTTATTCTGCGTTCAGCAGTGGTGGTAAATTTAACGAAGCCGGCTTCAACCGTGCCGTTCAGCGTCAACAGCTGGTACTCAAGCGCATGAAGGAGCTCGGTAAAATCACGAATAGCGAGTATAGCGAGGCGCTTGCCTTTGATATTAAAGGTGCACTAGCGAAGTCCACCTCCAAGGCATACTCTACCTATCCGTATCTGATGATGGAGATTGAGCGTCAGGGTGCGCTGCTGATCATGAAGCAGGAAAATCCAAAAACCGATCTCTCCAAGCTCTCTACAGAAGAGTACAACCAGTTATTTGAAGAATCGCGTCAAAAGCTACTGACCGGTGGGTATCGTGTATATACGACCATTAATAAAACGGTTTACAATACGATGCACGAAGTAGCGGAAGACAGCAGCAACTTCTCCCCGGATAGCAAAACCAAGGGAAAAGAACAAACGGCTGCCATGATGATCAATCACAAAACAGGTGCCATTCTCGGCATGATCGAAGGACGCAGCTTCCAGGAAGAGCAGATGAACTATGCGACGCAAATGACGCGTCAGCCGGGTTCAGCGATGAAGCCGATCGCAGCGTATTTACCAGCTCTTGATAGTGGTGCTGTACAACCGGCAAGCATTCTGGATGATGCACCGATCGTTCTGAAGGATGGTAGCAAGGGCTTCCACATTCCGGGTAATGCGAATGGTCGTTATCAGGGACTTGTTACTGCACGTACGGCCCTGAATGAATCGTTGAACCTTCCAGCATTGAAAGTGTTCCTCGATAAGGTCGGTATCGACAAGGCATGGGCTTTTGCTAAAAAGCTCGGTATCACAACGATTCAGGATGCCGATTATTCCGCACAGACCGGTGTTCTGGGTGGTCTGAAATACGGCGTAACGGTTGAAGAGCTGACGAATGCATACGGCTCCATTCCGAATCAGGGTGTCTTCAATGATGCGTATATGATCAAGCAAATGGATGATCCTTATGGCAAAACCGTTTACAAGCATGAGGCTAATCCACAGCGTGTCTATTCCAAGCAAACGGCGTATTTGATGACAGACATGCTGCGCACCGTAGTGTCCGGCTCCGATGGTACGGCACGCTCTCTGCAAAGTCTATTTAACAAATACGGCAAAATTCCGATTGCTGGTAAAACAGGCACGACGCAAAACTATGCGGATGTCTGGTTTATGGGCTTCACGCCAGATGTGACGCTTGGCGTATGGGCAGGTTATCGAGAGCCAGTGAATACACTGTCTAACGATGGTAAAAAACGTGCTCGAACGATCTGGGCAACGATTATGAATAAGGTTACCGATCGTGATCCAGAGCTATTCCAAACGGATTCGTTTAGCAAACCAGATGGTATTGTTACGCAAACCGTATCCGGCTTTAGCGGTAAGCTACCAACGAGCGCTACACGCGCATCCGGTAAGCTGGTCACTGATATTTTCAATTCCAAATATGTACCGAAGGACTTCGATGATGGCGTATCGTATGCAAAATACATTACGTATAACGGAGTCAACTATATTCCGCAGGATAGCACACCGGACGATATGGTTAGCCAGCGTACGGTCGTGAAGCGTGAAATGCCGATCTCGCAATTGATCAAGGATCTGCAAAGCGCTCTATCCAAAATGAGAGGCAATCGCTACTCGCTCAGTCACTATCTGCCCGAGGATGCTGGCGCTGACGCACCGACTCAGGTCGATCCACGTCGTGATGATGGTAGTGCGCCAAGCTCACCAAGCAATGTACGCATCTCGGTCAATGGTACAAGTGCAAGCATTACCTTTAACGGTAGCGGCTCTGGAGATGTAGTCGGTTATCGTCTGTATCGCTCTAATGGCGACGGCTCTTATCAATATCAAAAATCCGGCAAGCTGGGTACAGGAAGCTTCAGCTCTACAGTAGCCGGTAATGGCAATACTGCCTTCTACGTTACCGCAGTCGATGTGGGCGGACATGAATCTGCACCTAGTGGTTCGGTTAGCTACAGTCCAATTCCAACGCCACCACCGCCAGTAGATGGCGAGGGTGTTCCTGGTGGTAGTGAAATGGGAACGGGATCGGATAACGGAACAGACCCTGCTGGTGCTACGGCTCCAGCGGCGCCTACCTCCGTTAGTGCGCAAAGCAACGGTTCCGGTGTAGTCGATGTAAGCTGGGCCTCCTCAGCAGAGCCTACGACCGCGTATAAGGTGTATTTTAGCCAGAACAATGGCGGGCCATTCAGTCTGGTCGGAACGGTACGGGATACCGCATTCCAGTACAATGCAGGCTCCGCTAATGGCGGCTGGTTCTACGTTGTCGCTGTAAATGGCGATCAATCGTCTGCTCCATCTGCGCCTGCACAGGCAAGATAATGATGTGTTGATTGTAGCTTGAATACGATGTAGTACACATAAAAAGCGCCCTTCATGTTATACATGAAAGGCGCTTTTTATATACAATGGAATCCAACTATGGAATTGAACGATACCTCATTATTCTTGAAGTATGATCTTTCTGATAAACAAATATAGCCTGCTTGCAGAGATGCTTCTCCACAGGCAGGCTACTACAGACAACTATCGTATTGTCTATTCGTTATGCATTAACGCTGATTGACAGACAGACGCAGGATTGTTTCATGCGGCAAAATAACGCGTGAGTTGTCCACGTTTTCCTTTTTCATCAGCTTGGTCAGCAGACGCATTGCTACTGCACCCAGATCGTACATCGGTTGAGCTACAGTTGTCAGCTGCGGACGAACCATCGAAGCAAGGCGGATATTATCCACAGAGATCACAGAGAAGTCATCTGGAACTTTCAAGCCTTCATCCTGAATGCTATGAATCGCACCAATCGCCATTTCATCTGTTGCAGCGAAAATCGCTGTTGGACGCTTTTTCAGACCGATGAAGTATTTCATCGCTTCCACACCAGATTCATAACGGTAGTTACCGATACGCACCCAATCTTCTTTGTACTCGATATTAGCAGCTTCAAGCGCTTTCTTGTAGCCCTGGAAACGAGCGTAGCCATTCGCAGGATCTTGCAGTGTACCACTGATCATAGCAATCTCACGGTGACCATGACGGATCAATGTGTTTACAGCATCAAATGCCGCCTGCTCATGATCGATATCCACGGAAGGAATGATTCCCTCTTCATCGCGTGTTGCACAGAGCACGATTGGCACTGCTGCCGTTTGAAACGCTTGCAGATGATCCTCGGTTACGGTACCACCCATGAACAATAGACCGTCTACCTGCTTTTCCAGCAGCGTATTCACAACGCGAATTTCTTTTTCTTTTTTCTTATCGGCATTACACAGAATGATGTTGTAATGATACATATTGGCGATATCCTCGATCCCGCGCGCGATTTCGGCGAAGATAGAGTTCGAGATATCAGGAATAACGACACCTACGGTCGTTGTCTTTTTGCTTGCCAGACCACGTGCAACGGCATTTGGACGATAGCCCAGACGCTCGATCGCTTCGTACACCTTTTTACGGGTTTGCGGTTTGACGTTCGGATTGTTGTTGACTACACGAGATACGGTAGCCATAGAGACGCCGGCTTCGCGTGCTACATCGTAAATAGTTACTGTCACGTTCATTCTCTCCATTACAGGTAAATTTTCGTCTTGTTTTCAACGATTTTCTTAATTTTTCATTTACATTCATAATACGATAAATTGCAGGTTGATGCAATCATGTTAACAATTCTTCAAGAGAGCGCTTCACGCAATGCGTTAGCTGTGATGTTGGAATGAGATGTATCCCATACCGACTTGCCGTCCTTGATCAAAAGCACCTGTGGTGACTGATGCTGTACATCCAGCGCATCCGCAGCAGCAAGCGAAACATCACGATTTTCCACGACATAAATCAGACTATAATCGACATCTTCATTAGGCTCACTGCCCAGATAAGACTGAAATTGTTGGTACGCTCCTGCACTGATTGGACAACGCGTACTGTGTTTAAAAACGAGAAGCGGCTTCTGTGCGGTATGATCAATAGCCTCATTTAGCTGGTCGATCGTTGTCAATTCCGTTACGTTTGCCATTACCCACACATCCCTTTTTTGTTATATTGTAATGTAAGAACGTTTTCATAATCAACTATCATAAGTATCTTATCAAAAAAGGGCTGAAAAATCTATTTTTTTGTCAATGTTAACGCTTTTTTAGCCCTTCCTGCATAATGTAACTTTCATGGTAGTTATCATTTCCATTTCACAAATCCACTAATAATGCGGCTTTTTTGCTTCATTTGCTGTGCAGATGGCTCCGTAACGCGGTTATTGTTACAATAGATGAGAAGCATGCTTTTGATGTAGAACGATAGAATAGGAGGAAAATAGAATGAGATTAGCTGGTAAAAAGGTTATTGCGCTGGTTGATGAAGAATTCGAGGATCTGGAGCTATGGTATCCCGTGTATCGTGTACGTGAGGAAGGTGCCGAGGTGCATCTGGCTGGCGCCGACAAAGGAAAAACGTATATCGGTAAATATGGCGTACCTGCTCAAGCAGAATACAGCTTTGATGAGCTGAGCAGTAGCGATTATGATGGGATTCTTGTTCCCGGTGGCTGGGCGCCAGATAAGCTGCGCCGCTATCCAAAGGTATTGGAGCTGGTACGCGAAATGCATGAAGCACGCAAGCCGATCGGTCAGATCTGCCATGCTGGCTGGGTGCTCATTTCTGCTAAGATTCTGGATGGAGTGACGGTTACGTCTACACCGGGTATTCGTGATGATATGGAAAATGCAGGTGCGATCTGGAAGGATGAAGCCGTTGTTGTTGATGGACACATCGTATCGGCTCGCCGCCCGCCAGATTTGCCGCCGTATGGACTGGCATTTTGTGATGCGCTGGCTGATAAGGCTTAAATGGTATTCATGATACAGTTGATCTATTTAGAAGCAAAAAAGGCTTTCTCGTGAGAGAAAGCCTTTTTGTTATTTTATTCATCGCATTCCATTTTATTCAATTCTTTCAATTTTAATTGTCTCGTTCGTTTAATTCGCTTTACTCGACGCCAGGGAAGCTAGCTTCTGATCCTGGTTCACGAGCGCATGGAATGCCTTAATATAAATGTCCAGCTCTCGCTCAATCTCGTTGGATGTACGAAGCTTCATCCAATCGGCTGCCATAGCAGCAGCATCGCGCGCAGTAGTATGCAGCACCGACTGCTTAATACGTAAGAGCGATTGTGGCGACATACTCAGACGATGCACGCCGAGATGTAACCAGAACGGCAAGGAACGCTCGTCACCTGCCATTTCGCCACAGACGCTAACTGGAATGCCTGCATCATGGGCTGCATTGATCGTGGCACGTAGCATACGCAGTACAGCAGGATGATACGGATTGTACATATGAGCAATATGCTCATTCATCCGGTCAACTGCGAGCACATATTGGACGAGATCATTGCTGCCAATACTGAAGAAGTCGCATTCACCTGCCAGTAGATCAGCAATCGCTACCGCAGCAGGCACCTCGATCATAATGCCAACCTCGATACTGCGATCGTATGCAATGCCTTCTCTATCCAGCTCGCGCTTGGCTTCATCCAATACATCGCCAGCGGCACGTAGCTCCTCCAGCGATGAGATCATGGGATACATAATCTTCACTTTGCCATGAGCACTAGCACGCAGGATCGCGCGTAGCTGTGTTTTGAACATATCGCGATGGTCGAGACAGATGCGAATTGCACGGTAGCCGAGGAATGGATTTTCTTCCTCCGGCAATTCAAAATAGTCCAGCTCCTTATCGCCACCAATATCGAGTGTGCGAATAACGACCGACTCGCCGCCTGCCTTTTCCGCGACAAGACGATAAATATCCAATTGCTCCTGCTCGGTTGGCAGTGCATGACGATCCATGTACATGAATTCGGTACGGAATAAGCCTACACCCTCGGCACCATTTTTGAGCGCGATTTCCAGCTCTTTCACCGAGCTGATATTAGCGGACAATCGTACACGCACACCATCGCGTGTAACCGAATCGACCTTACTCAGCAGTTCCAGCTGTTGCTTGCGCTGCTGCTGCTCCGTACGCAGCTTACGGTAATGTGATACGGTATCTCGATCAGGGCTCACATAAATCAGCCCGTTATCGCCATCAACGACTACGGTTTCTCCTGTTTGGACGAGTGTATCCAGCTCGACTTCCAGACCGGATACGAGCGGAATACCGAGCGCACGCGCCATAATAGCGGAATGCGAAGTTTTTCCACCCATCAATGTAATGATGCCAAGTACATGCTGTGGATTCAAATGCACCAGCTGAGAAGGCGGAAGCTCCTTCGCTACGAGCACATACGGCTCATTATCGCTAGGCAGCTTGACTTCAGGCGCACCAAGCAAGTGCTTGAGCAGACGATTGCCCACATCCTTAATATCGGCAGCGCGCTCCTTCATATACTCATCATCCAGCAAATCAAACATCGTAACAAAGTGATCGGTTGCTTCCTGCACCGCCACCTCGGCTGCCTTGTACTGACGTTCAATAATTCCACGAATCTCATTCATAAATTCAGGGTCTTCCAAAATGGCGATATGCGCATCAAAGATGCTGGATTCCTCCGGCCCCGCAA
The DNA here is from genome assembly GCF_014645615.1 of Paenibacillus hunanensis. Taxonomy (GTDB): domain Bacteria; phylum Bacillota; class Bacilli; order Paenibacillales; family Paenibacillaceae; genus Saccharibacillus; species Saccharibacillus hunanensis. Next base: position 24,490 of record NZ_BMMB01000004.1, on the reverse strand, counting down.
TTTCCGAAAACTCCGTTTTCATCGATTCAATCTCATGCTTGGACGTGCGAATACCCTCGTACAAGCGTTCAAATTCACGGGTCAGATCGACCGCATCCAGCTTCTGATCCGGTACATCCCATTCCCATGTTGGCAGCACAAATGCCTTGCCAATGGCTACTCCAGCAGCAGCCGCAACTCCTTGAATCATGCTTTTTCCTCCCCACCGTTCTTGTCATACATAACCACCGACATTACCGTTCCTTGCCCCTTTTTCACCTGTTTAAAGGGAGCATAGCTCCATGACTTCACACGGTCTGGATTGGTAATAACCATTGGTGTCGCAAGTGACGGTGCGTTTTTTTGCAAAGTATCCAGGTCGAACTTGATCAACAGCTGCCCGGCTTCCACTACATCACCAGCAGCTACATGTGCTTCAAAACAGCCCTTTTGCTGAGATGTATCAATGCCGATATGCAGCAAAATCTCCAATCCATCCACTGTTCGTATACCGAGTGCGTGCATCGTTGGATACAGGTGGATAATCGTACCTGCGACAGGCGATACCAGCTCGCCACTGTCCGGTACAAAGGCTACTCCTTCACCAACCAGCTTGCCTGCGAAAATCTGATCTGGCACCTCGGACAATGGAATCATTTTCCCTTGTACCGGCGCACAGAACTTCACATGCGACAGATCGCGATCCATCAGCTTGCGAATCTCCTCGCGAATCAGCTCCGAATAGGTGCCAAACACGATCTGCACATTCCCTCCACCGAGCTTGATCAGCCCCGCAGAGCCTAGCTCCTTCAATGCTTTACCATCCAGCAGACGGTCATTCACCACCGTCAAACGAAGACGTGTAATGCATGCTTCTACCTGTACCACATTCTCCTTACCACCAAGCGCCTGCAAAATGAGTGGAGCCTGATACGGAATATTACCCACCCAGTCTCCAAGTGTCGACGCTTCCTCCCGACCAGGTGTCGGAATACGGAAGGTGCGAATCGCGTAGCGAAACACATTATAATAAATAACGGCATAAACGAGCCCAATTGGAATAAGCAACCAGGCATTTGTTGATAAATGATAGTTGAGTACGTAATCGATCACACCCGCAGAGTACGAAAAGCCATGATGAATATCGAGTGCATACGTGATCCACATCGCCAGACCGGACAAAATAATATGCAAAATGAACAGTCCCGGTGATGCAAATAAAAAGGCAAACTCAATCTGCTCTGATACACCGGTTAAAAAGCAGACCAGCGCCGCCCGCATAAAGGTTTTGCGGACTTTGGGCTTCAGGTCTTCCCTCGCCTCTTGAATAATCGCCAGTGCAGCCGCAGGCAGCGCAAACATCATGACTGGATACAAGCCTGCCATATAAATGCCTGCTGTCGGATCTCCGCTGAAAAAGCGCGGCAAATCGCCCTGTACAATATCTCCGTGCGCCTCAAACGATCCAATCTGGAACCAGACGATATTGTTAAGCAAATGATGTAAGCCAAATGCAGACAATATTCGGTACAATGCCCCGTATAGAAACAAACCAAAGCCGCCCATCGTGGACAGCACCCAGGTTAATCCATTGAGCAGCTCCTGTAGAATCGGAGCGAGCCACAGCATCAGACACGCAAAAACGGACGAAAATAGGCCCATGAACAATAACACGAACCTTGAACCGCCAAAAAACTGAATCGCTTCGGGCAAACGGACATTTTTGAATCTACGATATGCCGCTCCGGCAATCACACCGATGATAATCCCAATCAGTGTGGATGGCTGTAGTAAAGCATCGCTAAAATGCTTGACCACATAATCATATAAAGCCATACCCGCAAATGCAGCGAGTCCAGCGGGTCCTTCCTGATTGGCAAGGCCAAGCGCTACACCGATCGCAAATATAAAGGGTAAATAGTGAAATATACTTTGTCCTGCAATCGTAGCGACCTCCGAAACCATGGGCAAGCCCCATGTCCCCCAGGGTAAGCCGCCAACGCTAAGCAGTATGGCTGCAGCCGGAAGCACCATTGTAGGAAGCATAATGGCTCTACCGAACTGTTGCAGGGAACCTAGCCAATTCAACGCGCCTTCCCCCTTCCTATACCTGATGGTACGCTGTCAGCCATCTTTTGTCAAAGCACTTTGCTACGATTATAGAGGATGTCTGAACAAGCTCTTTCCAAGCGTTATGTACAAGCATGCAAGCGCTTGCCGCTCATTGAAAATAAAAACTGCTCCAGTAACCTCATTGCGATTACTGGAGCAGCTAAACCACTCAAATTCTCTATTTATTCCGAATACTATATCCACTTTGAGAGTCGATGTTGTTCCTCGTTCGCACCTGAATCTGAATCTGAATCTGAATCTGAATCTGAATCTGAATCTGAATCTGAATCTGAATCTGAATCTGAGCAAGTGTAACGGGATTCTATTGCCCTGTACAGCCTTATTTTAGCTACGTACAGGTCGTACGATGGCATCTTCTACTTTAATACAGCGATCCATAATAACGGTAAGTCCAGCATCGGCTGCAATTGCCGCTGCTTCCATATTTACGACACCCAGCTGCATCCATAGGATACGAGCACCTGCCTGTACCGCCTCATGAGCAACCTCGGTGCAGTACTCGCTACGACGGAACACATTGACCATATCGATCGGATCAGGCACATCGGCGAGTGAAGCATAACAGGTCTCACCCAGAATCGTTGCACCTGCTGCCATCGGATTCACTGGAATGATACGATATCCACGATCCTGCATCGCCGCTGCCACCATATAAGAGGTACGATCCGTTTTGTCCGATAGTCCGACCACCGCAATATTACCGGTTTGCTCCAGAATGGTCTTAATTTCTTCCCGTGAAGGATTTTCAAAAGCCATTGCTGATGCCTCCTTTATCATCTTAGAGCATTATCATGCTTCGCATACAGCTGTTCATGCCAGCGAAGTGTACTATGCTCTTATACCCATTCTACCTTAGCGCCAAGCGAACGGATATGATCAAAGTATTGCGGATACGATTTGGCAACATGATGCGCGTCCTGGATACGAATCGGTGCCTTAGCACGCAGACCGACGATGGACAGCGCCATAATTACACGGTGATCATAATGCGCATCAATCGTTACGCCGCCTTCTACCCCTTCTGGACGACCGTGTACGATAATCTCTGCCTGACGCTCTTCTACATTGGCGCCTGCTTTACGTAGCTCGTTCAGGTAGTCCGTAATCCGATCACATTCCTTGTAACGAAGGTTCTCTACATTATAGAAACGGGATGTGCCTTCAGCAAATACAGCTGCTGCGACCATTGCCAGCACGGCATCTGTCGCCGCATCGCCGTCAAACTCTATTGCCTTGAGGCGTCCATTGCCCTGTACATGCACGATATCATTTTCGTGTGTAAGCGGAACGTCCATCATTTGCAGTACATCGACTACTGCCTTCTCGCCCTGCTTACTCTGAACAGGCAATCGGTGAATCGTCACATCGGATACCGTAACCGCGGCAGCTGCCAGCACAGCAGCTGAACCCGGATAGTCACCTTGAACAGTGTATTCCTGTGCTTTATACTGCTGACGTCCAGGCACACGGTAATGCATCAGGTCTTCGCTCGCTTCGATTACGATGCCCGCCTGCTCCAGCACTTCCAGCGTCTGACCTACCACGACTTTGGATTTCAGATCGTGCAGTACTGTAATTTCGCTGTCTTCCTCCAGCAATGGAGTCAGGAACAGCAATGCGCTCAAATACTGCGAGCTCACGCTACCCGAAACGGTAATTTTGCCACCTTTTGGCTTGCCACCACGAATGGTGATTGGCAGACGTCCTTGCTGATGCTCCACCTCGACACCAAGCTGACCGAGCGATTCGATCAGATCATCATGCGGACGTTTACCCAGCGAATCTGGATATGTATTCACAAAGGTCACTTCTGGGCACAGCGCTGCAATCGCCATTAAGAAACGCAATACAGCACCTGCATTCCCTACATTCAGCTCCTTCACATCGACAGGCTTGCTGCCAAACCCTTTGATTACGATCTTCTCATCATCTTCCTCAAGTACAGCTCCTAGATCACGAATACAGCGACGCATCGCATCACTATCCTCACTATGTGCCGGAAAATGAATCGTACTCGTTCCGTCTGCGAGCGCAGCAACGAGCAGATAACGAGTCGTATAGTTTTTGGAAGAAAGGGCTCCGATCTCTCCTTTCAGCTCTGGAGTAGGGGTAACAATAACATCCATGGTTTTATTCTCCTTCGGGGTTTGGTATGATGAACACAGATTGCCTAATGTATAACAAATTGGCATATGTGTGAACTATTTTAATGAATAGAGGGATAACGATGTCCAAGCAAACTCAGATTACGACAGATGAGCTACGTGAGCGTATGAACACTGGCGAAAAGCTACAGCTGATCGATGTACGCGAGCATGAGGAAGTCGTCCAAGGCATGATCGATGGCGCGCGTCATATTCCAATGGGTGAAATTCCAGGCCGTTTGGACGAAATTGATCCAGACGCACCAACGGTGCTCATCTGCCGTAGCGGCTACCGTAGCGAGCGTGTACGCGAATACTTGAGCCAGCATGGCTATGACAACTGCCTGAACATGGAAGGCGGTATGATTGACTGGGTGGAGGGCGAATAGCCCCCACCTTTTTTCATGCTTGTTCTTATGAACTTGTCAATATATTGTAGGCAATGCAAGGGTAAAATAGACAACACGATTAGGAAATTAATCATACATTCAAAGCATTTCTGTCTGCGAATCAACCACCGATGTTCGCATCATATGGTCCATCCTCTATCGTATTGCTTACATATATAGCGTGCCCCCAGAACAGATCGCCATCATCGAACCAGAATGTAAAATCCTCTTCTGTAAAGGTGATCGCTTGAAGCGTTAATTGTTTAGCAAAATTCGCTTCACTCCATTCTTCTTCATCATCTTCCAGCCAGCTATCATTTTTCAGCTCGGTCAGCTCTTCAGCAGCAAAAGCACGAATACGACGATCCCACTTTGCATCATCATCAATTAAACGCGCAAGAACATTTAATTGATGATGGGCATCTGCATCGTTATCTAGGCTTACTCTGATCGTTTCGCCTAACCATTCAATGTTGCCACGAAGTGAATTCAGACTTCGATCCAGTACGAACGTACCGAGACGTTCATGCTCGATCGTGACCTCACGTGTCTGTTCCTTCAGTATAGTAGCAAGCTGGGGCTCCTGAGCCGAGTCTATGAGCTGATCGAGCTTCAATAGCAGCAAGCGATTCTGATCGCGGCGAACTTTCATTTTCCAGATCTGGTTGGCTTCCATGGGGTCGAATAGCTGTTCTAGCTTCTTCTCTTCATCTTTATTCACTAAAATGAATGCCCCCTGTTGAATGTCCGCCTGATCCTGTACATGCCATGCTGTCACAGAGATGGTAGCCATCCATGCCTGTTCATTATCCATTCTACTGTAAGAAGCGCCATCTGCGCCGGTTAATGCGATAATGTCCAGCTCAGCACTAGCTGGAAATGACTGCTGAAATTGCTGAACCTCTTGTATAATCATTGCTTCATTATTACTCATATGATTACACCTCCACTTTTTCGCCTAAAACCTAAGAAGCTTGAACGCGGTAACGTGTTAAAATATGCGTAACGACTTCATCCGGCGTCAAGAGCGATGTATCTACGGTAACATGAGCAAACCGATACGCATCTTTGCGCTCTTCCATGATAGTCTGTACTCGTTCTCTCGTATCACCTGCCAGTAGAGGACGATTCGTATCGCCAGCTACACGACCGACAATATGATCGACATCTGCGGTCAATGCCACCACCATACCTTTATCCAGCATCACTGCACGGTTCAGCTCACGCAGTACGCAGCCGCCTCCAGTAGAAATTACCTGACCAGTCGACTGTAGCATTTCCTCCAGCACCTGACTTTCCAGGTCGCGGAAATACGCTTCGCCTTTTGTACGGAAAATCTCCTGTACCGACATTCCCTCTCTCTCGGCAATAATCGTATCCATATCTACGAGCGGATACGATAGCTGCTGTGCCAGCAGCGTGCCGACCGTCGTTTTGCCGGTTCCCATCATGCCAACGAGAATGATATTGGAATGCTGAAACTCACTTTCCTGATGCAATGTGCACACCTCTTTCAGCATCTTTTTTGTTGCACACATCATACCATATGGGGGGGAGGTTGGACAATGCTTTGGGAGGGGAGGTGAATTGCACGGTGATGGGGTGGCAGTTCACTTCGGGAAGGAATAAGGGGACGGACTCGGGTGGAGCCGCGGGAATCTATGGAGTAGGAGTGGATTGTAGATTCCCGCCCCTCCAAAATCGTCCTTTCCCCTTATTTCCTTCCCTGCGTTCCGTGCTTCCGCATCAAATGCAGATTCACCTCTTGCGGGATGTAAACAGGAAGTGATAAGTTTGTCCTGATTCAACAACTCTGTATGATCATGTGCTCATTTCTGTCTTTTCATTTTTGGCTTCGATGGCTTTGATCCAGTAGGTGAATTCGTTTTGGAGAGTGGTGTCGGAGGTGGTTTCTTTTAAGATGTTGAGGTATTGGCATGTGTTATTGTCGCCTATATCCACTACGAATAGGGGGATGGCATCTGCGATGTCGTGTTCGTAGCTGTTGATGGAATCCGGGTACAGGTTGATGTCTGTCATTTTGGTTCTCCTTTGTGTGTGTTGTATGTATAACGATCCATTTGGTAGTGCGCGAGATTTCCAACTGATTTATTTAATTCATTCATCTTTTTCAATCCACTTCTAGTTCAACTCGTTTTAATCTATTTCTTTTAATATACTTGCCCCGGTCTCTATTATGTTCTATTCAGTCGCAGAGCTTCATAATAAAAAGGAGCGGAATTGATCCGCTCCTCTGAACTGTAGCTTCCAAATGAAGCTGATTATATAGTTGCCGATAAAGTGACTTTATCCGCTAACGTTGAATAAAATTATTTCATCCACTCGTAGTGGAATGTGCCTTCTTTGTCCACACGCTTGAACGTGTGAGCGCCGAAGTAGTCGCGTTGTGCTTGCAGCAGGTTAGCTGGCAGGCGCTCTGTGCGGTAGCTGTCGAAGTAAGCCAGTGCGCTGGAGAAGCCAGGAACTGGGATACCGTATTTTACAGCTGTTGCAACCACTTCACGCCATGCATCCTGGTAGCTCTCGACGATGTTTTTGAAGTAGTCGTCCAGCAGCAGGTTTTTCAGGCCGCCATCTTTGTCGTAAGCATCCTTGATGTTTTGCAGGAAGCGGGAACGAATGATACAGCCACCACGGAAGATCATCGCGATGTTGCCGTATTTCAGATCCCAGCCATGCTCGTCCGATGCAGCGCGCATTTGTGCGAAGCCCTGTGCATAGGAAACGATTTTGGAAGCATACAGCGCTTTGCGAATCGCTTCGATAAATTCGGCTCTGTCGCCAGAGAATGCTTCGGTTTTTGGACCGCTCAGAATTTTGCTTGCAGCTACGCGCTCTTCCTTGATTGCAGACAGGAAGCGTGCGAATACAGATTCCGTAATCATGGACAATGGTACGCCCAGATCCAGTGCGCTCTGGCTTGTCCATTTACCTGTACCTTTTTGACCGGCAGCATCAAGGATTACATCGACCATTGGCTTGCCTGTTTCTTCGTCATATTTCGTGAAGATATCAGTCGTGATTTCGATCAGGTAGCTATCCAGCTCGCCTTTATTCCACTCATCAAAAATGGAATGCAGTTCTTTGGTGTCTGCACCCAGTACGGATGTGAGCAGATTATAGGCTTCACCGATCAGCTGCATGTCGCCATACTCGATACCGTTGTGAACCATTTTCACATAGTGACCTGCACCGTCCGGTCCGATATATGTACAGCAAGGATCGCCGTTCACATGTGCAGAGATGGAAGTCAGGATAGGCTCAACCAGCTTGTAGGCACTTTCCTGTCCGCCTGGCATGATTGCTGGGCCTTTCAGGGCGCCTTCTTCACCGCCGGATACGCCTGCTCCGATAAAGCGGAAGCCTTTTTCCTCCAGCTCTTTGTTACGACGCTGTGTATCAGGGAAATGGGCGTTACCGCCATCAATAATAATATCGCCTTGATCCAGATGCGGAACCAGCTGCTCAATGGTAGCGTCAGTTGCCGGACCTGCTTGAACCATGATCAGGATTTTGCGAGGTACTTCCAGGGATTGTACGAATTCTTCGATTGAGAATGTACCTACCAGGTTTTTACCCTGTGCTTCTTCCAGCAGATCATGTGTTTTTTGAGGGGAACGGTTAAATACAGATACGCTGAACCCTTTGCTTTCGATGTTAAGAGCCAGGTTCTTACCCATAACGGCAAGACCAACTACACCAATTTGTTGTTTAGACATTTCCGGTTCTCCATCCTTTACATTAAGTATTTGTATTTCCTCATTTTGAATCTTTCATGTGAGCCTTTCAACATTTTACATGTTTTATTCTTATAAAGAAAGTCCAAAGGCGTGATCCCATGAAAATTCATAAAAACGTTGAATTTTTGTGTAAAATTCTAACTATTTTTACGATTCGCATGTATATCACGCCCTATAGTTTACTTTTCCAAACGAATAAGCTCAAAACGCAGATTTTCCAACATTTTCTTACATACGTCCACCTGCTCTTGATCGCCTGCCTTTAACGCTTCGTTCAAGCGATCCAGCAGTTCGTCAATCTTATCCTCTGTGGAGGCGATGCGCTGCTCGCCCTCCATTGACATGTACAGATTTTGCAAGGATTCCCGATTCGGTGTCGATTCCTTCTGGTACAAAATTCGCTGCTCAAAGCCGGAAATCTCTACCATTCGAATCACTTCACCGAATAGAATATTCTCGACGAGAATCTGCTGATCGCGAAAGCGCTTGACGATTGCATGACCCTTCGTATCGCCAATCAGCTTTTCCATCCACTCTGCCAGCCTTGCATCATGAATACGGTAATCGCCAATCAGCTTGTAGCCCTCCTGACTTTGCTGGAAGCGTAGCTTGGTCATGTGGTTATCCGTACGTATCGATACGATAAAAGAATCATCGGTTTCACGCCAGTATAGAGAGTACCCTTCCTTGATCAGATCGCGGATCAGATTCTGGATATCGCGGCGTGCAAAACGAAGCTCTACATTGCAATATTCCACTTCATAGCTCTTGTTCATGGTATTCCCTCCTTTGTCCCTTATCATTTATACTTATGCGTGTATGATTATCATTATGCGTTGTGTTGTAGTGGTATATAATTGCGGCCATCTGTTTGTATCTAATCCAATCGATATAGCTTCTGTTTTTACAAAATAGGAACAGCCCTTCATATGCAAAAACATCATTATTCCATAAGCTACAAAATAGACTGCAATATACAGCGGTAGCTTGATTATTTTTACCCGTTTGCCTGTTTATCTAAGCAGCAAACCGCCTACTCACATGTAATCTTCATGAAAATATAATGACCAAATGTGCTATTATAGCTGTGATTGACATGGAACCTTACGGATCGGAAAGAGAGGTACAACAGGATGATGAATTCAACTAAGGAAGCAACATTCTCCGGCTTTACTGCCGAAGATTTTGAAGTGTTTGCGATTGATGGGCTGGAGCCGCGTATGGAGGCTCTGATCGCTCGTGTTCGTCCCAAGCTGACTGCACTTGGAGAGCTAATTCAGCCACATCTGGCAACGCTCTGTGGTGAGGAAATGTACGTTCATGTTGCCAAGCATGCACGTCGGACAGTGAATCCGCCCAAGGATACATGGGTAGCCTGGGCTGCAAATAAGCGTGGCTATAAAGCACTGCCTCATTTTGAAGTGGGCATGTTCGGTACTCACGTGTTTGTCGTATTTGCCATTATTTACGAGAGTCCACGGAAGGTGGATTTTGGTCGTGCGATGGTAGCGAAGCTGGATGAAGTGAAACAGATCGTACCAGCCCATTACTACTGGTCGCCAGACCATATGTCTCCGCAGGGAACGCCACAAGCCGAGTTATCGGACGAGCAGCTGCTGGAGATGGCAAACCGTCTGCAAAACGTGAAAAAGTCAGAGATTATCTGCGGACTACGTTTTGATAAAAATGATCCATTGCTACGTGATGGTGATGCTTTTGTACGTCAGGTTGAAGACACCTTCCAGCAACTGCTTCCATTATACCGGATGGCAACGGTCTAACGCTTCGGAAGCAAGTCTCAATTTATGGGCTATAGACCTATTTTTTATTGTTCGTTCGGATCGTTATACAGCTAGTCTAGTTCTAGCCTAGTTATAGATACACTGAAATATATGAATAGCTATCACACAGCACGATAAAAGCCGTACCCTTTCAAGCGTCAGCATACTGACTGCGAAAAGGTACGGCTTTCGATGTTAACGGATATTGGGACGCTGCCGAATCATCACCCAGTGAATGATAAAGAGCAATAGCATCGCCGCTGCGCTCACATAAAATGGCGCCTGTGGACTAATATCGTCCCATAGCTTGCCGGACACAATCGGTCCCAGCACCAGCCCTGAGCCTTGTAAAGTGAGAAATAGTCCCCATACAGCGCCTTTCTCCTTAGCAGGCACGAGATTCGCTAGCAGTGAATTCCATGCTGGCAAGATCATCGCATAGCTAAAGCCTGCACATAATACAAATACCCAGATCCACGGCAAGGCACGTGTTGAGGCTAGCCCCAGTAGCGCGGTAGCTGCCAGCAAAAAGCCTGTGCGCAAAAACAGCTTGCTGCCTACTCGGTCAATCAAACGCCCCGCAGGAATGAGCCCCAGCACCGTCACCGCACCCCCGCCAATCAGTAATGCATTAAAATATGCCGGCGTAAGCCCGAGTTCACTCACTACATATAATGTAATAATCGGTGTTAGCACACCGAGCGCAAAGGACTGCATAAATAAGGCTGGATATAGCAATGGATGAATATGAAGCGAACGCATAAGCTGGACATAATAATGTAATCTGCTTTCGCCTGGTTGACGGACATAAGCAGGATCGATGGATGCATCCTCAGCAGTCTGGTCTGCTTCTATATTCGCTACCTGGCTTGACGTCGATGGACGCTGCTTGGTTCGCCCTGGTAAAAATAAGGCGACCACAACGACAACGATCATACAGAGCAATAGCATACCAAATGAAAAAGTATAGGAATCGCCACTCAGCCAGTTCATCACGACTGGTCCCAAGCCAGCTCCACCAAGTGAAGCAATTTCGATAATGCCCATATGTGTACCATAATTACCCGTTTCGCTGGAGATATCGGTAATTTTGGACATGACGCAAGGCCAGAGTGGCGCGCTGCCGATCCCCATCGTCGCACAGGCAACGATCAGCCAGCCCGGATGCTGGACGGTCGACATGACAATGACCGCTGCCAGAATGAGCAGCATGCCGAGCGTCATCGTCAGGCGAAAGCCCAGCCGTTCAGCCATCCAGCCTGCTGGACTACGTAGTGCATTATCACCAATATACTGGGAGGCGAATGCTACACCGATTGCAAATGCAGGCAATCCGAGCCGATGCCCCATATAAAGAGGCAGCAGTGTAACGAGCAAGCCTCCCTTTACAAATTCCACGAAAAAAATCAGCAACCATAAATATATGAATAAGATTCGATTATTTCTTGCCGTCTTAGATGTAGCTTCATAACGAATTGAAGACATTGGGTACTCCCTTCAGCGATGCGGATTTCATCGTAACCCCGTTTTATTGTATCACAGACGAACTCCGATTCAGCAAGTTTGCTACTTGTTATTCACCCTGTCAAAAGGATAAATTTTGCCCTGTATCGTGCTATTTTTGACACATCTCCAAAATCTGACACAAGATAACTATTGCATTCGTCACTCTTTTTGCTATACTCATTTTTGTTTGGTTTTTAAATAATAGGTATTTACTCCAATTTCGAAAGGTTGTGACAGCTTAAAATGGATCATACGCAAACCCCGCTTTTTACTGCTCTCAAGCAGCATGCGGCCAGCAATCCCGTTCAATTTCACATTCCGGGACATAAAAAAGGACTCGGCAGTGATCAGGAGTTCAGAGAGTTTATTGGCGACGATGCTCTTTCCATAGATCTGATCAACATCGCGCCACTCGACGATCTTCACCAGCCGATGGGGGTTATAGAGAGGGCTCAGAAGCTCGCAGCCGATGCGTTCGGCTCCGACTATACGTACTTCTCTGTACAAGGCACCAGCAGTGTCATCATGACGATGATCATGGCAATCTGCTCGCCGGGCGATAAAATTATCGTACCGCGTAACGTGCATAAATCGGTTATGGCAGCCATTATTTTTGCGGGTGCCAAGCCTATCTTCGTCTCGCCTGTGCGTGACGAAAACCTCGGAATCGACCACGGTATTACGACAGCGTCTGTACGCCGTGCACTCGATCGCCATCCTGACGCCAAAGGCGTACTGGTTATCAACCCGACCTATTTCGGTGTATGCGCCGATCTAAAGGAAATTGTTGAACTGGCTCATAGCCGTGGGGTACCGGTGCTTGTAGATGAAGCACACGGCGTTCTGATTCATTTTCATGAAAAGCTGCCTGTGTCCGCAATGGCCGCCGGAGCCGATATGGCTGCGACCAGCGTACATAAGCTGGGTGGCTCCATGACACAAAGCTCTGTGCTCAATGTCAATGTGAAAAACGGACATGTGAATCCACAACGTGTTCAAACGATTATCAGTATGCTGACGACAACGTCAACTTCATATATTCTGCTGGCATCTCTTGACACCTCACGCCGTAATCTGGCGATCAATGGTCATGAGATCGCAGAGCGAGCAATCGCGCTGGCACAGGATACACGCCGCCGCATTAACGAAATTGAAGGGCTGTACTGCTTTGGCGAAGAGCTGCTGGGTGGCGAAGCGACCTTCAATTACGATCCAACCAAGCTGACGATTCATATTCGTCATCTGGGCATTACAGGCTACGATGCAGAGAACTGGCTACGTGATCACTTCAATCTGGAGATCGAGATGAGCGATATGTACAATATCCTTTGCCTCGTCACCCCGGGTGATACTGAAGATAGCGTGAATACGCTGGTGACTGCACTGACTCAAATGTCCGCTGAATTCCACGGTTCCGGTCGCGAGATCAAGGAACTCGTAGTGAAGATTCCTGAGATTCCGCAGCTTGCACTCACACCGCGTGATGCATTCTACGGCGATACTGAGATCATCCCGCTGGCTGATGCCGCCGAGCGGATCATTGCTGAGTTCATTTACGTGTATCCACCCGGCATTCCGATCCTGCTGCCAGGTGAAGTCATTTCGCAGGAAAATATCGACTATATTACCGATCATGTGAAAGTCGGTCTGCCGGTTAAAGGCCCTGAGGATCGTACTGTACGTAATGTGAAGGTGATTGTCGAGGCTGACGCGATCTCTTAATTAGCTTCTATAGGAGCTATTGTAGGACGCGTAATAGACCGATTAGAGATCGACGAGATGATTCGTAAACGGACGAATCAATAAAAAAGGAGCTTCATCCCTGAGGATGAGGCTCCTTTTGTTTATTACGATGTACTGCTCGTACTCAGCCGTTAAGCTGGAGTGAAGTCGCTTGAAAAGATAAACCCTTTTCCCAGCGATTAGCCTTCTTCGGAATGCGCAACAAGCTCTTCGTAAGCTTGCTCAACAGCTTTCCACTCTGCTTCGTCTTCGATGTTAGCCAGTACCATACCGTCTTCTTCTTCTTCCAGACGCATGATGTAGCCGTCTGCTTCTGGATTGCCACGCTCAAGCAGCAATGCGTACAGTTTCTCGCCTACGTCAAATGTTTCAACGAGTACCATTTCAACATCGTTGCCATCTTCGTCGGTCAACGTCAGTGTAAGCTCTTCGTGCTCGTGGTCATCGTGGTTGCAATTCTCATCGTGTACGTGTTTGTCGCTCATAATATAACCTACCTTCATATAGTTTTAGTTTGGATATGATATCTTTACACTTGCGCACATCCCGCATGAATCCAGTTGTGCGATGGAGCGATATGGAGCTATTCTCCTGCCGCCCGGCTCCGCTTCAATTCGGAGCGTCGTCCCTGTCCGAAAGCTAAAAATAACACCTGTGTATCGTACCACTTTACCTACTATAGGTCAATTGAACGAGAGCACATTATCGCTTGATATTGACCGTCTATTCTGCGTGAATAGATCGCAGATAAGCAGGTCGTATACGTTAGCCTCATATCGCTCGATATCAGGCGCTGCTGCTCAGATTAAAAGTACACACACAGCTTTGTACCGATAGATGTACAAGCTCAGCAATACGTACCAATGAACGCTGCACGGCATTTTTAATGTTTTATACATACGCCTTATATGCGTCCAACGATCTTCATCTTAATTGAGCGCTGTAATCACTTTTTGTGAAACGAGTGTGTAATCACTAGCACCGGATTTCTTCATATAAAATCCAACTGTATATTGTCCAGTTGTCGCAAAGTTATACGTAAAGTCGTAAGTGCGGAACCAGAAATTGTCCTTTTGCTGTGAAATGTTCTGACTCTGGATTTCCTTTTGATCACCGGAAGGGTCGGTAATCGCCACTTTGACCGCGGAAATATCGGTCTTTAAATTATCAACCTGGGTGAACACATTGAATTTCACTTTCCCCTTGTTCACATTTCCAAACGCGGTATCTCCTTTGAACAGGAAAATATGTACATTCGGCTTGTATAGCTTAACGGTCTTCGCGTCATTATCAAAATCGACCAATCCATCAATCTCGCGTAGTGGAACATAGGTTTTACCGTCGATAATGTACGATCCACCATCCACCTCACTACCATTAATCCACACCCGTACCTGCTGATAAGCAGCATCCGCGAACAGCACCGAGCTTCCCATTAAAAAGAATGCCAGCGTAAAGGATACCACTATTTTCCATTTTATCATACTGTTCCTCCTTCGACTATATGCCAAGCATGAAAACATGCTGATCTTCTATACATGTATACTCTTACGTAGCCGTTGTGTTGCGGTAAAAAATTTGTAACCTTTTTGGTATACATGTATAGGGATGGTGGCATGAACGACGTATTATAGTATGTAGCTAGCTGATTACTTTTATTGTATCCAGAAGGAGGATTTTCGGCTAGAGCTTTCTGGTGAAGTTTTCGGTATGATGGAACATGGATAACGCGTATTCCTGCTGGTCTAGTGTTGTTCTAAAATCACTATAATTTAGCTTAATCATTAGGAGAGGATCAGAATGCTTTTGCTGTTACTTCCTACCAGATTCATTTAAATGCAACAGATAAGCAGTCTCATGTCTGGGATGGCTCTGTAACCTATACAGTTAAAAACATAACAGGTCATACCATCGAACAAGGAAAAGAAGACGTACAAGCTTCCATGTTATTAGTAGATGGTGTTTCACAAAATGGAGAAGACTTTAAATACAAGCGAGCTCAACGTAAAGCAGTACCTGCCGGAGCATCGATCACTAAAACAAAAACGTTAATAGGGTTTAACGATCTAGCTTATGTCATCGTTAAACCCTATGCAGTAAAGTAATCGCTCGCTTGATAACTGCTGCCCACTACTATATCGTAAAATAACTACATCCCATCTCACCAGGAGGTTTATTATGTCCATCCAACTTCAAATGCTAGGCACAGGCAATGCATTTGCCAAAAAATATTACAACAACAACGCGCTTGTTCATGCGGATGATTATACGTTAATGATCGACTGTGGAATTACAGCACCGCTGGCGCTGCATCAGCTTGGGATCGAGCTGGATACGATTGACGCTATTCTGGTGTCGCATATTCATGGTGATCATGTAGGCGGTCTGGAGGAAATTGGCTTTCGGGGCTATTTTGTACACCAGCGCAAGCCTGTGCTATACATTGCCAGCACACTCATCTCACCGCTCTGGGATCATACGCTTAGTGGTGGAATGACGCAGGAGGGAATTTCCTCGATCGATGATATTTTCGACGTGCGTCCGCTTGAACCGGAGCAGCCTGTCGAGCTTGCACCCGGTCTGAAAATCGAACTGATCCAAACGCCGCATATCGACGGAAAGTACAGCTATTCCGTGCTGATTAATGACCATATTTTCTATAGCGCTGATATGAAATTCCAACCGCAGCTGCTTGAGCATCTGGTGCGCGAGCGTGGTGTGCATACGATTTTGCATGATTGTCAGCTTTACCCACCAGGTATTGTGCATACGACCTTAGAAGAGCTATTGAGCCTGCCAGACGATGTATGTCGTACGGTCAAGCTGATGCATTATAACGATACCAAGGATGACTTTGTTGGTAAAACAGGTGAGATGGAATTCATCGAGCAGCATAAGATGTATACTTTTCCTGAATAACGTTTAATGAAGAAGAATGGGCAAGAGCTTGCCAGAAGATATCGCATGCCAAGCTCTTGTCCATTTGTATGTTGAGCTGCTTCGCTCCCTTTTGGTACTCCTTTGTTGCGATATCCTGCTGCACCTCCATTCTCTACATTCAGCTAATGAGCTATATTATCTGGCACTATACATTTTCAGGCACAGGACGGTGATCGTATGTATCGTAATTTGAATACAGGTGTGATCGAGATTGAAGACAAGCTAACCCGAACCGAGGCTCAGGAGATTGCTCGAATGAGCTCTATACATACATTGCAATTTGCCTCTGCCCTGCATTGGAGCAGCTATGAGTATATTAACAATACCGTACTGCCAGCATGTCCGCAGCTGCGAGTCCGTGCATACCATTTTCATAATCAGGTGTGCGATCTGGCCTTTGTCGAACAGCTACCACAGCTACAGAAGCTGGAAATTACATGTGATGGCGAATTCGCTAATTTAGATTCGCTGGCAACATTGGAGCAGCTACAAGAGCTTCATTTACGAATGTACAAGCTGGATCATTTTGATATCTTACAGCAGCTTCCCCCGTCACTGACCTCACTTACACTGGGTAAAACAGCATCGAAAAAGCCATCGCTGCAAGGAATCTCTCGCTTCACCAGGCTACAGGAGTTGACGATTGAAGGACATGTTAAGCATGTGGACGAGCTTGCGAGGCTTCAGCATATAGAGCGGTTAAGTCTGCGTTATATGACACTGCCGAATCTAGACTTTTTGCTAGAGCTCAAGCAGCTATGGTGGCTACAGCTCTATCTGGGCGGCACCAGCCAATTGGATGCACTTGCCCAGCTCAAGCAACTGAAATATATCGAGCTCTCGCAAATTCGCGGCTTAGATCGGCTTGACTTCTTGTCTTCCATGACAGGACTACAATTCGTCCGAATCGGTGCAATGCCCCATATCCATGAGCTTCCCCCACTCGATCAGCTACAGGAGCTTCGTAAAATCGAGCTGTATAATATGAAAGGTCTACGGAAGCTGGAACCCTTACAAGCTGCGCCTGCTCTAACCGAATTTGTACAACGCGAAGCATGGGAAATGGAAGCTGACGACTATATTCCATTACTGCAAAATCCGGCGCTAAAGCGTGCCTATGTGCATCTTCGCAATGAGAAGAAAGCAACTCGATTCCAGCAATTGCTACAGCAATATGATAAAAAGGATGCCTACACCGAGAGAATCGCCAAGCGTGATAGCTGGCTCACCACAGATTTTCCGTTTAAATAAATGATGGCTTGCTTAGCATACTCAGCAGGATAGCAGGTATAGTAGATTATGGTAGACGAACCACTGCATCAATCGTGTCATCCGATTAGCTAGATGATAGGATATTTCGATATTCATTTATAAAAAGCCAGATGCCATTCAGAGGATCGTAAGATCGATCTCTTAAATGAATCATCTGGCTTTGCATGTATCTATTCTGCTCTATATCGGATTCTCGTTAGCTTCACTATCACCCTGTAACGCCGATCGGCATTCTATCATCAGCAATCATGATGCTTTGCCACTCCGAACCTCGTTTGTCAAGAAGGCGAATAAGCTTCCTGAGCTATCTTTCATCCAATTAATGCCCTGCCTGCTGTAACGCTTCATTCAGCCGCTGTAAATCCTGCTCCAGCATGTCTTCTGTATATTTACCCTGTCCAAAATTAATCATTGCGCGTAGCGGCATAAAGCGTGTCATAGCCAGCAGCATATCTGGATTATCACCCATCATATCGTTCAAGCCGGAACGTTTGGTAAGCTCCTCGGCGATTGGCTTGGTAGCTGGATTCGCTGCGATATCACCAATCGTCGTATTGCGATGGAAGACCTGCTTTAATTTGACTGTAGACGTTACCTCAATCGTTTGCTTGAGCCTTATATCACGCGAGGATGCGCCAACTCGTAGCTCATACTCGCCTGTTTCTACATGCCAATCACGCAGCTCAGTATGATAGTAAGCAAATGCTCGTTTATCTAGCATGAAGCTTACAGTCTTTCTCTCACCTGGCTCCAGCGCTACCTTCGCAAAGCCTTTCAGCTCCTGCTCTGGACGGATCACGCTACTCTCCGGGTCATGTACATATAGCTGCACAATCTCCTGTCCGCGGCGTGAGCCTGTATTACGTACCGTTACCTGAACGTTCACTGTATTCTGATCGGTCATCGATGTACGATCGACTTGGAGCTCACTATATTCAAATGAAGTGTAGCTCAGTCCATAGCCAAACGGGAACAATGGCTCCAGCTGCTTCGTATCATAATACCGATAACCGACAAAAATGCCTTCCCGATATTCTACCCGATCCCCTTCACCCGGGAAATTCAGGAACGATGGATTATCGCTAAGCTGTACTGGAAACGTCTCAGGTAGCTTACCGCTTGGATTCACCTCACCAAACAATAGATCAGCCACAGCGCCACCGCCTGCCTGACCACCAAGATATCCTTCCAGCACTGCGCTCGTCTGATCGAGCCACGGCATCGTTACAGGGGAACCGTTACTCAGTACGACGACCAGATTCGGTTGCACAGCTGCAAGCTCCTTGATCAGCTGCTTATGATTTAGCGGAAGTTCAAGATGAGTACGATCATAGCCCTCCGATTCATAGCGATCTGGCAATCCGGTAAATAAAATAACCACATCCGCCTCATTCGCAAGCTTCACGGCTTCCTGCACCAGCTCATCCTTCACATCATCACTATCCAGATCATAACCGGGTGCATAGGTCACTTCAGACTCACTATCCACCAGCTTACGAATTTCGTCCAATGCTTGATCCAGCTGGGTTGGATTAATATGCGAGCTGCCGCTTCCCTGATAACGAGGCTGTACTGCAAATTCACCGATAACTGCAACACGTCCTTTTTTGGATAATGGCAGCAGGTTATGGTCGTTTTTGAGTAAGACCATACTTTCCGCCGCTACACGCCGTGCAAGCTGATGATGCTCGTTAGGGTCAAATGTAGCATTCGGCTTTTGCAGCTCGATTGCATTAAATACAAAACGCAGTAGCTGCTCTACTGCTCGATCCAGTATTTTTTCATCAAGCTTGCCGTCCTTTACCGCAGCGACAATTTTGGCATCGCCAATACCGCCATTCGCTGGCATCTCCAGCTCCAGCCCTGCTTTGAGCGCATCCACACGTTCATTTACAGCGCCCCAATCCGATACGACAAAGCCCTCAAAGCCCCACTCACGGCGTAAAATATCTGTAAGCAAATATTCATTTTCTCCAGTATAGGTGCCGTTTAGCTTGTTATACGAGCACATCACCGTCCACGGCTTGCCTTGCTTTACCGCTCCTTCAAAGCTCGCCAGATAAATCTCACGCAGTGTCCGCTCGTCAACAATCGTATCCACTGACATACGCCGCTCTTCTTGATTGTTAGCGGCAAAATGCTTGAGCGATGTACCGACATCCTGACTCTGCACACCCTGTATATGGCTCGCTGCTAGCTCGGAGGATAGATACGGGTCCTCGGAAAAATACTCAAAATTCCGTCCGCATAACGGGGAGCGCTTAATATTGGTGCCTGGCCCAAGCACAATAGCAACCTGCTCGGCTTGTGCTTCTTCACCGATCGCTTCGCCTACCTGATGCAGTAGCTCCCGATTCCATGACGAAGCGAGACCCGCAGCTGTCGGGAAGCACGTAGCTGGAACGCTATCACCTAAGCCCAGATGATCTCCGCTTCCACCCTGCTTACGCAATCCATGTGGCCCGTCTGTCACCATCACGGCTGGAATATCAAGCCTTTCAATGGGCTGTGTATGCCAGAAGTCCAGACCTGAACAGAGACTTGCCTTCTCCTCCAGCGTCATTTGACTGATCAGCTTATTAATATCCGATGTGTTTTTCGTGGAGTTGGTAGATGATGGGTCATTCGAATGATGGTTTGACATAGTATGATGTACTCCTCTCCAAATGGCATAACATGCTCCTCTAGCTACAGTCCGTACGGAGAAAGCATGATGCTCTGTGTGTATATTCGTCCAACGATACGACATAGCTTTGTCTGTGTTCTTGTCACCAACAACCCAGCAAGCGATTCTTCATATATTACCCCAAAAGGATATCCACATAAACGATATTTATTTGCACAAGCCTCATTTACACAGTTGAAAAAGAACATTTGTTCGTATATAATAAGAATAAATACAGGAACAAATGTTCTGATTAGAGGGATGATCATGCTAGCTAACCATATTGGAGAATTGCTTGAAATTGTATATATGGATCAGACGGGCAAGCTGACGCAGCGCCGCATCGAGATCAAGCATATTCGTAATGGGCGTGTATATGCCGATTGTCTGCGTTCAGGTGAGCCTCGGACATTTAAGCTGGAAAATATTCTAGCATGGCAGCCTTCCAAAGCGATACGCCCAACGATCTCAGTGAAGCAGCTTGCCGCTATGACAGTGAGTGAATCGGATAAGGCTTTCTCCTCTACAGCAAGGGCTGTATCCGCAGTTAAGCCAACGCATTCATCCCGTACCTCAAGCTCATCCAACACCTATAAACGAAGCCCTTCGAGCAAGTCTGCTACTACCACAACTACCACATCGACACGTTCCTATACGACAGGATCGCGAGCCAAGCAGCCTGCCCTGCGCCCATCGGCTGCTAAAGCTAACGTTTCTCACGTTTCATGATCCCATATTAGATAGCAACTCAAACAGCGGCACCCGATATAAGGATGCCGCTGTTAAAGTTATACCACTATCAATCCACATCAATACAAGCCAGCATAGGCTCAATGCTTGATATACAATGTAGGCAGTGTACACCATCGTGCTTTTGGCAGCATGTCATGCTGTACATTCTATATCTAGCAGTTCTCCATCTCGCAGAAGCCACTCACGTTCTCTCAGGACAGTCTCTCCAGCAAGCGATGATAATCTGCCAGCTCCACTGCGGACTCTACAGGCTCGCTAGAGCGGACAAATTGAATCTTGCCGCTACCGCCACCTAGTTGATCCCGTTCCTCCAGCACATGGCGTAGATGCCTTGCTGTTCCGTTACTGCCATCAATAATATCGACCTCCTGCGGGAAATATCGACGTAATTGATCACGGAAAAATGGGAAATGCGTGCAGCCCAGCACGAGCGTACCGTATTCATCCAGCTTATAGCCTGCCAGTGCTTCATCCAGATATTGCATCACATGCTCATCGTCGAATTGACGCTTTTCGGCTAGCTCTACTAAGCCAGGCATAGGCAAGCTTTCCACAATATCGTATTTATCGATACTTTTCACAAGGTTATGGAATTTCTCTTCATTTAGCGTCAGGCGGGTCGCCATCACGAGTACCTTTTTATGCTTGATTGTACTGTTTTGTACCGCAGGCTTCACCGCAGGCTCAATACCAAGAATCGGAAATGGATACCGCTGACGTAGCTCATTCACTGCAATACTTGTCGCTGTATTACAGGCGAGCACGATCGCCTTTACCTGCTGCTCCGCCATATATTGCGCTGCATCCAGTACATATTGCTTGACCTCTTCCTTACTCTTTTCACCGTAAGGTACATGCCGGGTGTCTGCATAAAATAAGTAATCTTCGTCAGGCAGCAGCTTCATCGCTTCGTGCAATACAGTCAGCCCACCGATGCCAGAATCAAATATTGCGATCTTCACTCCGTTCACTCATCCTTCTATCCATTCATTGGCCGCTTGTCCGATGCCTCGGAACGATTCCGGTCTTTTTTCCATGTATGATTATAGCCTGTTCCGCATCAATTGGAAATACAGGCTTCATTTTCTGCTTACGATTCATTCATCCAGCTTAGTGCTGACGATAACAATTGTTCGAAATGCACGGGATAATTATGTCCGAGTCCAGGCATCAGATGAAGCTGATGGTCGATGCCCTTGCGCTGGAGCTCATTAGCCAGCTCTTCCGTACCTGCCAGACAATCCTCATCATGCTCGCCACAGATCAGATATAGCTTCACCCCATACTGCTGCCAGTGTACCAGCGCATCCTGCCATTCGGATGGCTCAGGTAACCAGGGAGATACTAGAATCAATCCACCAATCGCTGCCGGATAGGTTGCTGCCGCTTGTAAGGCTGCGCGAGCACCGGAGGAAAATCCAGCCATAATCGGCTTGGTCGTATCACTTGCTTGCTGTGCGACTTGCACGGCTTCCCGATCTTGAGGCTCTGATAATTCGGTTTGAGGCTCTAATGATTCTAGCTGAGTAGAGGAATCCTCCTCCTGAATACGTCCATCTACACGTCCCAGCTCAAGCAGTGCCTGCTCCAGCTCCTGTATATTTTGCTCAGGATCTGACCAATCATACGCACCGGAAAATTGAATTTGCGACGATTGTAGCAGTGCTAGCTTATAGCTCTGATTCAGAGCCGCATGCCAGGTGGGTTCGACAGCTTCGTTATTTTCCAGTTCTCCATGTAATACAAGTAAAGTACGATACGTTTCAGGCGCTCCACCTGCTTCAGGCAACAAAATATTCAGACGTCCGCTGCTCTCGGCAAGTGCTTCTGCCTCTCGCTGTCTGCACAATTGCAATACCTGCTGGAAGTCAGGCTCCTCATGCAGTACAGCCAGATCCTCGTCCTCACTCAGATCATCTGCATTGTACCAGTAGCCATGCTGAAGCACAGCTTCTTTGAGTAAAGCAAGCGCTTCGTCCTTTCGTCCACACGCAGCTAATAAGGAATAGCGCAAATTATACATTTGTGCCGGATTCGCCTGCCCTTCCTCCAGATGCTCACATATAAAATGATAAGCAGCCGCGCTGCCATGCTCCGCATAAATATCCATCACCCGGTGCATCAAGCCTGTATATGTAAAATGACTCATTCGATCCTCTCCTGTCTGTTCCATAGGCTGTAGTCCAAATTTATTTTTCACTCTTTTATTCTCTATCCGGTCATGCCGCTGCTGTCTATTACCCCACCAGGCACACGCTACATTACCAATTATCCATCCTACAGCAAAAAGACTGCCGGCTAATCCCGCTGCAGCCCATCCATTTTGCTACACATGATACAGACGTCGTTCCCTCAGCACTTCCTCCAGATGCTCCACACGGATCACACGATCCAGTGCGACCGCTCCGGTCACACCCTGCAAGCGACGCGTTGGGTTACCGTTTCTTTTCTTCACATCCACAAGCGAGGATTGTAGCTCGAAAATACGTTGCCAGCTCTCTTCCTTGGTGACAACCGAGCGACCTGCACAATAACGTTGCCATTCGCGCTGTGTACGTGCATTAAAGGTATCGTTTAACACCGCATGCCACTCATCAAAATCCGATAGCAGCACCTCATCATGCTTGAGCTCCAGCGTCAGGCATACACAGCCTGCACGTCCAGTATAATGATGAAGCTGTAACATATCCGGCTTTTCCGTCCATACCCATACCGGGTAGCTCCCGTCGTATCCGGGCAGACGCTGCCCCATCTGGCTCATCATCCAGTGGTACGGCTCGATAAACATGGCATGCTCGGAATGACCGTGCAAAAATCCAATCTCCTGCGCGGCTTCCCAGGCTTCTTTGGACTGGATCGTCCAATACCTGGGTACAGCATGGCGGATGCTCATCGCTGCATTCACCTCCTGATCGACATTGACCTTCGTATCATATCAGAAAATACACCCCAGTTTAACCCCTGTTCAGCAGAACAGGACGAATCGCTCATACAGCAACACGCGCAGCCCGGTATCGTTATACCGTACTACGCGTGTAAATAGTCGTCCATAGGGACGGATATGATAGGCTTTTCGTTTAATTAGCATCCATATACTGATTCAGCAATTGCGTCACTTTACCACGTACAGCAAGATCGGAATTTTCGCGATTACTCACGATCTGGCGCAACTGTGTCATCAGATCAAGCTCCGGTGTAACCATTTCTAATGTGTTTTGATTGTTTGTGTTTTCCATGATGTTATTCCCTCCACATAATTACATGCTATTCATTCATAAGTACCGTATTGACTTGTGCTTGCTTATTGAATCGGTTTCCAGCTCGATCCGGTCGGAATACCGATAATAGTACGATATTTTGCTACGCAAAAATCCTTTTCGTTTCACCCCGTGTTAGGAGATCGCTAACACTATAGCAGTACGAT
>NZ_BMMB01000003.1 GCF_014645615.1 Paenibacillus hunanensis | reverse complement strand
GCCATGGGCTGTTTTTTATTTAATTCCAGTAGGTGTCGCACTTCATATTACAATCCGTCAGATAAAAATAGTTCTGTACGAGGAGTTATTAGATAAGGAGAAGAGGTGAATAGATGAAAGAGTTTTTATCAAAATGGAAGAGAGCGGTCACGTATAAGGATTCAATCCCTGGTGAGAAGAATACGTGGGGGCATGAAGGGTTATTGTTCAACGTAAAGGGTGGTCTAGGTAGATTAGCGGTGAAATATGGTAGCAATCGTAAAGGGGATTCATACCGATTCGTCATGCTTGGAGATCAGCCGATAATGTATAGCTATGGAGAAAATGAGTATTGTCCAACCTGTAGTCATATACTATCTGTTGGATTAGGGCAACAGCAGGCGGATACGGATCTGATTGATGGGCTCAAGCAAGCTCAGCAGACCGATCAATCGATGCTGGAATCGTTTAAGCAAATGATACCGCTGCTTGCAACTCTTGAGGATGGATATTATATATTGACCCGTATTGAAATGATTCCGACGGATGGAGAAGGAAACTTTTTCTGGAATATACCGCAAGCTAGCCGATTATATCAAGCTACAGCAGATGAGATTTTCTATAAGGAGCAGTTCGGCTGTAGTACGCCTAAATTTCTAGTGCCCTCGCAGCCGACACAGCAGCTCAATCGCGATCGCGTCGATCATTATGTGAATGAGTTAAAGCAGGGCAAACGAATGACGGGTCTAGCATATTATTACAGTGGTTTTATAAGTACATTACTGGATGGGCATCACCGGGCGACCGCAGCGTACATAGAAAATCAAACTATAGATTGTCTGACGATTATACGTGTAGATGGATATACTTTTGCTGCTAACGGTAAACCTGTTCGTTTCTATGCCGCTGGGGAGACATATAATGCAGATCTATTCCAGCAGTCGGAGCAGATGGTACATGATTTGAAACAGCGACCTTTGTTTCAATCCTCTAAGCTTAGTAAAAATAAAGTTGAAGCGATCCTACAAAAGTATGCGAATAGGGAATTAACAGGCAGCCTAATTGAACCATTTAAAGAGTTACCGAAGCGAATCTACCCAGACTATCTACTGGTTGCTTTTGACGATTATACATCGGATATGTCGGCTGAACATATTGATCGTCTAATCGAGCAAGCGGATGAGGATGCACAATTTGCACTGGAGATAATACTCAGGCGACTAGCACTAAACGAATCCGATGACATTTTGCCGATTGCGAAGCGACTACTGAATCATCCAGGATTCAAATGCTTGCTTGAGGAGGTGTTTTATTGTCTGGCACGTATTGATGATGAGCAAGTAGAGGATATATTTATCCAATATCTAATTGATCACGAGCCTGATACGAAGGATCGATGCCGAGAGATCGCGAATGCGTATTTAAATCAGCGCTGAAGTAACAAACAGATCTATCGCAATTCTAGCAGCTGTACAGCTGTACCTATTCATCACTCAATATGAGATTCATCCTTATCTATATCCATTTCTAAAGAGGTGACATCATGGGAAACACAGACAAATTCGAGCAAATGGCAACGAAGTACGATAGCCCCGCACGCATCGAAGTGGCTGTCAAAGCGGCTGATGCCATACGTAGCTATGTACAGGATGCCAGTCATAAGCATGCCATTGATTTTGGTTGCGGTACGGGGTTAGTTGGTCTGGAGCTGGTTAGTGATTTTCGCTCTATCCTGTTTATGGATTCGTCTCCCAATATGATTCATGAGGTAGATAAAAAAATTGCCGCTGCCGATATTCAGAATGCGAGCACAGTATGCTTCGATCTCGAGCAGTATCAAATGAAGGAATGGTCGGCAGATTATATTTTCATGTCACAGGTGCTACTTCATATTGCGGATGTGGAGTCTATTTTATCGCGTTTATATGGAATGTTAAATGAGGGTGGACATGTCATTATCGTTGATTTTGATCGTCATGAGGGAATTGATTCGGAGCTTGTTCATCCGGGCTTTGTGCAGGCAGAGTTGGCAGCGATGATGACTGGAATTGGCTATACCGATATTCAATCGCATACGTTTTATGAGGGTGAGCGGTTGTTTATGAATCAAGATGCGACGATGTTTGTACTCGATGCACGTAAAGGAAACGGTGCTCAAGCATGATCATTTGTCATGATGCAAGCTGTTCTCAAGTTCCAGTTTTAGTATAAAATAACGTTATATCCAGCTCTATAGAAAGGACAATTCAGTTGTCCTTTTTTGTGATAAAAAAGCAGTTGACAACTGGCTAGCACGCGAGTAGACTTACCTTGGATATGAAAATAATATACTATTTCTCGTTAGGCGAGGCTCCTGTACAAACACAGGCTACTGCCCGGAAACATCGAAAGATGCCAATGGGTAGAACAGGTATTGCCGGATTAAGGCTCTACTTAAGGTAGCTGAGTATTCATACTCTACGTTGTACAGTGCCGAAGCTCAACCAGGGGGAAATAAGGATTACATTAGTTGATCCGCATGCTTTTTTGGCATGCTTTATCCCCCTGTGCTGAGGACAGGGGGATTTTTGCATCTCCAGGTATAAGCAGAGTATTAGTATCCATCATGTAATGAAAAGGAGGTGACAGGTATGGGAGACAGGTCTAGTATGCCGGAGCGATCGTGTCGTTTAATTCAATGTTCAACATGCTATGTAATTCAATATGGGATACATCAAGGAGGTTCTTTGTCATGCAAAACCAAGCTCGCAACCTGTCACCTGCCGTACTGGATCAAGCTCATGTAGGAGATATTCATGGTGCATTCGGCACTGTGGGTCAGCATGATACTGCTCAACGTAAATCATGGCTCGCTCGGCTTCGTACATTACTCGTTATTATGGGGCCCGGTCTAATTGTGATGGTCGGTGATAATGATGCTGGTGGGGTAGCCACCTATGCACAGGCTGGTCAAAATTATGGAACTCATCTGCTCTGGGTACTACTGCTACTTATTCCAGTGCTGATCGTGAATCAGGAAATGGTCGTACGTCTCGGTCTTGTTACTGGCGTCGGTCATGCCAAACTGATTTTTGAACGCTTCGGACGTTTCTGGGGAGCCTTTTCTGTGGGCGATCTGCTGTTTGTTAACTTTTTGACGCTGGTCACTGAATTTATCGGTGTCGATCTGGCGATGTCTTACTTTGGTGTGAGCCCTTATGTGTCGGTTCCCATCGCAGCCGTGCTGCTTATTGCTTCGACCCTTACAGGTAGCTTCCGTCGCTGGGAGACTGTGATGTATTTGTTCATTGCTGTGAATTTCCTTGCAATTCCACTGGCTGTGATGAGCCATCCGGTTGCAGGTACGGTGATTCATAATTTTCTCGTACCTGGTGTAGGCTCACACTTTGATTCTAATATGATGCTGCTCATCATTAGCATGGTGGGTACGACTGTGGCACCATGGCAGCTATTTTTTCAGCAATCTAATGTGATCGATAAACGTCTCACTCCACGCTGGATGGCGTACGAACGTACAGATACCGTGATTGGCTCGTTTGTCGTTATTATCGGAGCGGCGGCGCTGATCATTGCAACTGGCTTTGCTTTTCATCATACGCATCTGGCAGGTGCTTTTGTCGATGGAGGTGCGGTTGCTAGAGGGCTGCACACTACACTTGGTTCCTTTGCAGGTGCCAGCTTTGCGATTATTTTGCTGAATGCTTCGCTAATTGGAGCGGCAGCCGTCACACTGTCCACCTCGTATGCAATTGGCGATACGTTCGGTATCAAGCACTCGCTACATCGTAAAGTGTCAGATGCACCTGGCTTTTATATCAGCTATGCACTAATGGTGCTTATCGCTGGGGGCATCGTGCTGGTTCCACATGCACCGCTCGGTGTGATCACTACAGCGGTGCAGGCACTGGCTGGTATTCTGCTGCCTAGTGCGACTGTATTTTTACTGCTGCTATGCAATGATAAAGAAGTGCTGGGTCCTTGGGTGAATAAGCTGTGGCTTAACATCGTCAGCAGCATAATTGTGGGTGTACTGGTCATGCTATCCTTTATACTGGCGGCACAAACTTTATTCCCAGCTATGAATATTGGGGCGTTTATGGAAGCAATGCTAATCGTCTTTGCAGCTGGACTGCTGGTGAGTATCATCATGCTTGTTCGGCAACAACGTAAAATCGATCGTACTCCAGCGTCAGCCGAAGCTGATCGCGTGCTGATTGATCCACGGATGTGGCGCATGCCACCACTGCAACAGCTATCCAAGCCTGTATGGTCCAAAACACGCAAATTCGGTATGCTTACCCTGCGCGCGTATCTATTCATCGCTGTACTCATGATGATCGTCAAAGCGATTCAGCTTGCGCTGGGAATGTAAGCGATGGATATACCGGAACGATCGTCTGGATGGAGTCCAGTCAGGAACAGAATAGATCAGTCTTAAAGCCACCGAATGTATCGTATTCGGTGGCTTTGCTATATATTCCTCGCCGTATCCGTGATACTCTAAAGAGAAGGCATGTAGCTGGCAAGCCTTTATTTTGTCATGTAAAGGGTTAACGTATGTGAAATGCAGCTTGATTTCCCGTATAGCTGTAACGTCAGCAGAATAAGTCTAAAGCTGCGGAAGCGGTGTGCAAATGAACTTTTACAGCATCTGGGTTCTCAGTACATTCATGTAGGCGTTATCACGCAGCCAACAGATTCAAGGCTGCCTGAGATATGAAATTCAAATACATGATCAACGTGTAATCTGCAATCAAAAACAACCTTCTACTTCAATCGCAGTAGCAGGCTTAGAAAATAGGAGGATCTATGTCCTGGAGTAAATTAAAGCAAAATCTAGAAAGCTTTCTTGCCCCTGCTTTACAGGGAAAGGTAGAATATCGTGCGACCAGCTATCGCTATGCGCCTGACAAATCGGGCAATTGTTATATTACGGTCGACAAAAAGAATATTCTGAATATGAAGGATACCACCACAGCGATCCGCTGGTATCAGACAGAGCAGGAGATTAAAAACAATCCGAATATTGATGTCCCACTCACAGCCGAGGATATTGAAGCCGTTCGTCAGGGGAATAACAGCAATATTCCAGAGGATCGGTTACAGGTGATTGCGCGTAATCGCAAGCTGACCGAATGTGCAAAGGACATTTTATCCGCACAGGCAGCGCTGAGTAAGTCGAACTTCGATACAGTGGCGAATCGCTTCCTAGCACGTCCAATTGATGAAAGTCTGGATAGCCCGGACATTATGCTCAATATTCTGGCGCTTATCGATCGTCGTGTAGGGAAGAAGCGTCTGCAAAATATGAGCGATACCGTTAAGCTCAAGCATCCAGCAGTGCAGTATTTTTATGAATTGCGTCGTCGTTCTTTTTAATGAAGTATAGGTGCATAGCTACTCAGCTAGTCATTGGCTGTTCTGCTTGCCCATTCCATCGCTTGATCCATAAGCTCCGCACAAAAGTCAGCTTTGCCTGCTGCATAGGCGGCTGGTTGGTCGGGTAGCAGATGAGCGAGCTGACACTTCAATTGTCCGTATTGCTCGGCAGCCTGAGGATGATGTGACAAATAGCTTTTAAAATTCAAATGCTGCGCAATGCAAATATGCCCTGCTTCATATATATGAAGATGATGGGTGCGATCATCGCCGCCTTTGATAAAATAACGCCGTCCTGGAATACCATTTTCGCCTCGTGCTACATAATGGATACGTGCGAATTGCTCGGTGTAAGCTTCGACTCGGTCAATCTGTTTCACAATGACCAGTATGTCGATAATCGGCTTGGCAAAGCCGATTGCTGGAACAGATGTACTGCCGATATGATGGATAGACACTAGCTGGTCAGACAAAATCGCAGTAAGCAAGGATTCTTCCTGTGCGTATAGGTTCTTCCAGTCAGTTGTCCACGGCATTAGAATAGTCGTTCGCAAATCCTCACCTCATATCGTATATACGTGATTGTTGTGCATTTGTACCAGACAGTATACTGTAAACAGTTAATGTTATCCACGAATTATATTATTCGTCTGTCTTACCTATACGCATGCTAGATACTTCCATTATAAAGGAGCAGAGCCAATGAAGCAGTATACACATATTGAAAAGGAACGCTGTATTGCTTGTGGAGCTTGTATTGCGGTATTGCCCGCCGTTTTTCAGCCGGACGAAGAAGGATATGCTGAAGCTGTATATGAGGGCGATGCGAATCGCGGGGTTACACGTATTCCTTTAGATATGGAATATGATTTGTGGGATGCAGTGGACGGCTGTCCGACTGAGGCTGTTCGACAATCGGAGTATCCATTTGCGTAAATAATCATGCTAATCGCTACAGTTTATACTTCTATAGTTGCGCTGAATAGTAAAAGCCCACGTTCCATAGTAACTGGAAGGTGGGCTTGTTTGCATATGAACTATATTTGGCAAATACATATTATAATCCTTGAGCTAAAAAAAGAAGATGATCGATAGTCAAACCATATTTTTCGTTGAAGCGTACATCTGCTCGGTATATTTATCAATATCATCGCGTGACATTCGCAGACGGTCTGCGGAGCTACCGTAGCCAATCTCCAGCTTGCCTTGCTTGAGCCCTTCAAAAATGCCATCCGCAAATTCAGCCAGCGGCTCGCCATGCGTATGCAGGTCGGCTCCACCCAGATCTGTATTCACCGCTGGCGGTGCAACCTCGATCACTTCGACCGAAGTCTCGGATAGCTGATGACGTAGACTCATCGTAAATGAATGTAGTGCTGCCTTGGTTGCAGAATAGATCGGCGCAATCGCAAATGGGGTGAATGCTAGCCCAGACGTTACATTCATGATCGCTGCGGCTTCCTTTTGTGCTAAAAATGGAGCGAACAGCATACACAGATGCAGCGGTGCATCCAGATTCGTTTCAATCTCCTTACTAAAATACTCCCAGTTGCGGCTAGCATCTGCTTTGAGCATATGAAAACGCTGCTGAATACCTGCATTATTCACCAGCACATTTACCTCAGGACAATGCTCCTTCACCCAATCAAATAATGCAACACGCTCGGAAGCAACACTCAGATCGCATACTCGGATTTCCAGCCCGTCTAGCTTGGATTGTGCTTCCTGCAAAGCGGCTTCCCGCCGACCGCATACAATAACACGATTCCCCGCCTCGATAAATCGCTCTGCAAAAGCGAGTCCAATTCCTGTCGCGCCACCTGTGATCAAAATTGTATTTCCTGACATATTCATCGATATCCCTCATTTCTTGGATTATTGTCGCTACAAGCGTTTGGAGTATAGCTACATACAGGATCAGACCTAATGCTTCGATGATTCCGTTCATTTTGTTCGATATTGAAGTCTGCTTGTGCTGAATGCGAAGATCGCAATCAAGCTTGAGAACCATTACCCATAAATATAGGCTGTAGTGACAGCATGATAAAATTCATTCATATTCCGAACCGCGTACTCTGGCAAAGATCATCGTATTCGTAAGTGAGCCGTGCGAATCAAGCTTATAATTACGAAGTGTGCCCTCTAATGTATAGCCGCAGCGCTCAGCAACTCTGGCACTCGGCATGTTGTTTGCGTCACAGCGAATCTCGATCCGATTGGCGCCTAGTCGCTCTATTGCAAACTCAGTAATCGTACGTACCGCCTCGCTAATATAGCCCTGCCTGGTAAAAGAGGTTCGTACCCAGTAGCCAATTTCAAATTTGCGTACTTGCCAGTCTATTTGGTGTAGACCACTGCTGCCCACAAATTGTCCGGTTGATTTCTCAATCAGCAGTAGCTGTAGATCCTGACGCTCTATGAATTTCACCTGCGCCAGACGTAAATGGGCCTCGGATTCCTGTACAGTCGGAATTTGCTGTGCCCATGGCATCCATGGCTGTAGCTCGGTCATACTCTCACGAATCGCTTCATTCATAGCGGCTCCATCTCCAGCCTGTGGTGCTCGAATGAGCAGACGATCGCTTTCTAATTGCGATGGGATGTCTAGTAAAATCGGGTGCGTGGAAGAAGGACGATTGGGCATAGAAAATGCTCCTTTCTGGCATTGTTTTCTGCAAGCTTGTGCTCTATCGTACATACTATTTGAGCAAGGAGCAAGGAGCAAGGAGCAAGGAGCAAGGAGCAAGGAGCAAGGAGCAAGGAGCAAGGAGCAAGGAGCAAGGAGCAAGGAGCAAGGAGCAAGGACGATTAGATAGGTGCAGAAATCTACGGAGTAAACATAATGAGTATAGGTGTAGATTTCTGCACTTTACTATTAGGGGATGCAGCTAGGTGCCATTACTTTCATGCGAATAATTTCGTAAAGAGCATATAAAGCTTATCTTGCCATTTCATTCATCAAGCTTGTATGATCCATTGAACTCATTGAACTCATTGAACTCATTGAACTCATTGAACTCATTGAACTCATTGAACTCATTGAACTCATTGAACTCATTGAACTCATTGAACTCATTGAACTCATTGAACTCATTGTATCATCTGGCTTAGAAGAATCAGTTTCGGTTCCATGTACGACGAAATTAGTCATTAACCCTCCCATCTCATCTGCATCATCATCTGGATTCATAGTGTGATCGAGAATATGACAGTGAAACATCCATGTACCCGGTGCATTGGCGGTGAATTCGATATCAACCGTTTCTTCCGGTGCAACGGAAATGACGTTCATCGCTACAGGCTTGTTCAGATGATGACCATCCTGAGCGACAAGCTTGAATGTATACCCATGCAAATGCATTGCATGAAACGATTCCGCGCTGCTATTGACGATGCGAACCAGTACATGCTGGCCCTGCTGGATCGATAGCTCAGGTGAATTGGGATATGGCTTACCATTTAAGGTGAATACATTTTCCTCTACCTTCTGATCGACGACAAAGGAGCCGATATCGAATAACGCGTTCACATCTGCGTCAGGGTATTCCTTGCCCTGTGCGGGATCGATCAGCAGTACACCATGCAAGCCGTGATTGATCTGCTTATCCATATCGGTTGTGCTGAAATAGCTATGAGTACCAACCATATCGCTCGTGATCGTAAAGGTATATTGGAATGAAGCATGTGGTGCAACGGAATGCTGCGGAATACCGCCCATATCCGCAGGAATAGAGATACCGCTAAAGCCAAGGCTGGTAGGCTCGGGCAATTCATTTTTTAATACAATGCTGATCGTATCGCCGACCTTTGCACGTAGCAATGGCCCGGAAATCTGTCCGTTATAGCCCCATCCCTGAACATTTTTCTGTTCATACAAATTCCAGACGAGTGGAGCGGCGGTTAATGTAAATTGCTTCGTTCCATTAGCGAGCACCTTTGGCTGTAATGCCTGCTCGTTCATCATATTGCGTGCCGCTTGATTTTGAGCCTGTATCGCTGCTTTGCTCAGGGCGTTAGTATCTGCATCCAGCACGCCGGGTGTTATGGCATTGGTTGCAAGCGGTGGCTCATTTAGAATGATATCGCGGGTGGATGCTTGTTCTGAACGAGCCGCATGTAAAGTTAAAGCCACAGTCGCAATAGAAGAAGTAGAAAAATTAGCAAGACTAGAGCCAGATTGCGCAAGCATCGGCTGAGAAGGCAGCGATATGAGCAACAGACAGAGTACGAGCAATGCGATTGTTTTTACAGGAATAAGCGTTAAAAAGCGATTGGATCGAGCCGAACGCTGCAACTGGCGAAGCCATCGCGTAAGATGTTGCCCCCATAGCAATGAATGCAAGTTATACAGATAAAAGCCTAGTATACAAGCGATCATACAGCCTGTTCCAATCCATAGCTGATCATTTGTCATATAGTCAAGCCTCCTTACTTCACATGAACAAGCGTCATCATACCGCCCATATTGTCCGCTGTATCGTCAGGATTGGATAGCTCGCTCGCAATCGTGCTATGGAACCACCAATCGCCTGCACGAGTAGCGGTAAAGGCAACATCCAGTGTTTCACTCGGTGCGATGGACACGACACTAACCTGCTGTGGATCAGGTAAAGGCTGACCATCCTCAGCAACAATCGTTAGCGTATAGCCATCCAGTGTGATCGCATGATAATCCTCAGCGCTGGCATTAACGAGGCGGAGCAGTACACGTTGTCCTTTTTGTATATCCATTTGTGGGGTATATGGATAGGCTTTGCCGTTGATCGTAAATACATTTTCAGGATCAGCTCCATCGACCTTGGTCGCCCCGAGCATGAATAGCTTATCCACATCATAGGAAGGCGAGGCTGGAGTAGCCGTTGTAGATTGATTTGCTTGTGTAGCTGGCTGATCATCCACAATAATGGCGCCATACATTCCCGCATCGACTTGAAAATCATCATCATAATGACTGTGATACCAGTGAGTGCCGACCATTTGCTTAGTGACCGTGAATTTGTAGTCAAAGCTACCATTAGGCTGGATCGCTGGATTGGGCATACCGGGTACGCCATCCATCGCATTGGGCACCTGTAAGCCATGCCAGTGTACCGTCATCGGCTCATCCAAGTGATTATTTACAACAATGTCTACCTGATCACCAACAGTCACCCGAATCAAGGAACCCGGAATACCACCATTAAAGCCCCAGCCTTCCATTACCTTGCCCGGATATAAGCTCCATGTAAAGGTAGAAGCATTCAATACGAACTGCTTCGTTCCGTCCGGCAAAATAGTAGGGCTGAGTGCTTGCTCATTCATGAGACGAACAGCGCTCTGATTTTGCTGCTTCATTGCGGTATCCGTTAAGTTGAAATCCGCTCCAGTCGATGCTGTAGAAGAACTGTCGGTTGATGATGCAGTAGACATGGAGGTCGTTGTACCTGTAGTCGAAGCGTCCATGTCAGGCATATCGGGCATGCGATCCGCGCTGGCAGTGGGCATGGAGCTGGTAGTGATAAGCCAGGATGCCAGCACAGTCATCAACAAACAGCCGATCACGACACGATCGATCTTTTGCTTCCAGGCATGGGGTTCATAGATATGAAGCGAGCTAATTTGCTTGATCGTCTTAATGATCATCCATGTAAACAATAGCAGCATACAGGCAATCAGTAGTTGTTCCATCATTCATCTCATCCTTCGTTATTGAAAATATACAGCGCTGTGACGATACCTTATTGATGCTCAGATGATGAAAACAAAGCTGGATACCGCATCGACTAAAGTAGTCGGTATCCAGCCTTGTTTATGTTCATCGCGCCATTCAGTCTTGCTTGCTAGCGTTGGTATAAAGAATACATGTTACTTCATATCTTTACTGATCTGTGCGATATACTGCTTGGCTTGAGCGGCAGCATCCTGTTTACTCTCGACCTCACCGGTGTGAGGATTAAGGAAGAGTGGGGTATTGCTAACCTTGCTATTGAAGTCGAACATATGCAGTAATGTACCTGCCACCTCGTCCATCGAATGATCGCCGATACGTCCAAGCTTCCAGTTGTCTTCGATAAATTTCAAAATACTTGTCTGATCTGTCATCGTATTATCGACAAAGTTCTGCTTCGCATATGGCGAAATGATCAGCAATGGTAGACGCGGACCATAGCCTGCACGATCCTTATAATCGCCAAGCTTAGGTGTGCCTGCATCACCCTGTCCATTCAGTGTATCCAGCTTTGGATCATTGGAGCCATTGACGAGCGGTGCCATCACATGATCATACCAGCCATCCGAATCGTCGTAGGCGATGATGACTGCTGTGCTTTTCCACTCCGGTAGCTGTTGTAGCTTGTTAATCGTGTTCGTCAAAAATACCTGTTCATCGATTGGGTCGGAATAGCCAGCATGACCGTCCTCATACATCGGTGCTTTGAGAAAGCTTACTGCTGGCAGATGCCCTGCATCAGCAGCCGTCCAGAAATCCGCCATATCATATTGATGGTTAGCCTGATCTGTTTTGCCAATCATACTAGCCGCGGATGGTGGAAGATGGTTCGGATTCGAGGTTGATTTATAATATTGGAATGGTTCATGATGCTCGCTGTAGTCTGTCACGGAATGACCACCGATGTTTTGGTGCTGTTCATTAATATTGCGGAAGCCACCCTGGAACCAGCCCCATGTAATGCCTTTATCATTAAGTAAATTGCCGACGTTTTTATTCGTATCATCCATCGCGGCAGTCGTTCCTTTGGATGCTTTATCATAAAATGGATCATTGTCCTCGGTAATGGTACGTGTATCAAGCTGGGAATCCGCAAGCTGTCCATGCTGCGTGCTATTCGCAGTATACAGGCTTACTCCATGTGTCTGACCAGAGATTAGATTCAGCGCACCCGGTGTGGATGGGCCATAGCCTGTGCCAAATGAATTATCGTTTAATGTGTAATGCTGTGCATAGTTCCACATCGCCGTTACCGTATTCCCGTCAAAATAATCCATAACGACGCTAGAGCCTTTACCACCGTATTTTACGAATTGATCCATTTTGCCACCGTTAAATGCACTTTGCTCAGCGGAATAATTATGATCCATGTCCGCAGTCAATGCCTGTGACCGATCAAGTCGCTGTGGATTCGCACCATTTGGATTTTTAGTCAATAAAACGCTACTCAATCCATTCACCGTTGGTGTATTAGAAGCGGCCTTGAATGCAGGCTCCCCTTTAGGATTTAGCGCATACGGATAGGTGCCAAAATAATGATCAAATGCGACATTCTCCTGGAATAACACAACCACATGCTTAATAGGAGTCGTTGTCATCGAAGCATTGGCGCCAGTGTTGTTTGCTTTGGAGGATGAATGGGCAGTCGCTGCTTGGGCCTCAGCTGTTAGAGGAAGGAGATGGACAGATGCTGCGGTAAACGCGAGGAGTGAGCTTAGCGTTGTAGCCATAAACAACTTAATCGGAGTGGACATCAATTTCTTGGTCATGATAAAGCCTCCATACATATTTAAGTAATTGCATATATAGTATGGATTTATTTTATTAAATCTAATGAATGTAACTATGTACATCATGTAAAACTGTAAGATGGAGCTAATCTGCTTACTTGCAGTTGGAACCCAGCATGATAAGCTTAACATCAGGCAATTTCAATCAATTATCAAATACTGTCAGCTATGATTGTAAAGGCAGTGTTATTTTATCGCTTCTTTCTATAGCAATGATCAATAATCGTGTAACAGATAAATAGACGAGATTATAATGAACTAAAAGAAGAGTTTATGTTAAGAGCAATCAATAACATGACTATTTATAATGTAATAAGTATAAATATACATTCGGAAAATAAATCTTCCTTCATAATAAGCAGTGATTTTGAAGGTGACAGATGTAATATTCACTGTACATAACCCTGAATATAAGCTGGTGCAGAGCAAGGAATCGTTTTACACTCATTTCATTGTAATTAAATAGCGCCCTAATAAATGATAGCTACTCTATACTCAGCTACAATATCCATTCGCTGGAAGACGGAATCATACAAGCTCAATCTAGTGCAATTCTCCAATCCAGATCATTCAGGTGATGACATGAGTTCGATTCCTTGAAAGCAAATCTCTTTCATCCATATAAAACGTATAAATATCCATTTTAAAAAATTGAATCTTATCCTATCGAAAATACCCACATCATTTACTGCGCTAAAGCTTGAAAAATAAAGTATTAACGTGCATTTCAGAGCATTTCAAAGAAAAACTGTGACTAAACATGTGCCATAACGGAATTTGTCGATTTTTATTGATTAACTGCGGATAGTTATGTATAATCAACGTTGGCGTTTTTGATTGGCAGGTGAGCACCAAGACCTGTCCATTAGCATGTTCAGGCATAACCTGACAGATTAGAGCAAAACGAAACGGACTTTAAGGAGGTCAATATTTTGGGAAAAGCGTTAATTATCGGCGCCGGCGGCGTGGCTAGTGTGGTTGTACACAAATGCGTTCAGAACCCTGATGTATTCGAGGAAATCTGCATCGCAAGCCGTACAGTTGAAAAATGTGAAGCTTTGAAAAATAAATTGGACGGAGGGAAGACCAAGATTAGTACCGCGCAGCTCGATGCCGACAATACGGACGAGATCATCGCTCTGATCGAGAGCTTCCGTCCTGACGTTGTAATCAACGTTGCGCTTCCGTACCAGGATCTGACCATTATGGACGCATGTCTTGCGACCAAGACTCACTACCTGGATACAGCAAACTACGAACCGCCTGAAACGGCAAAATTCGAGTACAGCTGGCAGTGGGCTTATAAACAGAAATTTGAAGAAGCTGGCATTATGGCTCTGCTTGGATGCGGCTTTGACCCAGGCGTAACCGGTGTATTCTCCGCTTATGCTGTAAAGCACTATTTTGACGAAATCCACACGATCGATATCGTGGATGCGAATGCGGGTGACCACGGGTATCCGTTTGCAACGAACTTTAACCCGGAGATCAACATTCGTGAGATCACAGCGAACGGTCGTTACTACGAAAACGGCGAATGGATCGAAACTGCTCCATTGTCCGAGAAAAAAGTATACGATCTGCCAGAAATCGGACCAAAAGATATCTACCTGCTGTACCATGAAGAGCTGGAGTCCCTGGCGAAAAACATCCCGGGTATCAAAAAAATCCGTTTCTGGATGACATTCTCGCAAAACTACCTGACTCACCTGAAAGTATTGGAAAATGTAGGCATGACTTCGATCGAGCCAATCGAATTTGAAGGCCAACAAATTATTCCACTGCAATTCCTGAAAGCGATCCTGCCTGATCCAGCTTCCCTCGGTCCAAGAACGAAGGGTAAAACAAACATCGGTATTATCGCTCAAGGTACAAAAGATGGCGAAGAGAAAACATACTATGTATATAACGTATGTGACCACCAGGAGTGCTACCGTGAGGTTGGTTCCCAGGCGATCTCTTACACTACAGGCGTACCTGCGATGATCGGCGCAATGCTGATGATCAAAGGCGAGTGGATGAAAGCCGGCGTTTACAATGTAGAGGAAATGAACCCGGATCCATTCATGGAGCAACTGAACAAACAAGGTCTGCCTTGGCAAGAAGATTTCTCGCCAACGCTGCTTGACTAAGGGTAAGGGAGAAGGAAATGACCGATAACCTGAAACCGATTGATTACAGCACTGTTCCCTCTCCAAGTTATGTTGTTGACGAGCGTCTGCTCGTGAAAAATCTGGAGATTTTAGATTCCGTACAACAGCGTACAGGCGCGCACATCCTGCTGGCTCAAAAGGGCTTCTCGATGCATGCACTGTACCCGTTGATCGGGCAATATTTAAAAGGTGTAACGTCCAGCTCTCTGTTCGAGGCACGCCTCGGCTATGAGAAAATGGGTAAGGAAACGCATGTGTATGCACCGGCTTATGTCGATGCAGAATTCGATGAGATGATGAAGTATAGCGACCACATCGTTTTCAACTCGTTCTCCCAGTGGCACCGTTTCAAAGACCGCGTACAAAGCGCGGACAAAAAGATCAGCTGTGGTATCCGCATCAATCCAGAATATTCTGAGATTGAAGTGCCACTGTATGATCCTTGCTACAACTATTCCCGCATGGGAACAACGCTGGACAACTTCGACGAAAGCGATCTGGAAGGCATCGATGGTCTGCATTTCCATACGATGTGTGAGCAGAACTCCGATACACTGGAGCGCACACTAAAGGTCGTGGAAGAGAAGTTCGGCAAGTACATGCACGGAATGAAATGGGTAAACTTTGGTGGAGGACACCATATTACCCGTGCAGATTATGATCTGGATACACTGTGCCGCTGCATTACGCATATCAAAGAAACGTACAATGTTGAAGTGTACCTGGAGCCTGGCGAAGCGATTGCGCTGAATGCGGGTTACCTCGTCGCTACCGTTCTGGATACAATGAAAAATGGAATGGACATTGCGATTCTGGATACGTCGGCAGAGTGCCATATGCCGGATGTACTGGCGATGCCATATCGTCCGCATATTATCGGTTCCGGCAAGTCGGGCGAGCATCCACACACCTATCGTCTGGGTGGACTGACCTGTCTGGCTGGCGATGTGATTGGTGATTACTCGTTCCCTGAGCCGCTGCAACCTGGCGATCGTCTCGTATTTACCGATATGGCGATCTACAGCATGGTGAAAAACCATATGTTCAACGGTGTGAACCTGCCTTCCATCGTCAGCTACAATGACGAAGAAGGCGCTCGTGTTATCCGTAAATTCGAATTTGAAGATTTCAGCGGACGCCTGTCGTAAGCTGTGCTTTAAAGGAAGAATAAATAAAAATGTGATTTTCAACCCTCTCGGTGCTATTGGTGCATCGGGAGGGTTTTTTATATCTATTTTTGAATATAATATATACCCGTTGCAACAATAACAGGTGGTGTAGTGTGTATTGGATAGACAGTAAGCAACAGCAGTGTCAACGCAGCAATATAATGATTTATAAGTACGAATAACAACGTGCTAAGAGGAGAGAGCCAAAATGACCAACCATATGAGTGAACACCACCAGACAAAAACAAATACAAAAACGAAATCGCGTCGTTCTGGATTAAAAGTGATTGCATTAACAATAGGCTGTCTTTCATTACTGGGAGTAGGTAGCGGAATGATCTACGCAGCTCCTCAGCTGAATACGTATACCCCACAACAACCGATTACTATTCAAGCAATTGATGCTAGTAGTGAAGGAGATTCGGCAGTGAATGAATCCAAAGTTGTGAACAAAACAATGGCAGCAATCACAGGTCACACATTTACAATCAAGCTTCAGGAAAATGCATCAACTGGCTATTCGTGGAGTTACAAAGCAGATCCACAGTTGAAGTTTATAAAAGAAGTAGAAGTATCCCCAATACCTGCTAGCGTCGACCAGAGCAATGCGCCCATCGTTGGTGTACCTAATGATAAAATATGGACATTTAAAGCAACTGAATCAGGTACGTATAAAGTAACATTTCAATATACACGTCCGTGGGAAAAGGATACCAATCCCGTCGAAACTGTGGTGTATACGATCAAAGTGAGCGACAAAAAAGCAGCAGATCAATCGAATGTGATCAACAAAAAGATCGAGGCAGTAGCAGGCCAAACATTCAATATTAAGCTGGAGCAAAACGACTCGACCGGCTATGCGTGGAGCTATAAAGCCGATGAACAACTGAAATTTGTGAAAGAAGCTGAACAGGATACAGCTTCCAAAAGCAAAGACAGTGATCCGATCGTAGGCGCACCAACTAACAAAACATGGACATTCCAGGCGAGCAAGCCGGGCACCTACAAACTGACATTCAAGTATGAACGTGCATGGGAACAGGGTGCAAAACCAGCGAAGACGGTAGTGTATACTGTACATGTCAAATAAAAACGGTGGCCTAAAGCGAGCATGATGTAAGTTATAGCTTTAAGCTGATGCCAATACCGGGCAAAAAGCATTCCGAACCCTATTTCGGAATGTTTTTTGCCTGTCTGTAGTGGCGTACATCTGCAATCGATTTTTAAGGGCTATAATAGGCACTTTTACTGGCATAACTGTCTAACAGAGAGCGCTAGTTTCAGCCACAAACTCCAACAATTGAGCAACAATCATTCCGTTGTCGTTGTGTACTAGATACAGTACCCAAATCCGAAACGATAACGACAGTATCCGTATAATCACGTATAATGAAAGGGAGTCAGATAAAGACAAACAACAAGCCGTTTATACAGACTAACGTTAGCAACGCGCTGTTCGATGACTGATCATCCCATTTCAAAAGTGAAACCCATTCTTAATTTGTCGTGTAGGAGGTCATTTTTTGTTTGAGACAGGTACTTCTATATATAATCCTTTTCAAGCGCTGAAAGGTAGAGTAAAGCAGACTATTGCAAGCCTGACTTCGATCTGGAAAACGATGGTCGATAAAGAGCAGCCTGAAACGCATAGCGAAGCTGCTCGTAACAACGTAACGGTACTGGAGCCATCCGGTGCAAGGCGAGAGGAAATGAATCGCCAGGCTGAACGAGTGCTGGAGCAATACGGGAATTCCATTTTGCGTCTAGCCTATTCGTATTTGCATAATATGATGGAAGCGGAAGATATGGTGCAGGATACGATTATTCGGTACATGCAGTCTGCACCGGAATTTAATAGTCCGAGCCATGAGAAGGCATGGGTGCTACGAGTTGCGATTAATTTATGTAAAAATAAAATTCGGTATAATCGGGTTCGTCAAACAAGCGAGCTGGATGAGGGACTGATCGCAGACGAAGAGCAGCAGCTTCAATTTGTCTGGGAGGCGGTCAAGCGATTGCCTGACATGTATAGTGAGGTAATGCACCTGTTTTATCAGGAGGGTTACCCGACTGCTGCAATCGCGGAGATTATCGGTAAAAAGGAAACGACTGTGCGTTCATTGCTTCATCGTGCACGGGAAAAGCTAAAGCAGGTACTGAAGGAGGAGTATGACTTTGACGAGTG
This sequence comes from Paenibacillus hunanensis, assembly GCF_014645615.1. Taxonomy (GTDB): domain Bacteria; phylum Bacillota; class Bacilli; order Paenibacillales; family Paenibacillaceae; genus Saccharibacillus; species Saccharibacillus hunanensis. The sequence goes on along the minus strand of NZ_BMMB01000003.1, from coordinate 569,823 downwards.
AGCCGCGCAAGCGCAACAAATACAACGAGATTATGGAGCGGGTTCAAGTGACTCCAGAAATGCATGAACGCATTATGGGACGAATTCGTACGATGGATATTCCACAGCAAGCTCCACCTGCGAAACCAACGCTATGGACACGCTATCGCAAATATATGGTTACCGCAGCAAGCTTGATTGTTGTATTAGCAGGCGTGCTGGCAGCACAGCACGGATTTGCTCCGGGTACAAGTACAAGTCAACAGCAATCGGTCACAGGAACGAACGCACCGGAAGTGAGCAAACAACAGGTGCCTGAATCGACTAAAGCGCCACAGTCCTCAGATATGATATCGCCTTATAGTAGCACTGTACCAAATAATCGTTCAATGGCAGTTACAGGTACGATGAGCTATGCATCACTGGCAGAGCTGACCCAGGCGGTTGGTTATGAGGTGAAGCAGGTGAACAAACTACCATTCCAATCGACGCAAACGCAGTATTCTGTAATTGGTAAGCTGGCAGAAATTCGCTATATAGGTAGTAGCAACGATCTAACCTTCCGCATGCAGCCAGGCAGTGGCGATATTAGCGGAGATAATGGAGAGTATAGCAATATCCGCACAGTAACCGAGAATGGTGCTTCGGTAACGATGAAAGGCTATGACAAGGGCTTTAATCTGGCAATATGGGAGCAAAATGGGTATACGTATTCGATTATGCTACAGCAGCCGATTAATAGTGAACATCTGATTGAAGCAGTACGTTCGGTAAAATAAAAGCTTTTTACACCCGAAGCCGAGTAACCCGAATCGATTAGCGAGGGAGATCAATGAATAGCGTATCGATTGAAAAGTAATATCGATTGTGGAGTCTTCCCGATTCGTCTTGATAACTTTATAAAGTGTCCCTTATAGAATGGGAGAATGCTCTGGATAGTGTTAGAGTGTTCTGCGAGCCCTTCCTATAAGGGACTTTTTGCTGTCTGGATCGTTAAGCCAATACCGCCTGAGCTAGCTAGTGAGAAATTTTATATATTTCTGTGCTGATTTTCAGGCATTTTTCATGTTTGCCCTTTATAATAGCGGCAATAGATCGACAGAGACGAGAGAATAGAAACGATCTGCCCCGATTTTTCCATCTCACATCATGGATATACGGTTCCTTGCACAGCTGGCAAACATTACACTACGCAAAGGGGTTTTTGCATGCAAACCTGGTTTCAGAAAATGCTATATGGGCTGCTTATCTTTTTTACAGCTCTCTTTATCGTGTCCTGCTTTTTTATACGAGCAGAGTATATTTATGCGGTGTATGCGGATAATCCGCTATTGGAGCAGCAGCAGTGGCTGATTTTCCTGCCGCTTATTCTTATTCTAGCGGCTTTAGCCTTTGTGCTATATCGGCTATGCTTGAAGCTGGAGGCTTATCGACCGCGAACGATCATTCCGCTTGTGCTGCTGGGTTCGTTTGTGATTCAGCTGGCGATTATTTTTATTTTCCCGCGTCAGCCGACGGATGACTCGCAGACGGTGCTGGGATTGGCAATGAGTATGCTGTACAACGGGGATTATTCTACCTTCCAGTCGGGCGGATATTTGCACATGTTCCCATTTAACTACTCGATTGTGCTCTATCTGGAAGCATTACTGGCTATTTTCCCGGATAATTATATTGTGATTAAGCTATTTAATATTTTATTTATGCTGCTGACGACCTGCATGATTTATCTGATCTATAAGCAGCTGAATCCGCAGCGTCCGAGTCGAGATTATGGTGTGCTGGTATTTGCAGCGACATTTATTCCAGCACTATTTATGAATAATCTAATCTATAACGATGTGGTAGGAACATCGCTATTAATTAGTGGATTTTATTTTGCGCTACGGTTTATGCGTGAGCAACGGATCAAATATATCGTGTTTGCTGCAATTTTACTGGCATTAGGGAATTATTTGCGTGGGATCGGTGTTATTTTCCTGATTGCCATTGTGATTACGCTGTTGCTGCGCTTGCGTAGCATTGGATGGAAAAAGCTACTGCTCAGCTTCGTGATTCTTGGCGCACTGTTTAATGTGCCGTCATGGACGCAAAATGCCTGGCTTCAGGCAAGTGGCAAAGTGTCTGGCTCTGTGACAGCTAACTCCGCTCCGGTCTATATGTGGCTGAATATGGGGATTAACCTGCAACGCTTTGGCTTCTGGGACAATATGGAGAGCTATATGATCTATCAGCGTGAAGCGGATTATCAGAAGGCAGAGAGTGCGGAGCTATACAAGCAATCGATTGAACAGAAGCTATCCGAGGCTACGCCGCAGCAGCTCGCCGAAATGTATTATAAAAAGCTGATCTGGACATGGACGGAAGGCACCTATCAACTGGAGCGCTATGGAATCGGTACAGATGGCACAGCGCAGGATGGGCTTCGTATGCGTGGCATTATGGGAAGCTATAGCTATACCAATCCGATTACAGAGCTGTTTGCTGGCAATTCCCCTTATCGACTGGGTGTATTATGGATTGCCTATACGGTTAGCTTCCTGATGTATGTGTTTATGCTGATTCGATTGATTACCAGCTTCCGTGCGAAGCGTTATGAAGAAGTATCGTTAGTGCTCGTCATTCTGGGCTTTATTGGCTTCTATCTGTTATGGGAAATCAAGTCGCGTTACGTATTCCCGGTGTATCCGCTTCTTATTGTGTTGTCGTATATGGGCTTCCGCGATGTATACGAATGGCTGCTGCATCGCAAGGGCTGGTCATTTCTTGCTGTAAAGCAGTCGACAAAGAGAGGTGAACAGTAATGTCTATTCATAAAAAGGGTCTATTTTCGATACATTCTAATGAATGCGTGACCTCGACTGAGCAGAAAAGCAGGCATATCAATAAAGATATTCAGCCTGTGCGTTCTGTTATTCATATAGCGCGTCATCGTCGGCGCGTACTGACCACGATGGCCGTTCTACTGGGCAGTGTACTCCTGCTAAGTGCATGTAACCCAATCACTTCGCAAAATATCAAGCTCAGTAGCGCAGCCGCTACAGGCACAGGCGCTGGTATGATGAGACCGATGAACGGCATGCGTGATGCTGGGATGCGCGAGCTAGCCAATCCAGATCTGATCGCGCGGGTCGTAGCGGTGGATGGGAATAAGGTCAAGGTAGAGCTGATGGAATCCAGCACCAGCAAAACAGATGCTTCAACACGAAATACAGATAAGAGTACCACAGATAAAACCACAACGGATAAAACCTCAACAGATAAAGCGGCAACAGACAAAACAGCAACGAATCAGGGCGCAGCAGGCTTACCAGATGCTACTGGAATTGAAAAAGGAACAGGAACGAGTGCAAACGGATCGGATTATACCGCAACAGGTGAGCGAAAGACGATTACACTGTCTGACGAAGTTCAGATTAGCGAAATGTCGACACTGATGGAGCGTTCAGGTCGTGGTGGCGGTATGGATCGAAATGCTGGCGGTACAGGCGGTGGTAATTGGATGGGCGCGGGCTCTCGCTCCGATACACCGAATACAGGCTCTGGACAGCAGGGCAATGCGACAGATCCAGCAGGTAATGGAGCTGGTGGGATGAACGGTAATGGTAGCCCGGCTATGCCTGGCGATCCGACTGGTGCAGGAAGTACGCCAGGTGATCGTTCAGCGTCCGATTCTACAACACGTGAACGTGGCACAGGCGGCGATACTGCAACAACTCAGGCAGAACTCCAAGCAGGCGATATCGTAATGATATGGTATGAGGAAGGCGAAGCCATCGCCAAGCGCATTGTGATTTTACCAATGCAATGAGTGGGAATGAGTAAGAAGGATGAAGTGCAGTATTGTTCAGTTCTATTCTATGATACACACGGGAATACCGCTTGGAATAGAGATAAACACGTAGGAGCATAAAAGATTGAATTGGATGAATAATCGTAAAAAGAGAAGGGCGCATCTATGGGTGTGTCCTTCTCTTTTTTATTTGATCGTTTAGCTTGATAGCTACCAATCCGCCTATAGACTGAAACCCAACCCAACCCAACCCAACCCAACCCAACCCAACCCAACCCAACCCAACCCAACCCAAAAATACACTTTCTACCAGTGTGGGATCTGACATATCCTAATTCACTGCAAATCGTATGTACAAATACACCATATTATGGATCAAACATAACGCTCTCACATTAAAAACGAACATCACGATGGAAGGTTGTTCATAAGGCGAAGACAGTTTTAGTAAAACGCTTTAATTATCTTTGTCACAATTTGTTCAAAAAGTACGTGTGGAATGGACAAGTTCCTTTCGAAACATACTATTTTAAGCTAAAGATACATTTTCTTTGTAAAGGATGTGGCAATCAAGAACAAAATATAATCCATCGTTCTATGTGGATCAGTCTCTTTTACCCTAAGGTACATAAAAATAAAGAATCATTTTGACTTCATGGATATAAAATGACCGGATATCTAAACTATAGTGACTTATAAAAAGAATAAGGGTTGTCCACTCCATAAAAACAGTGTATGACCTGCTTGTACATCCGTCTCCAGTGGAGTGTTCCGCATACTATTGAAATTACATAATGTTTACATTACACTGGCACAGTGTCGTTCTGCATTACATTAACGCGTTTGATTGTCAGAACGAAAGTTGTTCGTATAAAGGGGAGCTTTTTATGGAGCAAAAGCAATTAAACAGGGGATTAAAATCACGACATATTGAACTGATTGCACTGGGCGGAACGATAGGTGTCGGTCTGTTCATGGGCTCGTCAAGCACAATTCAGTGGGCAGGGCCATCCGTATTGCTAGCTTACTTGCTGGCAGGGGTTATTATGCTTTTTGTCATGCGTATTATGGGGGAAATGCTGATCGTACAGCCGGTCACAGGCTCCTTTGCTACATTCGCTCATCGGTATATCGGGCCGCTGGCTGGCTTTGTGACAGCATGGAGCTACTGGTTTCTATGGGTCACGGTCGGTATGGCAGAAGTTACGGCGATCGGAATCTATGTGAACTACTGGTTCCCGGATATTCCGCAATGGTTGCCCGCTCTTGCAGGGGTAGCGATCATTGCAGCCGCCAATCTGGCAGCGGTGAAGTTCTATGGTGAATTTGAATTCTGGTTTGCGATGATCAAAATTGTCGCGATCGTGTTCATGCTCATACTGGGCACAGCGATGATCTTCTTTGGTCTTGGCAATGGAGGCGTACCGATCGGATTATCGAATCTGTACAGTCATGGCGGATTTTTTGCTGGAGGATTAAAAGGCTTCCTGTTTGCACTCTGTATCGTCACCGCCGCCTATCAGGGCATCGAGATGATCGGAATTACAGCCGGTGAAGCCGAAAATCCAAAGCAAACCTTACGTCGCTCCATTAAAAATATTATTTGGCGTATCCTGATCTTCTACGCAGGTGCCATCTTCGTGATCGTAACGATCTATCCATGGAATGAGGTTGGACAAAATGGTAGCCCATTCGTCCTGACCTTTGCCAAAGTCGGCATCGTAGCCGCCGCAGGCATCATTAACTTTGTCGTGCTGACTGCTGCGATGTCAGGCTGCAACAGTGGGATCTATAGCGCTGGACGTATGCTGTACACACTCGCTGAAAATGGACAGGCACCGAAGTTTTTTGCCAAAGTATCTGCAGATAGTGGAGTACCACGCAACAGTATTATTACGACTATCGCGCTATTGCTGATCGGTGTCCTGTTCAACTATCTGTTCCCGGATTCCAAGCTGTTTCTGTACATCTACAGCGCCAGCATTTTGCCAGGGATGATACCATGGTTCGCTCTGGCAATCAGCCAATTCAAATTCCGTCGTCAAAATCGCGAGGAGCTTAAGGGACACACCTTCAAATCCCTATTCTTCCCGGTCAGCAACTACATCGTTATCATCTATCTGATCTGCGTTCTTTTCGGTATGTGCTTCAATCCCGATACACGCGTCCCACTTATTGTCGGCGCAGTATTTATCGGAATTGTGATTATTGGCTATTTCAGCTTCCGTATCGGCAAAGGCGACAAACGAAATGAACTGACAGAAGCACAGAAAGTAAGCGATCAGAGAAGTTGATGTGAAGCTATTTACTTGAAGTGTATATAAAAAGCTAAAAAAGCTAAAAGAGCTAAAAGGGCTAGTTTAACAAGTCGATTAAACAATCCCTTCTCGTCAACGTTTATTAACTGTATATGCTGCAATTCGCACAGAGCGATGGCAAGGAAATAAGGGAAAAGGCCGCCTTTCGAGCCCGGGAATCTACATTCCTTCCCCATTCATAGATTCCTGGGCTCCACCCAAGGCCGTTCCCTTATTCCTTGCCTGAGCGCTTGGTGCACTCCACTCCAAAACTCGTTTTTAACACCCCACCTCCTATCATTCAAATCCCATTTTTGTTAAGCTAAAAGAAGGCAGTCCACTCCAGGAATTGGCACCTTCGCTCATCGCTATATCATGATCCATACGAGCCTCCAATTCATTTTAGGAACACCGCTTAATTTACCGATTCGGGAGCAATGCAGATGAACAATTACAAATTAACGATTCAGTACGATGGCAACCGCTATAAAGGCTGGCAGCGTCTGGGTGATAGTGACAGTACCATTCAGGGAAAAATTGAAAAAGCGATCTCAGTGCTGATCGGTGAGCAGATCGAGATTATCGGCTCCAGTCGTACGGATGCAGGCGTACATGCGCTACAGCAGGTAGCGAATTTTAAAACCGTTCAAGAGCTAACAACCGAGCGCATTATGAGCTTTTTGAATCATTATTTGCCACCAGATATTAGTGTGATCCAGGTAGAGCAGGTCGATGAGCGTTTTCACGCGCGTTTCCATGCGACCGAGAAGACGTATTTGTATAAAATTTGGAATCGTGAATACAGTCAGCCTTTCCTGCGCAAATACAGTATGCATGTGGTGAAGCCGCTGGATATCGAGAAAATGAAGCAGGCAGCAGCGCATTTTATCGGCGAGCATGACTTTACTGCTTATGCCAATGCCAAATCGAAGAAAAAGGATTCGGTTCGTACCATTCATCAGCTGGAATTGAGTGAACAGGACGGGATGATCGAGCTGCGCGTGACAGGAAACGGCTTCTTATACAATATGGTTCGTAAAATGGTCGGTACACTGATTGCGGTTGGATTAGGTGAAAAGCAACCGAACGATGTTCCCGGCTTCATTCAATCCAAGGATCGTTCGCAAACAGGTGGTATGGCGGATGCGGAAGGTCTATATTTGGAACAAATTCGTTTTAAGAACGAACAAACTGAATGAAATGGATCACATAAAAAAGGCTCCGATAACGGAAAAGAAGGCTCCAGTTACGGAGCCCTTAGCCCTTAGCTTTTAGAAGTGTTCAAATTTTTACCGATTGCTGTGAAGAAACATGCATTCGTTGTAGCTTTTATATACTTCATATTCGTTTGATCTAACTTCCTCTATACATAAGGAGCGATGCCGTATGGATACAAGAACAGTACTGAGCCAGCTGCCTTCCATTGAGCAATGTCAGCACTATTTTCGAGCAGCAGCTATGCTGGATGCGATCATTATGCCGGAATGGGAATATCGGTATTACTCCTACAATGCACACTGGGACAGTGGAGAAGAGATGGCGTCGATGCGAGACGGCGAGGGTGATCATTATTTTGCACTGTTTACAGGTAGCGGCTTGATGATCAAAGCGTTTGAAGGTGGCATTATCCATCCGACTATGCAGCAGGGGATGCAGAGCGTCTCGGAGCAGGTGCCAGAGACGATGCAAGCTTTTCTGAGCGAGCCTGCATTTATTGGAGAGCAGGTAACCTGTCTGCTCTGGCATGAGCGTAAGGAAACTGGCTGGCGTGCTATAGGTGCAGAAGTAGATGCAGGCAGCGAATGGTTTCGTTTATTGCTAGAGGGTGCTGCTTATTATCATGCATGGGCAGAGGAATATTATGAGGTCGAGCTGGATCGTACAGTGATCGAACGAATTTTCCAGCAGGAACCATTAACGCGTGAACTGGCAGAGCAATTGAATGATGAGCTGGAATGGGATGATCTACAGGAGGATATAGCAGAAATTGCGTATCCAATCGCTTGAATGATGATGCTATGCTGGAATATGCCAATCACGACACATAAAGACAAGCTGCGCCTTGAGGACGCGGCTTGTCTTTATATATGTTATTCATTTCATTTTTGTGATTGTGGGGTGCTCAACCATAGGCGAATTACCGATTAAAAAAGCACAATGTCCCTTAAAAATCCAGACTATCAATAATACGGCTGAAATACACGATTCCCTTTTCATCGATATCCTTTCGTCCATAAGCATCTAAGAAATGCTCATGATAGCGATCCGTCTCCAGATTAAATTGCAACGACCATAATCCCCAAGCGAGATCATGATGGCGATCACCAATGCCGCCATCTCCGTTGTCAATAAATCCGCACAGCTCAAAATTATTCATGATGACATTAGGCAGGCAATAATCTCCATGGATAATAACATCATCTACAGGTGTATAGTCGCCGGATGCTTGTAGCTCAGCCTGCATCGCTGGAGAAGCTTCCAGCAGAATGTCGGCACTGCGATGAGCATAAGGACATCCATCGACAGGAATAGTATGCAGTCTGCGTAGATGGTTACCCAGTGCGGCTGCCAGCCGCTCGGGCTGCTGCATAAAGGCATCGGCTACGCCATCCTCACCAGCTACGGCAGTTGTGAGCAGATAATCCTGCTGTTGCTCTGTTGTATATAAGAGTGAAGCGGGTGCAAGCTCATGCTGATGGAGAAATGCATTCATCCGATACTCTCGCTCCAGTGTATGCGCAGCAGCGATTTTTAGAAATAGTCGTTCCGAGCCATCGATCAACAGCGTCTTTGCCTGTGGTGATGAGCTGCTATCATAGATGGTTGCTCCATTGACGTAAGGCAATAATGAGGTGGGTAGTGTGGAGAGGTCGTAGTTCATTTTAGTTTGCTTCATAGTTAAGGCTCCTGTGCAATATGTAATAGGGTAGTGCTGAGATAGGTAGCTTATTCGGTTGAATCTAGTATTGTCTGCTTGAGTATAGCCTATCGACAGCATAATAGATTTTAGTGATTGCAGCAACCACCCGGCCTGATCCGCAATTGCTTTAGCGCTTGCTTGCACCGTGTAAGCAGTCTGCTACAATAATCGCTGCATTCCATATGCTAGGCGATTCATAAGGAATAAAACCGTTTAATAACACTCAAATCACTTAACAACCAGAGGCATAATGCCTGAAAGGGAGCGAGAGGTTATGAACGAAAATCGTAATGTCGATGTCGATAAACGGGAAGTACGTGTAGAGCGCAAATCGGATTCCGGGATGGTCGCTTCGACATTTATCAAATATGCAGCTTATATTATCATTTTGGCGATCGTACTGTGGTTTGTAATCAAGTATCTGCTGCCAATGTTCTAATGAACATCCTGTAGCCTATAGGATGCAAATGAACAAAAGAAGCCCGATCGATAGCAACGGCTAGAGATTGGGCTTTTTGGCGTGTAATTTTGTGGAGATTTTTAGCTACCATATAGAGGGATTTATCACTGTATCAAGCTATATCAATGGGAATGCAAGCGGATTCATTTTGAAATATAAAAGCAATCGAAGTATGGGGATCACAATTTCCTGATCATGATATGCCCATTCTTCGTGGAGTGAACAATAGAGCAGGCTCGTTTGAACTGTACAAAACCCGGTTACATAAAAAGAGTTGGGATTGATGCAAGAAAAGAACAGCATGTACACATCCATCTATATGAGGAGGATATTCATCATGGCAGATCAATACACAATGCAAGATCCGACAAAGCAATTTACAAAGGCAGGCCCAGAATTCAAGCAGCAGCAACCCGAACCGGGCTTGCAGACCAAAATGACACCTGTACCGGATTGCGGCGAAGAATCGTATCGTGGCACAGGCAGACTTCAAGGTCGCAAAGCGATTGTAACGGGCGCAGATAGCGGAATCGGACGCGCGGCAGCGATTGCTTATGCACGCGAAGGCGCAGATGTGGTACTGGCGTATCTTCCGGAGGAGGAAGACGATGCACGTGAAGTTGTGAAGCTGATCGAAGCAGAAGGCCGCAAGGCTGTCGCTGTACCAGGCGATCTGAAGGATGAGCAATATTGCATTGAGCTGGTGGAGACAGCGGTTCGTGAGCTGGGCGGTATTGATATTCTGGCTAACGTTGCTGGTAAGCAGCAATATGTGGAGGATATCGCCGATCTGACGACAGAGCAATTTGATCATACATTTAAAACGAATGTATATGGACTATTCTGGGTGTGCAAAGCTGCGATCCCACATATGAAGCCGGGCAGCAGCATTGTAAATACCTCGTCCATTCAGGCATATAGCCCATCTGAAATTTTGCTGGACTATGCGACAACGAAGTCTGCGATCAACACATTCAGTAAAGCGCTGGCTCAGCAGGTAGCACCAAAAGGGATCCGCGTTAACGTGGTTGCACCGGGTCCAATCTGGACACCACTGCAAATCGTTGGCGGACAGCCTGCGGATGTATTGCCGGAGTTTGGCGAACAGACACCACTTGGTCGTCCAGGTCAGCCCGTTGAAATGGCTTCCGCTTATGTCTACCTGGCAAGTCAGGAATCGAGCTATGTGAGTGGCGAGACACTGAATGCCAATGGCGGTATGCCAACACCGTAAGGATTATAGTCATTAGCGATTCTATTCGTCGTTGCTTGTGTTGATGCTTATGATCACAGATAAATGAGCGAGGATCATCTGAATCCATCGCACTACGACAAAATAGGATGCTGAGTGCTTGTATACAAGACGATTCTATCGTCGCTTGATAAGCCCGGATAGGTAGCAGCAGTAGCTACGCCTATCCGGGCTTTTTTTGGTATGAGCCCCTTTAATCCTGTATTCCCAATACATCCGTATTTGGAGGTGTATAGCCCATTTGGCGCGCCATAGCCATAATTTGGCCTTTATGATGAAATTCATGTGTTATGGTATGTACGAGCAATTTGGCAGGCGTCATGGAGATTTCTTCTCCGCCTGCTCTCCATGGGATTTGTCTTTGAATCGGTTCATTCATTTGATCGTTTAGTTTTTCAAATACTTCAGTTACATAACGATCAACCTGGAAAAAGCGTTCTTTGATTGTCGCTAAATCGATTGTGGCTAGTTCATCTCTGGGTGTAATCGGTGTTTTCGTTTGTAATAAAATATATGAACCTAGCCAGGCATGATAACAATCTGCGATATGGATTAATGTATCTCTAATACTGTCAAAACCAAATCCGTGTTGACGAGTAAAATCTTGCGGACTTAGTTCACCACAAAAATCAAGTAAAATCGTTCTAGTCTTTTTGATCCATTCATATTCATATTGATCCATCGTGTTTCCTCCAAATCCAGATGATAGCAGTATATGGATTGTTCTAAAGTCTATTGCATGCATATAAACTATTATTTCTATTTGATCATAGCGTACTTTTTTGTGATATAAAAGTTATTCTATATTGTAGGATGTTGTTCATCATGACATTCAACTATGGTATGCGCTGACTAATCAGGTATGACCTTGACATTAGATTTTTGCTTTATTTACAGTTAAGCTATAGAGATTAGAAAAATTCAGCAGTTCTTTTAAGCTATAAGCAAGTAACACCTTCAATTCAGAAAGGAGTACACGATCATGAAGGAGCTGTACATTATTCGCCACTGTCAGGCTACAGGACAGGAGCCCCATGCACCATTAACAGAGCTAGGACACCAGCAAGCACAGCGACTTGCTACGCAGTTATCGACCATTCCGCTCGATACAATCGTGTCCAGTCCATATCTGCGAGCGATGGATACCGTCGCGCCGCTAGCACAGCAATTCAATTTACCTGTACATAAGGATGAACGCTTAATTGAACGTGTACTATGCGATACAAATGAACCGAATTGGCGTAATATGCTGCGACAAACGTATGATGATATGGAGCTTTGCTATCAGGGAGGCGAATCGAGTCGGCAGGCAACAGCGCGCGCTATGGCAGTTATACATGAGCTACAGGCAGGCGATGCTCAATATGCTGCTCTCGTTTCACATGGGAATCTCATCTCATTGCTGCTACGTGCCTATGATGAACGGATCGGCTTTACAGAATGGGAGCAGCTAACGAATCCGGATGTGTATCGATTAACATTGGATGAAACAGAAGTGATGATGAAGCGAGTACCCGTTTGATTTCAATAGTCTGCTATGTTAAAGTAGTGCCGTTACGAATAATAATCAAATAGTACATCATATACGAGGAGGCTCCTTTATGAATACTACACCTTTGTTCCAACCTTTTCACAGTGATAAGCTGAAGCTTGATAATCGGGTCGTGATGGCACCGATGACACGTGGGTTCTCTCCAGGTAATGTTCCGGGCGACGATGTGGCTGAGTATTATCGCCGCCGTGCTGCTGGTGGGGTAGGGCTGATCGTGACTGAAGGTACGGGAATTGATCATCCGGCATCGATTAGTGGGGCAAGCATTCCTGTCTTTCATGGTGAGGAAGCGCTTGCTGGCTGGAAAAAGGTTGTCGATGCGGTTCATGCCGAGGGCGGTAAAATTGCACCTCAGCTATGGCATGTAGGTATGGCGCGTAAAGTTGGAGATGAGCCGAATGTACAAGCCCAGCCGGTAGGCCCTTCCGGTCTAAACTTGAAAGGTGAAAAGGTCGGTGAGCCATTGACCGAGAGCGAGATTGCGGATCTGATTCAAGCGTATGCACAGGCGGCTTCTGATGCGAAAAAGCTTGGCTTTGATGCGATTGAGCTGCATGGTGCGCATGGTTATCTGATTGACCAGTTCCTATGGGAAGGAACGAATCAGCGTACGGATCGCTATGGCGGTGATCTGGCAGGTCGTGCTACCTTTGCTGTGGAGGTTGTTCGCGCTTGCCGTGCAGCCGTAGGGGAAGACTATCCGATTATTTTCCGCTATTCTCAATGGAAAATGTACGACTATAAGGCACGTCTTGCGCAGACACCGGAGGAGCTGGAGCAATTGCTCGGTCTGCTCGTGGATGCAGGTGTAGATATTTTCCATGCGTCTACTCGTCGTTTCTGGGAACCGGAATTTGAAGGCTCCGAGCTGAATCTGGCAGGCTGGACACAGAAGCTGACCGGCAAGCCAACGATCTCCGTCGGTTCAGTTGGATTACAGGCTGAATTCACACCTGGCGCCAATCAGGTGGAGGAGACGGATCCAACAGCGCATCTGGATGAGCTGATTCATAAGCTGGAGCAAAATGAGTTCGATCTGATTGCTATTGGTCGTGCACTGCTCAGCGATCCAGAATGGCCAAACAAAATTCGTGATCAGCGTAGTAACGATATCCAGATGTTCAGTCGTGAGGCATTAGAAACGCTCGTATAAATCATATAAGCAGCGTTCATCCATAGTAAGGCTTGATGTTGGAAACAGGATACGTTAACAAAATGTTGATTTTACGACAATCATGATATCAACTAAGCGCACAGTGTGCTTTTAAGCGTACAGTGCGTTTTGAATCGAATGATCATTGAACAGCCAGCGTGCAGAATGAGGAGACTACCTATTCTGTACGCTGGCTTATTTTACATAAAATAGGGCTAGCGCTTACGACTCCGTTGACAGTGTACCCTTATAATCGAGATGGGTCTGCTGTTCGGCATACAGATGGAGGAAAGCATGAGCTATGAACGAACAGCGTCACATTACGGAAAAGGTGGGTTTCTATTGAATACTACATCTGGACAAGCCTGGAGCGGACAGCAGAAGAAGATTTTCGTATTGGGTGGAGATGGTTTTTGTGGCTGGCCAACGAGTCTGCATCTGTCCCGTCTCGGTCATCATGTGACCATTATCGATAATTTGTCCCGCCGTAATATTGATATTGAACTGGAAGCAGAGTCGCTAACACCGATACAGCCAATTGGTATCCGTTTGGATGTATGGGAGCAGCGGAGTGGACAACGAATCCATTTTGAACGACTTGATCTGGCGCTGGAATATGAACGTCTTTTGCAGCTGATCGTCAAGGAAAAGCCCGATGCAATTATCCACTTTGCCGAGCAACGTTCTGCACCATATTCGATGAAGTCCTCCCGTCACAAGCGTTATACCGTAAACAATAATCTGAATGCGACCCATAATGTGTTATGCGCTATCGCTGAGTCTGGACTGGATATTCATCTATTGCATCTCGGTACGATGGGAGTGTACGGCTATGGAACGTCTGGTATGAAAATTCCTGAGGGCTATCTCGATATCGAGGTGCTAACCGAGCAGGGCGAACGTGTACAGCAGCAGATTCTCTATCCAACCAATCCAGGCTCGATTTATCATATGACCAAATCACAGGATCAGCTGCTATTTCACTACTATAATAAAAATGACGGACTGCGTATCACCGATCTACATCAGGGGATCGTCTGGGGTACGAATACGCATGAAACGATGCTGGATGAGCGGCTGATCAATCGGTTTGATTATGATGGTGATTATGGAACTGTGCTGAATCGCTTCCTCATGCAGGCAGCGGTGGGGCATCCGATTGTAGTACACGGCACAGGCGGACAAACCCGTGCCTTCATTCACATTCAGGATACGGTTCGTTGTGTACAGCTTGCACTGGAGCATTCTCCCGTCTATGGGGATCGCGTAATGATCTTCAACCAGATGACGGAAACCCACCGTATTTGCGACCTGGCAGCACTCGTCAGCCATCTGACCGGCGCAGAAATCGCTTATGTATCCAACCCTCGTAAGGAAGCAGAGGAAAATGATCTGCACGTACGAAACGAATTATTCCTATCGCATGGACTGCAACCGATTAAGCTAAATGAAGGCTTATTACAGGAAGTTACCCGTATCGCCAAAGGCTATGCCCACCGTGCCGATTGGAGCAAAATTCCAGCCCGTAGCACGTGGACACGTAACCAGCAGCCGGGCATTCCGACATCGGCTACAGCAGCTACACCAAGCTTATCGACTTCATCCACCAAGCCAACTATCGATAAAGAAGAACAGCCCGTACATTAAGGCAGACAAAGAGGCATCCTTATTCGCGATTAGGCGAGTCAGGATGCCTTTTATTGTTCGTCTTATGTATAGCCAGATTACATTTTTATCGAAATGGATGGATGCTCCTTACCGTCGCCTATTCTACCGACCATGCTATAATCAAATCATCGATCAATCCCTATTGAACTCAAGGAGACCCTTCAACAATGATGAACATCCCCATCGGCGATACAACAATCGCCTGTCATGTAGAATATTCGCGCCGCGGTAAAGTGTCGATCCAGATGGAAAGTAATGGACTGCTCACTGTCAAAGCGCCCAACGGTACAACCGAAGCAGACATTATCCGCCTCGTTCAGCGCCATAGTCAATGGATCACCGAGCAGCAACAGCGTCTTGCTAATCGACGTGTATTGCCAGAAACAAGGGAGTACGATGATTATGGCACCTTTATGCTGCTAGGCAAGGAGCAGCCGCTCCAGCAGCTAATCGATGTAACGGATGGGGATGAAGAGGAGCTACGCGCACGACTTAAACGATATTATTTTACGACATGCAAGCGTGTCATTCAGGAGCGTATCGTCCCGTATCAGCAACAGCTTCGTGTGAAGCCGGCTAGCATTGAGATTGTAGAATCGACGACACGCTGGGGAAGCTGTAGCTCTACGAAGAAGCTCACCTTCAATTATCGTCTGGCGATGGCACCTGTCGAGGTGATCGATTATGTCATTGTGCATGAGCTATGCCATCTGCTGCATATGAATCATGATCGCTCCTTCTGGCGTAAGGTGGGCAGCTTGATGCCTGATTATAAGGAGAAGGAGCAGTATTTAGCCCACTATGGGCGTTATATGACGCTATAATACGAATATTGAGCGGGACTGAGCAAGTACCCACCGCTGCTACGACTGATTAAAGCGACCATCAATATGGTTAACTACGGGATGTAACCGAACGATCCTATACCTTGTGAACAGGAGGAAGACGGATGAAAAAAGTAATGAATCGTGCAGAGGACATGGTACTGGAAATGGCGAAGGGCATGGTGCTTGCTCACCCTGAGCTGGAGCTGATCCCCAAGTATAAGATTATTAAAAGCAAGCATATCGATCCGAATAAAGTGGCACTCATTAGTGGTGGCGGTAGTGGACATGAACCGGCACATGCAGGCTATATTGGTAAGGGTATGCTGGATGCTGCGGTGTGTGGAGATATTTTCGCCTCACCATCTCAGATTCAGGTGTATCAGGCAATCAAGGCAACCGCTGGCGACAAGGGCGCCTTATTAATTATTAAAAACTACAGCGGCGACATGATGAACTTCAAAAATGCCGCCCATCTGGCGAGCGAGGATGGGATCAAGGTTGATTATGTAAAGGTCGATGATGATATTGCGGTGGAGGATAGCCTGTATACGGTCGGACGCCGTGGTGTAGCTGGAACTGTGCTGGTACATAAAATTGCAGGAGCAGCCGCAGCGGAAGGACGTGATCTACAGGGCGTTAAGGCAGCCGCGGAAAAGGCTGCTGCACATGTACGGAGCATCGGCTTTGCGCTTACTTCCTGTACCGTGCCTGCCAAAGGAACCCCAACCTTTGCACTCGGTGAGGGTGAAATGGAATACGGCGTTGGCATTCATGGCGAGCCGGGGATGGAGCGCGTGGAGCTAACCACGGCGGATGAGCTTGCCCATCGTATGATTGCCGATCTGCTACGGGATATGAAGCTGGAAAGCAATAATACCGAGGTGGCTGTACTGATCAATGGCTTTGGAGGAACACCACAGCAGGAGCTCTATCTTTTTCATCATGCGGTGAGTCGTGAGCTATTCGAGCAAGGTATCGCTGTAAACCGTAGCTTTGTCGGTAATTATATGACTAGCATTGATATGGCAGGATTATCGGTGACCCTGATGAAGCTGGATGATGAGCTCAAGGAGCTGCTATCTCGTGAGAGCGATACACCTGCATTTAAAGTTTCTGGGCCGGTCGAGCCGATTCCATATCAAGCGATGACAGAGGATGACGAGCAACAGGGCGATGTATCCTATACCGTAGAGACAGATGAAGCGGCAGCGACCGTGAATAACGAGACGATTACGCTGGATAATTTAGTCTATCTAGTGGATCGTATGAGCGAAGTCATTATTGAAAATGAAGTACCATTTTGTGAGCTGGATTCGCATGCAGGTGATGGTGACTTCGGTATGAGCGTTGCGAAGGGCTTCCGTCAGTTGAAGCGTGAGTGGAAGACGATTCTGGCACATGAGCCGCTTACGATGGGAAGTTTCCTGCATGATGTATCTCTGATTATTATGGAATCATGTGGTGGTGCGTCCGGGCCAATCTGGGGCTCGGCATTCCGAGCAGCAGGCAAAGAAGCAGGTGATCGTACCGAGGTGACGGTGGCTGAATTTGCTGGAATGCTGCAAGCGGCAGTCGCAGGAATTCAATCGACAGGCGAGCGTTCCTTTGGACGCGGCGCAGTAGTAGGCGATAAGACATTGATCGATGCGCTTGTTCCCTGTGCGGATAGCTGGACAGCCAGTGCAGAGACTGGAGACGATGTAGTGACTGCATTCCGTAAAGGAGCAGAGGCAGCCGTTCAGGGAGCGAAGAGCACAGCCGATATTGTGGCACGGATGGGCCGAGCAGGAGCAGTCGGTGAGCGGAGTCTTGGTTATCCAGATGCTGGTGCACACGCGCTGGGTGTTATTTTCACAGCGCTATCGGATAGCCTGCATCAAGGGAACTAATCTAAAGCGGAGTATGAATGGATTCAGTCGGTTATCACGAAATTGGATGCTAGGACACGATGAGCAGCATAGGCATGTCTCCAGTCCATCCTTTATTAAATAATATCAAATAAGTAATACCATATTAATTACCACAAAATTCTTATAAATTAATTATATGTAAGATAAATAATTTATTTACAACCACCTATTTCTCTTCTAGAGTAGAGAAATAGGTGGCCTTTGTTATAAGGTGATAGGTAATGAAAGCGTTTATTTGCTAATCAGAGATATGAAAATGGAAAGTTTACATAAAAAATATCTTAAAATTCGTCATTTTTCGCTAATTTCTGTTGTCAAACGGTGTTCATTTTCTTACGATAGGAATACTGGAAACTTATACTGATCTAGCTACGAGTGGCATCAACCAAGGTGTGAATCGGAAAGTGGTATAGGCTTTACGTGGAACCTACCCGAACTGGAAAGGACATTGCCGATGAGCGCACTTTTTATGGATTTTTTAACAATCCAGTTGCCCACCTACTTTTTCTTCTATATGGCAATCACGTTGATCTATCGTAATCGACGCAGCATGATTAATCGCGTCGCCGCATTGCTAATGGGGTCACTCGTGCTTTATTTTATGTTTGAATATTTGAAAACATCGCTGCTGCCCGAATATCAGATGCAGCTTGTTTTATATGGAAGCTCGCCATCGTTACTGCTGTTTATTAGTACACTTGTTCATCTGTGTATCTTATTCGGTGGAGAAGTGACGCGCTCCTTTAAAAAGGTATTGCCGCTCGTCTATGTGACACCTTATATGCTATGGCTATGGTTTATGGTCACATGGGATCACAGTGTGCTGTACGATGTGCATGTAACGGATGGACGCAGCCCACTACATCCAACGTATTTGCTCGTCACGATTGTATTTGTGATCGGGTATATTTTGCTGTCCGTCGTATTGCTCGCCTGGGGCTGGTTACGTACCAGGGAGCGCAGACAGCGTGTTATTTTGCGTTCATTACTGGCAAGCGGATTGATGTTATTTGGTAGCTTTGCGCTTATCACCACATTGCTGCAAGCAGGCATTATCGTGACCCGTGTATCGATGATTTGTTATTTTATCGGGTATCTGATCTGGGCGATGAGACTGCGTCACTTAATTGGAAAGTACAATATTATGCCGGATTATCGTAAGCTGTTTCAGGTGTTGTTCGAGACGGCGCCGAATGCTATTTTGCTATTGGATGCACAGGGAAGAATCAAGGAAATGAATCCGCGTGCGCAGAGCTGGTTTGAAGGCATTCCATCTGAGGAGATTCCAGAGCATTTTGAGTTCAAGCAGGTAAAGGGCTTGCAGGGCTTGCTCGCTTCTTATGCTGATCAGCCGGGGAAGGAATCGCACTGGGAGGTGCGTATGAACGATTCGCGTAAGGAGCATCTGGATCTGATCGTAGGTATTGATCGGATTGAAGGGGCGAATGAAGATCTGTTTGTGCTGCATCTCACCAATGTGACCTCGCTCAAAAATACGGAGCGAAGATTGATGGAATCGGAGCAAAGCTACAAGCACAGCGCATATCATGATGCATTGACTGGATTATATAATCGCACTGCACTGGAAGAAGAGCTGCGTGTACGAACAGCGGCAGCTGATCCGTTTGCTGTAATTATGATTGATCTGAATCATTTCAAGCCGATTAATGATACGTATGGACATGCTGTAGGTGATATGTATTTGAAGTTTATTGCTGAATTACTGCAAGGCTTAATGCATAAGCCAGGTGATACGGTAGGACGAATTGGTGGAGATGAGTTCATTTTACTGCTTAGTATTACAGATCGTGCAGGTGCCGCTGAGCTGGTGGAGAACCGGCTGACATTGCTGGACGATCAGATTTTCTGGTATGGAGATCGGGATATTACGGTATCCTTCGCCGCAGGCATGAGTGTGTATACCGCTAATGGTGAAAATGGTAATACCCTGCTGCGATTGGCAGATGAGGATATGTACCGCCGGAAACGGGAGCAACGGCAAAAGCGCGAGCTTTTAATTCGAGAGCTATAGAATACTAAAGGTCTAAAGCTTCGAAATAACGAAACGTTGAATGGCAAAGCACGAATGATTAGAACGTAAACGTCAGCAGGTATACAAGCAGTCACGAACTACAAAGTCAATATAGTCAGGTCTGTAGCCTCGTTCCTTCATGAACAAGCATACAGGCCTATTTTGCATTTCAAGAGAGCAATTATAGTAGTAGAGTCCATTGCAACTAACAACAGTTTGGAACGAAATATGTATAAATTTTAATAATAAGATTGACACATGACACCGTGTCACATATAATTCTCTATGTAACTTTTGACAACAAATCAAGCCTGCCTACACTAAGAGCCACATTTTATTCGTGCTAGCATCCCAACATCAATCAAAAGCCCGAGGTTGCAGGGGGTAATGGAGTGAATGTATGCCAACGAAAACCTTTTTTAACCTGCCGGGGGAAAAGCGGCAAAACTTGATTGATGCAGCGTTACGTGAATTTTCACGCGCTTCGCTTGCAGATGCGTCGATCGCGAATATCATCAAGGATGCTTGCATTCCGAGGGGCAGCTTTTATCAGTATTTTGAGGATAAGGCCGATTTGTTTTTCTACATTCTGGAGGAGCACAGCGCTAGAAATCGCGAGCAAATGATGTCGCTGGCGATTAAGCATCAAGGCGATCTGTTCACCTCATCGGCAGAATTTTTTGAGAGCTCGCTGCATCGTTTTATTCATGACGAGCAGGGGGCGAATCGCGAGTTTGCACGCAATATTTTCCTGAACATGAATTATAAGATTGAGTACAAGCTGATCCTTGATGTGAAAAATCCCACGACCAGAGAACGGATTCGCGAGTTTTATCGCAACTATATGGGTGTGATCGATACAAGCGGTCTGAACATCCATAGTGAGGAAGAGCTACTGCACTTGATCAAAATTTTGCGTGCGATATTGATCCAGAACTTTATTCAGTTTTTCGCCGGAGAAGCGGATGAGCAAGAGGTACTGCATAACTTCAGGCTGGAGCTGGAATTGTTAAAAAGAGGCTTATATACCTCTAGGAGTCATGAAACGTAAGGAGCGAAAGACCGGCGGCTAGTGCGTGCGATCCAAGCGCCCCCTAACTGCGATGTGTCTGCCAACAGTTCCTTGCTTTTTTTGTGCCTGATCTCTCGAAGTTGAGAAATTGGCATTGTATTATTTTGTGCAACTATCTATATGTAAAGTTGCGAAAGGATTATCGTTTTACCGATTAGCCCATTTTATTAGAACTGCAGAGGTGGAGTACGTTGAAAAGAAAGATTATTTTGTCGATACTGGTTGTGCTGCTCGTCGTGAGCGGCGGAACAATCGGTTACTACTACTGGTATCAAGGCGCTCATTTTGTGAAAAGTGATGACGCACGCATCACGGCGGATCAATATAAGGTGATGCCGCAAATTACAGCCGAAATTGATCACATCGATGTAGAAGAAGGCGATGTACTGAAACGCAATGAGCCGATTGCCGAGCAAAATGTCTCGGGTCTGGATTCCAGCGTGATCAGCAAATCGGTTCTGCGCGCACCAATCGACGGTACCGTGATCAAAATCTATTCCAAAGAGCATGAAATTGCTTCTCCAAGCTCGGCAGTTGCGATTATGGCAGATATGAAAAATCTCTACGTATCGACCAATATCGAAGAAACCGATATTAACCGCATCAAGCCAGGCGAGCTGGTAGATGTCACACTGGATGCGGATGGCGATCATGTGATTCAAGGTAAAGTACGCAAGGTCGGACAAGCGTCCAACTCTGTATTTGCCTTAATTGCAGCAACTAATACAAGCGGTAACTTTAATAAGGTTACACAGCGCATTCCGGTTGAAATTGCGCTGAACGTGCCAGACGGCATGACGCTGATTCCAGGTACGAACGTTGAAGTTAAAATTCACACATCTTAATTAAAGGAGGGGTCGATGGTGGCTTCCGAAGTTATTGCCGCTGCTCCTCCTGCTGATTCGCCCCGCGAGAAATGGCTTGCCTTTTTCGCCATTGTATTGGGCGCCTTCGTGGCGATCCTGAATAACAGTCTGATCAATGTGGCGATTCCGCAGTTGACGACCGATCTGGGCTCGACTACGTCGCGCATCCAGTGGGTCATTACTGGCTATACACTCGCTTCCGGTATTATCGTACCGATTACGGGATTTATGGAACAGCGCATCGGGTACAAAAAGTTTCTGATTGCCGCACTGAGCGTGTTTACGCTCGGAACCGTTTTTTGTATTTTCGCGTGGAGTGATACATCATTGATCGCTGCACGTATTGTTGCCGGTCTGGGCGGTGGTGTGATTATGCCGCTGAGCATGACGATCGTGTACAAAATCATTCCACGTGAGCAAATCGGGATGGCGCTCGGGATCTGGGGGATTGCCGCTATGGCTGCGCCAGCGATTGGCCCAACACTGAGTGGTTATCTGATCGAATGGTTCGACTGGCGCTTCCTGTTTATCGTCTGCGTACCGGTAGCTCTGTTTGCGATTCTGATGGTCATCCTATTGATCAAAGAACCGCCACCAGGCATCAAGGTGAAGTTCGACCTGCTCGGCTTCCTGCTGGCAGCGACCTGCGCAGGTACACTGCTATACGCACTATCCAGCGGCTCGACCGATGGCTGGGGCTCATTCAAAATTGTTGGACTGTTCTTCATTGCCTTCTGGGCACTCGTCTTCCTCATCTTCGTGGAGAGTGGGCAGGAGAATCCGGTTATCGATATTTCATTATTTAAAAATTATAAATTTGCGATCAGTGTGATCACATCCAGTTTTGTCATGATGGGTCTGTATGGTGGTACATTCCTGTCGCCGCTCTTCCTGCAAAATATTCAGGCGGTATCGCCAGTACACACAGGGATTATCCTATTACCACAGGCGATTGCGATGGCGGTTATGATGCCATTTGCCGGGAAGCTATTTGACAAAATCGGTATCGTGCCAATCGGTCTGGTTGGTCTGACGCTTACTAGTGTGATGACGTATCACCTGCACACTCTGACACCACAAACACCACATCTATGGCTGCAAATTGTGCTGATGTTCCGCGGGATGGGAATCGGGATCTGTATGATGCCACTGTCCACCGTAGGCATGAACGCTGTACCGAAGGAAAAGGTAGGTAAAGCTTCGACCGCATCGAACCTGGTGCGTACCATTGCCGGTTCGATGGCGATTGCGATTCTGACCTTCCTGATGCAAAACCGTACAGCACTGCACAGTCAGCAAATCTCGGAGTCGATTACGCCGGATGCGGCACACTCGTTTCAAGCGATGCTGGGCAGCTCGTGGACATCGACCGTATCAGGTCTGATCACATTAGATGCTTATTCACGCGGCATCGCCGATACATTCCTTGTATCCTCGATCCCGTTGTTCTGCTCGATTCCATTTGTATTCCTGTTCATTACGAGACGTAAAAAGAACGCATTACAGGAAACGAAAGTCTGAGCATTCCTCGCTATAACGAAGCGATGAATCGAAATTCTCATGAAAGAAAGGGAACATGCAATGAAAATCAAAAAATGGGAAGTTACCGCCAGCGCATTACTGCTGAGCTCAGTCATGCTGGCTGGATGCTCCACAGCAGGCAGTGAAGCTGCTCAGGAAATGAGCGTAAATGTAAAGGTCGCTAGTGCTCAACAGGGCATGATCGGTCAGGGCGATATTTATACGGGTACCGTTACACCATCCGAAACGGTAAACATTATGCCAAAAATCTCCGGTAAAGTATCCGCTATTGCCGTTGATGTAGGCACCGAAGTGAAAAAGGGTCAGGTGCTGCTGAAGCTGGAGGATAGCGATATTCGTGACAATCTGGATATCGCCAAATCAAACGTGGATGCTGCTGCCGCAGGCGTGAACACAGCCAAGGATTCTCGCGAAACTGGCATGGTGTCTGCGAACTCCGGTGTCGTTAGCTCCAAAAATGGAATCATCTCGTCGCAGAGCGCAATCACACAGGCAAAGGGTAATATTAACTCTGCTCAAGGCGCAGTTAACCAGGCACAAACTGGCTTAAAGCAAGCACAGACAGCTGTGTCGACAGCAGCGAACACGATCAAGCAAACACAGGAAGCGATGAATACAGCTCAAAAAACATTGACTCGTACGCAATCCCTGTTCGACAATTCGCTCGCTACACAGGCAGAGCTGGAGCAAGCACAGGCGGCTGCGGTGAATGCTAAAACCGCTTATGAAAATGCAGTGAATGCTAAAGCAAATGCGCAGGATCAACTCGCAGGTGCGCAAAAATCACTGCAAACCGCACAAACTGCACTGTCTACAGCAAAAGAAGCTTACACCAATGCAACAAACAGCTATGAAAATGCGAACTCTGGCTATAGCAACGCACAGCGTCAGCTTGAAGTATCTCAGAGTACAGCAGGCATCGAAGCAAGCCAGCAAAAGCTGGAGCAAGCCAAGCTGAATGTACAGATCGCACAAAATGCACTGGGTGATGCAGTAGTTAAATCACCAATTAACGGGATCGTAACGACGAAAAATGCCGAAGTAGGCGAGATGGCAGGCCCATCCGCAGCGTCGATCGTGATCGCTGATCTGAGCACGGTTAATATGCTGATCTACGTACCAGCCAATGAGATTAATCAGGTGAAAACAGGCGATCAGGTGCAGGTACGTGTAGCATCGTCAGATATCGTTACTAACGGTAAAGTAACAAGCATCAGCCCAATGGATTCCAGCGGTAATGGTTATCCGGTAAAAGTTACTGTGTCCAACACAGACGGTAAACTAAAATCCGGTATGCTGGCAGACATTAGCTTTGTAAGCAAGGATGCGAAGCAGGGCTTGATCATACCAAGCAAAGCGATTCAAAAAGACGGCGACAAAAGCTATGTCTATGTAATTGCGAATGGTCATGCCGTGCGCAAGGAAGTAACTGTCGGTTCGGAAGCAGGCTCTGAAGCACTGATTACAGGCGGACTGAAAAGCGGTGATCGTGTAGCCGAAAACAATCTGGCACTGCTGGGGGATAATTCGCCGGTTACAGTGTCTCAATACTAAAATAAAATGCTAAATCGATATAACAGCTCCGGTATTTGATACCGGAGCTGTTGTTGTACATAAAATGGTTACAATATCGTGCTGACTTGCTTTATAATATACGCCATAATAAAGGAATAACGGGTGTTTTACATTATGTGGCTTATAGTACAACCTATAAAGGATTTGCATCCGTGCAGCTTGGCTGATAAAAACATTATAGGATAATGATTACAAATTTGTCTTGCATAACCAATACCTTATAAACTAAGCTAAACAAGCCGATATAAATAAGTAAATCGAAGATATGAAGCAAGGAGAGTATGCGATGCCGTTTTCCTCAAAACGCAAGGCTGGTAAATATAAGCTGTCGACATTAACCTGTGGCCTAGCTTTTTGTGCTTTTTTTCTGATTCTTGCTGCTTGTTTGCTGATTAGTTATGTTAGCCAGAAGGAATCGATTGAACAGCAGACATTAAAGCTCAATGAAATTCACGCAAAGGAATTAAGTAGAATTGCGCAAACCTTAATTTACTCGATGCAATCGTCGCTTGCACGTACTTCAAAATACATAATGGCGAATCAGGATAAAGCGACTGAGGACGCTGGGCAGCAGCTACTGGACTATTTTCGCCAGTCCAATAGCTTTTTTAATGCGGTATTGATAGTGAATGAGGATGGGGTTGTACGGATGGCTTCACCAATGAATAGCTATCAGCGCGGCGTTGTACCTACAACCATCCAAATTGAGACGGCGTTGCACAAGCGAGAAGCTTATATTTCTAAGCCGTATCGAGATACGAATAATCGACTTGTCCTGATGATTAGCTATCCACTGTACACCGATCAGGGGAATTATCGCGGTATGCTAGCAGGGATTTTGTATTTGGAAGAAGCGAATCGTCTGAGTGAACTATTTGGCGAAGGCAGTAAGAAGGAGGACGGCTCCTACTTTTATGTCGTCGATAACGAGGGGAATATTTTATATCATCCTGTCGCCAAACGTATTGGACGGCATCTGACCCAGAATGACAATCCGATTATCGGTGAATTGCAGGATGGGAGAAGTGGAAATCAGCTTGTATTAAATCTGGAGCACAAGGAAATGCTTGCCGGATATGCAGCTATACCAGGGATTCGCTGGGGCATTATTTTTCAGACGCCAGTGTATAATACGACGATCTTTTCAGCCCAGCTCATTAAAAGTATGCTTTTTTATCTGGTGCCTGTTATTATTCTGATGCTAATGATTATTTATCAGCTGTCGCTTCGCCTTTCACGCCCGTTAGAGGAATTAGCTGACTATGCCCATAGTATTGCTGGTGAATCCAAGGGCTCGTTTCGACCGGAGCAAAATATGTGGAACTATGAAGCGCATGAGCTACACTATGCGATTATGACACTGGAGCAGCAAACTCGGGAAAAGGAGCGCAAGCTACAGCAGGAAGCGCATTATGATGCACTGACCGGCGTATTGAATCGCCGCGCTCTGCGAGCGATCATGCAAAACTGGATCGATAATAGCTATCCATTTGCGATCATTATGCTGGATATCGATTATTTTAAAAAGATTAATGATACGTACGGACATACGATGGGTGATGAAATGCTTCGAAGAGTGGCAACGCTAATTGAAGAGCAGATTCAGCCAGCAGATTTGTGCTTTCGATATGGTGGTGAGGAATTTGTGATCCTGTTATTTGAAGCTGATCTGATGATGACAATGAAAACAGCTGAGCAGATACGAAAGGTAGCAGAGCAGTCGCCAACTCCATATGGAGAGCCAGTGACGGTGTCGCTTGGGATGACGCTATACGATGGGGATGAGAGTAGTATGGAGGCGCTATTGGAGCAGGCGGATTCCGCCTTATATGATGCAAAAAAAACCGGCAGAAATCGGATGATCGTCTACGAAGGACTGGATGCCATTTCAGCCGGTGATTAATGAGTTACTGCTGTTTTGATTCGTTTGATTGTCCAATAAGGAAAGGTAAGGTCACCGCAATCGGTATGAATGATGAAAAAGTTCGGATTATCATGAGTTTCACAAATGCCGATATACGTTTCACCGCTGATCAGATGAACATGCAGCGGGGTCTGATTATGCATCGCTTCCTGAATGGCTGGTTTCACTTTACATTCTCCTTACTTGATTGAGTTGGACTATAGCTCTAGTTGCTATTATCGGTTAATACGACAAAATTCTACATTTTTCATCAATAAGAAACACTATTTCCCTGTTTATTACCCGTTTAACGAGATAGTAAACAGGGGTTACTAAATTTTAACTAATTATTTTTACATATAGTTAACAGTGGGCTATATCTCTACTGATGTATGCACCGATCGATATGCATAAACAAATTGTATACATAAATAAGTATGATGAATTATAGAAAGATGTAGAGAAGGTAAAGAGTAGCCTATAGTGTTACCTCTCTTCCTTGCTAACAGCCTCGACAATATCAGATTTGGCTGCTAAATAAAAAACATATCCTTGCAAATGCATAGATGTCTATGTATAATGAATTCATGCCTAAATATTATGCCACATCGATCATTAGTAAAATTCGTGATGAACTGCATCGACTTATTGTTTTTGAGCTAGAGCAACATGGTGTTGAAGGAATTGTACCCTCACATGGTGATATTCTAGTGTTTCTGTATCAAAAAAATGGACTTTCTGTCAAAGAACTAGCAGAGAAAATTCATCGCAAACAGCCAACCGTCACGGTACTCGTCGATAAATTAGCTCGATTGGGTTATGTCGAGCGGGTAAAGAGTCAAGACGATAGCCGCATCACACTCATTTATCTTACTGAAAAGGGAAGAGAGCTGGAGCCGCTTTTTCACCGTATTTCCGCGACTGTGAATGCAGCTGTATATGACGGATTTACAGAAGAGCAGCAGGAGCAGCTAGAGCAGATGCTTGCTGTTATTTTAAGCAGAGTTTCGGAGCGTTAGGCGAGGCGCTTGTCGCTCCTGAATTTGTTTGGAAGTGAACCAATCTGACAAGATGCAGTGTTCGCGAAATGGATCGAGTGTGATCGAGATGCTATTGGGGTCATAAGGCTATATTTTTTTGTGAAATACATAGATGTCTATATTTTGATGAGGATCGTCTATGCTTATTTTTATATCTTATTTTATGGAGGAATGGACAATGAAGCATTTGATCGTTTACGCTCATTCGAATACACAAAGCTTGAATCATTCTATTCTCGAAACAACGGTGCATGCTCTGAAAGAGCAGGGGCATGAGGTGGTCGTACGTGATCTGTATGCACTTCAGTTTGATCCGGTATTCACACCGAAGGATAGTGAAGCGATGCGTGCAGGCCATATACCAGCAGACATTCAGACAGAACAGGAGTATGTTCGTGCTGCGGATGTGATCACATTTATTTATCCCGTGTGGTGGGCGGGGTTACCTGCAATTTTGAAGGGCTATGTGGATCGTGTATTTTCCTATGGATTTGCTTATGCGTCGGATGAAACTGGTGTTGTACAGCTACTGAAGGGCAAACAGGGCTTTATGATCAGCACCCACGGTACGCCGAATGATATCTATGATCAGATCGGCATGACGGAAGGGATGCGAATGACAACGGATGCAGGAATTTTCGGCTTTGTCGGTATCGAAGCAGTAGGGCATCTATTCCTGGGCAGTATTGGCTATTTGGATGCAGCAGGGTATGAGCAGCTTTTGAGCCAAGTGAATACGACAGTAAAAGAATTGTTCCCACACGCATAACGCGCGTATACGGAGTACGATGCGTACAAGCATTATGTCATTAACAAACAGCCAGCTTCCTCCACTAGATTGGAGAAAGCTGGCTGTTTGGCGTTTGCATCGTATGGTAAACCGCAGTGGTAATCTATAATTATCAGGTACGATCAAGCTAGGCATAGGTATCCACTTGCCTAATCGATATTCATATCAATCTGCGAATCTAATGCGATCATTATACCTTACAGTTAGCGACAAGCTGTTGCAGCTGTTCAGCAAGCGTGGACAGGTGACGTGCAGACGAAGCTACATCCTCCATTGTGGACAATTGTTCTTCACTTGCGGCATTCATCTCTTCAATGCCAGCAGCCCCTTGCTGGGATAATGCACTCAGATGCTCCATCGCTTCAGCGATCGACTGGGATTGTGTATTCGTATCACGGATCAGCTGACCTGCTACATTCACCTGCTCGGCTGTATGCAGAACTGATTGCTCGATCGCGGTGAACGCTTCGCTAACCTGTTGACTGCTGCTTACACTTGCCTGCACGCTTTCTACTGATTCCTGAATCTGCTCTACAGCATGATTGCTCTCTGCCTGTACATCCTCAATCAAGCTGCTGATCGTTGTAGATGCATCGGCAGCACTTTCAGCAAGCTTACGAATCTCATCTGCCACTACGGCAAAGCCACGACCGGATTCACCTGCACGTGCAGCTTCGATTGAAGCGTTGAGTGCCAGTAGATTCGTTTGACGAGCGATTTGCTGAATAGCGGAAGAAGCGAAGCCGATCTGCTCGGACTTGCCGTTCAGATTGGTGAGCACTTGCAATGTATCATGAATATCTCCAGAGAGCTTCTGAATACGGGTTTGAATCCCACTAACCTCCTGCTGACCTTGTGCAGCGGTTTGCTTCATCGTACCTGTCATGCCTTCCACACTGGAAGCGGAGCCAGCAATGTCACTCATACGACCAGCCATTTGATTAACAGCCTCATTGACCTGAATAACGGTCGTTGTTTGTGAATTGAAGCCAGTCGAAAGTTCGCCAGACGAAGACGCGATATGCGAAGAAGCGCGTGCAGTCTGATCGGCGCTCGCTGTAAGCTCTTCAGAGGAAGCAGAGAGCGTCAGGGCACTTTCATCAATGTTTTTGATCAATTTACGGATGTTAGTGACGAGCGTATTAAATGCAGCTGAGACTTTACCAATCTCATCTCTGGATTCATACGTAGACATCACCGTAAAATCCTGCTCAGCAGCGCGACCCATCAAGTCCTGAATTTGACGAAGCGGCTTCGCGATTAGACTGACAATCCACAGTCCAATAATCAGGGCGAGAATAAGCCCTGCTGCCAGAATAGTTCCTACCGTGATCATAGAGCGCTTAAATGTAGCATCTGCATTGGCGTTGCTCTCACTTGCTCCGGTGACCATATTTTTCCGAAGCTGATCTGTATCTGCACTCAGCTCTAAACGAATAGTTCGTAGATCGCCATAGGCCTGACGTGCTGCATCCTTTTGATTTTTGCTGATTGCATCAATCATACTTTGTTGAGCAGCATCAAAGCGTGCATCTGCCGCTTTGACTTTGTCGTATAAAGCTTTGTTCGTTTGATCAAATGAGATTTTATCTAAAATAGCATACGTTTGATCCGTGTTTTGAGTCGTGGCATTGATTTTTTGAGTTAGCTCGGACTGACTTTCATTGAAGGAGCCATCCAGCATACGCAGTAAGCGAATTTCATTTAAGCTATAATTAGAAATGTTTTGATCGAATAAAACGATGGAGTTTAGATGCTTGGTGTACATATCTGAGGCGAGATTAGCCATACGGCTAGTTGAGGTAAAGCTATTGATGCCGAGTACGGCCATAATAAGTAGATTGATAACGATAAAAATTAGGATTTTTGTTCTCACTGATATATTTTTCAAGAATGATCAGCTCCAATTATAAAATGAATCAAGCCATAAATAATGATAGGTTAAATGAGTCATGTAAAATATAATACATATCTGTCATCATTCATTGATATGAGCGCTCTGATCAATGAGGGTAGATGTCAATGTATAGAAAATGGAAATGAACTCCTTTCTGGACATATATCGGTGTTAGCGGTGCATTTTTTTATGGAAACATCTTAATTATGAAGAAATAATTAAGATCATTACAACCATCATTAAACAGTTGTAGTCAAAAGGAATCATGACTATATTACTAATAAACATTAAATATCACTCGTGATTAGATCATATTTCGGTAAAATTTTAAGAAATTTTATAGTTTTGGTTGAGTAATTGTAACAATTTGTACATCTGTGTCTAATTATTAAATAAATCATAATTTTTTTGTCGAATGAAACGAAATCGATTATACTCGGTATGGATTGTCTCTTTACATATGTTCAAGCAAGGGAGCTGAATACCATCATCAAGCAGCCTTCACCCACGCATCGTGATTATTTGATGCTCAGCTTACCGCTGATTGTGTCTACGATTACGACTCCGTTACTCGGTCTGGTCGATACCGCTGTCGTTGGGCA
Source organism: Paenibacillus hunanensis (assembly GCF_014645615.1). Lineage (GTDB taxonomy): Bacteria > Bacillota > Bacilli > Paenibacillales > Paenibacillaceae > Saccharibacillus > Saccharibacillus hunanensis. The sequence goes on along the minus strand of NZ_BMMB01000003.1, from coordinate 538,693 downwards.
TTTGTTCGATCCAGCCTATCTAGGTGGAACGGCGATCGGGACTTTGATTTTTAATACGATGTACTGGCTGTTTGGCTTTTTGCGAGTAAGTACATCGGGCTTTGCAGCACAGGCGAGAGGCAAGGATGATCTACGTGCAGGAGCGGATGATTTACTTCGTCCGCTGGCGATTGCGCTGGTGATCGGACTTTGTTTTATCGTTTTGCAGGTGCCGATCTTTAAAGGGGCATTATGGTTGATGCGTCCAGATGCTAATGTTGCGCACTGGGCAGGCGTCTATTTTCATATTCGCATCTGGGGCGCACCGATTACACTGCTTAACTATGTATTGATTGGCTGGTTAATGGGCATGTCGCATATTCGGCAGACCCTGATCGTACAGATTTCGATGAATGTGCTGAATATGGCGCTAGCGATCTGGTTTGCACAAGGGTTACATTTTGGCGTAACTGGTGTAGCAGCAGCCACATTATTTGCGGAAGGCATTGCCCTGATTGCAGGATTATGGTTTGTATGGCGTTCTCCTTATATGCAGCTGGCGCTTGTTCGCTGGAAGGGTCTGTTTGCATGGAGTAGTCTGCTGCCTATGTTCCGTGCTAATGGAGATCTGCTTGTACGCACGATTTGTCTGCTGGCGATGTTCAACATTTTCACCGCACAGAGCACTGCTTTTGGGCCGGAGCTACTAGCAGCGAATTCAATTCTAATTCAGCTGCATTATATGATGGCATACTTCTTTGACGGATTTGCGAATGCAAGCTCGATCTATGCTGGACGGGCAAAGGGGGCTGGAGATTCAGGCTTGCTTCGCCGCAGCTTGCAGCTCACACGAACATGGACGTTGCTCACAGCGCTACTGCTTACGCTTATTTATGGAGTGGGGCGCGAGCTGTTGGTTCGTCTGTTTAGCGATAACGAAGCAGTGATCAGCCTGGCGCTTGCTTATAATGGCTGGTTATTGTTATTTCCGATCTGTGCAGGCTTTGGTCTGGTGTTTTATGGTATCTTCACAGGCATGACGTTAACAGCACCTGTGCGTAACTCGATGCTGCTGGCTTTGCTGCTGTATGTGCTTGCATGCTGGATTCTAGTGCCACTGTACGGTAATCATGGATTATGGATTAGCTTTCTGTTATTTGCGGTTGGGCGTTCTGTGTTTCTGGTGATGTATGTGCCGGGGCTGGAGAAAAGGTTGATCGGTCAGATATCAGAGCGTGCGGAATCGACAAGCTAAAAGTATGGAGAAATACAAGTAAAGGTGGATGTGTACTATTAAAATCAAATAAGACTGGATATCGTGTTGAAAAGGCTATCGGGTGCGTTCGATAGCCTTTTTTTATTATTCTACTGTTCGTGCTTACTGCATGCTCAGGCGCTCACCCATAGCGATACAGTATAAAAATAGAAAATACCTCAGGTCTTTTGGCTTATTTTTGTGGAGAACGCTTGCTGTTATTCGCTTTGCCATGTTAGATATGGTAGAATAAGAGCAAAAAAAGGGAACATATGATCTTGTTACTGGAGGGGAGTATGGTCATGAATGAGATGATGAAGCCGCCTGCCGAGGTGCTTTATGATAAGGAATTACAGGCATTACGTCAGGAGGATGGAGGGAAGCGTCCACCAAACTGGCAGCTATCACCTGCATACATACGAGATTTTATTATTGGACGGGATCGACCTGCTTTGCTTGACGGAGAACAGGTGCCGATCACACGGAAGTTTTATGGGAATGATATTTTGATCGAGCGCGCGATCGTTACGCTAGCGGGTAACCGCGGACTGATGCTAGTCGGCGAGCCGGGAACAGCGAAGACGATGTTAAGCGAGCTACTGTCAGCCGCGATCTCCGGTACAAGCACCAATACGATTCAAGGTACGGCAGGTACGACCGAGGATATGATCAAGTATTCGTGGAATTATGCGATGCTGCTGGATAAAGGACCTTCTGAGCAGGCGCTTGTACCGTCTCCACTCTATCATGGTATGAAGCATGGCGTAGTGACCCGATTTGAAGAAATTACACGCTGTCCGTCCGAAGCGCAGGACAGTCTAATCAGTATTTTAAGTGATAAAGTGATGAATATTCCTGAGCTGGATGGCGGTGTGTTATTTGCCAAGCCGGGCTTTAATGTGATCGGAACTGCCAATATTCGCGATAAAGGCGTAAATGAGATGAGTAGCGCACTCAAGCGTCGTTTTAACTTTGAGACGGTGAAGCCGATTGGTAATGTAAAAATGGAAGCTCAGATTATCGAGGCACAGGCGCATAATTTATTGCTGCATAGCGGTATTGATATTCCAGTAGAGCGTGAAGTGGTAGAGCTGCTGGCAACGACCTTTATGGAGCTTCGCACAGGCAAAACAAAAGAAGGCTATAAGATCGATATTCCCCAATCCGTGATGAGTACAGCTGAAGCGGTATCCGTCTATGTACAGAGCGCAATGACCTCCTATTATTATGAAAATGGTGGCGTAACGATGGATCGACTTGTACAGAATATGCTCGGTACGGTGGCAAAAGAAGATGAAAAGGATCTGGGTGCACTCAAAACCTATTTTTCCAGAGTCGTGAAGGAGCGTGCAGGACAGGATCCGATCTGGACAGCTTACTATGAAGCTAAAAAATGGATTTGATCGCTACAAGCTATACCGATTGCAGTATGGAGGTGAATAGTGATGAATGGTGTACCGCAGCAACCCAATCAACAGCAACCTGATCAATCAGTGAGCGCTTCTATATCAAATGAAGGTGCAGCACGATTAGACAATACTTCGCCTGGTATACAGTCGGATGAGAGTTTAGTTAATCTTCAATTGACGACTGCGGATGAGCGGCAGTGGCTGGAGCAGTTGTTTCGACAGCAGGTGTTTAATCGCGAGGCAGGAGTACTTTATATGCCGATTCGGCATCATAGTCCGGGCTGCTCGCATCATCTATTGCGGACGATTGCTGAGTATGAGCCAGAGGTCATTTTGATCGAAGGCCCGGAAGCGGGCAATCCGCTGATTCCGGTACTGGCTGATCCAGCGACTCGAACACCGGTCAGTCTGTACTATACATATGAGCAGGGAGAAGAACGAGGTGCATTCTATTTTCCCATGCTTGCGTGTTCACCGGAATATATTGCGATCTGTGAAGCAGCAAGACGAGGAATCAAGGCTTCGTTTATCGATCTGAATTATCGTGCTCCGCAAACGCTACATAAGGAACAGCAATCAGAGGATGAGAAGTCACAGGAGCATGCTACTGAACAGGGAAACTCGTATCAGGATGAGACGTTGCTAACAAGCTCGTCGTTTATGCATCGATTATGTACGGCGCTGCATTGTCGAAGCTTTGATGAGCTGTGGGATCGCTGGTTTGAAGCGGGAGCTACGAATGCGGTAACCGAACATTATATTGAGGAAATATTTCTGTATTGCTCGCTATCCAGACTATGCTATACATCAGAGCAGCTGGAGCAGGATGGCACGCTGGCACGCGAGCGACATATGCTACAGCATATTGAAGCGGCGCGCCAGCAATATAAACGGGTGCTGGTTATCACGGGGGGATTTCATACACTGGGATTACTTGAGCTGCAAGAAGAACAATATGTACATGCAAGCTCTATCACAGCTCGAAACAATCCGTCACAGCAAGACATCGTATCACCTACTCGTATTACTACCAAAACCAAAATATCGAAGCAGGGTAGTAAGCGTAATCAGCCAGCCAAGCCGATCAAGGAGCAAATCTATCCGATGGTATACACCTTCGAGGAAGCCGATCGGCTCAATGGCTATGCTAGCGGAATGCCCTATGTTGCCTACTATGATGAGGTATGGACGAGGATGCAAAAGGGCATCACACAGCCGGGACAGCAGACGGCGATTCGCTTGTTATCGGTATTAATGAAAGAGCTGCGTCAAGGCGAAGCCGAAGTGTCCACCAGCGATGCAATTGAAGCGTATAGTATGCTGCAAGGTCTGGCTGCTATTCGCGGCAAGCCGGAGGGCAGTGTATATGAGCTACTGGATGGTGTGACCTCCTGCTTCATTAAAGGCGAAGAGACGCTGGTCGCTGTACAGCCCCTTCAACGATTACAGCAGCTACTGACAGGCAACCAGATCGGCGAAGTGGCAAGTAATCCATTTGCTGTCCCGATTGTAGAGGACTTTAAAAAGCAGGCAACAGCTTGCAAGCTCAAGCTACAATTTACCGGTCGACACAAAAAGGTGCTTGATCTGTACACGCGTCCGCAACATCGGCAGATCAGCCGTCTTTTTCATTGCATGACTTTTCTCGGTACAGAGCTAGCTGTATTTGAATCCGGCCCCGATTGGGTAGCTTATCGCGATATTAATCTGATGCGCGAGACATGGACGTATTCGTATTCTTCATTTACCGAGGCACGCTTGATTGAAAATTCGATCTATGGCGGTACAATCGCCGCCGCCGCGACTCGAAGATTGGAAACGATTGTTGCAGAGCTTCCAGAGCAGCATAGCGGACAGGCAACACGCTGGTTATTGCGCGCATTGCTTATGGGATTGGAGCATAGTGTGGATGGATTGCTCCAGCATACACGGCGAGCTTTGCGTCAGGATGGTAGCTTTTTATCTTTATCCGAGGCACTTGTACTGCTAGAGCGTATGTATGAGCATCGACGGTTGTTAGGCTTAGAGGGCGATGCAGGCTTGCCAGAGCTGCTGGAGGAAGCCTATCAGCATACGGTAGCTGCTATGGATACGCTGGAGCATGTGCATCCGGATGACCAGGCGCAGGTTGTGCAGTCGCTCAAGCAGCTACATATGCTCGCGATGACAGGTACTGCCAGCTTTGCATCCGAGCCGCTATATGATCGATTGCAGGAGCTATTAGAGCGAACGGGATTACCTGCTTCTCTGGAAGGAGTATCGGTCGCGATCTTATCTCGAGCAGGTATGCTGCCAGCTTCAGAGATCACAGATCGAGCTAGAAGCTATATGCGCGGAACGCCTCAGCAAATGGCGCATACAGCTGCTTACTTGCAGGGTGTATTTGCAGCGGCGCGAGATGCTTTTTTGTATGATAAGGAGCTATTGAACGAGCTGAATAGTATGCTAGCACGATTATCACATGATGACTTTGTACGTATGATTCCCGAGCTAAGAATGGCATTTACCTTCTTCACACCAGCCGAGACCCGAACGATTGCTACGCGTGCTGCGGAGCTATTGGGTGAATCTGAGCAGGCACTGGATGAACCGGGGCTAGATGAGGAAGTATTGTTACATGCACAGGCGACAGATAAGGCGATCCGACAGGAGCTGGCACGCTGGGGATTACTGTAGCTGGCTGAGGAACTCGGTGGAGAAAGGAGGAACAGCATGACGAATCCGTCAGATCAGGGGACTGAGGAGCAGGAGAATCGCCAGACACTGAATCGATGGCGTTTACTGCTCGGTGAAGCAGCAGAGGAATCACTCCGTGAGGCCGGTGGGGGTAGTTATGACGCTGACCACTTTCAGTATCAAGAGCTAGATGAGGTGCTCGGTTATCTATATGATCGTGAATATGGAGAAGCGCAAGGATACCGGGAGCGAGGACGTGGTGGAGGGTGCGGCGATTCGCAATTGACGGTGCCGCGCTGGCTGGATCATGTGCGCCGCCTGTTTCCAAGCGAAACGGTCGAAATTCTAGAAAAGCAGGCATTGGATCGCTATGGCTTGAGTGAGATTTTATTTGATAAAAAGGTATTAGAATCCATGGAGCCTAATATGGCGTTGCTCAAAAATATTATGCAGTTCAAAGGCCGCATGAAGGGCGAGATATTGCGTAGTGCGCGTGAGATCGTCAGGCAGGTAGTCGAGCAGCTTCGGCGCCAGCTAGAGCAGGAAGTACGAGCCAGTATTATAGGGAAACGTAATCGCTATACCGCGAGTCGTACACGTTCGCTTCGCAATCTGAATTTCAAAAAAACGATTCAACGTAATTTGAAAAATTATGATCGTGATCGGCGCAGACTCGTTATTGATAAGCTCTACTTTGATGGCAATCTACAGCAGCATAATCGCTGGAATATTGTGATCGCTGTGGATGAGAGCGGAAGTATGATGGATTCAGTCATTTATAGCGCGGTGATGGCGAGTATCTTCTATCGACTGGAGACATTGCGAACGCATCTGATCATTTTTGATACCGAGGTGGTTGATCTGAGCGGCCGCCTTGAAGATCCGGTTGATCTACTGATGAGTGTTCAGCTTGGCGGCGGTACACATATCGCCAAGGCGCTACGCTATAGTGAAAAGCTGATTGAGAATCCGGCACGAACGATTGTCGTGCTGGTTAGCGACCTGGAGGAAGGTTATCCGATTCAGAGCATGTATGCGGCATGTAAGGATATTTTGGATGCAGGAAGCCGCTTGATTGTACTACCCGCGCTTAATTATGAAGGCACAGCAGTGTATGATCGTAACGCTGCACGCAGGCTTACGGATATGGGAGCGAATGTGGCTGCGATTACTCCCAATCGCCTAGCAGAATGGATTGGTGAGATTATACGGTAGTAAGCAATATAGATGAATGGAGGGGAAGTTGTAGAATCATTTATACCTAAGCAGGTTGATGTTGCAAGGAAAGTACGTAGATTTTTAATAAGTTCTAAGTTCTAAGTTCTAAGTTCTAAGTTCTAAGTTCTAAGTTCTAAACGACATGACCCAGTGGATGAATTCTATTCTAGATTATATTTCAGATTAAAAGGTAACATGCTCATACGAAATGAGCTATCACCCTATCCTATTGATAACAGGAGGAAATATCATGTCTCTTTCTCAAACGATTGATCCTTTATTAGAGCGCTTTGCTACTTATTTCTCGGAGGAATATTCCAAAACGACTGACCGTTCCAAGTCAATACTCGATTTTATTACAGGTGAGACGGATCAACTGCCAGATATGATGCGGAGTTCTAATATTCGCTCGTACCTCACGATGGATACGTTATCGAAGCTTTCGAAAAAGAAATATGGGGATGCTTTCTACCGTGCTGCTGCTCTGGTACTATATGTATCGAATGATTGGAATCATTTTTATTATGGTAACTGGTATGTGATGGAGATGATGCTAGGAGAAAGCATTAAGAATGCTACATTGGCAGGGAATTCTGCACCTCTTCTAAATGAAGAACATAATGAAGAACATGCAGTGGAAGTGCTTGGATTTATCGCTCGTTATAGTGGCGAAGAGGTGATACATCGCGCATTTGAATTTTTGATATCCAAAAGTCATCTCTATGCACCGGATGCCAAGCCTAAACACCAGTCAGAGCTTGTATCACGCCTGGATCACTCTGTTCAACTCTTGTTATTAATGCGCTACTATAGCAAGCATAATCCGGCTTACATAAATACATTGATCGATAAATTGCCACCATTATTACAAGCTTTGATGACGCACAATCAATCCACATTTGAATATGAACTGACTAAAGTATTGGTATTTCTGTTACCGACCACAACGCAAAGTAAAGATAATCCAAGTGAGCTGGATCTCAAGGAAGACTGGCTACAGGCAAGACGCGAGGCAGTCTGGAATAAAATGTTTCCAGAGCACCCCTTTGCTCAGGTAGCGAGTCAAATTAAACGTGAAGATCGTTATCGTGTGCTAGCTTATGTGAATATCGTCTTTTTCTACCTGCTGAAGCTATATGGTGGTAAAACGCAGCTACTCCAGCAGCAAGACCCCACAGTTATAGCGATATTGGATACACTACGCGCATTGCATGAAGCATTGCCACTGGAGATTCGTGAATCGTTAATGCAGCTGGAAGCGCGCAATACAAAAGCTAATACGGCTTTGGAAGGTATTTTACCATTGGATGAGCCATTTGAGCTGTTAGAGCTTATTCGTACGCAATCTCAACATTCAGTCGCATGGCAAGCCATCCGATCGGCGATAGCTGCTAATCCAAAGCGTGCCAAACGAGCTTATGAGCTCAGTAACAGTGCTTTTATTCGTGTATTGCTTCTTAAAATGCTGATGGATATCGGAGAGCTGGAACAGGACAATACCCTGCTGGAGCAATATGTGCTTGAGGCGCTGGAGGATAAGCACGAGAGCAATGGTGCTGGACACAAGCTGGCAAAGTATTTACGTGGCGAATTCAGAGTAGATAGTATGCACCGTGATCAACAAATGCGTATGTTATGGTCAGGGAAAAACGCTGATCCGAAGCTATTTAAAATGATGTATGTACTATCATACTTGCCTGCTGAGTCAGAATTAGTAAAGCGCTTTTTTATTCTGATCACACAGCCGGATGTGATTACGATGAATGTGCTATCTAATCTATATCGTTCGCCATTTTTCAAAGGGAGTCAGGTACTGGAAGCTTATCGGAATGATCCTGATATTGATACGGATCATTTGCTGAGTGAAATGCTATTGCTACAAGGACATCAGGAATATTATTATGTTTGGATTCCAGAGCAGGAATACCGCACATTGATTCGAGGCGATGTGGATCATGTGCTGAAGCAATATAACAAGCTGCTAGTTGATGGACGTGAGCTTGTGATTGACACGTTACTGAAAGAATCGCTGGATACGAAGAAGGTGGCTCAGGTGCTCAGTCTGGGTATGGGAGATAGCTCTAAGCGTATTAGTGGCTTTGCCCGCTCGGAGTTCGCCCGTCTTGCGAGTGCCGAGCTGTATACGGCTATCTATATGCTGGAGAAGAAGGCGAGCATTAAAGAAATGGTACTGAATGCCATTCGTAGCTTGCCGGATGCACGGAATATTTTTGAAGAGTTATTGAAAAAAGAAAAGTCCGAAGCGTCCCGTTCCTTGCTGCAAGTGTTGATTGATACTGCGGATCAAACTCCAGATGTCGCTCATGCTGCACTCGCAGAGCACGCAGATGTCAAAAAGCTGAAAAGTATCGAGTGGGTACCGGTGGATCAGCTACCCCAGCTAACGTCTATCAATGGAGAAAAGCTGGAGAATAATGCGAATCTCAAGCGCTATCTATTACTGCAATCGCTCGACTACAATAGTGCACCGAATGAGCGTCTGCGTGAGGTGGAGCAGTACGCATCGACGTCATCGCTGGCCGATCTATCCGCTGGTCTGGTGGAAGCATGGATTCAACAGGGGGCACCTGCGAAGGAGAAATGGGTGCTATACCTCGCAGCTCTATTCGGTGATCGTCGTCTGATCAGTCTACTGGGTGGTCAGATTAAAGAGTGGGCGGAGAACAGCCGTGGTGCCATTGCCGCAGAATCGGTACGTGTGCTGGCCTACCTTGCTGATCCAGCTGCACTTATGCTCATCGATAAGCTATCTCGTACAATCAAAAATCGTCAGGTCAAAACAGCGGCGATCGACTCTCTCCAGCTTGCGGCTGAAAATATGAATCTGACACCAGAGCAGCTTGCTGACCGCCTTGTCACTACACTTGGTCTGAATGATAAGGGCGAAATGCAGCTTAGCTATGGCGAGCGTACCTTTACGATTAAGGTGGGAATGGATCTACAGCTACGTGTAATCAATGAAGAGACAGGCAAAGCAGCTAAAAGTCTACCTGCTGCCAATCAGAAGGATGATCCCGAGCTGGCAAAAGCAGCCAAGGCTACGTTCACACAGCTCAAAAAAGACCTCAAAACGATGGTAACACTACAATCACAGCGTTTGGAGGAATCGCTATCCAAACAAAGATTATGGACAGGTGAAGAATGGAAAGCGTTATTTGTAGATAATATTATCATGCGTCAATTTGCGATTAGTCTTGTATGGGGCGTCTATCAAAATGGTGAGCTGATAGATACATTCCGATACATGGAGGATGGGACGTTTAACACCGTTGATGAGGATGAATACGAACTGATGGATGAAATGCAGATTGGTCTCGTACATCCATTAGAGCTATCAAGTGAGCAGATTGCAGCCTGGAAAAGTCAGCTTGAGGACTATGAGATCGTACAGCCGTTCAAGCAATTGGATCGCCGTACGTATACGCTTGAAGAGGAGCAGGAGAACGAGCGTGAGTGGGCAGGCCTTCCCAAGGAGGAATACTCACCAACTGGCTTCCCGAATGCATTGGAACGCTATGGCTGGTACAAAGGACGTGCAGAGGATGGCGGCTTTTACAGAGAATTGTTCAAGCAGTATGACGGTATTGTGGCTGAGCTGGAATTCAGTGGCGCCAGCATCAGTTATTATGAAGGTATGGACGATGTTACGCTGGAAAGGCTGCGATTCCTGCCTACTGAAGATAAAAGCACATGGTATAAGGATTATTCCAATGATACTAGCTTGCTGCTGAAGGATGTACCAGCTCGTTTGTTTAGTGAAACCGTATATGATATTTTGCGCGCGACAGGACAGGCAGACGAATAGACGCTGGAGGTGAATGCGAGGATGGAGTCCTTTACGACACGCCTGAATACTTTTATCGATGGCTGTACAGAGGATTATCTGATCCGGTACGCCAACAAAGGGCTCTATAATCGGGCAAATAAAGATATCGATAAAGGGATAACCGTGCAATATACGTGGACGGGGCAGGAAGCTGTACAATGCATTTTGAGTGATGAGCATATCGTGCAGCTGACCGACGATATAGAGCGATGCACCTGTAACTGTCCTGCTGAGCAACTATGTAAGCATATATTAATTGCTATTTTGTATGAACAGCGTCACCATTTGATCGGTGCTGGTGCTGGTGCTGGTGCTGGTGCTGGTGCTGGTGCTGGTGCTGGTGCTGGTGCTGAAAAATTGTCGGATGCATCCCATTTAGAAGGCGAAGATGAGCAGAATGAAGCTACTATAGATATCGCAAATGATACCGCGTCTGCACATCAATCGGATACCGCCGATCCATCAGAACGAGCAAACCCAGCAAACCCAGCAAACCCAGCAAACCCAGCAAACCCAGCCTCCGTTTCCAACGGATTTGCCTGGATGACAGATGAGCCATTATCGGAGCTATTAAGCGGCTTTACTCATGCCCAGCTGGAGGAAGTGGATTTTCGACTTGGGCTAGAGGAGTCAATTAAGGTCATACACGATACATTATTGACAGTACGTTTAGAGCGTACAGGGGTTGATGTTTCGTTTCAACGTGATAAGGCTGATCTAGCAGCTGCGCTGTGCTCTGTGAAAACAAAGGATGCCCCCATTTATCGATTGGAGGCACTGCTTCGTTATCGTCAGCAGCACGGGATCGATGACCAGCTATCGTTAGAACAGCATATGTACATGTTCTCCAATCATCCGCGGGTGCTTGAGGAAGCCCAGCAACTATTTCGTGAAATGCTACTAACCGGACTGGCAAGATTACCACAAACGGTTACTGCTCGTCTGGAAACGCTGGCGATTACAGCGCGAAGTGAAGGGATGCCTAATCTGGAGCTACTATTACGCGGGATTCAGGGAGAGCTGGAGTTGTTTTTTGCTCGCCATGTGCGTTTTCAAATAGGAATTTTGCGCACACGTCTGATGGAAGCCTACCTTTCTCTGGAAGCATGGCAGCAGGAGATTGGTGCTGCTCAGCGTGCGCGTTTGGCAGGGAGCTTCCGTAGCAAATATTATGCGGTAGCACAGCTCGACCTGTACGGCATCGGTGCCGAGCCCTGGGAAACGCGGTCGGGATATCGGGGCATTACCTGCTATTTATATAGTGCGGCTGAGCGGCGTATTTACACGTATACGGATACGCGTCCGGTATATTATGAATCCACTACATTTAATTATGAAAAACAGTATCAACAGTCTGTAGCATGGCGCCATGCCTTGTCGTTACAGCGATTCGTTCGTGGACAGTGGTCATTCCGTATGGTGAAGATCAATCGAGATCATCGTTTGTCGACAGGAGAGGTTGGAGCTCTGGAAGAACAGCCACGTCAGCCGGTAGAGACTCTCGATTTTGCTTCCTATGAACTGAATGCTGATGCTGATTCTATGGTGAGTGCGACCATAACACTAGCTATACAGCCATCTTTGTTTGGTGAAAATAATAGACAGCTATTAATGCTAGCTATCGCTCAAGTGGAGTCTATCCAATTCGACCGTTTATCTCAAACTACACAAATAAACGTGATAACCGAAGCAGGAGAGCTGCTAGAATTCACACTGCTTGATCATCCCGAATGGCGCCAGCAGCTACAGCGTGTGGAGCGCAGTGAAGCGATTCGTAAGCTGGAGCATTTCCGAGCCCTTGTGCAGACAGATGGACGTCAGTTTTACCCGATTAGCTTTCTGCAAGAAGATCGTATGCTGAATTTGCTGCTAGATCAGTTGTAGAGACTTGATTAGGTAGCGGTGCTCTACTCGAGTAGCTATAATAATGATCGGTAAGGCATATATGTGTGATTATATTTAATGATCGATAGCATGCGATGGGTATAGATTATAAATATAGACTAGATAGAGGCGTAGGGAGGTAGTGTCATGAATCCGGCCGAACAACTACTATCCGAGCTGACCTCGTGGTTGGATAGTGTATTACTACGTGGTCTGGCACAGCTGCGGCTGGACGATCTGCCAGAGCTGGAGCGTCTGATCCGTTCTGCCAAGCGGTTAGGTATGGAGACACTGGTAGAGCTGTTAACCAGACAAGCGGAGCATATTCGTCAGTATACCTTTCAGCCGTCTGAGCCAGAGCCGAAGGAATGGATCGGAAACTTCTTCCGTCTGGCAGCTTATGCAAAAATGGCGATGTGAAAGGGTCAATGCAAAATAACATGGATGCAGTAGAAATAACTTTACTGCAATACAAATAACGCTACTGCAATAGAAATAACGTTAGTGTAATCGAATTAGCGCTGGTGTAACCCAAATAACGAATCACCTAACGAATAACCAAAAGGAGATACGGACATAATCGCCGTATCTCTTTTTCCGTTGTAAGCAAAGAAGGGTGCAGTACATACAAAGTATTTTTAATTACTCATGTGCTCACATTCGCCAAACAAAGCAGTATGACACTGTTCACTTTTGCAAAGGAAGACTACACAGCGGATCATTCAAGAAAATGTATCGTTTTCCCATGGTCGGCTGTGCCTGCGTATGAATAAGTATGGCAATTTATCTCTGCGCAGATCGACTCTAGCGCAGAACAGATATCTTAGATATGGATCCTACGTATCTTAACGCATTCTCCGTGCTATCCTATAGCATCCTAATACAAGCCTGCCTTCACTGTTCAGTTCATGCCGCATCGATTCATCTATTTCTCATCATGCAATGAATCTGTAGCCGCTGTGGACAGTGCATCAGACTCCGACCATTTCTGCTCATTAGACTCTGACCGTTCATCCCCATCGGGTACAGGCACAGGTGTAACTCCATAACGTGACAGTGCACGAAGTGCAGTGTCCTGCATACGCTGTTTGAAATCATCGCCCTCTATAATTTGGACGCGTTTGCCGAGGAAGCGCAGGCGATTCAGCACATATTCCCGTTCGCTATTCGTAAATCGCACATAGATTGAATAGGACTGCTCCTGTTCATCAAAGCGCACGCGTTTATCAAAGCAGGAGAAGGCATGCAAAATACGTGTAAGCTCCTTGTTGTAAATAGGCAACACCTGAATCGCGATCTCATGCCGTTCGGTCTGCATATGTAGCTCCATTCGCTGGCTGACCGCATCATATTGCTGCTTTGTTATTGATTGTTCGGTGACTTTATACATATGCTTGAGACGCGTTGTCATCGGTGCAGAACGGTGCAGGTTGAACCAGTACATATACCATTCCTGACGTGCTGCCGAATATTCGAGCTTCCAGGGTACACCAAGCTCTGGATTCATATGTTGCCCGTATTTGTTATGACGCTGGAGTAGAACGCCTTGCCGCTTCCGCATGATTCGACGAAGTGGAATAAGCAGTTCAGGGAAATCGGTATGCTGGCTGGAAGCTGCCTTTTCGACGATAACCTCATGTACACTCGGCACCTCATCGCGCTCCAATCGTTGCTGCAAACGATTCAGTGTCGATTCGTCCAATGCCAGCTCCGCCGCCGTACTGGACAGCATCAGCTTGAGCCAGGATCGCTCCTGTGAGGTCAGTGTGAAAATCTGTTGCTCCTCCAGCCGGGAAGCAAGCTGATAACTGAAAATTTTCTCAAATGGATTCATAGTAACCAGCCAGCTCCTTCCATTCCTCAATCAATGAGTTACGCAGCCCAACAGGCTCCAGTACCTCGCAGGAGGAGCCAAAGCTACGTAGCCACGGTCGAATCTCCACCCAACCATTTACCTCAATCTCAAATATAAAGCTTGTCTCATCCTCTTCCGTAATGCTGCCCCATTGTCCCTGCATAGCTACCCGTTCACGAATAAAATCATACTGCGTGTCTGGCTTGAAAAAGCGAGCCTTTACCTTGACCATATCACCTGTATCCACGAGCCAGCTATAACGAATTTTGCTATCGACACGAGCGCGACGCTCCTGAAATAGAGTGGATTCAACTGCTTCCTCTCCAGCAATATCAACGATTCCATCCATTCGAAATTTGACGATTCGTCCACCCTCAAGTGTACCGAGCAGATACCAGCGTCCATACTGATGATCGTAAATGATGCGTGCGGGTAAGACACGCTTACGCAGTTGCTCCTGTCCACTACTAAATAGCGGATTCGTACTGCGCGCCCCATAGGTGCGTTTACGACTGGGCGAATAATATTGAAAGGAGACGTATCGCTGCTGTTCCACCATACTCAATAGCGCAGAGAGATGAGCTTCATCCAGAATGCGCGCTTCATAATGGTAGCGATAACAAAATGGCTCTAACAGCGCGTCATCCCAATCCGTTTCGGAAATAGCTGCGCGTAGAGCAATTTTCAGATTATCGCGTAGCAGGTAGCCCTGTACAGATGGAATACGCGTATGCGCCATCACATCGACAAATTCATACAGATCCAGTAGCTCGTCCACAGATAGCTGCTCGATCAGATCATGATTCAGTCGGTAGCGATACGGTCGTCCACCTGGCTCACGACGTACCACGCCGATTTCCTCCAGATATCGCAGATCAGAGCGAATCGTCTTTTCATCTGGTGGTGCTGCGGCATAATCGGCAAGCTGTTCATCGCATAACTCCAGTAGCTCGGATGCTGTATGAGCTTGCTGCTGTAATGCAGTCAGCAGAATGGGAAGGCGGCGACTTTCCGATTCCTTCATCGATTTGGCACGGAATAAAAACATTAGCGCTGGCTCAGCAGAATCTGTATAGCGGTATCCGAATAGCTCGGTCAGATCATTCTCACCATTGAGTTCTTTGAGCCGCCGAATCGTTTTATCAAATGTATGTACAGAAATCCCCAGTCGCCCAGCAAACTGCTGACGATCAAACGCATCTCCAGTTAACGCGAGCAGACGGAGAAACTGAATTTCTTTATCAAAGCTTTCTTTTGCCATGATGATTGGCCTCCTAACTTGCACATCTTGCTTTTACATCTGCACTGCTTTATTAAGCTACTGTTATATTGTAGCATCAATTGACAAAGTAGCTAGTCCACATCAATAGCCGACTTGATGCGAGGCGAACTGGTACAGTTTGAATGACGCTTTGCCTGTAGAAGAAATCCGACGACTCCAGATTATAGAACATGAAGCCGTCTATATTTCATCTTTTTTATACAATTAGCAATTCGCCATACTTTCGCCCTGTTGTTGTCATCCCATCCATGAGAAGATTGGTTCAACAAAGGAACAGTGCACCACACAGTGTACTGACTCACATATCCGAGGCGCCTGAAAGGGTTACTTCGACTGTTAATCGACCGGTCGCCGGTTCGAATCCGGCTTCTGCCGTTCATGGCAGAATAGCTCAGTGGTAGAGCGGTACCGTACCTTTTCACCACTTTCCTCGGATATGTCCCTTACCATTATGAACCTCAAGTGTTACGAGCTTCACTCTATATTCTTTGAAAAATAATACATCCATATCCGAGGCGCCTGGAAGGGTTACTTCGAATCTAATCGACAGGTCGCCGGTTCGAATCCGGTTTCCGCCGTTCATGGCGGAATAGCTCAGTGGTAGAGCGGTAAAAAACCTTTCCACCCTTTTCCTCGGATATGATTTTATAGCATGTAGGATCAGAGTATTTCTGTATAGTGGATGAGTTGTAGCCTGTATAGCATGGCACATAAGTAACACTACCAAATATCATAACGAGGAATAAATTATACCATTTATAGTTCTAGTAACAACGTATAAAAGAATTTTAAAAAAGAGTAACTATTAAGAAAAAGTAGCAAATACAAATAAGCACATACCAAGCTGTAAACGAAGTAAATAGAACGCCCGCCATCCACTATACAGAAATGCCTCTCATCATCCTGAGTATGAAATGAGCATGAACCGAACGCTATAATGATCAGCTTGCGATGACCAGCTCGCCTGCACATCATCAACGGATAGAATCTGCAAGGCATCCCATAAAGTAACACAATCAAGAAAGTAATCCAACCAAGCCCTACCATGATAAGTGTGAATATCAACAACATAAGTATGATTATGAACAACGATAAGCACCAGAATCGGCACCAGCATCAATTACCTAACGTAAACGAACCAATCCAACACCCGTAAAAAAGGAGGAACGATCATGAGCCAGGCTAAAAAATTATTCGACCGTCCAACCCCATCCATCTCTAACCGTGAAGGGTATAAAGCTTACAATCGCAGCGTAGAAGAGGAGTACATTCAGCTCCTGATGACCAATACATTTGCCAATACATTTTATGCGGATAGCAATCAGCTTATTGCTGAAGCCCGTAGCATGCATGAGATGATGCTGGAGCTGGATGCCGAGTTTATGGCACGTGCATTAGTATTTGCTCGTAACGAAGGCTTTATGCGGATGCAGCCCTTATTCGGATTAGCATTATTGTCCAAAGCACGTCCTGATCTATTTGCCGCTGTATTTGACCGCGTTGTGCGTATTCCGTCGGATCTGGCTGATTTTCTGACCATTTTACGTGGGATGGGACGTGGACAGGGAGGACGTGCGGTGAAGCGTCAGGTGAACCGTTTCCTAGCTGGAGTTAGCGAATACTGGGCGCTCAAATACAATGGTCGCGGTCGTGGCTTCAGTCTTGGCGATGTCATCGCGACTGCCCATCCAAAGCCGCAGAATGAGCAGCAACGCCAGCTATATCGCTATTTATGCGGACAGAACGCCGATTTGACAGGCTTTCCACAGCTACAAGCACTGGAACAGCTCAAACAGGCAAAAACAGACGAGGAACGCCTGCAACAGATTCGTGCAGGTAAGCTACCCTACGAAACGGTCACAAGCACACTTCAACCGAGCCGACGCGTTTGGATTGAACTCATGCAGCAAATGCCTGCTTTTGCACTGCTACGTCATCTGAATGCATTGCATCGTCAGGGTGTATTCAACGGGACAGGTACACACAAAGCACGCAAGCTGAAAACACAACATATTGACTATATCCGTTCTCGTTTGCACGATATTGAAGCATTGCGTAAGGCGAAAATTTTACCATTCCGCTTTGCACGTGCCTACCGTGAGATGGAGCTGCCAGAGCTGCGTGATATTCTTGCCGAGGCGGTAGAGCTAAGCTTTAATAATTTGCCAAGCATGCCAGGACGAACGGCTATTTTTCTCGATATTTCCGGTTCGATGAGTGGAGAATATTTGCAGACCGGCTCGATCTTTGCACTTGCGCTGTATAAAAAAACGAGCGGTAACTCGCTATTCTGGACATTTGATACACTGGTACAGGATGCCTGTCCTTCCCATAATGAGAGTATTATGAAGCAAGCCGAACGCATTCATGCACGTGGCGGTACAGATACAGGAGCGCCAGTGCGCGAGCTGATCCGTCAAAAGTACAAGGTTGACCAGATCATTATGATTACGGATGAGCAGCAAAATACAGGTAGTCCATTTTATAGAGAACTGCAAACGTATCGTCATAGTGTCAATCGGGATGCGAAAGCGTTCATTATCGATATCGCACCTTATCGTAGCGCGATGACACCACCGGAGGATCTGAATACCTTCTATGTATATGGTTGGAGTGATACCGTATTGTCGTTTATCGCACAGGCGTCACGAGGCTTTGGTGGAATGGTGAAAACGGTACAGCAGATTGAGCTGGAAGCGGATTCCCTGTAATTGCGCTAACGTCTACCATGATCACCTGCTAGCATTGCAAAAAGCTCGCACCCATCGAATCTGACGGGTGCGAGCTTTTTTTAGCATAATCGAATTAAGAAGCGGTTCCGGTTACGTTGCTACCGTTTTTTGTGATTTTATACGTCACGGTTTCACCACTCCAGAAGTAGAATTTCAGGTTAACGACACCGTCCTGTGTTTCGTTAAACAGGGCAGGCTGGAGCTTGATCGAGTTGCCGCTGTAATTTGGACTAAAGGTTGTTTCGAACTCTTTGTAGGATGTCCAGTTTTGTGGGCCAGCGTTGCCGCCGTTAGCATAGGTCGCTTCCATCGTCGCCAGCTGATCACCGTTAAATGTAGTTGGGATGCTGAACGAGCTTGTTGTGCCCTGTGTGCTCGACAGTTTTGGTGTAGAGTACAGAATAACCTTGAACTTCCAGTCCACACCCTTGTTAAACTTAGCTGTTAATGTAGCTGCTGTACCGAGCTGACCGGAAGCTGTAAGCTTGGAAAGCTGGCTTGCCTTGATCGTGAGTACATTACCGTTCATCGTATAGTCTGTCCCTTGTTGCAGTACCGTATTGCCTGCACTCAGGGAGGAGAACTGATTGCCATTCAGATTCAGATTAATCTGTTTATCTGTCACAGTTGCTCCTTTTTTCAGGTAAATTAGATCGCTATCCGCAGTCGCGGAGCGTGTATTCCAGCTTGTTTTAATCATATTGAACAGCTCTGGGTCTGACCATTGGAAGCTAGTGCGTCCAAAATGCTGTCCATTGTCCCACAGCATCGTAGCGATTTTCTTTTGCTTGGTGTAATAGCCGAGATACTCGAAAAACTTCAGCTTCTCGCCTTGCTCGATCACACCGGTGCTTTTATCAAATCCGAGCAAACCATATTCGCCCAGAATGACTGGAATGCCACGCGCAGTAAAGGTGTTATACACATTATCAAATGTAGTCGTTACATCCTGCTGTACCTCGCTATTGAATTTGGTATAACCAGCGATGTTGACGCTAAATGGCCAGAAGCCGTAGTAATGCACAGTGGCGATCAGGTTGCTATCATTCAGCCTGGTCATTGTATTGTATAGCGCCGTCATACGAGTCTGTGTTGGCGATGCTTCGAGTGTGGACAGGACGAGTGGACGTGTCGCATTTTGCCCACCGGAGCTACGCAAAATGCTGTGGAAGGACACATTCAGCTCATCGAGTAGCTGTTGCTGCTTGCCTTCATCCGTTGTACCACCATCTGTGAAGCGAGGCTCGTTCACACTTTCAAACATCAGCTTGGTGGATGTATTTTTGAAGCGATTCGCGATTTGCGTCCAGACGGCATTATAACGTGCCAGTGTCGCATCGTGCTGAGATTCCATTTTACTAATCCATACCCAGGAGTCGTGGTGCACATTGATCATGACGTACAGATTCTCATTCAATGCCCAGTTCACGACTTCTTCCACACGATTCAAGTAGGTAGCATCGATGGTATAGTTAGGAGCAGCACCGATGTGGGAATCCCAGGTTACAGGAATACGAATACTTTTGTAGCCCTGCGCGGCGATTTGTTTGATCAGGGATTGCGTGACACGCGGATTGCCCCATGCCGTTTCATCTGCACCGACAGAGTCGAGTGAGTTCCCCAGATTCCAGCCCGGCTGCATTGCATCGACATAAGACTGCATGTTAGCCGCAGCAGCGACAGCAGTTTGCGGCTGATCCGTTTCTTCCACGCTCGCTGCGGAGGTGAAAGAAGCAGGAAGAAGAGAGAGTAACAGTGCGGTAGCCATAGTGAAGGAAAACCAAGCTTTGTACCTGCGTTTAGTCATCATATTCTCCTTTGGCATCGTTATTTTTAATATTGAAAGCGCTTTCTGATTTATAAAATATCATACTAATTATTTAAATAACACCTAAAAAATTACAGATAAATTCATGTGGAAATTAGTGATTTTCCATATAACATACAAATATATAATATATAGGAAATTTAATAAGGGGAATGATTTAGCAGAAATGAAGTAGGGATGAGTGAAAGGGTAGGAGATAATATGGAATGCGGAATTTTGCAGTTATGAAGGCGAGTGTGTGAGTGTATGAATGAAGTTGGATGAAGAGGGGGAAGTAGAGAAGAGAAGAGTAGAGTAAACAGATGAAGCAAGTTGAGAAGAAGTAAGTAGGGGAGACTATATAAATGATAAGAATTAGGAAGAGTAGGAGCGCTAAAAAGAGCTAAGAAGAACTACAAGAACTACAAGAACTACAAGAACTACAAGAACTACAAGAACTACAAGAACTACAAGAACTACAAGAACTACAAGAACTACAAGAACTACAAGAACTACAAGAACTACAAGGTCATTTTATACGGTAATATGTTCTGTTCCATTACACGTTCCAGCGCTTAACCATACTTGTTCACTATCCTGTATACAATCCAACACCGATATCGATTAAACGCTCAAATTGTATTTATGTACGACGGTATCGTGCCATGTGAAGCCGCATTCCTGCGCCCAGCAATACGGCATGTCACATTGGAGCTATGTCTACGATCTGTTTCAAGTCAACAATACTGTTCTTTTGGCTGCTTGCCATCATCTTGATAGGAATCTAAGACAAATGCAGATTAGAGAAACATTACCATAAGCTCCTCATCGTGATAAGCATCATCGATTTTAAGCGCACGCCAATCTTTGCCGTAGGCTTCAAAGCCGAGCGCCATGTATAGACGCTTTGCCGGCTCATTATGAGCCATCACGGACAGATAGATTTGCTCAATTCCGCCCAGCTCACGTGCTAGATCGATGGCCTGCTCAAGCAACCGACGACCGATGCCGGAGCCGCGATGCTCTGGACGTACATACATCGCTACGATGTTCGCTCGATGCTTGAGCTTGGATTTTTGCTCTGGAATGAGTGTGACTGTACCGATCAATAGCTCATCCAGCCATGCGCCAAGTGTGAATTTATCCTCTGCACTTAAACGCTTATGAAAGCGATCAATCGGCCATGCTGATTCTTCTTCATAGCTCGAAGCAAACGCTTCCGGGTATTGCTCCAGTGCTTCCAGTCGTAGCTTCCGATACGCCTCCGCATGACTGGCATCCAATAGATGGATATTCATTATAAACCTCCTTTGATCCGCAACAAAGATGGAATTCGTAAACCAATCTCTCTTATTATAGCCTGCCGATTCGGTGTTGTCTGCGTTGATTATGATCCATCATAACGAAATTCCAACACAAAGACAAAGAGCCACCGCTATTTTCAAGCGATGACTCTCGATTTGCGTCGATTTATATCGTAGCTACTGCTTTATAGGATCGATCTATTTTAAATGCTACAGCGTTCAGCAAGATCGATATATTTTGATACAACATCCCAGTTCAGCTTGATCAGGTTATCGATTTACTGGAAAATACCTGCTTTTTTGGAGGTGGCTTTGATACCGTTGGTGTCATTTACCACCGTATTACCAAACGTGGTCAGGCTACCATTTGGACCTGTCGCTAGATCGAGATAACTCAGATCACTATTGTTGCCGTACCAGGACCAGGCGAGCCAGCCTACTCCTTTTTGTTGTCCGTAACGCATGATCGCCAGCTCATCCACGTCTCCATTTGTGTGCTGTCCGCCAAATTCACCAATGATCAGTGGCAGACCTTTATTGAGTACGCCCTCCATGTTGGCTTTGACCATCGCATCGGTTCCACCTGCATACTCATACATATGGATCGAGAAAACCGTATTTTTTAACGAATCCGCTGCAAATACACTTTGTCCATAATCAACGATCGATTGTGGATATTGACCCCAGCCGGCTGCGTCAACAATCAGCGTATTTTTTATACCCGCATTACGGAGCTTTGGAATCGCCTGTTTGTAGCCATCTGCCCATGCGCTTCCATTCCATGTGCCATACCATTCGTTGGCAATATTGACGATAACGCGATCCTCTTTACCGATCAGCGCATCCTTGATGCTGATCCAGTAGTTGATTGCGGCATCGAGCGAAGCGTAATCGTCCTTGCCTGTTGCATCATGAACCTCCAGTACTGCGATCATTTTGTTCTGGTTGACGAGAGAGATGATATTTTTGACGGAGTTTACATCATCTCTGGTGTACTGCACGCCATTCGATAATACGATACGTACCGTGTTGGCGCCTGTTTTGGCAATTGCAGGGATCGCTGCATTCAGGTCATTTTTGAACCAGGTGTGGGAATGATTCACACCACGCATCACAAATGGCTTGCCTGTAGAGTCGTATAATTTGGTACCGCTTACATAAAAACCTGTAGCAGCTGAAGCTTGACCAGTCAGTCCAGCCCATCCATACATCGCTAACATAAACACTAAGGTCGACAGTATTCCCTTGCTTAATCGCTTTTTCATACATCAGCCTCCGGTTGTTGGTTTTATTTATTTTAACCTGCGGCAGCGCTGCATATGCATAGTGCAAACAGGCTGGCCAGCCATGCGCTTCGCAAGGCTAAAATCATGCTAGGGTGGTAAGAAAATTAAACTTTGAACGTGGACAATCAAAAATCCAGATTGCAAAATAGAATGAGTTCGAATTTAACCCATTTTATATAAATAAAAGAAATATTATACAGTAAAAAGCGTTGAAAAATATAGCGACTCCTCATCAAGCAGGCCGCGTTTTTAAGTTGAATGATCTTCATTTCTGGGCTTGTACAGCTTTGAGCTTTTATAATCTTTGTGCTTCTAGAATCTGTATGCTTTTAACGGATATACATGATGCTATTTTTCCATCCATTGAAACTGCACCTGCCGACTACGTTTGTAATCGGGAGGGCAGATGGTTTTTAAATAAAGATGTACGGTCTATAGCTTACAGTAATGATTGTACAGAGTTGCGATAGATGATTTTGCCTTGAACGAGTACGCGACCGAAACGGGTTTCGGGTGAGCGGATTTTTTTGATCATTGATTGGACAGCTGTAAATGCCATCTGGTGAATATCGACCTCTACGGTAGTCAGATGGGGCTCGGATAAAGTGGCATAGATATCATTATCGAACCCGACGACAGAGCAGTCTGCGGGTACGCTGTAGCCTTTAGCTTGCAGCTTTTGTAAGAGCAGGTGCGCAACCTGATCGCAGTTGCATACGAAGGCAGACGGCATCGGATCGGGCAACTCTAGCTCCAGAAAGGTGCCCTGCTCATCGCGGTCGCTTACAATCCACTGTGGCTTCAGCTCTAAACGATGCTCCAGTAACGATTTGTAGTAGCCGAGAAAGCGATCTTGAATACTACTAGTAGAGTACAGATTGCCGACATAAGCGATATCACGGTGTCCCTGACGAATCAGTGAATTGGTCAGCTCATAAGCACCGTAAAAGTTATCTGTGATGATCGCATCGATATCGGAATGCTCATCATAAAAGTCGAGAAACATTTTCGGCTGCTCAATCTGCTCGATAATCTCGATATATTCCTTGCTCACCTGACCGAGCATAATAAAGCCATCGACCTTTTGCTCATGATAGATACGAGGCAGATTAAGCTGAGCCTCGTCCTGACGACTTAAAATGTGCAGGATGCCATAATAATTATGCTGCTGGAGAGCGACTGCAATCTCCTGATACAAACGCAGGTAAAAGGTTTGTGTCGTATCGGTAAATCGCTCGGGGATGATAACGCCTACATTATACGTAAGCCCTTCACGCATCGATTTGGCAACCGAATTGATCCGGTAGCCCATCTCCCAGGCAGCAAGCTTGATCTTTTCTTTTAGCTCATCGCTCACGCCATCCTTATCGTTTAATGCCTTGGATACGGTAACACTACTAACTCCCATTTTCAGGGCAATATCGCGCATGGTGATATTTTTATTCATTTCTCATCTCCTGGGCTTGTCTAGGTTAACTGCCGTCCGCAGCCAGGCATACGTATCGCTTACTGGAATAGATCCAGAGCAGTGCGTATGCCGTTCAACGCTTGCGATAATAACAACAGTATAACGTTTCGCTATCTACTAATAAAGAGATGGCGACTTACGGTACGGCAAGCATCCTATTCAGCCGGAGCAAGAGTGGAGGCAAGTAGCTGCTCGTTACGCTCAATCAGCTCGCCCCGTTGCTTTGCACAATCAAGTGAACGCAGTGGATCAGCAGGCGTATGGAAGGCATAATCAACCAGTCGCTCAATCGTTGTCGTTGCCACATGAATCCGGGTATCACTGGATGCATAATAAATGAACACCTGACCCTGCTCGTTCACCACCGCACCATTGCAGAAAATGACATTCGACACATCGCCAACACGCTCGGCATCATAGGGAGCGATAAAATGTCCACCTGGCTTCGCGATAATCTCAGCTGGATTATCCAGACTCGTTACAAACACATACAGCACATAGCGCAAACCTGCGGCTGTATTACGCACCCCATGGGCGATATGAATCCAGCCGCGATCTGTTTTGATCGGAGCGGGGCCCTGACCATTTTTCGTTTCATAGACGGTATGATAACGGCGCTCATCAATGACCGTTTCATGATCGATAACTGGATTCGTAATATCCTCGCAGTAGCCGAACGCAATGCCGCCGCCAGAGCCGGTAGAGATGAAGCCATCCTGTGGACGAGTATAGAAGGCATATTGACCATTAACGAATTCAGGATGTAGCACGACATTGCGCTGCTGAGGGGAGGACGTCGTAATATTAGGCAGACGCTCCCATGTTTTCAGATCACGGGTACGTACCAGACCTGCCTGTGCAACTGCGCTCGACGTATCATGCGCTGGTGCTGTCGGATCTTTTTGCTCGGAGCAGTAGATGCCATAGATCCAGCCATCCTCATGCTTGACGAGTCGCATATCATACATATTCGTTTCATTTGGATCGATATCGTCCCAGACGAGCGGCTTGCCGACAAAGTGGAACCCATCGATTCCATTGTCACTCTCCGCCAGTGCAAAAAAGGATTTACGATCCAATCCTTCTGTACGCGAGACGAGAATATACTTCCCTTCATGATAAATCGCACCTGGATTCAGCGCTGCATTGACCCCAAGTCGCTCCAGAAATAACGGATTCGTCTCTTTATTCAAATCAAAGCGCCAGTGCACCGGCACATGATGGCGTGTGAGTACAGGATAACGATACCGCTCATAGATACCATTATAAAATGATGAATCCACTCCATTACTACGCTCGATCAGTTCCTTTTGTCTGGCTGCATAGACAGCATATTGCTCATGAATCATTGCTCATTCATCCTCTCTAGAAGTTCAATACAAAAGCGACTGTTATGATAAGGGCATTTCCACATGCCGGCAATCTCGCGTGTGCCGGGTTGCCCGTCATCTCCAACTGACCAGAACCACTCGCTACCCGGGCGTGAATCAATCATATAGTTACGAGTATAGCTCCATAGTCCAGCAACCTTTTCCAGAAAAGCGGGATCGCCGGTACGCTGATACGCATTGTAGAATCCAACCATCGCTTCGGCCTGTACCCACCAGATGCGTGTCGTGTCGATATGCTCCTGCTCTTGCTCGTTCATGAGTGAGCCATCCGCTTGAATAGCATATTCTGCTATGCGATTAGCCAGACCTATGACCATATCCACATAGGAGGGCTGCTCACCATCGATCACACACATCGCATCATCGATCAGCCAGCTTGCTTCAATATCATGTCCAAATGACGTGAGATCGATTAACGAATTCCAATTCCGATCGAAAAATACATTCAAACGGCGCTTCTGCTCATCATACATATGCTCTCGCAAAATAAGCAGCAGACGTTCCAATGCAGCCTTAACCTCGGCGTTCGGCCAGATTCGGTAAAGTGTCGTATAGGCTTCCAATACATGAATATGCGTATTCATCGTAATATCCGCGATCACGCCATTTTCACTGAGCATCTCATTTGGCTGCTCCTGCCAGAAGCGGTCAAATTCCTCCCGATACGCTCCGATAGTCGCATCATACCCCGTCGTTTCGATCAAATGAAACAAGGTGATCGCCTGCTCCCGTGCAGCTTCTACCGCAGTAGCACGATAGTATTCGCTGAGCGCATAAACCGCAAAAGCCTGATTGTATACATGCTTACGTGTATCCAGTGGCTGACCTGTATAATCGACCGACCAGTAGATTCCTTGATGCTGCTCATCCATCAGCGCTCCGGTTAAAAAGCGATACGCATGATGCGCATGCTCGGCAAGCTGTGGATCGCCAGTCACTCGATAAGCAGCTGCGAACGACCAGAGTAATCGCGCCGTAGCGATGCCACCCTTCGGATAGTCACGCCTATGCTCCAGCTCATAATTCACTTCTCCATAGTATCCACCATACTGCTCATCTCTGAGCTTCATCCAGAAGGGAAGGATATGCTCCAGCCATTCCTGCTTGATTTCAGCGCGTAGTTGCTCGGTTGATAGGATTGTCACTAGCACACCCTCATTCATAACTTTATCGTTTACTTTATAATCCAATATAATAACACTGTAAAAGGAATGTCAATTGAAAAATAAAGAAGCAGAACGAAAGGGATCATAAATAAAGATGCAAAATAGATATTGACTAGAAAGCGCTATCATTATAGAATCCATTTGTAACCTAATCGATTAGTTTAAATTAAGTAACAGCATAGGAAAGGGGATTAATATGAAAATGCGCAAATGGATAATCGGTGCAGTAGCCGCTGTTCTCGCCACTTCGCTCCTTAGCGGGTGCGGTAGCAGTAGCAGTAGCTCAGAAGCTGATAATGATCCAACTAAGATTGCTGGCGAGATTACAGTCATTACACAACGAACAGATATCGTAGATACGGTCTTTCAAGATTACGCCAAGGAATTTGAAAAGCTGTATCCGGATGTAAAGGTTAACTTTGAAGCATTATCGGATTACGAGGGTCAGATCAAAGTACGGATGAGCACGAAGGATTATGGAGATGTACTGCTCATTCCGACCAGTATCCCGATCAAGGACATTCCTGATTTCTTCGAGCCGCTCGGTTCCTACGATGAAATGAAGGAGAAATATACAGGCATTGAGGAACGGATGGTGGATAATCAGGTGTACGGCATCCCGGTGGCCATTACATATTCGGGAATCATTTATAACAAAGCCGTATTCAAGCAAGCAGGCATTACGACAATCCCGAAAACACCTCAGCAATTCATGACCGCCTTGCAGCAGGTGAAAGCCAAGACGCAGGCCGTGCCGCTCTATACAAATTATGCTTCTGGCTGGGCGCTGACTCAGTGGGAAGCCGATCTGACAACGGTAGCTGGCGATCCAGACTATGTGAATATTAAGCAGCCTGCGTCAAATGATAACTTTGTATCCGGTCAGCCGCATTATGATCTGTACAAAGTGATGTACGATGCTGCCAAAAATGGTCTGATCGAAAAAGACCCGACGACAACCGATTGGGAAACCTCCAAAGCCGACCTAGCAAACGGCAAGATTGCCACGATGGTGCTCGGCTCCTGGGCAATCGATCAGGTAAAAGGGCTGGCAACGAACAAGGATGACATCGGCTTTATGCCATTCCCAACCGATGCGTCCAAGGTGATTGTACCGCTCGCGGCTGACTATAATCTGGCGATTAATGTGAATAGTGAAAACAAAGCGGCTGCACGTGCATGGGTGGACTGGTTTACGAATAAGTCTAATTATGCGGTAGAGCAGGCGGGCAGCATCAGCCCGGCGAAAGGTGCAGCATTGCCTGCGATTTTGAAGGAGTACGAAAAGGATGGCGTTGAATTTAAAACGATCACGCCTGCCAAAGCTGGTGAAGAGGGACTTGTCGATAAGATCGATAAAGAAGGCGAAATCGGTCTGTGGCAGCCTGACTTCAAAAAGCGCATCATCGAAGCGGCAATCGGGAATACGAATGAATCGTACGATGACATTATGAAATCGCTGAATGAGGCATGGACAAAAGCCAGAGCAGCGGTTGCACAATAAAACGGCTACGAGCAGCGGAGCATGACGGAGAGGGCGTTCCGCCCTTTTCCGTTCTTTCCGTCTGCCTGTGCATGCACATGTGAGCCAGGCTGGAGGTCGTGAAGTTGAAATTTTCTAATCTTAGTTATGCAAACCAGCGCAAGTTTATTATCGTTGGTTTCTCGGCATTGCCGCTATTATTGCTAATTGTGTTCTCGTACTTGCCTGTAATCAATATGTTCAAATACAGCTTTACCGATTGGAATGGCTACAGCAAGCATATGGATTATATCGGCTTCAAAAATTACACCCGCATCTTCACCGAGCCAGAGTATTTTTCGGTATTTAAGGTGAGTCTGTACTATTTCTTTGCTACCTTTGTACAGATGGGCTTGGCGCTTTATTTTGCAACGATTCTTAGCTTTAGCGTTCGCTTCAAAAATCTATTCAAGGGTGTGCTGTTTTTCCCCTACATGCTGAATGGAGTCGCGATTGGCTTTATTTTCTTATTCTTTTTCCGTCCAGATGGTACGCTCGATACGCTGCTACACGCACTGGGCTTAGGTCAGTATGTACAGCTATGGCTGGGGAATCCGAATATTATTAACTATTCGCTTGCCGGAGCATCGGTATGGCGCTATATGGGCTTTAACTTTATCATTTTCCTCGGTGCGATCTCCTCGATTGACCGAGATGTGTATGAAGCGGCAGACATTGATGGAGCGAATCGCTGGCATCAGTTCCGTCATATTATTTTGCCAAGTATTCAAAAGATCGTGCAGCTGAATATCATTCTGGCAATCAGTGGTGCGATTAGTGCCTTTGATATTCCATACATTATGGTGGATGGCTCGAATGGCAGTGAAACCTTTGTTATTCAGACGATTAATCTGGCGTTCAAATACAGCAAGCTGGGACTGGCTTCGGCACTGGCAGTTGTGCTGCTATTTATCGTCATTCTCGTCACGCTTCTACAGCGCACCCTGATCAAGGAGGATCGTTAACTTATGCATACACTCAAATACTCAACGATGTCATTTCTCAAATACGCTTCCCTGATCCTCGGTGCGCTGGCTGCACTGCTGCCAATCATCGTCGTCTTTTTTGCTTCCTTCAAAACAAAGCAGGAATATGCGGCAACCAGCCCGCTAATGCCGCCAACCAACTGGTTCAACTTTAGCAATTACACGAAAGCCTTTGTCGATGGCAAAATGCTACTTGGCTTTGGCAATACCGCCTTTATTCTGGTGGTATCTATCGTTGGCGCGACCTTGCTCGGCTCGATGATTGCCTTTGTACTCAATCGTTTTAAATTCCGTGGCAGTAAGCTGATTATGGCGGCATTCCTGCTGGCAACGCTCATTCCAAGCGTAACGACACAGGTAGCGACATTTCAGATCGTCAATGCATTGGATCTGGTGAATACACGCTGGGCAGCGATTATTTTATATCTGGGAACGGATATTATCGCGGTCTATATTTTCTTGCAATTTCTTGATTCGATCTCCACTGCACTGGATGAATCCGCCATGCTAGATGGAGCATCGTATTTTACGATCTACTGGAAAATCATTCTACCTCTGCTCAAGCCAGCGATTGTAACAGTCATTATCGTGAAGGGCGTTAATATTTATAACGATTTCTATACGCCATTTCTGTACATGCCCAAATCCGGCTTACAGGTCATATCGACCGCGTTATTCAAGTTTAAAGGGCCGTATGGCTCGCAATGGGAGGTCATATGCGCTGGCATTATGATTGCGATAATTCCGACCTTGATCATTTTCTTGATTTTGCAAAAGTACATTTATAACGGCTTTACGAACGGTTCGGTCAAGTAATCGGCTGTTCCAACCTTGTTTGGACATATGGATAAGTGAGATCGACTGAAGTTGCTATAAGTAGACAAATGAGATCACCTGAAGCTGCTATTCGTTAACTTCAGCGCTACCAGCATAGGATTGAGATGACTCAACAATTATTCAACCGCTATACCAAACTCATCTTTTATAGAGACAGGAGAGAGCATCATAATGACTAATCTTACACAACGTATCCATATTATCGGTGAAGCACTACCTAATCTGCCGTGGCAAAACAAGCCGGAGGGCTATGAGTTCCCGGTCTGGCGCCATAGTGATAATCCAGTAATTAAACGCAATCCAGTCAAAGGGGTAGCCCGTATTTTCAACAGTGCGGTTGTGCCTTATGAGGGTCGATTTGTCGGTGTATTTCGCGCTGAGACGACGAATGGACGTCCGCATCTTCATCTCGGCTGGAGTGAGGATGGATTGAGCTGGCAGATTGAAGAAGAACGCATTAACTTTGTCGATGAGCAGGGCGAATCCTTTCAGCCAAATTATGCCTACGATCCGCGTGTCGTGCGTGTAGAGGATACGTACTATGTGATCTGGTGTACTGACTTTTACGGTGCTGCTATTGGCTTTGCCAGCACGAAGGACTTCCAAACGTTTACTCGTCTTGAAAATCCGTTCTTGCCGTTTAACCGCAATGGTGTGCTGTTTCCGCGCAAGATTAATGATAAATTCCTGATGCTATCGCGTCCGAGCGATAGCGGACATACTCCATTTGGCGATGTGTTTGTAAGCGAAAGCCCGGATCTGGTGCACTGGGGTAAGCACCGCCATGTGATGGCGAAGGGCGGCCAGGGCTGGTGGCAGGCTGTGAAAATCGGCGGCGGTCCGGCACCGATTGAGACGAGCGAAGGTTGGCTGATGTTCTATCACGGTGTAACGGGTACCTGCAATGGACTCGTCTATAGCATGGGCGCTGTTATTCTGGATCGTGATGAACCATCTCGCGTTAAATATCGTGCATCGACATTTGTACTCACGCCGGAAGAATGGTACGAGGAACGAGGCTTTGTAGCGAATGTTGTATTCCCATGCGCTACGCTACATGATGCAGGGACGGGTCGCATTGCTATTTACTATGGCGCCGCCGATACGTATGTGGGCGTAGCCTATACCACAGTAGAAGAGATCGTTCAGTATACGATCGATCATCATGAAGAGATTGGAGACGATAGCACGATCGGTAAGATGTGAGCGCTTGTCGTATAGCTAGTAGGAGTGAAGGGCGTACTTCCGTGAGTCATACGCCCTTCTTTTACGTTAATAGATGGATTTTTTTGTTATTTTTCGGGACTTGTTGGATTTTGCATTGACCTACGAGGACCAATAGACTATGTTCCTTTATAAGGAAATGTTTATTTCGGATTATAAAGAATCATGGCACTATATTATGAAAAAACAGCAGGGCATATAGAGCATAAACAATAATTAAAATTGTACGTAGGATGGTGTGAAACTTCATTTTGATAAAGGAGAAAACTACCGATGTTTAAAATAGTCGTGTATCCAATCATAATGATAGGGATATGGTTAGCATTACTGGGATCAAGTATTGAGAATCCGGCTCCTATTGAAAATATGCCTGAAACAGGCGGTGGTTTACCATTACCTTCAATCAGTTATGAAGGTAATTCATATTAATATAGTCAAACGATAACAGTTTTTCTTACTAGGATCGAGGAGGACGTAACATGTCAGATATGCCACTTGCACAAATGAAAGAGTATATGGGGAGCAGCCCCAAGCCTGCTGATTTTGATGAATACTGGAAACGTGCGCTGGAACAATTGGATCGTCAGCCACTCGATTATGAGCTGGTACGTGCAGACTTCCAATCCCCACTGGCAGAGTGCTTTCATCTGTACTTTACAGGAGTAGGCGGAGCACGAGTCCATGCCAAGTTTGTTCGCCCTACAGGTAGCTCAGCTGCTCAGCCAGGTCCCGGTCTGGCGATGTTCCATGGCTATACATGCGATAGTGGAGAGTGGTTCGATAAAGTTAATTACGCTGCACATGGCTTCACTGTGCTGGCACTGGACTGCCGCGGACAGGCAGGCCCTTCGCTCGATACGGTAACGGTTCAAGGTACAACTGTACGCGGTCATATCATTCGCGGTATCGACGACCCTGATCCAGATAAGCTGTATTATCGCAACGTATTTCTTGATACCGTCCAAACCGTACGTATTCTGATGAGCATGGACACCGTAGATGCAAACCGTATTGGCGTACATGGTGCTTCTCAGGGCGGCGCACTGGCTACTGCATGTGCGGCGTTAGAGCCACGCGTACGAATCGCCGTTCCCGTCTATCCATTCCTGTCCGATTACAAACGTGCATTCGAGGTGAGTCCAACTACATCTGCCTACGAAGAACTCGTCTATTACTTCCGCTTCTTCGATCCAAACCACCAGCGCGAGGACGAAATCTTCAATAAACTCGGCTACATCGACATCCAAAACCTAACTGATCGCATCCAGGCTGACGTGTTATGGGTAACTGCTCTAAGCGACATCATCTGCCCACCATCCACCCAATTCGCAGCCTATAACAAAATCAAATCAACCAAAGAACTACTTATCTACCACGAATACGGTCACGAATACCTCCCATACCTGGGCGATAAAACATTAAGCAAACTCATGACCCTATAACATCATATCATTCCCAACCTCAAAGGCAGTTCTACCACAGCTTCAATAAACCGCCCTCTGCCCGAATACACCCACGGCAGATCAGCGCACAATTGATGCTCCAGTAGAACTGCCTTTCTTGTGTCATTCCAACCTCCACCTACCCCAAGCAGTACTTAAAAAACGATCTTGACTATTATTACCTTCTCCACCTTCCCTAGAACGAATGCATAGGTTGCGAGCAACACGTAACGAAGGCAAGGAAATAAGGGGAAAGGACTCTTTTGGAGGGGCGGGAATCTTCATTCCTTCCCATTTCAAAAGATTCCCGCGGCTCCATCCGAGTCCGTCCCCTTATTCCTTGCCGGAGTGATTGCTGCGCCCCCACCCCATCTCGTTCGTCAACTATTAACATTCATGTAAACAATTATCACAAAATGGATATGGATTATTTACCAGAAGCTGGTGTACACTATGTTCATACTTTCATTTACAAGGAGGAAAGAATATGGAAAACGCCAAGTTTGGTTCGCTGTTTTTGGAAATTTCCGTCCAACGTATGTGTGAGCTATACCGCAATAAGTTTAGCGCAGCATTAGAGCAGTTGACCACCGAGCAGCTGTGGATTCAGCCCTATGACGGTGCCAATACAACAGGCGGAATTGTACTGCATGTGATCGAGCATATTCATCGTAATGTGCTTCGCCTGAACGAGCGTGAAAGTCTGTTACCTTCTGGCTTTTCCAACTACTTCCCGGATACGCATGAAACACCACAGATCATCATGCTACGATTGGACACAGAGCTAGCACTATGGCGAGAAACCGTCATGCGGCTGATGGAGAATCCAGGCATGATTCAAGACGATCATATGCACGATATTTATCATCTGGTGGAGCATACGAGCTACCATCTTGGTCAATTGCTGGATCGTACACGTGCTGCCACTGGAATTGAATTTGACTTTGCGCAAAATGGTCTGAATGAACGTAATCTGCGTAGCCAGATTGAGCATAATCGCCGCCGTCAGGAATTTATCGCACGCAAAAGTGCCATGGCGATTCTGCCAACCGAGGTTTTGTAAAGAAATATTCATTCAATAGAATGCGTAATCTATAGCAATCAGCGTCACCTCACTAACGAACAGCCGACCGCTAGCTGTTCATCACACTACGAATTATAGAAGGAATGATTATGGATATAACGGACGAGTCGAACCTACCCCTGTGTAATAGCCTTATTTTATAAAAGCCCTGGATTGCTCGAATTAGATTATGAGCAAGCTCGGGCTTTTATGTTGTTATACAGTTAGCTCTTGCTATACATACTATATTCAATGGATACATTATATGACTGAATATAGCAGCCATCCTGATATAATAGCTATTCTACCCACGATGCAGACTTATTTACTTTCGATTGCAATCAGGTCGTACATACTGGATAATAAAATAGGCTGTCATGCACCCGGTTGCGTACCATATATAGTTAACCGGGCGCTTGTCGATCCGATAGCCATAACCAATTCATGAATAAGAATGATGGAGAATAACATGTCTGAATCTAAACCAAACCAACGACGCTTATATACGAGACTCACGGTTCGCGTTGTACTCACTTTGATGATTGCCTATGTAGCCTTATTTGCCTTTTCCGCCTATACGATCTGGACATTTGGACAGAAAAATGAGGTGGCAACGACTGATGCAGCAATTGTGCTTGGTGCAGCTACCGAGCAGGATCAGCCTTCGCCTGTATTTCGCGAGCGCATCCGACATGCGATCTGGCTGTATGAGCAAGGGCTGGTAAGCAAGATTATTTTTACGGGTGGCACGGATGATCCAAGTCAGCCAACCGAAGCAGCTGTGGCACGTCAGTATGCGATAAGTCAGGGCGTAAAGGCAGACGATATTTTCACCGATACGACCTCACGCTGGACGACTGAGAATATACAGCACGCTGCACAGATTGCCGAGCAGCATCATTTGAAAACATTCACCATTGTGAGCGACCCGCTACATATGAAGCGTGCCAAGCTGATCGCCGAGACGGAAGGGCTCAAAGCTTATTCCTCGCCCACAACGACCTCGGTATACACGAGCCTGAGCACACAGATTCCATTTTTACTGCGAGAAACATGCTTATATACGGTGTATCTTGTAACGATTCCGTTCCGTTAAGGAGTATAGGCTAGTATTTATAACATCATCGATTGCAACCCAAAGCACCTGTTGTTTATCGCGACTATGAATCTTGAGGTTCTGCGATACATAGCAGGTGCTTTGTAATAGCTCACGGCTCCATGGTGTCACTATGCCATTCTAACAGTCGCTTAGCATTGTTATGATCGCTGGCTACAATCCAGACACCATTCTCATTTTGCATAATCAGCTTCCCACCCAGTGGAACCGATTCACCGCGTTTATTCAGATGAAAGTTAAATCGATAGGATAGATGGATTAACTGTTCACCACCGGAAATAGCACGTGAGCGGATCGTGATATCCTTTGGCGTGATCGAATCCTTTTCACGAATCGCTACATGAAGTGGTAATGCGAGCGTTTCATCCTTGATTGCGGATGTATAATAGTCGTTGCTGAGTAGTGGCTTGAGCTTTTGCTTGAGCGCGGCAAGCTGAGAATCATAGTCTTTGGTAGTATAGATTCCATCGATAGTGTACTGATTTTTTACATATTTGGCAGCAGCCTGCATCGCTCCCTGAAGTCTCTCTTCATCCGCCTGAGCATTGATCGCTTGCTCATTCTGCTTTGTTGTTATGGGACGACCGCTATCTTTGGCTGCCGATTCGGCCTCTGTACATCCGGCACTAATAAATGCCATACATAATAATAAGCACAAACCAGAAATCCATTGACGCATAAGCTTCTCCTCCTCAAACATGATCACGATAAGAGATCGACAGCTGATTGCCGATCCTGGAGACTGGATAACAACAATGTATATCGTTTGAATAGAGTATAGATTAGGAATCGTAGCTTTATTTATATAGAAGAAAAGTATCGGCTAGTTTATAGGCTGTATCGATCATACATCACCAGCGCGGCTGCATGTTATTTATGGGGTGCAGTACATTAGATGGAATGGTACACGGCAATGAATGGAGTGCTTGTGTAGTTTACATACCCGATTTATGGGCTTAGAAAAGGCAATTACAAAACGAATACTGAATTTTTACGAAATAATGCGCTTATAGGCTGGATGAAGATTATTTAAAGGTAAAATAAAATGCGATTTTAAGAGTGGCTATAGTGATGGTATATGATTGATAGAGGAGATAGGCAGGGTAATAGAGGCAGTAAACATACAGCGATATGAACTAATTCTGCTATGAGTGAGAATGAGCGCGTATAATTGGTTTACTTCGACACTAGTAACAGAACGAAGGTATAACAATAGATCACCGTATTACGTAGTTCAACCTCATCAGTTTTCAACTGCAATGCTACTCTATCACAGTTCAAGGGAGGACTATCATCGATGCGCTATCTTTTGCTGATCGTATGGCTTGCTTTTATCGGGTATGCGATATTTTTTACACCAGATACCGGAGGCTCTGATCCTTATTTACGCTCTTTAGTGACACTTCAATCCAAAGAGCCCTCCTTAATGGCGATGTTCTCATTACTGGGCTTATTTCCGCTAGCGTATGCCTGCCTGCTATTACGAAGTGATGATCGACGTGTGCCAGCATGGCCATTTGTGATTGGTTCCTTTGCGCTGGGCGCTTTTGCTCTATTGCCTTATTTTATATTAACCGCATCAGGTCGCTTGGCAGAGCATCGCCGAAGTGTGCGAACGGTTCCATCCATTCGCCGTAGCACGGAAGGTGCAGCCACCCATTGGATTCTACTACTTGTAACCGTAGCCGTAATCGCTTATGGATGGATTGGTGGTAATCGTGCTGCCTATGCGGAAGCATTCCAGACCTCCTCGTTCGTGCATACGATGACGATCGACTTTGTTGTGCTTACGCTACTATCCGTATATGCGATTAGCCGTGATGCACGAGTGAATCGTCAGCCAGCAGGTATCATGTGGCTGGGCTTGATTCCGGTGATCGGACTTCTATTCTATGTATGGCGTACAAGAGAGAAGGTAAGAGCGTAAAGGTGCAAAGAAATGAAAACAAGCCAATCCACACAAGAATACGATATAATGAAACACATCGTTACGTATAAAGGGAGAGACCAGGTCTGTGAAAATTCTGCATCGTCAACAGAGTGAATACGAGCAGATTGTCGTATATGAAACCGATCAGCTGTATGAGGAAAAGGGTCATTTTCGCGTGCTTCAATTTGCCAATGCGGATATACAGGGTGCGCTGGATCTTCATCAACCACAGCGGATCATATTTGAATATCCACGCGCTATTATTCATCTGCTGGAGCATAATGTGCATGAGCTCCAGCGATTATTTATTATCGGTCAGGGCATTGGCACACTGGGCAATTATTTTGCTGATCATGACGTGCAGATTGCCGAGCTTGATATAGCGGTGGCACGTCTAAGTGTGAAGTATTTTGGGTGTCAAGCTGAACCGATATTAATCGGTGATGGGCGCAGTATTCTATCCCAGCAGCCGCAGCGGCATTATGATGTGATTGTGCTGGACGCGTTCAGTCAGGCTGGAACGCCGCTGCATTTAGTTTCGCTGGAGTGTTTGCATATGATGCATAGCAAGCTACATGATGCGGGTTATCTAATTATGAATTTGATCGGACGCGGGCAAAATGATATGCGGATTCATGCGATTTATACAACATTATGCGAAGTGTTTGAGCATGTAGAATGCTTTCAATTGCCTGTAGAAAAGAATAGTGATGTGCGCAATATGATTATGATGGCGGGGCAAGCTCCGATTCGCTACCAGCTGCGGCAAATGGCAGGCTTTGCAGTGATGCAGCCGGATGTAGCCTATATTTTGTATGATGAGTAGAGCAATGACTCAAGACCGTAACTGCGTGTTGATAGCGGATTGTTATTTGGCTACTTGGTGTTGGACTCTATATCGTATCTATATACTGGTAGCCTGCCTGAATAATGAAAAAGAGGATCGTACACACGAGGAGGCTGCATGATGAATAGTGTAGATTCGCCATCCCATGCATCAAAGCTGGTGCTTGCCGAAGTCGCAGCGATTGCAGATCGCCTGAATCAGCTGGCTTTTCGTGAAGGAAGCTATGCGTCTGCGCTGGAGTGGTTGTATTTCAATCGATATTCGCAGGCAGAAGCCAACGAGCAATTGTATGCGATGAATTGGCCAATTGTTGGGATTGCTGTGCAGGGAAGCAAGCATATGCGTGTCGGTGAGCAGATATTTACATATGGT
This sequence comes from Paenibacillus hunanensis, assembly GCF_014645615.1. GTDB lineage: Bacteria > Bacillota > Bacilli > Paenibacillales > Paenibacillaceae > Saccharibacillus > Saccharibacillus hunanensis. The sequence continues at coordinate 500,794 of NZ_BMMB01000003.1, read as the reverse complement.
GGAGCACGACTTTTTGTAGCGCCCATATCGCTACCGATTACGTTTCAAACGATGCAGGCGAGTATAACCGAGCCTTTTCTTGGTATCGGTATCTATCTTGATCCGCAGCGAATCGCCGAACTGGTTCCCAATGTGTATCCGCAAGGCTTACCGCCGATGGACAAACGTGAGGCTGGCTATGTGATGGATGCAGATGCTGCTCTATTGAATGCCATAGGGCGTTTACTCGAATGCTTGAGTAATCCGAGTGATACGCAATTGCTGGCGCCGTTAGTTCGTGATGAGCTTTATATCCGATTGCTACGTAGCCCGGTGGGCGTGTATATAGCGGAAACGGTATTTGCGGATTCGGTCGTCCAGCGAATGACCCAGGCGATTGCCTGGCTTCGTGAGCATTATGATCAGCCATTCAAGGTACCTGAGCTAGCAAGTCGGATTCATTTGAGCGAATCCTCTTTTCGAGAACAATTTAAGGCAGTGACAGGCTTTAGTCCGCTGCAATATCAGAAAATGCTGCGTTTGCAGGAAGCACGGCGCTTGATGCTATCGGAAGGTATGGATGCAACCGGTGCCTGCCGCATGGTCGGCTATGTAAGCGATTCGCAGTTTAGTCGTGATTACAGTCGCTTATTTGGCGATGCACCGAGTCGCGATATCGCCCGTCTGAGAATAGGCAGCCGCCCGGTTGTCCGTTGAATCAGGCAAAATGATCGTCAGAACGTGTAAATATCCTCCTGCTTCTGCTTCTATACTATAAGAAACAGAGCCAGCCACTGTATGGAATATTCAGGTGGGAACTGCCTATAGCAGTGAAATGGCATAATAGAACAGAATGTATAGGAGGAATATCGTATGCGTGTACTTGTTACTGGAGCCAGCGGATTTATCGGTTCAGCTATTGTGCAGGAGTTGTTAGCGAACGGGCATGAAGTAAAGGGTCTTGTGCGCTCGTCAGAAGCCGCGGCAGCCTTGCGCCAGCAGGGAGTTGAAGCGATACAAGGCTCGATTGAAAATACCGCTGTTTTACGTGAGGCAGGACGGCAGGTGGATGGTGTGGTGCATACTGCGTTTTTCCATTCGTTCGCTCATGCAGGCTGGCGAGCGAAGCTACGTATTATGCTTGGCGGAAGCTTCAAGCATGCACCCGTACGGTTTATGAAGGCGGCGGTAGAGACCGATCAGCATGTCATCAAGACGATGGGGGAGCTATTATCATCCTCTGGTGGCTCACTAGTTATTGCAATGCCCACAATGACGATGACGGCTGAACGACAGGCTTTAGAAGCGGATGCAGCAGATATCCATTCTGTTGGCGGGCCTCGCGCTGCCTCGGAATATACTGCACTGGCCATGGCAGAGCGGGGTGTGCATACTTCGATCGTACGCCTTCCACCGATTGTATATGGGGAGGGAGATCGGGGTGGACTATTACCATCCTTGATCCAGAGTGCGCGTAAGGCTGGTAAGTCTGCTTATATTCACGATGGCAGTAATCGCTGGGCATCGGTTCATCGCTTGGATGCTGCTCGTGTGTTTCGTCTTGCTCTGGAAAAGGGGAAGGGAGCATCACGCTTTCATGCAGTAGCGAATGAGGGTATAGCTTTTCGCGAGATTGCCGGCTATATTGGAGAAGGATTGCAGGTCCCGACCCAGAGCTTAAATACAGAGCAGGCGAGTGCGCATTTTAGCTGGTTATCTTCCTTTGCAGCGACGGATAATCCGGTATCAGCTAATGCGACGATGCAAGGCTTGAACTGGCGACCGGAGCAGGCTATGCTACAGGAAGAATGGGCAAAGGGCTATTATATTCAGTAAGCTTGCCAGAGCTCATACAACGATGGAGCTATAGCCATAGATCGAATAGAAGATTAATGAACGAACCTAATGAAGCAGCAAAAAAGGGCAGCGACGATATTCGTCACTGCCCTTTTTGTAATACCGATATTATGCCTTACGCATTGACCTCAACCTCTTGACCAAGCTGACGACGAATATCGTGAGCTGCTTCAACCATCAGCTTCAGCGCCGCAACCGTCTCTGGATGCTGACGTGTCTTCAGACCGCAGTCTGGATTGATCCAGAACAGCTTCGGATCCAGAACACGCAGAGCACGCTCGATCAGCTGTACAATTTCTTCTTTGGCTGGTACACGTGGGCTATGGATATCATACACTCCAAGACCGATCCCCTTGTCATAGCCATGAACTTCAAATGAAGAGATTAGCTCGCCATGACTACGGGATGTTTCGATGGAGATCACATCAGCATCCATCGCTTTGATCGCATCGATAATGTCATGGAATTCCGAATAGCACATGTGGGTATGAATTTGTGTCGTTTCTTTCACCGCAGCTGTGGACAGACGGAACGAGCCTACAGCCCACTCCAGATATTCCTGCCACTTGGAGCGCTTCAGTGGCAAGCCCTCGCGCAGTGCGGGCTCGTCTACCTGAATCATTTCAATGCCAGCCGCTTCGAGCGCTAGAATTTCGTCGGAAATTGCGCGTGCGATCTGGTACGATACCTGACTGCGAGCGATATCGTCACGTACAAATGACCAGTTGAGGATCGTAACCGGGCCTGTCAGCATACCTTTGACTGGCTTGGAGGTCAGGGATTGCGCAAACTTCGTTTCTTTAACCGTCATTGGCTGAACAAAGCTTACGTTACCGTAAATAACCGGAGGTTTTACGCAACGAGAGCCGTACGATTGTACCCAGCCGTTTTTCGTAAAAGCAAATCCATCCAGCTGCTCACCGAAAAATTCAACCATATCGGTACGCTCGAATTCGCCATGCACGAGCACGTCAATCCCAAGCTCTTCCTGGATATCGATCCATTCACGGATTTCATTTTCGATAAATTGCTCATATTGCTGCTGTGTCCATTCACCTGTACGCCACAGGCGACGAGCACGACGAACTTCAACCGTTTGTGGGAAGCTACCGATCGTTGTCGTTGGCAATACAGGCAGCTGCCATTTCTGCTCATGGATGCTGCGACGCTCCTCGAATGGAACATTACGTGTAGCCGAATGATCTGTATGCGGCTCCTGTGCTGTACGCCATGCGGACGAAGCTAGACTGGAAACGGCTTTACGGCTGTGCTCCAGCTCTTCCTGTACCGCTGCGCCACCTGCATTGGCAGCACGTGTCAGCAGTGCCAGCTCGCCTAGCTTCTCGTCTGCAAAAGCAAGTGCATCACGCAGAACAGGCTCCAGCGCTGTTTCGTGCTTCGTTGTTACCGGAACAAGCTGTAGACTGCATGACGGTTGAAGCAGAATGCGATCACGCGATACTGTTTGAGCGATCACATTAATCAGACCGAGCTTTTCCTCCAGATTGGAACGCCAGATGTTACGTCCATCGATCAGACCAACACCGATCACTTTATCTTCCGGGAAGCCCCAGTCATCCAGTGAGTTCAGGTTTTGCTCCAGACCGTATACGAAGTCGAGACCGATACCCTGTACAGGTAGATCGATCAGCTTACCGAAGCCGTCAACACCTTCAAAATAGGTTTGGACGATCAGATTGCTTGTACCAGAGGCTTCATTCAGCTTCGTATACGCCTGATGCACAAGCTCCCATTCTTCTGCGGATACATCCAGAGCGAGTGAAGGCTCATCAATCTGAATCCAGCTTGCACCGGCTTCGTTCAGCTCTTTGATCACCTGTGCATATAATGGAACGAGCTTATCAAGCCATGCTGCCAGCTCGTTGCTTTCATAGCCTCTGGACAGCTTCAGGAATGTATAAGGGCCTACCAATACCGGTTTACCTTCGATACCGAGTTCCTTTTTCGCTTCCAGATATAATTTGAGCACACGATTTTCAGTCAATTGTGGAGTCAGACCGTTCAGCTCAGGTACGATATAATGATAGTTCGTGTTGAACCATTTGACCATCGCACCTGCTGCTGCATCCTTCGTTCCACGAGCGATGCCAAAATATTGCTCCAGTGTAACCTCTCCGCCCGTATAACCAAAGCGAGCAGGGACAAGACCGAACGTTACCGCAGTATCCAGTACATGATCATAATAGGAGAAGTCTCCGACTGGAATCAGGTCGATGCCTGCTTGCTGTTGCTTACGCAGATGATCAAGACGTAGCTCCTTCATCGTTGCCTGGAAAGTTTCTTTATCTGTTTTACCGCTCCAGTAGCTTTCCAGTGTCTTCTTCCATTCACGCTGTTCGCCGAGGCGAGGATATCCGAGGTTACTGCTGAGAACTCTTGGCATATTCATTTCCTCCTAAGTTTTGGACTGCGATGCAATCGCTTGAGTTGTTTATCATATTACATGATCTGTCGGGAATGTGGTTATACGTTTTGGCTATACCATTTAATGGTATTGAGCTATAACAAGCGAAATATTTTGCGGAAATGCTGTAGCTACGCGCTTTATCAGGTATAGACCATAGCTAATCTACTATTCCGATGTGATCAATTGCTATTGTTGGTGTGATATAGCTTCATTTGGGAAAATAGATGGGGAATGGTAAGATAATAGGGTTCATGCCCCTGCGATAGCTTTTCGTAGATCGCATGCTATAGCGATAGGATATAGCAGAGGTCGGATCAAACGATACGGATACCCGATGATTACGGCTGTTGCTGTATCCAGATTGCGCTGCATTTACATAGAAAAGACAGCAATAGCAAGGCATTTATCGTAGAGAGCAGAGAAGTAAAGGAGGAACCTTATGAGTTTTATGTATTTTTTTCTGGGCTTTTTAAGCCAGTGGGTGCTTGGCTTGGTGACGTCAGCATTTACTACTTCAGGTCTTGCCGAGCCGTGGGTGGATCAGATTCCATCATTGATCGGCTACATACTACACTTTATCGGTTTTACGAAGCTAAAGCCTCTCCATGATGTATTTGGTAAAGGAAGCATCAGTGCGCTGGTCATGGTTTTGCTCACGATTGCGCAGATGCTGATTCCTATTGACAGTGCTCTGACCAGTCAGCCGTGGTGGGGAAGTGTGCTCACCGTTATCGTCATTTTGGCGGAAATGTTCATGATCTATTATTTGTGTAAAGGGATTGGCGAGCTAGCGGCAGCTCAGCAGCTTCCAAAGCTAAAAGAGATTGCAACACGTCGCTGGCGGTTATTCATTTATTGTCAGGTGACGATTGCGCTTGCATTGCTAACAAGTACCCTCGCGAATCCAGCGGAGCCTAATGCCTGGGCAGTGGTTGCGGGTGTATTCAGTATTGTATATATCGTGCTGAATCTGATCGTTTATATATTGTTGCTGACCTTAACCTGGCGAGCGCATAAAGAATTGTCACTCTATTCCTCATGAGTGGAAGGGCAACTAGAAACATCGGATGCGAATCACGTAGGCTAAGATAAGAGCGAGTAGAGCTGAACTAGTAGGTAGTATAGACAATCCACTGAACAGCGCTCCAGCCTTACGGCTCATCTGTATAAGTGTATGTATGCAATAAGTATACGTATGAAAGTATCGTAGTCGCAGCGAAATATCTCCATCTGTAGTTTCGTCAAAGTAAATGAAAACTTCATTCAAGCGTCATCCAACTGGGAGGTTGAAATGTTATGGCAAAAGTACTCGTAATCGGTGGCACACGCTTTTTTGGGAAAAATCTGGTTGAACTATTGCTCCATCGCGGTAATGACGTAACCCTACTCACACGCGGTCAGACGAATGATCCTTTTGGCGACAATATTCAGCGACTCGTCGCCGATCGCACGGACGAGTCGGCCTTACAGCAGGCAATCGGCGATCAGCGATATGATATCGTATATGATAATATCTGCTACACGCCGCGGGAAGCGCTCGCTGCCTGTCGCATTTTCAGCGGGAAAACCGAGCGCTATATCGTGACTTCATCGCTCTCTGTCTATTCTTTTGGCAGCGAGCCACTGCGTGAGTCGGATGTAGATACCGCTCATATGGCGATCAATCATGATGCTGATGCCACGTTTGACTATGCAGAGGGTAAGCGTCAGGTAGAGGCGGTATTTTTACAGCAAAACGATTTTTCGGCGGCAGCGGTTCGTTTTCCAATTGTGCTCGGCCCGAATGATTATACAAAAAGACTGCATTTTCATGTAGGACGTGTATTGCGCGGTCAGACGATTGTAATTCCTAATCCCGATGCTAAAATGAACTTTATCCACGAAGAAGAAGCCGCGCGTTTTCTGTACTGGCTCGGTGTGGATAGCGAGCTAACAGGCCCGGTAAATGCGCGTTCAGAAGAAGAAATTACGCTGGTGGCACTGATGAATGAGATTGAGCGTCAAACAGGCTGCCGAGCAGTGGTCAAAAGTAAAGGCGAGGAAAGCGATCAATCGCCATTCGGTGTACCGGATTCGTGGATTATGGATACTTCGCTGGCTTTTCATGAGGGGTTCCGCTTTTATCGCTTGTCCGAGTGGCTACCTGAGCTAATCAGCTACGTCGCCGCAGAAGAAAAGGGCGAGCAGTAATCGCTGGGATCGCTTCTGTAAAGGCTTTGATAAATTCCACAAATGCCTTCGTAGTTTCTGCAAATATGGATGAATACAGCGAATAATCAATACAGTTGATAAATAAGTGTCATGGCTGTACATCACCAATCAACACGAATAAAATAACGAGTCTAAACGAATAAGTATGCAATCAAGTATGCAAAGAGAAAGAAGGCAAGAGCATGAATAAGCCGAAAATTCATAATGATCTGTTCGCGGCAGATGTACCCCTGGTAGATGGCATTATTGAACATATCGTTTTGCTGCCTGATCAGGCTAAGGTGCATTTCCGCACAGAGCAGGGCGAGCAAGCTACATTTACATTTGAGCAGACGGTAGGAGTGTGGGATCGTCGTTCCGTAGGGCAGGAGATCGGAGGATTGTCCACGCTCCCGGTAGCGCTGGCTAATCTGTATATCCGTGAATTGCTGCATAATGATGTAGAATTTGGCGAGCTGGATCAACAGACGCTGGATCGTATATCTGTATATTCATTCACCAATAGCTGGAGTGAAATGCCGATTCTGGAGATTGCTGCTACCGAGATGCTAGTTCAGCGCGGCGGTGTATAAATTGATCGAAGCTATAACGATATAGCCAAATCATACAAAAAAGCAGGCTCTTTATTGAACAGTACCTTATGAGATAGATACTTTGAAAAAAGTTCATCTTGTAGGGTGCTGTTTATTATAAAGTCTGCTTTTTTTATTTTGCATAAGTAACAAGCTTTTACATAAGCAAGTCCTCTTTTACATGAATAAGTCTTCTATAGTCCAGATTGATAATACACCATGTTTTATTTCTTTCTTGATCAAACAATTTATTTACTTCTTTTCACACATTCATATCATCGAGTTGTGAGTTATGAGTTGTGAGTTGTGAGTTGTGAGTTGTGAGTTGTGAGTTATGAGTTATGGTCCATGGGTTATGAACTATCAACTATGAGCTACAAGTTACGAATTATGCGCTGCGAGTTATAAACTATAAGCAATAGGAGCAATAGGAGCAATATGCGCATTGAAATAAGTTATGACTGCTAGCCCTAAGCCTCATCACAAGCTTACAAACCACCTCTCTCCAAGCTTGATATAGCCGTAAAAATCACAATTCCACCTCCCCCTCAAGCTACCTAATTAGCTACTAAAAATTAGTCATCTACTAAAAAATAGAATGTTTGTTTTTACTACAATCCGGTTAAAGGATACCCAGACGCCTTGTTAGGTGCAAAGAGCTCAACTTAGAGGAGGAAAACAACATGACACTCGTACAATCGAAATTTGCAAAATGGAGTAAGCAATATATTGCAGGTGAATGGGTGGAAGGTACCTCAGATAAAACAGTGAAAAATGTGAATCCATATAGCGGTAAATTGCTTGTCGAAATGAAAGCATCCAGCGAAGACGATCTGGATCGCGCTTATCGAACTGCGGAAAAAGCAGGCAAAGAGTGGGCGAAAACTCCACTTGCTACTCGCGCACAGGTAATGTATAAGGCAGTGGCGCAGCTGGATGAGCGAAAAGATGAAGTGATTGAGCTGCTGATCGCTGAGTCAGGCAGCACACGCATTAAGGCAGAGCGCGAATGGGCGGCTGCACGACGCGTAGTGGAGGAATCCGCTTCCTTCCCATACCGCATGAAGGGCGAGATTATCGGCTCCGATATTCCGGGCAAAGAAAATCGCGTCGTACGCGAGCCGAAGGGCGTTATCGGTATGATTGGCCCGTGGAACTTCCCGTTGCATCTGTGTCTTCGTTCTGTAGCACCAGCACTTGCACTCGGGAATGGTGTGGTGATCAAGCCAGCATCGGATACACCGATTACAGCAGGGCTACTAATCGCAGATATTTTTGAAAAGGCAGGTCTGCCAAAAGGTGTACTCAGTGTCGTAAGTGGTAGTGGTAGCGAGATCGGCGATGCTTTTGTGAAGCATCCGACACCGAAGCTTGTATCCTTTACAGGTTCGACAGAGGTAGGCCGTGGTATCGGTAAGCTGGCTGGTGAGCATCTGAAGGATGTAGCGCTAGAGCTGGGTGGTAACAATGCGATGATCGTGCTCGACGATGCCGATCTGGATCGTGCAGTTGAAGCAGCTGTGTTCGGCAAGTTTTTCCATCAGGGTCAAATCTGTATGGCACTTAACCGGATTATTATTGATGAATCGATCTATGATGCTTTTACAGAAAAATTCGTTGCTACTGTGAAAAAGCTACCTTATGGCGATCCATCGCTCAAAGAAACCGTCGTTGGCCCGCTCATCCATGAGAAAGAAGTAGAGCGTCTGCTGGAGGTTGTAGAAAAAGCGCAACAGGCAGGAGCGAAGCTACAATATGGCGGTAAGGCAGAGGGCAATGTGCTACAGCCTACGGTACTGAGTGAAGTGAAGCCAGATAGCGATGCTGCTCAAAATGAGCTATTTGGCCCGGTTGCACTGCTCATTCGTGCGAAGGACGAGCAGGATGCCATCCGTATTATGAATAATAGCGACTATGGTCTGAGTGGTTCGGTCTTTACAACGAATCTGGAGCGTGGCTATGATGTCGCCCAGCAGATGGAGACAGGCATGATCCACGTCAACGATCAGTCGGTGAACGATGAGGCGCATGTCATGTTCGGTGGCGAAAAGGCATCAGGTGTAGGTCGATTTGGCGGAGAATGGGCGATTGATAAGTTCACGCGCACTCGCTGGATCAGCATCCAGAAGCCGTATCGTGAATTTTTCTAAGTCGATATTTGCGCAAATGCACAGCCTGAGTTGCACCATAAATGGGACTAGAGTCAGTGAAAGAAGCTATAAAATCAGGACTCCTATTAATGCAGAAAACACCTAGAAAATGGTTTGAGCCTGCGCGAAAAAGGTTATTAAAGAATACCGGAAAATGAACGACATCGCGTTTGTTCACACTGCCGGAATCAAGAGTTTGGCGACAGAATAAAGGAGTGAGCGGGCATGTCAATCGATCGTTTTATTTTAGAAAAATTAAGAAATGCTGACCAGCACACTCGTACGAATCTACTGCGATTGTTCATCATTCGTATTCGTCGAGCGGAGAAGGTAGAAGCCGGCAGATCCCGACAACCCGTGAGCCACTAATCGCACTCTCTATGACCTTACAACTAGATCATGCCTTCATCGAACGAATATCGGAATCCTGCCATATTGCTGTGTAGGTCTACGATAAGTCCTACAGCAATAGCAAATCAATAGAATGGCTACTATTCACCCAGCCATAGCAAATAACCGGCTTCCTCACGGAAACCGGTTATTTGTTGTACATCGACATATAATAGTTCATCACTTGGCAAGCTCGCTATATGCCTCTTCTTTGCAAGCAGAAGCAGGCTCTACCCAATCCTGGGACCAATCCTGAATGCCACGGATGACACTTTCAAGCGCAAGACCCTTCGGAGTCAATTCATATTCAATACGTACGGGAGTCTCTGGATAAACATGACGAACGACCATACCTTCATGTTCAAGATCCTTGAGGCGCTCTGATAACAGGCGACCGCTTACAGGCAATGACGACTGAATCGAACAAAAGCGCTGTGGACCATTGAGCAGTTGATAAATAATCAGACCGTTCCAGCGTTTACTTAAAATTTGCATCCCTTTTTCAAATCGGGGACAAAGCATTGAAGTATCCATCTATATCACCTCTTTTGTAGGTCTATTATAACACACAATATACATTTGATACAGACTAACCTTTTTGATATGAGATAACTTTTTATATATCTCTTTTAAAAAGCTATCCAATTACTTAAAGTTAATTTGTGTTCAATTCATTTTTATTCAAAATAGTTAACACCACGTTTACTTACACTTTAATAATTTGACATAAAAATACCGAACTCCTGCAATCGTTAAAAAATTGCAGAAATTCGGTCAAATGATCGTTATGTAGTAGGTGCTGCTACAGATGGAACGATTAAAGCTGTATAGCATATTAGGGTCTCCAAAAACAGAAAGGGCCGTGTGCGGAATATAATTCCGTGTTCCAGGCCCGTCTATGCAACCAAATATTTTGCTATGTTATATCTCTCTGTGTGGCTCAATAGAGCGAAAGTGCTAATGTGTCACTCTCACGATAAGTATGCAAAATTGCTTCCGAGCCGATAACCTCAATACTGATAACCGTATCCAGGCAGTTTTTGATCATTTTTTTGCCGTTTGTAATTTTATTCTCAAGGGTTCTGCGCAGTAGTCTTAAAAGCTTGGATACTGGCTGTGTATTATCGGCGTTAAAGTAAACAGGAACGATTTTGTCCTCTAACAGAATTGTCGTCTTCACTATTAATCACCTCATTGTATGATAGATAAATTCAAAGTTAGAAGTTAGGCGGTTGAAACTTGCTTGTGTTGCGTTCGGGGTAGTTGTTCATATCCGCTAACTTGAGTTTATTGTAATCACCTTTCCTTAAAGAAAACTTAAAAGAACCTGATATTCACCTAAAACCTCGCGCGATTCGTAAGCCTGGGACACAAAATATTCAAAACCACGGCAGGCTTTATAACTTCAACTCTGCATCTAGCCGGTATAAAATATTTATCACACTGCTGTGTTAACAATGTACTGTACAAATATTTGAAAATAATTGACAAATTTAAGTCTATAGTGCTACATTTAAATGGGAAATAAGAACCATATAAATAAAGAAAATGAACATGAATACCCTTTTATATAGATATAAAAGCTCACATGTCAATATTGAAGGGAGAAGACCCGCCATATGTTTGCTCTTGACTCTTTTAACAGTAGGAAGCTGACCTTAAACGAAAAAGAGCTTTTTTTTCTGGCTGGTATGATGGGCTTTAACCGGGTAGCAGGAATCCGTAATCCTTTTCCTAATGATCGGATGGAGGAATGGATTAATGGATGGAAGCAGGTCGGAGTGTCATTGCTGCAAAAAGGCTATATTAGCGGAGAAGCGCTGGAGCAGCTTCTGGCTCATCCGCCGTATGGTCAGGCAAGCTCGGATCGAAATGTAGTATACAAGCGTGGTTGCTGCCTGCGTTACAGTCATGTTCTTGAATCGAGCCAGCTTGCTGTCAATGTACATTATTATTTGAATGATGATGGGATTTTTGAAATTTCCCTGGCGGAAGGAATGTCAGGGCAATATGAATTAACACGACTTGGTGCACTTCGGCAATCGTGCGATCAGGTGTTGAATCAGCTTGAATTAAATAGTTATTCAGCAGCTGATATGCCAGCGTTAACGTTTCCGCGGCAATGGTTTGATGAGCATGTGCATTTGCGGGATTTGTTTTATTTGCCAGAGCTGACGAGTGAACTATTCGCAATGACAGGCGACGAAGAGGGAGCGAATCTGTTTGCCGGTGTGATTGCGGACAATCGTCTGTATGCCGAGCTGCAATTTTCCCATCTGGAGTCTTCTGGCTGGCAACGGCAGGGTGCTGTACTACTGGCTGATCGTACTACCAATTGGATTGTGCGCCAGATGAGCCGTCAGGAAGAAGAATGGGTCATCGCTGTACCGCTCGACAAAGAACATTTTCATACTATTTTGCTGGATTGGATTGATCAATCGGATGCCGTTAGATGAGCTGATTATTTCGGCTAACGGGGCTTCGAGGTGAGAAAGCCAGCCATAGAACCGGATTGCCATGAGCAGTCCGGTTTTTTTGGTAGGCGATCAGGCGTTTCAAGAACGATAAATATACATTAATATGATTTCATAACAGGATCTTTTGGGTAATTCCTGTAGCAAGATACCTGGCATTTTGTCTACACTAATTATTCTGAGGGAGTGAATGAATATGGAATCGACCACACAGCCACAGCGTTTTACAGGTCAAGTCGCTCTGGTCACGGGAGCCGGTTCGGGAATTGGACGCGCAACTGCGCTCAAGTTTGCCGAGCAGGGTGCGCGTGTTATCATTTGTGATCTGTCTCCTGAACGCATTCACGAGACGGAGGCAGAGATTAACGAGAAGTATCCCGATGCTGCAAAAGCATTTGTGACGAACATTGCCGATGAGGAGCAGGTCAAGCAGGCGGTTCAAGAGGGTGCAGCTCATTTTGGTGGCTTGCATGTTGTATTTGCGAATGCAGGTATTAATGGAGCGGTAGCACCCATTGATGAGATTAGCTATGAAGACTGGCAGCGTACGATCAATACGAATCTGGGCGGTACATTTTTAACGATCAAGTATTCCCTACCTTATCTAAGAGAACAGGGTAGTGGAAGCATTGTGATCACCAGCTCGATTAATGGGAATACGACCTTTGCAAGCTTTGGGATGTCGGCTTATAGTGCGTCCAAGGCAGGTCAGGTTGCCTTTGCAAAAATGGCAGCGCTAGAGCTAGCTCGCTCGAAAATTCGCGTGAATGTCATCTGCCCGGGCGCTATTTCGACCAATATCGATCAAAGCACAGAGCGCAACGAATCCGTGGAGAAAATCGCGATTCCAATGGAATTTCCACAGGGAAGACAGCCGCTGGCAGGTCAATCCGGTAGCGTAGAAAATGTAGCTGATCTGGTCACCTTTCTATCTTCGTCCGAGGCCTCTCATATTACAGGTGCACAAATTACGATTGATGGTGCAGAGTCGCTATTGTGTTAATCGCTGTATGCAATCAAGCGGCTATGAATGATGTAGCTTCGGCTATACCATACATATGCTGAGTATGCTGTATACTTAACGACTGAATACGCTTACAATTCATGTTGGAAATACGATAGCTGCTTATCCCGCCATCCATGTTACGCATTGGAAGGCTGGGTGAGCAGCTATTTTACTGGTATACTAAAGTTAACTAATAAGAAGTGAATGAATAAGAGGAATTAGCACGAGAACAATGCGTATCCTCAACCAAATATGTACAATGATCGATAATCCAACAGGGACACTACGGAATCGACACTAGCAAACTAGATCATAAAGAGGTGAATCGGAATGCTATCATGGCTGGCTGATCAGATGATTGAAGAGGCAATGAAGCGTGGTGAATTTGATGATTTGCCGGGGAAGGGCAAACCGCTGGAGCTGGAAGACCTTTCTCATGTGCCCGAGGAGCTACGCTCTGCCTATAAGCTGATGAAAAATGCGAATATTATGCCAGAGGAGCTAACACTTAGACAGGAAATGCTCACATTAAGTGATCTGATTGCAGCCTGTCAGCAGGATGAAGAACGGCTGCGTCTGCGCAACAAGCTGGATGAAAAAACATTACGGCTGAATATGCTGACTGCACAGAAGGATTGGAGTAGCAATTCCGCCTACAATAGATACGAAAGTAAAATTCGGCAACGACTGACAGGCTGGTAAATGAGGCGCTAGCGGCATTTATCAAATTTACACGGGAAGGGACATGTTTTTTGACGGATCAAAACAAGAAGTATACAGATCAACATCAAGATGATAAAGAGCGGGAGCCATATCGTGTGAAGCACGAATTACATCCAAGCCCTGTAGCTTCAGCATTACCTGTAGATGAATTGATTCCTGCATTGAAGCAGCATTTACAGGAGACAGGTGCGGCAGTTCTGATTGCTGAGCCGGGAGCAGGCAAGACGACGCGTATTCCGCTGGCATTGCTGGAGGAGGCGTGGCTAGCTGGTCGCCGTATTGTGATGCTAGAGCCGCGAAGACTGGCAGCGATCTCGGCAGCGCGCTATATGGCGGCAACACTTGGCGAAAAGGTAGGGCAGACGGTGGGCTATCGGGTAGCGCTGGATACACGGGTTAGTGCTGCGACACGAATCGAGGTGGTCACGGAAGGCGTGCTGACGCGGATGCTACAGCATGACCCATCGCTGGAGCAAGTTGGATTGGTTCTATTTGACGAGTTCCACGAGCGTAATCTGAATGCGGATCTGGGGCTTGCTTTCACGCTGGAAAGCAGGTCTCTTTTGCGTGAGGATCTAAGGGTGCTGGTCATGTCGGCTACAATGGAGCCTCAGCCTGTAGCGCAGTTATTAGGTGATGTACCTGTGCTTCGCAGTGGGGGACGCAGCTATCCGGTAGAAACATATTATGAAGCAGGTGAATCTGCCTATACGCTATATCGCAAGCCGGGAGCGCGTATGGAGCCTAAGATCGTCCATGTGATTCACAGGGCACTCCAGGAGCAGGAAGGAGAATTACTTGTCTTTTTGCCAGGAATGCGTGAAATTCGGTCTGTGCAAAACGAATTACTTCGTAGTGGACAACAGTTGCCAGCAGAAGTGGAGGTCGTTATTTTGCATGGCGGCTTGAAGGCAGAGCAGCAGGATGAAGCGGTACGACCGCGTGGTGATGGTACGCGCCGGATTATTTTATCGACTTCACTCGCAGAATCCAGTGTAACGATACAAGGGGTATCGATCGTTATCGATAGCGGATTGATGCGGACGCGTGTATTTTCGCCGACAACGGGGATGGAGCGGATGGAAACGCGGCAGATATCCGTTGATGCAGCCGATCAGCGCCGTGGGCGTGCAGGCAGACAACAGCCGGGTGTATGCTATCGCCTGTGGAGCGCTGAAGAGCATCGTATATTACCTGCCGAGCGCCGACCCGAAATGCTACAAAGCGATCTATCGCCGCTAGCTCTGGAGGTTGCTGCCTGGGGAAGTGATGTAGCGGAGATGGCGTGGCTTACACCTCCGCCTGAAGCGGCTTATCGAGAAGGACAGCTATTGCTTCAGCAGCTGGATGCGATCGACGAACAGCTGCGTATCACGACACATGGACGAAATATGACAGTTATCGGTGCGCATCCAAGGCTTGCCCACATGATGATCAAGGCGGGCGAGCTAGAGCTTATTCAAGAGGCATGTGATCTGGCAGCCTTGTTGCAGGAGCGAGATATTTTACCGCCTGCTGCTGGTATCGAGCTAGCGGAGCGTGTACGTGCATTATATGGAAGAAGTAAGCATCGTGTAGAGACGAATGCAGTAGAGCGGATTAAGGAATGGAGCCAGCGATTTGCACGTCAATGGCGTGAGCTAGAGCGTATGGAAGAGGCTACAGATAAGCAGTCATCGATCTCAGTTAAAAAGTCAGCTTCGTTATCTGCATCCGACGGCTGGATTGGTGCTCTGTTATCACTCGCTTATCCCGACCGGATCGGGCAAAATCGTGGAGATGGGCGATTTTTATTACGGATGGGGCGAGGTGCACTTTTGCCGAATGGATATGGCGGCATCCATCTGCTTGCAGGTACGCCGTATATTGTGGCGGCTGAGCTGGAGGATGTAGGCACCGATAGCCGTATTCTGTTAGCAGCTACGCTAGAAGAAGACATGTTAAAGCAGCTTCATGCCAATCATATCTCGGATCGCACCGAGGTTACTTATGATGGAGACAAAGAAGCGATTCGTGCTCAGAGGGTACAACGACTGGGTGCGATTGTACTGCGAGCGGTAAATGATACTGCACCGTCTGCTGAGGCAATTCGAAGTGCATTGATTGTAGCTCTGCAAGGTCATACACGCGGCCTGGATTGGTTCAATTGGACAAAGCCAGCTACCCAGCTACGCGAGCGTATGGGGTTGATGCATAGGTTACAGCCAGAGCATTATCCCGCGATGAATGATGCAGCTCTCCTGTCCCATACGGAGAATTGGCTGCTGCCTTATATGGGCGACATCCGGCGATTATCTGATCTGCGCCGTTTATCTATGACTGAGCTGCTACTCGGTATGCTGGATTGGCAGCAGCGGCAGGAGATGGAGCAGATAGCACCTACGCATATTACCGTACCGAGCGGTTCGCGGATTCCGATTGATTATAGCAATCCAGCGCAGCCATTTATCGCGGTTCGATTACAGGAAATGTTCGGTTGTACGTCTACCCCTCTGCTCGGTGGACGCATTCCGCTGACGATTCAATTGCTTTCTCCTGCCAGTCGCCCGGTGCAGGTGACTCGCGATCTGGCAAGCTTCTGGGCGAATACTTATTTTGAAGTGAAAAAGGATCTAAAAGGCAGATATCCCAAGCATTACTGGCCGGATGATCCATTGCAGGCGCAGGCAACGAATCGAGTGAAGCCAAGGCAAAATGGATAGAGGATGGAATAGGATAGATGTGCATTGGGATAAGGTTCATTCCCATATTGTTGCTCGATATTAAGTATATTATTAAATTAGGTAGAATACGTCATGGATGAGTTCGACTGTCGCTTTTCGTTTAACAGGATGCCTATACGGGTAATAAAGAAGAAGCCGGATAATCACGGCATGTAGATGAGTGAATTTGCGACAGGAGGCTATCAACATGACGAATAAAGACGAACAACATGTAAATAAGGATAATCAGCCGCATAATCATCGTACCGAGGATGATCCGAAACATTCGGAAACACGCAAGGATGTCAAGCCAAAGGACACCAATGAGGACAGCCAAGGCTCAGACAACAAAATCACTTCCTATTCGAATGGTGGATACGGCGTATAAGCCGCAGCACCAGCCACTATAATATACAAGTAGATATGGATGAGCGTACTCTATTGGTGAGATCAAGGCGCATGACATCCCGCTATATGAAGGAAAAGGATGACTTTTCCATAGTATAGCTTTTGCAGACCCATTCTCGGACGTGTTGTTTCCGAGGATGGGTCTTTCGTCATTATCTGGCAAGGTTCGACCTCGATTCTAGTGAATAATTATGGATTCGGTTATAAATGCCCTATCCGTTTCATGGAATTGACGTTATACTGACAGTGAAAGGCTGAGTGCCGTTCAAACTAAAATGGGGAGGTAATTCTGATGCAAGCAATGATGTCAACTGGCATGACGGACAATTATCAGAAACCAGGTCAGACGTCAGGCTCGATGAAAGAGAAAAAGAAATCGCGCCGTCAATGGATGAAAAAGCTTCGCAATGAACTTCGTATGCCAGGCGCAGCACCACAATCACCAAGTCCAATTCCTGCTCCCAAAATGCCTGTTCCGCAATCGGCTTCTGAGCCAGATTGGAGCACGCAGGGCGCTCTCATTTGTAAATAATGCCAGAGCACAGCAGTACGATTGGAATCGGAAGGATGACAGAAAAGAAGAATGAGTTCAAAACAAAGACTTGGCGAAATCGAGATTTTGCGTGGCATGGCCTTTGCCGCCGTTGTGCTACAGCATTCGATCGCTCATTATTCCGTTGCTCCAGAAATAGCAATGGCAGATGGCGCGAGGCTCACACTTTTGCTAATAGCGGCCAAATTTGCGGTACCGGCCTTTATTTTCATTACGGGGCTGGTGCTTTTTTATAACTACGATGGCGAGCTAGCGTATGGCTCGTTTATTCGCAAGCGCTTTAAGGATATCGTTGTGCCTTATCTCGTATGGACATTATTTTATACGATCCTGGCAGGCACGTTTGCAATGAAGCCGATACCGGAATCGATTCTGACTACGCTACGGTATATATTTACAGGCAAGTCGAGCTATCATCTATGGTATATCGTGATGATTATTCCGATGTATTTGCTCTTTCCGTGGTTGCGTAAGCTTGTACGACGGATATCTGGGGCGTTCAAAGGAAATGGACGACGCGCGGTCGTTATTATCATTGGGTTAACTGCTGCTTATGAGCTATTACTGATGCTACTTCCCTGGCTAATGCGAGCCTTTCAAGCGTGGCATATTCCGGTGCTCACTCCTTATTTTACAACGTATGCAGATCGGAATATTATTTATTATCTGTATTATTTTGTGCTTGGTGCACTTGCTGGTCTACATATTAAGGTTTTCCTGGATGTTTTGCAGCGGATCAAATGGATCGTGCTGCTCGTATGCGGGATTTTTGCCGTGTATTATACAGGTGTAGTACTGGGAGATTTCCCGGTAGACGCAGGCTTTGGACGTCGCTTCATGTCGCTCGTGCTGCTGCAACCGTGGATGGCACTGTTTCTTGTGGCACTCGTGCTGCTTGTGTATCAGGTGGCACTTCGCATCGATCGTACGGCTAGTGAACGGACGAAGCAGCTATGGACAACGTTGAGTCGGTATTCGTATGGCGGATATCTGGCACATGCCTATATGCTGCGTCTTGCCTATATGCTGGACGACTGGCTGTTTAGTGGCTGGAATGTGACGATACGAATGACTATTGTCTGGCTGGTAGCACTTGTCATGTCGATTCTATTGACTTATCTGCTGTCGCGTCTTCGCTTTGGCGTCTGGGTGACTGGCATTCCATATCGAAAAGCCCGTTAGGGCTTTTTTTGTTGTTCAAAACGGTGAAAATTTCATATAATAGAGAAGGATTTCATTTGCCTTAATGCGAAAGGAGTGAGCAGGATGGCATTTATGATCGCACAGCGAGCATTTATTAAGCTGTATTTGATTACAATGGTCGAGGAGCATCGTGGTTACGGCTACGAGATGCTGGAGAGCATGAAGGAACGATTTAAGGATTTTGGATATTCGCCACCACAGAGTGAGATTTATCGTGCCCTGCATGAGCTGGTGCATGATGGTATTTTTTATCGGACAAAGCAGCTCAAGGGTAATGATCCGAAGGTTGATTTTCAGGAAATTGTTATTTATCATTTTACAGATGATGGGCCTGAAAAGGCGAAGCTGTATAAAAAGCAGGTGAAGACCGATCTGGATCGTTGCATCGGCATGCTCACACGGGCAGAAGCTGATAATTACAGGTAAAAGGGTCGGATACGAGCCGGATGAGTATCTTCATTGTTAGGGCGGTAGGAATGGAAACGCAAATAGCTGACCATCCTCGCCCTGACGATGTGGCGACGGTATGACAGGAATACGATAGGTAGAGCACCACCATATTGCGTGAAGGAACACGATCTGACATCCTCTCAACGATAAAGTGAAGGGAGAGTGCAATCATGACAGAGCGTAAATTACGTTGGGGAATTATTAGCACTGCGGAGATTGCTGTAAGCGTCATCATCCCATCGATTCGGGAATCATCACGCAATGAGGTGCTGGCGATCTCCAGTCGTCATATCGAGCAGGCTGAGGAGGTTGCAGAGCGCTGTCATATTCCTCGTTTCTACGGTAGCTATGAGGAAATGCTGGCTGATCCCGATATTGATGCAGTCTACATTCCATTGCCCAATCATTTGCACAAGGAATGGACGATCAAGTCAGCCCAGGCAGGCAAGCATGTATTATGTGAAAAACCCGCTGCTCTTGATGCTGCCGATGCTGCTGAGATGGTAGATATGTGTCGTAAGCAGGGTGTGGTATTTGCCGAGGGCTTCATGTATCGATATCATCCTAAGCATGCTCGTGTCCGTGAAATTATTCATTCCGGTGAGATAGGTATGCTGCGCAGTATGCATGGCCGCTTCACCTCCAACAATGCAGATGATCTAGAAAATGTGCGCTATCGCCGCGAGATGGGCGGTGGCTCACTGTATGATCTTGGTGTGTATCCGGTGTCGGCTGCACGGATGTATTTTGGTGCAGAGCCGACAGCGGTTACGGTGCATGCGATGTTTTCCGCCAAGCATGATCATGTCGATATGATGGCTTCTGGTCTGCTGGAATTTCCAAATAGCCGCTCGGCTACATTTGAGTGTGGCATGTGGGCCTATCCCAGCTGTGCATTAGAAATTATCGGGACAAAGGGACGGATTAAGCTCCCTTATGCGTTTCGACGTGATGATAGCCAGGATGAGCCACAAATTACGATTTATACCGATGAGGGCAAGCGTGAAGAGCATATCGAGCTTGCCAATCATTTTGCCCTGCAGGTGGATGCCTTTGCAGCAGCGGTGCTGGATGGAACACCATTGCCTTACAGTCCCGAGGATGCGATCCGCAATACTCGCGTGATTGCTGCCTGTCTGGAATCTGCGCGTAAGGGCGAGAAGATTCGCATTGTATGATTTTGTTAGCTAACACTACATTAGGATAGGGAAAAGGGGAATTATAATGTCCAATCATGCCAGTGCTTTTGAACAATCGTATCAGAGCGAGCCAGCAGTATGGCTTCGCTATCAGCAGCTTGAAGCTGTTGTACTGCCAGGTGTAGGTGCCAATCTGATCGCTTATCGTGATCATGCGAACGGCTATCATTTTCTGCGTGAGCCGCAGGAGGGCGAGATGGATGAATTCCGTGCTAGCCCGGGTACACATGGTATTCCGGTACTCTTCCCGCCAAACCGTTATGAGGATGGTACATTCATATGGAATGGACGCACATATAATTTTCCAATTAATGAGCCGGCTACAAACAATCATCTGCATGGTTTCCTGCATACGATTGTGTGGGATGTGGATTATTATGAGGCTAATGAAAAAGAAAGTCGTGTTGCGCTGAGCGTAACGATCGATGAGTCGCATCCGGTGTATAGCTACTGGCCGCATTCGTTCACAGCGCGCCTTGTGTACACATTATCAGAGCGCGGCTTGCAGCAGCAGGTTAGCGTGCAAAATCTGGGTAATGATCCGATGCCGATGATGCTGGCATTCCATACGGCGCTGAATGCGCCATTTGCTCCAGACAGTTCAGCGGACGATATGAGCTTCAAGGCGACCTTTGGTGGGCGTCGTGCGATGAGTGAGCGTATGCTGCCAACTGGACAATTCCAGCCACTGTCGGACTGGGAAGAGCAGTTGAAAACAACAGGTGCGAATCCCTATACCGAAGCGATGGATAATCACTATACCGCAGAGCCACAAAATGGTCGTAATATCGCGGAGCTGGCGGATCAACGTCTTGGTGTGAAGCTTGTCTATGATGCCGGTACTGGTTATAAGCACTGGATGATCTGGAACTGTGAAGCATCCGGTACATTCCTCTGCCCTGAGCCGCAAACGAATCTGGTGAATGCGCCAAATGTCGATTTGCCGGATGAGGAGAAGGGCTTTATTAGTCTACAGCAGGGCGAGATCTGGGAGGAGACTTCCCGTCTGTATCTGGTGAATCATCTGTAATCGATATGATAAAAGAGGAATCTCCCTGTGAGGTTCCTTTTTTTATGATGTTCTCTTGGTTAGGCCTGGTTTCTGAGTTTCGAGAGTAAGGTTAGTTTGCGTTTCAAGGTTATTTGGTTCTAGTTATACATATAGCAAGTCTATAAGTCGTGAATGTAGGGGCTTTATATACATAAATCGTGTGCACAAAGAGAATATAAGGGGATTTAATTTTCATACTGCTACATGATCATGTAAAAGCAAGTTAGATGAAGACAGAATAGATGGTTATGTACTTTATATAGAAGAAACATATGTATTGTCGTTCCTCTGAATGTAGAAATAGTCATACACTAGCTCATCCAAGCGTAATTCTAGTCACGATCTGATCACATCATCGGTATAATGGCTAAATCGTAATTATTTTGTTTAAACTCTTGACAATGCTAACACGGCAGGAGTAAAGTAAATCAGGTGATATTCGTAATACTTACGAAGAAAAGAAAAACGACCGGAATATCGATGGAAATTATCATTGTAGCTATTTGCTATCTCGGTAGTTCTTTAAGGAAAAAGGAAGCAGAAACTCCCGATATCATCCATATCAATCGAATCGATATTATAATAAATAATAGTTTCTAAACGCAAAACAAGGTGAAAGGAGTGCTTTACGTGTTACTGGCTTCTATGCAGGATGTAGTATTTGGCTATGATCGTGAACCGGTGGTGAATCGGTTATCGATGGACATATACAGCAATGAATTTATGGCATTAAGCGGGCCTAATGGTGCCGCCAAGACGACCTCACTCAAGCTATTGCTCGGTATTTTGAAGCCGTGGAGTGGGCGTGTACAGATTAATCGTAATGAAAAAGGAGGCAAGCCGATCATTGGCTATGTGCCTCAGCAGGTTGCCTCGTTTAATAGTGGCTTTCCCAGCACGGTGTATGAGCTAGTTCGTTCGGGCTGTTCGATGCGACTCGGATTATTCAAGCGCTTCGGAAATAAGCAAGCAGCACTGGTGCAAAGCTCGCTGGAAGCAGTCGGCATGTGGGAGCTTCGTGATCGTAAAATTGGCGAGCTGTCCGGTGGACAGAAACAACGTGTGTGTATCGCACGCGCACTGGCACAGGAGCCGGATGTATTAATTTTGGATGAACCGACAACCGGAATGGATCTGGAAAGTCGTAAAGGATTTTATGAACTGATGCGTCACCATGTGAAGGCGCACGGACGAACTGTCGTGATGGTCACCCACGGTCTGGAAGAAGCAGAGCCGTATCTGGATCGCACGATTCGTCTGGAACGAGAGGAGGGCGGAGGATGGGCATGTTTGACTACGAGTTCATGCAGCGTGCATTTTGGGCCGGAGGCATGATCGCGATTATTGCTCCTTTGCTTGGAGTATATCTCGTCCTGCGCAGACAGGTACTGATGGCAGATACGCTGTCTCACGTATCGCTGGCAGGGGTGGCGATTGGTGCGATTGCTGGCATTAATCCGTCTGTTGGTGGATTTCTAGTTGCTGTGCTGGGCGCACTCGTTATAGAACGATTACGGCAAAATTTCCGTGGATACGGTGAAGTATCGATTGCGGTTATTATGACGGGCGGTCTGGCGCTTGCACTGGTACTGATGAGTATGGATTCTGGACTGAATCGTAGCTTCAGCTCGTATCTATTTGGCTCGATTGTAGCCGTGAGTACAGAGCAGCTATGGATTATTGGCGCAGTATTCGTCATCGTACTCGCATTCTGGGTGACGATGCGTCGTCCGCTTTACAATATTACCTTTGATGAAGAAACCGCACAGATTGGTGGTACGCATGTACGCTGGCTGTCGCAGACATTTTCCGTATTAACGGGCATGACGGTTGCAGCAGCGATGCCGATCGTCGGTGTATTGCTCGTATCGGCGCTGATGGCATTGCCAGCAGCATTATCGCTTCGGTTTGCACGAGGCTTTGCTTCTGCACTGATTATGGCGGTATTGATCGGTTTGACTGGCATGTTCGGCGGTCTGACCACTTCCTATTATGTGAACACACCTCCGGGTGCTACTGTCGCTCTACTGTTGCTTGCATTTCTGCTGATCGGATTAGGCATTCAGCGTATTTTGAACCGTATGCGCCGGGGCAATGATATGCTGGAAGGCCCTGATCTGGATAGTCGTCGTTTCTGGCAGCGCCAGAGCGGTAATGCACAGAAGAGCAAAGTGCAAACTGAGGTTCTTCATAAAAACTAAATATAGGGGCAGGTCGTTCGCACGGCTTGCCTTCACTATTCTATGGAGTGGGAAGGAGAACACATATTCATGAGAAACAATGGGAACAAACGCAATTGGTTGATGATGCCTGCGGCAGCTCTACTAAGTCTGGGGGTCGTACTTGCTGGCTGTGGGAATAACGGTAGCAATGGGGCAGCGAGCAACAGTACAGCAGGTTCGGAAACATCCGGTACATCCAAGCTTCATATTATTACGAGCTTTTACCCGATGGAGGAATTCACATCAAAGGTTGCGGGTGATCTCGCTGATGTTGAGGTTCTGATCCCACCAGGTACAGAGCCACATGATTGGGAACCTACTCCACAGGATATCGCCAAAATGACCGAAGCTAATATGATCGTCTATAATGGCGCAGGCATGGAAGGCTGGATCGATCAGGTGAAAGATTCACTTGGTAGCAATGGCCCGGTACTCGTCGAAGCAAGTAAAGGTGTACAGATTCTCGAAGGTACCGAGGAAGAGGATCATGAGCATGAAGGTGAAGCTGGAGATCACAGTGAAGAATCGGCAGATCATAGCGAGGAAGGTCATGATCATGGTGCATTCGACCCTCACGTATGGTTGTCACCAAAGCAAGCCCAAACCGAAGTGAAAAACATTGAAGCCGCATTGTTACAGCTCGATCCAACCCATGCTGATCAATATAAACAAAATGCAGATGCATATATCAAGGAACTGACGCAATTGGACAACGACTATAAAACCGGTCTATCCAGTGCCAAACGCAAAGACTTTATTACTCAACACGCTGCGTTCGCCTACATGGCACGCGATTATGGCTTAACACAGGTGCCGATCAGCGGACTATCACCAGAACAAGAGCCAACCGCTGCACAAATGGCTAAAGTCGTCGATTTTGCCAAACAGCATAATGTAAAAACGATTTTCTTCGAAACCCTGGTATCACCCAAAATCGCTGAAACGATCGCCAATGAAGTCGGCGCCAAAACAGCCGTCCTCAACCCGCTCGAAGGCTTAACCGATGACCAGGTGAAAGCGGGCGAGAACTATATTACGGTGATGCGTGAAAACCTGAAGGGTCTGGAGCAAGCGCTGAACGAATAATATACGACTGATTGTATCATGTAACCTTTAAATCTATACATGATACAATCCACATCCACTTCACTATTCAGCAAATAAATATCCAACAAAAAATCGGCAAGCTCTCACCAGAGAACTTGCCGGTTTTTTGCTATTCCCAATCATCTACACATACATACAGCAAACCCATCACTAAATCCCTATCAATCACCAACACGCCAAACAAAATTACATTCAATCCTACTTCCACCTACCAAGACACACCAGAACCAATTTCATAAACTAACCACAAAGCCAGACAAAAATGCTATTCAAAGGCTCACCCCGCCCATACTATCTTTTGATTTCGGTTTACACATGCTCATTCCAATATGGGGCAGAGATAATGAGTGCCATTTCCAAGTTTCAAGTTCTGACTTTAAGCTGTAAGTTTAAAGTGCTAAGTTCTACCTCCTTAAACGCTATATGTTATAAAAGAACTCTATATTAACAAAGAACAAAGCTTAATTAATGCATGTAATGAGAACAGCAATGAGACATAATCAATAGGTGTAATGAGAACAGCAATCATGTTGCATACGTTCAAGTTCCTCCACGTATGCTGCAAGCAGCACAGAACGGAGGGAAGGAAATAAGGGGAAAGGACGACTTTTGAGCACGGGAATCTACATTACCTCCCATTTCGTAGATTCCTGTGCGAGACGGGAGTCCGTTCCCTTATTCCTTGCCGCAAGTGGTGTACGCCCAAGCATACACCTAGCTTAACCGCTCCAACTCCCAAGCCAATCCCCTCCACAATCATTCCATCAAACACTTAAAACACTCCCCAAATAGCAAAAATCAACCTAAAACAGCTCAGCAACACAAACCCAGCACATTCAAAATCCACTAAACTCAATCCCACCAATTAAGCATCGCCCAAAGCTCCGTGAAAGCTCTAAAATCAAAAAATACTGAAAAATTTACATAAACCCCGTTTGACTTTCCAAATAACGAGGTATAAAATAGTAAGTAAGAACTGACGGGTTCTCACAGTACCGTCAGGTTTTATTTTGAAGGGGTATACACAAACACATAAAAACAACCTTGTAGGAGATGCATCTGTATGGGAGACGATCGTAAGAAAGCAGTGTTAAAGGCTGGTGGGCAATTATTTGCAGAAAAAGGCTACTTTGCGACTACCGTGCAGGATATTGCGGAGCAGTGTAATATGTCCAAGGCATCCATTTATAAAATGTTCGAGTCCAAAGAGGACATTCTGCTGCAAATCATTCGTACATTGCATGAGGAAATTGTAGGCTCTACCAGCTCACTTCATTTTGATGATGATGTGTCTCTGCGCGATCAGCTGATGCATAAAATATCCGTACAGCTGCAATCCTTTGTCGTGAAGCATGATTTCTTTGTAAATTTGAATCAAAATATGCCTATGGAGCTTGGCTCGCAGATTCGTCAGGTCATGCTCGATTTTAAGCGGATGATGCTGAATTGGCAAAAGGAAGAGCTGCTGCTCGCATATGGCACTCGGATTGAACCGATTGTATGGGATCTATCGGTATGCATGCAGGCGATATCTAGAGAGATGATTGTACTTACTCGTCTGGATCGTAAGCTTCCTATTACAGAGAAGCATATTGATCGTGTCGCCGAATTAATTGTTGATGCAATTGAAGGAATGATCGAAAAGCGTCTTGGACGCACGCCGGTGATTAATGAGGAAGCAGCAGAGCGTATGAAGCTGTACGAGCCTGATTCCAGTCGGCGGTACTTTGGAGAGAGTGAATGGCGTAAAAGTGTGCGCGAGCTGCTACAGGCGATTCGCAAGCACAGTCCAGAAGTCGTTCAATCGGATCTGGTCGCAGCTGTGGAACGGCTGGACGCCGAACGTAGAAAAAAAGTTCCGCAAACGTTCATGATGGATGCATTAATCTCCTATCTGAAGCAACGTGAAGAACTTCAGGCCGAGGTTGCCTACTTACAACATGTTTATTTTGCAAATTGGGAGGACGAGAAACATGGCTAATACAACGGCTAATCCAGTAGAAGAGCCAAGGCCTAAAGTGAATATTAAGGTCATTGTCGGAATTATGCTGGCAGGTGCATTTGTAGCGATTCTCAACCAGACGCTACTCGTTACTGCCCTGCCCCATATTATGAGAGATTTGAAGATCGACGCAACTGCGGCGCAGTGGCTGACTACGATTTTTATGCTGGTGAACGGGATTATGATTCCGATCACGGCTTACTTAATTGATAAATTTAATACAAGAGCGTTATTTATTACATCGATTGGACTGTTTGCACTCGGTACGCTAATTGCAGCGATCTCGCCAACCTTTGGCGTACTGCTTGTAGGTCGCGTGATCCAGGCAGCGGGTGCTGGTATCGTTATGCCGCTCATGCAGACAGTATTCCTGGTTATTTTCCCAAAAGAAAGTCGCGGGGCAGCGATGGGGATGATCGGTCTGGTCATTTCATTTGCACCAGCGATTGGTCCAACCTTATCAGGCTGGGTTGTAGATACATTTTCATGGCGTGACCTGTTCTACATTATCCTGCCTATTGCGCTCATTGACCTTGTGATTGCGATCTTTGCCTTGAAAAATGTCGGCAAGCTGCGTGATCCGAAGCTGGATATGATCTCTGTCGTCTTATCGACAATCGGTTTTGGTGGATTGTTGTACGGATTTAGTACCGCCTCTAAAGGCTGGAATGATCCAACTGTGCTGATTACAATCGCGATTGGTGCGGTCAGCTTGATTCTATTTGTACGCAGACAGTTCAAGCTGGAGCAACCGCTACTGGAGTTTCGCGTCTTTAAAGATCGACTGTTTACGATTTCGATGATTATTACCGTGATTGTATTTACTGCGATGATCGGTGCATCGACCTTGCTACCGCTGTATATTCAAAATGCACGTCATCTGTCTGCTGTACAATCCGGTCTGATCGTATTGCCGGGAGCGATTCTAATGGGGATTATGTCGCCG
This sequence comes from Paenibacillus hunanensis, assembly GCF_014645615.1. Lineage (GTDB taxonomy): Bacteria > Bacillota > Bacilli > Paenibacillales > Paenibacillaceae > Saccharibacillus > Saccharibacillus hunanensis. The sequence goes on along the minus strand of NZ_BMMB01000003.1, from coordinate 473,161 downwards.
ATCACCGGTCGTATTTTCGATAAAATCGGTGCGAAAACGCTAGGTGTTACAGGTCTAGCCTTACTGCTGATCGGTACTGTGCCATTTACGATGCTGAGTGATCAGACACCTGTATGGCTGATTATGGTTATGTTTGCCATGCGTATGCTGGGCTTGTCGATGGTCATGATGCCAGTAACGACAGCAGGTCTGAATCAGCTACCAACCCATCTGCTATCGCACGCAACTGCGATGAATAATACGCTTCGTCAGGTAGGGGGCTCCATCGGTACAGCTGTACTAATCACGGTATTTACCAATGCCTCGGCTTCTGCCGCAATGTCAGGTAAGCCAGCTGATCTGTCGATGATTCATGGTACTAATATGGCATTTATGGTTGCATCGATTCTGTCAGCAGCTGCGCTCGTCATGATCTTCTTCTTAAAAGAACCACCGCGTCGAGATCGTCAATCGGGCACCGCAGAAGCTACGAAGAATGAGGGTAAACGTAATTCGTCCTCACAACAAGCAAAACCGGTATCGCAATCCTGATACCGGTTTTATTTCTGAAAGTAAGATTGTAAGTAAAATTGGATACAAGAAAAACTTGCACAATACTAAATTGTTTACTATACTATACTCTGTTACTTATAATAATAATCTGGCAAATGATCAGATCGTACATTAACCTCACTATAGAGATAGGAGAGATTAACCATGAATCCAAAATATCAAGCTTTGTTTCAGCCTTTCAAGCTGAATGATGGTATTGAACTGAAAAACCGCCTTGTACTGGCGCCGATGACTCACTCTTCCTCCAATCCGGATGAAACAGTATCCGATGCCGAGCTCGAATATTATGAAAGCCGTACAGCAGGTGTAGGTCTGTCGATCACAGCTGTTGCTCATGTGACTCCAAATGGTAAAGGCTTTGCGAACCAATTCCGCGCAGTAGGTGCGGAGTTTACACCTGGCTTAACTCGTCTGGCAGACACACTGAAAAAGAACGGCTCCAAAGCAGTATTGCAAATTTTCCATGCGGGTCGTCTGTCTCCACCTGAGCTGGTTGACGGTGATGTCGTTGCACCAAGCGCGGTACCAAGCGAGCGCGGTGATGGCGGTCAAGGCCCAACACCTCGTGAGCTGACAGGTCAAGAAATCGAGAACATTATCAAAGATTTCGGTACAGCAACAGCGAATGCAATTGCTGCTGGCTTTGACGGCGTGGAGATTCACGGTGCGAACGGTTATCTGATCCAGCAATTCTTCTCCCCACATTCCAACCGTCGTGAAGACAAGTGGGGCGGCGATGTGAATGCACGTCTGGCATTCCCACTGGCTGTTGTGGATGAAGTACAACGTGTTGTTAAAGAGCAAGCGAAAGGCCCATTCATCGTTGGCTATCGCTTCTCCCCGGAAGAACCAGAGACACCAGGAATCACAATGGCAGATACACTGGTGCTGATCGATGCACTGGCTGAGAAAAACCTGAGCTATCTGCACGTATCGCTGATGGAGTACAATTCTGTACCTCGTCGTGGTGTAGAAGATACACGTTCCCGTCTGACGATCATTCAAGAGCGTGTAGGTAACAAAGTACCGGTCATCGGTGTAGGTTCGGTGAAAACACCGGATGATGCAGCCGCTGTACTGGAAACAGGCGCACCACTCGTTGCACTCGGTCGTCAGCTGATTGTTGATCCAAACTGGGTCGAAAAAGTAGAATCCGGTCGCGAGAATGAGATTCTGTACACACTAAGCAAAAATGATCAAAAATCACTCGTTCTGCCTGATCCACTGTGGAATATGGTTATTAATATTCCAGGCTGGTTCCCTGTTGTGGAAGCGCAGGAAGCGAATAAATAAAATAAGCTTTATACATCGAATAGCCCTGCATGTGCGAACGCATGCAGGGCTATTTATGTGATGGTTGACGGTATAGATGGAGTTGTTTAGGGTAAAGTGGTGTCCTTTTTTGTGTAGTAGCATGTGTTTGGTATAACGCTACCTTGGCACATAGCACGTTATGCCTACTGTAGCTGTAGCCTTGTCTTTCACAGCGTCATGTATCATTTATGTTGCACTATGCTTAGGTAGTATTACATTCACAGCGATATGTCATGCTATGTGCTCGTAAGCGTTTGGGCGCTACTACGCCATATCATTCCGAATACGTCTGACCATTCGCATCTACATAGACGGACTTGATTAATGTACGCTTGTACGGCTTGCCAGCTGCGGTCACGCCACTAATATCGGTAGTGATCACGTAACTGGATGGTTCACCTGTAGCTGGTGTTGGGACACTTGTCTCCATTTCGCCGGCGATCAGCGAGCGCTGGGAGGTGGTCGGTGAAGCGATTCGTTTGCCCTCTCCGTCATAATAGTTGACGGTATATTGGGCTGTTGTCTGTTCTGAACGTAGCCCCTCGGTTTCTAGCTTCATATCAAGCGTACCACTAGAGAGCGATGTGTGTAGACTTGCGTTGCTAGTATTAGAGGCATATACAGCAGTCATCAAGTACGCACCAGAGCCATCGTTTACACCGCGTACCTGCCAGTTGCCTGCAACAGGCTGATCGAGACGAGCAATCTGGTGATAGGCACCCTTGAAAATATCATCGTCTTTCGCACTTTCGACGCGTACTTGCTGACGCTTACCATCTGGAGCGATAATCTGTAATTCCTTCAGCGGCTTGTTGCTAATCCAATCGAGCGTGATGGATTGTACGCCATCCTCTACCGTTAATGCTTCGCTTGCGGTACCGTTCGTTTGACCGCCGCGCACATACAGATGCCCGTTGGGCAATGCGGCATCAGCAGATGCATTATTGCTGGGGTTGCCCGGCGTACCTGTGTTCGCATCGGTCTGTGGGGAGGTAGGTGTAGCTCCATACACATTGCCTGTCACGGTAGAATCACGATACACATCCGTGCTGACGGCTGCCGCAGTCAAGCGAGATGAGGACGACACTGCTGGTGCGGCGCTCGCGGCTGCTCCGGTTACGGTACCAATATACGATTTGAACAGATCGAATGTATAGGAGCCTGTGCGCACGGTGGCATGATTCCACGGGCCTGTACGAATCAGTGTAGCGCCGGGTAGCTGTGCGCTTGCCGTTGTAACGACACCATCATTGCTACCAAATACAGATAGATACGCACCGCCAAATGTATACGAGGTTTTGCCAGAGCCAGACCATTTGTCACCGCCCATCGTATAAAAGGGCACCTTGTTCACATCCGGGTCCTTATCCATTTCTGAGCGAAAATACTGCATATAAGATGTTTGCAAGGAGCTTGTACCCGGGCTTTGGGAGCCAACAAGATCAGCAAGCCAGCCCGCCCAGCTACTATAGGCAAGGTCTGCCAGCTCGGAGCCATGATGCGGTGTACTCAGCGTAATCACGCGACTTACATAAGGATAGGCATTGTAGCGCACCAGTGCAGCCTGTGTATCCACACCGCCTTTACTATGGGCGATAATGACGATTTTTTTGCCGCCATAGCGCTGACTGATCTCTTTGATTTTGGCAGCAAGCAGCTCGCCATCTTTCCACATGTCTTCTGGTGTGCCGGTAATGTCATACATGTTAATAAATGCAGTCTGATAACCATTATTGTAGGCATACTGGTACATATCATTGTCCTCGTACCATATTTTTGCCTGACTGGTCAGTCCATGCACGAATAGCAGAACAGGCTTATCCGGGGAAAGATTCGGCGGTGTCTGTCCTGCTGACCATGCCCCCGGCGAAGCTGCTACCGTGGGATTAGCTGCTGCCATATCAGCGTGATTCGGAAGGAGAGGGAATGCCATACTAATCGCAAGAACCCCCGCCAGCCATTTGTTTCGTACCATCATTATTGTCCTCCTCGACTATGTAATATATGGGAAAAATCAATCCTCAATCAATGTATAGTACGTGTATTAAATGAGTTACTTAAATTTGTGATCGCTATGTTTAACTGTACAAAATGAACATTAAAATTTTAATTGCTTAGCATCTGCATAAATGTGAGGTATTTTTTATCGTTTTGGGTATAATAGAGGTCGTGACTACATATATGACGACAGGCAAGTTGCGTACGGGCTGGATTAAGAATGGCAAAGTATGTAACAAAAAGTACAAACCTGTCAAGAAAAAGGGGTTATGGGATGAATAATATGGAACTACTGCGTAATCCAAAGCAGCGCAAGCTGTTATTTAGCGCAGGTTTCAGCTGGATGTTCGATGCGATGGAGGTAGGGATGATCTCCTTTATCGCGGCAGCGCTGGCGAAGAGCTGGGAGCTTAGCCCGCAGCAGATCGGTTATTTGACGAGTATTAACTCGGTCGGGATGGCAGTGGGTGCCATTGCGGCGGGTTATCTGGCAGATCGCTATGGACGGAAGTCGATCCTGCTCTGGACGCTATTAATTTTCTCTATTGCTAGTGGATTATCTGCGCTGGCAACGGGCTTTGGCGTATTACTGTTGCTACGCTTTGTTGCCGGATTTGGTCTGGGTGGCGAATTGCCGGTAGCTTCTACGCTAGTATCCGAATCGGTATCGGTGAAAGATCGCGGACGTGCGGTCGTGCTGCTGGAGAGCTTCTGGGCATTTGGCTGGATCATTTCCGCAGTGGTCGCGTACTTCGTTATTGCGCGTTATGGCTGGCAATGGGGCTTTGTGATCGGTGCGGTGCCTGCCTTGTATGCACTCTATCTGCGTCGCGCTATTGAGGATTCACCGCGTTATTTGAACAGAAAAGCGTCTGATCGTGTCTCGTTCCTACAGGGGCTAAAGGACATCTGGAGCAGTGAGCATCGCCGTGCCACGGTGATGGCGTGGATTCTGTGGTTCACCGTGGTCTTTTCCTATTATGGTATGTTCCTGTGGCTGCCATCTGTGATGGGCTTGAAGGGCTTTACGCTGATCAAAAGCTTTGAATACGTGCTGATCATGACGCTGGCACAGCTGCCAGGCTACTTTACAGCGGCATATTTTATTGAGAAATTCGGTCGTAAATTCGTACTGGTGTTGTATCTGCTGCTTACCGCAGTAAGTGCAATCTGGTTCGGCTTTGCCACAAGTGAGCTGTCACTCATTCTAGCAGGTATTTGTCTGTCCTTCTTCAATCTGGGAGCATGGGGCGGTTTGTACGCTTATACACCAGAGCTGTATCCAACGCGTGTACGCTCAACCGGAACAGGCATGGCCGCAGGCTTCGGGCGAATTGGCGGTGTGATCGCGCCATTCCTCGTTGGTATGCTCGTCGGTAATGGAGTAGCGGTAAGCAGCATCTTTATTATGTTCTTCATCGCCATCGTTATCGGCGCTGCTGCTGTCTTGTTTCTTGGCAAAGAAACCAAAGGAATCGAATTGGATTAATCCATTGTTATCTGCATAGGGGCTGCTCGTTATCGCTTAAAGGTTGGCGATCTAGCGAGCAGCCTGTATGATAGTTATGGGGTTAACACATATAGAAAGAGGGATTCACATATGAATACAGACTTTTTGACAGGTACAGAACGTTTACTGGCTTACGAGGAGATTCGGATGGTCAAGTCCCGCTATTGTCGCTTCATCGATACAAAGGATTGGGAAGGGCTCAAAACCGTATTCGCTCCAGACGCTGTAGCCGACTTCAGCACAGAGGGCAATCCAATCCCCATTTTAGAGGGACGCGACACAATCGTCAAAGTCTTCCAGGACCTCGTCGATCCCGCCGTAACCGTACACCAGGTACATAGCGCCGACATCGAATTCATCTCCGCCACCGAAGCCAAAGTACTATCCCCAATGGAGGACCTGGTTACCTTCCCCGAGGGCAATCCGAATAAGTCTTTCCATGGATATGGCTACTATCACGAAACCTTCGTCAAACTGAACGATAAATGGTACATTCGCCATACAAGCTTACAACGGCTACGTCTAGATATTTTATAAAAAAGTAAATTCAAGCGTCCATACATCTATGTATTAATAAACTCGTAAACTCGCAAAACCATAAACCATAAAACCATAAAACCTCAAACTTACTCTAGAAGCACATGCAGCTGTACTTCAACGTAAACGATGCAAAGCGAGTTTACAACCTTACTGCTCCCCCCACCCACCACATTGCAGCATGAATTGCACCATGCACGTTGTCACTCCAACACACATCACTCATGCTGCAAATCGCACAGAACGCAGGCAAGGAAATAAGGGAAAAGGACGGCTTACCGTGTTAGTGCTTTCCTAACACGAGGTTCAATGAAGAGTGATTTTTGCGAAAGCAAAATATCTTACCTTTTCCGAGGGGCGGGAATCTACAATTCATTCCTAAACCGTAGATTCCCGCGGCTCCACCCGAGTCCGTTCCCTTATTCCTTGCCGAAGTGGTGCCCCTCCAAGCACAATTCCTATGTATGCCCAACCCATCCCCCATTTCATCTGCCATTTCACCCAATCTTCATTCACAAATTGGACAAAAATAAGAAATCATTCACTTTTCCACTGGAAATTGTTTTATAATGAATTCATGCAGGTAAAAAAAGGTAATGTAACCGCTTGATCTGTCACAATTGTTACTGGATCGGCTAGTGTATGAACACATCAGCCTGTAACCATAATGGCAAAAGCGGCTACACTGCCAGCAATGGAAGTACTACTGTCTTATACCAGGCGACTTCCTATCTGTACTGGTTCCACCAGATCAAGTCGGCGGCAGAAATGTTGCCTTGTTTTCCGTGTCACTATGTATGCAGGGTTTCAGCAAACTTATACTTTCTTGAAAGGCGGAAGATTTTATGGCAGATGAGAACAAAAAGCAACCGCAATCGAATGATCAAGAAGAAATAACGCTGACGAATCGACAGGGGCATCCTGTCACAGACAACCAGAATGTGAGAACGGTAGGCAACCGTGGGCCGATTACCATGGAGAATTACAATTTCCTTGAGAAAATCACTCATTTTGACCGTGAACGTGTGCCTGAGCGTGTGGTGCATGCTCGTGGAGCAGGTGCGCATGGCGTATTTGAAGCGTATGGCACGGTTGGGGATGAACCGATATCCAAATATACACGCGCGAAGCTGTTTCAGGAAAAGGGCAAGCAGACACCGGTATTTGTGCGCTTTTCAACGGTTGTTCATGGTGGACATTCTCCGGAAACGTTACGCGATCCGCGCGGCTTTGCGACCAAATTTTATACCGAGGATGGTAACTGGGATCTGGTTGGTAACAATCTGAAAATTTTCTTTATTCGTGATCCGCTCAAATTCCCAGATATGGTGCATGCGTTCAAGCCAGATCCGATTACGAATGTACAGGATATGGAGCGTTTCTTCGACTTTATCGGTAACAGCCCGGAATCTACACATATGATCACGTTCCTGTTCTCGCCGTGGGGCATTCCTGCCAACTATCGGGAGATGCAGGGCTCGGGTGTGAACACATACAAATGGGTGAATGAAGCAGGTGAGGCGGTATTGATCAAATACCACTGGGAGCCGCTGCAAGGCATCCGCAATCTGTTGCAGGATGAGGCGAACCAGATTCAATCACTCGACTTCAACCATGCAACGATTGATCTGTACGATGCAATCGAGAATGGCAATTATCCAGAATGGGAATTGTGTGTCCAGATCATGGAGGACAATTACCATCCTGAGCTGGATTTCGATCCGCTTGATCCGACGAAGCTGTGGCCAGAGGATCAATTCCCATTTATGAAGGTGGGTAAAATGATCCTAAATCGCAATCCAGAGGATTATTTTAATGAAGTAGAGCAAGTCGCATTCGGTACAGGTGTACTGGTGGATGGGCTGGATTTCTCGGATGATAAGCTGTTGCAAGGACGTACCTTCTCGTATTCTGATACGCAGCGTCATCGTGTTGGCTCCAACTACCAGCAGCTGCCGATCAATGCACCGCATAGCCGTGTCGCAACGAATCATTCCGGTGGACAGATGCGCTATCATAGTGACCGTGCACCCGGACAAAATCCGCATGTGAACTACGAGCCATCCTCACTCGGTGGTCTGAAGGAAGCGCCAAAGGCAGGCAAGGATCACGAGCCAGAATACTATGATGCACGTCTGATGCGCGAGAAGATCGACCGCCCGAATGACTTTGCTCAGGCAGGGGAGACGTATCGCAACTTCGAGGATTGGGAACGCGATGAGCTGGTGAAAAACCTCGGCGCGAACCTTGCCCAGTGTAACGAGGATATCCGTAGTCTGGTGCTTGGCAATATTAAGCAGGCAGATGAAGAGTATCATCGTCGCGTACAGGAGGAGCTGGACAAGGTGCTGGCTGATCCGAGTATGGGCAAGCCACTGCATCGTGCTCACGCTGCTGCGAAGAAAGCAGAAGATAAGGGGCATGACGCGAAGCCGTATTAAGAGAGGCGAGCGTTAAGACGCTGTTTTCATTCGAGCCTTGTTAGGGTAGACAGATGGCTACGGTAATAAGCCTCCGCTCGGTTCTAATGTCTGATATGTGAATAGATACGATAGATGTGTAGCTACAAAAGACCAATTGCCTTTATGGAAATTGGTCTTTTTGTTGAGTGTATAGGTTAAAGTAGTGCGAAGCCTGCTGTTTAACTGAATCCGCAATTCGTTTAAATATACATAGAAGTGATTCTTGCGAGGAAATGAACGATAATAACAGTTTTAATTTATTGTCTAAAGTAATTAAACGATGATGTAAAGTCATTCTAACAAAGGCGGCGATTTCGATGAAAATTATTATTACACAAGAAGAAGCAGTTCAAAAGGGCGTCTGGAACGATGTGATGAACATGTTCGGTGTACAGAACGAAGACGAGACGTATCCGCAGGAGCAGTTCATTTTGACAGAGGAGCAGGCGAAGCAGTTGAAGTTGATTTCTTGATGTGTTTATATCCATGTAAAAGGAGCCTTCTACAAAGAGGGCTCCTTTTTGTAAGCTATACTATTCTTAAATCTATGATCGAGACGACTTCGCATATTGAATCGTGAAGAACAGAATAATAAAAGCAATGCAGTAATTCAAAGGATTCTTGAAAATGCTCATATCTAGAGCAATTTGCAAAAGAATCCATAAAATAAAAATCACACTGAGTAGAAAAATGTTCGTTTTAGTATATACATTACTCATAATCTAGCCTCCTACTCATTTTTAAAAGCAAGATGCCGTGGCTCCAGTTAAGCCACCCCAACAACACCTACAATAGTTGCGACGATACCCTAACATAGCCATAAAACAGTGTAAACCCTATTAAAGCCTTCTTTCGAAAATAAAGCATATGTACTACGACATAAGATTTTAAATCGACATGTTAAGACAGTCATTGATCATAACGGCTACTCATTTAGTCTTAGGCTATTTTATTCGCCCGATCCTTATATCGAATAAACAAAAAGACAGTACCGATCATAATGATCGATACTGTCTACTATAGGAGTAATCATAATGCTGTGATGAATCGACATGCCGTTCATCGCAGGATATGAATTACCAATCTACTAAATTACTTATCGGAATCTTTTTTGTCCTTATCTTCATCGCCTGCTGCAACTGGAGATGGCTTCGCTACCCAATCGTCAGCCTGTGTTTCTGGATTGGCACCTTGTTCCTTTTTATGCTTCTCCATCAATGTATCCTCAGAATTCGGGTTTTCCATTTTGTTATCCTCTGCCATGTTAATCTCCTCCTTATGTTGTCCTCAGCTATGTTGTAGTGACTCTTCATTACATTACCCTTTTGAGCAGAATGAAAACATGGCACTTTAGCTTGTTCTACATATCGATCAAAAGAATAGATAAAGGGGGTTGACATTTATCTTAAAGCAAAGTAATATTGTCTCATAGTCAAATATCTTTAAATTAAGATTTATTAAATAAGACGAAAATATTATCTGCAAAACGATCATTCAATAGATGATCGATCCTTATAAACACTCAAAATAAACCACTCAAAGGGGACGACGATGATGAGCAAACAAACAATGGGTATTCACCACATTACAGCAATTGTAGGGCATCCACAGGAAAACGTTGATTTTTATGCAGGTGTACTTGGACTGCGTCTGGTCAAACAAACCGTTAACTTCGATGATCCAGGTACATACCATCTGTACTTTGGTAACGAAGGCGGCAAACCAGGTACGATTATTACTTTTTTCCCATGGGCAGGTGCTCGGCAGGGTGTGATCGGAGATGGACAGGTTGGCGTGACCGCGTATGTTGTGCCACAAGGAACGCTCGATTTCTGGGCGAAACGGTTGGAGCAATTCGGTATTACGTATCATACCAACATGCGCTTTGGTGAAACGTCTCTGGCATTTGATGATCCGCACGGGCTGCATCTGGAAATCGTCGCCCGTGGTGCAGCTGATCCGAACGGCTGGAGCTTTGGCGGTGTGAGTGCTGATATGGCGATCAAGGGCTTTGGAGGCGCGACATTGTATTCCTCGCAGCCTGCACAGACCGCTCATCTGTTAGAGCAGATCATGGGATTAGAGCGTATCGGTCAGGAAGGCGACTATACTCGTTATCATTCACAGGCAGAGATCGGCAATGTGATCGATCTGAAAATGACTGCTGGCGTGCGTGGTGAAATGGGTGTCGGTACCGTGCATCATATCGCATGGCGTGCAGTTGACGATAGCGATCAGCTGGAATGGCAGGAATATGTAGGCAATCAAGGCTATGGTGTCACCGCAGTACGTGATCGCAATTACTTTAACGCGATTTACTTTAGAGAGCATGGCGAAATTCTGTTCGAAATCGCTACTGATCCTCCAGGCTTTGCTCATGATGAATCGTATGAAACAATGGGGCAAAATCTGATGCTGCCAGAGCAATACGAGCAGTATCGTGCCAAATTACAGCAGGTGCTGCTGCCATTTGAAGTGCGTGAGCTGGATTAATCCTTTCGATTAATAAAGGAAAGAGATGATGACGATGCTGAGATTGGAGTTCAAGCGATAGCTATAGACAGAAGAAGTGAGACAGTCAATCGTACAATTACCAATGTAACCATCATGTACAATGTGTTATTCAGGATGTAGTTAAACTACATCACATCAAAAATATACAATCATAACTTATAAAAGGAGTGTTTTAAAATGGAAGATTTCGGTTTATTGCTTATTCGTTTAATGATCGGTGTCGTATTTGTCTTTTACGGTACACAGAAATTGTTCGGCTGGTTCGGTGGGTATGGCATCAAAGGAACAGGCGGTTGGTTTGAATCGATCGGTATCAAGCCCGGTCATGTTGCAGCCACACTTAGCGGTATCGCTGAGCTGCTGAGTGGTATTCTATTCGTGCTCGGTCTGTGGTTACCGCTGGCTGCTGTACTCGTTGTTGTAGTCATGCTAGGCGCTATCGCTAAAGTTCACGGGCCAAAAGGCTTTGCTAATGGTGGCGGCGGCTTTGAATACAATCTATTCCTGATCGTCGTAGCGATCGGTCTGGCATTGATCGGTCCTGGCGCCTGGGCATTACATTTCTAAGCTGGGGGCTTCAAGCTTCTGATCGTATGTATCTACACATGATTATATAAACAAACACCAATCAAACAAATACAAGTGTAAACAATCATCAACACACAAGCTAAGCTAACATCAATCACTAGAAGATAGCTCTAGCCATAGCACTAAAAAAGTAACGCAATTACAAAACCATCACACTTTATCTCAAGGCTCTATCAGCTGCAAGCTATTCACTGCGCAGCTGGTGGGGTCTTTTTAGATTGAAACAGGTTTTTACGTCTATTTGAGTTTATTTTATTCTGTTTAAGCGTTACCAATTTTAAATATATTTTTGTTTATTTCCGAATTTTATATTTTCAAAACAAAACAGAAATGGTATACTCCTGAAAAAGGAACCCTCACGTCTAATCATCATCAGTCCGAATGAGCGGGTTCAGCAGCAGGAAGCAGCAGCGATGTTACATATACTGGATTATCAAATCGCGCTGTGACCAAGCCAATATATGGAGGATGAAGCATGATACCAAATCAATGGGATTCCAGTCAGGCAGCAGCTATTCAGGAAGGTGTAGATCAGCTTGTATATCGCTCCAATCTGATCGGTTCCGATCGTCGGGTATGTAACTGGGGCGGTGGTAACACGTCGAGCAAGACGATCGTGCAGGATTTTCGCGGTCGCGATGTAGAAGTGATGTTTGTGAAGGGCAGTGGCTCCGATCTGGCTTCGATGAAGGCGCAGCATTTTACCGGATTACGGATGGAGGATATTCGTCCATTATTCGAGCGGGAAGAGATGTCGGATGAAGAGATGGTCGCTTACCTTGCGAACTGTATGATCGATTCCAAGGCACCTCGTCCATCGATCGAGACATTGCTGCATGCGTTTCTGCCATTCCGTCATGTGGATCATACACACCCTGATTCGATTATTAGCCTGTGCTGTGCGGATAATGGTAAGGAAATTGCGAAGGAGATTTTTGGCGATCGATTTGTATGGGTGCCATATATTCGTCCGGGCTTTACGCTATCCAAAATGATTGCACAGGGTGTGCTGGAGCATCCGAATGCTGAGCTTGTGCTGATGGAAAAGCATGGTCTGGTCACATGGGGAGAGACGCAGGAGGAATGCTACAATAAGACGATTGAGATGATTAATCGCGCAGCTGATTACATTGCAGAGAAGGCAAGTCAGAAGGAAGCCTTTGGCGGTGCAAAAGTGGAAGCGTTATCATCAGAGCAGCGTCAGCAGCTTGTTGCGAGTCTGATACCTTCGCTACGCGGTGCTGTTAGTGATAGTAAACGAATGATCTTAACCTTCGATGATGCGGACGATGTGCTTACCTTTGTCAATGGAAGGGATTCGGCTACTTTATCTCAGGTTGGGGCAGCTTGTCCGGATCATCTGGTACATACCAAGATGACGCCGCTATTTATCGATTGGACGCCAGCAGCTGATGATCAAGAGGGCTTGAAGCAGGCAGTGCTGGAAGGTGTGAATCGCTATAAGCAGCAGTATAAAGAATATTTTGAACGTAATCATAGCGAAGGCGATGTGATGTTCGAGCCTGCGCCACGTGTTATTTTGATCCCGGGAATTGGAATGATCAATACAGGTAAAAGTCATGCGATGTCACTGGTCAGTGGTGCGCTGTACCATCGGGCAATTGCAGTTATGGGTGGAGCGACAGCACTGGGACAATTTGTATCGTTGAGCGAAGCGGAATCGTACCATGTGGAATACTGGCCGCTGGAGCTGTACAAGCTAACACTCGCACCGCCAGAAGCAGAATTTTCTCGCCAGATTGCCCTGATTACCGGTGGAGCAGGTGGCATTGGTAGTGCCACAGCACGTCGCCTTGTGAGCGAGGGAGCACATGTCGTACTCGCCGACCTGAATCTAGAAGGAGCACAAAAAGTAGCCGATGAGCTGAATGCCAGCTTCGGTACTGGACGTGCACTGGCGGTTCGCATGGATGTGACGAATGAAGCGCTCGTGGAGGCTGCTTTTGCCGAAGCTTCCATCGCATACGGTGGCGTTGATATTTTGATCAACAATGCAGGTCTGGCAACTTCCAGTCCATTTGACGAAACATCGCTCAAGGAATGGGAGCTGAACATGAATGTACTGGGCACAGGTTATTTCCTTGTCGCTCGTGAAGCGTTCAAAGTGATGAAGCAACAGGAGCTAGGCGGCAGCATGGTGTTCATCGGCTCCAAAAACTCCGTCTACGCCGGCAAAAATGTCACTGCCTACAGCTCAGCCAAAGCACTGGAAGCTCATCTGGCACGCTGCATCGCAGCCGAAGGCGGCGAACACGGTATCCGCGTCAACACCATTTTGCCCGATGCGATCCTGCAAGGCTCAGCGATCTGGAACTCCAACTGGCGCAACGAACGCGCCGCCGCCTACGGCATCGAACCGGATCAGCTAGAAGAACACTACCGCAAACGGACAACACTGCTCGTCAACATCTACCCGGACGACATCGCCGAAGGCGTAGCCTACTTCGCCTCATCCAAATCAGCCAAAACAACCGGCTGCATGCTAACGATCGACGGCGGCGTGCCTGCGGCGTTTACGAGATAGAAAGTGGATAGCGACACAGAGCTGTTATGCTTTTATATGGAAGAAAAGAGCTATACAGCTTAAAGTCATACTCAAGTTAATATTGAAGCGATCCACAAACTAACCTGAATCATACTTCTAATGCCACCACTTAGCGTGTATGTGAATTTATATGTTGCAAGCATCGCGGAACGGAGGGAAGGAAATAAGGGGAAAGGACGACTTACCGTGCTAGCGATCTCCTAACACGGGGTCCAATAAAAAGTGATTTTTGCGGAGCAAAATATCTTACAGCTTTGGAGGGGCGGGAATCTACATTCAATCCTAATCCGTAGATTCCCGCGGCTCCACTCGAGTCCGTCCCCTTATTCCTTCCCGCAGTGAATAATGCCCCAGCAAGAAAATTCAATTACACGCACACACAATCACATGTTAAATAAATTATCCGCCTAAGGAGGCAAAATCATGACCGATAAAGCCTACGCCTTATTCGAAGAACAGCAGCAAGCACGCGGAATGGATCTGAACAAAATCAAATCTCGTCTCAAAGCGCTCCAAATCGAAACCCCTTCCTGGGGATATGGCGATTCAGGTACACGGTTCAAAGTGTTTCAAAAGGAAGGCGTGCCGCGTGATCCATTTGAAAAGCTGGAGGATGCTGCACAGGTTCATCGGGTAACTGGATTATGTCCATCTGTAGCTATCCATATTCCGTGGGATAAAGTCGACGATTATGGCAAGCTACGCAGTCATGCAGAAGGACTGAATTTGCAAATTGGTGCGATCAATCCGAACCTATTTCAGGAAGAGGATTATATGCTGGGTAGTGTAACGCATACCGATCCCGCAGTACGGCGCAAAGCGACTGCACATTTACTGGAATGCGTCGATATTGCCCGTGCCACAGGCTCGCGCGATATTAGTCTATGGTTTGCCGATGGTACGAACTATCCGGGGCAGGGCAGCATTCGTCAGCGTAAGCATTGGATGCTGGAGGCTCTTGCCGAAATGTATGGGGCGCTATCGCCGGATATGCGGATGCTGATTGAATATAAGGCATTTGAACCTGCCTTTTATCATACAGACATTGCGGATTGGGGCATGGCGTACAATCTTGCCCTCAAGCTGGGTGAGCAGGCACAGGTGCTGGTCGATACCGGTCATCATCTCCCTGGTGCGAATGTGGAGCATATCGTCTCATATTTGATCGATGAAGGACGATTAGGTGGATTTCATTTTAATAGCTATAAATATGCAGATGATGATCTGATCGTTGGTGCGATTAATCCATATGAGCTGTTTCTGATCTTTTATCAGATTTTGGATGCAGCGGAAAGTGGAGAGCAGCGTCTGATCGATGCGGTGAATAGTATCGCGTATATGATCGATCAATCGCACAATATTGAGCAGAAAATTCCAGCGATGATTCGCTCGGTGCTGAATGTGCAGACCCAGTATGCGAAGGCACTGCTGGTCGATCATCGGGAGGTAGTCGAGGCACAGCAGCGTGGCGATGTGCTTGGTGCAGAGGATGCGGTCAGACGAGCATTTGAATTTGACGTAACGCCATTATTACATGCGGTTCGTGAAGAGCAGGGCTTGCCGGTTGATCCAATGAGAGCGTATCTCGGTGATGCCTATGGACAACGTATTCTGGTACGAGGTAAGGGTGGTGCAAGCTGGTGACGATTCTTGCTTATGATCTGGGCGCAGGCAGTGGCAGGGCGATTGTCGGCAGACTGACAGACCACCGGATCGTGACGCAGGAGATTCATCGTTTTGCGAATGAGCCGGTGAAGGTTGGTCCGCATCTGTACTGGGACATTTTACGACTGTATCATGAGCTACAGCAGGGATTGGTAACAGCGAAGCAGGAGCGGATGGTGCCCGAAAGTATCGGTATTGATTCATGGGCAGTGGATTTTGGCTTGATTGGGCGCAGTGGTGAGCTGCTTGGCAATCCGTATCATTATCGCGATCCGCATACGACAGGAGTGATGGACGAGCTGATCGCCGAGCTAACAGCTGAGCGGATTTTTGAAGCAACGGGTATTCAATTTTTGAGCTTTAACACGCTGTATCAGCTTGCAGCCTTACGTCGCGAGGATTCATCGTTGCTAAAGGAAGCGCAGCGCTTGCTCATGATCCCCGATCTGCTGCGTTATTTTATGACAGGTGAGATGATCAACGAATTTACGAATGCAACGACGACGCAGCTGTACAATGCACGTCAGCAGGAATGGGATCGCAAGCTGTTATCGCATATTGGCATCCCATCATCATGGTTCGGTAAGCCTGTTCAGCCCGGCACCTCGGCAGGGCGACTGCGCTCATCGCTTATGGATGAGCTTGGATTGCCTGCCATTGCGGTTACAGCCGTAGCGGAGCATGATACAGCATCCGCAGTTGTCGCTGTTCCAGCATTGTCGGATTCCTTTGCTTATTTAAGCTGTGGTACATGGTCACTGATGGGCACAGAGGTGTCGGAGCCTGTTATTCATGAGCAAGCGCTCCAGCTTAATTTTACCAATGAAGGTGGGGCATACGGCACCTATCGTCTGCTGAAAAATATTATGGGGCTATGGATTTTCGAGGAGTACAAGCGTGAATGTGAGCGCAATGGGCATCATGCTTCCTATGGAGAATGGTTATCCGGAGTAGAGCAAGCACCTGCATTTCAATCGTTTATCGATCCAGATGATCCGATCTTCCTCCATGCAGGCGATATGGCGAAGCGAGTTGCTGATTACTGCCGGCGGACGAATCAGCCGATCCCAGCATCACGTGGCGCGATGGCACGCTGCATTTTTGAAAGTCTCGTATTAAAATATCGTTATGTGTTAGAACTGACCGAGCAACTGTCAGGTAAAACCTTTGATGGCCTGCATATGGTAGGCGGCGGCATTCAAAATCGTCTGCTCTGTCAGTGGACAGCTAATGCGATTGCACGTCCCGTATGGGCAGGACCAGCCGAAGGAAGCGCAATTGGCAATCTGGCGGTACAATGGATAGCACAGGGTGCATTTCGAGATATTCGGGAAGCGCGCGCCGTTATTCGCGATTCCTTTCCTGTTGATGTGTATGAGCCACAGGATCAGGAGGCATGGGAGCAGGCGTATGCACGCTTTTGTCGATATGTTGAGGTGCCCGTACAATAACGAGTCGGAGTTGAGGATATGATGCTGGTGGCACAGCGATATGACAAGATTGTGAAGCTGGTCAATGAACATGGAAGTATGCGCGTTACGGAGCTGAGTGAACGCTGTCAGGTAACGGAGGAGACGATACGGCGTGACCTGGATCGTCTGGAAAGACAGGGACTGCTAAGGCGCTCACATGGTGGCGCGGTTAGCGTACAGGGCGAACAGCCAGAGACCCCGTTCTCTGAACGTGAAATTATGCATGCGGAGGAAAAACGCCGTATTGCTGAGCAGGCGGTCAAGCTCATCGAGCCCAACGATCGGATTCTGCTGGATGCGAGTACGACAGCATGGTATATGGCTGCCTCGTTACCGGATATTCCGCTGACCGTACTCACCAATTCGATTCGCGTGGCAACCCAGCTTAGCAATCGGGAGAAGATTGAGGTGATCTCGACTGGCGGTCAGCTGGTGTCTCGCTCGTTGTCCTTCGTTGGCCCACTGGCTGAGCGCTCATTGGACACCTACTATGTGAACAAGCTATTTTTATCCTGTCAGGGGGTTCATCTGGAGCGCGGCGTGAGTGAGTCGAATGAGCTACAGGGACGTGTGAAGCAGAAAATGGTCGGTATGGCGGATCAGGTGATTTTACTGGCGGATGCGAGCAAATTCGGGGTACAGGCATTTGCACATGTGATGAATCTGAATGAGGTCGATCAGCTGATTACCGACAGTCGTATTGAACAGCGTATTGTGGAGCAATTACAGGAGCAGGCTATGAAAGTCATGATTGTCTGATCATCGTTCAGTCTGCTAAGTCAGGTCATAACGGTTGGATAACTTTTGGAAATGAGTATAGGTAGCATAAGCATCATTGAAAAGATGGCGGTCATGCGGCGAATTGCATGTGTATGCCCGGAGCGCCGGGTATGGGATGAGTGTTCGCAGCGAGAAGCCATCTTTTTTATATAGGATTCGATTCCATGAAGGTGAGGTGCAGCAATGAAGGTATCGCTATTTATTACCTGTCTGAGTGATGCGATCTATCCGCAGGTTGGCGAGGCGATGGTTCGCCTGCTAGCAGCGCATGGAGTGAAGCTGGATTTTCCTTCGGTACAGACCTGCTGTGGACAGCCGTCTTACAATAGCGGCTACTGGGAGGAGACACGTACGACCGCAAAAACGATTTTGAAAGCGTTTCAGGATAGTGACTTTGTCGTCTCACCCTCAGGATCATGCACATATATGATTCACCATTATGCAGAGCTATTCAAGGACGAACCGGAATGGCTGGCGCAAGCGCAGGCGCTGGAAGCGAAGACGTATGAGTTTACGCAATTTCTCGTACAGGTGCTTGGTATGACCGATGTTGGTGCTTATTTTCCACATCGAGTGACGTATCATCCGTCCTGTCATGGTAGTCGTCTACTGGGCGTGAAGGAGGAGCCGATGGCGCTGCTATCTCAGGTGAAGGGGCTGGAGCTGGTGCCATTACCGTTTGCTGACGATTGCTGTGGATTCGGCGGTACCTTTGCCGTGAAGATGGCAGATATATCCGGTGCAATGGTGACGGAAAAGGTTGACCATATTAAGGAAACCGAAGCCGAGGTGCTGGTCGGTCTGGATATGGCATGCCTGATGAATATTGCTGGCAATCTGCGACATCGGGGGGAGCAGGTGCGGGTGATGCATCTGGCTGAGCTGCTCTACGAGGGGGTGGCGGTGCGATGAGTAGGAGCGAGAAAACCTCTGCTACAGTAAAAGAACGCGCGGATATCGCACTGAATAACGACTTTTTGCGTAAAGCGGTTCGTTTTACGACCGAGCGGCTACGTAATGGCAAGCAGCTGGCTTCGACCGAGCATGGCAACTGGGACGAGTGGCGCGAGCGCGGTAGACAGATTCGTTTGCATACGATTGCCCATCTGGACTATTATCTGAATCTATTTGTGGAAAATGCGCGTGCGAATGGAGTACATGTTCATTTTGCCGAAGATACAGCGGCTGCGACGGAGATTGTCATGACCATTGCCCGCCATAAGCAAGCCGAATCGGTCGTCAAATCCAAGTCGATGGTATCCGAGGAACTGCATATTAATCATGCACTGGAGGAAGCAGGCATTGAAGCGGTGGAAAGTGATCTGGGGGAATACATCATCCAGCTCGCTGGCGAAGGCCCTTCCCATATCGTAATTCCAGCGATTCATAAAAACCGCTATCAGATTGCCGAGCTATTATCGAAGGATGCTGGCGAGGAATTACCACCTGATACAACGGTACTGGCAGGCTATGTGCGGCGTAAGCTACGCGAGAAGTTTCTCGATGCGGATATCGGAATGACCGGCTGTAACTTTGCAATTGCCGAGACAGGCTCTATGGTGTTATTTGAAAATGAAGGCAATGCTCGGATGGTAACGACTGTGCCAAAGACACAAATTACACTGATGGGCATGGAGCGTATTATCCCGTCCTGGGAAGATCTTGAGGTGATGGCAACACTGCTGCCACGCTCTGCTACAGGTCAGCGTCTTACGATGTACATGTCTGGTATTACGGGTCCTAAGCGCGATGAAGACAGCGATGGGCCTGAGGAAATGCATATGATTATCGTCGATAATGGACGCTCCGGTCAGCTCGGCGATCCTGAATTTCAAGAATTGCTCAATTGTATTCGTTGTGGTGCCTGCCTCAATGTATGCCCGGTCTATCGTCAGATTGGAGGGCATTCGTATGGTGGGACTTATAGTGGCCCGATTGGTGCAGTATTAACGCCTGCGCTCAATCGCAATGTAGCCGAATGGGATGATATCGCTAATGCATCGAGTCTGTGCGGTGCATGCTATGAAGCCTGTCCGGTCAAAATTCCGCTGCACGATATGCTTGTCTATTTGCGTCGCCGTAAGGTAGAGCGTGGTCACGGCAATCGCTGGGAATCGATCGGCATGAAGGGCTTTGCGATCCTGATGGGCAATTCCAAGCGTCTTGGTACAGCACTCAAGATGGGACGAATATTACAGAAGCCTGTAGTGCATAATGGCACGATTTCACTGAAAATAGGGCCGCTCAAGGGCTGGACTACGTACCGGGATATGCCGCCGATGGCAGATGATCCATTCCGTGAGCGCTGGAGCAAGCTGGAGCAGGAGTTACAGCAGGATCAGGTAACGATGGATGCTACGGTTAAGGATCGCATGGAGCAGCTCGTTCAGGCGAGACAACGAAGTAAAAGAGGTGACTTCGATGAGTCTTGATACCAATCGTTCTAATGATCTATCGAAAAGTAAAGCGACCAACATTGCAAATACTGTGAATCACAATGCTACACAGCCGCCCTGGCTTGCCGAGCTAGAGCAGCGCTCACGGCGCAATCAGCAGACCTTTATCGATCATATTTCCTCTCGTCTAGGACGTCCGCGAGCTACAGAGCCGCCTATCCATCCATTTCGTGGTGCGCCCTCCTTCTGGAAGGAATGGAGCTGGGAGGAGCAGGAACGCGTCGAGCGATTTACCGCTCATTTTCAAGAGGTGGGCGGACATGTGGTATCGGTCGATAATCTGGAAGCCGCAGGAGAATGGATTGCGCAGTACGCTCAGGATTTAGAGGCACGAGAGATTGTACGTCAGCAGCTGCCTGAGCTGGAGCAGCTCCGTCTGGAGCAGCGGCTACCCGATGCACATCTTGCAGTATGGAATGAAGACCAGCAGACCGATTGGCGAGCAACAGCCGCAGGTGCGGATATCGGAATCGTCATGGCAGAAGGTGCCGCAGCGTATACCGGAACCGTGATGGTCACTTCGTCCGCTATGCAGGGACGCTCTGTAAGCTTACTACCAACTGTATGTATTGTTTTGCTGTATAAAAAGAATTTGCATACTCGCCTGGGCGAGCTACTGGTTCCACTGGATCAGCGTGGACGACAGCAACTGCCCGCCGGTGTACACTTTATCTCAGGCCCCAGCCGTTCCTCGGATATTGAAAATGACCTGACGATTGGTGTACATGGGCCAGGAATTATTTATACGTTGCTGATTGGTTAGAAAGGATGACAGGTAGGCTGCAAAAATAACGCGTTGGAAGCTAAGCATAGCTTAACGGCGAGCGTTAACAGCTATAGAGTAAGACGCAAGGCAGGCAGCCGCGAGGGATAATGATTCGGGAAGATATCGAATAAAGATAAGGCTTTTCAAGCAGCTCCTATCCATATTATCCGTAAAAAAAGGTCATCCTACAAAGGATGACCTTACTTCTATTTTATTCTTATATGCAGTAGCATTTTCTGATACAAAGTGGCATGTTTTGCTATGCAGTATCCAGTCTAAAGTAGCTGATGCTATACAGGTGAATAATCACACAAGCGCGACTATTTCGCTTTTTTACAGACACTAATGATCGAAGGTGAGGAGACCGAGAAGGGAGTTCGATCCCAATCTGCATATTGATGCTCGATTATCCATCTAAACACCCCTATATCGCTTTATTCCTGTACCGATTCTTCATTTTCTTCATCCGAATCATTCAGCATCTTCTCTATATACTTCCGCAGACGCACTTCATCCACGCCAAGTACGGCGGCACCACGAACGGTTTTCGCTTCGAGTAACGAATTCGGTGGAATCTGTACCTTCTCAGTACGGCTCACATTCACGTCCAGCCCCAGGCGTGCCAGCTTTAGCATCGTCGACGTAGACATATTCGTTTCGATGTAAGGGGCTACGCCATTCAGAATGCTGGGGAGCTTGAGCAGTGAACTGGAGCTTTGTAGCTTCGCCGCCAGTGCCGTTAAGAATTTACGCTGGCGCTCCGTACGTGTAAAGTCAGAGGTCGCATCATGACGAAAACGTACATATTGAAGGGCATGGGTACCATCTAACGTCTGGACGCCCTTTTTCAGATCGATATCATAGCGATGTCCATCGCCACCATCGGTATATTTCATATCCTTTTCGACATCAATTTCGACTCCGTCTACTGTATCCACAAGTGATTTGAAGCCTTCAAAATCAATCTTCACATAATGGTCGATCGGTATGCCAAGCAGCCTACCTACCGTTTCCATTGCAAGTGGAGCACCACCATATGAATAGGCAGCATTGATACGACTATAGCCATGACCCGGTATATCAACATATGTATCACGCAAAATAGACATAAGATACGTTCGCTTGGTGACTGGATCGATGGTAGCCACCATCATCGAATCGGAACGTCCATTGCTATCTGTATCCCGGCTGTCTGTACCGAGCAATAACAGGTGTACGGGCTCTGTACCATCCCATTCGGGAATATCTGGCAGCTCGCCACCCTTACCTGCACCAGATGGATCTGTATTTGGATTACTCTGCTGGGCCGTAGAGATCGATGAAGCAAAATGAGCTATGGAATAGGCGTAATACCCTGCGATACCACCACCTGCAAGCAAGACGACAAGCAGAAACCATTTCCATGCTTTAAATGATTTTATCAAAAATGACACTCCTTTCACCATTCGTTGCTATCACTAGGCGATCAAGAAATAGAGAATGGATCACAACTTGTTACGGTCTATCAACCTATCACAACCTTATAAATCATAGACAGAAACAAACACAATGTCAATTTTATAGCACTTTAGTAGCGTTTTTGAAATCAAAAGATCAATTTTTCATACAAAAAGATATCATATGTCATTATTAGATTACACATATCGTTTAACTAGTAAGGTATCTATTAAAATAGCGGAACATGTTGCATCCAGTGAACAGATGCTTTATACTTTATTAATAGTAATAATTACGATTAAATAAAGGGATGGAGTGTGTATCCGTGGCTAAAAAATCTAAGGTTGTTCGCCAACGCCAGCGCGAGGCACTGGTTGCTAAATATGCAGAGAAGCGTCGTCAATTGAAGGAAGCAGGAGATTATGAGGCGCTGAGTAAGCTACCGCGTGACTCTTCACCAACACGCTTGCATAATCGTTGTCAGGTTACCGGTCGTCCACACGGATATCTGAGCAAATTCAAGGTTTCTCGGATCGTCTTTCGTGAGCTTGCCTATCAGGGACATATTCCTGGTGTGAAAAAGGCGAGCTGGTAAGCAGTAATATATAATTTAGAATCAGCGTTCTAGCAATGGAGACAGTCTGTTACCAATAAAAGGGTAGCAGACTGTTTTATAAATTTCAGCCTATTCATTCGACGGCTTATGCGAAATTATTATCTTTTTCGGCAAAATCAACTTGAAAGCGCTTCAAAAGATGCTATAATGAATAGCAAATGATGGATTGTTACCGGAATTCCGGGCGAAACCTGATTTGGCAAAGGTCTGTACCTCTGTGTACATGCTGTTGCCGGGTCAGGTTTTTTGTTTGTCCGGAGGAAGATTGCACACTACTGCAATCGTTTACATATCAGTCATCGCAGCAACAATCCACATTCTAATCGTATGACTACAGTGTATGGATGAGAGAGGCGGGGTATAATGAGTACAATGAACAAGCGCTTAATTGCGGCAATCATGACGATGCTACTACTGCTATGCACATGGGGCACGAATGGTCTAGCTTTAGCAGCGAGTAGCGAAACAGGAAGTGAGCAGATGGCTTACGCGTATCAGGCAAGCCTTGTACAGCCAACATCTCAAGCCATCCTGAGTGGTACAAGGGCAGCGTCTGCGAATACATGGACATGGCTTGGTGTACCTTATGCGAAGCCACCCGTCGGTGAGCTACGCTGGCGTGCACCGCAAGCACCGATAGCCACACCAGAGCAGACGGTTGAAGCAAGCAAACTGCCGCAGGTATGCACACAGCTTGCCAATGGTAAAGTTACAGGTAGTGAGGATTGCCTGTATTTGAATATTTATCGTCCAGCTACGGCAGACGACTCGCTGCCTGTGCTTGTCTTTTTGCATGGGGGCGGTAATGTGACGGGAAGCGGTGGCTCTTTCGATGCGAGTAAGCTGGCGGAGCAGACGAATGCCGTTATTGTAACGGTCAATTATCGTCTTGGCTTGCTTGGCTGGATGCGTTCTCCCGCACTGCAAACGGGCAATGCAGCTGAGGATTCGGGTAACTTTGCGCTGCTGGATCAGATTCAAGCGTTGAAATGGGTGCAGCAGCATATCGCTAGCTTTGGCGGAAATGCAGCGAATGTTACACTGGGTGGACAATCAGCAGGCGCACGCGATGTACTGGCATTAACGATTTCTCCGCTCGCCAAAGGGCTATTTGTCAAAGCCATGCCATTGAGCGGTGGAATGACTACGTCCACACCTGCACAGGGCGAAGCTTATGATCGCGAGAAGCTGGCTGAGGTGCTGGTGAAGGCGGGTAAAGTGCAGACCGCCGAAGAAGGGATACGTTATTTAAAAGAAACCGACCCGACCGAGCTCCAGCAGACACTCCGTAGTCTGGATAGTGCCGCACTGGTTGAAGCGGTAGGTACGGTGATGATTCGTATATCGGAATTCCCGCATCTATTTACTGATGGCACCGTATTGCCGAAGCAGGGCTTTGATGTGGTCGACCGGGGGCAGTATAATCGTGTACCGATGCTGATTGGAAGCATGCAGCATGAATTTAACGCATTCGCTGCTTTTGATCCGACATTTACGAACAGCTTTATGAAAAACACATGGGAGCCAACACTGCAAAAGCAGTTCTGGCAAGCCACGGCGTACGGAAGCGAGCTGTATTCATCCTTTAATGCTGATCAAGTAGCAGCGAAGTATAGTAAAGACTCGCAGTCGAAAAATATGTATGTCTATCGTTTTGCCTGGGGCTTGGATGGAGCAGGTGTGAAGGCACCAGCTAAGTATGTAGCTGCTACACATGGCGTCGATCTGGACTTTTTGACTGGAGCATTCGATAAGAGTGCATTCGCCGCGCTGTTCAAGGATCAGTTCTATACGACAGCCAATGAAAAGGGACGCCTTGCGCTCGCTGATCGCTATCGTGGGTATGTGGCGAACTTCCTGCATGGACGCTCGATTCAATCTGGCGGTCTCACACCGTGGAGCACATGGCAGCAATCCGGCAAGTTGATGAAGCTGGATGCAACCTCATCTACAGTCAAGACTTCTATGATTGCAGGCAAGCCTGATGTGGATGCTTTGAAAAAGCAGATCCAAGCCTCGCTAACACCGCAAGCCACAGCGATTGTGTGGGATAAAGTGCTGAATGGGCGCTTCTTCTTTGACCCACAGTATAAATAACACAAATCAATACAAGGCTCGACTAGTATGAAAGTAGCCGCCATGAATCGGACAGCGATATCCATTCGTGGCGGCTATTAGTATGTGGTAGGTATCCTTCACTTCTGATCATAGTCCGCATACTCCTCACGTATGCGGATCAAGAGGAGCTGCTTGTCGATGTATCGACTTTACGAATTGCTTTATAATATTTGTTTTTGTGGCTGACGATGATGCAGTCGCGGGTACTGCGATTACGGAATTTGTAGATCGGGGTATCTACACTGAGTACATTGCTATCGCCATTTTTATAAGAGGTATCGATGAGTGAATTGTCATCATCCACCTGATCAAAGCTACTAATATTCCGCTCAACCTTGCCCAGCTTCGGTCCTACCTTGATCGTATTCACTGCCGGGTCCATCATAATCCGATACGTGCCATTACGGAAATGCACGATAGGATATTCCCACGACGAACTGGAGACGATCTGAGTGGTGTTGTCCTGTGAAGCCGGAATAACCGCATCGATCACATCTTCAGCGTAAGAGGTGGCAGGGCCAGCCACGAGAGACGCAATAATCGGTGCTAACAGATACGCTTTCATGATTGTTCCTTCATACTCCTTTCGTTCAGCAAATGCCGATTGATTACAGATGAACCAAGCTGCATTCCATGGTCTATCATAATACAAAACAAGTATGTTTTTCAAAGCAAGCCCGCTTGCTTACGTAGGATAACTGTCCCTATTCATCAATATAGCAAGCTTACAGTACAAAACTGGATATATTCGGATTATATACGATAATATAGCATAAAGGTGAACAAAATGAGTGAAATTCGACTGCATATTGCCGAATTTCAACAATATGCGTAGAGAACAGGAGGAGAATGCGATTGAAATCTTATAGGGTCGTGCAAGCTCATACTAGCAATTACCCGAATCCGATTCGCTTGCGTCAGGGAGAACGGATACACATTGGAGAAAAATACGAAGGCCCAGAGGCGTGGGATCGCTGGTACTTTTGTGAAAATGAAGCAGGCATCAAGGGCTGGGTGCCAGAGCAGATTTTTACCCGTAGCTTAGCTAATGCTACCGAAGGTGTGGCGACCGAAGCCTACGATGCTTTTGAAATGAATGCTGTACCGGGTGATCAGGTGATCGCTTTGCGTGAGTTGAATGGCTGGATCTGGTGCTTACGCGAAGCGGATGGGCAACAGGGCTGGTTACCGCTTGACCATCTTCAACCGATGCCAGTGTTGTGAAGGAGAGGAGCAGGCTCACAGCGATCGGCTGCGAAGATGGTGCAGTCCGCATACATAACGTTTAAAAGCAAGTATAGGGTGAATGAAGCTACATCGATTTTGCCTGTTGATTCCACTATAATGAATAGAACAGAATGAATCAAAAAAGAATGAATACAAAAGCTAATGAAGGCTTTCTGTAGTATCTGATTTCCAAGTGTATGCACATTCGTATTCAGCATCGATCCAGAATGAGAACAGGAGTGATCATGATGACCTCTACCCCGGCAACACGTTTGCATAAAGATAAGTCCAAGCAGTGGCACGATGTATTAAGCGAGCTATACGATAAATTTCAACAGCATGGGCAACGTGCAGTGGATACCTTCGATGAGGAGGATGTGCATCAGGCAAGGGTCAATTGTCGCAAGCTGATGACCTTGCTACGCATTCTAGATCCGAATGATACAACAGAGCTGCTGCCGCTTTTCAAAAAAGCCCAGAAGCGTCTTGGCAAAGTGCGTGACGAGGATGTGCTGATCGATGCCTTCAAGGATCGCCGTAAGCAGGCAAAGAAGCTAGACCAGGATCAACTAGCTAAATTGTTGAAAGCGGTTATCGAGGAGCAAAAGGAGCATCGTCGTCTGTACCGGAAAAAGCTCGTGAGTAAGCTGCCCAAATTGCAGGGCAAAAAGCTGCAAAAGAAATGGGAGCCATTTTTGGAGCAGCAATTATCGGAGCTTGTCGCGACATCAGATGTCAACCGTCTCATGCGCGAGCTGGAAATCTCCTATGAGCAGAAGAAAAAGCACTATCGTCAGATCGCTAAGGAGCAGGGCTTAGAAGCAGATGATACATTAACTGCGCTGCACAAGGTTCGCATTGCGGCCAAGGAGCTACGCTACACCGCAGAAGCGGCAGGCTTTGCGCTCAATGCTAAATTCCGTGAGCATGAGCAGGTGTACAAAGGGATTCAGAAGGAGCTTGGTCATATTAACGACCGCCATGTCTGGATCGAAGCGCTGGAGGAGCTGGAGCCCAAGCGAGTCAAGTTCGATGCGGATGTACGCGATGAACTGATTGGCGAGCTGCGCCGGGAGATGAGTGAAGCCATTCATGAAAATGAGCGCGTGATTTAGATCAAGCTCAAATGCGGGTAATATGTAGATACTGACATTTCAGTCATACTAGACATCATTCCACCAAAAGGAGCGATTTTCATGTCCAAGCATAAAAATTGGGTTCTAGCAGCAGGCGATTCGATCCGTTTAAAGGATATTGATCCGAAGGACACGGGCAAGTATAAAAACAAAGCGGATGCAGAGCAGGAAAAAACGGAGCTATCTGCCGTATTTGAGGATTTGCAGCCCAAGCTATTTGCCAGTAAAAAGAAAGCCGTGTTATTCGTCTTTCAGGGCATGGATTGCAGTGGTAAGGATGGCGTGATCAACAAGGTGTTTAGCATCTCTAATCCTGCGGGTGTGCATACCTATAGCTTCAAGGCACCGACACAGGAGGAGCTCAGTCACGACTATCTATGGCGTGCGCATCAGTATGTTCCCTCCTATGGCTATATCGCTACCTTTAACCGTTCGTATTATGAAGATGTGCTGATCACCCGTGTACATGGACAGGTAAGTGATGAGCAGGCACATGCGCGCTTCCGTCAGATCAATGATTTTGAACAAATGCTGGAAGAGAATGATGTTCATATCGTAAAAATATTCCTGCATATCTCCAAGCGCTTCCAGCTCGAAAAGCTAATCGATCGTATCGAAAAGCCGCATAAAAACTGGAAGTTCGATGAGAGCGACCTGCATGAGCGTCAATACTGGGATCAATATCAGAAGTGCTATGAGGATCTGTTCAAGCATTGCGCGACAGAGAAGCACCCATGGCATATTGTACCCGCCGATCATCGCTGGTATCGCGATCTGGCTGTATTGCAGATTGTGACCGAGACATTGGAGGAAATGGGGCTGTCCTATCCAGATCCAATGCCCGAACTGAAGGAGCACTTGCCTGATATGTATGCAGAGCTGAAGAAGTTGAAGAAAAAGTGATTCCATTATACACATGATAGTGATAGTAGACGGTGCCTTGCTGGTGCCGTCTTTTCTATTGCATGATAATCAAAGGACAAGCTACAATCTTCAGACAGACAGACAGACAGACAGACAGACAGACAGACAGACAGACAGACAGACAAATAAGACCACCTGCGATCTATTAGATATTGTAATCTACATATTCACTAGCTCGAAAGCGGCTAATGTCCATGCAGCAATCGATAATAGTTTGCACAGGTGGTCTTGCTTGTATTGAAGTACAGTCATTTACGTAAAAGCGATTTATTTAGCGGATACTTTATACGTAGCACGCTCTGTCGTTAGATGTACGTGCTCGTCATTGATTTCATCAATACGCAAATCATTCGTAATGATCTCATACGTATCACCAGGCACAGGTACGCTTTCACCCTCAGCATTTTGCGTACGACCTTCACCACGAAGAAGCAATGCGCTCTCCAAATAATCATCAATCTCATTATCCTGACTGCGCTCATCTACATCGGATAGTACAAAGTGAATGATATCGGTATCGTCCAACTCCTGCTTTTCAATCACGAGCGTCGTACCCGTATAGCGATTCAGCCATTCCTGCAATTGCTTAATATCATTTTGTTCCGTCATTGTGATCAGTCCTTTGTTATAAAGTAATGGCATATCATCGAGCTGGACGAGTCCATATAAAACACAGCATGTAATTCGCCCTCTAGCCATCTTTTACCCGATCACTTGCTTTCATAATCGGGTGCCGATTGTACTTCTAGTTATCCATATCCATTTGTGGGTCTTTTACCGCATTTACAGTTGCGGTTTACTCGTTCATAATTTTGTATGCAAGCCAGATTAGTTCGGGAACGCTAGAATGACGTTTAAACGCACAACGTACACCTGCCTCGTCCCGTTAGTATGGCTTTTTTGCCTGTTTTCCCCAGATCGGTGGTCATGCAATGAACTGTGATGGAAGGCGCGGTAACTGGAGAGTTGTGGAAGAGAGTCCGGATTACGGATAAGCTGGATGATAGACTTGGTGCTTTAAGCACATTGTCTTTTGGCAAAACTGCGGCTTCCTACGCATTTATGCTAGAAGGTGATTCAGCGATGAATCGTTGCGGTATATTCGATTGACTTCAATATTCTTCCCGATAGGATTGCACGTACCTTGCCCCATGGCATGCTGACATAGGCACGGAACAGGAGCATTACTTCTTTAAGCCATAGAAGTCCACAATCACTGCTCATATACACAGATGGAGCATCTCCAGGTAACTGGAGGATAGGAGGAGTATGGATGAATAGTAATCATAGTGGGAATGTCCATCAGCGTGCGTACCACATCGTGGCGCTACATATGATGGAATGGAACCCGATGAAGTTACGGGAATGGTGTCTGCCTCACGAATATAATATTGAAATTGAACATATTATCAATGTATTGCCGCATGTTCATTCCTCAGATGAGCTGGGCCAGCAGCTATATTGGATTATGCAAAAATATTTCGGTGCCTATGCGAAGTGTACAGATCGTGAATGCTACGACGTAGCTGAGCGGATGTACGCCGATCTACAGGCAGTACCTGAAAAGGCACGCCCGCTCGCATCTTTTCAAGTGTGCGATGATCGTATCATATTTGGTATCCGAGAAGGTAGCTTGTATCGCCGTTCCGACAGATCGGATTGAACAACTTTATGCATAGTAGTAGAACGATGCAGTCCTGGAGGGGCTGCATTTTTTGCTATGTTTGGTGAGGGAGTGCGAAAATGCACTGGTTCAATTTTGAAGGCTCGAATGATGGATGCTTGAGGAAAAAAGCTGGTGTTTTGCTTTGAGCATTTGCAAGCGTGATTGTAACGGTTCAGCTGGAATATTTACTTGGAAGCAAAGACGACTAAAGATGACCAAAATATGACTAAATATGATCAAAGGAGTTAATGTTGGGCGACTTGCACCGACCACTCCAGCCAGAGAACATGCCAGCGACCTCCGGTTAAGCCGGGATACTTGGAATGGGGGGAAAGATGTCGTATCCCGGCTTAAAGGTCGGTCTTTTGGCATTGTTCTCTGGCTTGCGTTCTGTGGGTGGATGGAATGTGGCTGTGTTTTAAAATCTTGGTGTGTATGTGTATGTGTATGTGTATGTGTATGTGTATGTGTATGTGTATGTTTCTTGAGGATTAGTATTTACAGTATATTTCAAGGAATTTCTTAATATTTCTTACTTATCCAATGCCTATCGTTCGGCTATCGTAAGCTCTCTACTGAGATAGCAACCAGCAATAGAGTCATAAGCTGGCTAGTTTGCTTACATTTTGGTTAGGAATTTTGAAATATTGCTGAAAAGTTCGGAAAATGACGATTCATAGTGTGTTTACAAAGAATGAGTCATTAAAGTTCGTGAAAATACATATTTAGCTCTTATTTATTATTTATATATTCGTATTTATATTATAAAAACGAACATTAATTTATTTTAACTATTGACCATTCGTATATTATTCGTTAATATACGATATGTAGCTCGCTGTTAAGTCGCGTGAGCGGTACGTTATTCCGACGATAAGCGTACATTAAATAGTATAAAATATATTAATATTCGTATATCCTCGAAAATAAGGTTCGGGGGTCTCTACAAGGAACCGCAAATTCCTGGCTACGGATAGGATGCTTTGGCATACCTGTTCGCTGGCCGGGGATTTTTTTGTTGTCTTGTCGATCGAGGTTCTGTTTTGTCATGCCCAGACAGGCCGTTTTGGAGCAGGATGAATGTACAGAAGCTGTGGATCAGTTGGAGATGTAGCCGCCAGTAAGCAGAAGCATGCCACTAAAATGAATGAATACAGGTGGGGGATACGATACCATGAATAAGTATGATTGCATCGTTGTAGGAGCAGGGCCAGCAGGGATTTTCGCTTGTTATGAGCTGACGCGCATTGCGCCAGATTGGAAAGTGCTGCTCATTGATAAAGGGCATAACATTTACAATCGGAATTGTCCG
Source organism: Paenibacillus hunanensis (assembly GCF_014645615.1). Lineage (GTDB taxonomy): Bacteria > Bacillota > Bacilli > Paenibacillales > Paenibacillaceae > Saccharibacillus > Saccharibacillus hunanensis. Next base: position 441,545 of record NZ_BMMB01000003.1, on the reverse strand, counting down.
ATCATGCAGGAAAAGATTCAGTTTTGTCCGCCGCCAGCAGGGAAAAAGGACTTTGCAGGCTGCTTGCCAGCATGTTCTGTAACCGCAGGCTTTGGTGGAGCGGGTGCTTACAGTGATGGCAAATTCAATATTACGACAGAGTTTGGCGGCTGGTTGACCGATTATTTGCCAGGCTCACGTGTTGAGGATCTGATTCGTTATGTGGATAGTATCAATCTGGAGCATGGGGCGACAGAAAGTATTACCGATCCAACAACCGATGTGATCCGTGATATCGAGCAGCGTGGGTATGCGTCCGGGCTAAAGCTGTTGCGCGCAGAGGTTCGCCATCTGGGGACCGAGCAAAATCTTGAGATTCTCAAATCCATCTATGAATACCTGAACACTCGCATTGATATGGTATACAAAGTTGAGGTTGAAGATATTATTACCGTCAAGGAAGATGGCAAGCACCGTATTACAGGGATCGTAACGAAAAAAGGCGATACCTACGAGGCCGATCAAGTGATGATTGCACCGGGTCGTGATGGCTCCGCATGGTTGACTGAAATTTTGAAAAAGCGTCGTCTGAAAATGTACAATAATCAGGTTGACGTCGGTGTACGCGTAGAAACATCGGATGTAGTAATGCAGGAAATCAACAAGCATCTGTATGAAGGGAAGTTTATTTTTAATACATCGGTTGGTACGCGTGTGCGTACATTCTGTAGCAATCCATCCGGTCACGTAGTGGTTGAAAATCATAGCGGCGTGATGGCGGCAAATGGTCACTCATTTAAAGACCCGGCGCTTGGCTCGCGTAATACGAACTTTGCCCTGCTCGTATCGCATAAATTCACCGAGCCATTTGATAAGCCTAACGAATATGCACGTGAAATTTGCCGTCGTGCAAATGATCTATCCAGCGGCGGTGTAATTGTACAGAAATTTGGCGATATTTTACGTGGACGTCGCTCGACGACCGAGCGTATTAAGGAAGGCTTTTTGGAGCCGACGCTCAAGGAAGCTGTACCGGGCGACCTTGGACTCGTGCTGCCATACAACACGATGAAGAGTCTGGTGGAAATGGTGCATGCACTGGAAGGCGTAACACCAGGTATTGCATCGGAGCATACGTTATTTTATGGCGTAGAAGCGAAGTTCTATTCTGCTCGTCCGAAGCTGAACGAGAATCTGGAAACGGAGATCGGTGGCTTGTACTGTGGTGGTGATGGCGCAGGCGTAACGCGTGGTCTGGCTCAAGCTGGCGCTGCTGGCGTATGGATTGCACGCAGTATGCATACTCGTGCAGGAAGCGGCAGCCGTGTACCGGCAACTGTAGTATAAATTCACCTTCTGCCAATCCTAAGTATTCCATTTATATCGTAACTGTATAACTGCGCTATCGAACCGACTTTTCTTTAATGAAAAGTCGGTTTTTCGTTATCCGCTTTCTGTAGCAAGGATCGTGTATAATCAAACCAGGTGTAAAAGTTGACACTGGATTCATCTATCCCCTATAGTTGCATTAAAACTTACTTTTAGTAAGCTTTTTTAGCAACGAGCAACGAGCAACGAGCAACGAGCAATAGTTGAACGAATGTAAGATTGCAGCTTACCGCGTAAGCTGGTGGCGTAAGCAAGATGACTCGACGATTGGAGAGGGCACGCTATGAAAATGATTATTTTCGGAGCTACGGGCAAGACAGGTCGTGAGCTGCTATTACAGGGACTGGAGCAGGGGCATGAGGTTACCGCTTTTGTACGAAATCCAGATAAGCTAAATATGGAGCATCCATCCTTGCATATCGTGCAGGGGGAGGCGACAAGCTATGATGATGTGAAAGCAGCGCTGGCAGAGAAGCACTATGATGCGGTCTTTTCCGCGCTCGGTGCCAAAAGCCCATTTCAGCGTGATCTCCGTCTGGTAGAGGCTGTGCGCCATATTACTCGCGCCGCCGCCAAGCAGCAGGCAGGAAAGCTAGTGCATATTTCCTTTGTGGGAACGAGGGAGGATGCAGGCAAGCTGGGGCTGCTATATCGCTGGGTCACTCCATTGCTAATGAGGAACTTGCTTGCCGATCATCGGGATAAAGAGCAGATCGTATCCTCTGGTGCAGCGAACTGGGTGATCGTGCAACCGCCAATATTAACCAGCGGTGAGCGTACACGCAGCTATTATTACGAAACGACTATTCGTCAGCTTCCTTCCAGTAAACTCAAAATGTCCAGAGCGAATCTGGCGCAGTTCATGCTTAAGCAAGCACAACAATCCGAGCACGATCGAAAAGCGGTTATGGTGAGTGAGTAAGCAGGGCTGAATCGAAAGCGCTGGGTGGAAGCATATCCATCGTTATAGGGATGAAGTCGCATGGATCAGAATTGATCTGGTGGATGAACTCAATGCTGGTTATCCGTTGACTCCTATGTGAAAGTATAGATTTGCTTTAATGCAAAGCCGATCAAATGAGATTATAATGTACATTTTTGAAGCACCAACAATGAATGGGTCACATTTATATAAGTAAAAGCAAAAAATAAAAGCCGCTTGTTCTCCAACGGACGTCTTCTGTTTTAACCTACAGCTTTGAGGTGTACAGATTGCAGTCTTTCATGGAGGACAGCGGCTTTTTTGTACAGTTATGCGGGCCCTTCAAGCCATTCAAACATACGTGCAATCGCCTGCTTGTGTACTTCTTCTGGCATATGATGTCCGTAATGCTCATACCAGTGTACGGCAAATGGCTTGTGCAGCTCTTCCAGCCGTTCGCGCATCAGCTTGCCGTGACCGGGATCAACCTGCATATCCTGCTCACCATGAATAATTAGCACAGGGCAGGAGAGCTGTGGAGCCAGTGCGACTGGCGATCTTGCTTCATACCGCTCTGGATATTTTCCCGTAGAACCGCCGATTACGCGCTTAAGCATACGACGTAGATCGATACGTTCCTCATATGTGAGTGCCAGATCTGCTACACCGCCCCACAATACCAGTCGGTAAACTCCATTATCTGTCTCCCCATTGCCCGCATCCTGGCGCTGCCATGTTGCCGCCGCCAGTGTCGCATTCACGGAGCCGCGCGAGAAGCCCATTAGACTGATGCGAGTCTCATCTACAAAGGAGAGTGTGCTGAGCCAGTCCAATGCAGACGTGACATCCTGTGCATCTGCTCCTCCAAATTGATCCCAGCCCTCGCCGCCTTCTGCGCCACGATAGCAGGGCGCAAAGACAAGCTGACCGTGCTGGGCGAAGCGTTCTAGCCATGTAGCGCGTACACTACCGACTCGTCCAATCCCGCCTCTACAATATACAAATACAGATAAACGTTGCTCGCGTACATCCTCATGCGGATGATACAGTGGACAGGCAATCTGCTCCACTTCCAGATCCGTTCTATCATAAAATTGTTGTAATGAAAGCTGGAGTACTTCCTGATCCACATTCATACCGTATGGCAAAGCCAGATAGCCCTTCACCTTGTACGTATCTGATATATAACTGACACGATAAATCATGTCCTCATCTCCTATCCTGCCGAAGCACATGCTGTCTCTGGTATTATTCCATACATAAACCTCCTCGTCGACCGCCAAACGGTAAGCAGTGGTTTTACAGAATACTCCTCTATATCAAATGATGTGCGCTTCATAAATGTGTTATACATACTTCTGTTGTACATGCTTCTCTTATAGATGAGAGACTCTGTTTAACAGAGTGAAATAGCTTGACGCTCGACATGATTCTAGTTCGACATGCTTGCGACCAATCGCTACAATGAAGTCATTACTAGATTCAGTAACAAATTCAGTAATCGATTCATATTAACGGCTATAGATAAGGGATACACCGATAGATTGGGAGTATATAGTTTAGTACGGTGAGGATTTCTCATACTGATTTTCAAGCTATCGTATCTAATAAATAATATATATTTCAAATGTATAGCGTATAAGGAGGAACGAGATGAAGCAGACGCGCTGGCAGATGGATCCACTTGGGGATGCAGCGGTTATTATTGAATTTGGACATGAGATCGGGCTTGACGTACTCGCGAATGTACAGCGGGCATTACGTGCGCTGGAGCAGGAGCCTGTCACTGGAATTATAGAATATGTACCTTCCTACACAACGCTGGCTGTGTATTATGATATGGAAGCGTGGGCAGATCACAGACAGCCATCGATTCCTCCGTACGAAGCGATCTGTATGTATTTGGAGCGTCGTTTGTCTGCTGTATTTCAGTCGTCGTCAGATTCGCAACGATTGGAGCCGTCTATCACTCGTATTCCAGTATGCTATGGAGGCGAATATGGCCCTGATCTGGATGAGGTGGCGTCCTATCATAGAATATCTGCTGCTGATGTCATACAGATACATAGTGGGACACTGTATACGATCTATGCGCTGGGGTTTGCACCGGGTTTTCCGTATCTGGGGGGGATGCCGGAGTCCATTGCAGTACCACGGCGCGATACTCCGCGTCTTCGCATACCAGCCGGCTCGGTTGGTATTGCAGGGAAGCAGACGGGAATTTATCCGCTGGATACACCGGGAGGCTGGCAGCTGATTGGGCGAACGCCGCTGCGTTTATTCCGACCAGAGCAGCATCCACCGGTGTTGTTGGAGAGCGGTGGACAGGTGCAGTTTTATCCGATTACGCCTGCTGAATATGAGCAGTGGCGAGAGCAATAACAAGAGCAGGATCGATATTAAGAACGAAATCACAGCGAGAGCACCAACGAGCTTACACGTAAAATCACAGCCAACGTCACAACAAGCTTACAGGCGCAATGACAAGCACCATCACAATAAGCTTATAAGTGAAATCACAACAAGATTACAATCAAGATCAAAAGCATAGCCGTAAGCATCATAGTATGAATGTACAAGTACATTCCTCTTTAGTGTCAAACCGAACGTTTAATTGGAAGCAAGCCAGAAGGGAGAACAGAAATGAGCATACAGATCGAAAAGCCGGGCATGCTAACGACTGTGCAGGATGAAGGTCGACAAGGCTATGCCCGCTACGGTATTAGCACCAATGGAGCAATGGATGGACTCGCTCATACGCTGGCGAACTGGCTCGTTGGTAATGATGCAGCAGAGGCCACTCTGGAGGTCACATGGTCTGGATTGTCAGCTCATGTGCTGGAAAATAGCTGGATTGCAGTGACAGGCGGCAATCTGGAGCCTTGGCTGGATGATCAGCCGTTGCCGATGTGGAGACCCGTGTATGTACAGAAGGGGAGTCGGATTTCGTTTCGCAAAGTGATCACTGGCTGTCGTGCTTATATCGCTATTGCAGGTGGCTGGCAGATGGAATCGGTGTTAGGGAGCTACAGTACATATTTGCGCGCAGGTATTGGCGGCTGGGCAGGCCGAGCTTTGCAGCAAGGCGATGTGCTGTATAGTCGTTTCGAGCATGCTATAAATGCGGCAGAACTGGAGCAGATTAGTGAAAAGGCTACCGATTCTGCACTTGAACCTATAGATACTATGGTAGAGGATTGGACTGATGCTCCGTCTGACCAGTCCAATATAGCTGCAAACACAGGCAAGGAGGATAGGACGAATGCGACGTCTTCTTTGCCAGCTTCATCTCGTAATACGTTTGAAAATAGCGTGGTTGCTTCAGAAACTACTACTCTACCCAGCCCTGTACGCTGGCGGGTCAGTTCTCATATATTGCCTCATTATAGTGATGAGGTGACGATTCGGATTGTTGCAGGCAGGCAATGGGAGGATTTTGAACAATCGTCTCAACAGCTGTTCCTTGAGCAGGCATATCGGGTCACTCCGCAATCGGATCGTATGGGTTATCGTTTAGCTGGCGAGCCGCTTCAATTGAAGCAGTCTACGTCTTATCTGTCTGAAGCGGTGACGCATGGGACGATACAGGTTCCTGTTGATGGACAGCCTATTATTTTAATGGCTGATCGGCAAACGCTGGGCGGCTATGCCAAAATCGCTCATGTGATCCGCATGGATCTGCCTTTACTGGCACAGCTTGCCCCGGGAGCAACCGTACGCTTTCGACGGATCGAGCTAGATGAGGCACAACGAATATATGTGGAATGGACACACGAGCTAAAGCTGCTACGTCGAATGATTCAGCTACGCCTTTCAGCACTCGGTTTACGTGTTCAGAAGAATGGATAAAGGAAAGCGTAGTGTCGTATGGGTAGTTCTTCTATGGAAAGTTCCTCTATGAATAGCTGTACGGACAATACGTACACGGACGACTGGTATATTGATAAATGCAAAAGGGTTACATGAACTGATATCAAGCTGCTCATATTAAGTTACTGATATAAAGCTACTGGTGTGAAGATGCTGGTCTGAACCCACTAGTTAGTTATTTCAAATATAGGATAGTCAAAAGAGCGAAGGGATGTGAATCGGGCGATGCGCTCAATTGATCTGAATTGTGATATGGGAGAGGGCTTTGGTATATATGAGCTAGGACATGATGAACAGCTACTGGCAGAGGTAACCTCGGCTAACATTGCCTGTGGCTTTCATGCAGGTGATCCTTCTGTAATGCGTAGGACGGTGCAGTCTGCACTTCGGCATGGTGTAGCGATTGGAGCCCATCCCGGCTTTGCTGATCTGGCGGGATTTGGGCGGCGGCAGATGCAGCTATCGGTACAGGAGGTACGCGATCTGATCACGTATCAGATTGGTGCGCTTCAGGCTTTTGTCCATCAGGAAGGCGGCAGACTGCATCATGTGAAGCCGCATGGAGCATTGTACAATATGGCGGCTGTATCCTTACCACTGGCAGAGGCGATTGCTGGAGCGATTGCGGATTTGGATTCGTCTCTCATTTTATATGGATTGTCGGGAAGCCAGCTTATTGAAGCAGGACGTGCGGCAGGCTTGAAAGTGGCAAGTGAAGTTTTTGCCGACCGTACGTATCAGGCAGACGGCACACTAACACCACGAACGCATCAGAATGCGATGCTACACGATGCGAGTCAAGCCGCTGAGCAAATTATGAATATGCTTCATACTCGTACCGTCCGTGCAATTGACGGTACAGTTGTACCTATTGAGGCAGCTACCGTCTGTATCCATGGCGATGGTGCTAGAGCGGTAGATTTTGCACGTGAGCTTAAAAAATGTCTATTGGCTGAAGGAATCGCACTGAATACCATTTGAGACAGAGACAGAGACAGAGACAGAGACATCGTGGCGCGAGTCGTTGCTTGCTACCCAGCAGTTCAGAACTGGATGGAGTAGCAGCACGATGCGCACACATCCATATCTCTACCCCAGCATTGCAATATAATGGAGGTCATGTATTGATTACCGAATTACAAACGGAACGTCTAATTGTACGACAGATTAAGGTAGCCGATGCGCCTGAGCTGTTTCGGATTTGGTCTGATCCTGTCGTTACGCAATATATGAATATCAGTCCTTTTCAGACGGAAGGTCAGGCGCTCGAAATGATTGAGCTATTGCAGGAGCTCGCTCAGGAGGATAAGGCGGTTCGCTTCTCGATCATTCATAAAGAAACGAATACGATTATCGGCTCCTGTGGCTACAATTTTTTGGATGATGAGCAAGGAAAAGCTGAGATCGGCTATGATCTGGCACAGACCTACTGGGGAAAAGGCTATGCATCCGAAGCGATTGGCTTATTAGTGGACTATGCTTTTTCCTCATTACAATTCAATCGTATCGAAGCCAAAGTAATGCCTGAAAATAGGAGCTCGATCAAGCTGCTGCAAAGGCTCCACTTTACCTGTGAAGGTGTGCTTCAAGAATACGAGGAAACAGATGGGCAGCGTATCGATCTGCATATGTATGCAAGATTAAAGGTAGATTGATAGCATATAAGCTAGAAATCAATCGGTGCTCCTCATATCAATGTTTCTGATCTCCGCTCTGCTGCGGTTCCACTGACATCCTCTATAGTCACGAATATGCTATATTACTATAATCGAATACACAACATATACAACGAGATCGATCATATCTCATCTCGAACCGCACCAAACAGAAAAGAGGACTACCAATGCCAGAACATATAGATTCCGCAACAAACGAGCAGTCTAAGTTTGACACACTGCAAACGCCACACCAGTATATATATACCTATGCCTGTCACGAAGATGAGCAGGATCTATGCTCTTTGGAGCTTCGTCGTTTATTGAACGCAAGCCCTGCATCGGATTATGTGCGTAGCTCCGTAGGTATATCCCCGTCACGTAGCCCATTTATTCACCAGCGACTTGATATTTGGCTTACAGCGAACACGCTGGAGGAGCTGGAGCAACGGGTGCGTGAACTGCACATAGCAGAATGGAGCGTACAGGAAGGTATAGAACATGAAACGGAATTGACCGCAGAATCATCTGTACAACAATCACAGTCATCCTCAGTATCTGCGATTACTTTCAAGCTACTCTGTCTCAATGGCGATGAGCCATTGACATATGAGGACAAGCGTGGCCTTGAGCGGCGCATCGGTATGAATGTGCGTGCCCGAGCACAGATGAAGCAGCCGCAGGTATGGCTTGGCATGATATACGCAGACGGACAATGGCTGCTCGGACAGCTATGGCAGGGCGAATCGGTGTGGCTTCAGCATAATGATAAGCCGCGTCATTATTCGACCGCGCTCAGTACGCGTGTAGCTCGCGCCGTTGTTAATATCGCTGTGCCGCAAATCGAAGGACATACATTGCTTGATCCATGCTGTGGCATCGGTACTGTCCTCGTTGAAGCGTTATCGATGGGAATTAATGTTACAGGCTCTGATCTGAATCCGCTGGCTGTGCAGGGTGCGCGTGAGAATTTATTATTTTATGGGATGCCCGATGTGGTGAGCATTGCGAATTTGACTGAATTGAAAGGAAGCTATGATGCCGTTATTCTCGATCTGCCTTACAATCTATGCTCCGTACTGGAGGAGGATGAGCGGTTACGCATGCTGCAAGCAACGGGGATATTGGCACCTCTTCAAGTCATTATTTCGACAGAGCCACTGGAAGTCTCGCTCGATGCAGCAGGCCTACAGCTACGCGAGGTTTGTCATATTCGCAAAGGGCATTTTACGAGGTATGTATGGCTTTGCCACACTCGCTTGGATGGAAGTGGGACAGAATGATATGCTACTAACTATGCCTTTATTCCGAAAACGATGGGAATAATTGCATATTAAATTAGGACTATTCGCCATCTATCCGCTATTTATATGGAGTATATGTAGGACATTTTACAGTTTTATTCGACCAGCGGATAAAAAATCTGTTCACTTAGTGTGAAATTTAGTAACATAGAGTTAGCCGGTACATTCCGAGACTATTACAGTGAGGTGCAAGTGCATGAAGTTTAGCGAATTTACTTATCAGCGCCCCAAAATGGATGAGCTGAAAACAAATTTTGATTTGCTGCTGAACCGCTTTAAGGAAGCATCTAGCTTTGCGGAGCAGGATGAAGCAATGGCGGATATTAACAAGCTAATCAATACGTTTTCCACCCAAACTCAGATCGTATCGGTGCGTCACTCGATCAATACAGAGGATGCCTTTTATAAGGCTGAGCAGGAATTTATGGATGAGATCGGCCCGGTATTTCAGGAGTACATAGATAGCTATTACAAAGCACTTGTACATTCTGCTTTCCGCAGCGAGCTGGAACAGAAATGGGGTAATCAGCTGTTCAACTCTGCTGAGCTGACACTGAAAACATTCCATCCTGACATTATCGCTGATCTGCAACAGGAAAATAAGCTGACTACCGCTTACGGACAATTGATCGCTTCGGCGAAAATTCCGTTTGAAGGCGAAGAGCGTACATTGACGCAGCTTGGACCTTTTGAGCAATCGAAAGATCGTTCCATGCGCCAGCGTGCAGGTGAAGCACGTTATGGATTTTTTGCGGAAAATAGCGAAGAGCTGGATCGCATCTACGATGAACTCGTGAAAGTACGTACGACGATCGCACGCAAGCTGGGATATAACACATTTACCGAGCTGGCGTATGCGCGTATGAATCGTACCGATTATGGCCCGGAACAGGTAGCGGCTTTCCGTAAACAGGTACAGGAATATATCGTACCTGCTGCTGCACGCTTGAAGGAGCGTCAGCGTCAACGCCTTGGTCTGGATCGTCTGGCGTATTTTGATCAATCGTTTAGCTTTGAGAGCGGGAACCCGACACCGAAGGGTGATGCGGACTTTATTATTAACAACGGTGCGAAAATGTACTCGGAGCTGTCTCCAGAGATTGATGCCTTTTACCGGATGATGCAGGAAAATGAACTGATGGATCTGCTCAGTAAAAAAGGCAAAATGGGTGGTGGCTACTGTACCTTCCTGAATGATTATCAGAGCCCATTCATCTTCGCTAACTTTAACGGTACATCGGGCGATATCGATGTATTGACCCATGAAATGGGACATGCTTTCCAGGTGTATGAAAGCCGTCACTTTGAAGTGCCGGAATACATCTGGCCAACCTATGAAGCAGCCGAAATTCACTCGATGAGCATGGAATTCTTTACATGGCCGTGGATGGAGCTGTTCTTCAAGGAAGATACGGATAAGTACAAATTCGATCACCTGTCCGGTGCGCTGAACTTTATTCCTTACGGTGTAGCGGTTGATGAATTCCAGCATGTTATTTATGACAATCCAGAATTCACACCAGCAGAGCGTAAAGCGGCATGGAAAGCGATCGAAGAGAAGTACCTGCCATTCTGGGATCAGAGCGATAACCCATTCCTGGCAGCAGGTGGTTACTGGCAAAAGCAAGGACATATCTATGAAGCGCCTTTCTACTATATCGACTACACGCTGGCTCAAATCTGCGCGTTCCAGTTCTGGAAAAAGATGCATCAGGATCAGAAGGCAGCGTGGGCAGACTATGTGAACCTGTGTAAGCAGGGCGGAAGTAAGTCCTTTACCGGACTTGTTGAAGTAGCGGGTCTGATCTCTCCATTCCAGGAAGGCTGCGTCGCTTCGGTTATCGATGATATCGAAGCCTGGCTGAACGGAATCGACGATAGCAAGCTGTAATGAAACGAAAACAGGCTCATTGCTACTCATTTGCCATATAACAGGCAAACGATGAAGCGATGAGCCTGTTTGTTTTGCGGAAACACAGAGGTGTATAATGTGGTTCATACCGTAGTCGAAACGAAGGACAGGAGCGTGCGCAGATGTCATTATTAGTATGGAAGCCCAATCAAGTCATTATTCCTGATGAGCTTAAAGCATATTTACCAGTATATGAAGCAGGGGAAGCGATTCATACATATATAGAGCGAGCATTTGATCATAATGGACAGCGAGATACATGGCTGCATAGTCAGGCAGTAGCAGAGCAGGCACAGCATCTGGCTCGTCAATATGGAGCAAATGAAGAGCTGTCGATACTGGCAGGCTGGCTACATGATCTATCAACCGTTATACCGGATACGGAAAAGTGGACACTTGCCTGTCAGTACGGTCTTGCTACAGTGGAGGCAGAGCGTCAGGTGCCATTTTTGCTGCATCAACGATTGTCAGCATGGATTGCTCAGCATGTACTGGGCTATAAGCAGTGGGAGCTATTACATGCGATTGAATGCCATACTACCCTGCGTGGTGATCTGGAGCTACTGGATAAGCTATTATTCGTGGCGGATAAGCTGTCATGGGCCGATTCCGATGCAGCGCCTTATATCGCTGCGATGCGCAAGGAAGCAGAGGTATCCTTGGAGCAGGCGATTCATGTCTATATCGAAGCGATGCTCGGTGAGCCGGGCAAGCTAGCCGTTATTCATCCGTGGCTGGAAGCGGCACGATATATACTGGCAGCAGAAGAGTACTGGCGCTCACTGCCTGCCTTAGCTGCGCCGATCCACTGGGGACCCGTTACAGCCCATTTTCAGCCGCGCAGGATATTACGCCCGGATCAGCAGGCGCTTGTTAGCAATGTGTCGATTGTACCGATGGTGGGTGATCAGCTGGTGATGATTCGTTTAACGGATGGTCGCTGGGAATTACCAGGCGGTACGCTGGAACCACAGGAGGCACCGATGGATGGACTGCAACGAGAAGTAGCCGAGGAGATGGGCGGTACGTTGCTGAACTATCATCTATTTGGCTACTTTGCATGTGAATCCTCTGCACCGATTGCCTATCGACCGCATATTCCGCATCCACATTTTATTCGCATGGCTGGCTATGGACAGGTGAAGCTTGATGGGAAGCCGCTGAATCCAGCGGATGGAGAGCAGATTGAGACGGTGGATATCGTAACAATTGAACAAGCTGAGCAGCGCTTTCGCAGTACCGGACGCGATGATCTGGCAGACTTTTATCGGATGGGCTATTATGCATGGCAGCAATCGCAGTCAGGCGAAGCGTTCACTGACACGGAGGAGACGGGATTATTATATAGTGGGAGCGAGAATGAATGATGATTCGTGCGGCTAAGCTGAGCGACGCAGCCGACATTGCTGCTGTTCATGTGCAGAGCTGGCAGACGACCTATAGCGGGCTACTGGATGAAGCCTATTTACAGCAGCTTTCGATAGTGCAACGCGAGCAGGCATGGGTAGAACGTCTGCGTGAGGCTAAGACCGAGCATGATGTGATCGTGCTGGAAAATGAACAGCGACGTATCGTTGGCTTTATTAGTGGAGGTAGGAACCGGGAATCAAGTTTTCCTGCTGCGCAATATGACGGTGAAGTGTACGCCTTATATTTGCTCGCTCATGTACAGGGTCAAGGCTGGGGCAGACGGTTACTGGATCAGATGCTTCAATACCTGTATCAAAGCGGCTATATATCGGCAGTAGTATGGGTGCTCAACGGTAATCCAGCATTGCAATTTTACAAGCATACAGGTGCTATACCTGTGCAGGAAAAAACGATCCGCATCGGCGGTAAGGTATGCCGTGAAACCGCACTGGTCTGGGAAAGCTTGCATGATGTGCTGGTAGAGCGAGGAGTGATAGAACGACAATGAGGCAAAAGCGCAAAAGAATAGAAACACGCCAATGGGTATCGGTCTGGCAGTATGTTGCGGCAGGCGTACTGCTTGCTTATACAGGCTTGCTACTGTATTGGATGTTCTGGGGCTTCGGACGCTCAGCACCGAATGCAGATACGCCTTATCGCTACAATATCATACCGCTGCATACAATTGTTGAATTTGCCATGATGCGTGTAGGTAGCAGGCTGGATCAGTGGATTAATTTGCTTGGGAATATAGCGGTATTTGTTCCGTTTGGTGTGCTGATTCCGATGGTGCTAAGGGTACGGTTTTGGATGTTTACCTTTGGGTTTGCGGGTTGGATTCTGCTGTTGGAGCTAATGCAGCTGGCTACTCGGCGTGGAACCTTCGATGTGGATGATATTTTGCTTAATACATTGGGGGCAGGTGGGGGTTATGCGCTATTCATGCTGATGATTCGCTGGCGTCGAGCGAAGTGAGAGTGTTAATAGGAAAGCTAATTGTATGGTAGCTGTAAAATAACGATATAACAGTACATAGAAAATAGGACGTTCACGCCTCGAACGTCCTGTTTTGGTATTTATATCTGTGAGTTATACTTTGCAACATAGCACATAGCACATAGCACATAGCACATAGCACATAGCACATAGCACATAGCACATAGCACATAGCACATAGCACATAGCACATAGCACATAGCACATAGCACATAGCACATAGCCACAGATAAAGGCATATAGGAAGAGAGAAATATAGATTAGGTTGAAGGCAGTGCGGATAGACGCTGCTATTAGCGACTTACGCTAGGGTTTGTGTAACCGTGCCGCTTCCATTTTGCACATGAACCTTCGCTAGCGCGCCATTAATCATTGTAATCTGTGGTGGAATATGTCCAATATCGACACCATACACGACCGGGATATTCAGCTCGTCAAATACCATATGCAGCGCGTCGATCAGTTCAAACTCCTGTAGTGGCTTATAGCCAGCAGGTCTACCGATCAGCACCGCATGCGTATGCTGGAACCAGCCGGCTTGCCTCATTTGCCACAGATGTCGATAAATCGCACCTGCATTCAATTCACAGCTTTCCAAATACCAGATCATGCCATCCTGTTCACCGTATTGCTGGATAAAGTCAGTCACTTGTGCCCAAGGTGTGCCGACCAATGCGGCAAGTACATCCAGACATCCGCCTATTAAACGACCGGAGACAGTTAGCTCCGCTTCGGATTGTTGCTCGTGGCCGAGCCATTCCCAGCGCGTTGGTGCATCAAGCGTGAATCCAGCACGGCTATAATCAGCCTTTGATTGATACATCGCCGAGGATGACTGTTCGATCGATTGGCCGCTGGTGGCAGTCAGCAGATCATGCCAGCGTGAGGTCGTTTCATCCTTCGATTGTGCAATATCCACACCGCTTGGTCCATGCGCACTTCCATATCCTGTTTGCAAGGTATATGCGAATGTCAGTGTGCTAATATCGGAAAAGCCAAGAATCCATTTGGGCGGTAGCTGACGGATGCGTTCCCAGTTCAGGAGTGGCAACAGCTCCATCAGGAATTCGCCACCCCATGGAGGGACGATCGCTTTGATCTCTTCATCGAGCAGATAGCGCTCCAGCTCCGCGGCACGTTCAGCCTTTGGCAAGCTGACGCATTTATAATTTGTCCACATGCTATCGCCGATTACTGGCTCATATCCCAGTTCAATCAGATAATCACGCATACGGTAAACGAGCTGATGCAGATCAGCGCGGACTCCACTCGATGGTGCCGTCAGGGCGATTCGATCGCCAGGCTGAAGGGGTGCAGGAAAAGTGATCGCAGCTGGATACGGTACACGCTGCGCAGGCTGTGATGATATAGATGTAGCGTTGTTTGGATTGAAGCTGGAAGATGTGCTCATCGAATTCCTCCTTAATAAAATATGCGATGGTGCGCTATTACAATAATGCTTGGATTCTATCTTATTTTCCAATGCTGAATACTAATAATGCGTAATGAAACGAATCGTAGGCTAGCGGTATAAACATATTACCAGAGACGATACGTAGCAAATGGCTCACTATAGCGGAAGGGCTTGCTCAGATGCTCCAGCTCTTCCTTGATCTTATCGCTCAGCACCACATTCACACTGTTCAGATTATTGTTCAGCTGCGCTACGGAAGTGGCACCTGCAATAATGCTGGATACGGCAGGTTGCTCCATCAGCCATGCCAGTGATAATACCGCTGGATCGATCGAAAGTGAACGCGCCGACCAGCTAATGCCATCTGCAAGTCCGATCCGCTCGCCGGTCATGAGTCGATTAAACGAAGGGTCTTTATCCGCACGCGAGCCAGCAGGGGCCTCATCCTCCTGCGAATATTTGCCAGTCAAAATACCACCTGCCAGTGGGAAATAAGGAATGATGCCAATGCCCTGATCAAGACAGAGTGGCATTAATTCTTGTTCGGGTGTACGGTCAGCGAGAGAATAGGACGTCTGAATCGATACGAATCGCTCCAGTCCGAGTCGATCACTGATGCCGAGCGCCTTCATCAGCTCCCATGCGGCATAATTGGAAGCGCCGATATAACGAACTTTACCGGATTGAACGAGATGCTCTAACGTGCGTAATGTTTCTTCAAGCGGTGTATTAGGATCAAATGTATGAATCTGGTATAGATCGATATGATCGGTTTGCAGTCGACGCAGACTGTCTTCCAGCTCACGCTGGATATGAAAGCGTGACGAGCCTCGTTGATTGGCACCCTCGCCACGTGGCAAGCCTGCCTTAGTCGCCAGAATGACATCGTAGCGCTTAGCCCCTTTAAGCCCGTCACCGATAATTTCCTCTGAAGCGGTATTCGCATAAATATTAGCTGTATCAATAAAGTTCACACCGCTATCAATCGCAGCGTGTAGAATCTCGATCGATGTTTTTTTATCGGCACGCTTACCAAACGAATTGGTGCCAAGACCCAGCAGCGAAACCTGCAAGCCACTACGACCAAGATATCGATATTTCATGAATAGATGAACCCCTTTCAATGGGTGGTTAGTAGATTCGTAATGTTCAAGCTCGTTCGGATGGCATGTACTCTTGCGTCCAAGCTAGATTCATATCAGTCTCAAATTACATCGCATGAGTGATGTCACTTTAATATGAGATCATGTAGCCCTTTGTATAACGTTGCCCTGTCTATTTTGACAACAAACATAAAAGCGATATTTACGCCTATGCTTGTGATTGTGCATCCTGTCCCGTCAGCCGGATCGAATACCGTCCACCGGGCTCAGGGCGCACATCGACAGCTGTACTGAAAAATTCACTCAGCCGCTCGGAAGCCAGCATATCGGTTGTATCGCCAGCCGCGAATACTTCTCCACCGCGCAGCAATAATGTTTTGTTGAAGCAAGGCATAATTTCCTCAATATGGTGAGTCACATAGATCAGTGTAGGTGCCTGCGCTCCAGTGGCAATATGCTGTACACGATGTAGCAATTGATCTCGCGCGAAAATATCCAATCCTGTACAGGGCTCATCCAAAATGAGCAATTCCGGCTCTGCCATCAGTGCGCGTGCAATGAGGATACGTTGCCGCTCTCCTTGAGATAAGGTATCATAGGTGCGTCCGGTCAGATGCTCAGCATCCAGCTGACGCATGAGCAAAAGCGCCTGTTCACGCTCCTGCTCACCAATCTGGTTATAGACGCCAATCGAGGCAAATTTGCCACTCAAAACAATGCTTTCTGCGGTATCGCGTCCGTGTAGACGTTGCTGGAGTGAGGTGCTAACCCAGCCAATCTTTTTGCGATGCTCACGCAGATCGACTTCGCCGTATTTTTCACCAAGCACCGCTACTTTTCCAGTGGTTGGCCATATGTATCCATTAATCATATTGAGCAGCGTTGTTTTACCGGAGCCATTCAGCCCGAGCAGACACCAGTGCTCGCCCGGCTGTACCTGCCAGGAAATATCGTTGATAATGGTACCTGTCTCACGTTGCCAGTTCACATGCTGAATATCGATAATCATGGTGCTCACTCCTTCAATTCGGGTTCAGCTCGCTATAGTTGCAGGTTGTATTGCCTTCAGAATATGGCGCAGCTATCCATGCTGTACAATAAAGCATTGCGCCGATCATATGCTAAAGGCGGACGGTATATTAAAATAATTATATCATCAATTGTCTACCCTTTGGCTAGGCTACATGATCATTCAAAAAAGCTAGTCAGCACTGAAAGAAATGAACGGTGAATGAATAGCAGTAGAAAGGAAGTACATAAATATGAATAATAATGAAGCTTCTCAACTTGACCATCCATTACAAAAGGTACGTGATGGCATCATCGGCTTGTTTGTCGGCGATGCCGTCGGTGTGCCTTATGAATTTATGTCTCGTTCCGAAATTGCTCACCATCCAGCCACCGATATGATCGGCTATGGCACACATCGTCAGCCGCCGGGCACGTGGTCGGATGATAGTACGATGACCATGTGTCTGTTATCCAGCTTGAGTATTCATCCGATGCTGGATACCGATGATCTCGGTCGCCGTTTTATTCAGTGGTATCGTCAGGGGCTATGGACAGCGCATGACGAATTATTCGATATCGGCATCGCCACCAGACAGGCGATTCAGCGGATCGAGGAAGCTCACCTTCCGGCTGAGGAAGCAGGAGGGGGAGATGAATACAGCAATGGTAATGGCTCACTGATGCGCATTCTGCCGCTCGCCTATCGGCTTGTACATGAAGATCGCGCGACGCGCTATGCATGGATTCGCCGTGTATCGTCACTGACGCACCGTCATCCGGTGTCCATTTTGGCAGGGGTGATCTATATTGAATTTGCTATTGGATTGTTAACGTACGGGCAGCAGCGTACACTTGCCGAGCATTACGATGCCCTTTGTCTGACGATTCGTGAATATTATCTGGAGCATGCAGAAATAGAGCGCTTCGAGCGGATATGGAATGGCTCGCTTGTTAGATTAACACAGGAGCAGATCGCATCGAGTGGCTATGTGCTGCATACACTGGAGGCTAGCCTGTGGACGTTATTGCATACGAACAGCTACCGTGACGCGGTGCTTCAAGCGGTCAATCTAGGTGAGGATACCGATACAACGGGTGCAGTGACAGGTGGACTTGCTGGTATTTATTATGGATATAACGCGATTCCGCAGGCATGGCTAGACCAGCTCGCTCGCCGTGAAGACGTTGAGGAGCTATGTCAGCAATTTGCAGATCGCTGTGCGCAAGTGAATGATGGGGGAATGAATAATGAATGAGACGGTATGGGGCACAAAGTCATGGACGGGCAAGCTAATTATGCTGTCCGCGCTTGTGCTCGCCACGTTGTTTTGCTTTTGGATTGGCTCACATCTGCGTGTGTATACGGGACGTGAACTGTATCGCTTTTTAAATTGGGATATATTTCTTGCCTGGGTGCCTGTCCTGCTAGCATTGCTGCTGGATGGAGCGATCGCACTTCATCGATATTGGCGTATGCGATGGGGCGGTACGGTATTGATCATGCTGCTTGGCGTTTGCTGGTTGCTCTTTTACCCGAATGCTGCATATCTGGTGACCGATCTGATTCATCCATTTGTGCATTATCGTCCAAGTGGACGTTTTGCGGAGGATCTGGAATTCTGGTATCATCTGTTTTTATTTTTTAATGCAGGGCTATTGGGGCTTGGCTTAGGAACGTATGCATTATCATCTGTGCAGCAGCATATGGCAGAGCGCTATAGCAAAGGGATCGGCTGGCTTTTTGCTGTCGTTGTGCTCATTTTGAGTAGTGTGGGGATTTACATTGGACGCTTTATTCGCTGGAATAGCTGGGATGTATTTACAAAGCCCCAAAGTATTATAAATGATGTTATGATGATCATTAAAGATCCATCGGAATTGCAGTTCATGCTTGTGTTTACGGGAATGATACTGGTTATTAGCGGGATCGGCTATATTTTGATGCGTGGTGGTATGTATATGATCCGCCGTACCGGTGGATATCGCTGGTAGAGATGAAGGAGTGCGAAAGGAATGTCCCGCTATAACCTGTTCACCAAAATTGTCATTCTTGTCGTGCTGATGCTGATTCCTGTGATTGTGCTATACAGCTACTCCAATCGGACGACAGCCAATGTGCTGCGCAAGGAGCTGAATCAATCCAATATGAATCAGCTCAGCTTTTTCCAAAATCAAGTCAATACGAACATTGAGCTGCTCGCTTCATGGCCGAATCTGCTTATTCATGATCCGGATATTGTGAGCTTTAATGATCTGTATTTGCAAAATGATTATCTGAATCTGGATGCGATCAATCTGGTCAAGCGCATTCAGGGTAAGCTCGCGATTCAGGAAAGCTCCTCGAACTGGCGCAGTCGTCTATCCATCTATTCTCCATCCCTCGAACGTCTGGTTACCGATAATGACGTCACCAATATTAGTAAAAAGGATGCCCTGCAAAGCTTTCATTCCGGCTGGCAGGTCAGTAAGCTGACGGGTAGTAATGGAAGTGCATCGAATGAGTTTGAATTTTCATGGACTTCGATTCTGCCATACAACGCAACCGTAGAGGCAGACAATATTAGTACAGTTGTTAAGGTTGAATTTGATAGCGGTAACATTCAGGATATGCTGGACAAATTCAAGAGCGACGGACGGCGTGACCCGTTTTATTATAATCCTGCCTTTGGTACGATCTATAACCGCTCTGCTGATCATCAATTGACCGATGAGCTTATCTCCTCGCTACATCAGGAGCCGCTACAGGATCTGGAAAGTCGCACGATTGAGGTAGAGGGCAAGCCTTATATGGTCAATGTGGTGCGTTCCGAAGCGACAGGCTGGTATATGATCGACTATATTCCGCTGGATGATATATTAAAGCCAATTGATGATTCCAATCGTCTATTTTATCTGGCGATGATTGTGCTGCTACTGATGAGCTGTATTGCTTCGTATTTGCTGTATGCTCAGGTGCAGGTGCCGATGCGTCAGCTTATTGCAGGCTTCAATCGCTTGAAGCAGGAGGATTATTCGGTACGGATTAAGCCGAAGGGACGCAATGAATTTGCTTATTTATCGGATCGTTTCAATTCGATGGTCGAGCAGATTCAGATGCTATTTGAACATGTGTATTTGGAGAAGATTCATGTGCGTGAAGCTCGGCTCAAGCAGCTACAATCGCAGATTAATCCGCATTTCTTTTATAATTGCTTCTCGTTTATTACGAGTATGGCGAAGCTGAATAACCAGCAGGCTGTAATTGCAATGTCGAAAAATCTATCTCAATATTATCGCTACACGACCAGGCAGGAGCGCGATCTCGTGCCACTATCAGAAGAAATGGCATTTGTCAGCAACTATCTGGCGATTCAGCAGATGCGTATGTCACGTCTGAACTATACGATTGAGCTGGAAGAAGCACTGAATGCAGTACCTATTCCACCATTGTTGATCCAGCCGCTTGTTGAAAATGCTGTTATTCACGGAATCGAACCCTACTCCTCAGCAGGTCAGCTTACGATCAAGGGCTGGCGAGAAGGAGATCACTGGCAGATCAGTGTGGAGGACGACGGCAAAGGACTGGATGAAGAGCGCCGCTTCAAGCTCTGGGCTAGCTTGCAGGAGCCGCTCGGTGAAGAAATGGGCTGTGGCCTGTGGAATGTGCATCAGCGGATGCAGCTTCGATTCGGCGAGGATGCAGGCGTTACACTGAGCCCTTCCGCACTGGGCGGCTTAAAGGTAAGTCTTAGCTGGCGAGTCGATGATGCTGCTCCTGTGCAAGACGAGTAAGCGGATGGAACAGCCTGAGAAATACCTAGAAAGAGATCAGGGAAGTGAACGAATATGGTTAATATTTTGCTTGTAGATGATGAATCGTATGTAACCGAAAGTCTGGCACTAACCATTCCGTGGCAGGAGCTGCGCATCGATAAAGTACACCGTGCAGAATCGGTTGATGCAGCACTGGAGCTATTACAGCAGCATGAGATTGAGCTGGTGGTCACCGATATTCGCATGCCCGATCGAGATGGATTAGAGCTGCTAAGTGAGCTGGCGCAGCATTGGCCGGGTGTACGCTCACTCGTGCTAACCGGACATTCGGACTTTGAATATGCACAGAAGGCGATTCGTCTGAATGCCAGTGATTATATTTTAAAGCCCGTGGATGACGATCAATTTATGACAAGTGTCAGTAAGGCAGTTGAGGCCATCGAGCAGGAATGGGGCAAGCTCGACAAATACAATCGGCTCGCCTATCGTCGCCAATCCGAGCTAGAGCTGCTGCGAGATGGACTGCTCAGCGACATGCTGCTCGGTCGTGAGCTGGGTGGACGAGAGCTGCTGGAGCGTCTGGATAGCTATGAGATCCTACTCAAGCCGGAACGACAGACACGCATGGTCTATATGTCGACAGGTAGCTCCCTTCGCGGAATGGAGGAAAGCGAAGCACGATTGCTAGAATACGCCCTTGGTAATATCGCCGTTGAGCTGCTGGGCGAGCACGATCCGGTCTGGTTCGGTCGCACACCGCATAGCGGACTCATTTTACTCTGGCAAAATGGTGATCAGCCCGATGCCGAGAACCGCGAACGATTACAGGCACTAACGACCAGTGCAGAGACATATTTAAAAATCCAATTGACGTTATATGTAAGCGAGCCGTTCCTATTCCCAACCGAGCTGGCAACCACGTATCGTCATGTTCTGCGCTCCGCACAGCATCCTGTAGCCGCAAGCAGCTCTCGTATCCAATGGCTACAGCAGGACGATGGTATTCAGGAGCGCCCAGCGATGATCAAATACATGGAGCCTCTTTATAAGCCACCCACCCTGATTCATTTACTCGAATCTGGACAATGGAATGGCACGCGCGATAAAGTGCTATCCGTGCTGGATTCGCTAGAGTCACTGCCACTTACACACGAGCACTTATATGAGGTGTACCTCGCGGTGAGCAACGCACTTGTGTATATGTCCCATCATCATGGACATATGCTAGGCGAAAGTGATGCCGGTAGCCTGGACCCGTTCGCCGCACAGCATATCACCGGCTCACTCGATCGTCTGCGTAGCTGGTGTATGAATGTACTCGGTCGATTGGAAGTGCAGCAAAATAACACGACCACAGAACCGAGCCGTAGCCGTATCGTCAAGCAAGTACAGGAGATCGTTTCCGAAAGCCTCGGTCAAGATGTATCCGTCAAAAGTATCGCCGACCGTGTCTACCTGCATCCGGTCTACCTGTCCAAAATCTACAAAACCGAAACTGGCGAAGGTTTAGGCGACTACATCATTCGCATTCGGATGGAAAAAGCGCTATATATGCTCAAGCATACCAACCGCAAAATCTACGAAATCACCGCCGAACTCGGCTACCAGAACCCACAATACTTTAGCAAACTGTTCAAAAAACACTATGGCATGACGCCCAACGAATTCAGGGATAGCTGAAACGACATAAACATATGTGCTGTGGCGGGGGACCGCTCCGGAAAGGGATAAGGGCATGGGCTCCGGTTGAGCGTTGAGAATCTACGGATTAGGAGAAAATGTAGATCCTCAACGCTCAAAGGTCGCCCATCGCCCTTATTCCCTTTCCTCCGCTCCGCCGCATCAATGTTTATTTCGCAGCGGGGAGGGGCAGGGGAAAGACGAGTTGCGGACAGAGGTGCAGTAGCAGACTGTAGTTGAAATTCTATCGTTCGTGTTGAAGGGATTGTTTGAATGATACTGGAGGGAAAATGGAGGGGGGAAATCCTAAATGGTTGTATAAGTCTAATACAATGCCAAGACTTCAAGACTTAAATACTTAAATACTTAAATACTTAAAAGATAAAAAAACTAAAAAACTGAAAAACTCAAAGACACAAAGGCTGAAGGACTGAAGAAACTAAATATTAAAAAGAACAAACTATTGAAAGAAAACTACATAGTCCCACACAGAATCATGAAATTAGCACGGGCTTTCAATTGCCACTCCCCTCCCAAGTTGGATTATTACCACCTCCCACCTCAAAAGGAGTTTTTAAATACGGCGTATCTACCCAATGTGTATAAACCCATCAGAGCGGAGGGAAGGGAATTGGGGAAAAGGACGATTTTGGAGGGGCGAGAATCTACATTTTATCCTAATCAGTAGATTCTCGTCCCTCCACCCGAGTCCGTTCCCCAATCCCTTCCCGCAGCGGCTGCTGAACTATAACAATCCCCCCTAGGTACAATCTCATCTAAAGCTCCAAAACCCCAAAGTGGTAAAATCCCAACCCAACACCTTGCAAAAGGTGCAGGAATATTAACTTCGTGACATAGGCGCACCTCGACCCCTCAAGTATAATAAAAATATGAAACAACAACAGTTCACGTACAATACAAGTACAACGAGCGGTGTTTAACCTGAAGGGGGAGCAAGCAACATGGGAATGAAGAGAATAGCGGCAGTTTTGCTGACCACGATGCTGACGGCAGGAAGTCTGGCGGCATGCGGTGGAGGCGGCACTTCGAGTAATGGAGCTGCATCGGCGACTACTGAAAACGCATACAAAGAAAAATATGATCCACCGGTAACGATATCGACTGTATGGGGTGTAGACCCAACACTACAATTCAAAAATGGTGAATCGATCGAAAACAATGTAGCGACCAAATGGGCGAAAGACAAGCTCGGTATCGATATCAAATCACTCTGGTCGGTAACAGATACAAATGGCGCTTTTGCAACCAAAATGCGTCTGGCGATGTCTTCCGGTCAGGAAATGCCAGATGTAGTGACAATCGGTGATACGGATTCGCAGCTGGCACAGGATCTGATCGATTCGGGTATGTTCAGCGAGGTTGGTCCTTTGTTTGACAAATATGCTTCTGATACATGGAAAAAAGCAATGTCTCAGGATCCAAATGCATGGAATCCATACATTCGTGAAGGTAAAAAGATGGGTATTCCGGTACTCGACTATGCGTATAACCATGATTATGTACTGTGGATTCGTCAGGACTGGCTGAATAAGCTGGGTATGAAAGCACCAACTACGATGGATGAGCTGGAAAAAGTCATGGATGCCTTTAAAAATAAAAATCCAGACGGCTTATCCCCGGACAAAGTCGTTCCACTGAGTATCGGCTTCAAAACGTCCATGAATACATGGATGGGCGATCCGTCGTGGATCTTCGGCGCTTATGGCACACTGCCACAGCAATGGAATGTTGCTGCTGACGGTACACTGCAATACGGTTCCGTACAGCCAGGCATGAAGGAAGGTCTGTCCAAGCTGAAAGAATGGTTCGACAAGGGCTACATTCCAAAAGAAGCAGCGCTGTGGGATGAGAACAAAACGTCCGAACCAGCTGTAGCAGGTACGGCAGGTATTATCCCGGGTCCTTACTGGATGAGTGGCTGGCCGCTACAGGATACAGTGAAAAACGTACCGGATGCAGTATGGAAACCAATTACGATTCCAGTAGGTCCAAATGGTAAAGCAATGCGTCACGGCACAAGCACAACGAACGGCGTCATTCTGATCAACAAAAACATGAAGCACCCGGAAGCACTGTTCACGTACGAAAACTATATGTTCGACAATCTGGCTAATCCAGATGCAAAAGGCGAGTTCAAAAACGGTCTGTTCAAAGGCTATGACTACGATCTGGATGCTTCTGGCAATACCGTTCCAATCGATAAAATTCCTGGCGGCTATGTGAATAGTGTTCGTTACCTGCTCGTTCGTGACGGCGCGCGTATTCCAAATGCACAAATGGACGCACTGCTCAAGCTGGCTAATGGCTCCAAACCAGAAACACGCCTGGAGCGCGATGTAGCGACTAACTATGGTAAAGAAACACCAGAAGCTGCTAAAGTGCTGATGTCCCAAAAAGATATCTCATTCCCTGACATGTTTACTGGCCCTACCACACAAAGCATGAAAACAAAAATGGACTACCTGAACAAAATCGAGAGCCAGACGTTTAACGAAATCATCTACGGTAAATCTCCAATCGATGCATTTGATACATTTGTACAAACGTGGAAATCCTCGGGTGGCGATGATGTAACGAAAGAAGTTAACGACTGGTACAGCAGCATCAAAAAATAAGTAGCCTAAATATAAAACCATCTGTAGCAGATACAGCAGCATACGAGGAGAATAACGACCTGGTCTCCGGGTCGTTATTTTCTTAAGCCTTGCCATGCGTCTGCATTGCTTGAAAGTAGGAGGAGAGTATATGAAAACATTAAAGAAAACGTGGCCGTTTCACGTCATGCTGCTACCATCGATGATTTTCCTGCTGTTGTTCAGCTATTTGCCAATGGGCGGAATTGTGATGGCATTTCAGAATTATAAGCCATGGCTCGGTTTTACCGGCTCCGAGTGGGTTGGTCTGGATAACTTCCGTTATCTGTTTGAGCGTCAGGACAGCGTACAGGTCATCTGGAATACGCTCATCATTGCAGTGCTGAAGCTCATTTTCAACCTGCTCGTTCCGTTCGTATTTGCGATTTTATTGAACGAGATTCGACGGGTGAAGCTGCAACGGACGATTCAGACGCTAGTCTATTTGCCTCACTTCCTGTCCTGGGTTATTCTGGGCGGTATTTTGATCGACCTGCTCGCAACAGATGGCTTCGCCAACCGCATCATTAGCTCGGTATTTGGCATTCAGCCTATCTTTTTCCTCGGTGATAACGACTGGTTCCGCTTCACCGTGATCGTATCGGATGTATGGAAGGAATTCGGCTATAACACGATTATCTTCCTCGCGGCACTGGCGGGTATTAACCCGGCGCTGTATGAAGCGGCGGAGATGGACGGGGCGACTCGCTGGAAACAGACGATTCATATTACCATTCCTGCGATTATTCCAATCGCTGCGGTTGTTGGCACACTGGCACTTGGTAACGTACTTAATGCCGGCTTTGACCAGATTTTCAACCTGTACAACCCGCTCGTTTATCAAAAAGGCGATATCATCGATACGTTTGTGTATCGTACCGCGATTTTGAATGGCGAAATGGGCTTTGGTACAGCGATCGGTCTGTTCAAATCGGTGATCAGTATGATCCTGATTCTGCTGGCTTACCGTGCAGCTGCCAAATGGGCGAATTACCGCATCTTCTGATGACTTACGAGGGAAAAGAGGGAAACTATGTATTACAAAACAACAGGCTATCGTATCTTTAATGTTTTCAATGTTGCACTACTCATTCTGCTCGCCGTCATGTGTGTCGTGCCTCTCATCCACGTGCTGGCGGTATCGTTCAGCTCGAAGGCGGCAGCCGATGCGAATCTGGTCGGACTATGGCCGATCCAGTTCTCCGTCGAAGCGTACAAAAAAACGATGTTCAATCCGGTCTTTCTGCATTCGATCTGGATTTCGGTATTGCGTACAGTCATTGGTACAGCAATCACGCTGTTCTTGACCTTCCTTGCCGCATATCCACTATCTAAGGAAGAATCGGTATTTAAAGGTCGTACGATCTACTCATGGTTGTTCGTATTCAGCATGGTATTTACAGGTGGTCTGGTGCCCTTTTATATCGTTATTCAAAAGCTGGGTCTGATCGATTCGTTCTGGGTGCTTGTATTGCCAGGAGCGGTTAATACATTTCTTGTTATTTTGATGATGAACTTCTTCCGCGGCATTCCGAAGGAGCTGGAAGAGGCAGCATTTATGGATGGAGCGGGCCCATTCCGTACGCTGTTCACGATGTATCTGCCCATCTCGATGCCATCGATTGCAACGATTACACTGTTCAGCATGGTATTCCATTGGAACTCGTGGTTTGATGGCTTGCTCTATTTGAACAATTCAAACCAATTCCCACTGGCAACATTCCTGCAAACCGTCATCATTCAGCAGGATATGAGTTCGATGAGTGCGAGCCCGAAGGAAATGGAATTGATCTCGCAGACAACGGTAAAAGCAGCACAAATCTTTATCGGTGCTGCGCCGATTCTGATCGTGTATCCATTCTTGCAAAAGTTCTTTGTTAAAGGGATGACACTCGGCTCGGTGAAGGAGTAACCCTTTCAGGCAAATAGCGTAAAGTCTGTTTCGATCTACTGTGTCCTTTGTCCCCTCAAAGGAATGTGGATGGTGACGGGCTTTATGCTTTGTCTGATTAGATGTAGCTGGCAAGTACTAAGTACAGTTTATTTACATTTACAACTCAAAATATCAATCTATCTAACTTGCGAATCCAATACAAATCTAATCTCAATCTAATACCAATCAAAGGAGCCTGTCATGACAAATTTCACAACAAATGTTACTCCAACCTGGACAACGATGCTGCATGGTGCAGACTACAACCCGGAGCAATGGCAACATCGCCCGGATATTTTGGAAGAGGATATTCGCTTAATGAAGCTAGCCAAATGTAATGTGATGTCTGTGGGCATTTTCTCTTGGGTATCGCTGGAGCCGGAAGAAGGCGTGTACACGTTTGAATGGCTCGATCAGGTGCTGGATCGTTTTGCAGCGAACGGCATTCAGGCATTTTTGGCTACACCGAGCGGCGCGCGTCCAGCCTGGATGTCTGCGAAATATCCTGAGGTGCTGCGTGTAGAGAAGAATCGCGTGCGTAATCTGCACGGCTTCCGTCATAATCATTGCTTTACCTCGCCCGTGTATCGTGAAAAGGTAACCGAGATGAATACGCTGCTCGCTGAGCGTTATAGCGACCATCCAGCGGTAATCGGCTGGCATATTTCCAATGAGTACGGCGGCGAATGTCATTGTGACTACTGTCAGGATGCATATCGTACCTGGTTGAAAAAGAAATACAACAACGATCTGGAGCAGCTCAATCGTGCATGGTGGACAACGTTCTGGAGTCATACGTATACAGACTGGTCACAGGTCGAATCTCCAGCTCCGCACGGTGAAACACAGGTTCACGGGATGAATCTGGACTGGCGCCGTTTTGTAACCGATCAGACGGTAGACTTTTGCCGTCATGAAATCGAGCCACTACGTAAGGTAGAGCGCCTGCTGCCAGTCACAACGAACTTTATGGAATTTTTCGAAGGGCTGAACTACTGGAAGTTTGCTGATCTGCTGGATATTTTGTCATGGGATAGCTATCCGACATGGCATGATCATGATGGTGATACGATGCAAGCTGCCAAAATTGCGATGATGCACGATATTGTACGCTCGATCAAGCAACAGCCATTCCTACTTATGGAGAGCACACCAAGCCTGACGAACTGGCAGCCGATTAGTAAAAATAAGCGTCCAGGCATGCATCTGCTGTCTTCGCTACAGGCTGTCGCACACGGCTCAGATTCCGTGCAATATTTCCAATGGCGTAAAAGTCAGGGTTCCAGCGAAAAGCTGCACGGCGCTGTTGTCGACCATGTTGGACATGAACATACCCGTGTATTCCGTGATGTACAAAGTGTGGGCGATGCGTTGGAACGTCTGCAAAGCGTACGCGGTAGCGAGGTACAAGCCGAGGTCGCTGTTATTTTCGATTGGGAAAATCGCTGGGCAGTGAAGGATAGCCAGGGACCACGTAACTCCGGTATCGGCTATGAAGAAACGGTGCTGAACTTCTATCGTGCGTTCTGGGAGCGTGGCATCGCTGTCGATGTGATCGATATGGAGCAGGATCTGTCCAAATATAAAGTTGTAGTCGCACCGATGCTGTATATGGTACGTGAGGGTGTGGGCGAAAGCTTTGAACGCTTTGTTGAAGGTGGCGGCACCTTGCTGAGCACCTACTGGTCAGGCATCGTAAATGAAACCGATCTGTGCTTCCTTGGCGGCTTCCCAGGCCCACTACGTAAAGTATTAGGCATCTGGTCCGAAGAGATCGACGGCTTACACGAAAATGACCGTAACCGCCTGATCGCTAACAGCGGCAACCCAGTGAATCTGCAAGGCGAATACGAAATACGCGACCTGTGTGATTTGATCCATCTGGAAAACGCACAGGCACTCGCTGTATACGGCGACGATTTCTACGCTGGACGTCCAGCACTCACTGTCAACGAGTATGGCCAGGGTGAAGCGTATTATATCGCAGCTCGCACCACAGATGGTTTTATCAGCGATCTGATTGAGCGCATCACCAGCAAAGCTAACGTTAAGCGCACACTCGATACAGCACTACCACAAAACGTGACCGCTCATGCGCGTGTACAGGGCAATGACGAATTTGTATTCGTACAAAACTATAGTGACGAAACGAAATTGGTTCAACTGGATAATCAATCCTATGATGATGTAATCGATGGAGCTGCTCTGTCAGTGAATAGCACCATCGAGCTGGAGCCATTCGGCATCCGCATCCTCAAACGCGAGCTTAGTCGTTAATCCTACGCAGTCCATAAAAAATGAAACGGTAAACAAAAAACAGTAAATTAAAAGACAGTACATCAAAAAACCACGGTGCAGGCTATGTTCTGCACCGTGGTTTTCCTTATACACTACACACCTTATTACTATCAAAACATTTCAAATTCACAGTCGCCTCTAATTCAAAAACGCATCCAGCGCAATCGTCACTTTACCTTTCGAATCAAATGCGCCTTTCGTATAAGCATACCAGGTGCCGTATTGCTCTGGCTCCCAGTAGAACACACCCAGACCCTTGCCACCACTCACCGCACGCGTCTTCGCAATAATATCGCTCAGGAACGCCTTGCTTGTAGCTGGATCGCTAGCATCCATACCGACTTCGCTAATCATCACTTCCTTACCATAACGACTCACCATATCATTCATATTGTTCAGTGTCTGCTGATTCAATGTTTGCCAGTTGCTTTTATCTGGATACAGTGACATGCCAATCACGTCATATTTTGCACCGTTAGCTTTCAGACCGTCAAACATCCAGCGGAACAGCGAATTATCATAGCCATTGGACAGATGCACGATGACCTTTGTGTCAGCATTAACCTTTTTCACTGCATCATAGCCAGAGTTGATCAGCTGAGCAAAGTTGCTCATGCTTTTCGAAGCACGACCGTCTTCCCATAGCATGCCATCATTCGTTTCATTGCCGACCTGAACCCATTCAGGCGTAACCCCCTGTGCTTTCAGTGTATTCAGTACATCGTAAGTATGATCGTACACCGCTTGCTTCAGACCGTTAAAGTCTTTGCTTTTCCATGCGGAAGGCTTCGTTTGATGAGCCGGGTCTGCCCATACGTCACTGTAATGGAAATCAATCATAATGCGGAAGCCCATATTTTTGGCACGTACCGCTTGCTTCACCACATCCGCTTTATTGGAGAAGTTAATCGATGGATTCACCCATACACGCAGGCGAATAGAGTTGATACCATGATCCTTTAGAATTTGTAATGCATCCTGCTTGTTACCAGCATCATTGTAGAATGCCCAGTTGTAAAATTCCATTTCAGATAACCAGCTCACATCTGCTCCTTTGGCAAAGGCAGTCGCTGCTTCGGCTTTTGGTGCAGGGGCAGCCGCAACACTAAGTCCGCCAACCATCGTTAGACTAAGTGCAAGTGCCGTTAATCGCTTCATGATTTTCTTCATCGGTATTCATCAGCCTCCAGCATATTGTATGCGTTTACAAAAACGCGTGTTCTTCGCGAAGGAACAGATTTATTGTAGCTTGAATTTTCCAAATGCGGTACGACACATTCCCAATATTTAAGCACTTTTTTCAAGATGATGAAGAGGTGAAATCTATATTTTAGCAATCAAGCGGTAAGGGCGACGCCTACCTGATGTGTGGGCTCTAGTAGAATAATACGTGAGCATTTATTGGTAGAATATGAGATCGCGGTAGGTAGTATCATGTTGATACGCCGTGCTATGTTTTGATAAAGGGCGTAGTGACGCACCCTGTACGAGCCGAAGTTTACAAGCTTGCTGATTCTGATTATCATAATAAAAGATATACATAGCGTCTATGGTCTGGTTGAAATGCTCACTAGCTGTATCTTTGTCAGCAAGTAGCCATTATTCAGCATATCAAGCGATTCTGTTAGCAGCATCGCCCTGGTACAGTCGTTAGAGCGAGGGGTCATCAAGGAAAAGGGGGAATGAATAGAATAACTGCTACGTTGCTATACTATTTCGCGATTCGTAGCAAAAACATATTGTACAGATAGCGAAACATTCAACGTCGACAGCTCGTCAAGGTAAGCAAACAGTAGCCAGGTAAGGAAGTAAGCGATACGCATCACACAGGCATTACATAAAGTACAAACAACAAGCAGCCTGTGTTCCGATAATAATGAGGTAGATGCGATTGCAACACTTTCCACCTGTCGTCTGTTATTTATATAGAAAAAAGGCGGCTAGCGATAGCCGGATGTCGGTGTCAGACTTATGCTACGCAACCAATCGTTGTGATGTCAGTGGCAGCTGAGGTCAGGCAGGTCAACGTACAAGCATAGACTTGAACAATCATTTATCAAATTAATGTCAACCAGAGAATGGCAGGGGAATGTATGAACAACAAACACAACTGGATATTGGGAATGCTGCTGGTGCTCATGCTGATGGTTATGCCATCGGTGGGACATGCAGCGCAGCAGGCGCACATCAACTTGAACGGCAAGGAAATTAGCATGCCGAGCAATGTGGACATCGTAAGTATGAAGGGGAGCGTCATGATACCGCTGCGTGTCGTTGTGGAGCAACTCGGTTACAAGGTAAGCTGGGCAGGCCCAAGTCAGACGGCTACGATCAGTCAGGGCTCCAATGTAGTCGCACTGACTGCGGGCAGTACAACAGCGATCGTGAATGGACAGCAGTTCGATCTGGAGGCAGCGCCGATTATCCAGCATGGCACAACGCTTGTACCTCTTCGTTTCCTTGGTGAAAATACTGGGGCTACTGTCAAATGGGACAACAGCTCGAAGACGGTATTTTTAACGATGAAGCAAAGTCAGCCGGATACATCAGGCAGTAAAGGTGGCTCTTCGAGCGCTGGTAATTCCGCAGGTTCCAGCAATACAGGAACTACAGGCAATTCAAGCACCGATAATGGTTCCAGCGGCAGTGATCAGGGAAGTACATCCACAGCGCCAAGCGCGATGATTAACGCGATGAGCTTTAGCGACAATCGTCTTACCGTTACTGTAAATGGTAATGTGAAGCCCAAATACAGCTCGCTCACCAATCCTGATCGTATCGTGCTGGACTTGCCGCAGACAGGCTTGTCGGATGCTTTCCTTGGCGGACAGACGATGTCGGTTGGACAGGTGGGCAAGCTGGATGTGACCGGTTATCCGCAGGTGGCGGGTGTGCGCTATTCATTATTTAACAGCAGCCCATCAACCGTGAGAATCGTGCTGGATCTGACTCAGGCGCAGCAGTACAAGGTAATCACAGATACAAAAGGTCTGGTGATGGTAGAGCTAAACGGTGCAACAGGCAATACGACTTCACCGGGCGGTACGACTACCCCGGGAACCGATACGACAGGTGGCACCACGACAGGCGGTACAACAACGCCGGGTACTGATAATGGAAGCGGCAATACAGGTACAACCGACAATGGCTCCACAAGCGTCACACCAACACCAGGCTCTGGCCCTGGACAAAATGGCAAAAAGGTCGTTGTTATCGATCCAGGTCATGGCGGTACCGATCCAGGCGCAATCAGCTTGAATAAGCGCAATGAGAAGGACTTTACACTTGCGGTAGCACTCAAGATTCAAACTTTGCTACAGCAAGACCCGAATATTGATTTTGTACTTACTCGAAGTGATGATACGTATCCAACGTTACCGGATCGGGTGAAGCTAGCGAACAATCTGCATGCCGATGTATTCGTATCGATTCATGGCAATAGTACAACATCCAAAGTATCGCCAAGTGGAACTGAGATCTATTACACACGTCAGCAAAGTCTTGATTTTGCAAAGGTTGTCCATGATCATGTCGTTCAGGCACTGGGTCTTCCGGACCGCGGTATCCATGCCAAGAGTCTACACGTTACGCGTGAGACCACTATGCCGGCAGTCCTGGTCGAAGCCGGCTATCTCAGTAATGCAGGCGACGAGGCTTTGATGTATACGGACGACTTCCAGCAAAAGCTGGCACAGGCGGTCGTAGACGCAATTAAGGAATACCTGAATGTCCAATAGGTAACAAAAGCATGAAATACGTGTAATTTTTATTCGACAGCATTTGATTCAGTATGGTATAAATGTGGTAAGCAACTGTGATACAAAAATGACGTCCTCGTCATTTTGTGCGTGATCGCAGTCTCGCTTACCACATTTTTTTGCTTATTTTGCCGCCATTGATGGTTGTATGAATATGGTAATCGCTTAATAGCGGGACGGTTAGAAATGAGATTCGACTGAGTCTCAAGTCCTGTACCATGTTTGTTGATAGCGGCTTCAATTATTTCATTTTTGTTCATTTGTTGATTGTTATTATGAATGATCAGTACGAATGATCATTATGAAATTATGAATCATTAGCCTATTCAACTGTTCTGAATCAATCCATGACAACCCATTGTATACATAACTCCATGATCAGACAGCATGACAGATAGAGAACCGCTGAGGAGGACATCCATGAAAAGAAAGCTCATTACACTACTGACTGCTGCCGTATTGTTAACTTCCGTGCCGGAGATCAGTCAAGCGGCAGTTACACCTGTGCCGATTGGCAAGATCAATATGCCTGTTAACTTCCGTTCGGGTCCAAGCACAGACAGCACCGTGTACAGCACACTTCAGCCTGGCACAAGCATCAAAGTTCTAAGTGAGGTAAGCCCTCACTGGCTTCGCATTAAGGTAGGCGTGAAGACAGGCTATGTATCTGCGACCTATGTTGACTACAAGCCGCTCACGACGGGATCAACAGCCTCGTCAACTTCTGCAAGTAAGAGCAGCACGTCATCCTCTAGCGGTACAAGTACAGCTAACAGCAGCACAGGTAGCAAAAGCACATCCAGCTCGTCCAACACGACGGTATCTTCACCTGCACTGGCTTCTTCTACAACGGTGACCGCCGCAGCTCCAGCGATCAATAATGATGCATCTGCCAATGTGAGCACCAATGCACCGGGTACGGGCATTGTAGAAAAAGGTGTAAACTTCCGTGCCGAGCCCAACACAACCAGTAGCGTACTGCGTGTGCTGGCAGCAGGTGAGGCGTTCAGTGCACTGGAGCAGCCTACAGCAGCCTGGGTGAAAATACAGGATAAAAACGGTGTGACCGGTTATGTATCGACCGATTATGTATCCTATACATTACCTGCTTCACAAACAGCTATTCTGGCTGAGGTACCGCAGCAAACGGTAGATCAGGTGGAGGACAAGCCATTTAATCCGCCAGCAGCAGCCTTTAACTTCCCAACGCTGTCGACGGGGCAGCCATTGGACGAAGCTTCGGCTGATCGCATTCTTGCCAATGCACTTGCATTACAGGGCATCACGCAGTACGGATATGGTAAGAACGAAGCACCGACATTATTCGATTGCTCTTCCTTTACCCGCTATGTATTTGGACTGGAAGGTATTGATCTGGCGTGGGGAACACGGTATCAGAAGGATGTGGGGATTGCCGTTGAACGTGGACAGTGGCAAAAGGGCGACCTGCTCTTCTTCTCCGCAGGTGATCCGAATGTGATCACACACGTTGCGATCTATGCAGGCGATAACAAGATCGTGCACAATAGCCCGAGTCTGAACGGAATTACTATTTCGAACCTTGATCTGGCTTACTGGCAGGATCATTATGTGACCGCTCGCCGGGTTTTGCGCTAAAACAGCATAGTCTGCTTTGCCCGTCCGGTATTCGGTAAGATGCCTGACGGGCTTTTTGTGCCGAAAGGGTTAAGACAGTTTGTGTGGTATGCAGGCTTTATACATGGTAAAAGTCGACCTTTTTATGTTATGCTATTGATATTATGAAGATAACGTTTGCTTACTGCAATTGATTATACCCACTCAGGGAGGCAGCATGAATATTGATCCTAAGGCACCAGCAATCGACTGGGAGTATGTAGTGCAAAATTTAAAATCATCTGTGACCATTGCAGACGCGCGCAAGCCGGACTTCCCGCTTGTATTTGTGAATGGGCATTTTACGGATCTAACTGGCTATACTCGTGAGGAAGCGGTAGGCTATAATTGTCGCTTTTTACAAGGAGAGGACACAAGTCCAGAGACGGTTCAGGCGTTTCGTGATGCACTCGCGAAGCAAGAATCGGTAACGCTTGAAATTCTGAACTATCGTAAGGATGGTTCTCCTTTCTGGAATGAAGTCAATCTAGACCCGATCTTTGACCAAAATGGCGAATGCCATTATTTTGTCGGCATTCAATTTGATATTACGAAACGTAAAGAAGCGGAGCTTCAAGTATTACAGGCAAAGGATGAGGCAGAGAGTGCAAATGTGGCGAAAAGTCGCTTTCTTGCTAATATCAGTCATGAAATCCGTACACCGCTCAACGGGATTATTGGTATGACTGAGCTTATTTTGCTGAATGAAGTTGAAGAAGACCTGCGCGATAATATGAAAATCGTACAAAACAGTGCAGAAACCTTGCTGACACTCATTAACGATATTCTCGATTTTTCCAAAGCGGAAGCAGGCAAAATGAATCTGGAAAGTATCGAGTACAATCTGCATGAGCTGATGGACATGACGATCAAGGCGCATCGTCCACTCACACTGGAGAAGAGGATTGCACTCAATCTGCATATCGATCACAGTGTACCGGAGCGAGTATTCGGCGATCCCCATCGTCTCAAGCAGGTGCTGAACAATCTGATCGGCAATGCGGTGAAATTCACCCGTCATGGCTCGGTTGATGTATCGGTTACTGGCTTTGAGGATAACGGTGAGGAATTGAAGCTACGCTTCCGTGTGAAGGATACCGGTATTGGTATCGCTATAAAAGACCAGGACAAGCTATTCCAGAGCTTCAGTCAGGTTGACGATTCACAGAGTCGTGAGTTTGGCGGTACAGGTCTTGGACTTGTTATCAGTCAGCAGATTGTTGAATTGATGCAGGGAACGATTACGGTAGACAGCGAGCAGGGGAATGGAAGCTCATTCGAATTCACGATTCCTGTGCGCTATCCGGTGATGTCTGATCCACGTAGCGATTCCAGTACGCTTGTGAAAAAGCTATCAGAAACCGTTGCACTTCAGCCCAAAGTGGTGGATGGGCCAGACAAGGAAAGCGCGCGTCTGAGCGTACTGCTGGCAGATGATGATCGCATTAGCTGTCTGATCACATCGCGCATGCTGAACAAGCTGGGCTACTATGTGGATACGGTAGACAATGGTCTGGAGGCAATCCGTTGTCTGGAGCAGGATGATTCTTATGATCTCGTGCTGATGGACATTCAGATGCCAGTGATGGACGGCTTGGAAGCGACTTATGCGATTCGTCACTCCAAAACGATCACCAATAAAGATATCCCGATCATTGCGGTAACTGCCAATGTGTTCAAGGATAATCAGGACCATATTATCGAAGCAGGTATGAATGGAGTGATGTCCAAGCCAGTGCAGATGGAGCGTCTGATGGAGCTTGGACAGCGCCTGGAAAAACAAAAGCGTTTATAAATAAATGGAAATCACTGAAATGAAAAAAGGCTGTAGACTTGTCATGAAGGATGACGAGCCTACAGCCTTTTTGTATGTTGATGCTAGAATGTATGGTATAAAATAGTGCATGAATGATGAAGTGCTGTACAGCTAAAATGGCTGAATAATCGTACTGAATTATGATATCGAGTAGAGCAGAACAGAGTAGGATACCATGAAGTTAGATGCATTCGCATCGCATGATCATACAACTACTCGACGGATCATGGTGCTAGGATGTGACAGGATGTTTACCCCTATCAGCTAGCGCGAAAAGGCTATTAATCCTCCAGTGTAGACAGATCGCCTGTTGGCAGCTCCAGCTCCCAGGCTTTGAGTACACGGCGCATAATTTTACCACTGCGCGTCTTCGGTAGCTTATCTTTAAATTCAATCTCACGCGGTGCAGCGTGAGCAGAGAGCCCTTCTTTGACAAAGCGAGTGATATCCTGCTTCAGCTCATCAGATGGCTCGTAGCCTTCGCGCAGGGAGATGAACGCTTTGATCACTTCACCACGTACGGGATCAGGCTTACCGATAACGCCTGCTTCTGCTACGGCTGGATGCTCGACAAGCTTGCTCTCCACCTCAAAAGGGCCAACACGCTCGCCCGAGGTATTGATCACGTCATCAATCCGACCCTGGAACCAGAAATAACCATCCTCATCCATATAAGCCGAATCACCGGAAATATACCAGCCGTCAATGCGCATATATTCCTCGAACTTTGCCGGGTTGTTCCAAATTTTGCGCATGATGGACGGCCACGGTGTTTTGATCGCCAGATTACCCATCCGCAGTGGCGGTAGCACATTACCCTGATCATCCAGAATCGCTGCCTCGATGCCTGGCAGTGGGCGTCCCATCGAGCCTGGACGAATATCCATGCGTGGATAGTTACAGATCAGCTGTGCACCCGTCTCGGTCATCCACCATGTATCATGAATACGCTGCTTGTACACACGATAGCCCCAGCGAATAACCTCAGGGTTAAGTGGTTCACCAACACTAAGTACATGGCGTAAGGAGGAAAGATCATATTGCTGTACAGCCTCATCGCCTGCACCCATCAGCATCCGGAAGGCAGTTGGAGCGCTATACCACACAGTTACCTTATAGCGCTGGATTGTTTCATACCAATCCTGTGGGCTAAAGCGTCCACCTCGAATTACATTCGTCGCACCATTGAGCCACGGAGCGAAAATACCATATGATGTACCCGTTACCCAGCCCGGATCGGCTGTGCACCAGTAGATATCGTCCGGCTGTAGATCAAGCACAATACGACCAGTATATTCATGCTGTACCATTGCACGATGTACATGATATACACCCTTTGGCTTGCCTGTCGAGCCAGATGTATAGTGGAGGATCAATCCATCCTCACCATCTACCCATTCGATATCCGCTTCATCGGACGCTTCTGCCATCGCATTGCCCAGATGAATATGATGCTCTGCCAGCTCGGCTTCATCGCCATAGACGATAATATGCTTGAGCTCAGGTAGCTCAGCCTCTGGCACACGTCCAACCAGCTTGGGCGTCGTTACAATCGCGACAGCCCCGCTATCCTGTAAGCGATCACGTACCGCTGTTTCCATAAAGGCTTCAAATAACGGCCCTGCAATCGCACCAATTTTAATAATGCCCAGCAGGATAAAATATAGCTCAGGTGTACGCGGCATAAAAATAAACACACGATCTCCTTTGCCAATGCCCAGCTTGCGTAGCATATTGGCAGCCTTATTCGATTCGCGGCGTAGCTGCTCAAATGTATAACTTTCATCACGCACCGGATCGCTGTAGTGAAGGGCGATTTTGTCCTTTAACTCGGAAGTGGCATGACGATCAATAGCTTCATAAGCGAGATTCACCTTACCGGTTTCGTGCCAGCTAAATCGTTTCTCAACATCAGACCAGTCAAATTCCTTACGGGCTTGCTCATAATCCATCATATTAGCTTGTTTTGCTTCTGCGGCAATGACTTCGATCGTGTCTTTTCCCATAATGACCTCCACATGATTTAAAGTGTCGTAACCACTTCCATATATAGCGCTTACATTTTAAGATACTACCATTTCACAAAATGTTCAAATTCTTTCTGGCGGTTTATCCAAATCTTGTCGTGAAAAAGTGTTGAATTTTGAACTATAAACATACATAATATTACAAAAGTTATTCATATCGCGAAACTTTTTGTGGAAAAGGGCGTTTACACAAACGAAGGTTTGCGAGCGTCCTGCATATCAAGATTGGTCTACCCGACGATTAACGATGGAAAAGCAGCATAGAAAGGATGATTCATCTACAACAGTTCAAGGCAAGTATGCATAATCTAATTTGTAAAGAGGGGTGTATAACGTTATGAGTAGTCAAGCAACTACATTAAAGCCCAGGCAAACGATTGATGAAGTCTCTATTATTCGGGTGATTGCCTGCCTGAGTGTTGTGCTACTGCACTCGATCAAGTTCTCTACAGGAGAGAGTACCGATGGAGCGGTGGAATTTGGATTGTGGTCACTCGCTGGATTACTGTCCTTTGGCACATCGACATTTGTATTCATTTCTGCATTGATTCTGGCATATTCCTATCCGAAAAGTCTACCAAGTGGATTTTATATGAAACGGATTCGCTTCTTGCTCATTCCGTTTGCCTGCATGGCGTTCTTTTATGCGATCATATCGGGCTTGACCAAGGATTGGTCGATTCCGAAGCTGGTCGTATATAATCTGCTTGGTGCATACCATGGCTGGTTTGTACTCGTTATTTTCCAATTTTATGTACTGCATCAGCTATATGCGAGATACATTGATCGGTTCCGACCTTCTGTTGTGCTGAGTGTATCCTTTGTAATTACGGTAGTGTATCTTGGATTCTTCAATCTGGTGCCGCCACCGGATGGTCAGCTGGCAGCGTACATATGGGAACGCGGATACTGGATGCCGTTCACTGGCTGGCTGTTTTACTTCTCACTAGCTTATTATTGTGGACGTAATTATCAGCGTTTCCTGCGTGGGCTGGAGCGTTACAAGTGGTGGATCGTTGCTGCACTACCGTTAACCGCTGGCTTGATCGTGTACAATAATGCATATTCGAGCTTTGGGTTTGGCTCCAAGCGTGTCGATATGATTGGATTTACCGTTGTAATGATTTTACTGCTGTTCTTGCTATTCCGCGGTGTGAAGCGTATTCCGCCGCTCGTTACCTTGATCAGTCAATATTCGTTTGGTATTTATCTGGTGCACTGGTTTTTCCTTGATATGATGGATCGCGCTGTGGAGCGATTCGGAATCCAGCTTGGCTATTTGGAAATTCCGCTACTTTTTGTGGCAGGGATTGCATGCTGTATAGTGACGATCTGGGTGTTTAATCATGTAGTGCCATTTGGACAGTATGTTGTAGGACGGATTAATACCGGGCGTTCTACACGTGCTCAGGGTCAAGGAGCTAGTCGTCGAACTGGAACGGCGGCTGCGGAGAATTGATTGCTTAGAAGCATAGCTGGTATGGAAATCTGATCTGAAAATACAACTATTGCGTGCATAGATTGTATAAATGGATTCCACATAGTAGGAACAGTAGGACATAATACGATTTAAGGTTCAGATGATAATGCTGATCCTATATCGTCTGAGCGGTTCTTATATCGCCCCATACCATTGAAAAGCCTCCGCAATGCCACTCGATTCATGCGAGTTGAGCGTTGCGGAGGCTTTTTTTGTTGAGGCTTTATCGACATTATAGTGAACGTTGTAGTGTATGATACATACGTTTTTGAGCTACATGCAAATTCTGTAAAATCGGCTATAATCAAATCAGGCACCTTGCCGCAAGCGTTATCACAACGTTCAGGAAAGGAACCCGTATGGAACATATCAAGATCAAGCAAATGGAGATACTTCATCGTCCCGATGGGAAGGGGCAGCTGGTGCTGGAAGGGCCGGTATCGCCTGATCGGGTGTCAGCTTGTCATATGCATCCGCAGTTGGATGCGTTTCGACGTCCAGCAGAGCAGCACGAAGCGCTGATTGAGATTGCGGATCTGCCAGAAGGGCGGATCATCATGGCAACAGATGGAGATCAGATTGTTGGTTATGTGACTTTTCATTATGCAGATGAGTATGAACGCTGGTCAGAAGGCAATATGGACGATTTGATCGAGCTGGGAGCGGTAGAGATTGCCAATGATTACCGTGGATTGGGGCTAGCGAAGAAGCTCATTATGCTCGCCTTTCAGGAGCAGCAGCTGGATAATGTGATTGTATTTACAACGGAATATTACTGGCATTGGGATCTGGAAAGTACAGGTCTGAGTGTATGGGATTACCGCAAAATGATGGAAAAGCTAATGAAAAACGTCGATATGGTCTGGTTTGCGACCGATGATCCGGAAATATGCTCGCATCCGGCGAATTGTCTGATGGTGCGAGTCGGCAGAAAGGTGCCACAATCATCGGTAGAGGCATTTGACCGATTACGTTTTCGACAACGATTCATGTATTGATTCATAGGGAAAAGGAGGCAATGGATACGATGCTGCAAGCAGCTTATGTGTATCATCCGGACAGTCTCAATTATGTATTTCGCCGGGATCATCCGTTTGATCAGCGCCGCCTGGTGATGACGATGGAGCTGCTAGAGCAGGTGCAGGCTTTACCTGAAAATGTGATTCATATTCCATCTCAGCCGCTGAATGAACAGCTATTACAGCGTGTGCATATCCCTGAATATATCGAGACAGTCAAGCAGCTCAGTCTGGCCTCGCCCGCTGAGCCATATCTGAGTCAGGCAGGGCAATATGGACTGGATTATGATGAGACGCCGTTTTTTAAAGGCATGCATCAGAGTGCAGCTGCCATTGCCGCCGGCTCAGTCTATGCGGCTGAACTGGTCATGAGCGGTAAGGCAGAGCATGCACTGCATCTGGGTGGTGGGCTGCATCATGCGTTGCCGCAGAAGGGGGCAGGCTTTTGCATTTATAATGATGCCTCGATTGCAATTCGTCATATTCGGGATCATTATGGGGCAAGGGTGCTCTATATCGATACGGATGTACATCATGGCGATGGGGTGGAGCTGAGCTTTTATACGGATCCAGAAGTATTTACGTATTCAATTCATGAGACTGGGAAGTTTCTATTTCCAGGCACAGGACGCGTAGAGGAACGGGGTGCAGGGGAGGGCTTTGGCTGTACGATCAATGTGCCAGTAGAGCCTTATACAGAGGATGATTCCTGGCTGGAATGCTTTAGCACGGTGCTACAGCAGGTGCTCGAATGCGCGAGACCAGATGTGATTGTGAGTCAGCATGGGTGTGATGCTCATGCGCTAGATCCACTCTCTCATATTCATTGCTCGATGCGCATTTATCGGGAGATGCCGAAGCTGATCCATCAGGCAGCACATGATTTTTGTAATGGGCGCTGGGTAGCATTGGGTGGAGGAGGCTATGATATATGGCGGGTTGTACCGCGGGCATGGTCATTACTATGGCTGGAGATGAGTCAGCATGCCATTCTTTCCGAGATTGATCGTCATCCACTACTCGCCTTGCCTCCAGCATGGCTGGCACGCTGGCAACAGGAGAGCCCTGTGCCGCTACCAGACACTTGGCTTGATGATGTGAGTCGCTGGGAGCCGATGCCACGCCGCAGTGAGATTACAGAGCGGAATCGTCATATTTGTGAGCTAGCTGCGTCTTATTTGAAATAGACAAGGAAGTGAGCGATAGGAATAGCATTTATCCTTTCCGTCTATTTACAGCAATGAAAGCGGTAACTCAATAAAAAAGCTTGCAAAAAGTGACATTACATCCATAATCGGGTATATAAGCAATGCCGGAGCAGACAGGGACAGGTTTGTATTTTGTGCAAAATCATTCAGATTGTTAGGCACTTCCAGAAGGGAATTGCCATCCCTGTGTCGAATTGGAACTATAGCAGGTTTATAGCGAACAGCATGCAGGAGCAGGGGACAGTTGCCTTGCTGTAGTATAGCTGAACGCTGCGAAAGTGTGAAAGGATGAGTGATCTATGTGTTATCTCCTGCTGCCGGCGGACATTTATCCAGACCGCTATTGGTTCAAGTACAATTTTAATGAATCGCCAGACCATCTTAGCTTTAAGAAGGGTACTCCGCAGCGCGATTGGGCCAAAACACCTCGCTTTCATTTGCAAGGGGAGATTGATCTGGATCGGCTGCTGCTATTTGACTGGTTTATGACAGATGGGCCTGATCTGATCGGGCCGAGGTTATCTGCACTTATTCGCCAGTATGCACCAAAGGATGTACAACTGATCGATGCCGAGGTGCTGGTCAATGGTGAGCCGCTACGAGGCTTCCAGGTGCCGAATATTACCACGGTGATCAATTGTCTGGATATGGAGGAGTCGGTGTATGTGCCGCTATTACCTGGCGTGCATGGTAGTCCGCCTCATTTCATATCGACCATTTTCCGTCCGAATGCTTTGGATGGACATGGACTTGTACGATCCAACGAGGACATTAGCCTTATTGTCGCATCTGCTGAATTTGCAGAAGCGTGCCGGGCACAAAATATCACCGGCATTCGTTTTCAAGAAAATCTATAACATGAACAGTCGGTGGACGGTACAGACGCCTATATGGCCGATGCGCATGGGGAAAGTCTCCGCTTGATCAGTGCAAGCATGGTTTCAAGCATAGTTCTATTTTTAGTCTCTCAACGTTATTAGAGTTCGCGTAGTGCATGTTCAACTTACACGAAGGAGGCTTTTCCATGAGTAAAAAAGAAGTCGTTGCTATGCTGCTTGCCGGAGGACAGGGCAAGCGTTTGAAAGATTTGACCCGAGCACTGGCAAAGCCCGCCGTCTTCTTTGGCGGCACATATCGTATTATTGATTTTCCGCTTAGCAATTGCGCCAACTCGCGCATCGACACTGTAGGCGTTCTGACACAGTATGAACCGACCGTCTTGCACGCATACATAGGCGTGGGCAATGATTGGGACATGGACCGT
Organism: Paenibacillus hunanensis; assembly: GCF_014645615.1. Taxonomy (GTDB): domain Bacteria; phylum Bacillota; class Bacilli; order Paenibacillales; family Paenibacillaceae; genus Saccharibacillus; species Saccharibacillus hunanensis. The sequence continues at coordinate 398,055 of NZ_BMMB01000003.1, read as the reverse complement.
AAAAATGGCGGTGTATTCGTCCTGCCTCCACATGAACGCCAGGAAGGAAGCAGCTGGTATCAAGGTACCGCGGATGCCATCTATCGCAACCTCAAGTTTATCGAAAGCTTTGACCCCGAGCATGTACTCATCCTCTCCGGTGACCACATTTATAAAATGGACTATCAAAAAATGGTCGATTACCACAAAGAAAAAAATGCCGATTGCACCATCTCCGTTGTGAACGTCACACTGGAGGAAGCGAGCCGCTTCGGCATGTTGAATACCGATGATAACCTGAAAATTTATGAGTTTGACGAGAAGCCAGCGCAGCCGAAAAGCACGCTTGCTTCGATGGGCGTCTACCTGTTCAAATGGGATGTACTCAAATCCTATCTGATCAAGGATGAAGACAATCCAGCATCGTCTTATGACTTTGGTAAAGACCTGATTCCACTGTTGCTCAATGATGATAAAGTGCTGTACGCCTATCCATTTGAAGGGTACTGGCGCGATGTGGGTACGATTCAAAGTCTATGGGAAGCGAACATGGATATGTTATCGGAAGACCCGCTGCTCGATCTGAATGATCCAAGCTGGCGCATCTTCACCCGTAGCCCGAATCAGCCCGCAGCTTATATTGCACCATCTGCCATCGTGCAGAATAGTATTGTGAACGAAGGCTGCATGGTGCATGGGAAAGTCGATCATTCGGTGCTCTTCTTCAATGTTGAGGTCGGCGAAGGCAGTGAGATTACCGATTCGGTCATCATGCCGGGCGCCAAAATCGGCAAAAATGTACGTATCCATCGTGCGATTGTTAATGAAGGTATGGTTATTGAAGATGGTGCCCAGATTGGTGTTGGACATACCGAAAAAGATGAGATCATGCTCGTAACGAGCGAATCATAACATAGGGACGGTGACAGGAATGAAAGGATTTGTAGGTGTAATCAATCTCGATCATGAACTGGATCAACTCAAGGAATTGACCTATTTTCGTTGCGGCGCAGCCGTCCCTTTTGCCGGTCGCTACCGCTTAATTGACTTTGCTCTGTCCAATATGATGTATGGCGGCGTGGGCGATATCGCTCTGTTTGTTCGTCGTAAATACCGCTCGCTGATGGATCATCTCGGTGAAGGCCGTCCGTGGGATCTGGATCGTAAGCGTGGTGGATTGTTCATTCTGCCGCCAGACTGGCATGATCCAACCGATACCTCACTCGGTGATCTACAGCATATTCATAACAATATGGACTTTTTCCATCGCAGCACGGGAGATGTGGTCGTGCACACTGGAACACAGCATGTGAACAAGGTCGATTATAAGGATGTATATGCGTATCATCTGGAAAAAGGCGCCGACATTACAGTTGTCTACAAAAAGGTAGATGAGCTGCGTCCAGAGCATGGCGCATGTCGCCGTGTGGAAGTGGATGAGCATGGCTTCGTGACCGATATTCATCAGGATAGAAGCCATACTAACATCTATGTGGAAACCTTCATTATGAGCAAGGAGCTGTATCTGGAGCAGGTAAATTATTGCATCGCTCATGGAAAGAGCTACTTCTTCCGTGATGTGATCCAGAGCAATCCGAACCGTCTGAAAATCGCTGGCTATGAATATAAAGGCTACAATGCAGTCATTAACTCGGTAGAAAGCTACTACCGTAACAGCATGGATCTACTCTGCCCGGACAATTACCAGCAGCTGTTCCGTGAGAATCCAGTCCAGACGAAGATCAAATACGAGGCCCCTGCCAAATATCTGGAAGGCGCGAAAGTCAGTAATTCACTCGTTGCTAACGGCTGTGTACTGGGTGGCGAAGTAGAGAACAGCATCCTGTTCCGCGGAGTCAAGGTGGAAAAAGGCGCTCGTGTCGTCAATTCGATCATTTTACAGAAGTGCACCATTGAAGCCGGAGCGGTGCTGGAAAATGTCATCCTCGATAAGGATGTACAGATTTCCCATAACCGCACGCTGATCGGTGATAACAAGCATCCATACGTTACAGCCAAGAGCACCTCTCTCTAAGTTGATAATCTGACTGCAGGAGGAATAGCCTTTTGTTCACAAATAAAGAAGAATTCAAACAGATTTTTCAAAATAATGTCGTTTCTAAGCTGGGTAAGCCACTGAATGAAGTATCGTCTGAGGATGTGTATACGATCCTCAGTCGTATGATGCGTGAATTCGCTGGTCGCGAATGGGCATCTACGAATCAGGAGCTTCGTCAGGATGCTGAAAAGCAGGTCTACTATTTGTCACTCGAATTCCTGATTGGCCGTCTGCTCGGTAACAACCTGCTCAATATGGGCATGCTGGAAATGGTGAAAAGCGGTCTGGATGATCTGGGTATTTCGCTGGAGGAGATCGAGGAGCAGGAAGCAGATGCTGGGCTTGGTAACGGTGGTCTTGGTCGCCTTGCTGCCTGCTTTCTGGATTCGCTCGCTTCACTCGGCTATGCCGGGCATGGCTGCGGTATTCGTTACCGCTATGGCTTATTTGAGCAAAAAATCGTTGACGGTAACCAGGTGGAGCTACCCGATGATTGGCTTCAAAAGGGCTTTGAATGGGAGGTTCGCCGCGCGGATCGCAAGATTGAGGTTCGCTTTGGTGGCTATGTAGAGACACGTGAAGCGGATGGCGAATTGTACTTCTCACTGCGTGACTATGAAGCCGTCTGGGCGATTCCATATGATGTTCCGGTTATCGGCTATCGTGGCAATCAGCCGGATTATCATGTGAATACGCTCCGTCTGTGGAGTGCAGAGCCTGTGCCTGAAATGGCGAATCGTAATCTTGGCGGTGCGGGTAACTATTATAGCTATCTGAACTATAACCGCTCGGTGGAGTCGATTTCAGAGTTTTTGTATCCCGATGATAGCCATTATGAGGGTCGTCTGCTGCGCTTGAAGCAGCAATATTTCCTTTGCTCAGCAGGTCTGCAAAGTATTCTGCGTACGTATGATAAGCTCAACCTGAGCTATGATCAACTGCCAGATAAGATTGCGATTCACATTAACGATACGCACCCAACGCTTGTTATTCCCGAGCTGATGCGTATTCTGGTTGATGAAAAGGGCTATGGCTGGGATAAAGCATGGAATATCGTCTGCCGCACGGTATCGTATACGAATCATACGATTCTAAGCGAAGCGCTGGAAAAATGGCCTGCGCAAATGATTCGCGATCTGATCCCGCGCGTATATATGGTGATCGACGAGATCAACAAGCGTTTCTGCAAGGTGCTGATGGAGAAATATCCAGACGATCCAGAGCGAGTCGCACATATGGCGATCATTTTCGATGATCAGGTCAAAATGGCGCATCTTGCGATCGCTGGTAGCTACAGCATTAATGGTGTTGCCGCCCTGCATACCGACATTTTGAAGGAACGCGAGATGCGCAACTTCTATGAGTTGTATCCAGAACGGTTCAACAATAAGACGAATGGTATTACACATCGTCGTTGGCTGATGCACGCGAATCCAGAGCTAAACGATCTGATCACGGAATCGATCGGTTCACGCTGGAAGACGCATCCGAAGGAGCTTGTCAGTATTCTGAAATACAGCGAGGATGCTGCATTCCAGAGTAAGATCGCAGCGATCAAGAAGCATAATAAGCAGCGACTTGCGCAGTATATCGAGCAAAAATATGGTACGCCTGTGAATACCGATTCGATCTTTGATGTACAGATCAAGCGTCTGCATGCGTATAAGCGTCAGCTGCTGAACATCCTGCATGTGATGTATCTGTACAATCAGATCAAGTCGATGCCATCACTCAATATGGTGCCTCGTACCTTTATTTTTGGCGCGAAGGCAGCACCGGGCTATTATCTGGCGAAAAATACAATCAAGCTCATCAATCGCGTGGCGAGCGTTGTGAACAACGATCCTGATGTGAAGGATAAGCTGAATGTATTCTTCCTCGAAAATTATTCCGTATCGCTGGCAGAGAAGATTATTCCAGCTGCGGATATTAGTGAGCAAATCTCGACCGCGAGTAAAGAAGCTTCCGGTACAGGCAATATGAAGCTGATGATGAACGGTGCGCTAACGATCGGTACGATGGACGGTGCGAACGTGGAAATGTACGAAATGCTGGGCGACGACAATATGTTCATTTTCGGTCTGAACGCAGACGAGGTAATGGACTATTACCAGCATGGTGGCTATTCTGCTCGTGATGTGTACAACAGTGATCCACGGATCAAGGAAGTCGTGGATCAACTGATTACACCGGGACCATTTGCATCGAATACGTATGAATTTGCATCATTGTATCAGTCGCTGATTGATGGAAATGATGAATATTTCATGCTGAAGGATTTCGATTCGTATGCGGAGTCGCATGTGCAGATCGAAGCAGCCTATCGGAATCAACAAGTATGGCTGAAAAAGTCGATTCACAATATTGCGCATTCCGGCAAGTTTTCCAGTGATCGTACGATTCAGCAGTATGCATCGGAGATTTGGAAGATTCATCCGGTGCAGGGGTAGGTTGAATCGACTGCTTTCGGTTAACGATATGGGTAGTGATGGATGGATTGAAAAGCTGGCATTCTCCTTTGGGAGGGTGCTGGCTTTTTTCTTTTGGTGGGAAGTGGGGGGATTGCATGGAGTTTTTGCTGTAAATTGGTAGGAACTTGTTGATTGGTGGGAATCTGTTGGAGGTGGCTTATTGGAGGTAGTATGAACTTGTTGTGAGGTGAAGTGCAGTTTCTTGCACCATGAAGTGGATGTGAGGGGAATCCACTCCGAAAAGCAATAAGGGCACGGACTCCGGTGGCGTATGGAATCTACGAATGTGGAAATAATGTAGATTCCATACGCCAAAGTCGTCCTTTGCCCTTATTTGCTTTCCTCCGTTCCGTGCCTTCACAGCATATGTGCTGGAGCAGTGCGCGGATGAGGAAGTGTTTGCTTTTGGTTGTTTATTGCCTTTAGGTTATTTTACAACATGTAAAGTGATGGGCTATGTGGCAAATTTGTTGCACACGTCATATGGATTTCAATCCGCGCTCTCGCATGGAGAGCGACTCGCTCAGAAGGGGATGAACTACGACAAGGTGCAGATTTCAATTCACGCTCTCGCACGGAGAGCGACCAGAGATAGCAAATGTAAGATCAAATGGATGATATTTCAATCCACGCTCTCGCATGGAGAGCGACGCGCATATCCAGCTTCGGACTCCTGGATGTAGTAGTATTTCAATCCACACTCTCGCACGGAGAGTGACGAGACAGCACGTAAGATCCGCATTAAGTACAACGGTATTTCAATCCACGCTCTCGCACGGAGAGCGACATTCTTTTAAAGCGATATTGTTCGTTTTCGGATTATTTCAATCCACACTCTCGCACGGAGAGCGACTGTAGGCACTTTGCGCCCTTACAAAACAAGGCATTTCAGGGTCAAAAGTGCGAACCTCTTTTTTAGAGTAGTGGAAACGGAGACAAAATACAACCAAAATGCTGAAAAGCCTTGTGTAGCAAGGGGTGCGAACCTCCCTGGGATTTGATGTGAGCTTGGGGTTCGCACTGGAATGGTGTAATGAAGCAAGTGAAAGATGGGATAATCTAATACTATAGGTGAACGGGTGAAGATTGAATTTGGTATTAGCGATATTGCAGTTTAACATGGTGTAATGCTTTGCACACTATCCTTAATTTATAATAGCCGTAATTGATCTCCAGCTGCTATTCACATCCCTATATTCTTGCCAAAGGTAAATGGCCGCCGCTTGCAGCGGACTTGTATTGCTTAGGTGTCTGGTTCGTATGGGCTTTAAATATTTTCGTAAAATAGCTTTGGTCGTGAAATTGTAGCATGGTAGCGATAGCGGACAGGGAATGAGATGTGCTGGACATCAGGCGTTTGGCTTCCTGAACGCGGTAGTATTGGATAAAGTGAATAGGGGAGCGTCCGGTTTCGTTTTTGAAGCGCCTGGACAGGTAGTCTCCGGTTAAGCCGGTTAGATCAGAGAGGTGCTCCAGCTGGATCGGTTCGTATAAATGATGGAAAATATAGTTACGGCATAGATTGATCTCTCTGGAATAACGTTTTTGCTGGCTTTCCAGCACGCGATCGACAAAATCATTATAGCCACGGCGTAGCGTCGCTTGCACTTCGCCGGGATTTTGACATTCCTCCACGGCTTGAATGTAAAAGTCACTCAGCGTATAGCCAATTTCAGCATTCACGCCGCCATCCAGCGCTGCACGCGTTGCCAGTGTGATCGAGCAGATGGCTAGATTTTTCTCACTGCGTAGCAGACTTTTTTTCGATAATACTCCCAGCTTTTCTGTAGGGAAGCCAAGCTCCCAGCGCACCAGGTCTTCTTTTCTGCCTTCACGGATATATTGCAGGAAAATCCGCTCCATCTCTGGATTACGATGATAGCTAGCTGGTGCGATATACATTTCTTCCTCATAGGGAGAGGACACGATTGCTGCTTGCTCATCCAGTTTAATATGAATATGCAAATTATGCTGAATGACCTCGGCCAGATCAAGTCGCTGCTGGTACAGCATATAATGGATCATCGCTGCCGCATTATAGATGCGTTCCTTGGAAATGAGCGGGATGCTCGCATAAAACTGCCGAATGGCATCCTGCTGTCGAAAAGACAGCTGGTAATCGCGAATGATTCCGCTAATCAGCTCATCCGGTACAATCGCATGAAAAAAAGGCCCGGCAATGAGTGCACCTGCATACCTATCGCCATCCAATAATGGCACCGTCAAATACTGCTCCAGTACATTCGTCGACTGTACGACAGGATAATGACCATTTGTCTGCTGCGCGAGTAGAGCAAGGGTCTGAGCTTTATGATCATACACGGGATTGAATCCACGTAAAGGCTGCTCCTCTAGTAGCTGCCCAGCCGCATCCATCCAATACAGGGTCATTTGAAATTCGGTATACATCATGTGCATGATGAGTTGAATCGAATCAGGCGTAATATTCGGCATACGGATCAGCTCCTTTACGATGTGAAGAGTAATATACTTAAAATATAGGCTGCAATAGACTTGTCTGGAGCTTATCTGTACCATAAATGTAACAAGCATACATTTTATTTGATCGGATGATCATCCGATCAACAGCGATATTCAAACATGGGGGAAGACAAGATGGATTCAGCGAATAATGTACAGCGAAACAAGATACCATTTAACGATAGCTTATTTGAGGTTGATCGTCAGTATGTAGCTACTTTATTAAAAGCTTTACATACAGAGCAAGAAGATGCGATTGCAGAGCAGCTGGTAGGTGCAGATTATGCACTTTATCTACTATTAGCTGTAGAAGCTGCACAGCAGCGAGCAAATTCATTGGTTGATATAGCGGCATGCTTTTTACCTCCATTACATATTGATCTGGCGCTCTGTTCCATTGATTGTAAAGAAAAACATTTTTCGGATGGTACTAAACTGCTCGTATTCTGGTTTTATGAAGCAAGCGACCCTAATAATTGGATGGAAGGATTCGGCGAGCAGTTTTTTGATTTTACAGTGGAGATCGATTTGGATCAACTGAGTATTTATAGTGTAAGTGGACCAAGTCGGTAGCTATTGCATTTAGTATGCCGGCATTCTATTGTTCATTCATTGGAATAGATCGCTCGGCTGGCTAGCCTACGGTTCATGCCTGGAGCTGACTATACTTATTTGGACTTTGTCGATGAGTATGCTGTTCGGATTTCTACAATCCATTCTATACATTGATATACCAGTGCCATACCTAATGCGACCTCAATTCCTTGTATTGTCACACCCGGTAGTAGGTCTACAATGATGGATATGAATAACGTATTCATCACAATGGTTACGAGATAGCCAATCCATTTGGAAATCGGATGGCGAAGGGCTAGCGCTAGCAGGGATTTGGCAATCGGAATAATAACCAGTTCGCCTACAGAAAGTAGGATCAATAATGCGATCACAAATACGACGGTATCCCACTTACTGGAGAATTGAATAAATGGCGCAAAGGACACCATGTCCATGAACAAATATCCTATTATGATCACGCCTACTAACACAGCGGTTATAACAAGAGACAACATCGCCATGACAAATAAGTTCATGCCTACCGACATATGTTCATCTTCTTTATCACGCAAACGAAAAAATATCGGAATCATGAGTAGGTATACGATTGCAAAGATAATTATGCCCAATCTGATCAAATCCATATTATTCATTTCCTTTACTTTTTAATATGAGTCTACACTTGCGACATAGACATAGACATAGACATAGACATAGACATAGACATAGACATAGACATATATACCGGAACTGACGCCGGCATCCCAACTCAAACTCCTATGTACCATCCAGAATAGAACGAAGCTTACTCACAAAAGATATTCCGTTATTTTACCAAAAATTAAAGAATAAAACCATAAATCAACTACGTAAACGCCTACATTAGTAGTATACAACTCACACCAATCCGCCAACTACCTTCTACACCCCAAATAGATACACCAGCGGATTGCGTATCCTATTATACGAAATGAGGTCTTTTACATGTCCAATATTCACCATCCAGATACAGACACACTGGCTGCACTCGTTGCACCCTATCGCAAAACAGGCGTGACCAAACGAAACGAGGAAAACATTCGTCAATCTGTCGAGGAGCTACTCACACAGATGACACTGGAGGAAAAGATCGGGCAGATGAGTCAATGCGCCGATTCTGAGTTTTCCTTTGGTGCAGATATTGAAGCAGGGCCAACCGAGGTGCTTGTACGTGAAGGACGTGTGGGCTCCATTCTAGGTGCCTTTAATAGCCATCGTACATTTGATTTGCAAAAGCTAGCGGTGGAGCAGTCTCGTCTCGGTATTCCATTATTTTTCAACGCTGATGTGATCCACGGCTACCAGACGATTTTCCCGATTCCGCTCGGCTGGGCGAGTAGCTGGAATATCGAGCAGATTCGTGAAGCCTGCGTGATCGCGGCTCGTGAAGCGACCGCTTCCGGTATCACGTACAATCACGGGCCAATGGTTGATATTAGCCGTGATGCACGCTGGGGACGGGTGATGGAAGGGGCAGGGGAAGATCCATATCTCGGCTCACTCATTGCTAGAGCACAGGTGGAAGGCTTCCAGGGAGATAGTCTATTTAGTGAAGAAACATTGATCGCCTGCTTGAAGCATTTTGTCGCTTACGGCGCATCCGAAGCAGGGCGCGACTACAATACTGTTGATATTTCCGAGTGGATGCTGCGCAATATTTATTTGCCACCGTTCCAGGCAGGACTGGAAGCAGGTTCAGCTTCGGTCATGAACGCATTTAACTTCTATAATGGTGTTCCTATTGCGGGCAATCGCTTTATTCTTAATGATCTGCTGCGTAAGGAGCTTGGATTCGATGGTATGCTGATCTCCGACTACGGCGCGATCGATGAAATCTATGTGCACGGTGCCGCTCGTGACCGCAAGGAAGCAGCTCGCCTGTCACTTGATGCCAGCATGGATATCGAGATGGTCACACAGCTGTACGAGCAGCATCTGCCAGCACTTGTTACAGAGGGAAAAATACAGATCGAGCAGATTGATGCGGCTGTGCGTCGTATTTTGACTTATAAATATGAGATCGGTCTGATGGACGATCCATTCCGCTATATTCGTCCTGAAAAAGAAGCAGAATATCACTTCAATGCCGAGCATCTACAGGCAAGTCTGGAGCTGGCGCGTCGCTCGATCGTACTATTGAAAAATGAACGTCGTATTTTGCCACTTCCACAGGAAGGCTTGCTACAGGGCGATATGACACTGGCGCTGATCGGTCCTTTTGCGGATAGCAAAGACCTGCTTGGCGCATGGCAATTCTCCCGTTACAAAGAAGAAACGGTTACACTGCGCGAGGGCTTACAGGCGAAAGGCATTGCTGACGCGACACTACTGTATGCGCAGGGTAGCGGAGTGAATGAAGCGATCGCTGGCGGTATTGAGCAAGCGGTAAAAACAGCGCGTGAAGCCGATGTGATCGTGCTTGCGCTTGGCGAGGATAGCGAAATGTCCGGTGAAGCCGCTTCACGTATGGACATTAGCATTCCTGCACCGCAGCAGCGTCTGGCAGAGGAACTTGTCAAATTAGGCAAGCCGATCGTGCTCGTGCTGATTAACGGGCGTCCACTTGTACTGGATTGGTATGAGCAGCATGTGGATGCGATTGTAGAAACATGGTTCCTCGGTTCACAGGCAGGGCACGCGATTGCTGATGTACTGCTGGGTGACTATAATCCATCCGGTAAGCTGACCATGAGCTTTCCGAAGCATCTAGGTCAGATACCGATTTATTACAATCGCTTTAACACCGGTCGTCCGGTGACAGAGGAGAATCGTGACGAGAAATACATCTCCAAATATCTCGATGGCCCGAATGATCCGCTGTATCCATTCGGCTACGGTCTGAGCTATGCGCATTTTACGTATTCCGCGCTCAAGCTGGATCGTGACATTATTAAGCAGGGCGAATCAATTACCGTACGTGCAACAGTAACGAATACCGGCAATATGGCAGGCGAAGAAACCGTACAAATGTACATTCAAGACCTGTATGGCAGCACAGTTCGTCCAGTCAAGGAGCTGAAGGGCTTCCGCAAAGTCCATTTACAACCGGGACAAAGCACAGGTGTCGAATTTACGATTACCGAGCAGGATTTGAAGTTCTGTAATGCTGCTCTGGAATGGGTTGCCGAGCCAGGCGAATTCAAAGTATTTGTCGGTACGAGCTCGGTAGATGTACTGGAGCGTACATTTGAGTTGATCTAAGTAAAAGGTACACTTGCAACATTTGCAGGATACAGTGAATCATCTGGAAAATGATGGTATACTAGACGGCAAGCATCATGCTGCCACTTCGAAGTAATCGTTGTCGCTTTGATATCGCTGTATACTTCAAAGACGGAGGTGCCGATTTTTGCAGAAAAGCTCGAAAAAGCGAAGTTTTTATCTCATTGCTGGCTTTGTATTTTTGTTACTGTTTGCGATATGGTTAACGCTCGTTATTACCGTTCGTGCATTATCCAGCGCTGCATAAGCAGCCAATCTGTGCGCCCTAATCAGGATGGAATTATCCATTTCAATCCGTCTTAGGGCGCATAAATACTTTACAGTGGAAAAGGCTTTCAAAAAACGGTTGTCATTTTATGTCGGCTATGTTAGTATAGCTGTATCGAAACCAAAACACGGATTGTTACTGAGAGATCAGGCAAAACCGAAACTGACAGGTATTGTCATTTTTGGTTTTGCCTTTTTGAGCATCATATAAAAAGGTGATGAATATGAGAATATCGCAGGTTCTGAATAATAATGTCGTCACCGTTATCGATTCTGGCAAACAGGAACTGGTCGTGATGGGCAGAGGGATTGGCTTTAAAAAGCATCCGGATGACCTGATCGATGAAGCGAAGATCGAAAAGGTATTCAAGCTGGAGAGCAAGGAAATCTCTGACAAGCTTACCGCGCTATTGTCGGATATTCCGATTGAATACATGGAATGCTCGGATGAAATTATCCGTTATGCGCAGACGGTGCTGGGCAGCCAGCTTCATGATAGCATCTACATTTCGCTTACCGACCATATTCACTTTGCAATTGAGCGGCATCGGCAGGGGTTGGAAATTAAGAACGCCCTTTTATGGGAAATCAAGAAGCTGTATCGCAAAGAGTACTATATTGGACTCAAGGCGCTGCAAATGATCGAGGATAAGCTCGGTGTTGCATTGCCTGAAGATGAAGGCGGCTTCATTGCACTGCATTTTGTCAATTCCCAGTTGAATGGACAGATGAGCGAGACAGTCAGCATGACGAATATCGTCAAGGATGTGCTACGTATTGTCACTCGCCATTATGTGATTGAGCTGGATGAGGAATCGCTGAATTATTTCCGCTTCCTCACTCATTTAAAGTTTTTTGCTCAGCGTGTCGTTAGTGGCGCAGCGAGCGAGCAGGGAGATAGTCCACTGCATGATATGGTCAAAAACCAGTATCCGCAAGCATATGCATGCGCACTGAAAATTCAGGACTATACACGTAAGATTCATCAGCGTGACCTTTCCAATGAAGAATTGTTATATTTGACGATTCATATTGAACGGGTCACGAAAAAGGAAAATGCCGATCAAACGGAGGCATAACCGTATACGGACAAAGGGATTGTTACTTTGGGTAGGCAAAACCTAAATGTCGAAGAATGAATTATCAGAACGTCTAATCATAAACGATCAGCGTCTGTACCTCATTCTCCACATTTAGGTTTTTTTATTTGCCTGAAAGGCTAAAATACGCTATCAGACTATAAGACGACGCGATCTAGCAAGCGCTCCCATTTCTTCAGGAGCCCATCCAGTTAGCTATGCGGTAGCCAGCAAACAAGCAACATGTAAAGTAAACAGCACAAAAACCATATCGAATGAACGATAGGAAATAAAGGAGTGTTTAACGTGGATAAAGCGAAGGTAGCACAGGACGTACTGACACTGGTCGGTGGCGAAGAAAATATTGATCAGGTGACGCATTGTATGACACGCTTGCGTTTCAACCTACATGATGATAACAAAGCGAATAAAGCCCAGCTGGAGAAAACACCGGGCGTGATGGGTGTAATGAAAAATGGAGGGCAGTTCCAGGTTATTATCGGGAACGAGGTAGCTGGCGTCTATAAAGAACTGGCTGGATCGATGAAAGGTGGCGGAGCCAAGCCTGCTGCTTCCACAGGTGAAGGCACAGCGAAGAAGCGTAATCCGATCAGCTCGCTGTTCGATTTTATCTCCGGTATGTTCACACCGATCCTGCCTGCGATTACAGGCGCAGGGATGATCAAAGGGATTGTGGCGATTTTGGTCGCGCTTGGCTGGATGTCGAACACAAGCTCTACGTATATCATTTTATCCGCTATTGGTGACGGCGCATTCTACTTCCTGCCCATCATTCTGGCGATTAGCGCTGCACGTAAGCTGGGTAGCAATATGTATATCGGTGCAGCGCTCGGCGCAGCGATTATGCATCCTACGATTACTGCGTTGTTGTCCTCAGGACAGCCGGTTACATTTGCTAGCATTCCGGTTGTAGCGGCAACGTACTCGTCAACGGTTATTCCAATCGTTATCGCCATCTGGATTGCTTCGTATGTAGAAAAAGCAGTAGATCGTGTGACACACGCTTCAGTGAAGCTGCTCGTTGTACCGACAGTAACTCTGCTCGTAATGGTTCCACTCACGCTGATCGCGATTGGACCACTGGGTTCAATTATCGGTAGTGGCTTGTCCGGTGGAATCTCATGGCTGTTTGATAATATGTCGATTCTCGCAAGTATTCTGATCGGTGGTACGATGTCACTGCTGATTATTACAGGTATGCACTATGCACTAACTCCAATCGTTATCGGTTCGATTACAGCACTGGGCTATGACTTTATCATTCCACTGATGTTTGCAGCGAACTGGGCGCAAGCGGGTGGTGCGCTCGGTGTAGGTCTGCGCGCTAAAAATGGTCAAACCAAGTCGCTCGCATTTTCAACAAGCTTGACTGCCATCATGGGGATTACCGAGCCAGCGATGTATGGTGTAAATATGAAATTCAAAAAGCCATTTATCGCAGCATTGTCCGGTGGTGCCATCGGTGGTGCATTCATGGGTATTTTCCACGTCAAGGCATATGTGATTACAGGTCTGGTAGGCTTGCCAAGTGTTGCTGCCTTTATTAGCCCATCGATCAGCACATTGATCTATGCCTTACTGGGTGGTCTGATCGCATTTGTAGCGGCTACGATTATTACCTTTGTAATGGGGATTCAAGAAAATACAGACGCACCAGCAGAAGCGACAACGGAGCCAGCGGCTTCAAGTGTACCAGCTGCACAGCCAATGGATACAGATGCTGTCGCTGCAACCCTGATTCAGCATGAGAGTGCTGCACGCCAGATGAAAGCGACCGAAGTATATAGCCCGATGACAGGTGAAGTGAAATCGCTGAGTGAAGTACCGGATCCGGCATTTGCCGAAGAAATCATGGGTAAAGGGGTTGCAATTGAACCTACCGAGGGTCGTGTTGTTGCTCCAGTCAATGGAACGGTGTTCTCTGTATCTAAGAGTGGGCATGCGATCGGTCTGGTCAGTGAAGATGGTACCGAAATGCTAATCCACATCGGTATCGATACCGTGAAGCTAAAAGGCAAGCATTTCACTCCACATGCTCGCTCTGGACAGGAAATCCAAAAGGGCGACCTGCTGATGGAATTCGATCTGGAGGCAGTTCGTGCAGAAGGCTACGCAACCATTACGCCAGTCATCGTAACGAATATTAACGATTATAATGAGCTGACACGCTCGGCGGAGAAGCAGGTACAGACAGGAGACTCCTTGTACACGCTGAAATAAAAAATGGCTGATAATAGCTATTACAATAAGCCGCTTCGTACTAAATAAACAACGAATAGACAAACCACGCATATACAAAATATAAAAAGCCAGCCTGTTCTGAATAATCTCTATCGTTAGATTGATCTAACCAGAAGAGAATTCAGCCTATAGGCTGGCTTTGCTATGAATGCAGAAAAGAAGCTATAGGAACGCTTCGTTTATTGGATTGTACTATTTCTACATATCACATATATTCACGCTCTATATGCCAAACAAAGACGCCGACGAACTATACATCATGCGATTGAAAAGCAGGTACGTTTACCTCAAATCGCTATCGGGACATTCTCCGATCAGCATCGGTTGTCCATAAGCACGGGATGAATCGTCTACTCCCTATGAAAAGTGCGGCTTACAGGTCGCCACTAAACAATTTGATAACGACAACGCCGCCCCAGATAATAGCAATGCCAAGTACAGCATAACAGCGGTCTTTTACAGATGGATTCAATGTTCTAGCTCCTTTGTTTTCATGGTTGAGTAGCTCACATAACACTATCACATTGTACCAGAATGCTACAGAGTTTCAAGACAATCAGTATAAAAAGTCGTACATTTCTGGATAGAATTTCTTTTAATGGAATCAGTATAGGAATCGCAGCGCTGCAAAATGCAATCAGGCAGATATGTTTGAGGCTGCCCCTAAACAAATGAGGTCTATTGGTCGATAAAAACTATAGAATATGCATGAATGTGTAAACAGTAGAAACTAATTGAGGAGCTAAACGCTATGAAAATGGAGCTTATTGTTTTTTATGTGGCGAAGCAGCCGTATGCGATCAGCTTTAGCGAAATCGAAGAAATTCAAACCGCTAAAAAAGGCACACCTTTGCCGTTTGCCGATGAATGGCACGAAGGATTAATTACCATCCGTGGCTCCCTGTATCCGCTGGTGAACCTGCGCAAGCTGCTCGGCGTATCATTTGACGGCCCACAGGAAAGCGATAAAATGATCCTGCTCAGCCGCGCACGCGTTGCCCTGCTCGTAGACGAGCTGGATAACACTGCTATCATCGACGAAAGCGAGCTGCGCGAGAATCCGGAAGTCAACAGCCGCGATATTTTGCCAAGAGCATTCGAGCTGAGTGATGGTCGTATCGTGCCGATCGTGAACGTCGAAACTCTGCTTGCGTATACCCGTACTTCTTACGTATAAGCTATAACGAAACACAGCGATAAAACCCATAATCCCCAGCTTGCGAGTAATCGGCCCCATGCTTACTACTCGTAGCTGGGGATTTTTGATGTCTACTTGAGCTGGAGTGAACACCTATCTAATTTAGAGTGAACGCCTATCGAGTGCCATCGATTCAGGTGGCTGAATCCCAGTCCCTTTCTGTATTCCTTTCGCAAAGTGAGAGATGCTTCAACACCCCACCACAAGATATGATAAAATACGTTAAGTACAACAAAGCATTCAAATGAGTACATATTATTGGAGGGAGCGAGACAGATGAAAGTAGAAGATGTATTTGGACAAATACCAGTATTGGAAACGGAGCGGGTGATTTTACGTCCACTTCGAGCAGAAGATCGCGAAGACATGTTTGCTTATGCCTCCGACCCTGAAGTTACGCGTTATGTGAGCTGGTACGCTCATCAAACATTAGAGGATACAGATGAATTTATTAATCATGTGCTCAAAAATTATGCCGAAGGTCAGCTGGCACCTTGGGCGATTGAGGATCGAGAATCTGGCAAAATGATTGGTACAGCAGGTTATTTAGGCTGGAACCTGCGTCATTTTCGCGGCGAGGTAGGCTATGCGCTGGCACGACCATACTGGAATCGTGGCATCGTTACCGAAGCGATGGGGCCTGTAATGCAGTTTGGCTGGGATGAAATGAAGCTAATTCGTATCGAATCGCGCTGTATTCCAGAAAATATCGGTTCTGCTCGTGTGATGGAAAAGCTGGGGATGCAGTACGAAGGCTTGCTCCGTAAGCATCTGTATACAAAGGGAAGCTTCCGCGATGCCAAAATATATGCAGCGATTCGCTCGGTAGAGTAGTTATCCATTGCAGGAATAGGCTATGACGTTGCCCGATGATTGTTGACCATGATTCGTATACGTTTTGAAGCTAATTCAACATTGATCTCAACGTCTATCTAACTAGTCCTACATTTCTCATCAGCTCATCGATATGGAAATGATAGCGAGCGTACGATGCTATCGTTTCCATATCCATTGAACTGGTGAAACATAGGGTGCAGATATGCATTGATCTGTAGATCGCATGAGGGGAGAATCGTTCATGAAGTTTGATGCGGAATCGAATACGCATGTGCCGATCTCTAAAAAAACATCAAAGTCCGTACAGCTAGAGCTATTACAGCCTCAGCATTTGGAGGAATTATTGTCTTTTGAGCTACCAGAGGATCAGCATCGGTTTACTGCTTTGCCCGTTGAAGTACTGGAGATTTCGATTCGCGATCCAGAGCGGCATCCAATTGTCATTACAGTTGATGAGCAGGCTGTAGGCTTTTTTGTATTACATGAGGGTGCAGGTGTATCCACATATAGATCCTATACCTCTACTTCTGCCGAACAGCTCATGTTGCTACGCGCATTTCTTATGGATCATCGGCAACAGGGAAAAGGCTATGCTCGTCTGGCACTGGAGGGATTACGCTCTTTTGTAAACGAGCATTTTTCGCATATTCATGAGATTATACTGGCTGTGAATGTACGTAATGAGCCTGCACAGAAGCTTTATCTGCGTACAGGCTTTGTAGATCACGGATTTCGGCGTCCTGGTGCAGTGGGGATGCAGTGGATTATGCATTATATGGTTAATTCTGATGCGAGTGCGTTTCACTAATCATTTTGAATGTAACGGGGGAACTTGGAATGCAAACGACGTTGGAATTTGTACCTGTTCAAGAGCAGCATGTGGAGCAGATTGTAGATATTTATAATTATTATGTACTGCATACGACAGTATCGTTTCATACCGAGCCACTGACACTAGATGAGATGCGCGCGCAGCTATTCGATCTGCCTGCTCATTATTGCTCGTATGCGATTATAGAGCATGCTGGGGAACGGGATACGGATGAGCAGCCAGTAGCTGGCGCAAGCGACAGCTTAAACGAATCTGTAATACGCGCTAACGATTCTGGAATATTAGTAGGCTATATTTTGCTAACTCGCCACAAAGCGAAGCAAGCGTACGATACCACGGCTGAGATTACGATCTATTTAAAGCCTGAGCAAGCAGGAAAGGGTATCGGTAGCCGCGCGCTTGTATTTATCGAGCAGGCTGCACAGCAGCATGGATTCCACGTGCTGGTAGCGACCGTTTGCGCGGATAATACCAGTAGTATTCGCTTGTTTGAACGGTATGGATATGAGAAGTGCGCTCATTTCCGTGAGGTAGGACGTAAGTTTGACCAGTGGCTCGATATTGTCAGCTACCAGAAATTGATTGGCAGACGGGAGGGCGTGGATGGCTAGTATATTAATTGTCGAGGATGAGCATAAGATTTCCCGATTATTACAGATTGAGCTTGAAGCCGAAGGCTATGATGTTCGGCAGGCGTATAATGGTGCGCAGGCATGGGATCTGTACCGCGAAGGGGGATGGGATCTGGTGCTGCTGGATGTGATGCTGCCGGAGATGAGCGGGATTGAGATCTTACGCCGCATCCGTGCCACCGATCCGTCGACGATGGTTATTTTGCTGACGGCGCGTGATTCGGTGGAGGATAAGGTAGCAGGGCTTGATCTGGGAGCGAATGATTATGTGACCAAGCCATTTCAGATTGAGGAATTGCTGGCACGTATTCGCGCAGCGATTCGGCTCAAGGAGCAGCAGCTACGCGGCAGCGCAGAAGTGGCAGAGACAGACAACTGGCTGGTGGCAGGAGATTTGCGTCTGAATGAGAGTACGCGCGAGGTAGAGCGTGCTGGACAGTCAGTGGAGCTAACCCCACGCGAATTTGATCTGCTGGCTTATTTATTGAAAAATAAGCGTCAGGTGCTAAATCGAGATCAGATTCTTGCAGCGGTGTGGGGCTATGACTATTTTGGCGATACGAATGTGGTCGATGTGTATATTCGCTATGTACGCAAAAAAATTGATCAGGGTCATGAGCAGGAGCTAATACATACAGTGCGTGGCGTAGGCTATGTACTGCGGGAGCCATCATGAGACTCAATCGACGGATTCATCTGTATTCGTCGGTGCTGTTTGCGCTCGTATTGATTGTGACGAATGTGCTTGTCTATATTGTATTCAGCTCGTTAACGATTCGTGAGCAGCAGGATCGGATCGTATCGCAGACAGAGAAGGTCGCCGATAACATCCGCTTATCAGCGAATGATCTGCCTGTAGCGGATTTGCTGCGTGCGTATGTTCCGCTCGAAGGTATGATTCGTATCGTCGCCCAGCAGAGCAGCAATAGCCTGCTTGTCACCTCACCGAATGAGCAGCAATTATCTCAGCGTCCGGTTGCCTATGCATCCAGTCTCGTATCGCAGGTTGTAAAAGATAACGGACATCGCTATGTATTTGTATCGGTTCCGATCATTTGGAATGATGGTCGTGTGGTAAATGTGCAGGTGACCGAGAGCTTGAAGCAGACAGAGAGCTATCTGAATGTGCTACAGCTTGTATTATTGATCGTAACCGGTCTGGCGATGATTCCGGTATTTCTATCTGGTCAGATTCTGAGTCGGATCGTCATTCGTCCAATTGCTGCACTCACCTCAACGATGAGTGAGATTCGTCGCAGCGGTCATTTTAAACGGATCAAGCTGGAAGAGCGTTCGCAGGATGAGCTGTATGAGATGGGGATTACGTTTAACCGAATGATTGAGCTGCTCGAAAATAACTATGATAAGCAAAAGCAATTCGTTTCCAATGCCTCCCATGAGCTGCGCACACCGCTAACGATCATTGAGAGCTATGCCAGCTTGCTCAAGCGTCGTGGGCTGGAGCGGCCAGATTTGTTTACAGAAT
Source organism: Paenibacillus hunanensis (assembly GCF_014645615.1). Lineage (GTDB taxonomy): Bacteria > Bacillota > Bacilli > Paenibacillales > Paenibacillaceae > Saccharibacillus > Saccharibacillus hunanensis. The sequence goes on along the minus strand of NZ_BMMB01000003.1, from coordinate 378,656 downwards.
CGATCGAGGCGATTCATTCTGAAGCGGTGCGTATGAAGGAAATGACTGAGCAGCTGCTATTACTCGCACGTCATGAGGAGCAGTGGAACCTGAAGCTGGAGCCGGTCGATCTCAGTCATCAGGCTGCACAGCTATCCCGTGAATTCTGGCAGGCGTATAATCGGCGTGTAGAGGTGGTGCTATCGGCAGAGCTTCAGGCTGAAGCGGAGCTGTGCACCATTTGGACAGATGGCGGCAAGCTACGCCAGCTCCTGTTTATTTTGTTGGATAATGCGCGCAAATATAGCAGTGAGGATATGATACTGGAGCTTGGATTCGATGATCGGTCGCTTGATCATTCGGAGCATCACGAAGCGGGAACTCGGAATCGTTATATTCGAGTAATCGATCATGGTATCGGTATTCCAGCTACGGAATTGCCAAAGGTATTTGATCGCTTTTACCGGGTCGATCAGGCACGAACAAGGCAGGATACAGGTGGCTCGGGACTAGGCTTGACGCTTGCTGAGCGTATTGCTGAAGCACTCGGGGCTACGATTCGGTTGGAAAGTGAAGAAGGATCTGGTACAACGGCTATCGTCACCTTGCCTGCAACAGCTCAGCATATGGCTGGCTTCTCAGCGAATTCTAATTAAACGCCTGTATACTGTCAAGGAGATCACTCTAGACGGTATGAGGCGTTTTTATTTTGATCCTAATTTCGATGAAAATCTACATCTGGTAACACGAAAGGATGAACAGCATGTCAAATAAACGATTATGGATCATTGGAGGGGCAGCAGCCCTGTTAATTCTTCTATGTGCGTCCATTTGGGTCTGGAATACGTCCGGGCAAGCGAAGCCCTTACTTAACGCAACTCAGGTCGGCGAACAGATTCAGGCGCAATACCCCGGAGAAATTACGAGTGTTGTCAAAAACAATGATGCCTACATCGTACAGCTCGAATCGGATAAAGGCCGTTATGAGTTAAATGTGAGCGCGCAAAATGGTAAAGTGCAATCGATCCGTCAATTGCAAGGTACGCAAACGGTTGCGACTGCTACGGGAACAGAAGCAACAGCTTCCTCTAGCTCAAATGAAGCGACTACTTCTACCTCCGATTCGGCTCCAGCAACATCAGGTAGCGCGACAGTGCCCACTACAGACTCATCTTCTACAACGTCTGCTCCAGGTGAGAATGGTAGCACAGCAACGCCTACAGAGCCAGCGAATACAGAATCGGATCGCTCAAAAGCGGAAAGTAACATGCCTGCTTCCACACCAACAACAGCTCCATCATCTACCCAGTCAGTTCCAGACCCGGTAGTGCCTGGTGGAAAAGGCGAATCTAGCAGCACCACTCCGAATAAGTCGCCCAGAGAGGATGATAAGGATAAATTGCCATCACCACGTCCACACCCTGCTTCACCAGGCAAAAAGGACGCTTCTAGCACGGTGCCCTATGCATCCAATTCACTAACTGAGAAGCAGGCTGAGCAGATCGCACTTCGTCAGGTGAAAGGAAAAGTGGACGATGTGGACTTCAAGTACAGCGGTAAGACGGGGCAGCAATATTATCTGGTGGATATCGATACACCCGATGATCGGGAAGCGGTCATTCAGATTAATGCGATATCAGGTGAAGTCATGTCGATCACATGGGATGACGAGGGCGATGCTGACGATAAAGATTGAAGAATAAATATTAAAGAATACGAACACGATCACTATTGAACACATTACGATGTGCAAATCAGGCTAATGATCCCAATAGATAGAGCATATCCATGCTTAGTTCTGCTTGATCTATGCAGATAACCAACCTCATCGGTGCGTTCTCATCATTTTCTAATCTGATTATCAGAGTCATCTCATTTAGCTGCTTTATATTGATAACATAGCCCGGCAGCGAGCAACAGCGAGATAGTAACAGACAGCATTACGTATCGGATTCACATTCTGATCATGAAGCTGTACGGGGCAGAAAACAGAGAAGACGATAGCGCTTGATCTGTTTTCGATTACTTAATGGATGATATCGAAGGAGGAAATGAATATGAAGAACAAATGGATGAATCGTAAAGCAGGCGTTGGTATTCTGGCAGCAGCATTGACGGTAGGAGCAGCAGGCACCGTAGTCGCTGCATCAAACAATAACAGCAGTGCAACCGTTCCCGACAATTCAAAAGTGATCGGTATTCAGCGTGCAGAAGCAATCGCCCTGCAAAAAGTACCTGGTGGTACAGTTGAAAGTATTGAGCTGGATCGCGAACGTGGCAAGCTCTACTATGAAGTGGACGTGAATCGTAGTAACGGTAGCGATGTGGATGTGCATATCGATGCACTAAGCGGCGCTGTAGTGAAAAGCGTAAATGATGATAACGACGACGATGATGCTTATGTTGTACCAGGTAAAGGAAATAACTCTTCATCGGCTACCGTTCCTAGCACAGCGAAGGTTAAAACCGTTGATCAAGCGATCGCCATTGCAAAAACAGCCGTAAATGGTACAGTGACCGATGTGGAGCGCGATCGTGAAGATGGACGCATTCAGTATGAAGTAGAACTTCGCTTTACAGGTGGTGAAGCAAAAGTTGAGATCGACGCCGCTACAGGCAAAATCGTCAAAGTCGACAAGGACTACGATGACCATGACGACGACCAAGATAATGACTAATAGTTGCTACAGCTAAGCTTGTCAAAGCTAGTATTATGTTAAATGCTCAGCCAGTACGATAGTGGGGTAGCTATCGTAAGTGGCAGATGCAAGAAAACGTACAAGCTTTACCTGTAAGAAGCAGCTAGCAGCATTGCATTGGATGGAGCTACAGTCCATTTTGTTATATCCAGCTAATCGATAATTTTACACAGCAAAGCCTCCATTCCGTATAGAAGAATGGAGGCTTTGTCATGCAATGCATGAATTCATGCACACGATATACAATCAGAAGTGAGGCTTACTTCAAAGAATGATGTTCCAGCAAATCGTAACGATTGCGCAATTCAAGATGGAAACGAATGCTTTCGAGCAATACAGGATCATGTTCTTCCTCTGCTTCAGCCAAACGTTCCTCCTTGATGGAATCGGGGCTGCACAAAAATTGAGTCATCCACATGGACAGATCAGCGTCCTTTTTCATGATGAAGCCCTCCCTAAACATAAAGTGAGTGTTGATGCTCAGCATCGAAGCTGATACATATAACACGGAATAAGTGATAAGAAGAAAGTAAATGCGACATTTACTTTGTCCAGACAGACACCAGTTAGAGATAGAATAAATCTGATGTTTCGGTTTAGAAAATCAAGTACAGCTGTGTCTGCTTTTCTTATTTGTATTGTAGCGCCCCTTCGTTAAAGAAACGTGATGTGTTCCTTAAAATTGCATTAAATATTTGCTGGGAATAAAAAGAATTAGTATGACTGTATTAATAATACGACGCTTTGGAATCAGCAAAAAAATAGTGCAAAGAAAGGAATACTATTTCAAGCAAGACGGATTCTTCTCTAAAATAAATCCTAGTATGAAGAGTGCTATACTATATATACGTTACTAATTACATATTGGATTCAAAATCAGCAAAATTTTTGCCAACAAAAAAACATCCACTCTTCTAAAATACTTAGAAGAAGTGGATGTATGGAGGTATAGTTATACTGATAAAGTTGGAATAAATATATTGGATGTGTGGAGTTTGAGGTTATAAATAGCTTAATACAAATGTACCACTACTGCTACCAGAACTGGAGGTAATTTGAACGGAATAATTTCCTACAAGATTATTGTTGCTTATGCGGAATCCGTACTGACTGCTACCACTGTAAGATTGATTGGACATGACCGCACCAGTTTGTAGATTCGTTAATTTAAAATAAAACGTATCATAGCGATTAGGGGTTACTGTAGCTACAAGCTCTCCACGTAGAGGCACCACAATAGCATTGCCATTGACTGGATAAGGACCTGAGAAATCGTTTACAGAAATGGGAGTAGGGCTAGAGACAAGCGGGTTGTTTACAGTAACATCAGGTGATACAGGATTAGCGAAACTTGTAGGCGCGGCAGTGAGAGCAAGAGCTAACGACAGAGTGGACAGTACGGCAATGTTTCGAGTTTTCATGATCATGTCTCCTTTATGTTAGATTTACAACCAATTTTATAATAACCTTATCATTCATTATATTCCACAATTTGGAATATAATTCACAAAATAGACAAAAATTGGATAGTTAAACTCATATGCTAACTCAAGATTATCGCTAACCAAAATGCTGTTAGCACATTCTTCAGAGAATAGAAAAGCACAGCAAAAGACCCTGATGAATATCCCGCTTATAAATAGGATACACATCAGGGCGTATGAGCAATATAGTTAACATTGCTGTGATTCATTCATAGTAAATATCGAATCTTTTATCTTCAAACAGGATTGTGCTTATCTAAGCATTCTATCATGCAACCGATCACTTCGGCGTCGACGGCGAAAACATCGACGATTCGCGCAGCACGAGACGATGCGGAACGATATGCCGCTGATGGTGAATCGCAGCGCCGTTTTTATTTTTATCCTGAATCGCCTGAATGAGCGCTTGGGATGCTGTATACCCCAGATGGTAAATGCCAATATCGATACTCGTCAGCGGTGGTGTGGACAGCTCTGACAGGGCGATATTGTTAAAGCTGACAATCGCCACATCCTCAGGCACTCGATAGCCAAGCTCATGCAAGCCACGCAAAATGCCAAAGCTCACCATATCATCGACAACGACAAGTGCTGTCGGGCGCTCCGGTAAATTCATGAAAAATGACATCGCTCGATAGCCGCTCTCCTGTAGGAACTCACCCTCCACAATCCAGTCTTTACGATATTCCAGTCCAGCCTCTTGAAGGGCACGCTTGAAGCCCTCCATCCGGTCAAGCGATACGACCAGCTCAGGCGGACCACTCACAAAGCCGATTCGGCGATGACCCATCTGGATCAAATGGCGGGTTGCATCGGCGGCTGCTTGAATATTATCCGTATCAACGGTGATCATATTACTGTGCTGCTCGCTTCGTCCTACCAGTACAGCAGGAAATTGATTCCGACTCAAAAAGTCGACAACAGGATCGTTTTTGCGTGAATAGAGCAGGATTGCCCCATCGATCCGTCCGCCATATACAAGGCGAGATACCGCATCGACTTCTTCCTGTTCACTGGAGCCAGAGCTAAGCACCACATCATAGCCATTCCGATTGGCCTGAGCGACAATACCCCGAATCAGTTCCATAAAGAACGTATTTAAGAATAGCTCTTCCGCTGGCTTGGGCAGAATGACGCCAAGACTTTGCGTCGTTTTGGAAACAAGGCTTTTTGCCATAATGTTAGGATGATAGCCCATATCCTCCATAATCGCTCTGACCTTTTCAGAGGTGGCATGACTGATTCGAGGATGATTGGACAGCACGCGCGATACGGTAGAAGGAGATACGCCCGCCCGTTTGGCGACATCTTTAATTGTAACTGACATATGTACCTCCTTAATTTAGGTTGCACGATGTATATTGCATAAATAATATGATTTTGTGCAATCGAATTCAGATCATATGAACATGAGATAAGAATCAGCATGTTCGGGTCGTGTCTCTATGTTAATCGAAGTCTCGCAGAAGTGTAAACCTTCATTTAATAATAACCTGAATGGCGTAAAATGAAAATATATTGCCTGCGGAGTAGATAAAACAAGCATAATGGTGGTTACATTGTAAAAATCGCCCAAAATCAGCGTAAATGATTTGTGCAAACGTTTTAACAAAAAGGAAATATGAGTTATGATGGAATCGTTGAATTAAGCGCTTCCATTAACCGTTTACATAATATTATTGTCATAACTGGAAGTTAACTGGCGAATAAATAATACATTGCGCGAAAATGAACAAACGTTTGCGCAAATATTTACACAGGGTGGATCGTAAGACTCTGTATCGACGGTTGCTCTAACTGGCATAACTGTATAAGGGAAGCGCACAATTTGAATTACATAATGGAAGGATGAATGACTATGTTACGTCAAAAGTACAGTGCGCTGGTAAGTGTGCTTATGATCATGCTGCTGATTCTGTCAGCATGTAGTGGAGGAGGCGCAGGTAGCGGAACGGCAAGTCAGCCTGCTGCTGATCCAGCCGCGAGCGAGGAAATGCAGGAGCTGTTACCGGAGGAAGGCGCAAAGCTGACCGTATGGGATAGCGGCGATCAGAAAGCATTTATTGAAGAAGCAGCGAAGGCATTCAAAGAGAAGTACAATGTTGACGTAACGTTTGCTGAATTGGGACCGGATAAGTCCATGGGACAAATGGTAACCGATGGCCCTGCGGGTGTAGGTGCCGATGTGTTTGCCGGCGTGCATGATCAGATCGGACAGGGTGTATCCGCTGGTGTGCTGATGCCTAACGACTGGTTCGAGGAAGATACACGCTCCCGTAATAGTGAGCTAGCGATCAAAGCACTGACTTACGATAATATTTTGTACGGATATCCAAAGTCGGTTGAGACGACAGCGGTATTTTATAACAAGGATCTGATCGATGCGGTTCCTGCGGACTGGAATGGTGTGATACAGTTTGCTAACAAATTCAATGATACAAAAGCGAATAAATTCGCCATCATGTGGGAAGTGGGCAATGGCTACTATGTATTCCCATTCCTGGGCGGCTACGGTGGCTATGTATTTGGTAAAGATGGCACCGATCCGAATGATCTTGGTCTGAACAATGAGCAGTCGGTAGAGGGCGCAACCTTTATCCAAAGCCTGAACAAAATTTTGCCACTCAAAACATCGGATATTAACGCAGATATCAAAAAATCCCTGTTCTCCTCCAACAAGTTGGCAATGAACATTAGCGGCCCATGGGATACAGGCTCACTAAAAGAATCGGTAAAAAATCTAGGTGTAGGAATGTATCCAAACCTGCCAAACGGCAAGCCAATGACACCGTTCTCTGGTATCAAGGCGTACTTTGTGAATGCGTATACCAAATATCCAAATGCGTCCAAGCTATTTGCAGACTTTATCACATCTGAAGAATGGCAATTGAAGAACTTCGAGATGAACGGCGCACTGCCATCCAACAAAAATGCAGCAGCTAGCGAAACGGTACAAAAGGACCCAATCGCATCCGTATTCCTGAAGCAGTTTGAAAATTCGGTTCCAATGCCATCGATTCCAGCAATGGCGCAGTTCTGGTCTCCAATGGAAGCGGCGATGTCATCGATCTGGAACGATAACAAAGATCCGAAGCAGGCGCTCGACAATCTGGTTAGCCAGATGAAGAGCAATATCTCGACAGGACAATAACAATGAATAAGGCAGCTATTCATCCTAAACGAACCGCCGGAATGGGGAGCGCAGCAATTGCTGCTGTGCTCTCCGCTGTTGTTATGGGGCTGGGTCAGATGTATAACCGGCAGTGGGCGAAGGGTGCGTTGTTCCTACTTGCTGGACTGGTCAGTCTGTATCTGATTCTAAATGGACTTGCAAGTAATATGTGGGGATTGGTCACACTTGGTGAGCAGCCTGCACATATGGAGAAGGTTGGACGATTGTATCGCAACGTACCAGGTGATCATTCGATCTTCATGATGATCTATGGTCTGGTAGCACTGTTGTATGTTATTTTGCTTGCTTGCTTCTATGTAGCGAATATTAAGGATGCGTATCGTATCGGTAAGCAGCGTGAGCGTGGACAAAAGGTGAACACGTTCCGCGATACCTGGCGTATGCTTGGCGATAAAGGGTTTCCGTATGTACTGCTTGCTTTACCAACGATCGGTGTGCTGGTATTTACAATTTTGCCGATTGTGTTCATGGTATTGATGGCATTTACAAACTATTCCGCACCTGATCATATTCCACCGAAAAATCTGGTCGATTGGGTAGGCTTCCGTACGTTTACGAATCTGGTCACACTGGAGGCGTGGAGCCATACGTTTATCGGCGTTTTGACCTGGACGATTATCTGGGCGGTTGTGGCGACGGTTACGACGTACTTTGGCGGTATTCTGGTAGCGCTGCTGATCGAGCAGCAGGGAATTCGTTTTAAAGGCTTCTGGCGGACGCTGTTTATTTTACCGTATGCAATTCCGCAGTTTATTTCCCTGCTCGTCATGCGTAACCTGCTGAATTATCAGTTTGGGCCGGTCAATCAGTATTTGCGTATGCTAGGAATGGGCGGTGTACCCTGGCTGAATGATCCTTTCTGGGCAAAGGTGACGGTTATTCTGGTGAATATGTGGATCGGGATTCCGGTATCGATGATTCTCGTACTCGGTGTACTGACCGCGATTCCGCGCGATCTGTATGAAGCGGCAGAGGTGGATGGGGCGACAGGTTTCCAGAAATTCCGCAACATTACGATGCCATTCGTGCTGTTCCAGACCGCACCGATCCTGATTATGCAGTTTGCTGGTAATATTAATAACTTTAACGTGATCTTCTTGCTGACGAATGGCTTGCCAGCGAATGGAGATTACGCGTATGCAGGTAGTACCGATTTGCTCGTCACATGGCTGTATAAGCTGACGCTGGATAATCAGCGCTATAACTTCGCTTCGGCGATTGGGATTATTATTTTCATTATTATTGCGGCATTCTCGCTTTATAATTATCGACGCAGCCGCTCCTTTAAAGAGGAGGATATGATCCAATGAAAAAGAAAAGACGCATCAAGCTTACGATCAGCTATGTGCTGCTGGTGCTGATCGCGCTGGCCTGCATTTATCCGGCACTCTGGATCATTTTGTCCTCCTTTAAAGTCGGTGATTCGTTATACAGTGAGACCTTGATTCCGCAAAAGCTGACACTACAGCATTATGCTGATCTGTTCCGCTCGCAATCGGATAAGGATCTGCCGTATGTAAAATGGTACTGGAATACGCTCAAGGTAGCGGTTAGCAGTATGGTACTCGGTACGCTGGTGCAAATTTTGACCGCATATGCGATGTCCCGCTTCCGGTTCAGGGGTAGACAAACGATGATGTCGGTCATCCTGATTCTGGGTATGTTCCCAGGCTTTATGAGTATGATCGCTGTCTATGTTATCCTGCTGCAAATGAATCTGCTGAACTCGCCATGGGCATTGGTGCTGGTATATACCTCCGGTGCAGCGCTGGGCATGTTCGTAGCGAAGGGCTTCTTTGATACGATTCCACGTGCACTGGAGGAATCGGCACTGCTGGATGGAGCAAGTCATTTTCAGATTTTCCGACGTATTATTTTGCCGTTATCGACGCCGATCATTACGTACATTGCGATCACAACGTTTACAGGAGCATGGGTGGACTTTATTTTCGCACGTCTGATCTTGCGCTCGCGTGAGAACTGGACGCTGGCTGTAGGTCTGTACGAGCTGGTGAATAGCTACTCCAGTACAGAATTTACGCTATTTGCCGCTGGCTCAGTGCTTGTAGCATTGCCGATCACGATTCTGTATATGTTCTTACAGCGCTTCCTTGTACATGGATTGACGGCGGGTGCGACGAAGGGGTAAGTGATGTTATTACCTTTTAGAAATAGATGCTTGTTCCAATAGGAAATATAAGATGCTTCACACTCTTTGCTCGTATAAAGGGTACAAATTAAATAATATAAGCCTGCTATCGAAGCACGATTCCTCATATCATGCGTATCGATGAGCAGGCTTATTTGTATAGGGTTTGCATTTTGAATGAATGTTGATCGAGCCGATGAGATAGGATGATTCGTATCACTTTTTCGAGTGCAGTCGAATCAAGTATACACTCAGCATTTACTTACAATTTTATCGATTAGCCCATAGTCGAGTGCCTCTTCCGCAGTGAAAAAGAAATCGCGATCGGTATCCTTTTCCAGACGTTCTAATGGTTGTCCGGTACGCTCGGCAAGTAACTCGTTGAGCTTTTGGCGAGTATGGATGAGCCGCTCGGCGTAAATGATCACATCCGATGCCTGACCCTTCGCACCGCCCAGAGGCTGGTGGATCATCACCTCGCTATTGGGCAAAGCCATTCGTTTACCCTTCGTTCCGCCAACTAGCAGAATCGTGCCAAAGCTTGCCGCCATCCCCGTACAGATGGTCACGATATCTGGCTTGATAAACTGCATCGTATCATAAATGGCAAAGCCAGCCGTAACCGATCCACCTGGGCTGTTAATATACATGCTGATATCCTTTTCGCTATCCTCGGCTGCCAGATGAAGCAGCTGAGCGACGATCAGATTCGCCATTTGATCTTCAATTTCACCGTTAATCATAATGATTCGATCCTTGAGCAATCTGGAATAAATATCGTAGCTACGCTCGCCGCGATCCGTTTGTTCAATAACATAAGGAATAGTTACCATCGTAGTTCATCCTTTCTAATGATCAGAAATGGAATCACGATAGTCAGATGCTCGGATGTGTGAAGACCATCAGGCTGCTATCGATTGCAGAGAGCGATATACCGTATATGCAGGATAAGCGTCGCGTGGTATATGCGGATTAAGCTGCTCTGAACGGCTAGCTTTACCACTTGATTGCGCTGTAGCTTCAGTATGCAGTTGACCTACAATCTGAGGAGCTAATCCAGCTGGATCGGCAGCTTGATTCAAAATAAGCTGCACAAGCTGTGCGGCATTACCGTTGCGGAAGGCAGCGAGATACGTAGCCAGCAGCTCATGCTCATCCTGTTCTGGCATAGGTAGGGAAGCGTCCTCTGCCGAATCATCATGCTGCTGTAGCAGGGCTTCTCGTGCACGGCGCAGAGCGGACTTGATCGCCCCCTCTGTCGTTCCTAGCAGATTGGCTGCCTCGCTTGCCGTATAGCCGAATAACTCGCGTAGGGCGTACACCGCATGCTGCCATGGAGATAGTGTGTCCAGCAGTAGCTTAATTGCCGCTTCGGCTTGCAGATTCATATCTGGAGCCGAATGTTGCTGAGTCTGCTGTTCGTTGAGCAGCTCCTGTAATAATGGTAATTTGTGCTGTAAACGTACGGCGCGCCGAGCTTCATCAATACGTAGATTACGAGCGATCCGCAACAGGTAGGCTTGCTGGTCACTTACTGAGCGCTGTCCGTGCAGATTGGGTAAGGTGAGCGCCTTGAGCAGCGTATTTTGCATCAGATCCTGCGCATCCCAGTGTGTAGTGGTCAGACTACGGCAATAGCGATAGAAGGCAGGCATCCATGCTTGGAGCTGCTTCTCATCTAACACGATGCTCCTATGACGCTCTACAGTTACATCCGGTGACAGTCTGACTATCGTGTATAGGTGGGAATGTGGACTTGCTTGCATCGCGTTGTCTTTTTTATGGTTTGTAAAATAAGCCGGGGAATTCACAAAGGCCATATTGGGGGCCCTCCTTTGTTTATCCGCAAGTGAAATCGCGTTAATAGTACATAACGTTATGTGCAGCAGTTCATTATAAACGGGCACCGACATCGGTAGTTGATTGCCAATGTCATTGCCTGTTTAGTAGCTGCTGATATGATGTAAACGAATAAAGAGATCCAAAGGATACGCCGTTTAGAATATATTTTAAAAATGATACAGTACAGGGATCGATTCAGAATATCAATCATGCTCGGTGGCTAGTTTCATCCGTATTCAGGTTCTGTTAGTATTATATCAGATGAGCTGGCTACCAACGAAGCAGGGAATGATGGGGAGGGTATCGCGATGCCGTCAGCGAAAAGAATACATATAGTTGGTGCGCCCGGAAGCGGCAAAACAGAGCTGGCAGCCAGACTTTCCAGCAGGCTGGGGATTCCCAGCTATTCGCTGGAAACGCTATTGTGGACACGAGATGGAAAGCGCAAGCGGCGCAACACCCCGGCAGAGCGACAACGGATGCTAATGGACATTATTGGACAGGAAGCGTGGATTGTTGAGGGCAATCTGATGGAGTGGCTACTGCCTAGCTTTGCGCTGGCGGATCAGATTATATTTTTGACGCCATCTCCTTATGTACGTGATGGACGGATGCTACAACGTTTTCTCCGGCAAAAGATCGGGACTGATCCAGATAATGAACGTCTGAGCCTGATGGGGTTACTGGATCGTTTATATTGGAATCACCGATTTGAGCGAGAATCCAAGCCAGCTATTTTGCGTATAGCTGAGCCGTATAAGCATAAGCTGGTAGTAACGCGGCAGGTAGAGTAGGGGCTTAATAGAATCGATTCGTTTATAGGAAAAGCCGGTCAAGCACTCGGAGTAACTCCGCAGGCTTAACCGGCTTTTTAATGGATAAATGTATAGTCGTAGTTCCCAGTGTAAAATGGATGAAGCTTACTCCTCCTCATATCGCTTGAGTACAATCACCGCATTATGACCGCCAAACCCAAACGAATTCGATAGGCCGATCTTCATATCAGCTTTACGCGGCGTGTTCGGCACATAGTCCAGGTCGCACAGTGGATCAGGAGTATGCAAGTTGAGCGTTGGTGGAATCAAGCCCTCACGCAGTGTTTGTACTAAGGCAATCGCCTCTGCACCTCCAGCCGCGCCCAGCATATGTCCTGTAATGGATTTGTTTGCCGTTACAGGAATATCATAAGCCCGCTCGCCAAATAGCTGCTTAATCGCCAGCGTCTCGGAAATGTCACCGACCCCTGTGCTCGTAGCATGTGCACTGATCACATCCACATCGTGTACAGTAATGCTAGCATTACTCAGTGCTTGACGCATCGCCAGCGACGCACCACGACCCTCGGGATGACTGGCTACCATATGGTAAGCATCCGAGCTTGCCCCGTACCCGATCACTTCAGCATAGATACGTGCACCGCGTGCCTGTGCATGGCGAAGAGATTCCAGTACAACAATTCCAGCACCTTCCGCCATGACAAAGCCATCCCGATCCCTATCAAAAGGACGACTGGCTGCGGTAGGATCATCATTACGCTCTGATAGTGCAGTTGAATTACTGAACCCGGCTACCGATACTTCATTAATAGCCGCTTCCGAGCCGCCTGCAATCACCACATCCGCATCCCCTGAACGAATAAGACGCATCGCTTCACCGATCGCCGTGTTCCCGATCGAGCAAGCCGTCACCGGACACAGTGTAGGTCCCCATGTCCCCAGGCGAATGCTAATCGTGGCGGCAGCACTATTGGCAATCATCACCGGTACGAGGAGTGGACTGATCCGCTCTGGGCCACGGTTGAACAGATTCGTCTGCTGCTCAATTAACGTATCGATCCCACCGATCCCCGAGCCGACATACACGCCAACTCGCTCACGCTCCACCTTGTCCATATCCAGACCCGCATCCTGTACCGCCTGCTCTGCCGCAGCTACGGCAAACTGAGCAAAGCGATCCATACGCCGTGCTTCTTTACGTCCGAAAATAGCAGCTGCATCAAAGTCACGCACCAGACCCGCAAATTTCGTTTTATATCGTTCCGTATCAAAGGTATCGATCGGAGCGATGCCCGATTTCCCCTGACTCAGATTATTCCAAAAGGTCTCCACATCATTGCCGATTGGAGAAATAACGCCCATCCCTGTAATTACGACCCGTTCCATCTTGCTTCCTCCTTATATGTCTCCTCATTCAACATAGCGAATGTTGATCGGATGCCTATTACTAAGGTACAAACAATATGCTGTGTAGGTATCTGAGTAACAGCTTATCATGTGCACATTCTGAACACCAAGCAGCGCGTGCGCTACGCTGGTATAGCCCGGCTATTGCGTAATGACCGAGCTGATGGTATCATTTTGGCACGGAAAATATCCTATTACAAGTTACTGTTTATCCTAGTATAAATTATAACAGGTTAGTCTTGTTTCACTCAGGAAGTCTTCATCGGACTGAGCGTAATGTTCACTTCTTCATCCCATGCTTCCTACATGGGGCGGAAATCGGGTAGTGCTTACTGCCTTGTATAGACCTTATATAGACTTTGTATAGAAAGGAACACATATGAACAATCAGGCGAGATTACAGGCATTATCTCAATTTTTAAAAGGAAAGCGTGCGCGCATCGCGCCACAGGCAGTCGGCTTAAACGGGGGCTTACGTCGGCGCACACCGGGACTTCGCAGAGAAGAGGTGGCACAGTTAGCCGGGCTTAGTACAACATGGTATACATGGCTGGAGCAGGGAAGAGATATACAGGCATCGGCTTCGGTGCTGGAAAATGTAGCTTCTGCGCTACAGATGACGACGGATGAGCGGAAGTATTTATTTTCGCTGGCACTGGATAAAAGCTCGAATATGCTGCCTGCTGCCAGTGTAGAGGAGCAGCCGCAGATCAGCCCCTCGCTGGCCAAAATTTTGGAGCAGCTACGCTATTGCCCGACGATTATCTCGGATCGCCATTGTAATATTGTGGGCTGGAATGAGGCAGCACGACATGTATTTCTTGATTTTGAGCAAATACCAGAGCATCAGCGGAATATGATTGCTCTTTTATTTGACCGTAAGGAATTTCGACGATTGGCGGTTAATTGGAAGGACTTTGCTGCCGACTTTTTAGCGATTTTTCGTGCTTATTATGGGCAGTATATGGAGGATGACTGGTACGAAACGTTTTTGCGTGAAATGAAAAGCACGTATCCTGATTTTAATCCATTATGGGAGGAAAGTAAGGTCAGCTCAGCACCGCAGGTGGTGCTGGAGTTTCGTCATGCGCGTGGTGGAAAGATGCTATTTGAGCTTAGCTCGCTAATTGTGCAGGGCAGTACCGAGCTTCGCTGTAGCATCTATACACCGGTGCAGGATTCAGCAACTGAAGTGAAGCTGATGGCATTGATGGAGCGTGCGAAGGAGTAGGAAATAGAGAATAGAGTAGGGCAGAAAGAAAAGAAGGATGAACGACAACGAAGCAGATTGCTTCATTTGCAGGCGAGACATGCCGGACTTGCTTTTAGCGAAGAATTTTAAAGAAGAGATAGGGATTCAAACAATAAAAAAGTATTCAAACCACACAACAGAACTCCCCACCGCCGCATTTGATGCTACATAGCACCATGCGGCGGTGGGAAGTTGATCTACTTCATATGAAGATTATTGGATTGATCGCTAACGATATTACACTGGATTAACGATCCTTCCAGCGAGCTACCGTGGCATTAACCGTTTGGCTACCCGTAGCTACGGTATACGTACGGTTCGTAATATCTGTCCCATTGGCCGCTGTTTCTACACTGTTCCAAGAGCCACGTGTTAGCTTATAGCTGATCGCGGTGCCAGGTGGTGGTGTTAATGTGAGTGTATACGTACCATCGGACTGGCGTGTTAATTGACTGGATGCGTCTGCTGGATTCCAGTT
The DNA here is from genome assembly GCF_014645615.1 of Paenibacillus hunanensis. Taxonomy (GTDB): domain Bacteria; phylum Bacillota; class Bacilli; order Paenibacillales; family Paenibacillaceae; genus Saccharibacillus; species Saccharibacillus hunanensis. The sequence goes on along the minus strand of NZ_BMMB01000003.1, from coordinate 363,397 downwards.
ATTCAAACTGCTGGCTACATATACAGTATCAGATGCCGTTGTATTGGATGGTACAGTTACTTTAAAGGTCACCTGCTGTGCAGCGGCAGCTGGCTTCTGATCGTACCATGTCGTGCCATCATACCAGCCTTCCTTGCTGCGCAGTAATCCAGGCTGACTGGCACCAGGGAGCTGGTGCGTCGCATCCTTGAAAATGACGCGTGCGCTAGTTACCGCTGGAATCGTGTAGCGGTACCAGCCATCGCCCTCATCCGTCATCGCTGGTGCAGATGCCCAGCTTGGCCCTGTCACAACCGGAGTTGTTTCATAGTAATACAATTGTGGTGTACTCCAATCGGCAGGCTTTTTAAAATGAATCGTTAAGCCAGTTGGCTCTGCTGGCTGCTCTGCTCTAGTGAAAGTATACGAAGCAGTCGCTGATTTATCGCCGCTACCCGCGAACAGCTTGAGTGTGACCGATTGTCCAACAGCGAGACCACTACCGATCGTAATCGCATCACCACTTGCAAAAGCCGTACCTGTAGAAGCGGTCGGTGTAGTACCATTTACTGTATAACGATTCACTGTGCTATTGCTGGCGCTAAGTGTGACTTTAACGCCATCTGTTGTAAAGCTTCCACCTGCTGGAGAAGCGGATACCGCAGGCTCTGTAGAAACGGGTCCTGCCTGTTCAATCAGGATCACACCACGTGAACCTGCTGTAAAGGTTGTCTTCCCCCCGCTAACAACAGTCGTTGCACCTGTATAGGCATCACGGACAGATGTGCCATCTGCGAATACCGGGCTAACTGTAACGGCTGTGCTACCAGAAGCACCAGTTGCAATCACCACGCTATCGTTAATGCCTTTTGCTGCATTGTTATACGTACGGCTAAATGTGTATGGAGCAGAAGCTAGCTGCTTATGTGCCCCTGCGCCGATTGACGGATGATTGTAGCGGAACTGTCCGAGCTTCTGCCAGTGTGCCAGCAGATCCGCATTGGTACTGCTCCAGTTCATATCCGAGCGTGTACCCTGCTGTGCATCCGAACCTGTAGCCCCAAATGGACGCGCACTTTCGTCACCATAATACGTCTGAATACCACCTGGTGCCAGCAGCAATGCAGTGCCTGCCTGGAACAAGGCATTACGATCATATAGCTTTGTATCATGAGAAGAAATATAGCTGAGCACGTTGAAGCCTGGATCGGTATTGATTTTGCTCGCATAATTACTGAACAGCCCTTCCAGATCAGTGAGATTGGAATCCTGGAATGAGAAGTTAATCAGCGAGTCAAAGCCGTTATCATAGTAGCTGTTACGGCTGACGCCCTGTCCCCATACCTCGCCTGTCATCCAGAATGAATCCTTCCAATTGGCGCCGGCTTTGGTCGGGTTATTTTGTCTCCATTTTTGCAAGGCGGTGTTGGCTTCATTTTTCAGCTGCTTCCAGCGGAACTGATCCACATGCTTCGCTGTATCCACACGGAAGCCATCAATACCAAATTCCTCTACCCATGCAGACAACCAGCGGATATTGTAGTCGGTTGGCGAGATGCCTAGATCCTTACGCAGCGAAGAGGCTGCCGGTATGACCCATGCATTACTGTTGCCCTCTTTGTTCCATTTGGTTTGCAGTACAGGAGCGAGTCCTTGATTGGTCGTAACCTCGGTACGGAAGTCGGGTAATCCAGATAAAGTGAGTGTCAGATCACTGTTGCCACCTGCTGGATAGCCGCCGATTCCTGCACGTACCCAGCCACCGCTCCACCAGCCAGCCCATGCCTGACTATCGGTATAATCGATATTGTCGTGATAGCTATGCCAGGTTTGACCGGAGGCAGGCTTCCAGCTGCTGTTCAGACCATTCAGCCTTTTACCAAAATTGTATTCCTCCATATCCTTCAGCGTGCTATAGCCCGGGTGATTCATCACCACATCCAGCACGACACGAATTCCTTTGGCATGCGCTTGATCCACAAATTCACGCATTTCCTCAACTGTACCCATATTTTTGTCCATCGATGTGTAATCAAGTGCATAATAGCCATGGTAAGCGTAATGGGCAAAATCTCCGCCGCTACCACCACCAACGAAGCCATGCACCTGCTCATAAGGAGCTGTAATCCAGATTGCATTCGTACCCAGCTTGCTAAAATAGCCCTCTTGCAGCTTTTTCGTTAAGCCTTTAATGTCGCCACCGTGGAAGGTACCGATTTGGCTTCCACTAGCATCGGTTGTGGGACGACCGTACGAGTTGTTGTTACTTGAATTGCCATCATAAAAGCGATCTGTCATGACAAAATACACATTCGCATTATCCCATGTGAATGGATCGGATGGACTGGCTGCCTGAGCGGTAGACGATCCCATCGGTGCAACAGTAGTGAACAAAAGGCAAGCGAGTAATAACCATGCTGCCCATTTGCGGTATGTAATCATAAAGCCCTCCTTGAGTAAGTGGATAAATAGCATCGAGTCAGAACCAATAGGTGAAAATCAACAAAAAAGAACAAACAGATAAGATTAAACAGATAGGAATAAACGAACGATAATAAGCTAAACCCTGAGCAAAAAAGCTACCAAACGAAAGCCACGGTCTGGAAGTAGGTGAATCAGGCACTGCGATCATCGGTTAACATAGCTAGCAAAAACGAATCATCGCGGAGTACAGGGCATCCCTCCCTATTTCAAATTTACATTGTCCTATTAACACGGTGAAGCAAACGTTTGCACAAATGCCAGCAATAAAGGATTGCATCCTACAAGCTAAGATAAAGCTAGTCAGCTTGCGATCAATTCTTTATAACTATCGCGAAAACCTGGAGATTACAACTCTGCTGAATCACTCAGCTACAACTCATCTACAGCGTAGCCATGAATTGATCTCGATAGAAAACATAAAGAATATACATATAAGCTTATGCTTTCTGTACGGATCGGGCAGATCACTTTCATTTTTGTAAACGTTTTCTTTTACATCGCTAATCATAGCTTGGGTGTTATATAATGTAAAATATGGTTTAAAGGAGGTTTTAGCGAGATAAAGAAGATAAAGCTTCGGATTACTCCCATTTTCGCTTTATTTCGGATGATTGCGCAGATATTATTTGATATCGACGTACGATATGTACATTCATACAAACGTTTGCACTAATCTGTTTTGCTAGATGATTTGGGAGGTGGTGTTTACGTGTAGTACAATATATGAATACAGAAAGCGATATAGCAGTATGGCTCGGCTTGTAGTAAAGCGAGCATTCATAACGTATAGAGATAAGGAACAGGTTATGTCCTGTACATCCTTCTTATACAATTATCCTGATTCATTCGGCTGGAAAATGTACGATTTAATATTAAACCCATACCTCAAAGCCATTCGCAGGTCGAAACCATTCCACAGGAGATCAGCATCGCCCTTCCTGTGTAGAGTAGACCGACAGCCAGCCATATGCTTGTTCCATTTTGTAAACTGACCATAAGGAGTATTCGATGATGCAAATCATGCAGCAACTATCTTCACATATTCACTATTTAACCCCCTATCAGGAAACGGATCGACCGATTCTCGCAGCGATTACAGGCACACGCTCGACGTTGCTTGTCGATGCGGGTAATTCCTCTGCACATATTCAGTTTTTTATTGATCAGCTGGTAAAGCTGGATATCTCACCACGCTGGGTGGTGCTAACGCACTGGCATTGGGATCATGTATTTGGTATGAATCAAGCGAATACGACGATTATTGCGCAGACATTGACGACGGAATATATTCGCCGCATGCAAAAGTGGACGTGGAATGATGAATCGCTGGATCAGCGTGTTGCCGAGGGAACAGAGATTGAGTTTTGTTCCAGTGCAATCAAGAAGGAACTGGGGGATGAGCGAGACATTATTTTGCCAACGCCGGATATTACATTTGAACGTAAGCTAGAGCTTGATCTTGGACGGGTTCATTGTGTGATCGAGCATGTAGGCGGGGATCATTCGGATGATTCAACGGTCGTGTATGTAGAGGAGGATAAAGTGTTATTCGTCGGCGATGCGTTATATCCAAATATTCACGTTGAGCCACATGAATATACGGCAGAAGCAACACTACAACTGGTGGATATGCTGCGTCAGTATGACGCGGAGACGGTAGTGCTATCTCATCATGCGGATATATGGGATGGAGCGCGTTATCAGCAGGAGCTGAATTTGCTGGAACAAATTGCTCGCCTCGTGCAGGAGCCCGATCTGGAAGAACAAGCGATTGCCAAACAGCTCGCGCAGCATTATGGTCGCGAGCTGGATGATTACGAGCGTGAGACGATCACGTTATTTATCAATGGACGCCGCCGTCAGCAGAACAGAGAGCCTGTGACTGAAAGCGGAATATAATCCGATCTGCCATCCGAAAGCAGCTTCTTCTATCGATTGATATCTTATAGGAATCGATACGATGCACATGGGAGCCTGTAGGGTGCAGACCATGCAGTGTCGAATTGACTTTTGCTGCGTTAGCGCTCTTTTAACATGTGAGTTTCATAAAGAGCAGTTTTTGTGCAACAAAATATCTTACTTTTTACCGTGTTAGCGCCCTCCTAACACGAGATTACAATGAAGAGTGATTTTTGCAAAGTAAAATATCTTACCTTTTGCCGTGTTAGCGATCTCCTAACACGAGGTTAAATGAAGAGTGATTTTTGCAGAGCAAAATATCTTACCTTTTGCCAGAAGTTGCCGCGTGCAGGGCTGCACTGGATTCTGCATCACGAAACAGATGCAGCTTGCCATTCTCAACCATCCGCATGCGCGGGCCGGTAAAGCCACGTCGAATAAGCTGCTTACGCATATACAGCATCAATGCCCAGTGGCTAACGATTAAAATATGCTCAGCATCAGACGCCAGAATCACATCCAGCGCACGATCGATACGTGCATTCGCTTCGGCAACCATACGCTTGTAGCGTCTGCTCAGCAGGGGAGCGATACGTGCAAAGGCAGCCCAGCCGATAAAGGGAAAGCGTAAGCCGGTATTAAACGTAGGTGGTGTAATCTCTCGCAGCTCTGGCATGATAACGATCTCGCCGGGATAAATGAACTGTGCCGTCTTGATCGCACGTGGTAGATCGCTCGTAAAGCAGATTTCCCAGTTCAGCCCGCGCAGATCGGTAGTGCCTTCTTCAATATCAGCCACATCGTATTCTTCCAGCCAGGTGACCAGCTCATTCACTGTCACCATCTGGCGAATCGGAAACTCTTTATTCACTTTAAAATGGCGCACAAGTCCAATAGTCTTCATCAGCAGTATGGTGTAACTCCTTCTATTTAGTATGCTACAATATTGATTATACCCATTTATAGCCAGTTATATTGCAAACGGCGAATGGGCTTCTATGTATTATTGTTTCGGAAAGGAAGATCATACCATGATTCAGTGGGAATATAAAACAGTAAAATTAGCAGCTGGCGGCTTTCTCGGCGGCAAGGTTGATGATGACCATTTACAGGAAACATTGAATGCGCTCGGCTTTGAAGGCTGGGAGCTGGTATCCAGCTTTGATACGACGATGTCGCAGGGAAGTTCCCGTGAAATTATCCTTATTTTCAAACGCAGCGCCTTGCTGGAATAGACCGTATCGGCTACGTACATAGTATACGTACAATGACGGTTTGCTGTCCAACAAGCATCATCCTGGTATATACAGATAAAGGAGGCAACCGCATGATTGAAACATGGATAGAAGAGATCAAGTCGCTGCTGCGTGACAGACTGAGCAGTTTGGAAGCATCCCTGCTGCCGCCAGCGGACAACGAGGATATCGTAGGGGCGGAGCAGGCGATGAACGTATCCTTTCCAACGGAGCTGAAGCAGCTGTATTCCCTTCATAATGGAGAAGCACGTAGCGGGCCAGGCTTATTTTTTGGTCTGCAATTTTTAACGCTAAATGAGATGGTGAACGAATGGAAAATATGGTCTGATCTGCACGAGGAATATGTAGATATGGGCGATCATTATTCGATTCCTTCTGAATGGATTAAGGAGCAGTATATCAATCGGCAATGGATTCCATTTTGCCATGATGGTGGTGGGAATCATCTCGGGATTGATCTGGATCCTGGACCAGAAGGTGTAGTAGGTCAGGTGATCAATTTTGGCCGTGATGAAGAAACGAAATTCGTCATTGCTCGAAGTATAGGTGAGTTTATTCATTTTATGCATCATACGGTCACCGGTGGCAATTATACGGTTGTACAGGAGGATGGAAGCAGCTTCTGGGTGTATGGTCGCAGCGATCAAGCACGCCTGCTGCGTGATGCACAGCAGTATGCCTTTGGTGCAGAATGGGATACGATCAAAAAGCAACCATCTGCCGAGGAGCTGTCTGCGTGGGAAGTGAGCTTGCCACCGGAATGGCAGGAGCAGATCAAGCAGAAGTATGGCTCTGCTGAGCAGTTTACGGGCTTATATCAGATTTATTTGCCGAATCAGCAGATTCGCGATATTCGTCCGCTAGCTGCGTGTACACATGTGCGCGAATTAAGTCTGTCTCGTAACCGAATTGATGATCTTGCGCCATTAGTGCATTGTCATGAATTGAAGAAGCTGTATCTAATGCACAATCCGATTCACGATCTGACTCCGCTGGCACAATTGCCTTATTTACGCCAGTTGAATATTAGCGATACGGATGTAGCTTCACTGAAGCCACTGGCAAGTTTACAGCGTTTAGTCGAGCTGGAGTGTGAGCGTATTCCAGCACACGATTATACACCGTTGCTACGGATTCCGACACTGGAATGCTTGACCATTTCATCGCCTGATGAAGTGCAGGCAGCCACAATTGCAGAGATGAAGCAGCTCAAGCAATTGACCGTACTGGGTGCAGATCAATGGGGCGAGTCACAATGGGCAGCGCTCGCTAATCTGTCACTCGTGTCTCTGACCGTTACAGGGGTAAAATGGCAGGATATGCGCTATATTCGCCCATTTACGAATTTGAAAAGCTTCACACTGGCTAATGCTGAGGTGAACGATATTGCTGGGCTGAGCGAATTACCCGTCCTGCAAAAGCTCAAGCTCGTAGGCGATAATATCATTGCGAATCCAGAGGCGATTGCGCAATGCACGACCTTATCCTCATTTACAGGAAATGAAGCCGATGTACAGCTGCTACAGGAGGCATTCAAGCAGCCCGTTAGCTTCTCGATCCAGTACGGCGGCAATTATAATGCATAATGAATCAGCCCGTTCGATATTTGTATCGACGGGCTTTTATAGATGTGTCCTGCATGAGGAAGAGCTTACTACTCATTCTATATCCTATATTTTAAACGTAAAAACGTTATTCTTTGAGTACTCCAGATGAAACCTCCATCCTTATCATAGGTATACCATAACTTTTTTATAGTAAATAAATGCTATTCGAAGCAGTCGATATATACTTGTTTTTGCAAGTGTGAATAATGACATATCATTTTGCGAAATGAGATGAAAAGTGAACTGAAAACGCTGAAATGTAATGTAAAATTGGAGATATTGAGCGTTATGGAGAGTAAAAAGGAGCTTGCGAGAGGTAACCTTTTATTACATTTTCAAAAAAGAAAGCTGTGGGAATCCACGGCTTTTTTTGCCTTTTTGATCTGCTTTACACTTCTGAATTACAGGAGTAATATACATTTCAGGATTTAGAGATTCGCGATCGCAACGACTTCTTTCATGCTCGCCGAAGCGCACAGCAGCAGGAAAGCACAATGGTGCTAAGCCAGACTGTCCAGACGATCGGTGCAGCAGGAAGCGTACAGATGCGAATCGATATTTGTCCAGATCAAACAACTGAATTTCAGAAGTTTCTTGTTCTTATTGCTGAGTTTCCGGTTATGACCGGAAAACGGGGGAACCAATTCGCAGCATGTCAAAGGTGTGAGAGCCGTTGATCATCTGCATGGGGTGAATCCGTCGGCACCGGTAACCATGGGACCGGCGCTGATGGTAGGGCGACTCTCACCGCCCGAATCCGACAGCTAACCTCGTAAGCGCAAGTCGGGAGAGGAGTGTGGAACTTGTGCCATCATGACACAGGGTATAGACGCTCTGTGTTTTCTTATGCCTTGCTGACGCTCATTAGCTTCTGAAGCCAGACGCACTGGACTGGTGGTTGTGCTGAACTACCTGTGTTGAAAAGAGTGATACAATCGCTCATTCAGGCAGCGTAGAGGATTATGGACAATTTGAACCTTAATACGATCATTATGATCATCGATCGTAGCTCTTTTACATGATATACGCTTAATCTTCTGTCGACTCGTACTTGCGAGACAGCTACAGGAGAGCGGGGGAACCATTCGTCAGATCATGCTTCCAGCAGGGCAACTGACACGGGGTGAATTCCGGCAATGCCGGAACGGGCAATCTTCCAGCCCGAACCCGACAGCTAACCTCGTCAGCGATTCAGGAAGAACTTATATCCGGCTTACGTCATCCTGGTCTGCACATCGTTAGGTGTCAGTCCGGTTACGCACGGAAGAAGCCCGGTGAAAAGTTCGATTTTTACCGAGGCTTCTTTTTTTGCGCCTAATTTCGTGTTTTTCGACTCAAAATCGTTTGATATGAAGTCAAATCGCAATGAAAATCAAATTTAATCTCACGCATGTTGATGCTGAAGGGGAAAGAAACCATGTTGGACATTTTAATGATTGTGCTCATTTTACTCATGGCATTCGGGCTTGGTGGACTGGGGATCTGGTCATCCAGAGTGATCGGGGAGCGAGGAGAAGAACAATGATCTGGCTATTATGGCTCATTATTGCAGGCTTGCTGGTGTACTTGTGTTACGCCCTGATCTATCCGGAAAAATTTTAAACAGGCAGGAGAGAGTGAGTGAGTATGTTCGCATATATCGGAGTTGCATTAACCTTACTAATTGCGCTGTTATTAGCGCGTCCAATGGGAGCTTACATTTCCCGTGCATTTGATTATACACCGGGGAAGCTGGATCGCTTCTTTGGTCCACTGGAAAAAATCATTTATAAGCTGGGTGGTATCCGGCAAAACAATCAGACATGGAAGCAATATCTGGTCGCATTACTTGTTAGCAATACGGTTATCGTATTGATCGTCTATGTGATTTTCCGTTTGCAGGATAAGCTACCACTGAATCCAGCAGGCATTGCGGCGATGAGCCCGGATCTTGCTTTTAATACAGCGATCAGCTTTTTAACGAATACGAATCTACAGCATTATAGCGGTGAAAGTGGCTTGTCCCTGTTCTCGCAAATGTCCGCGATTATTTTCATGATGTTTATCTCGCCAGCGACAGGGATTGCGGCTTCGATCGCATTTATGCGTGGTCTAGCAGGGAAGCCGATGGGCAACTTTTTCGTCGATCTGGTACGTGCCATTACACGTATTTTGTTACCGCTATGTGTTGTCGCTGCATTGATCTTTATTAGTCAGGGTGTACCGCAGACGCTGCACACATCCGTCACAGCGACTACGCTGGAGGGAACACAGCAACAGATCGGCATGGGCCCAATTGGGAGCTTCCTTGCAATTAAGGAAATGGGGAACAATGGTGGTGGCTTCTTCGGTGCCAACTCTGCCCATCCTTTTGAGAATCCAGATGCGATCAGTAATCTGCTGCAAATGCTTCTGATGCTACTCGTACCGATCTCGCTTCCATTTACGTATGGACGCATTGTCGGTAATCCGAAGCAAGGACGAATCTTATTTGTATCGATGGCGATTATGTTCCTGATCATGCTCAGCTCTTCATTATATGCAGAGCATCAAGGGAACCCGCTTATTAATCAACTTGGATTACAGCAAAGTGCAGGTTCTATGGAAGGGAAAGAAGTTCGATTCGGTATTGAGGAATCTTCATTGTACTCGGTGGTAACTACCGCGTCAGAGACAGGTGCAGTCAATACGATGCATGATACGTTAACACCAATTGGCGGTATGATCGCCTTGAGCAATATGATGCTGAATACCGTATTCGGCGGTTCGGGTGTTGGTATGATGAACGTACTGATGTATGCGATCATCTCTGTGTTCCTTTCTGGCTTGATGGTTGGTCGTACTCCTGAATTCCTCGGTCGTAAGGTAGAGGGGAAAGAGATGAAGCTGATTGCCGTCACACTGCTTATTCAGCCGCTGCTGATCCTTGCACCAACGACCATCGCACTGATGGTGTTTCCAAATACAATATCCAATCCAGGCTACCATGGTCTGACGCAAGCTCTGTATGAATTTACATCCTCTGCGGCTAACAACGGATCAGGGTTCGAGGGATTGGGCGATAATACTGTATTTTGGAATCTATCGACTGGTATTGTGATGATGCTTGCTCGTTTCTTCTCGATGGTAACCTTGCTTGCCGTTGCTGGCTCGATGCTGGCGAAGACACCTGTACCGGAGAGCAGTGGTACGCTGCGTACCGACCAGGCACTGTTTGGTAGTGTATTTATTGTAGTCGTTGTGGTCGTTGGTGCATTGACCTTCTTCCCAGCGCTGGTACTTGGCCCAATCGCCGAGCAGCTTACTTTGAAGTAGAGTGAAGCATTCATACAGATGATGAAGCAATATTATATGAGGATAATCAGGTGGAGGAATCAGCAATGAAAAATCAAGCTTCCGTGATGAACCGGGATCTGATAACGAAAGCATTACAGCAATCCTTTGTAAAACTAAACCCGCTTTTAATGATGAAAAATCCGGTCATGTTTGTGGTCGAGGTTGGACTGCTCATTAGCGTGTTGCTTATATTTGTACCGGGCGCATTTGGCGATTCCATATCGGCAGGCTTTAATATTGCCGTATCGATCATTTTACTGTTAACGATCCTATTCGCTAACTTTGCCGAAGCGCTTGCAGAAGGTCGCGGTAAAGCGCAGGCAGATTCACTGAAAAAGACGAAGAAGGAAATTACTGCGCGCAAGCTGGAAGGCGAACGAATCGTTGAAGTACCTTCGACCTCCCTGCGTAAAGGCGATCTGGTAGTCGTTCATCAGGGAGAAATGATCCCTGGTGATGGTGAAGTGGTCAAAGGTCTGGCATCCGTCGATGAGTCAGCGATCACAGGTGAGTCTGCTCCAGTTATTAAGGAGGCAGGCGGTGACTTTAGCTCCGTAACGGGCGGCACGATGGTCATTAGTGATGAGATCACTGTACGTATTACAAGTGATCCAGGCGAATCGTTTATGGATCGTATGATCAGTCTGGTCGAAGGCGCAGAACGTCAAAAAACGCCAAATGAAATTGCACTCAATACCGTATTAATTAGCTTAACGATTATTTTCTTGATCGTTGTTGTTACCCTGCCATTTATGGCGCAATATCTCGGTATTCACATTCCGATTCCGGTATTGATCTCCTTGCTGGTCTGCCTGATTCCAACGACAATCGGTGGTCTGCTGTCAGCGATTGGTATCGCAGGGATGGATCGGGTAACTCGCTTTAATGTACTGGCAATGTCGGGTAAAGCGGTTGAAGCATCCGGTGATATCAATACGATCATTCTGGATAAGACAGGTACCATCACATACGGTAACCGGATGGCAAGTGAGTTCGTTCCAACAGACGGTCATACTGCCGAAGAGGTGGGTCACTGGGCAGCTGTGAGCTCGGCGCAGGATGAGACACCCGAAGGACGCTCTGTACTGGAGCTAATGAAAAAGCAAGGCTGGATGATTGATCAGGAGCTTCCGTATGGAGCTGAGGTCGTTGAGTTCCGTGCAGAGACACGCATGAGCGGTCTGAACCTGAAGGACGGACGCAAAGTACGTAAAGGCGCTGTCGACGCTGTAAAAAACTGGGTCATCGAGCAAGGTGGACATGTACCAGCTTCACTACAAGCAAGCAGTGATCGCATCGCTACAGCAGGTGGTACGCCGCTAGCTGTAGCGGTCGATGATGTGATCTACGGTCTGATTTATTTAAAAGATACGGTAAAAGCCGGTATGCGCGAACGCTTTGAGCAGATGCGCAGCATGGGGATTAAGACGATTATGTGTACCGGTGACAATCCGCTTACCGCAGCAACGATTGCTCGTGAAGCAGGAGTGGATGACTACATTGCTGAAAGTACACCTGAGGATAAAATCGCTGTTATTCGCCGTGAGCAGGCGCAGGGTAAGCTCGTGGCGATGACCGGAGATGGTACGAATGATGCGCCTGCACTGGCGCAGGCAGATGTAGGGATTGCTATGAATAGTGGTACCGTAGCAGCGAAGGAAGCAGCTAATATGATTGACCTCGATTCTGACCCTTCCAAAATTATCGAGGTGGTCGCGATCGGTAAGCAGCTGCTCATGACGCGTGGTAGTCTGACCACATTCAGTATTGCGAACGATATCGCCAAATATTTTGCGATCATTCCAGCAATGTTTATGGTTGCTATCCCACAAATGCAGGTATTGAACGTAATGAATCTGCATTCACCAACATCAGCAATCATGTCTGCACTGATCTTTAACGCCATTATTATTCCGATTCTGATTCCACTGGCGATGAAGGGTGTCGCTTATCGCCCGATGAGCTCCACTCGTTTGCTTCGTCGTAACCTGTTCATTTATGGTCTGGGCGGTGTGATCGTTCCGTTTATCGGAATCAAGCTGATCGATATGCTTATTCAGGTGATGATCTAATCTATTTATATTAAGGAACGGGAGAAGACAGAATATGGCTATTAAAATGGTATGGACGACCCTTAGAACGAGTGCAATATTGTTTATTATATGCTGCGTTATATATCAGCTTGTAATTACAGGCATCGCGCAGCTTGTGATGCCCCATCAAGCGTCAGGTAGCTTGATCTACAACAGTAAAAATCAAGTGATTGGCTCCGAATTGATCGGACAGCAGTTCAAAGACCCACAATTTTTCCAGGGACGTGTATCCAGTGTCGATTACAACGCCAACGGCTCCGGTTCCTCGAATCTGGCGCCATCTAATCCAGCGCTGATGGAACGCATGAAGGCATCTATCGAAGAATGGAAAAAGCAAAACCCGGATGTGCCTGTATCCTCGCTGCCTATGGATCTGATTACGAACTCGGGCTCCGGTCTTGATCCTGATATTAGCCCGTCTGCTGCGATGGCGCAGGTGCCACGCATCAGTAAGCTGACTGGAGTTTCGCAGGACAAGCTGCAAGCCTTGATCACTCAGAATACGAATCCACCACAGCTCGGGATGCTGGGGGATTCAGCCGTCAATGTGCTAAAGCTGAACATCGGTTTGGAACAATTAAAAGCGGGCTCTAGCTCATGAGTACGTTCAGACGCAAGTCGCCTGAAGAGTTGCTCGACATGATTACCCGCCTCAAACAGGGCAAACTAAAAATCTATATCGGAGCCGTTAGCGGCTCCGGTAAAACTTATCATATGCTACGTGATGGTCAGCTGCTCAAGCAGGAGGGACTGGACGTAGCATTATGTGCTGTCTCCACCTTGCAGCGGCCGGAGACGGTGCAGCAGCTTGGCGACCTGGAGCGTATCCCAAGTATTCACTGGATGAAGCAGGATGCCGAGGGTCAGGAATGTGAGCAAAAGGATTTGAATGTGGAAGAGATTTTGCGTCGTAATCCAGAGGTATTGCTCGTTGACCATCTCGCTCATCGTAATCGTCCTGAAGCAGAGCATGCAACACGCTGGGAAGATATCCAGTATTTACTGCGTAAAGGCATTAGCATTATGGTTACAGTCAATGTGTATGAGCTGGAGGGAGCAGCACAGCTTGCTCGTCATTACCTCGGACGTGAAGTCGAGTGCACTGTACCTGAGGATGTATTGGTACAGGCAGACGAGGTTCGTCTGATCGATGTGACGCCAGAGGTTATTTTGCAGCGTGATCTGGCAGGGCATTTGAATGGTAGCACAGATCGTGCTTATTTTGAGCGTGGCAATCTGGCGGTGCTGCGTGAGCTAGCGCTACGAACCGTTGCCGAAGGTGTCGGCGATCTGCTGGAGAAGCATCGGGCAGAGCAGGGATTAACCGGGCCGAGTGGTACCGCAGAGCGTATTATGGTGCTGGTGCAATATCACTGGAATGGCTCGATCTACATTCGTCGTGGTCAGCAGATTGCCCGCCGTCTGAGTGGCGATCTGCTGGTCGCTTCTTTTCGTAATCGCGGAGTCAAGCTGACGACGGAGGAACGTACCTTTAAGCGTGCATTTCGTGAGCTGACCGAGCAGATCGGCGGTGTATTTGAAGAGATTCTAATTCGCTCACGCTTTTCCTTGTCCAGGCAAATGGTCAATTATGCACGTGAGCATCAGGTTACGCGAATCGTGCTGGGACATTCCCGTCAAAAACGCTGGCAGGAGCTTATCAATAGCTCGATTGTAAATGGACTGCTCCTGCATACGCGCCATATCGATATTTTTCTGATGGCAGATCGTGCGGAGCAGGAGGGCGAGCGGATTCTACCTGCGCGTACATCGGCAGTGAAAAAGCCAGAAACGTATCGTCGTCTGCCATCCGATGAGATCAAGCGTCAGATCGAAAGTATTAAGCGTGGCACATTTAAAGTATATGTAGGTGCAGCACCCGGTGTGGGCAAGACGTATACGATGCTGCGCGAGGGCAGAGAGCTGCTGCGCCAGGGGATTGATGTGGTGATCGGCTTGCTTGAAACCCATGGGCGCAAGGAAACGGCGGAGCAGGTGCAGGAGCTACCACTTATCCCACGCAAGCGTATTTTGTACAGTGATCGACAGCTGGAGGAAATGGACGTAGATGCGATTATCGCACGTAACCCAGAGGTGGTGCTGGTGGATGAACTGGCACATACGAATGTTCCGAGTAGTCGTAATACCAAGCGCTATGAGGATATTCGTGAGCTACTGGACGCAGGTATCTCTGTGATTTCCACCGTAAACATTCAGCACTTAGAAAGCTTGAATGATGCAGTGGAGCAGATTACAGGCATTCGCGTACGTGAAACAGTGCCCGATTCTATTTTGCATCTGGCGGATGAAGTGGAATTGATCGATGTGACACCGCAAACGTTACGACAGCGCCTGAGTGAGGGCAAGATCTATGCAGCTGCCAAAATCGAGCAGTCTCTGAATCACTTCTTCAAGCTGGGCAATCTGATTGCACTACGAGAGCTTGCTCTGCGGGAGGTTGCGGACGATGTGGACGAACGGCTTGAATCGTGGGAGCGTAATACATCGCTGCGCGGCCCGTGGCGCAGAGAAGAAGTCATTTTTGTCGTCGTTAAGCTGGATCATGAAGCAGAACGCCTGATTCGGCGCGGCTTCCGTACAGCCTATCGTCTCAAAGCCAGGTTAGTCGTGACTTATATTCATGGTGGCAACGAAGGCACAATGACGGAGGACGAACGCATGAAGGCAGAGCGCCTTTTGAAGCTGACACAACGATTAGGTGGAGAATTTTACATTGAATATCGTGCAGGTCGGATGAGTATGAAGGAGCTTGCAAACCATATTAATGAGCAAGCCACACGTCATGGAGCAACACAGATGGTGATCGGACAATCAAGTACACCACGCTGGAAACGCTGGGGACGAGAATCGATTTTGAAAAAGGTACTGCGTGGAGCGCGGAATATGGACGTACTGGTCGTAGCTGACAGGGAGTAAGGCAATTGTGCTGCCCTGTAGCTACGGCTTTTTCTTTTTGTTAATAAGAGGTGGTATTAGCAATGAATCCTCATGAAACCTTATGAGAACTAATCAAACCAATCAAACTAACCTAACTACACCAATCCAACTACAACAACCAAACCAACCAAACATGGCTGTACATTCCCAACTAAATGCTCTGCATTCATGGATGCAATGCAGAAGCCACACCTGAGATAGCTCCTGTATTGATATCCTCTAAAGCATGATGATCGTCCAGCGAAATCCAGTGAATAGTAAAGCAAAAACGCGTTCCACCATTCTGCTGAGGCTCGATCCAGATCGTGCCACCCATTAGCTCTACCAGACATTTACTGATTGCCAGCCCCAGCCCGGTGCCGTCCTCATGCCGGGTAATCGGATTATGCAGCTGATGAAATGGTTGAAATAAATACTCTAGCTGCTCCTGTGGAATTCCAATCCCGCTATCAGTCACGCTAAATTGCAGTAAGCCGCCCTCTGGCGTAGCGGAGCTAGGCGTTACAGCAATGTGTATATGACCCTGTAGGGTGAATTTGATCGCATTACTGAGCAGATTCAACAACACCTGACGCAATCGCTTGCTATCACCTTGAATCATCTCAGGCACCTGCGGATGAATGGATAACGATACATGCAAGCCCTTTTCACTTGCTTTGACCAGCATCATATCCAGTACCTCGCCCATCATAGCCGCAATATGAAGTGGCTCATATACCATTTCCATCTTGCCTGCATCCATTTTGGCATAATCTAAAATATCATTAAGCATAAGCAACAATGTACGTGTGCTCTTATCGATAATGCGTACATAAGCGAGCTGCTGCTCATCCATACCATCAAGCTCCAGCAATAGCTGAGACATCCCAAGAATGCCATTCATCGGTGTCCGTAGCTCATGGCTCATAATCGATAGAAAATCTAATTCTTGATATAGTCTGGGCGTAGAGGTATCTACTGTAGGGACTGCTGGCGTTGATGGTGATGACAATATAGGTGCCTGGGATAACATGGATGACATCGAAGCCACCAAATCGGATTGTGCAGCTGGCAACTCAGCGTTAAGATGAGCAGGGATGGGATCGGCAACCATTCCAGTGTCAGACGATGAATGAGCGATAAAATCAACCGTTTCGTCATCATGGAGCACAGAGAGATACTTCATAATACGTAGCAGGGTAGCAGCAGATAACTGATTACCGTCACAAGTATATACATAGTGAATAGATGATGAATCCAATTGCGAACAGGTCTTTTGCTCATCGTATTTGTTGTGAGGGTTCTCAGCAGTCGATGGCGGATTAGAACTAACAGCAGCAGTAGAAGCAGAAGTAGAAATAAAAGTTGGATCGTTCACTATATTATCTGTTGATAGAGAGTTACCAGGCGCTACTGCTTGTTCAGTTGCTGGTATAGATGAAAAGGAAGCATTAGTAAGTGAATCTGATGATAACGAAGGTTTCTTGAAGGAGATTTCTTGCTGTTGAGTTTCTATAGTGGGATTGATCGTCGGTGATAGCGAGGCATCAGATAATGAGGATAGCCAGCTCATCATTACCTCGTTACTGAGCTGCTGCCATATATGAACAGTTTTCCCCTGTGCAAGTGCCAGCTGAATGCAAGGCATAGCTTCATTCGGTAAAGGGGGAGTGATGAAACGAAGGCAGTTATCCTCTGTGATGTCGGTTGCTGGTGGTTGAATCCATGATTGAACAGTAGGAGGTGTAGAAAAAGGAGGAACTGTTACATTCGTAAACGCAGTTGGAGCTTGAAGCGATAAAGCAGGAACTACTGACGTTTGAGCATGCTTATCATGCAGTGCGGGTGAAAATACAGGTATATATTGAATGCGCTGAAGTAGCTCAGGCGAGAGGTCAAGGCATTCCAGCTCTTGCTCCAGTAAACAGAGTGCAGGGAGATGGTCGATCAGGATTAATTGACTAGCTTCACTATGCTGTAACCAGGATAGAACATAAGCGAGCATACGCTGAATATAGATAGGATGGCTTTCATAGACGTAGAGTCTAGCGAGACTCGATGGATGCCAGCTGGCATTCCGATTCATATGTGGATTGGTCATTGTTCACTCCAGACGACAGCTTCCCAACACAGAAGCATGGTCGATTGATGGGACGTGCCCGACAAAGGATCAATTAATCATATCGTTAAGTTTTTTAGTTAAATCATTTAGATAAGCCATTTAGATAAGTGATTAAATATATCCTAATTCTGTTGTATACTAAAAAACCAAAAAAATCCAGCCATCCTAACTATATTTTTAGCATAAACAAACTATTGTGACCTATTGTTAACAATTAGCTACTACGATTGCCACGCTTAATCGCAATATTTCCGGATTCCGAATACGCATCAATATGCGATGATCCTGTTACTGTGGGATGTGGTATCTGTGTCTGCCCGGTTACTGAACGCGCCTTATAGCTGCCTGCAAAAGAGGCATTAGTAGCAATCTCTACATCAGCAGAACGCACCTTTACATTAATATTATGAGAGCCTGCCAGTGCAAGCTTCACATTACCTGAATGAGATTCAATACCTGCATCTCCCACCAGCTGATCGATCTCTAGCTCACCGGAGCCTGTAGCGGTATGAATATTGCCGATCGCTTTGCCAATCTGTAATTGCCCTGACCCGCTTTGTACAGTAAGCTTGGAGCCATTCCAGTCTTGAATCGATATATCGCCATCCGAAGTGGTTAATTCAGTATCACCCAAAAGCTGCTGTGCTTTGATGCGTCCAGAGCCAGCCTGTACACGAATCTGCCCTGCCTGCACATGATTCAAATTGGTCTGCGCCGATTTTAAGCGAAAGCTTGCAAGCTGTAGACTATCCGGTCTGGCTAGCTGTACCGTAATGTACTGCACATGATGCTGAACACGTGGCTTGACCAGCTGCCAGCTACGCTGCTGTGTACCAAGATGCAGCTGCAATACGCTCCCTTGTAGCTCGGTTTGTTGAAGCTGCTTACTCACATCAGGGATAACGGCACCCTTAATCGTCACATGATCCTGACCATCGGTACTCGGTGCAAAATCAACTGCAATCTCATAATCCGATTGAATATCCAGCTGCTTCATCGTCCCCGCAGCGAGCTTCCAATCCTGCGCGTAGGCTTGATTTCGAGGTGGATCGCCTAGCTGTAGCGTGTCTTTTGCAAAAGCAGCTAACCCCAGCAATCCTGCTCCCATTAGCCCGATCCAGATCCATTTTTTCAAGCTGCTCCACCTCCGTATCGGTATAAATGATGTGTATGTATCGTAACATTCACGTTGATGGAATGCCAATGGCACGTGCGTATTTAAGCGAGAAGGGAGAGGTAGGCTATATTCCGAATGTAATAAAAAACCTCTACACTCTAATAAAATAGAGGTAGAGGTTCAATGATATGAATATTGCGTAATTAGACATCTATTACTGAACTACGATGATATTAGTAGCCTGCGTTCAAGCCAACATTACCAAGCAAAGCATTGGTGTATTGACCGATTGTTGTATAGTTTACCGTAGTAATTTCAGGCTGTTCCGTACGCAGACCGTTATACAGATCAACCACATGGCTGGTGCTAAGGTCTGGATTCAATACAGGGATAACTGTTTTGCCATTTGCCTGTGCTTCCGTTGTAGCTACGATACCGTCTTTGCCATAGACTGCTTCAGCAGTCAGATCAGATGCAACCACTGGCATAATGAAATCCACCGAAGCGCTGAATGCTGCTACATTTGGACTCGTACCCTCTGTATTCGTTACATCTGTCTGTACGCCGATTGGCAATGCAGGCTTGATTGCACGAATATCATTGCTTGTTTCTTTAATGTAAGCAGCGAGTTGATCAGCTTTCCAGCTGTTCCATTGTGCCACTTTGTTGGCATTGTCGCTCTTCGTAAAATCCAATTTTTTTGGATCAAAGTTGTTTGTAGCACGGAAGCTTGTGATTGTGTTGGTATTCATATCCACACGATTCGTATCAAAGTCCATACCGCTCAGTACAACACCATCAATATTATAGTTTGTTACGACTTCTTTAACGATCGAGCGCTCGTAGTTTTGTACATCCTGTTCAAATGGATTTACATAGTATTGGCTACCATTTTGACCGGTGTACGTACTGATTCGACCACTATCGTCGATACTGCGCATTTGCCATGTCGAGTTACGATCCATAGCTGCTTTGTCCTGGAATTGTGGAATCCATGCGCGAACCTTGATACCGTATTGATGAGCCTGCTCAATGACTGTCGACAGTGCATCAAAGCCGTCATAGCCAGGAGCTTCTTTTACGATTTTGCTATCATAAAAAGCATAGCCAGAATTTCCGTTCACATCACTGTCTTGCTTCACACTCATATTGATGACCGATACATGATTGCGTGCCGCATTTATAATGAAGGAGTTAACATCATCAGCATTTTTGAAATTAGCTTCCGTTTGCACGGTAATTTCATTAGCGATTGGTGTTACGGCAACAGGTGCTTCGGTAGTGGCAGCGTTAGCGGATTGCCATGGAAGCAGGGATACTGCCAGCAGGGCAGCGGAGAGCGAGTAAGCGATTTTTTTCATAATAATCTCGATCCTTTCGTTGTACATATGAAGTTTGAATCCAGGTGTAGCTATGCAAAAGCGTCGTTCGTTTTTTTGCAACTTTACCATTATAGTATGAATAATGAATGAACGATAGCGACGTACAAGCACGACAAACAGCGGCGTTGACAGCAAAACATAACAAATACCGCAAATCCAGCCATTTGGCAGACGACAGCCTTAATTTCAAACTATTTTACGTGTTTTTATTAGGTATACTATATATTACGTTGGCTAATCAAAAAAGGTTGCACAATTTCTCGAAAAAAGTTGACGAATTTGAAAAAAATTTAGTTTTAGCCTTAAAAGTTATCGAAAACCATTATATGGCTTACAAAAGAACAACAACTAGAGACAGACAACAGGCAAAATTTCAAATTGCTGGCTGTTCATGTTAATGTATAGAAAGACCTGTAATCGTCATTACCCTTATTTGCCATTCCATGCAAGCTGGCTCGCTGCATACATATAGAAACAGTGAACGTCGGGAATGACTTTGGGTCACTGAATCAATTGAATTTCAGATTATTTTAAGACAGAAAGGAAGACATCATGAAGACATTCAAAACGCTTTTATCGATGAGCCTGCTATTGACGGCTCTAACTCCAGCGATAGCTGTACATGCGGCTAGCCCTGCTGCCTCGACCACAGCCTCCAGCCCAGCAGCTACATCAAACACAACATCAAGCACACTAGCAGCCACGACAAGTGCAACCGACACACAGCAGCCGGAAGTGAATAAGCAGTTTTTTGATCAGCAAAAATCGGCTGTTCTGCGCGATCTGACAGGAAGCGAGCCTGTGAGTAATGCCGCAGCGGATGAAATGTCGGCAGATCAGCTCCAACAAGCTGACTATACGTATATGACCGTAACTGGTGAAGTGTATAGCTCCAAGCGCGGTTATCTGGGCGCTGCGAAGCGTGACAATGACAATGCACCGGATAATACAACCAGTGTGACTCAATTCGATCCGAATAATCCGATTCCGGTAGAGCAGGTGAATGGCGGGAATACGGGGGCATTTGAGCGCAGACAACTGGGCTTTGAAGGCTTCGACAGTATTACTTCTGATATTACACTGCCTACAGTAAGTGGTCTCGGACAAGGCGAGCAGCCGTGGGTATATTATGGCTTTGATGCAGAAAGCGGTAAAGCGATCGAAGCAGGCTATTCCTATCAAACGGGTACACATCGCTGGTTGCCATACATTCGCTCCAACGGCTTCTATTATGGCGATTCCAGTGTGCAAAAGTATGATACGAATCAGGTGAAAAATGTAAAGTTCTATCTGGCGAAAACGGTGAGCAGCGATACGTACTATAATGCCTACTTTGTTGTCGACAATACACAGGTATTGATCGCGCCTACAAAATGGACAGATAGTGACTCCGATTCCACATCGGTGAAGCGCGTTACCTCCATTGCAAAAAAGGCATTCACTGGCTATGATATCGTCGGTAGTACGATGAATCAGCGTTATGAAAATGTACAGGTATCACGCTTCTATGAAGAACAGGGCTATCCGTGGTCACAATATAAAGAGTACACTGAAAATCGCAATGGACGCTGGTACGGCACGATCGACAATATGCCAAGCTACGTACATCGCGATTGGCTCAGCACTTCCATTTACAATGGGAATAATCAGTAAATCTAACGGATGATTGGTGTGAAGCTTTGATCGTACGATGATCAATAATAGTGTGGTTGATATAGATAATGCTCGTTCTAAAGGACGTTAGATGCGGCTAGGACGATGATTGAGATTCCTGTATGGAATGCAATGCTATTACAAAGTACAAAATAAAACGGACACTTCTGGTAGGGATGATTGTAAAATCAATCCGCAGGAGGTGTCCGTTTTATCTTTTGGAGCTGTCTTTTAAACTACCAGGTACGCTAGTATATAAGAGCGATTTGAAAGGGGGATGTGCTGTTTATCGGCTCTATTTTACGAATGCCTGACTGTTGCTTAGCCGCCTTTAACAAGAAGAAATGAAATGAGTTTCTTCTATATATAATAAGTTATATTACAGCATCCAATAGTATAGTATCTACTATTTGCTCTAGGTACTTCGGAAATGATCGTACTCTTTAAGAGCCTGCTTCAATTAACTCCAAATGCACATCCACCGTATCGGTTTCCTTTTCCAGGCGAGGGATTGATGTAAAGTAACTATGCACACTCGCCTGAAAATGCACCTCATACTCGGGTACGCTCACTTCAACGACAGGCTGATACAATGTTGACGTAACGTCATGGTATTGCTGTCCACCTGTAATGACAAAGTCAATCGACAGCAGCTGGCGTTCCTTACCATCAGCCGATGATTGTTTTGTAAGCTCATAGCTTGAAGCAGCTAAAGCAACATCATTAATGAGAACGGTCGTTAGCTTGTTATGATCGGACATATACTATTCGCTCCTTTCTAAGCGTAGAAATATAGATAGTGGCTGAAAATGAGTAGTATATTTCAGCTAAAATGAGCAGTACATTGATTGTACCGTGGATTGATTGCTTCCATTCACCGTTAACCGTGTATAAGGAATATTAATCATGCCCGGGTGCTTAGAGTGTTGAGAAACGAACCATTTAGAACTAGCAGAATGTATGCCAGTCATTACATACAGCCGTCTATTCCTTTGACCAGCTTAGTAGGCTCACGCATCGATAAGCTGACCCTCCTGCACGGCTGCTTGCAGCCTATGAATCAGCTCTGAAATAGACAGCTGCTGCTGCTCGCTGGCGCTATGCTGACGTACATTAACCGAGCCAGATTGCTGCTCTTGTTCGCCAACGACCAGGATATAAGGCACTTTTTGTTGCTGAGCTTCACGCATTTTATAGCCAAGCTTATTACTGGAGCCATCCACTTCAGCACGTAAGCCTGCCTGAGCTAACATCGATTTGACCTTCAATGCGTAATCCTCATAATGACCGGATACAGGCAGTACTTTGACCTGTACAGGTGCAAGCCAGAGTGGAAAGGCACCCGCATAATGCTCAGTCAAGATGCCAAGAAAACGATCGATCGAGCCATAGATTGCACGGTGAATGACAACAGGACGATATTTCACACTATCCTCGCCCACATACCATAGATCAAACTTCTCAGGCATTTGAAAATCCAGTTGAATTGTACCGCACTGCCAGCTTCGGCGAAGCGCATCAAGGATATGGAAATCAATCTTCGGGCCATAAAAGGCACCATCACCTGCATTGATCCGGTAGTTTACACCTCGCGATTCCAGCACATTTTGCAGTGCCTGCTCTGCCTGATCCCATAGCTCTTCCGAGCCCATATAATCCTCCGGTCTTGTCGACAGCTCAATCTCATATTCAAATCCGAACACCTTATACATATCGTCGATCAGCTCCATTGCGCGTGCAATCTCGGCCTCGATCTGCTGTGGTCGGGCATAAATATGCGCATCATCCTGGCAAAATGTCCGTACTCGCATCAAGCCATTCAGCGCCCCGGAAAATTCATGTCGGTGCACCTGTCCGAACTCCATCATCCGCATAGGTAGCTCACGATACGAACGCAGTTCATTTTTATAAATCAGCATATGCCCCGGACAGTTCATCGGCTTCAAGGCAAAATGCTCGTGATCTACCTCGGAAAAATACATATTGTCTTTATAATGATCCCAATGCCCGGATTGTTCCCATAGTTGCTGGTTCATCATAAATGGAGTCCGCACCTCCTCATAGCCCCGCTGGAGCTGCTGTTTACGAGAAAACTGCTCCAGCTCTGTACGAAGTAGCATGCCTTTCGGTAAGTAAAAGGGCATTCCCGGTGCTTCATCTGAAAACATAAACAATTTGAGCTCGCGTCCAAGTCGGCGATGATCTCGTCGGCGTGCTTCCTGTAACCATTGCAAATGCTCGTCCAGCTCAGCGTGATCTGTAAAAGCCACGCCTTGAATGCGTTGCAGGACTTGACCGGATGAATCTCCACGCCAGTATGCACCCGCCACACTCATTAAGCGAAAGGCTTGCAGACGCTGGGGAGAGGATAAGAGTGGCCCATGTTCCAGAGCTACATAATCGCCTTGCTGGTAAATGACAACAGACTCTATTCCTTGAGCGATCTCATTCTCCAGTTGCTCGGCTTGATACGGCTGCTGCGCCGGATGAAATAGCTCTTGCGCTTCAGTATGCTCGATGACGCGTCTTTGCAGCGGTTGCTGTTCCGATGCAATCTGCTTCATCATTTGCTCAATCGCTGGTAAATCCGCTTCAGACAGGGAATGCTTCAACTCCACATCATAATAAAAGCCTTGCTCTGTTACAGCCGCGCCGCCAAACTTTACCCCATCGACGCCATATAGACGTTGCACCGCCTGACCGAGCAGATGAGCCGCACTTCTACGATAGATGGCAGAGCTTGCTTCATGAGCAGGAGTAATAATTTCGAGCCGAGCATCCGAAAGGATGGGAGTGCTGATGTCAACAAGCTGTCCATTTAATAGACCGGCAACAGCACTTTTCCCCAGTGCAGGACTAATCGATCGTGCAATCGAGGCAATGGATTCACCCGCAGGATAGAGACGTATAGAGCCGTTAGGTAGCTGTACTTGAATTTCATCAGATGCAGCAGCGGAATGAATATCTTCGTTGGAGTGATTAACACTTGAAGCAGAAGCATGAGCATGAGGTGCAGCAGAAGGAGACTGTGGCTTGAATGGAGCATTAGCAGATGGATGCAGATTTGACATAGATAAAACCTCCAATGATGTAAAGTGAATAGAAAGCGCAAAAAAGCACACAGGTCCCAGCAGGGACGAGTGCGCTTGGCTCGTGGTTCCACCCTAGTTCAGCCTGACGTTCCAGCGAAATCTGCATAGCAGTGTTCACACCGGGAGCGTAGGCCCTCATTGGCATCCGGTAACGAGGATGAGTCGGTAATTCCTAATCATGTGGACGGAATCGCAACATCGAGTGGTAGCTGAATGGCAGAATAGATAATGATGCGGGGAGTAAGAACTGCATAAGTCTGGGACCAGACACCTTAGGCAGTCGCTTACTAACAGCGGCAATCCAGCATCTATTCGTTATTCCATCATACCGTCAAACGATTCATCTCAAGTTCGGGATTACAGCTACAGAGTGGTAATTCCTCAACCGTTAACTGGAAAAGCTCGCAGCAATCGCTCTTCTCTCTGAGCAGCACAGCAGGGAATCTTGTCTCCGATCATCGCCAAAATGTGTTATTGGTTCTCGATTATAGGAGCCATTTTGGAAAAGGTCAAGAGGGGGAATGGAATTTTTTGTTTGTGTTTCGTATTTATCAGGTATTTAGCTGTAAATAGTTAAGACAGATAGGAAGTAAGACTTTACAATGATGAACCATATAAGAGGTCAAGGGATATATTCCTGTATATTAGAAATTAAAGCTAAAAATTCTAGAATAAATATCGCATTATACCATTTTTCAAATGCTTTGAACCATAGTAGAAACCACCTTTTCAGCCTATAGTTGGGATATACCAATGTTCAGGGAGGCTGAAAGTAAAATGAATAAAATTACATTCCTCGGTGCGGGCAGTACGGTGTTTGTGAAAAATGTATTGGGTGACGTGATGATGACGGAAGCCTTGCAGGACTTTGAATTAGCGCTGTTTGATATCGATCCAGAGCGTCTGAGTGATTCCGAGCGCTTGCTGACAAGTATGGCAAGCTCGCTTGGAAGTCGTTGTTCTGTAAAGGTGTATCATGATCGGAAAGAAGCATTGCGCGGAGCGAAATACGTGATCAACGCGATTCAGGTCGGTGGTTACGATCCTTGCACTATTACAGATTTTGAAATTCCGAAAAAGTACGGTCTGCGTCAAACGATTGCCGACACGCTCGGTATTGGCGGTATTTTCCGTAATCTGCGTACAATCCCGGTCATGCTCGATTTTGCACGCGATATGCAGGAAGTCTGTCCGGATGCGTGGTTCCTTAATTACACTAATCCGATGGCTGTGCTGACGAATGTGATGAATGTACATGGCGGTATTAAAACGGTCGGTTTGTGTCATAGTGTACAGGTGTGTGTACCGCATCTGTTTGAAGCACTGGGGATTGACCAGACGGGCGTTGTGGCTAAGGTGGCGGGCATCAACCATATGGCATGGCTGCTCGAAGTCACGCGAGATGGGCAGGATCTGTATCCAGAGATCAAGCGCCTGGCACGTGAAAAGCAAAAGGAGCAGCATGACGATATGGTTCGTTATGAGCTGATGCATCGGTTTGGCTATTATGTGACCGAGTCATCCGAGCATAATGCGGAATACCATCCATACTTTATTAAGCGCAATTATCCAGAGTTAATTGAACGCTTCAATATTCCACTCGATGAATATCCACGCCGCTGTGTGAATCAGATTGCAGATTGGAAGGAAATGCGCGAAAAGCTATTTGCCAGCGAAAATATTCAGCATACACGCAGCCGGGAATATGCATCGCATATTATGGAAGCGATGGAAACCGATCGTCCTTACAAAATCGGCGGTAATGTGATGAATACGGGCCTGATTACGAATTTGCCACGCGAGGCCTGTGTGGAGGTTCCATGTCTGGTTGATGGTTCAGGCATTAGCCCAACCTATATCGGCGATCTACCACCACAGCTTGCGGCACTGAACCGCACGAATATCAATACACAGCTGCTAACGATTGAAGCTGCCATGACAGGCAAGAAAGAGCATATCTATCACGCGGCTATGCTTGATCCACATACGGCTGCTGAGCTATCGATGGACGATATCGTTGCGATGTGTGATGATCTGATCGAAGCGCATGGTGATTGGTTACCTCGTTTCACTTCCTGATCTTATACCATACTATCCCATTGCCAATAAGGCTCCTTTCCTCAGCTGGAAGGAGTCTTATTTTGGCTATACAACGGAGCGTGTCTATGTACAGCTTCATTTGGTTCGATATTCGTGTGATGACGTTCTATATTACATTTTGTATATTATAATTCCCTCCTAAATCTAGGACGTGTCTGAAAACTCCCAATTATACTCTATTTCTTTGTACTTTTTGCTAAAGAGAATTTATATTTTTCTTTTCCAGTGTGAGTGATCTCCTAAGACGAGATTCAATGAAAAAATGATTTCCTAAGCCCAATAGCTTACCTTTTGACATATGGTTAAAAGGAGTATGCGAGTTGAACAGTATGCTCCATCGATTGAGTTTTTAGATACTACTTGGACTATGTACCATCTACGCAGTCACAATTTACGAAGTCAGTCATATAGCTCTAAAAGATCATGCTCATCACTAGTCAGCTAAAAACATCTTCATCATCTGCCATCCTGCTGCTAATCAATTAAGAGTATAATAGACAGCAGAATTACGATCTGGATCATGCAGGAGTATATCGTAGCCGAATGATCGATCATTTCAGTTTAAGCTATCGGACAAGCTTCGTATATTACACCGAAAGGTTGGATCAAGATGACACTTCAATGCGCTATTTTAGATGATTATCAGCAGGTGGCTTTACGGATGGCAGACTGGTCTGTATTAGATGGACAAGTGCATACCCGTATCTATTCGAATCCACTGGAAACGACAGAAGAGCTAATCCACAACGTAAAGGACTGCGAGATTCTCGTGATTATGCGTGAGCGTACGCCATTTCCGGCAGAGGTGCTGGAGCAGCTGCCGAAGCTACGTCTACTCGTGACGACAGGGATGCGCAATGCTTCGGTTGATATCGAAGCTGCCAAGCGACTTGGTATCACGGTCTGTGGTGCAAGAGGAAGAGGAGCCGCACCGACTGAATTAACGTGGGCGCTCATTCTTGGACTTACCCGCCATCTGGTTGCAGAGAATGAGGCCTTTCGCACAGGTGGAGCCTGGCAGACGACAGTAGGGATGGGGTTATACGGTAAAACGCTAGGCTTAATCGGCTTAGGTCATATTGGCAAGCGGATGGCACGGATTGCGCAGGCGATGGATATGCGCGTCATCGCATGGAGTCCCAACTTGACTGCTGAACGTGCGCAGGAAGCAGGGGTGGAGGCATGTACTACATTAAACGAGTTAATGGAGCAAAGCGATATCGTTTCTGTTCATATGGTACTAAGCGAGCGCACTCGCCATCTGATCGGTACAGAGGAGCTGGCACATATGCGACCTGGCGCGTATTTGATTAACACCTCGCGTGCAGGGTTGATCGACCAGACTGCGATGATCGAGGCGCTACAGCATTATCGGATTGCAGGAGCCGGGCTGGATGTGTTTGAACAGGAGCCTTTACCTGTAGATCATCCGCTGCGCTCGTTACCGAATGTACTGGCAACGCCGCATATTGGCTATGTAGCCGATGATAATTACCGTTCCTTTTATGAGGATGCGGTAGAGGATATTGTGCAGTTTTTAAAAGGAGAGCCTGTACGTGTGCTAGGAGATTAACGTGCTGGAACGTAAGTTGAACATTTACAATAGCATGGAAGCAATACCATTTTCGCTATCTGTGATGGATGATATCTATTTTGATAGATAAAAAAGATGAGCTTAAAGCCTCTCCTTTCACCATCCATTCAGCAAAGAGCGATGAAGCAAGTCAATTGATAAATTTATAAAAAAACATGATATGAAAAATTCATAATAGAAAAAAATAAAAATGCCGCATCTCATAACGAGCGTGCGGCATCTTACTATTTACGGATTTATCACCTATTTATCATACGTATAAAATAAAAAATCTCTAACCTTCGTATTAACAGCTTAACCCCACCAATCTCTACAAAATCGGAGATAACAAGCGAGCAAATGATTCAATCACCTTACGATACCACGGACGTGTTCTGTAGCCTTCCAGTGTCAGCACATCGCTATCCTTAATGTCCTGTAGGAATAGCTCTTGTAGCTCTGTAGCTGTTTTCGAATCATAGACGACTGCATTGATCTCAAAGTTCAGCTTATAGCTACGAATATCCATATTGGCAGTTCCGACCGAAGCGATTTTACCGTCGATGACCATTGTTTTAGCGTGGAGGAAGCCTTTGTTATACAGATAGCAATGAACATCCAGCTCCAGCAGCTCTTGTAGATAGGAATACGATGCCCAGTATACCATCGGATGATCAGGACGCTTAGGAATCATCAGAGACACCTGTACACCGGATAAAATGGCTGATTTGAGCGCGGTGATCATACTCTCATCAGGAATGAAGTACGGCGTTTGGATCATAACGCTTTTTTTCGCTTCGTAGATCATTTTGATGTAAGAATATTTAATCGTCTCCAGGCTGCTATCTGGCCCGCTGGATACAATCTGCATGCCAATATTACCTTCAAATGGCTTGGATACTGCGAACAGGGAATAATCTCGATCCATTGGTGTATTGAGCGCCAGATGCCAGTCGCGCAGGAAGTGAGTCTGCAACTGCAAAATAGCGGAGCCTTCAACGCGTAGATGCGTATCGCGCCAGTAGCCGAATTTTTTCACATGGCCAAGGTATTCATCACCTACGTTAAAGCCACCGATATAGGCGCATTCTCCATCAATAATGACGACTTTGCGGTGATTCCGGTAATTTACCTTGAAGTTAATAAGCGGAATACTAGGTGGGAAGAAGGCGGCTGCATGTCCACCAGCATCACGAAATTCCTGAAGAAACTTTTTATTAACCTTGGAACTACCCCACGCATCATATACGAGGCGAACCGTAAGCCCTTGTCTCGCTTTTTCGGTCAAAGCCGCCATGAGCTGTCGTCCGAGATCATCACGCTGGATGATGTAATACTGCATGTGAATGTATTCCTTGGCTGCTGCAATATCGCGGAACAGAGCATCGAACTTTTTCACACCATCGGAGAAGATCTGTACTTGATTGTCCTGCGTATACAGAGAGTAGTTGCTGATCAGATGCAGATGTACTAGCTCGTGATACTGACTAATCGAGGCATCGTTAAAGCGAAATTTTTTGTCCTCAAATTCGGCGCGTTGATCATTAACGACCGATTCGATGATCGAGCGGAATTCTTTACGTAACCGGAAACGTTTGACCCGGCTAAGATTTTGTCCGAGGAAGAGGTATACGATGAAGCCGACGATCGGGATGAATAGCAAGACCATCAGCCATGCCCAGGTTGCCCCGATATTACGTCGCTCCAGAAAAACAATGAATAATGCCAGAAATAAGTTGATTACGAGCAAAATCCAGGAAAAATGCGAATAAAAGTCCAACATTCCCAGCTTCCCACCTTATAAGAGTTGTCCATGAACAAATACACGGTACTACCAGCATATCAAAAATACCGCAATTGCACACTACATACCTATTCATACCCAAAACAATAGAGATAAGCATTGCATCTCATTCCAGCATAACTTATAATGATAATCATTATCATTTAAAAACAGCGATATAACATAAACGAACTGTCTTCACGGCGGTAACGATATAGGGGGCTTTGCGAATGGCGGGCAAGCAGGATCTGGAACTGTACGATGTGACAATTATTGGTGGCGGTCCGGCAGGACTGTATAGTGCCTTTTATAGTGGTATGCGCGATATGAAAACGAAAATCATTGAATATAATCCGACGCTTGGCGGTAAAATTTTGCTGTATCCAGAAAAAATCATCTGGGATGTGGGCGGCGTGCCACCGATTAGCGGCGAAGGGTTAATTCGTAATCTGACTGAGCAGGCGATGGTATTTGAACCAACGATTGTATTGAATCAGCAAATTATGAATCTGGATCGTTTATCAGACGGCACATTGCTGTTGACCTCAAATACAGGGGAACAGCATCATACCCGTACCGTCATCCTGGCAATGGGACATGGTATCCCCAAAATGCGCAAGCTGGAGATCGAAGGCGCAGATCGCTACGAAGTAACCAATTTACACTATACGGTGCAGGAACTGGCCATTTTCCGTGATAAGCATATCGTTATTTCCGGTGGTGGGGATTCCGCAGTGGACTGGGCGAATGCGCTTCAACCATTGGCTGCAAGCGTGACGGTTGTACATCGCCGTGAGGAATTTGGTGGTCATGAGCGCAATGTACTGCGTATGAAGGAAAGCTGTCATGAAATATTGACCTCTTACGAGTTAACAGGTCTGCACGGAAGCGGAGCATCGGTTGAAGGCGTAACGATCAAGCATGTGGAGACTGGAGAAACACGCACGCTGGAGCTAGATGCCTTGATCGTAAATCACGGTCTGACGACTGATCTCAGTCCGATGCTCGCATGGGGACTGGAGCTGGGTGAATATAATATGCCGATTGTGGATGCAGCACGTCAAACGAATATTCCGGGCGTGTTCGCAGCAGGTGACCTGATCCAATATGATGGCAAGCTACGTCTGATCAGCGGGGCGTTGGTGGATGGTGGTACTGCGGTCAACAGTGCGAAGCGCTATCTTGATCCGGAAGCTCACAGCCAGGCTTATGTATCCTCGCACAACCAGAAATTCAAGGAGAAAAATAAGGAGCTAGAGCAGCAGCCTGTAGCAGTAAAGTAATAGCCCACGTATCCTAATATATTGAAATGCCTTTATTGATAGGTTGTATCTCAAAAGTCTCTGTGCGAGCTATACGCAGAGGCTTTTTGTTATGAGAGTAACCTTTATCATCCTTCATCATTTAAATCATAATTTAAATGATTGACCTTAACGTAACGTCAATGTATATGCTATCTCTAACACCGCTTAGCCTAAAAGGGCTTGCGGAACAAGGGAGGCAATAAGCGATGAGTGCGAAGCTATGGATTCAGCAGGCGACGATTATTACAATGCGTGGGGAAGAGGATGTTTTTGTAGGAGATATTCTGGTTGAGGAGGATCGCATCCTCGGTGTATATGGTTTACAGCAGGATGAACGACAGCAGCTGGAGCAGGCTATCGCGCAATGGGGAACTATTGATCGTACGATAGATGCATCGGGGATGGCGGTCATGCCGGGCTTGATCAACGCGCATCAGCATACGCCTATGAATCTGCTGAAATGCTTTTCAGATGATCTGAAGTTGATGGACTGGTTGGAGCAGAAAATGTTCCCTGCTGAAGCGAGAATGACGCCAGAGGACATTTACTGGGGAAGCAAGCTATCAATGGCAGAGATGATTCGTTCAGGTACAACGACCTTTGCCGATATGTATATTCATATGAATCAGATCGCACATGCTGTAGAAGAAACTGGAATGCGTGCATCGCTGACACGAGGATTAGTGTTTGGGGATGACCGTGTACAGGAGCGTATGCAGGAGGCGGTCGATTTGGTGGAGCGCTGGCATGGAGGTGCAGATGGACGAATTACCACGATGTTTGGCCCGCATGCTCCATACACCTGTCCACCTGATCAGCTACGAGCCGTCATTCAGCTAGCGGAAAGCTATCGATTACCTATACACATTCATCTGGCTGAGACGCGAGAGGAAACGGCACAGATCGACGAACGCTACGGTCAAACACCGACACAGTATTTGTATGAGCTAGGCTTATTCCAGCAGCTGCATGTATTGCTCGCACATGGCGTGCATATTAGTGAGCACGATATGAGTTATTTGGAAGGGATGCGAGGTGGAATTTCGCACAATCCACTTAGCAATATGAAGCTAGGCTGTGGAATCGCACCTGTACTGGAGCTACAGCGTCGAGGCATCACCGTTGGACTTGGAACCGATGGAGCAGGAAGCGCCAGCACACTTGATATGTTCGCCGGTATACGTGCAGCTTCACTTCTGCAAAAGCTACACTATGGTGATCCTGCGATAGAGTCTGCCTATCGTTTCCTGCAAATGGCTACAATTGATAGCGCACGCCTCTTACAGCTTGACCATGAGGTGGGTACGATTGAAATCGGTAAAAAGGCAGACCTGATCCTGATCGATCTGAACAAGCCACATTTGCAGCCTTTGCATCATGTAATCTCTGCTATTGCCTATGCAGTAAACGGAGCTGATGTGCATACGACCATTGTGAATGGGCAGGTACTCATGCACAAGCGCGAGCTATTGACGCTGGATGAACAGCAGGTATTGAAGGAAGGTAGCATGCGCTCCAAGCGTCTAGTAGCAGGGCTTTAAATGTTCTTTATGTAGGAAGGTCTTAAAAGATCTTAGAAGATCTTAAATGATGCTTAAAATGATAATAGAGAATGATGGTGGTCAAGAACGTATGCAGTGATTCTTTTGAAATGTAATTAGGATGTAAATTAGAGAACTTAGCACTTCGACAGTTAAGAGTAGCAGATGAGCAGCAAAAAACAACAGTGTAGAGTACAGAGCGAGGAATCGGGAACAAGCAATAAGCAATAAGGAACAAAGAATAAGCAATGAAAAGTAAACCCTAAAAGCAAGAGCATACTGGAGCAGGTACAATCATCTGCTCAGGTATGCTTTTTATATAACAAGCTATTTTTTATACGAAGGATGCGAATGAAAAGCTTGATTTTACATAGAATTTACAATAAGTTTACGTAAAGTTGAAATAACCACTATACTGCTTTACAATTTTACAGGGCATTACATATGCACACGACTACATCAGCTGATACAGAGATCGGCAGAAGGAGGCATTCTGTGGAACATATGGATGAACTGCTATTTTTGTGGATTAACAGCGGCGCACAGCGACTCGCTTTTCTGAATCCGTTTATGGTGTTTTTATCCAAATATGCAGTGTTGTTTTTTATGATTGGAGCCGTTGTATACTGGTTTACGAGAGCTCGTGCCGATCGGCGTATGATTAGTGAGGCGCTCGTCTCTGCTCTATTAGGCTTTACGGCAAGCTGGATATTAGGACAGCTAGTGTACAGGGATCGACCGTTTGTCACGCTGGATGCGATTCAGCTTGTATCCCACGAAGCGAATGCTTCATTTCCGAGTAATCACGCGTTAGGCGCCTTTGTGATCGCGATGACGATCTGGCAATTCCGTCGTCGTGCAGGCTGGGTATGGCTATTGTCAGCATCGGGCATTGCGCTTGGACGTGTATGGACTGGAGTTCATTATCCGGGCGATGTGCTGGCAGGCGCATTGATTGGTATTCTGATCTCGGTACTTGTGCATCGTCTGTTTACACGGATTTCACTGGCAAGTAGCTTACTTGAGCTAGGCATCTACTGGTATGAGCGTATGGAAACGAAAATATGGCCGCGGGCAGGCTATCGCAATCGTTAGCCTTTTTGCATCAAGGCAATAACAAAACACGCCTTCACTATAATGTGGAGGCGTGTTTGTGTTGCAGATGTATTAGTAAGACTTTTGTCTATGGGTGCTGGCAAACGATGAGCATCAAACAGCGCAAAGGCTCACTGCGTATACAGCAGGTGTATGTACGAATACGATCCTTCGTCATTCACAGCCTTTACTGTGCAAAAGCGATGCAATATCCCTATACCAGCTATTCCATTACTTGTCTTCTTTTTCCTTCACCATCTTCACCAGCATATGTGCCAGCTTATGGCGTTCCTCTTCATTGCCGACCTTCCACAACTCATACAGTAGCTGCTCTTCATTGTTTTGCGGTTCTTCGTGCTTGGCGAGATAATCGGCGATCTTTTGTGCTACTTTAGCGATGCTTTCCTCGCTCAAGCCAATATTTTCAGCCATATGGATTCTTTTGCCCAGATAGCTACGGAAGTTCTCAAAATCATCCAAAATCTGCTGCTTACGCTCGTCGCTGATCCGATTCATCACCGGTTCGACCTTTTCAGTTGCCACTTCTCCAGACTTGTTTACGATATGCGGTTGTTCTGTCATGCTGTTCATCCTCCTCTATCGTTGTGGGTGTGGTCATTGCCACTACTATATTAACCTTAACGACGGTGACGAATCGGAGAATGTAAGAATGTTAATGCAGACTAGTGTGAGTATACTGTTATATGCTTTTTCATTATAGAATATGCTAATTGGCTTAACCGATGGTTTGATTAGATACCAGTCTTATGGGGGGATCATATCTCCGTCATAGAGAACTATTTTAAAATAGTGCATGATAATAGAAACGATATGCTAAATATGAATGCCACATGTAAATGTTAACACGATAAATGTAGAGGCTAACTGAGATAAAACAGTAAAATAAATTCACTGAATATAAAGTTTTTTAGCTAGCTAAAATCAATATAAAAGAGCGACTAATCGTTGTTTGAAGAACTTAATCCTGATTTAGAGGGTGGTTTTAGAACCTGGTATTAATTTTGTAAATCAGAATTTACATTATTGCAACCAATTGTCGCACACAGCAGTGTATAGTGAGAGCATAAAGCAAGTTGCTCAGCAGTCATGTGAAAGCAAGAAACGGTTCAAAATCGTTCGACTTTTCAAGTTATTGAAGCGTAAGGGAAGCAAGGTAAACGCTTGTCAGTAAAGGGAAACTGGAAAATTTTGAATGGTTCTTGTGATGAATGTTGTGGGTAATACATGTTACAGCCACAAAGCAACATGTACGACAAGCGGTGCAACATTTAAGGCTGATGATACGTTAGTAACAATGAAGGCATAATGCTTTACCGAAAAGCGAGAACGAATGCTTTGTCCGCTTTTTACACCAACCATAACATATCGAAAATGGTAATGAAGTTTCCTGGCAGTTGCCAGACTGATCGACCATTGAGAGAAGGAGAGATGCAGCGATGATGAAAACAATGATGGGAATACTGGGAGCAGGTGCTGCTTCTTTGATCTTTTTGACGTCGGCCAGTGTGGGTACAGCTACACCAGGGGGAATCGAAAAAGCTCAAACCGTGCAAGCCGCTACGGTAACAACAAGTGTAGCGAAGGATACTTACAGTGATACAACACCTGCGGATGGAACGTTCACTGTATTTATTAACAAAATCGATCGTGACGACAACGGAAGCTACAAGCTGACGATTGATCCGATCAACTGGTACACTGGCGAAGCTGCCAACAAAATGTTTGCTAAAGACAATCCTGAAAATGCGGATATGGGTGCGCCAGACGATTACTACATCGTAAATGACGATACTCGTACTTATAATTATACCGCTCCAGCTAGCGCGGATGTGCTGATGCAGATCTATGATCACACAGGTCGCTGGGAAGATATCGATACTAAATGGAATGAGCCTGTAAGCATGTCCAAGCTGAAAGCTATTTTCCAAAAGCCAGATATGCTGGATCCAACGGTGTTCCCGTACCACATCACAGTGAAAAACGGTGAAATCGTGAAGATTGTACAACAGTTTATCCCATAAGCGATAAGGCATCATGCCGGATGAAAAGCTTTAATTTTACGTATAGACTATATCCATTTCAGGGATCGTCGCTCCGGCTAGATAGCAATGCCGGGTGAACGATCCCTTTTTATATGGGCGGCGTCTTTGCCTATGGGCAACATTTTATTCGCTGCATAGAATCTGGTATGATGCTAGTGGATGTTCTTTTGCCTGGTTGCCAAATTAAAAAGCAACTTTTGTGGGCATGATGCGTTACACTATTGAGGAGGTGCATTTACGATGCAACGAAATATTCAATCATGGATCAGACGGAGTCCGCTTGCATTGCTGCTATTGATGGGAATTCTGTTGCTTGCAGCCTGTGGTAATAAGGCAGAGCAGCAACCCGCAGCAGCGCCAGCCGATACGAACGGCAGCACAGACACCGAAATGACAACGCCACAGGATACGAACGAGACAACTCCTGCAGATAACAGCTCTGCTGGAACTGGAGAAGAGAGCACCGCATCTCCTGAGACAAGTACGGGTACTACAAGCGAAGGAACAACAAAAGGTACAACGGACACATCTACAGGAGATGACGCAGCAGCTACGCATGTTGCCAGCGGTACATTCTCAGGTCTGGCAGATGAGCACTCTGCTGAGATTATGGTAGATGGCAAGCCAGTTGTATACCAGCTCACTGATAGCATCGCAGATGCAGCAGGCAAGCTAAAAGAAGGCTCTGAGATTACCTTCAAGTATACCGAAAAGCCTGTTCCTGATGATGCTTCTACGATGGTTAGAACAATCGTGGAAATGAAGGCGAAGTAATTATATTGAAGCGATGTACGCAGTTATGTATACAAGCCTCGTTCTCTAGGTGGCATAGCTGCTTATGATGTTTGGGCGCGTATGTGTTCATTTGAGCTCTATCATGTATAGTAATGGAAAGCCCCATATACCGAGCATAATGACGGTATACGGGGCTTTTTGACGTTGAAGTAGTTGTTTAACTATAAAGATAAATATGCATCTGGCGCTATATCAAGACAGAAAATAGATAGTTCTTTGTAACCTGGTTGTTGGGATTGTGAGCATAAGACGTAGACAAAATACAAACAGCCCCTTCGCGATCAAGTAAGGGGCTATTTGTATTCATTGGCTATACATAGTCATCTATACGTACATATTCAGCTTGCGATTAGATCATGAACCATCATCGTATTACATTGTTGGCTCAACAGTATCTCAGCAGTACATTGTTGAGGCCATTCGACTTCTTTACGCTAGTCAAGAAGTACGCTATGTGCTGACGGTAATCTTGCGTCTATCAGCTCGGCACCTCTACCGTAGCTGGACGACGTGAGACGAGACGTACTAGATCAATCGTAAGGATAGGCAGTGGCATGCCGGCAGGATAGGCAAGATAGCGTGCTTCCCATTCGGGTGAGAACTTCTCTTTGTAACGCCGTAAGCCTTCAAATCCGTACCAGTGACCCCCATACTGGAACACGAGTCGTGCTAGCTTTTCCTCACGGTGTGCATTGGCATTTTCACCTACACTGGATAGCGGCGACATGCCTAAGTTAAAGAAGGTATAGCCATTTTCTTTTGCCCATTCAATCAGACGAACAAACAGCACATCCATCGTGCCATTCGGCGTTTCGTTCAGATGACGCATCAGATCAATCGAGATGACCTGATTGTTATCGTAGGCGGGTGCGAGTGTAGCGAAGGCAAGAATACGTCCTTCCGCTTCACGGAGCAGGGCAATAGGAGCCTGCTGAATATAAGATTCCTTGAACCAGCCGAGTGAATACGCCTTTTCCTTACGATCGCCAAGCCATTCATCTGATATCGTGCGTAGCTCATTCAATAGCTCAGCCGAGAAAGGAGGCTTTAGCACTTCAAACTGCTGTCCTTCACGCTCCGATTTGTTTTTCGCTGTTCGCAGACCTTGATTGCTCTTGCCGGATAATGTGAACTTATCGAGCGGTACAAGCGCCTCTTCACCAAGCTTGAAGAAGTTATAGCCATTCTCATGATAAATAGATAGATATTCTGGCGATGCCTGATAAAATACAGCAGTCAGTGCGTAATGATCCGCATATCGCTGGAATTCCTGAATTGCTTCTCCAACAAGCGATTTGTCTCCAATCGGATCACCCAGTACTACGAGCTTATCACGTACACGCGAGTATGGAATCAGAACTCGATCCTCCTGCGCCCAGTAAAAGAATTTATCACCTAGATAGAGTAGATGCGAGAGCAGATTACCGTTATCCTGCTTCAAAAACTCACGTAGCTTCTCCAGCTCGGCTGCATCGGGCAAATGCTCCACATGACGATTCGGACGCAATGCGAAAATAGCGGCGAGCAGAACGAGTGCACTAATAAAAGCGATCACTGCGGTGACTGCATATTCATGCGGATTCAGGAACCATTCCTGCGCCCGTACTGGCAGATGGCGTAGTAGCTTGGGATGAATCTGCGCACCGACGAGATAGTACGATAGCGATGAGATGAATGCTAGCACGACCCAGATTCCAACGCTGCGTGATGACAGCATGGCACTTTCTCGATTAAAGCGAGCACGCGATACCCATAAAATGACGGCGACTACAAGCAGAATAATCGCTTCCTCATAGTCAAAACCTTTCGCAAAGGTAAACACAGCACCCGCTACGAGCAGACCGGCTGTCCAGATAAAAGCACGGCGGATACGAAGTGAAATACCACGCGATACAACAATCAGCATAATTCCGATTACAACGGATAGCTGTTCCGAGAAGCGCATTAACGGTAGAGACAATATATTTTCCATAAAACGAAGACGATTGATTAGACCTGGCGTAGCGGCAGATAGCAGCAGGATGATCCCGCTCGCTAGCACGAGCTTACCAAGTGCCCAGGCACCCAGGTCACCGAGTAAGCCAAACTGTGATGGCCAGCCCCAGAATTTGATCCAGGCGTTGCGTGATGAATCGACTCCGTTTGTAATCATATCTTTCATTTGATGACGACTCGGGCTAATCTCGAAGGCAGCGAGTACGAGTCCGACCAGCCATGGGATTAAGAAGTAAAAAATACGGAACAGCAATAATGCAGTAATCGCAGGTGTAGCATCAATGCCCAGCGTCTGTAAGCCGAGCAGCGCGGTCAGGTCAAATGCACCGATTCCGCCCGGAGCCATACTAATAATACCGGCGATAGCAGCAACGATATACACACCAATGACCGAGGCAAATGGCAGATGCTCCAGATCATGATACACGATCAGCCAGAACAGCACAGCGGCGCATGCCCACTCCAAAAAGGAAGCAATCACCGAAGCGATGACGACATTCCACGGTAACTTGCCCTCGCCCTTATGGAACCATTTTGCAAATAGGGAAGAACGCTGCATGAGCAAAAAGAATGGCAAGTACAGTGATATGCCCCATACAGCCCAGCGCAACCATGGATGTGCATCAAATAATGGTTCAGCAGGAAACACACCGATAATAACGAGCCAGCCGAGCAATGATAATCCGACCAGAATGATCGGTGACAGGAACAGTACAGCAGAACCCATCGTTTTGATCGGCACGCCGCTCTTTTTGTACAAGATGGCGCGCAGCCCAACCCCCGTCAAGCCGGCAAAACCGATCATATTGTTAAACGTATTGGCAATCCACGCATAACGAAACGTTGCCTTCCAGTCTACATCAAGCTTGAACTGGCGACGCAGCAAATAGTCGTACGCACTCATCGCAGCTACCGCAATAAAAGCAACAAGTGAGATTTCCACGATTGCTGACACCGGCATGCGACGTAGCTCAAAAAACACTCTAGCCACATTGATATGCTGGATTTCCTTACGTCCTTGAATAAAGATAATGACTAGAATCACGAGGGGGATCAGTATTTTAATAATTCGCGCCCTGAACAGGGCAGTGAGTAATTGCAGTATTTTCAGCTTGCGCAGCGATTCTCTCATGAGTGTATAAACTCCACCTTTGTCGATATAATTAGCAATTAGGTTGATAGCTTCAAGCTTGAATTAAGTATTCTTTTATATGCGGCTTACAAGTATGAATTCGATCCTGATTCAACATCCTTGCTTATCGCTATGTTCGTATCCAGTCATTATAGTACGGAGCAATCCAGTACAATGTTCCAGCTGTGAGGTAAATCATAGTATCTCTGTAAAATAAATTGTATGAACTATTCAGATACTACATCGGTCATTTTCGAGCCAATCATTATGAAAATGACAAAAAAACGTAATTGCTACTTTTGCTGCTAGCAATATAAATCTGTAGTTTGAAGACAGCTAACAAGATACTATAACGATGCCAGAAGGAGGCTTTAACCTCTTACCTATTGTATACCATCCTGTAGGGTAATTTAAATCTACGGTTTATCGCAGAAGGGACAAGCTTAGCCTCATAATACATGCTCTATCATACGGGACGACGCCCGTTTATTGGATACATTTATGTAACAAATGCGTGATATTCTTCAAACATAAGGCTGGTGCGCATAATTATAGGTCTACTATGTAGATTATAGAATAGAGTTTAGGTCTAAAGGAATTGCCTGCGTGAATGCGATTGCAACTTCAAGGCTATCTGCAACTGATGACAAAAATGTTATAATTCAAGCTTGGTAAGTGTTTTATTTGTAACATTACTGTTTAATAATCCATCAAATGGCTCACCAATGAACGCTTTAGCACTCGTTAGAACGCGTTCAAACAGTAATGAATGCACCAAAAGGAGGGACAACGAGCACAACCGCACATAGAGGTTTTGAGCCGAATACTTAACAGCATGATTAACATCAAAATGCAGTACATGTATTCCACCACACAAATATACGGAGGTTGATGATGAACATGGTACATTGGTCTAAGAAAGCTTCAGCAGTACTTGCAATTTCGATTTTGACAGCGGGAAGTAGCCTGCTGGCAGCACCCAATGCACACGCAGCAATTGAAACGAATCAGGTGATGAACGATATTACATGGGACAACACAGCTGCACCTGCTGCACCTGATCAAGTGGCTGCACGCGCTGGTTCTAATCAGGTCGTTTTGACATGGGCACCTGTACAAAACGCTTCCAGCTACGAAGTACGCCGTTATGATGTTATGAACAATACGTATAATAGTGTACAAAATAACACCTATGCAATGCTGAGCACAGGTATTACCGATGCGATGTTTACAGATACTACCGTAATGAATGGTAAAGTATACGGTTATGTGGTGAACGCTGTGATGGCAAATGGTCAAAAGACACAGATGTCCATGCCAGCAATTGCTGCACCAACAGAGCAATCCGCGAACGTGAAGCAATCGCTCGTGCTGCAATCCCGCATTAACGGTAGCGGCTCCAATACGATCAACCCAACGATCAACATTCTGAATACAGGTACACAGGATGTGAACCTGAGCGACATTCGTGTACGTTACTACTTCACAGGTGGTACAGGACTGAGTGCAAAGAATGTATCCCTTAACAACGTACCATTCAATTCGAGAAACGTAGAAGCACATATCGTTAACATGCAGCAGCCACAATCGGGTGCGGATAGCTATGTTGAACTGCTTTTCAATGCAGAAGCAGGCGTAATCCCAGCTGGCGGTGAGAGTGGCAACATGACATTTACTGTTCAAAGAACATCCGGTAGCGTAAGCTCTGACTACTCGTATGGCAGTGATACAGCGATGGCTGATAACGCTAAAATCGTTGTATACTACCAGGGCGGCCCAGTTTGGGGTAATGATCCAGGCGTAAAAGAAAACGACCCGATGAACTAATCAGCTACATGTCTGTAGCCTACATTGCCTGACATGTGCATATACGAATGACAGAAGGATCATTCACTACATTAGATGGTGTAGAGAATGATCTTTCGTTATACATAAGTTATATATACGTTATACATACAAAAGCCTCTCATTTGCTTTGGCAGATGAAGAGGCTTTTGTTATTTCAGCTATTAGCTCCTGTTGGCTCCGCTATTAAAATAATTAGCTATTGTATAGCTTGCTCCTTATCAATATTTTACACTTGAATAGTTACTTACAAAATGTTATTATACTTATAAACAATAACTAATACTAAAATTTAATTAGTGAAAGGAAACTATCTTATGAATACTTCGGTTATTAATCCTGCTCTTGAAATCGGTCTTGTTAGCATTAAGGTTAGCCAGCTAGAGCGTTCACTTGCTTATTATACAGAGGTGATCGGCTTACAGGTGTTGCGTCAGAACGCTACTATGGCAGAGCTGTCAGCGGACGGACAGACTACACTGCTGATCATTCAAGAGATCGAGAATGCTACGATCCCTCGTCGTCAATCGGTTGCAGGATTGTATCACTTTGCGATTTTGCTACCGGATCGTACAAGTCTCGGACTGGCGCTACGTAATCTGGTGGAGCATCGTCAAAATATCGGACAGGGCGATCATCTGGTGAGTGAGGCACTATATCTATATGATCCTGATCATAACGGAATCGAAATCTATGCAGACCGCCCACGTTCGACATGGCAGAAGGATGAGCGCGGACAGTACATTATGGGTACGGAGCCTGTTGATGTAGAAAGCTTGCTGAAGCTGGCAGAAGGACAGACTTGGAACGGATTGCCTGCGGGTACGAAGATTGGTCATGTACATTTCCATGTATCCAGTCTCGATGAAGCTCGCAAATTCTATGTAGATACACTGGGTTTTGAAATTGTATTAACAGATGATCGCTCCGTCTTGTTTATCTCGGCGGGCGGATATCATCATCATATGGGATTGAATATATGGGCTGGGGCTGGCGCTCCCAAGGCACCAACTAATGCGACAGGTATTGATTACTACACACTGCAAATGCCAGATCAAATGGCAATACAGGAAGTGGCAGATCGTGTGAAAGCTGCGGGACTGCCGATGCAATATGATGGACAAGAGCTGTGGATCACCGATCCATCGAATATTCGTATCCGTTTCTATGTACCACAGGCATAAGCCATAACGATACAAAAGAGGACAGCATGCTGTCCTCTTTTTGTAGTTAATGCTATGTTGGGTAATGCTATAGAATACACGGTAGATCAGTAAAAATCAGAATTGCTATCTTGCTGGAGTGTAGGCTCCCAGTAGTCTGCTCCATTGTTGGAGTAATCCTGTAAGGAGACACCGATAATGACAACGATAAAGATGACGAATAGGACGTGAAGCAGCACTCCAATAATCCCACATACCAATCCGCCGACTGCCATATTTTTACCGTTCATATGCGTTTGCTGAATCTCCTTAAATGCTAGAATCGCAAAAATGATCGCGAGTATGCCGATAATAGCACCAAAGCCGGGCAAGAAGAAGAGCGAGGCAATGGAAGCGACGCCGAGTACAAGGGCTGCAATAGCCTTCCCGTTGTTCGGACGGTACGCATAAGGATCATAAGGATTCTGATAACCGTAAGGCGGCTGTGAGCCATACGGAGGTTGAGAGTGGTGTGGGGGTTGATTAGGGTCCATCATGGATTCCTCCTTAATTATATATGTATAGAGTGCCCGGGGGCGTAAGGCTGTATACGATGTATTCAACCATCTTTTATATCATAGCAACATTTTTTTAGAAAAGCATCGAAATTTGTGCAGAAGGTTGAATGAAAAAGGGCTGCCTCATGTCGCTTATGAACGATGAGACAGCCCTTTAATGACGAATGGAGCACATGCTATAGTACAGAGCTGAACGAATACAATCGAGATCAGCTTCAATTAAGATCACAATGAAGATGTAATAAGATTACAGAGAGCTTGGTAATGGACGCGTCATATTCAGGTACATTTGAGTCAACTCGTCGAACCACTCTTTGTCCTTAATAACGAGTGCAAGGTCGA
Source organism: Paenibacillus hunanensis (assembly GCF_014645615.1). Classification (GTDB taxonomy): domain Bacteria; phylum Bacillota; class Bacilli; order Paenibacillales; family Paenibacillaceae; genus Saccharibacillus; species Saccharibacillus hunanensis. The sequence goes on along the minus strand of NZ_BMMB01000003.1, from coordinate 319,173 downwards.
TCAGTGCTTTCAACTGCTCGGCTTCCAGTGTAACATGATCCTGGAAGGAGATTTCTGCGGTTGCAGATACTGTACCGTCTACGTCTTGCTTCATAAATACGCGGATTGTGCTATCCATATATTCCTGTCTGAGGAAGTAGATAACCTCGCTCATCAGAATTGGACGAGAGTGTGTAGGGTATACACAATCCATTACTTTTACCCAGTAGTGCTTATTGGTCAGCTCGACTTCGCCTTCATTGTTCACCAGGCGGCTATCTGCTTCAATATGATATTGCAATTCCATCGTTTGTACTGGGAAATTGCGATTAAGTTGTTTATGAAGGACAGCATAAATTTGCTTTTCATTTAATTTAATCATGCTAATCATTCCTTTGCTAATGTTCTCGTTTAATGGTGAAGGTCATATTCACGTGTTGTGCCTGTTCAAGGCTCTGTAGGTTGTCGGGTTACGATGCTCGAAAAGTAGAAATATACTTGATTGATAAAGTATATCGGTCTATAGTCATATTTTTTGTATAGTGGTTTTGTCGAAATAGATAAAAAAATGGTAACGATATGGATGAAATGGTGTTATATCGTACGCGAAAGGAGCAAAATACGTGCCAGCTATACCCGATCATTTGCAGCAGCAACTAAATATTTTATTTATCGGTTTTAATCCAAGTCTTCGTTCAGGGGAGGTGGGCCATCATTATGCCAATCCACGTAATCGTTTCTGGCAAATTCTATATCGCTCCGGACTGACTTCGCGTCTGTATCATCCAGAGGAGGATGGTGATCTACTGGAGCTGGGCTATGGCTTTACTAACATTGTGTCACGTCCTACACGGGGCATTGATGATATTTTGCCAGAGGAATATGCAGAAGGGCGGATCGAGCTGCGTGAGAAGCTGGAGCAATATCGTCCACGTATCGCCTGCTTTGTCGGCAAGGGAGTATATACAAAGTACAGTAAGCGTCCTCAGGCACCGTGGGGATTTCAATCTCCATCGACGACAGAGGATGTAGTGGAGTTTGTAGCACCGTCATCCAGCGGGTTAGTCCGCATGCCGCTGGATGATATTATCGATATTTATCGTGAATTGCGTATATATGCAAATGGCGAATAAGTCCATAGCGCGCTTGAATAAATTGCAGGCTACATTTAATGCTGGGCTAACAATGGAAGCTTATGATATGGCTTGCAGTAAAGGTTCATTTTTTTGTTGATGCAATATTTTAAATTGTAGATGAATTGACATTCTGCTCATTTCGCGTTTTAATTATATAGACCAATCGTTATAATTGTTGTGGACGGATGTAATTGCAGTAGCAACACCGATGGAATATGCGTTAAAGGAGTGGTTTCATTGGGCGAGAAGTCCAATGCTAAGGAACAAATTGTAAATACAGCGGCACGTTTATTTTTCTCACAGGGATATCATGCGACCGGACTTAGCCAGATCATTAAGGAAAGTGATACGCCGAAAGGCTCACTGTATCATTATTTTCCTGAAGGTAAGGAAGAACTGGCGCTTGTATGTATTGAGAAGGCCAATCTGCATGTGATGGACAAGTTTCGCGAGACCTTTTCTCAAAATGAGACGACCGGGGATGCGATCTATGATTTTGTATATCATATGGCGATTGAGACGGAGCAATCCGGATATACAGGGTTCATCCCGTTTAGCTTCTGGGCGTCGGTCGAAGCGTCCTGTATCAGTGATCGATTGCGACACGCTTGCCAGGAGGTATTTGCAGGCTGGCAACAGATTATTGCGGGACAGCTATTGCAAGAGGGTGCAGACGAGGAAGCGGCAGAGAATGCTGCCATTTTGACACTGTCGATGATGGAGGGTGCACTCATCATCAGTCTGACCAATCAGAATAACAAGCCATTACTGACGGCTGCACAATATTTGTCCAATGTCATGAAGACGGTGCAACGTCGCGGCTAAACTGTGCCTGTCTTAGACAGCATATACTACACATAGAGAAAGACAATCAAGGAGGATGGGAAAGTGGATGCGTCCATGAATCAAGGTTCCACTGAGAACCAGCAAGAAACAAAGCAATACAAGGTGTTACCCATTTTATTTGCTATGCTGCTAAGTGGTTTTATCGGGTTGTTCGGTGAAACGGCACTCAATGTAGCCATCACACCACTGATGACGTTGCTACAGGTTGGCCCAACGACGATTCAATGGCTGACAACGGGTTATCTGCTCGTGATGGGTATTCTCGTTCCGGTATCGGGTCTGCTGCTGCAATGGTTCACAACGCGGCAGCTGTTTACAACGTCGCTATTGTTCTCAATTGCAGGAACTATCGTTGCAGCGATGTCCCCTACATTTGAAGTGCTGATGATTGCTCGTCTGTTGCAGGCGGTAGGTACAGCCTTGTTGCTGCCATTGATGTTTAACACGATTCTCGTTATTTTCCCGGTCGAAAAACGTGGCTCAGCGATGGGTCTGATCGGGCTTGTCATTATGTTCGCTCCAGCAGCAGGCCCAGCGATCTCGGGTCTGATTCTGGCGAATCTGTCTTGGCACTTTATTTTCTGGATTTCACTTCCGTTCTTTATTATCTCGCTCGTATTCGGTCTGCGCTTCCTGCCGAATATCTCCAAGCTGACAAAGCCGAAAATTGATGTGCTGTCGATTGTACTGTCTACACTTGGCTTTGGCGGTATCGTATACGGATTCAGTAGTGCAGGTGGGCATGGTGCTAGCGGAAGTGGCTGGAGTAGCCCGATCGTAATTGCTACGCTTGCGATTGGTGTCATTTCGCTCGCATTGTTCAGTATCCGTCAATTGCGGATGGAACAGCCGATGATTGATCTGCGAGCATTCCGTTATCCAATGTTCACAATTGGTCTGTTGCTTGTATTCATCTGTATGATGGTGATTCTGTCCTCAATGCTGATCCTGCCGATGTATCTACAGCAGGGGATGGCGCTGAGCGCGCTGACAGCAGGTCTGGTGCTGTTGCCAGGCAGTCTGCTTAACGGCTTCCTGTCTCCAGTTATGGGACGTCTATTTGATAAATTCGGTCCGAAATGGCTCGTTACGATCGGTCTGGTTGTCGTGGCAGCAGTATTGTTCCTGTACACGAACATTCACTCCACCACACCGATTGCGGTTATCGTTACGTTGCATATTTTCATGATGGTCGGTATCTCGATGATTATGATGCCTGCCCAAACAAATGGTCTGAATCAACTGCCTAGTCAATTTTATCCGCATGGTACAGCGATTATGAACACATTGCAGCAGGTTGCTGGTGCGATTGGTACGGCGCTGGCGGTTAGTATTCTGAGTGCTGGTCAAAGTGGTTATCTGAGCAGTGTGGCTGATCCATCAAGCACAACGAATCAGCTCGCAGCCTTCACCACAGGCGTACAGAATGCGTTTGTATTTGCGATGATTCTAGCTGTAGTTGGCTTGCTCTGCTCGATCTTTATCAAGCGTGTACGCGTTGGTAAGCAAGCAGGTACACAGGGCTCCGCACATTAAATTAAGCTTGAAGTACGAGTGAAGATTGAAGTGCGAATGAAGAATATACACTGTTATATCAGCTTCAATTTTATCAGTTATGATATAGAGATTGAATCTCATAGAGATATCATCTTTATGAATTAGAGATATAGCCGTGGTAGGACATGCCGTGCATCGCAGATGATTGTATCTGTAATGCACGGCATTTTATTTTGCTAAAATGGACGTCGCAGTATGAGTATGCGGTTATATGTGTTCTTGCAGGTAAGCATACGATCATCAATGCTTTTTAGTGTTCGTGATTAAGTGGTATGTAGTTATCAGGTGGTATGTAGCTATCCAGTGTTATGTAAATGAAGGAAGCTGATTATGTTCCGTTAGCTGCTTTTGGCTTGGAGCCTTAATGCATACAGTGTTATCTGTTATGATGCTAAACTGCTAGGGCATCGACTTTTATGAAAGACAAAATTTTGGTATGCTACGGCGTATACATGGCTGAATAGCAGGCATAGCGAGCCATCATAGCGTCGTCTATTACAAGAGTCTATTACAGCGCAGTGCATCTACTGAGAAGCAAGCATAGCAGCAACATAGGCGGCAAGCTTGCTAGATCAGAGTGGAGATATTTGTAGAAGAACAGGATGAACAGGATTGATAGGATCGAATCCAGCTTTACACTATCGAATGATTACAGGAGGCGTACACGATGATTACCATTGATCCACAAGCGATTTCCAATATTCAAAATTATAAGCTGGTCACCGGTGCAGTCATACCACGCCCGATTGCCTGGGTGAGTACATTAACAGATAATGGCGTACTGAATATAGCGCCATTTAGTTATTTTAATATTGTTGCTTCTGATCCGCCGATTGTATCGGTATCGGTGGCACGCCGTGAGGGACAGATGAAGGATACAGCGCGTAATGCCATAGCGAGTGGTGAGCTGGTTATCCACATCGTTAGCGAGCATCTGACCGAGGAAATGAACCATACAGGCGCTACACTTCCACCAGAGCAGAGCGAGCTTGAGCTAACTAATCTGACCACTGTACCGAGTGATCGCGTAGCTGTACCAGGCATTCGTGAAGCGCTCGTACGATTTGAATGCAAGCTAGAGCAGCATATTCCGATTAAAAATGATGCGGGCGATGTGTCAAATGATCTGCTACTGGCGCGAATCATATGTTATCATTTTGATGAAAAAGTGGTGGACGCCGAGAAGTTCTATGTACATGCGAATGAGCTTAAGCCTGTCGCACGTATTGCTGGTAACGAGTATGCACGTTTGACCGATCCATTTGTCGTTGAACGTCCGCTCTGATCGGCACGGCTTCCACACTGTATAGCGCTATAGAGATCGAGGGGGAGAAGGCGTGTCCAAACCGTTAGAAGGCAAAACTGTTGTTATCGCTGGCTCACGTAAGCTGGACGAGATGACTGCATTGATTGAACGACAGGGCGGAACGGCGATGGTTCGTTCCTTACAAGGGATGACGATGTTCAAGGAGGAAGAGATTCAGCAGGAGCTACGTATGCTCGTACAATATCCTCCCGATTGGATGATATTCACAACGGGGATTGGTACAGCTGCATTATTTGCAGCTGCTGATCGGTTAGGTATGGGCGATGAGTTCCGTGCTGCCATTCGTGGAGCACGTCTGGCGATTCGTGGCTACAAAACCTATAATGCACTCAAGGCGGAGAATCTGGCTCCAGATGTGCGCGATTCAGATGGAACGGTGCGCGGATTGGAAGAACAGCTAGAGGAGGTCAATCTGGTTGGTGCTCGTATCTGGGTACAGCTGCATGGAGAGCCTGCACCGGAGCTGGTTCAATTTCTTAAAGGCAAAGGTGCACAGGATGTACATACGCTGTTGCCTTATCTGAACATTCCACCCGAGCAAACCACATTGGAACAGCTTTATGAGGAGATTCAGCAGTCACGCATCGCTGCGATCTGCTTCACAACGGCGGTACAGGTACGTAATCTATTCGCTTATGTGCGTACGCTTGGTGAGGAGCAGTCGCTACGAGAACAGTTACATGATACTGTACTGGCGGTCTCGGTAGGTAAGGTCACTTCCGAAGCACTGGAGCAGGAGGGCGTGACACGTATTGTTGCACCGGAAAATGAACGTATGGGTGCGATGATTATCGAAATGGCTCGTTATTATGAACAGTAATTCATACCGAAAACAGCAGTCCATACAGGGCAGCTGTTTTTTATCATACTGAATAAAAGAGTGCTATAGGCGTCAGAATGGTTATTGCGTAGAGATGGAAGTATAATGGGTAATATTACTATTGGAGCAGGTCAGCTGGCTAGCAGATGAGCCTGTAATCCAACCAAAGAGGATGCGATACGTGCATACTCGATCCGAATTAGTAGAATTAGCAATAAAGCAATAAAGCAATAAAGCAATAAAGCAATAAAGTGATTGCACTCTATATTATGGAATGGACAGGAGAGGATATCATGTACAAGCAATGGACAGCGGATATGATCCCAGATTTAACGGATAAACGAATCGTCATTACAGGTGGAAGTGGAGGTCTTGGACTGGAGACAGCACGCGCACTTGTCGCTCATCATGCGAATGTCGTTCTAGCTGTGCGTAATCTGGAAAAGGGTCATCAGGCGGCGGCTGGGCTGCTGCGTGAGTATCCGCAAGCTCGCGTAGAGGTCATGCAGCTGGATCTGGCAGATCTACAAAGCGTACGTGCCTTTAGTGAAACGTTCTTGCAGCGCTATACATCACTGGATGTGCTGATCAATAATGCAGGCGTTATGGTTCCACCGTTCAGCCGTACTAAGGATGGCTTTGAGCTGCAATTCGGTAGTAATCACCTCGGTCATTTTGCCTTAACAGGGTTGTTGTTGCCAGTACTGCTGGATACACCGTCCTCACGCATCGTGACACTGAGCAGTATTGCTGCACGAAGCGGATATATTTATTTTAACAATCTGAATGCACAGATCGGTTATAGTGCGATGAAGTTCTATGGACAGAGTAAGCTTGCCAATCTGCTATTCGCTCGCGAGCTGCAAAAGCGTCTACAGGAAACGGGTGCTTCCACGATCAGTATTGCCGCTCATCCAGGTGTCTCCAATACGAATCTGATCTCACGCGGCTCAGGCAAGCAGGCAGGTAAGGCGGCGAGCTTTGTATGGGGATTGTTAAGTCAGCCAGCTGATATGGGCGCATTACCAACCCTGTATGCGGCGGTGGAGCCTTCCTTACGTGGTGGTGAATATATCGGGCCAGATGGTAAAGGCAGCCGTAAGGGCTATCCGCATCTGGATCGCTCATTTGAGCACAAATACAATGATTCCACAGCTTCCAAGCTATGGCGAGTATCAGAAGAGATGACTGGCGTGCAATTTCCGTTCCGTCAGCCTGAAGCGGTACAGGAGTAAGAAGCTGGAAAATCGAAGCAAGATGAGATGGGGCAATGGGTTCGTTTATCGCCATAAGTCGTGACGATTGTATGAAACTCCATTGGATTTTCATGAAAAATGTATATTCTCATGTCATGTTATGTTAAAATGAGACTATCATTGATGCGAAGGAGAATCACACCCATGACTATACCCAAAACGTTAACGATAGCTGGCTCGGATACGAGCGGCGGTGCAGGTATACAAGCAGATCTGAAAACCTTTCAGGAGCTAGGCGTGTACGGGATGACCGTATTGACGACCATCGTGGCGATGGAGCCGAAAACCTGGAATCATCAGGTATTTCCGGTTGATCTGGGCGTTGTGGAGGCACAATTGCGTACCGTAATGGAAGGTATCGGCTTTGATGCAGTGAAAACAGGTATGCTCGGTTCGGTAGAAATTATCGAGCTGGCTGCTAACTATCTCAAGCGTTTCCCACTGAACCGTATCGTTATCGATCCGGTAATGGTGTGCAAAGGTACGGACGAAGTGCTACAACCAGAAAATACCGAAGCGATGCTGGAGCTGCTTATTCCTGGTGCGGATCTGGTTACGCCAAATCTGTTCGAGGCTTCACAGCTTGCGAAAACGGCTCCGATTCGTACAGAAGAGCAGATGAAGGAAGCAGCGGTGCGTATCTATGAGCGTGGCGCGAAGCATGTGCTTATCAAAACTCGCGGTAAGGTAAAAGAAGGCAAAGCGCTGGATCTGCTGTACGATGGCAAAAACTTTGACTGGTTCGAGGTCGATGCGATTGCGACAGAATTCACGCATGGTGCTGGCTGCACTACATCGGCAGCTGTAACTGCTGGTCTTGCCAAAGGACTGACAGTCAAAGAAGCGTATGGTGAAGCGAAAAACTTCATTACCCAGGCGATTGCGAACGGCTTCCGTCTGAATGAATTTGTAGGTCCTACACTGCACGCTGCACATCGTTTGCAGCTCAGCTAACATCTCAGGCACAGGCGAAAGCCGCCAGAGTGGAGGAACATCAATGAATCGCGTATCAAAATGGATGCTAGGAGCAGGTCTGGCGAGTATGCTTGTACTCGTCACTGCCTGCTCGTCGGGGAGCTCTCAGACGCCTGCTCCTTCTACACAGCAGCCCGCAGCAGAGGATAATTCCTCCTCTGAGGCTACAGGCGCTGGTGGAACAGGCACGATGAATCCAGAGTCATCTGATAGCAACACAGGTACAGGCTCAAGTGAAAGTAATGAAGGAGCAAATGATGCTACGGGCAGTACGACTGCACCTGCGCAGGGCTCCGACTCATCTGGTTCGACAGGTGGTAGCACAGGGACAGGCTCTGAGCCTAGCAACAATGCAGATCCTGAGCTAACACCACAGACGACCGAATTGAAAATTAGTACCGTACAGCAGGGCCCTGGCCAACTGTTCATCCGTGTAGAGGAGATGCCGAAAGGCTATGGTGTTAGCAATATGGAGTGGGAATCTCCGGGCTACAACGAATCTACTACCTTTGATCAGGCTGTACAAAATGGAAAGAACGGCAAGGATGGTTTTTTTGCAAGCAGTGATCAGCGTAATTTCGGTTTTATTTATAGTGGAAGCCACAGTGGACAAGCAGGTAAACTGACGCTCACGCTGCGTAATGGCAGTGGAGACGAATTGACCTGGTATGATAATGTGCTCTTGCAGTAAATAAAATGAGTACCATGCTTAGCGAAAAACAGCCTCTGCGCTTACACGGGCAGGGGCTTTGTGCTGCCCGGTGATGCAGTATTTCTGTTAAAACAGTGGGGCTACAGGATAACATTTCCATATTCGTGCCTGTAGGCTACACCTTTTTTAAAAAAATTAAAATTTAAACGTAAAGTCGTGGAAAATGGGTTGAAATTAGAGGGTTGAAAAGAGTATCATTTGGCGTAAAACAAAGTAAATGATATCAATAGCGAGCTTGTTGAATGCAAAGCAGTTCAGTATGGAAGCAGTCCCCGTACGCTGGTGTTGTCGGTCGTGCGCTGTAGTGCCGTAATATGGAACGACGATCATTTTTGGATCATTCAACAGGCTGAATAGGATTTCACACCATGAGTAAGATCATCCCATTATGCCACCATGAGAAAGGATATGAACAAAATGAGAGTACATCAAATTACAGTTCCTAACAATCTTGACCGCGCACACCTGCTGCGTATTGCTACTGAATCTTCCCGCTTTGCTGCGGACATCCGCATCGCCTTCGGCCCAGACGAAAGTCGCCGCGAGGTTGACGTGAAAAGTCTGCTCGGCATGATGCTGACGATCATTCACTCCGGCACTGAGGTTACCCTGACAACACGTGGTAAAGATGAGCTGGAAGCACTGGAATATGTACAGGCGCTGTTCGAGCAAGCGGTTATTGAGCCGAGTGCAAGCCTATAATAGGCGTGATTTGTACATTTTCTGTATAGATAAACTTACGATCGTATATACCTTGAATTCGTGAGTTGCTCAGACATTTTTTGAGTTGGTTTAAATACCAAAAAGCCCTCTAAACGATCCTTTTGCTGTCAGTACAGCATGAAACGTTTGGAGGGCTTTTTATATTTAATTAGTGGTGAAAGCGTTGCTTAGTTTGCCGTATTGCATACACTATAACGAGCATATTCAAATAAGAAATAACATTGCACCGTTCGTATACACACTAGCGAATAAATTTAAGATTACGCTTATTAGCTGAATTGCATTCGATACCGCTTCGGTGTAAAGCTGCTGTACTTTTTAAACGCTTTGGAAAAGGAGAATACGTCAGGATATCCTATCGCATAAGCGATCTCAGCAAGCGAGTCGCTCGTTTCGAGCAATAAACGACGTGCCTTTTCCATTTTGAGGCTGCGAATGTATTCGGCAGGGGGCACCTTGTACATTTGATGAAATTGCTTGCTAAAATGAGTGCGATGGATACCGACATGCTCGGCTACATGGTTAACGGTGATGCTTTTGTGATAATGGGCATGGATATAATCCATCGCTTCCTCCATCCAGCCAGTATGACGTTTATGCTCCGTATGATCGGTTCGGCTGTCGCTACACTGGCAGAGCAGACCAAACATTTTATAGAGCATTTCCATGCGACGTAATTCAGAGCTGAAGGTATCAGGCTCGTGTTTTGTGTTTAATATGGTAGTGTAGCAATGTAGCAAGCAATCGAACAATTCATTGCTCAGCTCGCTATAGCCCTCGTGCATCCCGCTTTGTCGAACGAGCAGGTCAGCCTGAGCGCCGTTGAAGCCGATAAAAAAGGTTTCCAGTGGGTCATCTGTATTGTTAATATATTCTAAAGTGCTATGGGAGGGCACGCACCATACGTTATTTTTGCCTAATACATAATTTTGTCCGTTTTTAATAATCATGCCATCCTGACGGGTAGCGACCCAGAAAGTGGTGCTATTCGCCGAGAAAATACGCCGTGTATCAGGATTAAGCAGATATCGACCTGCCTGTGTTATCGTAAGACCGCCAGCCTGTGCAAACGAGGAAGGAGTAGTACGGAAGCGTTCGCTGCGCTCATATTCGGTAATGATCGTAATGTCTTTTGCCATAGGCAAGCTATCATCCTTTCATGTGTGCTTACAATTTCCATTATACAACACGTTTTGACAAATAAAAAACAATACATATTGACATTGTTTGATATTCTTAAAATTTGCTATGATTTAAATCACGGTATTCCTACTAACTTAATGGGAATAGGCTCGCGGAAATTGACGTTTGTCCGGCTCGTGTTAGAACCGGTTCGCTTGACGAAGCTCTGGAGCTTTTGCCCGATTTGATGCTAACCAAAATGGAGGATAGATCATGAAAACAATCACAGCAAAATGGGCAATGTTGCTCGCCGTCGTACTTCTGGTATCCGGGGTGCTGGCAGCGTGTGGCGGCTCGAATCAAGCCGCAGACGGAAAGGTTACAATTAGCTTTCTTCACTGGCGTGGCGAAGATACGCAGGCATTCCAGCAGATTATCGCTGACTTTGAAAAGCAAAATCCGAACATTAAGGTAGATATGCAGACCTTAACGTCTGATCAATATCAGACCACGGCACAGGCGAAGCTGACAGATGGCTCGGTAGGTGATGTATTTGCTTCCTTCCCGGGTGCACAGTTTGCCGCATTATCTAAAGCAGGTCTGTTTACCGACCTGAGCAGTGAATCGTTTGTGAAAAACTATAATGCAAGCCTGATCGACGCAGGTAAGCAGGACGGTAAGCAGCTTGCTCTGCCTTATCAGCTTGTGTACAATCAGCCGATCTACAATAAGGCTATTTTTGCAAAATATAATCTGACACCGCCAAAGGATTGGGATGGATTCCTGAAGCTCTGCCAGACATTGAAAGATAACGGTATCATTCCAATCGCATTTGCCGGTGGTGATATCGGTCCGGGCCAGCTGATGAATACAATGGTAATGAACAATGAGCCAAGTGAGGATATTTTCACCAAGGTAGAGGCTGGACAGGCGAAGCTTACCGACGAGTTCTGGGTGAAAACACTGTCGCAGTTCAAAGAGCTGAATGACAAAGGCTTCTTCCAGCCAAACTCACTCGGTACGAAGGATGCTGCGGCAGGCGCACTGTTTATTCAGGGCAAAGCAGCGATGCTGGCAAGTGGTTCTTACCAGCTGACACAAAATGCGAAGCAAAATCCTGAGCTACAGCAAGGTCTGCTGGCACCGATCACGGTAGCTGCGGATCAGGCGAAATATGAAGGCGTGCATACAAGCACATTCATGCTCGCAGTGAACAGTCGCTCCAAGCATCCAGAAGAAGCGAAAAAGTTCCTCGCTTATCTCAGCCAGCCAGAGGTTGCTGCGCAATATGCAAATGCAACCGGACAGAACGTAACACTGAATGATGTGAAATATGATAGCCCTGAGCTGAAAATTGTACAGGAGTGGGCAGATAAGAAAACGATCTTCCAACCACGCTTCACAATCCTGAAGGCTGAAAACCAGAAGGCCGTTACGAACTCGATCCAGGCTGTACTCGGCGGTGCAACACCAGAGCAGGCCGCACAGGATGCACAGGCAATTATCGATCAGCAGGTCGGTAAATAAGCCTTTTGGGATAGGAGACAATGAAGAGGTTCGATCATTCAGCCCAGCTTATAGAAGGCTGATGATCAACAGGATAGCAACAGTGAACGCCGGACATGTGATTCTCTGCATGTCCGGCGCTAGCTGTAACAAGATGAAGTAAAGGGATACGGTAACGCTTATGATCAATCGTAAAATACTGTGGCTGTTCATGCTGCCAGGAATAGTGCTCTATACCGGCTTGTTCGTATACCCGGCTTTATCGGGACTGTTTTATTCATTTACTAACTGGGACGGTGTATCGCCGTCCTATGATTTTGTCGGTATATCGAACTATAAGGAAAGCTTTGATAGCATTATTTTCCGCAAGGCATTTTTGAACAATATTAAATTTATGATCGTCGTTGTGGTCATTCAGACGATCGTATCACTTGTGCTGGCACTCATTCTGGCGAAAAATTCGAAGACAAGTGTGTTTTTTCGCGCATTATACTTTTTCCCGGCAATTCTGTCCTCGGTATCGGTCGGTCTGATCTGGTCGTTCATTTATGATCCATCGATTGGTTTGATCAATACAGGCTTGCAGCATGCTGGATTAGAGCAGCTAGCGAAAAGCTGGACAGGTGATGCCAAAATTGCGCTGTACTCGATTGCATTTGTGCAAATCTGGGCGCATGCCGGACAGATGATGATTATATTTATCGCAGGCTTACAGGCGATTCCTGGTGAGCTGGTTGAAGCCGCGCGCATCGATGGTGCGACTCGCTTGCAGGTATTTCGCAAAATTACGTGGCCACTACTTGCTCCATCGGCAGCAATCGTTATTTCGTATACGACGATTCAGTCGTTCAAGGCATTTGACCTTATTTTCGTCATGACGGATGGTGGGCCGAACTATGCAACTGAGATTTTGACGACCTATATTTATCATCTGGCATTTTCGAATTATTCCTTCGGTCTGGCTTCTGCCGGTTCGATGATCTTCCTCATCCTGCTTGGCATTTTGACATTCTTCCAGTTCCGCGCCCTGCGTCGGGATGGAGCGACAGGCTAAACAGTGAGTGAACCGGATGAATTCACAGATTATTAAGGTGGGAGGAAGGGCTACATGAAGTGGGTCGGACGCATCATTATGATTTTATACGGGCTGCTGATTGCAGCACCGCTCTATTTTGTCGTTGTTTCTTCATTCAAGACAAGCCAGGGCTTTTATGCCAGTCCACTAGGCTGGCCGCAGCCATGGAGCTTACAGAATTTTATTACGATTTTTCAGGCACAGCCAATGCTACAATATTTCTGGAATAGTGCCAGAGTGACGCTGTTTACGGTAGCGATTGTACTGTTTCTTGGCAGTCTGATCTCGTATGCGATTGTTCGCTTGGGCGGACGACTGGGTAAGTTTGCTTTTGCTTATTTTGTCGCGGGTCTTATCATCCCATCGCAGGTCATTATGCTACCGCTCTATTCACTCGTTCGGCAGCTGGGCTGGTCGGATAATCTGACCGCGCTGATCTTTGTATCGGCGGCAGGCTTATTGCCTTTGACTGTATTTACGTTGACTGGATTCATGGAAATGCTGAGTAAGGAAATGATGGAAGCAGGCAGTATGGATGGAGCCGGCGAATGGAAAATATACTGGCGACTCGTATTGCCGTTATCCGGGCCTTCGTTATCAGCGACGGCAGCATTTCTGTTCGTCATGGTCTGGAATGACCTGCTTATTCCGCTCCTGCTGCTCAACAGCACAGAGAAGCTAACCCTGCCACTCGCATTGATGCAATTCCGCGGTGAGTATGTAACCGATTATACGATGCTATTAACCGGAGTTGTGATTACGGCATTGCCGATGGTGATTCTGTTTACATTCCTGCAACGCTTCTTCGTAACGGGACTGACAGCTGGTTCAGTTAAAGGATAAGGCTTGTAACAGCAGAACTATACAGATAAAAGAATAGAATGATACGAAAAGAGCAATCATCCCTGAGGAAACTCCAGGGATGATTGCTCTTTATTTCGTATTATTTCATTAATGAACGAAACGTATACCTGGTGATTAACGAACAAAGCCCTGCCGAATCGCTACCACTGCTGCCTGTGTGCGATCCTTTACACCGAGCTTTTGAATGATATTGTGTACATGGGTTTTTACTGTGCTTTCTGATACATATAACTCATCGGCGATCTCAAAGTTACGTTTACCATACGCGATGGCTTGCAGCACCTCAAGCTCGCGCTCCGTCAGCGGCTCTAGCAATCCATCATAATGCACACTGGCTGCATGATTCGGATCATGAGCTTCGTCATGGTTACCAGATTCGGAGCTATAGACGGACATTGGGCGTCCTACTAGCTCCACCAGTGCATTGCCTGCATTGGTGGTATTATAGATCGCACCGCCAGCACAGATGGAGCGGATGCCCTGAATCATTTCACCCATATCAATATCCTTGAGCAAATAACCAGAAGCTCCTGCACGAATCCCATCAATCACATACTCCTGCACATCAAATGTTGTTAGTAGCACAATCCGTATGTCAGGCTGTGCGGTTAGAATCGCCTGTGTAGCTTCAATTCCGGTCATGCCGGGCATTTGAATATCCATTAGCATCAGATCAGGCTTGTGCTGCTCTGCTAATCGAACGGCATCATCACCGCTCGATGCTTCGGCGACTACCTCCATATCGGGCTGTAGATCAAGAATATAACGTATGCCCTGGCGAATAAGTGCCTGGTCATCGGCGAGAATGATACGAATAGTCTGCTGAGGTAGATTCATCATTACGCTCCTTTGTTTGGTTGCATGGTGGCATCATTTTGATTATACAGCTTAAAGATTCACTTATTGATCAGACTTATGGATAGAAATAGCTTGAGGATCATTGGGTAGCAGTTTATGGGTAGCTCTCCATTCTATATAGCATGCAGCAAAATGACACCTGCGCTGAAATGCTGCATGTTCGACCTTGCAGGCATCTGCTTATTCTCCAGCAGCAGATGCCTGATGAAGTCGCAGCGGCACGCTTGCCTTCACGGTTAACCCACCACCAGCGGTCGGTAAGAATTGGCAATCACCCTGCAATTCCGTACAGCGACGAATCATGTTTTTGACACCAAAGCCTTGTTTGATCGGCATATTCTCGCGAAAGTTGCCATTGTCTGTAATCGTAAGCAGGGCACAGCCCGCGGACTCGCCAATATCTACATTCACCTCGGTAGCTCCAGAATGACGTACAATATTCGTCAGCGATTCCTGTAAAATGCGGTACAATATACTTTCTACAGCTTCACCCCAATTACCGTAATCGCCCTCCGTGTGAAAGGTTAATTGTAATCCCGAACGCTCAGCTACTTGAGACGCAAGTAACCGTAGCTCATCCGAGGTGTGCTCACTTGTTGACCAATCTTTGACCACGCTTCGTACCTCTGCCAGACCTTGACGGGACACATCCAGCAATTGATCGACGGTATGCTCCGCCTGGTCGGGATTTTGCCGTACCATCCATTTAAGCGCCTGTAGCTGTACAATGATCGAGGTAAAATGATGACCGAGCCCATCGTGAATCTCGCCAGCAATACGGGTACGTTCTGCAAGTGCAGCATAGCGTACCGATTGCAGTGCATTTTCCTGTAGCTCGTCATGAGCGCTTTGTAGCTCACTGTGTACTTTTTCCAATTCATTTAATTGGTCGCGGTTAATTCGATTGACAGAGATATAACGCGATAGACTATGGATACCAAAATACGTACTAAGTAGTGAAATGAGCAGTGAAAATGGGAAATTCCCGTCATAGCTAATCGCCAGCATCAAGGCTCCAGTTAACAGATTGAGCGCTACCGCTAGCCGATCATTGCGCGCGGAGCGTACTGCCATAATAGAGAACCATATCCATAGAAAAGGTATCGTATATCTGGAAGAGTCAGGATCAAAAGATTCATTGATAAAGGTAATGCTAAATAAATACAGCGTAGCGATGACAACGACCACGTTGCCCATATGTACCTTACGCCATAATAAAAAGCCAAAAAATAGCATCGGTATGCCATAGCTGATCGATGACCACATAGGCTGCTCCTGATAAATCGACCAGAAGCTATATAGCAGGATACCTGTAATCGCCAGGCGAAATAAGGTTTTATTACTGCGTAACGTTTGTAGAAATGTCATAGGCTAGTGTCCTTTCTATCCTGAGGGTCGAAGCTTGTACCATTGTATACTATAGCAATTTTAACATCGTATAGAAGTTTGCGATATACATATAGAATTTATTGATTAGAGTCTGCATTGACGCTGCTGGAAGGCAGATGCTAGACTTGATTCAAGATTTAACCAACTTAACAGGTCGGAATTATGAGACATCGGTTAAGAGGTTGAAATGAAAGAGATATCGGCAATGAAAAACAGGTGAAGCTTGTGAACTAAGAAAGCGAGCCGATATGGCTGCGAGACGCACAGATCAATGGTTAAAAGTTGTTCGTAAGCATGTGAGTTGTTCGTAAGTATGATGGATGCTAAGCATATTCCACTCTATGATATTCGCTATTTAGAAATGAGAATCAGATCACTATATTTTATAGGAAAAGGGGTCTTCCAGATGGTAACAGTTAAAGCACCAGCCGCTTATTACAATGAGCCAGGCTTGCTAAAACGAAGTGGAGAATATATTCACACACTTGGTAGTCACGCACTTATCATTGGGGGTCATACCGCATTGTCGATTACAGAAGAAGCATTACAGGCATCGCTGATCGCAGCTGGTATTCGAGTAGAGATCAAGACCTTTGCCGGACAATGCACCGTGGAAGAGATTGGAGCCTATACCGCAATCGCCAAGCAATTGCAGGTAGATATCATTATTGCGGTGGGCGGTGGTAAAGTGCTCGACCTCTCCAAAGCCGTTGCTGAGGATGCCGGATTACCTATTGTAACGATCCCGACCATTCCAGCAACCTGCGCCGCATGGTCAGCACTGACAGTTCTCTATGATGAGCGCGGACAGGCGGCAGGCTATCGTCCACTTCTGCGCTCACCAGAGCTTGTATTGGCAGATACAGATCTGCTGGCTCAAGCACCACCGCGGTATCTGGCAGCAGGTATTGGCGATACGCTCGTAAAATGGTATGAGTTTGCAGTAAATCTGAGTGGAAATGCTGGAAGTGTTGCTTTACGAAGCAGCGTAGCGACAGCCAGGTTGGCACTGGATATTTTGGAGCGACATGCAACTGCGGTATATAAGGAAGCAGGGCAGCCAGGGTATGAGCCAGATGCTGCTTTTACCGAAGTGACCGATGCTATTATCTGGTTAGCTGGATTAGTCGGCTCCGTTCAGGATGGCTCGGTGCATGCAGCGATTGCTCATGGTTTGCATGATAGCCTCACCCGTATTGAAGAAACGCATGATCGTCTACATGGGGAAAAGGTCGCCTTCGGCTTGCTCACACAGTGGGTGCTGGAAGGAAAGTCGGGTGTAGAGCTAGAGCGACTCGCTTCATGGCTGCATGAGCTGGATCTACCGATTACCCTCGACCAGCTTGGCATCACGGCTGATGTGCAGCCAAGCGCCACATCGATCGCGGAGGGACTGGTGCTTCGTGAAGGAGCAGCTGCACAGCTTGACTTCGCTGTAACGACAGAGGCATTACAGGCAGCGATCATTCAGGCTAATGAGCTGGGACAGACACTAAGCCAGCGTTCATTACGTCCAACGCTTGTACAGACGATTGCTAATGCTTAAATAAACTAGCGTCCTCCTATCATATAAATAGAAAATAAATTCAATATTCAATTATGGATAAAAGGGTGATGTTCATGAAACAACGTATTTACAAGCCATTATTAGCGACTATACTGGGTGCGCTGCTTATCGTTATGGCAGGCTGCTCACAGCAGGGTACAGGTGCATCCGCAGATGCAGCGGCGGCTCAGGGTGGCGAAGGCGCAGTTGTGATCAAGGTAGGTCAGACGGGATGGGGCAATCTCGAACAGGGGCTAAAGGCGGCTGGGCTGGACAATACGCCCTACAAAATCGACTACAGTGTATTTCAGGGTGGCAATCTGATTTTGGAGGCGATGGCAGCGAACCAGGTCGACTTTGGCGTGACGAGTGAAATTCCGCCAATCTTTGCTTCACAGGCAGCCAATGGTGGCAATTTTAAAGTGGTGGCGGTGCAGGAGGGCAATACGCTTAATCAGGAGGTCGTTGTTCCTAAGGACTCACCGATCCATACGGCTGCTGATCTAAAGGGAAAAAAGGTCGCTTTTGTCAAAAATACAACGGCTCATTACTTCCTGCTGAAAATATTGCAAAATGCCGGGCTAACCTGGCAGGATATCCAGCCAGTCGAGCTGTCGACTGCCGATGGACTGAGTGCGCTAATTAGCGGCAAGGTGGATGCGCTGGCAAGCTATGGAAATGCGATTATCTCTGCTCATCAAAATGGAGCGACAACGCTAGCGAGTGCGAAGGATATTTTATCCGGACATTTCCTTGTTGCCGTATCCGATCCGGCACTTGCTGATAGCGCTAAGAAAAAAGCGATTACTGATTATCTGGCTCGTATCAATCAATTTTATGATTGGACACGCAGTCATCCAGAGGAATGGGCTAAGATTACCGCAGCTGCGACACACCAGCCAGAGGAGCAGGCCTTAACTACTCTCAAGGAAGGTGAGGCACAGCGTCCAAGTAAGGTCGTTGCTATATCGGATGCAGCAATAGCGTCCGAGCAGGATGTGGCAGATACATTTACCGATGCAGGTGTGCTGTCGTCCAAAGTAGACGTTAGTAAGTTCTGGAGCGATACATTAAGTAAGCAGCTGCCAGCATCGGACAAGACGAAGTCAAAGTAATCTAATCCAGAAGTAAGGAGGGGATGCACCGATGTCTTCCAAATCATTACCCGGCTCGTTGTCTGCTCCAAGTGTGGATACACCGACAGCACAGAGGGGATCAAGTTCGCGGTTGTCGATTCCGGCCACGGTCAGGACAGATGATACTAGGCGCTGGCGACGACTTGTACATGGGCTATTACCTTTTGTTCTACCTGTGCTGCTGATTGCAGTCTGGCAGCTCTTATCAACGACAGGCTGGCTTGCTAGTCAGATATTACCGTCACCTGCGCAGGTGCTTGAAGCCTTCTTCCGCTTGCTAGGAACGGGCGAGCTGATCAGCAATATCGCAATCAGCGCGCAGCGTGCGCTGAGTGGGTTTGCAATTGGTGGAGGATTGGGCTTTATACTTGGAGCGATTAACGGCATTTCTCGCCTATCTGAAAAAATATCGGATTCCTCCATCCAGATGATTCGCAATATTCCGCATCTGGCACTCATTCCACTCGTTATTGTCTGGTTTGGTATTGGGGAGGAGGCGAAGCTGTTTCTCGTGGCGCTCGGTGTATTCTTTCCCATGTACCTGAATACCTTTCATGGTATTCGCTCGGTAGACCCGGGATTGATCGAGATGGGGCGCGTGTATGGATTAAGCCGCATCGCGCTGTATGTGCATGTGATTTTGCCGGGTGCCCTGCCATCGATTCTTGTTGGTATTCGTTATGCGCTGGGTATTATGTGGCTGACACTGATCGTTGCCGAGACGGTAGCGGCAGATTCAGGTATTGGTTATATGGCGATGAATGCGCGTGAATTTATGCAAATGGATGTGATCGTGCTGAGTATTGTGCTGTATGCGTTACTCGGCAAGCTGTCGGATAGCATCGCCAAGCTGCTGGAAAAGCGCTGGCTGCGCTGGAATCCATCGTTATCTCGCAAATGAATAGGTAAGACGAGCAATCATGATTTTATAGGAGGGGTGTGCATGGCTGTGACGGAGCAGAAGCCATTTTTACAGATTCAGGGTGTGCAGAAGCAGTTTGGCACGCGTGTCATTTTGGAGCACATTGATGTAGAGGTACAGCGTGGAGAGTTTGTCGCAATTGTCGGACGCAGCGGCTGTGGGAAAAGCACGCTACTGCGTATGATCGCTGGACTGGAGCAGCCATCCGGTGGACAGATCGAGCTGGCGCAGCGCTCCGCCGATCCGGTAGCGACGACATCATCTGCTACGCTTCGCCAATATACACGTAAGCGGAGTAAGCTTGCACGCCAGCCGCAGACGGCGCGACCGAATACACGCTTTCTTTTTCAGGAGGCCCGATTATTACCCTGGAAGACGGTGCTGGACAATGTCAGACTCGGCATCCCGGATAAAAGTCGTGAGCATGCGGGTGAGGCATTACGACTCGTCGGTCTGGCAGATCGGGAAAAGGAATGGCCCGCTATATTATCTGGCGGTCAACGTCAGCGTGTGGCGCTAGCACGAGCACTGGCAAGTCATCCTGATCTGCTATTACTCGATGAGCCGCTCGGTGCACTGGATGCACTCACCCGAATCGAGATGCAGAAGCTGATCGAGCGACTCTGGATCGAACAGGGCTTGACGGTGGTGCTTGTGACGCATGATGTGAGCGAGGCGGTGGCACTTGCAGATCGGGTGCTGTTAATCGAGGAGGGACATGTGGCGCTGGATCTACGTATCACACTGGATCGGCCGCGTGAGCGAGATAGTGGGTTTGCTCATTTTGAAAATGTAATCCTGCATCGCTTATTACAGTATTCCGAATCATGAATTCGATAGCACATCCACCCATACTAAGGAGGAATAACCTATGACCCAAGCATTTAATAATACAGAAGGCTTCACCACTCCTTCCAATCCCCATGTGATCGTCTGGAGCAAGACGGGATGTCACTTTTGCCAGGAGATTAAGACATACCTGGAAACGAATGGCTATGCGTATACGAATCTGGAGGTAGCAGGGCATGATGAGCTACGTGACATTTTGGAAGCGAAATATGGCATTCGGCATGTGCCTGTCGTGGAGGTTGGGCAGGGAGCGACGTACACGGCTCTGCTGGAGCCTGATCTGGAGAAGCTGCGTCATCTGTTAGCAGGACAGCCTATTCAGCAATCGGTGTGAATAGGATAGAATCTCGCTTGACTAGTTAGGCCTATCACCAGCGGTACAATTACAGATTCATACCATCTTTATACCATCTAACCTATAACGAATCAGAGAGGATGACGATCATGACTAAACGTCAGTTGAAATTTGGTGCAATCATTCACGGAATCGGAGGCAGCATGTCCACCTGGAGACATCCTGAGGTGCAGGCAGATGCGAGTGTGAGCTTTGACTTTTACAAGCGTCAGGCGCAGAAGGCGGAGGAGGGCAAGTTCGATCTGGTGTTCATTGCGGATGGATTGTTCATCAATGAGAAGTCGCTCCCGCACTTTTTGAATCGTTTTGAGCCAGTGACGATTCTGTCCGCTCTGGCAGGCGTCACCTCGCGTATCGGATTGGTGGGAACAATCTCGACTAGCTATAGTGAGCCATTTACCGTTTCGCGTCAGCTTGCTTCGCTGGATCATATTAGCGGTGGTCGTGCAGGCTGGAATGTGGTCACTTCTCCACTGGAAGGCTCCGCGCTCAACTATAGTCGCGAAGAGCATCCTTCTCATCCAGAGCGTTACCGAATCGCTTCTGAATACCTGGATGTTGCGAAGGGTCTGTGGGATTCGTGGGAAGAGGATGCGTTCACACGGGATAAGGAGACGGGTGTATTCTTCGATCCAGACAAGCTGCACACCCTGCATCATAAAGGGGAATATTTCTCCGTGCAGGGACCACTCAATATTGGACGCACGCCGCAGGGACAGCCGGTTATTTTTCAGGCAGGCTCATCGGAGGATGGGAAAAATCTAGCTGCTCGCTCGGCCGATGCCATTTTCACAGGACAGGAGACGCTAGAGGACGCTCAGACTTTCTACCAGGATGTGAAAAAGCGTGTGGTGTTGTATGGACGAAGTGAGGATGAGGTAAAAATTTTACCGGGAATTAGCCCGATTATCGGCGCGACAGCAGAGGAAGCCGAGCGCAAATACGAGCAAATTGCCAGTCTCGTAACGATCGACAAGGCGCTGCAATATCTCGGTCGCTTCTTCGATCATCACGACTTCTCGCAATATCCGCTTGACGAGCCATTCCCTGAGTTACAGGATATCGGCAGCAACAGCTTCCGTAGTGGCACGGACAAGATCAAGCGCGATGCGAAGGAGCGCGGCTTAACGCTGCGACAGGTTGCTCTGCAAGCAGCGACACCACGCAGTAACTTTATCGGTACCGCAGAGCAGGTAGCGGATCGTGTACAGGAATGGTTTGAGCAGCGCGGTGCGGATGGCTTTATTATTCATTCGGAGCTACCGTCTGGATTGCACGATTTTGTAGAGCAGGTGGTGCCTATTTTGCAGGCGCGCGGTATTTATCGCGAGGATTATGAATATGAGACACTACGTGAGAATCTGGGCGTGCCAATCCCGCAAAATCGCTATACGGCTACCCCTGTGAATCAGTAAGGAAGCGTAGGCGTTGCATCAGGCTATAAGGATGCTATGCAGAGATTTCGATGCTAACATGACAACGATGGGAATCGACTCTGTATCTGTAGCTAGTCACTCCTGTAAGCTGATTCATTTTCCCATTCTGGCAACAAGCGGTGAGAAGCCGCGCCCTGTCTGGATTGGCTGCCTCTAACGCTATGAAACAGCTGTGAAGATAGGCAGTTAATCCGTTGACACCGCCTAACTCTGGTTCTATGATACATAAAACCAAGTTAAATGATTGGGAAAATAAGTTTTAATTATGCAGAAAGGGGAATGCACCGTGAACATTGAGAATATGGAAGCCTTTGTGTACATCCATCATTATGGCAGCTTCAATAAGGCGGCAGAGATTCTATTCCTGTCCCAGCCGTCCGTCACCGCGCGAATTCAATCGCTGGAGAGGGAGCTTGGCTGTAAGCTGTTCGAACGGCTAGGTCGGCAAATCATTTTGACCGAGGAAGGTCGTCGTTTTCTTCCCTATGCCCAGCAGATGCTACAGGTATTGCAAAAGGGCAAGCAGCGTATCCAGACCGTTCGCACCACACCAGAGGAGCTGACGATCGGATGTACACTATCCGTATCCAATTACGTCATTCCCGAGCTGCTACCACGGCTGAAGCAGCAATATCCGCACACCAATGTAAAGCTTGTCACAGCAACGACAGATCAGCTTGTTAGCCGTCTGCTAGGTAAGGAGCTGGATATTGCGTTTGTTCGTAAAATGCTGCATCCATCGATTCGTACCGTATCGTCCTATGAGGATCCGATCTCGCTGTACGTGTATCGAGATCATCCTTTTGCAACGGAGCAGCCGACCTCAATCGCGGCGCTGGAGCAGCAAAAGCTCGTATTCTTCGAATGCGGCTCACTCGATTGGCTACGCATCCACCGTGTATTTGAGACGATGGAATCACCACCAGAAATTGCCTTTCAGGTCGATCAGGCAGAGACAGCGAAAAAGCTTGTTTTGCAACAGGCTGGAATTGCCTTTCTGCCCGGGCTGAGTGTGCATGAGGAAGTGAAAGCAGGTCTACTCGTGCGAATCCATCTACCAGAGATTGAAAGCATCTCCTTGCAGACGAGTCTGGTTACTTTAAAAGAACAACCAGCACATATGACTGCTGCGATGGCAGAGCTGCTACGCGATCTGGATTACTTCCGCAGTCAGCGTCAAAGCAATCCTTCCATGGCTCAGCCCGCAGCGATTACAGGTTGATCCAACTTCCACTAGAGCGCTGAATTAACTTCAAGTGTACAAGCGAGCATCGATTGCTAAACAGTGGCAAAATCAATGCTGAGCAAGCGTTACCTAGCATAAAAGACAATGATGCATTTATAATTCCGACTAAATAGATAAGAATAGGGTGGTTCATGTATGTTCAAATCCATGTCTTCTGCAAAATCCATCAATACGAATCAAAACACTAATATAAATCAACACACAATAGATACAGGAGGTCAACTACGTACCCGTTACGTCTTCCGTAAGCATCCACTTTTGCAGGTCTCCACGCTATTGCTATTTGCCTTCGCGCTGTTGCTATCAGGCTGCGCTTCAGTAAGTGAATCGAGCGGCGGATCGGCAGGAGGTAGTACGGCTACATCAGGTGGCAACGAGACGGCAAGTGCGAGTGGTAATGTACGCAAAATTATCGTCGGTACAGGAACTCAATTCCCGAATGTATGCTTTATCGATGAAAATGGCAAGCTGACTGGATATGATGTGGAGCTGGTTCGCGAGATCGACAAGCGCCTGCCAGACGTAGAGTTCGAGTTTAAAACGATGGAATTCTCCAATCTTTTGCTTAGTCTGGAAACGAATAAGATTGATTTTGTTGCCCATCAGATGGAAACGAACCCGGAGCGTGAGCAGAAATATTTGTTCAACAAGGTGCCGTATAGCATTTTCCTGAATCGGGTGGCGGTTGCGAAAGACAATAATACGATCAAAGGGCTGGATGATCTAGCTGGCAAAAAAGTACTGACTGGCGCAACGAGCAATGCAGCGTATCTGCTGAATCAGTACAACAAAACACATAACAATGCGATTGATGTGGTGTACACAAGCGGTGCAGCCAACGACACGGTGCAGCAGATTGTGAGCGGACGTGTGGATGCGACGATCACTACCGATTTTGCGAATCGTTTTAACACGGATGCGGATGGTAATGTTGCACTGAAAACGGTCGGCGAGCCACTGAATGAGTCGAATGTATACTTCGTCTTCCGTAAAGACGAGCAGCCGCTTGCAGATGAGATCGATAAAGCGATTGAAGAGATTAAGAAGGATGGAACATTGAAGCAACTCAGTGAAAAGTGGCTTGGTGATGACTTTACCAAAACGCTGGCGGAAGCGAAGGTTACGCAGTAATTCGATAAAGGAGGCTCAGAATGAGCAGACGTTTTGACATTCATTATGTACTGGACTTCATTCCCAAATTGCTAGCCTATCTGAATATTACGCTGCTCATTGTGGGCAGCTCCATCGCACTCGGGTTATTGATCGGATTGCTGGTCGCTCTACCACGGCTGTATAACGTGCCTGGCTTGCAGCGATTATCACGCATCTATGTATCCTTTTTCCGTGGTACACCGATTCTGATTCAATTGTTTCTTGTGTATTATGGCTTGCCTGAGATACTCGGCTGGCTACATATCGATGTGTCACGCATTGCGGTGCTGTACTTTGTTATTTTGACGTATGCGCTGAATAGTGGGGCATTTATTTCAGAAATGATCCGTGCGGCGGTCGAAGCTGTTGATAAAGGGCAGGTAGAGGCGGCGCAGTCGATTGGCATGAGTGGCTATCAGACCTTTCGACGGATTATTTTGCCGCAAGCGCTGGGCATCTCGGTGCCGCTATTCGGCAATCTGGTAATCGGGAATCTAAAAGATACCTCGCTCGCGTTCACACTTGGCGTGATGGAGATGACCGGACGCTCGCAGACGCTTGGTACAGCCACACAGCATTTTATCGAAACGTATATTGCACTCTCACTGATCTATTTTGTCATTAGTGTGTTGCTGGAGCGTGCATTCGTCTGGCTGGAGCGTTATCTGAATCAGTATGCAGGCAAGGAGCAGACAAGCCGTCAGCAGCGTATGGCCAAACGCTGGCAGGCACGACTCATTCCAATCAGTGATCGAGGAGGGAAACAGGGATGAGCTTTGATCCTTCATTTATGTGGACGGCGTTTCTCAGTCTATTCAAGGCATTGCCAACCACATTATTCATTACGATCATTTCGGTGGCAGCAGGTTTGGTCATCGGCACGATCGTTGCGCTGGCGCGGCTGTATCGCATTCCGGTACTATCTCAGCTTGCTTCGGCGTATGTGACCTTTGTACGTGGCACGCCGATGCTGATGCATCTGCTGCTCATTTATTTTGGCTTACCGATCATCATCGACGGAATCGCCGGCTTAGTGGGCAGCTCGTTCACCTCTGCCTCGATTCCGCTGTTAGCCTTCGCCTGCATCGCCTTCTCGATTACTGCGGGTGCGTACATGTCAGAGGTTGTACGAGCAGGGATTCTGGCGGTGGATAAGGGACAGATTGAAGCAGCACATGCAGTGGGCATGACGACACCGCAGGCGCTACGGCGTATTGTATTTCCACAGGCACTGGCGGTCAGTCTGCCTAATCTATCGAATTCGGTTATCGGTATGCTGCATGGCTCGACGCTTGCCTATACGATCTCTGTCATCGAAATTAATGCACAGGCACAGATCGTCGCGGCGGACAATTGGAAATACTTTGAGGCTTATCTAGCAGCGGCGTTATTATTCTGGGGGCTGACGGTGCTCATTGAACGGATGAGTGGCTGGCTGGAATATCGTCTGAATCGCTTTCAACGTGGAGGTGCGGCATGATTCAACTGGAAGGTATCCGTAAGTCATTTGGCAAGCAGCAGGTGCTCGGTGGTATCAATCTGACCGTGCAAAAGGGTGAGGTGGTCGTTATTCTCGGCCCAAGCGGCTCGGGCAAAACGACATTGCTACGCTGCATCAATTATTTAGAACGCCCGGATCAAGGTGTCATTCAAATTGGCAATCAAAAGCTGGAGGGAAAGCACCCGGGCAGAAGTGAGATTCATCGACTGCGCCAGCGTACAGCGATGGTGTTCCAGCAATACAATCTGTTCAAGCATAAAACAGCACTGGAAAATGTGATGGAGGGACTTACCATTGTACGCGGTGTGCCTCGCGATACGGCAGCGGAGATCGGTATAGAGATGCTGGAAAAGGTCGGTCTGGGTGATCGTCTGCATTATTATCCGAGCCAGCTATCTGGCGGTCAGCAGCAGCGCGTCGGCATTGCGCGTGCACTGGCGCTTAATCCCGAGGTAATCCTGTTTGACGAACCGACCTCTGCGCTTGATCCAGAGCTGGTTGGTGAGGTGCTGGAGGTTATTCGCCGTATTGCAGAGGAAGGCATTACGATGATTATCGTCACCCATGAAATGGGCTTCGCTCGGGATGTGGCAAGTCGCGTTGTATTCATGGATGGGGGCGCAATCATCGAGCAGGGCACACCGGATGATATTTTCCAGCGTCCGCGTGAAGAACGTACCCGTCAATTTCTACGCCGAATTACACCGGAAGCGAATTATTCGATCTGATCTAGGAATGTTGTGATCGGATAGCAAGCGATCACTTACTATAGTAGCGATTTATCCTAACCAAAATGAATGGAGGCTTGGGTATGACTATACCTGTTGGCATATTGGATCAAACTCCGATTTATGAAGGGGAGACAGCAGAGCAATCATTTCAGCGCACCTTGCAGTTAGCTCAGCTCGCAGAGCGTCTCGGTTATCAGCGCTTCTGGGTATCCGAGCATCATGATTCGGCTCATGTATCGGGATCATCACCGGAAGTGTTGATCTCACATCTGCTAGCCCATACAAGCAAGCTGACCATCGGCTCCGGTGGCGTGATGCTACAGCATTATAGCCCGTATAAAGTTGCAGAGAACTTCAATGTACTCGCTTCACTAGCACCTGGCCGGGTAGAGCTTGGTATTGGTCGTGCCCCTGGTGGTCTGCCTCGTTCAACTCGTGCATTACAGGGCGAGCAGGGAGATGCACGCTCACTCACCGACAAGCTGGAGGAAACGCGTCGCTTCCTGCGCAATGAAGTGTCGGAAGATCATCCGCTGGCAGGCATTCATGTGAGTCCGCAGCCTGCACAGCCTGCACCATTATTTTTGCTTGGTGCCAGTCGTGATAGTGCCGAGCTAGCAGCACAGCAGGGCTTGCCGTATGTATTTTCTCTATTCATTAATGGGGATGAGAATATTGCCTTGGAAGCGATCGAGACGTATCGTCAATCATTCGTACCGTCACCTGAACTAGCACAACCGCATGCGATTCTGGCGTTATCTGTTATCGTAGCGGACACGAATGAACAGGCGAATGAGCTTGCTGGTGAGAATCTATCCGTCAAAATTCATCTGAACAGTGGACGTGTACTAACGGTTGCAACCGTTGAGCAGGCAGAGGAATTCGGACGCCAGTCGAACGAGCCATTTCGCATTGAAGTGAAGGAGGCGAAGGTGGTTAAAGGTTCGCCAGCTTCAGTGTACGCGCAGCTATTCGATATTCGCCAGCGTTTTGGTGTGAAGGAGCTAGTTGTGCATACGGTAATTCGAAGCTTTGAGCAGCGCGTGCGCTCATTTGAGCTGTTACAGCAGGCATTTGTCGAGAATGAGCACAACGAAGAAGCATGGGCAAGCGTGCCCGCGGTATCTTCGGGATCAGTCAGTTGATAGCGAAAGAATTATGGTAGATGGCGGTATAGCTTTAATTGCGAAAGGAGGCTGCTTATGATTGGAAGCGAAGCATTGCAGGAGCGTCTTATCGAGGTTAGACGTCACCTGCATCGATATCCAGAGTTATCTGGTGATGAGGTGGAAACAACCTCGTATCTGCGCAGTCAGCTACTGGCGGCAGAGATTCGTCTATTGGAGCTGCCCGGTGTAACGACAGGTGTAGTTGCTGAGATTGGTAGCGGCGAAGGCCCGCTTGTTGCCCTGCGTGGCGATATCGATGCTCTGCCTGTACAGGAAGAAACGGGACTACCGTTCGCTTCCAGTGTGCAGGGGCGAATGCATGCATGCGGGCATGATTTTCATGCAGCATCGCTGCTAGGAGCTGCCTATCTACTCAAGCGTGAGGAGACAACCCTGCAAGGGCGTGTCCGATTGATTTTCCAGCCTTCAGAGGAAAAGGCGACCGGTGCCCAGCAATTGATTCAAGCAGGTGTACTGGATAGTGTGGAGGCAGTGTTCGGATTGCATAACAAGCCTGATCTGGCTGTCGGTGAAATTGGAGTGCGAGAAGGCCCGCTAATGGCAGCGGCAGATGGCTTTCGTGTAGAGGTGCGAGGACGCGGTAGCCATGCAGCAGTACCGGATGCAGGCATCGATCCGATTGTGGCAGCGTCCCATATGATTACAGCATTGCAGTCGATTGTGAGTCGCAATGTGAGTGCGCAGGATAGCGCAGTCATTAGCGTGACGCGCTTGAATAGTGGGCATACATGGAATGTCATTCCGGAGCTGGCACATTTTCAAGGGACGATTCGCACATTTCAGGATGGTGTACGTCAGAAGGTGCGACAACAGTTTGAGCAGGTGATCTATGGTGTAGGCGCGGCTTTTGGTGTTGAGGTAGCGATTCAATGGATCGATGGGCCACCTCCGGTAGATAATACGGCAGAGTGGATTCCTGTAGTACAGGAGGCTGTTGCTGCGGCTGGCTTACAGGCGATCATTCCAAACGTATCGCCAGCAAGTGAGGACTTTGCCTTTTACCAGCAGCATCGTCCGGGTGTGTTTATATTCGTAGGAACGTCCGGGCCGCAGGAGTGGCATCATCCGGCATTTGATATCGATGAACGCGCACTCGCGCCAACGGCGACTGTGCTGGCAAGTATTGCCCATCATGCGCTAAAGCATCTGGCTGGTGCAAGGGTGGCTGCTGAGCAGACGAGCGGATAAGGGTGAATCTGGCGAGCAGGATCTTTTAGGTAGAAAGGGTAGATTCGAGGGATCGCAAGAGGCGCTTTATATTTTGTGCATCGTTTTTCATTTTACGGTGTGTCTATTGCTGTTGCCTGCAAGTCAGACCATGCGATTCTTTAACGAGACGAAAGGTGGTGTGTAACGATGAAACAAGCCTCTCATTCGCCTGATCTCACGCGATTATCACGTCATATTCCGCGTACGCCCTCGATTGGCAGTACAACGGTAACAGATGAGGATCATGTGCATTTATCATTTGGCTTTGCAGCGCCAGAGTTATTTCCGCTGGCAACGCTGGAGCAGGCTGCTGGTGAAGCGATTCGTACGCATGGCAGAGAAGCATTGCAATATTCAGGCGCACCCGGCCCGGATGATATTGTGAAATGGATCGAGCAGCGTGCACATCATAATGGATTGGATGTAGATTCGGCTCATGTGCTCGTTACGTATGGCGCTACACAGGGATTGTCACTGGCCGCCCAGCTATTGTTAGAGCCAGAGGATGAGGTATGGACGGAAGCGCCTACCTTTTTCAGTGCATTACAGGCTTTTCGATTGTCTGGTGCGGTGATTCGAGCCTTTCCACTGGAAGCGGATGGTCTGAATGTGGAGCTACTGGAGCAGGCGCTACAAGAGGCGCGCGCTACAGAGCGTCCACTGCCGAAGCTGCTATACACGATGCCTACCTATCATAATCCGGGTGGAGTCACGTTATCGGTTGCTAAGCGTCATCGATTAATAGAGCTGGCACGTGAATATCACTTTTATGTGCTAGAGGATGATGCATATGGGGAGCTGAATTTTACAGGTCAGCCGTGGCCCACGCTGTATTCCTTAGCGCCGGAGCGCGTCATTTATTTGAATACCTTTTCGAAAATTATTGCGCCCGGTCTGCGTCTTGGCTGGATGATTGCCCATCCAGAGCTTATCCAGCGGCTACGTATTCTGATGCTAGGCGGAAGTACAGGAGTGTTTACACAGGAGATTGTCGCAGCTCTTCTTCAAAATATCGATATGAATGAACATCTGGAGCGGCTGCGCACGCATTATCGTCAGCAACGCGATGTGATGGCAGCAGCGATTGATCGTCATTTGGGCGATGCAGTTCGCTATGTGCTGCCAGAGGGAGGCTTTTTCCTCTGGATTAGCTTTCGCGAAGTGATCGATACGACTGAGCTACAACAACGCGCATTCACGTATGGCGTGAGTATTGTGGATGGACGTAGCTTCTATCCGCAGCGCGATGTGGGACATCAGCTACGTCTGTGCTTTAGCTATTGTAATTCAGAGCAAATCGAGAAGGGCATTGCGCGGTTAGCGCGAGCTTATACAGATTATGTAGCCGAGCAGGAGGCGGTACAGCTGAATACGCTGGAATATCATAATCGAGTGTAGCCAGAGGTAGTGAGTAGAATACGAAAATGATGGACAATGACGTGTGCAGTGGGCGCACTTCATTGTCTTTTTGTTATGAACTAGGTTAGATATTCACATCCTGTGATCGTTCACTGATACATCGACACGATTGTTCAAATTCTGAATATATACAACATCGTCCCAAATTTTCTCCCCTACCCATTTGATTCTACAGTTGATAAATTAGCTGTGAAGCAGATTGTAATCGCTTTCTGTTTCGGGATATTGGAGATACCGTCCCGTTTCACCATTCTATGTTAAAGGAGCTTACACATGGGAAAAAGAAAAACATGGGGTATCGGTTTACTTACGGTTGGTCTGGTTGCCTCTATACTCGGACCGATCACACCAGCTCAGGCAGCAGCGGAGCAGCTTACAGTCGACGTTTCGCAAAACACGGGGGATATTAAGCACGGCGCTTCTGGTTTTCTGTACGGGATCGGTAGCCCTGGCGTGCCCAATCTCAATATGCTGGCACCGCTAAGCCCGCAGGCGATCGCGCAAAAGGCTCCCGATGGTTTACAGCATCCCAATGGAGACGCGTTAAAAGTTGCTCCAGAATTTGTTGAAGCTGGCGGTAAGGAAATTCAGATCTATATGCAGGATATTTATAAAAACTGGCCTTATGAAAATCTGGGAATGGACGATTACTTATCCAAAATTGATACGATGGTACCTAAAGTAGTTGCTGATCCGAACCATTCCAAATTTGTATATGTTCCTTTCAATGAGCCTGACGGCATCTGGTACCAGGGTTTATTCCAAACAGGAAGTGATGCACAAAAGAAATTTTTCGCTGACTGGAAAACTGCTTACCAGCGCATCAGATCTCTTGATCCTAATGCTCGCATTGGTGGCCCGACAACGTCTGTCTATAACGCTAAGTTTATGGAAGACTTCATGAACTTTGCCCAGCAGAACAATGTAGTACCAGACGAGATCATCTGGCATGAGCTGAACAATGATTTCTTCACTGACTGGTACAATCACTACAATCATTATAGAGGCGTAGAGCAGAAGCTGGGTATTAGCAAGCTTCCGATTGCGATCAATGAATATGCACGCCCATCTGATCTGGGAATACCAGGTGAGCTTGTTCAGTGGGTAACCCGTCTGGAAAATAGCAAGGTCAACGGTATGCTCGCGTACTGGTCAGCCGCAGGCACATTGAATGATCTGGTCACGCAAAATAACAAGCCGACCGGCGGCTGGTGGCTGTACAAATGGTATGGCGAAATGACCGGACATACCGTAGCGACCACACCAACAGCAACAACAGGCTCGTTCCAGGGTCTGGCTACAGTCGATGACGCGAAAAAGCAAGTACGCGTGCTGTTCGGTGGCTCCTATCCTGACGATACGTACAGCACCAATATTGCTGTAAAGGGTCTGTCCGCCAATACGTACGGTCAGCGTGTACACGCAACGGTATGGGGTGTGGACAGCACAGGAACCTCACCTTCGAGTGGCCCTTATGTCGTGCAGGAAGGCGACTATAATATCTCTAATGGGCAGATTAATGTACCGCTGAGTAACTTGAAGGCAAAGTCTGCTTATCAGCTTATCATTACACCGGATACAAGCCAGTCAACCGTGAACAATGCGGGTCGCTACGAAGCGGAATATGCTAAAGTAGATGGTGCAGCAACCGTAGATTATGGTAATCGCACGGGTTATTCCGGTACAGGTTATGTAACACTTCCAGGATCACAGCAAGCTTCGACGCAATATGTTGTTCAGGTGCCTACGGATGGCTATTACAATCTGGATCTTCGTTATGCTGCAACAGGCAGTAATCAGGCGGATATTACGGTAAATGGAGAAGACTTAACGACCGTATCGCTACTGCCTACAGCGACATGGAACACGGAAAGTCTGACTGTGTACTTGCAGGCAGGAATTAACCGTATTGGCTATAGCCATGCAAGTGGCAATTCAGGCTCCACCGTGCTGGATTATCTAAATGTGTCCCAGGGCACAGGCGATGTGAGCTCCTATCAAGCTGAAGCAAGTGATAATACCTTATCCGGTACGGCAAAAGTGGAAAGCTCGTCCAGTGCATCCGGTGGACAATATGTAG
Source organism: Paenibacillus hunanensis (assembly GCF_014645615.1). Taxonomy (GTDB): domain Bacteria; phylum Bacillota; class Bacilli; order Paenibacillales; family Paenibacillaceae; genus Saccharibacillus; species Saccharibacillus hunanensis. The sequence continues at coordinate 286,256 of NZ_BMMB01000003.1, read as the reverse complement.
GCTGGATTGGTAGCGGTACCAATAATACGCTTCAATTCAATAATATCAATGTACCGACAGCAGGTACGTATCGTATGGTGGTAACCTTTGCGAATGCTGAGGTGGAAGGTAATCACCAGTACAATACGAATGTGGTGGATCGTCTTGCGAACATTACAGTTAATGGTGATCAAACGCAGTCGCGTTATTTCCACAATACACGTAGCTGGAGTAGCTTCCAGACGACGACATTCGATGTACAGCTAAAGGCTGGCGCCAATACGATCAAGTTTGGCAATGCCGATGGCTATGTACCTAATATCGATCTGATTCAGATCGCTGCCCCATTTGTAACACCTGCACCAGTCGCTAGCAGTGTGACTGGCGATACGTATCCATCTGAAAATCAATAAATTACAGCTTGCTTTGCACCGATATAAAGCTATAAAGCGAGCAAATTGAATAGTACAGGGATGGATGCACAGCGTATACGGGTGCATCCATTTCCCGTAGGAATACATTATACATTCTGGCTGTACAATTCGAACGAGCGGGTGAAGCGAAATGAAGACGAGAAGGATACGCACAAAAATCGCACTGGCTATGCTACTCACGACGATCTGTCCATTATTACTCACATCGATCGTCATTTTATGGCAGGTATCTCAAAATATCGAACAAAATCGTCTGTTTGCACAAACCCGAATCTCGGAGGATTTACAGCTACAAATCCAGCAATATATGAATGAGATGCAGGAAACATCGTATCAAATTTATACCAATTATACGATGGTGCATAAGCTGTATAAGAGCGTACAGGAGCATCCCGGTGAGACGCCGAATTATGATGTGACCTTTCAGTTGAAGGAGTTTTATTTGAATACGTATAGTCGTCTGGAGGAAAAGGACATTAAGGGCATGTACATTCTCGATTTTGATGGTCATGTGTATGCTGACTTTTTCCCTTACTACTACTTACGGCTGAATCAGCAATATAACAAGGAGACAATCGCTCCCTTACAGGCACCTTATCAAAAGCCTACCTTTACGATTCATCAGGACAGCATCTACGGACAGCCCATTTTGCGTTATTTATATCCGATTAAAATGATCGGTCGCCCATTCGCGGTACTCGTCATTGATATGGATGAAAAGCCATTTGCTGAGCTAGTGGAGCGTTACAATATTTTTGAAAATGGGCAAATTACAATCTGGAGCCCTCAGCATGAGCTGATCTATCGTACGGCACAAACCAAGCCCTCCGCTGACTATTCCGAAACGATTCAGATTGATCTGCCAACGGGTGGCAATCAGCTGCGCTATGAATTCAATATTGCCCCGCATTTGCTATTTTTCCGTAGCTTTGCGATTGGGATTATCGCCTTCTCGGTGCTGCTAAGCATTATTTTAGCGACCTGGTTGAGTCATAATCTTACCCGACCGATTATCGAGCTATGCAGCAAAATGAATGATATTCGGCGTGGCAAATACAATGTGCGGGTACGTCTGTCCACAACGGACGAGATCGCTTTTCTCGGTAAGCAATTCAACGAAATGGCTCATCGTATTGAGCAGCATGTCGATCATGAATTAAAGCTACAGCTCAAAAATCAAGAGTCTCAGATCAAGGCACTACAATCGCAGATCTCACCTCATTTTCTATTCAATACCTTACAATTGATCTCGAATATTGCGATGGTGAATCAGGTGCCGGAAATGCGTTTTATATGCCAGTCGTTAAGCAATATGTATCGTTACAATATCGATATCAATCGCGAATGGGTGCAGGTCAAGGATGAAATCTCCCATGTGCGCAATTATATGCTAATCATCAACAAGCGTCTGCCAGATGGTATCAAAATCTCGATTCATCTGGAGCCGTCGATTCGTAATCTGTGGATTCCCAAGCTCATCCTGCAACCTGTCGTTGAGAACGCAGTCGAGCATGGACTACTACCATTACTACACGGGAAAAAACTGATGCGAATTAGCGCCTCAGCCGATTGGGAGCAGCGCACCCTCACTTTCCATGTGCTTGATAATGGCGTAGGTATTGATGAGGATGCGCTACAGAAGCTACGGCATTCGCTCAATCACGATGAGATTTTCTCACAGGCGACAGGTGCTTCGATCGGGCTGCTTAATATTCAGACGAGAATCAAGCTAATCTGTGGGACTAGCTATGGAATTGAGATTAGCAGTAAGCCGAATACAGGTACACTACTCACATTCAGACTACCATTGAAGGAGGTTGATCAGGCATGAAGGTATTAATTGTTGATGATGAAGTGACCATACACAGACAGCTGGAGCAATGCCTTGATTGGGCGCAATATGGATGGGAGATTGTCGGTCACGCCTACAATGGCGAGGAAGCCTGTCAGATCGTGGAGCAGCAGCAACCGGATGTGATTTTAACCGATATTCGGATGCCGCATATGGATGGATTGCAGTTTTTGACGTGGCTCAAGCAATCGCCGAGTCATGCGAAGGTTGTGGTGCTGAGTGGCTATGGCGATTATGAATACTCACGGGCTGCCTTTTTACTACAGGTGACCGATTATTTGCTCAAGCCAGTCAATGAGGCAGAGCTCCTGCATCTGCTCAGTCGGCTGGAGGTAGAATTGCTACAGGAATCGCAATCCCGATATCAGCATCGTGAGCAGCAGGTCGCGTTATATCAGGGCTTACAGCTGATGCAGGATGAATGGATCAGCCATCTACTGAATACGCACACACGGAATGAAAATGAGATTATCGTTGAAGCGGAACAGCTGAAAATTACAGTACCCGAGGAAGCTTATCATATCGTGATGATCAAGCTGCTGGATGTGAATTCTAGCATTGTCAGTCGCTATCAAAGTGATAAGGGCTCGTTTTATTTTGCCGTGCGCAATATCGTAAGAGAAAGTATGGCTGTCTATGATGAGCAGACAGATATTTTCCGCAATCTGAATGGGTATCATGAATTTCTATTTTTTCAGCCTGCGGAGAAGGATCGCCTGACCCTACAGCATATGCTGAAAAAGATACAGGTAGCGTTATCCTCGTATTTGCGCGTAAGCGTGAAGCTGGGGATCAGCGCGCGGAAAAAGCGTATTATTGCGATGGAAAGCGCGTATCAGGAGGCAAGACATGCAGTGAAGCAACTACGTCTAGGGGATCGGGATACGATTGCCTTTTATGATGAGCTGGCAGGGCCAGCAGCCGTATATCCTCATGCGGCGGCATGGGAAGAAGTACACGAATGGCTGCATATGATGCTCACTACCGGAGCGCTGCATAGCCAGATGTCATTAATCGATAAGCTGGACCAGCTATTAGAAAATAGCCAGCTGGAGCAGATGACGATCAATGAACTACAGACGAATATTACGCGATTACTCCAGCGCCTGGAATCCGAGCAAAAGGATGAGCATACACTCATGCTACTCGCACAGATTCGTTCCAGTATGCAGGAGCTTGATCTGGAACAGATGAAGCATCGTCTATATGAGCTGATCACGTATCATATGAACCAATCGTCCGAGCAAACTAAATCGAAAACGGCGCGTCAGTTAATTTCACAGATTAAACGCTATGCCAGCGAGCATTATTGCACAGTGACACTAGAGGAGATTTCACGTCGCTTTTTCATTAATAAAAATTATTTCTGTACCCTGTTCAAGGAGGAAAACGAGGAAAGCTTTCTGGAGTTTTTAACACGCATTCGGATGGAGCAGGCGAAAAAGCTACTGCTCAATACCGATCTGAAAACATACGAGGTGGCCGCCCGGGTTGGATATGCGGATGCACGCTATTTTAGTCAGGTGTTCAAAAGGGCAACCGGCATACAGCCAAGTCAATTCAAGCAGGAGCAGCTTGGGGGCAAGGATGGCGAAGTGTTGAATAATTTCAGAAGTGTTGAATAATTTCAACTATAATCTGAATTTCACCTTATCGGCATTGAAGCCTGTCCTGCATACAATAGAACTAGGCTAATAAGCCCGATCATGATGACGGCAATCAGAGAAAGGACGAAAACAATGAAACTAACCAAAGCGTGGAAGCTAACCATTGTTGCTGGAGTCGTACTCAGCCTGCTAGCGGGCTGTAGTAGCGGAAGCAGTTCATCGAACGGAGCAAGCAGCAGTAGCAATGAGAGTGCAGTAACAACACTGAACTTCTGGGCGGCACTTGATCCAAGCACGGATCAGGGCAAAGAAATTCAGCAACAGATTACACAGTTCAACAATGAACATAAAGACGTGCAGGTGAATATGCAGGTCATCTCCTATGATGTCATGCATCAGAAGCTGATTGCCGCTGTAACGGCAGGCGATGCACCGGATATGACATGGGGGCTGGGCGAATGGTTCGGTGAGCTGAATCAGATGGATGCACTGGCAGACCTGACCCCTTATGTAGACAAATGGACAGATAAAGATAAGCTGTACCCAAACATCATGCAAGGGCTTACCATTGATGGAAAAGTGAAAGCGCTTCCTAATTACATCGGTATCCGTGCATTACTCTACCATGACAATCTGCTCAAGCAAGCTGGCTATAATGCACCACCCAAAACATGGGATGAACTATTAAAAATGGGCCCGGTAATCAAGCAGAAAACAGGTAAATACGCCTTCGGCATTTCAGCGAGCGGCGTACGCTCCTCGCAGGAGCTGATGACGTATCTGGCGCAAAACGATGTGCAGCTTGTGAAGGATGAGGGTGGCGGCAAGTACAAAAACACCTGGCAGGAAGACTCGGATCAAATGAAAAAAGCGACGCAGGTATTCCAATTTTATAAAGACCTGCTCAGCAGCAATACGATTGATCCGAATGGAAAGACATGGGGCTGGGAAGAAGAGGATCAGAACTTCGTGCTCGCTCAGTATGCAATGGTTGTGAACGGTTCATGGATTGAGGGTCGTACGAATGAGAATCCAGAAGGCATGAAGGATGTCAAAATCGCACCACCACCATATGGCAGCAAGCCTGCTACATTCCTGGAAATTGCGCCACTGTATCTGTACAAATCCGATCATCTGGATAAAACATGGGAATTCGCTTCCTTCCTGATGAGTAAGGAATATCAATCCAAAGTTAATCCATCGTCTGCGCCACGTAGTGATGCTATTACAGGCGCATGGGGCAAGCAGTTCATGGAGCTGACTTCTCAAGGTGTGAACTTCCCACCGATCTCCCTTGGAGGCATAACACAGGCGATGCAGGATTCACTGGCACGTCTGATGCTACAAAACGATTCACCAGAGGCAGTAGCAGCATGGCTCGGTCAGGCGATTAACGATAGCTTGAAGGCAAGCGGGCAATTAAGCGGTAGCTAAACAATGGCTAAATGATAGCTGTAAAAGTAGCTAAACCATGTACCCATAGAATAGTGCAACAGATAGCTTCATTAGCGATATGGTCATAAATAGCTTCAGCACAAATCAACAAAGCTTAACAATGAACGAGAAAGACGATAGCAGTGTAGCTTTATGAAGGACGAAGAAACAGAAATAGAATAGAGCTAATAAAGCAGGCGGAGCTAGAGGATACTTGTTTTCGCTAAAGGACATTTGGCTCCGCTTGCTTTCATTACTCAGAAAAAGTGGTGAGTGGTGTGACTCTACGTGAGAAACGAATTCGAATGGTCGCTTATTATTTCGTTATTCCAGCGCTATTGTTTTTTATATTACTTAATGCGTACCCACTCATTACCGTGGTGTGGGACAGCTTTCAGCTCATCAATATGCTGAATAAAGCATTATCCGGCTTTGCAGGATTATCCAACTATGTAGCCGTCCTGCAAAATGAGAACTTTCAGGCGGCGCTGCGGCATACATTCGTATGGACGCTCCTATCTGTTGCTGGTGAATATGTATTTGGATTAATGACAGCGTTAGCCCTTAATCAGAATATTCGCTGTCGGGCATTGTTCCGCGGCATTATTATTATTCCGTGGGTCGTACCGATCGTGATCGCAGGTATGACATGGACATGGATGCTTGACCCGAACTATGGCATTATCAATTACTGGCTTGTAAAAATGGGCATCATTGCACAGCCGTACAACTGGTTGGGCGAGATGAATACCGCATTGTATACTGTCATTTTCGTGAACATCTGGCGCAGCTTCCCGTTCTATACGATCAGCTTACTGGCAGGCTTACAATCGGTATCCAAGGATATACTGGAAGCGGCTGCAATTGATGGAGCGGGTGTACGCGTGCGCTTCTTCCAGGTCGTATTGCCGCAATTGAAAAGTATATCGCTAACGATCATCTTCATTCACCTGATCTGGACAGCGATCAACTTTGACTTTATATGGGTGATGACCGAGGGCGGCCCACTGTACGCCACCGAAACACTACCGATCCAAATTTTCCGGTATGCGATGCAAACGTATAACTTTGGCTATGCGTCTGCGTTAGCATCAATGATGCTCGGGTTTATGATGACAGCGTTCTTGCTGTATTACTTTATGTCTGTTCGTAAAATGAATCGCTAATAGAGAGAAAGGAGAGCGCGCCATGCTGATGAGCAAGCAAAAACAGCTGTTTTTTCAAATCTTAACGTACGTCGTTTTACTCGGCTTTTCATTCTATTGTTTGTTCCCTTTTCTGTGGATGGTAGTTACCGCGCTGAAGCCAACCGATCAGATTCGCACGATCACGCCTAGCTTTATTGTGGCACATCCGACGATGGAGCATTTTATCAATGTGATTACGCAGTCGAAGTTTTTGACCTATTTTCGTAATAGTATATTCGTCTCGGTCGTTGTGACCGCATTATCCTTAATGATCTCGATTTTTGCTGGTTATGCGCTCAGCCGTTTCATTCGCTTCCGCGGAGTGAAATTATTCAGTGTAGCGATGCTACTATCACAGATGATTCCGGGCGTATTATTACTGATTCCACTGTACTTAACGATGAAGGATCTCGGACTTATTAATACGTACACTTCGCTTATATTGGCGTACACGACATTCACAGTGCCGCTATGTACATTTATGATGAAAGGCTTTTTCGATTCGATACCGATGGATATGGAGGAGGCGGCAGAGATCGATGGATGCTCGCGTGTATCCTTGATCTTTCGCATTCTGTTGCCTGTGTCGCTACCGAGTATGATTGCAGCAGGAATGTTTGCCTTTTTGAATTCGTGGAATGAATTTATGTTTGGATTTGTATTTATTAATGATGATGAGCATCGGACATTAACGCCGGGAATCTATCTGTTCAAAGGATTGTTTCAGACGGACTGGGGTAGCCTGATGGCGTCATCGGTGCTCAGTGTATTGCCAGTCGTGCTAATGTTTGTATTCATGCAACGATTCCTTGTAGAAGGAATGACGGCGGGATCGGTCAAGGGATAGGAGAAAGTACAACAGAAAGATGAGCACAAACTGGGGGATGTGCTCATCTCTGATACATATATAAAATAAATTTTAGTTCAGAGAACTTTTTCCATGATCATTACATCAATTAATTTCCCATCTAAAACGCCTTGCTTCTCAAAGGTACCTACTACACGATATCCTTGCTTTCGATATAAGCCTTGCCCGGCATAATTAAAAGGAAAGGTGAATAATATAATTTTGCGAAATTTATTTTCTTGAGCTACTTGTTCTAATGAGGCAAGGAGTTGACTACCAACTCCTGTTCCTCTAGCATCACGTGTAACATAAATAGATAAATCCGCTACTGCATCATAAGCGCATCGGTGCGAATATCGATTTATAGCAGCCCAGCCTACTGTCGTTCCATGACGCTGTGCGATTAATGCAGTATATCTATCCTGGTGCTCTTCAAACCATGCTTCTATATAAGATTGATCTTTCGTTTCCGATTCTAGCGTAGCAATACGATCTTCTATTCCTTGGTTATAAATAGTCAATATCGCAGGAAGGTCTTCTCTTTGTACGGCTCGAATATCTAAATTTATCGTGTGATCAATATGTGTCATCTTGATAAACCACCCTTCATTATGCCTTAACAGCCTGTATTACAGCAGATACGATATAATCTTCTATTGGTGTGTTAGGGAGCCATTCTTTTAAAAATTCCTTTGAGTCTTCTTTTGGTTGAATAAGGATATTCGTAAACCCACTCTGTTTCATCATAGTTGTAAGTTCTTCTATAGATGACGCCCCTGAAATACATCCACTGTACAAATCTTGAGTATCATTTTTGATAGCAAACGGCAATTCAGCTGTCGTTACAATATCAGAAATGGCTAATCGTCCACCAGAACGTAATACACGATATGCTTCCTGAAAGACTTGCTTTTTGTCTGGAGAAAGGTTAATCACGCAATTCGAAATAATTACATCAATGGTTTCATCAGCAACAGGCAAATGTTCGATCTCACCTAACCGAAAATCAACGATTGTATTTCCAGAATTTTCGGCATGTGTACGAGCTGCACTTACCATAGCCGGTGTCATATCTACACCAATAACTCTTCCATTTTCGCCAACTTGTCGTGCAGCAAGAAAGCAATCAAAACCAGCACCGCTCCCTAAATCAAGTACATTTTCACCAGGCTGTAAGCTAGCAATAGCTTGGGGATTGCCACATCCAAGTCCTAGATTCGCTCCTGAAGGTACAGATTGAAGTTCATCTTTAGAATATCCAAGTTGCGCTGAAACGTGAGCCACATCCTTAACTGGGTCATAGGATACTTTGGTTTGACAGCAAGAGCTAGTTAACTGACTCTGAGTAACAACTCCTTCATAATGTTCTCGAACATTTCGACGAATTTGATCATAGGTTGGTGTATTCAATGTTCTCCACTCCTTGAAATAGATAATATAAATATGCTTTTATAGTATTTGTTATTTGCAAGTAAATTAGTTCATTCTTCTCGGATAGGTGAACAGCAACGATCAGATTTTGCCATAGCTTCATTAAGTAACTGGATAGAATGAATAATCGTTTGTTGCTCAAACGGTGTTAAATAAGAAAAGACCTCGTCTAGATAGCTATTCATTTGTTGATTGATCGTGTTTGCTATATATTGTCCATCAGATGTCAAAATAAGCAGAGAAACTCGACGATCATTTGGATCAGCTTGCTTCGTCAAAAGCCCCATTTTAATCAAATTTTGTGCTTGTCGACTGAATGTCGTAATATCAGTTCCTAATATATCTGCAATTTGTTGCATGGAAGGATGATCACGCTGATCAATCTCGTATAAGATATGACTTTGTGCCACAGATATATCATGACCACCGATACTACAACAATTTTTATTTAATAAACCAAAACGCCGTGTCATGACTTGGAATAATTCTCTTTTGTTTTGCATTACCGATCACCTCTACTCTTTTATAAATGATTAATTTGCATATTGCAAGTTTTTTTATGGATAAATTACTTGATTATTGCACAAATATTCGCTAGCATATAAGCGTACAGTTATATAGAGACGAAGTTTATTATGGATCAACTTTATGAAGTAGCTCACTATCTTAAATTATTAGGGAATAAGACTCATCTAACAATGTTAGTACTATTAAAGGATCATTGCATTTTACATAATGATACGCTTAAATGCTGATCCTCAAAGGAGAGAATATAAATGTCTAAAAAAACGCTCTATTTTCTATGTACGGGCAATTCCTGTCGAAGCCAGATAGCTGAAGGCTGGGGAAAGAAATACTTGGGTGAAGAATGGAATGTATATAGTGCAGGAATTGAAGCACACGGATTAAATCCCAATGCTGTAAAAGCTATGAAGGAAGTCGGAATCGACATTTCGAAGCAAACTTCTGATATTATTGATCCTCAGATTTTGAACAATGCAGATTTTGTCGTTACATTATGTGGAGATGCCGCAGACAAATGTCCAATGACACCACCTCATGTCCGTCGTGAACACTGGGGGTTTGAAGATCCAGCCAAAGCACAAGGTACAGAAGAAGAAAAATGGGCTTTTTTCCAGCGTGTACGTGATGAGATTGAAGAGCGAATTAAGTATTTTGCCGAAACGGGAAAATAAAGAAAATGGAGCAGATACCTTCTGCTCCATTTTCTTTTAGTTAGAAATATAATATAGACGATGTAAACGAGATTAAAGTTGGTTGTAAAGGTACTAACATGTGTTTTCTTCATAATATAGTTATGAAGCATGTATTCATCTTGCTTCATTATAACTTGTATCTATCTCATACAATCGAGCCATTTTATTTTGCTTAAAGTTGAAATGGATCGTATTGCCGTGTACGTGATACGATGTATTTTCATCTTCTGCTGGATTCGGATAGAGCTGGGCAACGCTTTGGATCGATTGGGCAGAGCAGCTTGCGCTAAAATGATCATTCAAGCTATGTGTACGCCAGACAGCAAGATACAGACGGTCAGCTGTTTCGATGCCGAAGCTGAACCATTCGTCATCGATAAGTGGAATACCGGTCAGCCATACAGGGCGTCCCATTGGAATATAGGAACGAATATCCTTGTATACGTCAATCGCCTGTTTGACGAGCAGCAGACGGTCTTCCGTCAGCTCGCTCAGATGTCCGCTCTGGTGGATGCGCAGCAGCATCGTGTTCACCATATTGAAAATCACTTCCTCACGATCACCTTCACGTAGTGGATACGACCAGATAGCCGCTTGCTCTGGTGTGACATTGGCGGCACAGGCAGCGGCAATAGCGCCATTGCGTACATATTCGGTCTGATCGGTAATGGACTGAATGCTATGTCTGGCGAGCATCTGGTAATCATGGCGCATACCGCCGCTACCGCAATTTTCGATAACGAGTTCTGGATAAGCTGCAAAAATATCATCCAGCCATTGTAGATATGCTCGATTATGCTCTAGCAAGCCGTCGCCCATGCTGTCACTATACTGATCCGTGCCAATGCCAGTGGTGATATTGTAGTCCATTTTGATATAACCGATACCATATTCCTGCACAAGGCGATGAATAACAGATGTTGCATAGTCACGTACCTGCGGATTCCGGAAATCAAGATGATAGCGACTATGATCGATTATGCGTTTACCATGACGCATAAAAAACCAATCATCCGGTAAGCTCGCTGCCAGCTTGCTGTTAATACCCATCACTTCAATTTCCAGCCACAGACCAGCGATCATGCCTTTGGATTTGATGTACTGGATGACTTCAATCAATCCGCCTGGAAAACGCTGCTCGGATGGCTGCCATTCGCCTACATTGTCCCACCAGTAGCCATCGGAATACCAGCCGCAATCAATCACAAAATATTCACAGCCAGCAGTAGCAGCTGCATCGATAAGAGGAAGCTCCTTCTCCGTGGTTGGATCACCGGACAGACAATTCATATAATCATTAAAAATGATCGGCAAATACCGATTATCTTCATTCGGACGACGGATGGCGCGACGATAGCGAGTGAGCTCCCAGACCGCTTCCTGCCAGCTACCAGGTATAGCACCGAACGCTACCGGAATAGTGCTAAAGGAGGCGCCAGCTTGCAGTTTTTTCCACCAGTGATTGTGTAGCTCGGTAGGCCCACTGAGCCGTAGCGCGAGCTCTTTGCCAAGAGCAGCATCGCTAAGCTCCCAATGCCATGCGCCATTGCTTTCCAATTGCCAAAAGCTGGTCATGCCCGTGTAGTCATTTTCCAGAATACCGATCGGGGCGAATTGTGAGCAAGACCAGGAGGAATGGTTAGAGACCGAGATAACCTTGGTGGAATCCTGCAATTTCTCACCGTCCAATGCATAGAGCAGGCCTAATTCGGGTAGACTGTATTTCTGCCATTGATTTTCTCCTGTCCATGAATTGTGAGGGAGATAGAGATGATTCGCTGTGTAAGGAAGTGAGGAACCTGTGCTATTTACCCCTACAATATGAAGAGAAGAGATATACTCAATCCCAAATGGCTCTGTACCTGTATTCGTAACCTCATTCCATACGTTAACGATACGTATGCCGGGAAAAAACTGTATATGTGTCGTAACTGTAAGCGAGCAGGCTTTTGTATACGTTTGCGTGATCGACAACCGATCCTCCTGCTGCTCGATATGCTGGAATGTCAATGCTGCACCTGGCATCGTGTTGGATAATCGTGTTCCTTTATGACCGGGTTGATTGAATCCGGTAAGCTGAAGCTCAACCAGTACACTGGCATGCTTGCGCTGTTCAGAAATATCTTCAGCTTCAGGCAGGGGAGCGCTGGATAAGTGTAGTAAGCGGATGCGTTGCTGATCGTCGAGCTCGAATAAAGTATTAACACCATATATTTGATATTCATACAGGCGAGTCATTTTGTTTCTTCCTCCTTTGTTTGGATCCAATCAAGGCGCACTGGCTATCTCTGTATTCTGTATAAGCGAGCAGCTAGCGCTACCCTCATTGTATTCCTTTGCTATCGCTTTCCTATAGCTATACCAAATGAAAACTATACCATTTCCCATATATTGAACTACCAGCACATAACACAAATAGCACCCTCTGATCAAAACAGAGGATGCGATCTGAAACACAAACGATATACTGCGAGTCATCGGTGTGCTTATTGCTTATGCGATTCTGATCTATAGTAACAAGAATAGACAGCAGTATTCGCAATTGGAACATATACCTAATCCAAACGACGATGCCGCTTGCTATAAAAGCCGGGAGCCACACCAAATAAACGTTTAAATGCTCGTGCAAAGGATAGTGGGTTGGTGTAACCTACCGCATGAGCTACCTTTTCCACAGTATAATCTGTATTTTCTAGCAAAAACTTGCCGCGTAGCATACGATAGCTGGTCAAATATTGCAGCGACGTTTGCTGTAGCTCAGCACCTGTCAGCTGTGTTAAATAAGTAGGGTGGATGCCGATTTGTCGGGCAATGCTATTCACCGTTAATTCTGGATTTCCATAGGAAGTACGTACATGAGCAATGAACAGATCGACATAGTGCTTCGGACTACGAGGATTCGAATTCATCTGGTGCGTACTTTGATCCATATGAAAATAAGACAATATCCGAAAAAAGTCTCCTTGAACCCTTAATATCGGATGCCGCTGCTCCAGATGATCTGTAATGAGTGAGTGAATATAACTTTCTGCCTCAGATCGATTATGTAGCTCCCCTACCTGCACATGAGCATGAAAACCAAGCTGCTGCAATATTGCTGCCGTGCGTTCCCCCTGAAAGCCGATCCACACATATTCCCACGGTTCCTGCTCATCTGCTTCATATACCGCGTATACATCATTAGGTTCGATTAGAAAGAAATTCCCTGCTTTTAAATGATACGTTGTAGCTCGTGATCGAAATGTGCCCTTACCACTCAAAATATAGTGCAACACATAATACTCTCGAATTTGCGGCCCAAAGCTGTGACGAGGTAAGCACTTCTCATACCCTACATTCATTACATATAATTCATTCAAAAGCGGCTCTGTAAAAAAGATTTCCTTCCGTTCATCACTTTCCATAAACATGGCGAATACCCTCGCTTTATCTAATATGCCGATCGAATGGGGAGGAAGACGATGAAGAATGAGATGAATCTGTTCATTGCGTAATATGTAAAATCGTAAGCGTAGCTCATCACAAGCCGTGCGAGAATCGACCTATGCTATATCGTCTATCCTGTACGTTCAATGTAACAGATTGGATAAGAATGTTGAAGCGTTGAAGCTGTTTGGAGTGGGATCAAGGAATAGCTAGAATTAGAATGTATGTCTTCAATAAAATAGCACAAAAAAAGAACGAACCTCCTACATCAAGGTTCGTTCTTCAACATTCCATCTAGCTTCAGCTCGCCGAGTCCCTTTGAAGCATCATCAGCAATAAGCCAGAGTCTTCATAAAACTTACATTGCAATATCGTACATATCATCGACATCATATGACGTCGATTCATAGCACTAGCATGAGAGACAATATCTTTCCGATCAACCAACAAGTGCTTGCTCACGGCAAGCATCCGAGCAATAATGCTCATGCTCATCTTCGCAGCTATCACAAACGATATGCTGCAAGTTGCAAACTGGACAATTGACATAATGATCTGTTGTGTCTTCACAGTGGAAGCATTTACCGACCACCACATCTTCATCAGTATGGTTGATTTTCACCGAAATGCGCTCATCGAATACATAACATTTACCATCAAACAGACGACCTTGCACCTCAGGGTCTTTGCTGTACGTCACAATACCGCCATCCAGCTGAGCCACATCGTTGAAGCCCTCGTTCATCAGGAAGCCGGACAGCTTTTCACAGCGTACGCCGCCTGTGCAGTACGTTAGAATCTTTTTATCCTTGTACTGACTCAGATTCTCACGAATCCATTCTGGGAACTCACGGGAAGATTCCACGCCTGGACGAATCGCACCACGGAAATGACCAATATCATATTCATAATCATTGCGACCGTCGATCACGATCACATCTTCTTGCTGTAATTGCTCATAAAATTCCTTTGGAGACAGGTGTTTACCTGTTGTCACATTCGGATCGACATCCTGCTCTAAGCGGAATGTAACCAGCTCTTGCTTATGACGAACGAATATTTTTTTGAACGCATGACCTTCCGATTCGTCAATCTTGAACACGACATCAGCAAAGCGAGCATCGGCGCGCAGATCATTCATGTACTGCTCGGTTTGCTCCCATGTGCCTGACAATGTGCCGTTGATGCCTTCTGGCGAGATCAGAATGCGACCTTTAACGCCCAGGTCTTTGCAATATTGCAAATGCTCGGCAGTTAGCGTCTCTGAATCTTCAAGTGCGACGAATTTATAAAACAATAAAATCCGGTATGGATGTGTGGACATTAATATCACCTTTAATCATATAATGTAGAAAAGCCTGTATTTATCGAATTCCGTATTTCATCAAACAATGAACGCAATTTCAAATTTTACGCCTGTTCACAAGCTTAGTCAACGGATATGCTGAAAAAGTCATGAAAATGCAATTTATTTGCGGATATTTCGCTATTATGCTCGATATATGATCGCTGATGACTGACAAATGATGCAAATTGCTCGCATATTAGCTTTAATTATCGTCCTGTTTTGAAATATGAAAAGAATATTATATTTTTATGCTTGGGTTTTCAAGGGAGCATATCATATAATGGAAAAGATGCAGATATAGCGATGCATGTATAGATGTGTAGGCTATTGTCCGTGAGAGGTGTACATGAACCGGATTGTGAATCATCAGGATGATATCAGGGTACATGATGAATTGAATGAGCATACAGTCAAGCACACCGACAATAAGCATACAAGCATGCGATGACCGTCTTGTACGGGAACAACTTACACTTATAAAATGAGAGAATACAAGGTAGAGCAGAGGGGTTACGATGAATTTGAATACGCTACAGTTTGATGAATTATGCCAGTTGAATGCGAGTCTGGCGCCTTACTCGACCTATGAGATTGGTGGTACAGCACGTCATCTTGGTCTTCCAGCAACAACAGCAGAGCTTGCTGTGCTGCTTGAAGGAAGTAAGCATAAGGGATTAGATGTAAAATGGTTCGGCATGGGCTCGAACATCCTGTTTCCAGATCAGCCGCAGGACGATACACTGTTTCTGTCGCTCAAGCGTCATGTAGAGCTGACCTTTAACGAAGATCGTCTATTCGTATCGGCAGGTGTGCCGATGACCTGGCTGGCGCTGATTGGTGTAATGACCGGGATGAAAGGGATGGAATTCACGTATTTGCTGCCTGGCACGATGGGGGCAGGTATTTATATGAATGCAAAATATTTCAATTATGATATTAGCGGCTTGCTGGATCGTGTATATTATATCGATGTCACGCGCCCGGAGCAGGGCATGCAGCATATTGGTGTGGCTGAATGCCAGTATGCGTACAAGCAATCCATTTTCCAGCAAAATCCATGGGTGATCGTAGGAGCAGACCTGCATATAGGTGAATATACATTGCCTGAGACAGAGCGTTGGGCAGCTCTGATGCAAGAGATGAAGGTATCCAGTGCAGCTTCGTCGAGTCTGCCTGAATATTTCCGTTATTACCAGAATTGGATCGGTCGTCTATCTGCCGAAGGCTATGACGTACCACAGGAGTTCCATGATGTGATCGCGGATCGCGGCGGTAAGCACCATTTTGACCATGCCTGCTGTGGCTCGGTATTTAAAAACAATTATGAATTTGGTCAACCGACAGGTAAGCTAGTGGATGAATTGGGGCTGCGTGGAACACAGCGCGGCAATGCACGTATCTCACCATATCATGGCAACTTTATTCAAAATGTTGGTGGTGCAACAGCGGAGGACGTGCTGTATCTGATTCGTCTTGTGCAGGATGGTGTACACACACGTTTCGGCTTTGTGCCAGAGCCAGAGGTTGTTATTTTGTAATTTATCCTTGAATTTGGTCAATTTGATCGCAAATGGATAGGTGCTATGTCAGGGAACTTGTTAAACTTTTCAAAGCCTGGTATATGCGTGCGTTCAGATCATTAATATCATCAGGATATGCCAAACAGGTCCGAGTATTCGGGCCTGTTTTTGTTATGCTGTCTGTTTTGTACGAGTGAATATTGTGAGACTTTGTATGGGGTATGATTTTAGATAAAGCTTAGCCTTCGAATACAGTGTTCGGTATAGTTTTCGGTATTTAGAATAGATTCTACTACACAATCTTCATTTACATTTTGCGTAGTAGAAGGTTTTCTATTGGATAAAACAATATAGGAGTATAGCCTTTTATAGCTTCACTGTATGATGAGCTACAGCTTTGTGATCTTACAGGTTATAGCTTCACCGTATGATGAGCTACAGCTTTGTGATCTTACAGGTTATTGCTTCATCGTATGATGAACAACAGCTTCGTGATCTTATACGTTATAGATTTATCATAATGTAAGGGGTATATCTCTATAGATCATCTGAAAATCAACCCCAAAGTACGCAGCTTAGTACGTTCGCTTCAATCACGAAGCAGCTCGATACACCTTGCGATACAGCACGATAGCAGCAATACCGATTAGAATCACACCCATCCATGCTGGAGCAGCGTGACCGAGCGAGACATACAGATGTCCTCCAATCAGCGGCCCGAGTACACGTGCGAGAGATTGGATCGACTGGCTACCACCTTGTACGCGTCCCTGTTGACTTGCATCGGCAGACGTAGACAGCAATCCGTTAAACGAGGGGCCGAAAATCGAGTCACCAAAGCCGAATACAAACATCCCTGCAAGAAATAAGCCATAGGAAGAAAATGCCACCGATTCAGCGATCAATCCGTAGCCACACAGCTCAGCGACCATACCCAGAATAGCGATTGACACGCTGCTCATCCTTGTTAACAGACGAGGCATGATGAGGCTCTGGGACAAAATATCCTGAATACCGATAATTGAGAAGACCAGACCAATCCATACGGGCTGCCAGTGGAACATATCGAGTGTAAATTGTGCGAGCACCGCTTGCATTGCGCCATTAGGTAACCATAGCAGAAAGGCAACGAATAATAATCGTTGTAATGATTTGACCGATAAGATGTTAGCCAGTTGAAGAAATGGATTCAATCGACTTAGCGGAATATGCTTGACACGAAGCTGAGGCGCCAGACTTTCTGGCATGTAGCGCCAGCCATAGAGCATATTAAGTAATGTAATCGCAGCGCCAAAATACAGGGGAGCGGTATAGCTGATGCCGGCAAGTATTCCGCCGAGCGATGGGCCAATGATCGTACCTGCACCAGCCGCCGCACCAATCCAGCCAAAGTAACGTGTACGCTGCTCCGCAGATGTAATATCAGCAAAATAAGCAAACAGCGTGGCAATCGTGCCGCCTGTAATACCTTCAATGATCCGTCCAACAAATAAAATCCACAATGCACTACCAATACCGAATAACAAATAACCAGCGACCGAGCCAAGCAAGCAAAGCAGTAGCACCGGACGTCGTCCGTATCGATCACTGAGCGCACCAAGTGCAGGGGAAGCGATAAAGACACAGATTGCATATACCGACGTTAACCAGGCAACAATCACTGCCTGTTGCGAAGCATCCTGTACATAGGGCTGCACAAGAAAAGGTACCACTGGTATAACGATACCAAAGCCAATCGCGCATAAAAACACAGAGATAAAGCCAAACACCAATGCCTTACGAGTAATACCGAGATGAGATGGAGACGGAGAGGAAGAATGAACAGTCAAGGGTAGTTCTCCTTTCAGAATGGGGTAGAGTTGGATGAAGTTTTTTTGTTTCCTAGTTGACAATAATATAAGGTTATTTTGTTTCCTTGTCAACAAAAAAACCTACTCTACCGAAACGATCTCGGATTAGAGCAGGTTTTAACAGGAACTGTATATTTTACTGGAGCGGTATATTTTACCGGAGCCGTATATGTTACTAGAGATGTATATCTTAGAACCACATATAATTAGAACTCATACATATGGAAGCAGCGTCAGAGCACAGCTAAAGTAAAATAAAAGCAACACAAAAGCAAAACTCATAAGCAATTTGATCAAAATTTAATACAATAGGCTATTAGACTACGATTCCATTCATACACCATTTGAATAAAAACGCACGACTTTATCCATGTGCTTCATCCCGATTCACAGGCTGGATATACTGATCCAGATGCTGGCTATAGTTATGAATAAAGGCAAGCATGCTATCGTACTGCTCATCCGTAATGTGCTCAAATACAGCCGCATCACGCTCCTGGAATTCCCGATGGAGCCGTTCATGAATATGCTCGATATCTTTTCCTTTTTCCGTAAGCTTAAAATAAATTTCCTTCTTGTTATCCGGCTTCTGGTAGCTTTCGATCAAGCCTTTTTCCATCAGCTTTTTAGTCATTTTGCTGATCGCACTACGGGTCATATAAAAGTTCTCAGCGAGCCGGGTGACATTACAATCCGGGTGTTTACCAATATATTCGATGCAATGCACCTCAGATGGCTTATGATCACGAAGCTGATCCTCCATTTTGATACGATTCAGCCACGCCATTTTCGTAAACAATTGTCTGAACTCCAGCATCACTTGCTCCTGTTTGTTCATCATCATTCTCCTTTACCGTACAGGTTCGATTGCTTTCAGTATAAAACTCTTTTGTGTCCGTTTCAACAATCGTATTCGCGGCTAAGGCTGTAGCCAGCATGAACTTAGGATGACATACAAAAATGCTCCATCTGTCCATATAGACGGAATGATCGTCTACTGAACAGATGGAGCATAGAATGTACAGATGAAATTACAATAAAGCGTAATAAGTAATAGATCAAACTATCTTCACACAAGAGCGGTCAAAAACATATGAAGCAAAAGCTAAAGGTAGCTATTCGATGGTGGTAATCTGCTCTAATCGCTAGCGATACACTAAAAGTCCCATTTGTACAATCAATCTGCTATCGAACAATCCACCTGCTACTAGAAGATATAGCTTCCCGTTTTGACCTAAGCCCGATGCTTGTGCTTGCTGTTTTGCTTGCTGTTTTGCTTGCTCATTTTACTGATCGTTTTCCACTTTTGCTTCTCCTGGCGCTGAAGTTGGCTATTTTGCTTGCGCTCGTTAAAAGCGATCTCGCGTTTGAGCTTTTGCCAGTTGATGTAGTGCTTACGTGATAATGTACCATTTTCCAGCGCTTGCTGTACGGCACAGCCCGGTTCATCCTCATGCGTACAGTCTGCGAATCGGCAGTGCTCGCCAATCTCATCGATATCGCTGAACGTCTCATCCAATCCATCCGAGGCTGTACCTACACCAAGCCCACGCATACCAGGCGTATCGATCACGATCACACCATTAGGCAGCAGATGTAGCTCGCGATGCGTAGTCGTATGGCGACCGCGCGCGTCATCCTCACGGATTCCACCCGTACGCATACGCTCTTCACCAGCAAGTGCATTCACCAGGGATGATTTACCTACACCGGATGAGCCGAGCAATACAATTGTCTGCCCCGGCTGAATCAACTCTCGTAGCTCTGCCAGACCGTTACCGCTAATGCTATCGACTGCGAAGAAGGGAACGCCAAAGCCGGCTGCTTCCAGCTCACTGCGATAGGCTTCTAGCTGATCGGTCAGGTCTGCCTTGGTCAGCACAATGACAGGCATTGCGCCGCTATTCCAGGCGACGGTCAGATACCGTTCAATCCGATTGATATTAAAGTCGTCGTTGGCCGAACTCACGAGAAAGCAATAGTCAAAGTTAGCTGCAACGACCTGCTGACCTGCATTCGGGTCTGGATCATCACGTACAAACAGGCTGGTGCGCTCCAGTACCGCATGAATAAGTGAAGTATCGCCCGGATGACTTTCCAGTGCGACAAAGTCGCCAATTGCTGGTCGCTCCATACGATCTACATCACGGAAGGAGGACGTTTTTGGACGTGCCAGTCCTTCTCCATCGGCTGAGACAACACGTAACACATGCTTGAATACAGCAGTTACGCGTGCAGGAATAAGATGCGAGGGCAGCTCCAGTTCAGCGAAGCGCCCTGCAAAATGATCATTATATCCGTATTTATTAAGTTCCAATTCGGTTAGCTCCTTTTATGACGGGAGCTTATGAATCTTTATCCGTTCATTGCTCCCGATTTTGAAATGGTCACGAGTGTCAGACGGCTGCGAAAAAACGTATAGATTCTCATATTCATCATCCTTTCTTGTCGGGATTTCATGTACAGCATACCAGAAGCAGGAAAAAAAGTCATGAATAATTTCTCTGACCTAACAACGTAAACGCTATGTTAGCCAAATGTGATCAAAAAGTACCAAATTTAACGAATCTGCAAACTTAACCCTTCTCAGATAGCGAAAATAAGCTACAATTGATGTGATCATGTTCTCATTTTGTAAAATCATCTGTTGTATGATGGATAAAATAACAGCAGGATGACTACCATTTTTGATCAACATCCTCATGATCGCTTGTCATGTGATCCATTTTAATAAAATCGATTTCACTGTTAATCTATCTTATTTCTTCCTCGGTGAAATAGCATGAATCTCTGTTGCTTTCGCAAAATTAATATTCATTGAACGACGTTAAAGAAGATTAGCACGGCTTTATAATTACGTTGTTACGTGTTCCATAATTCATAAGCAGCGATAGAAAAGGCTGTCGTACGCAGTGGTGCAGAATGTAGCGCTTTATAATAAGCAGAGTTGCTTATTCCGCTTCTGACCCTCTCTATACAGGTGTTCTGCTAGCACTCAGCTGTCCTTTTGAAAAGGCATGAGCGATCTGACACAGGCATCTGACTTTAGGTACGACCTGGCTGGCGATTATCGTTATGCGTGAGGAGGAAACGGATGATATTCAAGCGTAGGGGCTCAAGATTACAGCGAAGCTATATGGTGTCGTATTTGTTGATTTTTCTTATTCCGTTGATCGTGATTACGATCTTTATTTATCAGAGCGCGGTAAAAAGTCTGCGTACTGAGATTGAGCAATCCAATGTAAACCAGCTCAATCAGGTGCGTATGACGATCGATGGACGTATGACGGAGTTACGTGATATTGCGATTCGTATGAGCTATGACAATAGCCTGACGCGTTACATGGTTAAGCATCCATACTACAGTAGCGAAGCGATCCGCCGTTTGGATCAATATCGGGCGAATAGTGCGATTATCGACGATCTGCTATTATATTTTCATAATGATTCGGTTATTTATTCGTCGGAAGGATTAAGTGGTCTGAATGTTGTGTTCGGTAAAACATACAAATTCAATAGCTGGGATCAGCAGCAAATTAAGCGTGATCTGAATGAAATTAAGTATCCGCTTACAAGACCGGCGGATGGGGTGACCGTGAACTCGCGTCAGTCGTCGATGCTGGTACACATGGTGCCGATCAAGCCGACCGATGCGTATCCGTATGCAACTGTCGTCTATTTGATTAATGAATCCAGATTAACGGGGATGATGGATTCGGTACTGAGTGACTTTACAGGCAATAGCTATATTTTCGATAATAATGGTCATGTGCTAACGGCAAATAGTCATGATGCACCGGCTACACCACTGGAGCTGGGTACCCTGGCAGAGCTCAAATCAGGCATTCACAGTATGGAGCTTGGTGGCAAGCAGCAATCGGTTGTAGCGGTTGAGTCGCAGGAAAATGGCTGGACATACGTGACGACGATGCCAAGCGATCAATTTTTCAGTCGTATTTTCCATGTGCAGACGCTTATTGTGTTAATCTTTGCACTTGTTGCACTGGCAGGTATTCCAGTGGCGCTAATGCTGGCGCGTCGTCAATACGGGCCATTGCGTGATCTGGTTGAATTTGCACAATCTCGTAATACAGGGGCAGGCTCATCGCCTGTACGTCAACCTGTAGCCGATCCGTCTATGCACAATGAATGGGCATGGATTCGAGAAACATTGCTGCACTATCGGGATCAGGTGGGCTTGCAGCAGCCCTATGTACGGCATCAATGTTTATTGATGCTCATGAAGCATGGACAGCCAGATGATCCAGAAACTATTCGTCTGATCG
Source organism: Paenibacillus hunanensis (assembly GCF_014645615.1). Classification (GTDB taxonomy): domain Bacteria; phylum Bacillota; class Bacilli; order Paenibacillales; family Paenibacillaceae; genus Saccharibacillus; species Saccharibacillus hunanensis. Next base: position 263,838 of record NZ_BMMB01000003.1, on the reverse strand, counting down.
ATGGACTTGGACTTCGGGGTGAAGGGCTACAATATTTTGTCATGATCGTATCTGGCGATGCCTTAGCGACTCGTGCTGCGAATACGACAGCTGCCAGCAATGTAGAGCTGCTAGATGAGACCGTGAGTCCTTATCTTAGCTTACCCGATGTATTAAGCGAGGTGGCATTGCCAGAGCTTGGTGCGCATCTATATGGGGTGGAATATTCCTCGAGTAACCGACTGGCACTTGCAGTGTGCTGGCAACCTCAAAAGGATCCGGAACAGGAGACGAGCATGTGTAGCATTGTAGAGGCAGTGCGTGAGCTGGTACGCCAGCATTATGGCACTGTACCTACTGTTGGTGTAGGCACAAGCTATGCGCAGCTGGAGATGATCAACCAATCATTTATTGAAGCCGCTACGGCGATGGAGTATCGTGTGATCGGAGAGACGTCCAGTGTAACGTACTTTAATCAGCCTCATCAGGAAGAGGAGCGCTCAGGCAGCAGTCAGTTCTGGATTAGCAATGAATCGCTACTGAAGCTGTCTCAGAGTCTCAAGCAGGGCAATATTCAGGTTGCAAGCCATATGATTCATACGATTACCGCAGGTGTGCATGCGCAGTCCCTGCCTTTACCGCTGATGCGATGTATTTTGTTCGATCTGTTGAATACGGTGCTGCGTGCAGCGTCTGATGCAGGCTTGCTGGGCAGTCTGCGCGATATGCCACAGGTATCTGCCTTCGAGACGGCAGAAGAGCTGGAAGGACAGCTGCAAATGCTGGCTATTCGGATTTGCGAATGTGCGGAGCATAAGCAGGAGACCGAGCAGGTATCACTAATGGATCAGATTGTCGCGTATGTAGAGGAGCAGTATGCTGATTATGCACTCAGTCTGGAAGGAATGGCACAGCAATTTTCCATTTCCAGCTCGTATTTGAGTCGTACATTTAAGGAGAAAACAGGCGTAACCTTCTCCCAGTATATCTGGCAGCTACGGCGAGACGAGGTGATTCGGCAGATTACAGAAACCGATCATCCACTCAAGGATATTATTGTGCGGGTCGGTTATCTGGATACAGCTAATTTTATTCGCAAGTTTAAAAAGGAAATGGGCTGTACACCAGGGCAGTACCGCAAGCTTCATCATGGGGAAGAGGAGCAGTCAGCACTGGAGATTCGAGATTCGATCTCATAACAATGAACAGAATAAATACAAAAACCACCTTCAAGAGATCAACGTCAGCAGTGAATATGCTGGATTGTCTCGAAGGTGGTTTTTGTTAACGTGCTTTTCGCTTATACGATGTTACTTTATTTCAGTGAGTAGGAGTTCGAAGCTTCCATAATGTCGGCATACGCCCAGTGGCTGGATGGTACATCCTTCCACGGTGTTGGACGAGCTGACAGGACAGCTGTTTTCTCCAAAATCTTATTGAGGATCGTTACGGCCTGAGCACGAGTCAGTGGTGCATTCGGCTGGAAGCTGGATGGGCTAATGCCCTGCATCAGACCTGCTGTCAGCACAAGCTTGATCTCACGCTCTGCCCAGTGACCGTTGATATCCGTTGCGAATGTTGTACCACCCTGACCGCTAAGACCTTGCCAGCGGCTCAAAATGATCGCCATTTCAGCGCGTGTGATCGGCTTGGATGGAGCGAAGGTGCCGTTTGGCAAACCGCTCATTAGTCCAGCAGACTGCATCGATTGAATCGCTTGATTCGCCCAGAAGCTAGAAGATACATCCTTGAAGCTTTTTACTGCTCCTGTATTACTGCTTGTTGCTTGCAGACGATAGAGCAGGGAAGCGAGCTCAGCACGAGTCAGGCTGTTGTTTGGACGGAAGGTTCCATCTGGATAGCCTTCGATATAAGCAGGTTTGACGATACCACCTGTGTTAGCAGGGTTCGTACCCGTTACAGGTGTTGTACCTGCATTGGTTGTTGTGCCGCTCACTTGCATAACGGTAAACGTACTGAATTTGCTTGTGTTAATTTGCAAAACTTGATTGCCGGAATCATCTGTAATCAAGGTAGGCTTGATAAATTCCTCGCTACCATCACTATGATTCACATAGACATACAGATCCTTCACGACGGAAAGGCTCGGTATTTTAACCGTATCCAGTGGGATTAACACATCAACAGGCTTGTTCTGGAAATTTGTAATGATGTCGATCGGATTGCTAACAACAGAAAGATCAGCATTACCAACAATTTGTTTTACAATCGACATGTTGGAGGCGCGTACTTTCTCTTTTAACATGTCCTGATACTTATCGAGTACATTGATTTTGAAATTGATATCTTGATTGACATTAAGCATTGAACTGGTTGGGATGGCAAGCTGAATCTTGCTGGTGTTGATGTTCAAGTTCATGTCATTGCTGCTGATGGAATTAGATACACTCAGCGGCAGGTTAATATCAGTATTCGAAGTTACATTGTCGATTGCTGGAACGTTTAAGCGAACCGTAGATTCTTTCATGCTTTTGAGCAAATTGATGGCACCTGACATTTTGTTTGGATCAAACGTAATGGTGCGCAGTACACTGCCATCGAATTGAGTGGAGCGCGATTCGCTAGCTGTAGAAGGCACGTACGTTTTACCTGCGCCACCATCTACACCCAGTGTTAGAGAGCTATCGGTTTTCTTTTTGTCGTCTTTTACAATAACAGGGTCCACGATAACAGGTTTAGCATTTACAGTAATCGTCGCTGTATCGGATGCATCCTGCTGGTTAGCTACATAGACGGTGATCGATGCCGTTCCTTGGCCAACTGGAGTCACGATACCATTTTGAACCGTAGCAACCTGCTCATTGCTGCTTTTCCAAACCAATTGCGTATCTGTAGCATTATCTGGCAAAATGCTGGCAGTGAGCAGAGCAGGAGCATCGCCTTCGGTGAATGTCAGTGTTGATTTGTCCAGCTTAACACTCTTTGCCGCAAGGGAGTCGAGGAAGCTAAGCTTGTTCAGTGTATTGGTTGTAGATTGTACAGAGCTAGTATAGCCTGTACGATCGGGCAGGAATACGACACCATATCCCATGCTAACATTGCTCATTAATTTGAACTGAGTGTACGCAATCGGAACATTATCCAGTAAAGACGCATCCGCTTTATACAGACCATTCAAGCCTACATTCACATACAGATTACCCAGAGGACTAATCGTCAGACCGTATGCTCGTGTTGGATACGTAGCTACTACCTCAGGAGCAGTTGCAGAGTCTGTAGAGAAACGCATGATGTTGGAGATAGCTTGCATTTCATTATCCATTTGTAAAGTGAAATACAGACGATCATTTCCATCAAAAGCTAAGCCAGCAATGGCCATGTCAAACGAATTATTGGACGTATCTAACGGTGCTTGATAATACAATTTGCTATAATCTGCAAGGTCTTCGTCATAATACGGGAAGTTTTCTGAATCGCTCAAATAGGAATGATCCAGCTTATAAATTTTGCTTTGACCGCTAATCACGTAGAATAGATCGCCATTTTTATTAAGCGCAACTGCGACTATATTCGTATCATAGCTTTTAATAATACGTGTGATTTTAAATGTTTTCGTCGAAATTCTAGAAAGACCGTAACTATAATCAGCATAATAGACGTCGCCATTATAATACGCCAGTCCGAATGGACGATTCAATTGCACATCGCTCACTTGTGTTGGGCCAGGCTTAACGATAACGCTACGAGTCACTTCTTTGGCTACATATTGTGATGTGATCGAAGCATTATAATGAATGGTATACGTACCAGCTACACTTGTATCGATACCTGGAACAGAAGCCCCATTCAATGTATACGTGGTGTTTTTTTGAAGACCGGTATATTTATTTGGCGTAACAGTCACACCTGGATCATAGAAGGTATCATATTGAGTTATCGTAATTGGTGAAACTCCATTCAGCGTAATGACTGGAGTCAACGTCGATTGTTGATTCTTTCCAAAAGAGGAACCCATATACGATGTACCATCTGGCGTAAAGAACATGCCATAACCGCCACTGAATTGGCCGTTGCTAATATTTACGAGACTATTCGTAGTTAGAGGGAGGGATTGAAGTGAACTAGAATCAATTCGGTACACATTCCCATCTCTGCCGCTCGTATATAAATTTCCTAGCGGATCAAAGGTGAAGCTAGTAAATTTAACAGAAAAGCCGCTTATTACTACCTGTGGCGTGAGTGAATTCGTAGGCAGCTTTATAATAGATTTGGAACTGTAATCTGTGAAGTAGATGTTATCATTGCCGTCAATCGCTAAACCATAAAAGAAGGTGTATTGGTTGGAAGAGAAATACACGCTCTTTTTAGCATTAAAATTACTTTCGCTCATTGGAAGATTGTTCAGCTCATTATGATCCAATTTATAGATCGTCGAATCGCTGTCTATCGTGAAGAAAAGATTACCAGCAGAATCAAGCGCGACTGCCATAAAGGATTGGTTGGAGCTGACGATCTGTTCGACCTTGCCGCTATAGAGATTAACACGTGCTAATCCTTTGTCGCGTTGTGCAACATACACATAATCTCCGTGATACGCCATTCCATAGGCATTGTCTACATGGATACCGGACAGGTTAACATAGTCGCCAACATTGACAATAGTTACGGTACGTGTAGCTTCATCGGCGACACGGTTGTCTGATGTGGTCACATTGTAATGAATAACGTAAGTGCCAGTTGCATTGGTGTTAATCGAATTAACTGGCTGGTCATTCAGTGTATACGTCACCGTTGCGGAAAGGTCATTGTATACATCGTCCTGTACCGTTGTGCCTGGATCAGCAAACGGTGTACCAATCTTCATGCGAACATTTCTGTCGCCGATCAGGTTGATGACTGGTTTGTTAGTTGTAGCGGTTGTTGTAACTGTACCGCCGCCACCAGAAGTCGTAGTGCTAGTGTTCGTAGTGGACGTTGAAGAATTGTCTGTAGAGTACGTATCGGATGATACCGTACTATTGTTGCTGGATGATTCATTACTGCTTGTATTACTGCTTGTATTGCTGTTTGTCGTACTTGCCGTATTATCATCGGCATAGACAGGTGTAGCCGCTGCGCTTGGCAAAGCAATCATAATCGCCAGGCACCAGATCATCCATTTTTTCATGTGATGTCCCCTTTATTGTATATTTAATCTTATTTCCGCAATATTATTATCGGTAGCTAGCCGGCTTTTAATTAACCAAATAAACTGTTTTTTGCAAAATAGGTGTTTCATTTCGCTGATAAGGGTGTAAATCTGTTATTTTGCTGTTATTTTGCTGTTATTTTGCTGATGTAATTACAGCGATAGTGTAATGATCAATCAATAGTTATAAGTAGTTAGTAACAAGTAATCAATAATACAAAAGGCAGCCCTTAAAGGGCTGCCCCTAGCTCGTTATGCACGGAAAATGCTACGGATAGCTTCACGAAATACTATAAAAAATATCGTTGATCATTCATAAAGTGAACTTGTATTTTTATTCAAATGTATAAAATATTCGATTGCGATAAATCAGCTGTTTTTCCAACGATCATACGCCGCCTGATAAATTTCGATAATCCGATCACTGCCCATTTGCTTAACGGTAGCGAGATAATTATCCCAGCCGCTCAGTGGCTCCTGTCCAGTAACGAACTTCGCTTCCATCTGCTGAATGTACGTATCCATATCCGCACGCAGACTGGAAATCTCCGACTGCTCCTCTGGTGTCAGATACAGGATTGGGAATGGAGGCTGTGGATCATAGGCGAGAATCTTTTCTTCATTTTGCTTATCAACCCACAGATCGAAGTCTTCCTTCAAGCCTTTTTGTAGGTCAGGGCTGAGCAGAGTAGGAGCAGGCGTACCATAGTTCGGTGTCAATGTACCGCGGTAGTCCTCACGGCTATTGTATTCGCTTGGTAGCGGCTTCCATTTCTTCGTATGATCCTCTTTGTTAACCGTCTCATAGATCAGACCCTCCGGCCCTTTGTCGAATAGCATTGCACCATCATAGCTGTACATATAATCGACCCAGCGCAGGGAGGCTTCCGGTGCTGGATTGCTCTCTGTAATGGCGAAGGCACCGGTAGATAGACCCGGGTGAATCGCTACAGCAGGCTTGTCGACAGCATCGCTTTTAACAGGAATGAACATCGGGTCTTTGGTTGTCGGCTTGCCGCCATGGGTGAAGTAAGCATGCCAATCCTGGAATAGACCGAGCTGATTGCTCGCGCCTTTTGCCTTTTTCTGATCCGGGGTTTGGGAGAAGGTTTCATGATCTAATAGCTTCTCGCTCCACAGGCGATTCATATAGGTCAGGAATTCACGATAGCCATCCTCGGTACGAGCGAAATGGACTTTGCCGTTGGCATCATTGTAGATATCCTCGCCATAGATGCCCCAAGCACCGAGCAGCCAGGAGCGAACGTCATCCAGCTTAACGGAGGCGAGTGGAATTTCATCCTTTTTCCCGTTGCCATTCGGATCTTCGTCACGGAAGCGCACGAGCAGATCATACAGCTCCTCTGTCGTCTTTGGTAGATCGGCTTCTTTGACATTCAACGCTTCAAGGAAGTCACCGTTATACCACATTGGACTGCGATACCAGATGCTTTGCTGATTAATAACAGGCAGTGAATAGATATGTCCATCCGGTGTGGTGATCGATTTGCGAATGGCTGGATTTTCATCAAGCACCTTTTTCAGATTAGGAGCATAGCCGTTATCGATCAGATCCTCCAGCGGCAGTAGAATGCCCTGACTGCCGTAATTGACCTCATCTGCCTGTGTTAGCGAGGAGGCGTAGAAGATGTCAGGATATTCACCGCTCGCGAACACCAGATTCTTTTTCGTTTCAAAGCTATCCAGTGGTGGATTCTCGAATTTGAATGAGATATTGCTCAGCTTTTCCATTTCCTGAAAAGCAGGCATGTCCTTCCAGTTCTGCATCCCCACATCAGGGCCCATCATGCTGAGTGTGATCTTTTCCTTGACGATCGGGAAGCCTTCCTTGTTCACATTAGCAGCCGATTCCGCACTGCCTACCTGTGGCTCACTAGAGCCTGAGGAACAGCCTGCTAGAAGCGAGGTACCCAGTACAATAGACAGGACGAGTGTTGCTGTACGCGGCGCTTTGAAGCGCTGGAAAAATGAAGTGGACGAGCCAGAATGGGTACGAAATGAACCTTTCATAGTATGCCTCCTTCAAATTAGGAAAATAAGGGATTAACCTTTTACCGAGCCGATCATGACACCCTGTACAAAATAGCGCTGTAAAAATGGATAGACAGCAATAATCGGCAGTGTTGATACGATGATAACCGCGTACTTCAGCAGTGCCGCCGAATCAGCGCGTTGATTCATTGCCATCGCTGCTTCGCCACTCGTGGCGGCGCCAATACCGCTACCCGTCATCTCCTGCAAGACGAGAATCTGACGCAATACCATTTGCAGGGGATATTTGGATTCATCATTTAAATAGACCAATGCGTTAAAATAACTATTCCAGTGTCCAACACCGTAAAAGAGTGCCATCACGGCAATGATCGGAGCTGACAGTGGAATGACGATTTTCCAGAATAGACGCAGATTCGTACAGCCATCAATATGAGCGGCTTCCTGTAACTCTTTCGGAATTGTAGATTGGAAGAAGGTACGTGCTACGATAATGTTCCAGACCGAAGCCGCACCTGGTAAAATTAGCGCCCACATCGTATTGACTAGACCGAGGTTTTTCACAAGCAAATATGTTGGAATCAAGCCACCACTGAAGAACATCGTGACAAGAAACATCGCCATAAAAAATCCACGTCCTACAAAGTCCGATCGACTGAGCGCATAGGCCGCTGGAATCGTCACGAGCAGATTCACAAGCGTACCGACAACCGTATATAGGATCGTATTGGCATAGCCCTGCCAGATGGACTGATTTTCAAATACACGCTGATAGCCCTCAAAAGTAATGCCCTTGGGGAAAAGCCACATTTCACCGGAGTTCACATACGTTGGTGAACTGATCGAGGCACTTACGATATAGACCAGCGGATAGAGTACACAGATAAGCGCAATGGCCAGATACACATAATTCAGTAGCAAAAAGATGCGATCCGATCGACTTTCCTTAATCACAGCAGCCATGCATCCATCTCCTTCCTAACATGTATTATGACGAAAATACATACAATATTATGGACGATCCAGAAATCAGGTCGAAATCATGGGCAATCCAGCAATCCGATCGAGTAGGAGATCCATAATGCTGGAGGCATAGACCTATCCAGCTGATATCCATGCCAGTAATGCAAATCTAATGGTGTTATTGTGTTCGTTATAACTTGAACATAGCCTTAATCCCTTTAGCTTCGGCGCACGGATTCTACGCTCTACCAGAGACTATGCTCACTCGTTTTACGTGCGACCTGATTGACCGCAATGAGCAGCAAAGCATTCACAACCGAGTTAAATAGACCAACAGCGGTGGAGAAGCTGTACTGTACATTGAGTAGACCTGTTCGATAGACAAAAGTATCGATAACATCCGAAGAGCTCATATTGAGCGGATTTTGTAGCAGTAGTATCTTTTCAAAGCCGACACCCAGAATGCTGCCCACATTCAAAATAAGCAGGATCGTAATCGTCGGAATGATCGTCGGGATATTGATGCTCCAGATGCGCCGCCAGCGACTTGCACCGTCTACAATCGCCGCTTCATGTAGCTGCGGATCAACAGCCGATAAGGCGGCAAGATAGATGATTGTTCCCCAGCCTGTGCTCTGCCAGACGCCGGATAATACATACATCGTTTTGAACCATGCCGGGTCAGTCAAAAAGGCAGGCGAGCTAAAGCCCATCCATTCGATCATTTTAACGATAATACCAGTAGAGGGTGACAGGAAGGTCACGATAATCCCTGCCATAACGACAACCGAGATAAAATGAGGTGCATACGTAACCGTCTGTACGGTGCGCTTAAACCAGCCATTGCGAATTTCATTAAAGGCAAGTGCTAGCAGAATCGGCAATGGAAAGCCGACGATAAGCTGATAGAGGGAGATGGTCAGTGTATTACGTATGAGATCCCAGAAATAATAAGAATTAAAAAATCGAATAAAGTGATCGAAGCCGACCCAGGGGCTGTCGGTAATACCACGAGCGGGTAGGAAATTTTTAAACGCGATTTGAATGCCATACATAGGTCCATAATGGAAGATTAAGAAGTACAGGAATGCGGGAGCGATCAGCAGATACAGTTCCCAGTTACGTGAGATTCGTTTCCAAAACGTATGTCGTTTATCCTGGGCTGATGCTTGTGATCGCCCTTTCACTTGCACGGTATCGGACATATTCTTTTGCATCCTATTCCTCCTTCAGTGTTCCTCTTATCGTCCACTTCCCTTCATAGAAGAGTCGCTTGGATAAGGATGGGGATTCATTCGTCATACCTGTACGCTCGCTTGCAGCGATGATCATCTAAGATCAATGGATAAGGAGTGAAAAAGAAGAAGCGATGGACTCTTCGCTGCAAGAGATCGTCTTATCGCGATGTTTGTATTGTAAAAAGGGATGACCAGCGCGTAAATATGTCGAATGTGCTTCATGAATGTGAGTAGGAAAATAACAGCTATATAGCTATTCCGTCTAAATCGGGGTAGATGTGAGCTTATAGGCATAGAAATCGTCAGCTTTTGCCTTATTTCAACTGGAATATGTCAAATATGAGGTCATAATTGGCTTATTATGAACAGCTTAGGTAGGTAGATGATAGGTAATAATGGAATGATAACGCTATCATAATTGGCATATTTATAGTCGTGTAAGTTGTATGCGTTTACATATGTGAGGTTTAGTGATTGTCTATAGCTGATTTTAAAAATATCTACGCTTCCGTTTAAGCAAGTAGGCATTACGTCTAAGTATAGTCTATATATCCATGTTACACATGCAACGAGTAAAAGCTGTTACAACGATGACATAACAGAAAAGGTGAGTAGATCCTATGAACGATCCATATAACAAAGTAATGGAAAAGATTATTGGTGTGTTTGTAAACGAAGAGCAGGCATTGCAGGCAGTTCGTGATTTGCGACAGGCAGGCTTTGAAGATCGAGATATCTCGGTACTGGCGCAAAATCCAGGCGATGCAAAAGCGATTGAACAAGAGACAGGGGTAGACATTCAGGCACAGCGTCAGGCAGGCATGTCAGAAACGACCGTATTCGGTGGATTGGCAGGAATGTTAGCCGGGTTTGCGACTTTTGCTATTCCAGGTGTAGGCCCTATGCTAGCGATTGGCTCAATCGCCAGTATGTTTACAGGAGCCTTAGTCGGAGCCGGTGCAGGTGGTCTGATCGGTGCTTTAATCGGATATGGTTTATCTGAAGAAGAAGCCGGACATTATGAGGAGCAGCTTGGCAAAGGCAATATTCTGATTCTTGTGTCAGAGGCTAGCGGACGTACGGAAGAAATTTACGATATTCTTCGCCGTAATGAGGCGGTTAATGTGAACAATCCGTGGAGCGAGGGTGCAGAGCGGAATTAATAGGGTATGGACATCAGGGTGTGAATACTGGGAGACTGGAGGCTTTTATACGTAATCGATAAATCCCTAAAATCCTTCTATATTCAACACGTATCAAACACTTCAATACGTCAAACACTTCAATACGCATATCCAGTCGTAGGAATGAGCATCTTGAAAAATACTTTTTTGAGTGACTTATATAGCGAAATAATAATGTATGATGTTTGGAATTTACATCTAAGGTTAATAATGTAACAAGAAAGTGCAGAACATTATTAGATTATGCGAAGGAGGAAACATCATGTTTAACAACGGGCACAATCGTAATGAACTGGATAATGAGACACGTAAAATCGTAGGGGTATTCACAACCGAGCAGGAAGCGAGTAAGGCAATACGCGATCTGAAAGACGCAGGCTTTGCTTCAGACGACATCTCTATCGTAGGGAATAACAAAGCGGAAATGCGTCATCTCGGCGATGAGACAGGCACCAAAGCACCTGAAGGTGTAGCGACAGGCGCAACCACAGGCGGCGTTATTGGCGGTGTAGCTGGATTACTCGCAGGGCTTGGGATTGCAGCCATTCCTGTATTTGGTCCCATTATGGCAGCGGGTCCAATCGCAGTAACGCTGGCTGGTGCCGCAGCAGGTGCGGGTGCAGGCGGTTTAGTCGGCGGTCTGATCGGTATGGGCATCCCAGAGGAAGAAGCCAAAGAATATGAAGCCAACGTGAACGAAGGCAATATTCTTGTCATGGTAGACAGTGCCGCTGGTAATCGCCAGCGCATCTATGATGTATTCCGCGCTAATGGGGCAACGAACAGCCGTTACTATGATGCTCCACTGAATACAACGGTGAATAATGACATTCCACAACAGGGCACGGAGCGTGTGAATGGTGTGATCACAACAGAGGAATCTCAGCAGCGTATGGTGAATCGTGAAGAACGTATCGTCGCTGATGAGGATGCTGGTGCACTAGGTACGACTCGTACGGATGCAACCTTGCCAGAGCGCGATGTACGCACAGAGCAAGAGCTTGGTGTTACTAATGATGAGCAACGTCTGGATCGCACGGGTCAGCCAACGATGGGGGACGATTCGATACAGCGTGCGAGCATGGGAACGACTGGCGCTATGGGCAACAATATGGCAAATACCGGTTCGATGGATCCAATGGATCGTGATCGCAGACGTACGGACGATACGCACGATGAGTCGTTAAAGGATAAAGGCAAGGATCTAGTCGATAAAGGACGCGAGCAGATCGAGCGCATGCGTCGCTAAACTTCTTCCAACTTGTACACGGTTGATAGCAGGATGAATTAGAGCTAGGGATAGGTGATAGTGTTAGTAGATCATTACTATTTCGGCTAACCACAGTGTAGATAAGGCAAGAAAATGGGAGTTCATTCGATATATGTTTGTCGTTCATTACAAGCATATCGATCAAATAATATATCGTCCATGAGGATATACAGGCAAGCCAGAAGCGGAATGTTCCAATCATCCGCAGATGGCTTGCCTTTTTTATTGGAGTTGTCGTTTACCTACTCTACACATGTCGATTCTAAATGAATAGAGGGATTGAAGGGAATATAAGGAAATTAAAGCGAGTCATACCCATATTTCATGTCTGCTGGGTAAGTGGATAAAAGGTTGGGTAATAGCAGATTAGCAGTCAACAATGAGCCGGGGGGCGAACTATGATAACTTTTACAGGTGTGTCAAAGCAATATGAAGACGGCACCGTGGCTGTACAGCCGATGGATTTACATATTGAACAGGGTGAATTTTTTGTACTCGTTGGACCAAGTGGATGTGGCAAAACGACCACACTCAAAATGATTAATCGCCTGATTGAGCCGAGCAGTGGAACGATTGAAGTGAACGACAGTATCGTTCAGGATATGCAGCCTTATGAGCTACGGCGTGGCATTGGCTATGTGCTGCAACAGATCGCTCTGTTTCCACATATGACGGTAGAGCAAAATATTGCGATCACGCCTGAATTAAGTGGATGGGAGCGAGCGCGCATTGATAAGCGTATTGATGAGCTGCTGCATATGGTAGGGCTTGATCCTGCGGTATTTCGTACACGCAAGCCATCCGAGTTATCTGGCGGACAGCAGCAGCGTATCGGTGTGCTACGTGCGCTCGCAGCCGATCCACCTGTTATTTTAATGGACGAGCCATTTAGCGCATTGGACCCGATCGCCCGTGAGCGATTGCGAAATGATCTGCTTGAATTGCAGGCGACGATTCGTAAAACGATCGTTTTTGTTACGCATGATATTCAGGAGGCGATCAAGCTTGGGGATCGCATCGGATTAATGCAGGAAGGACGTATGCTTCAGGTGGATACACCGGATATGCTGATGAACCGTCCAGCGAATGATTTTGTACGTGAATTTTTTCAGGCGGCTGCACCTGTAGTCCATTCAGCTGTCCACTCCAATAGGAACAGCAATGATCCATCTCAGCACAATGCCGTTGTATCCAGTCAATCAGTTGACTCATTAGAGCAGTCTCCTTCTGCACATCCTCAGTTGGATCGTGAAGGGAGACGGAGCGAGTGAATATGTGGAACAATCTAGTCAATGTGTGGGTACAGCGTCAGGATCAATGGGTAGAGGCGCTCACACAGCACATTCTGATCTCCTTTATCGCACTATTATGTGCGCTCATTATTGCAATTCCGCTCGGCATTTATATTTCCCGACATCTGAAAATATCAGAGGGTGTACTCGGTGTTGCGGCAGTGCTCCAGACGATTCCGTCACTGGCACTACTGGGCTTACTGATTCCCTTGCTTGGTATCGGGATTATACCGGCTATCGTAGCCATTGTAATTTACGCACTGTTGCCTATTTTACGGAATACGTATACCGGGATTCGCCGTGTTGATCCATCCCTGCTGGAGGCAGCAGATGCGATGGGAATGACGCGCGGACAGCGCTTGTTCAAGGTAGAGTTGCCGCTTGCATTACCTGTGATTATGGCAGGTATTCGCACTGCAATGGTGCTTATCATCGGAACGACAACGCTGGCAGCATTGATCGGTGCAGGTGGACTCGGGGATATTATTTTGCTCGGGATTGACCGTAACGATAGTGCCTTGATTCTACTGGGTGCGATTCCTGCGGCACTGCTGGCGATTGTATTCGACTTGCTACTGCGTGTTGTTGAGCGCGCTAGCTTCAAGCGTGCCCTATGGATGCTGGCGCTTGCCGCTGTTGTGGTGGTGTCGGCAACCGTGCTACCACTCATTAATCAATCGCAAAAGGATCTGGTCATCGCAGGTAAGCTGGGTGCAGAACCTGAAATTCTCATTAATATGTATAAAGAGCTGATCGAGCAGGATACGAATCTGCACGTCTCGCTCAAGCCAGGACTGGGTAAAACCTCGTTCCTGTTCAATGCCCTGCAAAATAACAGCATCGACATCTATCCTGAATTTACAGGCACGGCGATTGCTGAATTTCTGCGCGAAGATGCGAGTAGTACCAATAGCGGCAAGGTGTATGAACAAGCACGAGACGGTATGAAGCAGAAGTTCCAGATGGAGCTATTGCCACCGATGAAATACAACAATACGTATGCACTGGCTGTACCAGAAGCCTATGCCGAGCAAAATGGGCTAAAAACGATCTCTGATCTGCAAAAGGTCGCCTCTACGATTAAGGTTGGCTTTACACGTGAATTTGCGGATCGTAATGACGGCTATATAGGTATGCAAAAGTTATACGGCTTGCAGCTGCCCAATCTGACCACAATGGAGCCCAAGCTACGCTACAGTGCAATCGAAGCAGGTGATATTCAACTGATCGATGCGTACTCCACCGATAGTGAGCTGGCACAGTACAAGTTGCGCGTGCTGGAGGATGATCGCGGTCTATTCCCACCTTATCAGGGAGCACCTCTCATGCGGGAAGAAACGTATCAAAAGCATCCCGAGGTCGTACAGGCACTGGATAAGCTTTCCGGTCAAATTACGGATGATGAGATGCGACAAATGAATTATCGCGTCAATGTGGGCGGTGAATCGGCAGCCGAGGTCGCACGTAGCTTCCTACAGCAAAAGGGCTTGCTGAAATAAGCTAGCTATGATAAATCATTTCTTTTAAAATCTATTTCCTTACCTGTCCTCTATCCGTTATAATATAATGATGCCAATCGTACGAAAAGCAGGTCCGTGTGTATATAGCTTGGATGACGATATTATTTAGCGGGTGGGGGAATTACAGGCTTGAGCACATATCCATTTACATTTGATCCATCGCGTCCATTTGTTCAGCAGGCTGGCGAATGGATTGCTGATGTGTTTTATGACATTTTACCTGAGGCGGGCTTGGAGCTACGGGATGAACAGATTTATATGGCATTCCAGCTTGAAAAGGCTTATGCCGAGAAGAAGACGATTTTTGCCGAAGCAGGTGTCGGAACGGGAAAGACACTCGTTTATTTGTTATATGCGATCGCCTATGCACGGTATACACGCAAGCCAGCGATTATCGCCTGTGCAGACGAATCGCTGATCGAGCAGCTGGTGAAGCCAGAAGGTGATATTAGCAAGCTAGCACAGTATCTGGATTTGCAGGTCGATGCTAGACTCGGGAAATCACCGGATCAATACATCTGTCTGAATAAGCTGGATGCTGTCCGTGTGGAGCCGCTGGAGGATAATCTGTATCGGGAGATTTATAGCGATCTGCCAGAGTTCGTGCATTACTCGGATACCCTTCAACGTTTTTACCCATACGGTAATCGTAAGGATTATCCAGAATTAAATGATGAACAATGGAATAAAATTGGCTGGGACGTCTTTCAGGATTGTCTCGTTTGCTCGCAGCGACATCGCTGTGGACAGACTTTATCGCGAGATTATTATCGCAAGGCGACCGATCTGATTATCTGTTCCCATGACTTTTATATGGAGCATGTGTGGACATATGAAGGACGTAAGCGCGAAGGTCAGCTTCCATTGCTACCTGAGCATAGCTCGGTCGTATTTGACGAAGGTCATCTACTGGAAACCGCAGCGCAAAATGCACTGACCTACAAGCTCAAGCAAGCATTATTCGAAAGCATTGTGACCCGTCTACTGGATGGAGAAGTGCGCGAAACGTTGGCGCTGGCTGTAGAGGAAGTTATTGTGCAAAGTGATCGGCTATTCCATATGCTCGGTCAGTATAGCCGTCCGGTGTCAGGCTCGGATCGTCGTGATATCGAATGGAGCGATGAACTGCTGAAGCAGATTGCAGATGTGAAGCGGCATATCGATCTGATCGAGGAAGAGCTTGTATTTGAGAGCGGTCTGTTCACGCTTGATGATTATCAGCTCAAAATCGTCGAGGAGCATCTGGAGATGATTCAGCTCGCTCTTGGTCTATGCCGTCAGCAGGATCAGCTGATCTCGTGGGTAGAAGGCGAGGGCGATGATCTGACGCTCGTCATTATGCCGAAAAAGGTAAAAGAGGTACTGGGCGAAATGGTATTCGATAAGCAGATGCCCGTTATTTTCTCCTCAGCTACGTTATCAGTGGACGGATCATTTGCTTACATTGCAGATAGTCTTGGCATTGAAAAGTATCTGTCCTTCTCCGTTGCTTCACCTTATGATTATGAGCAGCAGATGAAGGCAGAGCTATTCCAGGCGCCGCTTACAGCGAATGGAACAGTTACTACAGCAACGGTAGGCACTTCAGCATACGAGCTTGCTCAGACCGAGCAGGTGCTGTCGCTCATCGGGCAAAGTGGAGGACGTTCACTCCTTTTATTCTCTTCCATGCAGGAGCTGACAGCATTCCGCCAGACAGCAGAATCGCTCCTGGCTGACGCTGATCCATTGCCGTATCGGATGCTATACGAAGGAACAGCGGAGATTAGCCATCTAATCTCTGCCTTCCAGCAGGAGGAGACGAGTGTGCTCTGTGCGGTAACGTTGTGGGAAGGGCTGGATATACCGGGCCCATCGCTGTCCCGAGTGATCGTCTGGTCGTTACCATTTCCACCGAATGATCCTGTCTTTGCCTCTCGTCGTGCCGAATCCGAGGATGCATTCCACGATGTGGATATGCCGTATATGCTGCTACGCTTACGTCAGGGTATCGGTCGCTTGATTCGTTCGCGCGAGGATGCTGGACACGTATCGATCTTCGGACATGAGCTAGCTCGTGAGGAAGTACGCGAAGCGGTTACGCATTTGCTCCCTTAATACAATAGTGTGTCACTTTAATCGATTCCGGCTTCCTTACGTTGAGGAGCCGGAATTTTTATTTGAATCCCATATTTGAATCCAATCGTGGCTGATCCACGTATTGCCCTACAGGCTATTCAGCATTTATCCGAACTTGGTCTATCCTCATGGATTGTAGTATAGTGGAATCATAGCGTCATCGCTTATTTTCAGCTATTCTATAGCTGTGCGTTATTCCAATCCATGCATAATTGAAGGGAACGAATAAACCTATGCGTTTAACTAAAATTTTAACAAATGCTTGCCTGCTTGGTGCTATGGTTACCGTTACTTTATACGGACATACGGGCGCTGCATCTGCGCAAGCGATCACTCCCGTACTGCTTCCGGCAGGGAAGCCAGCTTCCCAGGCCGCGGCACCTGCGCCGTCTCAGGGTACAAGCAATGCTGCAACACCATCTCAGGCTGCACCATCTACGAATGCGCCATCCACAGCACCAGCGACAACGACGCCTTCCACGACTCCATCGGTGACAATTACCGAGGAATGGGGCGGCGTGACCAAGCTCAATAGCACCAATGCGATTCCGTTAATGGTCGAAGCGCAGAAGCGCTATGCGTATGTGCTGGCAGGTGGAGAAGTAGGAGCCAATGCAGGAACATTTCAGCTGAATGGACAGACTTATCGCTATCTGTCACAGGATATCGGCACCAGTGTTAAGCTGAGCAGCTATTTACAGCAGACCTTCACACGTCAGGCAAGTGATGCGCTGATTGGAAAATATTTTATCCAGTATAATGGACGTATGGCACAATTAGAGTCAGACGGTGGAAGTATGCTGGATTGGACGCGTTCCACAGCGAAGATGCTGAGCATGACCGATACAGCGCGCGTCTATCGTCTAACTGTACCGTATGCGAACAATGCACATCCTGTAGAACGCATCGTCGTGAAGTTCAGTCTGGTCGATGGACTATGGAAAATTAATACCGCTCCGCATCTGATCTTTTAACAATTAACCGTCTTTTCGAACGGCATCTGGTCGTTCGGTGGATTGGCATGAATGCGATGAGGGTAAATTGTGGTAGAGACTATTTCAAGGAGGGTCACCAACATGGCAATAACACTCAAAAAACTTAAGGACCAGGTTATCGTAATTACCGGTGCATCAAGCGGTATCGGTCTGGTGACAGCAAGAATGGCAGCAGCCAAAGGTGCAAAGGTTGTACTGGCTGCACGCAATGAAGAAGCTATTATTCAACTGGCTGCCGAGCTTCGCGGCAAAGGCTACCCTGCAACATGGGTAACTGCCGATGTGGGCAAGGAAGAGGATGTGAAACGAGTAGCTGAGACAGCGATTCGTACATTTGGTCGCTTTGATACATGGGTAAACAATGCCGGTGTATCGATTTTCGGCAAATCCACTGAGGTCAGCATTGATGATATGAAGCGGATGTTTGATACGGTATACTGGGGCGTCGTCTACGGCTCCCGCGTAGCGGTACAGCATTTTACCGAGCGTGGTGTGCCGGGTGCACTGATTAATGTAGGTAGTGTATTCGGAGATCGTGGCGTTGTGCTTCAATCGACGTACTCCTCTGCCAAATATGCAGTGCATGGCTGGACAGAGAATCTGCGGATGGAGCTGGAGAAGGATAAAGCGCCTGTGTCGGTTACACTTGTGCATCCCGGTCGCATCGATACACCATATAATGAGCATGCTCATAGCTATCTGGATAAGCAGCCAGCTCATCGTGGCATGATCTATCCGCCAGAATCGGTAGCTCGCGCTATTCTATATGCAGCAGAGCATCCGAAGCGTGATATGTTTGTCGGCTCGCAGGCACGTCTGGGTGCGATGTTCGGCAATGCGGCACCTCGTCTGACTGATGTATTGTTCGAATCACTCATGTTCCGCGGTCAGCAGTCCAAGGATCGTCCATCTATCCCACAGGAAAAGAGCGCACTCTACAATCCGGGCTATGGCCTCCATGAGCGTGGTAGTCAGGAAGGACATATCCGCAAGGGAAGCCTGTACGTAGAGGCCAGTCGTCATCCGATTATTACGACACTTGCACTGGCAGGACTGGCGACACTCGCTTTCGCGGTTGCCAAAAATAAGTGTGATCATCATAGCGAAACGACAGTACGTTTGCCACTGGAAACGATTGATCACGATGCACCGCAATAAATCAATCAGGGTATAGGGATACTTATTCTAGGGTCTGCATCTACATGAGCGAGTCATTCTACAAACGCAATAGTGTAAATGTTAGCAGATTATAGTATGGCAATTGCGGATAACTGGCTGATCAATAGATCCTCTGAGCGAATGTTGCAGAGAAGCAAGATGAGTAGCCTGTGCATGGAATAGACTTTACAAGTTGACTAGAGTCTACTTTTGCGATCAAGCAGAAGTAGGCTCTATTTAATGATAAGCATGTCAATCGTTCATCTGGCGAACAAGGCAGCGATGCACTAGCATTCCTTTTCGATAAACTAATGAGCGATGAGGGGGATTGGCTTAAAAGGGCATCCGACCTTCATTATCTTCATTAGATATACATAGGCAGAACACAAAGCATAGAAATAGTACAATGAGCAGAGAAGGGCTGGTACATAGGATGTATAGAAAAATAGCTGGCGCAATATTATGTTTGAGTGGTGTGTTGCTGTATATTACTTATTTCATTTGTGGTGCACTGGCGGGAGCTGGCAAGTTGTATGTATTTTACGATAGCTCTATTCAACATTTGACTACGTTTGGCGTCGTATTGTTCATTGTCGGATTGCTGTATATGATATGGGACGAAATACTGGATTACCAAAAAAACAGGAAAGCCTAGTGCTCTCCTGTTTTTTGATATAGTCTGCAATTCGCTCTAATTTATTGCTTCACCAGCTCAAATGTTTCCCAAGCACCACCTACACTGCTACGGCTGGCGATCAGTGATCCATTGCCGCCGTTCTCAGCAGTAACATACAGATTATTCGCCAGCGACTTCAATGTACGCTTACCATCTGCGGTCGTACCCAGTTCAAATGTCTCCCAGGTGCCGATTGCCGTTTTGTTGGCAATGAGTGGACTGGCACCGGTATTGTCGGCAGTAACATACTTGCCGTTGATTAGCGAACGCAGAGCGATGCGGTTGTTGCCCAGATCAATCTGTTCAAAGCGCTCCCATGTGCTCACAGTATCCGAGCGAGCAATCAACGCGTCGTTGCCATAGTTTTCAGCGGATACGTATTTGTTATTTGCGCCTGCTTTCAGTGCTACAATATTGTAGCCATTTTGACGCTGGAACACATGTACATAATCAATCTGATATTTTTGTGGGAAGGTAGTGCTGGCATCCGGGTTGCCCGGCCAGTTGCCACCGACTGCCAGATTGAGTAGCAGGAAGAATGGCTTGTCAAAAGCCCATGTATTATCGCCTGCATCCACTGGCGTGCGCGTATGATACAGATTACCATCGACATACCAGCGAATGGCTCCCGGTTCCCATTCCACCGTATAGGTATGGAAGGCATTACTGAATCGTTCGCCGATCGTATAGCCTGCGGACAATCCGTTAGAGCCGGAATAACCTGGGCCGTGGATCGTGCCATATACAGTGTTCGGTGCAACAGGGCCTACATATTCCATAATATCGATCTCGCCGCTACCCGGCCATGGATTGCTGCCAATATCGCTGCCAAGCATCCATGCGGCAGGCCAGATGCCTTTTCCATAGGGAACTTTGGCGCGAATCTCGATTTTGCCGTATTTAACATTGAATTTGTTAGCGGTGGTCAGGCGCGCAGATGTGTAGGATGAGCCCTGCATATTTTCCTTGTTTGCCTGAAGAACAAGACTTCCATTTTCCATATATGCGTTTTTGGTGCTGTTGGTATAATACTGCAACTCATTGTTGCCCCAGCCGTTATTGTTGCCGATTTCCTGATTCCATTTGGAAGTATCAACCCCGGTGCCGTTGGCGCCGTTAAAATCGTCTGCCCAAATCTGCACCCACGGACTGGAGGAGGAGGCGGATGCCGTAGAGGAGCTTGCGCTCCATGGAACAATGAGTGCTGCCGAGCAGATCAAGGATAGTAGAGACAAGCCTATCTTTTTGCCGTTCATTCGTAAATACACTCCTTTTCAAGATGAGAGTAGCGAAGCAGATTGCGATCCAGCAAGCAAGCATAGAACAAGGGTGAATACATGATATTTATAATGTATATTTAAGAAATTTATTCCAGATAAGTGTAATATAAAAACGCTTACAAAAGTACTTGTTTACGCAAATTTCCTTAATATGATATCCGGTTGGAATGATCGGGCTAAAGCTTAATAAAAGGGATGGATGAAGAATAGACAGATCACATATGAGTGAAAATTGGATTTATTTTTATATAAACGGGTAAAAACAGAAATTATATCTTTATTTATGTTTGAATATGTCTGTTTTATATTGACTGTATGCAATTAAAAGCGTATGCTGGGCATATAGAAGTAGCGTACCATCTGGCAGAGCAAGAGCAGCTTATACGGTTCTTTCCTTCATTTCAGTTGCATCCGCCATTGATCTAATTAGAGTTATCAATATCCCATTTCCTTAATGCCCTTGCCACGACTCGCTATTTATTGTGAAAAAAATTACATTTAGGAGTGATTATCATGAGTCCATCGTCGGTCAATGAATACGTAGCACAGCCTCAGCCACTGGATATTCCTTTTGTTCATGAGATGGCGAAAATTACACTATGCATGTGGCGTTCGGGCTGGGATGAGCGCAATGGTGGCAATATTAGCTGTATTTTGGAGGAGCAGGAGGTTGCTCGTTATCTTGATATTACGCAGGTACAACGGACGCTTGAGCCCACCTTTCCAGTTGCAGAGCTGGCAGGCATGTATTTTATCGTAACAGGCTCAGGCAAATATTTTAAAAATGTGATGGATGATCCTGAAAGTAATCTGGGTGTGCTGCGTGTATCGGCAGATGGACAACGGCTTGAGGTGCTTTGGGGATTGAGCAATGGAGCGGTGCCAACGAGCGAGCTGCCTGCCCATTTTATGACACATATCGAACGACTGCATGTTGATCCGCAGCATCGGGTCGTTATTCATAATCATGCGACCCATACGCTGGCCATGACGTTTGTGCATGAGCTGGATGAGCGGCAATTTACTCGCACCTTATGGCAAATGTGTACCGAATGTATCGTTGTATTTCCCGATGGCATTGGAATCGTACCGTGGATGATTCCCGGCACAAGCGAGATCGGACGCGCGACAGCCGATAAAATGAAGCAATATCGAGCGGTTATCTGGCCCCAGCATGGCATTTTCGGTACAGGCAATTCGATTGATGAAGCCTTTGGCTTGATCGAAACGATTGAAAAGGCAGCGCAAATTTATATGCTTATCGCGCATTTACCTTTATGCCAGAAGATTACCGATCCGCAGCTGGCAGAGCTGGCAAAAGCATTTGGTGTGACGCCAAGAACAGGAATTTTGCAGCTATAACGATGTTGAATGAAGCGAGCAGACAAGTGATCAAGAAAGCCAGTAATCCAGTTATCAAGAATAGATGACCTTGGAGCAACGATAATGGTATTCATTTGGACGAATAGAGTAGACACGCAAAATGTAGACTAGCGTCTTCTACTAGCTGTAATAAAATACCCCGATCCATTCCTGTACTGAAAATTCCGTTACAAGAATAGATCGGGGTATGAGTTTGCACATTGTCTAAAGTCAATTGCTAAAGTTAATCCGTTATATCCATTTGGCTAATTTAAATACAGAGATGAATGCTCCAGCATGCTACTATATTAATCTGTAAAAACACAGCCAGGCTATTCAAGTATCCCCATCCTCGCATCGTTAACATCGATCGAATGCACACTATCACTCCGGCAATCGCACTGTAAACGTACTTCCCTCACCGAGTACACTTTCCACCTGAATCGAGCCTCCATGAGCCTCTGTAATCCAGCGTGCAATCGATAATCCAAGCCCATAGCCTTCGATCTGGCGCGTACGCGATTTATCCACACGATAGAAGCGGTCAAACACATGGGGCTGATCCTCTGTCGGGATGCCTATTCCTGTATCACGCACCTTGATCAGCACACCATGCGGCTTTTCGTGGATCGATTCAAGCGTTAGCGCAACCTGCCCACCCTCTGGCGTATATTTAACTGCATTATCCAGCAAAATGATAAGCAATTGGCGGATGCGCTCCACATCACAACAAATCGTAAATGAAGCATGGGGATCATACTCATAATGCAGCTGAATATCCTTTGCTTCAGCAAGCGGACGAATAGATTCCATCGTGCGCGCCGCTTCTGCTTCGAGCCGATGCTCATGCAGATTCAGCTCGCTATGCCCCGAATCAGAACGCGCCAGCGTGAGCAGACTACCCGATAGCTGAATCATCCGCCGAATTTCTTCCTTCATATTATTCACGACTTTAGCGGCAAATGGATTCTGCTCCACCGAGTCCTCCATTTGAAGTGTATCGATCGAAGACAGTAGTACACTGAGCGGTGTACGTAGCTCGTGGGAAGCATCGGCAGTGAATTTACGCTGCTGCTCATACGATGCCAGAATCGGCACCATCGCCTTAGCCGCCATACGATAGCTAAAATATACAGCCAGTGCACAAAAGAGTAGAAATGCCGCTCCCAGCCACATCATCAGATTGAAAAATTGATGATACGAACCCGTTACATCCTTACCGACATATAGCGTACCAATCGGTTGCCCTTTATTGTAAATCGGCTCTCCGGTAATGATCATCCGAATCGGCTGCGGGGTTAACGCATTCTTTGATAACGATTGCTGCTTTGTTTTCGGAGCATCCTTATCCGGCCGCTGCTCTGGTAAACGAATAGCACTACCTTCAAGCACTATATGCTGACTGCGATTCACAGGAAGTGTTATTCCATTGGCTCGTGCCTTTTGGATCAGCGTCTTCAAGCTAGCAGAGTAGATCGACGTTCCCGTCTTGATCTCACCGCTCGGCTCGATCAGCACATTGCCCATCGCATACGTATCATACAGCGTATAGTATTCGATATATTCGTCCAGCGAATCGTCGGAGTCGTCCTCACGATCCTGCATCAAGCCATGTATTTTCTGCTCCATCGTTTCATGCACATCAATCGTTGGACTAAAGATAAGCAGATAGTAGAGCAGGGCATACAAAATGATGACGAATAGCAGCAGGAAGGCGATCAGGATCATACTGTATTTCCAGGTCAGGCTACGCTGCGTTTGCTTGAAAATATTATCGTTCGGACGGCGGCGAAGCAGCCACTTATTTGTCCACTTTATAACCGAGCCCTCTTGCACTCTGAATCAGCTCCTTGTTGTCTAACTCGGCAAGCTTGCGTCGTAGCAGCTTGATGGTGGCATCAATCGTTTTTGGCCCCACATCGCTTTCCATTCCCCATACTCGATCCAGAATAACCTCACGTGTCAGCACCACACCACGATTTTGTACAAGTAGATCGAATAATTGAAATTCCCTTGGCGTCAGCTGTACCGAACGCGAGTCCAGCGAGACACATTGCTCGTTGCGATTCAGCACAAGCTCACCGAATTTCATTTCTTCTGTCTGAATCGGTGCATAATTACGGCGGGATAGCGCGCGTAACCGAGCGAGTAGCTCTCCAATCTCAAAGGGCTTCACCAGATAATCGTCTGCACCAGCATCCAGACCATCGATCCGATCCTGTAGCGCATCGCGTGCCGTCAGCATGAGAATAGCGCCCGTATAGCTTTCCTTACGAAGTCGTGTACACAGACTGAGTCCATCACCCTCAGGCATCATCCAATCGAGAATCAAAATATCATAAGAGCCATACTCCACATGAGCATAGGCATCATTGCCAGTCGTTACCCAGTCTACTGTGTAGCCTGCCTTTTTTTGTAGCATGTGTACAATCAATTCACCCAGACGCGTATCGTCTTCAGCCAGTAGCACGTGCATCGCATTCCCTCTTCTCTCTATAACGTAATTCATACTAGTTCCAGCATATCATGTTTGAGTGAAAATTGAATGAAATTCAGCTACATGCTCAGCGCAATCGGCGTCATGATCACGTTTTTATCATAGCAGCTAAAAAAAAGATATAAACCGTCACATTTTCACCATAATTTCACCATTGCCTATTACACTCAGTACCATCAAGCAGCGATAACCTTCGTACAGTCCGCTTTCCATCCTACAATAAAGGAATGTGATCCTTATGAAAAATCAAACATTAATCAAATGGGCGACTGGTGTCTCCAGTGCACTCGTATTTACAGGCTTTGTCGGTTTTATCGGATATACAGGTAAGGCTACAACTTCCGCCTCGGCAGCTACCGATACAACAACAGGCACCAATACGGCTGCCGCAGCAGCGACGGATAATGATCAGCAGGTGGCTGCTTCATTAAAGGATCAGTGGCAAAAAGAAACCGATCAAACGAATGAGCAAAATGGCAGCTATGTAGAAGCGACGGCAGCAGCCCCAACCTTCACGGCAGCGAAGCATCGCGATTCGATTGCCCATAACGCTACTCATAGCGGTACAACAACGAAAAAGTCGACTATAAGCAAGCATAGCTCGACAGGTACATCCTCATCTGCGTCGAGCAGCTCTTCAAGCACTGCGACTAAAAAGCAGACAACCGTTGCACCCGAAACATCAACCTCCACTTCGACAGAGACAACCGTTCGTCCACGTACACATGCGTCCTGATGGACATCATGCTGCTGACGAGCAATGCAGGTAAATGTATAAGCATTCGCCTATGACATGGAATAGAAATCGAATCACGCTTATAACCCTAATCGAAATAAGTAAGGATCATCCTTATACATCAGCGGTTAAGACAGGAGGGAACGGTATGCATCATTTTCAAGCAATGAATTCGAGCTTTCATACCGCAGGCTTATCGACAGCGCATGAGCTACAGGCGGAATCATGGTTTGCGTTTGTGGAGCGACATTTAAGTCGTTTTCAATCGGACAGTGAGCTGTCTCAGCTTAATGCACAGATAGGATATCCCTTCTATGCTTCCGCGCTTCTATACCAGTCTGTACGTGAAGCACTGCATTTTTACGAGGTGACAGATGGTATTTTTAATCCGTTTATGGGACAGCTCTTATGTCAGCTGGGCTATGATCAGACGCTGGATTGGGATGCTGCTGACACGCGAATTCTAGCGAACAAGCAACAGCGCGGGAATAGAGCAGGTATGGATTATACAGCTCATAGAGCTACCAGACCCAAACAATATACGCTTGACCCGATCCTGAAAACGATCCATCTGCATACAGACGTGCAGCTTGATCTGGGCGGCATTGCCAAGGGCTGGAGTGCAGCACAGCTGGCGAATATGCTACAAGAGCAGGGAGAAAAGAGCGGTATGATTGATGCAGGTGGCGATCTGGTTGTGTGGGGCAGTCAACAGCGAGACTACCATGTAGAGATTGCTGATCCGTGGCAGGATAACCGGACAGCAGCGACGATAGAGCTAACTGCGGATGTCGGTATCGCCACTAGCAGCGTGCTGCGTCGAAGCTGGCAGGGGAGCGACCAGCGGCATTATCATCATTTAATCGATCCACGCAGCGGAACGTCCGCACAATCGGAATGGGTGCAAATGACCGTGCTCAGTCCATCGCTAACCTGCTCTGAGGTGTATGCGAAGTGTGTACTCATTCTCGGAGTCGAAGAAGGAGCGAGCTGGCTACGGCGACAATGTAGTGATGCAGCGATGATCGGAATACGTAGCGATGGCATGTGTGTAATTGACGGCCCATTGCAGCAATATGGACAATGGAAGAGACAGGGAGAGTGGATTGCTTATGAGCAGCTTATGGCATGAGATCGGACAATATTTAAGTGTATGGTATACATCGCGCGCAGCAGGCTTAACTGCGTATTTACTATTATTCGTAGCCGTCAGCGCAGGTCTGCTGCAAGGCAGTAGCTTTGCCAAAGGAAAACGGAAAGCCGTCATCAGCTTGATTCATCAATGGTGCGGCTGGTTCGGGTTATTATTTGGGATGGTGCATGGACTGGTGCTTGTGTTTGATGATTATATTCATTATTCGATCTGGAATATACTCATTCCCTTTACAGCTCCATACAAGCCTGTATTGACCGGGCTAGGAACGATTACACTGTATCTGTTCCTGATCATTATGCTCAGCTCTGATATGATGAAAAAGGTAGGTAAAAAGGTCTGGCGTGCGATTCATTTTCTAGCGTTGCCTACGTATGGCATGGCACTGATGCATGGTATGCTGCTCGGTACCGATGTGAAGTCTACACCGATTTTCTGGATGTATATCGTTACCGCTACAATCACTTTTGTACTGCTATTCGCACGTATCTTTTTATTCAAAAAGCCAGCCGCACGTAAGCCGGCTGCATCTAAACCAACTGCTACAGCGTAATCGGTATCGATAGCGATGAGCGAGCATAGATGGATTCGATGGGACAGAGGCGACTCATATCATTACACACAAGGCACGATGTCGGTATCGACTATAGATAAACTGCACGGGCTCAAGGTAACCAATCAACGTCAAGAATTCAACGTAACCTCATTCTTCATTCACGTTATAACGTCGATATGAGCGCATAGATGCATGGAAGCTGCATGAGCAGCCCACGTGCCATCTATGCGTTTTTGCGTCCAAGTATGATATAATGCTACCAATGTTAAATTAGTATTAGAACCTGGTCTTAAGACGTGCTATACTATATGAAATACTTTTGGCTATCCATATACTTGGCCCATACAAAGGAGTAATGAAATTTGAATTATCAAGATTGGATTGCACCTGAACGTTATAACATCACCTCTGAAATGGAAAAACATCCAGCTGAGCGCCTTGCCCTGAAATGGCTTGATGAAGCAGGCAATCATGAGGATATCACATATGGCGCCTTATTGGAGCAGGCAAATCAGCTTGCTAATGGCTTGAAGCAGCTCGGCTTACAGCAGGGAGATAAGGTACTGGTCATGGTACCAAGACAGATTATCGCCTATGTTATTTATCTTGCCTGCCTGAAAAGCGGCATCATTATCATTCCATCCTCTGAAATGCTACGTGCTAAGGATCTGGCATATCGTCTGCGTAATTCGAGCGCACGAGCGGTTATTGCATGGTCGAGTGTCACCTCAGAAGTAGACAGCATCGACGAAGAACTGCCCGATTGGGCCTGGAAAATCAGTGTATTTGCTGATCAGACCGCAGCACCAGCAGAAGGCTGGCATGCACTGCATCAACTGATGGAACAGCAGCCTGGTAGCTTTACCGCTGCCGATACGCATCGTGATGATATGGCGATTCTGGCGTACACGTCAGGCACAACAGGGAATCCGAAGGGCGTAGTGCACAGTCATGGCTGGGGCTACGCTCATCTGCGTATTACTCGTCCGTGGCTGGATATTCGTGAGGGCGATATCGTCTGGGCTACCGCTGCACCAGGCTGGCAAAAATGGATCTGGAGCCCGTTCCTGTCTGTACTGGGCTGGGGCGTAACCGGACTGGCTTATAACGGTAGCTTCAAGCCGCATCGTTATCTGGAGCTGCTACAGGAGCATCGCATTAATGTGCTCTGCTGCACACCAACTGAATATCGCTTGATGGCAAAAACCGAAGGTCTGGAGCAATACGATCTGTCTCAGCTTCGTAGCGCAGTATCCGCAGGCGAGCCGCTGAATCAGGAAGTCATTCATACATTTGAGCGTCATTTTAATATTACGATTCGCGATGGCTACGGACAGACGGAAAGTACACTCATTATCGGTAACCTGAAGGATGCACCGATTCGTCTGGGAGCGATGGGACAATCGATCTCACCTGGACTGGTAGAGGTAATTGATGAGGATGGGAAGCCGCTTCCAGCTGGCGAAGTAGGCGATATCGCAGTACGTACAGATATGCCTGCCCTATTCCATGGGTATTATCTTAACCCGGAGCGTAAGCAAGCAAGCGTTCGTGGTGATTATTTTGTCACAGGTGATCGTGCAAGTCGGGATGAGGAAGGCTACTTCTGGTTTGAAGGGCGCGGCGATGATATTATCATTAGCTCGGGCTACACGATTGGGCCATTCGAAGTAGAGGAAGCGCTGATGAAGCATGCTTCTGTCAAAGAATGTGCCGCTGTAGCAAGCCCGGACGAGATTCGCGGCAATGTAGTCAAAGCATTCATCGTACTGCGTGACGGTGTAGAAGGCAGTCCAGAGCTGGTCAAAGAGCTACAAAATCACGTCAAAAACTGGACAGCTCCATACAAATATCCACGCAAAATCGAATTTGTTACCGATCTTCCTAAAACAAGCTCTGGTAAAATTCGCCGAATTGAGCTACGCGATGCTGAAAAGCGTGCCTTTCGTGCTCAACACGGACAGGACTAATTCCTCACCATCGAGCTCATTCGGAAATGAAGTTGAGATGGATAGACGATGAATTAGATATATCGATATACCATTATCTAGATACCATGTGTGATCTTTTTCAATATACTGGCATACTGCTCCAATGTTGATTAGAATGATGAAATAGAATCCGCAATATACAGAATATATAGAATAGCCCTCCAGTTAGCGATATTTACAATAGCTACCTGGAGGGCTATTTATGATATTACTTATAAACCGTAGAAGTTGGTCTAATTTAATATGAATATAAAAATACATGTAATGAAAAATTCATAATAGTTAAAATATACAGCATTATCCTACATAATCCATATTCGTCCATATTTGTTCTCGCCAAATAAGCCTGTCACAAACAATATAGGCTTCATTAAAAAAGAATTCATATAAGTAAGCCTATTAGATATACATTTTAATACGATTTTGTTCGATAACTATCTTAGGTTGTGTATGTTGTTGTTGGAGGACGAGCTTATGTATGTGTTTTTAAATTCTTTATTATTGTCTTTTGTTCCCTTTGTTCTGCTCGGCTTTCTGGCTGTGGAAATACTACTACGCCACCCAGATAATCCATTGCATCAGTTGACTATGGTGTTGATTAGCAGCGTGTCGCTTATATTTTTATGTGATTTTTTGACTCAAGTATTAGATTATGACATTGTTCAATTATTTAACCCTCAAGCTACGTATATATTTAGCTTTATAGCAATGAGTCTACTTATTTACTTTTTTACCTTGTTGAGCCGAATCCGCTTTCCGCGAATCCTATTGCATATAGCAGCGTCACCTCCGCTAGTTGCTATTCTATTGATATTATTGAAGCCGAATATGTTTTACCTCGATCTGACTCAGGGGCAACATTGGAGAGTAGAGGTTCATACGATAGGCTTTGATACGCTATTCCTCTGCATATCGGGGTACGCGCTGAGCTATCTCTTGTTGATTATGATCACCGGTTACAGGAAGCTGAAGCGTCGACGCATGTATCAGCGTGAGCAGCAGATGATGCTGACCATTATGCGTGGAAGCAGCCTTGCTTCTGTTTGGCTAGTATTTGCCTTTATCGCGAGCGAGATGACGGGAGAGAGCTCGATTATACCTCTGGATAGCTTGCCGACATATGCTGGGCTCATACTTGCTTGCACACTACGCGTAGCTATGAGCAAGCATCAGTTTCTTGCTGTGGCGGAACAACGATACAAGCTGTTGTTCACATTGTCCAGCAGTGGAATCGCATTAATCAATTCAGAGGGTAAAACGGTAGAAACGAATCCAGCATTCAATCAGCTGGCTGGTATATCAAATGGAGAGGATATTGATCTGTTAGAAATCATCCCACCTGATAAGCATGCGAGCTACAAAGAGACGATTCGTCAGGCATTTCAGAATAGTAAAATGCAACAGGATTTGCAGGTGCAAATTATTAATCGTCAAGGAATACCCTATACTGTAGAAGTGAATAGTGACTTTTTGGAAATTGAAGGTGTCATGCATTGTTATCTGCTGGTCAGAGATATTACGCAGCAACAACAAAATGAAGCACGGCTGATCGAGCTAGCCTACACCGATTCACTGACCGGTCTGGCTAATCGTTATCAATTCAATCTACGCTTGCAAGAGGCACTGGAACGTTCTCGTGACTATAATACGCGTGTAGTGGTGATGCAGATGGATCTGGATCATTTTAAATGGATTAATGATACGATGGGTCATTCTGCTGGTGATCTATTACTGATCGATGTTGCACAGTTAATCCGTCTACAGGCGCCGCAGAATAGTATAGTTGCACGTATGGGCGGAGATGAGTTTGCTTTGTTAGTTGAGCTTGCTCCTGGTCAGGGGGATGCAGTGGCTACCAATATTGCCAACCGGATTCTGCATGGCTTCGAACGGCAGATTGTGTTGCGAGATAAGCATTATCATGTTTCCTGTAGTATTGGAATCTGCATAGCACCGGAAGATGGACGGGATACAGAAATACTGCTCCGTAATGCAGATACAGCAATGTATGCTGCTAAGCGCATGGGACGCAATCAATATCATCTATTCAATGAAACGTTAAAAAATGCAGCTGAGCAATATCTGCTTATGCAACAGGGCTTAGAAACAGCCTTGCTGCGTGATGAGTTTTCGCTAGTGTACCAGCCACAAGTGGATAGCCGTAGTGGTGCAGTTATTGGTGCTGAGGCGTTATTACGCTGGAATTCGGCTGAGCTAGGTTTTGTCTCCCCCCAGGATTTTATTCCGATCGCGGAGCAGAGTGGAATGATTCGTCAGATTGGCGAATGGGTGATGCTGGAAGCGGCACGACAAGCTGTTAAATGGGTGAAGGATGGATGCTGTGACAAAATGCAGATTTCGGTAAATGTTTCTGCAAGTCAGCTCAGCGATCCTGCATTCTCACATAAGGTCGCAACCGTGCTTCAAACTACCGGATTACTGCCAAGACAGCTATGCTTGGAGTTTACTGAAAGTGCAGCGATTCGTGAAGAAGAGCATGTGATAGCAATGTGCGATGAGCTAGTTAGCATGGGGGTAACCCTTGCTGTTGATGATTTTGGAACCGGCTATTCCTCTATGCGTACAGTAACAGCATTTCCATTTCAATTTATCAAAATTGATCGCTCGCTTATTTTTGATATTGATCGTAATCCTCGTAATGAAGCGGTGGTACGCTCTGTATTAGAGCTTGCAGATCGACTGCATATGAATGTGCTTGCAGAAGGAGTCGAGACACTGGAGCATGTGGATATGCTCCAGCAGCTGGGTTGCTATTATATTCAAGGATACTATTATGGGCGTCCAATGGCAGTCGAAGCTTTTGAGCAGTGGATGCTTAATCGTAAAATTCATATGAAGCGCCCTTCCTAAAGAATCGCGAAAAGCAAGTCAGGCATGAGCCTGTTGGGAAAGGCTTTGAATAGACAGCGAGCGAAGTTTTTTATTAAAATTACAGTATATTTTATAATATAAAAATATAAAGTTGCGCAGTCTCTAGCTCCAGCTTAATTGCTTTAAATTGATTTATAATAAAAGAATCACATCCACCTTAAAAAGGAACCGGTTTGCATTATGCAAATCGGTTTTTACATAGTACGATGATTTCCTTTAGATTAGATGAAGTTAGATCATATAGATACGGAATGCAAATAAAGTATTCCTCACCGTGTGTTAATCACTTGGAAGCTGATAGAGACGAGTAAACTTTTCTAGGTGAGGGCTTGGATTGTATAGTGCATCTATGCTACGATAACTCCGTGTTACGATAGAATGGGTCTGCCCTGGACGTGAACGGGCAGGCTGCCAAGTCAAAGGGGGAACGGCATTGACACTCCAGCAGCTCCGCTATGCGATCGAAATCGCAAATTGCGGCTCGATGAACGAGGCCGCCAAGCGGCTCTTTATTTCCCAGCCGAGCCTGTCCAATGCAATCAAGGAATTGGAAAATGAATTGGGAATCTCCATCTTCGACCGAACGAATCGGGGAATCAGCATTTCGGTGGAAGGGATGGAATTTCTCGGCTATGCGCGCCAGATTATCGAACAGGCTGAGCTGATCGAGAATCGCTATCATGGTAGCAAGCGTAACCTGATTCATTTCTCTGTATCCACACAGCATTATGCATTCGTAGTCGATGCGTTTGTGAAGCTAATGGAACAGAGTGATATTAACGAGTACAATCTGCATGTGCGTGAGACGCAGACGTACAATATTATCGAAGATGTGAAAACATTGCGCAGTGATATCGGCATTTTGTACATTAATGAGCGTAACTTCAAGGTGATGAACAAGCTGTTTAGCGATGGGAATCTGATGTTTACGCCACTATTTAACACCAGCCCGCATATTTTCGTGCGTTCTGGTCATCCGCTGGCGCAGAAGGAATATGTGACAACTCAGGATGTAAGCGCGTATCCGTACATTACTTTTGATCAGGGTGCGAATAACTCGCTCCATTTTTCCGAGGAAATGGTTAGCTTCTCTAATGTGGTGAAGAGTATTAAGGTGAACGATCGTGCCTCACTGGCGAATCTGTTAGCCGGTACTAATGGCTACACGATTGGTACGGGAATTCTCGTATCCCAGTTTAACTATGAGCAACTAATCTCGGTACCTTTACAGACGACAGAAGACTTTACAGTGGGCTGGATCGCACATAAGGATCGCAAGCCAAGCGATATCGCTTCAAAATATATCGATATCCTGAATGATCTCGTATCCAATAGCTATCTAAATATGAATCAATTCTTATTATAGGAGGAGCATATGTCCATTCCAATGACAGGCACACGCAGAATTCATCCTCCATTTCGCTGTGATATCGTAGGTAGTTACCTGCGTCCGGAGACACTGCGGGAGGCAAGATTTCAATTTGAAAGTGGCGAGATCAGCGCGGAAGAACTGAAAGTGATCGAGGACGAGGAAATCACCCTGCTCGTGAATAAGCAGAAGGAAATGGGACTGCAAACGGTGACCGATGGCGAATTCCGTCGCGGCTGGTGGCATCTGGATTTCTTCTTTGGTGTACAGGGCACTGAGAAGATTGGCTTGCCGACAGCAGGGATCGATAATCGCAACCGTGCTGAAAGCTTCCGAGTCGTGGATAAAATCTCCTTCGGCGATCATCCGATGCTGGAGCATTTTCGCTTTTTGAAAACGCTGGCAGGCGACCGCGTAGCCAAAATGACGATTCCATCACCAGCACTCTTTCATTTTGTACAAAGCTATAATGGAAATGATGTGTACGATGATACCGAGGAGCTGTATCAAGATATTATCGCAGTGTATCGTGATGCGATTCAAGCCTTTTACGATGCGGGTTGCCGCTATCTACAGCTGGATGATACGACATGGGGGACACTGTGTAGCAGCCGTCACCGCATGCTCATCCGCAATCGCGGACAGGACCCGGATCAGCTCGCACGCGATTATGTCCGTCTGATCAATGAAAGTATTGCCGAGCGTCCAGACGATATGGTGATCGCCCTCCATGTCTGCCGCGGCAATTTCCGTTCGACCTGGTTCGCGGCTGGAGGCTATGAGCCAGTAGCGGAAGAGCTATTCAGCCATACGAAGGTCGATGCGTTCTTCCTTGAATATGATAATGAGCGCTCCGGCGATTTCCATCCGCTACGTTATATTGAGGATCAGTTTGTCGTGCTGGGATTAGTAACGACCAAGCACGGAGGGCTGGAGAGCAAGGATATGCTCAAGGAACGCATCGCTGAGGCAGCAGGCTTTGTTGAGCTGGATAAGCTCTGTCTGAGTACACAATGCGGATTTGCCTCGACGGAGGAAGGCAATATGCTGACCGAGGAGGAGCAGTGGAATAAGATTCGCCTTGTCCGTGAAACGGCGAATGAGGTGTGGAATAGCAGTTCGGTATAATTGCTTGCTATTTATCTACATTATTTCTAAAATAGGGATAATATAGGTGAGGGGGCAAGTACGTGAATAAATTTTTGATAGCAATTTTTGTGCT
Organism: Paenibacillus hunanensis; assembly: GCF_014645615.1. Lineage (GTDB taxonomy): Bacteria > Bacillota > Bacilli > Paenibacillales > Paenibacillaceae > Saccharibacillus > Saccharibacillus hunanensis. The sequence goes on along the minus strand of NZ_BMMB01000003.1, from coordinate 229,225 downwards.
GCTTTTGCTTGGATTTAGTCAAACTTCATATGTAAAAGCAACGGAATATATAAATCCAGAGAATTTATATGTATACTCCAATGATGGTAGTGTATTTTTAGGGTCACTTTCTACCAATACATTTAATACTTATTCTGTATTTAATACTTATGGAGCATATGGTAGTAAGTATAGTACCACAAGTATATGGAATTCCTATGGAACCTATGGTAGTAAATATTCTTCTTACAGTGCTACAAACCGATATACATCTACGCCTCCTATTTTAGTTTATAAAGGTAAAGTAATGGGATATGTTACTGCTAATCCTTATCTTTCTAACGGAATTTCTCCGCAGAATTTATGGACTTTAGCTCGCTCATTATAGTTCGATTTTAGTTATAACTTTTTTAAAACGCTTCTAATCGTAGAAGCGTTTTTTATTTGGATTATAAATGTAAAAGTATATGATTCATTGCGCTATTTGAAGCGTATTTTTGTAAAAGGTTAGAATAATAAGAATTCATATGTTATGAAAACAACATACGAAAATACTGGGTAATACAATATATACAATGAATGGAGTGTGAACATCATGGCACTGGACCCAGAAGTACAGGAGATGGTAGACAATTTCAATCGTTTGCAGATTCCTCCGATTCACAAAATACATCCCAAAATGATTCGGATCATCGAAGCAAGAATGGCGCGCAAGCAGGTCACCCAACCGACGTCGCTCTATGAGGTGAAAAAGGAAAAAATCAAGCTACCGCATCGCAAAATCAAGCTACGCATCTATAAACCTGTTGCAAACGAAGCAGGTACACCACAACCTGCCATTGTATTTTATCATGGTGGCGGCTGGGTCATCGGTAGCCTGGATTCGCATGATGAGCTATGTCGTCGTATCGCTGTAGGATCAGGCTGCTGTGTGATTGCTGTTGATTATCGCCTGGCGCCTGAGCATCCATTCCCAGCGGCGATGCAGGATGCGTATGATGCGTTCCATTATATTACCGAGCATGCCGAGCAATGGGAATTAGACGCTTCGCGTATTGCCGTAGCCGGGGATAGCGCAGGTGGCAATCTAGCAACTGTCGTCTGTCTCGCCGCCAAGGATCACGGTACAACGATGCCAGCCGCGCAGCTGCTCTTTTATCCATCCACTGGCAAAGGAGAAGGCACACTATCCTATGAGGAAAATGGTCAGGGCTATATCCTAACCGCCGAGATCATGAGCTGGTTCGAAAAAAGCTATTTCAAAGGTGAAGAAAATGCCACAGAACCCTACGCTTCACCCTTACTCGCTAATGATCTAACCGGCATGCCACCAGCGCTTATCATCACTGCACAGTATGACCCATTACGCGATCAGGGTGCTCAATATGCTGAACGCCTGAAAGAAAGTGGCAATGAAGTCCATTACGAATGTTACGATGGCATGATCCACGGTTTTGTCTCTCAGCTCCAGTTGCCTCGCTCCGCGGAAGCTGTCCGCAAAGCGAGCGAACAAATCGGAGACTGGTTAAAAGGTAAGGAGTAAGAAGCTATTAATGTGAGGTCAGCTGAAAATTGAATATAAATAGATTAAAAGACTATCACTTGATCTTGATGTGATAGTCTTTTTAGCAATTATGCTAATATGAAATATACCTTTTTCGCTTTCGATGATTATTATTGGAATTCCCCTGCATCCATAAACTAAGGGCGACAACACGCTCAATCCGCACAAATTTAAATCCCCCGTATACTTGAATTAACAAGGCTACGGGGGTTTAATCATTAACAGCAATATTCAATTGTAAACGATCCTCCTATAGAACAATCCACATGCCTGACATGGTTACTTTCACCGTCCATGCTGCCGATTGTCGTTACTCTGCAGACGCAGACAACCGTTTAGCGATTGTTTTCATTATGTCATAGCGTAATTTCGTATGCCGTTGCATCACGAATGCTATGCTTGCTTCACAGCCATTTTCTACAGGCGTGTGAGCGATCTATGCTATTCAATCCACCCGGATTGAATCATATGCCGTCCGTACATTTCTCATTACCTCATCCATGTCCTTGCATATGGGATGATGTCCAGCATACCACGTCTTCACGAAAAACGTTTTCACGGACGCTTTTCTAGCGTGAATTACGCTCTAGTATGCTTCGCTAACCTGCTTCATTGGAATCCTGCTCCCTTCCTAACAAGTAACTACAAGCTTGCTCGAAAATAGCATTTTCCTCTGTTCACAGCCTTTCTTCATAATGGGAAACATTGTATTCATCATTTCATACTTACTCATACTGCATAATTACGATACATCCATTGTGCATATACATTTTACTTCCGCATTCATAAATCATCATTCATTATTCGTAAACCATATTCATCGTTCATGACATTTCAATTTACAGAGTTACTGGTTTCGCATCAGATGAGTTTCCCACATACCCACGAACTACGAAGAATGTTTTCACGGACATCCCTCTGTGTGTAGCCGATTATAGTATGCTTCGCTTTCGCTATTGCAATGGAATCCTGCTCCCTTCCTAGCAACTGATTAAGTTTGCTTGAAAACAGTTCATTCCTTACCTACTTTCCATTTCGTCAATTTTCAGCAGTGCAATTACATCATCCTATGCGTTCCCGCATACTCCCATTTCACGAAAAACGCTGTCACTACGCTTTTCTTACGTGAAATCGTGCCGGTATGCTTCGCTAACCTGTTTCAACGGAATCCTTCCCCTTTCGTGCAAGTGGTTTCGGCTTGCTTGAAAAAGTTTGTCCCTTTGTCTCGTCCAATGGTCTAAGCTGTGCTGTGCTTATTCGTCAATCTGCGCATCGTGCGTTTTCACGGACGCCAATTTGTTCTGCAGTTGAGCGAATAAGAGGCAATAACTTACGCCACTAGACGAATCTCTCCTTTCCTAATGGTAGGAATTGATGGAGTGAATCACCTGCAACAATGCTTGGTGTCTTGCGTTAAAGCGTTGCTGTTTGGTGATGACTACATCATATACTGTGTCAACGGAAAATGAAAGCGATGTAAAAACCGTTAAACGAGTGTAAAATCCGATTTATGTAAAATAAATCCCTCGCACGTTAAAATCCATCTTTTTCCTTTTGTTTATGAGCATTTACGCTATTATTGCTCAGTAGCTAGCTTAGAAATCAGCAGTTGGGAAATTGATGAGGGAGGAATTAAACCCTTGATACATAAGGGCTTATAAGGTTTTTTATCTGTTAAAATGTAGACGATCCAGACGATCCTGTTGCTAAAAATAAATTAAAGACTGCTCGGAAACAGCACGATTGTAACGCAATTGTAAGTTGAAATGAGCAAATAGATAAAATAGTTATGTCAACATCGATCCATCATGCTTATCCTGCTGAATATAGCTAGAGCAGTCTACAAAACAAGTACGAATTATAGTCGGTTTAGGATCACGATATATTGCATCGATGCTTCAAAAAGAGAATTGGATCATTACACAACTGGCAACACAATGCTTGCAAGGCTAGATCATATACGAATGATATGAGTATGAATATATGAGCCTGCCCATACATACAAATTGCTGCGTATATTAGCATCATTGCAAGGCTGAATATGCCGTTGAAAACAGACTGAAGCATCTGCGTCATACCCCGGTGATAATTGGGTAATACATCATGTACAGCCACGCAATGACGTGAACCGTTACGACAACATAGAAGGTAACGTATATAGCAGTATCAAGGATTACAATAAGAGAAGCCTATTTGTACGAATGGAGGAGATCCTGTGAGAAACCCGATCAAAGAGCTAATGGGCATTAAGGACAGCATCAATGGCGTTAAAAATACGATGGATGAGATCAAAACGATGCTGGATGATGTAAAAGGCGACGTAGACAACGTTCAGCAGAAGCTGCAAGGAACGATGGAGCATGCGAAGTCTACATCGGAAAAGGCCAAGCTATCTGCGGATCAGCTAAAACAGGCACTGGGCGAGGCGAGTACAGGCCTTAACGCGTCCAAACAGCATATCGAATCAACGAAAAAGGATATTCAGCAGACCACTAAGGTCATCAAGGGCTTATTCGGCAAAGTATCCAACAATGGACATGCTTCCATTTCCGATACCGCTAATAACGGTCAAACTCAGGCCATTCCTGCACAGGTAACGTCTTCATCCGGTGCACTGGCAGATTCCCATACCCGCAGCTGGCTACAGGATATAGAAGGTGCGCAGCTAATCAAGGAAGGCCCGGCTTATTTTGTAAAGCTTGGGGAGCGGGTGATTGGCGAGATTACGTATATCCCGGGTCCAGAAAATGATACCTGGACGCTCAATCATACGTATGTGGATCCACAATTCCGTGGCGGTCGCATCGCTAAAGGCTTACTGGATGAGGTCGTACATGCCGCGCGAGTGGAAGGCAAGAAGATTTTCCCGACCTGCTCCTATGCACTTGTGCAGTTCAAGCGCGATCGCAGCTATGAGGATGTATGGCTACGCGCATAATACTTAATGCAAGCACAGATAGGAGTTAAATTCACGAGTTAAATTACGATATAACGGTTAAAAGTACGATCTAAAAGCAATGAAGATACTATTCACATATGGAAGGTGAGCATGAATGAAAAAGACAATCGCAGATGCAGTAGTAGAGACACTCGTAAACGCTGGTGTAAAACGCATATTCGGTATTACCGGAGATTCGCTCAACGCAGTCATTGACGCTGTGCGTCGCTCCGGTAAGATCGAGTGGATTCATGTCCGTCATGAGGAGGTTGCTGCATTTGCCGCTGGCGCGGAAGCGGAGCTGAACGGTACGATCGCTGTATGTGCAGGTAGTAGCGGCCCAGGTAACCTGCATTTGATCAATGGCTTGTATGATTGCTATCGTAATCGCGTGCCCGTGCTGGCGATTGCGGCTCATATTCCAAGTGATGAGATCGGAAGCGGGTATTTTCAAGCGACACATCCAGAGCAGATTTTTCAGGAGTGCAGTGACTTCTGCGAAGTGATTACGACAGAAAAACAAATGCCACGTACGTTAACGATGGCGATTCAAACTGCGATTGGCAAATCTACAGTATCGGTTGTTGTGCTGCCTGGCGATATTGCAAGTCTGGAGGAATCCAGTCATCCGGTGCCAGAGCGTGTCGCCTATCCAGCCAAGCCGGTTGTGCATCCATCTGCTGACGATTTGCAATTGCTTGCAAACTATCTGAACGAAGGCAAGAAGATTACTCTACTGTGTGGTGCCGGCTGTAAGGGCGCGCATGCTGAGGTGATGGAGCTATGTGCGAGATTGCAGTCACCGATGGTGGTCGCTCTACGCGGTAAAGAGCATTTGGAATATGATAATCCGTATTTTGTCGGACTGACAGGTCTGATCGGCTATGCATCAGGTTATCGGGCGACGATGGATTGTGATGTGCTGCTCATGCTGGGAACAGACTTCCCGTATCGTCAGTTCTATCCGGAAAAGGCGGCGATTTTGCAGGTCGATATTAATGCGGCTAATCTGGGTCGCCGCACTCCACTAGCGCATGGCGTATGTGGAGATGTGAAGGATACGGTTCGTCAGCTGCTGCCACTGTTGGAAGGCGATCGTAGTAGTGATCATCTGCAAAAGTCTGTTGAGCGTTATAACAAGGTACGTGAGGAACTAGATGAGATGGCAGTCAAAGGCAATAGTGTGAAGCATGGCATGCATCCGCAGTATTTGACGAAGGTCGTTAGCGATGCGGCTGCCTCCAATGCGGTCTTCACGGCAGATGTTGGCACGCCAACGGTTTGGGCCGCTCGTTATCTGGAAATGAACGAGCAGCGTCGCTTGATCGGCTCCTTCAATCACGGTACGATGGCGAATGCTCTTCCGCAGGCGATCGGTGTGCAGGCAGCAGAGCGTGACCGTCAGGTGATTTCCTTTTCCGGTGATGGGGGCTTGAGTATGCTGATGGGTGATCTGATTACACTGAAGCAGCATAATCTACCCGTTAAAGTTGTTGTTTTTAATAATAGTGCATTGAGCTTTGTAGAGCTGGAAATGAAAGCAGGCGGCTATCTGGAATCCGGTACCGATCTGCATGCGACTGATTTTGCAGCGGTGGCGAATGCGCTCGGTATTCAAGGGATTCGAGTAGAAGACCCGGAAGAGCTAGAGGATGCTGTGGCACGAGCGATGTCCCATGATGGGCCGGTATTGCTCGATGTACTCGTTAACCGTCAGGAGCTGTCAATGCCACCGACGATTACGATGCAGCAGGCTAAAGGCTTCTCGCTCTGGATGGCCAAGGCAATTATGAATGGACGCGGAGATGAGCTGATCGATCTGGCGAAAAGTAATTTGTTCCGCTAATCGACGGGTAGTTAGCTACGATCCGTTGAATACAACATCATAAATGAGCAGTATATAGATTCACTCTTCCAGCCTTTAGTAGGGTGAGATGCCCTGTACAGGAGCAAGGGTGAATCTGTAACTGCTTGATTTATAGCTTGATTTATAAAGGGTAATTCATACCGCATATTTTATTAGTTCATAGTACATATTTTAAAGATTAGCTCATATACATAAAAAATAATTTAAAATTCCATCTCTATTGTGAAAAAAATCACATTATAATCTCTATGCATCGTTTATGATGAAGGTGTAGAAAATACAAGGAGATGATTAAGATGAGAACCAACGTCAACGAGAACTTTACCAAGTATTACATGGATCTGTGCTACAACTGTCAGGAAGCAGAGAAATGTCAGGATGAAGAAACATGTCTCGCATGCTGGGCAGATCAAGGGCTATTCGATGGTGAGAAGGATGATACACAGCAATTGCTTAACGCCTACTATGCGTAAGCTTCATACGCCGAGCGCCGGCGTAAATGGCGGTTATATCGGACAAAAGCAGTCTGACACATGGCTAATTATGGGTACTGTCTCATTTTCAAATGGGAAAGAAGTCATTCCTGGCAGTTCATAAACCGCTACACTTCATTCGATCGAGAAGTGTAGCGGTTTTTGCTGTTTATAGATATAGCAAACGATTAACAATAAGAAATGATCAGCCAGCAATTAATAACAAGCGATTACGATGGAATTATTACAAGTCATTCAAGAAAAGTTAAACAAGCTTAGCCCCAAACGAGCGATACATACAGGAACGTTTCGCATGTCTAAAAGACGTTGAATAATGCTTATATAGCAAGCTATATTCATTGGTAAGATAGCAATATCCAGTTATCTAAAGGTGAATGGAGCCAAAGCTAAGACTAGAGTGCTAATAAGCATGTATACAATAAGTCTCCGACAAGCATCGGAGGATGGAGGGAATAACATATGGACTACACATCTAACACAGTTATCGTTACCGGAGCTGCACAGGGAATTGGACGAGCAGTCGCAGAGGCTTACGCAGCGGCTGGTGCTACAGTATTTCTTAGCGATGTCGCTGAATCGGAAGGTGCAGCGGTAGCCGCAGCGATCAGAGAGCAGGGAGGACAAGCTCACTATTTGCCATGCGATGTGCAAAATGAAGAGCAGATTAAGCATCTCGTTCAGGAAGCGGTGCAGACAACCGGGCAGATCGATGTAGTGATTAATAATGCAGGTATCGGACACTGGGTATCGCCGTACGAGTTGACAGTAGAGGATTGGGATCGTGTGTTAAATACGAATGTACGTGGTTGCTTTCTCTTATCGCGTGAAGCAGGTAAAGTGATGCGTGATGGTCATGGGGGCAGTATTGTGAATATTTCCTCCACACGTGCGCATATGTCGGAGCCTAATTCCGAAGCCTATGCAGCATCCAAAGGTGGGATTACCGCATTGACCCATGCTCTAGCTATATCGATGGGGCCGGACGATATTCGAGTGAACTGTATCAGCCCGGGCTGGATCGAAAATGGCGACTATGCAGCATTGAAGCTAGAGGATCATAAGCAGCATCCAGCCGGTCGTGTTGGTAAACCAGACGATATTGCGCGTGCCTGTATGTTCCTTACGTCTAAGGACAATTCATTTATTACAGGAGCAGAACTTATTATCGATGGTGGGATGACTCGTAAGATGATCTATATCGAGTAGGAGGTAGCCTAGCACGGAGCAGCTTATAGTCTGAATCAAGCAAAGTAGCTTCTTCTTAGAGCAATCCATAGCTAGCAAAAGTTAAGCCGTGACAAAGCTGGAGCTAGACAGCAGACAACTACATGGAACAGTCATGAACAGCTAATCGCACATGAACAATCTAGTGTAGTCATTACAAGCAAACAATAGAAGAAGCAATAGTTACGAACAGCAAACAGCCAACCCGACGGAGTTCGTCAGGTTGGCTGTTATTTGTTACGACCGTTGATTCGTATAGGACAAGTGCAATTTATCTTTTAGGAGTCTTTACTTCAAGCTGATTGTAAATAGATATCGCATTGGATATAGCCGATTTCACACATTCTAATTAGCGATAGTCCATCCTTTCAAGCGACAGCTATACTCCTTTTGCTAGCAATATTGATTAGGATTGTGCGGTTGCCGCTTGTTCTTGCTGAGCTGCGCGGCGACTCCATTTTTCCTTAAACAAAGGCAAGGTACTTTCACCGAAAATAGCGGCTTCCTCCAGATGTGGATAGCTTGAAAGGATAAATGAAGTGACACCAGCCTCTGCATATTCTAGCAGACGATCCGATACTTGATCCGGTGTACCGACAAACATCAGTGCTCCACCTGAACGAACATTGGACAGACCTGCCCACAGATTTGGCCCAACGATAAAGTCATTAGCTGCGGCTGCATCGCGAATCTGGTTCTGACGATTTTGTCCGGTGGCACCTGTCTTGCTAAAGGCAGCCTTGGCACGCTCAATCGTTGCAGGATCGATATCCTTGATCAGATTGCGAGCAGCTTCCCATGCTTCTTCTTCCGTATCACGTACCAGCACCTGAGCACGCATTCCTACACGAAGTGGACGTAATGTTCCTGTACGCTCGGCATGCTGACGCTGTGATTCCTTCAATTCCTCGATCTGCTGCTTGATCATGTCCAGCGGCTCCGACCACATGAGGAATACGTCGGAATATTCAGCACCTACACTTTTTGCCATAGGCGAGCTACCGCCGAAGTAGATTGGCAGGCCTGGCTCCTGAACTGTAGCCGGGCGGCTTTTTCCGCCGTTAATTTCGTAATATTCCCCTTTATAATGGAGCTTATCATCCGTAATAGACGCGTCTACACCCGCACCGAATTCAGTCGAAGCGAGTCCAGAAGCCTGTGCCCATACCCCTTTAATGATATCCAGATATTCACGTGTACGCGCATATTTCTCATCATGTGCTCGGGCGAGTGGATCACCAAGCTCTTCCAGATCATCCGGCGAGCTACCCGTCACAATATTAATGCGAGCGCGTCCACCGGATAACTGATCAAGTGCCGCTGCCATACGTGCAGTCAGGACAGGAGCGATTAGACCCGGACGTACCGCCACCAGTGGCTTGAGAGTCGTAGTTGCGCCAATAATCGCAGAACCAACAACCCATGAATCAATACATGCGCCGCCCGTTGGAATCAGCACAAATTCAAAGCCCGACTTCTCGGCTGTCTGAGCAACATGGGTCAAATATTCAAGGGTTGGCTTACGCTCGGAATCACGCCCCAGGCTTGTGCCATCGCCCATCGTAGGCATAAACCAGCCAAATTCAACTTGATCACGGTAAATGGAATCAGAAGACATAATGATAGCTCCTTTATATAGAGAGAAGTAATAGTGCATAATTCACGGTCAGACCTCATTCGTTAGCTGCATCCATACGATAGAACATCACATACAGTAGCATGATGAATGAGTTACAAACTAATCCGACAAACATACTTGGTATAAAAATACTAGCATGTTCCTTCTAGTGTGTCAACGATCTAAACCGAGCCGATTCATGACCAATATCACCGATTGAAGTGGCGGGTATCCGCATTTGGTTCTATGTCGTTTCTATTGTAAACTGGTACATGAACTCAGCTTCCGGTAAGATAAAGCTGACCTTATATGAATACACTGACCGTATACGAACGGCATATAAAAAGTATAGAAAAGGGTTCCAAAATTCGAATACATCATACCAGACCAGCTCAGCCTGAACAGCAATAGCTTAATCTGCACGAATATAAGAGGAAGTCGTATTTCAACCTATTACTCTGTTCGTGCGATTTAACTCGTATCCCGATTTTATTATTGTACGATCCAATTTGGAGTTCCATTTAAAGGAGAATCAACCGATGAACAATTCAGCTTCTACTGCTTCGCAGAACGAGACAGCATCGTCAACCTCAACTCACGAGACAAGCGATACGATAAACAATGAAGCAATAAACGATGAATCCCAGACACAACCAGCCATGACCAAGCTACCGCAAGCTTCGGCGCAGCTATCGATCGGAGAAGTGGCGGAGCGACTTGGACTGAGCGTGCATTCACTGCGTTTTTATGAGCGTGAAGGGCTGATGCTTACACTCAAAGTCTCCAGAGATGGAGGTGGGAGACGCCGCTATAGTGAGGTCGATGTGGAATGGCTGCGCATTTGTATTTGCCTGCGTGCTTCGGGTATGCCGATAGCTCAGATTCGGCGCTTTGCTGATCTGGTTCGATTGGGACCGGGCAATGAGCATGAACGTCTGGCGATTTTAAAAGAACACCAGCAGCGTGTGGTCGATCAGATGCAGCATCTAAATGAATGTCTGGATGTGATCACCAATAAAGCCAATGTATATGAAAATTATATTTCAAGCTCGATTTCAAGCTCTACTGTAAACTAACAGGGTCATGTATAACGAGATCGTGCATTCATCGAAAAGAGGACTTGACCTAGAGTGAACTCTAGGTTGTAAAGTAGACCTATAATTGATTTCAAATACGAACTGATGAGAGGGGAATACCCATTATGACACAGGCCTACCAACAAACACTGCAAGGAAAGATCGACTCTGGATTTGGTTATCGTAGCACAGCAGATGAGGTACTGGCAGGTATTGACCTGTCTGGTAAGCTCGCACTCGTTACAGGTGGCTATTCTGGTCTTGGACTGGAAACGACACGCGCTCTGGTGAAGGCAGGCGCACATGTAGTAGTACCTGCTCGTCGTCCTGATACGGCGCGTGAAGCACTGGCTGGTATCGAAAATGTAGAGGTAGATGAGCTGGATCTATCCAATCTGGATAGCGTACGTGCATTTGCACAGCGTTTTCTGGATAGTGGCCGTAGTATTGATCTGGCGATCCTGAACGCAGGTATTATGGCTTGTCCAGAAACACGCGTCGGTCCAGGCTGGGAACTGCAATTCGCGACGAATCACCTGGGACATTATACGCTGATCAATCTGCTCTGGCCTGCACTGAAAGCCAACGGTGGAGCACGTGTCGTAGCGACTTCCTCCACAGGTCACCATTTCTCTCCTATTCGTTGGGATAACCTGAACTTTGAAGGGAACTACCACAAGTTCGAAGCCTATGGCCAATCGAAAACAGCCAATTCGCTATTTGCAGTAGAGCTTGATCGACTTGGTGCGGAGCATGGTGTACGTGCATTTGCAGTTCACCCGGGCGGTATTATGACGCCGCTTCAACGTCATATGCCAAAAGAAGAGATGATCGCCCTCAAATGGATCGGTGAAGACGGTGAAACGGTGAATGAAGCATTCAAAACACCGGAACAGGGAGCGGCAACACAGGTGTGGGCAGCAACATCACCACAGCTTGAGGGCAAAGGCGGCGTTTATTGCGAAGATTGCGATATTGCGGAGCCATTCCATCCAGACAAACGTGCTGTAGGTGTTAAAGATTATGCGATTGATCCTGAGCAAGCAGAGCGTCTATGGAAGCTGTCTGCTGAGCTGACAGGTGCAGATCTGTCCAAGTCTTAATCAATCGATTAAAAAGTAGGGAAAATCATCCATTAGGAACATGCCGAGAAAGGATTGCACTGATATAATAAGCTCACGCACGTCAGATACAGCAGAGAATAGGATAGAGATGGGATGGTTTATTTTCTAAATAATGGAAAATAATCGATTCAATCCGAAGGCGGAAGGGTACATTACAGGATGTGATACACTTTCATTTACGGGAGGAATGCAATCATGTTAACCCACCCCTATCGTCCAGTTGCTTATCGAAATGAGCACGGGCATGCTCGTACGGATCAGACGCTGACTGAGCCACGTTCGGGTCAGATGATGACCTCGTCCGTAAAAGATTCAGTCATTCACTCCGGCGGAAGTCAGGATCACCTTACTACACGAGAAAAGCTACAGGAGAAGATGGGTCTTGATGGATTCTTTCATATGATTCCGGGACGCGAATCGAAAAATAGTGTATATCGTGGCAGACTGGAAGCGACCGGCGAGGATCATTTTGTAATTCGTCATACGCATAATGGTCAGCGCGAGGTGCTGTCTCTGTCAGAGCTGGATCACGCTGTATTTTCAGAATCGACCTCGGCGTATACGAATATTTCAGGACAGGCTGCGCCAGCGCGACAATCATCCCCTTCGCAGTGATCTCGCAGGGTATGATTTCGTTTGAATGAATGTTAGCAGTTGATGATATATACCATTCGCAAATGAATCCTATACAATCTTTACATCAATAAAACGCCGATCTGCGGAAGTTATCCGTGTGATCGGCGTTTTTATTGAGCCAGTGAGGTTTAGAACGTCACTATAAGGCTTGTGATAAACGATCTGTTACTGTGTGACGGAATCGTTATAGTCCTGTAGCTTTTGTGTAATTTGGGTAGCTGCATCATCCAGTGCTTGCTGAGGTGTCTTTTTGCCAGTCAGTGCTTCTTCAATTGCTGTCTCTGTCAGCTGACGTGCTTCTGGGAAGATTCCCATTACAGCGCCCTGTGTAGCTGGATCGATCTTTGTATTGTGCAATTGATCAACAGCTGTTTGGAATTGCGGATGCTCTTTCAGGTTTTGCTTCATACTATCGACATCATAAGCTTTTTTCGTAATTGGGAAATATCCACTGTGTACAGACCAGTAAGCCTGATTATCCGGTTCAGCCAGGAATTTGATGAATTTCCATGCTGCTTGTTGTTCTGCTGCTGGCTTGTTATTCGTAATCCACAGACTTGCACCACCGACAACAACGCCACCTTTATTTTTGTAATCTGCGGATGGCTTCGTGAGTGGAGCTGTACCCAGCTCGAATTTACCTTTAGAGCCTTCCAGCAGCTTGGTCAGTGCGCCTGTGCTGTTCATTGTGATTGCGGTTTGACCAGCTAAGAATGCTTTATCGGTGTCATCTGTTTTGCGACCGAGATTCATCATTGCTTTTTCATCGACCATCTTTTTCCACCATGTCAGTGTATCTACTGCGGCTTTGGAATTGATGGTTGATTCTGTTGCTGGAGCGCTACGACCATTATCATTATTCAAAATCTGTACATCCTGGTTCGCCATTAATTGCTCCATCAGCCAGCCATAGATCGGAAAGGAGGCTGGTGTACCTTTAGCCGCAAGCTTTTTAGCCGCTTCTTCAAATTCTGCAAAGGTCGTTGGTGGATGTTCAGGATCCAGACCAGCAGCTTTGAACAGATCTTTATTGTAATAGATCAATGGGTTGGATGTGTTAAACGGCATCGAATATTGCTCGCCATTGAAAGTGTAGTAGCTCAGGATATTTTGCTCGAAGCTGGACAGATCGAATTTGTCTGCGTCAATAAATTGCTGCATCGGAGTGATCGCTTTCGAGTCGATCATATAACGACTACCTACATCATAGACCTGCATCATCGTAGGCGCATCGTTCGTGCCGACTACCGTTTTGAACTTGCTCAGCGCTGTATCGTAGTCACCCTGGAATACTGCTTCTACCTGCACATCTTTCTGAGAATCGTTAAATTTTTTCACCAGATCGTTTACGACATTTTCCAGATTACCGCTCATGGAATGCCAGAATACAACTTTCACCGGACCCGAGCTAGTTATCGTTGTTGCTTCACTATCCGCAGCGGCTGCTGGCTGGGAGCCTTGCGAAGCTCCGCCTCCGCTACATGCTGCTAGAAACAGAAACAGACTTAATGCAAGCAGACTCCATTGACGCGTGAAAAACGATTTGAATGTCATGAGTGAATTTGCCCCTTTAACATAAGTTGGTAGTTGTTTGTACACAGTCATGCAGGATGAGACATCATGTGGAACGAGTAGAGGTTGTTTCAGTAGTGCTTTTCATGTTGCTGCTGGATGTCCATACTTGTTAATTGAAAGAGATTAGCCAATCATTAACCTTTCAGTGATCCAGCAGTCAGACCACCTACGAGTCTGCCCAGTCCAACAGCAAGTAGAATTAGGGAAGGCAGCAGTACGAGCACGATACCCGCCATAACGACATTCCATGCAGTCACCTCAGCAAATTGCAGCATACTGATACCGATCTGCACGGTTCTCATACTCTCGGAGTTCGTAATGAGCAATGGCCACAAATACATATTCCAATGGTTCAAAAAGGAATACACACCGAGCGTAGCAAGCCCTGGCATCGAGAGCGGAATGACAAGTGAAGCGAAGATGCGTAGATGACCGCATCCATCGATACGTGCTGCTTCCATCAGCTCCTTCGGAAGCTGCATAAAAAATTGACGCATCAAAAAGGTTCCGAACGCAGTAGCAAGGAACGGCACGGTCAATCCAGCATACGAATCGAGCCAGTTCCAGCTACGAACCGTCAGATAATTCGGAATAATGGTCACTTCCCACGGGATCATCATCGTCGCCAGAAACAGTGAGAACAGCAGCTTGCGTCCCGGAAAGCGAAGGAAGGCAAAAGCATAGGCTGCCATACAGGAGGTCAGTAGCTGACCAAGTGTAATGATCGTGCTCGTGACCAGACTGTTCAGCATAAAGCGTATAATCGGAATCGTGTTCAATACATTCAGAAAGTTTTGCACGTCCCAGTGAGACGGAATAAGCTTCGGCGGATATGTAGCCGAATCAGCCTCGGTCATGAACGAATTAGACAACGCCGTCCAGAACGGAAACAGAATCAGAATAGAAGCAAGAATAAGTACCGTGTAAGCCGAGCCAAGTCGAAGCACGTTAGGTTTCACTGGTAATGCACCTTCTTTTCACCGAATTTGAACTGGATCACCGTCAGGATCAAGATTAGAACAAACAATACAAGTGCCTGAGCGCTACCTGAGCCAAAACGGAAGTTCACAAAAGCATCCTGATACAGATTAAAGACAAGTACATTCGTGCTGTTTACCGGCCCCCCTTTAGTTAGTATGTTGATTTGACCAAACGACTGAAATGCACTAATAATCGACGTCACACTGGCAAAGAACAGTGTTGGCGAGATCAGAGGCAGGGTTAAACGGAAAAACGTACGCATCGGTCCAGCGCCATCCATCCGTGCGCTCTCATAAATTTCCTCGGATACGCCTTCCATACCCCCGAGCAGCAAAATGAATAAAAAGCCTACATTCATCCATACCGTCATGATCGAAATGGAGATCAGTGCCCAATCCGGACTGGTTAGCCATTGAATGCCTGGAAGCCCAATCAGCTGTAGCAGGTAGTTCGGCATACCGAGTGTCGGATGAAATAGCATCATCCAGATGACCGAGCCTGTACCGACAGAAATAGCGATCGGTAGTGAGAAAATAAAACGGAACACTTTGCTGCCACGCAGATGGGTACGACAGATTGCAGCAAGAATAAGGGCAAGAAGGATGGAGGTAGGCACCGTGAACAGCATGAATTCGACGGTTACCCATAAACTGTTCAAAAAGCCGCTTGCTTCAAACAGGCGCTCAAAGTTACGCAGTCCGATATACTTGGCAACATCACCACGCGGTGTGGTGGAATGAAGGCTCAGATAGATCGATTGCACCAGTGGATAAAATAGAAAAATACCAAACAGGGCAATCGATGGCGCTAGAAACAACGCAGCCAGCGAATACTCCTGTAACCAGCCTGCACGACGAGGAATACGCGTACGGGATCGTGCGCGATCAGTAGCTTGCTTGAGTGCGCGCCGTGAAGGCACGACCGACGATTTGTCCAAAACAATCAACCTCACTTTTGTATAGTTTCAATGCCCTTCGCATCCATCAGCACCATCCTGTTCACCTGCTAAAGTATAAAGAGAACATGTTAAGAGAACTGTATAGAATTGTAAAAGTTATGTTGTCTAGACGACTTGCCAGGAGGTCCTGCCGATTTGACTGTTTTCGTTTTCGCGCTATAATATAATCAGGCAACGTCTATACTTACATATGAAAAGAGGTGAAACCATTGGGAAATTGACAGTACACGTAAAATGGCGGAAAATTCAAAAATCTACAATTCGAAGGAGGTGAACCCGACGCTGTAGCTTATCCAACGGTTGGATAAACAGCGCGGGAAACACACTTGACTGACCCCTTACCCAGTTTATTGAACATTGTGCTGGTCTTTGTACTGGTATTATTGAATGGCTTTTTTGTAGCAGCGGAATTTGCGATGGTCAAAATTCGCAGCAGTCGATTGGAGACACTGGTCGATGAAGGTAACAAACGGGCGCGCTTTGCGCAGTCCATTGTAAACAATCTGGACGCCTATTTGTCCGCATGTCAGCTAGGTATTACGCTGGCATCGCTAGGACTTGGCTGGATTGGTGAGCCAGCAATTGCTGAGCTGATCCGACCATTGTTCGCAGCGATAGGCTTGAACAATGAAGTCGTCATCCATAGTGTATCGATAGCCATCGCGTTTATCGTCATTACGATCCTACACATCGTACTTGGCGAGCTGGCACCGAAGTCACTGGCAATCCGCAAAGCGGAAGTCGTAACGCTCTGGACAGCTGCACCGATGCTATTGTTCCACAAACTGATGTATCCTTTTATCTGGATGTTGAACGGCATGGCTAATGCCTTGCTCAAACTGTTCGGCATTGCTCCGGCATCCGAGCATGAATCCGCTCATACCGAAGAAGAGATACGTATACTAATGAAAGAAAGCAACAAGAGCGGGCTGATCGATAATACCGAACTGGCGCTGGTTGATAATATATTTGAGTTCGCCGATACAACCGCCCACGAAATTATGATTCCACGTACCGAGATGATCTGCTTGAGTCTGCATGCTTCTCGTGAAGAGAATTTGCAGATTGCATTGGATGGGATGCGTACACGTTATCCGGTGTGCGATGGCGACAAAGACCATATTGTCGGCTTCCTGCACATTAAGGATCTGATGCGTTACCAGATCACGGACTCGGTGAAGCTGATTCGCCCGATTATTGCCGTACCTGAATCGATCAAGATTAGTGAGCTGATGAAGCTGATGCAGCGTGGCAAAACACAAATTGCCATTTTGATCGATGAATATGGTGGTACAGCAGGGCTGGTTACCCTGGAAGATATTATGGAAGAGATTGTTGGTGAGATTCAGGATGAGTTTGACCATGAACGTCCTGTCGTTGAGCCGATCAATGAAATGATGTATTCCATCGATGGACTGATGCTGATTGAGGAATTCAATACACGCTTTTCACTCGACCTGGACTTGTCCGAGTACGATACGATTGGCGGCTGGTTGTATTCCCGTGTTGAATCCCTGCCTCCACAGGTAGGACAGAGTGTGGCGCATGACGGGCATTTGCTCGTGGTTGAAGAAGTCGAGAACAAACGCATTTCACGCATTAAGCTGGTCATTACACAATTTGCCGTAACGACCAATCAGGCAGGAGCCTGAACATAGCGAGGAGTTATGGATACCGGCTTGAGGAAAATAAATCCATAGCTTTATCGCAAAGAAAAGGAATGGGATAGGCTCCCGTTCCTTTTCTTTTTTTATATAGCCGAAATAGCAAAGCCTGAACAGCAAAAATAAGCCGACACAGGAACCATAATCATGACCACGTGCACCAAAACGTACACAAAAAGAACGGGTCAGATGTCTGACTCGTTCTTTTTGTGGTGGTTCATCTATTTGTGATGCCATTATCCATGGTTTATTAGACTAGATTGGATCGTATGCCGATTCGATACCATCAACGGCGGCGATCTGCTTCTTCCACTTCAGCATCGACCTGCTCATCTGCCTCGTCCACCTGTAGCTCGGTATCACCTTCGCCGCGCTCCTCATACGTACGGGAGGCAGGGCCTTCTTCTACATGACGATCATTGCCTTCGATATCGGTAGCTGCGAATGATTCTACGCTTTCCGTAAAATTCTCATCATCCGGTGAGCCTTCTGCCAGCTCATTATAGCTATGCACCTCGCGCTGTGCACTCATCGCTGGAGAGTCGGCAACACCATAATCTTCAACCGCTTGCCATGCACCTGCATCGTCAAAACGACCTGTATTATGCTGGCGATTCTCGCCTGAGCCTTTGGCTGGTGGAGTGATCAGATCCTCCTCAACCGGGCGGTAATCATTCACATTGTCCTGTTGTGGACTTTCATCCACCAGATAGGTGGTATATGGCAATGCTTGCAGACGTTCGAATGGAATTTCCTTGCCACTTACCTCACTGACCCCATACGTACCCTCGTTGATACGCTGCAAAGCAGCATTCACCTGATCCAGTGTATCATTCATTTGATCATCGATTGCCAGGTCACGTCCACGCTCGTATGTTTCTGTACCGAGATCAGCGGGGTGATTGTCTACCGCAGATAGCTCGCCAGTAGACATACGCTCGGATTCAATTTGTCCATCCATTTTATCTTTATCGACATCGAAATGTCGTTCTAATTCCTTTTTTTCCTCAAGCAAGCTATTTTTAAGTTCTTCAATTTGGGCTTTCGTCAAATGTTTCATCGTTATGGCTCCCTTCGGTGTTGAAATGCATGTAGGTGGCCGCTCTCGTAACGAATTGCGGCTGTTCATGCATTTCATTACCCTGCATACCGATGAATTAATCTTTTGGTCGCTTGGATGGAGCCACTCGCTTAATCGTAATCGATACTGTTTCTATCGATAAGGTTAAAACATCAAAGGGAGTGGTTAATACAACAGAGATCATTGTGCATCATTTAGATTATTTTCTATTATTTGGATATGGATGTCTGGCTGGCTGTTTATAGAGCTACATATACAGGCTTGTCGTGGCATTCATCAAGTAAAGCACACCTGGGCTGGAGAGCAGTTCAAGCTTTGTTGAGTTGTTATTTTATTTACATGCGATTAATGTTATTTCGTTAAGCACAGAATAACCTGCATGGCTCATACCTTCCATTACCGAAAGGGGAATTCATCATGAAAGCACTCACGTATCAGGGTAAGCAAAAGGTCAGCGTTAAAGATGTAGAGGATGCACGTATTCAAAAGGACGATGATATTGTTATCCGGGTAACCTCAACAGCAATCTGTGGTTCGGATTTGCACATTTTTAATGGTGCTATGCCAGTTGTCCATGATAATTATG
Source organism: Paenibacillus hunanensis (assembly GCF_014645615.1). Lineage (GTDB taxonomy): Bacteria > Bacillota > Bacilli > Paenibacillales > Paenibacillaceae > Saccharibacillus > Saccharibacillus hunanensis. The sequence continues at coordinate 209,860 of NZ_BMMB01000003.1, read as the reverse complement.
TGATCGGGCATGAACCGATGGGAATTGTCGAAGAAGTGGGGCCGGGCGTAACCCGTGTGAAAAAGGGTGACCGTGTCGTTGTTCCATTTAACGTATCCTGTGGTGAATGCTTCTTCTGTAAAAATCAGATGGAGAGTCAGTGCGATAATTCGAACAAAATGGAAGAAAAAAATACAGGCGCTTATTTCGGCTTTGATATTTATGGAGGCTACCCAGGTGGTCAGGCTGAGCTGATGCGCGTACCGTATGCGAACTTCCTCCCTTTTGTCGTTCCAGAATCGGCTGAAGTAACGGATGAACAGGTGTTATTCCTATCGGATATTATTCCAACCGCTTACTGGAGCGTTGAAAGTGGCGGAGTGAAGGCGGGTGATACCGTTATTATCCTCGGTTGTGGCCCAGTTGGACTGCTTGCACAAAAATTCGCATGGCAAAAAGGCGCCAAGCGCGTTATCGCTGTCGATCATCTCCCCTATCGACTTGCTCATGCTAAACGTACCAACAATGTAGAGGTCATTAACTTCAAAGAAGTGGATGAAGTTGATCAGCATCTGCTGGAAATGACAAGCGGTGGAGCCGATGTCGTTATTGACTGTGTCGGTCTGGATGCGGAGAAAAATGTCGGTGAACGCGTGCAAACGGCATTGAAGCTACAGGGTGGTAGTCTGAGCGCATTCAATATTGCAGCTAACGTGGTACGCAAATTCGGTACGATTCAGGTTACCGGTGTGTATGGCGAGACGTATAATGGCTTCCCATTAGGTCATCTGTTTGAGCGTAATGTGAAGCTGGCGATGGGACAAGCACCTGTTGTACATTATATGCCAGAGCTGTTCAAGCAGATTGTCGATGGCAAGCTGGATGCGACCGATATTATTACGCACCATATCCCGTTACAGGATGCAGCCCATGCGTATGATATTTTCAATGATAAGCATGATGACTGCATCAAGGTTATTTTGAAGCCATAAGCGAGCATTCATCACGATTGTTTTATAAATCGTTATCATTGTGCAAGCCTGCGCCTGAGCTTATACGGGTGCAGGCTTTGTCATGTGTGCTTACCTAAATGGGTGATTCAAATAACTACATGATTGCCAATCAGCTACAGGGCAATTATAAGGAGTTGAGCTTGCTTAACATCCTGTATTGCTCATTCAATAGCCGAGCATATTGGAGTGGTTCAGTCCATGTAGATTGAGCTAAACGAAATAATGATACTGGTAAAAAACAGGTAGGGAATTGGTAAAGTACATATAGGAAATCAGCAGGAAATAGGCAGAAAATAATTAGGAGATGCAATTACATCTACATCTGACGTGCTGCATGATCTATCGCCTTTTGCATGGATGAGAGAGGATTAGCGATCATCGATCCATGCCCAACAGCAAGTAGGGAAGGGTTAAGCTCCAGTAAGCGTTGTGCACTTTGTAGTGAAATTGTCTTTGACCATGTAGCCAGCGCAGGGAAGGGGAAGCTCCAGCGTAACGAGCCGGATACGGCAATACCTCCACGTGTCTGAAACGCATCGCCTGCAATGATCGCAGAGGTGCGTGTATCTAATAATGAAATCGAGCCGGGCGTATGACCGGGTGTAGTAATAACCTGAAGCGAGCCAATACGATCGCCGTCTTCTAATAGCAGGCTGGCACGAGTACGAAGCTTTTTCGGTACACCACCACGAATAGGTGTTTGCGGCTCATCTGGATTAAGGGATACATCGCCGCTCATCAGACGAGAATCGCGAGTGGATACGCAGATGACTGCATCTGGATATAGCTTTGCCAGTGCATCCAGTGCTCCGATATGATCGCTGTGAATATGCGTTAACACGATATGCGTTAAAGGCTTGCCTGTTTGCTGGACAAAGCTATGGATTCCCTTCTCACTACCAGGTAGAGCCGCATCAATCAAGGTTAGATGATCCTCTTCTTCAATAACATAACAGTTTACCGGAAGAATAGCTGGAAAAAACGTTAATTGGTGCAAATGGGTTTTGCTAATCACTCTCATATTAACACTCCTTTTTCACCATAATAACTAATAGTATTAGTTTTAGCAAGAGTATAATTAATTAAAAATGAAATTATTTTATAAGATTGCATTCCGTTTCTTGATCGTAAGCTTCCTTTCAACGACTACCTGCGACTGTAAAAGAAAATAGGAATAGCCCCATTTTTCAGTACGCTGGAGCTGTTCAGAGCTATTCCTGATTTGCAGAGCTATTGCTACTTCTAGGCATTTGTTGATTGACCCATAGCCTTCAAGCCCTGCACATAGACATTCAAAATCCATTCGAAACTCTCATCAACATCTTCCTTGAGTGCAAAGCCCTTGCTTCGTTCCAATGAGCTAAAGCCATGCAGTATGCTACGTAAGCCGCGCGTGGCATGAATCATCTGCTCATCTGTCAGATGATAAGCGCTCAGCACCTGCCGGACAAGCTCCAAAATCTGTTGACTGAGCTGCTCCAATTGCTCATCCGGTTGCTCTGGTACATAAAGTGTTGCTTCATATAAACCGGGATGCTGACGTACGAAATGCAAATAGGCGCGAAACACTTCACGTATCGCCAGATCGCCTGCACGTCCAACCGCAGCCATCATGATCGTTTCCTTGAGCTGCTGTAAGCCAACAAGTGCCATTTCTCGGCGTAAGCCAGGTAATCCATCAATATGATTGTAGAGAGAAGGGGAGCGTACCTTTAACTGTTGTGCGAGCACCGATAAGGTAACTGCCTGCACACCTTGCTCATCAGCAAGCTGGATAGCTGCCTGAACAATCATGGACAAATTCAAACCGATTCGAGGTGACATATAGAATCCTCCTTTGTAGGTTAAGGATAAAAGTTAAAAATAAAACGATATAAGCGAAAATAGCATATTAAACTAATACCATTCATATATCAGCTATGCCAATTCATCATGTTGAGCTTCATTGTAAGCGATTGGGCTCCATTTGAACAGGTCAAAATAAAAACAGGCACCTGTTCGGTGCCTGCCTGAAAAGAAATAGTGTATGGATACGGTTGTACGCTTACTCCAGCTACTGGAACAGCCCCAGGACATTCTGGTGCTGGTTCCGCTCATGATCCGCGAAAACGAAGTAAGTAGCAAACAGCAATATTAGAATGCCCAGCCGCCTTGCTTAAAGATCGGCTCTTGCTGACCATCTTGCGTGATACCGTAGATGTCCATTTCACCAGAACCAATCATAAAGTCAACGTGTACGAGACTGTTGTTCAGACCGCGTGCAGTTAGCTCTTCACGATTCATTTGCTTACCGCCCTGTAAGTTGAATGCATACGCACTACCGATAGCAAGGTGGTTCGAAGCATTTTCGTCAAACAATGTGTTGTAGTAAAGGATATTTGATTCAGAGATTGGGGAACGGTGAGGTACAAGCGCGACTTCGCCCAGATAATGAGCGCCTTCGTCCATCTCAACCAGATGCGCCAGTGTATCCTGACCTTTTTCTGCCTCTACGCCAACGATGCGACCATCCTTGAAGGTCAGCTTGAAGTTGTCGATGATCGTACCGCCATAGCTCAGCGGCTTCGTGCTACTCACATAGCCGTTCACATCGGTTTTCAGTGGAGCCGTGAATACTTCCTCAGTTGGCATATTTGCGATAAATGCATCGCCACGTTCGCTGATGCTATCTGCCGCAGCCCACAGATGACCTTCCGGCAAGCCGATTGTCAGATCTGTACCTGGTGCAACATAGTGCAGCTGTTTGTAGGCTTTTTCATTCAAATAAGCCGCTTTTTCGTTCAGTAAGGAAACGTGCTTTTGCCATGCAGCAATCGTATCGCCCTCACCTACACGAACCGCTTTGAAAATGTAATCCCACATGTTGTTCACCTGTTCTTCCGCAGGAAGCTCAGGGAATACTTTAGCAGCCCATGATTCGGATGGTACAGCTACGATCGACCAGCTCATTTTGTCGGATTGTACATATTCACGATACTTGGACAGCACGATGCTGGACGCTTTTTGTGAAGCGGCGATACGCTTCGAATCGATGCCTTTCAGCAGATCTGGGTCATCGGAGACAACGTGCAGCACAGCGCCCTGGTTTTCAGCAAGCTCTTCCATCTCAGCTGCATACCATTTCGGCCCGATATCAAACGATTCATCCGGTGCAAGCTCGTAACGCATACGAGTCACTTGATCGTCACCCCAGTTGACTTTAACAAGCAAAGCCCCAGCCTCGTAAGCCTTGCGAGTTACCAGACGAACGAAGTCGACTGCATGAATAGGAGCGTTGATGATCAATTTCTGGCCCGCTTGTACGTTGACACCAACGCGCACAGCAAGCTCGGCATATTGCTCAAGTTTGGTCTGAAAATCTGACATGAATAGTTCCTCCGTTTCAACTGTCTATATGTGTATCGTTAATGCGCGCCTAAGAAAAGCGGACATTACGAAGTAACTGGGATCTTTACTACAGATAACCCGTCTCACCTATTTTACAGGATGTACACGTTAATGAAAACCTTTACCGAAAATGAAATTCATAAAACAAATGCATAAAGTGACATATGATGTGCGTAAAGTTGGAAATGTGGGTAAATTCCTATAAAATACGGTGTACATCTCACTGTTATCCGCAGATCCGAGATCGCTTCCGAGACACAGGTATGCAGATCATAATGGTGCAGGAGAGAGGGGAACAAGCATGAACGAGGATTGGAAGCAGGCACAGGAAGCATTACGTCAAATGACAGTCACAGGCAGTGAGACTAATGAACCGGTCGTCATCTCCGGTTATGCCGACGGGGTTCGATGCGTTGGTATCGGAACCGATGCTGCGGTATTTACGTATGATCAGACTCCGGGATATGCCTTTAAAGTATTCACCGAGCAGGCGAAGGATAAAATTCCGGTAGAGTTATCCGTATATGAACGATTGAAGGGTTCTCCCTTTTTCCCAACCTGTTATGGTCATGATGCGAATTATCTCGTACTCAGCTACGAAGCTGGTCCGACCTTACAGGATTGCTTGTTGCAGGGAATTGAGGTGCCGAAGCAGGTCATTACAGATGTAGAGGCAGCACGCAAATATGTGCGTGGAGTTGGCTTGAATCCACGCGATATCCATTTGAAAAATGTAATTATGCAAAACGGACGCGCCAAGGTAATTGACGTTTCCGAATATGTACACGAAGGAGACGATCGTCGCTGGGATCATCTCGTATGGGCGTACGAGCAATTTTATGATCGCATTGCCGGCAAAACGATTCCTTCATGGGTACTGGATACGATCAAAAACTGGTATGCGCGCATTGGCACGATGAATAATACATTAAATGTAGAGGAACTGGCGAAAAGAGCGGGCGATCTATTTTCTAAATATATGAAGTGACAGGGAAAAGAAAAGCCAGCGAATGATCTGATTAAATGAAAAGCCTTCTGCATCATGTACGCTTTGGTTGTTATACCGAAGCTGCTCGATGCAGAAGGCTTTATTTTTTTATTTATAGAATTCCATTCTATTGTATGAAAACTCGTTTGAGTTTACAGCTTACAGAAAGCAATCAGTTGTTGCAGCTCTTCTGCCATTGTAGACAGGTGGCGAGCGGAGGAAGCGACATCTTCCATCGTGGACAACTGCTCTTCGCTGGCAGCATTCATTTCTTGAATACCTGCGGATCCTTCTTCACAGATGGCGCTCAAATGCTCCATAGCTTCCGCAATTTGACGAGACTTGCTATTGGTGCTATCAATCAGCGAACCAGTCACATCAATACGCTCAGCTGTGCTGTCAACCGATTTACGAATGACTTCGAACGCAGCCATCACACGCTGACTTCCTTCAACCCCTGCCTGCACACTATGAACGGATTCTTCTGCCTGTTGAACCGCGCTCTGGCTTTCCTTTTGTACATCCAGCACCAGACCTGTGATGAGCGTAGAAGATTCTGCTGCACTTTCAGCCAGCTTGCGAATCTCTTCAGCGACGACAGCGAAGCCGCGACCTGCTTCACCGGCACGTGCTGCTTCAATTGAAGCATTAAGTGCAAGTAGATTCGTTTGTTTAGCAATTTGCTGAATAGCGGAGGAGGCATAGCCGATTTGCTCGGACTTTTGATTCAATGTGGTTAATACATTCAGTGTAGAGTGAATATCGGTCGCAAGATGCTGAATACGGCTCGTAATATCACGTACTTCACCAAGTCCTTGCTCGGCATTTTGCTTCATGTGCACAGTCAATTGATTGATTTCTTTGCTTGTGTGAGATACTTTTTCCATCTGATTAGCCATTTCGTTAACGGAATCTGTCACATCGATCACCGTTGTTGTTTGCGATGTAATTCCTGTAGCCAGCTCTCCAGAGGAAGAAGCGATATGAGCCGAAGCACGAGCAGTCTGGTCTGCACTTGCAGTTAATTCCTCTGAAGAAGCGGATAGTGTCATGGCACTGTCGTCGACACTTTTAATAATTTTACGCATGCTTTCGATCAGCTTGTTAAAGCCAGCAGACACACGACCAATCTCATCGCGAGCTTCATAGTCGGAAAGTACGGTCAGATCGCCGTCAGCCGCCTGTTGCATCAAGAGCTGAACACGGTTGAGTGGTTTGGAGATCAGTGTCGTAATCCAGATACCGACCAGCAGAGCAACGATAATTCCAGCTGCAATAACTACAATCGTGATCAATGTAGAAGTGAAATATGTTTGATCTGCGTTTTCTTTACTCTGTGTAGCTTCTTCAATCATATTCTCACGCAGTGCATTCACATTTTCATTTAACGTCGTGCGATAGTTTTCGAGATTAGTATAGGCTGTCTGAGCATCGGCTTTATTATTGGCAGCAATCGCATCCAGGAAGGTTTGACGAGTCTGAGCGAATTGATCAGCGGTTTTGGTAAGAGTGCTTAATAGAGTTTGATTCGCAGCGCTGAGCTGCAATTGCTGGAGCTTGGCATATTGCTGCTTTGTATCTGTAGCCGTTTTTTGAATATCGTCGATTAAGGACTTCTGTTGATTCGTATCGTTTGTGTTCATCAGACGAAGCAGCTTTACAGCATTGGAGCTGTAGTTAATCGGAATTTGATCCATGATCATGAGCGGTTGTAGATTATTTTGATAAATGCTAGTAGAGATATCAGACATCGTACGCGTAGAATTGGTTCCAGTCAGTCCAACAATAGCAAGCAACAGTAGATTGATCGTCATCAGGATAATGATTTTTGTACGAACGCGAATGTTTTTCATCGGTATCATTCCTTTTCTCAGTTGAAGTTAAAATCCATTTGCTGTAACAAGTTCCTATAACAGCGATTTCAATTGTGATGTCCAATATTTGTGCAAATGTAGTCATGATGTCTATTTAAAATAAGAGGTTTAAGAAGATGAATAAAACGATTACCTCTCTCATTTCGGATAATACTCCATCCTTATAATAAGTTTTAAGCTCTTTGCGCATAGTTCTTAGGAACCTGAAAACAAGGATTTTAAATTTGAAACTAAATCTTTATAACTAATTAAATTAATTATAGGGGTAGAATGAATTACACGGAATAGGAAAAATATCTTATATTGTCGAAAATGATCGAAATAAGAATGGTGTAGGGAGTTTGTTCGACATTTTACGCTATTCGATTAAATAGAGGGCTGTCCGGTTAAAGTTACGATAGGCTTACTTTTGAGATTTGAATAAGATGTACCATAGATAAGCTATTGTTTTAGGAAGCAATGCTGTTCGCGCATTAATTTTTGCAAGGTGATTTTGCAATATGTTCTTCAAACAAGTCATACTGGTGCTAGATGAATATCTGTATCACCACTACAGAAAGTGAAGCAATAGGAATACAACAAGAGACAATAGGAAGGGAATGAGTAATATGACAGATATATTAAATGAGATTGCGAAAAAGCATCTATATATAGGAGGAAAATGGCAGGAGGCAGCTTCGTATGAACCGCTGCATTCTCCATATCATGGTGGATTAATTGCTGAGGTTGCGGAAGCGAGTGCAGATGAGACTCGTCAGGCGATTGCAGCTGCGGCAGAGGCAACGACAACGATGCGCGATATGCCTGCTCATCAACGGGCGGCGATCCTGGAGCAGCTGGCGCGATTGCTTGAGGAACGTAAGGAAGAGGCAGCGCGCCTTATTGCGCTAGAAGGCTCAAAGCCACTCAAGGCTGCGCGAGCTGAAGTTGCTCGAACGATCGAAACGTATAAGTTCTCAGCAGAGGAAGCGAAGCGCATTCATGGAGAAACCGTACCGCTGGATGCAGCGGCAACAGGCGAAGGCAAGTTCGGCTATACGATCAAGGAGCCTGTCGGCGTGGTCGGTGCGATCACTCCATTTAACTTCCCGATGAACCTGGTTGCTCATAAGGTAGGTCCTGCGCTTGCAGCTGGTAATACCATTGTATTGAAACCGGCAGAGCAGACGCCATTATCCTCTTTCCTATTAGCGGAGCTATTAGAGCAAGCCGGTCTGCCAGCAGGAGCGCTCAATGTCGTGACCGGTGATGGGAAAACGGTAGGCGATACGATCGTAACGGATGATCGTGTGAAGGCATTATCATTTACCGGAAGCCCGGCGGTCGGTATATCGATTCGTTCACGCTCCGGTCTGAAAAAAGTAACATTAGAGCTAGGCTCGAATTCTGGATTGATCATTGATAAAGATACCGACGTAGCTGCAATGATCGATCGTGCTGTATCGGGTGCTTTTGGCAATCAGGGTCAGGTATGTATATCCGTTCAGCGCATTTATGTGCATGAGCATATTTTCGATACATTTGTAGAGCAATTTGTTACGGCTACAGCGAAGCTCAAGCTGGGTGATCCATTAGAAGAGGATACGGATGTGGCAGCAATGATCTCGGAAAAGGAACAAAAGCGTGCCCTGGAATGGATTGCGGAAGCAATCGAGCAGGGGGCTGAGGTTGTCTGCGGTAATGAAGTACAGGACGGCTGCTTGAAGCCAACGGTGTTACTGAATGTATCTCCAGAAGCACGCGTAGCCTGTCGCGAAGTATTCGCTCCTGTCGTCATGATCAATCGTGTACGTGATATGGAGGAAGCGGTTCAAGCGGTCAATCATTCGGATTATGGATTACAAGCAGGCATTTATACGACACAGCTGGATACTGCATTCCTTGCGATTCGCCAGCTTGAGGTGGGTGGGGTCATTGTGAATGATATTCCATCCTTCCGTGTCGATCAAATGCCATATGGAGGAGTCAAGCAAAGTGGCATTGGGCGCGAGGGTGTGAAGTACGCGATGGAGGATATGCTGGAGACCAAATTTGTCGTGTTTAATCAGCCACGCTAATCATTTACTTCCGTTTTATACAATTAAGCGGCTTGAGAGCTAAATAAAACGGTTAAAAAGACTGCGATTTATTCGCGATTCCTATATAAAAAAACGAAGCAGCTTAATCTGTATGTCAAATAAGACTTATAATTACGTTCATCCGTAGTTATAAGTCTTATTTGCGTTATAAAAAAGGGTTTTATTTGACCGTTTGTTAATTAAAAGGACTTTTGATGTTAGTTATTGAGCTATTTTGAAGAATTTTTCAATTTTTTAGTTAAAAAGGTATTTATTTTTTTTAGGAATCGTGATACGCTTTCTCCCGACACAAAATGTGTTCCATTAATTGCCAATTCAGGCTGATGAGAGGTGAGGAAGCGCTCATAGTGACGTAGTACTTAGCAAGGGCAGGCCGCTATACATAGCTGGCAGTGCATGTGGCACAGGCAATACGTAAGTTTGGCTTTAGGATCTTTCCAGTCGTGAAGAAAGCTCCACCATTTGCATTACAAAAAAACCAAGTGAACAGGGGAGAATACTTTGAAAAAAACAGTTGGTCTTTTACTTGCAGGTAGCTTGCTCGTTGGTGCTACAACGTCCGCTTTCGCAGCAGAAGCAAATGATCTGGCACCACTCGGTGATTACACGCCAAAATTGATTACGCAAGCAACAGGCATCACTGGCGCTAGTGGCGATGCTAAAGTATGGAAGTTCCTGGAGAAGCAAAAACGTACCATCGTAACCGATGATGCAGCTTCTGCTGATGTGAAGGAATTGTTTGAGATCACAAAACGTCAATCCGATTCTCAAACCGGTACAGAGCACTATCGCCTGAACCAAACCTTTAAAGGCATCCCAGTCTATGGCGCAGAGCAAACACTGCACTTTGACAAATCCGGCAATGTATCTCTGTACATGGGTCAGGTTGTTGAGGATGTGTCCGCTAAACTGGAAGCTTCCGATTCCAAAAAAGGCGTAACTGAGGATGTATACGCTTCGGATACGAAAAATGATCTGGTAACACCAGAAATCAGCGCTTCTCAAGCCATCTCGATTGCTGAAAAGGATGCAGCTTCCAAAATCGGCTCCCTCGGCGAAGCACAAAAAACGCCAGAAGCGAAGCTGTATATCTACGCTCCTGAGGATCAAGCAGCACGTCTGGCTTATGTGACAGAAGTAAACGTACTGGAGCCATCTCCGCTGCGTACTCGCTATTTTGTAGATGCAAAAACAGGTTCGATCCTGTTCCAATATGATCTGATTGAGCATGCAACAGGTACAGGTAAAGGGGTACTGGGTGATACCAAGTCCTTCACTGTAGGTACTTCCGGTTCTTCCTATGTGATGACTGATAGCACGCGTGGAAAAGGTATCCAAACCTACACGGCGTCTAACCGCACATCACTGCCAGGTAGCACTGTAACGAGCAGCAGCAGCACATTTAACGATCCAGCATCTGTCGATGCCCATGCGTATGCACAAAAAGTATATGATTTCTACAAATCCAACTTTAACCGCAACAGCATCGACGGTAATGGTCTGGCTATCCGCTCCACTACGCACTATTCCACACGTTATAACAATGCGTTCTGGAATGGTTCCCAAATGGTATACGGTGATGGCGATGGTTCGCAATTCATCGCATTCTCCGGCGACCTTGACGTAGTAGGTCACGAGCTGACACACGGTGTAACCGAGTACACAGCGAACCTGGAATACTATGGTCAATCCGGTGCACTGAACGAATCCATTTCGGATATCTTTGGTAACACAATCGAAGGTAAAAACTGGATGGTAGGCGATGCGATCTACACACCAGGCGTATCCGGCGATGCTCTTCGCTACATGGATGATCCAACAAAAGGTGGACAACCAGCGCGTATGGCAGATTACAACAACACAAGCGCTGATAATGGCGGTGTACACACAAACAGTGGTATCCCGAATAAAGCATACTACTTGCTGGCACAGGGTGGCACATTTGGCGGTGTAAATGTAACAGGTATCGGTCGCTCGCAAGCGATCCAGATCGTTTACCGTGCACTAACATACTACCTGACATCCACATCTAACTTCTCGAACTACCGTTCTGCAATGGTGCAAGCATCTACAGACCTGTACGGTGCAAACTCTACACAAACAACAGCGGTGAAAAACTCGCTGAGCGCAGTAGGCATTAACTAAGTTCTATTCCTTCTTCCTGCTAAATGAAGTGGAGCAGTCGATGTGCATGAAATTGCATGTCGGCTGCTCTTCTCTATACATAGCCCAACTGAAATAGCCAAAGTGGAGTAGCAAAAAAAGCATTATAGCTATAATTGAACAGTTGTCAATACTTTTACACCATTTTTGACCAATTGTTGAATAATGTGACGCTAAATGTTATCTATAAACCAAAAAATATAAAAAATACCTTTAATTCATCTAAAAAAGTATTTATTTTCTTTAGGAATCATGATAATATTCTTCCAACACATACTATGGTGTTACATTATTTACAAGACAGTAGAATGAAAAGGAAGGTGAAGGGAACACTTTCTAGATCAGCAGCAATTTGGTACATAATCGTTGCTCTGCATCGAAACCGTAGTGTCGACTGGAAGACAGGAGAGAGCAGGGAACAACAGCAGGAGAAGCTTCTCTGGTACAGCTTTACCATTTCACATGAATAGGGGATAATTCTATGAAAAAAACAGCAAGCTTTTTACTCGCAGGTACATTGTTACTCAGTGCGAACACATCGATCTTCGCAGCAGGTGCAAGCGAACTCGCACCATTAGGTGATTACACACCGAAAATGATCACTCAGACGAGCATTAGTGGTTCTTCGAACGATGAGAAGGTTTGGAAGTTCCTGGAGAAGCAAAAGCGTTCGCTCGTATCAAACGGTACAGCATCTGAAAATGTCAAAGACCTGTTCGAGATCACCAAGCGTGAGCCAGATTCCAAAACAGGCACGGATCATTATCGACTGGCGCAAACGTACAAAGGCGTTCCGATCTACGGAGCAGAGCAGACGCTGCACTTTGACAAAGCTGGCAATGTATCCCTGTATATGGGTAAGGTTGTTGAGGACGTATACGGTAAGCTGAACACAGGCGAGGCAAAGGTCGAGACGAAGGTCGCTGAAGATGTATATGGTGAAGCTAACGATACTACAGCAACAGACGATCTGGTAACACCGAACATTAGCGCTTCTGAGGCAGTTTCGATTGCGGAGAAGGACGCTGCTTCGAAGATCGGCTCGCTCGGTGAAGCGATGAGCCCGGAGCAAGCGAAGCTGTACATTTACGCACCAGAAGATCAGGATGCACGCCTTGTGTATGTAACCGAGGTGAATGTACTTGATCCAGAGCCACTGCGCACGCGTTACTTCATTGATGCCAAATCTGGCTCGATCCTGTTCCAATATGATCTGCTGGAGCATGCAACAGGTACAGGTAAAGGGGTGCTCGGTGATACCAAGTCTCTGACGGTTACACAATCCGGTACACGCTACCTTCTGCGTGATACAACGCGTGGTGGTGGTATCGAAACGTATACAATCAACAATCGCACATCCGGCTCCATGTCGACGGTTTCCAGCACCAGCTCGGTCTTCAATGATCCAGCAGCCGTAGATGCCCATGCGTATGCAGCGAAAGTGTATGACTTCTACAAAAATACATTTAACCGTAACAGCATCGACGGCTCTGGTATGAATATTCGTTCGATCACACACTATGGTTCCAAGTATAACAATGCCTTCTGGAATGGCTCCTACATGGTATATGGCGATGGAGATGGTAAGGTATTCACCTCGCTGTCCGGAGCGCTGGATGTAGTCGGTCACGAAATGACACACGGCGTTGTTGAGCATACAGCAAACCTCGAATACATGAATCAATCCGGTGCACTGAATGAATCGATTGCCGATATGTTCGGTAGCGTGATTCAAGGCAAAAATGACTGGCTGATCGGTGAAGATGTGTACACACCTGGCAAATCCGGCGATGCGCTTCGCTCGATGGCTGATCCTACACTGTATGGCGATCCAGCACATATGGATGACTATAAAAACCTGCCAAATACAGAAGAAGGCGACTATGGTGGTGTACACACGAACAGTGGTATTCCAAACAAAGCATTCTATCTGCTGTCGAGTGGTGGCACATTTGAAGGTGTAACTGTAAAAGGTATCGGTAACAGCCAGGCGATCTCGATTGTATATCGCGCACTGACGCTGTATCTGACATCCACTTCTGACTTTGCCGATTTCCGTGCAGCAATGACACAGGCAGCAACCGATCTGTATGGTGCAAGTGCAAGCCAAACAACCTCTGTGAAAAACGCATTTGATGCTGTAGGCATTTTTTAAGCCAGCCACTCGCGTTATTCATGATAACCGTATTGTATAATATAGAAGCTTCTCTGCCTGTGTTGTGGACGATATAGTGGTATATGTCTCCTGCAACACAGAGAATAGAAGCAGAGTAGCTTCAGACAATCCACATATTATTATGTTGGAAACGGACATTTAATGTTGGTTTCGGTTATCAGAAATATAGACGACTGATCGTTCCCCCGATCAGTCGTCTTTTTATTGTGTAGATTTCTGTAAGTAGTTTTCAATTTGCAAATTGAGTCTTAGCGACCAATTGTACGGGAGTTTAGCAAGTATAGCTGACAGGCTCTGTGAAAATTTTGAGAAATAAATGAATATATATACGAAAAAGGGGACTATAATCCCAGAAATAAATGTTGTTTTATGTCGCAAAAAATGATCTTTTTTACATATAATCATCCTTTATCAACATTATAAATTTGTTTTACAAGAAAATTTTCAAAAAAATCAACAAATAAACAAAGAAAGATGCTATGATAGGCAACATAACAAAATCATTTCTCTTTGAAAACCCACAAAAAGGAGTGGAAGACATGGAACGCGAATTGGCATTGGAAATTGTAAGAGTAACGGAAGTAGCGGCGTTGGCTTCGGCTCCCTGGATGGGACGCGGTGACAAAAACAGCGCAGACGAAGCAGCAACGCTCGCGATGAGAGCGATGTTCGACTCCGTATCGATCAATGGTACGGTCGTCATCGGTGAAGGAGAAATGGATGAAGCTCCGATGCTCTATATTGGAGAAAAGGTTGGCAGTACGCAGGCTCCCGAAGTGGATGTAGCGGTTGATCCACTGGAAGGAACAGCTATCGTAGCAAAGGGGCTGAATAATGCACTATCTGTTATCGCTGTAGCTGACAAAGGTAATCTATTGCATGCACCTGATATGTATATGGAAAAGCTAGCAGTAGGCCCGGCGCTCGTTGGCAAGCTGAGTATTGAAGACCCGGTTGATGTCACACTTCGTAAGGCAGCGAAGGCACTTGGTAAAAAGATGGCGGATCTGACCGTAATGATTCTGGATCGTGATCGTCATGAGAGTATTATCAAGGTGCTTCGCAAAACAGGAGTGCGGATTAAGTTCCTCAGCGATGGCGATGTAGCTGGCGCGATGGCACCCGCTTTTCCCGAAGCCGGTATTGATCTGTATATTGGCTCCGGTGGCGCACCGGAGGGTGTACTTGCCGCAGCTGCCTTGTCTTGCCTTGGTGGTGAGATTCAGGGTAGATTGATGCCAGCGAATGCAGACGAATTCGCACGCTGCAAGGCGATGGGCATTGAAGATCCGTATCGTGTGTTAACGATGCAGGATATGATTGGTACAGACGATGTGATCTTTGCAGCAACAGGTGTAACACCCGGTGAGATTCTCGGTGGTGTTCGCTACCTGGCAGATGAGCGCGCAGAGACGCATTCGATCGTAATGCGTGCCAAAACGAAAACGATTCGTTACATCAAATCCCTTCATTACCTGCCAAACAAGGAAGTGGTGCACAAGGTGCAGAAAATTCAAGCATCCGGTTCACCGGAGGAACGCCGTTCCGCTGCGATCGATTCGGCGAACGCAAAGTCCAAGCCAGTTGCGGTAAAGCAAGCGTGAATGTGATCGCAGGTGCTTGAGTCGACGATACGGACGCTGCTTACTCAAAATGGCGAAAGGTTAATGTAATGGATCATGTATAGAACAGCATGCTTTGGATGAACCATGCTTTAGATGCACACTGTATAATGATAATGCTGAATAATAGGGCGTTGATCGTTATCGATTGGACATGATTGATCGGTGTTCTCTCTATCACGCCAGTATATGGTCTCCCCCATATCGCGGCGGCCCCCAGGGAGCATCGCCTTATGCTTGATGGAGAGCACTGTTAATCTATATTGTATGACCTCCGCATTGGACAGCCTGTTAAGGGCTGTCTCTTTTTTTGTCGAGATACTTATAGATGAATAGCAGATGGGTATGCGAGCATGATGTGGTATCGCTGTGAGGATAAAATCATAACGCTCTTTTTTGTCATACCAGTTTCTTATACCGATTTCTCATATTGATTGCGCATGCTAATGTTGCCTATCGATGGATGTAAGCTTCATTATCATCCTTCTACCGTTTGAACTGCAATGTAAAATCAGCTACGATAAGGAAACATCCCTGAACAGGGAAAATATAGATAGCTGCTTGCTACGTGACAGGTAGGATACAGGCTACTATACAATGCAGCACCAATACACAACAAAGAAGTCGAAGGAGGATCTTATGATCATTGGAGTCGTATCGGACACTCATCTACTCAGTCATCGACTGACTCTTCCCAAAACACTTGTAGAAGGGTTGGCAGATGCCGAGCTTATTATTCATGCAGGCGATTTTTGCGATTGGGGCGTTTATGAATTATTAGAGCAGCTCGCACCTGTGGAAGCCGTAGCCGGTAATAATGATCCAGGTACGATCGTTAAGCGTCTCGGACAGAAGAAGATCATTACAGCAGGCGGTAAGCAAATCGGTATTGTGCATGGTGATGGTGGATTTCGCGGTAGTACGCCGGATCGAGCCTTTCACTCCTTTGAACCGGATGAGGTCGATGTGATTGTATTTGGTCATTCGCATGTTCCTTTTGCTGAGGAGCGTCAGGGTGTGCTGCTATTCAATCCCGGCTCCCCTACGGATAAACGAATGCAGCCACGTTATTCTTATGGCAAGCTATTCGTTGAGGGCGAGCAGATTCGTTATGAGCATTACTTTTTTGATAAAGAACGTAGCAATGGGTGAATATAGAATTGTATAGAGCATCACTGCGTAGATCGTAAAATTGAAATATCGGTATCGACTAAGTTAAAGTATGATTATCGACTCAGCACGGGTAACAGCAACAGGTATAGAGCATCAGCGTGGATCATTTTCCAATCGATGGTAGGAATAAGCGCTATCATGAGTGTGGAAAAGGGTGATCTTCTGCGGATGCTCTATTTTTTATGAATTTTTAAGATTTTTATGGGCTGTTCTTAATGTTGTTCATACAAAATACATATACATCATATTTAATAGAGCAATCAGATCAGCAGGGTCATCGGCACCATGATCTGAACACCGCTAACGGTTATGGCGGACATACTCTGTTCTACATAACCGATCATTTAAAGGATGCGTCAGATCATCCAATTATTATTCGGGAGGAAGTCCAATGGAATCTAACACCACTACTGTATCTCGTTCAAGGGTAGATATCCCCTTAATCCTCATTTTGCTGCTTTCTGCTTTTTTGAATATATGGCACATATGGGATAACGGGAATGCGAATTCGTACTACACAGCTGCTGTAACCAGCATGCTTCAGAGCTTTCATAATTTCTTCTATGCGTCCTTTGATCCTGCGGGCTTTGTAACGATTGATAAACCTCCTGTAGCCTTCTGGCTGCAAACTCTGTTTGCGGCTATATTTGGCGTGCATGGCTGGAGTGTAACTCTTCCTGCGGCATTAGCAGGCGTTGGCTCAGTCGGCTTGATCTATCTGATCATGAAGCCAACGTTCGGTATTCAGGTGGCACGGATTGCGGCGCTATTTATGGCGCTCACACCGGTTGCTGTAGCCGTACAGCGCTCGAACAACGTGGACGGCTTACTCGTCTTCACGTTGTTGCTTGCGACATGGATGCTGCTCAAGGGCATTCGTTTACAAAAGATAGGCTGGATCTTCGGCGCCTTTGCTATGGTTGGTGTAGCATTCAATGAGAAGATGCTACAGGCATATATGATTTTGCCAGCGATGTATGTATTTTATCTGCTTGCCTTTAAGGTGAATTGGAAAAAGAAGCTATCGATCCTTGCAGTAAGCACTGTTATTTTAGCAGGGGTATCGGTATCGTGGCCTGTTATCGTGGATAGCGTACCAGCCAGTCAGCGTCCTTATATTGGCAGTAGCCAGACGAATTCGGTGCTAGAGCTGGCATTCGGTTATAACGGTGTAAGCCGTTTGACGGGAGAGACGCAAACAGGCGGTATGGGTGGCGGTGGCGGCATGCCAGGAGCGAATAATGCTGCTCCCAATACAAGTGCCAACACGAGTACATCTCAAGCTGGAACGAATACAGCATCGACATCAAATAGTGCGACAGCGAATCCGATTAGTGCAGGAATGGCGCAGGGAGGCTTGATGCAGCCGCCAAATGGTGATGGAGATATTCAGCGCCGAACGGGTGGAATGTTCAATACAGGAGATGTAGGCCCATTTCGTTTGTTCCAAAAAGCATTGTCTGGACAAGCGAGTCTGCTGCTACCCTTTGCTATTATATCGTTGATCACACTGTTCGCAGGCTTGCGCAGAGCGAACTGGCGTGAAGGAAAGTATACCGAAATTGTATTCTGGCTCATGTGGCTCATTCCAGTAGGTGGATTTTTCAGTATTGCGAACTTCTTCCATCAATATTATCTGATTATGCTTGCCCCACCTGTAGCTGCGATTGCTGCTGCCGGGTTGATTGCAGGGTGGCGATACTATCGTCAGGGAACGGGCTGGTTAGCATGGCTGCTTCCGATTAATGTGGCAGCTACAACGGCATTCCAGCTATATGTCATCTATCCGTATCGGAATGAAATTGCTTCATTCTGGTTCTATCTGATTGCAGCACTCGGTATTTTGATTACGGTTGGTTTGCTGATCGGTACTCGTGTACAGACGATGAGTCGTGGTAAAGCCTATCTCGTATCGGCAGCAGCAGGCGCATTGCTATTAACACCATTGTACTGGTCTTCGTTCCCTATGATGAATCCTTCTAGCAATATTGCGCTGCCTTATGGAGGCCCTATTACCGAAATGGGCTTTGGCGGAGGCGGAGCACGAGATCGCGATGCACAAATGACAGCTACGCATCGTGATACATCAGCTAGTGCCACTACAGAAGCAAGCAATAGTACAGGCAATACAGGAATGTCTGCGCAGGGCGCGCCTACAGGCGCCATGAATGGTGGCGCACCGGCAGGCAATGGCGCAGACTCATCCACGTCAACAGATACCTCACGTAATCGTTCCAGAGGTGGCATGGGCTTAGCAGATTCGGTGAATGAGAAGCTTCTGCAATTTGTGACGGAAAACAATCAAGGTGAGAAGTATCTGTTTGCGGTGAATAATGCCAATTCCGCGTCTGCCTATATTATTCGCACAGGTAAAGCCGTCATGGCGATGGGAGGATACAGTGGAAGTGATCCGATCTTAACCGTCGACAAGCTGAAAACAATGGTTCGCAACGGTGAAGTAAAATACTTCCTGTTAAACGGTATGGGACGCGGTGGCTCGACAGAGCTTACACAATGGATTGAGGAGCATGCAACCGAAGTTCCTTCTTCCGAGTGGGAAGAAAGCTCCGGCTCTGTTGTTCAAAATGCACTGAGCGATTCCAAATCAACTACGTCCACAGACAACACCGCTACAGATCGTAGCGGGATGATGAATCCTTCGCAGGGTGGTGGCTTTGGTGGTATGGGCATGATGACAAGCACATTATATGAGCTTACACCTGACGATATCAACGATTAAGTAACGATTACGTACAGTTGTGATGATGCCGCTTTTCGAGTTCTTTTCGAGTTCTGTTACTTTATTTCTTTATCCCATGATATGATCCTGTCATTCCCCGTGAATGGCAGGATTTTTGCTGTATAGTAGCATTTTGATCGGAGTAGAAGGTGAATCAAACAGAAGCGACCGTTTCAATGGCACTGGCTAGTTTACATATTAACGTATAAGCATCATTATGCCGGATGCTGATATGAATCCAGCCAGAGGAGGCTACACGATGATTGATAGCAACACGTATTATGATTGTATTATTGTAGGTGGAGGAATTGCCGGACTTCAGGCAGCACTCCAGCTTGGACGATATTCAGCACATCGCGTGCTGGTCATTGATGCAGGAGTTGGACGATCCACGTTATGTCAAAATTACGGCAATCTGCTCGGTTTTCCAGATGGGGTATCCGGTGAAGAGCTTCGCGATATTGGCAGACAGCAATCCGAGCCACTCGGTATTGAGTTTCATGAGGATCGTATACTGGAAGCACAGAAAAAGGAAGATCATTTCCTGTTAAAAGGAGCAGAAGGTGAGAGCTATCGCGCACGTACGCTGTTATTAGCTACTGGCTTGATTGATCGTTTCCCACGATTGCCGGGGCTTCGTGAAACGCTTGGCTTCAGTGTGTATGTATGCCCGGACTGTGACGGCTATGAGATCGAAGGACGACGTACAGTTGTGATGGGTTCAGGTGAGGCAGGAGCGCAGATGGCACTTATTTTGACTCCGCGTACTGATCAGCTCCTCTATATCAATCATGAAGGTAAGCCATTCAAGCCAGAAACGATGCAGCGCTTGCAGGAGCATGGTATCGAATATATCGAAGCTGCTGTTCAGAGCGTGAGTCATGGTAGTGGCGGTATGCTGGAGTCGGTTCAATTGGAGAATGGACAGTCGATCGCGGCAGAGCGTGGCTTTATTGCTTTTGGCGGTAATCATGTCAATTCCGAGTTGGCTGAGCAGTTAGGTGTAGAAACGCTCCATAATCACCATATTGAGACGAATCCTCGTTCCAAAATGACGAATATTGAAAATGTATGGGTGGCTGGCGATCTGGCAGCGCATTCCGAGCAGGCTAATATTGCCATGGGTGAAGGAGCTCAGGCTGCGATCTGGATTCACAAAACGCTATCCAAGCTAAAAAGTCCATCTGTCGTACGCTCCGGTAAATAGGTTAGTGGCAACGTTCACCACTGTTCTATAATTGTGGCTAATATTGTAGCTAATTCTCACGCAAAAACGCAGCTATTCTGCTTTGTCTTGACAGGGTGCTTATGGTATGATGGTGACGATATACTATTTTGTTGCCAGGTGGGATGCAATTGAGTTTCCATCCTAAAAAGGGGTTTAAACTTGTAACTATCGTTAGCTTTATTATTATTGTATCCATTGTACTCACGATGCTGATTTCTATTCATTCGTCGTACAGCGTCAGCAGGCAATCCCTGGTCAATAACTATCTGAGCGGTAATTATGATCGTGCTATGGATCTATCCGCAGCTACGGGTAATTTGCTCGTTCGTATTCAGAAAAGCGTCGATTCGATGGCGACAATCTGGCAGCGTAATGAAAGTATTGATCCCATGCTTTTAAATGATCTGTATGCAACGCATAGTGAGTATTTTGAGTCATTAAGTATCGTACGCAAAGATACAATATTAATGGAAATTGCTCCATCCAACAAGAAGGAGCTACAGGTCGGAAAGAGTATAGATAGTCCCATTTCCCGATCTTTGATTAAGCTCAAAGAGTCAAAGATGACAGATCCTTTTGTCGGTAAGACGGGCAATCTGCTTATTCTGGTGAGCAGTCCGTTATACGATAAAAATAATAACTATTACGGTTATATTGCGGGAACGATTTATTTGCATAACTCGAATATTTTGCAGCTTATTTTGGAGAAAAATGTAGAGTCAGATGGCTCGTATGTATTTGCAGTCGATTCAAAGGGGAATGTTATTTTCCATCCTGATCCTACAATGATCGGGAAAAATATCGCTTCCAACGAAGCGGTCTGGAAAGTAATCGCCGGCTTGAATGGTTCGATTGAATATGAGGATAATAGTGGGAAGCAGTTCTATGCGGGCTACGCGTATAATATGGGCTCCGGCTGGGGCATTGTATCTCAAACACCAGCGGAGATTGTGAATGGGCCGCTGAACAATTTATTGCAAAGTAGTGCCTTGCAATCGCTACCTTTATTATTTATTACGCTGGCGGCAGGCTGGTTATTAACGTATCTTGTCGTACGACCTTTGCATATGCTCGCTGAATATTCGAATCGTATGCTAAAGGAATGGAGTATAGATGATCTGCCGCCTGTTCGTTCGGCGACGTATGAGATCAAGCTACTCTATTCTAGTCTGCGAACAACAGCCAGACAGATGCAAAAGTATATTCGCAAGCTACGTACCGAGACAGCACTTGATGGCTTGACCGGATTGGCTAATCGTCGCAATTTTGATGCTACTTTGGAAGCATGGTGTCTAGCCAAAGAGCCATTTTCGATGATTATGCTCGATATTGATCATTTTAAGCTCGTCAATGATACGTACGGTCATCCAGTAGGTGATCAGGTGATCCAATTTCTTGCTGCAACGATGCGTAATGTATCGCGTGAGGGCGATCTATGCTTCCGTTATGGCGGTGAAGAGCTGGGTATTCTATTGCGCGGAGCGAACAAGGAGCGTGCTTATTTTGTAGCAGAGCGCCTTCGCCATATGGTTAGCAACACACCTAGCCCATCTGGTGAGTGCATCACCATCTCCCTCGGTATTGTAGACTTCCCTGAGCAGGGCAGGTTTCCTGAGGAACTGATTACCCGGGCAGATGAAGCACTGTACATGTCCAAACGGGAAGGTCGCAACCGCACTACCGTGTATAGAGAGCCTGTTGCGGCAATCGAGCTACCAGAACAACAGTAAGCAAGTATGTCAGCTGTGACGCAGTCTATGCTAAAAGCCGTATCGGACGGATGTGCAATTATGCCATCTATCTGATACGGCTTTTTAATGAGTAGCTATATTTTACTATCTACAATAGGATGATTAAAAGTATAAGCATATGATAAAAGGACGCATACAGTGATGCCTATATCCATGTACCTTGTGACATAAGTTGGAAATTTCTGAAATGATTTTGGTAAAAGTAGTTAGTACTGATGAAAGGGTGGGTAAATAATATCTGGGAACATCGATATACGATTGGAAAGTTAAACTGGGAGCGTAAGTGTGCTGGGCTACATAATTGTGGCAGTGCCGCTTCACGATCTTCGGTCTGATCAGAGCCGGAACGGATCATGTCGTGCAATGCATGGGTAGTTTTGCCCGGTCATAGGGACGCATACCAGAACGGCAAGTTTGCGCTCACTCAGTATATATAGCAGTATTTCTACAATAGGCTGAGTAGATGGCAATTACTGTGCTTTTTTAAGATACAGTATAATTGAATGACCATGTACGTCTCGTTGGAATGTATATCGATCTCTCATAACAACAAACAAACAACATCATTGGAGGGACTAATTATGACTAAGAAATCGAATTTGAAAAAACCGATTTGTGCACTTGCTTCTATGACACTTGCAGCATCGCTGTTGATTCCTGGCGCAGCATTTGCCGAGGAAAATACAGAAACAACAGGCAGCTTCAGTCTGAACAGCAACACGTATCTGTCCAATACGGGCTGGGCAGGTAACACAGGCAGCATGATTTCTTCCGATCAAAGCATGACAAACGGACAATCGATTTTCTATGACAATGCGAACTCCTTTGGATATAAATGGGCTTACCCAGCCGATGCGACAGGACTTCAATCCTCACCAGCCATCTCTTATGGCTGGCACTGGACAAACGGCTATGAAGGAGCAGGCAATATGCCAGTAGACGTGT
Source organism: Paenibacillus hunanensis (assembly GCF_014645615.1). Taxonomy (GTDB): domain Bacteria; phylum Bacillota; class Bacilli; order Paenibacillales; family Paenibacillaceae; genus Saccharibacillus; species Saccharibacillus hunanensis. The sequence goes on along the minus strand of NZ_BMMB01000003.1, from coordinate 186,743 downwards.
TCCGTGACAACTCACGTAACAGCACCTCCAGTCGTAGCAGTCAAATGAAAAATATCGATACATCTGTAGCCTATTCCACAGCCGATGTAACTGGTGATTATGCAACGGGCTATACACTGTATATTCACAATACACAGCAGGCAGGCATGGAAACAGCACCAAAAGCAACTATCAAGGTAATCACATCAACCTCGGCTAATCCAGCTATGACTGATGATACAGGCATGATGGATGCCTCTGATATGTCGAATCGTACAGAAACAAGCACAGGTACGAATGTATTCACTGGTAATACTGCGATGACGTCGAGCGATATGGATAACATGATGGCGACCGATATGGGTGCATGGGGTCAATGGATCGATATGGTGAGCATTGGCGGTTCGAACTGGAATGTATATCGCAGCACAAGTAGCAGCGATAATACGGTAACCTCCGCTAATATGAATGATAATGTAACGTATACGTTTGTACGCACAGCGAATACAGATATGATCTCACTGAATCTGACTGATTTTGTGAAAAATCTGCTGGATCGCAATGAGCTGATGACTACAGGCGATTATATTAGTGGTGTAACCTTCGGTACCGATGTGATGAGCGGTAGCGGTAAGCTGACCGTAACCGATTGGAATATTAACGTACAATAATCGTACCTCGAACGATCATTAGTGCATTAAACCTATGATCGCATCGCATGAGATATCAATATTCATATAGCAGGACGGTTCCAGCGAATCGATCTGCATGACCAAAAAGCTGCTCGCGTCCTGTCGCGGCAGCTTTTTGGGTTACCTGTAGATTCGACCCTATCGTCTATGTGTGTATATCTATGCTCGTCACAGTCATATGACAGAGCTGATCGCAATACTAGGCAGGAGATAGATGATCCAGATCCGGTAGATTACAAGCTGGCATCGGATAGCTGAACCAGTAACCCTGAAACTCCTTATATCCGAGTTCTACCAGTCGATCCCATTGCTCTTGATCTTCAATTCCTTCTGCTACGACTTGCAAGTTCAATGCTTCTGCCATCGTGATTAACGCCTTGAGCACGGGTGGATTCATCTGAGTTACAAATGACCGATCAATTTTAATTTTATCGATAGGAAGACGGGTAAGCATGCTAAGCGAAGAATATCCTGTACCAAAGTCATCCAAAGAAATCGTGTATCCCTGATCGCGTAGCTTGAGAAGGGAGGATTGCTCTTCTACCGCATTGCTGGTTGCTACACTTTCGGTAATTTCCAGATCAATATAGCTAGCATCGACCTGCTCCTCCGCTAAAATCTGATTCAATCTGTAAATGAAATCCGGATCATCCAGCTGAATCCGAGAAATATTAACAGCAATGCGTATCCGGTTGCCATATTTACGTTGAAGTAGTGGCAAATCGCGGCAGACCTGGCGAATGACCCAGTCACCAATCGGAATGATCAAGCCGGTTTCTTCTGCAACAGGGATGAATTCGGCAGGCGATACAAGCTGCTGATGATCCTTGTACCAGCGTAACAGAGCTTCCACAATGACCACTCGATTCTTTTCTGTACTGTAAATCGGTTGATATAACAGCTGGAGCTCATCTCGTTCCAAACAATGATTGAGCGCAAGCTCATGATGGAACCGTACAATCTGTTCATAGCGAAGAGAGGTGTCGAAGATATGATAACGACTGCGTCCCTGTCCTTTGGCATAATGGAGAGCGATATCGGCGTGACGTAGTGCGGTCTGGGTGTTCATATCCTGTGTTAGTGGAGCGATACCGATGCTAGCGGTAATTTTAACCTCACGATCCTTTAGAATAAAAGGGCCGCTTAGCGCTCGTAGCATCATTTGAGCGGTCTGATAGGGCGAGCGTTCACTATTCTGGCAGACAACGAGAAATTCATCGCTACCAAGGCGGCAAATGATCTCACCATCCGTAAACTGCTGCTTGATTCGTGCGGCAGCCTGAATGAGCAAAGCGTCTCCACTTTCGTGACCCATCATATCATTGATGCTTTTAAAATTATCGATGTTCAGCAAAAACAAGGTGCCTTTCTTGAGCGTATACTCATACAAAAAGCGCCGATTAAACAAATGTGTTAATTCATCATAGTACGCGTAAAACTTTAGCTTCTCCTCATAGCGGCTACGTTCGGTATAATCTCGTGTAACACAGATCAGGTGAGTAATACGCTGATCCGGTCCACGCAAGGGAGAGATAATGCTTTCTCCACTCAAATTACCGTTAGGCAGCACGTTTCCGTCCTCAAAGCGCGTGCTTTGCCCGGCTGATAAAGCCTTCATGTACTTATTGTGCAGATAATGTGCCATTTCCGGCTCATGGGCATAGCATTCAAAAAATGTCTTTCCCATATGTTCAGTTCTCACACCGCTGAATTTTGCAGCCGAACGATTCACATAGCTGTAATAAAATTGCTCATTATGCACACGCATAACGTACACAAAATCTTCGATCGCATCCAGAGCCAGAGCAAGAAGCGGAGGTATTTCATTCATATCTTTGTCCATGCGTTCCACTCCCTCGACCATGCTTTTCCATTGTTCTTTATCTCGTGATTTCAAATGATTCACACTATATAGTATAGTTCGGTCAAATGCCTGTATATTCTTAGCAATAATTGTATAGTCTCTTAGAAAAGTTAGCTACAAATCATCGGCAGTCATAGATTATAGCAAGATTCGACGTTATTTTACATAGTAGATGTGACAAAAGCGCAAACACCCTGCCGTTTGGTTGCAAACGCAAGGGCGATGCCGGATAATACCAGAGAAATAAGCATAGCACAGGAGGTTTATTTTTCATATGAAGCCAATTATCGAAATTGCGAGGCAGACAGGAATCGACACAGACTACATAGAACCGTATGGCAAATATAAGGCAAAGCTAGAGCCTGAGCTGATAGAGCAATTACGTGATCAGCCGAATGGGAAGCTGGTGCTTGTGACGGCGATCAATCCGACTCCGTCTGGTGAAGGCAAAACATTAACATCGATCGGGCTTTCCCAATCTCTTCATGCGCTGGGTGTACGAGCGATTGCAGCACTGCGTGAGCCTTCGCTAGGCCCTTGTTTTGGAATGAAGGGTGGAGCTACAGGCAGTGGACGAGCGCAGATTGTACCCGCAGACGATATTAATCTGCATTTTACGGGCGATATTCATGCGATATCGAGTGCGCATAATCTGCTCGCTGCGATGATCGATAATCACCTGTATCATGGCAATGAGCTGCGGATTGATCCGAAAAGAATCACCTGGAAGCGAACCGTAGATATGAATGATCGCAGCCTGCGAAGCATTGTAACCGGACTGGGTAGTGGAAATGGTGAGGTACGAGAGAGCGGCTATCTGATCACCTCAGCCTCAGAGGTGATGGCGATTCTCTGTCTGAGTGAGCATATGGCGGATTTGAAAGAGCGTCTGGCTCGTATCATCATCGGCTATTCCTATGATGGCGCACCTGTCACTGCCAGTGACTTAAAGGCAGTGGAAGGAATGGCAATCTTGCTGCGTGATGCGATCAAGCCCAATCTGGTACAGACGATCGAAGGCACGCCGGTTATTTTGCATGGAGGACCATTTGCGAATATTGCTCATGGCTGTAGCAGTGTAATCGGTACGAAGACGGCGCTCAAGCTGGCTGACATTGTCGTGACGGAGGCTGGCTTTGGTGCCGAGCTGGGAGCCGAGAAGTTTTTCAATATTAAATGCAGGCAATCCGGGCTGACGCCATCCGCCGCTGTACTGGTCGTAACGGTAAAGGCGCTCAAATATAATGGACAGACTGGCACCATGGAGTCGTCTACCGATTCGGCAGGCGTGAACGAAATAACAACTTTACAAAATGGAATGGCAAATTTGCGTCGCCATGTGCGTAATCTGCAATCATTTGGCGTACCGGTTATGGTTGCAATTAATCATTTTACGGGCGATACCGAAGAGGAGCTGGCATTGATTCAAGAGGAATGCAGTAGACTGGGCGTTCCAGCCGAGATATCGCATGTATGGGCAGAGGGAAGCGCAGGCGGCGAAGCGATGGCACACCGATTACTACATCTGCTGGAAACCGCACCACAAGCCTTTACGCCATTATATGAAGATGAATGCTCCCTTGAAAGTAAAATTGAACAAATTATTACCTCCATCTACGGTGGAGAGGGTGCTGCCTATGCGCCTGCTGCGCGCCGTACACTGGAGCAGCTGGAGGCACAGGGATTCGGTCATTTGCCAGTCTGTATGGCGAAGACACCATATTCCTTCACCGATCAACCGCGATTACTGGGTGCGCCTACCGGGTTCACGATTCAGGTTACTCGCGTTTCCTTATCGGCAGGAGCAGGCTTTGTTGTCGTGGAAACTGGCAATACGATGACGATGCCAGGACTACCAAGGGTGCCTGCCGCAGAGCGCATGCACATCGATGCAGGTGGAACGATTGATGGATTGTTTTAATAAGCTAGAGTAGTATAAACTAGCTGAACCTATATAATCATACAGAAATAGCCACTCATTGGATGAGTGGCTATTATTACGTTTATGCTGGTGAGTAACAATTAATATACCTGTACATTGCTACCGAGCACCGACTTATTTTGCAACGAATTGCCGGTAAGGTACACTCGTTCAAGATGGGGTAGATTGGTTAACGTCTCCACATTGGAGATTGCATTATTCTCCAGATGAAGCTCCTCCACAGCTCGCCAATTGCTCATGAATGCCAGTGAAGCCAGATTACTATCCTGCAAAGTAAAGGAACGCAAAGCCGTCATATTCGCCAGATACGGTGTTGCCTCGTCAATGTCGGTGACCGAATCATTGTTTAGACTAAAATAAGGCTTGTCTAAGGTCAGCTGTTCAAGTGTGTTATTCGTTGGAGCGGTTGACTGTTTAATATTCAGTCTGCATTCACTACAGGTTAACGATGTTACATGCTTCAAACGAAATAAAGCATCCGTCTCCGAAAATAATGAGCTATCGTAAATGCTCAATGTTTGAAGCGAAGGCAGTGCATCGAGCGCTTGAAGCCCCGTGATTTCACTGGTTTCCCATAAGGAGAGCTGCTTTAGCTTCGGAAATTTCTGTAGCATGGCTAGCTTCAAGTCTCCACTTGCACCACGGATCGTAAGCTCGGTTGCTACGGGTGCTTTTAGCCCACTAAGAAATGACCCTGGAATCTCTACTTTGGTAGCAAGCGGTAAGGTGAGAGAGTCTGCATGTTCATAGTAACCGGATAACGATAAGTCACGCAGTGAAGATAGGCTGTTAATCAATTTTACTGAGCCAAGCTTATTTAAGGATGAAAGATGGAGTGTTGTAATCGAGCCTTTACCTTCTAAAGGCTTCAGACTGGAAAAGTTTACATTGTTCATATCAAGTGTTTGCAATACAGGCATATTTTGTACAAAGTTGATCGACTTCACATTCGTTAAAAAGGATAGTCGAAGATGTTGGAGCTGTGTCAACGCAAACAGCGGTTGCAGATCTGTCGCATCGCTATGCTCGATGGACAGAGACGTTAATCCATTCATCGACGATACCCAGCCCAGATCATTCACAAAGGTAAGTGATAGCGATTGAAGGGGCAGCTTGTTCAGTGACTGGAGATCCGTAACCGATTCGTCCACATACGTAATGGATAAGGAATGTAAATTAGGGAATTCCAGCAGTAATGCTACCTCACGATTGCTACGAAGCTGTGTGGATAACGCTGTAATCTTCGATTTGTCGCCAAAATAACCGGAAAACTGGCTAAATGATTCGTTAAACGCACCACCATAGCTTTTAAGCCCGGGGATATGGGCAAATGTCGTCTGATCAGATTGAGAGATTTCATAGGTTCCGTTGAAATTCAATGAGGTCAGCCCGGTGAATGCCTCGAAATCTCGCTGATCGATTCGCTCGCCATTGAGTTTTTTGTCCTGTGTGACATAGGTGATCTTTTCAGCTTTTTCATCACTGAAAGGATCGGCAAAGCTATATGTAAATTGCCACTGCTTATCTTCTGAATAGTCTACGCTCAAATAACGAATACGAGCCAATTCTGCTTCAGTAGGCGCAGCAGAGCCTTTATGGAAAATATCACGTAAAAAGGATAGCAGCACCTCGCTCTCTGGCATCGTCCGTACTGACTCGTTCGCTACTGTCTGAGGAGACGTATCTTTCATCAAATAATACACATATGCTCCTGTACCGACGATCATAAGCATGACCAGAATGAGCAACAGCCTTACGGGAATAGTTAATGAAGGGGCTGCCTTAGCTTGAGGTGTTGCGCCATGATAATGATTAATCGTTTGATCGACATAATAGACCTTGTTCTGTTCCAGCAAAAGCTCTGTTCCACAATAGGGACACTTTAAAACCTCATCCTGTTTATATTCAATTTTTCCGTTGCAATTAGGACAGTTTAACGGAATTAATGCCACGGGAATATCCTCCTTCAAGATGTCGAATGAAATGCTACTACATGATCGATAATGCACGTTATCATGATGTACGTTTATTATACCCGGTGCGTTGCCAATCTCTATCAAGCTTTTTGCTTGTTGAGGAAAATAACTATATGATCAGACTAGTTATCACCACATGAACAGAGAAATAGATGAAGCGACGTATAGCATGTAGATGTATGTCATGTAGAAGAAAATCAATACGGATTAGAGCGATGGAACCAGCACTCAAGTAACACTCAAGGCATATTCAAGCCATACTCAATAGGAACGTTATATGCACAGTTTTCTCTTGTTAATTGTTAATACATATGATATTAATTAACCATATTATAAATGATTCATTTTTCAAATTGAAAGCGTTATCTTTTGTGTGTAAACATCCAGCTTTGACTGCTTGATCTATGACTGCAAGTCCCATTCGAAAGGAGCTTGATTCACATGAAATCCATTCAGCATTCCGTTCATACGTTAAGTCCAAAGCACGTACATATTGACGATCGTTTCTGGTCAGATTATCAGCAATTAGTAAAGGATGTTGTGATTCCTTATCAATATGAAGCATTACATGACCGTGTGCCTGATGCAGAGCCGAGTTATGCGATTCGTAATTTTGAGATTGCGGCTGGACGAAGAGAAGGTGAGTTTCATGGATTTGTTTTTCAGGATACCGATGTCGCCAAATGGATTGAGGCAGTAGGGTATTCCCTTATGCTATCTCCTGATCCGCAGCTGGAGCAGATGACAGATGAAGTAATCGCGTTGATTGCAGAGGCGCAGGGAGCAGATGGGTATCTGAATACGTATTTTACGATTAAGGAGCCGGATAAGCGCTGGACGAATCTGGTTGATTGTCATGAACTCTATACCGCCGGGCATATGATCGAGGCTGGAGTAGCTTATTATGAAGCGACAGGCAAGCGTCAATTGCTTGATGTGGTCTGTCGTCTGGCGGATTATATTGATGGTCAATTCGGTCCAAAGCCCGGTCAACTGCGTGGTTATGATGGGCATCAGGAGATCGAGCTGGCACTGGTGAAGCTATATCGACTTACAAAGGAAGAACGGTATTTAAAGCTAAGTCAATTCTTTATCGATGAACGTGGACAGGAGCCGAATTATTTAAAACAGGAATGGGAAAAGCGCGGTCGTTACAGCTTCTACGGTGGCAAGCCACAGGAGCGCATCAATCTGGAGTATTGTCAGGCACATCAGCCTGTACGTGAGCAAAAGGTCGCTACCGGGCATGCCGTACGTGCCGTGTATATGTACACCGCAATGGCAGATCTGGCACGTCTGACGGAGGATGAGCGCCTGCATGACGCTTGCCGTACATTATGGCGCAATATTGTAGATCGGCAAATGTACATTACAGGTGGGATCGGCTCAACTCGTCACGGAGAAGCTTTTACCTTTGACTATGATCTGCCTAACGATACGATCTATTCCGAAACATGCGCCGCAGTAGGCATGGTATTCTTCGCTCATCGAATGCTGCAATTAGAGCCACGTGGTGAATATGGCGATGTGCTGGAGCGAGCGCTGTACAACAATGTGATCGGTGGCATGTCGCAGGACGGTAAGCATTATTTCTATGTTAACCCGCTTGAAGTATGGCCAGCTGCAAGCCATCATAACCCGGATCGCGAGCATATAAAGCCTGTACGACAAAAATGGTTTGGCTGCTCGTGTTGCCCACCCAATGTAGCCCGACTGATCACTTCACTGGGGCAATATATATACACAAGCGATACAGACACCATCTATACCCATCTGTTCATCGGCAATGAATCCACTCTTCATATGAATGGATCAGATATCACGATTCAGCAAGCAACCCATTATCCATGGGACGGAATAGCCAGCTTTAGCTTCAAAATGGAACAGCCTGTTTCGTTCACACTGGCACTGCGTCTACCTGGCTGGTGTCACAAAGCGAAGCTTATTGTAAACGGAGAGCCGATTGATCATTCCTCCATGCTACGCAATGGGTACGTATACATCCAGCGTGAATGGACAGCGACAGATACGATCGAATGGCATATGCAAATGGACGTACAAATCCTGTACGCTCACCCTGAGCTTCGTGCCAATGCAGGACGCATCGCTTTACAGCGCGGCCCCCTGGTATACTGCATGGAAGAAGCAGATAATGGAGATCAGCTCGCTTCACTGGCGATTACAACGGAAGCTCCACTCGAAGCCCACTATGATCCTAACCTGCTAGGCGGCTGCACAGTAATCAAGGGTCAGGCTATACGCGAGCAAAATACGGATGCAGATTCCTCCTTATATCGCTTACAGCCACCTGCGCGTGTCGAACAATCCTTTACTGCTGTGCCATACTTTCTATGGGGTAACCGCGGAGAAGGAGAGATGTCCGTCTGGCTACGAAACTCTTGAATGGCTTGAGAGACTTGATGGCATGCCTTATTTATCTCCATTCATAGAGAAATAAATCGTTTGAAGTAAGCACCTGCTCACCTATACATGCCGTATGTATGCTCACATAAAACAATACATGCTGGATTCACTTCAGCAGATGCACCTTGCCAGATATACTAATAGTATTAGCAATTAAAGAATATTACGCATTAAACAAAACAGCATTAATCGTAAATGGTACAAGCATGTCGAGCTCTATATGAGAGAGTATGCTTGTATTATTTTTTCATACGGTTCATGAATCGATCTTGCTGGACATAGGATAAATACAGATTCGTGACAAAATATGAAAACGCTTGCATTTTACATAAATTGGAGTTATTTTAATAATAAGCATGGTTTTTAATCTCTCGTCTCATTCAGATAGCGCTTCATCAAGCATGATGACTGTAATTCCATTTTAAAGGAGGAATATATGATGGCGATCTCGCATGTTCTTGTCCCCTATGATGGTTCATTGCATTCCCAGCGTGCGCTGGAACGAGCAGCAACGCTGGCTGAAGGTCTACAGGCGGAGCTTGAGATTCTATATGTTGATTCTGCAACAGTAGATGAGCTGCGTCAGCCGCTCATTATGACGTCGAGTGAATTGGAAGCTTATTTTGACCATAAAGAGGACGAAGTGCGGCGCAACCTGCGAGAGATGATCTCCAGAATTCCGAATGCCAAAACCGTCATCATTTGTGGTAGTGCAGCGAAGGGGATTGTCGATTATTCAAGGCAATCGAAGCCCGATCTGATCATCATGGGTAGTCGGGGACTGAATACGATGGGTGAGTTTATGAAGGGTAGCGTGAGTCGCTATGTAACCCAGCGCGCATCTGCTCCAGTGATGATTGTTAAATAACCAGTGAGTCATATATGCTGGGGAAGATACAATCATGCTCCCATCGAGCGTATAAGCGTACAATTGAAAGTTTGATTTTAAATGAGCGTTATTTGTTGAAGCGCGAATATGATATAAGTCTGATCCAAACGAACCGCTCTTAGGCTATACATAGCACAGAGCGGTTTTTGATGTGCAGTTGGGTTTTTGGCGTGCGGTTAGATTTTGAGTTGCAGTCAGATTGCTTTCCATAAATCGCTGGATATGTTTTGAAAGAAATTCCAGCTTTAATACCTTGCTATAGCTGTTGCCAGTTCGACCAATCCATCATTCGGAACATTTGTTCTTGTTTTTTCTCGTAAACTATTGTAACACTGGAGATGAAACGTTAAAATGAAAAGGAGAACATACTAGGGAGGTCTTACATTGGCTAAAGCAAAAGTGGCCAAGCGTCCAACACGCGATGAATTTGTTCTGGAAGAGCTCGGTAATCAGCTAACAGAAGCATTTCATGAAAAGTCGATTATCGTGCTGACTGTCTGGGGCTGGGAAGAAACGGTGCGCGGTGAAATTGTTAAAATGGATTCACGTACAGGTAAGGTACATGTACAGACGGTCGAAGATCTGTACAAGGTGCCATTTATGGATATTATGGACATCAACTATCCACGTGATTGAGATACAGGCTATACAAAAAAGCTTTGACAAATTTCATATCCACCACATATACTAGCATAGTCGATTATCGGCTATGCTAGTATTTTGTTGAAGGAGGAATACGATGCCTCTTCATTCAGATGAGCAGTCTTTAGGATTATTGTTATCACGTACGTATCTGGCTTATAAAAAGAGAGCGACTCAATTACTAAGCTCACTGGATATTACACCAGAGCAGTTTGGCATCCTGCATCAATTGAGTAAATATGAAGGGATGTCTCAGAAAAAGCTAGCAAATATCCATGAGCGCGATCAGACGAGCATTGGGAAAACGCTAGAACGACTGGAAAAAAAGCAGTTGATTGCACGTCATGTCGATCCAGCTGATCGTCGTGCGGTCGTTGTGCATCTTACCGAAGAGGGTGTGGCGCTTTTACAGCAGGCAGAGCCTATTATGGAGAGATTGGATCATGATATTTATGATCGATATCAAGGAAAAGCCGACCATTCGCTACAGGATGCCGTAAATCATATCTATGAAAATTTGTCCGACTGAATAAGGTCGGCTCATTTTTTGGACAAATAGATGCATAGCCTTTTATAGGCTAACCATCTATTTATATACAGACAAAGAAGTGGAGTGGAATAACCTATGCAAGCTTTACACACCTGCAAGGCATTTTTAAGTATTGTTCAGACGAAGATTGGTCTCGTATTCGCCGTATTTGTACCGTTATTATTTACGATCGTGTGGATGACCGGATATAACGGGGCAACCGAACGGCTTGATCAGTTGAAGGTTGGTATTGTGAATGAGGATGGTCGTTCGGGTGCAGTAATTATAGAGCGTATGATCCAGCAGATGCCGTATCAATCGGTTATGTATTCGTCGCTGCAACAAGCGCAGCAGCAGATGGATCAGGGTGAGGTCATGATGGTCATTGCGATCCCAGCTGAATTTACAGAGCAAGGTAGCAGCAAGCAATCCGCACAGCTCTCGTATTATGTAAATGAAGCCAATTCAGATATCGCCAAATCAATGATGGAAGCTTCGGCTCCAGCTATTTCAGCAGCTGTAGGCAAGCAAGCCTTTGGCGATGTGCAGGAGCAAATTGTCAGCACGAATATCATCAAAACCCATTCGATTCGTAATTTTGCAATATCGATGCTGCCGATGATTCTGGGCTTTGTTACGTATATTGGTGTGATGACGATGAATATTCAGCTGAATCTCGCTTCCATGATGCTAAAACGTAGCCATCGCAAATGGGATATTTTCTGGGGAAGACAGCTCCTGCTTGTAGGCGTGGCGTTATTTGGATCTTTAATTGTTACCAGTGTTGCTATGCTATTTGCCAATACAACGGCATCGTTCTGGCAAATGTGGGGCTTTCATATGCTCGTATATGCAGCTAGCATCGGTGTGACACAGATGGCATTTGCTCTATTTGGCAATGCTGCACCGTTATTTAATGTAGCGCTCATTCCGCTCCAGCTCATGACAGCAGGCAATATTATTCCAGCAGCGATGCTGACGCCATTTTATCGGCATATCGGTTCCTTTCTACCCGCACCGAATGCGATTCAGGGCTATCTGCGTTTGATTTATAATGATGCGCCAGTCGGTTCATTTGTGCTCAATCTGCTGTTAATCACATTGATCACCTGGGGTGTGACCTGGCTGCGTACGGCTCTCATTCGTCCAGCTACTGCTCCGCTTACACAGCCAGCAGTTGATCATTAAAGAAAAGAGGATACAAGGATGGCATTTCAATATATTATCGTACCTTACGATGGCTCTGCCCATGCTGAGCGTGCTCTGGATCATGCTGTACAGCTTGCCGGAGAGCTACAGACACAGCTGGATGTGGTATATGTTGATTCTGTGCAGGCAGAGTTACTCCAGCAGCCGCTCATCATACCGACCCATGAGCTGGAAGCTTATTTTACAGACGAGCAACAGGAGACCCGGGAGCGCTTGAATCGAATGACAGAACGAGCTCACCCTGCACGTGTGAATATCATACAGGGTCATGCGGGCAAGGCGATTGTACATTATGCGACAAAGGTTCATGCGGATCTGATTGTAATGGGGAGCCGAGGGCTGGGTACGATTCAGGAATGGATGCTTGGAAGTGTGAGTCATTATGTGGCTCAGCATGCTGAATGTGCGGTCACGATAGTGAAGTAATAGCTAGCGAAGCCTTTTCGATGGAGAACATTCACTGTCTCCAGCGGAAAGGCTTTTTATCAATTATCCATGTCCTGAATGGTTAGCATCGCTATAATCATGCCGAGCATCGACCAGAGCTAATGAATAAGTGAAGAAGGATTCGCAGCGTCATCTATAATGTTATATGCCTAATTTCCAAATTTTAATAATATATAGCTAGTTTGAAAAAAGGAAGTTCCTCTAACTAAGCGAAATACTAATATACGATTTGAATACGCTTACATTAATGGGAGGGATTACATGATTACCAAAGGGAAATTATTCAAAATGTCACCGCGACGTCAGACGATTAGAAGCTCAGATACAGCTCTACATACTCGTAACAGCGACATAGCGCTGAAGAAGCAAAGTCGTTTTTGGAAAAAGGCAATGCTCACAGCGGCAAGTGTAGCGATGCTAGCTGCATTGTACACGGCTGGGCCTGCACCAGCAGCAGTTGCTGCGACTGGCTACAAGTTCGATTTTGGCAACGGAGCGGTACAGGCTGGTTATACAGGTGTTCGCGCAGAGGATGCCTACAGTGCAGCACGGGGATATGGCTTTAATACACCTGCTAATATGCGTAATGTGTCTGCCTCAGGGTCAGGTGTGGGGAGTGATGCCGTACAATTTGTAACCTTTGGCACGAAGAGCACCAATACATTCAATGTTGATCTACCCAATGGCTTATATAAGGTGAAGGTGATGCTGGGTAATACATCGCGCTCCAGTGTAGCAGCCGAAGGGGTGTATCAGATCATCAATATGACGGGGGACAATGCGGTTGACGAGTTTCAGATTCCAGTAACGGATGGACAGCTGAATCTACTAGTTACCGAGGGTAAAGCTGGAGCAGCTTTCACCTTGAGCGCATTGGAGATCACGCAGCTATCCACAAATCCAACGACGCACCCTACGATCTATATTGGCGGTGATTCTACTGTAGCGAATTACTATCCACTGGATAGCAGTGTGCAGGGCGGCTGGGGGCAAATGCTACAGCAATATGTGAACCCATCGAGCTTTATCGTACGCAATATGGCGTCTGGCGGACAGATCGCTCGTGGCTTCCTTAATGATGGACAGATGGAGGCTATTTTGAAATACATTAAGCCCGGCGATCTATTTATCGTTCAGCTGGGTATCAACGATACGAATTCCAAAAATACGACAACCGAAGCGCAGTTTAAGGAATATATGCGCGATATGATTCGTCAGGCGAAGGCAAAAGGCGCAACAGCCGTATTATCCACGCCGCAGGGACGTGCGACTGACTTTAATAGCGCGGGTGTACACAACGCTCAGGGCAGATGGTACCGAGCAGCAACAGTTGCCCTTGCATCCGAGGAGAATGTGCCTTTAATCGATCTGAACGTGATCAGCTCCGCTTATTTTACATCTATTGGCCCGGCGGCAACACTGGCACTCTATATGGATGGAGATTCTCTGCATCCTAACCGTGCAGGCGCGATCCAGCTCGCCAGACTGGTATCCGAAGAACTGAAGCGCCAGGGATTAACACCGTAAATGGGAATTAATCATATTGTCTGTTCCATACGAATATCGATACAGCCGATACCAGTGATTCACATGAACGGTACAGATTGATCGATAATTATAATCTTTAGAGCCTGAGAGTCTACAATGAACTCCTATGTTGTAGATTCGCAGGCTCTATTCTAGTGGATCTCCGTATTTCTTACCGGAGTAGTTGATGCAAGACGCTATAAAGTTCATATAGCGGTCTCTTTTCACAGCGCTAAACACAGCACTTATGCAATTTATTTCCTTCCCTTATACATACGAAAAATAATGTAGTATAATATGATAAGCATTTTGCGAGGATATGGAGGAAGATAGAGATGACAATGCAGCTCATTGATCCAGTACTGATCCAGCGTCGTTTAAACGAGCTTCAGGATCAGGATTTGTATATTCACCTTGAAATGACGACTGGCGCGTACGCGTCCCATATGGACAGCAGCAAGCACCCGTCGGCAACATTTATTAGTAATGCACGTCTACGCTATACTACAGGCTCCATTTCAGAAAAAGCGCCCTTTTTCCGTGTAGGTCTGAAAACAGAGACAGGCTGGGTATATTCCGAAGGCTTGACTCATTATGAAGACACCGAGCAGGCGCGCTTGATTCTAGCAGGACACGATGCTCAGGGTAAGCTTGTTGTTGCCTTGCAGCTCAGTAAGGAGCCGTTTTGATGAGTGAGGAGATGAACCCGATGAAACTGACGATACCTGAACAATCCCGTGTACTGGTCGTGCTGCCTCATCCAGATGATGAGTGCTACAGTCTGTCCGGTACATTGTCCAAGCATATTGCCGCTGGTGGGCAAGTAACGTATGCCTGCCTGACACTGGGCGAAATGGGACGTAACATGGGCACACCGCCATTTACGAACCGTGTGAATTTGCCGAATATTCGCCGCGCAGAATTGAAAAAGTCCGTTGAAGCGATCGGTATTCAGGATTTGCGTATGATGGGCTTCCATGATAAAACGATTGAGTTTGAAGATCGTAAGGTGTTGGATGGCACGATTCTAGAGCTATTACAGGAGCTTCAGCCATCTGCTGTATTTACCTTTTATCCAGGCTACAGCGTGCATCCTGACCATGATGCAACCGGTGCTGCTGTCGTGCGTGCGATGAGTCAATTGCCGGAAGCGGAGCGTCCACCGCTCTATGCGATGGCATTTTCCCATAATTGCACAGATGAGATTGGTTATCCTGATGTGGAAAATGAAGTGGGCGACTTTATCCAGAATAAGCTGAATTCCATTCATGCACATCGTTCCCAATTCCCATCGCCAGGTGAGCTGGGCAAGAGCAAAAAGATGGATCGCGAGCTACGCGAGCGCTTTAGCCGTGAACGCTTCTGGACGTATACTGCTTATCCGCAGGCTTAATCCATATATCATCATATCATCGATATTTTCTTGAAGCCGCCCTGTCGTTATGACGGGGTGGCTTTTTGCTGCAAAGGGAGCTTTTTGTGAAGATGGGTCATATTCCTTTTGATTTCATAAAAGATAACGCTTACAATATAAGAGTTCACTTGTTTATCTATTGTATTTACCTATTTATCTAAGGTGTATACGCTAACTTCTCTACCGGTATACCACACGGAGGGGTGTCTGCAACAGTATACACCGTTTGCCTATACGCCATAGATTATCTGATGTCAAAGGAGTGCATCCTAGTGGAACGCGTATCATTTGTATTAAATATACGGCCTGAGGATCGTGATGAATACATCCGTCGACATGAGGCGGTGTATCCTGAATTATTGCAAGCATTTGGTGAAGTGGGAATTCGTACATACAGCATTTTTTTACATGGTGGGATATTGTTTGCTTATATGGAGGTGGAAGATTATCGTAAGGCAATGGATGCACTCGCTGTCCATCCTGCCAATACGAAATGGCAGGCGTACATGTCTGATCTGCTTCTGCTAAATGATGCAGGAACGACCTCAGAGGATATACCGGAAGTATTCCATTATAAGGCTTGAGCTGAAAAAGGATGAGTAGACAGCCAAGACTTGAATTAAAGGTAGTCCAGTCAAAACGAATGCTAGCCATTTATATGATTTCATTTTAAAAAACAGCAATGAATAGACACAAAGTTGTATCTACACCTTTAACCTGTCATCATTAGTGTTGGAGGTGTATTTGTGATGAAATATGTACATTATGATTCGAACGGTCAATCTCAGCTCGGTATTCATTTGGATAAAGGCATTGTGTCATTTGCTGTGCTAGAGGAGCTATCTGCTGGTGCACTGCAATTACCGCAAACGGTAGCGCAATTACTGCAAGAGTCAGAGCTACATAAGAAGCTAACCGCTTGGCTAGAGCAAGCCAGCGCAACTACTGCTATATCACCTGAGCATTATATTGAAGAAGACACGGTACGCTGGCTTCCATGTGTACCAACACCAGGTAAGGTGCTGTGTATCGGCTTGAATTATCGCAAGCATGCGGCTGAAACGGGAATGGCTGAGCCGACAACACCTGTCGTATTCAGTAAATTCTCTGACACCGTAGCTGCACATCTGGATACCGTGCCTTTGCCAGCGCTCAGTCAGCAGGTGGATTATGAGGCAGAACTGTGCATTGTGATCGGGAAAAAGGCAGAGCGTGTCAGTAAAGAGACGGCGTTAGACTATGTGTTTGGCTATTGTGCATCCAATGATGTATCTGCACGCGATTTGCAAATGCGGACCAGTCAATGGCTGATCGGTAAAACCTGTACACGCTTTGCGCCGATCGGGCCGTATCTGGTGACCGCAGATGAAGTGGGCAATCCGAATGAGCTCGGGATTCGTGCCTATGTGAATGATGAGAAGGTACAGGATTCGAGCACATCTGATATGATCTTTTACTGTGATGAAATCGTTCATTATGTATCTCAGTACATGACGCTGATGCCAGGCGATATCATTTTAACAGGGACACCGGAAGGTGTGATTTTAGGACAGCCGGAGGAGCAGCGGGTATGGTTGAAGGATGGCGATGTGGTAACGATTGAGATCGATAAGCTGGGACGTTTAACGAATACGTTCAAAGCAGCTATCCCGCAATAAACATAGAGAGCTGTAGGATAGCGGTGACAGCAGACCGCAAACACGTTATTATGAAAGAAGTGGACATAAATAGAGAAGGGGTCTGTGGATGAAGTTTAGGGAATGGATTAACCATGAGGGGATTAGACGGATTATTGTACTTGCCATACTGATCCTGATTATCTTTTCAATGTCGAGCATGATGAATATTATACTGATGACATTGCTGCTCACGATTCTGATCGGCAGCTTGTATAAAGGCGTCATGAAAATTTTTCAAAAGGTAGTTCCCAATGTATCTCCGTTTTTTGTTATTCCGCTTGTGTATGTTGTATTGCTGGGCATCATCGGCTGGGGGATTTATCGTATGGTGCCAACTGTAAGTATGCAGGTAGCTCAGATTTATGACATGATTCAGGATGTGTACGCCAATCCGCATGCGAACAAATGGAATCATTATGTAGTCGAGCTGATGAGAACGCTGAACATTGAGCAGGTGCTCGAAAATGTAGGCAAATTTATCGGCCCAGGCTTTACCGTACTACTGAAAATAAGTCAGATCGGCTCCCAGCTATTCATTGCCATATTGCTGAGTTTGTTCTTTTTGCTGGATCGCTCGCATATCGTACGCTTTACAGCTTCATTTCAAGATAGCAAGCTCAGCTGGTTTTTTAAAGAAGTCGGTTATTTCGGTGGTATGTTCCTGAATACATTTGGTAAAGTGATCGAGGCACAGCTGCTCATTTCCTTTATTAATACAATTCTGACGATTACAGCGCTCTGGATCATGGGATTCCCGAATCTGATGGGACTTGCTGTTATTGTATTCGTACTCGGGTTAGTACCGGTAGCTGGTGTGTTCATCTCGCTCATTCCGTTAGGACTGACCGCGCTGAGCGTAGGCGGCATCAAATATGTGGTGTATCTGTTCATCCTTATTCTGATTATCCATGCGATCGAGGCGTACTTCCTCAATCCAAAGCTGATGTCGAGCAAAACGAACTTGCCGGTATTTTATACCTTTGTCATCCTGATCTTCTCCGAGCACTTTATCGGGCCATGGGGACTTATTATCGGTATTCCACTATTCGTCTTCTTCCTGGATCTGATCGGTGTCAATCGTGGCAAAGCGTCTAAGCAGCCCGATCCTCCTGCCTCTGGGAAGGAGAAGCTAGCTTCTCCACCATCTCCACCGGATCAGCTTAGTTAAATAGGTTAGAACACTGTAGACTGTATATCATGCACAATCATACATTATAAAATTGAGCCACTTTCCCATATGTTCCAGACTTGTCCGTAATGGATAAGGATTGGTGCGATGAGGAAGTGGCTTTTTTATATAGTTATAGATATGCAAAGTGATAGAACAACAAGCGGACTCGTTACGAAGTGTACAGTGCGATTAGAAGGAAATATGGCGATTTTACAAAATGATAATAAATATGTCAGTATAGTTAACTTTGAAATCACAATAAACGTCATATCGAAACGAAAATAAAGAATGATGTATTCGCTTTGTATGTAATAATAAAGTATCTGTTCAATTTTATATGTTAATTTGATTAATTTTTTACAAAAAGAATTACTTTTGCATATATTTCCATGTTAGAATGGTAACGTTATTCCAATTTCATAATACATAGGGGGAGACAAATGCTTACATGGAATGATCTGCGGCCAAAACTGGCAAAAAGCTTGCTAGCGTTTACATTGTTGATGCCGCTACCTACAGCACTGATGACTGGAGGTCTGGCTCATGCGGAAACGGCAAGTGATCCAGCTCCGTTTATTAATGCAAAGGTCGTTAACGACAATGCAGGGAAAAAGGTATTGTTCGACAATGCTCATGCTCAGACCGCTGGTGCAGCAGACTGGGTAATCGATGGAGGATTTTCGGATTTTGCCAATGCGCTGGCGAATGACGGCTACTATGTGAAGGAGCTGCGCAAAGCTGGTGCGATTACATATGCAGACCTGAGCGGGTATGACGTGTTCGTTGTCGCTGAGCCGAATATACCGTTCAAAACGAGTGAGCAGGCTGCCATGAAGCAATATGTTGAAAATGGTGGCAGTATCTTCTTTATCGGTGATCATTATAACGCCGATCGTAACAAAAATCGCTGGGATGGCTCCGAATCGATCAATGGATATCGTCGTGGTGCATGGGAAGACCCTGCCAAGGGCATGTCCACAGAAGAGCGCAATTCCGAAGCAATGAAGGATGTTGTAAGCTCTGACTGGCTGTCTGACAACTTCGGTGTACGTTTCCGTTATAATGCGCTGGGCGATATTAATGCAAACAATATCGTAGCGCCGGATCAAGCATTTGGCATTACGCAGGGTGTGAGCAGTGTAGCGATGCACGCTGGCTCAACACTGGCGATTACCGATCCAAATAAAGCTAAAGGCATCGTGTATATGCCACAAACGAAGGAAGCCTGGCCTAACGCAGTAGATCAGGGCGTGTATAATGGCGGCGGTGTAGCGGAAGGCCCTTATGTAGCTGTGTCCAAGCTGGGTGGGGGCAAAGCAGCATTTATTGGCGATTCCTCTCCAGTTGAAGATGCAACGCCAAAATATCTGCGCGAAGAAACTGGTGCTAAAAAGACAACCTATGATGGATTCAAAGAGGTTGACGATGGGAAGCTACTCGTCAATGCGGTAAACTGGCTGTCTACAAAGGAGAGCTACACCACGCTGTCGCAGGTGGATGGATTGCAGCTCGATCAGCCAACACCTCTGCTGGCAATTGAAACGCCACAAACATCGACTGAGCCGCAAGCTGAGCCATGGGCAGCACCTGCGGCAGGCTACAAATGGTGGGATTCTTCGACCTTCAAGCCGGGATCTTATGGCAGCACGGTACAGGTATCCAATCCAACCTATAGCCTGGTATATCAATCCCAGCTTCCAAATGCAGAGCCATTCCAGGTACGCATCGTTGCTGATGATCTGGCACCGAATAGTACGGTATCCGGCTTTAGTGCAGGAATCTATGTAACAGGTGGTAACCAGGTGGCTCAGATTCAAAATGCGGATGGCACATGGCCAACATCGTACGGGTATAGCTCGACGTACAGCCTGACAGCGGATAGCAAGGGTCACGCAATCAAAGACCTGACTGTGCGTATCAAGCCAGGCACAAGTGGTGCAGCTAGTCTGCGTCTTCGTCAAAATGGTAGCAATCTGCTGACGCAAGCCGTAACGATTGCGAATGTACCAGCCGAGCCATTGCCAGTAGATAACGGCGGCGTTCAGATTCCAGCACTAAGCAGCATTGCTTCTGCACGTAATCAAAGTGCAGGTGCACTGGTTACAGTTGAAGGTGTTGTAACGACTGCACCGGGTGCATTTGGTGGTCAAGCCTTCTACTTGCAGGATCAGACAGGTGGCATTTATGTCTACCAAAATCAAAGTGGGTTTGCACAGGGAGATGTGGTACGTATTACCGCATCGACTACGCTGTACAACTCCGAGCTGGAGCTAACTGATCCAGTCACGATTGAGAAAAAGGGTACTTCTGCATTGCCAGAGCCTGTAAGCTCGGTAACGGTGGATGCGTATAATCAAGGCCAGCTTGTACAGCTGAAGCAGGTACAGATTAGTAATATCGTTAGTGCAACACCAGCGGGTTCGTTCGAGTTTGATGTGACGAGCGATGTGTATAGCGACCAGTCGAAAAAAACACATGTGCGTGTGGATGCGCGTACAGGCTTAACGCAGGAGAAGTTCTCGTTTAAAGAAGGCGATTGGGTGGATGTAAGCGGTGTTGCTGCTATTTTCAAGGATAGCTATCAGCTCAAGCCGCGCGGTCTGGATGATATCAAGGCAGCTGATGCACCTGTAACACCAGAGCCTCCAATCGAAGAGCCTAATGCTACAGATGCACCAGGAACTCCAGTATTGTCCGACGATAATGGACATGATACAGGATTGCTGGATGGTAGCTATCAGGTAACGATGAATATGTGGTGGGGAAATAACGGTTCTACGTATAAGCTGTACGAAAATGATGCGCTGATCGCTCAAGGGAAGCTGGCAGATCAATCACCAGCAGCACAGCAGGTGACGACAGCTGTGAGTGGTAAAGCGAACGGTACGTATACGTATGTATTGGAGCTGACCAATAGCTTTGGTACAACTAAAAGTGCTCCGCTGACTGTAAAAGTGACCGATGCTAATCCAGGCAAGCCTGTACTGGCGAGCGACAACTGGGATGGCGATGGAAGCTACAGCATCAGTATGAATATGTGGTGGGGAACTAACGCGACAGAATACCGTCTGTACGAGGATGGTCAACTGATCGACAAGCAAGAGCTAAAAGCAGGCACTCCACAGGCACAACGCGCATTTACTGCTGTATCAGGTAAAGCAGTAGGTGAGCATGTCTACACCGCGGAGCTGGTGAATGATTCCGGCACAACGGTAAGTGAGCCGATTACGGTTCAAGTAACAAAGTAAGATGTGCATAGCGGGTAGATGGCTACTTTTCCAATGCTTTAGGTATAACTTTATGTAGAGTAGCGCTTCATTCTCGATTCCATTTATCATTATAAAAAACCCCGAGCGATCAACTCATACTGGATTCCAGTAAAGTTGATCGCTCGGGGCATTTGTTATTTGGGTATAGAGTTAACCTTGAATGACAGCGATCGCTAGTAATACCCAGCCTGCTAGAAATAGCAGACCACCCAGCGGTGTGATTGCACCCAGCTTGCGAATACCACTGAGACTCAGTGCGTAGAGACTACCAGAAAAGAGAATGATCCCACCGAGCAGACACCAGCCTGCTGCGCTGGCAAGCGAATGTCCATTCGTTAACTGGCTGCCTGCTATACCGGCAGCGAGGATACCAATTCCATGTACAAGGTGATACTGGACGCCTGTTTCATAAATTTTCAGCATATCCGGTGTTAAACGCGGCTTCATCGCATGAGCGCCAAAGGCACCAATCGCTACAGCGAGAAACATCACGATGCTACCGATGACTAGCATAGTTTGCATATATACGCTCCTTTTAAAAGGTAGAATGATAGGAAAGAAGGCAGTGCTAGAATGGTTGTCAGACAGGATGTAAACCTTATTCACATCCTATCGCTTCCTGATCGATGTCGTCTGCATGATCATTTACAGCTTACGTAAAAAGATATTTTGGATGCTATGATCAGCTTCCTTTTTCAAAATAAGCTGTGCACGTTCCCGTGTTGGTAAAATATTTTCGTGCAGATTACGTGCATTGATCGTTTTCCACGTATGCTTGGCAGCCGCATCGGCTTCCTCCTCAGACAGGTTGGAAAAGCGTCCATGGAAATAGGAGTCTGGATTCTGAAATGCGGTTTGGCGTAGCAGCTGGAATCGTTCGATATACCAGCGTGCGATATCCTGCTCATCCGCATCGATGAAAATAGAAAAATCAAAGAAGTCGCTCACAAAAAGAGGCGTTTCCTTTTTCACCTGTAGTACGTTAATGCCTTCCACGATCAAAATATCAGGCGTCTGAATGATCGTCTCCTGATCCTTGAGAACATCATAGGTCAAATGTGAGTATTGTGGCGCGCGAACCTGAGGCTTGCCCGATTTGACATCGCCCATAAAGCGGATCAGGCGCTTAATATCGTAGCTTTCTGGAAAGCCCTTGCGATTCATAATATTATGTTTTTCGAGTACGGCATTCGGGTAAAGAAACCCATCTGTCGTTACAAGGTCTACCTTGCGATGGGTATGCCAGCGTGATAAGAGCGTTTGCAATAAGCGCGCTGTCGTGCTTTTGCCTACAGCCACGCTGCCGGCGATGCCGATAATAAATGGTGTTTTGGGAGCCTGAATGTGCAGGAAGCTACCGGTCAGCTGATGAAGCTGCTGGGAAGCGCCCACATACAGATGAATTAAATGGGTAAGCGGCAGGTAAATTTCCTGTACTTCCTGTAGAGATACATGCTCATTTAACCCTTTCAGCTGCTCCAGCTCCTGCTCGGTTAGAGGTAGTGGAGTGTGACTATCGCTCAGAGAGGCCCAGTTCTGGCGATTGAATTCGATGTATGGCGAATAACGTTTCATGTGCTCTCACTTTCTGCATGTTTATTTATTTTACAGTGTATCAAATTTGGCGCATAAAAACCTCATACGAGCGCAGAAAAGTTAGAATTGCCTTGCAAAGTGCCAAATTAAAAAAATGTTTGCTCAATGTAAAGGAAAAGTGCAAAAAAGACTTATCATCGATAACTCATTAAGCTATAGTTAGTAATATATTTATAAAGAGCGACATAAACAGCACTTTTCCATCCATTTCCCGTGTTTAATAGTAAATCAAGGATGTTTAATATTCAACATATTACATAATGAGTCTTTCATATAGATACTTATTCATATTTTTTTAATATCTTTTACCTATTTCTTTTTTAAACCCATATTTTTCAACAAATAAATGAATTAATTATTGTAGAATCACATGCTTAAGCGGGCGTGGTGCAGGTCAAGAAGGAGGAAGCCGTATGTCCAAGTCAATCAACAAACATTCGATCCCGATTCATCAGGATAATCAACCGGGCAAAGAACAGTCGGGATTATCCGATATGGATCTGATGAGTCATTCAAAAGAAGCCTTCTCCAAAATGCTTGATACACTCGAATTATTACCTTACCGAAATGTGAATGCTTCTGTATCGGCTACACAGCGTGCACTTCAGGTTGCGCAGCAATCAGGAGACGAAGCACTTATTATCCGTACGCGGCTTATTCAGGCTGATATTATGGCACGGCAGGGGAAAGTAGCTGAGGCAGGGCGCATTATTCGACAGGCGAATGAATGGGCAGAAACCCATCAGCATAATCATCTTCTTGCTCGTAGTCATCGACTATTAGCGAGCTTTTTTCGTCGTTTGGGCGACAATGAGAGTGCGCTTCAGCACGCCGTGATCAGCTCGCAGCTATTGCCTGATGATGCGATTCCGCCACTTCGTGCAGATCATCTG
This sequence comes from Paenibacillus hunanensis, assembly GCF_014645615.1. Classification (GTDB taxonomy): domain Bacteria; phylum Bacillota; class Bacilli; order Paenibacillales; family Paenibacillaceae; genus Saccharibacillus; species Saccharibacillus hunanensis. Next base: position 162,601 of record NZ_BMMB01000003.1, on the reverse strand, counting down.
ATGATGCTTGCACTCACATTGGACGAGGTTGGCGCTTACGATGATTCAACAAAGCATTTTGACGAGGTGCTAAATATCGCCAAAGCGACCGATGATACGCTGCTGAGCTTGTTCGCGCTGAACAATATGGCATACACGCGCTTTGAGATGGGAGATGGCGAAGCTGCCTATCGTCTGGCGAATGAGCTGCGTGATATCGCCGCCCGCACAAACATGCAGCTGAGCGCCTCTCATCTGGATACGATTGCTTCTATTGAGATTCTGCTTGGACATCCGGAAAAAGCAGAAGCGACACTCGTACCGATGCTACGTGATCCGCTCAGTCGTAAGCTGGGCGATCTGAATGTGCTGCCTGAATGCCTGCTAACGACTGCTGAAGCACAGCGTCTACAGGGCAAGCTCAAGCAGGCGCAGAAGACGCTTAACGAGGCGCGTCATATGTGCCGTGAGCAGGGATTGACGGGTTTGATGGTGCGTGTACGCTTGCAGCAATCGGAGATGTATGCCGCAGCTGGTGATTATCGTAGAGCCTATGAGGAGCATAAGCTGTATCATCAGGAAAATGAAGCGAAGCGCTCAGCAGAACGTGAAGCACGCGCACGCATTTTGCAAATGACCTTCGATGCAGAGGAAGCGCGTAAGGATAGTGAATATTTTAAAGAAATGGCGCTACGTGATCCGTTAACAGGTCTGCATAATCGACGCTTTATGGACCCGTATCTGGATGATTTGCTTGCCCAATCGCTTATTAATGGTCAGCCAGTCACAGCAGTGCTGATCGATCTGGATCATTTCAAAGAAATCAATGATACGCTCTCTCATCAGGTAGGGGATACCGTACTTGTGAATGTTGCTAAAATTATGTCGATGACGGCACCTTCGTCTTCAGCGCTCGCACGAATCGGGGGCGAGGAATTCCTCGCAGTATTTAAGGATACAGATGCTGAATGTGGCATGCTACATGCTACACGTCTATGTCAGGCGATTAGCTCGGCAGATTGGAGTCCGATCACAGGTAAGATGACGGTGACGGCAAGTCTCGGTGTAGGGACAACGACAGGTGGGAATCTTAATCGTATGGAATTGATTGCAATTGCAGATCGCCTTTTATATGAAGCAAAGCGTACAGGACGAAATCGAGTGATTGGATATTGCAATACAACGAATACGCTGGAGTAAGTCGACTTCGTGAGGGCTAGCATTTCTGATTCAAGAAGCGGATAATAGGATAGGTAACCTTTACAGTTACTTCAATAAAGGAGGACTACCTATGTCTGAACCCCATGCATCATTTGTTCCGGGAAATCCCGGTTATATACCATTATCTGTACTGGATCTAGCGCCTGTACTAGCAGGCTCGACTCCAGCGCAATCATTTCGTAACAGCCTGGAGCTTGCTCGCCATGCAGAGCAGCTTGGCTATCATCGCTACTGGCTGGCGGAGCATCATAATATGCCGGGCGTAGCTAGCTCGGCAACCTCGGTCGTGATCGGCTATATCGCCGCAGGCACGAGCCGTATTCGTGTTGGTTCGGGTGGCATTATGCTACCCAATCATGCGCCGCTTGTCATTGCGGAGCAGTTCGGCACACTGGAGTCGATGTATCCAGGAAGAATCGATCTCGGTCTAGGACGTGCGCCCGGAAGTGATCGGCGTACGACGCTTGCGCTGCGACGAGATATCAATAGCGGCGAAGATTTTCCCGAGCTGCTGGAGGAGCTACAGACCTTTTTTGATGCGTCAGCTACCTCATATCATGCACCTGTACGTGCTGTGCCGGGGGAAGGGCTAAATGTTCCGATCTGGCTGCTGGGCTCCAGCGATTTTAGTGCAAGATTGGCGGCACAAAAAGGATTACCATTTGCGTTTGCCGGACACTTTTCACCGGATTATACGCAGCGTGCATTACGTATTTATCGCGAATACTTCCAGCCCTCCGAGATGCTGAAGGAGCCGTATGCTATTCTTGGCGTGAATGCCATTGCAGCAGATACGGATGAAGAAGCGGAATGGCTCTCTACCACGATGCAGCAGCAATTTCTCAATATTATTCGCGGACGCACCGGACAGATTCAACCTCCTGCATCAATGGAAGGCAAATGGACAGATTATGAGCAAGCAGCTGTCGAAAAGCAGCTCAGCTCTACGATCAAAGGCGGACCACAGCGTATTCGGCAAGGGCTGGAGCGCTATATGCAGGACACGGGTGTAAACGAACTGATTATGACGAGTATGATTTATGATCAACAGGCAAGACTTCATTCCTATGAGCTGATCGCACAGGCTGCCGGGTTACCGCAGACGAAGCAAGGTCAAGCGCTGAGATAACGGTGATCGTAAAGTAAACAGTTAATGGGCATGGCTGACTGCTGGGATCATAAAGTAGCGGTCGTAATCCAGTCGCATGATGACTCTGATGACCACGCATGAGCATAAATAGCACAGCTTTATATCTAATCCAAGCATGCTAAAAGCATATCAAAAGCGTACTGGAGGATCGATGTGAGCTAAGGAACACAATCGAATATTCAAAAATAAGCAAGGGACTGCATATGACTGTGGTCCCTTTTTTGTGTGACGATGGATAGAGACTATGCTGGGTAGGTTATCGTTCTACTTTGATTATGATATAAAATTATAGTTGTTATAAGAAGTTTAGAGGATGAACTATGACCAGCGAGCTAGATCATCACAACGTTGAATCTGTAAAATGTAGATTGCTATAATGGGGTTCATGCCTGATGGAGACGGGTATTAGAGCGCAGACGGTATGTATACACGAATTCACGGTACATGCACTATGATTCCACCTGGTCTGCCATGAAGGGAGTGTAATGCGCGTGACGAGGGATGCTTATTTTGATAATTTAAAATTTCTGCTGATTGCTCTCGTGGTTGTCGGGCATATGATTGAGCCGCTATACGACGATCCGTGGCTGAAGCCATTATATGTATTGATCTATAGCTTTCATATTCCGCTGTTTGTGCTGATCTCAGGCTATTTTGCCAAAAATATCGGTACAGGCGATTATTTTACCAAAGTGATTAGCAAGCTGGTTATTCCGTATGTGATCTTTGAGACACTGTATTCCCTGTTCGATTACTGGCTGTACGATAGATCGCAACTGATCTTTTCTTATTTTACGCCCTACTGGTTGATGTGGTTCTTCTTCAGTATGATTCTATGGAAAACGGCAATGCCGTATATGATTCGAATCCAATACGCATTGCCATTTGCCATCGTGCTTGCCATTCTGGCTGGTTATGCGAATGATGCTGAATATTATGCCAGTGTGTCGCGAACGATCGTATTTTTCCCATTTTTCCTGGCAGGCTATTATATGGATCGTTCCTGGATTACATGGCTTCAATCACCTGTTGTGAAGAAAATATCGGCATTGCTTCTCTTAACGGCGACTGTATTGATTGCAGTCTACTCACCATTTGTCGTTAAGGAATGGCTGTACGGTAGCTTCTCCTATGAGTCGTTAGGGCATAATGAATGGTCAGCAGGCTTATACCGAATCGGTGTCTACATGCTTGCGATCATCATTGGTGGCGCAGTAATGAGTCTGACTCCAGCGCGCCCGCTCGGTATGATCTCAGAGATGGGCAGTAATACGCTATACACGTATCTACTGCACGGCTTTATCGTTATGGCGATTACAGCCAGCGATATCTATACATGGCTCGGAACAGGAACGACAAGAGTGCTTGTTATACCTGTCAGCCTGCTATTAACCGTATTATTATCGCTGAGCAGTGTACGAGTCGCTTCAGCATGGCTTGTTGAACCCGGAGTAAAACGCATATTCAAGCGACATAGCAGCCGCACCGATCTGGGCTAACATCGGAACAAGCTATCTGGCATGCACAATTTGTAAAATGCTTCAACCGAATCTGTAAATCGTACAGTTCCACTATCGGGAAAGGTTGCGTTATACTGGAGAGGTACGAGTTTGGATGTACATCAGCCAATGACAAAGGAGGAATTATTCATGCTTCATTTGCAATCGACAACAAAGCTGTCCAACGGTGTAGAAATGCCGTGGTTTGGTCTGGGTGTATATAAGGTTGAGGAAGGCGATCAGGTCGTTAACTCGGTAAAATGGGCAATCGAAGCGGGCTATCGCAGTATCGATACCGCTGCATTGTATCAAAACGAGGAGGGTGTCGGTCAAGCGATCAAGGAATCCGGTGTTCCACGCGAGGAGCTGTTCATTACAACCAAGGTATGGAACTCGGATCAAGGCTACGATGCGACATTACAGGCTTTTGAAAAGAGTCTGAGCAAGCTCGGTCTGGATTATGTTGATCTGTATCTGGTGCACTGGCCCGTCAAAGGCAAGTATAAGGATACATGGAGAGCGCTGGAGAAGCTGCATGAGGATGGTAAAGTCCGTGCGATTGGCGTATCGAATTTCCAGATTCATCATCTGGAAGACCTGCTCGCCGATGCGAAGGTTCGTCCGGTCGTTAACCAGGTCGAGCTGCATCCACTGCTCAGTCAGGTGGAGCTACGCAATTATTGTAAGGAGCAGGGCATTCAGATCGAAGCGTGGGCACCGCTTGCACAGGGAAGACTGCTGGATAATCCAATCCTGCAAGCAATCGCTGATAAGCATGGCAAGTCTATCGCTCAGGTACTGCTGCGCTGGGATATTCAGAGCGGCATCGTAACGATTCCAAAATCGATCAAAAAGGAACGCATTGTGCAAAATGCGGACATTTATGATTTTGAGTTATCGGTGGAGGAAATGAAGCAGATCGATGATCTGAATGAGGATCGCCGCTTTGGTGCTGACCCGGATAATTTTGATTTTTAAATGCAAGCTACGCTTGAGCCGTGTAAGTATATAAGTTGTGCACGTACATGTACACATACGGCAAAGTGTGAATATATGGAACGAAAAATAATACAACATGAAAAGTAATACAAGCAGAAGATCAGTACAAAAAGGTGAAATCAAAAAAAGCGGCTCCTAAGTAGAGGGAGTCGCTTCTTTTGATATTAAAAATGGTTTAGTATTGCGAATCGTGTAGTATTGCAAATCGTTTGGACATAGCAATCTGTGATCGCACTGTTATTGTTATCATGCGTTTACCAGATCTACAAAAGAGGGTATAAAAAGGCTGTTTTAAATTTTGAACTGATCAACAACCTCTTGTAGAGAAGTTGACATTTGCTTGAGCTGTGCCGTCGTAGAAACCATTTCAGCCAGCGAAGCCGTCTGTTCCTCGGTCATCGCGGATACTTCCTCTGTAAATGCAGCCATGTCCTCCGTAATGCCATTGATCTCCTGTAAGGATGCACCTACAGCCTGATTACCCTTCGACATCTCAGCCACGGAACCAGCGACCTCATTAATCTGTACATTGAGCTGTCCGATCTGACCCATAATTCGATCAAAGGTTTCGCCCGCTTCACCTAGCATCACAACGCCATCATCGACCTGACTCGTTGTAGCGGTAACCAGCTCAACAATACTTTCAATCGCAGCCGTCATCGATTGGATGATCGCAGTGATCTCCTGTGTAGAATGAGAGGATTGATCAGCGAGCTTACGAATCTCATCGGCTACGACGCTGAATCCGCGCCCATGCTCACCTGCACGTGCAGCCTCAATTGCTGCATTAAGTGCCAGCAGATTCGTCTGCGTAGAGGTCTGAGAGATGTAGCCTGTGATAGACAGAATCTGCTGAGAACGCTGAGATAGTTCGTTGACCCCGGTCTCAATTGCACGGAATGCGGTTGCCATGCTCTGTACGCTTTGTACACTGTTTTGAATCTTTTCTCCACCAACGGTTGCCAGCTCCTGTGTCTGGCGCGCCATGCCAGCAACAGCCTCGCTTGTATCTGCGACCATACCGAGTCCAGCTATCGATTGCTCAACTACAGAGGAAATATCCTCCGTACGCGATACCTGACGCTCAGAGCCTAGAGCGATTTTCTGAATCGATTGAGCGACTTCGTCCGAAGCACGAGAGTTCTCATAAGCGCCCTTTTCAAGCTGTTCACTGGCAAGAGCCAGCTGTACGGTGTTGGACTGAACGTCTTTAATAATGCGTTGCAGGTTGATCAGCAGGGAGTTAGTTGCCTGTCCAAGATCCTTGACCTCATCATTCGTTTTCACTTCGATACGACGTGTCAGATCCCCACCGGATGAAGCGATATCGTTGATCGTATGGGTGACGAGACGCATATTGCGTGTGATACGGTACGCTATAATAGAGCCGACAAGAAGTGAGATGATAATAACGGCTCCCAGTAATACATACAGCAATATTTTCAAATTCACATTACTATCATGAAGTACGTTTACTCGCTGATCGGTAAGCTGATTTTCTGTTTCTAAAAAGCTCGTAATGGCTGCACGGAAGCTGTCCATATTGGCTTTACCCGGATCGTTGACGAAAAATTGCTGAATAGCTGCGGTATTGTTTTGCTGACGTAGCGTAATAACAGGGTCGCCAGCTATACTAATCCAGTTCTCGATATTCGTTTTGATCTCATTTAGCTTTTGCTGTTGTGCAGGGTTGTCAGACAGCAGTGCATATAATTGATTATAGTTCGATTCCCATTGCGTTTTGCCATCGTTATACGGAGCCAGATAGTTCTCATTTCCCGTAATCACATAGCCACGCTGTCCAGTTTCCATATCGACGATATTCAGACGGATGTCATTCGCCAGCTTGTGTACATCCATGTCATGACCAGCAATATAAATGATGTTTTGCTCCAACTCATTCATTTTTGCATTCATAATGACAATCGCTACTGCAAAGCAGCACATAATCAATACATAACCAGCTAAAATTTTACTTGCGATGTTAAATCTAATGTTCATAGGTCACCTCATAAATATAATAGTCATAAAGTATGTGTTTGGAAGATTGGTTACGCAATAAAGGGATAAACGTACTAGGCTAAAAGTAGTGGTATCTGTCTGTTCTTTAGTTAAACTAATTTTGCAGTGTTTAATCGACTACAACACATTTTCTTTTTCTTGATCTTCTGGAACAGATATGATTAACTTCTTCATATCCCGAAGCAATCAACGGATTGCAGGTTAGATGTCGTGTAAAGGAGTGAGTGAGCTGGACAAGCTACTAATCGAACGAATAACGACCGCTGATCAAGAGCGTTATGCACAGGCGCTGGAGCTGCGTGACCTTGTGTTGCGTCGTCCACTCGGTATGAGCATCAAGCAGGATCGTCTGGATGGCGAGGATCAAGCCATTCATCTGTGTGCACTGTATGCGGACAAAATGGTAGGCGTGCTCCTGCTCAAGCAGGTGAATCAGGATACGGTACAAATGAAGCAGGTTGCCGTTGATGAAGCATTACGTGGTCAGCAGGTTGGACGTCGGCTGGTAGCGTATGCGGAGCAGGTAGCGATCGATGAGGGCTACCAACATATGATGCTGCATGCACGGCAGGTGGCGATTTCCTTTTATGAGAAGCTGGCGTATGAAACGTATGGAGAGCCATTTACAGAAGTGGGAATTCCCCATCGTATGATGCGTAAGCAGCTGGTACATATAGACACACAGGAAGGAGGCACCAATATATGAGTGAGCTGTATTTTGATTCCTCGTATTTGACGAGCTGGACGACAGCATTAGAGGATAAATTCACACAGAATGGACAGCATTATGTCGTGCTCAAGGAGACGGCATTTTATCCGCATGGAGGTGGTCAGCCGTGTGATGGAGGTACGATTGATGGAATTCCGGTGCTGGATGTGTCTCGTGTAGATGGACGAATCTGGCATCAGATGCCGAGTTTACCGGAGCAGGAGCCGGGGGTAGAGCTATATTGTGAGATTGATTGGCAGCGTCGCTTCGATCATATGCAGCAGCATAGTGGACAGCATCTATTGTCAGCTACCTGCCTGGAAGTGCTGAATGCGCCCACATTAAGCTTTCATCTGGGAGAGCAGGAGTGCACGATCGATATTGACATCGCTGATCTGGAGCCAGCCAGGCTGCAAGCAGTAGAGCGACAGGTGAATACATATGTATATCGCAATCTGCCGATACGTGCGTATAGCGTCGATGAAGCACAGCTTGCGACGATGACACTCGTCAAGCCGCCAAGTGTAACGGGACGTATACGCATCGTGGAGATTGAAGGCATTGAATACAATGCTTGCGGGGGTACGCATGTATCGCGTACAGGGGAGCTTGGCATGATCAAGCTGTACAAAGCAGAGAAGAATAAAGGGCATATGCGAATTTATTTTCGCTGTGGCTGGCGCGTGCTGGACGATTATACGGAAAGTCTGGCCATCAACGACGCGATGGCAGGCCGATTTAATACCGGACGCAAAGACATTATAGCTCGCTTCGATAAATGGACTGAAGAACAGCGACAGCAGCGGGACGAGCTAGAGCGTCTACGTCGTGAAAATGATGAATTTGTGATGCAGCAACTGCTCAGTCAGGTTGGTACGGGTACAACCTATTCGCTAGTGCAGTATGAATGGGCTTCGCGCTCACTTCAGGATGTACAGCGCATGGCTAATCTGTTGATGGAGCAAGGAGAGGATATGGTCATCCTGCTGTCTTCTGCGGATGAACGAAAAGTGGTGCTTGCTCAGCAGGGACACCCTGATCTGAAATGCGGTACCTTTTTTAAGCAGCATCTGGCTAGCTTTGGCGGTAAGGGCGGCGGCAACGATCGTATGGCGCAAGCAGGATTTGAGTCGCTGGAGCAGCTAAGGGAATTTGTGCAGTTTGCGCAGGGTCAATTACGTGGTGAAGGTAAGGCGTGAAGTCCAGTGATGGAGTGTAGTAGGTAAGATAGAAATGCTCTCGAATCTAAACGAGCCTTTTCACAGCGAGCTAGCGTATATTCGCCTGGCTTGCTTGTGGAAAGGCTCTTTATGATATCGGCTAGCTTATACGATTAGTTCATTTTACAACTATATATCGTTTTTTTACTGCTCTATCAATAGATTAACACCCACTACCTACCGCCTTATGATCCTTCACTATCGTTCATCAGGAGAACTGATAGAACCTATAAGGCATTCTAATTGACCGTTTACGCGCACTGTGATACCTTCAAATAAGCAGAATAAATCTGAGCACTATACTAGGAATTAGCGCGTTGTTAGAGATGACAAGTGCTAGATGATGGGGTGGATATCGTTGGAATTTCAAGCAACTAACAGTCCTTTTACAGGGGAGCAGGCCGAGCTTCTCAATCGTTTATTACCTGGATTAACCGAAACACAGCGCATCTGGCTGAGTGGATACCTGACGGCTTCCTTGCATACCGGTGCAATCGCAGCCGCTCCTACCGTAGCATCGTCCGCAGCCGTAGCGGAACCAGCTGCTCCTGTAGCTGATGTACCGAAGGATGTGACCGTATTATTCGGCTCGCAAACAGGCAATGCACAGGGACTTGCGAAAAAGCTGGCACAACAGCTGACTGCGCAAGGCTTTGACGTGACCTTATCCTCGATGGGCGATTACAAAACGAATAATCTAAAAAAAGTTCATAATCTATTCGTTCTGGCGAGTACGCAGGGTGAAGGCGATCCGCCGGATAATGCGATTCCATTTTATGAATTTTTACACAGCAAGCGTGCGCCGCAGCTAGCAGAAACGAAATTCGCCGTGCTGGGGCTGGGTGATACATCATATGAGTTCTTCTGTCAGACTGGAAAAGACTTCGATAAGCGCCTTGAAGAGCTAGGTGCAGAGCGAATCGTACCGCGTGCGGATTGTGATGTGGACTTTGAAGAGCAAGCAGGTGAGTGGATCGGACAGGTGCTGAGTGCTCTGGGTGAAGCTAGCGCTGCTGCTTCAGTCGCAGCCTCACCGACAGCTACGGCGAGCGTGAACGAGGAAGCTTCGCCGTACTCCCGTACGAATCCATTTCCAGCAGAAGTGCTGGAAAATCTGAACCTGAACGGACGTGGTTCGGATCAGGAGACTCGCCATGTGGAGCTATCGTTAGAAGGCTCAGGCTTGAGCTATGAGCCAGGGGATAGCCTGGGTGTATATCCGCAAAATCATCCACAGCTCGTGGAGGACATTTTGCAGGCAACAGGCTGGAATGGCGATGAGACGATTACATTGAACAAAAATGGCGATACCGCAAGCGTGCGTGATGCCCTTTTGCATCATTATGAGATTACAGTTTTGACGAAGCCGCTGCTGGAAAAAGTAGCTGGCCTGGCAGATCATGAGCAGCTGGATGCACTACTGGAGGAAGGTAGAGCGCAGGATCTACGCGCGTATCTGCAAGGGCGCGATCTGCTGGATCTGATTCAGGATTACGGTCTGGGCAGTATCCCAGCGGATGAACTGCTATCGCTGCTTCGTAAAATTCCAGCGCGACTGTACTCCATTTCCAGTAGCTTCAAGGCTTCACCGGATGAGGTACATCTGACAGTACGCAAAGTAGCATACGAGCAGCATGGCCGTCAGCGTTATGGCGTATGCTCTGTGCATCTTGCTGAGCGTCTGGAAGCAGGCGATACGCTGCCTGTATACATTCAGCACAATGATAACTTCAAGTTGCCACAGGATGCCTCCACACCGATCATTATGATTGGCCCAGGCACAGGCGTAGCGCCTTTCCGTTCCTTTATCGCTGAACGTGAGGAGACAGGTGCAGAAGGTAAAAGCTGGCTGTTCTTCGGGGATCGCCGCTTTGCTACAGATTTCTTATATCAAACAGAATGGCAACGCTGGCTCAAGGATGGCGTGCTGACACGGATGGATGTGGCTTTCTCACGTGATAGCGATAAGAAGGTCTATGTACAGCATCGCATGCTCGAGCGCAGTCGCGAGCTGTATGAATGGATTCAGGAGGGTGCTGTGCTGTACGTCTGCGGTGATGAGAAGCATATGGCGAACGATGTGCATCTGACACTGGAACAGATTCTGATTCAGGAAGGAAAGTTGAGTCAGGAGGCAGCAGCCGAATACTTGAGCACGATGTTGCAGCAAAAGCGTTATCAGCGCGACGTATATTAAGCTACGCTTGATGGGGAATGTCCGCGATTACGAGAGGAGAACAAACCATGGTCCAGTATGAAAAATATCCACCGCATGATCGTCCTCACAGCGATGTTGAGGATATCAAGCGTAATAGTAAATATTTGCGTGGCAGTCTGGAAGAGACGCTACGTGATCCGATTACCGGTTCCATCCCTGAGGATGATAACCGACTGATGAAGCACCACGGAAGCTATATGCAAGATGATCGTGATCTGCGTAATGAGCGTAAAAAGCAAAAGCTAGAGCCCGCATATCAGTTCATGCTACGTGTGCGTGCATCCGGTGGGATTGTTACACCTGCACAATGGCTTATGATGGACGATATTGCTCACAAATATGGCAATGGCACAATCCGTCTGACTACACGCCAATCGTTTCAATTGCACGGTGTACTGAAATGGAATCTGAAAAATACGATTCGTGAAGTGAACGATGCACTGCTCAGCACACTTGCTGCCTGTGGTGACGTCAATCGGAACGTAATGTGTAACACGAATCCGGATCAATCTGCGGTACACGCGCAGGTATACGATTGGGCATGTAAAGTAAGTACACACCTCGATCCGCGTACGCGTGCTTATCACGAAATCTGGCTGGATGAGGAGAAAATCATCGACAGTCGAGAGCTGGAAGCGGAGCAGGAGCCGATCTATGGCGCTGTCTATCTGCCACGTAAGTTCAAGATCGGCATCGCCGTTCCACCATCCAATGATGTGGATGTATTTTCCCAGGATCTTGGCTTTATCGCAATTGTTGAAAATGGCACGCTTGTCGGCTTCAACGTTGCGGTAGGCGGCGGTATGGGCATGACACACGGCGATACGGCAACGTATCCGCAGGTGTCGAAAGTGATTGGGTTTATTACACCGGATCAGATGATCGATGTTGCCGAGAAGGTGGTTACGATTCAACGCGACTATGGCGATCGTGCAGTACGTAAGCATGCTCGCTTCAAATATACGATCGATGATCGCGGACTGGACTGGCTGGTTAGCGAGCTGCATGAGCGCCTGGGCTGGCAGCTACAGGAAGCACGTCCGTACCAGTTTGATCATAACGGCGATCGTTATGGCTGGGTAAAGGGCAGCAATGGCAAATGGCTGTTCACGTTGTTTGTTCAAAATGGTCGTATCGTCGATCTCGATGACTACAAGCTGATGACAGGCTTGCGTGAAATCGCAAAAGTGCATACTGGCGACTTCCGCCTGACGCCGAATCAAAACCTGATCATCGGTGATGTGAGTAGCCAGAAGAAGAAAAAGATCGAATCGCTGATCGCACAATACGGTCTGACCGATGGCGCGCATTACTCGGCACTGCGTCGTAACTCGATGGCATGTGTATCGTTGCCAACCTGCGGCATGGCGATGGCGGAAGCAGAGCGCTATCTGCCCACACTGATCGACAAGCTGGAGCTTGAGCTGGATCAAGCAGGTCTGCGTAATGAAGATATCGTTGTTCGTATGACCGGTTGCCCGAACGGCTGTGCACGTCCAATGCTGGCAGAGCTGTCGTTTATCGGGAAAGGGCCAGGTAAGTACAATATGTATCTGGGCGGCGGGTTTGATGGTAGTCGTTTGAACAAGCTGTACCGTGAAAATATCGGGGAAGAGGAGATTCTATCCTCGCTGAAGCCGATCTTCCAGCGTTATGCAACCGAGCGCACAGATGGTGAACATTTTGGTGATTTTGTCATTCGTGCAGGGTATGTAGAAGCGGTGCATGATGGACGTCAGTTTCATGCTTGATTTGAATTAAGTTAGAGTGAATGAGGAATTAAATAACAGAATAACGCATAACAGCCGTGAGAGAAGGGAAGGATTCCTTTGAACTCGCGGCTGTTTTATTTATTCGCGGTGAATAGCTTATAAAGTGAATTTTAAAATAGCTTGAGGGTAGGAAGACGAGCGAAAAAGAAAAGATTTTTAGAAATATGAAATCAATATAAAAAAACAATATATGAAAAATTCATAATAGAAGCGAGCAAATACGTATTTACTCTGAAATGAATAAAGATCGGATTTGATAAAAAAATAATGCACAGCAGCAATAGAGTCATAGCTTGAATGACTTAGAAAAATATAAAAAAGCAGTTCAATCATCTGAAATCAAGATATTCGAGTGATTTTCGTGGGCTCACCGATCGCTCGAAAATAAAAAAATCGAATGATCGAATAGCAGCAACAGAGGTAGCAGAGAAATTTTAAATTATATTCTAAACCTTCTTACACTATTAAAATTAAAATTTCACTATATGAAAAATTCACAATAATAAAACCAAAATTCCTCGTACCAAAGACCATTAAACCACCCACAACAACCAAATGCGAAACACTTCCCATTGCACATATCCTTGAAAAAACCTACTATTTTAATAAAGGCAACGAATGGATCAAAAGCTAATAACACAAACACTCATCTTAAAATAAACCGTTATCGGAGGAACCTATGACCAAACAGGCGCTTGTCATTATCGATATGCAGGAAATCTTTTTCAATAGCGAGGAAAACGCACTATATGAACGCGATTCTCTCATCAAGCGTGTCAATACACTCATTGAAAAGGCTAGAGCCGAGCAGGTGCCCGTTGTATTCATTCAGCATTGTGAAGAGCACCCAGACGACGAGTTTTATCCAGGCAAGCCAGATTGGGAAATCAGTCATCAATTACATCGCTTGCCGGAGGATGCAGTATTCCGTAAGACACGCTGGGATTCCTTTTATCGAACAGAATTACTGGATTGGCTGCGTCGTAACGAGATCGAGCAGATTGTATTTGCAGGTGCACAGACGGAGTTTTGCCTGGATACGACACTTCGCAATGCCTACAGTATCGGTTATCAGAACAATATCGTGGCAAAGGATGCACATAGCACGCTGGATAGCGAGGTTTTATCAGCGGAGCAGATCATTCATCATCATGAGTATGTGTGGAATGGGCGCTTTGCCAGAGTAGAGCCAGTGGAACAGATTACATTCGGAAAGTAACAAAATTAAAACGCTCTACGGATACTCATCATTCGCATGATAGCACATATCCATATTGAGACAGTGAAATCTAGCCCTATGATTTTCAATACATGGTATATAAAATTGTAAAAAGAGCTGATGAATTACTAAAAGTGGCATTACCTCGATCAGTCTGAGCATACCAAACAGAGCAGCAACCGATAGGTATATCCATTCCCAAACTCCATTTTCGCTACGGACTGAGTAATGGTTGCTTGGGTAAATGCTGTTCTGTTTTTGCTTCTATTCCTGTGCGGTTGGGATAGCCGAGATAGGGTGCTTGATACCATCATTTTGGAGCATTACGATTTGGCAAACAGAGAACGATAGAAAACTCATCAAAAAATTATCCTTTCCTATCTTCTAGCTTGAGGGTCGTGGATGCTATAATACGAGTATCGTGACCGAAAAGAGAGGTAGTTCATTTGCACAAAAAAGTAAGCGTTTTATTAGCGGTGGTCTGTCTGACTCTTTTGGCTTTCACGTTATCGTCAGCGGTACGGTTTGTCGAGTCCGCACATGAGCTGCCACAGTCGGGTAATCAGCAGCATTCCAAATACCGCCTCGTTCTGATCACCTCTGATATGGGTACACCTTTCTGGCAAAAGCTTGGAACAAGTGCAGAGCTGGAAGCACAAAGTTTGGATGCAACCTTAGAAATCTGGGGAAGCTATGGCGAGGATCGGGAAAGCTTCTTGAAGCAGCTAGAGATTGCGATCGATTCGCGCGTTGATGGGATCATCGTGCAAGGGATTGATACGAGCGAATTTAACAATTTGACGAAGGTGAAGGCTGCCTTTTATGGAATTCCCATTATTACCGTTGCCAGCGATGTACCGGTAGAGGAAAGCTTACGCAAAATGTATGTGGGTTCCAGTCCTATAGCAGCTGGACAGATGCTTGCGCGCCAGCTTGTGCACAATCTTGGTGAACAGGGAACGGTAGTGCTGATGGGAGATAATCGAAATGAATATGATCAGCGTCAGCGGCTGGCTGGAATTAAGCAGGTGTTAGCACAGTATCCGAATATTCACTCTCTCTATGTGCAGACACCGGAAGTTCGTGAAAGTATTATTGCAGCTACCCAGAACGCGATGAACAAGCTCCCTAATGTAAGCGCTTTTATATCGATTGATGCAAATCTTACCGAAGCGATGGTGCAGGAGATCAGCCAGCGTGCACGAGTGGAGTCATTTAAAATTTATTCGTTTGACGACAATCCTGATGTTCTTCCGTTACTACGAAGCGGCAAGATCGATGGCATTCTGGAGCAGTCGCCCGAGATGATGGGAAAGGTGAGCGTGCAAATGATGATAAAGTGGCTCAAAGGAAGCCCGCTACCGATACAGGGCGAAGGCTATTTAACCGATATTCATATGCGAACGGCGGCGGATGAACAATGATCGGGATTCAACGGAAAATATGGACACTAACCGCGATGATTATGTTCATCATGCTGATGATCTGGATTACATTGATGTACTACAACCAGAAGACGGAAAATCAATACAATGAAATTTTACAGCGATATTTACGCTTGAATGAAGTAACAACCTCCAGCCAGCAGGTGGTGACCTCGCTCAATAGCTATTTGATTACACCAGCAGAAGGCAATCTGAGCAGCCTTCGTCGCAAGGAAGAGATGCTTCGTAGCGCACAGCTCGATATTAGTAATCTGCGTAATAGTGAGAATGATTTTGCCTTAACAGGCTATATCAATTTGATCGATAGCTTGATTGAAACCTCAGAGCGTGCGGTGATGTTCCATTCAGAAAAGGAAAGCGAGGATTCAACCGATGCGTTTGCCGAGGCAACGCGTATATCGAAGTACATTTCCGATATGACGCTGACGCTGCTGGATAAGGAACTAAGCACCTATGAGCAATTTTACCGTGGCATTATTGAGCAGTCGGCAGAGCTGAAAAAGCTAGGCATCTGGATTCTTGTAACGATGACCTTCTGGCTTCTGCTGTTTACGTACTGGTTCTCACTGAGTATTACGCGTCCGATTCAGCAGCTCACTCGTGCTGCACAGGAGCTGGCGAAGGGGCGCTTCGATCTACAGGTGCGTGTGAATTCCTCTGATGAGATCTCCTTTCTGGCGAAGATGTTTGAGCATATGCGGATCAGCATCAATGGACTGATCTCTGAGATTCAGCAAAAGGCACAGCTGGAAAATGAATTACAGCGCAATAAGCTACTACTACAGGAGAGCCAGCTTCGCAGTCTACAAAGCCAGATCAATCCCCATTTTCTATTCAACATTCTCGATACATTATCGAAAAAAGCATTTCTGGAGGGTGCCGAGGAAACGAGTGATCTGCTTGTTAGTGTAGCAGGGTTATTACGCTATAATCTCAAGCGATTAGATCGTTCGGTGACATTGTACGAAGAAGTGCGTGTGATGAAGCAATATATGGAGATACAGAAGGCGCGTTTTACCGATCGATTACGCCTGTACACAGATATTGATGAAGAATGTCTATCGATCCAGATGCCGGGACTCACGCTACAGCCGATTATTGAAAATGCAATTAATCATGCCGTAGAGCCAGATGAGCATGGCGGTACGATTGAGATGATTGTCCATGATCAGGGTGAGCATGTAATCATTGAGATTGCAGATGATGGGCCGGGAATGAGTAGCGATAAGATCGAGCAGATTTTGAATGAACAGCCACTGGAAAATGAAGGGCATTCTACAGGGATTGGCTTTACCAATGTGGTACAGCGATTACGTTTATTTTATGGAGTACATGATGTGATTGATATTAATAGTGCCGAGGGCGCCGGTGTGAGAGTGCGACTGACTATACCGAAAACGAGGAGAATCGACGCTTATGATGAAGCTGCTTATCGTTGATGACGAGCAGGTAGGACGCGAAGGACTACAGGCTATTTTACACCGGGGCTTTCCTGACAACCTGACGATTGAGCAGGCGAAGAATGGCAAGATTGCTGTGGAGCTTGCTGAGCAATTTCAGCCCGATCTGATTTTGATGGATATTAAAATGCCAGGTATGGATGGACTGGAAGCAACCGAGGTGATCAGTTCGCGCTTTCCCGATATTAAATTTATTATGATTACGGCTTACGATACGTTCGACTATGCTCGTCGTGCGCTCAAGCTAGGGGTCAAGGATTATTTACTCAAGCCAAGCAAGGCGGGCGAGATCATTTCGACCGTGAAGCGTGTACTGAACCAGATCGATCAGGAACGCTCTAATCGCGAGCAAAATTTGCAGCGCGAGCATACCTTACAGCGACTCCTGCCCGTCATTGAGACGGATATGGTAACACAGCTCTTATTTGATCATGTGCATGAGGTGCATTTGGATGAGATGGTTGGCTGGCTGCATGTGAACCCCGATTGTGAGAAATTCGCTATGGCGGTCATTATTCCAGAGGAAGGCGAGCATCTATATCCTGCCATACGGGATCGAGTGAGTCGTACAGGGAGCGGATTGGTTGGTGCGCTGAATGGACGGCAAATTCCGATTATTGCTTTTCGGCGTAATGGGCAATCGCTGCGTGCGCAGGCGTCCGAGCTGGCACAGGAGCTACTGGCGGCTGCCGGGCCAAAGCTGCGCAGTCAATGCTTTATCGGTATTGGTAATGCGTATGGTGTGCACGCCCAGCTTCGCCAGTCGTATCAGGAGGCATTGATCGCGACGAGCAATACGAATTTGCCGGTTAAATATCGCTTTTATATGGATCATGCATCTACTTATACGCCGGATAACAGTCACCGTGAAGCAAGACTGGCAGAGCAGCGATTGTTCGACCAGGTTCGTCTGGGGGATTGGGAGCACGTACGTGAGGATACGATGCAATTTATTCGCTTTTACGAGGAGCAAGGATTGGATCGTCTACATGCACAGCAGCTCATTTTACAGCGGCTATGGATCGCATCGCGGATGCTAACGGAAATGGGCGTCGAGCTGGAGGCTCCAGTGTACTCATCCAGTGTGCAGGATTATCGTCAGCTGCGTTATGAGACTGCGCTCATGCTAGAGCAGATGCGTAGTCAGTATGAGGAGTATAGTCAGAAGATCAAGCCAGATACCATTCGCCAGATCAAGCAATATATTATGGAGCATTCCAGTCAGGATATATCGCTGGAGGGGATCGGTGATCAATTCGGGCTCAGTCCTTTTTATATTAGTAAGCTATTCAAGGAGCAGCTTGGGGTGAACTATATCGACTTCCTAACCGAGTGCCGAATCACGCGTGCGAAGAAGCTTATGGCTGATCCCAATCTCAGTTTAAAGGAAATCACCTATGAAGTCGGCTATCGTGATCCGAACTATTTTAGCAAAGTATTTAAAAAAATGGCGGAGGTATCGCCAACAGAATATCGCAAGACGCTACTCGGTGCGCGCGAATGAGTAGTCAGCGATCCTTTACCTACGGTAACGCTAACATCCAGCATTCTCGTGCGAATCCTGCCAAACGACTACGTATAGGCATCGTATTAACATTGTTCTTCTTGATTGTTAGTCTGCTGCTCGTCTCCTGCTCGAATGAAGAAGGAGCATCAGGCGAGCGGAATTCAAGCTCCATCGCTACAAGCAATTCTGAACGTACAGACACCCGCCATCAATATAAGCCAGATGCGCATACCCCGACATCATTAGCCTCCAAGCAGGCGATTAACTCCTCCATGCCAAAGCAAATTCGAATTGGCTTTGCGATGGATACGCTGGTGGAGGAACGTTGGAAGAAGGATCGAGACTTATTTGTAAAGGCGGCAGAACGGATGGGAGCATCCGTTGTCGTTGCTTCAGCAGACAGTAATGACGCCAGACAAATTCAGCAGGCAGAGCAAATGATCGCCGATGGTATTGATGTGCTCGTGCTCGTTCCACATAATGCAGATGCAACCGCCGCGATTGTGAATCGCGCTCATAAAGCAGGGGTCAAGGTACTATCCTATGATCGACTGGTGAAAAACGCCGATGTAGATCTGTATGTCTCCTTTGATAATGAGCAGGTAGGACGTTTACAGGCAGATGCAATCACTACCATCGTACCGAAAGGCAAATACGTCTATATCGGTGGCGCAGATACAGATAATAATGCGCATATGTTCAAGCAGGGCGTATTTGATATATTGCAGCCAAAGATCGATTCTGGTCAAATTCGTGTAGTATACGATCAATGGTCAAAGGACTGGAAGCCTTCTTCTGCATTTCAGCACATGCGCGAAGCGCTTCAGGCGAGTCATAATCGCATTGATGCCGTCATCGTAGCCAATGATGGAACCGCAGGCGGTGTTGTCCGTGCCTTACAAGAGAAAGGACTAGCTGGCAAAATCCCCGTCGCAGGCCAGGACGGTGACCTAGCCGCAGCTCAGCGCATCGTACAAGGCACCCAGACGATGACCGTCTATAAGCCCATCGGCAAGCTAGCTAATGTAACAGCAGAACTAGCTATCAAGCTAGCTAAAGACGAGCCCATTGAAACAACACGCCAGGTCAATAACGGCAAAATCGAAGTCCCTTCCGTACTTCTCTCCCCAGTCGCCGTCAACGCAACCAATATCGACAACACCCTGATTGCCGATGGCTTCCATACCAAAGAAGAAATATACGGAAAAAACAAATAACTACAATTATTCAATCATAGAGACCATCATCACCTCCAACTCGCCCAACCCATCCCAACTTAAAATATGAAACGAATAATACACAATCCATCCTCAACTCAACACACGCCATCTATTAAAATACCTCTTCAAGTGCTTACTGATTTCTTTTCAATAGCTCACCATATGATTAACACTAAAATAAAACCCCAAAAGCCTGAATACAGCAAACTCAGCTGTATTCAGGCTTTTTTTACACTCCATACCATTGAAAAAGCACATCAAAGGTATAAAAGTATACAGGTATTTCACTGCCAATCATTATCATGAGATTCTCTATCAACCTGTTCGCTTCTAACAAACGCAGCGGAGCAAGTAGTATTTATAGCTAGCTTTTCTTTTATATTTTCCTTCTATAATTTCCCTTTCCACTGCTACTCCCACAAAAAGCGCTTATGTATATTCCCCATGATGCCATCCGCACAGAACGAAGGGAAGGAAATAAGGGGAAAGGACGACTTTTGAGCACGGGAATCTACATTTCACTCCTACTCCGTAGACTCCTGTGCGAGACCGGAGTCCGTCCCCTTATTCCTTCCCGAAGTGGTGTAAGCATCCTCCTCCCCATATACATAACCCTCCCACCATAATGATAAAAAAATACAGACAGTAGCAAAAGAGTGCTATATTTAAGCGCTTACATTGGTAGTCCACGATGCTATGATGAACTCGTAAGCAAAACAGACAAGCATCGAAAGGGGTAATACCATTGAAAAAACACGTTAAAGGTATTTCGCTGCTAATCATCATCATGATGTTCTCGATCATCATGTCCGCCTGTAATAACGGCGGTGGAGCAAGCAGTGGTAGCGGTGGGGACGGCGCAATCAGCGTAGGTATCGTACTGCCAACGAAGGATGAGCCAAGATGGGTACAGGATGAGCAACGCTTCAAAGAAGCACTCTCCGGAACGAAGTACTCCACTGAGATTCTGTTCAGCCAGGGATCTTCCGCTAAAGAAAAAGAAAACGTGGAAACACTGATCAATAAAGGCATTAAAGTACTGATCATCTGTCCTCAAGACGGCGCAGCAGCGGCAGCAGCTGTAGAATCTGCGAAAAAAGAAGGCATCACCGTTATCTCCTATGACCGTCTGATCACAGACACAGACGCAGTAGACTACTATGTAACATTCGATAGCCTGGCAGTAGGTGCAGCACAAGCGAAGTACCTCGTTGACCATGCAAAAGGTAAAGGCGAGCCATTGTACCTGTATGCTGGAGCATCCTCTGATAACAACGCATTCCTGTTCTTCCAGGGTGCATGGGAAGTACTGCAACCAAAAATTGCAGATGGCACATTCAAAATCGCTAACTCCACTCAAGCAGATGCACTGAAAGATACAAAAGAGCTGACTCGTGACCAACTGGGCTCCATTATCGGTCAGGTAACGACAAACTGGGATCCAAACGAAGCGAAAAACAAAGCACAGACTCACCTGACTGCGGCAGCAGCTGACATGAAGGGCGATGTAGCTATCCTGGCACCAAACGATGGTACAGCTCGTTCGATCGCTGACGTATTCGGCGCTGATTCTGCAATCAAGAGCTATGTAATCACAGGTCAGGATGCAGAGCAAGCTTCGATCCAGTACATCATCGATGGCAAACAATCCATGACCGTATTCAAAGATGTTCGCACACTCGTTAAGGATGCAATGGGCATGGCTGTAGAAGTTCTGGATGGTAAAACTCCTGAAACTACAGGCTCTTACAATAACGGAAGCGTAGATGTAAAAGCAAAACAAACCGACGTTATCGTTGTAGATAAAGACAATGTGAAAAAAGAGCTGATCGACTCCGGTTACTATAAAGCTTCTGATTTCACCGGACTGTAAGCGCAGCAGCGTTATAGCTACATGGCAAAACAGGGACGGGAGGCTGTTCCTGTTTTGCAATTCATCTGGTATTCAATCCGCTATTTTAATTCCAATTGCTAGTTAATTCGCTTAGGCGCCCCGGCGAGGGAGGAGTATTCCATGGAAGGCAACATTCTGGAGATGCGCGGCATTTCCAAAAGCTTTACAGGCGTGAAGGCGCTATCGGACGTTAACTTTAAAGTAGCCCAGGGCGAGATTCACTGCCTGATCGGTGAAAATGGTGCAGGTAAATCGACATTGATGAAGGTACTGAGCGGAGTTTATCCGTATGGCACCTATGAAGGCGATATTATTTTTGAAGGTAATGTACAGAACTTTAACAAAATTAGCGATAGTGTGAAAACAGGCATCGCGATCATTTATCAGGAGCTGGCATTATTCCCTGACTTGAGCGTGTATGAGAATATTTTTGCAGGTAACGAAGTGAAAAAAGGCGGCATTATCGATTGGAACGAGACGATTATCGAGGCTCGTAAAATGCTGCAAAAGGTCAAGCTGAACGTGAACCCGGAGACGCTGATCCGCGACCTCGGTGTCGGTAAGCAACAGCTGGTCGAAATCGCCAAAGCACTCAGTAAAAATGTTAAGCTGCTCATTCTCGATGAGCCAACCGCAGCGCTCAATGAAAATGATAGCGAAAACCTGCTGGAGCTGCTTCGTGATCTGAAGGGGCAGGGCATTACGAGCATTATGATCTCGCATAAGCTGAAAGAGGTCATTTCCATTGCAGATAAAGCAACCGTTCTGCGGGATGGTAAAACAATCTGTACACTGGATGCATCAAAAGGCGAGCTGTCCGAAGCGACAATTATTAAAAATATGGTAGGTCGCGATATCGAGGACATTTATCCTAAACGTCCAGATAAGAAAATCGGCGCACCGATCCTGGAAGTGAAAAACTGGAGCGCATACGATCCACAGCTTGGACGTCATGTAGCTAAAAATATCGATCTACAGGTGAAAAAGGGCGAGATCGTCGGTATCGCAGGACTGATGGGCTCTGGACGCACCGAGCTGGCGCTGAGTATTTTCGGCAACCCGAAGAACTACAAGCTGGAAGGCGAGCTGCTCGTCGATGGCAAGCCGAAGACGTTCCGTCATACGAGTGATGCCATTCGTTCCGGTATTGCCTATGTGACCGAGGATCGTAAGGGAGACGGATTGTTTCTCATTCAGGATATTAAAAATAACGTAACTGCTGCCAATCTGAAGGGTATATCCTCCGGTGGGCTGATCAATGAGAACGAGGAGGTTCAGGTCGCCACCGGTTACAAAAGCTCCATGTATATCAAAGCATCCTCCATCGAGCAGACGGTTGGCAATCTAAGTGGCGGCAATCAGCAAAAAGTATCGCTCGGTAAATGGCTGTTCGTCGGGCCGAAGCTGCTCATTCTGGACGAGCCGACACGGGGGATCGACGTAGGTGCCAAGTTTGAGATTTATACGATCATGAACAAGCTGATCAGTGAAGGCATGAGCATCATTATGATCTCATCTGAGCTGGGAGAGGTTCTCGGAATGAGCGACCGCATCTATGTGATGGCAGAGGGCAAAATTAAAGGCGAACTGCCGATTGAAGAAGCCGATCAAGAAAAAATAATGAAATTTGCAACTCAATAGGGGGATTAGCCGTGAACTTCTTTTCTGAAGCCAGATCGTTGCTCAAAGTAAATATCCGCGATTACGGGATGTACATTGCGCTATTCGTAATTATGCTTACCTTTTCTATCCTGACTGATGGCTTGTTCATGTCCTCACGTAACATCAGTAACCTGCTCGATGCGACTGGATATATTGCTGTACTTGCTGTCGGGATGACACTCGTTATCGTTATCCGACATATTGACCTGTCAGTCGGCTTTGCCGCTGGTTTTATGGGTGCGATTGCTGCGATTATGCTATCGCAGCTTGGTATGCCTGTGTATCTGACCATTCCTATTATCCTTGTACTTGGTATTGTGATCGGAATGTTCAACGGTGTGCTTGTTGCTTCGGTTGGTATTCCTTCCTTCGTATCCTCACTTGCAGCGATGCTGATCTTCCGCGGCGCATTGCTACAGGTGACAGAGAATACAGGTACGATTATTATCAAGGACAAAACCTTTAACGCCATCGGTAATGACTATTTGCCAGCACTTGCTACGGTAGGTGGACTGAATCTGCTGTCGCTGATTATCGGCGCGTTTGTCATTCTGTTCTTCATCTATTCTGAATTCAGCAAGCGTCACCAGAAGCTGAAATACAAATTCGAAGTCGTGTCGATGCCGATCTTCGTCGTGAAGCTTGTGTTTGTATCGGCAATTATTGCTTATGTAACATGGATTCTTGCTGGATACAACGGCTTCTCCTGGACAGTGGTAATTACACTGATCGTTGTTGTGATCTACCATTTCTTAACTACACGTACCGTGCTTGGTCGTCACATTTATGCAGTAGGTAGTAACCCGGAAGCTGCTCACTTGAGCGGGATTAACGTGAAGAAGATTACGTACATCGTGTTTGGCTCGATGGGTATGCTGTCTGCTTTGTCCGGTATTATGTACACGGCACGTCTACAATCGGCAACAACAACAGCAGGTACACTGTTCGAGCTGGATGCGATTGCTGCTGCTTATGTTGGTGGCGTATCCGCAGCCGGTGGTGTAGGTAAAATTACCGGTTCGATCATCGGTGCGGTCGTTATGGCATCCCTGTCCAGCGGTATGAACCTGCTTGGCGTTGGTATTTCGTATCAATATATGATTCGCGGCGCAGTATTGGCACTTGCGGTTATCTTTGACGTAATGACCCGTAAGAAAAGAGGCTAAATCAGGATTAAAAAACATGAAGCTGACCATAAGAAGAAATAGAGCATGAGAAGTAATAAACAGGAGCTACGGATGATGGATTATCCGTAGCTCCTGTTTATTATGTAGCTTGTTATGTTGTAAGCTCACACTGAAAAAACTGTATAATTGCTCAACTTTCCATTGAGTTGTCTCTTATTCTATTTCTATAATAGAACAAGAAAGGTCGGTTCTTACAGTGCATTCCTATAGCTTCATAATCCGTGTAGACTCAAGTCTACGAGAAAGGTGTACTGCATGAGTATATTATTAAATGTAGAAAAGCTAAGCCACGGCTTTGGTGACCAGACTATTTTCAAGGATATATCGTTTCGGATACTCAGGGGTGAGCATGTTGGACTGATCAGTGCTAATAGTGAAAATAAGTCAATGTTCACGAATATGATTACAGGCAAGCTGAAGCCAGACGAAGGGAAGGTCGAATGGTCGAAGCGTATACGTGTCGGTTATCTCGATCAGCACGCTGTACTGGAAAAAGGTATGACCATCCGCCATATACTGAAAAGCGCATTCCAATACCTGATTGCTATAGAGCACGAAATGAATAATCTGTACAGCAAAATGGGCGATGTGGCGCCGGAGAAGCTGGAAGACCTGTTAGAGCAGGTCGGTACGATTCAGGATACATTAACGGCACAGGACTTCTACCAGATTGATGCGAAGATCGATGAGACGGCGCGTGGTCTGGGCTTGACCGATATCGGTCTGGACAAGGATGTTAATGATCTATCCGGTGAACAGCGTACCAGGGTATTACTGACCAAGCTTCTGTTAGAAAAGCCCGATATTCTGCTACTTGATGAGCCGACCCACGATTTGGACGAAGTGCATATTACATGGCTGACTCGTTATCTGCAAGAATATGAGAATGCGTTTATCCTGATCTCTCATGATATCCCATTCCTGAACAGCGTGATCAATGTCGTTTACCATATCGAAAATCAGGAATTGAATCGCTATGTCGGCGACTATAATCATTTCCTCGAAGTGTATGAAATGAAAAAGCAGCAGATGCAGGCTGCGTCCAAGCGTGAAGATCAGCGACTGACAACCGGCTAATCTAAAAGGCGATGTAGCCATCCTAGTACCAAAAGATAATAGCAATACAACAAAATACATAAACCGAAAGGAGCAAGGCATATCCATGAAATTAACCCCTTATGAAGGTGTAGATGCCTATATATTCGGCAGCAAACAAGCACACATCAACAAAGCCATTGGCAAAGCCCCGGTAGTGGAGAAAGATGACATTATGGAGGAAATTCGCGAAACCCGTGGTAATATCACCTGTACATATATCGAGAAGAAGCTAGCCGATGTGATCATCGTAAAGGAAGACGAGCTACAGATAGGTGACATCGATATATTTAACGATGCCGATGCGGTAGCGAAGCTGGAGCAAACGTATACCGCTATCCGTAACAGTAAAAGAACCCATGTACTATTTGCCGAGCTAGGTCTGTGCCTTGGTGGTTTCACAGGCAAAAAAGTACCGGAGGGGCGAATTGCCATCTGCTTTGCACGAGAGCGACTTGATTTTTATGAGATTTATCTGGAAATGTGATCGCCTACGATCTCTTTTGTCAGAATAAATTGAAAAACCTATACAATCGCTCAACTTTCCATTGAGTTGTCTCTTATATATCTCTATAATAGGACAAGATGGGCCTGCCCCTATTGATCCGCAATCCGCGCAGACTCAAGTCCACGAGAAAAGGTGTAATGCATGAGTATATTAAATGTAGAAAAGTTAAGCCACGGCTTTGGTGACCGGGCTATTTTTAAAGATGTATCGTTCCGTTTGCTCAAGGGTGAGCATATCGGACTG
The DNA here is from genome assembly GCF_014645615.1 of Paenibacillus hunanensis. GTDB lineage: Bacteria > Bacillota > Bacilli > Paenibacillales > Paenibacillaceae > Saccharibacillus > Saccharibacillus hunanensis. Next base: position 136,372 of record NZ_BMMB01000003.1, on the reverse strand, counting down.
ATCGGTGCCAATGGTGAAGGTAAATCGACGTTTATGAACATTATCACAGGCAAGCTGCAACCGGACGAAGGTAAAGTCGAATGGTCGAAGCGTATGCGCGTTGGTTATCTGGATCAGCATGCTGTATTAGAAAAAGGCATGACCATCCGCGATGTATTGAAAAGCGCATTCCAATACCTGCTTGATATGGAGCAGGAAATGAATGACATGTACGGCAAGATGGGCGATGTAACGCCTGAGGAGCTGGAAGACCTGCTAGAGCAGGTCGGTACGATTCAAGATACATTAACGGCACAGGACTTTTATCTGATCGATGCGAAGATCGATGAGACAGCACGTGGTCTGGGCTTGACTGATATCGGCCTAGATAAGGATGTTAATGATCTGTCTGGTGGACAGCGTACCAAGGTACTACTCACCAAGCTTCTGCTGGAAAAGCCAGATATTCTGCTGCTCGATGAGCCGACCAACTATTTGGACGAAGTGCATATTACGTGGCTGACACGTTATCTGCAAGAATATGAGAATGCGTTTATCCTGATCTCTCACGATATTCCATTCCTGAACAGCGTAATCAACATCATTTACCATATGGAAAATCAAGAACTGAATCGCTATGTTGGCGATTACGACTATTTTCAAGAAGTGTACGAAATGAAAAAGCAACAGCTGGAGTCAGCATTCAAGCGTCAACAGCAGGAAATCTCGCAGCTCAAAGACTTTGTAGCACGTAACAAAGCAAGCGTGGCAACACGTAATATGGCGATGTCCCGTCAGAAAAAGCTTGATAAGATGGAAGTGATCGAGCTGGCACAGGAGCGTCCGAAGCCACAGTTTAACTTTAAGGTTGGACGTACAGCGGGCAAGCTTATTTTTGAAACAAAGGATCTCGTTATCGGTTATAACGATCCATTGTCTCGTCCGCTTGATCTGCGTATGGAGCGTGGGCAGAAGATTGCGCTGGTCGGTGCGAACGGTATCGGTAAAACGACACTGCTACGCAGTATTCTCGGTGAAATTCCGGCAATCTCTGGTACAGTAGAACGCGGCGAGCATCAACAGATTGGTTATTTCGAGCAGGAGATGAAGTCCGATAACTACAATTCCTGTATCGAAGAAATCTGGAATGAGTTCCCATCGTTCTCCCAATTCGAGGTACGTGCAGCACTGGCGAAGTGTGGTCTGACCACGAAGCATATCGAGAGTAAAATCGCTGTTCTGAGCGGTGGCGAAAAAGCCAAAGTACGTCTCTGTAAGCTGATCAACAATGAGACTAATATTCTCGTACTCGATGAGCCAACCAACCACCTGGACGTGGATGCGAAGGATGAGCTGAAGCGTGCGCTGCAAGCGTACAAAGGCAGCATCCTGATGATCTCTCACGAGCCTGAATTTTACCGCGATATCGTAACGGAAACATGGAACTGCGAATCGTGGACAACGAAGGTATTTTAATTAGCTATCATCGTAACGATGATGAAATCCTGTTTAAGTGATGACTTGAACAGGATTTTCTTTTTCAAAAAATTTTGATTACGCTGTAAAAAACGTTATAATGAATAGCGTATAAATTCACAAGCAGAAAGAGAGCGGATAGTATGGGCCGTAAGTGGAATAATATCAAGGAAAAAAAAGCGAATAAAGACGCCAACACCAGCCGGATTTATGCCAAATTTGGCGTAGAAATCTATGTAGCTGCGAAAAAGGGCGAACCTGATCCCGTTTCCAACAGTGCTCTGAAAGTAGTACTTGAGCGTGCGAAAACATATAATGTACCAAAAGCGATCATCGATCGCGCGCTGGATAAAGCAAAAGGTAGCGGAGATGAGCAATACTCCGAGCTGCGTTACGAGGGCTTCGGACCGAATGGATCGATGATTATCGTTGATGCACTGACGAATAACGTAAACCGTACTGCGCCAGAAGTACGTTCTGCCTTCAATAAAAACGGCGGTAACATGGGCGTAGCCGGTTCCGTTGCTTACATGTTCGATTCGACTGCTGTTATCGGTGTCAGTGGCAAGAGCGAGGAAGAAGTGCTGGAAATTCTGATGGAAGCAGACGTAGATGCACGCGATATCGCGGAAGAAGACGAATCCGTTATCGTTTACGCAGCACCCGATCAATTCCATGCGATTCAGGAAGCATTCAAGCAAGCAGGCATCGAGGAATTCACTGTTGCTGAGCTGACCATGCTGCCACAAACCTTTGTAACGCTGCCAGATGCGGATGCAGAGGCACAATTCGAGAAGCTGATCGACGCGCTCGAAGACCTTGAGGACGTACAGCAGGTGTACCATAACGTAGAGTTCGCTGAGTAAACTTTAGCTATTTCAGCTAAGGTATTGGAAGTAAACTAGCTTACTACTTTACAAGCTATATGTAGCATCACTCACTTTTTGTATAGATATTTCTGTGCAAAGAGTGAGTTTTTTTACGTTATAATGCAAGAATTGCAAGAGATTTTGTATTAAAATAAGACATGGAACACCTGTTGCAGTGAGAATCTATCTTCAAAGGAGACATCATGGTTAAACGACTCGTTAGACTTGCGGAGCATGTATTCCGCCTGGCATTACCATATGGAGACGGTACAGTGAACAGTTATCTTTTTGAAGGTCAGCGGGGCTACACGGTTATGGACACTGGTGTTCATGATGAATTGACCCAGCGTGAATGGCTCCAGCTGCTTGAAGGCGGACTCCAAATTGAAAAAGTAATCATCACACATATGCACCCTGATCATATCGGGCTCGCTCCCTGGTTCCAGCAGGAGCTTGGCATCCCTGTGATTTGTTCTCAACATACCGTGGACTTAATGAAGCGCTACGAAGTTTATGCAAAGCAGGAGTTATCCGATGCGCATGCGCCCTATGCATTTAACCGTAAATATGATGGCCCGGAGCTATCGGAGCGACAATTTTACCGCTTTATGGGTAGCATTCAGCTAGAGCCAGATGAGGTATATCGTAATCATGATCGCATTATGCTGGGCGACGAAGAATACGAAGCCCTATGGACACCCGGACATGCGCCAGATCACTATTGCTTCTGGCATCAGCCATCCGGTCTACTCATTGCCGCTGACATGATGTTCGCTGATACAGCACCCGTTGTGCCCTTCTGGATGGAGGAGGATGGTAATCCACTAAGCGATTACTTCCGTTCTCTTGACCTGATCGAATCCTATCCAGCCGAGCTTGTCCTACCCGGTCATGACCATGTTATCCATGACCTCGGTCAACGAGCTCGTGATATCCGCAACGGTCACCATTTTCGCATGCAACAAATTCTAGGTCACCTCGTCCACGGCCCAAGAACGGCTGGCGAGCTCTGTATAGACATTTACGGCTCGGATCGTCCGGTAACTCAAGAGCTGCTTGAATTCTACACTTCACTCGCAAGACTTATTTATCTGCAAGAAGAGGGCTTCGTAGAAACCGATGAGCGAGACGGGAAGGTCTATTTTCAACGGAAATAAGTAACGATTAACATATCACCTTCCTCTGCGAGATTGGACAGCCACCCCTATATCAGGTTAAGATGTTCAAGGGTCATGCTCACACGATAAACCCTAACTTACAGGAGGAACAAACATGTCCAACACATTTATCTTTGATTGGCTGGCAAGAAATCGCCAAAATATGCTGAAGCATCTGGATCGTATTCCAACAGAGCAACTGACTGTGATTCCAGAGGATTTCAATAACAACATCTACTGGCAATTCGGTCATATCGTTATGGTTGCAGATAGCATCCTGTACGGCCTGTCCGGGCAAACACGCAAGTTGCCACAAACATATGCAACCTTCTTTGCACCGAATACACGTCCATCTGACTGGCATGGTGAACCACCAGCATGGGAGGATGTACTGAGCGTATTCAATTCCCAAGTTGATGAGCTGCGCGCAGCATTCGAAGGCAAGCTGAACGATCCGGTAGCCGTAGCAGATAATTTTGCTGGCGCCAAAACGATTCATGATCTGCTGGAGCTGAATCTGTCGCATGAGGCTTCTCACGCAGGCATGATCAATGCAATGACTCGTTTGCTTAAACGTGCTACAGTCTAATTTGCACGTATAACTAGAACCCCCCCTTGAGCCTATCCACCAGCCCATTCCATCTAACGATGAAGGGTAATGGATCGATCAAGGGGGGTTCTTCTATATATGCACCAATACGTATAAACAATACATATAAAGAAATGATCAATAGACGGAACACAGGAGACGCTGTTACACAATTGTCGAATCTATAGCCGCCTTGCTTTTGTATCCATTTCAAATTGCGATTATAATAAGGGGAATAGGGGGCTTTCCCTCATATCAGTCGAAACATGAAATGGAGAAATGATATGTACAATAGCCTGGAAGAATGCCTGCTTGATCTGGAGAAACATGGTCATCTGATTCGTGTCAAAGAAGAGGTTGATCCGCATCTGGAGATGGCTGCTATACATTTGCGTGTTTATGAAGCTGGAGGGCCAGCATTATTATTTGAAAATGTAAAAGGAACCCGTTTTCGTGCGGCGTCTAACATTTTCGGTACAATGGATCGTAGTCGCTTTATTTTTCGCCATACGTGGGATTCTACACAGAATCTTATCGCACTGCGCAATGATCCGATGCAGGCGCTCAAACATCCATTTGCCAATGTGAAAAATGGATTGGCTGCCTATAAAGCTCTACCGAATAAGCGTGGAAATAGCTTGCCTGTTGCTGCGGAGCAGATTCAAATCTCCGATCTGCCATTAATTCAGCACTGGCCGATGGATGGCGGTGCCTTTGTAACATTGCCACTCGTGTATAGTGAAGACCCGGACAAGCCGGGCATTATGAATGCGAATCTGGGCATGTACCGGATTCAGCTGACAGGAAATGACTATGAGTTGAATCGAGAGATCGGTCTGCATTATCAGATTCATCGGGGTATCGGTGTGCATCAATCGAAGGCAAATCGAGAGGGTAAGCCGCTTAAAGTAAGCATCTTCGTGGGCGGGCCACCTGCACATACGCTGGCAGCGGTCATGCCTTTACCAGAAGGCTTGAGTGAGATGACATTCGCCGGGCTGCTGGCGGGTAGACGATTTAACTATAGCTATCTGGACGGTCATGCGATGAGCAATGATGCAGACTTCGTGATCACTGGTGAGATTTTTGCGGATGAGACAAAGCCAGAAGGGCCGTTTGGTGATCATCTTGGATATTATAGTCTGGCGCATCCATTTCCAGTATTAAAGGTTCATGGTGTGTATGCACGTCCACGTGCGATCTGGCCATTTACAGTAGTAGGACGTCCGCCGCAGGAGGATACGGTATTTGGTGAATTGATTCACGAGTTAACAGGGGATGCGGTAAAGCAGGAGATCCCCGGCGTGAAGGAGGTTCATGCTGTCGATGCAGCTGGCGTGCATCCATTGCTATTTGCGATTGGTAGTGAGCGATATACGCCGTATCAGAAGGTGAAGCAGCCAGCTGAGATTTTGACGATTGCGAATCGCATTCTCGGTACAGGACAGGTGAGTCTTGCGAAGTATCTGTTCATTACAGCTGAGGACGGATATCCACTGGATACGCATAAAGAGGTTGAGTTTATCGGTCATATTCTGGAGCGTATGGATCTGCGCCGAGATATTCATTTCCAAACGAATACAACGATCGATACGCTGGATTATTCAGGTACGGGCCTGAATACAGGCAGTAAGGTGATTCTGGCTGCCTATGGAGACAAGCGCCGGGAGCTATGCCGCGAGGTTCCGGAAGCACTTAAAGGCTTGCGTACATTACATGAGCCGCGTCTTGTGATGCCAGGTGTTATAGCCGTGCAAAGTCAACCGTTTACCGATTATGCAGCAGCACGTCAGGAGCTGGCGGATGTATGCGCCAGTCTGGAAGCACGTGAAGGATTGGGCTTAGAAGGTGTACCGCTTATTATTTTATGCGACGATAGTGCGATGGTGAGCGATACGCTGAGCAACTTCCTGTGGGTCACCTTTACTCGTAGCAATCCATCTCATGATATGTATGGTACGAATAGTAGCTATGAGTTCAAGCATTGGGGCTGCGATAATATGATTATTGATGCACGCATTAAGCCCCATCAGGCGCCTCCGCTCGTACCGGATGCAGACGTGGAGCGTCGGGTTGATCGATTATTTGCAAGTGGTGGTAGCTTGAGCAGCATTAAGCTAAGCTGATCGGTTGATTATCCCATACGTTCGGATATTATGCAGAGTCTAATGCATGGATCAAACTCCTTATAAAATATCCAGAGAATATCCAGTAAAATTGATACAAATAGCTGCCGCATCGTCGGCGGCTATTTATTTTATATGAATTAGCCGATAATACATGAGGCGTAAATGTACAAATCCATTTATAATATGGAATATATTCCTACATAAGAAAAAAATTAATATACCTACATTACAGGAGGCGAAATGGAGTACAGCGAGTATGCAGGCTGATTCCATTAATCGCCGTAGAAGGCGAGCGTAAAACGAATGAATCCAAGCGATAAAGCACGTCAGGTGAAGCAGTTAGTCGAGCAGGTGAATCAGTCCTTATTATCCGAGCTGGTACTGACCAGCGAAGACCCATTAGAGCCGATCCATGTAGCAGCCTATCCTAAGCCATGGCTACTACTGGGCGCAGGAAATTATGCCGCAGTGCTTACGCATCCCGATTATCCCGGTTATGCGGTAAAGGTCTATGCCGATGGGAAGCCCGGTCTGGAAGCGGAGCGGGAGGTGTACCGTCTGCTAGGTGATCATCCATCCTATTCCACCTGTTACTATGCAGACGGCCCTTTTCTCGTACTCAAGCAACTGATGGGAACGACCATCTATGATTGCTTTAAACAGGGAATTTTGATCCCAGAGCAGGCGGTACGCGATATTGAGCAAGCGATGCATTATGCGCGTTCGGTCGGTCTTCGTCCTCATGATGTGCATGCCAAAAATATTATGCTGTATCAGGGACGCGGACTCGTGGTGGATGTGTCTGATTTTCTCAAGCAGGAGCCATGCCGGATGTGGGATGATTTTAAAAAGGCGTATTATCGGTTTTATTATCCGATTGCATCGCGTGTGTTATTTCCGATTCCTCCATTTATTCTGGAGAGTGTGCGTAAAGGATACCAGATCTATCGTAGACGACGGCGTAAAGCGAAGCAGCTTCCACCTCAAGTGCCGCAGGCTTAATGCTTATCTTATATTAGTGTTTACCATAGTGCTTGCTTAAGAGAAGGGAAGGCACGATGCGTAGCTCCCTGATTAACGTTAGTAAGGTTCAAAAAGACATTTGTCCTGGTTGTTCTCCTGTCTCTTTTGTGTATAATGAACAGGACTGAAATGGAGGGTACAGGATGAGTGGTGTGATTTTCTCAATATTAGCAGGTGTGTTTCTTGCTTTGCAGGGCATCGTCAATTCACATACCGGTGCGTTTGTCGGTACATGGCACGCGGTTATGATTAATCAGCTTGGCGGCTTTGTGCTGGCTGCTGTGATCTGGATAAGTAGGGGCGGTGGTGGCTGGCGTCAGCTGCATGAAGTGAAGAAGCTCTACTGGTTTGGCGGAGCCTTTGCAGCGATTATTGTGTTTAGCAATATTACGGCCATGCATCATATTGGTGCTACACTGACTATCGCGGCATTATTGATCTCACAGCTATGTATGACGTTTCTTATTGATGCACGCGGCTGGTTTGATACGATCAAGCAGCGAGTTGGACGGGCACAATGGCTTGGTATTGCGCTGATGGTAGCGGGCGTTGTTTTACTGCGGTTTTATTAAGTATGGATATTACATGATACAAGCTTTAACATAGCTGATGTAAAATAGCGGAATCGCATATACGGATAGCTTTCACAAAGCAAAGCCACAGGATGACAAGCATGTACTGCTTATCCTGTGGCTTTTTTGATTTTACTTTTTGTTTATTATAATCTTTGTTTATTTTACGTTATTGAGGATCATCAGAATGAGCGAGAAGTATAGCTATCCCAGTACATCCACACAAAGTCACATAAAGTGTCGATGCTCGAAATCTCCGCTGAATCGTTATCGAATGTACCGCGTTATTTGATCGATCTCTGTTCTGGTGCTGATGCTATAGCCGCCTATACTTTATTTTTATTCGAATCAGTCAGCGTATTACTTTTCTGCTTGCGGAAGGAACGCTCGTGAAAATCGGTGATTTGTGCGAAGATGCTTTGTCCATCATCGGTGATTTGAAAGTCAGGCTGTAACGGCAACACAAGCGCTCGGTACGTTTCTGGAATCCAAATATAGTGGTGTACATACGAGGTGGGCAGGAAGCCGCATTTCTCCCAGAAAATAATCCGTTCGCGATTCTCCTGTGTATCCTCTGCTTCGGCTTCGATAATAATCGCATCAATACGATGATGCGCTATTCCCCAATCACGGAGAATATTAAAAAATAATCGTCCTTCACCCCGACCACGCCGATCATGGCGAATCGCCATATAGTCGATAATCATCGTCTGCTGCTGGTCACTTCTACCTAGACCCGTGAGTGCCATCGCAACCAGCTCATCTCCCTCATAACCAGCATGTAAAAAAGCGATCTTCCGATCCAGCATCTGACGAATGATCTTCTCAGGCTTGGCACCGTGTATAAATGCTTCTTCATAAATGGGCTTGATCTGCTGCCAGACTTCCTCGTTCCAGCTATCCCATGTGCGTAGTGTAAGTGTCATCGTTTCGACCTCCTGTCCTTCTATCTTAGTTCATACCCATAGCAGGAACAACTGATACGTCTGGACGTTTAAGGACATATGTCCTAGTCTCATACCTATGTGCTTTCGGTATAATAAAACAGGAAGACTACAGCAGGCAGATTCGTTTGTATTCGTCATGTCCTGATCGCTCAGGAACGATGAGCATTTTCTAGACAGATTCAAGATAGAGAGCGGTGTGATCATGCAAGAGATTCAGGATCAAAAGCAGCTGCAAGCGTATTTGCAGCAATATCGGATTGAAGATGTATTCCACGAGCCATTATTGCCTCATCTCGGTCTATATCGATTTGAGCCGGGTGAAGTGCTATGTGCTCAGGGCGAGCGCTCCGAGATATTATATGTACTGGTCAAAGGCACGACCAAAACATCGCTGACCTCACCCGAAGGCAAGACACTCGTTCTCTCCTTCAAGACACCACCGGAGATGATTGGAGATATCGAATATGTGGAGCGAGTCGAACTGATGAACACCGTTGAAGCGGTAACACCAGTGGAGGTACTCGGTATTCGCTATCAATGGCTGTATCAATATGGTCAGGATCATGCTCCGTTTTTGCGTTTTATTTTAAATATCATCACGTATAAATTTCGGGTGAAATCTGAATCGATGAGCTTTAATCTGATGTACCCTGTGGAAATACGTCTGGCGAGCTATCTATTATCGGTCACTACATCAGAGCATAATATGCTTCTAACCGGCGACCCTGCTGACTATAATCTGACAGACATTGCAAATCTGATCGGAACGAGCTATCGCCATCTGAATCGGGTGATCAGCCAATTTAGCGAGGATGGATTGCTGGAGCGAACCCGTGGCAAGCTGGTTATTTTAAATCGAGAGGGTCTGGAGAAGCTGACGGGTGCGAGGGAGATTGTATTTTGAAAAATCTGTGTCTATATTATAGGTCATGTATATAGATAGGTCAGGCTTGCTAAGCTAAATGAACAAAACCAACTATATTACCGCATAAGCGAAGGGAGCTTTTATATGTCAACTATCATCGATAAAATCGCATGGATCTATCTCAGCGAACGCAAGCTACTCTGTGTACGCTCCAAAGGCAAGGAGCTATATTATATTCCAGGTGGTAAAAGAGACCCGGGCGAAGAGGATCAGCAGACATTGATTCGTGAGGTTCAGGAGGAGCTGGGTGTGACGCTACAGCAGGAGACGATCATGCATGTCGGTACATTTGAAGCAGAAGCAGATAGCAAGGCAACTGGAACGATCGTTCGCTTGACCTGTTATACGGCTGATTATGAAGGTACTCTACAGCCAGATAGCGAGATTGAGGAGATGGCGTGGCTGAGCTATGACGATCAGGAGCAAGTGTCGGTAGCGAGTCAACTGGTATTTGAACAGCTCAAGCAGCAGGAGCTACTGGATTGATATGCTATGTAATCCAAATGAATTGTTGTACAGTATGAGCTGATCATTGTTATGCTATTTAGCAAGAGCAAGAGCAAGAGCAAGAGCAAGAGCAAGAGCAAGAGCAAGAGCAAGAGCAAGAGCAAGAGCAAGAGCAAGAGCAAGAGCAAGAGCAAAAACAAGAGCAAGAACAAAAACAGTAATAGCGCAATAGTAAAAGTAGTGTCAGCTAGTTGTTGAACGAACCACAATCACTTCGCTTCAATAAATCGGTTGACACTACGATATATCATCTATATTATAGACCCATAAAGTCTGTAATATCCGTAATAAAGGTGGCGTGTATACATGAAGTTTTCCAAAGCGACAGATTATGCGCTGCATACGATGCTGCATCTGGCGTTAGCTACACCGGATCGTCTGACTGGTGTTCAGCAGCTGGCTGAGTTTCAAGGCGTGTCGCCCACCTATCTGTCTAAAATCCTGACCAAGCTGGCAAAGGCGGGCATGGTGGAATCATCGCCAGGCGCACATGGCGGCTATCGCTTAAAGCGTAATTGGGAGCAGGTGTCCTTTCTGGATATTATTCATGCGATTGAAGGAACAGCTTCCTTATTCGAGTGTACGCTCGATCATGGGCCGGAATGTAGGATCCAGCAGGTGATGATTCAGGCAGAGGGAACGATGGAGTACTATTTACAGCAGCAAAAGCTAGCTGATCTGGTTGCACATATGCCAGTCACTGACGAGCAACATTAACTCGCAGTGACGGCGTACTCATCGTATAATGTACAAGCAGATTGCCGTCATAGGCGAACAAACGCTTTTTTTTAATCATATTACGGATATTACGAGTCTTTAATATATCTAATTAAAATTGAGCGATTATCATGGTATCGCCAAGGAGGAAAATAAATGATCTATGATTGTGTCATTATTGGTGGAGGGCCAGCAGGTCTGAATGCTGCGCTGGTGTTAGGACGTGCGAAACGTAAGGTCGTTATCGTCGATGATGGACAGCCGCGTAATCGAGTAACGCATGAATCGCATGGTTACTTAACTCGTGATCGGATCAAGCCAGCAGAGTTTCGCCGAATTGCTTATGAAGAGGTACTGCATTACCCTTCGGTTGAGCATCGGGTAGCAATAGCTGAAAAGGCAGAGCGACTGGATAACGGGCATTTTCGGATAGAGCTCAACGATGGACAGCAGCTCACTACTCGTAAGCTACTTTTTACAACAGGAATTAAAGAGGTGCTACCTGATATTCAAGGCGTGACCGACTGCTACGGTCAGAGCTTGTTCAATTGTCCATTCTGTGATGGCTGGGAGCAACGGGATCAGCCATTAGCCGTTATTGGTATGGAGGATCGAATCATGCACCTGACCAAAATGGTACATACATGGAGTCAGGACATCGTCGTATTCACAAATGGTGCTTCCGTACTGGAACCCGAGCAACAGCTAGAGCTTCAGGGAAAAGGAATTACCGTTATCACAACGCCGATCGCACATCTAGAGCATCGGGATGGCAAGCTACAACGGGTCATTCTCTCCGATGGTGAGACAGTGGAGCGTAGTGGTGGATTCGTGATGCCACAATTCCTACCTAAAGCAACTTTCCATGATACATTGGGCTATGAGCTTAATGAGCAGAGCTATATTGGGGTGGATGAGATGGGACGTACGAGTGTGGAAGGCTTGTACAGTGCAGGAGATGCAGCGTTCAAAGGCCCATCCCAGCTGATTATCGCTGCCGCCCAAGGAAGCCTGACCGGCGCTATGATTCATGGGGCATTGATGGAGGAAGAATGGAGCCTACAACCAGCGAATTCATAAAATAAATAACGATTCTTGAAGCCAATGAGAAGCAGTCATAGGTGCAGAAGCTATTCTGCCCGTGGCTGCTTTAATCTTTTCAGCGACACTTCTTCTATGTTGTCAATGAATATTGACACACGCGAACAGGGGTTCTATGATGGAATTGCACTGTGTTAAGGTGCGGTGTGATCAGGTGGAATATAGTTTAGGTAGCCTGGCCGGAATGGAGATGTCGAGTATGAATCCAACAATCAAGCTATACAATTATCATGTATGGGCCAACAAGCTAGTATTTGAACATTTGCGTACGCTTCCTGAAGATGCCTGGAGCCGCGAAGTGAAAAGTGTCTTTCCTTCTATTCGGCAATTGTTGTCTCATCTGTATGCGATGGATACGATGTGGCTAAGCGTCATGTGTGAACGTCCATTTGATGAATCGAGACAATTGATTATGAAATTAATGGACGAGACCAAGCTAGCAACAGTGCAGGAGATGGAGCAGCGCTTTGCTGAGACAGAGCTGGCATATCGTAGCTTTTTCGATGGGCATGATCTGGAAGGCAGTGTGACGGTGACGCATCCGGTTTACGGTACAACGGATACACCGCTAAGTGAATTGGTTCAGCATGTTGTGAATCATGGTACGTATCATCGTGGTAATCTGACAGCGATGCTGCATCAGCTCGGATACCGTGGTATTCCAACGGATTATGCTTTTTATATGTATACGCCTTCTTCCTAAAAATATAGAATTGCACCTATACATGTATACGCTCACAATACCGTCTTGAAATAAGGCGGTATATTTTTTGCGAAAATACTGGAACATTCATTCCGGAAAGAGTATACTGTGTTTACCACTACAGAAGGAAGGCGACGGAATGGGTAGAACGAAGGAATTTGACCATGAAGAAGTGCTCCACGCAGCTACGCTTGTTTTCTGGCAAAAGGGCTACGAAGCAACCAGCATGGCAGAGCTACTACAGGCGATGAATATTAGCCGTTCCAGCATGTACGAGACATTTGTGGATAAGGAGCATCTGTATCTACAGTCGATTGAGCATTACAAGCGGCTTGGTGAGGACAAACGCAGCGAGCTCACCCGGGTCAGCTCTGCGAAGGAAGGGATTCGTGCTTATTTTACCAAGCATATTGATGGAGCGTTCAATCCATCTTCTCCACGGGGATGCCTGATCACCAATGCCATTGCCGCGCTGGATGCACCTGACGAGCAGATTCGTGATATCGTACAGAAGCGATTTGAGGATCTAGGAGAGGCATTTTATAAGCTATTGCAAAAAGGACAGGACAGCGGTGAGATTGCAGCGGATCGCGATATTCGTACCCTGTCGTATTTACTGCTCAATCTGAATCACGGTATTAATATCGCTGCCAAAGTGGATTCGGATCGCACACATGCGGAGCAGATGGTAGAATCGGTTATCGATATGCTGTAACTCGATCGTAAAGTAATTCCTAGACAGAGAAGTGATCATATCCAGTGCAGGATGTGATTTTATTTTACGAATTTCTGGAATGATTGTTCCGAATGCAAATAAGGATAGGACGTGTTTATGATGAGTACAACCCCCCATACTGCGACTAGCTCGGCAGAACAGCCAGCTCAGCCAACGATGCCAAACTGGCTAATGATCTTTCTCGCTATTGCCTGCGGCGTGATCGTCGCTAATCTATATTATGCACAGCCGCTCGTTGGCTTGATTCGCGCTGATATTGGACTATCGGCAGAAGCAGCAGGGCTTATCGTCACACTGGCACAGATTGGCTATGCAGTAGGATTGTTATTTATCGTTCCTCTTGGTGATATTGTAGAAAATCGTCGGCTTGTATTTGTATCGTTATTATTTACGGTACTGGCATTATTAATGGCTGCATGGGCAGGTCAGGCGACGATATTCCTCATCGCTTCTATGCTGATCGGTCTGGGCTCGGTAGCGGCACAGATTCTTGTACCGTATGCTTCTCATCTTGCCCCAGAGCAATCTCGTGGACGTGTAGTCGGAAATATTATGAGTGGATTATTACTTGGGATTATGCTGGCACGTCCGTTATCCAGCTTGATTGCTGATCATCTTGGCTGGCGTGCGGTATTCTTCATCTCAGCAGCGCTCGTACTGATTCTTGCGCTCGTACTGATTCGAGCATTACCTACAAATCGCCCTGCTTCCCGTCATCGGTACCCACAGCTGATTGCTTCGATGGCGCAGCTTGTTCGGCATACACCGATTTTACGGCGCCGTGCTCTGTACCATGCTGCAATCTTCGGTACATTTAGCTTGTTTTGGACAACGGTACCGTTGCTTCTGGCAGGGCCGATATTTCATTTTTCACAGACAGGCATTGCGATCTTCGCACTGGTTGGAGTAGCAGGAGCTGCGGCTGCACCTATCGCAGGTCGGATGGCAGATCGTGGCTGGATTCGTCCGGGAACGGCGATGGCGTTTGCAGTCGTGATTATCTCCATGCTACTGCCATTACTCGCACGCGATGGCTCGATCGGAAGTGTTTTATTACTGGTACTAGCAGCGATTTTACTTGATCTCGGAGTATCGGCGAATCTGGTGCTGGGGCAGCGTGCGATCTTTTCACTTGGCGCAGAGGTACGTAGTCGCCTGAATGGATTGTATATGGCAACCTTTTTCCTGGGTGGAGCGATCGGTTCGTCCGCAGGTACATGGGCATTTGAAGCAGGTGGATGGACGGCTGCGATTGCTCTAGGGCTGGCATTGCCGCTGCTGGCACTGGTCTACTTTGTAACGGAATTTCGCCGCAATCCGGTAGAGTCGTCTGCGAAGTAAAATAGGATCAAGCAGCATAATGGCCGATGAATGCTGAAAAGGGACAACAGGCATCCGTTCAGGAATAAGCTAGTAATCAGGATGAAACTGGCGATTAGAATAAAGGTTCGTATGAATCTAATTGGATTACACCTGAGCTAAATTAGCTTGTATGAGCAGATTCGTCAGGGTCTGCTCTTTTTATTGTTTGCTGAGCGAAAGAGATAGAGAATAACCATGTTGGAGATTCATGCTGGGGTGGATCATCGTGATATACATCCACGAGGTATAGCCACACTTAAAAGCAGTTGACATGTAACCCGTTCCAACAGCTACAGTTAGGAAGACAGCTAGCATAGTAGATTATCTATTGAATGGCCTGTTTGCTTGGCGGAATGATCGACGATGTATCATGCGTTTGATCGATTTTATATGCTTATCTGCCATTTTGGATTGCCGTATATGGATACTCGCTATAACGCTAGTTGGGCAGGTCTAAATTATTACGAATCATCTCATAGTCAGGAGTGCGATACGATGCAACAAGCAAAAGGAACCTCTATATCTGAAGTGACAAAGCGAAACGAGCCGTCTACACGGAAAATAGTTTTTATCGATATCGATGGTACGCTGGTGAATGATTACGGTACTGTGCCATCCTCGGCGAAGCTTGCCTGCCAGCAGGCGAGAGCGAACGGACATTTGTTATTTTTATGTACAGGACGCTCCAAAGCAGAGATTTACGATTCGATCTGGGAGATTGGCTTTGATGGATTGATCGGTGCAGGCGGTGGCTATGTAGAGCTTGATGAGCAGGTGTTGTATCACAAAAAGGTGCAGCCTCAGGATGTGCGCCATATGGTGGACTTTTTTAACGAGCATGGTGTTCACTTTTATCTGGAATCGAATTCAGCACTGTACGCGAGTAGTGGACTTCGTCTTCAGCTGGAGCGTCTGATCTATGGGGATATGGAGAACGATCCGTTAGCTAAGCAGCGGATGGAGCAAGCACCGCATCCCTTTATCGAAGGCTTGACCTACGGTGTGACTGATCTGTATAAGGACGATGTGAACAAGGTGTGTTTTTTAGAGAGTAGCCTGCCATTTGAAGTGATCCAGCAGGAATTTAGCGGTAAGTTCGAAGTTATTCAGTGTACCGTACCGATCTTTGGTAAAGATAGCGGTGAGCTCATGATACCGGGTATTCATAAAGCGATTGCGATTGCGGATATGCTTGAGCATTTGCAAGAGTCACAGGTAGATACGCTCGCTATTGGTGATGGTATGAATGATGCCGAGATGCTGGAATATTGTGCGATCGGCATCGCGATGGGTAATGCCAAGCCGGATTTAAAAGCGATCGCAGATGATATTACCGATACGGTCGAGGAAGATGGTTTATACAAGAGCTTTGTAAAATACGGTTTGATTCAGGAAGCGAACCAGTCGTTGTCGTCGTGAGGGTTCCATTTTGATCCCTGTTCATCATTCTGTTATATAAATATAAAAAGCCTGAGTAGAGCGCACCCAAAGCGCTATACATCAGGCTTTTTGCGTCATTTTCACATAGAATAAGTATGCGCGGAGATGGAACGATTGAAGCACGGAGGATATCACCAATGGAATTTTTCTTGCTGAATATTATTGCATGGTGAATAAATTGGGTAATGTAAAACAGGCTGGCAAAATTTTTTGATCATAATAATAATCACGCGCAATTAATTTTAAGTGAAATGAAACAGAGGAGGAATCATGATGACAGCATTTGATATTCTATTTATTGGTAGCGGGCAGGGAGCATGGAATGCCGCACTTCCGCTAAGTATGAGTGGTAAAAAGGTAGCTATTATTGAACGCGATAAAATCCTCGGTGTATGTACGAACTACGGCTGCAATCCTAAGATCATTCTGGATGGACCGATCAAGCTGATGGAGGATGCTGAGCTACTGGAGACAGCAGGCCTGCAAAGTGAATTTAAGCTTGATTGGGGTAAATTGATGGAGCATAAAAATAAAATTCTCGGCGAATTGCCGAAAACAATGGAAGCCAATCTGAAAAAAGCGGGCATCGAGATCATTCGCGGTGAAGCGCGCTTTACAGATGAACATACGGTTGAGGTGGCTGGAACGAGCTATACGGCGGAGACGATCGTAATTGCCACAGGACAGCGCCCGGCTGAACTCAACATTCCAGGTGAAGAGCTGCTGATCACAAGTAATGAATTCCTGTATCTACCGGAGCTGCCAGAGGACATCGTCCTGATCGGTGCAGGCTATGTGGCGATGGAGCTCGCATCGATCGCTTCCCGTGCAGGCTCTCGTGTACACATCGTACAGGTATCGGATCGTGTGCTGAATGGTTTCCACCAGCCGTATGCACGCCAGTTGACGGAGAAAATGAAGCAGGACGGTATTCAGTTCCACTTCAATGAAAAGGTAACCGCAGTACAGCAAGCAGGCTCCGGGCTGGAATTGCAAACGGAAAGCGGGCTGAAGCTACAGGCAGGTCTGATCGTGAATGCAACAGGACGTATCCCTAACGTTGAACCGCTTCAGCTAGAAGCAGCAGGGGTTATGTACAACAAGCGCGGGATTGAAGTGAATGAATATCTTCAAACCTCCACCTCGCATATCTATGCGACAGGCGATATTCTCGATAAAAAGCAGCCAAGACTCACGCCGACTGCGGTATTTGAAGCAAAATATCTGGCAGGTAAGCTGCTTGGCAAAGTGAATGAGCCGATTCAATATCCACCGATCGCTACGATTGCCTTTACCGCGCCGCGTATCGCACAGGTTGGTATTACGGTAGAAGAAGCGGAAGCACATGGTGATCAATACAAGGTTCAGCCGATGGAGCTAGGCAAGCAATGGGACTTTGCCGGACGCGGTGAAGCGAATGCGCATCTCACACTCATCCATGATACAGACAACAAGCTTGTAGGAGCAACTGCTTACAGTCAGGAAGCACTGGAGATCATCAATAGCTTGACTCCATTCATCACACTGGGCTTGACTGCCGAGGATGCAGCGAAGATCGTATACGCATTCCCATCATTCGAGACGATGATTCCGCGTTATTTCCAATCTTAATGTGCTAGACTATTAAAATATATTGTATTCAGCCGCTTGTAAGGTGGTAAAAGAAAGTGATAACACGAAAGCCGCATTATTCTGAGAGCATGAGGATTCATGAAAAGTTATTTTCTCAGAAGTATGCGGCTTTTGTGTATCGTTATTCATGCCATCTGTCATCATTCTCTGTGCAGCATACGGGACAACCTATGCTAAAATAAAAAAGGGCTTGCCATCACCACGGTACATACGAATCTCAAGTTGAAGGAGCTATGATTGCATGTGTCTTATTTTATTTGCCTATGGCATCCATCCCGAATATCCACTGCTTGTGGCTGCAAATCGGGATGAATTCTATGATCGTCCCTCTGCATCGGTTCATCGCTGGTCAGATGCTCCGCATGTCATTGCTGGACGTGATCTATTGAAGCTGGGCACATGGCTCGGTATATCCGATCGAGGACGATTTGCTGGATTAACGAATTATCGTGATCCGCTGGAGCAAAGTGAAGGCAAACGCTCAAGAGGAGAGCTAGTCGCTAACTTTCTAACCGGAGATGATACTCCACAGGCGTATATGGAGCATATTCATAAGTATGCAGAGGATTATCCGGGCTACAATCTGCTTGCAGGTGACCGCCATGAGCTGTATTACTACTCTAATATTAGCCAGCAGCCACAGCGATTGGAACGTGGCATTTATGGTATTAGTAATCATCTGCTCAATACGAGTTGGCCCAAGGTGGAGCGGGGCAAAGCCGGCTTACAAAAGCTATTAGAGTCTCCGCTTGCTGAGGAGATAGAGCCGTTAGGTGATGCGTTATTTCATCTACTCCAGCTAGCTGACCGACCAGCAGACGAGCTGCTACCGGCTACGGGTGTTCCGCTGGAATGGGAACGTGTACTATCCTCGATCTTCATTCGGAGTGAAGATTCCCGATACGGGACACGATCCTCCACTGTAGTGATGATGAATGATCAGGAAATTCGTCTGCGTGAACGCACCTATGTACCAGAGCTGGTAGAGGAACAGCATATGATAATTCCACTACAGGCATAATCGTTAAGTATGATGTACAGGGTAGCACTTCTGAAAGTATGCACTTCCGAAAAATTCTGCTTACTAATCCCATGCATAGAGAGGAGCTCCACCATGTCCTTATTTTCAATATTATCTCGTAAAATCATATTCACTGCCCTTGGCATGATGCTACTCTGGGTGGCGATCCCATTGACCGCCTCGGCTCATACGAGTCTTGAACGTGCTGTACCCGCTAAAGATGCGAAGGTAGAGAAAGCAGTGAACGAAATTCAGATGACTTTTAACACACCGATTGCGGAGCTTAGCTCATTTACAGTGACCTCCTCCAATAATGGGGCTGTCACGATCAACGATATTAAGGTGGATGGCTCCTCGATGTCTGGTAAGCCAGCTGAACCATTGACCGCCGGTAGCTATACGGTTCAATGGAAAATTGTCGGCGAAGATAGTCACCCGATTGAGGGAAGCTATGCTTTTACCGTAACAGCGGCAGCGAATGAAGCTACAAGCAGCTTAGCTGCTGGATCGGACACCACGAGTGAAGCCGCAGAGAATACAGACCAGTCATCTTCATCTACCGGTACATCCTCTACAGATAGCAGCTCCGGTGAAGCAAGTGATTCTTCTGCAAATGGGGAGGCATCCATAGAGAGTCCAGCACCGACCACTTCGGCACAAACGGAAACCACACCAGCCGATGATGCAACGACCGATCAGAAGCCAGCATCAAGTGGCGCTGCGGCAGCCTCAGATGATGAAAGGGATAGCGAAAGTGTATCTCCAGCCACCTGGATTATTACGATCGCCGTTATTCTCATTGCTATTATCGCAGCTGTGGCAACCATTAGTAAGCGGAGGAAGTCATAGTGCTCTATGGGATGATGCTGGCTGATCTAATCCTATATATCTGTCTATCCCTCGTACTCGGTACACTACTGCTCGGCGCTATTCATCCATCGCTTCAACCAGGCATCTATATGCCGAAAAAGGCAGTAGCTGGCATGATTATCGGCATTATGATCTTATCTGCTGCGCCGATGCTTCAAGTAATTTACTTCTTCGTTACGGAGTTTGATTATACGTTTGGCTTCGTGCTTGCCTATGTGCTGGGTAGCTATAATGCCGGGCATGGCTGGCTGATTACGTTCATTTGTGGGCTTTTACTGATCATTTTGTTACACCAGCGCGTATGGAATCAGCGTCCGCGCTTACAATCTGCCATCGGTCTTATACTGGCGATCGGCATGCTTGCCGGGATCGGTTACACCAGTCATTCATCCAGTCTGTATGGCTTTACCGGCTTTTTTACCCATTCTGTTCATCTGCTTAGTGTGACGATATGGCTGGGTGTGCTGTTTGTCGTGGCGTGGTGTACGAAGCGGCCGGAGAACTGGCAGGCATGGCTAAGCTGGATGTCTCCGTTTGCGATGATCTGCTATGTTGCGGCGATTGCGTCTGGCTTGCTGATGATGCTATCCTTCACTGATAATTATGCAGCCAGTCTCGCAGTTCCGTTTGGACAGGCACTGCTTATTAAGCACGCATTACTGTTACCCTTAACAGCATTGGCAGCAACGAATAGCTTTTTGTTAAAAGGGCAGCTGGCACGGCAGCCGCAGTGGAATCCGGTACGCTGGTTACGGGTGGAAACGATTCTTGCTTTTCTGGTGCTAGTCGGTACTGCCTATCTGTCGAATCAATCGCCACCGCATGATCTAGTAGCCGCATTAGAGAGTGGAGTTATTCCGCTATCTCCGCTATGGACATTGTTTTATGAGCCATTTGGACAGGCGAGCTTATATGGATTAGTACAGCTTGGCTGGTCATTTACAGGCGTAGCAATCGCAGTGCTGGCATTAGCGTTCGTGCTCGCAGGAGTGTGGATGCTCGTTCGCTTTCGCAGTGTATGGACATCGCTTGGATTGCTAGTCTGCTCCGCGATATCATTGTATACGGCTGTAATGCTGAGCGTGCATCCATAACAGCTAACTCGTAACTCATGCAATCTTTTATCAACTCAAGAGTCAATCTTCCATAGCGGAGGGTTGGCTTTTTTATTAGCGATGATGGTGATCGCTATAACCTTTTCTCAGAGGAAAAGCTAGACAAATGCAAGTCCATATTATTCAACGGACATAATCATATGAAAATATAATTGTACCTGAATGCCCGATATTACAGCATTATGCGTCATTAATTTCGCTAATAAGTCGCATCCTTTTAATGATGTTGAGATATAAAATAGACCATGCTATGATTTTCTCAAATCGGTAATAACCATTATTTTGAATTTAATTACATAATTATCATTTCTCAATGAATGCGTAAAACCGTGCAGATATGTCAACCGGTGGGCACTCTTCTTTTACAGAATGCTTTTATACATGGTTTTTGTAAGCGTTAACAAAATTCGAAATGGAGGTTATGTAATGTTCAGGATGCGTAAATGTCTCATCGTACTCATGTCTTTCATTTTATTGTTAGGTGCCTTTTCCTCCTTACGTGCAGAAGCAGCTACCAAGTCACTCGCCAAGCTGCCGGGAAATGCGAATCCGCTGATGGATCATAAGCTTGGAGCCGATCCGTATGTGCTCGTCTACAATGGCAGAGTGTATGTATACATGTCGAGTGATACATACGTATACAACAGCAACGGAACCGTTAAGGAAAATGACTTTAGTGCGCTGGATCGTGTACAGGTCATCTCTTCCTCGGATATGGTGAACTGGACAGATCATGGAACTGTTCCGGTTGCCGGTGCTAACAATAAAAACAATGGCAAAGGAATTGCCAAATGGGCTGCTAATTCGTGGGCACCCGCAGTAGCCTATAAAAAAATCAACGGCAAAGATAAATTCTTCCTGTACTTTGCTAATGGCGGCGCAGGCATCGGTGTACTGACCGCTGATACGCCAATCGGTCCGTGGACAGATCCACTCGGTAAAGCGTTGCTGACTCAAAACACACCAGGTATGTCTGGCGTAAAATGGCTGTTCGACCCGGCTGTCCTTGTTAACGATGATGGTACAGGCTATCTGTATAGTGGCGGCGGTATTCCGAATGAATCCGATCCAGCTTCCATCGCTAATCCAAAAACCGCACGTGTGATCAAGCTCGGTGCTGATATGATCAGCGTGAGTGGCAGTGCAAGCACCATCGATGCACCGTACCTGTTCGAGGACTCGGGTATTCACAAATACAACGGTAAATACTACTACTCATATTGCATCAACTTTGCGGGTAGCCATCCATCGCAATATCCAGCAGGTGAGATTGGTTACATGGTGAGCGATAACCCAATGGGGCCGTTCACGTACAAAGGTCATTTCTTAAAAAATCCATACTCCTTCTTCGGAGTAGGCGGTAACAATCACCATGCTGTATTTAACTTCAACAATCAATGGTATGTCGTGTATCATGCTCAAACCGTAAGTAAAGCACAGATTGGTGATGGCAAGGGCTATCGTTCTCCGCACATTAACAAGCTGTTCCATAACGGAGACGGTAGTATCGCTGAGGTGCAGGCGAATATGACAGGCGTGCCGCAGCTGTTCAATCTGAATCCATATACACGTGTGGAAGCAGAGACGATCGGCTGGCAAGCTGGAATCAACACAGAAGCAAGTCAGGCAAGTGGACCGTTTAACAATCAGAATGTAACGAATATCAACAATGGCGACTGGATCGCTGTCGGCAGAGCAGACTTCGGCTCGGCAGGTGCTCGTTCGTTCAAAGCAACGGTAGCTTCTACCGTAGGCGGCAACATCGAAGTACGACTGGATAGTGTAACGGGTCCTCTTGTAGGTACACTGCAAGTGCCTTCCACAGGCGGCGTACAGAACTGGAGAGAAGTGCAGACGAATATCAGCAATGCAACAGGTATTCATAATCTGTATCTCGTATTTACCGGTGGCGGCGGTAACCTGTTCAATCTGGATGCATGGCAATTCGTATCCAATGCAGGACTGGCAGCCATTCCAACGGAAGCGCAAGGTGCTGCGGCAGCAGAAGAGCAGTCCGTTCCTGTTGTGACCCATCCAGATGAGGCTACAGTAGAGCAGAATAGTGGAACAGAACAGCCAGCATCATCGACAAGCCCGATATCTGTTGAGCCAGCATCGAATACAGATGAAGCTGCTCCAGCTGGAACGACAACAGATAGCGCGCCAGTGAGCGAAGTGCCTGCAAGCGAATAATGCAGCATCTAAATCATGCAAGATGCTAAGCACAGACAAGCTCTATTTTATGAGATGTGTATAGATGATTAAGCAAGATGAATACACATTCACTAACCGAACACTAATCGAAGATACTCAGGAGGATCGCTTCCAACTCGTTATCTCGATGAGGTGCATAAACACAGTTATCCGTTACATTTACTATATTATTGGAGGTTTTGTATGAAAAGAAAATCATGGTTTGCTCTGTTAACCGCAGGTGTACTATCTCTCTGTTTCTCTGCCAATACATTCGCAGCAACGGTGTTCTGGGAGCCCCTCACGTATTTTAACCCAAGCACATGGCAAAAAGCAGACGGCTATTCCAACGGCAATATGTTTAACTGCACATGGCGTGGGAATAATGTCAGCTTCACCAGCGATGGCAAAATGAGACTCGGTCTGACTAGCTCTGCACAGAACAAGTTCGATTGCGGCGAATACCGTACTACTAACAAATACGGCTACGGTAAGTACGAAGTCAGCATGAAGCCTGCCAAAAATACAGGTATCGTATCCTCATTCTTCACGTACACTGGCCCTGCTAACGGTACACAATGGGATGAGATCGATATCGAATTCCTGGGCAAAGACACCACTAAAGTACAATTCAACTATTATACAAACGGCGTAGGTAACCATGAGAAAGTGATTAATCTGGGCTTTGACGCTTCTCAAGGCTTCCACACCTATGCGTTTGACTGGCAGCCTGGCTCGATCAAATGGTATGTGGATGGTGTACTCAAGCATACAGCGACCAGCAACATCCCAACTACACCAGGTCAGATCATGATGAACCTGTGGAATGGCTCCGGCGTAGATGATTGGTTAGGACCTTACAATGGCGCGAATCCTCTGTATGCAGAGTATGATTGGGTGAAGTATACAAGTAACTGATTTTGAAGTCGAAAGTAGGGAAAAGGGCAGCCTGTAGAGGGCTGTCCTTTTTGTATATAAAGCTAATGACATAACATCAATTCAGTACCAAAAATGAAACGTTTCGCATCAATTATAAACTACCCTCTAAACCAAAACGCCTATAAATGTTTTTAGTAAACGCTTACAATTTACTATTTACCTCCCATATAGAGTCATGCTATCATAAATGCGAAACGTTTCAAATTATATTTGAGAGGAGAAAAAGCATGAGAAAAGTAAAGATATTCAGTATGATCCTCACTTTTTGTCTGATGGCGAACGTCACTTTAACTCCTATGGCTTCGGCGGCACCAGATGCTAAAAAACCACCTGGATTCAACTCGGAATTGAAAGCGATTGCAGCTAAAACGTATAAATATTTTCAGGATTATACCGATCCGAAAACCGGTATGACCTACGACGAAGTACGTACGACAGATAAAGGAACTGAGGAAGCGAAGCGCACCTCTCCAACCAATATTGCAATGTACATGATGAGTACCGTATCCGCACAGCAAATGGGCATCATTACTAAGAAGGAAGCAGTATCTCGTCTGCAAACAACGCTGAATACATTGGAGAAACTGGACAAGTGGAATGGTCTCTTTTATAACTGGTACAACACAGACGATGGTTCACTCAAAAAGGATTGGGGGCAATTTATATCGCAGGTCGATAATGGCTGGATGTCCGCAGGCTTGATCGTTGTCGGACAGGCGTACAAGGAGCTGAATGGACAGACTAGCAAGCTCGTGAACAATATGAACTATACTACGCTGTACGATCCAGAGGTTGGACAATTCCGTGGTGGCTACGATGTTGCCAAAGGAGCGCTAACCGAGCATCATTATGGTGCATTTTATACCGAGCCACGCGTAGCCAGCTATATCGCTATCGGTAAAGGCGATGTGCCGCAGGATCACTGGTGGAAAATGTTTCGTACGATGCCAGCAGAATATGACTGGCAATCTCAAGTTCCAGAAGGGAAAAACGTCAACTATGACGGTGTGAATGTATTTGAAGGGCACTATACGTATCAAGGGAAAAAGTTCGTTCCGAGCTGGGGCGGCAGTATGTTTGAAGCATTGATGCCAGGCATGGTTATTAAGGAGAAGGTGCTTGGTAAAAAGGCACTTGGCTTAAACAACGAGCGTCATGTCCAATTGCAAATCGCTTATGCAAAGGAAAAAGGCTATCGCGCATGGGGCTTCTCACCTTCCGCGACACCAAGCGGCTACAGCGAATTTGCAGCGACACCTCTCGGCACTTCCGGTTATAAAGATGGCGCAACGGTTACAGCACATGCGACCTTCCTCGCATTAGAATATGCTCCTCAGGATGCTCGCAAAAATATTGAGGCATTGAAAAGCTTCAATATGCTGAGTAATTATGGCTTCTATGACTCAGTCAATGTTGAGACAGGCGAGCTGGCGAAGGCATATCTAGCGCTGGATCAAGGGATGATTATGGTATCGATCGCCAACTATCTGAAGGATGGCGTGATTCGCGATTATTTCCATAAAGACCCTATCGGTAAAAAGCCAGAAGCGTTGCTGAAGAAGGAAGTATTTTCAATTCAGTAAAATCAACTTTATTCGTGCATTGTAGATAGGTTATACCATTAATACAACCAGGCAAGATGTGATACGTGTTAATTCTATCACGCCTTGCCTGGTATTTTGCTTCGCAGGCTCCAGTTCATTTACGTCTTATTTCAACGTGTACTCAGCACACGAATATACTAAAACAGAAAAGTAGAGTCTGCTCATAATTTAGTCGTTCGTCTCATCGAATAGCTGCTTTAGCATTTTATCCTTATTATTAAGAAATTCCTTCATAATGAGAAAATGATCCGTTTCTTCTAACGTCTGTACTTCAATACCTTCAGCCGTCAAATTAAAGATGATTGCATCCGGATAAGCCATTAAAATTGGAGAATGAGTAGCGATCACAAATTGTGATCGTTTCTGAACAAGCTCGTGAATCCGCGCCAGCATGGACATCTGACGTAATGGCGACAGAGCTGCCTCTGGCTCATCCAGCAGGTATAGCCCATTTCCGCCAAACCGATGCATAAATGTAGAGAAAAAGGATTCGCCATGTGATTGCTCATGCAAGGAGCGCCCACCGTAGGATGCACTGATTGGAGGCTGAAAGGATACTTGAAGATCCAGCTCGTCGATTGTTGAAGCGAGATTGTAGTAGCTTTCTGCTCTAAAAAAGAAACCATCTTTAGGACGCCGAGTACCGCGAATCAATTGAATGTATTCAAACAACTCAGAGTGAGTCGCACGCGTAGAAAATGAAAAATTGATTGTTCCACCTTCTGGATTAAATCCCCACGATACAGCAATAGACTCCATCAAGGTCGATTTGCCCATTCCATTTTCACCCACAATATACGTTACCTTCGGATGAAAATCCAATTGATCAAGATGTTGTATAATAGGAAGATTAAACGGATACTTCTCCAATGTAGTTATTCGTTGCCTATTTAGTTTAACTTGCCGTAGATAAGAAGATGACAGACTCATTCTCAATTCCTCCCAATCGTATAGAATGGATGAACACTTCTACGTATGTACTTTATCTAAAGTAATGTCATTGATAAGAGATACTCCCATTGTATCATCTACATAGCACAAAATTGTAATGTAAGCTATACCTATGATACATGGACAAATAGGATGATGATGCCTACAATAAATGTAAACATTTACAAACTACTGGACGTACATCGAACTATACATAACTGAGGTGAACAGGTTGGCTATTTCAAGTATGGATACTACCGAAAATGATAATAGAGCACATCTCAAGGCAGACTGCGCACAATGCTTTGGCTTATGCTGTGTTGCGTTAAACTTCTCTGTCTCCGAGGGCTTCCCGATGGATAAAGCAGCTGGACAGCCCTGCAAATATCTACAATCCGATTGTCGCTGTTCCATCCATGAATCTTTACATCAACGAGGGTTAAAAGGCTGCATTTCATTCGATTGCTTTGGAGCAGGTCAAAAAGTATCGCAAATCACCTATCGCGGAATGGATTGGAAGGTGATACCGGAACAGGCGGATACCATGTTTAAGGTGTTTCTCATTATGCTACAGCTTCATGAATTGTTGTGGCATCTGACAGATGCGTTACGTCAGCCAGCAGCTGCATCGATTCAGCGCGAGCTACAGGCGCTTCTTGATCAGACAGAACAATATACGCTCCTACGCCCGGAAGAAATGGTACAAATCAATACAATGGAGCATAGAGAGAAAGTAGATGTAGTACTCCTTCAAACGAGTGAGCTAGTACGTGCTGAGGCGCGCCGTAAGCATAAGCAAAGTCCAAAACAGCGTTCACAAGCTACACGCCAGAAGCGCATTGGTCGTGGAGCCGATCTGGTCGCGACGGATCTACGGAAAGTGGAGCTGCAAGGAGCTTACCTGAGAGGAGCGCTTCTGATTGCGGCGAACTTAGAGGATGTTGATCTTAGTGGAGCTGATCTGATCGGTGCCGATTTGCGGGATGCCAACTTAGCTGGTGCTGATCTGTCACAAAGCTTATTTTTAACTCAGTTTCAGATCAGTTCTGCTAGAGGTAATGCAGATACGAGGCTGCCAGAAGCGCTCAATCGTCCAGCGCATTGGAAGTAAAGATTCATCTAACTCTGTCCATGAAGGAGAGGATGCGATTGCTTCATGTGGATATCAATTTGAAGGTAATCTATTTTGATGCACGTGGTTAGATGATGTAGAGTGATTGGGGCTAGCCTGCAAGGATAGTGTATATAGTATGGCTTTAATGCAACAGTAATGATAACAGATAGCCAGGGAGGCAACATCGATGAAGGAAGAAGATCGCATCATGCAAGGTATTTTGTTCAGTCCTGCACATCCTGATTTAAAAGCCTTGAAACGTAAGGCGCATAAGCTAAGTCAACAATATAGCCAGACGTTTGAGGACGAGGTTGAAGATCGGGAACGTATTTTGCAGGAGGCACTTGGGCACATAGGCGAAGCTAGCTTTATACAGGGGCCTGTATTTTTTCATTATGGTGTACATACTCGTATCGGACGGAACTTCTTTGCTAATTATAACTTAACGATACAGGATGATGCGCTGGTGACGATTGGCGACTATACGAGCTTTGGGCCTAATGTGACGATTGTTACACCCATTCACCCGCTGATTGCGTCTGAACGTAGAAGAATGCTGGATCAAAATGGAGAAGAAAAGCCCCTTTGTTATGCTAAGCCTGTTACGATTGGCAATGATGTCTGGATTTCAGCCAATGTCACGATTTGTGGTGGAGTTACGATTGGAGATGGCTGCGTCATTGGAGCAGGGAGTGTTGTCACTCGGGATATTCCTGCTCATTCTCTAGCAGCAGGTGTGCCTTGTAAAGTGATTCGTCCAATTACGGAAGAGGACAGTATGCGCTATAAGCCAGAGGTTATGGCAGATTGCAATGTGATTTGGCATCATGCAGATGATGAGAAAGAGGAAGATTAATGAGAAGACAGATGTTTTTAATAAAAGAAAAGCTGAATGATGTGCTATACCTTATGGCAGTTCATAGTAATGTTGTGACGCTTCAGAGCATCATGGGAGCTATACGATGATTGAGCCTACGAAGCGGTTAATCGAGCTATTTCGCTCAGAGGTTCCTTTGGATAGTAGTATCATTCAATCCTATTGCGATGTGATTGCGTCATCTGGCGATGCTGATGATGCGAAGGTATTGCTGGAGTGGTATAAGAAGCATGCAGAGGACTGGCAGTATGTTCCGATTCTTCAGGTAGTTATGCGCTGTGGAGATATGGAGCTAGCAGCAGAATTATACGCATATAGCTTTGAGCAGGGTAGATTGAGGGAGAATGCACCTGATGGTATCCTCCATATTCTTGCGTATATGGGCTATCCGCTGCCATCGGAATATATAGTGGATTGCGTAGTATCTAACGATCAGGATGCCTGTCTGGCACTACTTCATATGCCGTATGATCATCACTATAGCCGAATAGTCGAGTTGTTCGATCAGATGTATGGACAGGCTCTGTTTCCCGAGCTACTGCCAGCATTGTGTGTACAATGGGCACCTGAGGAGCAAATGGTTCCGAAGCTGTTAGCATGGGGCAAGCAAGCTTCGATCGATTGCAATGGTGGCTTGGTACTGGGCATTGCGATGTATGGACCTGCACAAAAGGATCAGATCAAGCAGATTCTATGGGATACGGATTGGGAGCTGTACAGTAATGGAACTGGTGGACACTGGTGGGCGTATATGTCTATGCCGCTTGTTGAATTAACTTTTGCAGAGCTCATTCAGGATTTGAAGCATGCGTTTGGTCTGAAAGATAAGGTAGACCGTGACGATCAGGAACGTATTGTACGGAACGGAGGGCAAGCTGCCGATGCCTCAGATCCATCCAAACGATCGGCAGAGCATTGCTTTGACGTATTGCACAGCTTGCTTCAGCTCCAATTAGAGCATGTACCGCACCCACTTCGATATGTTACGCCTAATCGCGAATCGATGATTGATCTGTATCAGCAATTGTTTGCATGGAGTACGCCACATGTGGATGATTCTATATTAGGTGTGATTGGTAATACGCTAGGCATACACCATCGGCTCATGGAGCGATTTTATCATTTGAGATCCACTATGGAGCTGGTCGTTCGTTATGAGATTGAAAGGATGATTTAGCGATTAAATTTTAGCTGTTCTTTTTTCGGAAAATAAAGTATGATGTGTGTAATTAAATGATGAACGAGGAAGCACCTCGCACTTGGATAGTTTATATACTATTCGTGCGAGGTGCTTTTTTTGTTATGTGGAGGAGAGCGGAATGAAGCAAGAAGCTATGATTCAATACAAGAAAAGTTTATTTGTACCCAAGTTATTCCAAACCTCGTTGTGCTCACTAATTCTGGTGTCGGCATTTGGCCCGGTCGCTTCGGCGGCGACTGAAGTAAAGGCGAATATTACGAAAATCACGAACCAAGGAAATGCAGCTTATTTGGAGTTTTCCGTGCCGATGGTTGGCGAAGATGTTCTGACTTCGACCGGATTTGAATCGGGTGAGGAAACTCCTGATTTTTACTGGCGTGGGAATGGTAATCAGTCTATTGTAACCAACCCTATCGGTAGTGGTCGAGTCGCTTCGCTACAGGATACGATCACGAATAGTCAGGGCAATCTGTATGACTATCCAGATACCAAGGCAATCACATCCCGTTTTTCACTACGTGGAAGAAGCTTGCCTGATGACGCGCTGATCAGCGTTCAATTTGATGCTTTGAGTACCAAAGGAACGAACTGGATGCAGTTTGCGGCGGGTACAGGCTGGTATGATCGCGGCTTTGATATGATAGATGATCACGGGCAAAATATACTATACGCAGAAGCGGTGAATTGGAATAATGCACCGCAAACCTTTCGTATAAAAACAGCTAATGGTATCGCTTATCTACCAGATGGTCAAGTTCGTACTGTTGTCTCGTCCAGAGCACAGGATTATACGTACGGATTGCTTCAATATCAATGGTCGCAAACAAATCAAGCCTTTACACGCGTACCGGGTCAGTCTCAACCGTGGAGTGTAGCATGGCCGAATGGGCAGACAGTCACCCCAAAAGTTGAAGCATTCGGAGTTGGCGAACGTGTGCTATCTCATAACCAGGGCGCATTTGTATTCCCGGAGCGTACTATTCCGTCTGACCGTACGTGGCGAACCTATTCCATGAATACACAGGTTTCTCAATTGACGTATTATAATCTGATGAAATACGGCGTTTTTCCATCCATGCAGTGGAAGACAGATGGATCAGTCTACATTGATAATTTGAAATTTGGCTATGCGGAAAGAGCCAACATCTATCGCGATGGGAAACAGGTTTATTCAGGTTTTGAATCTTCCTTTACCGATAGTGAAGCTACAGATCAGGCAATCCCTAATCCGGTTACGAATCTCGGCTATTCATTTGCTCGTAGTAGTAAGCAAATTATAGCTAATTGGACACCTGCAAGTGATACCGGTACAGAATATGCTTATAAAATTCAGGGTCAATTGCGGAATGGAACAGTAGGTGCGATTCAGGATTCTAAGGTAGTTTCCGTTACATCTGGTATTAAAGGATATATTGTAAAGCTCGATGCCAACCCGGACACCCAGATCATATCGGGAGACATTTCGACATCCAGCACCTCAATGGCTATCACGCCTGCATCAGGAGATCGTTATCTGCATGTGGCAGCTGTAGATCAGGCAGGGAATATTTCACCGACTCAGACGAGCGAGCTATTAGACAATGATGCTCCTAAGCTACTACTCTCTCAAACAGATTCTAATCCAACGAGGTCGGGTACAGTGATTTCTGTTCATGGACTGGATGCAACGATATGGATCGATTCGATTACATTGCCGGACGGTAAAGTTGTACGCTCGGACACTGCCTCGTTTATTGCAGCGACTAATGGCTCTTATACCTTCAAAGCAACAGATTATATGGGCAATAGCACGCAAAGCACGATTGAGATCAACAATATCGATATCACGCCGCCGACAATCACTACACCAGCTGATCCGGCGTATGCGAATAGCTATTATGCAAAACCATTTTCGATCCCTGTTAACGTAACGGATAATTATCCAGCCAAGCTTAACGTTCAATATTACCTGTCTCCCAATCCAGACATGCCTGATTCCAGCGTTGTGGCATGGAAGGATGTCGACCCTAATTTTAATGTGAGTATCGATCAGCTAGGTAGCTGGTGGATATATGTAAAAGCACAGGATAGAGCTGGAAATCAAACGCTAGAGCGATTAGGTTCATTTACATATTTACCATTACCGGATGCAGTTCCTGTAGAAGATATACAGATTACTTCTCCAGACCCGCATAGCTTAACTATTAAGCTACGAGAGCGCTTAGCCGATCTGTCTTATCGTGTTTATATCAATGATGTATTTATGCGCCGAAACGTCTTCTTACCTGGATCGGATACATTGACGATTTCTAATCTCACTTCGGGAACTGCATACTCGGTATCCGTAGAACCCTCTAACCCTTCTGGGAAAGCCAGTCGTACCATAATACAGGCAACTACTCGTCCTGAAGCAGCTAGGATTGCTACGATTCTACCTGTAGAAGGAACAGAGAATACCGTGACTGCTTCGGTATATGACATCCCTGGAGTAGATCGGTATGTATGGGAGCTATACGACGAGCAAGAGATCAAGGTAACTACAATGGAAAGCCAGGGTACGACACAAACGTTTAACGTTATTCCGAATGCTCATTACTCTCTACGGGTGCATGGTCTGAATAGCGCCGGTGAAGGATTAAGCGGCATTCGTAATTTCCGAGCCTTGCCGACACTCTCTGGTTTACATGTAGTCAACGTAGAAACCGATGCCCTACAATTAGGCTGGCAAAGTGTCACCGGGGATGTTTATTATGATCTGTACCGTGACGATCGGAAAGATGGGATTCGAATCGGTGCAGAAGGTACCGTCATTGGCGATACGTACACCTCCGTTACAGCAGCAACCTATACACCTGATATGATCGGCTTCAATGATTCAGGTCTACAAAGTGGAGCCGAATATCATTACCGTATTGCAGCCGCCAATGCAGCTGGCTATAGCCTATGGCGTAATGTCTCGGTATGGACGTTACCTGCTATGCCAGACATTCGTGTGTCTGAGGTGACAGATCATAGCTTAGTATATGATTGGCAGCCCATCCGAGGAGCAGCGGCGTATCATGTATATCTCAATGGTGCTTATATCGGTAGACAAACAGGAACAAGAGTATACCTGTCTGATCTTGAAGCTGGAGCTGACTATCACCTGGATGTATTAGCTGTAAATGCAAGTGGAACAGGAGCAGCTGCACATATTACAAAAGCAACGCTACCTGTGCAGCCACGGTTTACCGCATTATTACCTCAAGAAGATCGGGTCACGATCCAGCTGGATACCCAGGCTGCGGATCGATATGAGTTTCAGTATAAGGGAAGGGTCTTCCAGTCTGTAGCTGCCCATGCTTCCATTCAAGTGACAGGCTTACACGCAGGGGAGTCGATAACTGGTGAATTGATTGCTTATAATTCATCCGGCGCTTCCAAGCCACTTGCCGTTACACTGCATACACTACCAAACGCTGTTACCAATCTCCGCGCCACCTCATCCGAATCGGAAACAAGATTACAATGGGATGAAGTCAAAGGCGCTGTACGTTACTGGGTAGAGACAAGCCAAGGATTGATCACAGTAGATCATAATTATTGGACTACAGAAGCGATTGCGCCTAATACATTAGGTACGTATCGTGTATGGGCAGAAGGCATTGCTGGGAAAAGCTTGCATGCAGCTGAAGTGAGTAGCATGGGTGTACCCCTTCCGATGATGAGTGAGCCTGTGCAGGTCAGAGAAATGAGTAGTGATGGCGTTACGCTAGCCTTTAATTCTTTTCAGGGTGCTACCGCATATTATATTTATCTCAATGATCAGCTGATCGCCGAGACCAATGACACGAGTTATCGTATAGATCACTTACAATCCGCGACCGAATACAGCCAATATCGGATTCGTGCGGTAAATGCAATGTCAGAAATGAGTAAATCGTACCCTGTGTCCTTTACTACGTTGCCAGCGAATGGCTTTACATTTGACGTGATGAACAAGAGTACTCGTTCTATCGATCTGAATGTGAATGATGTAGAAGCCAATGCTAAAGTGATCGTCCGACTACAGCTTTCTACAGGGGAGATGAAGGAGGTCTACAGCGGCAAAGCAGGGCATATCCAAATAGACAATCTTTCCGCAGATACAAGCTATAAAATATGGGTTCACACTCTCAGTGCAGGCGGACCTAGCACTGCAAGGTTCATCGTTGTACGTACGGATCAGAAAAACTCGAATCATCTACCCGATATTACGCAGCTTATCGCGCCACATGGTGATTCATCGCCAGCACCTACCGTGCAGCATACCGATCTACTGCCAGCAAAGGTGGAGAACCGTATTGTATTTCATGATATCGATGATCGGTACTCGAAGGATGCCGTATATATGCTTGCTGGAAAAGGAATCATTGATGGATATACAGATGGTACTTTCCGCCCCAAATCCGCGATAACGAGAGCAGAGTTTATCGTTATGCTTGATAAAGCAGGTCTCTTACCGAACACCAAAAGCGAGAACAGCTTTACTGATCTTCCTCCAGACGATTGGTATGCGGATGCGATTAAGCGTGCAGCAGGCGCTGATATCATTCACGGTTATCCAGATCAAACGTTCAAGCCCAATCAGATTTTAAGCCGCGCAGAAGCAGCTAAGATCATCGGTAGAGTGCCTATAGAGAATGCCGTTCATAATGCTACGCATTCCTTTACAGATGATACAGCTATTCCAGCCTGGGCAAAGGATGAGATTGCTAGTACATCCTATTTTATTGGGTACGATAATGGAAAGTTCGAACCGAACAAGAAGATTACACGTGAGGAAGTAGCGACTATTTTGTATCGGATGTTCAGCAATTGAATATGGCACAACTTGAAGGAGCATCGCTAGCTGTGATGTTCCTTTTTTTATGTACTATTTTCAATACATTGCTGTTATATAGTCTATGGATATCCGGGCTAACTCATTGCTGAAGCTACGCATTGAGCTATGAGTTAATCAATTGATTGAGTTTATAACTTTTCTAAGTTGGCATGTGATTTCTAAGCTAAGTTGTAATTTTTAGACAGTTATAGTTTTTAGGCTGTAGTTTATTATAAGGCTGTATTATCATCTACCTTCATTACATCGTGTAGCTTTCCCGCTAACTCTTTCCCCTTTGAAAATTTTCAAATTAAATTGGTATGATCAAAATGTATTGAAATTGGAGCTTATACCAACCAATATCTCATGCTATTCTAAATCATGTGAGCTATACAGCGTATTTAAAAAGAATATCTCGATATGTTGGAGGAATACACGTATGAAAATTTTTGTTGCAGGTGCAAGTGGCGTCATTGGGAAATTACTACTTCCGCAGCTCGTCGAAGCAGGGCATGAAGTGATTGGAATGACGAGAAAAGAAGAGCAAAAGTCATCTATCGAGCAAGCAGGAGCCCGAGCTGTCCTTGCAGATGTTTTTGATCGGGAGCAAATGATGAATGTGCTAAGCCATGTTCAACCGGATGTGGTTATTCATCAGCTAACTTCATTGAGCGGCGGTAGCTCAGCAGAAAATGCAAGAATACGTATCGAAGGAACTCGCAATTTAGTCGATGCAGCCAAGCAAGCTAATGTTCAGAAGATGATCGCGCAGAGCATTTCATGGTTATATGAACCGGGTAAGACTCCTGCGACAGAAGATACAGCAATAGACCTACATGCAGCAATGCCAAGAAGTACGACGATTAACGGAGTTTTAGCACTGGAGCAAGCAGTTCAGGAAATACCGAAGCATGTCATTTTGCGATATGGTACGCTATATGGCCCGGCAACCTGGTATGCTGAACATGGAGATATAGCAGAGAAGGTACGCCATAAGGAGATGGCTGCAACAGACGGAGTCTCTTCTTTCCTCCATGTGGAGGATGCTATAAGGTCTGCTTTGCTGGCATTAGACTGGCAAACGGGTACGTATAATATCGTTGATGATGAGCCGGCAAAAGGGACTGCATGGTTACCGATCTATGCTCAGGCTCTAGGTGCGCCTGCACCCGATATGCAATCTGGAGCAAACGGTTGGGAAAGAGGCGCATCGAATCATAAGGTTAAACAGGAATGCGGATGGTCGCCTCAATATGCGACTTGGAGAACAGGTTTTTTTGATTGCATGGGATAAGCTAGGTAGAATACGCTTTGCAATTAATTAGAATTAATGAACATTACAATTAGATATAAAGGGTTTTCGAAGCCTATTCAAAAAAGCAATTCGTATTCACTACGAATTGCTTTTTTATATGTACGGTTGTCTTCATAGATAGGGGATAACTACTCAAGCTGAACTGGCACATATTCGGTTAAAAATCCGACGATTTTTTCAGACCCATAGCTCCTTGCTATATCAATCGGGGATTCTCCTTTTGAATCTGTAGCATGCACATCTGCTCCATGATCTAATAGGTGCTTGATCATATCTACGGGTTCATCATCAGGAGAACCGCCTGTTTGCATGGTTCCATCGATAGATAAATCTACCGCCTGGTGTAGAGCAGTCCAACCGCCGTTATAGGTGTAATTAATATCTGCTCCGTTTGCAAGCAACAGGTCTATTATTTCTATATTCTCGTATTCAACAGCAAACATCAAAAGTGTCCAACTGGACTGTTCGAATAAGTTAGGATCGCCACCGTTTGAGAGATACGCTGTTACAAAGGCGATATCTCCAGCAGCTATTGCTCTATATATATTATATTCAGATTCACTCATGTAGCAGCCTCCTATTCATATTGAATCTATGTACAAAATCATGTATACCATCTAATCTATCATATGAAATGTAATTGGAAAAATCCATACAAGCAAAAGTAGCACACTGTAACTAGCTAGTATACCTGACTCTCCAGTCCAAGTAGAGACAATGTTTCTCTTCGTAGCCACATCAAGATTAGTATAAAATAGACTTAAAACAGCGTGAATAGAATTGAACAGTAGGATGGTCACCGAGTAATCGTATTATTTTGTATCGAATAGCAAAGGTAGGGATGATCATTGCTAGAAACTAAGCGACTTTTTATTAGAGAGATGGTACAGTCCGACTTGGATGCCTTATGTACAATATTATGCGATGAAGAGGTCATGCAGATTGCTTATGGACATGCATTTACTGTGGAAGAAGCACAGCAATGGCTTAATCGAAACCTCAAACGATATGAAGACTATGGTTTCGGATTGTGGGCTGTCATATGTAAAGAAACGAACGAAATGATAGGTCAGTGCGGTCTAACGATGCAACAATGGCGAGGGCAAGGCATTTTAGAGATCGGATTCTCATTTCAAAAAGCATACTGGCATCAAGGCTATGCCATAGAATCGGCACTAGCTTGCAAGGAGTATGCGTTCTCAGCTCTTAACGCAGATTGGGTGTACGCTATTATTAGGGACATCAATATCTCTTCTCAAAAAGTCGCGATTCGAACTGGCATGCAAATGATTGATCAAGATAGTAAA
The DNA here is from genome assembly GCF_014645615.1 of Paenibacillus hunanensis. Taxonomy (GTDB): domain Bacteria; phylum Bacillota; class Bacilli; order Paenibacillales; family Paenibacillaceae; genus Saccharibacillus; species Saccharibacillus hunanensis. The sequence continues at coordinate 99,200 of NZ_BMMB01000003.1, read as the reverse complement.
AATTTCAGGAATATCGATATGGAATTGCTTTTGTATGCTGTAGAACGAACAAAAGAGCTCAATCAGAACCGATCGCTCATATTGCCTATAAGCTCGGATTTGAATATCCAGCTAACTTCTCTAAATTTTTCAAAGCACGAACAGGATTATCACCTAATCAATTTAGAAAATAGTAAAGCCGAGCAATAAGCTAGAGAAATACCCCCTGACATGGCTCAAGGGGTATTTATTCATCTAGCCGATGATATATCGACATAATCAGTATTCTCTTTTTAAATCAAATGAATACGAACTCCCGAGCTACTTTCGTTTTTTAAATAATCGGCGATCTAAAAAATAACCTATACACAGCGAAAGTACAACAAGCATAACCGGAATTCCAAACGACTCCTTGGAAAACGGCGCTCCTTCTAGCTGTAAATGATCTGTCGCCCTGTATTCGAGACGTTTGGCGGCGAAGCGAGCTGTCATGATATCCTCCTGTTTGGATAGATCTTCAAAGGCAGGCTCCATCGCAAATCTCTGCGACATGTTTTGGTGCAGCCATAACCATTCCGTCTTCGTATTCAATTGCTTCCATTGCTGCACATCCTTAGCAGCCATAGTCTCAGCTTCAGCGCCCACAACAATCATCCTGGATAAAGATGGAGCTGTATTCATGTTATAACGTGCTATCAAATTCAACCCGTGCCGGGTCACAATCGGTTGATGCTCACGCGCTATAGTTAAGGTCGTTGTGGTTCCAGATGCTCCATACGTATCAAAGGCAGACGCCAGGTCTAATTCATCTGCACCCGAATATAACAGCACGCCTGCTTTGGTCTTATTCCATTGATAGGATTGATTCAGAATGTATGTAATATCACTCAACCCTGCGGTGAAGGGCTGCATTGCTGGCTCCTTCACATAATGGTAAGAAGGGTAGCGAAGCTCGTTCGCTATCTGTTTTGCTGCTGTCTCCCCTAATTGCTGAGATAGAACATACAGCGTCGCATCCATTCCAGATGTAAGACCGGCTGAAGAGACAATATGCCCTTGTGCCACATAACGTTGATCCTGCACCCAATGAATTTGAGGATAGGTTTTGATCAAGCGCTGAATATCTCCCCAGTGTGTCGCAGCACGCTTCCCATCCAGTAATCCAGTATCCGCTAGATTCTCTGCGCCATTACATATGGATAATAGAATCGTTTTCTCACTGGAATGCTTACGAATCCATTCGCGAACAGGAGCATAGCTCTGCTCATTTAGAATGGGCATAAAAGGGATCACGATAATATCCGGACTTTTGCCCAGCTTGTGATCCAGGTCTGCAAAGGAATAATGAGGAATGACATCCAATCCACCCGTTAATGACTTGATTTCCGTATCTGGTGCAACACTGAATACGTTATATTTGTCTGTGAGAGCAAACATCTCGTACGGAACGAGAAAATCAAAAACCTCGGTTACATCGTTAGCTAATAACACAGCTACGGTGGGCTTGCTTGGATCATATGCAGGTATGCTTACATACTCCAGACGTGGAGACTGACGGTGATCATATCGAGACATTTCTGCATTGGTTGTATATACGAAGCCTAATGCCCCTGCTCCTCCTACGATAAGAATAGTAACTGAAAAATACATGGCAATGCGTAATAAAACGTTCACTGACCTGTTCCCCTTCCGACTGGATAATATGTCACTCAAGAAATATACCAATTGCGAAATAAATATACACTTGTCCAAGGACGGATTACAGACCTTGACTGCGGATGGAGAAGGTACTGGACTTAGGTCTATTTCGTTTTTTGTACAAGACCCATTAGAGCTATGCTTGTTGCCTGGCATCGCAAATGTTTTCCAATAACGTGACATGTATTGATAAGGAGAGAGAAAAGGAGGAACACAGATAAACGCCAAAGAAGATATTATACAAGCGATAGTAATATGTAATTGATCGATTTATGAAATGTATTTGATTGGAGAGGAGTGCATTAACATGAATTTTCGTTTACCAGAGGCTATTGAGATTTTGGAACGTACGCCACAAACATTGGAATCTTTTTTAGCAGGCTTGTCAGAGGCATGGCTACAAAGTAATGAGGGTGAAGGCACGTGGAATGCATACGAAGTAGTTGAACATTTTATTGAAGCAGAGAAATATAACTGGATTCCAAGAGTAGAAGCTATTGTGATGCAAGGGGAAGAGAGCCGATTTCCTGCATTCGATCGGTTCTCGCATTTGAAAAGAAATTCAGTGCGTACTGTGGATGAAGCATTGCAAGAGTTCAAAAGCATTAGAATGAGCAATATCTCTATCCTCAAAGATCTTATTCAAGCCAACCCTGATTTAGAAAAGATCGGCTTACATCCCGAGTTCGGAAGCGTGAAGCTAAGAGAACTTTTATCGGCGTGGGTAGTTCACGATTTTACACATATGGCACAGATCGTTAGGGTGATGTCGGAAAGGTACAGAGATGATGTAGGCCCCTGGATTGCATATTTGGGGATTTTGAATAAGCGTTAACTAGGCTCGCAATGATCGGTAAGCATATATTCACATTCAAGCCGCTATGATGTAGCGGCTTTTTAGTATGTCGTTATATCTCGTCATAGCTGGTGTGCAGGTGGATGGTAATCTGAGGAGCAGATGTAAGGAGGGGAAAGGGATTCTCTTGCTAGTAAAGAGCGGCAAATTGGTATGAAGAAAACGGCGCTTAGTGGTACTTAAACCATTCAAAATGTTCATGTTAGCATAAATGTAACAGCATGCTGTACAAATTCAAACTAGATATCCATCCTAGCTATGATCTAGCAATAACAGGCTTGACGTTGGAATGAGAGGAGAGCATATGAATGCAGTAGATTCTAAATCATATCAACCCGGCAGGATAGCTTACGTTATAGCCATAACATTCATTCTATTCATGGTAGGGCTGGCTGAGTTTTTGCAACGTTCAGAGATTATTTTACCTGAGGTTGCAGCGATGGCCATTGCGATGTGGGTCTATAGAGAGCCGGGATGGATCAGACGTCCGTCTGTAATCTTCATTGCACCGACGGTTACCGCTATGATGGGTCTGATCATAAATCAGTTCCAGATCGCTTTTACGGTTAAAGTAATCCTTACTCTAATCGCGATGATGTTGTTTCTACGAGCGATACGTTCTAATTTTGCACCCGCTATTGCTACAGGACTATTGCCACTCGCTGTACATACAGAGGACGGGGGATTGGTATGGATTGTCCTGAGTTTCACACTGATCCTGATGGCTGTAGTAGTAGTGCTCCAGCTTCATAAGAATCTCCCGGCAAGCTCGATGATCCAATACAAGTACATGATCATTTTTCTAGCCATTGCATTATGCTGGCTTGGTATTTGCTGGATAATGGGAAATGAACAGCTGGCGGTGATTCCTCCTCTTTTTGTCGTGGTGTATGAATCACTTCAAAAGCAAAGCTACTCGGTCAAAATAGCAGGTAAGCAGGTTCTTACACTAACGCTGTCTGCAACGATAGGTACGACTATGCTCTTAGAGCTGGATTCGCAGCTGTTAGCTACGTTGATCGATATGCTTAGCATTATCGTGATATCACGCCTTTTTCATATACGGATTCCTGCGCTGTACGCTATACCATTATTGACCTTTATCTTTCCTATCGATAAGGTGGAGCTTTTACCCCTTTTTGTATTTTGTGCAAGTCTATTTATGCTTAGCCTGGTTCTGTTATACAAGCTTATGGAAAAGAAGGTATTCGAGCATAAGTATCAAGCATAAGCAACTCGGATACATAGACAGAAAGTGAACTCTGGAGGAGCAATATTATGATATTTGGTCTGATTGCAGCACTTTGCTTTGGACTATCCGATTTTATAGTTACTCAGGCCACGCGAAAGCTTCAAACCTTGCCTGCTTTGCTTGGAATACAGTTCATCGCTTCACTTTTGCTGGGTGGGTATATTCTTATCCAATCGACTTCTACACCAGATGCTCTACCCTTAGTGTGGATGAGCATGATCGGCATCAGTGTAGTCAATTTTGTAGGTACGTTATTGTTATACCGAGCCTTTGAAAAGGGGACATTGTCCATCGTTTCGCCGATTGGATCGGGATTTGCTGTAGTGACTGCAATGCTTGCTTTTGCAGGCGGTGAGCGTTTACCCTTCAACTCCATTGTCGGGGTAGTCCTGTTGATCGTAGGAGTATTGACCGTAACAAGATCGATTCAAAGCAATAGACAACAGGTAACATTAGCCGGCATACCGGAAGCTGTTATTGCCTCTATATGTATGGGAATTTATTTCTGGGCAATCGGCTTCATTACGCCCTATTTAGGTGTGATTCTTCCGGTGCTGATTACGCGGATCGTACAATTTTTCTGTACGCTTCTACTGATACGTGTGAAAGGAATTCAATTCCCACGCATAAGCCTGTCTACTGGCATGATTCTGGTTGTAGCCGCACTGCTCGATACCGGAGCGCTGCTTTCATTTAATAAGGGACAAGCGGTAGATTATACGACAAGCACGACGGCCCTTACTTCCTTGTATAGTGTCATTACAATATTGATGGCTGGCTGGATTTTGAAGGAAAAGCTGATCAAGACACAGTGGATGGGTATTGGCATTATTCTATGCGGAGTTATTATTGTAAGTATCTAATATGGAGTTATTCAAGCGATACAGGAGGAAGGACATAGACCCTTCCTCTTTTTCTATAATGAGTATTTATAATGAGTAGATGTAACTTAACTGCGCGGCTCACCAAGCTATATAAATGACGCCAGCGTCTGAATGCCTTCGGACATTTTAGCTTCATTCACATTGCCGAAGCCCATAATAAGGCTGTTATTGTACTGATCCTTGCGAATCGTATAGCGTTCGGCGGGATAGATTTTGATACGATGCTGCTCCAGCTCCATTGCGGTTAACAGGTTAGCATGATGCCCTGACCAGGTTGCGATAAGATGTAAACCTGCTGCGTCACCGGTAATCTGAACCTTATCTCCAAAGGTGTTTTTTAGCGTCTGAATCAGATGCGTTCTGCGTTTATGATAAATACGTTTCATTCGTAAAATATGGCGTTTCAAATGTCCTTCGTTCATAAAGCGAGCCAGGGTCAATTGCGGCAATGTCGCACCGTGCATATCAGCAGTACGCTTGAGCTGTATAATCGGCTCGATCAGTTGCTGTGGAGCAATCATATAACCGATTCGTAGTGCAGGGAACAGATTCTTACTAAACGTCCCTACATAGACGACACGCTCGCTATCAAGCTCGCGCAGCGTATGAACAGGCATACCTCCATAACGGAACTCGCTATCATAATCATCCTCTATAATATAAGCCCCCGTGCTGCGAGCGTAATCCAGCAATTGGAGCCGTCTACTGATCGATAAAATACTGCCAAACGGAAATTGATGAGAAGGTGTGACAAAGATACATTGGGGAGTCACATCGGTAGGCAATTGCTCTACACATAGACCGTCCTGATCGACAGGTACGGGGATCACCTGCGCCTTCGTTTTAGCAAAGATGTTATGAATAAATGTTGCGGTTGGATCTTCGATCGCAATCGCTTTGTCAGGCGTTAATAACAGCCTGCTAAGTATTGAGAACGCCTGAGTTGCACCCGCTGTAATGATAATTTGCTCGGGTAGACAGTGAAGACCTTTGATATGAAGAAGATGATCACAGATAGCCTGACGCAGCCCTATATCACCAGCTAGATCCTCCTGATATCCCAGCATCGATGCAGGGAGGTCATGGTACACGTCCAGCTCAGCTCTTTTCCACTTTTGCAAAGGTGCATATTCCAGCGCAGGAAAGCTAGGTCGAAAATCGATCTCGTCTAGGCGATCTTCACGAGCGGGAGCGACGTGCTTATGCTCATTGAGCTTTCCCTCCGAATGCAGCTGAATCGTTTGCATCGTTCTCATTGCACCTATATCCTTTACAAAGGTTCCTGCGCCTTGCTTGCCTTCCAGAAATCCTTCAGCTATTAATTGCTCATACACCTCTACAATTAAGGCTCGTGAGGCTCCAAGTTCTTTGGCTAATTCTCGCGTAGAGGGAAGAGAGGTGCCTGCTTTGTAAATACCTTGCATGATTCGCTCTCTGATCCACGAATAGACCTGCCGAGTCTTCGTTTCATTTTGTTCGGAATGCATAGAGTTCTCCTTTCACTCTAAAGTGGTATGGTAAAAATGTGTATGAAGTGGATCTAATGAAAACCAATATATCATGCTACTATAAATCATGCCAAATCCAATTCTGATAGAAAGAAGCCAATTGCATGAGAAACGATACGAACCCAACTCTTCAAGTAGTCGCGAAGAACGCAGCTCCTGATCGTGTATCTTCATTACAGAGTTTGCCTATAGACAAGAATGAGGTAGCACACCGCTGGCTATATGTTGTTGCACTGTTTATGGCATCACTCAATCTAAGACCTGTTGTTTCTTCCATTGCCCCTGTATTAGCCAATATTCAGCATGATCTTGGTTTAAGCGGAGCGGTATCCAGCTTACTCGTCTCGATTCCCGTATTCATAATGGGCATACTGGCTCCATTTTCGGTGAAAGTAAGTGAAAAGCTAGGTATTGAGCGAGTGATCGCCTTTTCCTTAATGTTGATCGGAGGCAGCTTAGTTTTACGCCTGTTTATCCATTCTATCTCCTTGTTATTTCTCACTACATTGTTATCTGGTGTTGGCATTGCGATGATGGGGCCTTTGCTATCTGGCTTTATTAAAAAGCATATGGCGGCTAGCGCACCCTCTATGATTGCAATCTATTCTATGGCACTAGCTCTGGGTGCAGCCCTTGGATCGAGTTTTACCGCACCTTTAAAGGAAGGGCTGCATTCATGGCAAATGTCATTAGCATTCTGGGGAATCCCAGTTATTCTGGCTGTGCCGCTATGGATGACGATACGAAGACAGCAGTCTTCCAGCTCGAAGCAGACCTCGCGTACTTCATATGGGAAAGCATTAACACTACCCTGGAGAAACAGAAAAGCATGGATACTCACGGTGCAATTCGGAATGCTCTCGCTTGTGTTTTATTCTATTTTAGGCTGGTTACCGCTGATGCTAATCGAAGCAGGTGCATCCAAGCTTCACGCCGGGCTAATGGTTACACTGTTCGCATGGATACAAATTCCAAGCAGTACGATTGTGCAGCAGCTTCTTAAAAGACAGCCTTCAAGACGAGTATGGCTTATGGTGTCTTCTATAATGCAGGCTACGGGGTTATTGCTGATGTTCTTTTCGACATCGTTATGGATTGCTGTATTCATTTGTGGGGTAGGGTCGGGAATGCTATTTTCTCTACTTAATCTGCTTCCAGTCGAAATGACATCCTCGTCTGAAGAAGCTAGCTCATGGACAGCGATGTCGCAGTACGTAGGCTTTCTGATTGGAGCAACCGGGCCATTGTTAATCGGCTATCTGCATGATCAATTGGGTCATTTTAATGAAGGCATATTTGTCATGACACTGATCTCTATAGGGATAGGCGTCCTATCTTTGACAGTGTTCAAGGAATAAATTATACAAGGTGAAGAGGGGGCTAGATCGAATGCTAACTAGAAAAGCGAATATGCAGGACTATCCACAATTAAGACAAATTTACTTAAATTCTCGTCGTGGCAGTTTTCATTGGGCGAATATAGAGGAAATGACACTTGATGATTTTGACCGGGATACAGTAGAAGAGGAAATCTTTGTTGCCGAGGAGAATGGTGATATTCTCGGATTTACTGCATTGTATGTTCCTAACCGATTCATTCATCATTTGTTTGTAGATCCTGCTCATGCCGGTAAAGGGGCTGGCGATCTGCTACTCAAACGCGCTGTGGACGAACTAGGAACACCAGTTACGTTAAAATGTGTCTCGGAAAATAAACACGCATTGAGCTTTTATAAGAAGCGCGGCTGGAAGGCGGTTATTGAAGAAGGAGAGCCTGGAGCGAAATATTGGGTGATGGTGTATGAATAGATTGTAAGAAATATCATCATTCAATGGGAATAAAAGGATTGAGACCGGATACACTGTTCATAGTGCACAAAAAAATTGTAGCTCATAAGCAACAGGAAATAAGACAGCATTCTATAATTGTAGAGAATGCTGTTTTTTTGCTTATTCATTTGGAAGTATTTTATACAATAATTCAAAAATGAAATAGTTATTGCTTTTCAATATTGTATGCGATATATTGCATACAATAACAATTGCAAAAAGGATGAATACGATGCCAATTCCCAAAGACTTTTCTTTGCCCGTTCGCATGTCCGCAAAGGAAAGGGCACTTTCTCAGATTCAGCGCTGGATTATCGATGGAACCTTACAGCCAGGTGAAAAGCTGATTGACGCAGAAATGGCTGAGTCGCTTGGAGTGAGTCGAACTCCTGTTCGCGAAGCGTTTCAACTCCTTGAGGTGCAAGGTCTTGTATCGATGCACCCTGGAAAAGAAACCAAAGTAACGAACATTGAGAAGAATGATATTTTTAAAATGTATTCAACGATGGCGGCTCTTCAAGCATTAGCAGCTGAAATCACCGCTTCCATTATTGTTCCAGAGCAAATTGAGAACTTAAGATCTATTAATTCAGAATTTGCGAATGCAATTAAAAATGGACAGGTGTATCAGGCAATGGAGGTGGACGAGCAATTTCATAATTACATTGTAGAGCTCTCCGATAATCCTTATGTAGCAACGTTCAATACCTCTCTACAGATTCATATCAGACGCTTCAAATATGTGTTTTTAAAACAACCGATGACAGCGACACTAGCTTCAATCGAGGAGCACGAGGCGATCATTAAGGCTTTTGAAAATAAAAATAGCGACGAAGCCCATACGCTGATGAAACAAAACATTATTCGTCCGATGCAGGAGCTATACGACATACTTTAAAATGAGGAGTGACACATATGGAAAATAAAAAGGATCTTCGTATTCGAAGCAAGGTAATCAGTGAAGGGGCTAACCGCGTGCCGAACCGAGCGATGCTGCGTGCCGTTGGTTTTCAGGATGAGGATTTTAAAAAGCCAATGATCGGAATAGCGAGTACATGGAGTGAGGTAACCCCTTGTAATATGCATATCAATGATCTAGCAGTTAAAGCCAAGCAGGGTGCACGTGATAATGGCGGTGCTCCATTGATCTTTAATACGATTACCGTTTCAGATGGAATCTCAATGGGTCATGGAGGAATGTTATTCTCCTTACCGAGTCGCGAAGCGATTGCAGATTCGATTGAAATTGTGACAGGAGCGGAGCGTTTTGACGGCGTGGTTGCGATCGGTGGCTGTGATAAGAATACGCCTGCCTGTCTGATGGCTATTGGGCGGATGAACATTCCTTCTGTATACGTATACGGAGGAACGATTCAACCGGGGAATCTTGATGGTAAAAAGGTGGACATTGTTTCCGCTTTTGAAGCCGTAGGTCAATATCAGGATGGGAAAATAACAGATGAGCAGCTGCATAAGGTCGAATGTAGCGTTTGCCCAGGTCCGGGTGCTTGTGGTGGTATGTATACCGCGAATACGATGGCAGCAGCTGCGGAAGCGATGGGCATGTGTTTACCGGGTTCTTCTTCCACATCAGCGATCTCAGCAGACAAAGCATTGGAATGTGAAGCTGCTGGTAAACAGGTCATTTCACTGCTTGAACAGGATATCTATCCAAGAGACATTATGACAAAGAAAGCATTTGAAAATGCGATCACTGTAGTTATGGCTCTAGGTGGATCAACGAATGCGTTTCTGCATTTGCTAGCTATTGCGCACTCGGTAGAAGTCGATTTGACGCTGGACGATTTTGAACGTATTCGCTTGCGTGTTCCTCATTTGGCGGATCTGAAGCCAAGTGGTCAATATGTTATGCAAGATTTGAATGATATTGGCGGTGTTTCAGGGGTAATGAAGCTACTGCTTGCTGAAGGATTGCTTCATGGAGATTGCCTTACAGTAACCGGCAAAACATTAGCCGAAAACCTAGCGGAAGCTGCGCCACTTCAACATGATCAAGAGATTATACGCCCGCTTAACAATCCGCTGAAGCCAGATGGACCACTGGTTGTACTTCGTGGAAATCTCGCTCCAGAAGGCGCGGTTGCCAAAATGTCAGGCATGAAGATCCAGAAGTTCTCTGGCCCGACCAAAGTGTACGATAGCGAAGAGGAAGCAACAGTAGCGATTACGAATGATGAAATTAAAGCAGGCGACGTTGTGGTCATCCGCTATTGCGGTCCAAAGGGTGGACCGGGTATGCCTGAGATGCTTTCCGTTACAGCACTCATCGTAGGCAAAGGACTCGGTGGGAAAGTGGCTCTGATTACAGACGGTCGATTCTCGGGTGGTTCGCATGGCTTTGTAGTCGGTCACGTATCACCTGAAGCGCAAGTAGGCGGGCCAATCGGTTTGCTACAAAATGGGGATATCATTACGATTAATAGTGATATCCAGGAGATACGGGTTGAGGTATCTGACGAAGAGTTAGCCGCTCGAGCAAAAGCCTGGGTGCAACCCCCGCTTAAAGTAAAATCCAGCGTACTCGGTAAGTACGCGAAATTAGTTTCCTCCGCTTCTAAAGGAGCAGTAACGGATTTGATCGACTAAGCCAGATACGATTCAGAAACCAGCGTTACATTTGAATTTGCACTTCTTCAACGTTTTCTACTTCTATTAAAATTCCTCAAAGACGTTCTGCTATGCGGGGCGTCTTTTTGCTATTTATCAAATGGGATACAAAGTAGAGCGCGCGATAGTAACCATATCCTCAAGCTCTTCACGGCTCGCACCATTGAATGAAGAAGTTTATTGATGACTTATGTCTATTTTTCTTCAGAACATATACTGGTTTTAGATGAGTAGGAAAGGTAGTTAAAGCGGCAGAAAAAGAAAACAGCCAATCTGTATGATCGGCTGCTTTCGTCTAACTCTAGATAGATTAGTTATTTGAAGTTCTCTACTACGATTTTACCTATCATACGACCTTCTTCCAATAATCCATGAGCTTTACGCAAATTAGCTGCATTAATAGGAGAGAGGATCTGCGCAACGGTAGTTCGCAAGCTTCCTTTATCAATCATGCGAGAAACTTCGTTTAATAGCTTATGCTGTTCAATCAAATCTGGTGTCTGGAATAAGGGTCTAGTAAACATAAGTTCCCACACAAAAGTAACGCTTTTATTTTTTAATAAGGTCAGATTAAGCGGTGCATCCGTCTCTACAATAGAGCAAATTTTACCCTGTGGAGCAATGGTTTCAGCCATATTCATCCAGTGAGTATCCGTACTATTTAGACAGAAAATATAATCTACAGTAGCTAAGCCTAATGCTTCGAGCTGAGGGAGAAACGCTTCATAATGATTGATTATGTGATCGGCTCCCATATTAGTAGCCCACTCAGCAGATTCCGGACGTGAAGCTGTACCAATGACAGTCAAACCAGCATGTTTGGCCAATTGTGTCGCAATCGAACCAACGCCACCTGCTGCTCCGATGATTAAAATAGTCTTACCTTCGTTATGCTCGGTATGAGGCGATACGCCTAACCGATCGAATAAGCCTTCCCATGCGGTTATTGCAGTTAATGGTAAAGCCGCTGCATGGGCAAATTCTAATGTTGCTGGCTTAAATCCGACGATTCGTTCATCAACGAGATGAAATTCACTATTTCCACCCGGACGGGCGATGCTGCCGGCATAGTATACTTCATCGCCTGGCTTGAACAGTGAAGCTTCTGGACCAGCTTGTTCCACGATACCTGCAACATCCCAGCCGAGAATCTTCGGCGTATTTTCAGTCTTATTTTTGGGAGCGCGGACTTTAACATCGACCGGATTAACAGAAATGGCTTTAACTCGGATTAGTAAATCCTTGCCCGTAGGTTCAGGTTTATCGATCAGAACATCGAGTAAGCTTTCAGGTTGATCAACAGGCAAATATTCCAGTAAGCCGATGGCTTTCATTTGTTGTTTTGACATCGTAATGTCCTCCTTGAATGTGGATTACTTATTGATTTCTGGTTGTAATATAACGTATATTAACTATCGTGAATAGTACGCACAATAGTGTGATCTAGTATCAATTTGTATACTATTGAAGAGGAGGATATATACATGCGAGACCGCAGATCGGGCTATGGCGAATGCCCAAATGAAGAAGGTTGTCCCGTCGAATATACGTTAGATGTGATTGGCGGCAAGTGGAAGGGAGTACTTCTATATCATATGATTGAAGGACCGATACGGTTTAATGAGTTTCGCAGAATATGTCCAACGATTACACAGAGAATGTTAACACTTCAGCTGCGAGAGCTTGAAGAAGATGGTATTGTAAATCGTGAAGTATATCCGCAAGTTCCTCCCAAAGTCGAATACTCGCTGTCCGAGTTTGGAAGCACATTAGTGCCAATCATTTTAGAAATGAAGACATGGGGAGAAAAACATAAAAAATTATCAAGCATTGCTGCTAGATAGATTTTTAAAGTGATAGCTATGAAAAATTCAGGGTTGATTGGATAACGTTTATAGTCGAAATTGAAAATGTAATTGATGACTTTCTAGATTCCATGGATATATAGATAGATTGAATAACTGAGAATATAATCTGCATCGTCAGCTAAATAGATAAAATAAATAAACTCTTGTAGCGATCATCGAGACACGCTATACAGAGTTTATTTTTATGATTGAGAATGATTTTGAAATCAAGGAAAGGAGATGAATTCAAAAGGAATTTATAAATAGATGTGTGATATAGATGGAAAGTATGTAGGATATATGAGTATTGAATAAGTTTATGTTGTATAAAGTGTGATATATACATATGTACAAAATACGAGTTTTGTGAATAAGTAATGGAATTTTAAGAATACACATTGTATCTCACATATATTTTCTCACTATCAACTTAGCTATGTTTTTCGAATGACATTAATTTATAATTTAATTCTTTTGGACTCACATCATTTCTAGGTGTGTAATAATTTTTTTTATAAAAACAAAAACTCTGCATTATAATTACGCCACAGAGTTTTTATTTTGTATTCAGTTATCATATCGTTTGTTTATAGCTGATAGTTTGCGTTGATTAAATCTTGAGATTCTCCATGTCTTGGATCTTCAATCATGACCCATTCCAGTCTTGATTTCCTCATATGTTCCTCTTATTTATGATTTGAGTGTATTCATCATTTCAAGATATAATGACTCATTTTATGCTATTCAAAAGAAGTCCTAGAAGCAGCCATTCGATTTAAAGCGTTCTCAAAATAGCGATATACTTCATTTGCAATGCCCAGAAACTCTTCAACAGGTACATCGCTATCCAAGTAACAAGCATACAGATACTCAACTAAGCCAGAATCAATCGCGCAATATTTTAATAGAGCATTTTTCATTTCCAACATATCGTCTTCCCATACACCTGTATCTTCTAAAATCAAAGAGTACAATGCACGAAGCAATCTTTTTGAATAGCCTTTAATATATCTGGTTGTCAGGGTGCGATCATCAGCATTGGACAATATACGCTGCACAATACGCTCTATTTCCTCCTTCGTCTCTCTGTTCAAGTCTACAATGAAATCTGGAGAAATTATGATCGGTGGTATCTTTTCTCCAATGTCGTCACCATATACGCAAACACAAATAATCTTCACCCAGAAGCCCCATTCATTCGGTTTACTTAATACCTCGTCCATCGAGCAAATGATTGTATCAATCTTAGTTACGAATGCGTATTCTGCCAACAGCTTGTCTTTGATAGCTGACAATCTTCCGTAATCAATGTCTTTAGGATTTGCACATATAATCGTAAAGTCTGCGTCTGACTTAAACGGTGTAGCCGTTCCTTTTGGAATCGAGCCGCACATATAAATGCTGTGAATCTTATCTTGGAATTCGGTAAGTATGTGATCGATGTACTTATCAACAAACTCCTTATATTCGCTTTGTATTTCAATTTTATTTATGACTTTTTCTAGTATCATAATGGTTCCTCCTGAGGCGAGATTTAGATAGTATGACATGCAAAACTCCTTATGCTATTCTTCTATCCGAGCTCTTGTATTATTCTTTCTGCATTAGATCTCAAATACTTAAAGTTACTATTTCGTGCTAACTTTAAATAGTGTTCAAGCTTCTTCGACTTTATTTGGTACAACACTTCTAGAGCTGCAATTCTTTGATATTCCAAATTCGTATTCCATGCCATTAGGGCTTTTTCTTCGGCATATTTGGATTTAATATATCCAAGAGCTAATAGTGCTCTTCTTCGGACATACTCATCACTATCAGCAGAAAACTTATAAATCAATTCTTCAGTTTCTGAGTAGGGGGCGTGTATTTTTGTAAGATAGTGCGCTAACTGCCATCTCACATCAACGTCCGAATAAAATAAACCTTCCTGTGCTAAAAAAAGAAAACTTATGGGCTTTTCACATAACTTATTGATTAGAATTGTACATTCATGATCTCGTGCAATACTATATAGCAAGTTATTGATTGTTTTTCGAGACCAATCTGTGTGTTCCGTAGTTTCTATTAATTCAGCAAATATAGTATTCAATATTGCCCAATTATAATATTCTGTTTCCCACTCATATTCATGTTTTTGAAATTTCGACCATTCCCAAAAATCGTTCACTACTACATCTAGTTTGGTATAGATGTCTTTAGAAGCATCGTGAATAATTCTATGCAGCTCCTTCATTGCGAAACACCTCGTAGAACAGATTTTCTGGGATTTCATTTAATACTTTTATATTCATCGACTCGCAAGGTGGTCTGCTAACTTCTGCTCGCTCGAAAGCCTATTGTACGCTATGGAACGTCAAGATTGCGGTGTGAGTAAATGCCTTTGAAGTGATGCTACTACCTTCTCCAATAAACAAATTACTATCTTTCATTTGAAAAGGTTTCAATGTATTCTTCTATAGGCATTATTAGACCATGATCATCATCAACATAGATGCCCCTAATGAAATTATCCTGACTCAATATTTTCTTCATGAGATCCTTAGACTTATAGATCATCATAATGAAATGAGGATTTTGAAAAGGAATCCTCTGTAGTTCTTCAAAGTCATAATCATTTATAATACTTTCAGAAAAATCGTAAAAGATATGTTCTTCTCCATAATCAACTACAAATCTATTATTCTCTATGCTTGAAATCGTATTTTCTCCAAAGTGTTTAATTCTATGTATTGAATCGATATTAAATGTTTCATCACCAATTAGGATTATCCATTGCACTAGATCCACCTTCTCATTACAGGATATTATTCATTGTATATAGTCATGGTCTTAACTAATGGTCCTTACACTGGTTTCAGCTAACGTTCCTGTATTCATAACCTGACACATGTCGAGTGTCCAACAGATGTCGAGCCACGGGCAATTGTTCGCAGCGTGAATATTGTCATGTGATGCTCTATGCCTTTTTAATTTATCCTACTTCATTAAACTCTCCAGCTTACACTGGAATGATCTTCAATCTCTTGTAACAAAAATTCCTCGAATGTATCAAATAACTTAACAGCTGAAGACGGGTTTTCCATTCCTTCGTACCAAAGAAATACAGGCGGATTCTCACCCATATGGACATCAAAAAATCTAATTTCATACCCTTGATGCATGGAGAAGACAAATGAAGTATTGGGTAAAGTAATGGGATTATTATTCTCTTCTAATAATTCTTTTGCCCATTCTTGGATTTCAATAAGATTAATATAATGTACAATTGTTCCTTGAAATAACCTGCCTGATCCATGCCCAGCCGCAAGCAAAAATTCTTTATACACTCCAGGTAGCTTAAAACCAACCCTATCCTCTAATTCAATTATCTCTTCTTGAGTACAACCAACGAGAGGTGTGTTAATTAGTTTGTTTTTCATTAACAGTATTTCGATATCCTCTTGTTTCATGCTTACACCTCTACATATTCATTTTAGAGTTTCACATCATGTTTCTGTATTCACGTCGAGTGTACGGCATATGCCAGCTCCAGGGCGCATGCCTATAGCATGAATAAATATTATGTTATGAAATGTTATTACCATCTTTAAAATCTCTCTCAAGTTGGTTCCCATGAAATGCTTTTATCATAAAGTCTCTGTCTGGGACCTTTAACTGCTCAAAGGACTCCAAAAATGATTTATTATCATATGTAGCTCCTATAAGTTGTATATTGATTGTTGCTTTTTGCAGTTCTACTACCGCGTATCTTGCAATCGCATGATCATTACAACCTAAAGCTCCAGGATTCAAATAAATTCTTTGAGCTGTCTTAAAGTAATGGATTGGATGATGATGACCAAAACAAACGAGATTGTAAGGTGAATCTTTATACTTTGCGTCTAATGCCAATCCTGATGGGCGCTCATCTATTACTTCTCTTTGTTCTTGATTCATATGATAGTGGGTTATTAATATTTTTTGCCCTTCTACTTCAATATCTAATGTTTGAGGGAGATCTTGTATAAATTCGATATTTTCTTTCTTTAGACTCTTACCTACCCACTTATGATGTTCAGCGATCATTTCATGACCCGGCAAAGTATGCTTCCCTTGCAGTAGTTTTAAAACCGCTTCTTCATGATTACCTGAAACCGCGGTTACATTCTTTCGGTGCATTATTTCTTCAAGCACTTCGTTAGAGTCAGGACCAATGCCAATCATATCACCCAGACAATATGTATGCTCGATGTCCCCATGGGAATCAATATCTGAGAACACTGCACTCAATGCCGGATAATTTCCATGAATATCAGTTAGAATTGCAATCTTCATTTAGGCTTCTCCTTCACTCATTTTTATTATACCCACAGTGTGAATATCATATTAGATGCAATCACCTTGAATTACTCACAAAATCCCTCATGCCCTCCCGTAATATACTAACTCCTTCTTCTACACTCTTCATATTCTCCTCATCATTCATATGATTCCTGGCATGTAATAAAACAGGTCTTAATGATTCTACTGAATTCCCAAATTCGTACATCCATTCATATCTAGGAACCATCCACAAATGAAAATGATGTGTTGTATCTTCATTATAAAAATAATAGACTTTATCAATTCCTAATCGTTTTCTTTGCTCACTTCGGATCTTATGAATTAACGAAATAAATTCTAATTGCTCTTCATCCGTTAATTCATCCATACAGTAAAAATGCCGTTTTGAAGCCAGTATAACTAACCCTTTGATAGGGTAAGCAATATCCTGATGGACATGAAAGTTGCTTGATTCAAAAATCACTCCACCTGTTGAAGAAATCAAGCCACTTGTCACTGCACAGCTTACACAATCAATCTCTAATGATCTTCCATCCGGCAATGTAATTAGTCTTGGCATTTTGCACCTCATTGTTTTGATTTGGATAAGAGTTGTTCTCTTAATTTCATCTAAAGTTGGAGTTCGAGCCTCTATACAATATCTCCGAGTTCTAAAAAGTTCCTTCGTTTTCCTCTTTATAAAAACATTGTCCACCCTTACATCCATATGTAATTTTAGTGCCAAAGTCTTCGTAATATACGACTTCAGTAAAATCAGAAGGTGTAGTTTCTGTAATTTTGTCTAACAAGGATTGGGCGGCTTCTCTTGCGTTTGCTTGGTTTTCCTTCTCATCATAACCATAACCAATTGCAGGTCCTGAAGAACCTTCATAAACAGTAAAGTACCACTTACTCGTTTCATCGCTAACTTCAATTAAATAAGAGTACGCAGCTTCAGCATTATCTGACTTATATGAAGGCTCACCAAACAAAGTAAGAAGTGATCCTCTAAACTTCGCACTTTCTTCACCATCCATAATACCGGTATCTAGAAATTTTGAGCTTCCTAGTTCTTTATCTTCGTCCATAATAGCCTTATACGAATACATTTTATTAATTTCCTCCTTCAAAGTACCATCGTTTATTACATCATTGTGTTCGGAGCTCCTTGGCGAATTATCCGAACAGCCGAATAAAAATACTACAATCAATAGAGTTATTAACTTGTACATGTTTGTCCTTTCTGGAAATGGTAATCCAATTATTCATACTAATAATAATCTTACTCTTGCTTGCCTACTTATATTATCATCATCTGGAAATTTTGGACAACGTATTCCTATGCAAAAAGAGCCTTAATATGGATGCCCACTTAAGACTCTAATTATTGCTGCATTGATCTTTACGTGTAAAATCTTTCTACACACTTCAAAGCATTTCTAAAGTGTACTTAGCTAAAACTAGCAACTACACAGGAGTAAACTCAATAAAAGTGATCACGTCGAAATCTTTTACTTACTAAGCTGGAAAACATGCGCTACTTCTAATCGTTGATTAACCTAATCCCCTCTAACCCTACGCCTTACGAAGCAACTGTCTCTCACCTATCTTACACAGCATATCCTTCGTCATCGCCTGCAAGTCATACCGCGGCTGAAATCCCCATTCCGTTCTCGCTGCTGTCGCATCAATCGAATGCGGCCAACTATCTGCAATCGCCTGTCTTTTCGGATCTACGTCATAATCAAGGACAAAGCCAGGAATCTCCGCTCGAATTGCCGCAGCGATCGCCTCTGGATCGACACTCATTGCCGTAACATTGAATGAATTTCGATGCGTCAATCGCGATGAATCCGCTTCCATTAATGTGATGATAGCGTCCAGCGCATCCGGCATATACATCATATCCATATTCGTGTCTCTAGCAATATATGAGGTGTATCGTCCGGCTGTTACCGCTGCATAGTAAATTTCGACAGCGTAATCGGTCGTTCCACCACCAGGAGGCGTCATATAGGAGATCAAGCCTGGGAAACGCAACCCTCTCGTGTCCAGGCCATATTTGTGAAAATAATAATCACATAGCAGCTCGCCCGATACCTTGTTCACCCCATACATCGTATTCGGTCGCTGGATCGTATCCTGTGGCGTATTATCCTTTGGAGTCGATGGGCCAAATGCTCCGATCGAGCTTGGCGTGAAAAATTGGCAACCTTGCTCTCTCGCTACCTCCAGTGCATTCATCAGTCCACCCATATTCAAGTTCCAGGCTAATAGCGGCTTCTCTTCTGCCGTAGCGGACAGCAATGCTGCCAGATGAATGATTGTATCTACCTCGTATTGCTTCGCAATCTCGAACATTGCCTTGGCGTTCGTTACATCTAACAGCTCAAATGGCCCGGATTGCGTAATTTCGTGAGCAGATGATCTGAGATCTGTAGCTACCACATGATCTGCACCATACACCTCACGCAGCTTCATCACTAATTCAGAACCGATTTGACCCAGTGCTCCAGTCACCAAAATTTTGTCCATAAGGCATTCCTCCCGAAATAGACTCTCGCGAATGCATTGAAATTAAATCAGCTTCATTTCCTTGCCCACCTTCTCATACACGGAGATGACCTGATCGAGCATGTCACTGGTATGTGCGGCGGTTGGCATGTTGCGTATGCGTCCCGTTCCCTTTGGAACCGTTGGAAATACGATTGCTTTAGCGTATACGCCTTCTTCATAGAGACGTTTGCTAAACTGTTGGGTGGTTAGTTCATCGCCAATGATACAAGGTGTGATCGGCGTTTCGCTTTGACCTATATTGTATCCAAGCTGACTCAAGCCATTTTTCAAGTACCGGCTATTGCTCCATAGCTTCTCGATCGGCTCATGATCCTGCATTAAAATATCAACCGCAGCGCTACAAGCAGCAATTGCGCCTGGAGGCGATGAGGTGGAGAACAGGAATGGACGACTACGCAGCTTCAGCCATTCGATCAGTTGCTTTTTACCTGCTACATAACCACCGACAACGCCGATCGCCTTGGAGAGTGTACCAATCTGAAAATCAATGCGGTCGGATAATCCAAAATGCTTCACTGTTCCTGCCCCTGCGCCGAGTACGCCTGAGCCGTGAGCATCGTCTACATAAGTGATCAGATCGAACTCTTCTGCAATGTCAGCGATTTCAGGTAATTTGGCGATATCACCATCCATGGAGAATACACCATCAGTGATCACCATGATTTTACGGTATTGACCGGATTCACGAGCATTCTTCGCCTGCTGTCTCAAATCATCCATATCCGAATGCTTGAAGCGAATGACCTTCGCCTTAGATAGCCGGCAGCCATCAATAATCGAAGCGTGATTCAGCTCATCGGATAAAATGGCATCCTGTCCATCCATCACCGCGGAGATCGCAGCCATATTACAATTAAAGCCCGATTGATATACAATCACAGCTTCTGTTTTTTTGAACTTTGCTAGCTTCTCTTCTAGCTCAATATGAAGATCCATCGTACCATTAATCGTTCTGACAGCTCCTGCGCCCGCGCCGTAAGTTTGCGTTGCTTGAATAGAGGCATCGATCAGACGCTGATCTGTTGCCAGACCCAGATAGTTATTAGAAGACAGATTGATTAGCGACTTTCCATCGATCCGAATAACGGGGCCATTAGCACCCTGTAACGTATCAATGACGTTGTATAGACCTTTATCCTTTAGCTCTTCAATGCTCGAGTGTAAAAATTGATCCAATGCTTGACTGGACATTGCATTCCCTCCTCGACAGCCATTTGTCCTCTTGTAAGAGACATTGTTTTTCCCTTGTAAACCACATTTTGAAAGGGCTTACTTTAATTTCAATGTATCATCTTTCTCATAGATTGTACACATCGGGAGGACATTCTATAAAAGAATTAGCAAAAAAAGTCACGGTTACCTCCGGTATTTCTGAAGGTAGCCGCGACTGTATATGCTTTAGACCGACAAAAGACTCCGTATCATCTCTAACGGCTTCATCGTATCCCCATAAGTATCATTTGTAATCGTAATATTCATGTCTAATGCTGGAATGATGCAGCAATACTGCCCTCCCATCCCCATTGCAAAATAGTAAGTACCGATAGATGGTGCTTCGGATACCCACCAGTGTCGCCCATAATGACCGAAAGAATCATAGGTCAAATGCTCCGGTATGGTTGTACGAGCAATCCACTCTTCACTTACTAGCTGTTTACCTGCCCATTTTCCTTTATGTAAGTACAAGCTACCGAACTTATGCAAATCCTGAACCGTCATATGAAGCCCGAATCCACCAATGTTAACGCCCTGCGGATCCTCATGCCAGGTAAAATCATCGAATCGCAGAGGAGAGAACAAATGCTGAATCGCATAATCGCGAGCACTTTGCCCGGTTGTTTTTTGGAGGATGGCAAGTAACAGCTGGCTACAGCCCGAATTGTAGTTTATCGCTAGCCCGGGCTCCATCGCTAAAGGGCGTTCAAGCACATAGTTTACCCAGTGCGGACTATGAATCATATGCGGCCAACCATTCCATTCGCCCAGCTCCGGCCAATCAAAGCCAGCTGTCATCGTTAACAAATGATCGATCGTGATCAGCTGCTTCCTCCCATCAGGGTCTTTAGATAACGATGGGAAGTACTCGACGATCGGCATGGTCAACTCTGAAATATGTCCTTTTTCGTAGGCGATTCCGATTAGACAGGAGGTTATACTCTTCGTGCATGAGTTGACTTTATGTTGCTTCTTCTCCATCTTTTTATTTTTAAAAAAGGAATAGACGATGTTTTTATCGATGCTAATCAAGCAGCTATGTATTTTTTCCTTGGCGAGTAGTTCGGATAATTGATCTTGATCCCATTTGAAAAGATGATGTATAGCGTGTTTCAAACTCTTCACTCCTTCATACGATAAGCTACCTTTTACGTTTGTGCTAACTTCTACCAAACACCGTGTGAGCGCATTACGCCATTATGTATTTCTTATATTTGCGAAGCATTCCGTTATATAGTCTCTTATCCTTTCCTTTCTATATTCTTTATAGCCTGCACATAAACTTAAAGAGAGCGCTCTCCTATCATACACCTTCTTTTAACGAAATCATTAGCGAAACTAACTAAGTCTTATTGTATTGTATTTCGTAGCTATAAAACAAATCATTTGATTTTAATGGTACGGATCCAACGAAGCTTTCACGGGTATTGGTACGACTACGATTATCAATAATCTATAAATGACCTAAGCTGCGTCTGCTCTACTTAAGCAGCCACGCAGCCTGGTGACTCTAATATGATTGTTACTATACGTCCGCAATCTTCCTACTCGTTCCTACAGCTATAGGTTTTCGCTGAAGGCGAATCAGTTAAACCCACCATTCACCCGAATCGTCTGCCCGGTAATCCAGCGCGCCTTATCACTCACAAGCAATTCGACTGCATTCGCAATATCCTCAGGCTCACCCAGACGACCAAAGGCATTCATTCGACGGAATGAATCGACGACTTCCTCTGATTTGCCATTTAAGAACAGGTCAGTCGCTACTTGCCCGGGTGCAATGCTGTTAATGGTGATTCCTTTGGGTCCAAATTCCTTCGCCAGCTGGCGAGTAAGCTGCTCGACTGCCCCCTTGGTTGCACCGTATAGACTATAGCCTGGTAGCATCGCACCAGATACGGAGGTGGAGAAGTTAATGATTGTACCGCCTTCCTTCATATGCAGCATCGCTTGCTGACAGGCAAAATATGTGCCTTTGACATTCAATGCCATATGCTGATCAAAGTCGTCCTCGGTTACTTGATCCAGCGGTAACGTCTTCATCATGCCTGCATTATTAACCAATACATCAATAGCACCATACAGCTCGAGCGTTTCGCTAAATAAACGCTCTACTTCACTTACCTTGCTCACATCTGCGTGAATAGCTGTCGCTTCACCGCCCGACTGCTGAATAAGCTCAACGACTTCTGCTGCCTTTTCACGGCTAGCGGCATAGTTCACGATTACCTTCATGCCAGCATCCGCTAATTGAATAGCGATCTGACGGCCAATGCCGCGAGATGCTCCGGTTACAATAGCTATTTTATTCGATGTTTTGTTCGTTTCCATATTGGTACACTCCTCGATCTCCCTGTATTCGATCTACGCGATCGTGATCGTCTGTATGTAGTATAGAGCGACTAGCATTCATAGGGTTAGATCAATTCCCCACATAACTTGCCTATTTTTGTTCGATGTTTTATGTTGGAATAAATGATTCATGATAGGAGGGCTGAGACGATGAAAGATACTGACGATCATCAGCGTCTGGAGTATGCGCTACATGAGCTTCGATCTATTCTAATCCGCCATACCCCTACGACTGGAACCCATGCAACCAATATCCCGTCTCTGTCCATCGTACGGGCAGAAGAAACATCGGAGCCACTGGTAAGCGTGTATAAGCCTTCCATCTGTGTCGTGGCTCAGGGAGCGAAGACAGCGATGATTGCGGAGCAAAGCTATCGCTATGATCCCTATTCATTTCTAATCACTTCTGTGGATCTTCCGATCGTTGGACGGATTAGTGAAGCGACTCCAGCTATCCCTTATCTAGGGCTCAAATTAAGCTTTGATACCGACGTGATTCTAGACGTTGTCCAGCTGATGGATCACTCTCTACTCGATAAGAATGCCAGGACGAATGAAACTGCGGCTGGCATTACGGTCAATTCTATGTCACCGTCGATTATGGATACCGTTGTACGTTTGCTCCAGCTACTGGATCAGCCTCAGGACATTCCGGTGCTGGCTCCGCTTATGATCCGCGAACTGGTGTACCGCATTTTACAAAGTGAGCATGGTCATGTTCTGTATCCATTTGCTGTAACAGATAGTTATTCCTCCCGCATTGCGAGGACGATACAGTTCATCAAGCAGCATTATAATGAACCACTGGAAATGGAGCAGCTTGCTCGTGATGTGCAGCTGAGCAGCTCTGCCTTCCATAAGCACTTTAAACGCATTACAACGATGAGCCCATTGCAGTATCAGAAAACGATTCGCCTTCAGGAGGCTCAGCGACTTATGCTCACCGAAGCGATTCCTGTTGGAGATGCGGCATTTATGGTTGGTTATGAAAGTCCATCGCAATTCAGTCGTGAATATGCTAGATTGTATGGCAAGCCACCAATGCAAAATATTCAGGATATGCGTAGCAGGCTGGCAGACAATAGAATTGTAGTAGAATGAAGATCGATGTAGAACGATAGACTTGAGATCATAAAAAAGCCATTTCCTTATTGGGAAACGGCTTTTTTTATAGAGATCTTAGCTAAGATGCAAAATCTCAATCTCGTCTGGATCATACGATTCGTCAGCATAGTTGGCACCCCAATTGCATAGCAGCTTAAAAATCGGCTCCAGCGATTGACCGAGCTCTGTGATGGAATATTCAACCTTTGGCGGCACCTGATTATACATTTTCCGATGGATCAGTCCGTCATTCTCCAGCTCACGCAGTGTTTGTACCAGCATTTTCTGTGAAATATTATGAACTAAACGTTTGAGTTCACCCGTACGTCTTGGCTTCTGAATGACATAGTACAAAATAAGCCCTTTCCACTTTCCGCCAATCACATCCAGCGTAATTTCCATTTCACAGTGGAATGTTCTCATACCTCTATTCAGCTCCTCGTATATCCATATTCTCTACCTGTGTAGTTCAATCTTCTATTACCCATGACGTTTACACAAAATTGTACGTTACATGCAGAGAATATGGCAAGTATACCGACTGGCTTCAATTCGCTCGTGACATCAGATTAGACCTGAGCCACTCCACCATCTACAAATAATTCAATACCGTTCACATAGCTACTTTCCTCAGACGCAAGGAACAGGACTGCATTAGCGATTTCGTCCATCTCGCCTACTCTACCTAAAGGAATATCCTGCTTCGACTGCTCCAAAAATGGATCGAGTGCCTCGCCAAATAGCTCTGTATAGGCTGGGGTAACTACCGAGCCGGGACTGACCACATTCATACGTAACTCGGTTCCCTTCATCTCAACAATCCAGGAGCGTACCAGCTGACGAATCGCAGCCTTGGAAGCACCATATACGCTAAATGCGGGTAATCCTGTTGAGCCCGCTGTAGAGCCAGTCAGGATGATTGAGCCTTTTTGATCGGGGAACAAGGGCAATGCCTTCTGCACGGTAAAGATCGTTCCTTTTACATTCACATCAAAGGTTGTAGCATATTGTTGCTCTGTAATATCGGGTAACGGGAGAAATGAGCCCAGTCCTGCATTGGCAAAGAGAATATCCAGATGCCCCTTCTCCTGTTTCACTGTGTCAAATAAACGATCCAGGTCGTCCAGCTTCGATATATCACCCTGCACGCCAGTTACGTTGCGACCGATCAATGCGACCGCCTCGTCTAGCTCGCGTTGTCTACGTCCGGTAATAAATACATAGGCTCCTTCACGTACGAATTGCTGTGCAGAAGCGAGTCCAATGCCGCTTGTTCCACCTGTGATAACCACTACTTTTCCATCAAATTTACCCATGTCATTCCACTCCTTCATATGATGCAGATTAGGATGGTTCCCAGTGAATAAGTGAATATGCAATCCAACTTTCGGGTCCATCTGTTTCCTATGAATGCAAGTATGGAGTAAATATTTCAGGAGGAATAGTACCCACTTTTTGGTGATATAGTCACCTGAAAGTAACAATTAAGACAGGGCAGGCATTTTGAATGGTACAATTTTTATTTTTAGTAGGATTAGAAAATAAACATAGATGATGAAGCTACTAAGTATCGCTTTGACGATAACGTATTTTATGACAAGCCGCGAATATACGTATCCAGATACGCGTTACTAAACTTTCCTTGCGGATCGTATTTCTGCACAAGCTTCAGGAAATCTGGCAGCTTCTCGAATTGCTGGTGGAGTTGTTCTGCTGGAACGGTGAACAGCTTGCCCCAGTGCGGACGCGCTTGAAATGGAGCGAGTGCCTGCTCCAGCAATGGTAATACCTGCTCTACCGCCGCCCAGTTATCCTTCCAGGTAAAGTGAAACGCAACAGAATCCTGCTTATAAAATGGACTCAGCCACAGCTCATCTGCGGCAATGGTACGCAGCTCACTTACGAACAAAATCGGTGCCAGCTGCTCTCGCAAAGCATATACGGCAAGACTCGCTTCATACACATGCTCGCGTGCCATTACATATTCACTTTGTAGCTCTTTGCCTGCACTTGGTGTAAATTCCATCCGAAAATGTGCCAGCCGCTCATGCCACATTCCTGCCTTGCCCAGCTGCTCTGTACAGTTCTGAGCATCCATGCCAGGTAATGGATGCAGCGGAGCGGTTGCAGGTGTGGCTCCATACCAATCTGCTCGTCCGGCATAGCTCTCTCCATCCTCTTCCCGGCTTTTCGTCCATACCTGATGAAAGCTGGGACGTTGCCAATCTGTAAATAAACTCACGCTATACGCGCTGGAAAAGATTGCTTTCGCATGCTGCTCCAGCTCACTAACAGGCAGATTCTCATACACAAATTGTCTAATCTGATAGGCAGGCACGACGCCGAGTGTAACCTTCGTGATCATCCCCAGTGCTCCAAGATGAATGACAACCCCTGCAAATTCCTCATCGCCAGCCTGGAATGTATGCAGCTCCCCATTCGCATCGATGAGCTCCAATGCTTGCACCGCTCCGGCAAGGCTTACATTATGACTGCCTGAGCCATGCGTCGATGTTGCGATCGCGCCAGCTACCGTAATATGAGGCAATGAAGCGAGGTTATGTAGAGCGTAACCGCTTTCAGCTAATTGTGCGCAAAGCTCTCCATAGGTGATCCCGCCCTCAACGGTTACCGTTTGCTGCTCTTGATTAAGCTCTAGGATACGATTCCAATGTCGGAGCGAAATAAATACGCCATCTGTATCTGTGATTGAATTGAAGGTATGACCGCTACCCGGTACTTTTACTTTCGTGTGTTGCTTCACGAGCTGCTGTAGCTGCTCTATACTTTCAGGGTAGATCAATTCAGTAGCACCGTATGTATAATTACCAGACCAATTTTGATAGCTCACTTTAAATCCTCCCTTAATCCAAAAATAGAATCACTTCTCTTCATTTCTATAATATAGCAAACTTGCTATGGATAAATCCAGCCGTAGACGATATGGCTCTTGTATATGGCATTACTCCTCTACATCCATCTATCTATACATCCCTCGCTGAGAGTGACTGTATTCATGTAAAGGTTATCTTGCACCTACCCTTAATAGAGTAAGCAGCATATTCGTATAAATTAATTTAGAATATTTTAACAAATAAAACATATTAATCTAGATAAAAACAAGCTATACTCTTTCTGCAACACCGTTCCTCCTACATTACCGGATAAGGGGTGATACATCGTCTTCGCTTGGTACGAGGGAGACCATCCATACAGATTCATGTTAGACGCAGCGGTATGCACTATGAATGTGTAGTGATCATCAGCCACTGCCTATATCCAACCAATGACAACATGATCTGCTTACATGTATCCAACTTATACGGGAGGTTTATTGATGAAAAAATGGATAATTGCGCTCTTCTCTGCTGCGCTGTTGATGGGGATGTCTAATGAAATGATCGCTGCTGCATCGTCGTCTACAGATGATGCAGCACAGACCCCGTCTGTATCGACTCCTTTGCCTGCTGGTGGAGCGAGTGCACTGCAAGCAAAGCCTGCTTCTGGAACAGAATATTATCACAGCGTGGTGTTCTCGGTTGATTTTATGGAAACGATCATGGCAGGAGACAGTGAGCCACGTGGACGCTTTTATCAGGCACTGCAACAAGCGATTGGCGCTCCCGTCATTTTCTACGATTTCTGGAATGACTATATCGTGATCAAAATTATCGATAAAAAGCTGACTCCGGCAGAAGCTGAAGCGATCAAAGACCAGATCAATAGCCTCGACTGGATCTATGACACATATGATATCCCTAGAGATCAGGAGTTCATTACAGACATTCACTGGTTTGATCGCTGGTCGTAAATGAATTAAGGGTTCGTTCATAAAGGTCGCTGTAACCAAATAGCAACAGCTGCTCATTGGGCATGCTGTTGCTATTTGGAGTTTAGAGCTTTATTTTTCAGATTAGTGTATACCAAGCTTATTCGGCCAGCTACCGTACCAGGCATAGCCAGCTCGTCTTTCCTGATTAATATCCTTTAGATTGTATTTCACAATGCCATCACGCCCAACAAAGATCGGTCGATTGGTCCGAATATCATAAAAACGTGCCCAGATCGGGCTGGCATAGGGGTCAGCTACGACATAGCTATCCTTACTATTGCGCTGATAGTCCATATGCTTGATTTCGACCGCTTTGAACCAGCTTTCAGCAGCTTGAATGGACTTCTGAATACGAGCATCCGCTGGTCTTGTTTTCAATAGCTGAACGATACCTACACTCTCACTCGCCGTAATCGAAGGCACTTCAAATGCACGTGCTCCGGCTGGTTTCAATGTCGTCGCATCATACTGCTGGCACCATGCGGTTAATTTGCCATTGGATACAATCTGTGTATTAAGGATACATTCTATTCCCTTATGCACGGCTTGTTTTGCCTGATGTGCCAGTCCGGTATCAATGAATTGAAAATCTCCCTTTTGACTGCCGACATCCTCTAAGAGTAACAGTACATTGGTCATTGCATTATCATTATAGGTGATTTCAGTATGGTAGCCAGAGCTATGATAGATCTGGGGAAAGCCGCCATTCGCATATTGCATATGAAGCAGAAATTGAATACCCTTAATCGCGGAATCGGCATAGGCTTGATTGTTGGTCATCGTATACTGGTGTGCTAGACGGCGAATCTCTGTATACGTTGCTTTATTATCGATCGAGGAATGTGCCCAATCACCATGATCCTCGGAATAAAATTTACGCCAGCCTCCATCAGGTTGCTGATTATCCAATATCGTTGCAAAGCTTGCTGTCGTACCAGAAGCATCCCCTTTCAATACACTTTTAGAAGGTGAGCTGGCTGAGCTGTATGACATAGCGTGGGTAGTCGCAACAAAGGATGAAGCATAGATTGAACCTAATAGCACGACAGACAAAGTATAGCGAAATGTAGCTTTTCCCATGAGACAGGCTCCTTTTTATGATTCATTATGTATCTATATTGTCATATTAAAAAGAAGTGAGGCAAATGATCTCATTAGTGTATAGCGATAAGCTATTACTGCATGATTGCTCATACTAAGTTGTGGCAAGGTGTTTTTAAATTTATGAAAAAATTAGTTTTGATCCATACAGTATAAACTGCCTTTACAAAAGACACGATCTACCAGACTTTCAACAGCTCGGATAATTAGGTATACTATTTATATCAAGGGATAACGAATTACATATTTCTTGGATTGAGGTTACAGCAATATACAGTGCAGCTTTTGCACGATAGGAGAACAACATGGATCATACCATTGAACAGCTTAAACATATTCGGCACAACGTAACACGCTTTATGATGATGTATGAATTTGCGCTCAAGGAACTGGAAACGAAAATTGAAATTTTGAATGACGAGTTCCTGGCACTGCATGAATACAATCCGATTGAGCATACTAAATCTCGTGTCAAATCGCCGGAAAGCCTGATGAAGAAGCTACAGCGTAAAGGTGGCGCGCAAAGTCTGGATGAGATTCGGGAGACGATTCGTGATATCGCTGGACTGCGTATTACGTGTTCATTTACAGAGGATATTTACTGGGTCTGCGATATGCTGAAAAACCAGACAGATATTAACGTAATCGAGATTAAGGATTATATCAAAGAACCGAAGCCAAACGGCTATCGTAGTCTGCATATGATCATTCAGGTGCCTGTCTTTATGTCAGATCGTCAGGAATCGGTCTATGTAGAGGTGCAGATTCGCACCATTGCGATGGACTTCTGGGCAAGTCTGGAACACAAAATCTTCTATAAATACGAAGGCTCTGTTCCCACTCAGCTTATTACCGAGCTCAAGGATGCAGCTGATTCGGCTACTGCGCTGGATCGCAAGATGGAAAAGCTTCGCCACGAGATCGAATCGATCAAGCTTGCTGAGCACGAGCATGAGGAGTATGAGTTTATTGATAGTCTGACGGGTGAGCAGCCGTTTATTCTGCCGGATGCTTTGTTAAAATTGGCGGGTGGAGAATCCAAAGCTAGTAATTAAGGCGTTCTGTTAAAAAAGCTTATGTAGTTTCTCTTGACTCATATGAATTGTTTTATCTTGGAACCTGCTTGAAGTGCAGTGTACCGCACGATCACTAAGGCAAAAATAAAAAGAAATATATGTAACAAAAGCAACAGCGTCTGAAAGTCTATCAGGCATGCTGTTGCTTCTTATTATTTCGTCTCTACATAGACCGATTCCTGACGATCTGACATAAAGACAGGCGTACATGCTTGCATGTGTCTTATACGGTTGCTTCTAGCATGAATAAGCACACTTTTATAATTACATAATAATATAATAATGTATTGATGATGTAATTTCCCTTATTCCATCTACTCGCGTTGATGTAGCTGTCCCTTATCCCTAAGCTCCATGCCTCAGGATAAGCAAACTACGAATGACTCGGTCACCTAGTACACGACATATGGGATACAGGCTATTTGCAAGTCATCTGTTTATGATACTGAGCCGTCTTAGTTAATCCCAATTTTAGTTGGCCAGTTGCCATACCATGCATAGCCAGCGCGTCTTTCCTGCTCGATATCCTTGAGGTTGTATTTCACAACGCCATCACGACCCACAAAGATCGGCTTGTTCGTATTCAGCTCATAGAAGCGTGCCCAGATCGTAGAACTGCTGTCTGCGATGATGTAGCTATCCGAGCTGTTGCGCTCATAACGGAAGCCAGAGATTTTGACTGCTTTGAACCAGTCTTCAGCCGCTTTAATCGAGGCGTTGATCTGGGAGTTAGAAGGTCTAGTTTTCAGGAATTTTACGATCCCTACACTTTCACTTGCACTCAGGGAAGGCACCTCAAATGCACGCGCACCTGCTGGCTTGAGTGAGCTGGAATCGTGCTGTTGACCCCATGCAGTCAGCTTCCCACCGGATGTAACCTGTGTTTTCAGAATGCAATCTACACCCTTGTCAACGGCCTGCTTGGCCTTGCTCGCTACACTGCTATCGATAAAGGAGAAATCACCCTTGCGATTGGCTACTTCGTCCAGCAGAATCAGCACGTTTACCATTGCATCGTCATTGTAGGTGATATGGGTATGGTAACCAGAGCTTTTATAAATTTGCGGGAAGCCGCCGTTGGAATATTGCATATTGAACAGGAAGTTGATGCCTTTGATCGCCGCAGCAGAGTATTTGCTATCCTTAGTTTTAGAATATTCAGCTGCCAGGCGACGAATTTCGGAATAGGTAGCTTTGTTGTCGATCGTTGATTTTGCCCAATCGCCGCTCGTTTCGGAATAGTCCTTTTTCCAGCCACCATCGGATTGCTGATTTTTTAGAATGTCGGACAAGCTCGCGGTCGTACCCGAAGCATCTGCTGCCATGACGACCGATGTCGGTGTGAGTACGGCCGCACCCATTGAACCTAATAATGCGATCGAGAGTGCACAGGCAATTGTACGATTTTTCATGAGATCGACTCCTTTAAAATTCAATTTTTGGCTGTGTTCATATCCGATGAATAATCCGTGTTTTTATGTAAGCTAATTCATGAACACGAGACTCATTCTAGCGAAATGATTAATATTTTGTCAATTATTTACTTTCAGTATCACTTAAGCAAATGAAGCAGTGCAGTAGAGTTTGCTTCTCTATTTTTATGTGCAGGAATCCGTCGAATAAATATCTATATTTTCATGTTTACAGAAATGAACACGTTAACATTTTGAGCTACTAAGGGTAAATGAAAGAAAACTACATTTCTCTTTGTTCATAAATGATACATTCTGTCTGCTTATGTACACCTATTGAAAATAAAAAAAGGATTGCCGCTTTCACAGGGCAATCCCGAAAATGATAGCCTCATTTCCGATAAAACGGAAATCGACAGCATTGTTCTATTTCTCAGGTTACTTCGCGCTCATGCATGTCTATGCACCGCGATTATCCACAATTTTATGTCTATGTTAGCTTATTTTGAGACTTTCCGATTGCTCGAATGACACGCTCTGAACAGAACAGCATGATCAGAATGAACGCCATAATGACGAATGGGAACCATCCGATATGTATGTACGAGGCAACCAGACCGAACAATGGTGGCAGCAGCGTAATGCCTGTATAGGCCATCGCCAACTGATATCCCATCAGACGAGCTGAATTTTCTGTACCGAAGCGTGCTGGTGTCTCATGCAATAGCCCCGGAAAGATCGGTGCCAGACCAATTCCAATCAAAATCAATCCCATCATAAGTAGCACACCTGGCAAAGGTAAAATGAGTAACAGTGCCCCTACCGCAGAGCAGACCTGACCTAGCAAAATGAGCATCCGATTCGTTACGCGTAGAGTTAAGAAGCCTGTAATAAGTCGACCGATCGTAATTCCGGCAAAGTATAGCGAGATCCATCCTGCCGCAAGCCCCGGCTCAATCTGACGCGAGCCGACGAGAAAGCTTGCTCCCCATAATCCGACCGTCGTTTCCACACCGCAATAGAAAAAGAATGTCAGCAGTGTGAAGCGAACGCCCGGAATACGAAATAGGCTTCCACGAGCGGTTGTGTCTGTCTTTGACGCCGAGCTGGCAGTCGTCTTACCTTCTGCGTCCGTTTGCTCGTGATCTAGCTCTAATTGAGATACGGCTGCTGATGTATCTTCTGTTCCCTGACCCATTGTAGCTGGATCATAGGATGTTCCCTGATTGGGCTGGCTTTGCTCTGCCAGACGCTCTGACTGGCGCAGCTCGGCGACCTTTTTCCATAGTGGTAAGGTGAATAGCAGGATAAGAACGAGCGTGAACTGTATAACGGCTACAGCTGTGTAGCCGCTCCGCCATGAGCCTTCGGAGCTAATATAGTGAGACATGATGATAGGGCCGGCTGTCGCGCCTACTCCCCAGAAGCAGTGTAGCCAGCTCATATGGTGCGCCTTATAATTCGCTGCGACAAAGTGATTCAGTCCTGAATCGACCGCTCCAGCTCCGAGACCGAGCGGAATGCATAGCACAATCAACCATGCAAGTGTAGGCACAAAGGCAAATCCTAACAACGCACCTGCGGTCAGACAGCAGCTGATCAGTGTGATCACGCCTGTACCCAGACGCTGAATGAGTCGCCCACTTGCCAGACTGGATACGATCGTACCGCCCGAAGCAACGATCGATAGTAGTCCTGCTGATCCGAACGGAGCGCCGATATCGCCATGCATCACAGGCCATGCAGCTCCAAGCATCGAATCTGGAATGCCGAGGCTAATAAAAGCAAGATAGATGACGATGAGAAATAGTGTAGCCATGATAATAACCTCCACATATGTAATTCACCTATTGGTATACAGGTTATGGAAAATCAGGACTATCATATCATCAATCACTAATTTTGCAAGCGTCATCAAACATAGCGTGCTCAGGATTCGTGCGATCTACGGCTTCAAAAAAGCTGGATCGGTATGTTAGCTGAATCGAACTGTAAGCTAATTTGGGTCGAACGATGAAGGGCTTATCCTCTGTAGGAGCCTGCTGTACACGTATCTGCTGTAATACGCAGCCCGTTGTTACTACATGCGGCATGACCGGGGATACTTTTACAAAGCTTCTTCATTCGCGCAGCTTCGCCTGCAATCTCGTCAGCAGATAGATACAGGCGTTGCTGGTTACTCACAATAGCGATCGACAGGGTCACCAGTGGAATCGGACCATAGTTGCTCAGACGATCCTCTGCCATCACATAGCCCAACTGGATATCCTCTTCATGGTAGAGCTCTTTTTTGAGCTGTTCAAATTGCTTCAGGATCATTCGGCATAGTAGCTCCATATCATAGCTATTCACAATAGCGATAAAGTCGTCTCCACCAATATGACCTAGAAAATGCTCTGGCATTGCAAACATGCGGCTGAGCAGATTGGCAGTCTCTTGGATCATCCGATCTCCCATTTTGAAGCCATAAATATCATTGTAGGTTTTGAAATAATCCAGATCGATATATAGCACACTGAATTGCGGCTGTTTTAGCGCTAGCTCCAGATGCTCATCGATCATTCGATTTCCCGGCAAGCCTGTTAAGGCATTCATAAATGTAGCCGATTCGGTGCGAATATCCGCTACCGCGAGCAAGAGCTGCCTGATGGTCACTGCACCACATAGCTCACCTTCCTTGCTAACAAGCAGCAGATCATATAGCTCATCATCCCCGCGCTGCATCGCTTTGACACTGACGTCGATGATGGATTCATAATAATCAACCATCAGAGGCTGAGATTTGGCAAGCAATCGGATGGGCCTGCCCATGTATAGATTGTATCCATAATGGGTCGCCAGATGCTGGTAGAAGCCAACACGCATCATTAGCGCTGGCTCTGTACCCGATTTGCGGATGGCTAGACCCTCACATTGACGATGAAGCTTGAATAATGCGTCCACTTCACTACAGCATGTATCCGGCTCTACAATCGGAACCGGTTCGGTAATCTCACCGATTTTGGTAAACATGGTGGTCACCCCTCATTCTTTACACTTATCCCGTCCTACAATTTCTGCGGCTTTGATCATAACTGGATGATGCTATCGTAGCAAAAAGTAAACCAATTTGCGTCAACGTAATGTAAAATACGAGTCTTCAGTAACTTTTATTGCCGATTCTACTGCTTGTTCGATTGATAATTGACTCTTTTCACCGGTCAATCGATTGCTCCACTCTACTTCTCCATGCGCGATACCCTTGCCCACAATCAGGCGAAGAGGAATACCGATCAGATCAGCATCGTTGAATTTGACACCTGCACGCTCTTCGCGATCATCTAATAACACTTCGATCCCTCGACGTCTTAGCTGTTGGTACAGTGTGAGAGCCGCTTCCCGTTGCTGCTCGTCCTTCATTGCGATCACGATAATATGAACATGATAGGGTGCCACTTGCAATGGCCATAGGATTCCGTGATCATCATGGTGCTGCTCTACAATCGCTGCCATTAATCGGGATACACCGATACCGTAACAGCCCATGATCAGATTCTGACGTTCTCCATCTGCCATCTGTACGTCTGCCTGTAATGCCTCACTATACTTCGTACCGAGCTTGAACACATGACCAAGCTCCAGCCCGCGAGTCATTTGTAGTGTTCCCTGCTGACAACGTGGACAGCCTTCACCTTCGATAGCATTACGGAAATCTCCGATTACAGCGTCCTGTATATCACGGGCAGGCACTACCTGCTGATAATGGTAATGCTCCTGATTGCCTCCAAGTATAGCTGCTGGCATCGCATATACCGCCTTGTCCATCAGGATTCGAATCGAGGTAGCTTGCTCCCCTTGTCCATCCAGTCTATAACCACCTAAAAAGCCAATCGGTACTCCAGTTAAACGCAATACGCTCTCTGCATCAGCAAGTATTAGCTCTGTAGCTCCTAGATTATTTTTCAACTTTACCTCGTTAATCTCATGATCGCCGCGAACAAGTACGAGTACAGGCTCACCATCAGCGAGAAATACTATACTTTTGGCAATCGCTGATGGATCGACAGCTAAAAAGGCGGTTAATTGTGCAATCGTTCGAATATCTGGTGTATGAATCAGCTCAGGAGCAATCGTATATGCGATGTCAGAAAAGGCAGACTCTGTTTGATACTCTGCCTTTTCCATATTGGCTGCATAATTACAATCTGTGCAAAACGCTATAATATCCTCACCCGCATCAGATAGGGCGATAAATTCATGCGTGGCTCCAGCATCGCTAATCGCTCCTCCATCTGCTTCTACTGCTCGAAATTGGAGCTTACAGCGTGAAAACAATTCCTCATACGCGTTATACATGGAGGTATACGCCTGATCTAAATCCTGCATATTCGTAGCAAAGGAATACGCATCCTTCATCAGAAATTCGCGTCCACGCAGCAGACCAGAACGTGGACGACTCTCATCGCGGAACTTGGTCTGAATCTGATACAGCGTAACAGGTAACTGGCGATAGGAGCCCAGTTCCGCACGTAATAGATCCGTGATCAGTTCCTCATGTGTTGGCCCTAATACAAAACCGCGCCCATGACGATCGGATAATTGAAGCAGATGATCACCGTAGCTCTCATGCCGCCCAGACTGTTGCCATAGCTCTACAGGCTGCATTGCAGGCATTAACATCTCCTGAGCACCTGCGCCATCCATAGCCTGACGAATGAGTTGCTCTAAGCGATGCAGCACCCGGCGTCCTAATGGTAAGTACGTATACACACCAGCTGCTGTCTGCCGAATATAACCTCCGCGAATCAACAATTGATGACTAGCCGCCTCTGCTTCACTTGGTGCTGAGCGTAACGTATGGATCAAAGCTTGACTTTGTTTCAACACAATCTCCTCCTTTATGAAGCACATACCAGATGCGCACAATAGCGATATACCTATTGGAAAAGTGGATAAAAAAACAAAAAGACACATCCGTCAGGGACGAATGTGTCGTGGTACCACCCTAAGTTCATTCATTTCTACACTATCGCATGATCATAGCCAAAATGAATCTCTATGCTGATAACGGAGCAACCGGCGTTTGCAACCACTGTCACAAACGCAACTCACAGGATAGGGCTTATTCAGAACGCATACGGGAAATCTTTCAGCCGGTGAATTTCCTCTCTGTACAGCGCTCATATGAAGTAAGGGGCCTGCTCATCGTTATTGATTCGTATCTTTTCTTGTAATATGTAGACTCCAGAATAAGGGATGATGGGTAATACGTCAACTCATATTATGGGGATATCTGCTATCATTGCCCTGTAGCACGTAACGGACAAGGTGCCGTTCCCTTGATGATGTCATCGAGATTCTGATGCTGCAAGACGCGAGATGGACGCCCCAGCGCATAGCCCTGACCATAGCTAATCTGTTGCTGCTGTAAAAAAAGAAGTTCTTCCGGCCGTTCGATTCCTTCTGCGATCATATGCGTACCCGAGCTTCGGGCAAACTCCTGTAGCATCTTCACCATATGCTGCTGATCTGGACGGGTATCGATGTGCTGGATAAGGGAACGATCCAGCTTGATAAACTCCGGCTTCAGGCTAACAATCGCCTTGAGGCTACTATAGCCTGAGCCGATATCATCAATCGCAATGCGAAAGCCCTGCTCGCGGTATGTTGACAGCACTTGCTCAAACGCCTCAAAATCCTCGACCGCCTGCTTTTCTGTCATTTCAAGCACGATCTGCTCTGGCTTCAAGCCATATCGATGAAGCTGCCGTAGCGTCTCACCATTGCGATAATTCGGATCACGTAATACATCTGGATGCACATTTAAAAATACATGACATTCAGCAGGCACAGACGAGTGCTGAAGCGCCTCAACATAACGTTTGAATGAGAGCTCTCGACAAAAGATCTCAAAGGCAAGCACCTGATTCGTTGTACCAATATATTCATAAAAGGCATCGGTATGAGGAAATAGCTGAGAAAAAGCAGGACGATTCAAAATTTCATAGCCCAGACAGTCTCCACTCTGAATATCCATAATCGGCTGGAAATACGTAGTGAGCTGTTCTTTTTTTACGATTTTACGCAGCTCAATGAACTGGCGATAGGAACGAATACATTGCATGGTTACATAAGAGAAATATTCGAGATAGCTGTAGGTTCCATAATCAGCCCGTTTTTGTCGAAACGGTATTCTCATACAGGCATTCATCCTTTAGGTCGAAAGGCGGGAGGCTATTCCGGCTTCAAACATTTGATGGGTCTATAGTAACACTTTTTTATGAGGAAATCGTTAATTTAAAATAAAAAATAAAAAAGAATGGACATCCGTCTTTGGACAGATATCCATTCCCTATGGTGAGCTCGGATGAGCTAATCTTCAAGCTAAAGTACATGCCATGTTTTGCCACCATCTGTCGTCTGCATGAGCAACGAGCGGCGCTCTTCGTTTTTGGATACGAGTAGCCAGCCAACCTCACGCGAGAAGAATTGCAGCTTAACAAGCTCCGGGTAATTCACAAGTGTATTTTGCAAGGTATCGCTTTTCGGAAGTGCCTTCCAGTTCTTACCCTGATTCTCCGTGTAGAACATCACACCGTTAATGATCGACCAGCCCGTCTTTTCGTTCAGGAAGGTGGGCCCCATTCCTTGATTAATTCCACTTTGCGGCTGTAAGGAAAATGGAGCAAGTGACCAGCTTTTCCCACCATCAACTGTGAAATAGCCGAAGTAATGCGTCTGACTTCCGCTAACACAACCGATATTCATCCAGCCCTTCGTCTTGCTGGTGCCGAAAAATTGAGGCTTTCCGGTCGTTAAACGATCACATGTATCGACGTCCTTCGGTACAAGCTCTTTGCCTTCCGACCAGGATTTGCCACCGTCTGCTGTCGTATACAGTCTTGGCATACCGTTATCCTCAAGGGTAGCAAAGCCATTTTGTGCACTGCGGAACGACATCCCAACCAGAGTTCCGGTCTGTGGGATGGCATTAGGCGTGGAGTTATTCGCTGCAAAATCACCGGTATTCTGCATGAGCTTCACCCAGCTTTGTCCACCATCCTGTGTACGATACAGTGCTTTTTCCTGCTTATTATTAGCCGAATCGGTTGATGTCATCACCCAGCCTGTATTTTCATCGACAAAATACATTCCGAGCACGGTCGCATCATTGTTAAATGTCTGTACATTCCAATTTTGTCCACCATCGATCGTGTGCAAAATGAGCGTTTGACCGACACCATTGGCATTGCGTGCGACCCAGCCATTTTTTTGATTCAGGAAAAAGATGCTGCTGCCATATACAGGCGATTCTGAAAAGGTCACCGTTTTGGCTGGTGATACATTGTCCCAGGTTTTACCGTTATCCTGTGTCACGTAGATTCGCAGCTCATTACGTGTAATCCCCCACGCAAGACCTGCCTTTGCGCTAAGTAATTGAAAATCGGTGAGGCGAGTTTGAATTTTATATCCGACTTCGGCTGCCTGGCCTCCGCCTTTATTTATATTGGAATCGGTCGTCTTCTTTAGTGTAATCGTTTGTCCCTGATCTTCTTTGGATTGCTGGAGCTGTTCGCGTACTGATTCACTGACAGGAGCCATATCTCCGCCTGTTGACGTACAAGCTGAAAGAAGAAGGATCATCGATATTCCAGTAAGAAGCGCTTTGGCAATATTCCACTTCATGGGTAATTCTCCTTCCACACACTTGCCCTAAGCTAAAGCGTTTCATTATCACAACTTATACTAGAGTAAACTATATTTTTGATAGGTGGTTTACAGAAAAGTTACAAGCGATTACAGATGCGCGCATTTTCGAAAGGAAATGTGCCGTTTTTCGATCGGTTTTCCACAACGTTGTTTTTACTTTGCCCCTTCTTTCGGCTACAATAGTAGCGAATCTGTAACACAAACTGAGAAGGAGATGATAATTTATGCCTGAATCCGTATCCAAACCTCATCGTGTCGTTGTCATTGGCACAGGCGCTGTAGGCGCTACCACTGCGTATACTCTGCTGTTACGCAACCGTATGTCCGAGCTTGTGTTTATCGATGCCAATAAAGATCTTGCACTGGGCGAAGCCCTTGATATGAACCATGGACTGCCTTTCGTAGGTGGAGTGAAACTCTGGGCTGGCGATTATTCCGACTGTAAGGACGCCGATATTATCATCATCGCTGCCGGTTCCAACCAGCGTCCGGGTGAAACTCGGATCGATCTGCTTAATCGCAATGCAGCCATCTTCGACGACATTATTAAAAGTATTACCAAGTATAACAATCATGGCATTCTGCTGATCGCTACCAATCCGGTAGACATTCTCAGCTATGTATCCTGGAAAAAAAGCGGCTGGCCAGCGAACCGTGTCATCGGCTCCGGTACCCTGCTGGATAGCGCGCGCTTCCGTTATCTGATCGGTAAACATAAAGAAATCGATCCGCGCAGTATTCATGCTCATATTATCGGCGAGCACGGCGATTCCGAGCTTCCAGTATGGAGTCTTGCAAACGTTGCCGGAGCTGAGATCGACTTCGAGCAAGCAGAACGCGACGATATTTTCAACAGCACAAAAAATGCCGCTTATGAGATCATCAATGCAAAAGGCTCCACATCCTATGCAATTGCTCTGGCATTGGATCGGATTGTCGCGGCTATTTTGCAAAATGAGCATGCTGTACTGAACGTGTCTTCCCTGCTGGATGATTATCACGGCATCTCCGATGTATATCTCGGCGTACCATCCATTGTAGGACGCGAAGGTATTCGTGAGAAGCTGCAAATTCCACTGAATGCTCAGGAGGAAGAACTGTTACGTGCATCAGCACAGAAACTTAAGGATCAGATTGCACAGTTGAATATTTGAGTAAAATTATTCATCGAAGCCAGTCGTATATAAGGCTTCAGCACAAGCGATATGAAAGCAGATATGTGCTCGGAAAAACGTTGATATGTAGGCGATTTCCGAGCATATTTGCTTTTAATCCTTTTATAGTTTCTTATATAAAGTATGCGTTTGTCAATGAAGGCGTTTACAAAAATGGATTGCACATACTTCAATAAAGGAGAATAACTATGGTATACAATGAGCAATCTCCCCGCCAGCTTTTCAAACCTCGCTCGCATACGCAAGTAAATTCTACCCATTCATCACCGACATTTTCTACGGATCGTATGAAAGAAATGAATGTACATCAACTGCAAAAGCATCTGGGAAATCAAGCGGTAGGACAGTCCATCATGACTAGCAAAACTCCTCCTATGAATACTAATTCGCATTCGATTGTATCTGCTCATTCACTCCATTCCTCTTCTCCAATACAACGTAAACTTGGTGAAGCTTATATACCACAGGATACTCCTTCAAATAAAATAATCCGCGATCTTTTAGTAGAATATGAAACTCATCTGGAAAATTACATGAATCAAGTCAGTGCAGAAGTAGACAAAGCAAGACAATTAATCATCACACGTGCATTTGCAAATATTCCAGCTGTGGATGGTTACATGAATGCGTTATTAGAAAATTTTGATACCGATACACTCACATTCGGAGATTATCGTAAAATTGGACGTCAAGCAGGCTACTGGATTGAGTCTTATGTGACCAAGGTCATCAATGTAAAGCCAGCTGACGGTCTAAGAGTGATTTATCAGGCGAAACGTGGTGATACACGCCCCGATATTGTGGTCAGTGCGCTGATTGATAAAGAGAAGGATCAATATTTGGATATTGCCTGGCTCGATATTACATCAAGCTCAGAACACTCAACGGATCATATTTTAAAAAAAGCTGGCGATTGGGGACAAGCTTTGTATGCACGTGAGTTACTATATGATCCTATTCAAATATCACCTACTGATCGTACGGCTGTACCTGCTCCAGATGCTGATTTGACAAAATTATCTGAACAAGCAAAATTACTACAAGAAGAAACTCAAAAGCGACATCTCATTTTATTTCAGCGGCATGCTTCTAACTTATATAAGGAATTAGAACGTATATATAACGAAGTCAAAAGAGAAGCAATTAATTATGTAGAACCCAATCCTTTTACTCTTGGAATAT
Source organism: Paenibacillus hunanensis (assembly GCF_014645615.1). Lineage (GTDB taxonomy): Bacteria > Bacillota > Bacilli > Paenibacillales > Paenibacillaceae > Saccharibacillus > Saccharibacillus hunanensis. The sequence goes on along the minus strand of NZ_BMMB01000003.1, from coordinate 57,701 downwards.
CACGCGAATCACATCATATTAAAAAACCTACAGAATCTCTAACCGCTTCAGGACGCCCCAAACGTAAGGCACAAACGGATAAAGACACAGGCTTCTATGCAGAAAAAGAAACCTCAACTGATCTGAAATACGCTTCGTGGACGCCTTCGAATGAATATTTTCTTGCCAGTAAAAGCTTTTTTGAAGACTACACTGGACATAGCGGAATGACTCAGAAAGAAATTGCTTCTTTCATTATGGGATGGAATGGCATGTTAAGTAGATATGATGAGCGAACCAAAACGACAAACTTTTCCAAATTCTCACTTAGTAAATCTAAAGCAGGAGTTGACATTTTGGATGCTTCTGGTGCGGATGGCGAAGTTCTTGTATATGAGTGGTTGTAGCTTTAAGTTTTAAAGTTAACTATTCATAGAACACATACAATCTAAAAAAGCATCCATAAAAGTTACAGGATGCTTTTTTAAATTGACGTTATAAACTATCTAGTTTCCATCTTGTCCTCAATACGGCATATCATCATCCGGCTCTGCTGGACGATTCGCACGCTCAATCAACTGCTGTGCCAGATTCTCAAAGCTATCCGGTTGCAGCAGCTCCACTGGCGAGAATCCCTTCTCAAACGTAAACGAATCTCCCTCCACTACCATCGCATAATGATCGCCCAGCTTTGCAATATGCAAACGGAAACCAAAATCAGCCAGCAGCCCGCGTACACTCGTATCGCCCAGCTTCACTCGAATCTCGATCTCTGGCTTAATCTCAACGATGCGTTCCGCCGCTTCAATGACCTGCTGTGGCTCCCATTTCTCCTGCAAATCACGCTTGTCGCTCGCTGCCCAGAGCTCCAGATCCTGTTCTTCACGCTGGCGCTCTTCATTGCTCGCATCCGGCCACTTTTCCTCTACATATGTCTGAACATAATCCATCACGCGCTCATTCACAATCTCAGGGATGGACTGCTCATACGTGACAAATTTCAAAAAGTCCTCAAAATAACGCGCATGTGACGACTGATGCACCTTCAGCTCCCACTCCTCGATCATGCCCTCTTCTGGCATATGCGGGTACTGAATCGACTTCATATTACGTGCGCTAATCGCCATCTCGACCTCGCTGATCAGGCTACGCTCGTCGGAAATGCGCGCTATCTGCTTCTCAAAGTCACATTTCATTACAAATACAAATGGATCGTCCAGATGCGTATCCAGCTTCACCTGCGATACGATTAGTGCGCCGCCACGAACTGAGCTCGTATCGAGATAGCTACGCACCAGATCATCACCTGCATTTTTAAAATCCTCTTTGTTGTCTACTGTACGCAGACGGGCAAACAGATTAAAGTTTGGATTACTGGTCAACTCATGTCCCGGCTCAACGAGAAATGTCCCGATCTTCGTCGGTGGCTGCTCACTCGATGGATTCTTTTCTACTTTACGCTTGGCGGTACGTGTGAACTCAGCATGCAGAAATTGCTTCAGCTCGCTCAGCTCGTATTCGTCCTCGTCCAGCGTCTGATAATGTTTATAATTTTTGGAGGTCTGGCCTTCCTTGCCCTCGACCTGTAATACGAAAAATGATAAAAATTGAACGCTAAATCGCATGGTGTGCTCCTTTATGTCTTATCGTGGTAAACTGGATCAATGGCTACATTCTCCACTATACTTGAAATGAAGCCGAAACGTAAGTTCTTAGACGCACATCGTAATCATAGATACGTACTACTCTGTATTGGGCTTACATATGGATTACAAAATAAACAACCGTTGCTAACTACCTGTACAGGAGGAACGTCATGTCAGAGATCATCATCAGACGGATCGATGAGTCCAACCAGCAAGCACTCCAGCTACCTAATGAGGCTTTTGATTCGCCAGGTAAACTGGTAGTTACTAGAAGCGAAGCTGGCTGGCACTATCATGAGATATTATTCGAGTCACCGCAGCGTCAGCTATTTCCGAACGAGAATTACGAGCTAGAGCTTATTCAGCGATCTGGATTGGCTGTTGGTGCTTTTGAAGAAGACATGTGTATGGGCATTGCTATATTGGAGAAGCAATGGAATCATTATCTGTATTTGAGTGACCTGAAGGTGGCAGCAGCGTATAGGCGACGAGGGATTTCCTCTATGCTATTGGACAAGGCGATTGAGATAGCTAAGACAATGGAATTGAAGGGATTATCGACGATTGCTCAGGATAACAATCTGGGAGCTAATCGATTTTATTTAAAATACGGATTTACGATTGGAGGATTCAATACGAAAGATTATCATTTTACGAATCAACGTGAAAAGTCTGATATCTACTATTATTTGGACTTTTAACGTGATGAAGGAACATCCTCTGGTGAAATAGATTAACACTTTAGATGATTATAATCATGTCTGGCATACATCTTGAATATATTGTAGTTATCATAATTGGAGGCTATATACGATGAAAATAGATCTCGCACATCAGCAGCTTACGGCTCTGCCCCAGCTAGAGCAAGCTCCACAGGATATCACGGACTTGAATTTGTTCGATAATGCACTCACCGAGATTCCTGACGAAGTTTTTGCCATGACAGCATTACATACGCTTAATGTGTCGGTGAATCAGCTAACGCATATTTCACCACGTATCCAAGAGTTAACCGGGCTAACGATGATCGATCTGGGACATAATCAGATTACTAAGGTGCCTGCTGCAATCCAGTATTTGACGGCATTGTCGGAGTATTTATATCTACATAATAACCGTATTACACATGTTGGCAATGAAATATGCCAGTTCCCTCTACTGCGTTATCTGAATCTAAGCGATAACCTGCTGGAGCAGCTTCCAGACGCGATTGGCGAGCTGGTCACGCTGGTGGAGCTGCGTTGTATGAACAATCAGCTGACTGCCCTCCCTGAATCGATCGGTCAATTGAAGCAAATTCGTGAGCTGCATCTGCGGAATAATAAGCTTCAAAGCTTACCGGAATCACTAGCACAGCTCACTACATTACGAGTACTTGATCTGGAAAATAACCAGCTGTCCTCTGCGCCAGAATCGATTGGTAAGTGTCAGTCGCTTCGCCGCTTGAACCTGCGTCATAACGGGCTGTCCACTTTACCGGAATCGATCGGTAAGTGTCGTTCACTACTTGAAATGGATTTACGGAGTAATGAGCTGGTCGAGCTACCTGAGTCGCTCCGTCAGCTCACCCAGCTAGAGCGACTTGATCTGCGCTGGAATCATCATCTAGAATTCCCTGCATGGCTGACAGAGCTTGAGAAGCACGGTTGTATCATTTATCGATAATGTCATTCATAGTAAGGTTCTCGTCCGATGATCTTATTTCCGTCATCGTCTAAGATGCTTATCTGATGCTTATCTAAGGAAGCATTCTCGTTTTTGTCCGATTACGTTGACGAAGCGTGCCACTTGCGCCAGGTTGACGCATCGATAGCCAGGCATTCACAATGACACCACTCACAACAAGCACCATACCTGACCACATGCCAATCGACGTGAGCATAATACCTAGCAAGATCCATTCACCCAGCAGTGTAAATACAACCTCCAGCGCCTGCGTTGCTTCTACAGCAGCGAGGCGTGCGGGGTGACTGCGTGCCTGATCGGTAGCCCCGAAGAACAATACCGTAGCAATTACGCCGGAAAAGAGTGCCACCAGAAACGATTGTCCGATCTGTCCTCCAGACGGGGCTCCATCCTGCCAGAAGCCGAATAGCGAGAGTATTACCCAAAAGGGTAGGCTCGCAATGCTCATCCCCAGTGTACGCTGAAAGGCATTCAGTCTTCCGTCACACACCTCCATCATTTTGCGATTACCGAGCGGATAAGCGATAGCCGCTATTAGAATTAAAGCAATCCCTTGCCAGCTCCCTGCACCAGCCCGTGCCTGTTCTAACTGCATCAAGCCGATACCGATCAGCATGATGAGTGCGATAAGAAGCGCACTACGCGGAATACGTCCCCGTTGACGTACAATACCCTGACTTCCTTTATATGTAAAAAAGAATAACGGCGATAGCAGCATTCCAGCTACAATCGTAAATTGAAAGCCTGCGGCGGTTAGCCAGGCAGGAGCGTACATAGCCGATGCGCATAATGGTGCATAAAATAAGCCGAAGCCGACCGTGCTCCATACGAGCCACTGTACAGGCTGACGACGCAGCTCGCTCCATACAGGTACTAGCTCCTTACGCATAAGCACCAGCATGCCGAGCAAAGGCACCATAAAAAAGTAACGCAATGCGCCGCTCCATATCCAGTAGCCCCCATCCACCTCCATGAGACGATTCAGTACAAAGCTAGAAGCGAAGAAAAACGATGCCGCTACGCCAATCCAGACCGCCCTCATAATGAATCCGTACTTTCTTGCTGACTATGCTGATGATCTTTGGTAAGAGTCTGAGCGGAATGAGACGTCTGATCAGTCTTCGCCGTGGAATCATCGGCTGTCTGCCCCTCCTCTTGCAGCCATGCTGCCAGACTAAGCCAGTTCTGTTCCATCTCAGCAGCAGCCAGAGACGTATCCCCTTGCTTGCAGGCAGCGATAATACGCTTATGATCCTCTGGAGAATGGGTATGATCAATGCTACTGAATTTAGCAAGCTCCAGGCGTCGGATTTTGGACATTACCGATTGTAGCGCCTTCTCCAGCTCTGGATTCGCACATGCTAGTACCAGGACACGATGAAATCGATCATCTGCCTCAATCGCTGCGATCGCATCCTGCTGCTGCAAAGCAGTAATAAGCTGTTCATTAGCCTGCTCTAGCTCATTAAGATGTGGTTCTTGAAGCTGAGGTACAGCCAGACGCGTAGCAAGAGCATGGAGCGCTGCGGCGACTGGAAAGGCATGACGTGCCGCATCATTATACAGTGGCGCAATTCGTGTAATCGCACCGGGAAAGGATTCGACGAGTCCCTCATCCTCCAATCGCTTCAGCGCTTCTCGGACAGGTGTACGACTAACCCCAAAGCGCGCTGCTAGCTCATTATCATTTAGCTTTTGCTCCGGCGCTAGCTCCAGCATGATGATACTTTGTCGTAGAGCAGTATAGACTTGATCACGTAATGAGGTTCGGTTGATTTTTTGGATTCCTATTTGCTGCATATGTACATCTCCCTTATCGAGCATTTGTTAAAACCAATATATTGCATATCAATTAGAGAAGCAATGCCTTTTTAAGTATGCTGTCAAGATTTATGACACTGTTCTACTGTTCTGTTCGCTTTGCACGGTAAAAAGATAAAATATTCTAGATCACACAAGGCCATTGAGTTAAGAGATACAATAAAATCGGAAAATAAACATAACAAAAAACAAGCGCATCTTCCCCATTATTTAGGAAAAGATACGCTTGCTCGAGATTACTTGTTAGTGCTTAATAAATCAGATCGCCACTATGTTGCATAGCGATTGATCTATCACCAGCTCATTAACCGCGATTCAGTAGACTGTGACGACGACCATATGCGAAGTACACAACCAGACCGATCGCCAGCCAGATGAAGAACGTTATCCATGTCAGAGCTTGAAGTTGAAGCATCAGGTATACACAGCCAAGTGCACTTAGAATTGGCAGCACCGGTACGAATGGTACGCGGAAGCCTCTTTTCAGATCAGGCTGTGTGCGGCGCAGCACGATGACGCCGATACTTACTACAGTAAATGCGAACAATGTACCGATATTCGTCAGCTCCGCCAAGCTACCCAGTGGGATAAAGCCAGCGAAGAAGGCGATCACAATACTTGCTACCCATGTACCTGTAGCAGGTGTCTGACTTTTGCCGCTAATTTTGGAGAATACCGGCGACAGCAGACCGTCACGGGACATGGAGTACAGCAGACGACTTTGGCCATACATCATAACGAGCAATACTGTTGTAATACCTGTAATTGCACCGAGAGAGATCAATGCTGCAAGACCATTCATTTGAATGTATTGCAGAGCAAAGGCAACCGGATCACTTACGTTCAGCATGTTATAAGGTACGATACCTGTCAGAATCAAGGAAACGACGATATACAATACCGTACAGATTGCCAGTGAAGCGATGATACCGATTGGCAGATCGCGTTGCGGACGTTTTACTTCTTCAGCAGCTGTCGATACCGCATCAAAGCCGATATAAGCAAAGAATACAGTTGCTGCTCCCGCTGTTACGCCGCCCCAGCCAAATGGCAGGAATGGAGTCCAGTTGGAAGGCTGTACATAAAATACGCCAACCGCGATAAATACGAGCACGACGATGAGCTTGATCGCTACCATGACGCCGTTTGCACGCGTTGCTTCTTTCACACCACGCGTGAGCAGTAATGCAATCAGCAGCGTAATGGCAGAAGCAGTAATATCAAAATAAGTTCCCTTGGCAGGGTTGAATGCACTTGTTAAGGCAGTCGGTAAATGAATACCGAATCCAGCAATTAAGCTCTGGAAGTAGCCTGACCAGCCACTTGCAACCGCAGCACTGGCGAATCCGTATTCTAGAATCAAGTCCCATCCCAGAATCCAGGCGATAATCTCACCAAAAGTCGTATAGCTATACGTATACGCACTACCAGATGCAGGTACGGAGGACGCAAACTCCGAGTAACACAGTGCAGCAAAGGCACATACCAGACCTGCAAGCAGGAAGGATAATACTAGACCCGGGCCAGCATATTTGGCTGCCGCAACACCTGTCAGTACGAAAATCCCCGTACCGATAATAGCGCCTACACCAAGTGTAGTTAGGTCGATCGGTCCTAGCACACGTTTCAGATTCCCCTCGGAAGGGACAATCGGCTTGCGCCGAAACAGTGAAGTATTAGGTTTCAGGTTGCTCATAAAACAAATCCTTTCTTCCTGTAAGGTATATTTACATTATTCACTTATGTTAATCGGCACCTATAAAAAACTACACAATCCTACACTTTGACGCGTTAAATTATTGCATTATTTTTTGAAAAAGTGATACTAAAGCTTCCATCACTCCTGATTGCTATATGATTATATACACAATTTTCATGATATTATTGTGCTTTTCAGACAAAATAAGGTTTGGATGATTTTTACAAAAAAAGCTGTCAACATCGCTTTATAGCATGTTGACAGCTTTTTTAGTTATCCTTTTTGATAACAACTTTAATAAAAACTATAGTATATCCATCGCTTATTCGCCTGCTAGAGTGGACGATAGCGATATTAGCATCATTGTTTAGTATAGCGAATCAGCAATGGCTATCGTTGCATGACAGTGTGGACAGATGCCCGTACCTGTCATAGAGGGGAGTCGCTGAAGTAGAACCCTGGCATCCAACTGTTCTGCTGCGTAGCGTAAAGCCCCCCATGCTCCTGTTGATGGTAATTCAGCTGGAATAATTTCATTATGTTTAGCGTTCTGTGCGAATACCGGATCCTCTGGAAACAGCGTCATCGCTCCATCATCGGACACGACGGCATAGAACGATTGCTCACATGCTGGACAGGTACCCTCGTATTCTTGCTCACCGGTATGGTGTAGGATTAGCTCTGCCAGTGTATCGTGATGACCGTAAGCAAGCCATGCTGCAAGGATATATTCCTGCTCAGACGGATCATCAATATGTGTTCTGGCATATTGTAGTACCGAGTCGTGCAGCGTATTCATGCGCTCTAATGCGTCTGTATAAGCTCGTTGCAATGGTTCCCACTGCTCGCTCGCTAATGTCTTCTCTATAGTGGTAGCTTGAGTGGCATAACCCGATACCATCATGCCACATGTGATGTACAATTCCATTCGCACGGATAAAGATGACTTCTCAGCTATGTGTATTAAATAAGGTACAGCAGCTACTGTAGCTGTATAGACGGTATATTGATGCAGCAATAATTCGGTTAGTTCCTGAAAAATCTCTTCATCATATTCATGAAGTAAGGAAGCCAGTAATTCCGGTACCTCTTCTGCTGTACTAAACGCGGTATCCAGCTCGCTCCATAATGGATCACGTAAATCAAGCATCGTCGTCCTCCTCTCCAGCCGAATCAGGCAGATGTACCTGCAATTTGGAGATGGCCTCCTCCTTCTCACGGTCACGTACGTGGGTATAGATGATCGTCGTTTGAATCGATGAGTGACCAAAATCAAGCATCGTCGTCCTCCTCTCCAGCCGAATCAGGCAGATGTACCTGCAATTTGGAGATGGCCTCCTCCTTCTCACGGTCACGTACGTGGGTATAGATGATCGTCGTTTGAATCGATGAGTGACCAAGCAGCTCCTGCACCGTGCGCAAATCTGTCCCCTGACGCAATAGCATCGTTGCAAATGAGTGTCTGAGCTTATGGCTGGAGTACGGTAGTCTGCGAGACGGCTCCACACCCTGCTGAAAACGATCGAATGTATCCGCTGCGATCTGCTGAATGTTACGAATCGATAGCCGTGTGCCTTTTTGTGAAATGAATAATGCCTGCTCTCCATCGCGCCACGGGGTGAGGCGTGCTTCGATGGATTGATTCAGCATATTAGCCACTGCCTCCGGTACCGGAAGAGTACGCCATTTGCGTCCTTTACCAAAGACCTGTAGCGTTCGACGCTCCTGATTATAATCCTGTATGTTAAGCAGATGAACTTCACCAACACGTAATCCCATATACGCCATCAGTAAGAAGATCGTCAGGTTACGCGTGCGATATTTGCCATCAATCGACTTGAAGAAACTCGATAATGTTGACTCATCCAGATAGAGCGGCTCCTTGTTTTGTTCCGTTTTGGCTTTTTTGATGCCTGCTGCTGGATTATGCTCGGCAAGCTCCATCTCCATCAATGCCTTGAAAAAGCAGCTTACCGCCGCATGCTTCCGATTACGTGTCGAATCACTCACACCACGTGAGCGAGCACTGCTTAGATAAGAGAGCACATGTCTCTTTTTCAGCTCGTCCAGTGACTTGCCCTGTACGGAATGAGAGCATAGAAATTCATGAATATCATGCAAATAGGATCGACGTGTATAGGCGGTATATCCCGCATCCTTCATCCAATCCTCAAAAGCTTCAAGCTCCTCATGATACATAAGCAATATATCCTCATCCTCCAAATCAGCCAAAGGATCGGAATTTACAGGATATTTTGTATTGGAATATCTATGGTCGTCTGCTTGCTCATCTGTTCGTCTGATGGAGCTACGCGAAGCAGGTATGTTGTCTTCTTCTATACTACGGTTATAGGATGATCGGGTGGTATTACGTCTATTCATGCTGAAACTCCCTTCGATTGCCCGGTCTTGCATTGATGATCAAGTACAGCCTTCTTCCACCATTATACCTGCTTATGATCAAGGGAAGCTATGGTGTCTGAATATTAGTACAGGACACCCTAGCATTCTAGTCTGGATGTTTCAGGAAGCTAGAATACGTTTACCAACCATTGTAGGAAGTTAAGTAATCTGAGTGGAATGCTGTAGCTGTGATGATCATGGTGAGTGACCCATATCGTACATAGCATCTACATTGCAATCCGGCTGCATAACGACCGTCTATACCTGGATCATCCACTGACTGTTCCTGCTTTCAGGATGACTCTATCGGTATCACAGCACAATAACAATCATCTACCTATTTCCAGAGGAGGCTTTACCATGAGCAAAGAAAAAAGAATCGTATTGGAACCCGCAGCACAGAAATTCGCCGATGATAACTCCAAACCACCATTCCTGTATCAGCTCGGCCCGGAAAAAGGTCGTGAGACTGTCAACGAGGTACAATCCGGTGACATCGACAAGCCGGATATCGATATAGAGGATCTGACTTTACCAATCGGTCCAAAGGGTGAGGTTGCGATCCGTATCCTACGTCCGAAAAATGCACCGGCACAGTTACCTGTACTGCTGTACATTCATGGGGCTGGCTGGGTATTCGGTAACTCCCATACTCATGATCGTCTGATTCGTGAGCTGACCGTAGGTAGCGAGGTTGCAGTCGTATTCCCTGAATACAGTCTGTCTCCAGAAAATCGTTATCCAGTAGCGATTGAAGAAATCTATGCGGTATTGGAATGGATTGCAGATAAAGGCAGTGAGCAAGGCTTTGATACATCCCGTCTGTATGTAGGTGGCGATAGTGTCGGTGGTAACATGACCGCAGCGATGACGCTAATGTCTAAAGAACGTAGCGGCCCAACAATCGCTAAGCAGCTGCTATTCTATCCAGTAACAGATGCTAACTTTGATACAGGCTCCTATGATCGCTTTGCAGAAGGCTTCTTCCTCGCAAAAGAAGGAATGAAATGGTTCTGGGATCAATATACAACGGATGAATCCGAGCGCGCACAGATTACAGCTTCCCCACTTCGTGCGACAACAGAGCAGCTGCAAGGCTTGCCAGAAGCACTTGTGATCACCGGTGAAGCGGATGTGCTGCGAGACGAGGGTGAGGAATATGCAGCAAAGCTCCGTGAGGCTGGTGTAACCGTAACCGAAGCTCGCTTTGGCGGTATCATTCATGACTTTATGATGCTGAATGTGCTCGCGGATACACAGGCGAAAAAAGGGGCATTGATTCTTGCCAACGCCTTCCTGCGTGATGGCATTTGATCATTTGTAAATAGAAATAACTTGTAAGTATGTAAGTAGCACGATAGAAATAGACCCCTGGTGTATCCTTCCTGTATGAAGGATACACCGGGGGTCTTCTTGTAGATTCACGATTACACCGCAGACATAGCTTTCATCGCACCTGCTGCTTTGGCTTTAATACGTACAAATTCAGACGTAACATACGCCATCGGTAGCTCCTCCAGATCGATCAATTCGACCGTCGTTGGATCAGCACCTGCATCAATCGCCTTCTGCTTAGCTTCATTCGCCGCTTCCTCCAGCACTAGCTCACGCTTGCGACCTGCCATGGAGAACATTTTATCAATATCCCCACTTACCTGCGCAATCGCAGCACCCAGTGCATTGGCACAGCCTGAATGCTGCGGACGAATCACTTCGGAAGCTCCTTCAATCCCACCTGGAATGAGAATTGCACCACCACCCACCAGCACGACGGGGACGTTTGCCGCACTCGTCTTAATTTGATCGATCGCCGTTTGTACCCGCTCGTTAATGTATGCAATCGCTTGTTGCCATACATGCTGCGGAATGACAGCCAATCGTGTTAGATCACAATCGGGATGATCGATAACTGCCTGACCCGAAGCAAGCAGACAGTCCGTTGCCGTCAGCACATTACCGCCAAATGTGATACTATCGCGTACGATATTGTAGCCTACGCTATCGGGTCCTACCGTAACGCCAGCTTCAGTTTGCCTTACAATACTACCGCCACCGATCCCGATCGATACGATATCTGGCATCCGAAAGTTAGTACGTACCCCACCGAGCGTCACCGCCACACTCGATTCGCGCGGAAAGCCGTTGACGAGAATGCCAATATCTGTTGTTGTGCCGCCAATATCGCAAATGATACAATCCTTCAACCCGCTTAATTCTGCTGCTCCACGAATACTATTCGTTGGCCCGGAGCCGATTGTGAGGATCGGATACTTTCTCGCATACTCCAGTGTCATCAGTGTCCCGTCATTCTGGGCAAAATAAATCTGCGCCTCGATTCCATAGCGTTGTAGCGCCATTTCCAGTCCACCGGATACCGCAGAGGCTACCTTAACGAGCGCTGCATTCAGAGCAGCAGAGTTCTCTCGCTCCAGTAAGCCAAGGCTGCCAATCTCTGACGAGATCGTTACGGGGAAATCCTCTCCTAGCACTTCTGCTGCCCACCCTGCGAATTGCTGTTCATAGGAAGCCAGCACTGGAGAAAAGATCGACGTCACCGCAATCGATTCGACACCAGAGGCCTGAATTTTCTCCAGCACACTCATACATTCAGCACGATCCAGACTTTTTGCTGCTAGCGGTCGTCCATTCGATTCGCAGCCACCGTGTACATAATAATAGTCGCTTCCTGCTGCTGCCTTGAGCGAGGCATCCCATGTGAACATCGGCTCGACAGAGGTTCCAGCAGGTAGACAAATGCGTACACAGGCGATCTTGGCTAGTCTGCTGCGTTCAATGATCGCATTGGTCGCATGCGTTGTACCCAGCATAACAGAGGAGATGCGCCGCGGATCAATTGCAGATTGCTTCAAAATACGATCAAGCGCGTCGTAAATGCCAGATTCCACATCCTGCGTTGTTGGCGCTTTGACATTGGCAATGACCTGCTGCTGTTCATTCATGATGACTGCATCTGTATTCGTTCCACCCACATCGATGCCGATTTTATACATGCTGCTCACTCCTTCTCTGCTGAATCCGCTCGACCGGCTCATAATCGGTATCATAGCCAAAGTAACGCGGCCCCCACACCTCAAGCGCTGCCTCACTACGCATAATATCCGGTGTCGGAATCGCCAGGCAGATCACACGGAAGCCGTACTTGATCGATTCGGTTGTGATTGGCATGCCTGTCTCCTGATCGAGAAAAGTAATCAGATCGGGCACCATTGCCTGCAATTCTCCATCGATCATCGCGCATAGATTCTCATTTTGAAAATCGACCCGAAGCTCCTGTCCTTCATATTCTCCCAGTCCAGAAACAAGCGCTTTACCACGTACGAATCCATCCGTGGACTGACGTTCAATATCCGTAATCTTCCCTCGGAAAATCACGAGCGCCTCTCCATAGATCGACTGGCGGGTAACCTCCTTAATCGCTTCGACTGGATCGCGCTTGGTCGTCTGAGACTCGCGTATCGCCCGTCCTAGCTCCATACAGAGCGTCATCGTCCCATGAATGGAGGTGCGCTTCACGTCTGCCCCATTCATCATGTATTCAGCGACATGAGCTGCACCGCCCATGCGTACAGCAATGCCACGTGAAATGTATTCCAGCATGTGATTATCCAGTGTTTCCAGCATGACACGATCGCCACGTTCATTGTGTAGTGCCATCGGTGTGCCTGAAATGCCGTAAATATGAAAGGTTTCCATTTGTAGCTCGGGAAAAGCACGTCCCATCCCATCCGCATCTACAAGCGGAATGCCTGCCTTGGACGCGACGACAAATGGCACGGTGGAGTTCAAGCCACCACATTCGATCGGCATCGTAGCAAAGGCGGTAATACCAGCTTTTTCCTCCAGTAAACGCATAGACTTGAGCGCTTCATCACCATTCGGTATTTTTTCCATCATGATTGTTGGTGCACCCATCATTGCTGTCGGTATGACCCATGCCTCATCTGGCAATTCGGATGGATCGATCATTTGAATAGGACCATGTTCACGAATACACTTTTGCACCATTAACTTGCCCAGATAAGGGTCGCCACCGCCGCCAGTACCCAGTAATGCAGCTCCGACTGCCAGATTTTCAATATCTTCTTCCGTAATCCATCTCATGAATGTAGGCCTCCTTCGGTAGTGGATCAGTTGATTAGATAAATAAAGAGAATGAACGTTTATGCTAGACGTCGTAAGCCAATCCAAGTTAACTCAGTTTATCTCAGCCTTACTTAGCCTTTGGTTAGATCCAACACCTTTTTCGGTGCGAGCAGCTTCATGCCGACGTAATACACGACTGAGCTGACAATGATAGACGTTAGCGCCTGTACGCCCCAGGTAATGAACAAGCCTGCGGCAAAGCCGATGAGCCAGGAGAAGATCGCGACCGGATTGAACTTCTCACAGTATTCTGGCAATGTGCCCAGCGCACGTGAAGTGTCCAGCTCCTGCCGGAATCGTTTTAAAAGGTAGTAATCGATCGCCATAATGCCTGCGATCGGTGGAATGGCTACACCGAGAATGATCAGAAAGGCAGTGAATTTATCAAGAATACCGACGATGGATAGCACTGTACCGAGACCGCCCAGAATGAGGGTCAGCACACCACGATTCATATTGATTTTGAAAATAGTGCTTAAAAAGTTCGTAATGCCCAGCGAGGAGGAGTACAGATTCATGTCGTTGATTTTAAGTGTGGCAAAGGCAACGATGGCCCCACCCAGCAAGCCAGTCAATTGCATCACGATGGACATAATATCAGCGCTACCTACAGCATGCGCCATCAGCACTGCAATCAGATTCACGCCAAACTCGCCGAGAAAGGTACCTACAAGCGTAATCCAGACAACATCCCGTCCAGATTTGGCAAAGCGAGTCATATCCGGTGTCGTTACACAGCCCACAATAAAGCCGCCTGCTACCATTGTCGTTGCTGCACCGATCGTCATTAATGGCCCCGGTGGCGCCATTGTAGCTAGCTGTGCGATGGAGTGATTTTTCAGCACCTGATAAATACCGATCCCCATCACAATTAGAAATAAAGGTACAGTAATCTTCGCTGTCCAGCTAATCCATTTGAAGCCAAAGTAGACAAGTAATGTCGTGCCTACGCCTGTAATAATGGATGCAACTACAAAGCCAAGCTTACCGCCTGTAACCCCATCAATTCCCTCAGCAAAAACCGAGTTCTGCACGCCAAACCAGCCCGTAAGCGAAATAGCAAAAATCAAGCCAATGATGCTGGAGCCATACTGTCCGAACCCTGACCAGCGGGCAAGCAGACTTGTTGACATCCCTTCTCTCGCTCCGGCGATTCCAAGTAGTGCAGACACCACCTGCAAAATAACACTACCGAACATGGTGGCCCAGAATGCGTCCCATAGCGTCATGCCATAGCCTAGCGCGGCACCGATCAGAAACTGTGAAATACACGTTAATGCCCCAATTCTGACCAGCATAATACTGAACATCGACTCCCTACGATCAGCAGGCACCCGTGACAGTGAGAAATCATCCGCATTACCATTTTGACTCATCTGAACCCCTCCCTCATTACCGGTTCGCACCGGGTATGCTCCTATAGTAGAGTATAATTCCTGTCATGATAATGGGATTTCAGACTGAAAAATCGGCATTTTATTTGTTCAAATGACCAAAACGATATTTTTGTGTTATGTATTTTAACATGTAATTACTCGGATAATGATATTATTTTGAAAAATTTCAAATAAAAGAAGCATGCTTGGCTATATCTAACATGCCTCTATCTCCGATATGATCATTTTGTTTTGTATCCAGCTCTCGATCCATCATGTTAAATGATGCACTAACAGCGCCAGCTCAAATTGCATCCGATATGGATTTTCAAATGGATTCATTCCCAGAATCTCAATAATACGTTGCTTGCGATAATTGAGTGTATTGCGATGAATATGCAGCACATCCGGTAAATCCTGCTGCTCTGGATAAAATAGAAAGTATTCCAGCGTTTCCATGAAGTCTGCATTCATTCGTTGATCGTATTCCAGCAAGGGCTGTAGTAGCGGACGAAGTGGAGCAAGTAAGGCAACCGCACGACTCGTACGCAGTAGCTGGAAAATGGGCAATCCAGCCGTATACATCACATCCGGTAGAGCCGGAATACGCTGACGAAAATAGAGTACATCCTGTAAACTGCGATACAACGCCGCTCCTTCCTCTGCTAGTTGATGAAGCATACGACCATAGATCACCGTGTGTTCAATGTGCACCTGACGACGCATCGATGTGAAAAAGTCTTCGTATTCCGCCTCAAAGGAATCCTTTTTCGCGGGTTGACTTAGCAGCAAGACCAGCTGATAGCCATGAGCAATCACCATGCAGCGCCGAGCGTGATCATTGTGCTTGCACCATATGTTGATCTGTCCTGCCAGCTCACTGGACTGCTCCCGATTCGATGCAGTCACCAACGCCATGCCTACCAATGTAGTCGGATCATAACCAAGCTCCTGTATGCTACGCTCCAATTGATCCGGTGTAATCTCCTGACCGTTAAGCCAGTTGACGAGTACAGTCTGCTGATAATCACGTGCTGCACTCTGGATCGCGTCCTCCTGAGTGAAATAGAGCGCCAGGCTGACCGCGACGGAGCGATACAGCATTTCTTTAAAAGGCGGCATGCGCTCCTCACTCCACGCACACAGATAGCCATATACACGATCAGCAGATTGAATCGTTTCTACGATATATTGCTGTCCATCCAGTTCGGATTCAGCTGCTACATGGGTCGCAATCGACATTGGCAGCACCGACGAAGGATAGGCGTCATGACGTGAAGCAGTCTCCACTATAGCTTGGTCTGGTATGCTCAAATCATTAACTCCAGGATAATCCATCTCATCATGTACAGATGAAGCTGAAGTTGAAGTCAACTCCATCTGATAGCCTGCAAGCTGGCGATATTGATCATCGACCAGTAGTAAGGGATCGCCGAGGATCGCCCCAATTTTGGGAATAATCATCGTAGGATCAAGCTTCTGGGCAAGCCATTCGGTCAGCTGATTCTGGATTTCAAGCATTTGCTTGATTTCAAGCGAGCGATTTTTCTGAATTTCCTGTACAACCGGTGAGATGATATCGATATAAGGCACATCACGCGGAATTTCGATAATGGGAATGTGTAGCTCTTCTGCACGCTGAAGCACCTGCTCAGACAAGGCATGATAATGCAGACCTGGATAACAGAGAGCAAGAGCAGCGGAGTGCATCAGCTTCATTTTATCTAATAAGGCGAGTTGTCGCTCAGCATCATCACGAATATTGTAAAAGGCAGTAATAATCAGTTCATGCCCTTTAAACCACTCCTCTGAATCTGGAATTTCGAGTACCGTGACATGCTCAATCGGATTCTTCAAGCCACTAAAACCCGCAATAATACGCGCACGTGTCAAAGCTCCAACTGCCATCGCTTCCTCAACAGTAATACTGCTCATGATGAATCCCCCTCATCTATCCATTTCACTAGGATCCGCTGTTCTATGTCATTATGATGTTCGTGATCGATTTAGAAAAAGTATGCATACATTCACTTCATTCGTCTTTTTGTCACTTATTATATAAGTTTGTTGAAGATTGATGCAAAGTATAATTTAGTTTGTGATGAATTATTTATGTTAGCTTCAATTGATATCATTAATTAAAACTACCATAATAAATATTATGTAAACTAATAAAAAATATTATACATTATCTGTATAGTCATTCCAAATGACTCATTGCAGTATTAGCCTACAAATGAAAAAGGTTACCCTTCCGGGTAACCTCTAATCGAATATGCATTCACTTCTTTACCCTATGCTTCACCTTTTAAGAGGGGCTTACCTACGGTGCTTCGCTTCTCTAGCATCAGATGTGCTTCGGATGCCTGCTCCAGTGGGAAAATCATAATCAAAGCGGTGCTCATTAGTGAATGAATAATCGAGTATCGTTAGACCATCTGATGCGTATAGTTGAACTCGATCAACAGGTCTTATACTGCTTACTGCCCGCCTTTGCGAGAAGCATAAAACTCTGCGGCTTTTTGTAGCATTTGCTGGAGTGATCCGAATTGTGTATTTTGACTTACATGGGTATCTAGCTGATCTTTAGGTACTTCCTTCACCTTGTCAGCGGAATCGGTGCTTGTACCCAGACCTGCCTTTTGCAGCAGCTCGCCGATCGATTGAAATGGTGTATATTTTTGCATAAATTCTGGCGTTAACAGCTTATCCAGCGGCAGCTTTTGAATGATCTGATCAAGTGGCAGCTTGCTGATCATATCCATAATACCGCCGGATGATCCATTGCCGCCTTCCTTATTACCTTCTTTGCCAGTAAGCATATCTTTGAGATTATTCAGGTTAAAGTTCATGTGTATAGCCTCCTTGTGCGCAGCATGTAGAAATGTCCAAGACTAGCAGATGTTCATCTACAGACTGCAAGATGCTCTGTTGTCGAGTGATATATAGACCCCATACAGAGCTATAGTACCCATTAACCGCTTTAGGCAGTTATGAATGCACAATGTGGAAAATGACCGCTTAACTTGCCCATAACGAGTTCATGATCCATGCCATTACAGCCATTCCAGTACACGATCCCACGAATTTAAGTATTCCAGCTCTTCATCAATCTGACGCTGCTGCTCCTCGGCACTCATTACCATTGATTCATCCAGTTCATTGGTTTGCTCCATACTTGTTCCCTCCGGTGTCCATGTATAGAAAAAGCAAGAGATCCGTTCTTCCGCACCTGCACGATATTGCGATAGTGGTTGTTGCGATGTATGTGTAAGTATATAATTCTGCTTCGCTATGTTCTTCAATTGAATTCCCTCCTGTTCAGGAATATATGGCTTGGTCTCATTTTAATACAGTCAATCGAGAAATAAATCAGCTTTGGGAATGAGTTATAAACGATTCATCTCAGCCTCTAGATGTAGATGATGCTTATTTCCATGTATAAATATACATAAAAAGTAAAAATATATTATGCTTATCCATTTTTATCGCGCTACAGGAAAGGAATCGAACTGACTGCTGTGGAATATGGACAAAGGCTCATTAGCCACATTCAAACGGGAAAGGGGAAATCAGAATGATGAGAAACAAAGCTTTGGCAGCATGTGTACTTGCTAGCGGACTTGTGTTTTTGCCCTCAGTTAGCGGGGCAGCCCCAATGGAAACCGATATGAACATGACGGTCGATGGTAAAGCTGTTGGCATCGAGGGCTTTACACTGAATCACCGTCTGTATGTGCCTTTTGAGACTATAGCGGGACAATTAGGAGCTGAGACGGATTGGAATGAGCAGACGGGGATACTTACACTCACGCTTGGCGAGAAAAGTGTCACGTTTACCCGCACAAACGATCTATCCAGCACGTCTCCAACTGCTCTAGTTGTTACGTCAGGAGAAGTATTAATCCCGGTTCGTTCTGCATTTCAGCAATTGGGTTATGGTGTACACTATAACTCTTCTACTCGCATTGTTCAGGTGAAAAAGAACACCGACGATAGCGTATCTCCTTCTACTCCTGGTACAGGCATGAGTACGGGAGAAAGCACTACGGAAGGTAGTACAAATACGGTGACCGATAACACGTATGCTGATCTATTATCGGTTACGATATTGACCGATCTCAAGCCCGAGCAAACAACGGGTACACGCATCGAAGGCGTTGTTGCCAATGAGCGCTATGTGTTCACCGCCGACATGGATACGCGAGAACTATATCGCATCGACGCAACAACAGGTGCTTCAACGATATTAACCGTACTTCCGCGTACAGGCACAGGTATGGCACTCGATACGACGGGGAATCTATATATTGCCAGTGGCGGCGATGAGGGTGTTATTTTCAAGGTAAATGCAGCTGATCTGACGGGAGAACCATTTGACGGCTCCAAAGTAGAAACCTTTGCCAGTGGTGTGGCGGGTGCCAATGGGCTTGCCTTTGCACAGGATGGCACCTTATATGTGACAGGTGGAGCGACAGGTAATCTCTACGCGGTGACGGCTGGTGGTCAGGTACAGACGTATGCGACTGGTCTGACTGCTGAGCGTGCCGAGCAGCAGATTGTTGTCAATGGGATCGCGATCGATACCGATGGCGCGATCTACACGAGTAATACTAGCTCAGGCGAGGTGAATCGCTTTGTGATACAAATGGATGGAAAGCTCAGTGCAGCCGAAACGATCGCCAAAAGCCCATTGCTATATGGCGCGGATGGGCTGACACTTGGACCAGATGGTCAGATCTATATCGCTGCCAATGAACGCAACGCGATTGTGAAGGTCACGATGGATGGTCAGGTAACGGATGTTGCGCATAACGACAATGCAGGGCCACTAGAGTTTCCGGCAAGTGTTTCGTTTGTTGGGAATACACTGTATATTAGTAACTTTGATCTGCCGCGTGGAGTGAATAATCCGAATGTGCCGGGCATTGGAGCTTCGATCGCTGTAATGAAGCTATAATGGCTTGTTAATGGATTGTGTCAGGAATATACGGGGAATTTTATGATGATTGCTGCTATCATTGTGGAAATAAATATGCGGATGAATATGTGTACGGAATCTGGTATCACGCAGGGTTCTATATAGTAGAAGTAAATGCCAGAGTACTCCCCTTGTACGCTGTAAAATATTTTACTACGTAAAAATCAATAGCCTGCCTCCGATGCAGTACGGAGGCAGGCTATTTTGATAGAAAGCATTTTATAATGTAGACCGTCTAATGCTTAGTAAGCTTACTTCATGATACAACCTGATCTTCAAAATCAATGGAACGGATCGACCGTTTCTAGGATTACAACATATCCCTGCATCCTTGCATCAAGAACGAGTAATCTCGTTAATGAGGCGGCTAATGACGGCTGCGCTTTCGGCGCGTCTTAGAGAGCGTGTAGGCTGGAAGCGGGCTTCTGCGTTGCCTTCGATCAGCCCCGCTGTGACTAATTGCTGGACTGCTGGTAGTGCCCAGCTTGCAATAGTTGCTGTATCAGTAAGTCGTTGAGATGATGTTTTGCTATTGCCTGTATGGGTGCTGGTATTGTTAGTGTTAGTCATGACATCGCTCCATGCGCGTTGCAGCATGACAGCCATTTCCTGACGGGTTACCTGGGCATTAGGACGGAAATTCCCTTTCTCATCGCCCTTGATCCAGCCTGCATTGCTGGCTGCTTGAACGGAGCTTGCATACCATGCAGATACAGGTACATCTGCGAAGCTAGTATTCGAGCTAGAGCTTACATTTACATTTGCCAGAGTGGATACACCCAGTGCACGTGTGAGCATAGCAGCGAACTCAGCTCGGGTTACGCCCGCTGTTGGCGTGAATTGTGTATTGCTCTGTCCCTGAATTACGCCTGTGTCGCGCAACTGCTGTACTACAGCTTGAGCCCAGTGTCCCTGCATATCCATAAAGTCAGGCTCCTCTGCACGAAGTGCGATATAGCTACTATTGGTGTTACTAAGCAGCGTAATCTGGCCCGATTGGATGGAAAACGGTACAGGTGTGTATTGCGCCTTGCCTGTGCCGTTTTGTTCTACACGCATGACAGCGATTCGTTGACCCGTTTGAATGGCATTGGAGGCGATGGTGCGTTTTACATATTGCCCAAGCTCACGTACAGCCGTTTTATTACCATTGGCAGCGATTGTATTGATCGTATAGGCTACGGCGGTGTAAGGCGTGTAACCCGCTGCTTGCGCCTCTTGAACAGCTGTAGGATCAGATGAAATTTCCAGCTCCACCGTTTGTTCATCGGTGAGTGCTTGCTTAACTAAACTAGCTGGCAAATGATACTGTCCGAGCGGCGTATTTATTGTAATCTGCTGTAGCTGACTTTGACTGGTTAAGGCGACACCTGCTGCTTGCTGAATGTGCAACTGGAAGCTATTCACAGCTGATGTTGCTTGCAGATCAAGCTGTAATGTCGTTGCTGTATTATTCAGCATACGCTGTGCTGCTGCGGCATCAATCACACTGGTAGCTACCATGCGATTACCTTCCTGCTGTAGCTCCGGAGTAAGTGTCCAGCGAGCGAGCTGTCCATTTTCCGATACGCCCTGCGCAACAGGTTCTGAGCTAGCTGTTGGCGTTATCGGTGCTGTACCTGCACTACCGGATGGCGCCGTGTCTGTATTGGTATTCGTACCTGGAGTAGTTGTGGTACCGCGATCCTTATCCTTGTCTTTGGAGTCTGAATTCGGTGTAAAGTCGATGCGCGTTAGTAGTGGATCATGATCGCTGACACGTCCATCCTCTTCCATAAAGTCGGAATTGATATGCACGATATCCAGCTGCGCGCGTGCTGCCAGCTGCGAGGTCATTAGCACATGATCCAGCGTTTGAGAATTGCCCTCGTATACATAGGAATAGCGCTCATTGACGGGTAAGGTATCCACCAGATTCGTCAATTCTTTGCCTTTTAAAATGTTAAATGTGTTGGAAAATTGAAAATCATTAAAGTCACCGACGAGTACGATATTCGCATTGCTATTCTGAGCAAGGGTGTCCTTTACAAAATTATTGAGTACGGCTGCCTGACGAGCACGCTGAATCTCGCTGCTGCGTACTGGAGGCTGTGCTGCACCATATAGCGCCTGATCGCCGCCCTTGGAGTTGAAGTGATTCGCAATGACGATCACGGACTGACCGTTAAAGACGAACTGCGCTGCCAGCGACTTGCGTGAAGATTCGAAAGCGACATTACCCGGATCGATTCTACCCGGATTAACGCTCAAGCCTGTCGTTCCATACGTCACTGCGGTTACGGAATCGCCTGCACCGCCCGGTGCTACAGGTAAGGTGATACGCTGCGGATTATATAGGAATCCGACCCGAATATTACCGCCAGGGGCTCCGCCATCCTGATTGTTGATCGGGGCGATGCTAGCATAGCGATAGGTTGATCCACCTGCTGCTTGAATGGCAGCGATTAGCGCCTCAAAGTTCTGACTCGCGTCCGTTGTGCCATCATCGGTTGCACCGTTATTGTCCTGAACCTCCATCAATGCGAGAATATCCGGCGTATGCAGATTGTCGACAACATCACGAGCAATCTTTTGCGTTTTATCTGTCGCTACTGGATCGTTCCAGAAGTTTTCTACGTTAAATGAAGCGATAGTGAGCTGTTGCGGCCCATTTTGCAGCTGCGACACCTCGCGCTTCCAGCCTCCGTCCTGAACCGGGGGCAACGGCTGATCTGGCAGGATTTTAAAATTGCTGTAGCTATAGCTCATAATACCTGTAATCGTACCATTGAAGCGGTCTCCGGTCTTGATCGGCTGACTCGGCTTGCTTGCAATAAGTAATCGATCTGAATTGAAATCTCCATCGGTAATGATCAAGCCGCCTGCTGGTGTACGACGTGCATGACGTGCTGCATCGACCGTCACTGGAATCTCATACGTGTAAGGCCCGATAATATCGGCATCATTCAGCTGTACCCGCATCCCTTCCAGACTTTCATAAAAGTCGATGCTATATTGTGCAGGGTCAAATTGAGCTTTACCATCCACCGAAGCAATCTGCTCTGGAATGCTACGTCCACCCGAGCCAATAATCGTAGGCGCTGGAAGCGGCTGATTCTCTGCTAGCACCTTGATCGAGGAAGCGGCAATTTCTGTTGTCGTCAGATCAGCGGCATCTGCGTAGCCAGTCTCCCGATATTCCTTCACACCTCCATCTACCTGGACGCGATCTCCCGGTTTCACACCATGAGCGGATCGATAGACTAGAATACCCTCAGATGTGCGCGGATCATTGTCTGCGAGCTCATCGGGCATCTGCATATAAAAGCTAGAACGGCTTTTGACCATCGTAACGATGCCTTCGACACCCTGTACCTGTTGTTCGGCATAAGTAGACGTTTGTGCGGTGCCTTGAATTTGATTAATCGTTAATCGTAATGGCTCCTGTCCGGAAGGTGGAGCCTGGTCGCCACCCTCAATATCGCTTGTAGAGCGTGGGAGCAGCTGATATGTATCCTGATAACGCGTGATGACTCCAGTGATGGAGGTATAGGTATAGCCAGATTTGAGCCATGCATTGGTGGTGTATACGACAAAGGTTCCATTGGCATCGGAAAGTGTATACCGATTACCGGATACGCTATCTACGTGTACTTGAGACACTTTAACGAGCGTAGCTTCATTCGGATTGCCCGTAGCAAAGCCGGAGGAATCGATGGTCTTCGGCTGAGGCACAGTGCCAGATTGAATGGTCTCGACATTGCTGGAGGTAGCGGCGATTTGCAGAAGCTTCTGATATGCGCCTAGCTTACCAGTGACTTGAATCGTATCGCCAGCCTGTGCAGTGAATGCCTGTCCACGGATAACGATGCCAGCCTGTCCATCCTGAATGTACAGATTGCTATAATTGTTGCCTGTGTCCTCTCGGTATGTAACGACACCTTGTACGGTTACGGTGCTGCCAATGGCTTGCGCACGTGCTGTTGTAATCGCATACGTATCATTTTGTACGGATGCGCTGGATAATGCAGTCTGAAAGGTAGCGTGTACATGACCTGTAGTCTGTTGATCGACAATCGTACTTGTCGTTGTGTTCGCAGGTGCGACGGTCTCTACCTCCGCAGCATGCAGTGCATGACCCGGCATAGGCAAGATCGAAGCCGTTAGCAGGCTAACAGCGAGACTCGCACTAGCTTTCTTTTTCCAACTCCTCATCGTTTGTATTCCTCCAATTTTTGAATAAATATAGTTATGATTTTAAAATATCACAAATTTATCAAGCTGGAATGAGGCAGACGTAAAATAAGCTGTAGGGCTTTTAGCCTGAATACGATGAATCATAGAAAACCGCCTATAACCTTCCTTTTTGTTATATTTAAATATAATTGTATTTATATGGAATTTATTATAGACTATTAAAGGAAATTTCTTCGCATAACAGATGTAATACAACATTCATACTGGAGGTTGATGTGAAATGAAAAGAAAACCAAGATCCAAATGGAGCATGCTCGGCATGACTGCGATGCTGAGCGTCGTATTGTTCGCGCTTCCCGCTTCAGCAGCATGGAACGATACATATCAGGGCTATGCAACCTATACGAGCTCTGGCTATTCCGGTGGTGCGGTGCTACTTGATCCGATTCCAGCCAATATGGAGATCACAGCGCTCAATCCTACCCAGATGAATTATGGCGGTGTAAAAGCGGCACTGGCAGGCGCTTATCTGGAAGTGACCGGGCCAAAAGGTAAAACCGTTGTGTATGTAACCGATCTGTACCCTGGAGCACCGAGCGGTGCACTGGATCTATCCCCGAATGCATTTGCCAAAATCGGTAATGTCAGCGATGGCAAGATCAACATTTCCTGGAAGGTAGTCAAGGCACCGATTACAGGCAATTTTAGCTATCGTATCAAGGAAGGCAGTTCCCAGTGGTGGGCAGCGATACAGGTACGCAACCACAAGTATCCAGTCATGAAGCTGGAAGTGCAGAAGAACGGTAGCTGGCTCAACCTGCAAAAGATGGACTATAACCATTTCCTCGGTGAACAGCTCGGCAACCAGCCACTGAAAGTACGTATTACCGACATTCGGGGTATCTCGGTAACAGATACGATCCCTGCTCTTCCATCCAGCGGTGGATCAGACGCATATATCGTACCTGGAAAGGTACAATTCCCGGATTGATCGCATGGAACAGATGGCGAGTGAATGGATAGCGTAGCAACTCTATCTCTCGATTCCTTCGAAGCCGCATACGAAGTCCCACATGAAACCACACACCACACAAAAGCGAGGCAGATGTCATGATCTGCCTCGCTTTTTTATCAT
The DNA here is from genome assembly GCF_014645615.1 of Paenibacillus hunanensis. Classification (GTDB taxonomy): domain Bacteria; phylum Bacillota; class Bacilli; order Paenibacillales; family Paenibacillaceae; genus Saccharibacillus; species Saccharibacillus hunanensis. The sequence goes on along the minus strand of NZ_BMMB01000003.1, from coordinate 32,635 downwards.
ATCTGTATATAAACTAACACTCCGTACTCTCTATACTCTCTCCGCATCCCTATCCCTACTGCTCTAACGACGAAATGGATTATGTCCATATCCTTTACCAGAAGGCATCGCCCCAGGTACACCATCTGCCTCCAGCAATGGGCGTACAATCAGCTTGGTCGGCCACTGCTCGGCTTCGAAAATAATGCGATACAGTAGCTTGCGGTCTGCCTCTGGTAGTTCAACCGTTGCCAGCGCTTGCTTCCATGCTGATTCGGTAATTTGCCATAGATGTTGCTCATCGATTCCATACACGTTAGCGATCGACTCCATAATTGAGGCAAGATTCACCTGGGTTCCGAGCGATTGCACGTAGAAAATAAGCTTTTCCAGCGTTTCGTTGTACAGGCTATTGGAATAACCCGGCCGAATATGATATCGCGGATCTTCGATTCCATGCTGTTCGGTGTAAGGTGGATGTAATCGCACCGAATCATGATCACGGAATAGCAAGGCAGCGGGGCGATCCTTCTTCCATACGATACAGCAGTTTTGACCGTGAATTTCAGGGACAACCCCGACTTTGAACAAACGCATGACGACATCATAGAATAGCTCAGCTATATCGGTATACAGCTGTAGCACCTCATTTTCAGTAGGAGTCTTACCCAGCAGGCGGTTGAATAGATGAGTACCCTCCAACTCAACACCGAGTGCTGCCATGGGAAGGATACGTATCGAATCATCGAGTAGCTCCTGTGGATAGAGCCGGAGCTGCACCGCAAGATGGCGTGGATGATCATCGAATAATCCCATATCCGTCGGCATATAGCCCCACCAGTGATTTTCCTGACAGAGATAGACGCGCTCTTTGAGCTGCTCATCACAGGCTACTGCCTGGCGGAGCATGCGTTCACCAGATAGACCATTTAACAGCTTCACGACAGGCAGATAACGAGCAGCGCCAAGCGACAATACGCTTACTGGCAGCTTGAGCATAGCCTTGCTTGGTTGCTGTGGCGCCATCGAGCGCAGGGAGGATGTAGCAAGCATATCCCCTGCCTTAGCTCGGAGTACAACTACATCGCCATTATCCAACTCAGCCGTGTATCGAGGTAAGATAATATGCTCCAGCTGCCATGGATGAACGGGGATAAGTGTATAGGCATCACTATCCAGCCCGCGCTCCCGACATTCCGTTTCCAAAAGATGACGATCCTCTGGTACAAGAAGCTCCAGACAGGAATGAACCGGGTCGCTGATGCCTGCTTGCACGACTTCATTGCGCAGAGCGAGCCAGCGTAGCTTGATCGCCTGTCCAAATTCTGCTGCATAGTGCAGACAATCCTGTTCGCTAAAACCTGTTTTCGCTTTGGATGATGGATGAAATGGGCGATCTCGCAGGGCAGCAATCTGTTCACCTGCAATAAACCATTCATATGCTGAATCGGGGTTTAGCTGTTGTAATCGCTGCAAGGATTCCGTTTCCAGTGCAAGTGCAAGCTGGCGTGTCGCAGTGTCGATACCTGTAATAAATTCGGCTACGCCTGACTGAGCATACGCTTCGGCTTCAAGCACATGCTGCAAAATATACTGTGCGATCTGCGCAGGCTCATCGATCCGCTCTATACCGTTGGCTGTCTGATGATAGATAGAAGAGCCAGCCAACCACTGGCGTCCCAGCCGAATACTTGGAACGACACGCAAGCTCATATTTCCGATCTGATATAGCCAGCCTTCCGCATTAGCATCTGCCGATGTCGCTGGATTCTTTTCCTCATACTCTGACCGCTGCTCGTCCGACATCTCTTCCCAGCGTGTAATCTGTGTATGCGGCTCAGTTAACAGCTCTTCGGTTAAAAATGCGTTGATCAGATCCTGCAAAATTTGCCGTTTAGCGGCTACTTTGCCCGATCGCTTGATGGTGATCGTCTGTGATGACATGCTCATCGTCACGTCCTTCCGTAATATAATAAAACCGAGGATGCGGATGTCCGAGGAAATCATGGTGCGAGATCGTCCAGCAATACGCACCAGACTGCTGGAAAACAGCGATATCCCCGACACGAATACGCTCAACCTCACCGTGGGTATGAAGACGATCCTTAGGCGTGCATAGCTCACCGACTAGAGAAACGCGGCTGTGCATCCATTCCGAACGTTGCCACGGATAATGCCAGCGATCTGTAGCGTAGATTTCAAACGGATGATTATGCCCCCACGAGGCAGGTAAACGGTTATGATGCGTACCGCCGCGCAGAACGGCAAACTGCTCACCATGCGATTCCTTGAGATCGATAATCTCTGCGGCATAATAGCCATGATCGGCTACGATCAGACGTCCCGGCTCGAAGATCAGCCTTGTCTCAGGTAGTGCCGCATGAGCCGCACTTGCTGCAATTCGTGCAGTAAAGGCTTGCCAGTCAAAATCCGGCGTTGCTTCATCATAAGACACGCCCAATCCACCGCCAGCATTAACCAGCTCCAAACGCTCCAGACCATAACGCTCCTTCCACTCTGCCGCACGGGTTAGATACAGCTCGACCATATCCGCATGCAATGCTGCATCATGATTGTTGGATAGTGAATGGAAATGAAAGCCGCTTAATCGTACAAAGCCAGCTCCCTCCTGCTGAATAATCTGCATCGCTTCATCGAGTAGATGCTCATCCAATCCGAATGGTGTTGCCTTACCGCCCATCGTGATCGCTGTCTGCGGCAGAGATGCCGCGTGCAGGTTGATCCGTAGCAAAATACGTACGGGTGAAGGCATAGCCATTTCATTTGCATCGTCCTCAGCAGATGCTGTAGTCAAGCGCTCCGCTCCAGCCGCCAGCTCATGACGCTTTTGCATAATATAGATAATCCGTCGTAGCTCCAGTAGACTCTCTACGTGCAGCGCATAGACATTTTGCTCAATCGCTTGCTCCAGCTCATGCTCCTTTTTCCCAGGGCCGCCGAACAGAATAGGCACATCACGACTTACACTGCGTACCTTGAGCAGTTCACCGATGGAAGCGACCTCGAATCCACCTACGAGCGGCAACAATGCTTCAATAATGCGTACATCCGGGTTAGCTTTAATCGCGTAAAATAAAGAAGTGCGCTGTGGCAATGCCGTCAGCATCTGACGCACCTGCTGACGTATGCCTGCCAGATCATAAATATAGGCACATACCGGTTCAGTTGTCGCTTCGACAATGTTGCTTAGCATATCGCTTACGGTTTGCTTCATTTCCAACCTCCTGATGTCCGATACAGATTACGTTTATTCCAATACGCCCGAAAAGCTGTATTGCGATCATCTCCAAGCACGAAGATACGTACTCCCTCACGCGACCAGCGCACCATGTCCGCTTCGCCGCGTGCTACCGTAGCGTACGGAACCTGACTTTGCACAGCGATATGATGTAGCTCTGCCAGTGCAGCCTGTACGTCGGGATGCTCGGTTTGCCATGGCACGCCAAGCGATTGCGACAAATCCGCCGCACCCTCCAGCACGAACGATACCTGCGGATGTGCTAGAATCTCCTGACTTGCTCGTACCCCTGCGATACTTTCAATCATCGGCACGATCATGATCGACTCATTCGCCTGTACGATATAATCCTGTAGGCTATATTTGGCAAATGATCCTGCGCGTCCACTATTCAGACTACGCTGTCCAATCGGATGATAATAAGCATGACGTACCACTTCATCGATCTGCTGTACATCCTCCACATGAGGAATTACAATGCCTTTCACTCCGCAATCGAGTAAACGAAGAATTTCCGTTCGTTCCAGTGTGGCGACGCGTACAAGTGGGGTGATACCTACTAGCTCTGCTGCACGCACCATCTCCTCTACAACTTCCAATCCAGTGGTCGTATGCTCACAATCTATAATGACAAAGTCATACTCCGCTGCTCCAATCATTTCGATGATAATCGGATGCGGAATGGAGACGAACAATCCGAATACGGGTTGCCCGCTATGAATACGCTCCATCATTGTAGCGTCACTGTCATTGTGCCGCTTCATCCGAGTTTCCCATCTCTAGCAAGCTGTAGCGGATTGCTTACGCTGCGGAAATATAGCTCACTATCGCCGTACAGTCTGCGCTTGGTCATTTCCTCAATTAGCGCATCCGGTGCAAACAGATCATAATCCTTATAGCGAGCCTCATACTCTGGATGCTGTTGCTGGTAGTCTGTAATCGTATCGGTACACAGCTTCCAGAATGCTGCTTCTGACAGCCCAAAGCGTTCCAGCGTAAATGCCAGATCGGTCATACAAATAAAGAAAAATGCATCGTACGTATAGTCCCTCACCTCAGCAACACTTTCCGCATGGATGAAGGAATAGCGGTTGAACTTGCGATGCGTTTCAGGAATCGGGTGCAGCTCTGGTGCTTGCTCTGGATAGAGCAGCTGCTCGGGTACATAGCGCACGCCATCATGCAGATCCTTAACGATGATGCGCTTAGGCAAGTCATTTTCAAGTACAAGAATAATATTTTGCGCATGGGATTCCAGTGCGATGCCGTGTGCATACAGAAGATGAATGATCGGTAGTACCACGGCTTTGACCAGCGCTTTACTCCATACTTCTACTCCATGCCGAGCAATGGCGCGTGCAGCGAAAGGTTCACCGTTGGGCTGAACCAGCGATACCGCATTCAGTGGCCATGCCTGCTCCTGATCGCTTAGCTTGCCAGCTATATTTTCACGCCAGATCGTACCAAGTGAGCCGTACGCTTCACCGTATTGCAGTGCAGGCAGCTCAGTATAGCGGAACGACACACCTAGCATTTCACGTAAAAGATCAAAGCCTTGCGCCTGCAATAACGTATCCTGCTGTACCAGACGAGTGAGCCAGTCACTGATCAGTGGCGCATTTTGCGTCGTATGATGAGCCAAAATGCGACTGGTGGATGTGTTCGTCATATGCAGTGCGAGCTTGATATACGGCGCATCGGCTACATTCCGATTCGATAACGAACGAATCGATTGCTGCGGACGGTACGTCGCTTCACTTTCACCAAGTGGAATGAGCTCACCATTGAATCGTTGCCGCGTGAATACTGGCTCGATGCGATGCTCCCATTGCCACGGATGAAGGGGCAGCAGCACATATTGCTGTGGATCACCATACGCCTTGATTTGCCCGTTAAAACGTTCATAGTCCTGTGTACTCAGATGCTGTGCATATAACGCTTCAACCTCAAAGCCATTCGATACCGCAGTGTCCGCCCATTCCTTATGTACAGCAACCCAGTATAATCGCACTTCTGGATTGAATTCCGGCCCGTATGCCGCATTATCATGCAAGGAGAAGCCCAGTCTGGACTTGTAGCTTGGATGATAGGGATGTCCATCTGTCATATGACTTTCCAGTGCTTCATAATGCTGATCCTGCTCTGGAATTTGGTCATTTAGCGAAGCCTGACACTGACTGTCCTTGGCAAGCGTCTCCAGCAACTCCTGAATAAATGGCTGAATACGCTCACCCTCCAGACGCTGGCTCACCAGCTCATTCAGGAACAGATGCACATCATGACAGGGCTCCGATTCACGCTGGATCGTTCCCGGCTGAATGCGAATCCGTCCAAACGACAGCTTCTCTGCTGCCTGACAGCGATACGTTACCGTGTCACCATTTGCAGCTGTGCCTTCCGTTTTCCAGACCGTTCCCCCCTGCTCATAAGGCAAAATCCCTTCAAACCAGAGCGCCTCCAACGTCTGACGCATAATTCGCTCCTGTACTCGATCGTACGCTGAGCTGTTCAGCTGTGGCTTAATTTCAATCATTCCGCTTGTTCCCATCGATGGTCACTCTCCTGTTTGTTTTAGCATATTGCGTACTTGCACATACGCTGGCGCATCGCCATGTCCTTGCAGACAGCTTCGTAGATTCTGCTTCGCCTGGAATCCATCTGCTTGCAGTATTTCACGAATAAATGGATGCTCCGAACGCTCCAATTCTTCTGCCAATAACGCTCTCGCCAATTGCCAGTACTCCTGCTCATCACAGCCGGTATCCCGTGCCAGCACATGTAAAAGAGAGCCGAGATGATTCACGATAAAATAATAAGCGGTGCGCGCACGTGCCGCTTCGCTCGTATAAAACAAAATATCGTCGCCAGCCCCAGGTCGCTGCATACGGCGCTCTACACTCACGCCCTCCAGGTCCCGAATGATAAAATGATGAGGCCAGTTGTCCTTGAGCGTCACCAGTGTATTTTGCAGATGCGCTTCAAAGTGAATACCTAGCTGTTCAGCGGCGCGCATAATCGGTAGTAACGAGCGCTCCAAATACAGACGTAGCCAGCGCTCTGCAATTCTACGTATATCGCTTAATTGCTGGGATGAACTTGAACGATTACCATTCTGTGCCATACGCTCATTCTGCATCGTATGCTCATTCCCAGCGTTCGCCTCTAACTTCGCTATATTATGCAACAGCTCATATAGCTGAGATGGCGCTCCAGGTCGCACCGATTCAACCAGCGCAGACAATACATAGGTACATGATGTATCAAATTCAATCGGTCGATAAGCAACCGTGAACAAGCTTGTCCATTGATCCGAATTAAAGCGACAGGTCGCAATGCCCATTTCACATGCAATATGCGTGTAGGGCTCATCGGCAAAGCATTGCTGCTCCAGCACATACTGCGTTGCTGCGAGTGTACGCGTCATTTGCTCCTCACTATTGGTACGGATCAGATTGGTAATGCCCACATGCAACGAAAGCTTGATATTACAATGTAGCTCGGGTAAAAATACCGTTCGTACCGAGGAAGTCGGATAAGCAAGCGGCCCGCATTGTCCGAGTAGAATTAGCTTACGATCATCGATATACTGCCGCACGATCGGTAGCGTCTGAATATAGCCATATTGCCACGGATGCATAGGAAGCAGCTCATACTGCTCGTCTTGGAGCCAATGGGTCAGCATACGATCCTGTGATCCTGCTTCTGCACGCAATAACTGCTTACGAAGCTGCACTTCAATCTGCTGACGATACTGCTCCACTGCCCACTCCTGGTGATAGCAATCCCTTCTGATCGCTACATAACACAATGCGTATGCACTGCCTAGCTCTGGACTGTACTTCTGTACATCCTCTCGGCTGAAGCCAAGGGTGCTTTTTGGAAAAGGATGAAATGGATGCCCCACAATCAGCGCCTGCTCAGAGCTCCGATAGTCCGTGAGCGTCTTACCGTAACGAGTCGCGTGCTCCATATAAAGCGCCGTATGATGCAGACTATTCTCTACCCGTTGCTGAAATTGTGCCGCACGCTCGCCTGTCACCTGCTCTCCGTTATTCAGCTCCGCTATGATCGCATCCAGTAGCTGTGTATGATCGCTCCCCTGAGCCTGCATCTGCGTCGTATCCGATTCAGTTTCTGTCGTAGCAGGTAGCTTCTGCCCGTACGGCTGTGTATATGGCATCCATGAGATTGAGCGATATTCATGCTCGCCAGTCGCCGAATAATACGCAAGCTGTGCGTGCAAGCTCTTGCGGCTTACCGGGAAATCGACCCGTAGGATCTGTTGCTGCGAGTCTACTGTAATCTCGGTCGGTCGCTCCGGACGAAGCTCACGAATATAGCAGTTTAGCAGTAGCTTGCATGTATGCTTCTCGGCTTGCAGCAGCGCGTCAGGCTGTTGGCTGCTTCTGGTCTTCAAGCCTGTTGTGTTCAGCAATGATGCCAACCTTCTTTCTTGTTATAGATAAAATGACAGGTAACGTCACCAGCAATACTGCTCCCAAAATGACAAATACCTCGCGTAATGCCATCCATTGCGCTGTTGGTGTAGCATAGCCAGCCCCTGTCAGCATCTGCCAGCGCCCGTCATAAAATAACGTCAATATGATTAATGCAAAGGAAGAAATCAGCCGCTGAAGCGTCGTAGCAAGCGCTGAGCCTTCATGCATATCTTCTTCTGGCAAAGCCTGCAAGCCAAGCGCCGATACACTCATACCGGACAAGCCCATACCCGCACCGCGGCACGCCATTAACAGGATGAGTATCACGATACCTGTGCTTTGTGGAAGGAAAACAAAGCTCCCTAGCGCCAGTACAACAACGACCGTTCCCCAGGCGATAAATCGCTTATTCTGCCCGCGATCAAACCAATTGCCGCCGATCCACATGAACAGACTGGTTGTAATCGCTCCCGGCAGAAACATAAGCCCGGATACCGACGGAGACAATCCGAACACATTTTGAAAAAGTAACGGTAAGGCAAAAATCGCTCCAAACATCACACAATCCTGAATCGTTGACACGAGTACACTCCATGCAAATACCGGATTGCTTTTTAGCAGATTGTAGCGAATCATCGGCTCCTGCCGACTATTTTCCAGGCGTACAAAGCCAATGAGCAGCAGCACACCAAGCACGAATAGCATCCATGCGAAGGCGACAGGTACGAGTGTGGACGAATATAGCTGAATGCCCAGACTCAGACTGGCGATACCGCCGATCATCAAGCTAATACTGCTTATTCGAATCTGCTTACGCTGTGCTGGCACATACGGGCGAATATAACGTCCACACCAGAATAACGCGCAAATCGCAAAGGGCACATTGAGCCAGAACAGTACATCCAGACGGCCGAATTGAATAATCAGACCGCCCAGCGTTGGCCCAACCGCTGGTGCAATCATGAGCAACATTCCCCATGCCCCTGTAATACGCCCTCTGACCTCTGTGCCATAGTTATCAAATAGCAATACGAGCGAGAGCGGAATCATCAGCCCGGCAGCGGCACCATGAATGAAGCGTACCAGCAGTAACACCGCTACATGCTCATACAAGAGCGCGCCAGCAATCGATGAGACGCCATAGAGTACAATGCCAAGCATATACGTACGCTTACGCCCCAGACGATCGACGATTAAAGAGGCTACAGGCATCGTCAGCGTCATCGCCAGCATATAAAGTGCAATGATCCAGCCGCCAGTCAGGGTAGAGATACCATAATAGGTCACAAAATAAGGCAGCAGTACATTGAAGGCACTATTCGTTAATACGAGTGAAAATGCACCGATCAGAATGGAGCCCAGTACCGCATACTGCCCCAGTCCTTTGGGCTGGCTCATTGCTCCGTCAGCTCTGCCAGCGCTTCATGGAGCGAACGCTCGAAAATGCGCAGAACCGTTTCCGTTTCCTGCTCTGTAATGACTAGCGGCGGCAGGAAGCGTAGAACGGAAGAATGGCGTCCACCGACCTCAATAATCATGCCATTAGCAAAGCAGCGACGTTGCACCGCTTCCGCCATGCGTCCACTCGCTGGAAAATGTCCCAGTCGATCAGGCGTCTCCGAAGGCTCTACCATTTCTACACCGATCATCAAGCCACGACCGCGTACATCGCCAATCGCCGGGATCATCGCTTGTAGCGAGCGAAGACGAGTCATCATTTGTTGACTACGCTGCTGTACATTGTCCAGTACACGCTGCTCGCGCAAATAGCGAAGGGTAGCCAGCCCGGTTGCCATGGCCATCTGATTGCCACGGAAGGTACCCGTATGTGCACCTGGTTGCCAGCGATCCAGCTCTTCCTTATAAAGAATGACCGACATCGGCAGACTTCCACCGACCGCTTTGGAGCAGATGATCACATCCGGTACGATGCCTGCATGCTCAAATGAAAACATTCGTCCCGTACGTCCAAATCCTGTTTGCACCTCATCGATAATCAGTGGAATGCCGCGCTCTGCTGTAATACGGCGTAGCTCACGTAACCATTCGAGCTGTGCAGGAATCGCACCACCTTCTCCCTGTACCGTTTCCACGATCACACCACATGGAGCCACAATACCGCTCTCACAGTCATCCAGTAGATTTTCGATATATTGTGCACTTAGCTTGGCTGTCATCTCACCACCAACACCGAACGGGCAGCGATATTCATAAGGAAAAGGTAGAAAATGAACATCTGGCAGTAGACTTTGCAGATGCTGCTTCTTGCTCAGATTACCGCTCATCGCTATCGTTGCCTGGGTGGAGCCGTGATAGCTACCGTGAAATGCCAAAATAGAACGTCCACCCGTAGCCGTTTTGACCAGCTTGATCGCTGCCTCTACCGCATCTGCTCCTGTGGGGCCGCAAAATTGAATTTTGGCATGATCGCGCATCGGTTCAGGTAATAAGGAAAATAGCTCCTCCATAAAAGCAAGCTTGAGCGGCGTAGCCAGATCAAGTGTATGTAAAGGAATTTGCTGATCCAGCATCTCACGAATCGCGTCAACAACCACATCCGGATTATGTCCCAGCGCCAGTGTGCCTGCACCTGCCAGGCAATCATAATATTGACGTCCCTCGGTATCCGTGACGATCATGCCCTTCGCCTTGCTGATCACCAGCGGGAAATGGCGTGGATATGCCCTCGCATTCGATTCCTTTTGCTCCTGTAGCTTTAAATATTCACTTTGGATTTCCAGTGACATCGTAATCGACGCTCCTTTGTGTATAGGTTCCTGTTCGTACAGGCTCCTTTTGCGTAGCAAATAAATAATTCAGATACGAGCCAACCACATCACGTGATTGCCCTTCGTACGGATACACATGATTAATCATGTCCGGTAAAGCGTTAACCTCCAGAATGCCGCCCTGCTCTAACGTAAGTGGACGTGCAATATCCTGACAGCGTATATCAATGCCAGCAACATCGATTCCTAGCGCTTTCGCTGCTGCGATACACAGCTCGATATTTTGCCGACAAATATCATCCGTACAGTCGGAATACAATTCGCGAATCGCCCCGGCTTCCATATTTTCCGTAGCATATAACGATAAGGATTGACCTGCTGACGGAATATCTATGGAATTGTACCCCTGACGCTTCAACTCCTTATTAACCGAACTATTTTCCGTTTCGATTGCGGCCCATTGCTCAAGCTCGCCTATCGGAGTTTGGGTTATGCGATGTGCATTAAGTGCTGCGATAAGCTCACTGATTGTAGAATGACCATCCCCGATCAGCTCCACAGGACGGTAGCACGTCACAGCTTCGACCTTCCCATCGATGACCAGTACACGATAATCCAGCCCGGCTACATACTGCTGTAGCATAATCTGGCGACTGAATGATCCTGCATGCTTCATCGCTGTGATAAGCTGTTCCTTCGTTCGTACATCCAGTGTTACGCCATCACTGCGACTTGCATCGAGCGGCTTCACTACGACCGAGCGATGCTCTAATGGCAATTGCTCTACAAAAGCGATCGCTTCATCCACCTCAGTCACTACTGTATAAGGTGGTACAGGCAATCCGCGCTGCTCTAGCAGCAGATTGGATGCTTGCTTATCCTTCGCGAGCAGTCCGGCTAACAACGGAAGACGGTGAGAACGTGTTTTGTTAATGATAATCGTTTGCCCATTTTGGGTTAAACGGAGAAAATCCTCACAGCCTGGAATAAGCAATTCACAGGCGATGCCCATCTCCTGCGCTCTAGCTGCAATAAGCCGATTTTGCAGGTTTTGCATCTGATTCAGAAACACGCAATATCCTCCTCCAGTTTCAAAAAAATGATAATGATTATCAATATCATTTATTCGATACCTATCTTAAAGGACAATGCTTATCGTTGTCAACAACCAACTTTTTAGGTAAAAAAAGAGAAAATGCTGGGGAACAATGAGAACAGTGGATATGTAAGGAAAAACAAAGGGTTTATTTGAATGGATTCATGCTAGAAAGTAAACGGGTTTGAAGTGATCGAGGAAGGATAAGGATGGTGAATTGAATATGGAGAATTAAAAATTCGAGATCTTCGCTTTAGTTTACATAATAAATAATATGTGAACATATAAGATTCAATTTATTTTTTGTTAGATTGTCCTACTCTTCTTTTGAATGAAGAATCGTGTCTAAAATATGGAATTAGCGGATTAACCCCATATTTCAGACACTTTTAATGCTCCAGCTCTCTATAGCTCTTCCCTTCCATACAGAACACCAACAGCATGATGGAACGATTAACCATGCTTTAGCTTCGGACAGGTTGGGCAATAATCATCGGGTTCATCTGCTGCCAGATAATACAAGCAGCAGGTTTTGCGTACACGAATAGGTGTATCGGATACAGCAGTAGTCCGCTTTGGAGAATCGAACTTTTTCAATGGATTGCTACGCTGAGCAAACAGATGTGGAGGTGCCTCCTGCACGAGATAGCGGTAATCTGCCTCAATCTGCTGACGCTCTTCTTTACTTGCACCATCTGGAAACTGATTTTCGTATAGCCAGTACACATAGATCGCAGTATTTTCCCATAGCACTGCCTGGCTAACGCCTGCCATCTTCGACAGCGCTGCCCATACGGGTGCAAGGTTACCTGCGAACATCTGCTGTACGATTTCATCGCGCCATTCATCACGTCTCCCAGCGCTTGGAGAGCTGGTCTCTTGATTCACTAGTAGCGCTTTCGGTAGCCACGCTTCGCCCTGTAAATAGGACTCCAGCGAGCTATTAGCCAGACTCAGATCAAGCCCCTTATTGTAGCGAGACATCGCATATAGTCCCGCAGCAATCGTCAAATAGGCATAACGCTTAGCGAAGAGTGAAACGGTTGCGGTCATCGAATCGGTCTCCCAGAAGGCACCCACTTTTTGCAAAAAGGGCATAGCAAGCTCGGGATCAAGTAAGTCCTTACAATTGATCGACAGCTCACGATGCTTCGAAGGACTCGTAGCGAGACGGTAGCTCTGTTGTAGTATATCTAGCTCATGCTCATCTAGCGATGTGACTATAGCCCTTGTGTTGACCATTCACACGTCTCCCCTTTCCATGCGGAATACATAATGGTGTGCCAAATAATGGATCGAATGAAATCTCGCATTCCATATGGAATACATTACGAACCAGCTCCTGATTAATAATATCCTCTGGCTTACCCTGCGCGAAGATCGTACGATTTTGGACAGCGACGATATGGTGAGCATAACGACATGCCAGATTCAGATCGTGGAGCACCATTACAATCGTGCGTCCCTCCTGCTCATTCAGCTCGAATAGCAGATCGAGAATCTCGATCTGATGCGCCATATCCAGATACGTGGTTGGCTCATCCAGCAGTAGCGTTTCAGTGCCCTGCGCAAGTGTCATCGCGATCCATGCACGCTGACGCTGACCACCGGAAAGTGCATCAACTGGACGATCTGCCAGCGAGCTTAGATTCGTCGCATCGAGCGCTCGCTGTACCATCTGTTCATCTTCACGTGACCACTGCTTGAGCCAGCCCTGATGCGGATAACGTCCCTGACGGACAAGCTGATTCACCGTTAGACCTTCTGGTGCAGAAGGTCCCTGTGGCAAAATAGACATGCGGCGCGATACTTCCTTGGTCGGTAGATGGGCAATATCTTGCCCATCCAGCAGGACAGAGCCTGAACGTGATTTGAGTAATCGTGCCATGGTACGTAGCAATGTGGATTTGCCACAGCCATTGCTGCCGATGAGTACGGTAATCTGTCCGGTGGGAATGGTCAGATTCAGATTTTCAATAACAGGCGCCTGTCCATAGGTTACAGTAAGCTCTTTTGCTTCCAGTATGCTCATGATGGGGCATCCTCCCTTATCTTTTCAATTACGCCAATTCGATCCTGATAGACTAGATTGATTTACTCAAAATTGATTACGGTTGCGGAACAGCAGGTACAGGAAGAACGGTGCTCCGACTCCAGCGGTGAACACACCAGCAGGTACATCCAGTGGCACAAATAGGGTGCGTCCGATCAGATCGGCAGCGAATACGAGTAGACCGCCGATGAGACCGGATACGAGCAGCAGGCTACCAAACATACGTCCGACAAGTCGGCGTGCAATATGCGGTGCCATCAGACCTGCAAAGCCTATTGTGCCTGCGACAGATACAGCGATGCCGGCGAGCAGTACGCTACATGCTAGTAGTAGGAAGCGATGCTTTTGCACGGTGACGCCAAGCCCTGTTGCCAGATCATCGCCGAATTCCTGTGCATTCAGGCTGCGTGCTAACAGAATCGCAGCAGGTAGAATAATCAACAGCACCGGCCATATCGTATTCACATCTGTCCATGTCGCTCCATATACACTACCAGTAAGCCAGATATAGGCTTGTCCAGCAGTGTAAAATGGGCTAATAATCAGCATGAATGTTGTGCCTGCGCCTGTAATAGCGGATACACCAATCCCGATCAGTACGAGTCGAATCGGAGTGACACCTGATTTCCAGGACAGCATATAGATGATTAGCGCGGTAATAAGTGCGCCAGCTACAGCGAATAATGGCAATAGCTTGATACTGAGCGCGCCACCAAGCAAGGTGACAAACCCAACAGCTGCGACGGCTGCACCGCCTGTAATTCCGATTACATCAGGCGAAGCAAGCGGATTGCGAATAATCCCCTGCAAAATAGCTCCTGACATCCCGAGTGCAATACCCACTAGCATCGCCAGTAGCACACGTGGTAAGCGAAGCGTGAGTACAACAAAGTCGAAATCCCCATCGCCCCAACCCATAACCGTGCGTAGTACATCCAGTGGTGCAATATAGTCACTACCAAAGCCTGTCCCAATAATAAGCGCCAGCACACTTGCCAGTGCTAGCATTCCAATAACGAACAGTGAACGCTTTTCCAAACGAAACGATACATGCTCCTTACGACTGCGAAAAGTAAGCGTGCGTTTCACAGACGGGTCACCCCCTTACGGGCGATATAGATGAAGAAAGGCCCACCGATCAGTGCCGTCACGACACCCAGTGGCAACTCAGACGGCATAATAACAAGACGCGCCGTTACATCTGCTAATAATAGCAAAATACCTCCGCCCAGCAGACTGTATGGAACGAGCCAGCGATAATCGTTACCGACCAGCGCACGCATCAGATGCGGCACAACAAGCCCGACCAGTCCAACCGAACCAGCGACAGAGACCGCACCACCTGCGAGTAGCACCGTTACCAGTCCCATTAGTAGCTTCACCACCAGTACATTTTGCCCCATACCACGTGCGATATCGTCACCGGTCAGCAGTAGATTGATCGCTCTGCCCATGCTGAGCGCGATAATAACAGCAATCGCCATATAAGGCAGCACTGGATACAGCATCTCCAGCGAGCGTCCACTTACCGAGCCCGTCATCCAGAACAGCACATCTTGAAGTCCTGTTCCGTCCAGCACAAGTACCGCCTGTGTAAATGAGGAAAAGAGCGCGGTCATCGCTGTACCAGCAAGCACGATCTTGATCGGCGTTAATCCATCACGACCAATCGAGCCGAGCAGATACACGATCACTGCCGAGATTGCTGCACCAGCAAAGCCGAACCACATTAAGGTTGTTAATGAATCCACAGATAGTACGACTACACCAATCACGATACAAAAGATCGCGCCGGCGTTGATGCCGAATACGCTCGGTGAAGCAAGCGGATTCCGCGTCAGCGCCTGCATCATTGCGCCAGCAACAGCGAGCGCTGCACCAACAACTGCCGCAATAATCGTACGGGGCAAGCGCTCCGTATGTAAAACGACATGGGCGACGGATTGATGATCATAATGCGTGAATGCTTGAATCGCTACCGCAAAGGTGATCGATGTCCGTCCATAGATCATACTGGCGATTGCCGCCAGAATTAATAATAGTAGCAGCACTAGCAAGCCTGCCAATCTGCTTTTACCTTGTCTGAACAGGGGAAACATAGGCTCACTCTTTCTTCCATAATATCTAGCATTCATTTGGTTCCTGCTATCGATGAAGTACATGCCTCCAGTTGGATAACGGCTTGGCTGTACGGATTATCGATGCGTCATTACTGATTCGTGATCAACCATAGAACCGATGGCATGACCAAGTCACTTATAAATGGATAAACAAGGCCCATCTGATTCGTATCTAGCAACATATTGTGCTCACGATCAGACAGACCTTGCTATTCAACAGCATCAAGCTTGTGAAGCTGAAATATTCTAATGCTCAGCAGTAGAACGCTAGCTGCTGTGCCTCCTTTGCAACGGAATCACTGAAAAGCTCCACTGTTTATTTCAAATTAAATTGCTTATACAGATCATCCAGCAGCAGGTTAGCAGACGTATAGCCCCCAGCCATATTCCAGTTCACTTCATCTACCTGGTATACCTGATTTTTCTTCACGGCATCCAGATTAGCCCATAGTGGACTGCTCGTCCAATCCTTATACAGCTTATCAATCGCTGCTTTATCATCACCAGAATTGAAGTTAAAGATCATATCCGCATTCATATCCGGGATATTCTCCTTGGAGGTCAGCTCTGTCCCCCATGTATCCGAATCCTGTCCAGCCGGACGAGTAAAGCCCAGATCCTTCAGGATCATACCTGCATAGCCCATGTAATAGATACGAACCTGATCCGAACGGAAGTTGGTGATCGTTGCTTCAATTGGAAGGCGATCGCCCATTTTCGACTTGAAGTCAGCTACGCGAGCATCCCAGTCAGACAGCAGCTTATTCGCTTTATCCTGCTCATTCAGCGCTTCGCCAGCTACCTTTACAGTTTCTTTCCAGTCATACAGCTTGTCTGTCATGACGGTTGGCGCGATCTGGGACAGCTGATCATAGATGTCCTCATGACGAGTTTTCGTCGCAATGATCAGATCGGGCTTCAATTTATGTATTTCCTCCAGGTTCGGCTGCGATTCTTGACCTACCTGCTGTACATCGCCAAGATCCTTTTTCAGATAATCGTAGACTGGTTGCTGTGCCCACGATTCTACAACACCGACTGGCTTCACACCAAGTGCAACCACAACGTCATTCGCTCCCTGGTATAGCGTAACGACACGCTTTGGAGTGCCTGTAATCTTTGTTTCACCCATTGCATGCTTCACGGTACGCGTGTTTGCAGAAGCATCTGTATTGGTAGCCGATTGCCCGGAAGCATTGGCAGACTCATTGGAGTTACCCGATGCGCATCCTGCCAGCATCATAATGATGAGCAGTAATGCAGAAGCTCCAAGCAATGATCTTTTAAATCTGTACATGTGTTTCTTCCCCCTGTGACTTATAATTGATATTGAATCTCATTATCGTTTGTAATTGTAGTAGAATCAGGAACTTTTTTCAAGCGCTTTATTTGATTGGAGAATCATAGCGAGATTTGTCAACCCGCTACTCAATTCCAAAAAAAGATTATAAATAACATAATATTTATTATGTAAACTAAAATGAATTCCATGTGACATTGTATACTATTGTTGCTGCAAGCTCTCCCCCTTCTATTCATGCTATAGATAATGATAAAATCGGATTTATATACATATCGATATACATTTAAAAATGAAATGGCTTTTTTGCGAATTTTTTATCAGCGTAATATGCAATTGTGCCAGAATATTGAATATAGTGTAAAAAGGAGTTTATACCGAAATGTTAACTAGAGAAAAGATGGAGCAACATCAGATCGGATTCTACGTTGTGGTACTGATAGCGGCAGCGATAACTGGCTTATTGGCTAAACGAGCGGTGCATCTACTCGATCATTCCGCCCTTATTTCCGTCATTATCGCTGTGTTAATGTATGGGATGTTTACACAAATTCCGTTCACTTCTATTCGGCAGTCATTCCATAATCGACGTTTTATCGCAGCCCTGCTGGTTGCCAATTATGTTGCTGTTCCGCTCGTTGTATGGTTGTTAAGTCTCCTATTACCGCAGGAAACGCCATTATTGCTCGGTGTATACCTGGTACTGCTGACTCCATGTATTGATTATGTGATTGTGTTTACCTATCTAGGGCGTGGAAATGAAAAGCTAATGCTGCTGAGCACGCCTATATTATTCGTAACGCAGATGCTGTTGCTTCCATTATATTTATGGTTATTTCTCGGTTCAGAAGCGATGAGGATCGCCGACCCTCTCCCTTTTATTGAAGCATTTTTGATCGTTATTGTTGTTCCGCTTCTTGTGGCGATTGTTGTGCAATGGTTGTCCAGAAGGTATCAGCCCTTCCAGAGCTGGCTGGACTGTTCTGCGTGGCTTCCGGTTCCATTCATGGCATTAACACTGTTTGTGATCGTATCCTCACAGATCGGTAAGTTAACGGTACATTGGAATGTGATTTTGACGGTCATTCCAGTATACATTGCCTTCATGCTGATTATGCCGTGGATTGCACGTGGGATTGCCAGTTGGTTCAGATTAGATATTGCTTCTGGACGCGCACTCATCTTCAGCTCCGGCACACGTAACTCCCTCGTTGTGCTTCCGCTCGCTCTTGCGTTGCCTGGTGAATGGAGCGTGATCGTAGCATCGATCATTGTGACGCAGACGATAGTCGAGCTTGTTGGTGAGCTGATCTATGTGAGAGTGGTGCCTGCTTGGATTTTACGTGATCGAGAGAGTTAAGTTCATGATGCGCGTAGGATTTTAAAATAGAAATGATGAATGATGAATGTTGAAGTGTGATGCTTGCATGTAATGAAGTGGTAATCATGATAGATGAGATAGGATAGTCAGATTGTTGCAGGGATCATGTGTTGAGCAGTGTTAATCAGTAATGCAGCTTAGTTGGATAGACGGCATTCTTATGGGGAATTATGGGAATATCGTTTTTTGCGTGATTAAATCGTTGAAGTTAGAAGGAAATAGATTAGTTAGAGATGTCCTTGTAATGCTGTGAGGTGGTGCGAATTAGTAGTAGAAAACTGCTTACAAGTATCAGACAAATGAAATGTAGCGTCTTATCGCTATCTAATATACATAATAAATATTATGTAAACTAATAAGTATTATTGATCTCGATCAATCTAGCTTCTCGAAAAACAATATTCAAATCAATTTATAGCAGCAATGAAATTTTCTGTAGTACTTAGTATCCCTCTCCTCTCCTCGAATTACTGGCGATCATCGTCCACACCTAACTAAAGATGCCAAAAAGCGCCCCATCCTTAGAATCCGGATCGAGCGCTTTTCTCAAGAATTCATTTTATTTTAAAACAATCTGCTTTTCCCACTTCAATTCATGACCAGCATCGTTAACAAACGTAAATGCGACAACTCCCTGCTCTCCTTTTCGAGATTCAGGATAGGAAAATCCCGAAAATTGTCCATCGCCGCTAATATAGAAGGAGCCATTCTTCGGGCCACCCGTTCCGCCATTCTCAATTGTTTGTTCATACGTATTGACGATTGCCTTGCCTTTACCTGTCCAGCTCATTTTGTCCAAGCGATAACCCTCCGGTAAATGCTGAATCGAAAAGTTGAACATACCTGCATTTTCGATCGGCTTTTCAGTCTGATCGATAATGATTAAAATGTCCTTGCTACTAGCTGCTGAATCGGAGTCTGTAGATGGATCCGATGAAGCTTCATTCGATAAATTTCCAGAGGATGCGTCATGATCGCTGCCTGTGTTAGTCGCTGCCGCATCTTCGCCTGATGTAGCTGAAGGTGGGCTAGTCTCCTGATCCCCTGTCATATTCGATGTGCTAGAATTTGTCGCACTGGATGATTCGTTAGACGCTGGTTGAGATGCTGTGTCTGTTCGTTTAGCTTGATTACCGCAACCACTTAACAGCACGATACCTGACAGTAGCAGACATGCTACCGGAATTGTTGGTTTATTCATCGTCATTCCTCATTTCTTCATCGGTTATCGCTCGCTTCAATGTAAAATGAAAAGCAACGCCACGATCTGTGTTATTGACCCCATACCGACTATGATGTAGCTCCAAAATATGCTTTACAATGGCAAGTCCCAGCCCTGTACCACCTGTTTTGCGATCACGTGACCGCTCAGCACGATAAAATTGATCCCAGATTCGCTCCAGATCCTGTGCGGGAATGGGTTCTCCTTCGTTTTCGATTGTAATCTCTGCTTCGTTCTCATCAATCATTCGCCAGCTAACCGTTATACCTTCACCTTCACGCGCATGACGAACGGCATTACTCAGCAAATTCAGTAGCACCTGATCGATTCGTCGTGGATCAGCGATGACCTCTAGCACTGCTTCTCCATTAGTATGAATATGCAGATTGCGATCATCCACCTTCGGAGTGAACGAATGCAACAAAGCACGAATATGACGCACGATATCGATCGGTTGTTCCTTTAGCTTCACTGCCTTGACTTCAAAACGTGATAACTGGAGCATATCCATAATCAAGGCGTTCATACGATCCGTTTCGGTCACAATTAACTGAACATAACGCTCTCGTTTATCTGCTGCTACATCATCCTGTAAGCCCTCTGCAAAGCCTTTGACAATACCGAGCGGTGTTTTGAGCTCATGCGAAATATTAGCGATTAGTTCCTTTCGCAGCTCTTCTGCACGAGTCTTTTCCGCCATTTCATGTTGAAGTGCTGCATTCGACTCGGATAATTGGCGTAGCGCTGCATCCAGATTATGACGCAGTGTATCCAGATTACGAGATACCTCGCCAAATTCATCAGATGCATGCAATACCTGCTGATCAACCGGCTGAAAATCCAATGTTGCCATGCGCGCCGATGTACGGCTCAACTGCAATAAAGGACGGGATAGCAGCCTTGAATAGACGAATGATAGCAGGAGTAAAATAATAACAATAACCGGCGCAAGATATATATAATACCGCTGCAATAAGGAAGCTGCCTCTCCTACAGGCTGCAAGGAGGATAACGCCAGCGCATAGTTCATATCACCATCGCTCGTATGCAGGGGCATCAGAATCATCGCATAGGTCACACCACTCCAATTATCGACCCATTCTGTCTGGATCGTTTCGCCAGCCTGTAAAGCATGCAGAGCGCTTTGCTTCCCTGTATTCACGTTATTACGCCAATCATTAAACGCTTGATCAACCAGTGTATTCGTATAAAATGGGCTCATGCTCAGTTCTTGACCTTTCGGTACGAGCAGATCGATAATGCGACCTTGAATCCGAGTGAATCCTTGCTCTGGCTCAGGTGTTTGCGGTTGTAATTGTGTAGGCTGCATGATCGTATCATCCTGATCCATATATAAGCCATCGACTGTCAGCGTCGCACCAACCTGTAGATCAGGTGGAACATCCCCGATCGACGTTCCCAGTGATGAAAATAGTAACGATACCTGTCGATTCTTCGTTTGTAGCGTAATATAGTAAGGGTCCATGCTACGCCGCTGTAGCTCGGAATTATATATAGCTAACGCAGCATGATTCTCATTGCTAAATTGACCCAGGATACGAGCTGCGGACACTAGATTATCCCCCTGCTGCGCATATTCACTGGCAAAGGAGTGCATGTTCTGCTCCAGATCATGTATCTTAACCGCTCGATAGAACTTTTCAAAAAACAATCCTTGCCCTATTAAAATCAAAGCGAATATACCAATGGTCACAATAGACGTAATGATGAACAGCTTGAATACAATTCCTCTCTTCTTTATTGCTGTTCACCTCTCTCATGACTCATGGCTCTACCTCGAATTTGTAGCCTGCGCCGATCACCGTTCGGATATGCCGCCCCTGATCACCAAGCTTTGCACGTAGCTTCTTAATATGCGTATCAACAGCACGCGGATCACCAAAATGATCAATTCCCCAGACCGCATTTAGAATTTTATCCCGATCCAGCACCGCACCCTCATGCCGTGTAAGCAGATCCAGTAGACTATATTCTTTAGCTGTTAGGCTAATCGGTTCTCCATCTACATGCACCGTGTACGCACGCTTATTGATCTGGAGTTTTCCATAAAGGAGGATATCCTCCTCACGACCGAGCGTGCCTTGTGCTCGCTTGAGCAAGCCAGTCGCTCGTGCGACAAGCACCTTTGGGCTAAACGGCTTGGTGACATACTCATCAGCACCCAGCTCAAAGCCCATCACCTGATCATCATCATCGGTGCGAGCAGTAATAATGATGATCGGAATCGCCGACTGCTTGCGTATACGGCGACATACCGACCAGCCATCCACCTCTGGCATCATAATATCCAGAATGATCAAATCCAGCTCATGCAGCTCAAATAACTCTAGCGCCTCGCGCCCGTTATTCGCCTCCAGTACATGCCAGCCGTCCTTTTTAAAATAATCCGTCATAAATTCACGCATTAATATATCATCTTCTACAAGTAAAATAGTTTTATTCATACGCTACGCACTCCGTATCAGTCGGATTTGATATCCACTCCATGCTACCTATAGACGAAGATACTGTCAAAGTCATCTGCATCATTCGTACGATACGATGCATTAGGGCTAAGCTCGTTGCATGGGTATTGCCTGGACAGATACGTGAAAATCGATCATAGCGTTCACCTGTACAACGCCTTGTATCTCTTTTACTCATCTGTTCTTTATAAATTAACAGCATCCAGCCCGATTTTGTCATTGGATTGGTTGAACCACAGCTCTCCACTACCAACCATAACACCCTGCCAGTTCACAAATAGATCTTCTTCAATCGCATAGGCAAGTGTTCGTTTGATCTCCGGGGTCATGATTGAATCATATTTAGCAATAAAGGTAGCTTTGTTTTTGATCGTATGTGTTTTGCCATTGGAGTTCACATGTAGCGGATAGTTGACCATAGAAGCGACGGTTGCTTTTTTATTATGCTGTACCGCTTGCTGGAATTTGAAAAAGAATTGACGGAAGTCTTTAGCGCTGCTAATACCAGCTACTTCGTAAGGGTTATCTGCTTGCTTCGCTGGAGTTGTAGTGGTAGTTGTTGTAGATTGTTGAGCGGTTGATGTCGTAGCCGCTGCTGCATTTGTATGTGTTACGACTGCCCAGGACGAGGTAGTGAATGCTACACCTGCCAGAGTGATGCTGATCATAAGTTTGGATGTTTTGTTCATGAGTGATGACCTCCTGTGTTGTTGGTATGTACATAGTATAAAATCAGGATGTGTAGATCAGGTGTACTTGAAGTGTAGTTTTGAGAGTATTTTCGTTTGGAAAAAATTGTGTATATCGAAAGGGGAAATAGGTTCTGAGAGGGAAGTATTGAATGGGAAAGTGGTCGTTAAATTAATAATAAATCACTTAAAACAAAAACAGCGTATAATTATAAATGTATATACATTAGCGATTGTATATTAGTTGTTAGATGTATTTTCATAAGAATTAATGGATTCAAAGTCTTTTTTGTATATATCGGAGTAGTTTTAAGTATTGTAATTGAATTGGAAACAAAAAAATAAGTCTTCTCCATTCGGAAGTCTTCTATTTGAGAAAAGAGATATAAAGAACAGAACTAGAAGTACCTGGTTTATATTTTCTGGAATATAGCAATATCATAAAACGATTAGAGAGATTGTTTTAATGAAAGAGTTTTGCGTAAGAACATCTGATAACTTTGTATGTCTTCTTCTACTTTTGCAACGATCTACTTTGTAACGAATCAGGGTAATGAAGTTAGTTATATCGACAGATAGCTTGGATTAGTTAGATTGGGGTGACTTAGCTCTTCTCATAAAAGTAGTGGATTTTTATGAAAAAGGGGCTGGGAAAGTGCATATTAGGGACTATAATCGGCTTTTGAAACAAAAACAGCGTATAATTTATATTATACGCTGTTTTTTCATCGTTTATTTCCTTTGATTGTATATGTTTTTTAGCTTATTAATATACTAGCAGTATCATTGCAGAACAGCTCTAAAATATATTTATTCACCATATAAGATATACAACACCACATAGCAAGTCCTAGAAATAATCATCATTTCCCCACTAACACAAGTAGGTTGTAGCGTTTAGTCACCACTCTAGCTAAAGCCGGTATTTACTCCGCGACCGGTCTCAATCTCGGGATACAATCAGCGAGTCCTCATCCAGATCTATATACCATTACAAATTATTCGAGCCATCGCTTCAATTCCATCAAATAGAAACTGCAAGCACCATATGATCAGGCCTGAAATGAGTGTAGCCAACACTCCGATGATCCAGTATATCTTTATAGCTTTCTTTATACCCCTGGATTTTTTTCATTTCTACCTGCTCCCTATCCTACAACGTTAGCATATGATAATCTACGATTTTGCCAATGCCGCCACCAGAAGCGAAGTGAAATATCGGCTGCCAGAAGGCTTCAGATGCACACCATCATTATAAAAATATTGATCCTTGCCTGCACTCGCTCCATACCAGTCTACAATTTGCACATTAGGGAATTTCCTGCCGATCTCAGTTATCGTTGTATTGACCGAATCCACCCATGGCTCAGGAGCGCGAACAGTGACAAGTAATACCTGCTTGGAGCGAGATAAAGATTGCAACACGCTTCGCAGCTGCTCCGAACTGAAAGGCCCATTCGTACCTAGCTCAATAATAACTCGATCCCCCAGATTGCCTCCAGCGGCAAGTGTGCTAATTTCTTCGTTCGCCTGCGACATCTGGCGATCTACCTTACCATCAATTGTCATACGAGGCAACTTCTCTTGCAAATAAGGCGCAATACCAACCGTTACCGAATCACCGATCATAGTAACTCCTGTCCCATCGACCGCTACATTCGAGCTTTCCTCATCAGCAATTGAACTTTCCTGAGAAGCGTTCGCGGAAGGCTCTTTCTCCACCTCAGGCGATGAATCCGATGGTGGTGGTGAGTCCATACGCGCAGCATCGGCATTATACACGATCGAAGTATCACCCATTGCTTGCTGTCGTTCCTTTTGTAGCATTGTTCCGAACAGCCATATTACCGCTCCTGAAATGATAAACGCTACAATCACCCATAATAGCTTTGCTGCCCATACATTCTTCTTATCCATTCGTATCGTTCCTCTTCTATGTGTAATATGATTTCTATATTTCTCATTATGACGTCCAGTTGTCGCTAAAGTTTGATGAACTTGTAAACAAGTTGTCACAACGGAGCGAAATTACAATAAACCGCATTCGGCATCACGCGCCAGAATGCGGTTTGTTTGTCTGGTTTATTTGTCTATAGTAGCGACTATTTACTAGCTATAGATATACAGATTACAGATACTATAACAGGAAGCGGCATAACAAAGTTGATCATGTATATATCAGTGTGGAGCTGTTCTATATACCTCAAAACGCTTACGATTCCAACTCAACAATAAGCGCCTCTTCACTGTAATTGCTAGCCGAAGAGCTTTGCGCAGTATCCCACGGTTTAGCACCCTGGATAAGCAACCTTTTGCCATTAGGACTCCAATACAAAGCAGATGCTGAGATACCTCGATACACCGCCTCTTGATGTAATATATTTCGACCCTGAATTTTGCCGACATAGATAATATTAGGGTCTTGCAGTGAGGTATACGCGATATTTTTACAATCGTTTGAAAATGCGAAGCTAAGTACATGATCTAAAATAACAGACAACTCTCCATTTCGCCGATCATACTCATACAACGAGCCATCCGAACCGGGAAAGACGAACTGGTCATTATTGATCCAGCTGACATGATCACCGCTGATCTCGCGCTCATACTGTATATCGAGTGTGTTGCCAGATACCTCAGTCATCGTTACCACTTTTTTCTGCTCATGTTGCGTCTGATAGGATTGCAGTAGCACACTTGTACCATTATTCGCAACATCTGCGCGAATTAAAGTATCCTTTTGTTGGAATCCGCTCAATTGATAGCTGTTGTCCTTTTGTGTAGATATATTGTAAATATGCACCGTACTATTCAAGCCTTTTTGCTCGCGATCAGAAGAACGATTAACAAGATAGCTAATGTATTGGCTATTGGCCGACCACGATACATTTTGAATATACGCTGTAGAATCGCTCCATTTTGACATCAATGTTTTTTTGCCATCCTGTATAGATAGCAGCTGCACGATCGTCCCATCAGGTAAAAAGGATATTTCACACATGTATTTCCCATCTGGTGATACAACCGAATCGTAGCTGACACGATCAATCGAATCTACCGCTTTAGCATTCTCAAACGGATAAGGTAGTTGCTCCAAACGGACTTTTTCACTCGAATTAAAGCTAGCGATGATCGCATTCTGAGCCGACCAGCCCAGTATACGTCCAATATTCGAGAAGTAATCAGGTACACGGTAGATGGTTTTGACCTGAACAGGCTTTGAACTTGAATTTTCAAGAGGAGTCTGGTTGGTATCCGGTATGATGATCGTATCCGTCACAGGCTCTCTACTACAAGCTGATAACAACAGCATGATCAGCAATACGGTAAATATATATTTGTAACTCATGATGAAGTCTCCATTTCCACTTCCGATAAGGCAATCAACTGCACCGTAACAATGGTAAAGTTGTGCTCATTAGTAATATGAATCGCTCCATCCATTTGCTTTATAATGGACTTTACTATACTCAAACCGAGTCCTACACTTCCTTCCTCGATATCGACAGAATGAACAAAATAGAACGGTTGAAATAAACGCGATATATACTCACTATCCAGCGGATCACTTGGATTGCTGAATACAAACTCGATTCGATCCTCCACTCGCTTTCCTTTTACTGAGACAATAGAGCCTGGCAAGCTATGTTTAATTGCATTATCGATCAGATTAATAAATAACTGCCTTACCCCATCACGGTCACCTAGTAACAAAAGCTCATCAATCACATCATATTGAATACGCTTATGATATCGATTTGCTCGAATCGTCATCGATTCGCATACATCCCGCAGAATTATTCCTGCGTCTACGATTCGCCGTTCGTGAGTCATATGATTATTGCGTGACACTTCCAGCAATTTCAACACCATGCTATGGAGCCGCCGACTTTCTTCGATGATATGATTCATTCCTTTAGTGAAAAATATGGGGTCTTTTTCTCCGTTTTGGCGAATGATCTCGGCATAGCCTAGAATAGAGGTTAAAGGCGTTTTTAATTCATGGGTAATGTTATCAAAAAATCGCTTTTCCTGCTCATGCAGCTGCTTCAAATGATCTCGATCTTTTTCGATAATCTCGATCTGATGACTAATCTTCCCGATCATATCGTTAAAATTTTCTGCCAAACGACCAATCTCATCTTTGCGCTTGAAATGTAGACGGATTCCAAGATTCCCTTTCTTCACTTCAGTAGATGCTTTTGTCAGTTGAACGAGTGGAATGGTAATGTGCCGGGATAAAATGTACGAAAATAAAAAGGCTGCCACGAAAATCGCCAGTGCAATGTACAGCGTAATTTGAAGGATCTGTCCGGTCTGCTGGTAAAGCGAGCTGAAATCTTTATGAAAGCGCAAAATACCAACTTTTGCTCCATCGATAATAACAGGATAAGAGAATAGCACCGTTGTGCTTTTACCATTGTAGGTGATGCTATAAGCAGTATTACCAGCAACGGCTTGCTGAAGATCACTTTGCATATCAGATGGGAATGCTGATCGGTCTGGCGTATATAAAAGCTTACCTGTCAGACTATAAATACCTACACGACTATCTGTCATACGATTCAAGTCAACGGCAATCTCCTTCGCGATCTCTCCAAAATACAGCTGGTTATTGCTATAATGATTGATCAAAAAAGCTTGATATACATAGCCGTTACTATTGTTTTTCAATCCTTCCAATTCATCGGTAACCAGGCTCTGGTTACTGCTGCGAATAAACTCCTTCACCGTCTGATCAAGCACGACGAAGGAGAGCGAGAAAATTAAAAAGAAGCCGATGAGAAATTTGATACTGATTTTGCGTATCATCATTATCCACCTGTCTTCTGGAACTTATAGCCGATGCCAAATACAGTCGCTATGCATTCATTCGCATCCAGCTTTTTGCGGAGCCGCTGAATATGGGTGTCAACTGTGCGTGTATCTCCTGCAAAATGATAACCCCATACGAGATCAAGCAGCTCTGAACGTGTGAAGGTTTTACCCTGATTTTTGATCAGCATAAGTAGTAGATCATATTCTTTAGGCGTTAATTCAACCGGCTGATCATCACTGGTAACAAGACGTTCGGCTTCTGTGATTTTTAGGTGGCGGTACTGAATAACCTCTTCATTCATCTGCTCAATATTCAGCTTGGTCGCTTGGTCGATCCGGCGCAAAATGGTTCGAATGCGAGCGATTACCTCACGCAGATCAAATGGCTTTGTAATATAATCATCAGCTCCAAATTCAAGACCGAGAATTTTATCTGTAATATCGGATTTGGCGGTAATCATCATAATTGGAATATTGTAATGAGCGGTTACTTTTTTGCAAATATCCAGACCACTTCCGTCCGGCAGCATCCAATCCAGTAATAATAGATCAGGCTGAAAAGTCTGCACTTCACTCATCCCAGCAGCCCCACTGGATGCGATCCGTGTCTGGAACCCCTCCATAGATAGTCCATAAGAGAGAAGATCCGCAATAGGAGCATCATCCTCAATAATCAGTATTTTAGCTTTATTCATTCCCTATCCTCGTTTCATGTATCATGTTTGTACATCTATATTAAAAGATATGTAGCATGAAATTTATACAGCACTGTAACCTTTCTTCTACTCTAGCTATCTAATTATATTGTAATCAACGATAATTGCATGAAAAAAGCCGCTATTTCAGCAGCTTTTTATCCAACACTGTATCAAGCCCAGATAAGTGAGAGCGGGCAAATCGTAATTAAAATCTCCCCGTTCTCACTTATCTGGGCTTCTCTTTCATCTTGTCTTTAGCTCAGATCCGCCCCATTGCTCTCAATCACTTTTTTGTACCAATAAAAGCTCTTTTTCTTACTTCTCTTCAGCGTACCCTTCCCATTGTTATCCTTATCCACATAGATGAATCCATACCGCTTGCTCATCTCTCCCGTAGAAGCACTCACGATATCAATACAGCCCCATGACGTATACGCAATCAGATTCACCCCATCGCGCACGGCTTCTCTCATCTGTTCAATATGCGACCGCAGGAACTCGATCCGATACGTGTCATTGATCGAACCGTCTGGCTCCACCACATCCACTGCACCCAGACCATTTTCGACGATCATAATCGAGATGCGATAGCGGTCATACACATGATTCAGTACATAACGTAGTCCAACCGGATCGATCTGCCAGCCCCAATCCGTTGCCTTCAAATACGGATTTTTATAGCCTCCGAACACATTCCCCTGCGTCTCATCTCCCTCCGGACGTGTACCTACGTTGAATACCCCAATATCGTCCATCAGAAGCGCGCCAGCCAGATACGCACCTGCGGGTATGATCAGGCTATTGATCTCATTAAAGGTAATCCAGTAGGTTACCACATCCCGATAACGATTAAAGATCGCTTCGCAGTAGCGAACATAGCAATCGATCATCTCTCCGGAAGCCCATGCGTTGAACTTCTCTGTCAAGCCGAAGGGCGCTTCATAGTGCGAGATGGTAACAATCGGCTCGATATTATACTTTTTCAATTCAGCCAATACCCCATCATAAAATTGAAGCCCTGCTTCATTTGGCTCCATCTCGTCGCCATTTGGGACAATTCTTGACCATGCAATGACATGCGGTAACAGCGAAAGCCCATTTCAGCGAATAGACGAATATCCTCCTTGTAGTGATGGTAGAAGTCAACGGCTTCGTGAGAAGGATAATGAACACCTTCTTGAATGTGTCTTGTGATTCGTCTGGGAACCATTTTTGTCAATCCTGATTGCTCGTAATGATATGATGGATATTCCATTACATAACAAAATTTGCTATTCGCTGTAACCTTTCTCTATCTTCGTGTATCTAATATAGCGATCGGACACAAACAGCACTCACTCTACGACACAAAGAAGGTGAAGGAACAATTGGATATACAGCAGAAAGTACAGCAGGCACAGAGTGGCGATCATCAGTCGTTTCTTCTATTAATGAAGCATATGGAAGCACGTCTGTATCGAATCGCTTCTGCAATCGTGAAAAACAAGGATGACATTATCGATGCAATGCAGGAGACAATCATTAAAGCGTATGAATCGCTTACTACACTTCGAGAAGCGGCATTTTTTGAGACATGGATGATTCGCATCTTAATTAATGAATGTAATGGGATTTTGCTTAAACGCAAACGAGTGATTCCATTTGCAGAGATTCGCTCATCCTCTACCTCCAGCCCTACCTATGAAGCTATTGATGTACGGCAACTTGTTGATCAATTGGAAGAAGATAAACGCCAACTCATTATCCTACATTATTTTCAGGACATTCCGTTAAAGCAGGTTGCAGACATTATGAACATATCCGAAGGCACTGCCAAAACTAGGCTACACCGAACAAGAAAGCTATTAGCACGCTGGCTTGAGGATAACGAGGAAGGAGGTCGCATCTATGAGAACAAATAATATAGATCAATTAGAATATAAATTAAAGCAGATTGGAGAACGTGAGTCGGTAACACAAGACCAGCAGAAAGTTCCTTCTGATATTCAAATGGAGCTTCAAAGCATCTATGATGCTATTGAGCAAGGCCAGCCGGCTGATCGCATTCGAAGCGAACTTACTCGTCGTCGACCAAAGCAAGCGAACGAAGGATATACAGTATTAGAGAAAACAGCTACAGACTCCGTAGCAACACCAGCAGAGACGACAACGCCAGGCACCATGACAGCCAATCCAACTCATCGACGTCATCAGCGAATGATCCGTTATAGTATCACCGCTGCCGCCGTAATCGTGATCGGCGTTGGCAGTGTGATAAGTTCTGGATTTTACTCAGCTGATATGGCTCGTACGTTAAAGCAGTTACCTGGAGCTAGCCAGTTCTATCAGCTCACCTCGCAATGGGGATGGCAAACAGCGGATGAAAAAGAAATACCGCCGCAGCCTAGCGTTGAGCAAGATGGTATTCAGCTCACACTTCGCTCCCTTCTATATGACGGGAAGAAAGTAAACATTGAGCTACAGCAGCAGGCATCCAAGCAGCATCCTGTACAACAGGTTGAAATCTATGTGAATAGTCGGCAAGTATCGTCTACAGGTAATAAAGTGAATAAAGATCAGATGCAGGATGCCAGCACTACCATCTATAAGCTACAGCGTGAACTTGAAGCTGCTCCACTTATGGGGATATCGGATATGGAGCTTGCTGACCAATTTGGTCAAATATCGGAAGTTCCTACATCTGCACTTCCACAGCAAGTAGATATGCAAATTAACATTACGCTGCAAGGGATGACCGATAAACCGTTCATTTATCATATCCATGCCAAGCAAAATGCATTACCGAATTACAGCTTAACTAATACTGTCCGAACTCCGGAAGGCATTGGTTTTCATGGAGCAACCGTCCAGGCTACTCCGGTAGCGACGTATATGGACTTAACGACTTCCTACTCAGCACCATGGAAAACGTGGAATGAGCAATACTATCGGAATCATGGGTACTATCCACTGGGTTTAACGTATACGTTAACCGATTCTAACCATCATGTGTATCGTACGACATCACATTCAGGCCGAGACCCACATACCTTTTTGGAGTTTGAACCGATTGTTGGGCAGCCTGCTGAACTGATTGTCACACCATGGAATTTTAATGAAGAACCTGTCCGCAATCAACGCCCAATCCAGACTGCTTCCGGGCAACATTCTAATCTTCCTCTACAGCTGGATATGGGAACAACCGGTAAAGTAACGTTACTGGCGGTAGACTCTACACCCGAGCAGTACATTTTACACATCAAGCCGGAACAAGCTTATCAAACCTATGCCATAGCTTCTTCCTTCTGGTATGGAGCTCCTGGTCAAAAGTACGGAACGTATTCCTCTGACCTCCTTCTCGATCCGGATCACGAGGGACAGCTTCTTATCAAATTTGATAAGAGCAAATTAAAGGCAGGTGCTGAGCTGCATTATTCGGTGGACAAGGTAACGTATCGAGAGCCTCTTTCTCTGAAAAGAATGGATTAAGCTTGGTGCTAGCGTATTCGATTGTATGATGTCATGATCGGAACGAAGGTTTAACGCATCATTTTGAATCATCGTAATAAAAAGGAACAGCCGCCCGATCGGAGCTGTTCCTTTTTTCGATGTCTTCTACACCTCCAGATGGAGAAGCTTTGCGAATAAAGCTATATTTCAACGATCAACTTCAATCCCGTTGTGGAGGTACGACATCCTTCTATTTTCTATAATCAATACAGAAGCTACAACATCGACAATTCATGATACACCATATAAAAAATAACAAAAAAAAGGAAGATGCCACTATGTTTGACCACAATATGAACCTGTTCGTTATTGCACTTATTATGATCTGGGTTATCAGTCGCCAGCTACGTCCACGTAAAATCAAGAAAGTGTCGTTGTTCCTACTGCCAGTTCTAGCCCTGTATGGCGCATCGCAAAACCTACCGCAAACGAGCCTGCCAATATATCAAATCGTTGAATTCCTATTCATAGCGGGCGTTGCGCTTCTTGCAGGTATCGTTCAGGCCAAGTACACACGCATATATTGGTCAGGGGATCAGCTCTATATGCAGGGCAATAAGATTACGTTGTTTGCGTGGATTTTGCTAATTGCTGTGCGTTATGGAATTGCGTTCATCTTCTATGCGCTATTCGCTCCTGCTGGATCAAAGCTTACTGTCATATGGATCGTATGGGTAGGAGTAGCGATTATGTTCAGTACACGTAATGTGTTACTGTATCGCAAATGGCCGGAGATGCGTGAAATGCTGCGGGGGCAGAGACAGGCTCATTAAGTATGAATGCGACTTATACAATAGAACGTTATGAATAGAATGCTTATGACGGATTGTAATATGAAGTGCGACACCTACTGGAATTAAATAAAAAACAGCCCATG
>NZ_BMMB01000002.1 GCF_014645615.1 Paenibacillus hunanensis | reverse complement strand
ATGATGAGTATATTCTACAAGCCCTTATTTTTATTGTCCAACTAAGTGTAGCCGATCCATAGCTCTGATCGGCAACCATGAGGAGATGATGTGTGAATATTTTAGGAGAGGGGATACACTTTGGCAAATCCACGGGGGAAAGGAGACATTAAGGGATTTTGAGAGATCATTTTCCGAATCGGAAATGGGTGAGTACATAGAGTGGGTAAGCAACTTGCCACTTGTTTATGAGGATGACATGTTTGTTTATAAGCATGCTGGCTTAAATCCTTTTGAACCGATCGAGAAGCAAAGCAGAGAGATCCTGTAGATGTCGGAGTTAGATTTTTATAGCATACCAAAGGAGAGTCTTTTTAACTTGACTAAGAGCAAGCCAGTAGTGAATGGACACACACCTGTTGAAAGAATCTATTATGATAGGATCCGGTTAAATTGTGATTTGGGATCTAACACATATGCGATTGAAGAAGAGCGTGGGCTAGGCTTAGTAAATTTGACTGAAATGACTTATCTCGTCTATCGGCAATCACAAAAGACAGTAGAGAAGCGAGAGATCATACATTTTTAAATAGCGAAAGAGACTTCATGAGGAAGGTATAAAATGTCAGATCATCAAAAAGTGAATTATCGAGATGCCATCCTAAAGTCTGTTAAAGAGATTGTAAGAAGAAAGGGACAAATGAGTTCGAAATAAAAGAAGTGGTTGATTTTATGTTGAGTGAGAAAGCTGACTATAACGAATCAACTATTCGAACACACATTAGGTCAAGGTGCTGTGTGAATGCAAATGCTAATCATGCTGTGACGTATAATGATTACGAGCGAATTGGATATGGCATGTACCGGCTATATGAACTGACATCAATAGAAACGAAAAAGCATTAACTTTAGTAAGCCGCTTTCAGAGAAGATTCGCATTAATTATCGAAAGAATGAATTTTCGAAAACTGCTCTGAATTAAAAGCAAAGAAGCTCTTAGTAACTAAGGCTTCTTTTTTTGTAGTTTTTAAAAGAACCAATAGCTATAAATGGAGAAAGTGTATGTTTATACTACTTTTATGTCATAAAAGGTACGTAAATAATATGAACATTTCATAATTTGTGTGCACATGTTCATACAAATTTATGAATGTATGAAGAAAAGTTGGTACATATATTCATAACATGTATGAACTTTTCTCTTTACAAATACAATCAAAATATGTTATTATTAAATTTTTATTTACTCTTCTTCTATATGTGAGTTAAGCTTAGTTTCAAATTAAAGAGGAGATTATAATGAGTATTTCGATTACTATAAGTAGCACTATCGATGGCTCTGGTAAAACTATGGTGGCTTACGTGATTACATAATTACTAAGCTCCAATTATAAGATATTAGCATTAGATCTAAGTGGTCAATGCAATTTAACTGAAACACTGATACGAGAACCAACTTATCAAACTGAAACAAATACTATATGGGAAGCATTTGAAGCGGGCAATATATCTTCATGTATCTTTCCTGTCACTGAAAATCTTCATGTTTTGCCTGGAATACATGGATCGGCAGCATACCAGGCAGTCTCTATATGCAAGGCAAAAAAGATAATGAAGTTGTTGTTACTTTGAGAGACTTATTCAATCAGGTTAAGAAAGGCTATGACTTCATAGTTATAGATTCTTCTAGTACATCTGCTCCAGAGTTATTTAATTTATCCTTAGCTATTTCTGATTTTGCAATTATGACTTACTCTCCTAACAAGATTAATCTTATAAATCAATGGTTGACAAGAACTATTGATGTACAAAAAAGTTTCAATTCTAATTTAAGAGTCGGAGGGATCTTAAGAACAAGATTTAATAAAATGGAATCTATACATAAATATAGTGAGACAGAGGTTTTAGAGTATTATCCTAATCTATGCTGGAGTACTGCTTTTCTGAATGACTTCCCACATGCTATTCTCGATATAGCCGGAAAGAAGAAAAAAGAAACGATCATAGCTTTTAAAGCTATTTATGACGAATTGATTCTTCGATTTTTAAAAAGGTGAAAATTACTCTGACTACAATTAAGCAAGAAGTAGTTTAGGAGCTAACTTTCTGTGAGAAAAATCTAAGTATAACTTCAAAAAAGATCTTTTAAATAAGACTTTTTAAAGAGACTGATCCTCTTTTAGGAGCTAGGCCATTTAGATCGAAGTAGGTTTTTAAAATATTCAAATATTAAGTATTTTTATGTTTTAAAAAAAGTATAGACAGTACTCTTTACAAGTAGCTGTAAATAGCCTATTATGGGGTTAAGGAGATAAAACATTCCGTCTTTTAAAAAAGTATTAATATTACTCTTTTAAAGTATCAAAAAAACATAAAAGGTGTGATTTTAAGTGATAAATACAATTCTAAACGAGGCAGAGAAAGATGCTTGGGCTATTGCTGATATCTGGAGAGGAGAAATGCAGTTTAGTGAGATAAGAGCTAATTTACAGCCAATGCTGACTTTTAAACTCTTATGTGAAAATACGGATCATGATTTTAATATTCCAAACGATCATTCTTGGGAGAAACTAACTTCAAATGGATTAGATTTTGGAATGAGATTTTCTAAAGCTTTACAAGAACTAGAAAGGCTAAACCCATCTTTGAAAGAAGTGTTTACCTTAATTGATTTTAATCTTAAGCGTAATGACCTAAATCTTTATAAAGTTGCTGAAGTCTTTCTAAATCGTCATTCTTATAATCGACACTTATACGACGATTCAAATGCATTAACAGGTACAGTAACACGATATTTAGATAGCTTACTGGAGTTTTTTATTTCAAAAGAAGGTGCTCATGGAGGGGAGGGAAGTAGTCCCAAAAGTATCACTACACTTCTACCACAACTTCTGGGTCTTACAAGCGGTTCAGTTTGCGATCATGCTTCAGGCTTGAACGGTTTCTTAATTGAGGCTAGTAAGTATGCTCATTTGAACCATGGGCAAGTGAAGCTCTATGGCCAAGAGATCAATGCTCAGACGCGAGCATTAGGTATAATGAACTTAATTATGCATGGTATTTATCCTAATGAGGCTAATGTAAAGCTGGGTAATACCATTACCGCTCCTCAGTGGAAAGATGAAAAAGGACATTTGTTGAAATTTGATGGAGTTCTTACCTCCCCTCCGTTTGCAATGAACAACTGGGGTTACGAGGAAGCTGAGAGAGATATATATGGACGTTTTAGTTTTGGTCTACCTAGCCGGGCTTATGGAGACATGGCTTTTGTCCTTCATAGTATTGCGACTCTCAAGCAAGATGGAAAAGCAGTGATTGTAGTTCCTCATGGAGTTTTACAAAGAGGTGCTTCTGAAGCGAAAATTCGTGAAAAATTAATTAAGGAAGGATTGATTGAAGCTGTAATTGGATTACCAGCCAATCTATTTATAGGAACAGGCATCCCGGTTGCCATACTAATCATCAATAAAAACAAACCTATTGTAATGAGGGATCAGATATTGTTCATCAATGCAGAAGAAGGATTTAAGAAGGCTATGCGTAATCAGAATGAACTTCGCGATTCTGATGTTGAAGCTGTTGTAAATGCATATCGTAATCAGTCTGATATTGATGGGTATAGCAGAATTGTTCCTATCAGTGAGATTTCTAAGAATGGTTGGAGTCTGCTGCCCTTAAGATACTTTGAGAAAACAGAAGTAGACACCAAGATAGGGAAGGTAAGCATTAATCGCAAGAAATTCGAAGAATCCAATCTCCTTAAAGTAACTCTGGGGGACATTGCAGAAATTGATAGAGGACTCAATTACGCAAAGAGTGATTCGGATAATATTGAGGCAACTCATTGCTTGGTCAATCTTGTTGATGTACAAGAAGGCAAGATTGTACCTAATGAATTAAAGCAGATCTCATTGAGTTCAAAAAAAGCACGAGATTATGAGCTTGAACCTGGCGACTTATTATTGTCTAGTCGTGGCACAACTTTGAAGATGGTCGTAGTGAAACCTGAAGACATTAAAGAGAAGCCACTAGTATTTTCTCAAAATTTTCTCCGAATTCGTGTATTAGAACCAACGCAATACAATTCGAATTTTATTAAAGCATTTCTTGAAAGTCCAATTGGACAGTACTATTTAGAAGCCTACCAACGAGGTACGACCGTAACTGTATTGAGTCATAAGGATGTAGCCTCAATTAGTTTACCAGCGTTACCATTCGAAGAGCAAAGTGAAATAGTGAGACGAATTCTTGAAGCAGAAAAACAATATGAAGAGACGGTCAGAAGGGCGAAGCACTCTTTTGTGCAGAGCTACAGAGATAGTTACGACCTTATGGCAATAGCAGATACGTTCGATGTAATTGATTGACAGACTAATGTCGGGGGATACATTTATCCCCCGATAATATCGATGTATAATAGTAGTAACGACCTATTTATCCCTTCTAACATTCATATAAGGAGTTAACCTAATGAAGAACTTTCAAGAAAAAGTGAGTTTTATTTGGACAATTGCTGAGATCCTTCGGGGACCGTATAAAAAAGAGGAGTATGGTAAAGTAGCTCTTCCAATGGCTGTGTTAAGGAGATTTGATTGTGTTTTAGCAGACACTAAGGTTGAAGTGCTGGCTCAACATGAAAAATTTAAGCACCTGCCCCAAGAGTCACGGGATGAGATCTTAAATCGAGTAGCAAAGCAAAACTTCAGTAACGTGAGCAAATATGATTTTTCGAAACTTCTGAATGATTCGGATAACATTGCGGACAATTTACGTGACTATATAAATGGTTTTTCCAAGTCGGCAAGGGATATTATCGAGTATTTCGACTTTGATAAACAGATTGAGAAAATGGATCGAAATAACCTCCTCTATCTTGTCGTAAAGAGGTTTAGTGAGATTGATCTTCATCCAGACACGGTATCCAACATGGAGATGGGATATATTTTCGAGGAGCTTATTCGAAGATTCTCCGAAGATGGTGAAGCGGGTGACCACTACACACCAAGAGAAGTTATCAGATTGATGGTGAGCCTGCTTTTCAATGAAGATAATGAGATTTTGACCAAGCCTGGGATTACTCAAACCCTTTATGATTCCTGCGTGGGTACAGGGGGGATGGGGTCTGTTGCACAGGAGTACCTGCGGGAATTGAATCCTACAGCACACTTTGAGTTTTTTGGTCAGGAGATCAATGAAGAATCGTATGCAATTTGTAAAGCAGACATTCTGATTAAAGGGGAAGAGGCGAAGAATATTGTATTCGGTAACACGCTATCTAATGATGCTTTCCCAAATAAAACGTTTGACTATATGATCACAAATCCTCCCTACGGCGTGGAGTGGAAGCCTGCGGAACAAGTGGTAAAGGATGAGCACGAGAACAAAGGATATAATGGTCGTTTCGGAGCTGGCTTACCTCGAATTAGCGATGGGCAGTTGTTGTTCTTACAGCACTTGGTTTCAAAGATGAAGCGTGTCACTCCTGAAAATCCGAAAGGATCACGCATTGCCATTATTATGAACGGTTCGCCACTGTTCACTGGTGATGCAGGCAGTGGAGAAAGCGAAATCCGCCGATACATGATTGAGAACGACTTAGTAGAAGCAATTGTAGCGATGCCTGATCAATTGTTTTATAACACAGGTATCTCAACATACATCTGGATATTAGCAAATAATAAGGATCCACTTAGGAAAGGGAAAATTCAATTGGTCAATGGGGCTTCTTTCTATAAAAAAATGAGAAAGAGTTTAGGTAATAAACGACACGAACTTGCTCCTGAACATATTGAAGAAAT
This sequence comes from Paenibacillus hunanensis, assembly GCF_014645615.1. GTDB lineage: Bacteria > Bacillota > Bacilli > Paenibacillales > Paenibacillaceae > Saccharibacillus > Saccharibacillus hunanensis. The sequence goes on along the minus strand of NZ_BMMB01000002.1, from coordinate 720,268 downwards.
TGTACGTATCTATGGAAACTTAAAGGGAAATGAACACTGCAAAATTTTTGATAATGAGGACTTTGGATACAGAAAGATCACAGTTGAACGACCTCTCCGCTTAAATTTCCAGATTAGCGAGGAGCGGGTCAATGAGCTTGCTAACCAAACTGTATTCAGTAATCTGGCAACTTCGAAGAAAAAGGGTCAAGCAGGATTGGATGAGATAGAGGCAGGGAAGAAACTGCAACAACAAATCATCGATGCTGTGTTCGCTTTACAGGATAGCAAGATCTATAAGAATAGGGAAGACTTCACGAAGAAAATCAAGAAGGCATTTAAAGATCAGGACCTTACTATTCCTGCACCTCTCTTAAAAGCAATCCTTGCGGCTCTATCAGAAAAGGATGAAACAGCAGATATTTGTAGGGATAGTAAAGGGAATCCAGAGCCAGATTCCGACCTGAGAGATACGGAGAACGTACCACTTAAAGAAGATATACACGAATACTTCGAACAGGAAGTTAAGCCACACGTGCCTGATGCCTGGATTGATGAAAGTAAGACCAAGATTGGGTATGAAATTCCTTTTACAAGATACTTTTATCAGTATGCGGCTCTGCGTAGCTCAGGTGAAATCTTGAGCGAAATAAAGGAACTTGAAGCAAGCATACTCGACAAGTTAAAGAAGGTGTTAGGCTGATGGTGCAGTATAAGAGATATGAAAGGTATAAGGATAGCGGTGTGGAGTGGCTTGGGGAAGTGCCAGAGAATTGGAGTGTTGATAGACTAAAAAGCTCAGTTAAAAGTTTGAAAAATGGGGTTTGGGGAGATGATCCTAAAGGGAACGAGAATGATGTTTTCTGTGTCAGGGTAGCAGATTTTAATAGAAATAAATATGAGGTAGAAACAGAAGAATTTACTGTAAGGAATTTGGGGAGGGAGAAACAGAAGGCATTTATACTAAAAAAAGGCGACTTGTTGATTGAAAAATCTGGAGGCGGGGATAACCAACCCGTTGGATTTGTTGTTAGATATAATCGAGAAGAGCCTGCAATTTACGCAAATTTTATGGCAAGAATGCATTTGAATGAGAAAATTTCGTGCTCAAATTTTTTTAAGTATGTTCATTCTTCTATTTATGCCAATAGGATCAATGTACGATCTATTAAACAAACGACAGGCATCCAAAACTTGGATACGGACTATTATTTACAAGAGATCGTGGTATATCCAACCCTGCAAGAACAAATAAAAATTTCCGAATTCCTTGATCAGAAAACAGCAGAAATCGACTCCCTCATTACGGACAAAGAAAAGCTAATTGCTTTATCAGAGAAACAGAGGCAGGCGATCATTACTGAAACTGTCACAAAAGGATTGGACCTTGATGTGAAAATGAAGGATTCTGGTGTGGAATGGATTGGGAAGATACCAGAGCATTGGGAAATATGTGAATTTAGGCGGATATCTACTTTGCAACAAGGATTACAAATAGCACAAGAAGAAAGGTTTAGTGAAGGTGGTCCAGGAAGATTCGAGTACATTACAATAAAATATCTAAATTCACTTAGAACCGAATTAGATAAGGAATTTATAGAGAACCCTAATAAGAGAGTAATTTGTTATCCTGAGGAAATTTTGCTGGCGAGAACTGGTGCAACAGGCGTTGTGGTCACAAATATATTTGGTGTGTTCCATAATAACTTCTTTAAGGTAAATTTTAATAAGAGTAGGATTGGTAGGGATTATTTGGTCTACTATCTGAAGCAAGTAAAAATTCAAGAACATTTTAAATTGGTGGCTGGAACAACTACCATTCCCGACCTAAATCATGGTGAATTTTTATCAACTAAATGTTTAATTCCTCCAGTGAGTGAACAGATACAAATTGTTGATTTTCTTGATAGCTGTATAAGTGATATTGATTCGCTTATAACAGAGATAAAAAATCAAATCAACAAACTTAAAGAATACCGCCAATCGCTCATCTATGAGGCAGTAACAGGAAAAATTAACGTTCGGGATGTAGCGGCGGGATATTAACGCAACAGTCTTAGTGAAGAGAGAGGTGAGAACTATGGCAGTGGATTATTCAGAAAAGGGACTGGAAACAAACATTGAGGAATGTCTCGTTCAGTCAGGTTACAGGAATAGGAAGATTGAGGCAAGCACTTTAGAAGATTTCAAGAAATATGCCCTCGATGTTGAAGTCATGTTCGAGTTCCTGGAGAATAGTCAGCCCAAAGAAATGGAGCGACTTCGCAAAGTATACAAGGAACAAACCAAGGCAAAAGTTTTAGAACGGTTAACCAAAGAACTGAATAGCCGAGGAATGATTGACTGTATTCGGCATGGGATTAAGGATTATGGAGTAACGCTCAAGCTTGCCTATAACCAACCAGTAAGTCACATGAATCAAACTTTGATGGAAATGTATTCGAAGAACATATTTACAATCAGCAGACAAGTGTATTACAGCAGTCAAAACAACAATAGTATCGATATGCTTGTTGCTCTTAATGGCTTGCCGATTGCAGTAATGGAGTTGAAGAATCATCTTACAGGTCAAACCGTGGATGATGCCAAACGGCAGTTTATGAATGACCGTGATCCAAAGGAATTGCTATTTCAGTTTAAAAAGCGGGCAATAGTATTCTTTACAGTAGATCCCGACGAAGCGTACATGACTACTCATCTGGAGAAGGAACACACGTTCTTTCTCCCTTTCAACAAAGGCAACAATGGTGGGAAAGGGAATCCTATTGTTACAGATGATTATAAGACCTCATATTTGTGGCGGGAGGTACTTCAAAAGAATAGCCTAATCGATATTTTATTCCGATTTGTCTTTGTAAAGCAGGACGATATTAAAGACAGTACGGGTGAAGTTATCGACAAGAGAGAGACTGTGATCTTTCCTCGATATCATCAGTTAGATGTTGTTCGAAAGGTCGAAGGTGATGTAAAGCAGTTTGGTGTTGGAGCGAATTACCTGGTCCAGCACTCGGCGGGGAGTGGAAAGACAAACAGTATTTCTTGGCTTGCACATCGACTCGCCAAATTACATGACCATGAGGATAATGCTCTCTTTAATAGTGTTATCATTATTACTGATCGCCGAGTATTGGATAAACAACTCCAAGATGCTGTTTATCAGCTCGAACATAAAGCGGGTATGGTTGCAAAGATCGACAAGGACTCCTCTCAACTCGCAAGTGAGTTGGTTAACAACACCAGAATTATTATTACCACTCTGCAAAAGTTCCCGTTTATTATGGAGAAGGTAGGGGAGTTTGTAAGAGGTAAATATGCCATTATTATCGACGAGGCTCATAGTTCGCAAAGTGGTAAGGCGGCTACTTCCATGACGAATATCTTATCGAATAAAACCCTCGAAGAAGCACTGGAAGCCGATCGTCTGGCCGAAGAGAACATAGAAGATATAGATGAGAAAATTATCGAAACGATTGCAAAAAGTGGCAAGCAGGACAACATTTCATTCTTTGCCTTTACTGCTACCCCGAAGGCGAAGACTCTTGAAAAATTCGGACGAATGGGTGATGATGGTAAGCCGCATGCTTTTCATGTTTATTCGATGAGACAGGCAATTGAAGAAGGCTTCATTCTCGATATTCTCAAGAATTACACAACATATAAGACCTTCTACAAGGTAGCTAAGAAGATCGAGGAAGATCCTGAAGTCTCCAGTAAAAAAGCATCCAAACAAATTGCCAGATACGTGTCCTTGCATCCACACAATATAGCTCAGAAAACCGAAATCATGATTGAACATTTCAGGCGAGTAACCAGACATAAAATCGGTGGTCGAGCAAAGGCAATGGTTGTTACTTCAAGCCGTTTACATGCAGTGAAGTATAAACAAGCTTTTGATAAGTATATTACAGACAAAGGTTATGAGGACATGAAGGCAGTCGTTGCGTTCTCTGGAACCGTGGATGATCAGGGAGTATCATACACAGAGCCTTTAATGAATGGTTTTGGAGAAAAGGAACTACCTGAAAAGTTTCATTCCGAAGAATACAAGGTGCTTTTGGTTGCGGAAAAGTACCAAACTGGCTTTGACGAGCCGTTGCTTCATACGATGTATGTGGATAAAAAGTTGGATGGTATTAAAGCTGTACAGACATTATCCAGGCTAAACAGAACTTGTAAAGGGAAGAACGATACGTTCGTATTGGATTTTGTGAATGAAGCAGATGAAATTAAGGAAGCGTTCCAACCCTATTATGAAGTTACAGGTCTTGAGGAAACAACAAACCCAAACCTCTTGTACGATTTGCAGAGAGAATTAAACGCATGCCAGGTGTATACTGAACAAGAGATTGAAGAGGTATGTAAACTTGAGTTTAGCGATAAGAAGAAGACACCAAAGACTCAGGAAAAGTTAAACTCAATCTTGGATGTTGCTGTTGAACGGTTCAGAAGGGATCTGGCTGAAGAACGGCAAGAGGATTTCAAGAGTGCATCGACTAAGTATATCAGAACATATTCGTTTATACTTCAGATTGGTCCATTTGTTGATGTGGAACTCCATAAATTGTATGTATACTTGAACTTTTTGTTGAAGAAGTTACCTAAGCATGTTTCGGAGGCTGTATATTTAGCTGATGAGGTTGCACTCGAATACTATCGTAACACGATGGTATTTGAAGGAAGCATTTCTTTACAGATACAAGGCGAGTCAGAATTGAAACCAACGTCGCATGGTGGGGGTGGCGGAAAAGAAGAACCTGTTGATAAACTCTCATCCATAATTAATCGACTAAACGACCGCTTTGGAACGGACTTTACTGAAACAGATCAATTGTCGTATGAGCAGATTGTAGCAGATATCATTAATAATGAGAATCTTGCTCAGAAGGCAAAGAATAACACTAAGGAAAACTTTAAGTTTAGTTATGAAAAGACGTTTTTGGACATCGTTATTGGTCGAATGGGGCAGAATGAAAAGTTCTTTATGAAGATTCTGGAGGACAGTGACTTCAAGGCAAATATAATGGAATATATGTTTGATGAAATCTATGAGGGACTTAGCGATAAAGGTAAATAAAGAAATGGCTCTGCCACTGAATATTATATTTTGGTTTGGCGGAGTTTTTTAAAGTTATAAGGTCATTGGAAGGGTAGTTTTCGAGCTATTTTAATTCATTTTTTTCTAGTATACCTCCATCACCACTATTGAGAAAAATTTCTCGTTGAATATTGAGTATGACCAAAAATATGTGAATTGCTAAAAACCCTGCCGATAATGCTCAAACTGAGCAAGAAGGCAGGGTTTTCGTTTGAAAACGAGTCGAATCAGAGGAGTTCGTATAATAATAACATTCTCTTCCGAAATCAGGCTTTAGATAGGGAGAAGTGAGTAAGATTTTACAGGGAATTGTCTTGCTCTCGAAGGACCATCGAGTATTATGGGAGATAGACTGCCATAGCCGAATATGAAAAATGTTGCCGCTGAATAAACGATTTGGTTAAAAAGAGCCTTTTGAGTTTTTATAAAATGAAAGATTTTTCTTAAAAACTGAAAATTATTTTCTTTTTTTAATATTTTTGGATAAAATCTAATAAAGACTGTGCAATAAGGTGTTGGAGCCTAAAATGCGGGAACTTTTCATCGCAATATTGAGTGAATAATCTATAAATATCCTCGTTCATTTTGATACTTTTTACAGAGAATGGAGAGTTTTTCGAGTAGATCTTTGTATCCAAATGTAATACTGATGTATCGTTATCGTTTGCAATTAATGCTCGTAGTTCTTATATATTGTCTTTTAAGAAGTTTAGCTCCTCAGAATTCAATTCATTTTGCTTTTTTTCAGGACCAATAAACGGATCTCGCAAGAATTTATAGTAGCAGTTATCACGCTTTATAAAAACATAATCTCCAGTCTGCATTTCTTTGGTGAAGGTACTATAATTGACTCCGATCTTTTTAGCGACATCTTCTAAGCTTAATGACTGAAGTAATTTATTCACCTCCTCAGCTCGCTTATCATATTGCATGGTAAAGAAAGATTCTTTGTTCATCATTCCACCCCTTTCTATTTTATGATGATAGTATTATAGATTTTCGTAGCTTTATTATTTCAAGAACATGCTTTGTTACTGTCGTAATAATTTAAAAATTAATAAATAGGGAAGTCTATACGCTGCGTATAGACTTTTTTGTTTTTAGATAGAGATTCAGCTCTGAAAGTTGTGTCAACCTGCTTATGATTCAACTAGATTCAACAAATTGTTGCCCTTCATCTAATCGGACTGCTCATAAAATGAAAGGGGAGTATACACAATAATGAAACCTAAAGTAAGAGTAAAGTCAGTTGTAGGAAAGAGAATTGAAACACTTAAAGGGGAAGGTGAAAAAGGAATAAAGCTTAGGGATAGGTCATACCGGATTTAGAAAGAAGAGGAACATCGATTCAAAAGCAATCAAGAAAGTAAGTATGTTAAAGCAACTCCAGAAGATAAGTTTAAGATCCGAAATCAAGTTATACTATCCGGAAAAATTGATCTATTCAAAAAAGCACAACTACCTTCTTACCCCTACATGCCTGTTCAGACAAAGCAACGGCTTGTAGAGGTAGCAAATCAATCCAATATGTTTGAGCTGGTATTCGAGAATCTCAAAAAAATTCAGATCGATAGAGTGTTTGCTTACGAGCTGATTGAAGGGAATAGAGCATGGATTTCTCAAAGCAAGGACACCGGAATTTATCGTTATTTTACAATGTATCCAGACTCACGTTCTTTCGGATTCAGCATCTTCGATCTTATTGAGATCATAGACGGAGTAAACGGATTTCAATACGCCGTAGACAAATTAGCACAAGTATTAAATCTCAACGATTTAAAAGACGAATGGGTCGAAGCTCAAAAAAAATAAGTATAATAACAATTTAAAATTTCTTGATCAAGAAATTTTAATTCAGAAACTTTACCTGAAATGTATTATTATCTTCGCAATCATATTGAAATACTGAAGTTTATGAATCAACATGGACATGATCACGTAAATCGACTTTTCATGCAGAATCATAAAGATATCTTTTATGTATCTACGACTTATATTGCAGAAATGAAAATGGGAGTCCAGAGCAAGCAACCTATAGTGAGTAGAGCGATTAACTTATTTGCATTGTTATGGTTGGGAGAGAAAGTGCCACATCATGCTTTATCAAAAGAATTACTTTCGATTGCTAAAGCTATACAAGGTAATAATACAAAGACTCGCCTTATAACGTTTTTTCAAATTCCTTCTTATGAGAAAGCACAAACGTTGAAGTATGCAGAAGGTATGGCAAAAAAACTTAAAAATGTTGGCATACTTAGTGATCGAAGCGTTAACAAAAAAGTGTATCAAATTTTTTTGGTATGAAGGTTTTTAATAGTATCTACTTTTCAAGATTTATTGATGAAGAGGATCTCTCTTAAGAACCAGATTGTAGTCATTCGGATGATGAAATTCCATTCTAAGTCTTTTTGTTAGATGAATTTGAATTGGAGCACTATACAAGATGCATAGGGCTCCTTATCTTTCACGGGATACCTAAGTTGAAATAAGAAACTCATTTAGCAGTAGATTGCTGTAGCGTCGTAGTAACATCGTCGAATGAATAAGAAGATATGCTTACAACCTACAAGAAGATTGCTATTTCTTTTACGCAAAAGCGAAAGCGAATTGAAACCTTAAAAACTTAAGAAGATTGCTTACTACCTTTAGTTTGATGATACAAGTTAAATGTAAAAAAGGATTCTACAACTACAGACGAAAGGGGATTTTGAAACAGTCTTTTATAGTAAATTATCTATGCAGGTAAAGCTAAAGCTCCGAGAGTATAAAAATTATGCTTTATATTGATGCAAAAAAAAACTCTACGGAGTAAAAAAAGATTCGAACATTTAGGTTTTATAAAAAATAGATGTTTTAAAATACAGATCAATTAAAGTCTCTCCACATAAAGACGATTATGATAATTAACTATAAAAGTACTTTTCTTATCGACGGTCTCCTCGTAGAAGGAAATTACGTTGCATATCAGATAAGCACTCTTTTTGGTGCCTGTAGATAAAAGGTAATGAACTAAATAAGAGAGAGTAAACGCGGTGAAAGTTTTTAAATGATAAGCTTTACGTAAATAAAATGCATCAAGAAGAAAAGGTGTTTTATTTAACAGCAAGCAAAGTGCATATGCAAAACACCTTAAAACGACTTAACACGATGCGTTTTTAGCCGAAAACTCCTGTCCGTTTTTGCTCGACAAGTCTACCAATACAGCATGAATAACGATAAAATCAAATAACACTGAATAACAGATAGGGGGCTTACAACCCGCATCACATAAGAGATTTAGGCATTATGAGCGACGTATTAACACAAGATAAAAAAATGAAGACAAGAGTTCGACTCCCCTCGTCTCATAAGAGAAAAACCACTAACCAGACTGTATAGGTTAGTGGTTTTTTCGTTTATAATATAAACAAATAAAGTTAGATTGAAGGTCTTCAAATGCTCAACAATCGAGAACAACTTCAAGAAATCTTAAAAAAAGCCAACCAACACGCACGAAAACAAGCAAAAGAGTCAGGTGCTTCTATTTACTATATGAAAAACAACAAACGTGTCCGAGAAGACGCGAATGGTAATAAATTCGAAATTGTATTCAATGATGCAGGAAACCGACAGGAATTTGAATATCATGAATGAAACTAAGCCTACTATGACTGTATTTGCAGGAACGAATGGAGCTGGAAAAAGTACGTTCAGCATGTAAATGAGAGATTGGCTCGGCGAACTGATTGATCCTAATCAAATTGCCAAAGAGCCAAAAGCGGATAATATTATCGATAATTACATACGAGCCTTTTATTATAGCGGAGTTAGTACAAGGTCAGTTAGTTTATTGTGTGGATGAGGTATCTAACTGGGCAAAGTCAATTGTTGTGTGATAATACAATGAAAAACATCTAATTTTGCTGTACGCAAAATTGGATGTTTTTTTGTATTCAGTTTGTACTATTAAAGGTATTTTATCGAAGTGATATCGATACTTTCTTTGCTAAGTTCAACCACAAAAACGTCATGGATATTACGCTCAAACATAAAAATCCATTTTGATTGCCTTGATCATTTTTTAGAATGCTGACTTCATACCATTTGCCTTTTAACTACGAACCTCATATGATAAAAAGATCAAAACTAAGGAGTGAACCTATGAAATTACTTGATGGTCTCTAGCTTCCCTAAAGGAGGTTAGGGCTATGAGTAGAAGTTATAAAAAAACTCCCGTTTGTAAAGATCAAGCTACACGCTGGATGAAGCGTCAAGCAAGTAAAGCAGTTCGTAGATATGCTGAGGATATAGGTGATGGAGGCAGTTACAAGAAATTATTTTGTTCCTATAATATCTGTGACTATCGTACAATACTACCTTATCGAAAAGCGCTACACGAATGGATAACAAGCAACCATCTGTGGACTCATGAGAAAACATTTAGAGATTTTTCATTAAGCTGGCAAAAAGATTATAAAAGAAAATGAAAAAAGACCATCGGCAGGGAAGCCCGATGGTCTTTTTCTATGACATGATTACATTCAACTTAATAGATGTTTTTCACTCATGTCGGATAAAAAGAGATCATACTATTCAATCACGCTATTAACCGTTTCTCATTTATTACTGAAATCCAATGATTCATTGTATTCTTCTTTTATCCACAGTAATCATAATGATAGAAGTACAAGCCAATACGATACTAAGTAACAGTAAATAGTAATTGCCTGATGTATACCATAGATACATATAGGCAATCGCAAAGACTCCAGTAAGAATAGCAATGATTTTACGTAATGCACCTCTTCGATCTGTGCTTTTTTTAGTGATTAATTGAATACCTGCATAAATAACTAAGTATGAAATGAAAAAGATGCCTAGTGGAATGAAGAATGCAGCAACTGTCATAACCTATGCTACCCCCTTTTATGGATTAACTGTCACTTCATAATAGAGTGACGCCCAATGCAAATTAATTGTCGTTCCGTTAGGATTATTTGTTTGTCTTAAACTTATTGAAATCATATCCATACGAATAGCAACTAATAAAGCATATACACCTATGTATTAGAAGAAATCATTTGTGCTCTATAATTTTGATTTGAAGTATCGGTGTTGGGAATGACTGCTTGATTTTATTTCCTTTTATATGCCAAAAATGTATTTTAGTATACAAAAAAACTAACATTCATAAAAAAGAATGTCAAACTGATGATTGAATTTGCATCGATTCGCAATAGTCCCTCCCTATAACCAGCCATACCTTTTCAGCTTTACATATACCCCTCCCACTAATGCTAAAATTAACCCATACAACAACTAACGGTCAGCAACACCCAATCAAACCACAAAACCAGGAGGATTCCCACATGAGTGATAAATTCCAAATCGTAGGCAGCCTGCTTCGTCCGGCTGAACTGTTAGAATACAAAACCCAAATCGAGCACCGCGATGACATCCAATACCCGTTCTACCAGGAATTTGATGGCTACCAGCAGTGCGAAGACCGTGCCATCCAATCCGTGATCGAAAAAGAAATCCAAAACGATCTGTCCATCATCACCGACGGTGAATATTCCAAATCCATGTGGCATCTGGACTTTGTCTGGGGTTTTGATGGCGTGGAGCGGTATATTGCGGATCATGGGTACTTTTTCCGTGATACGGACGGTAGCTCGAAGTACGAGACGCGCAAAGATATTGGTCTGCGCATCACAGGCGAGTTGAGCGGAAAAAATCACCATTTTATTGAGGTGTACAAAAAGCTACAGGAGCGTGCAGGCGATCGGGAAACGAAGCTGTGCGTGCCTTCGCCATCTCATATCTTTGGTGAATTGTCCTGGTCGGATAATATCGGTGGCAAGGATTCCGTATACAAGGATACGAAGGAACTGAAGGCAGGTCTTGTGAAAGCCTATAAAGAATTTGTAAATGATTTTGCGGCTGCGGGCGGTAAAATTCTGCAATTCGACGATTGCTTGTGGGAGTTGTTTGCGGATGATAATCCGAATTCTCCATACACAGGTGAGCATATTAATCAGGAAGAAGTGCAGGCACTCGCGACGGAGTTTATCGATATTAGCAACATCGTTATCGACTACGGTCACAGTCTCGGTCTGAAAATGTGGACGCATAACTGCCGCGGTAACTACGATTCCCGTAATATGGGCGGTGGCTCGTATGTGAAGATTGCGAATCTGTTCCTGAAGCAGCTTAAATACGATCGTTTCTTCCTGGAGTGGGATGATGATCGTGCAGGCTCACTGGAAGCGCTGGCTGTGTTTAAGGATAAGCCGAATACGGAAGTCGTACTGGGACTGCTGTCTTCCAAAACAAGTACATTGGACGATGAAGAACGTGTACTGCGTTTGTTGGATGAGGCATCTACTATCATCGAAAAAGATCGTTTGCTGTTATCTCACCAGTGTGGCTTTGCTTCCTGCGACGGTGGTAATGAGCTGACTGAGGAACAACAGTGGGCGAAGATTAATCAGGGGCAGCGGATTGCGGAGCAGTATTGGGCGAAGTAATCTTCATGAGTGGTAAGTGAGTGGATTAGAATTCAATGCTCAGATAGAGCCATATATTCGCACTATGTATATGAGAAATAACAAACGAACGGACACCACCAGGTGTCCGTTCGTTATTTTTATTCTAGCGTATAGATAACATGAAATTACAGTTTCTGCGTAGATAAAGTTTATAACAAAGCTTGAAATGCGCTATTGTTATCCATCCGTATTAGATCAACTTATTCCTTACTGCATGGGTCGTTATCCTAACTAAAAAAGCTTGCACACACGTCCTGATTAGCTGGTTGTTCGCACTATGGTAACTTGTATATCTTTTATATCAGAACATAAAACGCCAACTCCAGCAATATTATCTCATCTACTTCAACCGAAACTTAGATCGTTCGATCCAAATCAAGCCAAAACTCAATCGGCTTAACGGAAGCAAAGTCCATATCCTCATAAGGCTTCCTATTGAATTCAATTTGCAAATAATCCTCTAAGTTCGCACCATAGACAATGACATCGGTTTGATATACAGACAATACGGGGTTTCCGACTTCATAGGGTTCCGTAGGCATATAACGATGATTATATAAGGGCACAAGTGGTGGCACTTTAGCATATTGCTGTCTAGCCATTTCCAGAGCGGCTTTATTGTCTTCTGGACGCTCACCCCATGCTGGGTACCAGAATTGATTGTATTGAACATCAAATAAGATGCCTTCCAGTGGCATATTTAAATACTGTCGCATAGAGGCAATGCCACGTTGAGATAAATCACGCCAGATAGGGAATCCATGCCCAATCGGTAACATATGAGATAACATCTCGCGCAGATCAGGAGGAAAACGCAGATCATAGGTCTTTTCGATTTGTTTAAACTCTTCGTTAGTTAGCCCGTGCGTAAAGGACAATCCGTTCAATTTGAACAACTGCCTGATTTCAGAAATATTCAACATGCGATATGCTCCTTATAGTTATGGATATGTAATCGTTATAAGACCGTATTTTTCTTAGCAAATTTGGTTTCCTCCAGCCCACTCCTTTATAATAAACCCGTACGCCCACATCAAGGAGGAACCTACACAACAATGGATTTAATCAAAAACCAGCTCCAGCAGCTAGGGATGAACGAAGCCATCATCGGCTATGCCGCGAACATCATCATGATCCTGTTCATCGCGGTCGTTTGTATTCTAGCTAACTGGATTACGCAGAAAATTGTGCTTAGAACGATTATACACATCGTCAACAACAACCGGTACACGTGGGATAATATCATCGTGGAGAAGCGCGTGTTCCACAAGCTGTCTCAGCTCGTGCCTGCGATCATTATTTACTATTCCGCAGCTGTCTTCCCCGCGTATCAAGGGCTGATCGAGAAGGCGGCGATGACGTATACGATTATTGTAGCGATTCTTGTGCTGGATGCGCTGCTGAATGCGTTTGATGCGATCTATCGGTCATTTGAGGTGGCCAAAATTCGTCCGATTCGTGGCTATATTCAGGTGGCGAAGATTGTGCTGTTTATTATTGGAGGCATTATTATTATCTCCAATCTGATCGGGCAGAATCCGCTTATTATTTTGAGTGGACTGGGCGCGTTGTCGGCAGTGTTAATGCTGATCTTTAAGGATTCGATTCTCGGTCTGGTAGCAGGCATTCAGCTCTCCTCCAATGATATGGTGCGTGTCGGTGATTGGATTGAGATGCCCAAGTACGATGCGAACGGTGATGTGATCGATATTACGCTCAATACGGTCAAGGTGATGAATTTTGATAAGACGATTACGATGATTCCAAGCTATGCGCTGATCTCGGATTCGTTTAAAAACTGGCGTGGCATGCAGGCAGCTGGCGGCAGACGGATTAAGCGCAGCATTCGTATCGATACGAGCAGTATTCGCTTTTGCACACCGGAGATGATTGAGGAATTTCGCAAAATTCACTATATTTCCGATTATATCGCTTCTCGTTCGGATGAGATCGAGGCGTACAATGCGCAGCATGCGGTTAACCGGGAAAGCAATGTGAATGGCAGACAGCTCACGAATATTGGTGTGTTCCGCGAGTATATTCATCGGTATTTGCAGCATCATCCGCAGATTCATAAGGATATGACTCTGATCGTGCGGCAGCTTGAGCCGGGAGATAACGGATTGCCGCTGGAGATTTATGCGTTTAGTAATGATATTGCCTGGGCGGTATATGAGGGGATTCAGGCGGATATTTTTGATCATATTTTCGCGGTGGCACCGACATTTGGTCTGCGTGCGTTCCAGAATCCGACCGGGCATGATATTGTGCAGTTGAAGGAAGAGTCGGTGGTTTCGTAGACTTGAGTTGTAGTTGTAGTTGTAGTTGTAGTTGTAGTTGTAGTTGTAGTTACGAATGACTATTATTTGTAAAAATGAACCTTTGCCACTGCTAGGATTGGCTAGTACAGTACGGAGTTCCATTAAGGGCATGAGCATCTGAGATCGAATCGGGTGATCTGATGAACATACAATGAATCTGTACTAGCTGGTGGCAGTGGCCTTTTGAGTTGAAAGGCGATACATAACATCTTATGATAGTAAAGTAAGGCGAGACTATAGCTTTCTGTTTTGATAAGCCATTCTTTTATATTAACTTTTATATTAAGCATCCATCTATTAGGAGTAGATCATATGAGCCTACGTAAAATACATATAACGAAGCAGGATCAAGGGATTGGGCAGATTGGCGGCGGCGCATGGGTAGAGGATATGGAGCATTGGCCGGTGGATCAGCTCGGCGGCAGACCAATGGTGCCGCTATGGAGTATCACGCCCGCCTTTTTTCCAGTACCGCAGATTGCGGAAAATGTACGAATAACGGTGTTCGTGCCCGCTACGGATGAGCATCGGAGCTGGCATGAGGCTTCTGAACAGCTGCTTGTTCGTTCTGGCAAACTGAACCCACAATCGACACGATTACATGCAAAGGTGCTACTGCATCCGCAAGCAGCTCAGCCTTCCATCCCGAACGGTATAGATGTTCTACCGGAAGGCTATCTGGGCTTGGAGCCGATGACCGATGAAGAGCTAAGTTTGGAGACGCGTCATCTATTCAAAGGCGCCGCGATGTCCAAGCAGCTGGGACGGGAACACTGGCTACAGGAGCAGGTTGTAGTGTCGCCACGGTATTTCTTTGCAGGACAGCTACTGGAGGCTGATCTGGTAAAATGGGATGCGGCGTATACAGGTATTTTTGGCGGCGGTATAGGCTATCTTTTTGTGGATTATCGGATCAAGCAGGTAACGGATTATGCTGATGCAGGGATGTTTTTTATCCAGTATGCAGAGTCAAAGTAGAGAAGAACAGTATCACCCAACCGAACAGGAGGCTTTACTACTATGAACGTTAGCCGTAGCTATGTCACACAGGACTATGTTATTCAAAAGGTAACCGAAACCTTTGTATGCCGTGTATTATGGAGCGAGGGGCGTCCCTGTCTCGAATATGCGAACGAAGAGCAGCTTGCCGAGATTGAGCAGTATGTGCGGCATGAGTTTGACTGGGAGCTGGAGGATGTATTTTTTACAACACTTGAAAAGCTACCCGTGGAGCCTTAGATGATTATGAAAAAGGCTCAGAAGAGAGCATAAAGTCAGAAAATGAAGCGTCAATCTATATTTTTAGATAGGAAAATAAGGAAATCATACGGTGTGTAAACTATATATTTTGATAGATGTTCAGATCGTTTTGAAGCTACTAACTAAATCGCTACAAAGCAGAGTTGATGCGGATAAACGGTATAATGGGGTGAATGATTTTGCTATTTTCATCTCTATCGAAGCTGGCAAGGCAGCGTTCATCCTTACTCATAACAGGTTGAATCATTTCATAATAAACTTGTTGATCTGCCTCAGATGTGCTATAATAAATATATTGGAATTTGAACCTGAGTCACATATTGTAGAGGGTTGCAATTTTGATCGTGTAGCCTTGTCCAATATGTGATTTTTTTTAAAGTTTGAAGATCATGTAAACTTATTTTTTAGGAGGCAACAAGCATGCAACAAGGAACAGTGAAATGGTTTAACGCAGAAAAAGGTTTTGGTTTTATCGAGGTTGAAGGCGGAGAAGACGTATTCGTACACTTCAGCGCGATCCAAGGCGAAGGCTTCAAATCCCTGGACGAAGGTCAACGTGTAGAATTCAACGTTGTTCAAGGCCAACGCGGTCAACAAGCTGAGAACGTTGTAAAACTGTAATACTTTTTTATGCTGTAGGAAAGTCCCAACCATCATATTGGGACTTTTTTTTCACTTATAAACTCCAATGAAGAAAGAAGGATGCTGCTTGTACTATTCACGGAAAAGCCCGATGGATGATGTTCCAGAGGAAATGACGCCGATTTGGTCATGTACGAATGAAAAGTGCAATGGGTGGATGAGGGATAACTTTGTGTTGTCGGTTCAGCCAAGATGCGGCCAATGTGACTCTTTAATGGAAAAAAGTGAAAGACTATTGCCTGTATTAACAAATACAAGCCCGAATCAGAAAAAGAACTAAGCAGGCGTTCTATCTATATTATCGTAGATTGAATTATATAAGTCTTATGTTTTAGCCGTTTTCCCCTATCGGGGTAGGAACGGCTATTTGTTTTGTTCATTTTACCTATATCGCAGATTGATATCGTGCATAGTTTGCATCCATATTCTCCGTCCATATCCAGAAAAATGAAACCTGAGCCTTAGAAAACGTGTACAATACTACATATACCCTTTAACGAAGGAGTGGACGGATATGAGCATGTGGACTCGATTACGAGATGTGATGAAAGCGAATGTATATAGCTTGCTCCAGCAGTCGGATAATCCTGAGCGTACAGCAAGGCAGGCGATGGAGCAGTTTACGAGTGAGCTGGGTCAGGTGAAGGCAGAGACAGCAGCGGTATTAGCAGACGAAGCACGTACCAAGCGTGCGCTGGATGAGAGCAGTGCAGAGCTGAATAAATTGCAGCGGTATGCAGAAAAGTCGGTGCAGCAGGGAGACGAGACGGCAGCCCTTCGTTTTCTGGATAAAAAAGCAAGCCTTGCTGCTAAGCATGTAGAGCTGCAAACCGCTTATGAGCGCGCCTCTGCCAGAGCGACCGCAATGAAGACGATGCAAAGCAAGCTCGTGGCTGATCTGGATCGCCTGCAAACGCGCTATACAGAGCTACAAAGTCGAATGGATGCGGCAAATGCACAGATTGCTAATGGATCAGCGACGAATGCGTTGCAGGCGATGGAGGAGCGTGCCAATCAGGCGCTTCATGAAGCCGAAGCATGGGCGGAGGTACGCGGGGGCGGGCAGCAGGAGGAGGATCTGGATGTGCTGATTGCACGCCTGGAAACAGGAATGAATGCGCAGCCTGATCCGACGGCTATACCGACACCGCAGCAGGAGCTGGATCAGCTCAAGCAACAGAATGGTAAGCTGTGATCACGGATGCGATTCCGCCGATACAATACGGATGTATTGGGAAAGACCGTGCACGAATGCTCAGCATATGGTTTTAACGAAGGGGCATGACAGGGTAATGAGTACGAAACGGGTTTCTACTCTAAGATGATATCATGCACGGTGTACATCGAGGATGAGCTGTAGAGGGACTATACATGTAACTGAAAATTGAGGTGAATGCAGCGATGCCTGTCATCGATTATAAATGTTCAAACTGCGGTAGTAGTATGATGTTCGACAGTGCTACCGGAATGCTCGCCTGTCCAAGCTGTGGCAGGAAGGACGATATTGAGCAGATGCCTGATCCGATCGCGCTGGTTCCATTTGTGCCAGGACAGGTTCAGTCGTATCATTGCTCCAGCTGTGGTGCAGAGCTGGTCACGGAACCGGAAACGAGTGCGACCGTATGCAGCTTTTGCGGCTCACCTGTTGTGCTTAGTGAGCGTCTGAGCGGTGCGTATGCTCCGCGGAGTGTGCTACCGTTTACAATTAACAAGCAGCAGGCTCAGGAAGCCTTTCGCAAATGGTGCCGGGGCGGTCTGCTCACACCAGCAGGCTTTATGACTGCGGATCGTATTAAAAGTATTACGGGTATGTATGTACCCTTCTGGTTATATGAGCTACATAACATGGTGGAGGCGCGCGGACAGGCCACACGTGTGCGCACGTACAGGCAGGGAGATTATGAATATACGGAGACGAGCTACTACGATATTTATCGCAAAATGCGTCTCCATTATGTGAATCTGCCGATCGACGCTTCCGAAAAGCTGAACGATGAGCTGATGGACAAGCTGGAGCCTTTTCCCTATCCAGAGCTAAAATCGTTCAAAACCCCTTATCTAGCAGGCTATACAGCGGAAAAATACAGCTATGATGATGAGCAGCTGCTCCCCCGTGCCAAAGAAAAAACGATGAGCTATATCGATGCCGCCATCTCGTCTACCGTGACTGGTTATACGAGCGTCACCTATACTGATCGCGATGTGGATACCCGTGTGCAGCGTGCAGATTATGCGCTGTTGCCCGTGTGGATGGTCGATTATGATTTTGAAAGCAAGCAATATATATTTGCCATGAATGGACAGACGGGTAAAGTCGTCGGTAAGCCGCCGCTGAGCAAAGGAAAGCTATTCGCCTGGTTCGCTGGTATTGCAGTAGTAACGTTCGTCATTCTACGCCTGATCACATGGGCGCTAGGAGGTGATCTGCTGTGAAGCAGCACACGAGTAACACAAGTAAGAGAATGCTGGTACTGCTTCTACCAATCCTGCTCGTCGCTCTTACGATATGGCCTGCGGTTCAGACGATACATGCGTCAGGAACAGGTACAGTCGGTAATAAAAAGCTCGTATACGACGATGCCGGGCTATTAAGCGATCAGGAACGACAAGAGGTCAATCGCATGGCAAACGAATACGGCCCGGTGCAGCAGACGGATTTTGTCATTTATACGACCAACAACCCAGAGTATAAGGATGTGCAGATTCTCACCGAAGACCTGTATGACAGCAAAGGCTTCGGATACGATAAAGGCTTTGGTAATGCGGTCATATTGACGATGGATATGCGGAATCGCGAGGTCTATCTAGCTGGCTTCGGTAAAGCAGAAACACTGCTGAACGACCAACGTCTCAATCAGATTCGCGAAAAGATCACACCCTACCTGAGCAATGGCAATTACAAAATGGCATTCGAGCAATATATCCAGACATCATCCCGATACATGAACTACAAGCTCGGCGTGAATCCCGATAGCTTCCTGCTCAACATCTGGTTTCAACTCGCCGCTGCCATCTTACTCGGCATCATCATCGTCTGGATCATGGCTGCACGCACTGGCGGACGCATCACCGTAAACCGCGCTACCTACGAAGACCCCAACGCCTCCGGTTTACTAGATCAACACGACCGCTTCATCCGAACCTCCGTCTCCAAACGCAAAATCGAAAAAAGCAGCAGCAGCGGAGGTGGAGGCGGCGGAACAAGCAGCGGCGGTCATTCGCATAGTGGCAGTAGAGGATCTTTTTAAAAGAACAGGTTCGCGGTTTTGTTTTATCTACTCAAGCCTATATACGATAACGATGTAGATTAGAAGCGTATGCTTTAAAACGTTATATGTGAAAAGCTAAAGCTACAACCCTAACGTTACATGCTATAACACCATGTATGGTAAGCTGACAAGAACCAAATTATTAATAACAAGCTTATGCTTGTAAAATATAAACCATATCAATAAGAGCCCCTGTATACGAATTAAACGTTTAAAAATAAGAAAGAATGAACAATAAAAACATGACAAACGTCTTCAATGGATTGAACGAATTTGACCTTCACTAAACGGCTCATACCCACTAATGCAGAAAAGTATGACTCAACGCACCATACAGGCATTTTATGTTGCTACACGCACAGAACGGAGGGAAGGAAATAAGGGGAAAAGGCGACTTTTGAGCACGGGAATCTACAGCTGTCTCCTACTCCGTAGATTCCTGTGCGAGACGGGAGCCTGTCCCCTTATTCCTTCCCGGAGTGGTTGAAGCCATAACATCTCTACCAATTACGCTTGCAGAGTCATAATTTTCCACACCCCATCAAAACAATTGAGGAGGAACCACCATGGGATTTTTCAAAAACCAGTTTGCTAACGTAGTCGAATGGGAAGAGTTTCGCGATGATATGATCTTTTGGAAATGGAGCAATCGAGAGATTAAGAAGGGCAGCAAGCTCATTATTCGCTCGGGGCAGGATGCAATTTTCCTGAACAATGGCAAAATCGAAGGGATTTTCGAAGACGAAGGCTCGTTTAATGTAGAGTCGGATATCATTCCATTTCTGTCTACGCTCAAAGGCTTCAAATTCGGCTTCAACAGCGGTATGCGTGTGGAAGTGCTGTTTGTAAATACAAAGGAATTCACCGTACGCTGGGGAACGCAGAGCCCGATTCTCATCCCAGCGCCGCAGCTTCCAGGTGGTATGCCGATTCGTGCGAATGGTACATTTAACTTTAAAGTAAGCGATTATGTAGCCCTGATCGATAAGGTGGCAGGCATCAAGCAAAGCTATCTGGTGGAGGATGTGAAGATTCGCATCACCTCTGTACTGGATCAGCTGCTGATGAAATGGATTACGCGCGAAGGGAAGGACATGTTCAATCTGCAAGCGAACGCCTTCGATATCGCTAACGGAATTCGCGAAGACCTGGATATGCAGATGATGCAGATCGGGATCGGTATTACGGGCTTCCAGGTCATGAGCTTTAGCTATCCGCGAGAAATTCAGGATATGATCACCAAGACCGCTTCTCACGGCATGATCGGCGATATGCAGCGATACCAGCAGGTGAGCATGACTGACGGCATCGCATCCGGTAAAGTGCAGGGTGGCGGTATGGCATCTGATATGGCGGGTATGATGATGGGCATGAACATGGCCAATGAAATGATGAAAAACATGAACCAGAATAACCAGCAGACCGGGCAGAATAACGGTAATGGGCAAAATGCCAACGGCAATAATGGTGGCAATCCAGCAAATGGTCAGAATGCTAATGCAACTGGCGGACAGGGTAGCTCAAATAACAGCTCTGCACCAGCAGGAGCTAGCGGCACGAAGCCGAATTTCTGCCCGAACTGCGGGGCAAAGAATGAAGGAGCGAACTTCTGCCCGAATTGTGGGCATAAGCTAGTATAAATTATAAAATACTTGATTTAGATACCGCCATACATCAACTAATAACTAAGTTGATGTATGGCGGTATTTTTTTGAATTACATTTCATTGTTTATAGATTTACAATATAGAATTTTTTTCAAGAATATTGAAGTGGAGAATGAATAAGTAAAAACCGATATAAAGAATATCTATCTCAATAATACAATGAAAATACTTAGACTAAATGAATAATGAGGATACTTATATGGACCCTAAAAATTATATCGTTATGCTTAAAAATGAGGATAAAACACAAGAAGTGAAGACTATTCGAAAAGAATCGAATCAAACATATGTGGTTGAGTTTTGCAAAGGAGATACACTGTACCATTATAAAATAACAGATGTACAAATTTATAAGCAACCAACAGAAATAAGAATGGCTGAGGATGAATTGTTGTTTCATAACAATATTCCTATAAATCATGTTGTATGTATTATGGATTTTAAAGAAGTTGTTCGAGTCTTTTACGAAAATCAAAAAAGTATAGTGTGCAAGAAGCAAGACATCCAGATTTTGAAAAATGCTGCTAACAATAATCGTATACAGCAAGTGATGAAATATTGGACAGAAATTTCAAAATATATAAAAACAGGAGATCAACAAAATGAACAAGATGATTTCTTGACAAAGGAATTTGCTAAACTTCAATTTATTAATCCGAATAGTATACTTAATGATCATATTAAAACTAATCCTTCTAAGCTAAGTGCTATACCGCAACAGTTGAAATTTTCTAATGATCTAATTTTTCCTTTTAGCTACAACTTGAGTCAAAAGCAAGCCGTTCGATATGCTCTGACTAGTAAAATTAGTGTAATAGAAGGACCACCTGGAACTGGAAAAACTCAAACAATTCTCAATATATTAGCTAATCTAGTCAGTATGAATAAGACAGTGGCTGTTGTTGCCAGTAACAATGCAGCTGTAAAAAATGTAAGAGAAAAAATGGAACGAGCTGGCTATTCGTTTTTAATAGCAAATCTAGGGAATAAAGATATGAAGAAAAAATTTTTTCTTAATATGCCAGCAGTAGAGATTAAAGGATGGGAATGCAAAGAGTCTGTTCAAGAACTCAGAACAAAGATTAAGCAACTAAATGAACAAATTGATCAATTTCTGGAATGGGAAAGAGAATTAGCAAAATATAAACAGGAGCTATCTGCATTCCAGTTAGAACAAGACCATTTTGATTTGTATTATAATCAGCAAAATGTACAACCTTTACAGCGATTAACATTATATAGACGTACGTCCAAGCGTGCTCTAGAATTTATGAAGGATAGTTATCTAGCTGCAGAACGAAATAAAAGTGATAAATTTTTATATAAATTCAAACTATTCTTTAAACATGGATTTACACATTTTGATGAATTGAAACAACGAGAGATTGATATTGTGCTTGAAGCTCAAAGAGAGTTTTATATTTCTAAAATCTCAGAGATTCAAAAAAATATTCGTAAGCTAGAAGCAAAATTAAAAGCTCATTCGCATCAAGAACTTCGAACTCAACATCAAGAATACAGCACTCGGTTGTTTCGACATACGCTATATAAAAAATATAAAACAATGCCTAAGGTTAATTTTAGATTGAGAAATTATACAGACAACGACATGTTTACTTCGTTCATAGAAAGATATCCGATTATGCTGAGCACTACCCATTCATTACGCAATTGCATACCTACCAACTACTTGTTTGATTACTGTATCGTTGATGAATCATCGCAAGTAGAGCTTCTCACAGGAGCTATGACACTTTCGTGTTGTAAACAAGCTATTATAGTTGGGGATACTAAGCAATTACCACATATTGTTGACCAAAAAATTGAAGATAAGTTGGCACCTGAAACCAAGCTAGGAACAGAAAGTCCGTATCATTATTTTAATCATAATCTTCTTTCTTCTGTACTATCTGTATATGGTGAGGATTTATCCAAAACTATGCTACGTGAACATTATCGTTGTCATCCACGTATTATTGAATTTTGTAATCGAAAATATTACAAAGGCGACCTGGTTATCTTTACTTCGGCAGTTGATAAAGATGAGCCATTAATGTTATACAAAACAGCAAAAGGTAATCATATGCGAGAATTGACATTAGTCAATAACAGTGGGAAATACAATCAGCGTGAGTTGGATGTAATTGAAAAAGAAATTTTGTCAGGTATACAAAATGGAACTATAACACATGAAGGAATTGGATTTGCAACTCCTTACCGAAAGCAATTAGAAAAAGCCAATCAACAATTTAATACTATAGAGAATGATACAATCCATAAGTATCAAGGACGCGAAAAACAAATTATGATTTTATCAACAGTATTAGATCGCACGCGTCAAAGTGGATATAGTATGAAGTTTGTTAACAATCCTAATATGATTAACGTAGCTGTATCACGTGCTCAACAGCGGTTCATATTAGTTACTGATGATTCTGCTTTTCATCGGTATGGCAATGAGGTTGGTGATCTTATGCGATACATGGAATACAATACATTGGGTAAAAGCATCATAGAAAGTGAGCTTATTTCAATTTTCGACCTATTGTATACAGAGTATTCTAATACACTCATAGCATTTCGCGATAAATTACATTTATTCAACAGGTCCAAATATAAAAGTGAAAATATTATGTATGCAAAGCTGGCGGAAATGCTGAATGAGCAAAAATATAATAGCTTTAAATTAGTTAATCAAGTTTCAATGCGCGAATTAATTCGAGACTATCATGACTTAAAATTAACTGCTGAAGAAAAAAAATATGCTCGAAAATCTTCTGTTGATTTTGTGATCTATCACAAAATGGATAACCAACCTGTTCTGGCTATTGAAGTCGATGGTTTTAATTATCATGAGAACAATGAAGTGCAAAAGGCCAGAGATACAAAAAAAGACCATATATTAATGGAGAGAGGATTACCTTTGTTAAGATTTCCGACTAATGGCAGTGGAGAGGAGGAAAAGATTCGAAAGGCATTAAATGAGATTATGTCTATTGATACAAACAACTGAACAATCTAAGAATTTATATAATGTTCAGCCTGTGAGGTCTCTCTATTATTACGTAACCCTGTCGTTATTTTTCCGTATTACACTTCATACTAACGACAAAAAACGAACAGAATTTGAGGGAAGACCTTATGAATAGATCATTTATGAATCGGACGGAGCATGAATATAGTCGGGCAGAGCAGAGCTATGCGGAAGCGGAGCAAAAGGCAGTGCATTATTTTAATCAGCTGCATCAGCATGTTACGCAGCGCACGTATGAATCCGGGCTGATTGAGGATTTTCGGCAGTGGAAGGGAAGGCATGTATCGTTCACCTCGCGTTTATCACGCTGGCTACCAGTTAAACAGAGACCGAGTGCTAAAGATTATCAGCGTTATATCCACTGGCTGCATACAACGAACAAGCTAGATCCTTACTTGCATCGTAGTGTGGCGTACATCTATATGCGCGATCTGGGACGTGCGCTGGATGCACCGCAGACACAGCAGCGTGTGCAGGAGGTGGTGGACAGTCTGAGAGGTAAGTTGCTAAGCTCAGCCACAACCACTGACGCGCAGCTACCGGAGTTTATGAGTATGGATGGGGTATATCGCTGGGCGCAGCGCGAAGGAGTAGAGGATGCGGTAATCTGGGTGCTGGATAAGCTCCAGCAGGTGGCGACCAATATTCCAGCAGAGCTGAATGCCGAGCAGGCGCAGCGTAAGCTAATCAAAATCATTGTTGGTGTAGTGCTGCATGCGACCGAGGAGATGGACGATTCGGTATCGCAGCAGGAGCGCTCGCATCGATTGGATGAAGCGATCCGGTTAGGGTACTCGTATGGACTGACCTATCCATTTATCGACGATATTTTGGATTCGACGCTGTTGTCTGCGCAGGAGAAGGAGCAGTATTCGCGCCTGATTCGAACTGCTCTGTTAACGGGCTCGGTGCCGAAGCTGGGTGACTGGTCAGGGAGCCAGCCGGAGCTTATTCGGTACATCCATAGTGAGCTACGGGAAGCTTTTGAATACATTAAGGCGCGACAGCGGCCGGGTGGTGGGCAGCAGCAGTTTTTCGAGCAGGCGTATGTGTTTTTTCAGGCACAGGATGTGGATCGGACGCGCACGCTGGATGACGATACGTACACGAATGAGGAGCTGTACGTGCCTGTTATTTTAAAATCGGCTTGCTCGCGTCTGGTCGCACGCTCCATTCTGAATGTGGAAGAGGATGAAGGGTTTGATCTACGGACATTTTGCTATGGTATCTATAACCAGCTTGCCGACGACTTTGCAGATATGTTCGATGATCTGGCGAATGGTGCAGTAACACCGTATACGTACTATTTAAAATATCATGGGCAGCGCTCCGATCTGCTCAATCCGTTTCAGATGTACTGGGCAGTGATCCACTATTTACTGCATGAGGTGTATCATTCGGATGAGCAGACACGCGAGGTTATTTTGGATCGGGCGATTAATGGATTGAAGCGAGCGTATGAGCGTCTGGGCGCATCCCGTTATGGGGAGACGATGGAGCTACTTACAGCTGGGATGCCGAGCCTGAATCGGGTGGTGCAGCAGATGGTGCGTCATGCGGAGGATGTGGATTTTCTGGATAAGCTGCTGCGTGACAGTATGCTGGTGCATCTACGTCAGGATCGGGAGCAGCAGACAGAGTTTCGCGAGACGGTCGATACGGTACGAGAACAGATTAATGGTACGCTTCCGGTAGAGAAGCGCGAAGGCATGCTGCCGACGAATGAGCTGCTCATCGATGCGGTCAATTACAGTCTCGAAGGATCGGGTAAACGACTACGTCCGATTCTCGCCTGGGTGATGGCGGTGCGGCATTATGGCTTGCAGCAGGAGGCAGTTATGCCGATGCTACGCTCGCTGGAATATATGCATACCGCTTCGCTCATCTTCGACGATCTGCCATCCCAGGATAACGCACCAGCACGGCGCGGACGTACAACACTGCATGAGCTACATGATAGTGCGACTGCGGAGCTGAGCGGACTGTTCCTTATTCAAAAAAGTATTCGCGAGCAGGCATCGCTCAGCGGATTTGCCCCTCCTATTGTATTGAAGCTAATAGACTATTCGGCTCAAAAGGCAGAGGAGCTATGTACTGGACAGGCGATGGATTTGCGTGCGCGTGGACAGCGGCTGACACTGGAGCAATTGAACGATATTTGCTTTTACAAAACGGGTGCTGCCTTTGAAGCGTCGCTCGTGATGCCTGCAATGCTGGCAGAAGCGAAGGAATCGGAGCTTGCGGTACTGCGAGCATTTGCTTATCATGCCGGCATTGCATTTCAGATTAAGGATGATCTGCTGGACTTCAAAGGCGATGTGGTGCAGCTCGGTAAGCCAGTCGGGCAGGATGAGAGCAACAATAGCTCCACCTTCGTCTCGGTGCTCGGTGAAGCTGGGGCGCGGCGAGAGATGTGGAATCATTATTGCTGTGCGCTGGAGGCGCTGCGTAAGCTGCCAGTGGGGATTCCGTTTTTGAAGCATTTGCTGGATTATATTGTGCATCGGGAGCGGTGATCGGATAGTTGGATATGTGATAGTTGTTTGATGATGGATGAAATGAGAGGCGAGCAAGTGGGATAGAAATGGTATGGATATATAGCAGGATATGAAAGGTAGTGTTCAGAGCCAGAATGATCTTAGCAGGTGTAGAAGATGCGCATTATGCTGAGGGTATTCTGGCTTTATTTTATAGTGTACATAACAATATTTTGTAAGCTAGACATTCGATGCTGGGCAGGAGGAAGAAGTATAGTGATTTTTGTAAATGATTCTATTCTTCGTTATGATAAGAGGGAGCTTGTCATACGCTGCTTAGCTGGAAGGAGGGTGCGGTATGAAGCTACGGATTCCACTTTTTATTATTACGCTTGCAATCGCATTGTATATGTCGCATATGATCGGCTTATTAGCAGGTGGAAAGACTCAAGGTGTTTCGTATCTAGTTATATTGCTTGGGCTTCTATATGGATTTGAGAAAACGAAAATAAGTGAAAAGAGAATCCGTATTATAACGGGAATCAGTCTTGTTGCTATGGCCATTGCATTGGAATTTTGGGTAGAGCCGCAGGATTTGGCAAGCCTGTTTGCAATGATGTTCTGAAGGTGTTTTCTTATTACTGCTGGGCTAGGCTGGGTTAGAAGGGTCTACTTGTCTGTCGCCAAGCAGAGTTTTGGAAATGTTCTTATTCTTTTGCTTTTCTGTGCTGCTCGTTGGCATAATATAATAATGACTACCCTTGCTGGGGAAAATGAGGAGGATTATGATGACGCAATCGTTAATTGGAGTGCCGCTTGAAGGATTTGCCGAATTTAGCCGAAAAGTCGCTGCTGAAGGTGTGGTTTTGCTGAAAAATGACGAACAAATTCTTCCGATTCGAAAAAATGAAAGCGTTTCGATTTTTGGGCGTGTGCAGGTCGATTATTATCGAAGTGGAACAGGTTCAGGCGGAAGTGTGAATGTAGCGTATACGACGAATCTGCTGGAAGGACTACGTGCGAAGCCAGACGTACATGTGAATGAGGAGCTGGCAGGGGTGTACGAAAGCTGGATTGCTGAGCATCCATTCGACAATGGCGGTGGTGGCTGGGCAGCGGAGCCCTGGCACCAGAAGGAGATGCCACTCACGGATGAGCTGGTCGCAGCAGCAAGACAGCAATCGGAAAAAGCGATTGTCGTCATCGGACGTACCGCAGGCGAGGACAAGGATAATGCAGATGAGCCAGGCAGCTACCGTTTAACTGAAGATGAGCTGGATATGCTAAAACGAGTCACTGCACAATTCCAGCAGACGGTCGTGGTGCTGAACACGTCGAACATTATCGATATGAGCTGGGTAGACGCGTCCCAGCATAAGCATCCGATCGGTGCGGTGCTGTACTCGTGGCATGGCGGTATGGAAGGTGGTCGTGCGCTCGCGGATGTGCTTGCCGGAGATGTGACACCAAGCGGAAAGCTGACCGATACGATTGCGTATTCGATTCACGATTATCCGTCCACACGTAACTATGGCAATGAGCTAAAGAGTGTGTACGAGGAAGACATTTATGTGGGCTACCGTTATTTCGAAACGTTTTGCCCGGATAAGGTACAGTATCCGTTTGGATATGGCTTGTCGTATACAACATTTGCACTGGACATGCAGCCTGCACAATTACTGCATGATGGTGATCAGGTACACGTACAGCTCGCGGTAAAGGTAAGCAATACTGGCGCACACTATGCAGGCAAAGAAGTCGTACAGCTCTATGTCGAAGCGCCTCAGGGTAAGCTAGGACAGCCATCGCGATCATTAGCCGCTTTTGCGAAAACAGGCTTGCTGGAGCCCGGTCAATCTGAAACGGTGACATTATCTGTACCACTGGATCGACTCGCATCGTATGACGATGCTGGGGTTACAGGTCATCGTTATGCGTATGTATTGGAAGCTGGATTGTATCACTTCCATGCAGGTAATAGTGTGCGTGCGACAGAGACGGTATCATTTGCGGCATCCGTGAATACGGCAGATGCAGGTGCGCCTGCGATTGCACGGGTAGCAGCAGACGGAACAGCACTGGAGCTGCCAGAGCTACATAAGGTCGAGCAATGGGAGGAAGCGCTGGCTCCGGTTGAGGAGTTCCATCGTATGAAGCCGGGTGCACGTAAGGCGGATGGAACGTATGAGCTGATGGCTGAGCCTGTGCCAACACGGCAGATTTCACTGGCGCAGCGGATTCAGGATCGTTTGCCAGCACCATTGCCGGAGACGGGCAATCATGGGTATACGCTACAGGATGTGGGTGTAGGACGCGTGACGCTGGAGCAGTTTGTCGCTCAGCTACATGATGAAGATCTGGCTGCACTGGTACGTGCAGAGGGGATGAGTAGTCCGCTCGTTACGCCGGGAACGGCATCGGCATTTGGTGGAGTAACGGATCGATTGCTCGGCTTTGGTATTCCTGTAGCGTGTACGACAGATGGGCCTTCCGGTATTCGGATGGATAGTGGTGATAAGGCGACTCAGGTGCCGATTGGTACGTTGCTAGCGGCAACATGGGATGTGGCACTGGTTGAGGAGCTGTATGTGCTGGAAGGGCAGGAGATGCGTCGTAATGAGATCGACACGCTGCTCGGGCCGGGCCTGAACATCCGCCGCAGTCCACTCAACGGACGGAACTTTGAATACTTTTCCGAGGATCCGTACGTGTCCGGTGTGTTCGCTGTTGCCTGCACACGCGGTATTGCGCAAAGTGGCGTATATGCGACGCTCAAGCACTTTGCCTGCAACAACCAGGAGCAGTATCGGACAAAAGTAAATGCGGTTGTATCTGAGCGTGCACTGCGACAAATCTATCTCAAAGGCTTCGAGATCGCTGTACGTGAAGGTGGTGCTCGCTCGGTCATGACCTCCTATAACCCGATCAATGGTCACTGGGCAGCATCCAACTATGATCTGAATACCACCGTTCTGCGCGGCGAATGGGGCTTCCGCGGTATCGTTATGACCGACTGGTGGGCAGTGATGAACGACTGCGCCGAAGGCGGCCCTGCTGACCGTAAGCATACGGATGCGATGGTTCGCGCGCAAAACGATCTATACATGGTCGTTGCTAACTATGGAGCCGAAACCAACGTATGGGGCGACCACACGATCGAAGCACTGGAAGCAGGCAGACTTACTCGCGCCGAGCTGCAACGCTGCGCGATCAACATTTGCGAATTCATCATGCAGTCCCCTGTATTCGAACGAGAAGAACTCATGAAAGACCAGATTCCATCTGTAAAAGGACTACAGGCAGGCACAGATCACGCAGGAGAACTTCTACAAGCAGGCGAAGACGTGCAAATTTCAATTGCTAATGACGGCGTAACCCACTTCGAGATTACAGAAACCGGACAATACCGCTTGTTCCTGCACATCTCCTCCGAAGGCGACCAATGGGCACAAAGCGCCACCAATCTGATGCTCAATGGAGAACTCGTCACTACAGCCCAGAGCAACGGCACCGAAGGCAAATGGATGCGCCAAAAAGCAAATAAAATGCACCTCGAACAAGGCCAATACGAACTCACACTCGATTTCATCAAACCCGGCATGTCAATCGAGTGGATCGAGTTGAAAAAGCTATAAGGTGTAAGCATACACTAGGTCATTTACAGCCTAGATGATTCCAAATTAAAAAAGTACCTGTCTGGAGCTTTATAAAGCTTTATAATATACCATGCTAGAAAGCTAATTATGATCGATAAAGAAACCAGCCTGCATCCAAGAATGCAGGCTGGTTTGTGTAGAATAAAAGTAGAACAAAGTATCGCCGAATAACATACAAACTATCTTGCCCATTAGCTATAAAAAGCATCTATCGATCCTGGTAAACTACCAAAACTCCAATCGCTGTAAGTTATACATTCCAATAAAACATTCAAATCAAACAGCAAATCCCACTAGAAATCAAAAACAAATATACCCCTACCAAGGTTATTGTATCTTCATTCCAATACGCAACAAAACCGCCTAACACCATAACAATCAGACCCCAACAGTCAAACAGAAAACGTAAAAGTAACAGTAACTCTTTCAATAACACCTGCTACCCCCTCACCAAGTTCGGCACAGCACCTATCCCAAGTCTGCGATTAGCACGGAACGGAGGAAAGGAAATAAGGGGAAAGGACTCCTTATAGTGTTAGTGATTTTCTAACACGGTGTTCAATGAAGAGTGATTTTTGCGAAGCAAAATATCTTACAGCTTTGGAGGGGCGGGAATCTTCATTCCTTCCCAATCCAAAAGATTCCCGCGGCTCCACCCGAGTCCGTCCCCTTATTCCTTTCCGCAGTGGTTGCCCCACAACTAAAATAAAGTGCTTGCCAAACCCCCTTCACCATGATATGATCTTTCTTGTGGTTGCGAAATCAATCACTAACAGTATTTGCGGTCGTGGCGGAATTGGCAGACGCGCACGGTTCAGGTCCGTGTGGGCTTACCCCCGTGGAGGTTCGAGTCCTCTCGACCGCATTTTCCTTTAAACGTAATGATTCACCGATATCAAGAAACGGTTCCTTTTCATCAGGGAACCGTTTCTTTTTTGTGTAAATCAATTAGCGGATGCTCTTATACCAGAGCCGACAACCACACATCATCCACCATCACAGCCAGCAGGGAATTTGAGAAAATACAAATTACCCCTTCATAAATGGAAGCAATCCGCTTAATATAGAAAACAACAACAGCACCGTACGGCTAAACGTATTTCCAGCAACCGCAGAGCAGCAATCATAAGCGCAGTCGTTTCAGGTACATACGGTGA
Organism: Paenibacillus hunanensis; assembly: GCF_014645615.1. Lineage (GTDB taxonomy): Bacteria > Bacillota > Bacilli > Paenibacillales > Paenibacillaceae > Saccharibacillus > Saccharibacillus hunanensis. The sequence continues at coordinate 689,182 of NZ_BMMB01000002.1, read as the reverse complement.
CGGAAGCAGAAACAGATTCTCGTCGGACAGTCAGCAGGACAGCACGACCCAATCTCATACAAAAAGAAGTGAATGCATAATGGATTACGCGATACGTTGGAAATGGGGGCACCGGATTCTTGACCGCTACTTTACCGGAGCCACAATGAATTACAGGCAGATGATCTCGCTGTTTATTCCGATTTTGGTCGATCAGGCGTTTATTATGGGTCTTAACCTGATCAATACAGCGATGATTAGTGCTGCTGGAGTGGCAGCTGTCAGTGCGGTGAATATGATCGACTCGCTGAATATTTTTCTATTCAGTATTTTTATCGCTGTAGCGACAGGCGGTACGGTCGTCGTTGCCCAGTATAAGGGCAATGGCAATGTGAAAAAGGTGTCCGAAGCCAGCGCGAGCGCTGTGTCGGTCGTGACGTTACTGGGATTGCTCGTAGGTTTACTCGGTATCGCACTGCATGTGCCGCTACTGAATATATTATTCGGCTCCGCACAGGCAGACGTAATGAGCTATGCGCGCGTGTATCTGATCGGAAGCTGTATTTCATTTGCCGGGATTGCGATTGTGGAAGCGATCTGTGGGGCGCTACGTGGTGTAGGTAGCACGCGAGCCTCGCTTGTGCTATCGCTCATTATGAACATATTGTATGTATTACTGAACTTTCTATTCATCCACGGCTTCCATATGGGCGTGCTGGGGATGACGATTGCGCTGAATATCGCCCGTTATGGCGGTGCGGTCTGTGCGCTGTATTATTTGTTCAAGGTCGATGTGAATCTAAAAGTACGGATGAAGGAGCTATTCCGGGTCAAATGGGAAATGTTCCGCAAAATTCTGTTTATCGGCTTCCCGTTTGCGACCGAGCAAATGTTTTTTAACGGTGGGAAAATCATTACGCAGATCTTCATCGTTTGGATGGGGACGTACGCGATTGCGGTGAATGCAATCTGTGCGGCGCTTGCCGGAGCGATGCAGATTCCAGCCAATGCGTTGTCGCTGACGATTATTACAGTGGTCGGGATTTGTATCGGGAGTGGGAATATTGATGAAGCGCGGAAATTCACGAAGTCGTTTCTCGTGCTGTCCTCAATGTCCTTTGTTGTGATGGGATTGATTATTTTACCGTTATTTAATCCGTTGATTGCGCTCTTTGATCCGCCAGCGGAAATTGTGGATGATATCTTCCTGATTTTGCTGGTGAATACGCTGGTGCAGATTCCGCTGTGGGCGATCTCCTTTATTACGCCTTCAGCGCTACGGGCTGCCGGTGATGCGAAGTATACATCGGTCGTCTCGATGCTAACGATGTGGCTGTTCCGCGTCGTGATGGGGTATGTGCTCGGTGTCGTATTAGGCTGGGGTGTGCTCGGGGTGTGGATCGCAATGGATCTGGAGTGGGGCGTGAGGGGACTTATTTTCCTGAAACGGTTCTACGGGACGAAGTGGTTGCAGCATCGGTTGATTTAGTAGGCTGGGTAAGTACCAATTACAAGTAGCCATTTCAGCATGGAAGTGTGACGACATGTAAGAAGTGTAATCAATAAAAGCCATCGGTAGCATTATAGCTACTGATGGCTTTTTGCGTATTGTGAGGAAGGAGAGAGGGCACTATCTTGACAGGGTAGGGGTCAGTCTGGCTGGTGCCCTACATGTGCTAGAATATAGGGTATTGCACGGACATGTATCAGAAAAATATAAGTGGGTCTATATAAATAGTAGAACTTGTCACAGCTCTAATGGACAGCCTAAGAAACAGCAATCGATATCGACGTAACTGCTCATCAACTCACCAGCTGCTTCCCATCATACACATACGTAACCGTCTTCCCCCCAGCCATCGTCTCCAGATGCACACTGCGTCCCCACAGCTTAAACACAAGCGGCAAGGTACGCTCCACATATTTACGATCCAGCTCCATGCCGTCAAACCGATTATGCAGCAGTAGCTCGCCGCGCCCATGCAGATCATCATCACGCACCGTAATATACGGAAAGCCACCATTTGTGCGTGAGCGAATCAACTGCTCTTTGACTTCATTCACATCATTCGCTGTCACACGATACACCTGCTGTTGCTTCTGATATACGAACAGATCCATATCCTCTGCCAGCTCACGGGTGAGATAATTACGGATAAAGGACACATCCGATTCCACCTCGCGAATCTCGAACAGTGCTTCGATGCCTTCCTTACGCTCAATATGCCGTAGCATCATCAAGCCGAGATAATACGGATTAATTCGTCCCGGCGTAGGCTGGATCACGCCTGCATTCATTTTGGCAAACTCTACAATCTCAGAGTCGCTTAGCTCCAGCTCACGTACCAGCTTCAAGTGCCAGTAGCTCGCCCAGCCTTCGTTCATAATCTTCGTTTCCATCTGTGGCCAGAAGTACAGCATTTCTGCGCGCAGCATGTGCAGAATCTCGCGCTGCCATTCCTCCAGATACCGGCTGTGTGTAGCGATATAGCCGATCACATCCTTGATCGAGCCGTCAGTTTCGCGGAATCCGTCTACATGACCGAAACGCACATAGGGATCGACATGCTCCTGAATCGCAATACCTGCATCGAGAAAAGCTTCCACTTCATCCATGCCATATTCCTGACTGAACGCCTCAATTCGATTCGCAAACACCGCCATTCGATCAACCATATTGCGATCTGTACCGCCGAACATCGCATTATTTTTGAAAAAGTCACTATGTCCAAGCACATGCGCGACGATTAATTTATTTTGCAGCAAGGTGTTGCTGTCGAGCAGGAAGGCATAGCACGGGTTAGAGTTAATCACCAGCTCATAGATTTTACTCAGACCGTGATCGTATTCCGACTTCATCCGGTGATACGCCTTGCCAAAGCTCCAGTGTGAAAACCTTGTCGGCATTCCGTAAGCGCCAATCGAATACAGTACCTCAGATGGGCAGAACTGATAGCGCATCGGGAAAAAGTCTAGCCCATGCTGGATTGCCGCATCGGTCAGCTGCTCGACCGATTGTTCCAGCTGTTGCGTATCGCTTTCCAGTAGCATAAGCAGCGCTCCTTTCAATCGATGGAATAGAGCTGTCTAATTGAGCAGGGTTGTAGATGGGGCTGGCTGGATTCAAGATCACCGAATACACCGGACGAGGAAAGAATCCTATCCATGTTCGATCCATTGCCAGCTCGATCCATAACGACAAATACAATAGGTATAGCAAAAGGCGATAACAGGCTGACCATCACATCGTCAAAATCAAAAGTAAACGAGCTGCTAACAAACTAATCGCCAAAAGTAAAAGCAGACGCTCCGTAGATATCCTTATTTTAAAGAGCGAAGGGATAGATCAACTAGCCATCTCATCACCAAAAAACGCCTTCAGCGTCTTGAACACATCTTCCTTCTGCTCCAATAAAGCCTGTACAAATGTCGGCGACTCCAAGCGCTTGAGCACATCCCATAGTTGCTTACTGCTATAGCCATATGTGCGCTGACGAATCTCGCCATAGCCAAGCATATTCACCTGCTCCAGCAATGTGCGAGCGAGCCGCATCGTCTCTGGATTGTCACTACTTAGATTATCGCCATCTGAGAAGTGAAATGCGTACGTGTTAAAGGAGCTGGGTGGATATTCCTTTTCGATCATCTGTAGCGCCAGCTCATACACGGAAGAACAGCGTGTACCACCACTCTCTCCTTTATGAAAAAAGGCTTCTTCATCTACTTCCTTCGCCTCGGTCGTATGCGCCAGAAAACGAATATTCACATTTTCATATCGTGTACGCAGGAAGCGCACCATCCAGAAGAAGAAGCTACGCGCGATATACTTTTCAAATGTACCCATTGAGCCGGAGGTGTCCATCATGGCGAGTACGACCGCAGACGATTGCGGCTTATGAATGTCCTCCCACGTTTTATAACGCACATCGTCACCGATAATCGGGCCAAGTACGGGAGCTGGAGCAGTGTCCGGGCCAGGTATGCCCACTGGAATACCGCCACCCTGCTGCATCGCTGCGGGATAAGCACCGCCATGTAAGCTGCCACCTAATGCCTGCCGCTTGATCGCCTCGAACAGGGTACGCCGCTTGTCGATATTAGACACCATTCCTTGCTTGCGCACATCGTTAAAACGAATATCGTCCACCAGCATCTCCTGTGCCGTCTTGGGCTTGAGATGCGGTAGCTTCAAGTCCTCGAATACGAGCTCAGCCAGCTCATCTACCGTCAGCTCGGCTTCATAATAATCGATGCCGGGCTGCTCCCCTGCTTCACGCCCGCCTTTACCAGGCCCAGTACCTGCTGCGCTCTGCCCATTCCCATCTGCCTGTCCAACCACATCGCCCACCTGCGTACCACCCTGTCCCTGTCCAACCTGTGGCTCATCGCTCGTATTATAGCGAAAGCGCGGTTCATCCAGACTGCGGATCGGTACTTTGATGATCTTATCGCCCTGCGGCATAATGATCGATTCCTCACTGACCAGATCAGCCAGATTCTCGCGAATCGCTTCCTTCACTTTGCGCTTATGTCGTTCCTGATCGATCTCGCCCTTACGGTGCAGCGACCAGTCATCCCTTGCAATAATAAATGATCGATTGTCCATGTCGCTTCACTCCTTCCTGCCTCAACGGTTCAGCAGGCTGCCGACATATTTCATCAGATCGTTGGCGCAGGCAGCGCAGTAACCGTGATGCTCAATCAGACGGCGGGACACTTCATTCATGCGTTTGACCTGCGTTTCATCCGGGTTCATGGAGGAAGTCGTGATTTTGATGACATCCTTCAGATCGGCGAATAGCTTCTTCTCAATCGCATCCTTGAGCGGCTCATGCGACGTATATTCAAATTTACGTCCGCGGCGAGCAAAGGACGAGATTTTGATCAAAATTTCCTCACGGAACGCACGCTTCTGATTCTCGGTAATACCAATCTGCTCCTCGATCGAGCGCATCAGCTTTTCATCCGGGTCGCGTTCCTCGCTGGTAATCGGATCAGGCATCTTGTGACCGCTGCAATATGCTTCGACATTGTCCAGATAATTGTTCAGCATCGTATGCGCGGATTCTTCGAATGAATAGACAAAGGCGCGCTGTACTTCCGTTTTGGCGCGATGGTCGTATTCCTTGCGTGCCATCGTGATTAGATTGAGCAGACGCTCCCGTTCCTCACGCGAGATGGACGGGTGCTGATCCAGACCTTCCTTGAGCGAGCGCAGTACATCCAGTGCGTTAATACAGGGCTTGTTGCCTTTGATGAGCGCGCTGGAGATTCGGTTGATCACATAACGCGGATCGACACCTGACATGCCTTCATCGCTATATTCGCGGCGTAGCTCGTCGACCTCGCCAGACTTCACACCATCGACCTGAGCGCCATCGTACAGCGTCATTTTTTTGATCGGATCGATACCGGGCTTTTTCGATTCCTTGAGACGGGACAATACGGTGAAAATAGACGCTGTACCGAGTGCGCCGGGTGCCAGATGCACCTGATTATTCAGACCAGAGGCATCAACTAGCTTCTGATAAATACGTTCTTCCTGGGTAACCTTGAGATTGTAGGGAACACGCATGACGATCATGCGAGAGTGGAGGGCTTCGTTCTTTTTGTTGGAGATGAAGGTGCGATATTCGGTTTCGTTCGTGTGGGCGATAATTAATTCATCGGCGGATATGAGGGCGAAGCGTCCTGCCTTAAAATTACCTTCCTGCGTCAGCGACAATAGATTCCAGAGGAACTTCTCATCGCATTTTAAAATTTCCTGAAATTCCATCAGACCGCGATTCGCCTTGTTCAGCTCGCCATCGAAGCGATAGGCGCGCGGGTCGGATTCGGAACCGTATTGCGTAATGGTCGAGAAGTCGATACTACCTGTCAGATCGGCAATATCCTGTGACTTCGGATCAGAGGGGGCGAAGGTGCCAATCCCGCGGCGTCCACTTTCAGAAAAGAGCACGCGCTCGATCGGCATTTCCTCGATGCGTCCGCCATATTCCTGTTCCAGCCGCATCCGGCACACCGGGCATAGATCGCCTTCGATATGAACGCCATACTCCTTACCGAATTCCTCGCGTAGCTCGCGCGGGATCAGATGGAGCGGTTCTTCCTGCATCGGGCAGCCTCGGATCGCATATACAGCGCCTTCGGGTGTACGGGTGAAGCTTTCTAAGCCGTTCTTGAGCAGCGTGACGAGGGTGGATTTACCACCACTGACTGGCCCCATGAGCAGCAGTAGTCGTTTGCGAACGTCCAGACGTTGCGCTGCCGGGCGGAAATATTCCTCCACCAGTAGCTGAATCGCATCCTCCAGCCCGAATAATGTACGACTAAAAAATTGATATTCTCGCCGTCCGTCACCAAGCTCTATAATGCCTGCACTTTCAATCATACGATACACACGCTCATGCGCTGTACCTGCAATATGTGGATGCTCTCGAACCAGCCGGAGATAATCAAGGAATGTTCCTTCCCAATGAAGATCATTTTCCTGATCCCGGTAGGCCATAAGTTTCTCCAGGAATGTCATGCTGACCGCCTCCCTATACATGTCTTTTACGAAAAGTTTGAGGTCACGGAATCATACCGTCCGGCAACAACTTCAACGTCCGACAGAGCTGCAACGACATTCGAGTTCATTGATTGAATAGAGTAGGTATTTTGTTGTTTTTAAATTCTAGCACAACTTATGTCATCTATCGACAGTAAAATTAACATAATTCCAGATTTCAATCGGTTATTCAGGATGAATTTTCTCGATTAGAAGGTGGGATTGTATAAAAGTTTTCTATATGTGTAAGGTTATCTATGAAAAATTCATAATAGCAAGTATGTCGATTATAGTGGGAGATCGAAATATTGGATTCACGCAGAGTCGTGCTAGGAGGTAGAATGAAAGAAAACAACACAATGAAGTCGAAAGAATGAAATATAAATTCTAATACAGACACGATATTTTGAATACGATCCGATAGGTAGAATAAGACTATGAGACTTCATCGGATGACTTCATCATGATCGGTAGAGAGGATGCTGACGAGTGTTAAAACAAATCGCAATCTGTACACTGGTGATTGGATTGATCACAGGAGGAGTGCAGGCAGGGAGCTATGAGCCATTAGCAATACAGCCTGCCGAGGCAGCAGTAGCAACCTATTATGTCGCACCTGACGGTAATGATACTGAAAGTGGAATGCTGAATGCGCCGTGGAAGACGCTACAGCATGCGGCAGATCAGGCACAACCGGGTAGCACAATCTATGTACGTGGTGGTGTCTATCGGCAGCAGCTTCATATTACACGTTCAGGTAATGCACAGCTTGGTGCGATTACCTTTGCACGTTATAAGCAGGAGCAGCCGATTTTGGACGGAACGGGTCTGGCTGTAGATGGCTTGCAGGGGATGGTCAGAATCGATAATGCCAGCTATATCACGATAGATGGATTCGAGATTCGCAATTATACGACCACCCGGACGGGCAATGTGCCAGCAGGTATTAGTGTCATGGGAGCAGGTGGTTATATTCGCCTGCTGAACAACCATATTCATCATATTGCGAATACGGCTAGCCCTCAAGGCGAGGAGCTGTCTGGACGAGATGCGCATGGCATTGCGATCTATGGTACGAAGGCACCGTCAGCACTACATCATCTGACGATCCGAGGGAATGAGTTGGATCATCTGGTGCTTGGCAGTAGTGAAAGTATTGCACTAAATGGAAATGTAACAGACTTTGAAGTAGCGAATAATCGGGTGCATGACAATGATAACATCGGCATTGATGTGATAGGCTTTGAGCAGACCGCGCCTGATCCTACCTACGATGCGGTGCGTAATGGACGGATTACGGGCAATGTGGTGTTCAATATTACGTCCAACCGTAATCCATCCTATGGACGCAACCTGCCGAACAATAGCAACGGTGCAGCCGGTATCTATGTGGATGGTGGGCGCAATATTGTGATTGAGCGTAATCGTAGCTATAGCAATGATATCGGGATTGAGATCGCATCGGAGCATAAGGGCAAGTCAACGAGTGCGATCACAGCTCGCAGTAATGTAGTGTACAGCAATCGCTATACCGGTATTGGCATCGGTGGCTATGATCCAGAACGTGGAATGGCGACGGACTGCGTCATTATGAACAATACGCTAGTCGGCAATGACACGTTATCGAATGAGCCGGGTGATGGAGCAGGGCAGCTGTTAATCCAGTACGGCACCTCGCGTAACGTGATCGAAAATAATATTTTATCGGCAAGCCCAACCGGTGTGCTGATCTATAACGAATATGCCAGCAGTGGCAATAAGCTGGATTATAATCTGTATCATACGCCGGGTGGAGCAGACGAAGCATGGTGGACATGGCATGGAAAAGTGTACGAAAGTCTGGCGGCTTTTCAAAAGGGGAGTAAGCAGGAGCAGCATGCGATTTTTAAGAATCCAATGTTTGTAAATGCGAAGTTAGCCAACTACCGTCTGAGCGCAGGATCACCCGCAATCGATAGCGGCTTGGTTGATACGAAGCGGATAGGCACGCTGGATATGGCTGGTCAGCCGCGCGTATCTGGCAAAGCAGTAAATCGTGGTGCATATGAATAAATAGCACCACGATTCACCCTCTGCCTTCAGCTTACGCTACCTGTCTGAGGTTTAGTGACTGATCAGCACAAGAAGGAATGCGATGACCGCAGGCAGACCTTGCATGAGCAAAATCGAGCGTTTTACGCTCAAGCCGCCATACAGCGCAGCCACGATCACACAGGCGAGGAAGAAGATCGCAAGCTGGTATGCGATAGTAGCATCGGGATGCAGTAGCGACCAGATCAGGCCTGCTGCGAGAAAGCCATTGTATAGACCCTGATTGGCTGCCATCGAGCGTGTTAGCTCGGCATGCTCTGGATTGGTGCCAAATGTCTTCATAACACGCGGAGTCGTCCACAAAAACATCTCCATCACAAGGATATACAGATGTTCCAGCGCAACGACGGCGATCATAATGGAAGCTAGAATAGTAAGCATGGAAATTCCGTCCTTTCGATACGACCCGTACGGATCAAGTGGTCATTCTGAGTTCATGCGTGGAATGAAGCTTGCAAAGGATCTGCAATGTAAAATAAAAGTAGTGGATGCCATCGTCGTTATAAGCTCCGTTACCTTGTAGGAGAATGGAAGCTTAGCTACGGTAAAAGAAGCTTAATATCGTCTGCATTCATCACGGTATGTATGTATCCATAGCTGCGGTTGCAGTCCGCTTGCTTGTTTATTTTACCACAGCTGCACAGGGCCAAAACGGCAATATATGAAGTTCGTTATGTAAGATTGTAAACGGGGCTGAATCCGTGCTTTTCTTCAGCTGATATGTGATCTAGGGGCAGGGATGGTGCTGTCCATATGGCTCGTTCGATGCGAGACGGCGAAGCGAGAGCAGTCATGCTATACTTTGATGAGAATGCATCGCTAAGAAATGAGGAGGCAATAATCATGGCAATGGAACCAGCGACAACAGCAGTAGGCTTTATCGGAATCGGCGTAATGGGTAAAAGCATGGCTCGTCATCTCAAGCAGGCAGGCTATCCGCTTCATGTGTACACACGTACAGCGGCATCGGCGCAGGAGCTAGTAGATGAGGGAGCAACATGGCATGAGACACCGGGCAAGCTGGCAGCAGCATGCAAGGTGATCATTACGATGGTTGGTTATCCGAAGGATGTGGAGGATGTATACCTCGGCGTGGACGGCATTATCGCCAACGCACCACAGGGCGCATACCTGATCGATATGACCACCTCCAGCCCACAGCTCGCACAGCAGATCGCTAAAGAAGCCGCAGGCAAAGGTCTGCATGCACTCGATGCACCTGTATCTGGCGGCGATGTAGGCGCACGCGAAGCGCGTCTGTCGATTATGGTAGGCGGCGAACAGGCTGACTTTGAAGCCGTGAAGCCGCTGCTTGAGAAAATGGGTACGAACATCATCCTGCAAGGCGCCGCAGGTGCAGGTCAGCATACCAAAATGTGCAACCAGATCGCGATTGCCTCCGGTATGCTCGGTGTCTGCGAAGCACTAGCCTATGCCAAATTCGCTGGATTAGACGCAGAAGTCGTTCTACAAAGCATCGCTACAGGCGCAGCAGGCAGCTGGTCACTCAGCAACCTCGGCCCACGTATGATCAAGGGCGATTTTGAACCGGGCTTTTACGTGAAGCATTTTATCAAGGACATGGGCATCGCGCTGGAATCCGCCAAAGCAATGGGACTGAACACACCAGGTCTTGCACTGGCAGGGTCCGTCTACCAGCAGCTCGCCAGCGAGGGCTACGATAATAAAGGTACACAGGTGCTGTATCATTATTTTATAGCGCAATTGAATAACTAGGATTATAATAGCAAGCTTACTATACAGATCGGAATGCAAGTATGCTTGTTCATACCTGCATTCCGATATATTGCACTAAAGGCAGATACATACGTCTACACCCAGCTGTGGAGGGCATTCATGAAAAGATGGATCATTGCACTACTAATCTCAATCTCAGCCATTATCATTCTTGTACCAAGTATCATTTATGCCACGTCAACATTCAGTCTGAAGCAAAATGATGTCAATATCGTTAGTGACAATAATGAACATCATGACTCCGAGAACAACGAATTGGCAAACCTGGAAACTTCCATCACTCATTTTGCAGGCACCGCTTCGGGGAGCAAGCAAGTAGCTTCAGCCTTCATCGTACCCATTCATTATGGACATGTTACGCTACATTTTAGTAACCATTCATCAGCAGCTACAACAATCGCAATAAACAATAACCAATCGAGCAAAGTCTACTTCACCCGGCAGATTGCAGCTGGCTCTTCTTACACATGGAGAAGTGCCGAGCACCATACCGCTGGAATCCAATCCGGCGATTACACCATTACTTATCGATCCTCTTCATCCAGCGTACATATGGATTACTCGGGTATTGCTTCCGATACGATGCAAAAAGTAGAAATAAACTGAAGCGTAAGCTATATCAGCTCTCCAAAATTTCATTCACCAGCTCACTCATGCCCTGCCACGAATCCTTCATCACAAACTCCGACTGAATCGGCAAATTCCACGGACGCGGAATGCCGATCGTCTTCTTGCCTGCTGCACGAGCAGCGAGCAGATTATGCGGCCCATCGTCGATCAGCACATCAAACTCCAGCAAATACTTGCGCTTGGCGACGAAAAAGTTCTCATACGAAATAAACGGCAGATGGCGTTGCAGCCAGCGCCACTTTTCCGGTACCGAATCAGGGCGTGAGGCGGTGACGATAATCAGATCATGCTGTGCATGAATCTTCTCCACCTCGGCAATTGTATACTCGTCAAAAATCTCCAGCTCCTCATACAGTCCAGGGCGTCCAAAAAATATATCCTCCGAGCACTCATGATGCCAGATTTGACGCAGATCAAAATTAATAATCTGCTCCATCGTAAGCGGCAAATCAGGGTACAGCAGGTTATGATAATGAATCGCCCGTGGCAGCAGATGACACAGCGTGTCATCCATATCAATGGCGACAATTTTTCTATCCAAATTCAAGTCCTCCTCAAGTGGCATCAAATAATCGACTGTACTCGTCTATCCGTTTAATTAAACGAATCCTTCTCATCTTAGTTTTTATTATCGATTGTCGCAACAATAACTGGAAGATTGGTGATAGGGAGGTGATATGATCAACCAATATCTTCCGCATCATCGACTGATTAGAATGCAAACAAGCACCTGCTCATAGGGCAGGTGCTTGTCTGGTTATCTCGACTATATCTATAGCTATATCGGATGCTGCGATGATAGATACAAAAGGGGGCTAGCGAATTAGTTCGTCTTTTTCGCGCCTGTCCATTCTTCACCGGACAGGTACTTTTCCGTCAGAATCGACAGCAGCTGAATCCCAACTTCATTGTGTCCGCCTTCAGGGATGATCAGGTCAGCGTACTTTTTGGAAGGCTCGATAAACGCTTCGTGCATCGGCTTCACCGTTGTCAGGTACTGCTGGTGAATTGATTGGATGCTGCGACCGCGTTCTTCGATATCACGCAGCACACGGCGCAAAATGCGCACATCCGGATCGGTATCCACGAATACCTTGATATCCAGCTGCTCGCGCAGCTTTTCATCGGACAGGACATGCAGACCTTCGATGATGACGATGTTATTCGGCATCAGCTCCAGACGCTGATCTGTAAAACGAGCATGCATCGTAAAATCGTACACAGGTGCATACGCGGTCTGACCTTGCTTCAGCTCGCCCAGGTGCTCGATCAACAGCTCGTTGTCAAACGCGAACGGGTGATCATAGTTGATCAGCGCACGTTCTTCCAGTGTAAGATGCGTATGATCCTTGTAATAGTTATCCTGCGAAATAAACGTAACTTCCTTGCCTGCACTTAGACGTTCGATAACGGAGCGTGCGACAGTTGTCTTGCCTGAACCGGTGCCACCGGCAATACCAATAATGAGCATGGCGTTAACATAAACCTCCCTGGATATATCGTAATATTATGGTTGGGCATGTGGAAGCATGACAATCGGAAATTATCGCTCCTTAATGAAGCCTTTTCCTGCCATACGAACGTGCCTGTAAATGAAGTAATTTTTGCACGACAAAACCAATTTACATTCAGCATCTGACATTGTAAATCCGGTGAAAAATAATCATGATTTTTACGGGACAAAATTTACACACTACTAATATTTTAGAATAGCACAGCTGAGCCTTTTTTTCACCTGATTTCAAAAGGTTTACACAGGAAATATTACATTTTGTCAAATGACATTTATCTGGATTGCTTTAGTATAGAGGCTATACGCTCCAATCGAGCATGGAAATTGAGGCAGAAACAGCAAAATGATGAACCGTTCATAGCAGCATAAGACTTTACACGATGGGGATATACCGTGATCGGATGCCCGGTCACAGCGGCGAATAGGCAAAGAGTGTCCAATACACAATATGCATAATCTGGCGAATGGAGTGGTGACGATGAAGCAGCAGCAACAGCTATTCGTAAATGTAGACCGACTGGAGCAGACAATTGAGGCGTTTGCTGATTATGGGCGTACAGAGAACAATGGCGTGACCCGGCTGGCGCTGAGTGAGCCAGATATCGCGGTACGCGGATATTTTCGCCAATGCTGTGAGGAGCTGGGCATGACGGTGACGGTCGACGATCTGGGCTGTATGTACGCCACCTATGCTGGCACCGAGGATGTACCACCGATTGTGATCGGATCACATATGGATACCGTCAAAAAAGGCGGGCGTTTCGATGGTATTCTCGGTGTGCTCGCCGGGCTTGAGCTTGTACGCACACTCAAGGATTACGGTATTCAGCCACGTATTCCGATTGTGGTGATGAATTTTACGAATGAAGAAGGTGCGCGGTTTGAGCCATCGATGATGGCATCCGGTGTGCTCGCCGGTCGTTTTGATGGGGATACGATGCTGGCAAAGACCGATCCAGACGGCATCACATTCGGTGATGCGCTGAATGCGAGTGGCTATGCAGGGGAACAGCAGCATCGCATTCGTGAAGCGACCGCTTATCTGGAGCTACATATTGAGCAGGGGCCTGTGCTGGAGAGTGAGCAGCTGGCGATTGGGCTGGTCGATTGTGTCGTTGGGATGGTCTGCTATGAGATTGAGGTACAGGGTGACTCCAATCATGCCGGTACGACCCCGATGTCGATGAGACAGGATGCGCTATTCGCAGCGAATGATCTGATGCTGATGTTACGCGAACAGCTCGCACCGCTGGACGAGGAGCTGGTGTACACGATGGGACGGATGAATGTGTACCCGAATATTCATACGGTCATTCCGAATCGAGTTGTGTTCACACTCGAAGCACGACACAAGGATGAAGATGTCGTGCATCAAGTGGAGCAGATCATTGGTGCGCTACCGAAGCAGCAGGGAGGCTGTGAGGTAAAGGCTACACGGCTATGGAATCGTAATACCGTCTGGTTCGATACCCATGTATGCGGAGTTTTGCAGCAGGCGGTGAAGACGCTTGGCTATTCGCATCGTACGATGGCGAGTGGTGCTGGACATGATGCCCAGTTTGTAGCCGACTTTTTACCGTCAGCGATGGTATTCGTGCCTAGCGTGCGTGGGAAAAGTCACTGTGAGGAGGAATTTACGCCATATGAGCAATGCGCACAGGGCGTAAATGTGTTGCTGGAAGCGGTTATGCTCATGCAGGAGAAGGCATAAACGTTAAAATGAAAATGATCAAAATAACACAATGCCCATCACTGCCGAGCCGAGAATTACGAGCAGAGGATGGGCTTTGTAGCGTACAATGGCTACAAATACGGCTGCACCGATTAATAGCGTCAGCCATGTTGTCAGCTCACTCAGCGCCGACCAGCCGCTACCGAGTCCGAAGTGAATCGCCGCATAAGCGATCAAGCCGGTTACGATGGGACGCAGACCATAGAATGACGATTTGACCACCTGACTGCCATGGAGCCGATAAAACAATCCAGCTAAGGTGATCACCAGTACAAGCGAGGGCAGCACAATACCAAGCGTTGCCATCGCCGCACCAGGTATGCCAGCGACCTGATAGCCGATGAGTGTAGCGCTGTTGGTCGCGATCGAGCCGGGTGCCATTCCAGCAAGCGAGACGGTCTGACGAAATGGCTCAGCCGCCATCCAGCCATATTGCTCGGAATCATGCTGAATAAGCGGAATGACCGCATAACCACCGCCGAATGAGACAAAGCCTATTTTTAAAAATGAAATAAATAGCTGCCATAATAGCATCATTGCACCTTCTTCGTGATGTCGATCATGTATTGATCATGTCGTTTATTTACATCTAAATATCCAATTAAATGTAGTATTCGATATACGTCGTGTTGTCCTTACCAGAACCGCGTTCTTTTTCCGTACGGATACGTAAGCCGAGCGCTTTTTTCACCCGTATAATCAGTAAACCGATCACCAGCCCGGATAAAATAAGGAAGATCGGATTCAAGCCAGTTAATAACAGAATCATGAGGGCTACCGCCGCCACGATCATCGTTGTACGATCAAACAGCGAGCTTTTGCCCATACGATAGGCGGCAACCGCGATCAATCCGATCACCGCGCCTTTAATCCCCTGAAAAGCAGCCTGTACTTTGGGCTGATCATGGAATAGAGAGTAAAATAAGCTTAATACGAACACGATCAGAAAGGTCGGCAACGTAATCCCAAGTGTAGCCGCGATGGCTCCTGTTACACCCGCCATCCGGTACCCAACAAAAGCCGAGGCATTCACGCCTACGCCACCCGGAGCCGAGCCTGCTACCGAGAGCAGATCATTCATTTCATCCTGCTCAATCCACCCACGCCGCTCTACCACCTCTCGCTCGATCATCGGAATCATCGCATAGCCGCCACCAAAGGTTGCTGGCCCAATTTTGAAAAATACCCAGAACAGATCGATCCACATCGCTAATCCACGCGCAGGTGGTTGAGAGGTGGAGTCCGTTCGTGCTGTTGAAAATAACATACTAATCCGTCCCTTCTGTATACATATAGTATACCATCTTTTTACCAAAATGAAATTAACTATGGATAAAAGAATTGTAAAATCGACAAAATAAAGCGTAAAAACGATTTTTTGAAGTCGATATCTGGTGATTGGATTGGTTTTGAAGAAGAAAGATGCTCTGTAGAATGATGAATGAGTTATCTTTTTTTAATTTTGATAAAAAGTTTGCGCTAATTAGCACTAAAATGATATCCACACGGGCAGAACTGAATTCACACGAGCGGTACTAACTGGCTTACTCCGTACATTTGACAACCGCTTGCACACCCACGTATCATAGAACCCAAAATCCGGTCATGTACCGGAATAGATACATGAATGGACTGGTAGTATGTCGGCGCTTTCGTCCCTGCGTATGGATGACCTGATTGTCAGGATCGTAAGTCAGCGACAGGTCGTTCATGATACAGGAGGAGATGAGAAGATGCTGTCATTTTTCAAAAAGGATAAAACAGGCCCGATCGAGGCATTCGCTCCCATTACAGGTAAGGCGGTCGATCTGTCGAACGTGCCGGATCCCGCATTTGCTGACAAGCTGATGGGTCAGGGTATTGCGATTGAACCTCACGAAGGTAAAGTACACGCACCATTTGATGGTAAGATCGCGCAGCTATTCAAAACAAAGCATGCGATGCTGATCGAGCATAGCTCTGGCATTCAGGTGCTGATTCACGTTGGTGTTGATACGGTATCACTCAAGGGCGAAGGCTTTACGGCTCATGTGGCGACAGGTGATAAAATCAAGCAGGGTCAATTGCTGCTCGAATTTGATATCGCTCAGATTCAAGCGGCAGGCTATCCTGTGATCACGCCATTCATCGTGCCAGATGGTCAGGATGCGGTGAAGGGTGTTACCGAGCAGTTGGGTGACGTTATCGCCGGGCAGCAGCAGGTGCTGACTATTCAGCGTTAAGCTACTGGAAGCAGGAGCAGGATGGAATCTGGAGTAACTGTCCGTATTTGTAGCCTGTCTGCATCGCATGTAGTCATGTAGTCAGTATAGTGCGGTCATCTGAATCCACGTTGTACACTTTCTCATACGAATGCTCATCCTGCTGGTATCTCCATGATCCGGCAGGATTTTTTGTTGTGCCGTTTTGTCATCTGGAAGCTATGGTATAGTGGAAGTAAGGCGTTTCGGCAGTGAGGTCGAGCGATTACGATGCAGTACAGTCAAGCTTTGCGGTTAATAAAGGTAAGGATCAGGTAGGCTGAACTAGACGAAGGATGGAGTAGAGCGATGAAATTATTGACGTTAAATGTACATGGCTGGCATGAAGAGAATCAGCTGGAGAAGATTGGACAGCTGGCGGATTTTATTAATAACGAGCAGTTCGATGTGATCGCCATGCAGGAGGTCAATCAGCGCGCGGCAGAGCCGCCATTGGAGCCATCCCATCTGGGGCATTATTTTGCGGCGGATGCGGATGCCGTCATTCGGGCGGATAATTATGCGTATGTTTTACTATCACGTCTGCAAGAAAATTATCACTGGACATGGGTGCCGGTGCATTCGGCAGCACGTGGTCGTTTTGATGAAGGACTGGCGATTCTGTCGCGCGCACCGTTTAATGATGCGGTATTGGGGCATGTATCGACGCAGCGAATCTATGAGCATTATAAGACGCGTAAGGTGCTTGCTGTACGCACAGAGCATGAAGGACAGGCGGTATGGCTAGCGAATGGACATTTTGGCTGGTGGAATGATGAGGTCGAGCCGTTTCGTCCGCAATGGGATCGGGCGGAGGAGCTGCTTGCGCCGTGTCAGCAGGAGCCGATTCTGTTTCTCGGTGACTTTAACAATGTGGCAGAGATTCGTGAGGAAGGCTATGACTATATGATGAAGCACATCTGGAAGGATACGTACACGCTGGCTGTCGATAAGGATAAAGGGCATACCGTAACCAAATCGATCGCAGGCTGGGAAGGCAATGAGCATCCGTTACGGATTGATTATATTTATAGCAATCGGGAGCTACAGGTGGAACGATCACGTGTGGCGCTGAATGGCAGTAATGGTGCGGTGGTGTCGGATCATTTTGGCGTGATGGTCGAGCTGAAGCTGTCCTGATGGCTACGCATATCGCTACAACAAAAGGAATAGGAGGTGTCCAGAATGGGCAATGAAACGATCCGACTCGGCATGGGCTGCTTCTGGGGACCGGAAGCATGGATCGGCGCAATGGAGGGTGTGGTCGGCACGACGGCTGGATTAGCCGGTGGACAGAGTGAAGATCCAGGCTACCGTCAGCCAGCGGATCATTCGGAAACGGTACAGGTGGTATATGATGAAGCCGTGCTGCCACTGGAGCAGCTGCTGGAGCAATTCTGGCAGCGTCACCGTCCGGCTGCGATTAATGGCTATCGAGCAGAGCCACGGTACCGCTCGCTCATTTTATGTACTAATGAACGGCAATTGCAGGTGGCACAGCAGCTACAGCAGGCAGACGAGGCGCGTAAGGAAACGATCATTCGTCTGGATATGACCTTTTACCCGGTGGACGAGCGGCATCAGAAGTATTATTTACAGCGTCAGCCTGATGTGCTGGAGCAGCTGGTTGAGCTATATGAAGCGACCGTATCGGATTGGGATGTTAAAGCACTGGACACCACACTGGCGGCAAGGCTGAATGGCTGGACTCGTCAGCAGACCACAGTGGAGCGGATACGCGCAGAGCTACCGAGCTGGCCCGAGCCGCTTGAGCCACTGATGCAGCAGCGTTACGAGCAACTACTGGACACGATGATAGATAGGAGCGTAGCGAATGAAAACTAGCATTTTCGATGTCGCCAAGCGATCCGGGCTATCGGTCGTGACCGTATCGCGTGTGCTGAACGGTGCACAGACCGTACGTGAGAAAAATCGGCTAAAGGTGCTGGAAGCGATCCGCGAGCTGGATTATCGTCCCAGTGCAGCAGCGCGTTCGCTGGCAAGAGGACGAACGGGAACGATTGGCTTGATCGTGACAACGCTACAGGATTCTTTTTTTGATTCGGTCGCCAAAGAGATCAACGATCTGCTAGCTGCTGAGGGCTACTATCTGGCGATCTCCGTCTCGCGAGGGCTGGATCATAGCGGTCAGCATTATATGATTCAGGAGGATCGTCTGGATGGGTTGATTCTGCTATCACCGGTGGAGGAAGAAGACTTTGTCCGTGAGCTGCGAGCACGCCATATTCCGTATGTGCTGATTGATAATCAGCAGCCTGCGCATAATGAGGAAGCAGTGCAGATTGATAACTATCGTGGTGGCTATGTGGCAGGACGACATTTGCTAGAGCAGGGGCATCAGCGTATCGCGCATCTGTGCGGAGAAGAGCTGTATCGGAGTACCGTTGAGCGCAGACGGGGCTTTGTGCAGGCTTTGCAGGAAGAGGGGCTTGAGCCGATAATGATCGAGCAGGGCGAATATAGTATTGGATTTGGCTATGCGACTGCTCGGCGCTGGTTAGAAGCAGATACGCTTCCTGAGGCTATATTTGCTGGAGACGATTATATTGCGCTGGGCTTTATCAATGCATTACTGGAAGCAGGTTTGTCTGTACCACGCGATATTTCCGTAATCGGCTATGATGATCAGGTGATCGCTGCCAAGCTGCATCCTCTACTCACGACCATTCGTCAGCCCGCAGATGAGATTGCTCGTGCAGCCGTCCAGCAGATGCTACGTAAAATTAATGAGCCTGATCAGCCTGTGCCAGGTGTGTGTATTTGTCCAGAGCTGATCATTCGTCAATCAACCGCTGTTCGCTGACAGCGGCTTTTTGTCGTGATTATCGAGTGGTGAGGGATGCTAATGCTAAGTCGCGGATAAAATGTATTGATTAGAATCGAATCCATCAAGCAAACCACGGGGAAGCCAGTATGATCAGCACCAGATAGAGCAACTGCATCGCTGTACGTAATGGTAGTGGCGTTACCGGACGACCACCGAGTGTTAAATGCTGTCTGGCAGCATGCACATTAGCAGGGAATAGCGCCAGCATGAGCAGAAATAGCCCAATTGCCGCGATGCCGTTGATCACGGTAAAGGGAATAACCAGACCGATCGCACCCATGATTTCCAGTATGCCCGTCAGACTGACCAGCATAGCAGGATGAGAGAAAAAGGGTGGCACCATACGGATCATTTCTGCCCGACGTTTACCCCAGTGTGCAGAGGCGGTGATCAGAAGCATGATTGCCAGAGCGATTTGCAGACACGGGTGCCAGTGATTAAGTGGTTCCACACCTGCCCAGCCGATCATTCGTAGCACGACAAAAGCAATCGTTAATACAATAAGAGAAATCATACAGCAGTCTCCTTCCCAATCGTTATGCTAAGATTCACGCTACAAAGGCTCGGACGACATACCCAGCAGCGAACGAATCATATGCTCGCGTAGCTGAGACATATGCAGCCGCGATTCATGCGGCGTATCGGCAAAGGAATGACTCACCCGCAATCCAAACTGAATAAGGGTGAAATACTCGGCCACGAACCTTGCATCGACCGTAGCAGGAATGACACCTCGTTCCTGTCCACGTACAATCCAGTGCTCTGCATACTGAACCGATTGCCGCTGAAAGTCCTGTAATGCTTGCCGAATGAGCGGATCCTCCTCCTTACCAAGCAAATATAAAAAGACTCGATTCGTCATCTCCTGCGGATCGGTCAGCTCCATCATGCGCTTGATAATCGCATCCATCGGTCGATAAAAGTCTGGCTCCTGCTGCTGCTCGACTTCATGCTCAAACTCCGCATCGACGGATTCCAGCCGCTCATTGAGTAGCCAGATGAAGATTTCATCGCGACTGCGAACGTAGTGGAAAATCGCTCCTTTGGACAATCCCGAGCGCTCCATCAGATCGTTCATGGTGATGGCATGTACATTGTTCTCTCGCAATAGCTCACGCGCTGCCTGGAGTAGCTTTTGCTGGGATAGCTGGCGGCGTTCCTCGTTCTTCATCGTATAACCTCCTGAAATTTTCATGGCAGACTAGCAAGCTTGCTTACCCAATAATCGCATCCATCACAGAGTGGCTATAAGCTGTGAAATAGAGTTGTCTTATTCAAACAGCTAATTGCGTTTATCTAATCGTTTCAAGCATCCATACCTATCTAAAAGAGGTCAGCCATACTGCTCTAAAAGAGGTAAACTCAGCTATACTGCACAATCGAATCGTACTTTGTTGCGCTGGATGAGAGATTCTTACGAGAAATCATTTGCTAGTTGATAAGCATATTATAAAAACAGACCATCGGTTTGTAAATTAAAATTTGATATCATCACATAAACACGTATCTTATCAACACAACCATGAGCACAGCCGCGAATCCATCCTATTCATCAGCTACTTGATCAGCCTGATTCTCCGTAGCTCTCTGTCATACAAATAAAATCAAAAATAAACCCGAGTAATTCACCGGAATACTAACGTATCCAGCCAACCACTCGGGCAGCCCCTAATGGAACAAATATTTATACAGATGAAGCGAATCGGTGCGTTGTATATTCGCTTCTTGTCCAGCGAATTCATGCTGTTCAAGCTAGCGATATCGGTTAACGATCTTTATCGTCTATTCAAGCTGCGCAACATCTAAAACGGATCGACCTATAGAACTAATCAATCCACAAAACCACTCAATCCATAAAACCAATCAACCTTTCACAGACCAACTTGCCTGACATGATACGATCGATTCAGCCTTGATCAGCCTCTACAAGCTCTTCGAGCCTCATGCTTCGCTAAATTCATGTCACAGCCTGTATAGCCTTTCTAACCTTATACTTCGCTAAATTCACGCCGCAGGCTAAACAAGCTCTGTAGCTCATCATTCGACAGCTCCGTAATCCAGCCCTCGGACGTAGCGATGATGTTATTGCTGAGCTGCTGTTTGCTTTCTAGCATCTCATCGATTCGTTCCTCCAGTGT
Organism: Paenibacillus hunanensis; assembly: GCF_014645615.1. Taxonomy (GTDB): domain Bacteria; phylum Bacillota; class Bacilli; order Paenibacillales; family Paenibacillaceae; genus Saccharibacillus; species Saccharibacillus hunanensis. The sequence goes on along the minus strand of NZ_BMMB01000002.1, from coordinate 667,703 downwards.
GCCAAGTGAGATAAACTTATGCACCTGCACGTTACGCTTCTGACCCATCCGATAGGCTCGGTCGGTCGCCTGATTCTCGACGGCAGGATTCCACCAGCGATCGACGTGGAATACATGGCTTGCTGCGGTCAGGTTCAAGCCGACACCGCCTGCCTTGAGTGACAGGATGAATATATTCGGCTCGCCGGGTGCCTGGAACTGCTCAATCATACGGTCACGGGCGGTTTTGGAGGTGCTGCCGTTCAGGTACAGCACCGGTTCATTCAGCTCCTCGCTTAATATGCGCTGAATCATCTGCCCCATTCCGATATACTGGGTGAAAATCAGACATTTCTCGCCTTCCTCACGTAGCTCGCGTACCATTTCCAGAAGCCGCTCCAGCTTGGCAGAGCGATTGATCAGTGCATCATTTTCCATACTTAACTCTTCTGGCTCCTGATCCTGCCCTTCCTCCAGCGTCTGTGGCATATGCACCAGATCGGGATGATCGCAGATCAGCTTGAGCTGAGTGAGTGCAGACAGAATCGCGCCCTTGCGCTTCATGCCCTGTAGCTGATTCACCTGCTGCATCAGCTGATTGACCGCCTGATCGTACATTGCGCCTTGCTCCGGGGTCAGGTTCAGATACGTTTTCATCTCATTTTTCTCCGGCAGATTGAGCTGGATATTCGGGTCTTTTTTCGTACGGCGCAGCATGAATGGCTTGACCATGCGCTGTAGCTCCAATGTTCGCTCCTCATCCTGCTCCTTCTCGATCGGTGTTGCAAATCGATCCTGAAATCCCTTCATCCCGCCCAGATAGCCGGGGGTGATAAAGTCATAGATCGACCACAGCTCGGCCAGTCGGTTTTCAATCGGTGTCCCGGTTAGTGCGACACGGTGCAGTGCATGGAGACTTCGTACCGTCTGCGATTGACGGGTTTGTGCGTTTTTAATATTTTGCGCCTCGTCCAGACAGACCGTTGCCCAGGTGATCGTTTGAAGGAGCTCCTGATCAAGCGATGCGGTGGCATACGAAGTGAGAATCACATCATGCTGCTCCACTAATCGCTGGAAGTCATCACCGCTCGTGCGCTTGCTGCCATAATGTAGGGCAACACGCAGCGAAGGAGCAAAGCGTGCGATCTCCTTTTGCCAGTTACCAAGTACCGATGTTGGACAGACGACAAGGGAGGTAGGTGTATACTGATCTTCTATATCCTTGCCGTATTGCTGAGCGCTGGATCGATCAGCATCTGACATCGCAGACGGATCGTTCTGCACCTCTGCCTGTCGCGCGGCTATCGTATCCGCATGTGTGATTTCCAGCTGTTTCATACGAGCGGCATCCTCACGGATATGCAGTAGATAAGTGATCAGCTGAATCGTTTTACCAAGACCCATATCGTCGGCAAGACATGCACCCAGACCGAAGCGCCGCAGGAAGCTAAGCCAGGAGAAGCCTTCCTGCTGATACGGGCGTAGCTGTGCCTGTAATCCGTCCGGTATAGGGATGAGTGGTAATTCATTTTGCTGACTAATCTGGCGAATCAGCTCATCCAGCTGTGCATTCAGCTCGACCTCGATCTCGATGCGCTGCATTTCCAGTAGCTCTTCGTCCTCAGCTTCTGCTTCCTCCACGCCAGCCGACTTGCCCTGACGCATCAGATGCAGCTGTAATACATCCTGAAACGATAGACCACGGCGCCGATCAATACCGCTCATCGCGCGCCGAATCTGTTCGAGTAGCTCAGGATCAAGCACAATCCATTGTCCACGGAATAGCGCTAGCCGCTCCTGCTTTTCCGCAAGCTCAAGGAACTCATCCTCGGTTAGCTCCGTCTCGCCAATCGCCACACGCCAGTCGAAGTCGATCAGCGCATCCAATCCGAAGAAGGATTTGCCGGTACGCTTGTCTTCGTCCTCGCTTAGCTTTGCCTTGAGCTTTGGTCGCTTGCGGCGTGCCGTTTCCCACCATGCAGGTAACAGGACAAGCCATCCAGCCTGTAATAGCCGGTTACTGTATTGGGATAAGAAGCGCCATGCCTGCTCATTGCTCAGGCTGCGTCCGATCATGTCGTCATCGGTGCCGAATTGCTGAATTGGTAGCACCGCCCGTAGCTGCTCACGCCAGTTGGCAGAGCGATCCTGTACAGGCGCTTCCCAGCCCGTCGGCCAATCCCCACGCGCCAATCCATCCAGCCGTAGCTGTACCGGCACCAGATGCGTCTCGTCCTGCTTATCCTGAAGCACGAGTCGTAGCCGCCAGCCGCTATTCGTATCCTCTGGCTCCAGTAGCTGAAGTGCAGGACGGAATGGGGCGGTATCACTTTTCCATCCGATCGTGATCAGCCAGGTCGATTCGTCCAGTCCAGCCGTGCTGTTATTACGGTCAAATAAAGCTGGGAACTCGCGCCGCAAATCCGCATTTTCCGCCTCCGAATTATAGTATCGCTCTGATACAGATGCAGAGAAGGCTGCCTGCAATCCAGCCAGCATTTCAGGTGTGACATCGTTTTTCAGTGCGCTTTGCAGTGCCTGACGCTGTGCACGCGGCACGGCTCGCAGCAATTGCTCTGCATCCCATTTCCATTGCAATCGTCCACGGCGATAGGCTGCCAGTGAAGGCAGGTACTTTTTATCATTCAGGCAGGCGAGCAGTGCAGGGGCAAGCAGGCGTAGGGTGGCTGCTTCTTCTTCCCAGCTCCAGCGCACATGATGAAGTAGCTCTGCCTCGGCAAAAAAGGGAATCACCTGCTCGGCAGGCAGCACGATCAGCTCGACCTCCGGTGTCTGCTCGATCTGTAGCTCTGTCCCATAAAAGGATGGCTCATGCCAGGCAAATAGCAGTTGCTTTAGATACATCGCGGGTACAAGCCCATACGCTTCCTTGGTGCCATAGATGAGTGCATCCCCATATTCACTCAAGCCAACGCGTACACTGATATGTTGTAAATGATGACTCATGGAATTAGCTTTCCTTTCCGCAATTCTTCCTGCAATGCACGCAATCGACTGTTCCGCGCTGCAAATTGCTCGATATACTGCTGCCAGCGCTCATCCTGCTTGAGCCGCGCATATAGCTTGGCTAGCCGCTTGAGTAGCTTGACGGCTGCCTTGTAGCCATCGCGATTTTTGTGTGACATATGACGCTCTACTGCCTGATGGTAAAAGGGCAACAGCAGCTGTGGAGCGCCTGTCTCGACAGGCTTTAACTCGGTCACCTTATAGTTAGCTGGATCACGTCCAGAGGATAGCTGGTAATCCATCCAGCGTTCGTATTTGCCATACGCAAGTAGCTTTTCTTCATACATGCGTCCGCCCAGCGGCAATAGACTTTCCAAAGCACTCCACATCTGCGGCTCTTCTTCCGGGAGCTGGCGAACCGCTGCATCCCAGTGATCTGCATACGATTGTAGCTCTGAATACTGTCTGCGCAGGATGGGCGCCAGTGCCGCCAGCCACCAGACAAGGCGTGTCCATTGCTCATTCGCCGCCAGCTCACTCGTCACGTCCGGCAAGCGTTCTGGATAAAAGTCATGCCGCGCCGCCGCTTCCTGAATATAATGCAGGGACTGCTCATCCTGTGCCAGCGAAAAGTGAATATAACTCTGCGCCAGCAGGAGCGAATGATGAGCAAAGCGTGCATGTGATGATCCGGGGAGCGGCTGTTTGTCCCGCTCGGCGGCTTCGGCAACAATCTCATCCAGTATGCGTTGCTCACGCTCTAATCGCTGTGTACCATCCGGTAACAGACATCCCCAGTATCGCCAGAACAAATAATAGCTATTCAATAATGTATACGTATCCCGCACCTCAGCAAGCATATCGCCGCGTAGTACAGCTAGTAGCTCCGTCCATTGCTTACGCTCGATATCCATCGTCAGTGTCGGTAGAGGTTTGCTTAATAGCTGATCGATGCGGCCCTGCACCTCGCCTGCTGCCAGACGGGTATGATAACCGAGCGATAACGGTGAGGTGCCGGTCGTTTTGTGCATCGGCAGCATCACCTTGCTGTAGATCGTCAGCTCCGCCAGCAGCTGATAAAACTGGCGTGAAGCCGCAGATAGCGCCGCTGGTTGCAGCTGCAAAGCAATCTCCAGCGCCTGCTCGGTATAAGCGACATTGCGGATACTCGTTTCAATCGTAATCAGCGCTTCACGAATCTGCTGTTGCCAGACGGCTACACTCAGCTCTGCCGGTTGGGAGGCATTTGAATTCATAGATATCCATCTCCTGCATCAGTTCAACTTTTGATATCTCCTTATTATATCATTTGCAGACCGTATGAATCTTGTCATTACATATATCTCACTAGGAATATAGGCTTATTTACTGGAAAATGCTCTAAAGCACGCGTTCATTTACCGATAATAAAACACACAAGTTATTGTCGTATCGACTTCTTTTTTAGCGCGTAGGATACGTTGGTTATGTATGCAACGAGGTTGCACTTATTTTGCGGAAAGGAGAATTGGAATGGAATTCTCCAGTGATTTTTTGACGAAGTATGACAGTGAAGCAGAGCTTCGCTTTTTGATTGATATGATCCCTGAGCTGATCGTGCTCAAGGATGGAGAAGGGCGCTGGTTGATGTGTAATCGATCAGTGAGAGAGATTATGCAATTAGATGAAACACAATATAAATATAGAACGGATCGAGAGATTGGGGAGCGTTATCCGATATTGCGTGATATTTTGGAATATAATCATATGACGGATGAGCAAGCCTGGAATAAGGCAGCTACGCTGGTGATTGAGAAGTCATTTGAGGAATATGGTGGTAGCGAGGATATATGGGAGATTATCAAGACACCGACCTTCGATAAGCAGGGCAATCGGGAACGTATGATGTCGGTGAGCCGCAATATTATGAATCGTCGTATCACGGAAAAGAAGTTGTACGAGAGCCAGGAGCGGTTTCGATTTATCGCGGAGAATATGACCGATATTATAACTATTTTTACGATGGATCGGAAAATTGATTATTTATCCCCTTCGTTAGCAACGGTGCTTGGCTATGATATTGAGCTGGTGATGACGCAGCCACGTTTTACGACTCTGCATCCTGAAGATGTCCCTCGTTTTTCCAGCGCTTTTGAAGCTATGTTTGAGGGTGAGCTGATGCAGGCGAAGGTGGAATGCCGCTATCGTCATATGCAAGGGCATTACATCTGGTTTGAAATGAATATGTCTCGTGTGAGTCACGATAATGGGGAAGAATATGTGCTTGTGGTTGGCAGAGACATTAGCGAACGTAAAATACATGAGCAGCAATTGAACTCACTCGCGTATATGGACCCGCTCACCGGCGTGCCGAATCGTCGTTATCTGATGAAGCAGCTAGAGCAGGATATTAAGACCGCTTGTCAGCATAACACGATGGTGGGTGTGTTGTATCTGGATGTAGACCATTTCAAGCAGGTGAATGATACGTTAGGGCATGAACAGGGTGACCAGCTATTGATTCAGATGGTCGAGCGCATCACCAACGAGCTTGGCCCGGTGGATACGATTGCTCGCATCGGTGGCGATGAATTTGTGGTGGTGTTACCGATTATGACCGATCGCAATCAGATTGCCTGGATGGCGGAGAACGTATGTCACACGCTACAGCAGCCGTGGCAGCTGGGGAAAGCCTGTATGGTCACGAGCTCATCGATTGGTATTTCCATTTATCCTAACGATTCGATCAGTACAGCTGATCTGATCCGTCATGCAGATGCGGCATTGTATGAAGCGAAGCGTGCGGGAAAAGCACAGTTCGCCTTTTATGAGGATGTCTTCTTGAATGGACGCTAGCTGGATCGATAAATGAATGCTTTTCTTTTGCAGTCTCCTGTACAAAAAAATAAATTCCATACAATCAGCTTCTGACGCGATATATTCTGGCGCATAGAAGCTGATTTTTTATACTGTTTTTATGTGGATTGATGAATAAATATTCATTTTGATGTATAATGCACAGAACAGATGGTAGCTATGATGAAGTGGATGTACGGAATCTATGTATAATGAATGGAACATTAACGATAGAGGAGGCAATTTGATGCTGGATCTAACAACGATGATCGGCTTCGCACTGGTCGCGCTCGGTATGGTGTGTGCACCGGGGCCGAATATGATTTATTTGCTATCTCGCTCGATTACACAGGGAAGGGTGGCAGGCGTGACCTCCTTGCTGGGAATTATGCTGGCTTTTACCGTCTATATTATCGCCACCATGCTGGGCTTGTCGGCACTATTTCATGCAGTTCCGTTCGTATATGAGTGCATTCGCTGGCTGGGAGCTGGCTATCTGGTATGGCTGGCATGGAAGTCGATTCGTCCGGGGCAGGCATCGCCGCTGGAGCCGAAGCCACTCTCGATCGATTCACCGCGCAAATTACTGATCATGGGCTTTATGACGAATCTGCTGAATCCGAAGGCAGCGGTGCTGTACATTTCCTTACTGCCACAATTCATTGATCCAGCGCGCGGCTCGGTATTACTGCAAAGTATGGAGCTGGGCTTCATCCAGATCAGTATTAGCTTTCTGATCAATCTGCTTATTGTGCTTACAGCAAGTCAGATCGCCGCATGGCTTGGAGCGCGTCCGCTCTGGCTCAAATGGCAGCGCTGGCTAATGGCGAGTGTACTAACAGGTCTGGCAGCACGGATGGCACTGGATCGCAGCAAATAAGCAGGTAATGATGTAGAGCATTAGCGATCTAGTGATCATCATGTTAGAGCGACAAGCATGTACGTCATAGGTTCTTCTTCTCAAAGAGCAAAGTAACATACACGGCATAATGAATAAAGCCGGATTATATATCCTTTTTCAGCGGATACCATTCAACGCAGACGCGGATGAACGGTATCCGCTGTTATGCTTATCAAGCTGCGTTGTCGCTTCCATATTCGTTTATTTATAGGTAATATCTAGTTAAAATGTCTTTAATACAGTAAAACATTTTGTGCCGCTGGTACCATTTTTGTGATACCATAATAAGACAAAATTAGACAAGCCGTCTAGCTTTTTATGAAAACGTTATCAGCCATAACTTCTTAAAACGCCATATTCACGATTCGTCCTATATAATGCAAACCTGCTGTTGTTAAGATGACTTCAAGCGTAACATCCAGTCCTATAGGGAGTGTCCTGATGAAAGAATTATGCAAAATATTAATCGTAGACGATGAAGTACTCGTGCGCCAGGGCATCAAGCATTACCTTGTCTGGGAGCAGTATGGCTTTCAGATTGTCGGCGAGGCTTCCAATGGACGCGAGGCGCTGGAATTAATCGCAGAGCTACGTCCACATATTGTCATTACCGATATCGTGATGCCTGTTATGGATGGAGAGGAATTCACTCGCATCTTAAAGCAGAGCTATCCTGAGATTGAGATTATCGTATTAAGCAGCTATGGAGAATTTAACTATGTGCGCTCGACGTTCCAGAATGGGGTCGCTGACTACATTTTAAAGCCAAAGCTCGAAACGCAGGAGCTGCTACAGGTATTACAAAATACAGCCCGTCGTATTCCTGCCATTCAATATGATGAAGAAACAGGCAGCGAGCAGATTACCGTCGATCATATATTGGAAAAGTGGATCGCTGGCTTTGAAGCCGATGCGGAGCCTGCGCTGTTAAAGGAGCATTTTCCGTATCCATCCTTTTATCTGGTGGGCGTGCAGCCGCGTCTATCCAGTCTCGGTGGTGGCGAACAGCTAATCCAGCAAAAGAGCAGTCATATCGCTACGACGAGCGCCCGATTAGCCGAGGTGCTGGAGCAAGCGGGGCTTCCGCTCGCCTTTCGTCCGGTTGCGGCAGACCCGCAGATCGTTGTTTTCGTGCTTAATTTGAGCACAATTCATTATGATGAAACGGTTGAATTGCTGCGCCAGCTCGCCCAGCATATGCTACGTGAGACGAACACCGCGCAGCTTGCCTGGGCGCTCAGTGAGCGCTTTGACCAGATGGAGCAGATCGGCGAGGTGTATCAGCAGCTGCTCAAGCTACTCGATTATCGATTTTATTTTCCAGATCATGCGCTCATAATCGGATCAGAGCTACCTGCTCCGGCTGAGGTACGCGGTTCATTTAATCTGAAGGAATTTACCGAGGAGCTGCGCCGGGATAACTTTAATACTGCTTTTGCGGCACTGCGTGAGTATGTGCAGACGTTGTCGGCGAACTATCTTGCGACTCCATTTGAGCTCAAGTCGTTTTTAGGGAATATTATTTTTAATATTATTACATTGCTTGGTAATCAGGACTATGATGTACGTCAGCTTGACGAGGAAAAGTATGACTATTTCCGCGAAATTAACGATGCACTGGATGTACGCCAGACGACTGCATTACTGAACAGCTTTTTGCAAAAGGTCGATGCACGCATTGCCGAGCGCTCCGGGCAGAGTCAGGGCACGACCAATATGAAGATGCTGCTGGAATATATCGAGGAGCATTATGCGGAGCCGCTGAGCCTGACCGGGCTTGGACAGCATTTTCACTTTAACCCGTCGTATTTGTCGAGTTATTTTACGACGCATAATAAGGAAGGCTTCAGCGAGCATTTGAACAAAATTCGAGTGCAAAAGGCAGCCGAGATGCTCAAGGATGACCGCTATTCGATCTCGGAGATTAGTGACCGTGTCGGCTATTCCGATCACAGCTACTTTACGAAGGTATTCAAAAAATGGACAGGGCTGTCACCAAGTCAGTATCGGCGTCAGCATGCACGCTAAAGCAGCCAAATCACCAAAAAATGAGTGTGAGCAAGCATGAAGATCAAAGCCTATATGCAACGTTTTGAGCAGCAGGGTCTATTTTTTAAGCTGTTTATCGTGATGGTCGTCAGTATTATCGCCGTCTGTCTGTTAACGTCACTGGTAACGATTCGGATGTCCGAGCGTTTATTTACCGAAACGTTCAGCATTACGAACTCTAAGGTGCTGAATCAGATCAAGACGAGCATGGAATCGCTCAATGATTCGATCGTGAATGCGGTCAGCCATGCGTCTCAAAATGGCACCGTAAAAAATTATCTGGCAGGTGGAGATGGCGATTCGATCAGCGCAGGAGCGACCTATTTTAGCATGGGTCAGCAGATGAAGCAGATCAAGTCGAATGTGGATGCCTATGATGTCGGGGTGACTATGGTTGGGGTCAATGGGCGTAGCTATACGTCCGACTGGTCGTACTGGCCAGTAGACACGAGCGATCTGGCAGATAGTATGATTACGAAGCATACCGTCGATCAGCCACGCCGCCTGATGTATCAATATGATGAAGAGACAGCCAAGGATGGCAAGGAGAACTACATTATCGCCTCCAAAGCCTTAATGGAGCGCACGAGCGACTTTCTATATGGCACGATCTATGTTGCGATTCGCGAGGATCAGTTCAAGCGTTTTTATAGCAATTTTACGAGTACAGGCAATGATGTGCTTATTCTCGATTCCAATGGACGTATCGTCTCATCCAATCAGGACAAGCTGATCGGCACCTTCTCGCCGCAGCTGCTCAAGGACGTTACCGAGATGCAGGAGCAGCAGATGAGCTATAAAAATGCCGATGTGATGGGCAAAAATCATATTATTTTATCGAACTATATTCCAGAGTATGACTTCTACCTCGTCAATCTGATCGATCGCCAGTATGCGGTCGGGCAGATCATTAATGTGCGCGATATTGCGCTCATCTGTATCGCTATCGTCGCCGCAGCCCTGCTGACCGTGTTCCTCATTTCCCGTCGCTTGACCCAGTCGCTCACCCGTCTCGTACGGCAAATGTCCACCATTACCGAAAAGGACTTTGGCAACTATGTAAATGTGACGGGCAGCTATGAGGTGCAGGAGCTGAGCCGTGCCTTTAACTATATGCTGGACGAGCTGAACGATTATATCGCCCGTCTACTCGAAACGCAAAAGGAGCAGCGTAACGCCGAGCTTGCCGCGCTCCAGCGACAGATCAATCCGCATTTCCTGTACAATACGCTCGCATCGATCAAAATGCTCGTGCAAAAGGGCAATAAGGAAACCGCTGCCGAGACGATCAATGCACTGATCTCTCTGCTGCAAAATACGATCAGCAACGTCAGCGAGACGATCACAATCGAGCAGGAATTAGAAAATATGAAAAACTACGTGTTTATCAACCATGTTCGGTATGGCGGCAAAGTGCAGGTGAACTACTTTGTCTCGCCCGATTGCATGGACTATCACGTACCCAAGCTGATCATTCAGCCATTTATCGAGAATGCCTTCTTCCACGCCTTTAACGAAAAAGGCGCTGGCGTCATCTACATCATGGTATCTCGCCAGGATGACATGCTCGTCTGCGAGGTCGTCGATAACGGAGACGGCATGGACGGTTTCTCCGATTCCGCCGAGGGCAGCCGCCTACCGAATCCAAAAAGCAAACGCCAGCTGTTCACCGGCATCGGCGTCCAAAACGTTCATAACCGCATCACCTTACTCTACGGCGAGCAATACGGCGTAAGCATCTCCAGCAAAAAAGGCCAGGGCACCAAGGTTAAAGTGACCTTACCGCTTATTCTGGAGCCGATGTCTGACGATATGTCGTAAGTAGACTGCATATCGAACATCTAAAATGATCTGCGTATTAGCTACAATATTTTCCACCTTAAAAGCCGCCGAATCCTCATCGATTCAGCGGCTTTGTTATTTGAACTATGAAGTGTATGAACACATGCTGATTTTTATATGCAGCATTATGAGCTAATTGTAGTGTTATTCTTGCTTGAAAATGAGGCTAAATTGCTTTGGAATGCTTTTTTTAGTTGATATCGTGATGGGATGGACACCACTCCGGGAAGGAATAAGGGGACGGACTCCCGTCTCGCACAGGAATCTACGGAGTAGGAGTGAAATGTAGATTCCCGCGCTCAAAAGTCCGTCCGTTCCCCTTATTTCCTTCCCTCCGTTATGTGCGTATCTATGTACTTATAAGTATGTATACTCCATCGTTCAAGTGCATAGAACTCTTACATATGTGCTTGCCTTAAATCAAGACCTAATGGCATCAGCAATCAAAATGCTCGTTTCCATCAAGTGATTATTTATTTGGAGCCTGAAAGTGATAGGTCAGGATGGTTCATAGCCTGTCGTGTAATACCAAAAATAATAAAAGACGTCCGAAGTTGTAAGAGCAACATTGTATTGCCGTGATTCTAATACTGCATCTTAATCTAACGTACAAAGTGTGACGATTATTATTACGTATTAGTTAATGAATAGAATGGGTACTTTGTAACATCTAATGACTTGGTAGAAAAAGTAATAGTAATAGTAAACAAAGCTACCTGATGTGGAAAAAAGACGCTCAAAGATCGCATTAAGTTTGCAGACCGTATCATATGTTGCTCCATTTACGGAACGGAGGCAAGGAAATAAGGGAAAAGGACGACTTACAGTGTTAGCGACTTCCTAACACGATGTTCAATAAAGAGTGATTTTTGCGAAAGCAAAATATCTTACTGCTTTGGAGGGGCGGGAATCTACATTCTATACTAATCCGTAGATTCCCGCGGCTCCACCGGAGTCCGTTCCCTTATTCCTTGCCGTAAGTGGTGTATGCTTCAACTCATATTGATCCTCAGAACACCCATCCCTGCAATATTATCTCCTGCATTATCCTTATGAAATTTCATGTAATCCGCAATAAGACACCTAGCTACACCTCAGCAGTTCTCGCTTTTAGCAGGATATCACTTCGCCCCAGCCCGACGATTCCGCCGTACATACCACACAATCCCTACAACGCCCACAACCGCAATAATGACATAAGCCACACTCGAATAAATATTCATAAACTCTGTAATCCGATGCCAGTTGTCCCCTAGCATCGCACCAATAATGACCAGAATCGAGTTCCAGATCACAGTACCGATCGTTGTAAACAGCAAGAATAGCCCGAACTTCATATTGGACATGCCTGCTGGAATTGAGATCAGGCTGCGTACGAGTGGAATCATGCGGCAGAATAGCACCGTCCAGTAGCCGTATTTATCAAACCAGGCATCTGCCCGATGAACGTCTTCTTTTTTGATACGTAAAATATGACCCCAGCGATCGATAATCTTCTCCAGTCGCTCGACATCAAGCAGGCGACCTACACCATATAAAATGACCGCACCCAGCACCGAGCCAATCGTAGCGGCGATAATGACACCGATGATCGTCAGGGAGGAATTGGTCGTCATAAAGCCGCCAAAGGGCAGCACAATTTCCGAAGGAATTGGTGGAAATACATTTTCCAGCGCAATGATCAGGGAGATACCGACATAGCCAAATTGCTCCATAAAGCTCGTAATCCAGTTTTGCAAAAGAACCCTCCTCAGTAAGGTTTTCACTCCAGCCATCGTCTACTATATATACCGATGAATAGCCAGTTGGAAACATGGTGATGGTACCGTGTATACGTTGGAACAACCATCCGCGCTTCAATCATTAGCAAATTTGTACAAAATGACATATGAAGAACGGAAGAAATGATATATCTCTTACGTGTATATTAGCTCATTACATCGAGAGAATACCTTATTATTTCCCTGAATAGTAGCTTATTACAGCTTATGAGCTATTGTTCAAGGGCTATCCAACTCTATCCATCACATTTGCATAAAATATACACTACTTCCTATGACGATGTAAAATGTACACGCGATGTCAGCCTCACTGTATAGGCATTAACGACATGCGATACCTAGCGTTACAGCTTCATACGGTTGGAAGAATAAGAACGGATACGGGCAGACTGCTTGCTTGATTAGTAGTCGGGGTATAAAAGATGGTAAGATAGAAGGGGCTGGCACGTTATGCCGCTTTGTACTCTAAGCTTATCCAGGACGGGATGAGTGAGGTGCAAGGTTCTTGTGCAACATCCTGATTGGCCGCATCTGCTTGTATGACGATCAATGGAGGAATAGAATATGATGAAACGATGTTCCAAGCTATTTTTAACAATGATAGTTGTAATAGGATTAGTGGGCGAAACGACTGCGGCTACAGCAGCTACCACGAAGGCAGCAGCGACACCGGACATTCAGGTGATCGTGAATAACTCGACTGTCTATGTAGGGGTAACGGCTTATGTGGAGCAGGGAACGACGATGATTCCAATTAAAGCGCTTCAGTACATACCAGGTAACTCTACGATCTGGAACAATATTACCCAGACCGTTACCGTCAGTCAGGATGGCAATGTGATCACGCTTGTCATCGGACAGAAGACCGCTACGATTAATGATCGTACGGTGCAATTACCCGTCGCACCGGAGCTTCGCGAAGGACGTGCTATGGTGCCGCTTCGTTTTATTGCTGAAGCCGCACAGGCGAAGGTATTCTGGAATTCGACAGGGCGCACCGTTTATGTAGCGAAAACGCCGGATACACTGCTTCGTCAGCTGAGCGGTACCGATCTGGCTACAGCACGTGCGGCGGCAGTGAACATTCCGCGTATTAATCGTCTCAAAACGTTTACGCCTTCGGACAATTCCAATAACGGCATCTACCGTTATTATTTCCCACAGGGACAATCGTATCCGTTCTTTGAGCAACGTGGAGATGTCGTATATTATTATGAAATGCAAGAGAATCACAGTGAGCTGGTCTGGACGGCGAAGCTGAACCTGAATCAGCAATCCCGGGATAACCTGTTCTTCCTGCCGTATGCAATCGAGCAGGAGGATGGCGTCATGCCAAATATTCTTACCAATGTAGCATTCTACGATACATTAACAGCCAATGGTGTCGTGCGGTATGGCTATATCGAGAATCCGATTCTGTCTTCTGGAGCACAGGGTGGAACAGAAGCAACCTTCCCGAATATTCCGGGCGAGCAGCAGGTGAAGTAGTCCAGACGATTAGCTCCTGCCGTATACAGCAGGTAAGCGTCACGGATTCAGGATGCACATAGAGAAAGGGACAGAGCTAGGAGTTACATCCATACGCCATTTTAGCTCTGAACCATTTTGCATACGAAGCCAGATCACAGCCAAAGAGCCAGGTAGAGAGTGTAACCTCTGCCTGGCTCTTTTTTTGTCGGAAAAAGGCTGAAACCCAATTGGTTTTCCAACATTCTACTTTTGAAAGAAAGATAAAAGCGGATACAATACCAGATGATATTACCATTCAATCTAAAAATAGTACCAAAAAACAAAAATAGTACCAAATGATAACGCTACCAAAATAGGTTGTGCCAATAATATAACAAATCCGTACAAATATATTCCTAACATTCGATGAAACCGGAATGGTAAGATTAGCTTGTCAATAAGCAAACGCTTTCAAATAGCAAAACATTATACAAGAGCAGGGGTTGAAACAAGATGAAAAAACTGATGTTTCTTTTACTGGCAAGCGTACTGCTGCTGTCCGCATGTTCTAGCGGTGGCGGAAGCGCAAGCTCAGGTTCCGATGCATCCGCTAAAGAAATCACAATCTGGGCATGGGATAAAAACTTCAACATTGCCGCACTGGAACTTGCCAAAGAAAAATATATGAAATCTCATCCTGACGTGAAGATCAATCTCGTTGAGAATGCACAGGCTGATATCGTACAAAAGCTGAACACTGGCTTGAACTCCGGTACAACAAAAGGTCTGCCTAACGTTGTTCTGATCGAGGACTATCGTTCACAGAACTTCTTGCAAGCGTATCCAGACTCTTTCGTGGATATGTCTGACAAAATCAAAGCTTCTGACTTTGCAGATTACAAAGCAGGTCCTACAAGCTACGAAGGCAAGCAATACGGTATTCCATTTGATTCTGGTGTAACAGGTCTGTTTGTACGTACAGACTATCTGAAACAAGCGGGTTACACACCAGAAGATCTGCAAAACATCACTTGGGATCAATACATCGAAATCGGTAAAAAAGTCAAAGCCGCTACTGGCAAAGACATGCTGACTCAAGATCCTAACGATCTCGGTCTGATCCGTGCAATGATCCAGTCCGCTGGTTCCTGGTACCTGAAAGAAGATGGTACTACGCCAAATATCGCTAACAACGCAGCACTGAAAAAAGCGCTGGAAACATACAAAGCTATGTATGATGCAAACATCGTAAAAGCTAACTCTGACTGGAGCCAATTCCTGGCAGCATTCAACAGTGGTGACGTAGCATCCGTACCAACAGGTAACTGGATTACACCATCTATCAAGGCTGAAGCTTCCCAATCCGGTAAATGGGCAGCTGTACCGATTCCAGTTCTGAGCGATGTACCTAACTCGGTTCACGCTTCTAACATCGGTGGTAGCTCCTGGTACGTAATGAACGTAGACGGTAAAGACACAGCTGCTGACTTCATGGCTTCCACTTTCGGTTCTGACAAAGACCTGTATCAAGAAATGCTTGATAAAGTTGGCGTTCTGTCTACATTCAAAGCAGCTTCTGAAGGTAGCGCATACGATAAAGCTGACGAATTCTTCAGCGGTCAAAAAATCTATGCTGACTTCGCAAAATGGACAACAGAAGTTCCAAAAGTTAACTACGGTCTGCACACTTATGCGATCGAAGATATCATGACTGTTGAACTTCAAAACTACCTGAACGGTAGCAAAGACGTTGACACGATGATGAATGATGTACAAACACAAGCTGAAGCTCAACTGAAATAATCCGGACATTGTAATGAATGGGGAGATAAAACCTTGGGCTGATCGTTCAAGGTTTTATTTCCTTATTATGACCGGGGCTGTAAACCATACCTGAAATGTGTACGTCGCAGGCTAAGCATATAAAAACAAATAAGCAAACCGGCGATACGAGGGAGATGAGACGATATGAAAACCGCTGAACCCGCATTGAACCAGAGTCAAAAAGCAACACGCTCACGCATGGGCAACCGTATGAAAGAAAGCATTACCGGCTGGGTATTCGTTGGAATCGCAGCACTGTTAATCTGTATTTTCTTCTTCTATCCTATGATCCAGGCGCTGATCCTGTCCTTCCAGACAGGTAAAGGCATGAACTTGAAATTTAATGGCCTTGATAACTACACACGACTGTTCATCGACACGACCTTTATCATGGCTGTCAAAAATACATTCATCTACCTGCTGTTCCAGGTACCGCTGATGGTCGTACTGGCACTATTTATCTCGGTACTGCTGAATGACCGCAATTTGAAATTCAAAGGCTTTTTCCGGACAGCGATCTTCCTGCCATGTATCACTTCCCTGGTTGCTTACTCCGTTGTATTCAAATACCTGTTCGCACCAGACGGTCTGGTTAACGGTATGCTGCTGGGTCTGCACGTGATCGGTACACCAATTCAGTGGATCACCGATCCATTCTGGGCAAAAATCACGATCATTATCGCCATCACATGGCGCTGGACAGGCTACAACATGATCTTCTATCTGTCTGGTTTGCAAAATATCGATAGCTCTATCTACGAAGCAGCACGTATCGACGGCGCTTCGGCAGTTCGTCAATTTTTCAGCATTACTGTACCACTGCTCAAGCCAATCATTCTGTTCACATCGATCACATCGACGATCGGTACACTGCAATTGTTCGATGAGGTTGTGAACATTACGAAGGGCGGACCGGGTAACGCAACGACGACAATCTCGCAATACATCTACAACCTGTCGTTCAAATACTCACCGGACTTCGGTTATGCGGCAACGGTATCGTACTCGATCGTAATTATGGTTATCATTCTTTCCTTCATCCAGTTCAAAGTGGCAGGTGAGCGTAATGGCTAAGACGAAAATAACATTCACATATTTATTCCTTATTGTCGCAGCATTCGTCTCGATCTTCCCGTTCTTCTGGATGATCGTTAGTGCGACGAACCTTTCGGTAGACGTTACACAGGGTCGCCTGCTCCCAGGCGCTCATCTGATGGACAATCTGGCGAAGCTGACCAGCTCCGTCGATATTTGGACAGCGATGGCGAATTCAGCCAAAATCGCGGTATCTACAACGCTACTGGCGCTGCTGATCGCTTCACTAGCAGGCTATGGCTTTGAAATCTATCGTAGTAAAGCAAAAGATATCGTATTTAACATCCTGTTGCTGTCGATGATGATTCCATTTGCAGCACTGATGGTTCCGTTGTACCGTATGTTTGGTAAAATCACTAACTTTATTTCCTTTATCGGTATCGATACGCCGGCAGCGGTCGTTATTCCAACGATGACAACGGCGTTCCTGATCTTCTTCTTCCGTCAAAGTACAAAGATGTTTCCAAAGGATCTGCTGGAAGCAGGGCGTATGGATGGACTGAGTGAGCTGGGCCTGTTCTTCCGTATTTATATGCCTACGATGAAAACAACGTATGCAGCAGCTGCGATCATCACGTTCATGGCAAGCTGGAACAACTACCTGTGGCCGCTCGTTGTTTTGCAAACACCAGAGAATCAAACGATTCCACTGCTCATTTCCAATCTGGGCTCCGGTTATGCACCTGACTATGGCGTCATCATGCTGGCGATCGTGATCTCTACACTGCCAACAGCGCTTGTGTTCTTCCTGATGCAGAAGCACTTTGTTGCAGGTATGGTCGGTTCGGTCAAATAATAGCTGTACACTGGATTTCAGTAAGAAGTGCTGCGGAAGATGGCCAGCTCCGGCGCGTCTTTGCAGCACTTTTTATTTGCCATTGTAGGTTGGGGCAGCATCCACTGCGGGAAGGAATAAGGGGACGGGCTCGGGTGGAGCCGCGGGAATCTACGGAGTAGGAGTGGAATGTAGATTCCCGTGCTCAAAAGGAGTCCTTTCCCCTTATTTCCTTCCCTCCGTTCCTTGCTACTCGCATACTACGAATGGGCAGTGGCCTGTTGAGGGCGCGAAACAAAGATATAAGAATATGGAAGTTAGTTATTTGCTATTTTATTATGTTAAAAAGATATAGGTAATCGGAATATAATAATAAGAGAGTTTACGGTATGTGTGGTGTGGGAGGGTTTGTGGATGGAAAGTGGCGGGCTTGGCTTCATGTTAAGGTAGTGAGGTGAAGACCGAAAAACGCTTTGCTGACGCAGATTAGACACAGGCATGTATTGCATTCAAAGTGAAATGGAGTGAATGGATATGAGCAAGACGCAAGCAGAAGTGGTAGAACAACGGGTAACAACACCTTCGCTGGAGTGGCTGACGGATACGAGTGTATTTGCAGTCAATCGACTGAAAGCTTATTCAGATCACAAATACTATGCGACAGCAGAGCAAGCGGAGCAACGCGGTGCGCTGGACTGGCGTCATAGTCTGAATGGTACGTGGAAGTTCAACTATGCAGTGAATCCAGCAAGCCGTCCGCAGAACTTTTACGAGAATGGCTTTGCTTGTGCGGGCTGGGGCGAGATTCTGGTGCCAGGTCATATCCAGACACAGGGCTATGGACAGATGCAATATGTGAATACGATGTATCCATGGGATGGCGTGGAGAATCTGCGTCCACCATTCATTTCCGAGGATAACAATCCGGTCGGTAGCTATGTGAAGAGCTTTATCGTGCCGGAGAAGCTGGCTGGTGGCCCGGTCTATATTTCCTTTCAGGGCGTGGAATCAGCATTTTATGTGTGGCTGAACGGCAAGTTCGTGGGCTACAGTGAAGACAGCTTTACGCCATCTGACTTTGACCTGACTCCTTACATACAGGAAGGAGAAAACCGTCTTGCGGTTGAGGTGTATCAGCGCAGTACAGGGGCATGGCTGGAGGATCAGGATTTCTGGCGCTTCTCCGGTATTTTCCGCGATGTGTATCTGTATACGGTGCCGGAAGTGCATGTGCGTGATCTACATGTGAACGCAGGTCTGGACGATAGCTATACAACTGGACAGCTGAATGTGAAGCTGACACTGGAAAAAGGACAGCCAGCAGATGGTCGTGCGGTGCTGGAATTAAAAGCAGCCGACGGTGAAACGGTCGCTTCAGGCGAGGTATCGTTTGCGGCTGGCAAGGATGGAGCAACAGCAAGCTTTGAAGCGACTGTAGCGAATGCATCCACATGGAGTGCAGAAGATCCATACCTGTATACGCTGTACATTTCCGTCTATAATGCAGCTGGTGAGCTGACCGAAGTGATTCCGCAGCCAGTCGGCTTCCGCCGTTTTGAAATGATTAATAAGATCATGTGCATCAACGGCAAGCGTATCGTTTTCAAGGGTGTGAACCGTCACGAGTTCAACTGCCGTACCGGACGTACTGTAACTGAAGAGGATATGCTGTGGGATATTCGTACGATCAAGCAGAACAATATGAATGCGGTGCGTACGTCTCACTATCCGAACCAGACACGCTGGTATGAGCTATGTGATGAGTACGGAATTTATCTGATCGACGAGATGAATCTGGAAACACACGGCTCCTGGCAGAAGCTAGGCGCGGTTGAGCCATCCTGGAACATCCCTGGCGATTTGCCAGAATGGCAGGATATCGTTATGGATCGTGCAATCTCGATGGTAGAGCGTGATAAGAACCACCCATCTATCCTGATCTGGTCATGTGGTAATGAATCGTATGCAGGTCAGGTGATCCTGAACGTAGCGAACTATTTCCGTGAAGCCGACCCGACTCGTCTGGTGCATTATGAGGGTGTATTCTATCGTCGTGAATTTAACGATTCGAGCGATATGGAGAGTCGCATGTATGCGAAGCCTCAGGATATTGAGGAATATTTGAACAATGATCCACAAAAGCCGTACATTAGCTGCGAATATATGCACGCGATGGGGAACTCGGTTGGTGGTATGCATAAGTATACAGAACTGGAAAATAAATATGAGCTGTATCAAGGTGGCTTTATCTGGGATTACATCGACCAGGCGGTCATGAAGAAAAATCGCTATGGCGATGAGTACCTGGCATATGGTGGCGACTATGATGATCGTGCAACCGATTATGGTTTCTGTACAGATGGTATCGTGTACGCCGATCGCAAAGTATCTCCAAAAATGCAGGAGGTCAAATTCCTGTATCAAAATATTAAGCTGACTCCAGATCAAAACGGTGTAACGATCCGCAATGAGAATCTGTTTGTCGGTACAGAAGCCTATGATCTGCAATACCGTGTCTACCGCGAAGGTGTGCTTGTCCATGAGCAAACACTGGCAGTCGATGTACCCGCAGGTACAGAGCGTCATATCGAGGTAGCATTACCACAGGCAGCAACTGAAGCAGGCGAGTATGCGATTCATGCAGCACTGGTGCTGAAGGAAGCAACGCTGTGGGCAGAGGCAGGCTACGAGGTATCCTTTGGCGAGCATGTATTCATCGTTGAAGGCGAAGCAGCAGCTCCTCAAGCATTCGTAACAGGCGAGCTTCGCATTGCAGAGGGCGATGTGAACGTGGGTGTACATGGCGAGCACTTTAGCATCATGTTCTCCCGTGCAGTAGGTAGCCTGACGTCCCTGCGCTACAGTGGTCGTGAGTACATCTCTGCACCTCCAGCGCCGCAATTCTGGCGCGCCACAACAGACAACGACCGTGGTGCAGGACAGAACTTCACATCGGCAAGCTGGCTGGCTGCTAGTCTGGCACGCCGCTGCACGAAGATGGAGCTGGACAAAGCAGCTGATCACGTAACGGTAACGTTTGAGTACGCATTTAGCATCCATGCGGATGTGAAAATGACAACCGTGTATACGGTACACAATGATGGTCGTCTGCATGTGAAATCAAGCTATAGCGGTGTGGCAGGTCTGCCAAATGTACCAACGGTAGCGCTCTCGTTCAAAATCCCAGCAGAGTGCCATCATCTGGACTGGTATGCGATGGGACCAGAAGAAAACTATATCGACCGTGCCTTTGGTGCGCGACTCGGTACATTCAGCAATGATGTAGCCGACAATGTATCGGGCTATGTGGTACCACAGGAATTTGGTAATCGTACTGGCGTACGTCGTGTGGAGATTACAGATGATGGGCAGCGTGGACTGCGGATCACATCTCCGGCAACGGCTCCAGTCGAGTGCAGCATCCTGCCATACACGGCGCTGGAGCTGGAAAGTGCGGCACATCTGTATGAGCTGCCACCGGTACACTATACCGTCGTGACGGTAGCAGGCAAGCAAATGGGTGTTGGCGGTGACGATAGCTGGGGCGCTCCGGTACATGATGAGTATCAGATCCCATCGGAAACCGACATCACATTCGAGTTTACGATCACGCCTGTACAGCCGTAATTATTCTTATGTCAAAAATGTCATAATATAAGCTTTTACAATAACGAATCCTCGTTGCGCCTAAGGTGTGCAACGAGGATTTTTGTGATAATGTATGTAATTATTTTACATTTTAAGTAAGGTTATTATATAGTAAATGAGCAAGATAATTCCTAAATGATTAGTGAGGTGAAATGAGAATCAAGGGAATAAGCTTCATGTCGTCCAGGTAACTGAAATGTCGCTGAGGTACATAGGATCATCACAAACATAATCATGAAAAAAGGAGAATACATAATGATGAAACGAATCTTTTCCCTGCGTCTGGCTGCATGTATGGTATTGTTGTTCGCACTGGTAGGTGCCACTGGAGCGGTGAAGCCTGCTCAGGCAGCAACGACCCATACACCGATTATTTTCGTACACGGTCTGGGTGGCTCGGCAAGTAACTTTACCTTTATCGAGAGCTTCCTGGCTCGTCAGGGCTGGTCTTCTAACGAAATGTATGCGATCGATCTGCCAACGAAAAATGGCGTACAGACATTAAACGCTGCCGCGATCCGTAATCTGGTGGACGATGTACTGGCACGTACAGGTAGCACTAAGGTTAACATTGTGGCGCATAGCATGGGCGGTGCGAACAGCCTGTACTACATCCTGAACTATGGTGGTGCAAGCAAAGTCGATAAGCTGATCACGCTGGGTGGTGCGAATCGCCTGACTACAAACAGTGCGCCTGCGGGCGTGAATGTTACATCGATCTACTCGATCAATGATCAGGTCGTAAGCAACTACCTGTCCAATCTGGACGGTGCGAACAATATTCGCATTTATGGCGTGATGCACATCGGACTGCTGGCAAACTCCACAGTGAACGGTCATATTTTGGACGCGTTGCAGCAATAATACGATGATGCTGAGATGAATTTAGAATCATGAATGTAAGAGAATAGAAAAGGATCGAGCAGGCAATGATTGCCTCGTTCGATCCTTTTTTTCTATACTGGGAGGAAGACGTTAGGTAACGGAAACAGGGAAAGGAGCAGAAGCCATGACGGATGTAACTTTTTATCGCCATCCAGCGCTTCCTTTTGTGGAAGGCAAGCGTTGTCGTGCGGATGAGCTGGCGTATCATCGGCATTTTCACGAGGAGTACTCGGTCGGATGGATTCATAGCGGGCATACGAATGCTTGGTGTGATGGCAAGCTGTGGGAGGTGGAGCAGGGACGGATGATCACCTTCCCACCGGAGATGCTCCATGCCTGCCATCCGCAGCAGGGACTGGCATGGAGCTATGATATGCTGTTTATCGATCCAGCATGGCTACAGGGGCTGGAGCAGCGTGAATTACAGCAGATTCACATTCCATATTTGCTATCCGAGCGTAAAAATGCAGCCTGCACCTTGCAGATGGAGCAGACGATGCAGGCGCTAATACATGGACGAGAGCCACTGGAAACGGAAACCGCGCTGGTCTCGCTGGTACAGCTGTTGACAGGTGCAGAAGATGGTGACCAGGAGCATCAGTTTACCCTACAGACAGATCGTAAATATGTCGGTATCGTACAGGAGTATTTGCAGGAGCATTTTCTGCGTCCGATACTGCTGGAGGAATTGGAACAGATCACCTCGATTAGCCGTTTTCATCTTATCCGCCTGTTCAAGCAGTGGCAGCATCTTCCCCCACATGCGTATCAGAATTTACTGCGCATCAACTATGCTAAAAATGAACTTCATCTCCAGCGTCCGATCGTGGAGGTCGCGGCAGAGGCAGGCTTCTATGATCAGAGTCATTTTACACGCATGTTTCGGCGAGTGGTGGGCGTTACCCCGCGTCAATATCGAGTATCGGTGATGTAACAGGCTGCAAGCGTAGAATAGCAATTTTGTACAATATTTTCTTTTCCTGCTCCGGTAATGTGTACGGAAAGGGAGGAATGAATAATGAAAAATACAATAAACCGTGAGCAGCAGTTAGCTATCGATGCCGCGACTGCGCTGAAGGCGATTGCACGTCGACCCGATATTAAAATGCAGGTGGAGCATCAGCCGCAGCTGTATGCTTTACTACAGCGTGCAGCCGCCCGCTATGTGACCGGAGAACAGCGCGCAAACGCATTAGAAGTCGCCGAGCTTCTACATGGTGAAGGCTATGCAGTATCGCTGGAATATATCGGTGAAAATACAGTCTCAAGAGCAGATTGTCAGCAAGCCGCAGCAGAGCTAATGGGTGTGCTCACTGATCTGGGCGAGCAGGGGATCGGTGGACGTGTATCGTTCGATCTATCGCACATCGGGCTGCTTGTAGATAACGAGCTGGCTCTCCAGCATGTGCTGCAATTGGGCGAGCTATCGCAGATGTACGGGATTGAGCTGTTTATTAGTATGGAGGAATCGGCCAAGACCGCTGCGATTTTGGCTATTTATCGTCAAGCGGTGGCGCTGTATCCGTTGATCGGAATTACGCTACAGGCACATTTGCACCGTACATGGGAGGATGCGAGTCGCTTGCTCGCGCAGGATATTCGTGTTCGATTCGTTAAAGGTGCCTACGAGGAACCGGATACACTTGCCTTATCACGCTCGGCTGAGTTGGATGATCGTTATGTGCAGCTATTTGAACTGGCAGTAGAGCGTGGTTGTCGGATTTCGTTAGCTACCTACGATGAGTTGCTAATCGATCGCCTACTTCTCTATTCATGGGAGGGTGCCGCATCGGTTGAACTGGAGCTGCTCTATGGCATTCGTCCAGAGCTAGCTGTACAGCTACGAGAGCAGAGCTATCCGGTACGCGTGTATCTGACGTATGGACAGGAATGGTATCTGTACCTGTGCCACCGGATTGCTGAATATCCGCCCAATCTATATCAGGCGCTGATCGATGTGGTTGGTGGACAGGAGCAAGCGCCTGTGATGCAGTATCGCTTGATGAAGCCGCATTAATCAAAAGATTTGATGAACGGTGCATTGCGTGCTACAGGTGAGCGTATTTACACAGGTAACAGTATTAGATAAAAAGACACGGATCTGCTGCGTACAGCATCCGTGTCTTTTACATCGTTCTCTTTATGGTTTGATATCAAGTAAAAGCGTGTTATTTCAGCTTCAACAGCTTCACAAGCTTGTCGTGGATCGCTGTGTTCTGGTAGTTGCCGACGAATTGCTCGGAGCCTGGACCCATTGCTGTCAGTGCTACATCCACCGCGCTATGTCCTTCAGTTGTCCAGTCGATGAAAAATTGCTCCTCTGAGCCAGCTACAGTGAATGGGCCATCTTCTTTGGACAGACCATCGCCAGATTCATCCTCATCATCCGGGCCTTCGATGACCATGCCGCCTGTTTCGTGGTCAGCCGTAACAAGTACAAGTGTGTCAGGATGCTTTTTCGCATAATCCTTTGCTACTTTTACCGCCTTGTCCAGCTGCTGTCCTGCCTTGATTGTCAGCTCTGCATTGTTGTCATGCGCCATTTCATCTGTGCCTTCCTCTTCAACGAGCAGGAAGAAGCCTTTTTTGTTCTGAGACAGCACGTCCAGTGCTTTGGTTGTCATATCAGGCAGGGATACGATTGGGTTGTACTGGTTACCCACCTCGTTATGTGCCTGGAACATTTCCTCATTGGCGAACAGACCGAGCAGCTTGCCGTTTTTCGCTGCTTTTAGCTCGGAATCGTTCGTTACATAGTTATAGCCCAGCTGCTTCGCGCGCTCTACCAGATTGCCCTGTGTGCCTTTGCTGGCTTCAGTTGGATCTTCTGCGGGTGCATCAGGATGGGAGCCAGCTGTTCCTTTTGGATACCAGAAGTCCTCGCCACCACCGAGCAGTACGTCAATTTTGCTGTTTTCGATATATTGCTTGGCGATATCGCTCTGTGCCGAACGGTTCTCCACATGCGCGCCAAAGGCTGCGCCTGTCGCATCGGTCACCTGACTGGTTGTGACTACCCCTGTGGACATGCCTGCTTTTTTAGCAAGCTCCATAATCGTTGTCACAGGCTTTTTGTTCGGATCGACGCCGATAGCGCCGTTGTAGGATTTTACACCCGTTGCGATCGCAGTCGCTGCGGCAGCGGAATCCGTTACGAGATGATCGCTGGAGCTAGTGCGCACCAGTCCTGTCACAGGCATATTGTCCATTTCCAGTGTGCCGTTTTTGCCTACGGTTGCATAACGAATCGCATTACGGCTCGCTTCACCCATCCCGTCGCCGATGAATAGCACGACATTTTTAGGAGTAACCCCGTTTTTGGCAGGTGTCGTTGTTGGCGTTTTTGCAGGTGCAGCGGCCTGAGTCTTTGCCGGAGGCATAGTTTTTGTGCCAGCCGCCCATGCCGAATGGGCATCCAGCGAGCCTGTCAGTAATGGCAGACCCAGTACAGCAGCAGTACTTGCAGCAACAACTGCTTTTTTAAATGAAGATGGTTTCATAAGTAAAAATTCCTCCTGTATGTATCATATGATGTATTGATCATATATTCGTATCATTATATAAGTATTATTATTTTGTAAATTACATATAAAATAACTTAAAAATGGGATATCTATCTAGAACACACATCTCCACCTACAGGTTGAGCTGGAATCCATCTAGCGGTAGATTCAGCAATGTTCGAATTATTTTAAGATGAATGTACCAACCTCGAACAGGAGCTGACAATCATGTCAACATTACTCAAAAGCCGTAAAATTCTATTCAACCTCATTATCAATGGATTGATCCCGTGGCTAGGATATGTATGGCTTGCGCCACATATCGGAAGTGTACTGGCATTGTCCATCGTCATGATGATTCCGCTGATCGATAATCTGATCCACCTGGCACGTCACCGCAAGATGGACGTATTCAATGGATTGATGCTGGCGGGCTTTGTGCTTAGTCTCGTTATGGTGCTGATGGGTGGCAGTGAGAAGCTGCTCCTGATGCGTGAATCGCTTGTTACCGTTGTGATCGGATTGGCCTTTCTCGGTTCGTTACTGCTGAAGCGTCCACTGATCTATCATATGGCGAGTCGCTTTAGTAAAGGTGTAGATCCTGAGCGTAACTGGGAGTATCCATATTTCCGTCAGGTGATGCGTCGTCTAACCTTGCTGTGGGGCGTTGCACTGGTAGTTGAAGCAGGCTTGAAGCTAATGCTGATCAATGTACTGAGCACCTCGCAGATGCTGGCAATCTCGTCTCCACTATTTTATGCAGTGATCGGGTTAGCCATTGTAGGTACGATTGTGTATAAGCGCCGTGCAGGTGTGCATATGAAGCAGCTCAAGCAACATCGTGAACAGTTTGCTTAAAGAAAGCGCCAAGGGATATGTATAGTCATACGGAGCCTTTGATTTGGATACGAATCGCTGTAGCAGCTGTATCAATAGTAATGAATAGTGGGCATCAAACTACAAATGATAGCTAAAATAATCATAAAATGACGATAGCGCGATCCTAGCTTGTCCCTAACTACATCCCTTATCACCAACCCTTTGCGAATCATGCAAAGGGTTTTGTTTTGGCTGTCGCTGACACTATGGCATAATAAAACGTACAATAAATAATGACCATAAAATAACGATCATGCCAACAGGTTACAGCGATCATACAGATAAGCTATTTGTCCAAAGGAGTGTACTTATGTCTAACAACTCGATGATCCTTTCAATCATCTCAATGATATGTCCGGTAGCTCTCTCTATACGGAGCGGACGATGAGTTATTCTATTCAGACGCAGTCCATTCAGCGCTTATGTGGATCAACGTCTTATCATAAAGGAATGACGATGTATCGTGCAGGTAAGGTAGGCTTCACACGCTATGATGATGAGTCTGGTGAGTATGAAGCCGTCGTGCAGAGCAGACGAGGGGAAGTGGAGCATGTACAGATTCGTGTGAGCGAGGAGCAGCAGATTCAAGCTTCTTGCTCCTGTCCGTCGCTCGCTTCGTATCGTTATCATTGCCAGCATATTGCAGCAGTGCTGATCTATATCCATGAATGTGAGCAGCGTGGAGAGCCACCCCTGCTCATCGCGCCCACTGCCGCAGTGTCACCACAGGGGAGTAGGTCGCAGCGAAATACAGCAGATGCTACATCCAGGCAGCAATATGCTTCTTCTAGTAAGGCTACGGATAGAACGTCAAAATCGCATTCATCCGCCGATGAAGTTACCACCTATCCAGCGTCACATGCTGAGCAAGACCGATATGCCCAGGAGGAGCAGCTAACGAATGAGCTGCTGCATCTGTTCACCGAAGCGCCGCGCCGTGCTGCGGTTCGCCGTCGCTATCTGGAAACGCGTGACGCACTTGCACTGGATGTGATCTGCCATCCGCTCGCCTCGGGTAACGGGCAATATCGAATCGGGATCGAGCTGCGTATGGGGTTGACACGGACATTTATCGTCCGTCATATTCGGCGGTTGCTGGACAGTATTCGTAGGGGAGAGAGCTATCATGTAACAGCCCGATTTGCGTATGATCCTGAGCTGCATAGCTTTGCCGCAGGGGATGATCGTGTGCTACGTCAGTTAATCCAGATCGCAGAGGACGAGCTACCTGCGGAGTCGGCAGCGACGCGTAATCAGCCTGGACGACAGGGTGAGCGAATGCTGTCCGTGCCGGTATCGCACTGGTCGACGCTAGTATCCGCACTTCGTCAATGTCGCTCCGTCTATGTGGCACAGCAGGACGGAAAGGAGCTACCGATCATCTGGTCATCGAATATGCTACCGCTTCAATTTGAGCTGGATCAGTCGGAATTGCCTTCGCTTTCGTTAAAATCAGACAGCAAGCTGCACGAACAGCATTATGTACTGCGTGTGCAGGGCTTGCAGCCCTTAATTGTACTGGAGGCGTATGAGGCGGTGCTGAACGGTGCAGAGCTGGTCGAGCTGGATGGCGAGCTATGTCGAAGGCTGGGAGGCTTACAGCGCCTGCTTCGGCAGACCGCACTGTTAGAGGACGAGCAGCAGCTTCATGTATCTGCTACACAGCTCGAGCCATTTGTCCGTCAGGTGGTGCCTGAGCTGATGAAGCTGGGCAATGTGCATCTGACACGCTCGGTTTCCAATCGAGTGACGCAGACGCCGTTACAGGCAAGATTGTATCTGGATCGGGTTCGTGACCGACTGCTCGCTGGATTGGAGTTTCAATATGGTAGTCTGATCATCAATCCGCTGGAGCTAGAGCAGGAAGGGCAGGATGAGGATCGGATCGTGCTACGCGATGGTGAACGAGAAGCGCAGATTTTGCAGTTGATGGAGGAAGCTGATTTTACGGTGACCGAGGGTGGTTACTTTTTAACCGATGAGGATGCGGAATATACGTTTTTGTATCATATCGTGCCTCGTCTGGAGAAGCTACTACAGGTGTATGCGACCTCGATTGTGAAGGCGATGCTGCAAAATCCATTATCTCCGCCCAAGCTAACCGTGAAGACCGATCAGCGGCATGATTGGCTGGAAATTCGGTTTGCACTGGATGGAATTCCGGAATCGGAAATTTTACAGGTACTAGCATCATTACAGGAGCAGAGGCGGTATCATCGTCTGCCAAGCGGCGCCTTTCTCCCGCTGGAGGATCAGGCGTTTCGGCAGATTGCTGACTTTATTCGTCGTACAGGCATGGCAGCGCCCGGTACAGGCACACAGGACGAGCAGGAAGGCGTATTATTTCGCTTGCCTGTGCTGTATGGCTTAGAACAGCTGGATCGCCGTGATGAAAATGAAGCGATTCGCTTTGATCGCTCCCTGCGGCGCTTGTTAGAAAGTATGGAGCAGCCTGAACGTCAGCATGAGGCGGTGCCTGCTACACTCGACTCAGTGCTACGCGATTATCAGCATGAAGGCTATCAATGGATGCGTACGCTCGCTCGGTATGGATTTGGTGGGATTCTCGCAGATGATATGGGACTCGGTAAGACGCTGCAAAGTATTGCCTTTATCGTCTCTATGCAGAGCGAGCTTCGTCGTAGTGGCAGACCGGTGCTGGTCATCACGCCAGCCTCGCTGATGTATAACTGGCAATACGAGCTACAGCGCTTCGCACCAGAGCTGCGTGTACTGCTGGTCGATGGTAACAAGGCGGAGCGTACGGCACGCTGGCAACAGGTACTGGCACAGGAGCCAGACATGGAAGCGATGTCTATCTCTACCGAACAAGCGACATCCTCGGCGGCAAAAGAATCTATAGTACAGCCGATTGATGTGGTCATTACCTCGTATCCGCTGCTGCGACAGGATCGTGAGCTGGCGACAAGCCATGCCTACCATACCCTGATTCTGGATGAAGCGCAAAATGTCAAAAACGCGCTGACGCATGCCGCCAGAGCAGTAAAGGACATTCAAGCCAAGCATCGCTTCGCACTAACCGGTACACCGATTGAAAATTCACTGCAAGAGCTATGGTCGATTATGAGCATCGTGATGCCGGGTCTACTTGGTACGCGGCGTGAATTCAACGATCTGCTGCCAGATACGATTGCTCGCCGTGTGAGTCCGTTTATTTTGCGACGGATGAAGACAGACGTATTGCATGAGCTGCCGGATAAGCAGGAGATTACACTCGTATCCGAGCTATTACCGGAGCAAAAAGTGCTCTATGCTGCGTATCTCGCTCAATTACAGCAGGATGCCCTCAAGCATCTGTATGATCCCGATCAATCGGAGCAGAAGATTCGTATCTTTGCCGGGCTGACCCGTTTGCGCCAGCTCTGCTGTGATCCCGGCTTATTCGTTGAGGATTATGCTGGTGGCTCAGGTAAGCTGGAGCAGCTATTGGAGCTCGTACAGGATTATCGAGATTCAGGAAGACGAATGCTCGTCTTTTCTCAATTTACAGGCATGCTGAAGCGGATTGGAAAACAGCTACAGGAGCGTCATATTCCATTCTTTTATCTGGATGGTAGTACAGCGTCAGCCGAGCGTTTGGAGCTATGCAATCGATTCAATGCAGGGGAAAAGGAAGTGTTTCTCATTTCACTGAAGGCTGGAGGAACAGGACTGAATCTGACAGGTGCCGATACGGTCATTTTATATGATCTGTGGTGGAACCCGGCAGTGGAGGAGCAGGCGGCAGATCGTGCCTATCGCATGGGGCAACAGCGTAAGGTACAGGTGATTCGCTTAATTACACGGGGAACCGTAGAGGAGAAGGTATTGGAGCTTCAGCACAGCAAGCGTGAGCTGGTCAGCGAGATTATCCAGCCCGGTCAGGCGCAATTGTCGTCACTGACTGAGCAGGATATACGTGAGCTGTTACTGTTGTAATGGCATCTATTTAGACGGTGGGCGAAGGCATATGGGCGTTCATGCCTTCTACCGCTGTAATCATAACGGAATGGTGGGCGAGCAGATCCAGGTCAAATGGTGCTTGCAGACGTTCGCCTGCTTCATTAAATAGAATACGCACAATCGGTCGTTGTGGGATGGCGGTGTGAATATGCACAACCACGCCTTTGTAGCCATTGCTTAGTGTGACGGTTACACCAATCGGATAAATAGCAATCCGGCTTTTGAATACTTCCAGCATAGAGCGGTCATAGAGTGTGCCAGAGCCAGAATACAGCACATCCAGTGCCTGATGTGGCAGCATGGCAGCGCGGTATACACGACTGGTAGTCAGAGCATCATATGAATCGGCGATTCCGATCCATTTGGCATATTCGTGAATGTCGGGCTCGGTTAAACCGCGTGGATAACCGCTACCGTTCAGACGTTCATGGTGCTGATAGGCACAGTGAGCAGCTAGAAGCGGAATGCCCGGCTCATCTTTTAAAATTTTAAAGCCATATTCGGTGTGTAGCTTGATCGTGTTATATTCGTCATCTGTCAGGAGACCGGGCTTAAACAGAATCTCGTTCGGAATATGAGCTTTACCCACGTCATGTAGTAAGGAACCGATTCCGAGTACACGCAGTTCATCGACGGAGTAGCCATGAACCTTGCCAAGCAGGAGGGTGTAGATGCACACATTCAGAGAATGATGGTACAAATAGTGATCCTTCGTATGCATGCTCATCAGCATAACCATCACTTCGGGGTTGTCACTAAGCTCCATGAGGATAGAATCCACGATGCCTGTAAAGGTTTTGCCAATGATCGGGTAAGAGGACTTTTGGACACGTGGATCGGCAATACTGGAGAAATGTGTACGTATTTCCTTCAGCGCCTTGCGCTTAGTTTCGGCGGAGACAATATCATTAGCCGTGACATCATCCGTATCCTTATCCTGAATATAGACGTAGTCCAGCCCGTGATTATATAGTTTTCGGATGATTCCAGCGGATAACTCTGCGCCTTCTTTAAGCAGAATGACACCTTCGTCATTAAAGATTTTTCTGGCTAATCGCATTCCGGGTTGGAGCGAAGTAATCGGTAATAGCCTCAATGTGGTCACTTCCATCTGTTCAGGAATTATCACCGGTCAGCGTTGGGGTTGGATGCAGAAGTCGTCAACTAGCTGGCAAGATGATATGTATGGATGAGGACGATGCACTAGAATATATGGTGCTCTTTCTTAGATTAAAGAAGCAACGTATCGCGAATGTTCATCATAGTTACTATCTATATCGTCATCTAGCGTGTAATCTATAATGATTATAGGATGTATTTTTAAAATGCGATAGACTTATAACGCAAAGTTTGCTTTATAAGTAACAAATTTGCCTGTTAATATATCTTTAAGTTACTAAAATGTATAAATAAGGTGTAACACCCGGATTTGATTTCATGAACAGCATGATAAAGGTAGCATAATATGGGTTTTTATTCCTTTTAATGGAATAAAAACCGCTGGATAAAATGCATTTCCAACGTTTCTTGTAAACGATTTGGGAATGCATATTTTGTATATTTATACGATTGATCGTTCGTTTATTCATCTATCCTCCAGTCAATGCAAAAACTTCTCATCTTGATGCTTCATTCTTTAAAATACTCGCTTGTAAAAACCAAATAAAACCCAAATGGATATGAAATAATGTGACGATATTGTGTCAGGTATATGACAATGTGTGATATAAAATGCCTGAAAGCTTAATAATGTGACTATTTATCGTATTTAAAACGCTAAAAATCGACTTTTTATATGGATTCTAGTATAAAGTAACTATATAATCGTTTTATTTTTTGTGATTGAATACACTATATCTTTGTTTTCAAACATGTTACTATGGATATCAATCATTACTTCCAACTAAAAACCAACAAGTTAGCAGATGAGTTCAATAATAAGGACATGTTTCTCATAATTAAGTTACTTATTATGACTCTAACCTGACATTGAAGTTGATAAAATATGACGAAAAGGAGCTGTATGGGATGATTAATGCAAGCCTGAGTAATATTGGAATCTGGGAAATGGTAGAGCCGGGTATACGGCGCAAGGTATTTGAGCCAGGTCAAGCCATGATGATGATGGAGGTTCATTTTGAAGCAGGTTCCAAGAGTAGTGAGCATTCCCATCCTTATGAGCAGATGAGCTACTGCATGAAGGGACGCTTTGAGATTGCCATCAACGGACAGATGCATGAACTTAGCGCTGGTAAGGCACTTGTCATCCCCGCAGGTGTTCCTCATTCGATCAAAGCGCTGGCTCCAGGCATTCTGCTCGACTCCTATACACCTGCACGATAAGCGTGTATGCGTGAGAGATAGACTTGGATGTAGCGAGCATTCTTGTCCTTCGTCCGCCAACTTTGGAGGGCATACATGGAGATGAATGTTGATGTACATGAACGTTATAGCTGTATATTAAAGATCAGCCTTATCGTCCTACCGACGGGAACGATTGCTGATCTCACACCAAAAGCCTGCTCGATCCGCCGAGCAGGCTTTTTGTTATGCGATAGATAAGGGACATAAAAAGACAGAAAATACATATACAGAAACGACAATACACATATATAGAGAAAATAGTATAGAGAAAGCAGGATTGCCCTATTCCTCGTTACTCACTTCTTCTACTGACAGATCGGGCTCAAAGCGATACTGCTCCAATGGAATCCGTTGCTCCAGCGTGAACGTGATGCCTTCCTCCTCCAATCGAAGTCGCTGTTCCTCTGCCGAATCGGGATCACCCAGCGCAATCTCGCCGTGCTTGTTCACCACGCGATGCCAGGGCAGCTGCTGGGTAGTACTCATCGCATGTAAAATACGCACGACCTGTCGGGCTGCCCGTGGACTTCCTGCACTAGCTGCAATTTGTCCATACGTCATGATCTTACCGGGTGGAATCGAGTGAATGATCTGGACGACACGCTCGGTAAATGGCTGCATGATCTCACCTCCTGAAC
Source organism: Paenibacillus hunanensis (assembly GCF_014645615.1). Classification (GTDB taxonomy): domain Bacteria; phylum Bacillota; class Bacilli; order Paenibacillales; family Paenibacillaceae; genus Saccharibacillus; species Saccharibacillus hunanensis. The sequence goes on along the minus strand of NZ_BMMB01000002.1, from coordinate 634,326 downwards.
GGGTTCAATAAATAGGTTCCGCTAACAGCATAGTTTAGCTGTTTGATGCAGGATGACTAATAAATTGATGAATTCCCATCCTTTTCTATAAAAATATGTAAAATTTGAAGAAAAAATATCGTAAAATGTTTCATTTAGTCGAATAATAGGTAAAAAGACTCATAATTAATTGAGGATAAAGTACGAATATAGACTATAGTAATGACTAAATCACTATCTTAATACTACAACAACAATAGAGGATTGACGTGACAGAAGGATGTACTCGGTTAGGTCGGCTTCTATTATTTTACCAAGCGGAAGCTACAAAGTGTAACCTATCTAGCTCGACCGCCCAAAGGAGAGTATTCATACGATGTCCATTTTCGCTGCAAAACGCAATTTCACAGAGCTTCAAACCCTACTTCAGGCTGCAACACAGCTGGCAGAGCATCCTCAGCAATCTTCCGGAAAGCTGCAACTACAGAGTGATGATCCTACTCTACAAAATATTGTACACCAGCTCAATACAGCGATCGGTCAGATTCGTGAAGAAAAGGATTATCTGGCACTGCGTATGAATCTGGTAACGAAGGCAATTCATATCGGTCTCTGGGATATGGAGGTTGAAGCAGGCGATCCTGTCAATCCGAACAATGCGTTCACATGGACAGATGAATTCCGCGCGATGCTGGGCTATACCAATGAACAGGATTTCCCGAACGTGCTCGATAGCTGGGCATCCCGTCTCCACCCGGAGGACAAAGATTGGGTAATGCAGGCGCTGGGCGATCATTTGCTAGATCATAGCGGTAAAACGCCATACGACATTCAATACCGTCTACAACTGAAAACAGGTGAATATCGCTGGTTCCGCGCAACAGGTACGACGATCCGTGATGCGAAAGGCGTTCCACTTCGTATTGCGGGCGCACTACTGGATGTACACGAGCAGCGCAAGCGTGATCATGAGCTGACTGCACTGGCTACTCGTTACGATCTGATTAACAAGGCACTGGTCGAAGCACCGTGGGATATGATCGTAGAAGCAGGTGATCCGATCAATCCGAATAATGAATTTTGGTGGTCTACTCAGTTCCGTCAAACATTAGGCTTTCAGGATGAACGTGATTTTCCCAACATACTCAGTAGTTGGAGCGATCGCTTGCATCCAGAAGATAAAGAAATGGCATTAGACGCTTTTGCAGCGCACTTGAACGATCATACAGGACGCACACCATTTTCCATCGATTATCGTTTGCAGCTCAAAAGCGGTGAGTATCGCTGGTACCATGCTGGAGGCACCACTAACCGTGATGCGCAGGGATTGCCGCTACGTGTAGCAGGTACGATCCGTGATATTACGTTTGAGAAAAATAAAGATACCGTTGTGAGTGCTATGACCGTTCGAATGGAGCAATTATCCCAGTCGATCGCTGAGATGGCAACAGCGATTCAATCTGTAACCGGACAGGCTCAGGAACTTGCTGGTGCTCAGGAGCATTCTACTGAAGCAGCCAATCGCGCTAAAGTCAGTGCTGATGAAACGCAGAACATTTCCAACTTTATCCGTGAAATTGCCAATCAGACGAATATGCTGGGCTTAAATGCATCGATTGAGGCGGCAAGAGCAGGCGAGCTGGGACGCGGGTTCTCCGTCGTTGCAGACGAGGTACGTAAGCTGGCGATTAACAGCGCCGGAGCAACAGAGAATATCGAAAAAAGCTTGAGCGAGATGAAAGATCAGATTGAAACGATCCTGTTCCAAATTAGCAATATGACGGCACTCACCCAATCACAGGCCGCATTAACCGAACAATTAAATGCATCCATGGATGAGGTTAATCATATGGCACGCTCTATCGCAGACCTGGCACAGCAAATTTGAGGAGCTATGCTCTGAGATTCGTTGCTGCTTCATCTATACAGATTCAATGATAAGAATCATCCTTTTTATTTGCATGTTCACCATAAGCCCCGTCTGCCTTAGCATGGCGGGGAATTCTTCCATTTTCGTAGTCCGTAGCCCTACCGCATAACTACTATACATCACCGATCCCACTCTAATACCAATGACTTCTAACAGCATACATACGACTACATTTAAAGCCAACGAAGCAAGAAGATCAGGTTTTTCGCAGGGCAAGATGTATGTACTTGCCAGCTAAGATAAACATTTTAAGCAGCGGCAGCAATGGAGAGTCATTTATTCGGAAGCTGAGCTGCTCAAAGGAGAATATGAGAACAATGTCTATTTTTTCCGCCAAACGCAATACTTCTGATCTACAGCCGCTACTTGATGCTACAGGACAGCTAGTAAAGAAACCGTCCACTCGCTTACAGGTGCAAACGCAAGACCCGACTATTCTTGGTGTTGTCAACAATGTAAACGAGGCGATGGATAGCGTACATAGACAGAACAAGTATATGTCTGTGTGCATGAAATTAACGCACAACACGATGCAGGCTGCTTTTTGGGATTTGGCGATCAAGGATGGCGATCCGCTCAATCCGAATAACATTTTCTTTTGGACAGATGAGCTTCGTCATCTGCTTGGCTATACAAATGAACAGGATTTTCCTAATGTGATGAATAGCTGGTCGTCCAGTCTACACCCTGAGGACCAGGATGGGGTATTTGCCACATTTATGGGTCATTTAACCGACCATAGCGGACGTACACCGTTCGACATTCATTACCGTCTGCGACTGAGAACAGGCGAGTACCGCTGGTTCCGCGCGACAGCGGAAACCGAGCGCGATGCGAAGGGCTTACCGCTGCATGTGACTGGAGCCTTGATCGATGTACATGAGCGTTATATTCGCGATCAGCAGCTTGAACAGATGGTCGTGCGGTACGATCTGATCAGCAAAGCACTGGTGGAAGCGCCATGGGATATGACTGTCGAAGCCGGCGATCCGGTGAATCCGAAAAATGAAATCTGGTATTCGTCTCAGTTCCGTGAGGCGGCAGGTTTCCAAACCGAGCAGGAGTTCCCGAACGTTTTAAGCAGCTGGAGTGACCGTCTGCATCCAGAAGATGCGGAGCGCGTCGTACAGGCCTTTGCCGATCATATGCTGGATCATAGCGGACGTACACCATTTGATATCGATTATCGCTTACAGCGTAAAAATGGAGAGTATCGCTGGTTCCATGCTAACGGTACGACCAACCGCGATGCGAAGGGTGTTCCACTACGTGTTGCTGGTACGCTGCGTGATATTACTTTTGAGAAAAATAAAGAGGTGATCGTTGAAGCGATGACGGAGCGCATGAGCCATCTGTCACAGTCGATCTCAGAAATGACGATCGCGATCAACTCGGTCACAAGTCAAGCACAGGAGCTGGCAGGTGCGCAGGAGCATTCGACGGAAGCGGCTAATCGGGCGAAGGTGAGTGCGGATGAAACGCAAAATATCTCTAACTTTATTCGTGAGATTGCCAATCAGACGAATATGCTAGGCTTGAATGCCTCGATTGAGGCAGCAAGAGCAGGTGAATTGGGTCGCGGCTTCTCTGTCGTTGCCGATGAAGTACGTAAGCTGGCGATTAACAGTGCGGGTGCAACGGAAAATATCGAGAAGAGTCTGGGTGAAATGAAAGACCAGATCGAGAAAATTCTGTTCCAGATCAGTAATATGACGACGCTAACACAATCGCAGGCTGCTTTAACGGAGCAGCTCAATGCATCGATGGACGAAGTGAATCATATGGCTCGTGCGATTTCGGATTTGACGCATCAGATTTGAGGAATAAATACATGGTTAAGGAGCGATAAATAGATGCCATTTTTTACATCGGGTAAGTCACAAGCTTCATCGGTTCAATGGTTGACAGAGCAAAGTAATCAGCTGTTACAGCAGGCAAAGCAGGGCAATACAGGCTCCAGACTGGCTGCTCAGCAGGCGCCAGCTGAGTTGAGTGAGGTATGCGGTGTTTTGAACGATGCCTTTGATCAAGTGGAACAGCAGAAGACCGAATTGAATCAGAGCCTGGAGCTCGTGTCTGGAGCGCTCGGGGTTGCTCTATGGGATGTGTATCTGGTAGGCGGACAGGTCACTCATCCAGACAACCAGTATATCTGGTCAGACGCGTTTAGAAAAATGTTAGGCGGATATACTATGACACAGCTGCCGAATACGATTGAAGGCTTTGCTCAATATTTGCATCCTGACGACATCCAGCGTGTGATGCAGTTTATTGCTGAATATGTGGAAGGTCGTACAGGGCAAGAATTTTACAAGGACACCTATCGTGTATTCACACCAAATGGAGATATTCGCTGGATACAGAGTGCAGGCAAAGCGATTCTTGATGCAAAAGGTTTGCCGATTCGTGTATCGGGTGCTTCTATCGATATTACAGATCGTAAGCAAAAGGATGAACAGATGGCGGATCTGGTTGATCGCTATGATCTGATCAATCAGGCGCTCGTCGAAGCGCCTTGGGAAGTGAAGATTGTCGCCGGTGATCCGCTCAGCCCGGATAACCGGGTCTGGTATTCGGGACAATTCCGTAAGACGCTGGGCTTTCAGGATGAGCGTGATTTTCCGAATGAGCTGGCGAGCTGGAATCAGCTTATCCATCCTGAGGATGCGGAACGTACGAATATGGAATTTGCCGATTATTTATTGGCTGGATATAAGGCGAATCGTCCGTTCAGTACAAGATCACGTATTCGCAATCGTCAGGGTGACTATCGCTGGTATGAGACGAATGCACGTACATCGTACGATGAGCAGGGTAATCCACTGCGTATAGCAGGTACACTGCGCGATATTACGCATGAGCAGACGCGTAGTGAGGTTGTGACAGGGATGACCGACCGTATCGGACAGCTATCCCAATCGATCGGTGAGATGACGACCGCTATCAATTCTGTGAGCGAGCAGGCACAGCATATTACGGTCGTGCAGGATCAATCCACCGCTGCCGCGCATAAAGCGAGTACAAGCGCCGATGAAACGAAAAATATATCGATGTTCATTCGTGAGATTGCCAATCAGACGAATATGCTCGGTCTGAATGCAGCGATTGAGGCATCGCGCGCTGGTGAGCTGGGTAGAGGCTTTAGCGTCGTTGCCGATGAGGTACGGAAGCTAGCACTGAATAGCGCAAGTGCTACGGAAAATATCGAATCCAGCTTGCAGGGCATGAAGGAGCTGATCGATCAGATTCTGGAGCATATTAGCCAGATGACCACGATGACTCATACACAGGCGGCATTGACCCAGCAGCTTAGCGCCTCGATGGAGGACGTGAATAGCATGTCCCAATCACTGGTAGAGTTTGCACGTCAGATTGAACGTGTGTAACGAAGTGTAATCCAATACAGCCCGTCTATTTTTCATGGATTGCCCGTAGCGATCATGATGAATACATGCTGTCTGCAATCTCTCAATACAATAAGAGCACCACAAAATGCCGACCCTCTCGCATCAAGCGCGAAAGGATCGGCATTTTGTGGTTTGACGTTCATAACAGGCTAAATGGTCATGATCAATCAGAGCATTACACCTGTTGAATTTTAAGTAGATTCGTATTACCGGATTGTCCGATCGGTACACCCGCAGACAGCACAACGATATCGCCAGCAGCGATATGACCGGTTGTGATCGCATTACGGATAGCGGACTCGAACATCTCATCTGTTGTCGATACCGCTTCACCATGAACCGGAATCACACCAGACAGCAGGCATACTTTATTGAGTACCGCTTCATTATGCGTGACAGCGATAATAGGTGCATTAGGGCGATACTTGGAGATCATACGAGCGGTAAAGCCGCTTTCTGTCGAGATAATGATCGCCTTCGCGTTCAGCTCCAGTGATGCGCTCACTGCGCCTTGACTGATCACTTCTGTAATATTGGTCGATTGTAGCGCTCTTTTACGAGAGAATTGCTCCTGATAATCGATCATGCTCTCGGCACGACGAGCGACAGCTGCCATCGTTTGTACCGATTGCACCGGATATTTACCCGCAGCGGATTCACCGGATAGCATGATCACGTCAGCGCCTTGCAGTACAGCATTCGCCACGTCACTCACCTCAGAGCGAGTTGGGCGTGGATTCACCTGCATCGATTCCAGCATATGTGTAGCAACGATAACCGGTTTACCCGCCACGTTACATTTATCGATCATTTCCTTTTGCAGTGCCGGTACATCCTGAATCGGCACCTCTACCCCGAGATCGCCACGAGCGACCATAATGCCGTCAGAAGCCTCGATAATATCGTCGAGATTCTCCATCCCTTCGGCATTTTCAATTTTGGAATAGATCTGTACATCCTGTGCATCATGTTGAGCTAGAATGCTACGGATCTCACGAATATCGTCGCCTTTACGAACGAAGGAAGCTGCGATCATCTCGATCTTCTGCTCCAGTCCGAAGTGAATATGCATCACGTCACGCTCGGTTACGCCTGGCAGCGAGGTATGAATACCGGGCAGATTGACACCTTTACGCGGCTTGATTGTACCACCGCTCACGATTTCGCAGACGATCTCGCTATCCTTCACTTCCAGTACAGTCAGATCGATCAGACCATCATCCAGCAGGATGCGGTCACCTGGATGTACGTCCTGGTTCAATTGCGGATAGTTTACACCAATACGCTCGGAATCGCCCAGAATCTCTTCTGTTGTCAATACGAGCTTGTTGCCTGTGCGCAGCTCGAAGGAAGCTTCCTTCAGCTTACCAATCCGCACCTCAGGGCCTTTAATATCCATCATAATCGGGACAAAGGTATTCAGCTCAGCCGCCGCCTGACGTACATTGCGGATGCGTGCGACATGATCCTCTAGCTCACCGTGCGCCATATTCAGACGTGCTACGGTCATCCCGGCTTTAATCATTTCCTTCAACATGTCAATCGAATCACAAGCAGGTCCCATCGTACAAATAATCTTTGTTCTCAGCATTCCAACTGTTCCTCCTTAGCATGTGCAGGCTGCAATCGCCTTGCTCTGGCAGCCCTCTGATTGGTGGCTGTCCGAACACGTCCTGAGCCCGGGGCAGGGAAGGAACGTTCACCGACAACCTGTACTATCTATTTCATTTTAGCTGTAATACACACAGTTCGCTATGAAATATGGTACGATGAGTGCACTATAGTACGATAAATGGTTGGAAAAGCGACTGCGGGTTCTTTTCCAGCATACCGTAATGAGTGGCAAGGGGAAAGAAAGGATTGGACGCGATGAAGGTGCATAACGTACGGCAAGATCACCATATGGACTGGTATGAGGAACAGCTCCTGCCATGGGGACATTATATGCTCAGTCTATGCACATATGGCAATTGTGTGTACTGGGTGAATGGACAGAAATACATTATGGAAAAAGGGGAGCTGTTGCTGGTACCGCCACAATGCTCCTATTATGGCAAAAGTGTACCAACCCGTGTACATACGAAGCAAACGGTAGATTTTGCACAGGGTGAGGCATTGAATAATAGCGAGGCTGAAACGAAAACTCCTGATGCCGACTCGCTGATGACGCTATCGCTGCTTCGGTGTAAGCAGCCCATACATATGAAGCCGGGCTGCTATGAGCGAATTCATGACATGCTGAAGCAGCTTGCGGTACAGTGGGAGGAGCGACCCGCGTATTATGAGCTCATGGCACAGTCACTGCTTGTCCAGCTGCTCGTTGAGCTGAATCGTGAATATGATCGCGGCATCATCTCAGACGATCGTCACCGTCTGGTGGAACAGATGAAACGTCATATTCAGCAAAATTACAGCTCACGCATCGGAAAGGAGCAACTGGCAGAGGTGATCCAGCGCACACCAAACTATGCGGCGACCTTATTCAAAACGATAACCGGTCAGACGATCAGTGAATATACACATCACGAGCGTATGAAGCGTGCAGTGTATATGCTGACCGAGTCCCATCTGACGGTGGCAGAGATTGCCGAGTTTCTCGGCTATCAGGAGGTGTCGTACTTTTACCGGATATTCAAAAAGACGATGGGTGTACCGCCTACTGGGCTGATGCAGGATCGTCCGCCGTTGTTGTAGGTGTGGGTGTAGCTTGCAAAATGTCTTGCTGGTAGACGAAGCAGATGAATGGTAAATGTCGAAAGGGTATTCTATGCTGAATGGTGTTAGCATAGCGGCGAAATGCTTACGCATTCCACTCACGAATTCGCTTCATTGCGTAGCTTTTTCGGTGACATGCCCTTGAGCTTTTTGAACATTTTTGAAAATAAAAATGGATCGTCGTAGCCGACAGAGCGCGATACCTCGCCAACCGAGAGACTCGTATGGTGCAGCAGCTCCATCGCGCGGTTCATACGATATTCCAGCATAAAGGCTTGCAGCGACATACCGAAGCGCTCCTTGAACAGGCTGGATAGATATGTTCGATCCAGACCGACCGAGCGCGAGATATCCAGAATCGTAATCTTCTGGCTATAGCTGTTCTCAATGTATTCGATCGCTTGTCGGATATGCATTTCCTTGGAACGCGAACGAGCGGCGCCACGTTCAGCAGATGGTAGGCGGGAGATGAGCTCATACATGATGCGATACAGGATACCCTGAGCATGGATATCACCCGCGGGCTGGGTTGACGTTTCTAGCAATAGCTCATAAAAGTTACTCAGCGTATGTTCCATCCCGTCTGGCATGCGATAGACTGGCTCGGTAGTAATCAGACCGGCGCGCTCCATCAAGGTGCGAGCATACAAGCCGCGAAAGCCGATCCACGAATAGACCCAGGGCTGCTCGGTGTCTGCTTCGTAGTTCACCACGGTATCCGGCGGAATCAGGAAGCCCTCGCCAGCAGAGAGATGATATTCGTGATCTCCCAATCGAAATACGCCAGTGCCTTCGTGAATATAGTGTAAAATATAGGAGTCGCGCACACCGGGACCCCATGCATGTCCGGGCAAGCATTCCTCTTTGCCAAAAAAGAGTAGATTCAAATCCATCGGTTGCTGTGCTTCGGAGGCGATATAAATAGTATGATTCAGCGGCATATCCGTGTACAATCCCTTCGTTGAATGATACTTATATTATGACATGTCCGCGAGTCGGTGAAAACTTGTTTACAATAGAGTGATGCTTTACATAAACTAGATTATTACAGGTAGTTTTACGCGTTTATACGTCGTATGGGCGATGTAAAATAAGCGAAAAGCAGGCATACAGCAATAGAATATCTCGATGAAAATAATCCATTATTTTACAGAAAGGAAAGCGGTTTGTATTTGTGATAGTATGGAATACATAACCCCCTGAGCAAATGGGGATGGCACGGAGCGCATGTTATGAAAGGAAGGGAGCGGGAAGCATATCGAGAAAAATCTGCTCGGCACATGTATCGTTATTTTTTTATTGATCTGTTTATTCTCCTATTTCAAATTTGCCCGCTTTCCACGGGCAGAGGATGAGGAGAAGGACACACGCGATCCGCTGGGCGGTATGATGCGTCCATCCAGCTTATTTGATCGGGTATCGATGACTGTATTGCTGTCGGTTGGGCTGCTCATTGTCGTTGCGGCAGCTTCCTTTGCGGCGTACGGATTTTTTTATCTTGCTTCGTTTATCGATCTAATTAAGTTTGATAGTCGCACCACAGCGATGATCTATTCGATCTGGACGAGTGCCGGATTATTCATGCTGGCGATCTACATTCAGCCAGCTACAGCAGAGCTATTGTATCCGTTATTACGGCGTCCACTCGCCTTCTGGCATACACAGGTCGTGGCGATTGTGCGGAATACGCTGCTGCTCTATACGCTGGCTGAGATGTTTCATGGCGTGCATATTCCTGGCATGTTGGGCGCGCTGGGACTTGCTGCTATTTTTCAATTATTGCAATGTATTCGGTTTGATGAGGATGTTCAGTCGGGGCAACAGGATGACAAAGAGGAGTAGCAGCACGAGCATACCGAAGGGGGCAGACGAGATGAACGAGCAGAGCAAGGGACGACTGCACAGGCGGACGGGAGCAGCGATGATCCTATGGATTATGAGTGTGCTGCTACTATGGAGTGCATGGCTACCTGCCAGTGCGAATGCAGCCGAAGGAGGTCAGGCGGTGACAGATCTGGATTGTAAAACAAATGCGACAGCACGTAAGCATCTGGTGAACGTTGCGGTTGCTACCTTGTGGACAGAGCCGGGACTGGCGCGCAAGCTGGATGCTCCATCGCTCACAAGTCCGGTCGATATGAACGCATGGACGAAGGCGATGAACACCGCTGATAAGCGGCGCTGGTTAACTGGCAAAACGGAAACACAGGCGCTATACGGACAGGAGCTTCGTCTGCTACAGGTCAAGGGTGACTGGGCGTATGTCGCAGTCGTCGGTCAGTCAACACCGAAAAGCAGCTACGGTTATCCAGGCTGGATGCCCAAAGCACAGATGCTCACGGTGAATGAGGCGTCCTCCTATTCGAACTGTTCCATCGCAGTCGTGTCGGACAAAACGACCACATTGTATGGAGAGGATCGCCGTACCGACCTGATGGAGCTGAGCTTTAATACACGATTACCGATCACCAAGCGCATCGATGGCTGGATCGGAGTGCATTTACCGGATTATCGTACAGGCTGGCTCAAGGAAAGCGCAGTGAAGGTGATCGATCCGAGTAAGGAGCTGCCAGCGCCGACAGCAGCAGAGGTCATTGCGACAGGTAAACGCTTCCTCGGCTTGCCTTATCTATGGGCAGGCGTATCGGCGTATGGATTCGACTGCTCTGGCTTCACATCAACAATCTATGGCTTCCATGGAATCAGTCTGCCACGTGATGCTTCCGCTCAGATCAAGGAGGGTAAGGCGGTCAGCTGGAATGAGCTGAAGCCGGGTGATCTGATGTTCTTTGCGCACAAGCAAGGCAAGGGCAGTGTGCACCATGTATCGATGTATATCGGTAATGGTCAAATGATGCATTCGCCCAAAGCAGGTAAGACGGTGGAGATCATTTCGATCAACACCCCAGCCTATAAAACAGAATTCGCTGGAGCAAGACGGTATATCCAGTAAGTTGATTGGATACTGCTACGCTCTGCATCATCCCCTATTTTCGCCGCTTCGGTCGTACAGATGAAGAGTCATCAGGTACAGTCGAGGTAGCAGGGTGGGGGATTTTTGCGTTGTAGTGGGAAATACGTGCAGACTACCGTGTATTCAACAGGATTAGAGTGAGTAACGGACGCTTATATAGAATGAGCAAGGAATGCTTGTATTGTAAGGCGATCGTAAGCGGTGTGTAGCCTATTCGCTGGATAGCTGGACGATGACGGGGAGTCGATGATATCGAAATATCTAACCAATATGCTATATGTAACTAACTACCGCATGAACGATCATTCAGACATAAGTAAATTTCAGCTCATTAAACAAATACAAAAATATTAAGCAGTACATATATAGTTTATATATATATTTATAATTCGCATTTTTATAAATTTAATGCTTGAAAAAGGGTAGAATATTCCTTTATGATAAGTCTAGCTTCATCGAATAAAGCGTACGTGACCGGACGAAATCATCCCTAGTTCCTCGGAACAGTGTAGTTTAACGTATTTATGTAAGCGCTTAATCTAAGATTAGAAGAAGCAAGATTTTGGAACACCTGCTTTAAAAGTGATCGTCTTTGCTCATCATTTGCCATATCTATACCCAACCTATTCCCTTAATTATGAAAGGAAGATTCGTATGACATCCAGTTTCCGTAAACAAGCTGCTAGTACTGCTATTGCAGCTACGCTGGTCATCCCGATGCTGCTGCCTTCGACAACGATCCTTGCTGCTCCGGTAAGCCATCCATCGGTGAAAGTTGTCCCAGCTCCCTTGTTAGCACAGCCTGCCGCAGGTGACGACGATACATTCGCGGCTGCTGAAGCATCCGACGGAGCTATGACCAGTACAGCGTCATCCAGCCCAGCTACGCCAAGCACTGCTTCAAATACGGCTACTTCCAATCCATCTAGCGCGGCGAAGACAGCTACCACCGCTCCTGTGTATCAGGAAGCTTCGGTTCACGATCCGTCCGTCATTAAGGTTGGCAATGAATTTTACATATTCGGTTCTCATCTTGCCTCTGCCAAATCATCTGATCTGATGAATTGGAGCATGATCTCTTCTGGTGTCGCAGATGGCAATCCGTTGATTCCCAATGTCACCACAGAATTAAAGGATGCACTGAGCTGGGCGCAAAGTGATACCCTGTGGGCAGCCGATGTGATTCAGCTGGCAGACGGTAAATTTTATATGTACTACAACGCCTGCAAAGGTGATTCGCCGCGCTCCGCGATGGGCATTGCGGTAGCAGATCGTATCGAAGGGCCGTACCGCGATAAAGGCATTTTCCTCAAATCCGGGATGTGGGATCAGATTAGCGAGGATGGTACGATTTATGATGCGCGCATTCACCCGAATACGGTTGACCCGGATGTATTTTATGATAAGGACGGCAAGCTATGGATGGTCTATGGCTCGTATTCAGGTGGAATTTTCGTCATGCAGATGGACCCGGTAACAGGGAAGCCATTGCCTGATCAGGGCTATGGCAAAAAGCTGATCGGCGGCAACCACAGTCGGATCGAAGGTGCCTATATGCTCTACAGCCCGCAGACGGATTATTATTATATGTTCCTCTCATTTGGCGGTCTGGATGCGAATGGTGGCTACAATCTGCGCGTCGTTCGCTCCAAAACACCGGATGGCCCCTTTTACGATGCAGCAGGCAACGATATGACCACTGTAAAAGCCGATCCGTCCAAGCCGCTGTTTGACGATGTTTCGATCGAGCCGTATGGAGTGAAGATCATTGGTAATTATCAATTCCAGCGCCAAATCGGTGATCCAGGTACAGGCAGTGGAGTTGGAGCGGTATCGCCAGGACATAACTCCGCTTATTACGATGAGCAAACAGGACGCTATTTCCTCATCTTCCATTCCCGTTTCCCCGGACGCGGTGAGGAGCATGAAGTGCGTACACACGAGATGTTTATGAACGCCGATGGCTGGCTGACCGTAGCACCATACCGCTATGCAGGCGAGCAGAATCCGCAGGCAAAGGTTCGCGTCAGCGAGATTGTGGGCGATTACCAGTGGATTACACAGGATAAGCATATTAGCGCGGATATTCATCACGCTGTCTCGGCTACATTGAACGCAGATGGTACGATTACGGGCGATGTGAACGGTACGTGGCAGCTTCAAGGCAATAATACAGCACGACTAACAGTAGCTGGAACGCTATACACGGGTGTCTTTTTGCATGAAACGAATGCTGATTCTGGCAAAACGGTACTGACCCTGACCGCGTTATCCAAGGCAGGAACTAGCGTGTGGGGGAGTCAGCTTGAAGTGCAGAAGGACAAGCAGCTCGTCTCAGCCGTGGACAAGGATCTGAGTGTGGGCAATACGGAAGGGATATTTTACGATCTGAATTTGCCAGTGAGCGGAACACGGGGTGTACAGATTAGCTGGCACTCTAATCAGCCTGAGATCATTTCCGATACGGGCAAAGTGACCCGTCCAGCAGCAGGCACAGGCAATGCTCGTGTTACACTGATCGCGACCATTACCAAAAATGGCGCCAAAAAGAACAAAAACTTCAAAGTGACCGTTCTTGAGCAGGCGCGCGGCCCATTGCTGGGTCAATATACATTCAACGAATCCAGTGGTACGACGGTGGTTGATAGCACCTATAACCATTACGATGGTACGCTGATCGGTGGCGTAACTCGCGATGTGTATGGCCAATCTGGCGCAGGGATTACACTGGATGGTGCTGGAGGCTATGTGGCGCTGCCAGGAACCATTACGGATGCAGAGGATTATACCTTTGCCAGCTGGGTGAAATGGAATGGCGGCGCGGCATGGCAGCGAATTTTGGATTTTGGGGATGGCATGAATGCATTCATGTTCCTAACGCCTTCACAGGGAACCGGAATGCAGTTTACTATTCACCAGAACAATACGGATCAGAGCATGATTACGCCATCTCCATTGCCTACCGGACAGTGGGTGCATGTTGCTGTTACCCTGTCTGGTCATACAGGTAAGTTGTATATCAATGGCAAGCTAGCTGGAAGTAACGATGCAATGACCTTTAACCCGCATGATCTGATGACCCGCGAAGCTTATCTGGGCAAAAGCCGCTTTGCTGCCGATGCGTATTTTAAAGGGAGTCTGGATGAAGTGAGCATGTATAATCGAGCGCTGAGTGAGCAGGAGATTGGGGAGCTGGCGAAGTAAGCAGGGTGAAGCAGGTGATGTGGAGTTAACGTATTGAAGAGGTATACGTTCGAAGGAAAACAAAGCGAAACCAACGCAGCGTACAAAGGCGTCTCCATATCTCGCAAAGACATCTAAAGACATCTACACGTAGCAAAATGAACAATAGAAGCTAAACAACACAGTATGCTGATCAAAAGAAAAAATAACAATAACAGACAAAAAAGCTGGATGTTCTCGTCACGGAACATCCAGTTTTTGTATATCCAATGTACCATCATTTCTGTTGAGTATACGCTGTTGAAATACATTCTGTTACAATCGTCGTTTTGATTGGTGGATTAGGGTGATGTTCATTCACTTTGTATGATCTGGAACTGGACTCAAATGTCGATAACGTCGTAAGCGATCGGCTATCAGACGATCCTGTGCTGCTTCGATCGGTTTATCCATATGCTGGTACACCAATGCTCGATTGTCAAAATAAATATCCATTTTAGGAGCAAGCTCAATCGCACGATTGTAATACATTAGTGCTTCTTCTAAATGACCTCGTCGATAATGAGCCAAGCCCATCATGTTGTACGCTTGATCAGGGTCTATATCGTTATCAATCACATGCTGTACATAAGGTTCGATCTCATCATAGCGTTTTAATTCCAGCAAAATATGCGCCATCTTCATATAATGACCCGAATCATACGGGTCATTTTCGATAAGCTGCCGACAAACTTGTAATGCCCAGTTATGTTCGCCACGTTCCAAATGATATTCCATCATATTGTAATAGATTTGGGCGCGATCAGGCTCTAACTCCAGACAGCGATAATAATCCTGAACCGCCAGCTCCCATTTCCCCATCATTTGATAGGTGAAACCGCGATTATGATAATACAAAGCATCTTGATCGTGTAATTCAATAGCTGTGTTAAAATCCTGGAGTGCCTGTTCATATTGCTTCTTTCCCATGTATAGATTGCCGCGATTGTTGTAAGGCAGACTCCATGATGGACGAAGCTCGATTGCTTTTTGATAATCCAGCATGGATAGTTCAAAGGATTCCAGCAACTCATAATAATAACCGCGATCAAGATAATAAGGCGCATGGGTATCATTTAAAGCAATTGCTGAGCTGTAATCTTGAATCGCTAGCTCGTATTGCCTACGTCTAACATGTAAAAGGGCCCGTTCATAAAATATGTAGTCTGCTTCCCGATTTAATTTAAGGGAAGTATTCCAATCCGCTAATGCTGCTTCCTCATTCCCCATCCATAAATGCAATTCTGCCCGCTCATTATAGGTAGCAGCATCGTTAGGATTCAGGTCGATCAGAATATTATACTGATCCATAGCCAGCTCATAGTTTTGCTGACGCTGATACAGAAGCGCCAGTCGTGTGCGCAGTTGAAATACATAAGAGAATGTATCCGTTTGAAGTAGTAGTGTCGCGATATCATTGATAACCTCATCCGAATCGGCAGACGCATGTAGACGTGCGATTTCAGATTGTAACCAATCCTCTGAATCCATTTGCTCACCTGCTTTCTCTATTTCAAGATACGAATATCATAAAGCATTCCCGCCAGCTAGCAAATCCCCACTTAATGCTTCTGCTCGGCTTCCTAAATTCCTTATCAAAATGGCATAATAGATAGTACTCATCTCCGGTATCAAGTGGTATACTCAAGGTGCATTCCATCAATATGAAACTTTTACATAATAAACATCGTACTTCTGGTATCGCTGTGTGACACAGTACAAATTATGAATGAAAGAGGTTATGATATGTCCAATTATCAAGATCCATCGTATCAACCACAACAGCAAGGCGATCCGAATGATGTGCAAACGAACAAGGTCATGGCGATTCTGGCGTACATTTTGTTCTTCGTGCCGTTGCTGGCTGCAAGAAATTCACGCTTCGCGATGTACCATGCTAACCAGGGATTGATTTTATTCCTTGCCGCTTTGGCTGCTAATATCGTTGCAGCGATCATTCCGTTTGTCGGCTGGATTCTGTCACCGCTTGTGGCAATTGCTGTATTTGTATTCATGATCATCGGTATTATCAATGCTGCTAATGGCGTAATGAAGCCGCTGCCTTGGATTGGTAACTTCCAGCTGATCAAGTAAGTACACCCATCCAGAATACGCTACATAGAGAAACGGCATACTAATTATCACACCAATCAAAGGCAACCTTCCACTACGGAAAGGTTGCCTTTTTGCATCTGGATATAGGGATGGGCTAGCATCACGCGTATGCGTTAGCTTGCGTGATTACTGCCCTAACTGCTGAAACTGATTCAGCAAGCCGTTAATCTGATCAATCGTCTGGAAGATTTGAGAGTTATTCAGGCTTTGGGCGGTGAGCTTGCCAGCCTGTGCCTGGTCGATGAGCGAATTGACTTCGGTGCCGAGCGTAGCACTATAGCCGGACAGTTGCTGATGCAGCTCCTTGGCGAATGCGGGTGGCTCCAGCTGATTGAATGTATTGATCTGCTGCTGTGCATTTTGTAGCTGTTGCGTCAGCTGCTCGCGCGCCTGTGGATCGTTTAGCGATTGCTGGGTGAGGTCAGGCAGCTGCTGCGCCAGATCGGAGGTATCGTTAATATAGGCGGTCACGCTGCTTACATAGTTAACGGACTGATTTACATTATCCAGTGCTGAGCAGCCGGATAATAGACTGACCAGCAGGACGAGTGTCAGAGCATATATTTTCAAATGAAAGCACTCCTTTACGAGGGGATATCGTATAGTACTCCCCGGGCTATGATATGGTTTCATTTGCAAATGCATCAGTCTTTTGTTTAAAGATGTCACTGTATTCTTTTATTACTTATAATGCAAAAATTATGAAATTAATTAAAACGCGAGCCGATATGAATGGTAGGTAACTTGCAGGTCTGATGGCTCGATCCGATCAGATTACAGGTTGATTACCTATTATTTTATATTATTATGGAGGCGTTTACTTAGATGGATATTACACAAGCTCTGATCGCGACAATGCCCTTTTTCCGTGAGGCCATTCGTCAGGATGTTACATTATCGATTATTGGCCCGGAAACCTTTTTGTACTTTTCCCCTGGAGAGTCGCTCAAGCAGCTTGATTTCAAGCCCGGTGATCCACTGAATCCAGAGGAACGCAATTTCTGCTCGCTTACCAACGGACGGGAGAAGAAGCTCGCTCACTATCCGAAAGAGCTATTTGGCGTTCCATTTGACGTGATGATGCTGCCCGTGAAGAATGAGCAGGGTGAAGTGGTTGCTCAATTCAATCTGCTTTATAGTATGGAGGACCAGTATCAGCTTCAAGAGTTGATGGAGAAGACGGAGCGTCTGACCCAGCTGATCGTAGACGGTGTGCAGCATGTGGCAGCCCATTCCGAGGAGCTTAGCTCGACGACCGAGGAAATTTTGAACAACTCCAGTCATGCGGTACAGAATTCCGGTAATGTAACAGCGGTCGCTACCTTTATCCGTGAAATCTCGGAGCAAACGAATCTGCTTGGGCTGAATGCTGCGATTGAAGCGGCGCGTGTCGGTGAAGCGGGTGCAGGCTTCGGCGTTGTAGCACAGGAGATTCGCAAGCTGTCCGTCGATACGAAGCAGGCGACAACCCAGATCGAGGATTCCTTGAAAACGGTGCAGGAATCGATCCGTCATATGCAGACAGAGATCGGTGAGATTGCGACCACCTCTCATGAGCAAGCCAAGCTGGTAAGTGAATTTATGGAAACGATTGAGCAATTGAACGATACGAGCCGTTCACTCAAGCAGTTCATCGAAAAGCTTATCTCGGTTCGTAATTGATTCGTTGCTGTAGATCGCTCAGGCTCTCCATATGAACTTTCTGAATCGAATCGGTCGTGCTGGTTTTGCTATACCCGGGCAGACGATGATCCAAATAGACATACATAGCTAGACTGCTAGCAATCAGAAAGGATAATAAGCCGTAGATGACAATTTGTTTTGGTTTCATGATGATATCCCCACTTTTTCCAATCATATGGTAGCCTGCTTCGGCAGGCTTTTTTTATTTGCATGATCTGTATCTAGTGATCTGTATGTGATGATCTGTATACGTAATGTCCATGTGTGGACGTGTATGGTAATGCTATGAAAAGAGCGAAATTGAATTATTCGACAGGCGGTGTATAGTATAATGGAAGACAGCCCACGGAGTGGGAGGTGCTTCGCCATTCGCATAACCTCTCTCCTTTACACTATAAAAGCTGGACGGCAAGCAAACAATGAAAGGAATCTGATGATTCTGTCATTGAGCTACACTATAGATCACGTTATGCTGACATACAGATTGAAATTACCGGAAAGTGAGCGATGAACATGCCGGACATCATCAAAATTATTGTCGATACCGCCGGCCTGGAGGGCCACGGTGCGTTTATTTATTTAGAAAATCAAAAGCCTATACTCGTAGGCAGACATACGGGTACAGGTCAGACCGACCTTCCGCTCTACAATCAGCTTGTATCCAAGCAGCATTGCCGCTTGAGTCGTGTCCATAATGATGTGTACGTGGAGGATCTGGGCAGTAAAAATGGTACCGAGCTGAACGGTCAGCGTCTGCATCCGAATCAGTCGTATCGCATCGGAGACGGCGATCAGCTCACACTGGTCAATGGGCTGGTGACCCTGCATCTGGAGCGCGGCAGCGATCTGGAGGAAACGAGAGAATATCGAGTGAGCGATCTGATGGAGAACGAGATTCGCCTGCACGATTATTTGCAAAATATTCAGATCGGCAGTGACAGCATCACCTTATCGAAAAAGGAATATCAGCTATTCAAGCTGCTGTACAATTGTCTGGATCATTTTGTGACGCGTGAGCAGATTGTGCGTGAGGTATGGCCGGAGCGCTGTATGGATGATGCTGAGCTGGTTGGCGTGGATGAGGTCAATTCGCTCATCTATCGCACAAATAAAAAGCTTGGCGACCACTTTACGATACGTTCAGTTTACAAAAAAGGGGTATATATGAAGAAGCAGGATGATTCGGAGGAAGTCAGCACAGGAGCGCCATCCTGAGGAGAGGGAACGCCGCTGTATGCCCATCGATGGCAGACAGCGGCGCCTTTCGTTACAACTTCGCTCATCATCTGGACGAATGAAGGCTATGAAGTCGGTCATCATAGATCGTACATATTTTACAGACAAGGGGGAGCACCATGTCGTTAATGTTTTCCTTTTTGAAGAAATACCGGGTGGCTGCGATTCTTGCCTTACTGATGATGCTGATCGAATTGACATTGGAGCTGATCCAGCCTTATCTGATCTCCAAGATCATTGATGATGGCATCAGCAAGCAGTATATGCCGTCTGTGCTATTATGGGGCGGTATTTTGACAGCAGGCACGGTGATTGCTTTTATAGCGGGCATATTCAGTTCATTTTATGCGTCCTATGCGAGTCAGGGGCTTGGCTACGATCTACGTGATGCGCTGTATCGGAAGGTGCAGTCGTTTTCGTATAGCTTGTTTGGACAATTTGCGACGTCCTCGCTAATTACACGGCTGACGAATGATGTGACGATTTTGCAGGATATGCTGTTTATGGGGCTACGCTTTATGCTACGTATGCCGTTGCTCGTTATCGGAAGTAGTGTGATGGCGCTAATTGTGAACGTGAAGCTTGGCTTACTGCTGGTCGTTGGAGTACCGATTTTGCTGTTATTCGTGATGGCGATTATGAAGCGTGCGGCAAGGCTATTTGAACGGGTACAGCGGCGATTGGACACGGTCAACAATGTAATGCAGGAAAATCTGACAGGAATGCGGCTTATTCGTGTATTCGTACGCAAGCAGCATGAACGCAAGCGATTCGAGCAGCATAGCAGCGAGCTGATGAATGATACGGTATCCGCGCTACGACTGACCGAGACGACAATGCCGTTTATTTTATTCATTATGAATGCGAGTATTATCGCTGTGCTCTGGTTTGGTCATCGTGATATTTTGACCGGCTCGGCTTCGGTCGGTGAAGTGGTAGCGATTATCAACTATTCGATGCGTACAATGGGTGCATTATCTGCCTTCTCGATGATCGTAGCGTCCTTCTCACGTGCGCGTGCATCCGCAGGTCGGATGGATGAGGTGCTAACGGCGGAAGAGGCAGCAACTCATGTCATGTCTCCGCAGGATCGAAGTGAACAAGCGCATGAAGTTATGGCACAGGCAGATGACAAAGTGACCGCACAACTGAATGGAGTCAATGCACGATTCGATCAAGCAGCAGCATCTGATGTTGAAACCGCCTTCAAGACTTCTGAGCAGCCAGCCATCGCGAAAATGCAAGGCGCTTCCGCCACGATACAAACTAGCGCTATCTATGGCGACACGATCAAGCAGGATCATATGATGGCAGATGGCACTTATGGTCGTTCCCAGCACAAGAAAAGGGATCTGGTTGTATTGCCCGGGCAGGCAGGTTATGCAGCTGAGGTGGAGCTAGAGGGCGTTCATTTCCGTTATCCCGATACCGAGCGCCCGATTCTGACGGACATTTCCTTCGTCGCGCGTGCAGGTCGTATGACAGCGGTGATGGGCGCTACCGGCTCAGGAAAGTCCTCGCTTATGCAGCTTATGCTACGCCTGTACAATCCGAATGCAGGGACGCTTCGGATCGATGGGCAGGATATTGCTTCTATTCCAGAGCATGAGCTACGTAGCCATATCGGCTATGTTCCACAGGAAATCGTGCTGTTCACAGGCACGATTCGTGAAAATATCGCCTGGGGGAATGAGCACGCTACACTGGAGGAGATTCAGGAGGCAGCACGTATTGCTCAGATTCACGATACGATTGTAAGCCTGCCAGCTGGCTATGAGACACGGCTTGGACAACGGGGCGTCAATCTATCCGGCGGGCAAAAGCAGCGGCTCTCCATCGCGCGTGCGCTCGTACGTAAGCCATCGCTGCTACTGCTGGATGATAGCACGAGCGCGCTTGATGTACGCACCGAAGCAAAGCTGTTAGAGGAGCTTGGACAGCTATCCTGCACAACGGTACTGATCACACAGAAGATCAGCTCCACGATTCGTGCGGATAAAGTATTACTGCTACAGGATGGTCGCTTGATCGCAGAGGGTGGTCATGAGCAGCTATTGCAAGCCTCGGAGCTATATCGACGCATCTATGCATCGCAATTTGGAGAGGAGGAGCTACAGCATGTGGAAGGCATTCATTGATCCGTTTCGAGTAGCTCGTCCATCTGCGCCGCGTGCGAACGAAGCGCAGTCCGCTAAAACGGGAACACAGCAGGACAATCGTAAACGCGCGAAAAATTGGCGCGGTACACTGGCACGTATCTGGATCTACCTCGCAGAGCGGCGGCTCAAGCTGTTTCTGGTGCTGTTCATGGTGCTACTAACGTCTGGACTGACGCTGCTGGGTCCCTATCTGATCGGGATTGCGATTGATGATTTTCTGGCGCGTGATAGTGGGATGCTGTGGATCTGGTTTCTGGTCGCGCTGGGTGCCGTTTATATTTTGAACTCGATTACCTCATGGCTGCAAAACGTATGGATGATTGAGATTGCACAGGAAACGGTATACCGGATGCGCTCCGATCTGTTTGCTCATTTGCACCGACTGCCGATTCCTTTTTTCGGTAAGCGTCAGCAGGGGGAACTCATGAGTCGGGTGACGAATGATATCGAGAATGTGAGCAGCACGCTCAATAGCTCGGCGATTCAGATTTTCTCCAGTGTGCTCACGCTGATCGGTACGCTCGTCGTGATGCTATGGCTCAGCCCGTTGCTGACACTGCTGACCTTTATCGTCGTTCCGCTGATGGCGCTGGGGATGCGCTGGATTACGAAGCGTACAGGCCCGCTCTTTCGCGAGCGCCAGCGCAATCTGGGCGAGCTGAACGGTTATATCGAAGAGACATTATCGGGCGAAAAGATTATTAAAGCATTTGGGCGCGAACAGCAGGTAATTGATGACTTTGCCCAGCGGAATGATCGGATTCGCTTTTCAGGCTTCTGGGCGCAGACGATTTCGGGCTTTATTCCCAAGCTGATGAATGGACTGAACAATCTGAGCTTTGCGCTGATTGCTCTAGTTGGTGGTATGCTGGCGATTCGGGGTGCGATTACGGTCGGTGTGATCGTGATCTTTGTGGAATATGCACGGCAGTTTACACGTCCGCTGAATGATCTGGCGAACCAGTGGAATACGCTATTGTCCGCGATTGCAGGGGCAGAGCGTGTATTTGAGATTATGGACGAGGATGTGGAGGAAGCGGATGAGCAGGGCGCGACCGAGGTCAAGCAGCTGTCCGGTGCAGTAGAGTTCAAGGATGTCTCCTTTGCATACGATACCGAGCGCAGTGGGGATACGCTACAGCATATTTCATTTTCGGCAGCACCGGGCGAGATGATTGCGCTGATCGGCCCTACGGGTGCTGGGAAGACGACGCTCATTCAGCTCATCTCGCGCTTTTACGATGCGGATCAGGGACAGATTACAGTAGATGGCAAAGACATTCGTACCCTGCGCCGCTCCAGTCTACGACAGCATATGGCATTTGTATTGCAGGATTCCTTTTTGTTCGAAGGAACGGTGCTGGACAATATCCGCTATGGACGGCTGGATGCAACGGATGAGCAGGTGCGTGAGGCAGCGAAGCTGGCAAATGCAGATACGTTTATCCGTCAGCTGCCTGATGGGTACGAGCAGGTGCTCAGTCGGGATGGTGGCGGCATTAGTCAGGGGCAACGACAGCTGCTCACGATTGCACGGGCGATGCTGGCTGATCCAGCGATTCTCGTATTGGATGAGGCGACGAGCAGTATTGATACGGTTACTGAGATTCGTATTCAGGAGGGCTTACAGCGGCTGATGAAAGGGCGTACTAGCTTTGTGATCGCGCATCGACTGAACACGATTCGCTCTGCCGATCAGATTCTCGTGCTGCGTGAAGGGCAGATTGTTGAGCGAGGGAATCATGATGAGCTACTGGAGCAGGGAGGCTTTTATAGCGAGCTATTCCATAGCCAACTGCAAATATCATCCTGAGCAGGACGCAAACGATAAAAAAGACCTTTTCCATCACATATGGAAAAGGTCTTTTATGTATACATATGGTGCTTATAGGCAGAAACTCTGTTGCTTATAGAGCTGTGAGTAGAGCTTGATTCATCTAATGAGCATCTGGTCTATTCAGCGATACAGCAGCGATGCCAGATTACCTCTGCGGATAAGGTGGCTGTGGTGGATAAGGCTGATGCGGTGCACCTTGCGGTGGTTGACCGCCATAGTTATTACGCTGTGCTTGCGGATTGTTACGAATCCATTCCAATTGCTGCATGATCTCACCCTCGATCTGAGCATTCATTCCACGTACCATGCCCGGAATGAGGAACAGATCCACAACAACCCAGACGAACAATGGAGCTGCAGCGCCAAAGAACAGGATTAGACCTACAATGACTCCTGGTGTAGCATTCGCTTCATCAAAACCGGCGGTAGTCACCATCATAACGATATAGCCAAGAGCAGCGATCAGGAATAATATTAGCTGTACAATCGCTGTTGCTGTCCGTTTCAGATAAAAGCGATGAACACCAAGGTGTCCACCAATCAGCATCAGATAGGCAAGTCCAAGTGACTTCTCACGCGGACGCATTTCGGAATTGAGTAGCATCAGCTCCTGTGGAGAGAGCTCATAACGTGTCAGCATCCGAATTAGTAGTTATAATCCGATGAGATTGGCTTTTGAACGAGAATCTGATCGATAATGTTGCTTTCCACATAAGCATTACGCTCTTTCACCCAGGTATGTACGAGGAACGCATCCACGACCCACCAAACCGCAGTGACGATCATGCCGACCATCGTTAACGACAAAATCAGTTGAGTAACAGCTGTACCGATTTTACCCATGTAAAAACGATGTGCGCCAAAAATACCGAGGAAATACCACAGTACATAAGCAACGACCATGTTTTTGCCGTATGTTTTGACTTCCGATTCCAGCAGCATCAGCTCGCGTGCGTCAAGCTGGCTTTTACGCTGGAGATTGTAATTCATTCCCATTTCTATACCCCTCAATTTCTAAAAGTAGTATGGAGTGCCAATGATATGGCTTCCAATGTAATGCCATTTTAACAAGAATAGGCGTTAGAATCTACCATGTTATACGGGTTGTCGCCGAATTCGTTACATTTTTTAGGTCAATGATAGAATCGGTCAAATGTAAAAAGCCTGCTCTCTTTTGGAGAACAGGCTTTTGTAGTTGAAGTTAGGAAGCAGACTGCCTATAGATCGACCGTAAATGTTCTCACAAAGGAAGGGCGTGGGAAAATAGACGGCTGCTGTACATCGATGCCTTCTTCTGTATTCCGCTTGCGGTGCGCATGGCTGTACGCTTGCGATTCCTGCCATGCTTTGAAGTCCGACTCGCCTTCCCACAGTGTCATGATCACATACGTATCATCATCGAGTGGACGCAGCACACGAATGCCGACAAAGCCCGGCTCATCCTCTACCTTGCGTGCGCGATTCATAAAGCGCTGTTCAAAGGCAGAGCGACCCTCTGCGGTCACCGGAATATTATTCAATACCGCATAATTACCACCGACACGACCGCCGCTATCCAGTACCTCATAGCTGAACGTATGCTGGGAACGAATATCAACAGGCAAAATCTCATCAATCTCCATCACATAACGAACATCTCCGTCATGGCGCATAGAGATCACCTCTGGTAAATGAGCAGCTTCTGGAAATTGATCATGAATATTATGGGAGCTGATATACATGTACATGAAATATTCCTCCAATAGGTTCAATACAATTCTGATAAAAACCTGATATTTGTACATTAAAATAAATTCCACAGTTTATCAACCAGCGCAAAGAAGCTGTTATGTACATAACCAGTACCGTCTGTGACTACGCAAAAATCGTTTTATTTTATCTCTTATTTGCCATTCGCAAGCACGTTCACCAGACTGCTGGGCTACTGCATCGTCCATACAGAATGGATCAAGCCGAACCCATTCCATCTGTTTAAAATACATTTATTCGAAAAGAGGTCATAGATATGAAGCCACTTTTTCAGCCAGTCGGACAGTATATGGTACGCCTTCCTCTCAGCCCTGTCTCCGATGAGACAGTTCCTATGAATATCGAGGAAGTGGAGGAGCAATTAGAGCAATGGTGCCGGGATCCGTTATTTCGTGAACAGGTGCTGATCGCGAGCCGCACCCTGTATGACACGATGAATGTCTATCTCCATCAGCCGGAGAAGCTGAGCGGGAAAAAGAAGCGTAATTTTGTCCAGGCGATGCTGAAGTATGCGGGGCGGCGTGCCCATCGTACGACTCCGTTTGGTCTGTTTACAGCTGTAGGGGTAGGGCAATTTGAAGAGCATCATCAATGGACATACGACCGTCTGCATATTCGCAAAACGGCGCGAGTCGATCTGGAATGGTTATTTTTGCTGATCAAGCATGTGGAGCAGGAACACAGCGTCCAGCTTCATTTCAAGCTGAATCCAGCCTGTTATATCAAGGGAGATCGTGCGTATTTGCTGTATAGCATCGATGGGAAGTCCGAGGATGTACAGATTCGTGCTACACCTGCCTTTCAAATTTTGTATGAGCATAGTCGTATAGCGGCTTCATTCCCGGCACTGGTGCAGACGTTACTACATTATTATCCAGATACACCGGCAGAGCGTATCCAGCACTATGTACAGGAGATGGTCAATCAGGAGTTTCTGATCTCCAATCTGCGTCCTCCGCTGAATGCTAGCGATCAGTTCGCCTTTGTCATCGAGCAATTGGAAAGATGCTATCTCGATCCCCAATTGATCGCACAGCTCAAGCAGATTCAGCGTATGATCGGTGATTATAATGCCACCGAGCCGGGAGCTGGAGAGACTGCCTATTTGCAGCTGGTTGAGGCGATGCAGCATATTCAAACGTCCTCCTCGCCGCTACAGATTGATACGGGCATGGATCAGGAGGAGGGGATGGATTCAGGATTACGTCTGGGTGAGGATATCGCCGGGCACATGGCACATCTCGCCTCCGTGTTATCTGCTGTAGCTATCCCGTTAGAGCAGCGACAGGGCTACTGGGAGCAGTATAAAAATAAGTTTATTGAAAAATACGGTGTGGATCGTGAAGTCCCATTGCTGGAAATGTTGGATACCGCGACCGGTATCGGAGCGCCTTACTCGTATACTCATCCAGCCAATGATTATTTTGAGCAGGTTCAGCCGGGCGAATATGTGACGCCTGCCTTCAAAAGTCTGCTGCTGCTCCATTACATGGAGGCTGTGCAGAAGGGAACGCCGATCGAGTGGACGCGCCAGCATTTTGAACCTCATCTCCATGCCGAATCGAATGCTAGCGAAATTCCGGTATCGCTGGAATTGAACTTCTTGCTGCGCATGAGAGACGGGCAACCGCTGCTATATCTTGGGCCGAATATCGGTTCCCGGCAGGCGGGCAAAACATTTGGACGATTCGCTCATCTGTCATCAGGGATGCATACCGTATTAGACCATATTCATCGTGAGGAGCATCGAGTACGCGGACAGCAGGCGGAGCAGATGTGTGAGCTTAGCTTTATCCCGCACCAGATTCGCTCTGGTAATGTGACACGCAATGCGAGCGGTCGTGCCAGGGAAATGGCACTATTTACGAATAGCTCGCGCGATGCAGCGGATCAGGTGAGCATCGAGGATATCGGCATCGGTATACATGGTAATCACTTTTATGCACGCCATCGTCGGAGTGGGGAATTGCTCGTATTTGGTGCTAACAATATGTTGAATCCGCTGATGACAGCGAATGCGATTCGATTTCTACAGGAAATGGAGGAGCATCGTCGTCGGAACTGGAGCTATTTTCCCTGGACGGATGTGTACAAGGTATTTAAATATGTACCGGAAATTCGTTATGAAGGCATCGTGCTATCCGGTGAACAGTGGCAGATCAACCTGAATGATCTATACGATCACGACAAGCCGGATGAGTCTGAATTTGCCGAGCGATTCCAAGCATTCCGTCTGCGGTACCGTTTGCCATCCAGCTTCTATATTGCGAATTCGGATCATCGACTGATCGTGGATACAGCGGATGAGCGCTCTATGCGCATGCTATTCGCAGAGCTTCGCAAGTCTGGTCATCAGAATATTCAGTTGGTCGCTCTGGAAGAGGGCGAGCCTGCGGTTCATGATACAGAAGGGCGCGGATATGTGGCAGAAGTAGTTGTACCGCTGGTACGCATCGCTGAAGAGGAGCCGCAGATCATTCAGCCTAAGCTGTGCAGCATGGAGCTGGAGCAGCAGCGCTTGAAGATGCCAATGGATGATTGGCTGTATATCAAGCTATATGGCAAGCAAGCACGAGAGGAAGAGCTGATTGCGTTTGAGCTGTTGGATTTCTGTCGTGAGCTATCGGCTCATTTACCAGTTCAGCATTTCTTCATGCGTTATATGGATCCGAAGCCACATATTCGACTGCGCTTCAATGCGGATTCCGAGACGCTAATGACGATGCTACCTGATGTGCTGGAATGGCTGAAAGGGCTAAAGCAGCAAGGGCTGATTGCCGATTATGTGATCGCTTCGTATGATCGTGAATTGGAGCGTTATGGCGGTGTGGCGGCTATTCAAGCGGCAGAGCGGCTGTTTAGTGCAGATAGCTTTGTCGTGGAATCGATTTTGCGTGGACGGCGATTGAAGCAGCTGACGATGGAGACCGATACGATTGCGATGGTGTCGATCATCCGTCTGCTCCAGCAGCTTCATCTGAATCCACAGCAGCAGCTGGATATTTTAAGTCGTCAGGGCATCTCCAATAACGAATATCGTCAGGAGTTCAAGCAGCAGGCAGCCTATTATACCGAGCTTTGTGATCCTTCGAATCAGTGGCAGAAGCTTATTGCTGAGGATGGCGGCAAGGAGCTGCTCGATCTGCTTGCGCTGCGGGATGCACATGCGCACGAGTATGCGACCTATTTGCATCAGGAGTTGCCGATCACTGCACATCCAGCAGATATGATCGGTAGCGTGCTCCATCTGCACTGTAACCGTCTGCTCGGAACTGATCGTGAAAAGGAACGCCGCGCGCTGGCATTGACCGCTCATACGCTGCATGCCCTTCATAGCCGCAGCCGGGAAGGAAGTCTGTCATGGAAGTAAAAGAAACCTTTCGACTGCGTGATCTATTGTTCACGCTGCGTCAGCTTCCCCGCACGCTCCAGCTTGTATTTCGTCTGGAGGGTAGACTGTTTACCGTGATTGCTGTGCTGAGCTTGATTACCGGGCTAGCGCCAATCGCCACACTGTATATTTCGCAGGAGCTGATCAACTCACTGGTGCACATTCAGGCAGGAATCCAGCCGATTCTATGGCTGTTCGGCACCTATATCGTCGTCACCCTGCTGTCGGAATTGATCTCGCAAACGATGGATTATTACAACACGCGCTTTCAGTTTAGTATGAATTACAAATTGAATTATATGATTATGGAGAAAAGTGGACGTCTGGCATTGGAGGACTTTGAGAATCCAGAAGTATACGACCGACTGGAGCGCATCACGCGCGAGATTTCGTACAAGCCCTTTCAGATTTTTCAGTCCTTTATCGCTATGGCAACGGCAGCGGTGACGCTCGTATCCGCGATTATCTTCCTGATGACGTGGAACTGGTTTATCGCTGTATTGCTGCTGTTAGTACCGATTCTGTCGCTCTTTTATTTTCTACGGATTGGGCAGCAGGAGTTTTTCATACAGTGGAAACGAACAGGGGAAGAGCGTAGAGCCTGGTATCTGAATTACATTTTGACGCATGATTTCTCATTTAAGGAAGTGAAGCTGTACGGTCTGAAGGGCTATATTCTGGAGCATTATCTGCGTATTAAACGCAAATTCCTACAACAGGATACGACGGTGCTACGGCGCAAGACGGCATTTAATTTTATCTATGAGATTATTGTGCAGATTGTCGGAGCGGCTGTGATTTTACTGGCGATTCTATCCGCTTATGCAGGTCGGATTATGGTCGGTAATGTGCTAAGCTGCATTCGCTCTGTCGGCATGGTACAGAGCAATTCGCAGGCGATTATTAATCAGATCTATGCGATCTATAACAGCAATCTGTATATGAATCAGCTCTTTGAATTTCTGGAATATCGGGAGGAAGTGATTCCCGAGCATCTGCAAGCAGGCGATTACACCGAGACGATTCGTGAGATCAATATTGAGCATGTAAGCTTTGCCTATCCGGGCAGTGAGCAGCGTAGTCTGGAAAATATCAGTCTTACATTTCGCGCAGGTGAACGGGTCGCGATCGTAGGGCCGAACGGTTCAGGCAAAAGTACATTGATCAAGCTATTGTCCGGTCTGTACCGCTTGCAGCACGGAAGTATTCGGATTAATGGTCAATCGATGGAGCAGATTCATCCTGCCGATTATAGCAACCAGCTCGCGGTCTTATTTCAGGATTATATGAAATATGAGATGACCCTTCAGGAGAATATCGGCTTCGGTCAGGTGGAGCGGATGCAGGATACCGAACGAATGAAGGCAACGCTGGAGCGCATGCAGGCACATTTTGTGCGAGAGCAGGGCGACTACAATCTGGATATGCAGCTTGGACTCTGGTTTGACGAGGGACGTCAGCTGTCTGGTGGACAATGGCAAAAGATCGCCCTTGCCCGTACCTATTTCCGCGACGCCTCGGTGTACATTCTGGATGAGCCGAGCGCGGCGCTGGATCCGATTGCGGAAAAGGAAACATTTGATACCTTTTTCCGATTATCCCGGCAAAAGATCGGTATCTTTATCTCGCATCGACTGGTAGCGGCTCAGCAAGCTAATCGGATTATTGTGATGGATCAGGGGCAGATCGTTGGCGAGGGTGTGCATGAGCAGCTACTGCGCGATTGTCCGGTATATCGACAAATGTATGAATCGGAAAATTACGAGATTGATATGGGAGGCGAAGCCGAATGGAAGCAAGTGCAATAACCGCAACCGGTCTGCCCATCGTTGACCGGATCAAGCAGATCGCGCTCAATATGCAGGATTATGATCGCCTGCTGGATGTAGTTACGCATCCACATAACGATTTGCAGCTAGGTAATGAGCGTATTAGTCCATGGAGCGTGTCTTCATTAAGTCATGGCATTCCGGGTATCTGTATGCTGTACGCGGAGCTGCATGCTCACTTCCCAGACGAGGGCTGGGATCAGAGAGGACATCATTATCTGTCCATTCTGGTGCAGCATATTGCCAGCGAAGGCATACATAGCTCGTCACTCTTTTCAGGAGCTGCCGGAATTGGTCTGGCTACCGTATGTTTATCGCAAAATGGACAGCTATACGGTAAGTTTATTCAGCGAA
The DNA here is from genome assembly GCF_014645615.1 of Paenibacillus hunanensis. GTDB lineage: Bacteria > Bacillota > Bacilli > Paenibacillales > Paenibacillaceae > Saccharibacillus > Saccharibacillus hunanensis. Next base: position 603,746 of record NZ_BMMB01000002.1, on the reverse strand, counting down.
TTCATGATTACCTGCTCGTACATGTTCCCATCATGCTGAACCATGCCAGAGCAGGCACGGTGCGCAGTGGAGATTACGATGTGATAGAGGGATTAAGTGGGGTTGCGGCGTACCTGCTACTATTCCAGCAGGAGCCGCAGATTCGGTCATTGCTAGAGCAGGTCGTGGATTATTTGATTGAACTGGCGCAGCCGATTCAGGTGGGCGATCTCGCTGTCCCCGGCTGGCATATTCCAGCCGCGAATCAATTCAGCGAAAGCGAGAAGCAGCAGTATCCAGAGGGGAATTTCAACCTCGGCTTATCGCATGGTATTCCCGGCCCTTTACTCGTACTGTGCAAGGCATGGCAGCAGGGCATTCGGCGTCCGAACCAGCTGGAGGCGATTCAGGAGATGGCAGCGTTCGTGATCCAATTTGCCAGTCAAGATGAGCAGGGGCATCTATTCTGGAAGGGCTGCATCGGTATGGATGAATTCCGACAGGGCCAAGCACATGAACAGACAGAATTTCGACGTGATGCGTGGTGCTATGGTAGCCCCGGCGTGTGCGTAGCACTCTGGCATGCAGGCGAAATTCTGGCAAGAGACGATTGGAAGCAGCTCGCACTGGATACGTTTCAGCATACGCTGGAGGATATTCATCATATCTATTCGCCTACCTTTTGTCATGGCTTTGCCGGTCTTGCTCAGATCGCCAGTCAGTTCCAGCTTTGGAGTGGCTCGCCATCGCTCCAGACTCAAATCGATCGGTTGAAAGCAACGATCATGGAGCAGGATGATCCACAGTATGCGTTTGGATTTTCCAATCTGGAGCATTTTGAGCAAAGAGGCATGACCTCGGTACAGTACACGGGTCTGCTGGATGGCACAACGGGTACAGCTCTGACCCTGTTGCATCTGGAATTAGGACAACGTACACCGTGGCAACAGGCATTTATGCTAGCGTGAAAGAGAGGAACAGCATTCATTTTACCAATTTGGAAAAAAATATAATTTCCAGCCAGATTCTGATAAAATCCTGATATTTGCCGTATACAATGAACTCATCCCAAAGAAAAGGAGTTGAGCACAATGGCAAAATTCGACGATTTCGATCTGGATCTGGTGAAAAACCCGCAGCAATCTTCACTGCAAGTGGAGCCGCAATGGAAAAGTAAAAGCTTCTGTACACCAGGTTGTGTAACTGGCGTACTGCAAACATGCTTTATCCAAACTGCGACTTGCAACTGTCATATCAGTAAGTAATCAAACGGGTCGTATACATACGTATACTATAAACTCAGGGAACGACCTGTGTATGGAATGATTGCAAGCGGGGGACGAGGGCTACCTTTAGGGGAAAGCGGCGTACTCCGCTTTTTTTATATCGCTTGGGATCGATGATGAATAAGGGAGGTGAAGACATGCGTTCAGTTAAAGTCATATCTTCTGTTGTTTGTATGGTGCTCGTTTTCGTAGCCACAGGCTGTCAGAGCATAGATCAATTCAAGAAAAAGGTGATCACCGAAACGGAGAAAACAGCCAGCTATACGGTGGACCCCGATGTAGAGCCTGTAACGATGGAGCAGTTAATTGATAGCGGTCGGTTAGACTGCTTTGTATTTAATGGCGATGTGTACCAGATGCAGAATGAGGTGAAATCGGATCAGGTCGGACGTGCGATTGGATCGGTCGGTGAAATGTACTTTGTGGATCAAAACGGTAAGCGATGGAGCAAGCAGGAGCTGAAGCAGCCTTACGTATACTCGAATCCAAAAGACGTTCGCGAAAAAAAATCATTGAAGTATGGAGTCGTCTATCAGCCCAAGCAGGCGGCATCAGACTCCAAAAATGAATCGGTTATCATTCGTTTCAATGATCAATACATGCTAGCTACCAAATCTAAAGGATAGAGGATGAATCATATGAGTGAATATATATTGGAAACACAACAACTCTGCAAAACCTTCGGACGCGAAACGGCTGTTGCTGATGTGAGTCTACAGGTTCGGCGCAATAGCGTCTACGGTCTGCTTGGACCGAATGGCGCGGGCAAATCGACTACGCTCAAAATGCTCACAGGATTGCTATCGCCCACTTCGGGTAACATCTTATTCGATAATCATATATGGAGCCGCCGCGATCTAAGCCATATCGGTGCATTGATCGAAGCGCCACCACTGTATGCCAATCTGACGGCACGCGAGAATCTCAAGGTGCACAGCATTTTGCTCGGGCTGGATGACCGCCGCATTAGCGAGGTGCTGGAAATGGTCGCTCTTACTCATACCGGGCGCAAACGAGCTGGGCAATTTTCGATGGGGATGAAGCAGCGGCTTGGCATCGCCATCGCTCTCCTGAACCATCCGCAGCTATTAATTCTGGATGAACCGACCAATGGTCTCGATCCGCTCGGCATTCAGGAGCTGCGCGAATTGATTCGTTCTTTTCCACAAATGGGCATGACAGTCATTTTATCGAGCCATATTTTATCCGAGGTCGAGTTGATTGCTGACCATATCGGCATCATTAATAACGGTAAGCTTGGATATCAGGGTGAGATTCATCCGGACGATGATCTGGAGCAGCTGTTTATGAATGTGGTACAAGCAGATCGTATGAAGGAGGGAGTGACACGATGATTCGCTATCTACGTGCAGAGCATCTCAAATTCAAAAAGTCCTTTTCACGTAAAATGCTGCTGGTTGTGCCTGTACTGGTGCTGCTATTTTCCTTTTTCATGAATCCGATGTATACGGTGACCAATACGTTTAACTGGTGGTCGATCTTCTTCATGCCATTAGTGATCGCCCTGTTAAGCGGCTTATCTCACCAGAAAGAGGAGCGTTCGATCGGCTATAATCGCATCTTTTCGCTACCAGTCTCGTTGTCTAAGGTCTGGTACGCCAAGGTAATCGTAATTGCAGGCTATACGCTGGGCATGCTGATCTTTTTTGAATTGATCCTGCTGTTGTTTCAAATCGTTATGCCGATCGGAGGACAATGGTCGAATACACTGCTCGCGGTAGGGCTACTCTGGCTCGGAACGCTATGGCAAATTCCATTTTGTCTATGGCTGGCACGCAAATGGGGACTGGTCACGGCGCTGCTCGTGAATGCGGTAGGTGGAATTGGATTAGGCACGTATCTTGCGCCATTGCCGATATGGTGGATCAATCCATGGAGCTGGGCGATTCGGATGATGTGTCCGACGATTGGCGTACATCCGAACGGTGTGCCGCTTGCACCCGGAGATACGCTGTGGAATCCCGCTGTCATTTCAATCGGCGCGCCATTAGCGCTTGTGTTATTTGCACTCGTGCTGCTCTGGACAGGATCGGCATTCGCAGGTGTAGCACGCTCATCCCGTATGCAAACGGAGGTGAATTAAGATGATCGCAGTCTGGCGTTGTCTTCATGCGGATGGGTACAAAATGAAACGGACGCCTTTTATCTGGATGCATGTGGGCTTGCCGCTGATCTGGACGGTTGTCTATCTGCTCTATATTCAAGGTAGGCCGTATGCGCTGGTCAATGTGTATACGGGCTATATGGAGGCGCTGGGTGCGATGATGCCGCTATTGTCCGGCATCATTTGCGGTATGGTTGCCGCGCAGGAGGCACAGGCAGGTCATTTTCAAAATGTATTGACCCGTACACGTACGAAAGAAACCGGGTATGTCAGCAAGCTACTACTCGTTTGGGGCTGTGGCAGTCTGGCGATTATTTTATCCGTTTTGCTGCTTGGCATTGGCATCCCGCTGGTATTGCCAGTGGCGCATGTTCCGTATGGCGCATTTCTGCTGGGAGCGGTTTATTTGCTACTCAGTAGTGTTATACTGTACGTAATCCAGTTATGGGTAAGTTTTACATTCGGTATCGGAGCGTCGATTTTGTTGGGCGGTTCGGGTACGTTGATTGCGGCGATTATGATCACCGGTCTGGGCGATCATATCTGGCACTATATCCCGTGGGCATGGGGGGTACGGATGACCGACAGTATTGCACTGCTGCATATGGGCACATTGACCGGAACGGTACAGTCGTATCTGGAACAGGATATGGCGATGGGATGGCTATGGGTTATTACAGCTAGCCTGATTACACTACTGGGCAGTCTATTGTGGTTCCGTCACTGGGAAGGAAGCCGAGCGTACGAATAAGCCGAACTGGAGACCAATTACGCGCTAGGAGTGATGGTCGTGTTCAAAATACTGGCAATTGATGATGATCGTGATATTCTTACGCTTATCGGTAATATTTTGCAATTGGATCAGCATCTAGTTAGCGTTCGCGATCAGGTGCATCAGCTAACGATTGAGGATGTGCAGGGTTATGATTTGATTTTGCTTGATGTGATGATGCCGCAGCTCAATGGATTTGATTTTTGCTGTACCATTCGAGATGCGGTTGATTGTCCTATCTTGTTTTTGACAGCACGTTCCGAGGAGGAAGCGATCGTACAGGGACTCATGACAGGGGCCGACGATTATATTACCAAGCCGTTTGGTGTGAAGGAATTGCGAGCACGTGTGAATGCCCATTTGCGGCGGGAGAAAAGGGAGAAGCGACCGTCGCGTCAACAGATTGGCGATTTCACCTTCGACTTTGATCTGCGGCAAATCTGGATTGATGATATCCAGCTGCATCTCACCAAAAACGAATACAAAATATGCGAATGCCTGGCTCGCAATCGTCATCATGTGTTCACGCGGGAAGAGATTTACGAAGAAATCTATGGCATGGATGGCAATGCACTGTATTCGACCATCACTGAATTTATCCGGTCGATCCGTAAAAAATGCAAAGAACATAACCGAATGCCGATTACGACCGTCTGGGGTGTTGGATACCGGTGGGAATAAAAATACATAAACGCAAAACGACCCTGCGCCGAGAATTGTTCAAGTATCTGGTTGCGCTTGGGCTGAGCTTTGTGCTGGTTATTGGATTGTATCTGGCACTCACGACCTTTGCCATTAGTGCAGGCTGGGTGTTCCCTGCCAACTATAATGAACAGCTGATCAAGCAGGGAGAGCCGATTATACGCGAAGCACCAGTTGTGCATGAGGATATGCTTCCGCTTGGCTCCAAGTATGTCGTTCTGGATAAACAGAGTCATGCTGTGCTGTATGGCAATATGGACGATGCCGAGGTGAAGCTCGCCAGTCAGCTCGTGAATGGACGATCTCCAGCATATTACGGACAGACCGTGTATACCCTGATTGAGCGTCCTAATGATTACTGTGTGCTGCAATCTGATCTGCGTCCGCAATTCAGCTCGCCCTATTTACGTAGCCATCTGCCCAATTATGAATGGACAGGCAATGTACTGCTGGGGCTATCCATCGTGATCATCTCTTTTCTGGTGACGACTATATTTGCCAGAAGATTTCAGAATAGTCTCAAGACGTTAACACGCATTACCCGTCATATCCAAAACCAAAATCTCGATTTTGCGGAGAAGAAGTCAGGCATTAAGGAATTTGACGATGTGGCGCAGGCGTTAACTGAAATGAAGGATGCATTGCAGCAATCGCTGGAGACGCAATGGAAAATGGAACAGACCAAGCAGGAGCAGATCGCCGCGCTTGCCCATGATATCAAAATTCCAGTTACTATTATTCGCGGTAATGCGGAATTGCTGAGTCTGTCCGAGCAAAATCACGAACAGGATATGTACACCCGGTACATATTGAATGCGAGCGACAAAATCGACCAGCATGTACGCATGCTGATTATGATGTCGCGCACGGGCAGTAGCCTGACTCTCCATAAAGAGAATGTCGCCATTCAGGAATGGTTAAAGGAGCTGCTGAGTGATACTCGTGCCTATGCAGGCTGCAAGCATATCGCGATCGAACAGCAGGGGCAATGCACCGACATGGTCGTGCCACTGGATAAGCAGCTGTTTCACCGTGCCCTGATGAATATTATTGCCAATGCACTCGATCATACGCCAGAAGGTGCCAGTATGCATATCGATGTCCATTGTGATCGACATGGCTTAACCCTTGTGATTACCGACAGTGGGCCGGGCTTTACGCCAGAGGCACTGGAAAAGGCGACCGAGCTATTTTACAGAGGCGATAAAGGTCGGAACGCAGATGGTCACTATGGCATGGGATTGACCTTTGCCGATTATGTAATCAAGCTGCATCATGGCTCGCTACAATTGCAAAACGATCTCAAGGGTGGAGGCGGGCAGGTGACGATTCGCGTGCCGGTTGCCACGGAAGAAGCGCAGTCAACATCGAATATGGCGAATGGAAATGTGTAAAATCTATTGCTTGCTCGTATAAATAAATGACATCCTTCAGCGCCTTCCTCACGTATGTATAATGGAGCACAGCCGCTATTGATTCATCCTGTAAAGGATTGACTTAATAGTATGTGGGATTTTGAAGTGTGCTATACTATTGCACATCCGGCCACTTGGTCGACGTGGAGTGAAGCGTTGGAGGAGGAAGCTTATGAACTCAAGGTATTTGGCGAGTATTTCGCTTGCGGTGATGGCAGCCGGATTCATCGTGACGCTGTTTCTGCCGCAGACGACACTCGTTTTGCTGATTCAGGGCGGCTTTGAGGCCGGACTGGTCGGTGGGATTGCCGACTGGTTTGCGGTAACCGCGCTGTTTCGGCATCCGCTGGGATTGCCCATCCCGCATACATCGCTGTTAACCCGTAATCGCGAGAAGATTATCCGCTCGCTTATCTCGGCGATGGAGAACGAATTGCTCAACAAGGAAAGTATTGAAAATAAACTGCGTCAGTTCAAGCTGTTTCCGTTTGCACTGTCTGCCATCACACGCCAGTTAGGTAAAAAAGCGATTCGACGCGAGCTGGTAAATCTGGTGATCCCACCTGTACAACGGATGGATATGAAGCCGATTGCCCATTTTGTCACCTCTGGTCTGGCAGATTATATGCAAAAAGCCGACCTGCAAGCGGCAGGCAACAAGGTGCTAACCCATATGCTGACCGAGCGCTACGATGAAAAAGCGCTGGATCATATTCTCAAGCAGGTGCATAACTGGGCAAGCAAGCCGCAAAACCGCGACACGCTTGGTAAGCTGGCACTGGAGCAATTAGAAAATATTAACCTCGGCGGCTTCAAGGGCTTCGCCTTTCAAGCATTCGCCGGTATGATCAACGAGGAAATGGTCGGCGGTATTTTGCAAAATGCGATCCTATCCGCGATGGATAATTTACAGGAACCAAGTAATGAATATCGTGAATCCCTGCTACGCGAGCTGCGTGTGCAAATGTTCCAGGTCATCGACGACGAAAATACCTGGGTACGTGTCAAAGACTGGGCAGGCGACATGCTGCACGGCGAAGCCGCTCACCTCTTCATCATGGAACGTCTGGAGGAAGTACGCGGCATGGCCATCCGTATGCTGGAGCAGGAACGCGATACAGGCGGCAAAAATCTGTTCCGCGTCTACCGCACCGTCGTGCGTGAGCTAGGCAAAGATGAAGAGAAAGTACACAGCTGGGAAGACCGCCTGCGCAACGGCATCATCCACGCCGTCAGCCGCAACCATTACCGCCTCGGTCAACTCGTCAAAGAAAACCTCGACCAGATGGACAACGATACTCTCGTCCATATGCTAGAGGAAAAAGTCGGTCAAGACCTCCAATGGATCCGCGTCAACGGCGCCATCTGCGGCTTTATCGTCGGTATCATCCTATCGCTTATTCACCTGAGCTTAGGTGCACTATAATACGTAACACATTTATTCATTCGAGCTTACGAGTACCAATCAATACATGCAAAAGCCCATCCGCATAGGGAGATTTCTCTCCCCTGTCGCAGATGGGCTTTTATATTTTGTTGAGTAAAGAAAATGCTGCATTTAGCATAGAACGAAGGCAAGGAAATAAGGGAAAAGGACGACTTTGGAGCGATGAGAATCTACAAGTAACTCCTATTCGGTAGATTCTCATCGCTCCACCTGAGTCCGTTCCCTTATTCCTTGCCGGAGTGCTGTAACTCAAAAGCACCCAATTTAACAAACTCATCATTCAGCTGTCCAAAATCGAAATCCCCCTGAACACCAACGATTCATAGGGCTTCAGCGTCGCCGGTTGCTCCGAGATCAACGCCCGTGCCACCTCACGCGAATGATCCTCATGCGTACACAGGATCAACTCCGCCGTTTCCAGCCGTGATGCCAGCTCCTGCGGAAGCTGCAATTCCGTCTCCGAGCGCGAGAAGTTCAGCATGATCAGCCAGTGCTCATCATTCCACTCCCGTGTATACGCAAAAATATGATCATGCTCGGATAACATACACTCATATTTCCCATACAACAGGGCAGCACTTTTACGACGCAAATGAATAAGCGTACGATACAGCGTAAAGATCGAATGCGGATCATCCGTTTGATCCTGTACATGAATTTCTGCCTTATTCGGATTTACCGGAAGCCATGGCTCATGCTCAGAAAAGCCTGCATAGGTGCTATCATCCCACTGCATCGGCGTACGCGCATTATCGCGGGCTTTGGTACGGATTCGCTTCATAATCTTCTCCGGGTCTTCGCCATGCTCCTTCACCATCAGCTCATAATACATGCGTGCCTGCTGCTCGGTCACATCATCGATCGTATGCATATGAGGCGAGTTGGTCATACCAATCTCATCACCCTGATAAATGTACGGCGTTCCGCGTAGCGTCAGCTGGAAGATACCGAGCATTTTCGCTGATTCTACCCGATATTCGCCCTCATCACCCAGATAGGAGACGAGCCGTGGATGATCATGATTACTCAAATACGTTCCCATCCAGCCTTCGCCGTACAGATCGTTTTGCCACTTGGCGACGATTTCCTTCAGCTCGTGCAGATCCCAGGATTTACTTTTCCACATATCGTCCGGATCATCGCAGATTTTGGAGGCTTCAATCATGAGCACCATATTCATTTCCTCGCGCTCTGGATTGGTATATTCCTTCACATCCTCCAGCGAGACGTCAGACGCCTCGCCTGTAGTGAACATTTTATAATGAGAAAATACCTCGGTGTACATTTCATGCAGGTATTCATGAATATGCGGCCCATTTTTATAAAACTCGGACGAATTCGCCTGCATTTTATGCGTATCGGTTGCGGGTGGGAAGCTCGTATCCTTAGAAATGGCGTTGACCGCATCGATTCGGTAGCCGTCTACGCCTTTGTCCAGCCAGAAGCGCATCATCTGATGCATCTCGCGTCGTACCTCAGGGTTGTCCCAATTTAGATCAGCCTGATGCACACTGTAGGAATGCAGGTAATATTGCTCGGTTTCTCGATCATACTGCCACATGGAGTCGCCGAGAAAGGACGTCCAGTTATTCGGTGGCCCTCCATCCGGCGCAGGATCGCGCCAGAAGTAGTAATCCCGATATTTATTGTCACGGGAGGAGCGAGCCTGCTTGAACCATTCGTGCTGATCGGAGGTATGGTTAATCACCAGATCGAGGATCAGCCGCATATTGCGTCCATGAAGCTCCTCCAGCAGCTGCTCTAAGTCCTCCATCGTGCCATACTCCGGGTTAATTGTACAGTGATCGATCACATCATACCCGTAATCTACATTCATCGTCGTATAGATGGGAGACAGCCAGATCACATCCACACCCAGATCCTGCAAATAATCGAGTCTGGATATGATCCCTTGCAGATCCCCAATACCATCATTATTGCTATCTTGAAAGCTACGCGGATAGATTTCGTAAACTACACTTTCCTTCCAAAATTCAGGCTTCATAATTTTTTTCATATACGCTTCTCCTATTCCGATGTGAATGACGTCACGGTATTAGCTCATGTAATGTGTGATGTATGTGCTTGGACTGAGGGAAGTCATTTTTTAACACGAGGTTCAATGAAAACGTGATGCTGGCGAAAGCAAAATAGCTTATCTCATCCCATGAAGCCTCACTCACGGTTGCTATCCAATGTATTGTGCAAAATGAAATAAATCGTCTACTTTCTACATACCCGCATCAAGGTGACAACAATCGGTCAGGTTAGAGTCGAGACTGTATATTTCTATTCATAGGTACGTATCGTTCAAATACGAATGCGGGATGCAGGGAATATGGTTATATAGTAAACAGATGTGATGGGGGAGATGATCGGAATGGTGAGTCCAGAACTTGAAGTTATACGTTCTGAGCATGAATGGACATGGTATCGGCTACAGGACAGCAGACAATTGATTGAGCACGAGGATTTTAATGAGCGGATGCAGGCATGGGCGGCTGAAAGTGTGATGTGTCGGCACAGTCATATTTCGACGATCTCGTATGTGGAGGGCAATAATGCGATGAACGGCACATTGACTGCTCGCTTGGCAGATAGTGCGGCAGACGGGTGGATTTTTCATTATTATGTGAATGGGGATAAGCTGATCACGACAGGCGATACCGACTGGTTAGAGCAGGTGATTGGTGTGACCGAATGGGAAGAGTATGTACGCAAGCAGCAGACACCGATTGAGGGTTTTATTTTTATTATTAATTCCTTCATTCGGGCACTCTTCACACGAATGGATGCGATCGAGCAGAATCTGATGAAGATTGAGGAACGGATGCAGGGCAATAATGGTAGCCGCTTGCTCAAGGAAATTATCGATCTGCGTAATCAGCTCACTCGCTGGAATATGCATACGGTCGCTCTGCGCGAGATTGAATACGCCATTGAAGAGACGTTTCCCGATACGACAGAGCATTCGAATACGTGCCGGATTATGCAGATTTATTTGAAGCGTATTCGTATGCTACAGCAAAATTATGAGCATGAGATCGATTCACTGCTCAAGGTCGATGATAATATCGGCAACTATCGTTCTAATATGATCATGAAGACGCTGACCGTATTTACGGTACTACTCACACCGATGACAGCACTGGGCGCCATCTGGGGAATGAACTTTAAAAATATGCCCGAGCTGGACTGGTCATGGGGCTACGCTGGAGCGCTTGGCTTGATCGGTCTGACCACGTTAATTACGTATCTGTGGCTGAAGAGCACAGGTCTGACAGACGATATTCTAAAAATTAACATTAAGGATGAGGAAGAATCCGATAACTAAACACTCCTACATTCACATACAAACCAAATAGCCTTTCTGCGGAAAGGCTATTTATGTTGCGTGGAGAATGTAACATTTTAGCGTATTCGAGTGTTATATGTATAACACCTCTAGTGTTAGCGATCTCCTAACACGAGGTGCAATAAAAAAGTGATTTTTGCAAAGCAAAATATCTTACCGAATCTAGTGTTAGCGATCTCCTAACACGGGGTGCAATAAAAAAGTGATTTTTGCAAAGCAAAATATCTTACCGAATCTAGTGTTAGCGATCTCCTAACACGAGGTGCAATGAAAAAGTGATTTTTGCAAAGTGAATAGTTCACCATTTTTAGTAAATGAATTGTTTCTATTTGTAACCTTCCTCAGGTTGTTCGCCGATAGTAACGATGATAACGTACATAGAGTCCGGGCAGCAGCATGTCGACAAGAAGCGCTTTAATGACGTATTGGCAGTACATCATCGATGCAAAAGCGCTCGATTGCGGCATACCCACTCTAATGTGATCGATAGCGTATCCATATAAAGCTGGATAGAGATAGGAGCGCTTGATCCCAAACGTTATGGAGATCAGCTTGCTAGAGGACATCGGAATAGGGAAACAAGTTTGTAATCAGGGGACAAGGGGATGACAAAGTGAAAAAGAAAGTTAGCATGGCAGTGCTGGCAGCAGCACTAACTGTAAGTGGGGGCGTACATATACCGTACGCGGTTGCGGCAACGCCGATTCAAATTGTGATCAATGGAGTACAGCTGAGCACAGATCAGCCTGCTGTCATGTCGGGAAGTCGCACGATGGTACCGCTGCGAGGCGTATTTGAGGCGATGAATACGAATGTAGACTGGAAGCAGAGCACGCGTACCGTAACCGCAAGCAAGAATGGAACAACCGTTATTTTACCAGTAGGCTCCAAAACCGCCAAAATCAATGGCAAAACAACAACACTGGACGTACCTGCTAAGGTGATCAAAGGACGTACGATGGTGCCGCTACGCTTTGTAACCGAAGCACTGGGCAGCAAAGTCGATTGGAATAAATCCACACAGACTGTCACGATTGCGACCACGACGCCAACACCTACACCAACGCCTACGCCAACACCGACTCCTTCAGGTGCTGTGATGCCTGTAGCGTTTGTGAATGCGAGCGTGATTGGACAGCAGGGCAATGGCGGCGACATTCAGGTGATTTTCCCATCGTCATCAAGTAAGACAGGATTAAGTCAGTATCGTATTTTTGTAGCGAAAACATCCGATTCGAATCCATTTACGCTGTCGCGTGCGCTTACTGTACCGGCAGCGAATTATCAGGCCATCCCGGCGGGTAGCACAAGTGCGTATACGATTTCGCTAACGCCACAATCGCGTGATATTGACGGTGCCTTTATTCAAAAGGGTACATCGTATCGTGTATATGTGATGGCTGTCGGAAGTGCAGGCTATACGAGCGCGCTGACTCCAGCTCAATCCTCGATCACGATCGGTGGAACCGTGTCAGCCACAGCTACCGCTAGTAATGTGAAGCTGGTTGATGTAGCTGACTTCAACGATGGACGCGATCTGTCAGTATCGTTTGACAAAGCATCCGATGAAAGTCTGGTATCCGGCTATCGTGTGTTTATCGTGAGAACGAATAGCGCGAGCAGCTTCAATCTGTCGCAAGCGACCGCTGTACCTTCAGCGAACTACACCACCGTAAGTAAAACAGGCTCCAATCAAACGGTGCGTCTGCAATCGACAGCACGCGATACATCTGGCACGATCATCCAAAAGGGAATTTCGTACACTGCCTATGTTATGGCAATCAATACAGCGAATGACGGTATCGGTCTGTCTGCGATGTCGAACAGCATTACACTGGGCAATGCTGCACCGGTAGCAACGATTACGAAGGTAGCCGATGTGAGCAATTTTGGCGATTCCCGCGATCTTCAGGTATCGTTTGATAAAATATCCGATGAATCTCGTATTAGTGGCTATCGTATTTTCGTCGTACGTAGCAAGGATTCGAGCAACTTCGATCTGTCGACTGCCAGCTCGCTTGCTTCTTCCCGTTATATGGATGTGTCCAAAACAGGCGATTCCCGTATCATTACGCTGTCCTCGGGTTTGAAGGATAGCAATGGCGATGCGATTGTGAATGATGTTCCTTATCGTGTATTCGTGATGAGCCGTGGAACAGGCTCCTATGGGGATGCATTGTCCTCGTCATCGTCTACGATCACATTGTCTTCCAGCAGCAAAACTGTAGGCAGTCCGAGCAGTGTGACATTAAGCGATGTGAGTGATTATGGAGATGGACGCGATGTACAGGTAAGCTTCACCAAAGCTAGTGACGAGACGCTCGTTAGCCAGTACCGCATCTTTATTACGAAGTCCTCCAGCTCTCTGTCACTCAGTCAGGCACAGAGTCTGACCAGCTCCCGTTATACCTCGGTGAGCAAAAATGGCTCGAACCAGACGGTTACACTGACATCGGGCGCGCGCGATACCGATGGTGATCTGATCAAAAATGGTGTGACCTACCGTGCATTTGTAATGGCAGTAGGAACAGGTGATGCATCGGATACGTACACACTGTCCTCCGCCTCTGGTACAGCAGCATTGTCCGGTAGCACCGCTGTACTGGCTGTATCCGGTGTAACCGCAACGAATAGTGGTGCACGTGGTGATGCGTCTGACATTACAGTAAGCTTCACACCTGCGAATGATGCCGGTGTATCGGAATACCGTATTATCGCGGTACGTAGCGATCAGGCAGGTGCATTTAATCTGGCAGCCGCAAATGGTGTAGTCGCTGCGAATTATACGCGTGTTGCGAAGACAGGCGCTGCGGTTACACAGGCGCTTACTGCGGCAACACGAGATAATAATGGTAACGCGATTGTACGCAATGTCGGCTACCGTGTGTATGTACTGACAGTAGCGGATGGACTGGTTCGTTCGGTTAACGCCCTGTCCGCTGCATCCGGTGAATTCAGTCTGACCGAAAAAGCAGTCGCAGCAGCGACTTCCGTATCCGCTGATCTGGTGAGCAACAACAGCGCGATTCGTGTAAGCTTCACACCACCAGCGAATACGACAGGAATTAGCTCCTATGCGATCATGCTCGTGCCATCCGGTAATGCGACCAGCTTCACACTGGCAGATGCTAACCGTGTGACTGCGCCGAACTACCAGACGGTAACAGGCTCGACTTATAATGAATGGTCATTTACAACGTTGAATACCGATGCAACGGGCAATGCCATTCGTGCCAATGTGGCATATCGTGCATTCGTGCTGTCCGTTGCCAATGGCAGTACAGCAACAGTAAACGCATTGTCTGTCGCTTCACGCGAAGCAACGATCATTTCGCAATAATCACCAACGCATCGATGTGCTCAAGCCGTTCAGCTCTAGCTGGACGGCTTTTTGCTGGCCTCTGTTGACTGTACACACTGGGAAAAGGGTAAGATAGAGACAGGTCATATTATCCTGTGCCCCTGTGGCGGAAAGAGGGAATCACATTGGAATATGTTAAACTGGGCCGTACTGGTCTTGAAGTATCACGACTCTGTCTGGGCTGTATGAGCTATGGTATACCGGATCGTGGCGCGCATCCGTGGACACTGGATGAAGAAACGAGCCGTCCATTTATCCGGCAGGCACTGGAGCTGGGAATCAATTTTTTTGATACAGCAAATGTATATTCAGATGGAACAAGTGAGGAAATTGTCGGTCGTGCGCTCAAGGATTATGCGCACCGTGATGATATCGTTATCGCTACCAAGGTACACGGCAAAATGCGCCCTGGCCCGAATGGTGGCGGCTTATCACGTAAGGTGATTATGAGCGAGATTGATAACAGTCTGCGTCGTCTGGGGACAGACTATGTGGATTTATACCAGATTCATCGCTGGGACCCGCTCACTCCGATTGAGGAGACGCTGGAAGCGTTAAATGATGTCGTACGAGCCGGTAAAGCACGTTATATCGGCGCTTCATCCATGCACGCGTGGCAATTTATGAAGGCGCTCGATATTTCACGTCAGCGGGGCTGGGCGAGCTTTGTATCGATGCAGAACTATGTGAATCTGATCTACCGCGAAGAGGAACGCGAAATGCTGCCACTCTGCCTGGAGGAGGGCATTGGTGTCATCCCATGGAGTCCACTGGCACGAGGACGCTTAACCCGGAACTGGGAGGAGCAGACCGCACGCTCTGAAAGTGATGCATTTGGCAAAACGCTCTACACCGCTGCGGTCGACGCTGACCGTGAAGTAGTAGGGCGTGTAGCTGAGATTGCCGCAGAGCAGGGCGTTCCACGCGCACAGATCGCTCTCGCCTGGGTATTACAGCAATCTGCGGTCACCTCACCGATCATTGGTGCTACCAAGCTACATCATCTGGAGGACGCTGTCGCTGCCCTTGAAATCAAGCTGACAGCCGACGAGATGGCGCGACTGGAAGAGCCGTATGTACCGCATCCGGTGACAGGATTCCAGTGATCGCTAACCTGGTCACAGAGAACACTAGCGTCTAGCTCACCACCTGTTGATGATCGAAGCGTCCTGTATCATTTACACGTCTAGTCCAACCGATCTTATACAAAGTTGGAGATATCCATCTTGAGCTACACTGCGAAGTCGTTTGTATGCGATATTTTGCTTCAACGAGAATAGATGGCACACCAAAAAGCACCGCTATTGCATAACAGCATAGCGGTGCTTTCCATCGTGAGCGTGCTTGTTCATGTTAGGCGATGCTTCCCACACTGTGGGACGTGATCGTCTTATTTTTACCCGAGCGCTTCGCATGATATAAATACTGATCCACCTGCTCGAATAGCTGCTCCTTATTGAGTCCAGGCTCACAGCTATGCAGCCCGATACTGATTGTAACCGTCTGATTGTCCAGCTCTGCCCAGTGAAGCAGGGACAGATGTCGTCGTATATTTTCAACGAGTGCATAAGCTTCATCAAATGTTTTGTCGAAAATGAGCAAGGCAAATTCCTCTCCGCCATAGCGTGCTGCAATATCGCTGGAGGAGATATGATCCTGAATAATCTGTGCCACCGTGCCAAGCACTTTGTCGCCAACCTGATGACCATACGTATCATTGATCAGCTTGAAGTTATCGATATCGAGCAAGGCAAGATGCAGCGTCACACCCTGGCTGGCATAATCAAAGGCGGTATCGTAATAGTCTTTGAACGACACTTGATTATACAGATTGGTCAGACCGTCGGTTTTGGAAATCTTACTCATGATTGCATTTTTAACGATGAGATCCTGCTTGGATTGCATCGTATGATGCAGATGGTTTAAAATCTCGCTGCCACTTGAAACGATAACATGAGCGACGAATGTTCCTCCCAGTATAAATGCAGGTATGGAAATAACATCAAAAGGAGTGAGGAACGTACGAAAGTGGGGATCGGCGAAATATAAGGTCAGGAAGGCGAACATCTGCAACAATGCCGGAATCCAGAGCAACCTCTTATTAAAAAAAATTACTGCCGAGAATATGGGCATCAGGCAGAGGGCGGTTATAATGCGGATATCATAGTTGAGATAAATAATCGTCCATGTAATAAATGTACTTGTTAAAAATAGAGCATAATACGAAAGTTGTAACCGAGTACGATGAATCCAATCAGCCCATACGATCATCAGCACCATACACGATGTCGGAATCAACAAAATATGAACAAAAAAGTGATAAGCAGTTGCTGGATAGTCCAAAAATAAAAAAGCCCCGAGCTGGGCAAAAAAGTGAATGAACACAACCACCCAGTAGGACCTCAGAAAATTGCGAATCCATTTTTGCTGCTTATTGACATGCTCCAGATGGTCAAACACAGAATCTGAGGATTTCATAACATCACCATACTGCCTCATTAGATAAATTACCAAACGATATACGTATTCACCTAGTTATTATAGATCATTATTTGGACAGAAAGAAGGTAATTTTTGGCACGATAGACAGGATAAACGGTAGGAATGAGTGCTTTTTTGACAATATTCTGATAATTTTATTCACACACTGTCACTCTATACATACAGATTACCAACGATGGAACTATTTGTTGTGCATGCTAACGATCAGAGTGTCTACAATAAAGCGCGAATCATGTCTCGATGCGTGGAAATAGGAGCGTTTGCATAGTCCCATCTTCCTGATTAGCCGAAAATCGACAAACGCAATAGGGACGCAAGTAAAAGCGGTTTCTTTTTTTCAAATTAAATTACAAAAATTCCCTTCCGGTGATTGTATTTAAGAGAATCATGAGTTATAATGAGTATAACGAAATCGTGACCTGAACTCACATATTGTAGAGGGTTATTGGTTTGTAAAAATAATAACCTTGTACAATATGTGATTTTTCATTTTATCGGATGTTTTTTTCTGAATAAAGAAGGTCATGTAAATTTAATTTTTGGAGGTACCCCACATGCAAACAGGTACAGTTAAATGGTTCAACGCTGAGAAAGGTTTCGGCTTCATCGAAGTTGAAGGCGGCAACGATGTATTCGTACACTTCTCCGCAATCCAAGGCGACGGTTTCAAAACTTTGGACGAAGGTCAACGCGTAGAATTCAACGTAGTTGAAGGTAACCGTGGACCACAAGCTGAGAACGTTGTAAAACTGTAATTCAGCTTATAAAAACGCCCTTAACGTCAGTTAAGGGTGTTTTTTTGTGTTTATAAATTTGTGTTTATAAATTGTTGTGTACAGCCTTCATATGGAGGGTATAGCCCAATCTTGTCGCGATCTTCTACCTGCAATGACGCATACGTCGGAAACGCAATTTTTATTGTGATTTACATAAATGATATAACATATTATAATATATGTTAATATTAAACATAAATCCTAATCCAAAGGTGATATTATGCCAGATAGCCCATTGTCTTTAAAACCAAGGTATGAACAGATGTATATTGAGCTTCGTTCACGTTTGCAAAAAGGGGTGTACGGAGTCGGCGATAAGCTCCCTTCTGAAAAAGAGCTGATGAAGCAGTTCGATGTGAGCCGTATCACCTCGAAAAAGGCGCTTGATATGCTGGTGCAGGAAGGCTATATTGTTCGCCAGCCGGGACGGGGATCGTTTGTCATTCATGCGGGTGATCCGCCCGGTGAAAGCTATTCCGCTTCAACAAAGGCACCAGAGCCGCAGGAGCAAACAGGCGTCCAGCGTCGTCTGGCGAGCAAGCAGATTGTGATCGGTCTGATTATGGAGGACTTTAGCGACAGCTACGGCAAGGAGATGCTGGCAGAGATGGAGCGTACCGCACAGCGTCTGAATGTGTATCTGCTGATGCGGATGTCCTTTTCACAGCCGGATATTGAAGAAAATGCGATTCGCAGTCTGCGTGAATACGGAGTGGACGGACTGATTATTTATCCGACACGCGGACAGAGCTTTAATCCGGAGATTTTACGGCTGGTTATTGATCGTTTCCCGCATATACTCGTGGATCGCTATTTTAAAGGCACCGAATCGGCTTCGATCAGTACGGATAATGTAGAGGCAGCGCGCAAGGGCACGAATCATCTGCTCGATCTGGGACATCAACATATTGGTCTGCTCGCCTCCAAGGTGATGGACAATGTGGCGATTGAGGAGCGGATCGAAGGCTTTGTGCGTGCGCATGCGGAGCGTGGAGTCATACTGGATCGATCATACTGGCTCACCGATATGACGTGGAATGGAGAGACGGAAGCGGAAGAGCAGGAGCGTGTGCGCGTTAATGTGGATACGATCCAGCAGATGGTAGAGCATCAGCCGCAAATGACAGCGATCTTTGCGATGCAGTATGAGTTGGCGCTATTTGCCAAGGAAGCGCTGGAGCATGCTGGGGTGAAGATACCGGAGCAGATTTCGCTGATTTGCTTTGATAGCCCGCAGGCGAGTGCAGCGCTGTATCCATTTACACATTTGCAGCAGGATCAGCATTCGCTCGGACGACTGGCTGTAGAAAATGTGCTCAAGCTTATTGCTGGTGAAACGCTACCGGGACGAATCTCGCTTACTGCCGATCTAATTCATGGTCTGTCTACAGCACCAGCACCGGCGTTGTCTGGAGCCGCTCAGGTGAAGCGTGCGACTGGAACCGATTAATTCACCTATCGCGATTGGCTAGAGGGAGTGATCAGCTAGCAGGTCAGATAGGTGAATACATGAGCATATTATCGTTTCATTGGACGTCATGGTCATGCAATAAATGGATAATATCATAGCTTATTCAAAACACCGGATGATATGACAATATTATCCGGTGTTTTGTGTAATTTAAATTAAATATTATAATATAATATATTGACATGTTATTTAGAGTGCATTATGATATTGCCATAAATGAAAGCGCTTTATATGAGGAGGGATGTTATGAACGAACAGGAGGAAGCGATTGTCCCCTTTTCAGTGGAACAACTCATATCCAGTGTTGCCGGCAAGCTAGAAGATCGACCTAAGCTGGCGCATATGTTCGGCAATTGTATTCGCAATACGTTAACAACGACACTCCGACCTCAGCAGGACGGTACCGTATTCGTCATTACCGGCGATATTCCAGCGATGTGGCTGCGTGATTCGGCAGCACAGGTTAGACCTTATCTGCTGCTTGCGAATGAAGACGAAGGACTTGGCGATCTGGTGAGCGGTGTGGTGAAGCGGCAGATTCGTTATATTTTGCAAGACCCTTATGCGAATGCCTTCAACGAAAGTGCAGATGGTAGTGGGCATCAGGATGATCAAACGGAGATGACGCCGTGGATCTGGGAGCGCAAGTATGAAATTGACTCGCTCTGTTATCCGCTCCAGCTCGCGTATCTGCTCTGGCAGAAGACAGGACGTACCGATCATTTTGACGATGAATTCCGTCAGGCATGTCGGACGATTCTGGAGGTATGGCGCACCGAGCAGAATCATGATGAGCATTCCACGTATCGATTTGAACGGTTTGACTGTCCAGCTTCGGATACGCTCCCTCATGACGGGAAAGGTAATCCGGTTGCAGTTACCGGCATGACCTGGTCGGGCTTCCGGCCAAGTGATGATGCGTGCGAATACGGTTATCTGGTGCCAGCGAATATGTTTGCGGTTGTGGTGCTGGGCTATATGCAGCAGATTGCGACTGAAGTATATAGCGATCAGGAGCTGACCGAATCAGCGGCTACCCTACAGGAGGAGATTCGGGCAGGAATCGAGAAGTATGGCATCGTTAATCACCCGAAGTTCGGCCCGATGTATGCGTACGAAACCGATGGGTACAGCAACTATAATCTGATGGATGATGCGAACGTACCGAGCCTGCTTTCCCTGCCTTATCTGGGCTACTGCAAGCCGGACGATGAATATTATCTGAACACAAGGCGCTTTATCCTGAGCAAGCATAACCCGTATTACTATAGTGGCTCCGCGGCGCAAGGCATTGGCAGCCCGCATACGCCGCCACAGTATATCTGGCATATCTCACTGGCAATGCAGGCGCTCACATCACTCGATTCGGAAGAGCAGGAACGGCTGCTCACGCTACTGGAGAACACCGACGCAGACACTGGATTTTTGCATGAAGGCTTCCACGCCGATAACCCGGCAGAATATACTCGGGAGTGGTTTTCCTGGGCAAATTCATTATTTAGCGAGCTGATCTTGACCCATTGTGGCTATGATGTGCCGAGCAGCAGGCTGAAATAAGAATAGGATTCCCCTAACAAGGGATTCGGAAATGTAGGAAGCGAGACTTACTGGATTACCATTTACACAAAGGGGCGATCAGTATGAAAAAGCAAAGCTACAAATGGGCAGCAGGTATGCTACTCAGTCTATCCGTATTCACCGCAGCCTGTTCTTCCGGCGGCACAGCGACAACAGGCTCTGCCGATGGTGGTTCCGCTTCTAGCGGCAGCAAAGTGGTCAAGGTAGCCTACGGCAAATGGAACGACACCGATGTATGGGGCAAATGGCTAGCCGACGTGAAAACTGAATTTGAAAAGGAAAATCCGGGCGTAACCGTAGAGCTACAGCCGATCCAGGGTGCACAATATGCAACGAAAATTCCGCTATTGATGTCCGATCCAAAAACCGCACCTGAAGTACTGGCAGAGGATTCCTTCATGATCAATGCCGATAGTGCAGCCGGTTATCTGGAGCCACTGGCAGTCGATCAGTGGAGTGACTGGAGCAAGTTCAATGATGGCATCAAGGCAGCTGTCAAAGGTAAAGACGATAAGAGCTACGGCGTACCGTTCTCCACTGACGTTCGCGGTCTCTATTACAATAAAGAGCTGTTCAAAAAAGCAGGTCTGCCTGTACCTTGGCAACCGAAAAACTGGCAGGATATCCTGACAGCCGCTCAAACGTTAAAAGACAAACAGCCGGATATCATCCCATTCTGGATGAACTCCAGCAAAGCCGGTCAGGAAGCAACAACGATGCAGACCTTTGAAATGCTGCTGTACGGAACACAGAACACACTGTTTGAAAACAACAAATGGGTGACTCAAAGCCCTGGTGTACTCAGCTCCCTGCAATTTATCAACGATATCTATAGCAAGGGTCTAGGTCCACAGCTGTCTCAGGTAATGACTGCACAGGCTGGACAGGTGCTTGAAACAGACCTGATGCCGAATCAAAAGGTCGGTATCGTGCTGAATGGTAGCTGGTTGCCATCTACATGGGCATCTACTGGCAGCAAGCCATGGCCAGAAGCGCTCAATGTGTATGATTTCGTGAAAATGCCAACACAAAACGGTCAGGACCCAGGCTACACTTCAATGTCTGGCGGTTGGACACTGGCTGTGGGCGCGAAGGCGCAGCAGAAGGATCTGGGCTGGAAATTCATCCAGATGGCAGTGAATGAGAAGTACAACAAAGAATACGCAATGCTGGACAGCGCACTGACTCCACGTACTGACGTAGCCAAGGATTCGGAATATCTGAGTCAGCCAGGCACACTGTATGCAAAAGCAGCCGATTTCATTAAATATACTCACGTTCGTCCAAGTAACTCTGACTATCCAGTTGTATCCACAGCAATTCAGCAAATGGTCGAAACGGTTGTTACAGGTGGCGCAAGTCCACAGGATGCGATGAATCAATTCTCGCAAAGTGTGCAGCGAAGCCTTGGTGCTGACAAAGTAGCACCAGCAGCTAACTAACGACAAAGTGATGGTAAGGTAGCCGATTCAGACAGGTAGCCGGTCGCCGGGAATGCCGGGCAGCCCGGCTGCCTGACTGTTTACAGATAGAGCGTACAGGAACGATAGAGAAACCGTGATGGGGCTTAGCAAGCTGGCATGAAGGTGCTGGTGAATTGATCCAGATCGCGTGATGGAGGAGGAGACTGAAGATGGAGGCTGTACAAGCGCGCACTACTGCGAGCAAGCGTCGGAATAATGCTGAACAGTGGCGAGCATTAGTGTTTTTGTCGCCAAGCTTTGTTTTGCTGCTGGCGTTCTTTTTCGTACCGACCATTCTGACGTTTTATTTTGCTTTTACGAATATGGCATTGACCGGTGCTGCGGCAGCGGATACGCAATTTGTAGGCTTTGAGAACTTTAAAAATATGTTTCAGGATGCCAGCTTCCGTACTTCGGTCTGGAATACGATCATTTTCCTGATCTTTTCCGCGGTGATCGGACAGCAGGTGATGGGCTTTATTATTGCGGTATTGATGAACGGACGCAGTCGCGTCTTCCGCAGTGTGATTGGCTCGATCGTTATCGCGGGCTGGGTAGCACCGGAAGTGGTGTGTGCGTTTGTATGGTTTGCCTTTTTGAATGATACCGGTACGGTGAACACTTTTCTCCAATCGGCGAATATTACGCCGATCGCCTGGCTGTATACGTTCCCGATGGTATCGGTCATTATCGCCAATATCTGGCACGGTACGGCATTCTCAATGATGGTGTTCCAGGCAGCGCTTGGTGATGTACCGCGTGAGGTGGAGGAATCCGCGATGATCGATGGCGCGAATGCATGGCAACGCCTGACACGAATTACGCTACCGATGATCGTCAGCTCGGTAACGACCAATATGGTACTCGTTACGCTGCAAACACTCGGTTCCTTTACACTGATCTACGCTCTAACTGGCGGTGGCCCGGGTCTTGCGACAGAGACGCTTCCGATCTATATGTATCATCAGGCTTTCGTGAATTATCAGTTAGGCTATGGAACAGCAATCTCGCTAATGCTGCTGTTGATCGGTATTATTGCCAGCCTTATCTATATGCGCATGCTAAAAGTGAAGCTGTAAAAGGAGGAAGAACAGATGAGCACTGTACATGATGTCCCTCGCACTCGAACACGCAAGCGGAAGCTGAATCGGTTCGCGGTTGCGCGCGTTTTACCTTATATCATTTTGACCTTTATTGGTGTGCTGTTTTTGCTTCCACTGTTATGGCTGATTTTTGCATCCTTCGATAAGGACGCAACACTGGCACTCAAGTTTCCCGTTCACTTTACACTCGATAACTATCGGGATACGGTAACGAATCAGGAGAATCAGCTGTCCTTTGCAAACGGTCTGATTCTGGCGCTGGGGCAAGCATTGCTCGTCGTCATCGTCGCGGGTCTGGCTTCTTATCCGCTGTCCCGTTACCAGATGCGTTACAAACGCCCGTTTATGTATGTTATTTTGTTCGCAACCGGCTTGCCGCTGACAGCGGTAATGGTGCCGGTGTATCAATTCTTTCTGTACTTCGGTATGCAGGATTCCCTCTTTTTCACGATTTTGTTCCTGACTGCATCGGCATTGCCGTATTCGATCTGGATGATGAAAAACTTTATGGATTCGGTACCGATTGAGCTGGAGGAAGCGGCATGGGTCGATGGTGCATCGATCTGGACAACGCTGCGCCTCGTCATCGTACCGCTCATGCTGCCCGGAATCTTCACCGTCGGAATCTTCGCCTTTTCCGGTAGCTGGGGCAACTTCCTCGTTCCGTTCATCCTGCTACAAAGCGCGAACAAGCTGCCTGCCGCGGTAACGATCTATCAGTATTTTGGACAAAATGGTATGGTGCAATATGGCATGCTCGCATCGTTCTCGGTGCTGTATACGATCCCGGCAGTGGCGCTGTATATTATCGGTCAACGCTACATGTCGCAGGGCTTTAGCTTTGGTGGGGCAAGTAAAGGTTAAGTGCGCGCAGTGAAATAGTAAGCCGACGCTTACACCTGAAACGCATACCATCCATCTATTATGCTCGATAGAAATAGCAGAAATCGATAGCAAGAAGTCGAACGTGGAAATAATTGGTTATACAATGGATCAGCCTGTAGTGCAATGTACTACGGGCTTTTTCATGTTGGCTTGCATAAAATTTACGAAAATCGCTTGGTACAACCGCGCTCATATTGTATGATATAGGTTGTTCCGAGGCGTATGGCAGCATTTTGCTTATACCAGCGCACACGGGAACTATCCTATGATGAATAAAGGTGAACATAGATCATGAAACCAATCGATTTGAAATATATGATGCCTGCCGAATGGGAAGCACACGAAAGAACAATTCTTGCCTGGCCAGTGATCGGTTCGATGTCGTATCCAGACGATTATGCAGATGTATGCAAGGGCTATCAGGAGCTGATCAGCGCGATTGCTGAATTTGAGCCCGTAACGCTCGTTGTGAACCCGGACGATCTGGAAAAAGTACAGGAGCTGTTTGCCGGACAAGCGGTTGAATTCCTGCCACTGGAGCATGACGATGCATGGATGCGCGATAATGGGCCTACTATTGTAATGAATGAGCAGGGCGAGCGCGCGGGTATTAACTGGGGCTTCAATGCATGGGGCGGTAAGTACAAGAACTGGGACCTGGATAACGCTGTGGCACCAGAGGTGCTCAAGCATCTGGACTTGCGTCAATTCGATGCACCGCTCGTACTGGAAGGCGGCTCGATTCATGTGGATGGCGAGGGTACACTGCTGACGACAGAAGAGTGTCTGCTGAACGTGAACCGCAACCCGCAGCTCAGCCGTGAGCAGATTGAGCAGTATGTAAAGGACTATACGAATGTAGAGCAGATTATCTGGCTCAAACGCGGCCTGTCCGGTGACGAAACAGATGGTCACGTCGACAACGTGGCATGCTTTGCTGCACCAGGTAAAGTCATTCTACAGGTCTGCCATGATCCTGCCGATGATAACTATGAGATCACCCAGGAGAATCTGCGTATTCTGGCAGACGCAACCGATGCCAAGGGGCGCAAGCTGGAAGTGATCGAGATTGAGCAGCCACCGCTGGTGATGCATGAGGATCAACGTCTGACGCTGAGCTATCTGAATTTCTACTTTGTGAATGGCGGTATTATTTTACCAGTATTCGGCGGTACGGCTGAAGAGACGGATCGCAAAGCGATTGACGTACTGCAACAAACATTCCCGGATCGTCGTATCCGTACGATCAATGGCATGGCGATTATCCGCGAGGGTGGTAACGTACATTGCACGACCCAGCAGATTCCTGCGGGCAAGTAAGTACTGATCTGGACATTCACTTTATGATTGTTCTAATATAGTAGCGGTCTGTATTCATTAGATATCGATTGTTAGCTAATGGTATATACTAGCTATAGTTTGGTATCTATTTATTGGATAGGTATAATGTTCGTGAAACTTTATTTATCATTCGAAGCGAGCAGGTCGTGCATAGATAAAATGCCACGACCTGCGCTCGCGTTCATATAGGAAGGATGACTACACCACATGAGAAACGTAAAAGTAGCAGCAACTCAAATGAGCTGCTCCTGGGATATTGAAGATAACATCCGCAAAGCAGATAAGCTCGTACGCGAAGCTGCGGCACAGGGTGCACAGATTATTTTGCTGCAAGAGCTGTTCGAAACGCCATATTTCTGCCAGAAGGAAAAAGCAGAATATTATCAGTACGCAACCGAGCTGGAGGAAAACAAAGCAATCAACCATTTCCGTGAGGTAGCGAAGGAGCTTCAGGTTGTATTGCCGATCAGCTTCTATGAGAAGAAAAACTATGCTCGCTATAACTCGCTTGCTGTAATCGATGCAGATGGCGAAGTGCTGGGCAAATACCGCAAGAGTCATATTCCGGACGGCCCGGGCTATGAAGAGAAGTTCTATTTTAACCCGGGTGATACAGGCTTCCAGGTGTGGAACACACGTTATGCGAAGATCGGCGTTGGCATCTGCTGGGATCAATGGTACCCAGAAGCGGCACGCTGCATGGCACTGATGGGCGCTGAGCTGCTGTTCTACCCGACAGCAATCGGCTCCGAGCCACAGGATGCAGGTATTGATTCCAAGGATCACTGGCAAGCGTGCATGCTCGGTCATGCTGGCGCGAACCTGATTCCCGTCATCGCTTCCAACCGTATCGGTAAAGAAGAGGATGAGGATTCCCTGATCAACTTCTACGGTTCTTCCTTTATCGCTGGCCCACAGGGCAACAAAGTACAGGAAGCCGACCGCAGCAGCGAGGGCGTACTGGTGGCTGAATTCGATCTGGATCAGCTCGAAACACAGCGTCTGGAATGGGGCATCTTCCGTGATCGCCGCCCGGACCTCTATGGCATGATCGCGACTTATGATGGCGAGCGTCGTTTTAAGTAAGCGATGGGTTCGTGAAATGAATACAATAGATTCGTAGTCTCTATGGAGGATGCGAAGCGTAGAAAGGCTCATTCTTCGATAGTGAAGGATGAGCCTTTTTTGTTTATTCTCCGAAAGTGAACCCAGTGCTCTTTTCTCATTGAGCCTATAATTATTCCATTTCCTTTATTCTTACACCGTGATAACGGTTAATGGGTAGTTAGAAATACACCATAACCGCTTACATTCGTGTGTACCATGTTACCATACAGGCTTTACACGTCCATCATTATGGATATGCCTTTCACATGCCAAACTGCTCTACAAATCAGGCATCCATTCAATCCTAGACACCCATCAAAATCAACGCACCAAGTATAAATAACCATTAAGTATAAACACCAAAGTCTTCAACTGCTATCCATCAACCAATCTCACCATACCGAAAGGAGAACCATCATGCTCAAACAAACCATCACACTACCAGACGGAACGGTACTACCTGCGATCGGACAAGGCACGTGGAATATGGGTGACGATGCTTCGCGTCGTACAGAGGAGATTGCCGCGCTGCAAGCAGGTATCGATGCTGGGATGACGCTAATCGATACCGCGGAAATGTATGGCGAAGGACGCTCGGAGGAACTTATTGGCGAAGCGATTCGCGGACGAAGAGACGAAGTGTTTCTCGTTTCCAAAGTATATCCGCATCATGCAGGTGGCAAGAAGCTGGTACAGAGCTGTGAGCAAAGTCTAAAGCGACTCGGCACCGACCATCTCGATCTGTATTTGCTGCACTGGCGTGGACGGATTCCACTACAGGAGACAGTAGAAGGGATGCAGCGCCTTATCGAAGATGGGAAAATACGTCGCTGGGGCGTATCCAATCTGGATGTAGACGATATGAACGAGCTGATGCGTATCAAAGGTGCGGAGCAGTGTGTGGTCAATCAGGTGCTGTATCATCTTGGTTCACGCGGTATTGAATATGATCTATTGCCCTGGCAGCAGGAGCATCGTATGCCTGTGATGGCGTACTCCCCACTGGCACAGGCTGGCTCGCTACGCCGTGAGCTGATTCAGCATCCCGTTGTACAGCAGATTGCGGATGAGCAGGATGCGGAGCCTTTTCAAATTATGCTGTCCTGGTGCATTCGTAGTGGCTCCGTGATGGCTATCCCGAAAGCCTCCACTGTCGAGCACGCGAGCAGCAACGCAGAGGCGGCGAACATTAAGCTAAGTGAGCAACAGCTACGGCAGCTGGACGAAGCATTTCCAGCACCACAGCATAAGGTGCCGCTAGACATGATATAACAGCAATATAACGTACATGAAGCCTATATCTGCATAGGCTATCATCCCTTCATAATATAGCAGCTATTCATCCTAGAATTGTACGATAGAAAGGTGGAGACAGCGTGCAGCATCATTACTTATTCATTAGCAGCTGGACAGTAGGCACTTCAAGGGACAGACTATGGGAAATGGCAGATCATATTGAAGAGATCGATTGCTGGAATAATGTCGTTTTTGAAAAGGTACAGCAAGGGCATGGCTCAGATGGAATTGGCGATGTATTTCGCTGTACCTTTAAAACGAAAATGCTGTTTCACCTGTCGATCCGCCTGAAGGTTACCGACAAGCGTAAGCCAGACCAATTTACGCTAGAGGTGGAAGGGCCGCTGGCTGGAACCGGCACCTGCTATATGAAGGAATCGCCAGATGGCAAGCAAACAGAGCTGCGCTGTGAATGGAAGGTACGACTGCATCATCGGGGGCTACGAATAATGAATCCGGTGATGCGCCCGGTCTATACGTGGAGTCACGATAAAGTGATGGATGAGGGTGTGCAGGGCGTCGCCGCCAGTCTGAATGCTGACGTCAGTGCACCACATCATGAAACGATTGTATATCGCTAAGCCGCATCAGAGTATCGATCATGCACAGGATGGAGGATCTGAGATGGGGAAGTACCAGTTTACACATAGTTGGCGACTGCAAACAACGGCTCAGGCGGTCTGGGAGCGCATTAGTGATTTTGAAGCAATTGAGGATTGGGAAGGAGTCACCTTTCAAAAGGTCTATCATCATGGACACCCGCACGGTGTAGGCGACCATTATCGGATGCATATTCGGACGCGGTTCGGCTATCGTCTGGCATTTCAATTTAGCATTGTGGAGAAGCAGGAATGTGCACTGATTCGTCTGGAAGCGACGGGCGATCTGCATGGGTATGGTATTTTCCGATTGAAGCAATGTGGTGATTGTACCGTACTGCACTACTACTGGGAGGTGCAGACGACCAAGCCGTGGATGAAATGGTGCGAGCCATGGTTGCGCCCCTTTTTCATATGGAATCATAATCAGGTGATCTACCGCGGCATTCAGGGGCTCACGCAGCATTTGAAGCTACAGTTACCCTAAAGCTACATGCCGCATAGTACGATGATGAGATAAGCACTAGGTATAAACAAAGCTCGTTAGAATGGAGATACCTGCAAAGCGATTGTTTATTTTCGGCGGCTACGGGTAATCTGTAAATAAGACAATATCAACAACAACGTAATTCCATATCACTTACACATCAGAGGAGGATGAACAACATGACAGGAAGAAAAGCGTTATGGACGACAATTGGACTGGGTGCTGTATATTTGATGCGTAACAAAAATGCACGTGATAAAGTAATGACTCAGGTGCGTAATATCTCCAGCTCGTTGCGTCAGCGTAAAAGCGAAGCGCCAGGTACAACTACCGGCACAACGATGAATTCAACGCTGCGTTAATTCAAGTACCTATCCTGCGAGCCGGTTGTAAAATGTCTGTTTGAGTCCGCTATGGAACAACAACAGACCGCAACATCCGGCAAGCGTCAAACACCGGACTGCAATTCAGGCAGTCCGGTGTTTTTTATGAGCAGTGAAGGGTAGAAAAGGGTAATATTTTAGAGGTGGAAACGATACATATGTATATTTTGCGGTAATCTGAGTGATGCCGTATTCGGCGCTTGATTTAAAGGGTAATTGGCAGTATATCGGCGTGAATACAGCATTATGGCACGACTTATACATCATCTCATGTAAACAACATGGAATATCGTAGAGAAGCTAGAAACGATTCGTTTTATACACATACAGGGCAAGTGGGTTTTCATTGGAGGGGAGCAACATGATTAACCAATCAGGGCATGACCGCATGCTATATGAACATATTTATCGGGCTGCCTCTGTCGGGATTGCAATCATTGAGCCGAAGGAGGGGACATGGCTTAGTGTCAATCCGGCACTGTGCCTGCTATTCGGCTACGAGGAAGAAGCATTGAAGCGATATGGTGATGCTGGGCTGCAATTAGAGCAGCAGGGGACAGCATCCTTGAGCGATATGACGATTGCCGAGCAGGTATTGCATACACCGGGCGAGCATTATTGTATGCAGCGGGAATTTTATCATCATAATGGACAGTCGATACGGACAGGGATCGAGATTACAGTTATTCGAAATGAGGGTGCAGAGGTAATCTACTGTATTGCTCAATTTCAGCAGCTTGAGCCGCTGCATCGACATGCCAATACAAATATATCCGAAGCGGATCGGGAGATATATCATCTGATTACAGAAAATGCCAAGGATCTAGTGTCCTACAGTAACTCGGAGGGCATTTTGCAATATGTATCCGATTCTTTTTATACGGTGCTGGGCTACAAGCCAGAAGAGATGGTCGGTCAGACACGGATGCTGTATTACCATCCAGATGATGCTAGAGATATGATGAATAGCGGGCAGGCGTATCTGGATCAGGGTACGATTACACGTCGCTTAAAGCATAAGCAAGGACATTATCTATGGTTCGAGATTTCATTCCAGGTCGTGCGTGATGAACAGGGGCATATTAGCAAGGTACTTGGAATCGGTCGCAATGCCAATGACCGGATTAAGTATGAGGCAAGTCTGCGCGAGGTACAGCGCATCGCTCGGATCGGTTCATGGGATTGGGATATTCCATCAGGCATGATTTGCTCCAGTAATGAAGCACAGGAGCTGTTTCCCTATTTATTTCAAGAACCGGAGGTAGCTGTACAATCTGTTGCAGCGCTCATTTATCCAGCCGATATGGATGGTCTGATGGCTGCGATTCGGTTATCATTTGGCGAGCAGCGAACCGGTATGCATATTTTCCGTATCGCTTTGCCCAATGAAGAAATGCGTTATCTGCAATCACACTGGCAGGTTGTTGCTGATCATGATGGTAAGCCACTCCAGGTGATTGGTATGACGCAGGATATCACCTCTCGTATTGAAATGGAAGAACGTCTCAAGGAAAGTGAACGTCAGTATCGCCTGATCTCGGAGCAGTCGCTTGACTTTATCAGCCGACTGTCTGTTGAGCAGGCAATCTATCTGTATTGCTCTCCAGCTTGCCATCGGATACTGGGCTATCAACCAGAGGAGCTGACAGGAACGTCGATCATGAACTATGTGCATCCAGATGATCTGGATGCGATTCGGCATTATATGACGATGTACACGACAGATGAGCAGCCTAAGCCAGTCAGCTACCGTCATCGTCATCGTGCTGGAGGTTATGTGTGGCTGGAGGCTTCTGGACGCTTTATCGGTAGTGGCGATAGTGGAGCCGAGCAGCTTCTATCGATCGCACGTGATATTCAGGAGCGTCGCCAATCGGCACAGCTGATTCAGGAAAGTGAGCAGCGGTATCGCTCGCTATTTGACTACAATCCTTCAGGTGTATTTTCGTTTGATACACAGGGGCGTTATACAACGATCAATGCCGAGATGGAAAAGCTATTTGGGCGTAAAGAGGATGAGATGATTGGGCGCTCCTTTGAATGCTTTATTGCACCGGAAAATGTATACGATACGGTAGAGCATTTTGAGCGTGCGTTACAGGGAGAGCCGCAATCGTACGAGTCACGTATCGTAGTGAAAAATGGTGATATCCGCGACGTGAGCGTCGTCAATCTGCCGATTGTCGTCGATGAGCAAATCGTAGGTGTGTACGGTATCGCCACCGATATCACCGAAATGAAGCGGCATCTGGAGCAGATCGAGAAGCTGAGTAATGAATACACACTCATCCTCAACTCCGTCTCTGAAGGCATATTCGGTCTCGATAATGAAGGGCGTACTACATTTATCAATCCAGCGGCAACGCGGATGCTTGGTTTTAGCACATTGGAGCTTGCTGGACAGCCGCTACTGGAAATGTTCCAGCTTACGCATGCGGACGGTAGCGCCTACCTGCCACAGGATCATCCGATTGATCGAGCACTGCGCGAAGGAACCTCATATGAAGAGCAGGAGGCGGTCTTTTTACGCAAGGATGGCTCCAGCTTTATGGTATCGTACCGCATCACCCCGATCTGGGATCGTGGCAAGCGCAAGGGCGCGGTGGTGGTGTTCAACGATATTACGAATGAGAAGCAGATTATTCGTGCAAAGGAGCTTGCTGAGCGCGCAGATCGTGCCAAGTCGGAGTTCCTGGCCATTATGAGTCATGAGATACGAACGCCGATGAATGGCATTATCGGCATGACAGGATTACTTGCAGATACAGAGCTGGATGAGGAACAGCGTAGCTATATCGAGATTATTCGAGATAGTAGCGATGCACTTCTGCATATTTTGAATGAGATTCTGGACTTTAGCCGCATCGAAGCAGGTAAAATGCTGCTGGAGCATACCCCGATTAAGCTATTGCCACTGCTGGACGGTGTGCTCGATCTGTTCACCTCACGCGCAGCGGAAAAGGGCATCGAGCTTACCTGTCATACAGATGAGCATATCCCCAAAGCGATTATTGGCGATGCCTCGCGTCTGCGTCAGGTGCTGGTGAATCTGATCAGTAATGCGATCAAGTTCACCGATAATGGTAGTGTAAATGTAACGGTGCGTCAGGCAGAGCGACGGACGAATGAATGCGTGCTGGAGTTTGAGGTGAGTGATACGGGGATCGGGATTTCCAGTGATAAGCAAAGTCTGCTGTTCCAGTCATTCTCCCAGCTGCATCCTTCGATTAACCGTAAATATGGCGGAACCGGGCTCGGACTTGCCATTTGCAAAAAGCTGATTGAGCTGATGGGTGGCACGATCAATGTGGAGAGTGAAGAAGGCAGAGGAGCGACCTTCCGTTTCCTGTTACCTGTACATTATCTGCCAGATGACTATAAAACAGATAAAGAGAGGCCAAAGTCCAGTAAGCAGGAGCCTCCAGTAGAAGGATTGAGCGATGGCAAATATGGACCGATGCGCATTATGATCGCTGAGGATCATCCAGTGAATCAGAAGCTATTACGCGAAATGCTGCGCAAGATGGGCTATCGTACCGATATCGCGCATAATGGGCAGGAAGCTGTTACGATGGCAACCGCTCATCCCTATGAGCTGATCTTCATGGATATCCAGATGCCTGAAAAGGACGGAATTGAAGCGACACGCGAGATTAGAGAGCGTCTGCCAGAACATGAGCAACCGATTATTGTAGCGACGACTGCATTCGCTCGCAGCTCAGATCGTGAGATGTGTCTGGAAGCAGGCATGCAGGATTTCATTAGCAAGCCGCTGCGTTTGCAGGAGGTTGACCGAATTCTGAAAGAGTGTGCGTTCCATCTTCATCCACTGGATTAAAAGGAGGAGCACCATGACATGATGGATTCAAGTGGTCAGCATCCTTCATAATGCGAATTCGTCCCATTGCGATTTGTATTCTACTTTTCAAGCTTGAGCTAGGCATTAATTCGTATCGATTAAAACTAAAAAGCCTATTCCATTCGCATGTGTAGCGAAAGGAATAGGCTTTTTTAGTAGTGAAGCTTGAATCGTTATCGTATATACATGTTCTAACTCAGTAGCATGCCATACATCAGCCTGCAAGCCTGAGAGTACAAGCTAAAACAAGCCATGACGCGCAGTCGCTTATACTCTGAAACGAGATACCGAGTCGTTCAATTCTTCAGCGAGCTGGGCAAGAGAATGCGAAGACGCAGCAGTTTCTTCCGCAGAAGCCGCCGATTCCTCACTGGCAGCTGCGATATTTTCAACAGACAGCATGACTTGATTCGCTTGTGCGGATTCTTCTTCACAGGCAGCCGCAATATCGTTCACCTTGAGCGCGGAATCATTAACCATACGCAAAATATTTTGGAATGCCTCGCTCGTCTGGTTCGACTGCGTGGTGCTCTGCTGTACCGAGGTTACGCTATCCTGTGTATTGCGCTGCATCGTTTTGATAATGCTGGCGATCTGTTTGGTCGCATCCATACTGCGCTCAGCAAGCTTACGTACTTCATCTGCAACCACGGCAAAGCCTTTACCCTGTTCACCTGCACGTGCCGCTTCAATTGCGGCATTGAGTGCCAGTAGATTCGTCTGGTCAGCAATATCATCAATCACGTTCGTAATTTCACCGATGCG
Organism: Paenibacillus hunanensis; assembly: GCF_014645615.1. Lineage (GTDB taxonomy): Bacteria > Bacillota > Bacilli > Paenibacillales > Paenibacillaceae > Saccharibacillus > Saccharibacillus hunanensis. The sequence goes on along the minus strand of NZ_BMMB01000002.1, from coordinate 569,689 downwards.
CATCGAATCCTCTTCCAAGCGTCGAATTGATTCGTTTACAGCCTGCATACTGATCATGGATTCATTAATGATGCCACTTCCTTGCTGGGCGACTTCCATCGTGTGATTCGACAATTCGGCTGCATCGCTGGCACTCGTAGCTACAGCCTCGATCGCAGTCGAAAGCTCACGGAACAGCTCATTGATCGTTGTTGCCGATTGTGCCTGATTGGTGCTTGCATTGGCAATTTCTTCGGTCGTCGCAGAGATTTCCTGAGAAGACGCAGCGACACTTTGCGCGGACATTGTAATTTGGGCAATCAGATTGCGCAGGTTTTCTGCCATAATATTTACAGAATTAGAGAGTTGTCCGACTTCGTCCTTGCGATTAATGTCAGATTTGCCGCTCAGGTCGCCATCGGCAAAGTGAGCAATAAGTGCAGAAAGTTTCTTTAGAGGGGTAGCAATACTGCGTGTAATTGCCAGTGCAAGCAGCAAACTAAGTAAAATGACCGCAATAAGTACAATAATTGTAACGATTCGAGTGGATTGGTAAGAGGCATTGGAGTGGTCGTTGGCTTCTTTGGCGAGTGTGTTGTTGACTGCGATGAGCTGGTCGATCTGATCGGATGCAAGATCACCTACAGGCTTGAGCTGGTTGTCCTTGAATGTAATAAATGCTGTCCGTCCTTGATCACCAGGAACCTGAGCGAGTTCAAGTGCTTGATCAAAGACAGTTAAGTATTTGGCATACGTTTGACTGAACTTGGTTAGCTCTTGTTGTTCCTTTGCAGAAGTAGCAAGTGGAGTATATACAGCCAGACTTTTATCGATGCTTACTTTTAATTCTTCAATCTTATCCAGATACGTCTTTTGCGTAGTGCTATCTGAATTCATATTCACATCACGCAGATTCACGCGCAGACGCTGATAATAAATCTGGATTTCGGAAAGTGTGCGGACGGCGGTAAGATTATTGGCATATACTTGATTCGTCTGTTGGCTGCTGGAATATAGATTTTGTAGACTGTATACACCAAAAGCGAGAAACGTCAAAATAAGTACAAGAAAAGCAGAAACAATTTTGGTTGCAGTGTTTAAGTCACGGAACCATTTCATAAGTTCATCCCCCAATTTTAACCATGATATATAATATATGTCGTATTTTTTCTGGAAAAAATTATAGACGGATGGATAAAATGGTAATTTTTTATATTCAGCATTTGTGGAATACACAGGTTTGTCCTACTTTTACAAGCATAAATAGCAGAATTATTCGTGATTGATCGTGTTTCGTAACGTGGTATAGCGGGGATAAAGGAATAGACCTACGGTAGAGCGATTGATCGTTAATTCACTCAGAAAAATAACGTCGATCCGAAAAAAATATTTATGCTGTCTATGACTTTGATTTCAGAAGGAGTGAAACCGATGCATAACATCGTCGAAAATGAAAATGGATTGGCTGTACAGGTAGATGGAGAACAAAAGGCAGAAATCGGCTTCGGCCCTTATGATGATCAATCGATTATTATCGATCATACCTTTGTAGCAGAAGAGCTGCGTGGACAAAAGGTAGGCGAGGAGCTGGTCAAGCGTGTCGTAGATATTGCACGCGAGCAAGGCAAAACGATTGTACCTGCCTGCTCTTATGCGCTGGCACAGTTCAAACGCCATGAGGAATATCACGATATCTGGCGCAAAGAGTCCTAACTAATCCTGCATCCGCAAAAAGTTCAAACTGTTGTCACCAAAAGCTTGGTTCGTGTCCAATATTTAAAATATAATGTACATTGAGGATGTACCATATCCTGAGTCTGAATCGCAAGGATGGGAGAATACCTATGGGCAAAGGCACACAAACAGGCAATCTCAAGCCGACAACAAATAAAAACTTTGCGGGGCTGATCATTACCGTATCGATTATTGCCAATGTGATTATTCTGCTGCTATTTTTCGCACCTGGAATTGGTTACAAGGGTACGCTCGATTTCGATATTACGATTCTGCCACGTATGAACGCGATCTTTAACAGCTTTACGTTCATTTTCCTGGTGGCGGCATTGATCGCGATCCTTAAAAAGAACATCAAGCTGCATCGCGGATTTATTCTGGCGGCGTTCTCGACTACATTATTATTTCTAGTTACGTATCTGTCGTTCCATTACCTGTCTCCAGAAACGGCACGTTATGGCGGCGTAGGCATTATTCGTCCGATCTACTTCTTTATTCTGATCACGCATAGCTTCCTGGCTGCGGTTGTTGTGCCACTGGCGCTATTCGCGCTTGTATGGGGCTGGACGATGCAGATCACCAAGCATAAAAAGATCGTTCGCTGGACAATGCCGATCTGGTTATATGTTAGCTTCACCGGCGTTATCGTCTATCTGATGATGGCACCATACTATTGATAGCTAGCGCGAAGCACGGATCGATGTACACCAAAAGATACGATAAATACAAAAAGCATAAGCAAAAACCCGCAGCGGATTAGCTGCGGGTTTTTCATATTAGTAGATGTTCAAGTGTGTAGAATACATACGATGAATGGTTAGATTAAAGGGTAGATCCATCTATTTGAACTGCTTTAGCCCGGGAAGGGCAGAAACAGCTATCTAGGGTAGGGGTCAAGCCGGACAGCTACTAGAGATCGCTAAAGCTTGAATACCTGAATGCATCGAATCGGATATGGCGTGATTACTTGATACCGTCTTTGTAGTTTTTAGTCCAGTTCTTGTCGCCTACGTGCATGAAGTCTTCTACTGTTCTTTCGAGTGTTTCCAACAATTGTGCTTTGATCTCGGATACAGTGTCACGGTATACGCGTTCTTCGTTGCCGTTGATTTTGTCGCCGTAGATTGCCATTGTTGCATTGTATTGACGGTGTTTTTCAACCAGTTCGTCGATGGATTGCAGTGCATGCTCAACATAGCGGGAAATTGCTTGTTGATCTTGTGGAAGTTGTTGACGCAGTTGAATCAGTTTAGTTTGGTTTGTCATGATCATTCACCTCTGAAGTTTTAATTGTAAATTTACATTATCATATTTTCACAGAATGTTCATTAAATTTAGCTTAAATATGTTAAATTTTTTATATGAACCGGAAGACTCTTGTGAAAATATGCTAGTAAAACCTATATATCATCAAGATCAAGGACGAAAGTCACTCGATGCTTGTTTGTTGAAAAAATGATGTGTCTAATCTGTGACTTGTGCTCCATATATTATTTTTCGGACGGTATGTTTGCAAACTTTATAGGAAATGAGACTTTTGTCGGGGAATTTCGACAAATAGGTAATTATTCCTATGTATCAGAGGTGGAGCAGACGAAGTACTAGATTGTAGGAGTTATGTTAAATGGATGTTAACAGACTTTATTTACCACCTTGTGAAAGGTAAGAAACAGCTGCTAAGTGAACCAGTAGGAAGAATAAGGAGCGAGATGTAATGGATTTGTCGATAAGATCGGTCACAATTGATACCTTAGAACGGCAGGGTTTTGAGGTTGAGAAGCGAAAAGAGACATAGAGCACAGACATGATAAACGTGTACGTAGGATATCGTGTGCTACTGATGTACATATGACGATGGAGCTGTAAAGTCAGTCCAACACAAGTGGAGGTGAACGCATGGAGGTTCATTCTTTAAAGCAGGTAGAAAAGCTAGCCCTTGAGAAAAATATGATCTATAACCAGAGCAAGCTGCGTTATGTATCTCGTTCGATGCTCGCCAGTATGTTTATCGGCTTCGGCGTGATAGTTGCCTTTAAAACGGGCAACTTCTTTTATGCGGTCGAGTCCCCTGCTGCCTATCCGATGGCTGCGTTAACGTTTGGCGCGGCGATTATTCTGATCTCGTTAGGTGGCGGCGATCTATTTACCGGTGATACATTCTACTACTCGTATGCTGCCCTGATTCGTAAGCTCAGGTGGGTGCAGGTGGTCAGGCTGTGGGTGACGAGCTATATCGGCAACATTATGGGCGCGTGTGCGTTTGCGCTACTGATCTATTTGACAGGGTTATATGCGGATCATTCGGTTAACGGCTTTTTGCTGGGGGTGGTCGAGCATAAAATGCAGGCCCCCACGATGCAGCTGTTTTTTCGAGCAATTTTGTGTAACTGGCTGGTATGTCTGGCATTTTTTATCCCGATGGGACTGAAAAATGAAGTTGCCAAGCTATTGTGTATGATGCTATTCGTATTTTGCTTCTTTATATCCGGCTATGAGCATAGTATCGCGAATATGTGTACCTTTGCGATTGCCCTGGTTGTGGATCATCCAGAGACGATTAACTTTGCGGGTGTGATTCATAATCTCGTGCCAGTTACTATCGGCAATCTGATCGGCGGCTCTGTATTTATGGCGATGATGTACTATTATGTGAATAAGCCATTTATGAATGATCCCGAGCATGATCCGTCTGCTGTGAAGCATGAGAAAGAATAGGGGTTAGTAGCATAAATCGAATAGATCCGAGTCAATCGGTTCAAAGCGCTGAGCGATCAGCGCTTTTTTCTATATATAATCCATATAAATGGATAATCTACTTAAATTTGAGTTTTGAGTTAGTATGTACAGGACTTTTTACTTACTTTTCGACAAATTTCACTAAATCTTTAGTTTCAATTGCTTAGTTACTTGGGTACAATAGGATAGGCAACATTACTATTGCATACAAGGGAGACGAGCAGAATAACGATGAGTGTATACGAATACTCCGCTAAAGCGATGAATGGACGAGATATTTCGTTGGAAAATTACCGTGGTAAGGTCGTTTTGATTGTGAATACAGCAAGTCAGTGCGGCTTTACGTTTCAATATGAAGACCTGCAACGTCTATATGATCGCTACAAAGAGAAGGGCTTCGTCATTTTAGGCTTCCCTTCCAACCAGTTTGCTGATCAGGAACCAGATGGTAACGATCAGATCAATGCATTTTGTACATTAAACTATGGCGTTTCGTTCCCAATGTTCCAGAAGGTAGATGTGCGCGATCGCAATGCGCATCCATTGTTTACTTATCTGGCGAACAGTAAGCCATTTGAAGGCTTCGATACTACACACTCCGTCGCTAAAATTTTGCTGCCACTTCTGCATGAGCGTCACCCTGAGTATTTGCCAGGTGATTCGATCAAATGGAACTTCACTAAATTCCTCATCGATCGCGATGGTCAAGTTATTCGCCGCTTTGAATCGACCACTGATCCATTCGATATGGAGCAGGATATCGAAGCATTGTTGTAAATCACAGCTTTGTTATCGAAGCACAGCTGTACAAGCAGAATATGTCCGGCTGTGTGGAGCAGGTCGTGCTGCAAGAATTACATCTCTGATCTACGATAAGCACACACGACCTGTCCCATACAGCCGGACTTTGGAATATATACGCACGGCATGTGATTCCAGCCGTAATATTGGAAGATCGATGTATAACCGCATAGACGGCTATTAGAATAGCAAAAATTGCAATAGCACAAAAAAACCGACTTCAGCTTATGAGGTCGGTTTGTTTTATATGGATATTGCGAAATAGTTTGCTAGATATAGTTGTCGGTCTTCGCACGATTTACGTGCAAGTGTATGATTTGGGTAGGATGCTAGTAGCGGCTACGGGAAGCAGTGGCACATTGCTTCAAATATTCCAGCTTGCGAATAATTTCCTTTTGCCATCTGCGATCACCGATATGCACAGCCAGATTGAGCAGATCGAGATAATCGTCTATTTGAAGTGTAGTCTTTTGTGTCATTGCGTTCATCCAGATTCCGTCTCCTTTTGAGGCGCGATTCAGCGCGGCAGTCATATTGTGTACAATCTAAGGTGTTCCGGTAAGCAGCAGTCTGTAGATGGTTGCCGAATAGCAAGCCAGCGACTATTATCATTCGATTCTCAAAACATCAGGAATGATAATCATTATCATATATGTTCATTGTAAGCATTAGGTTAACGAATTGCAAACGATTTGTTTCAATTTTTAAAAAAATTAGGGACTGTTCACGTATTTTTCAAACTTAGGGTGGGATGAAGCAGCGCTGCATTTGTAAACTGTAGACCGAGGGAGCGCTTTCCGGTAGTGTGATGATTAAATATGACCAATCTGGCGTATATTTGGATGTAAAGGAGAATACGATGTCTTATCAGCATATTAAGTGGATGATTCTGTTTGTGCCGACACTGACGATTGGAATCTGGGAATACGTGCGACATCAGTTTTTGATGCCCTATTTATCCATGGATGCAGGAAACTGGTTATCACCGCTCATCGTGTATATTGTGAGCATTACACTGCTACGTGGCCTGTTCACGATGATGGAAAATACGCGCGAGGCGCTGGATCATGAGCGTATTGCTAAGGGCAAGTTGGAGGAGCGTCAGCAGCTGGCAGGTGAGCTGCATGATGGGGTAGCGCAGTCGCTCTTTTTGCTCGGGGTGAAGCTGGATCAGGCGAAGCGCAAATTCGATGATCCCGAAGTGATGCAGCTACTCCATGATCTGAGTCGTACGGTAGGAGAAGCGAATCATGATGTGCGACAGGCGATTGCTGATCTTAAGCAGCCGCCAAGACAGGAGGATGCACATCAGAGCACGCTGGAAACGCGGATTCGTGAAATGGTTCCGCTTGCAGGCGTAAAGGTGGAGGTGGATTGGCAGCTTGCGGACACCTGCTTCAATACCGCACAGCAGGCGGAGCTACTAGCATGTATTCGAGAGGCACTGCTGAATGTGCATAAGCATGCGGGTGCGCGTAGTGCAGTCATTAGAGGAACAGGTGATGAGCAGGAATGGTGTGTGATCGTGGAGGATGATGGCACCGGGTATGTGGAGGAAGCGTTACAGCAACCAGGACGCTTCGGATTACGGATTACTGCCGAGCGTGCTGCGCAGCGAGGATGGCGCTTTGAGTTTCGCCGTAAGGATGAACGGACACAGTTTATACTGACAGGAGGCAAGATTCATGGATAAAGTGCGTGTACTCATTGTCGATGATCATGCGCATGCTCGCGAGGCGACGAGCGTGATTTTGTCGGAGGAGCCGCTGTTTGAGCTGGTAGGTACTGCGTCCAGCGGACAGGAAGCGCTTGAATTTACCGAGAAATGGATGCCGGATCTGATTCTGATGGACATTTCGATGAAGGGCATGGACGGATTAGAGACGACCGGACTGATCAAATTACGCTTTCCTTACGTAAAAATAATTATGATGACCGTATCCGATGATGCGGCACATCTATTTCAGGCGATCAAGCAGGGAGCACAGGGCTATTTGCTCAAAAGCTTACCGCCTTCGACATGGTTGGAATATTTGCGTAGTGTAGCATTTGATCGGGAAGAGATGAGTCAGGAGATTGCCCAGCGCATTTTACAGGAGTTTCCGTTTGGCAAAACGCGCAGTGATCCGGCGGCAGACACGTTAACACGTAGAGAGCGGGAGATTCTGCAATGGGTATCTTCAGGTATGACCAATCGTGAGATTGCTGCCGCACTAAGTATCTCGGATCAGACGGTGAAGAATCATCTGAAAAATATTTTGCAAAAGCTACAGCTGGAAAATCGGGTGCAGCTGACTCGATATGCGCTGGAGCAGGGGCTGGCTACCGAGAATAAGCGGCATCGTCCATAATTCATTCAAATTTGAATCGTAAACGCAGGATTTATAGCCCGATGTAGTCATTTTCACGCGGAGCTGTTATTTGTATCATAAATGGTAATCCATATGGGACGGAATGGCTGAATACAAGCCGCAATAGAGTATTTAATCTAACATAAAGCAGGTGAGACGCTATTATTCACAATATGGCTCGTTCAACATATACGGCGATCAGCCAACCTTCTGGAGCAGGTCGCCTGCGTTCAGTCGTTAAGCTACTGCTGGTAGGGATTCTGCTGTTATTGACAGTGGGCTTTCCGCAGCAGGTGCTTGCCCATGCGTCTGTGACCGAATCGTCACCCGCGCAAAATGAAGTGTTACAGCAGTCACCGAAGCAGATCATGATTCGCTTCAATGAAGATATTCAGCGCGCGTATTATGGGATCACACTGCATCGCTCGTCCAGCGAAGAGGTAAGCGGCATTAAAGCTTATATCGATCCCAAGGATGGCACGCGCTTACTCGCTGATCTACCCTCTGCGCTGCCAGAGGATATCTACACGGTATCGTGGAAAGCGATCTCTGGTGATGGGCACCCGGTAGAGGGAGCGATCATTTTCCAGGTTGGAAATGGGGCTGGTAAGTCGCTCAAGGATGCAAGCAGCGTCACACTGGACGATAGTCGTCCGCTCAGTCCGTTACTCATTACGATGCGCTGGGTGCAATATGCCGCACAGGCGATTGTCCTGGGGGCGCTCTGCCTGCCATTGTTCCTGCTGCCGTTAGCTGCGCGCAGTGAGATGGGCTGGCTGCGAGAGCGTCGTTATACGTGGTTTGCGCTATCAGGTGCAGTATTGACGGTGCTGGCGCTGGCGGCACAGCTACCGCTCCGTATTGCATGGACAGCGGATATTCCGTTATCTACTGTAGGAGGAGAACTGGGCAATACGTTTAGCGGAACGGTATTCGGCAAGGTCTGGTTATTGCAGATGATCGCTGCCGTGATTGTACTACTCATCGTTCTTGTCCGTCAGTTACCAGGCATGAAGCCAGGTGTACAGCGTGTGCTCGGTCTGAGCGCCTTGATCGTACTGGCACTTGGCTTGCTGGCAAAGGCATTTGACGGACATGCGTATGCGGCAGAGATTGCAGGTGTTGCGATTGCAGCGGATTATTTGCACCTACTGTCGGCACTGCTCTGGTCAGGCGCCTTGCTCGCACTGGCGCTGTTCCTGCCGCGTATCGTTAGGGATCATGCAGGAGACGAGCGACGCAAGCTGTACTGGGGCGTGGTACGACGCTTTTCCTGGCTCGCTATGGGTTCAGTAGCAGCGCTGCTGGTGACAGGCATTTATGGCAGTCTGATCTATTTGCCAACCATCAATGCTCTGTTTAACACAGGTTATGGTCTGACTCTGTTGTCCAAAATGCTATTATTCCTGGTGATGGCTGGCTTTGGTGGGATGAACTATGCGAAGGCGCGCAGTCAGAAGGGTGAGATTGGCAAGGATATGATCTGGGAGGTACTAACCGGATTCGTCGTGCTGGTGCTTGCCGCGCTGCTGGTGCATCTGTCGCCTTATGCGGCGCCACTCGGTAATGGCGGTGCACCGCGCGAGGTACAGGCTCAGGTTCAGCAGGTAAACGGCTACGAGATTAGCTTGCGTGTACCACCTAGTCGGATGGGGATGAACACATTTGAGGTGATGGTTACGGACAGTCAGGGTAAGCATGTGGATGTGGAGCAGATTACGATGCAGCTTCATCATCTGGATATGGCAATGGCACCAACCGATATCACGATCACCTCGAAGGATGGCAAGGATGGCATGTATGAAACACAGGGCATGATCAGCATGAATGGAAACTGGCAGGTGGATATGACTGTACTCACCTCCAAGCTGGAATCATTGCAAGCCAAATTTGTACTGAAGGTGCCTGGCTCGTAGAAGGATACCCCGAACAGAGGATGCATGCAATCAGCTCGCTTCTTCCGCGTTGTAAGCCATACGCGAAACAGGGCTGTCCCTTTTAAAGATGCGACAACCACCAACGCGTAGCAAGATGAAAAAAAGCAGTGCAAATGTAACTATATGATACGAAAAGGGGCATTTTATTCATGAAAAACAATTCGTTTTGGACTCGCTTGGCAACGGTAGCTTCGGCTGTTACTTTAACAGGAATGATCGTCTTTACAGGCGTGGCAAGTGCGCATGTAACGGTTAAACCTGCGGAATCGATGACAGGCGCATGGGAAACGTACACAATCAAGGTACCATCAGAGAAAGATATTCCGACGATCAAGGTCACACTCAAGGTGCCGGAAAACCTCTCCTTCAAGCAGTATCAGCCTGTTCCAGGCTGGAAGGTAACGACAGAGAAAAATGATGCAGGTGAAGTATCGACAGTTACATGGGAAGCGGAAAGTGGCGGCATTGAAGCCGGTCAATTCCAGCAATTTGTATTTGTAGGTCAAAATCCGGACAAGGATAGCGATCTCGTATGGGACGCTTTCCAATATTACAGTGATGGTAGCATTGTACAGTGGACAGGTGATAAAGGCAGTGACTCTCCGCATTCGATCACAGTAGTTAGCAAGGATGGCGCTACAGGCGCAGCTGCAACTACTGATCATGGACATGACAGTGCAGGCACCGCAGGTAGCGGAACCGAAACGTCGGCAGCTGGTACGGAAACAAGTGGAAGCATGGACAATAGCGCAGCTACTGGCACAGAGACAAGTACGGATACGACGGCAACTGGAGAAGCAACAGATACAATGGCAGCTGGCAATAATGCAGCTCCAGCTCAGGCGGCACCTGCTGCCAGCAGCGGTATGCAGACCGCGACACTGGTCATTGCAATTGTAGCGCTGATCGCTGCGATTGGTGCATGGGTAACAGCTGCACGTAAGCATGGTACGAAGTAAGAAACAATCAAGAAAGAGGCAGAAAGTGAAAATGCGCTGCACCATATATAGTGTGTGGCACATGCATGAGCAAACCGGTACGAACAGTGAATCGCTGTATCGAATCATCATACAAAGTGGAGCAGCAGCATAAATATCACTTTGTCCAATATGAGCTTGATAGGAGAAGGGAATCTAGTTCCTTTCTCATGTCAGGCTTTTTTTATTTTGAGCTCAACATCATTCCAATCCGTACAGTGAATTGATACATAACTGCCATCGAGTGATACAAATATGCATAATTATAATTTTATTTGAATATTTTCGTAAAAATAGCTGACATATCTATTGCTTCACTCCAACTCTGTTTCTATAATCAATTAAACGAAATTATCGTTAATAGTTCTTTTAATAGGGGGAAGGCTAGTGAGTGGAGCAAACGAGTTGGCGTTGAAGCAGCATAGTGGCGAGACGGGATTGTTTGGATGGGTTGAGCGGGTTGGTAACAAAATTCCGAATCCGTTTTTGTTGTTCATTTATCTGATCGCGATTCTGATGGCAGCGACTGCGATATTGTCATGGCTGGACATCTCGGTTACCGATCCAACTAATGGCGAGCAGGTCACGGTGAAAAATCTGCTCAGTGCAGAAGGCATTCAGTGGATGCTACCGAATATCATTGCCAACTTTAGCGGCTTCAAGCCACTCGGCTCTATTCTGGCGCTGGTACTGGGAGCAGGGCTGGCGGAGAAGGTTGGTTTATTGCAGGCACTGATGCTGAAAATGGCTTCGCGTGTTAGTGCGCGCTATGCCAGCTATATGGTGCTGTTTATCGCCTTTTTCAGTCATGTGTCGTCCGATGCAGCGCTCGTCATTATGCCTCCACTCGGTGCACTTATGTTTCTTGCGGTTGGACGCCATCCTGTGGCAGGGCTGCTGGCAGCGATTGCAGGGGTCGGCTCAGGCTTTACCGCCAATCTGCTGATCGTTACGACAGATGTACTGCTGTCTGGCATTAGTACCGAGGCGGCAGCGGCGATTAATCCAGCGGCTAGCGTGAGTGTGCTGGATAACTGGTTCTTTATGGCGGTATCGGTCGTTGTGCTGACAATTGCAGGGGGACTGTTAACAGATAAATTTGTCGAGCCACGCTTGCCAGCCTATCGTCCACATGAAGAGGAAGATCGCCTCGAAACGCTAACACCACAGCAAAATCGCGGTTTGCTCGTGAGTGGGCTGGCTGTGCTCGGTGCGCTGGCAATTCTGGCGGTACTGGTATTGCCATCCGGTGGTCTGCTGCGTGATCCAGAGCTGGGTACGATTGTGCCTTCTCCATTCATGTCGGGTATTGTGCCGATTATTATTTTCCTCTTCTTCGTTGCTGCGATTGCGTATGGAATTACGACCAGACAGATTCGCAATCAGAATGATCTGCCACGACTGCTGACCGACCCGATGAAGGGAATGGCTGGCTTTATCGTCATGGTATTTCCACTGGCTCAGTTTGTCGCATTTTTCAACTGGAGCAATATGGGCAAGTTCATGGCGCTTGGATTGACGGATCTGCTGGAAAAGACGAATATGACGGGCGTACCTGCCTTTCTCGGTCTGATGTTCCTATCCGCATTTCTATGTATGTTCATCGCCAGTGGCTCGGCGATCTGGTCGATTCTGGCACCTGTATTTGTACCGATGTTCATGCTGCTCGGGTATCATCCTGCCTTTGCACAAATGATCTTCCGGGTAGCAGACTCGGCGGTCATTCCGTTTGCACCGATGTCGCCATTTTTACCGTTATTCCTCGGCTTTCTCCAGCGCTACCGTAAGGATGCGAAGCTGGGCACCTATTACTCGCTGGTGCTGCCGTATCCGATCGTATTTCTCGCGGTATGGTCGCTACTACTGGTCGTATGGTATTGGCTTGGTTTACCGATTGGCCCGGGAGTGTATCCGAAGCTGGCAGGCTAATCGTTTCACGGATCGACTTTATATTATAACAACAGGAGCTGAACTCTTATGCTAGATATCATTGAAATGAGACGAGATTTGCATCAACATCCCGAGCTTGGGTTTACCGAGTTTCGTACAGCAAGTAAGGTCGTCGAGACGTTGCAATCGCTTGGCTACGAAGTGATCTATGGCCACGATGCGATCGATGGGCCTTCACGTCGTGGCTTGCCGTCAGAGGCGTTGCTAGAAGCTGCCTATGAGCGTGCGCTGGCTTATGGCGCGAACCCGGATATTGTAAAGGCAATGAAGGGTGGGTATACGGGTGTGGTTGGCATTTTGCGTGGTCAGCAGCCGGGGCCAACGCTAGCGTTTCGTTTTGATATGGATGCATTGCCAATTATGGAAAGTACCGATCAGGAGCATATGCCACAGGCAGACGGCTTTATTTCGCAATTTGTCGGTAATATGCATGCCTGCGCGCATGATGGACATACGACGATTGGGCTGGGTGTAGCCGAGGCACTGACGAAGCTAGACGTTCATGGGACGATCAAGCTTATTTTCCAGCCTGCCGAGGAAGGTGTACGTGGTGCGTATGCTATGGTCGAAAAAGGCATGCTGGATGATGTGGATTATCTGTATTGCGCGCATCTGGGCTGCGATGTGCCAACGGGTCAGGTGCATGGCGGAACGCGTGGCTACCTGGCTACAACGAAGCTGGCTGTACATTTTCATGGGGTAGCTTCTCATGCAGGTGCTGATCCGGAAAAGGGACGCAATGCGCTGCTCGGAGCAGCAACGGCATTGCTGAACATCCATGCTCTTCCACGCTTTAGTAGTGGAGATACACGTATTAATGTAGGGCTACTGGAAGGCGGCACAGCGGCAAATATCATTGCAGAGCATGCGCGCATGATCGTGGAGACGCGCTCGGAATCGGAGGAAACGAATGCAGAGCTGGAGCAGCGCGTACGGCGCATTGTCGAGCACAGTGCGGGCATGCATGAGCTGACGTACGAGATTGAAGTGACCGGAGCCGCGATTCCGATCACCTGTGATGTGGAGCTGGTCGAGCTGGCGAATGCTGCTGCACGTGAGGTAGAGGGCGTACACACCGTGCCGGACGAATATGCGTATTCCACAGGCAGTGAGGATGCAAGCTATATGATACGGCGCGTACAGGAGCGTGGTGGTAAGGCGACCTATATGATCATTGGCGCGAGTAATCCAGCGCCGCATCATCATCCTCGCTTTGACATTGAGGAAGATAGCCTTCGCATCGGGGTAGAGGTATTCAGTGGGATTGCCAAGCGTATGTTGAGTGATCACGCCGTACCTGTGTCGGTATTGCCTTCCGCAAAGGCGAGGGTAGAGGATTAAATCTTAATAGTGCGCAGAGGGATGCACATCCGTCATTACGGATAGGATGAGATGGGTCAAGACGAGCCGCCTAGCGTTGCCTTTTATCCTTTTTAGTCGGTTGCTTGTATTCATAAGCAATCAACGTCTCATATATATGTAAATTGCTCATGGAGCATAAAGGGTGGTCTGCGTATCGGCCGTACCTGCATCTGTAAAGCACAGTCTTCGCTTCTTTTGTGCCGGGAAGTTGGTATAATGAATCTGAGTATCGGATAACAGATTCTATCTTCAATGAAATAACCATATACCGATGTCCGGGGTATTCACCTGCGGGCATGATGGCACAAAAGAATGAGCGAAGGAGAATAAGATGACGTATCGTTTTGGTGTGATCGGACCTATGCCCTCTGTGCAGCACATTATGCAGATCGCAGATACGCTGCATGAGGACGTTGTTTTTGTGCCACTTGTGTATAATCATCCACACGAAATTCCAGAATTGATGGAGCAGCATCGCCATGGCTTGAAGGGCTGGTTCTTTTCCGGCCCGATTCCACTGGCGATCGCACGTCCACATCTGAAGGAGCATGAGCTGGCGGTTTATTGTAAACCAGCAGGCTCAGCGCTGTACAAGGGCATGATTGAGATGATGCTTGCTCACGGGATTACCGATGAGCCGTATTCGGTCGATATGATCCGTTCAGAGGATCTGGATCTGACCGAATCACTGGGAGAGCTGGGTGTATCGCTTGATCCGCAGCGAATTCATATTTTTGACGGCTGGGAAGATCCGATGGAGATTGTGAATTTTCATCTGGAGCTATGGAAAGCAGACAAAAGTAAAGCGGCGCTAACCTGTATGCATTTTGTATACAGTGAGCTGCAAAAGCATGGTATGCCAGCATATCGTCTGACGATTACACGGCAGGATATTCGGCAGGCTGCACAGCTTCTTATTCAGCAGGCGCGCAGTTCTTATTTTAAGGAGACCCAGATCGGGATGCAGATGATCGAAGCCGATCTACTGGGACACAATTCACGCGGTGGACGCTACTCTGTGCAGCATGCCGAGCTGAATATGCAGCAGCGCATTTTGAAGCTGTGTGAACAGGTGGATGGCATGATGGTGCACAATGGCGTAGGGAGCTACCAGATTGTGAGCACACGCGGAGCGATTGAGCGCGAGCTGGGACGTGTCGGGCAGCTCATCGGACAGATGGAACTGGAAATGGATGTACAGATTTCCGTTGGAATCGGCTATGGCAATACGGCGTTTACAGCGAGCGATCATTCGATGCGTGCGCTACAGCATGCCCGGCATAATCGTCAGCGCTTGCTGGTGATCGTGCAGGATAATGGCGATATCCGCGAAATGGATCGGGATGAGGGCGAATGGGGCTATGCTTCGCGCTCGCTCGATGCAGAGCTATTGGAGCTTTTGAATAGCGTGAACATTAGTGCACGCACGTATCGCAAAATTGAAGCCTTGACCCGTCATATGAAATGGGATGGCTTTACCACGGTTCAGCTAGCTCAGCATCTCTCGATGACGATTCGTAATGCACAGCGCATTATGAGCAGTCTATGTCAGATTGGTCTGGCTGAGGTGGAGGGCGAGGAACAGCAAGCGGTACGCGGACGACCGCGGAAAATCTATCGTTTGCGAGTGAATCGTTAGACACCTTGCACAGTCTGAATAGGAAGGGATGAATGGCAGTGAAAAGTGGAAAATGGAGTACGATTATTAAAGGATATTATGTGCTGATGGCGGTACTGGTGGTCGGTCTGGTGACCGCCAAGCAGCGCTGGTTAGAGCAGGGAGCCGCTAGCACGGCGGCAGGCTGGATTTTTTATGGTGTCGTTCTGGTCGGTGTACTCATTATCGTACCGGCACTGGTGCTGTTGTGGCTATGGCTGCGCCGCTGGATGGAGCGCTATGGTGTGGAGCGACAGCTACGAATGATTTTGCTCATTGTGACCGTGCCGATGATGCTGGTGATTGGCTATATGCTGGAACTCGTGTTTATTATGCTCTTTATCGGGCTGGGAGGGAGTTGACCGGATATGGATGCAGAGACGATTCGTGCGTCGATCGCATCAAGACGGGAGCGACTAATTGCGATTAGTGACCAGATCTGGGAATACGCGGAGACGAGATTTCAAGAGCAGCGCTCGGCAGAGCTACTCTGTCTGGCACTGGAGGAAGCGGGCTTCCATGTCGAGCGTGGAGCAGGTGGAATCGATACTGCCTTTATCGGAAGCTATGGTAGTGGCCATCCGGTAATTGCTGTATTAGGAGAATATGATGCACTGTCCGGCTTGAGTCAGATGGCTGGACAGGCAACTTATGCGCCGCTTGTTGAAGGTGATAATGGTCATGGCTGTGGGCATAATCTGCTAGGTACGGCTTCGCTGGGAGCTGTACTGGCGCTCAAGGAGCAGATGGAGCAGCATGGATTACGGGGTACGATTCGCTACTACGGCTGTCCGGCGGAGGAAGGCGGGTCGGGTAAAACCTTTATGGTTCGCGCAGGCTTGTTTGACGATGTCGATGGGGCGGTGACGTGGCATCCATTCGATTATCATAGTGTGATGTCCGTACATACACTGGCGAATTATCAGTATTATTATCGTTTCAAAGGGCGCAGTGCACACGCAGCGGCAGCACCGCATCTAGGACGCAGCGCGCTCGATGCGGTCGAGCTAATGAACGTGGGTGTGAATTATTTGCGCGAGCATATCGTGCAGGAGGCGCGCATTCATTATGCGCTGACTGATTCAGGCGGACGCTCGCCTAATGTGGTGCAAAGCCAAGCCGAGGTACTGTATCTGATTCGAGCACCGCATATTCGTCAGGCGGCGGATATCGCGGAGCGTGTACATAATGTAGCACGCGGTGCGGCGCTGATGACGGGGACGGAGGTCGAGATCATTTTCGACAAGGCATGTTCGGAAATTGTGCCTAATCGTACGCTAGAGCAGGTAGTGGATGAGCAGTTCCGTCGTTTCTCGTTACCGGAGCATACTGCGGATGAGCTGGCATTGGCTGAAGCAATCCGCGAATCGCTGACCGATGAAGAAAAGCAGGTATCCTGGCAGCTTCCACCCTCTCAGCGCGAGCTGGCGCTTGCGAGCGAGATTCTACCCTATGAGCACGGCAAATGGTTATCCGGCAGTACCGATGTAGCGGATGTAAGCTGGGTCACGCCAACGGTGCAATGTACTACGGCGTGCTTTGTAAACAGCACTGCTGCGCATAGCTGGCAATGGGTAGCGGTGGGTAAGACAAGCATCGCGCATAAAGGGATGCTGTACGCGGCAGAGATTATGGCAGCCACTGCGCTGGAGATGCTGACACGTCCCGAGCTGCTTGCGGCAGCAAGGCAGGAGCTGGAGGAGCGCTTGCATGGGCAGGAGTATGTATGTCCGATTCCGGCAGAGGTGCAGCCAGGACTGGTAAGATAAAATGTTCAAATTGAAAATAGTGATAAATCGTTGTTAGATAAAAATATGCTGTATACGATCTTCTCGGTCAAAGAAGTAAGCTGTTGGCAGAGAATAGCAGGATGGAGACATTAGATTGCTATGATGCCAGCATGTCTGAACGGTATGTCGATATTATAGAAGCAATAGCATGAAGAAGCCTGATAACACAAAGAAGACCTCTACCGCAGAGGTCTTCTTTGTGTATTTATTTTAATATTATTGGTGAAGATCATTGATATGGACAGATCGCTCACTTAACAGTTTAGCATTTACTATATTGCCGATAGGTAGCTACAGGATAAT
This sequence comes from Paenibacillus hunanensis, assembly GCF_014645615.1. Taxonomy (GTDB): domain Bacteria; phylum Bacillota; class Bacilli; order Paenibacillales; family Paenibacillaceae; genus Saccharibacillus; species Saccharibacillus hunanensis. The sequence continues at coordinate 552,112 of NZ_BMMB01000002.1, read as the reverse complement.
GCGATTAATATACACATACAGTTGCTATGACATTCGCATCCTAATGTAAGGCAATTATCAAGAAGCTAAGCCTAAAACTCCACATCATTATTGAATCGACTGCACCTCAACAACCGGAATACGCTCATTCACAGCCGGACGGTTATCCGGCAAGCCGTTCTCATTACCGAGCCCGTATTGCGGCTCGAATGACTCATCAGGTGTGCCATTCGTTTCTGTAGCTTCATCAGTAGCATTCTCTGAATCCGTAGAGGTCGCACTGGAAAGTGGCGGAAAATTCAATGAAGCTGGACTAAACTCCTCATACTCTCCATTAAAGACACCGTATGCCTTCACCGTACCTGTATAAAAGTTAATACCACCACGCAAACGCACATAGCCTCGTTCCGTACGCATGATCGCTCCGCCATCATCCACAGCTACAATCTCAGCTGTAAATGCAATCGGCTCGTTGGCATGTCCCTCAATCTCACCAGCATCGATCTCCCTATACGCGCTATCATCAGCACGGCTATCGGTCTGACTGTACACTCCGTCTGCATTAGCCGTATACGTATTCAGCTGTCCTGCGCCACCATCTTGGGGTGCCACATGGACGATAATGCTGCGATCAGGCAGTACCTCATAGCTCGCCCCCGCTAACGAAGCAATCGCTTGTAGCCCATTCGGCGTGACGGCGTACAGCGAGAACAGACGATTCGAGCCTTCCACTGCATCCGCAGGCGACTGCACAGTGATCACAGGCTTATCAGCGGTGCTGAGTGCTGTATCCAGCGATAATTGCTGAATTTGCGCTGCATTTTGTTCAATTTGACCTGACCATACGCTGACTGCACCATCCCGATCCATATGTCCGAAAAATAGTCGATTGTTGTTGTCTGTAGCCATCGCATACACCGGAAATGCCTGCCAATCTGTCCCACCAACTGTATGCTCATACGCGACCGAGGCGTTTGAGCTTTGCAGTAAATAGACTGGCTGATCACTTGCCCAGGCAAGCTTAGTACGGGCGATACCCGAGGTCATATCACCAAGCGGTGACAGCGTCTCGTACAGCTGTAATGCTTCGCTGAATTTCTTTTCCGTTGTCATGGTAAATGCTTGCTCCTGCAAGGAGCTCAGCTGCTGATCGATCGTAGCCAGTACAGGCGAGGATGATAGCGCTAGCTGGGTAGCAGCGTTACGGAAGCTAACCGCATGTCGGACAAAATTCGCCGTTTGCTGAGACTGGATATCCTTTGCGATCACATTTTGCGCACCTGTATTCATCAGCGAAGTAATCCAATCCTCATCGCGATAGGCATGCTGCTCATACGCTTGCCTTGTGCTCACTGCATTACTGAGAAAAGCATCAAAATCGCCAGTCGCTGCCAGTCGTTTTAGCTTGGTCGTATCATATTGCTTGAATTGTTGCTTGATGCCAAGCTGCTGCCGATCCGCCGCTGTTCCTTTGCTAGAAGAGCCAGATGTCAGCCAGTAAGCTGCTGGAATTCGTAGCAGATTCCATTTAGCAGATTCATCGGTATAGTTGCCTGTGTCCAGGTTATGCTGAAGCGATTCGGTAAATTGCGTACGGAAATCTGAAAAGCCTTGACCGATCAGTAGCTCCATATTGTATTGCTTGGTCATTTTGGCATATTCATTTTCAAAACGATCCTGACGCGCCTGTTGCTGCTCCTGCTGCTGAAGCCAGATCGCATACGCGCTCAAATAAGCGTCAAATTGCCCGGTATCTGCCGCTGCTTGCAGACGGCTTGCACTCGCGGATAAAGTATCATTCCACGCCGTGATCGGCTGTAGCTCATCCAGTCTTGCTTGAATATGGGCTTCCTCGTAGCGGATATATGAATTGTCACGAGCTGCACGATACAGCGATTCCGCCTGCATCCATTGCTGCTGTGCATAATAGCGGTCGGCAGCTTGTACTGCCTGTATTTTATGATACATCCCGATGCCCTTCATCCCGAGCAGCACCAGCAAAATAGCCAGACCGATGAGCAGGAGGTTACGCAGCGCCAACCACCGTAGAATGCTTCTCATGACTGTAAGGCTCCCTTACCATCCAGCTCCGGGTCATTCGGATACAGCTCATGCCGAATCACTTCCAGATCCTGCGCCAGTGCATCCTGTAGCAGCTCGGCATCTGCCTGCACAATCCGGTATAAACGTACAAATCGTTCCTTTGGCAAATGACGCGCATAGCGGCGAATAAAGCCCGGATATGTCGCAATGTACCGCTTCATCCGTACCATCGCAGAGGTTACGCTGACCAGAATGCTCCAGCCCTGCTCCATCTGCAAAATTTTCGGCTCATGCGCAATGATATAGCGGATCGAGCGCTCCTTGATCCTATCGCGCTTGATGCGTGCCATTTCCCCGATATATTCAGCAACCAGTGGATCAAAGTCGCGCGTGATCAGCGAATCCAGCTCCAGATCCATATCGCTGCGCAGTCGGAAATTTTGCAGCAGGGATAGAAGGGCGAGCCGTAATCGATCATTTTGCACCAGCACAGCAGTTTGACGCAAAATATGATAGCCTGCTACCTCATGACCACTTCGAACCTCTTCCACACCGATTCGCTGATCCTCAACCAGTCCGTCATAAATATCGCTACGCTGACGACGAAATAATCGACCCAGCTCGCGCAGTGTCGCGCCTTCTACAGACCGACGTTGAACGAGAAATAGCGCCACGAGCAGTACCAATCCAGCAGCAGCAAATAATGCCATCAGCCGCATATCCGGTGATATGAGCACTGCTGCAATGGTTAGTATTAATGTAATAAGTAGCTCGTTAAACATCCGCCGCAGCGTTTGCACTCGAGCCTGACGAATGACGGGCACGAGCTTCATTTTACCGCAGCTTGGACAGCTCTCCTCCATTAAAATCGTAAATCGACCGCATTTGCGACAGACGCGCAGTCGATCATAATTGTGACGGCTTGGCTCCAGTACCGGGAGCTGTACCGCCTGCTTCGTTGTATTCATGATTCGCATCACTCTCTATCAGGAATTGGTATAACATTATCCGCCTTGCTTCTGATTAACCATGTCCAGTAACAGCTCTTCCAGCTCCTGCTCGGCTGGAACGCGCTTGCGCCGATACGCGTACATGATCAATCGGCTACCTGCAAAAAGAAACGTTGCGCCGATACATACGTATGCAAGTATATCCATAATCGATTCCTCTCTTGATTCCTGTGTATTCATCAGCTGCTGAACAGCAATGAAGGGTATAACAGAAGGTTTATGCTTTATTGTATGTCAAAATCTATTCCAGAATAAAGGGAGCGATGAGTATTATTCAACTTTTAGCCGATAGTCCAGTCGTTTCCCCCGTCTTAGGGTGGGGAAAAAATCCCAGCTTTTGAGATATAATGGTGCTGGCCCAGTGCTAGCGATCTCCTAGCACGAGGTAAAATAAAAAGTGATTTTTGCGCAGCAAAATATCTTACCAGGCTAGCGATCTTCTAGCACACAAACACACAATTCGTCCACACGGCAACGCTCGGGAACAGAGCAGCCGGTGATTTTTTGGAAATGAGGGAGAAATGGATTATTATGGATATGGTGGTGAAAATGGTATCAAATTTTTCACTTTATCATTTTTAAGGCATGTTAAGGTGAATTTAACCGGCGCTTAATCCATAGAGACTATACTACATGAGATTATGGCCGTACCCCGCCAGCTAATGATTCACATTTTACCTTGAGTAAAGGAGTAGAATGATGCACGTAAGAACATTCAAATTCATGCATATACTGCTGGCGATGGTACTCCTCGTCAGTCTGCTGTCCGGCGCGAGGATGACCTTCGCGGCAGCAAGCGGCAATACCGGTTCATCCGGTGCGGCTGGTTCCAATATCGATGCGGTGCTGCTGCTCGATGTGAGTAACTCGATGAAATCGAGCGATCCGCAGAAGCTAGGCAATGAAGCGATGAAGCTATTCATCGATATGCTGCCTGCACAGGGCGACCGCGTTGGCGTCGTTGCTTACACCGATCAGATCGAGCGCGAAAAAGCGCTAACGAGCTTGAACTCGTCAGATAGCAAGGCGAGCCTGAAACGATTTATCGATGATCTGAATCGCGGACCGTATACCGATATCTCGATCGGGATGGGCGAAGCGATCAGCATTCTACAGGATGGCGCTCGTCAGGGCAGCGAGCCGATGATCGTATTGTTTGCAGATGGTAATAACGATCTGAACAGCAATGCGGGCAAAACGAATAGCCAGGCAGACCAGCAGCTCAAGGCAGCTGTAGACAATGCCAAAAAGCTCGGTTATCCGGTATACACAGTCGGCTTGAATGCGGACGGAAAGCTGAATCAGCAGGCACTGGCGAACATCGCGAGCGAAACTGGCGGTAAATCTTTTGTAACCAGTTCCGCAGATGAGCTTCCGCAAATTTTGAGTGAAATTTTCGCGGCGCACCAGCAGGTTAATGTGGTGCCTGTCGATTCGATTACAGGGAATGGGCAATTCCAAAATATCAAAATCAATATCCCGAACGCCAGCGTGAAGGAAGCGAACATTTCGATCATGTCCTCACAAAAGGTCGAAGTGAAGCTGATCGACCCAGACGGTAAAGCTGTCACTGTCCCTTCCGATCAGGTGAGCGTATCCACCTCGAAAAGCTACTCGCTCGTCAAGCTGCTGAATCCGCAGCAGGGCGATTGGACGCTTCAGGTGAAGGGTGCAGATAAGGATAAGATCGATATTAACCTGATTTTCAACTACAGCCTGGAGCTGGCGCTGGAGCCGCTTGCGAGCAAAAGCTACAGCAAGGGCGATAAAATCGATATTTCGGCTTACATGACCAGCAATGGTCAAAAGCTGACCGATGCGTCTCAGGTTGGCAGTCTTAAAGCCGTACTGAACGTGACCGATCTGGATAGTGGCGCAAAAAGTCAGGTGCCACTCACAACGAATGGTATACAATTCACCGGTACATTTGAAGTACCAGATAATCATCGCTACCAGCTGGTCGTACGTGCCGAGGAACAAAGCTTCTATCGTGAAACGGCACCTGTAACCGTAGATGCCACTGGCAAAGCTACCAGTGGAAATGAAAATAGCGGCACGGCAACAGCTGCACCATCCGATGGTAAAATCGCTGGACTTAGTCTGATCAGCTGGATCATCATCGCACTGGTAGTCATTCTGCTCGGCGTAGGAATCTGGTTCCTGCTTCGTTTCTTGAAGCAACGCAACCGCGGCTTTGTCGGACAAATGGTTATCGAAATCCGTGATGAAAACACAGGCGAGAAGTCATATCCGCAATATAAAAAGCTCAACACCTTCCGCGGACGCTTCAACCTGCACCAGTTGCTCCAGCTTGCACCGGAACTGAAGGAAACCGAACAAATCACCTTCACCCCGGGCAATAACGACCGCATCCTGATCCGTAACGGAGCAGAAAGCGGCATCGAAAAATCCGGTCGCTCCATCGACGCCTCCAGGGGCTACGAACTCAAAAGCGGCGACCGCCTGACCATCGCATTACGTCAGGTCGATAAAACGATTTTGCTGGAATACTTGAATTAAGCGGATGAAGTAGTGATAGAGCTATTTTGCGGAGCAGGTTCATTAAATAATAAATGTATTCAAAAGAGTACAGAGTGATTAAGAACTGAGCTTTAAAGTTGTGGCTATCAATTCTACTTGCACTTGAACGAGGACACTCTCAGGAGTCTGTCAGATCATCACGAAAAGTTTTATTAGCTCAATCAACTACAACTTTGTATCACCGTAAGCCATCCTGCGAGTCATATCATACATGCTCGGGAACACTGCTGGCGGTATGGACTGGGCATCTTGAGGCAATCAGGGAACATTGCGAAAGATGCCCGGATATTTTCAATAATCTCAATAACTTCAATCATTTACTAGAACATGTGGGTAAACGAAGCGTATGACATATGATTGCAAAGGGTAGTTGATTAATTGTTTTGAGTCTCCTAGTTTAGATAAACATTTGTCGTGCGTATCTACTTTATTAGACAACGAACAAAGACGTACTAGCATTTAGAAGTTATGATTTTCGATATGTACGTTTGCAAGCACCTCATAACGAAGGCAAGGAAATAAGGGGAAAGGACGATTTGTAGTGTTAGTGCTTTCCTAACACGGGGTTCAATGAAAGGTGATTTTTGCGAAGCAAAATATCTTACTGCCTACAAGGGGCGGGAATCTTCATTCTGTCCTTAATCTAAAAGATTCCCGCGGCTCCACTGAGTCCGCCCCCTTATTCCTTGCCGGAGTGGTTGCTGCTCACCAAAACAAGTCAGCTCACAATTACCAACACGCACCCACAGCTCAAATAAAAAAACAGGAGCACACGTCCACCCAGCCCACTATGCTGCGGCACTGCCGTGTCTCCATTTAGCACCTGATCTTAAGCATCATGAACGGACAATATACTATGAAGGTTACAAGGGGGATCATCCATGAAACCAATTGTTAGAGAACACATCCAACAGCTCGACGTATCGCTAGGTGGCGGTATCGTCAGTGAGAAAATCCGGGTCGATACGATCGACAATCCGATACTCATTATCGGTCTGGGCGGCACAGGGATCGATGCCCTGCTACGTCTGAAATATCAGATCAATCGTCGTTTCCGTCTGCCGGAAGATCCGGTAACGAAGAAGAAACAAGAAAAACCAAGCAACGTCGAGTTCCTTGCGTTTGAGACGAACGAACAGGATCGCAACAAAAAATACAAGGGCATCGGTCTGGATCCGCATAACGAGTTTGTACTGCTGTCTAATCCAGAGATCGGTGGACTGCTGCAAAACCGTAGCCTGCTGGAGCCTTATATTACCGAATGGCTGTCTCCAGAAATGAGCATCACCGATGGTATGAACGGTGCGGCTGGTGTGCGTCAAGCAGGACGTTTGCTGCTGTTCACCAAAATTAATCAGGTCGTACAGAGCATCGATAAAAAGATTAAAACACTGTCTGTCGGCACAAACAAAAAGCTGATGGTTTTCCTGCTGACCGGTCTGTCCGGTGGTACAGGCAGTGGCTCATTCCTCGATATCTCGTATATCGTACGCGGCATCGTAGAGCGTGACTTCGGCTCTGCCGGTATTGACCGCCTGAATATGCTTGGTTATCTGTTCACGCCAGACGTGAACCTGTCGAATAAAAGCTTGAGTGAGCATACCCGCGAATATATTCGCAAAAACGGTTATGCCGCGCTCAAAGAGCTGGACTACTGGATGAACGTGGACGCGCGTGGCGAACGGTTCAAGCAGCAATATGGCAGCATCCTGAACGTCAATTCGCCATTGCCACCATTTAACTTGTGTCATTTGATCTCGGCGACCAATACGGAAGGCAAGCTACTGGAAAATGCATATGATTACTGCATGAATGTCACCGCCGAAAATATTACGAATTTTATGGCGAGTGAGGAAAAAGCATCCGGTGAAGAATTTGCGATCCATGACTATATTAGTAATATCCGTACGAATATCGCGCAGATGAACCGCGCGTATCCGGCGAACTATGAATACAACATTATCGGTGCATCGTCTGCGGTACTGCCGATTGAAGAAATGACCACGTATCTGGCATATCGTCTATTCCAGAAGATGGACAAAATGTTCGATAAGGCACCGGATCAGGAAGCGGTAGAGAACTTTGCCCGTAAGCTGGGTGTCGATCTGGATACGATGACCAAAACCTTTGAATCCCGTGTACCTGAGCCATTGCCAGGCTTTGAGAACAGCGAGCGTCTGAGCTATAACAATGTAGTGAAAATGCAGGCGGTCAGTCTGGATACCGAGCTGGAGCAGACATTCCTGACTCGTGCGCGTGAGGAATATATCAAAGCGAAGCAGCAGCTGCCAGGTGAGATTGTTGGTCAATTTTCCGATCAGATTCGCCGGATGTTCCTGCATCCAGAGCAAGGGCCGTTCTATGTATCCCGTTTGCTCTATACCGAGCATGGCTTCAGCCTGCTGAAAATGCTGCTGTCTTATATTGAGACACTGCGTGAGAGTCTAACTCGTATTCCACGTGATATCGAATCCGCAGCCGAATATGCGAACGATCGTCTGGGCGATGCGAAGAGTGCTTTTGTCTCTAAGGATAAAAAGAAAAACGTGTACGTTGAAGCGAAGATCGACGAGTACTGGCTACGTGCAGATGTTGAGCGTACCCAGCAAATGATCGAATTTTATGAGGATCTATATCAGCTGCTGAATCGTGAAAATAACCGTATTTACGGTGTATTCACCGAGGTATTGAACGCGCTTAGCTCGATTTTTGAGAAAAATGGCGAGCTGCTCACCAGCGGTAACGAGCAGGAAGATCATCGCGGAAATAAAACGTACTACTGGAATCTGGTCAGCGTGCCGGACATTTCCAAGGCGGTCAGCGACATTATGGACAGCAAAGATGGCGATGATCTGATTCGTGACTTTGCGACTCAGCTGCTCGATCATTCCGATCAATGGGTGAAGGAAAATGAAGTCGACATCGTGCGCTCCATTTCCGATTTCCTGAGCGACAAGTTCGGCGATCTGATCACACGCTCGATGGAGGACTTCCTTGTGATGAAATACGGCGAGGATGAGCCGATTGAGAAGTTCGTGGAGCGTCAAATTGCCAGCCGTCTGGATGATGATGCGGTGCCGGTATTCCATCTGAGCAACAGCGCAGGTAATCTGCATTTCCCATCATGGGGCTTTGTATCCGTGCCGGTGCAGGCACCAAGCATTCTGCGTGGTATTCGCAATTACCAGAACAACGCGATTGGCAAATCGCATTTTACAATTAAGGAAAGTCAGGTTAAAAACCGTATCTTCTGGCTGAACACACGTAACGGTGTGCCGCTGTTTGTGTATACACCGCTGAAGGTGTATGAAGAGAACTATGAGCGTACGATTCTGGATCGCGAGGGCGTAGGTCGCCACCTGGTGATGACCGAGAAGGAAAACTGGACGTATCTGCCATCGCCAATCCCTGAACGCTCATGGGGTGAGACGTATGTGAATACACGTGTGCAGACGTATAATGCGCGTGTTCGTAACGATTTTAACCGTGCTCGTCAGCTCGGCATTATCGTTGAGAAGGATGTGGATCAGAATACGAGCAGTCGCTTTGCGGTACGCTTTAGTCAGCCGTTTGATCTGGAAGCGGTATTGACTAGCTATGATCTGCGTTTGGATGCTGCACGCCCGAATCTGGGTGAAGTGAAGCGTGCGCTGGTGGAGCTGCGTCGCCTGCTGAGCGAAGGCTTGCCGCTGGAAGCATCACGCGACATTTTCAATAGCTATAATGAAGAGCTTGCATCTGACAACCTGATTCGTTCGCCGAAGATGATCGAACGTCTGCGTCAGGAGCTGGCGAAGTATGATTCGATTCAAGCGAAGATTACCGAGCTGGAAAGTATGCTTGGTCGTCATGAAGGCGAGGAAAAGCTGATCGATCAATTCGTACAGGCACTGTATACCGATACGATTACGAAAAAGGGTGCACTGTTTGTCTATGATCGTGATGAGGAAGAAGAGGCATGGGAGCCATTCGTCAATCTGATGAAAACGAAAAATATCGTCGAATTTGAGATTTTCGAAAGCTTCCGTCAACTGGATGAGAGAAGCCGCGCCGTGCTGATGCGTAAAGCAGATCGCCGCGACAACGAGCTGACCTCGTCTGAGGATGTGACCCCGCTGCTGAACAAGCTGGATGAGCTATATGAAACGTATCTGGAAGCACGCGATCGTCTGGAATATGAACGTGTCGAGCTGGTTAACGGTGATGAAGCATACCAGTTCTACAAGCAAATGGTTTCCAAATTAAACGATCTGCGCCGGAAGCTGAAATAAGATGAATAAACGGCTGCTCTCATTCGCAGAAGCCTATGCTGCTGCTGAGGAAAAAACAGCCGGACAGGGAGACGGGCGGAGCAGTATTCACTACCCCGCCGTTTTCCTGTTTATCGGGGATCGATTGCAGGATGCTGCGGATCATATCCGCAGTGTGAATGCACGCAAATGGGATAATGGAGCTGGTGTGATGTATGTGGAGGTACAGCCCGAAGGGTCTGTCTCCGCCTCTACTCACCGGGAGGAGCATCCCCAGCTACTGGTCTCCCGTTTGTCCGTACCCGATCCGGAACGCTCCACTGCGAAAACGCGCCGTCCCGATTGGGCACGGCATTTTCGCGAGGAAGCCAGTCATCTGTTAGAGCTGAACCGGGTATTCCGTCAGGCGGCTCGGCGGCTGGCTGATTTTGGACGGATGTACTCGTCGTTTGATCGCCTGCATCTGTCGGTCGTGACACGAGTAGAAGATCCGATGAATGTGCTTGTGCCACAGATTGCCTTACTGGCACGCTCGATTCTCGGTCAATCGTTCAAGTCAGTACAGATGGATCTATATGTGCTTGTGCATGAAGGCGAGCAGGAGGAGAACTTCGGTTATGCTAGCTCGGCAGGTATTGCTTTTCTGCATGAGGTAGAGCTGATGCAGCGCGATGATTATCATTTGAGTGCGCCGCTTCAGCGTACCGAGGATGGGCTCGCTGTGATGGTACATCATACAGCAGCACCGTTATTCGAGCTGGTCTACATGCTGTCGGATCGTAATGAGCGAGGGGTATCGGTCAATGGTGGCATTGCCAGCAATTACGATATCATTTGCCGAATTAGCCTGCTGAAAAATCGACAGCGCACGGATATCGGTCATGATCATAGTTTGCAGGGTTCTGATTACAACAATATGGCGTTTCGCAACAATATCCGAACTGCCGATGGTACACAGGGATTGGTCTCTGCGGGCTTTGCGCGTGTAAGGCGCCCGGATGAGGCGATTGCACTCACAGTGCTGGAAAACTTCTTCCTGGGCATCGTGCAGCGCATGAAGCAGGAGCCGACGCTGGGTACACATGAGCGTGAGCAGTTACTCGGTATCGATGAAGGAGCCCTGGATCGGCGATTGGATGCGTTCACTCCTGATGAATCCAGGTTGGAGGACATGAATGGGCTGATGACGCGCTCGGTCAGCTTCTCCGCGCTACGCTCAATGAGCCTGCGCGAAGCGGAGCAGGCACTATTCGAGCAGGGTGGCGATGACTTTTTCCGTCAAAACTATGAGCAGGAAACGGAACGCCGACTGAATAGCTGGAATGTCGAGCATGAGTTTCGCACCGGAATGGATGAGCGGCTGAAAGGGCGCAGCGATGTTCACTTTTACCAGCTTGCTGCCTGGACGGAGGAAAATCATCCGGCGAGTCTGTGGCCGCTGCTACATGGACGGATTCGTGATCTGAATATCGCGATTGAGCAGGCAAGGCAGGATCTGGATGCATGGTATGGTAGCCGCGCGGACGATCTTTCTTTTCAAAAGCTGCCGTTTATGGACAAGCATAATGTGCGTGGATTGACGCGTGCGCTGATTGCTACAATCTATCCGCATAAGCTGTATATTTTACGACTACAAACCAAGCTCAAGCTGTATCGTCGCTGGGAAGAGCAATTGCTAGCACTGCATCGCGGCTGTATGCTGCTCGTGCAGCAGATGGATGAGCTGGGAGCCGAGCTGCATAGTGCGGCGGCGGCAAGCCTGCGGATGGCGGATGATTATATCGGGCAAAATGTATCGGATTATTATAGTCGTCTCACAGCCGAAGCGATGCTGGAGGTAGAGGACAAGCGTGGAGCGGATGCCTTTTTTGAGGAACGCAGTATGGGTGATGTAACGGCGCTACTAAAGCAGGGAACGTCCCCACTACTGGAGCGCTTGATCGAGGTCTGTCGCCGCGAGCTGCTTCCATCGCCAGCGCTATCGCAAACATTCGAGCAGGAGCTGTTGAGCCGTGCCAATGTGACGATTGATTATCATAATAAGCAAGCTCTGTCGCAGGAGGATTTGTTTAAAGAGCTGTATCGTACACTGGAGGATCGAGCGACGATTCATATTCGGCTGCTCGATTATACACATAAGCATCGATATGAGGAAAAGTATATGTTTGGCAATGCGAACGGTGAGTTTGTACGCTATGCCGCAGGTGTGGATCATACGACTCGCATTTATAAAACCGGCTTTGTGCATGAGGATCGTACGAGTGGCGTAGAGAAGCTCAATCTGATGGGCGGCTTCGGCATTACCGATCTGATGTATTATCGCAATGGTCGTACGTATTACGATACGTATGTGGCGAATGGCTATCGTTTTCATGTAGAGGAAGGGCAAGAATAATAGGGAGTAGTACAGGATGATATTCAGAAAGGGGTGAAGCCCAGCATGCAGCGAAAGGTCAATTGGCTTCTTGTATTTTTCAGTCTGATCGGCGGAGCGCTTGGATTTATTTTTAGCGAATGGCTGCTTCATTTGTATCTGGATCGGATGCCACGTATCCTGCTGATGGGGATTTATTTTGGCGTGATTAGCTTGATGATCGGGATTTTCTATCTGCTGGCTGAGATGATCTCGCCGAAGCTGAATGGTGCATCATGGCGTCAGCGGTATGCGGATATTTCGTGGAAGCTACTCGTACCCGCTACACTCGTGGTGATGCTGGTCGGCGGTATTGCTGCCGAGGCACTGTACCAGCTTGATTTTAACGGAGCGCGTACGGTAAAGGATGTCGTGGTGGTCGTGGATGACTCGGGTAGTATGAGCCAGACCGATCCACAGAATCTGCGTTATCAGGCTGTGAAAAACATGGTCAATTCCATGAAGGATGATATGCGTGTCGGCATTATCGAATTTAGCGGGGATGCACGGGTGGCCTTGCCACTAACCGAGCTGAATTCGTCTTCACGGCAGCAGATTGATACAGTAATTGATAGCTTGAACATACGAGCAGGGGGAACGAATTTCACCGCTGCCTTGAGCACAACGATGGATCAAATCAAGCAGCAGGAGCAATCGGATCGCGGCGTAACGGTCATTATGCTGTCGGATGGTTATAGCGATCTGGATATGTCTTCCTTACAGCCGTATCGTGATCGCGGGATCGTGGTCAATACGGTCGGTCTGAGCCTTGCAGCAGATGGCGGTCAGAATCTGTTGACCGAGATCGCTTCGCAAACAGGAGGACAATATTATGGCGTGGCGCAGGCAACCGATCTGACGCAGACGTTCCAGAAAATCTACGATACACTGGATAAACGCACACTGGTAACTGAACGCAGCGAGCCGTTTAACAGCAATCTGTATTATCAAATTCTGCATGTAGTGCTTATGATGCTGATCGGGGCCTTGCTCGGTGTCGGACTGGGCTTGATGTTCGACAATCGATTCCTGGCGCGCAGCTTCGGTATCGGTGGCGGTGTCGGCGGTCTGCTGGCAGGTCTGCTATTAGAATGGGGCATCGGGAAAACAGATTGGTCATGGACAGACAGTGTCGTCCGTTTCTTCGCGATCATGCTGATGGCGCTCATTATCTCGCTATTCACGCTGATCATACCGATTGGTGAAAACAATAAGCGTCTGATTCGTCGCGGCGAAGCACCACCACCGCCTACGCCTTCGGCTGGTTCGCCACGTCGTAGACGTCCAGGTGATGGAGGGCGTACATTCCAGCGGTAAGGATACGGATATTGATCGGAGTAGATGAAGATAGTTATAGATATCGACATGGATCGGTGCATGAGCTAATCAGCACGTATAGACGATAGATAGCGCTTATCTATGATGCTTCTTTCAAATTAATTATGTATCTACACAAGCTACAAGCTGTATGAATAGACAAGCTAGAATTACAGCTCCATATAAACGAACATCATAACTACAGGGCAGGGAGCATTCCTGCCCTGCCATTGTATCTAGCGAGCGATAGGTGATCGTTACCGTTAGGTATCCGGCGCATTCTAGTTTACAATGAAAAGAAGAAACACGATCTAGCGACATAGACGACATCAAGCAGTGAATATACAGAAGTAATGAATATACATCGGGTATGAATCATTTGAAATATATGCCTACAGAGGAGGGAGAGGGTGCGATGCGTTATGTGGACGCCGAGCCCGGAGATGAACGGGTTATTCGCGGATTGACTGCTCAGGCAGAGGAGGGCTGGTGCATGCTGCGCTGGTTATGGCCACGCGATGCAGAAGCCGTCTATATCGAAAAGCTAAATAACGGAGAGGAGCATGGTAGTTCTTCGTTGGCTATGGATCATCGCGATGCCACCACCGCAGAGCATGCCTCGGATTCATTTCCTCCGCACCGCACATTTAAGCTGTACACTCGTGAGGAATATAAAGCGACCAATGGCTACCGCGAGCGATTAGATCATTTTGGCAAGGTGGCGTATCGGGTTCATCTGGCGGTCGAGCAGGACGGCGAGATGGTGCTTGTTCGCCAGCATGATGGTGGTAATCGCGTAGAGCTGAGCGCAGGTAAAGCGAAGATTCGTTATTCCGTTCGTCAGCAAGCAAGCTGGTTTAGTAAACGCAAAACGGTACGGATCGAGGTGCATGCCGAGGTTCCCGTCGAGCGTGATGTGCTCTGTTATGTGAAAAAGGAAGGTGGCTATCCTGCAAGCCGTGAGGATGGTGTAGTCTATCCGTTCGCTGAGCCTTTTCGCGCTGGACGTACGGAGCTGCCTGCGATTGAGATTGGCAAAAATGAATATGTGCGTCTCTTTTTTACCGATGGACGTAGGTATGGACAACTGTACGAATTAATTTTGGAGTAGGGGGAAGTTGGGGGATATGAACATTTTCGACTGGTTTAAACGTAAGCCGGAATCCGAACCCAGACCGCTATATTACGATATTGTATGCCCGTATTGCTTTAACAAATTCGAACCGGATGAGGTAGAGTTTCGGGCGAGTCATCACCGTGAGGATGATGAGGATTATGCGTTGCGCGAGGATGCAAGGCTGAATCGTTATCGCGCACGCTTTGGGCTGGATACGATCCATGATATGGAGGCGGTCTTGCGTCCTCAGGATGTACCGGAGGAGCACCGTATTTATTCGGATCAGGTGTTGGTCGGTCTGAATGATCGTTATGGTGAAGTGACGCGGCGCCGTCTGTGCCCGCATTGTCATAATGAGCTGCCTGTAACGGCAGGCAAGGTGCCGAGTAATATCATTTCGATCGTCGGCGCTTCGCAGGTTGGGAAGTCGGTCTATATGACTGCACTCATTCATACGCTGCAAAATTCCACCGCAGATCGTTTTGATGCGGCATGTATGCCACTGACGACGGAGATTAGCCGTAAGTTCCGTATGAACTATGAAGAGCCTTTATTTGAACGTGGCGATCTGCTCGCTTCGACACAGAAGGAGCGGATGCAGGAGCCGTTTATTTTCCAATTTGTATTCCGTGATGAATCCAAGCCACCGCTTACGCTGGTGTTCTTTGATGTAGCGGGTGAAGGTATGGTCGATCAGGACTACCTCGGTCTGCACGGTCAGCATATCAAAAACTCCGCAGGCATCCTGTTCATGGTCGATCCGCTGCAAATTCGTTCGATCCGTGATCGCATCCGCTTGAAGCTGGGTGATACACGCGGAGAATGGGTGTCGCGTTATGATGAGCCGCGTGATGTGGTACTGACGCTGTTCAGCGACTTTATCGCCCATCAGGAGGATAGCAAGACCGATATTCCAACCGCAGTCGTGCTGACCAAGAGCGACATGCTGGAATCGCTGCGTGGCGATGATGGTGAATATATCAAGTCGAACAGTAATATTTTCCACAATGTTGTACACCGTGGACATTTCGATCTGGATGAATATGAAAATATCGATGGCGAGATTCGCCGCTTTATCGAGCGTGTGGATCGTCCATTTAAAGGCACGATGGATGTGTATTTCAAGGATACGGCTTATTTTGCTGTCTCTGCGCTCGGTAGCAATCCGGTCGAGCAGAAGCTGCAAAGCGTCGTGAGCCCGATCCGCGTCGATGAGCCATTTATCTGGCTGATGTACAAACTGAATTATATCGAAGGGAGACGACAGACTTGAATCTAGTTTCGGACGCTCGTATTCAGCAGCAGCTGTACACACGCGAGAAGAGCGGAATTTTCCGTACGACAGAAGGCTATGATACAGTCGCTCGTTCTCCCGGTCTTGATCCTTCCTTTATTAAAAAGAATCTTCATCCGTTGTGCGCCTATGATGCTCCTGTGCAGCTACAGGCGCAGGGCGAAAAGGACGCAGCGCTCTACCCGGCAGCACTCCAGCTTGTTCGGCTGGACAACCGCGATATGGTGCTGGGACAGAGCGTATATGTGCCGACTGATTTTACAGGTCTGCGCAGTGCGTTTTTTACACATAACTATGTGATTCCAGCGATGCGTGGTGAGGAATGGGTGCATCATTATGATCGCTGGCTACATGCCGACTTCCGCGAACAGTACGATACCGATCAGGGAGCAGAGCTAGATGAGCTGGAAGATGTGCCTGTACGCGATACCGCGCCAGCGCTTGATCCGCGTGCGGTATTGAGCGAACTGGGGCTGGATGAAACGTTATTTCGCCAGCTATTGGGCGCGGTCATGTCCGCGATTCATCGCCATCGTAAAGTATATATTTCGCTGAATGTGCCTGTACGTGAGCTACCTGTACAAGCGAATCGTCTGCTACAGGTGCTGATGCTAGCCTTGCCGTATGCATTCCGTCGTCGGCTGGGCTTCACAACGTATGCGAAGGAACCGGAAAGCCGTAAAGGGATGCAGGTGCTATTCGTAGAGAGTGGCTCGATCCGCGCTGGAGATCGGAATCTGGAGCGAGAGTACATTTTCGACCTGAGTAATGGACGGATTCAGGCAGCACAGGCAGGCAAAGCAGGTCAGCTGTATATCGATTATGCGTGGCAGCATCTGACTCGTCCGGAGAAGCTGAAGGAGCTACAGGAATTCGCTGATCATGGACAGGCAGGGATAGATGCTGCATCAGAGGCATTACCTGATCCAGCGCAGTATGATGAATGGACGATTCTGTATCGTGTGGAGCAGGGCGACGAATCGCTCTATACCAGCCATCGTGCGCACATTCTGCAAGCGTTGCTGCGTCATCTGCGTCCCGAGGGTGCGCTGGAAACGGCGATGCGTCTGAATGATCTGTTCCTGTCACGGTTTGATCGCGAATTTGATCGTGTGCGTGCAGGCGAGGTGCCGGAGACGGCAGTCGCAGATGCATTTGCTGATTATTATGAGATTGATCCACAGCATACCGGACGTAAGATCGTAAATTATTTTGTGATCGCTATTCATAATGCGGTTAGTCGCCAGCAGGGAACGGATGTGCAGGCGCTATATGCTCTGTTAGAAAAGAACCCACCGCTGTATGAGGAATTTCTCAAGCTCGTGGGCAATCAGCCCAAGCTTGCGGCACAGTTGCTGACACCGCTAATTGAACGCAAGTTCCGTCAGGCAGGCTCGGTAGAGGAAGTGATTCGACTGACTGCCGAGTGGGGAAGTCGGTATCCGCAATTGCTGGAGCTGGATGATTATCGTCTGCAAGCCGGGCAGTCATTTACCGAAGCATTGCGGGGTAGCAGCGATATGCTGGCTGAGGCAAGTGAGGTATTCCGTTTACTAGATCGGTTGGAGATGGGCAAGCAGCCGAACGTGAACGAACAGGCGTGGAAGCAGTCAGGTATCGGCGAGCAGATGCGTATTGCAACGGAGCGTATTTTGCTAAGTGAGCTGGAATGGTCGACACTGACGCGCAGTCGTCTGCTACAGGCAGATTTTCTGGGCTATCCATTGCCGAGTGACGAAGATCCATCCCGGGCAGAGCGTCGCTTGAACGGTAAGAAGCGTGCGCTTCAGCTGCTGTATTGCTGGTTCGATGATAGTGCAACCAGTATGGATGTGGACTGGGTAGAGGAGATGGACAAGCTACCACCTGCTGAGAAGGACGAGGTGCAGAAGCTTGGACGCTCCTGGCTGGGCGAGGATATTCGGAGCGGACGCTTTGAGCGTCTGCCGGTAGCTTTTGCGTATAGCGCTACCGTGAATGATCTGGATTACTCCACACTGGTGGAGGAAGTGCGGAAGCAGGCATCGTCGGAGCAGACGATGTACGACTTTTTTGCATGGTCAGAGGGTCAGCCTGCCTTTATGATGTCTGGTGAAGTTGCTGCGGGCGAACGTCGACGTGAGCGCTCATCCGAGCGTGGCGAGGATCGTAGCCGAGAAAGTAGCAGCTCGCGTGGCAAAGGTGGCAAGCCGCGCTTTGTGCCTGCATATGAAGCGGCTATTTTAGCTTATTTCCGTAAGCATGATCGTGAAGCATTCCGACGCAGTCCGCTCAAGCAGGGTGCGCCTGCGAACAAGCCTGCACTGGCAGCGGTATATGATCGTGCCAGAGACGAGCTGGCGACGCCATGGCAAAAATGGCTGCGCCGCAATCGTCGTCGCTTGCCTATGCTTGTCGTGGTGGGGCTACTCGCCATCGGTGCGGTAGGTGGCTTGTCCGTGTATCTCGTTAATGTGTTTGGCGGCGGCAATCAGACGGTAGCAACCGTCCCACAAACGAATACACCACAGAAGCCTGCTATTAACCCGGATGACTTGCCAGATGTACTGGTGACAGTCAGTGGTGCTAATGGTGGAACTTCCTCTGGTACGGATGGGCAATCCTCTAGCAATGACAATGCAGATCGTGCAGACACAGAGGGAAGCACGGCTTCCAATACGGTAGCTTCGGCGTCCACAGCGCCAACGATCACGCTCGCGTCCTCGTCTGCGACAGGAACAACAGGTAAGGGAACAGGAGATAGCTCCAATTCCAGTGGCAACAGCTCCGACAGGGGAACAGATACCGATGCTACGGGTGCAACGAATGCGGAAGCTGGCACAACTGGAGCCGAAGCAGTACGCCTTGTATTTCATTTTAAAATGATGGAGCCATGTGTTGCCTTTGAGCCGAAAAAAGCGACATTGCTACTCAAGGATGGTCAACAGATCAACTATGAAAAGCTAGATCCGCAGCTGTCCTGCGGTACATCGGAATCGAGCGATTCGAAGACAGATGGAGCAGCCGGTATGACTTCCAGTGGTGAGGCTGCATCCAGTAATGATTCGACAGGCGCAGAGACCTCCCGAGGAACAGACACTGGCTCCGCGTCATCTGCTAGTGGAACATCATCCAGTGCTACAGACCAAACGAATACCTCTTCTTCGACATCAGCAGGAAATCCATCCACCGAGTCGAGTACAGGTACGTCTTCATCTACAACATCCGGTACATCGGATACTAGTAGCGAGGATGGCGAGTCTACAGCACCAGCTTCGCTCACGCTGACAACGGATGAGCTACAACAGGTGTATCCATACGAAGTGAGTCTGGCTTTACCAGCGAAGACAAATATCGATAATCTGCAAAGCATTCGTATTGGCGATGTGGACTACATCATTACAGCATTATCTACAGCAACGACAGACAGCACCAATTAAGCTACACCGATCGCCCGCTCTTCTTTTATGAAAAGCGGGCTATTGGCACATCACCATGCTTATTCTCATAAGGAGTGTGACACCGATGCAGGAACAGCAGCGTCGACCTATTATTGGCTTGCTGATCGGCTGGGAGATTGAGCCTGCTATGCTCAAGGCATGTGCATTAGCCGCAGCCAGTCTGCATGCAGATTTTTATTACTTTTTCCCTGTCGGTGTAGATGAGCAACGTCGCCGAATTACGGGCTTTCAATTCATTGAGGGGCAATGGGAAAAGGGAGAATTTCCGTATCCTGATGTAGTGTACGATCGTATGCGCCGCCGTGAGGTGGATGGCTTTACCGAGGTGTATCGCAAGCTGGAAAATGTGCCATTCACCCATACGCTACGCGGCAGATGGGGACGCAAGACGGTCATTTATAACATGCTGCGCAAGGATGAGGCACTGCGAAAGTATCTGATCCCTTTTCAAACGCTACGTGATGCAGATGCTGGACTGGCGTTCATTTTCAAATATCGCTCTGTGATTCTCAAAGCAGATAAAGGAGCTTCCGGCAGAGGCACCTTTGTCGTACAGGTAAAAGATGATTGGATCGAGGTGTCTGATCAGGAGTATACGCATCGGATGAATGAAGCGCAGCTCCTGGAGCTATTACAGATGCTGCTTCCGCAAAGATATTGCTTGCAGCAGCTCGTGGAGAGCGTCACGGCAGAAGGATTTCCTTTTAATATTCGTGTGCATGTGACCAAGGATGGCAAAGGCGAATGGATAGTAGCCTTCTGTGCTCCCTCGCTCTCGCTTCACCCATCGATCCGGGTAACGAACAGTGAGCATGCGTTTCGTGTGGCTCCGACATGGGAGTTATTTTTGGAGAGACAGCTTCAGGAGAAGCCAGGTGGCAATACCGATCGCCATATTCATCGTTATGCGATCCAGCTGGCGCAGTTTATGGAGGAGCAGCTCCAGGGTGGCTTCCATGAGGTTGGGCTGGATATCGGCTTGAATGAGCAAGGCGGTATCCGTTTATTTGAGGCAGGGCTGGGTATTCCTTCGACTATGTTTCATTTTGTAGAAATTGCGCTTCCAGCGATGGCATACAGTCTGCGTATTGCTGCCGGAGCGGAGCCAGAGCCAACAGCTCCATAAAAAACATATAGCGTCCTCTCTATCGATTGATCTATCATGATGGTAATAGATAGGAAGAGGAGCAGTTATGAAAGGGTGGGGAAAGGATGCCAACGGAAAGGCGGCGTCTGGCAATCGGCTTGCTGATTGGCTGGAAGGTCGAGCCTGAGCTATTGATCGCCAATGCGCTCGTAGCCGCAAGCTATGATGCAGACTTTTTTTATTTTTATCCAGCTGGGGTAGATGAGCAGCAGTGCCGGATTCGCGGTCATTGTCTGGAGCAGGGCGAGTGGGTGGAGCAGGAATTTGCGTATCCTGATGTGATCTATGATCGTATGCGGCGACGCGGTATCAAAAAGTACGAGGATGTATATCGTAAGCTGGAGACGATTCCATTTACCCATACGCTACGCGGCATGTCCGTGCATAAGACGGTTGCGTACAATATGCTGCGCAAGGATGAGGAGCTAAAAACGTATTTGATCCCTTTTCAGACGCTACGCGAGGCGGCGAAAGGGCTGGCGTTTATCCATAAGCATGGCCGAGTAATCGCCAAGCCAGATCGAGGCACCTCGGGGAAAGGCGCGTTCACGATTAGTGTAGAGGGTAATGAATTTGAAGTGTTCGATCAGCAGTATGCCCATCGGATGAATGAGACGCAAATGCTGGAATTCCTGGAGATGCTCATTCGTGAAAAGTATTGTCTGCAAAAGCTCGTAACGAGCGTGACGAAGCAGGGTCTTCCTTTTCATATCCGTGTGCATCTTGCCAAAAATGGTCAAAATGAATGGGTAGTCGCCTTCTGTGCCGTCTGGATTTCGTCCGAGCCGCATAGTAAGGTGACGAACAGCAAGCATACCTTTCAGATGACGACCACATGGAACCGCTTTTTGAAGCATCAGTTTGATGAGGATGTAGGCGGTGCAACCGAGCAACGGATTCATCAGTATGCGCTAAGGCTCGCACAATTTATGGAGCAGCAGCTAGATGGACGCCTGCATGAGATCGGTCTGGATCTGGGAATGGATGCAGACCATCGTATTCAGCTATTCGAGGTCGGTGCAGGTGTGCCGTCAGCGATGTTTCAATTTGTAGAAATGGCACGTCCAGCAATTGCATACAGCCTGTATGTAGCTACACATTCCTGACCTACACAGAAGAAGGCAAGCCGAAAAGGAGTGATTCCCATGTCATTCAGTTTATCTTCGCTTGATTCCTTACATGATGCCGCTCATGCCTCTACCTGTGACGTGTTAATTGTCGGTGCAGGGCCAACGGGATTGACGCTGGCGATTGAGCTGGCTCGGCGCGGCATTCACATTCGTATAATCGATCAGGCATCAGGGCCTTCTCAGCATAGCAAGGCGCTCGGTGTGATGGCACGTACACTGGAGCTACTGGAGCCGTCCGTATCCGCGCAAATGGTTGAGCAGGGTCTGCCGATTCGGCAGGCAGCCTTATATAGTGGCACACGTCAGCTTGCTGATATTGCATTTGGCGAGCGTATTCCGAGCCGATTCCCGTTTGTGCTGATGCTGCCGCAAAATGAGACGGAGCATATTTTACTGGCGCGGCTGGCTGCGCTTGGTGTACAGGTTGAATATGGATGTACACTTGCCGATCTGGAGCATTATACGCCAGAGAAGGTCGAGGCGACCTCTGCTGCGTCAGCGACTGCTCATGCTGGCTCTGCATCGAATGTAGTGCTGCCCCCGCATTTGCGGCGACCTGTATCATCAAATTCCGCAACGACCACTGCTGGAGCAGCGAAAAATGCTCCTGTACTGCGTATGACAGCGACTGTGAACAGGGTGCAATCCCAGTTGACGGGCGACCATACAAGAACAACGGAGTCAGCAACTCCGTCTGCCGATCCACTGTCCACCGCGCAGGAGCGTATTCATGCCGGTTGGATTGTCGGCTGCGATGGTGCACATAGTAAGGTGCGTCATCTGCTCGGGATGGACTTTCCCGGTGTGTCGATTATGCAGGATTTTGCATTGGCTGATGTGAAGGTGGAGGGAGAGATCGAGCAGGATCGCCTGCATATTCATCTGCATCAAGGGCAAATCGCTGCCTTTTTCCCGATGAGACAGGGACGCCATCGAGTGATTATCGCTTCACCGGAACGGAATAATAGTCAGGAGTCTTCATCACAGGAAGGCAAAGTAGGGTCTGCGGCAGAAGGTACAGCACGGGACATTTCGCTAGCAGAGGTGCAGCAGATTCTGGATACCTGCACAGGCGGACAATTCCGCGTATATGATCCGATCTGGCTGACGCGCTTTCGTATTAATCAGCGCAAAGTAGATCACTATCGCGCTGGTGCAGTCATGCTGGCTGGTGATGCGGCGCATATTCATTCTCCACTCGGTGGGCAGGGGATGAATACCGGTATGCAGGATGCGCTTAATCTGGGCTGGAAGCTGGCGCTTGTCTGTAGCGGACGTGCCGATGCCAGCCTGCTTGATAGCTATAATGAGGAGCGTGAGCCAGTTGGACGTAATCTGCTACGCTGGACAGGCTGGCTAACCCGCTTGGCATTGAATCGGTTCCCGTTATTTGCCGCTGCGCGTAATACGATGGCTCCGCTTGTGTCATCTCGTCAAATTGTACAGCGCTTACTCGCTCGCGCTCTATCCGAAACAGGCATTCATTACCGTCATAGTGAGATGGTCATGCAGGGTGATAGCTGGAAGCATGGAATGGTCGTGCCTGGTGACCGTGCTCCGAGTGGTGCAGCAGAGCTGGACTGGTGGAGCCGGGAAAAGCATGTATTGCTCGTCTTTCCTGATTCAGAGCCTGCACTCCCACGTCCCGAAGATCCACAGCAATGGGATGAGGATGAGCGCACACGCATTCCACTGCTACATCGTATTGCAGATAGCTGGCGTCCGGTCATCAATATGGTGATCGTGCTACCTGATCTACCGCTCATGCTGCCCGAGCCGCGTCCGAATATGCTTTTATCTGACCCGAATGGAGAGCTGCGTAAGCTATACGGAATGGAGCGCGGTGGCTATGTAGCGCTCAGACCGGATGGGTATATCGGCTTTGCCGGTGGTTTACCGGATGAAATGGAATTAATTGGATGGGTATATCGACAATTTCGGATTCCATCACAGGTACAGTGAATATTTTTTGAGCGTATGGAACGATAAAATAAGCCGGAGCAACCCTATTGTGATACTTTCATGATAGTGCTTCGGCTTCTTGCTGCTTCCGCAAATGACGAAAATATGTTCGTTACCTATACCAATCGGGCGAACGGTTCATGTATAATTGGGATATTATGTTGACTACGAATACACAGAAAGGCCA
Organism: Paenibacillus hunanensis; assembly: GCF_014645615.1. Taxonomy (GTDB): domain Bacteria; phylum Bacillota; class Bacilli; order Paenibacillales; family Paenibacillaceae; genus Saccharibacillus; species Saccharibacillus hunanensis. The sequence goes on along the minus strand of NZ_BMMB01000002.1, from coordinate 528,282 downwards.
GGTTGCATCATGACGTTAACTTCTCCGGTATCGTTCACGGACAAATCGTATATCGCTCTGCTCAGCTTCGAGGAAGACCGAGGCTTTTTCCTGCATATCTCGTATGGCAGTCACGCCATCGAGCCGGAAAAGGCGCGGGATATCCAGCAGCTGGTCATGGGCTGCACGCTGTCCGGCGAGGAGCGCTGGCAGCTCAGCGCATCCGGTCATAGTGAATGCCTGCTGCGCCCTGATGAAGCAGGGACACTGTATGCTCGGCTATTGCGACTCTTGCCCGGTGCATTGGAAACGGATGAGGGTGCACCTGTGCAAGCGTATTGGGACAAGCATGCCGAAGCGGTGCTAGCAGGAAGTGCAGATGTAACAACAGCCACGCTGTATGAGGGTGATCGTGCACAGTATGAGCACGAGGAAGCAAGCTTTCTGGCTGATGCTACAGAGGCTATGCCAGAAGACCGAGCTTCGATCTACACGGCAGAGTCGGTATCCACACCGCGCATTCCGTATGAGGAAGCTACCTTTGAAACGGATTGGCATACCGAGGCACGCTGGCTGCTGGAAGGTCGACTCGAAGAACGGGATGGTGTTGGCACCGTTATGGCACTACCGATGATCGAGATCGGCGGTATACGCTATCCGGCTGTGGAATTATCGCGCCGTATGGGCTCGGCAGGCGCTATGATTCGGCTGGAGGATGGCAGTCAGGTGGAAACCGATCTGCTGCGTGAGCTTGGGCTGGGGCCGATGGGACGGATGGCAGATGGAACGCCACTGGAGCGCAATAGCCGTCTCACTCCACAGGAGATTATCCAGCGCGGCTCCGAGCGATTGCGTGGTCCGTGGGAAGAGATGGTGATCCCCGGGCTGGCACTGCCGGACGGACAGGGCGGATTATATGATCATTTTGAGTTTCTGTGTCGCTGGGGAATATCCGGTGCGATGCTGGGTGGTGTGATGGCGCAAAGTGAAGCACTGGGCGAATTTATTGCTGAGCGTATTCGGCGTTTTCCTTCGTGCCGAATCGCCTTAATCGGACGCAAAGCACTGCTGACCGAGCTACGGAAGCGCTGGTCATCGATGCTAGAGTCACACTGGCAAGAAGCATCGACAGGTAAAGCTGCCCAATCGGATTCGAATCGCTCACTCACCGTTGTCCCTGTAAGTCTGCTCAGTCAGCGAAATGCTGTCCTGCCGGGTGGTGTGGATATTGCGATCTATCTGGAACCGGATGAAATGACCGCCGATGTATCCAGTAAAATGTATCGCGCGATGAACAAGATCAATGCGCGTATTCGCTTATCTATTTTCACGGAAAATGAAATGCTGGACGATCCACATCTGCGTACAGCACAAACGAGTCTGCTCAAGCTATTTCATTCGGTCGTGCGGGAATATGCGATTGCTGATCCAGAGCATCCATTAACCGAGCTGCCACCACCGTATACGATGCTAGTGCGTCGTGCTGCACAACCGGGATTGCCGCAAATGGCGCGTACAGGTGGCTTTACCGAGCTGGAGCTGGGAACAGCGGAGCGTGGCTTGCGCATTCCACCGCGTGCTGAGGCGATGAATGCTTCGCACATGCCGCAGCGGGAGGCTCAAGCGGAACCATGGGATTCCGCTGCCACGCGAATGCCCTATCGTCAGACCAAACAGCCTACAGTGGACATGCCATCTAGTGCTTCTTCCAAGCCAGCGATGGATCATCAGAGTAAGTCGGAACGGATGGAAGGGCTACTACAGGAATTGTCCCGTCAGGGCATTCATATTCAGCGTCCTCCAGCCTTTGTACAGCCAACATCGGAAAAGGAGCAGGCGGAAGGACGCTATCCTGATGAATATACGCCGCATACTGCTTATGCAGGAGCGGAGCTTGAGCTACCGCATACTGAAGCAAGTACACGCCGCTTGTACGTACCGCCAGCCGTGTCGGCAGAAGCAGAGGAAGATGCTGCGAGCTGGGAACGCTTGAATGCTAGTTCGACCGGATCGGGATCAGCTGGATCAGGCTGGATGAATGGAACGGATACAGCATCATTGAATTGGACAGAAGCTAAGGATACGGATTATCCGAATCCAGCACCATCCGAGACTGCCGATGGGGATAGCTCTGTGCAGAATACATCGTTGAAGATACCACAGCGAAATGAAACTGATTCTACAGCCATACTACTGGATGCAGATGTACACGATGAGAACACTTCATCGTCATCGACCGAGTTGTTCGTTACTCATTCGACTCTGCATTCGGATCAGACGGATGCTATTCATACTCTTGCCGAGAGAGAGAATGGACAGCAACGCAGTGAAGCGCCAATTCTGTTGTCGCGTACAGATGGCATTTCCTATGCCATCCCAGCACCGGACGAGCCATTACCAGAGCGAGACGATTCCAGCTTTATAGCGAAGCAGGATCAGTCGATGCAGGGAAGCTCGTCACGGACATCTTCCGAGCAGGAGATATTGTCACTGGAGCCGATGTTTGACGCGTATCCACCGTCGACAACGGGCATGACAGCCTTTGATCAATCTGCGGCAACGATGGGACGCTCCATGTCAGCGATTCAGAGTGCCGAATATGTATTTGCACTGCGTGCCCATGAAATGGCAGATCAGGTGGAGGAAGAGGCTGAGTTTGTGCCCTTTATGAGCTATTGGCCAACCTACGAGAGTATGACCTGGCGGCAGAAGCGCTGGTATTTTTACTGGCGCAATGAGGTGCGTCAGGAGCGTTATCCGGCAACGGATTTATCGTATATTTTCCTGCTCTGCTATGAAGTGATCAATGGAGCAGGCTGGCACGAGCCACTGGACGGCTATCATATGCTCATGAACCTCTGGCGTCAGTATCGTCACCGCTTTGGCAAGCTGGATCGATATTTGCCACCGTGGATCGTCGATTTTGCACAGGTGCATGAATTGGATGAATCGCTATTAGAGCTGTTACTGGAATCGCCGCGACATGTTCCAACGGAGCTGACTGATCTGGAATGGGAGCGACTGCTACTAGCCTCTCCTGTAAAGGTGCCAATGGAGCTACTACCATCGCTACTCGATTACGATCTGGAGCGGAGCCGCTTTTATGCCGATGAAGGCAAGGAAGCGATGAACGAATATATTCCTAAAGTACTGGCTGCGATAGATGCCTTTTTGGAACGTCAGCAGGGAAGTCGTCTGCTCGGGCTATTCCGCCCACCCGTCTATCGGGAGAGCGAGCGCTACCTGTTCCGCAGTGCAGTCTACGACTCTACACGTCATGGGCGTACCTGCACCGTGCGTCGTTTACCGCTGACAGAGCATGCGCCGCTACGAGAATTTCTAACCGGCATTGTGAAGCTGACGGAAAATGAACTGCGTAAGCAGCTCAACGTTAATGGGCGACTACGTATCCAGCCGCCAGTCGAGCCGGAGATCGCTCGTCTGATCGAACGCTATATCCGACGTGCCTTTACCATACCGGAGGAACAGGCAGCGCCGCGTCGTGTTGAGATCGACCCGGCATTGCTGGAACGGTTGCAGGCGGATTCCGCAGTTGTGCGTGATATGCTAACCTTACGTGAGGAAGAGAAGGAAGCGATCCGTCAGGAGCAGCAGGCCGAGCAGGCCTATGCGGAGTGGGCAGCCGCTGCCGCGCAGTCGACCGCTGCGAAAATGGCAGAGCGAAGCGAGACAGAAGCGGATGAAGCGAATGCTACATCGATACAGCATGAATCGATATATGAATACGAGGAAATGGATGAGCTTGTCGTACCCGGAGCGATCCATATGCTGGACGAGGTGGAGTCAACCACTGCTATACCGAATGAACAAGTCTCGGCGGAGTATCGTGAACAGGATACGCACCACGCATGGGATACAAACGCAGAGCCTATCACTGAGGAAGCTTCGTTTATAGAGCAACAGACTGAACAAATGGAGCCATCCCTGCTGGAAGTAGCCCCATTTGTTCATGCAGCAGGAAGCGGCAATACCTTGCATTCTGCCTTTGTATCCAATGAGCAGGAGCTTGATGTTTCTGCCCATCATGGTCATGAGGAAGCATCCAAGCCGGTAGCGGCGACATCGTCCGCTGCGAGACTGCTGGATGTGTCAGAGATGGACGAGGAATGGCAGGATTGCCTGCTAGCGATGCAGCCGCAGCATATCGAGCTGCTGGCTGCGATGCTGGATGATGCGGACGAGCATACACTGCAAGGCGTGGCAGCACGCTATGGCATGATGGCAGCACTGCTGGCTGACGAGGTCAACGATCTGGCAATGGATCATATCGGTGATCTGTTGCTGGATGATGGTGCGGTTATGGAAGAATACAGATCATTGCTGGATGCAATCATCATGAGGTGAACTGGAAAATGAATGATGTGAAAATACCAAAACGTGTCACGACCGCACTGGTGAATTCGTTTGCCGCAGGTGTAGTGCCGAGAATCGGCTTAGAGCATATCGCGGTCGGACGCAAATATGAGATTGAGTCCATTTTACGTGAGCTGGACAATGTTGCCGATGGTGGCGCTGCGTTCAAGCTCATTACCGGACGCTATGGTAGCGGAAAAAGCTTCCTGCTACAAATGGTACGCAACTACGCGATGGATCGCGGCTTTATCGTGGCTGATGGCGATCTGTCGCCAGAGCGCCGCCTGACTGGAGCCAAAGGGCAGGGATTGGCAACGTATCGCGAGCTGATGACCAATCTGTCTACACGCACCCGCCCAGATGGTGGAGCACTGGAATCAATGCTGCAAAAATGGATTTCCACCCTGCAACAGCAGGTGATGGAAGAACAACGTGTACCTGCCGATGATCCAACGATTGGCATCGAGGTACAGCGCCGTATCCATGCGGTCACAGCCGAAATGGAAGGCTGGGTGCATGGCTTTGATTTTGCCAAAGTATTATCGGCGTACTGGCAAGGCATTCGCTTGAACGAGGATGCACTCAAGCAATCTGCACTTCGCTGGCTACGTGGAGAATACCAGACGCGTACCGAAGCCAAGCGTGAGTTGAATGTGAGCGTTATTATCGATGATGATGGCTGGTATGACTATATGAAGCTATGGGCGGAATTTGCTGCTCGGATCGGCTATAAGGGCTTACTGCTGTTTATCGATGAAGGCGTGAATTTATATAAAATTTCGAATAGTGTCTCGCGGCAGAGTAACTATGAAAAGCTACTGACGATTTTTAATGATACGATGCAGGGCAAGGCTGGACATCTGGGCGTATTCGTTGGCGGTACTCCGCAATTCGTGGAAGACCCGCGGCGTGGATTGTACAGCTACGAGGCGCTACGCTCGCGACTGGCGGAAAGTCGATTTGCGGCTAGCAGCACGAAAAATTTCGCTGGCCCGGTCATTCGTCTGGAGATGCTGTCCCATGAAGAAATTCTGCTCATGCTGCAAAAGCTACGCGATATTCACAGTCAGCATTACAAATATGACATAGTGCTGGAACAGCAGCAGCTTGTCGCCTTTATGCAGACGGCAGTCGGCAGACTGGGTGCAGATGAGCTACTCACTCCGCGTGAAGTGGTACGCGACTTTGTCGATCTGCTGAACACGCTCCATTTTAACGAGGAATTGAGCTTTGATATGTTGCTCGGCGAGCTGGCGGCAACTCCTGCACCAGCGATTTCGACACCGGAGCAGGCTTCCTCGCCTGCTAGAGCTAACGCGACCAATCCGGCGCGTGGACCTATCGCCTCGGCACAGCCAGATGAAGTGGATGACTTTCTGGCGGAGTTTGACCTGTGAGCGGGCATCCGTTTTATCGGTTGGCGCCGTTTATTCAGGAGTACATCTATCGTAGTGGCTGGAAGGAACTGCGTGAGGCGCAGGTAGAGGCATGTCGGGTGCTGCTCGATACACCGCATCATCTGCTAATCGCCTCTGGCACAGCTTCCGGGAAAACGGAAGCCGCCTTTTTCCCGGCGCTAACGGCACTATATGAACAGCCGTCTAGCTCGGTCGGCATTCTATATATCGGCCCGCTCAAGGCGCTGATCAACGACCAGTATGAACGGTTAAAAGGCGTACTGCGTGACGAAGAGATTCCAGTCTGGCACTGGCATGGCGATGTACCGCAATCGCATAAAACGAAGCTGGTGCAAAATCCTTCTGGCATCCTGCAAATTACACCGGAATCGCTGGAAGGGCTACTCATGAACAAGCCGAATGCCATTCCAGCATTATTCGGTGATCTGCGCTATATTGTGGTGGATGAGGTGCATGCCTTTATGGGTGTCGATCGTGGCGTTCAGGTGCTGGCACAGCTCTCTCGCATTCAGCGGATGGCAGGCTGCCGTCCACAGCGCATCGGTCTGTCTGCGACATTGAGTGATTACGAGAGTGCATGTGCCTGGTTAAGCTCGGATACAGGGCAGCCGGTTGAGGTTGTCTCACCACAAGGATCGCGCAAGCTACGCCTCAGTGTCGAGCATTTCTCCTTCCCGGATGCGCGCAATGAGGAGCAGGCACAGCAGCTCGAATATGCGCAGCAAGCGTATCATAATTTCATTTACGATCAGACGCATCATAAAAAGGCGCTGATCTTTACTAACAGTCGTTCGGATGCGGAATATTTAACACTGGAAATGCGCCGTGTAGCTGCCAAACGGCAGGAGCCGGACATTTTCCATGTGCATCATGGCAGCATCTCGGCGATGCTGCGTGAGGAAGCCGAAGCCGCACTGCGCGAAGGCTATGGGCCCGCTGTAGCAGCCGCTACTCTCACACTGGAGCTAGGTATCGATCTTGGTGAGCTGGAGCGTGTCATTCAGCTTGGCGCACCGTATTCGTGTTCGAGCTTTGTCCAGCGGCTTGGACGCTCGGGGCGACGTGAGGGTGCTGTATCGGAAATGATCTTCGTTTGCCCGGAGGAAGAGGATGAAGAAGCACAGCTTCCGGCACGTATGCCATGGATGATGCTACGCGCGATTGCGGTGATCGAGCTGTATGTGCGTGATCGCTGGGTCGAGCCATTTCAGGCGCGCCGCTTGCCGATCGGGATCCTGTATCATCAGACGATGAGTACGCTCAAAAGTATGGGCGAAGCCGAGCCTGCGGAGCTGGCGCGTGCGATTATGACACTGCCACCATTTCGTGAATTCACGGTGGAGCAGTATCAGCAATTTTTGCAATACTTGCTTCAGCTGGATCATATTCAGCGTACGGAGGAAGGCACGCTCATCATTGGGATGGCAGGCGAGAAGATCGTGAATAATTTTCGCTTTTATGCGGTATTTAAGGATGATGAGGAGCATTCGGTGTATCATGGCTCGGAAGAGATCGGTTCGATCACAACCGTACCGCCGCCGGGCTACTGCTTCTCCCTTGCAGGCAAGCTATGGAAGGTTGAGGAGATCGACAGTCGCCACAAGGCGGTCTATGTGAAGTCATCTCAAGGTAAGGTCGATACGCTCTGGCTCGGTGCCGGGGGCGATGTCGATACCCGTGTCATGCAAAAAATCCGTGATATCCTCGCGTCGTCGGAGCTATATTCTTACCTTGCGCCTAATGCAGCAGCACGTCTGGAGCGTGCACGCAGACTGGCACGGGAAACAGGACTATTGCAAACGCCTGTTTTACCAGCGGGCGGCGATTCCTGCTTCGTGCTGCCATGGATGGGCAGCAAGCCATTTCGCACGCTGGAGCGTCTGCTCAAGCACAATCTGGCAGAACGCCTCGGACTGCGCGCAGTGACGCCGATGGAGCCATATTATTTCGTCGTGTCCGGCAAAGCCGATGCGTATGAGCTGATGGCGGAGATGATCGCTGAGTGCAAGCGCATCGACTTCCCGGAGCAGCTACTGAGCGATGAAGAAGCGCCTTATCTGGGCAAGTACGATGAATTCATTCAGCCTGGATTGGTGCGTCAGGCATTCGCTGCGGATGGACTGGATCTGGAAGGTATGAAAGAAGCGTTGCTCGCGATTGGTAATGTGCACATCAATTTGCAGCCACAAGCCGATAATGAAGTCAGGGAGCCTTAATTCCCTGGCTTTTTTGGCACGCTCATGACAAAGTTGACAAAGGAACACTTATTACATATACTCTACTTATTAAAAGTAAGTATTGGTAATATCCTTATGTTGCTACTACAAATAAAGATACTGAAAACCAGGTGGAAAGGAGAAGCCGATGAGCTTGAATGCAGAAGTTGTTATTGTGGGTGCAGGGCCGGGCGGAGCACTGCTTGGATACCTGCTTGCTGCGAGCGGTGTAGAGGTTATTTTACTGGAGCGGCATGCAGGGATCGATAAGGAGTTTCGCGGGGAGCATCTGAATGCGCAGGGCGAGCAAATTTTACGCCAGCACGGTCTGTACGGACATGTTCAGCAAGCAGGACTTTTGCTGATGGAACGTGTAGAATATTTTCAGCAGGGCCAAATTGTCAAAACGATCTTACCCGCTCCTGGGGAGCAGCACACCGGTATTCATGTTCCGCAAAAAAATCTGCTACAGGCGCTAATCGGCCAATCCCTTCCTTATCCAAACTATCGTTTGATGATGGATAGCAGTGTGACCGAGCTGTTGCACGATCCGATTAGCGGTGCGGTAAACGGGGTAAAAGTGCGTCATCGGGGCGAAGAATTGACAATTAATAGCAAACTGGTCATTGGTGCGGACGGTCGTTATTCCACTGTGCGCAAGCTGGCTGGGATTGGCACGCAAATATTAAAGCACGGCTTCGATCTGCTCTGGGCGCGTATTCCTGCACCGAAGGGCTGGCCAGCGACCGTGCGGATGGCACTTGCCAAGCAAGCACAGCTAGCGCTGTTTAGCCAGCAAGGAGGGTATATTCAGATCGGTTGGAATATTCCACAGGATAGCTTTCCTTCGCTGCGCAAGACACCGGTTGAGCCATTTACCGAAGCGCTGATCGAATCGTTCCCTGAGCTAGAAGAGAAGGTACGACGTCATTTGCGTGCATGGAATGATTTTGTGCTGCTCAAGGTGCAGAGCTGTGTGTGCGATACCTGGGTGCAGCCTGGTCTGGTTATTATGGGCGATGCGGCACATACGTTTAGTCCGACAGGCGCGATCGGTGTGAATAGCGCTATGAAGGACGCACATGTGCTGGCACCACTGATCATCGACGCACTTCACGCAGATGACACGGGACTGGCAAGACTCAAGCAATTTGAACAGCTTCGTCAGCAGGAAACACGCGCTGAGCTGGCTAGCCAGTTTGCACGCGAAGCTGGCTTTAGCGGACAATTTCCTGCTTATCAATTCTGAAGACAGTATGTAAATACAAGCAGCAATTGTTATAATCATTATGCTGCAAAGTTTTTAGTCATCCTATTTTTTTAATTAAACGTATCTATAATTGATAAGATACATATAATTTGGAGGTAACTTATAATGATTAATCCGAAAATCAACAATGCACTTGAAGAGTATATTCAAATTGTACCAAGTCAAGATAAGTCGATCTATCTGGTTGGTCCCATTCGCTTGCCTATCAATCTAGATGGAGAAACGGTTATCTTCCAATGGTATTGCTGGGTACGCTGCGATACATTGCCAGGTGGAGAATGTGGCAATCCGAACATCGACCATGCGTCGATCATTGAGATGCTGTCCTCGTCCAATCTGGCAGAAGCGCAGCAATCGAGCGTACTCGTCTATGGTGACTTCAAAGGCTCACCGGATGCGCTCATTCGGATGCACAGCATTTGCCATACCGGTGATATTTTCGGCAGCAAGCGTTGCGACTGCGGCTATCAGCTGAAGCAGTCGATGAAAATGATCGTAGCTCACGGCACGGGCGCACTATTCTATCTGGCGAATCACGAGGGACGCGGCATCGGCTTGTTCAGCAAAGCGATGGCATACGTGCTGCAAGAGCAAGGTCTGGATACCGTCGAAGCGAATCTGGAGCTGGGCTTTGAGGATGATATGCGTAACTATGATGATGCGATCGCTGTCTTGAATCAGCTGCGTCAGCTGCCAGTTACACTGATCACAAACAATCCACGCAAGCTGGAAGCACTCAAGCGCTCCGGTGCAGGGGTGAGTGGGCGGATTCCGCTATGGGGCGACATTTCTGAGTTTAACGAGAAGTACTTGAAAACGAAAGTGAAGCGCTCCGGTCACTTTGGTAGCGGCCCACTGAATAATACAATTGCAGAATAAATTCTTAATGTACTAAGAAATAGAAGCTTTATTATGTAATGATGTAATTAGATACTAAATACCTGTAATCTAATTAAGTGTCTAAATGAGTAGAACACCTCCTAAAGAGCATTTACTTCAATAAAATTTGTTTTCAATGTTTTTAGTAGATTGGGATAGCTAAGATTTTTCTAAAAGCACAAAAGAAAATCATACCTAACTTTAGAATGTAAAGTACATGTAAATCTGATATGGTAGAAATAGGAATCGTTTGGTAAAATTCGTAGACAGAGTAGCAGATACAAATCAAGGAGAGATAGAGAGAATCATCCATATTAGCATTGCATCTGTTCCTTTTTAGATATCGCGGCAGGAGGTGAGTTTCTTGGAAGAGCTTAAGAAGATGGAAGAGTATATCGAAATTGAGCGCCGGGAACTTAATGACATGGTACAGTACTATGATCTTCATGACCACCGCGTATTGGACCAGTCGAGAAGAGTTGATTCTATACTTAATCAGTACAATCTTTTGAAGCAGACATTACTAGGTACTCGCAGTTCAATCGTAGGGTCGATGTAGAAGGACATATACTTACGGTGTGGGCGCAATGGACTTTTAGCTGGCTCGTTATACGGCTGGTGATGGAGTCGATGGCTACACATAGGATAGCGAAGCAACATTTTAGCAAGGGTACGTTAGTTTGGAATATAGGAATGATGTTCATGCCTCCATGGAAATGGGGGCTTTTTTGTTACTATCCGTGAGGGGAGCGGACACCGCTCCGGCAAGGAATAAGGGGATGGACTCGGGTGGAGCCGCGGGAATCTTTTGGAATTGGGATAAAATGAAGATTCCCGCCCCTCGTAAGCAGTAAGATATTTTGCTTCGCAAAAATCACTTTTCATTGAACCCCGTGTTAGGAAAGCACTAACACTATAAGTCGTCCTGTCCCCTTATTTCCTTGCCTTCGCTCTGTGCTTGTCGCAGACGAATGGTAGGACAAAATATAAAATCCTTTTAGCAGGTATAAGTAGGCTTTTGAATTGTAACAGTACCTTATGTATTGTTTGTGAATTTAAGTGAGTTTTCAGCAGTTCAATCTACAACAAGTTAGCTACTCAAATACTCTCAAGAAAAATATGTAGATTCAAAATTCACAAGCTCAGAAGTTCGTAACCCCGTAACCCCGTAACCCCGTAACCCCGTAACCCCGTAACCCCGTAACCCACAATACTTGAGACGCGCAGTCTTGCAGGTTCTAAATCTAAATACTGAGGTGTACCCAAAGCTCAAATATTCAAACATTTCATATAGTCTCCTGCTTAATCAAATGTTCATCGATTCAAAAGATTGAAGACATATAACAACTAACTCATTAGATAGCGATGATATATCTAACCTAAAGGAACCTATGCAATCAAACTCTAATATATAGCTAGCATCACCGAATAGAAGCAATTAACGTAGGCAGTTGTTAGGAATAGAGACAGGCATAGCCATTCAGAAAAAACACCGCCTATCAGCTCGTATGGAGCGGGTAGGCGGTGTTGGTTGTATATGCGTTTGTGGCTCGTTCTATTAGGCGTAGAGCTTAATCGATGATATATAGGGTCAGATTCTGCTCTATATTTATCGATAAGGATCAAGTCGATAAGGAGCAGATATCTTAAATGCCTTGAGCACCTTGAAAATACCTTATAGATCGAGCTTTTATTTCACATCGATCATTAGCAGTTAATGATCTTTAGAAATTAAAGTTATCTGGGTCTGGGCCGGTGCGTTCGTTTTTGTTGAGGGCGCTCAGCTGGTCGATTTCGTCGGTAGTCAGCTGGAAGTCGAAAATGTTGGCGTTGTCGGCGATGCGTTCAGGTTTAACAGAACGAGTTAGAACGACTACACCTTTATCGAGTACCCAGCGCAGCAGAACCTGTGCAGGGCTTTTGCCGTATTTGTCTGCGATGGTTTTGACCACATCGTTATCGAACAGCTTACCGCGTGCGAGTGGTGACCATGCTTCGACTTGGATGCCTTTTTGTGTGCAGTAGTCGAGCAGTTCATTTTGTGTCAGCAGCGGGTGGAATTCCACCTGATTGACTGCTGGGACGACTTCGGCATCTGCGAGCAGGTCGTCCAGATGGTGTGGCTGGAAGTTACTTACACCGATGGCACGGATGCGGCCGTCTTTGTACAGCTTTTCCATTGCGCGCCAGGAATCTTTATATTTGCCTTTGACTGGCCAGTGGATCAGGTATAGATCCAGCACATCCAGTCCTAATTTGTCCATCGTTGCATCGAATGCAGCCAGTGTGGATTCATAGCCCTGATCGGCATTCCACAGCTTGGATGTCACGAACAATTGATCACGTGGGATGCCGGATTCGCGGATCGCTTTGCCGACACTTTCCTCGTTTTTATAGGCAGCAGCGGTATCGATCAGTACATAGCCTGCTTCGATCGCTGCATTAACGGATGTAGTTGCATCTTCGCCTTCTTCTACTTGCCATACACCCAGACCGAACCATGGGATTTCCACACCATTGTTCAGTTTAACGGTAGTTTTGATATCTGTAGTCATTTGTGATTCCTCCCTTTGGATTGCTTTTAGGCTCACTATAGAACATACCCTAATCTGAGCGAATTAATCTGAATTCATTAGAAAATCACGGAATTGCGCTGACGTTGATACTTGCCGATTATGTTGAGAAAGCCCGTTTGGTTGGAGAGTTGAGCATCAATGGAATAGGTGAGAAGGGTATAGAAAAAGTAGGTGTACGGTAAGAACAGTGATGGCAGTAAAAGCAGTAAAAGCAGTAAAAGCAGTAAAAGCAGTGAGGTTATTAAAAGTAGCAAAAGTAGCAAAAACGGCAAGAACATTAAGAATGTCAAAGACAGCAAGAACAACAAAAGCAGTATGAGCTTAATTAAAGATCAGTTAAATGATGCTTCGTATTTTAAAATAATGACATAGACTTGGATGGTACTTCATAGGATAGATACCTTTTTTTATTTCAATAGCAGGCTTGCTGTAAGGCTTGGAGTATCGATTTCAGGCTTTGCTTTAAGGCTGGGTCTGTGATAGTTCCGTCTTTGGATAGCTTTAACGTAATATGTGGGATCGTTAGTGCCATTTGCTGCGATACCTGGGCATTGATCATTTGTAGCGTAAGCAGTAAGGATTCATTAGCATAATTGCCGCCCAGAGGGGAGGGGGAAGCGGTAATAACAGCGGTAGGCTTGTTCACAAATTCGCCAGAGGATACGATCCAATCGAGTGCGTTTTTGAGTGCGCCGGGTACGCCATTTCCATATTCCGGGCTACAAATGAGAACCCCATCGGCTCCATCAATCTGTGTTCTCAAGCTTTGAACAGGCAGAGGGCCATGATCGGTGTCCAGATCTGGATTGAAATGGGGCAAGTCGCCTAGACCCGTGTAGGTGGTAAAGATCAGCTGGCTAGGAGCGAGTCCAATCATGGCGTTCATTAATAATGTATTGGAGGACGACTGGCGGAGACTTCCCGAGATCGCAAGTATGCGGAATGGATGGTTCATAAGTGAATCTCCTCTCTTGTGTAAGTAGAGTATGTAATGATCGTACGGTTAGCTATACAGGCAAAGCTGTCTTATTCAGTATATATGACTACAAACTAAAGTTGAATCAAGATTGGCTGTATGAAACAGGGTACAGGAATAGTAATATCGAGAGTTTGGTGAGCTACATCGCAATAAGCTCCAATGGGACGCGAGTAAAGGAACAACAATATGGAGTGTTTGGAAAAAGAGGAGCACGATTAGCAACATTGCAGAGCTGTGGATAGTAAGCGAAAACGGAGCGACAACCCATAGTACAGGGTTGCCGCTCCGTTTTCATTCGAATCATAATACGATTTTTACAGTAGTGCAGAATAAGCTTTATTTTACCTGTATTTCATTATCCTTGGACGTAGCAGGGTAAATATAACCAGGGCTGCCTGCGCCTAATCCTGTATACAGAAGGCTAGCAGCGGCAACGACAAGTAGCAATAACGGAATCGTCCAGCTGTTGGAGACGTCATGCAAAATACCGAACAAGGTCGGGCCACATGCTGCCAGCAGGTATCCGATCGATTGTGCCATACCGGAAACCTCAGTCGCTTGCTCTGGCGTACGCGTACGCAGATTGAAGAACATCATCGATAGACTGAATGATGCTGCCCCGGCGATGCCGATTAGAATCAGGCAGATCGCAACCAGCACAATATGACCACCGCCAAAGATAAGCCCTGCCAGTCCGAGCAGATACAGCGCAACCGTCACCAGCACGAGCAGACGCTGTGTTGCCAGACGTGCCGCCAGAATCGGTACTAGAAAGTTAAACGGTAGCATCGAGAATTGCATCAGCGACAGCATATAGCCGGCTTGCAGACGTGTTAACCCCTGCTGCTGCAAAATATCCGGCAGCCATGCGATCGACACATAGAAAATCAGCGACTGCATCCCCATGAAAAATGTAATTTTCCACGCTAGCGGTGAACGCCATACGCTCTCACCAGCCCGTTGTGTACGCTTCGCCAGCCGTGCAACGCGATTGTGACGCAGCTGGGTTGTCCAGAATAACAGCGCAGCCGTTCCCAGCACCGTCCATGTCAAAATCGATCCTTTCCAGCCGAGTCCACCATTCATCGCCAGCGGTAAGCTCACCGCCGACGCGAGCGCAGCGAACACATTGGTACAGATCGAATAAATGCTTGTCATAATTCCGATGCGATGTGGGAATTCGCGTTTGATCAAGCCCGGCAAAATAACATTAACCACCGCAATCGCGAGTCCCGTCAAAAATGTACCGAGAATCAACAACGTCAGCCCGCCAAATGGACGCAGCCAGCCCCCAATAACAAGCACGATCAGCGAGAAGAAAATAATCTTTTCCATGCCATAGCTACCTGCCAGCTTCGCCACAAAAGGCGATAATAGCGCAAAGGCAAGCAGTGGAATCGTGGTTAGAAAGCCAGCCATCGTATTCGAAATTGGAAAGTCGCCCCGAATCAGATCCAGCAGCGGACTGAGGCCTGTAATCGGACTACGCATATTAAACGAAACAAACAAAATACAAAACAATAGAAAAGCGGGATTCCGCAGCGGCGTGCTCATCCCAGCCGGTTGCAACGTTCGATTCATGATGTGTGATTCTCCTCTATATGATTCTGATCCAAACGCAGGTTGGCTGAATCGGTATCACTGGAAGTCGTATTCGATACCGTATCTGCCTTATTGTCGATCAGTATATTTTTAAAATGTCCAATATAATCATCCACAATCGCAGCCGCCTGTGCTTCATTACGTTCACGAATGGCTGCAATCAGATTACGATGTCCCGTATGATCGCCATCGCTACTTACCTCGGTCGTGCTCATGATCGACATCTGAATGCGTTCAAATAGATGCTGATACAGATCAACCAGCAGCGCATTTCCAGAAGCCTCCACAATCATCTGATGCAAATGCATGTCCACATCGACAAACTGCTCAATCTGCTCTGCCGCCCGATGCTGCTCGCACAGTCCAGCATAATGCTCCATCGCTACAAGCTGTTCCTCCGTGCGCCGCGCACACGCAAGCACCACCGCTTCGCGATCCAGCGCATGACGAACCTCCAAAATCTCAATCGCACTGGAGCTACTCAGCCGCTTCTGCAACACCGGCCCGAGCGGACTGTCAGCCACCACAAACGTACCGTCTCCCTGCCGTGTAGACAACAACCCCACATGCACCAGCGCCCGCACCGCTTCTCGTAGCGTATTGCGACTCACCCCAAACTGCTCCATCAAATCCGCTTCCTTCGGAATCCGCATCCCCACCTGCCATGCCCCACTCCGAATCTGCTGCTCCAACCGCTCACAAAGCTGCTCCACCAGCGATTTTTTCTCCAATTTATCAAAAATAATAATCCCCTCCAGAAGGTCAGTTTACGTTGTAAAAGATAAGATATTTTGCTTCGCAAAAATCATTTTTCATCGAATCTATACTAGGAACCCACGCCAGAAATTCGCTAATACTGCAAGGAGCCTGTAACCTTTATCTTCTTCTCACAGTTATATACTTATGGCATCATGCACTATCAGTGCGATGAAATGAATTTCTATTTATCGTAACGTAACTTGCACTGCACCACATTCTTAGCAATTCAAATAAGACAATTTCACATACAAAATGACTCACGCCTACATTAGCATTTCCTTGCCTCATGCTGATTACGCATAATTAAAAGCTATCTAAGCTTGAGAAAAAAACAGAATTAACCATACAAAATTTACTTTTTGTACAAAAGAACAAAAAATCACTTTGAAGCCAAGCATAATTTTATATGTAATACTTTATACGTAATCAATTGATATTCCATACGCAACAAAGCTCGATTGTATCGTCCAAAGTAAGCTGAGTAATCTGAAGTAGCAAGGACAAGCTGAAGTAGCAAAGATAAGCTAAAGCAACAAGAACGTGTACTTCAATTCGTATGCCTACAATCCCCACGCAACGCAGGGAAGGAAATAAGGGAAAAAGACGACTTTTGAGCACGGGAATCTACCATGCACTCCTACTTCGTAGATTCCTGTGCGATACGGGAGTCTGTTCCTTTATTCCTTCCCGGAGTGCTGTCTCCCATCAGCACACATTTACTATGTACCTACTCCTTCAGCACAAACCATCTCTCCAAATAAAACCCAAACAACTCAAAGGTAGGATGATTGACACATTGGACATTTTAGTCCAAATTCCTATTTTTGTCTACCTCTCATAAAAATGAACTCCAATAGCGTTACATTCTCTATAATCAGCTCATCAATTCAAACTTGTCCCCAACATAAAAGTAAATTTTATTAAATTTTTACATAAAAGAGGAATATGCTAGATAAAAAAGAATTATCTTTATTAGAGAATCATATTTTGCCCATACATACGGGTACAGGAGGCATGCTTATGAAGCATCATATGAAAAAAAGACTGTCTGCAATTATGCTGACAGCACTGCTGGCGGTTACATCATTGTTCACGATGATTCCGCAGGAGCAGGCAAAGGCAGCTGGCGCATTGACTGTTGCTCAGGCGATTCAATCTCAAAATGGTGGCACGATTACGGTAACAGGAATCGTGGTCGGTCATGCAACAGGCTCCAAGACAGCTAATTTCCAAAGTCCATTTGCCAATGACTTCAACATCCTGCTGGCAGATAGCAGCAGCGAGACGAACGTCAACAAGCTGCTGGACGTACAGATCAGTACATCCTACCGCTCTCAGTTCGGACTGCAATCCAATCCGAGTCTGATTGGCAAAACCATTACCGTTACAGGAACAGCGGGTACATATAACAATTTTGCAGGCGTAAAAAGCCCAACTGCCATGACAGTAGGCGGCGACAGCACAACGCCAACACCTAATCCAGATCCAGGCACAGGTCTTCCAGGCGGATCGGGTAAAAAGGTACTGTTCGATAACACTCATGGTCAAACAGCAGGTGCAGCAGACTGGGTCATCGACGGTGGTTTCTCCGACTTTGCGAATGGTCTGCGTTCAGCTGGTTTTACGGTAGAAGCGCTGGAGCGCTCGATCCCGTACACCTTTGGTGAGCAAGCGATCACGTATGACAAGCTGAAAAACTACGACGTATTTGTACTGGCAGAGCCAAACGTTCCATTTAAGGCGAGCGAGCAAGCAGCGATGCTGCAATATGTAAAAGCAGGTGGCAGCATTTTCTTCATTGGTGACCATTACAATGCCGACCGTAACAAAAACCGCTGGGATGGCTCGGAATCCATGAACGGCTATCGTCGTGGTGCGTACAGCAACCCAGCACTGGGCATGAGCAGCGAAGAAGCGAATTCACCAGCGATGCAGGGTGTAACTGGCTCAGACTGGCTCGGCACGAACTTTGGTATTCGTTTCCGCTACAATGCACTGGGTGATGTGAATGCAACGGATATCGTAGCACCTGCTCAATCGTTTGGTATTACACAGGGCGTAAGCTCGGTAGCGATGCATGCAGGCTCCACACTGGCTATCATCGATCCGAACAAAGCTAAAGGTATCGTCTACATCCCAACAGGCGTATCCAAATGGGGTAGCGCGGTAGATCAGGGCGTATACAATGGTGGTGGTCGCGCCGAAGGCCCGTATGCAGCCATCTCCAAGCTGGGCGCAGGTAAAGCAGCTTTTATCGGCGATTCTTCTCCAGTTGAAGATGCAACACCAAAGTACAAGCGTGAAGAGAATGGACAAACGAAAAAGACCTATGACGGCTTCAAAGAAGTCGACGATGCAACACTGCTCGTGAACACGGTTCGCTGGCTGGCACAAAAGGAAAGCTACACCGATTTTACACAGGTGAACGGACTGACACTGGACAGCAAAACATCGCTGCTGTCGATCGAGAACCCATCCACATCGACAGAGCCACAGCAAGAACCATGGGCAGCACCAGCAGCAGGCTACAAATGGTATGATCCAACCACATACAAATCCGGCTCTTACGGATATATTGCTTCCTGATCTATGATCGGGAGCTATACGGAACAAGCGGATAGAGGGATAACGGACTATTTGGCATCCGAATGCTCTATTCTGAGCGTGTCACATGTCATTACGTGTGAATTGCTCGGGATACACGAGTGTACGATGTAGTGTAGACGGTAGCTTTTTATCGAGGTTACAGTACGCATTCCTAGACCCATTAGCATAAGCACTAGACGATATTGTATGAGATACAGCTAACGAAATGACAAACAAAAAAGCAGGCTCTCTACCCTTTAATGGGATATGGAGAGCCTGCTTTTTCTTATAGGGTGACGATCTGTCTACTATGATGTATGGGTTAGTAAACAGAACGAACATGTTAGTCCGTGCCTAACCATACGATAGTCGGGTTTACATCACGAATGTTCCAACGACAAAGGAAATACCGATAATCAGCGAGCGCAGCAACTGAGCTACTGCCATATTGCCATTCTCGATCTGCTCACATACCTTCGTGCGCGGTGTAACCAGATCGAAAATAACGTATACCAGACACAGCACTACAATACCCACAGCCGACCAGACGATCACATCGAGCCAATTATCCGAATTGATCGAGACGAGTCCTACGATAATACACAGACCGAGCAGCTTGCTGCCCATGTACATGCCAGCCGCCTCGTTACCAGCGGCGATTTGCTTATTATCATTGTAGCGAGTGAGCAGGCTAAATACATAATAGCCTACAAACAAAATAGCGAATAAAATGACCAGCCCGATACCCACATGCATCAGATCGGTTGCAAAGTTTTTCAATGAAATTCCCTCCTAGAATATTAGCTTGAAATAGATGACCATTTGGCACAAGCACAAGCACAAGCACAAGCACAAGCACAAGCACAAGCACAAGCACAAGCACAAGCACAAGCACAAGCACAAGCACAAGCACAAGCACAAGCACAAGCACAAGCACAAGCACTCACAATCACAAGTGCAGGCGCACCTCTTTAAATAAAAAAATTCAATCTACCTCTGGCACAACCGCAGCGGCACAATAATAAGCCAGATTATCCGTCACCTTGCTACCGATGCGAGGTAGCAGTCCAGCAAAGCGACCCCCAATAACAAACGCTCCGGTTAACAGATAGCCCTCGTAACGGTCATCTGCTGTCTGTGCACAGATCGTTTGCATCGGCTGTAGCTGCTGATAGATTTTGGGCTGCTCATTATAGTAGGCAGTCGTTGCCGCAAGCTCGTACGTTTCTTGTTCGGCAGGAGATAAGGAGTCCCAGTCCACATCGGCTTCCTCAAGCAGATGCTGGAGCGAGGAAGCTTGCTGTTGATCCTGCATATAGAGTGAAGCCTGCTCGTCAGAGCGCTCTACTGGTTCCGATACATCCGATACCGCCTGATTGTGTAGATCGACTTCATGCTGCGCATGATGCGAACCATGTTGTGGCTGCTCCACAAGCTGTGTGCCCTGTCCTTCACGACCAAAATAGCTTTTGCTCACATAAGGCGTATCTGTCTGAATAAATGGCTCGGGTGTAAAATAAGTCGGCAGCATATATTGCTCAATCCACTCGCATTCCTCTGGTGTGAACAGGCGGAAGCCAGCGTGCTCTACCAGCTCCTCATTGCGCTCATATAGCGACCAGAGCGTCGCGGTAAAGCCTTTACTTTGCGTAATAATATGCTGCACCGGATTGATCAAGCCAAGCTTCCCTGCCTCGACCAGCTCTAGCAGATCCAGACCGACCGTACGACCGCTTTCTTCCTCACGATCCTCAACGAGATACTCAAGCGGATACAGTCGGTAGAGCAGCTCAATTCGTTCATCGCCGTAATACAGCCTATCATCCGGTACGATGCGAAGCTGCTCCAGCGGTACGAATTGAGCATCGATGCCAATGAGCTGACATTGCTCCATTAGATAGAGCGTATTCATCCGATCCTCGTCATGCCAATCATAGCTTGTCATGTACAGCTTACCTTGAAGTCCTCGCTGCTGGTAGTCCGATACAGCCTCTCTGAACATCTGCTGGATGCAGTCGTTCATTTGTGCCGAGGCAGGACGCAGATGAGGAGCATGCTGTACTAGCTTGCCCTCCAGATAAGCGACCTCAGGAATGCCGGTCGGGGTTTCGGTATTATTTTCAATACACTTGAGCTCTCCTTCTGGCCCAATAATCCAGTCCATTCGTGTAAGCCCATCCCAGCTCATAGGCGAGCAGGCGATACGCGCCAGCACAGGATGAATAGCCAGCTGATCGGTCAGATAGCTCAGTGGTAAATACTGCTGCACAAATTGTAAAACCTTACGATACAGCTTATGTACACGTTCAGAGGCGATGGCAATACGCTCATATTCCGCGGCTGTGTATAGCGTTAGTGCAGGCAGGCAGTACGGCTTACCATACATTCGATGATACGGAATCCGCTCCGCCAGCTCGCCTGTAAAAAGCTGCTCATGCGGGATGTTCAGATTATATACATGACGCATCCGCTTACCCTCCAAAGAAGGAAAAGCCAGAGCCTGAGCTGCCAAAGCCGCTATGCGAATCGGAGCTGCTGCTTTTATAGTAGTGGCTACTGCTGGACGAGCTACTGGAATAATTGTCGCAATTGTACGGATTGCCGTTCTGATCGTATTCACAGCGTGCATTGTCATCACTTGAGCAGGCAGTGAGCGCTACAGGCACAGCCAGCAACAAGGAGAAGGCGGTCATCCGTGCGCGTCTACTATTCAGACTGGCCGAGCTTTCCTTCTGATCTGGAGAGCTTGCTTGCTCTGAGGTATCCATATAGACGGCAGGTGTTCCGGTGTGCGCGAGTAGCGGCTGTACGGATTCGGTCTGCGCAGGCTGCTGAGATGGATTCCGCTCCATTATACATTCACCTCTTTCATAAAAATCATGACCTTCTGTCGATCTGCGTCCAGTGTGATGTACAACAGCTCATAGGTTACATCGCCCTCGGTGCGATAATGATCGAGCAGCACCCGTGCAATATCGAGTGCAGACATCCAACTATTCCCAGACTCGCGGCGCACGAACTGGTATCCATCCCAGATCCAGTATTCCAGCACCATACGTGAAGGATAATCCTTTTGCCCGGCAATTACGCGAGCCATTTCCTTCTGGTATGGCGCAGGTAATTCTTCTGCAAATGGACGCACATAGATGAGATGACTTTTATCATCCTCTGTTTCATGGGACACATGCACCCAGATTCGGTTATTCAGCTTGATCGAATCGACGAGCTTGTACAGAAATAGCTCATCCTGCTGAACCGAAGGGTATTCTTGAATCAGACCTAGCTCTCGTTCTTCCTGCTCCGACCACTCGATATAGCGTAGTGGATAATACATTGGTGTCAGTTCACTCCCTCATGCTGCTATAAATAAAGTCTTCCATGTTTACGATGTATCTAATAAAAAGATGCACAAATCCCATTTTTCGATAAAACAGGAGATTTGACAACACTTAATTACAGCAAATCCGTATAAAAACACGAAATTCTGTCTTCTGCCCTAACCTTTTTACGATATGTATGGAAATATGTACACGATATTGGTAAATCGGCATAGCGCGCTTGTATAATAGGTTCAAGCTAACAGCGTTTTTGACTGTGTACCGATCGGACTATGATGCGCGGTATTCCAGTCGTCCTTGGATCAACGTCTGCCGCTTCCAGCGTCGATATCGCTAGACGCAGGGTGCAATGAATTATCGTTTTGCACTGCACAGGGAGGTTAGACTGTATGAATAAACGTGTTACATTATCGGCTACTGGCGAATACAATCGCTCGCGTACGATGCGGCATCGCCAGTTAAGCGGGATCATTCCGATTATCGTATTATTTATCGCTGGTATCGTCGTACGTATCTGGATGGGGGGACGCTATCCAGGCTTTATTGATGATCAGCGACTGTTTGTGCAATGGATGAGTGATGTAGGGAACTATGGACTGGGCAACGTATATATGAATAATGGTGGGATTAACTATCCACCGATCTTTTTGCTTATTATGGAAGGCTATGCTCATTTACTGCGGCTACTCGGCTTGCAGGCGGTAGCGGGAACACTAACGTACAAAAGTCTGCTCATTTTGCTCGATATGCTTGCCTTTCTGGTCGTAACCCTGTGGTCGCGTCAGGCAGCGAATCCGCGTACCCGTCTGCTGCTGCTGGCATGGTTTGCCCTGAATCCAGTGCTCATCGTGAACGGCGCTGTGTGGGGACAGGTGGATGTGTTGAATGGAATGCTCATGGCAGGCTCGCTACTGCTGCTATTGTCGCTACCACTTGGAGCAGGCATATTGTTTGCGCTAGCATTACTGACCAAGCTACAAGCGATTGTGATTGCACCCGTGCTGGGCTGGTATGTGCTGCGCTGCTTACTGGAGCGCCGGATTCGTCCGATTCTGTATCTGCTCGGTGGAGTGTTGCTGCCACTGCTTGTAGCTGGGCTATATTTTGCCGGTCATGGTGGGCTAAATTCGATGATTCGTGGCGCGTACCTGAGTGCGGTTGGTATGTATACGCAGGTTACGCTCAATGCGCTGAATATCTGGTATTATCTCGTTGGCGTAGCTCCAGATACGAATGATACGATACGGCTGTTCGGGATCATTTCGCTCCGGCATATTGGCTTGCTGCTGCTTGTCATTGCGGTACTGTACAGTGGCTGGTATATGCTACGTATTCGTAAGCTGGACACGTCTGTTGTGCTCAAGGCAGGGGTGTGGCTCTGCTTTGCCTTTTTCATGCTGCCTACTGAAATCCATGAGCGCTATAGTGTGCCAGCACTGATCCTGTTGTTGTTTGTCGCGATGCTGGATTCACGCTGGATTGCGCTGGCGCTGCTACTCAGCCTTACGATTACATATAATCTGTGGTCGGTGATGATGAGTACACTTTCGCCCGCGCCCGGTATTGCCGTAGCTGTTCTGCATGTGCTGGCGTTTGGCTGGATCGGCTGGAGGCTGTGGTGGGAGAAGGCGAGAGTGGAGTGAGTGGATGTAGCATAGAATGGGGTCACCCATTCAGATGGGATAACGTAATGGACGGATCGGATGGACGGATAGCAAACTATAGGTAAAGTGAAGCAGAATGTAGATGTGAATCGCTGGCTTATGCGTTTTTGCTACAAAAAAGTGGACTAATTGTATATAGCACAGCTTGAGAGGGCTTATCGTAATTCGCTTGTGCTGTGATAGGATATTAAGTAGAGTGATACAATCTGCCATATGAACCGTATTGACAAGCGTCTGCAAGTGTTTTACTCTGTGTTTAAATGAATAACGAACGACATGTGAAGCACACATGATTCCCCGGGGTGGGAGTTGTGTGTGCTTTTTAGTGTGTAATGCTGGAATAAAATTATAAAAAATGGATGTACTGCCGATAAGAAGAAAGAAGCGATAGGTGCGTAGTCTGCCCACTGGCTATGATATGAAATAAGGACATAACTTTGTACTACTACGCAAGGTGAGAGTAGTCTGGGCTCGGATATACATAAACTCGATGAGGGATTCAGCATGAGCATAGAGCGGACGAGCTAGTATAGTAGCTATAAGAGATGGGGATGGACGCAACAGCATTTTTAAGCTTTATGAGCTTCGAAAAGATAGTCCAGTTCATTTATTTTCGGGAGGTTTATAGGATGGGCGTACAGCCGACAAGGGTAGAACAGGGAAGTGTAATCCACTATACAACAGGGAGTGAAAAAGAAATGATGAAGCAGCAAAAGAATAAAGGATTGAAAAAAACGCTTGTGGCGGTGCTTGCTGCCAGTATGATTGCAGGTGTAGTGCCGATGTTTACCCCGCAGGCTCAGGCTGTGGAAGCTAAAATTGCAGTAAATTCGCAAGTTGAGGTTTTGCTGAATGCGCGCAAAATGGCATTTCCCGATGCAAAGCCATTTCAGGATGAGAATAGCGCGGTTATGGTGCCAATTCGTTTTATTTCAGAGAAGCTCGGTGCCAAGGTAGGCTACGCACAAAGCAGCGGTAAGCAGACCGTAACGCTCAAGACAGACAAGCACAGCGTGACCATGACAGTCGGTTCATCAACAGCCGTAGTGGATGGCGAGAGCAAAACGTATGATAGCAAGATTATCGTGAAGCAGCAGCGTACATATGTGCCATTGCGCTTGGTGAGCGAAGGATTAGGGCAGACAGTGGATTGGGATCAGATTAGTAAGTGGGTGTGGATTGGGAGTAAGGTACCGCCGATGGTAGGTGATCTAGGTCTTCCTGAGGAGGATATTGCTCCATATAAAACCTTTTTTTCTAAAAAGCCGCAATTGATGAAAAATGTAAATGGGGATCAATATAAGTATACTGTGAAAATCAACTTATCAAATTTCCCCTTGTTGATGTCTGGTTATATTTACGGGATGGATTTATATACTTTCCATGATAATAGTGCATACAATGGTCGCACATATATCAGAGTAAGAACAACTCGGATATCGCCCAATCTCTTTTTGTTGACTACTAAAGGAGATGTACGTTATAGATATGACCGTAAAGATTTAAGACAAAAAAATAGCGACGGTACATTTTATAATTTTTATGATGTGTATTCTGATCGAGATGAGTTGATTGATAATATTAAAGATCCCAAGCCATTAACTATAAAAGAAATTAAGTATATTGGTTTTGATGCATATGCGTCGGAAGATGATTTGACATTTACTTTGATGGATAATCCATGGAGATAGTAATTATGATTTATAAATGGCTTGCAAAAAATAAATGTTATTGCCTAGTCTTATTGGTAGGGCTATGTATATTCAATGTATTAGCTTCTCTATGTATAAGCCCCCAAGTAGTAGAAGCTGATACTATTTCTACACCGTTAAATTACTACAAGGACGTGTCACCAAATACAACTAAGGCTAACTATAGATATTTTGTTGGTATGATGTATTATGATCTATGGTATGGATCTAGTTGGGTTGATGACAAGGCACCAAATCGAGGGATTGACGGTACAGCACAACAAACATATCGATTCTCTTTTCCGAACCGAACTATTAAAAAGGTAGAGGTTAGTCTTTATGAACATACTACAGAAAATGCTATTTATTTTGAATCTTCTAGAACAGAAAAGCCTGAAGAGGGAGAAACGCTTTGGAAACAATATTCAAGAGCGGTATCAACGGGTGGCAATAGAAATGAAGCTAAATATAGTATAAGTGGAATTGGAACAGATACAGCTACCATTCCAACTACAGTTAAGATGATCTTAGATGCTACTGAGGCAGAAGATATTACAGATACATGCACAACTAAATGTGGACCTAAAACACAAGGTTTGCGTATCTACGTGCCTGTCCTTTTCACAATCGAACTCGCCGCTGATCTCAGCGTCTACTACAAAACGGTAGACGGCAAGTCACTCAACGACATCTTCCCACCACGTATCGAAGAAATGAAGCCAGGTACATCGTATACGTTTGAGCCGCCAACACATGAGGGCTATACCTATGCTGGCTATAAGAAAACAACAGACGGTAGTGATCCATCGAAGTTTAAAGACATTACAGAGGGCGATCCACCCAAGCTAGAACCTTACAAAGGGAATTTTGAACAATATCGGATCTATCAATACTATAAGGTGGATGAAGAAGTTTGCGAGCCAGGGCAAACGGCTTCTGAAAATGGCGTCTGTACTCCACCACCGCCTCCACCACCATTTGAAGCTTGTACATATACAATCTTACCACCAGCACAATCGCAGGCGATCAGTAAGCAACTTATGAATCCTGAAGCAGCCGGGCATATCCTTGGAGATGATCGAGCGAATGGACGTCACTTTGACGCTACCCAGGGCATTCCTACGAGCGAAAATCTGTATGCCAACGCTTGGGGATATGAGTATCTATTCCAGCATACCTTTGGCGAAATGAAAGGTAAGATTAAGTACGATTGCGAAGTCAAAGTAACCTACAGCCTCACATGGAAAGAAAAAAACAATAAAGACGAGTGGAAGACCAAGACGGGAAGCGCATCGAAAACGTATACGTTCGACTTTACTCGCGACTACACGTACTGGCAGATCCAGCAGCTTCAGGTACTAGGTGTGAATCAAGCCAAGCTAAGTAACTATGCGCTGCCTGGAGGCTCTGTCACACTGCAAGCGACAAACTACACTGCACCTGCGTTAGCAACCAAAGCCAGCACCGAATTGAACGACCATGTGCGTCCAGCCAAGACAGGGTCGCTCCATTACAGCCCGAGTACGATCGATGGCGGACGATCTGGTCGACCGTCTCCACCTAACGACCAGAGTAAGCTCAAAAGTATGGCAGAAAGTAAAACCGACGAGCCTCAAGTTCGTAATGACGCGATTCAGTTTAGCTATAAGAACAAAGACACCGAAGTTATGAACGGGGACTGGATTAAAGCGAGCCCACCTGCACCGAAGGAAATTCCAGCACCAACAAAGATTCGCTCCTATAAAGACGCTGGCGAGCAAATCCTGTATAAAGGCTCTCAGCTTATCAGTCGTACTCTCATTAACCGAGGGAATACGCCATCGACCGGAACGATGATGTATACCATGGTTGAAGGCGATGTAAACGGGCAAGGCGACCAGAGTTATCCGATCAATGGTATCAATAGCGTGACCGTACATACCCCTGTTGTCGACTATGCCTCCGTTTCAGATGACAAGACGCATAACCAGAAAAAGGTACCAAGCGCGGATCGCATGGCACTCATTCTGAACCGTCCGTTTACCGTACGCATTCCTACCAACGGACAGCATCTGGATATCAATGCCTATCCAGGCTACGGCAAACGAGACTATGCCAAGTATTTCAAAACGAAACAGGTCTGGTTCCCGTTCGATGTATACAGTGCGGATCACAAAACATTCTATCCGAAGCAAACGTGGATCGATATTCCTGTCCAGCAGCTCGATACGGTATTCCAGCTGCCCGTCTGGATCGATGAGGGCAACTACACAATCGCGTTCCGCACTATCGCTGAAAATGCACCGACCAGCTTCACCACGCAGCAGGATGCTAATACCGATCTGAATCACCATGTCGCCAAAGATACGGTCGATGTCGAGGTGATCGGACGATTGTACGATTTTCATGTGACCGATATTGCGGACTTTGCGTGGGAAACGGTATTCCGCCAGGCGGTCGGCAGTCCAGCACCAACCGGACGCTCTTACTGGGTTGGGCCAAACGGTATCGATGGGGAGCCACGTGGCAATACGCGTCCGTATGTCCTGCCGATCCTGCGCGGCAGTCATCCGCAGCCCGGCTCAAAAAACGTCACCGTCAAAACGGGCTACCATTTCAAATTCGATCTGAAAACGATGGGCAATATGTTTGGCGATCGAGATGCGATTCAGCTCACGCCGAGCTTTTACTACCAGGATCGGTCGACAGCGACGGCACCGGAGCGTATTCCGGTCGATCTGTACTACCACTCGGACAAGCAATCGTTTATTCGTATTGGCTCTGCCGCTGATGTCGAGCGTAGACAGGTGACGCTGAATCAACGGCTGCGCAATGTAACGATGGCTGACCTCAAGCAAACGGCAACATCGATCTATGAGCTCACGAGCGGCTGGATGATCTCGAAGGAGCAGTATCTGGCTCAATTCCTGAAACGAGCCGGTCAGCCCACCTACACCGGGGGGTATGATATTCAGATTCTGCCGTCTCCGCTACGCACATTTATCCAGTCACCGGCGCGCCCAGCGAACGCTTCGGCAACATCGGCACGTGTGAATGCGAGTGTGCAGCAGTGGTACGGGGAATACAGCCTGCCTGCACGTGTATATGCTGTCCCGAAGGGGACCGATTTAGCCGCCTATGGACGCAGCCATGTGCTGGATGAGAAATCACCGATCTTTTTAAAGCAGGGCTTTATCGTGGTCAATCTGGATATCGAGTCGATTGTAAATGGGGATACGACACGTCCACATCTGCAATACATCCATGCGCCACTGAGCAACCAGTGGTGGCAGCTGGAAGGGTACGACGGCACGGATGGAAAACGGGATCATCTGATGACCGATCCATATGGCGTATCGTATGAAGTAGCAGATGGCGATGTATTATTTTATGATACGGATCACAGTGTGTATGACGATTACACAAGCCGCGGTACTCATTAATAGGATACAAAAATACGATGCAAAGCCATAGTAAGCAGGGATGAGACCGAGCAGATTAAACGCATCATTAAAATAAAAGCAAGAAAAGAATGACGATATATGGATATTGAATGAATACTTAATCGATATCTCATTGATATTACATCGATATCGTATCAACACAATACCTGTGAAAACCACACCTAAACTAGTATAGTCCTTATTCATCATGACATCCGCCAAGCTCCAACCTAGCATTCACCCAATAAAAGAAGCGCCTTATCTCTGTAAACGAGACAGGGCGCTTCTTTATATCATAATATCAAATACAATTGATATTACGCGTGCATGGTCTGAGCTGTACATAACAAGCGCATATACCACGCACTTCAATTTAAATGTTATAAGTTCATTGTTATAAGAATAATTCATTCATTTGGGCAATCAATCACCAACTTGCCACCTATTCGATATCACTATAAAATTGCCCATCTTCATAGACCATTCTATAAAGCCATCAAACCAATATTCGCTTGCTATCTCTTGCAAAAACAAGTATGTACTCCATCAAAGTACTCACTTATTTTATGCCAGATCGTGACCTTGATTCTAATCGTAGCAGGTGTTATACCGATCATAGTCATAGCAAGCGTGCAGTATGGCAATCATCCCATTCTAGACTGCTATAGCAGTCCACGTGAATGCTGTGAGATTAGTGGTTGTGACGGTCTTTGGCTTCGCCGACTTTTTGTTGAACTTCGCCTTTGGCTTTGTCGATTTTACCTTCGGCTTGCAGGGAAGCATTGTCTGTTGCGTTACCATACTGATCCTTTGCTTCACCTTTAATTTTGGAAATCGTACCTTTGATTTTGTCGCCCAGACCGCTATCTTTATGTTCTGTCATAATAAACATCTCCTTTTCGTAAGTTGTTCATGTTAGGTATTCATGTATCGATTGGAGCATGCTTTCTATTACCCCCGATAAATTGCATTTAAACAAAAGCTCACATGCTGGATGATGCTCTTTCTTCGGGTAATAAGATTTTGTCCATGGGAAATATCACAGCTTCACGGGAAAGTTGAACAACGGCTGTGCTTCTGTATAATCGTGCTTATAGGCTAGGTAGCTGGCAATGCTGATGCATGCATGGCGATACATAGAAAAAGGAGGGAGCATATACAGATGATTAAGGCGGTTGTATTTGACTTTGATGGATTGATTCTGGATACGGAAACGGTGTGGTTTGAATGCTATAAGAAGGTGCTGGCTCGGTATCGTTTGGAGCTAACACTGGAGCAATTTGCACCTAGCATCGGTACGCATAATGACGATTTTCGTAACTATATTGAACGTGAGCTAAAGGAGCCTGGCATCGGTCGCACGATTGAGCAGGAGGTATCTGCGATGATTCCAGGGCGTGTGGATATGCTGCAAGCGCGTGCAGGCGTACAGTCGTATTTGGAGGAAGCGAAGGGGCTGGGATTACGGATCGCGCTCGCTACAAGCTCGGATCGTAAATGGATTGAATATTATTTACAGCGTCTGGAGCTACGAGACTATTTTGAAGTGATTAAGACGAGCGATGATGTATCCGCGGTGAAGCCCGATCCAGAGCTGTATCTACGAGTGATCGATGAGCTCCGTATTCCAGCGCATGAAGCGGTTGCTTTTGAAGACTCGCTTAATGGACTACGTGCAGCCAAGGGTGCAGGGCTGCATTGCACGATCGTACCGAATCCGGTAACGTCATTCCTGCCATTTGAGCATTACGATCTACGGTTAGCTTCGATGGAGGAGATGTCGTTATTGGATGTGCTGACTCGCTTGCAGTTTCAGGCATAGTAGGCTGGATATAATCGTTATATGTTTGTTGCAAAGTATGGATGCTAGAGTGCGCTCATAGGAAGTAGGATACACCGATCCTTAAATCGA
Source organism: Paenibacillus hunanensis (assembly GCF_014645615.1). Lineage (GTDB taxonomy): Bacteria > Bacillota > Bacilli > Paenibacillales > Paenibacillaceae > Saccharibacillus > Saccharibacillus hunanensis. Next base: position 497,617 of record NZ_BMMB01000002.1, on the reverse strand, counting down.
TATCTGATATCCATTCTAACGCTCTGACAAAGGTGATACAGGACATGGACTAGATTATTTGATCGGTGATACAGCTCCTTCATTAGATGATTTAATCAGCTATACAGATTCTTCATCAGATTGCTTGATCGGTGATGCAGAGTATTCACTAGACTGTTGGGTCGGTTATATCTTCATGTACTTCAATACTGGCGCGTGTACCTCTGCATAAATCGGGTATATAACCTCTACATGGCATATACGGCAGCAGGCCATTCACCTATAGCATACAGGAGGATACGGCATTGAAATTGTTTATTCATCGCAAAGACCTGCGCACACATGATCTGGCAGGTTTTGATTATTTAAAAGAGAGCGGCGCGGAGAGCCTACATCTGCTCATTATCGATCCCTTTTTGCTGCGTAAGCATCGGGAAAAAGAGCATAGCGGCATCAACTTTCTCGGTCACGCGCATCGGCTGATGCGTCAGTATCATAAGCACCAGCGCGAGCTACACATTGCGTACGGGAAGCCGGAGGATGTGCTGGATGCGATTTTGGAGCAGTATGAGATTGATGAGGTGGTAGCCCATCGTGATTTTACACCGTATGCACGTGAGCGTGATCGGAAGCTTGCTCATGTAGCGAAGCAACATGGTGCGGAGTTCACACTGCTGCTGGATCATATGATGATTCATGTGGAGCCTTTTACCGATTTCACGGGCAAGGACGGCTATTATAAGGTATTTTCTGCTTTTCATCGCAAATGGCTCGACTTTCTGGATACGAATCCGAATCCAGTTTCACCCGTATCGCTGGGTGAGCTGAAGGTGAGTAAGCAGAAGCTGGAGCTATCTGAGCAATTCAAGCTTCCATTTGCGATGGACGACTTCAAGCCAGCAGATGATCCACAGTCCAAGCTAGAGCAGTTTGTGAAGGGGAAAATTAAGGATTATGGCGAGGAGCGCGACTATTATGCGATCGATCCATCCAGTGAGCTGAATCCGCATCTGGTCGCGGGTGCGCTGTCGGTGCGAGAGATGTATAGCAGTGCGATTGACCGGGAGCAGAGTGAGGAATGGATTCGGCAGATTGCCTTTCGGGACTTTTACTTATATCAGGCGATCTATGACGAGAATTATTTCCAGTATGAGAAGAAGTATGATCTGTCCGCGCTGGATGATCGTCATTTTGAAGCATGGTATAAGGGCGAGACGGGGATTCCGGTTATCGATGCTTCGATGCGTCAATTGAATGAAACAGGCTGTATGCACAATCGCCTGCGCATTTTATCGGCTATGTTTTTGACGAAAAATCTGCAATGTCCGTTCACGCTGGGGGAGCAGTATTTCCGCCGTAAGCTGCTCGACTATGATAATATTATCAATCGCGGCAACTGGATGTGGTGTGCCTCGCTCGGTGTGAATGCGTCGCCGTATTTCCGTGTGGTGAATGCGGTAACCCAGTCGGCAAAATATGATCCAGAAGGCGATTATATTCGGCAATGGCTGCCTGAGCTGAAGCATCTGTCCGCCAAAGAGATTCATCAGCCACGTCCCGATGCGATTGTCGATCTCAAAAAATCTCGCGCCGCAGCGATCGACGTGTACAAGGGAATTGTGAACAGCTTGTAAAAAATGTCCCAACCGATATGCATATACAGGAATAAAGAGCCATTTTTGTTAATCTACAGTTAACAAAACGACTCTTTTTTTACATTTTGCCCCTGTTTCCCCGTACATTGCGTTAATTATCGATTGGTACAATCAATTCGGCAAGCAAGTCTATACATAGGATGAACCGAGCGGATCGGTATTCCAAAACAGCCATATGAATAAGGAGATGAGTATACGATGATGAGTACAATGAAGAAGCAGGGCAAGCGCAAGGTAGCCTCTGTCATGGCAGGGGTATTGGCATCCTCGATGCTGCTGACTTTTCCGGCAGGTGTAAGTGATGCAGCAGCGAAGGAGCAGCCAGAGATAAAGGCGAAAAATGTCATTATGCTCATTCCAGATGGCATGGCACAGGATGCGACAGCACTGGCGCGCTGGTACAATGGCGGCGAGATGCTAGCACTGGATGAAATGGCAAGTGGACTTGTGCGCACCTATTCCGCAGATGCAGCGATTGCCGATTCAGCACCAGCTGGAACTGCTTTTGCAACTGGCTACAAATCTCATACGGGTTATGTAGGCGTATTGCCTGACCAGAACACGATGCCAGGCTTGAAGCCGATCGCGCCGGGTGATGCGAAGCGTCCAGTCGCTAATCTAGTAGAAGCGGCCAAGCTGTCCAACAAGGCGACGGGTATTATCGCCACCTCCGAAATTATGCACGCGACACCAGCAGATTTTAGCGCCCACTATCCAGATCGCAGTAATTATGATGCGCTGAGTGAGCAGCAGGTGTACGCAGGTATCGATGTGGTACTGGGTGGAGGCGCGCAATACTTTACCGCAGCAGGACGTAAGGATGGCGAGGATCTAACCGCAGCGATTCATCGTCTGGGCTACAATGTCGTCACCGATACAGCAGGGCTTAAAGCAGCGAGCAATGGCAAGGTATGGGGCATGTTCGCGAACAAGGCGATGGATTATGATATGGATCGCGATCCTGCCAAGCAACCGAGTCTGGCAGAAATGACATCCAAGGCGATTGAGATTCTGTCGAAGGATCAGGATGGATTTTTCCTGATGGTCGAAGGCAGTAAGGTCGACTGGGCAGCCCATGCGAACGATCCAATCGGCATTATCAGCGATGTGAATGCATTTGATAAAGCGGTAGCGGAAGCACTAGCATTCGCGAAAAAGGATGGCAATACACTTGTAATCGCTTCGACTGACCATATGAACGGCGGTCTGACGATCGGTGACCGTGAAACGTCTAACAACTACGACGAGCTGCCACTGTCCACCTTTATCGATCCACTGAAAAAGGCAAAAGTAACGGGCGAGGGCATCGAAAAGCTGTTGAACAGTGACCGTAGCAATATAGTGCAGGTAATGAGCGAAAGCTTTGGCATTACCGATCTGACGGCGGACGAGATTGCTGCAATCAAAGCAACCAAAGCAGGCAGCATGAACTACACGGTAGGCCCAATCATTAGCAAGCGCGCACATATCGGCTGGACAAGTAATGGACATACGGGCGGCGATGTGGTGCTGTATTCCTACGGTCCTGGCGGCAAGCAGCTGACTGGACTGGTTGAAAATACAGACCTCGCCCGTTATATGGAAAGTGCGCTGGGCTTGAATCTTGCTTCTGTAACCCAGCAGCTATTCGTACCCGCAGAAGCTACATTTGCTGCTAAAGGGGCAACCGTAACATGGGATCGCACAGATGAGCGCAATCCTGTGATGGTTGTAACGAAGGGCAGCGACACACTGCGTCTGCCTGTATACAAAAACACAGCCATTCTGAATGATAAAACCATCAACCTGAACGGAACGATCGTCTTCAATGGCGAAAAAACATTCGTACCACAGACAGCGATTGACCTGATTCGTTAAGCTGGAGTGTATGTAATCTACGTAATGTAGTGTCGCTTACCCTACGATATATAAAGAAAACCCCTTTCTTGCTGGTAACCAGTAGAAAGGGGTTTTTGGCATGCGGATGGGACTGGTATTGAACTCCTGTTATGGTGATATGAACGCGTATGATTAGATGTAGCTCATTTCATCTAGCGCATGTCCTTTCAATCTGAAGCCTACCCTATAGGGAAATAACATACAGCACAGTAAACATAACACTCTGCTCGATTATTGCTGATTCATCTCATGCTTATCCGATAACGCATTCTGCTCCGCCAGCATCGTAATTAGCTCCTGTGCATTAGGCGTCGCATCGCCAGCCGAATTGTTATTAAACACGACATAGATATTTTCGCTCTCCTTTTGCAGTTCCAGCAAGCGATCGCGCCATTCAGTTAACTCCTCAGTGCTATAGCGATACAGATAACGTAGCTTGCGCCAGTCTGGATGACTGCTCTTATGCCAGCCGTCCACATTGCGTCCGTGCATACGTACATAGGTTGCCTGCGATGAGGTGGCTGCACTGATGATCGGAATCGAGCCAATACCTGCCTGTGGCTCGTCGACAATCGTGTGAATCCAATCCTCCTTACGCATGAAGTCCAGCGTGCGCTCGCGGAACTCTGGCATATACCAGGTGCGATTGCGGAATTCCAATGCACATGGTATATCCTTCATCAGCTCGCGTGTCTCACGCAGTGTATCGACATTTTCACGGGTACAGTCAAACCATGGTGGATATTGAAATAGCGCCATCCTTAGCTTGCCTGCGTCAATCGCAGGTTGCAGCGATACGTGAAAAGCCGCAAACATCTCTTCCTTCGTATCAAAGTAATTCTTTTTACCGCGCAGATGCCCGGTCATCCCCTGATACGCCTTGAAAATAAAGCCAAAATGCTCCGGTGTCTGCTCCACCCAGCGCGTTACATTTTTAACAGGCTGCACAGCATAAAAGGAGCTATCGATCTCCACAATCGGAAAATGTGAGCTATAGGCAGGCAAGCGCTCCGGTGCTTTGAGCTTGCCATACAGCTCCGGGTGATCGCCAAAGCCAGTTAAACCAATCTCGATCATTCCTCATCTCTCCTTTACCGGGAAGTAGCCTCATATCATCGTTGTTCGAGAGGAGTTAATCCTTTACATATGTACAGTGTATTAAACCAATCGGCTTGATCCGAATACATCGACAAGGGAGTAGTCCTCCTAAGCAGGTAGCAGAATGAAGTACGATCTGCATCAACCGGTACAGGCAGGACGATACGCCAAGGGAGGGGGGCAACTACAAGGAGATAACTTACCAGTTCAAGCTATGGCTACATCCAGTCTGAGCAGGGTCTACAGTAATGATGAACCAGAATAATCGAATGACAGAACGTATACATAGAAAAAATAAATTCGTATATTCAAAATTTGCTAGATATTGTTATATTTTTTTAGTGATTCATAAAGTAAACTAAACGTATTGAATCATGTTATATGCTACGGAAAACCGCGTGCTGACGGGAGTGGTCGGCTGTTACTTAAAATGCAAGCTTACTCTAAGCCGAGCATCTAGCGAGCCAAAGTCACATTGCTTTACGCTAACTAGAAACCAGGGGACTCAGATCGGATAATACGGCTTGGCGGAGCTGCATTTAGCATGAGGATATACAAATAGAATCAAAGGGGGAATGAAATCAGTGAGTTCTATTGCTTACCGTGCCAGTTGGAAAATTGCACTGGTGTTTTTACTCGTATTGGGCACCTTATCCATAGGTACACATACGACAAGGTCAGCTCATGCTGCTGCTGCCGAGCCTTATATCGGAGAAATTCAACTGTTTCCGTATAACTATGCACCGGATGGCTGGTTATTTGCTGCGGGTCAATCGATGAACATCTCACAGAATCAAGCGTTATTTGCTTTACTGGGAACGCAGTATGGTGGAGATGGAAGAACTACATTTAATTTACCCGATCTAACCTCATTATCCGTTCCTGATGGTATGGGCTATTATATTGCCATAAACGGAATATTTCCTAGTCGAGGTGATTGGAGTACAGATAGTAGCGTTCAAGCTCTAGCTGGTGAAGTACGGTTATTCCCGTACAGCTATACTCCGAGTGGCTGGGCGCGCCTGGATGGTTCTGTTTTGCAAAAGTCACAGTTTCCTTTGCTCTACAGTGTACTTGGATCGCAATCGGATACGAGCAGTCAAACGTTCCAATTGCCCACTATCACTAATCCGTTACCAGGGAAGCAGCTGTTTTTTGCTATCGCTCTATCGTCTGCCAACCCGAATCAGCAGGGGCGAGATATCGGAGACGGGACCGGTAATGAATTTGTAGGGGAAACGATCCCATTTGTCGTTCCAATGCAAACGCAAGTCTATCCAACAGATGGACGTACACTGAATATAGGTGAAAATCAGGCTTTATTTGCATTGATGGGGAACAAATTTGGTGGAGATGGTGTACAGCGATTTCAGTTGCCTAATCTGACGAGCAACCCGTATTCCTTTTATTATTACACGTTTTCAATGGGCCTTTATCCTAGTTATGGCTCGTCCGGGTCTGCACCATCATCTCTGGCAGGCACCAATACCATCGCTACAGTCGGTTCAGGTCGTACTCAGGAATATAGCAAGACCGATTTGCTATCTTCTTCCAATGGAACAGGAGTCTCCATACGCACACAACCACTGTATGGAACGGTCACGGATACGGGAAGCCGATTGATCTATACAGCGCCAGCAAGCTATACAGGCGCAGATCAGTTCACGATTCGCACGTATAATGCCAATGGCTTTGCCAGAGGATATTCGACCATTAAGGTGAACGTGGAGCTATCACAGCCGCCTGCAATTACAGGTGTGAGCAATGGTGGTTTATACAATCAGGCAGTGACACCTGTAATCAGCCGGGGCTTGTCGACGATGCTGAATGGTCAGCCATTTACAAGCGGAACGCCAATTACGGCAGAAGGTAGCTACACGCTACTGGCAACGAACAATTATGGCGTATCGCAGGTTCAATTTACGATTGATTCCACGCCACCTGTTGTCAGCGGCATAGCAAACGGCGGACGTTACACTGTACCGCCAACCATTTCGTTTAATGAGGGTACAGCTAAGCTGAATGGTGCGGCATTTACGAGTGGAGGGTCCATCAGTCAGGAAGGGAATTATACCCTGATCGTTACAGACGCAGCGAACAATAGCTCCACCATCACGTTTAGCTATTATGCGCCGCGTGTGCTTTCCTTTAACAGTAATGGCGGAACGAGCGTAGCTACACAAAATCTGTATTACGGTGATCTGGGTGTGGAGCCGGCTGTACCTACACGCACGGGCTACACCTTTACCGGCTGGTATCGTGATGCAGCATTGACACAGCTATTTAATTTTGCGAGTACAGCCATCACAGCGAATACACAGCTGTACGCAGGCTGGAGTATCAATCAGTATGTGGTCAGCTTTAACACTGGTGATGGGACAGCAATCGCACCTGTGACCGTGAACTATGGCTCACAAGTGAGTGCTCCGACCCCGCCTACGCGTACAGGCTACTCGTTTCATGGCTGGTATAGCGATGCGGCGCTGACCCAGCAGTTCGACTTTGCGAATACAGCGATCACATCCTCTACACAGCTTTATGCGAACTGGATCGTTAATCAGTATAACGCCAGCTTTGCAAGTAATGGCGGGACATCTGTAGGCGATGTAATAGTGAGCTATGGCTCGCCTCTGGCTGAGCCGACCTCACCAACACGCACCGGATATACATTTACAGGATGGTATGCGGATGCGGCGCTAACCCAGCGGTTTGATTTTTCCACAACACAGTGGAGTAAAGACTTCACGCTATTTGCAGGCTGGAATATCAATCAGTATACGGTTAGCTTTGATAGTAATGGTGGAACAGCAGTTGCCAATTCAGCAGTAAATTATGGCGCGGCACTGAATACTCCAACCGAACCGACACGGACAGGTTATTCGTTTACCGGCTGGTACACTGATGCTGCGCATACGCAGCGGTTCGATTTTGCAAATACAACCATCACAGCAGACCTGCACCTGTATGCAGGCTGGAATATTAATCAATATACCGTTAGCTTTGACAGTGGTGGCGGATCAGCGATAGCAGATCGTGCGCTCGATTATAATACGCTTCTCAGTGAGCCGACCGCACCTACACGCACAGGCTATACGTTTAATGGCTGGTATCGTGATGCCGCACATACGCAGCGCTTTGATTTTGTAGGTACACCTGTAACGGCGAATATGCAGCTGTATGCGGATTGGACGCTACAATCCTATACAGTCACATTCAATGTCTACAGCGGAGCCAGCGTGCCGAATCAGACGATACCGTATGGTACGCTGATCACACGTCCAGCTGATCCGGTACAAGCGGGTCATACATTTACGGGCTGGTATCGTGATGCCGCGCATACGCAGCCATTCGACTTCCAGGCGCTTATTACAACTCCAGTCACCGTGTATGCAGGCTGGTCAACGAACCAGTATACCGTTACGTTTAACAGTAACGGTGGTACAGCGGTAAGTGATCAGAAGCTGGACTATGGTAGTCCATTAGCCGATCCACAGCAGCCGACACGTAACGGTTATACGTTTACCGGCTGGTATCGTGATGCAGGCTTACAGCAACGGTTTGATTTTGCCTCATCCGTTATTCGTGAGGATATGCAGCTGTATGGTGGATGGGAACGTAACCAGTATACAGTAGGCTTTGATACGTATGGTGGTTCTGTTGTTCGGGATGTGTATATCGGCTACGGCGATATGCTGACCGTACCGAATGCACCGACAGCGGATGATGCAGGCTCGGTATTCGCAGGCTGGTTTGCCGATCCACAGCATCGTTTGCCATTTGATTTTAGTCAGCCGATCGTTTCGAATCTGATTCTGTATGCGAAATGGGCGGTACGCGTACAACAGATTACATTTGATACAGATGGCGGTACGTCGATCACAGCGCAATCCGCAGCCTATGGCGATCGTCTATCGCGTCCGGCTGATCCACAGCGTGCAGGCTATACGTTTGCAGGCTGGTACACGGATGCCGGGCATAGTCAGGCATTTGACTTTGCAACAACGACCGTGACGGCGGATATGACATTGTATGCGAAATGGAATATCGCCGTGCGTGCGATTACATTTGATTCAGCAGGTGGAACATCGGTCGCGAACCAGAGCGTCAACAACGGAGATACCGCTTCACGTCCTGCTGATCCGCAACGTACCGGCTATACCTTTGCCGGCTGGTATACGGATGCTGCACATCGTCAGCCATTTGACTTTGCAGCTACTGTAACAGCGGATATGACATTGTATGCAAACTGGACAGCTGTAAAATCATCGGATAGCGGTAGCTCAGGTAGTAGTGGAGGCAGTAAAGCGCAATCTAATACCAACAACGATGCCTCGACTTCCACCGCAGCTAGCATAGTGATTCCGACAGGACAAGCGGGTCAGCTTCGACTGGGCTCTGGCGTGCTGCTGGAGGTGCCTGCTGGAGCATCCGATCAGTCACTGGAGATTAAAGCCAGTGTGATGACGACACCAACAACAGGGCTCCAAGATAACCAGCGTGTTGTCAGCCCGGTGTATGAATTCCTCAAAAACACAGAGGGCACCTTCAAGGTTCCGGTGAAGCTGACACTGAGCTTTGATCCAACTCAACTGCGCAGCAACGAGAAGCTGGCTGTCTTTTATCAGACAAAGGCAGATGAGCCGTGGACGATGGTAGAGGATGGCACGATTGATGGAAGCAAGATTAGTGTGGATGTAAATCACTTTACACGCTTTACAGTCATGGCAATTCCAGCAACGACATCAGCCACACCGTCTACAGGCGATAACCCAGCTCCAGTAGATACTAATTTTAGCGATATTACAGGTCACTGGGCAGCGACAAGCATTCGTGAAGCGGCATCACTCGGTATTGTCAAAGGCTACGCGGATGGCACCTTCCATCCAGCTGCACAGGTGACACGCGCCGAATTCACCGTCATGCTCGTTCGGATGCTAAAACCATCAGCACAGAATGCCAGTTCTACAGCATCTACCTTTACAGATGAAGGTCAGATTGGAGCCTGGGCACGCGACGATATCGCTACAGCCAGCGCACTGGGCTGGGTAAAAGGCGATGCAAACGGCGCTTTCCGCCCTAACTCATCCATCACACGCGCAGAGATGGCCGTCATGGTCAGTCGTGCAATGGCATTAACGAATGCAACGACTACGCTCTCCTTTACAGATGCAGGAACAATCCCCGTCTGGGCAAAAGAGGCAGTATCTCAAATGCAGCAATCCAACTTCATGAATGGACGCGCCAACGGCAACTTCGACCCATCCGCAGTCACAACACGCGCCGAAGCAGCCCAGGTACTAATACAAGCACACCAGCAACAAAAATAAAAAACAAAAAATTACACCATCCAGGATGCCTACGAAGCTACAACATCGTAGGCATCCTGAACGCAACCAAACAGTACAATCCCATACCCAACTAACCAGCACTTCAAGTAAAACCAGCTACCATAACAGAGTACAAGAAAAGAGCATAAGAACAGAATACAAAAAAGAACACAAAAACAGAGAACAAGCAAAAGCGACTTTCCCATCACACCTGATCGGGAAAGTCGCTTTTTCTATCCATAATTTTAAAGGTTTTTTAATAGTTCTAATGATCCTCACGATAATTTCTCATGTCTCAATGCCCTCCCATGCCACGACGCCAGTCGTGCATGCAACACCCCATTGATGCGAGCATTGCGGAACGAAGGGAAGGAAATAAGGGGAAAGGACGACTTACAGTGTTAGCGATTTCCTAACACGGGTTTCAATGAAAAAGTGATTTTTGCGAAAGCAAAATATCTTACAGCTTCCGAGGGGCGGGAATCTACATTCTCTCCTACTCCGTAGATTCCTGTGCGAGAACGGAGTCCGTCCCCTTATTCCTTCCCGGAGTGAACCCCCTCCATCACCCCAGTTTGCCAGCACAACAAAGTCACTGATTTTTTTATAGCAACTCTGGTTAAATAGACATGTAAGACATCTTAATGCAGTCTTTATCTAAAGGAGGGCTAATGACAATGAGTACAGAAGCAATCTTTGAAGCGATGAAGAAAAGAAGAAGTATCTACGGCATCAGCAAGGAAGCCGTAACATCCGACGAGCGCATTCAGGAAATTGTGGAGCAGGTTGTCCTGCACACGCCATCCGCGTTCAACTCCCAGACCGCTAGAATCATCATCTTGCTTGGCGAGAAGCATGATCAGCTGTGGGATTACACCGCGAATATACTTAAAGAAATCGTACCGGCAGACAGCTTTGAACCGACCCAGCAAAAGATGGATAGCTTCAAAGCAGGCTACGGCACGATTCTATTTTTCGAAGATGAAGCCGTGATCCGCAGTATGCAGGATCAGTTCCAGGCATATCAGGATAAATTCCCGGTATGGTCACAGCAGGCGAACGGTATGCATCAGTACCTGATCTGGACGCTGCTGGAAGCCGAAGGCTACGGCGCATCCCTGCAACACTATAACCCGCTGATCGATGAAAAGATCAAAGCCGAGTGGGACATCCCAGAAAGCTGGACGCTTGTGGCACAGATGCCGTTTGGTAAGCCGACAGCACCTGCGGGAGACAAGGAATTCAAGCCACTGGAAGAGCGCATTCGCACGCTGCGTTAAGCTTGACCATCCGATAAGAAAAATGTATTCCGTTCACAGCTCAGTAGCTGTGACGAATACGTGATCTGACGGATATCCATACGTATAGAACGAACAGCCTTCTTCACATACCTGTCAGGGTAGCGAGGAAGGCTATTTGCTTATTAGACAAGCTATTGTAGCGTTGTATAACCTTGTGGATGCTGAATAACCGGGTCAAGCTAGACATACGGTTCGCTCAGCTTGTTGTAGCACGAATACATATGATCCTTCTGTACTCAATAAATAGGTGGTCCAGTGGAAACCTTATGATTGCCGCCTCAATGGCCGTTATTCAGCAGCTGTCACCTCAAATGCAATCTCCCCCACCTGCACACCATTCACATACAGATGCACATGATGCACACCTGGATAATATACACGCGTCGTAATCAGCTTGAACGAATGCCTTTTACGCATCACATGCCGTCCGGGTGCAAAGTCACGAGATACCCAGCGGAATCGCTTGGGCGCCTGCTTGCCATTCGCCTTTACAAATTGCATCTCATAATCGATCCGTACATTTTGCGCAGTAGCGGCTTCATTATGCATGACAAATGACAGCTCCACCTCTTCGCCAATCGGCACGACCTCACGGTTCACATGTAGCTCACTAACACGAATATGCTCACTTGGCAAATAGCCGAATAACTCCATAATGACCGGATGATCCTGCTTGAGCAGTGTGCGACAGCCATGCTTCACAATCCAGTCGGTATGCGGATGCTGTCCATACCAGCTGCGTGCGACCTCAGCGATCCGCTCCGGATGATCCTTGGCGATATCGTTCAGATGATTCGCTACACTTTTCCGTACATAGAGAGACGGGTCTTGTTTTAACAGCTCCAGCACGGCAAGTGTAGGCTCCGGGTCTTGGATGAACATGCGTAGCTGGAATGACCACGGTAAGCGCGGACGGAAGCCCTCGCTGGCAAGTCGGCGTACATGCTCATCCTCATCGGTAGCCCAGCTACGCATTTGCTCCAGCATGCGCCCTGTATCCTGCATAATAAAGGGACGTACTGCGAACTCGGAGCTGGAATACGGTGTCAGCTTCGCGAGTGCAGGGATCGATAGCTCTGGCTGCTCCATTCCGTTCAGCTCGATACAATCCGGGAAGAACAGATACTCTACACCACGACATTGTGGTGCCATCGCGATCAGTAGCTCGATCATCCCCTCATAGGATAGCTGTAGTGCTCCGGTGAACGCTTCGCTAATGCGACGAATGCGCTGTTTAAAAGCAAGGTCGTCCCAGCCTTCGGCATGAACAAGAGTGAAGAAACGCTGTGCGTCAAAGGCAGTCGTATGCTGCTGTACGATCGTAATAAAATGCTGTAGAAATGCAGTGCTATAGCGTTCTTTGAATGTTTCCATATGTACCTCCGTGTTGTGTAGGCTGTCCCATCGATCAAGCGTATCTTTTGATTAATTTCAGCATAGCATGGAATGGTGACAGATTCTGTCGCCATTTTTGATACAATACAAATATAAGCTTCGTATCGGAAATGATGTCAGCCTACTACCGACAATCAAACATTCGTTTACGTTTACATAAGGCTGCTTATCATTCAATCTACAAAAAGAGGTGCTCGTTCCATGTCCAAATCACAACGCTTAATTGAGCTTATGCTCACCGTGAATACGCGGCGTAAGTTCACTGCCTCCGAGCTGGCACAGCAGTTTGGTGTGTCCCGGCGAACGATCCAGCGTGATTTGCAGGAGCTGGGGATGGCAGGAGTGCCACTATATGCTGAGCCAGGCGCAGCAGGGGGATATCGTGTGTTGCGTGAGCGGATGCTGCCCCCGATTTTATTTTCGGAAAATGAGGCGGTGGCGATGTTTTTTGCCTATCAATCGCTGCGTAATTATCGGTCACTTCCGTTTCAAAAGGAATCGACCTCGGCGCTGGATAAGTTTTATCATTATCTGCCTGCGGAGACGAAGCAGCGGATTCGTGAGCTAGAGGCACGGTTTGCCTTTTGGACACCTGTACGCAACTTGGAGGCGCCATATTTATCCGAGCTGGTGGATTATTGTGTCGAACAGACAGTGGTGGAGATGGTGTACGATTCGAGCGCAGGGGAGGAGAAGCGGCGCATACAGCCGCTTGGTGTGTATGCGAGCAGTGGGCTATGGTATGTAGTTGCGTATTGTATGGGACGCAAGCAGCTTCGTACATTTCGTGTGGATCGAATTAAGAAGCTAGCCACTGATCCAGGCGCTGTTGATCAACAGGATTTCTCGCACTGGACGATTGGCGAGTATCTTGGTCATGCATCAGAGGAGCGTACCTTGCCGATGCGTGTTCAGCTAGAGCGAGAAGGCGTTCGCCGCTGTCAAACCGATCCGTGGATGGAACAGGGATTAACGATCGCATCAGATGGTACAGGCGTATTGGAACTACCTTTACCAGAATCATATATACCGTGGGTAGTGCAGTTTTTTGCCAGCTGTGGGACTGCTGCACGAGTGGAATCACCACCGGAGCTACTGGATGGATTACGCGCATGGATTGTGGGACTTCAGCAGCAATATGGGCAATAAGGCAGTATGGACAATAATGGAGCAGCATCGCTACCGGATGGATTGGATCAAGGGGACAGAATTATCGCTTGTGGATGCTACGGAATGGAATATCCGTTCCAAGCTTGTACTGCTTGGCAGACGGATGAGACAGCCACTTGTTGTATGAACAAATAAACCCGCAAGCCAGCATTCTCGTTTTACACGCGAGAATATGGACTTGCGGGTTAGTTATATTATGACTGATACCTACACTTATTTATCTTGTGACTCTGTATCGGAGGCTGGCTCATCAGCTGGCTTGGATGAATCTTCCTGGTCACCAGCTTCTTCGACATGCTCTACATGCTCCGCTGGCTCAATATTCAGCAGATCCGAGCCTTCCTCTAGCACGCCTTCCTCTGGCAATGCAATACAAGGCAGTCCCGATTCGTAATAAGCCTCGACTCCATCCTCGGTCAGATCCTCTTCTGGCTGAACCCATACGGATACACTGCCACCATTAACCGGGAATGTTGCCCAGCCGTCTTCCTCGATCTGTACATGGTGACGACGATTACCTGTCAGGTCGATCCAGATCTGTCCAGCGCGTTCCTCGCCGACAAACATCCGTTTCTCCCCTTCTTCACCATTGGTCATCACGACGGCACAGCCAGACCGCTCGATATCCGCGCTGCCTTTGCGTACCCAGCCAATCGTATTGGGGTGGTCAAAATAATCATCCTGCTCGCCATAGGATTTATGATAACGAGCATACAGCATGCAGTTGATCATGTCCTTTTTGTCTGGAACGGGATTCTCGCCGCCAATACCAAAATAGTCACCATAGAACACGCACGGATATCCATCCTGACGCAGTAAAATGAGCGAGTACGCCAGCGGCTTGAACCAATCCTCAATCCACGATTCCAGCGCTTCATTCGGCTGGGAATCATGATTATCGACAAAAGTAACCGCATGGGTCGGGTGTGTCTGTACGAGTGTATCATTAAAAATCGTCGACAGATCAAACGAATTACCTGATGTGGATGCCGCATGCAGCTTGTAGTGCAGCGATACATCAAACAGATCAATCTGGTAATCTACCGTATCGAGAAACTCCTGACATGCTGCTAGCTCTGGGTTCCAGAACTCGCCGACAATATAGAAATCCTGTCCACGCTTGTTGATCATCGAGCCGACAAATTCTCGAATAAATTCATAGTTAATATGCTTGATCGCATCCAGACGGAAGCCGTCACAGCGCGTCGTATCAATCATCCATTTGCCCCAGTTCGTCATTTCCTCACGTACTTCAGGCATATTGTAATCAATATTGGCAAACATCAGATAGTCATAGTTGCCAAATTCGTTATCTACATTTTCATTCCATTGCTTGTCTCCATCAGCAATACGGAAAATCCCATTACGACCCTCGCGATTATCAAAATCAGTTCCGTTAAAATGGTGATAGTTCCATTGCATTGACGAATACGTGTCGCCGCGTCCAGGGAAGGTGAACTTGGTCCAGCCTTCAATCTCAAACGGCTCGTCCGAAATTTCCTCCGTCCGATTGTTCGGATCGACCTCGACCACCTTGAATACTTCGGTTTCATCCGCTCCGGCTTTGTGGTTCATCACCAGATCGATATACACATTGAGACCGAGGCGATGACAGACAGCAATCGCGTCCAGCAGTTCCTTTTTGGTGCCGTATTTGGTGCCAACCGACCCTTTCTGGTCAAATTCGCCCAGATCGTACAGATCGTATACGCCATATCCGGTATCCTGTGGCGAATTGCCTTTCGTTACGGGCGGAATCCAGATCGTACCAATCCCCGCCCTTTTCAATTCGGGTGCCAGCTCCTGTAGCCGTTTCCAGTGTGAACCATCCGCCTCCACATGCCACTCGAAAAATTGCATCATCGTTACATTGCGATTCATGCATCTCTCTCCTTTTCTAGTTCTAGATCTCAGGCAGTTTACACGCATTGTCTAATGAAAATTAGCTTTCGCAAAGCCAAAGCTCTTTCATTTCATTTATTTACATACAAGCAAACGGCTTACCAATCAAACCAGATACGGAGGGTCTTCTGACCTCTTCATGCACATCGGTCGCAGGTGGCACGCGGCTGTGAAGAACATTACCCATTTAGTTATCGAAATTAAACACATCAGAAGCTTAGAAATGATGTATATTTTTACATCATTATCAAAATCAAGTATATTTTATTTTTTTGTATTCAAATACGTGTCTTCCAGCCATTCATCCACGTTACCATGCTCCTTCGTAATATGCTCACGACCCCAGTTACACAGCATATCCAAAATCGGCTTAAGACTCCAACCATACTCGGTCAACTCATACTCTACCTTAGGCGGCACCGTGTTATACGTAATACGGTTAATAATTCCTCTCTGCTCCAGCTCGCGAAGCTGCTGCGTCAGCATCTTTTGCGTGATTTTGGGCATATGGCGCTTCAACTCACTTGTACGCTTCTTCCCATGCGTCAAATGACACAAAATCAAACACTTCCACTTCCCCCCAATCACCTCCAACGTCGCCTCAACGGCAATATTATATTTTTTCTCCATTTTCTCTGCTGGTAACATGATCATTCCTCCTGTTTGAATAATTTTCATATATCTTGATCTTGTTTATTGTGTTCATCGTGTGAATGATCATGCGTGAGAGCATCGAACATGTACACAGGTAGTCCATAAGCTGGCTACTTTTCTCGATGGATCTAAATGTAACTTGAATGGGGTTGACGAGTAGGTTCGTTTAGAGGGCTATGCAGGTTGATGAAGTGTAAGGAAAGACCAACAACCCGCATCAAACCTGCTAAGGCACTTTTTAGTACCTATAGTACTTTTAAGTACGTACTATTCATCTTGAACTCGCTGACTCATAATAACATGTGCTGGCCAGCAATTCTAGATAGATTCGGGTGATAGAGGATGATAATGAATCGAAATACACTTGCTTTGATCGCATTGGCGATCAGTGCGTTTGCTATTGGAACGACGGAGTTTATTAGTGTGGGATTATTGCCGTTAATTGCGGATGATCTGCATATTGGGCTGTCAACCGCCGGCTTGACGGTCACACTATATGCGCTTGGCGTAACGCTGGGAGCGCCGATCTTGACCTCAGTTACAGCAGGGATGCCACGGAAAATGGTACTGCTTGGGATTATGATCGTGTTTATCATCGGTAATGGACTGGCAGCGACCGCGACGGGGATCGGCTTGTTGCTGACGGCGCGAATCATTTCAGCGCTGGCGCACGGTATTTTTATGTCGATCGGCTCGACGATTGCTGCCAGTCTGGTGCCTGAGGATCGGCGGGCGAGTGCAATCTCGATTATGTTTTCCGGGTTAACAATTGCGACGGTCACGGGCGTACCGATCGGTACGTTTATCGGGCAGCATCTGGGCTGGCGCGTTGCCTTTATCGTCATTGTAGCGATTGGGGTGATTGCCCTGATTGCGAATGCGCTACTGATTCCAGCTAGAATGGAGCAGGGGCAGCATAGTGGCGGCTGGCGTGCCCAGACGAAGCTACTCACCACGAGTCGTATTTTGATGGCACTGGTAGTTACGGCGCTGGGCTATGGTGGAACCTTTGTCGTGTTCACGTACTTGTCGCCGCTACTACATGAGATTAGTGGATTTGCTCCCTCTACGGTTGCATTACTGCTGCTGTTCTATGGTATTGCCATTGCGATTGGCAATGTGATTGGAGGTAGATTAGCTAACCGCAATCCAGTTGGTGTGCTGCTGCGCATGTTTATCGTGCAGGCGCTAGTATTGCTGCTGTTATGGTGGACGGCTCCCTATGCAGGGATTGGACTGGCAACGGTGCTGTTGATGGGCTTGTTTGCTTTTATGAATGTGTCTGGCTTGCAGGTGTATGTGCTGATGCTGGCAGAGCGATACGTACCACAGGCAGTGGATATGGCATCAGCACTGAATATCTCTGCCTTTAACGCAGGTATCGCGATCGGTGCGTATCTGGGTGGACTTGTGGTCGATCATCTTGGCTTGATCCATACGACATGGGTTGGCGCACTGATGGTGGCGGCAGCGGCGATCTTAACAGCGGTGCTGCGTGCAGGCGAGAAGCAGGAGCAGGTAGCTGGACAAGGGGAGATCGTCGAAGCAGACGCACACAACCGATCCGACGCGAAGGCGACAAGTGGCTCAGTCTGCTCGACGAGCTCCACATCATTGTTTCGATAATTAGTATCATAGAAATCGGCATCGCAGAAGTTTTAAAATGCAAAACGATATCACCTATGCTCGGCTCGTTGCATTGTTATGGAGTACGCAAGCGAATTCCAATGTAGGCAACCCATAACAAATACAACGAAACACGAAACAACTAACACGGAGGTATAACCCATGAACGTATACCAACCAACCGAAGTAACACCACAGCATATAGGCAGTCGTGTTACACTCCACAACGGAGTGGAGATGCCTGTACTGGGATTAGGTGTATTTAAGGTAGAAGAAGGACAGGAAATGATCACTGCGATCAAGGCAGCCGTGAAGCTCGGCTATCGCAGTATCGATACCGCGTCGATCTATGGCAATGAAGCAGGTGTAGGTCAAGCGGTGCAGGAGCTAATCGAGGAAGGCGTTGTGACACGAGAGGAGCTATTTATCACCTCTAAAGCGTGGAATGCCGATCTTGGCTATGAAGAAACGCTAGCCGCGTACGAGCAGTCCTTACAGCGTCTTGGATTAGACCAGCTAGATTTATACCTGATCCACTGGCCTGTACCCGGCAAATATAGGGACGCATGGCGTGCACTTGAGAAGCTATACGGTGATGGACGTGTACGTGCGATCGGAGTAAGCAATTTCCAGATTCATCATCTGGAGGATCTGCTCGCCACAGCGGAGATTGTTCCTGTCATAAACCAGGTCGAGCTCCATCCGAAGCTGACACAATACGAATTACAACAATATTGCGCGGATCATGGTATCCGTCTGGAGGCGTGGTCACCGCTGATGCAGGGGCAGCTGCTGGAGCATCCAGTGCTGGCAACTATTGCGGAGCAGCATGGTAAGCAGGTCGCGCAGATTATTTTACGCTGGAATCTACAACGCGGCGTGATCACGATTCCGAAGTCCATTTCTGCGAAGCGGATTGCAGATAATGCACAGCTATTTGACTTTGTATTAGCAGACGAGCAGATGCAGCAGATTGATGCATTAAATGAACATGTACGCGTTGGGCCAGACCCGGATCATATTGACTTTTAATACACGAATAACCCCCGTAGCGCTAAGGCTCGGGGGTTATTTTACGTATATAGGATAAGGGGTATATATACTGTAAAGGTTAATCTGAAATACATCTACACAAGCCGAGTAGGGTTGTCAGGCTTGAGGGGCTACGTGAAGCTCGCTTACGCTTCCTCTACATCAAAGCCAGCTTGCTTCCATGCTGCTGTACCACCATCGATGTACGCTACATCGGTGAAGCCCATTAGCTTCAGCGCATAAGCGCCCAGTGCAGCTTGACCGCCAGCACCGCACGTTACGAGAATCGGACGATTTCGATCGCTCAGACGCTCATCGCGCAGCTCAGCAGGTACGCCCAGATCGGCGCGGATTGGCAGCATGCCGAGGGAGATATTAACACTGCTTGGGATCAGACCACAAGCGCCAGCGTCCTTTGCATCCTGTACATCGATAACGAATGTGTCCGGATTGTTGTTAATTTTCTCGCGCGCTTCCTGGGAAGTTACGCCCGGTACGTTATTTCTTGCCTGAGTGACCATGTCTGTGAATGTCAATGCCATTGTTCATCATCCTCCTGAATTTGGGGTTTAGTAAGTATGCAATCATCATTATTTACCCTGAAAATGGTAATCCTCTTCAGGAAACGGCTTCGCCAGCGAGTAATTTCTGAATATCCTGTTCAATCTCAGCCGGGTCCAGACGAGAAGGGTACTGCTTCACCACATGACCATCGCGGTCAACGAGGAACTTGGCAAAATTCCACTCGATATCTCCAGTGCGGGAAGGCTCCGGCGCTTCATCGACCAGATAACGATACAGAGGATGCGCATCTTCACCCTTCACATCCACCTTCGCAAATAGCGGGAAGCTCACGCTGTAGTTTACCTGACAGAAATCCTTAATCTCTTCCTCACTACCGGGCTCCTGGCCCATAAACTGGTTGCATGGGAAGCCGAGCACTTCCAGACCTTGCTCTTTATACGTATCATAAAGCTTTTGCAATCCTTCATATTGAGGAGTCAGGCCGCAGCCGCTCGCGGTATTCACAATCAACAATGCTTTTCCTTTGTAATCGGATAATGATTGTTCCTGTTTATCAATCGTCAGAGCTGAGAAATCATGTACTGACATTTTTTAATCTCCTCACTTTCATTTTGCAAAATTATATTTTATCAAACATATTTTAATTATAACCGACCCATTTTAAAAGTCAAACGAAACCTGTGAGTAGATCATACTCTTTCTTAAAGTGGATCGTACTCCTTCTATTGTACTGCGAGACTGGTAGTAAAATCCATTTTACATTTTATTGCGTTAGAGAGAGTAGAGGGACGTGAAAACACGCTTTTTATCCTGTTTTCTGGATATTCATATGTATATAAATTCATTATTATGCGTCTTTATTCTGAATAATGCGCGAAAATCACAAAAAATGTTAATGATATACAGGAATCGGGGTGTTCTGTCCCGAATTGTTAAGGTAAGATAAAAATAGGTTTCAAAATGTGTAATATGGGTTCAAACGTTGTATTCATCTATCTGGGAGGTAGAAACAATGAGAATACTAATATCCGGATTTGAGCCATTTGGCGGACATGCGATCAACCCGACGGAGTACATGCTGGAGGCCATTCAGAATCACTCGTTTGCGGATATTGGAGTTGAACTGCGGACGGTATTATTGCCGGTTCATTATGATGAATGCGTCGATCTGCTCGTGCGCGAGGCAGAGGCTTTTCAGCCGAATGCAATTATTATGTGCGGCCTGGCAGCAGGGCGAACCGCGGTTAGTCTGGAACGTATCGCTGTGAATGTAAAAAGTGTGGAGCTGGATGCTGAAGCGGATAACCGCAATGATCGGCCGAAGGATATGCCGATTCGCGAAGGCGGAGCAGACGGATTACTTTCCACATTGCCGATTCGTAAAATGACAGATCGTTTGCTGGATAATGGGATCCCGGCGGTTGTGTCGAATACGGCGGGCACATTTATTTGTAACAATACGATGTATGGCATGCTGGATTATTTACAAACGAATCGCCTGAACGTGCTTGCTGGATTTGTCCATTTTCCAGCCTCTACGCAAATGGCGGTGCATAAGCCAAGCCTGCCTTCATTACCGATGGATCTGATGACACGTGCATTACAGCTTATTATTCGTACCACTGCCGAGCAGCTTCATCTGGACGCTGAACGACTGGACCCGGCGTCAGCGTAGGAGCAGTAGCAAGGGACGAGTAGGAATATAGGGAATTCGTTACTGGTATGCTCACCGTTCGTAGGAGCATACCGGTTTTTTGTATATTTTCATATCGGATAGATGATTAGCAAAAGGTACATCGCTTTCGATTATGGAAGCAAAAGGAGCAGGATAACGCTGTATATGCAGTCCCTATGCAGCTCGTATCATTTTAACGAACAAGCCATAACTCCAGAAATGATCGAATTCGTGTTAATCCCCTTACAGCAGATTCTTCTCCTGTCGGGCTTCAAGTGCATAAAGTCACGTAAGGCACAAGAGTTGAAGATGAAGGAATGGGTCTTATTCTTTTATTTACAGGCGAATCGGCATAATGTTCTTCAATGGAGACAAATACAGCAGCGAATCGGAATAAAGTAATATTGGCGAAAGAAATAGAAAAGAAGTTGACTTTATTCCGAGTTGTAACTATACTGATTACAACGGTGGTGATACTTATGAAACAGCTTAGCACGCGCTTCTCTATGGCGGTGCATACGTTGTCGCTAATCGAGATGTGTCCGCTGGAATGTACCGGGGACTTTATCGCTGCTAGTGTGAATACGAATCCGGTTGTGATTCGTCGGATTATGGGCATGCTCAAAAAGGCGGGCTTGATCGAGGTGCGCGCAGGCATTGGTGGCGCTTATCTGCTCAAGTCAGCGGATGACATTACCTTGCTCGATATTTACCGAGCGGTGGAGGTTACCGAGGAGAATCGTCTGTTTGGCATTCACGATCATTCCAGTATTGCCTGTCCGGTTGGACGCAATATTGAGCAGGTGCTACAGCAGGAGCTACAAGAAGCACAGCAAGCGATGGAACAACGGCTAGCAAGCACAACCTTGCAGCAGCTGGGCAAGCAATTGGTTCTGTAAGGATCGAGGGTAGATCGACACACTGGCTGTACTTTTAGAGGTAAGCTAGGACGACGTTTAGAAGCTAAGACGATTTTAGAAATGAGAGCTCTCTAGTGGGCTTTTATTTTATACATTCGTTGTAACCACATTGGTTATGACGACAGATACACGATATCATACTATTAGGAGGAAATGACAATGACAATTCTGGTGACAGGTGCAACAGGTCAACTCGGTTCCAAAGTGGTACAGCAGCTGCTGGAGAAAGTCCCTGCAAGTGAGGTTGCGGTAAGTGTGCGTAATCCAGAGAAGGCAGCTCATCTGAAAGAGCTGGGTGTGGATGTACGTCATGGAGATTTTGATAAGCCCGAGACGCTCGATTCGGCATTCGCAGGTGTAGATCGTCTGCTGTTGATCTCGACCGATGGCGATAACGAGACACGTATTCGTCAGCATAGCGATGCGGCGAAGGCTGCTGCTCGTGCAGGCGTAGGCTTTATCGCATACACCAGTGTTGGCAATGCTCAGGAGAGTGGACTTGGACTGGCGCCAGTTCACAAAGCGACTGAGAATGCGATTCTGGAAACTGGCATTCCCTATTCCTTCCTACGCAACAACTGGTATCTGGAAAATGAGCTGTCCAGCATCGGCGCTGCAAATGCTGGCGCACCGTGGGTAACCTCCGCAGGCGATGGCAAAGTAGGCTGGGCAACACGCGATGATTACGCCGCTGCTGCTGTCGCTGTACTGACAGGTGAAGGACATGAGAATACGATCTACGAGCTGTCTGGCCCATTACTAACACAGGAAGAGCTGGCAGCCGCTGTTGGTAAAGTGTTGGGTAAAGATATTACCGTTCAACAGGTAGATGATGAAACCTACGCAGAAATTATGAAGGGTGCTGGCTTGCCAGACTTTTTACTTCCTATTCTGGTCGGTATTCAGCAAGGTATTCGCGAGCATCATCTGGAAGTGGAGCACAGCGACTTCGAGAAGGTGCTGGGTCGTCCGCTGACTCCACTTGAAGAAGGTATTCGTCAGATTCTGGCGTAAGATGAGCCTCGGAATCTACGCTGCTATAAGATAAACAAGGTAATGCATTCATGAAATAAACAAGTTCCTCAGTCATATCGTTGGAAATAGTATCACTAGAGAATTCAAACGCAGAGCTCAAAAATAACAGAGTAAAGAATAACGAAATGAAAAAGCCGTAGCCTCCATCAGGATTTCCTGACAGAGACTGCGGCTTTGCTGTATTTTATAAATTGATCGCTCTTGCAGCTATCGATAGATATTCACAGATCGCTTATACTACACGAGCCGTTATACTGTACGGCGCCGCTCACGAGACAGTCGCATAATCCAGGCGACAATCGCCCAGACGAGACTGACGCCCATGATCGGAAACATGAGCAGGAGTGGAATATCGATCATGGCACCAATCGGATCAGGCTGTGTCAGCCGGAATACCAGCCCCGGCACAGTAGCGACTAGCGCGAGCACAAATAACACCCCCGTACTGATCCACGCACGACGCGAAAAGCGCATCGCGGATAGAATGAGCAGTAGCAGTACGGTTAGCTCCAGTAGCCAGATTAGACGAAACCACGGGTCAGGAAATGCAGTAGACGGGTTAATTAGCCACATCATGATCATTCTCCTTCCGTTGGACTATCGTTCAGGCCGGACATCCATTAATCTTCAAAAGAAATGACAATCTTGCCCTTTGCATGGTGGGTTGCACTGAGACGATGCGCTTCACGCAAGCCTTCCTCAGAGAACGGCAATGTGGTACCTACAATCGCGTTCACCTTACGCTCCTCCATCAGCTTCCCAAATTGCTGAAGCTGCTTGCCATCCGGTTGCAGCCAGATCGACTTGGCGACGACGCGGTGCTGTTCAGCCAGCTTTTCGTCCGGCTGTTCCAAAATCGAGATCAGTCGTCCGCTGCCTTCCTTGAGCACCTTAAAGCTATCGGCTTGAATCTGTCCACCCATGGTGTCGAAGACCAGATCCACATCGGACAGCACATCGACAAAGGACGTTGTTTTGTAATCGATCACTTCATCCGCACCCAGCTCTTTCAGGAATTCGGCATTTTTGCTGCTGGCGGTTGTAATTACATGGGCACCTGCATGTTTCGCAAGTTGAATCGCCAGTGTACCGACACCACCTGCGCCTGCATGGATCAATACCTTTTCGCCTTCCTTGAGCTGTCCATGGTCAAATAGTGCCTGCCATGCGGTCAGTCCGGCAAGTGGTACAGAGGCAGCTTCCTCAAAGCTAATACCTGGAGGCATCGGCGCAAGCAGATGATCGTCAATCGCTGTATATTCGGCATACGTACCAAAGCGAGTTGTATCTGGACGGGCAAATACCTCGTCACCGATCTTCCATTCAGTCACTTCATCGCCGACCTCGGTAATGACGCCTGCTGCATCCCAGCCTATAATGATCGGGAACTCCCAATCCATCATGCCTTTCAGATGCCCTTCACGCAGCTTCCAGTCGATCGGATTGATCGAGGTTGCCTTCAGCTTGATAACGACCTGTTTTGGACCCGGCTTCGGATCAGGAACTTCCTTCATTTGGAGTTGATTCTCATCGCCATATTGTTCGATTACGACTGCTTTCATCGATAATTCCTCCTTCGTAGCGCCAGTGGGCGTTCTCTTATTTCATGTATGAATCGTTCGATGTTACCTATTGTTTGCGGATTCATGCTGTAGCTTGTTCCTGTTAAGTACATACCCATTCTGGTGATGGGACACACAGCAACTTCTTATTTTGATGCTCTAGACGTACTCAGATATAGACTGAAAAACACCAGCTTCTATAGTTGAAAATGTACATATCGTATCCGCGATTCATAGCCGATAAATATAGCATAACGTACTAGCAGGATGGCTTGCAGATGAAGCTGATTGGAGAATATATGGTGGTAGCATGGATGGTTCCCATGGCTTTATCGCAAATGAAATATAGGACGAACACATTGAACATAAATAGTGAATATAATTTGATCGCAAAGGAGCGATTGCATGAATCATTTAATGATAAGTATGTTACGACGACTACGGACGATGGTACGTTTCGTGGATGTACGTTCGTCCCCTAGTCATAATTGTGATCCGGTGATTCTGAATCGGGAGTTGGTGGACGCGAAGCATGAGGAGATGATGGAATCGAAGGTGGAATATGAAGGGGCTATCCAGCAGTCATACAGACAAGAGCATGAGATCACGCCTGTTAATCGAGCAGTCGCTAACAGTCGAGCTACTTTCACAGCATGGACGAAGCCACGTATCGTAGTATGTGTGCTATTAAGCAGTATGCTCTTCCTTGCGGCAGTGCCAGCGGTATCTGCCCAATCGTATCTGGTGCAGTACACGGTATATGAGCCATCCAATGGCACTCCGATCGAGTTAGCAGTTGTGATGCTAAATCCCTCTGTTCCAGCACTGGAGCAGACCAGCACCGATATGCAATATAGTCTGGATTCCACGGATGGGCGTAATGGAGTGTGGAAGGATGCTAGCGATGGCGAAACTCCATTTACACCCTTTCAGGGCTGGCTAACACTGCGATTACGGGATGATCCATCCAGTGCGTTTCGACTTGCTTATATCGATGTGAATGCTCAGGGGAGTGGGACGGTTGTCCAGCAAGGGACGGCTGACGATTCAGGACAAGCAACGAATGGAGCGAATCCAGACAATGGGCTATATACCGCTCAATCGACCGCACCCGGGCAATTGAATATCGCATTAAATAAGGATGCCGTACTACAGCAACTCGATTCTGCGCAGGATCGAATCGTCCCGATTGTAATTCCAGATGGCTATACGACGGTTCGCTGTATGCTCCATGGAGATGTATTACAAGCGCTGTACGATGCGCAGGGTGGGGTTGCGATTCAGTCGGCATGGGGGGATTACGTATTGCCAATCCGCGATATCGATCCAGCAGCATGGTCGAAGCTACCTGGGAATCCAGCATCGTTAAAGGCTGTCAATCTGCAAGTGGAGATCATGCCTGTGGCAAATGAGGTGACCGGTGCAATTCAGCAGGCAGCGGCGAAGACAGGTATTACAGTCATCGGAACGCCAGTGCAATTTGCATTAACAGGTTCAGCTGGACAACAGCCCTCCCAGGCGCTCGATTCAGCGACTCTATTTCCAGGCAGTTCAGGCGAGCAAGGAAGTGCTGGCGACAAGTCTACCCAGTCAGCGAATAACACAAGTGATCCGGGAGCAGTAGGATCGACTCCGGCAACAGGAGTACCCACCGCGGAGAGTACACGTCAGCTTATTCTACATCCTTCCGCTGCTGGTAAGGGAAGTCCGTTCACAACGGCAATCCGCTGGAATCCTGTGCTACAGCAGATCATCCCTGTACCGACGATGCAAAAGACAGCTCGTTCAGGCAACGGCACGATGGCGATCCTACACGGCACTACGCCAGACGGTATCTATGCACTCGTTCAGAATAGTCAGACCTTTTCCGATACGGCGAAGCATTGGAGCCGCAACGATGTGAATGATATGGCATCGCGTCTTATCGTCAATGGAGAGCAGGGACAGTTTTTTCCAGATCGTGAAGTGACAAGAGCGGAATTTGCCGCTATGCTCGTACGGGCGCTTGGACTGGCAGATAAGCAGAGCGACCATTTACCCCGTGATGTGAAGCGTTCCGATTGGTACGCGGGTGTAGTAGGCACAGCGATAAATCATGGGCTGATCGAAGGTTATAACGATGGCAATTTCCGACCGAATCAGCCGATTACACGCGAGGAAGCAGCGATGATTATGAGTCACGCGATGAACTACACAGGCCAATCGACGACATTGACGGATAATGCTGTACAGGCGCAGTTGAATCGCTTTAGCGATCGCAGTGAGGTATCCAACTGGGCGAAAAAGGCAGTTGCAGCGACCGCCCAAAGCTCAATTGTAGGCGGCGATCACGGCCAGTTCGCGCCGCAAAGTCATGTTACTCGCGCTCAGTCGGCAAGTATGATTCGCCGATTGTTGCAGAAGGCGGGCTGGATTAATGGGTAGTGGTAAGTGAATGAAACTTTTGAATAAAAACTTGCTTGCTGCGAGGTAGGGGTTAGACAATTGCAATAGAAGCAGAAGCAGAAGCAGAAGCAGAAGCAGAAGCAGAAGCAGAAGCAGAAGCAGAAGCAGAAGCAGAAGCAGAAGTAGAAGTAGAAAAAAGAAAGCGGCGACAGTAGACACCTGTCACCGCTTTTTCGTATTTATGATGATGAGGTTCAAGTGTGCAAGCCAGTCTTGTATCACACTCAATGAAATGCAGACCGACCCATTCACAATTCACCCATACCCGAACCAACCAACCGCGCCCGATATGCCTCAGGTGTTACCCCAGTCTCTTCCTTGAACATCCGACTGAAATGAGCCGGCTGCTTGAAGCCAGAAATGCGGCTGATTTCGCTAATGGGCAGTTTCTGTTGATATTGCAGCAGTAGCTTCGCCTGATTAATGCGGCGATGATACAGATATTTGAAGATGGTCATGCCTGTCCATGATTTGAATAGTGAAGCCGCATACGAGCGAGACAGATGCAGATGGTCGGCAATCTGCTCCAGCGTAATATCCTCCATATAGTGCTGCTCAATGTAATCGAGAATAGCATGCGCGTATTGCTCTCTTCCTTCCTGCATGAGCGGTGGCTGCTCCTGCTCACAGCAGCTCGCCAGCAATGCCAGCACATCGCATAGCTTCATCATAAAGGTTAGAGGTACTTTGCCATCGTCACCAATCGGCAGCCGGTGAAGCTGCTCCAATAGGGTCTCCAGATCGCTACGTTCCTGCGCACCGAGCGCTAGTCTGCATCCACTGGACTGCTCGAATGGCTCCAGTAACGCATGCAGATGAGCCGGCTGCACATAGCGCTCGACTAACGCAGGATCAAAATGCAGAGTCGAGCGAATATAGGGATAGCCCGGCTGTGGATGTGGACGGTGCAGGGTACGTCCATGCATGAGCAGTACATCGCCGGGACGCAGCTGATAAATCTGCTCGCCCACAATATACGTACAGATTCCTTCATGAAAATAGTAAATCTCATAATGCAAATGTGAATGAAAGCCGTCGGCAGCAATCGACTGAAAGCTCTGATCCTGACGGTACACATAGCTCACAGCATGCTCCATCCGCAGATTGTGCGGCATCGCACGGGCACCTCCCTATGATAACGTTTACAAGGTTGTGTCCATTTTAGCATGTGCGGATGGGGGATGGAGCGATTTGTAACGATTTATATTCGATTTTACATAAAATTAAAACTAGCGTAGATGAGGCGCGACGGTTGGTGAAGCTACAGCATTACCCTGCTGAAAGCCAGCCAAACCTTCCGGTCGATTCCATGCCTGCTGCTGGGCAACTAAGCATAGCTCGGCTGCCTTGAACGCATGCTCCTGTGTCATGGCGGTTTCTGTGCGATCTAGCACATCGCGGATCAATTGCCCGAAGAATGGATAGCCGATTTTACCGGATACGCCAAAGTGATACTCGCCTTCATGATTGACCAGATACACATGATCCTTCGCCGGGTCACGTGCAATATCGATATATTTGCGTAGCTCGATATAGCCATCTGTACCGAGAATGACCATCCGTCCGTCACCCCATGTTCCCAGTCCATTCGGTGTGAACCAGTCCACTCGTACATAGCCCGAGGAGCCGCTCGTGCCTGTCAGTGAAATTTCGCCAAAGTCCTCCAGCTCAGGATACTGCGGCTGATTGAAGTTCGCTACCCGACTATAATTGATCGTCGCATCGTACGAGCCGGTAAATGTCAGAAACTGCTCAATCTGATGACTACCGATATCGCATAGGATACCGCCGTACTGCTCACGTCGGAAAAACCAGTCTGGACGACGATGCGCTGCCAGCAAATGCGGGCCGGTTCCCATCACCTGCACGACCTTGCCAATTGCACCCTGATCGATCAGCTGCCCGGCATAGATCGCACTCTCCACATGCAGTCGTTCGCTATAATAGACCATGTATTTTTTACCCGTCTGCGCGGCTGTGGCACGGGCATCCTCTAGCTGCTGTAGCGTTGTAAATGGGGCTTTATCGGTAAAATAATCCTTGCCCGCCTGCATCACACGCACGCCAAGCGGGCCGCGTTCATTGGTGATAGCCGCCGCTGCAACGAGATGTACCGCATCATCACTCAGCACCGTCTCCAGTGAAGGAGCGAGCTGCGCTTCAGGGTACTTCTGTTGTAAGGCTGTGGCGCGCTCTGATTCTGGATCATAGATCCATTTCAGCGTTCCGCCTGCTTCGACCAGCCCTGCACACATCCCATAAATATGCCCATGATCCAGCGCCACTGCCGCAAATACAAACTCACCCGGCGCACAGACCACCTCTGCCTGATATTGACTTTCCGGTACATAAAACATGCCATCCTTACGCATAGAGACACATCCTTTTCCAGTGTTAAAAGCTCATTTTCTCCTTATGCTATACGGTGATGCATATCCATCATCGGTACAGGTAGCCGTGTCGCTACCATCCCATTCCGATATCACTAACTCCCGTATCGTCCGTCCGTTACTTAAACGTACCGCTCAGATCAGCAGGTACATCCTCCGGTTCGACCGTACTGCCAGGCTTGTACACCGAGTTCTGACGACGCTGCTCTAGCTCGTCGGTAAACTGCTGCTCGTTCAGTGGCAGCTCTACCCAGCCATCCGTCCATGTGGATAGCAGCATCGCATTCGACAGAGTCAGTCCATGAATGCCTTCCGCACCGGGAGATAATAACGGTGTTCCATACCGAATCGCATCGATCCAGTTGCGAATAATGCCGGGATGTCCCGTTTCCTCGCCTTCGACAGGAATGTCACACTGCCAGCATTCTGGACTGCCAAACTTTCCGGTATAACGGCTATTAAACGCTGGCTCGGATTCGCGCAGTCTCCAGAAGGTAAGCTGATCATTTTCGATTACGATTTTGCCGCGGTCGCCTGTCATTTCCAGACGATTGGTTCCCGGCGCCTCGCCTGTCGTCGTAATAAATACGGCACTGGCGCCATTCGCATACTCCGCATAGGCTGTCACATCATCCTCAACCTCAATATCCCGATAACGCCCGAATCGGCAAAAGGCACGGATACGCTCTGGCATCATTCCCGTTGTCCATTGCAGCAGATCGAGCTGGTGCGGGCACTGGTTGATCAGTACACCGCCGCCTTCACCTGCCCATGTGGCACGCCAGCCGCCGGAATCGTAATAGCTTTGCGGACGATACCAGGTTGTAATGATCCAGTTCATACGGCGAATCTCGCCCAGCTCACCGGATTGGATCAGCTCCCGTAGCTTGCGATAGACCGGATTGGTGCGCTGATTGTACATAATCGCGAATACGCTGCTCGGCGCAGCGACAGCAGCATCGTTCATTTGCCGTACTTGCGCGGTGCTTACACCCGCTGGCTTCTCTACCAGCACATGCAGACCATGCTGAAAGGCAATCATCGCTTGTCGTGCATGATCATCATGCGGCGTAGCGAGCAGCACAGCGTCGATCGTACCGGACTGCATCATTTGTTCCGAATCGCTCCAGAATGCGATATTCGGTGATAATTGCTCGGCTGTCCACTGTCGCATCGATTCGCGAATATCACATACAGCGGCAAGCTCTGCACCGGGAATCGCACCGGATAATATCGTTCTGGCATGGGTGCTGCCCATATTACCAATACCGATCACGCCGACACGTACGATTGCAGGAGCAGAGGGAGTGGAAGAAGTAACTGCCAGATCAGGACTCATTATGAATTCGCCTCCAGTTTGGGTGACTGTATAAAGGAACGGAATGTACTGGCAAACTGCTGTAACAACTCTGCACTTGCCCATTGTCCGCTAAAATCCTCAATACCAAGATAACCGTCATAGCCATTTTCCAGTAAAATATTTATAATCGCTTCCCATGGCACAATGCCTTCATGTAGCGGTGCCCACTGGCATTGCCATTGTCCAGCCTGCTGACGCCATGCGGCATTTTTGACATGAACATGGGCTAAATAGGGGCCTAGCAGCTCGATGCCCATGCGATAATTCTCGAATCCTTCGTGCACCATATTGCCGGGATCGTAGAGCACACCCACATGCTGTGGATTCAAGCCATCGACCAGTCGCATAGCCAGTGAAGCGCTCGGTGCAATCGAGCCATGATGTGTTTCGATCAATGCTTTGATACCATAGGTCATCGCCATATCCTGAATGGCGCTCAAGTAACGTACCGCTTCCTGCTGTAATTCATCGATATGGCGTGTGCCATCGTACCAGGGCACACCGACACGCATCATCGAGACCCCGAGCTGCTGCCCGGTGGCAAAGGCTTGCTGTGCCGCATCCAGATCACCGCATTTTAAATACGGCACGAGAGCGATCGGCTGAACCTGATGCTGCTGGGACAACTCGCGTAGCTGGATTAGCTGCTGGGCATCTGCGCCTGGTGTAATCGAGCAGCGATTATGCCGCCAGAAGGAGGGGGCTTCCTCCATAGCATCAGCTGGAATCCCTGCATAGCGCCACTCGATTCCGTCAATGCCTGCGGCATGCGCCGCATAAATGACCTGCTCTGGTGTCAGGTCGGGTGTGCAGACCGTGAATACTGATAATCGAATCATAAGGTTCATCTCCCTGAGTGAACATTTTCGTTGTAAACAAGGGCATTGTAGCACGAGTAGATTGCTTCTGTACGCGTTTACAGTACAACAGGCGAACGACAGATAAGCCGCAGTCCAAATGCCACAACCGCAGATAATTTCAAATTCAGTACTAGTGCTAGTGATCTCCTAGCACGAGGTGAAATGAAAAGTGATTTTTGCGCAGCAAAATATCTTACTGCTTCTAGTGCTAGCGATCTCCTAGCACGGGGTGAAATGAGAAGTGATTTTTGCGCAGCAAAATATCTTACTGCTTCTAGTGCTAGCGATCTCCTAGCACGGGGTGAAATGAGAAGTGATTTTTGCGCAGCAAAATATCATACTTATTTGATCGAACCTGTATGAAGCTGTACAGAGAGGAGTTGCACAGGTTTCCCCTTTACAAACCAACCCTGTGTTGCGGCAACCACCCAAAACGGGTATTAATCGTGGAGACACTGTGCAATGCATCCAAATGGATTCATATACGTATCATTCAAAACAAGGCTGATGCCAGAGGAGGAACTCGATATGACTCAAACCAACATGAAAGCTGTAGGATTAACGCGTTATTTACCGATTGATGATCCAGATAGTCTGCAAGATGTAACCATTTCAATGCCGACGGCAACAGGCTACGATCTGCTGGTTAAGGTTGAAGCGATCTCGGTGAATCCAGTCGATACGAAGCTGCGCGCACCGAAGGATGGGGTTGAATCCGAGCCACGTATTCTCGGCTGGGATGTGGCAGGTGTCATTGAAGCGGTAGGTGAGCAGGTCGAAGGCTTTCAGCCAGGTGATGAGGTGTATTACGCGGGTAGTGTGACGCGTCCTGGCGGCAATAGTGAATACCATCTGGTCGATAGCCGAATTGCTGCCCATAAGCCGTCCAGTCTGGATTTTGCTGCTGCCGCCGCATTGCCGCTCACTGCATTAACGGCATGGGAGGGGATCTATGATCGTCTTGGTGTTGCCCCTGATCGGGAACTGAACACAGGCAAAACGATTCTGATCATCAACGCGGCTGGTGGTGTAGGCTCTATTGCAACACAGATTGCACGTCATGCTGGACTAACCGTGATCGGCACTGCTTCTCGTTCGGAAACAGAGGAGTGGACGCTCGCGCATGGTACAGATCATGTGATTAATCACCGTGAGCCACTATTGCCACAGCTACAGGAGCTGGGGATCGGAGAGGTGAATTATATTTTCTGTCTGAATCAGACCGATGCGCACTGGAAGGGGATGGCGGAGGCGATCGCACCGCAGGGTCGCATCTGCTCGATCGTAGAGACATCGCAGCCTGTCGATCTGGGCTTGCTCAAGGATAAGAGTGCCTCGTTTGCGTGGGAGTTTATGTTCACCCGTGCGAAGTATGAGACACCGGATATGCAGGAGCAGCAGCGCATTTTACAACAGGTTGCGAAGCTGGTAGATGAAGGGGTATTTCATAGCACCGAATCCGAGCGCTTATCCCCGATCAACGCGGACAATCTACGCGAAGCCCATCGTCAGCTTGAAGCCGGGAGTATGATCGGTAAGCTCGTGCTGGAGGGCTGGGAATAAACAAGGCAGCAACACACAACCTATAACGGATGATATTCAATGATCATCCCAGCAACGCTGGATACGATAAATTAGCCATCATGATGATGGATGGAGGCGCAGCAGATGAGCAAAAGTGAGCACCAGCTCAAGGCGGATATTCGACGTCAAGCCGATCAGGCATTTGATCAGGAAATGGATGAGATTAACCGTCAGATGAAGGAGCGTGTGATGATCGCACTTGTCGGTGATGTGAATGCGGGTAAGTCATCCACGATTAACCGCATCATCGGTGATGAAGTAGCTGGAGTCGGCGCAGAGCCAGGCGAAACGACAGAGATCAAGGAATATCCATATCGCGATAAAATTATTCTAATCGATACGCCCGGACTGAACGATGTAAACACGAGCAATTCGGCGCGTACACGGGACTACTATCGGCAGACCGATGTGGTGCTCTTTTTCCTGAATGCGGCAGGTACTGTATTTTCCGAAGCGGAGAAGCGGTCACTGGAAGCGCTGGAGAAGATCAATCAGGATATTATCATCGTGCTGAATAAGATCGATGCTGCTGACGAGATTGACCGATTGGTACGTCGTGTGCGGCAGGAAACAGGCGACCGATATGAGGTCATTCCTGTATCCTCACGTACAGGCGCTAATATCGAGCAGCTCCGCTACAGCATTCTTGATTTGCTCAAAAAAAAAAGTAAGGACATCGTCTTTGCCCGCACGATCAAGGAAAAGTCCTCCATCGCCAACAAGTGGATCATCGGCGCCGCCACCTCAGCAGGAGCGATCGGGGCTGCGCCAATACCTGGCGCGGATATTATCCCGCTGACTGCGATTCAGATCGGTTTGCTGACGCGTCTGGCTACTTTATATGAGCGTCCGATCAGCCGTGAGACGGCAAAGGAGATTGTGATCGCCTCCATTGTAGGAAATCTGGGTAAAACGCTATTCGCTCAGGTGGTCAAGCTATTTCCCGGTGCTGGCTCTGTTGCGGCAGCTGGTGTAGCTGGCTCGGTCACACTGGCACTCGGCTATTCGGTCAAATATGCCTATGAACGCGGCATCGATGTAACGCCAGACAGCATCAGCCGCCTGTACCGCAAATTCCGCAGCAAAACGGACAAGGGCAAGCTGCCCGAATAATTATTGGAATAGAGAAGTAGAGCGAGTAGGTTCAAAAGTAGGTTTAGTCGATTTACAGGAAGGAATGGAGTGGATTGAGAGCATTACAGCGTGCTAAAGGACATGTCACCCGCTGGTTGCAGGAGCGACATTATACAGAAGGTACTGTTATACATGGACGCTACCGAATTAGCGGCGTACTGGGCAGTGGAAGCTATGGGGTTGCGTATGCTTGCGAGGATCGGAGCGATAACGACCGTCTGGTTGTACTGAAACGAGTGCATCCACTACGTGGCGGAGAGCAGCGTGCGCGCCTGATCTATGAGCGCGAATGCAAAACGATGCGAGAGCTGAACCATCCACAGATTCCTGCTTTGCTCGATCAGTTCCAGCATCGTGGACAGCTCTGCCTTGTGATGCAATATATGGAGGGACGTAGCATCGGCGAGCTATTGTTTGAGCAGGAAGCGACTTTTACCGAGCTTCAGTCCATCCAGTTGATGCTGGAGCTATTGAAGCTTATCGAGCTCATGCATAGCAAAGGCATGGTACATCGCGATATTAGCCTATCCAATGTATTACTGCATCAAGGACAGGTACAGCTTATCGACTTTGGGCTGACATGGCATCAAAATGAACCGCGAGAAGTCGTACAGCAGTTAGATGAATTGGTGAGCGGCGACGAGCAGGAGAAGATCATTCGTCGCTCGCTCAGTGTCAGTAGTGACTTTTACGGCATGGGGCATTTGTTGCTCTATTTGTTATATAGTAGCTATGACGAATCACAAGCCAGACTGAACCAGCCGCACGGATCGGCATTCAATAGCAAGCCACAGCCCCTCTCGATATCGGGGCATACCGACGAGCCGACTTGCGCTCCGGGCTGGGAAAGTGAGCTCAAGCTCCACCCGGCTACGCGTAGCATGCTGCGCCGAATGCTTCAGGCTGACCAGCCCTACACCGATACAGCTGAGGTCAGACAGGCATTGGAGTATATCGCTCATTCCATACCACTCACTTATTAATCCACAGCTTCAATTCAATCTCTCATTCAAGCTTCCAATCAAATTATCATTCAAGTTCCTATCCCAAGAAAAACAGCCGCTATCTCCTATGAGAAGCGGCTATTTATTATTGTAATGATCTATAAAGTGTCATGATGATTGTAAATGAATCTCGAAAATGACTATATCTATATTTACACAGTTCGTTGTAATCCGAAGTATGCTCTGCTATGGCATACTGACCGACCGTCCGACCACCTATCAGCTACTGCTATAGGAGCTCTTTTTACGATGATGCTTATAATGCCCATGTCCATACTGGTTATGAGAATACCCTTTATGTCCACGATAACGATCACTGCTGCTATACGAACGATGACGATGCTGTCCATGCGACTTCGATTTCATAACCTGCTTAATGATACTTTTAATCAAACCCATAATAAGTAGCCTCCTTAGCTAATCTTATGTGTATATACGACGTATCTATCACATGGTTCCTTAAAATTTGAACAATCGCTAAAAAAGCGAATCTTTTCTCCATTTATAAAAAATTTAACTAATTTACTAAAAATAATGATTCAATTGTCGAAATTTGTGATATATAATCACGAAGTACTATTAAATAGTGTGTAATAAGACCTATAAATAACACAAAAAGTCCTATTTGGTATCGTAGACTCATTTGTCTGTGCTACCAATTATGTGATAGAGGGTCAACTGATCACACCATGCAGACCACCTGATTGTCCAAATCAGATGAAATAGTAACGGATAACACACATTTTCAAAAATAGGGAGACAACACATTCATGAATCGACTTAAACAATGGTCCGGTAGCCTTTTTGCTCGCATCCTCGGTATCGCTGCGGTATGTATTATCGTGCCGATGCTCATTGCGATGGGAATTGTAGGCTATAATGTCAGTCAGTCATACGAGCAATCCACGATGCAATCACTTAACAGTATCGTATCGGAAAAGGTCAAAGAACTAAGTATTATTACCGAGGGACAGCAATCGGCAGCAGACGCGATGGTAGAAGATCCATATATCATGGATTATTTTGAGAAGCTTAATGCAAGTGGAACGACAGATCAGGCGGAATACGCTCGCATTGAAGACAATATTACAGAGAAAATGAAGGAAGCCAACGGACTGTATGAGAACATTTTCTTTACGCATGCCGGTAAAATCTATATGGATGCGATCGGTGGCAAATCGCTCACTCATGTATTGAAGGCAGATACCGATCCGTGGTATCCGGGTGTACAGCAGAAGCCAGGCCCATTCGTTAGCGATATTATGACTTCCCCTGTAAGTGGAGAAGCGGTTATCGTCGTGGGTGATGTCATCGGAGGCGATGAGGCAGCAGCAAGCGCGAAAGCTGGTGGCGATCCAGATATCTATGGCTTGCCGCTTAATGTGAATAATCTGCTTCAGGATGTTGTACAGCATAAAAGTAATGCGTTACTGAACACGGTAGTTCTGAATCGCTCTGGCGAGGTGGTCGCTTCATCCAACAAAGCACAGATTATGAAAGTGAATTTTGCCCAGCTGAATAGCGAAGGTCTGTACCAGCAAATGCAAAATGCAAATTCGGGTAACGGCTTTGTAACACTGGACGGCGTCCGGTATATGGCTTCTTTTGAAAAAGATAGCGTGCTGGGATTAAATGTCGTGACGATGCAGCCAGTTAGCGTGTATATGGATCGGGTACAGAGCATGGTAGGCTTGATGCTCCTGATTACTGTAATCAGCTTGATCGTAGCGCTGATCGTACTGTTCCTGATCGTGCGCAGTATTATTCGTCCGGTACGTCTGGCTTCTACACAGCTGGAGCAGATGTCACAGGGCGATTATTCTGGCGAACTGCCAGAGAAATATCAGCGCATGAATGGTGAGACAGGACAGCTGATTCGTACACTGGTGAAGATGCAGGGGACAACGCGTGGCATGATTCATCAAGTGGCAGAAGAAGTGAAAACCTTGCGTTCGATCAACAATCGTACGACAGAAGCCTTCCGCGAGACCGCAGGACGAATCGAAAATGTATCGGCAACAACGCAAAATATGTCCGCAGGTATGGAGCAGACCGCGGCATCCACGCAGGAGATCAGCGCATCGACGCGCGAATTCGAGACGGCGATTGATACGATTGCGAATGGTGCGCAGCAAGGTGCAGAGCATGCGGCAGCAATCAACGATCGTGCCAACAACTTGAAGCAGCGCCTGGAGGATTCAATTGCGTTAACTGGTAAAGTCTATTACGAGATCAAGGGTGGTCTGGATCAAGCGCTGGAGCAATCACGCTCGGTAGAGATGATCAAGTCGCTCAGTGACTCGATTTTGCAAATTACGAAGCAGACGAATCTGCTTGCACTCAATGCTTCGATTGAGGCAGCGCGTGCAGGTGAAGCAGGTAAAGGCTTCTCTGTCGTTGCCAGCGAGATTCGTGTGCTGGCAGATGCTTCGCGCGAGACAGTGAACCAGATTCAAGGCATCACAAGCGAGGTTGTCGAATCAGTGAGCAGCTTGCAGGATTATAGCGCACGTCTGATGGGCTTGTTAACAGGCGAAGTTGCTGCTGACTATCAGATGATGAGAGAAACCAGCGATAACTATATCAACGATGCAGGCGATATCGATAAAATGGTGAGCGAATTCAGCGCAACGAGCCAGCAGCTTAGTGCATCGGTGCAAAATCTATCGCAGGCGATTCACGAGATTGCCCTTTCTAATAACGAGTCTGCCGACAATACAGAAGAGATTGCGGAGGAAGCACAGCGTATTATGGATCGTGCAACTGAGGTAACCGATGAAGTTCGTAAGACGAGCGATAGTGCTGAGCGTCTGAGTGCACTCGTTAGTCAATTTAAATTTTAAAACGAGCAGCACGTAGCTGCTCGTGTCTCCATCGATATTCAAAAGGGACGCTGCATTTCCATATCAAAGCGATCGATATTAATGAGGGTGGCGAATGGAGGTTCCTGACCAGTGTTCCAGCAACGGCCCCTGCTCGCCGAACACCGGATCGGTATCAGGTACAGGGACATGAGGAATCTCCTTGAGTGCCTGCTCATGCTCACCGGGCGCGCCTGTGCGTACATTGTAGGACATCCCCTGCGGATACGCGCCAACGATGCGAAAGTCTGAACTCGCGTCCAGACGACGATGTCCGGTGCCAGCAGGGAGCACGACTACATCGCCTGCGCGCAGCGTTACCGTCTCGCCCTGCTCACCGCCAAGACGTAGAGTGACTTCACCGCTAATCACGCCAAGCACCTCATGTGCATTGCTATGATAGTGATGGTAGTCAAATACACCGTTCGTCCAGCTATTCAGCCAGCCGTTGCGGTTGAATACATCCTCCATCGCATCCGGTGAGGCAGGAAAAGCGCCACTATAGATGACGACAGGTAATGTAGGATGATTCGGAATCGTACCGTCATCCGTGAAGAGTCGGGTATGGATCGAGCAGGATGGTGATGGTTTCATCATAGTTCCTCCTTGTATTTGGCTTTAGTGTCGTTATGTATACGATAACCCGTGTCGCACAAGTGAATCAGAAGATGCAGATCGAGTAGTACATCGAAGGACAGCCTTTTACAGGCTGTCCTTTTGTTGTTTGGCCTGTGCGCGTAGCAGTCGATTCACCGTTTCGCGGCGTAAGCCGATCAATTGTCCAATTTCATCCTGTGTTAATAGATCAGTAATCGGAATATCGTGCAGATAGCTGGCAAACCAGTGCTGGAGCTGCTCCAGCTTATCGGTGGGTGTGGTGCGTGTTAATTGATCGATCCGCTGCTGCATCATCCGGAGCTTATCCTGTAGCAATGCGGCAATCTCCCGGTACTGTGCAGGCTGTTCATTTAGCTGGCGATACCAGCCAGCAGCATGCACAACCTCAACCTCACAGTCCGTTAGCGCGATCGCTGTACCATGATAGCTCATCGGGCTAATGAGTGAATGATGTGGAATCATCTCACCCGGTACAATGATATTAAATAGAAATAGACTGCCATCCTCATGCAAGCGAACGATTTTGAACAGGCCGCTTTTGATCCGATATAATGGGCCATCCTCGCCCTGTCGGAACAGAATATCTCCCTTATGTAAATGCACGATGTATACCCTCCATTCTGTTAGCATCATAACACCAATATAACATGCCTGAATACCGCTACAAATCAGCATAAAAACAATTTTCCCAATGCACAAAATAATGATGGACACTGGCTGTAGGCGAGCGTATACTGATTTCAATCTAATTAGTAAAGGTGATTTACTAAAACATTATGAAAAGGAGCTACCATGCTGACATCTATCGGAAATCCGCAGATGATTCGTAACTTTAACGAATATTTGATTCTGGAGCTGATCGTGAATGAGGCTGGATTATCGCGTGCTGAAATCAGTCGTCGTACCGGTCTGAGCAAGCCAACCGTTTCTTCGGCTGTGCAAAATTTACTTTACCACCGACTCGTTGTGGAGACGGGGCTTGATACGAATCAGCAAGGTCGTAAAGGTCAGGTACTGGAATTCAATCCGCAGGTATTTCATATTTTCCTGCTCGATATTGGAGCGGAGGGCATCCAGACGGGCATGACCGATCTATCGGGCAAGGTGCGCAATACCGGATATATCGCATGGGCGGAGCTGGAGGGGCATTCGAATGCCCAGCAAGCCTTGCAGCAGCGCTTAAAGGATATCGTTACCCGGCATGCACCGGAGGATGGGCCGATTCGATTTGTTAGTGCGGGTATACCAGCAGTCGTTGATCCATATACCGGATATGTGCAGACGCTATTACCGCAGCTAGAGCGCTATGGAGAGCTATTATCTGCGCCAGCGCTTCGT
The DNA here is from genome assembly GCF_014645615.1 of Paenibacillus hunanensis. GTDB lineage: Bacteria > Bacillota > Bacilli > Paenibacillales > Paenibacillaceae > Saccharibacillus > Saccharibacillus hunanensis. Next base: position 457,289 of record NZ_BMMB01000002.1, on the reverse strand, counting down.
CAATTACTGGGAGCAGAGGTGCTGCTTGATAACGATGTGAATCTGGCAGCTGTAGCGGAGCAGGAATATGGAAATGGAGCAGGTGCCTGTAGCTTTATTTACATTTCGCTCGGTGAGGGCGTCGGTACAGGGATCGTCATTCAAGGACAAATCTATCGCGGTCTGGCTGGAGCGGCTGGCGAATGGGGACAGGCTGCCCTTCGTAAAGCCGAGACGGGCATAGATGGAACAGAATATCAGCGATTGGAGCAGTATATCGGCAATGAAGGCTTGCGTGAGCTATTGCATGAAGCCGCCCAGCAATCCGATGACACGGATGCAGCAAGCTGGACAATACCGGAGCTGCTGGAGCAGGCGAAGAATGGACATCCGCTGGCAGTACAGGTTTTCGAGCGATATGCAGATCGGCTAATTTTACCACTGGCACAGATGGCATCCTTGCTTGCACCGGAGCGCATTGTGCTGGGTGGACAGATCGGGCAGGCGGCAGATGTGTTTTTACCGATTGTACAGCAGGCACTACCCGCACTGGTGCCAGTCATGCCAGAGCTTAGCGCGTCCAGATTGGAAGAAAGTCATGAGGGTGCGATCATGTGCGGCGCAGCATGGGCAGGAGTACAGCGCTCTTTCCGTTATATTCGAGAGGAAATGCTAGTGATTGGTGGCAAGGAAGCGATCCAACAAGATCAAGGAGGAGTATGACCATGAAGCAATCGGCAGCACAATCTGTTCCCGGCCTGTCCGGCTCAGGCTATACAGCAGGCATCGATATTGGCGGTACGAAGACATTGATTCTGATTACAGACAATAGTGGGCATGTCGTTGTGCGTAATAAAAAGCCAACGGTACAGGCGGAGCACGCAGAAGCCTTTATCGAAGGGGTATTTCAGCAGCTGGATGAGGTGCTACAGGAGGCTGGACTGCTTCGTCATAGCTTAATCGGTATCGGTATCGGCTTCCCTGGCGCGGTCAATCCGCACACAGGCATGATTCATCATGTGCCTGCATTACCGCTGGATGGGGTGAATCTGCTGGAGCTGATCCGACCGTATTATAGCGGCCCATTATATCTGGACAATGACGTGAATATTGCTGCACTGGGCGAATGCTGGCAGGGCGCTGGTGCAGGCAGCACGCAGATGGTAATGGTCACTGTTGGTACAGGAATCGGCGGTGCGATGATCCTTAATGGTGAGTTACACCGCGGAGCAGGCTATACCGCTGGTGAAATTTCCTACTTTGTCGTCGATCATCGACCAGAGGAAGCAGCTGGCTCGGTGAGCAGTCTGGAATTCGGACGCTATGAATCGCTTGCCTCAGGCACAGGCATCGGTGAGCATGCACGCCGCTGGCTGCATCAGCGTGCAGGAGGGGCAGGCGAGCAGATTATTGCTCAGGCAGGCACGATCGAGCAGGTGCAGGCGATCCATGTATTGCAGCTGGCAGCAGCGGGCGATGGGGATGCACAGGCGATTATGGCAGAGCCCATCGGCTATATGGCAGCAGGACTGGCGAATATTGTGTCTTTACTTAATCCGGAGCGCATCGTCGTTGGCGGCGGCGTGTCGGAATCCAGCTATTATATGAGTGAGTTAACCAGGCGTGTGCAGCAGTTTACACCGATTGAAGCACAGCTTGTACCCGCACGGCTTGGAAATGAAGCCGGAGCGCTGGGCGCGGTGTATGGCGTATTGCAGACACTGCGTACACCTGCGGAGCGTTAAGTGTAGGTTGACCGCATCGTTCGTCTTGCTATAGCGAAGCCTACACACTTCAAGCTCCGATTATCGCGATTGCTCACGATGAACGGGATATTTTTTTACACATGATAGATGCTAGACGCTGTTCACAATTGAATATCATCCTTACACCATAGAACACCAATCCATGACCATACTGTATATACCGGGGCCGGAATCCCCGGCTCCGAGCGATCCACACAGGATCAACGGCACCAGCAGGACGATGGGGAAAAGAAGCGGACACCTACATAAAGTCTGCCACCTCATCTTCTGTATGTGACCGATAGAGAAAAGCTGCTGCCACGAAGCAGACAGCGCCACGCTTGGATAACGGATAGAGAAGGAGCAAATGGAATGGGTTCATTATTTGGTGAGAAGGCAAGATTGAAGCGGGAGGCTGTGTCCTCTACGTCTGTAGACCGCGAATCACAGCAGACCTTGCTACGCATTCGCAGCTTTTATTTGCTGGCTGGATTGGCTGGAGGCATGTTCAATCCATACATGTCCACGATGCTGGTGCATGGTGGGTTAGGTAGCACACAGGTCGGTTTGCTGATGTCGATCGGTACGTTCATTTCGATCTTGATTCAGCCGTTCTGGGGACTGGTGGTCGATCGCTTTCAGCAGATGCGACTTGTGCTGATGCTCAGTGTGGCTGTGCCGGCGCTGTTGTCGGTGTTTTATCAAAGTCCGTATTTTATTGTGCTCACGATTATTTATACGATATCGATGGTATTCACCGCCACACAGGCACCAATGGCGGATTCCTACGCACTGGTCGCTGCCCAGAAGGCTAATACGACGTATGGTGCGATTCGTTTTCTCGGTAGTCTCGGTACAGCGGCAGGAAGCTATCTTGGTGGTCTGTATGTGAGTCGGATCGATATATCGTTGATCTGGATTCCCTTTCTTGTGTTTAATCTGCTGGCAGCCGTATTAACACTGACCTTGCCGAGTCGTTCGGATGAAAGTCGTGTGCTACAGCAGTCACTATCTACGGGTATTCGTAGCTTGCTGGGGAATCGTCTATTTCTATGCTTCCTCGGAGGCTGTCTGCTGGTCAATCAGACGCTGACAGCATTTAACTCCTATTTTGTGCTGTCCTTTGAAGAGGCGGGCGGTACGCTGGAGCTGGCAGGGGTCGGGCTATTCATCGCTTCAGCAGCGAATATTCCAGCTATGCTGCTGGCGGCGCGTGTAATTGCACGCTATGGTCATGAACGCATGCTGCTGATTGCCGCCTTTGCCTATATTTTGCGCTGGGGGATTCAGTATCTTTTCCCGGTGCCGTGGGTGATGATCGCGGTACAGCTACTGCATGGACTATCCTTTGGATTTTTCTATATTTCGGCGGTGGAGTATGTATCACGTATCGCTTCACGACATATGCAGGCGACCGCTCAAAGTATTTTCAATATGGTATTTGTCGGTCTGGCTGGCATTGCAGGTAATCTGCTCAACGGATATTTGCTGGAAGCAGGCGGTGCGGCGGCTATGAATCTGTCGTGTATTATTAGTGCGGTACTGGGCGCTGTATTGCTCGGCTATGTAGCAAGTCGTAGTCGGGATCGGGAGCAGACGCCGGTGATCGGTTAAAGGGAGAATGGAGATCGATACGATGGGGTCCCAATTTTGCTGCAAAGGTAGAACTGGATTCGGATCGATGCAATACTTGTGGATCATATAGAGCTGATGAAGGATTCATGATATGTATATTACGAATTACGAAGCCAGTCTGTATTTATGCAGGCTGGCTTTACGTGTATGCTTAATGATAGATGCTATGCTTCAACGGGGTCATATAGTTCACAGCCTGGAGCTATAGAACTCCATATTATTCCATAACAAGCCGATAATGTATGACAGCGATCATTTCGATAAAGTTTATCTTTAAATTTGTGTAAATCCCTCTACAGAATACGCAGAAAAGTATAGAATAAAAAAGAAGTGGTACTTTTCTACGTCACATTTAATCGCATCAGAAACAGAACAATCCTATCGAAAAATGGATAACGAGTACATGCTCAGAAAGAAACCTACCGTGCATTTAACGTACCTGTTGAAATAGATGGACAGAGTATGCTGAGGAAGGGGGAAGTCCATTGTTGTCAAAAAACTGGTATCGGCGGTTGCTATTATCGTATTTCCCTATTTTCCTACTGACGATCTCCATGCTCATTTTCCTGTCATTTATCGTCATCAATGAGATTTCCAAAAAAGAAACCGCGCGTGCGGATCGAATCTCGACTAGCTATATGATGGACACGATGGAGCGAACGGTGCAGGAGATTGAAATGGATGTATTGCGTGATGTGGAAACGTCGACGATCTATGATGAATTTCTGGCCGAGCGTAATACAGGCAATACAGGCGTAACGTATCAGGTAGTAGAGCATTTACGTCAGTTAATGGACAACAATGATCTGCTGGAGTCGGTATATGTGTACCGCGATTCGGATCACAGTGTATTGACGGTGCAAGGGCTGCAACCGTTACAGGGCTTTCGCGATGAGGCATTTATCGACCGTGCATTAAAGGAGCCGGAGCAGCAGGGCTGGTCGACATCGCGCTCCTTTGCCGAAATGGGCGGGGATGATCAGCGTCAGGTGATCAGTATGCATAAGCGCCTGCCGCTGCCTTTTGGCGATCAGGGGATGATCGTGATTAATGTGAGCGTCTACGGTATGCAGCAGCTAGCTGCCTCCATGGTGAATAGCCAGGTGTCCTTTTTGACGATTACGGATGCGGCAGGCAAACAGATCTATCCACCTGCACTGACAGAGGAGGCTGCGGTGGAGCATGATCAGCCGCTGACACAGCTGCGTTCACAGCGTCTGGGCTGGACGCTGGAAAGTGGACTGCGCGCAGGACAGCTATTTGCCTGGGTATCGGTTATCTCTTATATCTGGGTGCTGATCGGCTTGCTCGTCGTACTCGCATCGATCGCCTATATTATCTACATTACACGTAAAAATTATAAGCCGATTCAGGTGATGATGCAGCGAATTGAATCGCTACAGCTATCTGCCCATGATTCACCGCGCAAGGACGAAATGGCGCTGATCGATCAGGCGCTGGAAAGTCTGATTGATCAAACGGTCGATTATGAGCGTCAGCATCATGAGAACCTGCTTATTCACCGTCGCCGGTTATTTATGAACTGGATTGAAGGTGAGCCACCGGAGGAATTGCCGCAGGAGCTGGAGCGCCTGCGCATTTTCCCGGAGCTTGCGGGTCGAACAGGTATAGATGAGCGTCTGACCTACACCTGTATCGTCGCCGAGATTCAGGACTATCATGCTTTTCGTGAAAAGGGTAATACGCAGGAGCATAATACACTCAAGCTGGCGCTGACCAATGTGTTTCAGGAGCTGGCACAGCAGGATGGTGTATACGGCTGGTCAGAGTGGATCAGTGCGCGCCGTGCTGGCATTATTATTGCGGGTGAAGGCGATGAACGTCAGTGGACGCGGCTACTCTTTTCCCTTGCGGCAGGTAGCCGGGAATGGGTGGAGCACAATCTGCATTTACCGATGATATTTGGCACGGGCGTAACGGTGAAGCAGGCCTCTCAGCTGCATCTCGCTTATGAGACCGCTGTAGAATCGATGAAATATTCAATGACGTTAGGGCGCGATGGCGTTGTCATGTATAGCGATCTGCCAGAAGGCGGCGAGCCTGACAGCTATCGTTACTTACAATTGATCTCGGATTGGATCAAGGAGTTTCGTCTTCGTCAGCCCGAATGGCGCGATCATCTACAGCAGCTCCTGCTCCAGCTGGAGGACGATGTACTGCGTGATGATAGTATCCGCTCGCTCGTGCTATCCCTGCTGCAAATGCTTAATCGGGAGCTGGAGGGCATGTCGGCATCACTGGATCAGCTACTGGCGAGTGAGCACGCAGAGGTTGTCATGGAGCAAATCGCTCATGCCGAGACGGTGGATGAGCTACAGACCGCATTAATGCCATATTTGGAACAGTTATATCGCATTTATGAGGAAGCAGGAGACTCTACCAATCAGCGTGCGCTCATCGGAGATATGAAGGCGTATATGGAGGAGCATTTTGCCAATCCTGATCTGTCGCTGAATCATCTGAGCGAACGGTTCAATGTTACGCCCAAATATGTCAGCCACCTGTTCAAAGCCGAGCTGGATGTAAAATTCATTGATCTGCTTGTTCAGCTTCGTTTACAGCGGGCAGAGGAATTGCTGCATTCTACCGATGATACGATTCAAAATATCGCGATTCAGGTCGGCTATGCGAACTCGATTACATTTGGACGTGTATTCAAACGTATTATCGGGGTCACGCCTGGTGATTATCGCAAGCTGAAAATGAAGCCCGGTAGTCTCATTTCACCACCAGGCGAGCAGCGAAAATAAAAGGTCGATGCTTCTAATAGATGCTCCTACAGGCAGCAGCTATTGTGGATAGAGGTTGGAAATTATTCTGACCATTACTGATAAATGTAAGGTTAAGTGTTGGTTAATTCATGAGAATATATCGTTAAAATAGAACAAATAAACTGAATTCTACACCTGAAAAGAAGCATGCTCGATATGACATGCTTCTTTCGCCATACCTGGAAAAGCCCGTCCTGATGCGGTTTTCAGGCTACTGAAAATAGTTTATATCGGGAATTTAGTTGATTACATGTAATGTAAGCGTTATCTTTGTAAGTTTATGGTGGGAATCAAGTTTATTGAGACTTTTGAAATGTGAATGCCATAATTGGTGCAACCCTAATTTGAATAAATGAATCGTACGCTAGCTCGGAACAGTCATAACTCATAAGGGGAAAAGCCGATAAAAGGGGATGAAGAAATGAAAGCGTATTCAGGTAAGAAATGGATGAAGGGACTCACCGGAACAATGCTGGCAGTCATGCTCGCAGGCACTACTGTACTGGCAGGTTGTTCAAGCTCAGGAAGTGATGCTGGAGCAACGACCGCGGATGGCAAATCCGTATTAAAGGTTGAAGTATTCGATCGCGGTAACTCACCGGCAGGTTCTACCATTACCAATAACTACCTGACCAAGCTGGTTAACGAGCGCTTCGGTGCACCGAATAAAATCGATGTACAATACGTACCGATTCCCCGTTCGGAAGAGCTGCAAAAGCTGAACGTACTGATGGCAAGCGGCGGCGATGTACCGGATATCGTATTTACTTATGATCAAGGGACATTCAACCGTTACGCACAGCAAGGCGGTCTGACCGATCTGACTGATCTGCTGAACCAGTATGGCCCGAATCTGAAAAAGTTCCTCGGCGATGAGACACTGGCTTACGGACAGCTTGAAGGCAAGCAATATGCCATTCCGGGTAAACGCTCGGTACTTGGCAAATACGCTTCATTTATTCGTCAGGACTGGCTGGATGCACTGAAGATGCCTGTACCAAAAACAACAGATGAACTATATACTACGCTCAAAGCATTCAAAGAAAAGGACCCGGGTAAAGTAGGAAGCGGCATTATCCCATTCGGTATGACCATCGAGCCTGCACAGTCTGAGCTGCTGCTCTGGTCGTTCATTAAGCAACCACTGACAGATGAGCAAAAGTATACGCTCTCGCAAAAGTTAGGTTCCCGCGATTACCCGATTCTATTGCCGGGCTTCAAAGACGGTTTGAAATTTATGAACAAGCTATACAATGAAGGCATGCTGAGTCGCGACTTTAGCTTGGATAAGGATAAAAAGCAACTCGGACAGGATATCCAGAATGGCAAAACGGGCTTCTTCTCTGAAGATGCAGATAATCCATTCTATGCAGGCAGCTCCTATGAAAACCTGCAAAAAAATGATAAAAATGCTGTCCTGACACCAATTGATGTATTTACCAACAATGAAGGCAAGCATATCAAGCCTGAATATGCACCAAACGGTCTGTACATTATGATTCCAAAATCGAGTACAAAAGCGGTTGAAGCGATCAAGTATCTGGATTGGATGGCATCCGGCACGAACGTACTGGATATGCAAAATGGTGTAGAAGGTGAAAACTACACAATGAAGGACGGTATTCCAATTCTGAAACCAGATGCACCTGCTGATGTCACGAACCGCATTTACAACTATGGCGACATGGTCATTATTGCAAATGGTAAAATCGTCGGCACGGAGGAGCAAAATAACGAAGCTTATATCGCGCAGATCCCAGAGAAATATCAAGCCGATATGCGTAAGTCGGTAGAAATTTCGAATACAGAAACGTTCCCACCGATTAACTTTAATAAACCGATCGATTCTGAAGCCAAGTATGGCAGTGCATTACAGGATAAATACGATCAGCTAGTGGTAAAAGCAACTATGGTCTCCCCAGACCAATTCGATGCTACGTATGATTCCCTGCTGAAGGATTATATGAGCAGTGGTGGACAGGCGATTCTGGATGAGCGTACAAAAGCGTTCCAGGAAGGCGCGTATACGAAGTAAGACAATCCTCATTTATTCAATAAAATAGGCGATGTAGCCGTATTGCTATACATGACTCATATATAACTTTATGTGTTATATATACAATGCGATGCGGTTACAAAACCTATAATATCGGGCTTCTCAAGGCTGTGTTTATGCTCGGAAACAAGTTTATTGAGCCTTTTTATACTTGAGTGCCATAATGGAGACATCCCAAATACGAGATTGTGACAGATAAATTAACTTATCAGGTCAACATAGCTAAAGAGGGAGAAAAGTGAATAAAGGGGTTGGCAAAATGAAATTGGTTTCTGGTAAAACATGGTTCAAGAGCTGGTCGGGTATGATGCTCGCAACCGTACTTGCAGGTACGACTGTACTCGCGGGTTGCTCCAGTTCAAGTAGTGAAGCTGGTGCAACAACAGCAGATGGCAAGTCGGTGCTCAAGGTTGAAGTGTTTGACCGTGGTAATTCGCCAGCAGGCTCGACAATCAGCGACAACTATATGACGAAGCTGGTTAATGAGCGTTTTGGTGAACCGAATAAAATCGATGTTCAATATGTACCAATCCCACGTTCGGAAGAGCTGCAAAAGCTGAACGTACTGATGGCAAGCGGTGGCGATGTACCAGATATCGTGTTCACCTACGATCAAGGCACATTTAACCGTTACGCACAGCAAGGCGGTCTGACCGATTTGACTGATCTGCTGAACCAGTATGGTCCGAATCTGAAAAAATTCCTCGGTGAGGATACACTTTCCTACGGTCAAATCGAAGGTAAGCAATTCGCCATTCCGGGTAAACGCTCGGTGCTTGGCAAATACGCTTCTTATATTCGTCAGGACTGGCTGGATGCACTGAAAATGCCAGTACCGCAAACGACAGACGAGCTGTACAACACATTGAAGGCTTTTAAAGAGAAAGACCCGGGCAAAGTAGGCAACGGCTTGATTCCGTTCGGTATGACGATCGCTCCGGCACAGTATGAGCCGCTGCTCTGGTCGTTCGTGCAGCAGCCGCTGACAGACGAGCAAAAGTATACGCTGACCCAAAAGCTCGGCTCCAGCGATTATCCAACCCTGCTGCCTGGCTTCAAGGATGGACTGAAATTCATGAACAAGCTGTATAACGAAGGCTTGATTAGCCGTGACTTCGGTCTGGATGAGGACAAAAAGCAGCTGTGGCAGGATGTGCAAAACGGTAAGGTTGGTTTCTACACAGAGGATGCAGGCGAGCTGTACTTCACGTACAACGGAACGTACAAAAACCTGCAAGCGAATGTGAAGAACGCGAAGCTGACACCAGCCGATGTATTTACCAATAATGAAGGCAAGCATGCAAAGCCAGAATATGCGTCTAACGGTCTGTACATTATGATCCCTAAATCGAGCAGCAAAGCGGTTGAAGCGATCAAGTATCTGGACTGGATGGCATCCGGTAAAAACCTGTTCGATATGCAAAATGGTGTAGAGGGCGAAAACTATACGCTGAAAAATGGTGTACCTGTAGCGAAAGAGGATGCTTCTACCGAAGCGCAAAACCGTCTGTACAACTATGGTGACATGGCGATTATCGCCAACGGTAAAGTAGCAGGCACAGAAGAACAAAACAATGATGCTTATATTATGCAGGTACCGGAAGAGTATCAGGCAGATATGCGTAAATCGGTTGAAATCTCTAATACCGATACGATTGCTCCGGTCAACTTCAACAAACCGATTGAAGCGGAAGCAAAATACGGCAGTGCCCTGCAGGATAAGTATTCGCAGCTGATTGTTAAAGCAACCATGGCTCCAACCGCCCAATTTAATGCAACATATGATGCTTTACTCAAGGATTATATGAGCAGCGGTGGACAGGCAATTCTCGATGAGCGCACGAAGGTATTCCAAGAGGGTGGCGCGAGCAAGTAAGACATCTGTACACGATTGATCTGTAATGATTTGGAGATCGCCTGGCTTACGGGCGCAGGCGATCTCCCCATTTATAAGCTGAAAGGGGAGTACGACAGTGAAAACGTCCACCTACCTGAGAAGATACTGGCAGCTGTATTTCCTGCTCATTTTGCCGCTCGCTTACTTTGCCATTTTCAAATATGGACCGATGTACGGCGTACAGATTGCATTTAAGGATTTTAACTTTTTCCAGGGTATTAACGGCAGTGAATGGATTGGCTGGGATGGCTTTCGAGAGGTTTTCCAAAATCAGGATTTTTATCGTACTCTTCGCAACACCTTAATGTTGAATATTCTGGACCTGATCGTTTCGTTCCCGGCACCGCTGATCCTTGCGATTATGCTGTATGAGGTCAAAGCGTTGTGGTTCAAGAAACTTTCGCAGACCATTCTCTATATTCCGCACTTTATCTCCTGGGTTATTATCGGGGGAATCGTGTATCAGGTATTTGGCACACAATCCGGCTTTATCAACAATCTGTGGGTATCGATGGGCTTCCAGCCGATCCCGTTCCTGACTGATCCGAACTACTGGCTGATCACCTATCTGCTGACAGGTGTATGGCAAAGCGCAGGCTGGGGAACGATTCTATACTTGGCTGCACTGACCGGGATCAACAAAGAGCTGTATGAAGCAGCTGAGGTCGATGGTGCAACACGTATGCGCCGTATCTGGCATATTACACTGCCAGGCCTGCGCCCAACGATCATTACGCTGCTGATTATCAACCTCGGTAATATGGTAACGATCGGGTTTGAACGTCCTTACGTTATCGGTAACGTTGCGGTTCAGGAATATTCGGATGTACTAAGTACCTTCGTCTACCGGATCGGTTTGGAATCCGGACAATATACGCTGGCGACCGTGGTTGGTCTGTTCCAGGCTGTAGTTGGACTTATTTTCGTACTGGGTGCGAACTTTGCAGCGAAGAAAACGACCGGGGAGGGGATCCTGTAATGGCAGAAGCAGCTCGCGTTAATGAAACCGACCGCATCAAGGTTAAGCCTAACATTAGTCGTGGTGACCGTATTTTCGATATTGTGAATATGACGCTCATCGCTGTCTCGGTACTGATCTGTATTTTCCCTTTTATCCACGTGCTCTCGATCTCGCTTAGCTCGTCGCGTCCGATTATGTCGGGTGAGGTTACGCTATTCCCGAAGGAATTTACGATTGAGGCGTATGTGAAGGTGTTTAGCGATCCATCGATGATTCGCTCGCTCGGCTTCACGGTGATACTGACAGCGGTATTCACACTGTTCTGTATGGCGATGACGATTGCGGCAGCGTACCCGCTGTCCAAGTCAAATCTGAAAGGTCGCGGCTTCTTTATGGTCGTGATCATCATTACGATGTTCTTTAGTGGTGGTATTATTCCCGAGTACATTCTCGTGCGTAACCTGCACTTGCTGGATACGATGTGGGCGCTCATTTTGCCAGGCTTGATCAGTCCATTCTATCTGATCATTATGATCTCGTTCTTTAAAGGGATACCGGATAGTCTGGAGGAGGCGGCAGAGATTGATGGTAGCAGTCACTTCCGTACACTGCTCCGTATCATTTTGCCGTTGTCGATGCCGGTTATCGCAACGCTCAGTCTGTTCTATGCGGTTGGACGCTGGAATGGATTTATGGATACACTCATGTACATCAACAGCCCGGAGCTGTATCCGCTGCAATTGAAGCTGTATCAATTGATTCAGAACAATATGGCAACCGAGCTGATGCGTAATGAGGTTGCAGGTACAGCGAATATGATGCCAGAGAGTCTGAAGGCGGCGAGCGTTATTTTCGCAACCGTGCCGATTCTGATCGTGTATCCATGGCTGCAACGCTACTTTGTTAGTGGTGTAATGCTGGGTGCGGTCAAGGGCTAATCGAGCTAGATTTTAACGACAACTGTATAGCAAGCAGGATAATGAGGATCGCGGCTTCCCGTACAGGGGGCCGCATCCTTTTTACTACGAAGGTGCGCTCGAAGGAGAAGCAGCGGACGAGCCTTACACTATAGAGAAAAGGAAGGATTGACCATGTACACATCCAAAGGCGAATACTCATTTTCTACTTGTTGGAACATTAAGCGTCACCCGAATGATGGAGCAGCGATGATCGAGGAGATCAAGGAGTTAGGCTTCCAGAAAGTAGAGCTGAATTATAATGTAACTAAAGAAATGCTACAGACGATTGAGCCAATGATCGAACGCGGCGAGATTGGCGTGTCGAGTGTGCATAATACGTTTCCGCATACGCCTGATCCAGACTATGGTACAGATTCTGTGCTGCTTGGCTTTGACGATGAGACCAAGCGTAAAAAGGCGATTGATCTGCTCGTTGGCTCGGCGGAGTATGCACATCGTTATGGTGCTAAGGCGGTCGTGGTGCATCCGGGTGAGGTACCGTTTGCCTACAATATCGATGAAGAGCTGAAAGGCATCTATCATGAACAGGGCAAGGACTCGCCAGCTTATCAGAAGCTATGGTCGGAAATGCTGGAGCGGCGTGAAAGCCTGGCAGCCACCTATCTGGAGCGTATTCAGCATAGTCTGGAGGAGGTATGTGATCGTGTATTGTCAAAGGGCTACGATGTAGCCTTTGGGATTGAGACGCGTTCACGCTGCTATCAGATGCCAACGCTATCGGAAGCGAAAACGGTACGTGAGCGTATGAAGGGTGCACCCGTCTATCTCTGGTATGATATCGGACATGGGATGATGATGGATCGAATGGGTCTGTATCATAACGCAGAAGAAGCGAATGCGATGAAGGAAGATATTATCGGTGTACACATTCACGAGACGCTCGGCTTGTCGGATCACTGGTGTCCGTATGTGCATAGCGGCGATATGGAATTTTTCGATCGTTTTCTGGATATTATTGACCATGCCCCGGTCAAGGTATACGAGCTCAAAGCGGCTTGTCAGCCGCATGAAATTGATGAGAGTCATAAGCTGTTGCTGAGCAAAATAGCTGCACGCCATGCAGGAAGCACGAGAGGAGTATAGCCGATGAAGACGCTGGATAAGCTGGTCAATCTGAATGAGGAATGGGTTGAACGCGGGATGCACAGGCAGGTTATGGAAGCGGATAGCCGCTACTATGGCGGTGTTAAGGATCTAGCTAATGGCATCCCATGGCCCAATCATAGCGTAGGCACGCCGGTATGGATGGCGGTCTGGACAGCGGCATTGGTGAATCGAGATTCGGTCTATTATCATAATCCGGATTTGCTAGAGCGACTGGAGCTGGCTTCTCTCTATATGCTTCGTGTTCAGCATGAGGATGGCTCCATTTCGCCGGGATGGACGAATTTTCATTCGCCACCGGATACAGGCTTTGTCATCGTCGGCTATGCACAGCTGTATTTGCTGCTGTCACGCGAGGTATGGCCAGAAGCGCAGGAGACGATTGCGAATATGCGCTTATTTCTGGAACGAACGATTCCTGTGATGCTGACGGGAGGCTGTCATACACCGAATCACCGCTGGGTATTGTGTGCGGCACTCGGTTATTTGTACAGAATTTTTGCCGACACGCGTCTGCAACAGCGTGCAGATGAGTGGATGGCAGAAGGAATGGACATTACGCCAGATGGTGAATGGACGGAGCGCAGTAATGGGATCTACAATGCGGTCAGTGATGTGATGCTGATCCATGCCGCACGCGAGCTACAACGTCCCGAGCTGCTCGATCCGGTGCGTCATAATCTGGAGATGATGATGTATCTGATTCATCCGTCCGGTGAGGTCGTGACCGATTATTCTGGTCGTCAGGACTTTGGACAGCTGTTCACAATGGAGAGCTATCTGCTGTCGTATTATTTAATGACTGCGATCGATCATGATCCACGCTTTGCAGCGATGGAGCAGCTGGCAGCCGATGCGGTACAGGAAACCTTTAGCTGTGCGAATAATCCGCTCATCGGCATGCTGCTCTATCCGCGTACAGATGGCGATACCGTACAGCCTGGACAGCTACCGCATAATTATCGTCAGATGATCAATGGTAGCTTTGGGCGTGAACAGTATGTGGCAGGGATTCCAGACGCAGGTCATCATAATGCGATTCGCTACAGTCGTCCACATCTGGACTTTGGTGCGCCGGTGCTACGCATCCGCCATGAGCAGACGAGTCTGACGATGATGACAGAAACCTCCTCTATGCTGGCGCTTCGTCATGGAAAGGTACGTTTGCTTGGACTACAGCTAGCTTCGTATTTTGGACCGGGCTTTGTGCCGATGCAGACACTGGAAGAGACGGATAGCGGGTATAAGCTGACGGCGGTCTACCATAAAGGCTATAACGCACCGATTCCAGCCCAGCATTTACCACGCTCTGCTTTTGATGATGTGAGTCCGTGGTATTTACTGCCGCATCAATTCCGTGAAGCTACCCATACGTGCGAGTATCGGGTCGAGGTGGAAATGGTTGAGCAGGTTGGTGGGATCGATCTGTATATTCGTTCGGCTGAGCCAGCAGAAGTGATGACACAGCTATCGTTTATTTTCGGTAGCGAATCTCAGGTTGTAGCTGAGGATGGCGAGCTGGAGTCAGTGTATGAGGATAAGGTAGTATTATGGAAGGATGGGCTGATTCGTATAGAGAGTGGAGAGGACTGGATGGTGCTATCTGGCGGCGCAGGTGAGCATACGGCAGCTTCGGTGCGGGAAGCTTCGTATCCGTATGATTGCCGAACGTTGCTGGTGAATCTGGTCACCCCGTTCGAGCATAAGATTAGTATTCGCTTGTCGCCAGGCACAAGTACAGATAGTGAGACACGTGCTCTGCAATGGCTGGAGCGTCAGCGTGGATAAGCGATCGAGTCGAGAAGACAATAAGTGAATATGAGGATGCGATATCGAATGCAGTGAATGCCGTCGATTCTCGGCTGTAGGGGCTGAGGATTGGCGGTTTTTGCTTGGAAATAGGAATTAGAACGGGGCTAGAGATCGAACTGGAGCTCGAATATGCAAAAGCCACATACGAGCAGGCTTGCCTGTCGATGTGGCTTTGTATGATGAGTTCGTATGGTGAGAATACGTTAGGTGTAATCTTTAGTCGGAAGAGTGGGCTAGAGTACGGATTTCGCTTTCGTTTAAACCCGTCACCTGGCTAATGGTGTGAGTATCTAATCCGAGCTTTAGCATGCGTAAAGCTGTTTGTTGCAAGCTCTGCTCGATGCCTTTTTCCAGTCCTTTTTCCATTCCTTGTTCGATTCCCTTTTCAATACCTTCCTGGATTCCCTTCTCCATGCCCGCCTTAAAGCCGTACAATTCGGCGTTCTTGGCAGCTTCCATTAAGGATGCTTGATCATGCAGGTATTTCTGACGAGCTTCATAGCGCATGCGTGCCTCCTGATCCTGGCTGAGAAATTCCAGTGTATCCATCGCTTTTTTGAGCTTTGGCTCATTCATCGTTAGCACCTCCCATTGATCTGGTGTGACGCCTTTTAGAAATAATAGCCAGTTGGCGAGTCCGCCCTGTTTTGTCGGGGCAGCTTGAGCATTCAATTTGGGTAGCTCCAAAAAATGAATCTCGATATCGTCTGTCAGTGTAATGCCTGTCTGATCCTCGTGCAGGTGAAATACACTATGGTAAAGGTCATTTTTGAGTAACGCAAAATCCAAAATATTAATCGTTACGCACCGCTTCAATGTGCTGTAGGATTGCCCTTCCACCAGCTGGGACGAATACAGCTTACTCCAATAAAATAAAGTACGTTTTTCCATATCATAGCGGTTAAATAGCTGCATTTCAACATTAATCAGCTCACCTTCTGTCGTGCGTGCCCGAATATCCAGAATCGATTGCTTATCAAGTGGAGAGCCTTTTTCGATATAAGGATTAAGCACAATAATTTCACGCAGTGGCGGACGATGTGCCTCGGTAAATGTTCGATTCAGAAAAGCAAGCAATACATCCTGATTCTCTTCACTACCGAAAATACGTTTAAACAAAAAATCATTACGAGGATCAAGCAGCTCTGTCATGTACAAGCCTCCAGGTGCGAATTTTGCTAAAAGAACCCTCGATGAAGAGGGTACGGCTGTAATGTATGTAGGGTAGGTGTCTGTTTTAGATACTTTTATATTAGCGAGAAGCAAGATAAAATACAAGAACATATGTTCCCTTTTTATGTATGAGAAAAGCACGAGCTCTGTTATGAAAATAAGGTAGCTCGTGCTATGAAAGGACAGTTCGTATATAGGAGCATCGTTCAGCTAGATGCTAATACGATGGCGTTTAGCTCAGCTGAGGGATTGGAAAAGTATAGAGAACCCATTGAAGTGTCTACTTCTCGGCTTTATTCGTCGTGAAATAGTGCATCGGTGCATCACGCGGCTGACATTTCTGTATATCAGCGTACAGCAGCCAATGTATCCAGCATATTGACTGGAGTCCAACCTACATCCAACCTATATCCATCCAGAATCACTCTAATATCCATTTAATATCAATCCGCCAAACGCTTACTCAAATGTTTATGCAGCGATTTCGCCAGAGCAGGCTCATCCAGCAGCTGTCGCAGTGCTGCCGTATCGCCTTTTTCGTGATACAGCACACGATTACATTCAGCGATCGTCGTACCCTTTCCCTCACGGCTGAGCAAGGTGAAGGTATCACCTGCCTGGATCGTACCCGGTGTAATAACGCGGAAATAGAAGCCAGAATAGCCCGTATCGCGCACACGCAGGATCATTTCATTACGCTCCAGATGCGCGGCGAGCTTGAAGCAGGGCTGACGGGGCTGGCTCACTTGAACCGTTGCCGTGCCAATCCGGTATGTATCCCCGATACAGACGTCTTGCTCCTGCAAGCCTTGAACGGTAAAGTTTTCTCCAAAGGCACCGGGCTCAAATGGACGATTCATCTGTTCACTCCACCAGGAATAGTGATCCGCCGAATACACACAGGCTGCTTTATCCGGGCCGCCGTGATTTTTAAGATCACCCTGACCATCCTGCTGAATGCCTTCCGCGCTTATGTGAAGTGGCTCACTAGACGGTGTTTTGATAAAGCCGGTATAGACCGATTTGCCATTCCATTCCACATGGACAGGTAATCCAGTATTCAACGACAGTAGGCGTGCCGACGAGGTGTCTTTTGCAATAGAGGTGTTCATACAAGCTCCTTTCGCGCTCAATCGCGGTAAATTCTATTCATTTAGGAGCGAGATGCTCCTATTCGTGCTTTGTGTCTTGGCGATAATTGTATCATAATAATGGATGGATACGATTTCAATTTATCATACTCGAACGCCAGGCGTTCTGGAGTTGAACATATAAAGGGGAGCCAGATGGAAAGGTTATTTCGATGGGTATATATGATATTGCTCGGTTTGCTTATTGCCGGTGTGGCATTGCCAGCACTGCCGAGCCATATTGCGATTGCCAGTCCCTATGTGAACAATCATGTAAAAGACGATGCCGGGCTATTTAGCGATAAAGATATTCAGCGGATGAATCAAGCATTAGCGAATCATCATTATAAGCTGTATGTAATGACCGTATCAGGTTATACCGAGGAAGCAGGCATGAAGCTGGTTGATCAGCTGTATGATGAATTCGATCTGGGCTCCAACGAGCTCCTGCTATTGATCACGACGAATCCGAATTTTGTGCATATGGCATTTGAAAATGATGAGCTGGCTGCGCGAATTGCCGCAAGCCGTGCAGCCACGGTACGTGGCGTAACCGATACACAGTTTGTACCTTACGCGAAAACAGGTGATGTGGCTGGTGGTGTGATTGCGATCAGTGAATATCTTAACGGATTAGGGCCGGTATCCGGAAAAGACACGCATGGAGCGCATCAGGATGAGAGTATACAGTCTCCTGTGATTTCAGAGGCACCACAGCTAAGCGAGCAGCAAAATCAGAATTTGCATCATAAGCGTCAGCTTGTGCTTCAGATTGGAGCAGGCATTTTGCTTCTGCTCGTACTGGCTACTGTTGTACTAATATGGCGGCGTTTGTCCGTCCGGCGTAAGCTGCTTCGGCGCCGAACAGCACTTCAGCGACGCATTAATAAAATAGAGCATCGAATCGCCGTTCTGCTCGGCTCGGAGGTGCTCAATACGGATATCGCTGCCAGCGGTGGGAGCAAGGATAAAAGTATGCTGCAATCTCAGCTACGGCAGGAGTCAGAGCAGCAGCTTGCACAGACACAGCAATGCCGTTCAGCTGTGCGAGCGATTCGCCTGCCGATGCTATCCCTTTCACGTCCCAGGCTAGAGCTTGGGCGATTAGAGCACGACCTACTATTAATTGAGGAGCAGCTGGTGCCACTGGAGCAGCAGCATGCGTTACTTCATGGTACGGTGCCTGCTGACGTGATAGCGGCGGCGACCTCAGCCGCATCCACCACCGTTGTACCTGGAAAACAAGCACAGGAGCAGGAGCGAGTAGCCGCTCAGTCGATCGATGCTACCTACGATCTGGATCGAATCGCCGATGAATTGGAAGCACAGATTGCCCGTGAAGGATTGTATACAGGTGGAGATGAGAATCCGTTAGCCCTGCTGGAGCTGGCGCGTACCGATCAGCAACGTATGCGCAAGCTACAGGCTCGTGGTGATCGTAACGGTGCGATGGCAGCAAGGCGAACACTGGACAGCCATATTCAGCAGGCACGGCGATTAGTACAGGATATGCTCCGTTTTCGTCAGCAGGCGATGCAGGTATCGGAGGAAGCGGAACGAACGATAGAAGAATATGAATCGCTCCCGGATTGGCATGCCCGTGAATGGGCAAGTCTGGAAGGGCATTATGCGGTGCATCATCTGAATGAGCAGCAGGAGCGCTACGAGGATATGCAGCATTTACTGCAACGGATGGAGCGACTTTGCCCGCAAATTGTGCATAATCTGCTCGGGAAGACGCCGCATTATGCGCGTGCTTATGAGGATAGCTTGCAGATTAGTGCTGCGATTCAGCGGCTACAGGAGCAGCGTCTCGCGCTAATGAGCTATCCTGAGGAGCTTGATTTACGTAAAAAGCTGGATATGGAGCGCTGGGAAGCGTTGAGCAGTCATCATCGTGATATTGCCAGTCGCCTCACCGAGCTGCCGCTAGATCATCTACAGATTCGTCCCTTTCAGGAGCAAAGCTTTCAATCATTGGAGCATGCAAGACTATTACTTTTAGAGGAGCCAATCGATCTGCATGCAGCGGAAGGAGCCCTTGAGGTGATCGAACAGCATCTGGAGCTGCTGATTCGTCAATTCGAGACAGTGGAGCTGCCGATTCGTACGGATGAGTATTCTGAAGAGTCATCGTCGATGAACGATAGCGGACAGGATCAGCAAGAGGATGAGCCGCAGTCAGCGGATGATTGGAAACGCAATGACCGTGAATGATGGGATGAGGCGAAGTCCGCACATCCGCACAGTAGTGCAAGTATGAAGCGCATGCCTCCGTCAGCACCAGTCGATGCAGCGATCATAAAAGCGAAGCCCTGCATCAACAATTCAGGCCGTTAATTTAAACGGTCAGATTTGTTGATGCAGGGCTTTCGATTGTGTAGAGCTTGAGGCTTGTTCAAGCTCCTATGGATACATCCTATCTATTGCAGCGAATAGAAGTTTATTTATCGGGTTGAGAGCGGACGGATTTCCAGCGCCAGATGAGCTCACCTAGCAAATAACCACATAACAAAAAGAGGGGTACGGTACGCGAAATTTCACCTAAAATGCCGTCCAGCGTCAGTGTAAAGGTATGATCCATATAATGCATCGCCATGACTGCAAGTGAGGTGACGCCGCCATAGCCGCATACTCCCTCACACCAGATGAATTGATATTTGTTCATCCTGACCTCCAACGCTCTGCGTATGATGGTTTTATCATAATGCATTACGAAAGCGGCTTCAATACTAAAAATGGGAACCGATGGAATGCAGCACACTATGCATGTTATGCTTCCGCATCAGCAGGCTGGATAAAATGGTGCAGATCATGATCGGCTTTGGCTTGATTGCACAGATTGCAGGCGCACACACAATTGAGCGGTGTGGTGTGTCCACCTCTTGCACGTGGTAGCAGATGGTCGATCGTATCACCGGGCCCACCGCAGAAGTAGCAGGTATAGTGATCTCGCTCTAAAATATATTTGCGAAAGGAACGGTTGCTGTACAGTCGGCGAATCGTATGACGATTGACGACGACAGCGGCATATTCCTTAACGAGTGTAATCGCCGTCTCCATATCGGTTTCCTGATGCCAGCGGCGACCTTTGTCCGTGCGTCCACGCATGTGTACGATCCCGCGGCGAGTTGGACGCAGAATCGACAGATCCAGACCATGACCACGAATATCGCTGGCTTCGATCGAGGGCAGGCTGCGAACAGGGCGAGCGGTGACGATCGATGAACCTCTCTCATGACCGATGGCAGGGGTAGAAGGATTATCAGTATGATCTACCGCTGAATGAGCGGGATGCTGGGAAGCATTCGTATAAGTGGCTGCAAGATGCGCTTCGTCGTGTGTAATCTCTGCCTGCGATGGCGCAATAGAGCTGGAACCGTCGATTTTGGCGGCTTTTAATTGTTTGCGGCAGTTCCGACAGGTGCCGCGCCGTCTTGCTCGTCCAGACTTGCGTCCGGTGCGCTTCAAGTAATGGGAGAGCGGATGCATCTGGCCGCAGCGAGAACAGACCTTACCTGAGGCTTGTTCTGCCGCGTGTGCATCGTGCTCCTGAGCCGGGTCGACTTCACCGGCAGCGGCTGCTGCTGATTCCGGATAAATATGCTGCATCGTTCTCACCTGTTTTCTGTAAATTATCCTGTTGCATGTACTGCCATGTTGCCTCTATAGCGGCAGCAGATCCTGACGTTTGGCGATAGGCTCGCAATCTTTACATACGCCAACCAGACCGCCATTATCTGTAGCATAGAAGGTTAGTCGATGAACTTCTTTCTTGCAATACGAGCATTTTTGCAGGCGTACCTTAGGTAGCTCACCTGACTTGGATAAAGGAAGCGGTCTGACGGTTGCAGGAACTGCCTTTTTATGCTCGTGTACTTGATCGCGTTTGAGCAATTGCTCGGGTGATTGGTTCGCACGCTTGCTCTCCTTACCCGGTGTGCTGCGACGCTGGCGAAAGTCGGCAAGATCGACCACATTGCGTGGTGTCGTATCCCGTTCCACTGGTAGGGGCGGAAGCGAATCATCTGGCCGTGGTGTATGATGGTTGGTCCATTTACGCGGCTGGGAAAACAGCATCAGGATGATCCAGACGGCGACCAACAATATTGCGGCAATTCCGACTGCCAGTAAAATCCATGCAGGCTGCATCTAATTCACCTTCCTCGCTGATAATTAAGCCATGGTACGCTGTACTGTGTGCTTGATTCCCTTTTAATTCCTGCTCATCCCTTTTTTGTTACATTTTAATTTGATATAATGCGTGACAAGGGCAGGGAAGAAGATGGAAAAGAATTTTCCCATGCAAGCTACATATGTTTAGAGTACGGAAATGGTAGAGCAGGAGAAGCTGATTGAAACTATGAAAGGAATGAAGCCTGTGAACAAGAAAATGAGACGGTTAACCCTATTTAGTCTGCTGGCTGTCCTGTTCGCTTCTTTGCTCAGTTCGTGCGGATCGGATGCCGGAAGTAGTAAGGAAGAAGATGGACGTGTAACGATTAAGTTTTGGACGATTGCGTTGCAACCGACGTTTAACGATTATTTTAATAATCTAATCTCAGAATACCAAAAAAACCACCCCGGCGTCACGGTCGAATGGAGTGATTATCCATACGATGCCATCTCCAATAAACTATTAACCGGAATTGCGAGTGGTAACGTACCGGATGTGGTCAATTTAAACACGGAATTTGCCAATCAGATGGCTTCCAAGGGAGCACTGGCGGATCTTACGCCATATTTGAGCGATGAGGAGAAGCAATCGTATTTTGATGGCATCTTTAACTCCACCGTGCTTGGTGGCAAGCCATACGCCCTGCCATGGTATACCGGCACCGAGGTATTGTACATGAACACAAGGCTCGTGAAGCAGGCAGGCCTCGACCCATCCAATCCGCCAAAAACGCGTGATGAGCTAAATGAATGGGCACGTGAGATCAAGGCGAAAACCGGAGCGAGCGGCTATGCGTTAACCTTTGCCGCACGATTGTTCCCGGTAGAAGGCATTTCAATCCTGAACGACGATAAAACGGCTGCTGCCTTCAATACACCTCAAGCGCTGCAAATGATCCAAAATATGCAGCAGCTCATTCAACAGGGCGTACTGGTCGGTGAGGATGCTAATTTTGATAAGCAAATTCAATACTATTCCAGTGAGCAAACTGCCTTTGAAATTGCAGGCCCTACCTTTATTAACTTTATTAAAACAGCCGCACCGGATGTGTACCAGAATACGATTGCTGTACCGCTACCAACGGGTAAAGCTGATGTGCGTCTGTCCAACACGATGAATCTGGTTGTACCTGCTAAGTCAGCCAATCTGGAGAAGGCATCAGAGTTTGCCAAATTCATCACCGACGCAACAAATCAGACCTCGTTTGCGAAGGCAGCGAATACACTGCCGAGCACGAAGGCATCGATCAAGGATGCGTATTTTACCGAAAATAACAATTCACTCGAAGCGCAGGCCAAGGTCGCTTCGGCAGAAAGTCTGGATAAAGCTGTCGATTATATGGTCGGCGTGCCGAATGCTGGCGATATCAACTCTGCAATTGCCGTGCAGCTACAGGAGATTTTCCTGAATGGTAAAGACCCTAAGCAGGGGCTGAGCATGGCAGAGCAGGAAGTTAATCAGATTCTCAAGCAGTAACAGAAGGCACGTGTACCCGGGCAACCTTTGACGCAAATAGCAGATCATCATGATTCATATCATCTGGAAATGAGAACGGACTGACCCTGAAAAGGTGGTGGACGAGCATGACAAGATGGATGAGAACAGAGACGTTTGCCGCGTGGGCTTTTATGGCTCCCGGTTTGCTGATTGTCGCCGTATTCGTATTGTGGCCAATTCTTTACGGCATTCCGCTATCCCTGACCGATTATTCGGTAATTGGGGAAACGCATTATGTAGGCTTTGAAAATTATGTAACTGCCATGCACGATCGCAGCTTCCTCACCTCGCTGTGGAACTCGCTCGTGTACGTGCTGATTGTGCCGTGTATTCAGATTATCTCGATTTTGATGGCGATTCTGGTCAATACACGCTTGCCGCTGATCAAAGCGTTTCGCGCCGCTTATTATGTGCCAGTCGTAACCTCGATGGTCGCTGTCGCTCTGATGTGGAGCTGGCTGTTCAGCAGCAACGGTGTGGTCAACTATATTTTGATGCAGCTTGGCGTTATTCAGGAGCAGGTCGGCTGGCTCTCCACGAGCAGTACAGCGCTGTATGCGCTCATGTTTATCACACTCTGGAAAGGTCTCGGCTACTATATGGTGCTGTACCTTGCTGGACTTCAATCGATTCCGTCCGAGCTGTATGAAGCAGCGATGATCGATGGCGCAAATCGCGGGCAGATGATTTGGCGGATTACGATTCCGCTGCTACGTCCGCATATTCTGTTCTGTACACTGATCTCTCTTATGGGTGCGATTCGTGTCTTTGACGAAATGTTCGTGCTGACGAAGGGCGGTCCAGGTAACGCGACCTTAACCTCCAGCCTGTACATTTACCAGAAGGGTCTGGAGCAGTTCAATTTTGGTTATGCGTCTGCGCTGGGGTTGATCGTTAGTGTGATTATCGGTGCGCTGAGCATCGTCGTGTTCCGTCTGAACCGGAAAGGCGGTGTACAGACCTACTCATGAACAAAGCGATGGAGCATTCTCGTGAGCATACCCTGTCGTCCGCTGCTACTCTGCGTATAGTGAAAAAGGTTATTCGTTACACGCTCATTTATGCGCTGCTGATTCTGATCGCGCTACTAATGACCGGCCCATTCCTATGGCTGCTCAGCGTATCGCTAATGCCGGGGCGAAATGTATTTTCCAATCCGCCAGCGATTCTGCCGACATTTATTGATTTTGCGAACTATGCGCAGGTATGGAATTATATGAATTTCCCGCGCTACATTATGAACACGGTAATGATTACTGCGATGGGCGTAGTCGCCAATATTATTCTGTCCTGTATGACCGCCTATCCGCTTGCATTGTTCCGATTCAAGGGGCGGGATACGGTATTTGCGATTCTGATCGCAACGATGATCATTCCATCTGCGACCGCGATGATCGTTCATTATTTGACGATTCAGTGGCTGCATCTGGGGAATACGTATCTTGGCGTTGTGCTGCCTGCGGCCGTATCGGTATTTAATATTTTCCTGATGCGGCAGACCTTTCTCAGTATTCCATCTGAGATTCGGGACTCTGGTAAAATGGATGGCGCGTCAGAGTTACGCATCTGGTGGCAGCTGGTTTTGCCACTTGTGAAGCCGGGGATCGCCGTAATTCTACTGCTGGAAGTGATGGCGTTCTGGAATAACTTTCTGTGGCCGATCGTCGTACTGGATGACCCGGAAAAGTATCCGCTGGCGGCTGCACTCACGTATCTTAACGGACAATTTTCGTATAATTTTGGCTGGATTGCAGCAGGTACGATCATCTCGGTTATTCCGATTATCGTCGTATTCCTGTTTACCCAGCGCTATTATATGGAAGGCCTGGCGGGTGCAGTGAAGGGCTGATGCCGTAGCGAGCAATGGGTTAAACAGATAGAAGGTAAAGGAGCATCAGCTCTGTTATCTGTTGAAAGTGATGATATTGCACGAGCTTCCGAGTTAGAACAAACATGCAGGGTGGAGGCATAAGTTCATTTTCGCCCGTTGACAGAGCGTTAATCGCTACTATGGAATCAGTATTCTGTATTGTAAATTGTAGGATGAATGGAGCCAGCCTGTATCGGGCCAGAGTGGCAAATGTGCCAGACTCTGTGCAGCCGAGCAGGCTGGTGGTGTGATTATGCGAGAGGAGCTGTAACGACATGAGTATCGGTAATAATACAGAGCATACCGCCAAAATCATCATCATGCCGCTGGACGAGCGGCCATGTAACTACCATTTCCCCTATCGACTCGTTCGCACAACCGATGTGGAGCCAGTGCGTCCACCATTGGAATGGATGGGGCATAAAAAGGAGTCTGCCGATACAGATCGACTATGGACATGGACCGATATGGAGAGTCAGGGAGCGGCTGGAGCCGTATTGTCGCTGGATACGCTACTATATGGCGGCATCGTACCGTCACGCTTGCATGAACTGAGCGCAGCTACGATTGCGGGAAGACTATCACGCTTGCGTGAGCTAAAGGCGAATCATCCGGAGCTGATCATTTATGCCTTTCAGCTCATTATGCGCTGTCCGCAATATTCATCCTCAGATGAAGAACCGGATTATTATGCCGATTGGGGCAGAGAGATTTTCCGAAAAGGCTATCTGGAGCATCTATCCGAGCATCAGGAGCTGACGGCAGCAGAGCAAAGTGAGCTGGACGATATTAATCGCCGACTGCCACAGGAGGTGCTGGACGATTATCTTGGTCGTCGTGCCGTAAACCGCGAAGCGAATCGGCTGGCGCTGGAATATGTGGCAGACGGAACGATCGACTTTCTGATTTTCCCGCAGGATGATTCTGCACCGTATGGCTATACTGCACGCGATCAGCAGCGAGTACGTGCTGGCATTCGCGAGCGTCAGCTTGGAACGAAGGTATACATGTACCCTGGCGCGGATGAGGTCGGCTGTACGCTTATCGCTCGAATGCTAAATACGCTGAATGGCTACACACCGCGTGTATACCCACGCTTCGGCTCTGTACGCGGCCCGCAGATTGTCCCGGCATACGAGGATCGTCCATTGCTGGAAACGCTCAAATACCAGATCATCGCTGCTGGTGGCATGATGGTATCCAGTCAGCAGGAAGCAGATGTCGTGCTACTACTCAATACACCGGGCGAACGAATGGGCGAGGCGGTTAATCAAGGCACACCGTCACCGAACTACGACACCGAGCGCGGCATTGTTGAGCTGGTCGAATACGCCGCCTACTTGCTGCGACAGCAGCGAGTAGCTACTAGCATCGCCAATGGGACAGAAGCGCCCACCCATCCAGATGATAAAGGATGGCGATCATCGCGTTTACATCATCCGATTGTCGCCATCGCCGATATCGCCTATGCCAACGGCGGCGACCTGGAGCTGCTCGATCTGCTCCATCAACAGGGCATCCTGTATCAGCTAGGCGGCTATGCTGGCTGGAATACAAGCTCCAACACACTTGGCACCGTCATTGCCCAATCGATGCTGTTCGCCCAATACGGACATTCCCAGCGCCAGATGAACTTTCTGGCACTGCGCTACGTCGAAGACTTCGGCTACGACTCCATCGTACGCAAAGCACTGAGCAACGGCCCAATCCAAGAACTCGGACTCGATAAATTCAACCTCGACGGCCCACGCGGACACGTATCCGTCATGGTCAAAGAAGGACTGGAACAATTCATCGCCCAATATCTAACACAGGAAGGCTACACCATCGACATTCTGGATTGCTACATGCCCTGGAATCGAATGTTCGAGGTCGGCTTATCCGTAAAGGCGAGACAGGAACAATAAGTAAAGGGTAAGTAATGGAAGGGCTGGACATCCTATCGATTCATTCATAATGAGTAACAAACATAGTGAATAATAAATGTAAGTAATGTTATCTGTGTGCATCTTACGAGCTGTCTGATCAATATAGGTGAAAGGTACATTATGAAATAAGAAGTACATTGAGCATTCATTTGATTGTATAAATCACCCTTTTATTTACATGAATAGTAAGTCGTACATTTTTACGGCTCAGGCTCACGTACTTGTATGATTTAAATGTTTATACTGCGAGCATAGTGGAACGGAGGAAAGGAAATAAGGGGAAAGGACGATTTTGGAGGGGCGGGAATCTACATTCTATCCTACTCCAGTAGATTCCCGCGGCTCCACCCGAGTCCGTCCCCTTATTCCTTACCGGAGTGGTGTAAGCCCCAGCATCCCATTAAATCCAGCAAGTATAGCCAATGATTTTTTATAATCGAAAGGAGATCATACCTATGACCGAACAACAATCGACCTACCCTGCGCACAAGCAGTCCAACCACGAAACCCTGCAAGCCGATGTGATCGTCATCGGAGCTAGCCTCGGTGGAACACTGGCAGCACTGGCAGCAGCCAAGCAGGGCTTGCATGTCATTTTAACCGAGCCTACCGATTGGATCGGCGGACAGCTCACCTCGCAGGCGGTTCCGCCAGATGAGCATCGCTGGATTGAAAAAGGGATTGGCGCACCGGGTACATTTATCGAATTCCGCGAGCGCGTGCGTGAATTTTATCGATTGAATTATCCATTAACCGAGGAAGCGTTGGAAAATCCAATCCTGAATCCCGGCAATGGCTGGGTCAGTCGACTTGCCCATGAGCCGAAAATTGCACTTCAGGTGCTGGAGGACATGCTGTCCGTCTATGTGAATACCGGACGAATTCGCATTCTGTATGGTACTGTGCCTGTAGAGGCAGTGACCGAGCAGCATCGGATCGTATCCGTCACTGTGCAAAAGAACGACCATGCCCCGGCTGGCGTAGCTAGCTATACGACACTGTTTGGTAGCTATTATCTGGATGGGACAGATGAAGGCGATCTGCTAGAGCTGAGTGGAACCGAGTATGTGAGCGGAGCGGAGGCGCGTTCGGATACAGATGAGCCGCATGCGCTGGACGAAGCCGATCCACTGGATATGCAATCAATCACGCATGTAGCCGCAGTTGATTATATCGAGGGTGGTGACTTTACGATCGAGCGTCCAGCAGAATACGATTACTGGAAGGCGTACAAGCCGTCTTTTTCCGAGTATCCGATTCTGAGCTGGTACGCTACAGATGCCAATGATACGAGCAAGCTCAAAGAATTCACCCTATTCCCGAATGAGCAGGGCGTGACGTCGCTGTGGGATTATCGCCGCATCGTCGATCCAGCAATCTGGACGGAAAAGCTAAGTGCAGAAGTATCGCTACTCAACTGGGCGATGAATGATTACTATGCGTCTCCAGTGACTGGAGTACCCCTACAGGAGCGACTGCCCAATCTGGAAAGTGCGCGTCAATTAACTTTATCGCTCGTCTACTGGCTACAAACGGAAGCGCCGCGATTAGACGGCGGCAAGGGCTATCCAGGGATTCGTCTTCGTGGTGATATTCTCGGTACAGAGGATGGGCTGGCGAAGGCGCCATACATTCGTGAATCGCGCCGCATCAAGGGCATGTATACGATCACTGAGCATGATGTGAGCAAGGAGCTACGCGGAGAGCAGGGGATCAAGCGATATGAGGATAGTGTCGGCATCGGTAGCTATTCACTCGATCTGCATCCAACGGTAGTGACGCATCGGACATTCTACATTCCGAACTATCCGTTTGAGATTCCGCTGGGCTCGCTTATCCCTGTACGGATGACGAACCTGCTACCAGCCTGCAAAAATATTAGCATGACCCAGATTGCTGGTGGCTGCTATCGTCTGCATCCAGTCGAGTGGAATATCGGCGAAGCCGCAGGCTATCTAGCGGCGTATGCGATCGCGAATGAACTGACACCGCAGGAGGTATACGCTTCGACTGAGCATGTGAGTCGTTATCAGGAGCTGCTAGAGAACCGCGGCGTTCAGCTTCATTGGCCGGAGGAAGTGGAAGAGGAAGTGCTCCAGCCGCCAACGTCTTGATGGGATTATCGCAGCGAAAGGTAGGAAACTATAGTAACGATTGCTACATGAATTGTAGATAAACGAACTGTAGATATATGAACCGGGTGTACACAAACTCCGCAACTATAAATGATGCAGGTATGAACTACAATGGATCATCGTTAGCAAATGGCGAATACAATCAACTGACGAGCCGGATTAGAGCTGCTCGGCTTTGAGCAGCTCAATCAGCTCCAAACGAAGCGCCTGCATGGCATCCTCGCGCGACATCGGCATATAGCGGCTAAGCTGGCGCATTTCTGGCTCATAATAGTCCAGCAGCTCCAGCATCGCCTGCTGTCCATCCGGGCGACGTGCCTGTTCCAGTAGGCTTATGAATTGTAGGTCTGGGAGAGGTACTGGATGCTTTTGCGTTTCCATCGATTCACCGCCTGTTGACTGATGTGCAGCTTGGCTGCCAGTTCTTGCTCGCTCTGTCCTTCTATATACAGGCACGTCATAATCGTACGTGCCTTTTCCCATGGAAGGCTATCGATCCATTGCTGTGTAATAATGGTATTCATTTCATCGGATTTTACGGAAAAAGGGTCAATTTGCTCATTTAAACTTAAATTTTCGTGATATAATCGGGTCTTGGCGCGGTATTGCATCCGCCAGGATGCTTGCCGTAGCCGCTGCCTGTATTGTTCGCTTAACGGTAAAATGACTGACATATGATGCAGCTCCTTTATGATCGGATGATGGAGATAAGGTATATTGAAGGGAACTTATGTTCTTATTTTACTCTTGAAAGTGTTCCGCAGCGCAGGAGGTCGATCGGTTCCATAGCTGAAAAAAAGACGATTTTTGGCGGAACCTTGCTGCTCTGACGGTAGGTTATGCAGCGTGCAGACGATAGGCACGCGAGGAAGCTGAGGGAATGACCCGGAAAGGTGTTTTGGGGAATGTTTACGATTTTACTGTTTATTTTTGCGATTCAGATCGTGTATGTAACCGCGTATACGCTACGCACGATTTTGACACTCAAAGGTCAGAAATATATCGCCGCCAGTATCGGGACGATTGAGGTTGTCATTTATGTCGTTGGTTTGAATATGGTGCTCAGCTACCTGGATCAGATCGTAAGTCTGATCGTGTATGCCGTCGGGTATGGCATGGGCATTCTGCTCGGCTCATGGATCGAGGAAAAGATCGCACTCGGCTATATTACGGTTAAAGTAATCAGCGATGCACCAAACTACAAGCTTGCTGAGGTGCTACGTGATAAGGGCTATGGCGTTACTGCCTGGATCGGTCACGGTCGTGACGGTGAACGGATTATGATGGAGATTTTGGCGAAGCGTAAAAACCGCGAGAATCTGTACAAAAACATTTTAGAGATTGATCCAAAAGCATTTGTGATCATGGTTGAGCCGCGTGAATTCCATGGAGGATTCTGGACGAAGGCGATCAAGCGGTAGAGAATAAGCGAATATACTGCGCGCAGTTAGGCGCTCCGATAGCATGACAGAATCCAATAAGATGATGCAATGAATGCGTTCATTTTAAAAGGAATGATGAAAAACCCGCTCTCCCACCGATTGGATGGGAAAGCGGGTTTTTTGATAGTTTAAATCGCTATAAATGTATAATAATCGAATTATTTTATGTATAGATGATTGCAATGGCTATGTAGATATAAGGCCTTTCTAACCCTATCGACTGAATAATGATCGACCTGCACACACTATAACCGTGTTGACACGTCTATGTATCTCAATCAATCATCGTCAAATCGAATATAGCCGAACTAGCTTGTTCTCCTTATCAAGAAACCCATCACCAATGTAAAAAGATGGGTTTCTTTGCTGCTGCTGTATGTTTAAAGTGCTAGGGTAAGGCTAATGCGATCTATACCCTGAGTAAAGGATAGATACAATCGAGTAAAAGCGAGATACATTCAAAGGAGGATGATCGATATGACCAGCAATGTACCGATGATCACGATGAACGATGGACATAAAATTCCTGCGATTGGATTGGGCACGTACTCGCTCAACGGCCATGCGGGTGCTGATGCGATTCGGCAGGGGATCGATACCGGCTACCGTCTGATCGACTCGGCGTTTAATTATGAAAACGAAGGAGCGGTTGGCAAGGCAATACAGGATAGCTCGGTGCCGCGCGATCAGCTACATATTTGCTCCAAGCTGCCCGGGCGCCGCCATGCGTATGATCAGGCGCTGGTGACGATTGAAGAATCGCTGCTGCGCACAGGGCTGGACTATTTCGATCTGTATATCATCCACTGGCCGAATCCAAAAACCGATAAATACGTCGAAGCATGGCAGGCGATGATCGAAGCGAGAAAGCGCGGCTATGTGCGCTCGATTGGCGTGAGTAACTTTTTGCCAGAGCATCTGGAGCGGATCACTCAGGAAACGGGTGTGGTGCCTTGCTTGAACCAGATCGAGCTGCATCCGTACTTTGAACAGGAGGAGCAGCGTAAGTTCCATGAGAAGCATAACATCGTTACCGAATCATGGAGCCCGCTTGGTCGTGGACGCGGAGAAGGTGTACTGGAGGACGAAGGTATCCGAGCAATCGCCGAAGCCCACGGCAAAACGCCAACGCAGATTATTTTACGCTGGCATACCCAGCTTGGCGCGGTTCCGATTCCGAAGGCAGGCTCGCTAGCGCATCAGAAGGAAAACCTGAGCATTTTTGACTTTGAGCTGACCGACGAGCAGATGCGTGTTATTTCCGCGTTTAGTAAGGATAATAAGCGTCTGTGGGATCAAGACCCAGCGGAATACGAAGAGTTCTGATTGCGTTGAATATTATCCCATCCGGTTATTTTGACGCTTTTCATATGATCGAGCAGCTGCTTAGCGTCCCTCTATAGGTGATTATCGGCAATGTACAGGGAGCATACGGATCGTATGCAGATGGACTGGAGCTATATGAGCTGCCTCTGTTCATAAGGATCTATTCATGATGGAGGGAGCGAGTCATTATGATCTGTACGACCAGCTGGAACCAGTGAACCAGGCGGTCGATAAGCTCCAGGCTTTTTATACCGAATATCTTTGACCGCTACCCTAATATGATATGCATAACGATTCAGACTGTTGATACGAGTGATCAACAGTCTTTTTTATATGCCAGAGGACAATAGATCAAATTAAAACATCATTATACATAGTCATAAACTAGAACGAGCGCAGTATGCATAATCGAATCGGATAACGCGACCTGGTTTCTCAATGAATGAGTATGGTTCGGATTCATAGACTGGGGAGGGGGGAGCATGGCGGTGCTGTACTGTACATCCACCTCCAGATCATAGCTTTGCGCATCATTAATAACTTCGGTGAGCTTTCCATGAAATATGGCTGCATTGGATTCACTAATCATAATCGTACGAATAATATGCTTACGCATTCTCCTACACTCCTTCAATATGCGATATGGTGCTGATGCCCCAATCCGTTTCATTCGATCTTCGATCCATAGCTGAGGCACTTGTTCACAGGACAAGCTGAATAGCTGTATCGGCTTATACGAACAGCTTCATATGGCGTTCCAGCCAATCGACATAGCTTTGCTCACGTGCCATCGCCTTGGTCAGCACAAGATAATGCCCCAGATTCGGATTGTGAAATGCAAGCGGTGCAGTATCGCTAGCTGTCTGTCCATGGGTAGCTTGCGTATGCTTCTCTCCATTCTCCTCCTTCGCAAATACAGGCATAAGGCTCTCGTACCGCTGCTGCAAATAAGCCAGCTTCGCCCGCCGCTGTTGCAATTGATCCTCGAACAGTGCCCGCGCTTGCTCCGGCGAAAGGGTATGGATAAAGTACATTTTTAGCATAAACTCATCTTTTTCCGTTTCCGGTAAGGATTCAGGCTGGGCAGCCCATGCCAGTAGCTCCTGCCGACCTTGCTCGGTGATCGTGTACATTTTCTTTTCCAGCTTTTCCCCTTGAATCTGTGTTCGAAATTCCACCAGACCTTCATCGACCAGCTTGCGCAGCTCTGGATAGATCTGACTATGCTTTGCACTCCAAAATTGGCCGATTTCCTGCTTAAACTGACTGGTGATATCGTAACCGCTATATTCTTGACGATATAACAGACCGAGAATGGCATATTTTAATACTCGCACAGGTAATATCTCCTTCAATTAGTAATTTATATGTACATTTGACCATAGCATATGATCGTGATAAAATAAACATGTTGATATTTACATGTTTGGTGAACGAGATGCTCATACTTTCCGCTGTTGATCAACATCGTTCACCGAGCATGCTTGATGTAAGTCATGTTCACTGCTACACCCATCATCATAACGGAAAGCTGGTGCTTAACAATGGAAAACTTTGTAGGCAGTCATATGATCTATACGTATGAGAATGGCTGGGAGTATGAGATTTATATTAAAAATGACCACACCATCGATTACCGTATTCACTCCGGTATGGTTGCAGGCCGCTGGGTTCGCGATCAGGAGGTCGATCTGGTAAAACTGACCAAGGGCGTATATAAAGTATCGTGGACAGAGCCAACAGGCACAGACGTATCCCTGAACTTTATGCCCGAAGAAAAACGCATGCACGGTATTATTTTCTTTCCAAAATGGGTGCATGAGCGTCCAGATATTACCGTATGCTTCCAAAATGATCATATCGCGCTGATGGAAGAATCGCGCCTTAAATACGAAACGTATCCAAAATATGTCGTGCCTGAATTTGCCGACATTACCTTTATCGAAAATGCAGGCGTAGACAATGAAGAAGTGATCTCGGTTGCTCCTTATCCAGGCATGACCGACGATATTCGTGCAGGTCGTCCACTGCGTAAAGACTAATCATAACGAGTATGCTGTAGTCGATCGTATCAGCCCGTGGAGTTAGATGATGTACATCTAGCTCTGCGGGCTTTATTTGTGTGTGCTGGGTTGGGATACGCGCGATAGAAGCTTTTCGTTGAACTGAAGCATACTAATTAAAACATACTGCACTACCGTATTTGATCCATTTCAGATCAGGCTGCACTCACAGCTTCATGTATCGTAACCCGTATGCTAAAAAGCAGGTGTCTGTGCTCTACCTTGATCCTACGCATATTAATCAATAGATCACATGCTTTTGCGTTTATGAGCCAGTTGCTGCATCATATATAGATACATCTCTTGCTGGAATGTGCTTGGAGCGAGGGCTACTTTTCTATTTAACGAGTCGATACATAAAGAAGTCAACAAGCGCGTCTACCCGTCATCGGCAAAGGAGGACTGCACATGAAATCGATAAACAGGGACTGGACGCAGATCGTGCAGTCAGACGGTCAACTGAATCGCCAGCTGGCACAGCATGTTGAAATTCTATATACCGGATTGCATGGACTATCGGTACAGCGTTTCTGGCTGGAGGATGGTCGTAGTTATATTTATAAACCACTGCCGTCAGGAGAGGAGCGATTTCGCGAGATTAGGGCGTACCTACAGGTGATGCCACTGCTAATGCAGCTTGCTCCGGCTCCCGTCTATCCGGCATTAATCGCCTATGCTGCACCAGCCGATGAGCTAGAACGATTACAGCAATCGCTATCAAATGGGGGATGGTTAGAGCCGACAGAGCCGCTTATCCATACCGTATGCTGGATGATCGTTGAGGATATCGGAGTGGTGGAGCATCAGCATTCGCCAGCTGTATTGGAGCAGATGGTTGATCAGATGGCAGGCTGGCATCGAGTAGAGCCACAGTATCTCGCGTCACTACCACAAACAGGGCAAAAGCCGCCGCTATCTCAGGCGGCATCGTCACTGCTGGAACGCTGGCAGCAGGTAGAGACGATCGTGCAGACGCTTCTTACCTCAATGGATGATGCAGAGGCTTCATTGGCTTTATCGCAGCATTCGGATTCGACTGCGCTACCCTGGTCAGAGCTGGCGAAGCCGCTACTTTCCGCATTGCAGAGCGATATTCAGCATGTCATGAAGCGCATATCGGCACAGCCAGCGGTTTTGCTGCATGGTGATCTGCATGCTGGTAATTATGGACTGAATCCGCAGGGGAAGCTGATTATTTTAGATTGGGAGCACAGTCATGCCGGGTCACTATTCTGGGATCTGTATCATTTGATTGATCTGTCGCATCCGCTATTTCCGAGGGAGATGACGGACAAGCTTCGTCATCTGCTAGTGAAGCGGTACTGGAATGCGGGTAGCGAAGTGACAACCGCGCCAGCACATTCGCCGCATCAACGCGCGGCGCTGGTTGATTACAGGAATCTGGCGGCATTTGAATACGATTATCTGCTCTATGCGATGATCTATTCGATCTGGATGCTGTTACTAATTCAAAGCGATCTCCAGCAACAGCCGCCGATCTGGCCGCATGCACTGTTGCTAGCGCAGCAATACGAGACAAAGCAGCATTTGCAGCAATGTCTGACGGCATGGTGGACGGCTCGGTCAGAAGAATCACGCTAAAGCAGTGAAAGGGGGAGCCATATGCGACTTGCGGAGGAATATGTGCGTTTACGAAGCCATTGGTATGAGCAAGGCGAACAGCAAGCTTTTCATGTAACGATCGCGGAGCTAGCGGCTGCTTTATGCTGTACGACACGCAATGCCCGTCTCATTACAGCACGTCTGGTTGAGGTAGGCTGGATTGTATTCGTATCCGGGCGAGGACGCGGGAATACGTCTGTGCTAACCTTTTGCCAATCGTGGACACAGGTGGCACTGGATGAAGCGAAGGAGCGAGTGCAACGGGGAGATGTCGCTGCGGCGTTAGCGTGGATTCGTCAGCCCCATATGCCAGAGCAGGTCGAAACGACGTTTATGAGCTGGTTGGGTGAGTATTTTGGTTATACTACGGGGCATTCTCCGCAGGCAGAACAGTCTGAAACGCTACGGCTTCCCATTTATCGTCCAGTTGTCTGTCTCGACCCGGCGGATGCGGTGTTTGCCTTTGATACACAGCTGGTAGATCAGCTGTATAGTCGATTGGTGGAATACCGTGCAGAGGATCGCACACTGCTGCCGGGTCTTGCTCATGACTGGGAATGTAATGCGAACGGAACACAATGGAGCTTTTACTTATACAAGCATATACGTTTTCACGATGATCGCCTGCTCACCGCAGAGGATGTTGTGGCAAGCTTGCAACGATTACAGACAGGGCAATTCGCTCATAGCTGGCTACTGGACAAAGTCACCGCTATTCATGACAGCCATCCATATACCGTTGTGATCACGCTACGGGAGCCGAATTACTGGCTGCCCTTGCTGCTTTCGCATAGCGGGGCTTCGATTGTACCTCAGGATATCGGACAGCATAGTCAAAAAGAACACGCATTGCCGATCGGTACAGGTGCTTATCGCTTAATAGAGCGAACGGTGGGGCGATGTGTACTAGAGCGCTTTGATCGCTATTATGGTACAGGAGCGTTAATCGATCGGATCGAAATTCTGATCGTACCGGAGCAGGAGGCTGCGGTCGCGCTCGGTAGTGGACACGGGATGCTGACAATATTAACAGGTGAATGGGATACGACTGCCTTTGATCATTTGCCACGTCAGAATGTGCAGACAGGTGTATCGATGCTCATACTCAATCGTAGACAGGGCATATTGGCAAAGAATGAAGCGCTGCGACAGGCGCTCTATTACGGCGTAGATCGTGAGGCTCTAGTTGCCGCGATGGGGAATACATATACCGCTCCAGCGCGTGGATTGATACTGATGAATGAGACGTTAAAAGTTAACAATATGCGCTGGATAGCTCCAGACATAACTTTGAATGAGTCACCTCAAGGTATAGCAGATACGCCCACAGTCGACGAAGCCGAGTTGGATACACATCATTCGGCGTTTTCTCATCCGTCCAGCGAGCATCCTTCCACGCCATGCATGGAATATGATCCACAGCGTGCCATTCAGCAGCTCCAGCAATCTGCATATGCTGGCGACGAGCTCCAGCTCTACACCTTTCAGCGTCATGAGCAAGCAGCATACTGGCTACGTGAAGCTTATCGTCGCATCGGTATTTGTATAGCCGTACATATTGTATCCTGGTCGGATATGATGAGCGAGGCTATACTGGCACAAGCCGATATTATATTATTCGAAGCTGTAATAGGTGGAGAACTTCATCGTCAGCTCGAATATATGCACTCTAATCGAAGTTTGATCCGCCGTATGCTGCCGCAGGAGCTGTTGACCGAGGTACAGCCGTTAACTCATCAACTGCTGAGAAGCTTGCCAGCAGTAGAGGGGATTAGGCAAGTTCAGCTGGATCGGGCAGAGCAAGAAGTCACTGCGCTATCCGCTAGCACATGGCTGGGCAGTATTCATGCGCTATTGCAGGGGACATATAGCGCTGTATTTCTAGCGGAGCGCTCCGCAGGGGTCGTCGTGCCTTCATTCTTACGCGGAGTTCATATGAATGAGCGAGGCTGGGTCGACTTTAGCCGATTATATGTAGTCGCTACGGAGAAGCCTGACAAATCGAATGGGCTGGCGAACGAGGATGAAAACCCAAGCTGAAACGGGATGCTGTGAAGCAGAGACTGCACGCGATTAGCGATACATACTGCTAAAAGAGGAAACGATCTTGAATCGTTTACCCTTTTTCCTGCCGCTAGATCCCCCTATACTTTAGATCAAATGCTTCGGTCGCTTATCGTCATCTATGCATGAACCGAGTCGAACGGTTCGGATTCGTACAATAGATCAGGATAAACACGAACCAGAAGCCAGATCACTTTGAAGCGTAATCGCATAATAGGGGGAAACCATATGGAAAAAGAGATTCGTATCGAACAACTGGAGGAGCTGGACAGTCGATTGTCTGCCTTTGCGGAGATGCTCATTGAAGTGGTGCATGATGGCGCATCGATTGGCTTTCTACCACCTGTGTCGGTAGCCGAAGCGGAGCAGTACTGGCGAAATGTGCCAGGTTCGGACGTGATCGTACTGAGCGCCGAGGTCGATGGACAGCTCGCAGGCACTGTACAAATTCATCTATGCAGTAAACCGAATGGCATGCATCGCGCTGACATCGCTAAGCTCATGGTGCATCCCCAATTCCGTCGCCGCGGCATCGCTCGTCTACTGATGGAGAAGGCCGAGCAGTATGCAGCGGACGCTAATCGTATATTGCTCGTGCTCGATACGCGAGATGGCGACCCTTCCAATACATTGTACCGCTCACTTGGCTATATTCAGGCAGGACAGATTCCGCATTTTGCGATGTCCGATACAGGAGTTCTGCATTCGACGAATTTGTATTATAAGCTGCTTCAGTCGCCTGTCGATGATGCGGATGGAGTTACACGTTAATGTAATGTATAGAGGAAATGGAGAATGGTGCGGTGTAGGTATACATGTATATCACGTACCTGTACATGCTTATCCATCATAACCAAATTATGCGCATGGCACTTGCTCATCACTATGCCAATTGTTCATGATATAACAATCTAATACGTCGTTATGACAAAGCTCTGTCAGATACTATTCATCGTATCCAACAGGGCTTTTCAGCTGTCACGCTATCCTCTCACAGTTGGCATATGAAAGCAAAATCGCTATAGTTGTAATGAATATGGCAGCAAGACGGGAGGAAGAAATACATCGTGACAAAAATCGGACTTGTAATGCGTAAAATCCAGTTTGCCGAGAATCAGGGGCCGCGAGTGTTTGCGGAGCGACTCAAGGCGCTGAGTGCGGAGCTTGGGGTGGAGGTTGTGTTTATTTCCCCGGAGCGGCATGTCAGTGGATATGACTGGTTGCCTGGCTATGAGCATGAGAAGGGCGATCTGGTCAATTATGATATTGTGCTGGATCAGATTCATCAGCATGGCATTGAGCATGTGCTGTACACGGTATCAGGCTTTACCTTTTTAAATATGTTTTTGCCGAAAAGTGTACTATTTCCGCATAGCTTCCCTGATCCTGCACTCACAGGCTACGAGATGATGAAGCCCTTTTATACGATCGTCAACAAAGCGGTCGTACAGACTCCATTTCTAAAACGGCAGATGGCGGCACAATTTGGCATTACCGATGTGGATGTGATTCCGATCGGCTTCAGTGAGGAGTTGGCAGAGCGGCATTATAATCCCGATCTGGTCGTGGATAACCGGATTTTGTGGATTGGTCGGGATGAGGAGAATCGTCGCCCGGATCTGGTGCTGGAATATGCGCGCCGTAACCCGGATAAGGAAGTCTATATGGTATTTGGCGGCGAGCGTTACCGTGAGAGTATGAAGAAATACGATATTCCGTCCAATATTAAGCTACAGTTTGCCCTGTCTCAGGATGAGATTTTCCAGCTTATGAACAGTGCAAAGGTGTACTGGAGCTGTTCCAAATTTGATACGTTTGCAATGCCGCTGACCGAGGCGCTCGCGATGGGCAAGATCGTCGTCAAGCCTGAGCATCCGTGCTATGACCATATTAGCTCGACGCATTCGTTTGCTGGGAATGAGCAGAACTGGTTTGAACTGGTGAATATGGCGGCTTCTTCTCCGCGACGGTATTCGCAGGATAATCGCGATTATGCCTTTGCTACCTTTGCCAGTCGGATCATGAAGGAAGGCTACCGGAATTTCTATTCGGACTGGCTACAATAATCGTAAGTCACTGTTCAAATAGGAAGAGGTACATGCAGGTTACAAGAGTAGAAGTATAGCGTCATATGGCTGGTGTACTTTGCTAACCCCGTTTTTTATTTCGTTTCACGTTAGGGATTCACCCATAGAACGGAGGAGTATCTCATGGCAAAAGAAGGGCAAAAAATCGCCATCATCGCGGATATTCATGGTAATATCGCTGCACTCGATGCTGTATTGCATGATATCGATCAACAGGGTATTACGGATATTTACAATCTGGGCGACAGCGTATATGGCCCTTTGCAACCGAGAGAAACAGCGGAACGACTGATCGCCAGAGGCATCCCTTCGGTTCGGGGTAATCAGGATCGGGAGCTGGAAAATGGAATCACAGATGTTGAGGGACAATCCGATCACTTGCACAAACGTACGGAGCCCATGAATCCGCCTAACGCTACCTTCGATTACATGCTTGAGCAGCTCAGCGTGGAACAGATCCAGTGGCTGTTGGCATTGCCGCTCATACGGATGACCGAAGACTTGTATATGTTCCACGCCCAGCCCACTGTGGACGATGTACCATTACTGGAAAAGATTGAACCGAGCGGTGCACAGTGGCGTTCGGATGAAGAGTTGAATCAACTACTACATGGAATCGAACAGCCGATCATTCTATGCGCGCATACGCATGTACCGAATCTGAAATACCTTCCAGATGGACGTATTGTGATCAATCCCGGCAGCGTCGGCTTGCCCGCCTACCATGACGATCTTCCTTACGATCATGTAATGGAATCACGTGCTCCACATGCTCGTTATGTTGTACTGGACTATACAAATGGACACTGGCATGTCACTCATCGCTCGCTGGTGTACAATTGGGAACATGCAGCACAGCAAGCATCTGAGAATGAAAGACACGACTGGGCGCATGCACTTCGAACTGGACGAGCACTGCGAGGTTGATACGATTCTGACTATACGATCCATAAGTGGCAGAGATGCAGAGCAGATTTTGTAGATCAGGATATGGTTGTTCATAATGAACGTTGAACATGGTTACCAGCCTTTGCCCATCTCAATCCTACGTATACAGCAATGTATCCATACTAGAATAGATATTAGAACAGGAGAGAACGAGATATGACTACCCTACGTAAAGCTATTATTGATACCGATACTGCTGGTGATGATACGATCGCCATCTTAACTGCACTGCATCATTTTGACGTACAGGGCATTATGATGACCGGCGGTAATGTACAATTCGATCAGGAAGTGGAGAATGCGCTATATACGATTCAGGTCGCTGGCAAGGGCGGCGAGAACGGACAGATTCCTGTCTACAAAGGCTGTGAGCGTCCACTCATGACCACCTGGAATGCTGAGCATCATCGTACAGTAGAGGATGTGCATGGTAGCGATGGGATGGGGGGCTCCAACTTTCCAAAGGCGATCCAGCGCCCAGCAGATGGACACGCGGTCGATTTTCTAATCGAAACAGTGCATCGGTATCCGGGTGAGATTCATCTGCTGGCGATTGCACCGCTGACGAATATCGCGATGGCGATTCAAAAGGACCCGACCATCGTACCGAAAATCCCACATCTATACGTGATGGGCGGTACGAACAATGCGCTCGGCAATATCACACCAGCCGCAGAGTACAACTTCTACGTTGATCCTGAGGCGGCGCATATCGTGCTGCGCTCCGGTATTCCAACGACGATGGTGGGCTGGGAGATGTGTACCCGTCACTCGCTGATGGATGATAACGATCATGCGGAAATTGCCGCGCTGGGTACATC
Source organism: Paenibacillus hunanensis (assembly GCF_014645615.1). Classification (GTDB taxonomy): domain Bacteria; phylum Bacillota; class Bacilli; order Paenibacillales; family Paenibacillaceae; genus Saccharibacillus; species Saccharibacillus hunanensis. The sequence goes on along the minus strand of NZ_BMMB01000002.1, from coordinate 416,044 downwards.
AGGCGGTCAATTTTTCATCGATGTGAATCGTGTAGTGATGCAGTTTAACAAGCAGGTTCATCGACTGAATGGTACCACGCACCCGGATACGCTATTGATGGCAGTGGCTGCCAATGAAGCCGTTATGACCGAATCGCATGAGTACTTCGTCGATGTGGAGACGAAGGGCGAATGGACGCGCGGGTATAGCGTCGTCGACATTAACGGACGCCTCGGTCAACAGCCGAATGTACGCGTATGTGAAAATATCGATCGTCCATTGTTCAAGCAGATGCTGCTGGATGTGTTGACTGCGATTAAATAAGTCCATGAATGTCAAATAAGGTTCGTATACATCAGTAGAATCTACATCATTCTGCTGAAGCTTAATATAGACAACAAGTATTATGCAGAAACGGTCTTTTAGAGCATGTTTAAGAAAGATCTTTTCTGCATTTGCTTTAGTTGAGCTGTATATCGTTTAACTACTCTGAATCAACAAGGAGCTTGGTTATGAAAAAGTCTATTGTTGTTACTTGTGCTTCTGTACTACTCGCTACTAGCGTTTTATCAGGAAATGTAGCCGCAGCGGCACAAGCTACATCAGCCTCATCCTATTTTACGTCCAATGTACAAACGTATAAGCAAGAATCTAACAATAAAATCGTGTTCCAACAGGGGCAATTAACGATCAGTGCTACCAAGCAAGCCTCAACTGAACCAGGCATGTCCACATCTATTCAATCTATTCACATTGATCGTGGCAGTGCTGGCTTTGCCGTGGAGCTAAAAGAACGTGCAGCTACGATCCAGTCTATTGCTGTATCGTCTGACCAATCGTATGTAGCGATTCAGGTCGAAAAGGAAGCTGGATCTGAATTACTTGTAGTGGATTTGAATGAACAGACGTATAAAATCATGAATCAAATCGTGAAAAATGCTGCCTCTGTTGAGACGGTGTGGGCATATCAGTGGTCACCTGTAGGCAACACGCTGGCTTTTGCGTATGGTAATACTTCTCTCAGCCGAGTAGCCCTATACAATGTAAGTACAGGAATGTTCACCTATGTACCTAGAGAAACGAATACGATTTCGACTGCTGCTGTATTATGGAATGCTAAAGGGTCTGGTGTTGATTTTGTAAGTGAGTACCCTTCGGATCATTACAGACTCTATCGTTATACATTACATACTAAAAAGGTAAAATTGCTTCAAAGTCTTACTCGAAGTGAAGTCGCACAGTTGGCGAAGCTACAGTGAGCATGTATAAAAGTGAGTTTTATTTTACATAAAGGAGCCGAAGAACGATGAATCTCAAAAAGGCGAGTATACCTGCGGCTGTGCTTATAACCATTACGGTAACATTAGGTAGTTCTTCAACGTCCATATATGCTTCATCCACTAGCAAGATCGTACAAGTATCCAGTATAGAGCGTAAAGCAACAATTAGCTTAAACGTGAACAACGCTACGATCCCATATACGACTGTACCTACACAAAGCGATGGATCGTTCCACGATGGGCGGATTCTTACCGCTGCTAGCTCAGGCGACATGAACTTTTATGATCAAAAGGGAAAGGTCGCCTTTACGTTAGCGAAAAACCTTTTCCCTGTAGCAGATTTTCACGATCAACGGGCGTTGGTGAAGGATACAGCCACTCATTTATATGGCTACATCAACACGAAGGGTAAATTAGTCGTCCCCTGTCATTATGTCGAAGCCAGTTCATTTTCGGACAGTTTAGCCTTTGTTAAGAACAATAAAGATGAACATGGATCACTGATCAACACAAGTGGAAAGCAAGTAACCACGTTAGAGCATACATATGACTCGGATTTTCAATTTTCGGATGGATTAGCGGTAGCCTATTCAGCTGATAACGGCAAGGCAGGCTATTTGAACACAGGCGGGCGTATCGTTATTCCGTATACCTATGATTATGCTCGTACATTCTCAGAGGGTGCAGCAGTCGTTCAAGACCCTACAGGGAAATACGGATTCATTAATCGTCAAGGAAAAGTGATGATTCCACTTCAATACCAGGCAGCAGGAGATTTCAGTGAAGGACTAGCGGCAGTACAAAATAGCAAAGGCGTATGGGGCTATATGGATACGAAGGGGAAAATAGCGATTCCTTTTCAATATGCCTCCGCAGCAAGCTTTAGTGAAGGTCTTGCCGCTGTATACAATAAGCAGGGAAAAATCGGCTATATTAACAAACAGGGAAAAGTTGTAATCGACTATAGCCAATATAATAAAGCTTCTTCCTTCAATGAGGGTGTAGCTGTAGTGGGAATCGAGACCAAAACAAGTCGTTCCTTCGGATACATCGATACTAGAGGGACATTGCTTACTGCTTTAAAATACAAAAAAGCCTACCCCTTCCATGAAGGAGTAGCCATTGCTTCAATTTCGGATCAAGCTGCTGTCATTTTGAGTAAATAAATGATGATATGAAGTGGAGGAGAATTGAAATGATCCATACAAAGCATATTGCATCCACTATACTCGGAGCTATCTTCGCTGGAGGTCTAATCACCTCGCCGCTGGGCAACTATACATACGCCACACCGAACCCGATCCAAATCGTAAGCGAGAACGGCATCATTTCTTCAGATATAGCACCTTATGTTCTTCATGGAGTGACGCTAGTTCCAATCCATGTCATCAACAAACTCGCGAAAAAGGATACTCTAGTTACATGGGACAATACCACCAAAACGGTAACTGTGACTTCAACTGGCAAGCAAACACTACTACAGATCAATCAAAGCCATGCCATGCAAAATGGACAGCCGATTGCATTGTCACAGGCGGCAATTTTAAAAGATGGCAGGGTAATGATTCCTCTACGCTTCATCGGTGAATCGATTGGCGAAAAGGTACGCTGGGATGCTCAAAATAGAATGGTTACTATTGGCGATGTTAGTTCCACAACCCAACAAGTGGCGATCATTCAAGCTCTGCAAACCGCAAGAACCGTAAATACAGAGCTAGAATCTGTTACGTTAGGAGCAGAATTACCGACGATCGGAATACAAACGATCATTCAATACTTTCCGGTAGGTCGATCCGATGTATATTTCGATTCTACAGATGATTTGATTAGCTATTATAAGGTGGAAAATAATAAGCGTTATGAATTGTGGACAGCTAATTATAAAATGGATGTACCTGCTAAAAATGAAGGCTTACCGTTCTTCCCTTATACAATCACCAAAGAAGTAGGTAAAAGACCAACGATGACAACTCCGATGGCTTATTATGTATTCAGAGGAGCGATCTCGGATTTGCGTTACGGCGTTATCGATATGAATGGAAAGGAAACGGAAATTAGCCAAACCGACCCTTCCCAAACGAAAGTAGGCTTTCCTGTCAGTCCAAACGAATTATCTCTTCTAAAATAGAGCTATACACATGCTCAACGAGTACATGATCACGATGCAGGTAGTTTAAACAAAACCTCACGAAAGGAGCGTCCCTCATGTATCGTATCGCGATTTGTGACGATGAGCAGCAGCGCAGGGAAGACGTACGGCGTATGCTGCTGGAGCTGTCGGTGAAGTCGGGTATCGATTTTGCAACAGAAGAATTTTCTTCAGGCGAAGCGCTGCTGGCGCATTACAGCGATGGCGGCGAGCCTTTTCATATCTGGGTGCTTGATATCGAAATGGACGGCTTAACGGGTATCGAGACAGCACGTAAGCTGCGAGAGATGAAGCGGCTGAGTGAGCAGATCATCTTCCTGACGAGCTATGCAGAATATATGCTAGAGAGCTTTGATGTGATGACGTTTCAATATTTGCTCAAGCCGGTCGATCCAGAGGTATTTGCGGAGAAGATGCTCAAGCTATGCCGCTACTTTGAGGAGAAGGAGCAGGAGATTCTGATCGTCAAGTCTGCCGACGGCGAGCTGGTGCTGCATCATGATGATATTATCGCGATTGAAGCCGCGAATAGCCTGACCGTAAAGCACAAGCTGAAAATCACCACCACACGTGATGTACATGATGGACGCGGGCTGATTTCTAGCTATGCAGATACGTTAAAGGGAGGTCGCTTCCTACAAATTCATCGCTCTGTGCTGGTTAATCTGTCCCATGTTCATAAGTTTGCCGGGAATCGGGTGGTTATGTCGAACGGGATGGAGCTGCCGATCGGGCGCTCCAAGCTCAAGGAAGTAAAGGATGCCTGCACACGCTTTATGGTGCTGAGGATGGAATGATGCAGAGTACCATTCTGTTATGGCTACTGAATCTGGGAACGGCGCTCATGATGACGGTACAGCTGCATTTCTTTTTTAATACGGTATTTGGTAGTGAACAAAGTAAACCGAGCAAAAAATACTGGATCATCGCTTTTATTCCACTGACCTATGCCTATTTAATGCTGGACTTGCCGGATTTATTTTCCTCACTTATGGCGGTCGGCATTATTTTTCTCATGGCGCAGGGATATGAGGTATCGCAGAAGCTTAGAATCATGTTCACCATTTTGTTCGTTGTGCTGCTAACGCTCATCAATCTGATGCTGATGTACTTGTTTATTCCATCCGTTCAACTGAATGCCGTTTTAATGAATGATATGCCGCTACGTATCTGGCTATCGATTACACTGCTGGTGAGCTGTACGGTAATGTTTGCCATTACGCTGGTGATTCGGCTGTTTGTGAAGCGTCGGCGTTTTCCACTGGAATCAAGATACTCGCTCCTGTTTCTCAGTGTGCCGATTATTAGCATTTATCTGGTGAACGTATTTACGATTTATAGTCAGAAAAATATACATTACTTTATCTCGATCTTCGGCTTTATCGTATTGAATGTGCTTGTTGTGTACATGCTCGATACGCTGATCGCTCGCTTTCATCTCAATCTGCAAAATGATCGATTGCAGCGGCAGATGGATTACCAGGATGCGAATTATGAGAAAACTGTCCATAGCTTTAAGGAGATCAAGCGCATCATCCATGATACGAATAAGCATATGCTCGTCGTCGCCGAATATATAGAGCGCGGACGTAGCGAAGAAGCAATTGAGCATATTCGTACCTCAATGAATCATATCGACCATGCGTATTTGCGGATCAACACAGGCAATCTGGTTATCGATGCGCTGCTAACCAATGCGCTCAATGTTGGACGTGCCAACGGGATTCGCATCGACACCGAGCTGCGCTTGCGGCAGCCCGAGCTACCGATCGAGCGCTATGATCTGTCGATTGTGCTGGGCAATATGCTGGATAACGCGATCGAAGCCTCCAAGGAGGTACGGCAAGCCGAGGATCGCCTGATTCGAATTGAGATTCATTCCAGCGAATCGGCGCTATTGATCCGAGTGCGTAATCGAACCGAGCGGCAGGTGAATGAGCTGCGTACCCGTAAAGCAATGCCAGACGATCACGGCTTTGGATTGACGAATATCCAGCGCATTTGCGAGAAATATGGTGGTCATATGACGATTGAAACTGAAGCTCGTACGTTTGATAATATGGTGATGCTTCCTTTTTCAGAGTGAATCCATAGCAGTGTGCAAAGACGCCCGAACATGTCGTTCGGGGGTCTTTTTGTGCTGTTCAGGGCAATTTTCCGTACGAATACTCGTTATCCGTTATGCTCGGTTCATACACAGCAGAACCGAAAACATAGACGAGAGGATGAATAAACAGATGACACGATCTACACTTATTTGGAAAAAGACAGGCACAGCAGCACTTGTTGCCTTAATGCTAACGTTACCCATCGCAGAAGGACAGAGCTTCGCTGCACCTGTGACACCTTCTACAGCAACCTATACTATGCCATCATCAGCAACCGGACAAAGCAATCTAACGCAAGCGAAAGCACAGGAAATGGTCACCGCGCTCATGGAGAGCTATGGTGTGACCGGTGCACAGTATGCGATTCGTGATGGCGGTAAGCTGGTTCTATCCGGCGGCACGACACTGGACGATAGTGGAAAGAAGCAAAAGATCGACGCAGGCAGCATGTTCGGCATCGGTTCGGTCAGCAAAATGTATGTAACCGCTGCGGCGATGATGCTTGTCGATGAGGGCAAGGTCGATATCGATCAGCCGCTGACCACGTACTTGCCTGATTTTAAAATGGCGGATGAGCGCTACAAGCAAATCACCGTGCGTATGCTGATGAACCATTCCTCTGGCTTATATGGCTCGCACTACAAAAATACGATTCTAATGAACGATAACGATACGCAAAATGTCGATCAATTGCTGAGCAATCTGAGCAAAGAGCATCTCAAGTCCGATCCCGGCGAGTATTCCGTTTATGCGAACGACGGCTTCCAGCTGCTAGAGCTACTCGTGGAGCGAGTGAGCGGCATGAGCTATAGCGAGTTTTTGCAGGAGCGGGTGAGCAAGCCGCTCGGGCTGAACGCGACCAGGACACCGCTGGATAGCTTTGATCGCAGTCAGCTGGAGCCCGTCCGTCTGCCAGGTCTGTTCAATAAGCTTCCCTCTGAAAATGCTAATATTCTCGGCACAGGTGGCGTCTATTCAACAGCTGAGGAGCTGACTTCATTCTCCGAGGTATTGATCGGTAAGCACCCAGAGCTGCTATCGAAGGCGTCCACCGACGCGATGCTTCAGCCAGAATATCGCAATGGAGTCTGGGTACCGGAAACGAAAAATGCCTTTGGCTATGGATTGGGCTGGGATTCCGTCGATCTGGCGCCCTTCGGCGACTATGGTATCCGCGCAGCGACCAAGGGCGGCGATACGATCATGTATCATTCCGCATTGATCAGCTTGCCGGATCATGATATCTCGATCGCACTTGTGACAGCCGGGGGTTCATCGGTATTTAACACAACAGCGGCTACGAGTATTTTGCTGCAATATTTGAAGCAACATGACATCATCACAACCATTGCCCCTGAGCCTACATTTGAAAAGCCAGTCCAGCAAAAGATGCCAGAAGCCTTGAAGCAATATGAGGGCTTATACGCTACGGTAGGCGAGACACGCACGATTACGATCAAGGACGGCAAGATTGAGATGCCTGCGATGATGAGTGATCTGATGCCGGCTCAAGCGTATGTGTACACAGGAGATCAACAATTTACGAGTGAGGATGGCCGCGCGATTCTTGCCTTTGACAAGCAGATCAATGGACATACATATGTCCGTATTGGTAGCGACCTTGTATTCCCGGACATTGGACACGCACGTTTAGCCTTCTATGATCTACAAAAGCTGGATAAAAATCCAGTAGACGCGTCCGTAGCAGCAGCCTGGAAGCAACGCGAGGGCAAGTCATACTATGCAGTAGATGAGAAAATTAATTCCTTCTTCTATATCTCGCCTTCGATTCTGACCAAAACGATCAAGCTGGATGATTCAGGTGGCTATGTGAATGGTACAAAAATCGTCGATAGCGATCATGCCGTCAATGCCGTCGAGATTCCAGTCATGAACGGTCGCGATACGTTCGATCTGGACTTTTCCCGTCAAAACGGAGTCGAATATTTGCAAGCAGATGGTCGTACCTATGTGAGTGAGGAAGCGATCGGCAAGCTGAATCATAGCAAGCATTCTGTCGTTACGATTCCAGCATCGGGCAGTGTACGCTGGTTTAACATTCCAGATAGCGCAGCAGGTAAGAAAATGACAGTCAAGCTGCCTAAGGATGCAGGATTTATCGTATATGATAAAGATCAGACTCCGGTAGGCTTCTCCATTGTAACAGGCTCGAATACGGCTGTACTGCCAAAGGGCGGGAAGATTGTATTCGGCGGCAAGGCTGGAGAGGCATTGAATATTACGCTGGAGAAGAAGTAAAGAGAACGGAGTCGAGGTACGAAGAAGGGAGCAGAATGAGCCAATAAGTGACATCGCTTCTATGGGATCGTTTACCCGATCTAGTTCCTATCCTCATCTATCTCCATCGCGAGCATACCGTAAAATAGAATCCGATTTCCGTTCATTGTGGCGGGAATCGGATTTTTGTATTGACGTCTCGTTTTAATTCTTCTGTTGCCATCATGATGATGCTGGTGTATCCGCCATTCTTTCGTATCCTTCTGCGCTCCATTGGAATAGTCTATAAGCATCTGTCGCACATCCTCACAGTCATTGTATGCTTAACAAAGCATTATAGCGCAGAACCTCGCCATCCCTATAGAGTGAAGATGGTGGTCATCATGAAGCGAGAAGGAGATGAGATATAACGATGGGACAGAACATACAGGAATTGCTACAAGTCGGTCAGCAGCTGGGCATCCACGTCACTACACTGGATCAGCAGCAAGCTCAGCATTATATCGAGCGTGTACTGGCTAGATACAAGCCCGATCAGACATCGAGCCATCTATCGATTGGAACTGGGGCACTCACGCTTCCGTTAGAGCCGCATGAATTTACCTACTCCGAAATGCTAGAGCAGGAGCCGGTATATATGTTTTTTGATCAGGAAGGGGCGGATCGTCAGCAGGTGGTGGTGATCCAGGATGCACGTATCGTTGGCAAGCTGATGGAGAATGCATTTGGAATGGAGTATTTTCTATCCAATGAACAGGCAGAATTTCTTATTACGGTTAACTGGTATACGATTCAAGCTGTAGGTACAGCGATTAGCCATTTAGCAAGGCTGAAATGAGTTTGAGCGATGAGAGCGTATGATTGATCAGATTTATTCGACATATAGCGCGGTTTTATTACAAAAAAGTACAATTTATCCTTCAAAAAACTATCACTTTTACCGATACAGTTTATAACAGCAAGATAGTTAGCATCATGAGCGGTTTATAAGTAACCATGCAACATACATAGAGATACGGAGGAAATTGTATGAGCTTCAAGCTGCGTACCGGATTGGTACTCATCTTCATTCTGCTCTCACTGGTCTTGTCGATTGTGCTCGGTCTGGTATTAAACCGATACTCGGCGCACAGTGTGAAGGAGGAGATTGGAGAATCGCTATCCAGCACTGCCTACGATACGGCAGATAAGCTGGATAATTTTATGTGGACGCGTTCAGGGGAAATGGACATGCTGGCTCGTTTGCCTGTGTTGATCAACTCGAACAATAATCAAGATATTCATATGATGCTGGAGCAGCTTCAAACGAGCTTTCCTTCCTTCTCATGGATCGGTTATATGGATACGAGGGGCAAGGTGGTTGCATCGACTGATAATATTTTGTTAGGAAAGGATCTATCCCAGCGTCCGGTATACAAGGAAGGGATTCAACAAAAGTTTATCGGAGATGTGCATGATGCGGTATTGCTTGCAAAGCTGTTACCGAACCCAAGCGGAGAACCGTTACAATTCGTCGATATTAGCCTTCCGGTAACGAATCGTTCCGGTCAAACGATCGGCGTGCTAGCCGCTCATATGAGCTGGGAATGGGCGCGTGAGGTGAAGCGCTCCATGCTGTCCTCTCTGCGTCGTGACGATAACAATGTCGACCTGTTCATCATTAGTCGTAACGATCAGACGGTACTGCTGGGACCGAATAATATGGTCGGTAAGCCACTCGATCTGAACAGTATCCGTGAAGCACAGACAGGTCGAAGTGGCTGGGAGCTGGAGCAATGGCCAGATGGTAAAACGTATCTGACCGGTTATGCGTATGGCAAAGGCTATATGGATTATAAAGGGCTTGGCTGGACGGTGCTTGTCAGGCAGCCTGAGGCGACAGCACTGGCTTCCGTCACCGAGCTGAATCGTTTTAGTGTGATTGCTGCGATTTGCGCTGCTATCGTATTTGCTATCCTGGGTTGGTTCGTTGCAGGGCAGATTGCGAAGCCGATCCGCCGCCTGACCAAGCGTGCAGATCGACTTGCCGCTGGCGAAGATGTTACATTGCCAGAAAAGGCAGGCTTTGAGGAGATTCGGATACTGTCGCGTTCACTGAATCGGATGGTTCGCTCGCTTGTGCAAAAGGAGGTAGAGCTGGATCAGATGCAGACGATCGCGCATTATGATCATTTGACAGGCTTGCCGAATCGTACAGCGCTGGAGAACTATCTGGAGCAGACCATCGTATCTGTCGATGAACAGCAGCAGCAGTTGGCTTTCCTTTATATCGATCTGGATGGCTTCAAAAAAGTAAATGATACACTCGGTCATCAGGCAGGCGATCATCTACTGCAAAAGGTCGCTCAACGATTGAGCGAGATCGGTAGTGAGGGCGATATTACCGTACGTCTGGGTGGCGACGAGTTTCTCGTCGTGCTGCGTACCCAGCGCGATCAGCTTATCGCTCAGGCAACCGCCTATGGCGAGAACATTATTACCAATCTGAATCGCCCGTTTGTGTTGGAATACGAAAAGGTGGTAATCGGCTGTAGCATCGGTGCCGCTGTGTATCCGCTCGACAGCGGTAATCCGATTGAGCTCATGCGGATGGCAGATCAGGCATTATATCAATCCAAGCGTGCAGGGAAGAATCGAATGACCTTTTATGAGGAACAGGCATCAGTATCTTCGTTATAGAGGCTGGCATGGCGGGATACTGATTTCGTCTGATGCAAGCAGCTCATTCATAGTCGTATCAAAAAGCCTGTCCTGATTCGCATGATGCGAAAAAGGACAGGCTTTTTTTGACGCTATATTAGTAACAGGACATTTACCGTATACGCAGAACATCTTCGATTAACGCCGCTGTCCTGCAATCCGTGGCCCAACCACAAGCATAATGAACAAGACAGCCAGCGCGCCCAGAATAATAACAATTGATACGATCAAATAACCCAGACCCGTCCAGCCGGCTTGAAACAGACTATAGATCATCATCAGTGCCCCTAGCAGAACACCGATCAATCCAGGGATAAACTGAATCGTACGCGAGTCTCGATTACGCCGCGTGAGTACGATACTAACCAGTAGTAGTACAATGCCCGTTGCACCACCAATGCCAAGCAATCCCATACCTATACCTCCTCTGTCTATCTTTTGTCTTATCGATCTGCACCATCGATGTTCGGCAACATCCATTCCTATCATCGGATTGATCCCATGGCGCATGATGCTGTGATCATCAATTGCCGCCGCTACGTTCACGAGATAGCTGGTAAAAAAGCTGGAACATCAGCAATACCAGTCCAATCAGGCACATTGCGATCAATGCCAGCGAAAAGGCTGCAATGCCCTGCCATACCCCTTGCTTGGTATACACATCCATATAAAGCAGCACCAGACTGGCAACCAGACCAAGCAGCCCCGGTAAAAAACGTAAAAAGCGTGGTCTAGCTAAAAAATAGGCGAGCAATAGTCCCAGTAAATACAGGACTAAGCCAGCACTTAGTCCAGCGTACACAAGCGGATGAATCGGGTGTAGCATATGGAATCCCCCTTTCGATCAATCTGTCTCCTGTTCATCTTACCACCTGATCTCGTTACCGCAATACCGTTACGTGGCAAGCCGAGGAATATAGCAGAAGTCAGTCTCGGACGTACACTATTCCGTTGCTTCTAGCTTGATTCGGCAAGTGCAACAGCCAGCCTAACTCAGCGCGGAATAAATTGCCTGTGAGCTTCTTATAAGCCCTACAATTAAATCGTATCCGATTAAAAAAAGGATAAATAGGTGCATCGAATCAGAGGATATTGAAAAATGGAATCCCCTCTGCGGCTAAGTGAGGATTGGCAAAACCCCAAAAAAAACAGGGCATAAAGCAGTTTAGATAGCATCCGATAGGGTAATGGATGTATGGGAAAAGAGAACTGCTTAAAATGCACAAAAGTAATAAAATCATCCGATTCATCCAGCTTTTTCCGACTTCGTGCTTATTGTAAGCGCTTCACAAGAGGTTTATCGTAATATTCAATCGCCACTGTAAATAAGAGCAGCTGTAATTCCAAGCCTGCTCAGCTTATGACCAAGCATCGAGTGAGACGAATGGCAAATGAAGGATACAGCCCTGACACATTCGTTCGTATCGCTCCATCCATTAATCTTGAAAGGGATGATCGCATGAGAAAATGGGGAAGTGCAGGTATGGTGACCGTACTGCTTGTCCTGATTTTGACAGCATGCACAGGCGGCAGCACCAATGGCAGCAATGTAGTACAGCTTGAATTTTTCCAGAACAAGCCGGAAGCAAAAGCAAGCTTCGATGAATTGATTGCCAAGTTCAACAAGGAGCATCCGAATATTCGAGTCAGTCAGGTAAATCCGCCGGATGCAGAGACCGTGCTCAAGACGCGTGTCGTTAAAAATGCCGTGCCAGACATCATCGGTATGGGCGCAACAGATACATATTCCTTGCTGGCACAGAGTGGAATTTTCCTCAATCTGACCAATGATCCATTATTGAAAAAGGTGAATCCGCAATACGTGCAGATGCTTAATGATGTGACAGGCATGCAGGAGGTCACAGGCGTTCCATTTGCGCTTAATGCAAGCGGTATCATTTATAACAAGGCGATCTTTGAAAAGCTCCATCTGTCCGTTCCAAAAACATGGGATGAACTGATTGCGACCGCACAAAAAGCCAAAGACGCAGGCGTGATCCCCTTCTATTTTACGTACAAAGACGACTGGCAAAGCAATCTGCCATTTAACGATATGGGCGGCTCACTCGTTGGCATCGACTTTTACAAAGAGCGCCGCGAGAACAAAACGACTTTCCAGGCAGCCTATCAGGAGGTCGCCAAAAAGCAGCTGGAGCTGCTCAACTACGGACATAGCGATAACTTCGGTAAAGGCTATTCCGACGGTAACCGCGCATTCGGCAACGGACAAGCCGCGATGTACATTCAAGGCAGCTGGGCAATCTCCGAGATTCGTAAAGTCAACCCGGATATCAAGCTAGGCTTCTTCCCATTGCCAGCAAGCAATGACGAATCCCAAACCAAGCTCACCGCCGGCGTCGATACCTTGCTCGCGATCTCCGCCCAAACCGAGCATCCAGAGGAAGCCAAGCAATTCCTATCCTTCCTGCTAGAGCCCGAAAATAGCCAGCAATACATCGACCAACAAAACCTGTTCTCCGCCGTCGATGGCGTACAACAAAAAGACGACAGCGTATCCGGACTACTGCCCTATTTCGAACAGGGCAAAATCGTCGACTTCGTCGACCACTACATCCCAAGCGCCGTCCAACTCAACCCAACCGTCCAAGCCTTTTTACAAAACAAAGACATCAACGGCTTCCTGAGCACCCTCGACAAAGAATGGAACAAAGTAGCCGCCCGCCGAGCCAGTTAAGGGCGAGATGTGAGTTAATATAAGAGCTACAAGCACAGTTCAAGTGAATTCAAAATACCTGTATCTATAAATACACCTTTAAACGTACCTTTGTTCTAGCATAAAGGTCATCAAAATTAAACGACTCAACCTAACCACTACATTCATATGAGCCATGAAACAGCACATGCGGTAACTAATTCATAAGTAGCGGTGGCATCGAGCAACACGCCAACATGTACTATGTTCCCGAACATGCTCAGAGCTAACGCCTCCAAAATATATTCATATCTCAAAAATAAACCAAAGCGCCAAGTGATACTATTCGCATATTCATCATGCTCTTCCAACTGCTACACCCACCACAAGAAGCTTAACCTCTTTTACAAATGATGCATCAGACAAACGTTCGCTAAGAGCCTACTTGGTTAGAGTCCACTTTTTCAACGACTATTGCTTTCTCAAATGTACAAGCAAACATGCAGCGAGCAGCACAGAACGAAGGCAAGGAAATAAGGGAAAAGGACGACTTACAGTGTTAGTGATTTCCTAACACGGAGTTCAATAAAAAGTGATTTTTGCGTAGCAAAATATCTTACAGCTTTGGAGGGGCGGGAATCTACATTCATTCCTAATCCGGTAGATTCCCGCGGCTCCACCGAGTCCGTTCCCTTATTCCTTGCCGAAGTGGTGCCCATCCCAGCAACCCAGTCTCTCAGCAACGCTGCTTTAAGAAAAGTGCCTTCCCACGCACCTGTAAAAAATTAAGCGTCCACTCACAGTAAGAAAGGAGCCATCCCGATGTCCAAACGCATGTACACCTTCTACTGGATGACCATTCCCGCCGTACTGCTGTTTTTCTTATTTCTAACACTGCCAGCCATTCAAGGTGTGTATTACTCCTTCACCAATTACAACGGCTTTGGTAAAACGTATGATTTTATCGGCTTGCGCAACTATGTGAACCTGTTTACCGACAATGTGGTCGGCGATGCCTACTGGTTTACGATCAAGTTTGCTGTCGTAGTAACGATCTTGGTCAATATTTTCAGTCTGCTGATCGCACTCGGGCTGAATGCCAGTATTCGACTCCGTAACTTTTTCCGTGGTATTTATTTTCTGCCGAATATTTTGAGCGTATTGATCGTTGGTTACATATTCAACTACCTGTTCTCCAACGTGTTTACCGTCTGGGGACAGACGCTGGGCATTCAATCGCTGTCGACTAACATTCTCGGTAATGAAAGTCTGGCATGGGTCGGTGTCGTGATCGTTGCCGTCTGGCAGGGTATTGCTCTGAATACGATTCTGTATCTGGCAGGCTTGCAGACGATCCCGAGCGATGTGTATGAAGCCTCCAGCCTTGACGGTGCTAGCAAATGGCGCGAATTCTGGAGCATTACGTTTCCGCTGATCGCCCCGTTTTTCACGATCAATATGGTATTGGCGATGAAAAATGCGCTCATGGTGTTCGACCAGATCGTTGCCCTGACCAATGGCGGGCCCGGTCGTGCCACCCAATCGATCTCGTTCCTCATCTATACGGGTGGTTTTGAAGGCGGCGAGTTCGCGTATCAATCGGCGAACTCGGTCATCTACTTTATCGTCATCGCCGTTATTTCCATTGTTCAAATTCGTTTCCTCCAGAGAAGGGAGATGGATATGTAATGCAGGATACACGGAAAACCAATTGGCCGATCAACATCCTCGTTGCTCTCGGCACGATCGTCATTCTATTCCCACTCTATATGGCGCTTACCATTGCGCTAAAAGATCCACAGCAGATGGCACAATCGCTGTTCGGATTGCCAACGAACTGGCGCTTCGATAACTTCGCCAATGCGATTGAAGTGACCAACTTCTTTCAAGCATTCCGCAATAGCGTGTTGGTCACAACGGGTACAGTGGTGCTCACGCTACTGACCAACTCGATGGTCGCTTATGCGATTGGACGCAATATGCAGCGCAGTAAATTTTTCAAAGGGTTGTATTTCTACTTTGTCAGCGCGATGTTCATTCCATTTCCAATCATTATGCTGCCGATCGTAAAGCTGACCGCATCCCTGCATATGACCAACCTGATCGGCTTGACCATTTTGCATACCGTATATGCGCTTGCCTTTAACGTATTCGTCTATGTCGGCTATATTCGCTCCATTCCCGTCGCGCTGGAGGAAGCCGCAACAGTCGATGGGGCGAGCACATGGGGAACATTCTGGCGTATCATTTTCCCATTGATGGCACCGATCAATGCAACCGTAGGGATTCTGGTTTGCCTGTCGACGTACAATGACTTTTTGCTACCGCTCATTATCATTAGCGATCAGAACATGTACACCTTGCCGCTCGTACAATACATTTTCCAGGGACAATTCAACACCGATTACAATCTCGCCTTCGCTTCTTACTTGCTGGCGATGCTGCCGATGATCATCATCTATCTCTTTGCCCAAAAGTGGATCATCAGTGGAGTCACTCGTGGATCGGTAAAATAAACAGTTCGCTCCATTTTTCTCTCTATTGTTACTTCTCCACTAATCCACGAACAAACACAAGCCTCTTCCATGCAACGTACAGTTTGCATCGAAGAGGCTATTTTAATTCATTCCCAATAGTATATTTCCTCTATACGATCCAACGTTGTATCTAACACGTTCAAGCTGCTGATGCATGTCTTCAAACTGCTCTTCGAGTCATTCGATACAGTGGAGCCGTACTCTATTGGTTTGTAATCACTATCATGTTGGAAGAAGCACAGAGCGGAGCAATCTTCATTTTTATCTTTTTAAAAGATTCCGAGGCTCCACCTGAGGATACTCCCTAATTCCTTATCAGAAGTAGCGTCAGCTCCCAACCTAAATTACATAAGACCGCCTACTAGTATTTCTTTCAACTAACTTTTTGATTGTAAATAACTTTTATATAATGTATTATATATCATGAAAATCCCAAAAATACCATTTATAGTGTTAGTGCTCTTCTAACACGCAGTTCAATGAGCAAGTGATTTTGGAGAAGCAACATATCGTACATTTCTTACATGATGAAGGAGGAAAATCTTATGAGAACTAAAGGCTATCTTCTGAAAAATGGAACGGTATTAACGATGGACAGCGTGCTGGGCAGCTATCGGCAAGCCGATGTGCTGATCGATGGCTCGCGCATTGAGCAGATCGGCCCGAATCTGCACGTATCAGAGCATGATTATGAGACGATCGATGCGACAGAGATGATCATCCTGCCGGGGCTGGTGGATACGCATCGTCATGTATGGGAATCACTTGTGCGTACGGCAGGGACGAACTGGTCGTTACCTGTTTATTTGCAAAATCTATATTATGGGGGACTGGGGAGTCGGTTGCGTCCAGAGGATAGCTATATTGCCAATCTACTAGGTGCATTGGAAGCGCTTAACTCCGGGGTGACCACATTGCTCGATTGGAGTATGCCCTATTCACCCGAGCATACGGATGAGCTGATTCGCGGCTTACAGGAATCGGGGATGCGAGCGGTATTTGCGCTTGGGGTAAACGGAGAGACCGAGTATTGGAATCGAGAAAGTCGACTGGTGTTATCCGATGATGTGTATCGGGTGAAAAAGCAGTATTTTGCATCCAACGATCAGCTGCTAACACTGGGTCTAGCGATCCGAGGACCAGAATTCAGTCACTGGGATACAACGGTCAAGGAGATTGGTATTGCACGCGAGCTGGATGCAGTCTGTTCAATGCATATTGGCTTTGGTAACTGGGGAGCTACGGATCATTCGGTAACGCGATTGTATGAAGCAGGCTTGCTTGGCTCGGATCTGAATATGGTGCATGGTAACAAAATGTCTGCCGATGAATACCGTATGCTGGCAGATGCTGGAGCCTCGTTATCGGTAACCCCTGAGGTGGAGATGATGATGGGACACGGTTATCCGGCGACAGGCTTCTTTATGGAGCAGGGCGGAATGCCAGCTCTTGGCGTAGACGTAGTAACCTCGACTGCGGGAGAAATGTTTACGCAGATGAAGTTTGCCCTACAAGCAGAGCGTGCACGTGTGAACGAGGAGATTATTGCTTCGGGTAATATGCCCGGTGAGCTGAATGTACAGGCGGCGCAGGCATTGGAGATGGCGACAACGGCTGGAGCAAGAGCGCTCAAGCTGGATCATCGTATCGGTCAATTGAAGCCGGGGCATGAAGCAGACTTGATCATGATTCGTACCTCCGATCTGAATGTGCTGCCTGTGATCGATCCGATCGGCGCGGTCGTGCAGTTTGCGCAACCGTCGAATGTAGAAAATGTATTCGTTGCCGGACGTGCCGTGAAGCGTAATGGTCAACTCGTAGGCGTTGATCTGGAGCGTGTGCGTAAGCTAGCGCTACAAAGTCGCGAGTACCTGGCTGAGCAATATACATTTACAGATGCGGGTCGTGTGGTGTATTCCTGATTCCAATTGGACACGAGGAAAACACAGTAGACCATATCAATAACACATATGCCAGTAGATACACCGAGGCTACGGTTAACCTAGCAAAACAACTCCCGTCACATACGAAGCGGGAGTTGTTTTTGTATGAATGATAAATCTGAGAGTCACTGTGAACAGATCGATGTCATATTTATTCCACTTCTGTCTCTGACTGCTGCTCGACCAACTCACTCACCTTAGCAGATTCATTCACTGTAGATGTATTCACTGTCGCGCGTAACGGCGCAGTCCATTCACAGAACAGTGCATAATCTCGTTCCACCTGATCGGCGTAGCCGTAAGCCCAGCGTGAGATATGATGTGCAAATGAATCTGGCTCATCGCCCATCGCACGGGCGATTTCACGCTCGCTATGATAGTCCAGCAAGCCACTACTCACGTCAGAATCGGCGCGAGCATGCATTTTGGCGGTCAGACTTGCCATGCTGGCTACGATTTTTTGCATATCGCTGAGGCTCGTGATATTTTCCAGCTTGAGCCGTTTTTTATAAGGAGATCGCTCACGCACATAGAAATCGCGTTCTTCGAGCGTTACATAGCCGAGATACGGGTCTGCCTTATGATGCATCGCTTGCTGAGTCGTCGTCACACGCTTGCCCTGATGAGCGAAGGTTTGCCAGAACGATTCGCTATATGGAAGGAAATAAGCAGGTACAGGTGCGCGAACCTCTTTGACCTCCAGCACGATATCATCCTGTCCTTGCTGGAGGGTACCGCCCTCGATCAGCACATAATAACGATCCAGTCCGATCGATGCGGTGCCCGAGCCGTGCTTGATAGCGATATCCTTGATTTTGTAATGCGATACATCATCCTCACAGCAGAGCAGGGACTGCTGATAATCTCCCCAGGCTTGCTCTAATAGCTGCTGCTCCTGTGTGGAAGGGACGACCAGCTCACTATTTTCAAGGAAAACTCGATCGGTCTGCATCACCGCCGTTACTTTTTCGAGAAAATGACCCTGTCGCCGCTTTTCCAGCTTGCGCAGCAGCTTACGAATAGCACCGTTAGCGTGCTCCTCATCCATTCGGAAGGTGGCAGGATTATCCTTACCTGAAGCAAAGCGACGAATCTGCTTGTAGTATGTACGCGCATATTGCTCCAGTACAGCAAGCTGTTGCTCACGATCATAACCGAGCTGTCGACCGACTAGCGCGATGCTCACCGACATGCGCAGCACATCGTACAGATACGAGCCTACATAGCCTTCATCAAAATCATTCACATCATAGACGATATCACCGGATTCATTACGGAACGCACCAAAATTCTCAAAGTGCAGATCGCCTTGAATCCAGGTTGGACGATCATCCGGCGTATGATACGGAAAATAATGTCGGGTCGCATCAAAATAAAATAAATACGCACTCCCGCGAAAAAAGGAAAACGCAGTCTGTGCCATTTTGTGATATTTCTCCGCTCGCTTGGATTCGTCAAGCTTCATGATCGTCCCATCAAATTCATCCAGTACTGAAATGAGCGTGTCTCGGCGTAGCTTGTTGCGTGTGCGAATAACATGTTCATTAATGGTTGCGTTCATATACAGTCCCCCTGTGTATTATGTAACGTTTAGCCTTATGATAGCGTAAACGATGTAGCTGAAAAAGAATGACCTGACCCTATTCATGAACTTACATCCGTAATGCTGCCTGTCATATCATCGCAGCGCTATCGACATCTGCTCAGTGAATCGTTAGCTGAATCATAATACGTAACAACATGCGACGAGTTTTCACATCGTATAAAAATAAATGTATAATAAAGTTGTAGGCGTTTCCAATAATGATGATTATTGGCAAGTGATGAATGTAAGGGGGATGACATATGATACAGTGGATCAAACAGCAAATGTCATGGAGCTTCAGCGTGATGGTGATCGTAGCGGCTATAGGCCTGGCAGCTATTTCGCAATGGTGGCTTAATGGGCTGACGAATGGTGGCGGTACATTCAATCTATTTCTTGTCTTTATTTTATATACCAGTCTTGTGATTAAGGGGATTCACTGGCTTACGTATGAAAAGGAGGACGGCATAACGGATAATCTACAACGGCTGGCCGCCTATCTAGGAATGTATGCACTGGCTTTTATCGTGAGCAGCTTCGTGCTGGGTATTCACGGTCGAGATGTGATCATGCTGGCATTCATATCGGTCTGTTTTGGAGTCATCTATAGCTTCAACGATCTGAAGTATGTATTTCGTCGCGGTTGGAATACATTTTTGAGCGTGATGGTGATTCCAGTATTGCTGGTGGTCTGGCTCATTATGCATGGGTGGACAAGTGCTTCATGGTTTGATGTGTATAGCATGTACGATTATTTTATCGCTTCAGGCGTAGTGTACTGGTTACTGATCATTTGTACATTAGCACTTTTTAGCCGTCATATTATTAAGCAGCCTCAGGATTCTTCCTCCACACAGTGAATGGAGCTTCGTGTCTGTGCTCGTTATAAGCTATTGGATGATCAAGAATCCAGTCGACTTATAGCGAGCCAGATCGTTATCGTCCTCATGCAAATGTATTTTATGACTAAACTGTGCTTATATAAGTATCAATTAAGAATAGCGTACTCTATTACATAGACTACGATTCAGAGCACAAGCTTTTTATTTCCCGGGAAAAGACGTCTAGCCCCAAGCGTTGCTCCCAGCCACTTGCTGTCCAAAAGGCTTTGCCATCTTCGTTCGTATTCATGACAAATAAATGCGCCTTATCAATTCCTTGCTGCTCCAGTGCCTGCATACTGTGCGTAATCAGTTGTCTGGCGATACCCTGTCCGCGATTTGCAGCTGCTACAGCCATATGATATAAGTATCCGCGGCGTCCATCATGTCCAGCGAGCAGGGTACCAACAATACCATTTCGGCTAAAAAATTGTGTATCGACTGCAACATAACAGCAGCCTGGATTGCGTTTAAGATAGCGGTCGATCTGTTCTGGCGCATCCGCTTCGCTCAAGCCCATGCCTTCCGTATGGCTCCATAGCTGATACATTGCGTCATAATCGTCCATGGTCATTTCGCGAATTGTGATCACAGGATCATGGCTCCTTTTCAGAGGGGATTTTATCAGGATTTCTACATTTGCACATCGTTTTTGTATCCATTTCATTCCTGTTAAGGTACGAAAATAGCTACACATGTTCGGTATTTTTATATCGATGACTCTATTATTGATTGTTGTTCGGAAATTTTCAATTTTTTCTGGTAATTATGGTTAATAAGGCTTAGCATAGAGGAAGAAACCGAATAATCCAGTCAGGCAACAGGCTCCGCTTTGTCTGATTTTCCGAAGCGGAGCTGAATTTTACTGATCTAAGCATAATTTTTCAGGAGGCAATCCTTTGAATATAAAAAAGAATATGAAAAAATGGCTGTTTTTGGCGTTGATTTTAAGTGCAGTATGTGTTGAAACGATCTCTGCGACTCGTTTACATTCGTGTCAAACGCTTGCAAATGCAAGTGCTACACCGATTCGCGTGAACGCGGTTACGGTCGATAATTCTGCTATTCCGACGGTGTCTGCTGCGGATGAAGGAACAGGCAATCGTGAAACCGTATTTGCAGATGGCGCGCTCGGAATGATGATTGAGGGCGAACTGAATGCAGATGGCCTGTACAACAATCTGACGCTGCGCACTCCAGTCTTCCAATGCAGTCTGCCAGGAGAACAGGTACATAATCCGACCTATGCACCGTGGGTAGCTGAGGCGGATCTGAACGGGGATGGGGAGAAGGAGATTATCGTCAATCTGACTTCTGGCTATGGTACAGGCATGGAGCTGAATACGGTACAGGTGTTCAGCCAGAATGGTGAAAATATTCCGGTGGAATCGCTGCAAACTGGCATGGCACGCCAGTTTAGCTCCAGCGTGAATGGCGATCAGCTCCAGCTCAAGCTCAATGGAGTCACACATTCACTTCCGTTAAAAGGGCTGCCCGAGCAGCCTGCTTCCAATAAACCGCCAGTATTTGGAGGGGCGGTACAGCAATTCAAGGTAGACAATAACAAATTGACTGCGATCTATTCGCTACAGGTAGGCATGAACGGATTTATCGGCGAACTGGATGCTACGTATCAGTATGACAATGGTGTATTGCGTCTGGTGCCAGCCAAGCTGAATCTGGAGCAATAATCTATCATTGTACAGTCACGGACAGTCTGTGACTTCGTAAGTATTCGGCTCGTAAAATGGCATTTTACAATGACAACAAGCGCTAGAATCACAGTCTAGCGCTCGGTATAGGTGTGGTTTGAAAGTATAAATTAGCCGTAAAAGTATAGGGTAGTCATACTTGCAAAGTCGCTACAGCTCATCGGCAATGCGGATCAGCTCGCGCATTCCCTGTTGAATCAGTGTTTCATTGGCAAAAGAAAAGCTAAGGCGAATATGCTGGCTTGGACGTTTGCCATAGTCGAATAGGGAGCCGGGCACGAAGCTGATGCCCTCGGTTAAAGCATGGCTGAGCAAGCGGGAAACCGATAGCTCTGGCGGTAGCTCAACCCATAGATTCAAGCCGCCCTGTGGCTCGATATAGTGCCAGTTTGACTGCTGTAGCTCGGTCTGCATCGTTTCCATACGGATGCGTAACGCAATGCGTAGCGTATCCAGATGGCGATGTAGCCGATCCGACATAAAATAATGCAAAAACACCTTTTGATTCAGCAGTGGTGTGCCTCCGTCCGTCAATGATTTGCAGGAGATCAGCATCTGCATCCATGGCTGTCGGGCAGCGATACAGGCGATGCGCAGACCAGGCGAAATGTATTTGCTGAAGCTACGAATATATACCGTATAGCCCTCGGTATCGTAAGCAAATAAGGGTGGAGGCGGTGCAGCGCCAAAGTACATATCGCTGCATGTATCGTCCTCAATTAGCAGGCACTGATGCTGGGCTGCAAGATCGACGAGCTGCTTGCGTTGCTCTGCTGGAATACACAGTCCTGTCGGATTGTGAAAGGTTGGATTCACATAGAACAGACGCGGACGATATTGCCGCATGAGCTGCTCGATTTGCTCCATATTGTAGCCGTCCGCATCGGTACTGACCTCCAGAAAGCGTGCGCCCTTTTGCCGAAACACATCCAGTGCCGTCGCATACGTTGGCGATTCGACGAGCACATAATCGCCCGGACGAATCCATGCCTCAGCAATGAGGAAAATCGCCTGCTGTGCACCACTGGTGATCAATAGCTCCTCTGGCTCCAGATAGAAGCGTGAATGCTGGCTAAAGTAACGTGCCAGTAGCTCGCGCAGCTCCAGATCACCCTGTACATGGGCATAAGTACCGAGTAGCTTCGGATACAGATCGAATACCTTTTTCGTATATTCTGTAAAATAATGATTGGGCAGTAGATTCGGATCAATGAGCGCCTGTGAGAACTGATAGCGAGCAGGCAGACGATGCAGCTCATTCATCGTGCCCTCGAACAGCGCAGGCTCCAGCTCATTTTCATTCGTTAGTGTGTGTACCGCAGGTGGTGCGACATAATAACCGGACTTGCTGCGCGCATAGATGGTACCCTGCGTTTTCAGATGCTGATACGCTTTAAATACGGTTAGACGATGCATTCCACTATCGCGTGAAAGCTGCCGTACAGACGGTAGACGCTCATGCGCTTGCCAGTCGCCGCGCTCAATACGCGCTTCAATATACGAGCTGATCTGACGATAAGACACACGAGCTGAAGTGTCCGGTAGCTCTACCGATTGTTGTGTAGCGGGTGATAAAAAGCTGCTCGCTGCCTGCGGCGTGGTTGCCAGAGCATCGATATGCTTGGAAGAAATCGTATCGCGGGAAAATGTCATGATCAACACTCCTTTTCAGGCAAGGTTTTATAAAAATGTACGTAGAGACGTACATGTAGGGAAATATAGATTCATAGTAGACGGTATACAGCCAGGTATAGACCAGGCACAAGAGTAGTGATACCAGCCCTATATCCAGCCTGCTGTTTGCTTCTGTTCATCATAACGTGTTCTACCCTGTATACCGATGCATCTGTTCTGCTTGACTCCATCTGTTCTGTTGTCCTTCCTTTACAATAACAGAACAAAGAGGAGGAGTGACAGATGATTATGCTCGGCTATGCAATGATGTGCTTGATTTTCAGCACAACCTTTCTGGCTATTAAAATTGGAGTGGACGCAGGGATGCCTCCCTTTTGGAGTGCAGGTGTCCGTTTCTTTCTAGCTGGGCTGATTCTAATGATCGTGATGCGTCTATGCGGAAAGATCAGCTTTTCTGTTCTGCTGCGTAAGGAGACGCTATGGATTGGTGCGAGTATGACCTTTGTAACGTTTGCCGCATTGTACTGGGCAGAGCAATATGTAACCTCGGGTGTGGGTGCATTGCTATCAGCAACCGGGCCAGCGATGGTACTGCTGATCCGTGCGCTGGTGCTCAAGGTGAATGTACCACGGATCGCCTTTATCGGTGCATTTATCGGACTCGGTGGAGTAGGGTTGCTCATGCTGCCCGGCTTATCGGGTACGGTGCATGGCTTGTGGATTCTCGCCTGTGCGGTCGTCATTATCGGTGAGATCGGCTATGCGAGTGGTGCAGTCTATTCCAAACAGGTATCGTCGAAAATGAAGGATGTATCGCCAATCGCGCAAAATGCAGCACAGCTGATGCACGGAGGCTGGATGCTACTCGTATTATCTCTACTTACTGAGCGTGGACAGATTCATGTAGGAGCGATGCTGGAGCCGGAAGCGTTAGGCTCACTGCTCTATCTGATCGTGGTCGGCTCTATGGGTGGACATACGCTCTTTTACTGGCTCGTGGCACGCACGAATCCCGTATTTCCATCGACATGGCTATATATCTCGCCTGTGCTTGCACTACTTATCGGCTGGGCAGTATACAGCGAGCCACTGAGCTGGATGGTTGCAGTTGGAGCAGGCATCGTATTGTGCGGTGTAATCCTGACCAATTTGGAATTGCTACAGACGCTCTGGAAGGGCAAACGAAGTAACGGGGCTACCAGACGTTCTCTGGAGCTAGAGCGGCGCTTGGAGCTGGAACAACCACTTCCAGCCAAGTCTCGCTAGGTCGTGCTGTATGGTGTTGGGTCTATAGCTGTTGTTGAGTAAGGAATACTGGTGATAGTATAGCAAGCGAGCATCATAGCGAGGAACGATGATCAGCATGTAGCGATTCCTAATGCTGTCTATATAGCTGCGTATATAGGTTCATAATCAGTGTTATTTGTACTACAGTGTAACTACCATGCGATAGAGGAGCAGGTGCGAGCCGGGTCTATTTACTAGGCTTCAAGTGTATCCACCTGCTCCTTTACGCATACGATCCATGTAAGGGTTCGAGACCGAGACGTGCGAAATTTCGAGTTGCCGATAAGAGATGCCAGTAGCAAAGGCGACTCGTAAAGGGACTGTTAAAGTGACTCGTAGAAATAACTAGTAAAAGTAACTAGCCAAAGCGGGTAACACTAGTTGATAGCAAAAGCGAACAAAAGCCAAAAGCAAAACCGTATAGATGAAATCTCATCGCAAAACAATCCCATACATCAATCCACCAGCAGGAAATTATCCCCTCCATTCCGAATTAGGTAAGTAGCTAAATCAAATCCGCTATTACCAAAAACGGAGGGATCTACATCGTGATATTCAACAAAGGCAATCACAACCATCAAATTCATAAAAACCACAACACAGCTACTTCCAGTACATCGAACAACTATAGCGATACCTCGGATCACGCCATCAACGAATCGCTATCACCTTTACATCAGCAATCCACCTCATCATTCCATCAGTCAGCGAGTAAGCCTATACGTGCATTATTGCTCAGTCTCGGCGTATTGCTTGCCAGTACAGGTGGACTGGTGTTCGCCAGCTCCTATGCCATCGCAGCTGGAGTGTCATCACACTCATCAACACAGTCAGCGCTCCAAACCGTCAATGCCGCAGCGAATTCCACCCCATCCAGCACATCCAATACGGCACTCGCTGATCCAACCGTGAATACTGTCATTCAAACGCAGACACAGGTATATGAAGGCAAGCACTTCCGTTTCTACTATCCACCAGCATGGAAGACAGGCATCAAAGTCGAAGTCTACCATCCACCCGGCATGGATACGTCTGAAGTTGTTGATTTTACCTATAATGGCAATTCCCTGCTTAACTTAATGGCAGTTCCACGCGCCGAATGGAATGCTCAGCTTCCTGATGAAGTTCCCTATGGCTACCGCATTGCTGCGAATGGCAACTACATCTACGCAATCAATCTTCCACAGGATAGCGTCTATGACCCGACAAGCAAGGAATACCCAGCGTTCCATAAAAGAGTGCTTACGACGGAGCAAGTCCAGCTGATGTTCCAGGGCAAGTAGAGCTTAAAATGGAGTAGATTCTAAAATAAAGAAGATTCTAAAATGAAGACTAAGATCGCTGACCGCCCGAATATCAATGATCACCATGTACATCGAACATTAATAATAACGGCACCACAGCACCAACAGGTACAGAAAAAGTACAGAACCATTACAGAAATTTATCCAATTACTATATCGATGATCATTCAAATCGTAGCTCTAATAAATAGTAGTTCTAATGAATACTACGTAACTACTCACGCTAGAGTCTAAGTCTAGTCCCGCCACCGGATAGCCATCACCTTCAAAAGTCCATACAAAAAAGGCAGGATAGAAAGCCATAGTAGCTTCCTATCCTGCCTGATGTTTTATAACCGAATACACAGACAATACCAACCTGCACAAGCGCAATAGATAACCCATTACGCCATGTACATCACGTTATACGTAACGAAGCCTCAATGGAGCCCAGCCGAATCCAGCTGATGAAGTCTAATCCAATTCAACGCCATCACCATACTGATTCGACCTGTTTACTGGTTCACCGCATAAATTCCCGGCTTCCCACCCACAACGCCGATCCATAGCTCACCGTTTCCAACCATCACACCACGATAGTTGATAAATACATCATTCACATTTTGATTCGCCAGTGCATTACGCACCTTTGACGTCATGATCGAGTTATATTCTTTTAAAAATTGCTTTTCGTTCAAAATGCTACGTCGTTTACCATCCGCTTGATTGACTGCCAGCGGATACGATACACGCTTGGCAACTGCATCGCGATTGCCATTAGCTACCGCTCGCTTGAGATTGGTGAAATACCCGGTAAACTGCTTGGCAGAGTCGAAGCCAGCTACGTTCACCAGACGATTATTCAGATTCGCCTGAGTGGATGAGCTAGAGGAGCTGCTACCGTTGTTGCTATTAGAGCTTGAGCTACTGCTGGAGCTTGATCCTGAATTCGAGCTGCTAGAGCTGGAAGAGACCGATGGAGTCGATGGTGTGCTTGGCATTTGAGGAGCAGATGGTGTTGCCACGGTCGCTTCCTTCACAGCCGGCACCGTCAGATCGTTGGCCGCATAGGCTGGTGTCGCTAATGCCATAGCCATCACTGCAATAAGTGGAATCGCGCGCTTGTTCGTCATGATTCATCCTCCTATGTTTGGATATTATCGTGTCTAGCAGGTAGCACTACAAACGCGAGGTGCAATGAGAAAAGGATGTGGCGTAGCTCAAACGCCAGTCCTTTGCTACTGCATCCTCTTGTATACATGCCTTTACTCGTTTGTACCCGATTTGGAGTGTTATTGATCAATAACTTCCAGACTGTAGACGTTAATCGGCATCATCGCAACGCCGTATGATGTATGTATTATCTAATATTTCCCAGTCGCAAAGCAAGTGAAAAAGCCTGCTGCAAGCAGGATCGCTGGCAACAGGCTGTAAAAGAATTCGTTAGTTTTTCAAATGGAACGGTACGGTCGCTACAACAACATCCTTGTAGTTGATCAGATACGCACGCATGAGCAGGCTGGTCTGGTTATGCAATATACTTTCCCACCAGTGCTTGGTGACGAACTGTGGAATCAGGATTGTAATATGATCGGTCTCTCCGTTTTTCCATTCGACTGTATCGATGAATCGACGCAGTGGGCCGAGGATACTACGGTAACGCGAGCGTAGAATGATCAGACGAACGCCTGGATTCCATTGCTCCCACTTTTTCTCCATTTTCTCAATCGCTTCTTCGTCAAAGCCAACATACACCGCCACGACATTCGGTGATAGCGTCTGTGCATAGCTGATCGTGTTCATCACGACCCGCGTAATTCCAGCTACCGGAATGATAATCGTATTGCCCTTCGGCTGTGGCTTATCCTGATCCAGATCGATGCGCAGCTGTTCTGCTGTATTTTGATAGTGCACATAGATTTTGTGGAACAGGTACACGACGATAGGCAGGAAGATGAAGATGATCCAGATTTGCGAGAACTTGGTGAAAATAAAGATCAGCGTAATCGACAGTGTGGTCAGCATCCCGATCGTATTGATCAGCAGCTTGATTCCCCAGTTGGCTGGACGAAGCTTGATCCAGCGAATCATCATCCCCAGCTGGGACAGTGTGAACGGAATGAATACACCGACCGCATACAGCGGAATCAGATTGTCCGTCTCCCCGTGGAACACGATGACCAGTAATGCGGAAGCCAGACTCAGGAAGATAATCCCGTTCGAGAAGCCCAGACGATCACCACGTACCATGAACATATGCGGCATGTATTTATCCTTTGCCAGCATGAACGACAACAGTGGAAACGCAGAGTACGCCGTATTGGCAGCAAGGAACAGAATCAGTGCCGTTACACCTTGAATAATAAAATAGATCACGCCACTGCCAAAGGTCATCCGAGCAATCTGTGAAATGATCGTCTCGGTTGGACGTGGGCTTACACCGTACCAGTAAGCAAGCAGTGTAATCCCGATAAACATACTACCCAGAATGATCCCCATCATGAGCAGTGTGGCAGCTGCATTACGCTCAGCAGGCTGGCGGAAGTTCGGAATCGCATTCGATACTGCTTCAACCCCTGTCAGCGCCGAACAACCGGAGCTGAACGCCTTGAGTAGTAAGAACAGACTGACATTGGACACGGTAGCGCCAAATTCCGGAGCCGCCGCTTCAATGCCGCCCGTCATGTATTTGATGACACCGCTAATAATCAGGAAGAAAATCGCTACGACAAACAGATAGATCGGAATAGCGAGCACGGATGCAGATTCGGTCACCCCGCGCAGGTTCATAATCGTTAAAAATACAATCATAATCAATGCAATCAATACCCGATGATCATGCAATACAGGAAACGCCGATGTGATCGCGTCTGTACCTGCGGACGAACTAACAGCTACCGTTAGCACATAGTCGACCAGCAATGAACCACCGGCAATCAGACTCGGAATCTGCCCAAGATTATCCTTGGCGACAATATAGGCACCGCCACCGGTCGGATAAGCAAAGATCGTCTGACGATACGAGATAACTAGAATAACCAGCAATCCCAGTACAGCCAGCGAGATGGGAACGGAATACCATAGTGCAGCAAAACCGGCTACCATCAATACAATTAAAATCTGTTCGGTTCCGTACGCAACCGAAGATAGCGCATCGGAAGACAAAATGGCGAGTGCTTTCAGTTTGCCTAGCTTTTCCGCTTCGAGTTCTGCGGATTTCATCGGTCTTCCGATCAAGATACGCTTTAACTTGCCTAGCATCTTTTTGTACCCCTTCGTTGTGTAAATTTGATAATTGATGTTACAAATAACATAATGATTATACGTGTACAAAGCCATCATGGATACATATAAAATGCGTTACGATTTATATACACCCTTTTTCTTGTATCAACGCAATCTGTTCAGTTTCTCCATAGTATGCAGACATTAAAACAGACCGCACAGCAGAAAGCAACATCATACCGGCTTGCAGGATGGAAGCATATGCACATATCCTTACTTACCGGCTGTGCAGCTTGCATGGCGGCTAGACTGAACAGGCGTATTTCATTATACTCCTCACGCGCAAAAAGTCATGCTAAATTTTGTGGAAATTTGTTAAAATGACACGATAGGCGATTCTTTAGCGAATATAGCTTGGTAGAACTGCTCGCAAGACAGAAGCCGACAGACTTTTGCGGCTATATGGCATGAAGAAGAATAGCCGAAGACAGGAGAGAATGAATATGAAGAAAATCATGCTCCGGGTATTGCTGGTAGCGACACTGCTGATTCTAGCTGCGATCGTGACCTGCTTTTATCTGGGGTACTTTATGCAGGCGTATTTCCTTATCTTTATCATTCTGGCAGTGTTATTTGCGATGGGGCAGGTAGCGAATCTGAACAACAATGTATGGCTGCATCGGAATAGCTATGAACGCCGTATGCACGAAGAAGCCGAGCGTTACCGTCATGAACGCGAAGATTAAGCAAGCTAAGATCATAATCTAAAATATTACATTTGTACTATATAATGAGACGTGCTCCTTTCGCCGATATTAATAACAAAATGAATTGCCGGGTACACACTCTTATCCCTGCGCTAACGGCAAATCATCTGGCGAACAGGAGGACCACATATGAAAAAGACAAAATGGCTGTTTCCCATGATGCTAGCAGGTATGATGCTCGCTGGCTCCACTGGCGTATATGCTGGTGTAAAGCTGGAGAAGATCGAGGCTTTCAAAAATCATGGCATTAGTATCGAATTAAATGGACAAACCTATACACCCGTTAATGTAGACGGGCAGCCGCTCACACCTATTACGTATCAGGGTAGTACGTATTTGCCGATTCGTGCGATTGGGGAAACGATGAATACATCGGTGCTGTATGATGCGGTGAACAATAAGGTGCTGATCGGTAAGTCTGGTGCTGCCGCTTCACCTGCTGCAACCGCCACAACTCAGGATACAACGAATAAAAATGCAGCGGCCAATACAGCCGTAGCCCCTTCAACAGCAACCGGCACAAGCAGCAACGCCAGCTCTGCGGCTACGAAGGATGCCACAACGACAACCGCTCCAGCCGCGACAAACCCGAATACAAGTGATGCAGCACAGGGGCAGAGCGCTCCTATCACACCAACTCCGGGACCGATCGACACCTTAACCGAGCCTGCTCCGCCAGTGTACAACGTATCGATGACGACAGGGATTATTCAGAGCTCGTACCTGTCAGCGGACTTTCCATTTCCAGCAGATGCCGAGCGTGTAAGTCTGGTTGAGCAGGTCGCAGGTGGTAAGAAGCAGCTCTCACTCGTGTACCGTACGCAAGCCGATCTACAGACGGTCGGAAATGCCTATGTTGATTACTACACTGGCTACAATATGGAATTTGGCGCCAAGCGTGTCGCTAGCTCGGGCATTAGCATCGTCGGAATCGTGAATGATGCGTTCGGTGTATCGATTCAGGGGAACCCCATGTCACTGCGTCCAGGCTATAATAGCGTATCGGTGATTCTGGCTGAGCAATAAGGCATAGGTCAATCAATTTATGAAAATAGGTTCTTAGCTGAAGACCATTGTAAGCGATTAAGCGAGCAATGATTTTCAAAATCACGAGACTTTTTTCACAATGATTTTCAAATTGAAATATTATGGAAAATGTAAGTAGTTATGATATCCTGTAAGTCCATCGGGTGTAGAAATGATGACTGGTGTATATTACCATTTTATCGCCTGAATCCTTGATATAAAAGGCATTCCGCTCTTCACGACATCGAAGAGCGGAATGCCTTTTTTGCTATGTTGTTTGCTTGTGTAAACGTGTGGGAAACCCATATTTCGTACCGCATTCTTTCTGCAAAAGCAGCATAATACCCGTCTGTAAAACGTTTGAATCGGAAAATTTGAAATTCTTTCAGAAATTTTCAGTTTAGGTAGTGCAATTGGAAAATGGATGTGCTAAGATACGTAGAGTTTTAAGAGATGCCCGTCGGAAATGCCATGTGACCTTCACGCAAATGAATGATTTGCCTGGAGGTTTTTTGCAGCCAAGACTGCCATAACGGATTGTAGTAAAAAAGAAACAAACAAAAGGAAGGTGACATCATGAGCGCTATGAACCCTGCACAAGGTAAAGCCCCTGTTGAAACACAATTTAATCTATTTAAATTAACCTGGCCGATTTTCCTCGAAGTATTCCTGTTTATGTTAATGGGAATCGTCGATACCCTGATGCTGAGTGACGTGTCTGACAACGCGGTTGCGGCGGTTGGTACATCCAACCAGGTTATTTCCATCGCTATACTGATTCTGGAGGTAATCGGCAACGGGGCGGCAATCGTTGTAGCCCAATATATTGGCTCACGCAAGCTGCTGGAGGCAAGCCGGATTACGGCACTGGCGATTACGCTGAACCTATCTGTGGGTGTGCTCCTGAGTGGAACCTTCCTGCTGTTTGGTGGACATATTATGGAAGCTATGCACTTGCAAGGCGATATTCTAGCACTGGCAGAGAGCTATATCGCGATCGTCGGTGGTGCGATTTTCTTACAGGCACTGATTAATATTTTAGCTGCTGTTATTCGTACGTATGGTTTTACGAAAGAAACGATGTTTGTATCGGTATTTATGAACGTACTGCATATCGGTCTAAACTATCTGCTCATCTTCGGTCACTGGGGCTTGCCTCAAATGGGCGTACAGGGTGCAGCGATCTCGACGATCATCAGCCGCCTTGTATGTATGCTGATCTTCTTCTGGCTCATGTATCGTGTAATGGAAGTACGGATCATGGTTGCCGATTACTTCAGAATGTCCAAAGAGTATATTATGAAAATTCTGAAAATCGGTGTTCCATCTGCTGTTGAGCAAATTACGTATCAGCTGTGTCAGCTCGTATTCGTCTTTTACGTTACCTATCTGGGTAGCGAAGCGATGGCTTCCCGCCAGTATGCGAACAATATCTCGACCTTTATCTATCTGTTCAGTATCGCAATTGGTATGGGAACAGCGATCATCGTCGGTCGCCTCGTTGGTGCAAAGCGCAAGGAAGAAGCGTACCACCGCGTATGGAAAAGTGTAAAATGGGCGATGGCAGCAACGCTGGTCATGGACGTGATCATCATCCTGCTGCGCGAGCCACTGATCGGCATGTTCACAAGCAATCCAGAAATTATCCGCATGGCTTCACAGGTGATCCTGCTGAGCTTCCTGCTGGAAACGGGACGAACCTGTAATATTGTAATTATCAACTCGCTCCGTGCCTCGGGTGATGCCAAATTCCCGGTCTATATGGGCTTGATCTCAATGGTGTGCATGAGCTTGCCGCTCGGCTACCTGTTCGTTTTCAAAATGAATCTGGGTCTAGCTGGCATCTGGCTGGCGATTGCCGCCGATGAATGGACACGCGCCGTGATCATGTACTTCCGCTGGAAAAGCAGAGCATGGGAAAAACACGCACTTGTCCAGCACGATGAGCCTGAACCAGCTGAACAGCTGCCTGTTGCGGCTCCGGTATGATCGTAAACTGAATATAAGCTAGATATGCAAAATCCCGTTCACTGTTGAGGTGAGCGGGATTTTTTATGTTGGCGTGTTGGCGTTTTGCAGCAACCACTCCAGGTAGAGAAGATACCAACGACCTCCGGTTAAGCCGGGATACTTTGATTGTAATAAAGCAGGCGTATCCCGGCTTAAAGGTCGGTCTTTTGGTATTGTTCTCTACCTTCCGTTCTGTGCGTATGGATTTGTACGAACGTAGATATGTAAACCTTTAAATCTTAAATCAGTTGAGTATATCATTTGTTTGTCCTTGTCCTTGAACCCACTGCCAACTCCCATGCTACGATGCACTTTTATTCTTGTTGCAGAATGCACGGAACGGAGGGAAGGAAATAAGGGGAAAGGACGACTTATAGTGTTAGCGATTTTCTAACACGGGGTTCGATGAAAAAGTGATTTTTGCGAAGCAAAATATCTTACCGCTTTGGAGGAGCGGGAATCTACATGTAATTCCTAATCCAGTAGATTCCCGCGGCTCCACCCGAGTCCGTCCCCTTATTCCTTCCCGGAGTGGATATCCATTCAAAGCCGAATAACACGACGATAGTGCATATTTCCAATACGATCGGTCCAATCCAGCTCATCTTGATACGCCGAGCGGTAATAAATGCCGACCGGGAGATAGCCGAGTAGCATGCCACCACCACCGCATAGCGACATACCGCCATCGCCGCCTTTGTCGATAGTCTGTCCGTCAGGTGATAACGTAAGCTCGACCTGGTAAGGATCGCCGAGGAAGTACAGACCGAAGCCATTAGCTAGCTCTAGATCGTATGGACGTTCGATGTCAGGTGAAGAAGTAGCTGCTTGATCCTTTTCAAAATAGCGAAGCTTCAGCGTGTAGTCCCATTGATTGCCCCATGGGAACATCGTGCGGGTGCCACCGCCATTTAGATACTCCCATTCATCCTCTGTGGGCACCTGAAAGGGTGAATCCAGTTCGATCTCTGCCCATTCGGCTGCATCCTCCGTCGTATAAAATAACCAGACGCGGATATTATCGCCATCACGCTCAAGTCGATAGGATTGATCCAGCTCGTAAGAATTATACGGAGCTTGCTTGAAAATTTCGATTTGTTCGAAGATGTCCTGATCTTCTTCGGGATCCAGATCGTCCAGCGATGTTTCTTCCCAGCTTACAGAATGCACCTTACGCTCGGCGAGTAACGGGCGAATGATAGCTTCACGTACTGGAGAGAGCTGGTTATTCATTAACGAATCTGCACTTTCTGGGGGGAGTCCAATATCAGTGAGTATAGACCGGAGCTCTGTCCAGGTTGCTTCATCCTCTGCATCTGGCCATTGCTGGAGTCCGAGTGTTACCGTATCACCCGGCACAAATACAAATTCACTGCCCTTATATGTAAATACACCGGTCTCTGTTGTCGCTCCATATCGGCTGAAGGTTTCCATTCGATCCAGCTCGAAGCCTTCGGGTAGCTGAGGCTTCAATTGCTCCAGCAAACTTCGGCGTTGCTGCTGATCCAGCGTATTCCAAACAGGGCGATTATACTGCTCATTACTCATGGTTTTAAGCTCCTTTTCTATTGGAGGTAGATGGTGCTCAGCGGATGATGAGGGGTGAAATGGCTAGCGGGTATGAATATGGATGGTTCGTTGGCAGCTGGAGGATCAGGATATTCCTTTTCAAGCAGATGCTACATCCCTCATCCAGCCTATTGTAGCTGTATTGTATTACGTAAAGCAACCATTCTGGCAGAAGGCTAGCAGGAGCATACGAATTGTTCTAGTAGGATAAAGAACCGTGTTAGCGGATGTGACTACATGATATGACCGGATCATCAGGCAGGACTTGCTTTATCGATCTACGAGACTTCTACAAGCCCTGGACACATAGGTACAATGTGGTTTATTTCAGCGCTGCTTGAACCTCTTCTAGCGTTACCGCATATAATGCCTGCTCGGTGCATAGTAGAAGACGATCCTTTCTGCAATCCTGTCGTACATACTGAAGCGAGCTATGCTCTTCGTTTACGAACTCGATCACTCTGCCTGCACTCAGCTGTCCAGGTGTATCCAGTGTTTTAAATTGAAAGGATGTTCCATGCTTATCATAGCCCGCCTCGAATAAGAAATGTTCACCGTCTGTACAGAAGCCACTGGAGCCAGATACACCCGGATGGATGAAGGCTACCTGTGATGATTCAGTATGCACGCCATTCGTAATATGTCCAAGCTGAAAATCAGAATAATAATAAAACCATATCTCCTGCTCGTTGACGACATTAAGCGCATAGCAGTCATCGATCAGGGCAGCCGTGTTTTTATAGCGAATATTCCCCTCCGCATCCCAGGCGATCAAGCCGCTGGCACCAATCGGATCAGACCAGCCATAATTCCCATATACCCCCTCATCAAAATAACTGACCCAGATCGTTCCTTTTCGGCTCACCTGTACATTCTGGATACCATCTCCCAGCAGAAAATCACGAATCGCCATACCCTCGCGACTCCACACACGGGCATTACGATCATATTGTTCTCGTCCATGATATGCAGCTCGCGCACCGACCAGTAGCAGATCATCATGCAGCGGCTGTACATAATGATAAAAGTATTGCTGCTCTGGAATGACAATCTCCTCAATATAATCCTCCGATGCCACCAGCACTTTATACGTATATTGTTGTTCAAGCGCCGTTTGGACGAACATGCCTTGTTTTCGTGCAGGCACTTTGTTCATAAGCAACACATACGCCAGACCATCATGTCCCCATTGCGCAGAGACGATAGTAAAGCCCTCCGTATAGCCAGATAGATCGGCAACTGGTGGTAACACTATTTTCACATCAGACATCACGGAATCCTCCTTCGTAGTCGATCAACGATGATCTTCGCTAGTTATACGGTGATTATAGCAGGCGTATACAGGCGAGAACATGGCGCAAGTATAGCGAACATAGCACGAGAATAAGGGATGGATGTACAAAATAAGTACGCTGATGGGTGACTAATTTCTACGCATTAAGTAGAAGCGCAATTTCAGGCATAGAAATATACAATATTCATTTGAAAAAACTTCCAAAAAACCGTTGACAATCCCATCCCCGGCATCATACAATACAATCAAACAACACGGTCAAACAAAACTGACGGTTTTGAAAAAGTAGGAGTGAGTTGCAAATGAAAGATGTTCTGATTATTGATGAGTTAAACCAGCTTCGTGCCGTAAGTGATCCGTTTCGTGTTCAGCTGCTGTATCATCTGGGCAGAGAGCCTATGACCGGACAACAGCTTGCCGAAAAGATGGATCTATCCCGTTCCAAAATCCATTATCATCTACAGGAGCTGGAGAAGAACGGAATTATCGAAGTCGTCCGCCGGGAAGAGAAAAATGGGATTTTGCAAAAGTTCTATAGCCCGATCGCCAAGGCGATCATTCCAAGTGAAGATTTACTAAGCTTTAGCGGTGCACCGCAGCTAACGAAAAAGGACTATCATTTCGAAGGCAATGCCGAATCGCTCCAGCGTTTTCTGGAAGGCATCGATCGTCTCTACGAGGAGCTGAATGGACAGGGTGCCGATGGTGACAAGGCAAGCTACGAAGTGAAGATTCAGTGGGCAGAGCGTAGCACGGTAAAAGCGGCAGATTAACAGGCGAAGGATACAGGCAGCTTACTATAGGCTGGCGTATCGATTTCCTTCGCTGGATAGGAACCTATTACTTGTAAAAAGGGTAGGTTTTTATTTTACCGAAACGGTCAAAAAAATATGACCGAATAATTAAAAGAACACGAAAGGAGAAAGTCACATGAGTTCAATATTACGTAACTGGAATTTCACACTGCTGTTAAGTGGACGTTTTCTAGCGAATATGGGTGATAGCTTCTACGCCATTGCCGCAATGTGGATGGTCTATCAGCTGGGAGGCTCGACGCTATACACGGGACTGGCGTTATTCTTAACTTCACTCCCAGCGCTGGCTCAGATTGTAATGGGGCCGCTGATCGATCGCTTCCCAGCTAAACGGCTCATGATCTTCACGCAGATTACGCAGTCTGTACTGCTACTGATCATTCCAACATTATATGCGTACGGGATGCTGACGATCACCATCGTGCTGGTGCTGATGCCAATCATCTCACTGCTCAATCAATTCATCTATCCGACGCAGCTAAGCTTGCTGCCGAAGGTACTACCGAAGGAGCAGCTGACACGAGGCAATTCATTATTCGCCATCGCGTATCAAGGAAGTGACGCAGCATTTAATTCACTGGCAGGGATTGTAATCGCCATGGTTGGCGCAGTATCGGTCTTCTATCTGAACAGTATGACCTTCGTACTCACGGCGCTGTTGTTCACCTTGCTACGGTTGCCACAAGCAAAGCAGGAGCAAGATGCTGCCAGAGCACAAGCGACAGAGGCGACACCGGAGCAGGTTAAGCGCCCAACCTTAAAAAGTGTCATTCGTCAGTATAACAGCGATCTACGCGAGGGATTGGATGTACTGAAAAAACCAATCTTCACACGGATGCTGCTCGGTATCATCTTCGTCAATCTGGCAGGAATCTCGATCTATGCTGTACTACCCGCCTTTGCAGAGAGCTGGGGTGGCGCGCAATATTACGGATTCTTCATGGCTGCTGCGGGTGTAGGCATTATCACTGGCTCGTATGCCGCTTCGTTACTCAAGCTTCACCGCTTCAAAATGGGCTTACTCTACTGCCTGCTCATCTTCATCTGCGGCGTATGCTGGATGCTGACCGGTGTGGTGCCTGCCGCATGGATGGCGATTGCACTGTTCGCCATCGGCTGGATTCCAGCAGGCATGATCAACGTGTTATCGCAGGTCATGATTCAGTCGGTCGTTCCACCGCAATTAATCGGTCGTGTGATGGCAGCTGTACTCGGATTATCCGCAGCAATTGCCCCGGTTGGAGCGATTCTAGGTGGTGCGCTTGGAGCGTGGGCAGGAAATGGTGTACTCATCATCTCCTGTGGCGTGATCGTCATTGTGAATTCCGCTTACTGGCTGCTGAATAAGCATACTCGGGCAATGCCACCAGCGAAGGATATGACCCCTGCTGTACTGGGCATGGCCGAGTAAAAGGCGAACGAGCCTTTTCCAGGTATAGCAAGCAGGTAGAAGTCACGCAGACTATATTCGCAGTAGTCCGCTACGCATCACGTCAAACCTGTTGTATCTAGCATATCCAGCAAGTACACATCCTCAGTTATTTTGCAGCGCCCCAGGTCATGGCATCCTTGAATCTGCACCCTGAACATGCCGCAGCGTCTGCTGTCATACAGCTTGAAGAGATTAAATATAAGCTCTACACGAAATAAGCTAGGCAGTATTGCGGAATGTATCGATCAATCTAATACAAAGATGGAGGGGTTCAAATGTTGATGAATGCAGAGCAAGGAATCGTGTTGGTGGGCGTAGAGGAAGCGGATAAAGCGTTTTTGTTACAGCTGTACAATAGTCCGACGGTGATTATGAATGCACTGGAGCCGTCAGAGTATCCGATCTCGGCTGGTAGTATCGACAAAACGGTCGGCTTCTTCCAATCCGGCGATAACAAGATGTTCATCGTCAAAGTGAATGGCGAGCGTGCCGGTATGGCCATGCTGTACGAAACCTCGTATATTCATCAACGCTGCAAATATGGTCTCGTGCTGACGCCGGACTATGTAGGCAAAAAGGTAGGCACCTACGTTACCGAGCTGATCCTGCAATACTGCTTCAATTACCTGAATCTACGGAAAATCTCCGGTGAAGTGCATCTACATAACGAAGGCGCACTCAAGCTGATCCACGCATTTGGCTTTGAGCAGGAAGGCATTTTACGAGATCATGTGTACCGCGAAGGCGAACATCGGGATATGTACATGTACAGCATTTTAAAATCAGCCGTCGTGTATCCATCTCAGATGAAGCCATATGCAGTGGCTCGCTAAGGGCTGACGCTAGCGCGGAGGTCAGGTGAGTAAGATTCCTTTGGGGAGGTGAGTAGGATGCAAACACGTGGTGTGATCATTATCGTGACGAAGTAATGTGTCTAAGCAGTTGGTTCAGTTATCAAGTTAAGGGAGGGCATATCCATGAACAACGAGCGTAGCGTGATCATCATCGTAACGAAGTAATTCGTCGGGGCAGTTGGTTCATTTATGGAGTGAAAGGAGGGCATATTCATGAACAACGAGCGTAACGTGATCATTATCGTAACGAAGTAATGTGTCGAAGCAGTTGGTTCAGTTATCAAGTTAAGGGAGGGCATATCCATGAATAACGAGCGTAGCGTGATCATCATCGTAACGAAGTAATGTGTCGAAGCAGTTGGTTCAGTTATCAAGCGAAGGGAGGACACATCCATGAACAACGAACGTAACGTGATCATTATCGTAACGAAGTAATTCGTCGGGGCAGTTGGTTCATTTATGGAGTGAAAGGAGGACATATCCATGAACAACGAACGTAACGTGATCATCATCGTAACGAAGTAATGTGTCGAAGCAGTTGGTTCAGTCATCAAGCGAAGGGAGGACACATCCATGAACAACGAACGTAACGTGATCATCATCGTAACGAAGTAATTCGTCGGGGCAGTTGGTTCATTTATGGAGTGAAAGGAGGGCATATTCATGAACAACGAGCGTAACGTGATCATTATCGTAACGAAGTAATTCGCTGGAGCAGTTGGTTCAGTTATCAAGCGAAGGGAGGACACATCCATGAACAACAAGCGTAACGTGATCATCATCGTAACGAAGTAATTCGTCGGAGTAGTTGGTTCATTTATCAAGTGAAGGGAGGGCATATCCATGAACAACGAGCGTAGCGTGATCATTATCGTAACGAAGTAATTTGTTGGAGTCGGGTTCATTGATCAAGTGAAGGGAGGACATATCCAAGAACAACGAGCGTAACGTGATCATCATCGTAACGAAGTAATTTGTTGGAGCAGTTGGTTCAGTTATCGAATGAAAGGAGGACATATCCATGAACAACGAGCGTAACGTGATCATTATCGTAACGAAGTAATTCGTCGGAGCAGTTGGTTCATCTATCGAGTGAAAGGAGGACATATCCATGAACAACGAACGTAACGTGATCATTATCGTGACGAAGTAATTTGCCAGAGCAGTTGTTTCAGTTATCAATTGAAGGGAGGGCATATCCATGAACAATGAGCGTAGCGTGATCATCATCGTAACGAAGTAATGTGTCGAAGCAGTTGGTTCAGTTATCAAGCGAAGGGAGGACATATCCATGAACAACGAACGTAACGTGATCATCATCGTAACGAAGTAATTCACCCGCCACCCAGCCAGTGATCACATTCCCATCTTATACATACATGTTCCGAGAGGAGGGATCGATATGCATACAAGCTCCATCCTGAACGTCATTATCATTATCACACAAACAGCGTAATTCCCCATCACGCTCAACCGATTTTCACAACATAACTAACGACAAAGGAGGCGACAACATGCAAAAAGCACCTGTACGCGGCGTCATTATCATCGTAACGAAGTAACCCTTATTTCTCACCACTCACACCGTAAGCCAATATCCAATGAAAGGAGAACCCAACCATGACAAACGAGCGTAGCGTGATCATCATCATTAAGTAATCGTCCCTTTCTGAACCTATCCACACTATCCGCTTTTCAAAGGAGGCAATTCCATGTCCAAGCATCTGGATCGTGGTGTCATCATTATTATCAAATAAATGCCTTACCTTCATCCCCACCAAGGCTCCGCAATATCGCTTTCCTCAACATAATTAATACAACGATAAACATACTCATAGGCCGCTTTTTCGGATTTCTTCTCTGACATCACGATCAATCCGAAAAAGCGGTCTTTTTCTGCGCTCTAATCTATGACGATACGCGAATGGGCACCGCCAGCAGCGTGAACACACCCGTGTAAGGTGAGGTACGTTGTAGCATATAATCGTGCTGCTCCAGCCAATCCTGTAGTAGTCGGGCAAGTGTAGAATTTTCTGTGTTTTCTGGGATCGTATCGGTAATACATATCCGTCCATGTGGCTTCAATACGCGCTGTAGCTCTGCCAGGGCGAGCGGCAGCTCCTGCTCTGCCAGATAGCGAAAAGCAAAGCTGGACACAACAAAATCAAAGCTTCGATCATCATAAGGAATCGACAGCAGATTACCCATGCGTACATCCATGGCAGGGAATTTGCTCCGACATTGCTTGAGCATTTCGCGGGATTGATCAATACCTGCCATATTCGCCCCTTGCGCCAGCAATCGTCCTGCAAGATTCCCTGTTCCTGTACCCAGATCCAGCCCTCGCTCACCTTGAGCTGCGCGCACACTAGCAGCAGTATGAGTGAGTACCTCGTCATAGCCGGGATACGCCGTATGATCTGTATGTACATGCCGATCATGTTCTTCGGCTCGCTGATCAAAATTCCAGTGATCCCGCCAATTGTGTCGTAGCTCACGCAGCTGCCGTGCCTGCTGCGCTAACTCGAAAAACTCCTGCAACGGCAACTCCTGTTCCTTTTGTAGTAGCTCCAGCATTTGCGAGGTCGTCTCTGCCATCCGACGCATTTCCAGCCATTGTCCAGCCAGGAGCGCCTGTTGTAGCTCCAAATAATACCGCAACCGTTCACGATCTGTAACAGCATGGTGCGCAGACTCTGATTCCAATACCTCGCGAATATCCTTTACCGTCATACCCGCTTCCCGTAGTGCAATAATCGTCTGCAATCGCCACACATCCTCATCGTTAAACACACGATAGCGATTATTTTCGCGAATCACACCAGGCAACAACCCATTTTGCTCATAAAAGCGGATCGTACGCGTTGATATGCCCAGCTTGCGTGCAAGCTCGTTGATTTTCATCGTATCACCTACCTGTGAACATCTAAAATTTGTTTATCACGATATATCCTCGATACCTATAAAAGCTCTAATCTCAATATAGAGGATGTGGATTTGTAATGACAGCATTTGGCATAATATAGATAGCGCACGACATGAATAGAAGAAGATGAGGATCGTAAAATGAAAGATTGGGTATTGAAATTAATCATGCTGGCTCTAATCATTGTCACCGTTCATCCAGCGGTTACCTACGCGTCGGTTGAAAAGCCAGCGGTGTATTTTAATCAAGAAAAGCTAGATATTTTTGCTGGTGTAGGTTTAGCAGGTGTCACCTATGTACCGTTTCGACCTATTTTTCAAAAGTTCGATATGAATGTAAGCTGGGATGCTAACAGCAAATCGGTCATAGCTACCAATGCAAATACAACGATCGTACTGACTAATAATAGCAGCAATGCCATCGTTAATGGACGAATGGTTCCTCTGGTTGCTCCGCCGTTTATTGATCCGACCGAGCACACGTTTAATGTGAATTTGCGGTTTATTTCTGAGACGATGAAAGCCAGTGTACAATGGGTCAAAACAGGTGAAGATGCCAGTATATTTATTGTAACTAAAAGCTAACTCATCTATAGTTCATATGCTGCGGACAGCGTTATACGATCATAGCCATCCAGAAAGGAAGGGATTATACCCATGCGTAAGCTTGAATCCGGTAGGGTCGTCAACCAGGAATCCTTCCTAGATATCGTGCGGTACGAAAACGAATCTTTACATAATATGACGATTACGAACTCAAATATCGGTGCGCCGATCTTTTTTGGCTGTACGCTGCGAGAGATAACGTTCGATACCTGCGATTTGAGTAATGCGAGGTTGTTTGCCCATTGTATGATGGATACGTGTACGTTTATTCGCTGTGATCTGCGTGCAGTGGGGATCGGGCAGGAGGAAGCTGTGTTCGTGAATTGCGAATTTACCTCCTGTGATATGAGAGGGATGACGATGGAGAATGCGACATTCGTCAACTGTACATTTACCAAATGC
Source organism: Paenibacillus hunanensis (assembly GCF_014645615.1). Taxonomy (GTDB): domain Bacteria; phylum Bacillota; class Bacilli; order Paenibacillales; family Paenibacillaceae; genus Saccharibacillus; species Saccharibacillus hunanensis. The sequence continues at coordinate 373,148 of NZ_BMMB01000002.1, read as the reverse complement.
AAGCTACAGGATCGGGTGTTACAAGCTTCTCGTATTGTGAATTGTACATTTGCTGGGAAGCTGGTCGATATTACATTTGAAGGGAACGGAAAGCAAGGACTACAGGCTAACTTTGCTAATTGTATGCTCGATGGGGTAGTGTTTCAGGGTTGTGATTTGTCGCTGGCAGTTCCACCTAAGCTGAAAAACCATATTTATGTAGACGATCTATCTCTACGGGTAAAAAAGGCATTAATACGGATACAGCAAAATGAAGATCCATCCAGCGACGATGGGAAAATACTGCTGCGTTATGTAAAAAAACTGGACAATAACCCGCAATATATATTTAATACTTCCTATATGCGGAAAGTATATGGAGATGCTTTTGCTGAGAAATTCGTTCAGTATTTAGAATTGCATGATCTAGTTTGATAGTAATTTGATAGTAAAAGGTACACATATATCGGCATCATTATATTCCCTATGTATAAACCAAAAACAACGATGATCATAAAATGTCTGCTGCTCATCAACTGTATATCATGAGGAGCAATACGAGCAAAAAAGAGCATCAGCCGCCATAGCGCTGCTGATGCTCTTTTTTCATGCGTATATAATCGGCATCCGTCTTCGCTTCATCCCATTTCACTTTGAAAATGCGTGCGGATTCTGCTTTGATCGGATCGCTAGTATAGGGCAAAATAGTGCCGTCCTCATCGTATTTACGTCCGCCCTTGTGGTTCGTATAGCGGCGTGCGCGCGTATAGCCCATTTGCAGGAATTTACGTGCCATATCCATACCGACAAAGTCGTTTTGCTCCTTGTATTCTAGAAACATCGCATAGATCTTCTCAGACGATTCCTTAGCGATATCGGGTGTTTTGAAGCGCCAGTGTGGAAGGATTTCGCCTTTGTACGGCTCTACCATGAGCACGCCTTGCTCACCCTTGCCTACACGATACAGCTCAGGATGCTCGCGCAGATCGAGATTGGGATAGTCGAGATCGTAGTCGAATTTGTCAGGCATTGTGGTCACCTCGATTGGTCTGTTTCCTGTCATTTACCCGTTTAGAGGGAGAAGTATTCGTTTACAGGAAAGGACTGTGTGGCACAATGAGGTGTAGAAGTAGAAGTAGAAGTAGAAGTAGAAGTAGAAGTAGAAGTAGAAGTAGAAGTAGAAGTAGAAGTAGAAGTAGAAGTAGAAGTAGAAGTAGAAGTAGAAGTAGAAGTAAGGTGAAAAGAACATCGTTGAAACCACTAAATATAGCTCAAATAAACATAATAAAACCCTCTACTTCTGAGTAAAAAAGGTAGAGGGTAATGTATTGCATATAAAAATACGCGATGCTATAATAGGATCGCGACTAAATTATTTATTTTTAAATATAGTAATGCTATCTTATAATTCAATAATATCATGGGGACGAAATCTTGTCAAACACCAAATTCGGCAAGCGGACGGGAGCGATGGGGATGACGAAATATGTATTAGATTTGCAGGAGCTAACTGCGGAGCATTCGCTAGAGCTGGTAGGTGGAAAGGCATTTCATTTGGGGCAGCTGCATGCAATGGAGGGTGTTGCTGTACCGGATGGATTTTGCATCACCACCGATGCTTACAAGCAATTCGTTCAGCATCGTGCACAGTATAATGAATGGCTCCAGCAATTAGCGATATTGTCGTCTATAGATGAAAATGAATCCATTCGAGAGCTCGCGCTGCAAATACGGCAATGGATACTTGAAGCCGAGCTGCCTGCTGAATTAGCAGAAGAGGTCACAGGGCATCTGACACGACTGGGTGCGGATGAGCCGTATGCCGTCCGTTCCAGTGCAACCGCAGAGGATTTGCCCCATGCGTCCTTTGCTGGACAGCAGGATAGCTATTTGAATGTGATCGGTCAGCACTCATTAATGCAGCATATTCGAGCCTGCTGGGCGTCGCTATTTACCGAACGTGCTGTCATGTACCGTATTCGCAATAGCTTCGATCATCGCCAGCTCTCCCTCTGTGTAATCGTGCAGAAAATGGTGTTCCCAGAAGCTTCCGGTATTTTGTTTACTGCTGATCCGCTCACCTCCAATCGTCATCAGCTAGCTATTGATGCAGGGTGGGGACTGGGGGAAGCGCTAGTGTCTGGCATTGCTTCGGCAGACCATTATGCTGTGCGCGATGGGCGAATGACAGAGCGCCGCATAGCGGTGAAAACGACAGCGATATATCCAATGCCGCAGGGAGGAACGGTAACGCAGACGATTGAAGCTAGCCGCCAGCATCAACAGGTATTAACCGACTCGCAAATTGTACAGCTGGCGCAGCTTGGACGGCAGATTGAAGGTTATTTTGGTCAGCCTCAGGATATCGAATGGTGCCTGGCGAATAATCAGTTTTATATTGTGCAAAGCCGTCCGATCACGACCCTGTATCCCATTCCTGAATCGACGGAGCCGGGGAATCGGGTGTATCTATCGGTAGGTCATCAGCAGATGATGACGGATGTGATGCGACCGCTGGGGCTGTCCTTTTTTCTAAGAACGACAAGAGCACCGATGCGTGTAGCAGGAGGGCGTTTATTCGTCGATGCTACCGCTTTGCTACAGCGTACCGCTACGCGTAAAATGCTGATCGAAGGCTTCGCACAGTCGGATCCACTCGTCAGTGATGCCGTACAAACGGTGATCGATCGTGGCTTTATTCCTTTGCTGGATGAGCCTGTAGCGCAGACTCCGTTGAGCGGGCAAGAAGCTGAATCAGCATTAAAGTCTTCTCCAGCAAAAGGGGTGTCGACTCCTGCTCATGAAGCGAGTGTGGAGGCGGAGCTGCCAGTCATCGATCGTTCCATCGTTAATCGACTTGTTGAACGAACCGAGACATCTTTAAAAAAGCTCCAAAACGAGCTGCCCAATCGGTCAGGAACAGAAGCGATGGATTATATTGATGAGGATTTGCAGGAGCTGCGCAGCATTTTATTCGAGCCAGATAGTATGGTGGTGATCAAGGGAGCGATGGACGCTTTTAATTGGATTAATCGTCAGCTATATGATTGGCTTGGTGAAGAGCATGCGGCAGATATGTTGTCCCAGTCCATTCCCGGTAATGTAACCTCTGAGATGGGGCTGGCTGTAATGGAGCTGGCGGATACCATTCGTCCTTTTCCCAAGGTGATCGCGCTATTAGAACGGACAGAGGACGATGAATTTCTGGAGCAGCTTCGAGATGTGGAGGGTGGCAGTATTGTTCGTGAAGCGATGGATGCGTATTTGCAGCGCTATGGGATGCGTTGTCCAGGTGAGATCGATCTGACGCGGATGCGATGGAGTGAGCATCCCGCTGCACTAATTCCGCTCCTGTTGAGTTCTATTAAAAGTAATGCGTCCGATGCTGGCAAGCAACGGTTTCATTTAGGAGAGCAGCGTGCCGCAGCTAAGGAAGCAGAGCTGAGTGAGCGAATCGTACAGCTACCCGAGGGTGAGCAGAAGCTACGTGCCTTTCAGCATTATGTGCGTATGCTGCGTGAACTGAGCGGATACCGTGAGTATCCGAAGTATGGCATGATTCGGCGCTATTTTATATATAAACAGGCGATTATGCGGGAAGCAGAACACCTGGTACAAACGGGCGTAATCCGGCATAAGGAAGACGTATACGAATTAACGCTGGAAGAGCTGAATGAGTTTGTGCGTACCAGACAAGCCGATCTGGAGCTAATCGAGCAGCGTCGCCGTGATGATGAGCAGTACAGCCGTCTGGCGCCACCACGTGTGATTACTTCGGAGGGCGAAACGATCAGTGGACAGTACAGGCAAGATTCATTGCCAGAAGGAGCATTACCAGGAACACCTGTATCGGCTGGAGTCGTCGAAGGTAGAGCGCGTGTGCTACATTCGATGCAGGAGGCTACGCTGGAGGAAGGGGATATTCTGGTGACCCCATTTACCGATCCAGGCTGGACACCAGTATTCGTCACGATAAAAGGGTTAATTACCGAGGTGGGTGGAGTGATGACGCACGGTGCGGTCATTGCACGTGAGTATGGATTGCCTGCGATTGTCGGCGTCGATCAGGCGACCACACGTATTCGAGATGGGCAGCGGATTCGCCTGCATGGTGGGGCTGGATACGTGGAGCTATTGTAAAAGAGTACAGTCGCATCCGTAGCTGCCTGAACTGCATTTCAAAAACAAACGAGTTTTAACAATGGAGCGTAGTAGATAGAGAGCGCATAATCGCTACCGGTAATCTCGCAACTCATGATTGGAAAAGTATAAAAAAGCATCGCCAGCAGTGAGAGAATCACTGCGAGCGATGCTTTTAGTTGTAATCTGAGTTTTCATTACAGTAGTATACGATTCAGGTACTGTAGGGGTACATCCATGTATTACTTATCAATAATATCTTTAATCTCATCCTTGAGTGCTTCAGATTGTGTACCGAAAATAACCTGTACGGCACCCTGACCGAGTCGCATAATGCCAGCTGCACCTAGCTTGCGCAGCTCTGCATCCTCGACCTGACGGTCATCCTTAACAACGAGACGCAGACGCGTAATACATGCGTCGATGCTATCGATATTTTGTGCGCCACCAAGATGGTTCAGAACTTGAGTGGCTTTGCTGTCACTACTCGTTGCACCGGAAGCTGAGATAGCAGCCTTCGGTTGAGCTGTTGGCGTGCCTGTAGCAGGAACAGCAGTTACTGCCAGATCATCATCCTCGCGACCCGGTGTCTTCAAATTGAACTTCACGATCAGGAAGCGGAACAGTACATAGTACACGACACCGAAGCCTAGACCAACTGGAATCATCAGCAGCGGGTTGGTGGCAAGCTTCAGATTTACAAGGTAGTCAATCAGACCTGCCGAGAAGCCAAAGCCGAGCTTGACGTTCAGCATATACATGATCAAGCCAGACAGACCCGTCAGCAAGGCATGTACAACATACAATAATGGTGCCGTGAACATAAACGCGAATTCCAGTGGCTCCGTAATACCTGTCATGAACGAAGCGATCGCAGCACTGATAAAGATCGCAGCTACCGCTTTGCGTTTCTCTGGACGTGCCGTATGGATGAAGGCAAGTGCTGCACCTGGTAGAGCGAACATCATAATCGGGAAGAAGCCAGACATGAACATCCCTGCCGATTTGTCACCAGCGAAGAAGCGAGTCAGGTCACCGTGTACGACTTTACCCGCTGCATCGGTGTAATCGCCGATCTGGAACCAGGCGATCGAGTTCAATACGTGGTGTAGACCAATCGGAACGAGCAAACGGTTCGCTGCACCGAATACAAAGGCACCAAAACCGCCCAGACCGACAACCCACATCCCGAATGCGGAGATCGCATCCTGAATCGGACTCCAGATCATACCGATCAAGGTAGCGAGTACGATAGTCGTTGCAGCCGTAATCATCGGCACAAAGCGTTTACCGGAGAAAAAGCCGAGCCAATCCGGCATTTTAATATTGTGGAAGCGATTATACATATAGGCTGCCCATAGACCGACCAGAATACCGCCGAGTACGCCCATATTCAGCTTCACATCATCCGGAATATAACCCATCATGCCCGGAATAATGTCGAGAATCGCAGTCAGAATCATATAACCCATGACCGCTGACAGCGCAGCTACAGCATCGCGTGCCATACCGATGGCAATACCGACAGCGAAAATGAGCGCGAGATTACCGAAGATTGCACCAGCACCAGCGGTAAGCAGCGGAGCGATATACTGGTTCAAAAAGCCGCCCACCGTAGAGCCAAGGGGGATATCCTTTTCGTAATTTATCAGACCAAATCCCTGTAAAATGCCTGCGGCAGGCAGTGTAGCAACCGGAAGCATCAGCGAGCGACCGATCTTTTGTAAAAATTGAAGCATAGGCATAGACCTCCTTACAGTAATAGGGAGTACATCATCTTGAGCTACCCGTATACTGTTTTCTTTTGGAATGGGATAACGCGGTATAACGTAGTACAAAATACGGAACCATATGAAAAATATTTTCATTGTAGAATATACGAAATGAGCTGTACATTCATCCGCTAACTCTGTCGCTATCCCATGCGATGAATGAGGATAGCAACACGATTAGCGGATGAATACAAGCACAATTCACATGATTCTCGTTGCAAGGGTGGAAGCAGTGGCTCACCATTAGTCAGCACCAAGCACCAAGCACCAAGCACCAAGCACCAAGCACCAAGCACCAAGCACCAAGCACCAAGCACCAAGCACCCGTGTAATCGTATTTATAAGCCGCAATGCGTGCGATCAGCCTTCCTTATTGTACGTACGGAATAACCGATACAAATGCATCGCGAGAAAACAAACCTCATCCTCCGGCACGCTTAGCTTGAGCTCTTGCTCCATCACGTCCTTCATCCGTACTGCCAGTGCATACTCCGCAGCATATTGCTCGCGAATATGATGGATCAGCGGATTATCGACAAGCGAGCCCTGGACGATCCGTTCCAGTGCAAAGCGCAGATGGATCATCAGGCGTACCTGATTCATACTGCCCTGGCGGAAGGTCATATTGTGCTCCTGCTCGATCATTTGCTGTAGCTTTCCGAGTAGGGAAGACATTTTAACGAGCTGTCCGACAGGTACATGCGTGACCGCAGAGTGGATATGATACGTTAGAAAGCCCGCTTCATCCTCCGGGATATCCAGCTCAAATGCCTCGCGTATCATGTGCAGAGCATCCAGCGCCACCTCATATTCCTGTGGAAAACAAAGCTGTGTTTCTTGCAAAAAAGGATTCACGATCTCGATCCCATGACGCATCCGATAAACGGTAAACTGGATGTGGCTTGGCAGAGCCAGATAGATCTTATCGTTCAACCGTTCAGGAAATGTCTGCTCGATTCGCTGGATAATTCGATCCGAAACCTCCAGCACCGGTGCATCCATATCCTCGAAAAAGGTCGGATGGTTCATCAGCTGTTCCCGGTCTTCCAGTCGAAACCGCTTTTCGATACGTTCATCCGACGTGTTCAGCTCCTGCATATTTTTGGCGGCAAAGCCGAGTCCTTTGCCGAGCAGCACATATTCAACACCGGTTGGCTCATACGATGCCATCACGATATTGTTGCCGACTACGCGATCTACACGCAGCAATCGATTGTCTATGCTCATTCCGATAATCACCTCTTGCTTGCAGGATAACACGGTAAGGCGCTGGCGAAAAGCAAGAATGACGCTGCAGCCGTCAATTTTGCAATTTATACCTGACATGTATCCATCCAAGCCCAGAAACGCCAAAAAGAGCCAAGACAAGGGAGACACAAGGATACCCGGAAAGGATATTCGTATCGTCCGTTGCTTGGCTCATGCCCATTGCTGGTAACACGCCGATGTACGGTCGCTATTTGTTTGATTGCGGTTTCATAAGTAGCATATAACGTTCCGATTTAATCGTCAATAATATTTACATAATAATATTAGACGAATTTTATTTTTGTAGTGTATAGCATTGTACATTAGAAAAGGTTAAATTACATAAAATGAGATTTCGTCTTTATTTTACCTGTGAATCTTACTATGATATGGTACATATAATCTAGTATTAGAGGAGGAAGATAAAATGTTGGTATCCGTATTACCGTTCATTTTGCTAGTGATCATGTTAGTTCTATTGGGCTTCGCTATATATATTGGGGTTCTTTTGATTAAATATCTGAAAATTAAACTTAGAGAGTATGAATAAATTCAAGTAGCCGGATTCTTGTTTGAAATTCGTTGTTTATATCACAACCAAATAAGTAATATAAAAAGAATAAAGCTTGAGAATTTTCATCATGAAAATTATTTTCTCGTAATTCAATCCTTTGTTATATTAGGATTGGATATTAAAATAGGATCAAATTTCAGATGTGTGCATAGTAGCAGGGTTTTCAGATTTACTAAAAATACTTTTAAATTTACTGAAAATAACTATTGAAATTTCATTTCTCATCTGGTAAGGTATGTAATGTTGATGTGACGTCCCATCAATGATTAACCTACAACTGAATGAGTGAAGGAATTTATCATACATCGTGTATAACCTCAATAATATGGTTTGAGGGTCTCTACCAGGAACCGAACAATCCTGATTACTACAGATGGTGCATCGTCTATGCATCCTGTTGTAATCAGGATTTTTTTATGGATTTTGCAGCATTCCGGCACTCCCGTTTTGAACATAAGCAGCGGCTCCTGTCGATCTGTCTGCATGCATGTTAAAAATGAATCGTTTAAAACAAAGGAGAGAGAAGGCTTGAATTTCAAGGTACTGATTTTGACCATTGCGACCTTCACGGTCGGCTTGATTGAATTGATTATCGGTGGTGTACTGCCAGAGATTTCGCGTGATCTGAACGTATCGATCGGTACGGCAGGACAGCTTATCACCATTTATGCATTAGTCTATGCGATTGCTGGCCCAACGTTACTGGCGCTCACTTCCCGTGTGGAACGGAAGTCGCTGTATCTGTGGTCGATGCTGATCTTTACAGCGGGTAGTATGCTCGCATTTTGGAGTCCGAACTATGAAGTATTGTTTGCTTCACGTATGCTGACAGCAGCGAGCGGATCGCTGATCGTTACCCTGTCACTAACGATTGCAGTAAAAGTCGTAGCCCCACAATTCCGTGCTCGCGTTATCGGTATTATCTCGATGGGAATTAGCTCATCGATCGTACTCGGCGTACCGATCGGCGTTCTGATTCAAGAAGCACTTGGCTGGCGCGTGCTGTTCCTGGCGATTGCGCTGCTGACCCTCGTTGCTATGCTGATCGTAGCCTTGTTCATGGAGCGTATTCCAGTTGAAGAATCCATGCCACTGCGCGCACAGCTCGCTTCTCTGAAAAATGCTAAAATCTTCAGCGCGCATCTCGTAACGATGCTGCTGCTGGCAGGTCACTATACAATGTATGCGTATTTGACACCGTTTCTGGAAAATACGATGGGATTGAATGCATACTGGATTAGTATTGTATACTTCGTATTCGGTATTGCTGCTGTAAGTGGTGGCATGATCGGCGGAATGATGTCTGACCGTCTGGGTAGCCGCCGTAGTATTCTGATCGTGATCGGTGTATTTGCTCTGACGATGTTCGTACTGCCACTCGCTGTCAAATCGATCTGGATCTTCCCGATCGTACTGTTCGTCTGGGGCGCACTGAGCTGGGCACTGTCGCCAGCACAGCAAAGCTACCTGATCGAAAATGCACCGGAAACATCCGATATTCAGCAAAGCTTCAACTTCTCCGCACTCCAGGTTGGTATCGCCATCGGCTCCGCTCTCGGTGGAATCGTGGTTAAAAATACTGGTACGGTAAACATGAATTCATGGGTTGGCGCAGCGATTGTTTTACTGTCCTTCCTGTGCGCGCTGTACTCGCTGTCCCGTCCGGCTGTAGCAGCTAGGCGCGTGAGCAAGCAGGCTGTGCATTCTTCATAAGATAGGGATCGGAAACGACCTGTTTTGCTAAGATAAATAGTGAGTGAGAAAAAGACCGAGTTCTCTTATTGAAAAGAGTGCTCGGTTTTATTTTGCAGCAGAACAGAATTAGAAGCAGAAACAGGAACAGAAACAGCAATAGAAATCGGAATTGAAATAAAAATAAAAATAAAAATAGAGTAGCCAATCCACCCCCGGTATACGTTAGATGGGTGTGTAAAGTAAAGTCATAATATAGCGATACGATTCAACAACTTACATAGAAAAGAGTGAAGCCAAATGAAGTACCTCCTCATGCTATGGATTGCTGTTTCCATTCTGTGCGCTGCCTGTGACAAGCAAGAGACCGCTAGCACCCCAAAGCAAGCCGCTCCTGTAGCTTCAACTACCGCTAGCTCGGATACCGTATACAGCTACCAACAATACGAAAAGCTATTTGATCAAAGCTCCACCAATCTAGTATTCCCAGACGCCCATATCGTAAAGCATACGACAGACACGAATCTGGTAGCGATCGATCCAGCTGACTCCTTCAATACACGCTCTTTTTTGACGAAGAATGGGGAGCAATCCAATGATACGACGCAAAAACAATTAATCTATAAGGATAATCAAGGCGATGCGTTTACGGTAGTCGATGTGATCTATCTCCCGCATTCGCTTGGCAAAGATATGATCTCCTGGCCCAGCAATACGCTAAAGCAGAAGCAAAATGAGCCAATACTAGATCAATACGATACTTGTTTAATCTCTTACAATAATATTCTGATTCAAATCACGAGAATTTCTAAAACAAAGCCACTTAATCTGAAGCAGATGAAAACTAAAATTAGTGCGGTCACAGACTATTTGCAAAAAGAGTTGAATTAAAGTGAGCTAGATTAAAATGAGAAGATTAATGCTGAGTGGATGCTAATTGGACGTTCGACTGATGGCTAGCTGTATCTGCTGTATTGGCTATACTTGTTATATTGTACATTGTAAATAACCAGCTCCTCTTCGGTCATGAACTGAAGGCGGGCTGGTTATTTTTATGTAATATTCAGAGTATAATCCGACTCAAACCGAATACGAACGAAATATAATCTGAAAAATATGAATTTGTTTGTGTTTTTAATAGACAAAATATAAATTTGACTATTTATTTAATAGACATTAATATATAAATATAAAAAGTCGACTATTTAATTTATTCTATCCAAGTAAAGGAGCAATCACGATGAGTGAAATAACCAGCAAGCAGCAAGCCGATCGTTTTTGGCAGGCTTCATTGGAAGAGCTGAAGCAGGGATATATGGAGGATGCACATGCAGGGCCATTTGGTGGGTTTGTATGTCTGATCGATGGGCAGGTATTTGAAAAGGGGAGAATCTATGAGCAGGATGGGCTGTATTTTGAGGCGGAGCGCTTCGTTCAGCAGCATATTCGCTTGAATTACGTCTCCATGTTCCATTATTTGCTCACGCTGAACAAAAAGCTGACCGGCTTAACGGAGCTACAATGTAATTTACTGCAATCTTTTTATGAAGGGAAAAGTGATGCGGAGCTGGTAGCCGAGCATGGGAGTAGTAAATCGACCATTCGCAACCATCGGTTTGCATTGCGAGAGAAAGCCAAGCAGGCACGAGTGTTATTGGCGATTATGGAGCTGCTGGAGCAACAGAGTAATGACCCTGCACCATTTATCGAGATTCATCGTACGGCGACGATGGTGGATGAACGGTATAACATTACAGAGCAAGAAAGTGCATTGCTCCTGAAGCAGTATTTTAAAGAGGGATTGGATGGGCCATTGTCTGAATTCCCACGCAAGGAGAAACGAAAAATTATTATTTTGCGTCATCTGGTGAAGCGTTTTGATAGCAATCGTCAGTATACAGAAAAACAGGTGAATGAGGTGCTATCTGCTGCATTTGCCGATTATGTTACGCTGCGCCGATATATGATCGAATACGGCTTTATGGATCGTCATGAGGATGGTAGTGCGTATTGGGTGAAGAAATAATTACTGTTCATGAACATATTCAAGCTAGTAGTTACATCACAATCTGTGGCGATATCAAAACTACAGGTATATCCAATCTACAGCGATTTTAAAACCCCCACCTTGAATCCATCTATGATGGAATGCAGTGGGGGTTCATTTGTAATCGTATAAAATTCAATGTTATGAGCAAAAGAATAGACTTCTTCACAAGCACGCCTATATTCAGACCATCGTGAGCGAGATACGGATAACAAGCCTACCCTTATCATCTATAGCTCAAAGCCAGGCGATAGCCCTCATCCATTGCATCTCTAACCATCGGTAGCGATACATTACATAATGGAATCGATACCAGTATGAACAGGCGCTTGGAGCACAGCTGTATTTAGAGCTGTTTCCGTCGTTCGTATCGATCATGTCTTCGACTAGAAAATGATAAATGGTTCGTTATACTGCTCGTCAAACGATCATCGGATCAAGCAAAGCAAGTGATCGGTGCTACATCCTGCTCATCGCCAATTCTTAGCGCTCGTAAGTAGAACTGGATGCACGCAATTCCTTTTGAATCTGGCAAACACGGCTTTGCGAGATGCCCAGTATGCGAGCTAGCTCATTTTGTGTCGCGCCAGGATTTTCCTGCATCGCTGTTTCCACCTTGGTCAGCATCTCACCGCGTTTACTTCTGGACTTACGTAGAGAAGACTGCAAATTGCGACTAAATGCAGGCGCTTCGGTCATTTGCTCCATCGGAATATGCTGGGATTCGTCACCCATCTGCTCCGCACATACCCCACAAATGAATTGATCCTTGTAGTACATCAGATCGTCAAAGCTACCGCAGAAAATGCACTGAATGCCTTTGTGCTTGCGGAAGATAATTTCTTTTTCGGTAATAAAAAATTCCATCGGATCACTAATGCCAATCTCCATCGTATCCCGAATCTCTTTCGGAATAACGATTCTGCCGAGACTGTCCAATTGACGTACCATACCTGTTTTTTTCATGATTAAGGTCCTCCGCTTTGGTCAGTTTAGATTATCACATTATCGATTGATCAAAATTCGTCTGCCTGTTGGCTCCAATCATCAGGCTGCTCTTATATAAATATACAACAATATCGGTATAAAATTCATCTTTTGCAATTGGGACTGGATAAAAATTTTGGAAATTGTCCGAATATATACGTTAATAATACATGGATAATAATGGATTTAACAGCGGCTTTTATATAGTTGTTGCAACAATTCAAACTATTTATTAATAGAAAACACAATTGAATAACCTACAATTAATATAATAAAAAATTTAACTAAACTAATAATTATTCACTTATACGTATAAAATTATATTTAAATGATGGGTATCAAAAGGGAGTTATTTATGCAACTATGTATGTAATAGTTTATTTATACAGACACAAAAAAAGCTGCCCGTTCAGGGCAGCATCATAAGTGCAAGAATAGGCGTGGTCGCCAGTGTAAATAAAGCCGACAGAATCATCGAGATACTGGAGATCGTTCCAGTCAATGAGCTGAGCTCAAATGCTTTCGATGTGCCTGTACCGTGAGCCGCTGTACCGAATAGAATGCCTCGGGCAATCTCACTTTCGATTCGGAACCATTTTACCATATACGGGCCGATCATACTGCCAATCAGTCCAGTGATGATCACGAACACAGCAGTAATCGTAGGTACACCGCCAATCGCTTGGGATACATTCATCGCAATCGGTGTAGTGATCGAGCGTGGGATAATGCTACTCATCAGATTATGATCCAGATGCAGCAGCTTGGCAAACAATGCCGATGTGCTCACCGCAACGAGCGATCCGCAAAGCACACTCGCGATAATCGCGCTGGCGTGCTTTTTGAGTGTGGGCAAGTTTTTGTACAGTGGTATCGCAAATGCAATCGTTGCTGGCTGTAGTAACAGGGACAGCAGATGACCGCCTTCATTGTAATTCGTGTATGGAATCTTCATGATGAGCAGCACGATGACCAGCACGAGTGGAGTCGTCAGCAAAGGCGACAGGTATACACGCGGGAAGCGCTTGTATAGCTTCTTCGCTCCTGCATAGATGATCAATGTTGCCAGTAGGAAAATAATCGAATTCATGAGGAATGACGCTCCTTTCGTTTGGACATGATGGCAGCCAGTAGACCCGAGCTAGCCATAACGAGAATCGTGCTGAAAATAACAATGACCATAATGCGTACGCCATCCTGCTCTAGCATCGGAATGTAGTTCATCACCCCGACAGCAGATGGAATGAAGAAGAGTAGCAGCTCCGCCAGTAGCCAGCTTGCTCCGATATCGACCCATTCCAGCTTGATAACGCGAGATTGTAGCAAAATAAATAAAATCGCAATGCCGATAATACTGCCGGGAACAGGCAGATGCAGCCAGCTCACCAGCAGATTCAGTAGCTCGGAGAAACCCATCAGCGCAGCGACTTGGATAATGCCTTTCCCTATATTTTTCATGAGGTAAATCCTTCTCTCTTAATATTCGATGTGTAAATAACAGTTGTAAGGAAATGAAGAGTGTTTTAGTTGATATGAAAATTTTACATCTGTTTCTTTCATGAGTAAAATTCATATATGGCATGAAATGTATTCCGTTTGGATATGGGTGGGAGGGCGGGTGTTAAACACTGGTGTTGTCTTGTATGCACCACTTCGGGAAGAAATAAGGGAACGGACTTCCGTCTCGCACAGGAATCTACGAAGTAGGAGTGAAATGTAGATTCCCGTGCTCAAAAGTCCGTCCGTTTCCCTTATTTCCTTCCCTTCGTTCTGTGCTAGGAGGGACAGGGGTGTTTGCATACACGCTATGGTGAGGGGGCATTTTTGTTTAATGAGGCGTGTGTATGAGATTTTGTATGCTTTATATAGGGCAGTGGAGTGGATGGATGGTAGATAGTAGTAGCAGATCGTGTGGATGGTAGATAGTAGTAGCAGATCGTAAGGTGAAGAGGAAATGATTTGTTGAGGTGATAAGGCGGTAACAGGGAGGATGGGGAGAAGGTGGAGGGATGGGTAAAACAATAGATAAACGAACGCATAAGTATATAAAAAACACATAATAGATGTAAGCACATAGGCAAATAGATGAATAGATAAATAGATACAGGAATATGTTACATTGAGGAGGCGTTGGGATGGATATTCGGCATTTGCAGTATTTTATGGAAGTTGTGCGGTTGGGGAGTTTTACGCGGGCGGCGGAGGCGTTGTTTATTACACAGCCGACTATTAGTAAGACGATTCGGGCGTTGGAGGAGGAACTGGGGGCGGCTTTGTTTAATCGGGTGGGGCGGTCGATTGAGTTGACGGATGCGGGGCGAGTGATTGAGCAGCAGGCGCAGAATATTGTGAAGTCGTTTGAGAGTCTGTCCTCGCAGCTGGATGATTTGCGAAATTTGAAGAGTGGGCACCTGCGGATTGGGCTGCCGCCGATGATTGGGTCGCGGTTTTTTCCAAGGATTATTGGACAATTTCATCAGTTGTATCCGAATGTGACGATTCAGCTGTTTGAGGACGGCGGTAAGAAGGTGGAAAATGATGTGGTCAGTGGTGCGCTGGATATCGGGGTTGCTGTATTGCCTGTGTCGGATCAGGTACTGGAGTATTTCTCATTTCGAGAGGAAAAGCTGAATCTGCTCGTTCCGGTGACACATCCGCTAGCAGGTCGGGAGCAGGCAGAGCTGATTGAGTTAGCGGAGGATTCGTTTATTATTTTCCGCGAGGACTTTACGCTGCATGGACGAATTATCGATTCGTGTATTCGAGCAGGCTTTCAGCCGAAGATTATTTATGAAAGCTCGCAATGGGATCTGATCAGTGAGATGGTGAGCGCAGGGCTGGGGATTGCATTATTGCCGGAGACGATTTGTAGGCAGATCAATCAGGAGAAGTTGCATATCGTACCGGATGTACAGCCAGCGATTCCGTGGCAGCTTGGGATGATCTGGCATCGTGAGCGGTATTTATCCTTTGCGGCGCGGGAATGGCTGCGATTTACGCGTGAGCAGATGCAGAAGCGATGAGGCAATAGATAGAAGCTTTAGACCATAGAAATTCTACACTCTAAAAGTTATGTAATCTATAATCTTTAAATGGAAGCTGTATCCCTCATACTATAAACAAAATACGGTGTAGTTTAGGATACAAAAGCCGCTATCTCCTCATCCGAGAGATAACGGCTTTTTGGATGAATTCCCATACAGCGGTGGATTTTATTTAAGCCACGGCTTTTCGCATGGATTACTATGCAGCAGTGAGCTTTATTTAAACCACGCTTTTTGCAGATTGCTTATAAAGTTCGAATCCTTGAACGGTACGTTAGCATCGCCAAAGTCTGTCGTATTCAGCGCATCTCGTGCAGCTGGAGTGAGCTGTTCCCAATTGATTAGCGGTTGGGTGCCGCCCACATCGGTTACACTAAAGAGAGAATGATTCAGTGGCCAGATGCTACGATAGCCGATGAGTGCATGCGAGCCACTCATATTGTTGCCTGCTGGCGCAGCATTTTGGAAGCCGCCGTGCTGGGAGTACGAGATAGACAGTACCTTTGGATTAGCAGCTGCTGGATCGTCGATCCAGATGACGGCACATTCCCAATCATGACGATGACCGAGTGATGGAGAGGCTTCATCCTTTGGAAAGTACCACGAATACATAATCGCCCATGCACCGTTGTACCATGCCGAGCGTGCATACACCTGACCGATGCTTTTGCTGCTCTGTCCTTCCGGTGAGCCTGTCGGCTTCAGCCCACCACTTGTATTCCCCTGTGCATCGACAGCAGGGAACGGCACACTGCCATTGTAGACTTTAAGAAAGGGCTGAAAGGTCTTGGCAGCGCGCTGCGAATCATTGGTCGGTGCGACTTCGCTAAAGCCCACCACCTGATCATGATTAATCACCGCGGCATGACTGGACGGAACGGGTAAAATAGCAGAGCAGGCTGTCATTGCAAGTGCGCCAGATAATAACCATTTGGATACGGTATACTTCATATGTATTCCTCCTGTATCGATAGGATGCTATGTATAGCAATATTATCCAATCGAACAGGCTGGATCGCCATATGAATATAGCGAGTAACCGCATGAATAAATGGGCGAAAAATAGACCTCTGGCGAGCTTGTTTATAACTTGTTCATAATAGGATGCCCAATGAGATCTTTTTTCATAGCTTTCCCTTTTGATAAAATGCTTCATATCAGGTAGAGATAGAAGTGCGTAGTTTAGCTATCCAAGATACATCAAGATATATAGTTCATGTATAGGTTATAGATTACGAAATGAGTTATAAAAGCTTATACGATCGCACATGTAGGAAACGTACGGAACGTAGGGAAGGAAATAAGGGGAAAGGATGACTTACAGTGTTAGTGCTTTTCTAACACGGGGTTTAATGAAAGGCGATTTTTGCGAAAGCAAAATATCTTACTTCTTCCGAGCACGGGAATCTACAATGATCTCCTATTGCGTAGATTCCTGTGCGAGACGGGAGGACGTTCCCTTATTCTTTCCCGGAGTGGTGTACATCCCACCACCTACATTGGCTCACATATCATTAATCACTAGAGTTCCTTTTATCACACTTTATAGGAATAGGATAACCACAATAAACCCACATGCATAAATAGAGACAGCTAGACACAGAGAGAAAGCAGGTGAAGGTCATGACGACCATTATCGATATTCCGGTACGTCCACTGGTGGAATATGTGTATCGGAGCGGCAGTATTGAATCAGGCTTTCGCGTAGCTCAGACGATGCAGGAGGGCACGCGCATTCATAAGCAGGTGCAGGAAGGCTATGGAGAGGAAGGCGAGAAAGAGGTTCACTTACGGATCGAAATTCCTTTACGTGATCTGCTATTTCGAATCGAAGGACGCTGCGATGGATTATGGACAGACGAGGCTGGCTTGCTTACGGTTGATGAGATCAAATCCACTTCGATCACGGCTGAGGATATCGGAGACGGGCGTGAGGTGCACTGGGCGCAGGCGCAGATGTATGGACATATTTTAGCGGAGCAGCGTGAGCTGGAGCAGGTACGTATCCAGCTCACCTATGTACACAAAAGCAGTGGCAAAGAAACCAAGCTGGAGCGGATTCGTACCCGTCAGGAGCTACAACGCTTTGCGATGGACACATTGGAGCAATACGCGCCTTATGCGGAGATGCTAGCTGAGCATCGTCGGCGGCGTAATGCTAGCATCGAGGGCTTGCCGTTTCCATTTGCCGGGTATCGCTCAGGTCAGCGGCAATTTGCTGGAGCGGTGTATAAGACGATTGGCGAGCAGGTGAATTTGTTCGCTGAAGCGCCTACCGGAACAGGCAAGACGATCTCGACGTTATTTCCCGCGATTAAAAGCATCGGCAATGAACGTGCGGAGCGGCTGATGTATATTACCGCCAAAACGGTCACTCGCGCCAATGCCGAGGATGCACTCCAGCGTATGCAGCAAAATGGTCTGCATTTGCATGGTGTGACGATTACAGCGAAGGATAAGGTCTGCTTTTGCACCGCCGAGGGCGGAAGTGGACGAGAGGATTGCGCGTACACGAATGGTTATTATGACCGTATTAATGAAGCGATTCTCGATATGCTCACGCACGAAACGCTCATGAACCGCGATGTGATCGAGCGTTACGCGCAAAAGCATACCGTCTGTCCCTTCGAGCTGTCACTGGATGCCTCGTATGCGTCGGATGCGGTCATTTGCGACTATAACTATGTGTTTGATCCGCGTGTATCGCTCAAGCGTATGACGGACGATCAGCGTAAAAGTACGGTGCTATTAGTCGACGAGGCACATAATCTGGTCGATCGTGGACGGAATATGTTTTCCGCTCAGCTGAATAAGGCTGCATTTCTCGATCTAAAACGAGACTACCAGCATCGCTCAGAGCCATTGTCCAAAATCGCTGGCGCGATCAACGCCTATTTTATCCGCCTGCGTAAGCAAATAGGTGAAGAACAGATGATCAGCCGCAGTGAAGCACCGGAGGATATTTTCAAGCTACTGGAAGAATTCACGATTCGTGCGGAGACGACTCTGCTAGAGCAGGGAGATAGCGGCGAGACCGAGCAGCTGCTGGAGACGTATTTTGCAGTACAGGCTTTTTTACGCATTGGACGATTGTACGATATGGAGAGCCATATCACGTATGTAGAGCAGGATGGCAGCGAGGTCATACTGCGTATGTTCTGTATCGATCCATCGCTACAGCTGCGTCAGACGGCCAAAGGATATCGCTCGGTCATTCACTTCTCAGCGACCTTATCGCCGATTCGGTATTACCGTGATATGCTGGGCGCGGCAGAGGACGATTACAACATTTCGATTCCATCGCCCTTTTCTAAGGAACAGCTCGAAGTGCGCATCGTGCCTCTGTCCACACGCTATCGCGACCGGGAACGTACTCGTCAGGAGCTGGCAGAGCTGCTCGCCCAGCTGGTCAATGAACGACAGGGCAATTATCTTGCCTTCTTCCCGTCCTATCAGTATATGCGTGATGTGTTAGAAGCATTTGAAGCGCTGGAGCCGGATACAGATATATTAGTACAGCAATCCAGTATGGCAGAGGAAGAACGAGATCGTTTCCTCGAAGCCTTCCAACCTCACAATGAGCGCACCTTAACCGGATTCGCTGTTATGGGCGGCATTTTCAGCGAGGGTGTCGATCTAGCAGGCGACCGCCTGACGGGCGTGATCATCGTCGGTGTTGGCTTGCCCCAGATTGGCCCTGAACGTGAGCTGATTCGTGAGCATTTTAGCCGAGGAGGGCATAGCGGTTATAACTATGCCTACGTCTACCCGGGTATGAACAAGGTGCTGCAAGCAGGTGGACGATTGATTCGTACCGAGCAGGATCACGGTCTACTCATGCTGGTCGATGATCGCTTTTTACAAAATCCATATGCGCAGCTGTTACCGCCAGAGTGGAAGGATTAAGGGAATAGAGTAGAAGAATGGAGATTATAATAGAAGAAAAGAAACGAGAGAGCGACCCATGATCCATTGAATATGGCAATAGTGTATAGATACCGATTTCATCAATAGAACAATCAAGACGGACGATGCTGTGTGTAGCTATTGTCCGTCTTTTTAAGCTTGTAGTATCGATGTAAAGTGCTAACATTTTTTGTAGTTGTAGTTGTAGTTGTAGTTGTAGTTGTAGTTGTAGTTGTAGTTGTAGTTGTAGTTGTAGTTGTAGTTGTAGTTGTAGTTGTAGTTGTAGTTGTAGTTTATGAGAATTGTTAGATTTTAAAATATGATAAGCATTTCTTCACAAAAAAATAAAATTTAATACATAATTTCAATAAAAATCAAATTTTAAAAGGGTTTCCATCCCTCAAATCCGAACCATACTATATACCCTTCATTCTACATACCGTCGCTCTATGACCTTAACCCTATACGAAAGGTGGAATTAACGTATGAACCCTAACGATAAGCCGAGCGAACCGCTCACACCTAAGAAGCTAGGCTCAGCTAATCACCTGGACGATATTTTTAATGATTATGTATCTAAAGGTGGCATGGACAATCTCAAAGGAGCGGGTAAGCCGCTTGATGTGCCCGATGGCGATGTATTAAACTCCGTACTCAAAACCGCCAACTACCTGCCACCCTGGTTAGAGCTGCAAAAGCAAATTCGCATCGGCATGAAGGATCTGATCGAGCAAATGGATCACCATCCAAACGATGCACTGACAAGCCAATGGGAAACGCAAATCGATGAGCTAAACAGCCAGATTAAAAAGTATAATATCAGCGTACCGAATCCACTACTGCAAAAGGGCTTTGTATCGATAGAGAATGTTAAAACGAAGTATGAGCAATGGGAGTAGCACCAGCCGCAAGGTAGTCAGAGCCCCAAAGTAGTCAGCAACCTTCAAATGAGCAATATAGCCTGCTGTTGTCCGATACATAGCCGTTCACTTGCTGATTGGTAGCCAAAAGAACATCCAGCCTATTGTCGTCGGATAGCAGTTATGTCGTTCTGTACTGTATCGTCTCAATCCGTATCATCACATAAACAATAGTATATAAAAAGGCGAGCTTATCGATGAAGATAAGCTCGCCTTTTACTGTGTGTGGGTTCAACCTATAAACGCTCATGCGTTGGTTTTACGTATTGCCTTGTCATGGTGCTAGATCGTACTTGTAAGACGGTATCATTGTCATTTCAGAGTTATTTTAGTTCAGGATTATTGTCCGTTCGAAGCCTTATTAATCGCATCGTACGCCCAGTGCTGAGGTGTGACATCCGTCCATGCGCTCGTACCATTTGCTGCTTCAGATGTCGTGTTGGATTGAATCCGGTTCAACACGGTTACGATCTCAGCACGGGTCACCGGCTGGTTCGGATAAAATTTGCCGTCCGGGAAGCCTTTCATTAAGCCAGCAGCGACGACTTTGTTAATATCCGAAGCTGCCCAGTTACCGGATACATCGCTGGTGCTCGGCGAGGATGTGTTAGAGCTGTCCAGCTCCTTCCAGCGTGCGATCAGCGAGGCAAGCTCAGCGCGTGTTAATGCTTGTCCTGGTTGGAATGTACCATCTGGATAACCTTTCATCCAGCCATTTTGCTGCACGAGTCCGATACCAGAGGCTGCCCAGTAGGAGGCAGGAATATCCTTGAATTCCAGCTTGCCTGCACTACCCTGGTCGCCGATCAGGCGATCCAGCATCACGGCAAGCTCGGCACGGGTAACCTTTTGCTCTGGACGGAACGTGCCGTCCTGATAGCCCTGAATATAGCCCTTACGATTGTCTTTCGTACCTGTCGCTACTGTCGGTGCAGTCTCTACTTTGCCTGTTTTGGTAGCAGGAGCTGCTGTTGCAGCAGGTGCCGATACGGGAGCGGAGGCTGTAGCATTGTCTGCAACGATATCATCCAGTCGCGAAGCCCCTGCGCCATTGCTTCCACTACCACCACTGATCAGAATCGGAATACTTGTCGTTGGATCGACAGGCAGCTCTGGCAGGAAGGGGAAGGTGATCGTAAGCAGCGGTGCTTCCAGTGGTACATACGTGTTGTCGGTTGGCGTAGCTGGTGTAGTTACGGCTACAGGAGGAGCTTCTACGCCGTTGTTGCCATTGTCACTGTTGCTATCTTCGTTAGTACCAGCAGTTGGTTGCTCCGAAGCGGTTGGTGTAGTCGGAGGCGGATCGGCTACATCGGTCTGTGGCGCAGCTACGGTCTGTTCTGGCTCAGCCTGTAGGCTCGCTGGAATGACCTGAATGGTATACGTTTTGCTCTGACCACTCGGTGAGGTGACTTTTAATGCTAGATCAGTCAGATCATCAGTCAATGGAGCCGTATAGATGAAGCTGTGTGTGCCATATACTTGATCCGTCACAGTGACGCCATTTACGGACAGTGTCGCATCCGGGTCATATACGCTAGCCTGTACAGTAATGGCGCTCGCGTCTGCATTCATATTCGCATGGTACATCGTTACATCTGGCTTGAAGCCCGGCTGTAGCGTACCATTTTGCAGCGATAGGGACGTCAGCTCTGTGCTGCTCTCCGGTGCATGTGCGCGAATTGTGAATGTTTTCTCCAATGTGCCGCCCTGTGGCCCGGTTACACGGATACGTACCGGATAACTGGATACACCGCGTACGAGTGAAGAGGCGGTTACGAGTCGGTTGTTTTCGATGTCGAAGTAGCTGTTACCTTCGCTGCCTTCACCCGAGACCAGACTGAAAATAAAGCTATCGTCTGGATTAGCACTGGTTGCTGTCAGCAAGCCTGCACTCGCACCTGGCTTCATATCCCAGGTCAGATCATCGCCAGACAGCGTCAGATCAGTC
This sequence comes from Paenibacillus hunanensis, assembly GCF_014645615.1. Classification (GTDB taxonomy): domain Bacteria; phylum Bacillota; class Bacilli; order Paenibacillales; family Paenibacillaceae; genus Saccharibacillus; species Saccharibacillus hunanensis. Next base: position 350,888 of record NZ_BMMB01000002.1, on the reverse strand, counting down.
GGAATATCCTCTGGAGCGGTCTGATAATCAGCATGAATAGCGGCAAGAGCAGCATTCATATTCGGGTTCACGCTGCTGTAAAAGACCAGCTCGGTCGATTCTCCCGGCTTCAGATTACCTGCATTAAAGGTTAATGTCAGCCATTCATCGGCAAGCTTTGCATCCATACGCTCTGCTCCATCTGCCTTAAAGGCTGGTGCGCTATACGGATCACGGCTATAGCCTACAGAAGCCTGTGCACGAGGATCGCTGGCTACATACATAAATACATTATCGCTGGCACTACCCATAGCGATAGCAATCGCATCGGAATCAGAAGGTGGATTGGAGGGAACCCAGTTGATGGTGCTGTTATCGTTATTCAAGTCAGCATCCATATCTGGATCGAGGAAACGCATATAATGAACATCGTAGACGGAGTTAGTCACGCTGGGATTGGTAAGAGTAATGGTTGTTTTATAGAAGGAATCGCCTGGTTTGAATGAGATTGTTTGATTAACTCCGAGGGCTTGATCGCGTGTGGTACCCACCGTGCGGGCAGCAAGTAGATCATCGGTGGAGATGTTTTGCGTAATTCCGGGGATATCGATATTGCCGTTTTGCTGTTCATTGATGAAGTTTTTGGGGCTGGCGTCTGACGGGGTTTGCTTGTAGCCGACGATGAAGCCTTCTGACGGACTGCCTGGCAGGATGTAATCGCCACTGCTCATGTCCTTACCGTTATCATAACCATCACTGTCGGTGTTCAGGCCAATACTTTTACGCAATGAACCGGGGTGGAAGCCTCCCGGGCTTGCGGTTGATGTACCCAGTGTGCCACTTTCTGCAATGCCTAGCTCCATATATTGTCCACCAAGATACGTATCCTGGCCAACCTGTTCATGACGTGCAGTGATTTCTGCCGCATGGATTGGAGCAGAGGGGAGCAATAGCATGATGGCGAGCCAGCCGCATACGCTAGTTTTGGCAGATAGACGCCATGGCGAACGCAGGCTGCTTGTTTTCATATTTGATTAACCTCCTTTGATCTGTACGAGCTTTGCAAGCTGCTGCAAATCCTCTCTATATACTTATCGTAATTCTGAAGAATTTTTTAACATTTTTATGGTAAAAAAATACTCAAAAACGTAAAAAAGAATATTTCTTAACAAAAATTTAACAATTTTAATATCCAGTGGTAAATTAAAATGAATTGCATCAAAAAATATACGAAATGAAACGTCTTAATTTATAAGAATAGGCTTAAAATACGCGAAACTAGTGGTATTATAATAGATAATGATTGACAAAGAATTACTTCAAGTTATAAAATTAGATAACCTAATAAATAGTCATGCTAAATAATAGTTTGCTTACACAAAATGTGATCGAATCCCGGGGTGAATAATGTGGAAGATGTAAAATTTGAAGGAATCTCGCCGATGGGCGAGGAGCTGCTGCGAGCGTTCCGCTTATTTCGAAAAGCGGATTGGCGGCAAAAGCCTGTAGCTGGCCATAAGCCAAGTGAAATCATGGCGTTAATCTGTATTGGCAATCAGGAAGATTGCAAAAGCTGTGGCATTCAGGTTTCCGAGCTTAGCCGTATGCTTCGCGTGACGTCTCCCACTGTAACGCAATTGATTAAAGGCATGGAAAATGACGGCCTGGTTGAACGCAATATGGACCCAAGCGATCGCCGTGCTGTTCGTGTTACGCTAACCGATAAGGGCGAATCCATCATGGATCAATCGCTATCCGTGTTTAAAAGCTCCTTTGAGGGGCTGGTTGATTATTTGGGAGAAGAAGAGAGTCGCAAGCTGGCACAGCTGCTTGGACGTGTATATGAGTATTTTGAAGAACGAGTATTTGAACCGCTGGAGCCCACCCACAAAGGGGATGGTCAACATGACTAGGATGCTCCGTCAACTGCGGCCTTATTATGGGGCCGCAGTTTTTATTCTATTGCTGACCTTTTTGCAAACGATGTCAGAGCTATTTTTACCTACATTAATGGCTGATATTGTGGATACGGGGATTGCGCATGGGAATATCCCGTACATCTGGCGTATCGGCTCGTATATGCTTCTTTTTGCTGCGCTCGGCATGGTGTGCTCCATTACCGCCAGCTATTTTTCGGCTCGTGTTGCGCTTGGATTTGGGCGTGATCTGCGTAGTCGTGTGTTTTCGCATGTGGAGCATTTTTCGTTGCAGGAGTTTGATCGGATTGGTACCGCCTCGCTTATTACACGGACAACCAATGATATTACGCAATTACAGCAGGTGCTAACCATGCTGCTACGCATGATGCTTATGGCGCCGCTAATGATGCTGGGCGGTATTATTATGGCGGTATCCAAGCAGGCACAGCTATCGCTGATCTTTATTGTGGTCATTCCAGTGCTGGGGCTGACGATCTGGCTGATCGGACGACGCGGATTCCCGCTATTCAAGGCACAGCAGAAAAAGCTGGATCGACTCAATATGGTCATTCGCGAGAATCTGACCGGGATTCGTGTCATTCGTGCCTTTAACCGTGATCGTTATGAAAATGTACGCTTTGACGGGGCGAGTCGCGATCTGGCAGATACGGCGATTCGTGTGAATAAGCTGATGGCGCTGATGATGCCGATGATGATGCTCATTCTGGATGTATCGATCATTTGTATCGTTGGGTTTGGTAGCTTTCAGATCAGCTATGGGAATATGCAGGTTGGTGATCTGATGGCATTTGTACAGTATGCGACTCAGATTCTATTTTCCTTTTTGATGCTGTCGATGATCTTTATTATGATTCCGCGTGCTTCGGCATCAGCGGCGCGTGTGAATGAGGTGCTGGATATGCAGCCGGATATCGTTGATCCGGTAGCGACTCAAGCGGCTAGTGGCACTGTATCTGCTGTAGCAGCAGACATGAACACACGCGCTCAGCCTGCTGATCAGGCGAATAATCATCCTGCTCGTGATGTGGTACTGGAGTTCGACGGCGTCGAGTTTTTTTATCCGGGTGCTGAACAGCCTGCGCTGAAACGTATTTCATTTCAAGCGCGTCGTGGTGAGGTGACCGCGATTATCGGGGGTACCGGATCAGGGAAATCAACACTGGTGAATCTGATTCCACGCTTTTACGATGTAAGCGCTGGTGCGATTCGATTGAATGGACATGATGTGCGTGAGCTAACGCAGGAGCGATTGCGCGAGGGTGTCGGGTATGTTCCGCAGAAGGCGCTATTATTTACCGGAACTGTAGCGGACAATATACGCTATGGTAAGCCGGATGCGACGCAGGAGCAGCTGGTGCATGCCGCTCAGATTGCGCAGGCGGACGAGTTCATTTCGCGTATGCCTGAAGGGTATAACTCTGAAATTACGCAGGGTGGCTCTAACGTATCGGGTGGTCAAAAACAGCGCTTATCGATTGCGCGTGCGCTGGTACGCCAGCCAGAACTGTATATTTTCGATGATAGCTTCTCGGCATTGGACTTCAAAACGGATGCCAAGCTGCGCGCAGCCTTAAAGCAGGAAACGGTCAATGCGACCGTGCTCATGGTTGCCCAGCGTGTAAGCACCGTTCGGGATGCAGACCAGATTATCGTACTGGACGAAGGCGAGATTGCTGGAATCGGTACACACCATGAATTAATGCAGCATAGCGAGGTATATCGTGAGATTGTATCCTCGCAATTGTCGGAGGAGGAGAGCGCATGAGTAACGATAACAATCGCAGACCCTCCGGACGTCCTCCCGGCGGTGGCCCGATGGGTGGCCCTCCAGGCATGGGCATGAGATTACCCGGTGAGAAGCCGAAAAATTTTAAGGCTACGCTGAAACGATTGGTACGCTATCTGCGTCCATATCGGCTACACTTGCTTGGCGTATTAATCGCGGCATTACTAAGTACATTATTTTCTATCTTTTCACCGCGTGTGCTCGGTATGGCGACAGATGAGCTATTTAACAGTGTGAGCGGTGGTCGAGCGATCCGATTTGATTATATTTTTGAGCTGCTTGGTATATTGGGTGGATTGTATATATTTAGCGCGCTTTTCTCGTATATTCAGCAATATTGGATGGCATCGGTCACGCAAAATACGGTGTACGAGATGCGTCGAGAGATTAAGCAAAAGCTGACTCGTTTACCACTTAGCTATTATGATCGCCACAGTCATGGTGAGGTGCTGAGTCGCGTCACAAATGATGTGGACAATATTAGTACGACCCTCCAGCAAAGTCTGACGCAGATGATTACGTCTGCCGTAACACTTGTTGGTGTAATTGTTATGATGCTGACACTGAGTCCGCTACTGACCCTGATCACCGTGCTGACGATTCCACTCAGTCTGGTCGTGACGATCTTCGTGGCACGCCGCTCACAAAAGCATTTTGCCGGGCAGCAGGCGGCGCTGGGTCAACTGAACGGTCATGTCGAGGAAATGTATACCGGGCATCAGATTGTGAAGGCATTTGGACGTGAAGAAGAGGCATTGCAGACATTTGATGAGATGAATGAAAAGCTGTATAACTCGGGCTGGCGTGCGCAGTTCATTTCAGGAACGATCATGCCGCTGATGAACTTTGTGAGTAATATCGGTTATGTGCTGATCTGTGTGGTCGGCGGAATTATGGTCACACGCGGCAGTATCGGAATCGGTGGTATTCAGGCATTTATCCAGTATGCCCGTCAATTCTCACAGCCGATTACTCAGCTCGCCAATATCTCGAATATTATCCAGTCAGCAATTGCTTCGGCAGAGCGTGTATTCGAGGTGCTGGATGAACGGGAAGAAGAGAGCCCTGCGCTGAGTGAAGGCGTGAGTATGACGAAGGAGGGCACTTCTTCTACTCCAGCTCGTGTACGTGGAGATGTGACCTTTGAGCATGTCCAATTCGGTTATAAGCCAGATCAACTGCTTATTGGCGATATGAACATTGAGGTACATGCCGGGCAAACCGTTGCTATTGTCGGCCCAACGGGAGCAGGGAAAACAACGCTGATCAATCTGCTTATGCGCTTCTATGAGCTAAACGGTGGCGTCATTCGTATCGATGGACGCGATATTACCGAGATGCCACGAGGCGATCTACGCAGTCTATTCGGGATGGTGCTACAGGATACATGGCTATTTGGCGGTACGATTCGCGATAATATCGCCTATGGACGCGAGGGTGCGACTGAGGAGCAGATCGTGCAGGCTGCGGAAGCGGCACGTGCGGATCATTTTATCCGCACATTGCCAGAGGGCTATGATACGGTGCTGAATGAAGAAGCATCTAACATTTCACAGGGGCAAAAGCAATTGCTCACGATCGCTCGCGCCATTCTCGCTGACCCGTCGATCCTCATTTTGGACGAAGCGACCAGTAGTGTCGATACACGTACCGAGGTGCTGATCCAGCAGGCGATGAATGAACTGATGCGCGACCGCACGAGTTTCGTCATTGCTCACCGCCTGTCTACGATTCGTGGTGCTGATCTGATTCTAGTCATGAATCATGGTGAGGTGATCGAGCAGGGAACGCATGAGCAGCTGCTAGAGCAGAATGGTTTTTATGCTGATTTGTATAATAGTCAGTTTGCTGATGAAGCGGCTGGGTGAGCAGAGCGGTGCTATGCAATGCTATAGTAAGATGAAAATTTCAGTGAGAAAGTTCGATTTGAAAAAGTGCTAGGCTATGGAAGGCATTATAGTTGTTTGGGTTAACTTTGTTAGTGAGCAGGTCTATCACATATTGATGTTGTGCAACAATCACTACGGCAAGGAATAAGGGGACGGACTCAGGTGGAGCCGCGGGAATCTTTTGGAATAGGAAGGAATGAAGATTCCCGCCCCTCCAAAATCGTCCTTTCCCCTTATTTCCTTGCCTTCGTTATGTGCGGCTTGCCTACTAAATATATTTATGCAATATTAATTGAAATATAATGTTCTTTTGTAAGGATGTAGTAATTGAGCTCTATGAGGTGCTATTACATTTATTAGCTGACGCGGCACTCATTGAGAATATTTCGAGCTATTCAGTATATATAAGCTCAATGCATATGAATTAGATGATACGTGTCTAGCACATATGCTCAAATAAGCAAGGAGCGGAAGGCAGAGAACGATGCCAAAAGACCGACCTTTAAGCCGGGATACGCCATCTTTTCCCCCATTCAAAGTATCCCGGCTTAACTGGAGGTCGTTGGCATGTTCTCTGTCTGGAGCGGATGCTGCATTGTCACCATATCATCCAAATCTAGCAAAGCATTTAAATTTAAAGCAAAAAGGAGCGCCAAACCATGAACGAACAAGAGCCATCCAGCAGCACGATTGCATACGGACAGCGGAGGATATATGTATATTCGTTAGGGCATTCGCTGTATCCGTTGGATTGGGAATTGTGTTTTGATGAGGTGGAGGAGTATAAGGAGAAGCTGAAGCGTAAATATGATCGCTTCGAAGAGCGGTATAAGCATATCATTGGTGAGCTGGATGTATTGTATAGAGAGATCGATGGACTGCTTGCTCTAGCGCTTGCAGATGCAGGGATAGAAAGTAGTAATTCTGTGCTGCTGCGTTGTCCGCCGATGATTATGGCTTTGCCGCGTGGAGATGTGAGTGGTGGAGCGGATATTGTGATTATTTTAAAACTGGAAGAGGACGGAGAGACGCTGGTATATTCTCCTTTACCACTGGATTATTTAACGAGGTAAATCGTTGGTTTACCTCGTTATGCGTAGGTGGCACCTTATGAAGTGATTGGGATCGAAGCTTATACGTATTCCATACAATTCGTCATTGCGGCTCATCTGGTTCCTGTGTAGATATAGGTGTATCCGTAGCTTGATCATCATTAGAAAATTCAGCAAACGTTTTCCCCGAATCGACCCAGCCAATATTGATCGCTTCCCATAGATAGATCGATGCAGCAGTTGGATAGGCGCTCCAGTTCAACTCGTGTTGCTGTGTATATTTGCCGTCCTCACGTTCTTCCATCTGATGCAGCCAGCATGCGGCGCGCTGCAAGCCTGCATCGCCATGGGATAAAATGCCCGTGCGTCCCAGGCTGAAAATCAGAAACATTTCCGCCGTCCAGCGTCCAATTCCTTTGACAGCTACAAGCGCTCGCAATACCTCCTCATCCGATAGCTCATCCAAACGATCTAACGGTAATAGCCCCGCCTGTACATGATGACATAGATCGCGAATATAGCGAATTTTGAACATCGATACGCCAACTGCGCGTAGCTCGTCATCCGTATACTTCCCGATCGTCTCAGGACTCATATCCTCCCCACACAGCTCCACTACCCGCTTCCAGATCGTAGCTGCCGCCTTCACTGACAACTGCTGCGAAATAATCGACGACACCAGCGAAATAAACGGATCACTACGAAGCGGAATTTCAAGCGGCCCAATCTGCTCCATCAACCTCCCTAATACCGGATCCCCCTCAGCCAACGCACGCATATTCTCGCTATCTAAAGCCAACCGCAAATGAGTCGGTCGTGAAAAAGAATTGGAATCTAAATTCGACATCATATGTCCCCCCATGTTGATGATATGTACATACCGATTATGCCATACTATTGGCTTTATGGAGTCTTAAAAAGTCTTGAAAATCTCTAAACTGACAAATGTGCTTGTTGGTTTGTGTGTTAAGCGTATGCTGCAAGCAGCACAGAACGGAGGGAAGGGCATAAGGGGAAAGGACTCCTTATAGTGTTAGTGCCTTTTCTAACACGAGGTTCAATGAAAAGTGATTTTTGCGAAGCAAAATATCTTACCTCCCTGGAGGGGCGGGAATCTTCATTTACACCCAATTCCAAAAGATTCCCGCGGCTCCACCCGAGTCCGTCCCCTTATTCCTTCCCGAAGTGATGTATGCCCACCAGCATAATCCAGCTAACACCACCAACCCAATCCAACACTAATAACAAAAGAAGCCCCTTCCCCCTCAGGAGAAAAAGCTTCTTTATCATGAATCAGATGAACCCTTTATTGGGTTATGTGTAATAGATATACCTTATACAGCTCACTCTGCCTTGCTTAGCTGGCTTAGTGAATATTCTTTTTCTCGAAATTACCGCCGATAACTTCGCTCACATGCTCTACTGCGAGGAAGGCGGTTGGGTCAATATCGTTCACAATCGTACGTAGCTTGGCAAGCTCGAGACGACTGACAACGCAATAGATCATTTGCGTATCTTCGCCAGAATAGCCACCTTTGGCGTACATGAAGGTCGTACTGCGACCGAGACGATCCATGATCGCCTGCGAGATTTCATCGTATTCCTGCGAGATGATCGTGACTGACTTGGATTCCTCCAGACCTTCCACGACAATGTCCATTACTTTTGCCGCAATATAGTAGGTGAAAATAGAGAACATCGCGGAATCCCAGCCGAATACGAATCCAGCAGCGGTAAAGATGAACACGTTGATGATCATAACGATCTGACCTACAGGCATATGGAACTTCTTCGCGAGCAAAATAGCGACAATCTCTGTACCATCCAGCGAGCCGCCAAAACGGATAACCAGACCAATCCCGAAGCCGAGAATCACGCCGCCGAACATACTGGCGAGCATTTTATCATCGGTTAGTGCAGGTACATGGTGCAGGTAAGCGGTCATCGAAGACATGACGGCGATTCCGTACAGGGTCGATATGGCAAAAGTTTTCCCGATTTGCTTATAGCCTATAATCAGGAAGGGTACGTTAATCACAAAGATGAAGATACCAAGCTGAATGGTGCTTAGCTCGGACAGGATGATCGAGATACCGGTAATACCGCCATCGATCACGCTGTTGGGGATTAGAAAGATTTCCAGTGCGACCGCCATCAAGACGGCGCCGGTCGTGATGAAGATAAACTTCGCGAGCAACTGGCTCAAGCTCATTTTTCGGTGTTTTCTTGGCATGCACAATCCTCTTTTCCAAAATAGTTTGGGTAGGATTGTTGATTAATTCCATAAGCGCTGCATCAAGCTCCGGCTCCCTGTTGCCGGATTGGACATGGAGACGTGTTACGAATGGTCGTGCAACCATGTGACAGAGGAACAAAGCGGGAGTACGGACCGGTATGACGAAGAGCATTATAGTCAGCAAACGTACCGGATAATCAGTGGGACGACGTGCTTTTTCTATGAACATGCTGAACCGGTAAGCGGCTATATCGAACTATTCAACAAACTTTTATCTTAAATTAATAATGATAATCTACCTATATAAATTATAGCATAAAAACAGCACGCAAACCCAGAAAAGATCAAAATTGTTTCGATTTTTTGCAAAAAAGCCAAATTTCCCGAGCAATTAATAGTATATCGCAACAAGGCAACTGAAATATACGCTAATATCGTAAAATCACAAAAAAATTTGATTTTCATCAGAGCTAGTTGGTTCATTCTATGCTATATACGGAGGGGTTAAGATGTATAAAAAGGGAATGCTTATCTATAACGGAAATGCTGGATCGGTCGATACGACACAGCTTGGCACAGTGCTTGGCGTACTATCGGTAGAGCTGCCGGAGCTGATCGTGAGGCGTACAAGCGAGCCAGGTGAAGCGAAAAAGCTCTGCCGTGAATATGGGGAGCAGGTGGATGTGCTGTATATTTTAGGTGGAGATGGTACAGTGCATGAATGTATTAATGGGCTTGCCGATCTGGAGCGTCCACCAGTGATTGGGGTGCTACCAGGCGGTACCTGTAATGACTTCTCTCGTGCGCTAGCGATGCCGCAGCAGCTAGCACGAGCAGCGGAGGTGCTGAATGAGCGGCAGACACGCACGCTGGATATCGGGACAGCCAACGGACATTTTTTCACCAACTTCTATGGTATTGGTCTGATCTCAGAAACATCGCAAAATATTAATGCGGATATTAAAGGTGCATTTGGAAAGCTGGGCTATTTTCTAAGCACATTGCAAACGGTACGCACAGCGCAGCCATTCACGTTTGAGCTAGAGCACGATGAAGGAACACTGTCTGGTGAAGCGGTCATGATCTATGCGGCAAATGGACGTTTTCTAGGAACGAATCCGCTCCCATTTCCACAGGAAGCGCTACAGGACGGCTTGCTCGATGTGCTGATTATCCGTGAAGCCGGCCTGCCGCTGCTGCGTGAGCTGCTCAGTCGTAAGTCGCCGGAAAACTGGAAGCCGGAAAATAGCAATATCGAATACATTCGCACATCCCGTCTGGAGCTTCGGACAGATCAGCCGATGCCAGCGGATACGGATGGAGAGATTTATTTGCAAACACCAGCGCAGCTCGGCGTGTTGCCGGGTAAGCTGACCTTTTTGATCGGTGATCAGGTAGGTGGATAATCGTGATGCGTGCATAGATGGACGGGATGAGTAGAGTAGCTGATTGGCATAAGTGAATTGAATTGTCAGGGCAGTGGATACTTTATAGATGAACAGAATCTCGGGAAAGTAGACGGATAATAGGTCGCGCGATTTCGTTTTCCAGTAAATGACTGTGGAACATCGCTTCGTATTCCCTCATAATAGAAGATGGAAATGCACGGGCTGTGCTGATCGATGCAGCAGGGTGTCTATTTGCGTAGATGATCCGTATCAATCATAGTCACAGTTAGATAAAGCATATATATTGGGGGAATCGAGCAATATGTCACAGATGAAATCCGTATATTTTAATCATGATGCCGGTGTCGATGATCTGGTATCGCTGTTTATGCTATTGCAAATGGATAATGTGGAGCTTACAGGTGTCTCGGTCATTCCAGCAGACGGTTATTTGGAGCCGGGTGCGGATGCAAGCCGCAAAATTATCGACCGTTTTGGTCATGGTAATCAGGCACCGGAAACGGCAAAATCGAACTCGCGTGGTAAAAATCCATTCCCGCCAGCATGGCGTATGCATACGTTCTATGTGGACGCACTGCCGATTCTGAATGAATCCGGTACGATGGAAGCACCGTTGTCCGATCTGCCTGCTCATCGTCATATGATTCGTCAGCTACTGGCGAATGAAGGCAAAACAACGCTGCTATTTACCGGGCCATTGACAGACCTTGCCCGTGCATTAGATGAAGCGCCAGAGATTGAAGAGAAGATCGAAAAGCTCGTCTGGATGGGCGGAGGCTTCGAACGCGGTAATGTGGACGAGCCAGAGCATGACGGCACAGCCGAATGGAATGTGTTCTGGGATCCGGAAGCGGCATATCGCGTATGGCAAAGCGGCATCGAGATTGACCTGGTTGCTCTTGAAAGCACAATCAAAGTACCGCTGGATCTGAAAATCCGTAAACGCTGGGCAACCGAGCGCCGTTATGAAGGTGTAGATTTCCTCGGTAACTGCTACGCTTGCTGTCCACCGCTCGTGCATATGGAGAACAACTCGACCTATTATTTCTGGGATGTGCTAACGACGCTGTCGATCGGTAAGCCGGAGCTGGTGAGCAAAAAGACGATTAACTGCGTTGTAATCCCAGACGGCAAGTCTCAGGGCAGAACAGTCGAGCAGGCAGATGGTCGTCCGGTGAATCTGGTGTATGATACCGACCCAGAAGCTTTTGCAGATTATATGATTGAGCTGGCGAAAAAGGCGGCACCTGCGCGGTACTAAGTGACGCTCGGTTAAGCGCGTGGTAGCAATTGATATCGTAGCGTAGACGCAGTGTAGATTATGTAATAGGTTATTGTATCGAAGTGTATGTAATCGACAAAAGTATCTTTAACCGATATAAAGGTATATTTAAATGAGGTAGAAGCATCTTTAACAGCTGGGAACTCTATTTTGATTTTAAAATGGAGCGGCTGTTGAAGGTGCTTTTTTGTATTTTAGGATGAAGGACGGATTGGCATTGTTCCCAAATAGTCGATTGGATCGCAAGATCACTCTTAGAACATAGGATCATTCCACCACAGGAGATTGATGCCACTCCTTCTCTAGCTGATGTCCGAAAGTGATCAATTGTTCTTTTTTTGCTTGAATAGTCATGATTGTGTCCTGATCTATAAACTGTAGGATGTAGCTATCATTGGCTTCGTCATTGTTCCATTTGATCTCAAGATGCTTTTCAAAATGAGAGAAGTAGCCTTCGTATTGTGGAAGCGGGAAATGCTGAAGCATATGTATACAGGCGTGAACAGTTCGGTTCGTCCAGCCGAAGTGGAGTTCATGAATGACTTTTTCTAGATGAACATATCGAAAAAAAAGCTGGCTGCCTTCCAGCTCGTCTACGCGATGATCTATTATTCTGCATTCCACATATGTATTCGGCTATATCTTATCCTGTAAAATAGTCATAGATTCAACTCCTTAATCAGAGGTATCGTATAAAATAATATCTGTCCTCCATTACTATTTATACGTATGACTCAGCCAATAGACTTTACAGCAGAGAGGCAGATATCACAGTATTGCAGTCATTCATTTGGAATAGCTTATTACTATACAACTCATTATAGCTATAAATCAAAAGGTAGACCTCTTAATGAAGGTCTACCTTTTAATTTCTTAATTTATAATATTTTAATTGAAGCCGCTCACCCAATCCGCTCATTCAATCCCATCTGCAACGCTGCTTGCTCTCTCATCGCCATCAGCTGCTCGCGTACGTGTACCACCTCACCGACGATAATCAGTGCAGGATTACGCAGCTCTTCCCGTACAGCAATCGCAGCAATATCCGTCAGTGTCCCCGTTAACACGCGCTGAGCTGTCGTTGTGCCGTTCTCAATCAGAGCAACAGGAGTGCTCGCAGGACGACCATGCTGTACTAGCTCACGGCAAATGGAATCCAGCTGACTCACGCCCATATAGATCGCCAGTGTATCGACGCTACTAGCAAGCAAATCCCAGCGAATCGGGTTCGGATTGTCCGCAGACTGGCTCGCGGTTACGCAGGCGAAGGAGGTAGCGATGCCGCGATGGGTGAGCGGAATATCGGCTCCAGCTGCTGCGCCGATCGAAGCGGTAACGCCAGGAATAATCTCATAGCAGATACCGTGCTGTTCGAGAAACAAAGCTTCCTCGCCACCACGTCCAAATACGAGTGGGTCGCCGCCCTTCAAGCGCACGACATGCAGACCGAGTGAAGCTTGCTGGAGCAATGTACGTTGAATGGCTTGCTGGCTCATATGATGCAGGCCGGGCGCTTTGCCGCAATAGATGCGGCGTGCATCTGGACGCGCTTCCAGTAACAATTCCTCGCTTACCAGACGGTCATATACGATTACGTCTGCCTGCTGAATGCGTTGGAGTGCTTTGACGGTGATTAGTTCTGGATCACCGGGGCCTGCACCAACGATACTGACCATTCCCTGTACTGTGCTCATCCACGTGTCCTCCTTTGATTGCTTGGTTTGAGTTAGCTTGTTCATTACCAGATTATATTCATTCCCATGCTTACCAACTGTATTCATTTTAGATCACATAGCTGGATGGAATAAATTGAATGATACATTACCATTTTATCTGAACTCCTGAACTCCTGAACTCCTGAACTCCTGAATGTCGCCTGCGTGGACTAGCTAGTAAAGTGTCTACATGCCATCGTACGCTTGCTCAGGCGAGCTGCTGCGTAGCAGGCAGCATCACATACACACTACCGTTATGTTCGTCCACTTCTACAGCGAATGTCTGCACGCACCCATCGTCCGGGTCTTGTACCTTTCCGCTGCGCAGGTCGATTTTCCAATCATGCAGTGGACAATGGATATTAGAGCCGCATACCATGCCTTCGGAGAGCTTGCCGCCCTTGTGTGGACAGCGATTTTCCACGGCTTGAATCGATCCGTCGCTCAGGCGGAAGAGGGCGATCTCCAGTTCACCTAATGTAAAACGGCGTGCGCCTTTCACATCGATATCTGAAATATGTGCAACCTGATAACGGTTCATATCGAATTCCTCCCTTATTATGGTGCAGATGGCGATGTGCCCGCGAGTGCTGCGGAGTCGTTTAGATCGGTAAAGTTTTTACGCAGCTCATCGTTCTGGATAATATTCTGCCACGGGTCACTGGTGTAGCTAAGTGTGTTTTGTAAACGTGCTACCAGTGCTGCACGTGTATCGCTATCTGCGAGCACCTCCTGTACATGTGCCAGACCGACACGCTCAATCCATGCGGCAGTGCGTTCATTCCAGCGTGCCTGCTCACGGTAGTATTGCAGGAAGGCGGATGTCCATTCCATTACTTCTTCATCGGTTTTGACCGTACAGAGCAATTCGCCGGCGCGAATCTTCACGCCGCCATTACCGCCTACATACAGCTCCCATGCGCCATCCAGCGCGACGATGCCGACATCCTTGATACCGGATTCCGCACAGTTACGCGGACAGCCAGATACAGCGAGCTTCACCTTCGCAGGAGCATCCATACGTTCAAAGGCTTTTTCGAGCTGAATGCCCATGCCCATCGCATCCTTCGTACCGAAGCGACAGAACGTATCGCCAACACAGGTTTTGACCGTACGTAGTGTTTTGCCGTAGGCATGACCGGATGGCATGTCTAGCTCCTCCCAGATATGCGGCAGGTCTTCTTTACGAACACCGAGCAGATCGAGGCGCTGTCCACCGGTGAATTTGACGAGCGGGACGTTATATTTTTCCGCTACATCGGCGATTTTTTTCAGATCGGTAGGTGACGTGACACCCCCATAAATGCGCGGTACAACCGAGTACGTGCCATCCTTCTGGATGTTCGCATGATAACGCTCATTCGTGAAGCGCGATTCCTTCTCGTCCTCGTACTCCCCCGGCCACAGCATGCCGAGATAGTAGTTGAGCGCAGGACGACATTTGGAGCAGCCTTCGGGTTCCGACCAGCCGAGCACGTTCATCGTTTCCTTGACCGTTTTAAGCCCCATGCGCTTGATCTCTGAGACGATCTCGTCACGATCCAGTGAGGTACAGCCGCAGATGCCTTCCTTGACGGCTACGCCTGCATTATCGCCCGCATAGAATTGAAGTAATCCTTCGACGACAGGTGCACAGCCACCACACGATGCAGATGCCTTGGTGCATGCTTTGAGCGACTTCATCGTATTGCAGCCTTTGCCAATGACAGCTTCGCCGATCGCGCCCTTGCTGACGCCATTACAACCACAGACGATCTCATCATCTGCCATCGCTTCAAGGCGCTGTAGAGGCGAGGCAGTCGCACCGCCACCCGCAGGCTGTCCGGTGAGCAGCTCCTTTTCACGACCCTGTACCGATTCGCCGCTCTTAATGAGGGAAAAGAGTGGCGCACCATCGCTAGTATCGCCGAACAATACGGCACCGATCAGGCGTCCATCGCGGATGACTAGCTTTTTGTAAATGCCATCGATATCATCCTGCATGCGCAGTGCTCGTGTGTCCGCGCTATCCTGAAATTCACCTGCGGAAAATACGTCGACGCCGGATACCTTCAGCTTGGTTGATGTGACAGACCCTTCGTAGGGTGGAGTATCAATACCAGCAAGACGCTTGGCAAGAACAGTTCCCTGTTCATACAGTGGAGCAACAAGTCCGTAGCCGATGCCACGGTGCTCAGCGCATTCGCCTACAGCGGAGATGCCAGGTACATTCGTACGCATATAATCATCTACTACGATCCCGCGATTCACCCGCAGACCCGAGGTTGCGGCAAGCTCCACATTTGGACGAATGCCGACCGCCATGACGACCAGATCAGCATCAATTGCAGTGCCATCGGTAAATCGTACACCAGTGACGCGGCGTTTGCCGGTTAGCTCTACCGTGCGTTTACCGAGTAGAAAATTCATTCCTTGTTGTTCCAGCTCCTGCTGTAGCATCAGCCCTGCTGGACGGTCGAGCTGACGATCCATCAGATGCTCGTTAATATGAATGACCGTGACGTCCATACCCAGATTCAGTAAGCCTCGTGCCGCTTCCAGTCCAAGCAGACCGCCACCGATGACGGCAGCTTTTTTGTACTGCTTGGCGGTATCCATCATCGTCTCGCAATCCTTAATATCACGGAAGCCGATGACCCCATCCTTATCTGCTCCTGCAACTGGCAGGATGAAGGCGCTGGAGCCTGTAGCAAGAATTAACTCATCGTAGGCAACCTGCTTACCGGAGGCAGAGTGTACCTGCTTCTGCTGAGTATCGATGGCAGTCACGGCATCGCCTGTATAGAGCTCGATACCCTGCTCACGATACCAGTCCAGATCGTTGATGATAATATCGTTCATGTCTGCGCCACCAGCGAGTACGGACGATAATAGAATCCGGTTATAGTTGGGATGTGGCTCTGCTCCGAAGATCGTAATGTCGTACTTCTGTGGTGCCAGCTTGAGCAAATGCTCTAGCATCCATACACCCGCCATTCCGTTACCTACCAGCACTAGCTTTTTTCGATTCTCCATCTGTATCTCTCCCTCCACGTAATAAGCAGCCTATCCGTTACGATGATTACTCTATGGAATGCTCTGGCAATCATTCGGTATAATCCATAAAAAAAGCCTGTCCCGCACTTGTTCGCAGACAGGTGTGCACATACGTACACATGTCGCGAGCAAGCACGGAACAGGCTTCATTGCCGTCCAGTATGGATACATCATTGTATCCTTTGTCGTTGCTTGAATATGCGCTTAACTATAAAAGAAGTTGATTTACATGTCAATATAAATAACATAAAAATTTTATTTGAAATTGCAAGTTAATTATGTTTACATGAAAAATATCAAAATATTCGAGTAGGAGAATAGCTTTATATTAAGGTTTTCTATACATTTAAGGAATATATAAAGGTGAATATTCGCTATTTTCATCTTTTTTATTCGTAAAAGGCTATCGTATAATTCGAGTTTATATGTTAGATTATATATCATAAAAAGCAATTCAGTTACTAAACTACTCATCTAACTATTAGACATCCAGACTGTACGATATAAAGGTAAACATCGCGCAAACACGTAAATTTAGAGACGTTATCACATGCTGGGGATAGAGATGACAGGAGGGAGCATCTGCATAATGCGTTCGTTACTCATTATCCGAATGGAAAAGAACATCTACGATCCGGATCAGATTGCATCAGGCATGATATACCCTGAGCTGCTGCTGGGCAACAACGGTTATCAGGTGCTGGTCGCCGATGGAGACGACAGCTCGACGGCTGTCTTGAAAATGCTAAGTGAAGCGGATGCTGCCATTTTGGATTTGCCGATTGAAGATATTCCAGATTGGGAGAAGCTATTGTGCCAAGCGAGACCGATCCCGATGCTATGGTGGTGTAGCCCGGACACAGCATCTGAATCTGTAGAGGCATGTGAGACGGAGATCGCGATCGATGGTATTTTGACGCCAACGATGCGTGATCGTGAGCTACACTGGGCGCTGCATTTTGCTGCACGTCAATGTATAGAGCGCCAGCAGTGGATAAGTGAGCGCAAGCAATTGCAGTCCAGGCTGGAGGAGCGTAAATGGATCGATATGGCCAAAGGCATTTTGGCCGATATGAAGCAGATTTCCGAAGCAGAGGCATATGATATCTTACGCAAAAAGGCGATGAACGAACGTAAACGCATGGTCGATGTCGCTACCGCCATCGTCAAAGCGCATCAGCTACTGCAATCGTAGAGCAGGGAGGAAGAAACCAGACATGAACATGACCGAGATACTGAAGGAAGTTGGACGCGGCAAGCGCGGTTCACGAGACCTGACCTATGAAGAGTCACTTCATGTGGCGAGCATGATTATGAATCGCGAAGCGACCGATGTGCAGATCGGTGCCTTTTTTATGGCAGAGCGTATGAAAATGGAAAACGTAGACGAGATGCAGGCATTTGTGGACGTATGCCGACAGATGGCGCTGCGTAGCTCGTTTAAAAAGGGCGGTATAGACTGCGCTGGCCCCTATGATGGTCGACTCAAATCCTTTATCGCTGGCTTTGCGACCTCGTTTGTACTGGCAGCAGCAGGCGTTCCGGTAACCCTGCATGGGAGCGAGCCATTACCACCAAAATGGGGAGTGACGCTTCCTGTACTGCTGCGCCAGATGGGAGTAGATACCGCTTCACTCACACGTGAACAGGCATTACATGCTGGCAACGAAACGGGACTGCTATTCGTTGCTGCCGAGCAATGGTGTCCGTCACTGGGCGAGTTACGAGAGCTGCGAGAGCAGATCGGTGTGCGTACCGTGTTAAATACCGCAGAGAAGCTGATGAATTACAGCTATTCGCCGTATCTCGTATATGGCGTATTTCACAATACATTTTTCGAGCGCATGTCTCGTCTGTTATTGCGGCTTGATTATGAGCGTGCTTTTATCGTACAGGGGCCGGAAGGATCCGAGGATTTGTTTATTGATCGTCCGACACGTACGTACGCGGTAGAGCATGGGGAGGCGCGACTGGAAATTATTGATCCCGAGGCCTATTACCTTGATATGTCTGTACCAGAGATGGAGTGGACAGCAGAGACACAGATTCGTGTGACCGAGCAGGTACTGTCAGGGCAGGCGGACAGAGCCTTTTATAATCAGGTGCTGCTGAACAGCGCCTATCGTCTATATCTGGCAGGGCGTTCTGGCTCGATTGAAGAGGGTGTATATGATGCGAAGGCATTACTGGATAGTGGGGCTGCGTATCGATTGTATGTAAAATGGGGCAGTCTGATGCGAGGCGAGCAGCCGAATGTGTTGCAAAGTAATAGTCTATATTAATCGTTTTTCAATTAGTATTGAGCAATATATCCAACAAAAAGGAAAGTTGCTTTTACAACTTTCCTTTTTGTTATTAAGTATTTGAATTTCAGTTTTATAAATTTAAAACTCAATATAGCTGTGTAGTATTTAATTAATACGTGTTGTTCTAAAATCAATACCATCAAATTTGTATATTGTTACTACTTGTGTATCAGCAATTTTTTGTCCACCTGCCTTATCATACTAGGTAATGAAATGGAGGTGAATAGTTGTTGTGGGAAGAATAGGCATATATTTTTTTATTACAAGTATGGTTATGTTTTTTTTAATACAATTACTTACAGAATATCGATTGCTTTTAATTGAGAGTGGACGTATGAATGGAGATTATACTTTTACTTATTTTGCTTCGAGTTTAGTCGTGATCCCTTTGATATTATTTATTATTTCTTTAGTATTGATTTGGTCGTATTATAAAAAGAAATAACAGTAAATTGATTGGGGTAAAATACCAAATCAAAAAAAGTATCCATAGATATTGGATACTTTTTTTGATTTATTTTAAGTTCGTTTCGTATTACTTTGTTATTTTATTTACTCGTCTTCGTTTTCTGCCAATTCTGAATCAGACAGATGACGTGTGATTTCCAGTTTGCGGTAACGACGTACACCACGGCGTAGGACACGAATCGTCAGATTCTCAAACTCGTATACAGCGCCAACTGGAAGGTCTGGACGCTGTCCATACAACCAGCCACCAATCGTATCCAGCTCATCATCATTCAGCTCGATATTCAAAATATCGTTCACGCGATTGATGAACACTTTACCATCGACGATTAGGCGATTTTCCTCTACACGCTGAATCTCATCTTCTTCATCCGCATCGAACTCATCGCGAATCTCACCGACGATCTCCTCTAGAATGTCCTCGATCGTGACCAGACCGGATGTACCGCCATATTCATCGACCAGAATCGCGATATGTGTACCTTCACGTTGCATCCGTTTGAGCAGGTCTTTGACTGGAATCGTCTCGGATACTGACATCACCGGATGAATGAGGGAAGCGATATGCAGATCCTTCTTTTCCTCAGCGGCAAGGAAGAATTGCTTCGTATTCACCATACCGACGATATTATCCTTGCTGCCCTCAGCAACCGGAAAGCGCGTATATTGCTCACGGCGAATAATTTCGCGGTTTTCCTCCGGTGTCTTATCGGTAAACAGGCAGACCATATCGGTACGCGGCACCATCAGCTCCTTGGCGATCATCTCATCAAAGGCGAAGATACGGCTAACGTAGCCATATTCACTCTGGTTGATTTTACCGCTCTCATAGCTTTCATTCAGCAGAATATGCAGCTCTTCCTCACTATGTGCTTCGTCACCCTCGCTTGCTGGACGCAAACCGATCAGCTTGAGCAGCAGGTTGGCAGAACCGTTCAATATCCAGATAAACGGATACATTACACGGTTAAATAGAATGATCGGACGCGCGGTGTACAGCGTGACCATTTCTGCTTTACGCAGCGCAATTGTCTTCGGTGTCAATTCACCAACAACCACGTGGAAATACGTGACCAGAATCAAGGCAATCGCATAGGATAGCACATGAGACAGTGCAGCCGGCACATTCATATCGTGGAATAACGGCTCCAGCGCTGCTTCAACCGTCGGTTCCCCGAGCATACCCAGACCGAGCGCGGTAATCGTAATTCCGAGCTGACACGTAGACAGATAACCATCCAGATTAGAGATTACCTGCTTGGCATAACGAGCATTTTTGTTGCCTTCTGCGATCAGCTGATCGATGCGACTACTACGTACCTTTACAATCGCAAATTCCACCACAACGAAAAATGCCGTCATAATAATCAAAATAATAAATAATGTTAAATTCAAGCCTATATTAATACCACTGTCCGTCAAAAAAATTCTCTCCCTCCGCGCACAGTCCATGTATCAATTGTCCTTACGGTGAAGCAAGGAACAGATACGGCTGTACGCACCGATTCATTATATGGATAATGCAACACTAGCAGGTGTCATAAGCGTTCCAACAGAGTAAGACATCAGGTGTGTATCATCTGTGGAGCCTCCATATAATTCGACCGGTACTTGAGCGCTGCCAGCAGCAGACGCTTGAGCAAGAGAGGTATACAGGAAAGCAGATGAGTGCGATCTAATGCAGATAACAGAACGAGGCTGAATATCACGCTAAGCGAGATCCCGCCGCTCGGTTCCGGCGTATCCCCACCATCGTGCACAAAGCGTGCATGACCGGATAGCAAGGAGCCTGGAGCGATTCCGTTCGTTACAGCAAAATCATAGTCTGTTTCGTCTGCCGACTGAAACGGCACACAAAACAAAAACATGATTAGACCGAAGGCAAACGCACTCATCTGCCGCCTTCGTGAAGGTAAATTGTCCAATGAGCATCTCCCATTTAAATGACGGTATGTCCGTCCTTTGATAGTCCTGTCTGCCGATTCGTTAGCGATGATCGCAGACAAGCTGTACAGCGATTATCCATCTGCCGATGCTTGAAAGAGCCGACAAATGAAGAACCGACAAAAATAAACGTTCCAAACGTCCATCTCTGTCGGAAAACACGCATCGATCAACGCCGAATGCGCAGCTAATCGTGTATACGTATTGTAACGCAGCAGGTTTCAAAAGCACATCAATTTTTTATATTCATGTTGGTATATGAATGATTATGCGATTGGATAGGCGGTAATGAGGATGATCAAAAACGAAAAGACACAAATACGCAAAAAAAGCCCACCACAGAGGGCAGGCATTTCTTCTCATTTAATATAGAGTTAGATATGCTAATGACATCATAATCAGCTAGCTTCTAACCGATACAGCGGTAAACATCGACCGTTTGCCTGTCCTCGTTATTATGAAGCAAGCAAAATGAAGAAAACGATCGCCAGTACAAAGCGATACACTGCAAATACAGTCAGTGACAGGCGTTTCAGCAAGCTCAGGAAGGTTTTAATCGCAACCATCGCAACGATAAAGGCAGCGATAAAGCCAGCTGCAAAGAAGCCAAAGTCGTCCATGCTCAAGTACTGCGCACTTTTATACAGATCCAAGCCTGTTGCGCCGAACATAACCGGTACAGACACAAGGAATGTAAATTCCGCTGCTGCGGTATGCGATACGCCAAGCAGGATACCACCGGAGATCGTCGAGCCAGAACGCGAGAAGCCCGGCCATAGTGCGAGACACTGGAATAGACCGATACCAAATGCCTGCTTGTACGTAATATCGTCGACCGTCATTTCGCCGGCGCTACGACCTTTACGCCATTCCGCATAGATCATCAGCAAGCCGCCGACCACGAGGCTGTATACAACTGTTTGTGGGCCGAACAGATACTTTTTGATCACATCGTGCAGTAGCAGACCAACAACGACTGCTGGCAGCATCGCAAGAGCAATATGTAAAATGTTCAGGCGGCGGGGTGCTGCAATACCATTGCCTTGCTTGACCCTTCCCCGAAACACGTCCGGAATCGTCATCAGAATATCGATAAACTTGCGCCAGTAGAGTACAACAACGGCGAGTACGGCACCGAGCTGAACGACAATTTCGAAGGTTTTGACCTGTTCGGAGTTCTCGTTAAGCCCGAGCAGATAAGCAGTCAGGATCATATGCCCTGTACTGGATACCGGCAGGAACTCGGTAAGCCCCTCAATAATACCCATAATAATGGCTGAAATAATATCCACGAATGGACCTCCTTTGGATGTGTGTCTGCGAATAGGCAAACACGATTGGACTGAATTGATAATGATCGAATGAGTAACCATCCTATACATGCTGCTTCGTCCAAGATGAACTCGCTTCTATATAGTATGAGAAAAGATAGATGCTCGTCAATTTACGCTTTTTGCACGGAACGACGTCGCTTTTAGGGCTAATGGCAAGGTTCTGAATCGAAAGCGCTAGACAAAAGCCTGCCCCTGTATAAAGTAATCGCTTTCAATAGAAGAAACACGATTTGGATACACATCTAACGGTCGAACGCTGTCGATGTAATTAGGGCTAAAAATGTATATTTCCCTGACTGGCAAGTTTGGTTAAGATAAGGATAGCTGCCATGTCAGTGCAGCCGCCATGCCATCTTCGATGGTGCTATGAACTTGTTGTGTAGCGATGTTGTCCTATCACGATGTATTGTGCCAGTGCTTTTCCAACATGCTATTCAATGAAGAATGATGTTGCAGAGTCAAAAAGTGTACAACGACCAAAGGAGGCTTTCAAATGGGGTTTAGAATAAACAATCTAACAGACAACAGTAACACGGTGATTCGTGAGAAGCTGGGTGGCTTTACCGTACTGGAATACATAAAGGATCTGAGCTGTACATCGGTTATGGACGCAACCGCTCAATATTATATGTCTCAGAGCAATATGCGACGCAAGCAGCTGATGATCGAGCTGAACAATAGCGAGATTATGATGAAGGCAGGCGCGATGCAATATACGATTGGACGGATGGAAATGACGACAGGGATCAATGGCCTGGGCGGTCTGGTAAGCGGCATGTTCAAATCAGCAGCGAGCGGCACAGGTACTGTTAAACCACATTATCGCGGTACAGGCATGATTATGCTGGAGCCAACGTATAACTACATCTGGCTGATCGATGTGGACAATGATGAAGTTGTGATCGAGGATGGACTGTTCCTTGCTTGCGATACCTCGCTCAATATCGGCGTAACCGCACGTAGCAATTTCTCCTCCGCCGCACTGGGGGGCGAAGGGTTATTCAATATGACGGCCAAGGGGAAGGGCGTACTGGCACTGGAAGCACCTGTACCCGCAGAGGAAACGGTCGTGGTCGAGCTTGAAAATGACGAGCTGAAGGTAGACGGCAACTTTGCAATGATGTGGTCGAACACGCTCAAATTTACCGTCGAGAAGTCTGGTAAGACCAAAATTGGCTCTGCCGCTTCTGGTGAAGGGCTTGTGAACGTGTATCGCGGCACAGGAACCGTATGGTTGTCTCCGCTGGCATCGTACAGCTAAATTTTTTTAAAATTAGACTTTTCAAATTCAATCCCATCTGCTATGATTAAATCAAGAATTAGAATAAGTCTAAATTTAAAATAAAGAAAAGAGGAACCTAACATGACAACAGTAAATAACCAATCCCATACATCTGAGACTACACAACTGGAAGCCCTCTATAACGCCCTGAACGTACAAATTGCGAACTGGTCTGTTCTTTACACGAAGCTGCACAACTTCCACTGGTATGTAAAAGGCGAGAACTTCTACACCCTGCATGCCAAATTCGAAGAGCTGTACGATGCAGCAACACTGCATATGGATGATGTAGCAGAGCGCCTGCTGGCAATCGGTGGTCGTCCAGTAGCGACACTGAAAGAACAACTGGAAACCGCTACACTGCTGGAAGCTACAGGTAGCGAATCTGCAAGTGCAATGGTAAGTGCAATCGTAGAAGACTATGCAACACTGTCCGGCGAAATGAGCGAAGCGATCGGTCTGGCTGAGCAGCTGAGCGACCATCCAACAGCTGATCTGCTGACAGGAATCCGCGCAGACGTTGAAAAAGCGGCTTGGATGCTGAACGCATACCTGGGACGTTAATTCATCATACTAAAATGAATATAGCACGATAAAAAAAGCACCGATCCGTCTTGATGCAAGATGGATTGGTGCTTTTTGGGTACATATGCTTAATCATTATATGCGTATAGCGATTTGCCAGAGCTATTTTTAATCTGTACCTGAGTTAGAGCCGTATAAGAGTTTGGATGCTCTTTATCTATAAACACATGAGCGTTGGTATGAGCTAAGGAAATTTTTTCCGTATAACCATTCGCCAATTGTACCGATAGTATGTTAGAGGGCTGGAGCAAGCTTTGATCATTGACTACAACGGCTGTGTACGGGTAGCCTGTCGTTCTGCCTAAATGCTTAACTGTAGATATTTTGTCACGATTGGTTTCTATTTCTTTTTGGAATTGTAGCTTATCATTTTTAGTTGTAACGATTCCTGTTCCCATCTTATCGCTCGATTCATATAAGATAATAGCGAACGGCTCCGGCAGATCGTTGGCAATCGTGTGAGTGATAAGATGTAGCTTTTCAGCTTTAACGAGAGCTTGCACATCTTCATCATTAATCCAGACCGGTGCAGTAGCGGTCTGAGAGCTGGCAACGTAGATACCGATACCTAGCAACAGAGATACAGCGATATAGACATGTATTTTATTCATTTTAAGCCTACCTTTCCTCATGATGCGTTCATTCATATCATGATGTAGTCGTTCATAATGGATTGCGCGACCATTCCTGATTGATCAGGCGGTCATCACACAGGAGAAGAAGCGATATGTATCGTAGAAGCCTAGTGACGCTCCTATTATCATCGCGTAATTTTAGGAAAAAGTAAAATAATATAAGAAATTGATTTATCTGGTACATATAGGCTGTTTTCAATAGCTATATGCTTTGCTCATAGCTGATAATGTGAGTTCAAAGAGGATGTAGAAGTCTTAATGAGGATATAAAAGTCTTCATAGGGTTAAAGTTATCTATATTGTATGAAGGAAGTGGACGTAATGGCGGTAACCTATCCGCTGCTGCAAAAGGCAGAACCATTCATCCGCCAGTGCTACGAGGAGCTGGGCAAACGTGCAGACGAGACGGAGCAGCGACTGATGGAGATTAACGAAGCGATTCAAACTACAGGAACCTATACACACACGATCGAAGAGCTAGAGCATGGCGCGAAGATGGCGTGGCGCAACAGCAATCGCTGCATTGGGCGTCTATTCTGGGATAAGCTGGACGTGCGTGATGCACGTCATGTGCATGGAACAGACGCGATCGCAGAGGAGCTACTGGAGCATATCCGCTACGCGACCAATGACGGTAAGATTCGCCCGACAATTACGATCTTCCGTCCGCGTGATCCGCAGGGCAATGAAGTGCGCATCTGGAACCATCAGCTGATCCGATATGCTGGATATGAGACGGAAAATGGAATTGTTGGCGATCCCGCATCGCTTGCGTTTACGAAGCAATGTCAGGAGCTTGGCTGGACGGGCGGCCAGGGTTCCTTTGACGTGCTGCCGCTGGTGATTAGTGAATATGGCGGCAAGCCACAGCTGTACGATATTCCGGCAGAGGATGTGCTGGAGGTGCCGATGGAGCATGCGGATTATCCGGCATTTACAGAGCTGGAATTGAAATGGTATGCTGTTCCCATTGTGTCAGAAATGCGGCTGAATATCGGTGG
This sequence comes from Paenibacillus hunanensis, assembly GCF_014645615.1. Lineage (GTDB taxonomy): Bacteria > Bacillota > Bacilli > Paenibacillales > Paenibacillaceae > Saccharibacillus > Saccharibacillus hunanensis. The sequence goes on along the minus strand of NZ_BMMB01000002.1, from coordinate 325,009 downwards.
GATTCAGTATACGGCGGCGCCATTCAATGGCTGGTACATGGGTACTGAAATTGGAGCGCGCAACTTTGCAGATGAGGATCGGTATAATCTGCTACCGGATATGGCGCGTCTTATGGGGCTGGATACGTCCAGCAAGTCCACGCTATGGCAGGATCGAGCACTGGTCGAGCTGAATGCGGCTGTGTTATACTCCTACAAAAAAGCGGGTGTTAGCATTGTCGATCACCATACCGCGGCTACCCAGTTCCGCAAATTCGAGGAACGAGAGGAAGCGGCAGGGCGTGAGGTGACGGGCAACTGGACATGGCTGATTCCGCCCATGTCTCCAGCGACAACACATATTTTCCATCGTCCGTATCCGAATCGAATCGTCACACCGAACTTCTTTTATCAGGAGCGGTTGTACGAGCAGAGCACGGTGGACATGGATTCCTATACGCATGACGATCAGCAGAATCGGAGCGAAATCAATCAAAGTAAACAAATGGGCGGTGGGAAATGTCCGTTCCATTGAGAGGATGAAATGTAAAACATGCTAGGCATTGGTAGAAACGCAGCCGTGCGCCGGATGAACCGGCAAATGCAGAGCTTTGTCCATCCGACAAGGCTCATTCCAATGGGCTTTGCCATTCTGATTGCAATCGGCACGGTGCTGCTGATGCTTCCCATCTCAGGTGCACATGGACATTCGGTCGGCTGGCTGAACGCATTGTTCATGGCAACATCGGCGGTATGTGTGACCGGGCTGGCGGTCATCGATACCGGTACGGCGTTTTCGGTTTTTGGACAGGTTGTGATTATGGTATTGATTCAGATCGGGGGTCTGGGCTTTATGACCTTCGGGATTTTGTTTGCCGTTTTGCTGGGCAAGCAGATTGGCTTGAAGCAGCGTCTGCTCATTCAGCAGGCGACCAATGCGGTATCCACGCAGGGGCTGGTTAAGCTGTCACTGAATATTTTCTCGATCGCTTTTGTATTGGAATCGGTCGCGATGATTACGCTGGCACTCCACTGGACACCAGAGCTTGGCTGGAAAAAGGCGTGGTATTATGGAGCATTTTATGCGATTTCCTCGTTTAATAATGCTGGCTTTGCCTTGAAGCCAGATAGTCTATCCGAGCATGTAGGCGATCCGATTGTGAATACAGTTGTGATCACGCTGTTTGTTATCGGTGGTCTTGGATTTATTGTAGTAACGGATATTTTACGTAAGCGGCGCTGGCATAAATTTTCCTTGAATACGAAGCTCGTACTCGTCTCCTCGCTTATTGCGACGGTGTTCGGCTTTATGTTTGTAATGATTGTAGAATGGAACAATCCAGCCACACTGGCACCGCTCAGCCTGGGCGACAAAATCTGGGCTGCCCTATTTCAGGGCGTCATGCCGCGGTCGGCAGGTTATAATACGGTCGATATTGGCGGGCTGATGGCAGCGACACAGTTTGTGTTTATTATGTTGATGTTCATCGGTGCAGCGAGCGGATCGACTGGTGGCGGCATCAAGATTAACACGTTTGCGATTTTGCTGCTCTGTCTGTATAGCGTGGTGCGTGGACGTTCGGAGATTCATGCGTTTCGCCGCAAAATCAGCTTTGATACGGCATTTCGAGCGCTGGCGATTATTATGATCTCGCTTGGAATCGTCGTCGTGTTAACGATCATGCTGACGATCACAGAGCAGGGCTCCAGCGCGACGTTTCTGGAGGTCTTTTATGAGGCGGTATCGGCGTTCGGTACAGTAGGCTCCTCGATGGGACTGACACCACATCTGTCGCCAGAAGGTAAGATCGTCGTGGTCATTACGATGTATATTGGACGTCTGGGACCGCTGGCACTCGCCTTTGCACTGGCGCGTAATAATAAGCCGACCAAGTACAGCTATCCAGAGGAGAAGGTACTGATCGGTTGATGAGATCGTGTAATAGATCTGGTCGTATCCTAAATAATGATCCAACGTAAACAATAACGCTCGAAAGTGGAGTATTAAGAGCTGCATAGCCAAGCTGATGGTAAAAGATAAGCACTATGCTTTAAGTCCTAAAAGCTAATTTGTTCACTGATTTTTATATAGAAGGAATAAACTCAAAAGCTCCAACCCATCGTTGCAGGCACAGGAACATGCCGCAAAACGAATGTGTTGGAGCTTTTTTATGATGACTATTCTGGAGCTGATCTAAAGCCTGTCTAAAGCCCGTCTAAAGCTCATCGCCCATCATCACAATGCATCTACAATGGAACGTACACGATACTTGAACTCTATCTAATCCATCCGACTCAATGCTGCTCCGATTGATTCATCCGCCGCTCCCACCAGCCCAGTAGCTTGCTCAAGGAATAAGTGAGGATCAGATAAATAAGCGCGGCGGTCAGATACGGCTCCCAGATGCGTAGATATTGCCCGCGCATCAGGTTGGCATAATACATCAGTTCCTTGGCGGCAATAATCGTTAGCAGGGAGGAGTCCTTGATCAGCACGATAAACTCATTACCGAATGCAGGGATCATACGTTTAATCGCTTGAGGCAAAATGATATAGCGCATCGTCTGACGGCGATTCATACCCAGCGACAGCGCGGCTTCCGTTTGCCCCTTTTCTACCGATTGAATACCCGCACGGAAAATCTCGGCGCTGTACCCGGCAGAATTGAGGGTTAGTGAAAGAATCGCTGCCACGAGCACGTCTGTCCGATCAATCAGCAGCGGAACAACGCCAAAGTGCACCAGCAAAATCTGCACAAGCAGCGGTGTACCACGGAAAAAGTTAATATAACACGCCGCTGGCAACCGCAGGTACGCATGCCTCGACATGCGCCCAAAGCCAACGATTAGTCCAAGCACCGAGCCTAGCAAAATGCTGACAATGGACACGCCAATTGTCAGCAATGTGCCTTTGAGCAGGAGCGGTATATAGTACAGAATAATATCAATCCGAAAATCGCTCATCGTTGCTGCTCCTTTTAGCCTTTAGCCATCTCTGCTTTCAGATTCGTCAGATCCGGCTCAGTGCCAAACCATTTTTTGTAGATTTCAGCATAGGTGCCATTGTCGATAATCGCCTGAATCGCCGGATCAAGTTTGGCTTTCAGCTCGCTGTCTTTTGGATATAGAATGCCATAGTATTCAGAATTAAAGTTCTTGGAATCGCTGATGCTGACCAGCTTCTTATCCGGGTTGTTTTTAATATATTCGTTAACGATTGCGATGTCCGCAACTACGGCGTCTGCTCCACCATTGTCCAGCTCCAGCAGAGCCAGTGCATTGCTCTCAAAGCGGCTCAGATTGCTGTTGTCCTTGCCCATAATACCGGACATGAGAATATCTGCGGTCGTTCCGTTTTGTACAGCGACTTTTTTATTTTTCAGATCAAGTGCGGATTTGATATCGCTACCTTCTTTGACCATAATCACATTGGTCGATTCAAAATAAGGCAGGGAGAAGGAGTAGCTTTCTTTACGATCAGCAGTAATCGATACCGAGGAAATGCCAGCTTTGTACTCTGTGCCCTGACGTACACTTTCCAGCATCGTATCCCAGCCCGTATTGGTTACTTCATATTTCATCCCCGCTTGCTTCATAACGGCATCCAGGAAATCAATATCAAAGCCCTTCACCTGATCCAGATCCATGAACTCCATCGGTGCATACGAAGCATCTGTAGCAAACTTGATCGGTGTATCATCTGTTGCTGCTGTTTCTGTGCTGCTGCTTTCTCCGCTGGTTGCTGCGGCTGGTGTATCCTGTGGCGGTGGTGCTCCACAGCCAGCTAGCATCGCGAAAATGAGTGTGAACAATAATAACATGAATGGCTTTTTCAAAGTGGTTCCCCCGTTTACTGGATTTTTATAGTCGTAATTTTAACAGCAAATGATAGTAACTACAATGTATATTTATACTTTATGTTATATTATTTAACTTTAATTGTTGTATTTAAATGAAATGAGATTGTATAAAGATACTTATATCGGAAATTTACGTCAGTAAAGTTTACGTTGATCTGGTATTGGAAACTGCTGGACAGCGAAGCATGGACGGTTATGATACACTTAAGAAATGACCTAACCTGAATGTAAAGGATGGAGAACGATGAACGAACAACGAATTGAGATCAGTAAAAATGTGCTGATTGATTGTCTGGGCTTGCAGGCGGGCGAATCGCTTGTCGTGGTGACTGATGATAGTCGTAAGGAGCTGGCAGAGGCGCTGTATGAGGGCGGCAAGCGTCTGGGCGCAGAATCGATGCTGGTTGTAATGCAGGAGCGTAGTCGCTCCGGTGAAGAGCCACCAGCATCCGTTGCTGTCGCAATGATGAACGCTTCGGTGGTCGTATGCGTGACACGTTATTCCTTAACCCATACCGCAGCCCGTAAGCAGGCGGCAGCGGCAGGTGCACGAGTAGCGACGATGCCGGGAATTACCGAGGATATGTTCACTCATGGTGCGATTACGGCAGATTATGCGGAAGTGAAAAGGCTGACAGAGCGGGTAACGGGCTTACTTACAGAAGCTTCCACGGTGCGGATCGAGAAGGGCGGCTACCAGTTTACCTTTTCTATTGAAAATCGGGAAGGTGTACCAAGCACAGGTCTGTATTTGAATCCTGGAGAATCGGGGAATCTGCCTTCAGGTGAAGCCTATATTGCACCGCTGGAAGGCACAGCCTCCGGTCAATTGCTGGCAGACGGCTCTGTAGCAGGTCTGGGTGCGCTGGAACAGCCACTACTGCTGACAGTCGAGCATGGACGACTGGTCGCTGCGGAGGGTGGACTTGGTACTGAGCTGCTAAATATGCTAGGTGATGAGCAGGGACGGATGCTGGGTGAGTTTGGCATCGGGACGAATGATAAGGCGCGTATTACCGGCGTGGTGCTGGAGGATGAGAAGGTGTATGGTACGATCCATGTTGCCTTTGGCAGCAATAATACGTTTGGCGGAACGATTGCCGCAGGCGTACATATCGATATCGTTGTGAAGCAACCGGATGTGTATCTGGATGATCGTCTGATCATGCGTGCTGGAGAATTAGTTGAAGGAAAATAAGTCTGCATCGTGTACTGGATAGCGCAGACTGTAATGAATGGATGTAATGGCGGTGAACCGAAATGACAACAATAGAAATGACCGTACGTGAATTGCTACAGCTGCCGATTATGCAGGGGGCGTCCGTGATTAGCGGTGCACAGGGGCTGAAGCGCGCTGTACAGGGAATCGATATACTAGAGCTGCCCGAACCGGAGCAGGGCGTGAAGCCGGGCATGCTGCTTATGACGAGCGGATATAGCTTACGTGATCAGCCTTCATGGCTAGCACATATGATCCGAACACTGGCTGGACTTGGAGCGGCAGGTCTGGCGATCAAGCCAGATGGCTATTTACCTGTGCTGCCGATGGAGGCGGTTCAGGCGAGTGAGCAATACGGCTTCCCTGTGCTGGAGCTACCGGATGGCACGAATTATGCGGCAATTATTCAAGCGGTGTCAGCGCGTATTGTGAGCCGACAGGCGGTGGCAGAGCAGCATTCAGATGATGTCTACCGTAAGCTGACCGCCATGGTGCTTGAAAATATCGGTATTCAGGCGGTAAATGATCATGTGTCCGGCTTGCTGAAAGCCCCGGTTGCAGTGATTGATAATAGTGGCGCAACGATTGTGGCTTCTCCAGCTGGCTGGGATTATCGTCATGCAATCCATCCGCTACGTCGAACGATTCAGGTGGATCGTCGGAATGTAGCCACCTTGATCGTAGATAAGGAAACGCTCGATACGCTGGAGGAAACGGGCATCGAGCAGGCACGGCTTGTACTGGCACTGGAGCTGATGCGTAACCGAATTATTATGGACACCGGGCATCGGCTGCGGGGCAACTTTATCGACGAGCTGATGACACCACCTACACCACCGCGTCATGAGGTCGAGCAGCGCGGTCGTCAGCTTGGTATGGACCCATCTCAGCTATGGGAGGTTGCCGTAATTGAGGGGCAGACTGCACCAGAAGAAGAATGGATCAGTCAATTGCTGGAGCCGGAAGCAGCTCGCTATGGAGTCCGTCCGCATGTGGAGTTTCGCAGTAATCGTGCGATTCTGTTCCTCCCCACGCCTGCTGCTGCCGATGAGCATGAGGCACGGCGTAAGCAGGAGCTTATTCCGTGGACAACGATTGTAGGCGGCTGGCTGGAGGATCGTCAGGGGATGCTCACTGGATATCGCGCGGGCATTGGACGTCCGACCTGGCTGTGGGATATTCACGAGAGCTACAGTGAGGCAAGGCACTCGCTATCTATTTCCAGCCGCTTGAGTGGCGGTGGTGCGATGACAGCATACAAGGATATTGAGATTTATCATTTGCTGCGTGCAACGGTGGATGAGCGTGGCTTTGGTGAGCTATTTGATCGTAAGCTTGGTAAACTCAAGCAATACGATGAGGAGCATAATAGTGATCTGCTGCGAACGCTATTCTTTTACTTAGAAAGTCGTGGCAGTCTGATGGATACAGCGGCACAGCTATTCATTCATCGCAATTCGGTCAAATATCGGCTGGAGCGTATTCGCGAGATTGCGGGCTTTGATCTGAATGATGCGCATGAGCAGTTTGTATGTCATCTGTGTCTGATCTATTATTATTTGCTAGAGCGTCCGGATTGAGCATTAGATAAGGGCTGTCTAGCTTTAAGCGATTAGATTATACGAACAACAGTAAAGATATGATAGTGAGCGTATGTAATATAGATCGTATGTAATAGGATCAACAGGTCGAATTTTCATGGAGCTTGAAGCATGAAGTTTTCAATGGAATACCAAGATGTACAAAGCAAGAATTTCTAAATAGCGTAGAGAAATGCAACTACGTGATGAACCAGCCTGAACGCCGAGTGATCGGAGGTTTGGGCTTTTTTGTATGTATGTAATTGTACATAGAGCAAGAGAATGGACATACTGGATATGTAGAGGGAGGATTTGCTGAAAATAAATAAATTATTTCATGAAAAAAATCAAAATTTTAACTAAATATATTAACTTAGCGACCACTCTCGTCCGATAAATGAACAGTCAGTCACTTTTACGAACTTATTCAGGCATACATGATGACTGAGGCGATCTGATCGGTCCGCAAAGTGTATTATCGTTCTTCTGCGGCATGCAATCATGATATAGCATTAATAAGACAGGAGAGTTATCGAAGAGATGGGAAAGATGAGTTTTAAGGCTAAGATTATATTATCAGTCTGTCTGGTGATCCTGCTAGGAAGTGGATTGCTGGGCTATTATGCTGTGCAACAGGCAAGTACACAGCTACAACAGGCAGCGCAGAAAAAGCTACAAGGCGATTTGGATACCGGATTGCTGCTATTGGATGCCCTGTATCCCGGGGAATGGTCGATTCAGGGAGAAAAGCTGTATAAAGGCACAACCATAATGAATAATAATATGGAATGGCTGGATACATTCGGTCAAAAGACAGGTGATACCGCCACGCTATTCCAAAATGATACACGCATTGCAACCAATGTAGTGAAGGAAGATGGCAGCCGTGCAGTCGGAACGCAAATTTCCGAAAAGGTCGGTAACATCGTATTGAAGCAGGGTCAATCGTATATGGGCGTAGCTGAAGTGGTCGGTCATACGAATCAGGCAGCCTATGTTCCACTCCAAGATGCATCCGGCCAGATCATTGGGATCTGGTATGTTGGCGTGCCTAATGCACCGTATGAGCAGGCCACTGCACACTTCCGTAATAACATTATGGTGTTCATTGCGATTGAGGTCATTGCTGCGATTCTGGTGATCTGGCTGCTGACCCGTCGCCTGTTGCGTCCGCTCGTTATGATCACCCGTGCAGCAGAGCAGGTTGCAGGCGGTAGCTTGCAGGTGGAATTGCCCAAAGTACAGAGTCGGGACGAGATTGGACGTCTGTCTACTGCCATTCAGGGGATGATGGAAAATCTGGGTTCACTTATGCAGGATATCCGTCAAAATATGTACACAACAGCTAATAGTATTAGTGCGTCTTCGGAGCAGTTCTCACGCTCGCTGGAGGAGATGAGCAGCTCCTACAGTCAGGTCGTGCTGAGTAATAAGGAAATGAACGACAATGCACGTACCGGTCATACGGTCGTCCAGCAATCCGTTCATACCGTGAACTTACTGTCTACTCTGATCTCACAGGCAGCACTGCGAGTAGATGGTGCTGTGCAGGATTCGCAATATACGCAGGAAACGGCGCTGCGTGGTAAAGAAACGATGGAGCAGACGATTCAGGCACTGGAAACCTTCGCTCAGACATCACAGCAAAATGCACAGATCGTAGGTAAGCTACAGGAGTACTCCCAGGAGATTCGCCAGATTGCGGCAACGATCTCTGGTATTGCCCGCTCGACCAATCTGCTTGCCCTTAATGCTTCGATCGAGGCAGCTCGTGCAGGCGAGGCAGGCCGCGGCTTTGCTGTCGTCGCTTCCGAGGTACGTATACTGGCTGAGCAAGCGAGTGAGGGTGCAGGCGCTGTAGAAGATTTTACAAGCAAAATCAGTGATTCCCTCACACAGGCCATCGATATGCTGAATAATGGCCGTACCCAGCTAGAAGAAGGCAGAATTGCTGCCAAATCGTCAGAAGAAGCATTGGAAGCGATCTGGGGCGCGATTGGTACGACATCGGCAAGTATTCAGGAAGTATCGGTAATCGCCAAGCAAAAGGTCGAACATGCGCGCGAGGTGAAGCAGATGCTGAATCAGCTGGAAAGCACAATGGAGCATACGTTAAGTGCTTCGCGTCAGGTGCTGGAGGTATCGGAGACAGCTGCTGGAGAGTTGGAAAATCTGGCAGCAGGCTCAGAGGAGCTGGATGCGATGTCGTCGCAGCTACAGCATGCTGTGTCTCGTGTGCTGACATAATCTATCTTCGCATGACTGCTAGCTATCAATCATGACTGCTGACCATCAATGATGATCAGTTGCTGTGAATGGCGAGGAATGATATCGAAACGCACTCAAAGTACATGATATGCAGGAACAACGATAGGACAGTAATAGATATAGGATAGTAACAGATGATTCAGCATAGAGGGATCATATCATAGCGAAAAAGCGGGCTTCCTCATCATATGAGATGGGGAAGCCCGCTTTATTTTTCAAACGGATGTAGTGCTGAGTCGGCATCAAGGTACAACCTACCGCTGGGCTATTCTAGCTGATCGGCTTGATCGTCCGCTGCTTTCCAGCGCAGATCGGCAGTAGGCGGCAGTTCGTGACTAACCGCCTGAATTAGCTCCTTCGGATCGGTCGATATGAATAAACGCTGCATGCAGCTGGCACCGGTAAAGCCCTCCTGCACACTATGCTGAAGCATCTGGAGCAGTGGCTCATAATACCCGCGAATATTGTACAGGCCAAGCGGCTTATTATGGATGCCAATTTGTGACCAGCACAGCACCTCGAATAGCTCTTCTAATGTGCCCAGACCACCGGGTAACGAGATAAACGCGTCTGCGGTTTGCTGCATCATCGCTTTACGTTCATGCATGCTGCCTACACGAATGAGCTCGGTTAATCCCTGATGCGCACGCTCGCCATGCAACAGACCCTCTGGCATAATACCTATTACCTTACCGCCAGAAGCGAGCGCCGCATCGGCTACTGCACCCATCAAACCTAAGCGTGATCCACCATAGATTAGCTGATAGCCAAGTCCAGCGATATGACTGCCCAGACGTGCAGCCTGCTCCATATAGTCGGGATGATGTCCTGTGCCGGAACCGGCGAATACGCAGATTGATCTCATGCTGTACACTCCTCATCAGGAAATAAATTACAGTAACTTCTACTATACCTGAATTGTGTTTGGAGAGGTAGCTTGGAAGTGATGAATTGTGCAAATTTTAAAGTTTTGCTGGGTGGAGGGAGGGACAGAGTGGTGTTGTGCAATGTTTTGTGGGGGTGTTTGGAAGTATAGAGGCAGGGGCTGAAATACAAAGACATAAGCATATAAAAGAGATGAGAATGTCCAAAGGATATAGTAGGTTTCTTGAATGATTTTAATGTGAAATGGGGGCACCACTCCGGCAAGGAATAAGGGAACGGACTCGGGTGGAGCCGCGGGAATCTTTTGGAATGGGGTGTAAATGAAGATTCCCGCGGCTCCAAAGCTGTAAGATATTTTGCTTCGCAAAAATCACTCTTCATTGAACCCCGTGTTAGAAAATCGCTAACACTGTAAGTCGTCCTTTTCCCTTATTTCCTTGCCTCCGTTCTGTGGTGCTTGCATCATGCTCGTTAATAATTAATACATAACACGGGGGTCAATGGAAAGTGATTTTTATGGGGCAAAATATCTTACTGCTCAAGTATAGTGTTTTTTTAGTAATGACTTCTTTTTTAATCAATTTAGCTATTAAATTGATCTAGCTAGCTATTTAAATAATTCTGTTATATGTAAGCTCTAGCTGAGTTTTTGCTTTCGCAAACGCTCAGCTAGAGCGAAAATACATCGGATTAATTCAGGATCAATCTCATTTGGTAGCTCATATGCCACGAGCGCAAAACTTTAAACTTTTGAGGGGGAGTAGCCGTTAAGTAACAACCTTATAGCTTTTTGATTTTTCTTACTGCGGGTTGTTTGTCCAGATGCCGGCAGATTTTAAGACGACGCGGGAAGGGAGCTTTAAGCCTGCGAGTACGAGCTGGGCTACGTCTTCGGCTTGCATCATGCGGTCTTCATCACCGATCGGTAGACCTGCGTTGACTGCCAGTGGGGTGTTGACGGTGCTTGGTGTTAGGGCAGTTACGCGGATGTTGGATTTGCGTACTTCTTGCATGAGGGCTTCGGTCATGCCGAGCAGGGCGAATTTGGATGCGCAGTAAGCGGAGCCTGTGGCAAAGCCGCGTTCGCCAGCGGTTGAAGCGATATTCACGATATCACCGCTTTGTTGCTCTAGCATACCTGGCAGCAACTCGTGAGTAACATAATACGCGCCCATCAGGTTGACGCGGATGATTTGCTCCCATTGTTCAGGGTCCATGTCGACCATTTTGGCAAATGCGCCTGTACCGGCGTTATTGATCAGAATGTCTACGCGCCCAAGTGAGCTTGCTAGCGAGGAGACAGCAGCACGAACCTCTGTGGAATTGGCGACATCAGCTGTAGCAGTGAATACTTTCACACCGTAACGGCTGCTCAGATCCTGCTGGAGCTGCTCCAGATCGCTAGCCGTACGAGCGAGTAGACCGAGCTGTACGCCCTCGGCAGCGAGTGCTTCTGCGGTTGCTTTACCGATTCCTTTACCTGCACCTGTAATAATTGCGGTCTTGTTTGTCAGTTCCATATGATAAATGCCTCCTGAATATATAAGTTCGCAAACGGGTCATGCCCGCGCCTGATTATTATACTACTTATCCGGATTGCAAAAAATGGTTTCGTTTTCTGAACAAAAGGGTAAACTATTAGGTTACATAATCCGACATATTCCTGTATAATGGTTTGAATGTTGTTCTGTTGAGAAGTGTTACAAACATGAATAACGCAGAACCAAATTTCAGGAAAGTGTAGGGATGCCCGTGAACCAGCGTCATGTTAAAACCACCATTGAGACCTTGCTTCATCGTGCCAGCAGTGATGTTCGGGTTCGCACCAGAAAGAAATTTCCCGGTTCGCGTTCAGTCGGCGGCAAATTTTCAATGGGCAGCCGGATGATTACCCTGTACTTGCAAGAGATCGAAGAGCAATGCTTTCAGATTTTCGGCTCACTTCGTTCGGTAGATGACTATGTGATGATTATTTTGGCGCACGAGATGGGTCATGCGCACGATCCGTTGCTTGAGGAGCTATCGGATGAGCTGGATGGCTGTGAAGAGCCACTGGCGGCGGCACGACTCGCTCTGCGAATTGAACAAAATGCTTGGGATTATGCGTCCGAGCTAATTCCTGAGGTCGATCGCTTTGTATTTGAGAAAATTGTAGAATGCTCGCTCGAAGCCTACCATGAACGAATCCAAGCAGCAACAACCGCCAGCGGCGAGCTTGAAGTGATTGCTTGAATCGCCTACAATGACCGTATGATGACTCGTATAACGAACGGGAGGTACGGATGGCTAACTATATCGGATGGATACGTTCCAAAACAGGCACCGCCAAAATTTTCACGAATTTTGCCGGTGCCCTTATTGTAAATGAGCAGGGACAGCTTTTATTGCAAAAGCGTCAGGATAACGGACAATGGGGCTTCCCCGGCGGCGCTATGGAGCTAGGCGAATCCGCTGAGCAAACTGTACTGCGCGAGGTGCTGGAGGAAACAGGCTATATCGTCGAGGTTGATTATTTACAGGGCGTATACACGCGCTATGACTATACATATCCCAATGGGGATGAAGCACAAACGATGCTGACCGCCTTTGTCTGCCAGATCGTCGGTGGCGAACCGCTGACTGCGAACGAGGAGACAAAGGAGCTGCGCTTTTTCGCACCGGAAGATGCACCGCCCTTATTTAATCAGCAAAATGTCGATATGCTGGCTGATTTTGTAGCAGGGCGACGCGGTGTATATCGTTGATAATGAATAAGTTCGATGTTTGATAGCAGAAGGATCACAGCCAAGCTGCTTTTTTATTAAGGCCAGCCGTATATAGATAATCTCAACATAAAAAGGCGCTGATATCACATCAGCGCCTTTTTTTCGTTTCCAGCAATTCTAGAAAGTATTCTCTCGCTATCATGTCTGAAAAGTACAGGCTCGAATCAGAGCATCAAGCTATTCCATAGTTCACCCCTGCTGACTCGCAGCAATCGCCTGCTCCAGATCGCCAAGCAGATCACGAATATTCTCCGTCCCTACCGACAAACGAATCAGCTCTGGATTCACGCCAGCGGTCAGCTGCTGCTCTTCCGTCAGCTGCTGATGTGTCGTGCTGGCAGGATGGATAATTAGCGACTTGGAATCTCCGACATTGGCAAGGTGAGAGAACAGCTTCACATTACCGATCAGCTTACGTCCAGCCTCAGCACCGCCACGAATACCAAATGTTAAAATGGCACCTGTCCCCTTAGGCAGATACTTTTGTGCCAGCTCATGCGATGCATGACTGCTCAGTCCCGGATAGCTCACCCACTCCACATCGGCATGCTGCTCCAAATATTGCGCCACCTGCAAAGCATTTTCACTATGACGCTCCATACGCAGATGCAGTGTCTCCAGCCCTTGTAGCAATAGCCATGCGTTGAATGGAGAGATCGGTGCGCCCAGATCGCGCATGAGCTGCACGCGCGCTTTGATAATATACGCTAGTGGTCCAAGTGCATCCGTGTACACCAGACCGTGATAGCTTGGATCAGGCTGTGTCAGACCTGGGAATTTATCATTTTGTGTCCAGTCAAATGTACCGCCATCGACGATAATACCACCGATTGATGTACCATGACCACCGATGAATTTGGTAGCTGAATGTACGACGATATCTGCACCATGCTCAATCGGACGCAGCAAGTATGGACTTGGGAACGTGTTGTCGACGATCAGTGGAATACCATGCTCATGCGCGATGGCAGCAACCGCTTCAATATCCAGCACGTTACCGCCCGGATTGCCTACCGTTTCGGCATATAATGCTTTGGTGCGCTCATTAATCGCTGCACGGAAATTCTCAGGTTGATCTGAATTGACGAAGGCGACTTCAATGCCCAGCTTGGGTAATGTATTCGCAAATAAATTATATGTACCACCATACAGGCTTGATGCCGATACGATATGATCGCCTGCGCCTGCAATGTTGAGAATGGAAAACGTAATCGCTGCCTGACCAGATGCTGTTGCCAGTGCGCCTACGCCACCTTCCAGTGCAGCAAGACGTTTTTCCAGTACGTCTGTCGTCGGATTCATCAGACGCGTATAAATATTGCCAAATTCCTTCAGTGCAAATAGATTCGCTGCATGCTCACTATCTCGAAAGCCATAAGAGGACGTTTGATACAACGGTACAGCACGAGAAAAGGTCGTCGGATCAATCTCCTGTCCAGCATGAATTGCGAGCGTTTCCAGTAAATAAGGGTTAGGTTCAGTCATCGTCATTCTCCTTTGTATGGGTCAAAATCATAGCGCCATGTATGACATGATCCAACCGGTTATATGGTGATGCTGTCATGTGGTGTCAGCGGTTGAATTGAAACTATTCTCGCACGAGCGAATCGACTATTCAATAACTAAATTGGGATTTGTGGAATATTCTATAACTGATAGAAAATCCAAATGGTTGGGGGGAGCTTCTATATCCAGGGTGTATGCGCAGATTTATGGGATGGAGCAGGTACCACTCCGGGAAGGAATAAGGGAGCGGGCTCCGGTCTCGCACAGAAATCTACTGGATAAGGAGTGAATGTAGATTCCCGTGCTCAAAAGTCGCCCTTATCCCTTATTTCCTTCCCCTCGTTCCGTGCTGCTGATATACATAAGTGGTGTACATGCTTTGGATATAAAAGCGTTGGTGGAAGAAGTAATGGGAATATGTAAGATAGATACATAAAGCGAATGTATAAAATAAATATACAAAATAAATACGCAGCCGGTTTATCAGGATACCGGCTGCGTATGGAGAGTTGAATGATATAGATGAGTACATTCTGTGTTGCTAATTGCCTGGAAAAGGGATGGTTTTAATCATTTTTCTTTGCAGGTTCTGCGTATTCAGCAAATGCTTTTTGTAGGATGTCGTAGCTTTTCTTTTTGCGTTCATGGGTTACGGGCTCATTCCAGGATTGCCAGGTGTAGCTGCCGAATTGTGGGGCCTGGGCAGTGGCGGAGCTGGATTTGGCGACTACAACTGGGCTGGCTTTGACGGCATCGACGGTCTGTGGAGCGATGCCCTTGGCTTTGTATGGATTCTCCCATGCCATATGACTGCTTGGGTCCATGAAGCCGAGCAGCATCCAGGGAATTGCCATCTCGATCACATTGTCTTTGACATAAAAGTCGGACAGATTGTTGAAGTCCGGGCTGTTCGGATCGTTGATGCCATAATGCAGCTTGCCCACTTCAAGCTCCTCGAACGGCATCGTTACTTTCGTTTGTGGCAGATATAATTGGCGATTGAGCGCGAGCTTCCACGGAAGGAAGTAGCCTTTCGTGCCGTCTGCATATTTCGCATCATACGGAATCTCCTTGCGGCTATATCCATACAGGTACGTATGCTGATCGTAGGCGCTATTGATATAGATATGACCGCCTTTATCTGAGGCTTCCCCAATACTTAGCAGGAATCCGATCGGACCAGGGAAGGTGATGGCTGGTGCTTTGTCCGCAGTCACACTACCATCGCCAGTTGTCTGGAAGCCGACATACAATTGATCCTTATCTAGATCCCAATTGCCGTTTTTCTTTTCCAGCTTCACGTACAGATTCGCGGCATCGTGAGACATCTGCATCGTCATATCTGGATAATCGGTCGTGGCTACATCCGGGCGCTTTGCCCAATCCTCGGTTTTGCCATCCAGATGAATCATATCGTCTACACTGGCGTCGGGCTCTACGGCAATGACACCGAAGTGCTCCTCATTTGTCAGACGATTACGCCACATTGCGCGGCGGTCGGCAGGCTCCATATCGATCGTATTCCAGGTGAATTTGAACCATTCATCCTGCCACTCGAATAATAGCGCGCCATCCAGACCTTCATCATAAATGTCCTTGAGCAGTCCAGCATCCAGCGTGCCCTGTTCCTGCTCGGTATGCATGCCCTGATTACGTCCGTTCGGGCCATAATGCGCCATCCCGCGCGAGCTTGGCATTCCGTACTCGGCAACGATTAGCGGTATCCCTTTATGATGCTTACGCATTGCATTTAGATAGCCTGCGTAGGCGCTGCTTGTACCATCGGCTTTTTTGAATGTTTTGTATTCCGGCTGCTGACGCAGTAGATCTGGATAATACGGATAAATATGATACGAAGAGAAATACCCGGCTGTCCAGCTATCCTTAACTGGCTGAATATTCATCGGATCAACGGATACCAGATCCTCTTGCTCCAGCGGTTCATTAGGATGAGAGAGCGGATCAGTTGTTACCCAGTTTGTAAAGGACATCGGATGCTGCCATCCGTATTTCATATCCGCCTCAGCAGCTACGTCCAGCATACTGGCAACCCAGCTTTCAAAGGCGGTAGCGTCCGATGCTGCACTAAAATATTTACCCTTATACGGAGGCTGATTCGGATGCGCCTTATCTGTCACATCAACAGCAAATGGGTACCACTCCGTTCCGACTACCCAGCCCAGTAGGTAGGGAGAGACATCGGCTGTAAATGTACCATGTGCATGGCCTTGCTTGTCCGCAATGGTTACTTTGCCATGGATTGCGCCGACAGCGTCCTGAATCTCCTGCTTGAATGCCGCGGTGATCTCGGGCGTGTACGCATCGCGTCCTTTGCCATCCTCACCGATGAGTTCTTCCTCTGGCGACCACACACCCTGCATCAGGTACAATGGCTCTTTTTGCGTTGCATTGAATTCCTGCAAGGCTTCATAGAAATAAGGTGGCAAAATCGTATAAATACGCAGCACACGAATATTCATCGCCTTCATCTCAGGAAACCAGCGTAAATAATCTTCCTTCGTTGGGCTCAGCTCACCTGGATAATGTCCGGGTGTGGTCGCGCCCAGGTTCATGCCTGCCCAGAAGGACGGCTGCCAGCTTTTGCCGTCATACGTTGCCAGCTGTTCGCCTACGACGGCGGACGTGCGCTTGATGCCGTCCTTTTCTGCAATCGGCAGCGTATATGCAGGTGCTTCTGTCGCGGAGCCACCTGGCTTATTTGCTAACGAGAACCATCCTCCTATACTTCCGCGTACTAGCAAAAACGAACCGATAGCGATTACAACAACAGCAATGATAATGGTAACAATAAGGGGGACACGAGAGCGTCGATGGGCTTGTCTTCGGGATCGCATAGCTTCATCCTTTTTCATGTTATGGGATAAATAGTATATTCATAGATTAAACAGTTATTACTAATTTGACAAATGCTGTTATAGCTTCGCTTATAGCGGGTAAGTGCCACAAAGGGAGGGCTGCATCATGAATAAACAACAACTAGAAGCGAAACCAACTCCAGAAAAGAAACGGAAAATCTGTATTCGTCGTCCAGATTCCTATAAGCTCGCCATCGAATTCAAGCGTCGCCGGATCGTAGCAAGTAACCGCTATGAGATGGTAAGTGTGCTGAACGATATCATTACAACGATCTGTTTTCTGATCGGCAGTTATTTCTTTTTTCATAAGCAAACGGAAACGGGAACGATCATGTTTATTATCGGTAATGCCAACACGCTATTTAGAGCAATCATTCGATTGGTACGCAAAATTCATATCGAATGGATTCAAAATGAATCCTCAGAAACTGTGCATTTGAAGTGACATGTCACATCATACAGCTCGAAACGAAGTGATACAGCAATCACACTACATGTAGAATCAATAAAGAATGGAAACGCAGGGGGTAAAGCCCCTATTTTTTGGACAGTTAAAAAAGCCCTATCCAGTAAACTGACGTCGGTACTCTATCGGCGTCAGTTTCTTTAATTTTCCACGGCTACTTGAGCTTCGGTTCGTGTTCGTAATTGACGAATATCGCTCAGTGGCGGACGTCCGAATAAACGTGCATATTCCCGATTGAATTGCGACGGGCTTTCATATCCGACACGAAAAGCAGCTTCTGCTGCCTGAACCGGCTCGCTGAGTAGTATCTGGCGCGCCTCCTGCAACCGGATTTGCTTTTGAAATTGTAGTGGGCTCATCGCTGTGACCTCACGGAAGTGACGATGCAGGGAGGAGGAGCTCATGCCTGCTTCGCTTGCCAGCTCCTCGATCCGTAGCGGTTCATGATAGCTTTCGCGTATGCGGCGAATCACCTCAGCGATCGAAGCGGCATGCCCTGCACCCGGTGCCATCTGCCTCAGCACAGCGCCCTGACCATCCTGTAGGGCACGATATAGAATCTCGCGTGCTGCCATCGGAGCTAATACGTCTATATCCTCTGGCGTGTCCAGCAGGCGCACAAGGCGCAGAAACGCATCCAGCATGCCCGGTGTTGCCTGGCTCACATATAAGCCGCGTGCCGCCGTTCCTCGAGCTGTACGCTCATGCTCCTTGTTCTGAATAAACTCCACCACCTGCTGAGGATCGATCTGTAGCCGAACAGCAAGATAGGGATGCTCCTCTAACGCCTCGCTCACCTGACCCGAGATCGGCAGATCCACTGATACGGCAAAATATTGAGAAGGCCCATAGCGATAAGCCTCATCGCCTAACATCACAAGCTTGCTGCCTTGGGCAACAAGACAGATGGACGGTTCATAGACAGTATAGACGGGAACAGCAACCTCCGTATTGCGAATGAGTGATAATGGGGTGAAGTCGGTTGAGTACGTACCATCACTTGTACAGAATTGGGCAATCAACCTAGCAAGCTCATCCAGCTGCTCCATCGTTCGTTTATCCGCTGTAGCTGTTGATTTCACAGGAATCCTCCTTTAATAGATCGCATTCCACTTTTCCCTTATTATATATCCCTCATGTGTCGCTGCGAATAGACTTGCGCGAAATAGGCAATTTTTTGCGTCGATCGTTCTACCTCCTTATACGGCATAGGGGTCATACTGAATAAGAACCCGAACAAGAGGAGGAATCAGCATGAATGCAGGACAGAAGCCGAATGGACTTGAAGCAGCACACGACTATGTAGGGATGTGGGTGACCGCAGATGGCGTCATAAGGCAGGAGCTGCTACCGAATGGACGTTATGATGAAGCCCGTGGCCATCGTGCCAGTGCGTATACAGGAAGCTATAGCATCAAGGGCAATCATATTGATTATGTGGATGATACAGGCTTTACCGCAGATGGGGAGTTTCAGGGCGATGTGTTATACCACGGCGGCATGATTTTTTACCGACAAAAATAATTCAGGCTTTGTTGATAACTAAACCTTTAGAGGAGGAACAAGTATGAATACACAACAACCTATGCATGGAATGGAAGGCAAAGTAGTCTTGATTACAGGAGCAAGCAGCGGGATCGGAGAAGCAACTGCACGCTTGCTAGCAGCGCGCGGAGCAAAGGTTATGCTTGGCGCAAGACGGGTGGAACGGCTGGAGGCGCTAACGACGCAGATTCGTGAGGAGGGTGGAACAGCCGAATATCTTGCGCTGGATGTAACGGATTGCGATCAGATGGAAGCCTTTGTACAGACGGCAGTAGAGAAGCTAGGGCGTGTCGATGTGATCGTGAATAATGCAGGTGTGATGCCGTTATCCAATCTGGAGGAACGCAAGATCGATGAATGGAATCGGATGATCGATGTGAATATTCGCGGTGTGCTACACGGGATCGCAGCATGTCTGCCTGTGATGCGCAGTCAGGGAGGCGGACAATTCATTAATGTCGCGTCCATCGGTGCATATGAGGTGACACCAACTGCCTCTGTATACTGTGCAACCAAATACGCAGTACGAGCGATCTCTGAGGGATTGCGTTTGGAAACCGAACGTGAAATTCGCGTAACCCTCATCTCGCCAGGCGTAACGGAATCTGAGTTGGCAGATACGATCTCAGATGAGCATGCTCGTGCAGCGATGCGAGAATATCGCCGTATTGCCTTGCCTTCTCAAGCGATCGCTGAAGCAATTGCCTATGCGATTGCCCAGCCTGAGGGTGTCGATGTGAACGAAATGGTGGTACGTCCTGCGAAGGCGAGTAGCTAAACATAGAGACAAAATGCACTCGATGATAAGTATACAAATAGCCCGGCAACATAGCACAAAAAGCTCGGACACATGCATCGTACATGTCCGAGCTTTTCGTTTACGACAGGCTCTGTAGCAAGCCGCCCTGTATTTCGCAGTTTGGCGAGATCAGGATGGTTATTGTACATCATGATCTAGCAATAGTACCTATCACATGCGAATGCTATGTTCTACAGACGCTGTGCATGATGCATTCCATGCAGGAGCTCAAGCTCATACAATGCACCTATAGGAAGGCGATAAGCAGGTGAGCAGGGTACCCTACTTTATGTAGAGCTACCCTACGATTCATAAATAGAATTCCTGCTTAATCAGCGCTTTTTTAGCGGCTCCGTAGGCGGCCCTTCTAGCACCTCACCTTTATAATCGAATCGTCCACCGTGACAGGGGCAGTCCCATGAGCGCTCAGCCTCATTCCACTGTACCTCACAGCCCATATGCGTACAGGTTGTATCTACCAGATGCAGATTGCCCTGGGGATCACGGTAAGCTCCGGTACGCTTACCACGCTGCCAGACCACTGCACCCTGATCAGGCTTGAGATCCTCCGCCTTATGCCGATTGAAATCGAGCTTGCCGGTAACCAGCTCCTTCGCTACCGTCATATTGTGCTCGACTGCTGTTTGCATTCGTTTGAGAAACGGAACTTTACGAGCAGGGTCGAATAGCTCTGCATACCGATTGTCGCGTCCCATGGCCTGATCGGTGAGCATGATCGCAGCGAGCGTCCCTGTAGTCATGCCCCATTTGGCATAAGCGGTACCGACAAGAATATTAGGCGTATCCGAGGTGAGCGGTCCAATACAGGGTAGCTTATCCAGAGAATACAGGTCTTGAGACGACCAGCGATAGGGAATATCATGCAGCCCGAATAGATTCCCTGCGAACATCTTCAGCTCCGCATAATGCATAATCGTATCGCCTTCCTGCCCGGTGCGGTGACCTTTACCACCAACAATAATATACTGCTGGTCGTCAAACGTCGCCGAGCGCAGTGAATGCTTTGGCTCGTCTGCACTAATATACATGCCACCTTCAAATGGCGTTTCCGCACGAATCGCCAGCGTGTACGAGCGCTCTGGCTGTAAGCGGGCAAAATAAAAGCCATTCTGGTCAGTTACCGGATAATGCGAGCCAGAGATCACCGTATCGCAGCGTATACCAAAGTCACGATCCTGCACGAGCAGGCGCGGACGCTCATCATTCTCGACCTCGCTGATCATCGTATTTTCATAGATCGTGCCACCGAGACGCAAGAACTCCAGTAGCAGAAATTTCAAATATTGTAGCGGATGAAAACGTGCCTGTCCCGGTAAAGCAATTGCACCTTCGATCGACAGCGGGATCGGTAGAGACTCCACCCATTCACCTGGCAAACCCAGCTCACGATAAGCGTCCATTTCTTTTTTGAGCTGCTTGAATCCGCTATCCTCATTCTCGGCATATATATAGGCTGTTTCCTCCTGCCAATCGCAGTCGATGCCGTTATCCTGAACGAGCTGCTGCATAAATGCCTTTGCTTCTTCTGCGCCCTCATAATAGAGCCGTGCCTGCTCATCGCTAAAATGGCTACGCAGATGATCATAGATCAGTCCATGCTGCGAGGTGACTTTCGCAGTGGTATGACCTGTCGTACCATTGAGCACCCGATCGCCCTCTACCAGCACAACCTTGCGTCCTTCCAAAACAAGCAAATAGGCCGCCGTGATTCCGGTAATGCCTGCTCCCACGACAGCAATCTCAGTATCCAGCTCCTGTTCCAGCGTGGGAAAGGTAGGGAACTCGGTTGTTGCTCGCCAGAAGGAATAAGGCTTCTCAGGCAACTCTGTTTCTGCTGTCTTGCGTGTGAGATCGCGATTCGAATCGTATTTCATAAAAGTCCTCCTTATTGTGGGTGATAGGTCGTTTTCGCTACCCCTCATTACCACTTTCAGGAAGAAGTCTAACCAGATCCAGCTTCGTACATGGTCAGCCCGTTGTTGAATGAGGTGATATCGTTCATATATCCAACACATCTATATACCGTAGCAGCATGTAGGAGGAGGCTGGAACATGTATAATAACAGCACATAGTCACCGATGCGCTGTTCTCTAGCTTGAGCGGCGACAGCAAGCCGATATCGGTGAAAATCAGAAGACTATAGAACAGGAGCTATTTCCCTATGAACATGAGAACGATGCTAATTATACGAGGCATTACCTGCCTTGCTATCATCGTGATTGCCTTTTCGATTATTTTGCGTAATCCTTCCAGCCCGGATCGGATCTATGCTTATGCACTGATGGTTGTCGCTGTGCTCGCTTTTGTACTGCCAATTCTGATTCAAAAGTTCATTCGCCGTACGATGCAAAAGCGCGGCAATGATCGGAAATAAGCCAGCGAATCGCAATGTGAGGAATGGAAGATAGCGCAATAAAAACACTAAAAGCCGTCATTCTCCAGTAGCCAGCTAGCTGCTCGAAAATGACGGCTTTTTTAGTGATGCAACATTCAAAATAACGAGCGATAGTGCGCGCATCGGTAGTAAAACGTGCTAGCCTAACCGCAACCGCAACCGCAACCGCAACCGCAACCGCAACCGCAACCGCAACCGCAACCGCAACCCAATTCCCCTTATCGCCGCAGCTCTTCCAGCGTCATCCGCCAGCGTTCGAGCACCTGCTCTGGCTCATGCAAACGATACGTTACGCCAGTTAATAGCTCAGCATATTTCGCTATATCCTCACGTATATGCTGGATTCTCGCCTGGAATCGTGCGCGTGGATAGGCTGCATCCGGTAGCTCAGGCAATGCTTCTGCCTGTAAACGTAACGCGTAGGACACGCCATCCACGACTACTGTCAGCAATGCCTTGCCATCTCGCAGCAGATGAGCTGTCGTATTCGTGCCTGTCCACAGTGCAATACGCAGGGTCTGCTTATCTATCGCCAGCACCTCACCTGCACTCACCATCGCCTGATGCGGATAGCCATCCTCGCTAATCGTAAGCAGTGGCATAGCTAGATGCTGCTTATGCTCCAGCTCCTGCCCATTCCAGAGCGATTGTAGCGTTGTTGGCAGTGAAGCAGGGGGCTGCTGTGAATCGGTATGAATCGTCTGATTATTCATGTTCGTAACCTCCAGTGCTGTAGCCTCTATTTTTGTACGTTGTATAACGTGATCTTATAGAATCTTGCAAAATATTGAATCGTATAGAGTAGGGTAATCAAGGGGAGAGCAAGGGCGATTATTCAGATGCTCTACTATGGTTACTAAGCCGAGCCGCTATATTGTTCTATTTACACTATGTTACCTCCGCTATAGGCCTGCCCCATTACACTATGTACACGATACATAGCTATCGTACAGGGAGCAACGACATTTTGCACATGGGAGCGCCAGCCTTTACAATAGCTCATAAGCTTAGAGCCACTCATAAGCTTAGAGCCACTCATAAGCTCAGAGTTGCTCATTAGGTTCGGGGTTACGTATTCGGTTATCGTTAGATCATCTTCATCAGTATTGCCTATATGTTTATAAACCAGCTTGCCAATTGTAGTCCATTGCATGTAACCGTTAAGAGTCCATGCTTCACAATATAACGGATCATATAACGAATACACCTGTACAGCTTCAACCGGGCTACTCACCCGATGGTCAATATATAGAACATAAAGTACAAATGTACAGAACAGGAGAGAGAGCATGCTCACATTTAATGCTTTTATCTGGGTAATTGGCTTGATGATCGTCGCAGCCTGCTTGCTGATTGCACAATCGGTCTACCGCAAGCCGGTATCATGGCTACTTGTCGCCGGATTATTCGGTATCTATATGCTTAATGTCATTCGATACACGTTTTTCCCTTTTCCGATTCATTCGCAATTGATCGAACTGATGCGTACAGCGATGGGGGAGCAGGGGATGGTGCGACTCAACCTGATTCCTTTCCATTCTCAGTATTACAGCTCGATCTTTCAGGATAAGTCCAATTATTTGAACATTGTGATGACCGTTCCGTATGGCATTCTGTTGCCGCTTTTAATACCGATGAATCGCAAGCGAATGCTGCTCTATGCGCTTGGTATTGGTATGACGATTGAGGTGCTACAGGGACTGCTTAATCTGGTGCTGGGCTACACGTATCGTACGGTAGATATTAACGATGTGATCTTTAATTTTATCGGAGCTATGATCGGCTGGGAGCTGCTGCGATTACTTTGCCAGACCACCTTTGGTAAAAAAAGGCTTGCCAGATGGCTTCCAGTCATGGTAAAAAAGTAATAACAACGACGTGTGAATCAGTCCATCGTTCCCGGGAAGGAACATGGGGTGCTGGATCAGACGTTATACCAAGGAGGTGAGGCAGGATGTTGAATTTCCCATTTTCTATGACGCTAGATTGCAGAGTGCAAGGCGTTTTTAGTATTTCAAACACATTTTACGAAGACGGGAGAAGTCTGTCCAAAAATGAATACTACAAAAATGGCGAAATGCCGCTCCTGCCTTCAGCCTCGGTCGGGTTATTTGAGTAACTGTTCAGCGTAATTGGGATACACCGCGAGTGTGTCGCACTGCGATAGTTTGCTGTACCTTTGTTGTACACCACTATTACAGATTGATGATCGCTGTTCGTCTGTGTTACAGACAACCACCGAATTGCTATGATTTAAGCCGCAGGTATGATTACCTGTGGCTTTTTTATATGTTTGCCGATGCTGACGCTAGTCTTGGATCATAGACGTCGCTAGAGTAAGGTTATCCGCTTGTTGTCCTTTTCGAGAAGCGATCTGATATCGTTACGATGCAGAGTCGAGGATCAAGCAAGCATATCCGGCAATCACAGCAAGCCTATGCCTATCGGCTGACAGGCGGTAGCGTGCATTTCTCCATCATCCACCATTACAAATAATTGGCACATTCCTGCCCATCTAACAATACCTTTGCAAAAGGCATATCGAGATGGTGGTATGCTGCCCGATGAGGAGAATATACATGTCTATTATGATCGCCTGTCATCAGGTACAACAATATTACGGAGCACAGCAGGTGCTATCCAGCGTTACATTAGAAATTCACAGCGGCCGCAAGGTGGGTCTAATCGGAATGAACGGAGCAGGGAAAACAACACTATTTCGCCTGCTATCCGGTCAGGAACGTCCCTATCAGGGCAATGTACACATTCAAAAGGGTGCCAGGGTCGGCTATCTCGCACAGGTGCCAGACTATGCCGCAGGCACGACCGTCATGACAATTCTGCGTAGCAGCTTCAGCGATCTGCTGGCACTACAGGAGCGGATGGAGCAGCTTGCGCTGCGTATGAGCGATGCAGATCAGAGCGAGCAAGCACTGGACAAAGCAATTCGCGATTATGGCGATGCCCTGGAGCGCTTCGAGCAAGCAGGCGGCTACGAAATGTCCGCCCGTATCGATAGCATTGCCAACGGTCTCGGCATTCCAGCTAAATATTACGACGAGCCTGTCGATAAGCTGTCCGGTGGCGAAAAGACGAGAGTGGCGCTAGCCGCCATGCTGCTGACCAACCCGGATATTTTACTACTGGACGAACCGACCAACCATCTGGATATGGAAGCCGTCGTCTGGCTGGAGAACTTTATCGCGCATTCCAGTGCAACGGTCGTCGTGATCTCACACGACCGCTATTTCCTCGATCGAATCGTACAGGAAATTATCGAGCTGGAGGATGGAGAAGCGACCGCCTACCCGATGAACTATTCAGCTTATCGAGATGAAAAGCAGCGCCGACTCGTGCGCCAATTCGAGGATTATCAGGAGCAGCAAAAGGAAATCAAGCGCATCAAGGAATCGATCAAGCGCCTGATCGATTGGGGCAATCGCTCCAATCCACCGAACCCCGGCTTCCACCGCCGTGCTGCATCGATGCAAAAAGCATTGGATCGCATGGAAAAGGTCAAACGCCCGGTCATGGATCAGGCTCGTATGGATCTGGAATGGCGTCAAAAGGGACGTTCGGGTGAACGTGTACTCGTACTGGAGCAAGTATGGAAAAGTCACGGCGAGCGCATGCTGCTTCAGGAAGCGAGCGCACTGCTACGCTATGGCGAGCACGCCACGATTATCGGCGGAAACGGAGCAGGGAAAACGACACTGCTGCGCATGATTCTCGGCGAGGATCAAACCGATGCCGGTACGATCCGAATCGGCTCTCGCGCCGATGTCGGCTATCTAGCACAGGAGGCAGCACCACCCGATGCAGGTGAAACCGTGCTGGAATGGTTCAAAGTACACGCCCGCATGGAAGAAGGCGCCGCCCGCGGACAGCTTGCCAAGTTCCTATTTTACGGCCCCGACGTCTTCAAAAAAGTATCCGGCCTATCCGGCGGCGAATGGAGCCGCCTACGCTTGGCGATCCTAATGCACCAGCGTCCGAATCTACTGATTCTGGACGAGCCAACGAACCACCTGGACATTTCTGCACGCGAGGCGCTGGAAGAAGCGCTGGAGGAGTTCCCAGGCACGATTCTCGCTGTATCGCACGATCGGTATTTTATTAATCGGATCGCGGAGCAGGTGTGGAATTTGCAGGATGGGGAGTTGAAGGTGACGATTGGGAATTATGAGGATTATAAAGAACATGAGTTGGTTTAAATGACAAAAGCCTGATCACTTAATTAAGTGATCAGGCTTTTGTCAGGTATAAATGAGAATTATGCACCAAGTCCATTACTTTGAGTAGTAATAACTGGACTTTGATGAATATTTCCAGAAGGAATTAGACTAATCAAACCTACTACTAGTACTAACGTATAAACTAGCTTTTTCATATTGGTTAGCCTCCTTTATAATTTGATTAAATAACTCTAATTGGTCTGAATTGGCTACATGTCTAAACTGTTCAAAGAGTAATACACGTTCCAGTGTTTTAGTTCTATTCGAAATATTGAAGGAGATACTTAAACTTTCGAGTAAATGATTTATGCCTTTAGTATAATTCTCTCGTCTAAATTCGTATACTGCTAATTGATAATAAAGATCTACATAGCGATTTATTGAATTAGTCTGGGAATAATAATTTTTATCAGAATGATCATAAGTTAGAAGGTTTTCTAGTAGCTTATTTACTACATTATCAATTTCAATATTATGTTCATTAGCGGATTGCAGTATTATGCTTAAACTTGGAAGAATTTCCAAGGGATTGGCATGAAGAAAATCAACGTACTCATTTAAATAAGAGAAGTCTCCAGAAAGTAAGTTTAAGTTGTGCATATTAGCTGTTGCAAAAAGTTTAAACTTCTCAACTTCTTTTATGCCTGTTTCATCAAGAATCTCAAACCAACTTAGGTCTGAGTATGAAGAAATTAATTTTTTTGCTTCGTCGTATCTTTTTAAATATTCTAATGCCAATGCTTTAATGAGATAACCTTGTCCATAATATACTACTAACCTACGCTCTGTATTGAGTTCGGGATAGTTACCAGTTTCTTGCTTATACTTTTTTTGTTCATTATAAACAGCATGACTCAAGCGAATTAGTTCGTCGCCACATCTTTCTAGGTAATACCAATTTTCCATTGTGTAATAGACACTAGCAAGTCTTAATAATCCATCTAACATGAATCTTTCAGGAAGTCTATCTCTAAAAGGTTCAAATCTAATCGTTGCTCTAAAGTTCTCTTCTGTATTTTCGCCAATCGAAGCCCGAAACACTCGATAATGCGCAATAGCGAGCCTCTCCGAATGCTGATGCTTCTCATTTTCGATAACGCATTCATAAAAAGGAATAGCTTCCTTCACTTTTCCTTCTTCATATAACTCTTCTGCCAATCCAAATACAGAAATCGTATTCGACAAATCCTCCATCAAACGATCAAGAACCGCCTGAATACAATCATAGCGCCCAATCTCTGTACATCGCAGTAAGAACGCTTTAATCCGACGCCAATCTGCTTTTTCGTTAATAAAACATTCATCCACATAATATTCATACATCCAGCCTTCTTCATGACCGAGTGCTTCAGCCATCAGATCGAGCTGGCGGATGGAAATGGATTTTGGCGGATTACCATTTAAAATACCGCTAATAATCCCGCGATTAATCCCGGCAAGCTTGCCGAAACTGCTAAGGGAGTGTCCTCGTTGACGTATTCCCTTTTCAATCTCCAAACGTATGGTTGTGGTGTTGGTAATCATAACCGAACACACCCCTTTAAGGTAAAAGTTTCCCGTGTATAGCGCCCCAGTTAACCCATGATTTCAAATTTATTACATTATATATTAGAGCTTGAACCATGGTCAATTACTTTTAATTGTGAAAAGGGAAAATAGGTATCGAAAATAGGAAACATCATATAGAGCTTTTCGATAAAGGTAAGTATATAAATTGCCAGATAAAAATATGATTCCATGCAAAAATAAGAATCACCACCGAAGTAGTAATTCTTATTTTAAGTAATTAATAATATGTCAAACATATTCAAATCTATCGCTTTAAGCTAAATAGAACTTGGAAATCTTCTCAAATAATTGAGTACTATCAAATGAATAGAGGCGATTATATTTTTCAATATTAGACTTTAATACAGATAATATATGCTCTAAATCATCCTTATTTTTTTTACGTTCAAAATAATATAAAGCTAATTCGTAATAAATATTAATATACCTATTTATTTCTACAATCATAGAGTAGCTTGTTATCCTTTGTAAATAATCTAAAATATTAGAAGGATAGATGATATGATGGTACTTTTCTAAAATTTCATCTATATCCCATTTATGCATATTGCTTGCCTTTATTATAATTGTCAAACTAGCTGGATGTTCTTCAGGGAAAAACTCAAGGTAGTCTACATAAGGCTTGAGGGCACTATAATTTCCTTGTAAGAGTTCCAGATTGTACCGATTACATTTGGCATAGATAGCATGTTTTTCTACAGAAATCCTACTCTCAGTATCTAAGGGATCTACTTTAGTTACCCAACTTAAGTCCTCATAATAAGGAATTAATTTTTTTGCTTCTTCATAATTGCCATTATGTTCCCATTTTATAAATTGAGCAGTATAACCCTTTCCAAAATAAACGATCAAAGGACGCTCATGTTTTTTTGTACTTATATGTGATTGTTTCGACTTTTCTTTATAAGCTAGATTTGCAGTGTTCACGAGTTCTTTTCCATACTTGTTTAGGACTTCCCAATCTTTAAGAGCATAAGATACATGTATCAATTGCGCCAGCGCGTCTAACTTCAAATACAGAGGCAATGTGTGGCGATAAGGGGCAAACTGAATCATGGCTTTAAAATTTTGTTGTAAATCTAATCCCAAATTCGCACGAAATAAACGATATTGACTTACTGCAAATCGCTCTGTATGCGGATTAGATTAATAATCTAGTACATATTGATAAAACATTTGCAAGTCAGCTTGAGATCCCTGCTCTATAAGTTCTTCTGCTAACTCAAAAATATAATTTACATATGCTGTTTTATCCTTCAAGGCGTCCAACATCATTTTAATCAAACTAACTTTATTCAATATGAGACAATGAGTGAGTAAATCTTTTACTTTCCGCCAACTCACATGCTCAATATCTTTTATCAACTCTTCTGCATATTGCTTATACAACCATCCTACGGGAAGATGAAGTGCTTCGCTCATCTGATTAAGCTGATTCATAGATAATGATTTGGTAGGAGGATCACTTAACGTGGAACTCAGTACGCCACGATTTACACCCGATATTTTGCTGAAACTACTTAATGTATATCCTTGGCGAATCAGCTCCGTTTTTAATTCATATCGCACACTTCGTAGATTTGTCATAGAACTACGCTCCTTTAATAATCTGTGCAGTTAGCGAGTGTTCCCTACAGATTAAAAGTAGAACTTATACAGCTTTTCAAATAATTCTGTACTATCAAAAGTATGAATTCGATCATATTTCTCAATATGTGATTTGAGAGTTGATAGTACGTGTTCTAGTTGTTCTGTACTTCCTTTGCGTTCAAAGTAATATAAAGCCAGATCATGATAGATAGTAGTGTAGCGGTTGAGTTCGATAAATATAGAATAATACGTTGTTGTCTGAAGGTACTGGGAAATATCAGGAGGATAAATCACATCATGATATTTTTCTAAGATATCATCAATATCCCAACCGTACATAATACTGGTTTTTATAATCACCTCTATGCTAGCAGGTTGCTCCTCTGGAAAGAACTCCAAATAATCTATATACGATTTAAGCACGCTGTTATTCCCTAGATAAAGTTCCGTATTATATCGATTACATTTAGCGATAATATAGAATTTTTCTAACTGAATTTTATCAGTAGGATCTGTGAACTCAAACCAACTTAAGTCTTCGTAATAAGAGATCATCTTTTGTGCTTCCTCGTAGTTACCGCTGTATTCCCAGCCAGCAGCTTGAGCAATATGACCTTTTCCATAATAAACCAGCAAAGAACGCTCTGCTTTCTTGATGCAAGAATACTTATATTCTGGCGGTGAATTGTATATCATCATAGTAGTAGCAACAAGTTCTTCACCATATTGTCTTAATTCCTCCCATTCTTTGAATGCAAATGCTACGTTACTTAATTGTGCCAAAGCATCAAGTTTCAGATGAAATGGCAAGGAATGTCTTTGGGGAGCGAATTGAATCTTCCATTTTAAAATTTTATGCACGTCTAAACCTAGACTAATTCGAAATAAACGATACTGACTTATCGCGAATCGTTCTGCATGTAAATTTGATTCGTGATCTAGAATGTATTGATAAAACATACTTAATTGGGTATCCTCACCTTGTTCTATGAGTTCCTCGGCCAAGTCGAAAATGTAGTTCATGTATGTCGCTGTGTCTTTCAGTGCATCAAGAACTGTTTGAATCAGATTCATTTTTTTGATTTGTATACAGTGAGTTAGCAAATCTTTGATTTTTCTCCAGCTGACAGTCTCTATATCAGCAATAAGTTCTTGCGCATATTCTTCATAGAGCCAACCTACAGGGAAATTAAGAGCTTGATTCATTTGATTAATCTGATTCATAGATAACGGCCTGGTGGGGGGATCATTTAAAGTTGAACTGAGTACTCCACGATTAATGCCAGATAACTTACTAAAGCTACTTAAAGTGTAGCCCTGGCGAACCAGCTCCATTTTTAGTTTATAACTCACACTTTGCTGATTCGTCATGCGACTACACGCTCCAATACTCTAATATTATTCAGTACTATTTTGATTGTCTCTCTTTACTTTGTGCAGTTTCATTGGTTCGCTCAATTCACGCAATTTTTTGAATAATTGCAAGCAATCGAGTATACGACCACGATTATATTTTACAATTGTAGTTTCCAGAGCAATCAATATGTTTTCTAATCGAGTGTCATAAACTTTATGATTGCAATAATATATTGCTAACTCATAATACATACTTACATAACGACTAATGATAATCGATTCGTCTCTGAAGCCTTGAAAAATAGCTGTATGAGTCAGGTCAGTATCGAGATCACCAACAATTTCGGCAGGATAAAGTAGACCTTCATGATCTGCTAAAACAAAATCTACATTCCAATGATGCTTATTCGCGGCTTCTAAAATGGTATGTAGACCAGTTAGTGCTTCTTCAGGATGGGCACGCAACAGAGCAGAATAGTCAGCTAAAACTTCTATATTTCCAGATAGTAGCTCGATGCTAAAGCGATTCAGTGAAGTAAAGAAACGAAAGCGTTCAATTTGCATTTGGTTCTGTGGATGATCATCTTCAAACCAGTCTAGATTTTCTAATTGATTCAATAAAGGTTTAGCCTCATCGTATCTTTCAGTGTATTCAAACGAACTAAATTGTATTGTCAATCCTTGTCCATAGTAATACACCAGCGGATGTTCGAGTAGAAGTGACCTTGGTGTATAGCCTTTCTTTATTGAAGATTGTCGGTAATCGTAAATTTGTTTGGCAAAGGTATATAGCTCGGTTCCATATTGATAGGTCGATTCCCAATCCTGAACTGTATAAAATACATTGCCAAGCTTTAATAAAGCTTCTAGTTTTAGAGGCACAGGCAACTGATTACGAAAAGGCTCAAAAGCAATAGCAGCTTTAAGATTATTCTCAATATTATGGCTGAGCGAGTTAGAAAATATACGATATTGACTAACAGCCAGTCGCTCAGAATGATAATTCCGTTCATTCTCAATAACACAGCGATACAGCACGATCGCAGAGCTATCCTGTCCCGCAGCTGAGAGCTCCTCCGCTAATTCAAACACATGACTAATATGGTTCGGGTCCTCCATCAGCAGCCCCAGTGTACGGCTGATCAAATCGTTTCGATCCAGCTCGATACAGCGCAGTAGTAAAGGACGAACGCGGCGCCAGTTCGTTTTGCCAGACTCGTTGAAGCATTCCTGGGCGAACTTTTCATACAGCCAGCCTTGGGGTTTATTCAGTGTTTGTACCATTTTATCCAATTGGTTAATGGACATCGGTTTGGGTGGAGAGCCGTTCAGGGTGGAGCTAAGGATGCCCCGATTAATACCGGATGCCTTGCTAAAGCTACTCAGGGAATAGCCCTGACGTGCGATTTCGGCTTCTAGCTCGTGGCGTAGTGTGGTGAAATGTTTTTGCAAGTGAATCACCTCTTTATGGTCATGCATAAACTTCATGCGGATGAAGCACCGGTGCAATACGTTGTCGACTTACTCATCTACTACGTAGCAATATAGCCTGCACGTTTCACAATTTTGTAAAATTTTTATAATCAAAGGGACATAACCCATACGTCAACATTTCCGTTTAACACATTTTGATTGCCATATCTTTATATCGACCCTGTACTCTATAAAGAAACGATAGTGCTCGAATACAAGACGTGATTTATTTTGCCAAAAAATGATAATTTTTATTATTATATAGGTTACCCAAAATCTCTAATGTACGTTTTTGGTAACTTGTTATATGGGATTTTTCGAATTCCAGTCAATTCACATTGATTCAAAAAAAAGGATGTGATTACAAAAAAAATAAGTCCGATTTTCGCAAACTGCTGTAATAATAGAAATTGTAAGACATGCAGGTCGGTACTTGTTGACTTGCACATTCTATTGCCTGGTCGTAACGTTTCACCAAAGCATGAATAAGGACGGATCACACGCGGCGGGGAAGGAACAGACTAACACATGCAGCGATAGAGAAGATGCATGTGTGGCTGTACTGGCAGCGTCCCGATCCAGTCTGGGAACAGTAGCTTTACCTATATCATAAGTACGTGTTTTTTATATCATAGAATACCCATAGCAATTCCGGTAGCCATATGGCTACATAGCTTTACGTGATAGCGTACGCTTAATGGAGTACGCGTAGCAACACATCATGTACATGCATGATGGTAAGATTACAGCGCATACACGCTGTAACACCTAGCTTCATGAGCAAGAACGCCTGAGCCAGGCACAGGCGAACGAGAGTGGCCCAGTACCGAATTGGTTGGGCTTTTTTTTACATGAATATCTTAAAATGAAGTCATTGTTTATGAAAGTTTTGCTGTATGTTTTTTGCAAACTGCTGTCATACTGAGAAATGTATAGTGATGCTATACATGGAGAAAAAATCTGCTCTACCCGTGGAAGCGCCCCAGCTTCTGGTGCAGGTTTGTCTCTTTGTCGTGGCCATGATGATGGTCTGTTTGCTCATTGATAATTTTCGACAAAAATGTAATGACTTAATTAGTCAATTATACACTGTTCGTGGTGTGGTAAATGTATAATAATGAGTTTCTGTGAGCGAAGATATGCATGTTCATAGACTGTCATTGGTTTTACCGTTTATGTCCTTCCGACTATGGGTATATCACACTCGGAAGTCTATTACATCTTTTGGAGGGTCCACCATGAACAGGCTTTTAGTAGCCTTTGTTATGTTTGTCCGGCAGCGGCTGATTGGTAACATCATTCCCGCCGTTATTATCTATTTGTTCTGGCTATACGGTCTGCAAAATAGTGCCGGTGAAGCGCTCGGTACAGCCATTGTGGCATTTGTACTGCTGTCGCTGGGGGATATGATCGCACTCTATTTTTTCAAAGGCAATGCGGTTAACCATAAGAAGCATGCCCGATAAATAAGGCTGTGGATGATCGTAGCTCTGTACAGCTCTCGATAACAGCACAACGTCTGTTAGTGATTGCTGTTACACTCTTATTCTAACGATTATGTCTCTATTCACTTCTACTAATTCTAGCTATCGAAGCTTATAGATCCCTGAACATCTTCATTATGAAGCGTCTGATTCCTGTAATCGGGCGCTTTTTACATACTGGGGAGCTCAGCTTTACATACTGACTCGCCTGGGTTTACATGCTGTTGATGCTTGCCGTTATCTAAAAGGGACGGCTTGTTTTTTTACTAACGTGTGAGAAAATAAAGATGGATTGACTGCCATTAATGATACATATTACCTGAATATTCCACGATGACGGAAGCTCTGTATGGCGAAATTTTCCTTTGCCCCTGTTGCTCTGCTAAGATGGAGATAGGGGATGATCGATGCTTGTACGAGCGATCATTTTCCCGCAGGACAGGAGCCGTCATCGGCGGCAGGCTAGCCCTGGATCAGCTGGGTCTGTTCTGCCTGATTTGAAAAAAATGAAACGATTGCTCAACCTGCACAGTATTATGTACCATTACGTGCAAAAAGGAGGCCTATCTCATTCATGACAATCAATCTCGTTAAGGGACAAAAGATTGACCTGACCAAAGGCCGCAGTGATCTGACAAAGCTGCTGGTTGGACTCGGCTGGGACCCTGCCGAAGAAAAATCCCGTGGATTGTTCGGCTTCAAAAAGTCTACGCCTAATATCGACTGTGATGCATCGGCGCTGATGCTTAGTGAAGACGACAAACTGCTGCGCAAGGAAAATCTGGTCTGCTTTTACAATCTGACCAGCGCTTGCGGTTCTGTAAAACATAGTGGCGATAATCTGACAGGCGAAGGTGCAGGTGACGATGAGCAAATCTCTATCGACCTGTCCAAAGTGCCGGCAGATGTGCATAAGATTCTAGTTGTGGTGAACATCTACCAGGCAGAGCAGCGTCGTCAGGACTTCGGTATGATCGCATCGGCTTATATCCGTGTAGCCAATGAGCAAACGGGTGAAGAGCTGGCGCGTTACAATCTGACAGATAATTATGCAGGTATGACCGCTCTCGTGACCGGCGAAATTTATCGCAGCGGCTCGGAGTGGAAATTCAATGCCATCGGTCAGGGTAAGCATGCGGCACATGTCGATATCCTTGCTCGTGAATACGTGTAAGTAACAAGGCTTGTGTTTTGCAATATCCGCAATAAGCTTAGGAAACAAGGCAAAACCTCTACCGTACATTAGCAATAACAGCAAATGGAATCACCTATACTTATATATTGAGAAAAGAGGGAACTTATTATGCCAATCAACTTGAGCAAAGGCCAAAAAATCGATCTGACGAAAACAAATCCAGGACTTTCCAAAATCACTGTAGGTCTGGGCTGGGATACGAATAAATATGATGGCGGCGGCGAGTTTGACCTTGACGTATCTGTATTCTGCACAAACGGCGCAGGTAAAGTAGCAAGCGACAAGGACTTCATTTTCTTCAATAACCCACAAAACGAGAACGGTTCTGTTATCCATAGCGGTGACAACCGTACAGGTGCTGGTGATGGCGATGATGAGCAGATCAAGGTAGACCTGCAAAGCGTACCAGCAACAACAGAGAAGATTGCTTTTACCATCACGATCTATGAAGCAGATACTCGCAACCAGAACTTCGGTCAAGTATCGAACGCTTATGTACGTATCGTAAACGATGCAACCAATGAAGAGCTGATCCGCTTCGATCTGGGTGAAGACTTCTCGATCGAGACAGGCGTAGTTGTAGGCGAGCTGTACCGTCACGGTGCAGAGTGGAAATTCAGCGCAATCGGTAGCGGCTATCGCGACGGTCTGGCTGGTCTGGTACGCGACTACGGTCTGCAAGCGTAATTACCATTCCATGGGCATGGCGAGGGGGTTATCCCCACGATATCGTCATGCGATAGGAGTATAATCGGATAATAACAGATATGAATATGTAGCGATTGTTCAGCCTAACCGCTCGCCATCGTTACAGAATAACCAATGACATACAGGGTACGTCCCTGTATGTCATTTTAACATCAGGCGATATCGTTGCAGGAGGTGGAAGCATGAGTAGTACGATCGTCAGAGGACAAAAAACAGATGTAACGAAAAATCGACCGGGGCTGTCACAGTTTAGCTTGTTGTTAGGCTGGCAGGCACCAGATGCGATGGAGCTGGATACATCGGCTTTTTTGCTACAGGCGAATGGACGTGTAGCGAGTGATGATGATCTGATCTTTTACGGTAATGCGGGCAATGGCTTTATTCGATACATTGAGCAGGGGAGCGGAACCGATCGTCGCCGCTTTGATATTCAAATTTCTTCAATTCCACAGCAGATCGATAAAATTGCGATAACATTGACGATTTATAATGCGGAGATACCCGGTCATACATTTAGCCGCATGCAGCAGATGTACATACGAGGTGTA
Source organism: Paenibacillus hunanensis (assembly GCF_014645615.1). Lineage (GTDB taxonomy): Bacteria > Bacillota > Bacilli > Paenibacillales > Paenibacillaceae > Saccharibacillus > Saccharibacillus hunanensis. The sequence goes on along the minus strand of NZ_BMMB01000002.1, from coordinate 288,686 downwards.
GTCGATTCGGGACAGACCGAGGTGTTCCGATACAATCTGGAAGCTGGCTTTTCCAATGAAACGGCGATTGTGATTGGGGAGCTATATCGGTATCAGGGAGAATGGAAGTTTGCGGCTGTAGGGGCAGGATATTTTGGTGGATTACAGGAGCTATGTGGTAGCTACGGTGTGGAGGTTGAAGCACCAGCGGAGCCGCAGAGTACGTCTCCACCACCGCCACCGGCTCCGCCAGTTCAGCAGACCCCACCTCCTGTACCGCCATCCGCACCACCTGCTGCTCCTTCGCCGCCGCCCGCTCCACTGAATCTATCGAAGATTGAGCTGAAGAAAAAGGGCGATGTGATTAATCTACAGAAGAAGCCGGGCGGAGCGCTCGGTGAGCTGCTGATTAATCTGAACTGGAATCGGAAGCAGGGGAAAAGCGGTGGATTCTTTGGCTTTGGTGGTTCCAGTACGCAGGGCGCCGATCTGGATCTGGGCTGTCTGTACGAGCTACAGGATGGCAGCAAAGGTGTCGTGCAGGCGCTCGGGAATCGTTTTGGTAGTTTGACGATGGAACCGTATATTTCGCTGGATGCGGATGATCGCACAGGTGAACGTTCGAATGGTGAGAATATGCGCATCAATGGGAATCGTTTATCTGAGATTAAGCGTGTGCTGGTATTCTCCTTTATTTATGAAGGGATTAGTCGCTGGACGGAGGCAGATGGTGTAGTGACGATTCAGCAGCAGGGTGGGCCAGACATTATCGTTCGTCTGGATGAACCGGATAATCGCCGGACAATGTGTGCCGTGGCGATGATTCAAAATGTTGGTGATACGTTCAGTATTGAGAAGGTTGTACAGTATTTTAGTGGTCACAGGGAGATGGACCTTGCCTTCAACTGGAATATGCGCTGGACAGCAGGACGCAAATAATAGAGATCGAGCAAGTTACAAAACGCTCTCTACTTTGCCTTATTATCATGAGGAGTGAACGCTCAGCATGGTACGGACAAACGTCTTTGCTTGATCAAGGGTGCAGATCGTCGTTTGCCTGTTATTCAGCGCAAAAGACATGAACTGCATGAAAAGCTATACGGTATGGATTAAGCAAGTGGTATCCTTCCCGGCACCAGAACGTGCCGGATGACAAGCGTCCCTCCTGTTTGCACAAATAGGAGGGTTTTCGTGTTCGGTTGTCTGAACAAGCCGCATCGTGACAGACATCATGGAAATTGGGCTGCATGGAGAGATAGCCTTACGGAGTAGATTTATATGAGCTGGTGTATACCGGGAGGGGTAATATGCGTTATTTTAATTATTTATCGCAAGCGGAAGAACAGGAGTTATTTTATTCTTTGCCTGTAGACTATAACAATACATCGGAGCAGGAGTTACTAGCGTATGCGGTCGGCGCTGCGCTGTATTGCCCGGCTACACGTCCAACGATTGCTACGGATGTACTGTCTGGCAAGCATCTGGGCTTGACCTCATGGGTGTTCGATCTGGAGGATGCGATTGGGGATCAGCAGGTGGAAGCTGCGGAGATGTCCTTGACGGTGCAGATGCATCGTCTGCGTATGTCGCTGGAGCAGGACCCTGCGCTGTATAATCGTGTACCGCTAATGTTCATCCGCGTTCGCAGCGTGGAGCAGCTGCAGCGTGTGCTGGAGCGGATGGGGCCGTTAATGGAGATGATTACCGGGGTGATGCTGCCGAAGTTTGGCGCAGAGCAGGGTGAACGTTATTTTCAGACGATTGCGCAGTATAATCAGAGCAAGGATAGCTGTGCGCCGGTGCTGTACGGATTACCGATTCTGGAAACCGCTGAGGTGATCTATCGGGAAAGTCGGCTGGATGCACTGCTGGCAATCAAGCGTGTGCTGGATCAGTATAAGTCCTATGTACTGAATGTGCGTATTGGTGCAACGGACTTCTCCAGTCTGTTTGGATTACGTCGTAATCCAGATGTAACAATCTATGAGATTGCGCCGATTCGGGACTGCATTTCGGATATTATTAATTTGTTTGGCCGTATGGATGCACCGTATGTGATCTCGGGTCCGGTCTGGGAATATTTTGCCAGTGGAGAGCGCGTACTCAAGCCGCAGATTCGGCAGTCACCGTTCGAAGAAGCGTTGGGACCGGATGGACGTCGCCTGCGTAACGAGTATATTAATCGTCATGTGGACGGATTGATTCGCGAGGTGATGATGGATAAGGAAAATGGCATCGTAGGCAAGACGATCATTCATCCGTCACACATCCGTCTGGTGCAGTCCATGTACACCGTCACACGCGAAGAATACGATGATGCTATCGGCATTATTGAACGCAACAATGGAGAGCTGGGTGTATTTAAAAGCGGCTATTCCAACAAAATGAATGAAATCAAGCCGCATTTGAATTGGGCGAAAAAGGTGCTTGCCAGATCAAAAATATATGGGGTGCTGCATGAACAACAACATTTTATCTCCCTCCTCTCCGAGCAGGAACGAAGTGTATACGTATAATATTTTGGAGCAATTACAGGTAAAGGTGGAAGTGGAGAGCAATCCGTTTGGATTGCCGCTGGAGCGTCTATTTCAGATGGCAGCGCGCATTAATCCGAAACGCTCTTTTCTATTTGTTAGTCGCGTACTCGGCAAGCATCTGGCGGTTGATCCGTATGTATCGCTGCTAAGCGGAGCCGCCTTATCGCTGTTGCTGTATCGCGAGCTGGAGCAGACGAATGCAAATGACACCGAAGAAACGTCTGATCCACTATCTACGCTGTTGCCTGATATATTGAAGGCGTTAATGACAGGAGAAGATGCCAGGGAAGCCTATGAGCGTCTGATGGAGACCGGGCTGGTATTGACGAAGCCGGTATCATTTATCGGCTTTGCTGAGACTGCAACGGCATTAGGGCACAGCATGTATGCACCATTCCGTGGACAAGCATCCTATGTACACACCACGCGTCATGATGTAGCCGGTTTAACGCCAGTCATTACCTTTGAAGAGGAGCATTCTCATGCGGTATCCCATCGCTGTTATGCGCTGGATGCGGATATGATTGCAGGGCAACAGCCCATTGTGCTCGTCGATGATGAGGTGACGACAGGCAAAACGACACTGAATATTATTCGTGCGCTACATGAGCGTTATCCGCGCCCGACTTATTATATTGCTTCGCTGCTCGATTGGCGTAGTGAGCAGCATGTGCAGCGCTATGCTGAGCTGGAGCAGGAGTTAGACATCACGATCGTACCGTTATCGCTGGTCAAAGGGAGGATCACGGTAGACGGTCAGGCACAGCTTGTGCATCCACCATTTGCACCGATTGAGCTGGATGAGAGCGTTCCGGTTACCTATACCGAGCTGGACGATGTATTCCAGCAATTAAGCGGTTACCCGTCAGTAGATGGCGCTGGTATTCAGCATTATGCTCCATTCGTTCGCTGGACAGGTCGATTCGGTCTGACATCTGAAGAGAATGCTGTACTGGAGCAGGGCATACGTCAGACGGCTCATCAGTTATGTGCACTGCGAAAAGGAACGAATACACTCTGTCTGGGCACGGAGGAATTCATGTACATTCCGATGCGCATTGCTGCTGAGATGGGCGGGGGTGTAAAGTATCATTCCACAACACGCAGTCCGGTCTATCGCACAGCGGCAACGGATTATGCGATCTACAGCGGCAATATATTCCCATCGCCAGAGGATTCCAGTGTGACCAATTACGTCTACAATATTCCGTTTGGCGGATATGATGATGTGTTTGTTTTTCTGGAACGGAGTGTACCGGATGGGCATCTGGATGGACTGCTGAATGTATTGCGCTCACGTGGCTTCAAGCAGGTGAATGTAGTCATCTGTGGTTCGCACCGTGACTCGCAGGATGAAGGAGAGAATGGCGATGAGTGAGCCTACAGCACAGCAGGCGCAGACACAGTCTAACTGGGCAGAGCCAGCTTTGGCGGCACCTGTACCGCTCGGTAGCTACCGTGCCGACGATGTTGTCTTTTTGCTCAAGGATCTGAGTGATGTACAGCTGGAGCGTGGAACAGAGGAACGCGAGGAAGCGATTCAGACGGGTACGCATTATTCGGAGATGCTGCCAGAGGAATATCAGCCGACCGAGGAATATGTCGGGCTGTTCCATAAGGCATTGCAGCATTCGGCAACGCAGGTAGCGCTCGCAGCAGGCGTTGTGAGTGAATGTATTGTGCGCAAGCGTGGGCGACAGCTTGTCCTTGTCTCGCTGGCACGAGCAGGAACGCCGGTTGGTATTTTGATTAAACGTTATATGCAGCAGGTGTACGGACTGGATGTGCCGCATTATAGCATCTCGATTATTCGTGGTAAGGGCATTGACGAGAATGCGCTCAAATATATTTTGCAGCAGCATGGTACAGACGTGCAGCTTCAATTTGTCGATGGCTGGACAGGCAAAGGGGCGATTCGCCGCGTGCTGATGCAGGCATGTCGTCAATTTCAGGAGCGCTATGGTGTGCAGCTCAGCGATGATCTGGCAGTGCTTGCCGATCCGGGTCGCTGCTCGGATACGTATGGCACGCGTGAGGATTTTCTGATTCCAAGCGCTTGTCTGAACTCCACGGTATCGGGCTTGATGAGTCGGACAGTGCTACGCTCGGACTTGATCGGGGAACATGATTTTCATGGTTCCAAGTTTTATCGTCACTGGCTAGAGCAGGATCTATCGAATCTGTTCGTCGATCGGATTAGCGCTTGCTTCGCGACTGTGCAGCAGGAGGCCGTACAGCGTGCGACTGCACTGCTAGAGCAGCCTGAACCGGGCGATTGGCAGGGGATGGAGGATATTCGCTCGATTCAGGAGCAATTTGGACTGAGTGATATTAATCTGATCAAGCCTGGTGTAGGGGAGACGACACGCGTGTTGCTACGCCGTGTACCGTGGAAAATATTGATCGATCGCGAAGACAATCCACACTTACAGCATATCTTGCATCTGGCGCGTGAGCGTGGAGCGGATATCGAGATCAAGCCGGATATGACCTACGCCTGCTGTGGAATAATTAAACCGAGAGATGGTGACGGCTAATGCTGTTATATGCAAGTGATCTGGATCAGACGCTGATCTATTCGGAGCGTTCGCGTGGAATGGAGCTTGATCCGAATACGATGCTGCCTGCTGAGACGGTAGACGGACGAATAACGTCCCATATTTCCAAATTGGCGCTGGAGCGACTTCAGCGCATTGCCGAGCAGATTCCATTTGTACCGGTGACGACAAGGGTGATCGAGCTGTATGATCGGATTCATCTGTTTCGTGATCACGTCGTGCCTGCCTATGCGATCACCAGCAATGGCGCGCATATTTTGAAAAGTGGACAGATCGATAAGGAGTGGCACGCCTACATTATGGAGGATGTGCATAAGCTGTCTGCACCTGCGGATGAGGCGATTGCGGTGTTCCACCGGATTGCGCAGCCAGAATGGGTCGTAAGAGAGAGCTATTGGGAGGATACCTTTTTTTCCGTGCTTGTGAAACGAGAGGATATGCCCTATGAGCAGGTTATGGCGCTTGCGCCTGAGCTGGAGCAACTGGGCTGGGGGCTATCGATTCAGGGACGCAAGGTGTATCTGGTTCCTCTTCCAGTGAGCAAAAATCGTGCGATAGAGCATGTGAAGACATTATGTGGTGCAACGCATGTGATTGCCTCTGGCGATTCCTTGCTTGATCTTGGCTTGCTACAAGCGGCAGACGAAGCGATTGCGCCTGCTCATGGGGAATTATATCGTGCATATGGAACGGGAACGTTGAAGGAACTGCCGTTTGGCTTCACCGCACGCTCTGGCATTGTAGCAGCAGAGGATATTTTGCAATTTGTAGCGGATATTATGGACAGGGAAGGAAGCTATGCCAATGAGTACCGATAAAAAGATCCGAATCTGGTTTAACCGCAGCTTCGCGGTAGGCTATCATTATATTCAAGCGGTGCGTAACAATGAGGATGGTCTGCAATTTGAAATCTATGGTTCTCATCGCGATCCAGAGCATGTGTCCTTGCTGTCCTGTGATTATACGGAAGTGGAGCCGGTGCTGACAGGAGACGAGTACGCGGAGTACTGTCTTGATTTTTGCCGTCGGCATGAGATTGAGGTATTTGTTCCACGCTGGGGGATGCGTTATGTAGTTGCAGCAGCCGAGCAATTTGCGCAAATGGGCGTGAAGCTGGTGTGCTGTACAGATGCGCAATTGCTGGATGAGATCGAGGACAAGGGGAATTTCTTCCGGTCTGCGGATGAACAGCAATTGATGGTTGTACCGGAATATGAGGTTGTACATACGGCAGAGCAGTTCAAGGCTGCTTATGAACGAATTGAAGCGAAGGGATTGCGCGTATGCTTCAAGCCGACACGGATGGAGGGCGGCGTAGGCTTTCGCGTGATCAATAATGAATCCGATCCGCTGGAGGATCTATTTTCTACAGTTAGTGCGCGCGTTACATTTGACCATGTGTATCGCACATTGTCCAGCGTAGAGACATTCCCAGAGCTGATGGTGATGGAGCTGCTGGAAGGGCCGGAATATAGTATCGATTGCCTGGCTTCGCCAGAGGGCGAGCTACTCGCTGCAATTCCAAGACGCAAAAATGGCGGCAGATCAAGATTGCTGGAGCACAATGAGGAACTGCTGGCGATTGCGGCGCGGGTAGCAAGCTTCTACCGAATTCCTTATAATTATAATCTACAGCTCATTTATCAGGGGGATACTCCAAAAGCATTAGAGATCAATCCACGCATGTCCGGTGGGCTGCATATGTCCTGCTTAACAGGAATTAATTTCCCTTATCTAGCCGTGAAAATGGCGCTTGGTTATCCGGTAGAGGTTCAGCAGCCGGAATACGGGCTATTAACGACATATGTAGAGCAGCCACTTGTGATGCAGCGCGAGCATACCGAGCAGCCACAAGCCTGATCGATTCCGTTGAAGATATGTAGTATTTTTTATATTGTTTGCGCGGATGACGCAACCGACGGACATGTGTGTACGTAGCATAGTACATGAGAAATTTGCAGAGGCAGGTGTTTTTCAGATGAGTACAGGCAAAATCGTTGGCAAAACAGTGCTTGGTGGCGCTATAGGATATCTTGCCGGCTGTCTGGTCGGTATATGGACGCCCGATTACGTGACGCTGTTATTCCCGCTCGCTGGCTCCATCTATGGCGTAGTGTGGGCAGGGCGTTCGCAGCGTGATGCCGCGTTACCACCGGCACCGACACAGCCCCCTCTGTCCCAGCCACAGGCGCGACCGAATCAAGCGCCTGGTGCAAGTCCGTCCGGTCGTCCTTCGTTGCAGGAGCAATATGAGCAGGCGGCTCGTCAACGGGCTGCGGATCAGCAGCGTCATAGCGAGCAGGAAGCGGCAGCACGCTCAGCGAATACTGCACGTGTGCAGACATCGAGTGCACAGCAGGCTGCGGCAGAGTCAGCGAATAAGGGCAATATAGACGTGTTACCTATCTTCCATCCGGTGCTGGAATATCTCGGCGTACTGGAGGAAATGATTATTTCCGAGGGTCAGAAGCATAATCTGGATAACGAGATTGTGGAGAAGTCCTGCTCCTTATTTTTACGATTGCAACGTCTTATTCCGATTCTGTCTGAATTAAATAATGATGATATCAACCATACGATTAAGCGTCTAGTTATGAATGATCTGAATAGTGTGATCAATCCATTTTTACGATTAAGTGGCGAAGCAAAAACGAAAAATCGTCGTATTCTACTGGATGGATTAAAGGACGTGAACAACCGCGTGACCCAGATCGTGAAGACGATCGAGCATAAGGACCTGATGGAGCTTCAGTCCAGAGCGGAGCTATTGCATCATCGGTATTCTTGATCGGTAGTTTGAGTTATAGCACAGAGCGGTACCGATCATTCAATAATAGGAATCGTAGAGTCTCAGTAGAATGTATGCGCCATGTACGAGTAGCATCGTGGTAGCATCCAGCCATAGCATGATGAATGATGCAGTACAACATAGAGCAATAACGATGTGATAGCACTTCATTGCTACGTCATATCGATCCTGGCTGTATACCAGCCTTGAAGGAGATGATCTTATGGCAACACCTGCAATTTCGTTAAAAAAAGAAGATGAGCAAAAGGTAACCCAGGAAGCTAGCGTTATTTTGCAACAGGTATCTCGAGCGGATAATCTGAATCTGGATGGACTGATGGATGAGGTAGGCAAGCTGGGGATGCAAACGCAGGAGCGTGCTACACAGACGCTGCAAATGCTGGATCGTCCGGTTAACGATCTGATGTCCGGTAAGTCCAAGCAGGTATCGAATCTGATTCTGGCGTTGCGCGATGAATGTGAAGCGCTCCAGCAAAGTAAAAATGTAGGCTTGTTCGCCAAGCTGCTGCGTAAGTCCCCAATCAAAAACTATGTGTACAAATACCAGTCGGTTAGCAAAAACGTCGATGCGATCGTACAGGGTCTGCGCGATGGTAAAGACACACTGGAAGAAAATATGGTTAGCATGCGTACCCTCAAGCGTAACTCGCTAGAGGAAATCTACAATTTGCAATACAAGATCGCTATGGGGAACGAGCTGAAAAAGCTATTTGAGGCGGAGATCCAAAAACCGGAAAATGAGCACCGCAAAGTGTATCTGGAGCGCGGACTGCGTAAGGTCGTCACTCGCGTTCAATCGATGACCGAAAATATTATGCTGTTCAATCAGGCGATTGCCGCGACGGATATCGTGAATGATACGAATGATAAGCTGATCGACTCGGTTAACGACTCCGTTTACAAAGCGGCTAATCTGATCAAAATCTCTGCCATGATCGCGCTGGCAATTGAGGATCAGGATCGTGTAGCCAATGCGGTAGAGAGCGTCAATCAGACGATCGAGGATCAATTCCGTCAAAATGCACAGATGCTGAAAACGAACAGCGAGCGTTCAGCAGAGCTACTGAAAAAGCCGACCATGTCGCTGGAATCGGTCAATCAGGCGATTGCCGATCTGATGTCAGCACTGGATACATCCGAGCGCTCCAACCGTGAGATTATCGCTAGCTGTCAGGATTACACAGCGAAGCTGTCCACCATCAACGATCAGATGACACGTCGTCTCGGTCTGGAAAAAGCAGAGGCGAATACGCCCTCACCCTCGTCGCGTAGCATCGAGTCCACACGCGACCCGCTGGCAGACTTACTCCGTTAAGCATCGCGAGAGGCACCGCCATCGGTATAGTGAGAGCTATCAGGATGAACATACTTCTATACACCTAGAGGTAGATGTCGAGGTCGAAGTGGAAGTTGAGGTACATGTACACACTGATGCTAACATGGACGTAGAAATTGAGGTTGAAGTAGACGTTGAACCCGAGATCGAAATCAATACAAAAGACCGCTATCTGCGATGACAGAAGCGGTCTTTTTGTATTGAAATGATAATAGGAGGACGGAGAAGATTAATGGTTAATTGCGCCATCCTTTGCCTGTGCAAGCGAGCCATCGCCATTATATGAAAAGTGTACTGTATAGCCGTACTGTGCATCGGGCTTCAGATTGTTCAGTTGATCTGCTGTAAAATAACCGCATAAGTAGCGGAATTCGGACTTTTCCAACTGTCCTTGATACGTCCAGCCTGTATTCATCGCTACATCATAGCCAGCACCTTGTAGACGTTGCAGCTCGGTTTTTGCTTCCGTGCTATCTGGGTCGACAGGCTTACCGTTCTGAGTCAGGTCAATCGCGACGAAGTATAGGGCATCCTTATCGCTAGCGTGCTGAGCGATTGCCTGCTTAACATCCTGCATCAGCATCACGTCGCCATTGTTAGTGACTGCATACGATTCGCCAGCAGGCGCATCCTCGATCAGAGGAAGATCACCCGTTGCTTCCGAATTGTCGGCTGGTGGCGTGGTCTCTGGCTTGAAGCGGTTCAAATAGTTCATGCCATCATACAATAGGATCGCGGCATCGGCACGCGTAATATTTTGCTTCGGATTAAAGTTACCGTTCGCATCCAGACTTACAATTTTCAAAACGATAGCGAGCTGGATGGAGCCCATATGACTGATATCGATCTTGGATTCATCGTTGATATCTGGTGGAATGATGCGGAATACAGGCATTTTGCCGGTAAGCTGCATCGAGCTCATCACATAGTCGACGTATTGCTCGCGCGTGATGGGAGCATCTGGATTAACAGCTGTAGGAATATCCAGACCTGCGCGCGCTGCTGTAGTGAAGGTATCTGCATACCATGCTGAAGACTTCACCTTGCTAAACTCAGGGATGGCCTGCTGCTGTGCTTGATTCTCATCACCAGACAACGGGTCTGATGCAGGTCGTGTAACGGTATCAAGTTTGAAGGCTTTGACCATCATATGCAGTGCTTGTGCTTGAGTTAATGATTTGCCCGGAGCAAAGGAAGTATCGCTCATCCCGTTAATGACCTGTTGAGAGGCTAGAGCTGTAATTTTGTCCTTGCCAGGTACCCCATTCAGATCGTCAAAGCTAGCGGCAAAGGAGCTAGTGGCAATGCCACCGGATAATAACGAGAATGCCAGTGTTGAGATCGCCAGTCGTTGTCCGAGCTTGCGATTTCGTTTATTTGATGGGATTGCCTTACCTGCTGCTACGTTGCTTTTTTTCCTGCTTGTGCTTCTGTTCATCGTATATTCCTCCTTGAAAATAGGTTCATCCATCCATAACAATGGAACGTTCTATCTTAAAAGACGACAATTCGTAGGAATGGTTATGTCACTCCGTATACATTTGTGAGAATAAATCTCTGAATATCTATTTCTGAATAGCCATATCTAAACATCAATCGTTACGATCCCAAACGATACCTATTCGTATACACCCAACTAATCATCTAACCCACCGTGTTAAACAAGCACGATGAAACGAACAGGTTACTTCAAAGCTGGATCATTTGGATCGGTGAAAATTCCCTGCTCAGCCGATAGTGGTGAGCCATCGCCATTCGTAGCAAAATGAATCGAATAACCGTAATCAGGACTTGCTGCAAATTGCTCCAGCTGTGCGGCGGTTAAATAACCAGCAACCATCGTGCCTGCTGTCTGCTGCATCTCGTCACTGTATGTCCAGTAGCGTGTATAGCCAACTTGATACTGTAGTTGCTGTAGACGCTTCAACTCTGCACGCGTCTGTTCGCTATCTGGAGCGACAGGCGTACGATTGTGGAATAGATCAATGGCGACGAGGAAAACGACCTGCTTGCCCTGATTCGCTTGTAGCGCTTGCTTCACCTCATGGCTGTAAAAGAAGGTGCCATTTGCAGGCATCTGCATGGATGGTGACACATCACCGCCAGGTAGCTTCTGATTGGACACGTAGCTGTTCACAACAGGCTCGGATGCGGTATACATTGCAGACTGATTTTGCCAGAATGGGCTGAATATCAATAGACAGGCGGCAACCGCAACTGCTGCCAGAGCGGAAGCGATACCTGTACGATGCCAGCGACGGCGACGGGTATTCATCACATCGCTATCAGGCACATCCACGGTTGCAGGGGCATGCTCGATGAGCTGTAGCTGTTGCTCCAATCGCTCCAGCAGTACATCATCGACCTGACCGATCGCCTGAAACAATCGTTCCTCACGCGTAAGCGATGTCGTCATAGCTCAATCCCCTCCTGGATCAGATAGCTTTTTAGCTTGCCTCGACTGCGGAACAGGCTGGCTTTAATATTGTTTTCCTTTACCTTGAACCGTTCAGCCATCTCAGACAGCGACATGCCGTACCAGTATCTCGCCAAAAATAGATTGCACTCACGCTCTGGCAAGGTGTGCATAAACTGATTAATCGTCTGGTTCAAATCCTGATCCAGTAGCGTCTGTTCAACATTGGTGCTGTCAGGAATACACTCGGTTAGTTCTTCCAGCAAGGACGGCATATCGCCACCCCGTTTCTTCGCTTTTTTGGCTTTGTATTTATCCAGTGACAGATTGCGAGTAATGCGTCCGACAAAAAAGGCTAGCTTATTCGGTCGCTGCGGCGGAATCGCATTCCATGTGCGTAGCCATGTATCGTTGACACATTCCTCCGCATCCTCTGAGTCATGCAAAATATTGTACGAAATCGAGTAGCAGTAGCGTCCATACCGATGGGACGATTCCTCAATCGCAGATTCGTGCCGATCCCAGTATAGCTGCACAATGTCTTCATCGTTTAGCATCATATCCCTCTCTTGATCCATAGTCTCTCTATATACACAGACGACAATGAGCGGCAAAGGTTATCCTATAATTAGAATTTGCCTGAAATCATGCTGATGGTGATCACTAATTATTACGCTAATTATGACCTGAGGAACAGCTTTGAAAGGGCTTTCTTTTGCGGAGTGATTACTTTACCATTATGGATAAAGCTTACAAAATAGGCGCTTGAATAGCACAGGTTATCCCAGGTAGACGGGCTTGCGCTTCAGCAAAACGACGTCGCTAATTAACGCTTATTTTTACTGGATGACAATCCACCCTATACATAAAGGAGACGATGATAGATGGCAAAAACAACACCGTATCCGTTTCAGGATCATACGCTCGCTCTGGATCAACGAGTAGAGGATCTCGTTTCACGTTTAAACGCAGAGGAAAAGATTGAAGCGATGTTGCAATATCAGCCAGCCGTTGAGCGACTTGGGGTGAAGGCGTATAAGCATGGAACCGAAGCAGCGCATGGGATCGCCTGGCTGGGAGAAGCAACGTATTTTCCACAGCCTGTTGGGCTTGCCTGCACGTGGGATGCAGAGCTCATGCAGCGTATTGGTAACGTGATCTCGGATGAAGCCCGAGTGATGTATAAGCGCAATCCAGAAGTGCATGGCTTAACATTGTGGGCACCAACGGTGGATATGGAGCGTGATCCACGCTGGGGTCGCAATGAAGAAGCATATGGTGAAGACCCATATCTCACGGGCGAATTGACGAGTAAGCTGGTACAGGGCATTCAGGGTGATCATCCTGTTTATAAAAAAGCAGTGGCCACACTCAAGCATTTTCTCGGTAACAATAATGAAGTCGATCGTGGCTCTGGCTCGTCGAGTATTGATCCGCGTAATATGCGTGAATATTACTTAAAAGCATTCGAGCGACCATTTGTAGAGGGACAGGCAAAGTCGATGATGACTGCCTACAATTCGATTAATGGAACGCCAGCGCTGATGCATCCGCTCGTGCATGAAGTTGTGAAGAATGAATGGAAGATGGATGGCTTTATCGTCAGCGATGCAGGCGATGTGATGGGCATTATGCGCGATCATGGCTATTATGATTCTCACACTCCGGGTGTCGCTGCCTCGATCAAAGCAGGAATTGATAGCATTACAGATGATGCCGACCTGTCCAAGGCGGCGCTGCGCGAAGCATTGGAGCAAGGGTTGCTCGATTGGAACGATATCGATACGGCGCTACACAATACGTTTCGCGTGCGATTGATGCTAGGGGAGTTCGATCCAGAGGAGCTGAATCCGTATGCTGCCATCGGTGAGGAGTCGATGCTGGCAGAGACAGCACGGGCAACTGCCACCGAAGCTACTCGTAAGTCAGTTGTGCTGCTCAAAAATGACGATCATAAGCTACCCTTATCGGCAACCTCGACTGGGAACGTAGCGATCATCGGTGAGCTGGGTGGGGTCGTCTATCGGGACTGGTATTCGGGTAGCCTGCCTTATGCAGTTACAGCTGTAGAAGCGATTCGGAATAAAGTGGCTGGAGATGTTCATTATACGGATGGAAATGATCGTATCCGTCTACGTACGACAAATGGTGAGCTGCTGCACGTGCGAGTGGATGGAAGTGTCGGCACGCAAACGGAAAAAGGCACTACTGGTAGCAATCAGGATGCTGGTGCTAGCGAGTCTGCTATAGCGTCGCATTCGGCTACAGCAGACCGCTTCATTTTATCCGATTGGGGCTATGACAGCTATTGCCTACGCTCGGAAGCGACAGGAACGTATCTAGCGGCAGACGATGAGCAGCAGCGATTAGCTACAGCCACGGATGAAGTGTACGGCTGGTTTGCCAAGGAGGTGCTGCGACTGATTGAGCAGCCAGATGGTCATATCGGCATTCGTACCTGGAATGGCCGTGAGCTGTACTGGGATCAGACGGAGGGGACTGTTCGTATTGCCGAGGGTGAGCATCGCTATCCACCCGTGCAGGCAGAATGGCAAATTCCAGCTGCCGCACGCGCCACGCTGGGCGATGTAGAAGCAACCGTGTCTGTAGAGGAGATTGCTCCTTCATCGATCATCCCAGAGCCTGCTTCGGCACAAGCGATAGGTTCCACAGAAGCCTTTCATTTTAGCAAAGAAGTGCTGGAGAATGGCGTCGAACGCGCTGCACAACTGGCAACCGAAGCCGAAACCGCGATTGTATTTGTCGGCAACCATCCGCTCATCAACGGCAAAGAAGAGGTAGATCGTCCAGGGCTGGAGCTGGCAGCTTCACAGCTTCGCATGGTGCAACAGGTCTATGCTGCTAACCCAAATACGGTAGTCGTTGTGGTCGGTAGTTATCCATTTACGATGGATTGGATTCAACAGCATATCCCAGCGATTGTCTACATCACCCATGCCGGGCCAGAGCTGGGCAATGCCATTGCAGATGTACTATATGGCGATTATGCGCCAGCAGGTCGACTGAATATGACGTGGTATCGTTCTGCCGAGCAGCTAGGGAATCTGCTGGACTATGATATCATTCGCTCCGGTCGTACGTATCAGTATTTTGAGGGAGAGGTGCTCTATCCATTCGGTCACGGATTGACCTATTCACCGATGAGCTATAGCGAGCTCAAGCTGTCTGCCAATACGCTACAAGCCGATGCAATGCTAACCGTACAGGTAACGATCCAAAACGAAGGCGGATTGGACAGCGATGAAGTCGTACAGCTCTACACCCGTAGTAGACAATCACGAGTCAAGCAACCGCTCAAAACACTACGCGCATTCCAGCGTGTGCATATCCAAGCAGGACAATCCATTCAGGTACAGCTACAGCTTCCAGTACAGGAGCTTGCCTTCTGGGACGTGACACGCAGCAAGTATGTAGTCGAAACTGGAGCCTATGACGTGCTTATCGGACGTTCCTCCAGCGATATTCGTTTAGAGCAAAGTATACAGATCGAAGGCGAAACCATCCCGCCACGCGATCCATACCAGACCATACGAGCAGAAAATTACGATAACTATCAGGCTATCCATCTGATCGAAGCTAACGACGGAGGTGCAGCAACAGAAGCCATCAACGACAACGCATGGCTACTCTATACCGATATGAACTTCAATTCCAGCGTATCCAGCCTAACCGCATGTCTTAGCAGTCAAACAAATACACCTGAGATTAAGGTCTATATCGACAACATCGATTCTGAGCCTATCGCTAGCCTATCAGTTCCTGTTACAGAGGAGTCAACAAGCACAGTCAATGCTGCAAACAGTACAACTAAAGACTGGCAAGAGGTAACCGCAGATATAAAAAATCCAAGCCTATACAGCATCCAAGCCGTATACCTCGTCCCAGCTCAAGGTACACGGATTAGCGAATTCCGATTCAATCCAGCCAAGCTGTAATTGCTTTGAGAAGAAGAATGCCCGCTTAAATCATATCAAAGCGTGAAAATATATTTACCAGTATATAAAACAATAAATATCATTTGAAAGGTTTGAGGTTTGAGGTTTGAGGTTTGAGGTTTGAGGTTCAAATTCACCAATTTGCTGCAAGCCGCACAGAACGAAGGGAAGGAAATAAGGGGTAAGGACGACTTACAGTGTTAGTGCTTTTCTAACACGGGGTTCAATGGAAAGTGATTTTTGCGCCAGCAAAATATCTTACTGCTTCAGAGGGGCGGGAATCTTCATGTACTCCTAATCGGTAGATTCCCGCCCCTCCACTGAGTCCGTCCCCTTATTCCTTCCCGGAGTGGTGTACGCTCAAGCACCCCACCACAGCATAAAAAAGACGCTTCAACCGAAGCGCCCCATAATATATTCCTGCGTCGAATTCTTCTCAGGATTCGTGAAAATCTGATCCGTCTCTCCATGCTCAACAAGCGTCCCTAGATAGAAGTAAGCCGTGTAGTCGGATACACGCGCCGCCTGCTGCATATTGTGCGTTACGATAACGATACGCAGATCCTTTTTCAGCTCCGTGATGAGCTCCTCGATTTTCCCTGTAGATACTGGATCAAGTGCCGAAGCAGGCTCATCCAGCAGTAGAATCTGTGGATTAACCGACAGCGCACGCGCGATACAAAGACGCTGCTGCTGACCACCGGATAGTGCCAGTGCTGATTCCTTCAAACGATCCTTAACCTCGTCCCATAATGCTGCACGACGCAGACTCGTTTCCACAATCTCGTCAAGCTGTTTACGGTTTTTGATGCCATAGTAGCGTGGGCCAAAGGCGATATTTTCATAGATTGATTTGTAAAAAGGATTCGGACGCTGCCATACCATACCAATCCGTTGACGCAGCTTGATCACGTCGGTGCCTGACGCGGTGAGGTCGATCCCGTCCATCCAGATATGTCCGGTGGAGCGAGAGCCGGCGATCTCATCGTTCATACGATTAAGAGAGCGCAGGAACGTCGATTTACCGCAGCCAGAAGGGCCGATAAGTGCAGTTACACTTGCAGCAGGGAAACCCATGCTAATATTTTTAATGGCTTGAAACTCACCATAATAGATACTTAAATCTTCGGTACTGAAGGGCATTGGCATGACCATAATTGAAAGTTCCTCCTTGAGTGGTTGCCTGACCCGTAAGATCATAGATGTATGAGCTTACGGGCGGCAGCATTGTGCCAGATCAGTTCATCCGTTTGGATGCAGTCATGTAGCGGTACAGTGTACGTCCACCCCAGCGTGCGAACAGGTTGAACAGCAATACCATGATCACGAGTACAGCGGAAGCGCCAGCCGCGATCTGAATCGCATCCGGTGCCAGACCTTCACTGTTTACTTTCCAGATGTGCGTTGCCAGTGTCTCAGCAGGACGCAGCGGATTCAGCGGTGAACGCGGATGCAGTGGATTCCAATCTGAGAAGTTCAGCGGTGGAGTTGTCATACCGGATGTGAACAGCAATGCTGCCGCTTCACCGAATACACGACCAGCAGCCAGAATCGTACCTGTTACAAGTGACGGAATCGCTACAGGAAGCATGATCGATGTGATGATCTTCCATTTGGACAAACCGAGTGCCAGACCTGCTTCTTTTTGTTCACGTGGAACACCAGCAAATGCCTGTTCCGTAATCCGAACCATCAGTGGCAGGTTGAAAATGGTCAGCGCCAGTGCACCAGCCAGCAGGGAGAAGCCCAGCTCAAAGGTATTTACAAATACGAGCAAGCCGAACAGACCGATAACGATCGACGGGAAGGAAGACAATACTTCAACAACCAGTCGGATAAAGCTAGTGATTTTACCAGGCTTTGCGTACTCCGACATATAGATACCGCCACCAAGTCCAAGCGGAATGGTGATGATCATCGTCAATACGAGCAGGTAGAGCGAGTTAAACAGTGGTGGACCGATACCGCCGCCCTCACGAATCGTTTGCGGATTCGAGGTCAGGAAGTGCCAGCTAATATGTCCAAGTCCACGGAACATAATAAATCCAATCAAGCCAAGCAAAATAGCGACGATCGACAGAGCAAACACGATAATGACAACCGTGGCGACTTTATCAGCGGTTTTAGCCCGTTTGCGTGCTTTGCTACGTAGGATTTGGGTCTGGGTTGTCATATCCGGTTTCTCCTTTCAAGCAGACGGATGATCATGATGAAGACAAACGTCATCAGCATAAGTACAAGCGCCATACTCCACAATGCGTTATTTTGAATGGAATTCATTGCTGTGTTACCCATACCAAGCGTAATGATACTGGTTAGTGTGGACGCAGATTCCAGCAGGGATGTTGGGATAAATGGAGCATTACCAATAACCATTTGTACCGCCAGTGCTTCACCGAAGGCACGTGCCATACCGAGTACGATACCTGTCAAAAGCGCAGGCAGCACGGTTGGAAGCACGACGCGGTAGATCGTTTGCCAGCGTGTAGCACCCAGTGCGTAGGAAGCTTCGCGTTGACCGCGTTGCAGATTCGCCAGTGCGTCAGCCGCGACGCTTGTAATCGTCGGCAGGATCATGATCGACAGTACGAGCGCACCCGCACCTACACCGATACCCTGACCGCCTACATGGTCACGCAGGAAAGGCACGATCAGTGTTAAACCGATAAAGCCGTATACAACAGACGGAATACCCGACAACAACTCAATCGCTGGTTGCAGGATACGTTTACCAAATGTCGGTACGATCTCGGTCATGAACAATGCAGCTGCGATACTCAGCGGGCTTGCGATCAATGCGGCTAGCAGCGTGACGAGGAATGAACCCGCAATCGCTGGCATCGCACCAAAGGCTGGCGGTGATGCATCAGGTGCCCAGCGTGTGCCAAACAGGAAGTCCATGATGCCAACACCATTCACAGCAAAGGTCGCTACACCCTTCGATGTAACAAAGTAAACGATCGATACGATGGTCGCAATCAGAAAGACAACACAGACCGAAGTATAAATACGACCGATCCAGTCCTCAATCCGATGTTTTTCGAGTGGCAGTCTGCGACGCTGCGCTTCTCTTGGAGTAACCTTGGAATGCTCCATAAATAAAAAACCTCTTTTCTACAAAGCGTTTAAAATCCGTTTTTTGCCATTGCCCAGTCTATGTCTATATGTGTAGGAACAGGGAGAATAGACCTCTTGCAAAGGAGGTATGTGGTGCTAACGTGAAAAGAGAGGCGGAGTATCCGCCTCTTTTCGCTGCGGTTGACCGACAGCCGAATCTTTTCACTCGTTCTATTGGAAGTAAGGCTTATTTTTGAGTTACTTTACCTTCTGCATCACGTTGTACTTGCATGCCAGAGATTGGAATGTAGCCCAGTTGCGTTACATCGCTCTTTTGAACGTCATCGCTCAGCATGTAGTCGAGGAATGCTTTTGTGGAAGCATCTGGCTCGCCTTTTGTATACATATGCTCGTAAGCCCATACTGGGTATTTACCAGCTTCAACGTTTTCTACCGTTGGCTCTACGCCGTCATAGCTCAGTTCAGCTACGCTGTCGTCCAGGTAGGACAGTGCCAGGTAACCGATAGCGCCAGGTGTTTCAGCGATCAGCTTTTTAACTGTACCTGAGGAATCCTGTTGGATCGAACCAGCTGGATCTTCTGTTTTTTGACCCAGTGCATATTTTTCAAATGTTGCACGAGTACCGGAGCTGCTTGGACGGTTGATGATTACGATCTTCTGGTCAGCACCACCAACATCTTTCCAGTTCGTTACTTTACCAGTGAAGATATCAACCAGTTGTTGTTTCGTCAGACCTTTTACGTTAGCATCTTTGTTAGCAACTGCTGCCATAGCAACAACGGCTACTTGATGGTCAACCAGCTCAGCTGCTTTGTCAGCATCCAGCTTTTCAGCAGCGAACACGTCGGAGTTACCGATTGTAGCTTGACCTTCGGACACTTGAGTCAGACCAGTACCACTACCGCCACCCTGTACCTGTACAGAGATGTTTGCATATTTGGAGTCTGCCATGAATTTCTGTGCGACCTGGTCAACCAGTGGTTGCAGTGCAGTGGAACCTACAGCGAGAATCGAGCCGCTATCTGTACTGGTTGCAGCTGCTTCTCCCGAAGCATCAGTACCTGTTGTAGTCGAGCCTGTAGTTGTTGAGCCGCTGTTCCCAGATCCGCAGGCAGCAAGCACCAGAATCATCGTCAGCGTGAAAAGCATAATTGGCAGTTTCTTAAACATTTGTAAAGTCTCCTCCCCCTAATTAAAGGCGCAATACTTGTATGTTTTTGTTGATCACAAAACATATTTTAGGAGTCCAGTGTTAGCTTTAAGTCGTAGTTTTGTAAACTCTGTATTAAAATTTTGCGAAAATGTATACGAAATGTAAGATGAAGATTGTGTTTCTTCTTTATAGAAATTGTCATCGTAGAGATAGAATTGATCTGCATGTGATGCAAAAAACAGGCTGAGGTGAGGTCGGTGAGAAAAGGAATTCGCTTACGCTTACAAACGACGATCACATTGCTCGTCTGTCTGGTCGTCGCGCTGGTGCTGCTTTGCGTGTATATTTTATACAGCATCGAGGTATCCGGGCAGACGCGTGAAGGACTGGAGCAGCGCGCGGTTGCAATTGCGCGTACAGCGGCGTATACACCGCTTGTATATAAAGCGCTTGATGGAGAAGCTGATCCCCGAGAGGTACAGACGTATGCGGAGCATGTACGGCAGATTAACGGGGTTGAATTTGTCGTAGTTATGAATATGCAGGGCATTCGCCTATCCCATCCAGATCCAGCGCAGATCGGCAAGCATTTTCGCGGTGGAGATGAGGTATCTGCGCTTCACGGACAGGAGACGGTATCGATTGCAGATGGCTCGCTCGGGCGATCGATTCGAGCTTTCGAACCGATCTATAATGCGAATGGCAAGCAGGTTGGTGCCGTCGCGGTGGGGATGTCGATCGGAACGCTGATGACAGCGATTAGTGATAACAAATGGATACTGTACTGGGGAATCGCGTTGGGCGCATTGCTCGGTACGATCGGCGCTGTACTGCTGGCACGTAAGTTCAAGCGACTCATGTTTGGCATGGAACCGGAGCAGATTGCACGTCTGCTGGAGGAACGTAGTGCGATGCTACAATCGGCAAAAGAAGGCATTTTATCGGTCGATCAGCGATTTCAAATTACGCTTGCCAATGCGGAAGCAAGTCGATTGATTGGAGCGGCTGGCGATCGTGAAGGGGACGAGCGGCGCTTTCGTGAATTTTTGCGGTTGTTACAGATGGAACGAGCACTGGCAGGTGAACCGCTCAAGGATGTGGAGATTGCCGCTAATGGGCATCGACTGCTAGTTAATGTTGAACCTGTTCAGGTGAACGGACAGACCGAGGGAGCGATTGCGACCTTCCGGGATATGACGGAGATTAGCAGGTTGATGGAGCGTTTATCGGGGATTTCGATGTATGCCGATACATTACGCGCACAGACGCATGAATTTATGAATAAGCTCCATATTATGATGGGACTGCTACATATGAAGCAGTATGATCGGTTGGAGGAATACGTTCGCAGTATCGTGCCAAGTCTGCAAATGGAAGCAGGCACCGTTAGACAGCAGATCAAGGACCCGGTCGTCGCAGGCTTTCTGATCGGTAAGCTGAGCCGTGCACGCGAGCTGCATGTACGCATGACGTTAAAGGAAGATGCGCTATTACCAGAGTCGGCAGAGCCACAAGTAGCGTATGAGCTTGTAACCATCGTCGGCAATCTGCTCGAAAATGCGATGGAGGCATCGCGTCAATCCGCAGAGCCAGAGATCGAGCTGGGCTTCGATTATGATGACGAGGAGCTGGCTGTTACAGTGCGCGATAACGGGATCGGCATACCGGACGAGCTACTAGAGCAGATGTATGAGCAGGGCTTTTCTACCAAAGGGCCAAATCGCGGCGTTGGCTTATATCTCGTACGCCGTAGTGTCGATAAGCTGGGCGGCGATATTCGTGTGATCAGTGATGAGCATCAGGGCACGACCTTTGAATTCACGATTCCTTATTCTATCAAGCGTGGTGATTAGATGATTAACGTACTGATTGTAGAAGACGATCCAATGGTAGCCGAAATGAATAAATTCTACCTCGGTCAGGTAGATGGCTTTCACTGTGCAGGCTGGGCAGGCTCTACTGAACAGGCATTGGAGATATTACAACAGCCAGAGCATGATATCGATCTGGTGCTACTCGATATTTACATGAAAGAGCATAGCGGACTAGACCTGCTTGCCGATATCCGACACGCGAATATCGAGGTGGATGTGATCATCATCTCAGCAGCCAGCGACAAGACAAGTATTCGGTATGCCCTGCAAAACGGCGCTGTCGACTATCTGATCAAGCCCTTTGAATTTGAGCGCCTGCGAGCCGCACTATCCGCCTACCGTGAGCGCCATTCTCTGTTATATAACAGCAGTAGCCTTGCTCAGGCAGAGCTCGATTTACTCACCCAGCCTGGGCAGGCACCGGAAAAAACAGAGCTGGGCAAAGGGCTCACCCGCGTCACACTCAAGCTCATCTGGGACACGATCAGCGCACACGCCGCTCCCATCTTCTCTAGCGAGGAAATCGCCGGACAAACCGGACTATCCCGCGTATCTGTTGGCAAATACCTGACCGCGATGGAGGAGCTAGGGATTCTGGAGCTGGAAACCACCTATGGCACGATCGGCCGACCTGTCAAACGCTATCGCACTACATCCGGTGCAGATGCGATTATTGGTAAATATATTTGAAGAGCGATAGAGTGAGTGGATAAGTGAACTTGAAAGAATGCTAGTAGCAGAGCCGCTGAAGTGAAAAAAGATTATGGATACGCATGGGGTGGAACTGCTACAGATTGTATGCAGTTCTTTTTGTATGTAATTCTGGATGAACTTCGGTAGACAGATAAGTGAGAATGGAAGTGTATATCTATTCCACATGTCATAACTAACGTCCACTTTAAAAAGTTTAAAAAAGATATCGATACTTAGAAAAATATTAAAGCGCTTTCAAAAAGTTTACTATGATCTTGTAACGAGCAAGCACCATCACATAAACAGAACGCTTGCCCGACAAAGGAGGTAAACTAAAGATGGAAAAGTCAATTCAGCATCCGATTCATAATCATGTAGAAGAGCGACATGTCCCGGCTAACGAAGGCAAGCTCAAGCTTCCCGCTCCGCTCAAGCAGCTTGGACACATCCGAATCGGAGCGATTCCGCTACCGTTATATGTGCTGCTGGCAGTGATCGTTTTTGCTGCGGCTGCGCTAGGGGAGTTGCCTAACGATATGATCGGCGGTCTGGCTGTCATTATGGTGATGGGGGTGCTGCTCAGTGAGCTGGGCTTCAAGCTACCGTTGCTCAAGCATATCGGCGGGCCAGCGATTCTATCGCTGATGGTTCCTTCGTTCCTCGTCTTCTGGCATGTATTGAATCCACCAGTGATTGACTCGGTGCAGACGCTGATGAAGACATCCAACTTTTTGTACTTATATATATCGTGTCTGGTGGCAGGTAGTATTACTGGCATGAACCGTAAAACATTAATTCATGGCTTTATTCGCATCTTTATTCCGATGATTGCAGGTACACTGGCAGCGGTTGCGGTTGGTCTGGCGGTAGCGATGCTGTTCGGCTACAGTGCGTATCATGCCTTTTTCTACATTATCGTACCGATCATTGCAGGTGGAGTAGGCGAAGGCATTCTGCCGCTATCGATTGCCTTCTCGCAAATTCTCGGTGGTGAATCGGCAAGCTATGTTGCTCAAATGATTCCAGCCGCTGTGATCGGAAATGTATTCGCGATTATCGGTGCAGGCGTACTGAAAAAAATGGCGGATAACAACAGCGCCATTACGGGCAATGGCGTATTGGTCAAAGAGAAGAATGGTAAAATGATGAGTGGTAGTGTATATGACGGCTTAAAGCCAGATTTTGCCCTGATGGGAGCGGGATTACTGTTTGCCTGTGGATTGTTCATTACCGGGCACTTGCTGTCTCCATTTGTTGGCATTCCAGGGCCGATTTTGATGATTTTTGGTGCGGCACTGCTCAAGGTCACCAATCTACTGCCGCAAAAAATCGAACAGGGTGCCTACCAGCTATATAAATTCGTTTCCGGTACGTTGACGTGGCCGATCATGGTGGGGCTGGGGATTTTGTACATTCCACTGGGTGATGTGGCAGCGATTCTATCGGTTTCGTACATTCTCGTCTGTGCGTCGGTCATTCTAGCGATGATCGTGAGTGGTTATGTTGTCGGGAAGTGGGTACGGATGTATCCGGTGGAAGCGGCGATTGTTACCGGCTGTCGAGGTGGTCTGGGTGGAACGGGCGATGTAGCGATTTTATCCGCTTCCGGTCGAATGGAGCTGATGCCTTTTGCACAGATTTCCACTCGAATTGGTGGGGCGCTTACTGTCGTTATTGCCACTGTACTACTATCCATGTGGAGCTGATCGGTCATGCGATGCAGGCTATAATAGAAGCGGCAGATTGTACTGGTGCGTCACGCCATATAATGCCGCAAAATCAGCTTGCTCGATTAATGTAATCAACGCTTCACAGATCCATTGCGGTGTTCG
This sequence comes from Paenibacillus hunanensis, assembly GCF_014645615.1. GTDB lineage: Bacteria > Bacillota > Bacilli > Paenibacillales > Paenibacillaceae > Saccharibacillus > Saccharibacillus hunanensis. Next base: position 264,464 of record NZ_BMMB01000002.1, on the reverse strand, counting down.
CAACACGTGAGACTGATTCCTTTTTACCATGTAGGTTCAACAGCCTTGCTGATGACTATATTAAAATAGAAAAACCGCTCTATACGATCATAGAGCGGTTTTTTGATGATATCTATTGTTAAATATTAATAATGAGCGCTGCTGTGTAACGAGCGATACATAGTACATTTTTGTTGATGATGGTAACGAAAGTTAGCTTTGGATGCTACGTACGTTGGAGGAGTTGCCGATTTTATTTTGCTGATTGTTTTGCTGGAAGTCTTTTACCTCTGACTTCACTTCGCTGATCGCAGCGCCTGCTTCGGATTTGAAATCTTGAGCGGTATGCAGTGATTCCTTGATCGCACCGACCACTTCCTGCCCTTTCTCAGCGATTTCATGACCTTTTTCGTTAATCAATGGCCCCTTTTCCTTTACCAGCTCGGATACTTCAGCGAGCTTCTCGCGTACCTTCTGTCCTTGCTGTGGAGCGACGAGTACAGCAACTCCAGCTCCGACCAGCGCACCTGTTACAGCTCCGATAGCAATCGTTTTGGTTGTTTGAGAGTCCATTATTCATTCTCCTTTGCAACTGGTATAGTATAACGACAAATGACATGATTGGAATAAGGAATTCCCCGGAATCATGCCGTTCTGCTTCGCTGCATGCTCCGAGGAATCAGTTGTACTATTTGCTCAGCGTACCGACATTAATAATGCTCGGTGCCTGCTCTGGACGGGAATGCATAATATCAGGCGCTGGTTTGAGAATTGGCGCCTGGCCATAGGCTTTAGGTTGTTGTACGTATTCAAATGTGCCTGTACCGTCCATCGATGGGCCGCTTGCCCAGCATCCGGCTGCACTTTCCTCCCCCTGTGAGAAGTTCATGAACTGGTGAGCGACCTCGCGTTTTTCCAGTTCTAGCGGGAAGGATGCAGGCGTGATCGTGCCCTGTTTGGCTTCGATCTCAGAAATGGCGGCCAGCCACTGATTCTGGTGCATCGTATCGCGTGCGATCATAAAGGAGAGCAGATCGCGTACGCCCGGATCGGTCGTTTGTTCATACAGACGGATAACCTGTAAACGACCCTGAGATTCCGCATTCAGATTGGCACGGAAATCGGACAGCAAATCGCCGCTCGCTACAATATAGCGAGAGTTCCATGGGTAGCCTACGCTATCCGATGGAAGAGCGCCCAGACTGGATACGATCGCGTGTTGTGGATTCATACCGCCCAGTATGGCTCCAATGGCAGGGTCTTTGGCAGCGGCTTCGACCTGATCGAGCGGTGCGTCATCGAGTAACTGAGCAATCATCGTTGCCAGCATTTCCACGTGACCGATCTCCTCGGTACCGACATCTCGCCATACTGTCCACCTAGCACCTCTTGCAGCTTGCGTGCATAGACGGGATCTGGCTTATCCGGTTTGGCTGTGTATTGTAATTCTTTAATGTGAAAGAACATAATGTAACGCCTCCTTATACTTGGTTGTTATCGCTTGAAGTGGGTCAGGATTTGTACGTGTATGGTGATTTCACTTAAAGTCTGCCAGGTGTCGGGACAGCTACCACGGTACGGCAGCACAATTGCATATCCATGATGTGCTCTACCGAATCGGCCATAACGTATAACCGCTACTGCCACACACTAACAATAATGCCTTCTATGGAAAGAGTGGTCACGATGGCCATCGCATAACCCTATTAACATATCATTTCCGAGATAACCGAATATTTGACCATAAAATTGCATTTATGGAGTGTAATGTTGTTAGCTCTGTTTTAGCCGCATCAAACAAAAAAAGACCGGAGCGAGAGCAAGTAAGCTCATTCACTCCGGTCTGTATTCATTCTAATTCACTGCTAACCTTCTGTTTAAGATACATGCGGTACAGATGTACGATGCTAATTTTGGCTGCCATATAGATTGGAATAACGAGCAGCATCCCAAGAATACCACCCATATCGCCACCAACGAGCAATAGCACGATGATCGTAAATGGATGAATATCCAGCTGATTCCCGAAAATGATCGGCTCCAGCAGATTGTTCTGAATCAATTGAGCGACAATCACGATGACGATCGACCATACTCCCATCATCGGTGACTCGATCAGACCGACGATCGCTACGGGAACTGCCGACAGAATCGCCCCGATGTACGGAATGAAGTTCAGGAAAAAGGCGAGAAAGACGAGCAGCAACGAGTACGGCAGATCAATGATCAGAAACCCGATATACAGCAGTACACAGAGCGCGAAGTTCACAAGTACACGACCCGCGATAAAGCTGCTCAATGCATCGTCGATTTCATTTAGCATCGTTTTGCCATCTTCACGGTATTTGCCTGGAAATAACTGCTGCAAGCGAGTCGCCAGCTTGTGGTCGTCCTTGAGCAAATAATAGAGCATGATCGGCACAGTTGCGACAACGAGCACGAAGTTCGATACAAACGAGAACATGCCGGAAATATGCACAGACAGCCAATCAAATACTGTGTTCAGGTACTCGGTTAGCTTTTGCAGCATTTCCGAGCTATTGGCACTGCTACCCGCAGGCATAAACTGCTGTACAAATGGTTGTTTTTCCAGAACCTGCACCTGCGCGATAATACTGCGTGTGAAGTCAGGCGCGCTTGTAATAAAGCTTTTCACCTGGTCGCGAAGCGTTGGCCAGCCAATAATGCTGAATACCACGAGAATCACAATCACGAGTAGATAGAGTAATAAAATAGACCAGGAGCGCCGCAGCTTTTTCTTTTCTAAATAATTCACGAGCGGACGCAGCGGATAGTACAGAAATGCTGTAATCAACAGCGGTACAATGGTCAGACTAATCAGTGAGCGAATCGGTACGAAAATAAAATCAACTAACGTACCCAGATAAATAATGAGTAAAATGAGTGCAATACCCGCACCAAGGCGGAAAAAGCGGTTTTGCAGCATGTAGGAATGCCCCCTTGAATCGAATTGAGTAGTGTGGAGTAATGATGAGGTGTATATCTAAGATCGTATCGCTGTATGTATGCTGCCATATGCCGTATTTGCAAGCGGAACATATGGAATCACAGGCAAGCTGCGGCAGTTATCTGTTATATTACGCAGCTCACTTGCAGAACGATTCATCAGAATCTAAAAAGCTTCCAATATCACATGTCTGCTACTTCAGCACCATAGGCTTATATACTTATAAACACAAGCATTGCTTGCCTAATCGCCATCTACAGCACTACAATGGGGGTGGAGAGTTGTTGTAAGCGTATACCTGCTGCTGGATCAACGATTTAGAGAGTTAAAATTGCCAGGGTCAGACAGGCACATACATCTGCAACTAACTGGATTACATATATGGGAGGGAAAAGCAATGACAATGAACTACAGAAGATTAGGTGGAAGTGGACTGAAGGTAAGTGAGATCAGTCTGGGCAGCTGGCTTACATACGGAGGCTATGTCGAGCGTGAAAATGCAGTGCAATCGATTCGCCGTGCGTATGAGCTGGGCATCAACTTTTTCGATACAGCCAATGTATACGAGCGTGGCGAAGCGGAAAAGGTCGTCGGTGCTACGCTGAATGAATATCCGCGTGAATCGTATGTGCTTGCTACCAAAGTATTCGGTAATATGGGCGATGGCCCTAACGACCATGGTTTGTCTCGCAAGCATATTATGGAGCAGTGCGATGCCAGCCTGAAGCGTCTTGGACATGATTATATCGATCTGTACTATTGCCATCGCTTCTCCCCGGAAAGCCCCATCGAAGAAACGCTACGCGCGCTGGATGATCTCGTCCGTCAGGGCAAGGTGCTGTATGTAGGCGTAAGCCAGTGGACAGCGGCGCAGATGCAAGCAGTCGTCGGTGTCGCCGATCGCTACCTGCTGGATCGCATCGTCGTGAACCAGCCCGTCTATAATATGTTCAACCGTTATATTGAAGAAGAAGTGATCCCGCTAGGTGAGAAATACGGTATCGGTCAGGTTGTGTATTCGCCACTGGCGCAGGGGTTGTTGACAGGTAAATATATATCCACTACGGATATCCCAGCCGATAGCCGCGCCGCTAAGCTGGGCTGGGATGATAAGCGCATTACGGAAGCACGGTTGGAGCAGGTACGCCAGCTGCAATCGATTGCCGATGAAGCAGGCATCTCACTGACACACCTAGCTCTGGCATGGATTTTGCGTCAGGATAATGTATCCAGTGCGCTCGTTGGCGCGAGCCGTCCAGAGCAGGTGGAGCAGAATGCCGGGGCGTCAGGGATGAAGCTGAGTAGTGATGTGGTGGATGCGGTGGAGAAGGTGTTGAGCGGGGAGTAAAGAGCTTGACATTGACTAAAACTCAAAATAATTAGTTCAAGACCTTGAGATGATCATCTCAAGGTCTTCTTTTTTATTTGATATTGAAACTTCTGTTTTAGTTACATTCATGAAATGTTTGTAGACTCAAATACCTTTAGAGTTGTATAGTGTGAATCAGGTACTAAATAATCAATTTTATGATAAAAAAGTATTATTTACATATAAAAGGAGGATATTGTATGTCGGAGGTAAATAAGAACAAGAAATTAGAACCAGATATGCGAACTATCAATGAAATTATTGATAATTATGTGGAAATGGAAAGCTCTCAAGTAAGCCAATTACTTTTTAAATTTAAACCACATGGCACAACTATTGGTGGGTTTAGAGAAGATATTTGGTCAGAATTATTTACTCAAATTGTTCCTAAAAAATTTGTGGTAGAACAGTCGGTGTTTATTATTGACTCCAAAGGACATGTTTCTCCAGAAGTGGATTTGGCTATTTTGGATGAGATGTACACACCGTATATTTTCCGTAAAGGTAGACTGAAATTTATTCCTATTGAAGCTGTCGCTGTGGCTATAGAATGCAAGAGTTTATCTGCAAGCTATGGATCTTTAGAAACTTGGACGAGTACCATTAAGAATATGGAAACTTCTCGTCAATCGATTGCTAGAATAAACGGTAATATAGTAACTGGAGATACGGGTGATGTACCGCAGACCCAAACCTCTACACGGCCGATTCTGATTTATTGTTGTCTTGGAGATGCGCACAACACAAACATGAATCTATTTGATTTTACATTACAGGTAGACTTAGAAAGTAAAAAAATTAAGATTCATCGCAATGAAGGAATAGATAAATTACGTGAATGGTATTACGCTCTCAATCATAATGACACTACAGTTGATGAAAGCTTAAAACACGATCCGAAGTCTAAATTAGACGCTTCAATTGATGATTATCAAGTCAAAAGAATTATTAACAATGAAGAAACTGAAGTTTCTTTACTATCCTTTACTTTTCAGCTAAATCAATTGCTTATGCTTATTAATAATCCAATGTGGTTTCCACACAAAGCTTATGTAGATCTGTTTAACAAAACCAATTCCTAACGTCTGGAGGTGTCTTATGGAGAAGCTCGTAATGAAGGGTGATATTATTACTCCAATGTTCAGTGCTGGTGGAAATAATAGAAAAGCAGAGTTTCGTCTATCTGAACTAAAAGCATTGATGCGTTCTACCTTTAGAATAGCTAGCCATATCGTCGAAACAAAAGAGTTATATAAAAAAGAGTCTCAATTATTCGGCGATGCTGAGCATCATGCTTCTCCAATTCGTTTGCAGGTAACTGAAACCAATTGGAATGTGCAAAAAAAACCGATGCTACTGCATAAAACAGATACACGAGATAGTATGATGGAATGTCTAGAGGTAGGTGGGACTTATCGTATTGTACTTCGCAAAATTTTAAATCAAGGTGAATCGATAGCTTTTTACCAAAATTGGTTAATTCTTTCTTCCATACTTGGCGGACTCGGAAAGCGCAGTCGTAGAGCAAGGGGCTGTATTACACTAGCTACAGAGATGGAACCCAAACTGCATTTAACGAAAGAAACATTATTACCCTGGATTGTGGAACAATTGAATTCGTTAAATACTTCAACAGCTTCTTTAGAAAATCTGCCTTCGCCTTACATCATTCAAAATGGAAAAATTAGAATCAACTCTAACTCTCAAATCATTACGATTTGGAAGAAGCATAAAAGACCTGTTATTGAACAGATTTACTTAGGGAAACCAATAATCAATATTCAATCATATTTGCGAAATGTAGATGAAGCATCGCATAAGATCAAAAAATTCTATATCCTGCCCCAAGGCGAATCTTTTGCAACAGGACATGTAAATAAAGGGAAATTTGCATCTTCTTTAATTATCAGTGTCACCCGAACGAGTGACGGTATATTGATTCCAGTATATACATTTGTAAAAGCAGTAGATCGCAATAGAATACTGGATGAAGAACATGAGGAACGCAACCAAATGATCTCCTATATTGAGGAGGCACCATAATGGACACTACTTTATTTTTGTTTGCAATTGGTCCAGTTAAACCTTTCATTGAGAATTCTAGGAAGGCAAGAGATCTATATGCTGGAAGCTACCTATTATCTTATTTAATGAAAGAAGTCATCAAAGAGCTACATAATCGTGATGCACGTCTTAAAATTGTATTTCCTCTTGAAGCGCAAAGCAATGTTCCCAATCGTTTAATTGCGCAAGTTGATCAGTACAGTCAAACAGAGAAGGAACAGCTTGGGCAACAAATAAGCAAGTTTGTACAACAGCGATTCGTAGACATATGTAGGAACGTGTTCTCGGCAAGTAATGTGTCTCCCAACCCAATGGCTATGCAACAAATCGAACATTTTCTTGAAGTGTACTGGGTATTTGAGCAGCAACCGACTTATGAACTTGCATATAAATATATCAATGCCAGCTTGAATAACATTAAAAGGCTTCGTTATTTTAAGCAAATGAACGAGCCAGTTGGGCGTAAATGTGACCTGTACCCTGAATATAATGCAATCATTGTAAAACGTAGAGCGAATGGCATGCTGCCTTCTTTCGTAGATGCGAGCAGCGCAATTGATGTGACGAATATAGGTACTTGCAAATATGCACTCAAACTAGGAGAGGGATTATCAGCTATTGCTTTTGTTAAACGAATGCTACATCTTCTCCACGTAAAAGAATTGCCTGATTACAAATTAAATATTAGTTCTGTGGCTTATATGTTATTAAAAAATAGTTTGGGCGAGGAAAAGTATAACGAGTTACCTTTGTTGCAAAATGAAGCGTCTGAAGCTTTATTCGATTTACAAAATGGACAGCAATTATCTACAGATGAATATAGCCTTGAACACATTCGAATTTCACAAGCCTTAAATCAGCAGATTAGTCTAAGTTCGGTTAGAACCAGTCCATATTATGCAATTGTGAAGTTTGATGGAGATGGTATGGGGCAAGTGTATAACGATTACGCCGACCAGCAGATACAGGAGAAATTAAGTAAGGAGACCAGTCAATTCTCTAATGAAGTTAGAAGAATTATAGTCGAGCAAGGCGGCATTTGTATTTATGCAGGTGGGGAAGATTTTTTAGGTTTTCTTCCTCTAGATAAACTATTCCAAACCATGTATGAGCTTAGACAAGATTTTCTTGCCAATGTTAAAGCGCCTGTCTCGTATGGTAAACCGTTAACCTTTTCAGCAGGTATTGTGATTGCACATTTGATGCAACCCCTTAATAGGATACTTGCCAAAACAGGTGACATGGAGAAACGAGCAAAAGAATCATTTGCTGACAAAAACGCATTTGCGATTGGATTGGTAAAGCGGAGCGGAGATCAGCTGGTTTTCCAATCTAGCTTCGGAAATGATGGAAAAATCCTACTACTTATAAACCAGGTTATTGTCTCCTTAGCTCAAAAAGAATATTCTAAATCCTTTGTTTATAATTTGAATCAAACATTAACCAGACTGGGATCAGTGAAAAGTGACAATAAACAACGAATCATTCAGGTTTTGATTGAACAAGCCCTGCAACAAAGCACATCATTGCTTACTAAGGATGAGTTTAACCAACAATCTAGCATGTTATATCAATTATATTTAGATTTTGAGAGTGATATTGAGAGGTTTCAGTCCTTTTTGCAGTTTGTAGCTTTTGTTTCAAGGGAGGTAAACTGATGTTTTATAAAATCGATGCCATAGATACTCTTTTTTTTAGAAATGCCTCTCCATTTGATGCTGAACTTAGTCAGAGTGCTGTAAGTCTATTTCCTCCTTTTCCATCCGTATATGCAGGAGCATTAAGGTATGCAGATACATCGGATCATCCCGATAAGACAGTGATTAGTAGAAAATTAAAAATAGGGTTTAATGGAATTATGGTAGATGGAAGGATTATGTTACCTAGACCATTAGATACCATCGTATTACCAACTAATGAAATTCAGATCATGCCACTTATAACTGCTCCAATAGGTAGTTACTCACTTCCATTTGTATTGTCTGGAGAAGGACTAGGAAAAGGTAAAGAGCCAGAACTGAAAGGTGGCGGTTACCTGGATGAGGGTGGGATTAATCAGTATTTGCAGAGCAATCTAGGAAATATACCGTGTACGTCATTAGCGAGACTTATAGATCGTGAGAGGCATGTGGGTATACAAATAGATTCAGCTACAGGAGCTACACAAGCTGGCTTATGGTATGCCATTGAGAAGGTACGTCCAATCAGCCTAAATCAAAAGAAGCAGGGAAGTCTCCAAGAGCAGAAGTGTAGTCTGGTTGTAGAAGCAGATGGTATAGCTATCACGACTCCGAGTGTGATTAGACTTGGTGGAGAAGCGAAAGCAGCAAGTATTAACGTATTAGGAACTACGCCTGCGATTAGAACAATATCTTCCACTAAAAAATATTTTAAGTTGTATTTAGCGACACCTTCTATATTCAAGCATGGCTGGATTCCGTGGTGGATTGATCCTGATTCCAAAGAAGGTGTATTTGCGTACAAAAAGCGTCGAATTCGAGTTCGACTTATCAGTGCGGCTGTAGGTCGTCATATTGCTATTGGTGGATTTGCTTTTGAGCAACGTAAACCTAAAGAAATGCGTTATGCCGTTCCAGCCGGAAGCGTCTACTTTTTTGAAATTCTTGAAGGAGAATTTGATGATGCTGTTAAGTTGTTTCATCAGAAATGTATTAGTGACTATCGAGAAGGATATGGTTTTGTATATGAAAATTGGAATCGCATGAGATATTGTGACAGAGGTTTGGGATACAGTTTGATAGGGGCAATTGGAGCAAACCAAGGGGGACATATGGATGTATAAACAATCAAGCGCGTTATTTTTTCAAGTTTTAACCTCTATGCATGCCGGCGGAGATAGTCAGTTAGGTGTAGTCGACTTACCGATTCAACGAGAAGGACATACACGTTTTCCAAAAGTTGAAGCTTCTAGTCTCAAAGGAAGCATACGGCGTGCAGTTGGACAGCATGCAGAGCAATCAGAAGTGGCACGCTTTTTTGGTCCAACCGATCAAGGAGAACTTTATGCTTCTGCGCTTTCATTTTCAGATGCACGCTTATTATTTTTTCCAGTACGTTCGGTAAAAGGGGTATTTGCATGGGTTACCTGTCCATTTGTACTACAGCGCTTTATTGATGATATGAAGCTAGTTCATATTAATGATCTGGTTCTGCCGGATCTGGAGAACAGTATTCCGTTAGTAACTAATTCACCCAGTCGTATTGTGAGTGATAATAAAGTTATGCTAGAAGAATATGTTTTTGATGTGAATACAGATACCAGTGGTGTATTCTCTACATTTATTCAGCAATTGATATCTAAATTGCCTGCTAGTGAGCTTATAAAGCGTCATTTAGAGAGTCATGCCATCATCGTATCGGATGATGACTTTGCTGATTTTGTGCAACTGTCTACAGAGATCATAACGCGTATTCGAATCAACGACGAAACCGGAACTGTTGATGGGAATGGATTATTTAATGAAGAGTATTTGCCATCAGAAAGTATTTTATATAGTTTAGTATTCGTTTCAGATGAACATAAAGCGACATCAGCCCAATACCAGGCAGAAAAAGCAGAAAATATTAATGTGATCATCGAAAAATGGATTCCAGAGACAATGCAAATTGGAGCGAATCTTACATTGGGTAAAGGATTTGTTGCTGTAAAAATGGAGAGAGGAGGTAGCGGACATGATAAAGCAGATTGAGAATGGTAGAGCAGCATATGCTTATGAGCAAGTGAAAAATTTTTGTGTTAAGCCTCAATCTGTTCAAAAAGAATATCGTTCACTGGTACGTTCGCTCCCATCCATGATTCAAACGAACGGTTATGCTGCCGTTATTGCGTTTTTGTATGCTAAAAAAAATGGAAGTGTTGCTCATGAAGCCATTTACAGGACGATTGATGAATGGATGCAAAAGCAGGGGATTTTGAGTAGTGGCAATCATGAGCTTATAGAGGCGATTACTCAGCAAACTCGTGACGGATACAAGCGTATGACATGGGAAACCATGAGTCTGCTAGACTGGATTAAGCGGTTTGCAGAGGGGATGATTGAAGTTGAATAAAATGAACAATCGGAAAAATGATCCAAAGCCTAAAGATTTTTTACCAATAGATGCTGTGGAGTTTCTAAAGAAAAGTGGCGGATGTGAGAACGACTATTTATCTTTTCATCGTTTTGGAAATTATGCGATAAAAGAGCGTAAAGATAAAAAAGTGATATCAGTCTCACCTCGGTTATCTTTTCTTAATGATAAGAAGAATGACGAATTCTCAAAGTTAACTTTACAATCTATTCATTCTAGACAGCAATTGATTATGAATGATCTCCCTGATTATTTGAAATTTAAATATAAAGTAGATGGAAGGCTCTTACTTGGTGTTGGCGGAGGTACTCCATATACAACTATAAGTCCAATGAAGCTTCATCCTTTGTATGGTATTCCGTATATACCTGCAAGTTCTTTAAAAGGAGTAGTTCACCATTGTTGGCTGCATGAGCATACAGCTGAAATGTTAGATGAGCAACAGCGGATATCAGTAAAGAATGATCTGGATTTGTGTTTTGGAAAGGGTAGCGATGAGGAGCAAAGTGCTTCTGGAAAGTTGATTTTTTTAGATGCATATCCTGTCGGGAAATATAATATCGTCAATGATGTCATGACACCGCATTATAAAGAGTACTACAATTCAAAGGGTATGAAAGCACCCCTGGATAATGATTCTCCTAATATTATTTCTATTCCAGCTATTGAGAATACCGAATTTATGATCTATATCGGTTTGAATTTTAAAAAGAACGAATTGCGTGCTGAACTGCGTAAACAAATTATACAGACTGTGATAAGTACAATCGAAGATTATGGTATCGGTGCTAAGACGGCTATTGGTTACGGATTAGGCAGAGCTACTATTATGTAAAAGAATAGTCAATGAAATCAACATATATAATATTGATCGTGCATAATTAGCACTGTATTCCGCACTGCCCTTAATGACGAAAAGAAGCTTAAAGGAACTAACCTTTAGGCTTCTTCTCATTGAGATAATGAAAGTGATGGATTTTGTAAAAATCAACTATAGCCTGTACTTATAAACTAAGTGGGCTTGATAACTGTAACTATCCTTTCACTTCTACATCAGCACGTCCATCCGGCAACGGCACCCCAAACTCCGGCGTTCCATCTGCCTTCCACTGCACCACCTGCGCACGCGCATGACGGTTCGGGTCATACAGCGGATCGCCTACAATCTCCTTATAATTCCGGGCATGGTATACGATAATATCCGTCTCGCCATCCGGTGATACGGTAAAGCTGTTATGTCCTGGGCCGTATTGTCCATTCTCTTCATTCGTCTGGAATACGGGCTTTTCCGACTTTGTCCAGCTTGCTGGATCAAGCAGATTAGCATTCTCATCCGCAGTCAGCAGACCCATGCAATAATTATAGTCTGTTGCACTGGCAGAGTAGCTGATAAATAAGCGACCGTTGCGATGCAGTACAGCAGGGCCTTCGTTTACCTTGAAGCCGATAATCTCCCAATCGTATTCTGGTGTCGAGATCATGACCTGTTCGCCGCGCAGTGTCCAAGGATTTTCCATTTCGGCGATATACAGATTAGAATTGCCTACGATATCCGGGTCTTTTTGCGCCCAGACGAGGTAGCGGATACCTTTGTGCTCGAAGGTGGTAGCATCCAGTGCGAAGGTTTCCCATTTGGTACGAATCTGTCCTTTTTCTACCCATGTGCCTTCCAATGGATTGGCAGATTCATTTTCTAATACATACATACGATGATCGAACAGGCCGTCGTTTGTCTCGGCTGTACGTGCAGCAGCATAGTGAATGTACCATTTGCCATCGATATAGTGAATTTCGGGTGCCCAGATGTTGGCGCGATTAGCTGGCTTTCTCCATGCGACTACAGGTGTAGCCTCGCGAAGCTCTTCCAACGTTTGTGCACGGCGAATTTCGATCAGGTCGAATTCGGGAACGGAAGCGGAGAAGTAGTAGTAGCCGTCCGTGTGGCGGTATACCCACGGATCTGCGCGTTGCTCCAGAATAGGGTTATTGAAGGTAATGGAAGTTGCGTTGGTCATGAGAGTAGTCCCCTTTCAAAGTGGATGAATTATAGTTGTTTCTGTGTACCGCTTTACCAGGTATTTCATTATGAGAACTATTCCATAGGAACAGCACCACAAGCATGAGTAATTGCGAATATTGCCTATTTGCAGTCCTATTTACGAGCAGCCTGAATTTGCTTGCCCCATACTGCAATACCATGGTCGCTCATGCCTGTCATCACCAGCGCTGGCTGCTCGCGTTCCCAATCCCAGGCAGGTAACAGCTTCATTTCTTCGGTGGATGCACCGCCCCACGGACTTTCTGTCCATGTCAGTGTCAGCGTTTGTTTACCGTCAAATGTCCAGGTGCCAGCGCCTTGCTCTGCTTCGATCTTACCCTTGTCGGTGAGCGTGTACGGTAGCGCCTGTACCTGTCCATCGACAGACGGGTCCATCGCCATGCCTTCCCATGTACCGGCTAGCATGGATGCAAGGATGTTTTGCTCCTGTTCGCCGGCATAGCGTTCAGGTGAAACGACCGGCCAGCCGCCACTCGTCCAGAGCATTTTGCGTACATGCAGATACGGCCAGTGCTTATCGGTTTCACCGCGAGCATGATGGACGATGTAATAGTCTTCGCCATCCTCCAGCACGGAATTATGGCCTGGTGCGACCCAGCCTTCTCCCTCGGAGAATCGATAGCCACCGATTAGCTTCGTACCGACCTCGTATTGTGGCAAATGATCAGTGTCGAGTAAGTCTCTGCCATTGGCATCGGTGTAGGGGCCTGTAATGGAATCTGAACGCCCGACGCGCACATTGTAATCCTCAAATAGTGAATCATAGGAGACGAACAGGTAATACTTTTTAAATGTCGGATTATAAACGATATAAGGGCCTTCTACTGCACCATCTGCGGTGGCGCGATCTCTAGCGGCAATCCGTGTACCGTAGCCGTTTTCCTTGAACTTGCCTGTGTCTGGATCAAGCTCAGCGATATAGATTCCATCGAAGAATGAGCCATATACCATCCACATTTTACCGTCCGCATCGACAATTGGATTGGCGTCGATCGCATTGAGACGATCTTTTTCTTGAGCTGCGGTTTTGACAACGATGCCTTCATCTGTCCATGGGCCTTCGGGTGAGGTGGACGTTTGTAAGCCGATAGCCGACTGTGTACTGCCAAAGCTGGAAGCGGAATAATACATTCGATATGTATCGCCAACCTTGGTCACATCCGGTGCCCAGAGATTGGTGGCACCTGTCCAGTCGCGTGCTTCCTGCGGAATGCCCGGTAGTGCCTGACCGACCCATGTCCAGTTGATCAGGTCGGTCGATTTGCGTACCATGACGCCAGGCTTTGGTTCGCCAGCAACACGCACATCGGTGGAATAGACGTAGTAGCCCAGATCGGTTTTGATAATCGCTGGATCATGGGCATTGTTCACTGTCCATTCCGATTCGTCATTCAGAATGGACGTGTCGTATAGCTTTGTATCCTTAGGAGCTTCGGGAAATGTAGGCGGTGGCGTTGATTCTTCTTCTCCGCCACAACCGGTTGCACCGACTACGAATAACAGCATCAAAGCCGCCACACTTTTGTATGATTTCACACCCATCTTCCTTTCCCGTTATCCTTTTACGCCAGAGATCGCAACCGACTCAATAATTTGCTTTTGGAAAATAAGGAATACGATCAGCACCGGCAGTAGTGCGACGATCGATGCTGCCATAATGAGTGGATAATCGGTCTGGATTGCATAGGTCGCGTTAAAATTGGCAATCACGAGCTGTAGTGTCTGATTTTCCGGCGAGTTCAGATAAATGATCGGCGCCAGATAATCGTTCCAGATGCCCATGAACCAGAGGATCAATTGCGCCGCTACCGCAGGCTTGATCAGTGGGAAGGTGATGCTGGAATACAGACGGAAGTAGGAGCTACCGTCGATTTTGGCGGCTTCGATGATCGCATCCGGTACGCTCAGCAGATACTGACGCAGGAAGAAGATCATGAACACATTACCGAACAAACCCGGTATGATCAGCGGTAACAGCGTATCCACCCAGCCCAGCTTCGAGAACATCATGAACTGTGGAATCATTAGCGTTGGATACGGAATCATGATCGACGTGAGCAAAGCGAGAAAGAGCTTGCCCTTGTGCGGGAATCTGAGCTTTGCAAAAGCAAAGGCAGCGATACTGGATGTGAATGTACCGATAACCGTAACACTGACCGCTACGATCAGACTGTTCTGAATACCGCTCAGCAGAGGCCCGGCTTCCCAGATTGCTGTATAATTGCTAAATTGGAATACTTCAGGAATCCAGATGGGCGGTAGAGCGAATACATCCTGCTTCTCCTTGAGAGAGGTGGATAGCATCCAGAGAAGCGGTGCGATCATCGCCACCGCGCCGATCAAAAGCACGATAAATATGATTGAATTCGTTAATTTTCGTTTTTGACTGTAAGACATGCTGGGTTTGCTCCTTTCCTGGTTCATCAATCTCCATCGTAGGCCGAACGTTCATTCATTTTGAATTGCACCAGAGTAATGATAAAGATGAAGATACCAAGAATCATCGCCATTGCGGAGGCATAGCCCATTTGCAGGTTACCAAATGCCTTTTGCCAGATATAGAAGACAATCGATGCCGAAGAATACTCGGGACCGCCCGTAGGTGTCATAATGTTCATCTCGGTAAAAATCTGAGAGCCGCCAATGATGTTCGTGACGACGAGGAAGAAGGTAACTGGCTGTACCATCGGCCAGGTGATATTGCGGAAAATCTGCCAGCCATTCGCACCGTCCAGCTCTGCCGCTTCATAATAGGTGCGCGAGATGCTTTGCAGTGCTGCCAGATAGAGCAGCATCGTATAGCCCAGACCTTTCCAGACGGTCATGATGATCAGCGCAGGCTTAACGGTGTCTTTATTCGCAAGCCAGTTCGGGCCTTCAATGCCAAACAATGCTAGAAATTGATTGACCAGTCCATAGTCTCCGTTATATGCCCAGTTCCACATGATGGATACGGCAGCAAGCGAGGAGATGACCGGTATGTAGTAAATGACGCGAAATGTCGTCGTACCCGGAATTTTCCGATTCAGACCAAGCGCCAGCAGCAGTGCGAGCAGCAAGCCGATCGGGATGCCAAGCATCAGGAAAAAGGTGTTAAACATCGCTTTGTAAAACAGATCGTCAGTCAGCAGATCCTTATAGTTGTCCAGACCGATAAAGTTCATCTGACCGAGTCCATCCCAATCGGTAAATGAGCCGTAGAGAGAGTAGAGGAACGGGAACAGGACAAAGATCAGAAAGCCGATCAACGGAGGTAAAATAAACAAATATCCATAAATCATTTCCTTACGATACAAACTGGATTTGATATTCATGACGGTCACCCCTGTTTCTAGTATGAGCAGGTGGGATGTATGGAACTTTCCAATGCTCGTGTGGACGATGGCAAAATAGGTGCCAGCAGCACATGTACAGGCTGCTGGCATTACCTTTCGTGCTACTTGTTCATGTGCTCTTGCTACGTAAAACTACTTTTTCGAACGATTTTCCTGTTCTACTGCTTTATCGAGCAGCTTTTGCATCTTCGGCTGTTGCTGCTTCACATAGTCTGCCGCTGTCATTTTACCGTCCAGTACAGGCTGGATATCAGTAAAGAATAGATCGTACCACTCGGAGTTGTACGTGTAGTTAGCTGGAAGCGCACGACCATAATCGTCGATAATATTGATGAATTCTTGCTTATTAGCTGGCTTGGTGGACTTGTCGCTTGCCCATGTTTTCGCCATATCGAGCAGGTTTGGAATTTGTACCTTTGCATCTACCAGCTGCTGCATACCTTCTTTGGAAGCGGTCAGGTAGTTGACCAGTTCGGCTGCTTCTTTTGGATATTTGGTTTTGGCAGATACACCGATACCAAGTGAACCGATCCAGGTTGCTGGTTTGCCAGTGGAGCCTACTGGATATGGAATCAGGTCATAGTCGAATGGCAGCTTTTCAAATGTACTCATATCCCACGGGCCAACAGGGAAGAATGCCATCTCACCCTTCATCCAGCGCTGATACGTATCCAGTGTTTGTGCTTCTTCAATCGAAGGCGTGATTTTATACTTGTTCTGCATATCCGCAAAAAATTGCAGCGCTTCGGCGAACTTCGGATCGTCGATCGTTACTTTTGTTTTGCTAGCATCAAGCCAGTCTGCACCATTACTCCAGACAAAGGCTTGCAGTGCCCACTGTACGTTAAAGCCTGTACCGAATACATCCGGTTTACCGTCTCCGTTCGTATCCTTCGTTACCTGCTGGTTCACTTTCACGAACTCTTCCCAGGTGTACGGCTTTTTCGGGTCTGGTAACGGAATGCCCGCTTTTTCAAGCAGTGTTTTGTTGTAGCCAAGTGCGAATGGCCCCAGATCCTTTGGCATGCCGTAAATGTCGCCTTTACCTGCCATCTGACCATCATAGCGGTACAGATCGACGCCATATTTCCAGATATTCTTGAGGTCGACGTCCTTATTGTTCTCTACATATGGAGTCAGATTCATCAGCACATTGCTGTTCACATATGCCTTCAGATCCCCTGGTCCAAAGTAAAATACGTCAGGCATACTGTTACCGGTGATCGCTGCTCTGATTTTAGTTGCATACTGATCAGCAGCGGTTACGATGATTTTGACCTTCACATCAGGGTGCTTTTCTTCGAACTTTTTCACAACAGCTTGATAGGCCTTTTGCTCATCTGTTCCACCGCGGAACATAAAGGTTAGCTCTTTTTTGCCACTGCTGGAGCCGCTATTGCCACCACAGCCTGCCAGTACAAGGGCGCTTACGAGCATAAGTAGCATACTCGTCACCCAGAATTTTTTCGTAAACATAACGATACCTCCTGATCCGTATATGTAACCGTATACAAAATAGTAAAAGATTGAGGAACAACAGATGCTTGCTTTTGAGCGTACAGGGATCAACATCAGCCGATAGCTACATAGTATGGTTTGGCGCTATAGCGATGTGAATCGAAATGGATTGTGATAATGAGTTGTTAGAGGATTAAATATAATATTTCCTCATTCCGCAATGACGTAAGCTGGTTGTCCGCACAGCCATCGTCCAATGCTGATCCCTTATTCATTTAGTAGGTAGGCCAGCCACTGGAATCCCATAATAGATCACTAATCAGTAGCTTTGGATTACCGTTGTCGGTCGCATCGTAGGCATGACGTGCAATAATGTTACCATTGTAAACGTCCTGACCACCCGGACCTTTCCAGCGATCATTCCCTGTATCAAAGATTGTGCCGCCACCGTTCAGCATGTTGACACCATTTTTGTCGACATAAGGGCCGGTGATGCTGGTGGAGCGTCCATACACCATTTTGTAGGTGCTATTCACGCCTTTGCAGCAGGAATCGATCGAAGCGAATAAATAATAATAGCCACCACGGTAAATGATACTTGGTGCTTCAATCGCCCCGTTATTGTTCGGACGAGCGGCGATCGAGCTAATGTTGCCGGTTGGCTTCATCGTATTCTTATCCAGCTTCACAATCTTCAGGCCGCTCCAGAATGAACCGAATGCCATCCATGGGTTGCCTGCTGCATCAATCACCAGATTCGGATCGATCGCATTGTAATTGTTAGCACTTGTCGATTGAAGAACGATACCCTCGTCCTTCCACTGTCCTGCACCGATACTGCTTGCACTTGCCAGACCGATCGCTGAACGATTTTCGCCAAAGGCGGAGATGGAGTAGTACAGCCATACTTTACCGTTATACTGCTGGATATCCGGTGCCCATACATCCATTTGTTTATGATTAGGCACGGCTGTTTTCCACCACGCTGGCTCGCTCAGGAAAATCTGTGGTACACGATACCATGAGGTGCCATTGTCTGACTTCAACACTTGCAGACCGGGTCCTGTAGAGAACGTATACCACGAATTGCCCTCCTTGATGATCGAAGGATCATGGACTGCGATATCACCCGACAAACTCCAGAATGCTGCAATTGCCCGCGACTGACCGGTTAGCATCATAACGACAACAAGGAATAGCGGCAAAGCTAAGCGTACAACCTTAAATCCTTTCGTCTTGCGGATTTTTTCCAAATGGAACGCCACCTCTCTGGGGATGATCATGATTTGGTTTAGTAAATGCTGAATCAATTTAGATATAATCACATTATAAAAGCGGTTACATGATATTTCAATGGTATATTTTAAATATATATTAATCAGTTTAGATTGATATATTGGTGGTTTACAAATCGAAAAAGGGATAAAATTGCAAAAAACAGCCGTTTTATAAGGATTTTAAGCTTTTTTGCTTTGTCTTTCTTTCCTGTTTGTAATGCTTTATAATTATCTGAAATAAAACATAAATGTGCATAGTCTAAAATGATAGGCTTTGCTCAGAACGGAGAAAGGACATCCATCTATGATTTATATTAAGGACCTGATGTCAGGCGTTAATATTTTCAAGGCGCTTAGTTCGGAGATTCGTATTCAAATTATCGAGCTGCTTGCACAAAATCAGAGTCTCAACCTGAATGATCTGGCAACCAAGCTCGGACTGAGCAACGGTGCCATCACCATGCACATCAAAAAGCTAGAAGAAAGCGGCCTGATTGAGATCAATACCGCTGTAGGCAAGCACGGCATACAGAAAATATGCTACCTCAACGAGGAAAAGCTCATGGTCGACCTGCGTTCCAAGGAGATTCATAATCGCTATGAGGTTGAGATTCAGGTCGGGCACTACAGCGATTATCAGGCAGCGCCAACCTGCGGTCTGGCAACGCGCGATAGCATCATCGGTGAATTCGATGACCCACGCTACTTTGCCGATCCATTGCGCATCGATGCCGAGATGATCTGGCTAAACGATGGCTATCTGGAATACCGCATCCCTAACTATTTGAAGCCCAACCAGACGTTTAACGAAATCCAGCTATCCATGGAGCTAGGCTCCGAAGCGCCTGGCTTCTGCGATAACTATCCGTCTGATATTTTCTTTTACATTAATGGAAAACAAATCGGCTGCTGGACAAGTCCTGGTGATTTTGGCGATACCCGCGGCACGTTCAACCCTGACTGGTGGCCGCCACACCTGAACCAGTACGGCATGCTAAAGCTGATCCGAATCACCCAGGACGGCAGCTACATCGACGGCTGCCGCATCTCCGACGTCACCCTGAGCGACATCGACCTGGATTACAAAAGCAACATCCATTTCCGAATCGCCGTAACCGACGGCCCCGCCAACAAACGCGGCCTCACGATCTTCGGCAAAAACTTCGGAAACTACGGCCAAAACCTGCTCGCAAGAGTACTGTATGATGTAAAGGATGACTAGGTGATCAATTCACAGCAACGACGTGCCCATAACAAGCCCTGTCACTCACAATCATTCCTACCATACGAAACGCATGTAGTGTAGCAACGTCATCGTACCGATGATATATGATAACGCGCATACTAAAGCCAGATCATAACTGAAAGTGAACGACAGCCATAGGATAGAGCGACTATAAATAAAGCTGGATAAACAGCAACACAGCAAGCCCAACCATAAATAAAACAAAGCACGAATAAAACAAGTCAAGTCACTCTACCTTAATTCCTTAGAAAATAGCTAGCAAATCGCCCAGCTTCCACACTAAACCAAACACCCAAACGAAGAGAATCACACCTGACTTTTTTTCAAGCTCTTTCTCTTCTCAAAACCTTATTCAACCCACCTCACTACAGGATAAATAAAAGTAAATACAAATCCCAAAAAGGAGTGCACCCAGCACTCCTTTTATTTTAAAAAGATAGTAAACACTATTAAAAAAACGCTGAACATTTTAAATGCTAAAGTTCTTAACTGCAAAGACCATAACTGCAAAAATCTTAAATACAAAGACCTTAAATGCCGCACCCCCTAAAGATGAAAACAATATTACGCTTGCTGCGAAAGCACACTTCTATGATGCCAACAGCACAGAACGGAGGGAAGGAAATAAGGGAAAAGGACGCCTTTGGAGCCCAGGAATCTACCTTCACTCCTAATCCGTAGATTTCTGGGCTCCACCGAAGGACGTTCCCTTATTCCTTACCGGAAGTGGATGATGCTCCCCCACACAATCTGCTAAATACCACCCCAGTAACATTTTTTCCATCCCCACCGATAACCATTATCACTTTAATTTCTAAAGCTATTGACCCGAATTTAAAATGGATTTATACTTATTCTAAAATCAAATTAAGGGAATGATCCATGTGAAAACCATCAATCTGACGACACAGCGTAAAGCTGTATATGATATCGTCTATCATGCTGATGATCACCCGACTGCCGCTGACGTCATGAATCGGTTGGTAGAGCGTGGTCATAATTTCGCTTATGGAACGGTATATAATTCGCTTCGCTACCTGACTGACAATGGATTGATCCGCGAGCTCAAGCTCGGTGAGGCTGCCAGCCGTTACGACGGCAAAATGGATGATCACCAGCATATTGTATGCGAATCCTGTGGTCGAGTAGACGAGGTTATGACAGGTGCACCGCTTCAATGGTATGCAGATGTAGCGGAGGAGACCGGGTACGATGTTCATCATGCACATGTTGTATTTAAAGGAGTGTGTACTGAATGCAAAAACAAATCGAAAAAGTAATTGAGAATGATTATCTTTCTGGCTCCCATTCAGCACTGAACTGGGGAACAGTGACCGATGAAGTTGATGCCGATACGATGGGGCTTGCTTGTCCAGTGACACGCCGCGTCGTAATTATTAGTCCAACTCCGAGCCGTGTGCACGAGCTGACACGCACATTATCCGATAGCTGCTTTGATGTGATGGTATTCCATCGCTGGGAAAATAGTGGCTCCGGTGCGATCAGTGCAGACCTGTACATCTTCGATATGATCTCATCGGCAGGCAGTACCGACATTGAACAGGCAAAGTCACGCATTAATGAGAATAATTCTCATGTACCTGCAATCTTCCTCGTTCGTGAAGAGATGCTTGCCCTGGGGATGAAGGAATGGACAGAAGAAGAATTGCTCATCTGGCCAATGCGTCCACAGGAAGGGCTATATCATGTGGAGCGTGTTATTCGTTCAAGTGCTAGCCGTCCAGTGGCTCCGGCTGCGGATGATGCACAGCATCGTATTGTGTTCAAGGATCTGTGGATCGATCGCAAAAAGATGACCGTTTACCGTGGTCAACGCCGTATCGATCTGACCAAAACAGAATACGATCTGCTGCAAATGCTAGTCGAGAGCGAGGGCGGCGTCCTGTCACGTGAGCAATTGATGAGTGAAATCTGGGGCACGCAATTTTTCGGCGGTAGCAATGTGGTGGATGTGCACGTCAAAAGCTTGCGTAAAAAGATCGGAGATAATGCGTCCGCACCGCAATACATTGCGACTGTGCGTGGTGTAGGATACCGTTTGGCAGATTAATGATGGAATAGACGGATAATCCAGGCACGTCGATATCGAGGGCGCCTGATATGTCCTGAACCACCTGTTAAGATAATATTTGTTCATTTGCTTGATATAACAAGCATACACATATACGATATCGCTCTGTCGGAAGCAGAAATGACGCTTCTGAGGCAGAGCGATTTTATTTTTATTTTCATATGTCAATCGATTGACATATACCCTAGTCAGCCGTTATTATAAAGCTGAATTTAAAATGTAAACGTATTCATCAATAGAGGGGGTTGCTACATGCTTAAAAAAGTTGCGCCATGGCTGGCTCTGCTGCTGATCCTGTCGCTCCTGGCTGCTTGTTCACAGGGAAAAGGGAAATCTGGAGCGTCATCCGATGCAAATGGTGAGGTCAAGCTGACATTTTTCAATACGTCTGCTGAGGTGAATAGTGTATTTGAGAAGCTGTTTGAAACGTATCATGAGCAGAATCCAAAGGTTACGATTGAATTGATTCCGACACCGATCGGTGGGGCGCAGCTAGAAAAGTTTCAATCCCTCCTCGCTTCAAACAACCCGCCAACCATCTCCAACCTCGATCCAGGGACGATTTTGCAATACAAGGATAAGTTCCTTGATCTCGATTCGGAAAAGTCGAAGTACGAAGGATTGACGAAGGCAGGCGCGGTAGAGAATGCGTTATTAGACGGCAAGTTCCTCGGTATTCCGTGGACAGCTCAGGGCTATGGTCTGCTGTACAACAAACGTGCTGTAGAGGAAGCGATCGGCGGTACATTTGACCCGGCATCGATCAAGACGCGCGATGATCTGGAAGCACTTTTTCAAAAAATACAGGCAGCAGGTAAGGCGCCCGTTATGCTTCACGGTGCAGATTGGTCGCTCGGCGCGCATTATCTTGGGCTGACGTATTCGCTACAGTCGAAAGATGTGGATACGAATCTGAAGTTTGTCAAAGGGCTGGAGGACGGTACGCAGTCGCTGGCGAATAACGCTGCTTTTAATGGCTTGATGGATACATTTGATGTATTGAAAAAATATAATGCTCGTAGCAAAGACCCACTTACTGCGGATTACAACAAGGATAGCTCTGATTTTGCGAAAGGCAATGCAGCCTTTTATTTTATGGGCGACTGGACATGGGCGGTCATTGGCTCCCTGCAAGGACGCGATCAGGACTTTGGAGTGATTCCTGTGCCGATCAGCAACAATCCAGCTGATTATGGCAATACGCAGATTGCCTATAGTGAGCCCAAGCTACTGGCGATCGACAATTCCGGTTCTTCTCCCGCACAGCAGGAAGCGGCGAAGAAGTTTATCGAGTGGCTGGTGACGAGCGATCAAGGGCAGAAGGCGATTGTGTCCGACATGGGGCTGGCGCTACCGTACAAGGATGTGAAGGTGAAGAGCACGAATGTGATCTCCAATGCGGTGAACGAATACGTCGATCAAGAGAAAACGATTAATATCGGTGTGATCAACTATTTACCGCAGGATTACTGGGCAAAAACGGGGGCATCGATGCAGAAATATCTGGCTAATGTGATCGACCGTCAGGGCTTGATCGATGAGGTGCAGGCATACTGGAAGTCGCAAGCAGGTAAATAACGCCATGCGCTCGCTCACAGGTAGAAGTGGGATGGAATAGGTACAATTTACGATATGCCTGTGAGCGAACCAGCGGTAGGATGACGGCTGAAAGAGAGGTCCACATGACTAGAAAACAATGGATGCGCAATACGGGCATATTTCTTCTGTTTGGCGGCCCTTCGGTGATTGCATTTATGGCGGTCGTCGTGATTCCATTTGTGGTAGGTCTGTATTTAACCTTTACAAATTGGGATGTGAATACCGGGGATAGTTCCCTGGTGGGGCTCGCTAATTATAAGCAGGTCTGGCTGGATACGGTATTCTGGCAGCAGCTCTGGTTCACGCTGCGCTATGTATTTTGCACGGTTGTACTCGCCAATGTGGCGGCTTTCTTTATCGCGCTGGCATTAACAGGTGGCAGACGGGGAGAGCAGTGGCTCCGCACTGGATTTTTCACGCCTAATCTGATCGGGGGGATCGTGCTCGGTTATTTGTGGCAGACGCTGTTCTCGCAGGTGCTGCCGTACCTCGGGGAAAAGTATGGCTGGTCACTGTTTGCTACATCGTGGCTGACAGATACAGACAAGGCATTCTGGGCACTGGTGATCGTCACTGCATGGCAGCTGATCGGCTATCTGATGATTATTTACATCGCAGGCTTTGCTGGTGTACCTGGCGATATATTAGAAGCAGCCAATATGGATGGAGCGAGCCGGATGGCGATTATTCGAAAAATTATGTTGCCGCTTACTGTGCCTGCGATCGTGATCTGTATCTTTGTCTCGTTATCGCGTTCATTTCTTACGTATGATATCAATCTGGCATTGACCAAGGGTGGGCCATTTAACTCGACCGAGCTGGCTACGTATCATATTGTACAAAAGGCATTCCTGTCGAATGAATATGGAGTCGGTCAGGCAGAAGCGGTTGTCTTATTTGCAGTCGTTGCTATCGTGGCATTGACACAATCGTATCTATTGAAGCGTTTGGAGGTGGAGTCATAATGACTGCGCAGCGCTGGCTAGTTTCGCTGAAAACGATCGTGTTATACGTATTGCTGCTGGTGTTTTTGACTCCATTTCTGATCATTATTATGAATTCATTCAAGACGACAGAGCAATTCGTTGATAATCCATTATCTTTACCGCAGGGGCTAACGCTGGATAATTATACGAGCGCCTGGGATAGTATGAATTTTTGGGATGGATTTATGAATTCGCTGACGATTACGGTGCTGTCGGTGCTGGTGATTTTGTTATTTTCGTCGATGACTGGTTATTTGTTTGTGCGTTTTAAGTGGCGGGTCAATGGCTGGCTCTTTTTTGCAATGCTGGCGTCACTGGCTTTGCCGTTTCAGGTGCTGATGATTCCGCTGGTCATGCTGTATGGGAATCTGGGACTGCTGGATTCGAAGGCGATCTTAATTTTTATGTATGCGGGATTTGGGGTGCCGTTCGGAGTATTCACCTTTCACGGCTTTATTAAAGGGATTCCGTATGAACTGGAGGAATCTGCATTTATGGAGGGAAGCTCCAGAGTGCATACCTTTTTCCGAATTGTGCTGCCGTTGCTCAAGCCTGTGTTTGTCACGCTGATCGTGCTGGATGTATTATGGATTTGGAACGATTATTTGCTGCCGAGTCTGGTGCTGCTGTCGCCGGATTATCGAACACTGCCACTATCCACCTATAATTTCTTCTCCTCCTATTCAGTAGACTTTTCCCCACTGATGGCAGGCTTGATTATGACGATCATTCCGGTGCTGGTGATGTATCTGTTCCTGCAAAAGCAGATCATTAAAGGGATTACGGAGGGTGCGCTCAAGTAAAGCATCGGTCGTTATACTGTATACGTGGCAATAACCGTTTATAATGAAGGTAAACAGCAAGGTGGTCTGAAGCAAATGCCCAAAATCGAAGATGTAGCAAGACATGCAGGTGTATCGGTAACAACGGTGTCCCGCGTTCTGAATGACCGCGGCTATATTAGCCAGAAGACGCGGGATAATGTACACCGAGCGATGAAGGAGCTGAATTATCAGCCCAATGAAATGGCGCGTGCATTGTTCAGAAGAAAGTCGAATATGATTGGCTTGATCGTTCCAGACGTGTCGCATCCCTTTTTCAGTGAGTTGACGTATCATCTGGAGTATGTAGCTGACCAGTACGGGTACAAGCTGATGCTGTGTAACTCCAATCGCGATGTAGCAAAGGAAAAGCAGTACATTGATATGCTGAAAAAGAATCAGGCAGATGGCATCATTATGGGCAGCTCGGTGCTGGAGATCGATCACTACCTGAATCTGGAGTTACCGATCGTATCACTGGATCGACAGCTATCCAAGGACATTCCTGTAGTCACCTCAGATAATGTGCTGGGTGGACAGCTTGCGGCGCAGCATCTGCTGGATAAGGGATGCAAGCATCCTGCCTATGTGTATCGTGGTCTTGGCGGCCCGCATCATGAAGCGATGCTAGCAAGCGGACGTGTGCAGGGCTATGGTGCTGTGTTAACCGCAGCGGATGTACAATCACTACATGTACAGCTTACCATAACAGAGCCGCAGGAGCAGATCGTTAATGGAGAACTGGTGCAATTTTTGCAGGAGCATCCCGAGGTGGATGGGATCTTCGCCAGCAGTGATGTGATTGCTGCCGAGATCATTCAAGCCTGTTATCAATGTGGGAAAAGTGTGCCGGACGATCTGTGTGTGATCGGATATGACGATGTGAAAATGGCTTCACTGATCACGCCTCGCCTGAGTACGATCCGCCAGCCGATCCGTGAGATGGCAACACACATGATTGAATTGCTGGTGCAGCATATGGCAGGTGAGATTGTTCCACATGAAACGATGCTGCCTGTATACCTGATCGAACGCGAAACGACTTGATCTGTACCGGAGCAGGTTGGATAGCGGAAAAGCAAGTCTGCTTTTCCACATTCGGTGTCATCCGGTTAACATAGATAATCTCGTAGTAGAGGATGGAATAAGATGAATAATGAAAAGTTCGAACATGCGCTTCACCCTGAATTGAAGGCAAGTCTTGGTTTGTTACAGCCGTTACAGCTACCGGAGCAGCTAGAGCAGGCGCGTCAGCTCAGACCACCCGCAATGGAGCCGAATGAACGGGTCACGATTCAGGAATACCATATTGTCGGAGGAAGTGATCAGTCTCTACGCATTCGTGTATATGTGCCTGTTAGTAGCACAGATTCCGAAATGACGTTACCTGGACTGTTATGGACACATGGTGGTGGCTATATACTCGGTACCCCCGAAGGCGAAGATCAGCTATGTGTGGACATCGCAGACACCGCAGGCTGCATCATCGTCTCGCCCGATTATCGCCTTGCACCAGAGCACCCTTATCCAGCCGGATTAGAGGATGCTTATGCAGCACTATGCTGGATGGTTGATCCTGCCTGTCCACTACCGATTCGTGCTGACCGACTCGCTGTCGGCGGAGCCAGCGCTGGCGGAGGACTCGCAGCCGCACTTGCTCTATTAGCCCGCGACCGTAGAGGCCCTAAGCTTTGCTTCCAGCTACTGCTGTATCCGATGATCGACTACCGCAACGATACCGCATCCAGCTACGAGATTCATCACCCACTCGTCTGGAACCGTGAATATAACTTGATCGCCTGGAAGCTCTACCTGGGTCACGACCCAGCAAATCATGCAGCATCGATCACCTACTATGAATCACCGAGCCTTGCACCCGATCTGACGGGCTTACCCCCAGCCTACCTGTGCGTCGGCCAGCTCGACCCTTTCCGCGACGAAACGATCCAGTACGCGACCCGCTTAGCTCAATCCAGCATCGCCACCGAACTACACGTCCAACCCGGCGCCTACCACGGCTTCGAAAACGTCGCCCCCACCGCCACCCCCAGCCAACGCTTCCGCAACGCCTACATCCAGGCACTGGTGAGAGCATTGAATGAGTAAATCGTAAAACTCCAATATACAAACTTCACCTCACAAGGATGAGCAGCTACGGTTGCTCATTTTCTTTTTGATAGATTTGCACAAGAACGGGATAGAAAGTTTCAAACTAACAATGCCAATCGCATCATCTTAAATGATCTATGATCTATATCAGGAGGTTTGCAATTACACTGAATAAAATGACTTAAATATGAAAAAGTTAAATTTGATAAAAATGCTCTATTTTAAAACAAAGGCTACTTTTCAAAGGCAAAGCTGCAACAAGTATAAGTATTATTGAATGCGTAGTTGATTGTAAATGTAAGTAATTACAACAAGTAGTACAAATGAATGCCAGTAAATGCCAGTGAATAAAGGCGAATACCTTTAATTACAGG
Source organism: Paenibacillus hunanensis (assembly GCF_014645615.1). Lineage (GTDB taxonomy): Bacteria > Bacillota > Bacilli > Paenibacillales > Paenibacillaceae > Saccharibacillus > Saccharibacillus hunanensis. The sequence continues at coordinate 236,636 of NZ_BMMB01000002.1, read as the reverse complement.
TGATTAAAGACAAGTATAGGTAAGTATAAGTGATTGCAAATAAAGGGGAAGCTAGCATTTCATAAAGTATACTTACACTTCAGATCATTCAATCATCACGCCTCACATCGCTAAATGTTATTAAAAAATGCTATTAAACGCTTTTAGATGTGTAATTTAGATGTGTACTCAGGTCAACATGTTGCGAGCAGCACAGAACGGAGGGAAGGAAATAAGGGAAAAGGACGATTTTGGAGCCTGGGAATCTTCATTTACTCCTAAAATTAAAAGATTCCCGGGCTCCACCCGAGTCCGTTCCCTTATTCCTTCCCGCAAGTGATGGATGCCCCAACCACTCCACCAACTTAGCAAGCGAAAGAACTAAAGAACTAAAGAACTAAAGAACTTAAAAGACTTAAAAGACTTAAAAGACTTAAAAGACTTAAAAGACTTAAAAGGCTTCAAGAACTCAAAATAAATCATTTGATCACCTTCACCCCTTCTTCATCCAAGCCTCACAAAAGCATCACCCAACACTCATCCTTCGCTCATGAACGCCCCCACCACCGATGCTAAAATAACACTACATTCAAATTTTGAAATCAGTCTAAATGCAAGTCTAATGACTACCCAGTATTTTACGCTACTATGCGATCGCACGATTCCTAAGCATTTCCCATCATCAGACCGTAAAATACCCGGCGGTACATTAGACCGAGCCGAGCATGATTTCCGCTTCGAAAGGATGATAACGATGGATAACCGTTTGACGACTAACCAGGGAGCTCCGGTAGGAGATAACCAGAATTCCCGTACTGCTGGACGCCGAGGACCAACGCTGCTGGAGGATTACCATCTGCTCGAAAAGATTGCTCATTTTGACCGTGAACGTATTCCAGAGCGTGTTGTACACGCAAGAGGTGCAGGTGCACATGGCGTATTCCGTGTAGAGAACAGCATGAAGGAATACACCCGGGCTGCTTTCCTGCAAGAGGTAGGTGCAGAAACGCCAGTCTTTGTCCGCTTTTCCACTGTTATTCATGGAGTAGGCTCACCAGAGACAGCACGCGATCCGCGCGGCTTTGCAACCAAGTTCTATACGCAGGAAGGTAACTATGATCTGGTCGGTAACCATCTGCCTGTCTTCTTTATCCGCGATGCGATCAAATTCCCGGATATGGTGCACTCGCTCAAGCCCGATCCACAGACCAATATCCAGAATCCTGGACGTTACTGGGACTTTATGACACTCACGCCAGAGTCGACACATATGCTAACCTGGTTGTTCTCTGATCATGGAACACCAGCTAATTACCGTGAAATGGACGGCTTTAGCGTCCATGCCTTCAAATGGGTGAATGCTGAAGGTAAAGTGACCTATGTAAAATACAAATGGGAATCACTACAGGGTGTACGTAGCTTCTCCGCTGGCGAAGCAGAGCAGCAGCAAGGCAAAGACTTCAACCATGCGACTCGTGATCTGTTTGACCATATCGAAAAGGGCGAGTTCCCGCAGTGGCAGCTCAAGGTACAATTGATCCAGCCAGCTGACATCGACAACTATTCGTTCGATCCGCTAGATCCAACCAAGGTATGGCCGGAAGAGCAATTCCCATTCCATATCGTGGGAACGATGACATTGAATAAAAATCCAGATAACTTCTTTGCTGAGGTGGAGCAGTCCGCATTTTCACCAAGTGCACTCGTACCAGGCATTGAGCCGTCCGAGGATAAGCTGCTACAGGGTCGTCTGTTCTCCTATCCAGACACGCAGCGCCATCGTCTGGGACCGAACTATTTACAAATTCCAGTGAACTGCCCGTATGCTCCGGTACGCAATCACCAGCGCGATGGCTTCATGAATGTGAACCAGGATACGAGCCGTTATAACTACGAGCCGAACAGCTATACAGAGGGACCTGTTGAAGATCCAGCCTATACAGAAACCGAAGTCGAGCTGCAAGGTCACGTAACACGTCAGAAAATTGAAAAGACAGACGATTTTGCCCAGGCGGGTGAACAATATCGTTCATATAATTCGTCGGAGAAGGATAATTTACTGTCCAATCTGGTTAATGATTTACAGGGAGTGAAAAAGGATATTCAGCTGCGAGCGATTTGCAACTTTATCCGTGCTGACCGTGAATACGGCATGCGTCTCGCTCAGGGACTCGGCGTGGATATTAGCGAATTCATGTCCCAGCTACACTCCTGATCAGTGAACCATTGATTCGCACCCTGCGTATATGAGGGTAGGAGGTCAAGCTTCAGTGTATACAGGCTCGGTCTTCTTCCGGTAAGGTCCGCATAACGCGGATTGGTGTGATCCAGTGTCCGGCTTATCGACCATGCAAGGGGTGGCCTTTAAACGGTTAAAGTCGGATGCTTTTATATACAGCCTGTTGAATCGCTCCTGGTAAGTATGTGCAGCCTAAATAGAAGCAGAGGATACGGAGCTGTTCGACAAGCCCACAGCAAAGCTGTCTGCGGCGCATGAAGCCGGGTACTGCGGAGCCTGAATGAAGTCGGATGATGTATCGCTATCATTCAGCAGCCGCCTGAGCCCGTAAGCCGCAGCGGACAAGGCCATATGGCCATCATATAGATGTACTGGCAGGGGGAAGCGTTGCATAATGAGTTTGCGCTTCTCCCTGTTTGTTTCTCTCACCGCAGGGTCTGTTAGTCGTTCAATGCCGATTCAGCTTTACAGGAATGCAGGCTTTTGATTCACGATGGAACAGTAGAGGAGAGATCGCCCATGAACAAATGGACAGTTCGGAGTATGGTTAGTGTGCTGGCGGCTGTGTGTCTCATCGGTTCAGTTGCTGTTCAGCCTGCTAGGGTAGACGCGGCAAGCCTGGCTGCACAGCAAGTAGTAGAACGTACCCAAAACGGAGGCTTGCCATCCGATTTCCCCATTCCAGATGATGCCACCGTGGTCACCGCTGCGCGTAGTGATAACAATCAGGAGCACTTTGTTCGTTTGACGCTACGCACGATGCTGAGTATGGAGCTGCTCGCCAAAACATATAGTGAATATTTCCGCAGCGTAGATATGCCAGATGCCATCAAGAAGATCAGCGAGGAAGGCCTACTCATTCAAGGCGATAATGCACAGACCGGCGAAAGCTGGATTTTGATAGCTAACCCCGTCGACCCCAGCGCAACCAACGGAGAAGTACAGATGACCTTAGTCTGGAACGATGCCCGGTAATGCTAGGTTGTAATAGCATAGATAAAATAAATGAACAATGTAACGCAATAAAATCCCACATTGTCCCCAATCATAACCCCTTACGTTATCCTACCGAACGCCCACCTGTTACAACGTCCATGTAACAAACGGCGTTCGGATAGAATAGCGTTTACCAATGCCTGCGATAAGGTGCAGATGCACACCACTCGTCAATTTGTCTCTATAAAACCAACGCTCAAAGAACCCCACATCTACCTCCATAACAAGCCTATATACAGATGTATACATGTACACAGAGCTATATAAACCAGACATCTCTACATAAAATAGACATTAAACTATCGAACAACATATCAATTCCCGAAGTATACTTTGCCAAAGAAACAAGAAACAAGAAACAAGAAACAAGAAACAAGAAACAAGAAAATAAAAATTAAAATAAAAATGAAGAAATAAAGGCAGGAATGAGAAAACAAATAAAGCATTGAATGAGGAAATCAAGATATAAAATGTAGCGATTGCCCAATCCCTACCCTGCCCACCACCCGGGGGATATAAGCAAGCGCGTAGGGATGCACCATGCACGGAACGAAGGCAAGGAAATAAGGGGAAAGGACGACTTTTGAGCACGGGAATCTACATTTCACTCCTACTCCGTAGATTCCTGTGCGAGACCGGAGTCCGTCCCCTTATTCCTTGCCGGAGTGGCCCCATGCCCATCCCCCCAAGCCTTCTCATCCCCACCAAAAAACATTTATTTCCAAAAAAATAACTCAGAAGCTATCAAAAAGTATAGACTGATACGCAAAATGTGTTAATATACAATTAACTATATGAGTTTGACTTGCTCTAAAGGTCAGCACTACAATAAGTAGTGTGAGGTGGCGAGCAGAATGAAAATTAAAAAGTTTAATGTAGGTACGACGGGATTGGATCGTTTCTTTGGCCCATTGGAAGCTAAAATTATGAATGTGCTCTGGGATGCGGAGCATCCGCTAACGATCAAGGAGGTTCAGCAGTCGCTCGATCATGAAAAGTCGCTTAGCTTTAACACGGTCATGACGGTCATGAATCGACTGGTGGAAAAAGGGGCGCTACAGAAGCAAATGGAAGGCAAAAGCTTCCACTATGTGCCACTGGAAAGCCGTGAGGACTTTCTGGATCATCAATCCAGAGAATTAACCCATGAACTGATGGAGGAATTTGGCTCGCTTGCTGTCAACCATATGGTCGATGTGCTGGAGGAGGTTGACCCCAAACTTATTCAAGCCTTGGAGGACAAAATCAGACAATGGAAAAACAACGGGTAGAATGGTGGAAACGTCGCTCTGATCGTCTGCTAGGCACAGGGATGGGCATGGCTGGTTTTACGTTTGTACTGATGAGTATGTATGCCATGCATATGCTGTTTGGCTGGAATATTCCGTTTGATGTGCTGCGTATTTGCAATATGTGGATGCAGGAGCATGGCTGGTTTTCGGTGAGTCATCTGCTAGCAGGGCTGGTGATCTGTACATTCGTGCTATTTACAGGCTATGCGATGGATCAGTGCCATGGCTCCTATCGTGCAGCACGACGTTGCCGTAAGCTGGAAAACCGTGCGTTATCGGAGCGCTTTAATCAGCGCTATCGTCCACATGATGAACCGATCTTTATGATTGTGCGTCATCCTGAACCGCTGGCTTTGACGATGGGGATACTACATCGACGTATTATCCTGTCCGAGGGACTACTACATCTGCTGGATCATGAGGAGCTAGAGGCGGTCGTGTATCATGAGCTGTTTCATTATGAACAGCGTGATCCGCTGCGAACCTTTTTGCTGACGCAGGCTGCATTTGCACTGTGGTTTCTACCTATGCTACGCAATGTAGCGAATCATTACAAAATCTCACGCGAGGTGCTTGCCGATCATGCTGCGATTCAGCAATTAGGCACCCCCGCAGGTATTGGAGGCGCATTGCTCAAGCTGGTGAAAAGCTCACGAGCACGTATGCAGCTTCCATCGCGAATGATCTATTCTTCATTCGCGGAGACATCGCTCAACTACCGCATTCACCGGATTATCGAGCCTGATAGTGGTCATTCACCACGTCTTGCTTTATGGTCGGTCGTCATTTCATTGCCTATTTTAATCGTACTTAGCGTATTGGTGTTATGGTCGCTCGTATAACGATACAGGGCGGCTTTTCATAAAATAAAACTACAAACTGTAGTGTAACGACAAAGGAGGCATTTATAATGAATTTGCTTAGAAGAAATGCGGAGGTAGGTCTGCTGATCGTGCGTGTGCTGACGGGTATTATTTTCCTGGTACATGGTATCTCCAAATTCCAGGGTGGTATTGCAGGCACGCAGGGGTTTTTCCAGAGCGTAGGGATTCCAACCTTCCTCGCGCCAATCGTCGGTGGTCTGGAGATCGTTGGCGGTATTGCGTTGATCCTCGGTCTGTTCACGCGTATTGCGGGTGTCGTGCTGGCAGTGATTATCGTAGGTGCTTTGCTGACAGCGAAGATGGGGCAGCCGTTTATGATGGGAACCGAGTTCGATTATCTGGTGCTGTTCACTAGCTTGCAAATGGCACTGGCAGGTAGTGCGCTGCTGTCACTCGATAGTGTGATTTTCGGCAAAAAGGCACGCGGTGAGAATAGACGTCTGGCGGAGAACTAATCCTCGTTATTCGTTTAGCTGCTGCATGGCGTACAGCGTTTAGCAGGTAGGGAGCTAGTCTAACAGCATTATTTTATAGCTCAACGATTATGTTTCTTGTCGAAAAGCCTTTGTATATGTATAAAAAAGCGGGATATGGCGCAGTAGCCAGATATCCCGCTTTTTTTGTATGTCCTAAAAGAGAAAAGCCCGCTGATGAAGGAATATGAACGCTATGAAAATTACACGAATTGCAGCATGAAGTGGAGAAGTCATGAACGATGAGTCATTGAAAACACAGGGGATTTTATCATCTAAAAATAGGTGAAATGTGTCGAAATGAAATATAGACGAGTGTATTTTGAACATTAATCATTGCGTAAAACGGTTAAAATCGTGCAGAAACATTCACATTTCTGCAAATTTCGCATTCCATGTTAGATATGTATAAATAAATGGGTTCATAAGGGCGATATATACAATATTAGGTATAATTTCATACCCGTGTCTTATTAATTATTGTATGTCTAAAGGGGAAAAGAGTGTGGTCAATGTGAAGAAAGCGGTGAAGGCACCAAAAGTACCAAAAGCACCGAAAATAAAGAAGGAGAAAAGCAAGCATTTTCGCTGGACGATTCGTAATCAGCTGATTGCTGCTTTTATCGTTATTTTGCTAGGTCCCAGTCTTGGCATTAGTTTAACGCTATATGATAAAGCTAGAGATCAGGTACAGTCGCAGCTGGTTACCAGTGCAGGGCAAAGCGTCAGTACAGCAGATAACTTTGTGCAAAGCTCGCTACAGGCGAAGTTTTACGATGCAGAGTATTTGTCGAAGCTATTTAACGCTTCGATGCTGGATGGGCGCTTTAGTCCACAAATTGTGCCGATACTTGCACAGTATAAGGGCTTGCATCCAGAAGTCGTGGATACTTTTGTAGGGACAACGGATGGTACGATGATCCGTGCCATCCCAAAGGAAAATGAGAACGGCTATGATCCACGTGAACGTGATTGGTACAAAATGGCGATCGCAGCGCCAGGTAAAACGGTCATGACAAGCGTTGTCATCAACTCCAGCAATCTGCCGGTTGTCGTTATCGCACGCACATTGCCGGACAATTCCGGGGTACTGGGCGTATCGCTTAACCTGCAAAATATCGCCAAGCTGGTCGATATTCCGGTTGGACATGAGGGCTACGTAATCGTACTGGATCAGGATCGTAAATATATCGTTAGCCGTAATGGTACACCGGGCGATGTAGCGACAGGCAACTATCTGGAGCAGATGTATGCGAAAGATAGCGGACAGATCGATTATGTATTCGAGAACCGTGGCAAAAAAATGGTGTTCCAAACCGACAAGCTGACCGGCTGGAAAATTGCCGGCACGATGTATACAAGTGAGATTGATAATGCTGTAGCACCGATTCGTCATACGGCAATGATCATCGTAGCGATTGCACTGGTTATCGCCGCTGGGATTATGATTTTCAGCATCCGTATGATCATGAAGCCGATTCGCTCGCTTCGTCAGACGACACAGCAGATCAGTCAGGGCGATCTTAGCGTCAAGATTGATCAGAGTAAAAATAATGAGGTTGGTGATCTGGCACGCGACTTTGCGGTCATGGTCGGCAATCTGCGTGATATGATCGAGCGTGTTCGGGATACGACCGATAATGTATCGGCTGCCTCGGAGGAGCTATCTGCTGGAGCGGAAGAAACCAGTCGTTCGGTTGAGCATGTAACGATGGCGATTCAGGAAGTTGCAACAGGCAGTGAGCGTCAGGTAAACAGTGTGAATGAGGGAGCGACAGCGATTCATCGTATGTCGGAGCGTGTAACCGAGATGTCTACGCATGTAAACGAGGTGACCACGACGCTGGGTGAAGCCTCCAAAGCTGCTGCTCGTGGTAATGAATCGGTTATCGATGTGGTACAAAAAATCTATGATATCCAGACAACGGTCGAGCATCTGAGTACAGTTATTAATCAGATGAGTGAGCATTCCTCCGAAATCGATGGTATCGTGGTGCTGATCCGCAATATCGCCAAGCAAACGAACCTGCTGGCACTGAATGCTTCGATCGAGGCAGCACGTGCAGGCGAGCATGGTAAAGGCTTCGCTGTAGTAGCAGAGGAAGTACGTAAGCTTGCTTCCGAGTCGTCAGATTCGGCACAGCGTATTGGCGATCTAATCGTTGGTATGCAGGGTGTGGTTACGCAATCGCTGGAGGTTATGGATCAGGCGAAACAAAATGTCGAGGGCGGTATTATGGCGGTAGATACGTCGGGTCGGTCGTTCTCGAAAATTAACCGCTCGATCAAAGCGGTTGCTCGTAAAATGGACGATATGACAGGCGTAACCGGACAACTGACGGGTGATGCCGAAGCGGTTGTTGCTGAGATTGAAAATATCGCTAGCATCTCGGATCAGGCAGCAGGCAATACAGAAACGATCTCCGCCGCAGCTGAGGAACAGCTTGCTTCTATGCAGGAGGTGTCCAGTGCTGCAACCGATCTGACACGTCTGGCAGAGCAGCTGCAAGAGCTGGTGGCGCGCTTCCGTCTGTAATAGAAACGGACGATAGTCAGGATTCATTCCTTAAACGTAAAGACGATGAAGCATTCCGTATATATTGGATCAATGCAGGCCTATGCATGGATGATGTCTAGCCGTGTACGTGGAATGGATGTAACGATGACGCTGGATCATTTTCACAGTATATCGCTGTAAAACTTGATCAACTATAAGGAAGTCATATAACGAAATATGCTCAGGCTTGTTTGATTGTTCAGCCGCTGCTCCATATATAGAATGGGGCAGCGGTTTTTTTTGTGGAAATAAGGCGTCAAGGAACTGGTATGTGCGTTTGAATATTTTATCGTATACACGCGACCATCTTCCGCAAATGATAGTTGTCGGATGACAGGTCGAAGATTATGCTAATGAGGACAGAAGAGGTTTGCAACTGTCGTCAGCTAGCAGGTATAATACATTATATTCGTTAGTTTGTTACAATTATTCAGTGAAATGAGTGTAGACCCTATCGAATCCAGCTTTGTGCATGTAGGCGCCGCTTGCATCTAAACAGATCAGGCAGGCTATTTAAATTTTGAGGAGGCAATCCGTCTATGATTCAGGTGTATCCTGCAGGTGAACGGTTTCATTTTGACCGTGAGTGGCTGCGTGGCAGTCACAGCTTCTCCTTTGGTGAATATCAGGACCCGAACAATATGAGCTTTGGGCCACTGCGTGTGTTTAACGATGATACGATTGCGCCATCGTATGGCTTTGGTGCACATCCGCATAGCGATATGGAGATTGTATCGATTATTTTACAGGGACAGCTTCGACATGAGGACAATATTGGTAATGTGGCAGTAAGCTCCTTTGGTGGTATTCAGCGTATGTCCGCAGGCACTGGTGTTATTCATACGGAGCATAATGCGTCCAAGGAAAACGATTGTAATCTGTTGCAGCTCTGGTTTGAACCGGAGGTACGCGGATTGACGCCATCGTATATGACATCTTCATTTAATCCAGCATCATTGAATGGGAAGCTGGTTCCGGTCGTGAGCCGTCAGGGTGGAGAGAATCAAGCGACGATCCATCAGGATCTCACGATTTATCTAAGTCGTCTGGAAAAGGGCGAGCAGATTGAGTTTGTGCAGCAGCCGAATCGCCGCATGTATGTATTCGTGATTAATGGTGCACTGCGTCTTGGCGATGGACAGGTATTGTTTGCACGTGATGCGGCACGAATCGAGCAGGAAAGCCGTCTGGAGCTGACGGCGGAGCAACCGGTATTCTGGATGCTGATTGATTTGCCTTGAGCACAAGGGGGATGACTATGAAGGAAACGGTAATGGTGAAGCATGCGGTAACAGGTCGCGAGTTTTTGAATAATAATCGGCAAGCGCTGGATTATCAGTTTTCCGAGTTGCCAGAGGGACGCTATCGGCTGGAGTTTGCTGGGATTGAGCCAGAGCTGGCGCAGGATATTTTGCGTTTTCGGCAGGAATTGAATATGTTCCGCTTTGAGCTTCCAGACAATGAGCCACAGATTAAGCACTGGTATTATGTGAACCCGGAACGAGTACAGTTTGATGCTGAGCAGGGGCGTTTGACGATTGAGGCGGATTCGCAAATCCGCTATTTGCCAACGGACTACTGGGCGTAAGTGTAGCTTTAGTCGTTTCGTCTAGGAATAGAATGTAAAAATAGGCCAGTTACCCTAGGTGACTGGCTTTTTGTTGTTGAAAATGAAGATGTTAAGAATGAAAGGGAAGTCGCTATTGGTAGAGAAACAAAAGCGAAGACGTAAAGGTAGTGGAGGATGAGGTGCAGGTATGTGACAGGCATGATCAGGTAGATCATTATGTTATATACGTATACTCACCCATTGTATGCTATACTTACTATATAAACTCTAAGAAAATGCAGTGGACTTGTTAACATCGCTTCGATTTTTAACAGGCTCGCTGCATTTTTTGCTAATGTATACTTTTCTAAACTTAACTATCCATATTACAGCTACAGGAGGTCAAATGATGAACTTAACTAACGAACAGGTCATTCACGAAACATTTGGTGTAGGGCAAGTAGTGGAAAATGACAACGAGCGTATTACCGTCATATTTGATCAAAATGTAGGCCGCAAAAGCTTCGTTTTTCCAGATGTGTTCAGCAGCCATTTGAAAATAAGCAAAGCGGATATTCAGGACACACTGAAAAAAGCATACGAGGCGAAGCTCAAACAGCAAGCCGAACAACAGGTGATTGAGAAGCGCGAAGCCGAAGAAGAAGCGGTTCGTCTTGCAGAAGAGCAAGCTCAGGCGAAGAAAAGTACTCGTAAAAAGGCAGTAAAAAAAAGTAGCTAACATTCTTAAATAATGAACAGCATGATGCTTTCATGGCAACGGAAGCAATTATGCTGTTTTAATTTTATAAAGCCTGATCGCTACATAATAGCTAGTTCGGTAGCCACACAGCATCAATAAGCACTCAAGACAATGGAAACAAAAGCAGAAAAATAACAATAACCCGCACCAGCAACAAAAATAGAATTAACGTAAATAACACCCGAATTTTAAGCTTCGACTACTTAATGCTTGCTATATTGCTTCAGTACTTATCTATATCTTTCCACCTAAACATATAAAATTTGAATTATATGTAAAATAAAACTGAAATACGGGTAAGGACATAATGAAGCCTATGCAGAAAAGGATAGAACTTTATTATGCTCCCTTATTCTGCATGCTTAGCAGGCTGCCTAAGTTTGCAAATTTAAGAACAAACACCGTGCTGAGTTAGATCGAAGTCAGATAAACGCTATCAGCGCGTCTTTACAATGCAAGCGAAGCAAGCCAACTTTCCCAATTCAGAAAGGAGAATCGATTATATATGAGTACAACCTCCAATTCCAAGACACATATCCGCCAGGCATTGTTGATTGGGGATTACGGAGATGACGCACCGTACCATCCGTTAGACCAGATTCAAGGACATATCGATAAGCTCATGCCGGAGGGTTGGGAGTTGCATGTGAGTGATGATTATGACATGTTTGAAATGGAGCGTCTGGAAGCGTATGATCTGTGCATCGTCTACACCGACGCATTCAACAAGAAGATCAGTTCAAGGCACGCCGCTGGTATTATTACATATGTAGCGAATGGAGGCGGCTTATTGATCCTCCATTGCGGCGTTTCATTACAGGAAACACGTTACGAGTTAAAGCAACTGATGGGAGCACAGTATCGTGGTCATACCGATTACCGTGCACTGGAAATGCATGTGTCCTCTCACGCGCATCCGATCATGAAGGGGATATCCAGTTTTGTGATGGAAGAGGAGCCCTATGAGTTCACTCTATTACCCGGCGCAGAGCGAACGATTTTGATGGAATATGTGATGGATGACGAAATGTGGCCTGCGGCGTGGTGCTCGGAATATGCGCTGGGGCGTACCGTTTATGTGATGCCAGGACATCATGCGCCTTCTTTTGAACAACCGGAGCTGCTTCGTCTGATCGCACAAAGCATGATCTGGGCAGCAGGGGAGTAAAGAGAAGGAATGATATACGAATGGTACCAACAGCAGACGCAAGCATGTTGCTATCCCATTCCTGTCAAAGGTATAGGTGTGCAACGATGATCGATTCTGTCGAGCGTATCTCCTATGGTTGTACGCTCGCTTCACCGCACTTAATAACGGGTAATTGATGCTTTATTCAAATGAAAGCTGGCATGCAGGCAGGATTAGGCATATGGACGGAGAACCGTTATACTAAGAACAGATAGATGACGCATGGTCATATTGGCATGAACCGATCATATTGCAATAAGATGGATCGGAGTATGCCAATATGCAAAATGGAAGTAGACGAAACACATGACTGTACTCAAATGATGTCAGGAGGAACGGAAATGAGCGATTTGTTCAAAAAAGCATTGTCTCTTGGACTTGGCGTAACGGTAGTAAGTAAGGAAAAGGTGGAAAAAGCAGTCAATGATATGGTGAAGCGCGGTGAACTGGCTCCATCTGAATCCCGTGCACTGGTGGATCGTTTGATGGATCGTGGTGCAGAGGAGCAAAACCAGATTAAAGATTGGGTTCGTCAACAAGTGCAAAAGGCCCTGACCGAGCTGGATGTGCCGACACGAGCGACCATCGACCAATTGCAGCAACGGATTACAGTTCTGGAACAGCGACTGGCTGAAAAGGAACAAGATCAGCCGCAGCCGCCACTAGCCTGAGATGTCTCTTCATATCCGGCATGCCGGGAGGTATAGAGAAATCGCCATGGCGCTGATGCGTCATGGCTTTGGTTATATGGTCGAAGAAATGGGTTTGAACCGCATGCTGTCAATCCCGCTCAAGCTCGCACGTCGAGATGTGCACGGCATTCGTACAGTAGGCGAGCGAATCCGGCTCGTATTAGAGGAGCTAGGCCCGACGTTTATTAAGCTGGGTCAGCTCGCGAGTACGCGCTCGGATCTGTTACCGGAAAATATTATCGAGGAGCTGGTGAAGCTACAGGATCAGGTGCCGCCATTTGCTGGTGAAGAAGCACGGCAGATCATCGAGCTAGAGCTAGGCTTGTCGATTGAGGACATGCTGGAAAGCTTTCAGGAGGAACCTGTCGCGGCGGCTTCGATTGGTCAGGTGCATCTGGGCAAGCTGCATTCGGGCGAGCTGGTAGCGATCAAGGTACAGCGTCCCGGTGTGGCGCGCATCGTACAGCGTGATTTGGAAATTTTGCAGGATCTGATCGGTATCGCCAAGCGTCATATGGATTGGGTTTCGCAGTACAATATTAGTGAGATTATTGACGAATTTTCCAAATCGATGCGTGCGGAGCTGGACTATAACGTGGAAGGGCGCAATATGGAGCGTTTGGGGCAGAATTTTGCCAATGATCGGCGTATCCGTATTCCGAAAACGTTCTGGAATTACACATCCGCACGGGTGCTGACGATGGAGTTTGTCGATGGGATTCATATGGGCAAGCCGGACGAGATCGTGCAGCAGGGGTTGCAATTGCCTGATGTCGCACAGCGTCTGGTCGATTCGATGCTCCAGCAGATTTTTATCGATGGCTTTTTCCATGCTGATCCGCATCCAGGTAATCTGCTGGCGCTGCGTGACGGACGCGTAGCGTATCTTGATTTTGGGATGATGGGTCGGCTGAATAGCGATACGAAAAATGGTCTGGCAAGCTTTGTGATCGCCATGCTACGTAAAAATACTGACAGTATGGTACGTGCCATTCTGAGGCTGGGCTTTGTACCGGATGATATCGATATCGCTGCGATGCGCGGTGAGCTGGAACGGCTGCGTGATCAGTATTATGAAGTGCCTTTCTCCCAGATTAACCTGGGCGAAGCACTCAATGAAATGTTCGCCATTATTCGTACATTTCGTATCGATATCCCGTCCGATCTCGCCCTGCTGGGCAAAGCACTGATCACACTTGAAGGCGTGATTGGCAGACTTGACCCGAACCTGAGCATCGTGAAAATGGCAGAGCCCTTCGGTCGCCGCCTGCTTGGTGAACGCTACAGCCCCAAACGTCTGCGCGAACGCATCACCGATGGCGCACTACAGGCCATCGAGGTACTCACCGACCTGCCACGCCAGACATCGGAGCTGTCACGCGTAATCCGCTCAGGCAAGCTAAAGGTCGAAGTCAACGTCCCCGAGCTTGGCGAGCTACTCCACAAAATGGATCAGATCGTCAACCGCCTGGCATTCAGTATCGTATTGCTCGCCTTCTGCATCATCATGGTCGGCTTAATCATCGGCTCATCGCTACGCGATCAGAGCCCCATCCTATGGGGACTCCCTGTCGTCGAGATCGGCTTCAGCATCGCAACGCTGATGGTGCTATGGTTGCTATTCGCGATCTTTAAGTCGGGACGGTTTTGAACTGTTATGCATCAATAGAGCACATAATTAGACAGACAGCTCATAGGCAAGTGATGATGGATTGTAATTACGGCATAAGATAAAGGTTATAAAATAACAATGCTATATCATTCAAGAGCGGGTCTTCTGCCCGTTCTTTTTTGCATAGCAATGAAAGTGTATACTTTTAAAAATGGCTGGAAAGGAGAACGGAATGAATAAATCTTTTGTTGGCATACTCGCAATTATATGCTCTGTAATGGTTAGCTTATCGATATTGGGGGGATTTTACATATTAAGTGAATCTTCGAAAAAACAAGAGAGTGTAGTTTCTTCTGTAAATTCGGATACGACCAAAGAAGTAATGAACGAGCAGGAGTTAGCAAGTTATCTAGGACTGACCACTTCTAATATAGAGGACATATTGAAACAAGACGCTTCTATCAAACAACAAACCGGTGGTGGAGTTTTCGATACCTATCAATTCCTACCTTACTTCCAGACAGCATCTGGACAGAAAATATTTTATAAAGAAGAAGTAAATAACTGGCTTTCTTATCAGACAAAGAGAATAAAATCTTAAGCATAGTCATCTTTTTTTGGTAAAAGGTCTACTCAGGGTAGGCCTTTTACGTTTTTCTAACGTTATAAATATTTTAATTTATACTAAATACTGATACGGTATAGCGTAGATATCATGATGTTGGAAAGTTCTGATTCTGAATAAGTATTCTAAAATTTATAAGATATCTAATAGATCGTATACGAGATACGCACATTTATTTTGAGTATAGTCTCGTTGATAAAACAACGTAGTAACTATTTAAAAGTCTACTTAGCCTGATGCGACAAGCACAGAACGGAGGAAAGGAAATAAGGGAAAAGGACTCCTTTGGAGGGGCGGGAATCTACATTTATTCCCAATCCAGTAGATTCCCGCGGCTCCACCCGAGTCCGTTCCCTTATTCCTTACCGGAGTGGTGTCCGCCCAAACTACTAAATTTCATATCATAACGCTTACATCCACAAAACATCTAGCCGTACATAATCAAATTGAGTATAATGAAGTCCTATGTTCATCCACGGCCCCGGTTGTCCTGCGAGAGGACACCCATTTATTTTGCAAACAAGCATGGCATAATGCTTCATTCGATCAGTCCTGTCCGGCAACTACACCTATGCAATCGGATCGCTGCGTTATGCCCGAAAGAGGAGGATTATGACCTATAAACAACAATGGTTTGGTAATATCCGTGCTGATGTACTGGCAGGGATAACGGTAGCGCTTGCCCTGATCCCGGAGGCGATCGGGTTTTCGATTATTGCAGGGGTAGACCCGATGGTCGGTCTGTACGCTTCGATCTGTATCGCGATTGTGATCTCACTGGCGGGTGGACGTCCGGGGATGATCTCGGCAGCAACAGGTGCGATTGCTGTGCTGGTCGGCACATTGGTTGCGCAGCATGGCGTAGAGTATCTGTTTGCAGCGACGATTCTGGCAGGTGTGTTTCAGATTATACTGGGCTGGCTACGAATTGGACGCTTTATTACATTTATTCCGCAATCGGTTTTGACCGGATTTGTGAATGCGCTGGCGATCGTTATCTTTTCCGCGCAATTGCCGCAGTTTGTAGGCGCGAGCTGGTTGATGTACGCGCTGGTGGGTCTGACGCTTCTTATTATCTATGTGTTACCGCTGTTTACAAAGGCAGTGCCGGCTCCACTGGTAGCGATTATTATCGTGTCGCTACTGACGTTCTTCCTGCATCTGGATGTGAAGACGGTGGGCGATATGGGAGATTTGAGTAATAAGCTGCCGTTTTTCCATTTGCCTGTTGTGCCGATTAGTTGGGATCTGTTCGTGACGATTTTGCCGTATTCGATCTCGATCGCATTTGTCGGTTTGCTGGAATCGTTGCTCACCGCGACGATTGTGGATGAGATGACCGATACGAAAAGTGATAAAAACCGTGAAGCCAAAGGACAGGGACTTGCGAACATTGTGAGCGGTCTGTTCGGCGGTATGGCTGGGTGCGCGATGATCGGGCAGTCGGTCATTAACGTGAAATCAGGTGGGCGCGGACGCCTGTCTACATTTATCGCAGGCGCATTCCTGCTCGTGCTGCTTGTCGTACTCGGTACAGTGGTACGCGAGGTGCCGATGGCGGCGCTCGTCGGCGTCATGATTATGGTATCGATCGGAACATTTAGCTGGAATTCGCTACGCACGATTCATAAAGTGCCGCTGGCAGAAGCCGTGATTATGGTAACGGTCGTAGTGATCGTCGTGCTGACAGACAATCTATCGATTGGTGTCGGCGTTGGTGTGGTCATGAGTGCACTGCGCTTTGGCTGGAAAATGTCGCAGCTTCATATTACAGAAGCACAGGATTCGTCCAGCGAGCATCGTGTCTATCAGGTGCGCGGACAGATGTTTTTCGGAACGATGAGTCAGTTTATCGATTATTTCAAGCCACAGGATGATTCGGATGAGGTGACAATTGATTTTGCTCGTTCGCATATCTGGGATCATTCGGCAGTGATTGGGATTAGCAAGCTGCGTGATAAATATACCGCAGCTGGCAAAACGATTCATATTCGCGGTCTAAACGAGGAAAGCCGTGAGCTGTATGACCGACTGAATCATGGAACGATTTCATCCGGGCATTGACGGGAAGCCGAATACACGTTATATTGACCCTAGGAGATTATGCCATTTGCACAGTCTTCGCTTGTTCTGGCATTGTGCTATAACGAGCAAAATGGAACCGCAATAGCATGTTTTATTTTCGAATGAGCATAGTGTATCTGACGATATAGACGCTGAAGCATCGGGATGAACCGATGCTTCTTTTTACGAGCAGCGATTGCGCTCCAACTGGCCTGAGTCGTACCCTTGTACGGCTGCACAGCAATGTGCGGACGGGCTGCCCAAATTTTATGAGAATAGGTGAATTCATTGACAACCAACTTTAATTCCTTTGACATTTCGTCTGCTGCGGTAGAACTGCTGGCAGCGAACGGCATTGCCCAGCCGACTGAAGTGCAGCAAGCCTCGATCCCTGTATTGCTAAAGGGTGACGATGCGATCGTACAGGCGAAGACCGGTACAGGTAAGACGCTGGCGTTTTTGCTCCCGATTTTTGAAAAGTTAAACCTGAATGTAACGGGTGCTCCACAAGCACTGATCGTCGCTCCAACGCGCGAGCTGGCACTACAGATTGCTACTGAAGCACGCAAGCTTGCGGATGCATATGAAGGTGTACGTATTCTGGCAGCTTATGGCGGTCAGGATGTAGAGCGTCAGCTGCGTAAGCTGGAAGGCGGTTGTCACCTCGTTGTAGGTACACCAGGACGCCTGCTTGACCATATGGGTCGTGGCACGCTGGATATGACGAAGATTCGTACGCTTGTACTGGATGAAGCGGATCAGATGCTGCATATGGGCTTCCTGAAGGAAGTAGAGCAGATCATTCTGGCAACGTCACCTTCCCGTCAAACGATGCTGTTTTCCGCAACGATTCCTGATGGGATTCGCCGTCTGTCGGCTCAATACATGCGTAAGCCGCATGATATTCGTGTCGGTACAGAAGAAACTGTTCCGCTGAATCTGATCCGTCAGCTTGTTGTAGAATGCACACCACGCGGCAAACTGGCTGCGTTAAACGAATATATTGAACGTGAACGTCCGTATCTGGCTGTTATTTTCTGCCGTACGAAGCGCCGTGCAGCGAAGCTGAATGAAGAATTGCAGGAAATGGGCTATGCATCGGATGAGCTGCATGGTGATCTGTCCCAGAACAAGCGTGAGCAGGTCATGAAGGCATTCCGTGATGCGAAGCTGCAATTACTCGTTGCTACCGATGTGGCAGCACGCGGTATCGACGTTGAAGGGGTAACTCATGTATTTAACTATGATATCCCGCAGGATGTTGAATATTATATCCACCGTATCGGTCGTACCGGTCGTGCAGGTGGTAAAGGTCGTGCGATCACATTTGTTACGCCACATGATCGTCGTGAGCTAGAGCAGATTGAGCGTGAAACCGGGCAAAATCTGCCGCGTGAAATTTCGAATACGTCGGCACAATCCGAGGATTCTGGCGAGCTGTTATCCAATGTTCGTTCACCTAAGCCACGTGCAGGCTCCAAAACTGGCAATGGTAGCAGCAGAGGCAAACGCAGTGAATCCGGTCGTTCCGAGCGCGCACAGAGCAGCGGCGGTCGCTCCGGTGGTAGACGTTCAGCACGTGGTGCTGGCGGCGAGCGCGGAGGCGCATCAGCATACGGCTCCGATGCTCCAAAACGTACAGGTAAAAACAAACGCCCAGCTAAATCTGCACGTGTAAGCGAGCAAAATGCAGTATCCAGCTACGATGCAGATGCACCGAAGCGTACAGGCTCCGGTCAATCGCGTACAGGTTCTAGCCAGCGCACAGGCTCTGATCAGCGCAGCGGCAAGCCAGCGCGTTCTGGTGGTAACGGTACAGCGATGTCTCGCCGTACAGATGAGCAGGGCAACTTCCGTCGTGATTCGTCCAAAGGAAACGGAAGCAAATCCAGTAACGGTAGTGGCAATGGACGTAGCCGTGAATACGGACCAGGCAGTCGCCAGAGCAGCAGCCGTTCCACACGCGGTGGCTCCGATGGTGGCAATCGCCGCGGACGTCGTTAATCTAATGTAGGGTGCCTGTAGGTGAAAGTAAGCCTACCGTTGCTCGGCAAAATCATGGTGTAAGATTCAATAGCATGATTAGCTTGCCACAATAAGATGACGGCACACCATTATCAGGCTTATCATTTAAATTGAGCGATTAGATCGCAGAATAGCTAGAAAAGGGTGCTCCTATGGAGCATCCTTTTTGTCTGTAGTGCGGTTGGAGTATGGCTTTGCATCTATCGTCCAATTGTATGTAGATGCTGTAGATGGGTACTCAAGCTATCTTTTTTGTTAACGATGATAGGGACAGATGCTAGCTCAAAGTGCAGAACCAGCGCGCTATATTGATCAGCAATGGGACATATGTCCTTTTCGCGAATGGTAATATACTTTTTAATGGAAACAACAGGAACACAGATAGGAAAAGGGAGGAACACGAAGTGCTGAAAGGAATTCTGTTCGCACTGCTGGGCGGTGCCTGTATTACACTGCAAGGCGTAGCGAACAATCGCATTAGCTATGATATCGGTACATGGCAGGCGGCAACGATTACCCAGCTCACCGGCTTTATTTTAGCAGCTCTGGTGCTAGTGGTTGTAAGGGATGGTAGCTGGAAGGATATGCGTCAGGTGCCGGCACTGTACTGGTTTGGCGGAGCCTTTGCTTCGGTCATTATTTTCAGTGAAGTGACGGCGATTCAATATATTGGCGTTACTTTTACAATTGCGATGCTGCTCATTGCGCAACTCTGTATGACGTTTGTGATTGATAGTCGAGGCTGGTTTGGTGTATTGCGTCGAAAAGTTACAGTGCCACAATGTATCGGTGTGATGCTGATGATTGCAGGCGTACTGATTTTGAAGCTGTAGGAGGAACGAGATATGGTTATGGGCATATTGCTCGCTATTGTAGCTGGCGCATTGGTCAGCTTGCAGACGATTTTTAACAATCAGGTAAATGCTAGAGCTGGTTCATGGGCGACCACGACACTGGTACTCGGGATGGGCTTTATTGCTTCATTTATCGCCAGCCTGATCTTTGAGGGTAGCGCGACATTTTCACTACAAAATATGAAGCCGTGGTATTGGATTAGCGGTGCGATTGGCGTCGGTGTGGTCTTTTGTCTGGTGCAGGGGATTAAGCGTCTGGGTCCGACTTTTGCTACATCGATCGTGCTTATTGCACAGCTCAGTACAGCGCTGCTATTTGATACAACAGGCTGGCTGGTTGCGCAGAAGATCGCGCTCACACCAGGTAAAATTATCGGCGTACTCGTCATTATTGTCGGTATTATCGTCTACAAATTCGGTGATCGCTGGGTTGGTAAAGCTGCACGCAGCAAAAAGCCTTCCACGTCACACACGCTAGGACAATAATCGTCGGCAGGCGTCAGGCATAGAATGCTTCAGACTTATAGCTTCAGATCATACGATAAAAGAAAAGGCAGACGGTCGATATGAGCCGTCTGCCTTTTTCGTATTGGAAGTTATTTAAAGCTATTTTTAGAAAGCAAGCGGATCATCTCAGTGTGATGCCATTACACAGGCTGACATTCCTGTGGTCATGCTAGGAAGCAGCAAGATGGCATCCCCATACTTTATCACATGTATCGTATTACATCAGACTGTCATTTTAAAAGTAAGGAATCAGACACCCTGACAACAAGGTAATCCGAACGAGCTGCCATCTACCTGAGCACTGAGCAGCTTAGCTTGAGATTCCATTCATAATCGTCTGTAGACTGGCACGCGTATTCTCGTAATTCAGGAACGCTCCTGCAATCTTCGTCAGCATCCATTGCTCATCATGCTTATGATAATGGATCGTGACCGCATTCGGCAGCAGATATACCAGTTCATCCGTCAGATCAAACGGCTCCAGCTTCACGCCAGCGCCAGTTGCATGCAGAAATAATCCTTCAGGTGTGCGGATCCCAATCTCACCGCAGTCGGAGCAATCTGCCCATACATCCACACTATCAAACAGATACGTACCATCCAAGCATCGGAACGTCATATTGACCGCATGTCCCGCATAATGGAAGGTTAACACCTCGTGTTGCCCGTCGCCCCATACTTCATCCGCCTGCGGCTTGAGTGCATCGAGCGCAGGAATTGCGCTACCAGCCAGACAGAGGGGGAGCTGTCCCTGAAATGCATACTGTTCAATCGGAACCGTCGCGATTGCTGCTCTGAATTTGCCGTTCATCGGATCACCACTTTCTGTTAAATGGAGTACGGGTACAAAACCAACGCCAGAGGCGTGTACACCGTTATGGACATTATACCGTGTTTTACGCAAAAAGCTCATTTTGCGCTCAAGTTATACATTCGACATACCAACCGAATTGCCTTCTCTGCTATAGTAGAACATAGTCATAGCTACAAAAGAATAGCATAGGACGCTAGCGTAAGCTCGGATACGATCGAGGTCTTTTACGTGAAGCGGTGAGGTTTACGATGTACGGCTCGCTATCCATGTACGTAATCGATGTATGTAATTGATGTACGTAGCTAGCACGCAATCTATTCCGAACAACATTGTCCAGATAGCAGGCTCACCGTGCTTTCCGCTCCAGCGTAATGCCCTGTCATACAGTAACAAATAGATCAAGCAGAACAAACTAGATACAATAGGAGTGGTGCATACATGAGTATGGAACAAATGCAAAAGCTAAAAAAGAAGTTGCCGGAATGGCTGGAAACGAGCCGCCTGCGTACAGGTCAGGGCGATGTAGCCGCCTATATTCCAGAGCTGGCAAAAGCATCACGTGATACGCTGGGCATTCATATTGCTGATTCACAGGGACAGACGGTATCGGCTGGAGATTGCGGTCTGCCATTTACGATGCAGAGCATTTCCAAAGTGTTCACGCTGATTCTGGCGCTCATGGATCATGGCGAGGAAGCGGTCTTTTATAATGTAGGCAAGGAGCCAACGGGCGATGATTTTAATTCGATGATCAAGCTGGAGCTGGTGGAGCCGGGGATTCCATTTAATCCGTTAATTAATGCAGGAGCGATTACCGTATCGTCGCTCATTGCTGGCGATAGCCCGGAGGAGAAGTCGGAGCGGATTTTGCAATTTTTCCGTAAGCTCGCTGGTAATGATCGACTCGATTACAATATGGATGTGTATCATTCTGAGCTGGAGACGGGTGATCTGAATCGCTCACTGGCTTATTTTCTTAAGCAAAATGGTGTACTAAAGGATCCGGTGGAGGATGTGCTATCTGTTTATTTCCGCCATTGCTCGATTGAGGTGGATTGCTCCGACCTGTCGCGTATGGCGCTTGTGCTTGCCTTTGACGGGGTCGATCCGCAGAGTGGAGAGAAGCTGATCCCACGCCGCTATATCCAGATCGCTAAGACCTTTATGGTCACCTGCGGTATGTATAATGCATCCGGTGAATTTGCGATTGATGTAGGTCTACCTGCGAAAAGTGGCGTGTCCGGTGGTATTATGGCACTTGTACCGGGACAGTATGGGATCGGTGTCGTCGGTCCTTCATTGAACAGCAAAGGTAACAGCATCGCCGGTGTTCATTTACTGGAGCGTCTGTCGAAGGAGTTTGACTGGAGTCTGTTTTAGACGATGTAGTCTCGTTGCCTGAATCACAATTCAAGAGCACCGAATGAGACTCATCTTACCTTTTCAGATCATGATGTAGCTCATTACATGGAGACGATAATTAGCGAAGTGTGCTGGCATTGAATAGCATATGACATCAAATTATTAGACAAAGCCATCAGAGTAGGGATAAATTCCGTACATTCTGATGGCTTTTTTGTGATTACGGTTGACAAGTGATAATGATTATCAGTATCTTAAATGATATGCAACAAATATGAAGTTATGATGAATATCGTAAATCAAGATAATGTTCTCGATACAGCAGTATAGATCAGCATCCGATTCATCAGCGTAAGACAGACTTAACTTTGTTACGCTGCGATGGTCGTACAGGGATGACTGATCAACCCATGTGGAAAGAGGCTTGGTTATGACTCGCAAGACGTTTGTGAAAGGTCGACAGACCTCACCCAAAGAAGAAATCTGGTCTCGGCCTTACGCAGCGCTTCTCATTATTATTGGCGGATTGGTTTTACTAGCATTTGGACTGGCATTTTCAGTAGCGAAAGGTAGCCGCGAGATTCCCCTGCATGTCGTCTGGCAGGCGCTGACGCATTTTGATGCGAGCAATCAGCTGCATCAGATTATCTGGGAGCTGCGTCTGCCGCGTGCGATTGCAGGAGCGCTCGTTGGTGCTTCGTTCGCTGTCGCCGGGGCGCTGATGCAAGGGATGACGCGTAATCCGCTGGCTGATCCGGGGCTACTCGGGATCAATGCTGGCGCAGGCTTTGTGCTCGCTCTGTGCTTTGCCTTTTTTCCAGGACTAGCCTTTAACCAGCTGATTTTATTTTCCTTTATCGGCGCTGCGATTAGTGTCGCGCTGGTATATGGGATTGGCTCACTCGCACGTGGAGGTCTAACTCCGGTCAGGCTGGCTCTAGCTGGTGCGGCTGTAGCTGCGATGCTGGTCGCGCTGTCGGAGGGGATTGCGCTGTACTTCCGCATTTCTCAGGATCTCGCATTCTGGTATGCAGGCGGTGTAGCAGGTGTGACGTGGAATCAGGTGGATATTTTATGGCCATGGATTGTTGCAGCTCTGATCGGGGCATTACTGTTATCTCGATCGATAACGATTCTCAGTCTGGGCGATGATGTAGCTGCCGGATTAGGACAGCGTACCGCGCTTATCCGACTCGGCGCTGTGCTTGTCGTGATGGTGCTGGCAGGTGCCTCGGTGTCTACAGTAGGAGCGATTGGCTTTGTTGGCTTGATGGTTCCACATGCGGCGCGTGCACTGGTCGGTGTCGATTATAAATGGATCATTCCGACATCGGCGATTCTCGGTGCGCTGCTGCTCGTCTTTGCCGATACATTTGGCAGATTGCTGAACCCACCGCATGAGCAGCCGGTCAGTGCGCTCATTGCCCTGATCGGTGTTCCTTACTTCTTCTATGTCATTCGGAAGAAAGTGGGGGATAATCTGTGAATGAAGCTGTATTTCACCGTAAACGGACACTGCGCACGCTGATTACATTGATCATACTGGTATTGACCGCCTTTGCAGTGCTGCTGATCAGTATGAATACAGGCTTTACGAAAATGTCGCCACTTGAGGTGTTACGTACATTATTTGGCGGCGGAACACCTCGTGACGAGCTGGTGCTATTCCAGTTCCGCTTGCCGCGTATTGTGATTGCACTGCTGGTCGGTATGGGCTTAGCGGTAGCAGGGGCGATCCTGCAAGGTGTATCGCGTAATGCACTGGCAGATCCCGGTATTCTCGGTATTAACTCTGGTGCTGGTCTTGCGGTCGTATTGTTCGTGGTAACGAATCCGATGCGCGAGTCCGCATCCCCGATGCTGCTACCTGTGCTAGCCTTGGTCGGCGCCTTTGCTGCTGCCGCAGGCATTTACCTGATGGCTTATAAAAAGAACAAAGGCATCTCGTCCTCGCGTCTGGTGTTATCCGGTATTGCAATGGCAACCGGGATCAATGCATTGATGATCGTGCTCACGCTACAGCTGGACCCCAATGAATTCAACTTCATTGCGACCTGGCAGGCAGGAAGCATCTGGGGAAGTAACTGGAAGTTTGTCGTTGCCTTACTGCCGTGGATCATCGTATTGCTACCCGCGGCACTATGGAAGGCAAGGCAAATGAACGTCTTTTCCCTCGGAGACGATACAGCGACTGGACTTGGTTCGTATCTGAATCGTCAGCGCCTACTGCTGCTGGTGATTGCGGTAGCACTAAGTGCAGCCTGCGTTGCGGTTAGTGGAGGCATCGGCTTTGTCGGACTGCTGGGGCCACATATCGCTCGGCGACTGGTTGGACCGCGCTATGAGCATGTGATTCCAGTCAGCGCATTGATCGGCGGCGTACTGTTACTGGTAGCTGATCTGATCGGGCGTACATTAATGGACAACTCGGAAATTCCAGCAGGCGTCATGGTTGCGATTATCGGAGGGCCGTACTTCCTGTACCTGCTCGCTCGTTCGCGTACCTAATCGGCTGGTACACATGATGGAACAATATTTACGTTGAAAATAACTACCGTGGCTAATGCTACGGAATGAACTCATACAATTCATGCTACACATTGCAAGCTAAACCTGAAACACGTCGTAAGCAAAACAATAACAATGATGGTGAGTCTGGCGAATCACGCCGCTAATTATGATATGCAGCTATACCGATACGGATGAGCTGCCTGAAAGGGATGGGTAAATATGGTGCGTTTGATGACTTCCAAACTGGATATTGCTTATGAGGATCGTTTGATTGTAGAGGATCTGAACATTCAGATTCCACAGGGACGTATTACAGCACTCGTCGGTGCAAATGGCTCTGGTAAATCAACGATTTTGAAAACGATGGCACGTATTATGCAGCCGAAAAATGGTTCTGTGCTGCTGGACGGCAAATCGATTCATAAGCAATCGACACGCGAGGTTGCCAAACAGCTCGCTATTTTACCACAAACGCCGACCGCACCGGAAGGCTTGACCGTAACCGAGCTCGTATCATATGGTCGTTTCCCATATCAGAAGGGCTTTGGCTCGATGAAGGCAGAGGATAAGGAAAAGATCGCCTGGGCGATGGAAGCAACAGGCATGATCGATTTCCATGATCGTCCGATCGATCAACTATCTGGTGGTCAGCGCCAGCGTGCATGGATTGCCATGTCACTGGCACAGGATACCGATATTCTGTTCCTGGATGAGCCGACCACGTATCTGGATATGGCGCATCAGCTGGAAGTATTACAGCTACTGGAGAAGCTGAATGCTACCTCCGGTCGTACGATCATCATGGTTGTGCACGATCTGAACCATGCGTCCCGTTATGCTCACCATATGATCGCGATCAAGAAGGGCAAGGCGATTGCCGAAGGCTCTCCAACAGAAGTCATGACATGCGATGTACTGCGCGATGTATTTGGCATCGAAGCCGATATTATCGTCGATCCACGTAGTGGCGTACCATTGTGCCTGCCGTATGCGCTGGAAGGTCATACACATGAAGCCGTACAGGCGGAGCAGAAGGTACAGCAGGTTCGCCAGCAAGCACCGATGCTGCAAGCGGTTCGTAACTGATCGTAAGCAGAACAGCAAGGATCAGTTGATTGCAAAAGCATTAATACGGAAGCATCCATATTCAAGCAGCAGTGTGAAGTCTGTTGCCGAATGTTTACTACTACTGTATGTTTCGCTTCTATATAGAACGATATATAAATAGAACGTTATGTAAAGAGCCACAGTCGATACGATTGTGGCTCTTTTGCTGTGTTTTTTGTTTGAGGTGAGAGCTAGATATAGGACAATAGCAGAAACGAAGGTGTATTTTAATGGCGGCTAGATCGGATTCTACGCATCCTCATTACAGGCTATGCACTTTCTCATATTAAAATTGTGAAAATATGAACAAAGTATGAACATCCATATAATCTATTGCATTGTGACAAAAATCACAATATAATAATCACATAAGGTGAAAACATTCACAAACCAATCGTTTCCACCATACCCCAATCGGTAACGGTTATCGTCATCCAGCGGAATCATCCTCATATGCTTCGATGTAGATGACGTAGCCATTGCCAATCATACAGACAGAATCGTTCTTATCAATGAGCCGAACGATAAGGTAGCAAACGACAGCATCCAAGGATGCTCAGGTAGAAAGCAGCAGTATGAAGGGATCAACTGGCTCCAAGTAAATCTAGACCCTGTAGACCAGATCGTATTCGCAGAAGTAGACGAGTCGCTTCAAGCATCAACCGTAGTCGTTTCGTATCACCATAAATGTGAATGTATTCACTAAGTTGTCTGCCCA
The DNA here is from genome assembly GCF_014645615.1 of Paenibacillus hunanensis. Classification (GTDB taxonomy): domain Bacteria; phylum Bacillota; class Bacilli; order Paenibacillales; family Paenibacillaceae; genus Saccharibacillus; species Saccharibacillus hunanensis. Next base: position 209,827 of record NZ_BMMB01000002.1, on the reverse strand, counting down.
TTCCGCAACGATGCGTGATGGAGCAATGAACTGCTGCACATGTCGGAATGGATGACCAGCTTTGCACAAATATAGAACCACACAGGAGGAAGAAATCATGAAAGTAGCTGTTATTGGATGTACACACGCAGGAACCGCCGCCATCGTCAATACCGCTAAGTTGTACCCGGATGCTGAGATTACCGTTTACGAGCGTAACGATAATATTTCATTCTTATCTTGCGGTATTGCATTGTATGTAGGTGGAGTCGTTGAGGATGCACAGGGACTGTTCTATTCGTCGCCACAGCAACTGGCCGAGCTAGGTGTAACGACCAAAATGCTGCATGAAGTGACCTCCGTAGATACCGACGCCAAAACATTAACCGCACGCAATCTGAACACAGGTGAAGTGCTGACCGATACATTTGACAAATTAATCGTAACGACCGGCTCGTGGCCGATCATTCCGAAGTTCGAAGGCATTGAGCTAAACAATATCGTCCTGTCGAAAAACTTCAACCACTCCAATACGATCATCGAAAAAGCGAAAACCGCACGCAACATCGTCGTTGTTGGCGCAGGCTATATCGGTGTCGAGCTGGTCGAAGCGTTCCAGATGAATGGCAAACAGGTGACCCTGATCGACGCAGAGGATCGCATTTTGAGCAAATATCTCGATCCAGAATTCACTGCACGTACCGAGCAAACATTGACCGAGCAAGGCATTCAACTGGCGCTGAACGAGAAGGTTGTACGCTTTGAAGGTGAGAATGGCAATGTGACGACCGTTGTTACCGACCGTGGTGAGCATACTGCGGATATGGTTATTCTGTGCATCGGCTTCCGTCCACAAACCGAGCTGCTTGCCGGACAGGTCGACATGCTGCCGAACGGTGCGATCATCGTCGATAAATATATGCAAACGAGCAAGAAGGACGTATACGCTGCGGGCGATAGCTGTGCGATCTACTACAACCCAACAGGTCAGCACGCTTATATTCCACTCGCAACGAATGCAGTACGTATGGGTACACTGGTCGCACGTAATCTGGTGCAACCAACTACTGAATATATGGGCACACAGGGCACATCCGGTATCAAAATCTACGAAGACAACATCGCGGCAACCGGTATGACCGAAACCGCTGCGCGTCTGGCTGGACTGGATGTAGAAGCATCGACAATCGAGGATAACTATCGTCCAGAGTTTATGCCTACGCATGAGAAAGTAACCTTGAAGGTCGTCTACGAGAAAACAAGCCGCCGTATTGTAGGCGCACAGATCATGTCGCACGCTGACCTGACGCAGTCGATCAATACGATCTCGGTGTTCATTCAAGCCGGCATGACCGTCGATCAGCTCGCCTTTGTCGACTTCTTCTTCCAGCCGCACTATAACAAACCGTGGAACTATCTGAATAGTGTAGGTCTGCAAGCACTGCCTCCAGTGGCTGTGAAGGAGCCAGTGAACGCGTAAGGGACGTAATGTTCAGGTATAGATGAGTTTAATGTAGATGAATTGGAGTTTTAAAGATTGCAATTGCTGTACAGTAAATAGAAGTGAAAGAACTAGAACAGGTTGCGATGACGAAATTGCTATACTTGAATCCACGTTACACATGCTGGATGAAGATAAACATATGTGTTCAGCATGTTTGATATAAACGAAAGCCTACTTGCGATTGGGATGCAAGTAGGCTTTTTATTTTTTTGGAGTTTATGTGTCTTTTTTGGTAAAATAAAGAAATGTGTTCCTGTCGTAGTAGCTCCGTTTCTATACATTAGCAGTATCTTATTCAGATCACTCATACTTACAATCAGGAGTTGAGCATTGCATGATCATAGCTTTTTCAAAGTTAATCTGGAATTCGTGGAAGCATCATACACTCATTACGCTATTCATTATGTTGAGCGTATTGATTTCGCTTACCTTTTTAACAATTACAATGTCTGCTATTCAAACCCAGGTCGATCAGATTCATTACTTCACGTCCACCAAAACGATTACGTTCAAAAAGAATGCACCCATCACAGAACTAGAGAAGTTAAAAGCAAAATGGAAGGAGGCACAATGGATCCAAGCAGCCTCCATTACAGGCAATCCAAGGAAGCTTCCTATTCAGTATAACGATAAAATAAGTAATTACTACATATCACCCTATGATCCAGAACAATTCCAAATGAATGGCAGAACCGATATCGATTTGAAAAATAATGAAGTATACATTTCTGTACAGCTTGCTTCTAAATTACTAGGCTCCGATATACATATCGAAAATCCTAAAATCATAATCAATAATAAACCTTACATTATCAAATATATCGATAAGGAAGCTTTAGGAGATTTTATAACTTTAAATTATAAAAATGCACCTTATAAAAATGTAGAATCTAATAATGTTCAGGTTGTCACGACGAATGATCAAGCGATTACTAAAATTATGAATGATCTAAAACCATACAAACCTACATTGTCTGATCTAGAGACGTCAACGAAAAAAGAAGCTCAACAAAGGATTACATTTTTAGTCGTGGTGGCTATACTGCTGCTCATGATTGCCTTAATCAATTTTATTCAGCTTTACAATTATAAGCTATCGCTGGATGAGAACAAATGGTATATGTTGACTCTGTTAGGCGCTAATCAGAGAACCGTACAACTGTATATGTATGTGGAATGTCTGGCAATATGCTTCATTGCTTTTTTATTAAGTGGATTGGAATATGTACTATTTCATCAGCTGATCGATTCTACAATTTTGAAGCAAACGTTCAAGCTCCCTGTATTTATCATACTTAACCTGGTAGCTATGATCGTGATGATGCTCATCGTGGGCATTTTTACGAAAAAATTCAAAATGAAATTCAATTTTTAAAAGGAGCTGAACGGATATTGTTAGTTCATTTCACCATACCATTTTTGAAAAAGAACAAAACTAATGTCATGATTGCCTTAATTCAATTTGTGATCATTTTTGTGATCTTACAATATGTATCCGCACTGCTGCTTGATCAATATTCTAAAAGGAATGAGTTAGATCAAGGGATTGGAGCAAATACATGGACGATTGAGGCTGCGATCAAAAATATTAAAGATATCGATGGCGAAGGTCATCTGACCTGGCTGAATACGCAAATCGATGCATTAAATAAACAAGTATCTCCACAGCATGTTAGTTACTCCTATATCGATTATAATCAAAGGTCGAATCAAGGTTATTCCGTATTGTACGTGGAGAAAAAGCTATATGATCGTCTAGCTGAGCGGCTGCGACTGGATCAGGCTCCCTATTTATACACCAATATAAGCAATGAGAAGATACAGAGTATACATATCGGCAAAAATGATTTTAAAGCAGACCAGCGTTTTTTGATGGCAGATACGGAGCTGATTGATTCGCTAACCAATGGAATGCTGCAAAATTACATCTTATTACCAACCGATGGATTTCCTTACGATAATCTATCTGTGCAGATTAACATGTTCATCTATGATCTGGATTCACAAGCATTTGACTCGGCACAGCTGTTACACCAGCTGAATTCATTGAATCCACGCTACGAATATAGTATAAGCCAGACGATTGATTCTTCTACTAGCCTATTAAACTATTCAATTAATGATTTTTTATCTTATATTTTTATTGCTATTATGGCGCTCTGTCTGATTATGATTGGGTTTATCGGGTTTCTGCTCGTTCAATTTTATGAAGAAAAACGAAATGTGCAGTTACTTCGTATTATGGGCGCTTCGACAATTCAGATGTTTGCTTTATTTTTCATCCGAAATAGCTTGATTGTTCTGCCTGCATTTACGGTGGCAAGCCTTATTGGATATCTGAGCTTGAGAACACAATATGCAGACGTATGGATAGCGATGTTCTCATGGAATGTGGTTGGTATGATCGGACTATTATTGCTTGCCACCTTGCCCTCATTTATAAAAACGATCCAATTGAATCTAATCGACAATCATTAGGAGGGGTAGACATGTGCTTGATTGAGCTTGTAAATATAACTAAAGTGTATCGAGGGAAAAATGTAGAGACGAAGGTATTCGAAGGTATATCATTTGAAATTCATGTAGGCGATTATATTGGGCTGTATGGCAGATCGGGTTCAGGTAAAAGTACATTATTACATATATTAGGCTTACTGGATCGTCCGAGTAGCGGTACGGTAAAGTTTAAAGGTACAGATATTGGGCAAATTAAAGCCCATCAATTCTCGCAAATTCGGAATGAGCATATTGGATTTGTCTTTCAAGATTTTCGTTTGATTGATGAGCTAACGATATTTGAAAATGTAGAAATACCGCTAATTCTGTCCAAGCAAAAGTGTAGCAAGGCAGTGCGAGAGCAAAAAGTAATGGCTGTATTGAGTAAACTAGACATACAGGATAAACGAAACAGCTACCCGCAGGAGCTATCCGGTGGACAAAAGCAGCGCGTCGCTATTGCCAGAGCGCTCGTTAATGAGCCAAGCCTCATTTTAGCGGACGAACCAACAGGGAATTTGGACGAGCAGGCAGCCCGGAACACGATGCAAATCCTGTCTGAATTAAATAAAGAAGGAACCACTATTATAATTGTCACTCATGATCCAGAGGTCAAAAAGTATACGGATAAAGTGATTGATATGCGTGAAATTGTAGCGCAGATGTAGTAGGTATGACGTGTGAGAATTGCCCTGTTCAAAATAAAATATATACAGCCTGCATCTCATTTTAAAGTGCATTTGGATCATCTAGCGATATAGCTTATATCAAAGGAATCTTATTGAAATATAGCTCAGTATCTTCATGCAGTTCAGAAGGTGCTGAGCTATTTCGTTTTTTATTTTGATGTAAATCATTGTTGTACAGATTATTTGAGATCATCACCTTTTAGAGTGCACCTGTATTTCCGCTATTTATCTACCTAGCAAGACTGATTGGACTACATACTACTTCAACCCGATTCCTTCCACGTAGCCACACTTCACATTCGAATATTAAAAATGAAAATTCAAATATTTAAAATAATTCCCTACTGCACCCTCTCAACGTGATATTTGTTACTTTTTTCACAAAGTCAATCTATTAAAATTGAAATATGAAAATAACCGCTGATTACAGGCGAAAATAAAGTGAATTCCTGCTGGATTGATAGATATCGAAGACAAGCGTGCTTCTGTCTGGGTCTCCTTCATCCAGTAATGAATTCCTCAAAGGAGAGAACCTTCATTATGGCTTATTACAAACCGCAGCAGATCGCGCTTAACACCATTGATACAGGTGTGACCAAGGCGCGCTCTAGCTGGACGCAGATGCTGGTGCTAGGCTTTCTGGCAGGTGCTTTTATCGCGCTTGGTTTCTTGCTGGATATTCGGGTGATTGCGAGCATGCCGGAGGAATGGGGAAGCTTTGCTAATTTTGTAGGCGCATCGCTTTTCCCGGTGGGGCTTGTACTCGTATTGGTTGCCGGAGGAGAGCTATTAACAGGCAATATGATGGCGGTGCCTTTAGCACGAATGGCTGGACGCATTCGTACGCTGGAGGTGGTACGTAATCTGTTTGCGATCACGATTGCGAACCTGCTGGGTGCGTTATTCGTTGCTTATTTCTTTGGACATGTGGTGGGAATGACAGAGACGGGGCCTTATCTTGCGAAGACGGTCGAGATGGCAGGGCATAAGCTGGAGGGCAGCTTCCTGCAAATGTTTATATCCGGTATTGGCTGTAACTGGCTTGTGGCGCTGGCGGTCTGGTTATCCTACAGTGCGGACAATATTAGCGGCAAAGTGCTGGGCATCTGGTTCCCAACGATGGCGTTTGTGGCGATCGGCTTCCAGCACATTGTAGCGAATATGTTCCTGATTCCGGCTGCAATCTTCGCTGGATATTACTCATGGGGACAGTACGCGATGAACTTTGTTCCAGTATGGCTTGGTAATCTGACTGGTGGTGCCTTGTTTGTCGCCTGTGCTTATTTTACAGCGTATATTCGTCCTATGAGAGCAGGAACGGCTCCAGCTTCACCAGCAGATCACACGAATCATACAACACAGCCAGAACCTGCTGTACAGCCAGGAACAGGCGCTGCTGTAGCACTGCCGCTTCAGCATAGCGAGCAGGCGCATGGATGAGTTAGCGCTATAGCTCCTCCCCATAGCTCCTCTTTCATAAATGGAAGGGAGTATGTGCAAGGCGAGAGAAGTTGCTGTAGAGTGAAATCGTATCATCTACATGCTGAATGTACTGAGTACCAGATAGTAAACAATGAACACTAAATGCTGGGTACCAAGTACTGAATACCAAATACTGAATACTGAATACTGAATACCAAAGCACCTTCTACTGAGATATTAGACGACTCACATGTACTAATATTCAGCGCAGGGTGCTTTTTTTGTAGCTAAATTGGGGAATACTAGTTATAGCACGGATTACATACCATAAGCATTGCTATGTGATCATATCTAAATCTACACTTTGAAGCAGAAGCAGAAGCAGAAGCAGAAGCAGAAGCAGAAGCAGAAGCAGAAGCAGAAGCAGAAGCAGAAGCAGAAGCAGAAGCAGAAGCAGAAACAGAAACTAAAGCTATAGCTTGTAAAATAGACGAAACCAGACAGCCACCTTCCAGTACTCAGTCTCGTTTCAAAATATGATGATCGGGTAATAAATGGATTGATATGTCGCAGAACGAATCAAGAGGTGCAGTATGGAAAAGTTGAATGAATATAAATGGAATGAAATGATCCAAAAACAAAACGAGATGGAGCAGGAGCTACGGCAGCTTCAGCAGCAGCTTGCCAGCGAACAGCAGGAACGCGAACAGGCGGAGCAGTCAGCTGAGAATAAGGCGCGCTTCATCGCCATGCTGAGCCATGAGATTCGTACACCGATGAATGGAATTTTGTCCATGAGCGACCTGCTACGCAATACGAGTCTGGATGAGGAGCAGCAGGGTTATCTTCATGTGCTGCATACGAGCAGTGAATCGCTGATGACGCTTGTGAACAATTTGCTCGATATTGGTAAAATTGAAGCAGGAAAGATGAAGCTTGCACGCGATCCGTTTGATCTGATCAATACGATGGAGGATTTGACGTATGCGCTGGCACCACGCGCCTTTGAAAAGGGTGTGCAGGTGCATTTGAATGTGCATTCAGATATTCCGCTGTTCGTGATCGGGGATGCCCTCAAGGTGCGGCAGATCATTATGAATCTGCTACAAAATGCGATCAAATTCACGAAAAAAGGCGATATTAGCGTATCGCTGTTTATGTTGCCGAATGATGATCTCGAACGATTAACGGTAAAGGTATCTGTAGAGGATACAGGCATCGGGATTCCACCGGAGCGTCTGAACGATATTTTCAAAATGTATGAGCAAATGCATGAGCAGAGCGAGCATATGCATCAGGGAACCGGGCTTGGACTGGCGATCTGTAAGCAGCTCACCGAGCTGATGGGTGGCACGATTCAAGCGGAAAGTCTGCATGGTGTGGGTACCTCGGTTAGTATTACGCTGGAGTTTGAACGGTATACCGATCTACCGTCGATTCCATTTAAGGATAATGTACTGCATGATCTGCGTATTTTGTTGCTGGAGCACAATGCGATCTGTCGTGGTTTGATTCATGACATGCTGGTGGAGTGGGGCGCGCAGGTAACGATTGCAGATGATATGGATGAGCGTTTCTTTGATGAGTTGTATCATCATGATTATGATCTGGTGCTGGTCGATCTGGATATGCTGGATCGCGAGCGCTGGATACGCGAGCGGACGAAGATTCAGAAGCAGCAGCTATTCCTGCTTGCTCCGCTGGGTGAAAAGGTCGAGGGCGAATTCCGCGATACCTTCGAGACGGTTATCACCAAGCCGATCCGTAAAATTCATCTGCTCAATAGCATTCTGGCGCTACAGCAAGGACATCGTTAAAAGATATGGACATCTTATGATCCTGACGTACACGAATGATCCGAATATACACATGAGCTATTTGTACAAAATAGACCAAAAATGACCTGCCTGCTGGCGGGTCATTTGTTTATCTATATGATGGATTGAATTATGTATACGATAGCGACAGGCATTAAGCTGAAAATAGACAAAATGAAATCCGCCATGTCGCGGTTCGGGGGAACGAAACCGTGATATGGCGGATTCCGGGAGTGGTCCATGATATGACAGAGGGTGAGAATGAAGGGGACATCACTCTCGCCAAATGCCGTTACTTATTGTTAAACGGGCGCCGACCGATTGAAACATAACTGAATTTAAAATAACTAAAAAATTTGCAGTAGATTCTTCCATCTTCGATTCCAGCATAAACAGGTGCGTTTTTAATGGTGAAATAGGGCAATGGATCGCTTACTATTGTCTTCCACATTGTTATACGATTTCGCGATTTGGCAGGAGTCTGCGCTTAACCACATACATCGTTATTCCAGCTCGAAAAAGGATACGGTGTACCTTGCCTATTCAGCTCCTTATCCGTGTAAAGCGGCAAAGGATATGCTTGCCCATTATAACTGCCATGAAGCATACTAGAAGCTATGTGTTTGATCAATCATTTTGAACATGAATACATAACATATGCCTGCCGGGTTAATGGCAGCACTTGCAGTTGATTATACAGCATAGAGGTACGCTTGCGATTAGCAGGTCTACCTAGGGAAAGGAATTCATCATGCGCTGGCTCAAAACGTATCCACGGGAAATTCAAGTCTTTCTACTCGCCAGTCTGCTCAACGCAGCAGGCGGGTCTTTGATGTGGCCACTCGTCACATTATTCGTTTATCAGGAGCTAGGGCGTCCGATGCAGGATGCCGGGCTGGTGGTGCTCTTACAATCACTTGGTGGTATTATTGGGCAGCTATTAGGTGGCGCGCTCTATCATCGATTGGGTGTACGGCGTCTGATCGTAGGCTCGCTGCTGTTAAATGGGGCATTCTTGTTCACATTACCAGCCGTTAGCAGCCATTTTCCATTATTCATGGGGGCAATGGTGTTTATCGGATTGTTCAACTCTATGTCGATGCCAGCGATTCAGGCGTTTATCGGCTTCCGGTTTGCGGATCGGCGGGGAGAGCTATTTAATATCGTGTATGTAGCGAATAATATCGGGGTTGCGCTGGGGACGGCATTGTGTGGCGTGCTGGCGGATATTTCGTATTATTTATCATTTGTCATTAATGGGATCAGCTGCGTTGGATTTGCGATCTTTTTCTTTGTGTATCTGGGTAAGATCGGGACAGCCGATCCGTCTCAGATCGATGATAATAATCCAGGGCGACCCAAGTCTGCGCCAGGCGAACGAACAGGCTGGCTGCTACGGCAGGTGCGTGTGTATTTGTTTATGGGGATTGCGACGATGTTTCTATGGCTGGGCAATTCGATCTGGAATACAGGCGTATCGCCGCATATCGTCAGTTCCGGTCTGCTGATTAGCTATTACAGTCTGCTCTGGACGCTAAATGGCGTGCTGATCTTTGCCGGACAGCCATTTGTGAATCTGGTACGACGACTATTCGCGCGCACGGCACAGGCGCAGATGACAGCAAGTGCGGTCTTTTATTTGCTCGGGTACATTGTCATTTTAACGTATCCGGGATATCCAGCCTTTGTCATTGCGATGGTGCTGACAACGTTTGGTGAAATGCTCATCTCGCCAGCGATTCCGTCCTTTGTATCGGAACGCACGGGGGCGTATGCGCCATTTTATCTCGGTGTTGCAGGTGGGATTGGTGCAGTCGGTCGTGTCATCGGGCCATATGTGATGGGTGTATTTTATGATCGGGGTGGATTGATGCCAGTGACATGGGTGGCAGTCGCGGCTGCCATTCTGTCGTTGCTGTTTTATATGGTACACAGTGCAGCACAGCGGCATGGGGCGCAGCTACAGCCACGGCAGTAAGATTAATTAAGGTAAGGGCAGTAGAGAAGTATGGCAATAAAATAGTAGGTTGATAAATCGTTAAACTATAGCAGGGAACATAGGCTTACTGACGGTAGTGAAGCGAATAAGAAGGATAGCCGGAGATTTTGTAAAACGGACGCGGTGCAGTGTAAAACTTTGACTCCTCGATGTTAAGTATGGAGTGAGCAGTGCTATAATAAGCCATACAGGCGAACAATAGCGCTAAGACGTTGGTGATGTGCATTTCATGCCAGCGTCTATATGCTCAACCATTGCCTGATTGGATGGGCATAGCCCAGACCGCTGCTTTTTCCGAAAGGAGTCCTGTCATGTCGATCCCATTGACTTCTGAAACGATCATTCGCCCCTCTACAATGAAGGATGCTCGTCAGCTGATGCAGCTGGATCAGCTTGTGTGGAATCATTTGAATACACCGTCGGTCTTTTACTGCTCATCTCGCCGTCAATATTTGCAGGCGTGTCCGCCTGGTAGTCAGCTCCTGGCTGTGCATGGAGATCAGGTATGTGGGTATGTTGGCTTTGGTTATCCGCAATCGTTTACCGTTAGCCAGCATGTGTATGATATTCATATCGCGGTGCATCCGGATTATCGTCGTCAGGGCATTGCCAGACGGTTGCTGGATGCATTATGTGAGCATGCGCGTACACGACATATTCGTAAGCTAACGCTACGGGTGCTGTCGACCAATACAGAAGCCGTCCACTTTTACGACAAATACGGATTCGTCGAAAATGGACGGCTTCAGGAACAATTTTATATTCATGGACGATATGTGGATGACATTTTAATGACGTACTGGCTGTAGCCTACAGGTTATAAGGATGCTGTCCGTATACGCTTTTGGTAATCAGCTCGGTCAGCTCTTCCTTTTGCGCCCGGTATGTATCAGGCGTGATACTTCCGTTAATCAGTCGCTGCGTAAGCAGCTCGTTCATTTGTGCAACCTGCAGGTCGATAACCGCCTGCGGGTTTTTGTTGTTGCGGCGGGCAGTGTCTGCCAGGCTACCGCCTTCGTACAGGTCATCATAGACATCCTCATCTGAATCGGCGCCAACTGTACTCAAGAACGGGTCCTGCTGTTGCCGGACAACAGAAGAGCCAGTGGACGTTTTAACGGCTGCCTGTGCGTTGGCTTGCTCTCCGAGCAACAGACTGCTGATTGCGATGCCAAGCAGCAGTGTACTGATCATCCTTTTGCCCTTGCGAGCATGGTGATTAATGGTCGTGCGTTTCATATGGATACCTCGCTTTGCTATGCTTTCGTAATGAGTTGTTGCATAGCTATCATAACCGAGCTGGCTTAAATCAAACTTAAATTGACGTAAAGGGGAGATAAAAGTTTGGGCTCACTTAGGAGCCTTGTAATTAAGAATTGGATTATTAAGCAATCGATAAAAAGATAATGATTCCGATTCTATTCATCCATCATTTCGATCTCCGATGGGTAGATATAAATCCGCTTCGCAATAATCTTCGCGTGTGTTAACGATATCGATATATTCAAAATGGTGAGGGTGAGATTGTATGTAAGACGATCTTATCAGCCAATCGTCTATATAGTTCCAGATATCGTTAAGATCATGAATATTTAGATGTTCTGCATGAAAATCTCCAATGTATTTGAATACGGCGTATTTACAGCTAGGAATGACCGCTGTATCCCATTTCCCATCTATGCCGTCAAAAGAAGAAACCTCTGCCGAAGTCAGATAATCGGTCGCATAAGGCAGATGCTCCGGTGTATAAAGCGTCAGTCCAATATATACACCAGGATTTAGTTTATTTGGGATGTTCGGGTGTTCGTTGTAAAAGAATGAAGCTCCTTGTATATTTGCCGTCAGATTCTCCCAATTATCCTGCTCATTGATGGTCGCTTTCCGTCCGGCATACAGACTTTGCGGCTTCATCACAAATGTTGGTTCAAATACAATACCGCGCCGGATTTCCTTTAACGCTGACGTATCATACCGTTCGACCAGTGTGATCTCCTGATGTCCACGGCGAAATTGGGCTGGCGTCACGCCGAACTGCCGTTTGAACGAGCGGATATACGACTGCTCGTGATCAAAACCATAGGATAGTGCGAGATTCAGTATAGTCTTCTCACCGTCTGAAGCAAGCAGGTCTGTTACACTAGCAGACAATCGACGTGCACGGATATATTCCATAAGTGGTAGCCCCGTCGCAGCACGTATTAAGCGATGGAGGTGGAACTTGGACAGATGTACACACGCTGCTAATTCATCAAGCACGATTTTCTCCGCGAGCCGTCGTTCTACTTCTTGAAGGACTTTATCGATCCTCTCGATTGTTCCGTATTTTTCAGTTGAATCGGCGTCATATCGAGTATTCGTTTCTGTATGCGATTGTAGATGATACTGTGTTTTTTCATTCATGCTCATTTCCATCGTCCCACTTACCGACGTTCCTTTCACTTGTCCGATCTTTCCTACTATCCTAACAAAAAACGCCAGAGCCGTCAGCTTCGATCGATTTGGCGCTTTTCCGTTCATTTCAGTCTTTTACCGATCTTTCCAGCTGGGTGGAATGCAGTCATATAAGTCTGCAAGGATTGGATGAGAATCACAGCTAAAATAACCACATTTATTTCAATTTGCGCAAGAACGGTTCATTTCATCTCTTTTTTCTAGATCATACTGGAAATAAGCGGTTACTTGCTGGAAAGGATGATTCCATTTGATGGAATATCATGCTGCGAATTCCGATTTTTGTAAGGGGAACGCAATTTCATTGCAACGTAAAAATTCTGTTTATTCTATCCGACATTTTCGCGAAAGCGACTTCCCGGCACTTGATGCCTTTTACAATCAAATAGTTGAAGGGTGGCGTGTTATCCGTCGATCATGACCGAGTCGCATATACATTCTTAAACTGAAAGGGAGGATTGCTATGACCAAATTCGCTTTTCCTCATGTGACTTTTGCCGATTGTGTTTACAACTATTGGCTACCTGGCAACAATCGTACACAGCCTGGGACATATCGTGTGATCGTCGATGCCGAGCTACCGTCGGCGCGTAGTGTCATGCTACTTGATCTGTGTGGAGCGGGCGGGTTCCTTTCACTATCGCCCGATATTGCGCAGCGAACAGGATTGGAACTGGATAACGAGATTACTACCGATAAGTTATTCGAAACGCTTCAGCGTACGGGAGTAGAATTGAATGGCGCGGACCATCTGTTCTACTTACCAAGCGCGGAGCAAAATCGGATACAAAACGAACATTTCCCGGCAACGATTCGGCAGTTAACGCTAGACGATACCGCTGCTTTCGAAACCTTCTTCTCTGCTGCGCCCAAAGATGATTTGGATGAAGCGTTCGTTGAATTAGACCACTGGCTTGTGTTCGGATGTTTCATCGAGGATCGATTAGTATCGGTGGCTAGTATGTATCCATGGAAAGGTACGTCATTCGCTGATCTCGGTGTGATCACATTACCCCATTTCCGTGGTCACGGCTTCGGACGCCAGATTGTGCGGGCGATTTCTGCTCAGGCTTTAAAGCAAGGCTTCGAACCTCAGTATCGTTGTCAGCAGAATAATATATCATCCATTCGCTTAGCGGAAGCTTCCGGGTTCTCGCTGTTTGCGAATTGGGATGTGATTAAGTTGGATGAAGATTAGATTTGTAAGAGGGGACAAGCAAAAAGTTGAATAGCAAATCAGTTAAAGCTCGGCTTTTAAAGCCGAGCTTTTGCATGTATATAGAGGAAATTGCCTTTCCAAACTCTGTACAGGGTATTATCGTAATGTCTTAACATTATTTTGTGGTAGAAGAACATATATAGCTAAGCATTCCAAACATGCAAAGATGTATCTTATTACATATACTATTACTATAAAAGTAATAAATGTTTGGAATAAACCATCTATGATCATGCGAAGCTAGACTGCAAAGGTAATGAACAGTGTAAAGTACATAAGTAAAAAGGAGAAGAAATATGAAGAGAATACTATTAACCTGTACAGCGTTCGCTATAATCGCACTGTGTGCTGCCTGCTCCAACACGGCACCTGTAGACAAGTCGAACATAAATACATCGGCAGCAGAATCGGTTACAGCAGACAGCGCTGATACAAACAGCAATACTCCAGAGAATGGTGAAGAGTCGAGCTCTGATCTGGCAGAGGAGATGTCAAATACGCCAGACATGGCTACCTCTGATAAAGCAGCGTCAACAGCACCCACGGAATCTACCGATTCTAACTCAACCCAAAAGGAAGCAGTTCCAGCAACAGATACTCAGCAGCCAGCCGTTTATCATTATGTAAATAGTCGTTATGGCTATTCCATTGCTTATCCTGCGACATGGACAGCCGGCGAGGAGGCAGACAATGGGGATGGGAAGATACTGTATGTTGGCAATCCGGACATCGATATTCGCGTCTATGCTTCCAACTATATGGAGGACGTATCCGATCCATATCATAATGAGGATAACCATGTACAGCGACAACGCGTTGCTTTTAATAATGGCAAAGAGGGTACACTTGTAATCGGTAAAGAAGATAACAAGATTCTATATGACATGGTATATGTGTCAAAAGACGACGTAGAGTATCATTTTTACGCTAACGTCCCACAAAGCTTTTTTGATCAGAATGAGAAAGTGCTCTTAAAAGTTGCTAAAAGTCTGGATATTCCTAACGAATAATCAGTATTCATTTTAATCATATTAAGTTCTAAAGCTTTGCTACTGCAAAAACACCACGTTCCAGCGACTCATCGCCTGAACGTGGTGTTTTCATTATAGATAGAATGAAGAAGTATAGATAGAATGAAGAAGCACGAGTAAATAAAGCGAAAGCACATAAGCTACAAACAGCAATATGGGGCACACCCTACCGCTTCAGCTTCCATTCCTGCTGCAGCATGCCATACACCGCATGATCCACATAACCTGCTGGCAGCAGCTCCGCCTCCCGAATAATCCCTTCCAAAATAAAACCAAGCCGCTCCGGTACTGCCCGACTGCGCTTATTGCCTGTCGCACAGCGAATCTCTACCCGATGCAAATTCAGCTCAATGAGCGCATAGTCCAGCATCGCACGCAGGGCAGACGTAATCAGCCCATTGCCCTGAAATCGCTCACCCAGCCAGTAGCCAATGCCAACCGAGCGATGATTCCAGTTAATCTCATGAAATCCAATAATTCCAGCGAATTGCCCTTTGTACCAGATGCCCGCGTTCCAGCCGCCATTTTCCATCGCCTGTGTCAGGCTGGCACGTACAAAGTCTTCACTTGCATTTAGTGAGGTGGTCGAGTCGACCCAGGGTAGCCACTGGCGCAGATGCGCACGCGATTGATCGATCAGCTGGTAAATATGTCGTGCATGCGCTGGCTCCAGCGGACGCAGCTCGGTTTCTTCATCCAATATGTAAGTGAACATGCAGCTTGTCCTCTCTTTCTGTAAAGGTATATGCCAGTGCCGACAAGATGATAGCGTGAATCGCTCCACATCTGTATGTACATGTTAGCATTAACGAGGTCGCATAGGAGGACGCTGCTCCAATGCATAAATATCTTCTTCTATTCCTGCCATTCGTTCATTCACCAGCGTACGGCAATCTGCCAGCGCCTGATTGTACACATGCGGTCCAATCGTCGTCATCATAAAGTCCAGCACCTGATCGGCAGCTAGCTCGCCAATCGTCTCGCCGCGCTCCATTTCAAAAAACTGCTGAATGTTCGCAATCATTGTTTCACGTGTCTCACGTGGTAGCTTCGTCGGCTTCATCGAGCACGCTCCTTCCTGCATAGGTTTGCATTTTATTGTCTATGCTATCGTATTCGAGATCAGTCGTCAAAAGTCGCAAGTCCCGTCCTGATCGGCTTGTATACGGTATCATATCGGGTAGAAGAGGCGAACTGCCTTGCCTATGCCTGTATAACCGTTATAATAGATATATTCGCAACAGAAACTGAACGATGAAAGGTTGATAGGTGTGGAGAACTCGAATTTGACTCCTTCTAATTTTATTAAAACAATCATTACCGACGACCTGAAGTCCGGTAAGGTCAACAAAGTGGTGACCCGTTTCCCACCGGAGCCGAACGGCTATCTTCATATCGGTCATGCCAAAGCAATCTGGGTGAACTTTGCGCTGGCAGATGAGTTCGGTGGTAAGACGCATCTGCGTTTTGACGATACGAACCCGGCGAAGGAAGACGATGAATATGTACGTGCCATTGAAGAAGATGTAAAATGGCTCGGTTATGAGTGGGAAGGCAAATATTTTGCATCCGACTATTTTGATTTTATGTACGAAAAAGCAGAGCTGCTGATCAACAAAGGCCTTGCCTATGTAGATGACCAAACCGCGGATCAAATCCGTGAAACACGCGGCACACTGACTGAGCCGGGCACGAACAGCCCGTATCGTGATCGCAGTGTAGAGGAAAATCTGGAGCTATTCCGCCAGATGCGTGATGGCAAGTTTGGTAACGGGGAAAAGGTACTGCGTGCGAAGGTGGATATGGGCTCGCCGAACATCAATATGCGTGATCCGGTTATTTATCGTATTGCTCATCTGGAGCATCATAATACAGGTAACAAATGGTGCATCTATCCGATGTATACGTACGCTCATCCGTTGGAGGATGCATACGAGAAGATCACGCACTCTCTCTGTACGGTGGAGTTCGAGGATCAACGTCCATTTTATGACTGGGTGATCCGTGAGTGTGAAGTTGATGCGGAGCCGCATCAATATGAATACGGTCGCCTGAATGTCGCACAGACACTTACGAGTAAGCGTAAGCTCAAGCTGCTCGTCGATGAGAATATCGTTGATGGCTGGGACGATCCACGTATGCCAACGATCTCCGGTCTAAGACGTCGCGGCTACACACCGGAAGCGCTGCGCTCCTTTGTATATGAGACAGGTATTTCGAAAAGTCAGGGCATCATCGACCTGCAAATGCTGGATCACTTCGTTCGCGAGGATCTGAAGCTGAAGGTTCCACGCACGATGGGTGTACTGCGTCCGCTCAAAGTTGTCATTACCAACTATCCAGAAGGACAGGTGGAAATGCTGGATGCTGAGAACAATCCGGAGAATGAGGAAATGGGTGTTCGCCAAATTCCGTTCTCACGTGAAATCTACATCGAGCAGGACGACTTTATGGAAGTGCCACCACCGAAGTATCATCGTCTGTATCCAGGCAATGAGGTTCGTCTCAAGCATGCGTACTTCATTAAATGTAATGACTTTATCAAGGATGAAGACGGCAATATCGTCGAAATTCATTGCACATATGATATCGAAACGAAGAGCGGCAGCGACTTCAATGCTCGTAAAGTAAAAGGTACGATTCACTGGGTCGAAGCTTCTCAAGCCGTTCCAGCTGAATTCCGTCTGTACGAGCCATTGATCAAAGCAGAAGACGAAGAGCTGGTTGAAGAAACCGCTGGTGGTACAGATGAGATTCCAGAAAAAACATTCCTGGATTCGATCAATCCCAACTCGCTCGAAATCGTACATGGCTTCGTCGAGCCAGGCTTGAAAGATACCGCTGCATTTGATCGTTACCAATTTTTCCGCCACGGCTATTTCAGCGCTGATCCAAAATACACAATGCCAGGCGATCCTGTTTTCAATCTGGTCGTATCGATGAAGAGCTCGTTCAAATTGCCAAAGGCATAAGATATCTAACATTAATCTCTATGCATAACCGAGTGAGCATGATGTTTTCACGCTCATGATAAACAAAAAGGCGTTATCCCTGAGGGGATAGCGCCTTTTATTTACATTTATCCTTCTTCATCAGGCAGCTGATACCCTGTTCGCCGCACATTCAGCCACATCAATGCAAAACCAATCGACCCTACCAGCGACAATGCCACCCCAGCTAGATACATCTGCTCCGACCCAAAGTTCTGGAATAGCCACCCACCGAGAAAGCCAGCGATCACGCCCGAGACACCACTCCATGTCATCGTATACAGCGCCTGCCCTGTACTGCGGAACGCATTCGGTACGAACATCATCGTTAGCTGTGTTCCAACGTAAAAGTAACCGC
The DNA here is from genome assembly GCF_014645615.1 of Paenibacillus hunanensis. Classification (GTDB taxonomy): domain Bacteria; phylum Bacillota; class Bacilli; order Paenibacillales; family Paenibacillaceae; genus Saccharibacillus; species Saccharibacillus hunanensis. The sequence goes on along the minus strand of NZ_BMMB01000002.1, from coordinate 191,872 downwards.
CAAACGTCACGGCATGCAGCAATTGGATGAAAATAACCTGTATTGGACTCACTGCTTCTGCCATTAGCAGCCAGCGGAACGTGAACAACAGACTCACAATCGCTAGCCAGCCGATCATAAACGACACCTTTTTACGTAGAAAGCGATCGAATAGCAGGAATAGTACGGCTTCAAAAATAGACGAAGCGAATACTGCCCATCCGACCATACTTTTCGATCCGCCCAGCTCGATCACATACAGCGATAGGAAGGTGCTGTTCATCATATTGGGAATTGCGACCAGCACGCCCAGTATAATAAAGCCGATAAAATACAGATTGCTGCCGATCTGCTTTAATGTTGTCCAGTTGATCGGAGCAGCACCACCGGACAAACGCTCCTGCGGTGGCAATACGAGCATGAGCAGAATAGCGACTAGCAGGAGCGCGGTAAACACAATCCCGATTCGAGGTACGCCCAGCTGATCAATGACAGGCCCAGCAACGACGGCTGTCAGCGCCCATCCGAGCGAGCCATACAATCGGAAGCCGCCGAATTTATACGGGGTTCCATCGATATAGTTCAGAATCAATGTACTCGATTGCGCGAACATCGGTGTTTGAAAAAAGAAAAAGCAGGTCATCACAATATAAATAAGCGTATAATTTTCCACATTAAAGACGATCTGTACGAGCACAAGTGTACCAATCATCATCGTAAGCAGCACAAAGCGCACATTTTGCATCCGATCACCGAGATAGCCCCAGAATGGATTCGCAAATAGCGATACAAAGGGTCCGATCGCCATCAATGCGCCAATCTCGCTCTGGCTCATGCCGATATCTTGCAAATAAAGCTGAAAGAAGCTGGTGAAGATCACCATCGTTCCATAAATGAAAAACGTATACCAGCGAAGGGTGAGAAAAGGCGATTTAGAAGGTATAGAGCTCAAGAGACGACAATCCTTTCAAGGCGACATTTAGTTCACTTTATCATTTGTTGAAAGGGGATACAAACCATTTCCAGCCAATTTCACCTAACTATGGATTGGAGAAGTGACAAAAGAAATAGCAACTGTGAGCGTGTGCATTTTCGTCCTTCATTTTGGACTATAGGATGGTGCTGTATGTATAATGAACAGGTGAGGGGCTAGAAGTAGAAACAGACATACCTATACATACAGGGAATGTATTCAAGATCAAAGTATTAAAGAGAGAAGCGTACATACAACATAACCGAGATGATGGAAGCATCTTATCTCGAGAGGAGGAAGACATATGAAGCAGAAGATAGCAGGGATTCTGCTGGCTGGTGGGCAATCTAGCCGCATGGGTAGGGATAAGGCGATGCTGGATATCGGCGGCAAGCCCGTCATTCAGCGTGTGGCAGATACATTACTGCAATGCACACCTGATGTCTGTCTGGCGGTAGCGAATGAGGGCGATTATCGATTTCTGAATTTGCCAGTAGCTGCCGATGAGTACCCAGGATATGGACCTTTAGCAGGCATCTATGCCGGAATGAAGCATATCAAAGCAGAGTGGTATCTCGTCGCAGCTTGTGATATGCCATTTAGCAGTGTGGATTTAATGCGCAATATGTTGGAAATAGCGATTGACATGCATGGAGATGGAATTGGAATTCCGCTCAGTCAGGCTGTAGTACCTACGTATCAGGATCGTATGCATCCGCTGTATGCGGTCTATCATCGCACAGCAATGCCAGCACTCAAGAACGCATTGGAGCACAAACAGCTTAAAGTGATGAATTGGGTGGAGCAGCATAATCTGGGAGAAATACCGCTAGAAGGACAATTGCCTGATAGTCAGGATGAATTCCTAGAATCCTGCGATATTACGCCATGGTGCCTCTACAACATGAATGATCCAGAAGCCTATGAGCAAGCAAGACGGATGCATATTTTAAAAGAAATGCCCGGCAATTAAGCGATCTGCCGGGCATTATGACCATTTTATGAACGTATAGGCAAAATGCCCATATCGCTTGTGATATCGGTTACAATATAAGTAAGCAAAAACACAACCACGCAATACAGTTGGATCAGGCAGTATGATAAGTATTATTTATCAAGCTGATTACTATCATAACGCACATCCATCATTATGGTAGTGAATAAAATCACAAGGAGTGTATTTCAGATGGCAGTGAATACGGAAGTGAAAATGAGCATCGATTGGTTGTACAGTCGGGTAATCACGTATCGTTTGTTAAGTGAAATGCTACAGCGCAAGCCAACCCTGTCCAAGCTGATCGAATGGCGCCGGGATGCCGGACGCATTCGGCAGCTGTCTGCTCGCTCGTATTCCCTGCTGTCTGAACTGGAACAGACACCACTCGCTACAATTATTCAGTCGGCGACAGACCATGCGACAGCATATGAACGGCTGCTGAGCGCAGATCAGAGGGAAGAGCATCTGCGTGCTGCGCATTATGTATGTGGTGGGCAGGAACGCTGTGGATACGAGGCAATCTTGAATTCGGTCTATGCACGCGCAGGTATTGCTTTTAAAAAGATGGAGCATGAGTCGGATGATCATATTGGAATCGAGCTGGAATTCATGTCTCTGCTAGCAGAGCGTCTGGCAGAGAGTGAGGAGCGTCCATTAGAGCAGGCGGCGGTCATTCAGGCGCAGCTTGATTTTATCGAGCATTATCTGCTCGTCTGGACAGATAAGATGGGGACATGGCTTGCTGAGACTGCACCGGGTTCACTTTATCAGCAATGGGGCACGATGTTGTACGATTATTTGCGCCAGGATATGGACGATCTGCGGCAGTATGCTGTTCAGCTGCATGAGCATGCGTGAGAGTAGGCTTTTAGCAGACATGGATGAGTACATGAATGTTCATATTCAATTATGATCCTGGCACGTATAAGAGCAACAATCGATCGTGTTCGTGCATTCGATTTTTCAACCAATATAGACAAGCTATACAATCATCCAATATAAGCAAGCTATACGATGATAAGGAAGCGCTCGATCATGAAGATAGTCATCGAGCGCTTCTTATGTATGAGCAACTTGGTTAGCCAGCGCAGCGAGCAAGAGAACTTCATGTGCCTGCTCGTTCTAAGCTTCTAATAATCCCAAACATAATAATTTACTGTATGAATATAAATAATTCTGCAAATCGTTACAAAATTATTTGTAAGCGGATTCAATTTAGCATAAATAGTCTAATGGAGTAATAAAGGAGGTTTGCACCTTGAGCCACTACAGGGAGATACTGCCAAAGATCATCGTCAGATCATGTGATCGGACGAGGGAATTCCCTTCGCTCGATTGGGCAAGACAGTATGCGCTAAAGGAACTGGTCCCGCAGGAGATTAATTTTGTCGTTAGCGATCAGCAAACCGGTGAGATTTTTATGGACGTACGCTTTGCAGCACGAACCACAACAACAATCCCCTGAGCCTCAGGCTACAGGGGATTGTTCGATCTGAATAGCATTACCGATCTGCATCACATCATCTTTATCGATCCAGCCAGCGGCAGGCTGCAATGCACATGCACTGCCACATGCCGTACCCAGTCGTAGCATCGCACGGGTCGAACCCCCACGACTGGCAGAGACGATCATGCCTGCCATCATCGCATCTCCACTACCGAGTGCACTGCGAATAGATAGACGCGGCACACGAATCTGGTAAAAGGAGCCGGTGGAGCGTTCCGCTGCAATCGCACCTTCCGCGCCAAGCGAGATCACGGGTAGCTCGATACCATGATCCATCATCGCGGTGAGCGCCTGATGCAGACGTTCCTGTCGATTACTGCTATCCAGTGCGATACCTGCCCATTCACAGGCCTCCTGCTCATTCGGCTTTACCATATACGGTGCTGCTTTCATACCGTGCATCAATGCTTCACCGCTACTATCGAGCGCGGTGCCTGCTCCATTGCGACGTGCAATTTCGATCAGTCGTACATACACATCAGGTGGACAATGCTGGGGCAGACTACCGGAGAAAAGCACCCAGCTAGAGCAGGCTGCCAGCTCCGCAACGGTTTGCTCCAGCAGATCCAGCTGTTCAGCCGTAACCGTTGGAGCTTGCTCGATCAGCTCGGTTTGTGTGCGGCGGCTTTGATCGAGAACGGTAATCGCGAGCCTGGTCTCGCCCTCTGCTTCGGTAAATCGGCAACCGACCTGCTCCTGCCGCAATAAGGACACCAGCTTGCGTCCATTATGCCCGGCGATCAGCCCGGTAGCCGTAACGGGCTCACCTAATTGTTGGATGATGCGTGCGGCGTTCACGCCCTTGCCGCCTGGTAGTGTAATCGCATCCTCAATACGATGAACGGTATTTGGACGCAGGGAAGGCACCTGATAAATAACATCAAGTGCCGTATTCAGTGTTACTGTCGTAATCATGCCAACTACTCCTTCAACCTGCGAAAGTCATTGCTGGATTGGCGTTTACTTCATCTATGCTGCCGTTTGTATAAGTAAACGACAGACGGATCGTCACGCAATAAGCTTCAAGCCCACTGCGGACGTAATAATCATCGCGATGAACAGGATGCGCAATCCGCTTCTTGCTTCATTATACATGAGCATGCCCACCAATGCGCCACCGACTGTTCCGATTCCTGTCCATACTGCATAAGCGGTTCCCATCGAAATGCCATTCATGGCAATCGTCAGGAAGGAAAAGCTTCCGACAAACGCGATCACCATCATGAACAGATTAAGGAATGAGCGCTGCCGAATAATTCGATTCATCGAGATGACGCCGAATACTTCAAATGCGCCAGCAATCACAAGACTCAGCCAGTACATGATGCTTCACCTGCCTTTGTGTTTGCTTTTGTCTTCGCTTCTGCTTTGTGATCCTTATCCGTAACAAGCTTCAAGCCGATTACACCAGCGAGTAATAGTAAAATAAGTGCAATCTTCGTCCACTGGATCGGTTCGCCGAAAATAATCATCTCTGCCGCGACCGTACCTCCTGTACCAAGTCCAGTAAAAACAGCATAGACCGTGCCAACAGGCAGACGACGCGATGCCTGAATAATCAGATAAAAGCTAAACGCGATACCTATAGCGGTTAATGTCCATTCTCCAGCTGTAGCGGCATGCTTCAGCCCGGATACCCACACAACCTCAATCAGTCCGCCAATAAATACATAAAGCCAATTGCGATTCATACGGTGTTACCCCTTTCCAATAATTCCATTCCAATAGATCGGCCAGGTCGCATCCAGTCGCTGGACTGAGCGCTGCTCCTGACCATACAAAACCTCCAGCAAAATACCATCCGCACAGGTTAGATAAGCTCGCGCCGCTTGCATAGCCGATACGGAGCAATTTAAATTTTCCTTATGCAGATTATGTTCAAATAGTCGCACCAGTTGATTTTCCATCGTATCCAGCATGTGATAGATGAGCGGCATCACTTCATGCTCCAGCTCCTTGGGTGGGAAGAAGGACATGCGCATCACGAACTTGATCGTATCATCAGAGCGATATAGCTCCTGCATATGCTCCAGCAATCCATGTAGCTTATACTCCAGCGTATGGTGATGATGCGCCAGCATATAACGCTTGAGCGAATGCTGTTGCACACGCGAAGCACGATGAAGCACCTTCATGAACAGGTCTGCTTTGCTATTAAAATGCGCATAGATCGATGGCTTTTTGATGCCTGCTTCGGTTGCGATCTTGGCGAGTGAAGCTCCTTCATAACCATCACGAGCAAAATGGGAAAGTCCAATCTGTAGCAACTGCTGTTTTACATTCATTATTCACACCTACCTAACGGTCGTTAGGTAAATCTTAAAACAATTGAATTTTAAAGTCAACCCTGTGCTTTTGAATGGCTTTTAATGAGAAGTATGAATAATAACAGGGGGCTATATAAGTGGCTATATCATTTGCGAGCCAGTCTATAGAAGGAAGTGGTGTATGAGAGAGTAGTGCCTAATCTCCACACAGCGGTGGATGAAGAAACACCCTGCTTTCGTTTAACATGAAAATAGAGAGGTCATTGGAGCGACCTCTCTGTGGATGAAGGATAGTTGTCATAGGGTGAAAAGGGTGAACGATGACTACGTTAACTTTAAAACGTAGTAAATCCAAGAATCAGCTGTAAGCGATATGCGATGTCTTTGAGCCATGTGGTCTGCTCCTGATACATGCTCAGCGGTAAGGTATATTGCTCCCCATCATTGTTCCACAGCATATTGAAGTAGCTATTCACCTCAAGCATGAGCGGATTCTGATTCGATGCGCTGATCCACAGATCGTTTTCCAGATTATAATCCTTCAGATTGCGTGGGGTGAAGTTGGAAGAACCACCGATAATCAGGTCTTTGCCATCAGGCTTATGGATGTACATCAGCTTCGTATGATACTGCTCATCCGTGGTGTTATACCAGCGAATGCCGATTCGTCCACCAGACTTCTCGTTTAGCTCGGCGGCGACAGGACGATTAGGAATACCGATCTTATCCTGTCCAAAAGCATTCTGGTTCGGGTCCAGAATAAGCTTGATCGTGACACCGCGCTGATCAGCTGCGAGTAGCTCCTTGGTCACCTCCGGGTCGGCTAGATAGAACATGCCCATCCATAGCGTATCACCCTTTTTCGTATCATTGATCGCTTCTAGTAAACGGCTGTATACCTTGCCTTCGGTAATATAACGAAGCTGAATCGGATCGGAAGTAGACGCATCTGTGTTGCTATTCGCTCCATCCGTGGTTGTGGCATCGTTATTATTGCTCGTTGTACGGGAAGAATGCGCTCCCGATGTAGCTGACGCAGAGGAAGCGGCTGATGTAGTGCGCTCCCTATTGGCTTCGTTACCATTTCCATTCGTATTGCCATTTGCGTTAGACGAATTGGATGGTGCCGCGGCTTCCTTCGTATCCGAAGACGCGGTGACCTGATCGGTATCGGATGTCGTATCGATCGCTTTGGTGGGCGGTGTATACGTCGGTAGCTTTACCGGATAACCGGATAGATCAACTACCGCCTGCTCTGCCTTGAGCAGATCGCCAATAATTTTCCCCTGCATTTCAAAGGCAACATTGGAATGATAGGCACTCGCATCATGCACATTACCGGTAGATACGAGCGCACTATGATCGGTAATGACGGCTTTGCGATGATTCGCTTTTACATTGATCAGCTTCAAGTAGGAGCGGAATGTCACATCTGGTCCGCCTGTTGCCATCGCATTCGGAATTGTACCTTCTCCAGCCTGCCCGAACCATTGGAAAAAGGTACGCCACACCGCTGAATAGACAGGAGTAGAATCCCGCAATGGATCAACATCGGTCATGATGATGCTGATTCCCGCCTGACGCATTTTCTCCAGCAGTGGATTAGGGCCAGAATTATAGTTCGTATTCACCTCATCTGTAATGAACACAATTTGCATATCCGGCTGCTGTTGCTTGCGCTTAATGAGATGGTCAGCCAGCCCCTCGCTGAGCTTCGGATACTCCTGACCTTTATGTACATAGTTATTGAACAAAAACATGTCGATCACGATAAAGCGGTCGGCTTCATCGACCATTTGCAAGATCCGGTCATAAATATGCCTTTTTTGGGTAAATCGATCGCCTGAACCGGGTGCTGGATACGTCAGATCATAATAAAAATTTACATGATCAACCGTATAAAGCGGACTTTCATACGAGACACCTGCTGGGAGTGGCTTGTGCGTTTGATACAGCATAACGGCGATCAGCCAGACAACGAGCAGTCCGAGCATAATACGGATAACAGGCAACCGCCAGCCCTTTTTACGCTTATGCTTGCTGGAACGTGATGTATGAATAGGTGCGGAATTTTCGGGGAATGCTTTCATGAGCGGTAGCTCCTTTCCATTAACACAAGCTTAACTGGCACAAGCATAAAAATTACTGAGCGACCAGCCTAGCAAATATATAGACTAGATGTCTATATATGAATCTTTTGCAACCAACTGCTTTGATAAATAACAATCGGCAATAAAAAATATATATTGAATGATGATTACATAATAGAATATGAATCTAATCAATATTTCCAAAGTTTTAAAAATCAAACGCCCGAATATTTGAGTTGAATTCGGGCGTTTGATATGAATTATAGCCGCTTATATCGAAAGACCCCTTTCACGCGACTTGCTAGATATGATCCGTGAGAAGCAGCAGATAGTAGACCATCGTATATAAATACTGGAACATCATAATAAATATAAGTTGCGCCATCATGAAATCTTACATAAAGAGAAGCTGATTTGTCGTCATAAGCAATAGAGCTAATATGTGAAGAAGATACATGAGTCCAGTTCATTTAAAGTACTCCTTTTAATGTATATTAGATTGCAATTTCAATTGTACCGGAGATTAATCTCTCCACGATACTGTTATGAATAATCCCGACAAAAGTTCGAGCTGTCTCAGCAGTAATATGGATAGTGCGATTATTGTCATCGAACGCCACTCTCAAATTAACATCCAAGCGATCAACAGCCTCTTTGATTTTAGTAATGGAATGTTGAACTTGATCGGGTTTATATTTCGCAAGTCTCCTTGTAGCTCGGATGCTCTTATCCAGTTCACTACGAACTTCCTGAGCATCTAAACCTGTAAACGTGTAGTCTTCAGTTGAAATCTTAAAGTGTCCATTTAAAAACTTATCCAGAGTCAACTGTGACTTCATTTTTTGATTTTCATTCAGCGTCAGCATACTTTCAAATTTATTAACGTCATAGACAAAAAGCGTCCGATCAGAACAATTTAATCTGGCGGTCACTGTGTAAGGAACCTGAATGCCTTTGGGTACGATCAAAGAAGTTGAATTTGCCGTAATCGACATTGAAAGAACTAGCTTATGTTTGATTACAGATGTACTTGGGACTTGGAGGAAATAAAGTGAATTATTTGATTGAGCTATAATAAATTTGATCGCTTCATTTTCTTCAAAATCCTTGATTTCTTGAGTAGCGAAAGGGTTTTTAGAGAAGTGGATCACATTACAAGCTTGATTATCCAAAATCTCGACCACCTTTTCTTTGAATGCATATAAATATTCCTCCTCATCAATATCGCTCAAAGGAATAAAATATGGAATGTCGTCGATCAGAGCGCTACCATCTAGCTTGACCATTGATGTCTCATTATCTCTGTGCAAGCTAAGGTCTTCTTCAAAACATTCTCTAATAGCAGTTCTTGTTGTACCATCGGTTTGAAGAAGGTAAATTCGATGAAGCCTAGAGCTTTTAGAAGTGCATACCCAAATTTTTTGTAAAGTCATCTTAGTTCCTCATTTCTTATATGCTGTAATATAAGTCTTTGATTTTGCGGCATCCCCAATCTGATACACGAATGCCGCATCATGATCAGCTCCAGCAAAAATGAATACATAATGGCCTTGCTTTGTTTTACAAAGATCAACTCCGAGTAGTAGAAGCATGATATTAGGGAAAATGTCAGAAGATTTCTTTATTAAAATGAAGATAATAAATTGAAGCAATATAAACAAAACTATGGCTTCAAAAAGCGAATGTTCAAGAACTAGAATCGCTGGAAGAATATTCCCAAGCAAAAATGAAGTCACGCTGCCGTTTGATTCGGCAATATTGTTTTTGGAGAAGTGATGCAAATCGATATCTGTGACTGGGGTTCCATTACCCCTTTGAAATTGCTTATAAAGTAAATGTTTCAAAAATAAAGCAGTTAAGATCAGGAACGCGAGTAAAAAACCACACCACATGTATATGGTAGTTTGAAAGCCCAATATACTCCGATCAAAGGGTTGATTGAATTTGTGGTTAATTTGTAGCAAAAACAACAGATATGCAGGGGACATAGAAGTAACAAAATAAAGAAAGTCATAAAATAACCGAGTTCCATAAAACAGATTATTCACCTCTCAATCTTAATTTTAGTTTTCTTGAACTGTATTCTAGTATTGAAATACTAAAATGTAAAGTGTATAATTTGAAATGGGAAGAAAAGAAGGGAAGAGGAGGTGCTAGATTGATTGAAACATTCTGGAATTTATGTGCACGCTACGGTCTGAACACGCGGGACCACTTACTACGTGAAGCAACACGTATAGCGAAAATGAAATTAGTTCTAGAGAAGCTACCTGCGTCAGAACGTAATTTTTTTGAACAAAGTCCTGAACGTCTCTTTACTGAGATGAAGAATGTTGTAGGTAATATTGAGTTAGGTCATTTCCCGGGAGACAGAGAAATGTTTTTTGAAATGTATCATGTAGGGAAAAACCTAGATCTGTTAGAATACGCTTTTCAAACACTTCGCCAGGATCGAGCGATTGAAGTTATGCAGGTATATGGAGAAATATTTAATACATTTATTCATGAAGTAGTAGGTCATAAAAAAGGTCATGTTCTGATTGCTGAATCAGAAAAGTTTCTTGAGGGATTATCATTGTACAAAAAACAATCAAAATTCAAACTGCAACTTGTATTACTTACGGAAAACTACCTACTAGGCAGGCTGCTTAAAACAGCTTTTGCAGACTATGAGCAAGTAGACATTGTTCAAGGTTCTTTATATCAACCTCTTCCGTTAAGCCAAAGATTCCATGCTATTCTCACTGTTCCGGTATTTGGCTCTAAGTTGGAGGATGATTCCTTAACGTATCGGGAAAGCGAAATAGCTGCAATTCATCATTTGTCCCCTTTATTAAATCGAGGAGGAACATTAGCTGCTGTATTGCCTGCTAGAATAATGTTCCAGTCGGGAGACATTAGTACATGGCGGCGAAATGTTAACGAGCATACACCAGTCAGAGCAATCTATACATTGCCAGAAGGATTTTTCCGCCCAGTTACATCGATCAAAACGTATTTATTGTTGCTGGGTGGTAGCGAAATTGAACAAAAAGTACGGATAGGACGTCTTGTGCTAACCAATGGAGAACTTGTTGAAGAGAAGATGATTAGTCTTACTTCAGCGGCGTTCAATCAACTGAAAGATTGGCGGATTGATCTGCTGTTGGAACAGAATGGAGGTACATTAACTGCTTTTCAACAGTCCGTTATACCTAAGATCAAGCTTAAAGAGGCAGCTACTGATATTTTCCGAGGTAAATCGATTCTCAAAAATGACCTGCGACCAGGTGCTATATCGGTTCTTAATATCTCTAATTTAGATAATGGCGAAGTGCTGATGGAAGAAATGGAGACAATAGATGAAGAAGAGCGCAAATTAAAAAGATATCAGATAGAAGAAGGGGATCTTGTAATAACCTGTAGAGGGACACAAACGAAATTAGCTGTATTCCCTTCGAGTAATTCATTTGTGATCGCTTCCGCCAATATTATTGTGATTCGTTTCAAGGAAGTGATTGATAGTTATTATGCCAAAATATTTTTAGAAAGTCCGTTAGGTATTACCTTAATTCAGAGCTTTCAACGAGGAACGACAGTGATGAATTTGAATCCTTCAGATGTGAGTGAGATTGAGATTCCATTACTCTCTAAGGAACGACAAAAGGAACTTAGCGATCGATACAGGCTGGAAAAGCAGCGTTATACTGAAGTGGTTACTGAAGCTACGAATCGGTGGGAAAATCAAAAAAAAGAATTATACGAAGCGGTACTAAGTGATTCAAACAAGGAGGAAGAGCGTTTATATGGCAACGGCGAATATCGGTTTTGAGGAAAAATTGTGGAGTATGGCGGATAAGTTACGTGGTAGCATGGACTCTTCGGAATATAAGCATGTGGTGTTAGGATTATTATTTTTGAAATATACTTCGGATGCATTCGAAGAAAAGTATGCTGAGTTACAGACTATAGCTAATGCCGATCCAGAGGATCGAGATGAATATATGGCGGATAATGTGTTTTGGGTACCGAAAGAAGCTCGTTGGAATTATATCCAAGACAATGCGAAAAAGCCAGAGAATGGACGTATTATCGATAATGCTATGGTTCAGATTGAAAAAGAAAATCCTTCGCTCAAGGGTGTGTTACCCAAAGATTTTGCACGTCCGACATTAGATAAAACAAGACTGGGTGAAGTGATCGACCTATTCTCTTTCAAAGTCGGAGATAAAGATAGTCGCTCGAAAGATGTGCTTGGGCGAGTATATGAATATTTCCTAAGTAAATTTGCGAGTGCAGAAGGCAAAAACGGGGGTGAGTTTTATACGCCATCAAGTGTTGTTCGTTTATTGGTCGAAATGTTACAACCATTTAAAGGACGCGTATATGATCCATGCTGCGGTTCGGGTGGTATGTTTGTACAAAGTGAGAAATTTGTAGAAGAACACCAAGGGAAAATTGGTGATATCGCTATTTACGGACAAGAGTCCAACCCAACGACATGGCGTCTATGTAAAATGAACTTGGCCATTCGTGGTGTAGATAGCAATCTAGGCGCATTCAATGCAGATACATTCCATAACGATCTGCATAAGACACTTAAAGCGGATTATATTCTGGCGAACCCACCGTTTAATATTAGCGATTGGGGCGGTCAGCGTCTGCTTGAAGATCCGCGTTGGGCTTATGGTATTCCACCAGCAGGTAATGCCAACTATGGCTGGATTCAGCATATCTTATCTAAACTAGCTCCAAACGGCGTAGCAGGTTTTGTGCTGGCAAATGGTTCGATGTCCACGAATACAACAGCAGAATTAGAAATTCGCAGTAAATTAGTCAATGCTGATCTGGTAGATTGCATTGTAACTCTTCCAGGGCAACTATTCTATTCAACACAGATTCCGGTTTGCCTCTGGTTTATGACAAAGAATAAACAGCCAAAGGGACTCCGTGATCGTCGTGGCGAGATTTTGTTTATCGATGCTCGTAAACTCGGATATATGGCAGACCGGACGCATAAAGAGTTGAGTGCAGAAGATATGAAAAAGATTGCCGATACGTATCACGCTTGGCGTGGACAGGAAGAAGCTGGTAAGTATGAAGATGTAAAAGGATTCTGCAAGTCAGCTAAGCTGTCGGAAGTGCAAGAGCATCAATATATTTTAACGCCAGGACGCTATGTTGGTGTTGAAGATGTGGAAGAAGATAACGAACCGTTTGAGGATAAGATGGTACGGTTGACAGCGGAGCTGGCAGAGCAATTTGCGAAGTCAGGGCAACTTGAAGAAGAGATTCGGAAACGGCTTGGAGGGATTGGGTTTGAGTTTTGATTATGATAAAAGTAAGAATATAGATTTTGTTCAATGGAGCGAGTGTACAATAGGCGAGCAGATAACTTTACAACGTGGATTCGATATTACAAAAAAAAAAATTAGAGTTGGCGCTTATCCTGTTATTTCTTCGAGTGGAATAACTGGATTTCATAAAGAATTTAAAGTAGAAGGTCCTGGCGTGATTATTGGCAGAAAAGGAACCTTAGGTACTGTGTTTTATGTGGATAAAAACTATTGGCCGCATGACACTTCATTATGGGTGAAGGATTTTAAAGGCAATGATCCTAAATTCGTTTATTATTTTCTTAAAACGTTGGATATGAAACAATACAATGTTGGTTCTGCTAATCCTACTTTAAACAGAAACCATGTTCATCCTTTAAAAGTTAAATGGCCTATATTTACATTACAAAGAAAGATATCAGACATTCTAGGAGTATTGGATGAGCAAATCGAACTCAACAACGCCATCAACAAAAACCTCGAACAAATAGCTCAAGCTCTTTTTAAACGTTGGTTTATCGATTTCGAATTCCCTAATGAAAACGGCGAACCTTATAAATCGAGTGGGGGAGAATTTGAGGAAAGTGAGTTAGGGTTTATTCCAAAAGGGTGGATAGTTTCTAATATTTATGAGGTCGCAGAGATTTCTATGGGGCAGTCTCCTAAATCAGAATTTTATAACAATATAGGGGATGGTCTACCATTTCATCAAGGTGTTACGAATTATGGAATAAGATTCCCCAAAAATAATCAGTTTAGCTCTCAACTTTTAAGAGTAGCAAAAAAAGGAAGTGTTTTGATAAGTGTGCGTGCTCCTGTGGGGAGGCTGAATATTGCAAATTGTGATATGGTAATTGGTCGAGGTTTAGGAGCCATAAATTCAAAGACCGAGAATAATTCGTATCTCTTTTACTCACTAAAAACTATATTTGCCCGCGAAGACCAATATGGATCAGGTACTATCTTCAATTCTGTTACAAAAAAAGAACTTGAAAATATAAAAATTGTTTATCCAATAGCGCGCGTTATTAATCAATATGAAAAAGTTGCTAAATTTATCGATAAACAAATTTTTAACTTATCTAATGAGATTGATAGCCTAGTCAACCTCCGTGACACCCTTCTCCCTAAGCTCATGTCTGGGGAACTCCGCGTCCCTGTTGAAAAAGACACTGAAGTGACAATTCAACCTTAATTGCTTTACTTTATATTCTTATTCCTACACCCTACCTACAACAAAGGAGGTTCGCCATGTACATTGCTTCTTACACCGAAAGCGATCTTGAACAAGCTGCAATCGAATGGTTTCAAGAATTGAATTACACTTGGAGCTATGGACCAGAGATTTCGCCGGAAGGCGAATATCCGGAGCGCGAGCGTTATAACGATATTATCTTGAGTGAACGTCTGCGTGATGCGCTGATCCGGATTAATCCAGATGCGCCGCGTGAGGCGATTGAAGAGGCTGTTCGGATCGTAGAAATTCCGCAGAGTCCCAGTTTGCTGATCAACAACCGTGCTTTTCAGCGGATGATTACCGATGGTGTAGATGTACAGTATCGCAATGTGGATGGAGAAACACAGACCCTCAAAATTTGGCTGTTTGAGACAACACCCGATCGAATCGAAGATAATGATTTCCTCGTTGTTAATCAATTTACGGTCGTAGAACATGATACGGAGAGACGACCAGATATCGTTGTGTTTATAAATGGCATTCCAATTGCCGTTTTTGAACTTAAAAGTGCCTCAAATGAGGAAATAGGAATTGCAGAAGCTTACAATCAAGTCCAAAATTATAAAGATAGCATCTCGTCGCTATTTACGTATAACTCTTTTCTCGTAATTAGCGATGGAATTAATGCACAGGCAGGTACGCTTACTTCGGATACAGAACGCTTTATGATGTGGCGTACGATCGATGGGATGGAACTTGCGTCACCTACGCTGCCTCAGTTGGAAGTTCTGATCAAAGGCATGTTTGATAAGCAGCGGTTAATGGATTTGATCAAACACTTTGTACTGTTTCAAAGTGACGGGGACAAATACAGCAAAATTTTGGCAGGCTATCATCAATTTCATGCAGTCAATAAAGCAATTCGTAGTACGGAACGAGCGGCACAAGATGAGGGAGACCGTAAGGTTGGAGTAATCTGGCATACGCAAGGTTCAGGCAAAAGTCTAACGATGGTCTTCTACGCAGGCAAGCTGGTGCAGGAGATGAACAATCCGACAATTGTAGTTGTCACTGACCGTAATGATCTTGATGACCAGTTGTTTGCAACATTTGGTCAATCGATTGATCTGCTGCGTCAGACACCAAAACAAGCAGAGAGTCGGGAGCATTTGCGCGAACTGCTTGCAGTAGAATCAGGTGGTATCGTTTTTACAACGGTACACAAGTTTAGCCCGGAGAAAGACGAATCTGAATTTCCTGAATTGACTGATCGGAAAAATGTCATTGTTATTGCCGATGAAGCGCATCGTAGTCAATACGGTTTTGAAGCTGAATTGGTTGTTAATCAGCAGACGGATGAAGCCAACATTAAATACGGATATGCTAAATATATGCGGGATGCACTACCGAATGCTTCTTATATCGGCTTTACAGGCACACCGGTAGAACTCAGCGATAAAAATACGCCTGCTGTATTTGGCGACTATATTGATATCTATAATATGACTCGTGCGGTTGAAGATGGCACGACAGTCAAGGTGTATTATGAGAGCCGAGTCGCACGTCTGGAACTATCAGAAAGTGAACGCCCTATTATCGATAGCGCTTATGATGAAATCACCGAATACCAAGAAATTTCTCAAAAGGAAAAACTCAAATCCAGATGGGCGCGCCTAGAGGCACTAGCTGGTTCAGAGAAACGTGTAAAGAAAATTGCAGCTGATATGGTCAAACATTATGAACAACGCCAGAGTGGCATGTTCGGTAAAGCGATGATTGTTGTGATGTCACGGCGTATCGCAATCAATTTGTACAAGGAGATTATTGCACTAAGACCGGAGTGGCACAGTGATGAGGATGATAAAGGCAAGATTAAGATTGTGATGACTGGTACATCGAGTGATCCACAAGAATGGCAACCGTATATTGGTACTAAGAAACGCCGTGAATATTTTGCCAGACGAATGAAAGATATTAATGATCCGCTAGAGATTGTTATCGTTCGTGATATGTGGTTAACTGGCTTTGATGTTCCAGCTATGAGTACGATGTATATTGACAAGCCGATGAGAGGACATAACTTGATGCAGGCAATCGCCCGTGTTAATCGAGTGTTCCGCGATAAGCCAGGTGGTCTGGTAGTTGACTATATTGGCATTGCTGAGCTACTCAAAGATGCATTACAGCAGTATACAGAAAGTGATCGTGAAAACGCCGGGATTGATACTGAGCAAGCGGTCGAAGCGATGCTGGAGCGATTGGATCTTATTCATGACTTGTTACATGGGCATAATTATAGCAAGTTTAAGTCTGGACGTGCCTCTGACCGGATGAAATCTCTAGTCGAAACGGTTGATTATGTACTGGGCTTGAACGAAGAGAGTAAACAAAACTTTATGAGGTGGGTCGCAGAACTTGCAAAAGCTTATGCGCTCTGTGCAACAACATTAGCAGCGGAAAATGTCAATGAGGAAATCGGTTTTTTGAAAGCAGTCAAAGCGGGAATTGTTAAACTTATTACCGATGATAATAAGAAGAAGACCCCATCTGAATTGGATGCTGAACTGAATCAATTAATCTCAAAGTCAATCATTTCTGAAGAGGTTGTTGATATTTTAGAAGCGGCTGGTCTGCAAAAACCAAATATTGCGATTCTCTCTGACGAATTTCTTGAGAGTGTACGAGGTTTAAAACAGAAAAACTTGGCGGTTGAACTTCTAAAACGTCTTCTTCAAGGGAAAGTCAAAACATTTCAGCGGCATAGCATTGTACAAGCTCGTAAATTTTCAGAAATGTTAGAAGAAGCCATTCGTAAATATAATAATCGAACAATCGAAACTTCACAGATTATTGAAGAATTAATCCAAATGGCGAAGGATATTAACACCGAAGTACAACGCGGTAGCGAATCGGGTATGATTGCTGAAGAACTTGCTTTTTATGATGCACTTGCTTCTAATGAATCAGCTAAGACGCTTATGGGAGACTTGATGCTGAAGCAGATTGCCCACGAATTAATGCAGTCAATTAAAAACAATATTACGGTGGATTGGACACTGCGTGAGAATGTACGTGCGCAGATGCGGGTAACCGTTAAACGATTACTAAAAAAATATGGATATCCACCTGATCTGGAAAAATTGGCAGTAGATATGGTACTTAATCAAGCAGAGTTAATGAGCGCTGAAACAGCGCACGAGTTTAAGTACTAAATATGACAATACAATTTACTATCTGTAAACAAGCTATTGACCTTAATCTAAGGTTGATAGCTTGTTTTATGATTTTGTACTAAAACTACATATTTTATAAATTCCAATGAATTATTTGTATTTAAAAATTAATAGTTGATTTATTTATAGATTCAATACAAGATTTTTTGTGGTATTCGTTTGCTTTCAATTGTTCAAATTTTGTTCAAAATTAACCAAATTTAATTTTGTAAAATGGGTCTGGTGACGGTGCAAATCGGTTGTTATTTGTTTATATATACTTTATGGGTATTGGTTACATGTGTAGCACGCGCGGGAACAACAACATCCCGGCACTAATTTCAGTTCAAAAAAGGGGAATGTTATGAAAGCGACTCAATCTGCCCGCAAAGCAGTTATCGTTGGAGCAGGACCTGGTGGACTGGCGGCGGCTATGCTGCTAGCGAGCCACGGGTACGAGGTGGATGTGTTCGAAAAACAGCCGGTTGTCGGCGGCCGTTCCGGTCGTTTGGAAGTCGGAAAATATCGCTTTGATCGGGGCGCAACATTTTTAATGATGCCGCATCTGATCGAAGAGCTGTTTGCCCTCTCAGGGCGTTCACTGCACGATTATGTGGAGATGAAGGAGCTTTCACCACTGTACAGCCTGCATTTTGGAGATACAGTTTTCAAGCCGTCACGTAACCGTGAGGATACGGCAGAGCAGATTGCACGACTGTTTCCAGGTAATGAAGCGGGATACTATCGCTATCTGGAAGAAGAGGACGTGAAGCTGGATAAAGTGATGCCGCTGCTGCGTCGTCCATTTTCTAATCTGCTTGATTATGTACGTTCTGATGTCATACGCGCACTGCCGAAGCTGCATCTAAACGATACGGTATATGGGCGTTTATCCAAATATTTTGATGATGAAAGATTGAAGCAGGCATTTACGTTTCAATCTAAATATCTGGGCATGTCAGCATGGGATTGCCCGGGCACCTTTACGATTTTATCTTACCTTGAGCACCGCTATGGTCTGTTCCATCCTACAGGCGGCATACATGCTGTATTCGAAGCGATGGCAAAAGTGATCTCTGAGCACGGTGGACGCGTACATACTTCCAGAGGCGTACAGCGGATACTGACAGAGAACGGAAAGGCTACTGGCGTAGTGCTTGAGGATGGCGAGCACCTTTTGGCTGACCGGGTGGTCATTAATGCCGATTTTGCTACGGCGATGAACCGATTGTTTGAACCGGGTGTATTGCGTAAGTATGCACCGGAGCGTATCGCAGCGAAGACCTATTCTTGCTCAGCTGCCATGCTCTATCTTGGCGTGGATGGCGAGATTGATCTGGATCACCATTCGGTTCACTTTTCCGAGGATTATCATCGTTATGTCGATGAGGTAACACGCTTCAAAACGTTGTCGGATGATCCGTCCCTCTACGTACACAACCCGTCACGACTCGATAAAACGATGGCACCAGCAGGCAAATCGGCTCTGTATTTGCTCATGCCGACACCGAATCTGACAGGGGAGACCGATTGGGAAGCGAAGCGTGAAGCGGTGAAGGAGCAAATGCTGAATCGTGCCGAGCAGATTCCGCAACTTCGTGGTTTGCGTGATCGGATCGAGGAAATGCAATTTTTCACACCGCTGGATTGGGAGCGTCAGCTGGATGTGTACCAGGGTGCGGTATTCAACCTGACACATAACCTTGGGCAAATGATGGCATTCCGTCCGCATAATCAATTTGAGGAAGTCGAAAATGTATGGCTCGTTGGTGGAGGTACGCATCCGGGCAGCGGCTTGCCGACGATCTTTGAATCGGCACGCATTAGCACAGCGCTAATCTTCAAGCAGGATGGGGTATCGCATACTCATTCCGCAGATGCAGGTACGGTGCTAGCAGGAGCGGAGCCATCATGAGACGCAAACGAATCGCCATCGTCGGCGGTGGAATCGGCGGCTTGACTGCTGCATTACTGCTGAGCCAGCGCGACGTGGAAGTGACCATTTTTGAGAAAAGTGATCGTCTTGGTGGACGAATCGCCTTTGAAGAGCAGGATGGGATAGCGATCGATCAGGGCCCGACGATCGTGCTGTTGCCAGAAATGCTGCATAGCATTATGGAGGAAGGCGGCATTTCACGGGATCGGCTGCCATTAATCGAATGTGATCCGCTATACCGGATTCATTATGCGGATGGTCGTGTAATGACCAAGCATCGTGGTACAGAGCCGCAGGCAGAGGAGATTGAACGTCTGTTTCCTGGCTCCGGTGCAGGCTTTCGCCGTTTTATGGATGATATGCGTCCGTTATTTGCACGCGGACAGGCTTCATTTTTGGAACGCGATTTTCCGAATGCGAGCACGTTTTTCTCGCGTAGCAATCTGGCGCTGATGCGCAGCTTGCGTGCGTATCGTAATCTGAGCAGTGCAGCCGGCATTTATTTCCGTAATCAGCAGCTACGTGAGGCCTATTCACTGCAAAGTCTGTATATCGGTGGTATTCCGGAGAAAACACCGGGACTTTACACGATGCTACCGTATGCAGAGCATGCCTTCGGTGTCTGGATGCTCAAGGGTGGATATGCCGCATTGCCACGTATTATCGGCGAAGAGCTGCAACATCGTGGTGTGGATATTCGCCTCGGAAGTAGCGTGAATCATATCGAGGTGCGCAATGGTGTGTGTCTTGGTATTCAGACCGATGGAGAGAAAATGCCATTTGATGCGGTATTATACAATGGCGATTTCCCATTGATTCATGATCTGTTAACTGATTCACAGCCAGCCTTGAAGCCGCAACGTCGTCCATATCAGCCATCCAGTGGTTGTGTGTTGATCTATGCAGGTACGAATCGTCGTTGGTCTGATCGGCTTGCGCATCAGTTCTTTCTACCAGAGGATCTGAATGCAAGTCTGCGTCAAACCTTTGGTGAACGAAAATTGCCAAGTCAGCCATCTGTTTATGTGTTCAATCCGGTAGCACTTGATCCAGAAGCAGCACCCCAAGGACAAAGTGCATTATATTTTCTGATCCCGGTAACCGATGAGCAAGGAATCGCGTGGGAGCAGGATACAGGTGAGCTGGTGGAACGCGTATTATCCATGGTAGAGGAACGTGGCTGGGAAGGACTACGCTCGTCGATTACTTGGAAAAAGGTTCGCACACCGGCAGATGCCAAGCGTAGCGGATTATATGGTGGAGGTAGTTTCGGAATTGCGCCTATTATTCGTCAATCCGGTGCTTATCGTCCACAGCCCCGTCCGTTTCCGTCAATTCGCCGTCTATATGCGGCAGGAGCCTCTGTTCATCCCGGCGGCGGTGTACCGATCGTTATGCAGGGAGCACGAATGGCCGCACAGCAAATGTTAAAGGAGTTGGGACTTTGAAATACGCGACCGAAATGGACCTGAAAAGCTGTGAAGAGATGATCCGACATGGCTCATCGTCCTTTTATTACGCATTTAGCTGGTTATCCAGTCCGCAAAAGGAAGCAGTTCATGTTATTTATGCCTTTTGTCGTATGATTGACGATAGTGTGGATGAGCCAGAGCGCTCACCGTATACAATTCAGCAGCTGCAAGCGTTGTTTACGAATCTGGAGCAAGCGGAAGGTCATTTTATCTGGCCTGCGCTGCGCTGGCTGTTTCATGAATTTCCAAGCCTGTCGAAGGAGCCGTTCAAGCGTCAGATGGATGGGCAGACGTATGATCTGACCTTTACGCGTTATTCTACGATGCGCGAGCTGGAGCATTATTGCTATCTGGTTGCTGGTACGGTGGGAGAAATGCTGCTGCCTGTATTAAAGGGTGAACATAGTGAGCTTATTCGTCATTCCGGTATTGCACTGGGTAAAGGCATGCAGATCGTCAACATTATGCGTGACATCGGTGAAGACAGTCGCCGTGGTCGTCGCTATATTCCGCTGGAGCTGATGAAACGTCATGGTTATACCGAGCAGGAGCTAGAGAACGGTATCATTAATGAGCGCTTTATCGCGATGATGGAGGAGCTGCGTCTGTTAGCCGAGCAGTGGTTTGCTACCGGACTGGGTGATCTGGACGAATATCCAGAGCGCAGTGCATTTACAGTAGAGCTGGCAGCGACCTTCTATGCTGGCATTATGGATGTCATTCGTGAGAATCAATATGATGTGTTCACACAGCGTGCCATCGTTAGCGATGAGCGTAAGCTGTATATGCTGATGGGCATTGCGGAACGGCATGGTGTGAGCAAGGACATGTTAAGTCGTCCGGCGGTATCGTAGGATGGGCTGGATTTTTTGGATATGGTATGGAATTGGAGCCGTGCTCCTGTTAACGATTGGTGTACCGAAGATGCTTGATTTCTCAAATGGGTTATTTCTTGTCTTCTATGCGCTGTATGCGTTATCTCTCATACGGCGCAGTCAACCCCAATACAATATGTCCGACTGGTCAGTCAGTAAACGGGAGACGATCACGTTCTCCCGCTTACTGATGGCTGCGGTGCTAATGTGGCTTGGCGGCATGGCGCTGGAATGGATGGGTGTACATACAGGCTGGCCATTTGGTGAGTACGAATATAGTAGCATTTTAGGTGGTCTGGTATTTGGCGTACCGTGGACGCTTGGTTTTGCATGGATCGCAGTCGTATCCAGCGGTATCCTGCTGGCAAGCGGACGTGCAGTAACCGATTCGATGCGTGCGCGTCTGTTACGTGCTGTACAGGTTGGGGTATGGATTATTATTCTTGATCTGGTGCTTGATCCGGTGGCTGATGCGCGAGGCTTCTGGACATGGGGCGGAGATAGCGGATTTTATGGCGTACCGTGGAGCAATTTTATCGCCTGGTTTATCGTGGGCGGGGTACTGTCATTAACGATTCCGATCATCCGACTTGATCTATCGGTTGCCCGTCAATCGGTCTTTCTGTATCAGGGGATTTTATTCATGTTCGGGCTGTTAGCATGGCAACAGGGATTGATCGGTTCGGTTATTGCGGGTGTGATTGGTATTGCACTGGCAGAAGGGAGCTATCGGTATGATCGCCGCCAACAAGTCAGCCGCGTTTGAGCAGGTATTTCGTTTGTATAATGAATGGTATCTGCTACGGCGTCAATTTCATTCGTTTATGATTAGCGGAGAACTGGATACGGTGCCTGCTGGACAGCCGGCGGTCTATATGATGAATCATAGCTCGTGGTGGGATGGACTGCTGGTGTATCATGCGCTCAAGCGCACATCGTCTGCCGAGCATTATATGATGATGGAGCAGCGCCAGCTGGAGCGGTACCGCTTTTTTGGCAAAATCGGTGCGTTTTCGATCAACAAAGACAGTCCGTCTGATATTCGGCAATCGATGCGTTATGCAGGACAATTGCTGGAGCAGGGGCAACGGGTATGGATTTTTCCACAGGGAGAGATTCGTCATCTGGAGACGCGCCCACTTGATTTTCGTGCAGGCATTAGCTTACTACTGCGCCAGTCCAATCTACATATACCGGTGATTCCGGTGACGCTGTATTATGGGCTATTTCAGCATGCACGGCTGCAAGCTAGTCTAATGGTTGGACAGCCGCTGCTGGAGGACTGGCGTGCTCTATCTGCGGCTGCCTGCGGTGAACTATTGGAGCAGCGCTTAACGACTCAATTGGATCAGCATCGTGCAGAGATGATTGCCGCACAGGGTGAATGGCTACAAGGACGCGATCTGATTCCGCACCGCCGCTCTACCGACGACAAGTATGACCAATACCGCAAATGGAGAAAAAGGTGAGCCGATGGAACTGCTGTTATTCGTCATTACCTGCTGGCTACTGCTTCAGCTTGCATTTACGGTCTGGAATTTGAGCCGAATGCCGAAGCTGGGCAAGCCGGTGCAGCGTCAGAAGTGGGAGCAGGAGTATGATTTTCCAGATGTACATCATCAACATGGAAATAAACCGTTACTGTCTGTACTGATTCCTGCGCGTAATGAAGAACGCAATATTCGTGAGTGTCTGGAGTCGGTCACTGCCTGTCGCACCGATTCGATCGAGCTGGAAATTCTGGTGATCAATGATCATTCGGAGGATGCTACCGAGTCGGAGATTCGTAAAGTGATGGCGCAGGATGATCGCATTCGTCTTTTTCATGGTACGACATTGCCCGAGGGCTGGCTGGGCAAGTCATATGCTTGCCACCAGCTATCCTTGCATGCACGCGGAGAATGGTGGCTATTCGTCGATGCGGATGTACGGCTTCAGTCGGAAGCGCTGGAAGCAGCGATGGTCACGGCGCGTTCGCAGCGTACAGGCTTGATCAGCGGCTTTCCGCGGATGGAGACAGGGACGTGGCTGGAGCATATTGTGGTGCCGATGATGGCGTTTATTATTGGCTATCATTTACCGATTATGATGATTCGGCGCAGTCCGCGTCCAGTCTTTCTCGCTGTGACAGGTGCGTGGCTCATGATCCATCGGGATAGCTACACTCGCAGTGGTGGGCATGCCCATATTTATAATCATATCGTGGAGGATATGGAGCTGGCACGCGCGGTGAAGCAGGCAGGTGATCCGGTGACACTGGCAGATGTGCATCGTCATACGTCCGCACGCATGTATCGTAATGCGGCTGAGGTATGGGAAGGATATAAGAAAAATATTTTCGCGGGTACAGGGCGTAATCCGCTGCTTGTATTCGGCGTGACGATTTTTTATTCGTTATTATTTATATTCCCACTTGTGATGCTGCTCTGGAGTATAGCAACAGGGCAGCCCGTACTTGCTACATGGTCAGGAGCAGCTATGGCAATAGGAATGGTCACGAAGGGAATTATCGATCGATTTAGTGGCAAATCCTTTTGGCTGGGCTTGTTCATGCCGATCAGTGCGGCATGTCTAATCCTGATTCTACTTGATTCGTGGATTGCCAGTCTGAACGGAAAAGGATACCGCTGGAAAGGCAGGACGTATGGATGAATAGTTACGGACAGCCCGGTTCACGCCGGGCCATCATTATTGGCGCTGGATTTGGCGGCTTATCGTGCGCAATTGGGCTTGCCTCGGAAGGTTATGAGGTTACCATACTGGAAAAGCAGCCCACGATCGGTGGGAAGCTACAGTCGCTGGAGCTGGACGGCTACCATTTTGACCGCGGACCAAGCACCATTACGATGCCACATGTGTTTCGTAGTGTATTCGAACGTGCCGGGCGTCAGATGGACGATTATGTGCAGCTGTATGAGCTGGAGCCGCGTACACGTAATGTGTTTGCAGATGGTCATACCGTTGATCTTAGTCGTCATGCAGAATATACCGCCGAGCAGATTGCTGCCTATAGCCCGGAGGATGCGCGTAATTATAGTCGCTTTTTACAAGAGGCAAGCGCGATGTATCGCGAAGCGGATCAACAATTTTTGAACACATTATTACTATCCTGGCGCGATAAATTAAAGCCATCGATGGGACGCAGTCTGTTACGCGTGCGTCCATTGACAACATTACAAGCGTTGCTCGGACGCTACTTTCGCCATCCGAATACTTTGATGCTATTAGGACGTTACGCAACGTATGTGGGCGCATCTCCATACCAGGCACCAGCGATCTTCGCGATGCTGGCACATGTGGAGGCAGTAGATGGTGTGTATGGCGTGTATGGAGGGACAAGTAATATTGTCCGTGGTATGGCTCGCCTTGCTGTAGAGCTTGGTGTCACAATTCATCCGAATACCGAGGTCACGCGCATTCGTGTACATGCTGGAGCCGTCAGCGGTGTAGAAACGAATAGTGGCGATTATGAAGCATCCCTTGTCATTGTAAACGGCGATGTGCTCAGTGCCAGCCGTATGCTGCTATCCGAGAAGGAGCGTCCTTCACTTCCAGATCATCGCATTGCATCGTACGAGCCATCATTATCCGGCTTTGTTACACTTGCAGGTGTGGCAAAGCGCTATGATCAGCTTCTACACCATACGGTCTTTTTCCCAGAGCAGTATGAACCAGAGTTCCAATCCATTTTCACTCAAAAAACAGCACCGTCTGATCCAACGCTATACATCTGCCACTCCGGTCATTCCGAAGCGGGCATGGCACCCGATGGCGGTAGCAACCTGTTCATCCTTGCCAATGCGCCTTACACCTCCAAGCAATGGAACTGGCAAACCCAACAGCAAGCCTACGGCGAACGCATCGCGACCATGCTAGAAGGCTACGGCTTAACCGGTATCCGCAGCGGCCCTGTCTGGCAACACTACACACCAGAAGACATCCAGCGCGACACCTACGCCCATCGCGGAGCGATCTACGGCATCTCATCCAACGGTGCCAAGCAAACCTTCTTCCGCCCCGGTAACCGTAGCCCTGACGTAAAAGGCCTATGGTATGTCGGCGGCACGACTCATCCCGGCGGTGGAACCCCCATCGTTACCCTATCCGGTCAACTGGTAGCCAAGCATATTGCGAGCCAGCGTTAGGTGCTAAAGAATAAAGGATTGTGACAGGGATGAAATTGCCAGATCAAGTGGGAGTGGATAGGCTTCATCATAGATAGATGCAAATGCATCAATTGCGCAGACTTCGTAAGGATCAGAATGGCTAGCTATATGCATCTTTTATAGTTAACTATTTTTAATATTTAACAGGTTTATATAAGCTGTATAAACGATTATTAATTTTAAATAGCTAAAATGATCTCTTTTCTGCTCATATTTCATGACATAGGCTGCGATAAGCACGGAACGAAGGAAAGGAAATAAGGGAAAAGGACTCCTTTGGAGGGGCGGGAATCTTCATTCACTGCTAATCCAAAAGATTCCCGCGGCTCCACCCGAGTCCGTTCCCTTATTCCTTCCCGAAGTGATTGACGCAGCAGCACAACATTCAGCAAGCGATCATCCACCCACGAGCAATTCTTTTCCCACTCGACCTGTGGCTTTCCCTCATTTACTGCTATAGTTGATATAACGAACGCCACAACTCACCTAAAGAAAGGAAGCGGATATGACTCATCCATCTCAAGAAGGACATATTTCAGATCGCAAAAGCGCACATGTCCGATTGTGCCTTGAAGAAAATGTAGCCGGTGAAGGTATCACGTCGGGCTTTGAACAATATCGGTTTCGCCATCAGGCGCTACCAGAGCTAGATTTTGCAGCGATTGATCTGACGACTTCGCTATTTGGCATCGCGCTAAAGGCTCCACTGCTGATCAGCTCCATGACCGGTGGCAGTGCAGCGACTGGCGAGATCAATCGCAGACTTGCACGCGTAGCACAGCGGCGCGGCTGGGCGATGGGGCTTGGCTCGGTGCGTGCAGCGATTGAGCATGACGAGCTAGCAGCAACGTTTAATGTGCGTAGCGATGCACCGGATATCCCGATCATTGCGAATCTGGGAGCGGTACAGCTGAATTACGGCTTTGGTGTGGAGCAATGCCGACGTGCAGTAGAGCTGGCCGAGGCCAGTGCGCTCGTACTGCATCTGAACAGCTTGCAGGAGGTGTTTCAGCCCGAAGGCAATGTGAATTTTGCAGGGTTATTACAGCGAATGGAAGAGGTGGCGACAGCACTGGATGTGCCTGTAGGTGTCAAGGAAGTAGGCTGGGGCATTGATGGCGAGACAGCGCAGCGTCTTGCTAGTGCAGGTATGGCATTTATCGATGTAGCTGGTGCTGGCGGTACATCATGGAGTCAGGTAGAGAAATTCCGTAGCCATGATCCGGTACGGCGTGCAGCCGCCGAAGCCTTTGCAGGCTGGGGTTATCCGACCGCAGATTGTATCCGTGATGTACGCAACCATGTGCCTGATATGCCACTGATCGGTAGTGGAGGTCTGTACAACGGTGTAGATGCCGCGAAGGCGATTGCGCTTGGTGCAGATATGGTCGGGTTTGGACGCTCCTTGCTCGGTGCGGCAGTAGAATCAGAGGAAGCACTGGAGCAGGTATTGGAGCGCGTAGAGCTTGAGCTGTCCGCGGCGATGTTCGGCGTAGGAGCAGCTTCGGTGGAACAGCTTCAACAAACAGAGCGGCTATATCGCATGAATTAGAGGCATAGTATGTATGTAGATGGTATGTAATGCATCGATATACAAATGATCGTCCATGAATGATGAGGATGAGTATTGGATCATCCCGAGTTGTTTTAGCATATCGTAACAAAGCATCTATATTGCAGCAAAGATTCGGCTACGTGCCGGATCTTTTTTTTGTCTGCATCATTAAGCGCTAAGGTACTGTTGATATCGTCTAAGCGATTGTACTTCTGTTCATATCACCTGTATTCCATACTATGAAGTTTTACTCTTACACGCACTCTATATATCTATACAGATGGATGAAAATAATGCCTTTGCTCCGAATAAGCCTTCCTTTTATACAATAAATTCCTCACTGTCCTAAAAAAATTTATTCATTCCCCTTCTGTCCTAGTCTGAAATTGTTGCATTAAATGACGCTTAACCGAAATTTTCTGAAAATTTACGACAAAAAACAACAAAATACTTTAATAGCTATACAAAATAAGCTGCTTGACGTCGATAATAAATGGGTACTTTGAACTATTAGTCTATATGTCACTATGTCACAGGTATATACATCATAAGGAGGACAACACGTGAAGAAGCATTCATTTATGAGATTGGGACTGCGTCCTAAACTATACTTAATTATTTTAATACCGTTATTGTTAATTTGCGGACTCACGATGTGGACGACGCAGCTGCTCATCCAAAAGTCATCGCTATCCACATTACAGCAGAACAATCAAATGCTGACGACAAACACGATCGCGCAGCTGGATAAAAATGCAATTCAGCAAATGTACACCAGTACGAATCCCGAACAGAGCACGCAATATAAAGAGCTGCGTCAGCGGCTAAACAATGTGCGTCTGGAGACAGGTGCGCTGTATGTGTATATGTTCAAACGGGTGGATGACCGCTGGCTTTACACCGTCGATGGTGCTGCATGGGATGACAAAGATTACAGCCCATACGATACCGAACTTACACTCGGCGCCGATCGTACATCCGCATTGCTGGCAGGACAGGCGATCACCACGAATGTGTCAAATGATCCAGAGTGGGGTGAGTTATTTTCCACCTTTATGCCGATTCGTGATGAGGCCGGTAAGGTGATCGGTTATCTCGGGATCGATATTTCAGCGAACACGGTCAATTCGGTTTACTCGGTAACGATCAAGGAAGCGTATAAGCTTGTCATTCCGATTTTTGCAGGTGTATTCATTCTGGCGGTAGCTGCGGCAATGCTGTTCATTCGTCGTATGCTGAAGCAGGTGAGCGAAATCAAGCATAGTATGGAAAAGGTTACCGCAGGTGATCTGACGGTTCCGTCTCAGCGTATTACAGGCGATCAGCTGGGCGAGATCAGTGATCTGAACAATGCGATGATTCAGCATATTACCGGGATGATCGGCAGTATTCAGCATAGCTCTACGACACTTCAGCAGTCCTCTGGCTATATCCAGGAAGTTGCAGGTAGCACACTGCGTCAGACGGAAGAGCTATCACGAGCGATTCAAGAGATTGCCAGTGGAGCAGGGCAGCAAGCAGAGCAAACCGAGCATTCTGTCGATCAATCGGCACGTCTGGGCGGTATTATCGATGAGATTGGCACGTATGTAGATCAATTTGGCGCGACGGCAGAGCAGCTTACCACCGTGCGCAATACGGTACTGCGTGAGCACGAGCTGCTTTTACAACAGGGCAAGGAAAGTGTAGCCAGCGTACAGCAGCTTCAGCAGCTATCCAGCACACTGGCAGAGCAATCGCGTGAGGCGGCTGGCATTAGTGGACAGGTGCAGGATATCGTGAAGCAGACGCAAATTCTGGCATTAAATGCTTCGATTGAAGCATCTCGTGCAGGTGAAGCAGGTCGAGGCTTTGCTGTTGTTGCCCACGAAATGGGACAGCTTGCACAGCAGTCTGGAGAGTCGATTCGCGAGATTGATCGGATCATGGGACACTTTGTAGAGCAGATTCGCCTCATTCATAACGAGTTTGAGCAAAGTCTAACGGCTGCCGAGCAGCAGGAAAATCGCATTACAGAGTGTATGGATTCGTTTGAGCAGGTGAGTCGTGTATCCGAGGATGTACAGCGTCTGGCACATGATCTGTCAGAAAATACCGACCGTATGCAGCATATCCGCCGTGAGGTAGAAGAGCATCTGACCCACATCGCAGCGACAACAGAAGAAACCTCCGCGATGACCGAAGAGGTGTCTGCGAGCGCTACAGAGCAGCAGCAATCGGTAGCTGAATTGTCGGACATTTCCGGTAATTTGAACCGCCTTGCTGTAGATTTGAAAAAACAAGCGGAACAATTTATCGTTTAATCGTTTGCCACGCCTGTGGTTGTCATATATAATAGTGTGGAAATTCATGAAGAGTCTGTCACCAATTCAAATATAGGAGTTGTCAGCATAAATGGCTTTGAAAGCTGGTATCGTTGGATTGCCAAACGTCGGTAAATCCACACTTTTTAATGCAATCACACAGGCGGGCGCAGAATCCGCTAACTATCCGTTTTGTACAATTGATCCAAACGTCGGTATCGTTGAAGTACCGGACGAGCGTCTGGACAAATTGACTGAGCTTGTTGAACCGAAAAAAACCGTTCCAACGGCATTCGAATTTGTTGATATTGCTGGTCTGGTGCGTGGCGCAAGTAAAGGCGAGGGTCTGGGTAACAAATTCCTTGCTCACATTCGTGAAGTCGATGCGATTGTACACGTTGTTCGTTGTTTTGAAGATGAGAACATCACACACGTAGATGGCAAAATCGATCCGATCAGCGACATCCAGACGATCAATCTGGAGCTGGTACTGGCTGACCTGGACAGCGTCGAGAAGCGTATTGATCGCGCGAAGAAGAATATGAAGGGCGGCAACAAGCAGTACGCTCAAGAGATCGAGATTCTGGAACGCGTGAAGGAAACGTTGTACAACGATATGCCTGCACGCAGCATCGAGCTGACCGAAGACGAGCGTCTGATTATCCGCGACCTGCATCTTTTGACAATGAAGCCAGTATTGTATGCGGCTAACGTAAGCGAAGATGGTGTAACAGAGGCAGACACAAATCCTTTCGTGCTCAAAGTAAAAGAATTTGCCGCTGCTGAAAATGCAGAGGTTGTTCCGATCAGTGCGAAGGTAGAAGCAGATATCTCCGAGCTGGAAGATGAGGATCGTGCGATGTTCCTCGAAGAGCTGGGTCTGCAAGAATCCGGTCTGAACCGTCTGATCAAGGCGGCGTATCGTCTGCTCGGTCTGTACACGTACTTTACAGCAGGTGTGCAGGAAGTACGCGCATGGACAATCCGCAAAGGAACGAAAGCTCCTGGCGCAGCAGGCGTGATTCATAGTGACTTCGAACGCGGCTTCATCCGTGCAGAGGTAGTGGGCTATGAAGACCTTGTGAACGCAGGCTCTATGAACGGTGCGAAGGAACGCGGTCAATTGCGTCTGGAAGGTAAAGACTATGTCGTGAAAGACGGCGACGTTATGCACTTCCGTTTCAACGTGTAATATCGAATCGCACTCTGTATAAGAGTTCGTGCATAAATAAAAGCCTGATCGGCACAGCATACGAGATGTAGAATTACATCCGTTGCTAACCGATCAGGCTTTTTTGTTGTATATCGTGAATGATAGGTGATAGAAGGAGCATCGCAAGCATAAGTCATAAGGTAAGACGAGCTTGCGCACATAGGTAGAGTAGCAGTATCGCAGGGCTACTTAATCTTACTTAACGAGACGGTTCCATAAATGGTAAATACACTTCGTCTGTACTCGACAGCATAGGGATATCTTCAAATGGCACATAAGCTGGATGCTGACGCTCAAGTGAAGAATGAAGCTGTACACGTCGATGCGCCTCATCCATATAGAACAATAGCTGTCTTACAAATGAAAGCATGTTATTTCCATATAGATTTAATAATTCAAAATGATATTGTCGGTAATGTCCATTACCAATGACCAGCATTTGATTATATTTCACACCAGGGCTTGAAGTCATAATTTCTTTGTAGGAAGAAGCTGAGACGTAAAGTTGTCGAATGTCAGTCAAAGCCATCGTTGAGAACACGAAGGGTTGATTTGGCTTTTTGGTGCACATGACTAATTCCTGATCTGTGACTACCAGCAGATGAAGTGGTTCATAATCCGCTTCTTTTTCCCGTTCGGTCAAATCGATCGTATCTGAGAAGTTTTGCTGAGTGAACTTTTTCCATTGGGGTTCACTTACATTACTATGCGCAGCATGAATAACTTCATCAGGATGTAGTACACCGATCGAATACAGGCGCTTTGCTAAACGAATACTTTGTTCCATCTCAATCTTGTCTGCCTTCAATCGGATACGTGTGAGAAGGAGAAAGGCTGCACCCATCAATCCAAATAGTAGAACCCACCAATTGAATGCATCACTGAGGCAAAATAAAACCATACCAATTAAATAGATGCTGAGGGAAAAATACATCCACTTTAATTTGGCAGCTTCTGAAATACGATAGTAGCTGAATCCTTTACCTGCCCTGTAATTCTCTGTACGGGGATTGATGGTCAGGCTATGGATGTAGGTTGGTGCAAAAGCGATCAATAAAGCAATGGCAAAGAAGAATATAAGCCCGAAGCCTGAAGTAGACCATGCGATGAAAGCAAACAGTGCTAGTGCAAACCATGCCACAGAATTAAATATATAGGCTTTCCACTCGCCACGCTGAATCTGGCGGAATCGTTTCATAAAATGTGCTCCTCCTGCTGTTATGTACGGATCGGATCATGATCACAGCCATGCATCAACAAAACGACAATGCACCACTTCTACGATAAAAATCCGATCCAATCATGCATCATGGCTACAAAACTATACGGACGAAGGCTGTACGCTAAATGGTACATACTCCTCTTCCGTACTCGACAGCATCGGAAAATCCTCTAACGGAACATAGTCGGGATGATCCCGCTCGGGTAGCTCATCCTCATCGAATTCACGCAGATGAGCATCGTCCATACAAGCAAGCAGCTCCGATACAAATAAAGACAACCCGCTATACAGCCTGCTTGAAAATTGAAAATGATACTGGTGATCCTCACCATCACCAATCACGATCATTTGCTTGTTCATTTTAGGCCCTGACTCGCCCCCAACCTTTTTGTAGGAGGCACTGGATACATACAATTGCTGAATATAAGCTAAAGGTATAGTCGAAAACATAAATTCCTCATCAGGATGCTGTGTGCACATAATTAATTCTTCATCCGTCACGACCAATAGGTGGAGGGGCGTCTGCACCTCATTCGGTTCATAATCGATCCAGTCGATGCTTTGTGGCTGATCGTTCGCTAATGCGAGCCAGGCCTCAGTGGATATGTTGCCATATGCCGCATAAATGCGTTCGTCTGGTGTCAATACCCCGTAGGCATACAATATTTCGGCACAGGCGATTTGCGTGCGGATATCATGATACGTTTTTTCCTTCAGCCAGTAGTAGACGCCGGGGAAAAGAAAGGCTATGACGATCCCATATAAGAATGTCCACCGATCAAAGCTAGCGTCAAAGCAATACACAAAAAGCAAAATTACCGAGCAAGCAAAGCCAGTCCAGCTCAGTATCATTTTCGTTTTTTCGGGCATCCGATAATACGTAAACCCTTGATGAGGCTCATAGTCATATGTGCGTTCATTCTTTAGGAGTGCAAAGTACGCAAAAACCGCATACATCACGAAGCCGACGATTGCGACTACCAACAGAAAGCCCCATCCATTGTAATACCCTACCGCTACAATCAAGCTTGCCATCACGAGCACGCCTAACGAAGCAATCAAATAACCATACCATTCCCCGAGCCGAATTTGACGAAATGTGTGCATAGAGAACTCTCCTTTTCAAATGGGCGATTGTCTGTTTATTGTGATTCATCTGTATAGCTGAACGATTGTTGCCGGATTGCTCAAATTCTTTATGTATGGAGTCTATTTCCATTATCGGTCGAGGGAGGGCGATGTATGATATATGCTGGAGATAAAGGTAGATATAGGCATACAAAAAGCGGCGAGCGTAATAGAATACTTCGCTCGCCGCCTGGATCAATCTATAGTAAAAATCAGATGCAGTGCGTACCTAGATAGAATAGATCAGAGATGATACCTGCATGCACAGGCATGACAATGCGCAACAGATTATTGTATGCTCACAATTGACCTTCCTGTATCCTTATCCATCAATGATTCAGTGTTTTCATCCCGTTTTGCTCATAACGCTCGCCCGCCGCACTTCCTTTTGGTGCTGCGGCATCGATACGCTGTAGCTCTTCCTTCGTCAATTTAACGTTGACTGCACCGACATTTTCCAGCAGATACTTGGTCTTTTTGGTACCTGGAATCGGTACAATATCGTCACCCTGAGCAAGTAACCAGGCAAGAGCAAGCTGGGAAGGCGCACAGTTTTTCTCTGACGCAATTTCGCGAATACGATCGACCAGATCGAGATTCTTCTGGAAGTTCTCACCCTGGAAGCGTGGGGAGAAGCGGCGGAAATCATCCTCAGCCAGATCGTCGAACGAGCGAATCTGTCCAGTCAGGAAGCCACGTCCAAGCGGGCTATATGGGACAAATCCAATCCCAAGCTCACGACATATCGGCAAAATCTCATCCTCCACATCACGGCTCCATAACGAATATTCCGTTTGCAATGCCGTGATCGGGAATACTGCATGCGCACGACGAATCGTTTCCGGGGCGGCTTCGGACATACCGAGATAACGCACCTTGCCCTCACGCACCAGCTCACCCATTGCACCGATCGTTTCCTCAATCGGCACATTTGGATCGACGCGATGCTGGTAATACAGATCGATCGTATCGACACCAAGCCGTTTTAGACTTTTCTCACATGCTTCGCGGACGTATTCTGGCTTGCCACTAATGCCCAGATAAGAGCCGTCCTCCCCGCGCACATTACCAAATTTTGTCGCGATGACGACTTCGTTTCGATGCTGGCGAATAAATGGACTAATAAACTGTTCATTTTCCCCGTTACCGTACATATCTGCCGTATCGAAAAAGGTAATGCCACTATCCAGTGCAGCGTCCAGCGTGCGAAGCGATTCCTGTTCATCAGGATCGCCATAAAATTCCGACATGCCCATACAACCAAGTCCGAGACGAGACACAAGTAATCCCTGTTGACCTAATGCCACCTTTTCCACTTGTACAACCTCCTCATAATCTATGGATATGTGATGAGATGAAGCACAGACAAAGTAAACGGATAGCTATTATCAAACAGATTCATAGCTGCCCAACAGTCTTAGTATAGATAACCAGCAATCACAGAAGCAAACCTACCGATACGCCACATCGATAAATTCATATTTGAACATAACAGATAAGTAAATTCATTTATAGGAGTGAGGTGTATGAAGGGAGTTATCAATTAGGCTGTAGTAGAGACACCAAGCAGGAGCGAGAAGGATAGAGTGAAGGTACCCATCTTATGTAGGGATGATATCTATACAGAATGAAGTGGATCAAGAGAAAATTCTTCTATTTTCGTTGATTTAAGGATAGGAAAATACGATGTTCTGTGCTATAATTAAGAGTCGTAACCTTGTATTTTTGTGCATTCGTCATTGGAGTCATGAATCGGCAGAATGCTGTCAGAAGCAGGGTTTTTCTTTTTATACAAATGGTTGAACCTATTTTCTGCTCTATGATATCGATAGCGGAAGTGGACATTTTTTTAGATAAGCCGTTTCGGCTACATGTATTCCAAGCAAATGAACAATTAAAGAGGTGGTTACCCGTGTTAGATCGTTTACAGGCTTTAGCAGACCGTTATGATAAATTAAGTGAGCTGTTGTGTGATCCGGACGTGGCAAGTGATTCCAAGCGTCTGCGTGATTATTCCAAGGAACAGTCGGATTTGCAGCCGACCTATGAGGCATATATTGAGTATCGTAAAGTAACAGAAGAGCTGGATGCAGCCAAGCAACTGCAAGGTGAGAAGCTCGACGATGAGATGCGTGAGATGGTCAAGTTCGAAATTGATGAGCTGTCCACACGCAAAACAGAGCTTGAGGAACTGATCCATGTTTTACTTCTACCCAAAGATCCAAATGATGATAAAAACGTTATCGTGGAGATTCGCGGCGCAGCTGGTGGAGACGAGGCGGCATTGTTCGCAGCGGATCTGTATCGTATGTACACACGCTTCGCTGATACACAGGGCTGGAAAGTGGAAGTACTCGATACAAACGTCAGCGATCTGGGTGGCTTCAAGGAAGTAACATTCCTGATCAATGGACGTGGTGCGTACAGCAAGCTCAAGTTTGAGAGCGGCGCACACCGTGTACAGCGTATTCCAACGACTGAATCCGGTGGGCGCATCCATACGTCTACTTCTACTGTAGCTGTGATGCCGGAAGCGGAAGAAGTGGATATTGAGATTCATGATCGCGATATTCGTGTCGATACGTTCTGCTCCAGTGGTGCAGGCGGGCAGTCTGTTAATACGACCAAATCGGCTGTACGTGTAACACATATGCCGACTGGTATTATGGCAACCTGTCAGGATGGCAAATCGCAAAACTCTAACAAAGAAAAAGCACTTCAGGTTCTGCGCGCGCGTATCTCGGATATGATGCGTCAGGAAGAAGAAGCAAAATACGCTGGTGAGCGTAAGAGTAAAGTCGGTACAGGTGACCGCAGTGAGCGTATCCGTACGTACAACTTCCCGCAAAGCCGTGTAACCGATCACCGCATCGGCTTGACGCTGCACAAGCTGGATCAAGTGATGAATGGTGAGATCGAAGAAATTGTCTCCGCGCTGACATTGGCTGAACAGGCTGATCTGATGGCAAAAGAGGCGTAAGTATTGACCTTGATATCTTTTACGATGAAGCCGCAACAAAGCATAAGAGAAGCCTATGTTGAGGCTTCTTCTTTTTTCAGACAGCATGATGTGATGGAGCCGGAGTCCAATGCAAAATTGCTGCTGGAATGGGTGCTTGGCTTGTCAGGCGCAAGTTATTATATGGCATTACCTGATCCATTTCCAATGGAGCACCAGGCAGCATGGGAAGAGGCAGTTCAGCGCAAAGTGGCAGGTGAGCCTGCGCAGTACATCATCGGTGAACAGGAATTTTACGGCGAGGTGTTCAAGGTGACACCTGCCGTGCTGATTCCGCGCCCTGAAACCGAGCTGCTAGTTGAAGCTGTCGTCGAGCTGTCGTCCCAATTAGGCTCCCCTCATTCTGATACAAATGAGGCACAGACTTCATCTATTGTAGAGCAGGATCAATTGTTCCACGGGGAACGTTTGCCCCATCGTAGCGAATCTGCTTCTATGTCAGATGCAGTCCATTCTATCGAGGAAGCAGCTCAGACAGCAGATGGATCAGGTCGCGTGGAACATAGTGCGCCTCGCTACGTATGTGTGGATATCGGAACGGGTAGCGGAGCGATTGCGCTCACACTGGCACGGCTGTGTCCACAGTGGGAAATATGGGCAAGCGATATTTCACCGGATGCGCTACAGATTGCGCAGCAAAATAGCGAGCGTCAGGGGCTATCGATCGGCTGGAAGCAGGGTAATCTGTTAGAGCCGTTTGCTGGCTGTGCTGTTGATATCGTTGTGTCGAATCCGCCCTATATTCCCGATGCGGATATCGCTGAGCTACAGCCAGAGGTGCGCGAGCATGAGCCGCTGACTGCACTGGCAGGTGGACCGGATGGATTAGGGCCATATCGTATCATGATGTCGCAGTTGTCCCTGCTCGCCAGGCAGCCGCGCATGGTTGCCTTTGAGCTTGGGATGGGACAGGCACAGGACGTAGCACAGATGGTCCGTGAAACAGGATACCCGAAAATTCATATCATAAAGGACCTTGCAGGCATTGAGCGGCATGTGATCGGGATGCTGGAGTCGTAGTGTCGCAGGGCTACACTGAAAAGGGGACAGAGATGATCACAAAGCTGAAGCGGATCGATTGGACACTTTTTACGATTCTTTTGATATTGATGGCGACAAGCCTGGTCGTGATCTATAGTGCGACCCATTCGAGTGCGAAGTTTGGTGATTCTACCAGCAAGATGGCGATGTATTATGTGCTGGGGTTTGTTGTATTTTTCGTTATGGCTTTTGTCGATTACCGCTTCTGGCTGAAATATTCATTATATATTTATATTGTCGGTCTGGCGCTATTGCTGCTCGTTATGGTGATCGGTAAAACGCTCAATAATGCGCAGGGTTGGCTCAATCTGGGTGGTATTAGCTTACAGCCAGCAGAGCTATTCAAAATGGTGCTAATCATGTTCTTATCGGTGCTACTAGCCGGCAAGCGAAAGCTCAAGCTAGGCTTCTGGCGCGATATTACGCCACTACTGGGTATTACCTTGATTCCATTTGGACTCGTTATGGTGCAAAATGACCTGGGTAATGCACTCAGCTATCTCATCATTATGATGGCACTCTTCTGGATCGGTAATATGAAATATACGCAGGCAGCGCTGATTACCTTGCTGGCGATTACGATGGTAGTCGTTGGGATTCGCAGCTATGTCGCGTATCATGATAATATCGAGACGTATCTGAAGAACCTGAATCGTGAGCACTGGATGGAACGGATTGATCCATGGCTCATGCCAGATGAAGCGACGGAAAAGGCGATTTATCATACACGAAATGCCAAGCTTGCGATCGCGTCAGGTGGATTGAGTGGAGAAGGCTATATGCAGGGTAGCTCGGTGCAGGCAGAGCGTGTGCCGCTGACCTATTCGGATTCGATCTTTGTCGTGGTGGCGGAGGAGTTTGGCTTTGTCGGTGCAGCGGTGCTATTGTTGCTTTACTTTACACTGATTCATCGTCTTGTGCTGGTGTCGCTGGAATGTCGTGAGCGTGCAGGACCGTATTTGATTATCGGTATTGTAGCGATGCTGCTCTATCAGATTTTTGAAAATATCGGTATGTTTATCGGCTTAATGCCATTGACCGGGATTACGCTGCCGTTTATTAGCTTTGGTGGTACATCGCTGCTAATGAATATGGCGTGTATGGGACTCGTCATGAGTATTCGTGTGCACAGTCAAGTGGAGACGGATGAGCTGACAGTCGAGAGACCAGGCCGCTATACGAGAAGCACTGCACAGTAAGATGAGATACCGTATTCCAACGCAAGCAGGACGGAAAAAGGAGAACCCGGCGCAGCCTGTGGCTCTCCTTTTCGCTTTGGAGAATGATTAGCATTCAAATGATGAATATAGATGTGAGAACATAAATCGAAAGGAGGAGGATACCGATGGAACATCCATCTAAGCAATCTATAGATTCAGTGATAGCTGGCGATTCATCTGTAGCGGGTTCATCCATGCAGCGGTGGTCTGCTATCGAGCCCAATATAGCAGGCTCTGCGTTACAAGAAGCAGGAGCCGTACTCGCATCCGGTGGTATCGTTGCTTTTCCAACGGAGACGGTATACGGACTTGGAGCAGATGCACGTAATACGTCGGCAGTTGAGGCTGTGTTTGCCGCTAAAGGCAGACCGTCCGATAATCCGCTGATCGTACACATTTCCCAGCAAAATCAGCTTGATTCCATCGTACAACGAGTATTACCGCTGGAACAGCAATTGATGAACACATTCTGGCCTGGTCCCCTTACGCTCGTTATGCCAGTGATTGAGGGAGCGCTATCTCCACGTGTAACAGCAGGGCTGGATACGGTGGGAGTACGTATGCCAGATCATCCTGTAGCGCTGGATTTGATCACTGCGGCAGATTGTCCGCTTGCAGCACCCAGTGCTAACCGTTCGGGGCGCCCAAGTCCAACCACAGCAGCGCATGTGGCAGATGATCTTGCTGGACGTATCAACGGCATCGTAGATGGGGGCAGTGCAGGTGTAGGTGTAGAATCGACCGTTATTCAGGTGGAGGAGGATGGTCGTATTCTGATCCTGCGTCCGGGCGGTATTACACGTGAGCAGCTATTAACGGTAGCGGATCGAGTAGAGCTTGATCCTGCTTTATCCGGTGTAGCAGCAGAAACGGCACCGCGTGCACCTGGTATGAAATATACACATTATGCACCTAAAGGCAGTATGAGTATTGTAACAGGTGAGCATATGAACGAAGTAGCTGCTTTTATGCAGGAGCAGCTAATCGCAGCACAGGCACGTGGCGAACGGACAGGTGTATTGGTTTTCGATGAGGACAATACCGTATACGAGGGCTCGTTACGTTTAACACTAGGAAGCCTGTCACATCTGGAGGAAGCTGCCAGTCGCCTCTATAGTCAACTGCGTGAGTTCGATGAAGCGGAGATTACCTTTATTCTGGCACAGGGCTGCGCTGAGCAGGGTGTTGGATTGGCTGTGATGAATCGTTTGTACAAAGCTGCTGGCGGTCAGTTTATTCGCGTTTAGTATAGGCAAATAATCTATACAAGTAATATATAACGAGCAGAAAGCCCCAGCCGACAACGATATACGAGTAACTATACAAGCGATATCATATGTATCCTCTATAGTAGAAAATACGAGTATAGTAGAAACTACGAGGAACATGCATACCCTATTTTTAAAAGCAAATTCACTACACCTACAGCCGTAGTGCACATGTACAGAGTTTGATATAATACATTCACGGATCAACGCCTCATCGCAGGCGGTTCCGAATGACAAAGGAACGGGAGGCAGGAGCATGCACCATATTTTGTTCGTATGTACCGGCAATACCTGCCGGAGTCCGATGGCAGAAGGCTTTATGCGTAAGCTAGCAAAAGAACGCGGCATTCCTGTCGAGGTTCGTTCCGCTGGTGTAGCTGCAATGGACGGCATGTCCATGTCCCGACACGCAGAAGCTGTACTGCGCGATCATCAGATTCAAGATCATATTACGTCCTCGTCACTATCTGCTGATGTACTGGAATGGGCAGATCTCGTACTGACCCTGACCGGAAGCCATAAACAAAACGTACTTGCTCGCTTTCCTTCAGCCGCAGGTAAAGTATATACACTCAAGGAATACGCCGAAACCGATGAACACATCCTCAGCGACCTTGAAGAGCTGGATCGTCTGTACGCATCGATCGAAATTAGACGCTCTCTCGGCGAATCCATCGATTCCAACGACTATGAGCGCCTGATCGAAATGCAGCAACGCATGCCGAGCTTCGACATCGTCGACCCTTTCGGCGGCACCCGCGACGACTACGAAATCGCCGCCGCAGACATCCGCTCGGCCCTGGAAAAGCTACTCGACAAACTCGAGGCGTATCGCCCACGTTGATCGGTTGTTATGATTTTACTGCTAAATAAACCTGTTAGAATTTAAGACATGTTCACTTGTATGCACGAGTCTACGAATGCGACAAGCACGGAACGGAGGGAAGGAAATAAGGGAAAAGGACGACCTTTGAGCATGGGAATCTACAATGTATTGCTAATCCGCAGATTCCTGTGCGAGACCGGAGTCCGTTCCCTTATTCCTTCCCGGAAGTGATGGTTGCCTTCCACCCATACTCTTGCAAACAACAGGAATAAAATTTCAACAACCATGTTGATTTTACAAAAAACATGCCTTATGATGAAAGCACAAGGACAGATCCGATGTAACTGGCGACAAGAGTGGAGCTTAACCACGATGGAGCATCGGAACATACGGCCGGTCGCCTGGGCAAAGAGCAGATGCACATTGATGATGTGCATCCTGCTCTTTTTTGTTCTTTTGCATATTTTACAAACGACTGTCGCCGTTATCTCATGTCCGCGCTATAATGATAGAGGAAAGCGACAGGCTCTAACGAGTCTGCCGACTGCACACCGTTCATCTGGACGCTGCACAAGGAGGCTCATATGATGAAGGATCATGAGAAAATCGGTACGATCCGAAGCGATGCAGCACGTATTGCTCGTGAGGTAGCCGAGGTTGCGAAGCTTGGACCGAACCAGATTCTGGTTATCGGTGCAAGTACAAGTGAGATTGCTGGACAGCATATTGGCACATCCGGTACGCTGGATATTGCTCAGGAGCTGGTTGAAGGTATACGTGAGGTTCAGCAGGAATTGGGCTTTCAGCTTGCTTTTCAATGCTGTGAGCATCTGAATCGTGCGCTGGTTATTGAGCGTGAAACGCTGGAGCGTTATCGACTGGATGAGGTTGCGGCTGTGCCGGTGCCCAAAGCAGGCGGTTCGATGGCTGCTTATGCGTATCGCACGATGGCTGAGCCATGTCTGGCGGAAACGATTGAAGCACATGCCGGGATTGATATCGGTGAGACGCTTATCGGAATGCATTTAAAACGAGTCGCTGTACCGTATCGTACCGAGCTACGCTATCTTGGCGAAGCGAGAGTTACGGCAGCACGCACACGACCGAAGCTGATTGGCGGCGAGCGCGCAGTCTACGCACCGATGCCAACGGTAGAAGGAACTTGTGATTGATGCGGCGTGTTCCTACGCATGACCGCTTATTATTTTAATTTATGAATAATGATCAGGGGGAAATGAACAATGATGGAGCAATTGAGAAACAGCGATCCTGCCGTACTGGAAGCAATGGGACTGGAACTGAAACGTCAGCGTGACAATATCGAGCTGATCGCTTCCGAAAATATCGTAAGCGAAGCGGTTATGGAGGCAATGGGCTCTGTACTGACGAACAAATACGCAGAAGGCTATCCAGGCAAACGTTACTATGGCGGCTGTGAGCACGTGGATATCGTCGAAGATATCGCACGCGATCGCGCTAAAGAACTGTTCGGTGCTGAGCACGTGAACGTACAGCCTCACTCCGGTGCACAGGCCAATATGGCTGTTTATCTCGCTGCACTCAAACCAGGTGACACAGTTCTCGGTATGAACCTGGCGCACGGTGGCCACCTTACACACGGTAGCCCGGTTAACGCATCCGGCTTGCTGTACAACTTTGTTGCTTACGGTGTACGTGAAGACAACTTCCTGATCGATTATGATGACGTTCGCAAAGCAGCCTTCAAGCATCGTCCTCGTCTAATCGTAGCGGGTGCAAGTGCATACCCACGTACGATTGATTTCGAAGCACTGGCATCGATTGCTAATGATGTAGGCGCATTGTTCATGGTCGACATGGCGCATATCGCAGGTCTGGTTGCAGCTGGTGAGCATCCAAGCCCGGTGCCACATGCTCACTTTGTAACAACTACAACACATAAAACACTGCGCGGACCACGTGGTGGTCTGATCATGTGCCGTCAGCCATGGGCAGCTGCGATTGACAAGGCGGTATTCCCAGGTACACAGGGTGGCCCACTGATGCATGTGATTGCTTCCAAAGCAGTTGCTTTTGGTGAAGCTCTGCAACCATCGTTCAAAACATATGCACAGCAAGTTGTGAAAAATGCGAAGGTTCTGGCAGATACACTGATCGCAGAAGGCTTGACAATCGTATCTGGCGGTACAGACAACCACCTGATGCTGGTAGATACACGTAGCGTGAACATCACAGGTAAAGAAGCTGAGCATGTACTCGACTCGATCGGTATCACTACAAACAAAAACGCGATTCCATTTGATCCAACCAGCCCATTTATCACAAGCGGTATTCGTCTGGGTACACCAGCGGCAACCTCCCGTGGTATGGATGAGCCTGCAATGGAGCAGATCGGTAAAATTATCGCTGCAACACTGAAAGCACCAAAGGACGAAACCGTACTTGCACAAGCTCGCAAAGATGTAGCAGCGCTGACTTCCCGTTTCCCGCTGTACGAGCAAGTAAAGTACTAATCCGCTAACCTATCCAGCCCGCGATCAACCAACAGGATTCTCTTGTTGTGATCGCGGGCTTTTTGTTCAGCTTGGCTTTTCGCGCTATTCTGGAGCAATCCATATTATTTGCTGTCCGTATCCGTTATTTTCATGTATAATATGACAAAAAAAGGATATTGGAAATCTTCCTATTATGGTAGTAAATAAGCCGTTTTTTAGATAAAAAGCGGATGTATACGAGGCAAATCTATGTGCTAAAAGCAGACTACTTTTTCCAATAAATTTTTTTGAAAAAATTAAAATAATTTACCCCATTCAAGCCATTTACTATTATAATAGTAAAGACTGGGCGAATTCAGTAGGATTGCGCTATGATTTGGAAATTGTAAGCGTTATACTATCAGATTCGAGAATTGCATGAATTCAGTGGAGTTGCTAATGAAATTGACCTGCGGTAATGATATAATAGACAAGATTTACGGGGGGAAGCGTGTTCCCCGGTCCTTAATCGTGTGCAGTATGTCTGTGATTACATATGCAAAACAGAGGGACTTACCATTGTTATTATTGAACATATACCGGAGGGACAAATCATGGCAAAACTGGTGATATGCGATCACCCTTTAATTCAACACAAGCTCACATTCATTCGTGATGTGAACACTAACACGAAGGAGTTCCGCGAGCTTGTCGATGAAGTGGCTACCTTGATGGCGTACGAGATTACGCGCGATATTCCACTCGAGTCAATTCCGGTTGAAACACCGGTTGTAAGAACAGAAGGTAAAGTGATTTCTGGACGGATGCTCGGCCTCGTTCCTATTCTACGTGCTGGACTGGGCATGGTTGATGGCGTACTGAAGCTGCTGCCTGCGGCAAAGGTAGGGCATGTGGGATTGTTCCGCGATCCGCAAACGCTACAGCCTGTGGAATATTACGTAAAATTGCCAACAGACGTGCAGGAGCGTGAATTGATTGTGATCGATCCAATGCTGGCAACCGGTGGTTCTGCGATTGCTGCGATCGATGTACTCAAGAAGCGTGGCTGTACACAGATCAAGATGATGAACCTGATT
Source organism: Paenibacillus hunanensis (assembly GCF_014645615.1). Taxonomy (GTDB): domain Bacteria; phylum Bacillota; class Bacilli; order Paenibacillales; family Paenibacillaceae; genus Saccharibacillus; species Saccharibacillus hunanensis. The sequence goes on along the minus strand of NZ_BMMB01000002.1, from coordinate 147,561 downwards.
GCTGCGCCTGAAGGTGTCAAAGCGGTACAGGATGCCCACCCTGATGTGGACATTTATGTAGCGGCACTGGATGAGCGTCTGGATGATCATGGCTACATCGTACCGGGTCTGGGCGATGCTGGCGACCGTCTCTACGGAACTAAATAAAGCGAGGTATAACCATTATCATGAAGAAAATTAAAGTAATGACGATTTTTGGCGTTCGTCCCGAAGCGATCAAGATGGCACCACTAATTCTTGAGCTTCAAAAGCATCCTGAGCATATTGAATCGATTGTGTGTGTAACAGCACAGCATCGTCAAATGCTGGATCAAGTGCTGGAAGTGTTCAACATTACACCGGATTATGATCTGGATGTAATGAAGGATCGCCAAACATTGAATGAAATTTCCATCCGTGTGCTGCAAGGTTTGGAGCCTGTGCTGCGTGAAGCGAAGCCGGATATCGTGCTTGTACATGGCGATACACTGACCACGTTTCTCGCGAGCTATGCTTCATTCATGCAGCAGATCAGCGTAGGTCATGTTGAAGCCGGACTGCGTACATGGAACAAAATGTCGCCGTACCCGGAAGAGATGAACCGTCAGCTGACCGGTGTGCTTGCCGATCTTCATTTCTCGCCGACCTCTGTGTCCGCAGGTAATCTTCATAAGGAGAATAAGCTTGCGTCAAGCGTGTATATCACAGGCAACACGGTAACGGATGTGTTTCAATATACTGTACAAGCTGATTACACACACCCTGTATTGCAATGGGCAGAAGGCAAGCGCCTGATCCTAATGACAGCTCACCGCCGCGAATCACAAGGCGAGCCGCATCGCAATATTTTCCGCGCTGTAAAACGTATTGCTGATGAGTTTGAGGATGTAGCGATTGTATATCCAGTTCATCCAAGCCCTGCGGTGAAGGAGCCAGCCTATGAAATTCTGGGCAACCATCCGCGCATCAAGCTGATCGATCCACTGGATGTTGTTGATCTGCATAACTTCTATCCGCATACCCATTTGATTTTGACGGACTCTGGCGGTTTGCAAGAGGAAGCTCCTTCATTTGGTGTGCCGGTACTCGTGCTGCGTGACACAACAGAACGTCCAGAAGGAATCGATGCAGGTACACTTGAGCTGGTGGGTACAGATGAAGCGAAGATTTACGAGCGTACACATGCATTGCTCACCGATGGAGAGCAGTATGCTTCGATGAGCGAAGCAGCCAATCCATACGGTGATGGGCAAGCCTCCAAACGAATTGTCAATGCGATTTTGCACCATTACGGCATTTTGGAAGAACGTCCTGAAGAATTTCACACAACGTTCAAAAAAGGCTCTGAAGCCGTCTTGTGAAAAAGCGGATTGCAGTATACAGTGATACTGTAGGGTACGTGCGGTTAATCGCGCAGTATCAAGTAATGATTCGTGAAGACTTTGCGTTAAAGTGCTAAAGCGAAATGGTTTGACAAAGACTTGAACGATTCAGTACAATGAACTGGGATTCCGAGGGTGGAGTGTATAATGACAGAACAACAGCAGCGCAAACCGGATGGTTCATCGCCATGGAAGGCGGTTGGACTGGTAAGTGCAATTGGCATCGATCTGACTGTATGTACACTCGCCGGATTCTGGTTCGGCTCCTGGCTGGATCGCTTATGGAATGGTTCCGGAATTGGAATCGCCGTAGGCGTGCTTACAGGATTGGCTGTAGGAATCGTAGGCATCATTGTCATTATTAAGAAAATAGTGGGGGACCCGAATGAATGAAATACCAAGTTACATTTATTGGCTGACCCGGACCACCTTTGGTTTTCTTGCCCTTTGCTTTTTATCTGTCGCTATTCTTCCGGACTATCGTTCGATTGCTTTTGGTCTGATTGTGGGTTCTGCCGTCAGCTTTGTGAATACAAAGTATCTGGCGCGTAAGGTTCAAAAGATGACCGATGAAGCAGCAAGCGGCACTGGGAAAAGATTCAAAGGCTTGGGCTTTGCGCAACGAGCGGCTTTTTCGATTGGGGCTGTGGTTTTGGCTGTCGAATTTCCGCAGGTATTTGAGATTCATGCCCTTGCGGGCAGTCTGGTATTTGCACCGTTTGCGCTTGTCGTTATCGGCTTTATCCTTTCTCGTCGCGAAAAGAAGCTAGACTCCGACAACGAAAGGGGTGAGAAAAATGCATGAAGCACCGATAGTTCAGATTGCAGGCTTAAAGTTTGACCTCGCACTGATTCTAACCGTAATTGTAAGTGGTATCATTGTATTCGCACTGGCGAAGCTTGCTACTCGCAATCTATCGGTAGAGAATCCAGGTAAGCTGCAAAACTTTATGGAATGGGTAGTTGAGTTCGTACAGGGTTTGATCTCCAGTACAATGGACTACAAAAAGGGAGCACCGTTCTTATCGCTCGGTCTGACATTAATTATGTTCATTTTTGTCAGTAACATGCTCGGTCTACCGCTTGTCGTTCCATTCAAGTATACAGACCCAGCAGCAGCTAATTTCTTCGGATTGCCGCTCACAACGGTTCTTGATGGCCTGAATTCAGGCAAGGAGTATGTGGAAGTAGGCTGGTGGAAATCACCAACCGCTGACGCTGCGTCCGCAATGGGATTAGCACTGATCGTATTCGTTCTGGTTCACTTCCTGGGTATTGTGAAGAATCCGAAGCACTATTTCGGTCACTACTTCAAACCGTTCTTCTTCTTCTTCCCAATTAACCTGATCGAGCAGTTCTCCAAACTGTTGACACACGGAATGCGTCTATTCGGTAATATTTTTGCCGGTGAGGTTCTGATTTCCGTATTGCTCAAAATGTCGACACTGTGGTTTGGGGTAGGGGCAGTTGCCTCTGTACTCGGCTTGATCGTATGGCAAGGATTCAGTATCTTTGTTGGTACAATCCAGGCCTTTGTCTTTACCATTCTGGCTATGGTATACATATCGCAATCGCTGGAGACGGATGAGGATCATTAAACTCATTATCGACTTTTGAGAATGCATTTTGAATAGCGTGGTCTGATGGTTTTTTGTAACTGGTTTCACAGTTCGGAAGTTGGATATCCCTTCATACCGGGCTCAACATAAATAATAATTCACACACTCTAAGGAGGATTTTTTCAATGGGAGCATTAGCATTTCTGGCGGCAGCTATCGCCGTAGGTCTGGGCGCATTGGGCGCAGGTATTGGTAACGGTCTGATCGTAAGTAAAACAGTAGAAGGTATCGCTCGTCAACCAGAAGCAAAATCCACACTGCAAACGGTAATGTTTATCGGTGTAGGTCTGGTAGAGGCACTGCCAATCATCGGTGTAGTACTGGCGTTCATTTTCTACGCTGCTGCATAAACAAAGGACAAACGAACTGGCGGGGAAGGCCACAGCCATCCGCGCCTTCTTTTTAGCGTATGTGTGCGTGAAGATATAAGATTCGGCTAGTTTCTTCATTAAATATCATGTTATTTCGATTTGGAAGTTTCGGGGAAGGAGTGAACTGATTTGCATTTTGAATGGACTAACCTTGTGATCGTGATCGTCGCGTTTCTGATCCTTTACTGGCTCTTGAACCGTTATGCATTTGGTCCGCTGTTTTCGGTGATGGAAAAGCGCCGTGAACTGATCAAGCAACAAATGGACGAAGCAGCTCAGACGCGCAATCAGGCAACTCAATTTGTAGAAGAACAAAAAGCAGCGTTGCAGCAAGCACGCAAAGATGCTCAGGATATCATTGAGCAAGCTCGTCAAACGAGCAACAGCCAGGCTGAGCAACTGATCAACCAGGCAAAAGAAGAGTCGCTGCGTCTTAAAAATGAGGCTGCACGCGATATCGAAACTGAGAAAAACAAAGCCGTGGCTGCACTGCGCAGCGAAATCGGTGCTGTCTCCGTACAAATCGCTTCTAAAGTATTGCAAAAAGAAGTTGATCCGAAAGCGCAGGAGCAACTCGTTGATAACTACCTGAAAGATGTAGGGATTAGACAATGAGCCGGGATACTGTAGTATCATCGCGCTATGCAAAGGCACTTTTTGAAGCGGCGTCCGATAGTGGACGTGTTGAAGAGACAGGTCAGGAGCTAAAAGCCGTTGTTGATGCGCTTACGGCGGATCATGATTTCCGTAATTTTATCGCGACACCGAATATATCGCTCGCCGATAAGGAAAAGGTGCTGGAAAATGTCTTCTCAGGCAAAATTTCCGATGCACTGCTTCGCACACTGCTGTTGCTGATCGAGCGCGGCCGGTATGAGGTGTTTCCGGAACTGCTGAGCAGCTACAATAACATTGTGAGCGCTACGCTCAACATTGCGGATGCACGTGTATACACGCCATTCCCACTGACAGAGCAGGAGCAAGCAGAGGTTGCAGCAACTTTTGGTCAATTATCGGGCAAGCGTCTTCGTATACAAAATGTAATTGATGAGTCATTGATCGGCGGACTCAAAGTAGTCATCGGCGATAAGCTGTATGACGGCAGCGTTTCCGGTAAACTGGAGCGTCTGGAAAAGTCTTTTCGGAGACAAGCATAAGAGACAGGAGGGACTGACTTGAGTATCAGACCTGAAGAAATCAGTACATTGATTAAAAGTCAAATCGAGCAATACAAGAGCGATATTGAAGTTGTAGAAGTCGGTACCGTTATCCAGGTAAGCGATGGTATTGCCCGCGTATATGGTCTGCAAAATGCAATGGCAGGCGAATTGCTTGAGTTTTCCAACGGCGTAATGGGTATGGCTTTGAACCTTGAAGCGAACAACGTCGGTGTCGTTATCCTCGGCACTTATACAGATATTCGTGAAGGCGACCAGGTGAAACGTACTGGACGCATCATGGAAGTTCCAGTTGGTGAAGCACTGCTGGGCCGTGTTGTAAACTCCCTCGGTGAGCCTGTTGATGGCAAAGGCCCAATCAACGCTACCGAAACTCGTCCGGTTGAAGGACAGGCACCTGGCGTTATCGACCGTAAATCGGTTCATGAGCCAATGCAAACAGGTATCAAAGCGATTGACGCTATGGTTCCAATCGGTCGCGGTCAGCGTGAGTTGATCATCGGTGACCGTCAAACAGGTAAAACCTCGGTTGCGATCGATGCGATCATTAACCAAAAAGGCCAGGGCGTAAAATGTATTTACGTTGCTATCGGTCAAAAGCAATCCACAGTAGCACAGGTAGTGGAAACACTGCGCCGTCACGGTGCATTGGAATACACGATCATCGTGACGGCATCGGCTTCCGATCCTTCTCCAATGCTGTACATAGCTCCATACGCAGGTTGCGCAATGGGCGAGTACTTCATGTATAAGGGCGAGCATGCACTGATCATCTATGATGATCTGTCCAAGCAAGCTGCTGCATACCGTGAGCTGTCCTTGCTGCTCCGTCGTCCACCGGGTCGCGAAGCATTCCCGGGTGACGTTTTCTACCTGCATTCTCGTTTGCTGGAACGTGCAGCGAAGCTGAGTGATGAGCGTGGTGGCGGTTCCCTGACGGCACTGCCATTTATCGAAACACAGGCTTCCGACGTATCCGCTTATATCCCAACTAACGTAATCTCCATCACGGATGGACAGATCTTCCTGGAAGCTGACTTGTTCTATGCAGGTCAACGCCCAGCGATCAACGTTGGTATCTCGGTATCCCGTGTTGGTGGTTCCGCACAGATCAAGGCAATGAAAAAAGTTGCCGGTACACTGCGTCTGGACCTCGCACAATATCGTGAGCTGCAAGCTTTCGCACAGTTCGGTTCCGATCTGGATAAATCGACACTGTCGCGTCTGAACCGTGGTGCGCGTATGATGGAAATTCTGAAACAGGGCGTTAACCAGCCACTGCTTGTTGAACAACAGGTTGTGAGTCTGTACACAGCGGTTAAAGGTCATCTGGATGATATTCCTGTGGCTGATGTCCGTCGCTTTGAGTCCGAGTTCCTGTCCTTCATGACTAGCCAGCACGATCACGTACTGAAGTCGATCCGCGATACAAAGGATCTGACAGCAGATAACGAAGCTGCGCTGGTGGAAGCGATCCAAGCGTTCAAAAAAGGCTTTGCAACAAGCTGATTTCATCTGAGGAAATCTAGCCGACCATTTTCCAATCAGCGAATAAGGCGATGCCTTAACGCTACAACGATATAACAGGGATTACGAAGTAGAAGCTTGCTTCTGCTCGTATTCCTGTCAGACAGGCATCTACAGGTCAGGATGGCTAGCTATGCCAACTGACCTGCGGCATGTTTGCAGAAGTCACTGTTTTTGGTCAGACAAGGGACTCCCGAGCCCGGCCACAGGCTGTGCGGCAGCTGACCGCATGACTTTGAACGGGATTCAAAGGTTAAGGTGGTGAAACATATGGCTAAAGGTATGCGTGAGATTAAAAGGCAAATCAAAAGTGTCCAGAACACGAAGCAAATCACGAAGGCGATGGAGATGGTAGCTGCCTCCAAGCTGCGTAAAGCACAGGAGAAAGCAGAATCTGCACGTCCCTATTCGGAAAAGCTGCGTGAAGTGGTCACAAGCATTGCTGCGGGTACAAAAGGGATCAAGCATCCAATGCTGGATAAGCGTCCGGTTAAGCGTGTTGCTTATCTGATCGTAACATCTGACCGTGGTCTGGCTGGTGGTTATAATGCCAACATTTTGCGTCACGTGAGCAACGAAATTCGCCAGCACCAGAATGAAGGTCGCGAATGCGAACTGTTCGTTATCGGACGTAAAGGCCGCGACTACTTCCGTCGTCGCAGCATGTCGGTTACGGATACGGTAACTGAGCTGACAGACTTCCCTACGTATGCTGATATTAAGGCGCTTGCTCAGGCAGCGATCCAGGGCTACGAAGAAGGTCGTTATGATGAGCTCTACGTATGTTATAACCGATTTGTAAACGCATTGACACAGACACCAACCTCTGCGCTGCTGCTTCCGATGGATACAGGCAGCATGGAGAAAAGTACGCTTGCGGCAAGCTATGAATACGAGCCATCTGCGGAAGAGGTACTTGCTGAGCTGCTTCCAAAATACGCACAAACACTTATCTACGAAGCATTGCTGGAAGGCAAGGCAAGTGAGCAGGGCGCGCGTATGACAGCAATGGGCAGCGCAACGAAGAACGCTTCGCAGATGATCAATGATCTGTCACTCGTTTACAACCGTGCACGTCAGGCAGCAATTACCCAGGAAATAACGGAGATTGTTGCGGGCGCGAACGCTCAAAGCTAACAATTGTCTGCACACTCGTGCATAGCATAACAGTTTAAAGGCGATCCGCTGCGCAGGACGAAATGGCGCAGGTTCGCTTAACCCATATTTGTTGTATACAGTAAGTCAGTAGGAGGGAAAACGATAATGAACAAAGGACGCGTTGTAAGTATTCAGGGTCCGGTCGTTGACGTTGAATTTGAACGTGGACAATTGCCGGAAATTCTGAACGCGCTCAAAGTCGATGTGACACTGGATAACGGTAACAAAATCGACCTGACGCTTGAAGTATCCAACCACCAGGGTGATAACATGGTGCGTTGTATTGCCATGTCTTCCACTGACGGTCTTGTACGTGGTCTGGAAGTACAGGATCTGGGCGGACCAATCTCCGTACCAGTAGGTAACGTAACACTGGGCCGTGTATTTAACGTACTCGGTCAGCCAATCGATGAAGCGGGTGACGTGGTAGCTGAGGTTCACAACCCAATTCACCGTGAAGCACCAAAATTCGATGAGCTGTCCACACAGGCAGAAATGCTTGAAACAGGGATCAAAGTTATCGACCTGCTTGCACCTTATGCAAAAGGCGGTAAAATCGGTCTGTTCGGTGGTGCCGGCGTAGGTAAAACGGTAACAATTCAAGAGCTGATCAACAACATCGCTCAGGAACACGGTGGTATCTCCGTATTCTCCGGTGTTGGTGAGCGTACTCGTGAAGGTAATGACCTGTACCACGAGATGAAAGACTCTGGCGTTATCAGCAAAACAGCAATGGTATTCGGTCAAATGAACGAGCCTCCAGGTGCGCGTCTGCGCGTTGCCCTGACTGGTTTGACAATGGCTGAGTATTTCCGTGATCAAGAAGGTAAAGACGTACTTCTGTTCATCGATAATATCTTCCGCTTTACACAAGCGGGTTCTGAAGTATCCGCACTGCTCGGACGTATGCCGTCTGCGGTAGGTTACCAGCCAACCCTCGCTACGGAGATGGGTCAGCTGCAAGAGCGTATCACTTCCACTAAAAAAGGTTCGGTTACATCCATTCAGGCGATCTACGTGCCTGCGGATGACTATACTGACCCGGCTCCAGCAACAACGTTTGCTCACTTGGATGCAACGACGAACCTGGAGCGTAAAATTTCCGAGATGGGTATCTTCCCTGCGGTTGACCCACTGGCATCCAGCTCTCGTATCCTGACACCTGAGGTTGTCGGCGAAGAGCACTATAACGTAGCTCAGGGCGTACAGCGCATTCTGGCTCGTTATCGTGAATTGCAGGATATCATCGCGATCCTCGGTATGGACGAGCTGAGTGAGGAAGATAAGCTGACTGTTGCGCGCGCGCGTAAAATTCAGCGTTTCCTGTCCCAGCCTTTCCACGTTGCCGAGCAGTTTACCGGTATCAAAGGCTGCTACGTGCCTGTTAAAGAAACAGTACGTAGCTTCAAAGAGATTCTGGATGGTAAACACGATGAGCTTCCAGAAGCAGCATTCCTCTTTGTAGGCACAATCGAGGAAGCAGTGGAGAAAGCGAAAACACTGTAAGAGAATGCCTGCAAAACGTGAGGAGGGATGAAAGTGAGCACGTTTTTACTGGAGATCGTTACACCGGAGCGCATGGTCTTCTCCGAACAGGTGGATCGTTTGATTGCGACAGGTGTAGACGGTGAAATGGGAGTTCTCGCCGGTCATATTCCAACGGTAACGCCGCTTAAAGTGGCTCCGCTGGTATTTCAGGCTGGCAACAAAAGAACAAACTTTGCGATTCAAGGTGGATTTCTCGAAGTGCGTCCAGATAAAGTAGTCGTACTTGCAGAAAGTGCTGAACGAGCGAACGATATCGATGTGGAGCGCGCACGCGCTGCCAAAGAGCGTGCCGAACGCCGTCTGAACAACCGTTCCAGCCAGGATCATACCGACTTCCGTCGTGCTGAGCTTGCGCTACAGCGTGCCATGAACCGTATCAAAGTATCTTCTTCGGGTGAAAACCGATAATACAAACAAGCCGGTCCGTCTTATGCGGTCCGGCTGTTTATATTTTAAGCGGGTGCTTGCTAGGTGTTTAGACCCATAATAGGGGAGAAGCGGATTGCGAAGAAGTGTATCATACAGACAGCACAATCCAGAAAAAACCGCAATTACGCGCGAAAAAGACGCATAATCTATGAATATTTTCAGCAAATGAATAAATATGACAAGAATACGGCGAAATTTGTAAATTTGGGACTGGATTCTTTGCGAAAGGGCAAGTATTATAGAATAGTCCGTGTTAAAGGCTGATTGCTAAGTAATTTCTGTAAGGAGGCTGTGAGCTGATGAATACAGTAGATGCGGGAGCCGCTGTTGGCACAAACGGTTTGCTATCGATTATCATCTCGCTGCTTTGCATAGGTCTTTCATGGTGGGCATTGCAAAATTTCAAGTTTGACCTGCTAGTTCGTCATCCCAAGAGCGCTGCTGGTAAAATGCTTCATCTACTACTAGCGATTGTGCTTGGGCATTTCGTATCTGCGTTTTTACTGGATTATCTTCAGTGGACGCAAGCGCTCCGTTTCATGTTTTGAACACGGTGATAACGGTTATAACTGTTTTAGGCTTATTTAGCGTACTGCGGAATAGCCACTGCAATGCAAAACATGCTTTTTAATTATGTTCATTATTGCTTTTAATGATTGTATTGAACTGTCACTGGAACACTAATCACAACATCAACTATTAACATTTACATGCAATAGGCATCTTAAAACGGAACCGAATAGCATAATACACAGGCAGGCACTTCATAGTCAGTCAGCAGGATCACCGCCACCGCCATGTTCACCTTACTATTCACAACCACTTATTATGCCGTACAAGCAAAATGACGCGCGGAGGGAAACCTAATGAGCAAATTTATCGTCCGCGGTGGCAAGCGATTGACAGGGAATGTCAAGGTAAGCGGAGCTAAGAATTCAGTTCTCCCGATTATTGCTGCCTCTTTACTGGGAGAAAAAGGTGCAAGTATTATTCATGAAGCACCTTCCCTAGACGATGTAATGACAATCAACAAAGTATTGGAATCGCTGGGAGCTGTGGTTACATACCAGAACGAGACGATCCATGTGGATGCACAGGAGCTAACTTCCTGTGAAGCACCATATGAATGGGTAAGTAAGATGCGTGCTTCGTTCCTGGTCATGGGTCCGCTTCTGACTCGTCTTGGTCAAACTCGTATCTCGCTGCCAGGTGGTTGTGCGATCGGAACTCGTCCGATTGATCAGCATCTGAAAGGCTTTGAAGCGATGGGCGCTCAGATTAATCTGGGACAGGGCTACATCGAAGCCAAATGTGACGGTAGACTGCGTGGAACGAAAATCTATCTGGATGTAGCAAGCGTAGGCGCAACCGAGAATATTATGATGGCTGCGACACTGGCTGAAGGCATCACAACGATTGAGAATGCAGCCAAGGAACCTGAAATTGTAGACCTGGCTAATTTCTTGAACGGCATGGGTGCAAAAGTACGCGGTGCTGGTACAGGTGTGATCCGTATCGAGGGTGTGGAGAAGCTCCACGGAACCGAGCATACGGTTATTCCTGACCGTATCGAAGCAGGCACGTACATGGTTGCTGCTGCAATCACAGGTGGAGATGTATACGTAGAAGGCGCGATTGCCGATCACCTCGGCCCTGTTATTGCGAAAATGGAAGAAATGGGCGTTGAGATCACACCAGACGAAAATGGTGTGCGTGTCGTTGCTAATCATCCACTGCGTGCTGTGGACGTGAAAACATTGCCTTATCCAGGTTTCCCAACCGATATGCAGGCGCAAATGATGGCGCTAATGCTGGCTTCCGAAGGGACTTCTATTATTACAGAAACCGTCTTCGAAAACCGCTTTATGCATGTCGATGAATTTAACCTGATGAATGCTGGTATTCGTATCGAAGGCAGAACTTCGATCGTAACGGGCGGTGCAGCTCTTGTAGGTGCAAAAGTATGTGCGACCGATCTACGTGCAGGCGCAGCTCTCATTTGTGCAGGTCTGGTTTCAGAAGGCACAACTGAGGTTGGCGGTACGCATCATATTGATCGTGGATATGTGCATCTGGCAGAAAAGCTTTCCGGTCTGGGCGCGAACATCTGGCGTCTGGAAGACGAAGAAGCGAAGCCAGCTGTAGCAGCTCCTGCTGCTTCGGAAGAAGTAGCCAGCCAGCCTAAGCTCACAGGTACTCCTGTACTGAACGTACAGCCAACTGGCGTTTAATCGCCAGTAATGCAGGTGACTCGTAAGCGATTTGGTAATGCGCACTGAACGCTTTGTTGATTAGACACCTTGCTGCTGTGCAGTTGCAGCGTACAGTCAATTTTCATAGTTAAATGAACAGGCCGGACCTTGTGTCCGGTCTTTTTATGTGGAAATATGCTGATTTCCGAACATTCGCCCTCTTCTACAGGGATTTGTCATATAATAGCGTTGAATACGTGTATCAAGTATGCTAATTTTAATAAAGATTGACCGTGATTAGAGTTTGACGATCTGAGCATTTGGACGAAATGCGAATTCTGAGATAAATGGCATCCGCCACTGATTCAGACAGCTATGTTGGTGAATTCGCCCTGACGGTGTGGTGATAAGAGACTCTTTTACCGGAAATACGACTTTTGGAGGCTCTTGACATGTTTAGCAAGGATATCGGAATTGATCTGGGTACAGCGAATGTGCTCATTCATGTGAAAGGCAGAGGTGTAGTTCTGGATGAACCTTCCGTTGTGACACTGGAGACGGACACCAAGCGTGTACTTGCAGTAGGCGAGGAAGCACGCCGTATGATCGGTAGAACGCCAGGGAATATCGTGGCGATTCGTCCACTGCGCGATGGCGTCATTGCTGATTTTGAAGTGACGGAAACGATGCTGAAATATTTTATTAACAAAGTAGGCGCGCGTAACTGGTACAGTCATCCGCGCATTTTAATTTGTGCACCGACCAATATTACTTCTGTGGAGCAAAAAGCGATTCGTGAAGCAGCTGAACGTAGCGGTGCGAAGGAAGTATTTTTGGAAGCTGAGCCGAAGGCTGCTGCAATCGGTGCAGGCATGAACATTTTCGAGCCGAGCGGTAACATGGTAATCGATATCGGTGGCGGTACGACAGATATCGCGGTATTGTCGATGGGCGATATTGTAACTTCTTCTTCGTTGAAGGTAGCGGGCGATCGCTTTGATGAAGCAATCATGCGTTATATCAAAAATGAATACAAGCTGATGATTGGTGAGCGTACATCCGAGGATATCAAAATCAATATTGCAACGGTTCGTCCAAATGGCATTCAGCGTGAGATGGATATTCGTGGTCGTGATATGGTATCCGGTCTACCAAAAACAGTGACCATTACGGCAAACGAAGTGCAAAATGCACTGGCAGATACCATTTCGTCGATCGTTAGCTCGGCGAAGCTCGTACTGGAGCAGACTCCACCTGAGCTGTCAGCAGATATTATTGATCGCGGTGTCATTTTGACAGGCGGTGGCGCATTATTGGATGGTCTGGAAGAGTTGCTTTCCCAGGAGCTTCATGTTCCTGTCCTTGTAGCTGAAGACCCAATGCATTGCGTCGTTAAAGGAACTGGATTAATGTTGAATAATCTGGATAAAGTCTCTAAAAAAAAGTTCTAAGCCAACCGATATAATACGTAACAGGCACATTCCGCGTAGTCGGGTGATGGCCGTCAATTGTCGGATATGATGAATGGATAATATAGATAAGCGTCGGAACGGAATTTTTAAAGTTGAGAGGAGTATCCGGTACATGCTAAGAGGTCTTTATACTGCCGCGTCGGGAATGATTACTCAGCAACGTCGTCATGATACGGTCACACAGAATATTGCAAACATCAATACGCCAGGCTACAAGCAGGTGGATAGTATTGAACGTGCGTTTCCAGACATGCTGCTGTCGCTCAGTAATGGCGATGAGGGCATGACGAATCGGCAGATCGGTCGCATTAACACAGGTGTACTGGCTGAGGAAAGTGTATCGATGAACGTACAGGGCGATGTACATCCTACCGATTCGGCAGATGATTTTGCAATCGTATCGGAAATCAATCTGGCTGATCCAGCAACCGGACAAAATATTCCTTTCGACGCTTCTGGCAAATATGTAGCACCGAACGGTACAGTAACGTATCGTCCGCAAGCCTTTTTTACCGTTACAGGTAAAGACGGTAATACAGGTTATACTCGTGATGGTAATTTCCACCTGAATGGTGCAGGTAATCTGTTAACGACAACAGGGAATCCCGTGCTGGGCACAACAGGGAATCCAATCACGCTGCAAGGCTCGATGGAGGATTACAATGTAGACTCGCGCGGTATTATTACAGCGAAGGCTACTGGCGGTGAAGTTGGACGGATCGGCATTACCGTAGTGAATCAGCCGGGTCTGATGACGCGCACAGGGGATGGATTGTTTACTGTGAATAATCCAGCTACAGCGGGTGTTAGACAGCTGCAAGCAGGCGACAACGTAGAGATTCGTCAGGGCTATCTGGAAGGCTCTACGGTAGATGCAGCAGCATCGATGGTTGAATTGAATGCTGCACTGCGTGCCTATGAATCGAACCAAAAAGTGATTCAATTTTATGATAAAAGCTTGGATAAAGCCGTTAACGAAGTCGGTCGTGTATAATAGGATGAAGCAACTGTCAATCAAAGGAGGTCAATAATGAACAACTCCATGATCAGCGCCATGGTGGCGATGAGCGGTATTCAACAAAAGCTGGGCGTTGTGTCGGATAATATTGCCAACTCGGATACGGTAGGTTACAAAAGCAAAGATGCTACATTTGAGGATGTATTCACTGTTGTGAAGCAACAGCCTGGAGCAGCTTCGCGCTTGCCAGGCCGTATCACAGCGAGTGGCTACAATATTGGCTTTGGTGCACGTATGGGTGAAGTGACTCGCAATATGTCTCAGGGTGAGCTACATCAGACAGATAGCCCAACTGACCTTGCGATTCAAGGGGATGCAATGTTCCGCGTGAGCGCAGATGGTAAAGAAGGCTGGACTCGCGAGGGTTCCTTTCACTATGTGCCTGTAGCCAATGAACCGAACAATGCGTATATGGCCACAGATCAAGGCTATCTGTTACTTGATCAGGATGGACAGCCCGTCAAAGTTCCTGCTAAAACGAAAATTGATATTGATGATAAAGGCGTTATCCGTTCGACTGATGCTCAAGGCCGTGTGAAAATCGCGACCAAGACCGTAACGGTTAATGGTCAGGATGTACAACGTCCAATGCGTATCGGTGTGGATCGCATTGTTCATCCAGAAGGTCTGTACCAAATGGACGGCAATTTCTTCACATTGCCAGCTAATATGCAGCGTAATCAGGTTGCTGGCGTGATGTCCGCAGATACCCAGATTCGTCAGGGTTATCTGGAAGGCTCGAACGTTGACCTGAGCAATGAGATGACAGACATGATTAATGTACAACGTGCGTACCAGCTGGCTGCACGTGCGCTGTCATCGAGTGATCAAATGATGAACATCACGAATTCGCTCCGTGCCTAGTCGTCGTTCAGCAATTCAGGAAGCAGCTAAAACGCAAAAGGCTGCACCGAATCGGAAGCTAACACGCAGACCGGAAGCTTCCGAATCGAAAGAGCGTGAGCAGGAGAAAAAGCCAGCAGCTACTGCCCGCTCGGCAGGGATGAAAACTCTGCAATTTATGCTCGTGTTGGTCGGATTCGCGGCTGCTCTGGTAATCGGAATGACTGTAGGCTATTCCGTGCTTGGACATCATAGCATTGCTGACGTATTATATCCCGAAACATGGGCTCATGTTTTCCAGCTTGTTTACGCACCATAAATAAAGCATCTTATTCAAAACTCCTGCTTTTGCAGGAGTTTTATTTTTTATGCCGAAACCGTTATAATGATGTGGAATGCCTGACCAGGCGTAATGGTTCGTTTCAGGCTGAGCAAGCGCTTGAAGCGTATTCCCTACTATGGATTCCACGTCTTCGATGGACGCTGGATGAGAGGAGTTTTATCTGCATGTACGATATACAGCAAATTCAGGAAATCATTCCACACCGCCCGCCATTTCTGCTGGTGGATCGACTGCTGGAGCTGGAAGAAGGCAAACGGGCAGTTGGTATTAAAAATGTGACGATGAATGAACCGTTTTTCACGGGTCATTTCCCAGGCTATCCGGTCATGCCGGGTGTGCTGATTGTGGAGGCACTGGCACAGGTTGGCGCCGCTGCTATTCTGAAAGTAGAAGCAAACCGCAGCAAGCTGGCAATGTTTGCTGGTATTGACGGTGTCCGTTTCCGTGGACAGGTTGTACCAGGTGATACATTGCGTCTTGAAGTGGAAATTACACGTATGAAAGCATCGATCGGTAAAGGTCGTGCTGTCGCTACAGTAGACGGCAAGGTCGTTGTTGAAGGCGAAATTATGTTTGCCCTTACGGATCCGGAAAAAGCCTGATCGGTAAGAAAAACACATATTGGATAGGTTGTACCATACTAACGGGTAGAGAAGGGATGGATATAATGACAACACTTAGCGAACAAGCAAAGCATAACCTGGATCAATGGCTGGGCGATCCGTCGATTGACGAGCAGACCAAACAAGAGCTGCAAAGCCTGGATGGACAGGTATCCGAACTGGAAGACCGTTTTTATAGAGATCTGGAATTTGGTACAGGGGGTCTGCGCGGTGTAATCGGGGCAGGCAGCAACCGGATGAACAGCTATACAGTTGGCCGGGCGACACAGGGTCTGGCGGAGTATATTTTGTCAGTACATACGGGAGCGGACAAGCCATCGGTTGTCATCGCGCATGACTCTCGTCACTTTTCGCCTGAGTTTGCACTGGAAGCTGCACTGGTACTTGCAGGTAACGGTATCGTTGCAAAGCTATTCCCATCGCTGCGTTCCACACCAGAGCTTTCCTTTGCCGTTCGTCATCTGAAAGCAACGGGCGGTATTGTGATTACAGCAAGTCACAACCCACCGGAGTATAACGGCTACAAAGTATACAATGCGAGTGGCGGACAGCTGGTACCACATGAAGCAGAGCAAGTCATCGAGCAGATTCGTCAGGTGTCTTCATTTGCGAACATCAAGCGTGTAGAGCGCGAAGCAGCGGAGCAGCAAGGATTGCTTGTATGGCTCGGTGACGATGAGGATCAGGCGTTTCTGGATACGGTCACTTCGATCAGTGTGAATCGTGAGCTGCTTGCTGGTGAAGCAGGTCAAAATCTGAACATTATCTATACACCGCTGCATGGTACAGGCTATCGTCCGGTCAAAGAAGGATTGAAGCGTCTGGGCTTCACTAACGTAACGATCGTTGAGCAGCAGCAGGAGCCAGATGGTAATTTTAGCACAGTAAAATCGCCAAACCCGGAAGAACGCGAAGCGTTCACACTCGCCATTGAGCTGGGTGAGAAGATCGGAGCAGACATTCTGATCGGTACCGATCCAGATAGTGACCGTATGGGAGCAGTCGTGAAGGACAATAATGGCAAGTATTTTGTTCTGACAGGTAACCAATCCGGTGCGATCATGATCCATTATTATCTGGGTCAATTGCAGGAGCAAGGCAAGCTGCCAGCGAATGGTGCAGTCGTAAAAACGATCGTAACGAGCGAGATGGGTGCTGCGATTGCAGAGCATTATAACGCTACGGTATACAATACGCTGACAGGCTTCAAATATATCGGCGAGAAAATGAACCAGTTCGAGCAAACAGGTGAGCATACATTCCTGTTCGGTTATGAGGAAAGCTATGGCTACCTGGCTGGCAACTATGCACGTGATAAAGATGCGGTTGTAGCTGCACTGCTGATCAGTGAAGCAGCGGCTTACTACAAGCAACAGGGCAAAACATTGTATGACGTGCTGCAAGAGCTGTATACCCAGTTTGGTTATTTCCAGGAAAGTCTCGAATCCCGTACGCTAAAAGGAAAAGACGGCGTAGCACAGATTCAAGCGATTATGGAAGACTGGCGTAGCAACAGTCCAGCCGAAATCGGAGGCGTGAAGGTAACAGAAGCGCTCGATTACTCTAAAGGACTGAATGGATTGCCAAAGGAAAATGTACTGAAATTTATGCTGGAGGATGGTTCATGGTTCTGCCTGCGTCCATCTGGCACCGAGCCCAAGATCAAAGTATACTTTGCGGTACGCGGAGATTCCTTGAGCGATTCCGAAGCACGCATGAATGGACTCAAGCAAGCGGTAATGAGTCGCGTTGACGGTTGATTTTTATTTTGATAGAAGTGGAATTGAGTGTAGGCTTTAAGCGAACAAACAGTATATAATAAAGCAGATGAATGAAGAGGTTCCGTTGTCAGACGCGTACTCTGATGACGGAACCATTCGTTATGCCCAGCGTCAGAAGAGTCCTTTTGTCAGATGGGGGTAACGGAATTATTAAGGAGGTACTTGAGTGGTTCAGAAATGGCAACATTGGAACAATCGTTCTGCAAAATGGTTATGGATACTGGTTATTATTGGGATGGTTGCATCCTTACCGGTGGCGTACAGCCGTATCCAGACAGAGCACACGTCCCAAAATGTAGAGTTTGTATTCAACTATCGTGATCTGATTTCTATTGCGTCGTATCAGCCTCATCCCCAGGATTATATCAGGGAGCAGCTGCAATTGCTTAAAAATGCCGGAGTCGGCTCTGTAGCCTTGTATCAGAGTAATCTGCCTGAGCTGCAATCCTCTGGTCGACTGCATGTGTATAGTTCTGCGGATGTGGCTAATCGCCAAAATCAGGTGATTCCACTCAATGATAATTTTACGTATGTTCAATTTACGAGCAAAGAGAATGAAGAAATGCTTCGCCCTGTATTGGAGCGCGTATTTAACTCACTGGCAATTCCGGTTTCCTCGTGGACGTATCAGAATCTGCCTGGTCTGGTAATCCAAACCTCGACAGATGATGCAGGCTTGAAGCCGCTTGATCCTGATCCTGTAGCAATGAAAATGCTGCATGATATGGGCTTCCAGATCGTGCCGCGTTTGAATGATGCGCTACCTTACAATCAAAATGTGATGTCAGAAATGCTGGATGAGTTTACGACCTATGGCGTTAAAACCCTTCTGTTTGATGGGGCTAGCGTGACCGGCTTTAATGACGATATCGAAAAGCATACGATCACAGCCTTTGCATCGCTGCTGAAAAAGCATAACCTTGCCATTGCCGCGATCGAGAACTTGAAAAAGCCGCAGGATGGCTTTAGCAAGCTAGCTTATTTGAATAACTACAATGTGGTACGCTTGTACTCACTGAGTCAGGCGGATTCACAGCTGGATCCGATTACGGTAGCTGATCGCTTTGTACTGGCAAGTAAAGACCGTAATATTCGTATGATGTATATCAATCTGGCTGTTTCTCGTGATACCACGAAGGCAGCGATGACGAATTCGATCGACAATGTAATTTTGAGTTTGCAAGAGAAAGGGCATGCGATTCAGGATATTCAAAAGAATGGCTTTACATTGGGACCTGCTGTTGCTCGTGATGTGCACACCTTCCCGATGGAGCGCTATGTGAAACTGATTGTACTGATCGGTGCTATTGCAGCCATCGCGCTGCTGGCGTACTACTTTGTACGTAAACTCACACTGGCTGTATTCGTACTCGGCTTGATTGGTAGTGCCGGCTTGATCGCGATTCACAAATCCTTGCTATTGGAGCAGGGTGTAGCCTTACTGGCAGCGATCAGTATTCCGACAATTGCCATGATCTATGCCGTGAAGGCTGTAGACCTTATGTATGAGTCGAGAAGCAGTCTGACCGTAGGTAAGCGAGTCGGTCAGTCCATATTACTCTTCCTGCGTACCTCACTGTGGTCGCTGACTGGAGCACTGTTCATCATCGGCTTGCTGGACGATATTACGTATCAGCTCGTTATTAATCAATTCCGTGGGGTCAGCCTGCTGCACTTTGCACCAATCGCACTGACTGCACTGTATATTGCCTTTTATCGTGGCAAAGAAAGCTTTGGCTTTGCAGGCATTCGTAAGCTGCTTACACGTCCGATCACATTAACCTGGGTCATCGTACTCGGAATTGTCGGTGTAGTGGGCATGTATTATCTGTCCCGTACAGGTAATGCAGGAACGGTATCTCCGCTTGAAATGCATTTCCGTAACGCACTGGAAGGACTATTTAATGTTCGTCCACGTAACAAGGAATTTTTGATGGCACATCCGATCTTTATTGTAGGTATCTTTATCGCTGCGAAATACCGTCAGGCGATTTATCTGCTGATCATTGCTTCGATTGGACAATTGTCGATGGTCGATACATTTGCCCATATCCACTCACCTGTACTGATCTCGTTAACTCGCGGTTTGCTCGGTATGGCGCTGGGTCTGGTGCTTGGACTCGTGGCGATTGTGATCTGGCAAATTATCGAAAGGTGTTGGCGTAAATGGGCTCCGTCTCTGTTCAAATCGTAATTTCCGGCTATTATGGATTTCGAAATAGCGGGGATGAAGCTGTACTCAAATCTATTCTGAACTCTCTTGCTCAGCAAGGGCAGGCAGCAGGGATTACAATCGTCCCTGTTGTACTGTCTAATGATCCGGAATGGACAGCACGTATGTACGGTGTGCGCTCGGTGCACCGGATGAAGCTGGGTGAGATCCGTGCATTGATGAAGGAAAGCGATGGTATGATTAGCGGTGGGGGAAGCCTGCTTCAGGATGCAACCGGTCCGCTGACCATTCCTTATTACCTTGGCATTATCCATATCGCACAGTGGGCACGTAAGCCGGTATTCATCTATGCACAGGGTGTAGGACCCGTTGAAAAAGGTTTCTTTTTCAAATGGATTCGTAATGTATTCCGCAAGAGTGCCTATGTTTCAGTACGCGATCAGGAATCAGCTGCCTTACTGGGCAAAATGGGATTGGACCCGAGTCGTATTACAGTAGTAGCTGATCCAGTTATGGGCTTGCCTTTGCCTGAAAATATAGTCTCTACAGCTTCACAGCCAGTCGGAGAGAATCAAATGAACATGGCTAAAGTCACAGAAACTGGTCATCATGCTACCGAAAATGATATGATACCTTTAGCTGTGGACAGCAATGCAGTGGATTCGAACGAAAACAGCGAATCTGTTGCTAACACTGTACCACTTATTGGAATCTCGCTTCGCTTCTGGGATAAGCAGCGCCGTGAGCTACATGGCATTGCTGATGCACTCAAACAGCTGGCAAGCCAGCGTCCGGTACATTTACGTTTTCTGCCATTTCATTTACCAGAGGATGAGCAGGCTTCTGCTTATGTTATCGAACGAATCGGCGATGTTCGTGCATCTGGCAGTACGATCAGCACCGCCGAACAGGTAGTAGATCCACAGCAAATGCTGGCAGAGGTCAGTCGCTGCGATCTAGTGCTGGGAATGCGTCTGCACAGTCTCATTTATGCAGCATCTCAGCATGTACCGCTACTGGGTATTTCCTACGATCCGAAGATCGATCAGTTTTTAAATCGACTTGCGATTGAGCCGTCCGGTACGAGCGAAGCCGTGCAGTCGGAACGTTTACTGAACGATATGCTGCATGTGCTGGATACAACAGCAGAGTGGAAGCAGGCAAAAGCTCCATATATTGCAGCGCTTAAGCAGGATGCTGCACAGCCAGCGCAATTTATCGCTCATTATTTTTTAGGACAAAGGTGATCTGTACATGAATGCATCGTCTACCATTCCGACTGTACCGATCTACGGTCTGAATGTTTCCAAACTAAATATGGATGATACGGTACGCCATGTTGAGCATCTTATCGAACAGCGGCAACCGAATCAGATTATTACGGCCAATCCGATTATGATTATGACTGCACTTGAGCAGCCTCAATACATGCAAGTGATGAAAAATGCAGAGCTACTCGTTCCCGATGGAGCAGGTCTTGTATGGGCAGCTTCGACATGCGGACAACCGGTAGCGGAGCGTGTAGCTGGATTTGATCTACTGCATCGCTTGATGGATCTTGGACAGCAGCGCGGCTGGAAGGTTTATCTGCTCGGCTCCTCGCTGGACGTGATTCAGGATACAGCGGCTCGGTTACAAAGTTTATATCCGGGTACTGTGATTGCAGGCTATCGTGACGGCTTCTTTGGGCCCGATCAGGATGCTGAGGTGATCGCAGCCATTCGCGAGGCCAATCCAGACATACTGTTTGTGGCACGCGGTCTGGATACGCAGGAACCATGGATTGGCAAATACAAGCAAGAGCTAGGTGTACCGATTATGATGGGAGTTGGCGGCAGCTTCGATATTATCTCCGGCAGATCCAAACGGGCGCCGGTATTATTTCAGAAGATGCGAATGGAATGGTTTTACCGTCTATTAAAGGAGCCACACCGTTATAAGCGAATGCTTGTGCTGCCCAAATTTGCTGTAAAAGTGCTCAAAGATAAGGAAAGTGTAACAAAAGTGCAGTAAATCATCATTTTTTTTGCAAAATCAGCTGGAAAATCGTCAAAAAAAGCTTGGTGTTTAGATTCGAACGGAGTATAATTGGCTCCGTGAGATAAATTGGGGGTCGAAAAGCCAAATGTTAATCGTTTGTATTCTTGGGTTTGTGCTGGCGCTCGCTTTGGCGCTTGTTCTTACACCACTCGTCAAAAGGTTTGCGATTCGAATTGGAGCAGTTGATGTTCCGAATGCTCGCAAGGTGCACACACGTATTATGCCACGTATGGGCGGTCTAGGAATTTTCCTAGCTCTAGTCATTGCATTTCTGGTTGTGTTGCCGTTCTTGCCTTTTGATCTTCCTGCCCGTGATGCCAATTTCATGAAAGCCTTCTTTACTGCAGGCTCTATCATTGTACTGATCGGTGTATTGGATGACCGCTTCGAGCTGTCAGCCAAAGTGAAACTGATCGGACAACTCGTCGCTGCATGCACAGTTGTATTTGGATACGGTATTCGTGTTGATTTTGTAGATATTCCTTTTCAGGATAATTATTTCGCTCTGGAAAACTGGATTTCGATTCCGCTTACGATCTTCTGGATTGTCGGTGTAACGAATGCCATTAACCTGATTGACGGTCTGGATGGACTGGCAGCTGGTGTTTCCGCTATTGCGATCGGTAGTATTTTTACGATGTCATTGATTATGGGCAACTATCCAGTTGCACTGCTTTGTGTACTGCTGTTAGGCGCGATTGTCGGATTCCTGTATTTCAACTTCCACCCAGCCAAAATTTTCATGGGTGATACGGGTTCCTTGTTCCTTGGCTTCAGTCTTGCGATGCTGTCCCTGCTAGGGTTCAAACAGATCGCAGTCGTCTCGTTTATTACACCGCTGATTATTATCGGCGTACCTTTGTCGGATACGTTCTTCGCTATTATTCGTCGCTGGGTACATAAGAAGCCGATTTTTGCACCGGATAAAGGTCACCTGCATCATTGCTTGCGTGAGCTTGGACTCAGCCATCGCCAAACGGTATTGCTGATCTACGGAATCGCAGCATTCTTCGGTGTACTGGCAATTATCCAGTCTTCGGCAGCTTTGAATGACGCCAACTGGGTTACCTTTGCCGTCATCTGTGTGATGATGTTCGTAATGCAGATCGGTGCTGAACTGATCGGTCTTGTCGGCCAAACGAAGCGGCCTTTGCTAGATCTTATTGCACGCCTGCGCGTAAAGCCTGATCCAACACGTGGTAGTAAGCCTTAATGTAAATTGCCAATCAACCATTTCAAACTAAACACCAAGTCTTGATATGGAAAGCCTCCACATCGATGCGTATAGCACCGATGCGGAGGCTTTTTTGGTGTCAACAGAGAAGGGACGAACAAAATAAAACGAGTTTCTTCTATTATATATGTATTCGCTTCTCTCTTTTGCTTCAAATTGAATGAAAGGCGATCATTATTATCAATCCGCGCTACGACTGGGCTTGCGCAAGTATGCAAAAAAAGCAAGTGTAAAATTTTGTCCATATCTTAACGATTGCGCGATTCGAATACGATGTTTTTTCTTGGAATTTCCTAATTTTATTAAAATCTATACTATCCTTGCCGATAAAAAGGATAGACAGGTTAAGCCCGCCATACAGAACCAAAGCTGTGAGCGGAACAAGAGGAGGAACATTATTTTGAAGAAATTACTATCGATGCTATTGGCGGTAGTCTTGTTGGCTGGCCTTTTGCCTCAAGGAATTGGCGGTAATGTGGCACAGGCAGCAACAGGCAACTTTTTCATTTTTCCGAATGAACAGTATGATATCTCTACACCGCGTATCGCTAACAGCGATCGTCTTACGGTGACAGGTAGCTACAGTAACATTAACGCAAACTCGATTTCGTATGATGTCGAGCAAATTTCTAAAAACGGTGATACTGTTACTGTTATCAATTCTAATAAAGGATTGAGTGGCAATATTACTGCAAGCACTACTGGTGGATCAAGCCTGACAATCTCCGATATTCCTCTGTTTGCAGGTTTGAACCGTATTACGTTTAAAGCAACGCAAGGCGTTTCCTCTCAAGTTGCAGAGTCCATTTATGTAGAGTACCGTGATGGACCTACTATTTATAACTTAACAGGCGTACTGGATAACGATACCGTTGCGCTGAAAGAAAATACGCCAGTTGTACTGACAGCAGCCAAAGGTGGAATTAATGACGGACAACAAACAGCCAATATGTCGCTGAGCGGTTCTGCACCAAACGCGACAAAAGTGACTGTACTCGTTAACGGTGGTAACAGCCGTACAGCGATTGTTTCAAGCGCGAACAATTATCAATTTACCGTGGCACCAATCGCATTGAAGCTCGGTAAAAATACACTGACGATTCAGGCAATTAACGGAACACAGGTGCTGGAAACAACACGCGAAGTTACGTTCTATAATGGTCTGACTACGTTCTATGATACGTATGCTAATAGCGATTCCAATAAATCTTCTGATCTAGCTTCATTTCCAGACTTTACTGTTTCTAAAAATACATTTAGTGTAACTGGTAAAGTCGTTGTACCTCTTACAAATGGTGCTCTTCCAGATGATCTGAGTAATTATATCAGCTATACTTTTAGCGGAGCTGGTGTAGCAAGCGGATCAACATATACTGGAACTACAGCGGCTACAAAAATTGCTGCAGAAAGTACGACAGCATATGCCACACTGCAGTATACAATTCCTGAAGATTCATCACGTACGTTTAACTATGATAAAGGAATTAATCTTGCTATTGTAGCAAATGGTAGTTCTAGCAGTGGTATTGGATTAACACTGAGAAATAGCGCTGCATCTTACATTTATAAGGTGAATTATTTGTCAGGTTATACTGCAAATACAAGCGCTGATTCAGCTAGTGGTATGAATGGCACTACATTAGATGGAGCTAATATTTTCTCATTACCGACTGCTTTGGAAGTTTTTGTGGTCAATGGTGATAGCAATACGAAACTGAATATTAGCAAAGTAGTGGATGCTACAGGAAAAGAGTCTACAGACAAGCCAACAATTGAATTCATTAAATCTGAATCAGTTGTACAAACGGTTAATGGAAATTCGCAACGTATGCAAAGATTGCTTTATAAATTGACTAAAGTTCCTGTGAATGGTACGCAGACATTGTATTTCACAGGTGCTAAAAGTGATGCACAAGGCAATCTTGTTGCAAATACACCAGAAGTTCCAGCAACAATTAATGTTTTATTTGGTCCATATGCAAGTTTTAATAAAGCATATGATGGTATGGTCATTCAGAATAGTCAGAATGTAGCGGGTGCTGACACGAGAATCGTTGCAGGCACATTGGATAGTTTCTCTGGTAAACTACAAAATGTAACTGTGGCTACGGATATTCGCTATGCAGATAATGGTGCGAATAAGCAAACGGTATTCTTTTACGTCAATAACACGCTTATACCGTTAGTGCCAGCAAGTGGTAACGCCAACGATCCGAATTTTAAAATTCAAGATATTAGTTCGGCTTATAAAGCAATGTTTTCTGGTGAGAATACTATCAAATTAGTATTTAAAACGGATAAAACATCCTATGAACTATCGGTGAAGATTAATCTTGTACCTACAGATGTACCTGTTATTCCTGTAGATACGACCTTAGGAATTTTCCCATTCAAATATACAGGTGGTAGTGATGCTATTCCTACTGCTAGAGATGCTGCTTTCACAGCAAATGGCACTGTATTTACGACAAAAGAAAAGAACTTTAATGTTTATGGTACGTTTGATTTTGTGGATTTGGGTACTACGAAAACAGCTGTAGAGAGTGGATTGAATTCGATCACTCCGGCGAATTATATTTTGAAAGTCACCAAATCCGACGGAAGTACAGTAGCTACTTGGAGTTTGGATCAACGCTTTAATTCCACTACTGGGGATGTAATTAACGACAAAGCCAGTGCTTCAAATAATTTAAGCGTATTTTATGATTATAGTAAGCAGTCATTCTCTTTCATCCTTAGAGGACAAGCTGTTCCAGATGATAACAGTCCAGTGGTATATAACTTTACTGTTTATAACACGGGTACAGGTGGACCAAGTACGTCGGCTCGTATGGAGATCAGCAAACAAACTGATACGTATATTATCGCTCGTCCAGTAGAAGCGCAAAAACTAACAAACAGTAATTTTATTGATGTAGTTATTAATTCAAAGAATGCTACTTCTGTTGTTATTAATAAAGAAACAGCTACAAAAGCACCTTTCTATACAGATCCTAGCGGCAAAGCCAATGGTAACCCTCCGGAATACCCAGATGCTTATAAAGTAACCGTTCGTGATTTAAAACCAAATAAAGAAACTAAGATTCCAATTGTAGTTACAATTGCCGGTCAACAAATCAAGGATCAGATTATTGTTAAGTATGTACCTACGAATATTCCAGGCGCACAATTCATGATGGATATGAAAAACTCCGCCAAAGTATTTGATGGCGATGTTAGTCTTAAATTCCCATCTGGTACGAACCTGATTCGTAGAGATATTGGTACAACTGCTGAAGATCAACGTAAAAATGAAGTATTCTCAGGCAATACGCTTTTATTCGGTATTGGTAATAGCCAGGATGGAGTTATTAACCGCTATAACTTCGAGCAAGTTCCTACTAATATGGATCAGAAGTTCAAAGTAGGACAACAAATTTTTGTGAACCAATTTAATAATCACTTTGTAAAAAGTAGTCCAGTTTTTTGGATCGACCCAGGTCTAGCAGATAATCTTGATACACCTCAAGATTATGATCCTGTTAAAATGGGACAAGATCCATATCAACCGTCCGATTCTACCGTACCTAGCTTCTACGAGCGCGATCCACGCAATGAGCTGGTTCCATCGAAACGCGGAACACTGACACTGTCTTACTCGGATAACGTAGCTGAAGACGCGGGTAAACTGATCACCGTATTCTTCTTCGACCGCTCGCTGGGTAACAGCTCTGGTCAATGGGAAGATATCGGTGGGGTAGTGAACGCAAAGAGTCATACTGTGACTGTACCTTTTGATCGCTTCGGTTATTATGTAGTTGCTAAGCTCAGCTATTCTTATACCGACATTGTTCAGCACAATTATGCGCGTGACTATATGGAAGCTCTGTTTGCTAAAGGTATTATGAAGGCGACAGATCCAGATAGCTCGTTTGGTGCAGACCAATATGTAACACGTGGTGAGTTCACTCGTGCAATTGTAAGAGCGAAAGAAATGCCGTTTGACTTCCAGGGACCTAAGCACTTTATTGATGTGAGTAGTAATGATTCACAGATTCTCCCTGATGCATTATATGATTATCGTTATATTGAAACAGCAGCCCGTGCCGGCTTTGTTCGTGGTACACAGCCACAGGTGTTCAGCCCAGGTGAAAATATCAGTCGTCAGGATGCGGCAGTTATTATTGCCAAAGCATTGAACCTCAAGCTGGAAACCGATCAGACCAAAATCGATGCAGGCCTGCAAAAGATCTTCAAAGATGCAAGCACAGTTGATCGCTATGCAAGAGCTTCTGTTCTAGCTGTAGCGAAAAAAGGCTTCATCAATGGATCCGCGATTGATGGCGATTCAACAAAAGGCTTCAACTTTACTCCGACAGCCAAAATGCTGCGCTCTGATACAGCTGTAATTCTGGCTAAAGTCATGATCAGTGATAAAAAGCTGCCGAAGATGTAAAGGATAAGATATAACTTCAATCTAGTAATAGAGTTAAAGGAAAGAGCGTTCATCTACAAAGGTGAACGCTCTTTTTATTATTCCAGAAGATTTCGCAAATATATTTTGATGAAGTTTAGAAATGAAAAAACGCTGTTATATCAAGGGTTTTAGGTGTTTTTTAGATCTGTATAATCATTGAATTTATAAAAAATCAAAAAAACTTTAAAAACCCTGCAACCTTTTTGCAACACCCTGCGTCTATAAGTTTGGAAACAGCGAGAGCAGCACTAAAAGTTCTCCTGAGCCCAAGTGTTTAAAGAACAACAAACCTGTTTAGGTACTACTTAGAGTTATTAAAAAGTAGCTTGCAGTTACGGGTGAGTGGGCGAAGTTGGTAATCTCTTTAAAAGTATAGTAAGATTAATAAGGTTGTGCCAAAAAAATTTTTGAAGGCACTGCAACTTTTAAAGAAACCCTGCGTCTATATATACGAACCTGATGAAATGACGGCAAAAAACATGCTAACAGGTTGTTGAATGACAATGAACCCTAATGGAATATTCAACAATCCCGATGTGAAAAAATGTCTTTACGGCATCATTGGCGCAAGTGTATAATACCATTGGACACTGCGGTCTTCTGATTGGCGAATGTTCCGGTTACGATTTTCTGTGATTTTCACAGATATCATCATACAATGGGATTTGCTTATACTCGGGAAGGGGGTGTAACAACATGAGTAATAAAATCCATAACAAACAAACAAACAAAAATAATGTTTATGATATTCAAGGAGGAGAAAAAAAGGTTATGAAAAAGTCTACTAAAAAAGTTATTAACGTAGCAGCAAGCGCAGCTCTGCTGGCTGGTATCGCTCCAGTTGCAGGTGTACTGGCTCCAACAGCAGCACATGCATCCGGTTCTTTCGATGTTTACAACGTTCCAACACTGAACACAGATTCTACTCCAGCTAATCCAACAGATAATCAATATACACAACTTGGTCGTGTAAAAGTGAATGTTGACCAATTCACTCTTAAAGGTGGAAGCCAAACACTGACTTTCACTCTTCCACAAGGATTTGAATTCCGCAATGATCAAGATTTCACTTCTTTAGCTGATACAGCTACTCCAACGGTTGGACAAAACACTTACCAACTGCGCGGTGGCGTAGGTAGAAGCGGTATTACTTCTGTTTCCGTTGCTAAAATTAGCAATGATAACAAAAGTGCTCAAATCACAATTACTGGTACAAACAATTCTGATGATGTAGAGTTGTTCTTGAACCTGAACGGTATTATTTCTACTGGTCCTAGTTCTGGAGATGTTAATGTAAGTTTCTCCGCATCGCCAAACAGTGGTCTTCCAACTGGTAATGTTAAAGTTGCTACTGTAGTATCTTCCGGTCAAGTAGCTTTGGAAGCTCGTGATACACAATCCAGTAGCGACGACTTTGGTTTTACACTTCGTCTTACTGAATCTGTAGCTGCTTCCCTTAAAACAGGTAATGCAGTTAAATTGAAACTTCCATCCGGTTTCGAGTGGTCTTCCCGTGGTACAGCTACTTCTTTGTATGGTGTACTTACAAACGAAGATGTGAACGTATCTTTTGATGGTGATACAGCTACAATCTCTGCAAAATCAATTTCTAACACAGCTTCTTCTTTCGATCTGCCACTGACATTTACAGTGCAAGACGAAGATAAAGTTAAAGAAGGCGATGTAACAGCTACAGTTAGTGGTAGTTCTTCTTCCAATGTATCTTCTCTGGTAGTTGGTACTTATGGTCAATACGGTGGTGGTGTAACAGTTGCTTCTCCAACTACTGTAGTAGCTGGTCAAGATGAGCAAAAAATTGGTAATGTAGTAGTTAAAGAATCCGTTGCCGGATCTTTCATCGCTGGACGCACTGTAACTCTGCAACTACCAGAAGGTGCTCGTTGGCAGTCAGTTTATGATGGTGGCGAAAATGTAGGAAATGTTACAACTGGTTCCATTGATACTGCTAATGGTCTGGTTCGTCCAACTATCGATTATACTGGTACGGATGGTCGTACTCTAAAACTGACTTTCCCAAGTCAAAACACTTCTAACAAAGCTGGTTCTATCACTTTGAAAGATGTTGAAGTAGCAGTTCAACCAGGTTTCACTGGTGATCTGAACGCTACAGTAGCAGGTAGCCAAGGTCTGACTGGTACAGTTAAACTGGCAACAGCAGTATCTGGCGTATCCCTGACTGCAACTAACGCAACTTACAACATTGCAATCGGTACTGACAATGCTTCTATCGGCGATCTGATGATCAAAGAAGGCGCTGCTGGTGCACTGACTGACGATGGTACTGGTCAAGTTCAAGTTCTCCTGCCAGCTGGCGTGACTTTCGGTTCCACTCCAACTGTATCCGTAACTGGTGGCGATCTGCGTATCCGTAACGTATCCGTTGACACTTACAACAACAGCGGTACTCAAGGTGTTCTGACTTTCTACGTAGATAGCGAGAGCGCAACTGCAAGCACAATTACTGTTAGCGGCGTTAACCTGCGTATCGACCGTACTGTACCACAAGGCGACATCGTTGCTAAAGTACAAGGCGACGGCGCAGCTTACACTGCATACCACGGTGCTGGCGATGTAGCCGACACTTGGAAATCCAGCTACAAATACGCAGCTAAAGCAGCTATCGCTACAATCGGTACTGCACCAGCTGGTGAGACTGACAACGCTGTAACAGCTATCTACACAATCGGTAGCACTGCTTACACTGTAAACGGTCAAACTCGTACTGCTGAAGTTGCTCCTTACGTTGAAAACGGCCGCACTTACCTGCCAGTTCGTTATGTAGCAGAAGCTCTGGGCGTATCCCAAGCGAACATCCTGTTCGACAAAGCGACTTCTGTTGTTACAATGATCAAAGGTGATCGTGTAGTTCAGCTGAAACTGAACACTAACCAACTGACAATTAACGGTTCCACAATCAACATGGACGTTAAAGCAGTAACTAAAGCTAACCGTACTGTACTGCCTATCGCATGGGTTGGTAAAGCTCTGGATGCAGTAATCCAATACGATGCTGCAGCTAAAACTGTAACAGTAAACAGCAAGTAATATGTCTGATATTACAAGCTAAACCATAGAAGGTAGTCATACCTTCACTGAGATACCTCGGAGTAGGCAACTGCTCCGGGGTATTTTTTATTTTCTAATTTGCTTATAAGTCTGATTCGTTAGTATGATATAGTGAGAGAAAACATGCTATTCAAGGATGAATGAAAAGTAAAAGGTTTCGTATTACAAACAATGAGGAAATACGGGAAATTGTCGTATATGCAATGACCATTTATTTATCGAAAATAATACCAATTTATAATAGAACTTAATCTTGGAGGTACATGTTATGGGGAAAAGATCAACATGGATGCTCGCAGTAGCAACCATCGGCATTGGGGTATGGGTAGGAAGTTCGTTCACAACTGTTAGTAATGCTAGTAGTCAGTTAGGTTCAGCTGATGATCCAGTGGTGACTAAAAGCTATGTCGATCAACAAATTCAGAAAGCACTGGGTGGTAACTTAAATTCTGGAGCTTCAAATAGTTCTTCAGGCAGCTCGGCAAATAATAACTCCAACACATCCAGTGGAACAAAAAATAATTCGAGCTCTTCTTCAAACAATTCATCCTCTAGCTCCAATACGTCAAATTCGAATACTGGAGCCGCTACTGGAAGCTCTAGTAATTCAGCTTCGACCTCAGCTACCGCTAAAATTGATATTGTTGAGCTAAGACCAGGCAAAACATTAATTGCAAAAGCAGGTACACAGATCATTGTGAGACATGGTAATGCTACTGTATATAGCGATGGGACCAATGGTATTGTTGATGTAACGGATGGAACGGATTTGGGTGGTAATCAGGCTATTACTAATAATCACTTACTGCTATTTCCTCGTGATGGTCGTGGCGTAATGGTCACTGCTAACCAGACATCTAATGCAACACTGATGGTTATCGGAAGCTATGATATACAATAATACAATTTGATTTATGGGTACCTTTGTTGGTTGAGCGCCTCTGTGCAGTAAAGGTATCCTACATAAGTGAATGAACTTCATGCATAGAATGCAATAAATATAAAAATACTTTCTTCAACGAAGGTATAATCTTATACGCAATATATTGTAATTTTTTGGTAGTTCGGTTACTTGAAGTATTTTTAATCGATTGTATTCTTTATGTGATCATGCAGGATATACAATGAAAATAATATTAAATAAACAATACCGACAGGATTAATTGGTTATGATGGTTTGACACCTCTAGCTAAATGGTTTATCATGACCTGTAAGGCTTGTAAAGCGACCTTTTCCATATGGGAAGGGTTCATTTTTTGTGTGGGAGCACTTTGAAAGGCTGTAATGCAATACGCATTGGTCTTACTATCCATATGGGAGGTTGAGTTTGTGTCGACAATTAAAAAGCATTTATTTACATCAGAGTCCGTAACTGAAGGACATCCCGATAAAATTTGTGATCAAATTTCTGATGCAGTTCTTGATGCGTTTTTGGCTAATGATCCTAATGCGCGTGTAGCGTGCGAGGTAGCAGTAGCAACAGGTATGGTGCTGGTCATTGGTGAAATTAGTACGAAATCGGAATACGTTGATATTCCTTCAATTGTACGTAATACAATTAAGGAAATCGGTTATACACGTGCAAAATACGGTTTTGATTACAATACATGTGCTGTTCTGAGTTCCTTGAATGAGCAATCTGCTGATATTGCACAGGGTGTAAACTCAGCTTTGGAAACTCGTGATCCCGAGCAATTGAAGCTTGAAACTGAAAATATTGGTGCAGGCGACCAGGGCTTGATGTTTGGCTTTGCAACAAATGAAACGCCAGAATTAATGCCATTGCCTATCGCGATGTCTCACCGCATCGCGCGTCGTTTGTCCGAAGTACGTAAAGATGGTACGCTTGATTATCTTCGTCCAGACGGTAAAACACAGGTGACGGTAGAATATCAGGATAATAAGCCTGTACGTATCGATGCGATCGTAGTATCCACTCAGCACGCAGAAGAAATTACGCTGGAGCAGATTCAAAAGGATATTCGTGAGCATGTTATTGCTCCTGTAGTGCCAGCGGATCTGTTGGATGCAGAAACAAAATACTTTATCAACCCAACTGGACGCTTTGTTATTGGTGGTCCTCAAGGGGATGCAGGTCTGACAGGTCGTAAAATCATCGTAGATACATATGGTGGTTATGCTCGTCATGGCGGCGGTGCTTTCTCAGGCAAAGATCCTACAAAAGTAGACCGTTCCGCAGCCTATGCTGCTCGTTATGTAGCAAAAAATATCGTTGCTGCGGGTCTTGCTGATAAATGTGAGATTCAGCTTGCTTATGCGATTGGTGTAGCTACGCCAGTATCGATCAATGTGGATACGTATGGCACAGGTAAAGTAAGTGAGGATAAACTGGTAGAATTGATCCGCAAGCATTTTGACCTGCGTCCTGCGGGTATCATTCGTATGCTGGATCTGCGTCGTCCAATTTATCGTCAGACAGCAGCTTATGGTCATTTTGGTCGTACCGATCTGGATGTGCCATGGGAGAGCACTGATAAAGCAGAGCTGCTGAGAACTGAAGCAGGTCTGTAAACTAGCGTTAAGGCAGAAGGTTACAATATTTTAGCTTGAGTGCGTAATGTGGGATTATACATTTGAATTCTATGTTACGAGATCATGCTGTGAGACTAAACGTTAGTCTTGTATAAGCTTGATTGATATAAGATAGTATGTATATGTTTGTACGGAAAACGTATCGTATACAAATCTACAATCATTATATCGATCGTAGCGATGCAATTAAATAGTTAGCGAGATGAATCATGGTATGATCCATGTTATACATCATTCCTACACACTAGCCGCCTGCAATATGCAGAGCGGCTTTTTGTGCAAGATACTATGATTGGTAAGGGTATAGTATAAAGCGTATACTATAAGGGTGAAAAACAGTGTATGATCATGCAAAACGAAATGTATAAAAACATATGCTAACCGTAACTTTTGTGCTAAAGAGTAGTCTAATTGTATAAGGTATTTTCATTGATGAATACGTAGGTTAGTCGCATATACAAACAAGCACCACACAGGCAGCTGGTAGTGATCCAGACTGCTCAAGGAATTTTAAGGATAGGGGCGTTTTATTAATGACTGGCAAAACAAAAACAATGCGCAGATGGATTGTATTCACTCTCGCAGGTACACTTTGGATTCAGCCTGTAGTGGAGTTGGGACTTCCAGCAAGCTCATTGTTGGCAACGCAAACAGCAGCGGCAGCATCGACCACCAAATTGGATGAAAGCTACATTACGTCCGGTGCCAAATTGCTGCAATATCGATATAAGACAACACGTTCTGGCAGAAGCGTTAATGTTCTAGCGGATGTCGTTCGAGTGGATTTGCAAAATCCTTATGTAAATCTCGATGTGATGACAGGTAAGGGTGGTAAATTTACGACCCGTCAATCGGTTGAAGGCATGGCGCAGGAGACCAAAGCAGTTGCGGGCGTGAATGGCGACTATTTCAATACAAGTGCAGAGGGCGTACCGATGGGAGCGCAGGTATCTGACGGTGTGCTGATGTCGAGTCCTTCGCAGTTAACAGGAATGTATGCATTTGGCGTGACGAAGAGCGGAACGCCGATGATCGAGCAATTTACATTTGAAGGTAAGGTGACGGCTCAGGATGGCTCAACCTTTGACCTAGCTGGTATTAATCAGGCCTCCTATATGACAGAGCCGGATAAAACCTACAGTCACATGAATAAAATGTATATTTATACTGATGCCTGGAAAGCGACAGAACGTCCAGCAAATAGCTCAACCACGCCAACAGAGGTGTTGGTAGAGAACGGCGTGATCACACAGATCTCTGCAAATAAAACGATTCAGGAAGCGGTGCCTACAGGTGCATATATTTTGCGTGCGCATGGAACAGCTGCGAAATACATTCAGCAGCATATGGCAGTCGGGCAAAAGGTGACAACCGATTATTCCCTACGGGTCAAATCAACTGGTAAAACGGTAGACCCGTCCGATCTGAAAATGATGATCGGTGGTCATACCATTCTGGTTGATGGCGGCAAGCCATCCTCGTTTTCTCGTAGTGTAAGCTCCATCGGTGGTAACCGTGCACGTACAGCTGTCGGTTATTCTCAGGATGGACGCTATGCGTATGTCATTGCTGTGGAGGATAATGACAATAGCGCAGGGATGTCGCTGTCTGAGCTGCAAGACTTTATGACATCGATCGGTGTATGGAAGGGTCTAAATCTCGATGGCGGTGGTTCAACGACGCTCGTAAGCCGTCCGCTTGGTGAAGATAAGGCTACACTGGCGTTTGAGACGGAATATGGCGGTACAACCCAGCGTAGTGTAGTAAATGGACTAGGTGTATACACAACAGCGCCTCAAGGCAGTGTGAAGGGCTTTAGTATTAGCGGTCCAAAGCAGCTATTACTTGGTCAAACAGCAACCTATTCGGCGAAGGGCTATGACACGTACTATAACCCGATCAAAAACGATGCAATCAAGCCAACCTGGAAAGCAGGCAATAGCAATATTAAATGGACAGGTGACCAGTTCCAGGCTGTAAAATCAGGTACTGCTAAGGTTACAGCGACAAGCAATGGTATCAGCACAAGTATGAATGTAGAGGTTGTAGGCGCAGAAGCGATTCAAAGTCTGACACCAGCCAGCAAAACCGCTTCATTACAAGCAGGAACAACGATTTCTGTACCGGTAACGGCGACATTGAAAAATGGTTCTAGTCTCACGATTGCGCCTGAAATGCTAAACTGGCAGTTCGTCGGCTTTAAAGGTACAGTTAAAGGTGATCAATTGACGATTAACTCGGTCGACAAGGATGCTACAGTGGGCTATGCGATTGCTCGCTATGATGGCTTTAGTACGATGATCGTACTGGGCACAGGTGGCGCACAGGCAAGCACATGGGAAGATTTCGAAAATACTGGCTACGATATTAGCTTCCTGGGCAATCCAAGCAATGTTACAGGCTCGGCTAGTATTGTACAGGGCGCAGATGATCATGCAAGCTCCAAAGTATTGCAGCTAAGCTATGATATGACAGCTGGAACAGCGAAGAAGTATGCTTACGCGCAATTCAACGGAACCTCCGGTAAAGCATTGACAGCAGGCTCGTCATCAATGTCCCTCGATGTATACAGCGATCAGAGCTATAACTGGCTGCGTGGCGAGGTTGCAGATGCAAATGGCAAAACCGTCTATATTGATATTGCCAAGAGTCTGAACTGGAAGGGCTGGAAGACACTCAATGTGGATCTGTCCGGACTGAATATTGCGTATCCAGCCAAGCTTAAACGTCTGTATGTGGTGAATGTAGAGGAGGGTCAGGATGAACGTGCAGCGACAGGCATGATCCAGATTGATAATATCAAGCTGACCGGTGCAACACAGGCGCCAAGCTTTACGAATCCAACGGGATCACTGGCGATGACAGTAGGCAAGAAGACCGCGACGTTGAATGGTCAGGCGCAATCGATTGATGCAGCGCCAATGCTCAAAGATAGTGCCACGTATATTCCGGTAAAATACATCGTAGATGCTTTTGGTGGACAGGCAAACTGGGATCAATCCAATCAACGAGTGACGATTTTACGTGCAGGACAATTGATCGATTTGACAGTTGGACAAAAAAATTATGTACAAAATGGTCGTTTGCAGAGTTCATCGGTTGCACCAGTTATTGTTTCGGGCAGGACTTTAGTCCCTCTTAGACTCGTATCTGAGCAGCTTGGATTGAATGTAAAATGGGATCAAACAACCAAGACGATTACTATCCAATCATGATAAGTTATAATATGATATAAAAGTATCATATAAATGACTTACAGAAATGGAGAAGATCAAGTGGAGTTCCACGCTGATGCGATAGATCACGTCATTAAGAACGCAACAAATGTAATGGAAAACAGCAAATATCAGATCTTCGAGATTTTGGACACTTCGCGGCGTGAGCTGTTGTCCCTGAATACTGAGCTTGAACTGGTATTGCGCGAGACAGCGGAGACGATCGAGAAGGTAGACAAGCTTGAGGTCGGTTATCGCAGTTCCCGAATCAGACTCACTGAAGTAAGTCGTGACTTTGTGCGGTATAATGAAGAAGATATCAAACAAGCCTACGAGAAGGCGACTCAGCTACAGCTTGATCTGATGATATATCGGGAAAAGGAAATGTATTTGAAGGCACGCCGTGACGATTTGCAGAAGCGAGTGAAAAACGTAGAAAACTCCATTGAGCGAGCTGAAACGATTGGCTCGCAAATGGGAGTTGTGCTCGAATATTTATCGGGTGAGCTGAATCAGGTCACCCGTATTATTGAATCTGCTAAAAATCGTCAGCTGATTGGCCTCAAAATTATTTTGGCGCAAGAGGATGAACGCAAGCGCATTTCCCGTGAAATTCATGATGGCCCTGCACAATTACTGGCAAATCTAGTTCTTAGGACCGAAATTGTAGAAAGAATGATCGCAAAGCAGGATTATGCGATGGTACGGGACGAAATAATAGATTTGAAGGGACAGGTGCGTTCCAGCCTGGAAGAAATGAGAAAAGTCATTTTCAATTTAAGACCTATGGCCCTCGATGATCTGGGGCTTATTCCAACTCTGCGGAAGTATGTGCAGGATTATGAGGAAAAAACTCGAATCCGTTCTATTTTTGAAACCAGAGGCAAGGAATACCGGCTCAGTTCCGCGATGGAGGCTGCCATCTACCGCCTGGTACAGGAGGCACTGACCAACGCAGCAAAACATGCCGAACCGACATATGTTACTGTCATCATTACGTTTCAGGCTCAGATTGTGAAGCTGACCGTAGAAGACAACGGCAAAGGCTTTAATCTGGAAAAGGTAGATCAGCGTACCAAAGACCATAATAACTTCGGTCTGATTGGCATGCGCGAACGAGTCGAATTGCTTGACGGCAGAATGGAAATTGAATCTGCTGAAAATCAGGGGACAAAAATTGTCATTCATATTCCAACGAATGTGGAAAAGTGAAAGGAGTAACAGGATGGAAAACCATGATTACGGCTCTAAAAAAATTAAAATACTGCTGGCCGATGATCATCAACTGTTCCGCGAAGGGCTAAAGCGCATCCTCAATATGGAGGATGATCTGGAGGTCATTGGCGAATGTGGAGATGGTATTCAGGTACTGGAGTTCTGCAATCATACTCCACCGGAAGTTGTATTGATGGATATCAATATGCCAGTTGAGAACGGGGTAGAAGCGACTGAGAAGCTACGCGAGCTTTTCCCTGACATTAAGGTTATCATTCTGTCGATTCATGATGATGAAAGCTATGTGTTTGAGACACTGCGCAAAGGCGCTTCGGGCTATCTGCTCAAAGACATGGAGGCAGAGTCTCTTGTTAATGCGATCCGCTCTGTAGTGGAAGGGCATGCTTACATCCATCCAAAAGTAACAGGGAAGCTCATTCAGCAGCTTCGCCGGATGACGTATGTAAACGAAACAGGCACGCTGGCTGATAACAATAATAACGGCGACACTGGTGTAAAATTTGTAGCCGGTGATGATAATCCACTGACACGACGCGAGGCTGAAGTGCTGCGTCTGATGGCAGAGGGCAAGAGCAACAAAATGATTGGTGAATACCTGTTCATTAGTGAGAAAACGGTTAAAAACCACGTGAGTAGCATTTTGCAAAAAATGGAGGTTGATGATCGTACACAAGCGGTTATCAACTCGATCAAGCATGGCTGGGTTACACTGTAACTCGAATTTTGATCTGAACTAGACGTGAGTGATATACTACAATAGTAAAGTCAAAGTGAAGCACACTTTCCCTCAAACGGATAAGTGTGCTTTTTTGTTTTGCGTACTTTATTATGACTGAACGTATCTAGCTTTATACGTAGAGCTTTTTAAAGTCCTATTCAGGAGCATATAGCGTAAAACAAACATACATCATAACGAGAGTAGACTATCCATTGCATTCATAGTATAGATTGGAGGAAATAGAGTGAAGGTAGATTTATATGCGACAGAGCATGAACAGGGCTGGAGACTACATGTATCGCTGGATATGCGTATTGATAGCTTATGGTGGACAGCTACAAATAAAAGAGGCTATTCATGTCGAAGCTTATGGCATATCGTTAGTGACTTGCCAGTGGGCTGGGCATTTGCTTGCGTACGCCATTTTAATGGTCGCTTACAGCATCAAAAAGAAGCAACTCATCCAGCCACATCCTTTGAGCAGAATAATAAAAGACATTATACCAGCGCAGCAGAAGCTACTATTGTAAATGCTTCTGCGATGATCGAGCAGATCAGACAGTGGTTGAGTGAATACATAACAGCAAGACAGTCCATTGCTAACGAGTTCTACAGTAGAGGTCATTCTTTCCTAACATCTTCAGTTGGCCCATTCGCCTCTTCCAAGTCTGCGCCGACAAGCACGCAATTACAGCTCGTCTTTCCATGTACATTATGGACGAGAGAAAGAGGCTGGACGGGCAGCGGTCAATATGTGCTATCGAATCAGGGAGGAGGCCAGCTTCAAGGCGATGTGCAGCAGATCGATCGTAAAAAGCAGCTCACCTGTGGAGCGATCGCGCTTACAGGCTTATTAAATGGTCGTTCGTTACTATTACCAGAACTGCATCATTTGATGGATGAACAGCAATCACCTTATACAGCAGGCTGGAGAAGCTATCTACAGCTAGCCTATCTGCAAAAGCATATTCGTTTGCTGGATAGTGTGTATGTTAGCAGTGAAGCCTCAACGGAGGATCAACAATCGGATAATAGCTGGTCTTTCTTGAATGCAGTTAAACATAGTATCGGATTATCTTCCCATCAGCATACAGCTTGTCGTCGCTGCGGAAGTACAAGCATTCGCTATACCTCGTGTGCAGGCTGCGGCTCGTCTGCCTGTGGATATTGCGAGGAATGCTTAATGATGGGCAGAAGCCGTGAATGCGGGCTATTATTGCAATCTGTCCGTCCACCTATTGCTGACCGAATAACGGAGCAAACAGAGCAGAAAAGGATCAGCCAGCGCAATGTAGCACAGCCATCGCGAACGGCACATGCACTTTTTGTAGTGGCGCCATTTGCTGCGCAATCGGCTAGTGCAGGTTTGCAGGGGAAACAGCAGAGTTCTCTACAGAGTTCTCTAGCATGTACAGAAGGAAAAAAGGATATACAGGCGCATTGGGGATTGAGTAATGCACAGACAGCCGCAGCTTTGCAGGCTCTCTCATTTTTACAGACAAAGGTGGAGGATGTTGCATCTCCGCAACTAACCCCGTCATTACTATGGCAGATAAGCAAAGCCTACTGGCACAGATGCCAAGCGACTTTAATGGAAGCAAAGGGTCATTTACAGCGGGGTTCAGATGATTCTACGAAGAGAACGAGAGCGAGTACAACGGAAATGTATCAAGAACACATTATAAACGATCCGTCTGCATACTCTACTTCCCATTCCTATTCTATAGAAGATGTTGATTCACCAGGTATTCAAGATGGTCTTAGGCAAATGGACAAGCTGCCACGCTCACGTCGATTTTTACTGTGGGCGGTGACTGGAGCTGGGAAGACAGAGATGATTTTCCCATTGATCGATTATATGCTTCAAAAAAAGCAACATGTTTTAATCGCAACACCAAGGCGTGATGTGGTGCTGGAGCTGGCTCCGCGACTACGACAGGCATTTCCAAGTGAGCAGGTCGTTGCTTTATATGGTGGGAGTGACGAGCAATGGACACAAGGAGCGATTACGATTGCTACAACACACCAGCTACTACGGTATCATGCTGCATTTGATCTCGTGATTATTGATGAGATTGATGCGTTCCCGTATGATGGAAATCCAATGCTAGCCTATGGAGCCTATACAGCCTGTCGTCCAGACGGGAAGTTTGTCTATTTATCTGCTACTCCCTCAGACGCGCTAAAACGGGCGATTCGTCAAGGACGACTGGCACATGCGAAGGTACCTGTACGTTTTCATGGGCATCCTTTACCTGTTCCTAAGCGCATGAAGACGCCATCCTTTGTAAGCTGGTATGGTAGCGGCAAGCTTCCTATAGAACTACTACAGCAGGTACAGCATTCGATTGAACGAGGCGCACAGCTATTTTGGTTTATGCCACGTATCGCATGGATTGAGCCGATGGTGACATTGTTAAAAGAGCATTTTCCCATGCTTCATATTGCCGGTACTTCTTCCGAGGATGAACAGCGTGCTCAGAAAGTAGTACAATTTCGCGAGCGCCGGATTCGTATTCTCGTAACGACTACGATATTAGAGCGTGGTGTGACGGTTCCCGGGAGCGATGTATACATTATTGATGCACATGACCATGTATATCATGCGTCTGCGCTTATTCAGATGGCAGGTCGAGCGGGTAGATCCAAGCAAGATCCGGCGGGAAAAGTTATCTTTACCGCATCTGAATACGGTCGTAGCCAGAAGCAGGCGATTGGACAGATTCGTTTAATGAACCGCATTGCACGTAAACAGAACTATATTGTATCGTCTGTGGAAAGGAACTGAGTCGATGAGTCACTTTCTTCATGCATCCAGTTGGAGCAAGCTATGGCGTTATCTGTACCCTCACCATCAGCAGTGTATCAGCTGTGCCCATACGATTATAGGCTTATCCGTTTATGAGGGGCTTTGCCATGCATGCGCTAGCCGTATTCCATGGATTATGAAGCCGCAGTGCAGGGTATGTGGACGAAGCATTCATTGTGAGGATTGTCAGCGGCAGGTAATGCAGCACCGTGGTTTTTTGCTTAATCGTAGTGCTGTTCGTTACAATACTGATATTCGTAGCTGGCTAGCAGCATATAAATATAGAGGTAATGAGCGGTATGAAGCTGTATTTGGGCAGCTAATGGTGGAGGGCTACTATCGTTTACAGGCGGAGCTAAGCACTCATTTCGGGTGTGAATGGTTTCCTGCCTGGATTACATCTGTACCAGCAAGCACGAATCGATTACAGGAACGCGGCTTTGATCAGGCAGCGCAGATGGCTCGGTGGCTGGCAGCGGATATAAAATTGCCGTATCTACCCTTATTAGAGCGTACCAGGCAAACGATGAAGCAAAGCGAGCAAGGAAGACAGGAACGCATTCGTAGTATGGCAGGAGTTTTTTCCTATTCGACTATGGCTGGCTCGCTTGTGCATGATGTGCTACAACGACATCATGAACCGTATGGATATAGAAATAGGATATCTTCCTATATAGCTGCTCCAGCTGTTCCTATGCAGGCATCATCGCTACAAACTAATCAGTCGCTTCGAGTATCTGGTCAGCTGGAGGATGAACGAAACGCTAATCGGGTGATTCCGATCCTGCTAATTGATGACATTTATACAACGGGAAGTACCATTCATAACTGTGCATTAGCCTTACATGAATTAGGCGCTCAATGTCGTGTACAATTTCAGGTGATCTCGCTTACCTGTGCACGCTCCTAATGCTCATATTACTAAATCAACGATCTATATGCTAAATACGCTGAAGGTAAAGCCAGATTGTTCATTAATATGACCTAATCATAAGCAAATTGTTAACAAAACGCTTAATTTATTAAGTAATGCTAACAAAATGCGTGTTTGTTTACGATATAAATAAAGACATCTTCATTTAAATAACCTTAGAGCTTGGACAACATAGATGGGATAACACTTACAGGAGGCGAGCAGTTTATGAATTTAGGAAATTGTCCTCAATGCGGGAAACTGTATGTACTTAATCTAAAAGGCATGTGCAGCGATTGTATCAAGGATATTGAAAGACAATATGAAGACTGTAATCACTATTTAAAAGAGAACAGAGGAACTACAATTACGGAATTGTCCGAAGTAACAGGAGTATCGATCAAGCAGATTACAACCTTCATTCGAGAAGGACGAATCTCCATCGCGAATGCACCAAATATGGGATATGCATGCGAGGTGTGCGGAACGCTTATTCGAGAAGGCAATATGTGTGATTCCTGTCGTTCGCGTTTAACAAAAGATATTCGTAACGCATATAACGATGGGGATGCTGGCAAAAGTAATCAAGCGGAGAAGACGCAGGGGGCCTATAGAATTGTCGACAAATTCCGGGATAACTAGGAACACTTCCTATTCCTAGTCAAATAACGACAATTCCTAGTACATTTTGAGTGTTAAAACTTGCATAGCTGTGCAGGTCTGGGACTTAAGGAACGAAAAAAATTACTACACAATTAACCACTTTAAGACTATAAAAATTAAGGAAAAAGTGGTCGATAATCTTAGTAACAACAATTCGGTTGCCTTAATGATACCAGGAAATGCAATATTCCGAATATCACCCAACATTCCTGTTATCTCAAAAAGGACTTCCTAATTTTGAAAAGACGATCTATCTTCCCGAAGCAAATGACTCTAAGGAGTAGGAACTCTTTCTCAAATTTACTAAGGAGTGTGTAAAAAACCATGAAAATTAACGATACACAACGTGTAGGCGCTGTTAACCCATACCAACGTACAAACGAAGCAAAGGCCGTAACTGGCGAAAAGAAAACAAGCCGTAAGGACGAAGTGTCCATCTCTCCAGAAGCTATGGAAATGCTGCAAGCGAACACTGCACAAGCAACTGCTGATGCAGAGCGCGCTCAAAAAATTCAAAGTCTGAAAGAGCAGGTAGCTGCAGGCACATACAAAGTCGACGCTGGTGCGCTGGCTGACAAGCTCCTGCCTTTCCTAAAAGGAACGGGGAATTAATAAATGAATGGAACTGTGCAGCCGCTGGTGGCTAAGCTAAATGAACTGAATGATAGCCATCTGCAATTAATCGAACTGGGCGAAAGCAAAAAGCGGGCCGTTATTGACAATCAAATCAATGAATTGATTGCCGTCATGAATCAGGAATCCAAGCTGGCCAAACTGGTTGAGCAATTGGAAAATGAGCGCGAGCAGCTCGTTTACGAATTCCTGCTGGAACGGGGCATCAAGTCCAAGCTGCGGCTTAATCTGACTGAGCTGGCGCGGCTGGTGTTTGATCCCGATGAGAAGCAGCAGTTGCTTGACGCTCGCTCTACGCTGTTCGATACACTGCAACGGTTCCAGCAACTTAATGACCTGAACAAACAGTTGATTCAACAGGCTTTGGAATACGTAGACTTTTCATTGGAAATGATGGCGCTTGTTCCAGAACAGGAAGCGACCTATCAACATCCGGCTGAGAAAGCTTACGGTTTTACTCGTTCCGGATTGTTTGATACAAGAGGCTAATATTTAGGAGGTTCCTATGACATCAACATTTCATTCCATTGAAACGGCTCGCCGGAGTCTGGCTACAAATACAACGTCACTGAGCACTGTCTCTCACAATATTGCTAATGCCAATACAGCAGGATACTCGCGCCAGGTGGTACATACCAGTGCCACGAATCCATTGGAAGCCGTGGCTTTTCGTAATTCGACAAACTCCGGACAACTGGGTACAGGCGTCGAGGCTACTTCGATCAAGCGTGTGCGTTCGATGTTTTTGGATACACAATATCGCGGTGAGAATTCTTCACTTGGAAGCTGGACAGTACGTTCAGACACCCTGGGCAAGCTGGAAAAAGTAATTAACGAGCCTTCCGATACAGGGATGCAGACCGTAATGAATAAGTTCTGGAGTGCATGGTCAAACCTGAGTAAAGATCCTCAGAGCACGACTAACCAGAAGGTCTTGAAAGAAACGACACTGGCATTAACTGATGCAATGAATCAGACCAGCCAGCAGCTGGATGCATTGAGCACGGATCTGACCTCCAGTGTCTCGTTGGATGTATCCACAGTAAACTCCTTGTTAAATACAGTAGGCACCTTAAACCAGAATATTATGAAGATCGAAGCACAGGGCAATGATGCGAATGACCTTCGCGATCAGCGCGATTATGCGATCGATCAGATTTCTAAATATGGTAATGTCACTGTGACTGAGCTGAATACAGGCTATCAAGTGAACTTTGGCGGTCAACAGGTCATTACTGGCGGTACCGTTACTCCTCTTACAGCTGCTGGCGTACAGACAGCATTTGAGGGTGGAACGTTGAACAGCGGAGAAATGTATGGTCTTATGTATTCCCGTGATGTTCATGTTGCAGGTCAAAAAGCACAGCTCGATCAGCTGGCGAATACACTCGCTAACGGCGAATTCAATGTCACATTGCCAGCCGGCTCAGTTATTCCAGAAGGAACCGTGTTAAACGGTGTAACCTACTCGGATGCCGCTGGTAATCGTACGTTAACGTCCGATCTGACCACAACCGTTAAAGGGATTAATGGTCTGCACAAGCTGGGCTACAATAGCTCCAGCCAGCAGGGCGGAGATTTCTTTGGTACGACAGATAATAGCGGCACGATTACAGCCGGCAATATTACACTGAACAAATCGTTACAGGATGATCCAAGTAAAATTGCATTCTCTTTGCGTACTTCCGGTAAAGGCAGTGATGAAAAGGTCGTAGCTGGTAACGGCGGACTTGCTCTGATCATGTCTGAATTGAAGGGTACAAA
Source organism: Paenibacillus hunanensis (assembly GCF_014645615.1). Lineage (GTDB taxonomy): Bacteria > Bacillota > Bacilli > Paenibacillales > Paenibacillaceae > Saccharibacillus > Saccharibacillus hunanensis. Next base: position 102,603 of record NZ_BMMB01000002.1, on the reverse strand, counting down.
AATGGACTTTGGTGGAGTTGCGCCAACGACAGTTCAGGATTATTTTAACGGTATTGTCGGTCAGCTGGGTGTAAGCTCACAGGAAGCGAGCCGTCAAACAGATAACTCGCAGACACTTACAGATCAAGTGGAAGCGAACCGTCAGTCGGTAAGCGGCGTATCCCTTGATGAAGAGATGTCTGATCTTATCAAGTTTCAGCACGCCTATACTGCATCTTCCCGTTTCATGACTACGATGGATCAGTTGCTCGAACGTTTGATTAACAGCACAGGTCGTGTTGGACTCTGATAAATGAGGAGTAGATAATAATGGCAATTCGTATTACTTCAAATATGGTGTCCAATCAGACACTTAGCAACCTGAACAAAAATAGAAACACGATGAGTGACCTGAGCATGCAATCCTCTACAGGTCGCAAAATCAATAAAGCATCGGATGATCCAGTAGGAACAACGTATGCGCTCCGCTACCGTGCGGAGCTGGCTGCTACAGATCAATATAAATCGAATACAGACGCTGCACAAAGCTGGCTTGATTATTCGGACACTCTCATGCAACAATCAACAGATGTGATGAAACGTGTAAAAGAGTTAACGATTCAAGCGAGTACTGGTACAACAGATGGTAGTGGCCTAAAAGCGATTAAAGATGAATTAGATGAATTAAAAAAGCAACTGGCTGATGTGGGTAATAGTCAGTTGACTGGAAGATATGTTTTTAATGGCGAAAAGTTCGACGAAAGACCGTATCAATTGGATTCCAGTACAACAAAGTATTCAGATGTAGTCACGGATACTGGAAAAGTTACTTATGGAATCAGTGAGCAAATTTCTATTGGTGTTAGTACCGATGGTAATGAGTTTTTTGGTAAACCAGCAGAAAAAGATAATGCCTTCGCTATCCTCGAACGTTTATCGAGTGCTATTGACAATGTAATGACTACTGGAACTAGAGACTACTCAGCTATTAGTGGTGAATTGGAAAATATCGATTCACGTGCAAATGCGATGGGTGCGGTTCGATCAGAGGTTGGTGCAAAAACGAACCGTGTAGAGCTCGTTAGTAGTCGTTTGGATGAGCGTGAACTCAATGTTACCGATCTGCAATCTAAAGTAGAAGATGCTGATATTTCAGAAGTTATGATAAAAGCAACAACAGCACAAACGATTTATCAAGCAGCTCTGCAGACATCAGCATCAACAATGAAGTTGTCACTCGTCAACTTTTTGAATTAAAATAATAATATTCCATTATCTATTCTCAATGGGTAGTTGATGATGTATATTTGCATTATTGGTAATTAAAAGTACAAAGAAACAGTAGCTTTTTCTCAACCAAGAGGATGATTGGATATTTTTTAAAAGTATTATATATGTTTTAAATAACAAATTTAAAAGACTATGGACTACCTCTGTCCGTAGTCTTTTCTTGAAACTAGGGAGGAATTCATATCATGTCTGATTCACAACTTAATCCGTCTTCGATGTCTGATCAGAATGAGCACGTATTTACATTTGCTAAGGGGATTCCCGGATTCCCGGAAATTACTAGTTATACGTATACTCAACAGGTAGGTTCATTTAGCATTTTACAGCCTGTAGATCAGCCAGAGATTAGTTTTATTTTGTTAGATCCCTTTGCTTATTTCCCACAGTATGAAGTTGAAATTCCGGAAGATGTGATTGGAGAACTGCAAATCACAAATGAAGAGAAAGTAGTTGTACGCAATATTGTGTCTTGGAATAAATTACCGCAGCATCGTGCGGTTAATTTGGTCGCGCCAATTATTTTCAACTTAGATACAATGCAGGCGAAGCAAATTATTTTGCAAAATACAGATTATACGATTCGTCATCCACTGCAACCGAATAAGACAGAGGGGGATGAAGGCTAATGCTCGTTCTATCACGCAAAAAAGGCGAATCTATCATTATCGATGATCAAATCGAGGTGACTATTTTATCTACTGATGCAGATACGATCAAAATTGGAATTAGTGCTCCTAAAAACATAGATATTTATCGCAAAGAAGTTTATCATGCTATTCAGTTAAGCAACCAAAGTGCTGCGGTTAATGCCGAGTTGATTAAAGATTTCCTAAGTGAGAAGCAAGATGAAGGTAAATAATCGATAGATCTTATTATAAAATTAATTAAAAATTAGAAAAAGCTATAAAATAAACAGAGCCTAGCGTCGATATATATTTTAGAGCGGTACAGGTAATGAGTTTTATACGATTGCTTGTTAGTAGCTCAACCACCACATGGATGTGGGATAACTAACTTCAGGGAGGAAATAACAATGATTATCAATCACAACATTCCAGCGTTGAACACACAACGCAACTTGAATCTGAACAGTGCTTCAGCAAGCAAAAACATGGAGAAACTGTCTTCGGGTCTGCGTATCAACCGTGCAGCGGATGATGCAGCGGGACTGTCGATCTCCGAGAAAATGCGTGGACAGATTCGTGGTCTGGAACAAGCACAACGTAACGTGCAAGATGGTATCTCTTTTGCACAAACAGCAGAGGGTGCGATGAACGAAGTCAGCTCCATGCTGGGACGTATGAAAGAACTGAACGTACAAAAGTTGAACGGTACGTACAGCTCTGGCGACAAATCGAACATCAATGCTGAGTTGAAACAACTGGGTACGCAGATCGATAAGATCATGAGTAACACTACGTTCAACGGTATTCACATCACAAGTAGCGTTAAAGTTCAAGCTGACGATAAGTCTTTCTCTATCACAGTAACTGGTATCTCCACTACTGGCTTTAAAGGCTTGAGCGCAGGTACTGCACTTAGTGATATCAGCACTGCAATCGAGAAAGTAGCAACACAACGTGCGAACTTGGGTGCGGTACAAAACCGTCTGGAATACACGTCCAACAACTTAGGAACAACAGTAGAGAACCTGACAGCATCCGAATCCCGTATTCGTGATACTGACATGGCGAAAGAAATGGTAGCACTGTCCAAAAACAACATTTTGGTACAAGCAGCGCAATCGATGCTTTCCCAGGCAAACTCTTCACCACAGGGCGTTCTGTCCTTGCTGCGTTAATCTTCAAATTAAGTACTTCGGAAAAGACTCTGATCAGATCAGAGTCTTTTTCTATTGGATAAATGTATATGCAATAAATATTTAAGATTTAGCGCTACAAATTGAAAATAGCTATAACAAAGTAGAATCGGATATACGATATATATAGTAGAGCAGGACAAAGGATTATGAAATAATGGATTCTTCGAACTAGCTCAGCCACCACAAGGATGTGGGGAAAACCATTTCAGGGAGGAAATAACAATGATTATCAATCACAACATTCCAGCGTTGAACACACAACGCAACTTGAATCTGAACAGTGCTTCGGCAAGCAAAAACATGGAGAAACTGTCTTCGGGTCTGCGTATCAACCGTGCAGCGGATGATGCAGCGGGACTGTCGATCTCCGAGAAAATGCGTGGACAGATTCGTGGTCTGGAACAAGCACAACGTAACGTACAAGACGGTATCTCTTTCGCACAAACAGCAGAGGGTGCGATGAACGAAGTCAGCTCCATGCTGGGACGTATGAAAGAACTGAACGTACAAAAGCTGAACGGTACGTACAGCACGGGCGACAAATCGAACATCAATGCCGAGTTGAAACAACTGGGTACACAGATCGATAAGATCATGAGTAACACTACGTTCAACGGTATTCACATCACAAGTAGCGTTAAGGTTCAAGCCGACGATAAGTCCTTCTCTATTGATGTATCGGGTATCTCCACTAGTGGATTCAAAGGCTTGAGTGCAGGTACTTCTTTGACTAACATCAGCACTGCAATCGAGAAAGTAGCAAAACAACGTGCGAACTTGGGTGCGGTACAAAACCGTCTGGAATACACGTCCAACAACCTGGGAACAACAGTAGAGAACCTGACAGCATCCGAATCCCGTATTCGTGATACTGACATGGCGAAAGAAATGGTAGCACTGTCCAAAAACAACATTTTGGTACAAGCAGCGCAATCGATGCTTTCCCAAGCAAACTCTTCGCCACAGGGCGTTCTGTCCTTGCTGCGTTAATCTTCAAATTAAGTACTTCGGAAAAGACTCTGATCAGATCAGAGTCTTTTTCTATTGGATAAATGTATATGCAATAAATATTTAAGATTTAGCGCTACAAATTGAAAATAGCTATAACAAAGTAGAATCGGATATACGATATATATAGTAGAGCAGGACAAAGGATTATGAAATGATGGATTCTTCGAACTAGCTCAGCCACCACAAGGATGTGGGGAAAACCATTTCAGGGAGGAAATAACAATGATTATCAATCACAATATTCCAGCGTTGAACACACAACGCAACTTGAATCTGAACAGTGCTTCAGCAAGCAAAAACATGGAGAAACTGTCTTCGGGTCTGCGTATCAACCGTGCAGCGGATGATGCAGCGGGACTGTCGATCTCCGAGAAAATGCGTGGACAGATTCGTGGTCTGGAACAAGCACAACGTAACGTACAAGATGGTATCTCCTTTGCACAAACAGCAGAGGGTGCGATGAACGAAGTCAGCTCCATGCTGGGACGTATGAAAGAACTGAACGTACAAAAGCTGAACGGTACGTACAGCTCTGGCGACAAATCGAACATCAATGCCGAGTTGAAACAACTGGGTACACAGATCGATAAGATCATGAGTAACACTACGTTCAATGGTATCAAAATCACAAGTAGCGTTAAAGTTCAAGCCGACGATAAAGCATTCTCTATCACGGTATCCGGTATTAGCAGAACGGGCTTCTCTGGCTTAAATGCAAGCAGCACACTGACTAATATTAGTAATGCGATTGAAAAAGTATCCACACAACGTGCGAACTTGGGTGCGGTACAAAACCGTCTGGAATACACGTCCAACAACCTGGGAACAACAGTAGAGAACCTGACAGCATCCGAATCCCGTATTCGTGATACTGACATGGCGAAAGAAATGGTAGCACTGTCCAAAAACAACATTTTGGTACAAGCAGCGCAATCGATGCTTTCCCAAGCAAACTCTTCGCCACAGGGCGTTCTGTCCTTACTGCGTTAATTGTAACTTAGGTAGGTTTGCGAAAGACCCTGATTTTATCAGGGTCTTTTTGCTTATTTTAGGCGATAAAAGTTAAAGAAAGTATGGTAATAACCGATAATAGAAGTACATAGTTTATTTCTAGTATAATTTTTGCACCTAACATCCATAACGAATAATATTTTGAAACTTTAAGGAGGATATGAAATGAATCCTATTAACAATGCAATTAGTATTGCATCAACAAATTCATACTCCAACTCTCTAAAAGACAATACATCTAAAAATACAGACACCCCTGCTGAGCTGATTGCTGCTGCAAATACAGGCCCTCAGAAGATGGCTGATTCTCAAGTCATCCTACAAGAGTTTCAAAAAACGTTCAATGCTATTCAAGGACCCGCCAGATCTTTAGAAATTTCAATGCACGAAGAAACACACTCTATTATGATCAAAGTGAAAAATAAAGATACAGGCGAGCTAATTCGTGAAGCTCCTCCAGAAAAAGTTTTAGATGCTTTAGCGAAGCTTATGGAAATTACTGGCCTAATTGTCGATAAAAAAGTATAAGGGGATGAAAAAATGGCAGTTACAAGAATCTCGGGTTTAGCAAGTGGCTTGGATATTGATGCTACAGTCAAAAAATTAATGACAGCGGAAAGAATACCACTGGATAAGCTGAATCAACAGCGACAGCTCGTCTCATGGAAGCAAGAGGGGTATCGCGATGTCAGCTCACAGCTGGTTACTTTTCTAAATGATAAGCTTTCTAATTTGAGTTTGAGCGCTTCAATTAATGCTCAAAAAACATCAATTACTGGAGATACGTCATCTGTTTCTGCAACGGCTAACGGAGCTGCTGGTGGATCAACAATGAATGTTAAAGTTTCTCAATTGGCTACAGCAACGACTGTCATTTCTAGTGGTAGCTTAGATGCTAGTGGTGCAAAAGACGGTAAGGGCGGTAAAGACGGTTCATTACTTAAAATGTCAGACGTTACAGGTGGCGACGGTTCTGTCTCCATTTCGATAGGTAGTGGAACGGCTATAAACATTGATTATAAAGCAACCGATAGTGTAAATGACTTTGTACAGAAGATTAATATGAGCAAAGCAGGCGTCACAGCAATTTACGATTCCGGTAGTGGCACGATGTCAATTACTAGCAACTCTACAGGAAGCAGTGCTGTTACTTTAAAGGGAAATGCTTTTGAAAAATTCAAAATCGCAAGCGAAGTTACAAATCAAAGCGATACTAGCACTGCTGTTGGTACAGCTACAATCGGTAAGGATGCCAAAGTAAATATTAATGGATTAGATATGACACAGTCATCCAACCAATTTACCATTAATGGAGTTCAATTGACGTTAAACAGCGTTTCGCCGACTAATCAATCCTCGCAAATTACAGTAACCAGTGATAATGATAAGCTTGTAAGCTCAGTACAGAGCTTTGTGGATGCATATAATAGTGTGCTTTCTTTAATGAATGGTAAGGTAGGAGAAGAACGCTATAACAAATATCAACCACTAACCGATGAACAGAAAAAAGATATGAGTTCTGATGAAATTAAGTTGTGGGAAAGCAAAGCTAAAAGTGGTATGTTAAAAAATGACAGTATACTGGAGCAAACGATCTCCAATATGCGTACTGCTATGGTGCAGGGAGTAACATTGCCCGATGGGAAAAAAATCAGCTTTGCACAATTAGGAATTTCTACGGGGACGTACGAGACAAAAGGAAAGCTCTTCCTGGATACCGATAAGCTAAAGTCAGCGCTCGACACCAACCCTAATATTGTGAATGATTTCTTTGGTACTAATAATGCTGCAAGCACTCAAAATAATAAATTCACTGAAAACGACGGCGTTATTGCTAAAATGAAAAAAGTAACTCGTTCAGCGTTGGAGAATATGGCAAGTACAGCAGGTACTTCTAAAGTGAGCAGTGATACGAATGCTGCATTTTTAGTTAACAGTTTGCTTGGTACTCAATTAACCTCACTAGATCGTCAAATCAGTGATATGACTAGTCGGATCAACGATAAAGAGACGAATTACTACAAAAAATTCACTGCGATGGAAAGCGCTATGAACCGATACAATAATCAGGCATCGTCACTTGCGAGTTTTAGATAGTAATAAGGGGGCAATAAAGTGATTCAATCACCTTATCAAAAATATCAACAGGCACAGACACAGACTGCTTCTAAGCCAAAATTGCTTATTATGTTATATGACGGCGCTATTCGTTTTGTGAAAGCTGGAATGGAAGGCATTGAAGAAAAAAATTACGAAAAAGCTAATAATAATTTGTGTAAAGCTCAAGCTATTATTCATGAATTAATATCAGCTCTGAATTTTGATTTTCCAATCGCTCAGGATCTTCTTGTTATCTATGAATATGTGCTGCATTGTCTCATTGAAGCAAATATCAAAAAAGATATGAAGCTTACACAAGAAGTATTAGAGCATTTAAGTGAACTTCGTGAAAGCTGGCTACAAGTCAGTAAGCTTCCCGAAGCAGTTACAGGTACGTGATGAGTAAAGTGGATGAAACGATGTCTACTCTCCTTGCTGAGTTAAAGCAACTGACTATCGACTTAGTAAGTCGTCTCTCTTTTGCTAGTGAAGAAGAACTGATCGATTTTGTTGATCAACGCGGGCAGATCATTGAAAGAATGGAAAGTTATCGTTCTTCTGTAAATGATCAAGATCAACTTGTTTTAAAAGAACTAGCCGATATGGATCCTTTGATTCTACAAAAAATGAATCAGTTTAAAGAAGAAGCAGGAAACTGGTTAGAAAGACAAGGAGCTATTAAAGTTCAAAAGAATGCATATCATCAAAACTTTGTGACAGATAGCTTTTTTGTTGATCATCGTAACTAATTAAAAATCCACCTGTATACCAGCTACAGGTGGATTTTTCTGTTAAAATATTCATTACAATCTATATGATTCCGATATATTAGGTATGAACCACAATATTAAATATGATAGGTGGTATGATAGTGTCGATGTTAGAATTGAATCTAAGAGCTTTGCAGGAACGATTTCCTCATGTTTCTAATAAGTTACTTGTTCGTGATAAAGAAGTAGACGCGCCTCAGTTTTATACTGAAGCATGGGAAAAAGATATAGCATGGCTTGAAGCTGTTAAAGGTTCAGTAGAAGAATTGAACATTATCTTTGTTTATGGATTTGGACAGGGATTGGGAATTGCAGATTTATTAGAGATGTATCCTGATCGCTGGTTATTTATTTATGAAGAAGATGAACAATCTTTCCTCAATTCCATGGAGAAGTATGACTTTCGAGAATTGATAAATCATCCGAATATACAGTGGGTTTCTGTAGGTGAGAATCAGCTGAACATGTTATTTTATCTAGTATGTAGCTATATGCAGCAAGAAATGGCATTTGTAGCTTTGAGACACTATTTGGATCATCACTATGATGTATTAAAAGAAGTGCAAGATAAATTCAAAGAATATAATCTCGTATTTCAATCTAACAAAAGCACACAGGAACATTTTCAACAAAGATGGATTGAAAATAGCTTATATCAGATTGACGGGATGCTATCAACGCCACCAATTGAAAGATTTATCGATCGATTACCTGATTCTACAGCCATAGTAACGGGTTCAGGACCTTCTTTGCAAAAAGATATTGAATGGCTTAAAAAAATAAAGCCCCATGCTTTAATTATTGCAGCAGGTTCTAGCGTGCAAGCATTGGTGAAAAATGGTATTACTCCTCATATGGTTGTTTTAATGGATGGGGGCGAAATAAACAATAAAGTTTTCCAAAACCCTGAAACACTGCAGCCACCTTTATTGTTTACTTCTTCGGCTTACTATGAAATATCGAATCAGAAGCAAGATAATAAATTATTCGCTATTATGCGAAATGATCAAATTTCACAGTATTATATGGGTTTAGAGCAAGAGCAACTAGTTATTTCTTCTACTCCAACTGTTACAGGAACAGCGATGCAGGTTGCTATTCGCTTAGGTGCGCGGAGAATCATTATGATGGGACAGGATTTGTCTTTCCCTAATGATCAGTTTTATGCTGAAGGCGTGCTTCACTCCGATGCTGATATTATTGAATCTAGTATTAGAAATGCTCCATATGAAGTATTAAATGTACATGGAGGTCATAACCGAACGAATTCTAGCTTCCTTTTTATGAAAAATGCTCTGGAAGAATTGGTAGCAGCTTTTTCTGAAGTAGAATTTATCAACTCTACAAGAGATGGAGCAGCGATTGAAGGAGCAAATTGGAAGCCGATTGAAGAAGTATATGATATGCTCAAAACAAATAATGTTGAACCTAATGTAATTGAGGATATGATTAAGACAGAAAATAATGTTTATGATGGTCAAAAGGCTCAGATGGTAAAACAAAAAATTGTTATGAACAAAAACGATTTGATTATTTTAAAGAATGAGATTAAAGAGATTCAAAAAATGATTAATAAAATTCAAGAACTAAGCCGGACAAAACCGACTAAAGCACAAAAATCACTTGAAACAATTGAGCAATCATGGGGTGAGATCGTTAATCGGGATTGGTTTGAAACAGTATACGATACTATTCTTCCACAGAAGATGGTTCAATTTGATCAGCAATTACCTCAAATTGTTACGGAACGAAACTTAATTCAAAAATCCAATTTAATCTATCAACATCTAGGACATCTATTGAACGAGATTAATTTAAAAATTCCATATCTGGATGAATTATTTGAGAAAGCAATTCAAAGAATTGACAATTTAATTATACAGAGGAATGATAAAAGTGCAGACAGGATTCTATAAAGATAAAAAAATTTTAATTACAGGTGGAACCGGAACTATTGGAGTTCATCTTATCAAAAAATTACTTTTAGATGAGCCTCAAGTTATCCGTGTATTTAGCAGAGATGAATATAAACAATATGAACTGAGTCTGGCTTTAAAAGATCAAAGCTCTAAATTGCGTTTCCTGATTGGAGATGTTCGTGACTACCAAAGGTTGCTGCGCGCTATGGAAGATATTGATTATGTGTTTCATCTAGCTGCAATGAAACATGTACCTTTTTGTGAATATAATCCATTTGAAGCTGTACAAACCAATGTACTGGGTACTCAAAATATAATTCAAGCTTCCATTACGAACAATGTAAAAAGAGTATTATTTACTAGTACAGATAAAGCAATTTCGCCAACAAATACGTATGGAGCTACAAAGTTAACAGGAGAGCGTCTCATAGCTGCGGCAGAATCACAAAAAGGTTCAACACAGACCATATTTTCAGCCGTACGTTTTGGGAATGTAATGGGTTCGAGAGGTTCAGTTATTCCTCTATTTAAACAACAAGTTCTGGATCAAAAGTCTATTACTATTACTGATCCTAATATGCTTCGATATATGATGACTCCTAGCCAAGCTATTAATCTGATTTTAAAAGCGAACGAAATGGCTACAGGCGGAGAAGTATTTGTTCTTAAAATGCCTGTCGTGCGCATCGGCGATTTGGCAAATGCTCTGATTGAGCAAGCAGTAGAAAAGTATGATCTTACGCATCAAACAGAAATCCAGTATGTTGGCCTTCGTCCAGGTGAAAAGCAATTTGAAGAGCTTATGACTATGGATGAGCGTACTATTGCTGAAGAAAATGAAGATATGTACACCATCCCTTCTAGCTTCAAGCATCAATCTCATTTAGAGCGTCGTGAACCTCTTGATTTGCCAATGATTCCTGTAAGTGCGGAAGTTATAAAGCAATGGTTAAGAGAAGAAGAACTTATCTGAACTAAAAAGTTGTTCTTTGTAAAGGAGTTATGACGTTGGAATTCATTCCATTACATGAGGATCATTTAGAGCAGGTATTACGTTGGCGTATGCAACCTTGGGTGACACGCTATATGTTTACGGATTTGAAAGCAACAACAACAGTAGCCGACCAAAAAAAATGGTTTGAGCAAATTAGTCAGGATGACACACAACGTTATTGGATGATTTTAGCAAAAGGAAGACAGGTCGGTATTGTTTCTATTAATGATATCGATTATAAGAATCAGCGTTGTAGCTGGGCTTTTTATATTGGTGAGCAGGATGTCAGCATGTTAAGTATGTTGCTTGCTCCATATATATACCGATATGTGTTTGAAGTGTTAAAATTCAACAAAATAATCGGTGAAGTTATGGCTGATAATACTTCAGTTCGTAAAATGCATGCAAGATATGGATGCCAGGAAGCTGGTTGTTTGCGTGATCATATTTATAAATACGAAGATTTTCATGATGTGTACATTTATGAATTGCTTGCAAAGGAATGGTTTGCTAACAAAAGCAAGTATGGAAACAGAATGCTTGGCCTAGAATAATTAAATTGTAGGTATATAGTGGAGGATCAAGTATGAAAATGATCGTAATTATTCAGGCGAGAATGGGATCTACTCGATTGCCTGGTAAAGTACTGATGCCACTTGGTGATAGCTGTATTTTAAATTATGTTGTACAGCGGTGCAGTAAAATAAATCGGGTTGATCACATTATTGTGGCAACGTCAAATCTACAGCAAGATGATCCACTAGCAGCTTGGTGTAAAGAGCATCGAGTAACCTGTTATCGCGGATCAGAAACTGATGTACTTGCTCGTTACTATGAATGTGCACGTGAATATGAACCCGATTATGTTATTCGTGTCACTTCGGACTGTCCATTTGTAGATTATAATTTGGCTAATGAATCGGTACAACTTATGCTACAACAACCAGCAGATATTATCGTGAACAAACAACAAGAGAAACTTACGCGTGGTCTCGCTATTGAGCTGTTCACATTTGCTACACTTCAATGGATGTATGAATATACGACCGCTGAGCGCCATCGCGAACATGTTACGTATTATGCGTATGAACATAGCGAACGTTTTAAATATAGTATGCTGGATTTACCGTCAAAGCTCCTTCATCCGGAGCTACGTTTGACGGTAGATACACCTGAAGATTATGAGGTGTGTCGTCTGTTAGCAAGTGAGTTTAAGGAAAGTCTTGAGCTGCCTGCACAGGATATTATCGATTACTTGTTAACAAGACCTGATATTTATTCAATCAACGCTCATATTCAGCAAAAACCAGTTGTATAACATTAGAAGATATACATGAATGGTGCATTGGCTTGAAGCAGGAGGAGAAAATGTACAATATTGCTATTCGAGTAGATGCTTCGGTGCAAATTGGTATTGGTCATGTAATGCGTTGTTTAACACTTGCTCAAATGCTGAAACAATCACTTGATAGCCATATTATTTTTGTATGTGCGGAAGGTTTACCAGGCAAGGTGAATATAGCGATTCGTGAAGCAGGCCATGATCTGATATTGATATCAGCCCTTAAATCCATAAAAGTGGATTGGAATGAAGATGCACGTCAAACGATACAGCAACTTTGTAACTATAAGATACACTGGCTCATTGTTGACCATTACCAACTGGATTATCGCTGGGAGCAAATGTTGAAGCAGCATGTTAACCATATTTTGGTTATCGACGATCTTGCTAACCGAAAACATGATTGTACAGCATTAATTGATCAAAACCTTCATCCGGCGATGAATGAGCGATATAATAAGTGGGTACCGATGCAATGCCGTCTTTTTTTGGGGCCTGCTAATCTTTTGTTGCGCTCAGAATTTGCAAAGTTGCGTCAGCATCGCCAAACTGTTACGAAATTTCAGCATATTTTGCTTAATTTTGGCGGCAGTGATCCTACTCATGAAACCAAAAAATGGTTAAAGGTTTTATTAGATTATCCAACGATTATAAAGCAAGTCCATTTACACGTTGTGGCTGGACCAGCTAATACAGAAAAAGAAGTTATTCAGCAGTTGTGTATGTTATTTCCAAAAGCTGATTATTACGACCAGGCAGATATGGCAGCACTATTACTTGGGATGGACGCAGCGATTGGCGCCGGAGGCATTACCATGTGGGAACGATGCTTTATGGGTGTTCCTTCTGCTGTGATTAGTGTGGCTGATAATCAGCTAGAGTCAGTGTATGAAGCTGAGCGTTTAAAGTTGATTTGGAATTTGGGTAAAAGTGAATGTATAGAAGAGGAAAAGTTTATCGGATGGTTAAAAACAATCATGAATGATTTGAAACTACTTCGTATCTATCAACATCGTTGTTTAAATTATATGTCGTCTGCGCAGGCAGATATACATCCTGTAGTCGAATATATCAAGGGGGAACTGTAATGGAATTTCAAATCGGGGAACGATGGATCGGAAAAAATCATAAACCATTTATTATAGCTGAAATGTCCGGTAATCATAATCAATCATTAGAGCGTGCACTTCAAATTGTAGAGGCTGCTGCCGCATCTGGTGTGGATGCATTGAAGCTGCAAACCTACACAGCAGATACGATGACACTCGATATTCACGAAGGGGACTTTTTCATCGAGGATGCGAACAATCTGTGGAAGGGAAGCTCTCTATACAACCTATATCAGGAGGCATACACACCCTGGGAGTGGCACGAAACGATCTTTAAGCGCTGTGCTGAGCTGGGAATTCTTGTATTTAGCACACCTTTTGATGAAACAGCGGTTGATTTTCTGGAAAGCCTGAATGTTCCAGCTTACAAAATTGCTTCATTTGAAAATACAGATATTCAGCTTATTCGCAAAGTGGCAGCTACTGGAAAGCCTATGATTATCTCTACTGGAATGGCATCCATCGCAGAACTGGATGAAACGGTACGCGAGGCACGTCAGCACGGTTGTAAGGAGCTTGTATTATTGAAGTGTACGAGTACTTATCCAGCAACACCGGAGAATACAAATATTTTGACACTTCCCCATATGGAGCAGCTATTTGGATGTCCAGTGGGCATGTCAGATCATACGATGGGCGTCGGTGTATCCGTTGCAAGTATAGCGCTGGGTGCTACTGTGATCGAGAAGCACTTCACCCTGCGGCGTGCAGATGGTGGGGTTGATGCTACATTCTCGATGGAGCCAGAAGAAATGAAGTCGCTGGTTGTGGAAACAGAGCGCGCCTGGCAGGCACTTGGGCAGATTCGCTACGGAGCAACAGAGCGCGAGCAAGCTTCGCTCAAGCATCGTCGATCATTATATATTTCGCAGGATCTCAAAGCAGGCGATGTACTGACGCGTAATAATGTTAAAGCCATCCGACCCGGTCTGGGCTTGCCTACGAAATATCTGGATCAATTGCTTGGTCGTACCGTAACAGGTGATATTGCCAAAGGAACACCTTTGACATGGGAGGTTATATAATTGGAACAGGCACGTATTCTTTTAACAGGTGGAGCAGGTTTTATCGGACGCTGGGTAGCGAAAAGTCTACTTGATCAGGGGCATCAGGTATGGATACTGGATGATCTATCGAATGGTCGAGAATCGAATATTCAAGAGCATATGGAGCATCCGAATTTTCAGCAGTTTATTAAAGGAACGATTTTGGACGAGAAATTGTTGGCTGATCTTTTTGAAAAGCATCGGTTTACGATCTGCTATCATCTGGGAGCATCTATCAATGTGCAGGATTCGATTGATGATCCAAGAACAACATTCAATAATGACACGCTGGGAACTTTCTATATTTTGGAGCAGTGTCGTCAATATGCAACAAAGGTTGTGTTTATGAGCACCTGTATGGTCTATGATCGCTGTAATGATACGACAGGTATTCATGAAGGCCATCCGACAAAGCCAGCTTCTCCATATGCTGGCGCCAAGGTGGCAGCTGAAAATATGGTACTGTCTTACTATTATGCGTATGAATTGCCGACGGTCGTTATTCGTCCGTTTAATACCTACGGACCTTTTCAGAAAACCGGTGGCGAAGGTGGCGTAGTTGCTATTTTCTTAAAGAATGATCTGGATGGAAATGTACTTAACATTTATGGTGACGGGACACAAACGCGTGATCTGCTATATGTAGAGGACTGTGCACGCTTTGTCGTGGCAGCAGGCTTCAGTGATGAAGTAAATGGTGAGATTGTGAATGCTGGGCTTGGCAGAGACATCACGATCAACGATCTTGCACTGCAAATTACAGGCGATGCTGCTCGCATCAAGCATGTAGAGCATATTCATCCACAAAGTGAAATTCCAAAGCTACTGTGTGATTCTAGCAAAGCTGAGCGCTTATTAGGCTGGAAGCCAGAGGTATCTCTGGAAGAAGGAATTGCTCGTACGAGAGAATGGATTCGCCAGGGTGGATTAAACACTAACTCGTAAGCAGAAGGGACGGGTCGATATGGATCATAGTCATGATGCTCCAGCATCTTTAAAAAGAGATGCCATGCTGCCCTATGGACAGCAATGGCTGGATGATGCGGATATTGAAGCGGTTGTAAATGTACTGCGAGGTGACTTTATTACTCAGGGTCCATCGATTCTTGCATTTGAACAGAAGGTAGCTGATTATGCTGGCACCACCTATGCGGTAGCATTTACTAATGGTACAGCTGCTTTGCATGGAGCGTGTTTTGCAGCTAACATCGGGCCGGGCGATGAAGTAATCACTACTCCGCTTACGTTTATTGCAAGCAGCAATTGTGTCTTATATCAGGGAGGAACGCCAGTATTTGTGGATGTTGATCCACACACATACAATATTGATCCTGATCACATTGAGCAGCATATTAATGAGAAGACGCGAGCTATTATTGGCGTCGATTTTACAGGACAGCCTATCCAGGCAGATCGTATCAAGCAGCTTGCCGACACACATAATCTGGTATTTATTGAAGATGCTGCGCACTCACTGGGAGCAGAATATAAAGGGATTAAGATTGGGAAATGGGCACATATGACGATGTTCAGCTTTCATCCGGTTAAGCATGTGACTAGCGGTGAGGGTGGGATCATTGTTACAGATGACGAGCACTATTATCGCAAATTGCTGCACTTCCGTAATCATGGAATGACCCGAGATCCGGCTGAATTACAGCGTAATGATGGCCCATGGTATTATGAAATGCAATCTCTGGGCTATAATTACCGTATGACTGATTTGCAAGCGGCACTGGGTGCTTCGCAGATGGATAAGCTGGATTCATTTATTGAACGCCGCCGTGCAATTGTGGAGCAATACAACCATGAGCTGGCAGGGCTGGAGGGGGTTGTACTCCCTTATCAGGCGCCGGAAGCTCATTCCAGCTGGCATTTGTATGTAATTCGCTGGGAGCCGGAATACTTCTCCGTATCACGTCGAGAGTTGTTTGAACAATTCAGAGCTATGAATATCGGAGTGAATGTGCATTATATTCCTGTTTATTTGCAGCCTTATTATCAGGAAAAAGGGTACCGCCAGGGGCTGTGTCCCGTAGCCGAGCATTACTATGATACCTGTATCACATTACCACTGTTCCCGAAAATGACAGATGAAGATGTAAAGGATGTTTGCAATATTGTACGTTCTGTTTACGAGCAAAATCGAATAAATCGCTAAGGATGCGGAGGGACAATAATGAATAACGAACAAAAGCTAAAAGCAGCATTTATTGAAGCATTGGGCCTGAACGAAAGCACCAATGTGGAAGCATTAACCTATAACAGTATTCCAGAATGGGATTCGATCGCGCATATGGCGCTCGTCGCACAACTGGATGATCAATTTGATATCATGCTAGATACAGATGATATTATCGACATCAGCTCTTTTGAAAAGGCAAAAGAAGTATTGAGCAAATACGAGGTTGAGTTTGTATGATATCGCTGAAAGGCAAATGCATTTTCGTAACAGGAGCGTCGAGAGGAATCGGACGTCAGGCTGCGATTATGCTGGCAGCAGCCGGCGCCGATCTGGCTCTGGCTGCACGCGATCAGGAAGTACTCACTAGCTTGCAGCAGCATATCGAAGCGACATACGGCTCGCATGTGCTGACGCTTGCTTACGATATACAGGATGAACAGGCGACAAAGGAAGCCTTTCGTCAGATTAAAAAGCAATTTGGACGTCTAGATGGACTTGTGAACAATGCAGGCATACTGGAAAGCCGACTGCTGGGTATGATTGACGATTCTTCGATTCAACAGACATTATCTGTGAATCTCGCTGCTTCCATCATTCATCTACAATATGCTGCACGCTTAATGAAGCCACAGCGCAGTGGAAGTATTGTTAATCTGTCTTCGATCATGGGTACACACGGCAGCGAGGGACAGGTATTATACAGTGCAAGCAAAGCAGGCATTATTGGTGCTACACGCTCAGCCTCCAAAGAACTCGCTTCATATGGTATACGTGTCAATGCGATTGCACCGGGCTTTATTCGCACAGATTTGGCTACTGGTTTATCGGAAGAAAAATATAATGAGCGTCTGGATAGTATCAAAATGGGACGCATTGGTGAACCAGAGGATGTAGCTGGTACGATTCTATTTTTGTGCTCAGAGCTATCCACATATATAACCGGACAAATTATTGGAGTTGATGGGGGGATGGTCATCTAATGTTCTGGCAACTTCAGCATGGTGATACTCCTGCTCTGATTGAGCTTCAATCACAACGTACACTCACCTATCGTGAGCTTTCCGCCGAGGTGAGCGCATTTGCTAATCTTCTGCTATCGCATTCAGAGCAAAAGCGATTCGGCATTATCTATATGCGTAATTCGATCTCCTGTATGATTGCCTACCTCGGCGCTTTACAGAAGCAAGATGCTGTGTTGCTGCTGGATGCAGGCTTATCTGAGCCACTCAAGCAGCAATTTGTTCAGCATTATAAGCCAGATTGGATTTTCGATGGTGAATGGCTAGATATGGGGCAGGAGTCGCAGACACCCTGTCATGAACAGCTCGCAGTGTTGTTATCTACCTCCGGCTCGACGGGTAATCCCAAGCTCGTCCAGCTTTCCTATCAAAATATACAATCCAATGCTTCCTCAATTGCCCGTTATTTAAATATAACTGCGGCTGAACGTCCCATTACAACACTTTCGCCTGCCTATTCTTATGGACTGTCTGTACTAAACAGCCATTTATTACAGGGAGCAACGATCCTACTCACCGATGAATCGGTAATTAGCGGTGCATTCTGGAAGGCTTTTAAACAGTATGAAGCGACTTCGTTTGCAGGTGTCCCTTACATGTATCAGATGCTACATCGTCTCCGTTTTGCCAGTATGGAGCTATCTTCGCTTCGTTATTTTACCCAGGCGGGTGGACGATTATCTCAGTCATTAACGGCTTATTTTAGTGAATTTGCTAAAACACATCATATTCCGTTTGTTGTGATGTATGGTCAGACTGAAGCAACCGCACGAATTAGCTATGTACCACCAGATCAACTCGAAGCCAAGCAAGGTAGCATCGGTATTGCTATTCCAGACGGAGAGCTGGCAATTGATCCAGCTACAGAGGAGCTCGTGTATCGTGGTCCTAATGTGATGCTCGGCTATGCCGAAACGAGAGCTGACCTGGCACTTGGTGATCAGCAACACGGCATGTTAAAAACAGGGGATCTTGCCAGACAGGATGAGGACGGATATTTCTGGATTCTGGGACGTATGAAGAGATTCATTAAGCTATATGGTTTGAGGATGAATCTGGATGATCTGGAACGTTTCCTGGAGCAGTCTTTGGAGTTATCGGTGGCATGTAGTGGTCAGGATGAGCAGCTTCTAGTTGCGTTTGAAGCATCGCATGATGATGCAATCCTTCAAACGATCCGTCAGCAGTTAAAGCTTCGATATGGCATTCATCATACAAGTCTTCGAATTCGGTTTATGGACGAATTGCCTAGACTAAGTAGTGGGAAAATAGACTATATTCGATTAGCAAATGAGGTGAAGTAATGATTGAAGAGCTATTGTCCAGCGAAAATCCTTATCAGCAGCATCGACTAGCAAAGCAGTCGATGCTACTAGAGCAATTGAACGAGCTAACTTCATTTCATTATCAGCACTGCATTCCATATCAACGGATTATCGATAAAACGGCTACGCCCCAACAAGCTGCACGGCTAGAGGATATTCCTTACTTGCCTGTGCAGCTCTTTAAAATGCTGGATCTATTCTCGATGCCAGCCTCAGAGCATTTCAAAACGTTAAATTCTAGTGGTACTACAGGTCAACAGGTGTCACGAATTCATATTGATCGCACTACTTCGGTTTTACAGACGAAGGCTTTGAATACGATTGTACGTAGCTTTCTTGGCAAATCTAGATTACCGATGATTATTGTAGATAATAATTTCCTCAAAAATCGTCTTCAATTTAGTGCAAGATCGGCAGGGACGATTGGCTTTTCTCAATTTGGTCATCATCATTTGTATCTGTTAGATGATGAGATGAAAGTGCAGGAGCAGGAGCTGGAAGCATTTTTAGAGCGTTACAGTGGGCAGCCGATTTTCTTATTTGGTTTTACTTTTATTATATGGGAGTATCTGCTTCAATATTATCGCGCACGAAACCGTAAGCTGGATCTGTCAGGAAGCAAGCTAATTCATGGCGGAGGCTGGAAAAAGCTACAGGAGCAATCTGTATCAGATGCGGAATTCCGTCGCCTATTAAAAGAGCAGTTTGGACTTACAGAAGTGTACAACTATTACGGAATGGTAGAGCAAGTCGGATCGATTTATATGCAATGCGAGCAAGGACATTTGCATACGCCTGATTTTGCTGATGTGCTCGTTCGTGATCCAGATACGCTGGACGTCGTTCCATATGGACAGAAGGGTCTAATTCAGGTTCTGAGCATATTACCGCGTAGCTATCCTGGACATAGTTTGCTCACAGAGGATATGGGAACTATCGTAGGAGAGGATGATTGCCGCTGTGGTCGCAAAGGCAAATACTTTACGATCGAGGGACGATTGCCTAAAGCAGAGCTGCGTGGCTGTAGCGATACCTTTACGCTACAAACTTAATTTAGGATAGCGCTGGGATAGTGAATGGTCTGAAAAGAACATCTCGTTAAGTTTAGATCGCCCACTATATCGTTAACAAAGAATACAAGCTGGTGGCAAAAACAATCGGAACAGCTATTTTTGTACGTTCCGAGTTATGGAATTAATATGGATTCTGTAAAGTAATCCCTATCGATAGGGTCGATAACAGGTGGAGTAAGGTGGGTGAATCATGCAGATTATTGCTCCTAATCTAAGAGTGGAGACGATAGATTGGAAAACGGCTATTGACCATGTGGTGGATCAGTCTAGTCTTCATCCCTTCCAGGATACAGCCATTCAATTTCTGGAGGCACTGTCCAAGCATATTTTGCTGGATCGCTCCATGCGAGCATATCCGGAGCTGATGGCGATGGCGCATTGGCTACGTAAGGCACATATTTTTGAATTGAAAAGAGAATATGAGCAGCGTACGAGCGACAGATATGTGCTACCACGTGGGACGATTATTCATTTTGCGCCTGCTAATGTGGATTCTGTATTTATCTATTCATGGATTTTGTCGATGCTGGCGGGGAACAAAAATATTATTCGTCTATCTCGCCGTACGAATGAGCAGACCGATATATTGATGCGTAAGATCAATGATGTGATCACTCGTCCTGAGTTTACAGCTATAGCATCACGTACTTTGCTCGTCCGCTATGGATATGAGCAGGAATATACCGCTTATTTATCGGAGCATTGCGATGTTAGAGTACTATGGGGTGGCGACCAATCGGTGAGAACGATTCGGGCGATTCCACTCGCTCCTAACGCAGTAGAACTTGTATTTCCTAATCGCTATTCCAAATCGGTGTTGTCGGCTGATGCTGTTATACAAGCGGATGAGCAAGCTATGGCAGTGCTCGGCAAGCAGTTTTACAATGACGCTTTGTGGTATGGACAACTGGCATGCTCCTCTCCGCGTGAGCTATTTTGGGTAGGCACTTCGGAGTCGATTGCTACGGCTAAAGAACGCTTCTGGAATAGTCTGGAGCAAGCGCTGCATAAGGAGCACTATAAAAATGAGCCTGCGCTGAATATGCTGCGTCTGACAACCTCGGATTATTATGCGGCTCAGGAGCAAACGGGACAGGTCTCGGCCGGTTATGCATCTGCACCAATACGTGTAGAAGTGAAGGAAGCAGATTTCCAATTGCGTGATATGCATTGCGGGGGCGGATTGTTTCTGGAATATAGCCTGCCTGAGCTACAGCAGCTTCACCAGCATATTCATGAACGCGACCAGACGCTGAGCTATTTTGGCTTTGAGCGTCAGCAACTTGCAGTATGGGCGATGCAGATTCCCAACCGTGGAATTGATCGAATCGTTCCCGTTGGTCAGGCGCTTGATTTTGGATCGGTGTGGGATGGATATGATCTGTTCACCTACTTTTCCAGAGAGATTGCTATTTTATAAATGACAGATGGATAAGCGTAGATAGACATATTTACAAGAGGGTCATCGAGACCGAAAAGTGTCATCGATGATCCTTTTCTTTTTGCTCATTTCACACCATAAGTCAGACTTGATTATGCCAAAATCACTAGGTATATAATTATGATTCGAACCTGATAACAGTGGTTAAACAAGTAGCGATATTTGCTGACTAGCTCTGGGATAATAGCTGAAAAGATAGAGTGAAAAGGGAGAATTAATTACTTTTTCTTTTATGTAATATAATTACAGGAAAACCTTTACTTTTCCAATTGACAATTTCAAGCCAGAGATGGTATATTCAGAAATGTAGGCAATGTCTTACTTTATTTGATAACGAAGGGAATGTTATTGCATGCAAGGTAAAGTGAAATGGTTTAACGCAGAAAAAGGTTACGGCTTCATCGAAACTGAAGAAGGCGGCGACGTTTTTGTACACTTCTCCGCAATTCAGTCTGAAGGCTTCAAGACGCTTGAAGAAGGCCAATCCGTAGAATTCGACATCGTCGAAGGCGCACGTGGACCTCAGGCAGCTAACGTTATCAAATTATAATCATCCCTTGGCTATTGCCGGCCTTACATAGGTAATCTGATGGTTACATTTGAACAATTAGCTAAGACTCCGGAATGTTTTCCGGGGTCTTTTTCTGGTTAAAATTCATGTTTAGACAAGTAATCGGCTGTTGGTATCGAATAACGGACTGCTTTTTTGTAAGGCGTGATCGAGCGCTAAATCGCTTGTAGCAATTTAGTGTTATTTTACAGTCACTTTTCAATTGTGACTATTTATCGACTTACAATGATTGCGCTTTAAACATTTGTGGTAATCCGTTAACAGTCCTTTTACTTATACCTGACACCTATGTTATAATTCCATAAAGGAGGAATGCCACATGAATTTTGCCACTCGAGGTCAGCACTTTGAAGTAACAGATGCAATTAAAGATTATGTGGATAAAAAGCTAAGCAGACTGGAAAGATATTTTGATGCACCGCCCGTTTCTGACGGTATGGTGACACTTAGTTCCAATCGTGGACGCTTTACCGTAGAGGTAACCATTCCACTCCCAGGATTACTGCTGCGCGCAGAGGATCGCAGTGAAGATATGTATGCTTCTATCGACTCTGTGGTCGATAAGCTCGAGCGCCAGATCCGCAAGCATAAAACCAAGCTGAACCGCAAGTTCCGTCAAAACGACGAGAATTTGAAAGCATTTTTCGTGGAAGATCCAATCAGTGCAGCGCTTGCTGTAGATGAAGATGCGGATGTAGAAGTGGAAAATGACGAATACGAAATCGTCCGTAACAAACGCTTCCTCCTGAAGCCGATGGACGTCGAAGAAGCTATTTTACAAATGAATCTAATTGGGCATACGTTCTTCGTATTCTCCAATGTGAACACACAGCAGGTCAATGTCGTATATCGCCGTGATGACGGTAAATACGGTCTGATCGAGCAGGAATAATGATTCGCATCATTCCACTCGGCAATATGCTGTGATGGTCAGTAGATTAAGCATTTTGAACATCGTTCGTTTATACATGGAGTGTGTGAATCAACGATACTGAGATGAATGATTGAATTGAACAATGTAAGGTGAGCCCTATCCGTCATGGCGGGTAGGGCTTTTTTGATCCTCATTTGATCATAAGCTGTAGGTAAAATGGTATTCCATCGCTAATTTTAAAAGTGTCATTACATACATATTCTGTATTGCTACGGTGAATCCTAGAAAATGGAAGAAGCTTCAACAAACGAGTGCATTCCTATGTAAAGTAGAGTATACTGTTTAGAGTGCTACATATGTCTGTTTACTGCGTTATTTACCTTTATAACAAGCCTCTACAGCAGGTTGCCACATGTCCTGAGACAATGCAGTCGGCTGCCTACTTTTGCTATTGATCTGAACTCTATTCGGTAATGAATTTGGAATTTGTAGAAACATATCGGTCAGGTTATACGTATGTATACCAGAGTAGCTTATTTATAATAGGATGTATGCTGGTTTACACGGCTGATCTCCTGTAATGGAGAGGGATCGTTATAACCAACTTCATAAGTATAGATGAAGGCGCGGGAACTGATTTTCCTGGGCTGTATCGAGCTGATTACGACCAGTTACAGAAGCGTGAGCTTAGAGCCGCTTTGTTGCGGGGCTTCTGGGAAACTGGTACAATTTATTGCAACTGAGATTATTGAATAATCCCCCGGAAGCGTCGTGTGAATTCCATTATTCAATAATCTATCTCTTTAATTGCGCGAAAGGGGTTAACCATGCTAGGACTCGTTAAGAAAATTTTTGGTGATTCAAATGACCGTGATGTCAAACGGATCATGAAAACCGTGGACATCATCAATAATATGGAAGCGGAATTTGAGGCTTTGTCCCACGATGAGCTTCAAGGGAAGACAGCCGAGTTCCGCGAACGTCTTGAGAAAGGTGAGACGCTTGAGCAGTTGCTGCCGGAAGCTTTTGCCACTGTGCGCGAAGCATCCAAACGCCAACTGGGCATGCGTCATTTTGACGTTCAGATGATCGGTGGTATCGCTCTGCACGAGGGTAAAATCGCAGAGATGAGAACCGGTGAAGGTAAAACGCTGGTAGGTACACTGCCGGTATACCTGAACGCTCTTGAAGGTAAAGGCGCGCACGTCGTCACAGTCAATGACTATCTGGCACAGCGCGATAGCTTGCAAATGAGCCGTATTTATAACTACCTCGGTATGACGGTCGGCATCAACCTGAGCGGCATGCAGCATGAGGAGAAGCAAGCGGCTTACGCTTGTGATATCACATACGGTACGAACAATGAATTTGGCTTTGACTATCTGCGTGACAATATGGTGCTGTACAAGGAACAAATGGTACAGCGTCCACTGCACTTCTGTATCATTGACGAGGTGGACTCGATTCTGATTGACGAAGCGCGTACACCGCTGATCATTTCCGGTCAGGCTCAAAAATCGACGGAGCTGTATTTTGCAGCTGATCGTTTTGTAAAGAGCTTGAAGGCAGAAGATGATTACAGCGTCGATATCAAAGTAAAATCCGTAGCACTGACTGAAGCAGGTGTGGAAAAGGCAGAGAACTTCTTCGGCCTTGAAAACCTGTATGATAATAAAAATGTCACGATCAACCACCACGTGGTACAGGCGCTTAAAGCGAATGTAATCATGCACCGTGACGTTGATTATGTGGTATCCGAAGGCGAAGTACTGATCGTCGACGAATTCACTGGACGTCTGATGTCCGGTCGTCGTTATAGCGACGGTCTGCACCAGGCGATCGAAGCAAAAGAAGACCTCAAGGTACAAAACGAAAGTATGACGCTGGCAACGATCACGTTCCAGAACTACTTCCGTATGTATCGCAAGCTGGCGGGTATGACTGGTACAGCGAAAACAGAGGAAGAAGAATTCAAAAAGATCTACGGTCTGGAAGTGCTGCAAATTCCAACAAACCGTGTGAATCAACGTCAAGATGCACCTGACGTTGTGTATAAGAGCGTACAGAGCAAATTCCGTGCGGTAGTGAAAGAGATCGAAGAGCGCCATGCGAACAACCAGCCGGTGCTCGTTGGTACGGTATCGATCGAGAACTCCGAGTTGCTGTCCGAAATGCTGAAGCGCAAAGGCATCAAGCACCAGGTTCTGAACGCGAAATACCATGCCGAAGAAGCGGAAATTATCGCACGTGCGGGTCAACCGGGTACGGTAACGATCGCTACGAACATGGCGGGTCGCGGTACGGATATTATTCTGGGTGAAGGCGTCGCTGAAGTGGGCGGTCTGCACATTATTGGTACAGAGCGTCACGAATCTCGCCGAATCGATAACCAGCTTCGCGGTCGTGCTGGTCGTCAGGGTGACCCGGGTTCTACGCAATTTTACCTGTCACTGGGCGATGAGCTGATGAAGCGCTTTGGTGCGGATAACGTGATGAATATGATGGAGAAGCTGGGCTTTGAAGAAGATCAGCCAATCGAAAGCCGTATGATCACACGTGCTGTAGAATCTGCACAGCGCCGTGTCGAAGGTAGTAACTTTGATATGCGTAAAATCGTCCTGCAATATGACGATGTTATGAATAAGCAGCGTGAGATCATTTACAAGCAGCGCCGTGAGGTACTGGAGTCCGACAACATTCGTGAAGTTGTCCTGCAAATGATCAAGCCTTGTATCGAGCGTGTTGTTGAGGTTCACTGCGGCGACGATATTCCTGAGAACTGGGAGCTGCAAGAGGTTGCTGATTACGTGAACAACAATTTCCTGGTCGAAGCGAAGCATGTGTCCAAGCAAGAGCTGGAAGAGAAAGAAAAAGAAGAGATGATCAACTATCTGTTTGAGCGCGTTGAGCTGTACTATCTGCAACGCGAAAAAGAAATCGGCGAAGTTACGATCCGTGAGTTTGAAAAAGTCGTTGTGCTTCGTGCGGTTGACCGCAAATGGATGGATCATATCGATGCGATGGAGCAGCTGCGTCAAGGTATCCACCTGCGCGCTTACGGCGGTACTGACCCACTGCGCGAGTATCAATTCGAAGGCTTTGAAATGTTCAATCAGATGGTTGCCGACATTCAAGAAGAAGTTGCTGGCTATGTGATGAGAGCACAAATTCAAAGTGAGAGCCAACAGGAGCGTCAAGCTGTTGTAGATACAAGCAAAGTGAGCACCAACAGCTCCGAAACGGCTGAGAAGCGTCCTTCCCGTGAAGAACGTCGTCGCAGACGGAAATAAGTACAGTGGAGTAAGGTTGGATGCCTGTTGTTAGGATGCTATATGTTATATGGTATCCGATGAGTATCGTTTATCTGTAATGATCCTCATTCGCTTGTAAGGTACGTACACGATAGAACTTGCCTTAATGATATGTTATCCAGGGCAAATACATTGCCAGGAATGTCATGTATAGCGAATAACGTAGTGCGAACGAGCAGGCATTCACTAATATGTTATATAGTAATCCAAGCAAGACACTCACAGACGACAAGCGTCCCTGTGGGTGTCTTTTCGCGGATAACGGTTCTCCACTGTTGGTAACGGTTATGGTAAAGTATAATAAGCAAATGGCTCGGCTATTCCGCTGGAGCTGTATATTTTAAATGAGGTGACGTTCATGATCGAACCAAATGTAAAGCACGATCTGCGCGAAATGGCGCAGAAACTATCAAATCTTAGGGGGTCTCTTTGACTTAGATCTCAAAAATGAGATGATCGAGAACTTTGAGGTGAAAATGTCCGCACCGGATTTCTGGGACGACAATGAAGCCGCACAGGCGGTCATCGCTGAGATGAATGCAGTCAAAGGATCTGTAGATCAGTATAATAAGCTCCAGCAGGAGTATGATGATGTGAGCCTGATGGCGGAGCTGGCCGATGAGGAGCAGGACGCTGATCTGGCACAGGAAGTGACCGCAGGTGTAGAAGCACTGGTGAAGAAGATCGAGGAGTTCGAGCTGCAATTGCTGTTGAACGAGCCGTATGATAAGCTGAACGCGATTTTGGAGCTTCATCCGGGTGCCGGCGGTACAGAGTCCCAGGACTGGGCATCGATGCTGCTGCGTATGTATACACGCTGGGCAGAGAAAAGCGGCTTTAAGGTTGAGGTTATGGACTATCTGCCAGGCGATGAGGCTGGTGTGAAGAGTGTAACACTGTTGATCAAGGGCTATAATGCCTATGGTTACTTGAAGGCGGAAAAGGGCGTACACCGTCTGGTGCGTATTTCACCATTTGATTCGTCCGGTCGTCGTCATACGTCGTTCGTATCCTGTGACGTGGTTCCAGAGATTACGAATGATGCTGAGATCGAGATCCGTACAGAGGATCTGAAGGTCGATACGTACCGCGCGAGTGGTGCGGGTGGTCAGCACATCAATACAACGGATTCCGCGGTTCGGATTACGCATATTCCAAGTGGCGTGGTTGTAAGCTGTCAGACCGAGCGTTCCCAGATCAAAAACCGTGAGCGTGCGATGACGATGCTTCGTTCCAAACTGTATGAGCGGAAGATCGAAGAAGAGCGCAAGCAATTGGAAGAAATTCGTGGTGAGCAATCGGATATCGCATGGGGTAGCCAGATTCGCTCGTACGTTTTCCATCCGTACAGCATGGTGAAAGACCATCGTACACAGGTAGAGACGGGTAATATTGGTGCGGTGATGGATGGCGATCTGGATTCGTTTATCGATGGTTATCTGCGTAGCCAGTTGAAGATTGAAGTGGAATAATGAATGACGAGCCTATAGGTGGCTCGTTTGAAATACATGTTGTGCATCATACGATGGCACGATTGAAATTAAATGGTATGGATCATGTTATGAGCCGAATAGGCACCAACCATGTATCCATAAGAGCAGGCGCTATATAAGCGACTGTGCTATCGTGTAGGAACCCTGAGACTTGCTTCTTCTGCGAAGTAGGGCTCAGGGTTCTTTATTATGTGGATATTGTAAATGATACGGTATAATGGTTGGATGCTTTCATAGCAGATAGAACCTCAGGATAGGAATAACAATGGTATCGCGGTGATGTTACGTTGCAATTCAGAGCATAGGAGCGGATAATGATTCTAATTTTATAGAGATAGGAGTGCAAGCATATGAGAGGAAAACCATCATTACATAGACAAAAAATGCGTCCAAACAGTATTCGTAAAATCATGGTGGAGGCAACGCAATATGAAGATGTTATCTCAATGCAAATTGGTGAGCCAGAGGTGGATACGGCTGCACATATTGTTGCTGCCGGGCAACTGGCAATGGCGCAAGGCTATACTCATTATACGTCGAATGCAGGTCTGCCTGAATTAAGAGAGGCGATCGCCGGGCGTATGAAGCGTAAATATGATATCGATATATCTCCTGCACGCATCGTGGTCACATCGGGAGCAGTAAGTGCATTACATACGATTTTGCTCGCTCTGATCGATAGCGGGGAAGAGGTGCTCATTCCTGACCCGGGTTACCCGAACTATGAAGGCATGCTCATCATGCAGCATGCGGAGCCGGTATATTACAAAACCGATGCAGAGCGGCAATATATACCGGATATGCAGGATATCGAATCCAAAATTACGCCAGCGACCAAAGCGATCATCGTCAATTCACCTTGTAATCCGACTGGCGCGGTATATGCATGGAAGGTATGGGGAGAATTGCTGCAATTGGCGGAGCGGCATGATCTGTTTGTCATTTCGGATGAAATTTATGATGAGCTTGTATATGAAGGCGAGGTCTGTTGCCCATTACAGGTGAGACCTGATCTGGCACATCGGATTGTAAGTGTGAATGGATTTTCCAAAGGCTATGCCATGACCGGCTGGCGTCTCGGTTATATGATCGTGCCCGAGGAGTTGATCGAGCTGACCTGGAAGCTGCTGGAGCCGACAACGACCTGTGCGGCAGAGTTTACGCAAAAAGCAGGCATTGCTGCATTGACCGGGGATCAGACTCATATCGAAGAGGAGCGCTTGCGTTATCAACATAAGCGAGATCGTGCCTGCGCGCTGCTGACGCAATATGGCATCCCTCATTCGCGTCCACAGGGTGCTTTTTATATTATGGCAGATATTTCGGCGACAGGCAGAACATCAGAGCCTTTTGCATTGGAGCTGCTGCATCGATATCAGGTCATTGTTGCGCCAGGTGAAGGCTTTGGGCCAGCAGGCTTGTATAGTGTACGTATTTGTTTTGCAGGCAAGCTGGAGCAGTTGGAAGAGGGGATTCATCGTTTGGGACGTTATTATGGGGAGTTGGTTGGACGATCCAGTGAGGTGCTAGGGGAGTCTACGTTGCTGTGAAGGTAGGAGAATGATGTTTATGATTTTTATAGTTGGAGAAAATGGATAAGTGCATAGAAGGTTTGAAGCTTTAGTTTGCAGAGGTCATACTGATACTTTGCGAATTAAGGCTTTTTCTTGATTTATTATCGATAACTACTGTAGCTAATTAAACGTCTGTTGTAGCAGGCTTTACGAAGTTATATATGCAATATCGATGTATTGTGATTTCAGTGTGATTGCGCCGCTGTGGTCCTCTCCCGGGTTAAAGTGTCACCCGTTTGCCGCGTGTTCTTTCGCGAATAGCCATTTTACACTACAATAAAAGCCGCGATGTCACACAGAATGATGGATCTACGATAAGTAGTGCAGGGATGCTATACGTTCTAGCCAGGCTATACCTATCCGTGAAGCTCTAGATACAAATATAGTTATAGCTGTACATACGAATTTCATTCGCAGTATACGTACATCATCGCTATGTGACGAAATGAAGTGTGAATATGAAGGGTATGGGTGATGAAGTAATGGTAGGTTCTTCAATGACGGCAGGACGCAGGCGGAAGCCGCCGATGATTCCGCTAACCGGGCCGATTCGTAATGTGTGGGATATGGCGCTGATTGTAACGGGAGCGTTTGTGATGGCGCTGGCGTTTAATTTATTTTTGCTGCCCAATCATATTGCGTCGGGCGGTGTAGCCGGAATTTCGATTATTGCGGCGCAGGTGCTTGGCATTGAACCGGCATATACACAGTGGGTGCTGAATATTCCACTGTTTATCGCTGGGTATTTGCTGCTGGGTCGACAATCGAGTATACGTTCTTTGTTAGGGACGATTGTGCTGCCGTTGTTCATTTATATTACGCGTGATATTCCGGCACCAACGACCAATCCACTGCTGGGTGCATTATATGGCGGGATTGGTGTGGGACTGGGACTTGGCATTGTCTTTCGCGGACGTGGTTCGACGGGTGGACTGGCAATTCTGGCGCAGATTATTCATAAGCTGACCGGGTTTAGTATGTCGGTCTGTGTGAGCTTGACCGATGGTACGGTAATTTTGCTGGCAGGTATTTTGCTCAAGCCAGAGCAGGCGCTATATGCGCTGATTGGTTTATTTGTTACGAGCAAAATGATCGATGCGGTTGAGCTTGGATTTAGTAATTCTAAGGTGGCTTACATTATCTCTGAGGAGATTGAGCCGATGCGGCAGGCGATTTTGAATGATATGGATCGTGGACTGACCAAGCTGAATGCAGAAGGCGGCTATACTGGAGATGAACGAACGGTATTTATGGTTGTCGTCGGGCAAAACGAAGCGAGTCGACTCAAGACGATTGTCCGATCGGTCGATCCAGAAGCTTTCGTCGTGATCAGTAATGCGCATGAGGTATTGGGGAAAGGGTTTAAGCTGCCGGGATAATAGAGTAGCTATAGGCCGTGAAATGTGTGGATGGAGGCACGATAAAAGGTTAGGTATGAAGATAAAATGCCTATCATCGGCTGTATAGTTCGTTTTATAAAATAGGCTATGTATGCTGTTCGCTTGGCATAGGGTAACGCTGTAGTTTTAAAAATAAGATTGTGAACCCAACGCGCATCGTAATTCTAAACGTGTAATATAACCCTAAAAACAAAAGAAAATTGCAAAAGAGCACTGTACTTCGATATGGAGTGCCTGTACAAATAGACATTACAACATCCCTTGGATGTACGAATGAGTATTTGAGGCAACCTACGAGGTACAGTGCTCTTTTATATGCAACTGCGATATTTTCATGTATTCCCAGCGAATCCAGAAGCGTTAAACTAACAGTAGTCGAAATACGTAGGGGGATAGTATAGCAGCTATTCCTATGCCAGCTGTTACATAGAGTGGACACATCATAGTTATACATCATAAGCAGAGATCAACATAAGCATCGATTAACCACACTAATGAAATAAACTATAGGCGCAATCGTTGCTCGAATGAATTCATCTGAACTGTGCCCTGCTCGGAGGCATCAGCTACATGTTGCTCAGAGTGAGATTGCTGCCAATCTATGGGAGTCGCTGCCAGCCATTGCAGGGCAAGCTGGATCGTCTGTTGTTGCAGGGACACCTGTAGTGCATATACACCTGGCTCTACCGTCCACAATTGACCGGAGACCACTCCAGAATCATCGGGTTCTAGATCGCCACCTGTGGTGTCCTCTGCTGCACCGATAAATAGCTGACCGGAAGGAGCATAGAGTAGACATTGCACTTGCGCTTGCTCGATGGCCTTCATAATATGCACATCATATGTACCATCGTCTTCTACATGTAGCAGAGCGATGTGACCGTTATTTATCTCCTCTAGCTCATCCTCTTCAAGCGTCCACCAGTCGGGAGTATCGTCCAGTCGATGACGAATGGCCTGTAGATCAAAGATCGATAAGGCTGCTGTATCGGTTGTAAATGAAAATGAAGCTTGCATGCGATGATTCCTCCAGTATGAATAGGATGATACGAATAAAGTAATCACAATTTACAGTAAAGTAGTGTAACGGATGATAGTACGGAAGCCAATTTTTCAAGGAAAGACTGAATACAGATAGCATAAAATCGGATGAATACTCATAAAAGTAAAATGAACTATCATTTATCTTAACATAACATCGTCCTATCATTCGAGTTACACCGAGCCGCATGGAAGCTCAGTATGTAGCTTCAATGCGCTTAAAATAATGTTTGTATTCAAGGTTGTATTTATATTACATCGGATGTATAATAATACACAGATTATTCATCGGACAAAACAATGTATCGCAGCAGACCATCACCTTTATCCTCCGAATACAGGAGAAGGATATAATCACAACAGATGCTGTTGCCAGGGTACTGAACAGGGGGAAATGCACGTGAGTTCACATCAACTAAAAGTTGCTATCGTAGGTTCCACTGGCTACGGCGGGGTGGAACTGATTCGTTTTTTACAGCATCATCCGAATGTAACGATTACATCCGTTATTTCGGCTTCCAGTAGTGGCAAGCCGATCTCAGAGCAATTCCCGCATCTGAACGGTATGCTGGATATGGTGCTGGATGGTGTCGATCCACAGGAAACGGCAAGTAAGGCGGATCTGGTCTTTCTCGCTACGCCATCTGGTGTGAGCAGTGAGCTTGTGCCGCAGTATCTGGAAGCGGGTCTGAAAGTGATCGATCTATCGGGTGACTACCGCTTAAAGGATACGAATCAATATGAAAAATGGTATAAGCATAAGCCAGCGCCAGCGGATGTACTTGCTGAGGCAGTATACGGATTGTGCGAGCTAAAGGATAACGATGTACGTGATGTACGACTGATATCGAATCCAGGCTGCTATTCGACTGCATCGCTGCTCGGTTTGTTGCCCGCTGTAGAAGCAGGTTGGGTCAACACCGATACGATTATTATCGATGCCAAGTCCGGCGTATCCGGTGCAGGTCGTGGTACAAGCCTGACGTCCCATTATGCGGAAATGAACGAAAACTTCAAAGCCTACAAGGTTAACAAGCATCAGCATATTCCTGAAATTGAGCAGGTACTCAGTGAGGTAGCGAATAAACCGGTACAGGTGACCTTCACTACGCATCTGGTGCCGATGACACGTGGAATTATGAGCACGATGTATATGAAAACAGACGGTGGTCATTCCGAGCAGGAATGGATTGATTTGTACCGTAATTATTATAAAGAGCGCCCGTTTGTACGTGTGCGTTCCGCAGGACAATGGCCAGCGACCAAAGAAGTCACAGGCTCAAACTATTGCGATATCGGATTTGCACTGGATGAGCGTACAGGACGGATGACGGTGATCTCAGTCATCGATAATCTGGTTAAAGGAGCAGCCGGTCAGGCGATCCAGAACCTGAATCTAATGATGGGCTGGGAGGAAAACCTCGGTCTGAATATGGTTCCAGTGTACCCGTAAGCAGCTCGTTTTATTGTAGAACGGTTCAAGATGTAAAGCTTTCTAAAGTATAAAAACTGTCTGTAAAAGGAATACGTCATTCCATCTATCTACAAAGTATATCCACATCGTCGACCAGGAAGTGAGAGGAGATATCATGTCAGATCAATTGTTCAAACCGATTCAAGGTGGCTCTGTAACTACACCGTCAGGATTCCAAGCAGCAGGTCTGCATTGCGGACTGAAAAAAACAGAGCGTAATGATCTGGGCGTTATTGTATGTGATGTTCCAGCAACAGCGGCTGCTGTGTATACAACGAATCTGTTTCAAGCGGCACCGCTACAGGTGACACGCGATAGCCTATCCAATGGCACACTGCGCGCGGTTGTCGTGAATAGCGGTAATGCAAATGCCTGCACAGGGCAGCAAGGGGAGCAGGATGCGTATGCGATGCGTGCGGAAACCGCGCGTCAGCTTGGTCTGGATGAACAGGATGTGGCAGTAGCCTCTACAGGTGTAATCGGCGAATTGTTGAAAATGGATCGTGTGATTGCTGGAATCGAACGGCTGCCGGAGCAGCTTGGTTATGAGCCGAATCATGCGGAAGCCTTTTGCCAGTCGATCTTGACGACCGATCTGGTGAAAAAGGAAATCTGCGTGCAGGTGGAAGTGAATGGTATTGAAGTGAATATTGCTGGTGCAGCCAAAGGCTCGGGCATGATTCATCCGAATATGGCGACGATGCTGGCATTTATGACAACCGATGCGGTCATTCCAGCCGATGCGCTACAGCTGCTACTACGCGATACGACAGATCGTACATTTAATATGATTACGGTTGATGGTGATACAAGTACAAATGATATGCTCGTTGTGATGGCGAGTGGACATGCAGGTAATCTGGAGTTGACACCAGAGCATGAAGATTGGGCAGCTTTTGCCGCAGCATTTCGTCATGTGTGTGAGCATCTAGCACAGGCGATTGCTCGCGATGGAGAAGGAGCAACCAAGCTGGTTGAGGTGGAAGTGACCGGAGCGGTAAGCGACCTGTCTGCACGAGCGATTGCGAAGACGGTTATTGGCTCCAGTCTGGTGAAATCGGCAATGTTTGGTGCAGATGCGAACTGGGGACGCGTCATTGCCGCGGTAGGACGTGCGGGTGAACCGGTTGATGTGAATACAGTCGATATTCGCTTGGGCGATATTGTTGTGCTGACGGCATCACGTCCGGTGCCTTTTGATGAAGAAGCAGCGCTGGAGTATCTTAAAGGAGATACGGTACGTATTACGGTAGATTTGCATTATGGTGAGGGTCAGGCCATCGCATGGGGCTGTGACCTCACATATGATTATGTGCGTATTAATGCTGCTTACCGTACATAAATGAAGCGGTGAGATGGATAGTTGGATTAGATGTAATGATAGTGCTGTAGCTTGGTTGTAAAAATGTTGGTGCGCGATGGATTAGGATATGTTGTGAAGTTAAGTTGTATTTTATGGGATATCGCGTTAGGAATGCGTTAACGCTAAATGTAAGATATTTTGCGGTCGCAAAAATCACTTTTGTATTGAACCTCGCGTTAGAAATGCGCTAACGCTAGAAATATAAGATATTTTGCTATCGCAAAAATCATGTTTGTATTGAACCTCGCGTTAGAAATTCGCTAACGCTAGAAACGGAGGGGAAGCGATGACTGGACAAGCGGGGCAGACCTTTGTTATGAAATGCGGAGGCAGCACGTTGGCTGCGTTGCCGGATTCGTTTTTTGAAGACTTGCAGCAGATTCAGGAATCCGGCGTTCAGCCGGTAATTGTACATGGTGGCGGTCCGGCGATTTCGGACAATCTAGCGAAGCTGGGGATTGAGACGGAATTTGTGGGCGGCTTACGTAAGACAACCGAAGAGGTGCTGGATGTGGTAGAGATGGTGCTTTCGGGCAGCATCAACAAGCAGATCGTCCGACGAATTCAGGGCAGCCGGGCAAAAGCGATCGGCATCTCTGGTGTCGACGGCGGTCTGATCCAGGCCAAACCGGTTGCCAATTCTGCGGAGGTTGGACTGGTCGGGGATGTTACGTATGTAGAAGCCACGATTATTCGAGCGATTACGAATCTGGGCTATATGCCAGTCATCGCCCCTGTCGGGGTAGATGCTACAGGGCAGCGGTACAATATTAATGCCGATACGGCAGCAGGTGCGGTTGCTTCGCATCTGGGCGTACCACGTATGATCGTAGTGACGGATGTGCCCGGTATTATGCGTACAGTCGAGGGTGAGAAGGTTGTATTACCTCAGGTCACGATTGAGGATACGCAGCATATGATCGAGACGGGCGAAATTTATGGAGGTATGATCCCGAAGGTGAAGGCGGCAGTTGCTTGCATTCAGGGAGACGTGCAGGAGGTTATTATTGTCGACGGAAGCGAGCCGGGTATTCTCAGCCGCGTGCTGAATGGAGACGCAGTTGGAACACGTATTGTACGCCAGACGGTGCTGTAGCAGCATTGTAACGATAAATAGAGTAGATGGATGTTGTGAGTCAAGGTAGAGGCGAGTAGAGGCTTACAGGAGCTGTATTTTAAAATCAATTATTTAAGGAGCGTGACCAGCATGACGAATCCGATGAGCAATGAGCCATCAGCAACAAATGAAAGTGCATTATTTCCTTCTTATGCGCGCTATCCGCTTGCATTTGTAAAAGGAAAAGGCAGTTATCTGTGGGATGCCGAAGGAAACAAATATCTCGATTTCATGTGCGGTCTGGCGGTTACGAATCTGGGGCATGCTCCTGAGCCTGTGGCTGCTAAGCTAAAAGAGCAACTGGATCAGCTATGGCACACATCGAATCTATTCCAGATTCCGAATCAGGAAAAGGCAGCTCAGATGCTGACGTCAATCACCTCCGGTGATGCGGTATTTTTCTGTAATAGCGGAGCGGAAGCGAATGAAGCAGCGATCAAGCTGGCACGTAAATATCAGCAGAAGATTAAGGGCGAAGAGCGCTACGAAATCATTACCTTTACCCAATCCTTCCATGGACGGACGCTCGCAACACTGACAGCGACAGGGCAGGACAAGGTAAAAGAAGGATTCCACCCGTTGCCAGCTGGCTTTATCACAGTGCCGCTGAATGATCTGGATGCATTGCAAAAGGTGATCGGTCCTCATACTGCCGCCATTATGCTGGAAATGATTCAAGCCGAGGGTGGCGTCTATCCGGCAGAGGTTGCTTATGTGCAAGCCGTAGCCGAGCTGTGCAAGCAGCATGGCGTGTTGCTGATCATTGACGAGATTCAAACAGGCATGGGACGTACAGGTAAGCTGCTCGCATCCGAGCATTATGGTATTGAACCGGATATTTTCACACTGGCAAAAGGTCTGGCTAGCGGCTTCCCAGTTGGCGCGATGGTAGGTAAAGCGTATTTGAAGGAAGCCTTTACCGCAGGCAGTCATGGCTCTACATTTGGCGGTACACCACTTGCGACAGCAGCAGTGATAGCTACACTAGAAACGATGCAGGAGCAAAACGTCGTTCAGCACGCAGCAGAGATGGGCGACTATCTGATGCAGCAGCTGGAAGACAAGCTGAGCAGCCATCCATTTGTCATCGAGATTCGTGGTAAAGGTCTGATGATCGGAATCGAATGTACGGCTCCAATTAATGAGTTGATTCTTGCTGGACAGAAAAAGGGACTGCTGTTCGTAAGCGCGGGGCCTAACGTCATTCGTCTGCTGCCGAACCTGCTCATTACGAAGGAAGAGATCGATCATGCGGTAACGATTCTGAGCGAGCTTATTCAGGAGCATGCGCCGGTTGTTGGAACGGCTGGAGCTAATAGTAACTGAACAGCGGAGCGTGATCAGACGAGCTAGCAGCCAAGAAATCGAGCATCGTGTTCTTTATCCGCGAATGCAAGTATAGGCTGCTATTACAAACGATGAACCAGGCGAACACCAATCCTAGCTACGGAATGCCTCATGGGATTCCGTACTACACATAGAACAGAGTAGCTATCCACAAGGGAGGAATACCATTGGCAGATACAGCACAGACGGGCAAGCTGGAACTGAGCCATTTTAAAGGCAAAGACTTTATCGAACTAAGTGACTTTACAGCGGAGGAGATTGAATTTCTGATCGACTTTGCTATCGAACTCAAGCGTAAACAGAAAGCAGGCGAAGCGTATCGTCCGCTGGAAGGTAAGACGGTCGGGCTTATTTTTGAAAAATCGTCCACACGGACACGGGTATCGTTCGAGGTAGGTACGTATCAGCTTGGTGGACATGCACTGTTCCTGAGCAAAAACGATATCCAGATGGGACGCGGTGAAACGATTGCCGATACCGCACAGGTCATGTCGCGTTATCTGGATGGCATCATGATCCGTACATTCGGACATGAAAATGTAACCGAACTAGCCAAATATGCAGACATCCCGGTAATTAACGGACTGAGCGATCTGGGACATCCATGTCAGGTACTGGCGGATTTCCAAACGATTGTTGAGCATAAAGGTAAGCTGAAAGGCTTGAAGCTCGCTTACGTCGGTGATGGTAACAATATGGCGCATTCGCTCATGATCGGCGGCGCACGTGTAGGGCTGGATGTGTACGTGGCGAGTCCAGAAGGCTATGAGCCAGATGCCGAGGTATTGAAGCAATGTCAGGAGCTGGCGGCAGAGAGCGGTGCGACGATCAAGGTCGTGCGTGATCCGAAGGAAGCGGTGGAGAACGCAGATGTGATCTATACCGATGTATGGGCAAGCATGGGCTTTGAAGAGGAGCAAAAGGTACGCGAGCAAGCCTTTGCCGATTACCAGGTGAACGAGCAGCTCGTAAGTCACGCGAAGTCGGATTATATTTTCCTGCACTGTCTACCAGCACACCGCGGCGAGGAAGTAAGCGCGGGCGTGATTGATGGTGGCAACAGCGTTATTTTCGATGAAGCGGAAAATCGTCTGCATGCGCAGAAAGCGATTATGGCGGCATTGATCGGCTAAATGGATGGACGGCGAACGAGTCGCCTGTGTGGCGGCTGAATCGTGTATAATGACTACATCAGACCAAAACCTTTTGACCGTATGCGGATGAAGCCTGCCTGGAATGCTACATTCCGGCTTCACTGCACGGTGTCAAAAGGTTTTATATTGGAGGGCATATTAGCAATGGCAAAAGACAAAATCGTTCTAGCATACTCCGGTGGATTGGATACATCCATCATTCTGAAATGGCTGAAAGAAACATACGATGCTGAGATTATCACATTCACAGCAGATATCGGACAGGCTGACGAGCTGGATGGTCTGGAAGAAAAAGCACTCGCTACGGGCGCATCCAAAGTATATATCGATGATCTGCGTGCTGAATTTGCAGAGGACTTCATTTATCCAATGTTCCAGGCTGGCGCATTGTATGAAGGACAATACCTGCTCGGTACCAGTATTGCACGTCCACTGATCGCGAAGCGTATGGTCGAGATTGCTCGCGCAGAAGGCGCAATTGCCATTGCTCACGGTGCAACAGGTAAAGGGAATGACCAGGTTCGTTTTGAGCTGAACGCAGCTGCACTGGCACCGGAAATTAAAGTTATCGCACCATGGCGTCTGGAGCAATTCCGCGCTGACTTCCCGGGTCGCGCTGAGATGATCGCTTATGCAGAATCTCATGACATTCCCGTAACTGCATCGGCAGCGAAGCCTTATTCAACTGACCGTAACCTGCTGCATATCAGCTACGAGAGCGGCGTGCTGGAAGATCCAAACTTCGACGCAAGTGCAGAGGACAACAAAGACATGTTCCTGCTGAGCGTATCGCCAGAGGATGCACCGGATCAACCGGAAATGCTGGAGCTGGAATTTGAAAAAGGTAACTGTGTTGCATTGAACGGTCAAAAGCTAACTCCACTGGAAGCAATGGAGAAGCTGAATGAGCTGGGCGGCAAGCATGGTATCGGTCGTGTCGATATGGTCGAAAACCGTTTTGTCGGCATGAAGAGTCGTGGCGTGTATGAGACACCGGGTGGAACCATTCTGTTCACTGCACACCGTAAAATGGAATCCCTCACGATGGATCGCGAAGTAATGAGCCTGCGTGACTCGCTGATTACACGTTATGCGAATCTGGTGTACAACGGTTTCTGGTTCGCTCCGGAGCGTCTTGCCCTGCAAGCACTCGTAACCGAAAGTCAGAAAAACGTAACCGGTACGGTACGTGTGAAGCTGTACAAAGGCAATGTAATCGCAGCTGGACTGAGCAGCCCATACAGTCTGTACAACCCGGATATCGCGACAATGGAAGCTGATCCAACAAATGCTTACGATCAAGGCGATGCAGCAGGCTTTATCCAGCTGAACGCACTGCGTCTGAAAGTTAATGCAGGTGTACAGCAAGCAGCAAGCCAAGCGAAGCAAGGAGTGTGACCAGCAGCATGAGCAAACTTTGGGGTGGACGGTTTACCAAACAAACGAATCATCTGGTCGAGGAATATACCGCCTCGATCCATTTCGATAAAGCATTAGCAGAAGAAGATATTCAAGGGAGTCTGGCGCATGTAACGATGCTGGGCAAATGCGGCATCGTACCCGCTGAAGATGTGGAGACGATCAAGGCAGGTCTGAACAAGGTACTGGACAAAATCCGTGCAGGTCAGGTCGAGTTCTCCGTTTCCGATGAAGATATTCATATGAATATTGAAAAGCATCTGATCGAAGAGATCGGCGCGGTGGGTGGTAAGCTACACACCGGACGTAGCCGGAACGATCAGGTGGCTACCGATATGCATCTATACTTACGTAATCGTGCGGTAGAGCTAGTTGGTCTGCTGCATGCATTGCAGGAATCCCTGATCAATCAGGCGAAAAATAATCTGGATACGATCATTCCAGGCTACACACATCTACAGCGTGCCCAGCCGATCCTGTTCGCGCATCATCTGATGGCATATGTATCGATGTTCGAGCGCGATATCGATCGCCTGAAGGATAGCTACAAGCGTATCAATGTACTGCCACTGGGCGCAGGCGCACTGGCAGGAACGACATTCCCAATTGATCGCCATTTTGTAGCCGAGCAGCTTGGCTTTGATGGTGTATACGAAAATAGTCTGGATGCTGTAAGTGATCGCGACTTTATCGTCGAGTTCCTTGCAGGTGCTTCGCTGATCATGACACATCTGTCTCGTCTGAGCGAAGAGCTGGTACTGTGGAGCAGCACCGAGTTTAATTTTATCGAGCTAGACGATGCTTTCTGCACAGGCAGCAGCATCATGCCACAAAAGAAAAACCCGGACGTAGCCGAACTCGTACGCGGTAAAACCGGTCGTGTTTACGGTAACCTGATCGGTCTGCTGACTGTACTCAAGTCGCTTCCATTGGCGTACAACAAAGACATGCAGGAAGACAAAGAGGGCATGTTCGATACCGTTGCTACCTTGGAAGGCGCATTACAGCTATTCGCACCGATGATCGCAACGATGAAGGTCAACACCGGACGCATGCGCGAAGCCGTAAACAAAGACTTCTCCAACGCAACCGACATCGCTGACTTCCTCGTCGGAAAAGGACTCCCTTTCCGCCAAGCGCATGAAGTGATCGGTAAAACTGTCCTGTACTGCATTCAGGAAGGCAAATACCTGCTCGACCTGAGCCTGGAAGAATTCCAACAATTCTCTCCCCTGTTCGACGACACCATCTACCACGTCCTGCAACCGGAAACCGTCGTTAACGCCCGCAACGTCTACGGCGGCACAGCAACCGTACAGGTCGAACAAGCCATCGAACGCGCAGGCAGCAAGCTTCAACACACCACAACATGGTTAGAGCAACACGCTTAATTCCTAAGCCAGGCATGTCGCATAGTTGCAGGATGTATC
This sequence comes from Paenibacillus hunanensis, assembly GCF_014645615.1. Lineage (GTDB taxonomy): Bacteria > Bacillota > Bacilli > Paenibacillales > Paenibacillaceae > Saccharibacillus > Saccharibacillus hunanensis. Next base: position 61,599 of record NZ_BMMB01000002.1, on the reverse strand, counting down.
TGCAAAGCAAATACATTGGCTACACAGCCCATACCCAGCAGCTGCTCTAAAACCAACATAAATTAAAACCTGAAAAGCTCATGCCTCACTTTTCGCAAGATAAGTGTGCATGAGCTTTTTTGCTGTACTTACCACCTTTCAAGTATGAGCAAGCTTCATTAGTGTTGCTGTAGTTTATTATTGCTGCATTAATGAATGATTATTGTACTTATAGTTGAAGGGTTAATTATTGCGGTCGTTCACCATTAAAAGCGAGCTTTCTCATCATAGCAGTTGTATCAAGGCTTGAAGTGCTGTACTTAAAGTACGCTCAAAGATTGAAGATTATGTAGGTGAATCCGACATGTTTAAGTGACATATTATTATCTCCATTCGATTAAAAACTCTATTAAGTTCTACATATTATGGAGTGAACGAATATAGCAATTACAGCGTACACTTGAGACTAAAAGAACTAAAAGAACTAAAAGAACTAAAAGAACTAAAAGAACTAAAAGAACTAAAAGAACTAAAAGAACTAAAAGAACTAAAAGAACTAAAAGAACTAAAAGAACTAAAAGAACTTAAAGAACTTAAAGAACTTAAAGAACTTAAAAAAATCCCCTAAACGCTGCTATGCTTATATTTTTTGCAACTTCGTAGATTGCGATAATTACGGAACGGAGGGAAGGAAATAAGGGAAAAGGACGACTTTGGAGGGGCGGGAATCTACCTTTACTCCCAATCCAGTAGATTCCCGCGGCTCCACCCGAGTCCGTTCCCTTATTCCTTACCGCAAGTGATGGATGCCTCAGCACTACGACTCTTAAAAGCTCTAAAAGCTCTAAAAGCTCTAAAAGCTCTAAAAGCTCTAAAAGCTCTACTAACGCTCCTCTAAGCTCAATCTCATCTCCCAAATCAATTCCCCCTTGCGTAATATCTGAAAACGTATACAATAAAACTATAAAAAATGTTCACGTTAACAAAATCCATCATCAGCCCGATGCGAAAGGAATGAAGAGGTATGGCCCGTAAGTTTCTGGATGAGAACTTTTTGCTGAATAGTGAAACAGCGATCCGCCTGTATCATGAAACCGCCAAGGATATGCCGATTATTGACTACCATTGTCACCTTAGCCCGCAGGAGATTCGCGATAACAAAACATTTAAAAACATCACCGAGGCATGGCTGTATGGCGATCACTACAAATGGAGAGTGATGCGCGCCAACGGCGTAGACGAGCGATACATCACAGGCGATGCCGATGATTATGATAAATTTCTTGCCTGGGCGCGTACGGTGCCGCAATTAATCGGTAATCCGCTTCATCACTGGACGCATCTGGAGCTGCAACGCTTTTTTGGCGTATATGAGCTGCTGAATGAGCAGACTGCACCTGCAATCTGGGAAAAGGTGAACAAGCAGCTACAGGGCGAAGGCTTTGGTGCACGCGATCTGATTACCAGATCCAAGGTAACGGTAGTGTGTACAACCGATGATCCGGTTGATTCCTTAGAGCATCATACGGCTATTCGGGAATTAAGCGATTTTCATACACTTGTGCTGCCAAGCTTTCGTCCAGACAAGGCGCTGGAAATCAATCGGGATACGTTCCGTCCGTGGCTGGATCAGCTGAGCAAGGTGCATGGACGTGAAGTGAATAGCTATGATGAATTTTTACAGGCGTTGGAGCAACGTGTGCGCTTTTTCCATGACGCAGGTGGACGAGTATCGGATCATGCGCTTGATGTGCTGGTGTATGCAGATACGACGCGTGAGGAAGCAAGCCGTATTTTTGCCAAAGCATTACAGGAAGGTCGTGTAACTGCCGAGGAAGAAGCCAAGCACAAATCGTATACGCTTGTATTTCTGGCAGGACTGTATCGCGAGCTAGATTGGGCGATGCAGCTTCATATTCATGCGCTGCGTAACAACAATACGCCGATGTTTCGCCGTCTTGGCCCGGATACTGGCTATGATGCCGTCAACGATGGGGCAATCGCTGTTCCGCTGAGAGGACTACTGGACGGGATGGAGACCGCAGGCGGCTTACCGAAAACGATTCTCTACTCGCTCAATCCGAACGATTACCAGGTGCTTGCCAGTGTGGCTGGTAGCTTCCAGGGCGGTGGTATCGCGGGTAAAATTCAGTTCGGTACAGCATGGTGGTTCAATGATCACCGGGATGGCATGCTGGAGCAGATGCGTATTCTGGCTAACTACGGTGTGCTGGCACGCTTTGTCGGTATGCTGACCGATTCGCGCAGCTTCCTGTCGTATACACGGCATGAGTACTTCCGTCGTCTGCTCTGTGATCTGCTCGGAAGCTGGGTCGAACGAGGCGAAGCACCGGATGACGATGAGTTACTGCGTGAGATGGTCGCTAATATTTGCTATCACAATGCAGAGCAGTATTTTGGCTTTCCAGCGGTTGTACCGGTGTCCTAATTGTTAATTTGTAATTGGTAACTACCTGTGAATGGATGGATTTGATGAGCAATCATGAATGATCGAACTACATTCCTAATTTCAAGCATAGTTTAAGCGCCAGTGTATACAGAGTCTTCCTGTTGCCGTGTATGATGAAGTAGCGGCAGGGAAGACTCTGTTTGCATATTTGCATAGACGAATAGAATTGAAGCATGGAACCATAATAATAGCGCTAACATGCGGCAGAAATAATATGGTATGGTTAGGTGTAGATTAGCAGGTTAACCATATTGAGGTGAAACGATTGTCGATTAAAGGTATTAATCACTTACTATTTTCCGTATCCGATCTGGAGCGGTCGATTACCTTTTACGAGCAGGTACTGGGTGCCAGGCTACTGGTTAAAGGCAGAACAACCGCCTATCTTGACGTAAATGGAATCTGGCTCGCACTCAATCTGGAAACGGATATCCCGCGTACGGAAATTCAATATTCGTATACGCATCTCGCTTTCTCTGTGGATGAAGCAGAGCTGGATCAGTTATATGATCAATTGGTCACTTTGAAGGTGAATATATTGTCGGGTCGTCCGCGGGATGAGCGGGATAAGCAATCGATCTATTTTACAGACCCGGATGGTCATAAATTTGAATTTCATACAGGCACCTTGCAGGATCGCCTCGAATACTATAAGCAGGAAAAAACACATATGGAGTTTTTCGATTAATGATGCTTGGGAACGATGCAGGTCGAACATCTCCAGTACAAGTGACGATAAAAGGAAGGTATGCATATGGCATCTACCATTAAAGATATTGCCAGGCTGGCTAATGTGTCGCATACGACCGTATCCAGAGCGCTCAACAATAGTCCATTAATTAAAGAAGTCACCAAGCGCAAAATTGTTGAAATTGCACGTCAGCTGAATTATACGCCGAACTATAACGCAAAAAGTCTTGTATTGCAGCGTTCGCATACGATTGGACTGTTTTTCACCAGTCTATCGCATGGAACGAGTAGCAGCTTTTTTGCGGATACGATTCGGGGTGTGAATTCGGTGATCGGAATTGAGTATAATCTGTTCGTGCGTGGGATTGATGATTATGAGGATTACAGCACGATTCATCCGAAGCGATTTGATGGCATTATTTTAATGAGTCAGAGCGATGATGATAATGCGTTTATTGAGCACGTTGTCGGTCAGGAGATTCCACTGGTGGTGCTGAACCGTCTTATTCCTGATGGTAGCTTTGTGAATATTGTATCGAATGACCGTGAGGGCGCGCAGCATGCAGGAGAATACCTGATTAAGCAGGGCCACCGCCGCATTGCGCTTATTGAAGGAATGAAGGGCTTCAAGTCTGCGGAGCAGCGTCGTACCGGCTTTTTGGATGCAATGAAAACAGCAGGGATTACGATTCCAGCGAGCTATATTGTACCCGGTCGCTATAGCACGGAAAGTGGCTATCAGGCGATGGATGCATTGCTACAGCTCGATTCACCACCAACAGCCGTCTTTTGTTCGAATGATGATATGGCAATTGGTGCGATGAATGCTGCATTTGAGATGGGAATCAAGGTGCCAGAGGAGCTGTCGATTGTTGGATTCGATGATATTAACTTTTCGATGTATACCAACCCAGCGTTAACAACCGTGAAGCGTCCGATTGAGCAAATTAGTGCGCATGGTGCGACGAAGATTTTGGAGCGTATTAGCGAGCAGTGTGCTGGCGAGGAATTGATCTTCCTCGGAACGGAGCTAGTTGAGCGACGTTCAGTGGCAGCGCGTTCGGAGTAAAGTAAGCTTAGGATTGGCGAGTAGCGTGTTGGGATACGGATAAAAGCATCCTTTGAAAAGATCACATTGCAGTTGGAAAACTTGAAAGGGTGATATGCGGAGCAATGAATTTCTGTTTTTCATTGAGCATGTTCAAAACGCTTCTTCAAAATGATTTCTTCCAAAATCCTTACTGCTCGTGTATTCCAGTCATTCATCATTATTCGTGTATAGTCAATGAGTTACAGTCAGTTCGGAATGAAATATGTGTCTCTTCGGATCGTATTGATCGAGGGAACGCTCTTCATGCCGGGCTGGCTTTTTTATGATGCGTATTCTGGTAACATCGTTCGCGTTTCCGCACTAGCAGCGGCAGGCTGTGGGCGAGTTATTTTTAAAGAAGAAGACGCGGAACTGTAAGAGATGGAAATATACTTTTCATTTCATATTCACTGCTCCAATTGAATATTCCAATCCACTGCTCAAAAATAATTCAAAATTCTATAATGACCAATGGGTCATTCACGTGATAATGTGTTAATAGTAACGTATGACGCATTTTGCGGAGCATGAATTTAGAGCAGGGAGTGACCATCATGAATGGAATGGCGGCGCAGGCCGGGAAGAAAAATGCAACAGGCTGGATCATAGCCGGACTGCTGCTGGGTATATTTATCGCTTCGATTGATAACACGATCGTCGCAACCTCGATTGCGACCATTGTTGGCGATCTGGGTGGATTTGATCAGTTTGTATGGGTAACGTCGGCCTATCTGGTCGCTTCACTGGCAGGCACACCGATCTTTGGTAAGCTGTCCGATATGTATGGACGTAAACGATTTTTTATATTCGGTCTGATTATGTTTATGCTCGGTTCGATTCTGTGCGGTACGGCACAGTCGATTGTGCAGCTTAGTCTATATCGAGCTATTCAAGGGATTGGCGGCGGTGCGCTGGTACCGATTGCGTTTACGATCGTATTTGATTCCTTTCCACCGGAAAAGCGTGGTAAGATGACGGGATTGCTTGGAGCGGTATTTGGCATGTCCAGCTTATTTGGGCCGCTGCTGGGTGCGTATATTACCGAATATGCTAGCTGGCGCTGGGTCTTTTACATTAATGTACCGCTGGGCATTTTGTCGTTGCTGCTAATCGCGATCTTTTATCGTGAATCGCTGGAGCGTTCACGTCAGCGCATCGACTGGACAGGTGCGACACTGCTTGTAGGTGCGGTCGTATCGCTTATGTTTGCACTGGAGCTAGGTGGCGGCACGTATGCATGGAGCTCGCCATTCATATTAGGCTTGCTGGCATGCTTTGTCGTGCTATCGATTGGCTTTGTTTTTGCGGAGCGGAAAGCGGCTGAGCCGATTGTATCCTTTCCGATGTTCCGTCAGCGTCTGTTTGCAGGGAGTGTCGCTGCTGGATTTTTCTATGGGGCGGCATTTATTACGGTTACTCTGTATATCCCGATCTATGTGCAGGGGGTAACTGGCGGTACAGCTGTCAATTCGGGTCTGACGCTGATGCCGATGACGATTGGCTCGGTGATTGCAGCGATGGTCGGTGGGATTCTGGTTAATAAAATGACCTTCCGCCGCATTATGATGTTCTCTGCCATCGTCTTTATTATCGGAATGGTGCTACTGAGTCAGCTCAAGGCCGATACGCCAAGCTGGCTGCTGGTGCTGGATCTGATCATTACGGGCTTTGGAATCGGCTTCTCGTTCTCCGTACTGGGGATTAGTGGGATTCAGGAGTTCGATGTTCGCCAGCGTGGTGCGGCGAACTCGACACTATCGTTTGTCCGCTCGCTGGGGATGTCGGTCGGCGTGACTATTTTCGGTCTAATTCAGCGCAGTCTGCTAAACGGACAATTGCAGCAACAGCTTGGTGGAGGTGCACTGCCAGCAGGCATGGATCTGTCACAGGTGGATCCACGTGCATTATTATCGGAGCAGATGCAATCGCAGATTCCAGCCGGTGTGCTGGATGTGATTCGGCAGGCGTTGACGCATTCAGTAGCGGGTACATTTGGCTGGGCAATCGTGCCTGCGGTCTGTGCGCTTGTTGCCGTTTCGCTCATGGGAAGTGCGCGAGCGGTAACCAGCTCTCGTCAAAGCGGCAAGCGAGCTGCTGGAGAACAGACCTCTTCATAAGTTGTATCAACAAGCGGCAAGCCGCACTATAACAGGAACGATCGATTTCATGACAAAAATGAAATCGATCGTTTTTTGATTCTACGGATATTTTCAGGTTATTATAGTACCCAGCAGGTAACGAATTTGTTACAATAGAGATTGTGGAATTATGTCATGCCTGCTGAAATTGGGCGATACATAGGCCAGCTACAAAGCCTGATCACCTGGCCTTGCACATTGGCCCTGAACCTGTAATTAGGAAGTGATGAATTGATCGAGATGCAGGACGTATGGAAAACGTATGCGAATGGTGCACATGCGCTACAAGGCGTTTCCGTCAAAATTGACCGTAATGAATTTGTATATGTAGTCGGCCCCTCTGGAGCAGGGAAATCGACATTTATGAAGCTGATGTATCGAGAGGAAAAGCCGACCAAGGGGCAGATTTCTGTCAATGGATTCAATCTTGGCAAGCTCAAGCAGCGTAAGATTCCTTTGCTGCGCCGTAACATCGGTGTGGTGTTTCAGGATTTCCGTCTGTTGCCGAAGCTAACGGCTTATGAAAATATCGCTTTTGCTATGGAAGTTATTGAAGCGCCGCGCAAGCAGATGAAGAAGCGCGTGATGGAAGTGCTGGAGCTGGTAGGCTTGCAAAGCAAAGCGAATCGCTATCCCGATCATCTGTCTGGCGGTGAGCAGCAGCGGATTGCGATTGCGCGCGCGATCGTGAACAACCCGTCCGTCATTATTGCCGATGAGCCGACAGGTAACCTGGACCCGGAGACATCGTTTGGCATTATGCAATTGCTGGATGAGATTAATTTCCGCGGTACGACCATTATTATGGCCACTCATAACAAGGATATCGTTAACTCGATGCGTCGCCGCGTGCTCGCGATCGAGAATGGACAGATTGTACGAGATCAGATCAGAGGGGAGTACGGTTATGAATTTTAGTACCTTCTTGCGACACTTGCGGGAAGGTTTTCGAAGCGTGTTCCGCAACGGATGGATGTCGGTGGCATCCATTACCTCCATTATTGTGTCTTTATTAATTTTGGGCGTGTTCATTTTACTCGTCTACAATGTGAATCAGTTGACCGATAAGGCAGACAGCCAGGTCGAGATCAATGTATTTTTAGAGCTGAATGTCAGCCAGTCGCTGCGTGAGCAGCTGCAAAGCGAGATCAGCAAAATGCCAGAGGTTAGCAACATCACCTACATTCCGAAAAATGAAGGCTTGAAGGAGCTGCGTCAAAACCTCGGCGAAGGCGGCGAGAACTTCCTGGAAGGCTATGCCGAAAATAACAACCCGTTACCTGATGCACTGCGTGTACAGGTTGTCGAAGCGAGCACGGTGCCATTTGTCGCACAGAAGATCGAAGCCCTCAACAATGAGCATGTTGAGAAGCCGATCCTCAAAGTACGCTATGGTGGTGAGACGATTGAGACCCTGTTTAAGGTAACTGATCTGATCCGCAATATCGGTCTGGTACTGGTTGCTGCACTGGCATTGATGGCGATGTTCCTCATTGCTAACACGATTCGGGTTACGATTCTGGCACGTCGTCGTGAGATTAGTATTATGAAGCTGGTTGGGGCGACCAATCAATTTATCCGCTGGCCATTCTTCATTGAAGGTGCACTGCTGGGTGGAATTGGAGCACTCGTTACGATTGCGATTCTGTTCGTCGGATATCAGCAGCTGGTTCATGCAGCACAGTCTTCACTCAGTCTCGGAACGCTCATTACGCTGGTGCCATTACAGAAGGTATGGCTATGGCTCGGCGGATTACTGCTCGTTCTGGGCGTCTTGATTGGCATCTGGGGAAGTACGGTATCGATTCGTCGCTTCCTGAAAGTTTAATTTTTAAAAATAGTCCTAATTTTTACCAAAAAGGACTGTAGACCTATAACAGATCACTTAAAGTTGCCGATAAATGAAAATGACGTAATTGCTGAGCGCCGGAAACGACTATTTAAAATAACCTACTGGATATAAAGGATGGGAATAAAAGTTGAAAAAAGCCGCATCAATTATGGCCGCCATCTTATTGGCCGCTGCATTACTTCCGCCTGCACAGGCATCCGCAGCCAAATCATCGAGTGACATTCAGCAGGAATTGAAAGCTGTCGAGAAACAGGCACGAGAAGCGAAACAGCAACAGAAAGCTGCTGAGGCACAGCGCGAGAAGTCTTCTGCATTGCGAAAAGCTGCCAAGCATGATCTGGGTATTGTGCTGAACGCCATCAATGAAGTAAATAGTCAGATTGCCCGCGTGTCCAATGACATCACGAAAACCGAAACAGGGTTGAGACAGGCGAAAAAGGATCTGACTGAAGCTCAAGAGCGGATCAAAGCAAGAGAAGGCATGATTGATACAAGAGTACGTATGATGTACACCGATGGTATGGTTTCGTATCTGGATGTGTTGATGTCTGCGAACAGCTTTTCCGACTTTGTCGAGCGTGCAGATTCCCTGCGTATGATCGTGGATCAGGATCAGGACATTCTGGCACAGCATGAAAAAGATAAACAATTCGTCATTGTGACGCAAAATAAATTAAAAGCAGACTATGCGCTGGCAAAAGGATTATATGCCGAAAAAGCGAAGCGTAAGGGCGAGCTGGATGCAAAAGAAAACGAAAAGCAACGCCTGATTGCTAAATACGATCTACAAATTCAAAATGCCGAAGATACGACAGCAGAGCAAGAGCAAGCGTTGTGGGATCTGGCAGACAAACGTGCCGCTCTATATCGCGAGAAAACTTCAATCGAAGCACAGGAGCGTGCCGCAGCGGAAGCACGTGCGGCGGCTGAAGCAGCAGCGCGCAGCGCAGCTAGCGGTGGTGGCGGTAGCTCCTCCGGTGGCGGAGGCGGCGGTGGTTATCAAGGTAGCGGAAGCGGTACGCTGAGCGTGCCAGTATCTGGCGCACGCTTGTCTTCACCATTCGGCTATCGTACAAATCCAGTAACCGGTATTTATAAGCTACATGCAGGTGTCGACTTTGCGGCTCCGCAAGGAACAGACATTACCGCAGCAGATGGCGGTACGGTCGTGGTTGCTGGTGCGATGAGCGGATATGGTAATGCAGTTATTATCGATCACGGTAATGGCATCCAGACGCTGTACGGTCATATTCGCAATGGCGGTGTGATGGTACAGGTTGGACAAAGCGTCAGCCGCGGACAAAAGATTGCTGAGGTCGGTTCCACAGGGAATTCAACCGGTCCTCACTGTCACTTTGAAGTACGTGTAAATGGATCGCCTGTAGATCCAATGGGATACCTGTAATACGATTGCGATTCCGGCTGTTCATCGTCCTTCCCTTTAGGTGGAGGATGATGGACAAGCCGGTTTTAGCTTAGAAAGGCGGTCTTACATGATGAGAAAACGCACGGTAGCTCTGCTTGTGGTTGCCATGATGGTACTCAGCAGCGTGCTGACGCTGGCTGTAGTGAATTTGCCATCCTTTGTGCAGAGAGCCTCGATGGGTCAGGGCGTACTGGGCGCACTCAGCGGTGGTGGTCTGAACGATCAGGAGAAAAGTAAGTTAAGTACAGTCGCTAGCCTGATCGAGAGCAATTATTATCAGAATGTGGATGAAAGCAAGCTGGTCGATGGTGCGATCAACGGCATGATGGAAGCGCTGGGTGATCCGTATTCTAGCTATATGGATACCGATACAGCGAGCCAGTTCAGCGAATCGATCGCAGGTTCATTTACCGGTATCGGCGCGGAGGTATCGCAGGATAACGGAAATGTCGTTATCGTTGCACCGATTAAGGGCTCCCCTGCGGAAAAAGCAGGTCTGCGTGCGAAGGATATTATCGTTTCCGTGAATGGCGAGAAGCTGTCTGGTAGCGATCTGAATGCCGCAGTGGCTAAAATTCGCGGCGAAAAAGGCTCGGTTGCTCAGCTGGAGGTTCAGCGTGCTGGCAGCAAGGAAACGATGACTTTTAAAATTACACGCGACGATATCGCAATGGAAACCGTCTATGCGCGCATGACAGGCGATAAGATCGGCGTTATCGAGATTACGCAGTTCTCGCTCAATACAGCCGAGCGCTTCAAGCAAGAGCTGACCAAGCTGCAATCGCAGGGGATGAAGGGTCTTGTGATCGACGTGCGTAACAATCCAGGCGGCGTATTGTCTGTTGTGGAAGATATGGCATCTCAATTAATCGCCAAGGGCAAGCCGATCGTTCAGATCGAAGACCGCAAAGGACAGCGTCAGGTTGCGAATTCTAGCGGTCAGAGCGTGGATTATCCAATTGCAGTCGTAACCAATGGTGGCAGTGCCAGTGCGTCGGAGATTCTTGCCGGAGCACTCAAGCAGTCCGCAGGTGCGACATTGTATGGCGAAACGACGTATGGTAAAGGAACCGTACAGACGAGCATGGACAATCTGTTCAATGATGGTAGCCTGATCAAAATCACCATCGCCAAATGGCTCACACCAAACGGCGACTGGATTCACAAAAAAGGCATCAAGCCTGACGTCGCGGTAGCACCACCGGATTACTATACGGTGACACCAATCAATACCGATACCGTGCTTGCCTACGACATGAACAATGACAATGTAAAAAATGCACAGATCATGTTAGCAGGTCTTGGCTACAAGGTCGATCGTAAAGACGGCTACTTTGACCGGAGTACCGAAACGGAGGTTCGTGCATTCCAGGCAGAGCAAAAGCTGGAGCAAACAGGCAAGATCGATGCGAAAACAGCCGCGGCATTGGAAGCAGCACTGATCAAGCATATTCAAGACCCGCAATATGATGTTCAACTGAACAAAGCGATTGCAGGTGTGGAAAAGCAGGTTAGCGCAGCCAAGTAAGCGCAACTTTTGAGATCGATTCACGTTAATACAAATGATTCCAGAGAAGGCTGTGCGCAGCCTTCTTTTTTTGGATACATTTCGATACAATAGAATGGATTGAATCATCACGCCGATTACTTGACACGATGTATATCGATGACTGGAATGGGAACACAAAGGGGAGTGAGCCGTAGTGGAGATACTGGGCACAACGCTGCACATTGTACTGGAAATCATCGTATCGCTACTTACGCAACCGTTTTATTATATATTTTTACTGTCTGTACTGCTGCATTATCGGCGGCAGGGGCTATTGGAAAGGCGATTGTTTAACATTCGCGTGCATATTTACGCCGGGCGCGTGCTGCGCACGGTAGGAGCCGGCTTGCTCGTTGGCGTACTGATCTCACTGCTAATGACGGGTGTAGGTATACATACACAGCCGCAGCTATTATGGGGTATTGCTGGGCTGATCGTGCTCTTATCGTTATTCCGTCTGCGTCTTGCTCATCTGCTGGATGCGCTGGCATTACTCAGTATCGTGTATATGGTGCTGTGGTTCATACCGGACACGCCAGCAGCTGGATGGCTCGGAACTATGATTGATGCTATTCGTCAAACGGATTGGATGGGATTATTCGCGCTGGCTGTATTGCTGCATATTGCAGAAGCCGTGCTGTTTCGCATGCAGGCGCCAGGTCTGTCTTCGCCAGTGGCAATTGAAGGGAAACGAGGCAAGCCTGTAGGCGGATATACACTGGATGCGTTCTGGCCGATTCCAGTCTGGCTACTCGTGCCAGCGGCTGGCGGCTGGCTGTTGCCATGGCAGCCGCTGCATGGCGGCGAAGCCTGGAGTGCAGGTGTAACGCTGGCTGTATTGCCTGTCATGATCGGTACGAGTGTGCTGACACAGAGTGATTTGCCACAGACCAAAGCTCGCATCATTTCCAAGCAGCTCTGGCAGAGCAGTGCGGTGCTGATCATTCTGGCTGTTGCTGCTTACTGGTGGCAGCCGCTGGCACTGCTGGGTATCTGGATCGGTGTGATCTGGCGCGAATATATCGCCTATAGCAGCCGCCGTCAGGAGGCGGAGCGGATGCCGATGTACACCCATTCCCTGCGTGGTCTGCGCATACTGGCTGTCATTCCAGGCAGCCCTGCCGATGAGCTAGGTATCCAATCAGCCGAGACGATGTTTAAGGCGAATGGGGTTCAAGTGCACAGCCCGCAATCGCTACATGAAGCACTACGGATGAATCCAGCTTTTTGTAAGCTGGAGGTACTGAATCGGGATGGAGAGAGTAAGTTTTTACAACGTGCAATCTATGCTGGCGAGCATCATCAGCTAGGTATGATCTTCGTACCGGAAGATGATGCTGTAGTAACAAGGGAAGTCCAGCGCTTGAATGCCTTTCATTTGCTTCGTAAGCCTGTCGTGAGTAAAGGCGGAGCACGGAGCCAAATGATGCTTACAGCAGGCGATGAGAGTCTGGCTACTCCATCCAGACAGGCTGTAGGCGATTCTAACCGCAATTCGAAGCGTATTCAGACAAGGAAGAGTACTAGCAAGCAAGCGGAGCAGACGCAGTCTGAGGACGTGACACAGCGTATTGAAGAGAAGGCACCCGTATCTTTAACAAAGACGGTGCCTACATCCAATCCAGACGATGCTAACAGATCCACAGCGCCGTCTGATATGGAATCGGAATCTGTATTGCCAGAAGCTACACAGCCACGATCCTCTACAGAGCCAACAGCGGCTGCTGATGGATGGGTCGGCTTACCCAAACGTAGTCGTAAAAGGGATCATTGATCCCAAATCAAAAGGGAAGGCACTCATTAGTGAGTGCCTTCTCTTTTATTATAACCAATCTATTCTTGTAGCTGACGCAGTACAATAATCTCTACCCGCCGATTTTTTTGCCGTCCAGCTGGTGTGGAGTTATCTGCGGTTGGACGTGTAGCTCCATAGCCGGCATATTGAAACTTCGATTGATCCAGCTTCTTCACATCGATAAAATAGCGCAGCACGGATAGCGCCCGTGCACCTGACAACTCCCAGTTATCCTTGTAGCGAGACGCATACACAATCGGCAAATTATCCGTATGTCCCTCAATGCTGATCGTGGTGTTAATCGATTGGAACAGACTAGCTAATCGAGCAAGCGTTCCAAGCGAGCCTGACTTCAGATCGGCTTTCCCTTCATCAAATAAAAACTGATCGCTCAGTGTAATCGAGATGCCCTGCGGCTTGTCCACGACAGACACCTGCCCTTGCAGATTGTTCGTTTGTACATAGTTTTGAATGACTTGCATCAGGTTAGCGAGCTCGCGCTCCTGTTCACGAAACGCTTGCTCGCGATTGGTGAGTGTCTCCTGTCCAGAGCTATTTTGCTGTCCTTGGGGAGTTTGTCCGTTTTGCCCTTGTTGATTGCCTTTACCGCCATTATTAACACTTTGTCCAGCAGTTCCCGTTACGCCTTTGCCGCCATCGAGAATTGAGTTTTGACTCTGAAACGTAAGCTGTAGCGATTCGGTCAGTACTTTATATTTGTCTGAGTCAATCTGACTAACCGAATACATAACGACAAAGAAGATCAGCAGCAGTGTGATCAGATCGGCGTACGTGATCAACCAGCGATCCTTATGATCATGTCCGGTTGACTTGGATTGGCGGCGAGAATAACGTCCCATCGTTATTCCTCCTTCATGGATGCCGGGCTGTTATCATACCCGTTATCTTGTCCGGTCACAAATGTCTCCAGTTTACGACGAACAAGCTGTGGATTTTCACCATTTTGAATAGATAGGATACCTTCCAGCAGCATTTCCATCGTTTGAATCTCTAATTCGGCACGTGCGCGAATTTTGGAGGCGAGCGGCAGGAAGATCAGATTGGCGCTGGCTACCCCATAAAGTGTTGCTGTAAACGCAACTGCAATCGAAGCGCCCAGCCCTGTCGGTTCATTGAGACTGCTGAGTACTTGGATGAGACCCATAACGGTACCGATGATCCCCATCGTAGGTGCATATCCACCCGCAGAGTCAAAGATTTTGGCATACTGCTCATATTCCTGCTCCGTCTTGCCCATCTCCAGCTCCAAAATCTGACGAATCACATCACGATCGGTTCCATCTACAACTTGCTGCAAGCCTTCACGTAAGAAAGCATTCTCATGTGAAACTGCCTGTGGCTCCAGTGCCAGTACACCAGCACGGCGCGCATGCATCGACATATTGACCACATCCTCGATCAATTGCTCATTATCTGTGCGCGCTGGAATGAATACCGTCATGATGGCCTGCGGAACCTTTTTAAGACGAGATGCCGGAAAGCTGATCACCACAGCTGCCGCAGTTCCCCCAAATACGATTAATGCGGCAGCACCTTGAATCAAGCCACCAGCGTCGCCGCCTTCCCATAAAAACCCCCCGATCAATGCAGCAATACCTGCAATAATTCCAATAATTGTTGTCAAATCCATGTATCCATCTCCTGTTCTGCATGCGGGAAGCGAAGTCTGTACTGGAACGTGAGTATCGATGAAGGGACAGTGGTGTATATGCTGTATCTTCATCTGATTCATATGAAAATAATTGAAAAAAGTGTTGTTTACAGACGCTGTTTCAATTGCATAAATAGGTTTCGAAGAGTATAATAGAAGGGAACAAACATTCCTATTCCGGTGCTCGTACTGTTAAATCCTGAGAGGATTTTCAGGGCTACGACACGGTCGGGACAGAACGTTGCTATATCATTATTTAACCATTTGGAGCGTTTGGCAATATCCATCATTTTGCAAATCTTTGCGCGGATATGTTGATTCATGTACTGCATATGTCAAATGATTCATGCAGTGCGCTTCAAGGGACGGATGGCATGGTGAATATGTACCATTAACGAGATTCGTTCATTCGGGATGTGCCGCTTCAGCGAACGCTGGGTAAAGTATACTGTACCGGGCATTCCCATGTACGGTCTCTTTTGTTATTATCGGGCACGCGTAATTTATATTTTAGACGATAGGGTGATGCAGGGCAATGAACGATATTGTTGTCAGCTCCAAAAAATTTGAGATACAGTCGGAATTTTCCCCGCAGGGCGATCAGCCTAGAGCGATTGAGGAATTAGTCGAAGGCGTACACGAGGGCAGAAAGTTTCAAACGCTGCTCGGTGCGACCGGTACAGGTAAGACCTTTACGATCGCGCAGACGATCGAACGTTTACAGCGACCAACCTTGGTCATTGCACACAATAAGACACTGGCTGCGCAGCTGGCGAGCGAGTTCAAAGAATTTTTCCCGAATAACTCGGTCGATTATTTTGTCAGCTATTATGATTATTATCAGCCTGAGGCGTATATTCCATCCTCAGACACGTATATCGAAAAAGACTCCAGTATTAACGAAGAGATCGATAAACTGCGCCACTCGGCGACCAGTTCGCTGTTTGAACGTCGCGACGTGATTATCGTAGCCAGTGTATCGTGTATTTATGGTCTCGGTTCTCCGCAGGACTACGGTGGTTTGTTACTATCGTTACGAGTAGGCATGGAAAAGTCGCGTAACGAAATTTTGTCGCGACTGGTTGATATTCAGTATCAGCGTAATGATATTAACTTTGTACGTGGTACATTCCGTGTACGCGGTGATGTGATTGAGATTTTCCCGGCTTCACGCGGTGAACAGGCGGTTCGTGTGGAGCTGTTTGGTGACGAGATCGAACGTATTACCGAGATCGATGTACTGACTGGTGAGCTGGTCGGTGAACGTGATCATATTGCGATTTTCCCAGCGTCTCACTTTGTTACCAAAGAAGAGACGATGCGTGTAGCGATTGGCAATATCGAGCGTGAGCTGGAGCAGCAACTGGCTCTGTTCCGTGAGCAAGGCAAGCTGCTGGAAGCGCAGCGTTTGGAACAACGTACACGTTATGATCTGGAGATGATGAAGGAGATTGGTTTCTGTTCCGGTATCGAGAACTACTCGGGACCACTCACCTTCCGCGAGCGCGGCGAAACGCCGTATACGCTGCTTGATTATTTTCCAGACGATATGCTTGTCGTGATTGACGAGTCGCACGTGACCTTGCCACAGATTCGTGCCATGTACAATGGTGACCAGGCGCGTAAAAATGTACTGGTCGATCACGGTTTCCGTTTACCATCTGCACTGGATAACCGCCCGCTCAAGTTTGAAGAATTTGAGCAAAAGGTTGGTCAGATGATTTTTGTTTCCGCGACTCCAGGGCCGTATGAGCTGGAACATTGCGATACGATGGCGCAGCAGATTATCCGTCCGACTGGTTTGCTTGATCCGATCATTGAGGTACGACCAACGAAAGGTCAGATCGATGATATGATCGGTGAGATCAGACAGCGGATTGAGCGCGACGAGCGTGTGCTTGTGACGACACTCACGAAGAAGATGGCGGAAGACCTCACCGACTATTTAAAAGAAGTCGGTATTAAGGTCAGGTATATGCACTCTGATATCAAGACACTGGAGCGGATGGCGATTCTACGCGATCTTCGTCTGGGTACGTTCCATGTACTCGTCGGGATCAACTTACTTCGGGAAGGTTTGGACTTGCCTGAAGTATCGCTGGTGACCATTCTGGATGCCGATAAAGAGGGATTCCTGCGTTCTGAACGTTCATTGATTCAGACGATCGGTCGTGCGGCACGTAACTCCGAAGGTCGCGTTATCATGTATGGTGATAAGATTACGGATTCCATGGCGAGGGCGATGCAGGAAACCGAGCGCCGCCGTAGCGTTCAGGTGGCTTACAATGAGAAGCATGGCATTACACCACAGACGATTCGCAAAAAGGTACGCGATGTGATCGAAGCCACCAAGGTTGCCGAGGGCAAAGCCGATTATATGGCAGAAGCATCCAAGGCGAAAATGTCCAAGCGCGAACGCGTTGCTCTCATCGAGCGTTTAGAAGGCGAGATGAAGGCAGCTGCGAAGGACTTGCAGTTTGAACGTGCAGCTGAGCTGCGCGATGCGGTGCTTGAACTACGCGCAGAGATGAGCTAGACACACTCAACATGAACAGACTTACATCAAAGGTTGTCGGACAATCCTTCCTGTTATTTAGGAAGGATTCCTGACAACCTTTATCATAGATAAACCATAAAGAATAAATGACGAATACTAGATGCATTTTAATATGTATCTTATATGTTACTAAATAGCTTATGCGGAGCATTTCGTCATACCTGTTCATCAGGCATGTAGATTCGCATATTGATTCTTCCGGAAGCACCGGAGTTGGAGGTTGGAGCTTTGCTGAACAAATTTATTGAGATCAAGGGTGCCCGCGCGCACAATCTTAAAAATATCGATATTCAGATTCCGCGCGACAGCTTTGTCGTATTAACCGGTTTGAGCGGATCGGGCAAGTCCTCGCTCGCGTTTGACACGATCTATGCGGAAGGACAGCGCCGTTACGTAGAATCGCTGTCTGCCTATGCACGACAGTTCCTCGGTCAAATGGACAAGCCGGATGTGGATTCGATTGATGGATTATCGCCAGCGATTTCCATTGACCAGAAAACAACAAGCCGTAACCCGCGTTCTACTGTCGGTACGGTAACGGAAATTTATGATTACCTGCGTCTCTTATTTGCACGTGTAGGACATCCACATTGTCCAGATCATGGCGTTGAAATCACGTCTCAGACCGTAGAGCAAATGGTCGATCGGATTATGGAATATCCAGAGCGTACTCGTCTACAGATTCTGGCGCCTATCATTTCCGGTCGTAAAGGCGAGCACAAAAGTGTATTTGCCGAGATTTCCAAGCAGGGCTTTGTACGGGTTCGCGTCGATGGTGAACTGCGCGATCTGTCTGAGGATATCCAGCTGGAGAAAAATAAAAAGCATACGATCGAGGTCGTCGTTGACCGGATCGTGATCAAGGAAGATGTTACAGCACGTCTTGCCGATTCGATCGAGATGGCACTGAAAATGTCGGGTGGCCAATTACTGGTCGACATTATCGGTCAGGAGGAGCTACGCTTTAGCTCGAATTTTGCCTGCCCGATCTGTGGATTCAGCATTGAAGAGCTGTCACCACGTATGTTCTCATTTAACAGTCCATTCGGTGCTTGCCCGGAATGTGATGGTCTCGGGATTCGGATGGTCGTTGACCCGGATCTGCTCATTCCTGACAAAAGTAAAACGATTGAAGAAGGTGCTTTTCAGGCGTGGAGCGGTGGTCTATCGAATTACTATCCACAATTCCTCAAATCTGTCTGCGAGCATTATAAAATTCCGATGGATATTCCTGTATCCGAATTGACAGCCGATCAGATGAATTTGATCCTGAATGGCTCTGATGGACAAAAGATTCGTTTCCGCTATGAAAGTGACTTTGGACGAATTAAAGAAGCTCAGGTTGTATTCGAAGGAATTATTCCTAATCTGGAGCGTCGTTATAAGGATACGTCATCAGACAGTATGCGCGAATATATCGAAGGCTATATGAGTGCGAAGCCATGCCCGGTATGTAAAGGCAAGCGTCTGAAACGCGAAATTCTAGCAGTAAGCGTTGATGGTAAAAATATTTCCGATACGACAGAGCTGCCGATTCATGATGCGCTTCATTTCTTCCAAAATATCCAATTGAGCGAAAAGGAATTCAGCATTGCTCGTCTGATCCTCAAAGAGATCGTCAGTCGTCTTGGCTTCCTCGTCAATGTCGGTCTGGATTATCTGACGATGGCGCGTGCAGCAGGTACATTGTCCGGTGGTGAAGCGCAGCGTATTCGTCTGGCAACACAGATCGGTTCCAGTCTGACAGGCGTATTGTACATTTTGGATGAACCGAGTATCGGTCTGCATCAACGTGACAATGATCGTCTGATCAAGACGCTGGAGCATATGCGTGATCTGGGCAATACATTGATCGTCGTAGAGCATGACGAGGATACGATGATGGCTGCGGATCATATTATCGATATTGGCCCGGGTGCGGGCATTCATGGTGGACAGGTCATTGCAGCCGGTACACCAGCCGAAGTGATGGATCATCCGGACTCACTGACCGGACAATATTTGAGCGGACGTAAGTTCATTCCGGTACCGCTAGAGCGTCGTCAGCCTGGTGAGCGCTGGCTCGAAATACGCGGCGCAAAGGAAAATAACCTCAAAAACGTGAATGTGAAGATTCCAATCGGTCTGTTTACAGCTGTAACCGGTGTATCCGGCTCCGGTAAGTCGACGCTGGTAAATGAAATTTTATACAAAACGCTGGCTCGTGATCTGAACAAAGCACGCGTGATTCCAGGACAATACCGTGAGATTCGCGGTCTGGAGCATATCGACAAGGTCATCGATATCGACCAATCGCCAATCGGGCGTACACCACGTTCCAATCCGGCAACCTATACCGGTGTATTCGATGATATCCGTGATTTGTTCGCTCAGACGAATGAAGCCAAAGTACGCGGCTACAAAAAAGGGCGCTTCAGCTTCAATATTAAGGGTGGACGCTGTGAAGCCTGCCGTGGTGACGGTATTATCAAGATCGAGATGCACTTCTTACCGGACGTGTATGTACCTTGCGAAATCTGTAAAGGTCAACGCTATAACCGTGAGACACTGGAAGTAAAATATAAAAATCGTACGATCGCTGATGTACTCGATATGACGATTGAGGATGCAGTTGAATTTTTCCAAAACATGCCTCGTATTCATCGCAAGCTGCAAACGCTGCTTGATGTAGGTCTTGGCTATGTGAAGCTCGGTCAACCGGCAACAACATTGTCCGGTGGTGAGGCGCAGCGTGTGAAGCTGGCTTCTGAGCTGCATCGTCGCAGTACAGGGAAGACGATGTACATTTTGGATGAGCCAACAACTGGCTTGCATGTGGATGATATTGCGCGTCTGCTGCAAGTGTTGCAGCGTCTGGTTGATTCCGGTGAATCGGTTCTCGTTATCGAGCACAATCTGGATGTGATCAAAACAGCCGACTATCTGATCGACCTTGGGCCAGAAGGCGGTAGCGGCGGTGGAACGATTCTAGCATCCGGCTCACCAGAGCATATCGCAGGTGTGGAGAATTCCTACACTGGTCGTTATTTGAAGCCGGTATTGGAACGCGATACGGTGCGTAGTCGTGAGCTTGAAAGTAGTCAGGTATAATCGTCTATAGCAGACCCGATAGCATTTAAATGAGTGCCCGAAGTGATCGATCGCGTCAAAGGGATCACTTCGGGTTTACATAATGAATAATTGCCAATGTAAGAGCTACCAATAGTGTCAAAACTGTATCCATTTGAGTACATCCAGCAGATTGTTAGCGATCTAGCATATATGTTACATTTGAAATACAAGTTTTTACAGAATCGCGTCAGTGTGCAGTTTTACGTCTACATCGGTTTGGATCCTGATTCAGGATGAATAATAGATAAGCAAGCAACTACAGAAAGGCTGGATGAATTTGAAAAAACTCCATATCCCCGTAACCGCACTTGTTATCGCCGGCGTCACTTTAATTGGCTCTGTACCTCTAGCTACCTTTGCTTCGGCAGCAGCATCCGGCTATACATATACTGCACCGCATTTGCGTGCGTCCTCAACCAGTGCCGGCTACACAAAAGTCATTGCCCGCATCTCACCTTCGGTTGTAGGGATTGTTGGTGTACCTACAAAAGAAGCTTATATGGCAGAAAGCGCTGCAAGTGGCGATGATTCGCAGTACAATCCGGATGATCCAGGTATTGCTTTTGGCTCAGGCGTGATCATCTCCAAGGATGGCTGGATTGTAACCAATGCTCATGTTATCGCTAACATGGAGGATGGAGCAAAGGTAATCACATCCGATGCGAGCGGACATAACAAGACGTATATCGTGCAGGAATTTTACAGCGATACCGTCAGCGATCTGGCGCTCGTTAAAATCAATGCTACTGGCTTGAAAACAGCCTCTTTTGTATCCTCGTCTCAAAAGCCTGAGGTAGGCGAGCAGGTAATCGCGATCGGTACTCCGCTGTCTCTGTCGCTACGTAATACAGCTACATCAGGCATCATTAGCGGTGTGAACCGTGCTGTAGATGCGTCCTACTACCTGCTGCAAACCGATGCGGCGATCAACCCGGGAAACAGTGGTGGACCGCTGATCAATATGGACGGAAAAGTAGTAGGCATTAACACAATGAAATACGAAGCGGTAGGTGTCGATAATCTTGGATTTACGATTCCGGCAGATACCGTACAATATATCATCAAACAATTATTCGCTTATGGAGAAGTACGCCGCGCATCGATCGGACTGGAGCTAAAAGAAAGCGATGATGCACTGATCGGACTACCAACGAATGATGCACTCACTGTCGCTGCGGTTCATTCCGCAGGTGCGAAAAAGGCAGGCATCAAGGAAGGCGATATTCTGTATAGCGTGAACGGCACGCGTGTACACACTGTAGTAGACCTGAATGAGCTATTCCGTTCCTACAAGCCGGGCGATAAGGTGAAGCTTATGATGCAATCGGCGGGTGATATTGTGACGCGTACCGTTCAGCTTACCCAATCCCAGACAACGGATGCTGTCGTATCCACTGACGAAGAAGCTGGCGGAGAATAATCATCAGCGTTTCACTTCCATTCCGCAACATCCACTTTTGACTATAGAAATGAGGAACTGAAATGAATAAATGGATGCGTATTACTGCGACAGGGATGCTGACTGCGGTAATGACCGCCACAACAGCTTATGCTGGAGCAGGCTTTGCTTCGGCAGCTGAGATGCTGGAGCTGAAAATTAAAAAAGGCAGTACGGCGGCTACGATCAATGGCGACAAGCAGACGATCATTAAGCCTTATGAAGCGGCGGGCGCAACGATGGTTCAGCTCGGGTTGTTCTCGCGTGCATTTGGCGCTACAGTTGAGCTGCACGAGAACAATACCGTTCAGTTAATTTCCGGCAAGCATACGATTGCGATGACAATCGGTAGCAAATCGGCAACAGTGAACGGGAAAAAGATTGCTCTGCCTGCGGCACCAGTTATGCGCGGTGGTACGCTGATGGTTCCACTTCGTCCGCTCGTGGAAGGGATCGGCGGTAAAATGAAGGTCGTATCCGGGCAGATTGTGATCACACTGTCTTCTGCGGAAACACAAGCTGGTAGCGGTGATACTGCAAGCGAGCATGCGGATAAAACACGTGTCGGTAGCAGCAAGTACCAATGGTCGGTAAAATATCCAGACGATCTCGTCTATCTTGGTAGCTCGGACGCAACGATATCGAACTTTATGAATAAAGAAAGTACGTATTTGCTACAGGTTGTTGTACAGCCAGATACGGTTACAAGCTCGGTCTATACGCAACCAGACCCGGATGATCTGCTGAATGAGCTGCTTAACCATATACAGGTACTCGGTGATACCGTACTGGATCAACAGATCGTGAATGGAGCAAACGGTACGTATGCTCGTGTAGTCAGCAAAACAGATGAAGGCTATCTGTCCGAGACACGTTTATATGCAGGCAATGGCAATCTGTATTATGTGCTGTATGCCGATTCCGAAGCGTTTACGTATAAAGATTTTAAAGATAATCATGCGTTATTGGATTCGTTCCAGATGTCCTTTAATACAAATGATAGCAAGTCAGAAGACCTGACAGAGGGCAGCGAGTCAGAGGAGGAAGGACAGGCATTTGAAAATGCTGATTACGGCATTTCGGTCAACCTGCCATCGGATTGGACGATCAGCGATGATTCCAACGAAGCTTCCAGCAAAGACGGCGCTTATGCCAAGTTCGGAGCATACGGAGTACCGGCTGGACAATCGCTACAAGATTGGGCAAAGGATATCCGTACCTGGTTTGGCGATAGCTTTGCTGCCGATCATTATCGTTATGTGAGCACAACGGAGCGTCAGATTGATGGTCAAGCAGCGCTCGTGAACGAGATGCAATATCGCTACAATGATGACCAGTGGTTTACCGAGTATGAAGTATTACTGCAAAAGGACGACTATCGTTATTACTTTGAATACAGCGGTCATTCCGATGATCCACTGGTTCAATCTCAATTTGAACAGATTGCTAAATCTATGAAGGTTGATTTTGAGACGCTATCCAGCAATTTTGGTCATCTGCCAGCAGATTATTATTCCACCGATCGTACGAAGACCATCACGCGTACATCGTCAACCTATAATTACAGCTTGCAGGTACCGCGTTACTGGACAGATAATGGCAATGATTACACATCGTCTAGCGTATCGTTCTACTACACAGGTGGTAGCTTCAATGTGAATATCCGAAATACAAGCTCGCTGGAAAAAGCAGTAGCCGATGCGAAGGCGACACTGCAATCTGCCAGCAGTAGCGTGAAGCCTGTTTTGTCTGAAGGACAGGCAACTACAATCGCAGGGGTACCGGCGTATACCTTCACTGCTACGTATGCGGATAGCGAAACGCCGTACACAGGCAGCTATACTATTTTCACTAAAGGCAAACGCACTTTTATTTTGACCAATGAAGTGAACGATGCGAACAATACGAGTACGCATCAGGCAGAGGTAGCGAAGGTACTGTCTTCGTTCCAATGGATCGGTCAATAATCGTATAGACATACGGCTACATGATACTGTATTGCTTAGTATGAGCTATTACGAGCTATACGTACTCACTCGTACGCATAATCTGCATTTCTGACGATCCATCCTAGCCAAATCGTTCAAATCATACCATTCAAGCCATCGGAGTCAAGCCAAAAAGCTGACGATACAGAAGTTATCCCTTCTGCATCGTCAGCTTTCTTCATATGATCAAATCAAATGCAAATTGCCTGTAAATTTTCATACAAATTTAAAGGATACGGTAGATACCAGCATACAGGTCTGGTACACTGGATTAGAATCATTATAAAGTGTGTGACGTATGTGCTGCCTTTGCGCAGATATTCCATTTTATTATGAAAACGGACGATGGGCCGTGAATATAGCAGTGCCCTTAACAGGGACAATTCGGGAGGAAATTAACCTACATGACGGATACAGTATTACAAAGACAGGACGTGGAGCTTCTAGCGCCAGCTGGCGACTGGGACTGCATGCGGGCGGCGGTAGCGAATGGGGCGGACGCAGTCTTTTTTGGCGTGGAAAAATTTAATGCACGTGCACGTGCGAATAACTTTCGGATGGATGAATTGCCAGAGATTATGGCATTTTTGCATAGCTATGGGGTAAAGGGCTTTTTGACGTTTAACATTCTCGTATTTGAAAATGAACTGGAAGATGCGCGTGAGCTGATCGATGCTTGCGTGGATGCGGGTGTGGATGCGGTGATCGTACAGGATCTTGGTCTGGTGAAAATGATCCGCGAAATTTCGCCGGATTTCCCAATCCACGGTTCGACGCAAATGACGATTACTTCGCCGGAAGCGGTAGAATTCACGAAGCCATTTAATATGGAGCGTGTCGTACTGGGACGCGAGAACAATTTGAAGCAAATTCAAAAGATTGGTGAGCAAGCACGTTTGCCGATGGAAGTATTTGTTCACGGCGCATTGTGTGTATCATACTCCGGACAATGCTTGACTTCGGAAATGTGGGGCGGACGCTCTGCTAACCGTGGTGAATGTGCGCAGGCATGCCGTTTGCCATACGATCTGATCGTAGACGGTGAACAGAAAATTATGGGTGATGTAACGTACCTGCTGTCTCCAAAAGACCTGGCAGCAATCGATATTATGCCACAGCTGATCGAAGCAGGCGTAACCTCTTTCAAAATCGAAGGTCGTCTCAAATCACCGACCTATGTAGCGAATGTGGTTAGCAAATACCGCAAAGCGATCGATCGTTATTTTGACGGTGATGCAACACCGATCAGCAATGAAGATATTCGCGAGCTGCAACAAAGCTTCTCACGCGGCTTCACACATGGCTTCCTGGAAGGTACGAACAATAAGCAGCTCGTAGATGGAACCTTCCCGAAAAGCCGTGGAGTGTATCTGGGACGTGTAGAGAAGATTTTGCGTGACGGCGTCGTTTGCCGACTGGAAGCTCCGCTCAAGCGCGGTGACGGTATCGTATTCGATGCTGGCGATCCAACGCAAAAAGAAGAAGGCGGTCGTGTATACGATCTGCGCCGTCAAGGTGTGAAGCTCGAAGGCGAAGCAGATGAGACCTGGATCGTAGATATCGTAGCTGGACGTAACGATGTGAACCTGAAGCGTGTGCATGTTGGCGATAAAATCTGGAAAACGAATGACCCTGCACTGGATAAGCGGATGCGTCAAACGTATGAAACAGACAAGCCATACCGTGTATTCCCGGTTCATGTCAAAGCGATCGGTCATGCAGGCCAGCCGCTCGTAACCTACTGGACGGATGTGCAAAAGGGTGTAACAATCCGTGTAGATTCCGAGATGGAGCTGGAAATCGCAGCGAAGCGTCCGATGAATGCCGAGCTGCTGCAAGAGCAATTTGGTCGTCTTGGCGGTACCATCTTCCAACTGGATGAGCTGGATGCACAACTACATGGCGATATCATTATTCCAATGCGTGAGCTGAATGCGATTCGTCGTCAGGCTGTTGAGCAGCTGGAAGGTGAGCGTCCAAAGCCACCGGTGTATATCAAGCGTGATATTTCGGTGATGAACGATATCGCTTCTGCTGCTCCATCGGTAAAAGGTAGCGAAGCGATGCTGACGGTACTGTGCCGTAATCTGGATCAGGTACATGCTGCGCTGGAAGCCAACGTGGACATGATCTATGCTGACTTTGAATTCATCAAGCAATTCCCAGCAGCGGTTGAAGCCGTTCGTGCAGCAGGCAAAAAGATCGCACTGGCGACACCACGCATTCATATGCCAGGCGAAAATGGCTATCATGCTAACATTTTACGTCTACAACCAGATGCAGTGCTCGTGCGTAATACCGGTGCACTGTACTACTATCTGGCACGTCGTCAAAGTCATCCGAACGAGACACATCCTGAGCTGATCGGCGACTTCTCCCTGAACGTAGCGAATCACAAGACTGTCGATCTGTTCCTGGAAGCCGGCCTGGATATGGTTACACCATCTTATGACCTGAACATTCAGCAAATGGTCGATCTGCTTGGCAGAAGTCGTACCGACAAGCTCGAAGTCGTGATTCATCAGCATATGCCGATGTTCCATACCGAGCACTGTGTATACTGCACATTCCTGAGCGAAGGTACAGATTACACTAACTGTGGTCGTCCATGTGAAGACAGCCGTGTTTCTCTGCAAGACCGCATCGGTATGTCTCACCCGGTACGTGTCGATGAAGGCTGCCGTAACACGGTGTATAACGCGATCGAGCAATCCGGTGCGGAATACCTGAACAACTTCTTGGAGCTGGGCGTTCCAAGCTATCGCATTGAGTTCCTGGAAGAAACGCCAGAGCAGGTACGTAAAGTTATCGAGCTGTACAGTCAGGCACTGCACGGTGAGATCAGCGGTACACAGGTCTGGAAAACACTCAAAGCAACGAACCAGCTTGGCGTTACTCGTGGTCAACTGGTGAAGTAAGACTGGAGCTTGTAATGACTATCTTGCAACGTCTAACGACATGACTGGATATAAAGCACGGTTTAGATAATGCTCTGATCATGGGCTAGATGTATAGAAACTTTCATGCTGCTCGATATTGGCAGTGGCAGTTTAGAAAACGGTATAATCCTGAACTCTGAGCGAACGACGTTAACGTTAGCTCATGATCATCTACACTATACGCAAAGAATGATACAAGCTTTTTTTAATATTCCCCTACAGGGTCCCTTCCGGTGCAACGTGACAAATGAGGATAGTGTATATCGTCCTCATACGCGCGCTACTGGAAGGGATTTTTTTATATGTATTGGGGTGAGACTTAAACTTAGGCTATGATGCTTCAACTACTGTATATACGAGTTTAGGTTTACACCGTGCAGCTAATTAGGAAAGGTCATGTCACGCTATGTACATATTCACGTTACTTCATCTAATTAGAGATGTATTCGCTTTCCTAAAATCTGACATCGTTTTGCTGGGTAAATTGATTCATTATTGGTTAAAATATATCGTGGCCGTATGCAGGCTAATGGAACACTGCCTCATGCCCGGTTATACATATGACCATGAGACAGCCCCATCACGTACAACACAATACACGTATTCATATTAGAAAATGGAGGAATCAATGCCATGAAAATACGTAAAGCGATTATTCCCGCCGCTGGACTCGGAACCCGTTTCCTGCCAGCAACTAAAGCGATGCCGAAAGAAATGCTACCGATTGTAGATAAGCCAACCATTCAATATATTATCGAAGAAGCCGTTTCATCCGGTATCGAGGATATCATCATCGTTACAGGTAAAGGCAAACGTGCGATTGAGGATCACTTTGACTATTCGTTTGAGCTGGAGCAAAATCTGGAGGAAAAAGAAAAGTGGAAGCTACTGGATGCGGTACGTCAGCCATCTGAAATGGCAGACATTCACTATATCCGTCAAAAAGAACCGAAAGGTCTGGGACATGCGATCTGGTGCGCGCGTAAATTCATCGGTGATGAGCCATTTGCAGTACTGCTCGGTGATGATATCGTCGAATCGGATGTGCCTTGTCTGAAGCAGATGATGGATGTGTATGAAGAGCATGAAGCATCTGTAGTCGGTGTCAAAGAAGTACCGTGGGAACACGTATCCCGTTATGGTCTGGTTGCTGCCGAATCGATGCCAGATTCGGATCGTCTATACAAAGCAACCGGATTGGTCGAGAAGCCACCACGCGAAGAAGCACCGTCCAATCTGGCGATCATGGGACGCTACATCCTCACGCCAGAAATCTTCGATATTCTGGGTAGCCAGGATGCAGGAGCAGGGGGCGAAATCCAGCTGACCGATGCGATCTCCAAGCTGGGCGAATCTCAGGACATTCTGGCGTATCAGTTTGAAGGACTGCGTCATGATGTAGGGGAGAAGAGCGGGTTTATTCAAACGACAGTACATTATGCGCTCAAGCACCCGGAGCTGCGTGATTCGACGCTGGAATATCTGCGTGAAGTGCTGGCAGAAGAGGATAAGAAATAAATAGCGCAACATTGTAGTAGAGATATCATTTAGGATATGGATGATAGAAGTAATACTGAATGATATCTACAATTTAAATGCCTTTATTATGTACACAACTATATTCGATTTCAATGAGTTTAATTTATAAAAAGAGCATGTCTATAGGGGCACATATTCCGCCTCTATAGATATGCTTTTTATTTTTATATGCAAAATAAGGGCTTACTATAATTAGCATTTTACGTAGGAGTTAGTTATTTACACATATAAAGATGCAGAATCAACAAAAAATATAGTATATTTAATGCATTATATGAATATTAACGATTTGTAGAAAGGATACTTATGAAAATACGTAAAGCGATTATTCCCGCCGCTGGACTCGGAACCCGCTTCCTACCAGCAACCAAAGCGATGCCAAAAGAAATGCTACCGATTGTGGATAAGCCAACCATTCAATACATAATTGAAGAGGCTGTAGCATCGGGTATTGAAGATATCATCATTGTTACAGGTAAAGGCAAACGTGCGATTGAGGATCATTTTGATTACTCGTTCGAGTTAGAGCATAACTTAACTGAAAAAGAAAAGTGGAAGCTGCTGGATGCGGTACGTCAGCCATCCGAAATGGCAGACATTCACTATATCCGTCAAAAAGAACCGAAAGGTCTGGGACACGCGATCTGGTGCGCACGTAAGTTCATCGGTGACGAGCCATTTGCAGTACTGCTCGGTGATGATATCGTCGAATCGGATGTGCCTTGTCTGAAGCAGATGATGGATGTGTATGAAGAGCATGAAGCATCTGTAGTCGGTGTGAAAGAAGTACCGTGGGAACACGTATCCCGTTACGGTCTGGTCGCGGCGGAATCGATGACAGATTCGGATCGTCTATACAAAGCAACCGGATTGGTCGAGAAGCCACCACGCGAAGAAGCACCGTCCAATCTTGCGATCATGGGACGTTATATCCTCACGCCAGAAATCTTTGATGTTCTGGGTAGCCAGGATGCAGGAGCAGGGGGCGAGATCCAGCTGACCGATGCGATCTCCAAGCTGGGCGAATCTCAGGACATTCTGGCGTATCAGTTTGAAGGACTACGTCATGATGTAGGCGAGAAGAGCGGGTTTATTCAAACGACAGTACATTATGCGCTCAAGCATCCAGAGCTACGTGATTCGACGCTAACGTATCTGCGCGAAGTGCTGGCGGAAGAGGATAAGAAATAAACAAGACTCTATATAACAGCTCGATATGTAGCTCTCAATTAAAAAAGCCGTGCATTTCCTTATTTCTAAGGAAGCGCACGGCTTTTTGTTACTTATTACATTGAGTATTACATTCTGAATCATCTACTTTAGATCATTCGTTGCTCATGTATTGGTGTATCGAACAGATCACTTATCCTACATTCAGATAAGCATCCAGAACCAGCTTGATCATCGATTACTTTGTTGCCGTATACTTCTGGCTAGCAATCGCATCGATCTGTTCTTTCGCTTTAGGATCAGCTGCAATCACTTTGTCATAGACAGCCTTGTCAGCCTGACCTTCTTGTTTCAGTGCAGCCAGATAGTAGATTGCTGCCTGTTTGTTCGTTGCATCGCTCAGATCATCACGTACACCTTTTTTCAGTACATCTACGGCTTGGGCGGTTTCACCTTGCATCAGATAGATTTCACCTACACCAAGTGCAATTTTAGGAGTAACGTCGAATTCACGACCCTGTAACTGACCTTCTGGCAATGTAGTCAGATACTGAATACCGTCCAGCACCTGCTGATATGCATTCAGACCTGCTTGGAAATACTTCTGTTCTGCCGCAGTATCCTTGCTCTGGTAAGCCTGATTACCCAGAACATATGCCTGTGCAATGACACCTTCATACCAGCTAATATCCCATTTGTATTTCGGAGTACTATCTACGAGTAAAGCGAATGCTTTATCGCTTTCACCATGAACCTGATACAGTGTGATCATTTGCTTAACAATGTCCTTATTGTAAGGCTCACGATCATGCGCTTTATTTAGCAGAGCAAGATCTTCATTGTAAAATTGCTCATTTTTCGTTTGCTGATACCCTTGTGTCAGCAGTGAACTCAAGTATACGACAGCCTCTGGATACGTACTACGAATCGATAGCACATCATCCAGCAACGTACGATATTGTTCGTAAGTAGCATTCTTGCTACTTGCTAGCTCTGCAACCTTTACAACATCCCCCGCTGCCTGTGAAAAGCGCAAGGATGTGAAGGAGATGATCAATGCAGCCAGACCAATCAGTGTTATATAAATACCACGCATCAGACCTGCTTGAAGCTTCAAATATTTGAGCGGCTGTGCATCCATCGCAGCGGTCATACCGCCGAGACCAAGGAAAACCAGAATGCCCATGTATGCATAACTCAAGTTGAAGTCGAGCAAGCTGTGCATCAGAATCGAAACTGCAATGATGAAGTACAGGAAATGTCCTTCACGCGCTTCACGTTCTGATTTGATATAGCCACGAATATATTTGTAGAAAATAAACCCGATAAACAGAATGAAAATAATAAAGCCGATCGCACCAACCTCAACCAGGTACTGGAAGAAGAAGTTGTGGACCTGACGGCTGACATAAGGGTTGTTCTGATACGCTTCAAAGGAAGCACCCCATGCGCCACCGCCACCGCCAAAGAACGGATAATCACGGAACAGCTTCAGAGCATCACGGTAGAACGTGAAACGCTCCAATACACTACTTTGCTGGAAGTTAATATTTTCAAAACGCACACGGATGTTAGCTGGCAGCAGATTACGCAGGTTCGTTGCAATCAGCAACACTAAAATAACGCCACCCAGTACAGCCGAGCCAATCGGTAACCATACACTCGCAAAGCGACGTGCGCCCCAGCCTTCGGTTTTGTCTTCGAGCTTCGGAGCGACGAAGCGTCCGATCGCCATCGCCAGCAGACCGACGATCAGCGAAGTGATCAGTACATATCCCCAGCCCTTAGCAGCTGTCACACCATCATACTTGGCAATCATTTGTAAACCAATATTCGTCACTGGATTCAAGATGATCGCCGTAGCCGCGCCTGCAATCACCATATAGATGATCCACAAAATTTGCTGTGCCGGACGTAGCATCAGCAGCAGTACAAGCAGCACGAACGGCAGTACAACCAGACCACCACGAGACAATGTCAAAATCAGTGACAGAATGATCGGTACTAGCATAAAGCCATGCAGCAGGTGGTCATACCACTTTTTCAGACGGCTCACATTGAATAAGCCCGCAAACAGCATAGCCATCAAGAAAGCTGCATATGTATTCGCATACTGGAATACCGAGGTTAGACGCCAGCCGTTGGAGTCACTCATCACAGCATCGGTATAGATGCCGTTTTGTACGCCGCTTGCGAACCAGCCTACAAGCTTGCCACCCAGTGGAGCCTGTCCAAACCAGTTAATAAAGCCAAACATAATAATAAGGTAGGCAGAGCCCATAATCGTCATTTGAATGATTCGGTTAGACAGACGATCTCGTAGCATATAGGCGCCCAGGATGAAAATAAATGCGTACATCCATTGAATTAGCACCATATTTACGGCATAATGCCAAGAGGCGGCACCAAACATGGAAATCATGTACGAGATGGGCAGCAAAATGATCAATAGTGAGATCATATCCCGCTGGTCGTCCAATTTTACCTGCTTGTAAAAATAGATCATTCCTAAAATGACAAGTACACCGGACAGCAGCACCGCCCAGAAAATCACTTTTTCAAACGTAAAGCTCAAACCATTAAATAATGCAATTTGAAATGGGGTCCACAACAGAAATAAAATAAGACAGATGTTAACGACCCAGAACATGCCATTTCGTTTTCCGTCCTCGGTGGACGCTTTAAACTGTTTGCCGTATACTGGATTAGCCAATGTTTTAAACTCCTTTTCGTAAGAGGTACTAGGACATTTTAGCATATTTTTTATGGTGGCACTAACTCTTAAAAATGCTGTTAATAAAATAAATAAAGGAGTTAAGTATCAATGAAAATATTAGTAACAGGAGGAGCAGGCTTTATTGGCTCGCATATTGTGGATGAGTTACTGCTTCAAGGGAATGAAGTAGCGATAGTGGATAATTTATCCACTGGAAAGTCTGTAAATCTTAACGAGCAGGCAAAATTTTACCATATAGACATTGTAAGTGATCAGTTGCAGGACGTTTTTACGGACTTCCAACCAGAAGTGGTCTTTCATTTGGCTGCTCAGGTTGATGTAAATCGATCTTTAGAAAATCCAATTTTAGATCAGCAATATAACATTGGTGGATGTGTAAACCTTTTAGAGTGTTGCAGACGTAGCGGTGTGAAAAAAATAGTTTATTCCTCTTCAGCTGCTGTTTATGGTGTACCACAATATAGCCCAATAGATGAATCTCATCCAATTACGCCGATCTCGTTTTATGGAATTTCTAAATTCACTCCTGAAATGTATATCAAGACGTACTCTGACTTGTATAATATAGACTATGCTGTTTTAAGATATTCTAATGCTTATGGTCCTCGTCAATCATCTGAAGGTGAAGGCGGAGTCATTTCTATTTTTGTAGATCAAATGTTAGCTAATAATGATGTTAAAATTTTCGGCGATGGGTCTCAAACAAGAGATTTTATTTTTGTTAAAGATATTGTTACTGCTAATTTGGCTGCACTAGATATACAGACTAATATTATTGTGAACATTAGTACGAATCAAAAAATTTCGTTGAATGATTTGTTTATTACAATCAAAAGATTGACGGATTATCCTAAAGAAGTGATCTATTGTGATAAGCGAGCAGGAGATATTCAGGAAAGTTGTTTAGCTAATGAGGAAGCTGGGCGTCTATTAGGCTGGTCTCCATCATTTAATTTGGAATCAGGTTTGAGTGAAACGATAGAATATAATAAATGTTTAAGTAAATGAGGAGAATAGTATGAATTTTTCAATTAAAAGATACACTCATAACTTTTTAAAGTATCGCTTTCTTTTAAAAGAACTTGTCGTACGCGATATTAAAGTTAAATACAAAAGATCAGTATTAGGGATATTATGGACTATCTTGAGTCCATTATTAACGATGGTGATTCTAACTATTGTTTTCTCTACTTTATTTAAATCCAATATTCCTAACTTCCCAGTATATTTCTTATGCGGTTCGATCATGTTTCAATTTTTTGCTGAATCTACTAACTTGGCTATGAATTCAATCTATACTAATTCTTCTTTAATTAGGAAAGTGTATATTCCTAAATATATGTTTCCTGGATCAAAACTTGTTTTCTCATTAGTGAATTTGGGTTTCTCTTTCATCGCAACATTTATTGTGATGTTAGTTACACATGCAGATTTTCATTGGAGAATTATATTTTTATTTATTCCAGTTATTTATATTTTTATATTCTCTTTTGGTATTGGATTAATTATGTCTTGTGTAGCTGTATTTTTTAGAGATATGGCTCATCTTTACGGAATTTTAATTACAGCAGTAAATTATTTGACTCCTATTTTTTATCCTATTGATATTTTGCCGGATAATGTAAGAAGTATTATTGAATATAATCCTCTTTATCAAATGATCTATATGCTTAGACAATTTCTACTTTATAATACTGTTCCTACCCTTGGTCAGCATATTTATCTATTAGTTTGTTGTGTAGTAACGTTATTAATCGGATTATTCGTTTTTTATAAAAAGCAAGATAAGTTCGTATTATACATTTAAAGTTGGTGAAACCTTGGAAAAGTATGCAGTAGAAGTAAGTAATGTTTCAATGAAGTTTAATTTGCAAACTGAGCGTATTGATGGTTTAAAAGAATTTCTAATTAAATTTTTGAAAAACGAGATTAAATATCAAGAATTCTGGGCGCTTGATGAAGTGTCGTTCTCGATCAAAAAAGGCGAAGTATTTGGATTAGTCGGCTTAAATGGAGCAGGTAAAAGCACGTTACTAAAACTGATAGCAGGTATTTACAAGCCAACTAAAGGAGCTGTTAAAGCAGAGGGTGTAATAGCACCACTTATCGAATTGGGTGCTGGTTTTGATATGGAGTTGACAGCCAGAGAAAATATATATCTGAACGGCTCTGTATTAGGCTATAACAAAGAATTTCTAAATAGTAAATTTAATGAGATTGTAGAATTTTCTGAAATGCAGGATTTTTTAGACGTTCCATTAAAAAATTACTCATCTGGTATGGTAGCACGAATTGCATTTGCTATTTCAACAATTGTTGAGCCTGACATCTTGATTGTGGATGAGATTTTATCCGTAGGAGACTTTAAATTCCAAGAAAAATGTATCAAGAAAATTTCAAGTATGATTGATAATGGAGTTACTATCATTATGGTGTCTCATAGTACGCATCAAATCAAACAATTGTGCAACAGAGTCGCTTATTTAGAAAAAGGTAAATTGATTGAAGTAGGAGAAACAGCAACCGTGTTAAAAAAATATTTAAATGATTAAGGAGGTAATACTTTGTTCATTGAAAGATTAGAATTTGATAACTCAAAGGCATACAGCGCTATAGAGTCTGCAATTCATATGGGTCGATATCAAGCTGTGCGTGAATTGTGCAAAGGAAAGCGAGTGCTGGATATTGCTTGCGGCGAAGGATATGGCTCTTATGCAATGGCTCATTATTGGGGAGCAGAAGAAGTAATTGGAGTGGATATTTCTCAAAAGGCAATTGAATCGGCTAAGCTTCATTTTTCGGCTTCTAACATTACATTTATTTGTGGAGAAGCAGATGAAGTTATGAGTGGTTGGGCTGCAGATCGTTTTGATTTAATTGTTTCTTTTGAAACAATAGAGCATATCGAAAAATCCCAACAATTTTTACAAGAGTTAAAAAGATTATCCACTCCCAATGGTATGATTTTTATCTCATGTCCTAACGATCACTGGTATTATCCATCTCCTGAACAATCTAATCCTTATCATATAAGAAAATATACATTTGACGAATTTAAAATGTTAACAGAGAATATTCTTGGTTCATCAACGAACTACATGTTAGGATTGCCTATTTCAGGTTTTTGCAACATTGATTTAAATTCTAATCTCATAAATGAGGAAGATAAATCTATGGTTACAATGTTTGAAATGGATCAAGAACCTATTTCACTGCTTCTTCCAGCTACTGTTAATCCTACTCCAGAAAATTGTTCATATTTTTTAGGGGTTTGGAATTATGGAGAAGATAAACAAGTTAAAAATTCTTTGTCTGTACACCCTACATCTATGGATCATACAGATTATAAAGCTGTATTGTATTTAAGAGGTGAAGTAGAGCGGTTACAATCTGCTAGCAATCTGGAAAACAAAAATAACCTGCACTCTCAGGAACTTCTTAAAGATGCAACAGAACAAAGCAAACATTTAACTAGCTCTTTATTAGAGCATCAAGATAAAATTAAGCAACTAGAGTCTGATATCGAACATTTGATTCGCGTAAATGAGACTAAAACCAAAGAACTTGAGACTATTTTAAGCTCGAAGAGCTGGAAAATAACAAGTCCTTTAAGAAAAATAATGAGAAACTTAAAGTAAGCAATATAAAGGGTGACTTTATTCGATTAACAATAGATAATGTATATATTTTATAATAAAGGCTAAGTTTTTAAGGGGAGTGGGTAACATGGAAACAAAATTGGGTAGGAATAATTTATCGGGGGAAGAAAGAGAAAGTGAAGCAAACAAACTGCAAGGAATGGAAGAAGAAAATAAGTTTTTGAGAAAAAATCTTGAGATTTTGTTCAGAGAAAATGAGGCTATTGAGAAATTTAGAGACCAAGAAATACTGCTTCACTTGCTACAGTATATTAAAGACAATGGTGGGGTTACAGAAGCCTCTGCTCAACAAGAGTTGAAGATGTTGCGGAGAAAATTGGAAATCGCGCATAATCGAGTTGAAGTGGCTTTTAACCGAATGGATACAATACATGCACAGTTAGAAGAATCACGAAATGAGAATAGAAAATTGCATAATGAAATTGAAAATTATCAGCGGATCATTTTAGAAAAAGAAGCAACGATTATGAGTTTGTTAAACTCATCCAGTTGGAAAATAACTTCTCCTTTGCGTGCCGTATTTAACAAGCTTAGGGGAAAGTAATCTCCATATTTACAGTGCAAGACTTGATTATAAGGAGGTTTCATCTTGACAACAAGTGGAAAAATCAAGATTGCATTAATAACAGATGTTAACAACTGGGCTCTAGGTAATATTGCTCGTCAATTAAGAAAGCATTTAAGCGATGACTTCGATTTCACTATGATTAGCTTAGAAGAATGTGACTGGAATGGAGTGAAATTGCTATTTAGAGTAAAAGATTGCGATGTGCTACATTTCTTCTGGCGTGATTGTATTGCCCTGATTAATGAAGAAAATTATACTGCTTATTTTGGATCACTCCCCGTCACAGCCTCACAGTTTTTTGAAGAATATTATTTCAATAAAATTTTATCCACTGCAGTGTATGATCATCTTTTCCTAACACCGAAAGAAATCATGGAACGAAAATATGTTTTTGATCGGTTTCAATATTATGTGTCTTCAGAAAAGTTATATCATATCTATTCTAATATTCAACAATATCCTAATCCTGTTGGAATTGTTGAGGATGGTGTTGATCCAGAGCTATTTTATCCCCTTCATATTGAACGATTGAAGAATGAAGAACGCACACTGAAAGTAGGATGGGTCGGAAACAGTAAGTGGGGCCAAAATTTAGGAGAGGATTTTAAAGGATTTCATTCTATTTTAAAGCCCGCCATTGATGAATTACAGGTTGCAACAGATGGAAAAGTTATTGGTTTTTATGCTGATAAAAATGAACGCTTTATATCTCATGAAGATATGGTGAAGTACTATTCCGAAATTGATGTACTGGTATGTGTATCAAAAATAGAAGGAACGCCTAATCCTGTTTTGGAAGCAATGGCTTGTGGAGTTCCAGTCATTTCTACTGATGTAGGTATCGTAAATCAAGTATTTGGAAATAAACAAAAACAGTTTATTTTATCTGAACGAAATCCGGCCGAATTGCAAACATTGATATATTTTATATTGGATAACAGAAATATATTAGAAGAGCTTTCTAAGGAAAATTTGACTCAAATTAAAAATTGGCATTGGGAAAAACAAGCTCAAAAATTCAAATATTATATAAATGCTATTACTGCAAATAAAATTGATCAAACGGAGAGAGTATATTAATGAATATTTGGTTTTTAACAAGTGAGTTTCCGCCCGATTATGGCGGTGGAATTGGTATGTATGTAGATAATGCAGCAAGAATGATGGCTGAAGCAGGTCATAAGGTGAAAGTAATTGTACGTGACGCTAAAGAAACAATGACAGAGACGGTAAATCCAAATTTGGAAATCTATCGGTTTTTGCATATGCAGGGTTCTGTATACGAAACTTTGGGCTATTGGACTGCACTATCTTATCAGTACGCAGAAGAAGTTATTCATTTAATAAATACAACAGAAGAAAAACCAGACATTATTGAAGTTCAGGACTATAATGCTATTGGTTACTACTTAATGTTGAAAAAATGGCAACATGAACCATCATTGAAAGATATTCCTATCGTTATGCATTTGCATACACCTACGTTCGAACTGGATAAAGTGAACCAGGCACCACGATTCAAATTTCCAAATTATTGGATCGGTCAGATGGAGAAGTTTTGTATGGTTGCGGCAGATGCTTTATTATCGCCAAGTCAATTTCTCAAAGATCAAATCCAGCATATTTCTCCTAATAATCAAATTCGGGTCATCAATCTTCCTTATGAGCTTGATGATTATCAAGAAGGATATACAAGAAATTTTGATGATAACACATTCTTATACTTTGGTCGCAGCGAATATCGTAAAGGTGTACAGCAAATGATTAAAGGTGCAGCAAGATTGTGGGATCAAGGTTATGAATTCAAATTAAAACTCATCGGTGGGGATACATATTTCCATCCAAGAGCAAGAAACCTTGGAGAGTTTTTGCAAGAAAGGTATAAAAAATATATAGATCAAGGAAAATTGATTTTCAAAGCAGCTATTCCGCCTAAAGATTTGAATCCTGAGATCTTAAAAGCTAAAGCTGTGATTATTCCTTCTTTATATGAGAACTTTCCCTATTCTTGTTTGACATCTATGTGGTTAGGAGCTCCAATGCTGGTATCTAAGTCTGGTGGACAAGCTGAGATGGTTGGGGAAGAACAAAAAGCAGGACTTATTTTTGATTGGGGCAAAGAAGGAGACTTTGAAAATAAACTGCTTGAGTATATCAAAATGGATCAGGCCAGCCTTATATCAAAAAGCCAACATTCTCATGAACGAATCAGACAATTATGTAATGTAGAAGCTAACCTAGAAATGCGTATTAATTACTTTAAAGAGGTTATTGCTCAGCATAAATTAGCACCTAAAGAAGTATTCCCTACACTTTTACAGGTACCTAAAAAACCTATTCATAAGGAGATAACTTCTGAAAAAGGTCTATTGTCTATTATTATTCCTTATTATAATCTCGGAAAACATTTGGAAGAAACGCTTGATAGTGCTTTGAAAAATGATTATCAAAATTTTGAAATTATCATTGTTAACGATGGGACGAATGACGAATATAGTTTAGAAGTATTAAATAGATATCGTCATAGTGAGTTGATTCGTATTATTGATATCCCTAATGGAGGCTTAGCTAATGCTCGTAACGTAGGAGCACTAGAATCTAAAGGTGAGTATATTACATTTCTTGATGCAGACGACCTAATAGAAAACTCCTTTTATGAGCGGTCTGTTAAATTGCTCGATAGCTATAAAAATGTCTCATTTGTATATTGCTGGCTTCAATATTTTGAAAATTCGACTTTTGTTTGGCCTACGTTTAATACAGAATTACCTTATTTCTTAGGAGCTAATATGCTTTCGGCGTTTGCAGTCGTAAGAAGAGAAGAATTCTTAAACTTTGGTTTAAATATGGATAAGATGGAATATGGATTAGAAGACTATGCGGGCTGGCTGTCGATGGTCATGAACGGTTGTGTAGGTATAAGTATTCCTGAAAAACTAGTTCGCTACAGAGTTCGAAGTGATTCTATGTCCCGCCAATTTAATCCAGATATGCTTTTATATTTGAGAGATTATATGTCTCATCAGCATAAGGAGTTATATGATAAGCACAGTGTAGAATTGTTTAACCTTATTGATGCTAATGGACCAGGATATTTGTGGAACAATCCGAGTTTGAGCTATCCTCCAGTTGGCTATACCTACCCTAATGCCACTTTAAACTCTACTGTAACTGATCCGACAGCTCAAAAACAAGAATTAATGAGAATTGCGAATTCTAAGTGGGGACAACGTTTAATTCGTATTGTATTCAAACTACGTTTGCATAGAATTTTTAAATAAATAATTCAGTGAAAATTGTACTGTTTCTATTAGTAAACAACGTGGTTAGAACCTAACAATTTATTATCTAAAATATAAATTTCATGATTTATTAAATTTTGTAAATGCACACTATGTTATTTAACAGTTTTGTCTTAGATGTTAATTAACATAGTGGGCTATGCATATTTATTGTATTGATTTGCAAGAGGAGTGGGGTAAATTTGAATAAAAGAAATATTCTGTGTGTTTTTTTTCTGACAGTTTTAATTTTTTTATTCTCATTCGTTACAGAGAAAAGCTTTGCTGGAGAAATAAAAAGCGAAGCAGGTTATATTACTTCAAAAATCGCATACTTTATATTTGTTTATTTTTCTATTTATTTTTTAAGTAGCTTTATCATCAATATAAAGCAAAATAAAAAATGGGTAATTAATTTTTTGTGGTTTTTTATACCGTTATGTTTATGGTTAATTGCAACTTGGCCAGGAATTTATACATGGGATGAATTTTTTGTATACGATTCTGCTACACACTTCATAATTGAAAATTGGCAATCTTATTTCACTTCTTATTTTTATATCATATGTATGTATATTTTCCCTTCAGTAGCAATGATACAATTGGTGCAAATTTTAATTATGTCATTCGTTTGTTCATGGATTGTTACTAAATTAGAAGAAAGATTTAAAATAAAAAAGATAAAATACGTAATTATTATTTTTACTGTTCTTTGGCCTCCTATCGTATTTAGTACATTAATTACATTTAGAAGCACATTGCTTGCTGTTTTTGAGCTTTGGCTTATTGCTTATATTTATTTTTTAAAACCTCAAGAGAAGCTTACAATAAATTCTTTATTTATAATGGGTTTTTTAACAATACTTTTGAGTATGTGGAGAACAGAAGGTATATATCATTTGATAATCGTTTCCATATATCTTTTGCTTTTTTATGGAAGACAACAAAAAAAAATAATTATTCAATTTATAGTTGCAATTTTTTTATGCACTTTTATTTTGCAAAATGCATATAGTTTTCTCAAGCATGATGACTTCAACGATATGAGATATGAATTGACAGCTTATATGAATCCTATTTCAATTATTTTAAGCGATAAAAATGTTAATTTAGAAAATGTAGATTTAAATAAAATAAATAAAGTCATTAATATAGAAAATACTAAAAGCAATATCTCTTATTACGAAACTCCTAGTTTTTGGAGTAATGGTGTTCAGCCCAATTTTACAAAATCTGATTTGCAAGCATTCAAAAAAGAATATACAAAATTAGTTCTTAAAAACATAGATATATTTATGGGGGCTAGAACAAGAACTTTTGTAGCAGCTTCTGGATTTTCGTTGAATGGTTATTATGTATCAGATTATATTGATGCTTATTTGAATGGCCAAGCTAATAATCCTTCTGTAACTTTAATGATGAGTAAAAAATTCAATAACCCTATTAATAGCGAACTCAGGCATTATATTATCCAATATATGAATTTTACAAAAAATTCTATAGGTCTAGTTAATGGAATTTTGATTTTTTGGAATTTTATTCCTTTAGTCTTATGCTTAATCTTTATTGGAATACGGCTACGTAGTTGGAGAGATCCATTATTATATATGATTCTTTTATGTATTTTGCGTGTGCCTTTATTGTTTTTAGTAGAGCCAGGTAGCTACTTTATGTATTATTATCCTCTTTATTTAGCTTCTGGATTTATTATTATCGTTTACTTTTTAAGTCGAGCAAAGAAGCTTAAAAGCAATTCAGATATTAAAGCCATATATTGATTTTGATGAGAGGGGCAAGTTAATGATCAAGGATAGAATTCTTGTGTTTATTCCTATGTACAATTGCGAACCACAGATCACTAGAGTTTTAAATCAATTTAATGAGGAAGTCAGCGACTATATCGAAGAGGTCATTATTGTAAATAATAGAAGCACTGATAAGGGGGAAGAAACTGCGATAAATTACGCAAAACAAATGAAAAATGTGAAGGTGAATGTTCTAAGGAATGATAATAATTATGGATTAGGCGGTTCACATAAAGTGGCTTTTAACTATGCTTTAGATAATAGATTTGATTATGTAATTGTATTACATGGAGATGATCAAGGTAACATTCATGATATTTTACCTTTATTGAAATCAAAAGATTATCAAAACTACGATTGTTGTCTAGGAGCTCGGTTTATGAAAGGCTCAAAGTTAAGTGGCTATTCTAAATTCCGGACTTTTGGTAATAGAGTATATAATTGGGTTTTCACTCTGGCGACAAAAAAAAGAATATATGATTTAGGTGCAGGATTAAATTTGTATAAAACTAAGATGCTAAAAAGTAGATTTTATTTAAAATTCTCTGATAATTTAATGTTTAACTGTTATATGTTGTTGGCTAATGCAACATATAAATTTAATGTGAAATTCTTACCTATAACTTGGCGGGAAGATGATCAGGTTTCTAATGTTCGTCTTTTTAGTCAAGCATTTCGAACTTTAAAAATCGCATTATTTTACTTTTTATCATTTAGAAAACATGAGTTTTTGGAAAAAGATTTTAGAGATAATACACAAATTAATGATTATACAGCGAAAGTTATAAATAAATAATCTTCGACTGAAAAAGGAGTGAGCATATTGTCAAAAAGTATTCATTTAATTATGCCTATGGCAGGGAGTGGCTCTCGATTTTTTAATCAGGGGTATGCGATCCCAAAACCATTAATCCCTATTAATAATAAGCCTTTTTTTTATTGGGCTACGATGTCCATAGCCAAATTTGTCGAATTACGTAGTCTAACATTTGTAGTATTACAAGAACATATTGAAAAGTTTCAAATTGATACTACTATTTTAGAATACTTTCCTACTGCCAAAATAAGGATATTGCAGGAAGTACTTAATGGTGCGGTTCTTACAAGCACAGAAGGAACTAAAGATATTACGGACGATGCTCCTATTGTTTTTAATGATTGTGATCACATGTTCCAATGTAATTCATTCGTTCAATTCTGTAATAAGGGTAAGTTTGATACACCCGACGGAGCTTTGCTTACTTTTGAGTCGAATGATCCTAAATTCAGCTTCTTAGCCTATGATGAAGCTGGTAATGTAATAAAAACAGTGGAGAAACAGGTTATTAGCAATGATGCAATTTGTGGAGCTTATTATTTTAAAAATAGAGCTATTTTTGCTGAGGCAGTACAAAAATATCTTAGAGTTTGTGAGTATAAAGAGTTTTTTATGAGCGGTGTTTACAATATCATGGCTGAAGAACAAAAGAAAATTTCTAGTTTCAGAGTGGACTGGCACTTGCCATATGGAACACCAGAAGAATACGAAGTAGCAAAAGATTCACAATTATTTAGGGTGGTAGAATAATGGACGTTTTTTTATTTATCGCTGCTATTTTTCTTTTATTGATTGGACATTATTTTAAAATGCTACGATGGAAACAGTTTGTTGAGATATACGAGAGTCCCAATGAGCAAATTCTTCTACGTTCTCTTACAATTGGATATTTAATTAATTTTTGTTTGCCTTTTCGAATTGGAGAATTAATACGTATTATTTTGTCTGGCAGAAAAATGAAAAATGGAATTTCATTTGCTTTTTCTACTGTTCTAGTAGATAGATGCTTGGATATTATTGTAGTAAGTATATTATTTTCTTTATTCGCTATAAGTAGAATAAATGAAGATCTATTTCTTAATTCTGCTATATTTTATGGAACAATGGCTATAAGCTTGATTATCCTCTCTATTATTTCCGTTAAATACAGCAGATTAATCAAAATATTCTTAAGGAAAATTTGCTCGATTTTTAATCCTAAATTGCAATTGAATATGCTGTTTTTTTGTTGGTCTATTATTACTTCTTTTAAAGATATTTTTCGCAAAGTCAATAAATTTGACCTAATTAAATATAGTTCTATAATCTGGATTTCCTATCTCAGTTCTTACTTTATGCTAGGTTTGTTTCTAGCAAAAGAAATGCATAAAAACGAATTTTTTGGTATATTTTCTACATTGTTTTCTAGAAGTAGTTTAGATTCGGGTACCTCCAATTTATTTACTACTGTACAAACTATGTCATTAAGTCCACAAATATGGTTTGCTTC
Organism: Paenibacillus hunanensis; assembly: GCF_014645615.1. GTDB lineage: Bacteria > Bacillota > Bacilli > Paenibacillales > Paenibacillaceae > Saccharibacillus > Saccharibacillus hunanensis. The sequence continues at coordinate 17,840 of NZ_BMMB01000002.1, read as the reverse complement.
CTATTTGCTTATTCCCTTACTAGTGTTATGGGTGATTTCTTATTTGCCTACTAATCTAAAAAATGCTGTGTTTTCTGGCAAAGTGGCGAGTAGTGGAGCAACTTTAAACTTACTCCCACAAGTAAGTGAAGAAGATCGTTTGAATTTTTTGGAGGCTTACTTTTCGGGGAATGGAAGAGAGTACCTTGCTAAATATATTGAATTAAATCAGAATGTTAGTATTTTGCAAGACTATTCTGCAGGTTCAAATGCTACAGTTATGCTTTGTATAGATGAAAATAAATCTTTTTATCGGAAATACGCATTTGGAGAAGATGGGGATAAGCTTTATGAGCAACTAGAATGGCTTAGAAAATATGAAAATAGGTTACCGTTACCTAAAATATTAAGTGAGCAACATGGCGATGGGTACTGTAGTTACGATATGGAATACAGTGTTTCAGCATCTGGTTTTTTTAATTACATGCATTCGCGGCCTATAGAGAAAACCAAGTCTATATTACGGCATTCGTTAGATACATTAGCGGAGAGCTTATATAATTGCAATTCTATAAAGGCTGATAATCAAACTATCCTAAAGTATATTGATGGAAAAGTTAAATCAAATTTAGAAAAGATTAAAAATGCAAAAGAGATTAAGCATTTATATGAATTTGATGAGCTAATAATCAATGGTCGCTGTTATAAAAATTTAAAGTTATTGGAACAATATTTAGAAGTTGATTATCTTATAGAAGTATTTAAAGATGATATATATACAGAAATTCATGGGGATTTAACTATTGAGAATATTATATGCACTGAAGAAGAAAATGACCAATGTGATTTTTATTTAATAGATCCTAATACTGGTAATATTCATAATTCGCCCAATTTGGATTATGCCAAATTATTACAATCATTACATGGAGGATACGAGTTTTTGATGAAAACACAAACCGTATCTGTAAATAAAAATGAGATCAAATTTTTGTTTACTCGCTCCCAAATCTATGATCAAATCTTTGCTTTTTACTTGAGTTATCTTCAAGAAAAATTTGATGAGCAAAAAATTCGAAGTATATTTTTTCATGAAGTAATTCACTGGTTAAGATTAATGCCATATAAAATAGAAAAAAATGGAAAAAGATCTTTGCTATTTTATGCAGGCTTTATCATGGTATTGAATGATGTGATTGAATGGTATAGTCAAGTAGACACCAATCAGTCTAATCGGCTCCAAAAACTAGAACAATCACAAAATGTTTTTGCCTAGAAAGGACTTATAAGATGAGTAAAAAATTAGCAATTTTTGATTTGGATGGAACGCTATTTGACACAAGAGAAGTAAATTATCTTTCTTATAAACATGCATTAGCAAACCAAGGATTTGATTTGGATTATAATTTTTATACAGAGCAATGCAATGGAAAGTACTATAAAGAGTATCTACCCCTCATCATTCCAAATATTACTGAAGAGATGATGGAGGATATTCATCACGATAAAAAAAATGCTTATTTTAATAATCTAGGAGTCAGCAAAGTTAATGAGCATTTATTTAATATAATAAGTAATTTAAAGACAGACTATCATATAGCCCTTGTCACCACAGCTTCTAAAACTAATTGTATGGATATTTTAAATTATTTTTCAAAAACAAATGAGTTTGAGTTAATTATAACGCATAATGATGTCGAAAAAGTAAAACCTGATCCTGAAGGATTTTTTAAAGCTATGTCTTATTATAATATGTCAGCAGAGAATACAATTATTTTTGAAGACTCTGAAATTGGAATTGAGGCTGCTATAAGAACTGGAGCAACAGTGTTTACAATAACTAAGTTTTAATAAATAACTCTATTTCAGAATATAGGTGAGTAGGTAGATGTTTCATCATATATTGTCATCAGTCAATAAAAATAGAAAAGGTATTATTTTAATACTCTGTTCTTCATTTTGCACTTCGCTAGGTCAAGCTTTCTGGAAACTATTTGACCACGATCAAATACTATTTCTTATTTTGGGTTTTCTTCTTTACGGGTGTGGTGCAATATTGATGATTTTAGCATTTCGTTTCGGTTCATTATCAGTATTGCATCCCTTATTAAGTATGGGATATTTATTTGCTTTGTTTGTAGGAGTATTTATACTAGGCGAAGTTATATCTTATAAAGAAATTATAGCTATTTTTATTATTTTGATAGGTGTTTTATTTGTTGGAGGTGGCGATCATTAAACAAGAATTTATGCTCGCCATCTTATTTCTGGGTATGACTTTATTTGGCGCTTTTGGAGGATTTTCTTTTAAAAGGCTTTCTGATTATCCAATAGGGTTCAATAAAGGGTTTCTATTGTTTTTTATGTTAGGTGGAAGCTTATATTTTTTAGGTGCCATTTTTAATATCATTTTGTTAAGGTATCTTCCATATACGTTAGTATATCCTCTATCTTCTATAACCTATGTATGGACTACTATTCTTGCTTATTTTCTTTTAGCAGAAAAAATGACTTTACGAAAAATTGTGGGTATACTTCTTATTATAATGGGTGCCCTATTGCTAATTAAATGATACTCCAATATTTCAAAATAAGTTGCTACCTACGTACTTAACAAAGAAATATAATTTGAATAATAAGGAGGAACATTTATGAAAGGGATTATTTTAGCTGGCGGAACTGGGACGCGTCTGTATCCTTTGACTAAAGTGACAAATAAACACCTACTTCCAGTTGGTAAATATCCTATGATTTTTCATCCGATATTCAAGTTGAAACAAGCGGGTATCCTCGACATATTAATTGTTACTGGAAAAGAACATATGGGCGATGTTGTTAATTTGCTCGGGAGTGGCAAAGAAATGGGAGTCACCTTTACATATAAGGTGCAAGATGAAGCTGGCGGTATTGCTGAAGCACTTGATCTGGCAGAGCATTTTGTGAATGGTGATCAAATGGTTGTGATTCTTGGAGATAATGTATTTGAAGATGATATCACCGAATTTGTACAAAACTTTGTTCAACAGTCTTCTGGAGCTAAGCTCCTTTTACAGCAGGTAAATGATCCACAGCGATATGGTGTGGCAGAACTTGAGGATAATCGCATTATTTCAATTGAAGAAAAGCCTCAACAACCGAAAAGTGATTTTGCTGTAACAGGTATTTATATGTTCGACAGTCAGGTATTTAGTATGATTAAAACATTAACGCCATCTGCACGAGGAGAATTGGAAATCACAGATGTTAATAATATGTATATTGAGCGTTCGGAATTATCTTTTGATATCCTTAAAGGTTGGTGGACAGATGCTGGAACGCATGTTTCACTAGCTAAAGCCAATGAACTTGCACAACATATCCTATATGGTGAACAATTTGGTAAGTTAAAACTATAGGAGGATTCAATGAAAGTCACATCGTTAAGATTAGAAAATGCGAAACTGCTAACTCCTACTATCTATGGAGATTCTAGAGGTCATTTTATGGAAAGTTATAATATGAGAAGGCTGTATGAAATTGGGATTGAGCATGATTTTGTACAAGATAACGAATCGCTATCGGTTAAACAAGGTGTGTTACGTGGGTTGCATTACCAGCTTGCTCCTAAGGCTCAAGCTAAGTTAGTTCGTGTGACTGCCGGAGCTATTTATGATGTTATTGTCGATATCCGCCCTGATTCGACCACATTTGGTCAGTGGCAGGGATTTATTTTAAGTCAGTATAATCAACGTCAGTTATATGTTCCGCATGGATTCGCCCATGGCTTTTGTACACTGGTGCCCAATACACAAGTATTTTATAAAGTAGATGAATATTATTCGCCTGAGTATGATCGAGGAATACGCTGGGATGATCCTTATTTAAATATAGATTGGCCTGTTGATACTCCTATTTTGTCCGATAAAGATCAGACACATCCATCACTCAAGGAAGCTGAATTAAATTAGTGTTCAAGGTTATCGTAAACAAGATTCAGCATGAGCTGAGTCTTGTTTCATTTAAAGGAGGAACATTTATGAAATTACTCGTTACCGGTGGTGCCGGCTTTATCGGTAGTAACTTTGTACTGTACATGCTGCGTGAGTATCCAGAATACCAGATCGTTAATGTAGATGCATTAACATACGCAGGTAATCTGGAAAACCTTAAGGCGATTGAAGGCAATCCGAACCATACCTTTGTGAAAGCAGATATCGGCGATAGTGCCAAAATGGATGAGCTGGTAGCGCAAGGCGTAGACATTATCGTTAACTTTGCAGCTGAGTCTCACGTGGATCGCAGTATTTTGGAGCCAGACGTATTTGTAAAAACAAACGTACTGGGCACACAAGTATTGCTTGATGTAGCGAAAAAGCATAACATTACTAAATTTGTGCAAGTATCTACAGACGAAGTATATGGAACACTGGGCGAAACAGGGTTGTTTACAGAAGAAACACCTTTGACACCAAACAGTCCATATTCCGCAAGTAAAGCCGGCGGCGATTTACTCGTTCGTGCCTATCATGAAACATTCGGTTTACCGGTGAACATTACACGTTGTTCGAACAACTACGGTCCATTCCAGTTCCCAGAGAAATTGATTCCACTCATTATTTCTCGTGCACTGGCAGACGAAGCATTGCCGGTATATGGTGACGGTCTGAATATCCGTGACTGGCTGTATGTTGAAGATCATTGTAGCGCGATTGATCTGGTCATCCATGAAGGCAAAAATGGTGAAGTGTACAATATCGGTGGCAACAACGAACGTACCAATATCCATATCGTGAAAACGATTTTGGAGCAACTCGGTAAACCTGAAACGCTGATCAAATACGTAGAAGATCGTCCGGGTCATGATCGTCGTTATGGCATCGATCCAACAAAAACGATGAACGAATTGGGTTGGAAGCCAAAACATAATTTCGAATCTGGCATCAAAGCAACGATTCAATGGTATCTTGATAACAAAGACTGGTGGACTCGAATCGCTTCTGGTGAATATCAGGCTTATTATCAGCAACAATACGGTAGTCGTTTGGGTGAGAAGTAATGAAAGTTCTTGTTACTGGTGCATCCGGTCAGCTTGGGATGGATATGGTCGCTGTATTGCATCGTAAAGGCCATGATGTCATGGGCTGTAATCGTCAGCAACTGGATATTACAAATCTGGAGCAGTGCCAGCAGGTGGTGGGTGAGTTTGCTCCTGCTGTTATCGTTCATTGTGCAGCCTATACAGCGGTAGATGCTGCAGAAACTGATGTCGATGGCGCGTACCTGGTGAATGCAACAGGTAGCCGCAATATGGCGGTTGCAGCTGAAGCAGTAGGCGCGAAAATCATTTATGTTAGTACGGATTATGTATTCGATGGTCAGGGCGAAAGTCCGTATTACGAATACGATAATACCGATCCGCAGGGCATCTATGGCAAGTCAAAGCGTGCAGGCGAGCAGCTGACGCAAACGTTATCCAGCCGCTATTTTATCGTGCGTACGTCATGGGTGTATGGACTGCACGGCAATAACTTTGTGAAGACGATGTTGAAACTGGGGCAGGAAAAGCCTGAACTTAAGGTCGTTCATGACCAGAAGGGCACGCCTACATACACGGTCGATCTGGCAGAATTTGTGTCCGAGTTGATGTTGACCGAGAAGTACGGCATTTACCATGCTTCCAATAGCGGAGCTTGCACATGGTATGAGTTTACACAGGAAATTTTTAGTCAGGCGAAGCAGGTACTTGAGGCATCGATTACTGCCAGTCTGGAGCCGTGCACAACAGCCGATTTCCCGCGTCCAGCACCACGTCCAGCTAATTCGGTCATGGAGCATATGTCGATTCGTACAAATGGATTTCAGGATATTCGCGATTGGCGTGAAGGGTTGACTGCATTTTTACAGGAGTATAAGGTAGCGCAATCCGATATAAAATAAAACTAAAATCCGTACTTGAAAAGTGTAATCCATAGACGTAATCAAAATTCGCAACAAAGAATCACAACAAAGAAGGAGTCTGATCTTGTATAGGATCCGGCTCCCTTTTGCTGCGTCTTTGTCTACATCGTGCATATTGATTGAATTTATGCTAACTTTAAGCATGAATATAGCGTACAAGTGAACAAGATCATCGATTGATTAATTTTGAAGATACAATGAGGGAAAAACATGCATACACCGGGTACATTGCAAGTGCTTATGTCTACATACAATGGGGCAAAGTATATTTCAGCTCAGCTTGATAGTATATTTTCTCAACCTTATAAACCTATTCATATTTTGATTCGGGATGATGGTTCCAGTGATGAAACGATCTCCATCATCGAAAAGTATCAGACTCATTATCCGAACCGTATCAAATTACTAAAAGGGGCTAATATAGGTGTGATTCCAAGCTTCTGGTCATTATTACAGCATGCCGATCGTCAGGCGGCTTATTATAGTTTTTGTGATCAGGATGACGTCTGGATGACTCATAAAGTAGAGACTTCGGTTCGTTTGCTCCAGAGCTTGGAGACAGACAAACAACAGCCTACACACGCTACGTCTTTTGATGAAGATAATAATGATGGTTTCCGGCAGAAGTTCATTCCCACTCTGGTTTGTACGGATACGCAATTAACAGATGGCGATTTGAATCCTACAGTTATTTGGCCAGGAATGCCTCATTTAAAGCCATCTTTTTACAATGCATTAATTCAAAATATTGCTGTAGGTGCTACCGTTTCTTTTAATGCGGAAGCTTTAGCATTATTGATGGATACCAAGCAAAAAGTCAATATATCGGCTATCCAAATGCATGATTGGTGGGCATATCTGGTTATATCGTGTTTTGGAAAGGTTCATTTTGAGCATCAGCCAACGATTTATTACCGACAACATGGAGGAAATGCGGTTGGAGGCGAAGCAAACGCTTATCAGAAAATTAAAAAGAAATGGAATAGTTTTCTTAAGCATCGAGGAGATAAAAAGCTGCTTGTGCAACAAGCGAAAGAGTTTTATCGTATATATGGCAGTCAAATGACCGATGCACAGATGATCGACCAATTAGAAAAGTTTATTGCACCACGAACGAATTTACGTGCTCGATTTCGATATCTTAGAACATGTAAATTGTTCCGGCAGTCCCTAACTGAGCAATTATTATTTAGAGTTTTGATTTTAGTCGGGTATATCTAGATCAGATGGATGTACTATTTATGGGAAAAATTGTAGTTTACATGGCGAAGTTCACCTTTGTTGAATGATCTATGCTATAATCCGTTTAGAATAAGTCATTTGAAAGTATGGCTTTAATTTCAAGGCAGGAGCGTTACTAATGGATGTTAGTGTTTTAATTCTTAACTATAATACATGTCAGCTTACACTGGATTGCATCGCCTCGGTATATCGTTCAGCAACAAAGTATACTTACGAGATTATCGTTGTCGACAATCATTCTACCGACGATTCCACCGTACGTATTCCAGCGACCTATCCGAATGTTGTCTTTATTGCGAATCCCGATAATGGTGGATTTGCCAAGGGCAATAACATTGGTATGAAGCTGGCGCAGGGACGATATACATTGCTGCTTAATTCTGACACCATCGTAGAACCGGACACACTGGAGACGATGGTGTCTTTTATGGACAGCCATCCGCGTGCAGGTGCAGCTGGATGCAAAATTATTTTGCCGGACGGTTCGCTGGATAAGGCGTGCAAGCGTGGATTCCCGACGCCATCGGCCTCCTTTTACTATGCCTTCGGATTATCGAAGCTGTTTCCAGACAATCCGAAGTTCAACGGGTATCAGCTGGGCTACCTGAGCCCGGATGAGTGCTACCAGGTCGACTCGCTGGTCGGTGCATTCATGCTGGTGCGTCGGGAGGTCATCGAGCAGATCGGTGGGCTGGATGAAGAGTTTTTTATGTATGGTGAAGATATTGACTGGTGCTACCGCATTAAGGAAGCGGGCTGGGAGATTCATTACCGCGGAGATACCTTCATCGTGCATTATAAAGGGGCAAGTAGTCGCCGTAAGCCATTTAAAATCATCTATGAGTTTCATCGGGCAATGTGGCTATTCCACCGTAAGCATTATTACAAACGGTATTCATTTATTACCAATGGCGCTGTCTATGCAGGGATCGGCGTGAAGCTGACCTTATCGCTTATTCAAAATAAACTATTACGCCCGGCAAAAGCGTCGGCAGCCGAAACGGAAAGGAGAGTTCATTCGTGATCCGCAAAAATCAGCGATTTTTGACCCGTTTATACATTTTGGCGGATTTCTCGGTGATTCAGATTTCCTTTTTGGCAGCCTGGTTGCTCAAGTTTCAATTCGATATTTTCCCGTATGATAATTCACCAGAAGGATACGGCGCACTGCCGATTGAAACGTACTGGATGTGGAGCTTAATCTATGCCGTTATCGCGGTATTGATTGGGACGATGAGTAGCTTATATTCACCTAAGCGTAAAAAGCGCTTTGCAGATGAGCTGCTCAAAATTACACAGACGCATGCCGTCAGCATCTTTGTACTGCTTGGTGCGTTATTCTTCGTAAAAGAAGTTAATATTTCGCGTTACTATCTGTTAACGTTTATGATTTTGAATCTGTTGTTCATTATGGCCTATCGTTATGTGATTAAGCTTGGATTGAAGCGTGCACGTCAGAAGGGCTTCAACAAGCAGTTTGTGCTCATTCTGGGTGCGGGCTCACTGGGTAAACGTTTCTACGACAATCTGATGCAGTATCCTGAAATGGGCTATGAAATTGTCGGCTTTCTCGATGACTATCGGAAATTCGATAATATTGAGCTGCGCAAATATAAGCCTGTGCTGGGGAAGATTGACGAGCTGGGACAAAAGCTACAATCGATGATGATCGATGAGGTCATTCTCGCGCTACCTTTAGATGCTCATGATAAGTATCCATGGATTATTGCAGAGTGTGAAAAAGCAGGTGTGCGTACGCTGATTATCCCTGACTTTTTCGATTATTTGCCAGCACGTCCTTACTTCGATAATTTTGCCGGTATGCCCATGATCAATGTACGCGATATTCCACTGGATATTGCAGCGAATCGCATTTTCAAGCGTGCATTCGATATTGCCTTCTCTTTAGTCGCGATTGCGATTACGTCTCCGATCATGCTGGTAGTCGCGATCGGTGTAAAGCTAACCTCGCCAGGACCTATCATTTTCAAGCAGGAGCGAGTCGGGCTGAATCGTCGGAATTTTATGATGTTCAAGTTTCGCTCCATGCGTGTCATTCCTGAGGGACAGATCGACACCGGCTGGACAACCGTTAATGATCCGCGTAAGACTGCTTTTGGCTCCTTTATCCGCCGTACGAGTCTGGATGAGCTGCCACAGTTCTTCAATGTACTGATTGGTGATATGAGCGTCGTCGGGCCACGCCCGGAGCGTCCATACTATGTGGAGCAATTCCGTGAGGAAATTCCTAAATATATGGTCAAGCACCATGTACGTCCAGGTATTACCGGTTGGGCGCAAAGCAATGGCTTACGTGGTGACACCTCCATCGAGGATCGAATCAATCATGATATTTTCTATATTGAGAACTGGTCGCTATTATTCGATATCAAAATTATTTTCAAAACGATCCGCAACGGTTTCGTTAATAAAAACGCATATTGATTGCTCAACATAATAAAAATGTCCTGCTTGCTCAAGTAGGGCATTTTTATTTGTTCGCATAATATACGAACAGAACATTGACACTCTACACTGCCTATCATAGACTTAATTTGAAGGTTGTAGAAAAGACGGAGGAATACCATTGAGAGACGAAATAATAGCGTGGCGCCACGTATTCAAGCTTGACCCGGATCGGTTCATATCAGATGAGGATCTGGACCAGATTTGTATGTCTGGAACCGATGCGATTATGATCGGTGGATCATCTGGTGTGACGTATGATAATACTGTAGACTTGATGTCACGTGTACGTCGCTATGAGCTTCCGTGCGTGCTAGAAGTATCTGATCTGGAGGCGGTTGTACCTGGCTTTGATCTGTATATGATCCCACTCGTATTGAATACAGAGGATAGTCGCTGGATGATTGGGCAGCATGTACAGGCGATCGAGCAGTATAGCCACTTGATTCCATGGGAATTGATCGTGCCAGAAGGGTATATTGTGTTACATGCGGATTCTACCGTAGCACGGTTAACTGGAGCACTTACTGAGCTAGAAGCTGATCGAGCTGCTGCCTATGCGCAGGCGGCAGAGCATTTATTGCGTTTGCCAATTGTATATATTGAATATAGTGGTCGTTTTGGCGATATGGAGCTAGTTGCTGATATTCGTAGAGTGACTCGTGAAGCGCGTGTTTTTTATGGCGGCGGAATTACAGATGCCGAGACTGCACGTCTAGCGGCAAGCCATTGCGATACGATTATTGTAGGCAACAGCCTGTATAGCGATCTGAAGCAAGCTCTTACAACAGTGGCTGCTGTGAAAGGCTGAATAAGCGTCTACAGATGAATCCGATTATTCTTTTTGCAAATTAGCAATATCTTCAACGCTCGAACTATTTTCAGGATATGTATCCATTCTAATTTAATTACTCTATTCATCATTATACTATGATCCATTCCAGACAGACATGTACTTAGCTGATGCCTGTGTGCTAGTCTGACTTTTCCTGCATAAGACTGATCGACTTTACCGAATTTATGGGTTTGATTTGAAAGGAGCAATACAACACAATGACGATGATTAACATCAAGGACGCGATTAACCGTCTAAATCCAAGACAGAAAGAGGCGGCACTGGCAACAGACGGCCCCCTCCTGATTATGGCTGGTGCAGGTAGTGGGAAGACACGTGTGCTTACACACCGCATTGCTCATATTATTGATGCTCGCAAGTCAGCACCATGGGGCATTTTGGCGATTACGTTTACGAACAAAGCGGCGCGTGAGATGCAGGAGCGTGTATCTCAGCTGGTCGGTCCAGAGGGACGCGAGATCTGGGTATCCACATTTCACTCGATGTGTGTGCGCATTTTGCGCCGTGATATCGAACGCATCGGCTTCACGTCCAGTTTTTCGATTCTTGATTCCGGGGATCAGCTATCTGTTATTCGTTCCTGCATGAAGGATCTGAATATGGATACGAAAAAGTTTGAACCGAAGACCGTACAATCGATGATCAGCGCAGCCAAAAATGAACTGGTCACTCCTGAGCAATACGAGCGCAAAATCGGCGATTATTTTGAAGGTATTGCCGCTAAAGTATATACGATGTATCAGCGTCGTCTACGTGCGAATAACTCACTGGATTTTGATGATCTGATCATGACGACGATTCAGCTGTTCAAGGAAGTACCAGAGGTACTGGAATTTTATCAGAAGAAATTCCGCTATATTCATGTCGATGAGTATCAGGATACGAACCGTGCACAATATATGCTCTGTAAAATGCTGGCGGATGCTCATCACAATATTTGCGTTGTCGGTGATAGCGATCAGTCGATCTATCGCTGGCGTGGGGCGGATATTACCAATATTCTTAATTTTGAAGAGGACTATCCCGAAGCGAAAACAATTCTGCTGGAGCAAAACTATCGTTCCACCTCGAATATTTTGAGTGCTGCCAATGAAGTTATCGGTAACAATAGCGGTCGTAAGCCGAAGAAGCTGTGGACGGATAAAGAAGGCGGCGCCAAGATCAAAGTCTATCGTGCAGATTCGGAGCATGATGAAGCTTATTTTGTAAGCTCCGAAATTCATAAAAGTGTGAAAACAGGACGTCCTTATCAGGATCATGCCATTTTGTATCGTACGAATGCACAGTCACGGGTTATAGAGGAAGTGCTGATCAAATCGGATATCCCTTACCAGATTGTCGGCGGTATCAAGTTCTATGATCGTAAAGAGATCAAGGACCTGCTCGCCTATCTGCGTCTGCTATCCAATCCAGACGATGATATTAGCCTCACGCGTATTATCAATGTGCCAAAACGCGGTATCGGTGATACGAGTGTAGCGAAGCTTGCTGCGGCAGCGGGTGAACGTGGAATTTCAATTTTCAAAGTGCTGGAGATCGTGGATGATCTGGGCTTTGCTGGGCGTACACGCAATGCGATGGTGGAGTTTTACGATATGATCGCTGCATTGCATCAGATGGTAGACTATCTCTCTGTTACCGAGCTGACGGAAAAGATTCTGGAAATGTCTGAATATCGCGTAGAGCTGCAACGTGAGAATACACTCGAATCCAAAGCGCGTGTGGAGAATATCGAGGAGTTCCAATCGGTAACGATGGAGTTTGAGAAAAATAATGAAGACAAATCGCTAATTGCCTTCCTGACCGATCTGGCGCTGATTGCAGATATCGATACGATGGGTGACAAGCCTGAGGAACAAGAGGATGCAGTTGTATTGATGACGATGCACAGTGCCAAAGGATTGGAGTTCCCAACCGTGTTTATTATCGGTATGGAGGAAGGTGTCTTCCCGCATAGCCGTGCATTCATGGACAATGATGAGCTGGAGGAAGAACGTCGCCTTGCTTATGTAGGGATTACGCGGGCAGAGAAGCAGCTATTTCTGTCCTGTGCGCAGATGCGGACACTGTTTGGTCGTACAACAGCGAATCCACCGTCACGTTTCCTGGAAGAAATTCCAGACGAATATAAAGAAGACACACGTGTAGCAACGAATAACTTTAGACGTGGCGCTTCTGGCAATAGCTATGGTAATGGTTCACGCGGTTTTGCTGGCGGTGGTAGTAACTTTGGCAATCGGCGCGAATCGTCGGCAGCGTTTGGTAGTGGTTCCTCTGCGCGCGCTGTACCTCGTAGCACACCAGCTTCGTCTGGCGTTACGGTGACTACAGGCAAAGGAACACCAACTCCAGCTGCGAGTGGAGATGGTAGCTATCAGGCAGGTGATAAAGTTTCACATGGTAAATGGGGAATCGGCACCATTGTAGCTGTCAAAGGCACAGGAAATGATATGGAGCTGCAAATTGCCTTCCCTGCACCTGTAGGCTTGAAGCGTCTACTGGCAGGCTTTGCACCGATCACCAAGGTCGAGTAATGATGCGCAGCAACATGAATACATGAAGCTAGATAGTCTGGTGAGTTTGCCGGATAAACCAGCTTCGTTTATATGAATGAATACTATAGGCGGCTGATGATACAGCCGCCTTACATACCAAGAACGGGAGAGATGCGCATGGATCCGATGAAGGAAATGGAGAAGCTGGTCGCTGATCTGAATAATTACAACTATCATTACTATACACTGGACGAGCCGTTAGTTGAGGACAAAGACTATGATGCTCAATACGATCGTTTGCTACAGCTGGAGCAGGAAAGTGGCATCGTATTGCCTGATTCGCCTACTCAGCGTGTCGGCGGTGAGCTACTCAAGGGATTCACCCCGCATCGTCATCTGGCGCCATTGTGGAGTCTGGATAAAGCGCAAAATCTCGAAAAGCTATCCAGCTGGCATACACGTGCTCGCAAGCTAATCGGTGATTATAACGAAAAGAATCCAGATCAGCCGCTACCCGAGCCTTCCTATGCCGTAGAATTGAAGTTTGATGGACTCACCCTTAATTTGACTTATGAAAATGGTCGACTCGTACAGGCATCCACACGCGGAAATGGTGTCGTCGGCGAAGGGATTTTAGAGCAGGTGAAGACGATTCGCTCTGTACCACTATCGATTCCATTTACAGAAGGCAAGCTTGAGGTGCAGGGAGAGGGGATTATGCACCTGTCTGTACTTGAAGCCTATAATGCTGCTGCAACTGAAAAAGATAAGCTCAAAAATGCGCGTAATGCTGCCGCTGGGGCACTACGCAATCTGGATCCGCGTACGACAGCCAAGCGCAAACTGAATGCTTATTTTTATAACATCGGCTATACAGAAGGAGTTCGTTTTGAGAATCAGCAGGAGATGATGCAATTTTTACGTGATAATCATTTCCGTGTGAATCCGGCTGTATCCTATTTCGATAATTTTGATGATGTGATTGCTCGCTTGGAAGAGATTCAGCAGGAGCGTAGCGGTTTGGATTATCTGATCGACGGAGCTGTTGTGAAGCTGACCGATATGCGTACCCGTGAGGTACTGGGGTATACAGATAAGTTCCCTCGCTGGGCAATCGCGTATAAATTCGAAGCTGAAGAAACGAGTACCATTTTGGAGTCGGTATCCTGGAATGTTGGACGTACAGGAAAAATTACACCGTTAGCACGCGTGGAGGCAGTCGAACTAGCAGGGGTAACGGTTCAGAACTGTACACTCAACAATATCGGCGATATTGAACGTAAAAATCTAAAATTCGCTCTTGGCACAAGAGTCTATATTCGACGCTCCAACGATGTAATCCCAGAGATTCTGGGTAAAGTGTCAGAGGAAAATGACGGAGAAGAGATTATCTTCCCGGAACAATGTCCATCCTGCGGCTTCCCGCTAGAGCAGCGTGGTGCTCATCTGTTCTGTAACAATCGCTTTGGCTGTGAGCCGCAAATCGTAGCTCGCATTACGCATTTTGCTTCGCGAGATGCGATGGATATCGAGACCTTTAGCATTAAGACAGCAACGCAGCTGCATAATGAGCTGAATGTGCGTGAACCAGCCGATCTGTACACGCTGCAATTTGACGATCTATCCAAGCTGGAGCGCTTTGGCGAGCGCAAGGCTAACAATTTATTACAAGCGATCGAAGATAGCAAAACCCGTGATCTCGCTTCGTTCCTGTATGCATTGGGAATTCCGAATACAGGTAAAACGACAACGCGAATGCTAGCAGAGCATTATCGTGATCTGGATAAAATCCGTACAGCTACTGTAGAGGAGCTAGTTGAGCTACCGGATGTAGGCTCGATTGTAGCGGAGAGTATTGTTGAGTTTTTCGCTGATCCATTTATGCAGGCAGGCATTGATAAAATGCTGAATCTTGGCGTACAGCCTCAGGTGCCAGAAGCACCTGCTGTTGTCGTGAGCGAGGACTCCTATTTTAATGGCAAAACCGTAGTGCTAACCGGCACATTGCAGACGATGACGCGCGATGAGGCAGCATTACGTCTGGAACAGCTCGGTGCCAAAGTAACCGGCAGTGTATCCAAAAAGACCGATATCGTTATCGCTGGCGAAAAAGCAGGCAGCAAGCTGACGAAAGCACAGGAGCTCGGTCTTGAGATCATTCAAGACGAGGAGCAACTGAAACGACTATTGGAGCTGGAGTAAGGGTAAGGAAGAATGCAGTACGCTATTTCGGAACTAGCATAATATCAGGACTCGCATTCCTAAAATAAAAAAGGACGAGGAATTCTACATGTGTAGATATTCTCGTCCTTTTCTAATATATACTCACTTGAAGATGAACATGTATTCAATATACTACATATCCAGTATATGACATCCCCAGTGCAGAGCCAGACTTAACTCAAATTATCTGGTAACCATGCATCCTTATCATAACCACGTAATTCCCAATAGCCGGTATGATCCTCAGCGATCAATTCAATTCGATTGAGCCATTTGACTGATTTATAAGCGTACATTTTTGGAATAACGAGACGTACCGGCCCGCCCAGATCGGCAGGAATGATATTACCGTCATGAAGTAGCGCGACCATAATATCCTTCAGCTGTGCTTGCTCCAACGTAATAGAATCGGTATACACGCCATCACCGGAATAGAACTTGATCGTTTTCGCTTCAGGCTTTACACCTGCCATGCTAAGAAAGTCGAGCAGCGGAATACCTTCCCAGGTGTTTTTGTATACCGACCATCCGGTGACACAGTGGAAGTCACTGACCTGCACCTTCCGTTTGATTTTTAAAAACTGCTCCCAATTCCAGGTTTGCGGCTTGTCGACCAGTCCATCGATTGTAAATGACCAGTTGCTATTATCAAACGAAGGAATAGGCGTCACCGTATAAACGCGGAATTCGCCCTGCGCGCCACCACCGATAGGAGGCTTTGAATCCGAGAGTGGAGTCGGATTAGGTATCATTTTATTGGGATTGCTAGCAGCGACCTCTTCCCAGCTTCCGCCGCTCGTTAGCGAACTACCTAACCAGCGCAGAAAGGTAGGTCCCACCGAGATCGCCAGACCGACCCCGATAGCGGTACGTAAAAAAGCACGCCGTGTATAAAAGGGAGTCGCCTCCTGTGGAGTAGCTGTTCGATTGGGCTTGATTACGGTAGTCGAGCCTTCTGGAGCTGTCGTCTGTGCCACATTCGTATCAGGCTGTAGCTTGATCGAACGCTTTTTGGGATCCTTCAGCCATGCGGTACGTGTAATCGAATGATAGATAATATAAGGTAAACCGATCCAGGTTAGCAGATCATGTACAAATAAAGCAGTATTGGCAACTGTAGGGCCGACCTGACGGAGTAGCCATAACAGAATCCCGGAAACAATCCAGCCAATCAGCAAAATCATAACTAGAATCACATTCATTTTTTGAGCAGGCTTCTCGCGAATCTGCTTCCAATGCTTGGAGGCAAGAAACAGATAATAAATGACAGGCACAAGCAATGCCAGACCTCCAATAATGTGCACCCAACGAATCCATACACGAACCTCGCCCAGCACCTCACGCCAAAAGCCGCCTAACAAAATCAATCCGGTAATCGCAAGCAGCGCGACTAACCATGCATTCCAGGCATGGATACGAATAAGCTTTTTGCCAAAGCTCTTTTGAATAGAAGCCAGCAATCGACCCATAGCAACCTCCTCCTCATGTGTAAACACATCTGTATAATGGATGATAAGATACTTTGCTTCTGCAAAAATCCCTTTTGTATTCAACGTCGTGTTCAAAGATCGCTAACATCAGAAATAGATAGTTTTTCGCTCAAAATAATATCCGGCGCAATATCTACTATGAATGATTCGCAAATATAACGCATTTGGATTGCCATAAGTGTTACTTACTTTTATATATACACTCTTTAAAATGATTATAATGCAGAACAGTAACAGAGTGCGAGCGAGTTATAAGAAAGATTTAAAAAGCAATCCTCTAATGATGTGATTGCTAACGAGGCGATTAATGTACAAAACGCATAACCATTCTTCGTATAGAAGTGCGCTTCAGCTTAATTATACTCACTTCTTCTTTAAAACATTATCAATATGTCATTAAATCAAAAGAGCATAAAATCAACAGAGTATACATAGGTAAAAAACCTATTTATCCTTAATAAGGTAGAGCACAAAGCCACATACATAGACGGTACAGTATATAAAAGATAGACATTAAAGTATTGACGTAGAAACAAGAAAACGAAGTTCAGTAAGGAAGAACCAACAGTAAACTTAGCAACGATACATAATACAAAAGTAGACGATTTAAGCACATGTATGCTGGCTCGCGTGTTCTCGCGTGTTAAGGATAAAAAAGTTTGAAAAAATACTTGCTAACTTTTAAAATACATGATATATTATTCAAGTCGCCTCGAGCGGCACAATAGTTTTACGAAAAACAAATTAAAAAAAGTTGTTGACTAACAATTCTAAACATGATATTATATAAGAGTTGTTGCGAAACAAATAAACAAGTTCCTTGAAAACTGAACAAATAGGATTTGAATCATAACTTCGGGAAACCGAATGTCAGCAAGAAATGAGCAAGTCAAACACTTTATTGGAGAGTTTGATCCTGGCTCAGGACGAACGCTGGCGGCGTGCCTAATACATGCAAGTCGAGCGGAGTTAATAAGAAGCTTGCTTCTTTGAGACTTAGCGGCGGACGGGTGAGTAACACGTAGGCAACCTGCCCTTTAGCCTGGGATAACTACCGGAAACGGTAGCTAATACCGGATACTTTCTTTTTCCGCATGGGAGAAGAACGAAAGACGGAGCAATCTGTCACTGAAGGATGGGCCTGCGGCGCAT
>NZ_BMMB01000001.1 GCF_014645615.1 Paenibacillus hunanensis | reverse complement strand
AGCAGCAAACCCAGCAGAGGTCGAGCAGCAAGTAAGCGAATACATTGCATTTTATAACCACGACCAATTTCAAAAAAAACTAAACAACCGTTCCCCGGTTGAATACCGAGAAACGGTTGTAGCTTGAAGTGGCTTTTTAATCGTGTCTACTTGACGGGGGGAAGACCAAGTATCTTCTACGACTTTCTTCTCCTCTACTATGTACCTATCCAGCGACTGACCAGCTGGGCGACAATAATCAAGGCTCCGAATTGAAGTGAGGTGCGCAGCGATAGCCATAATAGCTGCTGATGAGTTTGCAGATTACGATGGGACGGCTTCATTTTCGTATACATACGGCATAATGGCAGCGCAGCAAGCAGTACAATAACAGCATAGACCGGGATAACGCGTGCCACGGCACAAAGTGCAATGCTCAATAGCGCCAGTATTAGCAAAAAGACCGAGAAACGAAACGATTTGCGTTCACCCCACATGACGACCAGTGTGCGCTTGCCCACCTGACGATCCGTTTTCCAATGTAAAAAGTGGTGATTGAAAAACGTCAATGTGGTCAGCAAGCCCATCGGCAGTGACAATAACCACAGCCTGATATCAAAATGACCTGTTTGCACATAATACGAGCCCATTACCGGGAATACACCAAATGATAACACATGAGCAAATTCGCTCGTGCCTTTGCCCGCATAGCCATACCGAATGGGAGGTACAACATAAAACAAGGCAAGAAAGCAGCCCAGACCACCAAGTAGCAGCACACCCCAGCCGCTGACAAAGTACAGCAAGACTGCGCAGGCAAGCGCTATACCAAGCATCGCCCACGTTACCAGCTCAAATGTACGCTCGTCCCATTTACCAGATGTTAAATATCCTGAATCGGTAGAAATGGCTTCATCTGATTCATAGGCTGCCTGATCTGCTCCACTACGATAATCCCATAGATCATTAATCATCATCGAAAAAATATGAGCAGCACAGGAGCCAATCATCGTTACCAGTGCAATCCATAGACTAAACTGCTCATTCCATACCCATGCTGCCAGTGTCCCCTGTATGACACATATCGCCATCAAAGGTACAAAGTGCATCCGTGAAGCCTGGCGAAATTCCTGCCATTTGTTCATCGTATCCCCGCTTTCCGTGCAGCATATTCATCTGGTTCATCCAGATGATTCCAGATGGTCATCTAACTCCTCATTAAACGTTGAATACAGATGGGAAACGT
Source organism: Paenibacillus hunanensis (assembly GCF_014645615.1). Lineage (GTDB taxonomy): Bacteria > Bacillota > Bacilli > Paenibacillales > Paenibacillaceae > Saccharibacillus > Saccharibacillus hunanensis. The sequence goes on along the minus strand of NZ_BMMB01000001.1, from coordinate 856,294 downwards.
TGGTAAATAGATGCGTTGTTCGAAGTAGGATATTCGTTATTCGTTATTCCTTATTCGTCATCAACAATCGATCCATAATGGCTGGATTAAGAAACAGCAAAACTTAAAAAGACTGGAGTTCGCCATGTATACAGCGAATCCCAGTCCTTTTAGCACTATAAATAATTGCTATGCATCAACTAATTGCTATACATCCCACTTGCGGTGATGAAGCCAGAAAGGCTAGCTCCTATCCAATATTACGACTTAAAATATCCAAAATCTCTTCCTTGCTACTCGCCTGAAGCAGCTCTGCGCGGAATTCATCATGAATCAGCTTACGGGACAGAGCGACCAGAATCTGCAAATGCTCATTGCCTGCATTGGCTTCCGGCACACCGATCATGAATGCCATCTGGGCTGGATCTCCATCGAGCGAATCCCAATCGATCGGTTGCTGAAAACGTGCAAAGCCAAGCACTGCGCGTGCCACACCAGCAGCTTTACCATGTGGAATCGCTACACCAAAGCCAATACCGGTCGAGCTTTGCTGCTCACGAGCTAGCACTGCACGTACATAATCTGCTGTATCGGTTACTGCACCTGCTGCGGTCATCCCTTCGGCAAGCTGCTGAATCGCTTCTTCTCGAGTCGATACTGAGGATGGCAGGAAAATACTTTCAGGTTGTAGCAATTCACGAATATTCATGGAATAGGCTCCTTTAGCTTCTATATAATAGATACGGCTTGAAATGACAACGACCGGATAGGGTGTCCGGTCGTTGCTGGGGTAGGGTATAGATTAGGGTTTTGAGGGTAAGGTTATCGTTCGTAGCGATTCAATTAGACTACAGGTGCTTTGCGTTTCAGCAGCAGCACCATCAGTGCAGTTACAACTGTACCGATTGCGATGGACAATACATAATAGCCGAGATGGTCAATCGCATTTGGAATGAACAGTACGAACACACCACCGTGAGGTGCATGCAGTCCACAACCGAACATCATTGATAGGGCGCCAGCTACAGCCGAGCCTACCATAAAGGAAGGGATGATTCGAATCGGATCAGCTGCACCGAACGGAATCGCACCTTCAGTAATAAAGGACAGACCGAGAATGGATGCTACTTTACCTGCTTCGCGTTCTTCTTTTGTAAAGCGTTTTTTCGCAATCAGTGTTGCCAGCCAGATACCAAGTGGAGGTGTCATACCTGCTGCCATAACCGCAGCCATTGGTGTGAAGATCGATGCGCCAAGCAGACCTACTGCAAACGTATACGCTGTTTTGTTGAACGGGCCACCCATATCGAACGCCATCATTGCGCCGAGAATGGCACCAAGCAGAATTGCATTACCCGCACCCATATTGGTCAGCCATGCAGTTAATTGAGCGAGCAGCCATTGAATCGGTTCACCGATAACGTATACCATCAGCAGACCAATGATAAGTACAGACAATACAGGAACGATCAGAATTGGTTTTAGACCTTCAAAGTTACGTGGCATTTTGATGTGCTTGATCAGCCAGTGAGCAACATAACCAGCGATGAAGCCGGCGATGATACCGCCGATGAAGCCAGCGCCCATGTCTTTTGCCAGTACGCCACCTACGAGACCTGGAGCAAGACCGGGTTTACCTGCGATTGAGAAAGAGATGAAGCCCGACAGAACGATAACCATCAGCCCCATAGAAGCGCCGCCGATTGTAGACAGTGCCGCTCCGAGCGAGCCTTCCACTTGATCTACGCCACCTTTTGTAAACGCAAACAAGAAGGAGAAGGCGATAATCAGACCACCTGCGATAACGAGTGGCAGCATATTGGATACACCATTCATCAGGTGCTTGTAGAACAGGTTTTGCTGTTTCACTCCACTATCGGCTGGTGTTGTTGGAGCAGCAGCTGTAGAGCTGGATGGCTGCATATTCAATGCGCGTGTAATTAGCTCACCCGGTATTTTAATCCCCTGTGCTACAGGTACGCGTACAACCGGCTTACCTGCAAAGCGTGCTTCATCCACATCGGTATCTGCTGCGATAATGATCGCATGTGCCTCTGCAATCTCCTGTGGTGTGAGTCCATTTTCGACGCCGACCGCGCCGCGAGTTTCTACTTTGATCTCAATGTCTTTTTCTTTAGCAGCTTTGGCGAGTGACTCAGCAGCCATGTACGTGTGAGCGATACCAGTAGGACAAGCGGTAACAGCTAATAATTTTTTCATTGTAATATCCCCTTCATGTTCATCTCTTTCAATCAGCCATTCATAAATATGCCGTGTACGACTGCGTCTGATTCGGTGCCATCCGAAATATGGTAAAACGCTTACAAACTTGTAAAAAGGTTGTTTGTCGAATCGGTTAAGCGATGATCATGTCCAGTCCGTGCTTACGGAACTGCCCAATCATGGATACAGATGCTCCCCCATCGGTAATGCAATAATCGATATCGGATAGATCGGCGAATTTGGCATAAGCGATACCGCCAATTTTGCTATGATCGGTTAGCAGAATGACCTGCTTGGAAATATCGATCATTTTCCGTTTGATTGCGGCTTCGGTCAGATTCGGAGTTGTAATTCCTTCTCTAATATCCAAGCCATTCGTTGCCATGAATGCTTTGTCCACTCGGATCATATCGAGTGTGCGCTCTGCCATCGGCCCGACAAATGCCTGGGTATCCGGCCTGAGCAATCCGCCAATGATCGATAATTCGATGTTGCGGCAATCCTTAAGTTCCCCCAGTACAATTACCGAATTGGTAATTACCCGGATGCCAGATCGACTACGAAGCTCTCTAGCTAGTGGAAGTGTCGTTGTTCCTGAATCGAGTAGAATCGTATCCCCTTGATTGACCATCTCTGCTGCCCTGCGTGCGATGCGTTCCTTTTCCTCACGATAGGAATCTTCCTTATCAACCATATTCGGTTCAAAGTCAACACTCTGTAGCGAGATCGCTCCGCCATGGGTTCTTTTCAGCAGTCTGCCATCCTCAAGCTCTTTGAGATCGCGCCTGACTGTTGATTCCGAAACCTGAAAAACTTCACCTAGTTCCTGAACCGATGCCCGCTGGTTTTGCTGCAAATACTCCACCATCTTATGCTTTCGTTCTTGCTCGAAAAGCATCGGGACATCACCACCTGTCTGTCAATTTGCTATATCATCATCCAACCTGTGATCGAGGCTGATCATGTATTGTCGCTTCATGATTATTTGTGATCGTTTATGATCATCCTTGATTGATTATGATTATAATAACGCTTTCATGACTTGTCAATAACTTTATTTTCCGGCTTCTAAACGGTGGTTACTTTAGCAACTTATGTATATTATATCGTCTGGAGTTCCCTTTAATTTTACAGTTTTCGGATAAAAAATTTATTTTTTTATTCTTATGAGCTGAGCTATATATTTGCTATTATCCCTTACTATGACTGGAATTTTATAAATTCGATCCAATATTCATCATGCTCACTATCTCTATAAGCTTCCATATCTATTTATTATTATTGGAATTAGTAATCTTATCCTTTTCGGCAGAAAATGTGCAGGCTAGCGATGATTGATTCGTAAACATATCTGTGCACGGATGATCATACCAAAACGATCACAAATGCGCATATATGCAAATAGCAATGTATTTCGATCATCAATATGGTATTATTCCATCATCACGACTTACTTATGTTGTACATAGAAAAAGAAGCTGGAGAGGAAGAGAAGGATTAAAATAATAAAAGTAGCTAATCAAAGGGGCGATTTGATGAAAACTAAACGAACTGGAATGCAGGAGCATGCTGTCCATTCCATCTGGCGCTTGTATGCTCGTCCAGCTGTAGCTGTAGTGCTCACATCGACAATGTTAACGACAGGTTTAGTCGTACCCTCTTCAATTCTCCGTAGTGCCGATGCAGCAGTGACTAGCTCTGCTTCTACAGCATCGACTTCCAAGCAAGCGGTAAGCGCAAAGACAGCTCAGCAATCGTACAATCTATTTCTACAGCGACTGCAAAAGCCATCTACACTCGGGTTAGCACGTGCAACGCTGATTAACCGTATTGCTCAGTTCGATACGTATCGCGCCAGTATAGCTGTGCTTCAATTGGAAAATGCGTATAATCAGCATTTTAGTTATGCGGAAGACCTGATCTATCAGGAATCGATTCAGGATGAGTTAATGAAGAAATATAAATCTGACCTGACGATGAAACAGGCGGTCTCCCTGATGTCACGCGCGTCGGATCGCAAGGCAATGCAGACGCTTGCAGATATGGGCTATCGTCTGGAAACGAGCGAGGGTGTCTTTTATCCGATCATCGATTATCCAGCGTTCAGTCCTTTCCTGTCTTATGTTAGCCCGGACATTCGCGATTATATCCTGATCATGTCGGAGGAAGCGAAGTCTGCAACGACGAGTGATGCAGGAATTGTGATTCCTCCGGCAGAAGTGGTCAAGCGCGGACTAGCTAAGGAGACCTTTCTGAACAAATATGCGGTATCTAATCGACGTGCTGCTGTGGAGCAGGACTATCGACTGAGCCAGTATTATATTTTCTATGGTCCCGACAATACTCCACTGTTCGATCCTCAGACGCTGGAGATTGATCCGCAGTTTCAGGAAGCGTATCGCAAGCTACTGAATAACTATAGTGCTGAGCAGATTAAGAGCAGTAAAATCCTGACCAATCTGTCTGATCTGATGAAGCTGGTCGATCAAAATGGTGGGAAGCGTACCAGTGTGGTAGATCAATTTTTAGAAAAGCGTGTGGGTACACTATTTTAATTCTTCCTGAGCATATATTTATGCTTGAAATACGTCATATACAATACAGTAACGATGATGCTATGCTAAACCTTAACATCGATCGAAAGGGTGACTCCAAGCCAATGATCTACTAATCCTACTTCCGTAACAAAACATTTCGTTTGTATCATTACGAATGTGCGGATAGGATTAGTATGGCTTTTATAGCAATAGTAGGCGATGGCTGCTTTTGAAACAAAGCAGTCTCTCTTACTGTTCGTATGCCTGCCTCCTATCCAGCTATGTTTGGATATGGAGGTTTTTTGCATGTTCTGTCATACAGGTCTAGATACGCATACGATACGTAAAACTATTGCACAAAGCAGGAGGTCTCCATATGTTTACATTTAAAAATCCTAACGTCATACTCGCCGTTCTTATGATCAATATGTTTATCGTAATGGTAGGTGTTGGACTCATTACACCCATTCTGCCACAGTTGATTATTGAATTTGGAGCTAGCGGGCAGGCGATCGGGCTATTAGTAGCTGCTTATGGCATTACACAGTTTCTCCTTTCTCCTATAACAGGACGACAGTCGGATCACTATGGTCGGAAAATTTTTATCGTTACGGGTATGATTGTATTTGCGATCGCCAAATTGATATTTGCAGTCGGCGATGTGTTGTGGATGCTCTATGTTTCCAGATTGCTGGAGGGTGTGGCAGCAGCCTTGATCGTGCCGCCAATGATGGCGTATGTCGCTGATATCACAACGACTGAGAAGCGTGCTAGAGGAAACAGCTTGTTAAGTGCTGCTATGTCCGCTGGATTCATAATTGGGCCTGGTCTGGGTGGTTTGCTGGCTGAGTATGGCACACGCATTCCGCTCTGGGTAGCAGCAGGGGCGGCCATGATCAGCGTTATGTTCTCCATCGTCTGTTTACCAGAAAGCTTATCCCGATCACATCGACAGGTAGCTCGGGCTGGTCGTACGTTACAACCATCCCTATTCAAGCAATACGCTAAATCACTGCAATCGAAGTATGCACCATTATTTATTCTTGTGTTGGTGATGACGTTTGGATTGGCTAACTTTGAATCGGTACTTGGATTGTATGTAACTAAGCGTTTTCAATTTTCACCGCAATATATTGCTATCATTTTGACAACCGGAGCTGTGATTGGCGTGATGATGCAGATGTTTCTTGTCGCACGAACGATAAAACAGTTTGGCGAACAAAAGACCATCAAAGCCTGTCTGCTGATTACCTCACTTGCCTATATCGTGCTACTACTAGCAACTCATTTTTGGAGCATATTGCTACTTACTTCCGCCATTTTCTTTGCTACTGCTATGCTGCGTCCCGCTTTAAATACACAGTTATCCAAAATGGCTGGCGATGAACAAGGTTATGTGGCTGGTATGAATAATGCATATATGAGTATGGGAAATATTATAGGCCCTCTTTTGGCAGGAAGCTTATTTGATCTTCATATGTTCGCTCCATTTATGGCAGGCTGTATCATTTTGTTCATCGCTTTTATGATGACGCTTCGATTGAGCTCAAGCCAGACAGGCAGATGACGTGCTATTTGTTGTTGAGCAGTCCAAGTCTATAACCAATGGATACACTGTAGAAGCTTGATCGATATATGATCGGTGTAAAAAGCCGCCTTGGAATCCGGTATTATTCCCTTTGTAGACATGATAAGTCCATCTTAACAGATGTCTTTTTTCGAATGTCTACTTGAGGGGGTAAGACCAATCAAAGGCGGCTTTTGTTATATTTTACGTCTTGATAGCGAGGCTTTTAGCTTTCTTTAGCTTTTTATAGGGGGAAATTATCGATACTATATATTCCATTTGATCATTCTGTCTGATCATTCGCTGGATATGAGACGCTCCGCTGTAACTAGCCTGTATGCTCTTTCAGCACAAGCAGTCCGGCAGCAGCGGCTGGCCAGCCTGCATAAAAGGCTAGATGGGTCATTGCGGCGGCAAGCTCGGTAGCGTGTAATCCATTTTGCTGAGCTAGCTCAATATGGTACGGTAGTTGACTCGTATGACGACCTGCAACTAGTGCAGCAATCGTTAGCAAGCTACGCTCGCGCGGGCTTAGCTCTGGATTGCGCCATAGATCGCCAAACAATACCTCTTCACTATAACGTGCAAAATCAGGTGCCAGCTCCCCGTAGACCTGCTGTACATCAGATACGGGTGCGTCTGGTATAGTCTGAATAGCTGTAGGTGGTGTATATTGCTGGCCGCGAGCTGCCATGGACGGGCGCTCAATCATCTGTGCTTGACCATTGCCAAAGCTCCAATTCTCCAAGCCTGTCTCCAGTAATGTAATAAACACATCCTGCTGGCGTACACCCGCTCGCTGTTCTACTAGCTCGGCAGCACGCTTGTAAAATGCCTTCTTCTGCTCCACGCTTCGCTCGGAGCCAAGCGTAATCTGAATATAGAGCAATCGATCGCTACGCTCCACATCCAGATAATGATCATCATACATGAACTGCCACTGCTCATGAGCATGAAATACCTGAAAATAATCCTTATCCGGTACTTGAAAATGCTCCTGCAACGCCTGCATTAATCCCTCGCTAATCTGCTTGAGCTGCTCACTACGATACGCTTGCTGCTGATAATCTGTTCTTATAAATGGCATATCGATTGCCTCCTGTCTCAATGATACAGCTTACGTCCTTACGTCGTCTGTTCGAGCTTGCGCTCTATTCATAAGTGTACAGTGCTCCACTTCATTCGTATAATTGAAAATAATAAACTAATTATTCAATTTATCGAATGGAGTATATACTATGGATCTCAAAGAATTAACGACGTTTCGCACTGTTATTCAGGAGGGCACCTTCTCACGCGCGGCAGATAAGCTGCATTATGCTCAATCTACAGTGACCCATCAGATTCAGCGTTTAGAGAAAGAGCTGGGCATTCAGCTATTCAAGCGCGGCTGGGATGCAGAGCTTACAGAAGCAGGCAAAATCTATGCAGCCGAGGTTGATAGTCTGATGGCACACTGGCAGCATGTACGAGATCAGGCGCAGCAGCTTCAGCAGGAAGAACGCGGCATATTACGGGTCGGGATGATTGAAAGTATATGCACTACATGGCTACCCGCAGTCATGTCACGCTTTGCCGAGCAAAAGCCTCGGATTCAGTGTGAGCTAACGATAGGTAATACGGATACGTTGACGCAAATGCTAATCGAGCGGCAAATCGAGCTAGCCCTATGCGGTGAACCAACGAAGCTGGATTCGCTTCATTTTGAGCCGTTATATACGGAACGAATCGTATTTATCGTACATGAGCAGCATCCCTTAGCACACAGAAATCAGCTCACGCAGGATGATTTACAGCAGTATCCGCTTGCTGTCGGTGGTCGAAGCTGTCTGTATCATCTACGCCTGGAAAAAGAGCTTTCCCGACTCAAGCTACAGCCTTTCATGCATTCTATTAGCCAGCTGTCCGCTGTACCTGCACTGGCAAAGGCCACAGGCAGTATCGGGGTAGTGCTTGACTCTACCTTTATCGATAAGCAGATGGTAAAGCTCGAATTCCCACTCACAGAGCCCCATCTGCATATCGGATTATTGATGCTACGCGAGCAGAGCTACTTGCCATTATCGCGCCAGCTGCTGATGAATATCGTAAAGGAAGAAGCGATGCAATAATCTAGCTACGCTCAGGCGTAGGCTCCCCTACAATCGCCATCAAAAATCCGTCATATCCTTTTTCCCCCACTGTCTGAATCGTTGTCACACTACGCAATCTAGGCTCATCATGAATCAGATCATAAAATTGTCTCACGCCATGTATACGCGGATCGGTACTATGCTGGTCAATGATCTCTCCCTCACGAACGACATTATCAGCAAAAATGACGGTGCCTGGATGTGAGAAATGAAGCGCCCATTTTAAGTAAGCTGGATTGTTCGGCTTATCTGCATCGATAAAAATAAAATCGAATGGCTCTACCTTCTCGTCAGCCAGTTGTTGGAGTTGCTCGAGCGCTTCGCCAGTACGCTGCTCGATCCGCTCATACACGCCTGCCTGCTCAAAGTTAATACGTGCTACAGCTGCATGATTCTCTTGCAGCTCCAGTGTAACGACTTGTCCATCCTGTGGTAGCGCCTGTGCCATCCAAATTGTACTGTAACCGCCCAGTGTGCCAATCTCCAGTACGCGCCGTGCACCAGACATCGTAATCAATTGCTGAAGCAATGCTCCCTGTGCTGGAGACACATCGATTGGTGGCAAATTCGCTTTGCGGTTACGCTCAAGAATTTGTTCAAATAGTCCTTGTTTCAGATGAAGACGTTCATTTACATATTGATCTACCTCGTGCCATTGCTGCTGTGCGTTATTGAGATGTTGTTGTGTCATTATCATTCACGCTCCTATTCATAGTAGGCGACGATCGGTTGTTAAGAATCGTGGCTTGAGGGGGATTGAATCAAGCTGACTTCTCTCTCGCTTCAAGTCGATTGCAATTGTAAAAAGATTTCTTTGTGTGGATCTCGTCTGCCTCTGAACAAAGCATAATCCTTTTTATTCGATAAATATAATATATCTTTATGACTTATTCATAGATTAAAGTTATGATTAAAGAAAAGCTGGGTTGATAGATAGGGTTGCGCATGATGTGTGATTGTTGCATCTAGTATGGTCTATCATCTCTCGTCTGGAAAAGGAGAATACCGATGAATCTGCATGCGTTACGTTTATTTTATACGATTGCGACGACTCGCAATGTTACTCGAGCAGCAGAACAGCTAAATATTAGCCAACCTGCGATTACAGCTCAGGTGAAGAAGCTGGAAAAGGAGCTGGGCATCGTGCTGCTACAGCCTGCCGGTCGCGGAATCACGTTAACGCCAGCTGGAGAAGACATTGCCCTGCTGGCAGCTCGCTTATTCGCAGTAGAGCAGCAAATTGAGCAGTTTTGCGGACAGATTCAGCAAGGACAGGCTGGACAGATTGCGCTGGCTGCCACCTATTTACCTGCTCACGTTCTGCTACCCGGCTGGCTCTCCCGTTTCAAAAAGCAATATGAACAGGTCGAGCTGACCATTCATACGACGAACTCGGCGGAAGCCTTACAGCTACTCACTTCTGCGCAGGTCGATCTTGCCATCTATGGTGGTGTACCTGAACGAGCAAGCGAATGGGTCGAGATGGAGGAATTGTTTCGGGATGAGCTGTGGTTTGTTGTTGGCCCAGAGCATCCTTATGCTAATCAGCATATATCGCTGTCCCAAATGATGCAGGAGCCATTTGTTATGCGTGAACAGGGCAGCTCGACCCGTGAGCGACTGCTGTCGCTGTGCCGCACGCACAACTTGCCTGCACCAAGCATTCCACTACAATTTAATGGATTATATGAAGCGATTCAGGCTGTAACTGCTGGGTACGGAGCGAACTTTATCTCATCGCTGATCGTACGAGACGAGGTCGCTCGCGGAACACTTTGCCGGGTGTATGTGGAGGGGATTCATCTGGAAAATACGATCTCAATCTGGACGCGCAAGCATGAGCCTTTGTCAGCGGCGGCCAGTCATTTTGTAGATCTGATTCGCAGTCATCCATTTAAACAAACGATACAGTAATTGAATCTAAAGGGAATACAATATGGATGAAGATATTTGAAGTATACAGGCTAAGCGTGTGACCAGATGTGAACGAGGCAGTAGGATTAAGCAGCGAAATCGGCAGGTATGTATATCAAAAGGCGGCAAGGTAATTTTACCCTGCCGCCTTTTTTATGAGTATGATAAAGCTTAAACTATTGAAATTAAGCTGCTTTTTGTTGTTCAGCTAGTTTTTTGGCAATTGGTTTTTTCCATACGCCAAGGATCAGACCCGAAATAACTGCGCCGATGATCACCGCCAGCATAAATAACAAAGCATGGTTTGCTAATGCTGCAACGAAGATACCGCCGTGTGGTGCAGGCAAGTTGATATGCCACAGCTGAGTCAGACCACCAGCTACCGCGGAACCAATGATGCAAGAAGTCAGGACACGCAGTGGATCAGCTGCGGCGAATGGAATCGCACCTTCTGTGATGAAGGACAGACCCAGTACATAGTTAGTCAGACCGGACTTGCGTTCTTGCTCAGTAAATTTGTTTTTAAAGAACGTTGTTGCCAGTGCGATTGCCAGTGGTGGAACCATACCACCTGCCATAACCGCCGCCATCATCATACCGTTTGTATTACCGCTCGATGTGAATACACCGATTGCAAATGTGTAGGCCGCTTTGTTAAATGGACCACCCATATCGATGGACATCATGCCGCCCAGAATCAGACCGAGAATGATCGCATTACCTGTACCCAGGTTGTTCAGCACGTTAACGAGCCAGGAGTTAATCCCACCAAAGATCGGATCAAAGATAAAGTACGAAATTGTACCTGTAATCAGCAAACCAAGTACCGGATAAAGCAGAATCGGCTTCAAGCCATCAATTGCTTTTGGTAAGCCTTTGAGCAGCTTACGCAGGAAGATAACAACATAACCAGCCAGGAAACCGGCAGCCAGACCGCCCAGGAAACCAGCGTTCGAGTTAACTGCCATCAGACCACCGACCATACCAGGCATCAGGGCTGGACGATCGCCAATACTCATCGCGATAAAACCGGCAAGGATTGGAATCAGGAAGAAGAATGCACCGTCGCCGCCGCCAATAGTTTGCAACAGCTTCACCAGTGTATTATCCTGACCGAGTGTTTGCTCAAACAGGAACGAGATTGCCAGCAAGATACCGCCACCGACAACGAATGGCAGCATATGCGAAATACCGTTCATCAGGTCTTTGTAAATTTTGCTACCTACACTTACTTTTTCGCCAGAGCCTTCTTCACTATTAGCGGCCTGACCGGAGCTGCGATAGACTGGTGCTTCACCGTTCATCGCTTTGCGAATCAGTTCTTCCGGTTTGCGGATACCGTCACTAACGGGTCTTTGCAATACCGGCTTACCGTCAAAGCGATCCATTTCAACTTTTTTATCGGCAGCGACGATAACACCGCTCGCACGGCGAATTTCGTCCGCAGTCAGTGGTGTGCCTGCGCCTTCAGAGCCGTTCGTTTCAACGCGGATGGCTACGCCCATCTCCTGTGCTTTTTTGATCAGAGCATCTTCTGCCATAAAGGTGTGCGCGATACCGGTTGGACACGCTGTTACGGCAACGACGAATGGCTCGGCACCTTCGCCACCAGTCAGAGAGGATGAAGCTACCTGCTCGCGTGCATTTTCTTTTTGTTGTTCTGCTTCTTTTGCAGCCTTTGCCGCTTGCTTGGCTTCTTCTTTGGCATCCGCTTCTGCTTGCTTCTCATCGAACAGAGCAGCAACCTCATCCGGTGTAGATGTGTTCATCAATTGAGCGATGAAATCGCTATCAATGAGCAGCTTGGACAAAGCGGCTAGCGTGCGCAGGTGAGTGTTGGCAGCGCCTTCTGGAGCAGCGATCATAAAGAACAGATGAGCAGGCTCACCATCAAGAGATTCATAATCAACGCCTTGCTTGCTTTTTGCAAACACAACGGTAGGTTCGTTTACTGCTTTTGTTTTGGCGTGAGGCATTGCGATCCCGCCACCGATACCTGTGCTGGATTCGCCCTCGCGCTTGAGGATCATTTCTTTGAACAGGATCGGATCATTGATACGACCGCTCGCAGTCAGACTGGTAATCAGCTCGTCGATAACAGCCTCTTTACTCACCGATTGCAGGTCCATGATCATAACTTCCTTGATCATCAGATCAGTAATTCTCATTGTGTACACTCCCTTAATCTCAATCACCGCGGGCTACTGCGCTTCAGCAGATAGCCCCGGTGTGGGTTCATTAAAAATACTATAAACGTGTGATCGTCACCTGTGGCAGCAGCTCATCAATCTTCGCACGATCTGCCAGATCATCGGAAAATGCTGTTGCACTTCCAGATGCTACACCTGTGCGGAACGCTTCGAGCGCATCATTACTCAGCACGAGTGTACCGACAAAACCGCCAATCATAGAATCGCCTGCACCAACCGAGTTTTTCACCTGACCTTTAGGTACGTTCGCGTGGTAGACTTCATCCTTCGTCACCAGCAGCGCACCGTCACCCGCCATGGAAATGAGTACATGCTTCGCACCCCGCTCCAGCAGCTTACGTCCATGCGCAATCAGCTCTTCACGGCTGTTAATTTCCGTTTCAAACAGCTCCGATAGTTCGTGATGATTCGGCTTCACCAGCAGGGGACCATGTGGTAATGCTTCAAGCAATGCCTTGCCTGTCGTATCGATCACGAATTCGGCACCCTTCTCTTCGCACACAGCGATCAAACGCTCGTAGAAATTGCCACCCAGTGAAGGTGGAACACTACCCGATAGCACCAGCACATCGCCTTGCTTCAGCACGGATAGCTTGTTCACGAGTTGATCGGCTTCTTCTGTGCTGATCGCTGGACCCAGACCGTTGATCTCTGTCTCATCTCCATGCTTCAGCTTCACATTGATACGCGTATCATCGCTGATGAAAACAAAGTCCGTCGCAATCTGATCCTGCTTGAGCTTGTCATCGATATAATGACCGGTGAATCCGCCAAGAAAGCCAATTGCTGTATTTTGTGCGCCAAGCTGGTTCAGGATACGGGATACATTGATGCCCTTTCCGCCAGGAAGCTTTAAGTCACGCTTCATTCGGTTCAATTCACCAAGCTTCAGTTCGTCAACTTCCACGATGTAATCGATAGAAGGGTTGAGTGTTACAGTGTAGATCATGTTTATCCCTCGATTATCTTAGTTTTGTTCAATATGGACGGACGGGAATGTTCCGGCACCGACTCGGTGATCAGCACAGCCTCCTGTAAATCCAGTAGCCGCGCAAAGGTGACTTCACCGATCTTGCTCGAATCCGCTAGCACATACGTATGGGCGGCAAGCTCATGAGCACGCCGCTTGATCATTGCTTCCTCCGGGTCTGGTGTGGTGTAGCCCATTTCGGCATCCACGCCATTCGCCCCTAGAAAGCAGCGGTCAAACCGGAAATTCTCCATACTCTGTAGCGCCATACTGCCTACCACGGCTTTGGTATGCATTTTCATCATGCCACCAAGCAGATAGCTGCGAATTCGCTTGTTCACAAGTGCATCCACATGAGATAGTCCATTCGTAACGACGGTAATGTCTTTTGCTTCGATATATGGAATCATTGCCAGTGTTGTCGTACCTGCATCCAGATAGATACATTCGCCATCCTCAATCTCATGGGAGGCTAGACGAGCAATTATACTTTTTTCTTGAACGTTTGTGAAGGTTTTTTCTTCCATACCAGGTTCCTGATTTTTCGGATGCAGCAAGGTTGCTCCACCGTGGATACGCCTAAGCAGCTGTTTGGCTTCCAGGTCGATTAGATCGCGCCGTATCGTGGATTCCGAAGCTCCGGACACATCGACCAGTTCTTGTAATTTCACAATACCGCGTTCCTGTAAGCGCTCTATAATCAGGTTGTAACGTTCCTCTGTAAGCATATTCATTCCCCCAACTGCTCTATATACTACCACAAACGTAACAAAAAACAATCACTCTCCTTCAAAATAATCCAAAAAGTTTCACGAGTCGACGAATTTCGTTCACAAATTGGATAGCACTGGTAAAATGAATCGAGGGCTGGGGATAATGCTCTCTTTCTCATTATCGGTTTTTCAGCACAAACGATTACAGTATTTTACAGAAAAAAAAGAAGCTACCCCGAAGTCGACATAAAAGAATCGCTTGGAGTAGCTTGTATGTGTTGGAAAAGCTAGGGCATACATCTGTTTATTGAATAGCTATACTGAGCAAGTACTATACGAAGAAATGCCAACAGAAGAGGGCTTTATTTATACTATAGTCAACAGACACACTATGGTCATCAGACATGTGTTACTGACTGCTTAAATGATTCGTGACAAGCATACTTGATGTGCATATGCTATGCGTTATCCTGTTTTGTTTTATTGAATTATGGCATGGAGCGATATTGTGGTTCTATACCGTACAACGGTGCAGATTCCACTCGGATCACCCAGCCAGGTGACAGTACATGCCGCAGATGATGAAGCTGCTTATCCGTGAGAGTAACGTAGATGGCTTCATGTCCCTCCTCCAGCAGCATCTCAGGCTCGATGTCGAAGGTGATATGTAGCCAGCTGCGGAGTCCACGAATCGTATTATATTTAATCTGATAGCCCTGCTGTACAGCCTGGCGATACCGTTCAGGCTGTGTATTCGCCAGTGCCGCCAGCTCGGTATAATCCCATTCGTAGTCACTCCTATCGATTGGAAGCTGCTCCAGCGTGCCCAGCTCTAATAGCTGATGCTCTGACCAGCCGCGACTACGCAGCGATTCTAACAATAAGGCCTCCCATTGGGATAGCTTTACTTTGTAGGAAGATTCCGATGAAGTGGTGCTCGTCATCATGTATACACACCTTTCGTTCATTTCTCTATGATAGATTCATCGAATCGATATCATTGATAATCAAAGGCTACAAAATGTCCCGGGCTAATCTCTTCCAGTGGAGCAGCATGCTCATCATTACGAATGATCGTAAAGCCGTCAGGACGAATGCGCTCTGCTACTTTGGCTGGATCAGTTTCCAGAATAGATGAGAGTAGTGCTCGCGTGTATGGATGCTGTGGATTCTCATACAGCTCATCACTTGTGGCTACCTCGACAAGGCGTCCCCCGTACATAACGCCAATCCGATCAGAAATATGACGTACCATGGATAGATCGTGGGCGATAAATAAATAGGTCAATCCGAATTCTGCCTGCAAGTCCTCCAGCATATTCACGACCTGCGCCTGTACAGATACATCGAGCGCAGAGATCGGCTCATCACAGACGATAAATTCCGGTCGTACTGATAACGCACGAGCGATTGAAATACGCTGGCGCTGTCCACCGCTGAACTCATGCGGATATCGATATAGATGATCCCGGTTTAGCCCTACCTTTTCCAGCAGCTCGGCAATTGTATCTTTTCGTTCACTAGAATCAGCTATACCATGAATTTTCATCGGCTCGCTAATCAGCTCTAGCACATTCAGATTGGGATTCAGTGAAGAATACGGATCTTGAAAAATAGATTGGATTCGTCGGCGAAAGGGCTTGAGCGCCTTTTCACTGAGTGCACCTAGCGGCTGACCGTCAAAGGTCACCTGACCCTCTGTATAATCATACAATCGCAGCAAACAACGCCCGATGGTAGACTTCCCACTGCCAGATTCGCCTACCAGACCGAATGTCTCTCCGCGACGAATCTGAAAATGAACCCCATCTACTGCACGCTGTACACCGGTTGGTTGTCCGCGCCAGTTGCGTGAATTCACAAAATGCTTTTTCAAATTGTGTACATCGACCAGAATATCACTCATTATGCTCTACTCCTTCTGATGTAAGATCGTGGTTGTCTGCGGTAGCAGCTTGATGAGATAACCAGCACATCGAATAATGCCCCTTTTCCGTCTCAACGATAGGCGGCATCTCTGCACAACGTGCAAAAGCTTGTGGACAACGCTCGGCAAAGGGACACCCTGAAGGTGGAGCTAGCAGATTGGGTGGCGTGCCTTCAATCGGTACAAGCCGTTCACGTGAGCCACTTCCGCGTTGGGGCAGCGAGCCGAGCAAGCCTTTGGTATACGGATGCTGTGGACGGTAGAAAATATCCTCTACACGCCCTTCCTCCATAATCAAGCCGCCATACATGACAATGACTCGTGTACATACCTGTGCAACGACACCCAGATCATGCGTGATCAGCGCAATGGACGTATCCGAATATTGCTTGAGGTTTTTGAACAGGTCTAAAATCTGTGCTTGAATCGTAGCATCAAGCGCTGTCGTTGGTTCATCCGCGATGAGCAGATCCGGCTGACAGGATAATGCCATCGCGATCATCACACGCTGACGCATCCCCCCACTGAATTCATGCGGATATTGCCGAAGCCTTGTTTTTGCATCGGAAATACCTACCTCGCGCAGCAATCGCTCTGCTTCATTGTTCGCTTGCTGTCGATCCAGACCGCGATGTCGGCGCAGCACCTCGGTTAATTGCTGACCGATACGCTTTAGTGGATTGAGCGAGGTCATCGGGTCTTGAAAGATCATCGATATGCGATTCCCTCTCAGCTTACGCCATTCCTTTTCCGACCATGTCAGACAATCCTGACCACGAAACTGAATGCTGCCATCCGTAATCCGCCCAGGTGACGAGATCAACGACATGATGGAACGAGCGGTGACGCTTTTCCCGCTACCGGACTCACCCACAATGCCGAGCGTTTCACCTTTATCGATATGAAAGCTAATGCCGCGTACCGCCTGATTATCTCCATCCCGAGTCGCAAAGGAGACCTTTAAATTGTCTACACTGAGCAAACGTTCTGTCATAATCCATCCCCTCCTATCTTCGATCCAGCTTCGGTTCCAAACCGACTCGTAAAATATCGCCCAGCACATTAAAGCTGAGGACAGTTAGTAAAATGAGCAAGCCTGGAAATAGCGCTAGATAGGGCGCTTGAGCGATGTATCCCTGCGCGCTATTCAGCATACTGCCCCATGTTGCATTAGGCGGCTGCACGCCAAACCCGAGAAAGCTCAGTGAAGACTCCATCATAATCGCCGAAGCGATATTGTTAGTCGCCCCTACAATAATGACTGGAATCAGTCCCGGAATAATATGAAGCAGAATCATCCCCCCTGCACCTTGCCCCGAGGCACGTGCATAGAGTACATACTCTCGTTCTTTAATGCTCATCGTCTCCGCACGTACAATACGCGCCACATTCATCCACATCAGTAGCGCAATGATGACGATAATATTGCCGACACTTGGCTTTAAAAACACGCTAAGCAGCAGCAACACCAGAAACGATGGAATCGACGAAATGACGTCGAGCGCACGCATAAGCAAGCTATCGATCCAACCGCCAAAATAACCACTAATCACACCGACTGCTACGCCAATCGCAGTAGCCATAACCATGGAAGCAAAGCCAACGAGCAGCGATACACGCCCACCATACAGCGCACGCGCAAAGTAATCACGACCATAATCATCTGTACCAAACCAGTGTGAACCATCTGGCGTACTAAACGGTTTTCCCGCATTCATCAAATTCGGATCATATGGGGACAAAAAGGCGAATATTGCTCCCAGCATGAGCACGATGAGCAGGCATAGAGCAGCTATTCCTGGCTTACTGCTGAACAGCTCCTGTTTTAAATGGTTCCATTTCGTCTGATTCATGCTGTCACCCCTTTACCTTCATGCGTGGGTCTACAATCGCATACAAAATATCCGCTGCCAGATTGCCCAGAATAAGCAGCAAGGACGAGAACAGAGTAATCCCCATAATGATTGGATAGTCCATTCCTCGAACCGCAGTCATTCCGAGCGAACCGATGCCTGGCCACGAAAATACAGTTTCCGTTACAATCGCACCTGCTACCAGATCGCCCATCGACATACCAAGTAGTGTAATAATGGGCAGCAGCACATGCTTAATCACATGCCGAAACAGAATCGTCCATTTATTAGAACCAAATGCATACTGAATCTGCACATAATCTTCTTTTAGCTGACCGATCGTACTGGAGCGAATATATCGCACATATCCTGCCAGAAAGCCAAAAGCCAGCACCGAGCATGGTAAAATGCCATGACGAAGCACATCTCCAATCGACTCTTCACCAATCGTGCGCATCCCCATACTAGGCAATAGCGACAGCTTAATAGCAAAAATATAGATTAACAGAATCGCCAGCCAGAAAAGCGGTACAGAAATACCGATATATGCGATCAAATTAATAATTTTATCGATCCAGCGATTACGATTCGCACCCGCAATCAAGCCGAGCGGAATCGCGAGCAGAACGGCAATGAGGATCGCGCTCCCCATAAGCCCTGCTGTCGCAGGCAGACGGTCAATAATCTGACCGAGCACAGGCTGATGATTGACGAGCGAATAGCCAAGATCGCCCTGTAGTAATTGCTTTAACCAGAGTAAATATTGAATATAAGCCGGACGATCCAGACCGAGATTGTGACGAATACGTTCAATATCATCTGCATGCATATTCGGTGTCACAAACGACAGCACCGGATCACCCGGTGCAAGCTTGATCATGGCAAAGCAGACAATAGACACAAAAAATAACAACGGTATCGTTTGCAGCAATCGGCGAATAATCATTTGCCTCATGTTCCGCAGCTCCCCTCACCACAACAAATAAGCCGGGAAACCGGCCTATCTGCTGCTTTCATTATGAACATGGACTTTTATTGTTTTTGATAAATTTTGGACAGATCCTCGAAAATGACGACTGGCTTCAGCACAGCCTGATCAAGACCGCCATAATTTTTAGAGATCGCTACGATGGTTTTCGTATAAGCAATCGGATAGATCGGTGCATCTTCAGCAATAATCGTTTGCAGTTGTTTGTAAATCTCTGCACGTTTTGTGGTATCTCCCTCACCAGAGCCCTGCTCGAACAGCTTATCCACCTGTGGATTGGAATAGTGAGTGTAGTTAGAAGAAGAGCCTGTTGCGAACAGAATGCGATACGCATCAGGATCATAACCCATAATATAGCCGCTCAATGCTAGTTCATAGTCTGTTGCCTTGCCATCTACAAACTTCTGACCAAATGCCGTGGAGTCCATATTTTGCAGCTCGACATCCACACCAATCTCTTTTAGCTTTTGCTGTACATAGAGTGAAACGGCTTCCTGAACCTTATTGCCAGACTGTACGATCATACGCAGCTTCAAATTGCTAATGCCCTGCTGCGCAAGAATTTGCTTTGCTTTTTCCACATCATTGTCATAGGTCGGTACATCGTTCGTCTGATACAAGCCATCCGGTGTTTCAAACGAATGGGCTGGATCGGCATATTGATCCGATGTGTAGGCGGTCTGAATCAGCTCCTGACGATTCAGGGCATAGCCAATCGCCTGACGTACTTCTTTTTTGGCGAGCACGCCTGTATCGCTTTTCTCATTAAATAACAGGTACGCCAGACGTCCCTCGCTATAAGACTGGATATCAAAATTGCCAGTAGCCTGAATAGTTGCTACATCACGTGGATCAAGATATTGCACGTTGATCTCACCATTTTGAAGCGCCAGATTCGCAGCATTCGCATCCTTTGCGATACGGTAGGTAACACGATCCAGATGCGGCTTGCCACCGAAATATTGATCAAAGCGATCCAGTGTTACATACTCACCTGTTTTGTATTCTTTAAATTTGAATGGGCCAGAGCCAACTGGATTATTGTTTTTGCTACTCTTCTCCAGATCGGTTTCGCCTTCAAAAATATGCTTTGGAATAGGTGATACCTGTACAAGTGAAGCTTCGAACGCCGGGCTCACCTGTGGCAGCTTAAACGCTACGGTCAGATCGTCGACCTTGGACACCTGTACTGGCTTGTTATTAATGATAAAGCCTGCACGCAGGAAGCTGTTTTGCTTTTCATCCAGAATACTGTTAATGGTGAATACGACATCATCAGCCGTCAGCTTCTGTCCGTCATGCCAGGTTAGATTCTTTTTCAGCTTGAGCGTGTATGTAAGTTGGTCAGCGGAAGGCTCCAGGCTCTCAGCTAGATAAAATGTCTTTTTACCATTATTCACTTGAAATAGTGGTGCATAGAGTGCCTGATCAATCGTCAGACTCACGCGATCGCCTGCATAAAGCGGGTTTAAGATCACCGGGTCTGCTGCAACGCCGATAATCAGACTCCCCCCATCCTTCGGTGCTCCACTGTCTGCTGTAGACGAGCCTGTTGATGTTGCCGCTGTCGAGCCGCCGCTATTGCCTGAGCAAGCTGCCAGTAATACCGTAAACAGCATCGCAATGACTAAACCTTTAAACTTCGTACTCATTTTCCTTATCCCCCATCTGTAATAGTTGCTGTCTTGCCTTTATATACTGTATAGTATATCGGTTTACTAGGAATTACAATGCTTTAAATTTACCTTATATGACATTATTTATAATAACGCTCTTATGGGCTGACTGATTCATTAAGTGAAATTACATATGCCTAATACATCTCTCTCTACAAAAACTCTATACAAAAAAACTGTCAACAGGAAGCGACACGCACGCTCCTATTGACAGTCGGAAGATGTAAAATGGCTGTTGGCTAACGATCATACCATGCAGAATACGACGGATTACATCTGCTCTTCATACGAAAAATGACTAAAATCCGCATAGCTCCCCTTAAACTGATACATATCATGCGCTGCAATGCCAACAAAGTTCCCTGTAAAGCCGCCAGACAGAAAAGAAATATTCTCCTCTCCATAAAGCGGCTTCCATGCTTGTTGCTCTGCTTCTGACGTCTCGCTTCCTGTGATTTGATAGTAAAAACATGCTGTCGTATCATGCACTTCTACTGCCAGATGAATAATACCCTGCTCCTCGATCGCTACTGCATCGGGATATACATAGAACTGATCCGCCGCACAGCGCATCAATCGAAGCACCTTGCTATTTCCTTCATGACTTACACAGGCATACAGATAATTCTCGTCATTTAAATACAGCACCAGCCCTGCCATTTGTAAATATTGCTGTGGATGATAGTCCAGTGCTGTTTCTACACGAAAGTGATGATGGCGCTGACGTATAGCAATCAGATGATGCTGGAACAAACTTTGTAGCGATTCACCACCATATAGCCGCAAATAACCCGGACGTTCTACTAGGGAGCACCAATCCTCATGCGCTAGAATACGCAGTGTATTCCATTCCGAATGCAGATGACTAGATGCAAATGAATCATGGAAAATATACGGTGGATGCGTTGGTTTCGCCTGCCTGGATTGGATCGATTGAACCGAATCTGCGTGCGCTTCGGAATGTGTATGTGTATCAACAGATTGCTCATCGTTATCGTTATTTTTATGTTGGTGCTCACCTTCATGCTCATATCCATTTTCATTGTCACTTTCGATTCGACCTATAGCCCGACCCATTCCATTTATCGGTGCTGGCACTTCTAGCTGTGCTAACACCCCACCACTACTCAAGCGCAGCCAGCCTTCTTCGTCCCAGTACACTTGCTGGATCGCTGTTTCGCGTCCGAGTATCGCATACTGCCCTTCCAGCGGACGTGTACATAGATGTGCCATATACCATTGTCGATCCGGTGTCTCCACCAGACTGGCATGACCTGCACATTGCAGGGGCCAATCGGGATGAGCACTGGAGGTCATCATTGGATAGTGAGGATCGACTTCGTATGTCCCAAGTAAGGTGCGTGAGCGTGTCACCGTTACCGAATGACCTGTACCTGTACCGCCCTCAGCAGTGATCAGATAATAATAGCCATTATGTTTGTAAAGATGTGGTGCTTCGGTCTTTTTCAGATCGGTGCAGTCAAATAGCTTGATCGGCTCACCGATGAGACGCTGCTGCTCTACATCGTATTCCTGAATTACGATGCCACTCGATTTATTACCTTCGGTGATCCGATAATCCCATAATGCGTTAAGCACCCATTTACGCCCATCATCGTCATGAAATAAAGAAGGATCGAATCCACTACTATTCACATATACTGGATTTGACCACGGTCCACGAATATCGGCAGCTGTAATGATATAATTGTGTGCATCCTTAAATGGACGACGCGTGCTTTTCACATCGGTATAGGCAAGATAAAACAGACCGTTATCATAGCTCAGCTGAGGCGCCCAGATACTGCCATTCTTCGGATTACCCTGTAGCTGTACTTGATCGGTTAAAATATCTGTGCAATGCGACCAGCTGATTAGATCATTGGACTCGTACACACGCACACCCGGTAACCATTCAAATGATGATACCGCAATATAATATGTATCCTTCACCCGAATCATACATGGATCAGGATTAAAGCCTGGAAGCACAGGATTGCGGATGATTGCTGATCGGGACGATACAACTCCAGCTTGGATAGCCGCATCGGATGTCGAAGCAGCCTGCTTATTATTTATAGACATAATCAGGTTCCTCCCAGAATACTTCACCGCCAAATACGGTCTGGCGATCCCATTTCTCCACACCATCTGCCAGACAATCTGCCCAGCCTACACGTGTGTTGCGTAGCTCATCTGCATGCTCTGGATCATACTCCTGATATACAACCGTGCGCTCATTATCTGTATTATCCCAGTTATCCCAGCCTGCTGGATCAATATGCTCGCCAAGACGGCATTTCACCCATACGGTCTGTGCATATTCACGCCACGGTCGTCCTAGAAATACAGGTGTGATCCCTTCATCTCCTGTCAGCCAGCAGCTATGGAAGACATAGCCATGCTTCTGTCCTTGCGGCGTCGATGCTGCTGTAACGTAGGTAGGCTGATTATCATAATGACGCAGACTATGAATATGGCAATGCTCAAAATAAGCTGTCGCTCCTCCGAAAATAAAATCAACCGTACCCTCGATATAACAATTCACATAGAGCTGACGGTATTGCTCATGCTTATGTCTGATCTCTGCTCCGCCGAACTTGGCACGCTCTTTCGGCTTAGGTGGCAATGGCCCGGTGAATAAGGTGTCTTGATAAGCACGCAGGGTACAATTTTGGATTACAGTGCGATCGCAGTAAGCTGTCAATGCCACCGCTTGTCCGATCTCTTCGCCCTGTCCTGCTGTATTGCTGATCGTCAAATTCTCAATTAACAGATCGCTACCGCCGAGAAATACAGTCGGTGTGCCAAACGTACCGATCTCTTCCCCCTGCTCATTATGCTGACGCGCATGTCGACTGCGTGTAATCTCTACCTTTCCGACCCCACATAGGCGCAATTTGGAATTATGAATGATCACACACTCGTCATATACCCCTTCCAGAATGAAAATCGTGTCTCGCGCTTCAGAGGATGCTTCGCGTTGATCCAGTACATCTACCGCTTCCTGAATCGAATGATAATCGCAAAAAGATGCCTTTCCTACAATAAGCTCCATGATCGATCCATGCTCCCTTCGTACATACAGATACCGTCCGTTGTCTGCGATTCAGCAGGGCTCAACGGACGGCTCGATGACGTTGTGATTTGATAGCTGTAATTTGATATAGGATATCGTTACCATCGAATGGTTGCTTCTTCGCATGGCTACTGATAGATGGCAGATGGATAGGTCATGGAGCATCCACTTCGTCTCCAGACGCTGCATCCACACTACATATATTTTTGTAAAAATGGCATCCATGCCGCTCGCATCTCCATCGTTTCCATATGCCCACCACTGCCAATGACTGGCTGCCAGTGCTCAGAGTAGCCTGCCTCGGCATAGACCTTTTGTAAGCCTGCCGCCAGATGCTCTACCCCTTCTAGCGGACATAATCGGTCATGACGACCGACCAGACTCATCCGTGGACGCGGCGCGATGCGGCGCTGAATATCCAGTGTCGTATACTGCTTGAGCAAGCCTGGCACATACGAATAGAAGCCGTGATGATCCAGCCCACGATTGGCGATCAGCGTATGTGCGTCTACCTGAGCAGCGATATCCACAATCACCTTTACACGCTCATCCAGCGCTGCCAGCCACCATGCCATCAGCCCTCCCATCGACATCCCAATTGTGCCAATGCGAGTAGCATCGATATCTTTCCGACTGCACATATAATCAATCAAACGGCGATTGTCATAGAGCATCATGCCCCACATGACCTGACCATTCCAGAGCATTTCCTTCACCGTCTCGCTCTCTGCGCGACCACTTCGCTCACCAAAGCACCACATATCGATACAGCAGACCGCATAGCCCATGCCTGTTAGCACCGAAGCAAAGGAAGGCTCCTGTAAATAAGCACTGCTATGAATCAGCTCACGCCGCCCACCTGTATAATTGCCGCCATGAGAATGATTAAATATGATCAGTGGAAAAGGGCCCGCGCCTTCTCGTGGCAAGGCAATCGATGCAGGCACCTTTTCCAGTCCATTCAGCTCCAGCAGCACCGTTTCCAGCGTATAGCCATCCTGCTCGCTGCGTTCTAAATATTGACTCGTAATCGGCACTATGGCTGGCAGATCGCCAAGCAGCTGCCATAACGGGTCATTGTCTTGCCCGAGCATGTGTTGAGATTGCTCTGTCATGATTACATTGCACTCCTTCGTTGCCAGACATCTCGTCTTAGTCGATCCATCTTGGCATCCCCGTACGGTATACGTTTTGAACTGAATCCCCTGAGTTAACCTTAAATTTAACCTCAACTCATACAATCTAAGTTTCAATATATTATTTTTAAGATTGAACAGGCGCCTCCGACTCAGCAGATGGCTGTATCGTCACACGCTCGACAAGCTGCTCCTCACGCTTCGTCCGGCGCGAACGACAATCGATTACATCGACCTCTTCCCCATTTTCAATATAAAAGGCAGGGCCTTCATGATTCTCAATCGTGACACGGTTGAATCGCACATCACGCACATTACCAAGATAGAAGCCCCGATTGTTCATATCCTCAATCCCTGCCATCATCGCCGGACGACCGGGAATGGCATCCTCTGCCATCGAAATATCGATATCGGAAAAGGTCACCTCGGACACGTACTGCTCGGCTAATCCGTACAGAAATCCAGCGGCTGCATGCACACGGCGTGCTGTAATATTGGCAAAATGGATACGGCGGAAGCAAGGCGTTTCTTCGGTAATCGGGTATGGATTTTTGTCCCATACATACTTATCCTTACCGCGTGGGCCGCAAAAATAATATAGATTCATAATAAACGGACAGATCACGTCCTCCATCACAATATTGCTAATCCGAATATCCTCTACCGTGCCGCCACGACCGCGACGCGACTTGAGTCGAATCCCACGGTCGGTCTGTTTAAATACACAGTTGCTAATGGTGACATTACGAATATCTCCGCTCATCTCACTACCGATCACGACACCACCATGACCATGCATCATCGTACAGTTCACAACCGTTACATTCTCACAGGGAACCCGATCCGGCGTATCCTCTGTACCGGACTTGATCGTAATACAGTCGTCACCTACATCGATATGGCAGTTGCTAATATGCACATTACGGCATGACTCTGGATTAATGCCATCGGTATTCGGGGAATCGGCTGGATTATGGATCGTAATATTGTCGACTGTGACCATTTCGCAGCAGATCGGATTGACTGTCCAGCTGGGTGAATTGCGTAGCTGCACATCACGAATCGTAATCCGGGTGCAATGATCGAAGCTAATCAGCTTCGGACGCGGATACTCCAGCTGCTCGCGGTTGTTGCGAAACAGTTCCCACCACGCCTGACCATTTCCTTCAATACGTCCACTTCCTGTAATCGACACATTATGAAGCTGTTCTCCATAAATACACGAAGCATGAACATGCTGATGAACACCTTCCCAGCGTGAGCGCACAGGTGGGTAATGAGCTGGATCGGTGCTGAATGATAATACAGCGCCAGCACTCACATGTAGCTCGATATTGCTTTGCAGCAGGATAGCACCCGTATGATACGTACCTGCTGGAATATAGACCGTGCCGCCACCTGCATCCGAAGCGGCTTCAATCGCAGCCGCAATCGCTTCGGTGGATAACTGGTCGGTATTCGGGGAGGCACCATAATTATCGATATTGTACAGATTGGGGTTCATCGCTACCATCCTCCTGTAGAGCATGCTCATACTCCGCACATGCTAATAAAAAGGCACCAAGCCCTTTCTGATCATTTGTTACAATCGGCTCACTAATGTAATAAGCAAAGGTTCCATCGCGCTGGGTAGCGCCGCCAAGTCCTGCAACCTGACAGTTTTTGTTATAGTTAACCCAGCCTTCCTTCGTCTCCAGTACAAATTCCGAGATCATACCCGCATAAGCCCAGTCTGTTGGCTGCTGCCATTCTGGATCAAGTAAGCCAAGGCGAATCCCTTTTGCCATCGCATAGACAAACATCGCTGTTGCCGACGCTTCCAGATAATTGCCTTTGCGATTACCCTGATCAATCACCTGATACCATACGCCTGTCTCGGCATCCTGATAACGGCGAACAGCGGTCAGTGTATCATTCAGCATCCGCTTCAGCTCACTATAATGAGCATGCTCGGTTGGTAATATTTCCAGTACATCCACCAGTGCCATCACAAACCAGCCTAGCGAGCGACCCCAGAAGTTAGGCGATAGCCCAGTAGTCGCATCGGCCCACGGCTGCTGCTTCTTCTCATCCCATGCATGATAGAGCAATCCCGTCTTCGCATCGCGTGTATGCTGCTCACAGAGCAAGAATTGACGGGTTACATCGTCCAATCCTTCTGATTGCTCGTATGCCAGCAGATATTCCAGATAAAATGGTGCACCCATATAGAGCCCATCCAGCCAGATCTGATACGGATAGATTTGCTTATGCCAGAACGCTCCTTCTGACGTGCGTGGATGTGTTTTCAGCTGCTTACGCAGCGACGCTGCTGCCTGACGATACCGCTCTTCACCTGTATCCTGATGCAGCGTGAACAATAGCTTACCGTTGTTAATATGGTCGATATTGTACTCATCCTGACGATAGCCACCAATCGTGCCATCCTCATAAATAAAATGGTCCATATTGTTGCGGATAAACTGCCAGTATTTACGATCTCCTGTCTGCTTCCAGAGCAGCTGGAAGCCTTTCAAAATTACGCCATAATCATACGACCATTTGCCATGATGCTCTGGAGCTTCATGCAAATAGGGCATACGCTGCATAATCGAATCGGCAGTTCGTGTTGCCCAGCGGGATTGCTCATCTAATGTAGTCATCATAATCCTCCTGCAAAATGGATTTCCTTGCTTCTCGATAAAAGGCATGAGTGCCAAAATTACTTATCCTGAAACAGCTTTGCCTGCCGCCATAATGGTGACAGGCAACCCTTTGAACGTTACAAATCAGATGAATTCCATCTGTGTTATACATTCATCCTTCCAGACGATGAATGGCCGATCATGCACTCCAAAACTACACGCACGCATGGACGATTCCATCATTGACCCTGCGCTTGCTTGTACGCTGCTTCATATTCGGCAATGATGCTGTTACCGCCAGAGCTTTTCCATGTTTCCAGTGCTTCCTTAAAGCCTGCTTCGTCGATCTCACCGAGAATATACTTGTATGTAGCATCGGTGATGATCTTTTGCAGCTCTGAGCCCTGTGTATTGTACGTTTCCGAATCAAGCGAATAGGCTGGATTCAGCACGGCATAGTTCGCGTTATCCGCGATCATTTTATCCGCTTGCTGCTTGAGTGGATCAGCGTCATGGATTTTGAAGCCACTTTCCTTTGGACGGCTTGCGGCAAACGGCTGTACTTCCTGCTGCCACAGATCGGTATTGATGATCGTTGCGGCATCCTTGTCATCCAGCTTGTAATGTGTACCCTCAATACCATAGGTCATCAATGCATAGGAATCCTCATCCAGCAGATCATTCACGAATTGTAAAATCCGCTTTAGCTGTGCCTCATCCTTCACCTCAGTACGCGGGAAGGCTAGCAGACCGCCGATCCCGTTGTTCGCTGCCCAGATCGCGCGATCACTTTCTTTTCCAGTAGAGGTAATATCATTAGCCATGACCAGCTGCATATTATCCTGCACACCCTTGGACATATTGAGCAGGTTTTTGCTATCGAACAGAGCGCCAACATAAATGCCTGCTTTTCCCTGTGCAAACTTCTGCTGCTGATCGGTTTTGGCAGTTACGGCAAAGTCCTTGTTCATATAGCCTTTGTCGTATAGCTGCTTCATGTAGTTCATCGTTTTGAGATAACCGTCGGTCATAAACTCTGGTGTCATTTTGCCATCAGCGCTCACCTGCCAGTTATTTGGTGTGCCAAAGTACGAGCCGAGCGTCTTGAAGGCACCGTAAACCAGATCGTTACGATCAACAAAGCCAGTCGTATCATCCTGCCCATTGCCATCGGGATCATCCTCGGTAAAGGCACGCGCCACCTCCATCAGCTCATCGGTTGTTTTGGGAACCTCCAGACCGAGCTTGTCGAGCCAGTCTTTACGCAGCGTGACCCCGTTACGTGCCAGATCCTTTTGGAATGGAATACCGTATAGCTTGCCGCCAATCGATGCCGACTTGATCGTATCCGGTGAGATTTTAGCGAGGTTCGGATAATCCTTCAAATAAGGCTCTACTTCCCAGAACAGACCGGACTTGAGCGAGTTACGTACAGACGAGTTGTCCAGCATCGTTAAGGTCACGATATCAGCTAGTGAATCAGATGCGAGCGCTGTGTTAATCCGCTCTTCCTTGGAAGCATCTGGAATCCATGAGAAGGTAATATCGGAATTTGTCTTCTCTTCCAGCTTGTTCAAAATCGTATCGGTTGGCGGGGAAGCGGTATGCAAAATATTCAGCCACGTGATCGTTGCTTTTGAATTTGCATCATATTCGCCAGAGGATGCCCCCTGCCCACCACAAGCAGTCAGGGCGATGGCACTGCTCACCATTACAGCAGCCAATCTCTTCATGGCAATCTGTCGTTCCTTTTTCATCCGTAATGCTCCTCTCCACCTATCGGTTATCAATAATCCATTGCGAAAAGACGAATCTAGTCTGGCTCTGATTGATTATGACTCGGTATGATTTAGTATGAATGGATGAATCGTTATGACTTGCCCTGACTCGTTTTGTAAGCGGCTTCATATTCTTCCGTAATACGTGTTCCGCCTGCATCCTTCCAGCTCTGTACGGCTTGCTTGAAGCCTTCATCATCGAGCTCGCCCATAATGTAGCGGAAAGTCGCGTCTGTGACGATCTTTTGCAGCTCGGTTCCCTGTTCATTGTTCGTCTGCGAATCAAGTGGTACGGTTGGATCAAGCACTGCGTACTTATCATTTTCCTGAATCAGTTCATTTGCCATTTGCTTACGTGGGTTGGAGTCCTTGAGCTTATAAGTCACTTCACTTGGACGAGAAGCAGCGAATGGTTGTACATCAGCTTGCCATTTATCCTGATTGATAATTTTGAACGAACCATCTTCATCGATCTTGTAATGCTCGCCTTCGATCCCGCCAGTCATGTACATAAATGCTTCCTTATCCAGCAGCTTATCTACAAATTGTAGCAGACGCTTCAGCTCGGCTTCCGATTTGACCTCGGATTTTGGGAATGCAAGCAATCCGCCTACACCGCTACCTTCAGACCAGACATGATATTTGCCGTCGCCATTGGAAATTTTGTTCACTGGCACCAGCTCCATCCCTTTCTGCAAGCCTTGTGACATATTTTCCAGACTGGAAATATCGACCATACCGGTATAAATACCTGTACGTCCCTGTGCAAATTGCTGCTGCTGATCAGTCTTCGCTGTAACCGCAAAGTCACGGGTCAGATAGCCGTTCTCATACAGCTTGTGGGAATATTTCAGTGTCTCCATATATTGCGGTGTATCAAACTCTGGAGTGAATTTGCCATTGGCATCCACTGCCCAGCCATTTGGCGTACCAAAGTAGGAGCTGAGTGTTTTGAAGCTGCTATACCGCAGATCGGAACGATCGCCGAAGCCAGTCGTATCATTTTTGCCGTTGCCGTCCGGGTCATCCTCGGTAAAGGCACGTGCGACATTGTACAGCTCGTCCAGCGTTTTCGGTACTTCCAGCCCAAGCTTATCGAGCCAATCTTTACGCAGGATCAGACCGGAGCGAGCCATATTTTTCTGAAAAGGTACGCCGTACAGATGTCCTTCGATCGAAGCGGCAGTGCGTACTTCCTGCGGAATCTTTTTCAAATTCGGATAGCTATCGAGATACGGGCCTACATCCCAGAACAGGCCGGACTTGAGTGAGTTACGCACTGTCGAGTTGGTCATCATCGTGATGGTCACCACATCGGCAAGCTGACCGGAAGCCAGAGCAGTTGTGATACGCTCCTCCTTTGAAGCATCCGGTACCCAGCTAAAGTTGATTTTGGAGTTCGTATACTCCTCCAGCTTGTTCTTGATCACATCGGTTGGCGGTGAGGCGGTATGCAAAATGTTCAGCCAGGTAAATTCCAGCTTGGAGTTTGGATCATAGGTTTGATTCGCATCCGCTTCGCTACCGTTGCCACAGCCAGAGAGTACAGTAGCAAGCGCAAGACTTGCGACCAGTGCCAGATTCCATCTCTTTTTCGTTTTCAATTTCATACCCTAATCCCCTTTTGAATTGGAATGTACTCGAAGTTGAAATGTGCGTTATCTACGTGAAATGACTTAATATACGCCGTCTTCGCCGAACTTTTTAGCCAGGCGGTTCGCTAGCATGATCAGAACGAGACCGACCAATCCTTTGAACAAGCCGACTGCGGTACTAAAGCTGAGTTGTCCATTTTTCAAACCGGCCGTGTAAATATACGTATCGAAGATTTCAGCGACCTCGCGGTTAAGCGAGTTGAGCAGCAGGTACATATGCTCAAAGCCGAGATCCAGTGTGCTACCGATTTTCAGAATGAGCAGTGTGATAATAACCGGACGAATCGCTGGCAGGGTAACGTGCCATGTTTTGCGCCAGCGTCCAGCACCGTCCATCTCCGCTGCTTCATATAATTGTGTATCCACGACAGTGATCGCTGCCAGATAAATGATCGTCGACCAGCCCAGCTCTTTCCAGATGATCTGTGCCATATACATCGTGCGCAGCCATTCCGGTGAGGTCAGGAAGCTGATCTTTGGTAAGCCGATTGCTGCCAGCATTTCATTCACCACACCACCGTCGACGGTGAGAAATACATAAGTAATGGAAACGATAATTACCCAGGACATAAAGTGAGGAATATAGATAATCGTCTGGATCGCATTTTTAAAATACCGATGCCGTACTTCATTGAGCATGAGCGCCAGTATAATCGGTAAAGGAAAGAAGATTACGATGTTGAGCGCAAATAAGATGAGCGTATTACTTAATAGCATAAAAAAGGTGGGTTCGGTGAACAAACGAATAAAATGCTTCATACCTACCCAGGGGCTGTCGGAGATACCGAGATACGGCTGATAATCCTGAAATGAAATGATCAGACCACCCATCGGTAAATACTTGAAAATAACAAAATAAATGAAGCCAGGCAAAATCATTAGATACAAAAATTTGTTACGCATGATTCCGAAGTGACCCTTCTTTTTGACCGCCTTTTTCTCTTGTTCCAGCCCTAGTGCGGCAGCATCGGACATTTTAATTTCGTTCGACATCTTCACCGGCTCGCAGCCTCCTTTGCACATTCTCGCTTACGTGACTAAGCTTAGAACACACTGCCCATTCCGTATATAATCATCTCGTGATAGCGTTTACAAAATGCTGATATATCAACGTTTTTCACTATTGGATCTTAGCTGATGATTACGCTGTGAGCTAATGATTATACGAGATTCTGCTGTCATTTCGCCCATGATCTGGGGACCTGATTATATACGGAACACCAGGCGGCTGGTACAGTGAAGAGGTATAAGATGACTAAGGAGGTTCACCTGCATGGAACAGACACTTCGCAAAGACACAACGATAGGAAACAAGATTTTCACCATTGTAAATAACACTTTATTGATCGTGATTGCTCTTGCCTGTCTGCTGCCTTTTGTAAACGTTATCGCCAGCTCATTCGCTTCTACTCAGGAGGTCGTATCGAAAAAGTTCATTTTGTTTCCGACTAGCTTTTCATTGGATGCGTATCGCTACATTTTATCCACGCCGACGATTTTTAAAGGCCTGGGCGTGTCGATCGGTACAACGCTGGTCGGCACATTCGTCAGCATGGCGCTGACCGCCTTCATGGCGTATGGGCTATCCCGTAAGTATCTGGCTGGACGTAATGCTATTAACTTTATCGTCGTATTCTCGATGCTATTCAGCGGCGGTATGATCCCAACCTTCCTCATCGTTAAAAGTGTAGGTCTGATCGACTCCTACTGGTCGATGATCCTGCCAGTTGCGATCAATGCATTTAACCTCATTATTATGCGCAACTTCTTCCAGGCGTTGCCGGAAAGTCTGGAGGAATCAGCGAAGATTGATGGCTGTAATGATTTTGGTGTATTTTTCAAAATCATGCTGCCACTGGCGCTGCCTTCGATTGCAACAATCTCCCTATTCTATGCCGTTACGTATTGGAACACCTATATGAATGCCATTCTGTATTTGAACGATTCGACCAAATGGCCGATTCAGGTATTACTACGTCAAATCGTTATCGTATCCAGCGGTATGCAGGCAGAAGGCAGCTCTGTGGATGTCATTCCGCCAGCACAAACGATTAAGATGGCGGTTATTGTGGTAGCTACGGTGCCGATGCTGATCGCTTATCCTTTTGTACAGAAGCATTTTACGAAAGGTGCTTTGCTGGGTGCAGTGAAGGGCTGATGCTCAGTGGGTGTAGATTGGATTGGGTGTGACAACAGAGACAGCTTGTTCACTGGGAATTACATTTTTGTGGGCAAGGTACACCACTCCGAAAAGGAATAAGGGGACAGACTCCCGTATCGCGCAGGAATCTACGAAATTTGATGAAATGTAGATTCCCGCGCTCAAAAGTCGTCTTTTCCCCTTATTTCCTTTCCTGCGTTCTGTGCTACACGCAACATAAGTATTTGCGCACACGCAATCGAAACTGCAACTGCAACTGCAACTGCAACTGCAACTGCAACTGCAACTGCAACTGCAACTGCAACTGCAACTGCAACTGCAACTGCAACTGCAACTGCAACTGCAACTGCAACTGCAACTGCCTGATTATGAGAAAGTTGATGTAAAAAGTCAAATAGTGAATTTGCCAGCTTTGGAGCTTGGCTACGACTTGTGAGTAGTCTTTAATGTTTAAAAGATACTGTAATGTGTAGCCTCATAAAATGCACTTCGTAACAGCAGCACATTCATTGGGGAGTCATATAACATTTATTACGTTGTCCCTTCGTTTCTACTTCTAAACGAATAGAGTAACGTTATTTGCCTTCCAATACCTGCTGTTTACTAGACACACTCACCACTTATGAGCCATTGTATGCCTTTTATCTTTCAATCAATCCATTTCTTTCAACAAACATTGATCCCTACCCTTAGCCCTATCCTAGTATCGATTACTCACGGATACGATCCTGTATAAAACATCATCCGGCAGTACATAACTTATGCACAACACCGGATAATCATAATTACCAATTTCAATAACGCAACTAAAAAGCAGTTCAAATTGTTTTGTTTAGTTTGTTACTACCTTTCATGCTCAATGAACTAATAGGCAAGCAAACTCATTTGGATGCAAGGTGCACGGAACGGAGGGAAGGAAATAAGGGGAAAGGGCGACCTTGGAGGGGCGGGAATCTTCATTCCTTCCCATTCCAAAAGATTCCCGCGGCTCCACCGAAGCCCGTCCCCTTATTCCTTCCCGGAGTGGTGCAACCATCATCCACCCAGACGTTTGCAGGCGTAAGTTCAAGTCATCTGACGCATTTTGCGATATGTTCCTGGCGTCACCTGTTCTTTTTTGCGGAAGGAGCGGATGAAGTTCTGTGGGTTATGATATTGCAGTCGCTCGGCGATTTCTTTGATGGTCTGATCGGTTTCGGTCAGCCATTTTTTCGCCATTTCTAGACGGTAGCTCATGAGGTAGTCGCTGAACGTGGTGCCATATTCCTTTTTGAAAATACTGCTCAGATAGTTCGGATTGTAGTGCAGGCGATCGCCGATCATCTCAAGGGATAGCTCACGATCGTATTCCTGGCGTACAATATCCGCAATCGTCTCGGACAGGCAGCGGAATTGCTCACTCGTCTTCTCCTTCATGCTACGTACCATCGGGAAAATAACCTGTTCGACCAGAATACGCTCAATTTCCTCTGGATTCCGGATGCTCAGCAAACGGTGATATAGTGCCTGGTTATCCCTTGTCAGCAGCACCTCCAGACCGAGCAGCTGCTCCAGTTGAATCAGGTTGTTAACGAGTCGAACGAGCATAACCTCCAGATCCATCGAATGGCGACTTTTCTTCATGAACTCTGCCATCAGCGGATACAGACTCGCCGATACCTGCTCTTCGTCGCCCAACCGAATCCCATCAAATAGTCTGGCTTCCAGCTCAGTCGGATAATGCAGCAGAACGGGTCCAGAGACGACATTGGAGATATCCTCGTAAAAGATAATCGATTCCTTGCCCAGATTGAGTCGTTGATGTAGCGCCTGCTTACTCATCTCTACCGCTTCCTTGCTGGATAGCAGGCTATCATACGTCCGGCTGATGCCTACGCTAACCGATAGCTTGAGATAGTCACGCACGCTACGCACCATCAGCTTGGCATAGGCAATCACCTGCTTGCGAATCTCCTGCTCATTCATATCGGAGAACATCAGAATGGTCGCCTGCGTATCATCGTTCAAAATGATTGGCAATAACCGTTGCTCGGCTGGAATAAGCTCCTCGGCAATTTTGTTCATCGCGAGCATGAGCACATCCCGATCAGCAATACTGCGTTTTCCCAGACTATCGAGCTGTATGAGCATGGTCACATAATGACGTCCATCCAGACCCGTATAGCCCAGACGCTCCAATTGACCATCCAGCTCATCTGCCTTAATTCGGTTGCGGAACAGATTCAGCACTAGCTGTGTCTCCAGTTGCGGCTGCTCCGCTTCGATCAACGTTTCAAGACTTTGCTTTTCCGTCAAAATATGATTGATGGACGATAGAATCCATTCGATCTCATTTTTCGACTGCACATGGGCAGCGGTGGGAAGGCTGTGACGAATCTGCTGAATCGGCTTGGTAAAATACAGCGCGATTCCATAAGCGACCATCGTAATGAGCAAAATGAGCACCAGCTCAATCGTAATCAGACCATAACGAGTCGTTTGCAGAGCGGCGGCGATTTCAGATGGATCAAGCACTGTGAAATAGACCCAGTTGTTATACGCAGATTTGGCATAAATGAGCTGTGCTGGCTTATTCGCATCATTGTTCAGCGTCAGCATACCGACTGCCTGCTCATTACCGATCGTACCGGGTAGCTCTCGCACCTGCTGATTCGCCAGCATGCTCGCGTTATCGCCTGTATCGTACATCAGCTCACCCTGCCGATTTAAAATAAATACAGGCGAGTTATCCTCGGTATGCAGTGTCCGATTTAAGGTGGCTGCGGAAATATCCGACAATGCAATCGCCTGCTTGCGTGTAGAGAATACAGGCAATGTGTTCACAAAACGAATACCCGAATCTGTCTTCACCCAGAATAGACTCTGATCCTGGCTATCGACATATTGCCGATACAGCTGCTGACGCTGTGGAGCGGTCAGATGAGTTAATCGTCCGCTGGAAATTTGCCAGTTCTGATTGAGGCTGATCAACGAATAGGTGGCACCATCCAATCCCATCGTGGCAATATAATTAAGCTGGGTGTTCACATCCCGATACGCGATAAAATCACGCTCTGTAATCGGATTCTTCACGACTTCACTAAATGAGCTGGTTGTGCTATATGTATTGAAAGCGTATTCAATAGTACGTATCTTTTGCTCCAGATTGTTGCGCATTTGCATCATATAGGTCTGCTTGTTCGTCGCGATGCTATCTGTAACAGAGCGCACCGTACTGAAATAGATGTAGATACCGAAGCTGATCGACAAACCAATGCCAAGCACCAGAATAGGAATAAATATTTTATAAAACATAATCCCTTTGTTCATCATTTTCCCCCATTGGTTCCGTCATTATCTCTATGCTTCTCTTTATTATGCGTGAGTCTATTGCAGTGGACAAGAACTATTATACCCTTTTCATATTATGGATGTTAAGGATTTGTTTAGCAAAAATAGTTTCCATTCGTAATAAATTTTATTCGTTCTTACCATTATCCGGCAAAGGAGCTGAAATTGATGTCGATTTTGCATATTACATTGGATGAGCAAGCAAGTGTAGACAGCAACCGCTTTATACAGACCTTTGATAGCAGAAGTGCATCCTGCTCTAGCATAGAGCAATCACATGAAGCTCAAGCCTCGCAACAGCCTCATTCCCTTATCCGTAACTCTACAATGTCAGCGAATCAACCAGGCGCTTCCGATACTCGCAGCACCAAACCTGTCTCATTCGTGCTCTATCCTGTCCATGACACACAGGCTACAGCGCGTCCGTGTATCGTTGTATTACCTGGTGGTGGGTATCATCATCTGGCAGAGCATGAGGGTGCGCCGATTGCTCGTTGGCTCAACGGACTGGGTATTCATGCTGCTGTGCTGCATTATCACACACAATCTGACTATACAGAACAGGCAGAATCAGATGTAAAAGAGACAGAGCGTAATGCTGTACAAGCCCCTACGATGGAAACGGCTTCGGATGCCGATTCAGTCTCTCCAACCAAAACACAGGCACATTTGATCGAATCGATTGAGCCAAATCTACTTATCGAGCAGGTCGAGGCTGCCCTGCAAGCTGTCCAACAGCAGCGACCGGAGATTGGCTGGAAGGTGCTTTCGGATCAGATCGGATTAATAGGCTTTTCGGCGGGTGGACATCTAGCTGCAATGACAGCTACACTCGGCACGATCCGTCCTCATCTGTTGATGCTTGCGTATCCGGTCATTACGATGAGCGAGCCCTACACTCATCAAGGAAGTAGACAGCACTTACTTGGAGATTCCTATCGTGCGGAACATATCTGTCAGTATTCACCAGATTGTCAGGTCGATGAACGTACTCCCCCCACCTTCATCTGGTCGAGTGCAGACGATGCCAGTGTGCCTGTGCAAAATAGTTTGTCGATGGCAAGTGCATTAACCGCCGCAGGTATTGAGCATGAGCTGCATGTATTCGAGCAGGGTCGCCATGGTCTGGGTTTGGCTGAGGGTCATCCACATTGCGGTGCCTGGACAGACCTCGCAGCCAGCTGGCTACAGCGTCATGGGTATGTGGATGAAACAATATTAGCGGCTTCGGCTTCGGCTTCGGCTTCGGCTTCGGCTTCGGCTTCGGCTTCGAACAAGTATACAAATGCGCAGGTGCATATACCAGCAAAATCTGAAACACTTTTTCCGGCTATCCACATCGCAGGCGACTCGACTGCTGCGATCAAAGGGGCAACCGAGAAGCCGATGAGTGGCTGGGGCGAATATTTAGCTGGCTATATGCAGCCCGATATAATCATTCATAATCATGCGATCAATGGACGAAGTACACGCTCTTTTATAGCAGAGGGAAGACTGCAATATATTGCAGACCAGCTCCAAGCTGGCGATTATTTGTTTATTCAATTTGGGCATAATGATAGTAAAATAGAAGATCCCACTCGCTATGCTGACCCCGAGCAGGATTATCCTGATTTTCTACAGCAATACATTGATACAGCGCGTGGAAAAGGTGCATTTCCCGTACTGCTAACTTCGGTTAGTCGCCGTCTATATCTGGAAAATGGACAGCTCGATCCACAGGCACTTGGAGCATATCCTGAAGCGATGCGTGCGGTAGCTAGCAAAACCGGTACCCCACTCGTGGATTTGTTCCAGTGCAGCCAGCAGTTATATCGTGAACTGGGCGAAAAAGAATCTGCATGCTTATTCATGCACCTCCGCGCAGGCGCACATCCGAATTATCCAGACGGCATTAGCGATAATACTCACTTTTCCGAACAGGGCGCACAGCGAATTGCCCGCCTCGCCGCTGATGCAATCCGTCAACACGCACAGCTACAGGAATTAGCAAAGCTACTATTACCGGAAAGAGATCCTTCAACCGCTAATTCATATTGACTCCTGCCCAGCAGACTAGATAACAGCAGCATATTTACAACTGCGACTGCGACTGCGACTGCGACTGCGACTGCGACTGCGACTGCGACTGCGACTGCGACTGCGACCTGCGACTGCGACTGCGACTGCGACTGCGACTGCGACTGCGACTGCGACTGCGACTGCGACTGCGACTGCGACTGCGACTGCGACTGCGACTGCGACTGCGACTGCGACTGCGACTGCTCAATGGTGTGGTCTATCTATAAACCAATCAAGCTTTATTTTGCACAATATCATACTAAACAGGGTTGCCTTGCTTCGCGATCAGACGCAAGCAAGACAACCCTGTTTTATTTCATATCCAGTAATAGAGCTCCTATACAGCTTGTACATCGGTATATCATTTCCCATCAATATAACGCCTACATTAAACCTGTGCCACCTTCGGCCAGCGACCTACAAATTCCGGCTCATTGTACGCCAGGAAGCGACTCAGAATTTCCTGCTTATCATCCAAAAATAACTGATCCGCTACCGCCGTCACCAGCTTAGGTACTGCATTTTTCGTACCCGAGATCGCGGAAGCCGATAGTCCGCAGCTGGCAAGCGCGGAGTAATTGAACACAAACAGACCGTGTAGCAGCTTCTCCCCCTGCTCACTCCGACTCTGAAAAGCAAACCCAGGGCTCAAGTACGGATGCGCATCCAGTAATTCATTAGCCATTTCCGCAGGTGCATGGTAACGATCCTTCCAGCGCGCAATATGCTCGGCTACAAGCTGTAGCTCTGGACGAAGCCCCGGATCACTGAGCAGCCCTGTACTTACGATCAGAAAGTCAAAATAAAATTGTCCATGCGGCGTGGTTACGATCGCCCCCTCACCGTGCTGTTCTACATTCAACCATGGCGAACCGAGATGCAGCTGGAAGCCCGGCCATGCCGCGGCGCGTTCAAACGTATCATTTGTCGGCGGCTGATTGAACTTGAAGAAATGGGAGATCGCTGTATACTTCTCCTCATCATTCAATGCGTGGAAACGCTCGATCATACCGGACACTTCCATTTGCCGAATCGGGTTCACACTTGGCAGCACTTCCCGTCGTACAAATACATGTGCTTCTGCAACGCCTTCAGTCAGCGCATAGTTCGCATTGTCAAAAGCTGAAGCTCCTCCACCTAATACCGCGATCTTTTTCCCTTTTAAACGGTCAAAATCGATTGGCTTGGAGGTGTGTGCATACAGATGAGCAGGCAGACGATCAGCAATCATAGGTGGAACATGCCATTCTCCACCACCTTGAATTCCTGTAGCCAGCACCACCTTGCGTGCTAATAATGTTGGAGACGGAGCGCCAGCCCCCCCTAGATGCAAGCGATGAACCCCTTGCTCCAGCGGCTCGAGTAGCTTCAATGTCGTCTCATTGACTACAGGCAGGTTCAGCACCTGACGATACCAGCGTAAATAATTCATCCAATCTCCACGCGGAATTTTATCTACCTTTTCCCAGCCCTCCTGCCCGGTCTGCGCTTCCCACCAGGAACGAAACGTCAGCGAAGGAATGCCCAGATCAACCGAGGTCAGATGCTTGGGTGTGCGCAGAGTAACCATTCGTGCATATGTTTCCCACGGGCCTTCCAGCCCTTCTGTATTTTCATCCAGTACGAGGATATTCGATATCCGCTCACGTAATAGCCCAAATGCTGCGGCAAGCCCACTTTGACCGCCACCTATAACGACCACATCATATACATGACCCTCTGGATGTTCAACCGGACGTACCCAATCTGCACCGCCGTAAGCCAGATAAGCCAGATCCTGTTTCACTCGTGCATTCAACGCTTCTAGACTCATATCCCTCATACCTTTCGCTTATAGCATCTGTTAGACATGCGATTATATTCATATGTCATATTAAATAACATATTCAATCTGTAAATAAGGATCATCCCATCGTAGAATGAATTTTTTCTGTTATGAATTATTCCTATTATAGCGACATTCGTTTTATTTTCGATAGTATATGTTAATTTTATTGTCATGTCATCCAAAATTAAATCATGGATTTGTACTACACAACGAATAAATCTTGTTTTGATGTAATAAAAAATAACTTACCTCTTGCCAAGCCTCACCGTTTCCTCTAAAATAGTCCTAATTTATTCAATAACCGTCTTTCGTATAACCCCGATAATATGGGCCGGGGGTCTCTACCAGGAACCGTAAAATCCTGATTACGAAAAAATGCTGTCGTCTGTCTGTCATGCATTTTTTTGTGATTGGGATTTTTGTATTCGAAATGGACATCACCAGCTCGCTCATGCGTATGTCATCCTTTCGAAAATGCTGCTTATCCCGTTATCGCATCCAGCATGACAGCCAGTGGAACAAACTAATTTCTGTCAGAGGAGTGTGTGCTATGCAATGGAATCAAGCTGCTTTAACACGTAGAATCGAGGTTTCTGCCCATCATCGTCCTGCCGATCTTGTTATTCGCGGTGGGCAAATAGTCAATGTATTCAGCGGAGAGATTACCGTGG
The DNA here is from genome assembly GCF_014645615.1 of Paenibacillus hunanensis. Classification (GTDB taxonomy): domain Bacteria; phylum Bacillota; class Bacilli; order Paenibacillales; family Paenibacillaceae; genus Saccharibacillus; species Saccharibacillus hunanensis. Next base: position 815,282 of record NZ_BMMB01000001.1, on the reverse strand, counting down.
CAGATATCGCTATCATAGACGGGATGATCGCCGGGATCGGAAGCTATGAGGGCAAGGAGATTGTGGATGCTAGTGGAAAATGGATTATTCCCGGTCTGATCGATGGACATGTGCATATCGAGAGCTCGCTCCTATCGCCAAAGGAATTTGCCAGAGTTGTCCTTCAACATGGCGTTACCAGTGTGATTACGGATCCGCATGAGATCGGTAGCGTCGCTGGAGTTGAAGGTATCCGTTATATGCTGGAGCAATCCGAAGGCTTACCTATGGATCAATTTGTGATGCTTCCATCCTGTGTGCCTGCGACGCCCTTTGAGAGCTGTGCTGCACGTCTAACAGCAGAGGATTTGGAACCATTTTATAGCCATCCGCGTGTGCTCGGTCTGGCAGAGGTCATGGATTATGGTGCACTCGCAGGAGCAGAGCCGGGCATGGTGGAGAAGCTAGCTTCTGCCCATGCACATGGCAAACGAATCGATGGGCATGCAGCAGGTATTGCTGCCGATCAGCTTGATGTGTATGCCGCGGCTGGTATTCGTACCGATCATGAATGTATTAATGCAGAGGAAGCGAAGCAACGGCTTGCGCTCGGGATGTATGTGATGATCCGCGAAGGGACAGCGACCCGGGATTTGGAAGCAATCCTACCTGCGGTTAATCCCCATAATGCACGTCGATGTGTGTTTGTGACCGATGATAAATTAACGGATGATCTACTGGATGAGGGCAGTGTGGATCACAATGTGCGACTCGCTATCCGTTATGGACTGCCACCAGTCACCGCGATTCAGATGGCAACATTGAACACAGCAGAATGCTTCGGCTTACGCGATCGCGGCGCAATTGCTCCCGGTTATATCGCCGATCTGGTGCTGCTCGATCATCTGGAAGAGCTGACTATTCACAGTGTATACAAACAAGGACGTCCTGTAGTTATAGAGCGCCAATTGCAGGAAGCTGCATTCCCTGCTACAACGTTATCCAACGCCACCCATACAGCGGCATTGTCACGCTGTCATATGACGCCACTTGAAGCCGATCATCTTGCTTTACCACTCCGCTCAGAGCGATGCAATGTGATTGAAGTTATTCCACAATCGATCGTTACAAGGCACGCGATAGAGCAAGCGGATATCGTAAACGGTCATTTTGTACCATCTGTGGAGCGCGATCTGCTCAAGCTCGTCGTCGCAGAGCGTCATCAAGCAACCGGTCATATCGGGCGCGCTATTGTGAAGGGCTTCCAGCTAAAGCGTGGTGCGATTGTATCGACGGTGGCTCATGATTCGCATAACCTGATTGCGGCGGGTGCATCGGATGAAGAGCTGTTGCTAGCTATTCGTCATGTAACCGAGCTGGGTGGTGGACTCGCGGTTATTGATGGCGAGCAGGTGCTTGCTTCACTGCCATTATCGATTGGCGGGTTATTATCCGAGCTTCCTTATGAGCAGGTGTATATGCAGCTGGGGCAGCTTCAGCAGGCACTTCAGCATATCGGAGCGGCACAGCATTTTGATCCATTCCTGACGCTATCCTTTCTAGCTCTGCCTGTCATTCCGACACTCAAGCTCACCGATCTGGGGTTGTTTGATTTTGCAGCGGGTCGGCATATTTCAGTAGAAGCGATAGAGCAGCCTCATTCCCTGCCGCAGACATAACATAGAGTAAAATACAGCGGGTCATATCATGATAAGGAAATATTTTACATTCCCCCTTTGAAATTGTATTCTTCTCTAATCTCAGCCGATCGCTTAACCGATATACATCTAAGAAACTTTCCTATCACAACGATCAAAGGGGAATGCAATAATGGTATGGCTTAAAACACTACTACTCACGTTAGGCGCATTTATTGTGGGTGGAGCGGCTGTTTTTCTCGCATTGTATCTGGACAACGGCCCTTTGAAGCAGGTATTCGGTACAGAGACTCGATCAGAAGCCGAATCACCTGCATCACAGCATCATGCTTCTTCTCCGCCCGCACCACTGTCGGAAGATGAGCTACCACCTGTAGAGCAATTCAACAGTATTCCGAAAACGAAGCTGTATGACGATCATGTCGCGGTACTCATGTATCACGATATGAGCGCAACGGAAAAGGGCGGCGATATTATTACGCCTGACTTGTTCGCAGCTCAGCTTGATTTCTTACGTTCAAAAGGGATGAATTTTATTACCCTGGAGCAGTTCCGTTCCTTTATGGAGGGCGCTCCCATACCGGAAAATGCAGTTCTGGTCACATTTGACGATGGGTATGAGAACTTTTATACGACAGCCTATCCGATTATGAAGGAACGCGGCATCTCGGGAGTTAGCTTCGTGATTACAGGCGATTTTAGTAAAAAGGCAATGGTGTACACCCCACATATGACGCGTCAGGAGATTCAGAGCATGCTCGCTTCTGACCCGAATACTGAGGTGCAGCCTCATACGAATCACCTGCATTACAAAACAAGCGAAACGACAGATGCACTTACCGCTCCACTCGTTACGGATGGAGTAACAGAATCACCGGGAACTTATCTAGCTCGTATTAGCGGTGATCTGGCTAGCTGTATCGATCAATTGAAATCGCTGAACAAGCGTCCAGTGGATACATTTGCTTATCCATACGGCCTGTACACACCAGAAGTGCAGGAAGTTGTAAAGGATGCAGGCATCAAATATGCCTTTACAACAACACTTGGTCTGGCTTCTCGTAACGATGATCCTTATGCGATTCCTCGTATTAACGGAGGCTCACCACTCGTAAGTCCACAGCGTCTGTTTGCCTCGATCTATTGGGAAAACAAACAGCCTGGGCATAATCTGTACTTGCCGGATGCAGTACAGCATAGCGGACGTGAGGATATCCGTTCAGTGGGTGTGCATCACAAGTAAGAGCTACACACCAAAGATTGGAACCCCACAATAAAGCATCATCGTGACGTATCACACTGTCGATGAGCAAAGTGAAAAACCGTATACCATACAACAAAAAAGCACCGCTCCGTATACTCCATGCGTGAAAGTTGTAGCTTGCCTTCTGGCGTAGCTACGATTCACCCAAGGATAAAGGGCAGTGCTTTTTTCGTTTTCATCTATATTCATCATTCATCTATATCCATAATCATTTTATATAAACCTCTGCACCCCTATTGCTATACACGAGGGATGCAGAGCGTTAACATAGATTCACGGTGATCAGTAATAAGATTATTTATCTATAAAATGAATCCTGGCTATCGCAAGAACACGATCGGATTGCATCATATTCGTTCGCAATAGAGATTCATCTATTCGAGCATTTATCTATTGGTTCATATTAATCTATATTCAGCATCGGGCTGACATGGGACATTAGCTAGCTTTGACGACCTGAAGCGTATCGTCCTGTACTTCAACACGAATATGTTGAATATTCTCGTCATCCAGCACCAGGTCTGTAATGCCATCCTCAACATATTGCTGGATTACACGACGAAGTGGTCTTGCACCAAATGCAGGATTGTAGCCGAGCTGCGACAGTTTTCTTTTCGCTTCATCGGACACGTTCAAGCTGATGCCCTGCTCACTCAGTGTGGCTTCGATATCAGTCAGCATATGATCAACGATCTGTACCAGATCCTCTTCCTTGAGTGATGCAAATGGAATAATCGCATCAAAGCGGTTCAGGAATTCTGGGCGGAAATACGCACCCAGTGAATCGAGCAACGAACGAGTCTGATCTGCTTTTGGTGCAGAGAAGCCGACGGTAATCTTTTTATCCACGATACCTGCGTTTGAGGTCATAATGATGACGGTATCCTTGAAGCTTACCGTACGTCCCTGACTATCTGTCAGACGTCCATCATCCAGCACCTGCAAGAACATATGCTGTACATCCGGGTGCGCCTTCTCAATCTCATCCAGCAAAATAATGCTGTACGGATTACGGCGTACACGCTCGGTTAATTGACCGGCTTCTTCATGACCGACATAACCTGGAGGCGATCCGATCAATTTGGAAACAGAATGCTTCTCCATGTATTCGCTCATATCCAGACGGATCATCGCATCCTTCTGTCCGAAAAGCTCTTCAGCGAGTGATTTGGACAGCTCGGTTTTACCAACACCTGTTGGGCCGACAAACAGGAACGAAGCGATTGGTTTATTTTGCTGCTTCAAGCCAGCACGACTGCGGCGAATCGCTTTAGCTACTTTTTCGACAGCCTCATGCTGACCGATCACTTTACCTTCCAAACGAGCCGCGAGATGTTTCATTTTATTCTGTTCATCCTGTTGTAGCTTGCCGACCGGGATACCGGTTTTACGTTCGACAATTTGCTGAATATGCTCGGTACGTACTTCGGATGGTGTGCTCGCACTAATGCCTTTGCTCAAGCTTTCCAGCAAAATCGCTTCTTCATCGCGAAGCTCAGCAGCACGCTCATATTGCTCAGATGCAGTTGCCTGCTCTTTTTCCAGACGCACCTGCTCCAGACGACTGCGCAGCTGGGTATCGTCACTTGCCGATGCAGCCAGATTCAGCTTCGCACCTGCTTCATCCAGCAGATCGATCGCTTTGTCAGGCAGGAAGCGATCCTGAATATAACGATGGGATAGCTGTACACAGGCTGCTATTGCTTCATCGGTGTAACGTACACTGTGATACTGTTCATATTTTGGACGCAGCCCATTCAGAATCGCTACGGTCTCTTCCAGTGTTGGCTCGTCGACCATTACCGGTTGGAAACGGCGTTCCAGCGCAGCATCCTTTTCAATCTGACGATATTCCTTCAATGTGGTCGCACCGATCACCTGTAGCTCACCGCGAGCCAGTACAGGCTTCAGCATATTGCCTGCATCCATCGAGCCCTCCGCAGAGCCTGCACCAACGAGCAGGTGAATTTCATCGATGAACAGTAATACATTGTCACGCTGTTCCAGCTCAGCGATCAGTTGTTTTACCTTTTCCTCAAATTGTCCACGGATACCTGTTCCAGCTACGAGCGAAGCCACATCCAGCGAATAGACTTCCTTGTTCAGCAGCTTGGACGGTACTTTGCCTTCGATAATACGCAGTGCCAGTCCTTCTGCAATCGCTGTTTTACCGACACCTGGTTCACCGATCAGCACCGGATTGTTTTTGTTACGACGATTCAGAATTTCGATCACACGCTCAATCTCTTCATCACGTCCGATCACGGTATCAATACGACCTTCGCGAGCCGCATCGTTCAGATTGCGACCAAGCTGATCCAGAATACCGCCACCACCGCGGCGAGTCTGTGTGCGAGCTCCCGCAGCCGGTTGACCTGCTGCACCATTCGAGCGATTCGATTGAGATTGCATAAAGCCTTTGAAAAATTCATCCAGTGGCGACATGCCCTGACCGGACGAACCAAAGCCTGCATTAAAAGGTACACCGCTATTCATCTTGGCATAGCAGTCCTGACAGAGAAACATTTTTTCCGATTTATGATTAACTGTAAATTGAAGTCCTACGGTTGCTTCGTGTTGATTACAATGTTGACAACGCATCGATCATTGCCCCTTTCATGGATAGGATTCCATATAAGTTCGAATTAAGTAAGCCTGTATCATCTACACAGAAACGTTATTGATCAGAAAAGGTCAGTTTGATGTTTGATCAATATGTTCTGACTTTGACTTTCTTTGACTATTATAACTCTTCTGTATACAAAGTCAATACGTTACAGATAGTTTTCAATAATATTTTTGTATGCAACTTATTAATAGTTACAAAAAAGACGGATATCCTGTTTGTTGGATAGCCGCTTTCAGGTTTATATATTCGATGCGATGGGAGTGTAGCTGTACATTATTTGAGTGTGCACATACATTTTACACATACATCCTGTTAGCTCGATAGAATGTATACATTGTAGGAGCAGGAACGACCAAATGATCTATCTCCAACAGAGGTTTCCAATCTTCACACGAGTGGACAGGAGGCGATAGGACTTATTTCTGAGATTCTATTGGAACTGATCGCTAACATCCTCCCAGTGTGTTAGATCCGGTAGACGCTGTGCGCCCCAGTAATTCAGAAATAAGGTCAAAATCTGATCGTGATCCTGAGTAAGAAGTTGATAATGCCTGAACTCCTGCTTACTGAGCTCTAAACGAAGCTCGACTACCATCTGTCCCGCCTGCTCCGATTCCATTAGCGAAGCAGCTTGTAAATAGATGCTATTTTCTAGTGGAACTGACGGCTCCAGCACGACAAAGTCATACAGTTCCAGCTCTCCGATAAGCTCACGAAATAATGAAGCATTCAGACTTTCGTTAGAATAGGTGGTATTGCCGCAGGTTAGCTCATAGCTCAGATTATCATAGGACGTCATTATCATTCTCCTCTTTTTGTAAGTGTGTGGCTTTGTTTTGATATGTTTTGGTGCTTTGGTGTTATGGTGTTTTTGGTATGTGGCGATATGTGGATATGTATTGTACGTCTGTTTTCTCTTAGTGTACCAAGCCTGTACATTAAAAACGACCAAAAAAATCCTCCTGACCGATGGTTAGACATACGATCAGGAGGATAGCTTAGTTGGATGAGCAGCGAATCCCTACAATGAAACGAGAGAGACGATGATATAGGCGTACGATCAGACGAATAGTCATTGGATCGGATTAGCCTCTTTATTCAATCGATCATACTACTTCTCAAACATCCAAATAGACGATGTCGCTTACTTGGACATGACTTGCAGCTTCACACTTGTATTGCTGTATATCGGCTTCACACTGTAGCCCTCTGGCAGACCTGTTACCTGTACCGCAGCGAATTGACCATGTTTCGCTGTAGGAGCGCTAATGATGATTTTGCTACCATTGGCAGGAATGTAACCATTCGTGAAGTTGAGCTTTAGCTTACCTCCATACATTGCAGTACCATTGATTTTGAGCAGATCGTTTTTGCTGCTAATATTCAGCTCCAGGGTTCCTTTGGATGCTTGCTTGTAATCGCCACCGATCACGAGCCAGCCGTTTACCTTCTCGGACAGTACACCGCCCTCGTTCGACACATTGCCGCGTCCGAAAGCATAGCCATTTTGACCTTGCAGTGTACCTGCTTGCAGATGAGTTGCGCCAGTGTAGCTATTTTTCCCTGCCAGCTGTAGTGTACCGCTCCCCTTCTTGGTCAAGCCACCTTTACCGGAAATCAGGTTGCGCCATGTATCCTTGCTATTAAAGCCGCCTTTGGCAGCATCCATCGTTACCGTCACATCATTCGGGAAAGCACCAAAGCCATCTGCCGCTGCAAACAGATTCAGACGTCCCCAGCCTTCTGGATCATTCAGCACCGGATAACCGGAAGCGAGACCTGTTGTTGCCAGCACCCAGCGACGCTGTGCATCAGTCAGATAAGGTAAACGTGTCTCCAGCAGTACCTCAGCACCCTTCGGAACGGATACCGCTTCATTAGTTGCTGTAATCTGTGGGAACCCATACGTCAGACGCTCGGTATAGGCTTGCTTGTTCGCCTGATAATTGCTAAAACGGTCTGTCGCTGTCCCCTGCTGATCCTTGAGCACCTTTTGCGCCTGAGCATAAGCTTCCTGCTTGAGCTGCTTATTATCTGGATCATTCAAAATCGCCGCCGACAGCGCTGTCGCCATTACACGTCCACCCATCACATCAAATGGAGAGTGCATACCCGCTACGATACGGTCATTACCCAGCTCCGATGCGCGTGTGAGCAGCTCCTGATAACGCTCTGGATACGCATAGGCCATCGCAATCGCAGACAGATAGGCCGCATTGGTATGACCACTTGGATATCCGCCATCTGTGCTTGGGTCCGACTTGATCTGTGGTACCAGCGTTGGGATAACCGAAGCCTCCGGGCTCCAGCGGAATGGACGTTTATAGTTAAAATACGCTTTAGATGGATTACTGGAGGAGTAATCACCACGCAGCTTTTTCACCAGACTGACGACGCTACCGAGCTTGGAGTTCGGATCACCTGCATCATTGCCACCATCATCGTATTTTTGAGTCGTTGCATCCGCAGGCACCTCGGTAATGGTCGTCGTTGCTCCTGCATCCTTACGATACACATCGGTTAGCTTACCCATGCCCTCCATAATGCTATAGCTCTGATTGCGGCGATCGTCTAGATACGCACGTTGCTCCTGCTCAGGAGTACGCTTATTCGCGATATTAATGACCTTTTGGATATTTTGATTCAACAGCTTCTCATTCAGCATCGTACCGGAATCCCATGTCTGTCCCGGTGTCCACAGCTTATCGAAGCCAGACAATGTACCGATAATCGAATTGGAAGCAGGAGTAGAATGATCCTTCGTATTCGTTTTATATGTATCAACCACATAGCCCCATTCCGGCTTGACCGAGGTGATGGATGATGGAACCGTAGCGGCACTGGCATAGCTACCTCCGATAGAGCCTGAAAAGACGGATAAAGTGATGGAAAGTCCAATCACGCTTGATTTGGATAATTTCATGTGGTACATGTCCTCCTCGATCTCGATTAATTACACCTTGAACATCATAAGGCACCTGTGTTAACGCAATGCGAGGAAAAGATTGACGTAGTGTTAACTGTTATCAATAAAAACACATATTTTACCAGTAGAGGATGTAGGATAGAAATAAAATGAGAGCGTGATCTGTACATTTTCCGTAGCTAACAAGCCTCGTGGCTCTACTATCGCTCATTATAATTGGAAAAGGATAAATAAAGCCGACTTCCTCCTATCATCTTCAATTCCAGATGACAGACGGTGAAGTCGGCTTTTTCAAATCGTAATGATGCGTAGATGGCTACAGTTATGCTTAGATCACTACAGTTAACAGGTCTTCTTGATAGCTAACGGATTTTTTACCTGTTTCGATAACATCCAGATAGTTACCGGAGTTGGAAATGATAACAGGTGTAGTGAGTACATAGCCTGCTGCTTTGATCGCTTCCACATCAAATTCCATGAGCAGATCGCCTTTTTTGACGGTGTCGCCCTGTTTGACTTTTGGTGTAAAATATTTACCTTTCAGCTTAACCGTATCCTGACCAACATGGATCAGAACGTCAACGCCGTTATTGCTCGTAATACCGATCGCATGACCGGAAGAGAACAGCGAGGTCAGTACACCATCGACTGGGGAGTATACTTTACCTTCGATCGGTTCAATAGCGATCCCTTTACCGAGTGCGCCTGTGGAGAACGCTTCGTCTTTTACTTGCGACAGTGCGATAACATCACCCTTCATTGGGCTGAATACCGTTTCTTGTTTGACGAGTACATCATTGTTAGATACTTCTGTTTTGCCAGTTTCCGGCTCGTCGTCTGTCAATTTGGTGAAGAACATGAGCACGAAGCCAAGGATGAAGCTGACGATCATACCGATAATTGCGCCATAGAAGCCAAGATCAAAGCCGTTTGGACCGATGTAGGACGGAATACCGAATACACCCAGACCGCCGATAATGTAAGCTTTGGTACCCATCGCACCGATGATCGCGCCACCGACTGCACCACCGATACAGCTCAAAATGAATGGTTTTTTACGTGGCAGAGTAATACCGTAAATGGCTGGCTCGGTTACACCGAAGATACCGGAGATAAAGGCTGGAATCGACAGGGATTTGAGCTTTTTGCTTTTCGCTTTAATAAGGATCGCGAGTACAACACCTGTTTGTGCGAACGATGCGCCGAACATACCTGCCAGAATCGGATCGGAGCCCAGGTTAGTCAGGTTGTTGATCGCGATTGGCACGAAGCCCCAGTGCAGACCGAAGATAACGAATACTTGCCAGAATGCACCCAGCAGCAGACCTGCTACGATTGGGCTCAGGTTATATACAGCCAGGATACCTGCACCTACGAGTTGACCTGCCCATGTTGCAACAGGGCCGATAATCAGGAACGCCAGTGGAATGGTGATCAGCAATGTACAGAATGGAACCATAAATGTTCTTACCACACTTGGAATGACACGCTTGAAAAATCCTTCAATCTTAGAGCCTACATACGTAGACAGGATAATCGGAATAACACTGGAGGAATACGTCATCAGAATGACCGGAATCCCCAGGAACGTAATATGAACAGGAGATTCAAATGGCGTACCTGCGAATAGCGTATACAGTGGCTTACCTGCGGATACAGCTGACAGCGTCGGATACACCAGCGCTGCACCAATCGCCATACCGATAAATATGTTCATATTGAATTTCTTCGCCGACGTGTAACCGAGGAAGACTGGGAAGAAGTAGAACAGACAGTCACCAATAGCATTCAAAATGATGTACGTACCGGAGGTGTTCACCAGCACGCCCATCGATACGAGCAATGCTGTCAAACCTTTGATCATACCGGTCGCTGCCAGCACGCCCAGTGTCGGTGCGAATACACCGGAGATCATATCAATGAAGCGACTGAACAGGCTCATCTTCTCGCCTGAAGTATCGGCTGCTGTCGATGATTCACCGCCCAGACCTGCTACCGCATTCACATCTGCATATACTTCAGGTACGTGGTTACCGATAACAACCTGATACTGACCACCACTCTGAATAACGGTTACAACACCATCCATATTTTTCAGGACATCCGTATTCGCCTTATTCTCATCCTTTAATTTGAAACGAAGACGCGTAATACAGTGAGTCAGACTGTTCACATTTTCTTTGCCGCCAACATTTTGGATAATGTCCTTTGCTAATTGTTCGTACTTCATCGTTCTTCCTCCTTTATGAATATCCATATAAAAAGGCGAAACCAAACAGAATGTCCACACGGGCAGGACCCGTGACGATTCTGAGCTTGGTTTCGCCTGCATGACCAGTAACGATCCGATGATTTTATTCGATTGTATCGCTTGTAATGCGCTGGATATGAATGGTCAGATACAGCTTTTCCTCATCCGTCAGCTCGGTATCCAGATACTTCTCAATTTTGAGCATACAGTCATACGCTCGTCTGTACTTGCTCTTCACCTGCTGAAGTAAGAAATCATCCTCCAGCCAGCGCTTCTGCGCCTGCATAAGACGCTGAAAGAAAAACTTGAGATGTGTAATAAAGCGCTCGTAGCTGATCGACTGCTCATCCAGCTCAATATTGTACGTGTACTTGATAATGTTCAGGATGTCCTGAATCTTCTCTGCCTGTACGGCGACATTGTGAAACTTGCTGCTGGAGCCGTTCAGCTCGGCGTTCACCAGATGAAGCGCAATATTCGCAGCTTCGTCCTCTGGCAGCGTTTTGCCAAGTGTCGACTCGATGAACTCCAGCGCCTTGACCCCAACCTTGTATTCCTTTGGATAAAAACGACGAATCTCCCAGCTTAACGGATTCGTATTGAAAATGCCTTCTTCGTACATTTTCATCGCATTGTTCAGGTGATCGGTGAGCGTGACGTAAATGTAATCGCTGAGCGTGCCTTCCAGATTGTTTTTGCCGTACTCGATGATGTCGTAGCAGACGGAAATGTATTCCGGTGGCACATCCTCAAGTAGCAGCTTGAACTTTTCGGAGGCTTCCTTTTGCTGAAGCACAAAGATCTTTTCGATCAAGCTCTTATCGACCGGCTCGCCCGCACTCTTCTTGAAAGCGATTCCACGACCCATAACGACAAATTCACGCTTGCCCGGATCACTGGCAATGATCGCGTTATTATTGAATATCTTTTGGATAATCATCCAAGCTGCCCTCCTTATCCTGTATAGTTTTGCACGAGGACTCAGATGCCGGACAAAAGTTCAGTTACAGCTTGAAGTATCACATCAGTAGGGTCCTTTAGCTCGTGTTTGATTGTGTTCTTTGATTCATTCGCAATCTTCCAGGAACCTGAGGGCGAACAGTAGGAAAGGCAATCCTTCTACTGTCTTGCTTCAGCAATCTACCGTACGTTGCATCACTCTTTCTTTATATGGAGTGGACAGCGAACAAGCCGTACCTGTCAGGACTGGAAAACAAAAAGGCAAAACCCAACACATGTAAACAAGCTTCAACAAAGCTATACATGTACTGGGTTTTGCCTTTTCAGTAACAATCCCAAGGTTAGAATAACACCTATTTTTCAATTTGGCAAGCGCTTTCTTTTTATTTTAATTGATATTTTTTAAGGTTAAGATTCGTTCTCTATTCTTATACTAAATGATATGAATTTTTTTACATTTGAAATGTGTTTTATAGCAATTCGATGTCGATGTGCTGCCCATTGGATGATCTCCAGATACCACAGCCACTACGCAGATACAGTAAAAAGCGATAGAATCCGATGCGCTCTAAGCATCTACAAGATTCTATCGCTTCTGCTCCGTCGCTATTCGATCATCGTAAGACGACTTTTATATGACCCTGTCAGTTGATGTAATTTCATCTTCGTGCATTAGTATAGCCCTTGCATAGCACATCACTTCTTGGAATGTTGATACCCATCAGCTAACAACACACATGGTGCTATTCCTACGCGACACAGGCAAGTGTTACGCATAATTACGCAACAGTATATACTGCGGCGACTTGGTACCTTCCAGCGTCCATGTCACATTGACAAGCGCACCTGGGGGTACAGCTGTTGGCGTATGCGCTGAATCAAATCCAATCTGTGTACTGCCATCTGCGTATTGTACAATCGGCTGAAAATACTTTAAGTCATTGCTCAATGTATTACGACTAATATTACGAGCGGTCACCTGTAGCTTGCCTGTCCAGCGCCCACCCTGAGCAGTATCTGCATTCCAGGTCAGATGATAGGATCGCACATCCAGAGCCCGTGCAGTCTGGTAAGCGGCAAAGCGCCCACTCCAATCCGACGTTAGCGGCGGAATACTACGCATATAACGGCGATCCTGCAATTCGATAATCCCATTATGATATGTACCATTTACCTGCAAGCGGTCAATCAGTACGCGGATCGGAATATAAACGGCATTATTACGCAACATCGGAACAGTATCCATCGTATAGGTGCGTCCATCTGCGCGAATCTGCTTGGAATCAAGCGTTACCGTCAATAAATGGCTATTCAATGCAATCGTAGCCGAGCGTCCCTGTGGAAAATAGGTTACCTGCGCGCCAAGTAAATCACCGACCGAGCGAAGCGGAACCTGCGCTCGTCCAGCCGAATCGATAAAAGGCGATACCGGGCCTGTAAATAGCACCGCATATTCATTTATTTTTAGTAGCGGCGGCGAGCTAAAGGTCTGTGCCGCCTCCACTCGTCCTCCCCATGGAGCCAGTACCATCAGCAACAAGGCTGCAAAACAGACAATGAACGGCTTTCGTTTCAACATACATCGTTACCTCCTATCGTCTATCTCCATATTAAACGTTATTAGCCGCTAGCACAAAAAGAAAACAGGAATTGGAGAGAATATTTGCCTGTATAGCAGCGGATTGATGTAGCTAATTGGTGATGAATAAGAAATTCTGTCTATTCTTATTATACGGAGCGATGTGTATTACATGTGTAGATGCTGGATCGTTGGATCACTTTTCAATGATAGATGGTAAGGATAGGTGTTGAGGATAGATTTTGTAGGAGATGAATAGCACGGATTGGATTAGGAAGGTTCGGGCATGGAGGAACTTATAATTTAGATTGCTGGCATAGCTTGGCTTCTATACTATACAAGTCGATATACTATATGGGTCTACCCGATACTATACGGGTCTACCCGCTGTAAAAGAAAAAACCTGTCTCCTTTGCAGGACACAGGTTCGTAGGCTAAGTTCACAGCTTATATCATGATCCAATTAGATGATCGGATCAAAAGCTATTCTACCCATTGTAGTGATGTGGATTGTATATCACATATTATTTGTCCACATGTTATTCACTCATATGTTGTCCGTTCTAAGGAGCAGACATGCTTGACATTTAACTATAACAAGTCAATAAGCACAGTCTTAATTTAGGATCAATCCATATACGCTGATATGTGTATGGGTACAGAAACCTCTACGCACGAAGCACTGAATCGAATACGGATAGCAATGCAAATATGAATAGGAGGACGATTAGCATACAAGTACAGAAGACAAGCGATTGCTACTCCTCATCCTGCTCAATCTTGATCAGCTTGCGCACAGGCGGCTCCTTCTCTCCATACCAGACCAGCACATCTGCCAGCAGATCCAGAATGCGTATAAAACTCTCCTTATCCGCTTCCGAAATCGTATCTGCATGCTTGAACATCTCATCAAAGCACAGCTCACGCACGAACTTTGTATACTCCGTGTATACCTCGCGCCCCTTCTCAGACGGCTTGACATAGATGTCTTTGCGATTCCCGCTCCGATGATACTTTTCCAGCAGACCTTTTTCCGTCAGATTTTTGACGTTTTTGGAAAAGGTACTCGGACTCACGCCGAGACGTGCTGCCATCTCTGACATCTTCTCGTCCTTGTCCTCCGCCTCCAAAATATATTCCAGTGTCTGAATCTGCGCTGCCGAGAACATCACATCGGTGCCATAGCTGCGCTGTAGCTTGTACGTGTTCGAATACGCATTGCCGTATTTGATAATCTTCTCAATCAATGTCCGATGGTTACCCATCCAATGAAGTTTCATGGGACCCCCTTTCATGTTTCGCGTTATCTTCTCAAGCTATGCTGTGGGTTCACATAGGGTATTCTCATATGTTGTATTCCCATCAAAGTTATATTCTCAAAAGTAGTCGTTTCGCTCATGAGCGAACATGTGCTTGAGAAGTGGCTTTCTCCGAGTTTATCGAGATTACACGCGTTTTTCAATCCAGCTAATCGTGTCCTCGATCACTTCATCCCGGATTGTTTCATTGAAAATCTCGTGCATCAGATGCGCATAGATTTTGAGCGTTTTATCTGTTGAGCCAATCTCTCCATAAAATTGACGTGAATCCAGTTCACTCACCAATCCATCATTCGCTCCATGCAATACAAGCACAGGCTCGACAAAATCAGTCGCATGCGCCTTCAGCCAGTTAACGCCTTCGCCCAGACTGTTGAATAGGTCTACTGAGATTTCCTTTTCCACCAGTACATCGTTGGCGTAAGCGGTTACAACTTCTGGCACACTACATACGCCATCACCGAGTGAGTTCGGGATATACGTTCCAGGCGGTAAATCCATCGGCAGCCCGCCTGCAACCTGTGTATTGTAACGAGTGAGCGCGCCAGATAATACGATTCCCTGCACCTTTTCAGGATACTTGGTGGCAAAAGAGGACGTAGCAAATCCGCCCATACTGTGCCCGATGACAAAAATCGGAAGATCACCACTTGATTCTTTAACCTGTTCAACGGCTGCATTCACATCATCAATCATATGATGCAAATCGCTGTAATACACCCGCTTGCCTTCCGAGCGTGCATGACCGCGATGATCAAATCGGTATACATTGAAGCCGCGCGTGTTGAGCTTTTCGGTAAGATAGTCATAGCGGCTAGCATGCTCGCATAGACCGTGAACGATCAAAACAGCTGCTTTTGGTTTAGAGATCAGATTGGTACTGAAGTAGAGCTTGGTGCCGTCGAAGGATTCTAGTTTGGTTTCGATGAATTTCATAAGGTTGGTAGTCCTTTCTGTGTGCTCAAGCATTTGGAAAATGTTGAGGTTCAAAGTGAGATGAGCTTGAGCAGGTAGGTGGGTGGAGATTAGAATGAATTAGATTTATACACTTTAGAATGCAAATTGTTTCTAGTAAAAATAATATAACAACAAAATAACTATAAATAGGATCTATTTGTAGTTATTTTGTATTTGAATTAAGTTTGTTGCTTTTGATACTTTTTGGATAATTCCAAGCTTTTTTTGAATTGTTTGCATAAATCTTCAACTTTATCATATATCTCTTTAGCAGACGTTCTGCGACTAGCTCTGGATTCAACATCCACAGCACTTTTTATAATTTCAAGTTCATTTACCTTACTATTTAGTTTATAGTAACTGAAACGTCTAATAAGATCATTAAGTCGATCAATGAAATTATATCTTAAGTCGCCATCGAGTCTCATATTATAAAATGGCGCTGAAAGATAATCTATACCATTTAAAAATGAAACCATTAATTTGAGAGTTTGATTCGTTACACCAAGTTCAATATACATAAGCAGAGAGTTAACTACTTGAGCGGATCTATTTGCTTCTTGATCATCTAAATTTACTATAACCTTATTTATAACTTCTTTAGCTTGTTCCAATAAATCCTCAAATTGTTGTGTATCTACAATTTGATTTATTAATATATTGCAATATTGTTCTATTTTTTTTGAATTTAATTGAGGTTGTTTTTCATTTTTCCATACAATTTTAGAAATCACATATAACAGGTGATATCTAAATTTAGAATACTTATCATCTATTTTATCATCATTAAAGTAGTTATCAATTATATGCAGTAATAAGGCTGACGTATAGTAAATAATAGGTTGTTGTCCAGTCACAAAAATTCCTTTGCCTACATCTTTTCCGTCATCTTTTTCAATGTCCTCTCTTAAACTTCCATAAAATCTGCTTGCTCTATGTGGTGCATCTAAAAAGATAGACGCAAAAGAACGCATTTGAATTTCTGGATTAATAATCTTAGATTTATCAATATTACCGTTGTAATTATATTGTCCAGATCTTCTCTCATAGTATAAATTGAATTCTCCACTGTAACTATTAAAGTAGCTTTCTAGCAACTCCTGGTACTCACTTAGTGAAAGAAGCTGGATTTCTTGAACTTCAGTTTGGTTATTTGTTGCTTTGACAATATTTTTTATAATTGTATCATCATCTGTAATTACTATTTTGATCGCAATCCACATATTATTATCTAGATGCTCAGAATTTAAATGAAGTATATTGGAAGTTTGGCAACCATTTACAACATAAAAATTTTTTATTGTATACAAACCCTTTCCTTTGCTAAGAGATTTACCAACTATTGTAATTCCATTATTCATTAATCCAAAATAATTTTTTGTATTAGAATTAATTGTATTAATTATTTCCTGATTTACACGATTATTTTGAATACCATTAAAGTCTCGAACATTAAGTTCAAAAATTCCTTTTATAATTTTATTCTGATCATCCACTATCAGCTTAAGATATTCTTTAATAGGTAAAGTAGCTAAATAAGATTCCTCTACACCTTCCATATAAGGTAATTCTATTTTTTCTTTGAGTTCGAATGTTGCACTATTTTGTACTTTTGTTAATTCATAGTGTTTTCTAATTTCTTTTGAACCATAGGTATAAAATTCAATATTGTTTTCAAATATATCTAAATTCTTTATATCTGACATTATTTTTTCTTTATCACTCAGTAAATTCTGATCATCAAGCCATGTTCCTGTCGTAACATAGTATAAATAACAACGCGGAGAAGGCTTAAAAAAGTCATAATTACTTAGTAACATTTGAATCATTTTACACTTTTCTTTAATTTTTTCATTTCTTACTTTAGTCAAACTATTACCATCTTTAAAAACATCTAATACTCCAGTACCAAATTGAAGCATCTCTTTGCCGTCAAATTTATCTGACGTTTTCGCTTGTATAAAATATATTTCCACAGAAAACTCCATGCCTGATTCTAAAATATCTTCTAGCTCACCAAATGTCGAAATATATTTATTGTTTAACACTATTGCTAATCCATCAATAGCACAGTCCCCACTATCTCCTGTAGATACTGAAGCTAAGTTAAAATTAGAAATGTTTTTTGGGAAAAGAATCGAATAATTTATGAATTTCTCGAAATTTCTGTCAGTTAAACCACCACTTATACTAAATTCATTTAAAAATTTACCGAAATATCTTTCCATTATTATATCCATAGTACCATCACCATTCCAAGAAAATTTGTAATTTAGTTCTATATAAGTATATTTCTACATCTAAAGACTCAATACCTTTCGAACAAATGTTCTAATTTAAAGATAAAAGAATTGATTAAGTCATAATCACATCAAATTCCATATACAGGTTATCAAATTCTTTACTTAACAATTATATTCACTAATTTATAAGCAAAAAAAAGAATCCCTGCTACATAAGGATTCTTTAAATATGGAGCCTAGGGGGATCGAACCCCTGACCTCATCGCTGCCAGCGATGCGCTCTCCCAGCTGAGCTAAGGCCCCACGCGGTATGATTATGTATGACTCCAATGAATCAACTCTCTTAATATAGCATGCTGAAATTTATGAGTCAATATTTAACATTTCGATAGAAAATTCCAATTCTCTATGAAATTCTACTTCACTATTCATGGTAAATACCTACCTCTTTCTCTGTATCTTTATTTACACTAGGAGCAATTATTGTAGTCTTTTATGACTCTACCATCCGATTACATCTACTGCTGTTACTACTTCCACTTTATACGCCACCTCAACTCTATACACTACTTTCACTATATGTACTACTTCAACTACACCAATTCAGTCATTTCATTGAAAGTAACCTCTTCATTCATTGCCACTCTCGCTACTACATTCAACCCCAATCCTCACGCCCACCCCACTACTCTGTGACAACCCCGTGACAGTTCGCCGACTGCGTTGACTTCCGTTCCTATGCAACTGGTATAATAAAGTTATTGAATAGTTTAAGATAACAAGCCGGATGAAGGGGATATGCTGCTTCATAATGCATTTTTATAATATTTCATTATGTTGCGTACCAGCCTTTCTTACCGGACCTATCGATACACACGAAAAGAGGCGAATATCGTTGAAGTATTCAGCTTTAGCAAAGGCAGGACTGGGTCTTGCCTTATTACTTGTTTTTCTGACCGCCTGTGGACAGCCGAAGGAAACACGGGCAGATATTTTTAATCCAAATGGTATTAAGGTGATGCCTGTACGCGATTCATTCGGACAGATGGTGAATGTGCCGATCTCACCGAAACGAATTGCGGTTACGGATCAGCTAGCGATGGATTATTTGAATGCGCTGGATGCAACGGTATCTCTGGCGGCGAAGCCGGCAGGTGGCAGCTATGTATTCCCGCCTTACACCGAGCAGGAGCAACGCGATAGCCTGACATTGATCGAAACGTCGAATGGCTCCCTTGATCCGTCTGCACTTGCTGGACAGAAGCCGGATCTGATCTTTACCGACAGTAGCGATCGCAGTGCATATGATGCCCTGTCCAAAATCGCTCCAACCGTCTACATCGATCCAACACTGGACTGGCGTAGTGAGCTGTATATGTACAGCACATTCCTTGACCGCGATACGATCGCACGTCAATATATGAATGCATACCAGAAAGACTCCAACAGTGCGAAAAATACGATTGCAGCAGCGAACCCAGGTACAATCGCAGCCGTGATGATCAAGGACAATGCGATGCAAGTATACGGTAGCTCACAGCAAGGTGCAGGCGCGGTAATCTATCAGGATCTGGCATTGAAAGCACCGGAAGGTATCCCAACAGGTGCAGCTTCCACAACGATCAACATGGCACAGCTCCAGCAAATGAATCCAGATACCCTGTTTATTGCTACAGGTGAAAAAGATGATACTGCCGCCGCACTGAGCAAGCGTATGGAAGCATCTGCGGATGGTGCAGCATGGAACGAATTGAAGGCTGTACAAAATGGAAAAGTATACATCGTTGATTCCGGCTTCTTCAACGATACACCACTTGCCAAGTCGTACGTGATTCAGACGATTGCGGATAAGCTTACCAATAAATAAAAATTGTTACCGATAACAGAACCATTAGTGCTGTATCCTCTAGCGCTAGTGGTTCTTTGTTATTTATGGCTCGCCTTTAATTCCTCCTCCTGTTACTATTACTGTTACTGTTTCGTTTGTACGTCTTATAATCACTTTAGCTAGCCGTATACTTGTTTCAGCTATGCGTTTTATATATACGTTTATAAAACCGTATTCACCTCGATACATATCCTTCATGTAATCTTGTTGCTACAGCTACTCAAGCGCGCCCTTTCAATCTGATACCTTCTGCAATATCATTCTTAATTCTCTTGGGGTACAACATTCAAGCTTAATAACATTTATATTCTAAATTTTAATCCTGGATCTTCACACAATCCCTACAATAATATTGTTGCAATCCCTCACCATATGTAGTATTATCTTAAATACGGTGATTCTTTCACCACTTCCTGTCTCACATCATGAACCACACAACAAGAGGAACGGGAAGTTACATATTGCTTGCGGTCGTGGCGGAATTGGCAGACGCGCACGGTTCAGGTCCGTGTGGGCTTACCCCCGTGGAGGTTCGAGTCCTCTCGACCGCACCATATGCTTATAACCAGCACGTAATTGATTCGTCGATTACGTGCTTTTTTGATTCTTCAAAGTAAAGCCGCCGACCGCACTTCATGTGCAGATCGGCGGCTTATTTGTTTTTCACATGTATCTTGCTTAGAATTGTAGGGGCGGTGGAGAGTTGCGTTATGATGATAACATGCAGTATTGCTAGGCTACCACATCACTTATAGCAATTACGTGGCTATATAAAGTGCAGAAATACATAGCTACATAGATTACAACACATACACAGTAACATAATTAGCTTCATAGATCACAGCACATACACAGTAGCATAATAGCTTCATAGATCACGCGCATACACAGTAGCATAATAGCTTCATAGATCATAGCGCATACACAGTAACATACTAACTTCATATGTTACAGCACTTACATAGCTGCATCAGGTTACACTCCATACCTTCCCTTATTCCTTATTTTAGATCTGCAACAAAAGTGGTCACACTCTGCGCAGGCAGACTCATCGTAAACGACGAACCGGATGTATTCACTGTGCCGGGTGCCAGATTACGGCTAGCATCGGTTGTCCAGGAGGAGACTTTGGATACACTACCGTTTTGCAGCGCAAAATTCTGGTTTGTTGCGGCATTGTTCTTGTTAATCGCTACGATGACTACCTTACCGTCACCTTTGTAAGCAGAGACGAACACATTGTTATTCGGGCTTTCCGTAGCATCGACACGAGTATAGCCTGGGCGAACGAATTTGGAGAAATGCGCCATGCTATAGCCGCGTTTACTGATCGTACCGTCTTCCTTCATCGGCCCATATTGTCTGCGGATGTACCACCATACGTACGTTTGGAAATTACCGACTGCCATCGCTTTGTGCATATGGTATGCCACATCTACACCTTCCGGCCAGCGATCGGCAGAGTTGTTATCGCTGTTCGGGTAATAAACCTCGGTCATCCATAGCTCTTTTCCGGCTCCCTTTTGCTGGAACAGCGGATAGGAGAAGTTGTTGAAGGATGTCCCGTATGTATGCGTGCCGAGAATATCCATATTCGCCAGTGCCTGCGAATCATTCAAAATCGGGTCAGACATATTTTTCAAATACGAGAACGATTCGGGAGCGATAACTCGCGCATTGATCGAGCCTGCATTTTCCTTCATAAAACGCAGCATTTCCTGTGGTGTCCACCATGTCCAGGTGTGCGCATAGTCCGGTTCATTTTGTACAGAGATCGCGTACAGATTCACACCATTGTTTTTCATATAAGCGACAAAGTCGTTCAGGAATTTGGCATAATCCGCATACTTGTCATAACGCAGACGCTTCGCAGAGGTATCTCCATCGTGATTGAACGTCTCTGTCATCTCGGCTGGCGGATTCCATGGCGAAGCGAATACGATTGCACCTCGTGCGGCAGCGGCTTGAGCGGTTGGCAACTCTTTTGCCCAGTTGCTTTTGTTCGAGTCGATATACACACGTAGTACAGAGAAGCCTAATTGATTGTTGCCATTACCAAATGCAGTATCGCGCTGTGAAGCGGTCAGATCGCCAGCCCACAGTGCATGGTTGATCCCACCAAAGCCACGAATAACCTGCTTGGTGGAGGACAGATTCACTACTGCATCCCCTGCCGCGGATACCGGTGTCGGTGAGACAACAGGTGTCAGCAATGAGAATAGAGTAGCAACGACGAGCATGACACTGATCGATTTCTTCGTCAGATCAAACAAAATATCATCTCCTTAGCTGTTTTTAAATGAAGCAGTTACTCGTATTACTATATCTATTATGTATTTTTATACATTTATTGAGCAATATTATAATCGCGTAATGCTTGTGAAGCGGATCACCAACAATATAGAAATACATTCCAATGTATAAATTGTGCTCAAGTTAAGTATAGTTTATATCTTGAAAATGCAGACACAACTATATGGAAATTACCATATAATTACCAAACGTTGCGTATTAGTATTCGGATGTTAGGCGACTTGTATACAGGAGTGCCTATTTTAAAATAACATCAAAAAAACATCATCACTGTAGAGTGAATTATGCACTCCAAAGCGATGATGTTATCCTGTAGCGATACAGATCAGACATGGAAATTCAGCAAAGAGCACTAACTTTTATTCCAAATCTAATCTGCCCTGTATGCAGTCTGCCTTGTACCAGACTGCACTAGTTCCAGTTACTTCTAACTTACTCAACTACTCGTTAATAATCTAGTCCATTCAGTCCTGCTCTGACTGCGTATCCTCCAGATCCTGTGCATCTGCATAGGTATTGGAGGAGGTAGTACCGGCTTGAGGCTTGGACTTCTTCTCATGCTTCGGATCGTCGCTGAGCAGTCCTTGCAGCTCCTTCATGAACATATTGATGTCCTTGAATTGACGATACACCGAGGCGAATCGTACGTAGGCCACTTCATCCACTGGATACAGCTGCTCCATAACCAGTTCTCCGACAGCACGGCTCTCCACCTCAGCAAGTGCTGTTGCATACAGGCTCTTTTCCACCTCGGATACGATCGCATCCAGCTGATCGACCGATACCGGACGCTTCTCGCACGCTCTGATCAAGCCGCGCAGCAGCTTATCCCGGCTGAATTCTTCCCGACTTCCGTCCTTTTTGATGACGATTAATGGGGTTACCTCGACCATCTCAAACGTGGTAAAGCGGCGACTACAGCTTTCGCATTCACGTCTGCGGCGAATCGATTTATTATCGTTAGCCGGTCTTGAGTCTAGCACTTTCGTTCCATTGTGACCACAGTAGGGGCATTTCACCGCTGTGTCACCTTCCTTTCATTGCTAATGCTTGTTCATCGCTCTGGTGTGTCTGTTCGTTGTGTTAAATAGCATTCATGGTTCGTCTATAAGTGCGTTATACAGGCTGCATGATTCAGAAAAGGTAACAAGGCAGCTATGCCTTGTCAAAATCGGTCATACAATTTGGTATATTGCTTATAATAATATAATACACGTTGCACATAATGTCTCGTTTCGCCATAAGGAATATCTTTGGCGTCTTCGAGCGTGCCGTCCCACTGACCGTTTTTGATCCAATTTTTCACTTTACCTGGCCCTGCATTATAAGCGGCGATAACCGCTACCTCATTCCCACCGAACTGCTGCATCAAATTGTTAATATACCAGCTGCCCAGCTCGATATTCGGCTCTACATCATGCTTCACGGAATCCAGCGTGACATCTTTGAGATGTGCCTTTTCCATCGCCCAGGTGGCGGTATCTGGCATTAGCTGCATCAATCCAAGCGCACCCTTTTTCGATTCCATGCTTGGCTGGTAGTTCGTCTCTACACGAATAATCGAAGCGATCAAATACGGATCAACCTCGTAATTGGAAGCATGGGCGCGAATCTCATCCCGATATTCAATCGGATAAATGAGCGACAGCCAGCGTGCATTGAACAGGACAAGCACAAGCACAATCGCGAACAGTGGAAGCAACACTCGCTTACGGATAACAGTTCGTTTGAGCTTATTCATCCTAATCCCTTTCCTGTCCAATAACGCTCCAGCTGAACCACTGTCTGCTCCCATGTCCCGCTATTATCGATCACCACATCCGCAAGCTGCTTCTTTTCCTCGATATCCATCTGTGCAGCGAGTCGCTGTAACGCCTGCTGCTCATCCAGACCATCGCGCTGCATCAAGCGTTGTAGCTGAATCTCTCGCGGTACGTAGACGACCATCGTTTCGCTAAATATATAGGCACCCTTCGATTCGTACAATAGCGGAATATCCGCTACGACGAGGCGATCGGGATCAGCCTGCTCCAGCTCGGCAACTCGTGTATGAATGAGCTCACGAATAGCCGGATGTGTAATATTCTCCAGCGCCTTCCGTTCCTCCGGGCGTCCAAAAATATGCGCGCCCAGTCGCTTGCGATCCAGTGTCCCATCCTCCAGTAGCATATCGGCACCAAAGCGCTCGCTGACCTGCTGAAGCACCGGATGTCCGGGCAGCATAACCTCGCGTGCAATCTGATCCGCATCTACCAACGCCGCTCCATGCTGTACCAGCCATGCAGCTACAGAGCTTTTGCCCGTAGCGATTCCTCCGGTTAATCCTATATTCATGTTGTCACCCCATTGCTTTTTGACGCGCTGGCAAAGGCTGGCATACCGGGCAATAATGCGTGCCCCTGCCGCCGACTACTGTTTTCTCGATCAATGTACCACATTCCTGGCAAGGCTCTGCTTTGCGTCCATAAATACGAAGGCTATGCTGGAACATGCCCATTTCGCCTTGACCGTTCACATACGACTTGATCGACGAGCCGCCTGCGGCAACTGCATCACTTAGAGTAGATACAATCGCTTCATGCAGACGAATCAACTGCTCCCGGCTCAGATCAGATGCAATCGTCTCGGGATGAATGCCAGCACGGAATAAGGCTTCATCCACGTAAATATTACCGATCCCAACGACATAGGCTTGATTGAGCAGCACTGGCTTGATCATCGTTCTACGCTTGCTAATCACGCTAATAAACTGCTCATCTGTAAACTGCGGATCCAGCGGCTCTAATCCAAGCTGCACCAGTGGCTTCGATTGAAGCTCCTCGCCTGTCGCAAACAGATGCATCGTACCGAATTGACGAACATCCTTGTATCTTAGCTCAGTGCCATCGGTAAAATGGAAAATAACATGGGTATGCTTCTCCACTGGCTCATCGCTGCGATATACGCCGTAGCGTCCTTCCATCCGCAAATGGGATACCATCACTAATCCATCTAAAATAAAGCGCAGGAATTTCCCGCGACGTTCTACCGTTTCAAAGGTATGTCCCTGTAGCTCCAATGCAAACTGCTCTGGATCATCCGGTCGCTGAATAATACGTGGCAGCGATACGGTAACCCGTTCAATCTGTTTGCCGGGAATCAGGGTGTTAAGCGTGCGTCTGACTGTTTCTACTTCTGGCAATTCCGGCATGTTGTTCACCTATCCTTTGGGTGTACGTCTGTGAGTGTGTGCAATTAGCAGCAATCACTGCGGGAAGGAATAAGGGTACGGACTCGGGTGGAGCCGCGGGAATCTGTTGGAATTGGGAGTACATGAAGATTCACGCTCCTCCAAAGCTGTAAGATATTTTGCTGCGCAAAAATCACTTTTCCATTGAACCCCGTGTTAGGAAATCACTAACACTATAAGTCGTCCTTTCCCCTTATTTCCTTCCCTCCGTTACGTGTTGCTTGCATCATACTCATAGTTGTACAGATTTAGTATCGTAGTTTTATAAAATCTTGGTTCGTGTATGCGTCTGTATGCGCGTTCTAGCCATTCTAAACCTGGAATAAGCATTTTAGCTTGCTAAATTATAAGACATCATCGTATTACTTGGCTTCGTACCAGTTGGCACCGTAGCTTACATCTGCTTTTAAGGGTACCGAAAGTTCCAGTGCGTCTCTCATGACCTGTGGTACGAGTGTTTTCATTTGTTCCAACTCATCGGCTGGGACTTCGAATACTAGTTCATCGTGTACCTGTAGTAGCATGCGGCTTTTGAGTCCATTTTCGGTTAATGCGCGATCCATGTGTACCATGGCGAGCTTGATGATATCGGCTGCAGTGCCCTGGATCGGTGTATTCATCGCTGTACGCTCGGCGAAGGAGCGCAGGTTGAAGTTGGACGAACGAATTTCTGGCAAATAGCGGCGACGTTCTAGCATTGTTTTTACATAGCCATTTTGTTTGGCTTCATCGACGATCTCGTCCATATAGCGGCGCACGCCCTGGAAGACGTCGAAGTATTGATTAATGAAATCGCCTGCTTCTTTTCGGGTGATACCGAGATTCTGGGACAAGCCGTAGTCGCTGATACCATATACGATGCCGAAGTTAACGGCTTTGGCAGAACGGCGCATATTGCTGTCGACCTGTTCCTGTGCTACACCGAATACGTCCATCGCTGTCTTGGTATGGATATCCATATCATGGACAAACGCATCCTTCAAGCCAGCATCGTCGGAGATATGAGCCAGTACACGCAATTCGATCTGGGAGTAGTCGGCAGATAGCATCGACCAACCCTGCTCGGACGGTACGAATACTTTACGCAGCTTGCGGCCTTCTTCCAGACGAATCGGAATATTTTGCAGGTTTGGGAACTGGCTGGAGAGGCGTCCGGTTGCTGTGATTGTCTGGCGGAAGTACGTGTGTACTTTACCTGACTTCGGATGAATCTCCTTGAGCAGTCCTTCAACATAGGTTGATTGCAGCTTGGCTAGCTGACGATACGTTAAAATGTACTGCACGATATCATGATACGGTGCCAGCTCCTCCAGCACATCTGCACTGGTGGAATAGCCCGTTTTTGTTTTCTTTTTCACAGGCAGTCCCAGGCGATCAAATAAAATCTCGCCCAGTTGCTTCGGCGAATTCAGGTTGAATTCCGTGCCTGCCATGTCATAGATTTGCGCGACCAGCTTACTGATTTGCTGTTCAAATTCTTTGCCCAGTGCGCGTAGTTCATCCGTATTCACGGCTACACCCTGTTTTTCCATATCGGCTAGAATACGCGATAATGGCATTTCCAGATCGCTGAACAGTGGTGTCATCTCATTTTGCTCTAATTGCTCGCGTTGCAGTGGAACCAGCTGGCGAATCGTTGCTGCTTTACGGGCTAGATGCTGGCTCAGTACGTCCTGCTCGGGTACTTTGTACTTTGCCCCTTTACCGAAGACCGCTTCATCTTCTGACAATACAGGTAGCGCATATTTGGAAGCCAGTGCGCTCAGACTTTGACCGGATTCCGTCGGATCGAGCAAATACGCAGCAATCTGAATATCAAAGGCAGCTCCGGCAAAAGCAATGCCTTCCCAGAACAGCACCAGATCGGCGCGATGCAGATCATGTCCCTGCTTCGGAATGGAGCTATCGCCCAGCCATCTGCGAATCGCTGCTGCTGCATCACTTTTTAGCACATCCGGTGTAAGGAAATAATATTCCTCTGGTGTACCGAATAGCACGCCCACCAGCTCCGCATGATGCGGATTATCGCCATGACTCTCCACATGAACAACATCCACTGTACTCAGCGCGGCTTCAAGTTCGGATACCTGCGGTTCGTCCAGCATGGTCACCTTCAGATCAGGCATTGGCGCTGAGCCACCATCTGCATCGGCATTCAGCTCATCGAGCGTTGCATCTGGATGAGCCGCTACATCGCTCAGATCAAGTCGCTGCAAAATCGACTTGAACTCCAGCTTTTGCAAGGCGGTTACTGCTGTCGCGGCTTGAATTCCTTCGTACTTCATGCTATCCCAGCTTGCATCGAATGGAACCTCACGGAAGATGGTCGCCAGTTCTTTACTTAGACGTGCATCTTCTGCATGCGTCTCGACCTTTTCCTTCATTTTACCTTTGAGCTGATCGGTATTTTCCAGCACTTCTTCCACGGTTCCAAACTGATGTAGTAGCTTGAGCGCAGTCTTCTCCCCAACACCCGGAATGCCCGGAATATTGTCGGAAGCATCGCCCATCAAACCCTTCAGGTCGATGATCTGCTCAGGTGTCAATCCATAACGCTCCTGCACCTCATGGGGGCCGTATTGCTCGATTTCGCTGACACCCTTGCGTGTAAGTGCGATGCGTACATGCTCAGAGGCAAGCTGGAGCATATCCTTATCGCCACTCAATACGAGTACCTCGCAGCCCTTTTCTTCTGCCTGACGAGATAACGTACCGATAATATCATCCGCTTCATAGCCCTCTAGCTGATAATGAGAAATACCGAACGCAGTTAGCAAATCCTTGAGTAACGGAAATTGCTCGGATAGCTCAGGTGGTGTCTTCTGGCGACCGCCCTTGTAGTCCTGATAGCTACTATGACGGAAGGTGATCTTCCCCGCATCAAATGCGACCATCACATGGGTCGGCTTATGCTCCTCCAGCACCCGTAATAGCATATTCGTAAAGCCGTATACCGCATTCGTATGCAAGCCTGACGACGTCGTCATCGGCTGCTGCATCGCAAAGAACGCGCGGTAAATAATACTGTTTCCATCTATTAACATGAATTTGTCCATAATTCCTCCTGTGATTGGTGCCTTCGGATCGATACCGTCTGCACCGTTGCTATAAGCAGGTCATTGTGTAGGTCTCGTGTTGCCTGCGATTCCTGCTTCCGAACACTGTACGTTCTATATAAAAGCAGACCGATATCCTGTCGAAACAGGACGTTTTCTTCCTTCTTCTATGATACCACAAGCCCCTGCGTTCCAAAACAAAAGGCACCGGAGAAGTTTCCGGTGCCTGCTGTTCTGCAACATGCCAAAGATATATAGGATGTTTTCTGTTGTTAACGTCTTCTGAATCATTGAAGCAAGATGCAGGGTACGATTGGTTTCATACGATGCAGGGATGCATGCTATTGTAGCTACGCACCGCAGCATAGAGGAATTCGTTTAGCTGTTCAGATCCGGACGTTTACCTGTTACCAGATATACGACGCTCTCTGCAATATTGGTCGCATGATCGGCAATACGCTCAATATAACGACCTGTCAGATTGATCAGCATCACCTGCGGACCATCTGCTCCATTTTCCTTCACATACTCGTGTAGCTCACGAATCATACCGCTGTACAGATGATCGACCTGATCATCATCCGTACCTACCTTGTGGGCAAGATCGGTATTTTCGTCCAAATAAGAACGAATCGAATCACGAATCATCTCTACTACGATCTCCGACATTTGCGGAATGTCCTTGAGCGGCTTGATCAGCTCAGAGCCTTGCAGACGCAGGGTAACCTTCGCCACATCCAGCGCCAGATCACCCATACGCTCCAGATCACTGGAGATTTTGAATGCGACAATAATACGGCGCAGATCCTTCGCTACTGGCTGTTGCGTGATGATCAGACGCGAGCCGATATCCATAATCTTTTCTTCCATTTCGTTTAGACGGTAATCGTTGTCTACAACGCTTTTCGCTAGCTCCACATTTTTGCTTTGCAGCGATTGTACCGCTTCTTGAAGTGCTTCGATAACATGATCTCCCATGGAAGCGAGTAACTCGCGAAGCTCGTACAGGCTTTCATCGAATCCTTTCCGGTTAGGCATACATGATCCTCCTATGGCTGATTACTTGTTTGGAAAAGCTGGATATTCGTGAGTAGAAGTCAAGCAGTGCCTGTCAGCCGAAGCGTCCAGAAATATAATCTTCCGTACGAGAATCGGACGGATTGGAAAACATCTCAGTCGTATCGGTAGCCTCTACAATCTCTCCATTCAGGAAAAAGGCGGTCTGATCGGAAATACGTGCTGCCTGGTGCATATTATGTGTCAC
The DNA here is from genome assembly GCF_014645615.1 of Paenibacillus hunanensis. Classification (GTDB taxonomy): domain Bacteria; phylum Bacillota; class Bacilli; order Paenibacillales; family Paenibacillaceae; genus Saccharibacillus; species Saccharibacillus hunanensis. The sequence goes on along the minus strand of NZ_BMMB01000001.1, from coordinate 785,767 downwards.
CATCACGATCGTATAGTCCTTTTTCAGATCCTGTGTCAGCTCTTCAATCTTGAGTGTAGAGATTGGATCAAGCGCTGACGTTGCTTCGTCCATAAGCAAAATATCCGGCTGCCCGGCAATCGCACGCGCAATACACAGACGCTGCTGCTGACCGCCTGACAGGCTAAAAGCGGACTTTTTCAAATGGTCCTTGACCTCTTCCCAGAGTGCAGATTGCTTCAAGCTACGCTCGACAATCGCTTCCAGCTCCGACTTGGATCGGATACCTTGCAATCGCGGGCCATAGGCGACATTTTCAAAGATCGATTTCGGAAATGGATTCGGTTGCTGGAATACCATACCTACTTGCTGACGCAAGCCTTCTACCTCAACGTCGTCGCCATAAATGTCCGCGCCGGCAATCTCGACCTTGCCTTCAATACGCGTGCCGGGGATCATGTCATTCATTCGATTCAATGTACGCAGCAATGTCGATTTACCGCAACCGGATGGGCCGATAAATGCAGTGACTGCTTTTTCTTTAATGCTAAGTCCGATATTTTTAAGAGCATGATGCTTCTCATAGTATAAGTTTAATTGTTCGATACGAATAATGTCTGACACAAGGTCACACTCCCCTGATTTCTCTATATTCATAACGCTGTGCCGCTACATACAGCGGCTGGCATCTATACATGATACGGGATGTTTGTAAAGCGTGAGCTCCCGAATTGTAAAGGGAGTGTAAAACTTGCTTTGACAGATTTCTATGCTCTACTGATGCTTATCGCAGCATCGATTTACTTTGCGCCTGCTGCTTTAGTGTATCCATGACGAGCATGGTTAATCGGCTTGCTTCACCTGCGGTTCCATGCAGATGCTTCGCCTGTGCAGACGCATGATCAGCTGCCGATGCCATTTCGCCAAATAACTGATCTGCCTGTGTAATACGCAGCATACTCGCATCCATTGTCTGCTCAGCCGTTTGACTCGACTGAGCCGATTGTCCGATCATCTCATTCAAGCTACCGAGCAGACGTGCAATATCGGAGGACATGCCTGTAATGCGCTCTGCAAGCAATCGCATCTCAGACGCCACCACTGCGAAGCCACGTCCAGCCTGCTGTGCACGTGCGGCTTCAATAGATGCGTTTAGCGCCAGCATACTACTCTGACCGGCAAGCTGAGCGACATCATCCACGACCTTACGCGCTTGTACCGTATGCTCCAGCATTTGCTCGGCTTGAATACGCTGATCATTCACAAGCTGCTGTGCCTGACGGAATTGTTGATTCGCCTCTGTCAGCTGATGGTGACCAGCAACGGTACGCTCCTTGATCTCTACGAGCTGACGCGACGTTTCATCCGCAGCATGGCTCACCGTATTAACAGCTTGACCGATCTGCTCAACATAGGTGTAAGACGCTTGTAGAGACTGTACGCGCTGCTGTTCAGCCCCTGTCTGTAAATGACGTGACAGCTCCATCAGATCGCGAATCGTAATCGCACCTGCCAGCTTGCCTTGATCCGTTAGCAATACACATTCATAAAAGGCTTCGCCCTCACGAGCAAGCGCAGCATCTACGACATCTGCTGGCTGATCATTCAAGTTTACGATCAATGGCTCATTCTGGCTAAATCGACTCGTACTGCGTCCATAATATAATTCTGTAGCAAATCGGCTTGCCATCCGTCGATAAAATTGCTCACGCATAATCAGACCCATCGGCTCATCGTGCTCATTACAGATCGTCACGCACGGTAGCTCGGGTTGATCGCGGAATCGCTGTAATGTTTCTCCACATGTCTCATTACTACGAATCTGCGGCACCTTGATCAGATAATGACCTAGCTCACATTCCGGCAGGGATAAAGTCGGCTGCTCGGCTACCCATGTGGTTGTGGCAATAGGAGCAGCAGAGGAAGCATGGACTGGTGTATTCACCCCTGATGCAGATGCTGATGGAGTCATAATACTCGGTTGAGCAACTGTTGCGCGTTGTTGTACTTGATTGGTTGCTATTGGACTGCTTGCTTTGGAGTTAGTCTTATGGCTGGTTGTGTTCGTCATTATGCTCGTAGGGGTCGTACGGCTCGTATTTGCAACATGATTCGAGCTTGTAGACTTTGTTATCGTACTTGATGGTGTAGCTGACTTAGCTGATGCTGGTGTGTTTTGAGTAGATGAACTAGACGGAGCTGTCGGGCTAGATGGGCGCACCATATGAGTCTGCGCTGTCGAGCTGGTCTGTCGAATAGAATTCGTTTGAGTCATCGAACGATCCTGAACTGCTGCGCTAGCATTCGTCGAGTTCGCTTTTGTTGGGTTCGTTTTTACAGCGGTGCTTGTCTTCGTCGTAGTTGACGATGGTACAACCTTACGATTGGAAACCGCTTGTGTTGCTGAAGCTGCTGGCTTTGGTGCAGTTGTACCCGTTGTAGTGGCATGAGCGAGACGATTAAGGCTTGGCTGTGCCTGAGCTGTCGCTTTTTTCTCTATTGTGGTTGTGGTTGAATTGCCTGATAGAGCAGGCGCAGCAGTAACCGACTGCTTCTGGTTGACCGCAGATGAGGAGTCTACCCTGGCTGACTGATTCGTAGCAGATACCTGTTTGTTCGCAGCAACGAAGGGCTGAGTGTTAGCAACGACTGGCTGATTCACTTGAACTGACGACTGGTTCACAGCAGCTGCTGGCTTGTTCGTAGCAACTGAAGAGGTTTTGACCTCAGCTGTCGGTTCCTCCTTGAGCATCGGCGACTCGTTCATAGACATTACTGGCTCATTTGCGGTTAAGGATGGCTTTGACGTTGACACATCATCGGTATTCTTCATTCCTACTGTAGCCTGATCGTCTATCGACCCAGCACTACGATTCGTGCTTTGTGGCTCTGTGTTGGATGACGGTGTTGTCGTTGTATGGCTAGGCTGTGTATGGGTAGGGGGAGAGGCTACTGGTTGGCGTTCAGTGACCGTCGATTCCGAAGTGTTAGCGACTGTTGTTTGTTCCCGTTCTTTTAAGGCTTGAGTAGTCAATTGTATCGACTCCTTAGTTCTTTAGTATTACTATCCCTTAAAGACTACTGGATTATTGTAAAATAAATTGCCATATTTCTGCATAAGTATGTAATATGATGGTTCTTCCTGATTTAATTTCGTAAAATAGAACTAGAAAAAAAGATGCTCGTCACTCCGTTAACCGGAATGAGGAGCACCTGCTTTTTTACGTACGACTAATTTATAACCGACACCGCGAATCGAATCGATATGCACGGAATCGGGATCAAGTTCAAGCTTTTTACGTAAGGAGCTGACGTGTACATCGACTGTACGCTGTCCACCAATATAGTCAAAGCCCCATACCGCGTTCATCAGATCATCCCGCGTCATAACAACACCTGGCTTGCGTGCAAGATACAGCAGCACTTCAAATTCCTTAGGGCGCAGCGTAATCTGCTGGCTTCCCAGTGCAACCTCGTATTTATCCGGATAGATCATAAGATCGCCAAGCTCGATCCGGCTCTCCTGCACATCCTCGTCAGCCGGCTGATCTTCACGCCCGGTTGCACGGCGCAATACAGCAGCGACACGAGCAAGCAGCTCCGAAACACCAAATGGCTTGGTAATGTAATCGTCTGCGCCTGCCTTCAATCCTTCTACAACTTCCTCTTCCGCATTTTTCGCGGTCAAAATAACAACCGGTGTGCGAATGCCGGAGCTTCTCAGCTTGCGTAAAATATCCAATCCCGACATACCCGGCAACATCAGATCGAGCAGGATCAGCTCGAACGACTCGTTCTGAGCACGCTCCAATCCGGCACTGCCATGATCCTCCACCGTTACCTCATACCCTTCCTGGGTCAGGTTGTAGGAAAGTAGACGGGACAACGTTGATTCATCTTCAATGACCAGCAATCGTTTAGTCATGATAACCTCCACTCGGGTTTACATTTCTTTCACCGTGACCAGCATATCACTATTTTGTTAACACAGTGTAAAAATATTGAATTTGGTTATCCAGCAGTTATGCAGTGATTAAAATTCACCTTTATTCCGTCTCATCAGCCTGTAGCAGTGGCAGATTTACCGTAAAGGTCGAACCGATATTAACCTCGCTCTCCACAGTCACCTGACCGTGATGCAGCTCTACCAGGTGCTTCACGATGGATAATCCCAGCCCCGTGCCACCTGAGCTACGTGAGCGTGCTTTGTCCACCCGGTAAAAGCGTTCAAAGATACGTGGCAGGTCCTTACGCGGAATGCCCATCCCCGTATCGGTCACATCAAAGATAATCCGTTCCTCACCCTGCTGGGACAGCGTTTCACGTCCATTCAGACGTACCTGTCCGCCATCCTGTGTATAGTTTATCGCATTGGAGATCAAATTCACAAAAATCTGACGTAACCGATCCTCGTCTGCCTCCATAAACAATTCCTCTGGCACCTGCATATCAAGCGTAATATTCTTCTTCGCTGCCGAAGCATTCAGCATTTCCCGAATCGTCTCGAAAAATGGCTGTAAATGAATCGGTGAGAAATTTAGCGGTGAGCGCTTGGATTCGATTTTAGACAACTCCAAAATATCACCGATCAGGCGATTTAGCCGCTCACTCTCGTCATAAATAATTTGTAAAAAGGAGCGCGAGGTCTGCTCATCCTTCACCCCACCGCTCAGGAGCGTCTCGGCAAAGCCTTTTACCGCTGCAATCGGCGTCTTGAGCTCATGCGACACGTTAGCGACAAACTCACTGCGCATCCGCTCCAGACGACGGATATTCGATACGTCCTGAATCAGGAAAAGCATCCCACGGTACGTATCATCATCCTCAAACATCGGCACACCATCAATCTCGATCAGACGTGGCTCTGGATTGTACAGCGTCTGCTCATCATGGATACGCTCCTTGCGCCGTAGCCCATCACCAAGCAGCTTGCTCAGCTCATAGTGCTGCTTCAGCTCCTGATACGATTTGCCGATCATACGCTTCGAGTTAATGCTGAGCATTTCCTCGGCAAAGCGGTTAATGAGTGCAATTTTGCCGCTATCATCAACCATGACCATACCGCCTGTCATGTTGGCAAGTACGCTTTGCAGTAGATCCTCGTTATCACGAATGACCTTGAGCTGCATTTCCAGACTGTCTGCCATATTATCAATCGCCTTGCCCAGATCACCGATCTCATCCTTGCGATCCAATCGCACCCTTGCCCCATAATCGAGACGAGAAATACGATTCGCCACACGTGTAATATGCTCCAGCGGACGCGTCAGGCTGGCAGCAACGCTATAGCTGACCAGAGCAGCAATCACAAACAGCACAAGCAAGCTAATGCCCATAATCGTCCATGTGCTGCGCACGCCATCCTCCACGGCAACAAGACTCATCGACAGCCGAATATATCCGTCAAATTCTCCTGCTTTTTGCACAGGGGCAGCGACATACAGCATATTTTCCTTGAGCGTGCTGCTGTATCGAACAGCACTGCCCACCCCATCGCGCGCCGCAGCAACAATCTCCTCGCGACTGGCATGATTGTTCATCGTATGGGGATCACTTTCAGAATCACCGATCACCGTGCCGTCCTTTTCAATAAACGTAACACGTGAATCGGTCAGCCGTCCGATCTCTAGTGCTTCACGGGAATAATAGCTAAATACTTCATTGGAGGGCGCTCCATTTTCACTACCGACAGGCTGAAAGGTAAATGTGGACTCCAGCAGCCGAATCTCCCGTAGCATATTGTCTTCCAGCGTCTGCTCATGCGAATCTCGGTAAATATGCGCCATCGTAAAGGCTGCCGCCAGGCCGAGCACAGCCAGCAGAAGCATAATAATAATAGTCAGGCGAATGCGGAACGGTTTCATGCGGTTGCGTCAATCTCCTTTGATATAGTTTGCTTCCTTGAGTCGTTGTCTACTCCGATACGCCTCCACACGCTGAAATACGGAATATTGCAGTGTTGCCATCGGCTGCTGTAGCATAATGCCGAGCACAACAGGCACCGCGGTCTGCGGGCTAAAATAGCCCATCGCAATGACCATCCCGACCGATATATTACGCATTCCAGATGTGTACGCCAGCGTCACCGGCAATTCACGACCTTTCGCGCGAAGTATACCAGAACAGACGTAACCGAGTCCATAGCAAAGCGCAACTGTAATGAGCACCGAAGGGATCACGAGCAACAGATCGCCCTTGAGCGCGCTAAGCTGCGGCGCAATTGCAGCGGCATTAAGTAGTACCACACCAGCAAAACAGAGCTTGGACAGCGGCTGTGTGATCGGTGCTGACCATCGCTTAAATTGACCTCTGGACAGCTCATACACCACCATGCCGAGGATGGTCGGAATGACAATGATAAGCAGCAGATCACGAATCATCCCAAGCGTATCAAATTGAATACTCGCACCGAATAGCCATTCAATCAGACCGGGCACGACAAACGGACTGATCGCCGAATCGACAATGACGAGTGCGAGAGCTAGCGCTACATTTCCCGATGACATGCCTACCCATAGCACAGAGGATACCCCCAGCGGAATCGCTGTGAATAAAACCAGTCCAATCGTATACGGTGAGCCTGCACCGAATAATAATGTACCCAGCTCATACGCAAGCAGCGGTGCAATGACGTGGGCTAAAACAAGTGTGAGCAGCACAGGTAGTGGCTTTTTCAATACGCCCTGTACATGCTGTCTACCACAGCCAATGCCCATCACAAATGTAACAAAGGCAAATAAGTACGGAATCCAGTTCGTATACGCAATCAGTTGCTTCGATAATACAAAGCCAAGTAACAACGTACACGGAATAATCGCAAACATATATTTTTCAAATAGGCGTGTAAAGCTATCCATCGTTTCCCTCATAGGTTGTTCCTTTCTGTGTCGGTGTTGGATAGTAGGTAGTGTCCATTTACCAATTGTGTATTGGTTAAGACTGCTTTTCGACTCTTTTAAGCAAGCATGGAGTGATAAAATGACTCACTTGAATTCTATTTTTTGAAATGATTATCTTCCATGATAGCATACTCCGCTGGCAATCTAACGATGAATAGGGATATTTGTCATAAAAAGTTTAACGTGTGCATAAATGAGTAAGTTCTTATATCTGGCGATGTAGATTAGATCGTTTTGAGGTTTATTTTGGATGATAGTTGAGGATTCGATGATGATGTATGTATCTTTGTACGTTTTGTATTGGGTGGATACAACAGGTTATATGGGTTTTGAGTTTTGAGTTTTGAGTTTTGAGTTTTGAGTTTTGAGTTTTGAGTTTTGAGTTTTGAGTTTTTGCGTTTTTGCGGTTTTGGGGTTTTGCGGTTTTGTAGCTCTATAGATGATGTATAGTTTAGTATAAATTCTTTCTCTTTCTTTTACTTTTCCTTTTCAAATGTATTTTTTTATGCTTAAATCTTCCATTTATTCTATATTAAAGAACACAAAAAGGAGCCTCATAAGGCTCCTCTCATGCATATCATTGCATCTAACCCAATGACATTGACTCTATTGTATAACCGCTATGGTATTCATCATTAACCGTTCACGACTTCGCCGCCATTGACATGAATAATCTGACCGCTCACATAGGAAGAGTCGGTGCTTGCCAGATAGACATAGGCTGGAGCGACTTCGTCTGGTTGTCCCGGGCGTCCCAGTGGCTGAGATTGTCCGAATTCGCCGACACGTTCCGGGTCAAAGGTAGCTGGAATAAGCGGTGTCCAGATCGGACCTGGTGCTACACCATTCACACGGATACCCTTCTCTGCCAGATTCATCGACAGGGAACGGGTAAAGGCAACGATTGCCCCTTTGGTTGAGGAATAATCGAGTAGCGTTGGGCTACCACGATAAGCGGTAATCGACGTTGTATTGATGATTGTCGAGCCTTCTTTTAGATGTGGCATCGCAGCCTTCGTAATATAGAACATTCCGAAAATGTTCGAGCGGAAAGTGCGTTCCAGCTGTTCTGCTGTAATATCCTCGATTGATTCCTGCACATGCTGCTCTGCCGCATTATTCACGACAATATCCAGGCCGCCCAGGCTTTGTACTGCCTGCTCTACCGCAGAACGTGCAAAGCTCTCATCTCCGATATCACCTGCGATGGCTACGCATTTACGTCCTTCGGCTTCAACATAACGTTTCGTTTCTTCTGCGTCATGATCCTCTTCACGATAGATGATCGCAACGTCAGCACCTTCCTTGGCAAAATGGACAGCAACCGAGCGACCGATTCCGCTATCGCCTCCGGTGATGATAGCTCTTTTGCCCTGTAGCTTGCCTGCTGCCTTGTATTCTGAGGCTTGAGACTGTGGACATGGTGTCATTTCCGACTCATGACCTGGCAACGATTGATCCTGTTCTGGTATGCTTTGTGGTTTACTGGACATGTTCAGTTCTCCTCTCATTCAGTGCATGATGATTTAACTTTAGGAAGTCATTCTTAATGCGCTGAACTGGAAAATGCCTCCCAGTTCACTACGTTGCGTTATTACCACCCACCTCTTGCGATTAAACAAAATACATTGAATTTGTAATCATTCTTCAACAAACAACGAAGAACGGATAGTGAAATATAAATATCCTAATTCATTTATTGGGTACCCCATTTATAGTTGTGCCTATGTTGTATAGTTACGCTTATGTTCCATAGTTGCGCCTATATTCAGATAAAATAGCTATGTCTGAAATGGATTTGATGGGCAAATGATACATAGGACAGATGTTGGACAACTATTTCGTGAATTTAGCAAAACCATTCATTTACAATACAATTTCCATTTACAATATAATTCTCATAAACAACAGGGCTTTAAGGGTATTATTCAGAATAAAAATCATTGGAACTAAACACATTCCTTATGTACAATAAAGCTTATTACGAAAAATAAAGCGTCATCGATTATGACTAAGATACTCGCCCTTTCATTCAAATAAAAATAAGCCGATCCGGCTCGATATCGAACAGGATCGGCTTGCTTGATTCGGCTTACACTATAGATCCAAGCCTGAAGCGGAATGGATTTAGATAATATGACGATACACCATGAAAAATGTCATCACGAGCAGACATACTGCCAGTCCCAGCGCAAGCCCGCGGATCTTGCCTGTGTAGACAGCGATATCTTGCTTTTGCTGGATGTTTGCCAGTGCGAGGCGAAGTGGCTTACCCATAATACCGCCCAGTGCAGCGATTGCGAGCAGCAGAACCACGACAATGACCATCCATGCAATCGAATATGTACCCTTTGTCATCAAATAACCGCCTGTGAGCAGCTGTACGATCAGTCCGAACTGAGCGATACGGTTTAGCACACGAATAATAGAGATCGCACCGGACTGCGATGATCCATCGAGAGCTGGCAGCTTAGCCGCAATAAACGGCAGCAAAATATAGAAGCCTGTCGATAAAGCGCCTAGAATGTGCAAAAACACGAGAAATCGTTCCAAAGCTTTTCTCTCCCATCAGATTGGATTATGATCTTACCTCTATCGCGTCGTTTCCAATCGGTCGGAAAATCAAGTTGAATACGGCTTCAACCTTGACCGATTAACGCTGGGCAAGATCCTTTGCAATCTTATTTTAACTAAACTATTGTCAAAAATATAGCTTGTTCCAAAATACTCCATAGATTTGATGATGTATTTTATGATGGCATTACATATAACACTGCACCAAAGAACGAGAAGAGTGACTCGGATGGAACTGCGGGAATCTTCCCGAAAAGCAAAAAGAGCCCTTAACCTTTACCGCAATCGCGGAAGGTTAAGGGCTCTCAGACTATCGAATCAACTGGATTGAGCGTCGTACACAGCTTTAACAAAGAATCGGCAATGGCAGCAACGACTGCCCTGTCTACAATTCTTTTAACGTGTCACGATCTGCAATACGCTGCGAACGGAGTCGGCTGATTTGTTAAGAGCAGATTGCTCGTCTTCAGTCAGCTCCAGCTCGAAAATGCGTTCGATTCCATCGCCACCTAGAATAACAGGAACGCCGAGGAACAGGCTATCATAGCCGTATTCGCCTTCGAGGAGGGCGATCACAGGTAGAATGCGCTTTTTGTCCTTCAGGATTGCTTCCGTCATCTGGGTTAATGCCGCAGCAGGCGCATAGTAGGCGCTGCCGTTACCGAGCAGATTGACGATCTCGCCGCCACCCACACGGGTGCGCTGTACGATCGCTTCTAATTGCTCGGGTGAAAGGAGTGTATCGATCGGAATACCGCCGACACTGGAGTAACGGATAAGCGGCACCATATCGTCGCCGTGACCGCCAAGCACAAAGCCACGTACATCCTCAACCGATACGTTGAGCGCTTCGGCGATAAAGGTACAGTAGCGTGCCGTATCCAGTACACCGGATTGTCCGATGACACGATTTTTCGGGAAACCGAGTGTTTCGTAAGCTACATAGGTCATGGCATCGACCGGATTACTCAAAATAATGACAATCGATTCTGGCGAGTGCTGCTTGACCTGTTCGCATACGGCACGGACAATCCCTGCATTCGTATTGACCAGATCATCGCGACTCATGCCCGGCTTGCGGGCAACACCTGCCGTAATGATGACGATATCCGAGCTTGCGGTATCCGCATAATCTGCTGTACCGCGAATCCGGCTGTCGAAGCCTTGAACCGGACTTGCTTCTAGCATATCAAGCGCTTTTCCCTTGGTTGGGTTTTCGAGCTGCGGAATATCTACCAGCACTACATCGCCAAGTTCCTTCTGGGCTATCATCAAAGCAGTGGTTGCACCGGTAAAACCGGCGCCCACGATCGTGATCTTTTTGCGCTTAATCGCTGTCATGAAGCATCCTCCTACATGTTTTCGATTACTTTATCGGCAAACTCGGAGCATTTCACTTCGGTTGCTCCATCCATCAGACGAGCAAAGTCATACGTTACGGTTTTGTTGTTGATCGACGTTTCCAGACCTTTGTAGATCAGGTCAGCCGCTTCCTGCCAGCCCAGATGCTCCAGCATCATAACGCCGGACAGAATAACAGAACCAGGGTTTACTACGTCTTTGTCCGCATACTTCGGTGCAGTACCGTGAGTTGCTTCGAAGATCGCGTGTCCTGTTACATAGTTGATGTTTGCGCCCGGTGCGATACCGATACCGCCAACCTGTGCAGCCAGTGCATCAGACAGATAGTCACCGTTCAGGTTCAGCGTTGCGATTACATCAAACTCGGATGGACGAGTCAGTACTTGTTGCAGCGCGATATCAGCAATCGCATCTTTTACGATGATTTTGCCAGCATCTTCAGCTGCTTTTTGTGCAGCATTTGCTGCATCTGTGCCTTGCTCGTCTTTGATTTTATCGTATTGCGCCCATGTGAATACTTTGTCGCCGAATTCAGCTTCAGCCACTTCGTAGCCCCAGTTTTTGAACGCACCTTCTGTAAATTTCATGATATTGCCTTTGTGTACGAGTGTAACGCTCTTGCGGCTGTGATCGATTGCGTATTGTACCGCTGCACGAACCAGACGCTTGGAGCCTTCCTCGGATACAGGCTTAATACCGATACCGGATGTTTCTGGGAAACGAATTTTGTTAACGCCCATTTCGTTTTTCAGGAATTCCAGTACTTTTTTCACTTCTTCTGTACCTTCTTGATACTCGATACCTGCATAGATGTCCTCTGTGTTTTCACGGAAAATAACCATGTCAACCAGCTCAGGACGTTTTACAGGGGAAGGAACACCGTCAAAGTAACGTACTGGACGCAGGCACACGTACAGATCCAGCTCTTGACGCAGGGCAACGTTCAGGGAACGGATACCGCCACCGATTGGTGTAGTCAGAGGGCCTTTGATCGCCACGATGTACTCACGGATCGCTTCCAGCGTATCAGCTGGCAGCCATTCACCGTATGTATTAAATGCTTTCTCACCGGCGAATACTTCGTACCATGCAATCTTTTTGGAGCCGCCGTAAGCTTTGTCTACAGCTGCATCCAGAACGCGAACGGAAGCTTTCCAAATATCGCGACCTGTTCCGTCACCCTCGATGTAAGGGATGATCGGGTTGTTAGGCACCTGAAGTGTTCCATTGTTAATGGTGATTTGCTCACCAGCAGTTGGCAATTCGTACTTTTCAAAGTTCGGCATGATTGAAGTTCCTCCTCAGATTCATTCTATAATCGATCGTGTCCCGTTAGCTTTTCAAAGCCACAGCATCGCCGGGAAAAACAACCCGTTTATGTTTGATAGCACATACGTATGAACTCTATTCACCACAAGGCTGACGTTCATTGAACCTACAGACTCTGCTCGATCGTTAAGCACACATGCGCACGCGAAGCCGTTACGCTTGGATGGTCTCCAGCGTTCCGGCTCCATGTAGGCTGCTTGCTCTTCACGATATGGTGTGAACAACATCACTGACATGCGCTTCAGACAACGGTTGTATTTATTTTAGCAGACACTGGAAGTTATTGAAAAGCGGGATTTGTATACTGTGTAATACATCGCCTCAAAAGACACGCTAAATTAGCGTGCTTCTACCGGGCTGTACTGTTGCTCTGTTGGACCAACATACTCAGCACGCGGGCGGATAATGCGGTTATTTTCATACTGCTCCAGAATGTGAGCCGACCATCCGGATACACGGCTAATCGCAAAAATCGGCGTAAACAGGTTACGCGGAATGCCCAGCATCGTGTACATGGAAGCCGAGTAGAAATCGACATTCGGTTTGAGACCTTTACGCTCGGTGATGATCTCCTCGATACGAACGCTCATATCATACAGCGTCAGATCGTTGTTCAGCTCACCCAGCTCACGGGACATCTGTTGCAGATGCTTGGCACGTGGATCGCCGTTTTTGTAGACACGGTGACCGAAGCCCATGATCTTTTCCTTGTTATCCAGCTTGGATTGGATATAGCTCTCCAGATTGTCTGGGGAACCGATCTCTTCCAGCATTTTCATTACCGCCTCATTCGCGCCACCATGCAGTGGGCCTTTGAGTGCGCCAATCGCAGACGTTACGCCAGAATAAATATCCGACAGCGTAGCTACGGTTACGCGCGCAGCAAATGTAGAGGCATTCAGCTCATGGTCAGCATGCAGCACAAGTGCCTGATCCAGTGCTTTGATCGCAACTTGATCCGGTTCTTTGCCAGTCAGCATATAGAGGAAATTATGTGCAATCGATACACCTTGAAGCGGTGCAACAGGCTCCTGTCCCTCGGAAATGCGTCCCAGTACAGCAACGATCGCTGGCAGCTGTGCTTGCAGCTTGATCGCCTTTTGCTGATTCGCTTCCAGGCTCATGTCGTCGGCATCCTCATCATACAATGCCAGTGCAGACACCGCACTACGCAGAGCAGCCATACGGTTCATATTTTTAGGATACAGTTTGATTTGTTCGATAAGTGCATCCGGCAATACTGCATATTTATCCAGATCCTTTTGTAACTGGTCAAGCTCGTTCTGATTTGGCAGCTTACCAAACCAGAGCAAATACGCGACTTCCTCAAAGCTAGCGTTCACAGCCAGGTCATCAATATTGTACCCACGGTACGTTAAAACTCCATCAACAATGGAGCTAATGGATGAGCTTGCAGCGACAACGCCTTCCAAACCTTTGGTAGCTGTCATATTCTTCTCTCCTTTGCAGAACGATTCTTGAAGTTTGTCCAATTTGTAAATGAAAACCGTTACATTTTTAAAAATGTAAAAAATGAAGATTACTGTATGCAGGAATCGGGGTAAATTGTCATCGCCGGACCTTACACCTGCCACTAACCTTCCAAGAACCTTATATCATCATACTTTATTTTGACGGACTTGTGAACAAAAGTAGATATTGTTAGTATATCAAATTGTTTTATCACGAGGATAACTTTTTTTTGTAAACCTTTGCATACCTAATAGATTACTGTGAAATTTACCATTTTATCAACGTTTTTTCCTTTATTCTGGAAGTTAAAAAGCGAGCCTTGTGAGCGTTAAAGGATCATCGGCTCGCTTGGAAATAGACGATTAGTGACGGTGTAGACAGCATTATTGGTTACGGGATATATCGTCTGCACAGGGTATGCGCAGTTAAAACTTATATCCATCAACAGTTCAGTTTTCGTTTATATATTCATTATAAAGAATAAATATTCAAATCATTCATTATAGTGCATCGCGTTGGATTATAATTCGCTAGCCTGTATACATTTTGCTTCAATCACGAATAGCAAACTCATTTTCATATTTTAATTACATATACATACCTCACAATTCTTCTCCATATCGGTTTACTGTCACACCCACGAATGTATATTATCAGAATCGGAGCAAAATAATGAATATCGCTTGCTAGCTGAATTCGTTTCAAAGGTCTGCTTGCTCGTTTAACTCTTACTATGAACGGTATTACATAATATTGCTGGCATGGCGAGTAGATCGAATTTTGCTGTCTGGCACTATAGATCGATCGAAAGGAGTACAAACTACTTGAATCCTATTATCCGTGGACGGATTTTGCGGGGAGTCTGGGTGCTGATCATCATTGTTTTGACAATTATCGGCGTACGCTATCTGTTTCCCTTACTTTATCCACTATTACTGGCGTGGCTATTCGCTTATTCGATGAACCCACTGGTACGTTTACTGCAAAAGCGGCTCCGCTTTCCGCGCTGGCTTGCTGTATCCCTTTCGTTGCTGCTATATTTTGGCGGTCTGATCACGATTCTATCGCTGCTGATTACACGACTGGTGCAGGAAACGATCTCTTTAATGGACTCGTTTAACGATCATATTGATAGCTGGCGTGACATGTTTGTCGGCTGGACGAAAAATGATCGTATTCAGTCGATCATTGATCAGATCAACGGCTTTTTACAGCAGGGACAAGCGCAGGGCGCCTTGAATGACAATTTGACACAGACCACGCAAAGTTTAACCGGCATGGTTAGCGGAATCGTCACAAGCATTTTGAATTATGTGCTTGATTTCCTGACGGCGCTACCTAACTTTGCCTGGATTATCGTAGTCGTTGTGCTGTCAGCTTTCTTCATTAGTAATAGCTGGGAGCGGCATACTCGTATCGTATCCGGCTGGTTCCCTGCTACTGTGCGGCAGCCTGCAACCGCGATCTGGAACGATCTGCAAAAGGCTCTATTCGGCTATATTAAGGCACAGGTCATTTTGATTTCGATTACAGGCTTGATCGTGATCGTAGGCTTATTTATTTTGCAGGTGCCTTCTGCGCTGATTATCGGTCTGCTCATCGGGCTGGTCGATCTGCTGCCCTATCTCGGCGTTGGGATTGTGATGGTGCCGTGGGCCATCTATAGCTTTATGAGCGACAATGTAGGACTCGGTATCGGTCTGGGTGTACTGTATGTGATTGTATTGATCGTACGCCAGATGATGGAGCCGAAAATCCTTGCCAGCAATGTCGGGCTTGATCCACTAGCAACACTTATCAGTATGTTCGTCGGCTTGAAGCTATTCGGCGCACTCGGTCTGATTATCGGGCCTGTTACACTCGTACTGGTAGCCGCGCTTAATCGTGCCAATGTATTTCGCGATCTGCGGAATTATATTGTAAATGGGAAGGTTCGCTGAGGAATACCTATGGAATCGTACTTTCTGAAAAGATATGACTTCACTTATCTAGCGTATGTACGCAATCTGTCTTGCTGAGGTTTTACTAAGAGAAGATACCCTTTCATAAAGATTAAGGGGATCGACTTCGCTCTGTACGGCTTACATTCATGCAACTTACATTTATGCAAATTTGCGTATACGCTTCATCAACGTATTTTATGAATACCTGCACAAATAAAGCCTTTCACCGTCTGGCAAGTGGACTGCTCCACTTCGATGACGATGAAAGGCTTCTATTTTGATCACCATGAATAAGGTGGTCATTATCAAATTCAAAAGTTCGCATAAGCACTATCGCTTATGTTTATGGACGATAAATCGTAATCGAGCCATTTTTCATACGCTTTTCAATCCATTTGAGCAGCAAATTGCGATAAAGTGGTCGGGTGAGTGGAAATACAAGCGTGAAGCCTACTACATCCAATACAAAACCAGGCAGGACGAGCATAATACCACCGATAAACACACATAATCCATCGAGCATTTTACGTCCTGGTGGCTGATTCGCTTCAATTAGAGCACGTGTATCTTCAAGCACCTTGCGACCTTCAAAGCGCATCATCACTACGCCAATCAACGATGTCACAATAAGCAGAAATAGCGTATTCCAGCCGCCGATCCAATCAATCATTTGTAGGAAAACGTACCACTCCAGTAGCGGTATAATAATAATGCATGCAGCAATCCACTTTTTCAAACGATAGCTCTCCTCTCTAGTCCTGCAAGGACCGTACAAGTGCATCATACAGCGATGGCAACACTTTATCAAGCCGGATCGGAGCGAACTCACGATTCACCCATACATGCCGTGTTGAACCACTCGTAAGCGGCTCGCCGGGCAGCTTATCGTCTGCTGTAAATATCGGTCTTGTCCCCGCTGCCGATGCATCGCCTACTGACAGATCATCATCCGCGAGTAGATGGATACGATACTCGTAGTCAATCCGAAGACGCGAGAAATTTACAATACGTGTATATACGGCTACTCGGTCATCATATCTGGCTGGACGACCATACGCCAGGGAAGCATCGATTAGCGGCAGCAGCACGCCTGCCTGCTCCATATCGCGATAACGGAAGCCCAGATCACGAATCATCTCCGTACGTCCCAATTCAAACCAGTTCAAATAGTTGGTATGATACACGACACCCATCGGGTCATTCTCCTGATAACGAACACGAAAAGCAATCCCATGCCAGTTACTAGGCAGATTCAATTGTTGCTTACTCATACTTCACTCTCCCAATCATCATTGCAGTCTGTTCAAGGCTATAGGTAGACGAACGTATAGCCGCTTTTTCATTGGATGACGTGTGAGGAGGTCGCTCACACTTTGAAGAATGGATATTTTGCTTTGCAAAAATCCTTTTTTTATTTCACCCCGTGTGAGGAGGTCGCTCACACTGTAGTATGGATATTTTGCTTTGCAAAAATCCTTTTTTCATTTGACCGCGTGTGAGGAGGTCGCTCACACTGTAGTATGGATATTTTGCTTCGCAAAAATCCTTTTTTCATTTCACCCCGTGTGAGGAGGCCGCTCACACTGATGTGTACGTATTAGCATACTTTTCGTTTCTAAAATCAGCAAAAAAAGCAATGGACAATGCCACTGCTTTTTTGCTTATGCTATACAGCACAGGTCTTCGATTAGTTCGAGGACATTTGTGCTACTTTGATCAGGTTTGTGGAACCGGATTTACCCAGTGGGATACCAGCTGTGATTACAACCAGATCGCCATCTTTGAGCAGACCGGAATCTTTACCACCTTGCAGAGCAACGTTGAACAGCTCGTCTGTGGAGTGAGCCTGTGAACCTTTAACCGGATGCACGCCCCAAGCCAGAGACAGACGACGCATCGTTTGCTCGTTCGTTGTTACCGCGATGATTGGTGCCTGTGGACGATATTTCGCTACCACGCGAGCCGTGTGACCGGACTCTGTAGAGGAAATGATCGCTGTTGCATTCAGATCCATTGCGCAGCTTGCTACGGATTGGCTGATTGCTTCCGTTACTGTTGTTTGCTGTGCATGGCTTTGCTTCAGGAAGATCTCACGATAGTTCAGTGCAGATTCCGCTTTTTCAGCGATACGGGACATTGTCAGTACGGATTCTACTGGGTATTTACCCGCAGCTGTTTCGCCGGACAGCATGATTGCATCTGTACCGTCGAAGATTGCATTCGCTACGTCACTTGCTTCCGCACGAGTCGGACGCGGGTTACGTTGCATGGAATCCAGCATTTGTGTAGCCGTGATTACCGGTTTGCCGGCACGGTTACATTTTTCGATCATTTGTTTTTGTACCAGTGGTACTTGCTCAGCTGGGATTTCTACGCCGAGGTCACCACGAGCTACCATCAGACCGTCAGACACTTCCAGAATTTCTTCCAGGTTGTCTACACCTTGCTGGTTCTCGATTTTGGAGATGATTTGAACGTGCTTAGCACCTTTTTGCTCCAGCAACTCGCGAATTTCCAGTACGTCGCTTGCTTTACGCACGAAGGAGGCAGCGATGAAGTCAACACCCTGCTCAATACCGAAAATAATGTCATTCGCATCTTTTTCTGTGATGCCTGGCAGGGAGATGTTTACGCCCGGTACGTTTACACCTTTACGGCCTTTGATTTGACCACCGTTTACGATACGGCACTTGATCTCTGTACCTTGTACCTGTACAACGCTCAGTCCGATCAGACCGTCGTCGATCAGAATTGTGGAGCCTACTTCAACGTCGCTTGGCAGATCCTGATAGGATACAGTCAGACGATGCTGGTCGCCCAGAATCTCTTCGGTAGTCAGCGTGATGTACTCATCTTGTACCAGATCGATAGGCTCTTCTTTCAGCTTGCCGATACGGATCTCAGGACCCTTTGTATCCAGCAGAATCGCTACAGTTTTGCCCAGCTCCTGGGTTGCCTGCTTAATGTTTTTGATACGGTTGCCGTGCTCTTCGAAATCACCGTGAGAGAAGTTCAGACGGGCTACGTTCATACCTGCCATGATCAGCTTCTTTGTGTTCTCCAGGGACTCACTTGCAGGTCCAATCGTACATACAATCTTCGTTTTGCGCATAATTGATTTCCTCCGTTTTCAAGGCTCTCTATTGTGTGTTTTCCAACATAACCTGTCGCCTCACAGCAAACAGGCCCCAACAATTAAATTTACTACAAATTCGCGCTTTTGTATACAGGAGATGGACAATATTTATCCCGCCACCCTGTCGCCATCCATATCCTCCCAAACGCACCAATACCGCCCATGACCTTCCCTGCCGGGAGGCATGGACGGCATCGATGATTACACGCTGTGACGATGGGAGCACTTAGTGAGGCAGTGCATCCGTCGAATCACTGTTATGGAAAGCGTTCGTAACCGAAGACAGATGCTCACTGTCTTCATCGGCGACTGCTACTTGCTCTGTCGCCTCCGTGCCTTGTTCCTGTTGATCGGGTGTTCCGAAGCTGGTCGAAATCTGCTTTTCTACAAATTCGCCAATTTTGCGGAATTTGTTATAACGATCCAATACAAGCGCTTCTGCATCCATCCCAGCAAGCTCTTGTAAATGGTGAAGCAGTTCCTGCTTGATCGCAGCAGCTGTTTCCTCATAATCCTTGTGCGCTCCGCCTTGTGGCTCTGGCACGATGCCTTCGATGATTTCCATTCCCAGCAGATCCTCTGCTGTGATCTTCATCGCTTCGGCTGCTTGATCTGCCTTGGACGCATCCTTCCACAGAATGGAGGCTGCACCATTAGGCGAAATAGCAGAATAGATCGCATGCTCCAGCATTAGTACCCGATTACCGACAGCAATCGCCAGCGCGCCGCCACTACCGCCTTCACCGATAACTACACACACTACTGGCACACGAAGCTTCGCCATCTCCCACAGACTGCGAGCGATCGCTTCAGACTGACCGCGCTCCTCTGCTGTATTACCCGGATACGCACCTTTGGTATCAATAAATGTCACAATCGGACGTCCAAATTTCTCGGCTTGCTTCATCAGACGGATCGATTTGCGGAATCCCTCCGGGTGCGGACTACCGAAGAAACGGGCAATATTATCCTTTGTATCTTTACCACGCTGGTGACCGATAATCGTTACCGGCTTGCCTTCCAGACGTGCGAGACCTCCCACGATTGCCAGATCGTCACCGAACATGCGGTCGCCATGCAGCTCGATAAAGTCGGTGAAGATCAGCGGGATCAGATCAAGCGTTGTTGGACGCTGCTGATTACGCGCCAGATGCATTTTCTGCGCGGCACTGATATTCGTATAAATTTCACCTTCCATCTGGCGATAACGCTCTTCCAGACGGTTAATTTCGTCGGTAAAATCAATTTCCTTATCCTGGCTAAACTGCTTCAGCTCGTCGATTTTTTTGCGCAATTCAACGAGAGGCATTTCAAAAGGCATCTCTCCTGCCACTTAAAATCCCCCTTTTCCCGTATGATAGTCCAGCAGATCGCCCAGCATGGACTTCATATCCTTACGATGTGTGACCATATCCAGCTGTCCGTGCTCCAGGTTGAACTCGGCAGTCTGGAAGTTATCCGGCAGCTTTTGACGGATCGTCTGTTCAATAACGATGCGTCCAGCAAAGCCAAACAGTGCGCCCGGCTCAGCGATAATAATATCGCCCAGCATCGCAAAGCTGGCGGATACGCCACCCATCGTTGGATCGGTAATGACGGATATGTACAGTCCGCCGTTCTCCTGATAGCGTGCAAGCGCTGCGCTTGTCTTCGCCATTTGCATCAGACTGATGATGCTTTCCTGCATCCGTGCTCCGCCAGAAGTGGAGAACATGATTAGTGGCAAGCCACGCTCGTCAGCTGCTTCGATAGCACGGGTAATTTTTTCCCCAACAACCGAGCCCATACTACCGCTGAAAAAGTCAAAGCTCATTACAGCAAGCATAACCGGATGACCATCAATCTCGCCTTGACCGGTAATTACCGCGTCACGTAGACCCGAGTTCATCTTTTGCTGCTCCAGCTTTTGCGCGTAGCCTGGGAAGTTCAGCGGATCGATCGATTCCAATCCTGCATCCATCTCGGTGAATTTACCCTCGTCCACAGTCATAACGATGCGTTCGATCGCATTTAGACGCATATGGTAGCCACAATTGCTGCATACCTTAAGGTTCTTTTCGAGCTCTTTACTGTAATGAATCGTGCCACATTTGCTGCACTTGTTCATCAGGCCTTCGGGAATTTCACGTTTTGGGCGTTCCTGTGGCTGCTCATCATCTGATGCGGGCTCATTGCTCCAACGTTGTGAAGGAATGGTCGCATATTTTTTTTTCTTTTGGAATAAATCTCTAAACACAACTACACCTCTTCAGACGTATACTTATTCCCCGGTTTATCAATGTGCGTTTGCTGCATGATTAGCGTGTAATTCTGCTAGCGCGCTGTGCCCTAAGGCGCGTATGCGCTACCAGATCAATAACGTGTATAACCGGACTTCATCCGGACCTGTCTGCTGGCAGATCATCAGGGATGTGAAAACCGGACGTGGTAAGCCCACATAATGGGATAATGATACCATACCACACTTTTTTACCGCAACAAAGAGACAACACAATAAATCGATCCACCTGTATCGTCTATCAGATGGATCGATTCCAAAGGGAATGGATGAAAAAACGAGTTTAACGCAGATCAAACCAATCGTAAAATCCATGCTTGCTACTTCATTAAAGCCGTCCAGCAATGGCTTGCCAGCATCCAGCGATGAACTTTACGCGTTACTTCACACGCACCGTGCCTTCGCCCAGCATCTGCTCAATGGCGCTAAATAATGCTGGTGACGGCTTGATACGATAGCTTCCGCTAAGATCAAGCAGCTTCTGCCCCTCTTCATAAAAGAGCATCGTACCGAGCTGACCCGGATGATCCGCTAACAGCTGTTTGAGCTGCTCTAGCTGTCCTGCCTGCTGAGCTTCGCGTGTAATTTTGATATATACGTGCTGCTTAGGCGTACGCTCTTGCGCTGGAGCAGATTCGGTCTTCACGTTAGCCTCTGTATCACTCGAAGCCGTTCGGGTCACATTGACAGTCGAGGTCGACGACTTGGTATGCGAGGTTCGCGTGCTTGTCGCTGTTGTCGATGCCCCTGTACCCGTAGCACGACTTGCAGATGCAGCTTCACTGCGCTCCGGCTTCTTGCTTCGTGTGGCTTGCGCCCGCTGCTTGACCTTGTCTGCCATCTCGGCTGCTGCGGATGGAGTCAATGAGACAACCTCCTCTGCCAGCAGCTTGAAGCTCTCGTCGTCCTGCTGCAAGCGTCCGCGTACAATCAGCAGTACGCCCTTATCGACCAGCTCACGACATTTACGCCAGATTTCAGGGAACATGACCACTTCACATTTCTCAATCTGGTCTTCCATCTCCATAAATGCCATCGACTTGCCCTGCTTGGTCGTAATTGCCTTGAGTGAAACAACCATACCCGCAACCGCCACAATTGAATCATCTGCCGCTTCATGTAGATTCATCAATCGTGATAAACCGGATTGCTCGATGGCATCTTCGTAGTCATCCAGTGGGTGACCAGATAGATATAACCCTAGCAGCTCGCGTTCAAATTCCAGCTGCTCTCCTGCTGTAAATGGAGGCACATCCGGGTAGGATACCTCCCAGTTCGGCTTCTCGCCCAGATCAAAATCGAACATCTCGATCTGTAGCTCCTCGCGCTCCTTGCGCCATTTTGCCGCTTCCTTTATCGTTTCGTCCAGCATTTGTAGCAGCTGTGCACGATGTCCAGGCAAGCTATCAAAGGCGCCTGCTTGAATAAGCGATTCGATTACGCGCTTATTGCATGCTTTGGGATCAACGCGTCGGCAAAAGTCCACCAGACTATCAAATGGTCGCTCCTGACGCTCCTTGATAATGCTGTTAATCGCCTGTGTACCGACATTTTTGACTGCTCCCAGACCGAAGCGGATATGCCCGCCTCCCTGATATAAACGCAGCTCCGGCTGATCATCCGTTGCTGTTGCTCCATCATTCTGATCGGCAATAGAGGTAGAAGAATCGGTAGACGACTCCTCCAGCACGGGCGTAAAGTTCACACCGCTCAAATGAATATCCGGCGGCAACACCTCTACTCCGATACGCTGACACTCCAGCACGTATTCAGCTACTTTACGATGTGTGCCCATTACCGCAGTCAACATGGACGCGATAAACTGCACTGGATAATGCGCCTTCAGATAAGCAGTCTGGAATGCAAGTACACCATAAGCCGTCGCATGCGCACGTGGGAAGCCATAATCGGCAAAGCGAACGATCATATCATAAACTGTATTCGCATCCTTCTCTGTATAGCCCAGCTTGAGGCTACCCCGAACAAAGTGTTCCCGCTCCTGGTCAAGCACTTCGCGCTTCTTCTTGGAGACAGCACGACGCAACAGATCAGCTTCACCGAGCGAGAAGCCTGCCATCAGTGAGGCAATCTGCATAATCTGCTCCTGATACACGATAATACCGTACGTATCCTCCAAAATCGGCTTCAAATCTGGATGCGGATATTCCACTGTAATCCGTCCATGCTTGCCATCAATATAACGCGGGATAAAGTCCATTGGACCCGGACGATACAAGGCATTTACAGATACGATATCTTCAAACTCACTCGGCTTGAGATCGCGTAGCACACGACGAATCCCAGCAGACTCAAGCTGGAATACCCCCATCGTATCGCCCTGACTGAGCATATAATACGTCAGCTTATCCTCAACAGAAATATGGTTAAAATCAATCGTTTCCCCCGTCTGCTCCTGGATCCATTGCAGACAGCGTTCAATAATCGATAAGGTACGCAGACCGAGGAAGTCCATCTTCAGCATACCGATCGCTTCCAGATTTTCCATCGCATACTGCGTTAATACCGCATGCTCGCTGCCTTCCTGTAGAGGCACTACATCGGTCAGCGGGCCGCTGGAAATAACGACACCTGCCGCGTGGGTAGACGCATGCCGTGGCATGCCCTCCACCTTAATCGCCGTATCAATCAGCTCGCGCACAGCCGCAGACTTTTCATAGCGCTCGCGCAGCTCTGGCACCTGCTCCAGCGCGCGCTGAATCGTTACACCAATCTGAGCAGGAATGAGCTTGGCAGCGCGGTCGGTATCCGCATAAGGCACCGCTAATGCTCGTCCCACATCACGTACAGCTGCTCGCGCTGCCAGCGTACCAAAGGTAATAATCTGAGCGACGCGATCACGTCCATATTTGGAAACGACATAATCGATCATCTCATCCCGGCGCAGATCGCTAAAGTCGATATCGATATCAGGCATCGATACCCGCTCTGGATTCAGAAAACGCTCAAATAGCAGCTTATAGCGAATTGGATCGACATTGGTAATGCCAAGCACATACGCAACCAGACTGCCTGCGGACGAACCCCGCCCTGGCCCGGTGGCAATACCTGCTCGATGCGCAAAGCTCATAAAATCCCAAACGATCAGGAAATAATCAGCAAAGCCCATGCTACCAATTACCGATAGCTCATATGCAAGTCGTTCCTCCAGCTTGCTCCGTTCGTTTGTATCGTTCCACAGCTCGCCATCCGCGTAACGACGCTCCAAGCCTTCATGGCAGAGCTGCTCCAGATAACGCTCTGCACTCCAATCATCTGGTAACGGATGATACGAAGGCAGCAGCGGTTGACCGAGCGGAATGGTAAGCTCACATTTCTCGGCAATGCGTTCGGTATTCGTAATCGCTTCTGGCACATGACGGAACAGTGTTGCCATCTGCTCGCCATCTTTTAAATACAATTGATTGGTTGGAATCCGCAGACGGCTCTCATCATCGACCGTTTTTCCCGTCCCGATACAGATCAGCACATCCTGCGTTTTTGCATCATCCTCAGTCAGATAATGCACATCATTCGTAGCTACAAGCGGAATATTCAGCTCACGCGCCAGCGCGATCAGTTGAGGTGTAACCTTCTTCTGCTCTGCCAGCCCATGATCCTGAAGCTCGATATAAAAGTCCTCACCGAAAATATCCAAGTACCGCTGTGCCGCCTGCTTGGCTAGCTCTGGCTCTCCATGCAGCAAATGCTGTGGAATCTCGCCGCCAAGACAGGCACTCAGGCAAATAATACCCTCGTGATACTGACGCAATGCTTCCCCGTCAATCCGAGGCTTATAATGAAAGCCCTCCAGATGCCCGATCGAACACAGCTTCATCAGGTTCCGGTAACCTGTTTCATTTTTGGCAAGCAGCAATAGATGATGGATCGGCTGATCCTTGCGTGCTGCCTTTTCTCGCCGTGAACCGGCAGTATAATACGCCTCACAGCCAATAATCGGCTTAATACCGTGCTGAAGGCAGGCTTTATAAAAAGGGATGGCTCCATACATGACACCGTGATCAGTCAATGCGAGCGAGGTCATACCTGACGCTGCTGCACGACTAACCAGATCATGAATACGCGCAGCCCCGTCGAGCAGACTGTATTCACTATGCACATGCAAATGGACGAATGGGGTCATACGCTTCCCTGCTTTCTATTTATAAAATGGTAGAGCTATCATTGTTCGCCTAACTACAGCGATAGCAGGCATTTCAGCCCATACCTCGCTATTATATTTTATCACATCCGGACAACGGAACAGTATGTGATTACAGATTTATTCGCCAACCTCGACAAATGTTGACATAAATAGCTAAACTTCATCCAATATTTGCCGATAAATAGCTCATTACATGTTCAAACAACATTCTCATGATGAGGACAGGGGATAACACGATGAAAAAACAGCTCATTATGATCGTATCGATCATTACGATTGTGCCATTGCTTGTATTCGGCGCTTTCAGCTTGATCAGTACGACCAACAAAATTCAGAAAGATGCCTACAGCATGAATGAGCAAAATGTAGAGCTGGTATTGCAAAAAGCACAAACACTCGTCAACACAGAGCTAGCGATGCTACAGCAGCTCGCAACCAATCCCGAATTAAAGCAATACAATCCCGAACAGCTGCCTCAGGTAAAAAATCTGCTTGCTCAAACGGCAGGGATTCACCCCGAGCTGCAAACGATCGTGTTCAGCAGTGTAAATGGTCAGCAAATCGCTAAAAACACAGACGCCGAACTGGACAATGTGAGCGATCGTGATTATTTCAAACAATTAGTTTCCACTCAAAAGCCAGTCATCTCTGATGTGATCGTCAGTAAATCGAGTGGGAAAAAGATTATAAATATCGTTTACCCGATCTTTGACAATGATAAAAAGCTGAGCGGATTGGTTCAATGCTCGCTTCCACTCGATACGATGAGTGATTATGCCAAGGAGTTCTCCACCAATGGGCAGACGGCGTATATCGCTGACCGCGCCGGGATTATTCTGGCACATCCAGATTCCAAACAGCTCGATGCTGATATCCATACTACCGCTGCTTTTCAGCAGGGCTCAGCAGGCAATCAGGGTACCGTAGAATCAGGAGCAGGTAGTGCGAAAAAGCTAGTCTCCTATGTGCATGACCCGATTACAGGCTGGACGGTATTTAGCGAGCAATCCTACAATGTCATCATGCAGGATTACTTCAAGCTGCTCTATAGCAGTATCATCATTATGGTCGTATCGCTGATCGCTGCGATCACAGCGGGCTATGTGTTCTCCAGCCGAATTGCCCGTCCGCTTCTGCAATTGGTCAAAGTGACCGAGTCAGTCGCTCAAGGTGATCTGACAACGACATGGGATATCAAAGCCAAGCATGAAGTCGGCGCGCTGTCGAATGCACTTGCTCGGATGACCTCCAGTCTGCGAGAGATCGTATCTCATTTAAAAGATACTTCTCTGCATCTGGCTTCATCCTCAGAGCAGCTCAATTCCAGCGCCAGTGAAACGTCAGAGGCTTCACAGCATATCGCAGAATCGATTCAGCAGGTAGCGACGGGTTCAGAGCGTCAATCCGAGCAGGTCGGACAGACCTCGGCAACGGTATATCGCATGGCAGATGGTATCGGGCATATCGCTGGCAGTGCTCAGCAGGTAGCTGCTACTGCGTCACTGACCTCCAGTAAAGTCAATGAAGGCGATGAAGCATTACAATCCGCTAGCCGTGAAATCAACAAGCTGCAAACGATCTTCGGTGAGCTATCCGGCTCGGTCGGTAGCCTGAGTCAGCATTCTCAAACGATCGGTGAAATTGTCGTTGCGATCGCTCAGATTGCCAAGCAAACGAATCTGCTATCGCTCAATGCAGGCATCGAAGCCGCTCGCGCAGGCGAGCATGGTAAAGGCTTTAGTGTCGTAGCAAAAGAAATTCGTAATCTAGCAGACGAAGCCTCCTCGTCTGCCAACCAGATTGGCTCACTGATCGATCGTATTCAATCGGAAATCGAAGCCGTGGTCAATAAAACAAATTCGGGTTCCCATGAGGTCGAGCATAGCATCCAGGCGGTACAAACTGCTGGCGCATCCTTCCAGCTCATTCGCAGCTATGTGAATGAAGTGGTAACAAGCATCGAAGGGGTATCCGAAGCTTCCTCCACGCTGTCTCAAGGCACCGAGCAGGTCATCCAATCGGTGAATCAGATGTCTGGCATTACAAGTGAAGCAGTAGGCGAGATCGAATCCGTCTCTGCCGCTACCGAGCAGCAGCTAGCAACGATGCAGGAAATCTCTGCTTCCTCGGCAATGCTGTCCAGTGTAGCAAATGATCTGAAAACGATGGTTGAACGCTTTAAAGTTTAATATGGTTATCATTTATCAACTATAATCGTATAAATACCTGAGCGAGCAATATCACTTGTACTTTGCTATATAGATGCACCTTATATCTTCAAAGTGTGGCGAGATGCCATGCTCTATTAAGCACTCTAATGACTTGTGACTGTACTCTATAGCTACACCGTATATCCTCAAAGTCTAACGATCTGCTTCACTCTATACAGAACCACATCATGCTTATACAAAAGGATGACCTCGGCTTGAGGTCATCCTTTTTTGCGTATAGCTATATCACGAGTAGCAGGCATGAACGTTTGAAGTGGCATGGAATAGTACACTTTTATTTCCGATAAAACCTTACTACTGTTACCTGTTATACCTGCTGCATAGAAAACAAATATTACTTTTTGTATCCAATGCTTTCTTTCCCTTAGCGATGATCGATTAGCCGTGATCGATCGATTGCAGTGTCAGCATCGACTTGGATACAGGCGCATTATCATACACGATCTCAATCTCCAGCTTATACGTACGTCGACTCGCCTCCAGCACGGTCGGACGAACGGTAATCGCATCCTCAATCTGAACCGGACGCAGGAAATAAGTCGACATATTATCGAGTACATAATCATTGCCAGTGAGCAGACGTGCTGTACGTACCGCTGCCTGAATCATGACGGAAATAAGAATCCCCTCGGAAATGTTGCCGAGCTGAGTCGCCATCTGCGGCGTAATGAATCCGTGGAAGAAGATCGTTCCCTCTTCATCCCGTTCCTCTGCAAAGCCATTCCAGATCAGATAATCAAATGTCTCCATCGTGCCTGCACTTGGCTCCTGCTGTGCATCACGCATCGCTTGCAGCACCTCACGACGTGTAATCGTGCCGATCAGCTTACGATTGCGATCGACAATCGGCAGGAAGTCGATCCCTTCCCACATCATCGTCTGAGCAGCTGATGCCAGTGATGTTTGCAGTGTTGCGGTGATCGGGCGACGAATAAGCACCTTTTCAATCGGCTGTCCTGGCGGAAGCTGTTCCATTTCCTTGCGTCCGATAATACCGATAATCCGGTTCCATTCATCCACGACAGCCAGTCGCAGATAGCCTGTCCGTTCTGCCATTTCGTAGAAGTCTTCGGCGGTACTTGAGGCTTTGAGCACGCCTGGCTTTGGCTTGCCAGCGATAATATCCTCCACCAGCATAATTTTCTTTTTAATCATCCGATCAAACAGCGCACGGTTAATCATCGATGCCACGGTGAACGTATCATGACGGGATAAAATAATCGGCAGTCCGCGTACATCTGCCTGTGCCTTCACCTCAGGGCTGGTGGTGAATCCACCTGTGATCAGCACGGCTGCACCATGCTCCAGCGCAAGCTGATGCGCATCCTCACGGTTACCGACAATAAGCAGGCTTCCCGCTTCGACATAGCGCATCATCGCATCCAGCTTCATCGCACCGATCGCATATTTTACAAGCGTCTTATCCAGACCACTGCTGCCACCGAGCACCTTACCATCGATAATATCGACCACATCAGAAAAGGTAAGCTGATCCGAGGCACCACGAGGTCGCTTCTCGATCCGTACTGTACCGATCCGTTCGCGGGTGACAACGATTCCCATATTTTCGGCTTCCTTCACGGCGCGATATGCTGTTCCTTCACTCACGCCCATCTGGCGTGCCAGCTTGCGGACGGAAATTTTAGAACCGATCTTTAACTTCTCAATATGCTGCAAAAGCTGCTCATGCTTGGTAATAGATTCATCATGTTCCTGCAACTGTAGCACCACCTTTCCGTAGCTGTATTACTGTTTTTCCATTATAGCATAAAAAAGGAACGCAATCTCACCCTATGTTGGGTGAAATGCGTTCCTTTATTCATTAACAGCTAGGCTAAGAAGCGATAGATTATCGTAGCAGGAGAAGCTATAACATGAAAATATAACCACCATACACTTCTTTCCTGCTATCTACTATGCCACTGTTATACTTTGCTATGCAGTGATGAATGCAACAGATTATTGCTCAGGACCACCGTACAGATGGCTCAGGCTATCTGTGATAATTTTGTTAATATCTTCAATAATCGTGCTCAGACGTTGCTCGGCATCAAACAGACGACGGATGTTGAGGTTCAGGTTCAACACCTCAAACAGCTTCTCCATTTGTTCCATTTCTTCCGGGTTTGGCATATCGCCAGACATCATACGCTGTTGAACCTCGATCTGACGCGCACGGAAATCATCCAGCATACGCTTGCTCTCTGGATCAGCCTCGATCAGTTGCATCGCTGCTGTAATATCCGTAACTTCCTTGCTATCACGAATCGCGCTGGATAGCTCATTAGCCTTGTCATAAATGTTTGTCATTATAAGCCCCACTTTCCGATACAGCCGCATCACCTTATGGATACGGATGTTCGTTATTTTATGCTTAAAAGCCTGTCTTCAAGCATCAGACAGCACAGGCGCAAGCACATCCTATACAGGTTAACTGATTTGCTGTCAGAAGTAAAACAGGTGTACTCACTTCGCTTTATTAAACACATCCAGCAACTGCTCAAACGATGTGATGATAACATCCGCTCCGGCGAGCTCACTATCATCCCCAAAATCTGCATAACGACACCCGATTACCGGCTGTCCATTTCCTTTTCCTGCCTCCATATCAGACGAACGGTCACCGACCATCCATGCACTTTGTAGTCCATGCTGCTCCATGAGCAGACGTACCAGCTCCGTTTTCGTTTCTGTCTGATATTCACCTGCGCTATACACACCATCCAGCAGTCGATCCAGCTGATGCACCCGAGTAATCCCTTTCACATAGCCCTCTAATCCATTACTGGCGATAAATAAACGGACACCCTGCGCGTGTAGCGTCTCTAATGTCTCCTCTACGTGTGGATACAGACGGGACAGCCCTTCCTCCATAAATTGTAGCTGTAGCTCCAGCAATAGCTCATTCGCACGATCCACCGTCTGACGGCTTGCCCCTGGCATCACGCGCGCCCAGATGTCCTCTAGCAGCATGCCGAGTGAGCCCAATATAATCGACTCTGGCGGCGTCTCGCCTTCGTATAACCCTTCACTGCGAAGCTGTTCAAATGTACGATGATATGCAGGTAGCAATACCGTTTCCGTTTCAAACAAGGTTCCATCCATATCAAACATCATCGCCTGCGGCTTGTGCAATACCGATTGATTGTGCATTCGATCGACTCCTTTTTGTCTGTATTCATCATTGCAGTGCTTATCATTACTATCTGTCTTAATTACAGTTTATGTCGTTGTCGTCTCGATCCGTATCATCTATCTCGCTTTGTTATGTACGATTATAATGTTATAGCAGTTTGGAAAATAAGACAGGTGCGGCAACAATAACCGCACCTGTGTATGATGTTCAGCATCCATACTATGAACGCCTTTTTATAGCTTAAAGGACTTTATATCTTGAGCCCAACATGGTTCACCATAGCCTACAAAACCTACGACGGGCTCGCTTCACCCTTCTCTTCGCCTTCAGACTCTTCTTCTGGCTCAGGCAATGGATGAATATTCACGCGCATAATGCGAAGACGCTCCGATTCAGCCACTTCAAAGACTACGCCATCGACCTCGACCGTCTTCCCATTTTCCGGTACGCCTTCAAGCTCCTTGAACATCCAGCCGCCGATCGAATCGACCTCGTCATCGTCGATTTCTACGCCGGCAAGCTCATTCACATCTTCAATCAGCATCCGTCCATCCACCGAGATGATATCACCAATACGTTCCACATCTGGACGCTCATCCTCGAACTCATCATACAGCTCGCCGACGATCTCCTCCAGAATCTCCTCTGCTGTCAGCAAGCCGGCTGTACCGCCGTATTCATCGACAACAAGGGTCATCTGAGCATGATTTTTCTGCATCAGCTGTAGTACGTGACTGATCTCCATCGATTCCGGCACATTCAGGATCGGTCTTGCCAGTGCAGCCAGATCATACGGCTGATTGACCGGTGAGAGAAGCACATCGGTAATATGTATGAAGCCGATAATCCGATCCTTATCCTCTACAGCAACCGGATAACGAGAATGCTTCGTTTCCTGAATGATTGCGAGATTTTCCTCTTTGGATAGATTCGTATACAGGCAATTCATATCGGTACGTGGCAGCATGACTTCACGGGCAAGCAGGTCGGAAAATTCAAAAATATTGTTCACCAGCTCAATCTCGCCCTCATCCATAATCCCGCTCTTTGCGCTCTGATTCATGAGAATACGAATCTCTTCCTCTGAGTGGGCACCATCCGCCTCACTGGCTGGCTCGATTCCGACTGCACGCAACACTGCATTCGCAGCGACATTGAGTAACCAGATGAATGGGAAGAACACACGGTAAAAGAACAACAGTGGCGCCGACAATGCAAGCGATACGCCGTCTGTCCGCTGAATCGCAAGCGATTTGGGCGCGAGCTCGCCCAGCACGATATGAAGGAACGTAATGACTGCGAATCCAATAATGACCGAGATCGTCGCAATCAGCGTACCATCGGTAAATCCAAGCTTATACATGAGCGGCTCTAAAAGCAGCTCCGATATAGCTGGCTCTCCGATCCAACCAAGCCCAAGTGAAGCCAGCGTAATACCGAACTGCGTCGCCGATAAATAGGCATCCAGCTTACTGTTTACCTTGAGCGCATAGCCAGCCAATCGATTGCCTTCGCTTTGCAGCTCGGTAAGCCGGGAATGACGCACCTTCACAAGCGCAAACTCCGCCGCGACGAAAAATCCATTTAAAAATACAAGTATAAATACAAGAGCCAAATTGAGTATTAAATTACCTAGCTCAAACTCATGCTCCAACCAGAACGCCCCATTTCTCGGATATATGGTACAGCAGCCACAAATCACCGCCGGAGCCCATACATGGCGTACCGACGTCCGCTAGCTATGCGGCTTTTACAGTATCGCTCTGCGTGATTTGAAGTCGGTTCCTTTGTAGTACATATCCGCAACGAGCAGATTCGGACCACAGCAGGCGGCTGCATCGCAATGACAGTTGACCTGCTGATTCAGCGGATGATTATTGCTCCATTCGCCGAAAATATCATCCAGCTTGTGCTCATGAATGTTGCCAAACGCAGGAATGGCAGCAAAGTCCGTTACAAATACATCTCCAGTAAACATATTCACATTCACTCGATTACGACCATCTGGATCATTACGTACCGTCACATTCGGTTCATTCCGCAGACGTGCGACCAGATCACGATCTGCTTTACCTGGATTACAGCTGAAAAATGGCAATGTGCCAAACAGCATCCATAGCTCAGGATCACGGTGATCCAGCAAATCATGAATAGCTGTCCGGAAATCATCCAGCGCCAGCACCGGCAGGCTTGCCGCAAAATCAGCCGCATACATCGGATGCACCTCATGGCGCTTACAGCCCATTTCACGAATAAGACGATGAATCTCT
Organism: Paenibacillus hunanensis; assembly: GCF_014645615.1. Classification (GTDB taxonomy): domain Bacteria; phylum Bacillota; class Bacilli; order Paenibacillales; family Paenibacillaceae; genus Saccharibacillus; species Saccharibacillus hunanensis. The sequence continues at coordinate 752,995 of NZ_BMMB01000001.1, read as the reverse complement.
GGTAGCTTACGATGCGTACGGTAGTTAATCATCGACTCTGCCGAAATGAACATGCCGGCATCGCTTAACTTGCGTGTGTTCTCCATCATGGTGTCATACATCCGTACAGCCGCTTCGCGTGGAACAGGATGCCCACTATTCGCAAAGCCAACCTCATGGAAGTCATCTGGCGATGTATAGTTAAACGAGATATGCATCACGTCAAGATAAGGCAACATAGGCTCATAACGACCGATATCCAGCGTCAGATTGGAGTTAATCTGCGAACGTACTCCACGCTCACGCGCATAGCGAAGCAAAGGGATAATTACCTCGTCTACCGTCTTCTTACGGAAGGTCGGCTCACCACCGGTAATACTGATCGTCTTGAGATTCTCTACCTCATCCAGACGCTTCAGCATCAACGGCAATGGAATCATATCCGGCTCACGCATCACAAGCGAATCGCCGACGGCGCAGTGCTCACAGCGCATATTGCACAGATTCGTTACGGTCATCTCAACACTGGTGAGTGTATGTTTTCCATACTGGCGAAGTGATTGCAACGGGTCCCACGGATCATTACTTGGAGAAAGCTCCTTGAGTGGCCACTCACTTCTGTGTATTACTGTCATTTGTTTTTCACCTTATTTCATGTATTAACCCCAAACCGGTCCGTTCATAACGAGTGTCATGCACATCAATTATGCAATTGTTGGTACAAGGTCCTATTTATCATAACATAAACCAGCGAGGTTCGGCAGAGACATCGATCGCACCCGGTGTTTGTAGCTCGGTACGCAGCAGATCGCGAATAAATTCGGACAGCATATACGATACACTCGTGCTCTCGCTGAGCGACTCATAGCCGATACGGAAGGTAAACATATCCAGTGTGCCTACGCTGTATTCACGCTCGTCCTCCAGCGGTTCTCCAGCTGTTGTCGTAATCGATACGATACGATCATACGGCGCACGATTCGGGTCATATTGAATGGTCAGACCATCCACACACAGACAACCAAGCACCTTCCCTCGAAAACCAAAGCCCATAATCGCTCGACCGGTAAATTCCGGTAGCAGCGACTGCTCCAATGCAAGACGAATGCTGCGTCCCTTTAATAAGGTCTGGCTTGGATTGATCGGCGATGGACAGAGACGATGAAGCAGTGCCTCGCTGATCTCGCCTGCTGGCAGCGGCCCTAGCCATTGCCCTGCATTCACAATCGACAGCTCGGTTCCCGTATAGCGACGAACTGCCTGTGCAAGCAGATTGCCCAGCGGCGATTCATGCTCATAACCAATCTCCAGTGGCTCCTTTAGAATGGCTACTGTGCGACTCATGCGCTCTGCAGCGCGCTCTCGATGCAGTGCAATCGCCGACTCGATACGTTCATCGCGCGGCATATTTTCATCGGCTGTCGGAATCAGTCCTCCGTCCAGCAGCTTGGGACGTCCGCCATCGACTGCTTTTTGCCAGCACATATGTCCCATATAATGTCCAAACTTACCTGCGGCACCGATGACCGTATGACCGATCCACAATGGACGCTCCAGCACATGATGACTGTGCCCACCTAGAATCACATCCAGCTGTGGTAATTGCTCGGCAAGCCGCTGATCGGTAGACAGTCCCAGATGCGACATGAGTACAAGCAGATCGACCTGATCGCGTAGCTCACGTACAAGCGGCTCCAGACAGCGAGCCGGCTCATCCACGTCCCAGCCTAGCAGCTCATAAAAGTCCCCATATTGCGCAGTTGCACCGACAAGACCGATTCTCCAGCCGCCTTTTTCGATGATGCGATGGGTCTGCATCCATACTGGAGGCTGTCCGGTTGCATGCTCAGTCACATTAGAACAGACAACAGGACACAGAATACCGGCATACGCCTGATTCAAAATAGCCGATGTATAGGTAAGTCCTTCATTATTACCGATGGTGATTGCATCGTATTGGTTTAAGTTTAAAATATCAACGTTTGCGGCTCCTTCCGAGCCTTCTGTCTCCGGTGACATTCGATCCATATGATCGCCAATATCGAGCAGTACGACATGCTCCGGTCCATAACGCTCCCGATAATCGTTCGCAATCGCCGCCAGAATGCCCATATTTTCAAAATGGCTATGAATATCATTGGTATGAAGTAGGGTAATGGTATCATTAGAAGTTCGTTGATCTCTGCTCATCGGGCAGCTCCTTCCGGTCATTGTATTTCTTTTCACATCATGAACGTGTGAATATGATAAGATGAAATTGGATAAATCTATCGTTTGGAGGTCGTTACTTTTATGCAGTATACCATTAAATTGTTCGCAGGGCTTGCCGAACGGATCGGGCAGACTGAGATCACCTTGAACATCACCTCCGCAACGGATGGAGACAGTGGATCGTGTACCGTAGCCGATCTTAAAGCTGCGCTCACATCCCAATACCCCGAAGCCGCTCAGGCGATTGCACACTCATTCGCTGCTGTTAATCAGGAGTATGCTTCTGTCGATAATAATATTAAACCAGAGGATGAGATTGCTCTAATTCCTCCCGTATCCGGTGGCTCTGGAGCCAATCAGAATAGTGCACAGACCGAGGATGGGCTGTTTGTCATCACTTCACTCGCCCTATCTGCGGAAGAGGTTGTTGCCAAGGTGAGCGATAATAATCATGGTGCCACGATCGCCTTTATCGGAACAACACGCGAAATGACTGGAGATATGCAGACGACGTATCTGGAATACGAGGCTTACGTGCCGATGGCATTGTCTGAGCTACAAAAGATCGGTCAGCATATTGCCAAGCAATGGCGGGGTAGCCGCTGTGCAATCAGTCATCGCATCGGTGCGGTAGGTATTGCCGAAACAAGTGTCATTATCGCCGTCTCCTCTGCTCATCGAAACGATGCGTATGAAGCGAGTCGCTTTGCCATTGAACGCTTAAAAGAAACCGTACCGATCTGGAAAAAGGAAATGTGGGCAGACGGCTCAGAATGGAAAGGTGTACAGACTGGCCCCTGGAATCCTGTCCAACCAAAGTCTTAATTTCTCAAGTATTTTTTGATTGTGATCAATTTTTTTTCTTGATATGATAAACGTATTATTCATCTACGGAGGTGCCCCGCATTGAGAGTACATGTGACCGATTTAAAGCCGGGAGATACACTATCAAGCGACACATTTAACTCATTCGGCATTCACATTATGCAAAAGGGCCATACTCTCCATTCCAGTGATATCAGTAAATTGCTACAGCTTGGTGTGGACTACGTGACAATTGAAAATACACCTGTAGCTTCTTCCGTCCCCTCTGCTCCTCATACGCTTGAGCAGGCTAAGGTCAAATTCGATGCCGCTCTTGAAGGGTTTGAGAATCTTTTCCTGAGTGCAGCGGCACGCGGAGAGTTTGACGGAAGTCAGGTTGATGATATGCTGGAGCCGCTCATGGAGGAGCTTCACACCCAAAAGGATGTTGTTTCAGTGCTATTCGTGCTGAATGACACGAACAATTATACGTATACCCATTCTCTACAGGTTGGTATGCTATCCTACTATCTGGCAGTATGGCTAGGCTATACAGAGCAGGAAGCCTATCTGGCTGGACGTGCAGGCTATCTACACGATGTAGGCAAGGCACAGGTACCCGCCGATATTCTGAATAAACCGGGTAAGCTAACTGCCGAGGAATTTGAATGGATGAAAAAGCATACCATCTTCGGTCATGATCTGATTATGAAATCGACTGGAGACGAATTAAGCGCCCTTGTTGCCCTACAGCATCATGAGCGTGCCGATGGAAAAGGCTATCCGCATCAGCTCATTTTGGATGATATTCATCCGTACTCACGCATTGTAGCTGTCGCTGATATCTACAGCGCGATGACGACCAATCGTGTGTATCAATCCAAGCAAGAGCTGCTCAAGGTACTCAAGGAGCTGCACCGTATGAGCTTCGGTCAGCTACATCCCGAATCGACTCAAACCTTCATCCGTCATATGCTGCCGAATATGATTGGCAAACATGTGAAGCTGAATTCTGGTGAAACCGGGAAAATTATTATGACCAATCCGTCTGATTACTTCCGTCCACTGATCGAGACGAAGCAAGGCTTTAAAGATCTGGCAATCGAGACGGAGCTGGAGATTGAGGATATTTTCCTGTAAATGTTCAACTCTTGCGTATCCGTCGCAATGCTTCGATTTATGAATTCAACTCATACAGACTCAAAACTCGTATAACAGCTAGACGATGCAGGCCTTCCTACTTTGCGACTGCTAATGACTTTACACCAGTGCTATCCAGCTCGACGATTATTTTCTCAGTCAGCCTTAAAAATCGTCACAGCTGAACAGCAATCATTTCTGAGCAGTCATGTCTGAATAGAAAATATTAGCACGCTGAGTGATGGAGCATGTACGCAATAGGTTTGAAGCACGCATGAGCTTGTACCAACAACAGAACACCCGCTATCCTTCTGAGGAGGACAGCGGGTGTTTTCATTTTGTCGCCAGATTAGCTATAGATTCTTAGGTAATGTAGTTCATAATGATCGATGTAGGGTACAACAAAGACTCGATTACCACCTTCATCTTACGATATCGAAGGCTGCATTTGCCTATTGAATGTATACACATCCGTTTATACTGTTCTGCTATTTTAACGAGATACGATACTCTGTGCGTAAATAATCATGAATATGCTCAAAATCCTCTTTCGTCAGATCGCGCAGCTTTTTCTCCTTGCCCTCTCGTCCGAGAATAATGCCGATCGTCTGGGCTGCCAGCGCTGTTGTTGGCGTAATTCGTGCGCTACCATATGCCTTGATCGAGGCACCGATATTTTTACCGGCGACCAGCACATTATCATAATCCTTCAATTCAAATGAACGCAGTGGGATACCATACGCATCTGGCTTGCCGTAGCCTTTACCAGTCGGCACCTCGCGTGTTCCCTGCACATCAAGTGGATATCCGCCAATGCTCACATTATCCCAGAACATGGTGCTGTTCATCAGATCGTCAGCTTGAAGCACATAATCTGTTTCATAACGATTGTAATCACGAATGTATAGATAATCGGGAAAGCCATTGAGCTCCGCATGTTTGTAACCGGGAATATTTTCACGCAAAAATTCCAGCACACGCGGTGCCTCTGCTCTGCCTTTGGCAATTGCCTTTTGCACCGATTCAGGATTGGATGGGTCGACATCATAGATGAGCAAAGCGTTGATAATGACCTCGCCATCCTTCTGATAAGTAGAGTTGATGCCGCGCAGCTTGAGCTGTGAATCGGCGATCTGGAACTTATCCGTAATCTTATTAAAGCCTGTACCAAAATCATAATCAACATACGTATTGGTACCATATTTGGCTTCCAGTCGAGTTAGTGGGTAGTCCAGCAGCGTTGCACTGTGCAGAGCAAGCCAGTCCACATGCTTGAATCTGAGCATATACGTGGCTGCCATATATTCAGGCTTGCTTGCATGGCCACTAAAGATCGATTCCACACCTGGAATTCGCTTCGCATCCAGCTGTGAGGTTAAAGCAGCATAATCGGTATTTTCCACAAAGTAGCGCGCTCCTACCGTATGCTGGCTACCATCCTGCTCGGTATAGGTAATGCTGTCGACCTTATGCATACTGCCCTGCTGATCCTGCTGAATATGCCCTAGCTTAATCCCACTTTTTAAAGGAATCCCTTCGACTAATCCATCATAATACTTGATAAAATCCTGCTCTTTACGAATTTCGCCGCCATTATAAGCGTTATATAGCTTCTTCATCTCACCCTGCACAAGGCTGATTTTCTTATTGTTATTCGGCTCATCCAGCACCAGCATCTGACCTTGAAGCAGCTGACCGCCCGGCTTCTCGCGCGGATCAAGAATGAGCACCTTCTGCCCTTCATCATGCGCAGCCTTTGCCATTAATACACCTTCGATCTCACTGCCAATCAGCACAAGATCGTACTGCTCATCGATAGTAGGAGCAGGCTCAGCTGCTTGTTCTTCCGCTGTAGAATTCGATGTCGTACCCGTACCACCTGTAGCTGATTCATTAGCTCCTATGGAAGGGGGCACTGATCCTCTTATACTCATATATCCAACATAGCTACCTGCCAGCACGAGAACTAACAGCACTGCACATAGCCCTATTATGTATCGTCGCATTCTGTTCTTCTTTTGCATCTGCTGTCTGTTGCCTGATCTCAGTCGTTCACTTCTTGTTTTCAATGAATGTCGTACCACCTTGCTGCAATATAGTTAAAATGGGGAAATGGGCAACATTGTCTCTGCATCTGTCGAGCCTGAGCTGACATGTATCTATAGATAGGTATAGATAGGCTCTCTGTACAGGTTAACGTTCCAAGCTCATGCTCGTCAACTGTATCAGAGCAATCACGCTACTTGATCTTAACAAAAAGACTGCCTCCAAGCGAGTGCATAGCACATCATCCTGAAAGGCAGTCTTACCAAACGATCAACACGATCAACGAATAGCCTGCTAGCCCTTCTATACTCCACTATCGGTTATACGGACTACACAACTACAGCATTCCATAATAAAACCCATCCATTATGAGCAATGCCTACTATAATCATAACTCACGATCAATCGAATACATGATTTCAACCATTAATCGGTACAAAAAGTCTACCGCTATCCTTAGATCAATCCGGATTGATGCAGCAGACGCTCTACCAGCGTTGCTACCTCAGCACGTGTGACCGATTTTTGAGGTGCAAGCTGCTTGCCATTTTGTCCATTGAACAAGCCCGCTTCGATCGTTGTCGCTGCTGCGCTACGTGCCCATGCTGGAACGGCTTGAGCATCTGTAAAAGCTTGTAGCGTGGACTCTGAGCTACTACCATTCTGCTCTAGTCCTGTTAGCTGCATCGCTCTGGATAGCATCACCATCGCTTCAGCGCGTGTAATTGGCTGCTGTGGACGGAATGTACCATCCGCAAAGCCCGTAATCAATTGATACTCGGCTGCTGTCGATACCGCATCACCATACCATGCAGACGAGTCTACATCGCTAAAGGATGAACTGGTCTGAACAGGCTTCAAGCCCAGCCCTTTGGTCAAAATAGAAGCGAACTCAGCTCGTGTAATCGAGCGAGATGGCTCAAAGCGACCATTCCCAGTGCCCTCGATAACGAATCGAGCCGCCATATCCTCAATGGCTGTCGCTGCCCAGTTACCGCTAATATCCTGTAGCTGTGGTGTATGCTTCACCAGTGCATATGTGCTATTGGTCAAGCTGGAGATCGATGCATAGGTCTTACCATTTTGCTCTATGATCCGTGTCGGTACAGGGATCAGCTCGTCTCCATCATCACTAAGGACAGCACCAGTAATGGTACCACTGCGATCCGTCGTATTTTGCAAAGGAATCAGGCGCTCTACATATTGCTTGAAGCGATTCATCATTGTACGATTGCCATTGGTTACTTGGCTAATCTCAAAGCTGACCGCTGGCTGTAATACAGTGAGCTGTTTTTGCGTAGCGATCGTATTGATACGTGCCACATCAGCTGTAGATGCCTTCACGATTGAAATCTCCAGCTTTGTGCTGGCAAGCTCCATCGCGGACAGGCTTGTTCCACCTTGATTGAGTGGAAGCTGTGCCGCTGGCAAGGTGTACATTCCTAGTGGTGTTTCCATAACGAGCTTCGCTTGCTGTTCATTCATCTCTTGAATCAGCGTAGCGTCCCATTGACTTACCAGTACATCCACATCGTCTGCGCTGGTAAACGGAACCGTGACCGTTGCACCCTTACCTTCAGCGGCAAGTACTTCACGAACCAGCTCTGGATTCACCTGAATCGTTTGTATTTTACGATCACCCTGCATGCTCTCGGTCAATATTCCCGCTCTCTGTACCTTGCCATTCACCAGCACGTCCACATTCGTAGGCTGTGTACCTGAACCCGGCTGGACTGGAGGTGTCGGCTCGTTCGGAGTCGTACCATTGCCATTCGTACCAGATGAGTTGTCCTTATCCTTGTCTTTCACCGTCACGGCAACGGTATTGGAGCGAGGACTGGCTACATCATTGACATATTGCACAACATAATAGCTGCCTTTGGACGAAATGCCACTAAAGCGATATTGTCCATCGCCGATGCTAGTTGGCTCCATTGCTAGCGGCTGACTCTCTCCACTACGAAATAGCTTTAAGGTCGCCCCTGGATACACATTGCCCACATCCAGTAATTCACGTCCGCCTACAGCCGTTGGTGTACGCAAAATCGGATTAACGAAAATCGAGTTCACACTTTCCATCCCATACACTGACTGGGTCACATAATAGAATCCAGCACGTGGTGCAATATTGTTAAAACGGTAGGTTCCATTGTCCAGCATCGTGTATGTTGCTGAAGTCACTGTATTACTGGCTGCATCATACAGCTTCAGTTGTGCTTTCGGTGATACATTACTGACATCGATCGATTCAATTCCGGCAACCACAATCGGCGTGCGCAGAATCGAATTGACGAACACTGAATTTAAGCTTTCAGTACCATTTACCGTCTGTGTAACATAGTAATAGTCTTGATCCGGTAGTACATTTTCCAATGTATATACCGAGCCTGTTACATTCGGAAAGGTCTGGATTAGTGTACCGTTAGCACGATACAGTGTAAGGGTTGCTCCCGAAATGTAATTGCTTACCTGGATCGATTCACCCCGTCCTGCTACGACAGGTGCAGGTGGGATATCCTTTTGCACCAGTGCAATATTGGAAGCTGGACTCAGCACACCATTAATCGACAGCACCACATAATACGGCACACCTGTATCCAAATTATTAAAGCGATACAGTCCATTACCAAGCGAGGCTGGAGTGGTAGAGATTGGGGTCGTTCCGCTATATAATGTGATCGTTGCGCCTGTATACGTATTGCTTACTTCTACATAGCCCACACCGCCAGCAAGGATAGGCGTAGGCAGCATACTATTGATGAACGGCGTATTCAAGCTTTCCCGTCCTCCGAGCGATTGTGTTACATAGTAATAACCACTGCGAGGCACTACATTGTCGAAACGATAGACGCCATTTCCTTGATCAACCGCAGTTGCAGATACACGTTGACCATTGGATGCATCGTATAAATTCAACGTTGCACCGCTCGTCACATTGCTCACATCGAGATAGCCAATGCCTGAGGTCGCAGTTGGAATATGCAGATTCGGATTCGCAAAGTTAGAATTCACGCTTTCTTTACCATTGACTGTCTGAGTTACATAATACCCAATCGTATTAGGGAGTACATTATCCATTGTATAGGTGGTACTCGATACCGTCGGATACGTCTGCACAAGTGTACCTGTTGTTGTGTACAGCTTGAGTGTTGCACCTGCGACAATTTGACTCACATTTAAGGACTCGTTAGCAGCTGCGATGATTGGAGCAGCTGGCTGATCCAGTGTAACATTAACTCCATTCGAACTTGCCTGTACTCCATTTACCGTCTGGGTAACATAGTAGCCTGATCCAGCCGCAACATTTGAGAAACGATACGTTCCGTTTCCTTGATTCGTGGATGAATTGGATGCGAGTGTGCCATCGCTCTTGTACAAGCTAAGTGTAGCACCGATATCGGTATCTACATTTGTCACATCCACATATTCGGCTCCACCTGTTGCAATCGGTGTATTCAGCTTGGACGTTAAAAATGACGTATTATTACTTGTCTGACCGCCATAGGTTTGTACGATGTAATAAAGGCTGCTATCCGGAATAACGTTCTGAAAACGATACACACCGCCGCCTTGATTGGATACCGTCGTAGACACAAGCGCGCCACTTGAAACACGATGCAATTCTAATGTGGTATTGCCCGATACATTGCTAACATCAATCGTTCGAATACCAGCAGTTGCTACTGGTGTACGAAGACTGGTATTAAAGAAAGGCGTATTGGTACTTTCTTCGCCACCTACCGTTTGCGTGACATAATAGGAGTTCGCATACGGCAATAAATCAATTGTTTTTGTAGCTGTCGTTACATTCGCTTCCTGCCATATCGGACTACCTCCGTCTGCCCTGTATACCTTCAATGTAGCTCCAGATATATAATTGCTAATGGTAATTATCTCTGCACCTGTCGTTACGCTAGGTACCGCAGGCGGCGCTGCATATACTGGATGCACCAATCCGAGACTCAATAGGATACAGAGTACACTTAGACAGTAGCGCTGCATTCGTCTGTTCCTCTGCGAAAATTCTTTCATCGTATTCCCCCAATTATATCAATGTACCGGATCAAGATGCTTATTGATCAAAACAACGTCCAATGCTGAAACCAGTCATCCTAAGCATACTACATATTTTGTATAAATAAGCTTATTATTTATAGGTGTCAGTTATTACATGTATTCAACAAATAGCCGATGATTCAGATCGGCTTTGATGTATAATGAGGGTTGCTATTCGTTATTTATTAAAAGAATACTCCGTTTCGTATCACTCCGTATTGCTTATACTACAGCGACTTGCACATCATCCAATCAAACTGCTCTTCCTCGCCCATATAGAAGGAATGGACAGCTGTTTGCACAAAGCCCATTTTCTCATAAAAGGAGATCGCTTTACGATTGTTTTCCCATACACCGAGCCATATCTGGCTGTACTGCTCCGTGACCGCAAGCGATAAGGCATGCTCCAAGAGAAACTTACCGATCCCCTGCCCCTGAAATGCGCGTCTTACATAGATCCGTTCTACCTCTAGCGCATCGCTTCCCATTGGCTCTGTCTGCGCTGATCCAGTATTCAGCTTCATATAGCCTGCTAGCTCCTCCTGTATATAAGCGAAGAAGAAACGGGATTCTGCGTGACTCAGCTCCTTGTGTAGCTGCTCCAGCCGAAATGACTTTTCCATATACGCAGCCATATTTTCTGGCGTATTCTGGGTTGCAAACGTATCCTCGAACGTCTCGCGGCTGATCGCTTGTAAAGGATGAAGCTGTTCAAGCGTACAGGGTTTAAGGGTGATGATCATATTGGTTTGTGCTCCTTTGCGTTGATTTTGTGCTAATGAGTAGCGTTAAAATGATTCCGTGAATTCGCATGGATATTATTCATATCTATGATCATTTTCATGTAATGCATGGATAGCGATGCTGGATCGAAGCATTATGCACCTGTTGTTATTCAGTTGTTGTTCAATTGTTGTTCAGTTACTGTTCAGTTGTTATTGTTGCTATCGCTTAGCCTCTACTACTAATTTGTTTTGACTTAATAGCTTCGCTTATTGCCCTTTTTCACCCATTCCCAATCCTTCTCAACATTGCTGCGCACGCGCTGTAATAATTGCAGCAGCTGGGTCGCCTCTGTGCTGGATAAGCCTTCGAGCGCTACACGATTAGAATGATCATTTTCACGCTTGATGACAGGATAGGTTGCCATTCCCTGCTCGGTTGCAAACAGACGCTTAATCTTCTTATTATCTGGATCATCTCTTTTTTCAATAAAGCCCTGTAGCTCCAGCTTCTGGATCGCTCTGGCTGCTGTAGTCCGATCCACCTTGAGTAGCTCAGCAAGCTTTTCCTGAATCATGCCCGGCTGCTCGCATATGCGTACAAGGTACAGGTATTGTCCTTTCGTTAAATCGTATTCCTTAAATTCGATATTGCTAATGGAATCGAGTGCTCTGGCAATCGTGCCAATTTCACGTAAAATTTCAGTCATATGTAGAGTTCTCCTTGTTGTTGTAAATACAGCAAAATGATATTGATGTTATTGTATTTTACATATGATGTATTTGCAACAAAAAGGCGAGACATTTTAATCTGTTATATGCTACAGCTTTTAAGTCGATTGTATGCTAGCTGTTTATTCGAACTGTACTGTTATGCGATACCTCGGTATAGGTATATAAAATAGTAATATTACGATACAAAAAAGCCTGCAGACCAAGCCTGCAGGCTTTTGCATATTATTCTAATATTCTTGAAGATTGCACCAATCGATGAATTAACCGATGGAGCCTTCCATCTCGAATTTGATCAATCTATTCATCTCTACCGCGTATTCCATCGGCAGTTCTTTTGTAAATGGCTCGATGAAGCCCATAACGATCATTTGTGTTGCTTCGTCCTCGCTCAGACCACGGCTCATCAGGTAGAACAGCTGGTCTTCGGATACTTTGGATACCGTTGCTTCGTGCTCAAGTGTGATGTTATCGTTCTTGATCTCGTTGTACGGAATTGTATCCGATGTGGACTCGTTATCCAGAATGAGCGTATCGCACTTGATGTTCGACTTTGCACCATCGGAATTGCGTCCGAAGGAAGCCAGACCGCGATACGTTACTTTACCGCCGTGCTTACTGATCGATTTGGATACGATTGTGGATGTAGTATCCGGTGCAAGGTGAATCATTTTCGCACCTGCATCTTGCAGCTGACCTTTACCAGCTACTGCGATGGAAAGTACGGAGCCTTTTGCGCCGCGACCTTTCAGAACAACTGCTGGATATTTCATAGTCAGCTTGGAACCGATGTTACCATCAACCCATTCCATGTTGGCATTTTCTTCTGCAACCGCACGTTTTGTAACGAGGTTGTAGATGTTTGGTGCCCAGTTCTGGATCGTTGTGTAACGTACACGTGCATTCTTTTTACAGATGATCTCAACAACCGCACTGTGCAGGGAGTTTGTGCTGTAGATTGGAGCTGTACAGCCCTCTACATAGTGCACGAAGCTGCCTTCGTCCGCGATGATCAGTGTACGCTCGAACTGACCCATGTTCTCGGAGTTAATACGGAAGTAAGCTTGCAGCGGAATTTCACATTGTACGCCTGGTGGCACATAGATAAAGCTACCGCCCGACCATACTGCACTGTTCAGTGCTGCGAATTTGTTATCTGCTGGTGGTACGATAGTGGAGAAATACTCTCTGAAAATCTCTGGATGCTCACGCAGTGCAGTATCCGTATCTGTGAAAATAACGCCTTGATCTTCCAGATCCTTCTGCATATTGTGGTAAACAACCTCGGATTCGTACTGAGCGGATACACCCGCAAGGAACTTTTGCTCTGCTTCTGGGATACCCAGCTTGTCGAACGTTTCCTTGATCTCGGTTGGTACTTCTTCCCATGTTTTACCCTGTCCCTCGGACGGCTTTACATAGTACTGAATATCGTTGAAGTCCAGCTCGCTCAGATCGCCGCCCCATTGTGGCATTGGCATTTTCTCGAACTGCTCCAGAGATTTCAGACGAAAATCGAGCATCCATTCCGGCTCGTTTTTCATGTTGGAGATGGCGGTTACGATTTCTTTGTTCAGACCTTTACCGGACTGGAAAATCGCTTTGTGCTCATCACGGAAACCATATTTATACTCTTCCATTTCAGGTGCTTTTTTAGCCATGGTTGTAGCCTCCCTATCTTAATTGGTCGTGCTGTCTTCGCCGATGCCTTTGCGCAGTGCATTCCATGCCAGAGTCGCGCATTTGATGCGGGCTGGGAATTTGTTTACTCCGGATAGGGCTTCGATCTCTTCATATTCATCAAATTGCACATCCTCACCCTTCATCAGGGCGGAGAAACGAGTGGCAATATCAAGTGCTTCTTCGTACGTTCTGCCTTTAACAGCTTCGGTCATCATGGACGCGGAGGACATGCTGATGGAGCAGCCTTCGCCAGTGTATTTGGCATCGATGATCTTATTGTCTTCGATCAGAAGCTGAAGTGAAATCCGATCGCCACAGGTAGGGTTATTCAGATTCACCGTAACAGCCTCATCGCCAAATGTTCCGCGGTTACGCGGATTTTTGTAATGATCCATAATGACGCGACGGTATAGATCATCCAATTGCATCGCCAAAATACTCCTTTGTCTGAACTAACGCGTCGATAAATCGATCCACGTCCTGTTCATTATTATACAGGTAAAAGCTGGCGCGTGCAGTAGAACTTGCTTCCAGCCATCTCATAAGCGGCTGACAGCAATGATGTCCGGCACGGATCGCAATACCATACGTATCCAGCACGGTTGCCAGATCGTGCGGATGCACGCCGTCCAGATTGAATGTCACAATACCAACTTTACGTTTTGCTGGCCCGTAGATGTGAATGCCTTCGATCTCGGACATGCGTTCCATGGCATAGGTTGCCAGATGGGCTTCATGCTCCTCAATCTTGTCCATTCCAATCTCAGTCAGAAAATCAATCGCTGCCCCGAGTCCAACCGCACCGGAGATAATCGGCGTACCGCCTTCAAACCGCCATGGTGCATCCTTCCAGTCGGATTCGTACAGACCGACATCGTTAATCATCTCACCGCCGAATTCGATCGGCTCCATTGCTGCCAGCAGCTGACGCTTGCCGTACAGCGCACCGAAGCCAGTTGGGCCACACATTTTGTGACTGGATAGCGCGTAGAAATCGCAATCCAGATCCTGCACATCCACCTTCATATGCGGTGTGCTCTGTGCGCCGTCCACGACCATAATTGCGCCGTTGCGATGAGCAATCTCAGCGATTTGCTTCACTGGATTCACTACGCCCAGTACGTTAGATACGTACACGACGGATACGATCTTCGTGTTCGGGGTGATCGTTTTCTCCACGTCAGCCAGATCGATATTACCATCTGGCTGTAGCGGAATGTATTTCAGCGTAGCACCAGTGCGCAGAGCGAGCTGTTGCCACGGAATGAGATTACTGTGATGCTCCATCGGCGTGATCACAATCTCATCGCCAGCTTGCAGGCGTGGACCGCCATAAGCAGAAGCAACCAGATTGAGCGCCGTGGTGGTGCCGCGGGTAAATACAATCTCTTCGCTGCGAGCCGCATTAATGAAACGAGCTACCTTCTCACGGGCACCCTCATAGGCATCCGTAGCACGCGTACCGAGCGTATGCACGCCGCGGTGTACGTTAGAGTTATCCCATTCATAATAGTGGCTCAGCGCGTCCAGAACGGCACGCGGCTTTTGCGAAGTCGCTGCATTATCCAAATATACAAGCGGATGTCCGTTTACTTCCTGGTGTAAAATCGGAAACTGCTCGCGGATTTGCGCGTTCACTGTCCGACTTTCCTTTCAACCAGTTCCTGCAAACGAGTCTGGAGCTGTTCCAGCGGAATGTCAGAAACGACCGGAGCCAGGAAGCCATAAATGATCAGTCGCTCTGCCTGTGCACGGGAGATACCACGGGACATCAGGTAATGCACCTGTTCAGGGTTAACCTGTCCAACCGAAGCCGCGTGACCTGCCATAACATCATCCTCATCGATCAGCAGGATTGGGTTCGCATCTCCACGAGCTTTCGGGCTAAGCATCAGAACTTTCTCTGCTTGCTCACCGTTAGAACGAGTTGCACCATGCTCGATTTTGGTAATACCGTTGATGATCGCATTCGCTTCTTCGCGCATAACCGCACGTGTAGTCATCTGGCTAGTGGAATCTTTACCAAAGTGAATAGCGCGTGTAGTGTAGTTCAGACGCTGGGAACCGGAACCAACCGCGATTACCTTCGCATCGGAAGTTGAACCGTTACCTTTCAGCACGGTCGATGTATCGGTTACGGTGTTACCATCGTTCATTTCGCCGATGATCCATTCGATCGAGGCATCATTTTCAGTTACCGCACGACGATAGCTCATGTCTGTTGTGTTCAGACCAAGCTGGTGAACCGTAGCGAAGCGAACCTTCGCACCTGGCTTCGCGATAACCTCTACAATACCGTTATGCAGACGCGCTGCATCACCAGTGGAGATGTAGTTGTCTACATACGTTACCGAGCTGTTCACATCAGCAACAACGAGCACGCGTGGTGCAAACGTTGCATCTGCATTTTCAGTCAGGAATACAGCTTGCAGTGGTACGGATACCTCTACATTTTTCGGAACATACAGGAATGCGCCGCCTGTCCACAGTGCTGCACTCAGTGCAGTCAGCTGGTTTTCGTCGTTTTTCACGACACTGGACAGATGAGCCTGAACCAGATCGCTATGCTCACGAGCCGCAGTTTCCAGATCAGTGAAAATAACGCCTTGAGCTTTCAGCTCGTCGGACAGCGTGCTGTATACTGCACCGGAATCCTTTTGCACGAGCAGGTTCGTCGCTTCTTCTTCCTTCAC
Organism: Paenibacillus hunanensis; assembly: GCF_014645615.1. Classification (GTDB taxonomy): domain Bacteria; phylum Bacillota; class Bacilli; order Paenibacillales; family Paenibacillaceae; genus Saccharibacillus; species Saccharibacillus hunanensis. The sequence continues at coordinate 736,929 of NZ_BMMB01000001.1, read as the reverse complement.
GAGCGCACGAACCGCTTCTGGCAGCTCTTGCAGCGACGCTACAGAAGTCGCTTGCTGATACGTACCATAGTCGGACAGATTCCATTTATCAATTTTCGTTTTTTCCGGTTTAGGCAGTTCAAGACGGGAAGCCAGTTCAAGTGCGTTCAAACGGCTTTCAGCCAGCCATGCCGGTTCGTTTTTTTGCTGGGATAGTGATTTCAGTGCTTCCGCGCTGAGCGGAAGTATCGTCTGCAATGTCATTATGCTCTTGCTCCTTCCGTACCGTTATTTACGCTTCTTGTTCCTGGCCTACTGTCTCGTCTGTAATACCGAGCTCTTCTTTTACCCAGTCATAGCCTTCTGCTTCCAGACGGGCTGCCAGTTCAGGACCACCGGATTTCACGATGCGACCTTGCATCATAACGTGTACGTAGTCAGGCGTAATGTAGTTCAGGAGACGCTGATAGTGAGTGATGATCAGGAAGCCGCGATCTTCGCTGCGCATTTTGTTTACGCCAGCAGCAACGATTTTCAGAGCATCGATATCCAGACCGGAGTCAATTTCATCAAGGATAACAATCTTCGGATCCAGCATCAGCATTTGCAGAATTTCGTTACGCTTCTTCTCACCACCGGAGAAGCCTTCGTTCAGGTAACGGTGTGCAAATTCTGGATTCATGTCCAGTTCCTTCATGCTACCTTCCATTTGACGAATGAACTTGATCAGGGAGATTTCTTGACCTTCTTCACGACGTGCGTTGATTGCACTACGCAGGAAGTCAGAGTTCGTTACGCCGCTGATTTCGCTCGGGTATTGCATTGCCAGGAACAGACCTGCGCGTGCGCGCTCGTCTACTTCCATTTCCAGCACATCTTCGCCATCCAGTGTTACTGCACCTTCAGTTACTTCATATTTTGGGTGACCCATCAGTGCGGAAGCCAGTGTACTTTTACCAGTACCGTTCGGTCCCATAATTGCGTGGATTTCTCCACCTTTCATGGACAGATTAACACCTTTGAGGATTTCCTTGTTGTCGATTGTTGCTTTCAGACCTTCGATGACGAAATTTGTTGCCATAATAGACGTCCCTCCAAAATAAGTAAGTAAGCTGCCGAATAGAACAATTTTTATGTATTGTTTATCAGGCAACCTCAGAATTAATCGCATAATCGTTTTGCTGCTTAAATCATACCAGTAAAACGGGCACGTCTGCAAAAAAATAACTACTTTTTTCGCGGATATTTTCCAAACTTTTCCTGAGTAAAGGGAATGGGCTTGATATGAGGACGAGCCGTAAACTGGATGGAGGCAGCTAGACAGGCCGACTTTTCCCACATGATAGCGTTATGGCTACCGGATACATCCAATATGGAAAGAGAAAACTCTAATGTTCAGCGATTTAGATAAAGTCTAAGAATAAATCCTTCTTAGAACCATTCTAAACTGATTCTCAACGATTCTCAAGCTATTTTATAATAATTTGAAATATGCTGCAATGAAATGGAGGAAGGCCTCATATGATCTTAACTTGGCATGGACTCGGAAGATGGGATGATTTACACCACTTCGGGAAGGAATAAGGGGACGGACTCGGGTGGAGCCGCGGGAATCTACCGAGTAGGAGTGGATTGTAGATTCCCGCCCCTCCAAAGGAGTCCTTTCCCCTTATTTCCTTCCCTGCGTTCCGTGGGGGCGCATCTGTACCTGCATCTACTTGCCAAAAGAGTTAAGATCGCATGGGTAGCCTGGGAGGGAGAGAACCGGAAATAAAGAAGTTATAAAAAATAAAAGGCCCGACCGATGGGATCAGTCAAGCCTTATGGTTAGGTATGTTCTGTTCTTGCAGCGATAGCAATAGAGCAGATCTCATGACCTCAAACTCCGCAGCGTCCAGCACCGGCGTCATTTCGCTCGTCACCGGACCACTTGGTATGGATATCCACGATTTGCAGCCGATATACTGCTCCTCTACTGGGATATCCACCGGCCGTTCAAGTATATATACCCGTAGGATGAGCACGTGAAGCGGGTTTTTCTTTTTCCAGCGTAAACGTTCCTCAGCAAAGGTGTCTGTCCAGATATGATGGTCACGCAAGCGATCTAGCTCTTCCTGACTGGTGATCTCCAGATCGTCGGTGACTTCAGCGTAGAGGCGGATGCTAGCCGTCTGTTGTTCGGGTGACCATTGCTGTAGTGATTCTTCTACGACATGACGATGCTCTGGCTTGAGAAGCTCGCTGCGCTGATGCTCGTAGGTTGGGTATAGATAAAAGGCTCGCTCCTTTAGCTCGAAGCTACGTGTCTCTTCTATAATGCCGCCTTTACGCATCAATAGGATTTGTTGGCCTTCTGCTAGCGCTTGGATGGCGGATGCCCATTCTTTTAGTGCAATCGTGCGTGGTTCGTGATCTGTCATTTCTTATCCTCCTCTATATAACCGATTGCATCATATAGACCGTTCCGAAACTGTTGTATCCAAGCTTCATTCCTAAGACGAGCGCTTTCTTTCGTTTCTTCATCTGCGTCATCGTCCGCAGTTTGGACTCTGATATTTGGCAATTGTACCCTCTGTATACTACCTGGAAACAGAACGATCTTTTGTGACTCCATCAAATACAAAAATCCCTGCTCAAAGGGAGGATATTCCATTTCATACCACATATCCTTGCAATAACTACAAAAGATGACGCTAAAATCATAATCTTCAACAACAAACGTGCCATCATCTTCCAATCTCATTCTATCGCCTCCATTGATGAATTAATATAGTTTGGACAACAGGCTCATTATGATCATATGCTGTATGTTTCTATTGCTCATTTTAAGAAGACGTTTCCTCTACATAACCGATCGCATCATACAGACCATTCAGAAACTCTCGTTTCCACTTTTCATTGCTGGCACGAGCGCTTTCCTTCATTTCTTCATCTGCATCATCATCTGCATATTGGACTCTCATGTTTGGCAATTGTATCCTCTGTATACTACCTGGAAACAGAACGATCTCTTGTGACCTCATCAAGGACAAAAATCCGTCTTCAAAAGGAGGATATTCCATTTGAAACCACATATCTCTGCAATAACAACAGAAGATGAACTCAAAGTCACTATACTCAACAACAAAAGTACCATCATCTTCCAGTCTCATTCTATCGCCTCCATAGATGAACTCATATAGTTTGGATAACAGGCTTCATTATGATCATATGCTGTATGCTTCTACTGCTTATTTTAAGAAGACGTTTCCTCTACATAACCGATCACATTATAGATCGCCTGCCGAATCTCTTGTTCCCACTGTTCATTTTGAGTACGAATCTCCTGTCTGATTTCTTCATCTGTATCCTCATCTTCATCCTGTAGCAGCAGGTGTTCAGGGAATTGAACTGCATGTATGCTACCAGGGAAAAATACCATTTCCTGCAACTCCATCTCCAATCGAAATCCGTCCTCAAATAGCACCCCATCCTTGGCAAAATAACAAAGGATTCCAGAAATATCCTCATTCTCTACAATAAAGATACCATTGTCTTCTAGCCTCATCTCATCGCCTCCGTTTCCTTCGTCCGTTCAAGCAACTGAAATGTTTACAGTATGGCATATACCAGCAGAGCATAAATGAATGATCGGTAAAATCGTAATGATCTAACCGTTTGAAATGATACCTGCTCGTCGGGGAATCAGGCTACTCTGCTTATGTACATTGATCTACTCTTGCTCCTACTCCATATACAGGTTTACTTTTTATGTATTCTATTATAACCGATTTTAATGTAAAAAACCGCCATCTGCACAAGGCAGACAGCGGTTAATATCCTGATATCAACATTGTTCAGCGTATGAACATCTGTTGGCGCGTATAACTTTTCTGGCTTAGCCCAGGAAAGAACGCAGCATCCACATATGTTTCTCCAGATCGGCTTTGAACGCGATCAGCATATCTGCTGTTGGTTGGTCACCAGACTCGTCAGCCAGCTCGATTGTTTCCTGGAATTGCTCAGTTACAGTTGCGAAGTCTTCGATGATCGTTTGTACCATCGTACGTGCATCTTCGCTACCGTTTGCTTCCTGTACAGTTGCCAGTTCCAGATACTCTTTCAGCGTAGCGGCTGGGGAACCTTTCAGTGTCAGCAGACGCTCAGCGATCTCATCCATTTTCAGTGTTACTTCATTGTACAGCTCTTCAAATTTGATGTGCAGTGTATAGAAGTTTTCACCTTTTACATACCAGTGAAAATTATGGATTTTAACATACATTACGTTCAGGTTCGCTACTTGCAGGTTCAGCAGCTCTTCAATGCGTTTTGTTTGAGTCGAGTTTTGGTTGGTAACGTTAGACATAATGATAATCCCTCACTTTAATAGTTTTTGGTAAATGCCTTTAACAAGTGAAGCTGTTCTGTTTTTCATTTACCCGTCGTCACTTCGCGCGAAACAAATGCATTTCCAAGTCTAGCTAAACAGACCATAGGTGCAGACATTATTTCACTGCATAGGGTTTTACAATAAAATAGCCCAAATCGCCATTACCGCCTAATCCTTTAGGTAGATTTAGACCGTTTACTCTTCTAGTTCGAGTTATCGATTCACCAGGGTTGACCGCTTTATGTTTCTTTACGTCAATGGTATAAGAGGTCGTTGAATAATTACTACCATTCACCCACATCACAGCATCATGCACATCTTCTTTTCCTTGTTCAATTATATGATCAGTTATATTTTTAGCCTTATACGTTATATTTCCATCCCAGGTACCATCTTTAGAGCTGGCTCGTATGTTTACTTGATACGAAGTCACTGCGAACGCATTCTGATCCTCTACTACATTTCTTCTATCCCATGTTTCCTGTGTCAATCCAGGAGTATACTTCATGTACTTAGGATCGTTTAATTCAATTGTCTGAGTAGCAGACTGATACGTTCCGTGAACGCCTACATCGTCGATCATGACTCTCAGTGGAACGAATAGAGCGTTAAGCTTGAGCACAGGTACGGTATCCATTTGGTTGGTTGTTTGATCCACCACGATGTCTTTCGAGTTTGCAGTTACAATTACTGTGTGTCCGTTCAACTGAATGTTGGCTTGCTTCTTTTCGGTGTCATAGGAAACTTTAGCTCCTAATAGATCACTTAACGAGCGTAACGGCACAAGAACACGATTCTGACTGTCAATAAAAGGGGGATAAGGGTACGTAAATAGAATGTAATACTGGTTGATTTTTAAGATTGGTGGTGAGGATGCTTGGATTGCCGGTTGAGTAAATGTAGCACTCTGGGCGAATGTAGGATAGGGGATGCCTATGAACAAAAACACTAAAAGGACACTACTAATTTTCCAATACTTCATACCATGCTCTCCTTTTATTATGTATGTTGTTATATATTATGAATCATTGTTATGGACGTTAGAAAATTGACAATGTTGCAGACTCCCTCCGTGCACAATAGAAAATTGAGAAACTAGTTTGTATAAATATGCTGGGCAAAATAACATTACAGATACTACAAAAAGCAATACAAACTTTATTTAGTAAAGTATCACTGCGCATGTTAAAAAATTCAGCACTCTTTACCTATACATACTGAGAGCTCACATATACATGTATGCTCTCTTTTCCCTCAATCGCTTATATCATCCATATTATCCCATGTCATCCGGTTTGTAGACTTGAATTTTGATACACCTTTTATTTGAAATAATCTTATTCTTTACTATTGGCTATTTCTATCAGTAATATATTAATTACATGAGAACTATTGCGTATATCAATATTGGATATTTATGCGTTTAAATTTATTTTCTCATAGGATTAATTCGTATTTATTATACTTTGATCCTACAATCGACTTGTTATACCATACCACACGATATGCAAGGAGTGATTCGCTGTATGACTAATGATACAACTGTTGAAACGTCCAGCACTACACCTTTTGAGCCTTTGCTTTCCCTACGCTGGGAAAATGATCGGCTGCTGATGCTGGATCAGCGTTTGTTGCCGGAGGAAATTGTGATGCTGGAGCTGTTCACAGCGGAGCAGGTATTTGAAGGAATTCAGTCGATGAAGGTACGGGGAGCACCAGCGATTGGTATTTCTGCCGCTTATGGTGTCGTTCTGGGTGCCTGGGAATATAAAGGTGAGGATGCCGATGCCTGGGTGAAGCATGTGCTCAAAGTATCGGCTTATCTCGCACAATCGCGTCCTACTGCGGTTAATCTGTTCTGGGCGCTGGATCGTATGAATAAAAAGGCACATCAGCTCGCCGAGCAAGCAGGCAGCACAGAGAGCCGTAACGAAGCGTTGCTCGCTGAAGCGATCGCGATTCATGCAGAGGATGAGGAGGTATGCCGCCGAATCGGTGAACATGCCTTACCGCTATTCAAGGATGGCATGGGCGTGCTCACTCACTGTAATGCGGGTGGATTGGCTACTGCCAAATACGGCACAGCGCTTGCACCGATGTATCTTGCTCATGAGCAGGGCATTCATCTTAAAGTCTATGCGGATGAGACGCGTCCTGTACTGCAAGGCGCCCGTCTGACTGCATTTGAACTGCAACAGGCAGGCATCGATGTTACGCTGCTCTGCGACAATATGGCAGGCATGGTTATGTCGAGAGGCTGGATTCAAGCCGTTATCGTGGGTGCTGATCGGGTAGCTGCGAATGGAGATGTGGCGAATAAGATCGGTACGTATAGCGTCGCTGTACTGGCACGCGCGCATGGTATTCCATTTTATGTGGCCTGCCCACTATCTACGATTGATCTGGCTACAGCTACTGGAGCAGACATTCCGATTGAGGAGCGCACAGCGGATGAGGTAACCGTAAGCTTTGGCAAACGAACCGCTCCGCAGGATATCAAAGTGTTCAATCCGGCATTCGATGTAACCCCGAGCGAATATGTAACAGCGATCATTACGGAAAAAGGAATTGTATATCCATCCTATAGTGAAGAGCTGCCTAAATTATTCGTGGATTAAGTAAATGCTATCGATCTATTAACGGTCTATCAACGATCTATCGAGCATCCATTGGTAGCTATATACACAGCTATTTCTATAGCGGAATCGCTTCTTTTTATTCAAAAATATTCAAACTTATTATCACCTAGAGCCCTTTCATGAACGCGTACATGCACCAGATTATAGCTACAAAATCGCTCCCATTTTAATTCACTTAATAAGCCTTTAGAACTAGAAAAGCTACAGCCACAACGGTTGTAGCTTTTTCGTTTGAGAACGACGAAATTGCGTTAAAATTCCTTAAATAAAGATTAATAAAATGGACAAATGATCCGATAAATAATATGAATCGTATATTCTATAGCTAGATAGGTCACTTGTCTGTGGAAGCACAGAATCCCAGCAAATTCTGCACCTATAGACCTATGAAAATGTGAACCTAGATGGTATAGTTTATAAAAATAGGTTATTTACACAATGTTATACTAATCCGAAAAGTAAGTGAGATGGGAAAATGACGAACATGCAGCAGACTAATGATGACACCGAATTTTTATTTAACGTCGACCTCATGATTACCGGAAAAAACAATGCGGTTGCCCTTCAAAAGCTGCTGGATATTCTGAACAACCAGCAAGAACTGGCTGACTTCCGCGTTGTCAATGGAATCAAATTGGGTGTGCAGATTGAGCAGGCGATCCAAGCTGCTGGCCAGCAGCAGACGGCTGTACACATCCCAGCTTCGATGAAAAGCAAGCCATCTCCAGCTTCACCACCACCAACGACTACGCCAAATGAAACACCTGCGCCAAAAGATACCTCTTCATCGCAGGAGGATGATATGGGAAGCTGGTTATCGATGTATATCGAGAGTAGCCAGTTGATCCGTGTTACCATCAACCGCCGTGGAGAACGTATGTCGATCCCCTGTCGCATTCTTAAATACGATAATGATGATCAGACCATTAGCGTCTATCATGTCGATGAAAAGCAAGTCTACACTTTCAAGCTCAATGAAATTGACGACTTCCAGCAAACCTGATCTACACCTATACATTAATCGGTTGACTGTGATTGTATACTCACAGTTCGACCTTTACACTCAGGATCGCGTCCCCCCTGGATCGTTCATCCACGATAAAACGCCAGTCGATGACCTCGACTGGCGTTTTTTTACGTTAATATGAAATGGCATCTCGGATAGGAGCTGACACTTTTAGATAGGGAATAGCATTTGAATGCAATGTCTATCGCTCAGGCACGTTTACCTGCACGCGCAGCACTTAGCGCCAGCAAAATCCAGCCTGCGATAAAGCATACCCCACCGATTGGTGTGATCGCACCCAGTACCTTTACGCCTGTAATGCACAGTACATATAGACTGCCAGAGAAGAAAATAACACCGATCGCAAATAGCCGTGCCGCCCAGCGCAGCATTGCACTTTCACCAAGCTGCCCGGCAAGAATGGCAGTCAGCAAAATGGCAAGAGCATGCACAAAGTGATATTCGACTCCGGTCTTAAAGATTTCAATTCGTGAGCCAATGATCGGCTCAAGGATGTGGGAACCAAATGCACCGATGGCGACTCCCAGCATGCCGAGGATTGAAGCAATAATGATATACGTGCGTTGCATAATTTGCCTCCTGTATAGGTTCAAGTTAACGGTTAAGCATCAATCTGTTCTATTATAACGCATTAGAGGCTGTATATTTGTGAGCAATTAATGAAGTGCTCCCTTCCAGTAACTGTGTTTTGATGGAATGAAAGTCGTGGTATAATAACGCCATCTGCGTTATCGCTTGATTTTATGAACTAGAGGACAGGAGAATATTATGACTTCCATTCGTATTTTTGCAGATAGTACATGTGATCTGCCTTCTTCCTGGCTACAGGAGCATGAGGTCGGTATTGTTCCGCTTTATGTAACCTTTGGTCAGGATGTATATCGTGATGGTGTAGATATTACACCACGCGAGCTATATGATCGTGTCAGCCGTGAAGGTCAATTGCCCAAAACGTCTGCACCATCACCAGCAGATTTTCTGCAAGCCTTCACACCGACTGTTGAAGCCGGGCATTCGATTATTTATATCAGTCTCTCTTCTGCACTCTCCTCCACCTTTGCTAATGCACGTATTGCAGCGGAAGAGCTTCCAGAGGGTGCTGTAACGGTCGTCGATTCGCTTAATTTGTCCAGCTCGATTGGCTTGCTGGTCATGAAGGCTGTACACGCAGCAAGCTCAGGTCATAGTGTGAGTGAGATCGTGTCCATGCTAGAGCAGGTTCGCGGCAAGATTGAGACCGAATTCGCGATTGATTCGCTTGATTATCTGTACAAAGGCGGGCGCTGCTCTGGGATGCAAAACCTGATCGGTAGCCTGCTCAAAATTCGTCCCGTTATCAAGGTGACACCTGAAGGATCGCTTACGCCTGCTTATAAAATACGCGGTAAGCGCGATAAAGCAGCTGAGCAGCTTCTGCGTAACTGTGTTGCGAATCGGGATCGGATTGATCAGGATGTGATCTTCGTTGTGCATTCGTTTGCCGAAGAGGAAGCGCGTATGATGCAAACGGTATTGCGTGAACAGACGAATGCCAGACAGGTAATGATCACCGAAGCAGGCTGTGTTATTTCCAGTCACTGTGGACCACAGACGATTGCGATTATGTATGCTACCGTCTGATCTAACTGGCTAGCTTGTGTGAGTATGAATTGGATTGCGACATCGACTACTAGGGCGAGCCAGAGGATAGCTTGCAGGTATTGGTCAGGCACGTCCATAGTATGTCATTTGCTTACGAAAATAAAACGCTCTGCACGTTCTCTATCGAGTCGTGTCAGAGCGTTTTATTTTTGAATTTATACTTTTAAAATTTGAAGAAAAATACGGTCACGACCTGTAGCTGGATATGCGTCTGCCTGATGACTACCTTAATGCGATTCGTTCATGATACTGGTGATTTGCTACTGGAGATGATCTAACCTATATTTTCGCACATACATACATACATACATACATACATACATACATACATACATACATACATACATACTGGACGCCAATTAGCACCAGTCCGCTATCATGAGTATCCGTTTCATTCATTTTAGTCGCTTCGGCTAGCTATAGCTTCATTGCGTTGCCAGCTGGAACGGTAATGTAAAATAGAAAGTAGAGCCGCTATTCTCCCTACTTTCAACTCCGATCGTACCCTTCATCAGTTCGATCAGGTTTTTACTAATAAATAGACCCAGACCTGTGCCGCCGTAATGTCGATTCATCGCATGATGCACCTGTGAGAAGGAATGAAATAGCTCATTCAGACGATCTGCTGGAATACCAATGCCTGTATCGACGATACGGAAGTCGAGGATAATACCATGCTCACGCGACAGATGCGATAGACTGACCACAATCTCCACCTGTCCATGATCGGTAAACTTGATCGCATTACCGATAATGTTCACAAGTACCTGGCGCAAACGGAACATATCACCTTTTACCATCAATGGTACTTCCTGCTCAATCTGTAGCGATACCTGAATCTGCTTGTTCTCTGCCTGTGGTAAAAATAGCTGGTACACCGAATCCATCAGCTCATACAGATCGAAGTCATACTCTTCCAGCTCGACATGACCATTTTCTAAACGGTTCACATCGGTAATATCATCCATAATGCGAACGAGCTCATGGCTATTTTGCACGATGATATCCATATACCAGCGCTGCTCGTCATCAAGTGGAGAGTCCTGAATCAGCTCACTCATGCCGACGATCGCATTCATCGGTGTACGCAGCTCATGACTCATCATCGAGATAAACTGCGTCTTGGCATAAGCAGCACGCTCCGCCATTTCCTTTGCTTCCAAAATTTCACGTTCGCTCGTTCGGTCACTAAACACCACAACGGCGCCAATAATACGTCCACGGTCAAACAGTGCATTCGTTCGATAGGAGACGAAGAAGCTGGAGCCGTCGCGTCTAAAAAATACTTCCTCCAGCACCTGACGTGACAGCCCATCTGCCAAGGTCAGACGTACCGGATTTTGCCCGGGCAAATAGGCTTCGCCATCGGCGCGTGCATTCACAAGCGCCTCCTGAAGCGGCATACCGATAAATTGATCACGCGGAAGCTGGAGCATCCGTGCTGCCGCCTCATTGATAAAGATGCCTCGTCCGTTCGTATCAATTCCGAAGATACCTTCAGACACCGAGCTAAGAATCAGATTATATTCCTCGCTAAGCGCCTGAATCTGCTCCAGATAACGCTTGCTCTCCGTAATATCCGTTGCAATCCCGAACACACCGGTAATTTGCCCGCCGATGATAATCGGCACATTCGTAATATTCACTTCCATCCGATTCCCGCTGGATTGAATAAGCGTAGTTTCGTAATTTTGTGGCAAGCCCATACGCGCACGATCAAAATGATGCTGGGCATCCTGCTGATGCTTCTCGTCAATGAGATCGATAAAATGGATCTCGCCGATTCGTCCAGCTGCATAGCCACTTTGAATCTCCGCCACTGGATTCAGATTGTACAATCGCCCTTGCATATCAAATGAATACACACCGGATGGATTGTATTCGACAAGCGACTTGTAGCGTTGTTCACTCTCCAGCAGCTGCTGCTCAGCAAATTTGCGATCCGATACATCCCGCGATACCGCAACGATCGTGCCAAATGGATCGTTGCTGCCATTACTGGCATGCGTACCGCTGGACTCCAGCCATATATAATGCCCCTGTTTATGGCGGAAACGGTAGCAGACCGTGTGCTGCTCACGAGCATACAGAATCGATTGCACATACACCTGCACAACTGCGCGATCCTCCGGGTGATAATAATCTGCTGCACTCTGCCCCAGCATCTCATCTGGCTCATAGCCGAGCAAGCGGGTAAGCGAAGGGGATGCATATAAAAAACGTAGCTGCTCGTCTGCCGTATGCGTAGAGATCAGATCCATCGTATTTTCAGACAACATACGGTACTGTCGTTCGCTCTCACGAATCAGATCCGCCAGCAAACGCTGCTCGGTAATATCCTGTACCGTACCAATAATTCTTCGTTCATGATTCGCATCCGCAGCAAGCACACGTCCACGAATCGCAATCGTTTTTACCGGGTGCGCGCTGTCCATGAGCTGACATTCCAGATGAATACTGCCCTCGGTTAGCATCCGCCGAAACGCATCGCTTACACGTGCACGATCATCAGGATGAATACTCGCCAGAAAGCGTCGGTACAGCAGCGTAGGCGTATCCTGCTCCATATGCATAATTTCAAAAAACTTCGGTGTACAGATCAGCTCGTCTGTATCCATACTCCAGTCCCAGCAGCCGAATCCACCGATATCCTGTGCCAGCGTTAGACGCTCCTCGCTTTTACGCAGCTGCTCGTCTGCCTGCTTACGCGCAGTAATATCTTTAGCAGCACCAAAAATACCGACGATCTGATCACCATTCGTCACAGGCGTATACGTCACATCCAAATAGATCGTATGCCCCTGCTTATGATAGATTTCCGTTTCAAATTGAACCGATTCCCCGCGCATCACCCGATTAAAATAAGGCGATCGGAAATACAAACGATCTTTCCCGAAAATCTGACTTTTATCAATCGTCAATAGCTCTTCCGGTGCATAGCCTGTCATGCGAAGTACAGCCGGATTGGTATAGACATAATTACCCTCCATATCCATCACATAGATCGCATCAGGATGATGCTCGAACAGCGGTCGGTACACACCGCTCTCTGTAATCAGATTATGGAGAATACTATAGTCGTCATGCTTGTCCAAATGTTTGTCCCCCTCATCACAACGTTTGGCGTCTTACGCGGGGTGATTGCAATGATTATGATTATTTCTTATCGATTAAGCCTAATATGGTGCTCCATATTTAATGATGAAGCGTTAGCCCTTTCAGCGCTTGATAAGAAGTGCTTTTTATTAGGCTCTTCTGCTTAGGAGCCTTTAAGATGAAAAGCGAAGAAGCGAGTGACCGCGTCCATCACATCCAGTCTCGTCATCAGACCGGAGGCGCTATGCTCTACACCTTCTAATATATAAAATGTCACGTCCGAGCCTGCCTCATCCAGCGCATCGTACAGGAACTGACTCTGACGCAATGGCACCATCTCGTCTGCATCCCCATGCACAATCAGAAATGGTGGCAGTGTGCCCTGTCGTGCAGCATTCGCTTGGATGTGAGTCACCGGATTAGCCAGTGCCGCATTATCCATTTTATCTCGCTGTGGCCCACCTAAGAGCAAGGAAATAACAGGCTGTGCATATTCAGATTGAAAATCAGCGATCACATCGGTCGGTCCGCAAAAGTCCACAACAGCGCTCACGCGACTGGAATAGCCAGACCATTCACCTTCCTCATCCCATTCAGGCTGATCGCCTGTAACACCAGCCAATGCTGCCAGATGACCGCCTGCCGAATGCCCCCATATGCCAATATGCTCGGCATCGATTCCATACTCATCTGCATGTGCTCGCAAAAAGCGAATCGCCGTCTTCACATCCTGTAATGGCGCTGGGAATGGCGCACGATTCACTGTGCGGTATTGAATACAGGCTACAACATAGCCCTGACTTGCGATAGAGGACATCATCGGTACATGCTTATAATTATCTGCTTCCAGCCATGAACCCCCGACCACCCATACGATCAGTGGCAGTGGAAGATGAGACTGTGGGCGTAAAATATTCATATGAAGTGTATAGCCATTTGGAAAACGAGCGAATTGAATGTCTGGCATCATCTGTACATAGTAGTGATCCTCGGTTTGAAATGGCAAATGCTTAATTTCTGACAACATGTTCCCTCCTGCTTCAATATGCAAAACGATACAGCTCTAATCCTACTTGTATTATATCAGCTTGCGCTTACAATGTATGTGTATCGATGTGTTAGAAAATCGCTAATATAAGATATTTTAATTTTAGCTATCCGGTCGTATTGACGGCGTTTTTAATATTCGTCAATATATGGGTAGAGGCTTCGAATTGATGACAACAACGATCATCCATTACTGTCCCCTAATCGGAGCCACCTATTGAAAGTGAGGATCTTTGCATTGATTAATATAACTGGTGTACATGTGCCTGAACTGCTGTCCGAGGAGACGATGGAGCAGCTTCGTGCAGCGGTTTCGGAAGAACGCCGCGACCAATCTCTACGTTTTCAGCGACAGCAGGACGCTCAGCGCAGCCTGCTTGGCGAACTGTTGGTCACGCATGTTTTGAAGGAACGCTATGGGCTTCCAGCAAATACACTGACATTCAGCAAAACCAGCTATGGCAAGCCATATCTGAGTGAGCACACCGATATTCATTTTAATCTGTCCCATGCAGGTGACTGGGTCATCTGTGCCGATGGGAAGGCTCCTGTTGGCGTTGATATCGAAAAGATACGTCCGATCGATTTTGCCATTGCCGAACGCTTTTTTACCGCTTCCGAATACAAGCTACTTATGAGCGTAGACGAACAGGAGCGGCTTCAATTATTTTACACGCTCTGGACATTAAAGGAAAGTTATATCAAATTTGTTGGAAAAGGATTGTCAATTCCACTGGATTCGTTTGCAGTGGAATTGATTGAGCCGGATACAGCAAGGCTGGCAGCACCTGATCCTGAGGAGGACTCCTCTGGCGGCTGGGATGATCATTGTCAGCAAAGCTGCTTTTTCCGCAAAATCAATGTGGATCGTGAATATAAGCTATCCGTCTGTAGCGCTGTAGCGTTCGGACCGCGTCCGTTAATTATGGTCGATTGGCGTGAGCTATTGCCGGAGTAGTGGATTGTACAGGAAATATCATGAGATAGCCTAGAATCGCCTGATGACTATGCTAGTTGTTATGTAGTACAGGAGATTGTTACCTGTTAAGCCTACAATACCACAGATCATAATGCTATACGTTATGAAGCGATGAGTAGTAAAGCTGTACCCTACGTTATGAAATCAATAAAAAGCCCGCTTGCTGTCTGATCGATGGGATACGCTCCCTTACCAGACCAAGCGGGCTTTTTATTCCGTATAGATTGTCTGATGCTTAGCTCAGCTTGAATGTGTCTTTTCTTGAGTGTTTCTTTTATGGAAGATTCCCTTACCCCTGCTTACTTCATACTACAGTACCAGCAGGGCTCGCATTATTAATGCTGTAGCAAGCCAGATCGGGCATCGCGATATACCTGATCCAGTACACGAATACGCTCCATCGCCTGCTCCAGCCCATGATCGATAACAGCATACTCATTACTGAGACGATGCTGCTGCCGTACTTGCTCGGTAAAAGCGCGCAGCTGATTCACATAATAGTTCATCGGCTCAAAAATATGCTGATGTGCCTCTCCGATCTCCTGACCGTCCTGGAGTAGCGTGATCTTCAGCTTCATTTTGTAAAAGCCTAAATTGCAGCGAAACACATCTGGAATCGTGATGATCGCTCGTTCAAAATGTAGCACATGACGACAGGCATAAGGCTGCTCAAAGGACAGCGTCGCAGAGGCGATTAATCCATCGTCAGCAACGGCTTCCGCTTCAAAGGTCCAATCACATCCATTGGGTCCGTTAAATTCAGATGCTCCCTTGATCGCAAATCGCGACAGACTCTGTTCTCCGCTAATCTGCTGCACAAATTGGAGCCAGTAGCAGCCAAGATCCCACCAGCAACCACCGCCCTCCTCAGCACGACTGCGATAGTTGTCCAGATGATCATTACGAGCAGGGATCGTAATCCTCGTTGAGGTACGAAGCAGCTTGCCGTATTCACCACTGCTTACCAGACCACGGATCGCTTCCTGCCACGGATGATGGGCTACCATCATCGCTTCGGCTAGCAGCAGACCACGCTCCTTTGCCGCCTGCTCCAGCTGAGGCAGCTGCCCGGCTTCCAGACATAGTGGCTTCTCTACCAGTACATGCTTCCCTGCTTCCAGCGAGCGCATAATCCATTCGGCATGTAAGGCATTCCCAAGCCCGATATAGACCGCATCCACCAGCGGGTCAGCAAGCAATTCCTCCAGTGTAGGATAAATAACCGGAATTCCATATTGCTCGCCCATCATTTGCGCCTTCGCATACGTCCGATTAGCCACTCCAAGAATCTCCAGTCCGTCTACATGCACAGCGGGTTCCAGCACCGCACGTGGAACGATACCCGAGCAGCCGACGATCCCCATACGTACCGGACGCAGCTCCAGCGAATGCTCCTGCGCTACCCGATCGGCGGGAAAGGGAATGATCCGTGCAGAGGAATGGTTCATTGCCCGGCCTCCCCTGCGAGCTGCTGGATCGACTGCTTGTAACGGGCTGCATACTGTTCTGGATACGGGGACAATTGTTGGCGTGCTGTCAGCAGATTATGATGCAGCTGCTCTAAAATATCCGTTCCACCCCCATATTCACTCATCCAGCGATCATACGTAATGCCATAGCCATACTGCTCCCATCGTTCTGCATTCCGCTGCTCATGCTCACCAAATGGGTCTAAAAAGATAATCGGTGTACCCGAAGCAAACGAATCAGCAAGCGTACCACCACCTGGCTTACTCACAATCGCCTTCACCCGGCGTTCAATCTCGCACAGCATATGGTAGTCAGCATGAAGCTGATACTGCTCTGGCTCACCTGGAATGACCTCTGCGAATGGAGGAAACGTGTGCCGTCCCTCGCTGTTATGCTGCCATGTACGCCATTCAGGGTCCATCCGATAGTAGCGCTGTCCCTGCTCGGTATCGCCCGGTGCATCGCCTTCATATAAAACAATATCCAGCGCAAAGCCAGCGTTATGCAGATGATCCAGATGCTCGCGGTACGTGCCCATGCCCCAGCCACCGCCGTGTACGAGCAATCGCTTTTCACGCTCGGCATAAGGCTGTACTGGATCTGAGCCAGCGATATCGATATACGTGTTCATCGGCTGTTCGTCATGACCGAATAGCCATACCTCGTTATACCGTTCCTCCAGCTTATCGATGCGGCGCTTTACATTTTTCCATGAAGGCGAATCGATCGCATCCAGATACAGCAGATCGACATCTAGCGCTTCACCGATTTGCTCACGATAAAGCTCCAGCACGTAGATCCAGTGACCGGATAAACAAATAAAATGTCGTCTTCCTTCTGCTTGCCATTGCTGTAGTAGTCGGCTCACCTGCTCAGGGTCTATACTTTTGCGAATATCCTGTGGAATACGCTGAGACATAAGCGCTACGGAAAAGTCATCATGATACGCGCGACGGCTATGGTCGACTCGACCACGCTGCGCGTCGCCCATCACATTTTCAAATACAAGCACCTCAGTTGGAATTCCTTGACGCCCAAGACCGGCTTTAACGAGCAAGCCCGGTGTATAAAAGCCCAGTCCGAAGCCTGAGCATAAAATCGTTACCGTCATCTGTTCTTCCCTCCCTGGAATATAAAGATGAGTACGAGGATAGTTGAAACTCGTAGACATTGTTCAACCCAATGATTTAAATGTGCCAATTATACTCGTTTAGATGTTAGAGCTAGAAACGCATGCTCAATTCAATACGCTTACACCATGTTGCTCCAATACGTGCTCTAGCTGATCCAGCAGGCTACGTTTGCCTTCTTCATCAGCTGCTACAGCGGACAGGTAGAGTCTGCCCTTGTGCTTGCTGCCGGTTGGAGCATCGCGGTGGTTGACCGACCAGGCTGCGGAGGTGAGAGGGAGAATGCCACCGCCGCGTTCGGGTAGGAACAGAAGACCGCGGTGCTCAAGCTCGATCAGTAATTGCTCGTAGGTGAAGGTGCCATCATGGGAGACGGTATAGTTGGTCATGTTGCCGACGAGTCCATATTGGCGCAGATAGCGGTCGATGCTATTTTTGATCAGGCTCATCGATTTGCGAGCGTTAATCTCGACCATAGGCTCGATGCTGCCATCGATCAGGGTCATTGAATCGATACATACATGTCCAAAATAACCGTCCTGATAGAGCTGCCGTCCGATCTCCATCATCGTATCAAAGTAAGCGCTGCTCTCCAGTCGATCCATGAACTGGATATCTGGCGATAAGGATTCGCGGTAGGCGAATTGCGAATTGGCGAGCCATTGTACAGATAAAATATCGATATCGCCCTGTTCGGTAATATGGAACTGGCAGGAGAAATCGCGTTCCTTATGCGAATAGCGTTCCAGCACAAATTGCACATTGCGACCCTTTTGCTCCTGCTTGCGAATGCTGTTCACGATCCGCTGGAGCAGTGCAGGAGAGTCGATATGCAGATTACCCTTACCGGATACGCCATAATTGTCTTTGATCATAAAGCTGCCATCCTGTAGAAAATTCGTACCTAGCAGCTCTAATTCAGCTGCACTGCGTATAAGCACGCCTGGATTGGCAAGCCCCAATCGCTCCTTCATTTGCGCGGAATAATGCTTGGTATTCACGGTTCGTACCGTTTCCAATAGCGGCTGTCTTGCCTGAATGCCGAAGCGCTGACTGCTTTCACTAATGTACGGAACCCAGGCGAATGGAGATAACATGGTACCGGCGATTGGCAGCTGATCTGCAACAGATTGACCATGCTCATACAATAAACGAAATACAGACATCGGCTGTTGCTCGGTCGTGCGGCTCTGTTGAAGCAGCTGCCCCCCTCCATGCGACGTCTGAGCGCTAGAGGTAAGATTGGCACGTACAGGCTGCTCCAGATCGGTACGTGCAGTTGTAAAATCGAATCCCAGTGCAGCGGTATAGTCACGCTGACAGGGTTCCATCGCATAGCGTGTCAGAAGCAAATCACCAGGCTTACAAAAAGCAAATAACAGCTCATCCATAGCTGTTACGATTCGCTCTGCTTCTTTGTCAGGCAATGCAGGTAGTGTAGCAAGATTATGTTCGCGCCAGTGCAGCTCGGCTTCAAACGTTCCCATATGTAGCACGGCTGGCTCACCGGCTCCAGACATTGATTCACGCATCATGATCCCTACCCTTCAGAATAGGATGACTGCCCACATTGCTGCGGACAGTCTGCCATTGATTTATAGGCTAAATGTGCGCCACCTCATCCTTGCGCGATGAGGTGACAGATGATTGGTTTGTTCTATCAAGACGGTGAGGGTAGTCCAACATGCCCTGCGGCATGCTGTAGCTTTTCCAATTGCACTTCATACTCATCCAGCATACGATCATTGCCTGCCAGATAACGATCCAGTGAGGCACGATCACGACGAATGCCCATTTTATAGAGCATCATCAGCTGACGCCGTGCGGTATCCTGCACCTGTTCCATGCCGCTACGTATAGCTGGCCCTTCGATGCCCAGTAGCTGCTCATGATCCGTTACGAATTGCGTCGTATACCGTAGCATGTGCATCAGACTTTCGATGCGCAGATGATAATAGATCAACGCACAGGTCGCTTCAAACTCCTTATCGTTCAGCTCATGCATCGAGGCTAGCTGTGCATTCAGGCGTCGATAAGCCGCCATTCCCAGCGCCTCTCCCTGTGCATTCACTCCACCTGCGAGAAATTCAGCGGCATGCTCAGAGCAAGCACGCATAAGCTGCTCGGTTTTCACACCCTGCTCCTGCTCGCTGGACATGTACGCATATTCCACTACACCGTCCAGCAGCTCCGACAATGGAATCG
The DNA here is from genome assembly GCF_014645615.1 of Paenibacillus hunanensis. GTDB lineage: Bacteria > Bacillota > Bacilli > Paenibacillales > Paenibacillaceae > Saccharibacillus > Saccharibacillus hunanensis. Next base: position 717,347 of record NZ_BMMB01000001.1, on the reverse strand, counting down.
TACCGTTGTAGCCGAGCACCTGACCAGCTTTATCGAGCAGGAAAAAGTCGGCGATATGCGCGATATTTTCCTCTGCATGCAAGCCGTATAGCTGCACGACATGACCTTTGCCCGGACTCTCTACATACAGCTGGTTATAGATCAGATTAGACGTTTCCATATGCAGCAGCAGCGTCTGTCCGCTATTCAGCACCTCATACCAATCTCGCAAAATCGCTGCCCGATCGCGTGCTTCCAGGTCGACGATTTTGTAATGTACACCGATATCGGTATGCTGCTCCAGCTCTTGCAGCATATGCACCATCGGACATTGTCCGAATGTATCATATTGACCGTTATACGCCATATACGTACCGTTACATAGCATGTAAATGTCTGATTCTGCTAGCTCCATGCCCTTCTGACTGAGCATACCGCTGACCACACCGTAAAAGCAGTGGTTGATCACGACACGATCCTCCATCACCTGGAGCAGATCAGCGACAACAATCTCTCCATCCTCAGGAACCTGCACCGAATCGATAATGCTCTGTACCTCTTCAGGCGGTAGACCAAGTACATTGATATCGAGCGACACCATTTTTTTATCGCTTTGACTCATCTTCACTTCGCCCCTTCGGAATCAGATATAGTTCAGCGATTGTAAGCCGCTCGCACCGTGCAGATACAGTACACTACATTTCGAGCAGGCTGGGGTCAGCCCGCCTTCATTGATCGTCTGCCGAATTTTATCGTATTCCTCTGAATCCCAGATATCGCGCAGGCTCTTATTTTTCAGATTCCCTACGGTAAATTCAGAGAAGAACTTACATGGCAGCACGCTACCATCTGGAATAATATCTGTACGGGAAGTGAGCGCCAGACAGTTATTCGAGCAACGGCTTGTCATTTCCTCACCGTGAATGAACTTATCGATCTCATCATAGTCCAGACCTGGCTGATAACGAATACGAATCTTCCATACGCGTTCATTGATCGCGTTCAGATCATTCATGAGTGCTTCCATATTGTTCGGGTTAATTTTGTATTTAAACGCATGCCAGCTGCTAATATGGCGCTCATCCAGCTGACGCAGCCAGCTGAACTTTTCGGTAAAGTAATGATCCATCTTCACCGATGTTTCCCGGGAAATATACCATGGGAAGCAAAGCATCACGAGATCGAGCTTTTTCGATTCGAAAAACTCCAGTAGCTCGGTCATGCGACCGATCATATTATCGTTAATAACGGCGTGTACCGAAATACGACCTTTGTACAGTCCCTGCTCACGCAGCTCGACCAGACGATCGATTTCAGCCATCGTTTTCTTAAACGTACCTTTACCGCGAATCAGGTCATGCTCCTTTTCGAAGCCTTCCACGGCAATCAGCAGCTCCAGATTTTCAGACAGATCAAGAATTTGATCCAGATGCTTATTGATCAGCAGTCCGTTCGTACAGATCGTCATCTCACGGCGATCATTTTGGATATGTCCCAGAATTTCACTGAATTGACGGTGGAACATCGGCTCGCCGCCCCACAGATACAGGCGGGATTTAACCGCTTTCGTATCATCGAGCAGCTGCTTGAAGATCGCTGGATCAAGATCCATATTTTGCTCGGCTTTATCCATCTGATGATGGTAGCCATCCTCATTCCACTGAAAACAGTGCGTACAGCGTAGATTACAGCGGTTGGTCAGTTTAATTCCTAGCGATTGTGGTAATTCTGTTTTATAGGTCGGGTCTTTCATTTTGTTGCGGTAGGATACAGCGGCATTGCGAATTGTGCGTTTGATGAGCTTAAATGCTTCACGGTCAATCGTGACTTCACTTCTTGGCTGCATGCATAACACCTCTTTCGTCAATTTGAAAGGCTGGCAATTCCTGCATTCCCGATTCCGTTCCGACACATGACTATTTCGTTATTTTCTTAAAATGACTTATCCTGTCATCTGACATCACTATCCATATTCACATCACAGAACCATAATGATGAAAAGCAGCCTACGTCATGTAGTGTGCATGGCGCCTGCTGCCTTCGAGTATGCGATCTGAATGTCTGTTATCCAATAACGAACTTACATTATTATGTAAGCTCTATGCTTCCATAGGTTGAATCTTATCGCCTGTCTGTGCCTGATTGACAAAGTCACAAAAACCAGAAATCGATCCCAGATGATCCATGTCAAACTCTTCAAAGTCAATTTCTACATCATACTCATCTTCAATACGCAGGATAAAATGAATCAACTGGAGGGAGTCCAGACCGGCATCATGGATGATATCGGATTCCGGACCAAGTTTGGTCAAACAAGCGGGGTCTTCCTTCACGTCACTGATCATTTGAATAATTTGCTGGGCAGAAACACCGGACTGCTTCATTCCAATTCCTCCTTCAAAATGGTTTCCACATTACGAGAGAATCAGGTCAAGCAAGCATAGCTACACGGCCAATATATACGGGGGGATCTGTTCTGCTTCATATTCTTTTTATTGGCATAAAAATACAGATACTGGAATATGAAAGAACATACGTCTATCATGTTTCATCCCTGTTCATTAGTCAATGCTCCAGATCGGAAACCCTGCCAAAGACCCAGAAGGTGTAAAACGTCCATATTTTTACCTTATTTAATTAATATTTTTTCTGTCTTTCACACATTAAAAGCCTCATTAGTACATGGAATATCGCTTACGCTACGTTACATTTCCACATTTTGTCTTTTGACTCCCACTTTCGTCTGTCGAATCCTTGCCTGATCCCAAGCCCATGCTTATGCAATGAATCGAATAATTGTTGTATAAACATTGATTCGGGCTCGAATACTTCATTTGGTCGATTAGAAATCAGGCATTAGCTAAGCTAATTACATAACGTCCCTGCATACAATAATATGGTCTTCGAATTTGCAATATTGGAATGCAAGCAATCGCTTTTTCAAAGCTAGATGGTACGTTTGCTGTATACGAATGCGACTTCGCTAACGCTACATCTGGCGTATACCAGAAAGGGAACGGATCGAGAGCTAGATCGATTATTTTACGATGTGTGCACATTTCAAAGCCGCTGGATAGATCGATATTATTATGTATACGTACAAATAAGGGTTCTTTTTCACTGGCATTCTTTCTGTCAGTACCGTTACATGAACGTAGCGATCTATCATTTATTAGAATGTGCATGGATGCAAAGACGCGTCTATTAATCGAAGTGGTGACAAGGAAACTGTGGGGATTGCCAGCTTATTCGACAACATCTACTGCAAGCTCTGTCGTTTATTGACCGCCACCTGCAACCTCTGTTACTACAGGTGCAAAATAGGTAACAGATTCAAAGTGTTCCAATCGCGGAATATGCTCCTACATACCGCTTGAGAATGGATGCAATGAATGAGGCGTCGTCTATCCATAATCTTAAATTACACATCCACTGGAGCTATGTATGGAAGCCATAGCGCCACATCGATCTCGCTATAGCTCAGCCACTAAAATAGACAAAAGCCCTACCTGCTACAATAGATATGCAGCAAGCAGGGCTTAGATTAAGATCATTAGTAGGAGTATACAAGCCATATTACGATTCTAACCATCATGACCTATGTCCCACATATGAACTTTTCTTTTATACTATGAAGTCTGTTTACTGGAAGTCTGTTCACTGATCGATTACTTCTGTAGATTCCATTTATAAAATGGGGCTACGACGTGCAGGTACGACCTGTTCGAATGCGTATGCAATACGCAGCAGCTGGGGCTCGCTATAAGCTGTGCCCATAAAGCTAATACCAAATGGCATCCCATTTCGCAGATAGCCTGCTGGAACCATAATAGCTGGATATCCGACGGTTGCTGGTGTATCGGTAAAGCCCGGGCTGAAAATCGCATCCAGCTGGTGCGTCTGTAGCACACGATCGATGCCTTCTGCTTGCGCCTGTATACCCAGCTGCAAGCGAGCGTTCATATACTCTGGCTCGGTTAGCGTACCCGAGGTTTCATATTCAGCTCGTAGCAGTGTATCCTGACCATAGCGAAGCGCATCCCGATGATGCAAATGATTAAAATCAATGATGTCCTTGAGTGTACGCACCTTAGCGTGCGGCCCCAGTGTAGACAGATATCGATTCAGCGCTGACTTGAATTCATATAATAATACGTTAAAATTATTCCCAGCTGTATGAGGCAAATTGGCCCCTTCTACAATAATCGCTCCTGCATGACGCATCGCTTCAATCGAGGCTTCCATGATCGCGAGCTCTTCTTCATTATATTCATCCAGCAGTGCACGATTGATGCCAATCCGCGCTCCACGCAGACCATCCTTAGACAGATAGGCGGTATAATCGGGCAGCTCTGCCGGAAGCGCTAATGTAGCTGCATCCTGCTCATCCGTGCCTACCAGTGCGCCCAGTAGGATGGCTGCATCCTGTACTGTGCGAGCCATCGGCCCCGCTGTATCCTGTGTATATGTAATCGGAATAATACCGGTACGACTGATCAGTCCAACTGTTGGCTTAATGCCAACCAGACTATTATATGCAGATGGATTTAAAATGGAGCCTGATGTCTCTGTACCTACCGCCACTGCACATAGATTCGCCGCTACCGCTGCACCCGAACCCGAGCTAGAACCGCCCACATCAAGCTGACCCGGCCCATACGGATTGAGCGTCTGCCCGCCGCGAGCGCTATAGCCATTTTTCATATGGGAAGCCATAAAGTTCGCCATTTCCGTCAGATTCGTTTTGCCTAAAATTACAGCACCTGCCTGACGTAGACGCTGTACCAGATGAGCATCCTGCGGCGCATAGGAGTCTGCCAGTGCAAGTGAGCCTGCACTTGTATGCATATGATCTGCCGTATTGATATTATCCTTGATCAATACAGGAATACCATGCAGTGGGCCCCGTAGCTGCCCTGCTGCTCGCTCCTGATCCAGCTTCTCGGCGATATAGATCGCATCTGGATTCAGCTCGATCACCGCTCGCAAGCATGGCCCTGCTTGATTCACATCTGCAATGCGCTGCATATATTGCACCGTCAGCGATACGGCTGATTCCGTTCCATCCTCCATCCATTGTTGAAGCCTTGATATCGTCGCTTCCTGCAACGTAAATGTCATGCTATCCCTACCCCTTTCGTCCGTCAGTCAGCTTGATTACATCTGCTTGTATGAACGACAGCAGATACAGCTTTCTTTATGATAATCGAAAAGAACATCGTGTACCAACCCCGGACGCACTTGGATACGCTTATCTTCTATATAAGATAGAAGATAAGCGCATCCAGCATGATTGAATAACGGGATTTATTTTTCCTTTACCGGTGGTGTGGACTCTACCGCCTGTCTGCGTCCTGTCTCTACATTCACAGTACACAGCATCGCAATCCCTACAATAAAGAACAACACGAGCGATAAAATGCCTAGCCGTACCGAGCCTGTCAGCTGTCCTACCAGACCGAATAGAAAGGGCCCGAAGATCGAGGCGAATTTGCCTGTGACATTGATCAAGCCAAAATATTCGCCCGTTCGTGCAGCTGGAATCAGATCGCTGAATAACGCGCGTGCCAGCGACTGACTTCCTCCCTGCACCAGACCAACCATCGAAGCGAGCACGTAAAATTGCCATGCTGCTGTCATGAAATAGCCCAGCGCCACGATTAACAAATAGACAGCAAGCGACACCAGCAGTGGACGCTTCGCCCCATATACCGTGCCCAGCTTCCCAAATAGCAATGTGCTCGGAAATCCGATAAATTGCGTAATCAGCAATGCTACGAGCAGATCGGTCATACCGATCCCAATCGCTGTTCCATACACAGTTGCCATCAAAATGATCGTATTAATCCCATCATTAAAAAACCAGAACGAAATCAGCAGGCGTGCCAGCTGTGGATAACGTGGTAATGTACGAAAGCCATTCATCACATTACGCATACCCGGACGAAGCAGCTCACGAATACGCTTCCCTTCCAATGCAGATGGAGCAGAATGGACAGAGCGATACAATGCTGGCTTGCCAAACGCACCACTAACGCGGAAGATCGGAATAGCGAATACAAGCCACCAGATGCCGACCGTAATAAACGCCAGCCTTGTACCTGCAAGTGTATCTACTAATCCAAACCAGTGTGGCTGCTGAATCATCACCAGATTCAAGGCTAGCATGATTCCTCCACCGACATAGCCGTAAGCATAGCCCTGTGCAGATACCCGCTCCCTCTGTCCGGACGGCACCATATCAGGCAGCAATGCATCATAAAAAGCATTACTACCCGCGAACCCAATCGTCGATAAAACAAGCAATGCCGAAGCGAGTAGCCAATCCCCCCGCCCAATCGTACTGAACAGCATCGTCGCCAGGATACCAAGCAGCGAAAAGCCAAACAAAAACCGACCCTTGTTACCTGCCAGATCGGATACCGCTCCTAATAACGGGGAAAGTAATGCCACGCAGAGCATACCTGCTGCATGCGTATAGCCGAGATAGGAAGCGGCTGTCTCTGGATGTAGCGTAGCCGCTGCAACCGAGCTGTAAAAGATCGGCAGCACCGCAGCGAGTACGGTCGTTGCGTATGCCGAATTCGCCCAGTCGTATAGTAACCAGGCTCGTGTATGCTTGCGATTCGTTGTCCATTGCTCCAATGTTGTTCCTCCATTCTGGTATAGCGCCTTTTACCAGACTAGCATGGAAGTGTGATATAGTTGTTAAAATTGCTATTTTTGTTACGTCTGTCTCGTTTTGTTGCTTCGATCCCGTTTGCCGTTCGCACCATGGCATGTGGATGAGGGCAAAGACATTGATCCAGTAACCTAGAGGAGAAGCTACATGCACAGCCATACATAACGGATATTCATTCTATTCAAGTCATCAAGCTTATACAAGGAGAACCGTCATGCAGCTTACTGACCAGCAGCGACAATCGATCATTGAGCATATTCGCCAGCATTGTTCAGCTGAGGTCATTATTGTGCTTGGCTCAGCTGCACGTGGAGAGCTTCGTGCCGATAGTGACGTGGACATTGCGTATATCGCCGAGCCGCAAGCCAGAAGCCTTACCAGCTATCGTCGCTTTCGCATCGCTCAGGAGCTAGCGGAACTGCTGAAGCGAGATGTCGATCTGATCGATTATGAGAAATCCAGCACGGTCTTTCAATTGCAAATTGCGACGACCGGACATATTCTATACGAGCAGAATGACCTGCCAGCACAGCTTGCCTGGCTACAGGCTTACCGTGACTATGCGCTACTAGGCGATTGGCGCGAGCCACTGCTTGACGCATGGCAAAAAGGAGGAGCACTCATCATGAATCACGATATCGTACTAAATAAAGCCGCTACGATTCGGAACTGTGTGAGCCGTATCCGGGAAGAATACGGGGAAGATACAGAAAATCTATACAATTTAACCCGGCAGGACTCTATTATTCTCAATCTACAGCGTGCCTGTGAAGGCTGTCTTGATCTGGCCATGCATCTGATCTCCCAGCAAAAGCTAGGCATCCCACAAAGCACGCGCGATGCGTTCGATCTGCTCCAACGTGCAGGCATTATCGAGCGTGATCTGAGCGTGAGCCTGAAGGCGATGATCGGCTTTCGCAATATTGCGATGCATGATTATCAGGCAGTGCAGGTCGAGATACTGGAAGAGATGATTGACGAGCAGCTGCCTGATTTTGAACGATTCATTCAACGTGTGGAACAGAGCGGCTGAGCATACAGCCGCTTTATTTACCTAAATATTTGATCACTACGTTATCGAACACTGCTTTACCACCCTCGCTATACAGCGCGATGCCCTGATCGTCTGGCTTCGGAAAGACCAGATTGGAGAGCGTTACCTGTCCACCATCGACGAACATTTCTACACTCGTTTTATCCACCAGTATTTTCAAATGTACCTTTTGATTCGCCGATTGGAATGGTGCGCGACTTTCCAGCAGATTGTCGTTCGCATCCGGATGTCCGGTGTAAGAGCGATTGACATACGTGTACCCGCCTTCTACAAACACACCTGCATCGACATGCCGCGATCCATCTGACGAGCGGCGCAATTGGAAGCCCGCATTTTTCAAATCAGACCATGTAATGTCCGCATCCAGCTGGTACGAGGAAGCCCGCACATCGAGCTTATGCTGTCCATCTACTTCCACACGTGGAATATGACGGGTGGCGGTGACGAATTTGGATAATCCGCGAATAGGCTGAGATAGCAGCGTATACCCTGCTCCACCTGTCGTTTTTTTCAATTGAATCTGACGAACCATCGAGTCGGTTCCGTTGAATCCATCCTGCAAGGTAGGCGTATTGTTCGCATAATCCCAGTTGTTCATCCAAGCCATCGCATACCGATGATCGTATGGCTTATTCGTTGTACCATCTTCAAAGGTAACCGCTGCATACCAGTCAAATCCGTAATCCAGCCACTGTGGCTGTATATCGTCTGCCTTGAAGCCAAGCCCGGTAAATGTGCCTACCCAGTACGCATACGTATTCGGCTGCCCGGATTCGCGTCCGTTGGCACTTACGCCAAGCACCCATTTATACGTACCGTTCGATGCTCGCATTCGATACAGATCAGGACATTCCAGCGTACCGATATCATCAGCGACAAAGTCGCTCACGTAGCGCCAGCTTTTTAAATTGGTAGATGTGTAAAAACCGATACGATGGCCCTCCGCCATCAGCATAATCCAGCGACGAGATTGTTGATCCCATACCAGCTTCGGATCGCGAAAATCAGCATTGCCCGGATTCGATAAAATCGGCTTTTTGCCGAAGGCTTTGAACGTATTGCCACCGTCCGGGCTGAACCACAGATACTGCTCCTGCGCTCCGCCATTAGCAGAAGGCTGAGTCACGATAGCGATCATCGTATTTTTGCCCAGACCCGCCGAATTGTTCGTATCAACGACGACAGAGCCTGACCATGGATCTCCATTGGCACTTGTATATTTGGGAATAGCTACGCCGTGATCCTGCCAGTGTACTAGATCGGTTGAAGTCGCATGACGCCATTCCGTACCATTGCCGTTCGGATAATCCTTGTTATATAGATAGTAGTAATGATATTTACCATTAGCATACACCGGGCGCTGCGGATCGTTTTTCCATTTGTCCGGTACGGTGAAATGATAGGTCGATCGATATCCATTCAGTTGCTGTCCGCTGGTGAATAGCTCATTTTGCATGGCTGAAGCTGATTGCTGGCTTTGTCCATTTTGACCATTTACTGGACTCGATACATTGTTGTTATTGGGATAACGCTGTGAGCTGGCGGAGCTGGATGTGCCGCTTGCTTCGGCTTGAATCGTTGCTGAGTCGGATGCGTCTTCGGGTTGAAGCTCATAGCATGCCGCCGTTCCTACAGCGATTACACCTGTTAGTCCCAGCGGCCACACCCAGCGGCGCCATGCTGTCGTTTTCGATGTATTACGATAATCGGAATGTTTCATAAGATGTTCTCTCCTCTCTGGTAGTACCCCTCCTGTACTTCGGGGATAAAATGGAATAAGGGAACAGAAAGCAGTGGTGTACACCTGCTTTCTCCCCCTTTATTGTTTGCCTTGCCTATTTACAATTTGATCGATCATCGACCATATCCGGTAGACAGACAGCTTGCTTCATCCGGCATAAGGAGCGTATTCGTTGCATTCGTTCCCTATGCCGTATTGAAATCGCCTGTACGTGTTCCGAATATGTTCCCCTGTCGATGATGTATTCGTCTTTACTTAATATACTTAGTCCGTTGTTACCTGTCCTTGATTCAATGTGCTATTCGGTATAACCGATGTGCGGTCACCATCAATCTTTACCTTAAAGCTCGGCGCAAAGGTCGACTGCTGATTCGCAAAATAGCCGCGGTTCGTCATGTAGCTTGTAATGACCACTTCATTATCCTTCACCTGCGGAATGGCAAAGTGAGCATACGTCCAGGTGATATCACGCGGATTCAGATCCTGATGCAGCACCAATCCACTTCCGTTCAGCGGCTTGTATGGCCCATCGATCGAATCTGATACATAGCCAAGCATATAAATGTCTCGAGCGTCTACACCATCGAGGAACATTTTTGCACCACGGGTATCTGGATGCGATCAATGGCTTCATGACTCTTTTCAGCGAGTAATCGTCGTTAAGCTCGATAATACCGAGCGCTCCGTTAGCGATGGACATGTAATCCTTGTCCGGGCTGTTCAGTAGCTTTTCGCGCTCGCTCTCAAAGAATTTATCATTGCCACCATAGTACGCTTTGTTGTAGAACATCTCGTCACCCTGATACCCTGTTTCAGAGCCTGTGTTGGCTTCGAACACCAGATATTTATGTCCGTTATCCTCTACATAGTGTGGATCACGAAGGGTATGGTTATCGGAGTAGTCACCACCGCTAAATGCTTGATCCACCGTTTGATACATTTTACCATCACCGTCAAAGATCGATTTGAAGTCCTCTACCCCATCCACCTTCAGCGTGCCCTCAGCAGGCTCGGATACATTCACCTGCGCTGTGGTCAGCGTCTGCTTACCGAAGAAGCCCTGATCTGCATCCCACGGATGACGGTTTGTATAGAACAGACGCACTTTGCCGTCCTTCGTCATCGTTGCTGAGCCAGACCATTCCTCCGATTGATGGTTCAGAATCCAGTCTTTTGGCACCAGCTTGTCGGTATCCTTGAAGACACGACCTGCATTTTTCCATGCATCCAGTGATTGGTCATCTGCTTTTTTGTAAAACAGGTAGATAAATGTATCCGACGATACCTTCGGATCACCTGCTAGACCGAATACGATCTGGTAGCCGTTATAGTTGGCAACGGTACCGTCCGCATTTTGCAGTGGCCATGTATCCCACACATCCAGATTGATCGTATTGCCTTTCGCATCCTTACCAACAGCGGACGGAATATTGCGAATCTGATCCGGATTGAATGCAGGCACCTGGAATTGTGGACGATTTTGCTGCTTGGTCATTTTCAGTGCATCAAAGCGGGTGATATGCGAAAAACCGTATGTATCGTTAATCACCGATGGAGTTGTTGGATTTTCGGGTACAGGATGTGTTGGACGCGTTGCAGCGCCTCCATTGTAGTCTTGTCCGGAGCCACTGGCAAATGCCGATGTACCGCCTGCCAGCAGCGCTGCTGCCATAGTAACGGCTGCCGCCTTTTTGTATAAATGATTAATGTTCATGTTCCAATCTTCCTCTCTTCAAATGGAATGTCAGGTGTACTGGCACGAAAAAAAGACCTAAAAATCCCTGACCGGACGACGCGTCAAATGACGCAGAAATCCCCAGTCGGAGTTTTTTAGGTCTTGCCTGCTTTACCAGTAACACACCCGGATATTCTGTTGCTGACACCTATTCTATACCTCTCATTTGCAGCAAGACTATAGAGAGAACGAACCAATTTGATTATTTCAATAAAATCTCTTTTCCTGTAAATTTTCATGAATAATCATCATTTTTAGTCTTATTTTCATAGTTTCAATCCTTATCATTTGTCAGAAAAAGGACTATTTTTGTTACTTTTCAGCTAGATACGTTCTGGAAATGGACAGTTCTGCTTAGTTGCTATGGCAGGTATATGGAACTGTGTAGCGACACTTTACAAGCAAGTCTGCTACCGATTTTTATCTAAAATGGTTCATCGAGCTTGTCTATCACCTTCTACGCATCGATTGTCAACGGGCGGGATGTCCTAACCTTTCCTGCAAGCGTTGTAGCTCAATCGCGATCAGTACACGCTGACTATCTGTGCAGCTGTATCCATATTCGTCCTCCGCATGATCAGTCATCTCCTGCGCATGCTCGTACCAGTCGGCATACTTTTGACGGGCGATGATAATAATCTCTTCATCTAATTCAGCGGCAGGATGACCGTCCACTGATGATTGTAAAATGCTTTTCAACTGACTGATCAAGCGTTCATATGCTGCTGATTTGCGATCCAGCGGCTGATTCAATACATATTCGATATCCTCTACCATATCGCCGATTAGCGCCGCCAGACCAGAGGAAGCGGCACCCGAACCAGCATTCATCACCGCGGTATGAATGTGCATTGCGATATATCCAACCTCATCTTCTGGAATATCGATATGCAGACGCTCGGCAATTAATTCACGTGCATATAGCCCGATGCGGAATTCTGCTGGATAGAGAATGCGTATTTCCTCCAGCAATGTATTGTGAATCATCATGCCACTACGTAGACGCTCCAGCGCATGAGATAGATGATCGGTCAGCGCAATATGAATATGCTCGTTAAACGACACGTTCAATTCCTTTTCAGCGTGAGAAATAATATGCTCGGACACAGCGATTTCTTCCTCCGGCAGCTTTTGCAGCATTTCCTGCAAATAACCGTATCGCTCCTGATCCTCTAAAATAAATATTTTCTCAATGCGGCTCGGATCGACCACATCGTTTTTACCTTTTTCAAATGAAACGCCGCCGCCCATCACAATCTTCTCCTGTCCCTGATCGTCGACGATGACAGCATTGTTGTTCAGAATCTTTTTGATTTTCATGTCATCTACCTCCACAATACATTAGGATGAACGTCTGCCTCTGCCCAGCAATAGGGTCAGCGCAAAGGCTATCCCGGTCGCCAGCACAAAGCCAGTCATATAATGAACAAAATTAGACCAGCCAAATGGAATAATAAAGGCGAGCATCGGAATACCCGTCAAGCCAAATGAGCTTGCCACCACATGATGCCAGCCGATATAAGCACCGCCAACCGCACCACCTGCGGCGGCAGCGACAAACGGTCGCACCAGCTTGAGATTCACACCAAGCGCAATCGGCTCCGTAATGCCCAGAAAGGCAATGAGCGCTCCCGGTAATGCCGCCTTGCGTAGCCCGGCATCGCGAGTACGTATATAGACTGCCAGACCTGCTCCGCCCTGCGCCACATTAGCCATAGACCAGATTGGTAATAGAAAATTAACAGCAATCGTCGGATTCGAGATCAATCCCGCCTCGATCGCCTGCAAGCCCTGATGCAGTCCAGTCAGTACGATACTGCTATATGCACCACCCAGCACCAGACCAAACCATGTCCCACCATAGGCGTACAGATGCTCTAATAGTGCAGCACACCAATGACCGAGCAATCCTGCCAGTGGCCCGATAATAAATAACGCAAGCACACTACCGCCTAACAGCGACAGCACTGGAATGACCAGTACATGCACGGAGCCGGGAATAATGCGGCGCAGATATCGCTCCAGCTTTGCCATCAGCATAGCCGCTAAAATAACGGGAATCGCTGTCCCCTGATAGCTAAATTGCGGCAATGCTACCAGTCCGAACGATGAAATGACCGATGGCGGCATTCCACCGCTACCAACAATCTCCGGTCGTGACATCAGCATGCCAAGTACCGCACCCAGCACAGGTGTACCACCAAAGCGTTTGGCAGCATAATATCCGAACATCACACTAATAATTTGAAAAATCGAGCCTGTCAGTAGCTGTAATAGCCGGAACCAGAGCGCTTCGGTTGGCGCCCAGCCGAGGAATTGTAACAGACTGACCATACCGAGCAGAATGCCTGCGGCTACGAATACAGGAATCATCGGCACGATAATATCAGAAAAGAACGCTACCGCATCGATGATACGTCCGATGAATGAACGTGGGGCGGCTGGCGGTATATTGCTAGCTTGAGCAGAAGCAGCGGTTGATGGGAAGGACGGCTGTTTTGTTGTTAGCAATTCGTCGGATACAGATGCAGGCGCTGGTTGCTCCGCCGCATGCTGTCGGTTTACTACTTCCTTTTTTCCATCCTGTTCCATTGGTTCCACACTATGATGTTGCTTCAGACCATTCGATTGCATCAGACCGTTCTGTTGCGCTGGACGGCTCGGTTGCTGCGGAGTGTTTCGTTGCTGTAGACTTTGTTCCGCTTCCGTCTCTGCGTTTTGCCGATGCGCCTCAGCATCTCCAGCCAGGGAAGGATCAGACATACGCTGCAATTGACGCTCGATCTGCCGATGCAGTCGAAACGTTAGCTCTGGCCCGACGATAATTTGCAGCTGTCCACCAACCTGACGTATATTTTGCACCTCGGGTAGTTCAGCAAGGGCAGAGTGATTCGCCAGCTCAGGACGATGTAGTCGCAGACGGATACGAGTAGTGCAATGCAGTACATCCTGTACATTAGACCAGCCACCAGACTGCTCGATAAGCTGTGCCGCCAGCTCCTGCATATGCTGCCTGCGCTCACGCCGCTTCGCCGCTGGCGAATGTTGATCCTCCTGTCGCATGGGCATTCCTCCTTTGCTTGCTGCTTGTTAAGTCATATCATTGTACATGTCGTTCACATAGAGAGAACTTTTTGAATAGTTGCTCATAGGTTATAGGCTTACGGATCGAATGATAACATGTTCTTGTTTTAGTTTTATTAGCGTATGATAGCGATATATAGCATAAGGAACGCTCAGATGCTATATGCATATGGATGCAGTCCTGCTACATGAATACCACCCTCTATATACGATATCGATACAGTAGGATCGGATACTTGTATGTCTTCTATATCGCTGACCTCGTACAACTTTGACAGTATACGGCACATTTCTGCCCAATACAACTCCATTCAGAACCGGTTCCATTTTCTTTTACAAGAATATAAGAAAGAACCCGTCTCTGCTGACGTACATTGCAGAAGAACGAGTTCTTAGCGTTTAAAGGATAGCGTGGAGATTAACGAGTATCAGTTCGCTGCTCACCTGGCGATACATAGGAGATTGTGCCTGATTGATTGGTAACCGTTCCACCTACATTATAGATTCTGCCCGTTTGATGATAGATATTGTCTGCCTGAATTATACCGGATTCTTGCAAATAACTATCTCCCCAGCCTCCACGCAAATAATAAGTGAAATTGTGATATTTGAGCGGAATATCGCCCCATTTATCCTTTAATTGGAATGTTAATAGATCATTAAGAATACTAAAACCTTCCTGTGGTCGATCTGCACTTAATCCGTGTGCTTGCCATGTAATTACGGGAAAATCATCTTTAAATTCAATCAATGAAATCGTATCTCCGTAGATATAATAGAAACGCAAGGCTTCACCTTCTGGAAACAGAAACTGGCGATCTAGCCTTTCTCCATCGGGCTTGACCTTCAATGGCTGTTGTAAACTATGTACACCTGGAAGCCAAAAAAACAGATCACTGGTTGTAATAAACTTGCGTACTGTTGCCAGATCGCCTTTATTTAAAATCTGTCGATTGTACATACTGAGTGGCATTTGAATCGTCAATATGCCCTTGCTATACGTATATGTGTAGTCTAATTCTCGGATAAAAGCAGCTGGAATATACACTTGACCGTTTATCTTCTGTATCGGTGTACGGAGCTGATAAATTCCTTGCCGAGCTTGATTAAATGTGTAGTCTCGTTGACCAAGCTTTAACGTGTACACTTCACCCGGCCACGGTGCAACGCTAATGGTGCCGTTGGAAGCAACCTGAAGCTGGGAATGGGTCGCCTGAGCAAGCTGACGTAGTGGAATCATCAGTTGATTCTTTTGAATAATGATGGCTCCTCCATCCAGCTTTTGCCCATCAGGTGTAACGATAGTTAATGTAGCTGCTGCCTTTACACTTACCGCAGGCAATAGTCCGATCATAATTGCGAGTACAGGGATGAACCAGAACCATTTTATCTTTTTCAATATCCATCTTCCCTTCCATCGTATTGAAGTCCTTATTCATAGACTTGGATATAGTGGAAAAAGTTGCATATGAAGGAAAGTGGAGTTGTATATATCTTTTATACGATTATGGTTGATCCTCATCCAATTCAAAGGATACCGTCCATGTGCCTTTGATCTGTCGAACGACCTTGCCATATTCAAGCGATAAGCCAATATGTTCTCGCTGCTGGTCATTGAACGAAGCAGGTACTGCAAATTGCTGTGTGATCACATTGTCCTTTGACTCGCGATTCAAAGAAATCAATTCTATCGTTTGATCCCCCTGCTTGGCATGTGCTATTAAACCATTCATATCATCCTTCAAATTCAATATGCCTGGCGATACTCCGGCTATGCTTTGCTCCCGATCAATTCGATACACGATCGTAAGCTTCTCCTTATTATTTGACCATACCATCTGCTCAATCTGGATAGGTGTCGGCTGTGGAGCCTGTACAGTGTACGAATGACCTGCTTGCACCGATTCTGGTAAAGACGCTTCGCTCCGCTGAATCAAATACAGATCTTTCATTTGCAGCAAATAATTCTGTCCCTGGGCTATATCATAAGCTTCATCTAACGAAAACGTTTCGTCCACGCTGCGCATGCCTGGCTCGGTAA
Organism: Paenibacillus hunanensis; assembly: GCF_014645615.1. Taxonomy (GTDB): domain Bacteria; phylum Bacillota; class Bacilli; order Paenibacillales; family Paenibacillaceae; genus Saccharibacillus; species Saccharibacillus hunanensis. The sequence goes on along the minus strand of NZ_BMMB01000001.1, from coordinate 701,031 downwards.
ATCCATTTAAATTCGTTTGAATTGTACTTTTATTATCTGCATTCACAAGCTGACCTTCAGCAAATGTCGCCATATTGTAGCCAGATTGCCCGATTCCATTCACACTTATATTTACTTTTAATGACTGCTTTCCTGCTTCGTCCTTGCTTACTGTAGCTGTATTTACCTTTAGTCCCGTACCATTATGTACCGTCTCACGATCTACAAATGCAGTATAGGAATCTGTATTGACCTGCTGCTCGGTGTGCTGCTCCAGCGCTTTGCCATCGGGTATAGCCTCGGTTGACGATGTATTTCCATTAAAATAATTGTTAAGGATGACGATAATCACAACGACAACAATACCTGCTGCGCCAAACGTTCCGATATATCCTTCTCGTCCGCGCCTTTCCCTATCATCCCGCCAAAATTTCCATTCATTACGCTTTGACATATGCGTACCTCCTTGATCAACTTCCTCTCTACTTTATCAGATCGGGCATCTGCTCCGCATGCGATAAAAGTTCCTTTTCTATCTATTATTCTCATTATAAGGAAAATAAAAAAGCTTCCGACTGATGGCATATTGACCATTCAGTCGAAGCTTTTGATTACAGCTTATCATTCGATCTTCGTTATTCATCTCGCTATATTCGGTTAAAGATGAACTTCGGATCAAGAAGCAAGAGGTACCGACTGCTTCGCTTCGGCAGGCTGCTGTTGTCTGGAAATCGCGAACAATACGCCCCAGATCAATAAGAAGCCGAGCAGCTGCGGCCATGTGATCAGCTGTTTGTATACGATCCAGTTGATCAGCACACCAGCCATCGGGAAGCTCAGCTCTGCCAGCGTAGCCACAGATGCCTTCGTTGTGGACAAGCCTTTGTAGTACATGAGCAGGCTGAGCAGACCTGGCAGCAGTGCCTGTCCGAGCAGGTTGAGCAGGATCAGCAGCACTGGAACCGTACCAGCTGGCAGACCCCATGCTGCATTTTCATGTACAGTCAGGACAATCAGCAGTGGAATCGCAAGAATGAAGCGCAGCGAGGTGACTGTTTCGTACTTCATTTTACCAACCATCAGACGTCCCATCACAGTCGAACCGCCCCATAATGCAGCCGCACCAAGCGCGAGTAGCGATCCGACCTGAGCGATATCACCCATATGTCCGATCGGCAAGGTGAAGCCGAAGGTGAGCAGATACGTACCTGCTACTGCCAGCACGAACAACCAGCCAAAGCCGCGCGGCAACACTTCCTTGAGCAGCAGACGCGCCAGAATGATCGCGAACAGCGGTTGTAGCTTTTGTAGCAGCAGTACAGCGTTCAGATCACCATAAGTCAGACCCATTGTGAACAGAACCGTAGCAATTGCCGAGCCGCCCCATGACAGGAACAGCAAGGCACCGATATGCTGCCATTTCAGCCCTCTGAGCTCCTGACGATTCACCCATAGAATTGGAGCGGCGGCAAGCATCGCCACCAGATGCTCCAGTAATACGATCTGGGTCGAAGTGAACGTTTCGAGCAATAAAATACGGAATAACGGATCGACACCCCATAATGCCGCTCCGAAAAATACGAGCCAGAATCCACTTTTAATCGTACGTTGCTTCGTTTCTTGTACAGATTGAAATTGATAATTGACGTTTTCCATCATTCAAACTCCTCATGTCTTTAGAATTTGAATAGGCGATCTCATACGGAAAGCCCCTGAGCATCGGAAATCGACATTCAGGGGCTGATCAAATAAACATGCCAGTATCGTATTGTGCGAGCAATATGCATCAGCAAATACACCTGAACAGGTTCATTTATTGATCTTCTCCCATCCGGACTTTACCGTCGGCTCTGGAATCACACCAGATCAGTCGACTGCTCCCTACAGAGCAGCGAGTCGCGGGCTATTGCCGAATGAATCGACATTCACCGCCGGTTAGGAATTTCACCTACCCCGAAGATCTCTATTCGATTAGTTGAAATCATAGTCAAAATTTACAATAATGCTTCTTTTCATTAACCACGAGAAACTTTTTTGAAAATTTCAGTAGTTAACCGTTCAATAAATCTCATTATAAAGATACTTTTAGTAACTTGCAACTAGTTTAGCGATAAAAAATAAAATTTCTTTAATTCTGATCTGTTAACACGGAATTATTGGCTTTTACCCCCTTCCTTACCTCCATCTACTCCTTTCATTTTACGCATTTATGCAAAATCAAGATTTCTTTAGGCCTAAAATAACATTTCGTTCCTTATTTTGTTGTTATATGGATGTCAGGACGCTATAATAAACCTGATTTATAGTAAGACCATCTTTACATAATCTAAATTTTGAAAGGGGTAGAGTTATTTGGATTACAATAATACACCTCCAGGCTATCCGCCACAGCCGGGTCAGCCTGCACCGGTTATTAGCGTTAAGGAATGGATGATTACACTGCTTTTACTCGCTATTCCACTCGTTAACCTTATCATGCTGTTTATCTGGGCTTTTGGAGGAGGAACGAATATTTCCAAGTCCAATTATGCCAAAGCAGCTCTGTTATGGGCAGCTATCTGGATCGTAGTTTACATTATCTTCTTCGTTCTGTTTGGTGCAGCGATGTTTGCGGGTATTAGCCGCATGGAAAACATGCCAAGTAGCTACTAATACTCTCGCAGAAGTGCTGTAGCCTACAACTGTTTGATGCTTCACACAACGTATATGGTGATTCACTAGAGCATCTTGAGTCGCATCATTTATCTGAGTTAAATCAGCCAAAATGAAGCACACGATTTATCATGAAATACAAAAAAAGCAGCCCCTATAACAGGGGCTGCTTTTTTCGATGTGTTGCTCGCGCATATAAATAGGATTCAGCTAGTTAAGGGTTAGAAGATAACAACGAAGAGAATAAGTGGTGACTGTATTTCAGCAGTCTATATCTAGAGCTATGTGACATCATTATGCCTTCGCTAAGCTGACAATATTATGCAATGCTACAGCTTTATCTTCTCATCCATACAGGTCGAAAGAATAGGCTTATCTGTGATCAAAGTCGCTGTATAGACTTCCTTCTCGCTACTTCAGCTACTTTGATGCTTTACCTATCAGTAACGATCCAGCACCAGCTGTGTTTTCAGCGAATCCTGGGGTACGAGCCATCCCTGAGCTTGCAGTGCCTGCATCAGCTGCTGACGGTTGCTAGCTGCATCAGAATACGAATCCGCTTTGAAGGAAATTTCGATCACTGGCTCTGTACCTGTGCCGCTTGCATTGCGAATTGGCCATACCTCCACGTCGATATCCAGACCGTTCCAGCTTCCTTCGTATTTGCTTGCCATGACAGGGCCGTACACACGGGAGTTTTTAAGCTGATCCTTGCCCCATTTTGTGGACTTCCAATTTTCCAGCTTGCCTGGGATTTTATCAATCACCATTTCCAATGCTTTACTTGCGGAAGGTAGCGATGCGCCAGTGTCGGATGTTTTCACATCTTTATCATTGGACAGGCTCAGCGTCTGCTTGCCATATCCCCAATCGACCTCAGCTTCATAATTCGTATCACTCGCATCAAAGCCTTCCTGATTCGCACGCGTCAAGGCTGCATCAATATCACCATTCACAACCGAATAACGCTTTTTGTACGTGATCTCATACTTGGATTTATCTTCTTTTTTGCGCAGACGCACATTCCAGCCTTCACCGTTCAGACTCTGGCTGTTGGTGTCGAAGTATTCCACTGCAATCTTCTGTGGCTTGGATGGCAGAGCAAATGTACTACTCAATGCACTACCTGGCGCACCATTTGCATTCAATACGTCCTGATCCAGTACAAACTTAACCTCGTACGTTGGCGTCAGGTTTGCCGCTGCTTCTGTCGTAACGGGCTGTGCCACCATAAATGTGCCTGCCAGCACGGTACCGCTCATCCATACGGCTACTGTCTTTTTCCAGCTTCCTGTTAATCGATTCACCTGTTTCTTCTCCCCTTTTTCGTTTGGAATGCGTGTTGCGCTTGAACCTCTTTAGTGTAGAAAATGGGCATTAGCGCGGAATCAACATTTCTATGGTGGAGCGTCAATTTTATATATAGTCTCTATATGGAAACGATGAATTATTCGATGGGGAACTACAAATGGATACCTACAAAACGAAAAACACCAGCTCCGCTTGATTAGCAGAGTCTGATGTTTGGGGATGCTTCGATGTATGATGCTTTACCGTATGCTCTGTTAACCGATACGATTTCAACCTGTGAGCATTCAAATGATTATCATTCAAGTCAGATGGATTAAGCGATATGTCTGTACTAGAAAGCTACTTTGACATTCTATAATTGATTCTCTCATGATCATTGTGCTCTAAAATTCCAGCCTTGCCGTTGGAATTAAGGAGTGAACATTCGGGTACCCTTGCTGGCGAAGGTGAGCAGCTAGCTGGTCGGTGCGTGCCTGAGGAGCATGCACCAGCACAGCTGGAGGGCGGTTCAGCTCATGTAGCATCCTTTGCACATCCGGTAAGCCCTGATGCACCTTGTAACGAACACGCTCGATCTGACAACCGTTACAGGGCTGCGCAGTGGCGACTAATTGACTGCCAGGCGAGCCTTTGGCAAGATGCCCGGTAAAGATCACTTTGCTGTGTGGGTCATGCTGTAGTCGCTCATAGTGCTGACGTGCCAGCTTCGTTTGCAGCATTCCGTCTGGGGTGAAGATTATTTTACTGCTATATTGTGCATATCGTCTATCGGTTTCCGCTGCATCGGATAGCGGATATAGCTGTGCATGATGCCATAATTGATCGATCCGCTGCTCAACTCCATGATGCAGCCAATCGGTATAGCTTCTTAGTAGCTGCAAGCCTTCCAGCAATGCCGATTCTACAAGCAATGGAATATGCGGGTATTGCTCACTTACCCATAATAATAGCTCCTGTCCTCGTCCATAGAGCGGTACAGGCAGTAGAATGGAGCCACCCATTTGGATAGCTTCATCTATATGTGTCTTGAGCTGATGCAGTTTTTCGACTTGTGATTCTGGATCGTCTCCATAGGCGGCGTCCACAATAGCGAGATCCAGCTGCGGTAGGATTGGCGCCATTTTACCTGACTGCTGCCTCCATAGCCATTGCTCGGGACGCTCCAATTCGCCATGAACCGTCTGTAACACCTCTGCTCGGTTGAGAGAATGAGATAGATAGAGCGGTCGATCCGCCACCAGTGTCTGCGATTCAGACGTATAATCACCGGAAAAGAAAATATACTTTCCCTTCCAGCATAAGGTGAGCCAGATCGAACCGGGCAGATGCCCCGAACGTCCCCAGCAGATGTCCAGTCCGGGCTGAAGCTGTCCCCATTGTCCGGCGGGAACAACATCCTCCAGATAGCGATAACCTATACGCTGCTCATCCTCATCATCATATGGACGTGTTACATGACGCCCATCTGTATAATTGCGCCATGCGTTAAAATACGCTGGCAGCTGCTGTACTGTCGCTCTTGTCGTCCACACCTGTCCCTGATAGCCATGCCGATATAAAATAGGCAACGCGATACAGTGATCCTCATGGGCATGGGATAGAAAGACAGTCTGCAAGCCGCCGATCATCTCCTCTATATTATCCACCAGCGGATATTGCCCGCCGTCTTCTTTTTTCACACCGTAATCCAGTACAATATGCTGTCCTTCCTCGGTCAGCAAATAGCTGGAACGCCCATGCTCTCCCGCTCCGCCAAGTATCGTTAATTGCATACGATACTTACGGCTGCTTACTGCCTGTAGCAGGCAATGCATTCAGAATGAGCAGCAGAATCGTCGTAATACCGACCGATACGACTGCCATAGCCATCCCCATCGAGACAGCTCCCTGTTCAAACTGGGCAAAAATATACGTGGCGGACGTCTGCATCGACGGCGGGAGAATAAGCAGGGACGCTACCAGCTCACGATTTGAAATAGTAAAAGTCATCATCCAGCCCGCAATAATACCGGGCACGAGCAGCGGTAGCAAAATACGACGGAACACGTATAATGGACGACCGCCCGACATCGCACCTGCTTGCAGCAGAATCGAGTCAATTTGACCGTAATTTGCTTTGACATATTGCACGGTATACGGCAGAAACAGCACCACATACGTTAACACGACCATGCCATATGTATTGTACAGCGGTACAGGCATCCAGGATGAATTCCAGAATAGAATAAGTCCGACGACAATTACAATGCCGGGAACCGTATTCGGCATCAGGCTGAACAGATCGATCCACTTTTGCGATAAACGGCGACTGCGATCCACCTTGAGTGCCAGGAATGTACCGATCACTACGGCAATCGTCGAGGAAGCTAGCGATAAGGTGAAGCTATTGATCAGCGCCTGCATACTGTCGGAGCCTGGCTGTAATAGTTCAGCATAGTGCGCTAACGTCCAGTTTCCTGCCGCAATGCCGATACCACGCAGCTTGAGCAGCGAAGCGGTAATAACAGAGAAGTACGGAATCCCAATCGACAGTACCAGCAATATGATCACATACGCCCAGCTCAGTACACCCTTCCAGCCCCCTAAGCGATAGCCGCTCTGACGACTGCCCTTTCCTCCGGTCAAACGATACGAATATCGGCTACTCAGCACACTTTGGATGTACCACATGACCAGACATACACTGAGCAGTAGGGAGGCGAGCGCAGTTGCTTTTCCAAAATCAATCGGCCAGCTGGAAATGTATGTATGAATCTCCGAGGTCATCACATAATAGCCGATCCGGCGTCCAAATGTAGCCGGTGTACCAAACTCCGCAATCGTTTTGACAAAAATAAGTAAAGCCCCCATCACATAGCTGGATAGCAGCAATGGCAAAATGATTCGGCGAAAGCGATACGCAGGCGAACCGCCGTGCAGAGCAGCTGCCTCCTCTGTGCTACCACTAATTTGTAGCAATGTATTACGCAAAATCAGATACAAAAATGGAAACAGATGCAAGCTCATAATCAGCACCATGCCACCCAGACTGAAAAATGCAGGCGTCCATGCCGCAGATGCAGGCAGCAATTGCTCCATATACCCGTTCTTTTGCATAAAGAGCATCCAGCCCATCGAGCCGATATAGGGCGGAGTCATGAATGGAATAAGTAGAATGACATCCAGCCAGCGCCAGCGTCCAATCGCTGAGCGTGCCATAATCCAGGCTAGTGGCAATGCCAGTAGCGTCGTAAGCACAATCACAAGCGCGCCAAGCCAGAGTGAATTTAGCATAACCGAACCGAGACTGCTGCTCGTAATCGTATGCCACGGTGCCAGCCAATCGATCGTTCCATCGCTATCGATCGCGGTACGGAAAATGAGCAGAAGTGGTAAAACAATCAGTACGGTCAGCAGCAAAAATGCTGCGACCGTACTCCATCTTTGAAACCAGTATCCTGATGTATGTGTCATTGTGCCATCCCCTTTACTTCAAACCGAAGCTTACTTGTACAGCTCGGTAAAGCGAGTTGTTACGTCTGCACCGTGCTCGTCCATCCAATCCCATTTCACTGGATAGGTTTTAATATCCGACAGATTCGTACGATTCTCAGCCTTGATATCTGTACGTCCTGGCAGCAGGTACGCTTTAGCTACAAGCTGCTGTGCTTCATCAGACAGCAGATAGTCGATAAATTGCTTCGCTTGCTCTTCATGCTTGGTAGTTTTGATGATCGCAGCTGGGCGCGGACTAATGACTGTACCCTCAGATGGATATACGATATCGACAGGCTCGCCATCTTTTTTCGCTTTGTATGCCATATAATCTACGCCTGCCACAACAACATCCTTCGCCCCTGTAATGACGGGATCAAGCGCCTCCTGGTTAGCACCTGCCATCGCTACACCATTTTGCTTGTATTGCTGGAACAGCGACCAGCTGCTATCGCCCTTCGCGCTCAGGTAGCCTGTAATGAAATCCAGTGCTGAACCGGACAACGATGGATCAGGAATGTTCACTTTATCCTTCCATTGTGGCTGTGTTAGCTCTTCCCATGAGGTAGGCGGCGTTTGCACCTGTTTGGTGTTATACACAATGCCCAGAGCAGATGCGCTATAGCTAAAGTAGTTACCATTAGCATCTGACCAGTCCTTCACCAGCTTATCGTGATTAGCTGCTTCTGGATAAGGCAGGGTCATGCCTTCCTTGGCCATCGATTGCATAGACGGTAAAGATGCTAGTACGACCACATCGACGACCGGATTCGATTTTTCGGCTTCCATACGAGACAGGACCTTTCCTGTTGTGCCCTGGAACATTTCGACCTGAATGCCTGTTTTCGCTTCAAAGCCAGCCTCGATCTTTTTTGCCAGTCCTTCCGGGCCTGCACTGTAAACGACGAGCGTGTTGTCGCCCTTACTCGCTGTGCTACCTGCTGCACTCGTTGTGCTGTTACTGCCTGTATTACCGCAGCCTGCCAGTGCCGTACCGAGCATTGCTGTTACAGCCAGCATACCTGTCGTTTTCCACATCTGATTCCAATTCATAAATAATTCCTCCTCAATAATAGTAGGTAAAGGGATTAAACGTTTGATTTGATGCACCGTTGTACATGCTCTTATGTGACTTATTGCATCGGATAAGGCAGGAATAGCCCCACATATGTTAAAGGATAAGAACGTAACTACTTCTAGCTTGTCCTTAGCACCTCTTATGAAATATGCTGTCTTCCTACAGATGAAGATGACGTATCGTTCGCATCCATTTTTTCTGTTGCTGTACTTGTACGCTCACCCACCGTGCACAGATGCTCCGCTGAAACGTAGAGCTGTACGATACTCCCAATGATCATGCGCTGATCGTGATACGCGGTCCAGCTACGTCCTTCTCCAGCATTCAGCTCAATTTCATATCGATCGCCCATATAGCTAACCCGCTGTACGGTAGCCGTATAGCTGTGCTCTCCAGCTTCTCCCTTTGCTTCCCAGCGTCCATGCTCTGGACGAAATAGCGTCTGCTCTGGCTCGATCCAATTCGACCGACCGATAAAGCGAGCGACGAATGGATGCACGGGCTCGCGATAAATCTGCTCCGGTGTTCCTCGCTGCAATACATTGCCCGACTGCATGACCATAATCTCATCCGACATCGACATCGCTTCCGTCTGATCATGCGTGACATATAGCGCGGTTAGACCAAGCTCACGTACCAGACTCATCAGCTCATCTCGCATATCCTCTCGCAGCATCGCATCCAGCGCGCTCAGCGGCTCATCAAACAGGATGAGTCCTGGCTGCATGACGATCGCTCGGGCAAAGGCAACGCGCTGCTGCTGACCGCCAGATAGCTGATGCGGATGCCGCTTTTCCATGTCTGTCAGGCGTACCTGCTCCAGCGCATGCTGGACACGCTCGCGGATTTTATGTTTTTGCCCATTGGCTTTGAGGCTGAATGCTACATTTTCGTATACGGTCATATGAGGCCACAGGGCAAATTCCTGAAAGACCATGCCAAAATGGCGCTTATGCGGAGGCAGGTTCACCCGGCGTGTCTGCGAGAACACTGGCTGACCATCGACTACAATCTCACCGCTATCCGGCGTTTCCAGCCCGGCAATCAGCCGTAGTAATGTCGTTTTGCCACATCCAGACGGCCCCAGCAGGGTGGTGAATTTACCAGCTGGGATAATCATGTCTACAGGTTTCAGCGCCTGCACACCATCATAGCTCTTGCTTACGCCTCGAAGCGTAATTTCTGTCATCTGCCTTGCTCCCCTCTATGTACTTGTTGCTTTATCGATGATCTATGAATACTGGCTAACATTCACCAGCAGGCAGCGAATCATTTGCTCTACTGAACTCAGTATAAAAGGTGAATTTGTCCGGCATGTGTGGGGAATGTAAACGAAATATCAATTTTTACTATGCTCTATTTTGATAATCATCGAATAATTCTATGCTAGATTGAAGGTGGAGGTGTGAAATGAACCTGATCAAACTACAAATTGTCGAGCTGCTGAATCGCCATCAGAAAATTACAGCCGTCGCTGATGAGCTAGGCTTGAAGCAGCCAACCGTTACCTTTCATATGAAGAGTCTGGAAAAGGAAATGGGTGTCACGCTATTCGAATCGCGCGGTGGCAAAATATTGCTACGTGAGCCGGGGAAGGCATTGCTGCATTATGCGACTAAAATCAATGCACTCGCTGCCGAGTCCAAACGAATTGTACAGGAATTTGGTGCACTGGAGCGAGGACAGCTGCGTATCGGAGCGAGCTATGTGCCAGCCACGTATTTTCTGCCTGATCTGATTCATACGTTTAGCCATCAGCATCCAGGTGTACAGCTCTCGATTGCAGTCAAGACCGCGCCGGTCATTCGCGATATGCTAATCAATCATGAGATCGATATGGGCATCATGCTTACTGAACCATTTGAGCATCCTGCCCTTGTGAAAGGTCTGATCGGTGAAGATCAGATGGTGGTGATCTTCACTCCCGATCATCCGCTGGCTAATGAAGCCGAGTTGAATCTGGAGGTGCTACAGCGTAGTCGTCTGGTGCTACATAGTCATGATTCCAGCACACGCCAGATTAGCGATCGCTGGATGCGAGATAGCGGGCTTGAGATTCCTTCCTTTATCGAGCTAGATTCTGCCGAAGCAATCAAGCGTGCCGTGATGCTGGGCGGTTACGCGGCATTTCTTTCACGGATGGCAGTCGAGGAGGAGCTTCGTAGCGGTAGGCTTCATATGCATAGCTTGCCGGATCAGCAGCTACGCCGCTATCTGTATTACGCCTACAACAAGGAACGCCATTACTCCGGCTTGATTCATCGCTTTGCTGCTTGCTTGAATGAACCGACAGCAGCGCTCGGTTCGCCTACAGGATGAATCCGTATGTCCCATACGAGGGAAGCACACGAAACATACGAACACCATCCATCTATTGTTCTATAGTGCCAATCCATACTATGCCCCTGAAAGGCTTCGCTTGTAGACCGACTCAAGCCAGATCAGCATACAAAAAGAGCGTACAGCCGCATGTCCATGCCCGGCTGTACGCTTCTTTTCTAATCGATTACCTGTTAACCAAATACGAGCTGCTCCTCTGCTAGCAAGGAGTGCACCTGCTGAAAGCCCTCCTGCTCCAGACGCAATGCCAGTCCATCGGTTCGTGGAACCGGTGCATGCACGAGCAGGGTACGCGGACTTTTCAGATCGAGCAGCATTTGCCGCACATCCGGTAGCCCCTGATGCACCTTGTAGCGCACATGGAGAATCTGACAGCCCCGATGCTCCATATCCATCATGAGCGTCCGTCCAAACGACCCCTGTGCCAGATCGCCTGTGAAAATTACACGATTATCCTGCCTTGCTGCGACTCGCATATAATGCTGCTGCGCCTTACTTGACTGCATCATGCCATCATCGGTAAAAATGAGCGCAGAGGAATGAGCTTGAATTAACGCCTCACGGGATGAATCATCAGTCATGCTATGTAGGCGCGTTGATTGAAGCAGTCGCTCAATTCGCCCTACTCCATCTGGCTGTAGCCATTGCTCGTCGGAAGCAAAAAGCTTCAGCGCATCCAGCAATTCCTGCTCGACCAGAATCGGAACTTTGGGAAACTGCTCGTACGCCCATAGCATCAGCTCCTGCCCACGTCCATACACAGGCACCGGCAATAGCACAGTACCTGAGTGTAGCAGTGTTTCCTTCATATACCGACCAAGCTGAGCCAGCTTATTGCCCTGCCGATCGGTATCCACACCATACGCCGCATCTACAATCGCCAGATCGAGATCGGGAATTTGCCCGGGCAACGGATGAGCGCGTGATACGATACGTGAATGATGCAGTGGGCGATCCGCTTGTAGCAAGCGCGACTCGGCGCTGTAATCGCCAGTATAAAATATTTTTTTGCCATACCAATTGAGCGTAATCCAGATCGAACCCGGTAAGTGCCCAGCTCGTCCCCAGCAGATTTCAAGCTCTGGACGAATCGAGATCCATTCTCCGGGCGGCGCCATATCCTCAAGATAGCGAAATTGCAGCTCGTCTCTGCTCGTGACTTCCGCCTGTGCATGCACGCTACCCGCCTCCGTAAGCGCATAACGCTCATATTCCATCTTTTTCAGACAGACAGGTAGCTGGCGCACTGTAGCTCGGGTCGTCCAAATCTCGCCTTGATATCCATAATGCTGTAGGATTTGCAGACCGCTGCTATGATCCTCATGAGCATGCGATAAAAAGACCGCCTGTAGCCCCGGCATAATCGGCCCAAGCCTGGCACGCTCCCCATCATATTCCGGCTGTATATCCATTCCGCAATCAAGCAATATATACTGATCGTCGCGCCGAAGCAGATAGCTGGAACGGCCATGCTCTCCGGGACCACCAAGAATAGTAAGCTCCATCATGTTAGTCAACTCCATCTGTTTTCACCGTTTTTCAGCAGAATCGGCTTCCATCATTTTACGTAGCTTTGAATGTATACAAGAGCAGCACGTTTCTTGATCAGTATAAAGGCTTAATTTGCAGACAGTGTATGGACAATGTAAACGCAATATAAACTTTTGGATAGAGCTTCCACTTTTTTTTATGATGCTCATACAATACTGTACATCCTCTTTACGAACATGCCGTATCGATCTAGCAGATTGCTTGCAATAGATGTATATCCATAGGCATACAAAAAAAGCGTACCAGCATGCACTCAATGAATGCTTGCGGTACGCTTTTTATGACGGTTCACAACCGAAACGGTTATGAAGAGAAGTTCATCGTAAATCGGTCTTATTTCAAGCCGTATTTTTTGTTGAACTTGTCTACGCGGCCACCCACGTCTGCGTTTCTTTGTTTACCAGTGTAGAACGGATGAGAAGCAGAGCTGGTATCAACACGAATTACAGGGTAAGTGTTACCATCTTCCCACTCCATAGTTTCGCTGGAATACTTCGTTGTTCCACTCAGGAATTTATATCCACAGCTAGGGTCCAGGAAAATAGCCTGTTGAAATTGAGGATGTCCTTCTTTTTTCATGAGTAATCACCTTATTTCGTAAAATTAATCGCACTATTCCCATTATACACTGTTGATTCAAAATGTCAAAGAACTTCTGCTTTTTTCTGGCATTAATTTTTAAGGGATTTTGTGTTGTTTTTTAAAGCCATAAAACTAAGTATGTCTGTTGTTATGCGAACAAGTGACGAAATATTTGCCCTCTATCACTTCGATAGAAGGCAAATATTTCATCGAATGCACTTTTTAAAATTTTATGGCTTACCCTTTTCATCTGCTAGCGCGTATTTTAACTCTCCTGAAGTGCGGCAAGCTCACGCGCAACCTCTTCAATCGTATGAGCAAAAATAGCCAGCTCCTCCGAGCTTTGTGCTTGCTGATGGGATAATTCTACATTTTGCTTAAAATCGCCCTCTACCTGAGCAAGCTTACGCAAAATAACTTCCAGTGTACCGTTGATATCCTGTAGCGCACTATGGGAAGAGCCTGCCAGCTTACGCACTTCCTGAGCGACAATGCTAAAGCCTCTTCCATATTCGCCCGCATGAGCCGCTTCAATCGATGCATTGAGTCCGAGTAGATGGGTCTGATCGGACAACTCACGCATAAGCGAGCCTACTTTACCGATTTGCTTCACTTCATCGCCCAGCATATTCATTTCTTGAAGCGAGTTTTCTTGAGTAGACGCGATATGACTGGCAGAATCTGAAATCGCACGTGCATTCGCATTCAAACGCGCGATCATATCGCTAATTCGATTCACAACCTCGGTAATTGCCGCTAGCATATGCTCCTTTTGCTCACCCATTTTGCGAATCTGGCTTTGCTCACGTTCCCCATAGGCTTCCAGCACAAGCTGTGAATCCAGATTGAACATTTTGGTCAGTGCATTCAGCACGTCGATCCATTCCTCCGGCAGCTCTCGACTGAGTACGCGTGCTGAAATGTCTGTATAGGTCATATACGTACCTAGATAATAATCCAGATTCAGACCGATCTGCGAATGAATGCGTCCAATCTTCAAACGCGTCTCGATGAATTCGTCATCAACTTTTCCACCAGCTAGAGATAGCCAGTAATCTCGCTGGGTCTGCTTGAGTCGATGGACAGAGGATTGATTGCGCTGAATCACCTGCTGTAGATCAGGATAACGTTCTATATGGTTGTAAAAGTAATCGACGACCTCATCTACAACTTTTGCGAATATATCGCGATGCTTAGATAATAAAGATAATTCTTTTTCAGTCAAACCTATATATTCCAATTGTCTCAAACGTGTTGCGACAACATTAATCATGCTAAACGTCCCCCTTTTTTTATATCCCCGTATGGATCCTCACCCATATCAAATTCACTTATTTTCACATAATTACTCAATAATTACTTATTAATATTTACATCGGATCAATGCTACCGTTATTTTAGTAAAGAATGCCGAATTTTAGGAGTCGATGTCGAATTTCAGATCATAATCATGGATGCTTCGCTAACCTCGCTTCGCATTCTTCGTTTGATCTATTGCTCCAGAAAGAATATGAACACGTATCTACTATTTATAGGGTCATAGTATTCCTTTATAATGGTAAACAGAACAGACGCTTGAACAGGATCACGGAGTATCTCGATGATCCAGCTATGAAGGAGAACGTATACGATATGGCAGTACAACGCGAAACCGAGCTTTATTTACCGATCAAGCATTTCTTTGTCAAACAGGGCTATGAAGTCAAAAGCGAAGTACGACATTGTGATCTAGTCGGTGTAAAACATAACGAGAACGAGCCCCTGATTATCGAGATCAAAAAAACATTTAATCTGGCACTGCTGCTGCAAGGAATCGAGCGGCAAAAGCTAAGCAGCAATGTGTATGTTGCCGTCGAACGCAATCGCGCCAAAAAAGGCGCCGCTAACCAGCGCTGGAGCGAGCTGATTGTATTATGTGAGCGGCTTGGACTCGGACTGATCACGGTGACCTTTTACAAAACCAAATCGCCACTGGTGGAAATTCTGTGCAAGCCTGTCGTCTCTGTCACTACAGTCACTCCGCGCAAAGGTAGCCGCCGCGAACGACTTGTACGAGAGCTTGCTGAACGAAGCGGTGATTATAATCTGGGCGGCAGTACAGGCGTAAAGCTCGTCACCGCGTATCGTGAAAAGGCGCTACGCGTAGCGCAGGCACTCGGTTCACGCGAAGGCATCTCTCCGCGCGAGCTTAGAGAACAGAGTGGCGTTGCCTCCGCGGCTACAATTATGCAGGCGAACTACTATGGCTGGTTTGAACGCATCGCCCGTGGAAGCTATCGCCTGACTGATGCTGGCAAGCAGGCACTGGATGATTATATGCACATTATGAATCGCTTTGGTTCCCAGTAGACGATTCATGTTAAACGAAATCGATGTATTTACGATGCAACAATGTAAATACAGCATGAATCTTGTATTACGCATCCTCTGAACCAGCCAAATAATCTGGAGAAGCACCGACCACGCTAGTATGTTCCGCCCCATCCCAGCAAAAAGCCGCAGAATGGATCATCATCCCTGCGGCTTTTTCATATATTCATGTATATGCACACCTGAAGGTGTATGATTCAGCATTGTCTATGTATGACGGTACCGACTGCTTGCCCTTCTGCCAGCCATTGCTGCTACAACTCGAAGCATCAGCCTCTCATTTCAGCAATGGCTTCCGAAATCAGATTCATACCAAGCAGCAATTCCTCACGCCCCGGATGGGTAAAATTCAGCCGAATATAGCTACTACCCTGTCCGTCAGCATAACAGCGTCTGCCCGGTAAAAAGGATACACCCTTCGCAAGCGCACGCTCCAATAGCTGCTCTCCATCCAGCTCCTCCGGTAAATGCGCCCATAAAAACATGCCGCCTACGGGTACTTCTACCTCTGTACCACGCCAGTTCGGCCGTTTGAGCAGCTCCAGCATCAGCTTGAGCCGAATATCGTATTCCCGATTGAGCATCGTAATATGGCTATCCCAATCAAAGCGTGGCGATTGTAGCAAACGCAGTAAAATTGCCTGGTTCATCGTGCTGGATTGCCAGTCAGCGGTCTGCTTCGCTGCCGATAGCACCTCAATGAGCTGTGGATCGCCAGCTGCCCAGCCAATACGAAGTGCAGGCACGATCGTTTTGCTAAAGGAACCGATGTACAGCACATGATTCCCACCCAGCTCCCGATCCAGCTGAAATAAGCTCGGATATCGACGTCGAAAAGAGCGTACCGGCTCCGATCCAAAATGCAGATCGCCATACGCATCATCCTCTGCGATCAATAGCTCATGCTTGCGACACAGCTCCAGCACCGCCTTACGTCGCTCCAGCGTCCATGCTCTACCTGTCGGGTTGCCAAAGTTCGGCGATACGAACAGCAGCTTGGGCTGATGCTGAGCGATCAGGCGCTCCAGCTCCTCGGGTCGCATGCCATCACGATCGCATTCTACATGAATCACATGCGCTCCCTGCAAATGCAATACCTGCAAGCAGCCTGGTGGTGCAGGCGATTCGATCAACACCACATCACCATGATTCACATAAATGCGAACGAGCAGGTCAATCGTCTGCTGACTCCCTGAGGTGAGCAAAATATCCGCCGGGTCTACCACCAGCTTCTGATCCTTTTGCCAGCGACTATGCAGCCATTGTCGTAATGCCAGTGAACCGGCAACATCGCCATATTGCAGCGCAAGCGGACCAGCTGAAAATACCGCACCTGCCGCTTCACCCAGCTGAGCAAGCGGAAACAGTTCTTCTGCTGGCAATTCCTCTGCCAGCGAGATCCACGATTCGCGGCGCTGTGCACGGCGATCTGGACGAACCGAAAAGGGCGGCATTTTGCTTACTCTGGATGCAAATGAAAATTTCACCGTTTCAGCCTCCTGTACGATGCTTTTTCAAGATCATACACCTGAACTTGAATCCAGAGCAACCTTTTTTGACGCGCCTTTGGTCTTTAATGTACGAATCGGCTCGATACCGACAGAGGACTCCACAGCAATCACATTCGGAAGGCTTTCCAGCGCACCCTTGAATGAAGCGGTATGTGAATACAGCGTGTATTTCTCAATCGCCTGTGCACGGCTGCTCACACCCAGCTTGTCATAAATTTTACGTAGATAATTATCAACAGAACGACGGCTTACACGGATCGTCTCAGCGATCTTATCGTATGTAAACCCCTGTGTAATCTGCGTCATGATGGTGTGTTCAATTTGAGACAGCTCAAAATAGCCATCGGTCGGAATTTGAGCAGGCACCGGTACAACGCCCTGACTTAGCCAGGATAATGGAATGACCGTTAATCCCTGACGCAAGCCGCTGATCAGATGCAGCAATTGGGCAGGCGAGGATTCCTTGGAAAGCACGCCACTTGCACCCATGCTCATCAGCCCGGCAAATAGCGATAGATTATTATCTCCCGTCAGTACAATCACATGGCTGTCCGGACTACTGCGTTTAATCTGGCGCAAATAAAATTCTGCATTGCCCTCTGGCAGTGAGTCATCCAGCAGAATCAGATGAGGGCTTGTACGTGCGGCAAGCTTAACCCCATCTTTGACCGAGCTTGCTGTACCAACGACACTCAAGCTTTCGGTTTCTTCCAATATGATCTTCGTTCCCAGCATTAATGCCGGATGATTATCAATCATGATAACCTTCCATACGCTATCCATTGGGGCACTTCCTCCCTGTATCAATCCATCTATTTTGCGGACTTTTGCTTGCTAATTGTTATGACTGTATAGTTACATATCGGTCAATAGTAGTGGAATTTTAATCCTATCTGCTGCTTTTCTTCTATATATTCATACAGGTAAAATATTATTTTCTAGACTTACACGATGCCTGTTCAACAGGAGGCTTCATTGGTGACATGTATACCTATTTCGGAAATGGACGCACCCTTACCCACATGTTAGAATGAAATTTGTTCAAAATAATAACAAAACGAGGTGATCCGACATGGATTCCAAATCAGAGCCTACTTCGCGCTCCATGACACGTCCGCGGCCCTCAGGCGGCACCTCTGCACGATGGTTTTTGGTGTTTTTGATCGTCATTATTGCGCTCGGAGCAACAGCAGCGTATCTATATAGCAATCACCTGAAACAGCAGATGATCACCGCGATCAAGGCGGATACGGAGCGACAGATCGCTACCCTGCAAAGTGATTATGAGACTCGCCTGACAACGATGTCCAAGGAGATGGAGCAGCTTCAAAGCAAGGTCGATTCCTTTAACGAGCTGCTCACCTTTACAAAGGACAATGCCAGCAACAAGACGGATAATAGTAACAA
Source organism: Paenibacillus hunanensis (assembly GCF_014645615.1). Classification (GTDB taxonomy): domain Bacteria; phylum Bacillota; class Bacilli; order Paenibacillales; family Paenibacillaceae; genus Saccharibacillus; species Saccharibacillus hunanensis. The sequence goes on along the minus strand of NZ_BMMB01000001.1, from coordinate 682,776 downwards.
GCTGTATACCCAGCTTAATGAAGTACAAAAGCAACTCAATACGCTACAAAAGAAAATGGAGCTGCTCAAATGAACAAAGGTATTAGACGGATCAATCGTTTGCTGTTGCTAGCGATTGCGCCCTTTGTCGGCGTGTTCGCGGTGCTGTTGCTTCAGTCGCATGACGTAAGTATTCCGCTCGAGCTAGAGCCCTATAAGCCCCGTACAGCACTAAGCGAGCAGACATCAAGCATTATGAATGGCTTGCAGCAGGCAGAGCAGGTTGCTGCACAAACATCCGCCTCGATTGAGAAAACGACACGTCTGTACAATCGCACGACCTCAGCGATGTCATCGATCGTGCGTACGGCTTCGACGCAGGCGCAAAAGCCAGAGCAGATTTACAACAGGCGCATTACCTCAAGGCTTGGTGCCGCAGTCGAGCGTGTGAATAGTCAGCGCATCAATATTGAGCTGTATCGTCTGAACCCAGGCTCGTATCGCGCCTATGCGATGAAGATCAAGCTACGCGATCCAGAAGCGATGAAAATGACGCTTGGCAAGGATTCCTTTGGCGGAGCAGAAACGACCTTAACCGCCACCCAGCGCTATGGCGCAATCGCTGGTATTAACGCAGGTGGCTTTGCCGATTCAGCAGGCAAGCGCTATCCGCTTAGCACGACGATGCTGAATGGTCAGTATGTAAGTGGCTTTCAGCCAAGCTTTAAGGATCTGTTCTTTGTCGGTCTGAACAATTCAGGTCAGCTAATCGGTGGCAAATTCTCCAATCAGCAAAAGCTCGATGCTTTATCACCTTCATTCGGTGCTTCCTTTGTACCGATTCTGATTCAAAATGGTCAAAAAACACCGATCCCAGCCAAATGGCAGAACACTCCACTACGTGCTCCGCGTACCGTCATTGGTAAGTACAAGGATGATCAACTGATCGTCATTGCCGCAGACGGCTACAATGAGAATGGTAGCTCTGGAGCCACACTCAAGGAGCTACAGGATAAGCTGTATAAAATGGGCGTGATCGATGCCTACAATCTGGATGGCGGCGGCTCCACCTCGCTCATTTTAAATGGGCGTGTCGTCAATCATCCATCCGATGGCTCGCTTCGTCCGGTAGCTACGAACTTTCTCTTTTTCAAATAAGGGTAAGACTATGTATCGATAGTGCTTTCGCATGAGCAGCAGCATGTTTTATACAGAGCATGGAGAGTATAGCAGTAAAACATAATCGTCTGCTAACCGTCTGCAAAAAAGACCTTCCGACCTGAGATCAGGCTGGAAGGTCTTTATATTTACAATCAAAGCGACCGGAGATGATTCATATTTGTATGGGACCAATTCGAATGGCATGGCGCAGTGTGCTACCTGTCCAATTGCTGCTGCACAGGCATTATCCTGGTCACTCATCCCCTTACATGTTACTCATTAAATAAATTAGGCATTTTTAGGAATCAAGTTCATTTCAGTCACGCATTGTGCGCAAATATAGCGATCCTTAAACTCGCTCACTTCTTCCATAGAGCCACAGAATACACATTTCGGACGATATCTTTCCAGAATGATATGATCACCCTGTACAAGAATTTCAACCGGGTCTCCTTCATTCATTTGATATCTTTTACGCAGCGACTTTGGCAACACAATTCTTCCCAATTGATCAACTTTACGTACAACGCCTGCCGGTTTCATACAATTATACACCTCTCTGTAATTGATACTGGAGTATGTGCCTGATGCATATACTCGATAACAAGTGAAGGAAGAATATCAGTGTAATAAAATTTGGAATATAAACTATATATTCTCTATTTCACTTCTCTGTATATTCTTCGCTTACTTGTTGAATCCTGCTAACTTTTACTAATTTCTATTCTTTCTTTTAGAAGCAAGACTTTTCTCACTGCACCCGAAGCTGCTTTTAGCTCAGGCCGGGGAAATCCAATTGCCGCAATGCTTCATATACAATGATGGCCGCTGAATTGGACAGGTTCAGCGAGCGGACATCACCAGACATCGGCATGCGCATGGCTGTCTCCGGATTAGCTGCAATTAGCTCAGGTGGCAGCCCCTTCGTTTCCTTGCCAAACACGAAAAAATCGCCATCCTGAAACTGGAAGTCACAATATCTGTTTTTAGCCTTGGTAGTGGCATAAAAGAAGCGATGACCAGTGTAGGACTTTTGAACCTCTTCAAAAGAATCATGATACTCGATATTTACAGCATGCCAATAATCAAGACCGGCTCTTTTGAGAGTAGCATCATCTGTTCTAAAACCCAAAGGATGCACAAGATGCAGGTGAATCCCTGTAGCTGCGCATGTTCTGGCAATATTGCCAGTATTCGCTGGTATCTCTGGTTCGACCAATACAATGTGTAGTGCCATAGTTCTGTTTCCACCTTTTATCTAGTTCTTTTTGATTATAACCTATCTCGGTAAATTGCGACAGCTTTTGACAAAAAATAGTTGAATATTTTTAAAAAAAGCCCTCCCAGAAGGGAAGGCTTGTTCTTTTTAACGCAAACGAGCTATAAAAGTTGCTCTATTAGCTGTGTTTTTTCTGGAAATCCTGCATAAATTCTACCAACGCTTTACAACTTTCGTACGGTACAGCGTTATAAATCGATGCGCGCAGCCCCCCTACGCTACGATGTCCCTTCAAACCAACAAAGCCTGCTTGCTCGGATGCCTTAATAAAGGCTTTTTCCAGTTCTTCCGTTTCCAGCCTAAAAGTAATGTTCATATGGGAACGGCTATCCGTATGAGCTGCACCCTTGTAGAAACCATTGCTGTTATCGATCGCATCATAGATCAGGTTCGCCTTTTGCTCGTTCAGACGCTCTACGCCTTCAAGGCCACCCTTCTCTTCAATCCATTTCAGCACTTCATTAACCATATAAATCGCAAACGATGGCGGTGTATTGTACAACGATCCATTGCTAAGATGAGTGTCATAACGGAAAATCGTCGGAATATGCTTTGGTGAATTATTTACCAGCTCTTCGCGTGCAATAACAACTGTTACGCCTGAAGGTCCTAGGTTCTTTTGCGCGCCCGCATAGATCATGCCGAATTGGCTCATATCCAGTGGACGGCTTAAAATGTCACTCGACATATCCACGATTAGCGGAATATCGCCTGTGTCCGGGAATTGCTTAAACTGCACGCCACCGATCGTTTCATTCGAAGTTAGATGCACATAAGCTGCGTCTGGAGCAATCTGTAGCTCATCAGCCGTCGGTACACGCATGTAATTATCTTCTTTAGTCGAAGCAGCAACCTGCGTTTCCCCAAGCAGCTTCGCTTCGCTAATCGCTTTGCCTGCCCAGCTCCCTGTATCCACATAGCTACCCACTTTACCTTCACCCAGCAGATTCATTGGGATCATCGCAAACTGCGTGCTCGCGCCACCTTGCAGGAATAACACCTTAAATCCTTCCGGATTACCCAGCAGAGATAATAGACGCTGCTCAGCTTCTTTATGTACGCCTTCATACACCGCTCCACGGTGCGACATTTCCATAATCGACATTCCCGTACCTTCATAGTCTACAAACTGCTTCTGAGCGCGCTCCAGCACTTCCAGCGGCAATGCAGCCGGACCGGCATTGAAATTATAAGCTCTCTTGGTCATCTCTTACTCCACCCTTTCAGATTCGGCATGACATCTTTATCCCTGTAAAGAGGTGATGTCAGGTTCGTGGTAATTATCGCTATGATATCAGCATTTTCCAGGGTGAGCAAGTGTCTTTTGTCACGCTGGCATCCAAAGCGATTATTTTTTACAGCATGCATGAATAACGACAGTTTATGGCTATTTCCGAACAAAGCCTTTACATCCCGATGACTTATTAAAAAATCCTCCGGAACAGTCATTCCGGAGGATTCAGCAGCCTTGCGGCTTGTATTACCGTGTGAATCGGCAGTCAGCCGATTAGCAATCGTAGTAGAGGCTGAATTCGTGTGGATGTACACGGATTGCAACGTCTTTTGCTTCAGCGCGTTTGAACGCGATGTAGTTAGCGATGAAGTCTGCTGTGAACACATCACCTTGAAGCAGGAACTCGTGGTTTTTCTCCAGCTCATCCAGAGCTTCATCAAGGGAAGCAGGTACACTGCGGATACCTTGTTTGTCTTCATCAGACAGCTCGTAGATGTTTTTGTCGAAAGGACCATAGCCCAGCTCGCGTGGATCGCGTTTGTTTTTGATACCGTCCAGACCAGCCATCAGCATAGCGGAGAACGCCAGGTAAGGGTTAGCTGTGGAGTCTGGTGTACGGAACTCGATACGACAGCCTTTAGGTGTTACAGCAGCTACCGGGATACGTACTGCTGCGGAACGGTTACCTTTGGAGAATACGAGGTTAACCGGTGCTTCGTAGCCAGGAACCAGACGTTTGAACGAGTTCGTGCTCGGGTTCGTCAGCGCGATCAGTGCAGGTGCATGGTACAGGATACCGCCGATGTAGTGCAGAGCCATTTCACTCAGGTTAGCGTAAGCGCCTTTTTCGTAGAACAGAGGCGTGTCGCCATTGAAGATAGATTGGTGAACGTGCATACCGCTACCGTTATCACCGAACAGTGGTTTTGGCATAAATGTTGCTGTTTTGCCGTATTGTACCGCTGTGTTGTGCACGATGTATTTGTATTTCAGCAGGTTATCTGCTGTGAATTTAAGAGTATCAAAACGGAAGTTGATTTCCGCTTGACCAGCTGTTGCTACTTCATGGTGATGACGCTCGATTTTCAGGCCAGCTTCTTCCAGCAGGCGACACATTTCGCTGCGGATATCTTGCTGGGAGTCAACTGGAGCAACAGGTACATAACCGCCTTTTTTGCGGATTTTGAAACCAAGGTTGCCGCCTTCTTCTTTACGGTTCGTATTCCAGAAAGCTTCGTTAGAATCTACGGAATAGGAGGATACGTGTGTATCGCTCTGGTAGCGAACATCGTCAAAGATGAAAAATTCGGATTCTGGAGCGAAAAATGCCGCTGTACCTACACCGCTGGATTGCAGGAATTCTTCTGCTTTCTCGGCGATACCACGTGGGTCACGCTCATAGCGCTCGCCATCTGGAGTGTAGATGTTGCACATTACGTTGATTGTCGGATGAGCTGTAAATGGATCGATAAATACGGATTCTGGATCCGGCATCATAACCATATCGGACTCTTCAATACCGCGGAAGCCTGGAATAGAAGAACCGTCAAACGCTACACCATTCACAAAAGTATCCTCATCCACTTCGCTAGATGGCAGTGAGATATGGTGTGCACGTCCCGACAAATCTACGAAACGGAAATCGAACCACTCAATATTGTTTTCCTGTGCGAGCTTCAATACATTTTCTACCGGCATTTGTACTTTCCTCCCCAAATTTCCGAACATTGCAACTTTTTCTAATGTCAAATGTTCATGTTCTCGTTTTTTTTCTGTCGTCATTATAAAACCAAAAACCTGACATCGTCAATAGCCATGTGATATATTTCTGGCTGAAATGTAAGAAATGCTTACACTTCATAGCTTACCAAAAAAGAAATCGCTTCGTCAATCAACGATTGCATAGCGTGTAAGCAATGTGATGCGTTATGCCTTACCACGTATTCACTACACGCTTTAAAGCGTCACACCAGCAAATGAATATAATATTTAAATGGCATATTACTCCTTTCACACGTAAACTACAAGCCCCGCACGGGGAGTACGGTAGCTTTATTCCAACCATTAAGCCTCTAAACGATGCTTTACCCGTATGAAAAAAAGTAGGAAATGCTTGATATATCAGCTTTTTTTGAAGCAGGTTTGTGATTAATGCTCATTTTTTTGCATTTGTTTGCATGAAATGATGAAAATGATAATTTGGTACCAAAATCCTTAACGATATACCAAACAGGCTGATCCTATTGTGATCAACCTGTTCATTGTTCAATTTCAAGCAGAAGTGTTCAGTTGTACAAGCTGAACACTTCTGCTCATCGATTCACTATTTAGTTAGTTTCTCTCCGTATTATGCCTGTGCGGATACAGCAAACTGCTCTGCTGGCGCCTTCGCAGTGTTAAAGCTTTTGCCGATAATCGGTGCGAGCTGCTCCAGCTCACGCAGCAATCGTGCGAATTGATCCGGGAATAGCGATTGTACGCCATCACCGGTCATGGAGTTGTCTGGATCGGTATGCATTTCAATAATGAGTCCATCTGCGCCTGCTGCAACAGAAGCGCGTGTCATCGGCTCGACCAGCTCACGACGTCCTGTACCATGACTTGGGTCAGAAATGACCGGCAGATGGCTGAGCTGCTGAAGAACGGGAATGGCTGACAGATCGAGCGTATTACGTGTGTAGCCTTCAAATGTACGAATACCACGCTCACATAGCATTACATCCTTATTGCCACCCGCCAGAATGTACTCTGCCGCATTGAGCAGTTCATCGTATGTTGCACTGAACCCACGCTTGAGCAACACGGGCTTACGCACCTCACCCAGCTTACGCAGCAGATCGAAGTTCTGCATATTACGCGTACCAACCTGCAAAATATCCGCGTATTCTGCACAGATATCTACATACTCCGGTGTCATAACTTCCGTAATCGTAAGCAGACCATGCTTTTTCCCTGCTTCCGCCATCATAATCAAGCCTTCCACTCCTACACCCTGGAAGCTGTATGGGCCAGTACGCGGCTTGAACGCGCCACCACGTAATACCTGACCACCTGCTGCTTTGACCAGACGAGCAATTTCATCAATCTGCTCTGCTGATTCTACCGCACATGGCCCACCCATCACGACCAGCTCGCCGCCACCGATGCGTACATCGCCGATCTCGATCACTGTGTTTTCTGGATGAAATTCACGACTTGCCAGCTTGTAGGACTTGGACACTTTGTTCACTGCCTGTACAACGGTATGCTGTTCAAGACGCTGCTGTAGTGCAGGTGTAACCTTGCCGATCATGCCAACGACAATACCCTCTGCTGCATGAGCAACGTGGGCTTGTACACCTTCTTCACGAATCATGCTTACAATTTCATTTAATTGCTCCTGTGAGGCTTGCTTGGATACTTTTGCGATCATAATCATTCTCTCCTTTGATATGGACAATGTATGGTTTTATACAGATATGGAATGGGTTGGTGAGCCATGATGGGAAGATCACGCTCGTTACGATTTTCGATGTTCGATATCATTCAGCGTTATCATTTACTTTAACGCTTGTTCGCTTTTTAGCTTACACGCTTTTAAGCTTTTAATCACTAAAGTAAATATATCGTTTTAGCCCATCCTTGTCAAGACCTTCACACCATTCCTGTTGCTTCATCGCTATAGAGACCTATATAACCGTACTCGCTTGTTATCCCCTCACTGCTCCGCTTAACCTTTAAGATCAAATAAAAAAGAGTATCACCGAATGATCGGCGATACTCTTTAGCTGTGCTAATTACCCATTTCTTTACAATAAAAAGAAATGGAGAATGATACTGTTCCAGCATTTACACGCTATAAAAGCCTTACCAGACGCCCTCAGTAGCGATATAAGCGACGTTTAACGACGAACCGGTTGATTGGTCGTTCTACCCTTTTTCTCGCGCACAGGCGGTAATAGACGGTCTGGGTTTACGGTACGTACGATCTCCCATGTGGATGGATCGTCATTATCGTATTTTTCCAGATAGCCGATTACTTCCTTCGTAATCGGTGTTGGTGTAGACGCACCTGCGGTCACCGCTACTCTGGACTTGCCCTTCAGCCATTCACGATCCAGCTCGGTAATATCCGAAATTCGATATGCTGTTACACCAGCAATCTGCTCGGATACCTGTGCGAGTCGATTGGAGTTATTACTGCGCGGATCACCGACAACAATTACCAGCTCCGCCTGTCCAGCTTGCTCCGCAACAGCCTCCTGACGCACCTGAGTGGCAAGACAAATCTCATTATGCACCTCAGCACCAGGGAACTTCTCCAGCAGCTTGTTCATAATATGACGAATATCCCACTGGCTCATCGTGGTCTGGTTGGTGATCAGAATACGATCCGCCTGTACGTTTAGATCAGCGATTTCCTCTTCCTTCTCAATCAGATGCACATGCTCCGGGGCAACGCCAATCGCACCTTCTGGCTCAGGATGATTTCGTTTACCGATATAAATGATCTCATAGCCTTCGGCTGTTTTGTCACGAATTAGATCGTGGGTGCGAGTCACATCGGGACAGGTCGCATCAACCGTAGTCAATCCCTTTTCACGAGCGATCCTGCGGACTTCTGGCGATACGCCATGAGCGGTGAAAATAATCGTACCACTCTCGACCTGATCAAGAATATCCAGTCGGTTCGGGCCATCCAGTGTAACGATACCTTGATCTTCAAAAGCTTTGGTCACATGACTGTTGTGTACAATCATGCCTAGTATATAAATAGGGCGTGGCAGATCAGGATTCTGCGCAGCCTGTTGTGCGATAACCATAGCGTCAACGACACCATAACAGTATCCACGTGGCGCAATTTTTACGATTTCCATCTGGGCTAGACACCTGCTTTCTCGGGTTTGCTCATAATAGCCATACCCATTCATTATAACGTATTCTGACAACAACAGAAAGGCACCGCCTGCGAAGCCGGTCACTTTATTCCGATTTCGCTGGGCTGTGCCTGATCGCATTCGCTTACATTCTACATGTAAGGAGCTAGAGTATCGTTAATATTACTTCTCTGATTGTTGCTTACTTTTCAGATGGTTGCTTAGGATTGATTTAGGATGAAGTCTATCACCTGATAGTAAAAGCTCCTATTGGATTGCGTGTCTTTAAAGCTGCGAGCACTGCTCATTGTACCGTACCTGCTTACTCCTACTGTACTTGTGCATTCGTACCGTACTTGTTTATTCCCACTATACCTGTTCAATCATCGTGTGATTGTTCATAGGTATGGTTACTCGCCACCCGCACTTTTATCGGTAGGAGGCTCTTCTTTATCCGGTTTCTTTTTAATCGGCTTGAGAATCGTTTTCTTTGGCTCTTTTTTCGGTTGCTCTTTCTTCGTCTCTGGCAGATCGAGCACTTCCTCACTATCCGGCAAGCGCTCTGGCAAAATTTCACCTTCTACCGGAACGGCTGCCAACGGAAGCCAGATCACAAACGTCGTGCCTTTGCCTTTGGCTGTAACGACTTCTACGGAGCCTTCATGCGCATCAATAATCCATTTGGCGATCGATAGACCGAGTCCGGTTCCTGGCGTTACCCCGCGCGATTCATCTGCACGATAGAAGCGCTCGAAAATATGTGGAACCTCCTCCTGATCCATACCGATTCCTGTATCGCTAATACGCACACCAATCTGCTCTGGATAAATGACTGTATCCAGCGTCACTGTGCCTTCTGGCGTATACTTAAACGCATTTTCGATAAAGATAAACAGCATCTGCTGCAAATAATCTTTATTCCCGTACACAAAATATTCATGCAGCTCCGTCATATCAGCAGGCTTCCATTCGGCACGGTGCGGGATAAACTGCGCCCGACGTACCACTTCCTCCAGTAGCTCACCCGCAGGCAGACTATCCTTAATAATCGTCTGTCCAGCATCTGCACGTGCCAGCGATAGCATATCATTGACCAGCCTGCTCATTCGCTTCGCTTCGTCAGCAATATCGTTGATCGCCTCCATCGACAGCTCCTTGAGCATATGCTCATCCAGATGCGGCGCTTCGTCCGGCTTTTTGTTCCATGCCTTTTGCAGCAAATCGACATTACCGCGAATCGTTGTGAGCGGTGTACGCAGCTCATGAGAAGCGTCCGAGACAAAGCGACGCTGTGCAGTATACGCCTCTGCCAGCTCCTTATAAAACACCTCGGTACGCCCAAGCATCCCGTTAACCGTACTGATTAGCTGACCGATCTCATCCGATGGCCCATCGTAATCGATACGTACGCTCAGGTCTTTTCCATTTTGAATCTGATTCGCTGCCTTGATCACCTTGCCGATCGGCGCCATCGATTTACGCGCCAGGAACAATCCGAGTGTAAACGCGATAAACAGCGTTGCTAGCGAGCCAACAATGAGCGTAACCCGCAGATCGTCAAAGAGCTGGTTAGAATCGGTCATATCGGCTGCAATGATCATCACGCCCAGCAGCTGATTCGGATTGGTCGTGGAGAAAATGCCCCCGTAGGCAACTAAGTAGGAGCGTCCATTATAATCGACCTGCTGTAGATCACTTGGAATTTTGTCAGGAGCAGGTACGGTGAGAAAGCTCCCGTTATACGAATGCTCGCGTGAAGCATCGGTATAATTACCGATTTTGATTCGAAATCCTGACTCCATCAACCGATAATAATCCTTTACCGATGGCAGCAGATCCACATGCCCCTGACTATCAGGCACACCTGCTGATACTTGAATCCGATATACTTGATCCAGCAGCCGGGTACGCAGCTCCTGATACGTATTAAAATAAACAAACGCATAGATTGCTACACTGAACAGCATTAACGTCACCGCTAATATGCCAGAATACCATACTGTTAGTCTTAAGCGTATTGACATACTGTCAGTCCCTTCCTTAGGTGTTGCTTCTCAAAATGTAGCCTGCCCCCCGAATGGTTTGAATCAGACGCTTGCCACCATGCTCTTCTGTCTTCTGGCGCAGCATCGCAATATATACTTCGAGTACGTTGGATTCGCCGCTATAGTCATAGCCCCAGATTTTGTCCATAATCAGGTCACGGGAAAGCACACGCTTCGGATTCTGCATGAACAGATGCAGCAGCTCGAATTCCTTTGCAGTCAGCTCCAGTCGTTGACCATCACGTGTCACCTCACGTGCATCCGCATCCAGCGTCAGGTCTTCAAACGACAAACGGTTCGTATTGGACGAATCCGCATCCGGTTTACGGCGCAGCAAAGCACGCACACGCGCAAGTAGCTCCTCCAGTGCAAAGGGCTTCACCAGATAATCATCCGCACCTGCATCCAGTCCACGCACCCGATTTTCCACTTCATCCTTCGCGGTCAGCATCAGAATCGGCACGGAAATTCCCGCTTCACGTACACGGCGACATACCTCGAATCCATCCACCTGTGGCATCATCACATCCAGTACCATCAGGGCAGGATCATTTTCCAGCATCTTATTCAAGCCTTCCGCTCCATTGGAAGCAGTCAGCACCTCGTATCCTTCAAAAGCTAATCCACGCCGTAGCATGGAGATAATCTTTTCATCGTCATCAATAATTAAAATAGTTGGTCTCATCGCGGCTTCTCCTTTGGTCAACGTTCTTAGATCGATCACTGGTTCTATTGTATCAACGAAATGCATTTTACACTACTTCCTGTATACAATCACACAAAAGGCGGAAAGGATATCCCTTCCGCCTTTCATTTATATAAACCGGCTATGATCTTCCAGCCGGATCATGGAGTGAGTCGAGATTATTGTCCGCCTTCGTTATCCGAACTACCGATCGAGTTTTGATATTGATTGCGATCGCCAATTTTCACTTTCAGATCCATTTTCTTACCATCACGGATGATATTCACCGTAACGGTATCGCCCACTTTGAGCTTCTGAATCGCAGTGATTAGATCCTGACTGTTGGAATACGCCGTGCCGTTAATACCTGTGATTACATCATACGAGCGCAGATCAGCTTGATATGCAGGTGATCTGTACAGCACTTCGGTTACGACGGAGCCACTTGTTGTATTAATGCCCAGCTGTTGCGAAATTTCAGGTGTCAGCGTCATCAGCGATGCACCGATAAATGGTACAGGTGTTGCTGGTACTTCTTTGCCTGTTTTCAGGTTTTCCACTACTTTGGCTACAACATTAGACGGAATCGCAAAGCCGATACCCTGTGCATCCTGGCTCACAGCGGTATTAATACCGATAACCTGCCCATTCATGTTCAGCAGTGGGCCACCGGAGTTACCAGGGTTGATGGACGCATCGGTTTGCAGCAGATGTTGATAGTTAGTCGATTGACCGTTCTCTTCATCCGAAGCGGTAATGCTACGTTCCTTCGCACTCAGTACACCAGCAGTAACTGTGTGGTCAAAGCCCTGTGGGTTACCGATTGCAACGACCCAGCTACCGATTTCCATATTGTCGGAGTTACCGAGCGAGATGTAAGGGAAGTCTGTTTGACCCTCGGTTGGCTCAATTTTCAGCACAGCCAAGTCAAGATCGGTGCTCTTACCCATCAGCTTCGCTTCATACGGTGTTTTGTTGTTTTCCAGTGTTACTTGAATCACGTCAGCATCACCAACCACGTGTGCGTTGGTCAGGATATAACCACTCTTATCGAAAATAAAGCCAGAGCCGATACCGAGTGGAGTTAATGAACCGGAAGAACTGCTACCGCCACCATTGCTGGAGCCGCCGCCACTACCGCCGCTTCCGCTTCCGCTTCCACCACCGTTACCGAATTGATCACCGAAGAAGAAGCGATACATCGGATCATTGTAGTACGGATTGTTGCTAGTACCACCACCGCTACCAGAGCGGGAATTGGAATAAGTTTCGATTTTCACGACAGCTGGACTGGCCTTTTTCACTACGTCCGCCACGTCAGCGGAGCCGACTGGCAATGCTGCCTGTGTCACCGAGTTGCTTTCGGTAGGTGTTGTCGTTGTCGTTGCTACAGTGTTCGACGTCGCCGCAGCGTTGCCGCCAGTGAACAGGTTCGCACGATCTGCGCCGTACATTCCACCTGTCATAATAATCATGCCGGCGAGCACAGAAGCTACAATCGTCTTGACCGGGCTTTTTGGCTTGTTGTACTGGAATTGCGGCTTACGGTTGTTGCCATCGTTACCACCAGTGCCACCACCATTGTAGCCATTGTAACCGCCATTTCCGTTACCTGAGCTGTGTAGCTGATTCAGTGGGTCCTGTTGTCCACCACGTGGTGTATTGTTCAGATCTGAGCTGTAGATCGGGCGAGTCGGTGCAGGAGGCGTTACTTCAACCTGTGATGGAGATGGTGTCTGTGTTGCAGGACGTTCCTCGTTGCCTTCACGACCATCTTTGTTAAACGATTGGAATGGGCCGTAGGAATAGTAGTGCGATTGTTCGTTATTCGGTCCGTTCGGAGTAGAGTTTGCTGTATGATTGTTTTGGCCGTCACCAGACATGCCGTTGCTCAATTCATTTTTGTTCTTATCTTCCATGAAGAAAACCTCCCAGATTCCCATGATATGAATGCATTGTGTATGCCATGTGTGTAACTCATTTGGTACATTGTTATATTCGCTTATTAACCTTAACTTCACATTAAAATCAATTAAAAAGAAAATAAATCCTTACCGTCTCGCATTGCACTCGCTACCATTCCTGCGTAAAACAGCAAAAAACCGCCAGATTCGGCGGTTGCACGATATGTAAAGCATAAATTAAACCGGATAGAACATAATTTATATATAAAATGGAGCATTAACGGATGGCATATCGCATTGGCATATAGGAAGAAGATACTCAGGTCTGACTGACCCAGCCCTTACGATGGGCAAAGATCGCCAGCTGCGTCCGATCCTCCAGCTCGCATTTCATCAGCAGATTGCTTACGTGGGTCTTGACCGTTTTGATGCTGATATGAAGCTCTTCCCCAATCTCCTTATTGCTCAGCCCTTCGGCAATGAGCATCAGCACCTCGCGCTCACGTCCGGTCAGGTCTGACGCTTCCTCCTGTGCCGTGCTTCGCTGACGAATCCCGCGTGTGAGCGCCTGTGAAATATCACCGGTCATGACCGGCATACCGCGGCTTGCCCCTTGCAGCGCATAGATCAGCTCCTCCGCCGAGACCGTTTTTAAAATATAGCTAACCGCACCTGCCTCAATCGCCTCTACAACCAGATCATCCTCGATAAAGCTGGTCAATATGACAATTTTTAAATGCGGATATCGATGTAAAATATGCCGCGTCGCCTCCACTCCGTTCATGACTGGCATCATCATATCCATCAAAATTAAATCTGGCTGCACGCCATCGATGCTCTGCTCCAGCAGATCGATGACCTCCTGTCCGTTCGCTGCCTCAGCAATCACTTCAAATCGTTCATCCAGCATCAGGTAGGTTTTCAGCCCCATCCGTACCATATCATGGTCATCTGCCAGCAATATTTTGATCTTGTCCACCTTCATCCGCTCCCTTATACAATATGTCGAACTTCGGAATATGGATGCGGATCGTCGTGCCCGCACCAGGCTTGCTAATGATCTCCGCCTGTCCGCCAAGCTTTTCCGCGCGTTCTGCCATAATGGTTAATCCGTATGAGCCCTGCTTGTGCACACTCATATCAAAGCCGCGCCCATCATCGCTAATATGTAAAGCGACATGATGAGACTCCTCTTGCAGCGATAGGCTGACAATAGAAGCCTCAGCATGCTTGACGATATTCGCCAGCGCCTCCTGAATAATGAGAAAAAGCTGACGCTCTTTGGCCTCAGTCAATTTTCCTGCTAGTTCAATATCCTGTATTCCCTTCAATCCATTATGTCGGCAGTAATCTGGAAACCAGGTGTCCAGCGCCTCAGATAGCGAACGACCCTCCAGCTCCATCGGGCGAAGCTGGGTGATCAGCGCTCTCATTTGCTTTTGCGCCAGCTGTGACATCTGGATTAATTGCTCCATCACGATGCCTGCCTGCTTTGGATTGATTTCCAGCACTTTTGGAAGCGAGGATGCGGACATATGGATCGCGAACAGCTGCTGGCTCACTGAATCATGCAAATCGCGAGCCATGCGGCGGCGCTCTTCCAGCACCGCCAGCTCTGCCTCACGTTCACGCTCAATCACCTCACGCTCGCCCAGCTGCTGTAAAATGCGCATCTTCCGCTCGACCGTGCTCATCATTTCGTTAAACTCCTCATGTACACGATTGAACGATTCATCCTCAATCGGCTCCAGGCGCGTACCAAAATTCCCTTTGGCGACCTGAGTCATTTTCAGATGCACATTATCGATACGGCGCTGTACACGCTGTCCGGCAACATAGCCAGCAGTCAGCCACATGGCGATTAGCCCGATCAGATAGTAATACCATTTCTCTGGCAAATGGAGGAGCTGATAGTCCTTCGTCAGCATCACGTAGATCGTAATGGTCGTCAAAATACTGACGGTGCTGAAAAAGCCGATAAGCTCCCATTTGATATTTTTGAACCACTTTGTCCGCATTGTCGTTTACCCCACCCGGTTGATTCGAATGTCTCCAATAAACACGTTCACTGTAATCTCAACACGCTTGCCTGTCGTATCGGCTTCGCTCGTCTCACCGCTCAGACGATTCATCATGCCATCGCTATTACGGTTCAAAATGTCCATATCACCGATAAACGAATTGCCTTCTGCCTTGAAGCTCACTTCAACACCACTCGGGATAAACACCTTCACATCACCGATAAAGGCAGAAATATTAATACGTGTCTTCCCATAAGGAATCTGCGCACGCGTCAGATCGAGCATCGTATCGCCAATAAAATGAGAAATATTCATCGGCTTCAGCTCAAAATAATCTTTACCGATATGCACATCTCCGATAAAGCTGGAGCGTTCCTCGGCATCGACGCCTGTACCATAGCCAGTATCATACTCACTACCATATTTATTATTGTAGGCGTGGTGATCGCTCTTGAATTGCTTTTTCCACTGATCATGGTGCCACTGCTTCTGGTGCTTCATATTGCGAATATGCTCTTTGAAATGCTGCTTATTCTGCTTCCAATGGTCTGCATGCATCGAGCCGTATTGACGGAACATCGGGTCTTGATTTGGACGGCGAGCGTGTAACGGTTCTTTCCGCAAATTCGGTCCATGTCCAGGCTGCCCTTCAGTTGGTTCTGGTCGGCTACCAAATGAAGCGTGATCGGAAGCTTCTGCCTCATGACGCTGCTCTGAGCCCTTAGCATACTGATGACCCAGCTTCTCATCGAACAGATCATCAAGTGATGAAGGAGCCGGCGGTGGTGGAGGTGTAGGCGGTGTATACGTAGAAGAACCTGACATGCCATCACTACCGTTCATACCTGAATAATCATAGTTTTGACGGCGCTTGTGAGATTTCCCTTTGCCTGACATCAGACGGAAACCGAAAAACACCAGCCATAACGGAATCATCAATCGAATCAGATCACCGATCGAATAATCATAAAAGCCAAGATTGCGTCCAATAAAATACACACCGAGAATCGTCATAATCCAGCCACCCACATCACGCTTGCATTTGAACAATAGCTCATTCAAGCCAATCTCCAGCAAGATCAGGGGCCATAGCATAAATATCACGTCACGTACTCCAAAATCGATAAGCTGCAATCGATCCAGCAGAAACACCAGTCCCAGACCGATCAAGCTAAGTCCCCAGAACGTCTTGCGGAACATATGTCTATTCATGCCGTTTCCTCACTTTCTTATTCGGCCGCTTGGACAAGGGTACTTGCCCTCGCTTGCCGTCACCGATGTTTACGATACATTCAGTGTAAATGAATATGGCTGCTCGCCATAGCGGCAACAGAATGAAATCGGTCTCGGTCTCGGGACCGATAGACAGTCAAAAATAAAAGCACCGGCGATATTCACCGATGCTTTTATTATAAAGGAAATGGTAACCAGTTACAGCGCATTTGGCATAAATCGCTACCTATTCCTATAAATATTTATTGCTGTATATCCAGACGAAGCGATGCCGCCATCGAATGGCCTACCGATCTCACTTAGAAAATGGTCCGATCTGCAATCTCGTTACGCAGCAGCTTCGCTGCTTCTTCCAGTGGCATCGAGCCGATATCTCCCTCGCCACGTTTACGTACGGATACGCTGTTCGCGTTCATTTCATTTTCACCGATAACGAACATGTACGGGATCTTCTCCAGCTGTGCCTCACGGATTTTGTAGCCCAGCTTTTCGTTACGCAGGTCTGCTTCTACCATCACACCGCTCAGACGCAGCTCATCTTCAACCTTGCGAGCATAATCATCAAATGCAGTCGATACCGGAATAACCTTCGCTTGTACGGGAGCCAGCCACAGTGGCAATGCGCCAGCAAAGTTCTCCAGCAAGAAGGCAGTGAAGCGTTCCATTGTGGAAATCACACCACGGTGGATAACGACTGGACGGTGCTTCTGACCATCATCACCGATATATTCCAGCTCAAAGCGCTCAGGCAGCAGGAAGTCGAGCTGTACTGTGGACAATGTTTCTTCCTTGCCCAGTGCAGTACGAATCTGCACGTCCAGCTTTGGACCGTAGAATGCTGCTTCGCCTTCGGCTTCGAAGAATGGCAGATCCAGATCCTCTACGACCTCACGCAGCATACGCTGGGACATTTCCCACATTTCATCGTTCGGGAAATATTTCTCTGTGTCCTGTGGATCACGATACGACAGACGGAAGCGATAATCGCTAATGCCAAAGTCTTTGTATACCTGTTGGATTAACTGGATAACACGTGCAAATTCGTCTTTAATTTGATCAGGACGAACGAACAGGTGAGCATCGTTCAATGTCATCGCACGCACACGGTGCAGACCAGTCAATGCGCCGGACATTTCATAGCGGTGCATCATACCCAGCTCAGCGATACGGATCGGCAGATCACGGTAGCTGCGCAGATCACTCTTGTACACCATCATATGGTGAGGACAGTTCATTGGACGCAGAACGAGCTCTTCATTGTCCATTGCCATAACTGGGAACATATCTTCCTGGTAGTGCTCCCAGTGACCGGATGTTTTGTACAGCTCTACATTACCGAGTACAGGTGTGTATACGTGGCTGTAGCCCAGCTTTTCTTCCAGATCAACGATATAACGCTCCAGTGTACGGCGCAGCTTGGCACCATTTGGCAGCCAGATCGGCAGACCTTGACCAACCAGATTGGAGAATGTGAACATACCCAGCTCTTTACCCAGCTTACGATGGTCACGCTTCTTCGCTTCCTCCAGGAAGTGCAGATGCTGTTCCAGCTCAGGCTTTTTGTTAAATGCAGTTCCGTAGATACGTTGCAGCATTTTGTTTTTGCTATCGCCGCGCCAGTAAGCACCTGCTACACTCAGCAGCTTGAATACTTTCAGCTTACCTGTCGATGGAACGTGTGGACCACGACACAGATCGAAAAATTCACCCTGATCGTAGATCGTAATGATACTATCCTCTGGCAATGCTTCGATCAGCTCGATTTTGTATGGATCTTCCAACTCGCGGAAAATGTCCAGTGCTTCTGCACGGCTCACTTCACGACGTGTGATCGGCAGATTTTCGTTGACGATACGCTCCATTTCCTTTTCGATCTTTTGCAGATCTTCCGGATTCAGGGAATGCTCAAGATCCATATCGTAGTAGAAGCCGTCCTCGATCACCGGGCCTACGCCAAGCTTCACTTCTTTTGCACCAAACAGACGTTTTACCGCCTGTGCAGTCAGGTGAGCTGTACTGTGACGGATCACTTCCAGACCGTCTGTGCTATCTGCGGTTACGATCTCAACCAGTGCACCGTTATGCAGTGGTGTGTTCAGATCAACGACGATGCCGTCGAGCTTACCTGCTACTGCATTTTTGAACAGGCTTTTGCTAATGGAATTGGCTACATCGCCAATGTTGTTGCCTTCCTCATATTGACGGAGCGAGCCGTCAGGCAGTTTGATTTCGATTGCCATCATAAATCTTCCTCTCTGTACATAGGTTGGATTGAAGCTGTTCTGTTGTTCCCCTGTATGGACAGCAAAAAACGCCCGTCCCGGTAAAGGGACGAGCGTTATATACACACGTGGTTCCACCCTGATTCGATTCCACACCTCACATGACAAAAAAGCATGTGCAGAATCCTTCATTGAACATCCGTTAACGGGGATGAACCGATGATGCTTACTGCCATCTGTGCGAAAGGGCACACTATGGGTTCAATATCATTGCTCCAAAGGGGTAAACAACAATCGTCAACCGAAGGAAATTCCAGCGTGAAGTCTTTTCCTCTCTCTGAACTGGACGGTATTGATGTTCATGTCTTTGTCATTGCATGGGTTGGTATGATCAGCTTTGCTTTCATCATTATAGAAGTGTGATGGGTGTACGTCAAGGGTTAGCTGTATGTGCATGCTAATGTTCGAGGAACAGCTGTAAACCCATTCAAAAATAAATATTACTTATTCATTTTAAAGTTTGTTCGGGTGCTTGCTTATAGATTTGTGTGCTCAATTGAGAAATATGGCATCAATCACTTCCGGTAAGGAATAAGGGAACGTCCTCAGGTGGAGGCTAGGAATCTACGGATTAGGATAAAATGTAGATTCCCAGCCTCCAAAGTCGTCCTTTTCCCTTATTTCCTTCCCTCCGTTCCGTGTTGCTAGCAGCATGCGAATTGCATGTAGTAGATATGAATTGCATAAATAGACAGGTAATGGCATACCATTATCGCTTTATCATGACAATCGCAAAATTTGAATTTTATTCATAATAAAGAGTTTTTGTAGAGTCTATTCATTTTACTAGAGATTTGGAGCAGAAGAACCTACAATGCGTTATCCCTTCATAGATTCCTGTGCGGTACCCTACGTCCGTTCCCTTATTTCTTCTCGCAGTGTTATCTGCTTCATTAAAAGCAGTCTGCATACATGCGCTAATTAAATCGTGATCTACTACTGCTTCGGATTTAGCATTTAAATCTTATTCGAAAGTGATCGACTTGATCGGATTGCCTTCGAAGTCTTTAACGGTGAAGGTATCGTTGTCCAGAATGCCGTAAGAATGTGGATAGTCCTGTTTCGGTAGTGCGATGGAGCCCGGGTTGAGGGTGTAGATGCCATTTTTAATATCGGCAACAGGAATGTGGGTATGACCCTGAATGAAGATGTCGCCGTGGCATAAGTCGGGCAGGTTATCGATGCTATAGCCGTGACCATGAGTGGCGTAGATGCGGCGTGTTCCAGCATATAGTTGTACATAGTCGCCCATCATAGGGAATTGTAGTAGCATTTGATCGACTTCGGCATCGCAGTTGCCGCGGATGCCGATGATTTGATGTTTATGAGTGTTGAGGGCATCGGCTACACCGGCAGGGTCATAGCCTTTAGGTAGCGGATTGCGTGGGCCGTGGTACATGTAATCCCCTAGCAAAATGAGCTGGTCGGGTTGCTCGATGGCGACTTTTTCCAGTGTGCGGTTTAGCCAGTATAGTGAGCCGTGAATATCGGAGATGAACATCCATTTCATCGTTTATCACTCCTTGTTCGATATGTAGTCTCTTCTAAATGTAGTTCCTTCTGGTCAGGAACAGCTTTATAATTTAACTGTAGCATATTGAAAATAGAAATCGATAATAGAAAAGGAGGATTTCAATGCACGTACCTCTTGAAGAACGAGAAACGCCTTATTATGCTGTGATCTTTACGAGCAAGCGTACAGAGGGTGATCATGGGTATGGGAAAATGGCGGATACGATGGTGGATATGGCAGAGCAGCAGCCCGGCTTTCTCGGTGTCGAGAGCTATCGCAATGCTGAGGGTGCAGGGGTGACGATCTCATATTGGAGTGATCTGGAATCGATCCGCAATTGGAAAGCGAATCCGGTGCATCAGCTTGCGCAGCAGCAGGGCAAGCAGCAATGGTATGATCAGTATTCGGTGAAAATATGTAAGGTAGAGCGTACATATTCATTTGAAGCGTAGTGGATAAGCTGGAGCACGTTGGTTAGTTGGATGTAGTGTGTATGAGATTAGTGCTATTTGTGAGGTTACTATTATTGGGATGACTATGGTATTGCTACTTTGTCATGAGATGGATGCTAGGATCGTCAATTCATTTTGATTATGCGTATACGCTCTCTCGGATAGTAACTTCCCCTCATCTGTATAAAATATATAAAAGGCGCTACGATTCCTTCGCTGGAATGGTAGCGCCTTTTGAATGCGATGTATACTTGTGACTATGATCTCTACTGATTGATTAGTTCTGCATAATGAAGTCGCGTTGGATTTTGTAGCTTTCATCATCAAATACTTTAAGGATGTTGTATTTGGTGTCACGCTGTGCTGGAATTTTGCCAGCGGCACGGATGATATCCAGCGTTTGCTCGATATTTACCTTGTGCGTTGTACCCGCGGCAGAAACGACATTCTCCTCCATCATCGTGCTACCAAAGTCATCGCAGCCGTATTGCAGCGACAGCTTGCCCACTTCAGGGCCCATCGTTACCCATGACGATTGGAAATGCTTGATGTTGTCGAGTACGATGCGACTAATTGCAACATTTTTCAGGTATTGCTCCGGTGTTTGCTTTTCTGCCTTCATATTGGTGTTATCTGGCTGGAATGTCCAGGAGATAAATGCCAGGAAGCCCTCGGAATCGTAGCCATTGCGGATACATTCGTCCTGTGCGTCACGCACACGCATCATATGCAGCGCGCGCTCCTCAAAGGATTCACCGAATCCGATAACCATCGTTGCGGTTGTGTTCATGCCGACTTTGTGTGCCGTCTGCATCACATCCATCCAGTCGCGCCATGAGCCTTTCAAACGACTGATTTTACGACGTGTACGGTCATCCAGAATTTCACCACCGCCACCTGGCAGCGAATCGAGTCCGGCTTCATGAATCGCACGAATCGTATCCTCCATCGACAGACCGGATAGCTTTTGCATTTTCATAATCTCTGCTGGAGAGAAGGAATGCATCGTGATGTTCGGGAAATGCTGTTTAATTTTGCGCAGGATGTTCAGGTAGTACTCAAATGGCAGATCAGGATTGACCCCGCCCTGCATCAGAATCTCCGTACCCCCTACATCCTCAGTTTCCTGAATTTTCTGCAAAATCGTCTCGTCTGGCAATACATAGCCTTCCGGTGAACCCGGACGACGGTAAAAGGCACAGAAACGGCAAAATACGTCGCAGACATTGGTATAGTTCACGTTACGACCGATGACGAATGTAGTGATCGGATCAGGATTTTTGCGAATCATGAGCTGGTTCGCTACATGACCCATTTTCTCAATCTCATCCGATTCATATAGCGCAATTGTATCTTCCACATCAAGGCGTCCGCCTTGCAGCGCTTTGTCCAGAATACGATCTACTGTATTCATATGATAGCCTCCTAATCGATTCAGGCACCAAAGGTTGATGTCGAACAGTCAATTTGAATATAGGTTGATGATGGGATCATGTGTTGAAGCCACATCTACACCCATCCTTAAAAATTGAAATAATTTCATAACGGCATGTACTATCGTAACATATTTCACATTTTAAAAACAGGCATGGAAGTGGCAGGTTGGTGATTTTTTGTAAGATGGTTGGGAACGATGGATATTTAAAAATGGAAGTGTATACATTCGAAAATGGTTATCTAACAACTAGCAAGCTGTAGCACGATGTCAAAAAATATCAGCCTCTATACTAACCGCCTCATTTGCCCACGACTATAGCTAAAGCAGGCTCCTATAGGGAGCCTGCTTCGATAATATCATTAATCGCTATATGTGGATGCCCAGACATGTATACCATTCATATTGCCTATGAACTTGAAAGACATACCAGAGCAAACCTGCTGCTATTCAGTCAATAACTATTGACTGAGTATCCCATTTATTTATTACCAAACTCGCGTGGGGAGTTGCCCTGTCCGTTGGACGCGCTTGTACCGCCGTCGACTGGCAAAATAACACCTGTAATATAACGCGCATCCGGGCTTGCCAGGAATAGGTATGCTGGTGCAACATCCTCCGCTTCGGCGATGCGTTGCAGGGTGACGCGGGATTTGAACTTTTCGACCACTTCCTGTCCGCCCTCCTCGATCATCGGCTTGGTCATTTCCGTCACGGTAAAGGCTGGTGCTACGGCGTTCACGCGCACTCCCTTTTCACCAAGCTGTAATGCGAGCGATTGGACGAGCAGGCTGACCGCTCCCTTGGTTGCATTATAGCCCGGATGTGGCCAGTCACCTGCCAGACCGGATACAGATGAGGTTGCGACCAATGAGCCCTGTGATTTGACCAGATGCGGCGTAACGGCACGTGCAAGGTAGATCTGAGCGTCCACGTTGGTGGCACGCATATTGTGCCAGTCTTCATCGGTCAGTTCCTCGATCGGGCCGGATACATTGGTACCTGCATTACTGATCACAACATCCAGCTTGCCAAAATGTGCTACCGCTTTGTCTACCAGTGCATCCACCTGCGCGCTTTCACGTACATCGGTAGGTACGATCAGATAACGATCATTATTATAGCGATCTACAACCTCATACAGCTTGTCCTCACTACGAGCAGCCAGCACAACATTGGCGCCATTTTCCAAAAAGGCAGTCGCCACTGCACGTCCAATCCCTGTGCTTGCGCCTGTAATAAGTACGACCGAATCTTCAAATGGGTATGTGTTATGTGTCATGATGAATCCCTCCATGTGATGATATTCAAAATGCAATCAGGTGATGCTGTGAATGCCTCATTCGTACTGCATGTAATTCCTGCCACCATCGTTATTGCACATGTAGGGTCATTACCCGTTGAACATAAAAATAAACGAGCCCTACCAGACGTGTGTAGCTCATACATGGTGGTGTTAACGCTATCATCATTGACGGTAGCGGTGCTGGAGTGGAATGAAATAAAATATCGAAAAAGCGATGTGTTTGTAGGAATTATGAGCTGTACAAGAAAAAACAGCCTTTGTTCAGGGCTGTCTTCGCTTATGTGTATCTTGTCTATATTTCCGCTATATCTTTCTTATCTGTATCTTAGCTACTTCCTGTTCATCTACTTTTGATCGTGCGTTTACTTTACTCGACCCGGATAAACAGTGAGCCTCCCACTACCACTTGTTGTGTAGAAGCATTAATATCCTCTACACGCGTTGCCACGTTATGCGCACCGGCAACGACCTGCTGATTGTCTACTCTTTGAAATACACCTACTGGAGTATGGATTGTTGCTGAATGACTAAGAGCATCCAATCGTTGCTCCCTGGTCAACGTTCCCAAATCTGTAAAGCTTGAATACCCAACTGATGCGGCTGGTGGTTTTTCAGCAGTGGTTGGATCATTAACCCACATGATGCCTATACCTGCTGCTATGACAACACCACTAATGCTAAGCACAATTGCTTTTCTCATGCCTTCTCCTTTCTTCATTTCGTGCTTTCTTTATTTGGTATATGTACATCTATCGGGTATTCCCAAATCCATCTACCCATTGCTAAAAAATACCAAAATAAAAAGATAAAGTCCAGCTGCATCGACTCTCCTATAAAAGAATCGAATCCACTGGACTTTTAAAATATGAATCTTGATAAGCTCTGCCATTCATACCTATCTGTCATTGCTCTTATACTTCTATCGATCGATAAATGGAGAAACGGATCAATCCAGCGCCTGCTCCAAATCCGCGATCAAGTCCTCTACATCCTCCAGTCCAACCGATAGACGCAGCAATCCATCCGTAATTCCACGCTCCGCGCGTACAGTGGCGCCCATCGCCGCGTGTGACATCGTTGGTGGATACGATAAAATACTTTCCACTGCACCCAGACTTACCGCTACGATTGGCAGCTGTACACGATCCAGCACCTGCTTGGCGCGCTCGCCTGAGCCGACATCGAAGGAGATGACCGAGCCATAGCCTGTTGACTGTGAGGTGTGAATCTCATGACCTGGATGAGTCGATAAGCCAGGATAATAGATTGCTTCGATATCGCTACGCGTTTGTAGCCATTCTGCGATACGCGCGGTGCTCTTCTCGCTATGCGACATCCGTGCCGCCAGTGTCTTCATACCGCGCATAAGCAACCATGAATCCTGAGGGCCGAGCACCGTACCGAGTCCATTTTGCAAATGCTTGAGCTGCTTGCCTAGCTCTAGCGTACGTGTTACGGCTAACCCTGCCAGTACATCGCTATGACCGCCGAGGAACTTGGTCGCACTGTGTAGCACAATATCGACACCTAGCTCAATCGGACGCTGGTAATATGGTGTCATAAACGTATTATCCAGCATCGTCAGCAGATGATGCTCCTTCGCCCATTCGGTCACCGCATGAATATCAGTAATTTTCAGCGTTGGATTGGAAGGTGTCTCCATATAAACCGCGCGCGTATTCGGACGCAGAGCTGCCTTCACCTGCGCCAGATCGGTCATATCCACAAAGCTAATCTCAATGTTCAAACGATTCAGCACCGTTGTCAGTAAACGATACGTACCACCGTACACATCCTCGGTTACGATCACGTGCTCACCGGCAGATAGTAGCAGGAATGCTGTTGAGATCGCCGCCATACCGGAGGCAAAGGCAAAGCCTCTAGCTCCGCCTTCCAGCACCGCAATATAGTCCTCCAGCGCTTGACGTGTAGGATTACCAGAACGACTGTAATCATGCTGTGGTGGATTCAGGATATCGTCCTGATGAAAGGTCGATGCCTGATAGATCGGCACGCTGGATGCCCCAGTAGTTGGATCAACGGAACCATTAAAATGAATCAGCTTCGTTTCCAGACTACGCGGTGGAATAGGGCGCTTAGGTGCTGTGCTGCCGGCAGTAGCCGAAACTGTAGAATCGGAAGCCGAATTTGTTGCGCCTGGATCGGCTCCTGTAGTTGGCTGATTTGAATTATTTTCGCTCATTCTATTCACGCTCCTTCAACTTCCAGACGAGCCGCTTCCAGCGCTGCATCCAGATCAGCAATCAGATCATTCACATGCTCAATTCCGACTGAGAAGCGCAGCAAACGATCATCCACGCCTACCGCTTCACGAATCTCCAACGGAATATCCGCATGCGTTTGTACCGTTGGATAGGTCATCAGCGATTCAACACCGCCCAGACTTTCCGCAAAAGCGATGAGCTTAATGTGACGCAGAATCGGTGCGATATAGCGTGCATCCGTTACTTTGAATGAGAAGATGCCTGTATTACCGCTAGATTGACGATTCTGTACGTCATAGCCCGGATGAGCTGGCAATCCTGGATGGAATACCTGCGCAATCTGTGGATGCTGCTGCAAATGCTTGGCAATCGTGATCGCATTATATTCATGACGCTCCATACGCAGTGCCAGCGTCTTCATCCCTCTCATCAGCTGGTACGAATCACTTGGCGATAATACGCCGCCAATCGAGTTGTGCAGGAAGGCGATCTCCTCCGAAACTTCTGTACCTTTGGTAATGATCAGCCCTGCGAGTACGTCATTGTGCCCACCCAGATATTTACTCGCACTATGAATGACGATATCTGCTCCCAGCTCGATCGGACGCTGGAAAAATGGTGTTAGCAATGTATTATCTACAATCGTTAGCAGCTGATGCTGCTTCGCCCAGCTCGTTACCGCAGCGATGTCCGTGACCATCATCAATGGATTGGTTGGCGTTTCAATAAATACGGCACGCGTATTGTCCTGACGTACACGCTCCAGCGCGTCCAGATCATTCGTATCTACATACGAAGCGCTCACACCGAATCTGGACATGATGCGCTCCAGCAGACGATACGTACCACCGTATAGATCAAGCGAGACGATCAGATGATCGCCCTGACCGAACATCGCAAAGATCGTTTGCAGCGCCGCCATACCGGAGCTACAGGCAAAGCCTGCATCGCCCGATTCCAGCTCAGCTACAGATTGCTCCAACACCGCGCGAGTCGGATTCGTTGTCCGAATATAGTCAAAGCCTGTACTTTTACCAAGCTCCGGGTGACGGAATGCGGTGGATTGATAAATAGGGAAATTAATAGCTCCTGTTACCGGCTCGTCTACCGATCCGATCTGGGCAAGCCGGCTTTCAATACTAAGCGATGATTCCTGATTCTTTTTGTACGTCATGCGTTACGTCCTCCTCAGATATCCAAATCAACTACTATTTCTAATCATCTCTACATCATGTAGTATCCAATCCTGAATGCTTGCAAATGATAAACTCTCCATGCTCGTTCTCACATAGCAACCATCCATAATCGTTAGAACAAATATAGTATTCAAAAAAACGACATTCCGCGGTTACATGTACAATTTCGTCCAATGTCAAAGCAAGCACATGATGTCGCTCATTATCTTCATCTACGATAAATAATAGCTTCTGATTCGCCCGCATATCCGGATCGCAGTATTGGCGAACGATATGCTCGATTCCTATATACGACTGATCGTCGTCCGAATGCTGTCTGTGCACTACATGTTTCAGTCCAAGCCACCATGCACGGGGTATACCGTCTACATACATACTCTCAATGGCTCGAATCACTTCTTCTGTAGCAGGCACTTCATTATCGCGAATATTCCCGGTCAGGCACGCTTCTTCCAGTTCCTGACGCAAACTGCGCTGGGGCGAATGCTCTTCGTACATGTCCATATCAAATCGAATACAGACCTGCCTGAGCTTTTTCCGCTTCCAGATCGTACGGTGTTTCCTGGTAGACGTAATAGTTCAGCCAGTTGGAAAATAACAGATTGGCATGTGCACGCCATTTAGACGGTGGTGTACGCGTTGGGTCATCGTTTGGAAAATAGTTTTTCGGTACGGCAATATCTATACCTTTGGCGATATCGCGGTCATATTCCCATTTGAGCGACAGCGGATCATATTCCGAGTGCCCCGTAACGAAAATCTGCTTCCCATCCTGCGTAGCTACGATATAGATGCCTGCCTCATCCGATTCAGACAAAATTTCAAGCCCGGGTACATTCTCGATATCCTCGCGGCGCACCTCCGTATGGCGGGAATGGGGTGCATAGTACCACTCATCAAACCCACGTAGCAGCGGTACATTGCTCTTATTCAGTGTGTGCGGGAATACGCCAAAGCATTTCTCTGGCAAATCCACCTTGGGAACACCAAAGTGGTGATACAGTCCTGCCTGTGAAGCCCAACAGATATGCATCGTTGACGTCACATTTGTTTTGCTCCAGTCGAAGATTTCCTGAATCTCCTCCCAGTAGTTCACATCCTCGAATTCCATCGTTTCCACCGGTGCACCTGTGACGATCAGACCGTCAAAGCGCAGATGCTTCACTTCCGGGAATGTTTTATAAAAGGTATTCAGGTACTCCGCCGATGTGTTTTTGGAAATATGCGAGCGAGTATGCAGCAGATACACATCCACCTGTAGTGGACTGTTACTGAGCAAACGCAGCAGCTGCGTCTCGGTCGTTTCCTTCGTTGGCATCAGGTTGAGCAGAGCGATGCGCAGTGGACGAATGTCCTGCTGGTAGGCACGCGACTCGTCCATTACGAAAATATTTTCTCCGGTCAGAATTTCCTTTGCCGGTAAGCTGTCAGGGATTTTGATTGGCATTGTCATTCACTCCTTATAGATGGTTGGTCATGCAGCGAAAAGCGTGCCCGTATAGTGAAAGGAGGTGCGCAAATACGCAAAAAGACCTTTCTCGATGGAGCTGAGAAAGGTCGTATACGCAAACAAGCTGCGTCTGTATAGCGCCTCTCTCATCTGTCAGCAGATACCAGATACTTCATCGTAGGATGTACCTGTATCTCTGCTAGAATTAGCACCGTACAGTATATGACTGCCGGTTGCCGGGCTTCATAGGGCTAGTCCCTCCGCCTGCTCTTGATAAGATTCGCTGTATTTGATTATGGGGTAAAACAGGAAATACGGAATTACTTATACCATAATTTATACTACTTCCCTACCTATCGTCAAGAGATTGTTCAGCCGATAAAGAAGTTATCCGTATACAGATGGAAGTAAATCAGTCGACAGAATAGCGCACAAACACCAAAATTCTTTTTCATTATTATCCCCTGTTCGAAAATCACTAATACTAGACTTGAAAGCCTGCTGTCTCCACGGTATACTTAACAAGTATTTGACGTATTTTCATGTTTTTCATAAAACATTGCGTATACGATATCATTCAAAACTGATCATAAAGAGGTGAATTTCAAGATGGAAGGCGACCCGAGGACCAGCTTGCCGCAACGATATACCCAATCACAGGAATGGAACGACAATAGGATACCGGAGGAGCGCGCCATGTTGAAAAGATCATTTTCATATAATAGCGAAGCTTAACAGAAGTGTGTACAATTGCCGTCTCTTTTCCTGCTCATTTTAAAATGAAAAAGGAGTAGAGCATACTATGAAAATTCGGCACGTAAACGCCGGCAATTTCACGCTGGTTGAGGATGTTAACGAAACACTGATTGCACCGGAGGAAGGCTTTTACTGGATTGACGCTGGTCTTGATGATCTGATCCTGCTTCAACCTCTCTTTATGCTACATGATCTGGCGGTTGAGGACATGATGGGCGATGAAGAGCAGCGGCCAAAAATCGAGATTTACGAAAATCACTACTTTATCGTTGTGAACAGTATTCGTTTTGACGATGAAGAGATTTTTTTGCGCGCACTGAATATTTTCCTGGGACGTCATTTTATTATTACGGTGACCAAGCAGAAAATTAGTGAGTTGCGTACACTCAAGCCCATTTTGTGGGAAGAGGAAGTTAGCCGTCCTGACAAATTCATGTACCTGCTCGTCGATCTGGTCGTCGATAACTACTTTACGGTAGGTGACCGAATTGAGGATCAGATTGAACGGCTTGAGGAAAGTATTCTGATGAGCACGAAGAAATCGCATTTGAACGAAATTATCGGTCTGCGCGGTGAGATTCTATGGCTCAAGCGCGTACTTGGTCCACAGCGTGAGGTAATCAATACGCTGAACAAAAAGGATCTGCGTCTGATCGATGATCAGCTGCAAAAGTATTTTAGTGACGTGTATGAGAATGCGGTCAAGGTTTCCGAGATGTTCGATACGTTCCGCGATCTGATGGGCAACTTACGAGAAGCCTACCAGTCCAGTATCGCTAACCGCGCCAACGAAATTATGCGCGTGTTTACAGCGATTACGACTATATTCATGCCGCTGACGGTGATTACCGGTATTTATGGGATGAACTTTGAGAATATGCCTGAGCTGAAATGGCATTTTGGCTATCCGATGGTTATTGGTATTATGATCGCGCTCGGTCTAACGATGTTCTTTACGTTCCGTAAAAAGGATTGGATCTGAACCGTTGGAGAGTTGGAGGTCATTTCTCCCCAGCCTGTTATTGCGATCCAGCTACACAAAGACTCGTAAGACAGCTGTGAACCGAAAAATGAATATCTATCGGCACACGACACTTGTTATAGTAATGCTTGTAAAACATGCGTGGTATAGACAACCTATATAAAAGCCCCTTTCACTCAGGAAAGGGGCTTTTATTATTTCATATTGGTTTGATATTTGTTTGATATTCGCTCTATATACGATTTAGATCCACTTTAGATCCACTTCCATTTTATATTGCTGTATAGACTTGCATCCTGCTTGACGATGTGACGAATGGCTTGCAAAAGAGCACCTCTCCCTCACACCACCATCTTCATTACGGAATCTCCATCCAGCGCTCCATCGTCTCTGCATTTAAATGCTCCAGACTGGCAACGGTGAAGTGAGCATTATCCATAATATGATGCAGGCTGACGCCGATCGTCTTCATCCCTGCCTGACGTACGGATTGCAGACAATCCGGTGAATCCTCAATCACCATACAATGGTACGGGTGAATGCCAACCGACTCCGCTGCGAGAATGAAGCCTTCTGGATCTGGCTTTGGATGTGTAATATCCTGTGCCTGTACGATCGATGAGAAATAATGCTCCATACCGAGTCGCTCCATAATACGACGTGCATCAGGACGATCCGAGGCGAGCAGTACAGCTACATTTTGCTCGCGTAGCTGAATGAGTAGATCCTCTGCACCTGGCAGCAAGAATTCGCGTTTGAGCTGCTCTACATCCATCGTCTCGACTCGTAAAATAGGCGCTTCGATATGATCTGCCTGTACTGTTTTCTTCGCAGGCGGTGCTTCCGCTCCGGCTCCTTTGGCTGCTGCACCTGCATCCTGTGCTTTAGCAGCTTCCTTGCTGCTTGTGTCGTTCTTTTTCAGCTGCTTTTTGCTAGAGCCCGCAGATTCCTTTTGTCCAGCATCTGCATGGCGCGTCGCTGCACTAGGATCAGGAGCAGACGATACGGACGCTTGCTTGGTCTTCTCGTCTTCTTTGTTCTTTTTGTCCTCTGCATCAGCCGCTGCCTGTGCTTCCGCTTCTTTGCGGCTTTCGTTTTCATTATGACGTTTTAACGAAGCTTCCGCATGGGCAGCTCGCTGCGATTCCTGCTCGGTACGCTCGGACTCTTCCTCTGGAATGGCATCCGGCGTATACGCCTCGGCATAGCTTGTATCCTCCATGCTCGGCATCGGAATGAGTACACCCTCCAGACCGAAAATGACAGCCTTAAGCGTCCGGTTCTTGATCTCCAACGGACGTGTCATCGCAACGACACGCTGCTCATCATAATGCGATATCGTTAGCGGCTCGCCGCGAATGATGCGGTAGGTCGTCATATTTTGTTCAATCGTAATGTCCAGCAGACGGTTCTGGAATTGTACACGGAAGCTATAGCGCGTCCAGTTCGGCGGTAGCTTAGGTTCAAAATGCAGGATGCCATTGTGCTGACGCATCCCTGCGAATCCGCCAACAATCGTCAGCCAGCTGCCTGCCATCGATGCGGCGTGAATCCCGTCTTTGACATTGTTATGGAAGTCATCCAGATCCATACGTGCCGACTGAATAAAGAACTCGTATGCCGGGTCCATCGTACCTAGCTCGGCAGCAATAATCGCATGAATAGCCGCAGATAGAGACGAATCATGCGTTGTCAGTGGCTCATAGTAGCCATAGTTACGTACCTTTTCGATCTTGGTAAATCGATGACCGAGCAAATACATCGCCAGAATCAAATCCGCTTGCTTGAGCACCTGATGACGATAAATTACGAGTGGGTGGTAATGCAGCAACAGCGGATATTTATCAGATGGCGTATTTTCAAAGTCCCAGATTCCTTTATCCAGGAACGAATCATCCTGTCCGATCAGACCGCTCTGACGATGAATATAAATCGCATCTGCCGCACGTTCCCATACGTCAATCTCCTCGTCGGTCAGCCCCATCGGACTACCGAGTAACGATTCATAGTTAGCAAAGTCATTTTCTTTCCAATGCTTTAGCTTGCGTGCAGTAAATTCTAGCTGATCCTTTACCATCATATTAGTGTAGGTGTTATTGTTGACGATCGCTGTATATTCATCCGGGCCAGTCACCCCATTAATGCAGAAGCCTTTACCTGGAATCCAGTCGCCTACTGACAGGAAGAAGCGACAGGTCTCCACGAGCATCTCCAGACCCTTCGTTTGCAGGAAGTTCTCATCATCGGTCGCTTCTGCATATTGAATGACCGCATGTGCCACATCGGCATTAATATGATACTGCGCTGTACCACCCGGATAGTATGCAGATACCTCTTCACCACCAATAGTACGCCACGGATACAGTGCGCCCAATGCAGCCATTTCGACTGCACGCTCACGCGCCTTCGGCAGCGTATGGTAACGGAATTCTAGTAGCTGGTGTGCTAGCTCTGGCTGCGTGTACAGGAAGAACGGCATAATATACGTTTCGGTATCCCAGAAATAGTGTCCCTCATAGCCTTCACCTGTAATCCCTTTTGCCCCGATATTGGTCTTGCCATCGCGACCGACCGACTGGAACAAATGGAATGCATTGAAGCGTAGCCCCTGCTGGAGCTTCTCGTCGCCTTCGACCTGGATATCAGCCGTTTCCCAGAATGCTGCCAAGTGATCCTGTTGCAGCTGGGCAAGCTTATTGAAGCCATCCTTGCGCATATCATCCAGTGTAGATTCTGCCAGAATCGGCAAATGGGCAGGCTCATAATCGCGAGAGGTATAGTAGACAATACTCTTTTCCAGTACAGCCTCCTGATCCTGTTGCAGGTTGAAAATAAAATGCTTTTCAATGCGCTGCTCCTGCTCCTCGGTTTTGAGCTCGTATTTGCGATTGGCACGGTGATCGGCAGCACAATACAGATTAAATTCAGTTTCCGAGGTGCGCTGCTCCAGTGCCATACGCGTACGTTCGCTCACTTTACCAACCGTTTCCAGCACCTGTCCGGTAAATGCAGCACCTGCACGTGGGTCACCCTCACTAATCTCGTTGTGTACCTCGCCATTGAGCGCCGAGACAAGTGTGATCTCGCCGGAGAAATTGAGCGGCTTCACGGTATAACGAATCATCGCCATATGCTTATTTTCAAAGGAAACGAGACGTTCGATACAGATCGAGATACATTTGCCGCGTCCACTTTCCCAGGTCATCCGACGTGTCAAAATGCCCGTCTGCATATTCAGCACACGCTCATAATCGATAATACGCCCAGCCATCAGATTGAAGCGTTCACCTTCGATCCACAGCTCGATAATCTTGCTGTCAGTCACATTCAGCATCGTCTGACGCTTGCGTGCATAGCCATAGGCTTCCTCACCATAAATAATATCTGCTGAATCGTAAAAACCATTCAGGTATGTACCATTCAGCGCGTCGACCTCCGGCACATCCATGCCTTCCTCAAAATGCCCGCGCATTCCGATATAGCCATTCGCAACGGTAAAGACCGTTTCACTGCGACGATTGTATTGCGGATTAAATGAAGTTTCCCGAATCACCCACGGTTCGACTTCATAGATTGTTGATCCTTCTCTCATCAGGTCGTTCCCCTTTCTTCATGTAAGCTGGTAGATGTGTTGGTATCACTTAATTATCGCTGATGTTGATCGACCACTGCCACGTTCCGGCCGTACCGGGCAGGTATCTGATGATAGTATCCTGTTGAAGGTCACTCGGGTGCTATCCATTCATTAACCACATTTTGAGGTAGAAAGCCCTTACAGAGAAATATTAACTGGTTTAGATGTGAAATTAAAGTGGAATATTGAGTTTTGCCGAGTGATGTCGTGGGAAAGTTACATCGCTCCGGGGAGAGATAAGGGGACGGACTCGGGTGGAGCCGCGGAAATCTTTTGGATTGGGAAAGAATGAAGATTCCCGCCCCTCCAAAGCAGTAAGATATTTTGCTCCGCAAAAATCACTTTTTCATTGAACCTCGTGTTAGAAATTCACTAACACTATAAATCGCTCTTTCCCCTTATTCTCTCCCCTTCGCTTGGTGCGACTTTGATCGTACGAATTAGGGGGAAGAGTCAATATTGCACTTTTGGGGAGGAAGTGGCAGGTGGAGGACAATAAAAAAATAGTTCCTTCTTCGACATGAAAGAAGGAACTATTTTTTATAATTGCAGTTACGGATTCGTTTTGTTGCCAATGGATTGAAGTCAGATACCATTGGTAATTGCTATGTCCTTGCTCCACCCTGTTTAGCTTCATCTTATTCCGCGTCTTCTATCGCTTCTACTTCATCGTATGCACGGCTGCCGAGCCAGAGTAGGACGGTGATGATCGCGAAGGCGATCAGTGCCATGAATGGGATGGTGATGAAGCCGAGAAATTCGAAATAATCTTTGCTACATGATACGCCGCCCGTGCAGGGAGCGATCTCATCCAGTGCGGGGATGTGCTGCTTGGCATAGTGATAAATGGCGATTACACCGCCGATGATAGTCATTGGGATGGCATAGCCGACGATACGGCGATCGTTGCGATAGGCGGCGATACCGAGCAGGATGACCTGTGGGTACATGAAGATTCGCTGATACCAGCACAGCTTGCACGGTTCCCAGTGGAGCACGTCACTCAGAAACAGACTGCCGCCGGTGGCGATGATAGCGACAATCCAGGCTAGATACAGATAATATTTTGACAAAAACAGCTTAAAGCCGCTCGTCCTCATATCCGTCAGCCCTCCGATCCAGTCTGATTTTTCGCTTCAGCCTGTGCTTTTTCGATAGCTGCCTTGATGGCATTATAATCACCAAGATCGCCAGTATATTGCACACCGTTAATAAAGATAGATGGTGTACCTGGGATGTTCAGCTCCTGCCCTTTTTTATATTGAGCATTCACCTGATCCGCATAAGTTTTATTATCGATATCCTGACGTAGCTTGGTTGTATCGATACCTAGCTTCGCATTTTCAGCCAATTGAACAAGATAATCTGGGGTTGCCCAGTTTGTATTCTCATCCTTCTGGTTTGTATAGATCTCGTCCAGATACTTCCAGAACGCGTCGTTATTTTGATGATACACTGACTCAGCAGCCAGCGCTGCTGTAGTAGAGTCCGGGCCGATGAACGGGAAGTTTGCAAAGTGCATTGATACTGTACCATTCTCAACAAAGTCTGCTTGAATTTTCGGCACGATCTGTTCGTTGAATAATTTACATACCGGGCATTTAAAATCACCAAATTCTACGATCTTCACCGGCGCGTTCGCATCGCCTTTGACTGGCATTTGACTGTAATCAAATGTAGTTTGGACACCCTCTGTTTTGTTATTCGGAATAAGGACGATCAGCGCTACGACAACGACGATAACGGCTACTGTACCGATGATCAGGTTACGCATCGTTTTGCGCTGACGCTCTTGCTCCTTTTGCTTGTACGCCTGCTGTTGCTGGCGCTTTACCTCTGGATTACTCTTTTTCTTCTGATTTGGCTTAGCCAATCGTTGCACCTTCCTCTCCCTCAAGTGCGAGCTTCGCCAGCGCGATTGCACCGCACAGACCTGCATTATCGCCAAGCTCTGGATAAACGATATATTGATCCAGATGCTGGGATAGGCTAGGATGCTGTACGTAACCGTTCAATAGCTCACTCAGTTTGGTGCGAATAAGCGGGAACAATTGCTCCTGCTTCATCACACCACCACCCATAATGATCTTTTGCGGAGACAGGATCAGGACATAATTCATGAGCGCCTGAGCGAGATAATAAGCTTCCATTTCCCATGCTGGATGATCTGGAGTTAGCTCGGAGCCTTTGATATTCCAGCGTTTTTCGATGGCAGGGCCAGCAGCCATCCCTTCCAGACAATCGCCATGATAAGGGCAGAATCCTTCAAATGTATCCTCTGGATGACGACGTACAAGGATATGACCCATTTCTGGATGCGACAGACCATGCAGCATTTTGCCATCTACCACTGCACCTGCGCCGATGCCTGTACCTACCGTAATGTACATGCAGCTATCCAAACCACGCGCTGCACCCCATGTGTACTCACCCAGCGCTGCACCATTCACATCCGTATCAAAGGACATCGGGACAGAGAAATGCTTTTTCATATGTCCTACAAAATCGAACTGACCCCAGTGCGGCTTAGGAGTTGTCGTTATGTATCCGTATGTCGGGCTGCCTACAATCGGATCAATCGGCCCGAAAGAACCAATACCGAGCGCCTCAATGTCTTTACCTTCAAAAAAGGATACGACGTTTTTCATCGTTACTTCTGGCGTTTCGGTCGGAAAGCTTGCCCGCTCCAAAATCTGCCCGTCCTCTGTTCCGATTCCACATACGAATTTGGTACCGCCTGCCTCAATTGCTCCAAGTTTTCTCATTAATCATGCGTCTCCTTTGCAGCATCCTTATGGATGGTCAATATAAGTATGTGCAGGCTCTTCATCATAGCGCAGTAATATGTCGATTGCATGTCAAAATGTCACACAGCCTCTATACTGCCATTCGATCAAGAGCCCTAACATGTGAACATGAATAAAGCGATACACGATCACGGCTACATCACAATCTGCGATTTGTACGCGGCTCGGCTGTAGCCCTGCCTTTCATTTGTCTCCAAGAGAAGGTTGGCATTGGCGTAGCTTCTATATGCAAGTAGCCTCATTGCATACGAGCGCGCCTTTCACCATCAATTTCCTGTGCCGCCGAATACGAGTGTATTACTGAGCAGACGACCCGGTGAGGTAACGACCTTACCGCCAGCTAGCATGCCAGAGGAAGCGCCTCCATCCAGATTCATTGCCTGTACGGCGCCTAGCTTCTGCATCACGGCTGCCCATTGCTTCATCGTTGCACCCGGTACGGTTGCAATCATCACCGAGCCATCTGACAGGATAGCGATACCACTACGTGCGCCAGCAGCATTCAGAATTTTCGGATCTTGGAAGCCTTCTGCTGCCGCATTCAATGACAGCTTGCCATCCGTCACCAGACGCGGGCCTGCACCGACAGCGGTAACTACATTTTCCCATGGAATCGCCTTGCCGTCGATATTGGTATAACGAATATCCATCGTTACTTTAGAACCGACGACAAAACGGTCTGCCATCGATTTCATATCGCCGCTAAACACGATGACATAGCCGTCAGACGGAATCGTACTGTTGGCGTTGTTCTTTTTCAAGACGACCTTGCCATTGCGTACAGTGACGGCTACGCCGCCAGTATAGCCAGTCGTTGATCCGCGATCAGGCGTGTACACGATCGATGTGCCGCTTGCCGTTGAAGATGGGATACGATTAAACCAGACTGCATACCAGCTGGATCCGCGTCCTTCCGGTGGAGTCACCTGACCGGACACTTCGATACGAAGTGAATCCATCATCGCAGTTCCATTTGCCGTAAATCCAATCGTCGTTCCATAGCGTCCAATATGCATCAATCGACCACCAGAGATCAATGTACCATAGGGATCAGGTGGCCCACCGTAGGAATCAAAAAATGCTCCATTGATCGCCGCCTTCGCTCCATATGCAGAAGCGATAGACGACAATGACGCGGTACGTCCAACCTGATGATTCGCCAGACCGACCGCCGTTGCTGTACCTTTGGGAATGCGTACGGTCTTCACCGTAAAGCTACGACCAGCTGCCTTGACTGTCACCGTACTGGCAGTTAGCTTGCTACCCGCTGCCTGCGCTTCTTTAACAGGCGCAACCGATACGAGACTAACCAGCAGCACGAAAGCAAGGAATACTACAGACAGACGCCGCGATCCGCGCATGAATCCTGTGCTCAAAATACGCCAACTCCTAGCATAGAGCACAAGCTTTTGATCTCAAGCTCTTCAAATTTGTCGATGATCTTGTTATCCTCCAGCAGCAGCAAGCATTCATCCAACGTGCACACAACAGGCACCTCGCGATGAATAGTCGCAAGGCGACGGGACAGATGCAGCATATCCAGATCAGCTTCGATCTTTTTGCGAACTGATGGAGTTAGCTGCTCCAGATTGTCCAGAATGCCTTCGACAGAGCCGTATTCCTTCACCAGCTTCACTGCTGTCTTCTCGCCGATGCCTTTGACACCTGGATAGTTATCGCTTGCATCGCCCATCAGCGCTTTCATATCGATAATCTGTACTGGTGTCAGTTCTTTTTCTTCCATTAATGATTCCGGTGTATATACTTTGTAATTACCATAGCCTTTTTTCATAATAATGACGCTTGTACGATGATCAACAAGCTGTAGCATATCATGGTCCCCGGTCAAAATCATAACCTCCATGCCCTGCTCCAGCTCGCGTGCCAGTGTACCGATGCAGTCATCCGCTTCATAGCCCGGTGCACTCAGATTCGGAATGCCCATACTCTCCGTCACATCCAAAATCAGATCAAATTGCGGAATCAGATCATCCGGTGCTGCTGTACGATTCCCTTTATAATCGGCAAATTCCTCGCGTCGGAACGTCTGTGTTCCCAGATCCCAGCAACAAGCAATATGCGTCGGTTCGTACTGGCTTACCGCATCCCATAAATAACGAACAAACCCGTAAATTGCATTCGTTGGTATGCCGTCCTTCGTGCGACGAATATAGCCCGTCTGTGCCGTTGCATAATAAGCACGGAACAATAATGCCATGCCATCGACAAGCATCATCTTTTGTTGTTTCAATTCAGTCAATGTGTATTCTCCCCTATGCGTGTAAAACCAGTTTGATTCTATCATACCGAATTTGTTCAAAGCTGTACAACTATTCACAACGTTTTATAGGGCATACAGCCTGCTTTTTTCAGTTCATTTGTGAAGGCACAGTTCGCTTCATAAATACATCCACTTCATCCTGCTCACTCAGCTTAAACTCATACCGCTCATACAGACGACGAGCCGAGCTTCCCTGTAGCACATTCAGCATCACCGTCTGTCCATGCAGCCTTGTATCCGATAGCACCTCAGCAAGGACGGCACTGCCTATGCCTTTCCCCTGATCATCGGGATGAATATAAAAGTGCTCCAGCACATATCCCTCGTCTTCTTCTGGACGCATAGCGATACAGCCTACGGACAGCCCCTGCACGGTAATCACCTGTGTACAGTCTGGCTGAAATGAATTTAGAAACCGTTGTCTGACCCGTACTTCATCGTATCGATTCAGACGAGTCAGATCATCCTTTAATACCATCGCACGTAGCTCCGCAATCCAATTCGCATCATCGATGGATGCGGGCTGTAGCTCATATTGAGGTAACTGAGAACGGCTAGATGAATCAGGCATAATAAAAACTCCTCCATATGTAGATTAGGAGGAGTTTATCATGAATGAATATAACTTGCACAGACGCTATGATTAGCTTCTAAAGTATAACGCTCAAGCCTTCCAAGCCTGTTCATACAGGTCTGCCTTGAAGCCTACCGTAACACGATCTCCATCGGTAACGATCGGGCGCTTGATCAGCTTGCCATTTTGCGATAGCAGCTCTAGCTGTTCCTCGGCGCTCATTGTCGGCAGCTTATCTTTTAAGCCTAGACTTTTATACACTTCACCGCTTGTATTGAAGAACTTTTTCAATTCCAGATCACTATGCTCAACCAGCTCTCGCAATTGCTCGGCAGTTGGCGGTGCATCGACGATATGGATTAAGTTCAGCTCATGCCCTTGCTCCTTTAGCCATTTGATGGCATTACGGCAGGTACTGCACGGTGGATATTGATATACGGTTAATTGACTCATCGTTATACTCTCCTTTTTTTGAACATAAGATTTAACATCGGCTCACGACTCCAGCTCTCCAGCTTGACCACGCAAATGTCGATCCAGCCGCTCCAGATCAGCTGGCAACGGCGCCTGAAACAATAGCTTCTGTCCGGTTGCCGGATGTACGAAGCCCAGCTCATACGCATGTAGCGCCTGACGATTCACAATACGATCCAGCTCAGCAATCCGCTCTGCGTCCGCAGTAGCAGCGATCGGTGCCAGCGGATTCTCTGCCGCATAGCCATACATTGGATCACCAATCAACGGGCAACCGATATGCTTCATATGCACTCGAATCTGATGCGTGCGCCCGGTTTCTAGCTCCAGCGATACGAGCGCTGCATCATGCTCGGCAAATGTATTCAGCGTAGCATACCGGGTAGCCGCATCATAGCCATCTGGCGTGACGATACGGATATGCGTATGCTCGGGATGACGATCGATCGCCCCTTCAATGCGCCCGGAGGGTGGCTGTGGTAGATGATGCACGTAAGCCTTGTACGATTTGAACACCTCGCCACGAATCATCTGCTCGGAAATATGCTGGTGGGCATACGGATTTTTCGCAATCGCCAGTACGCCGGATGTCTCCTGATCGAGTCGATGCACCGGACGGAAGCGGAACTGTACGCCCTGCTCCTTCCAATAATGCACCACACCGTTTGCCAGCGTATCTGTATAATGCCCGTGCGTAGGATGCACGATCACGCCAGCTGGCTTATTTAAAATGAGTAAGTGCTCATCCTCGAACAAAATATGCAGCTCCATCGGCTGTGGCAAAATATCGTCCGAGCTTTCGCGCAGCATCCGTACCTCAATTACATCATTTCCCTTTACCTTGTGATCCACATATACACGCTGTCCATTCAGCTCTACCCCACGCTGCGTCATTTTCAGACGGGATAGCAGCTTACGTGAGATGCCCATGCGACGATTCAGTATCGTTTTGAGCAGCATACCTTCATCCTGTGGCTCAATCGTATACTTAATCGGTGGATAATAATCCTGCTCATCTGGATGACTGAATCTTGCTTCATTGTCATTGATATTGCGGTCATTCATATTACTGTATATTCCTCTCCTTCAACGCTGCTTCGGATAGAGTCTGTACCCCATCGGTCAGCGTCTACCTCACTCTTCATTACGTCGAAATACACGCGCACTCCGCACATATTCCACATCCGCTACACCTGCCCGTACATTCGCTGTACGTGCCACCACAAAGAAATAATCCGATAAGCGGTTCAAATATTGTCGTACAGCTGGATTCATCTCCTGCTCCGCTGCCAGTGTAACCACACGTCGTTCAGCACGACGGCACACGGTACGACATACATGCAGCGTGGCGGCAAGCGCACTGCCTCCTGGTAAAATAAACCGTTCCAGCGCAGGATTCTCACTCTCATAGCGGTCGATCCACTGCTCTAATCGCTCCGACAGGGAGGCATCTACTTTGTAGCGATCCACCGACAATTGAACAAAAGCAAGATCCGATCCGCAATCGAACAGCTCCTGCTGAATCTGAATCAGATCCTCACGCAGATCCGACAGCTGATCCTCCAGCGCCATTGCAGCTGCCTGACCGACAAAGCTATTCAGCTCATCGATGGTACCATACGCTTCAACCTGTATATCATCTTTACGTACACGTCCCCCGATCACCGAGGTCTGTCCTTCATCTCCTGTACGTGTATAAATATTCATTCCTGCTTTCCTCCTCACATTATATTTTCCACTCATACCATTATTATTTGATCCCTATATTTGATTCATTTTCGCTCGATCATCCATAGCATGTTATTTCTAATCTGTATAGCCGTACTCCATCCTATTGTTCTAACTTCCCAGCCAGCTACCGATGCCCTGCCCGAACAATAAAAGACAAGCCGCAACGTGAGTATCTACTATTCGCGCTGTGGCTCGTCTCGTTCTTATTCACTTATCGCTACATTGCGGTACAGCTAAGCTATACTTCCTCATCGCCTGCATCGCTATATATCACGAAGCTTAATCCGTCAGCGCCTTTAATACTTTGACCGCCTTATCATGGTTCGCGAAAATGGGAATCGTCGCATACAAATCATCTGCCTTGTACCCGATCGCTTTGAACGACGACATCTGACTTACTGGAATCGCAAACAGATGCTCCGTCTGCTTGGCAGGATCGGTATCATCCACATTCGCTGCTCCTTTAGTAACGCCATCTTTATACTTGGTCGCATCAAAGTCCTTATCCAGTACCATATGACCACCATTGACAGCATAACCCTTCATATCTGCTTCCGGCAAAATCACAATATCATCGGTACGATCCACATATTCAAGCACAAGCTTTTCCGGGGAATACACCGGCGTTGTGCTAACGGTTACAGTCATATTATTACCCAGCTTTTGCTGCAAATTTTTCCCGATCTGATCTGCAAATTCCTGTGGGAATCCATCCTTGCCCATAATGAAAATCTGAACATGATTCGGATCGGCAGCACTCTCCGTGCTCCCTCCACAGCCTGCCAGTATCGCAATCATACTGATTGCAAGCGCGCATACGATTCCTTTTACCCATGCCTTCACCGGTGTTCCCCCTTCGACTTAACTATGTCTCATCATACCATATCCATTGCAGGCAAAAAAAGAAGACCCTATGTATAGGATCTTCATCGACTAAAACGTGTTCTGCACCGGATGGCGGGCAACAGTCACCCGTTGAAACGGTTAGCGTGCTCGTGCCTCTTTGTCAAGGCTATGTATCGGATTACTCCTCGTATTGCTGATCTGATATCGATTCCATGTCTGTATCTGGATTGAAATTCGAAGCTAGTTCTCCTGTTTGCTATTGTAGCGCATATGCATGTACTCATTAATTCGAATATCAAGCAGCATACTAATCTCAAGCACATCTTCCACAGTAAACGATTGTTTTTCGATAAACATTTGCTCCATACGTGTACGAAGCATATGAATCTCATTTTCCAGAGAAATTAATTGCGTCGCGTGATCTGGTTGCTGTGGCCAGGGTACTTTATTCTCTGACAGCATAAGTCCTCGGTAGATCGGCACCGAATATTCAGCACAATACAAGTAATTCCCTCCTTATAAACAAAAAATTCCTGCTTCCGAAGACCTATTATAGCACAGGTCTAACGAAATGGAAGCAGAAATTTGATGCAGAGGTTAAATTAACATTTTTTTATTTACAGTGGCATTAATGGAAATTATTTTATTTTATGCAAAAATGATCCTATACGCTCTAATGCTTCACTTAGCTGGGCGACCGATGTTGCATACGAGCAGCGAATAAAGCCTTCGCCACCAAGCCCGAACACGCTACCCGGCACTGCCGCGACGCGTCCTTCCACCAGCAGCTGCTGAGCAAATTCTTCCGATGTTAAGCCGGTAGAGCTAATACTTGGGAAGGCGTAAAATGCTCCCTGCGGCTCATGACATTCCAGACCAATGCTGCGGAATCCATCTACGATCAGACGGCGACGGCGGTTATACGACTCCACCATCTTGTCCTTCTCCTCCAGACCATTCGTCAGTGCTTCCAGTGCAGCAACCTGACCCATCACCGGTGCACACATGACCGTGTACTGGTGAATTTTGAGCATAGCAGAGATCAGATCAGGGTGTCCGCATGCATAACCCATCCGCCAGCCTGTCATGGCAAAGGCTTTGGAAAAGCCGCTCACGAGAATAGTACGATCCTTCATACCCGGAATCGAGGCAAAGCTAACGTGCTTGGTGCCATACGTCAGCTCGGCATAAATTTCATCGGAAATGACAATCAGATCGTGCTTTTCTACCACTTTAGCAATCGGCAACCAATCCTCATAGGTCATGATCGCGCCTGTCGGATTGCTTGGATAACAGAGAATGAGAATTTTCGAGCGTGGTGTAATGCTCTTTTCCAGTGCTTCAGCAGTTAGCTTGAAGTTATTTTCAGCAAAGGTCTCGATTCCGACCGGCACACCACCGCCAATCGCCGTAATTGGCGAATACGAGATATAGCATGGCTCAGGGATTAGAATCTCATCGCCTGGCGCAATCAATGCACGCAGTGCCAGGTCGATCGCTTCACTACCACCTACGGTAACGAGAACCTCGTCCTTCGGATCATACGATGTTTTGAATTCATTTTCCAGATAAGCGGCAATCGCTTCGCGCAGCTCCGGCATACCTGAATTAGAAGTGTAGCGGGTGTAGCCACGTTCGAGTGAGTATACACACGCTTCGCGTACATGCCACGGCGTAATAAAGTCTGGCTCGCCCACGCCCAGTGTAATAATATCCTTGCTGGCGCTCACCAGATCGAAAAATTTGCGGATACCGGAAGGCTGGATGCCACGAACGAGTGGTGATAGATACGACTCCATCGATTTTGGCTCTCCGGTCGTCTGATCTTGGTTGACAATCATAGCATTCATCTTCCTTTACGGGGAAATAATCAGGCGGCGGTCATCTTCATGGTCTTCAAAAATAATTCCGTCCTGTTTGTACTTTTTAAGAATAAAGTGCGTTTTGGTTGATAATACCGATTCAATCGGAGACAGCCGTTCGGAAACGAAGCTCGCCACTTCCTTCAGGTTGTGCCCTTCTACCTCCACCAGCAGATCATAGGCGCCGGACATCAAGTAGACCGATTTCACCTGTGGATACAAATAGATGCGCTCTGCAATACCTTCAAAGCCACGTCCGCGCTCCGGTGTAATCTGTACCTCAATCAGTGCTGTTACGGTCTCATCATCAACCTTGCTCCAGTTGACTACGGTTGCATATTTGACGATCACATTGTCGTCTTCCAGTTCCTGAATCGCCTGTTTGACCTCGGCTTCCTCAATACCCAGCAAAGTGGATATGAGCTGTGGGGTGCGTCTGGCGTCTTCCTTGAGCAGATCGAGAATCTGCAGCTTTAGCTCGCTAAGTTCCTTCATAACGATATAGCCT
Source organism: Paenibacillus hunanensis (assembly GCF_014645615.1). Lineage (GTDB taxonomy): Bacteria > Bacillota > Bacilli > Paenibacillales > Paenibacillaceae > Saccharibacillus > Saccharibacillus hunanensis. Next base: position 638,065 of record NZ_BMMB01000001.1, on the reverse strand, counting down.
CCAAGTGCAAAAGATTAATAATAAATATTACACGAATCGTACATTCCTGCCAAGTCCTGACGCTTGCTTTTCCATGTTTGCAAGCGAGTAGAGAACCCGGAATCGACGTCATTTTATCCGTTGTGACTTATGTACTGCTTCATTATACACCTGATTCGGTTACTTATTGCTAACAATATGTTTTTGTACCCAACTTCCAAAGGAGCGAATACACATGAACTTACACACCAGAGATACAATGTGGGGCCATACGATGCCTCGAACACCAGCGTACGAGCAGTTGACGGAAAATCTGGAGTGTGATGTGCTCGTGATCGGAGGGGGCATGGGCGGCGCATTATGTGCAAGAGAATTTGCTAAGCGTGGATTACGCACAGTCGTTGCCGAAAAGCGTAAGATCGGACAGGGTAGCTCGATTGCGAACACGGGGCTGCTCCAATATACGAATGACAAGACATTGACGGCATGCATCAATACATTTGGCGAGGAAAACGGTGTGCTGTTCTATCGCCTGTGCCGGGATGCGATGGAATATCTGCTCCATACCGCTCCACAGCTGCCGATTCCAGTGCAGATGATTCCACGTAGCAGTCTGTATTTTGCCAGTGAAGCGGATGATGTGCCTGCCCTGCAAGAGGAATATGAGAACCTGAAAAAACACGGCTTTGCAGCGGACTACTGGGATGAAGCACGCATTGCGAAGCATTTTTCCTTTAGCCGAGCAGGTGGCATTTATACGCATGGAGATGCAGAGGTGAATCCATATCGCCTGGTGCATGGCTTGATGATGAATGCACGACGCTATGGTGCTCGTGTATTCGAGAATGCGGCTGTAACAGGACAAACCTTTACAGATGATGGCATTATTCATTATGTGGGCGAGCATAAAATCAAAGCGAAAAAGGTCGTCTTCTCTACTGGCTATGAGACACAGGAGATTAAAAAGGATCGTGGCGCCTTCCTGATGAATACGTATGCGATTGCGACGACACCTGTAAGCAACTGGGACGGCTGGTATAACCGCAGTATGCTATGGGAGACGGCGCGTCCGTACCTGTATATCCGTACAACGGCTGATAATCGTATTATCGCGGGTGGTCTGGATGAGCCACTGACCAATATCGAAAATATGGAAGTACGCAAAATCAATCAAGCCCAGCGTCTGCTTGAGGCGGTAGAGGAATTATTCCCACGCCTGGGCTCGTTGACGATCGAATCCGCATGGGCAGCACCATTCGGCTCCAGTCGGGACGGTTTGCCGTATATGGGTAGTCATCCAGAGTATCCAGATTGCTATTTTGTTGAAGGATATGGTGGCAATGGTACAGTTTACAGTGCGATTGCTGCGATGCTGCTGGCAGACGAATTAACTGGAGTAAAACGGCCTGAATTGGAGCTGTTCAGTTTGACACGGACGGCTAAGCCTTCTCCAGCGCATTCGCCGCAGATTGTGATTCCGGACATTACGGCTTGATGTGATGAGGATTTAGGAATATTGAAGTTCATTTAGTCAACATACATTTAGTCGATATAATGGTTCCTGACTTTGGCAAAGAATAAGGAAATGGGTTCAGGTGGAGACGCGGGAATTTTTTGGATAAGGGTGAGGATGAAGATTCTCACCCTTTCTAAAATGTATGTTTTCATAAGAAATTGATATTCATTCGATCGCAATTCAAGCTCAAATTATGATCAGGCTACTCTATTTATTTTCAAATAATATTAGGTTGCATCGCTTATCAACCCTCTACTACCAACGGTTAACCTGAGCCTGACAATTAGGCAACGCACAAAAAAGCCAGACACTCCACATAGGATGGATGTTAAAACTACATTTCCGATCATTGATTGACGGCGATGTAGCTTTTACACCCATGTGGAGCAGTCGGGCTTTTATTTGTTGTACAGCAATTGTAGTCATTCAGACAGAGTACATCTTTTACTAAAGCTGCTCTCTCTGCTGCACGATATTTTTAGGTTTGTCTTGTAGCCTTATACGAATGCTTCTTATTGTTCCTTTGAAGCGGACAACGCATCGATCATATGCAAGCGTGATGCTTCATCCAGACTCTGGTGGACGTGGAAGCAGCTTGGGCATACGTAGACGTTGACCGTATACGGTGCTGGCAGGAAGGCTGTGCCTGCTGATGTTTGAGCTGAGGTGAAGCCGCTCTCTCCCATTTGCTGAGTACCCGATAGCAGCATGTATTCCTGGCAATGTGGGCATTGCGGAATTTCTTCCTGACCGTCCAGTAGCTCTTCAACCTGTTCTTCGTATTCGACCATGTTGAAGCTCTCATCGCCGTAGCTTTCGACGGTTTTCAGTGAGCTGAGATTAGGCTGTTGGAATAGCTCCGCTTCGTCCAGCAATGTGGCTGCACGGCTTGCCAGACCACTACTTTTTTCGCTAGCCGCTGGTTGTTGTACACGCTCTGTTGGGTCTGCCGCAATATGACTTGCAGCAGCATAGGCGTTCTCTTGCTCCTCTTCGTCCTCCAGCTCGATATTGAGTGTGCGATAGCCGCTCAGCTCATTACCGCAATGAGGGCAAAACTCCTCAGGACCTAGCTCAGGGTCCCATACAATTTCACTATGACACCACGGACATACTGTTGTATCCATTGTTCCGTTCCTTTCGTGTTGCAAATTTGTTGCGGGATAATGTGTAGTTATCCTGTATGGGCTACAAAATCGAAGCACCGATCACATAGGATAACGACACAGATATAATCATCGAAATCAAGCCGATCGCCCGATTATCCGAGGCAATCTCTTTATCAATATTAAAGACCGGGGTCAGAAATTCAAATAGAAGATAGGCAACCATCAGCAGTAAAAAGCCGATCATCGACCAGCCCAGACTTCCGTATACTGAGCTGTGTGCTTCAATCGAGAATCGCATCACATTACAGATTCCGAAAATCTTACCGCCTGTCGCCATCGCAACAGCGACATTCCCACGCTTGATTTCGTCCCAGCATTTATACTTCGTTACCAGCTCAAAAAGCCATAAAAATACGATTAATTGCAGCACAGCCACGGAAAAATAACCGACCATCATTCCGACCGGATGCGCCAGCAACGGATCTACGTAGTCCTTCACGCCACTTTCTAACTCCTTCCGGTAGTGAAATCATTACAGATCATCCTAGTCTCTACGCATGAGCGCCGTAATGGTTTCAAACGGATTTGGAATGGTCGGTAGCCGCGCTTATTTCAGCTCGGCTACCGTCACTCCTGTTCCGCCTTCATTATAATTACCGGTTCGGAAGCTTTTCACATGCTTGTGACGGCGCAAGAAATCCTGAATTCCCGTACGCAGCACACCGGTTCCTTTACCATGAATAATATACACCTGTCCCAGATTCGCCAGAAACGCTTCATCCAGAAAACGATCCACATCCAGCAATGCTTCTTCCACGTTCGCACCACGCAGATCCAGCTCGGAATGCGTATTTTCCTCGCGTGAACGTGTAACGGTCGTAACCTGCTTACGCTGTGGCTGTGCCTTAGGCTTAGCGGATTCGATTAGCTCCAGATCGCTTAGAGACACCTTCATCTTCATAATGCCCATCTGCACGAGTGCTTCCTTGGAGCCAGACAGCTCGACCACATGACCACGCTGCTTGAAGCTGTGCACCATAACCTCATCGCCAGGTCCGATCGGCTTGGCTTTTTTCGCAGCTGCCGCAGGTGCCTTTTTCTTCTGGCGCTGAGCAGGGGCTGCTTCATCCAATTGACGACGTGCCGCAATCAGACGATGCTCCTTCACCGAAGCGCCTTCCTCCTGCGCCATTTTCCGCAAGGAGCTAATCACCTCGTCTGCTTCGGTGCGTGCTTTTTCCAGAATAGCACGCGCCTCATCCTCGGCTTTTTCCAGACGCTTATCGCGCTGCTCTTCCAGACGGTTCAAGTCGCGCTCATACTTCGCACGTAGCTCTTCCAGCTCCTTACGCAGACGCTCAGCTTCCTCACGTTCTGCCTCAGCACCCAGACGATTACTTTCCAGTGAAGCAATCATATGCTCGATCCGCTGATCTTCCTCGCTCACTTCACCGCGTGCATGATCCAGAATGTTCGATGGCAAGCCCAGACGCTCTGCAATGGCAAATGCATTACTGCGTCCTGGTACACCGATCAACAGACGATACGTTGGACTCAGCGTGTTCACATCAAACTCCATGCTCGCATTGATGACACCCTTACGATCATACGCATAGGCTTTCAGCTCGCTATAGTGTGTCGTTGCAATCATGCGACAGCCCTGACTATGAATATGCTCCAAAATCGCAATCGCCAGCGCTGAGCCTTCTGCCGGGTCTGTCCCTGCACCCAGCTCGTCAAATAGCACCAGGCTTTTCGGTGTCATTTTGCCCAGAATCGAGATGATGTTCGTCATATGACTGGAAAATGTACTCAGGTTCTGCTCGATACTTTGTTCGTCCCCGATATCGGCATAAATGGCATCAAATACGCACATCTGACTGCCATCCTCAGCCGGAACGAACAAGCCAGACATCGCCATCAGACTGAGCAATCCGACCGTTTTCAAGGAAACGGTTTTACCACCTGTGTTCGGTCCGGTGATGATAATGCTTGTGTACGAATTGCCCAGCTCCAGATCAGTCGGTACCACATGGTCTGCCGCGATCAAGGGGTGACGGGCTTTTTTTAGCTTCAGGAAGCCGCGGTCGTTCATCATCGGCTTGCTTGCTTTCATCGCATGTGCCAGACGTGCCTTCGCAAATACAAAATCAAGCTGTGCCAGCGTCTCGACATCGTAGCCGATCAACTCGGCTTGCTCGGCTACCTGTGCGGTCAGCTTTTGCAGAATGACTTCGATCTCGCGTTCCTCACGCAGCTTCGTTTCGCGCAGCTTATTGTTCATCGCTACGATGGATTCTGGTTCGATAAACAGCGTTGCGCCTGAACCAGACTGGTCATGTACAATCCCGCCAAAGTACGAGCGATATTCTGCCTTGACCGGAATGACAAAGCGATCTCCGCGAATCGTCACCAGTTGATCCTGTAGCATTTTGGCTACCGTCTGTGAACGAATCATACCGTCCAGCTTCTCGCGAATACGCGATTCGCCGGAACGTAGCTCACGGCGAATCGTCGCCAGCTCGCTGCTTGCGGAATCCATCACATGTGCAGATTCGTCGATACAAGCACAAATCGACTTTTCCAGTGGACGCTGATCAGATAACAGCTCAATCAGATCCGCCAGCAATGGAACGGGCTCATCCTCATGTACGCTTTCTACATGACGTGCGGCACGACGACCACCCATAATTGTATTGGCAATGCCCAGCAGTTCGCTCGGGCTGAGCGTACCACCAATGCGTGCCCGGCTTACTGCCGGACGAATATCTACAATACCACCAAAGGGCGGCGTACCTTTGAGACGATCGACAGTCGCCGCCTCATCGGTGAATTGCAGCATTTTTTTGACATATTCCAGATCGGTATCTGGCGTTAATGAAAGTGCTGCCTGCTTTCCGATTGCGGTTGCCGCATAACCAGCCAGCATATCCAGAATATGCCCATACTGCATCGTATGGAATATTTTATCGTTCAACGTTATGACACTCCTCTATACCGGAACTGCAATCGATCGCATCTTCCGGTTCAATGGTTCAATATAATCGTAGGTCGTATCGTTCGATCATCATTTTTATGGCACGACATAGGGATGTATATTCGTTTTCTACATTAGTTATCTAACTCGACTTGCTAGGATGATCAGTACCCTAGCCGTCATGATAAATAATGTAGCCATTCTCCATATGCATAATATGGGTTACGCTTCCCCGCTCAGTTTTGCATAAGATGTAGATGGCTTACAGAATACGATCTATACTCCAATCAGCACATTCAAATGAATGATCCCAGCTATACAGCTGTCCCCATACGACGATCTCCGGTCAACTGCTGCCCTATCGCAATGCATAATGGCACCGGAATTCCATTCTATTATACACCGTGACCGAATTTTCACAAAAGGTTTGAATGACAGGAGGTGACAGTATACGATATGATGAAAGGGATTGCAATCGACACGACTACCAACAGGGAGGCATATAATGATGAAAAAATATCTTCTTATCGGTATGACTACTGCTATGCTGGTGCTGACAACAGCCTGCGGCGGACAGGGTGGAGGCAATACGAACTCCAGCCAGCAGAGCGGTGTAACAGATACAGGTGTAGCGACTTCGGAAAATGGTGCTGCCAGCGGCGAACAGCTCGTTGTCAAGGCGACGAACTATGCGTTTGACCAGAAGGAATACCATGTGAAAAAGGGACAGCCGGTCACGATCGTATTTCAAAATGAAGAAGGCAATCACGGCCTTGCTATTCCAGCGCTGAATGTGAAGCTGGATTCCAGTAACTCCACAATGACCGTTACTCCAGAGCAAGCCGGTCAATTCGATATGGCATGCTCGATCATGTGTGGCTCCGGTCATAGCACGATGGTGGCGAAGCTGATCGTAGACGAAGCGTAAGCGATCACCTAGAGAATTCCATTACTTGAAGAATCCGTATGGGATTCGTGCATTTCTATATGCAGAAATGGATATCCGACTGCTATACGTACAGCTATAGTAAGCTGATATGATGTAGCAACGGATAGAAGCTATGCAGGAATAGGCTACATGCACGCCTATATAATAGAAAATAGTATGACAAAACACGCAGTCGCTTAGAGGACTGCGTGTTTTGTCATTTATATAGCTCTACCTATTAGACGGTAATCTGAATTTGACGTTCAAGTCACTTATCGTCAGCATCAACAACTTCATGCTTTGCAGCTATAGATACGTGTTTGGCATCTGTAGATATGTCAGTCTCCAGCGTATCTACTGCGAGCACCGATATAGCACTGGCATCATACGCGCCGAGTACAGCATCCAGCACCCCGGGGAAACGTTCATTCAGATCCTCTACACGTACTGTGAGTAAACGCTGTGTACCCTGACTGCGTGTGAATACCACTCCGCTCTCACGAAGCGTGCGCAAATGATGGGATAACGTTGACTTCGCCACCGGAACTTGAAACGCATTACATGGGCTCTCACCTTCGCTAAGAATTTGAGAAATAATATGAAGGCGAATCGGATCACTGAGCGCATACAGCACCGAGGTCAATTCGATCTCATGACGATCTGGATGATATAACACTTTCATAAACAGGTCTCCTTTATGGTGGAAGCGATTCATCTACCATTAACGCCACTATTTAAGCGTTAACAAAGCATGATCACTCCATACCCGATGTAGAGCACAGTCGTTATAACAATATATACATTGATCTTATGATCATTGCTTAACAATCCTTTACAAATCTCTAATTGAATTTTAAATCATTGCATGCTATATTTCAATTGTTCGATGATATTCGAACTATACTATTATACATGCAGGAGGAAATGGAATGTCAACTACCGCATCAACATATGTTGCTGCTTCCGATACGAACGAGGTGAACTCGAATCCATTGCAAAAGGAAGGGCTTCTCACTGTACTGCTCGGCCTGGCGGTTGTAATTGCCATTATGAACACGTCAATGTTCAATCTGGCATTACCCAAAATCACGGCTTATTTTCAACTGACCGAATCGGTCTCGTCGTTGATCGTAACGGGCTACTCGATCATGTTTGCGATTTCTTCTATTACATATAGCCGATTATCTGACTTTGTACCTCTGCGTCGTCTGCTGGTGATCGGACTGGCGATTCTTGGACTGGCTGCGATTGGTGGGCTATTCAGCACGAGCTTCCCAATGCTACTGACGATGCGAGTGCTACAAGCGATCGGTGCAGGAGCAGTCATCTCGCTGGCGATGGTGTTGTTCACTCGCTATATCCCGCTGGAACGGCGTGGTAAGGCGATGGCATTCATCATGTCTGCCGTCTCGCTCGGACTCGGACTTGGCCCTGTTGCAGGTGGCGCGATTGTCGATTATATGGGCTGGCGCTTTTTGTTCCTGATTACGGCGATCAGCTTACTGCTGGTGCCACTGTTTTATTTATTTTTACCAAAGGAAATGCCTAAGCGCGGTGTATTCGATACGGCTGGCGCATTATTCGTCGCCGCAGGTACGAGTGGGATTCTACTATTCCTGACGAATCATTCCTGGCTAGCGCTTGGTATCGGATTGATCGGGCTGGCATTGTTCATCGTACGTATTCGTTTGGCGGCAGAGCCATTTGTACAGCCTGCCCTGCTGGCAAATTCGGCCTATGTTACGTTATCGCTAGTTGGTATTTTGTCGTATCTGTGCAGCTTTGCTACGCTGTTTCTTATTCCGCAAATTCTGGTGCATCGGTTCGACTTTAGTGCGAGTCATGCCGGATTTATTATTTTCCCGGGCTCGCTACTGACGATTGTCGCTTCTCGTAAAATCGGCTCGATCATCGATCAGCATGGAAACTCATCGATTCTGCGTTATGCACCGCTGATGGTATTGCTTGCCATCGTGCTGTTTGCACTGTTTGCAGGCAATTCGTGGTTGTCGATTCTGTTTATCTACCTGCTGAACAGCTTGAGCTTCTCGATGCTATCCAGTAGTGTGTCCAATGAAATCTCGCGTATTTTACCTGCATCTCAGGTAGGTTCTGGAATGGGACTGTTCCAATTGATGCAATTTTTCAGTGGTGCATTTAGTGTAGCGCTCGCTTCCAGTGCGATGGAATGGCAAAAAGGCTTGTCGCTATCCGCTGCCTACTCCAATATTTTCTGGGGACTGGTGATTATGGCGTTGCTCGCATTCATTTCCTCTTATGTATATCTGCGTACGATGCGGATGTTGAATGCTCGTAAGCAGCTGGGGTGATTGGAGCGTATACGTAAGCGTTAGAGCTTGAAGGATTAGCATGAACTTAGCTATATCGAATAATATTAACTGTAAAAAAAAGCACCGACAGTTGTGCGAACTGCCCTCCTTAAAATGGACATTAGAAACCCTTCGGGTACACTAATGAGCATTTGGCGGTGCAGTTCAGTAGACTGTCGGTGCTTTTTTATTGTAATAGATCGTCATTCATGTTTCCGCTACGAGATTGAATATTTACAACCACTATTATGAAAAAGACACTAGTATGGAAAAGAATGGAGACGCTTCAGCATAGAATGGATATCCGCTCTCGGTTGAAAAGACGATTTCTATAACTTCAATGGCTGAAATGATTTCTATAAATTCGATAGCAATATTGAATTTGTACCGAATTACTCACACTTTAATAAGGTGCTCTGAGCCCTAATTCTGATCCTGCTCGATAAGCTCCATCCATTCATTATGCTCGACTTGCAGCTGCTCGTGCTGTACACGAAGCTGCTCTAGCTCGCGCTGAATGCGTTCCTTCTCGGCGATCTGTGCATCGCGCTCAATGTTCACAATCCGCAATTGATGCGTCAGCATCTCGTACTGGTTTAACATCTCCTGCGACTCCTCGCTACGTCCCTGCTCAGCAGCATGGAGCTGCTCGTATTGCTCGCGCCATTGACGCTCACTCGATTCCAGCTGATGTAGCTGTTCATCCTGTTCGTGCTGCGCTTGCTCCAGCTCCTGCAATCGGGCTTGTCCCTGCTCCAGTTCGGCTTGTAAGCTAGAAAGCTGTTGCTCAAGACGTCCAATCTCTTCCATATATCCCTGTTCATTTTGCAGCGTATGGTGGTGCTGCGTCTGTAGCTGTTCATATCGCTCGTTCCAGCTATCGATATCCTGCATCGCCTCATCAAGTAGCTGCCCCTGTTCACGCTGCTGGGATTCCAGCGCCGATAGCTGCTGCTGACGTGTAGCTAGCTCACTGCGAAGCTGCTCTGCCTCATTCTGTGCCTGTGCCGCTTCTTGCTCCTGCTGCCTTGCAAGATCACGCCATTCCTGTAGGTCATTTTGCAGGGATGCCTGATCATGTCGAAGCGAATTCAGCTGTTGCTCCAGCTCACCCGTATGCTGCTCCAAGCCCTGACGCTGTGCCTGTAGCTCAGTCAGCTGCTCTTGCAGGCGCTGCACGTCCGCTTCACGCTGGCTGGACACTTGCTCCCATGTATCGGCTTCTTCGCGTACACTTGCCGCAGCTACTGTCAATTCCTCTAGCTGCTGTTGCAACTGCTCGATACGTGCAGTCAGATCGTCGCGCTCCGCTGTCATCAATCGCAGCGCTTCCTCCATCTCTCCTTGCTGCTCATCATATAGCTCGTTTAGCTGCTGCATTTCCAGCTGTAATGAAGTGAGTTCTTCCTTATGCTGCTCCGACAATCGTTGCCAGTTGTCCGATTCCTCGCGCACATCCTGTACCTGACGTTGTTGTTGCTGAAGCTGCTCATTCTGAGTGGATACTTGCTGTTCCAGCTCGGTCGTCCGCTGCTGTAGCTCCTGCTCCAGACGAACATAACGCTGATGCAGAGCGGATAGCTGCTCTTGCAGTGATGCTACCTGTTGCTCCTGCTGTCCGGATAGTTGCTCCCAGGTATTAGCTTCGTCTTTGGCCTGTTCAGCTTCAGCCTGCACGGCTACTAATCGCTCGCTGGTTTCGCTTAGCTCTTGCCCCAGCTGTTGACGGTGCTGCTCGATTTCGTTTAGTCGTGCTTCAAGCTCCTGGATCTGTCCCTCATGTTGACCTGACAGCTGCTCCCAGGTGCTGGCTTCTTCCTTCGCTTGTGCTACTTCTGACTGCACAGCGACCAGACGCTCGCCGATTTCACTTAATTGTTGCTCCAGCTGCTGGCGTTGCTGGGCTGTCTCATTCAGGCGCAATTCAAGCTCCTGCACGCGCTGTTCATGCTCACTGGATAGCTGTTCCCAGGTTCCAGCTTCACCTTTAGCATGCTCGGCTTCTGCCTGCACTGCTGCTAGACGCTCACGTGTCTCGTGCAGCTCTTGCTCCAATTGCTGGCGTTGTTGACCCATTTCATTCAAACGCATCTCCAGCTCCTGCATCTGTTGCTCATGCTCGCCCGACAGTTGCTCCCACGTACTAGCTTCTTCCTTCGCCTGTACCGCTTCTGCCTGTACGCCTGCCAGCTGCTCCCGAGTGTCATTCAAATTCTGCTCCAGTTGTTGGCGCTGCTGCTGAATGTCACCGAGCTCATGCTCCAGTCGCTGACGTTGTTGCAGGGCTTCATCTAAGCGCATTTCCAGCTCCTGCATCTGCTGCTCATGCTCATTCGACATCTGTTCCCATGTCGTCACTTCTTCCTTCGCCTGTGCTGCCTCTGCCTGCACTGCGGCAAGACGTTCGCTCGTCTCGTGCAGCTCTTGCTCTAATTGCTGACGCTGTTGCTGTGTTTCGTTCAAGCGTGTCTCCAGCTCGCCGATCTGCTCCGCATGTTGGGCTTGCAGTGTCGTCTGCTCTTCCTGACTATGCTGCTCCAGCTGTGTATGACGAGCTTGCCACGTTTCTAGTTCGCTCCATACTTGAGTATGCTCATTGCGAAGACTTTCCAGTTCATGCTGACGCTCTTCCAATTGTCCGCGAAGCTGCTGTTGCTCTTGTTCCAGCTCGATACGACGCTGCTCGGCGGCTTCAATCTGTGCGCGCAATTGCTGACTTTCCCCTTGCAAACGCTCCAGCTCTTCGCTTCGCTGTGACAGACTTACTTCCAGCTCGCGATACTGTTCTTCCAGACTGCTATATCGATCCTGCCATGAACCAAGCTCCGTCCATACCTGCCCATTTTCCTCACGTAGTGCTTCCATACGTGTCGCTTGTTCAGCCAGCTTTTGCTCGGTCTGATCATGCAGTGTATTCAATTCCTCATATTGTGCACGTAGCTGCTCTAGCTCAGGACGCAGATGTTCATTTTCATCCTGTGCCTGCTGCAATTGTCCACGCACTTCGTCCATTTGCTGTAGTGCATTCGTATGCTGAGCTTGCAGCTGTTCATGCTGCTGTCTGAGCTCGGATAACTGCGGATGCAGCGTTGCATTTTCCTGTAAGGCTAGCTCTAGCTCGCCACTACGCTCATCTAGCTCAGACTGCGTGGTCTCTGCCTGCTGCTGCAATTGTTCATAACGTTGCTCCAGCGCTTCGAGCGTCGACTGACGCTGTTCTTGCTGGGCTTGCAGATCAGCCAGCTGAGCTTGGCGCTGCTCTTGCTGGGCTTCTAGCTCTGCTCGCTGCTGCTGGACTTGCTCCAGCTCGGTACCTTTAGCAGATAGCTCGGCAGACAAACGCTGCTGCTCTTCCTCCTGCTGTCCGGATAGCTCGCGCCATGTGTCCGCTTCTTCCTGTAGCTGCGTTAGTTTCTGCTCCAGCCCTGTTTGTTTTACACGTAGCTCGTCTAGCTGCGCATGGGTAAAATCGTTATCTTCCTCCAGTTCCTGCACCCGTTGCTGTGCCAGATCATGCGCCTGCTGAAGCGTATGGATGCTTTCCTCAAGCTCCTCGCTACGCAGACGATACATTTCCTCATTTTCATTCGACTGCATCAGCTCCATCTGTAGCTCTTCAGTCGCTTGCTTCGTGTTTGTTTCCAGATTCTGATACTGATCATTCAGCGCTTGAATCTGCTTACGCGCTTTTTCCAGCTCATCTTGCAGCTGGCTACCTGTTTCACGGTAATCTGCACTCTGCTGCTCCAGCACTTCATTTTGCTGCTGTGCAGTCGACAGATCAGCCTGCACCTGCTGTAGCTCCTCGGTCGCGACAGATAACTCATCTGTGAGTCGCTGCTTGTTCTGCTGCTCCAGCTCGGCATCATCCTGTAACTTACGAATAACCTCCTGCTGCTTGAGCTGCACCTCATGCAAGCGTTCCAGCTCCTGCTGCAAACGATCCCGTTCATTCACCGCTGCATCCAGCTCAGACCGATCGGTCGTCGCCTGGATCGCTTCCTCCGCCATATGTACTGCCGACAAAATGGCAAGCTTCGTGGTGTCTAGATGATCATGTGCCTGCGCAATCTCGTGCATGTGACCATCCACATACTCGGCTACTCGCTTCATGTAGTCGGCACTGCTGCCAACCAGCTTATATGTTCTACCGTAAATATTCACACTGACTCGAATCCGTTCGGGTGTTGTCACAGCCTTGCCCTCCTTTGCATTCATACTATCTATATGTCATCGAAATGGTTTCTATCCTTTATAAGCACAAAATGTTGACGGAGCATCAGCGTTCCCATCAACATTTGGCATCTTATCGCTGTCTGCCATCCCTTTAACAGAGACGAACAGCGCATCCTATTTCCATTGCACATTGATGTTATCTTTGTGCGCATGTATGTGAGCCTGATTCGCGGAAATGATGTTTATCCTGATGTCTATAATTCCATTGTACAAAATGTCCTTCAGTATATTCTAGTGCTGGATGAACAAAAAAGCCACATCGACGATTAATTCGATGTGGCTTCTGCCATTTCCTGCTTTATCTGCAACTACACAAAGGCAGCTCTTACAGATAAATACAGTTTATAGGAACGATTCAAAAAGTAATGTAGTATCAGGTCGTATACGTAAGCTTTTTTGCTACAGCATATCCTACTTCGAAAAGGAAGGAGGGCAACCGCTTGCTAGGCAATTGCTAACATGCTATGTCGTCCTTTTCCCTATTCTCTTCCATTTCGTACTGCTTATACGTACACGAGATGGTATGATACGCTCTAGCAAAACATTCTATACGTTACTTACGCAGCTCAGCGCCGAATTGCTCGGACAGACGAGCCAGTACACCATCATGCACAGCCGTTACTTCTTCGTCTGTCAGCGTGTGCTCCGGATGGCGATAGACAAGTGCGATTGCTACACTCTTCTTATCTGCACCAAGACGCTCGCCTTTGAATACGTCGAATACATGTACCGACTCCAGCAGCTCACCCGCAGATTCACGAATGGAAGCTGTCAAATCACCAGATGGAATCGCATCGTCAACGACGACAGCGATATCACGCTGAATCGAAGGATAACGTGGCAGCTCATGATACGTAATCTGTCCGTTCACCTGCTCATACAGCGGTGCTAGTTCGATCTCAGCTACATACGTATCCTCCAGATCAACTTCACGCTGAATGTCTGGATGAATTTGTCCGATTGTACCGATGCGCAGCTCCTGCGTGCCCGTATTCAGATAGACCGAAGCCGAACGCCCTGGATGGTAGCCTTCTGGCTGATCGGCTTTGTAAGTTACCTGCGGTTGAATACCCAGATAGCTGAATACGCCTTCCAGTGCACCTTTAATATCGAAGAAATCGACACGCTCAGCGGAAGTATTCCATTGTGCTGGCTGACGACGACCGGTAAGCAGCAAGCCCAGCAGTGGAATTTCATGCGGCTGACGAGTCAGCTTCTCTTCCTCACTGAAAAATGCCATACCGATCTCGAACAAGGCGAGATTTTCCTGCTTACGATTACGGTTGTACGAAGCGATCTCCAGCAGCTGCGATACAAGTCCGGTACGCAACACGCTACGCTCCTCACTCATCGGCATCGCCAGTGCTACATCATGATGTGTACCACGAAGCTGCGGGAAACGCTTGTTTTTATCAGGATGTGTGAACGAGTAGCTGATCACTTCCTGATAACCACCATGTACAAGCAAATGACGAATCGTACGACGTAGACGCTGTGGTGCAGTGAGTGCGCCTGGCGTTGTTGCGCCTTCGATTGGTGTAGTTGGAATATTGTCATAGCCATACAGACGTGCTACTTCTTCGATCAGATCCACATCACGTGTAATATCACCGCGGCGTGTTGGTACACGTACTTCAATCAGATCATGTGCCACATCACCACAAGGGAATTGCAGGCGAGCGAAGATCGTTTTCACTTCCAGCAGCGACAACTCTGTACCGAGGTAGCTGTTCAGCTTGCTCAGCGACAGCTGTAATGTCTGCTCCTGTGGTTCAGTGACGACCTGCTCCACGACACCTTCATGGATCATACCATGCGCGTAACGCACGATCAGCTCAGCCGCACGATTCAGCGCAGGCACTACTGCCGCTGCATCCACTTCTTTTTCAAAACGAAGACTTGCTTCAGAACGCAATCCCAGACGACGGGACGTTTTGCGTACAGTACCGCCATCAAAACGTGCCGATTCCAGCAAAATATTCACCGTGCCCTGCGACACCTCGCTGTCTGCACCACCCATTACACCAGCCAGACCCACCGCTTTGCCACCACTAGCGATTACGAGCATACGCTCATCCAGCTTGCGCTCCTGATCATCCAGCGTCGTCAGTACTTCACCTTCACGACCCATGCGGACTTCGATAGCACCGTTGTTCAGCTTGTCTGCATCATAAGCGTGCAGCGGCTGGCCGTACTCCAGCATGACGAAGTTCGTAATATCGACTACATTGTTGATCGGACGCACACCTGCGGCGATCAGACGGTTTTGCAGCCAGAGCGGAGATGTGCCCACTTTGATCCCGCTAATGTAACGTGCGGAAAAGTGACTGCATGCTTCTGTCGCTTCAATCGTAACCGAGATGTGATTACTTGCTGCATCGCCACCTTCAACCGGCTGCACTTCTGGCAGCTTCACATCACGACCGAGAATCGCGCCTACCTCGTAGGCTGCACCCAGCATGCTCAGGCAGTCTGAACGGTTTGGTGTCAGATCGAAGTCCAGAATTTGATCGTTCAAGCCTAGCAGGTCAACGATCGGCATACCGATCTCGGTTTGCTCAGGCAATACGAGAATGCCTTCCTGCTGTTCCTTTGGCAGCAGCTTATCGTTGATGCCCAGCTCTTTGGCGGAGCAGATCATGCCTTGCGACAGCACACCGCGCAGCTTTGCTTTTTTGATATGCAGATCACCTGGTAGCTTCGCACCTACGAGTGCCACCGGTACTTTTTGTCCGGCATCCACGTTTTTCGCTCCACAAACGATTTGCAGGTCTTCTCCCTGCCCAGCGTCAATGATACATACATTCAGCTTGTCCGCATCTGGATGCTTTTCCTTGCTTTTTACATAACCTACTACAACCGTTGTAATGCCTGCATTGCGAGACTCGACACTATCGATCTCAATCCCTGCGCGTGTAATACGCTCAGCCAGGTCTTCAGCCTGTACGCCTTCCAGAGACACATACTGAGACAGCCAATCCATTGATACTTTCACAGTCCGTCCACTCCTTTTACATCAATCATATGCTTAATCGTTATTGTTCTATGCCATAGCATCCACTACTTAGATGCGGGAAAATTGCTTCAAGAAACGCATGTCATTGCTATAGAAATGACGAATATCATCGATACCGTATTTCAAAATTGCGATACGCTCTACACCCATACCGAACGCAAAGCCGCTGTACACCTCAGGGTCAAAGCCGCCCATTTCCAATACTTTCGGATGCACCATACCACAGCCAAGAATCTCGATCCAGACGCGCTCGCCATTTTTCTTCGTGAACGTTACGTCCACCTCAACACTTGGCTCGGTGAATGGGAAGAAGCTTGGACGCAGACGAATCTCCGTCTGCTCGCCGAACATCTCACGTGCGAATTGCAGCAATGTGCCTTTCAGGTCACTCATGCGAATTCCTTTATCGATGACCAGTCCTTCGATCTGATGGAACTGGAAGGAGTGAGTCGCATCGTCATCATCACGGCGATATACAGCACCCGGGCAAATAACCTTCAGCGGCGCCTGACCTTTGGCCGCTTCCATCGCACGAATCTGAATCGGAGAGGTTTGCGTACGCATCAGCAGATCCTCTGTCAGATAGAACGAATCCTGCATATCACGCGCAGGATGGTTCTGCGGCAGATTCAATGCTTCAAAGTTATAATAGTCGGTCTCTACCTGAGGGCCTTCTGCTACACGGTAGCCCATACCGAGGAAGATATCCTCTAGCTCTTCGATGACTTTGTTCAGCGGATGAATACCGCCCTGTGGCATTGGACGACCTGGCAGGGTTACATCGACCTTCTCCGCTTGCAGACGTGCATTCGTCTCTTCACGTACAAAATGCTCCTGCTTGCGATTGATCACTTCCTCGATCGCTTCGCGTACTTCGTTAGCGACCTGACCTACAACGGGACGCTCCTCAGCACTTAGCTTGCCCATTCCACGTAAAATCTCAGTCAACGCACTTTTTTTACCAGAGTATTTGACACGCAGCTCGTCGAGCTCCTTTGGAGTACCGACTTTTTCCAATACATCCAGTGCTTCTGCTTTTAGCGTCAGCAACTGCTCTTTCATTTGAACCGTTTCGCTCATTATAAAATCCCCTTTCATCGTGCTTGTACAATCCTGCCAGCTTTTTTTACTATTCCAAATGTAAAGAAAACCAACAAAAAAAGGCCTTCTCTCCCGTAAGGGACGAAAAGACCGTGGTACCACCCTTGTTAGAAACAATGCTGCTCTGACTGTCTTCGTATCCGACTCCTCACTCTGTGATCCCATCCTAAAGGGGCACAAAGCTTATCGAATCATCGAAGCAGCGCTATCACCATACAGTGACAGGCAAGTCATAGACAACGCTTGTCTCTCGCTCAAAACGATAATAACGGATCGTTAACCGGCTTGACCTACTGAATTCTCTTCCTGTTCTATGACGCCGTAGCTCTTCTACACAAAGCGACTGATCGACTGGAATCGAATCGTTCAACAAGCTGCTCCGGAGTGAATTTCAACAGCCTTTTCCTTGTAAAATGCTCTCAATCTACGGCATTTTCTCCCTGTAAGGCAGTGCTGTGTACTTATCTCCATCGTTGCAGATATCCATGTGCTTCACTGTGGTCTATTGCGCTCTGTACAAAGACATATCGCAACAGCAGTGAAGATTCAACCTAACTCCATTACATTTTACACGAAATGCAATTCCCTATAAGGTACACCTTATTGTACAAACTTCCCTGCGTGCCGTCAACGATTGTTCCCGAATTTGTATGGCTCTAATTCGCGCCGTAGCTCCCGAATCTCTGCCTGCAATTGCCGTTCACTCTCGGAACGCTCACCCAAAGCTAGACCGGATACTCCGGGCTGCTGCTCAGCTGCTGCCATTAACCTTGCGAGCTGTAGCTCCAACAGCATTCGTCGATCGTCATCCTGCTTGCCACCAGACTGCTCCTGCCGCTGTCGGCGTGCACGGAATTGCTCGTACTCGTCCATATTGCCATCGAATAGCTCATAGCCACCCTGTCCATCCAGCATCAACAGTCGATTCGCCAGTCGCCGTACCAGCATCCGATCATGAGACACCAGCACAATCGTACCGCCAAAATCCTGCAATACCGACTCGATCACCTCCTGAGCGGAGATATCCAGATAGTTCGTCGGCTCATCCAGTACCAGTACATTCGCGCCGCCAAAATAAAGCCGAATCAGCGCCGCCCGACATTTCTCGCCCATACTCAAATGCGCGATCGTCTTGTGCACATCTTCGCGTCGGAATAGGAAGCAGCCTAGAATCGTCTGCGCCTCCGTTCGTGTCATACCCGGCAACAGTAGCAAGCTATCTAATAGCGTCTGCTCCTGCGGCAAGCCTTCCAGCTCCTGTGAGAAATAGCCGACCTTGAGCGCTGGATGACGATAAATATGTCCTTCCACAGGCTCCAGCTTATCCAGCAGCAGACGAAGCAGCGTCGTCTTCCCACTACCATTCGGCCCTATAACTGCAAGACGCTCGGTACGATGAAGCTGCAAGCTTACATCGTTGAGCAGCCAGGGAGTCTGACCTTTAAGATGGGTAGGTTCGATTTTTCCTGTCTGATCGTTATGACTGATAAGTTCCAGCTCATGAGTCTGGTCTGCCTGATCATCCTGACTGGCAGATTCCATATCATGCGTCTGGTTTTTCGGATCGGTAAGCTCTATTTTAGAAGTACACTCTTCCATAGGAATAACAGATACTGTGGCATCATAACCAAAAGATACATGCTCCAGCTCCAGCAATGTATTCCCTCGGAACTCACTCGCTTCTAGCTCAAAATGCAACTTATCCGCCTCACGTGGACGCTCTACACGCTCTGCTTCCAGACGCTCCAGTGCCTTCTGCTTCGCATGATAGCGCGATATATTTTTATTCGCCCTTGCCTTGTAAAAGCTAGCGGTGATCTTCACCTCATTTTGCTTGGAGGCACTTGCATGTGCTTGCTTGAACCATTCGCTATACCGACGAATCGATTCCTGTAATGCTTGCTTTTGCTGCTCCTGTTTTTTGTATAAGGCTTCCTGTGCACGCAGCTCTCGCTGCTTATGCTCGCGATACGCAAGGTATCCCCCCTTATACACCGTTATACCATCAGCAGATAATTCCGCTACCGCCGTTGCCAGGCGATCCACGAATTCACGATCATGCGATACGAAAAGTAAAGCTCCGGTATACTGCTTGAGCCGCTCTTCCAGCCATTCCATCGTTTCTACATCGAGATGGTTGGTCGGTTCATCCAAAATAAGCAGCTGTGTATCTCGCGTCAGTACAGCGGCAAGACGCACTCGCGTCTTCTGCCCACCGCTCAGACTCCTATAGGGACGTGACCATAGCTGCGAATGAATACCTAACCGTGCTAGCTGCTTCTCTACCTCGGTTTCCCAGTGAAAACCGTCCTGCTGCTCATACTGCTCCAGCAGACGACCATATCGCTCCAGCAAGGAAGTCATCTCATCCTCCTGCATCGTAGCAGCCTGCTCACTGTTCAATTGCCGCTCGATTCGATCAAGCTCCTGACGCAGTGACCACAGCTCTCTTTTACCCTGACGGGCTATTTCCAGCACAGTCACATCCGCAGCAACCTCGCCTTCCTCCTGACGCATCCAATCCCAGTATTCCAATGGCAAGAAGCGCTCTACCTCACCTATAGTTGGACGTTCTTCTCCCATCAGGATGCGAATTAGCGTCGTCTTGCCACTACCATTCGGTCCAAGCAGCGCCAATCGCTCACCACTCTCAATCTGTAAATGAACACCTTCGAAAATAGACTTCCCTTTCCAATCCTTTGCCACGTTGCGTATACTCGCTAATGTTGTCATATCTATCGTCCTCCTTCCTGCTACCGCAGGACATATCAAAAAACCGCGCGGCAGCAGCCACGCGGTCGATGAACAGATATTCAGATATGCTCTAGCTTTCACACGATCACAAAGGGAAAGGGAGATAGGGACGGTAGGTTCTATTCCTAACGGTATCTCTATTGTCAAAGCATCAGGTAAGTCGATGGATATCGCTATTTCCTGCAACAATGCTACCAGCGCATCTATTCCGTATGCGGCGTACACCTTTGTCGCTTTGGAAAAGCTACTCCATTACATGACAAACCTATGCTTGTTCAGAACGTGCCAGCTAATGTCCTCTACGGTAATTAGCATGGAAATTCTGCAAATCATTTAAAAAGCTCCCATTTGTTATATCGATGAAAATGCGCATACGAATCCCGTTGCATCGGCCACGAATGGCTGACTGCCTGTACAACATATTCTGTACATGGGGACGTTCGCATACTTACTTCATCAGACAAATGGTTACCTCTCTTTTCTACAGAATACGTCTATCTTGTCTCCGATAGACACCCTCATTGTAGCAGAAGCTACCATAAATGCCAACTGCAAATTGGCTAATACATACTATACGATCGGGCTCATCGGATCGGCTTGATTGGTCAACGCGAAAATAAGTGAATTGAGTAAATACATCCGGCGCATCGGCTTTACAACGACACCTGTCGACCAGACACGCGCGGAATCGTCGATCATCGTACCAAGCGATGCTAATAAAATAACGGCGATGCCTTTTGTTTCCTGTAGCTCGCGCAGTGCCGCCTGCAACGATTCCGGTTGAAGCTTCATCCACTCATAGTCGACCAGTACCGCATCGAGTGAGTGATACTGCTGAAGCCAGTCCAGTGCTTCCTGCTGATCATTAGTAGCCAGTAATCGCATGCCCCAATCGTCTACTAAACGTCCAATCCAGCCCTGGATTTTCTCATTATCATCGATGAGCAGAATCTGCTTACCATGAAGAAGCGGTTGACGTAGCGATGGTGTGGTCAGTTCATGTCGTAGCACGGGCAATGTGAATGAAAATACGCTACCTTCACCTGGCACACTTTTCACTTCAATCTGCCCTTCCATTAGCTCGATTAATTGCTTACATACAACCAGACCTAATCCGGTTCCATTGTACGAGGATTCACGCAAGCCAGCACGGTAATAGCGTTCAAACAGACGCTCTAGTTGCTTCGGCTCCATTCCAATTCCCGTATCGGTAATACTGATCTGTAACGATACACGAGGCTCGGCTACGATTCCCGGTACTTCCAGTTGCTCGTTGTTTTCCGAAATGATCGTTGCCTGAATCAGAATATCGCCTGCATGGGTGAATTTGACGGCATTACTGATCAAGTTGATCAGGATTTGCCTGATTTTGCGTGTATCACCATATAGTAAAGGTGTCTCTTCCTCAATATCCATAATCAGCTCGATATTGCGCTCCAGCGCCTTCGCGGCAAACACATAGGTCGCTTCCTCCACCAGTGTAGGCAGATCGAATAGCTCGCTCTCCACCGTCATTTTGCCCGATTCCAATCGACTTAGCTCAAGCACATTATTTAGCAAATCCATTAGCGTATGGCTACTTTTTTTGATGATCTGAATGTAGGCGTGCTGCTCCGCTGATAATCCCGTTGTTTCCAGCAATTCAATCACACTGGAAATTCCGTTGAGCGGATTACGAATCTCATGGCTAAGCACAGCGAGCGTATCCGACTTATGCTGAAGCTGCAAGTCCAGCTGCTCCTTCACCTGCTGTAGCACGTCGACCTGCTCCATAACCTGCTGCTTATCGCGATTTAGCTCTTCGTTGCGCTCCTGCTCGTATTCGATAATTTCTGTTTGCTGATCGATCCGCTTTTCCAGCTCGACCACATAGCTCATAAAGATCGCCATCGAATGCAGCGCCTGAATCTCAGACTTGGAAAATACATAGCCAGGTGCATGTAGTGCACATACTGTACCGAATAATTGACCATTTTGCTTCACAATCGGAAATCCGATAAAAGAGTGGTCACCCAACCCTTTCGTTACAGGCAGCTGGCATGTGGATGGATGCTCAATCGTATGCGGAATATAGACAGCTTTACCGGATACGAGACTACAATACGTATCCCGAAGCGGAAGCACTAGATCACTACTAACCAGCATTTCCTCACGATTAAATGCTTTCAAAATCCGGTTATTCGCTCCATCATTGCTAGCGACGAAGATCGTATTCACCTTCAGCAGATTACTGAGCACATCGGTAACATGCCCTGCTGCTTCAACCGCATCATTAAAAAAGGAATATTTACTCATGGCTCACCTTTCCCCAAGCAATCTAAAAATCAAATTCTATGCTACTTATACAGCCAACTATATAATGAACCTATGAAAAGGACTTTTCTCCTAGTTCCAATGGTATTATATATGATTTACCCAGCCATTAACCGTATAAATTATTAAATTTTTAATTATTCATTAATACATATTCATTCGGTCAACAGCCATGCTTTTGAAGCTATGCAAGCTAGCACCGTGATCCATGAAGGCAGTCCCTGCACTTTATACCATTTCAACACGGAATAGCGAGCATCTGCTCTCGCAGCAATAGAGCGAGCAATGATGCAACCGGGCTCCTTTGGCCACAGGTTGCTCTATACACCGTCCGCTAACGAGTCTTTACCCAAAAACAAGAGCGCCGTAAACGTCTCTACGTTTACGGCGCTCTTGTTTTTATTCATTTGTTTGGAAAGCGGGTGATGGGAATCGAACCCACGCTACCAGCTTGGAAGGCTGGAGTTCTACCATTGAACTACACCCGCCTATTAAGTATCGGGATGACACGATTTGAACATGCGACCCCCTGGTCCCAAACCAGGTGCTCTACCAAGCTGAGCTACATCCCGTTAATCAAGTTATCAATCTTAGCGACAAGGATTAATATATCACATCGAAGGGTAGTTTGCAAGCATTTTTTATCCAAACCATTCAGCCCTGAATGATAGGTAATTGTAAAGCTTCCTTCGTGATTGTCTCTTTATGCAACATCGAAAAATAAAAACCGGTGCAACTCACGCGCACCGGTTCTACCTTTATTATGCGTTTTTACCCGATTTGTCAAAGCTCACTTCTGGTGTAGTCAGCTTGTCGTAGAAATCAACCGAGTTATCCTTATCTTCTGTCGCACGCAGTGCCATTGCGGAGCGTGGATGCTCATCCAATGTACCGGTTATCATGTAAGGAATGATGTAGCCCCACTCTTCTTTTTCACGCAGCTTGATCATGTGCTTGTCGATCATTTCCAGTACAGGACGCAGCGTGTATTTGGTATTTTTCAGATGCGTAACGAGCAATTCTGTCGGGCAGTTCCCTGCGGCGCGACCCATGCCGTATACAGAAGCATCGAGCAGCTCTACACCGTTATCAGCTGCAATCAATGTATTCGAGAAAGCAAGCTGCATATTGTTATGGGTATGTACACCCAGACGTTTGTTTGGCAGATGCGTTTTGAACTTCTCTACCAGGTAGATAAAGTCTTTGTAATCGAGACTACCGTAGCTATCTACGATGTACACGACATCAACCTTGCTCTCCTTGATCAGTTCAAACGCTTCGATCAGCTCGTTTTCCATTACGTTGGACAATGCCATAATGTTGATCGTTGTCTCGTAACCACGATCATGGAAAGTTTCAACGAGTTGTAGCGCTTTGTCTACATCCTTGATATAACAAGCAACACGGATCAGATCTAGCATGCTCTCATTACGTGGCAAAATATCATTTTCGTCCACACGTCCGATGTCTACCAGTGCAGACAGCTTCGTATGACCCTTATGCGGGATGACTTCACGCAGGAACTCATCATCAAGGAAACGCCATGGGCCAGCGCTTTCCGCACCCTTGAGCAGCTTTGGAGAGTTTTTGTAACCAATCTCCATATAATCAACGCCCGCTTCGTTCAGTTTATTGTACAAATCCTGTACAAATTCGACGCTGAAATCCCAGTTATTCACGAGACCTCCGTCGCGAATTGTGCAGTCTACAATTTTGCAGTGATTGAGTTTCATTGTTGATCTCCTTTCGGGCTCTTCATTCTCTACATGATACTGTACGCCTAGTTTAATGTAAAGGAAAATCCTCACACGCTTTAACGCATCAATACATTACAGCCATTTACACTCTATGATAGACGTTACGAAGCCCGATGTCCAGCCCTAACACAAGGTTAGAGACAAATTTACCGTTTCCTGCCACTCTCACACTGCTGTTCCCAGCGAGCCAGCTCCTGCTCCTCTACAGGCGCTCCGTCGTAGCGCACCCGATTGTACAGTGCGATCAGCTCTTTGGTGCCTGCTCCGGGTATGGATTCATGCTCTACTATAGCTGAAGCAGCCTTATTTATCGCTATTGTCGCCGCTTGCTCATATTGCTCCGGTGCAAGCTGACGCCCCACATGCTCCGGTGTCGCTGACACTGCAATTGAAATCCCCCGCTTATCCGCACGATTCAGAAGCTGACGATAGTAGTAGCGTACACGTTCATCCGGTTGTACAGGCTTACGATTGCGCTGGAAGAGACGACGCGGTTGATCCGAACGCTCGGCAAGCTTCTGCACTTCATCGGTATACGTATCTACGTGTACGTCTTGCTCTTGTAGCTGCTGTGGCTCCCATAATGACAGTAGCCAGCGATAGAGTTTTGGTGCATAGCGGCGAATCAAACGGATCACGACATAACCGATCCAACCGATAAATGCACATAACGCCAGCAAAACAATAAGCTGGGCAAGCTTTTCCACCCAGAAGGGGTCGCCGCCTGTATTGCTCGTTTCTGGAAGCTGAAGCGGCTCCATCGGTGGTGGTGTATAGGTCTCGGTTGGCATCGACGGAGGTGGCGCTGTCTGATTATTTAACATGGACAGTAGAGCTTGCCACGCCCGTTCCAGCCAGATCGTAAGCTGATCGCTCGCACCTAAAATAGCGATAAGCACGATCGTCAGCCATGTCCAGCGCCGCGTCCGCTGAATGACTGCACGCAGCGATGCAAACGAAAAGCCTTCATCCAGCGATATGTAATCAATCTGCTGCGTCGTAAATCGAAATAGTAGCGTGAACAGTGTGAATGCACCTGCCGCATATAAGCTACCACGCACATCATGAATCGATGAGCTGCTTCCAGCGACAATATAGATGATCCAGGTTAAGCCGAGTGCACTGAGCTGCGCGCGAATCGGAAATAATCGATCACGATCACTGCGTGCAATCATCACGCCACGAAGTAATGCCACTACACCTAATATCACTGCTGCAATCCATGTTATAACCGCTGGCTGCGTAGCCGCTATGCGATAACAGCCTGCAAGGATCAGTACAGCATAGACAAGCAGTAAGATACTATTCGTCCATACAGTCAAACGTACAGCAGGACGCAGCAATGTACCGATCCCAGCGATGCCAAATAGCAGAGGAATCCAATTCCACGGCAGCCCGTTTTGTAGCAAATAGGCATCCAGTAGCACAATCAGTGGATAGATCGCCGCTAGCTCCATTGCAATATGAAGTATTCCAGCTACAACCCGATTACCTATATATCGTTGCTCATTCATGGTGTCACTCTCCTTTCCTGACCGATGCGATACAGTGAGCATCGCAGGCACGGGTTCTATTCTATGCGATACCGAAACACCTATCGTATTAGAGAGGCTACTCGGCTCGCGTATATGGAATACTATGCCCTATTGTTGTTGATAGGCTGATAGATCGTTGTGACTGATTACAATCAGATGCTTTGTCACTCGTTCAGCATGGTGTTGGCATAATGTAGACAGATTAAAGAAGCTTACCGAACCGCTTATTTAGCTTATTTAGCTCATTTGGATCATTTGGATCATTTGGATCATTTAGATCATTCAGCTCATTTAACTTATTCAACTTACTAAACTCAGTCAGCTGCTTTTCCCAATTGATGATGGTCGTGCACCTTTTAACCTGAATTGCTCCATAAGCATGCTGTAGTTCTGCTTCATCTGCTCAACGGATGGCAATAACAGCACCTCCACACGCATCCCTTCATTTCGCAATTCCTCGATGGACGCTTCGATCGCCTCTGATACATACGGCGTCACGAGCAATATATCGGTTGGCATACGTTGTTCATCCTCTGGAATTAGACCTTTAATCAGCTGGGAAAAAGGGCGACGGATTTTCAATTGTAGCTCTGCCATCATTTGCAAAATTAAATATAGCTGCTCGATGCCATATCCAGGCGCAATATAAGCACGCTCCTCATCCTCATAAGGAATAATCGCATTATGGGCAAAGCCTGCCTTCATCCCTCGTCCGAGCAAATCATCAACAATGGTTGCCGTGCAGCTAATCGCATATTCGGCTGCGGCTGGCTCGGTCACCGTGCTCCACATTTGCTCATTAAGCTCAATATTCAATACGACCAGTAGCTCGGGATCAGCGCTGTAGCCATGCTGATACACCTGCAATTCGCCCGTACGGGCGGTTGCTGCCCAGTGTACCTGATTCATCGGGTCGCCCGAACGATATTCACGCACACCTGTGATCAGAAACGGATCCTCGTTAATCCAGCGCCGCATCTCCATTTCCCCCTGCCAGCTGCTATACGCGTCAGGCATATGATGGGAAGGCAAATAAGGAGGATAGATCGTCACATCCAGCTGAAGCGGCATCGGACGATTCACGCGCACCAGTCCGAACAAATCACCCACACCCATCGACACGCTGTCCAATCGATACATGCCTCGCTGACGAGCTAGCAGCGGATGACGTCGTACAATCCGAACCCGACGCCCCAGACTGAATAGACTTTGATGATTCTGATACACGGTGCCTTCACTAATAACCAGATCAGCTGACCCGGCAAACTGAAATGCAACCGGCAGCATCGCTTCCAGACGCAACCACGGTAAGGGTAATGAGCTGCGATTTTCCAGCTCCTCAATCATTTCCAATGGTTCGCCTACATGACACTGACTGGCAGATAAGCGCCGGGTATAAAATAGCTTGCCCAGCGATCGTTTACCAAATAATATAGCCTGTGCTGCAACGACTAGCAGAGCGACCACCATTAACCAGAATAACGCCATCTTAGCGTGCTCCGCTCACAATAGTTTGCTCTGCTGGTACAGGCTCGGCAGCAATGACCGCTTCCAGCAGCTCACGTCCTGCTTCACTACCGCCACGCTGGCGACTGCGGAACACAATTCGGTGGGCGAGCACCGGTACGGCTAGCGCCTGCACATCGTCGGGCAGCACATAATCGCGTCCATGAATCGCTGCATACGCCTGAGCGGCTCGCAGCAGTGCCTGCGTAGCGCGGGGGCTGGCACCAAGTGCGGTATCTGGATGCAGCCGTGTCGCCTCGGCAATACGAACGACATAATCAAGCAAATCATCATGCACTCTTACCTCGCGACATATACGGCGTGCTTCCATAATTTCTTGACGAGTAACAGAAGCGCCGCTGACAGACGTAGAATGAGATGTAGCACGATCAGTATTGGCAAAATGATCTGCCGTCCACTCGCTTGAAGTAACCTTTTCTACCGTATTTGCCTGTACGGTATCATTACGCTGATCCACATCGGCATGGGTGTTTCGTTCAGATGAGTTATTGGTGCTATTAACTAGGCTGTCCGACTCCGAACGCTCCAGCCCTCCACCAAGCGTACGTCGCAGTACTTCCACCCCTTCATCGCGCGTCGGATAGCCCAGTGACAGCTTGAGCATGAATCGATCCATCTGCGCCTCCGGTAACGGGAACGTTCCCTGATTATCGACTGGATTTTGTGTAGCGATAACCATGAATGGGTCCTCTAAGCGATGACTTTCGCCATCAATACTAATTTGCCGTTCCTCCATACATTCCAGCAAACTGGATTGAGTACGCGGCGTTGCCCGGTTGATCTCATCAGCCAATACAATATGGGCAAACAATGGCCCCGGACGGAAAATAAACTCTGATTCCTTTTGATTATAAAAATAGCCACCTGTCAGATCGGATGGCAGCAAATCAGGGGTAAATTGAATACGCTGAAATCGACATTGCACAGACTGCGCCAGTGTACGAGCCAGCAGTGTTTTGCCCGTACCCGGTACATCCTCCATCAGCACATGCCCGGAAGCCAGTAGCGCTGTCAGCAGCATGCGTACCTCTCGCGATTTGCCTACAATGCGTTGTCCAATCTCTTGCTCTAATCGTTCTGCGACTTGCTGAACGTGATTGATATTCATGATGCTGTCATCTCCTTCATCTTATGTATACGCTCTCTTCTATCATACAATGAATACCGGACAAAACAAAAAAGCACCCTTTATATGCAGCAAACGACAGGAGAATATATCTCCTGCCGCTCGGATTATGATCCGTATGGTGATGGATCGGTATTCTAATTATTTGTGCTGAAGACGGGCACGACGCAGACTCATGACAGCAAGACGCTTTTTCAGATCGCGCTCCCATTTCTCGTCACCAATCTCTTTGGCTACTGCGAGCAGATCCAGGCTCATATCGATCTGGCGCTGCACCATATCCATCGGGTCATCCTCTTCAACGTTTACACAGTTCTCAAACATGGTATCCTCGTCTTCCATCACATAATCCTGAAAGTCGATTTCCGGTGTGCCATCATCATGCGCATACTCGGCCAGAATCTCATATTCGTTCTCAACCTTATAGTGCACTTCGATGCGTTCGCATACAGGACACACCAGAAGGGGAACATTGTGAACCTGGGTTCTAAAATGTTTGAGGGTCCCTTTCGTTCCAATCATACTGCCGCCACAGCAAAAGCTCATCGTGTTCTCCCTCCAGACATGATTCTATAATCGTCAAAGTGACTTCGCATCAACATTGTATACATGTTTGTGAAAGATTATTAACCAGCTTGTGTACATTCTACACCTTTTCGTGGCAAGACAAAACCCCTTTTCTTCGCCAATTTGGTAAAGAAAAGGGGTTGGAAATAAAGTTAGGCCTTTTGGATTGCTGCTACGATCAGATCGCCCATTTGCGAAGTGGACAACGCCTTGCTCTTATCGACTGCGATATCCGCTGTACGATGCCCTTCATCCAGTACCTTCGCTACAGCTGCCTCAATCGCATCCGCTGCTTCACCATAGCCAAATGTCGTACGGAACATCAATGCAAGCGACAGAATCGTTGCGATTGGATTCGCCAGTCCCTGTCCAGCAATGTCCGGTGCAGAGCCGTGTACAGGCTCGTACAGACCGAAGCTGCCTTCACCCAGCGAAGCGGAAGCCAGCATTCCGATCGATCCGGTCAGCATCGCTGCTTCATCGCTCAAAATATCGCCGAACATATTCTCTGTCACGATCACATCAAAGCTAGCAGGACGACGCAGCAATTGCATCGCACAGTTATCTACCAGCACATGCTCCAGCTCGACATCTGGATAATCTGGAGCGATGCGGTTTACCGTTTCACGCCACAGACGGGACGTTTCCAGCACGTTCGCTTTATCAACAGAAGCCAGCTTTTTGCGGCGACCTTGAGCGATCTCGAATGCCTGACGCACGATGCGCTCTACTTCTGCTACATTGTAAGCACAGGTATCCACCGCTTCTTCGCCATGCTCAGTTTCACGTCTGAACTTCTCACCGAAATAGATCCCGCCAGTCAGCTCACGCACGACCATCAGGTCTGTGCCTTCCAGCACTTCTGGTTTCAAGGTGGAGGCTTCTTTCAGACAATCGAACACGACAGCGGGACGCAGGTTGGAGAACAAGCCCAGCTCTTTACGAATACCGAGCAATCCTGTTTCTGGACGCAGTTCCTTGGAATTGTTATCCCACTTTGGTCCGCCTACTGCACCGAGCAGTACAGCATCCGCGCTTTTACATACTTTCAGCGTTTCTTCTGGCAACGGAGTCCCTTTTTCGTCGATCGCGATTCCGCCGAACAACGCATGCTCGGTTTCAAAGGAATAACCGTATAGCTCTTCGGCACGACGAAGTACCTTTTCTGCTTCGGCTACAACCTCAGGACCGATTCCATCACCAGAGATTACCGCAATCTTTTTCGTTTCGCTCATATATAGCTCTCCTTTGGGCAGCCTTGCTTTAGGCCAAGGTCTGCATAGTCAGTAGGTTTATGTACATCGCGCTACGTACCTATTCGGATGTGCATTCGCTCATTTACTCTATATTCAGTTTTAACACGTAATCAGATTCTTATCCAAGATATACAAACTATGATAGCTATAGGTAGAACCTATAAAGAGCAAGGAAACGATTCTTTATAGCGTACGGGAATTGAATGACTTGTCCCGGGTGCATATAACTTTAGGTGCTCATATGGCTACTCTTAATTAGAATGAATGTTGGATTTTGTTTTTTATTGTAATAGTTATTTGATGTATGCGCGTAAACCAGTTTGGAAAAGAAGTAAGAAAACAGACTTTATACAGAATCCTCGGAATCGTTGGGATGAGGAGTTCAAGAGTACACATTCACACAGCAATATATGGCAACGGTACTCATTACTGAACGTTTCTTTTCGTTATTGTTATATCTCATATCATCTTAGTTGGGATTACCAGATACTGGGTGGTTGGATTTGAAGTAGGCGATAGCAAGGACTACAATAGTATGCAGGTGTACAATCGTAACTACTCTCTGTGCATCAGCAATGGCTTGGTGCGCCTGTGCGCTCATACATAGGGCTCGTGCAGACGTCTACTTTAACTTCGAAGGAGTGCGATGATGAATGGATTACACTTATTTGGGTAAGTCGGGCTTGAAGGTTAGTCGCATTTGCCTGGGTACGATGAATTTTGGACCCGTGACGGATGAGAAGGAATCGTTCCGCATTATGGATGCTGCACTCGATGCAGGGATTAACTTTTTTGATACTGCCAATGTGTATGGCGGATTTGGCGGCAAGGGTCAATCCGGCTCAACGGAAGAGATCATCGGACGCTGGTTCAAGCAGGGCGGCGGACGACGGGAGAAGACGATTCTTGCAACCAAGGTATATGGCAAAATGAATATCGAACCAGACGGCCCGAACAATGAAGGTGGACTGTCTGCGTATAAAATCCGTCGTCATCTGGAAGGCTCGCTACAGCGTCTTCAGACGGATCATATCGAATTGTATCAGATGCACCACGTTGATCCTGCCATTAGTTGGGATGAGCTGTGGGGTGCATTTGAGGTCGCTGTGAATCAAGGTAAAATCGGCTATGTCGGCTCCAGTAACTTTGCTGGATGGAATATTGCAGTTGCACAGAAGGAAGCAGAGAAGCGTCATTTCCTCGGACTTGTATCCGAGCAGCATAAATATAGCTTGCTCTGCCGTGAGCCTGAGCTGGAAGTGCTACCAGCCTCGAAGGAGCTTGGGCTGGGTGTTATTCCATGGAGTCCGCTCGATGGCGGTCTGCTCGGTCGCAATGCACTCAAACAAATCGAAGGCTCTCGCAGTGGCGGCAATGCTGAGCGTGTGGAGAAGCATCGTACACAGCTGGAACAATTTGACGAGCTATGCAAAGAGCTGGGCGAACCACAGGATGTGGTTGCGCTGGCATGGGTACTGGCGAATCCAGCGGTAACAGCACCGATTATCGGGCCACGTACATCCGAGCAATTTGAAGGTTCGCTGCGCATTCTGGATGTGAAGCTGAATGAAGAGACATTGAAGCGTCTGGATGAGATTTTCCCAGGACCAGGTAAAGCGGCTCCAATGGCGTATGCGTGGTAATCTACTCGTAATTAATATTGCCTAGCTGCACTGTCAGGCTGTTTGGATTATAGATTGTGCTATCGTTCAAGCTGATTGGCTTGGAGTTCGATGTAGCGAGGTAAGCGTGAATCGAACTAGAATAATAATGAAAAGTCGCAGCGGACGTATGGAGCCGCTGCGACTTTTTTGGTTTGGTATAGCGTTCTTATATGCTTGTGATGCTTTAGATGTGTAGGGTAAATGTCGGTAGTGTAACGTGGAGCTTCGAAGCTTTTTCTCGGAGTCGATGATGTAAAACATAAAGAATTAATTAGCATACAACACGACTCATTCGATCAAGGCTCGTCTAGCTTCTCCCTGGCTTCTGTATTTCTACCAGGCAAATTCTCAGCTTATACCGATCCATGCAACGCTAGCTGCATCAAGCACGCGCATGCCGTCAGTTAATCCAGCTCTGCACGGGAGAACAAATCTGCGATCACTTCTGGCTGTTCACACGCCTCATGAAAACCAATAATGAATGTGCGCAGCGCTTCGGCATCATTCGAATACGCGCAGAACATATCCGCTTCGGGATCAAAGCGTACAATCGACTCCAGCTCTGGCATACGCTCAGCCAGATACACCGCTGCCAGCGATGCCCAGTCATATCCGCCACCTTCAAAGCCCTCGTCTGCTCGTTGATCAAATACGTCCTGCTTGTACATGCCAGCGACCAGAATAACAGAGGCACCTGGATTCGATTCCGACGATACCCATTTAAAAGGGGCAATCTGTTCATTGATTTCCTGTTTACTCATCATCATGTCTCCTTTGTGTTATCGGATGTATGGGTGAATCTATAAACAAACATATGTTCGCTTATATTCTACCATACCCCTTTACACGGCTCCATGATCTAATCGAATCAAATGGATATACTATTGCTCTAGTGCTTACTAACTGGAAGCCAGCATATCGATAGGAGCACATTTCATAATTATGAATGTCTTCCTCATCACAATTCCTTATGCTCTGTATCAGCAGCAACAGCTCGCTAGCTGGGATACAGGTGTTACCAGTCCCTGTATGCACGTATGGATATGACCAATAACTCTTTCCATAGAGCAGTTATTTTTTACTGCTTGAGCTATTCGGTGATCTGTACTACATAACGGTTACAGGTTACATAACGGGCAATCGATTACAGCGTCTCCACCAGCAAGCCAAGCGGCGTAGACGAAGCGCCTGCAATCATCAGGCTAAAGCTATAATTGCTCGTACCCGGTGCTACGCTGGCTACATATACGGGTGCCTTTTGCTGATTCGTACGCAGCAGTGGCACACCGTATACATCCTCACCAATTTTGACTGCACCGCCATAGCTACCACCACGCGGATTGAGTGAAATTTGCACGGTACGATGTTGTGGACCCGGGTTGTGTACAGGTACAGTCACATTATAAATCGCACCAAATTGCGCCCGGTTATCCAGCGAGCTTTGCGGCTGTTCGCTGGCAGCAGCGGTAAAAAGCTGATCCGCTGGAATGGAGCCGTCTTTTTTCAGCTTGGCAGCGGTTGGATAGATCACGCGAGCCGTACCTGCGGTATAGACTGGAGTAATCGCATTCGTTTCTGAAAATGTCCAGTTCCCACGCGGATGAGACTGTGCTGCCAGTGGCAATGGCTCCGACTTCATCAATGTCAGATCATACGCAGTATCGCGCGATGCGACTGTACGCACGGTATATAGCATCTCGCCGCTATCTGTACTTTTCACTGTAAAATCATACACAAACCCGAACAGCTTACCCGATGGTACGATAAAAGCTTCGATCTGACCGGATTGCTGCTGCTTGATCAGTGGCTGATCCGCTGTACGCTGATCCATTGTGCCTGCCAGTACCGCACGCGAAATGTTACCACCGATATCTGTGATCCAGTTCACCTCATCGCCGCCGATCCGGTATTCACGCTTCACATCCTCCAGACGCAATGCACCGTGGTTCGCGCGATTTTCCAGCGTAATTCCGATTTTTACCGGATTCGGCAACACATTATAGTGCCAGCCGAAAATGCGATGCTTCACCTGTCCATCGTTACTACGTACAACATCATGCCACAACACACCGTGTGTCACTGGAAAATTCGTTTCGTTCAATGTCTCCGGGTTATCGCTAACCATCAACCGTCGTGTACCACCTCGCGTAGCTGAAGCGATATCGTATTGCACCACACCTGTTGTATTAACGGCTTCAATCGTCAAATCACGTCCACTGCTTGTCATTATGATTGCCTCCCTGATTGTTGGATTGACCTCGCTCTCCAGACTGTATACACTCTGATGCTGTTCATGCTGATTTCGTCTGAAAGTTAAAACTGAGAAGTTGGGACTGAAAAGCGAGGTTCATCTATAAAGTAAAAATAAGACCGCTTTCTACAACCATAATTTTGAAAATAAATAAACTTCTGGTGATTATTATAAGTAGAGTCTCCAACCAAACGGATGTAACAATACTCTATTCGTTGGATACGTCTCTGTAGCCTTTTAGCATGGACAACTTATTTTTGCATGAACGACCATAATCCATATCGTAGCCCCATCATGATATTACACATCAGACAACTGGATACGATCAGATTACCATGCCAAAAAAGCCTCTAGCGTACAGCTTCGTATACACCTGGAAGTAAGTAAGAATGCTCCATGATCGGAACGATTCTGTATACATCCAGGCGATACAGCTGCAAAGCCAGAGACTTTAGAGTTGATAGTTAATCGTACATCAATCGTACGATCTGTTTCTTTAGTTAGATCATCGAAATATTATCGCGACGTCCTGTTTTGCGTTTTTCTACCAGACGATTCAAGGAGTCCACATACGCACGCGCACTCGCTTCTAGAATGTCGGTGCTAACGCCGCGACCTTGAGCCGTGATGCCCTCTTGCGTCAAGGCCACATGAACCTCGCCGAGTGCATCCTTACCCTGGGTAACCGCCTTGATCGAATAATCAGATAGGGTCACATCTTCTTGTGAAGCCTTATCGATCGCATTGTAGATCGAATCGACTGCCCCGTTACCGCTCGATTCTTCTTCACGCACACCACCATCGATCGTGCTCAGACGTACGCGTGCAGTCGGCTCACTCTCGCTGTCAAACGAGACGAACAACGAATCCAGCTGGAAAAATTCCGGTGTATCGGCAAGACGCTCTTCCAGCAGCGCGAACAGATCATCATCGGTAACTTCCTTCTTTTTGTCCGCCAGCACTTTGAATTTAGCAAATGCGCGATTCACTGCTTCTTCGTCCAGCTCAAAGCCCAGCTCGATCAGATGCTCACGAAAGGCATGGCGACCGGAGTGCTTGCCCATGACGAGCTTGCTTTCCTTGAGTCCAATCGTTTCCGGTGTCATAATCTCATACGTCGATTTCTCTTTCAGCATACCATCCTGGTGAATACCGGATTCATGGGCAAATGCATTTGCACCAACGATTGCCTTGTTACCCGGTACAACCATACCTGTCAGCTTGCTGACGAGACGGCTCGTACGTGCAATTTCAGACAACGTAAACGATGTCTTTGCGCCGTAGAAGTCCTGACGCGTTTCCAGCGCCATCGCCACTTCTTCCAGTGCCGTGTTACCCGCGCGTTCCCCAATACCGTTAATCGTACCTTCAACCTGATCGGCACCATTCAAAATCGCTGCCAGAGCATTCGCTGTTGCCATGCCCAGATCATCATGACAATGCGCGCTCAATTGTACCTTTTCTACACCAGGTACATTTTCTTTGACATATTTGAAAATATTACCGTACTCATAAGGTGTCAAATAACCGACAGTATCCGGCAAGTTGACCACATACGCGCCTTCTTCAATCGCCATCTTCGTCATTTCCGCGATAAATTCCAGCTCCGTACGCCCTGCATCCTCCAGCGAGAATTCAACCTTATCAAAATATTTACGTGCATATCGAATCGCAGAGCGTGCCGTATCGCGTACCTGATCCTTGTCCATGCGCAGCTTATACTGGCGGTGAATCGGTGAAGTCGCCAGGAACAGATGCAGGCACGGATCTTGCGCCCCCTTCAGCGCCTCGCGTACCGCATCGATGTCCTGCTCACGCGAACGCGACAAACCAATCACACTGGCATTTTTTACAGCGTTCGCCACAGCATTAACCGCTGCCAGATCACCAGGCGATGCCGCCGGAAATCCAGCTTCAATACGATCGACCCCCAGGCGCTCGAGCTGATGAGCAATCTCAACTTTCTCCGGCGTATTCAAGTTAACCCCAGGCGATTGCTCTCCATCTCTCAGCGTCGTATCGAAAATATAAATTTTACGCATAATCGCACCTCCTTATAGTTTAGGTAAAGCCATAACTAACTTTTTAAAAAGTTCCATTTAAAAAAGTAAAAGTCATGCCAAGCACAACTCACTTTCCCACTACTTCCCTAACATTAAAAAAACAATGTTTAGAAGTTAATTTGCAGCAGGCAGATTGAACACGCACTAGCGAAGGGGAAAGAATTGTTCTGAAGAAGCGAAGCGTTCGCCTTTAAAGGTTGATTTTGACTGCTACAAGCAGTCGTTCAAAAAATCAACCTTTAACAGCGATCGAAAGAACAATCTTTCCCCGGAGCGCCAGTAGCTTCAACCAGCCAACCCGCAATTTAAACCTTCAAATCATTATTTTTTAATCCAATGCATCATTTCACGCAATTGACCACCAACAACCTCAAGCTGATGCTCGGACTCGTTGCGGCGTGTTGCTGTCAGGAATGCACGACCGGATTGGTTTTCCAGAATGAAGTCGCGTGCGAATTTACCCTGTTGGATATCGGACAGTACTTCTTTCATCGCTTTTTTCGTTTCTTCAGTTACGATACGAGGACCAGTTACATAGTCACCATACTCCGCAGTGTTACTGATGGAATCGCGCATCGTTGCCAGACCACCTTCGTACATCAGGTCAACGATCAGCTTCAGCTCATGCAGACACTCGAAGTAAGCCATTTCAGGAGCGTAGCCAGCTTCAGTCAGTGTTTCAAAGCCTGCTTTAACCAGGGCGCTTACGCCACCGCACAGTACAGCTTGCTCACCGAACAGATCCGTTTCCGTTTCTTCGCGGAAGGAAGTTTCGATAACGCCTGCACGTGTACAGCCGATACCTTTTGCATACGCCAGACCGATTTCTTTGGCATTGCCAGTAGCATCTTGATGAATCGCGATCAGGCCAGGTACGCCGAATCCCTCTTCATATGTACGACGTACCATATGACCAGGAGATTTAGGAGCAACAAGCAGTACGTCATTGCTTTTCGGAGCAACGATTTGACCAAAATGAACGTTAAAGCCGTGTGCGAACAGCAGAGCAGCTGTATCTTTCAGGTTTGGAGCGATTTCGCTGTTGTAGACGCTAGCTTGTGTTTCATCTGGCATCAGAATTTGAACGATATCTGCTTTTTTGGTAGCTTCTGCTACGGACAGTACTTCAAAGCCATCGTTTTTCGCTTTATCAAACGATTTACCTTCACGCAGACCGATGACAACCGACAGACCGCTATCACGCAGGTTTTGTGCGTGAGCATGACCCTGGCTACCATAACCGATAATTGCGATTGTTTTACCTTTCAATACGTTCAATTCTGCATCGTTTTCGTAGTAAGTTGTTACTGCCATTTTTTCTTCCTCCTTTAATATATGAAACGTTGTACCGGCACTGCCGATAGTTGTTTTAACCCTCCTGAAAAGAGCGGGTATTTCAAAGGAAGTCAGACTGCTCGTAATCGCCATACCGGCTTATTGTCATTATAGGCATGCAGCTCGATCCTGTACAAATCAGAACAAATATATACTATATTTATCTATAGCTTTCATTTATCTGTAGCCTTCTGATTTCCTCTCAAATCCCCGTCTTTTCAAGCGGGGCAGTTTTTACTCATGCAATATTGCTTACAAAAGCGAGTCACGAATCAGGTTTTTAACTAAACGGGCTCTTCCAGCCTCACCTGTTACCGTAATTGCGATCAATCAGCTTACACATTACCACGAATCATAGCGGTTGCCCCTGTACGGGACAGCTCGCGGATGCCATAAGGCTTGAGCAGCTCGATCATGGCATCGATCTTTTCTGTATCGCCGACTACCTGTACCATCAGGCTATTCGGGCCGATATCAACAACCGCTGCGCGGAAGGTTTCGATAACACCCATAATCTCTGGACGCTCGGATGGCTCTGCTTTAACTTTGATCAGTGCCAGCTCGCGAGCTACCATCGGACGAGAGCTCAGGTCGATCACCTTGATCACATCGATGATTTTGTACAATTGCTTTTCGATCTGCTCCAATGTGTTTTCGTTGCCTGTAGTCACGATAACCATACGGGACAGGCCGGCTTCTTCGGATTGACCGACAGTGATACTTTCGATATTGAAGCCACGGCGGCCGAACAGGCCGGAGACCCGTTGCAGCACGCCTGGCTGGTCGTTAACTAATACGG
Source organism: Paenibacillus hunanensis (assembly GCF_014645615.1). Taxonomy (GTDB): domain Bacteria; phylum Bacillota; class Bacilli; order Paenibacillales; family Paenibacillaceae; genus Saccharibacillus; species Saccharibacillus hunanensis. Next base: position 599,926 of record NZ_BMMB01000001.1, on the reverse strand, counting down.
CGATGGTGTGTTTGTATGTTGTCGATATCATTCCTTATCCCCCATTAACATTTGATCAATGGTAGCTCCCTGCGGAACCATCGGATACACATTTTCGTGCTTGTTGACGATGAACTCGACCACGACAGGTCCCGGTGTATCCATCGCTTCCTTCCATGCTGCCTGCGCTTCCTCTTTGTTCGTTGCACGCAAGCCCTTAACTCCATACGCTTCAGCCAATTTTACAAAGTCCGGGCTACCGGACAGATCGATATGGCTGTAACGATTCTCATAGATCAATTCCTGCCACTGACGTACCATACCAAGTACCTGGTTATTCAAGATTACGATCTTCACCGGAATATTGTTAATCGCGCAGATTGCCAGCTCCTGTGCACACATCTGCATGCCGCCATCCCCATTAATAGAAATAACGAGACGATCTGGATTTGCCATCTGTGCACCGATTGCGGATGGGAAGCCGAAGCCCATCGTACCGAGTCCACCGGAGGTTACCCAGGAACGAGGCTTGTTAAAGCGATAATACTGTGCTGCCCACATCTGGTGCTGACCTACATCTGTCGTTACGATCGCTTCACCGCGAGTTGTATCGTTCAGCATTTCTACAACCCATTGTGGCTTGAGCACTTCATCCGAGTCGTCATAACGGAAAGGCTTATCGCGCTTCCACTCAGCGATTTTTTGACGCCAAGCATCTGCTTTAGCACTGTAAGCTGCATCGCTGTTCAGCTGCTCCAGTACTGTTTTTACATCGCCAACGATTGGGATGTCTGTTTTCACGTTTTTGCCAATTTCGGCTGGATCGATATCGATATGAGCGATTCGAGCATGAGGCGCAAATCCATCAAGCTTACCTGTTACACGGTCATCGAAGCGTGCACCGATGCTGATCAGCAAGTCTGACTGCTGAATCGCCTGGTTCGCTGCATACGTTCCGTGCATACCCGGCATACCGATCCACAGATCGTTACCGCTTGGGAAGCCGCCCAGACCGAGCAAGGTAGTTGTAATTGGAATCCCTGTAGCCGTTACGAACTTCAGCAGTTCCTCATGTCCACCGGAGTAAACAACACCGCCACCTGCCAGAATCAACGGACGCTCGGCTTCAACAATCGCCTGATGCAGCTTATCCAGCTGTAGCTTGTTCGCTACGACACGTGGATTATAGCCTCTCATCACGACTGGCTCCGTATGCGGCTTGAACAGTGATTTCGCTGCCGATACATCCTTCGGAATGTCGATCAGTACCGGACCTTTACGACCTGTATTGGCGATGTGGAATGCCTCATGAATCACACGTGGCAGATCCTCTACATCCCGTACCAGATAGCTGTGCTTCGTGATTGGCATCGTGATCCCTGTAATGTCTGCTTCCTGGAAAGCATCTGTACCGATCAGCGTTGTTGCTACGTTACCTGTGATGACCACGAGTGGCACCGAATCCATATAGGCAGTTGCGATCCCTGTAACCAGGTTCGTCGCTCCCGGACCAGAAGTCGCGATACATACGCCAACCTTGCCGCTTGCACGTGCATAGCCATCAGCTGCGTGAATCGCGCCTTGCTCGTGACGAGTCAGCAAATGCTTGAAGTCGTCAAATCCGTGCATCGCATCGTAAATGTACAGTACCGCTCCGCCCGGATAACCAAAGACGCATTCTACACCTTCCAGCAGCAAGCTGCGGAGAAGCATTTCAGAACCTGTAATGACTTCTGGCTTCATCCATTTCTCACGTAATTGATCAGTTGATTGCACATTCGGTATTTGCGCGCTCATATCTTTTCCTCCTCCCAAAAATTCACATCAATCTTACACAAAATTCGTATGACAGGCCGACGCATCCTACAGCAGGTTGCTTGCTCAGTTCTCTGCTGAAGATTGCTGGCTCAGGCTAATAAAATCAAAAAAACCTTTCGCCACCCCAAACAGAAAAACTCTGTTCGAGGGACGAAAGGTTATATCTTCCGTGGTACCACCCAGATTCGCATACAGCCTCACAGCTCGTATGCCTCATCAAGTAAGACAAGTGTGCCTTACCTATTGTCTGTAACGTAGACAGTACGATTTTCCCTAATAATCACGGATGAATCCGTGCCTTTCAGGAAAACAGCTCCGAGGTGAGCTCGTATAAAAGGGGTTTTGATGAAGCTTTCAGCAGTGCGCTTCACTCTCTGGACAAAATAGCCCTTAAAACTTCGTCCTCTTCATAGCCGATCATGGATATTCACAATATCGACTGCAACATTTCAACTTGTTGTCAGCCGCTGATTTAGAAACATTATATGATTCATTTGAAACAGAGTCAACACTAATTTTTTTTGCACTTTTGGACAATTCGCGTAAATGGGATGAAGACATTTATACAGCAAATATGTAGTGTAAGCGTGATCTTTGTGAGTATAGCTTTATATTTATAAGAAAACTGTGCATATTCACTGGAGGACAGGTGATTTGGTTTTGTCCTTTATGCACAAATGATAGGGTGTGATGGAATGTTATTTTGTTGAATAAGACATATGGTTTAGTTGGTGAGAAGGTTTATGGAGGATCGAGATGATTGGGTGGATTGGGTAAACTGGATGCTGAGTTGGAGAATTAAATAATGGCTATATTTCGGGATTAAAGAATGGTACATTAGGCGGCAACCACTCCGGGAAGGAATAAGGGGACGGACTCGGGTGGAGCCGCGGGAATCTTTTGGAATGGGGAAAGAATGAAGATTCCCGCCCCTCGGAAGCAGTAAGATATTTTGCTTTCGCAAAAATCACTTTTCATTGAACCCTGTGTTAGGAAATCGCTAACACTATAAGGAGTCCTTTCCCCTTATTTCCTTCCCTCCGTTCTGTGCGTATTGCTACAATCTACAATCTACAATCTACAATCTACAATCTACAATCTACAAAATGACCGCCATCTATATCCTATGAAACTTGTTAATTCAATTTATTTAAAATTATTTATTCTCGATCGCCTTCTTTTAAATTTAAAATCACCCTTTTCTTGCTGTTGATCATTATAGCTATAAAAAAAGTCGGCACTTCCGAAGAAGTACCGACTTTGCGTTTACATATAAGCTACTTTTGCGTTCACTCTTACTTTTACATGCTACAACCATCGTGTGCACCGAGCATGGGTGTAGAACGTTTTGAATGAATCTACCGTTTGCTCGGATCGTAAGGTTGGCCGAGTGCTGATGGGGCGCTGGAGCGTCCGACAGCGGCTACCAGGACGATGATGGTGAGCAGGTATGGCAGCATGTAGATGATTTCGGGTGGGATGCTCTGCGTCCAGGCGAAGAGCTGTACGTAGTTACGTACGGCTTGTGCCAGACCGAAGAAAACAGCCGCGCCGAATGCGCCGATTGGGTTCCATTTACCAAAGATCATCGCAGCGATCGCGATGTAACCTTGACCGGAAATCGTATTGTGTGCAAATGTGCCTGTTGTCGTCAGTGTGATCGTTGCGCCACCGACAGCAGCCAGTGCACCACTGATCATAACGCCTACATAGCGCATACGATTAACCTTGATACCTACGGTATCCGCAGCACTTGGATGCTCACCGACAGAGCGCAGACGCAGACCGAACGGTGTTTTGTACAGTACAAAATACGAAACGAATACGAGGATAATCGCCAGGTATGTCGTTGGATATGCATTGAACAACGCATCACCCAGTAATGGGATTTTGCTCAAGCCTGGAATTGGCATACGGCTGTAGCCGGAGATCAATTCCGTTTCACCAGCGCCATCGAACAGCAGCTTCACCATATACAGCGTACTACCTGCTGCGAGGAAGTTGATTACGATACCGCTAATAACCTGATCCGCTTTGAATGTGATCGAAGCGACTGCGTGAATAAGCGATACGATAATGCCGAGCACAATCGCTGCACACAGACCGATCGAAGCAGCGGCAAAGCCGTCCAGACCTGCTGCCTGTGCATAGTGACCAAATACACCGGCTGCAAATGCGCCGAACACCATCAAGCCTTCCAAACCAAGGTTGGTTACACCGGATTTTTCTGAGAAAATACCGCCGAGAGAAGTGAAGATGAGTGCTGTCGCAAACACCAACGTCGTATTAAGAAGCTGACCAATAATTGTTAATACGTCCATTATGACACCTTCTCTTTCTTGCGCTTGGCATAAAACGGTTTAAGCAACCAGCGCACAATACCCTGTGCGGCGATAAAGAATATAATTGCACCAATAACGATACGCACGATCTCAGGTGGTACATCAGCGCTAAAGCTCATACCTGCCGAACCGTAAGTGAGCGTACCGAACAGAATCGCTCCTAATACAACACCGAACGGATTATTCATACCGATCAGCGCCACCGCGATACCGTCAAAGCCAGTTCCTGGCGAGCTTGCCATAACAGACTGGTAACCAAACACACCGAGAACGGTAAATGCGCCACCCAGACCAGCAAATGCGCCACTGATGAACATTGCTTTTACGATATTGCGGTTAACGTTCATACCCGCATATTTGGAAGCATCCTGGTTAAAACCAACCGAACGCAGCTCAAAGCCTTGCTTTGTTTTCCACATGAAAATGTAGAAGAATACCGCAGCCAGCAGTGCGATCAGCGTGCCCCAGTGTACACGCGCATTGCCCATCATTTCGGACAGCCAGCTAATTGCGATTGATGCAGACGGCTGAATATCAACCGAGCGCGTATCGCCGGACTGGAGCGCGAAGGTATTGATAATCAGATTGGACAGGTACAGACCAATCCAGTTGAGCATAATACAGGAAATAACTTCGTTTACACCACGTGTGGCTTTGAGGAAGCCAGCAAGCGCTGCCCACAAACCACCAAACACTGCACCTGCAATAATTGCCAGTGGCGCGTGAATGAACGCAGGCAAGCCATGCAGATGGATACCTACGATCGAAGCCGCAGTCATACCGATCATGAACTGTCCTTCTCCGCCAATATTAAAAAGACCAGCACGAGCAGCAAATGCAAAAGCTAACCCTGTCATAATTAGAGGTGTCATTTCACGAATTGCTTCGCCAAAATCATAAGAATTTCCATATACACGTTCAATTAGTGCAGAGTAAGCCTCTATAGGATTGTATCCTCCAACCATCATAACAATAGCACCAAGAAGCAGACCTAGAATAATAGCAATGACCGGAAGTGTAATTGAATCTTTCGTAAATAATTTTAAAACTTTATTCATGCGTTGCACCTCTCTTTACGGTGCTTCCCGCCATCATTAAGCCCAATTCCTGATCATTGGTTTGTTCCGGCAGCACTTCACCTACAATTTGACCTTCATAAATAACAACAATCCGGTCGGATACGTTCAAAATCTCATCCAGCTCAAACGAAATGAGCAGAACTGCTTTACCCTGATCACGCTGTGCAATCAATTGCTTTTGTACAAACTCAATCGCACCTACGTCCAGACCACGTGTTGGCTGTGCCGCTACGAGCAGATCCGGATTTTTGTCGATCTCACGTGCAATGATTGCTTTCTGCTGGTTACCACCGGACAGAGAGCGTGCCATCGTGTGGATGCTTGGCGTACGTACGTCAAAGCCTTCCACAAGGCGCTGCGCCTTTTTATCGATCTCATCATGCTGCAGGAAGCCATTCTTGTTGTATGGCTGCTTGTAGTACGTTTCCAGCACCATGTTTTCACTAACGGAGAAGTCCAGTACAAGACCATGCTTATGACGGTCTTCTGGAATGTGAGCAACACCAGATTCAGTAATTTTGCGCGGTGTCAGATTCGTGATTGGCTTGCCATGAAGAGTAATCTCGCCACCATCTACATGACGCAGACCCGTGAGCGCTTCAATTAGCTCGCTCTGTCCGTTACCATCGACACCAGCAATACCAAGAATCTCGCCTGCCTTCACCTGTAGACTCAAGTGATTCAGTACAGACATTCCATCTTTGTTTTTGGAAACGACCTCTTTCATTTCCATCACGACTTCACCCGGGTTAGCAGGGATCTTATCGACCTTAAAGCTAACGTTACGACCGACCATTTTCTCAGCTAGCTCCTGTGGCGACGTTTCGGTCTTTTTCAGTGTGTCGATAACTTTACCCCGACGAATAATCGTTACCGTGTCAGCGATCTGCATAATCTCTTTCAGCTTATGCGTAATCAAAATGATCGACTTGCCCTCTTTGATCAGACGCTGCATAATTTCCATCAGCTCAGAAATCTCCTGTGGTGTCAGCACCGCAGTCGGCTCATCAAAGATCAGAATATCAGCGCCACGATACAGCGTTTTAAGAATCTCAACCCGTTGCTGCATTCCGACAGAAATGTCGTGAATTTTAGCATTCGGATCAACACGCAGTCCGTATTGCTCAGATAGCTTGCGGATGTCTTCCGTCGCTTTTTTATAGTTGATTCGGGCGCCTTTATTCGGCTCGGAGCCCAGAATAATATTCTCGGTAACAGTAAATGGCTGTACCAGCTTAAAATGCTGGTGAACCATCCCGATGCCAAGCTCAATCGCTTTGTTCGGCCCATCAATCATTACAGGCTTGCCATTGACTTCAATTACACCTTCTTCAGGCTGATACAGTCCAAAGACCACATTCATAAGCGTCGACTTGCCGGCACCGTTCTCACCCAGCAGGGCATGAATTTCACCCTTGAACAGCTTAAAGCTGATCGAATCGTTAGCTACGATTCCAGGGAAACGTTTTGTTATTTGTTTTAGCTCTACAACAGGGGTTGCTGTATTCATTAAATCACCCTTATAAGCAAATTGATTATCCCTTTGGTAAGACTTCGCACTGTATGGTATCTGACTATTACATATGGAAGTCCTGCAACCACCAGTATAGCAATACTTTTCGGCATTTCGACTAGCTTTTTCGATGAAGCTAATCTTTATCTGTCCACTTCATACTATCCATTTTGACGAGTTTGACGATGTACGAGTTATCAACAATTCAACCTGTAGACGTAACAACAAGGCTAGTCATGAACCAGCCTTGTGTTGGAGTCTACTATTTTAAAGCAGCTTGAGTGAAGCTATATTATTGAACGGTATCTGGTACTTTAACTTCGCCTTTGATGATTTTTTCTTTGTACTCATCAACCAGCTTCAGTACGTCAGCAGGAACGTTTTTGCTAGAAGTGTCAGCAACGCCTACGCCATCGTCCTTCAGACCCAGTGTTTCTACACCACCTTTGAATGTACCATCGATTACTTCTTTAGATACTTTTTCAACGGCAGTGTCTACACGCTTGATCATGGAAGTCAGAGTAACTTTATCGCCATAGATCAAAGACTGATCCTTATCAACACCAATTACCCATACTTGTTGACCAGAATTAACGCGGGATTGAGCTTCACTGAATACACCATTACCGGTTGCACCAGCTGCATGGAAAATGATATCTACACCGTCATTGTAAAGGGTAGCTGCTGCAGACTTACCAACATCAGGCTTATCAAAAGCGCCAGCATAGTTTACCATTAATTGAGCATTTGGATTAACAGCTTGGATACCTGCTTTAAAGCCAGCTTCAAAGCGTTGAATCAGTGGGCTTTTTTCACCACCAACAAAACCGATTTTATTGGATTTTGTCATTTTACCTGCAATCACACCTACAAGGAAAGAACCTTCATTCTCTGCAAATGTAATAGATTTTACATTAGGCAAATCTACAACACTATCGATGATAGCCAAATTAGCTTTTGGATTTTGCTCACCAACTGTTTTGATAGCATCTGCTAAGTTGAAGCCGATACCCCAGGTCAAAGAATAATTATCTTTAACAAATTGATTCAGGTTAGGAATATAATCCTGATCGGATTTACTTTGAAGGTACTTTACACTAGCTCCGCCGTCCTTTTGCACTTGTTGCAGCGCTTCCCAGGCAGATTGGTTAAAAGATTTGTCATTCACGCCGCCTACATCAGTAACCATACCGATTTTTACGTCGCTGGAACCGCCGCTTCCCGATGTTCCGTTACTTGCATTGTTTGTGGAGTCGCTTTTGTTACCGCATGCTGCTAAGAATACAGATAGTGCCAGTACCATAATTAGCGAAAGTGAATAAACCTTCTTCATGTACATTGTTCCCCCTTAAAAGTATCAACTATATGTCTGCTTCTGTCTATAAAACCGAACAATTTACCCAAATCACGACAGTAAAATTCGTCTTGCGAGCAGATTCAATAGTCACTGAACCGATTATACAATCATGTGGTAGGAAAATCTACTATTTTAATAACAAATGGTCAATTAATTTATACGAAATAACTAAAATAAACTAATATTAATAATTTTCTTTCATTTTTTCTATTTATAAGTCATATAAACTAACTTTAAATGTTATTTAAAACAACATTTTACCTAAAATAGTCATTTATTTTATATATCCAATTTTAAATTCATATAAAAAACCCTTGTATTTAATTTGATCCAAGTTTGCATTGGGATCAAAATTTAATACAAGGGCTAGCTCTATACAAATACGATTTGTTTTTTACTTAGTATACAATATTACCATTTCCACTAACTGCATACGATCCGTAATTAATTACTCTTACTCTGTACGTTCCAGCAGGAACATTCGTAAAAGTTCTTATAGTATTATTTGCTTTGAATGTGCCATTAACAAAAATAGGATTGAATCCAGGAATTTCGAATCCAGAGTCATTTACTAACTGGTATCCCATTACAGGACTGCCTGCAGGATCATCTGTCCACTGAACTATTGTAATAGGTAGATCCCCTCCAGAAGTTTTAAAAGAACTAGAAGCTACACGATTTTGTAAACCGCTCCATCTGAAAGTTAATGTTGCTCTAGCCGCTTGTAATTGCTCTGCGGCAAGTGAAGATGTATAATTATTTTCTTGTGCAGGAAGAGTTTGATTGTTTTCTTCAGCATATGTAGAACTCATTCCTATAGAAAAAAGTGTTGCAGCAGCTACAGATGTTGCTATTAATTTTTTCAACATTACTTTGTCCTCCTTAAAATATGTATTTGTATAGAAGCTTTTTAAATTATATCATTTTATTACTTTATTTGTAAACTAATTTCCTTCAAAAGCAAACAAACTCACAAGACTATTACGTCTTGTGAGTTTGTTTATTCTATAAAAAACTTAAGCGTTGATTTTTTCTTTTGCAACGGATGCCAGGGAGTTGAACGCTGTTACATCGTTCACTGCCAGGTCAGCCAGCATTTTACGGTTGATGTTAACACCAGCCAGTTTCAGGCCGTGCATCAGTTTGTTGTAAGACAGACCGTTAAGACGAGCTGCTGCATTGATACGTACGATCCACAGTCTGCGGAAGTTACGTTTTGTTTGACGACGGTCACGGTATGCGTAGACCAGGGATTTGTTAACCTGTTCTTTTGCAGTTTTGAAAATACGGTGTTTAGAACCGAAGTAACCTTTTGCAAGTTTCAGATATTTCTTATGTTTACGACGTGTGACGAATCCGCCTTTTACTCGTGCCATATTATAAACCCTCCCGGAAAATTAAATTATTTAAGATTAGCCAGACCTTGTTTCAAGCGTCTTACGTCACCAGCAGCCATCATTGGGCTAGTACCAAGTACGCGTTTTTGACGTTTGGATTTGTGGGAAAGCAGGTGGTTTTTGAACGCTTTGTGGCGTTTAACTTTACCTGTTCCTGTGATTTTAAAGCGACCTTTCAAACTGCTATGAGTTTTCATTTTAGGCATTTGAATATCCCCCTTAGTTATTTTTCGGCGCCAAGATCATAATCATGCTGCGGCCTTCCAGTTTAGGCTGGCGCTCAACAGTACAGATATCTGCAACTTCATCTCTTACGCGTTCCAAGACTCTTTGACCAATATTTGCATGTGCAATCTCGCGACCGCGGAAGCGGACCGAGCATTTCACCTTGTCGCCATTGTTAAGAAACTTCACTACATTACGGAGTTTAGTTTGATAATCGTGCTCCTCCGTATTCGCATGGAAACGCATTTCTTTCAGTTCAACAATCTTCTGATTTTTACGCGCTTCTTTTTCTTTCTTCTGCTGCTCGTAACGGAATTTGCCGTAGTCCATAATACGACATACAGGCGGCTTCGCTTGTGGTGCTACGTTAACGAGATCCAAATTCAGATCGATCGCCATTTGCATCGCTTCGCGAGTTGGCTTAATTCCGATTTGCTCACCTTCAGGACCTACCAGGCGCACTTCCTTTACCCGGATCTCATCGTTGATCATATGTTCCTTACTAATAACTTCCACCTCCACGTTGTGATAGACAGCGGTATTACAAAATAAAAAGGGATGCAGGCCTCATCACCCGCATCCCTTGATCATCTACATCTATTCATGACAATCGAATTGTCATCAAAGTAAAGATCAATGAACCAGCCAACAGCTATTGGTCAGGTGAGAAGACAGGCTTCTACTTATTCATTCGTTTAGTTGTTCCAAAAACACTTGATTAGTATATCATGGCTACTATCGAGTGTCAACAGCTTTATTCTATTTATTTTATAACCAACTCTATATTTTCAAAAGTACTTAGACTGCTTTAATTTGATGTCTTTATTTTAGCAGTTATCTACCCGCATATGGCTCACTATCGTACCCTACCGTATAGGATGATAAAGCGTTACTAGTCATTTTCCATAAAAAAAGGCGTAGCGCTCAATCTTGAGAGCGCTACGCCTTTTTCACTTGTATATGAGCTGGTCGATCATCTTTCTTTAGAAAGGCGATCAGACCACTTCAGTTAAATTACAGCGTGCTCTGCTTGCTACCATGTACGTCCTCAATGCGCACCACGCGTGTATGCTGCGTGTGGCTCCATTGTTTGTTGTTCTGTGTGAAGAACGCGTAGAACGTAATCGGCCACCAGGACAGACCATAGATTGGGAACAGCAATAGATACAGGTATACTTTCCACGATTTGACCTTTTCCAGCACCATAGCCAGGATGAACGTTACAACGTTCGCAGCAATTGCTACATACGCTACCCACAACGGCAGGTAGTTGTAGATGGACGAGATGTGTGGACCACCCAGAATAGCGGTGTCGATCCATACGCCAGCCGTCATCAGGAAGGTAACCAGAACGATGTATACGTTGACGCTATACAGCGCAAGGTCAAACTTGATGATGTTGAATTGCTTGATACTTTGCCACAACAGTGGGAAGAAATAACGACGAGCAACGGTAAAGTGACCTTGCATCCAGCGCAGACGTTGACGGGAAGAAGCTTTGAATGTCAGTGGCTTCTCATCAAATACTTTGGCATCATAGCTGAATTTTGGGTAAATGCCTTTTTCGGCACAACGCATAGTGAACTCCAGGTCTTCTACCAGACTTGTTGCTCCCCAGCCGATTTCTTTCAGTAGTTCATTTTCGAAACACATGCCTGTACCGCCAAGGAAGTTCGCCATGTTCAGGTTGTGGCGAGACAGCTGCCACAGACGGTTGATGTACCAGTACGATACGCCGTATGCCGCAGTGATCCAGGAATCCTCAGGATTCTTCGTATCAATGTAACCTTGAATAACGCGTGCGCCTTCACACATGTCGTTATTCATTTCTTGCAGGAAGTTCGGTGCAGCCAGATTGTCTGCGTCGAACATTACGATCCCATCGTATTGACGCTCCATGCTCCACAGCTCGCGCAGCATCCATTCAATCGCATAACCTTTACCACGTTGGTTCGGGTTGGTACGTACGCATGCGTTCATGCCATGACTTCTAACGATATCAGCTGTGCTATCTGTACAGTTATCGCAGATAACGAATACGTCGTATAGCTCTCTCGGATAATCCATTTGCTTCAAGTTTTCCATCAAGGCGCCGATAACCTGCTCCTCGTTGTGAGCAGCGACCAGAATCGCAAATGACTTTTGCGGTGCATGGTCAGGCCTGCGCTTGCGTTTTAAAATACCGAATAATGAAAAACCGAACTGATATACCGCAACGAATGCGAGTATAATCTGCAATACAATAAAAATGGTGTCCAATATATTGCCCATGAGTTTGTGTGACCCCCTTCAGTGGTAAACCCTCTTAAAAACAAATGAATAACGATAAAGCATTCTTTTTTCACTTGAGTCAATGTGTCAGATAGCAGTATGCTTAATTAGACTGCCGTTTCATTTTCATATTTCAGTTGTGTTACAGCGTGTGCGTGTTTCATTATGAAGGATGAATGTTCCTTCCGCAAATTTTGCAAATTCCTGAAATGATCATACATATTGATGCGGACATTAAGATTTTGCACACTTTTGAATCTTTTGTCAAAGCGGTATTTTTCATTCTTTCGTGAAAACTCTGTAATATAGACGTAATATATTACAGGAATGTTGCAGAATATAATTGAATATCTGTTTCTCGCCATTTATCGCTGTTTTGCTCGGTTTCTAAATCTTTAGTCTCATATTTACATCATTTTTTTGGTTCGATTGTTGTGTATTTGGGAATCAACTGTATGTTATGTGTGTGTAGGAAGGAAAATGAAGACGGGTAACTAGCGGCTGTCATTTCCGCTTAGCTTGTCTGCCATTCCTATAAACGTTTTAATTTCGGTTGAATCAATCTAATTGGTGAACATGAAGCAGGCATTTGCTATTTGGCTACCTTCGTTGCTCCACACCTCCCTTATGCGGTAATCTATTCAGACTGCTGCTTTTTACAATGAACGTGACACAGACTAGAAGAGCACTTCTGCATAAAGATGAATGACTGTTCCGGTTAAAGGGTAAGTTTAGAATAAGAAAGCGGTATATCGCTCATTCCATTTCAAAATGAATCTGCTTAACAGAAGGATAGAGGTAATTTAACCGCTACTTAACGTTATAATGCTTGAAATGGTTAAAGAATAAAAATATGATTAATTTAAGCCAAATACGGCAATATATACGGGGGTCTCTCATGCGTCAGTTTCTTATCCGCTTACAAACTATGGAGCAATATATTTTTAGATGGTTCAACACCCGGCTTCATAATTCATTTCTGAACTTCTTCTTCTACTACCTAACGAATTTGGGCGGAGCCACCTTCACGATTATTGCAACACTGGCGATCTGGCTACTGGCACCACAGCCATGGAGTCTGGCGGGTCTACAAGCAGCGATTGCGCTCGCAATTAGCCACATCCCTGTCGCTATCGCGAAAAAGCTGTATCCACGTATACGTCCATATCTGGCGATTCCAGAAACGATTACTTTTCGCAATCCGCTGACTGACCATTCATTTCCATCAGGTCATACGACAGCGATCTTCTCGGTTACGGTTCCGTTTATGTTAGCGAACACCGCGACCATTCCATGGCTGCTACCTATCGCATTACTGGTAGCTATATCCAGAATGTATCTTGGACTGCATTATCCTTCTGATGTTCTGGTTGGTATGCTGATCGGTTCAGGTGTTGCATTCGGTACATTTGCATTATGGCCTTAAAGGGGTTATTGTAACATTACAGTAATATGTTACAGGTATATTACAGACACTAGACGACATGACTTGCTATGATCAATAATGTAGAGAATACCTTTCAGAAAAGGTGAAATGAACGTGACAAAATACAGAGTGCTGCTTCTGTCGGAAGGTTTTGGTTCAGGTCATACACAGGCTGCGTATGCGCTATCGAGCAGCTTACGTAAAATCTCGCCAAATATCCAGACACGTGTGCTGGAGCTTGGCAGTTTCCTTAATCCCAAAGTAGCGCCGCTCATTATCACCGCTTATAAAAAAACGGTTATATCGCAGCCCAAATTGATACAGATGATGTACAAAAGCCAGTATAAGAAGTCGATCAATCGTCTGGCGACACTGGCGCTTCATCGTATCTTTTATACCCATACACATAACGTTATTCGTCAACTCCGACCGGATGTGATTGTATGTACGCATCCGATTCCAGGTGCCGTTATCGCCCGATTAAAGCGCCTTGGATTACGTGTTCCTCTATGTATGGTCATTACGGATTACGATGCACATGGAACATGGGTCATTCCAGAAGTGAACCGCTATCTCGTCTCGACGAATGGTGTTCGCTCCAAATTACAGCTTCGCGGGATTGATAGCTCGCGCATTCATGTGACTGGCATTCCTGTTCACCCTAACTTCTGGGAACACCCGAGTAAAGCGGAGATTCGTAGCCGCTTTGGACTCAAGGATATGCCTACCGTGCTTGTGATGGGTGGCGGCTGGGGCATGGCAGATGAATCGATCAGCAGCCAGTTAACCGGCTATGCGGATGATGTACAGTTTCTGTTCTGCTTTGGCAGTAATGAAAAAGCATATGAGCGTGCAAGACAGGATAGGCGTTTCAATCATGAACATATTCATTTGATTCGCTACACAAAAGAAATCGACAAGCTGATGGAGGTTGCCGATCTGCTTGTGACCAAGCCAGGGGGCATGACCTGTACGGAAGGTCTCGCCAAAGCGATACCGATGTTATTTTACAATCCGCTACCTGGTCAGGAAGAACATAATTCGCAATATTTTACCGAGCAAGGCTGGGGTGAGCCGATCACATCACCCGGTATCGTGCATCAGTGGATGAATCTGCTAATTCATGATTATGAGGCGGTTGTGACGCAGCGCCAGCTCAAGCTAGAACAAATCGACCGTTATAATCCAACCGAATGCGCTCGTAGCATTATGGATATGGTAGAACAAAGCAAGGTCTTAACCTGAATCGGTTAAGACCTTGCTTTGTTTATTGTTATTTACTTTGCAGAGCTATGGACTCTGTATGCGAATGAGCTTAGTACTGATCCAGTCGAACCTTGTTATATTCGGCGAGCGCGTCCTTACCTACGATGACCTCGCAGCGATGAATGCGCATCCCCTTACCCATAAACTTCGCTTCGTACTCGGTCATCACATGATCTTCATTGATGCCATCACGATGCAGATTCAGGCTCAGATTCGTCATTTGCAAGCCATAATCTGCAAATGAGTTCAACGAGAATTCGAACAGCGTCTCTGAGTCCGTTTTGAAATGAATCTGACCGCGATCATTCAGCAAACGGCAATATTTTTCAAGAAAACGTGGATGTGTCAAACGACGACGTCCATGCTTCTTTTTCGGCCATGGATCACTAAAATTCAAATATACACGCTCAATCTCGCCTGGCTCAAAAATATCTTCGATATTCTCGATATTCGCCAGTGCCATTTGAATGCTTGTTGGTGTTCCCATACCTGCTTCTTCCCATGCAATGCGCGTCTTCTCCGCCGAACGGCGAACCAGCTCATCATACATGTCAAAGCCAATATAGTTTACTTTCGGGTTACGTACGCTCATCTGACTAACGAAGCGTCCTTTCCCCATTCCGAATTCCACATGGATCGGATAATCATTGTTAAAACGCTCACGCCATTTACCTTTATACATTTCAGGACTCAATACGACCAGATCCTGCTGCTGCTCCAGATCCTCGCGAATCCCTTTTCTTCCTCTTAAACGCATCTTCTTCCTCCGATTTTCAAATAAGTTCGTGCTTCCGGTGTTATTCCCTTCCGGTTGCAGGCTCACCCGGTAATATGCTCTATCGCTTGTCTCGTACGGAATTATTTTGACGAAGAAACCGTGAAATGTAAAGACTAAAAAGGAAAAAAGGACCCTCAGCACCCGAAAATGAATGCGGAAAATCCTTTTTTCTATATTTGGAATTGGGGTCCAACGATATTTAGGCAATCATAGTCTATCGATTTTTGCGTATAAATGCAAATTAGAATCTTATACATAAACCATGAAGCCGCCGTTTTTAGTCAGCACTATATATGTACCCCGCCAGTAACCTATTGAATCAGCGATGGATATCATTTTCAATGGTTGTGCATTTTTGTTACAATCCTCTATATGCAACGATAGTGATCATTTACTTAAACACTCAAATTTTTAACTCAAAGGAGTTCTTATGGAAGCGATACATCAACAGCCCCTATTATGGAGTGATAAACGGTTTCACACCTGGAATACAGAGATGAAAGAGCAATTTGGTGGCAAGGTATTCAAGGTTATGCTGGATGCTGGCTTCACCTGTCCGAACCGTGATGGCAAAATTGCCACTGGCGGCTGTACATTTTGCAGTGCACGCGGATCAGGCGATTTCGCTGGCTGGCGACGGGATGATCTGGTTACGCAATTTGAGACGATTCGTGATCGGCAGCACCGTAAATGGCCACAGGCGCAGTATATCGGTTATTTTCAAGCCTATACGAATACGTACGCTCCGGTTGAGGAGCTGCGTGAGTGCTATGAGCTGATCTTGAAGCAGCCCGGCGTAGTCGGTCTATCGATCGCAACTCGCCCGGATTGTCTGCCTGATGATGTGGTGGATTATCTGGCTGAACTAAACGAGCGCACCTATCTATGGGTGGAAATGGGACTGCAAACGATTCACGAATCCACCTCGACGCTCATCAATCGCGCACATGATACGCAGTGCTACGAAGAAGCAGTTGCCAAGCTGCGTGCACGCGGTATTCGAGTATGTACGCATATTATTTACGGTTTGCCGCAGGAAACGCATGAGATGATGCTGGAAACCGGGCGTGCGGTTGCTAACATGGATGTACAGGGCATTAAGATTCACCTGCTGCATCTGATGCGTAAAACGCCGATGGTGAAGCAATATGAAGCGGGTCTGCTACGTTTCTTAGAGCAGGATGAATATATCGGTCTGATCGCCGATACGCTGGAGATGCTACCACCGGAAATGATCGTCCACCGACTCACTGGTGATGCGCCGCGTCATCTACTGATTGGACCGATGTGGAGCTTGAATAAATGGGAAGTGTTAACCGGGATTGATGCGGAGCTGACGCGCCGGGATAGCTGGCAGGGCAAATACTGGAGGGGCAAGTAAGATGGGATTTATGTCCGTATTAAGCTTTGCCCATAAGCTTGCGGCGGAGCGTCTGGAATCTGTATCAGGCGCTTCGGCTATTGATGCGACGGCAGGCACAGGAGCAGATACACTGATGCTTGCCCGTGCCGCAGGGCCTAAAGGGCATATTTATAGCTTCGATATCCAGCAGGCAGCACTCGATCATACGATGGAGCGCTTGAGTCGACATGGGGATGAGTCGCTTGCTACAGTAACACCCGTGTTAGCTAGCCATGATCGTATGAAGGAACATATTCCTACGAAGCTGCACGGTCAGCTACAAGCGATTATGTTCAATCTAGGCTATTTGCCTACAGGTGACCATTCAATTATTACTACACCCCATTCTACCTTGCCTGCACTGGACATCGCGCTGGAGCTACTATCTCCCCGTGGTATTTTAACGATTGTGCTATATCCAGGGCATCCTGGCGGCGCTGAGGAAGCAGAACTTGTCCAGCAGTGGGCTGCTGCTCTGCCTGTATGGCAGGCACAGTGTATCATCTATCGGCAGCTGCAACGTGCGGATGCTCCATATTTGATCGCGATCGAACGCAAAAAAGGACAAATTTCGGCTCAGACTTAATGGAATACGCTGGCAGGTAGCGACTTAGTTAGGGACTTCGGCACGGATGCAATTTGCTGGAACTGCGCTTATAATTTAAATGCTGCACGCCTGGCTGTAGCATGATTGGCATTTATTATCGTAAAAGGAGTGCAACCATTATGGCAGTACGCAAAATCGAGCATGTCGGTATTATGGTTTCATCGATTGAACAATCGATCGCATTTTATGAGCAGGTTGTCGGTTTGCAGCATCTGGAGACCATTGGTCATATTGATGCCCAGATTCGCCTTGCCTTCCTTGCTTTTCCGGGACATTCGGACACAGAGATTGAGCTCGTTCAAGGCTATTCCGATCAGCTTCCACAGGAAGGTCGAGTGCATCATGTGGCGTTTTCCGTCGATGATGTAGAGGAAGAATTTGCGCGTATTCGTGGTTTAGAACCAAATGGTCTGGATGCAGAGATTACGACGCTGCCCAATGGAAGCCGTTATTTCTTTTTCGATGGGCCAGACGGAGAGCGCCTGGAATTCTTCCAATCGACACGCTAAGATGGATGCAGGCATTCACCATAAGATCAGAGCATAAGCTTCTGATGGATAGGACCGCTATACATACTGCGGTACACCAATACGTATATGTATGTGAGGAGAGAATATCATGACAAAGCCATACCCTCTACAATTTCAACCTGAATTTAAAGAGCGCGTCTGGGGTGGACGTGCATTGGAGCAATTCGGCTGGGACATTCCAGAAGGTGTCATCGGCGAAGGCTGGATGATCGCTGACCACCCGAATGGGACGACCGCTGTAATCGGTGGTGAGCTGGACGGCATGGGGCTGGATCAGCTACGTGAGAAATTCGGACGTGACTGGTTCGGCACAAAAGGGGTATCCGAGACCAATGGACGCTTCCCTCTGTTGATCAAGCTACTGGATTGCAATGATGATCTGTCGGTACAGGTACATCCGACGGATTCCTATTCCGGTCTGCCTCAGGGCGAGCTTGGTAAAACAGAAATGTGGTACGTGCTGGACGCGAAGCCCGGTGCGAAGATCATCTATGGTCTGAAGGAAGGCGTGACACGCGAAACGCTGGCGGCAGCCATTCATGAGAACCGCATTATGGACGAGCTGCAAGAAGTGCCTGTACAAGCTGGTGATACATTCTATATTCCAGCAGGAACGGTACATGCTCTCTGTGCAGGTGTACTGGTCGCCGAAATTCAGCAAAACTCCGATACGACCTATCGTCTGTATGATTATGATCGTCTGGGACTGGATGGTAAGCCGCGTGAGCTGCATATCGAGGATTCGCTGAATGTGATCGCCTATGAAGGCGCTGGCGCAACAACGATGAAGACTGACGGACTGGCAGCTGGTGAATGGCTGGAGCTGGCTCGTTCGCCTTATTTTGTTGTGGAAAAGGGCATTGTTCAGCAGGCATGGAAATTGTCTACCACACCGGACAGCTTTACGATTCTGGTCGTTGCAGATGGGGAAGGCACTCTCTCGTGGGATGGAGATAGCACGCCGCTTAAAGGTGGTCAGTGCTTCTTGCTGCCTGCTAATCTTGGGGGCTATACGCTGGATGGGAATTGTACGGTGATTCGTTCGTATTTGCCTTAGTTAGTTGGATGAATGATCTGGATATGTACACTACTGGATGTTGGATGCATCATATGATTAGTGTATATTCGCAGATTCTTCGCCCTTCAGAGGTGCAGCAGATAAATAATTGTCGTTCGTACGACAGCTTAAAAATAGCCTGCATGATGTGCTAAGCACATCATGCAGGCTATTCTTTCACTTATTTTATGAATGGCAAGTTGTAATCATGTTGCTTTTACATTTACAGCAGTCCGCTCATATAATAGCGAATCTGCTTGCGCCACCAGTGCCATTCGTGGTCGACATCGTGACCCCAGAATTCGATTTGAGCTGGGATGTGCTTTTCCTGTAGTACTTGCTGCAAGCGTCCGGTTTCGTAGCGCATTTCGTCCTCCCATGCGCCCTGTCCGCAGCAAATGACGATTCGGCTACGTCGGTATTGCTCGACTATCAATTCGTCGTGCAAGTTCGGAAGATAATCGAGCGGTGAGTTATAATATACGGCGCCATCGCGATAATCGCCGAAAAAGTGTTGCACGGAATAGACGCCACTTAGTGCAAGTAAGGTATCAAAATAGTGTGGGTGGCGGAAGAAGAAATTGCTGCTATAATAAGCGCCCATGGAGCAGCCGCTGATTAGAATTTTTTGCTCATGACCGCCATTGTTGTGCTGACTCTCATACAAAATGCTTGGAATCAGCTCATGGACGATATACGCATTATATTGCTCATGTCGATTGATCCGGTTCTCGATGTTCCAGTGTGAGGAGAAGAAGGTTTCCTCATCGATGCTATCGCATGTCCAGACTTGCAATTTACCAGCATGAATCCAATCGGCTAGCTCGTCGATCATACCTGAATCCTCATACTGGTAAAATCGCCCCAGCGATGTGGGAAAGACGAGCATAGGCTTGCCACGATCCCCGTAAATTTTGTATTCCATGTCACGGCCAAGTGCCGGACTGTATTCTTTGCGGTATTGTACACTTACCATATTCGCGCCTTCCGCCCTTCTGCTTGTCTATAGGTGACCCCTGTTGACCTAACCACGTAGACATTCAATCGTAGCGAGCATCTCGCCTGATCTACGGATCGCCACTCCATTTGTATAGCATGCTTCATTTACTGCATAAGCTTAGTGCTCTATTCAATACCTTTATTGCGTAACGCTCTACTCAATAACGCTCCGCCTGAATGTAATCAGCCATCTCGCGTACACGCTCTAATGTATCTGCTCGGAACTGATAGGCACGATTGCCACTGGCACGACTGAA
Organism: Paenibacillus hunanensis; assembly: GCF_014645615.1. Lineage (GTDB taxonomy): Bacteria > Bacillota > Bacilli > Paenibacillales > Paenibacillaceae > Saccharibacillus > Saccharibacillus hunanensis. Next base: position 579,623 of record NZ_BMMB01000001.1, on the reverse strand, counting down.
GATCACCTCAATCTCTCCGTAGCGTACAATGCCTTCTCCAAATTGCTGTACGATATCCTCATGCGTATGCGCATATGTTTTCCAATCCTTGCGGCTTGCATAGCCAGTGTAGTAATGCCCGGCTGGTGGTTCGCCTTTGCCACCGTGCACAACCATCTGCGCCCACAGCGAGTAGACATCCACATCGTACGCATAATTAATCGCATCCGTCATCCATGCTCCTGGTGGACGCATATTAACTTCCAGCGCGATCAATCTGCCATCCTTATTGGACTTGAACAGCTCAATATGGAAGAACCGCTCCTTAATATCAAATGCCTGCAAAATACTGCGTCCTGCCTGCTCCACCTCAGGATCAACATCCTTCAAGCAAAAATAACGCAAATGATCATCATCACTAACCACCTTCATAATGCTCTGCTCAAAGCGGTGGCTCGCCTGAAAACGAATGATTCCATCACGATCAATCAATCCGTCATAGGTCAAAATAATACCATCGACGAATTCCTCCATAATAAATTCGGTATCCTCAGGACGTGTATGTAAAAAGTAGTCCAGCTCCTCCTGATCGCTCAGCTTGTACGTCATGCTTGCACCTGAGCCAAGATCAGGCTTCACGACCACTGGAAAGCCATTTTGCTGGATAAATGCAGCTGCACTTTCCTGATCTGGATTTTTGAGAAAACGAACGGTATCTACGCCGCTCTTCTGAAAAAAGTCTTTCATTTTTGATTTTTGCTTGAGATTATCTACAAAATCGGCTTTTGTGCCCTCGATGTTAAAATCCGTTCGCATCTGAGCATCGCTTTCCAGCCAGTATTCATTCATCGATTCAAAGCGATCCATCTTGCCATACTTATGGGTAAAAAATCCAACCGCACGTAAAATATCATCCTGCTGTTCCATGCTGTCAATACGGTAATATTCCGTCAGCGCCGCCTGCAAACGAGGCTCCAGACTGGTGTACTCTGCATCACCAATGCCAAGCACAGTCGCGCCCTCTTGATGTAGCCGAATGGCAAACTCACTACTACTACTAGGAAAATGTGGAGAGAAAAAGACAAATTTCATGACCATACCGCCTCCATCACAAGATTAAAACTAATTTAGCAGTCTATGGAACGTTCGTCAATTTGAATTATAAATAACGACATCATCCAGCATACTTCGCTATTCAAACCGTAGCATAAACCTGTAGCTATGAAATAAATCTCCCTTTAAAAATGGAAGAATACTGTAAATCTATCGCTGAATTTGGGTTAATAACCCTATAATGTTGGCATTTTATTACGCTCAAAACTGGTATTTTATAGTAAGCTAATGGATAGAGAAGTATCGGAATATTGTCATATGCATTCTCCATATACGTACACATAGGATACCGATAGAAAGGACGATCGATTCATGCAACAACGTACATTTCGAATGATAGACCCTCAGGGCGTTGCGGTTCATGTATATGAGTGGCTACCTGATCATATGCAGAGCAAGCCCGGACTGCGTGGGGTTATACAATTGTCGCATGGCATGTCGGAAACCGCAGCACGGTACGCCCGTCTTGCGGCTGCACTTACTGAACAGGGCTATGCAGTATATGCGAATGATCATCGTGGGCACGGGCAGACAGCAGCATCTTTACAGGAGCTAGGCGATCCGGGTGAGGATGGCTTTTACTGGATGGGACAGAATCTATCCCAGCTATCTCAATTGATTCGGCAGGAGCATCCGGGGTTGCCTTTATTTTTGCTCGGGCACAGTATGGGCTCGTTTGTCGTACAACAGCTAATGTACCGTCATCCTGAGGAGTATGATGGTTTTATTTTATCGGGTTCAAATGGCCCTCGCGGATTATTGTCGACTGGCGCACGTATTGCGGAGCTGGAGCATCGGCTACGTGGACCGCTGTATCGCAGCCCGTTACTGCATGCGCTTGTATTTGGCCCGTACAATCGCGGCTTGCCACGTCCGCGTGCTACTCGATTCGACTGGCTTTCCCGCGATCCGGGGGAGGTCGCTCAATATGTGAATGATCCTTACTGCGCGAAGCCGGTGAGCGTACGCTTTTATGTGCATTTCTTCCGCTTGCTCATGGAAATTCATCGCCCAGAGTATATGCAGCGGATTCCGAAGCAGAAGCCAATCTATCTGTTCAGCGGTGATCGCGATCCGGTAGGCTTATATGGCAAAGGTGTGCAGCGATTGTATGAGCAGTATCGTAAGCTGGACATTTCGGATGTTGAATTGAAGCTATATCCAGGTGCACGACATGAAACGTTGAACGATATTAACCGTGACGAGGTTACAGCTGATCTGCTGCACTGGCTGGAACGCCACTGCGCTGTAGCATCAGCTGCTACGTATGCTCGCTAAACCCAAAAGCCCTGTACGCTCCATAATGGATGCATACAGGGCTTTTCTTTTTATATACAGCGCTTTTCCGTTCCTATCAAGAACGATCGACAGATCATAACATTCAATTCCAAACGATTCTTCTGCCTGTGGATATTAATGCTGCTACATCTTATCCTATATCCGGCTATTACGGCATGGTGCGTGTAGTACGTAGCAGATTCAGCCCTAGCAGTACGAAGACACTGCCTGTAATACGGTTCATATAACGAGAAACTCTGCTCGATTGAAGTCGATGCGCCAGCTTGCTAGAGAAGAAGACGAGCAACAGACACCAGCATAGACCGGTCACACTAAAGGTGAATCCAAGCAGCAAGAATGGCAACGCGCCCATACTTTGCGTCGGATCAACAAATTGTGGAATAAAGGCAAGGAAGAATAGCGCTACCTTCGGATTCAGTACATTCGTTAGCATTCCTTGAAAAAATACCTTGCGCAATGACTGGCCAGAAGTCTGCTGAAGCCCTGTTCCCGCTTCGTGCCGGGTCATCAGCGAACGAATACCGAGCCAGATCAGATAACCTGCACCAATCCATTTCACCAGATTAAAAGCAAATGCTGACTGCATCAGAATCAACGATAAGCCTAAGCCTGCCAGCAAGGTGTGCACGCATGAGCCTGCAATGATCCCATAGACTGACATCAAGCCTGCCTGTTTCCCCTGAAACACACTTCGACTTAAAATATAGATCGTATCACTGCCCGGTGTAATATTCAGCAAAATGCTAGATAGTATAAACAACCAGTAATGCTCAATTCCCCACATGCTGAACATCATCCCCTATCGGTTGAAGTGGCATTTTCTCATAGCAACGACTCTGCTCCTCACCAATATACTCGCCAAACAGCTCAATCGGCACGTATCCATTCCGCTCATAAAATGCCATCGCTTCCTGCTGCTTGATTCCAGTTTCCAGACGGATTCCCATAAAGCCCTGCTCTACTGCCGCAGACTCCAGCGCTTGCAGCAATCGACTGGCAATGCCCTGCCGACGATACGTACCACGAACGAAAAACCGTTTTAGCTCTGTATACTGCTCATCTAGCTTACGAATCGCGCCACAGCCAGCGGGCTGGTCATCCACATAAGCGACCATAAAGGTATTGTTCTCCACATCGGGATGATCCAGATCCATACCATGAATCAGCTCTGGCGGATAACGTAGCAGTAAATCCTCATCCAGCTCTGCAATTAGCTGTCGTAGATCAGCATGCTGGGCAGTACGCTGTTGAATAGTAATTATACTCATGGTTTTCTCTCCTCTACTAATCCTGTACTGGGTATAGCCTCATTTGTTTATTCTATGTAGATGAGTGGTTGAACTGGTGCTAGCTAGTGAACGTAGAGTATCACACGAGCTCATAATGATGAACGACCGGGAACGGATCATAATAATGATGAAGTAGCTTTTTCCACTGCTGATATTCGGCTGAGCCACGGAAGCCCTCCGTATGATCCTCCAGTGTCTCCCAACGTACTAATAAAATGTACTGGCTTTCCACCTCCATACAGCGTTGTAGCTCGTGCGAGATATAACCCTTCATGCCTGCGATAATCTGCTGAGCCTGCTGGAAGCTTGCTTCAAATGCTTCACTCTGTCCTGGAATTACATTCAATATCGCGACTTCAAGTATCATCCGTGAACCCTCCTCCAAATAAATATAAAAAATACTATAACGCAACTTCTGCCACACAGCTAGCCTTTTATCCATTTCTGTCTTGTTGCCTTATCGCTATGATTGCATAAGGGCAATATAGAAAAATAAAAATGCCGCCCTTCGCCATAAGCGAACAGACGGCATGCTATGAATTAGTTACGGCTAGAAGCCAGCTTGGTCAGCAGACGCAGAATTTCGAAATACATCCAGATGATCGTTATCATCAGACCAAATGCACCATACCATTCCATATATTTCGGACGACCTTCGTTAGCGTACTGCTCGATATTGCTAAAATCGATCAGCAGATTAGAAGTCGCAATCACGATAACAAAAGCGCTAATCGCGATGCCAACCCAGCCCGTATCGTGAATATACGGCACGCTCATACCGAAAAAGCTCAATACCAAATTGACCAGATACGTTAAAGCAATTGCGAGTGTAGCAATACTAATCGCAGCTACCAGCCCCGGCGTTACACGAATAATACGTGTCGCATACAGGAATAGTGTGATCAGAAATAGCGATAATGTGATCAGAATCGCGTTCATCACAACACCGGGATACAGATATTCGCCCATCGCGGATACAGCGCCATACAATAGACCATTTACAATGACATACAGCGGTGCGGTAAACGGCGAGATACGCGGAAAAAATATAGTAGGCAATGCGATGACTAACGAGCCGATCAAGCCTACCTTCAAAAATCCACTCACATCCTCACCGTTGACAAACAAATACCAGGTGTATGCAGCCGAGGCTACAAGTAAAATCGTTAAAATCAGCGCTTTACCCGCGGCTCCAGCCAACGTCATCGATTGTCCGTAATCGTGATCAGGGGAGCGCTCAAATCGGTTGCCGTAGATTACCGGGTTGCGTAGTGCCATAGGGATCATCCTTTTCATGGTTAGATTCATGCTTCATTATATTGCCCAGCTTCATTGCCTGAATTCAACGAATATTGATTTCCTGTAGTTGCTTCGTACCCAGCTTCATAAACAACACTTCCAGTGCTTCTGCTGGAAAAGTATCAGAACACTGAGGGCTAGAATCTGCTACATAACCGACAATGATTCCCCTGTGCATTAAAGGTGCAGTAAAGGAAGATCGTATTCTTTCCCGCTCGATTTCTAATTCTGCTTTGATCGAATCCCGTGCGGCCATGATCTACATTCCGCATCGTATGTATGATTTCTCAATCGGAACAACCCTCCTGCTGTTTGGATTGTAGTATACGTTCTGATGCTAAACAGACAACAACCCGAACAGAATCGCTCCTATCCGGATTGTAGCTGCCCTATGTGGTTCGGTGCAGAAGATCAGGATTCCTGCCAATGCTCCGTAATAAACTCGTCGCGACCTGATTTCTCGCGGTCTTCTTTGTAATGCTTTGTGTTCTTTTTGTGGTAATCCTGGTGGTATTCTTCTGCCGGATAAAACACGTCAGCAGGCAGAATTTCAGTTACGATCGGCTTATCGCCAAAGCGACCGCTCGCCGCTACGTCTGACTTCGTTTGCAGCGCTTGCTCCTGCTGCTGCTCGTTATGGTAAAAGATCGCTGTGCGGTACTGGGAGCCGCGGTCATGGAATTGCCCACCGTCGTCGGTTGGATCGATTTGAGGCCAGTACAGCTCCAGCAAGCGCTCATACGGGAACAGCTCCGGGTCAAATGTAATTTCAACGACTTCGTAATGACCGGTATTGCCTGTTTTTACTTGCTCATAGGTTGGATTCTTCACATGTCCACCGGTGTAGCCGGAGACAATACCGTGAATACCGGGCAGTTCTTCAAATGGTGTCACCATGCACCAGAAGCAGCCGCCTGCAAATGTTGCCTTTTGCAATTGTGCCATAGTCATGCATCCTTTCAGCTATAGATTCAAATGAAGTACATTGCGAATTGACGCTGGCATATGCCATCTAACGTTAAGCCTGTCCTTTCTATTATACCGTGCTTTCCCGATTCCATCCATGTATCTCACTCGTTCACCGTTACCACATCTATGCGAAAACAAACAAAAGCCGCAGACACGGAATCACCGTGCGCTGCAGCCTATGGATAAGGTCATATAGTCTATACGCCGAAGTTATTCTTCTTCTCTAGGGATGTAGACGATGAAGCCGCTGTCTTCACAATACACATCACCGAAATGATATACGCCGTTACGGTGAACAAATAGCCATTCGAACACTTTTTGAATGGTTTGCAGCATGAGGGTCCCTCCCCTGAATAATGAATAAACCTTGCGGTTTAAACAAATTTTAAGGGCAGGTACTACAGGTGTCAATCGCTAAGTTTGTAAAATATTATCGAAAAAATCGATCATTTGTTAACGCATATTTAAATCTTCAATTGTATATGATCACTTTATCATATCAAGTACGAAACGTTATGAAAGTATAGGTATATCCAGCTGTTTTTCATAAATAATCACGTTCAGCCCTGTATGGTTAACCGATGGCTTCACATAGTGAAATTGTTGCTTTTTCCAGAAGGCATGAGCAGGCTCATTCTCTGCAATGACTGCCAGGCGCAATTCGTGAATACCGCGCTGGAGCAGCATCTGCTCTACAGCCTGCCAGGCTAGCGCGCCATATCCACTGCGACGCTTGCTTCCGTTAATCATAAACAAGCCCAGCCACGGGTAACCATCCTGTGGATAGAGTGGTAGCAATTCTACAATGCCGATTGGCGTATCATCCTGCATAATCAGCTTGCGCTCTGCGCCGAGCTGCTGCGCCTGAAGATGTTCTTCCTGTAGTTCACCGGCAGTCAGTACCGCTTTGCCATGACTCAGCAGATTGTAGTCGGGATTGGAATTAATAATAGCTAGCTCCTCGGTAAGCTGCTCAGGTGTTGATCGAATAAATGTAACTGACATAGGAAGCTCCTTTATCCATGCGGTCTATTAGATTGGTAGTATAGGGTTGCCTTGCTATCTCCCTTTTGTATTGCTGGAGTATCTTCTGTGTCTCTCTTTTGTCTATCAAGTTCAAACTTGTAAAGCAGTCTTAAAAGTAATGCGGAAGCTAACAACGAACTGTATGTATCTGGTTATCATTTTATACAAAATCTGTTATTCCCGAGGTGATTAGAGGTAATGAATTTCAGTATAGATATATGATCCAGACTGATCTCAAGTAGTATAGCACATCCACTACAGCATACAAAAAGGAGCGATTAGAATGAAAAATCTCGACATTCCACGCGATCATACAATTGATGGTAGCATTAACCTGCTGGCAGAAGGGTATACATATGCCTTTGACCGTAGGCAAAAGCTGCAATCGGATATTTTCCAGACTCGTCTGCTTGGTCAGCCTGCCATCTGCATAGGTGGCAAGGAGGCGGCAGAGCTATTCTATGATCGCGAGCTGTTTCAGCGTGGGGGAGCGATCCCGAAACGCATTCAAAAATCGCTATTTGGTGAAAAGGGCGTGCAGACGCTGGATGGTCAGGCTCATGCTCATCGTAAACAGATGTTCATGTCACTTATGACACCAGATCGACTGCAAATGATTCAGGATATTGTACGGCAGCAATGGCAATCTGCCGCACTTCGCTGGCAAAGCACCGTACAGCTTGAGCTGGTAGACGAAGCACAGCAGGTGATGTGCCGTGCAGCGTGTCAGTGGGCAGGCATACCACTTCGTGAACAGGACATGAAGACGATCGCTGACGATCTTGCGAGCATGGTGGATGCCTTTGGTGCGATAGGCGACCGATACAAAGAAGGCCGAGATGCTAGACAGCGTACAGAACAATGGGTCACCGAGCTGGTGGAATTGATTCGTGCAAAGCGTGTACAGACCGATGAGCATACAGCTGCACATGTGATCTCCTGGCATCGCGATCTGAATGGCGAGCTGCTGGATGCTAAAGTCGCTGCTGTCGAGCTGATCAACATTATTCGTCCGATTGTAGCGATCGCTTATTATGTTGTATTTAGCGCTCATGCGCTGCATACGTATCCAGAAACCCATCAGAAGCTGATCGAATCGTTTGAAAATGGAGATGATACGTATAGCCAGTGGTTTGTACAGGAGGTACGTCGCCTGTATCCGTTCACGCCGATTCTAGGTGCCAGCGTGCGTAAGGACTTTACGTGGAAAGGCTATCATTTCCCCGAAGGCACGACGGTGCTACTCGATGTGTATGGTACAACGCATGATCCCAAGCTATGGGATGAGCCGCAGCAATTCCGTCCAGAGCGCTTCGCAGATTGGGATGGAAGTCCATTTGATCTGATTCCGCAGGGTGGTGGCGATCATCGTCAGGATCATCGCTGTGCTGGTGAATGGCTGACCATTGATGTGATGCGAGTGAGTCTGGAATTTCTAGCAGGTCATATTGAATACGAAGTGCCCGAGCAGGATCTGTCGATCGATCTGTCACGTATGCCAGCCCTTCCTGCGAGCCGCTTCATTATGAGTCATGCTCGTCCGAAAAGTTCTTCTTCGCGCTTCTGATCAATCGGTGCTGGTCAGTGCTGCATCTGGACGAGTACAATAGGAAGAAATACAGCGATCTGTAAGTGATAGATCGCTTTCGAAAGGAGCATGCAGCATGCCACAGCCTACTCAGCGTGTCCCCTATGGCTATGAGCCACCGCCGTCCTCTACACGCGGCACACTGATCTACTACGATTCCTTTCAGGATACATCAGATGGCGAGCTAGAGCAGGCGCTGATAACGATGCAGCAGATGAACTTCTCACGGCTCGTGCTCTATCCGCTGCATGAACAGACGGTCAAACGGATGTCCAAGGAATCGGTTGCTCCCTTTTATCAGCGTGAACGACGCTTGCAGGATTGGAAGCAGCATAACGCTCATCGTGCAGTCATTATTGAAGGCTGGGATGGCAAGCGTAAAAAGTACACACCGATGGAAGCAGCGTTACGCACGCTGATCGATCATTACGAATCGCCTTACTTTTTACTCATGACACCGGAGATGGCGAATCAATTTGCTTCATTCTCTATTTTTGAGGAATGGATTAGCAAAATTAGTCTGGTATTAACCGAGGAGCCACAGCAGCTGCATCCACGTCTGAGCAAGTTCAGCCGCCGCTGGCGCGTTGCAGGTGATACAGCATCAGGTCGGGACAAGAATGCATCGTCAGATCGGTCATAAAATGATATGGGATGCTCTCTGGTGAATTGAGCTTCGTCAGAGTATAGCTGAACAGTAAAAAGGCCTATCCGATCATGGATAGGCTTTTCTATTTCTATTTCTATTTATATTTCTATTCCACATCCTTTACATGAGCTAAGCGTCCATCATCACAATTCATATCCACTAATTCCCTTAATGACTCTAAACGGAAAATGACATAATAAAAGTTAATTATTTCCGTCATAATCTATTGCAAAAAACGACAAATTCAGCTACGATTTTCACAATTACATAGTGCTAAAAACCTGATTCTATGGTCTGTAGCACGTAAATATAACTGTTGGTGAGCGAGAGGAAGAGGATGGGATGGTTCGTTTTTTCAAAAATCATTTGGTCATTCGCATTGTTGCTATTGTAACACTTGTGATGATGCTGATTGCGGCGGGTAGCCTGCTGCTGCAACTGGCGAACATGAAGCTGACGGCGCAGGAGGCAATCTCCAGCTATAACGTTCAGATTGCTGAGAATTATGTCAAGCAGCTGGATGCAGCAAGCTACATTCGCTTTTCCCAGAATCCTCAGGAAAATGCGAGCTTTTTCGCGATTCGTGATGAGCTGGACCAATTCCGTCAGCGTATTGGCGCGATGTATGTGTATTTTGTAAAAATCGACTCCAAAGGAACACCGCTCATGATGGTGGATGGAATGAAAGACCCTGCGAAAGCATCTGCTATCAATGAAGTGACTGATATTCCTGCCGATGCGGTTCAACGTCTCCAGGCAGGACATAGTGCCAGCTCTTCGATCATCAATAATGAAGAGTACGGTCGCTATATCTCCTCCTACGCTCCCATTTTAGATAGTAACGGTAAGCTGCTTGGTGTGATTGGTATCGATACCTCCGTTGCTGTTATTGATCAGATTGAAGCTAATGTACTGAAATCGAGCTGGATTCTGTATATTTTGCTATTCGTATTCACCTTGCTTGGAATCGCGATTGTGATGTGGTTTATTATTCGTGGATTGCGTCCGCTGGGCACCTTAAAGTCCAGTGTACTCAAAATGGCAGATGGTCAGCTTGCCGAAGCGCATCGCCTATTATCCACCCGCCATGTACGTAACGATGATGAGATCGGTAGTACCTACAAAGCGATGCTGCATATGTCGGGCAATCTCAATGATATGGTACGTGGCATGGTATCTGGCGTATCCACCACCACCTCCATCCTGACCGAATCAGCGGTTCAGTTCCGACAGGATGCTGACGGCATGCAGCAGATGAACTCGACTGTTCACAGCGCGATGGAGAAGATTCGCGAAGGCGCTCATACGCAAAAGCAGGGCGTGATGGATAGCTCTAATGCTATGGAAGAAATCGCACGCGGAATTACGAATATTTCCGAATCCTCCTCTGCTGTGTCGGATGCTGCAACAGATGCACTGCACACCGCGCAAACAGGGCAACAAAGCATGAGTCATGTACGCGATCAAATGGATCATATCTCTCAAGCTGCTGCACAGGTGTCTACGATGGTAGGCACGCTTAACAACTACTCTCAGGAGATTGGTAGTGCATTACATTCGGTAAAAGAATTCGCCGCACAGACCAAGCTGCTAGCCCTGAATGCCTCGATTGAGGCGGCACATGCAGGTGAGCATGGCAAGGGCTTCGCCGTTGTCGCCGATGAAGTACGTAAGCTGGCAGAAGCATCAAACGAATCAGTTCAGATGATCTCTACCCTACTACTCGGTATTCAGCAGGAAGCCGTTCAGATCGGTACACAGATGAATCAGACAGCAGGCGAGATCAAGCAGGGCGTGACGATGACTGCTGATGCGGAGCGTGCATTTACGAGTGTGGTCGAGGCATTTATGACCGTGACTGATCGCATTCAGGAAATCTCTGCCGCAGCCGAGCAGATTACTGCGGGTACAGAAGAAGCAGCGGCATCGGTACAGACGATCTCACGCATCTCATCCGAGGTCTCCGATTACTCCGATGAAATCTATCATCTCGTACAGGAGCAAGCCTCCATGTTCCATAAGATTACCGATATGTCTAGCGAGCTAAATGCACAGACAGGTGCAATGAATGAAGCGGTACAGCGCGTGCAGGTATAAGCTATGGAGATGCCTGTAAGCTGCATCTATATGTTAAGGATGAAGGTCATCATCGCCAGCATCCTATATAATCCAGACAACGATAGTCAGTAGATCAGATTAATAACAAAAAACCATCGAGTCCTCCTCTCCTTCGTGCAGAAAAGGAAGTGACCCGATGGTTTTTATTTAACTCATAGCGTATACACGCTTTGTCATATACTTGCTTAGCTATACATCTGCTAATCTATATTCAAACATCAAACCGTATCCATCAACCGCTTCACATGCTCGCTTTGATAGCTATTTCCGTTACGAAGATCGAGCTTACGTGCGACATCGGTTGCCAGCTCGCCATAATATGCAGCGAGTCGATTCACATCAGTTGCATGCTCAGGATGTGGATAGGATGAAGGCAGCTTCACGTTGAATTGTACGGTTTCCTGTGCCAGACGCTTGAACATTCCGCTGGTATAGGCATGGAATAGCATCTTATCGATTGGCGCTTCATTCAGATCGGTCCAATGCGCATGCTTTTCAAACAGCTCTAACGCTTTATATGGGTCTGTCGCTGTCAGGTAGCCAATATGCTCACCGATCGACAGTACAAAGTCAGTATTATCATGGATCAATTTGTAGCTTTTCTTCTGATACTTGTCGGCTTCGGCTTGCTTGCCCTGACGATATAACGGCATCAATACCTTGGGTAGCGTCACATGAGGCACCTCGGCACAGGACATTCTGCCCTTGATAATCGGCTGCGCCATTTGGATCGTCTGTTCATCATTTTGACGCTGTGCCCAGAAATCGACAAATTCATTTTGCTCACAGGCATCACAATCTGCCATTTCGTCGCGTTCCATCGTCTTTAATTGATTCAGTGCCTGCTCCGCCTCATCCAGCTCACCATAATCGATAGCCAGTACGAAACGATAGTAGTGGTAAGCATAATCGCTATAGCCTGCTTCCAAATAACGCCGACGCATATCCTCCAGCAACGAATCAATCTGAGCACGCTCGATTTCTGGGAAAGCCGCAACATTTCCGAGAATCCATTTGTACGACCAGAGTAATGTCCATTCGTCGTACATATCTGGATTTTTATCAAATTGTCCTAACTGCCATGAGAAAGCGACTAACGCTGTACGCGGAAAACCACTGAACGATGCTGTCTCCACAATCTCTCCGCGAATCTCGTAGCCTGCTTCCACTTCTCCAAGTGAATCAGCGATACGAGCTGCTTCCTCCAGCAATTGTAGCTTGGCGTGCCCATTCGGCAAGCCATATGCTTCGTCCAACAATTCCTCATAGTCACGTTCGGTATTCATGCTCATCTATTCTTCCTCCTATACTGGTCTATACTATTCCTGTTATGTGTACACTTTATAAGGCTGTCCTGTAATCGATGCGATATGTCTTGAGTTGCAATCATTTCCCGTTGTATCCGTTCACTCTACAGACCTATGCGGTCACGCTACCGATAACCCCTCCGCCAGCTTCGTCATCGCTTCAACATAATATGAGGTGTCATTACGGCGATCGAATTGCTCCGCTAACTCCAGTGCCATCATTTTCAACTGCTCTGCAATCAATGATACCTGCTGGCTGTGCTCGGGATAAGGATACTGCTCGGGTAAACGAATCTGGAAATCGGTCGTTTCCTGTGCCAGTACAGTAAACAAACCAGCTGCCGAAGCGAGAAAGTACATCCGATCCAGCGGGCTTTCGCAATCAAACGACCATGCTGCATGGCGCTCGTACAGCTCCAGCCCTTTGAACGGATCAACGTGAGCCAGATAAGCAATATGCTGTCCAATACTACGCAAAAAATCACGATTGCTTTGAATCATCGGATAGTTTTTTTGCTGATAATCGGTCGCTTCTTCCTGCCTTCCTAGCTGATATAGGGGCATAAGTAGCTCTGCCAGCGTCAGGTGTGGAATTTCCGCACAACGCATCTTACCATCAATAATCGGCTTGGCTGCTTTTAGCGCTTCCTTATATCGTCCAGTTCTAGCAAAATAGCCTACAATTTCATTCTGATCACAGGCAGTGCAATCGCTGATATCTTCGCGCTTCATTTTCTTATATTTGCTATAGTATTCATCTGCCTGCTCAAACTCGCCTGTATGCAAATATAACGTAAACCGATTACTGTAATACGTACGCTCACTATAACCCGCATGTAGATAGCGATCACGCATATCTGACAGCAGCTCCATGAGCTGCTGCGTACTAATCTGTGGAAAATGCATCGCATTGCTAATGATCCATTTATAAGACCATAAGAGGTTTTGTTCATTATATAGATCGGGATTGCGATCAAACTGACCGAGCTGCCACGAGAAATGGGTGATCGCTTTAAGCGCAAACCCATTAAATACAGCTGCCTCTACCAGATCCTCTCGAATTAGATACCCTGCCTGTACATCGCCTAGTGCATCGGCAAGCTGTACAGCCTGCTCTAACAGCTGTAGCTTCGCAGGTCCATCTGGAAGTCCGCGCGCCTGCCAAAACAACTGCTTACATTCGGGATCGGTGAAGATTTCGCTCATCGCGCCTCCCCGCTTCCTCCTGCGGACAAGCCCAGTTCAATAAAGCGTAGAATACCCTGATTCAGTGTAGCCAGCTCCTGACGATTCATCGGATAATGCCCCATCATCAGCGCATTCACATACAGCATCTCTACAGCGACAACCATCATCGCTTCATTGCCTGGCATGAAAATTTTGCTAACGACTGGATTATCCAGATTCAGATACAGCGTCGAATACGCAGATTGCTCCATTGCCGAGCCAAGACTACCGAGAATAGAAGACAGCGTATCCGTGCTGACTTCCTTCGCCGCTTCCAGCGAACGCAGCTCAGACGATTCTTTGGACAAGGTGAACAGGGCAGGTAGCTCGGATGGCTTGAAACGCTTCAACTGAATCTGGCAACGGAAACGCTGCAAGGCAGTGTCCGCAGTTCGAGTCAGCTCATAATAGGCGCGGCGCTCATCCGGTGTCAGATCAACAAAGGATAGCGATACATCCTCTGGCATCAAACGATTCGTACTCACCGCATCATTGACAAGCGGCAAAGCCGACATTAGCTCTGCATCATAAATATAGCCACCATTCACGACAAGCAGTGCCTGCGCTGCCGCCACATGGGTAATCTGACGATATTCGTCCAGTGTGAGTGTGAAATAGATCGTATCATGCTCCTTCAGCATCTCGCCCAGTGTACGGCGACCAAAGGTCGTTTCAAATGGCAACCAGCGATGAATAATCCGGTAAAATTGCTCATCCTCCGTTGCCAGTGCCTTCATCGACAGCACATGCAGCTGAATAATATGCTGCAACCGATCAGAATCATAATCTGCCATTCGCATCAGCTCACTACGAATCGAATCGCCCAGCTCCTCACGTACCTGCTGTAGCTTCTCATCCTCATAAAAGTGCTCACGCGAAGCCGTTGGCTGTAGCTCATCCGTCCAGATGAGACATTTTACAAAAAACGCCCAGTCCGGCAAAATATTTTCCGCCTTATCCGATACGAGCATCGACTTCAAGTACACCTGATGCGAGCGCTTCGCATTCAGATTGACCGAATGTGGCAATACAAAGGCAATTCCTCCAGTGCGACCGGAAGACGTACGCAGCGGAATAAAGTCCTTGAATCGCTCGCCCATCAAGCGCTCACCAAAGTCCAGCACCTCATCGCGATGACTGCGTGCCAGCTCTGGCTCGTGCAGCCATACCGGACGCTGATCATTAATCACCTTCGACTGTTCACCATACTGAAGCGTGATCGGATATGGCAGCAAGGCACCGTAGTAATAAAGACCCTCTGCCAGATATTCTGGATCAAAATACATCTCACTGCCTGGCTTACAACGCAAATATACCTTGGTGCCTGGCGATAGCTCGGTATCCAGCTTACGAATGCTATACGTACCATCCGGTTGACCGCGCCATTCCAGCGTGGGGCCACCCTTCGCTGAGCGTGTAACCATCACAATTTCATCGCTGACCATAAAGCAGGATAACAGCCCGATCCCAAAGCGCCCAATAAAGGACGTCTCGCCTGTGAATGCCGCCTCGCCACGCTTGGACGATTGACCGATCTGAGCCAAAAATTCATGAATATCCTCTTCGGTCAGACCGATCCCATTATCCTCAATAATCAATGTACGATTGGTGATATCTCCAGTCAGTTCAATATGAATATGCCCTGTATGATCGGGCTCGATCTGTGTGCGTGCAGTAACTGCATCCACCCCGTTTTGCATCACCTCGCGCAGGAATACGCGTGGATTGCTATACAAATGATTCGATAAAATATTAATCATGCCGCTCAAATTAACCTGAAAGCGGTATGTATCTTTATTAGTCATTAGGGTTCATCCTTTCGTGCATCATTGTTATGGTTCCCTATCTGTTCATCATCAATTCTGTTCATGCTCATGATTCGGACGTTTGCTCATCGGCTACCTGCTTCAACACATCGTGTAGCTGTAGCCTTGCTTCCACATCGTCATAATCAAGAAATGCGTCATATTCATAATAATATTTGAGTGCGATCACAATCATCGGTAAGGTTACAGGCTCTCCTGCATCGTGTAGCACCTCAACCACATCTTCAAAGGTCGCCATTTCGAACCAGCTCTGCAAGCCTGCATCTCGTAGCTCATGAGTAACAATGTCGCCCCGCTCATTTTCAGTCGCCTGGCCTTCCGCTAGCTGATCCTCGAGCCATTCCTCATTAAAATAATAGATCGGCGTATGCAGCGGGTCTTGCTCCCATTTGTCCACATTCGTGTATAACCAGGTATTGTGCAGCTTTCCGCACATCGCCACCAGCTCACCCAGTGTATGGAAGATAAGCTTGTCTGCATGCTGACGGCGATTATAATCATTCAACCGATCCTCGTAACGGCTCATGCGCTTCACTCCTTTAGATCGTAAAGATAAGCAGGTGGAGCGTGCAGCTTATCAGGTTTGATTTTGCATCCGTGTGAGTAGCTTGATCATACCTTCGCGATTTTTCGCATCTTTCATATACCGTGGCAAACGATAGGAAGCAGTACGCGTATAGGCATAGCTTGGTCGCTGACGCTGATCGGCAGCGATATAAGTTAATAAATAGTTCAAATGCGCGCGGTTAATCGCCCATACTGGCTTACCGCGATAAGAGGACAAAAAGTACAGTTCCAAGCCAAAATACGGCTCACGTCCATCACGAATGCCTAAATTATAATACACACCGTCGAAACGTTTCTTCACAGGCATAGCCTGCATCGTTCCGCAATGCGGACAAGCATAATTTACAATCTTGTGTGTGTACTGTCTTTTGTCGTGTAGTTGCTCATTGAACCAGCGATCACACTGGTTACAATGACCCGATACACGATAGACAGCTTCCTGCTCATATATTTTCTTCTGCATACATTGACTGCACGTAAAGATGAGCTCACCATCCCGGCAGCGAATCGAGCCCTCGCTGCCACAATCACATCTCACAGCAATTCCTTCAGGACTCGGTAAAATCCATGACAATGCATACGGCTCTCCACCATAATCGACAAAGCGCTTCATTGCTTTCTCTCCCCTTTCATCGGCACACGATAATGGCTTTTGTTCGTGGAATGTGAAACGAACATAGGTTATCATTGATGCCGCTATGAGACGAGTGACGGTTGTTATCTTTTCAATCTACTAAATCTAAAGTATTACATTCTAAACACCTGCTATATGTAAAAGTAAAAAGCTCCATCTCTACTCCATCCGACTGATATCGAGTGACCTATGGTCTAACCCATCGTCTATGAAGGAGTGAGGAGACGTTACTTTTAAGTATAGCGTTCCCATCCAATGAGAACAACAAGACCTCCGCATCAATTACAATCGACACCTATTGAGCTTCACACGAATCGCTTATAACGTGCGCATAAAAGAAATTATTTTCGTGCATGAATCAGACGCATGATTTGTGTGTAATACACAGTTAAGATACTGCATGATAGGAACTATCAGCATACCGTTCTACAGACTCAAATTCGACATCGTTCGATAGATCCAAATTGCATCTATAGTCGTATATAAGATGTAGGTGAGTAGCTTTAAAATCGCGAATTTTACTCGTAACGCTCGTCGAGGTAGCGTTGTAAGACAAGACCATTACTTATGCGGAGGTGATTGGCGCTTCATAATAAAGCTAGCATTCCAGCTTAAAGCTATACCCAGCTAGCTTGCTTCCTATGTTACATATATACACCATATAGTTATCGATCAAGCAGATCATTGTATATATGCTGTACACTTCGCTTTCTACCACTATAGCGCTATGTATAAGCAATTCCAGCTTGTGCATAAGAAGAGATTTTCGAGTCTTCGAGCCTTAGTCATCTCGCCCAATTCATTCCCATTTATGTATACTTCTATAAGCAAAAGAATTATTTTGATATAAATTTAATTTTGTTAAATATAATTTTGAGATTTTTAATGAAAATAGTGTAAAATACCTAATCAAAAATTGATTCGTATACGATAAATAAGTATACAGCATATTAACTTACTCTCTTAATATACAAAGGGATCTACACCTACAATAATCCATCTAAATATGTTTTATTTAAAGTTTGAACTATGGAGGACTTATATGTCGACTTACATTCCAACTAACCATCATGTGGAAGTCAATGACCAGCTTGTGATGAAGGCACTCAATCAGAATCTTGCGATCATCCGTTTTAATAGTAATCGTGAGGTCGCTTATGTAAATGATAATTTCGCGAATGCGATGGGATATAAAGCTGAACAAATGCTCGGTATGAAGCACCAGCTTTTTTGCTTTCCTGAGCTAACACAATCAACCGAATACGAAACGATGTGGAGAGGATTATTCTCCGGTCGTAGCTATCAGGACAAAATTAAGCGCAAAGATGCTTTCGGTAATCCAATCTGGCTTGAAGCGACATATATGCCTGTCTACAATGAAGAAGGCACACGCGTAGTCAGCGTCTGCAAAATCGCAACGAATATTACCGCTCGTCAAACGAATATTACGACTGTTGTCAATGACATGCAGGAGATGGCGGATGATCTGACCCGTCGTGCTGAGGATGGGATCAAACGTAACAGTGATATACTTTCCAGCATTCAGCGAATTGCTTCTGTCGCTTCGGATAATACGTTAATGCTAAATAACTTACAGCAACAGGCACAGGCTATTCAAAATGTAGTCAAAACGATCCGTGAGATATCTTCACAGACACAGCTGCTCGCCCTCAATGCAGCGATTGAGGCTGCTCATGCAGGCGAATTCGGACGTGGCTTTGATATCGTTGCCAAAGAGGTGCGTAAGCTCTCCGGTATGGTTGAATCTTCGATCAGTGAAGTGAAAAGCAGCGCGGATGCGATCGCCAAAGAAATCAACAAAATTTCCAATGGTACAACGGATGTACACCAGAATGTTGAGGAAAGCCGGGAACAGATTGAATCGGTACTGGAAGAGTTCAATCTGCTCGCCTCTTCTGCTCAGCAGCTCGATGTGCAAGCACGTAAAGTCTCCAGTATCGTCTAACCGTTCCTGTTTGGTATCCATCTGTTACGTAGCACCCCGCACATTATCACTTTACTCATTACAAGCTTAATCATTAAAAGCGTAATCCTCAAAAAGCCTGATGTATCATGGTATGTCACAGCCAGAGTTCATCCGATGCACCGGATAGATTCTGGCTTTTTGCTTGTGGAATCATGCACATTTCTTCTCGTCATTTTCACATCATTTCCACATCGAAATATCCAATATTTTGAAAAAGTAAGTATAGCTATGCTGACGTTGTTTGGATAAAATGAAGTTAAGACCTCCATTCATGCTCCCGAATAGAATCTACTTTTCCAGAAATCATAAGCATATGAAACGTGTCATGAGGAGCTGGATGTCAATAACAACAGGCTAGGCTTTCGGTTATATGTAAACGCTATCAATTTATTCCGCAGTGATCTCTCGTAAAGGGGTGGGTACACGATGGAAACATTCGATGTGCAGCTTTACAAGCCAAAGCTTCATTTTTCACCAGGGCAAAACTGGATTAATGATCCGAATGGGCTGGTTTATTTTGAGGGAGAATATCATTTATTTTATCAGTATCATCCGCATTCTACGGTATCGAGCACGATGCATTGGGGGCATGCTGTAAGCACCGACCTGATTCAATGGAAGGAGCTTGATGTCGCGCTGCATCCTGATGAACAGGGGACGATCTTCTCTGGCAGTGTAGTCGTGGACTGGAATAATACCTCCGGGCTATTTCCAGATGAGCCGGGTCTGGTGGCTATTTATACGAGTCATCTGGAGCCAATTGACAGGAACTCACAGCAGACCGATCGGTACACGCAGCAGACCGAATCGATGGGTCATGAGAATCCAGGTGGCGAGGTCTTCTCGACTGCTGCGCCAGATACAGTATCCGCTCCACCCTATCTGGACGGTCAGTGCATCGCCTTCAGTCATGATCGTGGACGGACATGGACGAAGTATGAGGGCAATCCGGTGCTGACTAGCAGTACGGATCGTGATGTTCGTGATCCAAAGGTATTCTGGTATCGTCCAAAAGGCTACTGGGTGATGGTCGTTGCTACAGGACAGAATGTATCCTTTTATACGTCGCGTAATCTATTGGATTGGAAGCTGGAAAGTCGGTTTGGGGAAGGCTTTGGCTCTCATGAGGGCGTATGGGAATGCCCGGATCTATTCCGCTTGCCGATTGAAGGCACAGAATCGTGGAAATGGGTGCTGCTGGTGAGTACAGGCGATCAGCCTGAGCTGGGCAATGGCTCGCGGACACAGTATTTTGTCGGTTCCTTTGATGGCAGGCAGTTCATGCCAGAATACAATCGCATTCAGTGGCTGGATTATGGGCGAGATAATTATGCAGGCGTTAGCTTCTCCGATATCCCGGAGCAGGACGGTCGGCGCATCTATATGGGCTGGATGAATAACTGGCGCTATGCGCGTGAGCTGCCAGCAGGTGACTGGAATGGAGCGATGACGCTTCCACGCACGCTATGTCTGCGACCTCTGAAAAATCAATTGCTGATCTGCCAGCGTCCGGTCGCTGAGCTGGATCGATATTTTACTGAAAAGCATAAGCTATCTGGCATTACGGTTAGTAATAAGCAGCCGTATGAGTTGATCACTGCGGCAGCGATTGCGGATATTCGGCTTCGCGCACAGCATGATGGATTGGATGAGCTAACGGTTACGATTCATCATACAGCAGAGCAATATACGACGATCGGGTATCATGCAACTAGCGAGCTATTGAGTGTACGGCGTGAGCATTCCGGGCGGAGTGATTTTGATCCGTTGTTCGCTCGTGGTCAGCAGGTGCATATTCCGTATAGCAGTCATCTGAATCTACGAATTGTGCTCGATAGCTGCTCGGTTGAGGTATTTGCTGGGGATGGGATGTACGCGATCACAAGCTTAATTTTCCCGGATCAGGCATGCCAGCGCATTGTTATACAGTCACGAGGTGGAGATGCGCGGTTGTATGATAGCTTTATTTATACAGGATGAATAAGGTTAACTGCTGGTGTATTGCTATGAATCGTCTTTTGGTATTTTTTGGCAATTAATGATGCGATCCATTCCGATGAATGCAGAACGTAGGAATCGATGAGGTAGGAGTTATTGAGTGAGTTGGATATACCGCCCTGATGCCGGGATCGAATAGGATTCTGCGTGCATCGGGCGGTTTTTGGTGTGGGCTGTTGTTGATGGTTAATGTTAGAGATTTATAGCTCTAATTAGCTTCAACGGGGATTAACTAATTTCTGACGTATCGTGTGTAGATGAGTAGCTTTAATAAGCGGATATCGCTGTGAGCATCCGATCCTCTATACTAGCTACTCCTCGTCACTTAGCGACCTTCCCATTCCTCGTAAAAGCGTTGTACATACTGCTCCATATACTGATGACGCTCCTCAGCAATCTGGCGTGCGGATGGAGTGTTGATTCGATTTTTGAGCTTGAGCAGCTTTTCATGAAAATGGTTAATCGCTGTGCTGCGACCGTTACGGTATTCCTCAGCACTCATCTGCTCTCGTACCGGCAAATCAGGATCATACATCATGTCACCGACATGACCTGCATATACGAATGTACGGGCGATTGCAATCGCGCCGATCGCGTCCAGACGGTCAGCATCCTGTACCACTTTGCCTTCGATTGTGGGCAATGGTGGATTGTTCCCTCCGTTATACGACATATTCGCGATAATATACGTAATCTGCTCGCGATCCTCAGTCTGTACATGCTGACGATCCAGCCAATCGTTGACACGCTGCATACCGACTTCCTTGGATGGATTTAGTTTTTCGTCAGCGATATCATGCAGCAAGGCTGCCATCGTGCAAATATAGTCGTCTGCTCCCTCTGCCAGTGCCAGCCGCCGTGCCATCTGTACGACACGGTGAATATGCCACCAGTCGTGTCCACTCGTCTCACCGCTCAGCTCCTGCTTCACAAAGGTATACGTATTCGCTAGAATGCGCTGCTTCTCCTGGGATAGATCGCTATGTACCTCTGCGGCTGGTGCTGGTGGAATCGGTGTTGATGCAGTGGAGTCTGCATTTGAAGAGACTTCCTGGCTTATCCAATCTGACTCGTGTGAAGCGGTAGAATGGATAGAATTAGATTGGGTCAATGTGATCGTTCCTTTCATTTATCGCGTTGTCACTATTTTATTATGCTCATCTCTATGCTACTGGTGAAATATAGCCCTCGTCAGCCTGGCTTATCCTTCCTCTCCATCTGCTGCCTGCATAGGCGGCTTCTGATCGGATGGCATAGCGGCTTCTCCATTATGATCATACTCCCAGCATATAATCGTTGCACTATCATACGCGCCTGTCGTATGCAGATGGTTGAGCAGACGATGCAGATTCACACTCATACTATGCTCATTATACAGCGAATCATACAATGCTGGAGCATGCTCATATTCTCGATCCGCTCCCTCGACAATACCATCCGTGAGCAGCACGATCATATTCCGTCCACTCCGTAGCTGACGGCGACCGCTACTATAGCAAGGAACCGGCCCATCCAATGTGTTCACCTGACCGATCCATTCGTAAAATTGACGCTGGTTCAGTGCATATTGACCGAGCTTAGCCAGCTCGGGATGAAGCACATAAGCGATACAATCGCCAATGGAGAACCACCATACATATTCATCGCGCTGATAGACGATCAGCAGTGCTGTTTCTCCCTTGACCTGATGACAGGCAGCACGAAAGGCAACATCTGATAACAGGCTTATTATGTATGGCTCTATCTGTTGGAACGCATCCTCTCGCTCCATCAAGGCGACCAGATCATCCTTATGATCCAGTAGCTGATCAACTACCAGCTCTGCACTTTCAGCACTATAATGCGCATCCAGCACCACTGCCAGTCGACCGTTGCCTGCCTCACTCTGTAAAACGATTAATCCATCCTCATTCTTACTCGCACCGCTCAGTGTATTCCCACCGTAGCGTCCGATATGGATGCCCTTCTGCTCGGTCACCGAGATTTCATCCAGAAACATATATCGACTGCCTACCCAGCTGTAACTCATATCGGCACCCTCCTGTTTATTGACATGTATTATGGTATACGATCGATCGTTGATGTCGAGTCATGCTCGCTAGTTTTATTTTTATAGATGAAGCCTGCTCGCTTCCAATCTCATGTGAACATTCAGCATAATAGATTACCAGCGTGTAAGAATACGCTCACTAGCAAAAAATAGAACCGTACAGATAAACTGACGGTTCGATTATAACGGAATATGGGGCAGCCATCCTGCCTCCTACACTCTACTAGCTCATACGCGATCGCGCTGCTCCTGCAAAATAATATACTCCGGCTTTGACTGCTCCTGCTGGCGGTAGTTCACCAGCAGTACACTTCCATCTGCTGAAGCCAACGCTAGCTCACCTGCTAGCACAGCATCCAGACGAAATGGAAGCTGCTCTACGACGATATGCTTGTGCAGCTCACGCTCGTTCAGCTGCGAGCCTGTCCATGCAGCAGGCAATCCCTCTCCCTCTGGAAGCTGAGCGATATACTGCAAATAACGATGGACTCGATCTCGATCTGGCGCATCGTCCCACCAGATTTTACGCGGCTTCTGACGATGATTGAGCAAATAATCGAGCTTCATCAAGCCATACACCCGATCTGGCTGCTTCAATCCGTGCTGCTGTAAAAAGGCTTGCAAACGGGTGAACAAATCCTCCAGCTGATGCCCGATCTTTTGCCAGCCCTGCTCCTCCCAGTAATCGCCAAACGCCTGGAAAAAGTCAAACGGTGACTCAAATTCATGCTGCATCAAATACCCAAGTGTATGATCCATCCGATGCGCATTCCAGTATTTCTCCAGCACATCCTCCAGCCGCTTCAAGCGCACAATATCTTCAAAGGATAGCACATGACTGCCCAGAATCTCATACGGTGCATGATCCATATATGTGTACTGATACTTTTCCGCATCAAGACGAAGTCCGGTGCCGCGTAGCATTTTGAGGAAGCCCAGCTGTAGCTCCTCGGGCTCCAGCGCAAACACGTCATTAAATGTCTTACGGAAGGTCGCATAATCCTCCAGCGGTAGCCCTGCGATCAAATCCAGATGCTGCGCGATTTTACCGGAGCGCTTGATCGTGTTGACGGTACGACTCAGCTTCGTAAAATTTTGTCGGCGCTTGACCAGCTCATTAGTCGGATCATTCGTCGACTGCACTCCGATCTCAAAGCGGAACACCCCGGGCGGCGCATGCTCTGCCAAATAATCCAGTACCTCTGGACGCATAATATCGGCTGTAATCTCGAATTGGAACGTACAACCATTATGATTCTCAATCAAAAAGCGAAACATCTCCAGCGCATAATCACGCTTAATGTTGAACGTACGATCGACGAACTTGATCAGCTTTGCACCATTTTCGATCAGGTATAAAATATCACTCTTTGTCCGCTCGATATCAAAGTATCGTACCCCAACCTCAATACTCGACAGACAAAATTGACAGCTAAACGGACACCCACGGCTCGTTTCAAAATAAACGACTCGCTTCGCCAGATGCGGAATATCCTCGGGAAAACGATGTGGACTCGGCAGCTCATTCAGATCCTGCTTCGGTCTGCCCGGCATGACGATAATCTCCTCACCCTTGCGATAGGCTACACCGTAAATAAAGTGATATTTCCCCGCGCCTTCGATCTCCTGTAGCAGCTGATGGAACGTCTCTTCTCCTTCGCCAATCACGATAAAATCAACCTGAGGCAGACGCTGCATCCATTGCTCGGTATCATACGATACCTCTGGGCCACCGAGCACGATACGTGTAGCAGGCATGACTTTTTTAAGCACTTCCAGTACACGAATCGTTTCCTCGATATTCCAGATGTAACAGGAGAATCCGATCACATCCGGTTGTCTGCGATACAGATCGGACACGATATTCATCACCGGGTCTTTGATCGTATACTCTGCCAGCTCGATATCAAATTCCTTCTCGCTATATGCCTTCAGACAGCGAATGGCAAGCGAGGTATGAATATATTTGGCATTCAATGTAGACAGTACAACCTTCATGGATGATCCGCTCCTTTGCTTCTATACGTTATAGACAACCAAGTACCCAGCCTTCCAGCAAGGCAAGCTGTTGCTCCTGCTGACTCAGTGTAGCCAGCTCCAGATACGGCATTAAGGCTCCGGCACGATCTCGCGCCTGTAGCCAGTTGGCAATATAAGCGGCATCGCGTTCATGCTCACTAAGCGGCTCATAAGCCGAATCAGGCTGAATACGTCTGCGATATAGTGACGGGTACGCCTCGGTAATCACATGACGATCTTCCGGCACGACCAGACCATCATACGGCCAAAAGTGAATCTTCAGTCCGCGCCGTTGCCATTTTCGTAGGCGGTAGATCCATGGTAAGCCTGTATGTGTCGAATAGGACACCGCTCCCTGCATACCGGATACACGATCCAGATCGGTCACACTCTTCGTCGATGGGATGAATTCACGCTCGACCAGACGCTTATCGGTGGAGTTGATATAGTCTGCCTGTTCCTTACTCTGCTTCATCGTCAGCCGCGAAGTCTGCCATGTACGCTGACTCCACTGTAAAAAAGTATCCCAGTCCTGCAAGCCGAGTCGCTGTAGCTGAGATAGCGGATACGATAGACCATGATCCAGTCCAACGATTATGCGCTTGTCGCTATAATAAAGCTCATGCAACAGCCACTCATACACAAGACGTCTCGACCAGAGCGCTTGCTTCGCGGCAGCTACAGGTGGTATAGAGCGATGATTCGATACAGGTGGCAATGATAGCTGAAATGGCTCGTCTTCTCTAGCCACCGCGACTGCTAATCCTTTAATACGAGAATCAGGCTTCTCCGCACCTGAGTAATCGATTCCAATATAGGTGTGAAATAGCGACGCTCTGCCGCTCATTCACATCCACTCCCGCTCACGATATACCGCAATCAGAATAGTCGCAGACTGCTCACCGATATTCGTCACGCGATGCGGTACAACCGCATTCCA
Organism: Paenibacillus hunanensis; assembly: GCF_014645615.1. Classification (GTDB taxonomy): domain Bacteria; phylum Bacillota; class Bacilli; order Paenibacillales; family Paenibacillaceae; genus Saccharibacillus; species Saccharibacillus hunanensis. Next base: position 553,739 of record NZ_BMMB01000001.1, on the reverse strand, counting down.
GCTAAAGCTATCACCTGCATCCAGCTCCGTAACCTCAGCGCCATATTCGACACGAACTCGTCCTTCGACCACCGTATGAATCTCTTCGCCTTCATGAGCGATCATCTTGTCCGAGCTAGAGTATCCGGCTGGCAGCTCCACGAGCGTAACACGCATATTGCGCGTAATGCCTAGCTCATATACCTTCATCGGCTGCTGACCGATCGAGGTGAGTGGACGCTCATCCTTTTTCACAATGTTGATACGTTCCTCACGACTAAGCAGCAAATGAGCGAGCGATACGTTCAATACCGCAGCAATGCTCTCCAGTGTAGCAAGTGAAGGTGAGGTTTTATTATTTTCCAGTTGACTCATGAATCCCTGCGACAATCCAGTTTGTTCACATATCTGAGCAATGGTAATGTTTTTCCGTTTACGAATGGCACGAATCATCGAACCGATTTCCATCGTGATTATTCTCCTTGCTATCGATAAATCAGCGTGTTGCTGGTAGTTTCCATCATACAGGCGTGTAGCAGGATCGTGCAAATGAAATTGTGCCGTACAAGCGATGAATTAGCATTTTGCTCACAACAATCCATAAAAAATAAGACGACTCCTTTTGGCTATACTATTGCAGATATTCATGATAACGAAGCGGTGTTTACTTAGCGCAACAAATATTACCAATGAGAATAATATATAAACATATGTAATATTTTTATTGACACACTAATAAAGAGGGTGTAAATTACTTTTAGTAATCAATTTATTTAGGGAGTGATTCATGATGAAATTAACAGTAGTATCGACGATTATGCGGGTTGTGCTTGGTATTCTATTTTTGGCTCACGGGATCAGTAAGTTTCAGATGGGTATGGACGGCGTAGCTGGTTGGTTCCAAAGTGTAGGTATTCCCGGCTTCCTCGCTTATGTCGTTTCTCCAATCGAATTGGTTGGCGGTATTTTGCTCATCATTGGCTTATTCACACGTTATGTATCTATTCTGCTGATTATCGTGCTACTCGGAGCGGTCTTCACGGTGAAGCTGTCTGCGGGTCTGATGGGGAATGGACAAATGGCGGGTTACGAGCTGGATCTGTCGTTCATGCTGGTAGCTCTGTATCTGGCAGTGACCAATAACACGGGCTTCTCGCTGGATCAAATGCTGTTCCGTCGTAAAACAGCGTAATTCTATCAACACCAATCGACGATCTATCAATTGCACGATTACTTCATCGCGTTCAAATGATTGCAGTATGGATGAATTCCATTAACAATAAACAGCTACGATTGCAACTGGTGATCAGCTATGATTACAGCATGAAGTAGAAGCATGATTTTTACAGCGATGGACGATGGCTTTATACACACAAAAGGGAACCTCCATAGATGAGGTTCCCTTTTGTGTATATCGTTTTGATGCTAATCGTTCTCACACTGATCATCTTGTCTTAATATTCATCGCCATACGTGCTGTTCTCTTCCATCGATTTCTTTTGGAAAAAGGCAAGGAACGGCTCGCCATACTTACGATACTTCACTTCACCGACACCCTTGATCGTGAGCATCTCGCCCTCACTCTGTGGCTCGATCACACTCATCTCGCGCAGGGTCGCATCATTGAAAATAATATACGATGGTACGCCTTCGCGCGAAGCAAGCTCGCGGCGAATCAGGCGCAGCTGCTCGAAGATCGTTTCGTTCACGGCGGATAGCTCTTCACTGCCAGCACGAGAACGGCTACTCGATGCGCGTCCAGCTGGTGTCGCTACTGGCAATGGCGCACGTTGCATGACCTTATGCTGCCCTTTGAGCACCTCAGCAGCAAGCGGCTGTAATTTGACGACAGGATACTGACCTTCGGTGAGCAGTAGATAACCTTCTGCTGCCAGCACGTTGATGCGCTCGGAGATTTCTTTTTCCGTCAGATGTGACAGCAGACCATGTGTTGGTAGCTCGTCGAATTTGTATTGTAGAATCTTTTTGTTACGTGAGCCCTTGAGCACCTGTGCAACGACCGATACACCAAAACGCTCACGCAGTCGATAAATGCAGGAAAAAATCTTTTGCGCCTCAATCGTCGTATCCACCAGCTCACGGCTATCACGGCAGGAGCTACATTGACCGCAGGTCTCGCCGGAATGCTGCTCGCCAAAATAATCCAGCATCGCATTACGCAGACATTTGGTTGTATAGCAGTAGTCGATCATCTGCTGCATTTTACGATAGTCGTTATGCTTGCGATCGCCTTCATTCATATTTTGCTCCAGCAGGAACTTTTGCGTCATAATATCCTGTGGACTAAATAAAAGAATACATTCACTCGGATCGCCATCACGACCGGCACGTCCAGCCTCCTGAATGTAAGCCTCCATATTTTTCGGCATATTATAGTGAATGACATAGCGTACGTTCGACTTATCAATCCCCATCCCGAACGCATTGGTCGCTACGATCACACGCACATCATCATACAAAAAGGCTTCCTGGCTCTGGTCGCGCTCCTCATCGCTCATACCTGCATGATAACGTCCTGCCTGCACACCGCTGCTTAGCAGACGACTGTACAGATCGTCTACATCCTTACGTGTCGCTGCATAAATAATACCGGAATCATTCTCATGTGTACGCGCATAATCAATAACAAATTCCTTACGCTGCGTGCCCCGCAGTACCGACATCGACAGATTATCCCGTCCCAGTCCGGTAATAAATACCTCCGGGTGACGTAGCTGGAGCAGACGCAAAATATCGCTACGCACCTCCGGTGTCGCCGTTGCTGTAAACGCAGCTACCATCGGACGCTCTGGCATCTGATCGACAAATGGCGCAATTTCCAGATAGCTTGTGCGGAAATCATGTCCCCATTGCGATACACAGTGTGCTTCATCGACCGCAAGACAGGTAATATTCACACTGTTCATCTCATCGCGGAACCAGTCCAGCTCCAGCCGCTCCGGTGCAACATACAGCAGCTTCAGCTCACCACGACGTGCCGCGCGAATACGTTCATTCACTTCACGTCCACTCAGTGTGCTGTTAATATAGGCAGCCGGAATACCCGCCGCCTCCAGCGCATCCACCTGATCCTTCATCAGGGAGATCAGTGGCGAGATCACAAGCGTCACTCCATCATGCACCAGCGCTGGAATCTGATAACAGATCGACTTACCGCCACCGGTTGGCATAATACCGAGTGTATCCTGACGATCCAGCAGACTCGCTACAATCTTACGCTGACCTTCTCGGAAATCCTCATAACCAAAATATTTTTGCAGCAATTCTTGAGCCTGCTGCATTACAGGCGCCTGTATACTCATTCTTCAAAACTCCTGTCTATCTGAACTTAACGAGCTTCACATGTTACATATTTCAATTCATAGGCTTCTATTTCTATAGGGTAGGTTGTCATAGATAAACGTAATAATAGGTACTACCGATAGTGTACCTCTATACAAAGTGTACAAAAACATGCACACCGCACAGACGGCAAAAAGCAGCCCAGTAAGTAGGAGTACCTGCCTGGTCTGCTTTCTTTCCTTCTATTATAACTGATGAGCTGCTATTTTCCCAGCCTTTACGGTGATTATGCACGACTTTCTAAGGAATAGAAATTCATCGATTACAAATACCATTCTTCACTATCACATATCGTTCAAAAATAAACTGATACACGATCATTCTCTTCCATCTGTGCATTTTATAAGCACATATTACTCCATACGCCGGATTTTACAAAGGAAATCATGAGCGTACTATACTTCTTTTTATTTTTGCAATACGCTGGAATAGTCAGGCAGTTGCAGGGAACTATGCACATCACCAGAATCTCCTTCAGGCAATGTTAGCTTGCCGCCCTCATTCATCGCATCCAGCAATCTATTCCTTGCAATGATCTCGTCCGCTGTACGTGGCATCATAAAGGAAGCGTTATTCGCCAGTGCCTGATTCGCCTCGGCAAATGGTCGCATCATCTGTTCGTAAGCGACAAAGGCATCCTCGTAATGCTCATGAGTAGCCAGCTCTCCTGCCAGAATATACGCCCCGACCATCGCAAGACTACTGCCCTGTCCGGTTAGAAAAGAAGGTGCATGCGCCGAATCGCCTACAAATGCCACACGTCCTTTATGCCAGCTCGTTAGATGAATCTGACTCACGGTATCAAAATAAAAATCGTCTGCATGCAGCATATGCTGTACCAGTTCAGACGTGATCCAACCCTCTCCGGCAAAACAATCCGCTATACGTTTACGCTGCTGCTCTGTGTCCCGGTGATCGATATCCGGCATGTCCTCTGTCGCAAAATTCAAAAATGCGTGCATCGTATCACTGTCCTTTACCACCGACAAAATAGCATAGCGACCAGGCAACGCATACACGACGGATTCATAAGCAAGCCCCATCGTATTCGGTACAGTAAAGCCACCAAAACAGTAGCCTAAATAGCGCGTAAATGGCGCTTCATCCCCAAACACCAAACGACGTGTATTGGAGTGCATTCCATCCGCGCCAATGACGATATCGAATGTATCCTGGTGACCGCTTTTAAAACGTACCTGAACCCCATTCTCGTCTTCGTGCATCGCCACGATCGAGTCATCGAAACGATACTGGATCGGCTGCTTCAGCGTCAAATTGTACAATTCCGCAGTCAATTCACCACGCGGCAGATCGATATCTCTTGTCGCTGAACCACCTGTGAGCATGATCGGTTTTATCACTCCTGCTACGCTGCCATCTGGATGCAAAAAAGTGACCTTTTCCGAATGAATATTTTTTTGCTGTAAACGATCATAAATCCCCATCTGTTCCGCAACATTCACAGCAGTTCCACGCACATCAATCGGATAGCCACCGCTTCTGACTGCTCTGGATAGTTCGACTACGGTCACATCAAATCCATATCTTGCTAACCAGTACGCCAGTGTAGGTCCAGCAATGCTTGCACCGGAAATCAAGATCTTCGAAATTTTAGAAATCAGTCTATTCGTCATCGGATAACCTTCTTTTCATTTATTTAAGGTACTAATAGTACCTTATTTGAATATGATATTATAGGTGTAGCTAAAAAACAACTATAAACAGGCAATGTATTTATATTTATATTTATATTCGGAAGGTGCACAGCGATGAATACAAATAAACAACCAAATCAGCAGAACGACACATCCACCAAAAACACTCGCCGACGCGGCGAAGTGTTGGAAAATGCATTATTACAAGCGGCATGGGATGAATTAAACGAAGTCGGATATAGCGAGATGTCGATGGATGGCGTGGCTGCGCGCGCCCAGACGAATAAAAATGCGCTCTATCGCCGTTGGCCAAGCAAAAGTGAGCTTGTTATTGCAGCTATTATTAAATATCTGCCCCGCCCTGCCATGAAGGCACCGGATACAGGTAATCTACGCGATGATGTGCTTACCTTTCTGCTGCAAATTACAGACACGATCCAGATGGTCGGTGCTGAAACGGTGTTTGGCATTCTAGCAGACTATGGAGATCGCACCATTCTCGGTTCATTAGCGGATTTTAAGGAAAAGGTACAGGATGATAGCCTGAATTCGATTATGCGAGATATTTTACAGCATGCTGTGAAGCGGGGCGAAGTCGCACCGGAAGCGATCCGATCACGTATTGTATCTCTACCGTTTGATCTGATCCGGTATGAATTTTTGATCAAGCAGCAGATGCTAACTACAGAGACGGTAACCGAAATTGTCGATTATATTTTCCTGCCGCTGGTACTGCTCAATCGAAATTAAATTCGCAAAGAACTGAAAATGAAAAATCAAACGATGCTGAACTGATGCATAGCACACAGATGAAAAAGCACAAACGGTTGCTAGCCTTGCAATCGTTTGTGCTTTTTCTCATGAAATGATTCAAGCCTTTGTAACTATTACTAAAGCATCAGATTCATATGACATAAATCGGATAATAAGGGACTTAAAGTATAAAATTAGGTTGACATCTAGTTATTTAGCTTTATACTAAAACCGTTATTAAATCCATATAAAGGAGATAAATACATGAAATTGAAATTTGTAGGAATGGCTGCACTCGCGCTATCCATCGGTATGGCAGGGATGAATCCAGGTGCAATGGCACAAAGTAGCTCCGGCACCGCCGCATTCCCAAAAAACCAGACGTTACAGCCACTTGCCGCGCAAGTCCAACCTGCCACTGTACATAACAGCAAATCCGCTCCGGCACAACATATCCCTCTATCTGATGTAGCCTCTGCTCGTAGCTTCGCCGCTGTGACAGCGACAGATAATACATACGGCAGCAATACTTCGCCTGGCACCGCAGAAGAGATTAGTACAGACACAACGATTCCCGGTTATATCGATCAGCAGGGCGGAGCACGCTGGTATTATACGAATGTAACTAGCTCATTAAAATTGACTGCGTTTCTGTCGACCGGAACGAGCAATGTAGACTATGACCTCGCCCTGTATCGCTTGAACACCGCTACCTCCACACTGGAGCAAGTATCGTATTCTAGCAAAGGTGCAGGACAATATGAGCTGCTTAGCTATCTGGCAACACCGGGATATTATTTTATTAGTGTAACCTCGTATCAAGGTTCTGATACGACGAATCCATTCGTATTATTCACGACACTGTCAGACAGTTATGACCAGAACGAGCCAGACGACAATCCATTCTTTGCCAAGGATCGCGGTACTGCTCCATTCATCAGCCAACAAAATATAGATAACCTGCTGGATGAGGATTGGACGAAAATTACACTGAATGCTCAAAGTAAAGTGAATTTGCGTCTGAATAATACGTCATCCAACGGCTCGTATGTGATCCAGCTGTGGGATGCTAATCTACAAAGCCTCGGTTCCCTTGCTCAAAATGCAGACGGACAGATCACCCTGCCCGCAGGTAGCTATTATATTCAGGTGTATGCTCCGTCGACCTTTGATATCACTACACCATACACATTAAGCGTGAATTATCAAAATGCAGCGATTGCTCGTGTCGCTGTGAGTGAAATTACATCCGATCGTGGCGTACAGGGCTTTATCGACTATGGTTACGGTAAAAAATGGCGTGTCGGCTACAACATTACGGTAAAAGGACGTGCCTTTGATGCAACAGGTGTTCCGGTTGGCAATGGCATCGTGACTGTAGGTGTACAGACGCGAGTAGGAAATAATACCGTTGTGGTGAACGGAAATACCGACAGTCTCGGCTACTTCTCCATTCCAATGAATATCGGCCCTGCTGCTGGACAATATAGCTATCGCGGTCCGGTATCGACGCATTATTTTGATATCATTCCAATCGTATTCCTGAGCAATAACAAACAATTGAATGCAGATATTAACAGCCTGTATCACTACGCATACAGCATTAATTAATGGAGAACATCGAGATCGTAACAGATGACGATTCGTCTATACAGCTGCTGAAATAGCATTCGATTCGCCATGCTCGATCTGCTACTATCGATGAACACATGATAAAAAGCACACGTATTCCGAAGTAACTCGGATACGTGTGCTTTTTTGTACAATTCTATAGGTGATGCCAATGTTCGATGTTCGATGTTCGATGTTCGATGTTCGATGTTCGATGTTCGATGTTCGATGTTCGATGTTCGATGTTCGATGTTCGATGTTCGATGTTCGATGTTCGATGTTCGATGTTCGATGTTCGATGTTCGATGTTCGATGTTCGATGTTCGATGTTCGATGTTCGATGTTCGATGTTCGATCAATGGTGACTGCTGGTCTTGCCCTTTTGCAACCTGTTTTGAATAAAATAGGCAACATAGCATAGCACCATAAATGCCAGTCCACAATAAAACGCCAGACTCTGATTCGGATCAAACGCAATTCCGATGCAGGACGCCAGACAGAGGACAAAGGCAGCGATCGGCACCAACGGATACAGTGGCGCGCGATACTTCAAATCCTCAATTCGGTTTCCTTCACGTACATACTGACGCCGGAACATATAGTGCGATGCCGAGATGCCCATCCACACGACGACAACGGCAAAGCCCGATACCGAAACGAGGAAAATATACACCGTATCCGGCGCAATCACGCTCGTCAGCAAAGCCAGACCGCCGCCGATCATACTGAAAATCATCGCATTCAGTGGAATGCCAGCTCTCGTCAGACGACCGAATACCGGTGGAAGTAGCTTCTCGGACGACAGCGACCATAGCATACGTGAGCAAGCATACAAGCCGGAATTCGCTGCGGACAGCAGTGCCGTAATAATCACAAAGTTCATCAGATCAGCTGCATACGGAATACCGATCCGGTCAAACACCATTACAAATGGGCTTTCAATTACACCTGCCTGACGCCACGGAATCAGCGCCGATAATACAAAGATCGTGCCGACGAAGAAAATAATCAAACGCCCCACCGTCGCTTTGATCGCGCGTGGAATATTTTTCTCCGGCTCTATACTTTCCCCTGCCGCAATACCAATCAGCTCTGTACCGGAAAATGCAAAATTGACCGATAGCATCGCCATAAAAATCGGAAAAATCCCATTAGGGAAAAGCCCACCATCACTCGTAAAATTAGACAGCAATGGAGCACCACCCGATTCCTTCATCGGTAATAGACCGAATACGGCTGCTCCACCCAGTACGATAAATACCAGAATAACCGCTACCTTAATCCCTGAGAACCAAAATTCCGCCTCAGCGAATGAACGCACGGAGAAAGCATTTAACAAAAAGACCAGTAATGCAAAAATACCGCTCCACAACCAGACCGAGCTGTCGGGAAACCACCGTTGCATGAGCAAACCTGCCGCCGTAAATTCAGAACCAAGGGCTACTGCCCACGTAAGCCAGTACATCCAGGCAATCATATAGCCTGTTCCCGGGCCGATAAACCGTGCTGCATACGTATGGAATGCTCCCGTCACTGGCATGTATACCGCCAGTTCGCCCAGACAGAGCATGACCAGATAGACGACCAGCGCCCCAACCAGATACGCAATAATCGTACCGAGTGGGCCTGCCTGATTAATTGTGTACCCCGAGCTTAAAAACAAACCCGTACCAATTACGCCGCCTAGCGATAGCATCACCAGATGGCGACTTTTCATTTTGCGTTGAAACTCTCCTCCCCGGGATTCCGGGTGCTCCTGATCCTGCTGTACCGACATCGAACTCCTACCTTTCACTTTCTATAATCAATCCGTACTGTATCAACTTAGGAGCGTATCGCTGCTCCAACTTCAGCAATATCCGCTGGTGTTGTGCGACAGCAACCGCCGATCAAGCGTGCGCCCAGCTCATACCATGTGCGTGCATGCTCGCCATAGCTTCCTGCGCAGGCTGTGCCGTGCCATGTTTTCGTAACCGGATCGTATTGCTCCCCGGAGTTCGGGTACACGAGGATCGGCTTGGACGTATGTGCACTAATCGCTTCGATCAAAGCAGGAATATACTCCAGCGCCGTACAGTTAATTCCGAGCGCTGCGACCTGCTCATGACCATCCAGCCAGACTGCACAATCAGTCACCGCTTCGCCGCTGCTAATATGCGCACCATCGCGCGCACTAAAGCTAATCCATGCGTACACATTCGGGAATTGCTCCAGCGCACGGACAATCGCCTGAGCTTCCACCAGACAAGGAATCGTCTCACAGGCAAGCACATCGGCTCCTGCTTCGATTAATATGCGCATGCGATCATAATGGAAGTCGTACAGCTCTTGCTCGCTCAATCCATAATCACCACGATACTCAGAGCCGTCTGCCAGATAAGCGCCATACGGTCCGACCGATGCGGCAACCAGTGGACGTGGACGTGATGCTAGCGCCTGACCACCAGCGTCTTGTACAGGCGTTGCATCAGTATAGCCTTTCCAAAAAGCATCGCGCTCCTGCACAGCTAGCTGCACTGAACGAGCGATCAGCGCGGTCGCATCTTCCGCCGATAACCCACGCTCCATAAATCCACTTACCGTTGCCTGATAGCTAGCTGTAATCGCACAATCCGCACCTGCTTCAAAATAGCGACGATGCACGCCTGCAATCGCCTGCGGATTATCGAGCAATAAACGTGCCGACCAGAGATCATCGTTCAGATCCGCACCATCCTTTTCCAGCTCTGTCGCCATCGCACCGTCCAAAATAATGAGCGGGTATTGATCCAGTATGTTTTTAATATGATTCATGCTTTACTCCTTTCAAGCCATAAAGTTATGGCGGTCACCAGACACCTTGTTCTGTCTCACGATGTCACTTTATTGTGAACGTATTTTAGATGATTATTGGTTATTTGTAAACCATTGTTTGATGAATACGTCGACTATCCTACAATACAAAACGACGCTAACAACATGTACGTTGCTAGCGCCGTTTAAGTACTTTCGTATAGCTAAACTATATCGATGCTGAGCTATCCACATCATTAGTAGTAGCTCAAGCAGATGATCCACCTTACTTGTTGAACGATCAGAATTGATTATAACTTACAAATTCACCGACCGGCTTGCGGTAGCCGCGAACGCGCTGACTGTTGGTGTCTTCTTTGCCGAGTGTGATCATCAGAACAGGAACGTAACGGTCTGGAACAGAAAGAACCTCTTTGACTGCCTCCGGATCAAAACCGATCATCGGGCACGTATCCCAGCCTTTATCTTTGGCAGCGAGCATGAAGGACATCGCAGACAGGCTGGCGTTACGGATCGCTTCGTCATGCTGGTACGATTCGCCCTGCTGCTTGTACGGCGCTTGTGCCATTTCGATCGTCTGATCGTATTCCTGTTGATTCAATACGCCCAGATGAAGCAGACCTTCATAGATTTGCGGTGCATTCAGATACGCATCCTTATGCCCGAGTACCACGATAACTGCGGAAGACGTTAATACCTTGTACTGCTTGTACGCTGCCTCATAAAGCTTCTGCTTCATATCTGCATCCTGTACAACTACATAGTGGGCATGCTGCAAGTTGGAAGCAGATGGACTATATTTAACCAGCTCAAAAATCTCATCCAGCTCATGACGGCTGATTTCCACATTTTGAATAAATTTATTCGCCGATCTTCTCTGTTTCATTACATCAGTCAATTCACTCATCGTCATCGTCCCCTCGTTCAGTTGGCTATATTATTGTTTCGATATTAAGATAAAAACAATATAACTTACTTTTAGTAAAATAACAACAAAAAGTTACTAATAGAGTCTATTTAATTTTATCCAATTACCTCTTACTAATTTATGTACGTCACGTATCCTATTTATCATCGGTCAGCAGCAACAAGTTATTAAGCAATCTTTGAAAATAACTTTCCCTTACCTGCTCCCCCCACTCGATTGCGATGAAGCCATTGCTTATCCACCATACATGCACCCATAACAAAAACATCTGCCCTACCCTAAGGTCATTTGCAGATGCTTTTGTTCACGATTTATATTTACATAATTCTGCTTACTACATCCCATTTGGGAATTTTACATACACATTTAAAGGAAATTAGCACTTCAAGCACTTCAAGCACTTCAAGCACTTCAAGCACTTCAAGCACTTAAGATACTTCAGACACTTTAAAAGCTTCAACATCTTTAAACGTTTCAAATTCTACTTCCACAACTAAAGAATAAAATCATTACACTCGCGAATGCGAGTAAAGAGGTACTTCTGTTGCAATCCGCACAGAACGGAGGGAAGGAAATAAGGGGTAAGGACGACTTTTGAGCACGGGAATCTACATTCTCTCCCCTTTCGTAGATTCCTGTGCGATACCGGAGTCCGTCCCCTTATTCCTTCCCAGAGTGCATGATGCACAAAAAACACCATTACCTCCCCATCCATCCTATCGAATTTCAAAAATTACCTCTTCCACCTAGTAAGCATTCTTAACGCTCACAACCCATGATTAATTCCCAAACACCCTCACTTCATACAGCGTCGGCGTATACCAATTATTCGGATTATTATGCAGTACCGCATTCACCATATTAATCCGCACATACCGCGCATTAAACGACACCTGATCCGTTGTAAATCCATATGTCGTATTATTCGTACGATCAATCGTCGTATAATTTACACCATCCGTACTGTACTCAATTTTATATTTGTAATAGCCTTCCGACCCCTTGTACATAAACCACGAAATATCCACCTCATTGATCGATTTTACCGAACCAAGATCCACCTGCCACCATGCAGGCCAGGATGACGAGGTTGCTGCCCAGGAAGTTTGCGCGTTGCCATCATTGGCATTGGAGGCTGGATTAGCAGTCGTGGCAGAGATTGCCGTTGCTGTTTTGCCGAGTGCATGATTCGTCCGTGCTGGAGTGGAGATTGTGCCAGCCGCCGCATCGATATTCCAGCTACTATACCAGTCCAGTGTGGCTGTACGTGCGCTATCGTTCAGTGTCAGTGGTAGCCAGATGAATTTGTGATCACTCAGATTGAGCGGATTCCAGCGGTCGCCCATATAAATATAACTGGTGCCTGAGCTACCGCTGATCGTAGCGATCGAATGAATCTGTGTCGCATAGGCAGAAGGATCACCAAATGGAGATAATGCCGACCAGGTGCCTGTCATCGACGATGCCGTCGCATAAGCGCCCTGATTCGGATACCAGCCGGATGCCTGGGAGGTGAACAGATAATAGGTGCTACCCTTTTTCACCACGGCTGGAGCTTCGCGATACGCATTATCGAATACCCAGCCGACAAAAGAAGATACATTCGTATAATCCGCCGTCAATTGGAAAATCGCCATCGTATTGTTGGCACCGCCGTTATTTTGGCGGGAAGCCGTGATCAGATATGCTTTGCCATCAGTATCCACGAATACGGTCATGTCGCGTGATTCGTAGCCCATCGGACGGAAGCTACCCTGATACACGAAATTGCCGTCCGGTGTATCACTCGTTGCCACTGCTACACGAGCAAGCGAATAGTCGGAGCCATTTTCATAATGTGCCCATAGTACATACTTTTTAGTAGCAGCATTATAAATGACTTTAGGACGTTCAATTTTGCTGGAGTTCAGCTCAGTGGCCGAGCTTTTAGTCAGAATGCTATTGCCGAATGTCCAATTTTTCAGATCGGTCGATGTATAGACATTTACTTTATCAAAGGTGCCATTGGTTGCATGCTCGCCATACCAGTAATAGGTGGAGCCGACTTTGAGAATATTACCGCTGTTCGCTTGGATCGGATTCCCTGACGTATCCTTCCAGTCGGTGCCATTTGTGATCGTTACACTCGCTGCCTGTGCAGTATGCCCACCTAATCCTAAACCCGTTAGCAGCAGCAAAAGCGCAAGGCTTGTTGCCCAGATTTGACGCGAACTCCATTTGCCTTTACCCACATCATACGCCTCCTTGAGATCGGTTGAAGTCGATTAATAACGATTTCACACTCATTCTAGTTATTATTGGAAGCGTTTACAATAAAACAATATGGAACGGTTTTATAAATAAATGGAGAGTCGATGAAGAGAAGATAGCTTGCTTATTTTGCCTGTACCATGCTTACTATCTTCTCCTGATATCATTTGCCCAAGCTCCTATGCACAGTTTAACTCTTATAAATCAGTGGCTTATAGCATCTTCCTCGTTTTCGATAGAGAAAGTGCCATAGAACTAAGAAGAGATTTACATAAATTGATCAGGGATATACAACTACAACTACAACTACAACTACAACTACAACTACAACTGACTGTACGCCAACCCCGCCGACTTCCGCCAATGCTCGGCATGCTTATGTGCCATCTCGATAAAGCGACTTTGCGCGGGCGACTGCCACTTTTTCGTATGATAGCTAATATAAGTCGATACACGCTGGTCGGTATCATCCCAGTTCAGCGCAACCATCTTGCCTTCCTCTAGCTCACGCTGCACCGTTATGAACGGGAGAAATGCTAATCCCAGGCCTGCCATCGTACACTGCTTGATCGCTTCATTACTCCAAAATTCAATGCTCGGATCAAGGAAAATACCATGTCGATTCAGTACCTTTTCAAATAAAACACGGTAGCTACAGCCTGACTCGGTATTCAAAATCGTCTGCTCTCGCAAATGAGAGGGCTCTACCACAGACAGCTCTGTCAGCTTATGATCGGGCGGCGCGACGAGTGCCATCTTCTCCTCTACTAGCAGATCGATCTTTAATTCATAATCCTCAATACGCTCCTGTAGCAAAAAGACAATATCCAGCTCTCCACGCCGAAGCAGCTCCTGCAATTCATTACAGCCACCCGGCTTCAAAATAATCTGCACCGCTGGATACAGCTGTCGGAATTCCTTAATGATCGGCGGCAGACGAAACGCAGCCAGCGATTCCGGTGCACCGATATGCAGTACACCACCAAGCTGATCACCAGTAGCACCGATTGCTTCGCGTGCCAGATTGTGCATCCGTGCAATTTCCTGAGCATAGGGCTGTAGCCGTCGTCCAGCGTCCGTCAGTAGAATGCGTTTATGAATACGATCAAATAACGGTGTGCCCAGCTCCTGCTCCAATGCCTGAATTTGCGCTGTTACACTGGACTGTGCGTAATCCAGCTTACGTGCAGCAGCCGTAAAGCTTCCCGTCTCCACAACGGTTAAAAATGTAAACAGATGACGCGATTCCATCTGATCTCCTCCTTTTCCCATCGCTAATTCCGATGGATAACATTCGAATAATCCGTTTTACCGATGCATCTATTATCTGCTACGCTAAGGTAAATAACAAGGAAAGCAGGAACATTTATTATGACCATTTCGCGTCACACCGTAGCTGGCGAACGTTCAGCCAGTACATCCACTCCTACGACAAGCTCTACTTCACAGCTTACTCGCCATATTAATATGCCGCAGGCAGTCGCACTCTATATCGGGGCTGTCGTTGGCTCTGGCATTCTGATCACACCTGGCATCACCGCACGTATGGCAGGCCCGTCTGCACTCATTGCATGGGGCTGCATGGCATTGCTAATTTTGCCACTGGCGTTATCAATGGGGCTATTATCCGCACGCTATCCGAATGCTGGCGGTGTATCTCACTTTGTATCGCTCGCCTTCGGGCCGCGTATTGGCGCGCTGATCGGCTGGTTTTTCCTGATGTCTGTCCCGATTGGTGCGCCAGTCGCCGCCTTGACCGGGGCTGGCTATTTGACCGCTGCACTCGGCTGGAGCGAGCCGATCCGTATTCTGATCGCTGCTGCCCTGCTACTGATCAGCCTATCCATTAACTGGGTCGGATTTCAGCTTGCCGGGAAAATTCAGGTCATTGTCGTCGGTGCAATTATTGTCGTACTCGGTGTCGCCATCATAGTCGCACTACCGGATATGCGCGTGGCTAATTTCACACCATTTATGCCGCACGGCTGGTTCCCGGTCGGTCAATCGGCAGCTATGCTATTCTGGTGCTTTATCGGCTGGGAAGCGGTATCCCATCTATCCGAAGAATTTGAAAATCCACAAAAGGCAGCCGTACGCGGTGTTATTATCGCCGCTTCGATTGTTGGCTTGCTGTACTTGCTCACAGCGATCGTTACGATCGGAACGCAAAGCTATCTGAGCGGAGCCGACGCATCGCTTGCCCATCTGATTGGCAGCAGGCTCGGATGGTGGGGCGCGATTCTGTCCGGTCTGACCGCTGCCTGTATCTGTACAGCTACATGTATCGCCTATATCGGCGCAGCTTCCCGTGTCGCCTTTGCCTTATCCCGTAATGGATATGCGGCACGCCGCTTCAGCCACCTCTCTCCCCGCTTTCGTACACCGATCGTCGGGATCAGCTTTTTAGCACTATGCTTTGTCATCATTTTATCCCTGTATTCCACAGGCTTGTTAAAGCTGGAGCTGCTACTACAATTGCCAAACTCATCCTTCATCCTCACCTACCTGGCAGGCTGCGCAGCTGGCATACGTTTACTATGGAAAGAACAACTAGGACGCTGGATCAGCAGCATCTCTTTCCTGTTCACCCTAATCGTATTCCCATTCACCGGCTGGGCAATCCTCTACCCATTAACCATCACCATCATATTCTGGCTATTCACACGTAAAGGAGCGAAAAGACATTCGAAATCAACCCCTTAAACGCGCCAAAGCACTTTACCTTGATCACTTCACCTCTCACCTTAGCCGTATCATAGGTAAAGTTAATGCTATACAGTAGAAATAAACCAGTTGTACAGCACAAATAAGCCAATGATGCAATTGCACCATCTAAACGTAACTTTATAAAGCAACTCAGACCTAAAGATAAATAAACCAACGTTTAAAAGGAATAAGAAAAAGAGTAAACAAAAGTAAACAACACTTAAAAATCGAAGTTATTCCCATCTCCCACTTCGGCAAACAAACTCGTGTGAATGCAAACTAATGAATGCAAGGAGCTCGGAACGAAGGGAAGGAAATAAGGAGAAAGGACGACCTTTGAGCCCGGGAATCTACATTCACTACCCATTCGTAGATTCCTGGGCGATACCGGAGTCCATCCCCTTATTCCTTCCCGGAGTGGTCGAACTCCCAGCACATTATTTCACTCACACAAATCACTCATTTTATTTCATACACTTTTCACACATCTATTCCATTGTTCTCACATAATCCCTTGTTAAGATGAACTTACATCAGCAGCAAGCAATCACAAGCTACCGAGTCCGGAAGCGACAGCATCCGCCGGACGCGCATACGGTAGCCGAGAACCTGCGAACTGCTCAAACTTATAATGAGGTGACTTGAAATGAACAAATGGACAAAAAACGTAGCAGCATTGGTAGCAGCAATTAGCGTACTGGGTGGAGCAAGCAGCGTATTCGCAGCTACACCAGCAACAACAACTCCAGCTAAAAAGGTAGTAGCTTCCAAGCCAGCAACAAGCACAACTGCAAAAACAACTGCTTCCAAAACAACAAAAGCAGAACCAACGAAAAAAGCCGCTTCCACTCACAAAGCAACTGCTAAAAAAGCAACTCATAAAAAAGCAGCCCACAAAAAGGCTACACACAAAAAAGCAACTCATAAAAAAGCTACGCACAAAAAAGTGTCCCATAAAGCAAAAACGCACAAAACAAAAGTAGTAGCTCACAAAAACAAAGCAGCAGCTCACAAAGTTGCAGCTGTTAAAAAAGCTTCTGCTCACAAAGCGAAACAAGCTAGCCACAAAGCAACTGCTGCTCACAAAAAAGCCGCTCACAAAGCAAAACAAGCGTCCCACAAAGCAGCTGCAAAAACAGTGAAAAAATCTTCTGTAAAAGCACCTACAACTAAAAAAGCTACAACAACTGCTCCTGCAACTAAAAAAGCAGCTACAACATCCCATAAATAAGAATTCGGATTGATTCTCCCCCAGAATCAACCAGCTGAACCGATATTCCTTCGGACAGCATAAGCTTCAACTCCTGCGTTCATGTTGATTCAAATGCCTTTAGCTTTGATCCAGGGCAAAGCTGAAGGTCGGGAGCACACCCTCCCACCTGCAAAAACTTGCTGCGAAAAGACGGAATACTCTACGGAGATTCCGTCTTTTTGTTTCTATCGCTAGATTTCTGCTATTACCGTATTTTCTTTGTAAAGAATGCTTTGAAATGCACCCACTGCGTCTGCTACATTAGAGAAGTACTATGTCATTTATAAAATAGAGGTGGACAAGCCATGACCCGGATTTTTGTCGTTGATGATGATCCTTATATTGCCCAGCTAATTACGGGGTATTTACGCAAAGAGCAGTATGAGGTAACAGCCTTCGGGCACGGACGTGATCTCGTTGAGCAGGTTCACGCCGAGCATCCAGACTGCCTCATTCTCGATATTATGCTACCAGGTATCGATGGATTGACCCTATTGACGGAGCTTCGCACGTTTACAGAGATGCCGATTATTATTATCTCGGCTCGCGGTGAGGAAGTCGATCGGCTGAATGGACTGGAGCTGGGCTGTAATGATTTTCTAAGTAAGCCCTTCAATCCACGAGAGCTGGTAGCACGTGTCAAAAGTATGCTGCGACTGATTCGCAGTAGCCGGATCGCTGTTGGTGGCGAGACGGGTGTGATCGAGCAGGTTGGCGTAGCTGGTAATGCCTCAGCAGCACCAGCGATTGCCTATATTAAAGCAGGAAATGTACAGCTATCCGAGGAATTCCGGCGTGTGAATGTGCAGGGACAGGAGCTGTCGCTGACCGGACGTGAATTTGAATTGCTGCTGTTTTTGGCGCAGCATCTGGATCGCCCGTTTAGCCGTGAGCAATTGATTCAGCAGGTATGGAATTACGACTTTTTTGGCGAGGTTCGTGTCGTCGATGATCTGGTCAAACGGATTCGCAAAAAGCTGTCTCAGCAGCATTCTACCCTGACGATCGATACGGTCTGGGGATTTGGTTATAAGGCGGCGGTACACACATCATGAAGACGATTCGCAGCAAAATGCTGGTGGCGCTATTTGCAGGTATGCTGGTGACAGTGGCGATTACTGTATTCTTTTTCATTCGCTTGCTTGACGATATTTTACTGAATCAGGTGAAGCAGCAGTTGAAGGATCAGACGATCAAGGCTGTGCATATGCTGAACGAGGACAATCTGGACACACTGGACAGTGATAGCTTCCGCTTCTTTATTAAGGATACGCTGTTTTATGCGGATTATTTTGTCCTGGATACGAAGGATCAGATCGTTGCATCCAGTAATGCGGGAGAAATGGGCAAGACGATGGCGAACTTTCCGACTCAGCGCGAGGGTATTATGCAGCTCCATGGCAACAAGGTGCTGTATAGTGAGGCTCGGTTAGTGCATCAGCCCTTCCGTGTGATCCTGTATTCTCCACTTTCCTCTCTGCGCGCGCTATATATCCCCTTGCTGCGGACTACATTACTGTCGATTGCAGCCAGCTTTATCGTTATTTTGCTGATCGGTCTGTTCGCCGTCTGGCGCACTGTACAGCCGCTCAATCGTTTAAAGGAAGCGGTCAATCAGTATGAACCGCATCTGATGAATCGGCAAGCCTTTTTACAGGCGGATCATACCGAGATTGGCGAGTTGATGAGTACATTTCAGCTTATGGCCGATCGGCTGGAGCAGCATCATCGGTATCAGCTGGAATTTCTACAAAATGTATCCCATGAGCTGAAAACACCATTGATGTCGATTCAGGGCTATGTGTATGCGATTCAGGATCAGGTGATGCCAGTGGAGCAGGGATTGGATATCATCTCCACGCAATCCCAGCGCCTTACCGATATGGTGGGCAAGCTTCTACAGCTGACTCGGCTGGAAAGTGTGGATGAGGAATGGCCGCTCGCCTCGGTTGATCTAAAAAGTATGGCGGAGGAAGCAGTCTATCTGCTGCAACCCGCAGCACGTCAGCAGGGCGTTGAGCTACAGGCGCATGGCTCGTCTCATACGGTCGAGATTGCTGGCGAGCAGCTTTTTCAAATTTTGCTTAATTTGCTACAAAATGCGATTCGCCATTGTGACTCCACCATCCACATTACTGTGCAGCTACCCGAAGAATCGAATACCGGCATCGACTGGATGATACACATTGATGATGATGGGCCTGGACTCGCAGAAGGAGAGCGTGAGCATATTTTCAGACGCTTTTATACAGGGACAAACGGTGTGACCGGGCTCGGTCTTGCGATCAGTAAACAGATTGCAACACGCCTTCATGCTGATCTGACCTATGCGGATTCACCACTTGGCGGTGCACGCTTTAGCATCGTACACTACATTCCTGAGCCGAATGCTAGCAATGCAAAAGGTGCTTGACACGCCCTACAGGTTGGGTAATCTAATGATATAGAGACTGTTCATGATTGTTTAGACGCCGGGCGAATAAGCAGTAATGAAGCAGTCTCTATTTATTTCAGCGTGACTACGCAAAGGAGGAATGGATATGTCTGGTATCAAGATTGCCCGTGACGACGATCAACTGATCATCGATTGGCAGCAATCCAAGCTGGAGATCCCTCTGAATGAAGCTGTCTACGTAACGCTGGATCAAGAATATCCTATGCTGGATTGCCATCCCGCTCTGCTCAAAACGCCTTATGGCACTCGCGAGCGTGTGATGATTCAAACTGGTACGGATACGTATCTGCTGCTAAACGGCGATCGTATTACCGTACTGAACAAATCGCGTCTTCAGGATCAAGCGCAGGAGCGTCGTTCTTCACAGCTTCAGCCATCCTGATCATATTGATAGCGTACTGTTGTCCATGCTGGAGCATCGTCCTGCAATAGCGCTCATGCCAGCCCTCTGCCCGGCGGGGCTGTCATGCAGCGTTGCGGGTATTCGTCTGCCCTGTAGCCAGCCTCCATCTGTCGTTACCCGGGCGCTTATACATAAATTAAAAGCCTGATACCGTCACCTTGCCCTTCACACAGGAGCGAAACATGACAGATTCGAAATGAACCTGTATTGTTTTTGTAGAGGGTTATCGGGTAAAGGTATAGCAAATGAGTTGCCTGATATGCTTGTCCACGTCTATTGCAATCACCATGTACATTTACGTATTCCATCGAATGATAGGAGGAAATGCTATGGGACTGACCAGACAAGAGCGCATTCAACTGCATAACTTCAATAATCTGACCAAATCACTCAGCTTCAATATGTACGATATTTGCTACACACGCACACGTGAGGAACGAGAAGCCTATATTGCTTATATTGATGAGCAATACAATGCAGATCGATTAAGCAAAATTTTGACCAATGTGTCCGATATTATCGGTGCGCATGTGCTGAATATTGCCAAGCAGGATTACGAGCCACAGGGAGCCAGCGTAACGATGCTGATCTCCGAAGAGCCTGTCGAGACAGCACCAAATGCCTCCTTTGAGGAATCACCCGGGCCGCTGCCTGAGCATGTGCTGATCCATCTGGATAAAAGTCATATTACGGTGCATACGTATCCTGAATATCATCCAGACGAGGGCATTAGCACATTCCGTGCCGATATTGATGTGTCCACCTGCGGCGAGATCTCACCGCTCAAAGCACTGAACTTTATGATCCATTCGTTTGATACAGACATTATGACGATTGACTATCTGGTGCGAGGGTTTACACGGGATATTAAAGGGAACAAGCTGTTTATCGACCACGATATTAGCTCCATTCAGAATTTTATTCCCGATGAAGTGAAGGATCTGTATCATATGATTGATGTGAATATTTATCAAGAGAACATTTTCCATACGAAGTGTAAACGAAAAGAATTCGATCTGGATAACTATCTGTTCGGCTATAGGAGCGATTCGTTATCTGAAGAAGAACAGCAGCATATTACCGATCGTTTGACACGAGAGATGAACGAGATTTATTATGCTAAAAACATGGGCTAAGGAGTGACCAGCGTTGCCGTCTACATTATTAAAAAATATTATCGAAGAACAAGGCTGTCTGAGCGCCGTCTTCGACAGCACTTTATTTAAAAAGCCCATTCCCGTGCATGGCATTGAGTCAGAGGTTTCACTAACCTATATGGAGCGCTGCGCACAGGCATTTAACACATTGAGCCCAGCAGTACTACAGCAGCTCTATCAATGTAGCTACGATTATTATATCGATTGCTGCGAGTGGTCGGATGAGGTGCTGCCGACGATTGAACGACCGGAGGATATTTTGCAATATCTCTCTCCACTCAGCATGCAGGTTCCAGCCTTTCCAGCAGAATACAATGCAGAAACGGCTGCACCGATCATCCATCTGCATATGGATTGTGATTGGGAAATTGAACACGGCATGGGCTGGCTCATTCGTGGAGAGGATATTTTGTATGTAAGCAGCTGTGATGGGCTCCCGGAATGGAAGGATGAAGAGTATTATCGCAATTTAGAAGGTAATTTTGCATTTGGCAATACGCTGTAAGCTTGATAGTATACAGCCTTGTTAGATCTCTGCTACAACATAAAGCCGCTGATGCATCACAGCTATTGTAACTAGCTATGATGCATCAGCGGCTTCTATTCATATGGCCTTATTTTAATGAAAAGTGTGTGCAGTCCTCATACTCGTTAGACATCAAGAAAATCAACTGAATAAAATGATAGCAATCGCTGCGCATTAACGTCCAGGCTTCGGTTCGCATTTCATACAGATGATCGATCCTGTAATTAGAGAACTAGCATATAATCTATAGAAGCTAGCCATCATACCGAATCACGAATGCACCATCTGCTACTTCAAGCATCTTCATGAATGCGGCGCTGCACCTGATCCAGTAGCTCCATCTTGCGATCGGTAATTTTGTTCATTAATACCCTCGAATGACCCGCATAAGCCTGCTTGAGATCATCGTCTTTTAACGTGACCAGATTAATATTAACTGTTAACAAGGAGCTATGGGCTGCTGCTTCAAACAGAATGATGCCGATACCTATATCCGATAGCACGGTACGATTGCATACTTCAATTAACGGTGCCGCGCTGTACATCCCGTACAGACAGCATTCCATTAAGCGTAGCGGCGTATCAATCGACTGAATTCGTGTCTCATAGATCGTCAGTCTTCGTTCTTCCTGCTGCTCTGGCGTGAGCTTGGGCAAACTCAGCGCCTCGATATACTGACCAAAAGCTTCAATATCCTCTGCCATCAACCATTCACATGCAGTCGAAATATATTCCATATCTTGCAGAGCCTGCGCGACATGCTGCTGGATCTGCTCATAACCTTCGCCCTGTGAAAAGTTTGCCGTCATCGAGGTCATTGCCGCACCCAGTGCAGCGACGATGGAAGCAACACTGCCTCCACCCGGTGTAGGCTCCGAGCGTGCCAGCTGTTCCATGATCCGCCGAAGCGGCTCGTCCCATGAAACAGTATTCAATTCCGCTTGTTCTACCTTCATGTGAGTTCCCTCCTCTGACAGGCATTATTCCATTATTACCCACTTACCAGCAGCTTGCTATCGTTAAAACGTCGGTTGGTATATTTATTTTACAACTACTCTTCACATAACACTATGTCCAAAATGGCTGAATAGATGCGCAATATCTAACTTTCTAACTTGAGAAGCTTTTCTTTTCTAACGCAAAATCGCAATCGTACCTATTTATACGCAGCAAGCTTCAATTTCGATTATGACATCCAGAATATTATGGATAGATAGCGTATATTTCCCGGCTACATAACGAAATATAGCAACAAAAAAGGAAACGTTAACAAATAACACTTTGTCAGTCGCCTGCACACTCAGGTATAATAAATAGCGACTTCACTTTTTAGGGAAGACAGGCTTCGTCACAAGCAGGAAAACGATATCTACAGGAACTGTTTATATTCTGATGATCAGGAGAGACCATGATGCATAAGCAAGCTCTTCCTTTTTCCACACATCCTATATGACAACGCTGTTCAGCAGCTGGTAATGCTGCGATTCAACGAGGACCTCCCGAACGCTAGCGATTCGCGCTATGCGTTTAAAATGTAGCTTTCCAATCTTGTACAGGGGGTTTTCTTGAATGAGTGTATATCCGATTGAATTTACACAGTATTTTGCCGATTATGAGCAGAGCTTTGCTGGCTGGGATTTTGCATGGGTTCATGATACAGGACGTATTGACAGTGAACCACTCGACTGGTCTTATGTCAGTTTATTAACAAGCCAGATGGCGAGTGCCAACTGTATGCTGGATATGGGCACAGGTGGCGGCGAGCTGCTATCGATGCTACGTCCGCTTCCCAGACAGGTATTTGCCACAGAAGCGTATACACCGAATGTGCCGATTGCACGCAAACGTCTGGAGCCACTGGGCATCACCGTAGCGGCATTGGAGCGAGATGATGATCTTCCCTTTACAGAGGGTCAGTTTGATCTCGTTATTAATCGTCATGAGTCATATGATCCTGCTGAGCTATGGCGGATTATGAAGCCCGGGGCACGATTAATCACCCAGCAGGTTGGCGGTACGGATTGCACAGGCATTAATGATGCACTCGGTGCGCCGTATAATGATGAATTTCGTCATTGGACGCTGGCATTTGCCGTAGAGCAGCTACAGAAGCAAGGTTTTCGTATTATACGCCAGCAGGAGCAATTCCCGATTCAGCGCTTCTACGATATCGGTGCTCTAATCTATTATTTAAAAGCAATTGAGTGGCAAATCCCCGGATTTGAGCCTGCCCTGTATATCGAGCAGCTATACTCCATTCATTTGCATATTGCATCGCATGGCTATTTTGATGTCAGACAGGATCGATTTTTACTGATCGCTGAACGAGGCTAACGCATCATAAGCGAGCGATGAATTCTAATCAATTGACTAGGAAAGGGCGATGGTATGGTCCGCTTTGGTATTATTGGCACAAACTTTATCACAGAACGTTTTATTGAAGCCGCAAAACGTAATGACGATTTTGAACTGACTGCTCTCTATTCACGCACAGAAGAACGCGCACAGCAGTTTGGACAAAAGCATGATATTCCACATCTGTTCACCGAGCTACAGGATATGCTGGATAGCGGTCATGTCGACGCCGTGTATATTGCCAGCCCGAACTCACTGCATGCCGAGCAAGCGATTCAATGTATGGATCATGGTAAGCATGTATTATGTGAGAAGCCGCTTGCTTCCAACACTGCCGAAGTGAAGGCGATGATCGAGGCTGCACAGCGCAATGGGGTGACATTGATGGAGGCGATCAAGTCGGTGCTGATGCCGAATCTGCGTGCACTCCAGCAAAGTCTGCCAAAGCTCGGTCAGGTTCGACGCTATTTTGCGAATTATTGTCAGTATTCCTCCCGTTATGATGCGTACAAGGAAGGCAATGTACAAAATGCGTTCCGTCCAGAGTTTTCCAATGGCTCACTGATGGATCTGGGTGTGTATTGCCTGTATCCGCTAGCAGTTATGTTTGGTCGTCCCAATGCGGTGAAAGCAACCGGTGTAATGCTGGAATCCGGTGTGGATGGCGAAGGTAGCATTGTCGCTTCTTACGACGATATGGATGCGGTCGTGATGTATTCCAAAATCACTGACTCCTCTCTCCCATCCGAAATTCAGGGTGAGCTGGGTAGCATTCGTATCGATAAGATCAGCGAGCCAAATCAGATCGTGATGACGTATCGTGGAGGCTATACAGAGGATCTACATGTGACTCAATATGAGCCACCGATGTATTATGAGATTCGCGAATTTCTTGATCTGATCGCCGAGGGTCGTCAGCAATCGGAGATCGCTTCCTGGGAAAGCTCACTGATCGCCGCAGAGATGATGGAGGAAGCCCGTAAGCAGCTAGGACTTGTCTTCCCTGCGGATAGCAAGGCTACGCTGTAAGCTAGTTCTGCTATAGGCTCGCTCTATTCTGCTCCAATCGAATCCTGTAATATTTATTTCATCTGTCATGCGATCCACATTCCATTCGGGACGTTCTGTCCCGGATGGTTTATTATTATGACTACCTATTTTATAAAAGGAGGATGTCGATGACAGACATAGGGATCTACCACGCGGCTCATCCGTTAAACGTAGTACCACCTACTCGTATTCAGGCTCTGGTCGAAGCAGCAAGGAAGCTCGATGTGCGTTTGCTTCTTTTTGATGAAGCTAGCTTCAATTCGCAGCAGCTGACTATTCAGGCGATGGTTCCCAATCCAGACCTGTCGGATAACTGGCTGGTGGAAACTCACCCACTTCCTGATGTCGTGATCAATGAAATGCCCAAGCTTCCCCATGAACGCTCTCCTCTCGAACAAAAGCTCAATCGCCTCGTCACCTTCACCTCCTATTCTATTCATGGTAAATTGCGCATTCAAAATGAACTGAAGAAGTCGACTACGTGGTCTTCTCTCATCATTCCTACGATCATTTATGCAGGCATGGAAAGTCTGCTGAATATGCTGGAACAGGAAAAGGACGTGATTCTCAAGCCCGATCACGGTCGTCAGGGTAAGCAGATTGCACGGATTACAGCGACTGACGATCAGTACTTTATCTGGCGCTTGGAGGATACGATACAGCGTGTTTCAGTAGCTGAATTGCAGCAGCTCATCCAATCCTTGACCGGAGAGCAGACGTTTCTCGTCCAGCGCTATATTGATAGCACGAATGATGCGCGTCAGCCCTTTGATTGCCGAATTCATGTACAGCGCGATGAACAGGGTGAATTTGTCATTACACGTATCTATATTCGCTATGGTGAGCAGGATCGTGTGACTAGCAATCTGGAGCAGGGTGGTCAGACGGCAGAATGGACAGACTGGCTTCGCCGCTATCGACCCGAGTCCGCTGAGCAAGCGATCCAGCACTTGCCTGCAACCGGTATTCAGCTGGCGGATGCGATTGATGAGCTTTACGATTACAATCTGGATGAGCTAGGTCTGGATCTAGCTGTAGACCCATCTGGCAAATGGTGGTTCTATGAAGCCAATACCGCTCCGCAGACGAGAGAGCATGAAGCAGAACGGGCGATCCATACGATTGGCTATGCTCGTTATCTTGCTCATCGGCATCATATACTGGAGCAGGTGCCTGAGCTGAATACGGAGCAGACGATCATCGGATTGCTGGCGATTCCGTCAGCTGAGGAAAGTGAAGAGATTTTTGTAGAGGCTTGCTCAGCAGTTGCTCGTCTGCATGACGCGATAGTTGTGCGGATGCGTGCTGAGGATGTCTTTTACAAACAGCAGCGTATGCTCGGTTATGTATGGGAACATTCCGAATGGGTCGCGTACTCATGCCCTTATCCAGATGTGCTATTGGATCGGTTGAAAAAGCGCGGCATTGCCGCTTATTCGCGATTTTACAATGAACTTACACATATCCCTGCTACGCATGAGCTGAAAAGCGGCTCGATGAGCAAAATGCATATTTATCGCTTATTGCTGGAAGCACCGGAGCATGTTCGTTCAGCACTGATTCCATTTTATGAGTCTCATCTGCCTGGACAGGTGCTTTCGTTTATCGATCGGCATGAGGAAACGGTGTTAAAGCCGGATGCGGGATCGCATGGACAGCATATTTTTAATATTACGCGACTGAAGGACAGCTATGAGGTGTTCGACCAATCGTATCTGCACACGCTCGAAGCAGAGCAGCTTCGTCAGCTTGTGGCGATGACGATTGGACAGGGCTATATTTTACAGCGGTTTGTGAATAGCTCGACGGGTGAAGGCTACCCGTTTCATCTGCGCACCCATATGATGAAGCAAGTCGATGGGAGCTGGGAGGTTGTGTTTATCCAGCCCTATATCGCCGTCTCGACCTATCGTAAGGTGACGAATCATGAGCAAACCTTACGCTTATCCACCAAGTGGAGCTGGTTTTTAAGTGCAGAGTATGGAGAAGCGCTTGATGGAAATATGGATCGCAGAGTACGCGAGCTCGCTATAGCGATTGCGACGTATCTGGAGCCACGCTTGAATAAACGTTTTCCTGAGATGGCGATCGATCTAGGTATTGATAAGGAGCAAAATGTCTGGCTGTTTGAAGCGAACTTCAATCGAATCGGCAATTCCTTCCACCCATTCGAGGTTGCCAAATACACGATTCCATTTGCGGTATCGCTGGTGAATCGATCGTAAGCATTAGCCTAATTTATACACAAAAAAAGGAGCAGACGTCTAATCGACGCTCTGCTCCTTTTACTGTTGTCTATTGATCCTGCTGTACAAGCATAACTATGCCAGGCTAGCTTGCCCATCACTTTATATAGCCTACGAATATGGGTACTCCAGCGTTGCTCTGTTGCCGGACTCACCTAGTGCCAGGCTTTCAAAATAATGAAATGAAGCCTGTACGATTAGTCGACCAGCTTCGTGCTTTTCAGCCAGTCTACCAGCGTCTGAGCACCTTCGCTTTCACTCATATCCGGCTGTGCAGTCAACGATGCACTACCTGATGAACGGATACCGGTATCATTACCCTGTGCAAGTGCCTGCTGCAATTCATCCTGTGCCCATTTGCTTGAGGAGCTACCTGTTGCTGTGTTTGTAGCGGAAGCACCGTCTTCACTCAGTCCATAAGCCGCAGCGGCACGAGTCAAAATAACCGCCAGCTGCTCTCTGCTGATCACACGATCCGGTGCAAATTCCGTATTGCTAATTCCCTTCAGTACGCCTGCCTTGAACAGTGCTTCGATCGCACGGCTCTCCTCCGAAGCGGTACCTAGATCAGTGAAGGTGCTTCCGGTAACCGTCGCTGTATTCACACCGAGCGCACGCGATAAATACAGGGCAAGCTCACCACGGGTTAACGAGCCATCTGTAGCTTGAGGCGCACGATCTACTGTAGGGACAATTTGCTTTTGCTCCAGTAACTGCATCGCTGGGGAACTACTGCTTGTTACTGGCGCAGCGGCTTTAACAATTTGTACGGTACTGCCTTCCAGTGTATGCACAGTCGCCTGCCCTTGATCATCAAACGTTACAGGTACCGTATACGTATGCCCGGCTGCATCTGTTGCAAGTGCTACATAGCTACTGGTATCGCCTGTTGCTTCTGGCACAAGGAAGCTGAGCTTCACATAACGATTTGCATACGTAGCTGGTGAGATATTGCTGCCAGCATCAGCAACATTAAGATTCAGCTGATATGCGGTGTTAACTACTGGACGGATTGGTGTGCCGTTCCAGTCGGTTGCGGCTGGTGCTGCCACCTTTTGCGCGGTCAATGTCCATGTGGCTGCATCGTTTGTGCTCAGATTTTGCTGCTGTGTCACACGACTCAGCACAGAAGATGGGAGCTGTACCTTGATATCT
Organism: Paenibacillus hunanensis; assembly: GCF_014645615.1. Lineage (GTDB taxonomy): Bacteria > Bacillota > Bacilli > Paenibacillales > Paenibacillaceae > Saccharibacillus > Saccharibacillus hunanensis. Next base: position 525,102 of record NZ_BMMB01000001.1, on the reverse strand, counting down.
CCAGTTTGCAGCGTCAGACCATTTTGCTTGCTCAGCAGATCCTGTACAACATTGCCTGCAAAATTCAATTGATACTGCTGTTTATCCTTCAAAATGCTCGCGTCAATCGCGATGCTTTGCTTTGGCTGAGCTTCTTTGATTGTATTAGCAATACGGTCATAAAGCACGTTCAGTACGGCATTTTGCTCTGTGCTTGTGGCGGACAGTGTTGCTACACCACGTGTGCGTCCACTCGTATTGCTGGATGGGCTCTGGTTGTTGTCGGTGTGTACCGCATCGATCGTAATATCGCCATTCGTTGCTGGAGCAGCTGGCTGTGAAGGCTGTACCTCTGGCTGCGCTGGTGTAACGGTTGTGGACGATTGATTTTTATCCTTGTCCTTATCTTTATCTTTTTCAACGACAAAGGTAACCGTCGCTGGTTCAGAGCTTAGATTATGCGAATCGATTGCTCGATACGCGAATGTATAGGTTCCTGCTTCATAGCCGATATATGTGAATTCTCCAGTTTGTGCATCAAGTGTTAATGTGCCGTTGGCCGGTTGGCTTACGAGTTGATAAGATAACGAATCATTGGCGTCCTGATCAGTAGCCTGCACTTTACCTGCGAAGATAGCGGATCTTTTGATCACAAAGTTCAAGCTCTGTGCGATGGGTGCGGAGCCACTTTCACCCGAAGTCAGTGTAGAGGATTGTCCTTTAAAAAACTTCTGTTGAAAATAAGCAATCGAATCGCCCTGATACACTTCTGGCGCGCCTTGATTAATCTGATAAGAGGTTGGTGTGGAGGCTGCGCTACCTGACGTATTACCATCTGCTAATGTCAATCCCGGTGCAGCGACAAGCCCTGTTGCCAGAATCGATGTTCCTGCGAAATGAATCACCTTTTTGGCATTTGATGCTTCTTTTATTTTTTTAACCATCATCTATAACCCCTTCAAAGGACATATTTCAATATACTTGGAGAAACAAGTATTTAACTACTTATCGGTTACATAATTCAGTTTGGTTAGATGTATTTTGACGATTATTGTCGATTCCCTTACTTTATCTAGCTATTTCTGTAACACCTGTTATATTTTATTGTTTGCTGCATATGTATGGCTTATTATCGCTGCGCTGGGGATGTTCTTTTATATGGAAATGAACAGTATAAAAAACGACTGCCTTGTGATGGCAGTCGTTTTGCATCGCTTTTCTTATTGATTGTTTTCTTTGCTGCTTATCGTGCGTTTCTTGCTTTATATCCCCTACTTAATTCGATTCCTGCGCCTCTGTCATTAGCTCATCCAATGCGCGTCCATATTTGCTTAAACGCTCCATATCCTTCACCGATGGCTCCAGGTTGCGGGATGGGTCCATATTATCCTCGATATCTGCCATTTTCACCGTGCGTGCAATCGAGTTCTGCTTGGCACGCTGGATAAAGGCTTCATAATCCTCATCGTCACGTCGGCTCATCGCCTGCACCGCCTCGATGATCTCCTCTGAAAAACCTTCTGCTGCCAGATCATGTGCCGTTACCTCGGTATCCTCCAGTACATCATGCAACACAGCTACGATGCGCGCTTCCTCATTGCTCATTTTCAGCATCACTCGTAATGGATGTAAAATGTACGGTTGCCCTGCCCGATCGACCTGACCGGAGTGGGCGCGTGTTGCCAGAATAATCGCTCGATCCAGATTGCTCATCTTGCTCTCTCCCCTCATTTGGATATTACGTTGTCGCCCAGCCTGTACTGTTCTGCTTGAGCTTCATGATCTGACTACCTTACCTTCTATTCCCCATGCCAACCTACTCCTACACAGGTACAAGGCTTGCTTTATGTATTATTACACGGCAACAGCCGGATGAATCTACTCATCCAGCTGTTCCCCTCGTAGCACAGAACATGCCACACCTTTATGATGTACTCTTTATATTGACCATAATAGCTTAATATCTGCTACTCCTATTAATCAGGATACACATTAAAATCGGTAACCAGCTGTGCACAGCTTCCATCTGCTGCATAGCCAATGTAGCTATGATACACGCCGTTGCCGAAGCCACTTGAGAATATTGCCATATTATCGCCGGTTTCCAGCTCGGTCATAAGCCAGCTGCGGTTGGCACGAAAATTGTCCATTGCCGCCGTTTCCCAGGCGTCCATCAGCTCTTGTGCCAGCTCAGGATTGTCGAGTTCCTGCTGCTCTGCAAGCCAGCGATAGCCTCTGGCATCCAGATAGCTGCCTGTGCCAGAATCTACGGCAAATCCCCAGCGTGCTTGCTCGTACAGATTGTTCGGGTCTGCTTCAGGACTGAACTCGCGCTCTGCACCTTCCCAGCTTACTACCGGTGCATCGCTAAATATAATCCGTGCAAACGCTACGCGTTCATCTGCCGCCAGTCCGCGATCGGCTTGAGGATCAGTAATCCTTGCGATCGATAGCTCTACTCGAAAAGAGCCTGTAGGGAACTCCTGCACAAAAGGGGTCGATTCAATCAGGCTGTACGGATCATCTGCAACAATTTTGCCGGTGGTCACGCGCAGTTCTCCGATAGACTCGGTATAAAAAGCAAGATTTCGTCGTTGTCCTCTCCAGAATTTGACCTGTTCCAGGTGAAATCCTTCCTTGAACACATCCTCCAGTACCTTACTGTGATGTAATACCTTGTCCATCCTTCTTTCCTCCCTTAGCAGTAAAATTATAGCCATGCCGACAGAGCGGTAATTCGGAGGTCTTATATGAAGCGAACTGTGCTTATACTGGAGCATCGCTGCCAGCAACCACAGCGCTCACAGAGATCCTACCGATCCCACTATTGCGTGTGGTGAGGTCGAACGTATAGAGGTTGACGCTGATCATACCAGCCGCTGGATAGTAGATTAAATAACATTATACGCTTTCATACGCAAGAAGAAAGATTTTTTATTGCAAATTTCCAAAAATAGGACTTTGGCTTTGGGTTTTGTCTATATAATGTGAGAAAGCGTTGGGATTGGGCAACAGATTCCGTAGGTATACCTGCATTGATGTGCAATATTGTCTTGTTTGCTAGAGTTTCTGCAAAAGGATGTTTTTTGCAAAAGTTGATTTTAGGATTGAATGATTTTCATAGATCACGCATAATGTGAGAGATGAATGTTCAAGAGAGGATGGAGAAGAAGCTTGGAGCAACCGTCAACGTTCAGCCGGGCGATTAACGAGATTATGGATACGTGTATGCTGGCGGGGCAGATTATGCTGCAAAGTGGGGCGGAAACGTATCGTGTCGAGGATACGATGACCCGTATTGCCGTCGCTTCGGGGATGCCTGGAGCGCATAGCTATGTCACCCCAACCGCAATCATGTTCTCGACAACCGGTGCAGAGAGCGCACGGCTCGTACGAATCGATGAGCGCACAACCGATCTGCACAAAATTGCGCAGGTTAACGATATTTCACGGCGAATCAGCAGTGGTGAATTGACCGCTACGGAAGCCTACACTCTGCTCAAAGTCATTGAAGCAGGCCCACAGGAATACACCCCGTGGATGAAAATGATTGCCGCCGCGCTGGCGAGTGGCTGTTTTACGATTATGTTTCAAGGAAGCTGGTATGATTTTCTGCCTTCGGTGATAGCTGGATTTTTCGGATATACGACAATGCTGTATTTGCATAAATGGGTGCAGGTCAAATTTTTCGCCGAGCTGTCGGCTGCCTTTTGTATCGGCTTGCTTGCCTCGATTTTTACCGAGTTCCATATCGGGCGTGAGCTGGACAAAATTATTATCGGCTCGGTTATGCCGCTTGTTCCGGGGCTGCTCATTACGAATGCGATTCGTGATCTGATGGCAGGTCATCTGGTGTCCGGCATTTCCAAGGGCGCAGATGCCCTATTAACCGCCTTTGCGATTGGCGCGGGAGTCGCTATTATTTTAACATTTATGTAATCCAGCTTGTCTGGACAGAAAGGCAGGTTAATTCTGTTATGCTGGCTCAGCTTATTACCAGCTTTATCGCCTCTGTCGGCTTCGGTATTATTTTCAATGCACCACGCCGCTCCTTGCTGCAATGTGGCATCGCCGGAATGCTTGGCTGGATGGTGTATGTGCTGCTATATACCCATATTGATCCAATTGCGGCTACATTGATCGCTACGTTTATCGTAGGCGGGATTAGCCAGATTTTTGCACGCATCTACAAAACGCCCATTATTATTTTCAGCGTTGCGGGTGTAATTCCGCTCGTACCGGGTGGACTGGCTTACAATTCGATGCGTAATTTTGTAGAAAACGATTATGCCGCCGCTACTGCGCTTGCGGCTCAGGCAGCGATGCTGTCGGGTTCGATTGCACTGGGTTTGGTGCTATCGGAAGTGTTTAATCAAATGATACGCCGTGCTGCCCGATAATGGGTGCACGGCGTATTTGAATTGTTCTGTTTGGAGTTAAAAAAGATGTTTGTGGGTTTAAGCAACAGGCGAGTTTGTGATGGGCACACCGCTCTGGCAAGGAATAAGGGAACGTCCTTAGGTGGAGCCCAGGAATCTACGAATTAGGAGTGAAGGTAGATTCCCGGGCTCCAAAATCGTCCTTTTCCCTTATTTCCTTGCCCTCGCTCTGTGCTTATCGCAACATATCGTTTTGCTCAAGAGCAATAACATCTTTATAATCCAGGATGGATTGAAGTATATACTTCAAAATAAAATTGTAGAAGCATCCTCTGCGTTCACTTAATACGTTAAACTTTGTATCAACGTGAATTTAAAAATGCTTTAATCACATATAGAACGTTAATATTAATTAGTATTTTGGCATCTTAGCTTTATAGAAAGCCGCCTACTTACATCATTGTAATCATGCTAATTATATGAAGCATACTCACGATAAATAGCTTTATAATGTAAGCTTGTTAGTTGTCGCCAGCTTCGTCAAGCTGGCAAACGGCCTTCATTGTAACAGCTCGCTAGCCAGTTGACAAAGTCATCATTCAAGCCCAGCAGATGGGCGCTGAAGATGAGGTCGATGTCGTCGCTGACATAGGCGGCTAGATCGCCACTTCCCGAGGCTTTGATCGTTTCATCGAAGGCAAGGCGGCTCCATTCCTGTAGCTGATCTTGCTCGGCTGGGGTTAAGCCTTCTCGGCGCAGCTTTTGATAAGCATTAATCCAATCCGTATCAAAATCAGCTCCATCGCGGTAGTCGAGATAGGCAGCTTCATCGAGTTCTTCCCAGGTCATTGCAGATAATAGCTGTTGCTGTTGTAGCTTTTGTTGTAAAGAATTGATCACTGCATCTAGCATGTCTGCTTCTCCTTTACTCATTTAGCTTGGCTGGCTGCATGACAGCTTGAGCCACATATTGACCTCATCCCAGCCGATCACATACGCCTTGAGCATATAGCCGGGTGCGCGTGCTTCCGCTACAGGTGATCCATTACATTCGCGGTCGTCCAAAATGCCGTACGCATCACTGGGTAGACTGAGGATCGTTCCTTGCGGATAAAATACCTCTACGATGCCAGCCACCTGAGCTCCGATCGTAAAGCGCTGCTTGGTGTGCTCCCATGCTTTACGATACGGACGTGTCGCTATCGTCCATGCTTCCTCAAACTGTTCTGGTGTAATATCTCGTCCTTCTGCATCGTCCATACTTTGATCAAATACCTGATCAAACAGGCAAAAATGCAGCTCCTCATCTGGACGGCAGGAGACAATCCAGTGTCCTTCATCTTCTATGACCTGACGCAATACGGTGCGCTCATCATCGACTTCAAAATAATAGTTTTCCTGACTTTCCTCAAAGCGCAGCTTATAATATTCCATTACTCGACCTGATCCTGTCCAGCACTGGATGGATGGGATTGCTGATGACCAGCATAGTAGGTTTCGCCTGGATCAAGATCAAGCACAACGCGGCGCGGCATAACCAGCGCATATTGATGCTCCACACGCCAGCGCTGATTCTCATGCAGACCGATCGTTTCGCCATCTGCAATAATATCGCCCTGATGATACACATAATCGGCGACATTCATCAGAAATTGAGCAACCTCACCCGGCTCCATATCATAGAAATGGCACTGTACATCCGGTACGCCAAGCGCTGCCAGTCCACAGCTATCCATCACCATTTCCTTCCGCTCACTATCACCTGGAATCTGATACAGACGAATATTCAGGGCACCATAGAGCTGCTGATCCTGCTGAAGCGCCTGTAATAGCTCTGCTGAGGAAACCAGCTTATCACTTGCTTTGTAATATACGGCTTCACATGGAGCTACCTCCAAAATCGCTCGCAATACATTGTTGAAGAGCGGCAATCTGCGCTGTGGCGGCATGCCTCGTGCCATCATATCGGTCAGCATCAATTCATACTGGCACGCTTCGATCGTTCCTGCTGCTTCTGCCCAGTGCCACGATTGTTGGAGCGCCGTCTCATACATCTCGACTGTTGGTGTATCATTGACTGGCATCAATACCGTTTGTACAGGCATCGGGCCTTCCTGATAGTTCAGTGTATGATTCAGGTGGAAGAAATGGTAATGATCCTCATCCTCCTCATGTCCCGCTTCACTGCGCGCTTCCCATACGGCCAGTGTCTCCTCCGTATCCTCGGCTAAATCCTCAGAGGTACGAACAGGCCCTGTATATTCGATAATTTTGGCATATAAGGCTTCGCGATCAATAACAGGCTTTTCTTTATATAATAATTGCACCGTATAAATGGGAGCGTAGCCGTAATCCTCTTCCATTTCGCGTTGTTGTTCTGGGTCCGGTTGACCGGGTTGCATAGATGTCATCTTCTCATCAAGCTCCTTTCCTTTTCCAAACCGAATCGGGATGCTGCTGTCGTAAACATGCCAGCCATTCATCAAGTGTAAATGCTCATCCACTTCCCCTGTTATCGCTATAGTGAGCTTCATGGAGCAGACGATGATAGCAGGGATGGATCTGGCTTGCTGCTCTTTATTACCCTGTTTCATGACATTCTGAACGAGGCGTAATCTGGTACGTTATGTATCTCCCCGTTATCCTCGCGACACCTTCGATAGCTGTCCTGCTCCCAATTAGTGTATAATCTGGTATAGAAGCAGTTCAAGCTGCTTTCGTTTCAAAGGGAAGCTTAGCGGGGTACTCTGCAATTATAACCGCTTTGGGCTTCGATGCACAGTATCGCGCCTTTAGCAGGCAAACCACCATTTAAGGAGGTTTTGTTATGATTCATCCACATACTGTTACGATGCGCCAGCATATTTGTGACTTTATGGATTCACAGGACGAAACATTACTAAATGAACATGCCCGTGCCGGACAATGGAGTATGGCACAGGTGCTTGAGCATCTTTACCTGATGGAGACAGCCATTACAACACGCATGGGCACAGTGCTACAGCAAAATGAGCCTACATCACCGCCACTGTCTCAGCATAGCGATGTTCCTTCTTTCCGTCTGACACCGGATCGCTCGCGCCGAATTGAAGCGCCCACCGACCTTGTGCCTGCGGATAAGCATATGACGCGGCAAGAGCTGCATACTCGTCTGTCACGCTCACGCTCGCATCTGAATCAGCTTGTGCAGAGTAGTGATCCCCAGCAGCTACAGCAGAAGACGATGAACCACCCTGTCTTCGGCTCGATGACGCTGGAGGAATGGGTAGAGTTTATCGGACTGCATGAACAGCGTCATCTGGAGCAAATGAAAGAAATTCAGTCTGCACTAAAGGCGGCTCACGGTTAAAAATGAGTGCCCTGTAGATCGAGTGTACAATATTTTATTTGCAAAAGACGGCTTCTAGTTTTCTGGTTCTAGCTGTCCGCCTCAGCATAATAGCTGGGTAGATCATCTGCTTCATCCACGCCGCTTATTCCTATGTACAGGGATGGGCGGCTTTTTATAATCAAGCTTCTATTGATATGAAGATAAGCCATGGCAACGGCTAGATAGCCTCGCAGCCTCCGCTCTGTTCTATTGTGCTTCTACCATTCGATATTGATAGCTGGAAGCAAGTATTTCGATATGACTGTCATAACCTGCAATCACATAATGCTTCAATTGAAGTCGTCCTCTCGGATCATATAGCGACTGCTTTTCCGCCAGCCACTCGGATGCCTCTACTTCATAGATTCCCGGATTAGGATGATAGCCATGCTGCTGCCAAAATGCATCTGTATCATCTGCACCTTCCGCTAGCTCGATCACATGCTCTACATGCTCAAATATATTTATTGTTATACAACGTAGCTCGGCAACAGTCTGGAAGATCAGCTCCAGCTCACGATAACGCTCCTGCTGCCAATCCTCTCTCGTCTGCACATCCAATCGAATCGTTACGCCACCTGATTCCGTATAGCTTGCCATCAGATCGGTGGTCGATATGTAAAAGTCTACTTTTTCCGGTACTAGCTTGAGCACGGTATTTCTTACCTCCTTTTACAAACATGCTTCCTTTGCTTCAAATACATATCTGTACCCTAAAACGTATCTGTAAACTATGTTCGAGAACGAACGCCGTATCTCCTTCTGCATCCATCGATATGTCGCTTGAGCTGCCTGCTACTCCACATGTTGGTAAGCTGCTCTGATCTATCCCTCATGACCGACTGACTTTTCCTGAGCCACATTAACCGCTACAATAGACAAAGTGAGCATAAGGACTTCATACGGGTATGTTTGGTATGAGGATTATTTTATAACGACAAGGAGCTGTAACTTATGGACGACAGAATCGCCACACTGCGTGGATTGATGAAGCAAGCCGGGCTGGACAGCCTGCTAATTACCGATCCCAAGCATGTATACTATTTGAGCGGCTTCGCCAGTGATCCGCACGAGCGCTTTCTAGGCTTGTTTATTCCAGAAGGCAATGAGCCTTTTATTTTGCTGCCTGCACTCGATGCCGATAAGGCACGTAGTGTATCGATCATTCAGCGCATTGAAACGCATATGGATACCGATAATCCGTATGTGCGCCTGCAACAATGTATCGGCAGCAAAGTCGGTAAGCTGGGCGTGGAAAAGGAGCATTTATCGGTGGCACGCTTTGAACAGCTGGCTGAGGTGCTGCAAGCGGAAGCCTATCATGATATTACAAGCATGCTGAATAGTATGCGTTCACGCAAATCACCAGAAGAGGTGGAGCGTATGCGTCTATCGATTCAAAAGATCGAGGAAGTGCTGCGCCGTGGTATCTCCAGTCTGAAAATCGGTATGACCGAGCTGGATCTCGTAGCTGAGCTGGAATACCAGATGAAGAAGGTCGGTGCAGAAAAACCAGCCTTTGATACGATGGTATTGTCTGGCCCGAATACTGCACTACCACATGGCGTACCTGGTGAGCGCAAGCTGCAAGCTGGCGAGCTGGTCATGTTCGATCTGGGTCTATTTTATAATGGGTATGCTTCGGATATTACCCGTACGTTTGCACTCGGTGATATCGATGAGGAAACGTCTCGTGTGTATCATACGGTGCTCGCTGCAAATGAAGCGGCCATTCAAGCGACTCGTCCGGGCGTAACCTTTGCCTCGATCGACAAAGCGGCACGCGATGTGATTACGGAAGCCGGCTATGGACAATACTTCATCCACCGTCTTGGACATGGACTGGGCATGGATACGCACGAATATCCATCGGTTCATGGCGGAAATGAGAACCTGCTGGAATCGGGCGTACTGTTCACCGTGGAGCCAGGCATTTACGTTCCGGGTCATTGCGGCGTTCGTATTGAGGACGATGTGATCGTTACCGATCAGGGTGTAGATGTGCTATCCTCGTTCCCGAAAGAGCTGACAGTTATCGGCTAAATTAAAGCCAAGCGAGCTATGCTTTGTAACGCTAGCAAGGCTAACAATCTATGCTTTATTTTATAGTGTAGATTCGTATACAAGACCGAAGCATTCTTTGCTCTTTTTTATACAATATCTATTACAGTCCATAAGCCTGCTTCTATATTCAAGAAGCGTGCTTCGATGCTGTAAATAAAAAACCAAGCGATGGATACGCATATGCTGCGTATCCATCGCTTGGTTTGTTTTGAATAGCTATTGCGCTACCCGTCCGGTGAAAATGCTCAGCCAATCAAGTCCATTCTCGCTCTGCTTCACTATGCGCGGAGCCATGGCGCAGCAATAAGGGCTGATCCTCTGCCGGAGCCTTAAAGGTACGCGCCCAGTACAGGAACGGCGTGCCTGCTGCTGTCAAAATGAACTTTAAAATATAGGTCGTAAACAGAATCTGTAGCCAGACCGACCAATCATAAATGCCGAGAAATGCAATCGTACAAAAGATCAGTGTATCGACAAATGAGCTGATCATTGTACTACCATTATTGCGAATCCATAGCTGCTCTGGCTTCGGAAATGAACGACGCAGCCAGCGATACAGACGTACATCGAGCAGCTGACTGACCAGATACGCGGTCAGGCTCGCAATCAGTAAAATCGAGACCTGTCCAAAAATAAGCTCCAGTGCGCTCTGCGCATCTGCTGAAATATCCACGCCAGGTGCCACCTCAAATTGCAGCGCCATCTGCATTACAATCGTCGTAATAATCAATGTGAGAAAGCCAAACCATACCGCACGACGAGCGACCTGTGGTCCAAATCGTTCATTCAGCAGATCACTTGCCAGATACATACTCACATATAGCGTATTACCGAGCGTGGTCACGACACCGACAAGCTCAATCGTTTTGATCACCTGAATATTCGCCAGAATCGCTGCAATCGCAATCCAGCCATAGATCCCTTTAATTCCAAATAGACGATAGCATAGAACAAATAATGTATACGTAACAAGAACGAATAAAATACCCCACCATAGGTTAAACACACCAATTTCCCCCTAGTTTTGATAACGCGGGATGGTTACGAACCGCGAAACATGCTGAAAACTGTTTTACTTTATCACAGGAATACCGACTCCACAACCCCAATTTGTGTCTAAATACCCTGTTTTGCTGTCAAAAGTATCCTTTTTTAAGCGTTTCAAACTGAATGAGCTAGCGAAACGGAGCCGTCCCATCATGCTTCATTTGCAATTAAACATTTGTTTTAAAGGTAGTGTCGTCTAATCACCTATAAATTGTAAAGCAAAATACGATGTTAGCTATATGTTAAATATTATAGATTTTTTCACGAAAATGCTGTTGTTTTTCAGATTTTTTTGTATTTTTATCATTTTATCGACTCAAAGAACTATTCAAACAACGGTCAATTGATATAATATAGATAATCATTTAAGTCTTTTTACTTAGTTCATTAAGCATGTATAAAGCCTGGTTTTGCATATTTACTGCTACTAACAGATTATATGTTTCCGGAAGCTTGAAGGGAGTCGGATGTTTTATTGACAAAATAAGCCTAAAGTCGCTAAGACCGGCTTTTGTTACATTAGATCCTTAATCGGATAATTTATTTCACTGCTCACGTCACTTATTTTAACGTATGTAAACTGTGTTTGAATCAAAGACAGGATGAACTGGCATATTTACATCTTAGATCTCGCATCGTGTCAAGTACAGGAAGGGGATTATGTATGTTTCGAATGAATCAATCGATTAGCCGTAAGATCATGGTTACTTTTGCTCTCCTTATTATTGTAGTTTGTCTTGTAATGAGTACGTTCTTCTATTTTATGACCCGTGGAGTGGTCAATGACAATGTGGTACCTCAATTCCGTCAGGTGCTAAGTATCGCAATGGATGGGATTTTAAAAGGAATCGATAATACACAGGTAATGCAGGCTGCACAGGGAAATACAGGCGAAATTATGAAGCTGGAAACGTATCTTAATGATCAGTTGAATACGTATGAGCTGGATAATCTGTATGTGCTTCGTGTCGATAAGGATAAGGCAGTCGTTGCTGCTACCTCCAACAAATCGAAGAATTTCAAGGATGGTCAGGAAGTAGAGCTGAGCGATAATATCAACATCGCGATGGACAAAGGTAAATTGCTCACTGACCTCTACTCGACTGAAAATGGCGCACATGTGACCTATTATTATCGTATTCCAGGCAGCTCTGTTCTCGTAGCAGCAAGCATGGATGCAAGCTTTGTTGGCGGCATTATAACGAACCTGATCGTAACTACAATCATCGTAGCCATCGCGTCGGTTGCAGTATGTCTGTTCGTCGCTTATCGTTTTAGTCGTAAAATCACCCTGCCACTCGCACGTCTTGTACGTCATACCCGTCTTGTTGCCGAGGGGAATCTGCAACAGGATATCAAGATGCAGGGCAGCGACGAGATCGCTCAGCTGGCACGCGGTTTCCGATTGATGACTGAGAATCTGCGCATGATGGTAAATCATGTGATCGATAGCTCGGACAAAGTTCTATTCGGTACAGAAGCGCTTAGCAAACGGATCACCAAAATGCAGGGCATGGTCGATCAATCCGTTAACTCGATCACTACGATCAAGGACGGAAGTACAATGATCGCCACTTCTTCAACGGAAAATGCACGTGCAATGGAAGAAATCACTAACGGTATTCAGCATATCGCTTCCTCGACTGCGGATATCTCAGAGCAGCTGGGACAAGCCTCCGATCACGCGGTATCCGGTAACGGTATGGCACAGCATGCGATTCAGCAAATGAATTCGGTTGAAATGGTTGTATCCGACACACGCGAATCGGTTCAAATGCTCATTAATCGTTCGGAATCGATCAGTCAGATTCTATTGTCCATCGGCGAGATCACCAAGCAGATTCAAATGCTGTCGCTGAATGCATCGATTGAAGCGGCTCGTGCTGGTGAGCATGGACGCGGCTTTGCGGTCGTAGCGGCTGAGGTTCGCAATCTGGCAGATCAATCACGCGGAGCTGCTCAGCAGATCGAATCAGCATTGCAATCCATTCGTGAGGAATCGCTCAAATCTACTGAATCGATGAATCGTGTTAGCGAGGAAGTCCAATCCGGTACACAGCTCGTGCAGCAGGCAGGTCAGTCATTTGATCAGCTCGTTGAGCTGGTACAGCAGGTGAACATGACGGTACAATCGGCTTCAGCAGCTACGCAGCAGATTTCAGCAGGGTCTGAGGAAGTGAGTGCTTCGGTAGATGAAACGGCTGAAATTACGCAGAAGGCATTGGATAATATTCAAGGGATTGCGAAGAATACGGATCGTCAATCATCGGAGATGTTTGCTTATGCGGCGATTATGGAAGAGTTGAATGAACAGGCTCGGTCGTTGCAGGATGCGGTTAGTAAGTTTACGCTTAAATAGAGTGCGGGGTTAGTGAGATTGAGCTGCTTAATAGAGTCTATTGGATAGAGTATTGGGTGGGCAGCAACCACTTCGGGAAGGAATAAGGGGACGGACTCAGTGGAGCCGCGGGAATCTACGGATTAGGAATGACTTGTAGATTCCCGCCCCTCCAAAGCTGTAAGATATTTTGCTTCGCAAAAATCACTTTTTATTGCACCTCATGTTAGGAGATCGCTAACACTGTAAATCGTCCTTTCCCCTTATTTCCTTCCCTTCGTTCTGTGCGGTTTATCTCGTATCTCGTATCTCGTATCTCGTATCTCGTATCTCGTATCTCAACAAATTGTGATACGAAACTTATCATTCAGATCAACCTATCAAGATTAATCAAAAAAGTGAGTATTACATCATTCGAGCAAAAAATGCCGTCCCCTCGCCTTTGGAGGGGACGGCATTTTTTATTGATAGCATTATAATCATCTAAGGTGCATTCACTTTATTGAAATATGGAAGATCGCACTATTAAAGATTAAATCATAGACACCTGATCCTTGTTCGATCGTTGGTTGAATATTATGAATGAATATCGCAGTTAAATAACAGTAGAGCAGTATTCATTTTAGCGGCGAGACAATTGCATATTCATTTGATGCTGTGTCTACTTCCTTTTAGGGAGCTGATCTTGATCTGGAATACCTGCTTACAGGATTTAAGCAGCAGTAGTAAGTATGCTGTTTTAGTGCATCTCAACGTCGTTTTAATAACAGCTGGGGGACATCGATATCGGGATGATGGACGATTGCGGGGCGGATTCGAAAGAGTTGTTTTAGGACGGACTCTTCCATTAATTGCTCCGGGGTTCCCTGCATCATGATTTGGCCTTCTTGTAGGGCTAGTAATCGATCGCAATAGCGGGCGGCGAGGTTGAGGTCGTGTAGTACGGCGATGACGGTGATGTTGCTTTCTCTGCGCCATGTATCTAGCCATTCCATAAAATGCACCTGATAAGCGATATCAAGATAGGTGGTTGGTTCATCTAGTAGGAGTAGCTTGGGCTGCTGTGCCATGACTTTACCGAATGCTACACGTTGGCGTTGTCCTCCGCTCAGCTGATCCAATGGGCGATCGGCAAGCTCCTTTAGATCGAGTCGTTCCATGATCTCGTCTAGCAATTGATCCGCTGTAGCTAGCTGGTCGTGACCGAGCCAGTTTTGATAAGGATAGCGTCCCATCGCTAGCACTTCTTTGACCGGGTAGTGTAATGGTGCCAGTCCTTCCTGTCCCAGCACTGCTGTATGCTGTGCAAGCTCACGGCGGCTGTAGGTATGGAGTGGACGCTGTTGCAAAAAGATTTCGCCCTGCTGGGCATGCTCTGTGCCGGCTAGTAGCTGCAATAACGTCGTTTTGCCGCTACCATTGGGGCCGACAATGCCCCAGCATTCGCCAGGCTGTACCGACCAGTTGATCTCATGCAGGACGGTCTGCTCGCCATAGCGCTTCGTCAGTTCTTTTAGCTGGAGGACAGGATGACGATGACCAGCAGATGTAGACGAATGATCGTATGGATTGGATGGGGTGGTACTTCGTTTCTTCCACTTTGACAGCATCATTCCACCTCCAGTGCGTATAGGTATATTGAACTTTTTTCATTTTTCTACTACTTATTTGATATTGCAATGTAATTTTGAATGTTTGCTTGGTGCATTTTATAGTGAAATTAGCTGAGGAGCAGCACCGTCACATCATATCGGGCTGTTTCTTTTTGCTGCGATGTAATAAATAAGCAAAGAACGGCGCTCCCACAAAAGCGGTCACCACACCAAGTGGAATTTCCGTAGGTGCCAGCACGGTACGTGCCGCTGTGTCTGCCCACATGAGAAAGATGCCTCCGCCGATGGCCGATAGTGGAATCAATAATCGATAATCGGGTCCCAGTAGCAAGCGAATCATATGTGGAACGACCAGGCCGACAAAGGCGACTACACCGGATACAGATACCGCTGCTGCTGTAATTAAGGTAGCGATGATCAGTACAACCGTCTTCGTGCGATCAACATGAACTCCCAGATGCGCGGCCTCCCTTTCGCCCAGTGACAGCACATTCATCGCACGCGCCTGACTCCAGAGTAGCACGATACCGATCACCACATAGGGCAGCATTGCCAGTACATAGGGCCAGCCACGCAGACTCAGGCTACCCATCGTCCAGAAAATAATCTCATTCACACTGCCTTCTGACATCGATGCTAGAAACGATACAATCGCTCCGAGAAATGACTGCATCACTACACCCGATAAAATCAAGCTTCCCGTTGGAATTCTGCCCTGCTCTCGCGCCAGTGCCAATACGATATATAACGTAATCGCTCCACTGACAAAAGCAATTAATGGCAGCGTCCAGCCGCCAAATAACGAATATTGATATCCGGTAAAAATCAGTACCGCCGCTCCGACAGAGGAGCCCGATGACACCCCTAATGTAAAAGGATCAGCAAGTGGATTACGCAGCACTCCTTGAAAAGCCGCTCCTGCCAGCCCCAGTGCTGCTCCTACGAGCAGTGCCAGCATCACACGTGGCAGGCGAATATTCAGCATAATCTGCTCTGCTGCTTCACTCCAATCCGGTGTAATCCAGCGCTGCATACCGGGAATATGATGCAGCAAAATACGCGTAATCTGACCGCCCGGAATATATACCGAACCGATTCCTGTATTCAATACCACACTAATGACCAGCAAAATGAGAAATAGCAGCAACGGCCATACGTGTTGACGACTCATTGCTTGAATAGATTCGGATAGATCGCATGAGCAATCTCGACCAGACCATCCGTAACACGTGGACCCGGACGGCTCACCAGATCGTCATCCAAGCCGAACAGTTGATTATTTTGAATCGCTTTGATCTTATTCCAGCCACTACGAGCGCGAATAATCTGATCGAGCGTCTGATTGGTTGTTGCATCCATCGATTGTTTAGAATACAGGATCACATCAGGATCAGCGGCAACGATTGCTTCTTCATTGATCTCATGCCAGCCTGTCGTATTGCCTGCAATATTCGTGCCACCGGCAAGGGTGATCATCTCATCCATGAATTCGCCTTTCCCCACTGTCCAGCCGGGAGAAAACTCAATATAGACTTTTTTCTTCTGCTCTGGTGTTAGCGATGCTACCGCATCCGTCACACTTTTCACCTGTTCACGCATATGATCGGTCACTTGCTTGGCTTCTGCCTGACGATTCGTAATTTTGCCATACAGCTCGATATTACTTATCACATCATCAATCGTTTTTGGCGTTGTTTTGAAAATAGGAATGCCCGCAGCACGCAGCTCCTTTACCAGCGCTTCGCTGGACGAAATACCAGTGAACACCACATCTGGACGCAAAGCTACAACCGCCTCCACATCTGGCTTACTCACACCGCCGATGCGCGCTTTGCTTTTTACGCCTTCAGGATAATTGTCATACTCGGATACACCAACAATCTGTTGATCCAGTCCTAGCGCGAATAGGGCTTCTGTCTCCGCTGGAGAGATGGATACGATGCGTTTAGGCTGTTCTTTGAATGTAAAGTCATAGCCTGTTGCGTCCTTAATCGTGAGTGGATATGTAGTCTGCTCGCCAGCCGAGCTTGTTGCATTGGAGGATGAGCTAGTATTGCTCGACTCTGTGCTTTCGGTAGCAGGCTGCTGTGTTGTCGGCGCTGGCTGTGTTGGAGCGCATGCGGCAAGTAACACGGATAGCATAGCTGCCATAACGATTGAGGACAACCAGCGTAGTTGGGAAGAATTGAAGTTCATTATACAGTCTCCTTTTGCGGCATCTCTGCCATTATTCAGTACCTTCGGTCAACACGAATACAATCCCTCTGATTATAGGGCATAATAATCGTAGCTACAATTGCCTTTATAGATAGGAGTATACTGCACGACAAAATCCCCTCCAACCGTCAGCATGCTCCTCATCCTGGAATGAGTGACATTCGTTGCTGAGCTGGAGGGGATTCCACCTTGTATGATAAAGCTATATGGTGATGCACCTGCTGCGCCCCATGTATTGCATATTGTGTTTCGATCAGGTGATACGGTTCTCCTGATCTTTCATCCGATTTTGCTGATCCGGCTGGTTCTGATCGGACACTCCCTGTTCCAGATCAGGCGCATGCTCCTTACCTTCTACAAACTTTTTCATATCCTGATTGTGCTCGTTCTTCTCCTGCTTACTTTTCAGCAATTCTCGTGCTTGATCATTCATGATGTTTTGCCTCCTTTTGCAAGCGTTAGTTGTTATTACCCTTCCCTTTTTCCTATAAAACGACATTATGGATGGAAATGGAATTTATCTCTACAGACGGTGATAGTATGATACTGTCATTTTGCAACATTCAATTGGTTTTACTGACGGTTTCGTTTACAATAAGTAAGAAGGCTATGCGCCTGTATGCTTCCATTTCTAGTGTTAGCGATTTCCTAACACGGGGTTCAATGAAAGAGTGATTTTTGCGAAAGCAAAATATCTTACTTTTTGTACAAGGTAAATAATACTGGAGGAACGCCCTATGCTCTTTATCGATAATCAGGGGATTAATGACCCGACCATCAATCTGGCAATAGAAGAATTCGTACTCAAGCATCTGCCAATGGATGATAGCTACCTGCTCTTTTATATTAATGAGCCATCCATCATTATCGGCAAGCATCAAAATACGATCGAAGAGATCAATACCGAATATGTAAAAGCAAATCACATTCATGTCGTGCGTCGTCTATCTGGCGGCGGTGCAGTGTATCACGATCATGGTAATCTGAATTTCAGCTTCCTGACCAAGGATGACGGACAGTCCTTCCACAACTTCCGCAAATTCACGCAGCCTGTTGTTGAGGCATTGCAGCAGCTTGGCGTAGATGCCGATCTGTCTGGACGCAATGATCTACAGGTCGGTGAGCGTAAAATCTCTGGTAATGCACAGTTCTCCACGCGCGGACGTATGTTCAGCCACGGTACACTTATGTTCGATTCGGAGCTGGACAATGTGCAATCTGCACTCAAGGTGAACCCGGAAAAGTTCAAATCCAAAAGCACCAAGTCTGTACGCAGCCGCGTAGCGAATATATCCGAATTCCTCAAAGAGCCGCTGAGCATGCAGCAGTTCCGCGACGAGATTCTGCGTCATATTTTCGGCGTAGAGCCAGCCGATGTGCCTCAATATGTGTTGACTGAAGAAGACTGGAACAAAATTCACGAAATCTCAGCAGAACGCTATCGTAACTGGGATTGGAACTATGGTCAATCGCCAGCATCCAACATTAAGCACACACGTAAGTTCCCGGTGGGTATCATCGATATTCGTATGGATATTAAGGATGGTCACATTCAGGAGATCAAAATTTACGGCGACTTTTTCGGTATTGGCGATGTTGCAGATATCGAGGATCGTCTGCGTGGTAAGCGCTATGAGGAGATTAGCGTGCGCGAAGCGATGAGCGGCGTGGACATCAAGCATTATTTTGGCAATATTGAGCTGGACGAATTTATCGGACTGGTACTGCTGGAAGACTAAGCTGCAAAGGACAGCTCAAGCATGGAAAGCTCAAATCCGTTCCCTGTACGATTGTCTATCTTCCCTTTTACCACCGCTAAACAATCATAGCTTCAACCCTTTTCATATAGATAAAATCAACTGGATAGAAGGAGAGTACCCCTAATGTATAAACTGATTGCGATTGATATCGATGACACTCTGATCAATGACGACAAGGAAGTCACCCCTGCGACACAGCAAGCACTGGAGCAAGCTGTAGCGAAAGGAACTGTAGTCACACTCGCAACGGGACGTGCGTATGCATCCGCTCAAGCGATTGCTCGCCAAACGGGTCTGAATGTGCCGATCATTACGTATCAAGGTGCACTCGTCAAAAACCTGATGGACGAAAAGGTGCTGTATGAGCGTTATGTTCCAGTCGAAGCTGCACGCAAGCTGCATGACTACTGCATCGAGCATAACCTGCATCTGCAAACGTATATCGATGACAAGCTATATGCTCGCGAGCTGAACCAGCATCTGATCGACTACACGACGCTCAACCGTACCCAATACTATATCGAGCCTGACTTCGCTAAGCTGATGGAGCTGCCAACACCCAAAATGCTGATCATCGACGATCCTGCTTTCCTGGATGAGCTGCAACCGATCCTGCGCGAGCTGCTTGGCGATAGCGTACACATTACCAAATCCAAGCCAGAATTCCTGGAAATCATGCACAAAGAAGGCACTAAAGGTGCTGCACTCACATTCCTGGCTAACCACTTTGGCTGCGATCTGAAAGACACTATCGCTGTCGGCGATTCCTGGAACGATCACGAAATGCTGGAAGCCGCAGGTCTTGGTGTCGCAATGGGGAACGCCATCGAACCACTCAAAGCGATCGCTAACTATATCACAGCTAGCAACAATGAAGATGGCGTCAAAGAAGTGATCGAAAAGTTCATCCTGAACCCAGAAGAAGCTTCTGTTTAATTCCATCCGGCTTCATTATGATTCGGTAAAAAAGAATCGCTTCTGGCATTAGCCATACTGAAAAGCACCTTGCCAGCGAGTATAGGATCATCTCCTTTATTTAAGGGACAGATCATCCTATACTCGTTGCAAGGTGCTTTTTGATACATGCTTTTTGATACATGCTTTTTGATACATGCTTTTTGATACATGCTTTTTGATACATGCTTTTTGATACATACTTCTAGGTGCGTACTTCTACGCACGTGTTTCTAAATACTTTAGAACATTCCTCTATATAAGTTCAATATTATACAGTAAAGAAGCATTAAACCTTTGATTGGGATGGATTTTCACGTTTTCTGAGCCTGAGAATTCATTCTGCATCCTAATCTATCGATTCACAGATTCTACCTGCGCTCATTCCTTATTTCTTATTCCTTACCGACATGATCACACTAGCTCCAGTATATAACTAAGCTTATGAAATTAAACTCATAAACCTAAATCCATGCCTGCAAAGCCATCACTACGCTCAAGCACTCTGCATCTGATCCAGCGCCTCCAAATACAGCACCTGCAAAAACTTCTTAATGCTCACCTTGCTTTTGCCATCATCGCGCTCTTCATCAATCTCTTTCATTTTCGCCCGAATATCCTCAAAATCAAAATACAGTGGCGCATAATGCTCGAACTTCGGATTTCCGTAATCCGTCAAACCAATCGAAGCCAGATGCGTCAGTGCTGTCGTGACTGTACGGCGAATACGCTGCTCAATTGCTTTGGCTTCCTTGTCAATCTCACGCGGCGTGCTTTTGTACCCTGCCGCTACCCCTTCATACAGCTGCTTGAGTGGTGGAAAAGGGCCGCTTTGCCCATTTTCCAGCAGTAGCTCCATAATTGCCGTAATATCGTTACAGCCTGCTTCGCCCACAATGCCAAGATTCATATAAATAGGACGAACCACTTCGCTCACACTGCGCGGCTTTACCGAAGCTGTTGCCTGACGATCGGCTGATAACAGATTGAGCGTATCCAGCTTGGACAGCGAGGACTTGAGTTCATTCAGATACTGCCGAATCTCGGAATGCTCACTTACACGCGATAACACCGATTCGACCTCGATTCGATTAATCGGCTTACGGATGAAAAATTCAATCCCCGACTGGTATGCCTCCCCGACCATTTCTTGATTTTCAATCTGCGAGATCATCACGTATTTCCCATTGAAGCCCTGTCGCTTGAGCTGTACAATCGTTTCCAGCCCATCCTGATCGGGCATCAGCCAATCGATCAGCACGACATCCGGGCGTGTTTCCATAATGATCCGTGCGCCCTCTTCGCCACCGCGTGCCGTTCCCGTGACTTCCCCCAGGCGGCTCTCCTGAATAATATTTTCCAGCATCGCTCGTGTTGCCGGATCATCGTCCACAATACAAAAAGTCAATCCCATACTACTCCCCCTTTTTTAGCGCTCCAGTTGGTAGCTTTACCCGAAAAATCGTTGTCCACGGCGCATTTTGCTCATCAGAGTACAGCTTGATCGTGCCGCCAAGTGAGGAAATAATATCATGTACATGCGACAGTCCAATACCAGTCGCCGCACTGCCACCCTCGCCGAACTTGGTTGTAAAGCCAGGCTCAAAGATCGTCTCTCGATTTTTGGCTGGAATCCCTTTTCCTGAGTCGGATACCGTAATGACCGTCCAGCGTGCCTCCTGTTCGATTCGTAGCTCAATCGAACCACTCGGACCGAGCGCTTCAATCGCATTGGCAAGCAGATTATTCAGCAAGGTAAGAAGCGGAATATAATCTGAGGTGACAAAGTCATCGTCCAGATAGGCGCTGATCACCGCCTGCTTTTTCAGCATCACCGCGTATTTACGGTTGCCACGAATGGCATAATCCATAATTTCGGACATCGCCAGCATCGTTTGCGCTTCCTGATCGAATAGCTTGAGCAGTCCAGCCGCTACACGCTGCGAGTCCTTTTTCACCTCGTGTATTTCCTGGGTAATACCGAGCTGACGCTGGCTGAATTCCTTCAGTTCTGCGCGCTTTAGATCCATATAGAGCCGATAGCTGCTGCTCGTTACACGCTCAATCGTATCCATCGACTTGCGCAAATAAAACACTTCGCCATACAGCCCCGAGTTCACCGATAGCATCTGTTCCATCCGCTTATTCTGCTCCTGCGATAGCGCTCGAATCTGACTGACCGCAATACTGCTGTACAATCCAGTTACGAAAAATCCACGTAACGCAGCCACCAGCGCAATATAGCCCCATGTCGCGGGATTGGAAATATCCGAGCCATTAAGCAGCCAGCGTGATACCATTTCCACCGTATTGGAGCTAAAATCAATACAGGTCGCCACCACACCAAGCAACAGCAGATGCATCCGCTCAATCTGACCTTGAATAAGCGACATGCCCAACGCGAAGGTAAGATAATACAGACCACCCGAGGTATGCACCTGTAAGCTACTCCATATGCCAAAGCTATCCGGTGCGAACACGTAATCCAGCACCATACGAAAAACAATTACCGTCACCGCCGTATACAAGCCTGTGCGAATATACGGAAGTCGGGACATTAACAACAAAAACAACAAAAAAGCACTGCCACCAAGTCCAATGCGAAACAGATCACCCGGCACCGGATTAATTTTGAATTCCCCTGCAACAGCTGTACCAAGCGCCACAACAAGCATCTGTATTTTTTCGTTTCTGAACAGAGCAGGCATCCGCCCTTCAGCCTCCTTGCGGCGGAAGCGGGCGACAGGCTTCCGGAATGTGGAAAGCACGACACTCGCCGATTTTTGAAATTGTTTATATGTTACCATAAAATGTCCCTCTCATGCGGTTTTGATCGCAAAAATACAATGCCCTTCTGTTAACACCTTGCCCCTCTGTACAACAAAAGCCGGCCTCCTTCCGGAAACCGGCCTTCTGCCATCGTTCTTCACATGATCACCTACTCGCTTCATGCCATGTATACTCACCAGCAGCATTCGGTGGTCGATCAATATCAATAGAGAGGATCAGGCAGTTCTGGTCTCCAGGCGTCTAGAGATCAGGGATAATGTATAATTTACAACAAAATAGATCATGGCGACAAGTAACAAAATCGGAATCGAATAGTTCGGACTTTGACCGATAATAATCTGTGCATTATGCATCAGCTCTGCCAGTGCAACGATAACCGCCAGTGACGTATCCTTGAGTAGTGAGATAAACTGACTCACCAGTGGGGGTACCATCCGGCGCAGGCCCTGTGGCAGTACGATATGCCATAATGCCTGAATCGAGCCAAGACCAGACGAGCGTGCGGCTTCGACCTGTCCCTTCGGAATCGACTTCAGACCGGCACGTACGACCTCCGAGATCATCGCCGCTTCAAACAGTGTCAGTGCAATGATCGCACCTGCTGGAACGGTAAACTTGAACTGCAAGCCGAACACATTGATTTGCGGAATCGCAAACTGCACGAAAAAGATAATCAGCAGCAGCGGCAGATTCCTTAGCACTTCCACGATCACCGCCAGAATCTGTGAAACGACAGGCACCTGCATATAACGAATGACTCCAATAATACAGCCGATCACAAAGCTCAGCAGAATCGCCCAGAAAGCGATGTATAATGTCATTTTCAGCCCTTCCATCAGAAAGCGCAAATTATCAGCTGAATAAGCTCCTGCAAAATCCATAATACTCCTCCTTCTTTCTGTGTCCTCATTCCGGTTGCTCGGTAGCTGGAGCACTATTCATCAGCACGATCAGTACAAATACTTCACAGATAGCAATGATCGGAGAAAATAGCCTCCTATGTTGCGAGTTATGAGCTTTTCGCCAGTCGACGCTCCAGCACATGAGAACCGTAGCTCATCGGCAAAGTCAGCACGAGATAGAACAAGCCAGCAAATACATACGCACTCACCGTTGCATAGCTATCCCCATTGACCTTATCCGCAAAGTACATCAGATCCAGACCTGCAACGACAGTCAGCACAGAGGAGTTTTTGATCAGGTTAATAAATTGGTTACTCAGCGGCGGAATGACGAGCTTGATCGCCTGCGGTAAAACGACATGTAGCATCGCCTGTACATAGGTCATGCCTGACGAACGTGCCGCTTCCATTTGCCCCTTAGGTACAGAGAGAATACCTGCACGAATCGCTTCCGCAATAAAAGCAGCCGTATAGATCGTCAACCCAACGGTTCCTGCTTGAAATCCATCCAGTCGCATGCCAAATGTCGGCAAAGCATACCAGAAAAAGAATACGATGAGCAGCAGCGGTATATTTCGTACAAATTCAACATATGCTGTACCGATCCATTGCAGCGGCTTCACACCTGTAATTCGGAATACCGCTAGAATCGAACCCAGCACAAAGCTCCCAATCAGCGCCAGCACACTTGCCAGAATCGTATTCAGAAAACCTTCGATATAATAGGGGAAATAATTAACTAGAATCGAAAAATCGATCATCCAGCATCCCTCCTTCAGCTTTACTTCGGACTCGTATCCTATAGATTGTTTTCGCTTTAACGTCTGTTTCGGTTAGGAATGAAAAAGATGGGCACAACTGGCCCACCTTTTCTCATCAACTGGTCTACCAGCGCCAGATCGCTTCGATGTTGAAGCGGTCAATTATTTGCTTTCAGGCTCTTTACCGATCCATTTTTTGTACAACTCATTGTACGAACCGTCTGCCTTCATATCGGTCAGACCTTTATTGATCGCTTCCACGAGTGCGGTTTGACCTTTTTTCACAGCAATGCCGTAAGGCTCATCTGTAAATGGTTTTCCAACCACCTCATAGTTCGGGTCCTGTGCAGCCATACCGTACAGAATTGCATCATCCGTAGTCAGCGCATCACCCTGACCTGCCTTGAGTGCGTTGAAAGCATCCTGGTAGTTATCATATTCAAGCACCTTCACGTTAGGCACCTTTTCTTCAATATTTTTGATCGAGGTTGCACCTTTTGCTGCCAGAATCGTTGTATCTGCTGTTACGTCCTCAATACCTTTGATTGGGCTGCCCTTTTTCACAAGCAGCGATTGACCCGCCTGGAAATAGACATCTGAGAAGTCGACTTCCTTTTTACGCTCATCTGTAATCGTCATGGTCGCGATAACCATATCGATATCGCCATTGTTCAGCATAGGGATACGTGTTTTGGAAGTAACCTCTTTCAGCTCCACCTTACTTTCGTCGCCCAGAATACTTTTAGCGAGCGCATGTGCCATATCCACGTCAAACCCTTCGACATTACCGCTCGACGGGTCTTTTAAACCAAACAGCTTTGTATCGTACTTCACACCTACGATTAGCTTGCCACGTTGCTTGATCTGATCTAGCTGTGAGCTGGCACTATCCGTTCCACCTGCACCATTGCTTGCGCTTGGAGCGGTTGTCGTGCTACATGCTCCAAGCACGGTTACCAGTGCGATCATACATACGAGCAGTAATGAAAATCTCTTTTTGTTCATCATCGTAGTTCCCCTTTTCATTTGGAATTTTGTTTTAGGATGACGACCACTCCGGGAAGGAATAAGGGGACGGACTCTCGTCTCGCACAGGAATCTACGGAGTAAGAGTAAAATGTAGATTCCCGTGCTCAAAAATCATCCTTTCCTCTTATTCCTTCCCTCCGTTCTGTGCATCACTATATCATTTAATGATTGAGCAAGCGGCTTAAAAATAGCTGAGCGCGCTCTTCGCGTGGGGCAGAGAAGAATTGTTCGGGTGGTGCTTCTTCGATGATTTTACCTTGATCCATAAAGACGACGCGGTCGGCTACCTCACGGGCGAAGCCCATTTCGTGGGTGACGACGACCATGGTCATGCCTTCGCGAGCGAGTGTTTTCATAACGTCGAGTACCTCGCCGACCATTTCCGGGTCGAGTGCGGAGGTGGGTTCGTCAAATAGCATAATTTGTGGCTTCATTGCCAGTCCGCGTGCGATCGCAACGCGCTGCTGTTGTCCACCGGAGAGCTGGGATGGATAGGATTGTGCTTTGTCAGCAATACCGACCTTTTCCAGATAGTGCATGGCGGTTTGATGGGCTTCGGATTTGGAGACACCGAGCGCTTTGATTGGAGCAAGGGTGATATTGTCGATGACCTTTTTGTGCGGGTATAGATTGAAATGCTGAAACACCATGCCGATATTGCGACGTAGCTTGTTCAGATCGGTTTTGCGATCATCGACGCGAACTCCGTTGACCGTAAGCTGACCACTGCTCGTTTCTTCCAAACGATTGATACAGCGGAGCATCGTACTTTTTCCCGAACCGGAGGGACCAAGCACAACCACCACCTCGCCTGGTTTGACATGGAGATTGATTCCAGTTAACACCTGAAAATTACCATAAAATTTGTTAACTTCATGGAAGGTTATCATCCTACTCCTCCTTTCATATGTACAAAATAGCCATTTATTAGGATTATGTTGTAAGGAATAATGACATTTTTTATAATCCTAAGTTCGGACTACATAATCCTACGTAATCCGACTAAAAATAGCTAAAATTAAGTCGTTTGATACAAATAATCATCCGAAAAACACAAAGAAACCGTTATCATTAGATAGCGGTTCATGTTATATCTATTCCATTGCTATGTAGCTTAATACTTCATGTATATAAGAATATAGCATTCCGTTCCCCGGTTCCAAACCGAAGCCAATCCATGACCAGCCTCGGCTTTTATCCATATCGAGTAGGGAATTGAATGCCATAACGTGAGCTAGCATATGCTGTAGTATAGTACTGTACGTATTCCTATTATTCCTCAGGCAGCAGTGCAGAATAATTACCCAGATCCACGGTCATCCCTGTACGTGCAGGTGTTGCACCTGTCGGTAAAGGTAGACTTTTCCGTATGTCCACATCATGCGACATATGAGTAAAGATCGTCTGAATCGGGGAAAACTCATCGATTAAAACCGCTGCTTCATGCATATCATACACCGAGCGTGTCTCATATTCTGCTTGCTCATGGACAAAGGTCGTACCGAGCACGAGTAGATCCAGTCGATCCAACGGACGCTTTTGCTCCTCCGTCAGACCAATCGCATCCGGGCAATATACCCAGCTAAAATCCTGCTTTTCCAGACGATACGCGTAGGAATACCCATTGTGCCCGTGATTCACCTTCCACGGCGTTAGCTTCCAGCCGCTCAAAATCATGCCATCGTCATTGGCGATCATTTCCAGATGACGACTTATCCATGGAAATTGGCGCAGGATCAGATCAAGCACTTCCTGTGGTGCAAACACACGTCCCTGCTTATTTTGCCAGCGACAGGCATCTGCCCATTCCGGTAGCCCACCAATATGATCAAAATGGGCATGTGTAATCACAATATCGGTAATATCAGCACGTCGATTGATCATTTCCATTTGCAATCGCCAGTCAGGCCCGCAATCCATCAGGAAATCGCCACCTGTACCTTCGATGAGTACTGAGGAACGCAGTCTACGGTTACTACCTCCACTACGTGCTTCCTCGCACACCTCACAATCACAATATACGCGGGGAACCCCCATCGCATCTCCGGTACCCAAAAAAGTTAATCGGTCCACTATGCGTCCGTTCATTCCGTCTTCTCTCCTTGTGCCTGATGATATCATCTTTGCTCGTCATGATTACAGTATGTGGATTGGCAAGCTTACCTCCAACGTATACACCGCCTGGATCGTCTGCTACAGGTACACACGCTGATGGATGATACCGGACGGATGATGAAGCAGGCTCTACCTGGCGTATCGCCATCACCTCATGCCCGAATACCACTCCCTACCGAGAGAAAACCGCGCTTCCGATCTGCGCCAGCGAAGTAGCTAAGGACGCGATCCGTTCAGCCGTAATTGCGAATAAAAAAGTCAGGCTGTTTATATTGAACTATAGTTATTTATATCCATAGGATTATATCTTAGAGTATACCATTTTCCTGAAATTTGCGACATCCGCTCATTCCAACTTCCTACCGCAAATCGATCCCTTTTCTTCAGGGATGACTATAGACATACAAAAAAGGGAAAAGCCGCTATTCGCGCTTTTTCCCCTATTTATTTCCCTGGTTTTCTATTCTGCATACATGGAGATGTAAAACGACGTTATTCCGTAGCTTTATCTCTCCATACTAGCATGCCGCGCCATCGATCCTCTACTGATATCATCTACTTAATATTATCTACTGATACCATCGCCGATAACAGTGTAAGAACTAGCTTCGTAAAAGATAACAGATAATGAAGTGTAAGAGATCATTCACATCTGCATACAAGCGCATTTAAATACCTGCTAGCACCTGATACCATATCCCACGCTTGGAATACAACGTGCTGCGTACCTCGCTCCAGCCCCCAAGATATTGAATATCAAACAGTCCTGGCGGCGTTGGATACTGCTGCTTATGCTTGTTGAATACAGTCTGGTCAACCGGGCGGAAGCCATTTTTTGCAAAAATCTCCTGCGCTTCCGGTGTGTACAAATATTGCAGGAATGCTTCTGCCACCTTGCGTGTACCATGCTTATCCACATAGGAATCGACAACAGCCGCTGGATTTTCGATCAAAATCGTATCGTCCGGTACGACCAGATCATACGCCGCTCCCTTTGCCATCCGTGCCAGCAATTCATTTTCATAGGTAACGATCACATCACCGACACCATATTCAAAGGCTGCCATCGAGGCGCGCCCACTTTTATCAAGCGATTCGATATTTTGATGCACAGCCTCCAGAAATGCTTTGGCGGCGGCTGGATCTTTTTTGCCTTCTGTTCGTTCGGAGGCTTTCAGTCCGGCACCATAGATAGCGTTAATGTCCCATTGTGCGCCGCCCGAGGTTTTCGGATTTGGATACAGCACTTTCACACCAGGACGGGTCAAATCCTGAAAGCTATGAATGCCGAGTGGATTCCCTTTGCGTGTCCCGAGCACGACAATGGAGCGCGTGATCATGCTATTGTCCGGTGCTTCCTTTTTCCATTGCTTGTTGACCAGACCAGCCTTGACCAGCTTATCAATATCACCTTCCAGTGACAGTACCGCTACATCCGCTTCAAAGCCACCTGCAATCGCTCGTGCCTGTGTACCTGAAGCTTCATACGATTCCTGAAAAGTAACGGTCTGCCCTGTCTTCTGCTTCCAATACGCCTGAAACTTGGGCAAAATCTCACCAAGCGCATCCTTAGCTACACTATATGCACCGATCACTAGCGTTACGTCCCCGTTATTCGCAGATGCCGCTGCTGCGGATGGTTCACTGGCACTCTTGCCGCAACCAGATAAAACTACCGTCAGCAGCATGAGCACTGCCAGCATACCGATACTGTATCGTTTCCAACGTGTAGCTATTCGTATTGTTTTCACGTCGGCTTCCTCCCTCTGATCAGCCATTTGACCGATGATCCCATTCTGTACCTGTAGTATTTTCTGCTACGTATCGGCTGTATTTAAATGAACATCGACACATTGTCCGCCTTGAGTGCATTTTCAGCAATCCAGCTTTCTTCCTCGTTAAACAGGTACGCACGGTGCACCAGCACATGTACCTCCTGTCCAACCTCCAGCGTTTCCTTTTCCAGCGAACGATAGGTGATCAGACGGCTTGCTCCCACTTCCACCTCGACCATCCACTGACTTCCACGGAAATGGAGATGTCGCACGGTTCCCTTTTCTGTAGCTGATAATAGACGGAACTCACCAGCATGACCGATCTCGATATACTCGGGACGAATCAGTGCACGCGAAGCCTGTGAGCTATTTTCAAAGCCCTTCAGTCGATTCACATCCTCAATAATGGTCGATTCCCCGATAAAGGAAGCGACAAACGGCGTGGAAGGCTGCTTATAAATGTCCCATGGTGTCCCCTTCTGCTCGACACGTCCACCATTAATGATCATAATCTCGTCAGCAACCTCAATCGCCTCATCCTGATCATGGGTGACAAAGATCGAGGTAATGCCGACACGCTCGATCAGCTCGCGCAACCAGGTGCGTAGCTCCTGCCGAATCTTCGCATCAATCGCGGCAAATGGCTCATCCAGTAGTAAGAGCTGTGGCTCCGGTGCAAGCGCACGGGCAAAGGCAACACGCTGACGCTGCCCACCGGATAGCTGATGAGGATAGCGATTCTCAAATCCAGACAACCCTGTCAGCTCTACCAGCTCCTGTACACGCTCGCGGATCGCAGGCTTCTTGAGCTTTTTTACCTTTAGACCAAAGGCGATATTTTCAAATACAGTCATATGCTTAAATAGCGCATAGTTCTGAAATACAAAGCCGATCTCTCGCTCCTGTGGCGGCAAATTATTCACACGCTGACCGTGGAATACGATATCACCGCTATCCGGCGTCTCCAGCCCTGCCAGCATACGCAGAATCGATGTTTTACCCCCACCACTTGGGCCGAGCAGACCGATCAGATGCCCTTTTTCAATCGAAAAGCTGACGTCCTTAACCGCATGAAATTGACCAAAATGCTTGTCCAGATTGCGAACCTCGATATGCATATCAATGCACTTCCTTTCGTTTCTTCGCACGCTCCATGAGCAGTAATAGCCCGATTGAGAATACCGCCAGCACAAGCGCAACGCCATTCGCTGCGGTCACATTGAAGTTCTCCATATCCTGATAAACGAGCGTTGTCGCCGTTTGCGTTTTGTTAATAATGTTACCGGACACAACCAGCACGGCGCCGAACTCACCCAGCGAGCGCGCCACCGTCAGAATCGTTCCATAGATCACCGCCCAGCGAATCGATGGCCAGGTCACCTGCCAGAACGTTCTCCAGCTATATGCACCCAGTGTAGAAGCCGCCTGCTCCTGATCGGTTCCCAGCTCCTGTAGTACAGGCATCACCTCGCGTACCATAAGCGGAAAAGTGACGAATAGCGTGGCAATCACCATACCCGGAAATGCGTATACTACCTTAAAGCCAATCTGCTCGAAAAATGCACCTACAATCGTATCCGGCCCAAGCAGCAAGACGATCATCAGACCACCGATAACCGGCGATACCGCATAAGGCAGATCGACAATACTGTTAAACAATTGCCGCAGGCGCCGACTCAGCCATGTCGCACGTACAAGATAGATGCCCATCATAATGCCGAATAGTCCATTGAGCAGCGTAACGACCAGCACAATCAAGCCGGTCATCTTGAGTGCATGCAGCGCCTCTGGCCGTGCCAGTGCCTTTATAAAACCACTCGTGCCTTCACCAAAGGCACCTGTTGCCAGTACAACAAGCGGAATCAGAATCAGAATGCTGAACACGAGCCAGGTGAGCGTAATCCATAATCTTTTCATGTGTCCGCTCTCCTTGTTTGCACGAGATTAATCAACCATAGAATTAAGAAGGATAAGGTGAGCAGCAGAATAGAGACGGCTGCCGCCCCTGCTTCATTATCGCTCTCCACCTCGCCGAAAATGTACACCGATGCGGTCAGCGTTCGTCCCGGAATATTACCAGCGACCAGTACAACCGCTCCAAATTCAGCCAGCGCCCGTGAAAAGGCGAGCATCGCTCCACTCAAAATCCCTGGTAGCATCGCTGGTAAAATCACTCGAAAAAAGGTCAATGCACGCGATGCACCAAGCGTGTACGATGCTTCTTCTGCCGATGTATCCAGCTCCTCCAGCAACGGCTGAATCGCCCGAATCACAAACGGAAATGTAACAAATACCATCGCCACGACAATCGCTGGCTGGTGAAATACCAGATCCAGTCCAAGTGCCGAAGCCGCACGTCCGACGACACTATGCGGCCCGAGCAGCACGAGAATCATCAGCCCTCCCACCGCAGTCGGCAGCGCAAACGGTAGATCGACAATGCTGTTCAGTAGCGATTTGCCGGGAAAGTCATACCGCACAAGCACCCAGGCAGACATCGTCCCGATCGCCACATTGATAACCGTTGCCACTAGTGCAAGCTGTAAGGTGAGCAGCACCGCCTTCCATGCAATCGGATCAGCGATATTTTGTACAAATGCGCTCCAGCCATCCGATAGCGAGTTCACATATACACCTGCAATCGGCAGTACGATCAGTATCAAAAAATAAAGTAATACAGTTGTGCGAAAGCCCCATGTCCAGCCCTTGTGTCGAATCCAGGTATTATTCACGTCATAACCCCTTTACCATTGACCAGTGATAGTTCAGATCGAGTACTCCGTTCCTTGCATCCGAGTCATTATATCGATTGATTTGGTATAATGCGTTCGAATCTTTTCATTTAACCTTTATTTCCTATTAGGATACTTGGTTTTAAATCTTAGCCATACTTTAGCAAAATCGTCACATTTGCGTCAATGTCCTCACAACTTTTTGCCAAAATGATTAATAGTGGCGACGAAAAGCTCTAATTTAGACTTTTCTGAGATAAAAATGACCGTTATACCGCTGAATAGAGGCGATTTTAACACATTTGTCACCCTACCGTGGAATTATGTTTAGCATGACTGAAACTGTATCGGTTACAGTTACTTTTTCACCTTCCTATTCAAGCTATAGCCAATTCGGGTAATATAAGAGCAGAATCATGGCCGAAAATGATCATTTGACGATCATTTTGTGCAAGAACAACGAGTGTAAGCACCAGACTGATAAAAAGCCAATCAGGAGGGAATACGATGCTAGAAACGATCACAATTTCAACCCATAAACGCGATGAAATTAGAGATATTACACGAGATGTAGCTGCACTGGTGAGCCGGAGCGGCGTTCAAAGCGGAATTGTCATTATTTATTGCCCGCATACGACAGCAGGGATCGCGATTAATGAAAATGCCGACCCTGACGTAAAGCATGATGTATTAATGCGACTGGATGAGGTCTATCCGTGGGAGCATCCGAAATATCGCCATATGGAAGGCAATACAGCCTCACACCTCAAGTCCATCACAACCGGGCCATCTCAGACAGTCATTATTGATGGTGGGCATATGCTGCTAGGACGCTGGCAGGGTATCTATTTCTGTGAGTTCGATGGGCCACGTACACGTGAATATGTAGTGAAAATTATGGAAGGCTGAGGGTACTATAATTGTTCTCTATCGCTATAATTGTTCTATGTAGCTATAGCCTTCTATTTAGTGATAACTTTCTTTTTAGTTATCCCCTTCTGTTTAGCTATAGCTAGTTCATAAAAGTATAGTTAGTTCATAGAAGTATAGTTAGTTTATAAAAGGATCGACAGTCTATACAGCTATAACAGGTTGAGAATACAGCGCACAAAAAGGCGGCTTCCTGATCTCTGTCATCAGGTGAGCCGCCTTTTATGTTGATTACCGTGATCGGTAAGATTATCCTTGCTCTGACTCCCTCGTCCGCTATAGGGATTCAACGTTTTGACAGGGGAAAGTCTTAAAGTGTGCAGACGCACAGCATCCATGGTTTACATCCTTTTTCACTATAGATTTTACTTCTACTGTATTTTGCCCCACCGGGATGCCTGAACGAGTGTAAAGCAAAGCTAGGCTGAACAGAGGCGTTATCCTCTAACCTTCAACGTTTCGCTCACAGTACCCGGCACAGTGTTTTAACATGCGCATTGGCGGCAGCTTCGACTTCCTCATACGTGACTCGATCCTGAATATAATACGAGATAAAGCCAAGGATCGATAAAAATAAACTCAATGGCACGGTATGCATTGCTTCCAGCGAATGCTCATTCAGATCCATATTGCCTCTCACAATCGAAGCAAACACTTCAAAGCAGCGTGCTTGCTCAGCACGACAATAGCTTAGCAGCTCTTCGTCACGAATCATAAACATGATCTCATATTGGTGCGCATTATTCAGTCCAAAGCGAATAAATTCCAGCAGTAGACGTTCCACCTTGCTCGTCTCCCCTTGCTCTGGCATATCCTTTACCTGATTCAGCAATTGACATAGATGATCAAAGTCCTCCATCACAATCGCATAAAACAATTCTGCTTTTTCCTTAAAATGATAATAAAGCGAACCATGGCTGTAGCCTAGATGCTGACCAATACTTCGCATCGATATCGCTCGATATCCTTTTGTCACAAATAGATGCCTAGCGGCTTCCAAAATTCTCTCTCTTGATAACTCCTGCTCAACCGCTCTACGCGCCATAGTGTGATTCCCCTTCAAGCAAGCATTTTGCATGATCCGTTCCGTATCATCTGTCTGTACGTATGGCTGTATACTCGCCATCTATAGCTCGAAAACGGCATACCCCGCTTGCCAATTTCAGTCCAGATGATGGTCATGAGCGGATACATGACGTCATCGATTCTTCTTATCCGGTATGATCTGCAATCCCTACAGATCGTTCACTCTGCAAAGTAACGCTGCTCTCCCCGTGTAATGACGGATTGTCCCTGAGTAAGATCGGTCATCCAGGCTTCAAATGCGTCCGATTCACTGGCAACCGGTAGGCAATTTAAAATGACCTTGTCCGTGAATTCCGTTTCCCCCATGCGAATATCACGATTACGCAGCTCATTTTCCAGTTTTCCAAGCCATGTATAATCAATCTCGACCCGCACCTGCTGATGGAGCACACGCGTGATCGCCTTGCCTGCTTCAATCGCTGCAACTGCACCATCCGTATACGCACGGATCAATCCACCTGCACCTAGCATGATACCGCCAAAATAACGAGTGACCACAATGACGATATCCTGCAACCCCTGGTTTTTGATCACCTCCAAAATCGGCTTACCCGCCGTACCACTTGGCTCTCCATCATCGGACTGACGCTGAAGCTCTCCGCGCGAGCCGATCAGATAGGCAGAGCAATTATGCGTGGCGTTCCAATGCTGTTTTTTGATGCTCTCGATAAACTCGAGTGCTTCTTCCTCTGTTGCCACTGGCTTGGAGTGACCGATGAAACGCGACTTTTTGATCACTATCTCTTTTTCGCCGGCTTCCTGTATCGTTTTGTAGCGTTCTGGCTTGTCTGTTGTCATGATGTTCCTTTCCTTGTATAAGATCATTCTTGCCGATCGTATGAGGCAGAACAAACAATAGGTATTAGTATATATTCATGAGCAAATGCCTGCACGATATGGGTATGATAGCACCGAGGGTCTTCCCACAGTTACTAAAGATATCATACACCATATTTAGGTATCAAGAAAGCAGCCCCCCGACACTCCGGTCAGAGAACTGCTTTCCTCGTGAAGTTTATCCTATTTTACATCAAAAGTAGCTCTGTCGAAAAGACCTTTACAGAAGCTTCTTCCGCAAATTCAAACAAATGCTCGCTGGATTATTCGGAAAGACGTGCTTCCAGCTCCGCTTTTTGCTTTTCAAAGCCCGGTTTGCCCAGCAGAGCAAACATGTTCTTTTTGTAAGCTTCTACGCCTTCCTGGTCAAATGGGTTCACGCCAGACAGGTAACCGCTGATGCCGCAGGCTTTCTCGAAGAAGTAGACGAGATAGCCGAAGGAATATGGCGTTTGGTCTGGAATGTTAACGATCAGGTTAGGCACCTGTCCGTCAGTGTGTGCTAGCAATGTGCCCTGGAATGCTTTTTTGTTAACAAAGTCCAGCGTTTTGCCAGCCAGGAAGTTCAGACCATCTAGATCCTCTGGATCTTCTTCAATCGTAATATGACTTGCCACTTCTTCAACCTGAATCACAGTTTCGAAGATGTTACGGCTACCATCCTGAATGAATTGACCCATGGAGTGCAGGTCAGTCGAGAAATCAACCGCTGCTGGGAAGATACCCTTGAAGTCTTTACCTTCACTCTCGCCGTACAACTGTTTCCACCATTCGGATACGAAGTGCAGGGATGGCTCGTAGTTGACGAGAATTTCGATCGCTTTACCTTTACGGTGCAGTGCGTTACGTACCGCTGCGTACTGGTAGCTTTCATTTTCAGCAACATTTGGATTGCTGTATTCTTTGGCTGCCGCTGCTGCGCCGTCCATCATTTCCTGAATGTTGATGCCCGCTGCCGCGATTGGCAATAGACCTACAGGAGTCAGTACGGAGTAGCGTCCACCTACATCATCAGGGATGATAAAGCTCTCGTAGCCTTCTGCATCCGCCAGTGTTTTCAGTGCGCCTTTTGCACGATCTGTTGTCGCATAGATGCGTTTTCTTGCTTCTTCTTTACCGTATTTTTTCTCCAGCTCAGCGCGGAAAATACGGAATGCAATTGCTGGCTCGGTTGTTGTGCCGGATTTGGAAATAACGTTAACCGAGAAATCCTTACCTTCGATCGCTTCCAGCAGATGGTTCACATAAGTGGAGCTGATGTTGTTACCTGCGAAGTAGATTTCTGGTGTTTTGCGTTTGTCTTTTGGCAGTACGTTGTAGAAGGAATGGCTCAGCATTTCAATCGCTGCGCGCGCACCCAGGTAAGAGCCGCCGATACCGATTACGATCAGTACATCGGAGTCGCTCTGGATTTTCGCCGCTGCTTTTTGAATGCGAGCGAACTCATCTTTGTCATAGCTGTTCGGCAGATCGATCCAGCCCAGGTAGTCAGAGCCTGCACCTGTACCGTTGTGAAGCTGCTCATGTGCAAGGCGAATCGGCTCAGCGAAGTAATCCACTTCATGTTGAGCAACAAAAGAAAGAGCTTTGCTGTAGTCAAATTTCACTTTTTTAGACATAATTCAATACCCTCCCATAAATTCATTCTGTATGCAGCACCTTGCTGCACCGTACCCTCGGCAGCCAGCTCATCACTTTCTAACTGGCTGTGCGAGGCAAACCCAATGTTAAGTATGACGCGATGCACGCATCAATGCAAGCCGATGCACGCAGGATGCCGATAACGCATCACATCTGTACTTCCATTAAGCGTCAGGCATAATGACCATTCACTCGTATATAGCGTCATAGCAGGCTGCATACGTCGTGACCGGACAGCCTCTTCTTTTACGCCATGCAAATCCATGCATTAATCGACAAGCTTGATTGGTCTGTATCCAGCGGAGCGGAAATGTTCTGGATGTCGGAACACAGACCCATGCCATGTATACATGTAGCACACACCGATATGTTTACCCGGATTATCCGGTTTCCAAAACTAGAATGCCACCATACAAGTCATTCTCGCATACGAAGATGCTAGCCAGACGTCAGTATAATCCAGTCCATCTGCCATGACCAATGACTTATGTTATAGCTAACCAGTAGGATCGATCAGGAATACGAGCAGCAATAGTCGGTAACTGTGCTGATCTCCAGCTTGAAGCGTGTATTGGCTGGCACCTCAAATGTAGCTGTACCATCGATGTGCAGCCATTCCTCGCTACCTGGTAACAGAACGGATAGCTTACCTGCCAGAATCTCCATCGTTTCATGCTGATCTGTACCAAACTCATACGAGCCTGGCAGCATAATGCCCAGCGTCACTTTGCTTCCATCCGGCAACAATACGGTTCTGCTCGTTACCTTGCCATCATAGTATACATTTGCTTGCTTAATTACAGTTACATTTTCGAATTGGCTCATTCGTCATTCCGCTCCCTGCATGTGTAATGGCATTACCTTCAGCATTGTGACAGCAGCAATTTTACAACCTCGCGCTGCCATCTAATCTACAATCGCTCTGAAATATATCAGAAAAAAGCGCAGGGGCGGCGCTTGGCCACCTCTGCACCTTGTAAGCAATTTATTCTATACGTGTTCCAAAAAGCTTAGGACAGCAGACCTTTTACTTTTTGTACAACGTTATCTACAGTGAAGCCGTACTCAGCGATTACGCGGTCGCCAGGAGCGGAAGCACCGAAGGTAGTAATACCCAGGATTGCGCCTTTATCGCCCACATAACGCTCCCAACCGAAGGTTTGAGCCATTTCGATTGCAAGACGTGGTTTCACATCTGGCAACAGAACGGAATCACGGTATGCTTGATCTTGTTTTTCGAACAGTTCCCAGCTTGGCATGCTGATAACGCGAACTTCGATACCTTCCGCAGCAAGAGCTTCCTGTGCTTTAACAGCCAGTTGAACCTCGGAGCCTGTTGCGATCAGTTGTGCTACTGGTTGACCCGCTTTAGCATCGGATACCACGTAAGCACCTTTTTTGATGTTTTCGCGTACGCCT
This sequence comes from Paenibacillus hunanensis, assembly GCF_014645615.1. Taxonomy (GTDB): domain Bacteria; phylum Bacillota; class Bacilli; order Paenibacillales; family Paenibacillaceae; genus Saccharibacillus; species Saccharibacillus hunanensis. The sequence goes on along the minus strand of NZ_BMMB01000001.1, from coordinate 487,364 downwards.
TCTGTTGTACCAGCCAGAATTGGCAGGTTTTGACGAGTCAGCACGAGTGCGATTGGACCGCCTTTGTTTTCAACAGCGTGTGCCCATGCAGCCGAAGTCTCGTTACCATCCGCAGGACGGATTGTAGTCAGACCTGGAATGATGCGAAGAGAAGCCAGTTGCTCGATTGGTTCGTGTGTAGGACCGTCTTCACCAACAGCGATACTGTCGTGAGTCAGTACATACGTTACAGGCAGACCCATCAGAGCAGCCAGACGTACAGCTGGACGCAGATAGTCGGTAAATACGAAGAACGTACCGCCGAATACTTTGATACCGCCGTGCAGAGCAATACCGTTCATTGCACCAGCCATCGCGAATTCGCGAACGCCGAAGTAAATGTTACGGCCAGCACGAGTATCTGGTGTAAAGTTGTCCAGACCTTTCAGGTGAGTCATTGTGGAGCTCTCCAGGTCAGCAGAACCGCCTGCCAGCTGAGGAACACCGTTGATCAGACCATTCAGTGCATTACCAGAAGCTACGCGTGTCGATACCGCTTTGTCTTCTGTGCTGTAGAATGGTAGTTCTTTATCCCAGCCATCAGCCAGGTTACCAGAGAATGCAGACTCAAATTGAGCAGCCAGTTCTGGATTTTCTTTTTTGTATTGAGCGAACATGTCGTCCCATGCTTTGTTGGCTTCTACGCCGCGTGCTTTTACTTTTGCAAAATGCTCGCGTACTTCTTCTGGTACGTAGAAATCTTCTTCATATGTCCACTGATAGAATTCTTTTGTCAGCTTCGCTTCTGCGGAGCCCAGTGGAGAACCGTGCGTACCGCCGTGACCGCCGATACCTTGTTTGTTCGGGCTACCATAACCGATCACTGTTTTCACTTCGATCAGTGTTGGACGGGAAGTGTCAGCTTTCGCTTCTGCCAGTGCCGCTTCGATTGCAGGCAGATCGTTACCGTCTTCTACGCGCAGTACTTGCCAGCCGTATGCTTTATAACGATCTTCTACATTTTCAGAGAAGGACAGACCTGCTTTACCGTCCAGTGTGATGTCGTTTGAATCGTACAGCATGATCAGTTTGCCCAGTTTCATGTGACCTGCCATAGAAGCAGCTTCACTCGCTACGCCTTCCATCATATCGCCATCACCACAGATTGCATAAGTGAAGTGGTCGATTACGTTAGCGTTGCCTTTATTATAAGTAGCTGCCAGATGTGCTTCAGCGATTGCCATACCTACTGCCATCGCTACACCTTGACCCAGTGGGCCAGTTGTTGCATCTACACCAGCAGTGTGACCAAATTCAGGGTGACCTGGAGTTTTACTTCCCCATTGACGGAAGTTTTTGATTTCGTCCATTTCCAGACCGTAGCCGGACAGATGCAGCAGGCTGTACAATAGCATGGAGCCGTGACCTGCGGACAGCACGAAACGATCGCGGTTTACCCAGGTTGGGTTCGCCGGATTGTGTGTCATTGTTTTAGCGAACAATTGGTAACCCATTGGCGCGGAGCCCATTGGCATACCAGGGTGTCCAGAATTAGCTTTCTCGATTGCGTCGATAGAAAGCGTACGAATTGTGGAAATCGAAAGATTGTCCACGTTAGAGTTTTCGGATTTGGAGATGCTTTGTTCTTGCTCTTGTTTCTTGTCAGTCATGTTAATCCTCCTCATTCTTCTTGGTAAAGCGAGGTGCTCGGCTCTTATTTCATTTGAAACAAGATCGTCTATTCCGTTTGAATACCTCTCAAATGAAATATGTCCCTTGAGTCTTTCAATTTGACTTATTAACCCTTTGTCCATTGTAACACTAGTTTGGACAGTTTACCATATCGTTATTTTGTTCCACTGTATTTATACCCAATATCCCCTATACGAAAAGAGGAGGACTGTATTTTGCGTACGATTATTAGACAGGGATTGCTAGCTGGATTGATCAGCGGCATCGTGCTCGGGCTTGTATTGAAATGGATTCAGTACCGCACCGGATCACTTGTGTACACATTATTGTTGAATATTGATTTTATTCCGTTATTGCCACCACGCTTGCCTGAATGGTTAGAATTTGCGCTGCATCTGGTGGTTGCCCTCGTGCTTGGTGTTCTTTTCCGATGGTGGATCACACGCTGGCAGCATCCGTGGCTGGCAGGATTGACGCTTGGCTTCGCCTCATCGTTATTATTTTTCCCACTAACGATGCTGTCTGATCGTGTGCCTGCGTTGCAGGACTGGCAGGCTTATATGTACTGGCTGAGCGGGCATGTGCTGTATGGGCTGGTGCTTGGTGCTGCTGGTGCCTTGCAGATGCGGAAGTAAGCTGGCTGATCCGGTTTGAATGTAAACGGAATGTGGACGGCTAGTATGATGAGTCCAGTCTGCTCCTTATCGTGAGCCAGCAAATGTACCGGATAAACGGATATGAAATCACTGGCTCTTTATGCTGATTAGACGCATGCTCATTTAAAATAGCATTTCAATATTAACCGCGCATTAAAGGGAATAAAAAATAACAGCCTTTTGCATCTCACAGACAGATGAAGGATGAGCTTCGTCTCGTCGGTTGGAAGAAAGGCTGTTATTGTTTGGATGTTACGTATTTAGCTGCTGTACACTTTGAATGAAGCCTATAGCATTAGATTCGCCATCCCATGTATATGATGGGTATGCTTATCCTACAGTTGTTTGGTTATTGATCCTCAAGTTTAAAATTGAATTCTATCCTCAGCGATCAATTCGAAAATACATAACCACCGAAAATATAGCCGCTGGTATCCTGTGCAATATAGTTTAACGTGCCGGAATACCCTCCCCGGTTGTAGTAATAGGTTGGCCCCGGATTATTAGGCAAGCGAACCTCTACATACTTACTTGCTGTTGGCACACTCAAAGTTGGCTGCGCAGCCGAAACAGAAGTTGGAGCGGAAACGAAAGCAAGTGTTCCTACGACTAGAGCAGAAGATACAAGCATTTTCCAAGCCACATTCACAAATTTCATAGTTACGCTCTCCTTTGATATGTATTTTGATAACGTTTACATTTTAGCATAAAATTACACAATAGTAAAATTAATGGAAGTATTATTGATTGAGCCTTTGGATATGTGATGTTAAAAGAAATTTTGAAAAAGATTAAAACGAATTTAAAACAGATTCACGACTTGCTTGATGGTAGCTTAAAACTGTTTGTAGAATTAATGAAGTTCGTTAAATAATACTATAAGCTTTGCTTGGATACTTTTCATTTAACGTCTACTACAAGGGTGGCAAACTCAATACCCATATAAAAATGCCACTCTCATTATAAGAGTGGCATTTGGCATCACTATACTTTTAAACTATCCAACATAGCTTGGATTACCATGCATCTATTTCAAGCACAATTAGTTAAAAACAACCGTCTTGTTCTGATGTACTAGAATGCGATCCTCTACATGCCATTGTACAGCACGTGCCAGTACCACACGCTCAATCGTACGACCGATACGCTTCAATTCATTTACGTTATCGCTGTGACTCACACGCTGCACGTCTTGCTCGATGATCGGGCCACCATCTAGCTCCTCGGTAACATAGTGCGCTGTTGCACCGATAATTTTCACACCGCGATCATAAGCTTGCGCATATGGCTTACCGCCGACAAAGGCTGGCAAGAAGGAGTGGTGAATATTGATGATGCGGTTACGATAATGCTCGATAAACGATGGCGAGATGATCTGCATGTAACGCGCCAGCACGATCACATCGATATCCGAACCGATCACTTCGAGCTGACGGCGCTCTGCCTCCTGCTTCGTATCCGCTGTAACCGGAATATGATGGAATGGAATACCGAACGATTCCACATAGCTGCGCATATCATTGTGGTTGCTCACAACCATAGCGATTTCGGCATCCAGATCGCCTGCCTGCCAGTGCCAGAGCAGCTCAACTAGACAATGATCTTCTTTAGAAACAAAGATAGCCAGACGCTTTTTCCGACTCACTTGATTGATTGTCCATTTCATCTGGAAACGACCTGCAATACCTTCAAAGCTCTGCTGTAAGGATTCCAGGTTGTCTGCCAGCTGCGGCAGATCGAACTCTACACGCATGAAAAACATGCCGCCATCCGGGTCCATCGTATATTGATCCGATTGCACAATATTAGCGCCGTGCTCATACAAAAACTGAGAAACTGCTGCTACAATACCCGGTCCATCCGGACAGGAGATGAGCATACGTGCACGGTTATCCTGCGGTTCGCGTGCAGATCGATTTTGTTTAACATGTACTTCCATAATACATTCATGTCCTCCTTAAATAACAATACAATGGCATATTCTTCTATCTGATCGGTGCCATAGCTTGCATCATATACGAATATACGTGTTTGAATATCCGCATTAGCTTCATCCTAAGGCTACAGCTAGTCCTGATCTGATCGTCCACTCGCTCTTTATTCAGCAGCTCCAGCATGTTCTTATTCCCAACACTGACCGTCCACTGCATCCAATTAGCCGATATGGCAAAATATCTTATATTACAATCTATGTGATATGGCACGCAAAGTAAATAGATTTCTTGCTCATAAGCCAGAAATCAACTATTCTAATATACCGCATTAAAGCGAAAAAGAACATGCAAAAAAATAATCCCGGCGCTTACCGGGATTATTAGAATATGAATGAAGAATAGTGTAGAGAATATTTAGTGTAGATATAGAGAAACACTTACAGTGATTGTTTACCTGCCAGCCAGGCAATCAGACGCGAATTGATCTGCTCTTCACGCAGTGTGGCAAACATGCCTTCTTCCGCGACTAGATCATACAAACGCTCCAGCGGCTCACGCGGATCAGCTTTACGTGCTTTCGCATCGTTTTTCAGCACTGCCCACGTATCCAGCACATAGGTACGCGCATCGATTCCTTTTCCATCAAAGAATTGGTGCAGCTTGCCCACATCGTCAACAAACTCATTGCCAAAACGTCCAGCCACATCACCGCGCAGCAACGCAATCTCAATCTCATACATCGGATGCTGTTTTTTCGCATCCTTTCCGATCCAAGGCGTTTCCAGAATGAATGGACGATTTTTCAGCTTCTCATGGTGTACGACACGCTGAATCGCCTCATAGCCAATCCAACCCGAGCCGATCGGAGTATGGCGGTCTTTACCTGCACCAACTGGATTTTTGCTATCGTTTACGTGCACGACAGCGATACGATCAAGCCCAACGGTTCGGTCAAACTCATCCAGCACGCCATCCAGGTTGTTCACCAGATCATAACCTGCATCATGCGTGTGACAGGTATCAAAGCATACGGTTAGACGCTCATTGTGCGGCACAAGATCCATAATACGAGCGATCTCTTCAAAGCTACGCCCAATTTCTGTTCCTTTACCGGCCATCGTTTCAAGTGCGATATTTACATCTGTTTCGCGTACACCAGCTAGAACCTGCTCCAGACCTGCCGCGATCCGTTTGATGCCATACTCGGCGTCCATATCGGTAAACGCACCTGGATGCAGAACAATATTTCGTACACCAATTTCATGCGTACGATGAATTTCTTCCTGCAAAAAGTTCACAGCCAGCTCATACGTGTTCTCTTTATACGAGCCAAGATTGATAATATATGGTGCATGGACAACAATTTCCTCAACGCCCATTGCATCCATTTTCGCTTTACCTTCTTCGATAAACATCGTGTCCATCGGTTTGCGGCGCGTATTTTGCGGTGCGCCGGTATAAATCATAAACGAGCTTGATCCATATTGATCTGCCTCAGTCGCTGCACTGAGCAGACCTTTATTTGAAAACGATACATGAGAACCAATTTTCAACACGTTCTTTTCCTCCTTGGTGAAAGCTACTCTGTCCTTACTGGCGATACTTCTCATTCATATAGCTGGCGTGCAAATCGCATGGTATCATGCTACTTCATATAGAACCTAACCCCATAGCATATTCTAGTTCCTTAAACTGTAATTCCCTGATGTACACATACATATGCCCAGCAAAACGTATAGCATACTCTACGCTTACCCGTATGCCACTTCATAAAAGCGCCAGTTGAATCTCACTTATTTTAACGTGAATAGTCCCAGAAAGCTAGAAATCCTCGATGAAGAAATGATAAATAGAATAACAGGTCAGTAGCCCTCATTCATGGGTAATACATGATAAGACATCCTATAATTGCACACGTTTCGGTGAGCAAGCTCATACGATTGCAGGTTTGCAGAATATCCTCTGCAATGGATAGATTGACACAACCCCAACATATTCTTACCTTATGATTAACGTATTCTACCCCATATGATCGCGTTTCGATGATCGGCGAATCCGCTTAACCATGAATCATTACATCATGAAATGAATCCTTATCCGTACATTGCATCATTATCCATATTTATGATCTGACCAAGGGGGAATTGCTATGAAAATTGTAATTTGCGGCGGTACAGGCTTTGTCGGCAAGCATCTTGTTCCATACTGGCTGAATGAAGGACACGAGGTCATCATCGTCACCCGGCATCTGACACCAGAACGCTCTAGTGCAGAACGTGTTCACTATATGACGTGGGATGATCTGGAGCAACGTCCAGAAAAGATCGAAGGTGTTGATGCGCTGGTGAATCTATCCGGCGAATCGCTCAATCAACGTTGGACAACGAAAACTAAGCTGGATCTGGTCGAATCCCGTATGCGTACCGTTAATATCGTTTCCAAAGCACTTGAAAAGCTACAACACAAACCAGAGGTTGTCGTGCAAGCGAGCGCTATGGCGATCTACGGTACATCCGACGATGAAACTTTTGACGAAAGCAGTGAACGACGTACGATGAACTTTCCTTCCAGCTTAGCCGAGCAATGGGAAGCTGTTGCAGATAGTATTAAGGACGTTCGTCTGATCAAGCTACGCATCAGTATAGTGCTTGGAAAAGACGGCGGTGCCTATCCACTAATGAGTCTGCCATATAAGCTATATGCTGGTGGAAAAATCGGCTCCGGCCATCAATGGGTATCCTGGATTCATATTGATGATATGGTGCGCTTGATCGATTTTTGTATTCAAAATAAAGAAGTAGAAGGCCCGGTAAATGCTTCCTCCCCAGGCCCGGTGCGTTACGCAGAGTTCGGCGCCACCCTTGCCAAAGTGATGCATCGTCCACACTGGTTCCATGTGCCTTCATTCGCTATTAAGCCTGTGCTTGGTGAAATGTCTGTTATCCTACTCCAAGGTCAGCGGGTGATCCCACAAAAGGCACTGGATCATGGATTTACATTCCACTATCCTGATCTACGCTCAGCGATTGCTGAACTGGAAGGGAAGGAAGTTGCTGTTCACAAAAATAAGCGTGCGTGAAAACATACGTGAAAATGAATAAATGTATGTGTGCATGTGTGGTGTGATTTGAGCTATGTATGATCCGCTTGATGATATGGAGAAGTTGAGTGGATGTGTAATTGGGCTGGGCTTACGGTTGAGTACAGTACCGATCGATCGCAGTAGTACCATTCGATATGACTCTGAAAAGTCACAATAACCCGCAATAGATGAAATCGTTCTGCACAAGCATGTTTAGAAGCGATTTCAAATTGCGGGTATTGTTTTGTGATTTCACTTGTTTGAGTCAGTGATAGTTCGGTAGTTCTGCAGTTTTGTGGTTCTGTCAGTATTATTCAGCATGGCTTATTTGTTATAGTTTGTTGCTACGTTGTATCTTTATTGAGAAGCTTGCTATTTTGCTGTGCTCAACTTTTGTTTTATATTTGCTAGTTATGCTTTCTAATTCTTCGCACTTCTTCTTACTTCTGTTATCGCTTTTACTGGTTGTAACGACTTTAGCACTTCTAGCACTTCTAGCACTTCTAGCACTTCTAGCACTTCTAGCACTTCTAGCACTTCTAGCACTTCTAGCACTTCTAGCACTTCTAGCACTTCTAGCACTTTACTAATTTTGCTATCTTCACGTTTTTTATTGCTGTTGGTATTTCTGCTTTATTTCTAATTTAATGCTAATTCATTGCTATAGCACTTCTACGTTTTTATCTCACTTCTATTTGTTTTAGCTACATAACACTTCTATGAATACTTCTACATGGATTGCTACCTTATTGCTTTTGGCCACTAACTGAATACTCCAACTCCAAAACAGTTCGTATCAGCTAGTTAGCCGAAGTGTGTACAATGCTCTAGCTATAGTAAAGCTATCTCCATCCTGCATGGGATACGATTTATATGGAACGAGTGCTTCTCCTTTGAGCTGTGTACCGTTACGTGAACCAAGGTCTTTAATAAATACCTGTCCCTGGCGTACTTCCAGCTCTACATGATTACGTGAGGTGCCTACCGATTTTTCATGATAGTGCACACCATCTTCTGCACGCCCAATAATAAAGCTTCCCTTACGCAGACGAATCGACTCATTGCTCCCTCCCTCCTTATCACGACGTTCCAAATAACCATTCCAGACATTTTCGCTCATAGATGTCGGGTTCGAGTTGTCACGCTCATCGAGCAACACAGTTGCCATATGGGAAGATAATGTCTCGGTAGGAGCATAATTCGCATAGCCTGCTGCTTGATTTTCAAACTGATGAGCTTCACTAGAAAAGTTGCCATACGAATTCCCATATTCATCTGATGCGCGCGTTGTACTAGCAGATTGGGAATTCATTGAATCAAAATTCATCGCTACTGATCCTGCCCCTGTCTTCATAGCAGATGCCTGATCATTACGATTCCCGTAGCCGTTATGTTCGATCCCACCTGCGTTATCATATTTATTTCGAGAGGACGAATGTGCAAACGAACCAAATAATTCCGCGATGCTACGTTCTCTTTGCTGGACAGACTCCTGTGACGGAGCGGAATGGTTAGTAAAATGTGGTACGTCACTTTCACTATTCGGCATCGCCGCTGCTGGATGATTCATCGGTGAAGCTGTAATCGATTCTTTATTCCAGCGCCATTGCTCTTGCCCATAAGCTTCTGCCTCTTGCTTAGCTTTACTTCCAAAGCGCCCTGATTTAAGCGGTGTAGCATTAGAAACCACTGCGGAATGAACGTTGACAGGCTCAATAGCCGAATTAATTTTGGGACCGATCGAAATTTTACCTTTGAGTATCAGATAGATCGTCAGTACAACTGTAATCGTTAATGCCGAGCAACCATATAGCATGAGATCATTTCCATGCTCTAAATAACCATAACGCCAGATCATTGCAATTAACAGAGCGCTACCTGCCAGCAAATACGTCCGATACGAGGATGGAAGCTTCTTGGGCTCTTGCTCCATATCTCCTGTATCCTGATAATCTGGATTGCTGTTCACTGAAGCCTGCTTTTTTTTCGTATTAAATAGTGCGCGTTTGGGTTTATTTTCCTGTTGAACTGAAGCCATACTACCAGCAGATGACATACCAGCAATCCCCTGTGTAGGCTTAAATGCTGCCTGTGTCTGCCAATCTGCTCTAGCTCCCTGCCCATAAGCTGCTTGTTCACGCTGCACTTCTCGTGCGCCAGCTGGATGAGCGTATGGCGCTTCATTGGTAGCATAGCCAGGTAAACCCTGCGAAGACGCGCTGGAAAATCCCTGACCCGTATTATTGTAATCAGCAGCTTGTCCTCCTGCTGACATTGCTCCTTCATAGGTAGCGGCTGCCCAATCCCGGTCACCCGGACGTGGTGGATAAGATGCTCCAAATGTAGGATTTTGCCGCTCTGTAGCCATTGTTCCTCCTGCAAGCTGATGCAGCAATAATTGCTTTAAGCCAGCCAGTGTAAACGACTGATCCTGACAGTAACGCAAAATCTGCTGTACGATATTGCCATGAAGCTCTCGAACAGCCGCGATCCATTGCGAAGCCAGCTGAGCAATATGCTCCTGTACTGGCTCATCTGTCAGTGATTCTGTAACAGGTACATACGCGATATATAATCGCCCGGCCTGTAATGTACCGTCGATAAACATATAATCTTCATCCAAAATGTAATTAGATAATGACAGCATATACTGACTGCTCTCTTCCAGCGTCGATACAAGCTGCAATAACAATCCTAAATATTCAGCAATACCAATCGCTTCACTTTGCAGGCAATGCTTGAGCATCCGTTTACCTGTAATATCGTAGCGTAGCTGTGACTTCATGTTTAGTTCATGCAAATGTAATTGCAATACACCCTGTATACGACTCGATAGCATCATACCGGTTTGCGTGCGGCTTAACTCGCCAGACGCGAAGCCTTGCTCCCGATCAATAATCATGAATGTTTTACCATCCTGAATAAAATCCTGTGTTAATGCACTACCCATAAACACAATTCCCTCCTAACCCCATTCCAATCTTTTGTGATCAACAATCACTTGAGTTTTTATTCTTTTATTGCCTTATTTCTTCATTCTATAATTCCTCTAGTCTCGTCATTTCACACATATAGATAGCAGAAAATCACCCCAGGCAATACCGCTGTCATAAATGGAAACGTTAAATATTGCTGATGCTCTGCCTGGTTAGGTCGGATCGGTTGCTTCCACAATAAAGCTCCTGTAATACGCCATAATACGGTTCGCATACGTACAATCGTTTCGCGACGCCAGATCATAATCACAATACCGATCAAGCCAGCAAACAAAATGGAATACATCATCACCTGCGCCGTCATCGCTAATCCAAACCATGCACCAATTCCTGCAAATAGCTTGACATCACCTGCGCCAACCGCTCGCATAATATATAACAGCAGCATGATTCCGAAGCCTAGCAGCATGCCTTTACTAGCAAACCAGGCTCCCTCCCAGCCCGCATCAACAGTGTGATATATGATCCCTGTGAGTGCAAAGATCAGATTAAGCAGATTTGGAATTTTGCGTGCGCGGATATCGGTCCAGCATGCCCATAAAATAAAGACTCCACTACCTATAAATATCGTTTCCATTTCAGTTGACTCCTTTACTCACGAAAATGACGTCCCTGCCATTTTCACCGCTTCGCTATTCGGTGTGCATCACAGTCAGCACCCACTCGTACTGCTCCTATTACGAATTAGGGTATAGGATAAGCTCCTGTTCCTGGGGCACCTGAGACAACTGGACGACCATCGTACGTAGCAATCTCAAATGTACCGCGGATTTTTTGCCCGTCTTCTGTCGTCAGTACATACGTTGCCCAGCCTGCCGAAGCGGAAGAAGGAATTTTCCATGTCCAGATCAGATTGCCATTCGCATCAGCGACCGCTTCTCCTAGCCCCTGTGCAGTGCTAACCCCACTTTTGTAGTGGACTTCTAGCTTCACACGCGAATTGGCAGGCGCTGTGGCTGCAATGGAAATAAGCGATTCAGGATGTGCAGGATGCGGTACAGACACGACACGTACACCTGTTTCCTCCTTACTATCATCACTGGAGGCTGCTTCACCTTCTCCAGTATCCCCGATCCAGAGACGCTCTGTAGCACGCGCTTGTAATACAATTGGCTTGAAAATAAGTGGCACCTTGAATGGCAGCTCGTAACTTAGCTCTACTCCAAAATAAGGATCACCTGAAAAATCCGGTACCGTCACCTCGGTTACATGGATACGATCATAATCAAGACCATTATCCGAAGACACTTGCTCAATAAGCGGCTTGATCGATGAATCCAGTACCGCTGCGGCAGCCTGATTTTTAAGCTGACGAAGTCGAGTATCCCCTGTACTTGCTGCATCCTGAATCCAATCATTTAACGGCGAAGGGAAGACAGAGCTATACTTTGCTGCAAGATCGGTCAGGCTCAGCTTCTGCATAATAGGAGCATTATCCACCGCCTGGGCTGCTATTTTTACCGGATACATATGTGTCGCCACATACTTTGCAGTATCCGATGCGGTGTTATTCAGAGCGGTGGATAGCAATGTCATCTGTACGATATATACGAGGAAAATAGTAACAAACAGAAAGATCGGGAGTACCATCGCCGCTTCTAGAACGATGCTACCCTTTTCTTCACGTCGTAGCCTTTTCACCGGATTAGTAACTGTAATCTGCCTGTTGATCCGCATAATATACACCCTGCTCTACTGAACTATTGTTATAACCGGAGCGTAGCATCTTCGTAATGCCCGGCAAAAACCATACCTTCATCCCTGTGCGCACATGGGCAGTTGCATACGTATCTCGTTCCTGTGGATTGATTTTTGTGTTATAGCGAATAAGTGCCAGCATTCGAGACATCTTTTTCTCATTGTTCGTTTGCAGTAAAAATAGTCGCAAATAATCACGATACTCAAACTCCACCTTCAAATAATCCGATAGATCCGTATGTCCTTTGCTAAACAAATCAAACATATCCATAACGGCACGCTCTACACCGTAAGCGATCCCAGCTGCCAGCACTGCAAGGGGATGTCCCAGTCGTGCATTTTTCACTAAGCCCTCAGCCGTACGAATCGCCAGTCGTACACCAAAAATTTCGGTGTATGCGGCTGTTAGATTGGCAACGGGGCCATTGAAGCCGTACACGATATATTCCAGTTGCTGCTGATCTACTGTCAGCATCGTCAGCGCTTCCTCTGCACTGCCACTGTTCATCAGATCATCAATCGGAAAATCTCCTGCCAGTGAGGCATCACGCTGTTTTACTGAATCGAGCAAATTGCCCCACATCATCACATCAAATGGCTCAAAATAATGAATCGCATACTCATTCATAAAAAACTCATTTCGGCTCTTCATCAGCACATCGGAGACACCACCAAATAAAATATCCATTGTGTTCATCGATTCCTGACTCTCATCGTAAGGATCGCTATTCAATGATTTCTCGGCATTAGAGCCACCGCCGACAACCCGGTTAAACTCCAGATTGGATTGGTAATAGCCATCTACCTCATCAAAGCTAACATTAGCTGCTTTGGCGCCTGCTCCCAGTGCAGCAATGGTAGCAATCATAGCAGTTGCCTTTTTCATCGATTGCTTTGCTTTTTTTTCATTAGCTGCCACGGTATCCGTCCCTGCGCGAGCAGTAGATACATCCTGCTCAATTTTGCCTAGTGCACCAGAAGGTGATTCTGGCTTACCCATGTACGCTTGCAGATACCGATCCAGCAGTCTGGCAGCAGCGATCGTTTTTGATTCTAATACCAAAGCACTACCGGATGTTCGTGCAACCTGCTGCTGTGCTTCGCCTGTAGCAACCTGCACAGCTTGTCTGATTGCCGCATAGTCAGTCTGCTGACTCGTATACGTTGATTCCATTCGATTCATCAATTCTTCAGGCAGTACCAGCTGCTCCAGATTTTTGCGCAGCTCGGCAATTTGCGCCTCGGCTGATGAATTTGCAGATGTGTTGGTGCTACCAGGCGTATGTGTGTTACTAACACGATCATAAGCAGCATTCGCTGCTCGACTTTTCGCTTCTTTAATGATCGTAATAATCTTTTGGTTCTCTTCACGAATGGTTTGCATTAGAGCAGCCGCGTCTTTATATGTAGCTCCGTGTTGAATGACTAGCAGACCAGCTTTGGGCATCACTTTACTGATTAGACTTGACGCATTGCTTTTGTATTTTGCTATCTTTTCTGTATGAATAGCTGATTTCTTGTTCTTTTTACGCTTTTTATCCTCAGCGATCTTGCTTGCATAGTCGCTAAACTGCGCCGCGATATCAGCAAGCGATTGGATCGAGCCGATGTTTTTAGATGCAATACGATTGGCCGCTGGATGCATGACCATTTTGGCGAGTTCTTTCACATCCAGTGCTGTCTTCTTTTGCAGAGCAATCAGATCGTCAATCGCTTTTTCTCTCTTTTCATAAGGAACGCGAACCTTGTTCAACACATCTACCGTCTGTGTGGTTTCCTTCATAATGATTGACATGCCACGTAGCTTCTCGACGACCTCGACTGTAAAATCGATCGGTGCTTTATACTTCATCTCTTCCTGCACCTGCTGGTTGAATACATCATATTTGCCGAGCGGACGACTCATCGCGATTGAGGTATCACCAACTTGTAGTGGAATCAGATTGAAGCTGTCATCCAGATCGGTGTAACTCAGATTGTCAGCCGCAGCGATATCCAATAATTTGTTCGGATCACTTTCCCCAAAAGCGAATAGACCATAGCCAGACTGAAACTCTGGCTCATACGCCGACATCACGGAGCGCAGTAGAGCATGTGTTAAGCGCTCCGCCTGCACCTGCATCGCCGCAATGCGCGCATAATCAATAAATACCGCTGTAAACAAAAACACACCGGCAAGCACAACAATCATAAAAATAGTGACCGCACCACGAGCATCTGTCGCTCTGTGCCGCAGCGAGCTCACCCAGTCTCGCCATTTGCGAGCTGAACGTCGTTTTCTCCCCATAGTTCCTCCACTAAGCATTTCCATCATTCAGACATTTGTATTTTGCTATTCACCGCTTAATCAGCTATCACCTATAAGCCAAACCACTTTAAAATCGCTCCGGCTTTATCCAGCTGGAGTGCAGGGCCAGCTACGCCTGCTGCCTTGGCAGCATAATATCGCATCAGCTCTATGTTACGAATATACTCAACAGGCTCTACAATGACCGAGCCTGCTCCGATCTCGGAACGAAGCGGTTTATGCAATTGCCGTTCAAGAGCTGGAAAGGAAATAGGACGCGATAAATTGGTTTCAACCGAACGAACAAGCATCCCATTGTCATACTTGATATTTCCACTCATTTCACCAGGAACCCAGGAGGCAGCGGCAGATAGCTTTTTCTCCGGTAATGATCCGCCGCTTCCTCCTGGAATGGAAACTTCAGCACCATTTTCTGCACCCGCCCATCCAAATAGCTTGCTCAGCATCTCATCTTGAGTGAGTCGCCAGTACAAGCCATCATTTTCACCCTCTGCAAATGCGCCGTTATTCGGACTTTTGTAGCTGTTGTCCCAGGAATAGGCTGCACGCTCCGATGTTTTAGAGGCGGCTTGCTTGAGCATCGTATTTTGATATAAATACATACAAAAGAACATCAGCAGCAACGTCGTAAATAGTATGATCGGAAACACGATGGAAGCTTCAATGGTGAAGCTCCCACGCGTATTTCTCCAAAATCTTTGTTTTGTCATGGCAGAGTTAGTTTTTAAACTCTTCACTTTTATTGCCCATGTATTCAAGCATCCCATCTACAACATCTTTAATTTTCTTTTTAAACGCTAATGCAATGATCAAAATAACCGCTACGATCAGCACCATTTCCAGCGTGCCAATACCATCTTCCTGCTTCCAAAAGCTTTTCATCCCATTCCAGGATTGGGTAAGTACGTTTTTCATGTATTATTCCTCCTACATATTCATCATCATAAATGCTGGCGTTCCAACTAGAATCATTACAATCAAAAAAATCATGACCATCGGCAGTACCATCTTAGAGGAAGCCTGTTCCCCTCGCATACGACTGACCGCTTTACGTTTATCCCATAATGTGCGAGACAGTTCACGTAATGCCAGTCCAAACTCTCCACCACCACGGCGGAAGTTAAGCAGCACAGTCGTCGTAAATACAGACACCTCTTGCACCCCGCAGCGCTTACTGAACGACTCTAATGCCTGTTGAAATGGATATCCATTCTCCAGCTCATTAAGCATCTGGAACAGCTCGCGATATAAAGGATGGGTCGATGCACTTGCCTGCTTGCGCTGTACACAACGCGTAATCGCTCGCTGCGCCGTTTCTCCGGCTCCAACCAGCAACACGATTTTGTTCAGTAGCTCTGGTAATTCCATCAAAATCTCGTGCTCGCGTTCCTGCACCTTCTTTTGCAAATCGCGTACAAGCGAAGCTGGTAATACGACTGCAAGCAATATGCATAGTGCAAGCCAGGTTATACTTCCACCGTTTAGCGCTGATACGATGCAGCCACCAGTCAGTAACAGCCAGCAGTAGCCTGTCATTTCGGCAATGTATAATAGTGCCCGTTCTCCGCTCAAATGGACCCCGAATCCTTTTTGAATATGGCTTTGAACACGATAAAATATACCGGGAAAGCGAGCTACAAACCGGACCTTCTCCAACAGTACCAGCCATGCAGGCGTAAATCTCCTTAGCTTGATCATGTCAAATGGTACCTCCGCTAGCTGCTTATGCTTCTCATCGGCGCTCTGGTACAATACAATCCAGCCCACTATTAGCGAAGCCGCAATCAATCCCTCCAGCCACACTCCTATCAGTTGATTCACCTCCCTTCAATGCCGATTTAGCCTTATCCATTACACCCGGATATTCATAAACTTACGAATCAATGCAAAGCAGCCGGTTAAAGCTAGCAAGCAAATGGTAGATACAACGATACCTATTGGATTGCCATATAGCGGCTGCATAAAATCACCAGCTACTACATTCAAAAAAATCAAAAATATAAACGGTGTCGCCATCAATATGTAAGACTCGAATTTCTTCTGCGAAATCATTACTGTTATATCCTGCTGAATGTCCAGCTTCTCACCAATAATCGTCGACGTTTTGCGCACAACTTCCACCAGATCACCGCCAGTTCGCTTACATGTCACAAACACATCTGCAAAATTGGCAATATCCTCACTGGCAGCGCGAACGCTAAAATCTTCCAGCGCCTCCTCAATCGGTTGCCCATAATCCAATCTCGTTGTAATGATCGTTAGCTCGCGTATCATATCGTTATCGCCATCTGGATATAGCATCCGCAAATCCTGTGCCGCTTCCCGAAAACCATTTTCAACCGAACGACCGGCTGCTAAGGATGAAGATAAAGAATACAGTGCTTGCTTGAAGTGAGCACTGAGTGCGCTCTGCCTTCGCTCAATTAAGTATTTGCGTAGTAAGCGCGGCATAAACCAGGCTGCGCTCGCCAGCATAATGCCTACAATCCAGCTGTGGTAAAACAGATAGCCGACCAGCGCAAAGATCGCTCCACATATGATCATGCAGCTAACTCGCTGTACAACACTTAACTGGTAGGTAGTGTAATCGACCAGCGCAGGTGCTGAGGTAGCTCCATGCGGTCTTTCATCAACAGCCTGCTTGATAGGCGGTCGTGTGGGATGAGACTTGATCGACTGATTGATTGGTTGATTGGATGGTGGTCTTCCTAAGAGAGAACGACTATTTCTGTTCATGTGAGGCTCCTCCTTTCTGATCAGGCATTAGCGGTATACTCGGTATTGCCCATAGCAGCCAGCCGTCTCCATTCCTCTACACCAGCCGCGCGTAGCTTATCCGTATGAATCAGTAGATTCCCCGTCGGCATCAGCTGACCTACAATTTTGCCTTCGCGTTCGCCTTGTTCTTCAAATAGAAATAGAGGATTTAATACAACCTCGCCATCGATCATACCGCGCACTTCCGAAATCTCGACTACACGCCGAGAACGATCACGCAATCGTGATAAATGCACAAAAATATCAATCGCCGAGCTAATCTGCTGCCGTACGACCTGAATCGGTAGCTCTGCTCCACTGAGTACCATCGTTTCTAAACGACTCAGCATATCACGTGAGCTGTTCGCGTGACCGGTCGAGAGTGAAGTATATCTAATATTGTGGTATTAATAAATTTATGATCATAAAAAAACCCTTAGATGTCTAAAAACATCAAAGGGTTTGAACAAATTAAATATTAATTAATTTTCATCTTAGATATTGTATTTAGAAAAAACTTCACTATTAAGAAGTTGTTCTCTTAAGCTATTACTTTCAATTTTAAAATTTTCCAAATCCATTTCTATAGTTTCTTGAAATGTTATTATATCTTTTTCTTGAGAAGCTTTGTGTATAAATTCTAGAATCGTAATACTGAGCATTCCTATTTCCCATATATAACTCTTAATAATTTCATAACTATGGTTATCAAAAAATTTATAAGAAACATAACTTTCTGATAAATCCATATTAGTATATGTCGAAATAATATTTGCATGCGCAGAATACTGGTTAATTATTTCCTTATGTCTTTTTATAGTTTCAGAATACTCAGGAAAATGTCGTTCTATCCATTTTTTTGATATCTTTTTCAAGTTCTTATGTTCAATAGCATGACCTAGTTCATTAATAGATAAGAAGACAGAACGATCACTATGATGAATCGCATAACCTGCTAATACAGCAGATTCTAATGCATATCTTAACATCAAATGTGATTGTATAGTATGTAGTCTCAAAACAGATAAAAAAGCAAGCATTAAAGAGTTACGCACTTGAAAAAAAAACAAATTAAACATTTCTGTTTCTTCATCAAAATTTTTATCTTTAATAGCTATATTATAATATTCAATTATCGACTTTACAGTGTCAAAAAAATCCTTTGCAGCTTCATTCCCCTCAATCACTAATCTATTTTCTAGATCCGATAATTCCTCTAGCCAATCCACGTAATCAGACTCCTTCAGTTGTTTATTTCAGTTCATACAGTTTCGAAGTGATTTGTTTATTTTATAGTATGAAGAAACTACTCACTCTAGAGAAAGCAAAACTCTTCATACTATAAAATAATACTTAATTAAATACTTTATGTTTAGAAAGTTGCTTCATAATTCGCTGTTTATCCTTATCATAAATACTTCTTATATTCGGAACTATTTTCCCCCATTTTGTTATTCCAGCGCTAGAAAAATATGAAAAATCATTATTCTCTTCCTTTTCTAAATATGCCAAAAATTGTTCCA
The DNA here is from genome assembly GCF_014645615.1 of Paenibacillus hunanensis. Taxonomy (GTDB): domain Bacteria; phylum Bacillota; class Bacilli; order Paenibacillales; family Paenibacillaceae; genus Saccharibacillus; species Saccharibacillus hunanensis. The sequence goes on along the minus strand of NZ_BMMB01000001.1, from coordinate 468,739 downwards.
CAATTTTGAATTTTCTTTCCCATTGATCCCTATTAGTTTCTCTTTTTGAAAAATAAATATGATCAGTTAGTTCTCTTAATATAGTGTGATCATGTATAGGAGTGTCTTGTAATATTATCTCCAAATATTGAAAACTACCCATCAATTCATCTATATAATATTTTCCAGCAGGTGTTAATTTAACCAACTTGATTTTGTCATAATAATTTTTATCTTGATGTTTTCTAGAACCTATATCACTATCTATCAAATAGCTCCTTAAAAGTGGTATTAAAACCTGTCTTAAACTTGGTTCTGAAATACAATAAGGCTGCAACGAATCTAACAACGAGTTTATAGGAATGTATCCTTTTCCTACATCAGTATTAAACTGCTCATTTTTTCGTTCATTTAGCTTTTCTAAAACTCTAATCAACACAAAATGACTAAAAAAACCATCTTCGAAAGTTTGGAATAAGTTAGCCACTGAAGATTTATCATTGTTGTATATTTCATATTTCCCTAAAGCAATACTTTTTAATACCTCCCAATGATTTAGCATTTTAGGTTGATCTTTAAATGTTAAATCTTTAAACAGCTTGATTAAATTAGTATGCCCTGAGGTATTCATATCGCTAAAAAATTCTAAAGCATAACGCATATTTCCACTTGATATTTGTTCTAACAAATTTTTTGTTTGAGAATTCTTAATAGTATTTTCTATAGTCTCAAAAACCTCTTTTGTTTTTAAGGTTATTCCCATAGGTTGTCCGCTTTGAATTGCATCAAAATAAACCTTCTCATTTTTCACATCTTTTTTCACTAAATTTATTCTTTTTTGAATCATTTCTATTACATCTGGAGGAATTATCTGATAATAACTTGTATTATTATATGCATTTGAAGGTAAGTTAGACTTCATACTCCACATTGTTTCATCGCGAAGAGACAGTATTATGAGTGATTTAAGTTGAGTAGCTTTTTCAGTTGCAAAAGAACATATTTCCATTTGTTTCTCAACAGAGTGATGATCGACATTATCAAATACTAAACAAACTTCATTAGCATATTTTTTTCTAATATATTCAATTTGGTTAGCTAAGTGTTCAAATTTATTTTTTTGTTTGCTTTGAAAAAAATTGTATTTTTCCTGGTTTTTGGATTCATCATTTAATAATTCCCACAAACCTCCGTCTTCTTTTTCCACTATTTCTTCTTTATAAATTTCTTCTAAAACTTGTAATGAATTAATCTTAAAACCTTTATAATCCTGTCGGAAATATCTTTCTATGCATTCGTAAATGAAATCACTAAAGCTTGTTTCAGAAGAGTATCTCATAAAATCTATATTGATCCAAACAAGTTTTTTCCTAGTGGGTTCATCTAAAATTTTTGTATAAAATCTTTTAATAAATGTAGTTTTTCCTGCACCTAAGTTACCTAGTAATAGAAATAAATGCCCATTATTATTTGCTTGAAATTTCAATGTATAATCTCTACTTATACTCCCAGCACTTAAACCTTCGACAACAACTTCTTCTACTGGAGAATTAAAAAAAGGAACTCTATCTCTTAAATAAGTTCTTAATTCTAATCCATACGATCCTAATTTATCAGTGTTACAATACACTTCATTAAGTAATTCTGGATTAGAATCAACGTTGCGGAAGTATTTATCCATATAATTTTTTAAAAATGATGCTAATTTATTAGTGTCTATCTGTTTATCTACATTATATAAACTATTTTTATAAACATTTGAAAATTGTGGAGGTGTTCTATATGCTTTATTTTTAAATACATTCTCGAAAAAAAACTTTCTGCCTTCTTTATAAGGAGACATTACTTCAAAGATAATATGTAGATTTTTTCTCATACTATCTTTTCCATTAATTATATAAACATCACTTTCCTCTTCAGTGACATAAGTTTTGCAAATTGCAAAGTTTAAACCATTACTAACAACACAAAAATCACAATATTTCTCTTGAGCATAACTTCTTGCTTGTGCAATAGCAGCAAATAATTCTTTATTTTTAGAAAGAATTTTAGTTTTATATCCTCCGCTACTTGAAGGCATATTAAATAAAACATTAGTTCTCTTGGCTTCGATAACAAATTTATTTGATTCACTTTCACAAAAATAATCTATATAACCCGCCTCAACTTTTGGTTCCATTTTCACATTTTCTTGCTTCCATCCTAAAATATCAAAAATAATTGGATCGATGATCTTACACCTAGTATCTGTTTCAGTTAACGGTTCTGATTGAAATTTTTCTATAGATTTAATTTTACTTTCCCACATTTCTAATACACTTTGAAAATCTCCAGTTAGCATACAAAATCTCCTATCAAAAAAATGAGTCTACAGACCCTAAGGTCTATAGACTCATATTAATTAATTAATCCAATTTCTGCAAGTGCTGTAAATCCTTTTTCAATATCTTTTCTATCATATTTTAGTTTTGATTTATATGACAATAATTCTTTTGTTAATTCATTAATTTTTTTGTTTTTCAAATCATCATAGTATAAATAATGAATCGAAGCCAATAACTCCATCCAATCTGTCATACTTTTTTTGATATAATTTTTTTCTACGACTATCTTTAAAGGTTCTAGTATTTCCTTAATATCTTCACGCAATGAGTAACTATTGTAATTTTTATCTAGACTGTCTTTATTATCGTACAATAATTCTGTAAGTGCAGGGGAATATGGCCCTTTTTTGTACCAAGTATAAACAAAATCTCCACAATTCACACCTAATATTGATGCTAGGTATATTGATTTTTGTGCCTCTACTCTATCTTCTAATGTCTTAATAGAAGGAGGACTCCCAGTTAAATATTCATGTACCTTGTAAACTGGAATAAATTGATTATTCATTGTATGCCTCCTTCTTTTTTAATAAATTATAATACATAATATAAAATATAGAGTATGTAAATAAGCTTAAAATAGCATGAAAATAAGATGAAATAAGTCTAATTTAGAGCGCAAGACAAACATTGATTCATGTTAAAACCCTACCATAATAGAAATTGGTAGGGTGACTGACTAAGAAGAAAATATTCACAGAAGCATAAATATTAAACACATAGCTACGAAATAAAATAATTTTATAGAATCATTCATAAAATCATATTTAAATTTCTTTGAAAGTATCTCATATTTCTCTCAAAAAGTATATCTTTTTTTCCAACATATCCCTTTTTAGTTTGAAGTCTTAGCTTCAAAATAGCATTTTTATTATATAATATGATTTCTATTTTGGATGATTTCTTTTATTTAAAATAATATCAATTTTTCTAAGAAGCATGTATTGAGTATAGATCTCTTTGTATAATAATTCTGAGTTTTTACTTTAGAATGTTCGTATAGTGTTTAATAAGCAACTTTTTAACTGCAATACTTGTCTTTATGATGGTAATACGCAGTATCTTTAATACTGTAATATTATAACAAATTCAAAAATCTATTTCTTTATGAGTAAGTCCTGATAAATAGTTGTCGAACTCACCAAACTTACTGTCATCATATATTACTTTTTGAGCAGCCATTGTGATATTTATAGGAGTACGATGATATTTATGGAAATAAATCAAAGAAGATTGTTCACTTGATTTTTGATGACGCGATTTTAATTTATTAAATTCTTCAAAGTTAACTACAGGAGATATTTTTATATTATTGCAAAAATCAGAGATAATATCATTGTTATTGTTAGTCCTCATTGGTATTGCTAAATTCACACTTACAGGGTAAGCTTCATAATCTACCGCTGATTGTTTAGATATATAAGCTATTCCATCAATTCCAATCTTTGAAAGAGATGACGTAATTAGTTGTGAAATAATGTATTCAGATTTAAAACTTCGATTTTCTTCTTCTACCTTATACGACGTTGCACATATTAATGGCCAAATTTTTAATAATGCATGAATTAAATCTTCAGGATTTTCTAAACTTTCATATTCTTCTATTACAATTTTCACCAATGACCATCCAAAAGTTAAATCTAATATCTTCAAAACCCCTTTAATTCTATAGGAACTTACATTAAATAGCTCATTAGATGGCATACCCAATTCAGTCCAACAAACATATGAAGAGACTCCAAAATACATACAAGGTACTCCAGCTATACTAAATCGCTGTGTTTGTATAATGCCTCGATTATTAAATGGAATATGAAGCATCTCTTTATCAATAAATCTTTTTCCAGGATTAGCCGCAATTCGAGCTCTATAAAAATTTAAAGGTTTTGATTTCACTTCTACTCTTTCTTTTTTAGTTATGATTTTTGAATTTAAATAAGGAACCATTGATTTAAAAGCAAAACAATTATCTAAATTAGAAACTAAAAGCTCGTACTCTTTAAATTTATTTAATAAGTCACTTATACCTTTTTGTGCCATAAATACTTCAGCATTATAATAGTTATCTACAGCGGATAATATTGTTCTATTGATATCTTTGATTTCTATTAATAAATCTTTTGATATGAATTGCATGTTTTCTAGCATCTCAATATACTTTTTTAATTTTTTGTTTAGATCTTTTCTGTATTCACAATCTTTATGAACAAGGATAGGCAAAATTAAATTTTCAGTGTCACAATTACTAAGTTCTTTATACTTAAACATTTTTTGCTCCTCACTTATAGACTACTTAACATTTAGCAATATAAGTTTTCTTTAAAACCTTCGTATTTCTTTTTTGTTTTTCGATAGTAGCTACTCAAACTCTTCAATACTGATAAGCTACTTCAATCAGATCTGCCAGCTCATTCACGTCTTAATATTTATTGCATTCATCTAATTCATCTTACAACTCACTATATTAAAGATTTCAAATTATCGCTACATAATTTATAAATCTTAAGGTTACTTTCTTGCTAGAAGTTTGATAATTCTAGCAATGCCGTCACAAATTAGTTTATTATAGGCTCTAATAATTTACTTATTAAATTATCAAAACCCTTATGCAAATTCAAATATAGACTGCTAATTATTAGTTGAAAGTATAACTACTTTTTAAAATTCTATTCGTTCTTATTCTGTTTTACCCGTCTAGTTGATAAGGGCCCCTCATAAGAAATTATGGCTTTTAATAAAGAAGCTTGAACTCTTATGTAGCCTAATTCTATATTTACATAAGAAATGGAGCTAAGTTGATTGATAAGCCTGTTTTATAAGCTACCAACTTAATTCCATTTTTTAACTGAACTTAGCTACTTTAGTTGTTTCAGTGAGTTTCAATAAATCCTCTATAATAATCCTATTAGTTTTGCTTTCATTTGATGAGATAACAATCATGTATAAGTAGGTATTCAGCGTTTTAAATGAAAAAACTGCGGATCACACATCGATCTATCTTTATTAATGTGTAACTAATAATTTGATACTCACTTTAAATACAAACTATTCAAATTTGCGACCATACAAAAATGCCCTTAACAAAATAACTGTTAAGGGCTACTCTACACCAAACATTTTCTTTTCAAAGTGATTCTATTTCTCTTTTAAAAGCACTCTAATCTCTGAATAAGGATAACTAAAACGAATAGGATTGACTAGGTTGTTAAAATCAACAATAATTTCAAATTTATTTTCATCTGCTAAAATTACCTTTCCATTTCCGTATTCATCATGCCAGATCCAATGATTAGTTCCTATCAATTTTTTAAATCTTAAAAATTCACTGATCATAGTTTCATCGTCTTCTATAAATATATTATCTGGAATATTGTTCTCATCCATTATTCTTTTTGAAACTTCATAATCGGTTATTACTACATTCGAATATTCCCTATCTTTACTAGCCAATAAAATTTTATTAATCAGATACACTACCTCTTCAATGTCATAAATAAGACGTAACGTTGAAAATCCAATAAAAACTTGTAGATTTTCTATTAAAATTTTTTCGAATTTAATTGGTAAATTTATATAATCTTTTAATAATTTCCTTATATGTGGAATGATGTAAGAGAAATCAGGTTCATGATTTTCTGAAAGACTAGACGCAGTTATAACGTAATAGTAATATGGTCTTTTGGAAGCTTCATCCACTTTATATGAGTTATTATAATTTTTTGATTTAGAAATATTCCTAGGCACAAAATGACTTAATTCTATATAGCGTTTATTATTTTCCTGAATCAATTCTTCACTCTGCTTAGTTACTTTTATATCAGTAATAACATCATCTATATTTTGCATATTTTGATTATCCGTTAACAAATATTTCTTAGCATGTTTAATAAATTGCTCAGAATTATACAAATAAAATAACTTTCCCTCTGTTTCTCTTCGGAATTCATTCATTAGTTCTGGATGTATCCCCTTTTTTTGTCCGTTTACTTTATATATCCAGTCTTCTTTCGTATCATCTGATATCAGTATAATTCCATCTACATCTGGATTTTTAGCTTTTTCAATAATCTGAAACCAATAAACAAGGTCTCCATATTCATCTTTATATTTAACTCCATCATAAAATGAAGTTTTTCCTTGTTTATCCTTCAAGTCTTTAAAACCTGGAGGTACTAAATTTGAGTAACGGCCCTCACCAATGCCATATATCTTATCTAGTTCCTCTTGTGTATACGATCGTCCAACCTGATCACCAATAATGAGATTGAGTCTTTCTTTTAAATCCTCTAAATCTGGATGTTCACCTTGCTGTAAAATAATCTCATTGGTTAATTGCTCTTTAGTCTTATTTATGATTGATAAAAGACTATTAGTTGTGATATTTGTGTGCCTTAGTTCTTTAGCTTTTGTGTCAATCTTAGAAATGAGTTCTTTTATAGAATCATCAACTATTTTCTGAAATAGTGTATAGCCATTGTTTTGAGTGTAGAGCACTTCATTGAGGTTTTTATGATATTCGAAAGCAACTTGATAAGGTATCCATAACCTTTGTTTAATTTCTTGAAGAATTTCTAAAAACACTTCTCTGGTTGTCTCAGGATAACGATAAAGATTAAGAAGCGTATTGCTATCAAAAACAAAGGTACAATTTCCCCAAAGTTCCTTAAATTCTTCTTCAGTTAGTTGATAATAGCTTTTAAATAATTCCTTCATTTTATCCCCACTTTATACTAATTTATACTTACCCTATTTATTTGTTTAAATTCCATATTTAAACTCTAAGAAATATAATATATATACTAATAGTTAACTTAAGAAAAGTCACTCTACAGAATAGTTCAACAATATATAACAAAGCAGATAAGTTATGAAGATAATTTGATGTTTCTTTCGTAAGTTTTAATTTTTCTATATACAGAAGCCTGCTTTTCCAGTGCTTTAAACAATCTTGGGTAAATTTAGCTATAAAGCATCCCCCTATATAAATAAACTTGCTTCCTTCTTGGTCCTTCGTGAGGTGTTGTCAGCAACTCCCATCTCTCTAAAACTAGCTCTCATCCTTGCGTAGCTGCGCTTTACAACCTCTCTCTGGTGCCTATTCCGCTGGCTCATAGCCTCTGGTAATTCTGCATCTTGTAGTTAATGCTTAGCTTCCGTATCCATCTTCCAACTTGTAATAAGTTCTGTCTGTTTATTGATTTAATTGGTTGATTCATGCTCCATCGGACTGTACCCCTGCGTAATACTTGCTTCACGCTGTACAAAGCCGATCTGCCGGTAAAGCCGGACTTCCTTAATATATTCTGCTACTGCTTGTCGAGTAGCCCCTTCATCCGGTGTCATTGAGTACATTTGTACAATATTTTACGCTTTTTCCCATCTTACGATCCCTTACCTGTTATAATATTTGGTGAGGTTATTTTTTGAATTGATCCCCACAGATCTGGTCAAGGATAGCGGAGATTAAATATATATTAAGAAGTAAAATCATGAAAAAAAAACTGCTGCTGAAACTATAAAAAAATTCAAAAATCTTCCTACTGAGAGTTTGATTGCTCAGAGAATAGAATATGAGGCTAAATTAGAATATATCAAGAACTCAGGTTTGCCTATACCTGCTATATCAGTTGCCGTCGCGTTTTTTTCTATTTCGATGAATAAGGCTTTTGAAGAAGACGCTAATTTATGGGTTAAATTAATTATGACATTAAGTATTTCTATAACTATCGGATATATTGTTGGTAAGTTACTTGCAAACTCTCAGACAGCATCTGTATATGTTACGCATATCAAATCTATTGAATATGAATTAAATGAGCGAAAGAGTAAGCAAGAAAAAATTGATTCTGCTTATGAAGCTGCCTTGTTATATAAAAAAGAAATTGAAAATAGTATTAAAAAAAACAAATTGTCTTGTGAGGAAAAACGAAAAGAATGTCTCAAAGCTAAATACTGTTCAAAACGATAATTATCAACCGGCATATTTATATAAAGAATCTCCAACTAAATTAATATTGTTAATAAGAAGAAAAAATCATCTCATTTACATGCTTTTATTTAGGAGGAAAAAATGCCTTTAAATATTGAACTAAAATTAGACTTTAATAGTGACTGGAAAGAATATTTGCTTATGCAATTTCAACATCACGGCTACGAGCTAACGGAAGAGTTAGTAAATAAAGATGTTGTAGAGGTAGCTATTATGTACCATAACTTTCGATTAAGAAGAATAAATATTTTGCCGCGAGAAGTTTATATAGCAAAAGAATTCAATTGTCCTCCAATGTATAGAAAATCTTTAAAAAAATTAATTTCAAAAATAAAGGAAGGCGCAGACATCAATTTTCATATAAGTAGAAAAATCAAAAATTTAGAATTTAAAGATGGGTTGCTAAATCACTGGGGCATACATCATCTTCATATCAGCAGTAAACCAGGAAATGTTGAAGGGTATAATAAACAAAAACATTCAGAGTTGTTATATATTCGTTTTGTAGACGATAAGGCTTATCTATTACAAATACTAGATCATACAGCTTTCACTGATTTTGATCTGATTAAAATCATTCATAATAATTGGCCACAAACACTTGAAAATCATAGAGCATATGGAATCTCTGGAGAAAAATATAGCAAAGATCAACTCAAAAAATTCAGAAAATCAAATTTAAATACACCAATTACTATTGACCAAGACAATATATATTTCCCCTTAGGCAATGGAGTTACTATGAGTGGCTATAATCTTTTTTCGATTAGAGATACTGATTACTACTTAGCAGCACTAAAAGATTTTGAAGAAGTTATAAAAAGCAATACAGATGCTATCTTAGAAACAATACGAAAACAGAACTTAACATTAAATCAACCAATTCATTTTAGGCTGAAGACGTCTGATAATACTAATTTCTATACAACAGATGATTATTATAATCTAAAAATAGATCTAGGTTCTATTTGAATGATCGATTTAAAATTCAGAAATAAGATCATTGAATGCTCTAAATAAAATTATTGTGAGCTTCGAATGATCTTATTTCAGCATACTTATTGGTAATTTTGATTTATGTACATGATATAATAATGAAGTGTTAGGAAGGAGGTGATTACTCTGGACCTTCTTACTCTAATTGCAGCTGTGATTGGATTGGTAACAGCATTGATCAATCTATTCATTGCATTGCGTAACTCTACTCCTGCTGACAAAAAGAAAAAGGACTCTAAGCGTTTGCGGCGCTTGAAGTCCCGAAAGAAAAAAACCAAGTAATTATCCGAACTGGCAATACTATTGCCAGTTCCCCTAACACAATTATACCCAGAAACTAAACATTTGTTAAGTGTTTTGCTGAAATATCATTTAGCTTCATTATACTATGAGGAGGCATATATGCTTCAATATATTACTTTAGCAATAACGCTACTGACATTATGTATTAGCCTATATACTTTATCGATAGTGATCCGCAACAAAAAATAGGATGGATTTAAATCAATCTTTCCATATAATTGTAAAGGTTTTTGGTGTAATTTATTTGTATATATCTACTCTTATAAATCAGATCATAAACATAACACTAGACTGAGTTAAGTGAATGGCTTCTTTGATTTGTTGGATTGTTTTTTTGATAATTCCCAATTCATATATCTTCTTTAGGCAGTCAATTAAGTTGTTTTTGTTTCGCGTTTCTAAGTAAAAAAGCATCTCATTTATTGAGATGCTTTTTTACTTGATTTCTTTTATTTTATTAATATCCATTATGGTAATTTCTCGATCATTCTTCTTTTCTCCACCAAGCAAAACCTTGCTCTCCGTAAGATACTACAAAACCATTACGTATAAGGTTCCCCAAACAAATTTTTACAACTCGCTTTTCTAAGCGAGTATTATTTGAAATTGCTTCGATTGTCATAGGCGTAGGATAATTATGTTTTAACTCCTTCACGATTTCATTCTCAAGTGAATTTATTTGTTTTTCAGGGATGACTATGCCATTAGCAATATCGATGAAATCAACATAATCACGAAACATTTTAACTTTCTTTCCATTAGACTGTAACTTATTTTCTTCAGTTGACAGTATTATTGATGAAGCCTTCTCTTTAAGCTCACTTTCAATACTGATCAATCTTTTTGTAACAGCATCTAATATCTCACTGTTTGAATCTTGGCTTTTCGTCAAAAGTTTTAGTTCTTCAACTACATCATTTGTTTCAGCAATTGCTTGCTTAGCTGTACGCCGTTCTTTAAGCAAAGTGATAAAATGTTCTTCATTAGAAAAATCACTTGGAGCATAAAGAACACGGTGATTTAGAAGTAATACTGCAAAAAAAGCTCCAACTAATAAAAACGGAAAACTGATTACAAACCATACAAATATTTTTTGGATTTCAAGAGGAAGCCCCAGCAAAACTGTAGTACCTGCGATTTCAGCTATACCTGCGAATATAGCTATAATAGTTAGTGGATTTTGCACCCTGGTGCGATCGCTCATTAAATACGTCCTCCTGAATCTAAGTAATAGTATATTTGGGTAATGTTCTATTTATTTTAATATGACTCCCAATGACTAAGTTTAATGCTTTTTGTTTGTATAGAGCAAAAGAGCAGCGCATGATTTAATTGTAATAATAAAGGTTTACATCTGATGCTGACTTGGAGAAGGAGTATTTCTACATCGCATATGTTATCTTCAGTAAAAGGCATAAATTCGTGCCACAAAGCAGTTAATGATTATAATTTTTCTCAATTAAATCTAATGTTTCATCTATGATTTCATAAAACCTGCTTCTAATTAATCTAGAACCTTTCTTTCCAAAGGAAGATCTAGCATAAAAATTAGAAAATGATTCATATGGGCTGATATTTTCTTTATTCTTTAGCATTTGAAATAACTGAATAGCGTTTCTATTTCCGATAAGTCCCATCATTTCTTCATATTCGCTGATGTCCATATGATTTATTGTAGATATAGGGAGCTCAAAAGAATCTTTTATACTCTGAAATTCTTTCTCAAAAGGAAGAAAGGTTGGTATGCCACCATAACTCACAGTAATAAGGTGTATTTCTTCTACTCCTTTCATTACGTGATGATTCCTATCACTTAAAAAGTGTATACACTTATATAATTGACTTATAGGTTTATTCAACATCCGATTTAAATCTCCGTCTATCGATTTTGAATCTGAACCTATAATAGAATCTAACTTTAACCTATGCCCTTTTACTTCAACAGCCAGTAATTTATTTCCCAATCGTATTAATACATCTGGCGATCTTCTACCTTTCCATTCAAATTCTTTAATTAATTCGTATGGTAAGCTAGAAAGATTTATGGCTTTCTCAGTAAGCATTTCTACATATTTTTCAAAACATCTACCCATAAAACTGAGTATTTGAGAGTCATTATTATTGTACAAATGACGGATTTTGAAATAAAGCTGATTAATAAATAACTCTTCAATCAGTTTTTCATGAAAACAAATATATCCTCCTGGAATGACTTCTAACAAGGGTTTCTCAATAAATTGAGTAAAATTCCAACGGTCATTTAAAGTATCGATTGCCCATTCCCTTCGTTCTTCTATAGATAAAGAAAGTTCATCTAATATTCTTTCAGCAATCGGATAAAATCTGGCTCTTTTAAAGTAATTTTTATCCATCGCTATCCGACCTTTTGATGAATTTCCAGTATAACCAGCCCATAGTGTAGTAAGAACATGTAGATAATCACGAATAGTATAACCGTACCTTTCAAAAAAAAATTCGCCGATATCCATAAAATCCTTAGTGTCAAAATAGTCTCTATTTTGTGCAATTTCAGTATATAATATGACACTTCTAGATAATGATATATAAGTATAAGTTGTATGATTAAAAAATAAATTCCTAAAAAACTCATACTTTATATTATCATCTAGTGGTGAAGAATAATGATCTACAAGAGCCAAGTTGAGCAAGATGATATCATAAAAAACTTCCTCCTCGTCATAACTAAAACTAGATACTGTATCCACATCACCATACGCTATTATCCATTTCCATAAAAGCATTAAACCCTGGTGCGAACATATAAGTTCATTGTCGATTTTAAGAGGGGTTTTTCCTTGTTTTAAAAGATGAGTATTAAATCGTCTTATAAGCTTTGAATTATCCAACGTATCTGAACATAAGTCGCTTAAAACACTTAAAATGCTCCCTAAAGGCATTTTTTCAATTGAATGTTGAATTTCAGTTTTAGACATGATACGACCTGTTAAACTCTTGTAACTTGCTTGAATTGATATAGAGGGTGGAATTTTTTTTGAAGTACCTTTTATTTTATTTTTCTTCATTTATTGTCCTCATTTCAAGTTGACTAGGAATACACCAGCTCTGACGGGTCTATTAAATTGATATCACATTATGTTATCTTTGTGATCCGCTACGCTCTATCAACTCTAAACTAATGATTACGTACTGATTCTGAGAGATGTTAGAACCATAATAAAATATAGGTTTTTGACAACACTAAATATTACCAAACTTATAACCGATACTATAAAAGTTAAAAAATTAACTAAAAGGAGTTTGCGTAAATGAAAGATGTGGAATCATACGTGATTACATTTTTAATCATTGCTGCGGTCTTAATAATTTTATTTCACATATTGTCTCTGATCTTATTTTTTAGACTCTTACGTAGACCACATCTTAGAATTAAAACTATAGATGCACTCACTCCTTTCAAAAAAACAGAATCTCTTTTTCATTCTTATAAGCTCATGCCAGAACATAATCGTAAAATGATTAAATTATGGCTCTAATCAGAAGATTATAGTAGCACCTTAATTGGTAACCTGATCGATTATTTTCATAAGATTGTATTATCTGTTTTGTTAGCAGGTATTACACTAACCATTACTATTACTATTGCTAACTTGGCATTTTTAAAAGACAATAAAGATCTTCAGAAAAATTATACTGTATGGGTCGACATCACTAATAAAATACTAAACAATTTACAAATTGGACTCGGTTCATTTACTAACATTATGCTTACTTGTGTACTAGCTTTTGTAGTTTTAGCAATCATTATAGTAGCAAGAAGTTTTAAAGAAAATTACAAATCTAAACATCTGAAGGTTATTGCTGCTGCTGAAGAAGAATTAAAAAAAGAACAAGTATAATTGTCTGATCATTTTAGAATTTTATTATTGAGAAGTCACTCTGATAATAGAGTGACTTCTTATAGATTCCTCCTTGTATCAATTAATTAAAAGCTCTCAAACTTTCCCTTCGCCAGTACAAATTTCATATTAAGCTTGTCAATTGGGGATTTAGCTACATAGTAATAGTGAGAGAAGCTATACATTTTCTATTACTTATATTCCTCTTGTTTATAAAATATTCTTTTAAAGTTAACTGTTTTTAAATTTCATTTCTAAATAACTACCTATAAACCATACACTACAGACCGGAATAATCCATAACAACGTGTATACAAAAGCAGTTGTGACCGAATTCACTGTTGAATATATGAATCCAAGAATCATCTCACAAAATACTATAAAAAAAGCATTCCCATGTTCTCTTAAATGTCGATAAGATTCCACATATTCTTGAGAAGCTGTAATTTGTCTAGCACGTTTAGATGCTAATTTTTTGTAAAAGTCATATATGTCCCTTTTTATTAATTGATAAAATATATACGAAATCTGCAATGAGAAAACAATACATATTGTAATAGAACTCCAGAATCCATATATTTTGATATTGCTAGGTTCAAGGAACTTGAAAATGACAAAATATGCTATTACTATAATTGCTATAGTTCCAACTATAAACAATAACTTCCTAATAAACTCACAATCTTTCCAAGTGTATTTTAGATAAATTATGTTTTTTGAGAATCTAAGTATATTCCTCAAAAAACCACTCTGAAGATTACTTCTTAAAGCATGTAGCAATAAAATTGGAGCGCTAGCTAAATAACAAAAAGTGAGTCCTACAAAACCAAATATTATAAGATTGCTAGTGGTAATGGTTCCATCTTTGTTAAACTTCAACTTTTCATATAAAATTTCATGAATGAAAATACCCTCTTGCGTAGACAAATGCATGACTATTAATGTTCCTACTATAGTTCCCACAAAATAACGAACCAAATAATATTCCCACCAGCGCCCACTATTCATAAGTTCTCCTTGAATTAATTTTTTATTAAATACACCTGATCTGCAACTCTATCTATATCTAAAGCTGTCCACTTCGTATTATTGTTGTTGATTTCAGCAAAAGTATTCGAACCCGCTTCATTTTTTATCACTTTCATATACACTTCTATGCGAGTATGATAATTATCTGCATAAGGTTTATTAAATTTTCCTACAGCTTTAATTTGATTGCCCACATTTAAGCTATTTAGTTCTTCTATAGTTTTTATCTGAATCATTGACAAGCATTCCTCCATTTTTTATTAATTATTTAGATGTTTTTAAACTCTCCTGCCACTCAGCCCAAACTTCAGAAGAAGCTTGTCCATCAGAATTAAGCTGCATAGCATCAAGAAGAGTTTTAACATCCTCAGTTTGATGTTTATCTAGGAAATTCAACATGGCTTTATATACTAGCATATCCAAAAATGATGGAACAGACGTAGTATTAGTCATTTCCTCATCCGATACAATATCAAACATAAGCCCTAAATTCGCCTTCGATTCAATGAAAGCAGAAGCTGCATCCCAATTGCTTTTAGAGTTTTTGAAATCGATGCTATGCTCCATATAGGGCTGTGTTTGATTCGCTCCAATTTTCACGGAATCTATTCCGTATATAACTGACTTACTATTCTTCAACTTAGAAATAAGTTTAAGCGCTTCTTCAGCGTTGTAATACATTGTGTCTCCACGTTTGACAGTTCCAGGCTGCTCATCACTTGTTGGCATACTTGCCCCCCGTCCACTTGGATAATATGGTGTTTTAATTGTAGGATCAGGAACCCAATCCGGGTCTTTCCTATTGCTAATTTGTATAATTTCATCTGTTTCATTTTCTTTAACGACATACGTTCCATCTTCATTAAAATAAGCTGTAGCTTCTTTACCATTTGCCTTATTTGTAGCTTCGCTGGTGGCATGTGGGTTTTTGACTGTATCCTCAATATCTTCTTCTGTCCAATTTCTTTTCTGCATTTGCTTTTTTATCTTATCTGATAGTTTAACTTTTATTACAATTGGAGTAGTTATTGAATCGGAAGGAGATAGTGTTTCAACTGAACCCCAAACATTAGGATAACCCATTACAATTGTATTCCCATTTTTTCCTATAGTAGGAGGTATCAATTGTGTTACTTTACCACTAATGTCTACACCACTTTTAGGAGCTGGAATGGTTATAACATTAGGAAAACTAACAGGATAGTTTACGCTGGTATAACTGACCTTTTGATCTTTATCATTATAAGAGTAGAAAGCAGGCTTTACGGTTTGCAACGTTGTTGAATATTGTGGCAGCTTCTTAACAGCATTGTAAGCAGCTAATGCATTAGGAAACGTCCCCATTGCAGCAATTAAGTTTCGGTCGCCTAAGCCAAGATTGGGCGAAGTCGATAATTCAACTTTACCATAGCGATCAACGCTAACATTTTTAATATAATAATATGAGCCATTTCGATAAGCACCTAAGTCTTTGGGATAAACATCAGGATTAATGACAACATAAGATGGTACAATTACTTCGGTTATACTTACAATCTTAGTGATTTTTTTTGTATTTGGATCAATCAACACACCATTACCAAAGTATTCATTCCATTTTTGAGTAAGGTAAATACTTGCATCCGGTTGCCATTGCAAACTGTATTTCGAATTACCATTCCATACTTGGTTTAATCCATTGACTGATGCAGTAATTGCTTTTCGGGTTAATTCATCCGCATCTTCCCAAGCAGATTTACCGAATTGTTCAATTTGCTTCATAGCTTCTGGATCAAGACCTACAGCAGTACCAGTTGCTGCAACAGCAACTGCACCACCCCAGAACATAATAGCACCCGCCTCAACGCCTCCTAAAGCAAGTGCAGGAGCAAAAGCTTCAGCTTTCTTCGTGTATGTACCTGTTGTTATAAGTGCTACTATAAGCAAACATAGGATCAAGCTTCTTAATAAACCAGATGGTTTTTTCAATAAAATTCTCCTCTTAATTAAATATTTTTCTTATTTTATACTCCTTTCTAAATATTCCCTAAATTATAATAGTAAAAAAGGCTCACATTGTCTATAATAGATTAGTATAAAAGAATCACGGAAAGAAGGCATGAGACTTGAATCAAAGAAGAAAAGAACTCGTTTTAGTAACAGATGAACAGCTATTCAACGCTATACGATCAGCTATTGAAGTAAGAATTTACGTTGCTGAAGAATTGGATTATACCGGAGAAATTATGGAATATAGTGATGGGGCTATCAAGACAGCAGAAGGATCATACATACGAAAAAATTGTATAGTAAAAACTAATCATAACTATTTCAAGCTACTATAGTTTTATAAATTGATCATTTCAATCTATACAGCAGCTCCAGCTGCAACCTGAACAGTATATTTAAAAAACCGCCCTTACATAGAAGGGCGGTTTTTTAAATTTGATTGATTTTGAGTTGATCTGAGCTAACGTTCTGGAAAAACCTAAAAAGTTTTATTGCGTCATCAAAACCTGTACGATAATATACTGGGGCAATGTCATCTGTTCTTTGTATGTACATTGTTTCCAGCTGTTCAGCAGCATCATGAAGGTGATCTGGTAAATGCCTTTTAATATTAGCTAATATTTGATCGAATTCTATATATTGCTGCTGCGAATTCTGATTACTTTCTTTTGTTATATTCTCGATTCTTTTTTCGATTGATGGAACTATAAACTCAAGCATTTGAGCTGCCTCCCTCTATAGTATTGTATTTTCATTCTTTCTTATAACAGTTACTCAATATCTATCAACTTCAAAATAAGAAAGGTTCTTGATTTAGTTTATTATAATTGACAAAATCCAGAAACAGGAAATTTGTCGATTGTTGTAGTAAGTATCTAAATATCCAAGCCCCCGATTCTTCTTGACTTTCATATGTATTTATGAATAAAAAAGAGACCTCTCAAAAGGTCTCAGGAATGAAGTCACTGGCGATCATCAGATCACAGAATGGCTTTATTTTTCTTTTGGTTTTTGCTAAATCTCCAGTTAAATGCGAGTCTTTAAAATACACAGTTACTGTATAGCCGTAATCGACAATAAAAGCTATTTGATTCAGTCTAGCTAAGGCACCATTAGAGAGTGATATGAATTCGTCTCCTAGAAAATCTTTACATTCAGACAATGTATGCATGCATGCGAAAGCGCCATAATTTGTATGCATGCATGGCACGCTGTGATTTTTTGGCTTAATAGTGTCCACTAAGATAACATCTTCTAAATTAAAAGCTTCGAAAATATCGGTCTTTTCGCCATTCTCGACGCGGACACCTAACAATTGGGTCATTTTTTCTCCTTCAAAGCCATAGGTACTGGTTTGGCGCCAATAGGTCCTTTGCTTTGTGTTGCTGACCTTTCTGCACTACGACTGATGAAATTCAGAATCTTGTGAGCAAGTTCTTTTCTCAAAGGATTTTCCACCTCCTTTCCAAAATGGCATGATCAACAATCCTTGAGCAAAAAACGTTAAAGCCAGTAACTCAGATCCAATCAATAGGTTGGAAGAAACAATGAGAATCGAGATAAATTTTCTATAGGGATCGATCAAAGAAGTATTTAGATTTTCAAATATGTTAGGAGACATTAAGATAAAAACAATACAATTAAAGATATTTATAAACATCAAAGTTCCGGTGCCGATATGAATAAAAGGTAAGCTTGAGAATAATCCAGCCGATACGATAGCACATAGTGTAAGAGATCTCAGATGTACACCACCAGAGAATTTACGAATAGCGATAAATGATATCATTGATAAAAAGGCTTCAATTAAATTATTTAAGATCAAACCTAGTAATAGAGTAAATAGAAATGTGAACAAATAATTTAAATAAATCCCAATTTGCCATTCCAAAACTTCTATATCATACTCATCGTCTTCATCATATCTTTTAAGCTGCTTAGCCAACCGGCTTGATGCCATAGTGATCAAGGTTCCATTTCTCCCTTTTTACTTAGGTAATAAGACACTCCAAAGCAAATAAATACAAGAATAATTAAAGGAAATGAATTTCCATCGTGCAGAAATACAACTGTAGCGACAATAACTACAACTGAAATAATAGTACTTACAATGAGTTCCATATTAAATCCTGTATATTTCTCTTTTTTAGCAAAATTATGAGGCGGCAAAATGATAAAAGACCACCCGTAGCCAAATCGCCAAAGTAAAAAGCATAGCACAAATACTACTGCCTCTGTACTTATTTGGACAATGTATACTGCAATTCCGCTCACAGCTGCCAAAATTGTGCTATTAGCAGCACCAGTAGCTGTATAAAAATAGTATACAAGTAGCTGGATATTTGTAAAAGTAATAAATCCTGCTGCTACTATAAAAGCTGCATAATGGAATCGCATTTTTATTATGTAACGAAAAAATAAAACGAATATTACATACTGCATAGGCAGATCAAAATAAGGTAAGCTAAGCCGTATACGTAGTAAATAAGATACTACCGCAATAATCAATACTAAAATGGACATTCGTTTCGCATACATTAGGATAGGTAAACGATATAACTTGCACATTAATGCCAACATAGCTGCTGCGTCAAAAATACTTAATATGATATAAATCGCCTTGTCCACCATCCACCATCCTGCTTCATAATTTATGATTAAATTATAAGCTACTGGCATTTAGAAACATATGAAATATGCTGGAAATTTTTAAAATAGCATTTAAACGTTTTTTTCATCAATATTACTCAAAAATACTCTATAATGGATTTAAATACATTTTTTATGTTTTAGTAAATTCTAAATTTTTTATTAAAATAGTGAGGAGAATTATTAATGAGCTACAATGCTACAGTTCTTCAAGTTTTAATCGCTTCTCCATCTGATGTAAATGCTCAAAGGGATGAAATAGAAAAGGCTATATATGAATGGAATAATGAACATTCAAAAGATTACGAAATTGTATTATTACCAAAACGTTGGGAAAAAGATTTAATGCCAAACTACGCTTATGGAGATGTTCAGGGTGAAATAAATAAACAAATTGTGAATTCAGCTGATATGCTAATCGGTATTTTTGGTTATCGATTTGGTAGTCCAACAAAAAATGCTCCTTCTGGAACGATAGAAGAATTGAATATATTTATAGAAAGTAAGAAACCGATTATGATTTATTTCGATGAGCCAAAACAAATTGATTTGGAATATGCCGAACAAGCTGCTTTACTTAAAAAATTTAAAAATGAGTATTCAGGTAAAGGTATTTATTTCAATTATGAGGATGGTCATCAAATTCGCAAACATTTGCTTCATCAAGTGAAAACTTATAAAGACAACAAACAACAACAAAAAGAACGGATTATGCAAGCAGTATTACCTGAAACTAATGTTGATCGTAACTCAAAAAGATCATACTCAAATTCAGCAGAAAAAGTAATTACAGAATTTGATCGCCCCATACCTCCAACAGCAGAACTAATTTTTGATACTCTTGATCTATCTGACCAAAAATCATATTCCTCGTCTGAAAAATCTGGGGTTGCTAAATTTAATTATTCGAATAACGATGGGAAGTACAGTATAGGAAGTGGAGATTTTTTATTCGAGACAAGTTGGAGCAAATCAGGCGATACAAGTATTCAAGTGCATACATCTGGAACTATGCGTGGAATAGGTTATAAGTTTGGACAAAATGAGCTGCCTCATGAATCACTCATTCGTAAAACTTTTGACTTCTCTTCTCATCATCGACGTCCTAATCTAGGAGAAATTATAATATGGGTAAACAATAAAAATAAATATGCTGCAACTAAAACAGTGGAAATAATCGATAATGGAAGACCAACAGCTCTGGGAAGAGATGATGAAGTAGTATTTGAATATTGTATTTTTGATGGCGACTTTAGCGATCTACCAATTTAGTTATTTATATTTAGATGATATCAAAAGAAGCCCTACAATTAGAGGGCTTCTTTTGTGTGATTACAAAATATTTTAAATCCTATACATGTTTATAAAGGTGTACCTTTAAGGATTATATAAAAAGACTAATAGCAACGTCCTTAAAGGTTAGCATTTACTATTTTAAACGTTTATAATAAATGCAATACCTTTACAAACGATAGGAGAATAAAATGCGCACACATACTAGAGAATATGGTTACGCTCGCGTCTCAACTCGTGATCAGAACGAAGATCGGCAACTAACCGTTCTGCTAGATCAAGGCATTCCTAACGAGTTCATCTTTATTGATAAAGTAAGTGGTAAAAACTTTGATCGCCCCGAATATCAACTACTTAAAAGAGTATTAAGAGAAGGGGATACTCTATTTGTTAAATCGATTAATCGCTTCGGTCGCAACAAACAAGAAATATTAAAAGAATGGCAATGGCTTATTGATGCTAATGTTCATGTAGTTGTAATTGATATTCCTATTCTAGATACACGTAAGTATCAAGAACTTGAAGGTGTTGGCAAGCTAATCATGGATTTAGTACTACATATATTGAGCTGGTTGGCTGAGGAAGAATGGAATGACATTAAACAAGCTCAAGCTGAAGGCATAGCAGCAGCTCGTAAGAGGGGTAAGCATTTGGGAAGACCGGCAATCCAGTTGTCCACACTTTCACCTATACAAAGTTCTTTACTAAAATCTGCTTATCCTAAATGGAAATCTAGAGAAATGACTGGTGTAGAACTGATGACGAAACTTGACTTGAAAAAGAACACCTTTTATAAAATAATTAAAGAATATGAGAACAGTTCATATCCTTTAATCGAAGGGACACAACAAAGTGAATGACATGCAAAGAAAATTACACAGAGTGTTGTACAATTATTTTTCTAGTTATAGGGAAATGCCGTCATGGACTGTATTGCTCAAGTCCACTGGCAAATCCAAAGAGCAATTGATCCGTTTCCTAGATGAAATGCAGTCAATTGGCAAGCTGGAATGGATCGATGAAGAACCGAAAACAATTAAGCTATTACAGTTACCAGGACAAACTAAAAAACTATTGATGAATGGTCAACAATAGTTTACAGATTACTAAAAAAGCAATGAGTTCCTAGTTATAAAGCAGCTAGGGTCTCATTGCTTCTTTTATACTATATTGGCATATTCCCTCTATTTATAGAAAGAACTCTGTCAATCTTAGGAAATACAGAATTATTTTTTTCAAGAATCTCATTGTAATTAAAAGTAAAAGAAACTGTTTTTAGTCCTTCAAATTCTAGATCTATTCTCCATCTCATTGGATTGATTGTAATTTGTTCATACTTAGAACTACTATTAGGCAATTCGCTAATTAGCTCTAATAAAAGGGAATCTATTATACTCTCAACTAATGATTTTCGTTCCTTATATGTATTCACAAATTCTACGATGTCTTTAACCCACTCTGTTATTATTCGCCCCTAATTCGGCAGAATTATTCATCAAATATTACCCATACATAACCCCTCTTGACAAAATTTGCTTCAACATTTATATTAATACATAGGTGTATAATCAAATAGAGTCAACCAATTAGGCTGACTCAAATGATTAATACAGTTGTCCTACCAACTGTATTTTCTATACATACTACAATACTTTAAAGGAGTTTTTTTATTGAATTTTCTAAATGATAATATATTTGAATTGGTCAAATACGGAGTAAATACGTTTTTTGGTTTCCCAATTTGGGAAATTGTCACTATTGTTTTTTCAGCTTGTTATGGGTTAATAAGGTATCTAATTAACAAACCAGTTTTCATATGGCTAGTTAACACTTCATTGTTCTATCCTAAACTTGTAAAAGTTAGGGACTACCTCAACAAGCATCTAAAAGAACGTAAGTAATATTATCTACAACTGACGCCCTTCGGGGCGTTCTTTTTTTAGGAATAATCTTTGAATGATTTGGATACTGAATAATCGATAAAATTATTACGATGTAATTTATAGCGCCTTAAAACGTATTGCCTGTTGCGTTGAATATATATTCATGATATATAAAACTGTCAATGTTGTCAATAAAAATAAGCAAAAAACGTTGACTGCTCAGTATTATTATTTTAAGCATTATCAATTTGTTGAATAAAAATGAACTCATTTTTCAGAATATTTTTTCAACCTTTTTTATACTCAAAATATTTGAAAGAGAAATACGTACCACTTTTTCATCTTGATTATACATAACTAAAAATCCATTCTGCAAATCGCAGCCATGAAGGATGCCATTAATATTCTTAATTTGTTTATCTTTATAAAATGAGACATTTACTGAGCTATGATCCTGCAAGTATAAATGGATAGAATGATTCAGTTCTTCCAATTCGTCATTAGCAAGTATGGGATGCGTAATGTCTGATTGCGATAGAGCCCATTCATGCAGTCGATCTCGATGCTCTGGTAGAAACATCGCTGTCCACTTCTTATTACCTCGATCCTGATAGTTCATTCATAATGCCCCCCTATTTTGTGTCCACGATCTAACCAAGTACCGGCAGCGGTTATCGATAGAGCGCGATAGATCGCATTCGATCCATATTTTTGTGTGATATAGTCGACTGTCCTACTCAAGCGTAGCTGCTGCATGTGCCTTTCTCTATCAAAAAGATCAAGCTGTATTGCGGACTCATCAACCAAATTTGTAAATGAGATTCCTATATGCCGTATGGGTGCGTCTGTTCCTTGCTCTAACAGCTTCTCCAGAACATCAAGGAATGGGCTGGTGAGATTGTTGGCGGCATACATTGTATGCGCCTTATGATAGCTTCTCAGCGACACATTGTGACTATAACGGAGCGATAGCGTGACAGTGTACGCAGCAACCTTGTATCGCCGGAGCTTGGCTGTTAGGTGATCAGTCAGCTCAATAATCACAGTGCGAGCTTCATGTTTTTTGTAGTCTCGCATCAATGTAATACCAGAGCCTACACCCTTTCGGATTTCAACAAGTGGATCAACAAATACTGGACTAAGATCGACTCCCCAGGCATGCATGTAGAGCTGCTCACCTATAACTCCAAACTGGCGTTTTAAATTAGCTAGTGGAGCTTTAGCTATATCGCCAAGCTTGTATATCCCCATACTGTTTAGACGTTTTTGCATACGCACACCGATGCCCCAAATATTTATAATATCCAATGGCCAGAGCGTTTTTTGAATTTGAGAGTATGTAATTTCAGATACCCCCGTCTTTTTCCCGTAATTATCCAGAATCACTTTTGCCAAAAATTTATTCGGTCCAATCCCCACAGCCAGTAGTAAACCAAGCTCACGATACACTGTTTTTTTCAAGGACATTGCCACATCATATGTAGATCCAAAAAGCCGTTCTGTTCCGAGCGTAGTGAAAAACAATTCATCGATTGAGTAAGGTTGTATGGCTTCTATAGGAGCAAACCTATTAACTATTTCAAGTATTTTCATCGACTGATCTATGTATAAGCCCATCCGGGCTTGAACGACGTGTATGTTGCGATCATTGGGAATTTCGAATAGGCGACTACCCGTCTTGATTTGATAGCGTTCCTTCAGCGCATGACTTGAGGCTAATACAACCGATCCACGCCGACTCAAGTCTCCAACTACGGCTAACATGGTTTTCATGGGATCAAGTCCTCTACTGACTATTTCGACAGTAGCAAAAAAGGACTTAGCATCTGCACAGATCACTTTGTTGTCTGGTAATTTCGTATAATCAATCTGTATTTGCAAATATTCCACATCCTCATTTAAGAACACTTGTTCTTATATTACCATGCGGAGTTATTATTGACACAGACATTTTTAACCAAAACTTAGAAACTTAGCGATATATCTAAATTAAAATTTGTCGCACACAAATGATTACTTCCTAACACTAACTATTTATTTAGTATAATTTTTAATATGCTATGTAATATTTTTTATAGTAAATTATGTAATTCATACATAATAAATTAAAAATTCAAATTATTGTAACATTTATAAATGTATTTATTTGGTACTAATTCTATAATAAAGAAGAAATACATAATATACTAGGAGGTTTTAAGCATGAAAAAAGGATTTAGAACGTTGTTATGTGCAGCAGCTGTCTCACTCTCTCTTACATCTGCTGTACCCGTATTCGCAAATGAAGTGGTATCAAGTCCTGTATCTACGGTTGCTACTCCAGATGTGAATGTACAAAAGGATTTAAACAAGGTTAATTTTACTCTTCCTTTTACCGAAACCAAGCAATACAGCGATTCTAAAGGAAATGAGTATACGGTGACTAATACATTCACTCCAATTAAATCTAGTATTTCTACACAAGGTACAGAATCAAACCAAGCTTATACAGGAACATGGACATCTAAAGTTACATACGGTATTTCTACAATGAGTTACCGATTCGATCTCACTAAAACAGGATCACAATTTCAAATTACTAATGCACGTAACCAAGAATACTGGGGACTATTTACTCAATTTGCTGATCCTTCATTGACTATCACTCGTGGTACTTCAACTGCTAGCTTCCCAGCAGAAATCAATTCTTCTGTCACTGCAAAGATGTTCGACAATGCTTGGGTACCTCTTGGAAGTTCAAGATGGATAGCTTATACAACCGTAACTAGCTCTGGATGGATGACTCTAACTTGGAACTAGTATTGATCAGGTTCTAAGAATAAAAGGCTGTCCCACATTGTTTTCGAGGGACAGCCTTTTATTAACTATTTTGCAATTCATAAAATGAGCTATTTTTCTTTATGAGAATTGAATGCTAATTGCTGCTCAGAGTGATTCTTTTTATTTTTGCGAACATACCTTATTATGAAAAAAGCTGCTGTAGCGACAATGGCAACTATAAAAAGTAAATAAAGTACCATCATAATAAATGAAGCAGTCATATAAATAATCTCCTCCCCATTTTAATTTTTACCATGTTCTCTAATTCCATTATACAACTAATACATTTTAATTGTAACTTATTTCTTTTTTTACATAATTTTGTATTTTTTTATTCCTGATTATTTCTCTCTGTGGACGATGCTCCTTCTTTATTCTC
Source organism: Paenibacillus hunanensis (assembly GCF_014645615.1). Classification (GTDB taxonomy): domain Bacteria; phylum Bacillota; class Bacilli; order Paenibacillales; family Paenibacillaceae; genus Saccharibacillus; species Saccharibacillus hunanensis. The sequence continues at coordinate 443,168 of NZ_BMMB01000001.1, read as the reverse complement.
TTTTCTTCTTCACGTTTAGCATGAGCAGCAAGTTGCAAACTTTTTGTACGGAGCCGCCCTGCACGATCATAATCTCCTTTAGCTAAGGCTTGTAATGCGCGTGTCTGCCATAGACCAGCACGATCATACAGCTTACTATGTTTGCTCATATTCCCCCTCCTATCTGGCTGATATAACTTATAAACTTTGCATCTAATCAAACAAAAAGGTAACCATCATTAAGACGGTCACCTTTCCAAAAGGTTAGAATAATTTCATTTGTCCAACTTGTTCGGTTGCGTTAGGATTGATCCATAAGACCTCTATACGTTTTTGACCAGCCTCAGCTTGAACAATACGTTCTTCACGGCTCCAATGTCGTAAGCGATCGTTGTACAACGGATGATCATAACCAGATAGCAACACCGGTCCTGGATGTGCATCTAATGCGTCCAGAAGTTCCACATGATCGTTGTCGTTCATTTCATGCTTATAGATACGACCTTTACGGGTCTCAAGTACATATGGCGGATCAGCGTAAATCAGATAATCAGGATGCTTGTATCGCTCTACGAGTTTTACGGCCGGTTGTTGCTCGATTTGTATCGACTTGAGTCTTTCTGTGATTTGCATGATCTTTTGTGGCACGTCATTCCACTGCCTTACAGGGCGCGGTCCATTATGATCAATGACATGCCGCCATCCATTACGATCCGAGCTACGTGCGCCACGCGCCATCCAACAACGCACCATGAAGAGTCTTGCACGCTCCAGATCGGTAATATCATCAGTATAATCGTATGACCGATAGTATTCTTGACGGCTATAAGGAGTGTACTCAACCAAGCGCGCCAATTCTTCTGGATGATCGCGGATGACACTAAATAGATTTACAATGTCACCATCCAAATCGTTTACTGTTTCCAACGATACAGGCGGTTTATTAAATAATACAGCGCCACTTCCCATAAATGGTTCAAGGTATGCGCTATGCTGCGGCATATGACTTATGATCCACTCCGCCATCGACCATTTGCTCCCTGGGTAATGTAAAATACGTGGAGATTTCATTTAGTTACACCGTCCTTTCTACTTAAAGAAGGCAGCTACCATATAGGTAGCCGCCTCATTTTCTTCACTTATAATAGTTCGCTTTTTAAGATTCTATATCTCGACTATAGCTAGATAAACTCAGAATAAATGAACGCCGACGAATCTCTATCATTTGTAAAAATACAAGGTAGAGGGTTTGATCTGCTCCACCGAGGAAATGCATTAAATCAAATTTGAAATCACCACTGGTAAATAGTTCAACAGCTCCACGAACCAATTCTTGATAGATTCCTGAAAGACCTCTCATAATCTTAGATTCTGCATGGTATCCGTCTTCGTCTCCATACTCATCTGTTCCCGTAGCCACCCATTCAAAGTACCAGGCAACAGGCGAATCTTGATCATTCCAATTAATCCGATAATAGATTTCCGGTAATGAGGCGACATAAGCAGCCGCTGCATATTCGCTTGACCAATGGTGCACAAATTTCGCTTTTAACTGTTGATAATTTTTCAGGTGTTGAGAACAGGTAAAATATTTACTCATAGTATTCACTCCATTTCGTAGTTATCGCTTATTGAATTAGTTGAGCAGATTCTTCTTTGGTTGGAGCAACCCATACTGGTTGCCAACTAAGCGCAAAACCCACATTTGCATCAGCTTCAGCAGCTGCTAACAGTAATACATTTCCCATTTCTTCTTGGGCTTCACGTGGTACAGCATTTCCGATATACTCGCGTGCTTTCTGATCGCTACATCCCTCCAATTGAAACGGACGACCATCCGGCAGATGTGTAGGGAAGCTTTGTAACATTGCCAGCTCGTAAGTTGTGAGTGGACGATGCCAGGTGCCATCTAGTGAGACAATCGTCCATACCCCTTGCTCTTTGTCATCCGGTATACGCGGATCGGCTACAGCCGCAGCTCCGGCATGCACATCCATACTGCCGATGACTGTCTTCGCAGTACAATTCCAATCTTGTACTCCCATTGTGTCTGCTCGCGGTGCACTATTGATTCGAGGATCAGCGACGAGCTGCGCGCCGTTTTGTACGTCCGTTGCTCCCGTTACTGTAGCTGCCGGACTGTCAACAGACTGCATTCGAAATTGATCAGTATAACGCCCTGGTCTATCCGGTACACGAGGATCAGATACGCTACCAGCAGACTGCATAATCCGATTGGCAGATCGCACAGTCTTAGCCGTTGTGTCCCACTCTTGCACGCCGTAACTATCAGGCATCAACTTGGTATTGACGCGAGGATCAGCAACGGCAATTGCGCCGCTACCAAACCGAGTACCGGTTACGCATGGAGCTGGCTCATCTGCTCGCACGATCTGATATACGCCCGGATGTCGGTTGGATCGATCTGACAAGTTAGGATCAGAGATACAACCTGCACCTTGATTGACACCAGCAGCTCCTGTTACACAAGTGGCTGCTTCATCAACAGACTGAACCCGGTACAAATTTGTCTTTCCCTCACCAGATATTTGCAAACGTGGATCTGATACGGCTGTTGATCCAGCGCGTGGAGTATGTGTTACACGGAGATTTTCCCAATCAATCTTATTGAGATCACGCCAGTCACCACCGGCAGGGATTAAAGCAAGTCGCATCCACGTTTTCCACTGCAAGCGTGGCAACTTATGCAATGGCCCTCCTCCTACGATATCGCCTGGTGCAGGAAGGTCGGACAGTACATCTCCGATCGTTCGTAGTGGCTTTCGTTCTGGATAGTAGATAAAGTTCGGAAGCTGAGCTTCATGCCGGGCAAGAATTAGGAAGCGCACCCGGTTTTGCCCCAGCCCTCCGATCTCTCCTAAATTGTGATCTGCTCGGATACTGACCGCATAACCAAATTTCTTGAGCAACTTTTTTATCTTCGATAAGAGTGCTTTCCCCCTAGTCGTGATTCTAGGTACGTTCTCCAACTGAATAATAGCGGGTACAGAGCCGCCATACTCCAAGCACGCTTGTAGTGACAACTCTAATCCATGTACAGTGAGATAATTTAACGCTTGATACTTCTCAGAGGCTGCTTTGTCACCAGGTAGAAGACCACTCAAGCCTTTGCACGGAGGGCTGAGGAATAAGAAGAAAGGCACCTGTTCCTTGAACGCCTGCCAGATATCCCAAGCAGTGACTTCTTTCCAATCCTTCGGTGGCTTTTGCCCGTGCCATGCCTCATATTGCCAACGTGTAAACAAGTCCATGCATACAGAGGTGTTTTCTCCTGTGATCAAATCGTGATTGCGGCATGCAATGGGATCGCTATCAATGGCGCAAAGCACTTTGAATTTGTAGACTCTACCAGCATATTCAGCTGCGCTGCGCATGGCTCCGGCTGTTGCTCCACCCACTCCAGCGAACAAAAATGCCGATGTTTTATATTCGATATTCACTCTAATCCCTCCATTTCTCCAAGCTCTACACAATTGCTCTCTGCACATTCCGGGCAACAAGGTTCATCAAGCCGATCTGCTGGTTCTTCCTCTACAGCAAAACGGCGTTTACAATTTTCGCATTCGTATTTGATCCATTCCATATTAATCATCCTTTCAAAATAGAGTTGGTTCAGTTTCGTCTTCTGGCGACCTTTTTCGTTGTGCAACAATCTGCTCCCAAGTCCAACCTGCTATTATAAGTTTCAACTCGCTTACTTCACGTTCAATTCCAGCCAAAATAGGCTCACGCCATTCCGTCAGTTCTTTCTGAAACTCCTCTGAACCAAATACTCCGTAAACTGATCGCCGACGTTTTAGCGAACTCTTCTGTATATCAGCAATTTGGCTTTTTAATAGATTGACTAACTTGCGTTCTTCCTCAAGTGCATATTCATAACGTGGCAGTACACTTTTAGCAGCTTCAGGGGTGAAATATAAGTGATGACCCATCTTCGAATTCACTCCTTTAAAATACAAAAAGGGACTGTTGGCATCATACCCGCAGTCCCTTTGTATAGTATAATATTCACTTTTTCCAGCAATTCGACAGCTCTAGTGTTTTGCTGTCTTCAACCAACTCTGCATATCCTCTAGCATATAATTTTTCCGATTAAGAATACCCTGTTTACTGGTCGCTCCCTTTTGACAAAGCTGTCCATAGGGACTATCGACCGTGTACCGATCAATGAGGAAAGAAGCTGCCCATTCTCCGAATCGTTCTTCGGTAACTGCATGTTTCTCAGCATCTTCTACGATTTGAAATAACGTGTCTACGTGTACTTTTTTCAGCACTTTCCGTTGCTTCGTATTCCAATTTCGGAAACTGGCATCCAGAAACTCTAATCGATGTTCGACTTGTTCCGCAATAGTTCTTGGAACTTCATCCAGATTAGAAATAAACATGTTCAAGCTTGCTCCACTGTAGTCGATATCTGCATGTGAGGTATAAGCTAAAAACTGCCACATCAACTTCTCATCGACATAACGGTTGCGATCTGCTTTTGTAAAAGCAATCTTCTCAAAAAACAAGTGACTGCCTAGTTCCTGTACGACTTCGCGAACGTCTGGACTCACCTTAACACGCGTTTTTTCAGTCGAAGTAAGCGGCTCTGCCTGGTTGACTCGGTAGAACATTTCTTCGACTTCTTCAAATGTGCATTCGCTGAACTCAGTGACAGTAAAGTTATACGTCAGAAATTCAAACTTGGCATCGTCTGATAACTCTGCATGCTTTTTATTCGCAATCACTTCATTCTGAAAGTCAGCCGTACCCTTACTAAGACGATATTCCCCATCATTGAACATGAAAACAGATTCCCAACGCTGCTTTCCATCAACTACCCAAACATATCCATCGCCATTATTCCAAACGAGAATGTTGGGAACATATCTATCTCGGATTACAGAATCGATTAAATAGGAGCGTCGATCTCTTTTCCATACGCTATTACGCTGGAAGGGTAAGTCAAAACGGATACGGTCACGCATATTAAGTAAGCTTTTTACAGTACGTTGAATACTTGATCTTTTCATATAGACCTCATCTTAATAGAAGAAAAGAACAGAGCAGCATTATCACTGCCCTGCTCATCTCAAATTTCAAAAGCCTGATAGATCGATTCATCTGCAAATGATGAAGCTTTGACAATTCGATCCGAGAAACCTTCCACCTCTGAAGCCGACTCCACTCCAAGTAGCAAAGTGAGTACTGAAAACCTTCTCTCTTTCTGAAGTTGCTTCCATCTACTCAAAAACATGCTCGTTATATCTGTAGCCTCTCCATCCGTAACGAATATAATATCTGCCTGTTGGAAACGATGCTGATTCAGTAGCTCCATAGCTTTTCGTAAGGGAGGCTGGAAATACGTTCCTCCATCCAGAAAAGTTGTAGCCAGTGAAATCATATCCTGTACTGTACTTTTCCCACCTTTGTATATAAGTGTTTCTTGGACACTACTTGAGAATGGAATGAGAGCAAAATCTCTTCTTTGTTTTCGCGCAATACTCATTAAAGCAAGCGCAAAACCTTTAGAGACTGAATCCTGGCTCATCATACTTCCCGACTGATCCAAGCATAGTATGATCGGGCCCTTTCCTAGCTCTTCCTGCCCTTGAGTATCATACTGTAGCGTCTGACCTTCTACATACCGGCGCAGAAAATCCATTTTAGTGATTGGACTTGCATAGCTGCCCAGCTCCATCGGCAACAAGTGCTCGATGTCCGTACCTTGTCGGATACCGCTGCGACTCATTGATTCCGAATGCTTGGATCGCTGCTTGCGACGGGCAATGGTTTTCATGCGTCCTGCCCACATTGCAATCTCACGTAACTTCCTATCGTGACTCAATTTTTCTGCAAGGAGTAGTTTATCTCCTAAGGGTACTTTCATCAGCTCCGCAGCTCCTTGCCCGGCTTGTAATCCACCGAGCAATGACTGCACCTGATCCTTCGTCTCCATCGCCTGCTCTGCCGCTTGTGTTAGCATCTGAGATAACGAGTGACCTTGTTCGCTCAGGGCTGAGAATACAGCATCAGCAAAGGCTTCTGATGCACCATCTAGACCTTGTTGATATTGATCCCTTGCCTGTTGTATATCCTGGCGAGCGTCCGCTTGTTGATCTATCCAATGAAGTACAGTCTCACTATACTGGCTTGCTCCAAGTGCAGAAGCAAAATCATCAAGCCGAGTGAACTCGCGAAAATCGGTATAATGACGATCATGCATGATATGATCCATGAGCTGCTGATTCATATTTAAATCGGGAGATACTTCATCCAGTAGCCGAGGCTGCATCTTAAATAATCCAGCCCATAGATCACCCATCAAGGATGAAAACAAGGGGATATGCTGCTCTCCTTGTTCATTTACCTTCGCTAACTTTTCAGATACTTGTAGGAGTTCGCCAAAGCGTCTACGATCATATTGATCCGTATTTAATACCGATTCGATAGGATTCATATGCCTATACTCCCAATGCAGTTGATGAAATGTGATCTAGTGATGCTTGAATACTTTGTAGAGCACCAGGTATCTCCAAACGCTCAGGATTTTTGGTTTGCAAGGTTTTCAAATCGTTAGCAATAATCTTTATTTTTTTGATAGATTCTATAGCAGCCTCAGTGCTATTCTTTTCCTTCTCTAGATTTTGAAGGATATCTGCTACTTCAAGAAGAGAATCGTCTATTTTAGTCTTAATCACATCTTGCGAATGAATACGGATAATCTTGGCCACTTTATCTTGTTGATTAGGAGTGTCCCACAGTGAATGTTTAAGAATCGAAATATCTTCTGCTATCGCTGACGTTCTACCTGCCAAAATAGCTTTTGCCCGAATAAGCGAGAGAATCTGCTTAAATCGACGATCCGATGGAAGAATACCTTGGTTCCGCAATTCAATTCGAATTTTACTCAGCATTTCGTATATCTCGTCGGGAATGATCACCGTATCGCTTAACTGTTGAAGCTCCTTTAACTCCTCTACAGTCATATAGATAGGATTCGATGGTTGTCCCTTTAACATGTCGATAAATGCTTGCTCTTCGCCAATATAATTGACTTCGAACCTGAGAAGGAATCGGTCAAACAATGCCTCCAATCCTTCGCCTTCTTCGGGATACTCATTTGAACTACCAATGAGAGACATGAGAGGCACCCGTACAGGTGCATCATTGTTGTAAAATTGCCGCTCATTGATGAGTGTCAGTAGAGCATTTAAGATGGCACTGTTGGCTTTAAAAATCTCATCCAAGAAGGAAGTATGCGCTTCTGGCAATTTCCCAACCGTATTACGCTTGTACACGCCTTGCTCCAGCTCTTTTAAAGAGACTGGACCGAATAGTTCTTCTGGCGTGCTAAAACGTGTAAGCAACCACTGAAAGTAGTTCACACCCGTAAATCGCTGTGCAAGTTCAGTCACTAAAGCACTTTTCCCCGTTCCGGGTGGGCCGATAAGTAGTGCGTGTTGCCGAGCAATCATGGCAACAACCAAACCCTCAATTACTTCTTCACGTTCTGCAAATTGATTATTCAGCTCTTTAAGTAAATTCCAAATTTTCATGTGTAGTCCTCCTATTTTTGAAATAAAAAAAGCTGAAGCTTCCTATACTTAGGAAGTCTTCAGCTCATTTCTTTATACGTATATGGTTTAGTTTTTACGGTTAGTAAAAGCACCGTCCCGATTTAACATGTCCAGTAGCTCCAGCTCGTTTCGTAAAGCTTTATCATGATCCACTGATCCGATCCCAAGCTCCTTCTTTACTTTCAAGAAGTAATCGGCTGGAATCTGTTCGTAATCAATCGTGACCGAAGCTTTTACTTCATCTGGAATGGTATCCGCAATACTTTCTACGACAGCAGCCGAGTGTAAAGGATACTGCTCTTCACCATCCACCATTTCAACAGGAAAATTGATTGTCGCCACGTTATTAATCATCATGGTTGTTTTCCCTCTCATTATCAATGTCACCGCCTGTTATGAAGTATGGTGTACTCAGTATACACCATATCGAACAAGATGTGCGTATATCCTTTTACAGAAGATGCCGCCCTGATTCGGGCAACAGCGCTGTTACAATCGTGAATTGAATACCCGCTGGACGCTTTTTGATAGCAAGTCCGATCGCAACGGTCTGTTCCTCATAGGAACCAACCACTGTTAAAACCGGATCACTATTCGCAAAAGGCTGCGAACCATGTGGATACTTACCAGCTTCGTGCATTTCGCTTGGATCATTGTGGTACAGTACATATTCGACTATCCGCTTACTGATCCCACGCTGCTCCATACGCTCACCTGCATGCTGGCTATAGCGAACTTTGTCCAGCACGATATGATCTTGAAGCACCTGGCGAATCAACGCCCAGTGCTGCATGTAAGCTTGTCCTTGCATATCTAAGCATCCTTTCGTATTTTAATCGTCCGCCATGTTTTGTAAAGCTACAGCGATATTTTGACGAATCGATAGGCAAAGCTGCTCCATATCTTTCAGATCGCCTGTGACAATCGATTCATACTGCTTGTAATCCTCCACGATCCGTTTGGCATCATCTAATAAGGTCTTTAACTCTGCCTTCCGAAGCTGGTTATCTACGCCTGCTTTACAAGCATACAGTGTTCCTTTCAAATGCTCCAGCAGTTTACGAGTAATCATCCCACGCATATCATTGGTGTTAATTACTGGAATTTTTTCCGATTCGCCTTTTTCAAGCGAACGAATAAATTCAATATAGGCTTGCAGCTCTAGATCAAATTGCTTCGGAACAAAATAAACACCGCCGGATTGCCGGACAGGTGTAGGCGACATGCTTTTTAGAACGTTCGTCATCACAGTACGAAGTGTAGTGCTCTCGTAATGGTTTTTACAAATATCGAACCGGAGTACAGCATTTTGTACCATCTGGCTCGCTATAGGAGAAGTATGACTCGTATCAATCGTGTCTGTATTTTTGTCCAGAATAACGATACCGGCAGCGCCATCATAATCTAAGCGACGACCTTTGGTATCTACGGTTTCGCAAACTAAATTCCGTTGTACCGTCTGTTTGTTAGATGTTACTTCCCGGAACATATAATTTTCGATTTTCCCATCTGGCAGTTCTTGACGGAACTTAGCCGATGTTGCACGCCGAAATGCATCCGGCAACCGGATCGGTTTCGGCATCCAACCTTCGCCTAGTCCAGAATCGATGAGCTTTTGTTTCAACTCATCTCGTGTGATCAGCATCGCACCCACACCTGCCCAGGTTAAATGTCCAATGATATCCGTTGGCGCTTGACCACCAACAGCAGCCATATTGTTTAAAATTGAATTCAATTGCTTAACCTCCTTGTCTTAATGCAGCGAAATAAGATATGCCAGCCGATTGCAGTATTCGCACCGAGTAATCTTTCCAAGCTTGTAAGCGGCGTATGCGCGCTCCATGCTGTACGATACAAAACCATGAACGGTCATGCTGCACTCTCCTTTAAAATAAATAGGACTCCAGCAGCTTATTCAGCCACTTGGAGTCCTTCCTATATTTAAATTGCAATCTCACGAACCATACCGGATTTCTTACTTACAATGATCAACACATTGTCTTCTTGGCGACGTACCAACCAATTTTCGGGAATAAATTTAGCAGACGTGATCATCTTTTTTTGTTTAAGTGTAGGTTTACGGTCATTTTTTTTCATAGGAATCTTCCTCTCTGATTTGGATAATAAAACGATCCCTACTCTTGTAGGGATCGCATTTATACGTATTTAATTATTTTTCGCAAATTGTGGAACCTGCTGAGCAATCGCAAGACCCTTCTTATTGGCTGCAATCGAACTATCTTTGATTCGTTGTGTCAACTGATCCATACTTGAAATCAATTGATTACGGCCAACCTCGCGCTGCTGGATATCCTCTAGCAAATCGTGAGCAAAGTTCATTACCTCCTGTACCGATTGCCAGAAGGGTTGTCCTCTAAGGTCAAGGACAGCCAGTTCGACTCCATCTGTACTTTTCACAAAAAAGTGCTGGCTGCTCATTTCAAACAGAACCGTTTCACCGATGATCATACGATCCTCTTTGTAGCCCCAGACTTCTTGTGCAGCATACGGGATAAGTCCCAACATCATGCGTACAAATGATTCTGCTTTTTGACGACGCTCTTTTTCATCTTGGAAAAACGAATTGATCTCATTTTCCAGTGTGCTTTCTTCCTGCTTTTTTGCTTTGAATAGATTTAACAACATATAAATCATCCTCTCAGTTTTTAATGTAAACGCAAAAAAGCCGATTTCGGCAGAATAAAACTCTGCTAAAATCGGCTTTGTATACGTTTATTCGCTTGTTTACATACAATCACATAACTACTTTTGGAGAGCCTTTCGGTACTCTGTTCCTTGTCTCCAGCAAATGGGAGTAACGGACAACAACTTTTTGCCTGCTTTTACCTCACTCTTCCCTTCTACAAATATAGAAAGTCAGCAGGATCGAGGGGGATTACACACATTTCCTTTGTCTCCAGCATTGGGAGTATAAGAGAGAAACTAAATTACACTTTCACTTTAGCACAGCTTACAATTTCGCACAACAGAAAAATCGTGAATGGAATCAATCCACTTGCAATCAACTCGTAATTCAAACCACTTTAGCATCGACATTTCTTCAATCTGACTTATTCGTCGGTTTTGTTGACTCATTACCAAGGATTATAAAGCCTTTCGACTTAGCATAGTCGGTTATAACTTCACGTTGCTTTACAAGTGAATCCTCATTCTTTGCTTGCTGTTTACTTACGCGCGTGTAAATTTCTTTATTCATTTTACAGCTCCTTTCGAGAATAATATTGATCTTATACTAATCCAGTCTAATAATTGCTGATACAACTAGAATACCATAATCAAAATAATTTAAAAGGTGAGCATCTCCCTTAAAAAATATTCGCCTTTTAATAAATATACAGATTCCCAAAAATCAGGATCGTAACTACTTCTCTTGGTATATTTTAAATACTTTAAGTAAATTCTGAATGTACAAATCCTTTTCATGGATGGCCAGAGTAGTTAATAATTTTTTTTCAGTAGCATCTATGTTTACATTCACTATATCTATCAGCTTAAAAATTTGTTTATTCCTTAAATTGCTTGTAATTACAAAATGTAATGTCAAAAAACAAGTTTCTTTATATTGTTCTAAATTCTTGAGATTTTCCCCATCAAATACTTTATTAAACGTTACCCAATTTTTAAACCGATTCGTAAACTGATCAGCACCATTGTGTGTATTTATGTTTTGGATAGCCGCATTCTTCAGCTTAAGTAAATCATTTACTGTAGCTAAAACAAGCTGATAATTCAACAATTCTTGCTGCATTTGTAACTGATCTGCTGAACGAGCTGTTTCTATATGTTGTGCTTCTAATTCCTTTGTCTGCATTTGAATTGCTTCTCTTTGAAGCGATAATTCTTTTCTTTGCACCGTGATTGTATATATTAATCCGGCAAACGCAAGTCCAGAAAACAGAGCGTTTACTGCTCCAAACATATCACCAAATATTCCTCTATAATCTGAATTTACAAACCTATTGATAGCCCAAAATGATATTCCCCAAATAACTAGAACGCTTCCTCCAATTTTAAATATTTTATGCTCCTCTTTCTTTTGTTCTACTTTTTCTTCTGTTGTCATTTAACATCTACTCTCCCATTCTAGAACTTATTTACAAGTATCTTACATTAATTATATAGCGTCAATGCATTCAATTTGTTGCAAACAAAAAAGCGAGCATTCTTCATTGAAGAACACTCGCTTATATCTATACTCTACACGTTATTTAGATAATTTACCGTTTGCTACAAGTTCCTCTTCCCACAAGTCCATTTGAAATCCGCACACTGTTTTTTCAGTGTATCCAAATGACTCTGCTACTTTCATAACGGCTGCTTTGCGTTCTGTCGATAGCTCACGCTCTGGCACAATATAATATGCACCAATGAAATGTTGATCGCGGATGTAATACCCCATTGGAGCTTCAATACGCCCATCTTCAGTGCTTTGATATGGACGCGCTGTTTTGTATACAGCCATTTCGGTCGGACCATCCAGCCATTTGATGATAATGTGTGGTGCCTCATCATTTGGAATATCCATTTCTTCATTCGCAAGTAGAGTGAAGTTCACGCCTGGATACGTATGCTGAAGCTCTACGATCAGCTTATCAGCAGTCTGTTGCGCCGTTTCAATAATAGTTGCTGTTGCAGTATTTTTCATTTTATAACCTTCTTTCATTCAAATTTAAATGTGGCAATCTACTATTACTAAAAAGTGTTCTGGATTAGCATTTTTAATAAACGTATCATAGAATGAAGTACTGAATTTTCTGGCTTCTTCTGGACTTTCCGAACTTGTGCCGAACCATCCCATCTCTCCTGAAGCATGCCAATTACCATCCGGTGTTAATACAGCATATGTGCTGATACTCAGTATTTCGCGTACAAAACTTTCTTTATTAACATATCGTTTAATGTAATATTCCGGCTTATATAAGCCTTGTCCCGTCATGACTTGATTCCATTCTTGAGAAGCTTCCGCTACGGAAATCTGGAGTTTTGGAGCTATAGCCACGGGTACAGACATCCCTTCGATTTCAACGCTTATTTCTTCGTGGTGCTCCTGCTCGATAAAGAAAATATCTTTAATTGGAGCTGCACTGGTTTGTTCACCTGATCGAAGCAACAACATATCCGACCAACGTCCTCCGACTTCCCACCAGTCCCATTTAGCATTCGGATTCTCCCAATATCCCCATTTGCCTGTCTTTTCATCTTTAGCGGTATACCCTACATATTCCATCATATAATCGTCAAATGTAGGGTACTTCTCTCTATGTGGAATTTGTACACGTTGTAAGTGTGTTGGAGCTTCAAGCGTGGTCATCATCGTCTCAAAAGAAGTAACATAAAAACGTGAATCATATGGTGAGACAAGTCGTCCATCTTCCATTTGTACATATTCCGTTGACTCCGATTCATACGATCGTTGATATTCCTCTTCTACATCAAAAAATGCCAGATACTCTTCAGGGCAATTCCCCATATTATTTTCTTGAAATGGAGCTAATAGATCCTCTACTCTGTTCAAATTAGGTGTGATAACGGCAACTGTAAAATGACTCATATTTATCTTCCTCTCTGAATATATATTTTTTATTTATCATCACTTTTCAAAACAAATCACGAAGCAATTGGGCTGATAGGTATCGCCTTGATACTTCACGTCCAATACAGCCTTTTGATAAGCAGATGGCACAAGCAGCCATCGTAAGACCTGCTGTAGACCTAGCGAACCAGTGCCAAAATAAAACCAGCTCAGTCCAGTAAACTGAAGCTGCTCTGTCTTGGTTCGAATCGTAAGCCGATACCATTTGTGATCGTTGAAGTTTCCTCGGATGGTGACAATATCACTAATTCTAATACGTCCAGACTCGATCAATCGCCGAACCGTTTGCAAACACTTCCGAGTGTCTTTTTTATAGTAGTAGCGATATTTCATGGCTGTTACACCTTAGAAATGGGTTGAAGAAAATCGATGTATTTTACTGCCTGGAGAGCATTAGCAGTAAGTTGCCGCTGCCAAGCGCATTGAGACGGTGCCCATTTAAATCCGCGCTTTTTAAGCATCTGGCGCTGCTCATCGGACGGCTTGTCATCAAATACGATTTGCAGGCGGTTGGCTTCGGTATTACTTAGCACTTTTCCACCTTCAAATTCCCATTCATCGGCAGGTTTCTGCTTTAGATCATCCAGACGCTTCTGCACCCGTTTAATATTTTGTAGATTGTTTGTTAGGTGAAAGGATGGAAAAGGCACAGGAACTGTCCGCCAATCTTTGGACATAGACATCTTCAGCTCATCTACTTGTTGATCGGTAAGCTCTGAGCAGCCATCCAGCGTCTTATGCTTACGATAATAAGCATTGACCACCTTCATGCGATTCTGAGCTGCTTGCATAGCCTCAAGCTTCTGATGCAGCTTGACCATAACGTCAGGATCGTCTGCACTGATGCCTCCTCGACCAACACTATGCATTTTCTCCAAAAGCTTCTCGATCTCTCGATATTCTTGCATATTCTGGTCTCGTGCTGCATTCTGCTTTTCCTTTTTACGAGTGGGGAAATTCCCTCCACCTGCGATTAGGATAGAAGGCACACGAGCATCGATAACATTACGTTCATCGAGGTTCTGCGCCAATTTGCGAGCGTACGTATCTACAAGAGCATCCAATTTTTCATAATAGATTGGATCGGCTGTCGCTTTACACTTTTCTGCTACATCATATGCATGGTCTACCATCGCCTGATATTCACCAGTAGCGTTACCCTCTTTATAATCAGAAAAACTATTCGCTTCCTTTGCACGACGAGCATCTGCTTCATTGATTGGATAGTATTTCATATATAATTCCTCCTAGAATCATAAAAAAAGGCGAACTCTACCCTAACGGGAAAGTTCGCCTTTTAATTGATTGATTTAATTTTTAAGCAACATCATAATTTAAAATAGGTTCACATAGCTTCTGCGCTGCTTCCCAATTGCTGTGTCCTTTATCACTACGAATGATCAGATCATCCTGTAGATGATGTTTGGCAATTAGCAGAAAAGCAGTAACTGCAAGATCATATGGACGCTGATCCGTTTTGCAAAATTCGAAGTGATGACCTTGCTCATTGGGCTGATCATCGGGGTGAAGAGTCAGGATTCGTGGAAAATTCATCCCTTCATATCCTTGTGATCCGGGTCCATTAAATAGGATCATCTCTCCATTCATGATCGGAAAGCCAAGACCATATCCATTACCAAGTTTAATACCCGCTTCAGTCAAGGCTGGCAAAACGCGTTCAAAATCCATTTTGATCTTCACAAATGTGATCGGTTCGATTTCTTTCGGTCGGTACCAATAATGTGTATATCCCATTTTAATTTGCTCCTTCGCTCATTTATTTTTTCGCAACATAGACGGGTAAGCCTGTCAGTTCCATCACTTCGCGGCGAAAACGCTCTTCGTCGCTGTTGTTGTCACTGAGATGAAGTAGATGGATTTGCTGTACATGGCTGAGGTCATTGCTTCTCAAGAAGTCTTTTACGTGCTCTAATGAAAAATGCGATGCGAGCACGCGGTCTTTCACACCTACTGACACTTTGCCTAAAGAGACATTCTGATACAAAATATCAAGCGCATAATTGCACTCGATCATGATGTGTGTCAGACCAGCAAATCGATATCGCAAGTAGCTCGTATCTGTAGCAAACAAAAGCTTATCGCCGTCCTGGTTTGCTAGAAGAAAGCCTAACGGTTCCTCAGCATCATGTTCAACCTCAAAGGGCAAGATTGTCCACGTACCTACGACAAATCGTTCCTGTGCTTTAATCTGCTTGACTCGGTGGCTATTTGCAATGTTCAGCACTTCAGCTGTACCTTGACTGGTATACACATCGACCCCAGACTTGATCAAGCTGCATATCGACTCGCTATGATCGCGGTGTTCGTGACTCAGCAAGCAGCCAGCTAACCGGGATACGACCCGGAAAGCCAGCGCACGCTGAATGTGTTTGTAATGGATGCCTGCCTCAATCAGCAACTCCGTTTGCCCATCCGTGATCAGATAGGCATTACCAGAGCTGCTAGAAGCTAGAACCGTAATATGGATCATTAAAATCCTGGCCCATCTTGCTCGGAAGCTTCAGGTTCCAGTTGATCACTACTGGACTCAACATCCGGTTCATGTGCATCGTCTGTGTCATCCACCGTTTCATTTTTTGGTGTAGTGACTTCAGGATTAGGATGCAATGGCTCCACATCGATCACAGTCTTATTCGCATTTTCCTCGATTTCCTTTTTGATCTCTCGCAGCGCTTCATCGCTCGCTTCTTGATAAGAACGTTCCACCAAGAAGTTGCCAAAGTCTTTCGGAATTTTCTTGACCACATTGTTACGCATTTTTCGAATAATCATAGATTCTCGGCTTTGTGGCTCTGTCCAAGCTGGACTCATATACGCTTTGAGTTCAGCATTATCCAGAGCGGCTAATCCTAGTTCACTCGCGCGTTTAAGAATTGCAGCTTTTCGCGAAGCAATTTCTTTCCGCTGCTCCGTAGTCGCCTTATACCGGTCTTCGCAGATATCAAATGTTTCATTCATCATTTGGTTGCTGATATGAGCAAGTAGGTTGCGGATCACATCGTCGCGTTCTGCAATGTGATATTCAATGGTGCCGTCTACTTTCAGAATCGGATATACTACCCGAATCACATTACCTTTTCCAGTAGGTGTCCAAGTTGGTGCCACTACGTCAAATCCGGTATATTGCGGGTAGGTAAATGGATCATTCTCTCGAACTAACCAATACTGTCCGACCTTTTTCACATCGCGACCAAAACGAGCTAGGATGGCATCATTGCCATCCCCCTCGATCCCCATTTCAATCTGTTTCCTCCACACTTCTTTACTATTCACTTTCACTTTGACACTTCGAACTTGAAAGTATACTTCGCGAGGACTTGCAGCAGCATTAAGCTTTAAAGCTGCAACTTGCAACAAGATTTGAGTAACGTTGCTCTTATCCAAGTCCGTATCATTCCAACCAATACCTTTAGTATCCAATGCATTGTTGATTGCTGACAGTCCATTTAATACACATGATTTTGAATATTCATCCATGTGAATACCATTGTTAACGAGCTGCCGTTCAATCATTGGAAAGTAGTTCTCATTTACTTTAGTTAAAGCGGTAGAAAAATCACTCATGCGTGTACACCCTCCATATTTTCAATTCGTAAAGTAGCATCTTCTTTACTCACAACTAATGGGATCATCTGCGAATTCGTATCGATTAATTTCGTTACCGATTCGGCATTATCGAAAAAGATCGGTGCCGTGACGCCACAGTGAACCGATAGCGTATTGACAATATCCAATCCCACATTGATCCGAGCCGCATGGTTGAGTCCTGAGCTGTACGGTACACCCCTGTAGGTTGTTTCGCACACTTCCTTTAAACCACCATTGATCTGAGTTTCAAATAATTTGAATCGTGCGTACTTGAATTTACTGTTTATCCGTCCTTCCAACATACTTACTTTGGTTCGGATAAAGTTTTCAATCAGGAATACTTGATACTCAAGTTGCTCGTACTCTTCTGCCAGGCGAGCTTCTTGCTGCTCCAGCTCTGCAATTCGAGCTGTTACCGCATTAGCCTGCGTCACCTGTGCACGCTGCTGCTCCAATTGAGCGGCTTCAGTACGAAGACTAGCGATCATTTGCTGAGTATTGGCTACACTTTCCTGCTCAAGCGTCCGAATATCCTTCAACTGATTTTGCAGCGCCACGATTTGCTGTTGCACGGCTTGATAGTCAGCATCCTCTTTCGGATCGATCATGGCATCGTCCAGATCAGCTAGCTCAGTCTTTGCAAAAATGATACCTGCTTGCTTTTCCGATTGCTGCTGCGTCAAAGTTTCGATTTCAGCAAGTAATGTCTCATTAGATGCTTCCAGCTCATTCACTTCTTTCATCGATGCTTTGCCATCCATCTGAATGCTTTCCAGTGTTTGAGCACGTTGGCGATTAAAATCAGCCTCAGCTTTCTCAAACGCTTCTTGCAGCTGGTCTTCCGGTAAGGCTTGTCCACAAGTTGGGCAGCTACCTTCGTTTTCGTGCTTGTGCTCGAAAGTAGCTGCTTTCACTTCTGACCATCGATTACGTAGTGTCTGAGCGGTTGCTTTACCGGCATCGATCCGACGTTGATTGTTTTGACATTGGCTACGCTTCTGCGCGATTTGCTGAGTCAGTTGATCGTATTCCCACTGATGATCTGCAAGGGCTTTACGCTGAGCAGCAATTAAATCTACACTGCCAGCTTTAAGCCGATTTGTTATCTCCAGCAGCTTACCCTCCAGATGCCGAATGTTATTTTGGATGTCGATAGCTGCACTACCCGACCGGATCTGCTGGAGCTGATTTTCTTGCTCCGCAATTTGATCACGAAGGTTAGAAATTTCCGTATCGATCTTATTAACATCAATCTGCGAAATATCCGGCATACTCCGGCGCACCTCATCAATCCGAATTGGTATCTTCTCAATCTCTTTGTTGAGGTTGCGCTTTTGTCCCTCGATGATACTGCGGTGCTGTTCAATTGTTCGACCATTCAAGTAGCCAGGTAGCTCTTTTAGCTCTTCATTGCTACTGATTACATCCTGATCGGTTACATCCCCGCAAATATCTAGCAGTAAAGCTCGGCGCTGCTCTGTTTTGAGTTGTTCATTGAAATGAACTGGATTCGTGATCAATCGAAAGATGTCTTCCTTTATGATCTGAGCAACTTCAGCCTTGTATGCGACTTCCTTCATAGGTACTTCATCTACAAAGTAGCACGTTTCATGACCTGTAAACTCCTTCTTCACTGATCCCCGTTTCTTTGTCCATTTTTCCGCAAACACACGGCGGAACGTTCGCTCGATCCCGTCAATCTGTAGCACGCCTTCCACTTCATGTTCCAGCATATGTTGTGCTACAGTTCCATCTGGATTCAATTTCTTGATCTGAAAATCGGTACGATTCTGGCTGTCTTTGCCAAACAACAGCCAATAAAACGCATCAACAATTGTCGTTTTACCTGTCGCATTCGCACCGAATATTTTCGTATGCTTTCCATCCAAGTTAAACTCGAACTCATCAATGCCTTTGAAGTTACGGAGGGTCAGACGGAGCAACAAAATAGTCGTCATACCGTTGCAGCTCCTTTCATACTCAAGCGTTGCTTGTAATCACGGATCGCTTGCTCCAGTTGCAGCAATTGCTCATCGGTGAGCAGCAATTCAATACGGCTTGTTTGATCTGCCACACAAAGTATTGGCGGCGTATAAAACTGAGCGTCTTGAACACTTACCTCAATAGCATCATCCGACATATTACAAGTAATCACATTTTTTCTCATGAAAATTTCCTCCTTAAAATGAAAAAGGCGAATTATCCCCATATAGGAACAATTCGCCTCTTTAAAATAAAATTCAGTTTTTAATCAAAATGGCAAGTCATCATCGGAAATATCGATCGGTTTACCGTCATCGTGAAACGGATCGCGATTGTTGCGAGAAGAGCTGTTTCTGCTGCTACGGTTATTATTGCTATTACCGCCGCCATGCGATGTCTCCTCACTATAGCCTCCACTGTGACTACTACTGTCGCGACTGGATTCCAAGAAACGTACATTATCGGCAACAACTTCAGTCACGTATACACGCTTCCCTTCGTTGTTCTCATAGTTACGTACCTGAATGCGACCTTCAATCGCCGTCAAGCGACCCTTACGCAAGTAGTTCGCGCAAGTCTCTGCAAGTTGTCTCCAAACAACGACCGGAATAAAATCGACTTCGCGCTCTCCGTCTTGTCCTTTAAACGGACGATCAATTGCCAGCGTGAACTGTGCGACTGCAACCCCTGCTGGTGTATAACGCAGCTCCGGGTCTTTCGTCAGTCGTCCAATTAATATCACTCGATTTAACATGTGTCATCCTCCATTTGTTCTTGAATTTGCCATCTCTGAAATCTGAATTTCGATCAGCATCTGCTCCACACGTTGCTCGATGGCGCATGTCCATTCAGGACGTTGTGCCATCGAATACGTTTCACATACGTATTGGAGCAAATTAACATCGATCTGCTTCTCACGCTTCTGAATACGCTCTACATAAACTGGATACTTTTGGCATTGAATCCCAAGTATAAGTTCAAAGTAGGCGTGTTGCTGTTCACAGGCTACAAACTCTTGCCAATCTTCCCAAAGAAGATCAAGCGAGCGTTTGTAATAAGCAGCATCGCGTACTCTCATTTTTAGCCAGTCGGGTTCTTTGCCACCGAGCCACTGTCTTAGCAAGTGGCGTTGATGACTGGTCAGACGCTCGACCGGATGTACAGTTTTCCGCTTGCGATAGTACTGCACCACTTCGGCTTCAGGTAATTGATCCAGAAGCGAAATAAAGCGGAAGACACCACCCCGTTCCCCACAAAACCAGCACTTGAATACCTGGTCTTTACTGTTGAGAGAAAGGTAATATCTCCGCTCTTTATTGGGTTTACTATCTTCATGACAAAATGGACATTTACATTTGACCTCTTCTCGATTTCGGGAAGATGAATCCATGATCAGTCCATGTTGCTCTGCTATCTCAACAATACTAGGTAGCATCGGTGATCACATCCAGTATGCGCTCCAGTATGCGCTCGATGGGGCTGAGAGAAAGCTGAACTTGTTCCCAAGCCGGATCAAGCACAATCTTTTGTGTGACAGTATGCACCCGTTTGTATGGCTCCTGCCATTGCCACCGTTTGTATGCTTCTAGTGCTGCCGTAACATGCTTGCACATGTGCTGCTGTCGTTTATACCGACAAGCGGGACATTCGTGCGTGATAACCAAGTCGTGCTGATACGGCTTTACTTGTACCAAATACACACCGTTGGATCGGCTACTAGGGAACACACAAATGAGGATATTCCCCTCTGCAAACGTCTCGGTCGGTAATAATTTGGAATCAGACATACAATCATCCTCTCGTTTTTTTAATGGCTAGTATCCTCAGTCACATTGCTCATACCTGCCTGGATCATGACGACAAGACTATCCAAAATAGTCTCCTTCTGACTAAGCCCAAATGTTTCCGCAACGTACATACCAAGTGCAAAGGCTGTACTCGATGCAGCGATTTGAGCATCCTCCGTTGCAGCTGGATCAATGGTTTCAAACATCTCATTGATCGTCGTCATAACATAAGGAATAGGCTCTTGATCTCGCTGTTCTTCTGGAGAACTATGCTTGTTTACCAGACCATTTAACGACTGCCAAACATTGAATACTTCCCCTTTAAACTTCGGATCAGCAGCTAGATACACATCATCTAGCAGTGCTAGAGCTACACGCAATTCAGGCAATAATGCTTCGAATGGAGTTGCTTCTACTTGCTCAGGAATTGCTGCACCTTGAGTATTCGTTTGTTTGTTCATCTTCTTCACCTATCCTTTTCAAATTTGAAATTAAAAAACGATGCTCACATGGATACATGCAATCATCGTTTAAGCTAACGTATTCACTTTCTGAAAATGATACCGATTTAACAGCTGATCCAGTTCTTGCGACTTCTCGATAACGAGAGGATCGAGAAAACCTTTTAATTCAGCCAAGCCATGCATCTGATTACGCACATCCTCGATCTCTTCCTCAATTTCTTTTAGTCCCAACAACATGTAGATCATCCTTTCGGCTTTTAATTTAAACGCAAAAAAGCCGATTCCGGCAGAATGAAACTCTGCTAAAATCGGCTTTGTATACGTTTATTTGCTTGTTTGCATAGAATAACAATAACTTTTGGAGAGCCTTTCGGTACTCTGTTCCTTGTCTCCAGCAAATGGGAGTGACGGACAATAACTTTTTGCCTGCTTTTACCTCACTCTTCCTTATCTTACAATAAGTCAGCAGGATCGAGGGTCGTACACACATTTACTTTGTCTCCAGCATAAAGGGAGTATAAGTATTGATCTTTAAACTTATATTAAGTTTCTCAA
Organism: Paenibacillus hunanensis; assembly: GCF_014645615.1. Taxonomy (GTDB): domain Bacteria; phylum Bacillota; class Bacilli; order Paenibacillales; family Paenibacillaceae; genus Saccharibacillus; species Saccharibacillus hunanensis. The sequence goes on along the minus strand of NZ_BMMB01000001.1, from coordinate 421,594 downwards.
TTAAAAAAAGCAAGAACTAAAATTAATATCCCACCATATATTTAAGTTGATATTTGGTAAATCAGTAATTAAAATACTTATATTCCATCTTGATTTACCTAGGAGGCCCTATGACTGAATTTAAAGATGTAAGGATAAGACGTCAGTTTGATGAAGATAGTTCTGGTAGAGACTCATTAGATACTCGATCTTCATTTGAAAGAGATTATGGTCGTTTAATACATTCCCCTACTTTTAGACGTCTTCAAGGTAAGTCACAAGTTTTTGGTGCTGGTTCTGGTGATTACTATAGAACTCGACTAACGCATTCTTTGGAAGTAGCTCAAATTGCAAGAAGTATAGCAAATAAGTTAAAAGACGATCCTGTTTTAAAAAAAAATGACGAGCCGGGCTTAACTATTGATCCTTTAGTTGTAGAATGTGCAGCTTTAGCACATGATATTGGTCATCCTCCTTTTGGTCATAAAGGTGAACATGACCTTAATGAAAAATTAAAAGATTACAATTTATTTTTTGAGGGGAACGCTCAGAATTTCCGTTTACTCATGCATTTAGAAAAAAGAAGTGCAAATTATAATGGACTTAATTTAACAGCAGCAACTTTATTAGCAATTAATAAATATCCTTATGAACTTAAGAGAGATTCGTTAAAAGGACTTTACGATAGTGAGTGGTCTACAATTTCAAGCATTCGCAAAGAATGGAATATGCCGAATACTAAAGCAACTATTGAGGCTCAACTTATGGACTTAAGTGACGATATTGCCTACTCTTCGCATGACATCGAAGATGGAATACGTGCGGGCAAAATACAAATGACGGAGACTTTCCTGCTCAGCGAAAGATTAATTAAGTATGTCACCAACGAAGTTGCAGATTCGAAAAAAAAGGATCCTAAAATTTGGGAAAATGTTGATATTGATTCTGAAGTAAATTCAACTGTTAAAGAATTTCTAGGTGATTGGGAAAAAACTTATGAAAAATTAGGCAAAAATGATTCTCTCACTCGTAAAGAAAACAAAGCTTCTTCAGTAAATAATTTTATTAAACAGGTTGGAATTATTGAGGAAGATAATTGGTTTAAAGTTACATTTGTAAATGGTAACAATTCTGAAGACACTAAACTGAAAAGAAAAATGATTATTCTAAAGAAATTGGCATGGGTAACTTTAGTCAAAGATTTGCGAGTGCAGCGTCTACAACAACGTGGTGAGAATATCATCAATAAGTTATGGGAAGCTTTTTTTTACAATGGGAAGTCGATAATCCCTTCAAGTTGGTTAGATGGTTTGGATGATGTAGATTGTAAGAAAGAGGATCCAAAATGGCTACGATTTATTGCTGATTATATATCGGGTATGACTGATTCTTATGCAGAAAAACTTTATCAAGAATTGTATGGAAGTTTGGCAGGGTCGATATATGATTTAGATTAAAATTTATTAATTAGTTATTATTTGATATTAACAACTTCAAGTCACTTCTTTACTATTTGAATATTATTTATGTTCTTTTCTACAGTTGATATGAAAAGACGAACCCTCCTTAAATTGGAAGAGTTCGTCTTTTTTAGTTTTAATTTAAATGTAAAAATAAACTTCAAGCAGTTCTGTGAGTAGCTAATTTTTAGAAGCAACAAATATTGGCGATTTTTTTAAAACTTGTTTCTATTTCTATTCTCTATTTGATTATCATGTTGTAGAGTCGTGAGGACACATATTTGTTACTACCTCTAATATAAAATATATTTTAGATAAAACAAAATTATACCTATTTTAGCATAATTGAGACGGTCTATAAGATATTATTCAACTAAAGTTACTTTACGTTGCCAAATCCCGTCTTTTTGACGGTAAAACGTGTAGTCTTGACGCAGATCATGATCCTGTAATGCATGTGCTGTCGTTAAAACGTGATTTAACGGATCAATCTCTTGCAAACTTTCTCCAATAACGATTACTGGCAACTGACTACGCCGCAGTTCCCTTTCAATAGCGCTAGTTTCCTGCCCCCGAAGAATCAGCACGTACCGCATATGCTCCCCCATTTGTACTTTACCTGTGAAAGGTGCAGCTGCTGGATGAATCTGAAACCCTTTCTGCTTCTCATGTAGCGCACACGAAAATTGAAAAAATACGAGCTTACTCAATACATCAGATACACTCCAGTTACACCAACTATTCAGCTGCTGGTGAGGATTAAACAGTTGAATCGCTCTTGGTCCTAACGTAAATACTGGGATCGTTGTTCGGTTCTTCCTGAGCTGGTGTTGCACCAATTTATGCTCAGCTAGCATACGCCGAATGTGCGGACGCTTCCAGGCAAATAAACGTCCAAGCTGCACGCTGCCGATACACCCGATCGCCCCGATCGCTTGTAACCCAACCTCCTCCATTGGTAGTCGGAGCGGAGCGTAACCAGATTTGTCTTTGTCCACTTGTACCGGCTGCCATTCCCACTCATGCGATAACGAAAAAGGAGATCGGGACATTGCCCGATCTCCATAATGATCTTCCATACCGTTGCCCTCCTCAGCGTTTACGAGTAATTTGAGCAAAAATTTGCATCTTTTTTAGATCAATATTAATGATCCGTACTGGCACTTTATCGCCCACCTTTACTCGATCAAACGGCATGTGCCGGACAAGCGCGTCCACTCCACGCTCCAGATTGACGAATACGCCATACTCCGCAATACCAGACACTCGCCCAATGTATTCACCACGAACATTATAGCGCTTGCTGCAAGCTGGCCACGGACTCGTGTCTAATGCTTTCTTGCTGATTGTAACTTGCTTCAATTCTTTGTCCAACGCAGTTACTTTGACTTTGAAATGATCACCAATATCCACTAGATCGCGTAAATCCTCTGTCCAACCGTAGGCAAACTCCTTAACCGGCAGCTCGACCTCGATCCCTCCGATATCGACCATCATGTATTTAGTGTATACGGTGCGAACGACTGCTGTGATGACTGCATTTAGCTCCAGCCACTTCCAAGTGCTGGATTCCATGTGTTCAATCGCTGCTGCACGGGAAGCGACGAAAGTTTCGCCTTCGCGATCATAAGAAACGATCTTAAATGCAACTGGTTCACCAAGCATACGACGAAATGCATGGACATCACTACCTGAATAATCCTGCGGAATTAACCCACGCACATCACCCACCTGGACAATGCCGCAAAGTTTATCGAGCTTCACTTCCATCCCGATGAGTTCGGCTTGTAAGATTAAATTGTTCTGCTTCGCGCTATAAATCTGCGCCCAGCCCTCATCATAACTGCTCTGTTGTAATTTGCTTTCGTCGTAGCCTTCAATCAGTACACGTTTCAATTCTTCACTCATAGGTAAACCCTCCACATTAGTTGATGTTTTAAAGCAATATAAATTCCCTCACTGATAATCAGTGAGGGAATTACTCGAATGGATCATCTTCAATTTCATGTTGTACAGCTATAGCCTGCTCCTTACGAGACTGAAACTCGTGGTGTAACTTATTTAATGTTGGATTCTCACTTCCATGCAACTGAAATAGCATTTGAAAGACTGCCTGCGCTTCTGGATGCTGAATGACCTCAACCCATATATCATTGTCGCTATATTGAAGTTTTAACTCGTCCAATATCCAAGTAAATAAATACATTTCAAATGACTCTTCTTCTTTGACCTGCGAATGATCATGAATATGAGAAGTTTCTTGTATCGGTGGTTCCAGATTGGCATCCACATCCGAATGTTCTATTGGCTGCTCTGTTTGAATGAATGTCAGCCTAGACGAACTGATCGGCTTCTCCTCTTCTTGAAATTCCGATTTGTGTTCAGTCACTTGATCTGAAACGGGATGATCACGTTTGCGTTTAAAATGAAATTTAAATGACCACTGCTTTTTACGGACTTCCCACTCTCTGCGCTCTTTCCAGTCATGAGGAACAAATCTTCCCTTGCCGATCTTTGGCGGTAATGGCGTTCCATCTTGGAGTAGCTTGGCTACATAGTGAAACTTGGGTAAACCATCCATCATCTGTGTATAAAAGATACGATCTTCCTCAGTCTCTGTATCTCGATATGTCTCTGGTAGTAGATTAGGGACAAGGAGCTGCTGTTTGAAGGTACTCTGTCGACTAATAATTTGTTTCTTTCCAAACTCACGACTGAACTCCAGCGCATCTTGATATGCCAAACCACCAAACGCGATTTTGTTACGGCAGCTTGTTAATATTGCCTGTTTCATAGCCTTAGCACTGACCTTACCTGCCTCTACCTCAAGTTGACCAAGCGATTGTGTTGCAAAAAATCCTGCTGTTCGGTATTCAGCAGCAATGGACAAGAAAAGCTCTACATCGGGATTAATATACCGGGAATACTCATCTGCAAGGATGAAATGCGGAATACGTGTAAGCTCTGTCCCTGGTCTCCTAAATGTCCCTGATTGCAGGTGCATGATTCCAAACTGTCCGAAAGCATCCCCTGCTTTGCGTAATTTTCCCATCGCTGTATTGATCGCAAGGATACCTCCATTGGCAAAGTGTGCATCCATATCAAAATCAGACTGTCCCATCAAGATCGGCTCCAAGTGACGATTAGAGACTAAGTTTTCCAATTGGGCTCGAAGACCAATAACGAATTGTTGGTATTTTTCTTTTTGCGCTCCTAATAGCTCCGACTGGAAAAACTGCACTAAATCCGATTCGCCTTCCTTAAATCGTAACTCAGCCACTTTATCCTCCAGCACACGTTGATCACGCATCGTTCGTAGTACATCGCCCAGATTCACATCGTCCAAGTAAAGACGTTTTAAAAGCTTGGTAATATTGCGTCCAGCCAGCTCTTGAACGGTTGCAAAGAATGCCTCCTGTTTACCAAACATTGACTTGAGCACGGTAACAGTAGCTTCAGCTACATCGTCCTCATCTCCCTTCATGACTGGAAACCTTGCACTTGTTGGAGAAGTCGGATCAACATGCACACACGGCATATCCATTTCCCCAGCCATTTCTGCTACCATAGCCGCTACATCGCCTTTAGGTTCGACTACAGAAAGTCCTAAGGGTACTCCCTTTTTTTTCATCAACAGCAGCTGATAAATGATGGGCTTGAGCAGGGTTGCTGTTTTACCGCAGCGTGTCGGTCCCACTGCCAGCATATGAGTAAATAAATCACTCCCACCAAATTGAATTGAAGACATGCACATTACTCCTTCATCGGGATTTCTTCTCCCAGATTCAGTTGAATATCGGTACTTTTACTGCGAGTAAACACGCGTTTAATGGCTTTCCAACGGTCAGACACAGTTGGTTTGACAACCACCAGTTGCTGTTTACTAACATTTCCACGCCGATTCATTAAATTATGCTGCATGCGATGATTGGCAAACGTCAAAAACAGCGATGCCAGTAATCCGATCACAAGTAGCACATGCAATCCAGTTACGGATGAGATCGGAAAGGTCGGCTGCTTGATCAGCCAGACCTGCCCTTTGAGCGCTAATGCTACTCCACTCCACAACAGGCAAGTGAAAAACACTAGCACCTGATTACGCTGCTCCAGCACCCAACCATACATATACACGAGTAATGCTCCCAGCGCAGGTAACCATGTCCACCAACCAGACCAGTCGGGCGTACGCGAATACAAATAAGCCCAGCCACCTAAGCTGAGCACGAGCCATACAAACCGGATCATACGCAGTCCATAGGATCAGCTGCATCAACAGACAGTGTATGATCCTCTGTAAATCTGGGGCTGGTGAAATCGTAGACGATGACGGGCTGCGTAAATCGATGCATCAAATAAATCGTCGGCTCCGAAATGAGCCATGAAACTTCATGATCGTAATCCATTTCCATCGTTCCTATCCTCCTAGTCGTTTAAAATGGCTTTCAACGGCACTGCGTGGTATGCCGAGCAGGTCAATATGTGTATGCATGATCAGCTCTTGCCTATAGAGTTCTATTTCAGTATCCCAGCAAATGAGCAGTATTCGCCGTCCTTCCCTCTCACTACGATCTCGGTTATACGCAGATAAACAGCGCTTTAGCATCAGGATATTGCCTGTAAGCAACTCAATCACATAAGGGGCAGCGGCAGCTTCTATACTGGTGAGTGGACGCATTCCATACCAAAATCCATATTTACTCCGATCCTTCACGCGACTTAGCTTACCGTGATCCGCTAGCAGCTCCTGCAAATGGCTATACCCGTTCAATAGAATATAGTGTCGAGTAATCCCAACACCAAGCGCATCCAATGACAATACATGCATGGGAACTCCCCCCGTGACAAGCTTCTGCTGTTCACACAGGCGTTCAAAATGGCGTTTAACGGCACTGCTCTTTGCGTACACCAGGTGTCCTTGAATCGGTTTCGGTTTGCGTATTTCCTCAATGATTTTGATCAGCGTATCTTCCTGTGCGTTGGCAGTCAGAAGGTAAACCAGATAGTCTCCTTCTCCCACATTAAATCCACCGACTACGCGATCCCCACGATTCATGCTGTATTTTCGCTTGATTGCCCTCGAATCCGAAAATGCGATATCCGGCATACTCAGGTGCAGCTCATTCATATCCAGCATCAACTCTCGCTGCTTCGTACTCCACTTTAAATCGCGCGCCCGATCTCCGCAGTCCTCAATCACCCCTCTCTCTCGTAGAAACCGCAGCCCTTGCTCCGTCAGACGATAATAGGCGGTACGCAGCATTCGTCCATTCTTTCTTGCCCCATGCACCTCTGATATCACCAGCCCCTCTTGCTTCAGCACATGGAGCCGTTTACTCCCATACCCTTCCTTCCCTCCGCTAAAATATCGCCGCAATAACTGCTCCTTCGTCATCTCTCGCAGTCGATACATCTCCCTCAACATTTGCACATCTCGTTCCGTCCATTCTCGCTGCTTCGGCACGCTCCTCCCCCTCTTTTGCTGGAAATTCTAAACGCTCCTTTTTGCTCTCTTATTACACCTTCGTTGGGGTCACACACTATCTGCAATCGCGGGTCATTCCAGCCTTCCCCTCAACTTGAGTTGAGCGGAAGCCCTCCATGACCTCTCGCTTTAAAACTGTATTGCCAAGTGCATGAGATCCCAGTCATAGCAAGGATTCCAGCTACCTTTCTCTGCTTAAATATCGGGTATTTTTGCTTAGTGCTCAAAAACAGGGGAAATATACCCGATATTCAAGCATTTATTTCATCCACATGATGCAACAAATCAATCATTTTTTCTTTGCTAGTGACATACAATTCAAGCCGATTCTTTTTCTGATGATCCAAGTATCCAGATTCCATGAACGACATCTTTTTCCAGCTATCATCTTCGATAATACGAGCCGCTCGAAGTGCATTAATTAAATGCCTTCGATTGCGATTATCTAAGTCACGAATCCGCAAATCACTAAAATAATGACAGAGATAAACAATAGCATTTTTAAATGGTTCAGGTCTGTGATCAGCAAGAGCTTCTACTGTTGCCTGTACATAGTAATCACGAATTGAATTTTCATAGGCTTTATCTGAAAAGTATAGCGGTAGCATCCCTTCATAGTTGAATTGATAAACTGGACTCCCGTCTAATTCAAACTTTTTCATAAAGCAAGGCGGATATGCCACGGGGTCAGGTGATAGACTATCAGGCAAAAATGGTCGTTTTTCAGATATGGCTTTACCAAGTTGCTTCGATAAGATGATGGCTTGCTGATACATCTGTTCCAATGCTTCCATTTCTTGTAGCTCTCTTTGGCTTTCGAATTCGTAAAATACCAACTGCATCACTCCTTTTTTAATATTGTAATTTCTTGGCTGTTAAGTGCATCACATATCGATGCACTTGGCAGAAGTATAGGTTCTGCTAGTGCATCAGTTAGTGCATCACATCTATCTAAGTGATGCGTATCACTTCAACTCGTTTAAAAAATCAAACGGGTCTTTCGGCGCTTTAGGTTCAGGGGCTGGGGATGAGTCATCATCAAATAATAGCGATTCCAGATCAGTCGTCTCCTTTTTGGCTTGCTTGTTGAATCCAGCAAGTGCAGCTGCAATCGCATCTGTTTTTTGACTGCGTTCCTCTGCAAGTCGTTCAAGCTCGGCTGCTTCTAGTGCTAGCTTACCAACACTATTCGGAAAATTCAGCCCCGAAACTACGGTATAGATCGTTACCAAGCCAGGTTGATCTGCTCCATACGTAGCTACTGGATTTTCATCCAGTGTAGGCGTAGTGCTTTGCAAAAAGGATTGAACTTCCTCTACAAATGCATGAGTGAAAAGCTCATTTGCATAGGACTGATCCGCTACAATGCTAACTGCGCTGCTAGCTGCATCGGAAAGATCATAGCCCGTGCTCAGTTCTCCATTTAGTACGCTTTGCTTGATCTTATCCATATAGGTGACCGGAGAACTTACATCAATGTCTTTAATCGGCAGAACACACTTAGCAATATGCAAACATCCGCTGCTGCGTAGCATGTTGAGCCACTCTGATGCATCAAAATGATAGTTACCAACAGGAATATAGCTTGAAGTCACTGTGTTGAGTTCATGAAGTAGTTTCGCAATATGACGATTGCAAGACTTCATAAATTCTTCTACACTGGCTGGTTTTTCCTGAGCAAGTCCGACTTGAAAGAGTTGCTCATTATCTACAACAATAATCGCACCAAGTCCAGACATCGCACGCTTGAGTGTTTGTAGGCGTTGCAGAGCATTAGAAAGTACTTTGCGCCCCTCATTTCTACGCGGCAAGGTAAGTAGCAACCCAAACCGTCCAGCAAAACCAGAAGTATGCAGTAGACGAATAGCTTCTAACAATGCCCCTGTACCGGTTCCTCCACCAAGTCCACATGAAATGAATATATAATCGCGATCTTTAAAGTAACTTACTACCTCTTGCGTAATCATCTCTTTATTGTCCTCAAATGCTTTTTGTCCCAGTACGATATCTCGTCCAACCCCACGCCCGTATCCTTTTAGTAAGAGCTTTTTGGCATTAGGAAGATTAGGTAATTTGTCCAAGTCGATTTCATTACTATTAATAAGTAATGAAGTATACGGACGAGTTGGATCAGCTGATGACATCGGAATATCTGCACAATCAACGGCAATGGATGTTCCGCCCATTCCCCAGCCAAAAAAACCATATTTCAAACTAATTTTCATATCTAACATGTAGAAGTTTCCTCCCCTTTTGATTTCTCCATTTGTCGTTGATCATGCCGATATTGAAGCAACTCTTCTCCTAAAACAGATACAGTGTACTGTTTGGTTTTAGCGATCTCTGCTACATCAACCAGTGCAGCTCCTTCCAGCATAGCAGCAGCCTCATCAAGTAAATGCCTAGAACGAATCGGTAGTTGCTCCGCTTCAGGATGAATTTTTTTATAGATTGTATTTGTGACATCGCGCAATTGCTCTTTCTGCACCGGACGCTCTGACATTTTGAGTCCAGCAAGCATCCAGATCATATTTTCGTTTCGAGCAGTAGCTGTTAATAATGCTTTTAAAATTTGTTCACGATTCAACACAACAACCTCCTCTCATTCTTTACATAAAAAAGGCTCTCACCCTACAGAGGGCAAGAGCCTTTTACACTTACTTTTTAACTTGTATCAGATCATGTTGCAAAGCGCGGTCAATCATCGCCGCGCTCTCCGCACGGGTAAGTGTCGCATGCGGACGGAAGGTTTGATCTGGGTAACCTTCCAAGATGCGTTTTGCAGTCAATCCGTTTACATCATTTTGCGCCCACGGTGATACAGCATCAGCGTCAGTGTAAAACGTATCCGCTACTGATACCGTATTTTGTAATGCATTAGCCAACATCTTTGCTGCCTGTTCACGGTCAATCGCCTCGTCGGGGGCGAATCGATCCGCACTGAAACCTTTAGCGATACCATGTTGGATTGCGGCTCTCAGCTCTGGTATATACCATCCCTCGCTATTTACATCTGTAAAGCTAAGAGACTCATCTCCAGCTTGCTTGATCTGCTCAGGAGTCAATGCCAACCGAGTCAACAGCGCCATAAATTCAGCACGTGTTGTACCATTTTGCGGTGCATAAAGATCATCAGAAATGCCCTGTACGATCCCCATGTCGGCTAGACGATTAATCGATGTCTTGGCAAAGCTCGTACTGATATCAATAAAGCTTTTCTTTTTATCATCCGGTTTTACGACTGGTGCGGGTTCAGGATCAGTTGGTACCGGATCTTCCACCACAGGCTGCGTCTCATTTACGACAGGTGCAGTAGGCAGTACAACACGTTCTTTTTTCGTATACGTCACGATTTCATGTGGCTTGGACGCTTGTCCAAGCTCGTTTTCGGTCCAGATACTAAAGGTGTAGGTACCACCTGCGGATAAGCGATCTTGCATGAAGGAGTCCATATTTTGAATCGATCCGCGATACAGCTCGGTGCCTTGCGATGCGATCACCAGCTGCTCGTTGTGCAACTGGTGCTGAAGCAGCAGGGTCACCCGATCCCGTGTACTCTCATAACTGATGTCCATTGTATCGTCCGGCAGGGTTACCCAGCTCGGCGCTTTCATCGCCTTCCCTTCGCCTGCACTGTTAACCGGTACAACGGTGTAATCCGCATAGCGAACCGCACTTTCTAACTTCTCCAACACCGTTTGGGTTGCGGTAACGGTCTGCAACAGCTGGTGGTGATCATCATAGACACGGTATTGATCCGCACCCGGTACCGCCATCCAATTCAAGGTCGCCTCATGCACGCCGATTGGATCAACATGTACCAGATCATTCTCGTCCACCGCGGAGTCAAAGCCCGGCAGCGTGCGGAATGCATAGTGCGATGCCGCGCCTTTGCCTGAATCGTTAACCGCAAGTACCTGGAAGCCAGCTGTCGCACCCGGTGTTAATCCTGTTGCTTGATACGACGGCGTGGATACGGTAGACAGAAGTTGACCGCTTGCATCCATCACCTCATAGGCTGTCGCGCTCTTCACAGGCGTCCACGTTAGCGATAGCGTGGCTGGCGTATGGTCAGTGACGTTATAGTCCGTAGGAGCTGCTGGCAGCGTCAGAACTTGACCTTCGACGGCTTGACCATACCCAGCTGCGTTACCCGCTGCGAATTGATACGTGTAGGATGTACCTGCCTCAAGATCCGTTACGGTGTAATCGCCAGCGCCCAGCTCGTAATCCTTGCCAGCAATCGATAATTTGTACTTCGTTGCGCCGGGTACGATGTCTGTAACGTGGAAGGTAACTGCACGTTCTTCAATCAATTTCACCTCAATCCCTCCAGCTGAGGGTTGATCCGGAAGGGTGGTGAAGATAAAGGTCGTTGGCGCTGAAAATCCTGTTTTATTCCGAGCATACACTTCGGCGCGATACGTGGTGCCAGAAGTTAATCGCGGAATGGTATAGCTGCTTTTTGATCCCGCCGTATCGAACGTACGGGTGCCGTTCAGAACAAAGCGGATGGCATCCGCACTTTGCGGCATCGAGACTCCGATGATTGCGGATGTACGGGTCGCAGACAGTTGGCGTAGATCAGTCGGCGGTGCAGGGAGTGTCAGCACGTTACTCAGCGTGGCTTTAGTTCCTTCACCCGTGCGGTTGGCTGCCGCCGCTGCATAATTGTACTCGGTGCCAGGGGTTAAGCCCGTATCGGTGAAGAAAGGATTCGTCCCGTTATACTTGAGCTGATTATCTCGCCAGAACGGATAATACGTATCCTCTGTCACGCTATTCCAGCCATACACCGCTCGTGTAGGGGTGTTCCATTTGAGTGCGATCGCATCGGTGCCAATCTGCACGGTTTGGAAGCCGCCAACTTGATCCGGTAAACTCAGGAATGTGGTATGGTATGCCGCGCCTTCGCCAGAAGCATTCACCCCACGAATGGCAAAGTCATACATCGTGTACGGCTTTAATCCACTTACCGCTTGATACGTGTTTCCCGTAACCGTCACATCGGCATCGACCTCTTGCGTTGTCCAATTGGTCGCCGTGATATGATAGTCCGTTGCCGAACGAATCGGATCGATGCTTACTAATGCTGTCCGGTAATCATTGCCCGATGCATACACGTCCGCATGGACGGTTGCGATTGGCAGCGTTACGCCAATGACTTCACTGGTACTGGTTGCCGTACCCACATGATTACTTGCGGTAATCGTATAGCGGTATTCGGTACCCCCTTCCAGTGAGTAGTCCAGCAGCTGATTGGTTGGATAGTTCACTGTCCAACTCTTACCGGTGGTCTCATTTTTCACCGTGTACTGCCAGCCGTCGGTGTTTGTGCTACCGGATGGAAGCGGCCAGCTCAGGAGCATTTGATCAGTTGCTGTACCCAGAACCGAAAGTTTAGGCGCAGTCGGCTGCTTTTGAATCAGAAATGGTGCAGACGTCATTTCGACAGCGTTGTCCGCTAGATCGTAAGCTTTCAAATGCAGATACCATGTACCCTCTTGGGCTTGTGTTAGGGTATCCTGTAATCTTGTCGCCTGATCCCATGTAGACGGCGAATCCGGGGATTGCGTCCACTTGTAGTACATTTTATAAATATTGATGCCCGACATCGCATCGGCAAAGGTATACTCCGTCGATACGGCTTGATCTGTATAGGATGTGCCGTTTTTAGAAAGGGAGACGGTCGGCTTTTGATCGTCGATATTCGTGATCGTAATCGACTTCGTGACCTTATTCCCCGCTATGTCGCTATACACAAACGGGTATTCACCGTTGGTTGTTGCAAGATAGCTCGCCTGACTACCAGGCACCACGTCCCCAGATGGCAACGTGATCGATTTCATGCCCGATGCAGAATCCAATCCGTTCGCCTGGATCGAAAGTGACTTCACCCATCCTTGCGGCGCAGTCAGGATCGCAAGCGGCGGCGTATTATCGATGTTGATTTTGCCGGATGCAACTTCACTTTCGATGCCCGCATTATTTCTGGTAATAGCCGTTACAATCGTGGTTCCTTCTGCCACAATGCGCTTAGGGAGCATGGGCATATCGCTACGTTTAAAGATCGTTCTCGCTTGTTCGGTTGCGCCGAAGAGCGAATAATAGGCACCTTCCACGCCAGACTCTGCGTCGGTGCCTGAGTCTACGTACAGGTCATACCCGCCTTTATACCACTTGGTGGAATCCAAGTCCCTAAAGTTCGGTACACTAGGCGGCGAATTATCTTGCCGACTATACGCCTGACCATACGGACTCTCCAGCTCGCTATTATTATATTGCGTCACCAAACGCGACTGAATGACCACCGAACCCTCGCTTTTCACAGGAATTACATCCTCCAGCGTATAGTTGATCCAAGGGCCATAATTGAGACGATACTGAATTTTACCGTATACGCCTTCAAAGTAGTTGGCATACCGAGTGGGCTTTTGGATCGTGAAGGTGTTATTGTTTCCTGTGTGAAAGTTTTCGGAAGGGGAAACGGTAATCACCGGTGGAGCAGTCGGTTGGATTTCTTTACGATATACACGATATTTCATGGATTTCATGGATTCGTAATAGTTACTCCCCCATGACCAGGAAATCTTCATGTTGTTCATCGTTTTTTGAAAATCGGTACCGTACTGAACGCTGTTCCCTTTAGCATCCGTGCGATTATCGAACAGACCTCCATTGATTTTTACCACTTGATACTGCGTTCCCGTGTAATAATTAGTTGCACCTACGGCTTGACCATTGGACGGATGAGCCCATACTGGCGTTGTGGATGTACCGTCACTGGCCTCAATATACCGAGTAAACGAGGTTACGCCGTTACCACCAAATCCATAGGTCGACATGCCCGCTTCCATCACCACATAATATTCTGAGCTGCCCATATTATTTGGTGCTGGAATCGGAAACGATACCTCAATCGATTTCGCATATTTGTAATAGGTACCACCTTCATAGCCGTATGATGCGTTTCCCGAAACCGTTACACTACCTAAAGCAGGATTTTCGACATAGCCTTGAGCTACCAACGTCCCGTAATTCGCTTGTTCAAATGCAATGTCGGAAGCCGTAGCTTCCGAAGCATACGCGACCGGAACGTCTCCTATCGGTAACGCCAAAGAGCCTAACAACACCATCGCTGCTAAGCACCCATTAATATATTTTTTCCCCATATTCCTCCTCCATCCATTCTGATCACTTAAACTTTATGGCTTTTGTCATCACATATAGAAATAATTATGCAGTTACATAGATTCGCCTCCTTACACAAATACAAGCAAAGCTTGTTACACTGATAGATGAAATAAAAAAAGCCCGTCACCTCTCTCATTAAAAGAGAAATGACGGGCTTTCTGCTGTATAACTTTTAAATTATCAGAATTGCTAGGCAGTAACCTACTGCAATCATTGGAGCAAGGGGGAACTGGTGACGAACTGGCTGTCTCCGTATAATCCTCACTCCTGCGTAAAACATACATAACCATCCCATAATGAAAATTGTACTGAGTACAATCGGTAAGCCACCAACCAATCCGATAACAGCAAGCAGTTTAATGTCCCCAGCGCCAATTGCTGCCGGACGGATCACAAAAATGAGTAGCAAGACCAGAGCTGGAATCAGCCCATATAGGCATGTCCATTCAAATGTAACGACTCGCCACAGCAACAAGATCAGCAGCAGCGGATGCGTCCACCGGTTCGGTATAACTTGATAGCGGATATCCGTGTACGCAAAATAGAGGCATAGCAATGCTAATGCCCATAACAGATAATGATTCATCCACTCGATCATTTGTTGTAGACCCGCAGGTCTTGCGTATCGTCGTACATGCTACCAAAGATTGTAACTACCTTACTCGTACAAGCAATCAGTCCATCTTTACCAGCAGCGTCCGTTGTGATTTTAACCGTATAGTTACCATCTCGTGTCTTTTCGTCAATATACCATTTGCGATCAACATATTTTTCGCCCGTTACGGGTGATACCGCTGTATGCTTCGGAAATGCCCAAGTAGCTTGATCTTGACCACCAGCAATGCGTTCCATTTTCACTGTATCTACTTTCTGACCCAGTGTATTGTAAATCGTTGCTGTGACTTGAGTCGGTCCGTGGTAGCTGCCTCCGATCCTGCGAGCGGTACCTTCATAGCCATTTGGCACCTTGCTCTCCCAATCGGTGTAATAATTAGTTTTAACCGTCAGCTCGAAACCATACCCGGCTCTCGTAACTTGATTCGGGTCTTTTCCATGAGATTTACTCCAGGGAATAATCTCCCAGCTCCCCCGACTCTCTCGGTCACTGTCTTTAGGATGATTAGGATCAGTCGCAATTCCTTGCTTGGTGTTTAAATCCGCAGATAATGTCAGCGATTCTTTATAAGAAACCCGTTTATACTCCCAGATCGGACGCTTCTTACCTTTCCGATCTTTTTTATATCCCGTAATGGTGGGATATGTGACTGACCAGTTTGACGTTGCCTTATCGCCAGTACATGATCCTGCTTTACCGTCAGCCCCTACAACTAAACAGCTTCCAATAGCCGTGTTGTTGCTATAATCGATATCATCGGTTTCCTCTTTCGGATCAACAATGACCATGATCTGGTGATTTCCTTCACCTGTGCCTTCCCAGGTAAAAGGTCCGACAGTAGTTATCTCATTAGATGGTAACGTCTTTTTCGCTTCATACACAGTATTCCCATTATCAGTGAAGCGAATCAGTACGTTACCCTGAGTAGTTGGCCCCACATTTTTAATCTTAGCCGTGATCTGAGCTTTATCCCCGTCTGTGATCTTATCAGGATCGACGGTAACAGATTGCGCTATCAAATCTGTGTAGTCGCGTGTCCACTCGTCGGTAATTGTATTATTATCGTATGCTTCGCTTGGAAATTCAGTAGCACGTTCCTCATGCGATGGATTGTTAATCGTCACAGCGGCTTTAATCTTGTACCTGCCAGCTTGTTCCCCCACCTGTACATTGCCAAAGTAATACGAATATTCTTGACCATTCACGGTCTTTTTTGAACTTCCAGTGTACATCCCTTGCAACGTCTGATCTTCCCCATCCAGCCCCGTAATGGTGACTTTCGCCAGCATCGGAATACCGCGCTCGCTAATGTAATCGGCACTATCGTAATCCTCACCTTTGTAATGGAACTTGACCCACAATTGATTGCTGTCTGTAAGTGTAAGTGAGTCTGGAATAAAGTCCATATTCAGCAGCTCCGCAATATTAATAGTTTTAATTGCTGTGCGACCATAGCCATCCTCCAGCACAACATCGATCTCATTGCCGAGATTTTCACGCAATGAGTTCAGGTTCGTCACACTCACGCTACCGGTAGCAGTATCCTTATCTGTTGAGATCATTTTCCCGTCCGTGAGCGACATGACTTGCTTCAGATCTGGAAAAGCACCCTTCTTCGTTGCTACGATACGAATATCGCGCTGTGTAAAACCATAAGCCTTGTAGTTAAGTTTGAATCCTTGACCAGTGCGTGTAAACGATAACTCAGGCCAGGCAGATGCTGTGTAAATCGCTTGTCGCTCATCATCACTGATCTTTTTGGTACTGTCGAACTTATAGCCCATCCGTTGAATGATGCCAGATGTACGCAGAAAGAAAAAATTTTGTTCTACATTATAAAAAAACGGATGGCGATATTTGAACACTTCATCATCAGCATTTGATTCAAAACTATCTCGGTAGAAAGTCCACTGCTTAGCTGATATTCCCCCATTATTTCCTTTGGTAAAAGCATCAAATAGTTGACCTAATGCTTCTGGACTTTTATAGACAAGACCAAATCCATTCTCTTTGTCAAAATCAGGATCACCATCACGCGGCTTTACATTGAACACATCATAATTCGGGATAATACTCTGCTTGTTGTTTGGATAATTAATGATTCCTGTCCACCGACTCAATTGCCATGCACGAGTCACTGGTTCAGTATCTCCTAATGCGGGAATGACTCCATTAAGCCGTTCTCCAGTATCCTCATAGTTATAAGGAGCAAAGGAACTAACCATCGATGTGCTTGCTGCTTCAGATACAACAGACTGTAGAAAGATAGTGAGCGCTAATGGAGCTATTAACCACTTTTTCTTCATAAAATAGTTACCTCCTATAAAAAAGAGTCCCTTTAGGGACTCAGTAAACTACAATTACAGACTTTTTGCTAAAGCAATAACTTCTGCAACTGTTCCAACCTGATTCACAAATTCTTTGTTGATAACAATATCTGAAACCACCCATGCTCTATCTGTACTTCGTGGTGATTCATTACCTGAAAGCCCAGTATATCGAGAACCATCTAAGAAGATCGAATATACTTCAGAAGTCTTCTGATCATGAATGGAAGTTTGCTTGTTTGGATCAACATAGGCAATAGTTACAAAACCATTTCCTTTTCCGACTGGAAAAGTGTACGTTTGGCCCGGCTTCAATTTCTCATATTTTGAGCTCGTCGTGTATGTTCCAGTTGCACCTGCTGGAAGTGTGAAAGTCACCTTACCATCAGCTTCCTTCAGATTATTCGCAAAGAGCATCTTACCCAGCGTTTCAAAGTTCGGGTCGAACTGGAAAGCATCTGTCGTATCAGGGGGCTGAGGAACAGGATTGGTCTGCACCGAGCCAGTAGTGATCGATACCAGGTTACGTGCCTGCTGCCAGTCAACTGTTGCACCCATCGCTTCGCTGACAAATCGTAGCGGCACCATTGTACGTCCTTTGATGACCTTTGCTGGGACATCGAGTGTGACTACTTTGCCACCGGCTGTTACTTTACTGCTGTTGATCTTGAGCGTAATGGTCTTTCCAGACTGCTCAATTGTCACAGTCTTTGTTGCACTGTTGTATGCTACTTTGCCACCCAATGATTGGGCCACGAATCTTGTCGGGATCAACACGCGGTTAGCATCCATAATTGGACGCTGATCCGGGAACTGTACGGCTGCTTGGTTCACCGTTACTTTAATGTCGGCTGCTGCCGCTGCATAGCTCGGTAGTGGCTGAAGCGTAACAGCAACAGCTGCAAGTGTCGTAGCAGTGATAAACGAGAGCTTCTTCTTCATCACATTCACCTCTTTTAATTAATAGACTTACACAAAAATCCAGCTATTCCTTAATTGTAGTATACCTGATCTCTCTAACTTGCTCATTCCAAATTTCGTTAGATAGTATATGCCTCCTCATCCTTTTTATAAAATGCAAAAAGCCGCATGCCCAGGAGTTCCTGTACATGCGGCCTATTTCATAATCGATGCTTATAAATGGAATTTAGTTGATTGATGTCTGATTCGGATAACTTTTCGTCTTGCAGCTTTGTAAGCAAAAGCTGTAAATGATCAGCTACACGCTCTGCCTTTTGTGGCTCGTCATCAAACTCAGATTTTAAAAATACAATTGTATGTGCTAAGTCACTTAAAAGAAAAGCACGTTGCTCTTGAGACAGTTCTGCATCTAATGGAAATAATTTTTTGATTTGCTTTTTTCGTGATCGATTGCCTGTCCAAGTGCTCAAATGGGCAAGCAAGTAGATGACGCTAATTAATACAGCTACACTAGCAAATGTGAAAATAACTCTTTTCAAATCCTCGTCCATGATGCACCCCACCTTGCATATAACCAACAAAAAAAGCCTCAAATTAGGCTTTATTTAGTAAAACTTATGTTAGACGCTTTTTGGGCTGACTCCATTATAACGTGGAAATCAAGTGTTGGCAAGAACTTTTGTTCGGTTTTCCAAAAAAATTATTGTACATTTCCATTAGGCGGTGTCAAAAAACCATATTCATCTAAGTGAAGATGAGAAATTTGCTGAATTCCTTCAACTATCGTTTCTCGAAATTTTAGTTCATCTGCCATTTTCACAAGTAAAAATCCTAGAAGAGCTATCTTTTGATTCGCATTTAAGAGCTTCACTTGGTCGATCACTTCTTTTACATCCCACTCCATTGCTCTTCCGCCTCTCTACAAAAGAAGGACCAGTACGATCGATCATACTGGTCTTTCTTTCATTACTTCTGTTGCCCAGCTGGAGCCAAGTACACCTTTCCACTTTCCTGATACCCCACGATTAAATTACGCTGCTGCTCATTAACACGTAACACTACAACACCTGGTACGGTTCTATTTCCATCTGCATCGCTGCTATTGATAATGCCCCCCTGAGAATCAAAAACCGTTTGAACTTCAATTCCTTTTAGAACCGGGTCACTACGTACCGTTCCTTGATTATCACGTCCTACGTAGGCTATCACATCGACTTTCGAGCCAGCTCTTACTTCACCGCCAGCAGCAGTAGGTAGATCAACCTTCACACCCAACTCATATTCTCCTTGCTTCAACGCTACACTGCTTCCTTTTGCCGACTGGCTCGCTGTAGTTAGATAGTTTTGCCGGATCATACTGCCTTGTGAAAAGCCAATGCCACTTGCAAAGCGTTGACCATTCTCTAATTGCTTGATATCTGTTAGAGCATCTGTAGGTACATCACTTTTGACTCGCTGCTGCACCTCGCTGTTGGTATCATCTAGCTCCTGATAGGGTAAGATATCTGCTTTGGCTACCAATACTGGTACGGTGACTCGCTGATCTGCCAGCTTTGCTTGCTGCCATTTATAACTTACCATGAATACAATTAGTGCCAATACAATAAGCACCAGCATTTTTGTCGTACGATTCAAGTATCGATCCAATAATCGTTTCAACTTCTGTCCTCCTTAATTATACTCGGTTGACACCGGTATATTCCTTACAATAGACTCATCCTTTGTCCAGCCGGGAATGAGCATCCTAACTTTTGTCGAAAATCGACAAGTCACGATTGTACTTCCAGATGAAGTTGTCGTAATCTCCGTCACTAACTGACTGTTTGACATAAAACCATTCTCCAGTTGCTCGTTTAATTTCATTTGCGAGCGAAAAGAAGCCCGGATGGTGCTACGAAGCACATCCGGGTTCATAACTACCTTGCCACCGCTACTTGCATCTACAGACTCTAAAGCATCGATCACAGCGATGTTGATTGCCATCTCTAACCGATCACCGCCTTTATGATGCACAGTAGTTAGAAGGATAAGACTTCCTACTACTGGCACGACGATAACAAATAATAAGATGCTTGCTAGCAATTTAAGCGCCCCCATCAGCCACCTCCACGAAGCAACTTACGAGCTACACCAGGTATTGTCTCATCGATTTGTAGCGTTTCATTCGGCATTCCTAGAAATTTATATGCCCATAGTGGATAAGTGGACGTGTAGTGTATATAGAGCGGGTCATAACGCTGTACCGTCTGTGGCGTTGCGCTAAATGTAACTTTGTTTGGATCATGTCCCATCACCTTAATCATATTTCTGAACCTCTGTTCAGAACCTGCATCTGCTCCATTTTGTTCTGACATTGTTCCCATTTCTTGTTTTGCGGCATAATTCAGGTCGCCCTGATAAGTAGATGCCATCAAAAAGTTAACAATGAATGCGACAGTAACAACAGCAAAATAGCCGAAGAATATAAGACCTAAAATGTCAGCCACAACACCTTGTTCCTGTCTGAAAAAGAAGCTGAAGCGGTGTCGAATATATGCGACCATATCGCTTCCCTTCTTTCACCTACAAGATTTGATCCATCCAGCCTTTAGCTTTAGTGAACCCTGTCGTAATAAGGTCTTTAGCTTGCGGAAAGAAAAACACAATTAGCGCTATGCCAACAATAATAAGCGCTACAGTTTCAATTGAAATAGCCCCTCTTTGAGTATTAACAAGCGTGTACATACGATTCGTTACAGCATTTTGTACAGCAACTACTTTTTGCTTTGCATTGTTCACCAGGGAAGTTACGGATTGCATCATTATAAATTAGCTCCTTTGGTCCTTTGAGGACTGTTTTTATTTTAGAATCCATTCATCAACACAACAATTTTGCTTGCCATCATGATCATAAAACTGAGGCAGATTAGAGCAGCAATACCAACAAATACATTGAGTAGAGCAGGTTTCGTACGGTTTTTTTCTTGTAAGCTCGCACGGCGTAATGAACGCATATCCGTTTGAATTGATCGCAGTGCGCTCTCAGATGACTCAAACCCAGAGTCACGTACCATCATAATGACAGAAACAAGGTTATACACGACCGGATGACGTATCCGATCGGCGAATTGCTGCAAAGCTTCGTATTCGCCATATGCAGAGTTAGTAATTAACTCTTTCAAATGACGCGCTAGTGCTGGTTTACATCGCTGGCTGACTTCCATCCAAATACCTTGAAAGCTTTTCCCTGTCTCTAAGGCAACCTCCATGCGATCAAACAGTAAGGGCAAGTCACCAAGAATCAAACTTTCATTTTTTTTGACCATCTTATCGATATTCTGTATGCCAGCCCATAGCAGCATAGGTGGTGCTAATACAGCTAGAACGTACATCAATACATTGTCGCGTGATTGACCTACTATTAAACACACGACGCTAACTAAGAGTGACAATAAAAAAAGCCGTGTGAGATACGCTTCAAGCGTCTTTTTCTCACCCAGCTCCTCATATTTTTTTCGCAATTCTTCAGGTATGATCTGGTCAATCAAACCATAGATCATTCTCTGCAATCGTGACTGGGGTTGATGCCGTACACGCTGAAGTGCTTGAAATGCACGTAGCGTATCTTTATGCCGTGAAAATCCCGGCAACAACAAAGAAGCCACTAGAACAAATATTGTGGCTGCGGATATCGATATGAGGATACTCATATTTCGATTTCACCTCCCTTCGTGAAATAGTCGCATTAGATTAAGCATCTCGCATATCAAAGCGCGTGAGGCGGTTTAGATACAAAACTGCTATAAGTGTATTCACACTCAATGCAGCAAGTAGGGTTTGACCTAAGAATGTATTCATACTTAGTGTCATAGAAACGGTATCTGCCATATTCATTTCCATGAATTTAAATAGAAACGGCAACGTCCACAACATCAGATGAAGCGTGATCATATTCCATCTCTTCTTTTGATTGATCAGCTCGACTTCCTGAATATCTAATATGTCGAGTGAAATGTCATCGACTGTCTTGCCAATGCTTCTCGCCATGCGGAAGGTGAAGCCTTCGCTACGTCCAATTATCAACTTTTCACATAAATCCTCAATTCGCCGGAAGGTAAGCTGTTGTTTTAAATAGCGAAGCGCTCGTTCTGGCTCTCCACGGTCAATTGAAATGAGCTGAAGCATTTGTGCAAAAATCGGTTTAGTGACTCCATTCATAAGGGGCACGGTGTTTGATAAAGCATATTCCAAGCTACCGCCTTCTTGTAACTTGGATGTCAATAGCCGCAAATTCGGCACGCAGCTCATCAATACACGTCGTTTCCGTCGATAGATGACATCCTCCATCACTAGCGTAGGAATTACCCAACCAGCGACCACACCAACAATGATGAGGAGTACATTATGCGTTAACCAAACGAGAATAGCTCCTACGGCAAGCCCAGAGCCGATCATACATACATAGTGCAAAAGTGACCATTCTAGACCAAGCTCTGAGCCTCTACGTTTTACGGTAAAGGTGCCAAGCTGCATCTGCCAGAACCGTTTACGTTCGCCTAGTTGTGTGCGCTCAGGTAAAACAATGGAAACAGCATACGTGGCTAACAAGGAAACGATCATTGAAACTAAGATCATGACGACCTTTTCACCTCCTGGTATGAGAAATTCTCCTCTTCAAAACGGCACCATTGTTTGATTTCTACCTCCGAATATTGTGTATGGCTGTTGATTTTGTCGCGCATCCGATTGGTCTTCAAATATCCAACTTGAATATGACGCTCCTGCTTCAAGTCGTAAGCAAAGATCACGTTCATGATGGGCTTTTCTACGCCTTCATACCGCACAAGTTCTGCAATCCGCATGATCACGCGGCGACCATTGGGTAATCGTTTAAGGAAAATGAAAATATCGAGCGACTGACTAATCTGTGCAGCGATGGCTGAGGTATTCCCACACAATTGTAAAATACGCATCGCCCCTTCTTCGCATCCATTGGCGTGAGTAGTCGTCCACATCACATGCCCTGTATTCGCTGCTTTCAACATTTCGAGTGCAGCTTCTTCTTCGCGTGTTTCGCCAATCAGAAACCCCCACGGATTGAGTCGCATGCAGGTTCGAATCAATCGCTGGATCGGATAACTTTTGGTGACATCCTCTAAAATTTTAGTGAGCAACGAAAGCAAATTCGGATAATGACGGTATTGCTCTTTGCTAGAAAGTAAGACTTCCGGCGAATCCTCAATACTGATAATCCTAGTTAAGGGATCAACATAAAGTGGAAAACGGATCAACGTACTTGTCTTTCCACTATTGGTTGCTCCAACGGCAACAATGTTGGCTCCAGCAGGCACAGCAAAATTCAGGAAATCCACAATTTCTTGCGAAGCATTGCCGCTCGCAATAATTTCTTCATCAGACAAAACACGCGGTGGGAACTTCCGAATTGAGGCTAGTGGCGATCCCATACTTAGACCACTTCGTCTTTCCCGATCCGCTACAGCACATACGCGTGTACCGTGGTAAGTGGTATCAATGACAGGCTCATTACTGGTGAGCTGTTTTCCCATAAAGCTGAGCATCCGATTGATAATCCGGTACAAATGATCCACATCTTCAAATTCAACGTCTGTGGCTTGCATCACTTGTCCTGCGCGTTCAATAATGACTTGCTTGGGCCCATTGATTTCAATATTGATTACCTGCGGATCATCCAATAATTTTTGCAAAACGCCCAGCTCTGTAATTTCCCTTTGTACAAACTGGGTGACTTCTTCTAATCTACCTGGCAAACTGCCCACTGGGAATGAACGAAGCAAGTCCGCAATATAAAATCGTACCCGTTCCCTCGCATCTCCATCCATCAATGAAGCGACAAAATCATCCAGATGCTTTTCTTGGAGCTGCTGCTGTACCTGATCTTTAATGTCATTCCACTTTTTCAGATCACGAATAGGCTTGAGGGAATGGTTAGAGGACACCAAATGATCCCTATCTTGTCCTTCTTTACGAATGAAATTTACAGGCTGAATATAGCCAAAATGTGATTCATCCGATGCAATAGGTTTGGATGTAGCCTCATTGTCCAATAGCGGAATGTCATATACCATTTTCCACAGTCGTTTAGGAGACACAATCATCGTTTCTTTCGTTACGGATTGAACTGAACGATTCGAAGCAAATAAGACAAATCGATCTGAAGCGAAATGATAATCCTGCTTGAGACGTTCAATGGCTAACTGATTTAGCACTATATCGCTCGAATCATGGATTATGAATACATTGGCATCTGCCTGCTCAATTGAAAAAAATGTTGTTGGCATATCCAGCTTGCCTTGCGTCACCAGCATAACTGTATCGTAATCAGCTTCAGCTTGATCGATAATCCACTCTGGCAGATTGATCAATGTGTCTGCATCCTGTATCTGCTTAATTAGAGACTGATCTAGCATCGCGTGCGGATTAAGTAAGATATAGTCGGTTGATCCACTACTATACGTGTAGGCTGAAAGGGACTTGAGTTGCCCTCTATCCATATCCAAAACGAGCCGATCCATCGTTTGATCGCTATCCAACTTCGGCAACTCTTTGTTAGGAACAACGGCAACCGCCAGTCGCGGAACACTAAGACACGGCATTTCAATAACCAGTGTCTTTGTGTGCGGTAACGCTTTAACCAAGCTCATGACACCCATACTGGTATCGGTAAGATTAAAATTAGATACGGAAACCACTCGTGCTCGTTTAGATGGAGGATTAGGTTCAGCTGGAGCAGAAATCACGAATGTCTCTGACTCAGCTAAACCGATACCTCCACGCTGATCCTTCTTAAACCATTTCCAAATCAATGTCATTCCTCCTTATCATCTGAACCAACCTTTTTTACGGGGTTTCCCCACCAATTGACCTTCGAGTAAACGTCCTTCCTCTGTGAATGGATCGGCTGCTGTTATATTAGGAACAACAATGGAACAATATTCTTTTAACAAAGCAGCGCATAATGCAGTACGTTCGTCATCTGTATAATTCAGTATGGTAACTGCATTACGCTTGTGGTTCTGCCATACATTCGGTAACAAGTTGATCCAGCGAGCAATATCCCATGGTGCAACTGGCAGAGTAAGCAATGCCACATCACTACGTGTAAACCAGTAGTATTCGGTTATTTTCAATAATCGTTGATCTGCCGGGTCTACTAACACACCTAAGTCAATCACGACGACTTCATATTTGCCTGTGGCGATGATATCCATCAGTTGCTTTTCTGATTGTTCTGGATAGATATCGATACCATTTACACGCTCAACGTTTTCGGTTCCAGGATGAGATAGCAGATAACGTAAGTCTGATCGCTTCTGTTCACTGTATAGGTCTACCAGCGCCGTCTTATGTTTATGTCCCTTAGAAGCTTCATAGGCAGCCTGAATAGCCGTATGCGTTGTTCCACTACGGCTCACCAATGCTCCCACACTAATAAGCATCGTTTTGACTGCATGGGGCTGAGAAATAAGGACTGGACTCGGACTCACCTCTGCCGTGGTTTCGACTACTGGAGGATCAGATGTTTCCAGGTCATCCTTTTGATCAGGCTGTACCGGTGTAATGGGTTCCGGCTCAGATGTAGCATCCTCCTGCAATTCTTCATCTAGTGGAGGCGGATCGGAATCTGGTTCTGATGTCACTTGGTCTACTTCTTTTGCAGTATCCAGCACTCGATCTATTTTAGGTTTGCGCCGCAACCAAGAGGGTAATTCCAACGTTCGATCCCGCTCCGGCGCATCATGAAATGATGTTTGCTTCGTCGCTTTATAATCGCGTTTTGATGGCACGACTATATCCAGCTTAGGCACATCTGCAATCGTCTTGCGTGTATTGATCCAGTGGATTACATCATCTACATTAAACTGCTCTGCAATATAGATATCATAGATACCATATGTTCCAAGAGCCTTCTGCCACTCGATATCCGCATCAGGCAATATGGCAATGAGCCGAGTTGCTGGAATGCACATTCGGATTTTTTGAAGAATTTCAATGCTATCTCGTTTGTTGGCACCAGCAGATGCATCAATTAGAGCAATATCCGCTTCCACTTTTCCTGCTTCAGCGGCAATGTAAAATTGCTCCAGTGTGATATCCGTACCAGAAATCGTAATCTCGCGATTTTGTAAAGCTTGAACAAGTGGTTGGACAATAGCAGCTGCAAAGACAACATGTATCTTCATGAAGCTTCTCCTTTCTTCATGGTGAAAAACCACTGGAGGATAGCTAGAACAAAGTCGCTAAACTCCTGCCAATACTGAATTACGAAAAAGCCAACTAAGGATAGCACGAGAGATAGGAAGGCTAACGCTCTGACCTTTTTAAAAAATAATCCAATAAATAGTAAGATCAAAAAAACGATCAAGGCAGCACCTAGATACAATTTGCCTCCCGATTGTGCCATGCCCATTAACTCATTTCCTTTTTGTTCTAGGTTTTTACCTATTTCTTCAGGATTAAACTTTTGCTGTTCTTCTATCCGCTGTTGTACACTCGATGGCGCAGAGTCCTCCGCAGCGAAACCATAGCTGGGCAGAGCGAATACAATTAGACTTATAATCAAACTTAAAATCCACCACTTCATAGGCTTGCTCCTGTTCTAACGTAATTGTGATAATTGGTCATAGAAAATGCTGACATTTTTAAACCAATTGTCTCCATCCCCGGCATAATAACCGGATGGATTATCTCTACTGCTCAACCACTGAATCGGATTAACGTTTGCTGGTCTTCCCTTCGACAATTTCACAATTGTCTTTGCTGCAATACGTGCAGACTCTCCTGTCGTAAGTGTAGCGCCCTTACCCTTCGACCAAAATCCAAACACATTCCACGGATTGCGGATGATTTGAGCGGCTTGCGGATGGCTGGCTGGTACAAAGGATTGCTCTGCACCAGTTATTGCGATTAGCAGATGTGGATCGACATTCGTTGCTTTACCAGCCGCATCAATCATGCGTAACGTAGGGGCATTAGCAAGCGCCGAGTTGCGACTTTGTAGCCACAGTTGTATCGCCATGATGTTAAGCGGACGATACTTGAGCGGATCACTACCACCGCCACCAAAGTAGCTGATTGGATCAACCGGATTGCCATTGACACGTACCTCAAAGTGTAAGTGCGGACCCGTTGACCGTCCGGTTGTGCCAGACAGAGCTATTTGCTGCCCTGCCTCAACGGTCTGACCACTCTGTACATTGATCTTGAGCAAATGGTAGTAACGTGTCTCCACACCGCCCTCATGTTTGATGATGATTGCATTACCCGCTGTGCCCATTGGGGCGGCATATACAACCGTGCCTGTCCCAGCAGCTACGACAGGCGTACCTTCTGGTATTCCAATATCAATCCCGTTATGCATCTTTGTCTCGCCAGTAACCGGATGTACTCGCACTCCAAATGAAGAAGTGATCCGGTGGGATGAGGGTACTGGCCACGTCAAAGAGCCACCGCTAGGTACCCAGCTATCGTCTGGTAAAAAGCCACCCTCTATATCATCATCTACTAAATATTCTTTCCAATAATCCATTAAGAAATCCTGATCTTTATCCGAAACCTTGTGCTGTACAAGCAGCTCACGTAGCGGCTGCCAATCCTCTAGTGTGGTCTGTACATCAGATACAGCAAACCAATAGATTGTCGTTGTCAACGTACCGCACTTTGAGCTTTTTTTACTACTGCTTACAGTAGGTACATAAGAATAAACATACTCATTTTGCATCGTGCGTGCTTTCATCAACAGTTCTTTAGTGACAATGGTTGTTGTGGTCTGGATCACGTAGCTTTTTTTGCCATTTGCATTCGTTCCCCCTGACTTTCGTACACACACTTGTTGAACCGTTTTCTGCTGTCTATTCTCCCAGGTGAAGACGGGCTTCACTTCTTCAAACGTCTCATCCGGCTTCAAAACCAACTCTTTATATACTACTTCTGGATCACTATACGTCTGTAAAAAGAATGGATCTTGCAGTGTTCGATCCACAATCGCAAGCCAGCCATAAGGTAAGCTGTACGGATCAACTTGCGCTAATTGAAACGCATTTAATCCTTCATTCCACTTTGAAGCAACCTCTTGGTATTTAGGAAATACATCTTCCTGTTCTTCCTTCGTCCCGTAAAAAAAAGCCTGTAAGGGATCAGTCGTGGTCCCGGTTAAAGCTTCCTTTGGCATCTCAAAAATAGAATAGAAAGCAATCGCTCCAAGAATAAAGATGCCGACAAAAATGAGCACATAGGGAGCAATGGCAATAAGCAACTTCCGAAGTAAGAGATCGCCTACATAACGAGCAGCCTTTTTACTAAGCTGCTTTATATCCACATGATCTCCCCCTAGATATCGTAGTTATAATGACTTGGATGACGTTTACGTACAGGCTCTTGCGATTCTTCTGGCGGCGGTTCAGGTAGCGGTGGCTCGTTATAGCGTGATGACTCACTGTAGCGCTTTACTGGACGACTCGGTTGTTGAGGCGTAGTGCCTTTATTGATCGATTGCCGTACTTGCTCACTTCCTTGCGGAGCGTTATAAGCCTGCGTAGTCGAAGTAGGAGCCTGTTGTGTACTACGAACTGGTTTAGAAGGAGCGGAAGCTGCACCACTAGACGATTGACGTTGCTTTAAGAAAGAAGGTATCGTCGATTCAGCGTTGGTAGGTGCACTTGTACCTTTACGGTTACTAGCAGGAGCGGAAGTCGTTGGCTGCGCTGAGCCAGATTGTCCCGTTGTTATCGTTCCAGTTCCCCTTGCTTGCTCCATCTGGTTCCTTCTACCAGGTAGTGACACTTGAGCAGCCGCTACGGAGAGTCCAGCTTCTGACTGGGTGGCACCCACACTTGCTGATCCTGTTAAAGGGATTGATCCGGGAGCGATCTCACTTCCACCAGAGCCGGAGACACTACCTGCATTCATTCCACTATTACTTTCTTGTTCGAATTCCTTCGTGGCTTTTGATGCTTGTCGTCGCTGCTGGATGGCTTGTACCCCTTGCGCTGCCCCCTTACCTGCCGCTATTCCGCCACGAGCCATATACTCGACTCCCTTGCCTGCCATGCCACCTAACTTCATGCCAACCGCAGCTCCAATAACCGGATTGCCAGCCATAAGTCCAATCGAGGTACCGGCAACTGTACCTGCTGTTTTGGCTCCATAATTAAGCGCTAAGCCAGCCACCCGTCCACCCGTCTGTACAGCCTTACGTTTCCACGAGATAGGAGCTGCTGATCTGGAGCCTGAGGATGCTATTGCAGCGTCTGATGCTCCACCTGCTGCCATATTCCCTGTACCTGCCGCCATGCTCTCACTTCCAGCTTGACTCGTTTGCTCCGCTTCTCTACCGGATTGTTTACCTTTCCTTCCCCACGATGACCCTTTCGGGCTAAACATACGCCCTAGCGCCATCATTGATCCGACACCAAACATTGATCCCATTCCAGAGCGCTGTTGCTCTTCTCCCCCGACAATCTTGCTTATTATGCCGTGGATTGCAGAAAAACCGAAAAGGTAAGCAACAATAACCCAGTTAGATATACCATCCGGACTAAATTTAAGCAGCAAAAAAAATAGCCCCAGGGCAAGAGCATGACCACAAGGCATAAGCATATAAGAGATAAATAAGTCCCACCATATCTGAAGACTATGACGGTACTTAGGAAAAATAGTGATGATGCATGACGGAACGAACACAGCTACTAAAATCATCAACATAATAACTCGCATCGTGTACTGATAATTGATCATTGCTGTCATGATTGCCGCTGCTAATACCAGTATACTGACAACGAATCCTCGATACTGAATCATTTCATTGTAGCCTTCAGCTCCAGTTCCCCAAATCATATTAAGGAATAGATCAGGCTGTACACCATGCCTGACCATCGTATCCCAGATCATATCGGTGAAATATTCAGTTGTTGCCGATACGAAGTTCCACAAGTAAGAACCGAAGCGAATCGATAAGATGCCAACCAGAAAAGCCGTTACATAATCTTTCCATTGGCTTCTTTTTTCCGCTTGTGTACTATTCCAAAGGGATAGGAATGCTAAAACCATGACAATGATAACGACGGGATACGGCATAAAATGCTCAAAAGTAGCATACAACGCATCAATGGCGCTCATCATGCCTTCTGTAAATACACCAAGATATAACGTGCCTGAAGCTTGAGTATCGCCACCCTGTAAAAACCCGTCACTGGTTGGATTAGGATTCTTATCAAATACCAATAGGGTGACATCTTTCATTCCAAACGATCGGATCAGAAAATTGGCTGTCCCGATCAACACATCCGATATCGAGCGTTCGAACAGCCCCGGCTGATTATCTGGGTCTTCGTAGTACGCATCGATCTGCTTACCAATAATCCCCTTCGAACCTTCCTTCGCACCATCAATGCTTCCTTTCGATCCAGAATGCGAAGTGCCTGAATTGGATTGATTTTGAGTAGCCTGATTTTGCTGGTTTGCCATCCCCTGAGCAAAGACACTAATCGGTAGGCTAAGCAGCAGGCACACTACCATCAATGCGACGAGTTTATGCTTCACGCTGCATCGCCTCCAGCTCACGTATATATCGCTTACGCTCTTTGTATGCTGGATCATTCGGATCGCTGGTAAACATCATATGTTCATGTGGTGAAGCATCTACATGAACGATGACAGACTGATTATCAACTTTTACAAGCATATCGCCCTTTCGGGCTTGATACACAAGAAAATCAGCCTCACCTTCAGTGAGTGCCAGTTTTCCTCGTACAGCATCAATATCCAATGCTTCTTGAATGCCTATTATTTTGATTGGACTGTTTTTTATCGCTGCCATGCCAGCTTGTGAGCGTGTAAAAACTTCTAAGCCTTGCGTGACCGATGCAATACCTGTATTGGTAGAACGCCCTTCGCGGTATGCACGCTCTGCCCAAACCGCACCAAAATCCTCATCAAGAAAAATATTTTGACATTCTTCAATGATCATATTTTTTTGAACATCAGGATATTTTTTTGCCCAGCGTTCCATCATCCAGTTCTGCGTTACAAATAAACCGATCGGACGCATGATTTCGGCATCTAGTCGGTTGATTGCAAAAGCAAAGAAAGGAGCTCTTTTTAATTCTACGGTGGATTGTCCATCAAAGATCGAATAGGACTTCATTGTCCCTTTTTTAGTAAATGGTCGTAGCAGTTCACTTGCTTGACGAATCATATCACTGGTACTTGCCTGCATTTTATCAAACAATCCAGAGAGGATAGGCATATCCTTCCGAGTTCGATGTATACGGAACTGCTCATCGATTTCTTGACTGCTAACGGTATATAAATTTTCTGGATCAGAATCAATTTCTAAATCCGCATATTGCTCACGAATAGCTGTCCCTATAAAAACTTTGACTTCGCCAGTGAGTACAGTACGGTCGTAAACGGAGATCATTTTAAAAACAGTCGCCTGCACAGCATTTGCAGCTTCTTCAATATCAACAAATTGCGATCCGTCTGCCAGTTCAGTGATATCGACATCATACGGATTTAAACGAGCTTTACTATGCTCGCTAAGCTCAATGTAAGGACAACCGATCATCTTACAAAAGTCACCATACTCCCCTTTCCAGTCGATCGCACCCACTTGGCGACCAATGTGAGTGGATCGAAGACCGAATAGCTGAATAAAGAATGACTTCCCTGCACCACTTCTCGCCATGATAGCCATATGATAATTGACGAGATCAGCATGCCAGTTGTCTAACATTACGGGTCGTCCCTTACTGTCTTTTCCAATCACAACGCCTGTTCGGTGATTTAGCGATCCGCCGCCGAAGGGAAATAGATCAGACACGTTCGAACTTTCCAGAGATAAGATATGCTCTGGAGCATGTTTGCACTCAGCTGCCGTAGGTAGAACGCCTTGTAAGGCTGAAAGCTGCCAACCATCTGTCGAACGCAAATAGAGCGATTTGCCAGCAAAACGTTGGATCAATGACCGACAAATTTTCATCAAGCTTGACCAACTCGGCGCACTTACGATGACTTGGATTCCAACTTTAAAGCTACGCTCTACATTCAAGCGAATCCGCTTCTGACGCTCCTTCAAGTCTGCGATTTCATCTC
Organism: Paenibacillus hunanensis; assembly: GCF_014645615.1. GTDB lineage: Bacteria > Bacillota > Bacilli > Paenibacillales > Paenibacillaceae > Saccharibacillus > Saccharibacillus hunanensis. The sequence goes on along the minus strand of NZ_BMMB01000001.1, from coordinate 389,503 downwards.
TCATCGCATCGATTTTACGGACGTCTTTTTCGTCGCTTATATCGGACAACAGGCCGGCCAGTCTTCGTCCGATATCATCCAGCTCTTTATCATTTGCTGATGGTTGTACATGCAATACCAGATCGACATCGCCATTGCCTTGTTTGGATCGGATCAGACTATCCAGCATGCCTGCCCATGTATTCCCAGACGATATTTCAACAAAGAAATTGCGAAAAAATCGAGCAGGCGTGATTGTTCCACCAACCTCTACGGCATAACTATCTGCCTTCGTTTTTTCAAAAGTCATGTCTCCTGGTAAGGTTTCTTTTATCATCGAAGGTGCGGCAAAGTCTAAACCACTCGCCTTACCAGCGTCTAAAACCGGTTCGGTTGGTACATGCTTTTTCTTTTTTTTCAAACGACGTAGAAAGCTCAATCAGGCTCCCTCCTCCCCGATATCAGTTAAAGATCGTTTAATACGTTTAAAGCTGTCAGCTGCAATTGCATCCACCATACGTGCATGAGCCGATAACTCACGATGTAACATTTGATAGCTATAATTCCATACCCCAGCACGATCCAAGCGCTGGTAACGCATATCGATCTGCTCACAAAATCCATATATTTCTTCAGCAGCTTCTTCTAATATTTGGAGCGCCAGGTCCGATTTTTCTTCATCGGATAATCGATTTTTTCTGTTACCAAGCTGTCCAACGACATCATCTAATTTTCCAATGCCGAGATTTACTCCATTGATTGATGCAGCTTGGACAGGATCATATTCCAATATAAAATATCCGCGGTAATCGCGAATCGCATCTTCCTCTTGTGACTCGGAAAGATACAAACTCACATTTCTGCCGCTCGCTTTTAAAAGCGGATAATCATCCGATAGTTGTTCAATTGAAGCCTGGTAATCTCGCAAATAATCCTGCATTTCAAATAGCTGTGATTGAAGAACAAGTTTGTATGGCAGTGATAGCGTATTGATTAACCCTAAAAAGTTAGACCACATTGCTCGTTGCTCTTCAATCGATGCATGATCCGTATTGATCGGCTCGACTTCAATTACAAGACGAAATAAATTGCCGCGCTGCGTCATCCCATCCCAAGTGACAGATGTTTTATCGCCACCGATCACATCTTGTACCGTTAGCTCCTTTTGATCTTTTTTTCTTATTTTCCATATGAAAAACGCAAGGAAAATACCACTTATCGCCCAAATCATTTACGAACCTCCTTTCCTGTATTGATAGATTCTCTTTCTTAATCTTAATTTGATTATTCCTGCATAATAACGCCATACCGGGAGATTAGTCCCGGTATGTTTTGCGTAACAAAGATATAGACATACAGCAAAAGGGATGCCGTAATGAATACGTGAATAAAGCCAATCGCTCCCAATACGCGGTACAAATTGACTCATACGCGTAGATAAATATAATCCCAAGCCCCACCATATGGTGTCCTTAAAACTCAGGCTAATACCAGCAATTTTTAGGAAACGTTCCTTGATTCTAGACTTGTATGAAATGGGATGATATTGTCCCCACATAGGATTGCCTCCTCTAGCTCATGATGGTGGCAATATCAACACCAAAGATGCCAAAGATAAAGCCGAGAATGGGTTCAGTCCAAAAAATCATTGCCATACAAGCAATAAATGCAAGAGATTGAATTTTTGTTTGTCTTAATATATCTGGACTGAACCCAGCTCCCCAAAAGCAGGCACCTAACCAAAACCCAAACACAAGAGCACCAAAAATAAAAATATGGCGAGCACTATCAACAAAGTTATTCGTTGACTTGTCCACTTGATTCTCTAATCCATTAGTCGTGTTAGTCAACTTATCCTTAATACTTGTTCCAGTAGTCCCTTTCGTTTCGGCATAAACTAAAGCTGGCGCTTCAACTACCGTTAACAGTGCTAACAATACAATCAACACCGAACAAGCTTTAAACATCATTTGCATTGCTTTCTTCCTTTCTTTTTACAGCATGATATGAAAATGATGGTATCCGCCCAGCACCATCCAAGCTCCCCACCCCGCAAGGCTCAGACTTTCGATAAATATTGGTGGAATTCCAAATAACGGGATACCGAATCGGTATGGAAGCGGCCAGAGCAACGCGATGCGTCCAGTAAATACGTCCAGTACCAAATGCGATCCGTACCCAATCAAAAAAGACCATTGCCAGCTTGTATGTAACAAGCCCAGCAATAGCCAGATACCAACTCCAAAGAGTAGACTATGCGTTATCGTACGCTTCCCAACACCTTGCTCCAGAGCAGCAGGCAACACTGGAATCCATCGCCCTAACAAACTATTCGAGCGATCAATATCCGGTAATAGTGATGCAACAGCGACTACCGCAAGTTGTGCTGGAGAGTGTATACCTAATAGCATTGCAGCTGTAACGCCGCCGATCAAATGCGATGCACCATTCATAACGCGATACCTTCCGATACGCCTTCACAGATCAGCTCCAGAAACTTATCGGTAAGTTCTGGATCAAATGCCTTCCCCCGTTCACTACGAATATAATCCAGTACCTGCCCCAACGCCCAAGCTGGCTTATACGGACGCTCTGAAGACAACGCATCGAACACATCGCATAGGGCAACGATCCGACCTGCAAGTGGAATATTGTTACCACTCAATCCATTCGGGTAACCTTTTCCGTCCCAGCGCTCATGATGGGTTGCAATAATCGTTTTGGCTACTTCCATTTCTTCGCTGTTGTATACAGATAAAATGGACAAACCATACTGTACATGTCGCTGCATGATCTTGCGTTGTATATCAGTGAATGGTTCTACAGACTGTAAAATGGATAGAGGTATAGAAATTTTACCAATGTCATGATACTTCGCCGCTGCTTGAATCACTTCGACTTCATGAGAAGATAAATTAAGGTGACGTGCGAACTGCCCTGCCAATAAGCTAACTCGATTAGAATGAACCGGATCAACCATTTCAAGAACGTTTTGTAAGATCATTGATATCCTCCCTTTTACACGGGTACGGACTGTACGAGTAGCTTCATCCCGGTCTTTGTCTCTCCACCGATCTCAACATCACAAAATGACGGTACGACTACCAAATAATAACCGTTTGGTGCAGTCATTCCACGAGCAACAGAAACTGCTTTGATTGCCTGGTTGATTGCTCCAGCGCCAATCGCTTGCATCTCAGCAACTTTTCCACACTGAATTGCCGAAGCAATTGCGCCAGAAAGATTACTTAATTTTGAATTTTTTGATACTTTATAGACTGCCATCTTTTCCTGACTAATATCAGTAGCAGCTACGACCGTACGTGCAATAGCCATATGGACTCCTCCTTATTTTTTTTATGAACTTTAACAGTCCACATCCTTTAGAACGAAAAAAGCCACTACATGCAAAGGAGCACATAGTGGCTTGATTTTGAAACGCTATTTTATAAGAACATTAAATACAATAGACCAACCATAAAGTCGTAAGAAAGTAAGTATGTCAATATTAAAATTAACCAAGTGTATTTTTTGTCTATAGACCTTATTTTTGTTTTTAAATTAAAAATGATCAAACCTAAAACGATAATATGAAATGGTAATGGATCATTTAAAAATTTCAGTCCACTAAGAAATGTTGGATTAATGAGGATAGGTATGTGTAATGATAGAACAAACCAAATTTTTAAAAAAATAAGCAGAAGCAGACATAACATTACTATAATCATAAGACGATCATCTATTGATATTATAATTTTGCGATTATTTATTATTTTTTCTTTTGTGTCTTTGATCGGATTAGGATCAATCATAATGCGCCTCCAACTGTTGGTTTAATTCCTAATCAGTCTAAAAGCTGAATTGAAAAAAGCCGATAGTCGCATCAAACTAAGCGAATATCAGCTTTACTATTTATTTGATTTATCAGATTTAGGCAATAAAAAAAGCCCCTGAATGGGCCAATTGGTTATGTACGCTTTTTGGGCTAACTCCATTATAATACCAAAATCAAGAGTTGGCAAGAACTTTTGTTCGCATCCAGTGAGGATTTTGGATTAATATCATTTAAACATGGGGCTGAGGACACGTGGGCAGGGAGCTGCTGTGCCGATCCACCTGCCATGCTAGCAGACTGTGCAGCTATGCCCTGGTTCCATCCCTTCCCTCAGCCCCCTGATCTATAGTAGCAACACGCTCATGATCCCACTCCCATAACCCCTGTTTTCCCTTTGCCTCTACAGACTCGTTCCATTGCTCAACTTCCGTCAACTCCCACGCAAATCGCCCAACCGTGAAGTCCCCATAATAAGATTCTGGACTAGCAATATAGCGGTCACCCTCCAACAGATAACCATCTGCACACATGTCTATAGATTTGAAACAGTTAGTCATCATCGCTCTACCGATTATAGCACCTGTTGGTAGGTCAGATATCGTTTTATAACCATGCGACTTCAGGGCAATAGCAATAAGCGGTTCATTTAAAGCGTCAAAATCTACCACCAAGCCTGCATGTATAGCAATCGGACCTCGATAATTTGTTTTCCAGCTCCGCGTTTCAAAATGTTTTTCCCGTAGCATAATCAATGTCGCCCACGGCTGCCTTATTGTAATGGCCTTCACTCTGCATTCTCCTTTATAGTATATAGTCTATTCACAAAGTCATTTGAATAAAACTACAACGTTTACTATTATCAATGCTGCTCCAATCACAATTTTGATTATATTGCGATGAAAACTAGAATCATAAAATTTGTTTAATGCATACAATAGGAATAATATATTAAAAATAATCATTAGAATCGGTAATGCATTAATTACTGTATTCATTAATTATGCTCCTTTCAAGATATCTTGAGGTATTCTTTATTTGATAATATTTCAGATCAGTTCCATTAAATCGGCTTGTCCTTCAGGATAAGGAAACACCTCTTCATCTACGATCAACTGTTGCTCAACCATCCATACCGGTGCATACGGCTGCCAGGTTGTATCGATACGCTTACCCGCTCTACGCCGTCCACGAGATTGCTGCTCGGCTTCTACAGTCCAAACCCAGTAACTGCTTGCTTTTATGGTATCTTCCTGCTTTTCAGCGTAATGATCGAGAATATCCTGCACTTCTTTCACGTTTTTTGCCCCTTTCTATGCTTCGTCATCCGATAAGATTTCTTCCCAGGTGTAGCTTACGTTTTCAGCTACCCAATGTTCAACTGCTGCATTTAATGCTTCCTGAGAGCATAGCGGCTTTGCTGACGCTTCTGTTCCAGTATCTGACTTCCATATTAATTGCAGGTCTACTTCATGTTCGTCTCCCTCACCAAAATGAAACAGAACACGTATGTTTTTAGATGGCTGCATACTTTATCTCCTCTGCATATTTATAGAGTAAGAAGAAAGACCATTACAAAAATGTCGTAAACCCTTGATACAACAGCGTTTTTATCCAATTTTGGGTGTCACCTTTTAGTGACACATGTGTCCCGTTTTGGTGACACTTCCAACACAAAAAAATAGCCTATTTATTTCCCATTTTTTTGCGCAACTGTTGTTGGAACTCTAAAAATTGCTTTCGTGCAACCAGTTTTCCGTAAGTGGCATGTGGTTCCACAATAGCCTTAATGGGCAGCTTAATACCTTTCTTTTCTAAAATGTCGTGATGGATCATAAGCTGTGTGATTCCGCTCTCCAGCTTATTTTTATCTCCACAACAGACAATTTCTGGCGACAAAAAAAACGGACGCTTCGTTACTTGGCGTCCGTAAATTTTGAGTTCGTGAATATTTGCAAATTCATACATAATGCCTTTTCTGATAAGATTAGATATCATCTCACTGGTTTTCTGTCGACTTCGTTTTAAAAGTGAAGCCAATTCTACCACCGAGCAATATTGATCCGTTTGCGGATCGACAATAGCATTGACTCCCATTTTGAGTAAAGGTGAGAGTGTAAAAATAAAGGCTAATTCAGCAGCACTTAAATACTCTTGCTGACATAAATAAAGGATATTAGGATTAATAGTCTGTGAAAACGGAGTACGATTAACTCGCTTTTGCCGAATGATCGTAAAGCCTTGCTCATTGGCTTTAGTAGCTTCTTGATTAACTAGATTTAGATCCACTTGTTCTCTACGCTTTGCCTGCTGTTCCGCTTGACTGAGCCTTTTTCTGAGTTGATGCTGATCTGACACTGTTGGTATTCACCTCCTATAATCAGTAAAAAAGTGCGAACCCCAAGTTCACATAAAATCCCTGGGAGGTTCGCACTCCTTGCTACATAAGGGATTTCAGCATTTTTATTGTATTTTCCCACCTTTTCCGTTACTCTAACAAAGAGGTTCGCACTTTTGGGCTTGAAATGCCTTGCTGTGTAAGGGCTGAAAGTGCCTACTGTCGCTCTCCGTGCGAGAGCGTGGATTGAAATCCAATATTCGTAAGCGGTAAGCTGGCGATAGGCTGTCGCTCTCCGTGCGAGAGCGTGGATTGAAATAGTGGTTCGTCCATCTCCCACTTTGTACCAGTAGGTGTCGCTCTCCGTGCGAGAGCGTGGATTGAAATATGAAAATTTGTTGAATCAAATGGCGAGTTGGTATTGGTCGCTCTCCGTGCGAGAGCGTGGATTGAAATAGGAAGATCTGCGGCTGGATGATATCCCGCACAAGTCGCTCTCCGTGCGAGAGCGTGGATTGAAATAAGCTGGTGCTTATCTAGCTACACTTCAATATGTTGTCGCTCTCCGTGCGAGAGCGTGGATTGAAATCTTGCATCCTCAGAAGGAACAGCAATTGTTACGGAGTCGCTCTCCGTGTGAGAGCGACCTTTAGTTTGAAACTATTTAAAGAGCCAATTGAACAGTACGAATGGGTAGAAGATATACATATACATACCAAGCGCTATAAAACTACCTATAAGTAGGGCAAATAGGACACGCCAAACCTCGGAATGAAAGAAACGCAAGCAACCTGCCACGAACACTCCAACTATTAATATGATTGCCATAAATGTATCTAAGACTTTCCTCATTTTCATAGATATCGACCTCTCTAAAATAACAATTTAATTACTCCATAAACGCAGCTAAGTATGAATGCCAAATTGATCATAATTTTATTTAGCGGTTTCTGAGGATTCTCCTAAAATATATGAAAGATCACGTCACTTAATTGATACAGCATACGAATGCAGCCTGCCATACAAACTCCAATTATTAATAGAGTTCCAATAAGTACATTAGTTAACGTACGGATTGTAATTCCAAACATAATTAATATACCTATTATTGCAATGATAAATTCAAAATTAATTTCTTTCATCTATATCATCCTTTCTATTATTAAAGAAAGGAGATAATAGGGGACGCGTCTTATCGAAATATGGTTGCTCTATATGGGGATATGACCATTTACATTGATTGACAATCACAATTAAGAAGCATATTAGAATCACCAATAAACAGCACAATACATATACATGAAAATAATATTCCTGTCTCAATTTATTCTCTCCTTTCCACTGTGATTTATAGATGCAGACCGATTAGTTAAATGCTGTCCAATCCTTTCCCTTAGCCCCGTATTACGTGGGGATTTATTTTTGTTTTGGATCGCATAGCGCAAAGCTTGGCGCGATCCGATCATAACGGCAATCTGTTTTGCTCTGGTCAATCCGGTATAGACGTTTTCTCGGATTAACATACTGCGATGTTCTATCGATACAGGCATGATCACAATTGGAGCCTCACATCCAATCGTTTTGTGGATCGTGGCGGCGTATCCCAAACCAAAATCACGTAATTCACGCTGAGATAAGAGCACTTCGTGACCGTAAAAGTCACAAAGTAAACCTATCTCATCAGTTTCTTTGCCTTCTTCGTCTAATAAAGACTTCGTGCCTTTGACTGTGCCGATATCCCCATTCAATACTTTTTTACTGTAATCATTCCGACGTAATCGCAGAATTTTGTCGCCCTGTCGATAAACCATCCCCTGTACTTTCAACTCCACCTTGTCCCCTGCTGGCGGATTAATAGCAGCTTGTAAAGCGACATTCAGTTCCTCCGTTCCAATAAGACCTTTCTTCATTGGGCTGAGGATAAAGATCTCATCCAAAGCGTACCCAATATCTAGAAATCGTAGTACGCTTCGAATCATTAGCCGCTGAATTGCTTCTGGACTAGACTGTTCAATAAAATAAAAGTCATCTTTACTATCATCAATTTGAATATCTTTACCGCCATTGATCCGGTGAGCATTCATAGTGATCTGGCTCTCTTTGGCACGACGAAAAATCTCATCCAAGCGGATATGTGGAACTCCCGCTGCGATGAGATCGCGTAAAACGTTACCAGGGCCAACTGATGCCAATTGATCACTGTCACCAACCAGAATCACTTTTGTTCTTGAGCCGATAGCCTCAAATAAATAATATGCCATTTGAAGGTCAGCCATTGACCATTCATCTATACATACAAGATCATAGGGCAAAGGTAAAGATTCCCCGTACTCCGGCTCTTCTCCTGGACGAAACCCAAGCAACAGATGTAGTGTCTCAGAATAACGATGAGTGATTTCACCTAATCGGCGTGCTGCACGAGCTGCCGGCGCACACAAGCCTATCTTTGCGTCTGTATGCTTCTGCTGGTACAATTCCAGCATCGCTTGCACTGTAGTTGTTTTACCTGTGCCGGGGTTACCAGTGACAATTAAAAGTTGCTGCATAAATAACATTCGAATCGCTTCGCGTTGCTTCTCTGCCAGTACGATCTTTTTCTGCAACTGATATTCACGGATCAGCTGATCCAAATTTGGTGCAGATTGCGCTGGACGCTGTACCATGCAACTCACTTTGTAAGCCAGCTTACTCTCGTAGATATACAGCGATTTAGGATACACGCGATCTCTTTCCCAAATGACTTGCTCATGAGCTGCCATCAATTGTAACTCTGTCCATATTTCACGTCCATCCACCCCATGTAAAAGTTGCATCGTGCGATCGATCAACTCCTGCTCCATTACGTAACAGTGTCCGTTGCCATAACACATTTCATTTAGCGTATGATGCAATGCAGCATTTAAGCGATATGGCGAGTCCATATCAATACCGATCTGTGATGCCACTTCATCCGCTTTTACAAAACCAAGCGACCCCAGCTCTGTAAGCCGATATGGATTACGGCAGATCATGTCAACACATTCTGTACCCCAAGCGGAATAAGCTTTCGTAATCAATTCTGCTGTTATACCATAAGGCATCAGCGCTGCCATTACTTGTTGGATTTCAAAATTTTGCTGAATGCTATTGGCAATCTTTCCAGCATTTTTACTCCCAACTCCCCTAATGTCCAGCAGACAGCCGGTTCCCTCTTGCATAATTCGATCAATCGCCTTATCCCCTAAATGTTTCGCAATCAATTCAGCTCGCTTCTTCCCACAGCCCTTTACAAACTTGGAGCTTAGAAAAGCAACCACCTGCTCCGTAGAGATTGGTAATGGACGTTCCCAATGTGTAACAGCAAACTGTTGCCCATATTTAGGATGAGTTTCCCACGCTCCATTTACGGTAATTCTCTCGTTTTTGCCCATGCCAAATAGCGAACCTTTGACGACAACAGGTTCTTTTGATAAATTATCCAGTTGAAAATGAGCTATTCCAAAATGGTTTTCCTCGCTCAATCGTCCATTTTGAGGATGAATAAAATAATCAATGTGCCCAGTAAGCGTTGTAGTATCCATTAGGATGTAACCAGCAAGCGTATGAATTGCCGTAGGCGATCAATGACTACATGAGCAAGTGGCTTATCATGCTCCGGAACACCAATGCGTTGCAGCATGCTCTTGGGAAAGCGAACTATCTCCCTGTCATTACGCAAAATACTCTTGATCCGGCTGATGATCGGATTGGACTTGTGCTGTTCATCCAGCGACTCAAGCTCGCTACTGATCGATTCAACTTGATCATGTCCGTAAAGCAACTCGGCTTCATTTTGTACCGCTTCGTCATAGACCTTTTCAGCTTCTGCTCGTTCTTGCGGTGTTTTTGCCATATTGACCTGGTGTAGCGAATTAAGCACTCGTGATTCGGCAATAGCTAATTCTTCCTCATCATGATCCGTTTCTTCTATAGAGAGAGGAACAGCAACTTCTACCTGATCCTCCAGATCCAGTCCAAGCATTTGTCCAAACTCTTCAGTACTGATAATTTGCCCAGTACGTGTAAATTGTTTGAGTACGCCAGGAACACTTTTTATTAAATGCCATATGTCATCAGCAATGTATGCAGATGTGTTTTCACCATCAACGCTGTAATTCATTTCTAGGAAAATATAGCCCGGCATCAATGCACGGCTAACTGGTTTGCCTAGTTCTCCAGACCGGAGTGCACGTTGAGTGGATTGTGTAAATGTGTGAATCTCTTTGATCCACTTTTGGGCATTCGCATTTTTTGAGAATGCCCATTCCATCAATCGTTTAACGTTGGACTCTTTACCGCTCATCACTTGAATTGCGAATGCAGCTCCCATTGCTATACCTCCAATTTAAATTCACCTGTAATTGTTAACTCGTTGTTATACGCATTAACTTGCTATATGTCTAAGTAAGTTGTTTTTGCAACTGCTACCAAATTAAATGATTTACACTAAGAAGTTTTTTGATTTACTTGTCCTTCAGCTGCACGAATATTAATAATTTCTTCTCGATATTTGATGTTAGCTTTAGCTAGAAGCTTATAAAACTTTTTCCATGTAAGATCACTCATACCCACGGGTTTGCTTTTCTCGCAAATTTCATCCATTAGATGATCCCCCTAATTAATTTTCTATTTTAGAAAACTTTTAACTAAAAAAATTTGTCACATCACATTTTAGTTTTATTGCGAGTTTGGGCAAATCCTTTGCTTTAAATGCATAAAATCCTGTTTCATATTTTGAGTAGTTTGATGCGTTCTTCATGCCGAATTCCTCTGCCATTTCTTTCAATGTTAAATTTAAATCGTCACGTCTTTTTTGTATGAAATGAAGATTAAATTGGTTCATAGAGCACCTACTTTTTTTCTGTTTTAGAAAATTTGTAATTTCAATATATATTTCTAAAATAGAAAAGTCAATCAATTATTTGCTCAAATAGAAAATTTATTTTTCTATAATAGCAAAAATGTTACTATGAATTTATTGTAAATAAAGTGTGGGGGGATTTTATGAGCATCGGAGAACGTCTGAAATATCTCAGAAAGAAGCATAAATATAGTCAAATAGAGTTGGGTTTAAAAATTGGAATCGATCATAGCGGAATTTCAAAGTTGGAATCAGGCAAACGGCCTGTTGATCATAATGAACTAATCGCTTTCTGTAATTTTTATAGAGTAAGTGCAGATTACTTATTAGGAATAAAAAAAGATGAAGAAATAGAAAATACTGAATCGTTTCCTGAGAGCGAATGGACAGAAGAAGAGCAAATAGCTGCTGAAGCATTTGTAATTCAACTTAGAAAATTAAGAAGTCATAATAAAAAGTAAAAAGAATTCTTATCAAATCAAGATTAGCTGACTCACTTAAATGAAGTTGGAAGGACGATTATTAATGCGAGTAGCAATATATATACGTGTCAGTACAGATATGCAGGCAGAAGATGGGTTCTCAGTCGAAGGACAACGCAGCCGTCTGATTTCGTATGCAGAATCACAAGACTGGACGATTACTGATTTTTATATCGATGATGGTTATTCTGCGAAAGATTTAAAGCGTCCAGCAATGCAACAGATGCTTTACGAAGTCAAAGAACAAAAATTTGATGTAGTGTTGGTTTATAAATTGGATCGATTGACACGCTCAGTCGCTAACCTTCATGAGTTGCTAGAAGAATTTGATGCAAATAACGTTAAATTCAAATCTGCTACTGAAATATTTGAAACAACTACCGCAATGGGACGTTTCTTTATCACTCTCGTGGGCGCAATGGCTGAATGGGAACGTGGAACAATCTCTGAACGTGTCCGTTTTGGTGTGGAGCAAATGGTAAAGGAAGGAAAACGTCCTGGTGGTATTTTCCCTTTCGGGTATACGTCAACTGGAGAGTTTATTCCTGAAGAAGCTGCGCTGATCCGTGAGGCTGCTCAATTGTATATGAGTGGATTGGGTTACAAATCAGTAGCAATGCGACTCAACAGTCTTGGCAAACTCAGACGCGGAAAGTTATGGACAGATGCAACTGTCTCATACACACTAGAGAATCCGTTTTATGCTGGAATAATTCGAGTTGGCACAAAAGACAAAAACGGTAAATATGTAAATAGCAATCGAGGCGAGCGAGTAAAGTGTATATATGGATCAGGCGATCACCAGGAAATATTTACTAAAGAAGAATACAATGCTATCCAAAAATATAAAAAAAGCAAAACTTCGGGTGGATTTAGTCCGAATTCTATTTACTGGTTTTCTGGAGCATTAAGATGCGGACGTTGCGGAGCTGCTATGTTTGGCAAGCTCACAACTCAAAGAAAAACTACTGGAGGAATGAAACGAACTCAATACTATATTTGTTCCAGTCGACACCATAGCCGCAGCTGTGATCTACCAATTTTCAGACAAGTTCATGTTGAAAAGCTTATGATGGATTATATTCTGAAGGTTAAAGTAGATGTGGCACAGCTTAGGGATGAAACATCGAAAATCGAAAGCGAAGCAAAAGAGTATAATGATGACATTGCAGAAGCTAAACGTGAGCTCGCCAAGCTTGCTGAGAGACGTTCAAGGTGGCAATACATGTTTGTAGAAGGCTTGATCAGTCAAGACGATGTACGACGGAAACTGAAGGCTGAAAACGATGCTGAAATGCTCATTCGTGATAAGCTGGCAATGACTCAAAAATCATTGTCCGGTATTCCTAAAGTAGAAGAGTTGGCACAGCTAGAAGAACTTTGGAGTCTTCTGGATGATCACGAGAAGAAAGAAATGATTTTAACCTTGTTCCATAGGATTGAAATCAATACTCCACTTACAAAACCCAAAGGTGTAAAAAACTCATTTTTTGATGCATACCTTCAAAACGTGACATTCAATTGAAGCAGTAGATTCTGTACCACAGTATTAAAGAGAGTGATCCATCGTGACCTGTATTCATCGCCTGTAGCATATCCAATGCTTCTGCACCACGAACCTCACCGACGATAATACGGTTCGGTCGCATACGCAGCGAGGATCGAATCAGATCACGAATACCGATCTCCCCTTTGCCTTCTGTATTGGCATTGCGAGTTTCTAGCGATACTAGATTAGGTACAGTGCGAATTTGTAGCTCTGCTGAATCCTCAATCGTAATCACTCGCTCATCCGGCGGAATATACTGGGATAGTGCATTTAAAAAAGTCGTTTTACCGGAGCCTGTTCCTCCTCCGATAAAAACATTAAATTTACTACGTACCAGTGTTTGTAGCAGACTTGAAGCTGTAGCATCAAGTGCGCCAATCCGTACCAGATCCTCCATCGTCATCGGATTCTCTGGAAATTTACGAATCGTCATCGTTGGCCCTTTGAGCGCTACTGGCGGTAGCACCACATTGACACGTGAGCCATCTGGCAGACGTGCATCCACGATCGGCGAGGATTCATTCACAACACGGTTCACACCTGCCACAATTGTCTGAATAATATCCTCCAGTCGCTCTGGCGATTCAAACACAGACTCACTTCGTAGCACCTGTCCATGTCGCTCAATAAAAATATCCTCATGACTGTTAATCATAATTTCCGTGACACTGCGATCATCAACAAGCGGCTGCAAAATATCGAGTCCACGAAAAGAATCGAATACCTGCCGTACTAATCTGCGTCGTTCACCTGCTGTTAGCTCAGGATAACGTGCTTCATCAAGCACTTTCGATTCGATCCTGCTTATCAGCTCCCGATCATCTACAGCAAATGTGACATCCAGCCCTGAACGAACCTCATCGCGCAGTGTAATAAATACATTCTCGGTCACATGCTCACCCCACCTGTCGCCCAGACACCCTCATGACTACGTTCCCCGTCAAGGCGGCATAGCTTCAAAATATCTCGTTGAAAAATGGGCGAGCACCATAATAGCTCACTGCTCGTAACCTGCTTCCATGAAGGCACATAAGGAAGTGTCGATTCCGGGTGTATACCTGCTGGTAGAGTGTTCATCACATTGCCACTGTAACGATTCATAACAAATGAAAGCTTCGGCTCCATCTGCTCCAGCCACTCACCATGATATGACTGCCAGTACGACAGCCACTGCTCTGTTCGAGTCATGCAGGGTAGATCGTCCGTTAATAGCCAGATGATGCGGTCACTGCCGTTCAGCGCAGCCTGAACGCGTTCTGCCCAGCCAGATTCACAATCGATAATGACGTGATCGTATTGACCACTGCCTGCGATATAATCAATCAGCAGTGTCGTCTCCTCAGCCGTCATACGCAGCCATTCATTAAAATTAGACGGCGGGATAAATGTCTCTGCCCGAATCTCCTCCGCATATACCGTATAGTCCGTAATCGCTCCGTCAGGTGCTTGCTTCTGCTCCGCAGCGGCTTGTAGATCATATAGTAATCGTGATAATTCAGGTGTATTCTGATCTGTTTCTAGCTGTAGCAGGCTCACACTGCTTGCTGCCTCCAGATTTAGATAAAATACCGACTGTCCTTTCAGCCCAAGCTGCTTCGCCATATTCATCGCTGTCACCGATTTCCCACTGCCTGCAACGGCTGAATACAGACAGGTAACCCACGCTCTGCCTGCTTCGCGCGGCGATTCGATCACCGTTCGCCCTGTAAAATTACATAACTGCTCCATCAAATGATGCAGCGGCTGATACTTAGCAATAGTATGTCCGTCCGCCTGCTGCTGGTCATGCTCACCTAATCGTACCCAGCGTACGGAGCCACCCTGCTCATTCGCACGCCATGGCTCCAAAAATGCATCCTCAGCAGCAACCAGCCCTTTATAACGACCATCCTGCATATACTCTACAAACATGGCGACCTCAGAAAATGCCCGAATCGTAACTCGTGCTGCATATTCGCTAGAACGGATGTATCGCAGCAACAGCTCAATATACTCTTGATCCTCGACGCACACTACCATCTGTATAGGAGCCATCGATATTCCTCCTTCTTTGACAACAACAAAAAAAGCACCGTTTAAATAACGCACTTGGGGTGCGTAACTTAAACGGTGCTTCCGTTGTAAAAGCTATAATTTAACGTAAGAATAGCATAGAAATTATAGGTCTGCAATACTATTTTTCTATTTCTATACAAAAAGCGCTAGAACGATCGGCTTGATCCGTCGAATCGGCTTGAAAATAATGACATTTCATTCATGTTTGTTGCGTCATTCACTATTCAGGTTAAAAAGTATAGGGAACTTCCGGTGAGCAGACTTATTATGACCACATCCCTCTCTTCCAATATACGTACACACCCAATTCTAACACTAGCTGTATTCTGCATATCCATGGCATGTCATTACTGGCTTGCTTCGTATAAATCTGCTATTAGCTTTGCCCATCCTATTTTACAGAAAGGCGGAATTCAATTATGAAATCTTCCCATCATTCACATCGCAGCTACGCCTGGACATCTGCTCTGCTTGCAGGCGTACTTGGCATGTCTATTGCCTTACCTGCATTTGCAGCAGAGACGGTCACACGTCTTAGCCCTGCTTCATGGTCATCGCCACCATTACTCGCAGATGTAGTCGACAATGCGCTCGCATCCCGAGTGACCGATGTGCATGCTGTCCCCTCCAAATCGCTGGTCTATGTACATACCCAGCAGGATATTCCTAATACTACAGGCAAAACGCAAAATAGCTGGTATCTGGATACACTAAAGGCGTATAGCTCAACGACTGGCAAGCTGCAATGGAGCTATAGCCTACACAAGCCAGCAGGAGCCTACACATTGTCTACACAATCCGTGTATACTAGCTACGGCACCGTTTATATGTATGCCGAATATTCAGACGGTACGTACCAATTATATTCGATCCATTCCTCAGGCAAGCTAAACTGGCAAAAGCCGCTCAGCGATGCAGCCAATATAACGCTAATGAAGGACGGCTCACTGCTTGTAGCTAGCCGAGGCACCGTCAATTCCGAAGGAATCATTCGCTCTACACTCCAGCGGTACGACAATAATGGAAAGCTACTCAATCAACAGCCTATTCAGGGCTCCTTGCTCAAAGCAGAAGGCAATCGCATTCTCATCGCTGCCAGCAAGCTGAACAAAAACGCCAACGGCTGGGAAATGGTGCCTAACCCACAGGTGGATGTGTACGGGCTGGAGCTAAAACGCCTGTATAGCTATACCTTCCCACCAAAATCTAATATTTATGGCGATGGAAGTGACTCCATGTTCGTACTTAAAGATGGCACCGTCCTAATCCGTGCGAATATCGATGATGTAGGCAATAAGCTATTTGGCTTCGATCCTAAAGGAAAACTCATGTGGGGACGCGTCATTCCGGGTGGCTCTATCGCACAATCGACAGGAACGGGCTATATCACCTATGAAAATAATACGCTACAGCTGTATAATACGTCGTCTGGAAAAGCAATCGCCTCGGTCACACTGGAAGGTACGCCAGCCGATTACACATGGGTACTGCGCACAAGCGATGGCAATTTAATGATCAATATGGATGACCGCACCTACATCGTATATCCATCCACACTGGCGATTGTAGAAACGATCGATACAACGAATCTAGGCTCACCGATCGATTATGTGAATCGCACCGTGTACTCTGTTAAGGATGGCACATTATACAAATATGTGATCAAAAAATAAGGGCGATTCTGATATTTGAAGCCACTTAAAGCCAAACAACAGAAATCATAATGTAAAAGCCTGACCATTGTATAGCCTGCTCTCCATCAATGCTTCAACATCCGGCATAAATGGAGAATAACAGCAACATACGGTCAGGCTTTTATATGTAAATCTTAAAATAATGTTACCTCTTGTTACGTATTTCACCTTATCATTTTGCCAGAGTATCCTATAATAAGTGCAGTATCCTAACATAGTACATAGATGGGTACGAGCATTACAAGCTGCTGTTTTTGCTAGTAGATTAGCTTGCCCGTAGCATAGCTCTACGGTAAAAACACAGCACAAAAATTAGAAACTTGAATAGGAAAGGTGGCATTACATATTGAAAACTAAACCTCGCCTTTACCGTCTCGGTACAGGTCTACTCACCGCGATCCTTGGCATTACAATCGCTATGCCTTCGTTTGCAGCTCAAGCCGATTCGTTGACGACACTAAAGTCTGCTTCCTGGTCAACACCACTCTTTTCAGCCACTGATCATCCCGATTTATCCGAAGTAAATGATATTAAGGTGATCCCCTCCCAATCACTCGTTTATGTGAAGGCTTCACATGTCGAGCAGAATGCTCATGCTACGTCTTCTACCAGTGATACGAATACACATGAGATCGATACCTTTAATGCTTATAGTACGAAGGATGGCAAGCTAGAGTGGAGCTACACCAATCTGGGTGAACCCGGAGACACTGGCGTGACACAATATGCTAATAATGGCACCGTTTATTTTTGCAATCGATATGCCGACGGTCACTACAGACTCACCTCGTTGAATCCAACAGGAAAGGTGAATTGGACAGTGAAGCTCCCTGCAATGGCAAATGCTTTTCCTTATGATCTAAGTCTGATGCAGGATGGTTCTCTACTCGTATCGGTTGCGGTTCATACCGATTCACAGGGCAATGTGCAATCGATGTTGAAGCGATATGATGCCAATGGCAAATTGCTGCAACAAAAAGTAGTGAACGGCTATGTGATGGCAGCCAGCGGTAAGCGGATCATTGTAGATGCGAGTATTTACAAAAACAATGATACGCAATTAAAAAATGCAAAAGTCGACGTTTATGGACTACAGCTAAACTCCATCTACAACCATCGGGCTATACTCGAATTTGATCATTATGACGATCAGATTGCTGTACTGAATGATGGAACAGTGCTAATCGGTACGTATAAGCCTGACGAAGGGAATAGGTTCATTCGCTTTGATGCCAACGGCAAAATCACCGGAACGCAAGCCGTATCCGATGACTATCAGCTTCAATCCACCGATTCAGGCTATATTCTGTACGACCATAATATATTTAAATGGTATCGCTCTAGCTCGCAAAAGCCAGTAGCGTCTACCACCTTAAAAGGCAGCCCCGGCGATACGAGCTGGATACAGCATACAAGCGACGGCAATCTGTTAATTACAATGCTGGATCGTACGTATATTTTAAATCCAACGACACATGCGATCATTGCTGCATGGCACCGCACTTCGTCTGATCTGACCTTTGATTACGCTGATCATGCCGTATACACCAATCAAGGCCAAGGCACCCTTTCTAAATATGTAGTCCAAAAATAAACACACCAAAAAGCCTGCTCGCATCCTACATCACAATCCATGATCTGCTCTACAAGCACACGGATGGATTAGTGATCTGTATAATGCGACAGGCTTTTCAGCTTATCTTCATCCAGACTTACTTCTGCTCACCACTGTTCACTTAAAACGATCTTGTTGCTTATCCTCAACTATTCTAAAAAACGCTCCCGAATCTCAGGTGTTGGCAGCATACATTGATCCGATTGACCAAACCAGCGGTAGCGATTACGCGCAATAATATTATAGACTCCATCCCGTAGCATACGTGGAATGATAATAAAGGCATACAATAACGGCCACGCAAACCGTAATTTACGCGCAATATGCAATGCAGCTGTCGAACGAGTATAAAAGGTGCCCTTCTCAATCAATACAAACGTATCCATCTGATCGGTTCTCATGCCACCCTTTTGAAGTAGCTTTTGCCCCACCTCAGATTGTAACGAAGCAAAATGGAAAATTCCTTTTGGATCACGCTTGATGATGAACTTGGTCGCGCCCTGACAAAAATGACAAACTCCATCTACCAGTACAATCGGATGATCACCCTGAATAAGCACTTCGATCTGTTGATCCGTCAGTTCCGTAGGTTCGCCCGGTCTCGATACCGGAGCATGTGCAGTTACCATTCTCGCCACTCTCCTTTATACAAATATACAAAGTCGTTTGCGATACGCTGAGCCTTCACTACATCCACTACAACACTACAAAAATAGCAAAAAAGCACGAAGAAGATTCCCCCGCGCTCTGCATATAAACGTTATGGCGTTGTGACAAAATAGCTTATGCTAGTGCTTCGTCAATCAGTTGACGATCTTTAATTTGCTGATCAATTTCGCCAGCAAAGGCATTGAAGCAGTTGCAAATAAAGTCTTTGCGGCATACAGGACATGGCTTGGTCAGCAGTCGATTGATATAAGTCATTTTCCACTCTGGAAAACGATTGTAGAACATGCGGCACTCTGTTCCGTCTACCAGTGTTGCCGTAAATTCGTACAGTCCTTCTTTTTCATTGATACCGGCTTTTTTGAGCGTCGTAATCGTCGGTCTATATGCCATTTTATCATCACCCGTTATCCTTAAAATTTCGTAGCAAATTACAAATCACCTATGACATATTAAAGAATTTTATGGTATGTGTCAACTCTATAGATGTACGGGGGAGCACAAATATGGAGCCGAACGGGTAATTGTTGCGTCGATTGTCACGATCTGCCGCATCAACTATTGCCATTTACTGTACAGGAAGCACTCTGGTTTTACAACCAGAATCTATTCGACGGATTGCCCTGTTATGTTAACCTTACCCGTGTCCTGTAAAATTAATCGGCTTTCAGCCAAAAAACTGATGAGGTTATGTAAACAAAAAAATATGAATCTTATCTAATCTGTAGCATATAACTAAAATAGCAGCTGACATCGTAATGAATATATCGGTTGATGAAGTTGTAATACAATCAATATGTACATGCTCCCCTATATCGCCATAAAAATCCCCCTTTGCAAAAACAAAGGGGGATTTTTTTATAGTTTATACATACGGTAATCGTATAGAAATGTCATAGGTACCTGGACTACGCTACCTATCATTAATTTACATCAGCTTATATCAGCATTTTACATCAGCCTATATCAGCGCAGATCATTCTACCTATCCTCTATACGAATCGAATTGCCTGAATTACACAATATTCAGCTCTACATCAATATTGCCGCGTGTTGCTTTGGAATACGGGCAAAATTCATGAGCTTTTTTGGCAATCTCTAGTGCTTCATCATGAGACAGACCTGGGATACTCACATCCAGGCGTACCGACAGCTTAAAGCCATCGTCTGTTGGATCTTTATCGATCATTACGTTACTTGTAACGAGTGTATCCGTTACGTTCACCTTTGCTTTGCGCGCTACATTAGCCAGTGCGCTCTGATAGCATGCGCCATATCCAGCGGCAAACAATTCTTCCGGGTTTGTGCCGTTACCGCCACCGCCACCCAGCTCCTTAGGCATCACCAGATTCACATCTACAGCACCTGTGCTGGATTCAACCCTACCTTGACGTCCACCATGAACCTTCGCTGTTGCAGTATACAATGCCATTATTATTCAGCTCCTTCATACGTCATGATTTTGAACCAACACTATATTTGTAAAGCACTGCGTTCCAAATGAAACGCCATTTTGCGAATTTATATAGGTAAACTAAAATTGACTTTATCATTTTAATTTTTTAAAATTAAGTTGATATCATTATAATTAAAGGGGGCTGTGTAACGGATGAACGTATATGATTTTAAAGCTACCAACATGCGTGGTGAAGAGGTATCACTGGATCAATATGAAGGTAAAACATTGCTAATCGTGAATACGGCAAGCAAATGCGGATTAACGCCACAATTCTCTGGTCTACAGGAGCTTTATGACAAATTTAAAGACCAAAACTTTGAAATTCTAGGTTTTCCGAGCAATCAATTTGCGAATCAAGATCCAGGTAGCAATGAAGAGATTTCAGAATTTTGCCAGCTAAACTATGGTGTAAGCTTCCCGATGTTCGAAAAAATCAATGTAAACGGTACTGATGCACATCCCCTGTTCAAATATTTATCCGAGCAAGCACCCGGTATTCTAGGCTCCAAGGCAATCAAATGGAATTTCACCAAGTTCTTGATTAGTCCAGATGGTACACCTGTGAAGCGCTATTCTCCACAAACAACACCGGATAAGATCGAAGACGACATTCGTAAGCAACTTTGATCTTCTAGCTCCAGTCTTCTTTAGCAAAATGTAGAAGCAGCCGAGCCATCACCATAGCTCCGAGTCTCAAGCTCTGAGTCATACCCATGTTAGCGAACTTCAATATGTATCATCATACATTATATCCTTATACACCTCATAAGCTGAATATCTATTCATAAAACAGGCGTATAAATAAAAAAGCAAGCAACCCGATCTTGATCAGATCCGTTGCTTGCTTTTTGGTTCTATTGAACCGTTTCGTATGCTTCTTACCTAAATGCGGTCGAGAGGACTCGAACCTCCACGGGTATACACCCACTACCCCCTCAAGATAGCGTGTCTGCCATTCCACCACGACCGCGCAGACAATATTAGCTGTAGATGGATGAAATAGTCGAACCATCTTCAGCAACTTTTATAATATACCATCTTCTTATGTCATTGTAAATCCTTATTTCACCCTATTGGATAATCCTATCATATACTACACATTCAATGTCACTTATATTTCAGCATAATTTTCACTAGTATCATAAAATTAATTTACAACCTATATAATTTACATTTTTTAGTTTAAATCATGTTATTCAGGTTAATATTATTGACACATAGACAACATTTATGTAACTATTATTAACAAAATAACTACTTCTTTTTATTCTAACTGCTATATTACTAATATTCATGATAGCTAATCAGACATTTAAATAGAGAGATAGGATTCTGTTATTATTTCCATCTATTATTATTTAATCCACCGTGCGGAGGAGGATTCAAAATGAAAAGCAATCAGAAGTTGCTGGTGTATGTGCAACTACTGGAAGCCAAGCTACCAACAGCTAGCTTTACCCATGCGCACAATCTGGAAAGGCATGTACAGGAAGGTCGAATGACGAGTGTCGCCGAGCTGGAGCATTATATTCACAATCATTTACAGCCTCATCTATTTCGCTGGGAAGCGCCTGCTATTTATGGTGTATATCTTGCCGAAGCCCAGCAGGATGCTCATACCCTTGCCCGCATGGATCACGCAATCATCCGGCAAATTATCGAGCCGGATCATATGCAGGAAGCCAGCCAAACAGGAAAACGCTTACTCAAGCTAGCACGTAATCTGTATCCGTGGATGAGCTTTGAGCTGCTGGAGCAAGCAATGAAGCAGCATGGGGCGATCCTTTCACTGACCGTTCTGCATGCCTGGATTAATATCCAGCTTGGAATGCAGCGCGAGCAGGCGATTGAGTGTTACTTCTATACTTTATTATCCTGCTGTATGGGTAGAGTCGCTAAGGCGCTCGGCTTGACGATACGAGAAGCTCAGCAGCTAACCGATGAATGGTCATCTATCATGGAACAGCAGTGGCTAGCGCAGGCACAGGAAGCCTATCACGAACAGAGTCAGCTATTCCCTCCTTCCTTCCAATCGCCACTATCCCTATCTCCAACCGTATCCGGCAACTAACTATTCTACTCCACTTCACTCATCTACCTGTATAGACCTGTTATATCGATAGACCTGTATTGCAAAAGGAGCTATTCACTCCCTACAAGAATTTATGATTTGCAATCCGCATAACCAAACAGGCTGGCATCTGCGTCATATAGACGTGATCTGCCAGCCTCTTTATGCCAATATACAATGCCCTGCTATACAATGATCTGAATTGCTTCCATTGAATGGGCGCCGATGAATGAATATGGATGAATGTCGATGCTCTGCATGATCGTTCACAATGCTTGCGTCCCACATTCCTCTATTATAGCTTCATTGCTCTGTACGACCTGTAGCTGAACTAGCTTCCCCCCAAGCTCATCCTCATTCGACACTGCCTTGATTGGCTTCTGCTCATTCAGTTGCCAATTCCGATTCAAGACTATCCGACAATATAGACGTAACAGTTAGCGGTTACTACCCTGCTGTCTGGATTTGCGATACACGGAGAACTCAATATATTCCTTAATGAAATCTTTCTCTCGCTCAGACAGTACCTCATCCTGGCAATTCAATTGCCCCATAAGTTCAAAAAAATACGGGCTGGATTGCTCGTTTACCGTCTGTGCATAGCGCTCTTTCCCCGTAAGGAGCCAATCCAGACTAACATCAAAATAAGCTGCAATTTCGATCAGCTTGTGTGTACCTGGTGTCGATTTGCCACGTTTCCAATCGCCAAAGTTACCGGTACTAATTTTAAGTTGTTCGCAGAATGACTTTTTCGTGATGCCTTTATTTTTGATCAGTAATTCAATGCGTTCATAAATGGATTGCGACTGCATATGATTTCAACTCCCCGACCATGTCATCTAAAGCTTCCAATAACACTTTTATAAGTAATTTAATATTGATAAAAATCGCATTTAAGTATATAATTGATCTAACGACATTTTTTTACTTCTTTTCCTGAATCATTATACCATAGAGCCCATAATGATCGGGAACCGGTACCGATCCTATAGTCATATGGTACGTTATACTTTTAGCAAGCAAGGGGTGATATCGTTGAACCGCAAGCAGCCGGTTACCTCCTTCGGTTGGGCTATCAAGCAAAGGCTGGCAGAGCTACAAATGGATCAAAAGACGTTTTGCGAGTGTTACGGGATTCCGCCATCTCGTTTATCCAACCTGATCAATGGAACACGCAAGGCGGCACGATACCGTAAACAAGTCGCTGAGCTACTCGATATTCCCGAGTATTTTCAATGAATGGCTGTCTACGTTCCATAAGGACGTACATAATCAAGCAAAACAATCGGCTTTATAACTACCAATTCCAGCTTTTCGGATAAATATTGATATTCCGCCTGCCATAAGAATTATGTAGTCTGTCTAGCTTCAAACCAAAACACAATTATGATTACTAATATAGTATGGTTTGGAATGGAATTCAACAAGGTTATGCGCAAGATCACCTTATTTATTCAAATTATTCCATTTTATTCTACAAATTGCAAACAAAAAGTCCCTGTTATAAAACAGGGACTTTTACGTATTGCAGAATGCGGTCGAGAGGACTCGAACCTCCACGGGTATACACCCACTACCCCCTCAAGATAGCGTGTCTGCCATTCCACCACGACCGCATGGCATATAAAAAGTGAGCCATGAAGGACTCGAACCTTCGACACCCTGATTAAAAGTCAGGTGCTCTACCAACTGAGCTAATGGCTCTCACTAATGAAATAAGGGATGACCCGTAGGGGATTCGAACCCCTGTTACCTCCGTGAAAGGGAGGTGTCTTAACCCCTTGACCAACGGGCCACGTTTTCTTAACAACAAAAATGATTATATCAAGTACAGAGTTATATTGCAAGCACTTTTTTATTAGTTTTTAAATGCCCTATTTTGTTGCTTTATTTAAGTCAAAATCGAAAGAATGACTTGTAGTTTGACTTATCATTACTTATAATTGCTTATATAAACTTAAATAAGCAGCATAAACGACATACTTTACTTACCTCTACTTGTTTCTACTTACTTATGAGCTAAATTGCTTGCTACCGTTCTTCATCATACTTGTTGTGCTTATCATGATGGGTAACGAACAAGCATGAGCTGTATCCATTTTCTCTATTCTTCCAAAGGAGAGCTTCTATGTATCAGGAAGAACGCATGCTTCATATTTTGGAGTATCTCAGTAAGCACCAGCGAATTACGATTGAAGACATTTGCCGTATTTTTCAAGTATCCCGGGATACTGCCAGACGTGATCTTGTGCGACTGGAAGAGCAGAATTCAATCGTACGCACGCGTGGTGGTGCGCTACTCTCAGCTGGTCCGATCATTATCCCAAGCTATAATGACCGCCTGAATACGGTATCTGCTGAGAAAAAGCAGATCGGTCGTCGCGCTGCACAGCTTGTTCAGAGCGGGCAACGCATCATCCTCGATTCCTCTACTACGGTTCAGGCATGCGCCGAATTTATCGAAGCACCTGGCTGTACCATTGTCACCAACTCAATTAATCAGGCAGACATTTTATCCAACAAGCAAGATATTTCTGTTCATCTGCTCGGCGGGCAATTGCAATCACAGCATCGTTATGTATACGGCTCAGCTGCTGTTGAAGCCCTATCGCATTATTTTGCTGAACGAGCTTTTATCGGTGTCGGTAGCATTTCTAGCAAAGGTCTTACCTCACTCACCGTGGAGGAAGGTCGGATTAAGCATAAAATGATGCAGCAAGCCGAGATGACGATCATTCTCGCCGATCATTCCAAATTTGGACGTGAGCTATTTTATAAGTTTGCCGATCTGTCTGAAGTCGATCTGATTATTACGGATCGCTCCCCTACTCCCGAAATGCTGGAGCTACTTGATCAGCATGAGGTAGAGCTATGGGTTGCCGATCAATCATTTTCGAAGGAGCTGAGTCTATGAGTATCAAATTAATCGCAATTGACCTGGATGGTACACTGCTGAGTGGCCATACGTATATTAATGATGTGAACAAGGCAGCCATTCGTGCTGCACAGGAGGAAGGCGTAATTGTAGCGATTGCTACGGGTCGCGAGCATAATAATGTACGCTCTTTTCTAGAAGCTGCTGAGCTGGTAACTCCGGTCATCTCCTCTAATGGTTCGGTTATCCATAATGAGCATAAAGAGCCGATGTTCTCCCTCCCATTGCAACATCATCAAGCGATGGAAGTGCTGAACTGGCTGGAAACGAATCAGTACTACTATCAAGCACATACGAGCAAAGGCATTTATACGATTAGCACCGGTCATCAGGTACTGGCTGTAGAGGTTGATCGTCTGCTGAGCACCAATCCTGATCCAAGCTATTTGCAAATGCTAGAAGCGATGCAGGGAATGAGTGCCAAGCTAAAAATGATTCGTGTGAATACGTATCATGAGATTCCAGACAACACGGAGTTTTACAATATTCTTGCCTTATCCTTTGAACAGGAGAAGCTGGAAGTGGGACGTCAGCATTTTGCTGGTCGTGAGGATATGACGATGGTCGTTTCCGGTCATATGAATTTTGAGATTGAGCATAAAAATGCTTCTAAAGGAACAGCGCTCCAGCATCTGGCAGAGCACTATAGTATCCCACTGGAGCAAACGATGGCGATTGGCGATAACTTTAATGATGTATCCATGATCCAGCTTGCTGGGCTGGGGGTAGCTATGGGCAATGCAGAACCTGAGGTGAAGGCTATCGCCGATGACGTTACATTGACGAATGAGCAGGATGGCGTGGCTCATGCGATCTATAAGGCGCTGGGGTTGAATGTGCCGCTGGTGTGATTTTAATTTACAAGGTTAAAGCTACTTGTCAGGCAACGCTAGTCACCAGATTAAAGTTGCTTCACTGGATAGCTTCATTGGATTGAATCACTGTATTGATTCACACATACCATTCTACCGGGCAGACATCAATATCCTGTACATGTATTGATGTAATATAAGAAACTGCAAAAAGATCATCCTTAGCTAATTTATAGGATGATCTTTTTTGTATGCGCTATGGAGCATTAGCTTACATGAGCACATTGTATAAAAGCTTCCTTGAATCTGAATCTAGGCTTGTTGATAAGCTTGACTACTCTTATCGAAGGCTGTTCTATTCAAAAATGGCTGCAAAATATATAAAAACTCCAACTATAAAACTCAAAGCAAAAAAAGAGCCGGCAGCGCCGACTCTTTACTTAACCTATGTATGCTTGTTGCTAAAGTTGCTACATGAATATAAATTCATATGGCGGAGAGAGAGGGATTCGAACCCTCGCACCGCTTACGCAGTCTAACCCCTTAGCAGAGGGTCCCCTTATAGCCACTTGGGTATCTCTCCAAGAAATGGCTCCCCGAACAGGACTCGAACCTGTGACAACTCGATTAACAGTCGAGTGCTCTACCAACTGAGCTATCAGGGAACATTGTTCAATCTAAAAAATAATTTACCATGTTTCTCTGGGCAAGTCAAGCGATTCCAATGTGAGTTTTCCTCCACATTTGCCACAGCGGTATTTGCCCGGGTCCATACGGCGCTTACGTAAATATTGGGTGCCGCAATCCCCGCATAGAAGTCGATAACGGTACAACTCTCTGGGTTTACTTTTCAACATATCGGGTGGAATCTGGCAATATCGTCCGCCACCTACGCGTTGCAGCCAGTATTTAAACTCTGCATCCTTATGCTGATAGCCTCGACCTAAAATGTGAAGATGATAATGGCACAGCTCATGCTTAATAATCTTCTCCACTTCCTCGCGACCAAAGGCAGCAAGCTGATGCGGGTTAATCTCGATATTATGGCTTTTGAGAAAATAACGTCCACCGGTTGTGCGTAGTCGTGCATTAAAGACGGCCTCATGCAAAAATGGACGTTCAAAATGCTGCAAGGATAGCTGCTCCACCCATGCCTGAAGTTCTTCGTTAGTCATGAAACCCGCTCTGCTCCTTTGACATGATTGTTCCAGATCAGTTTGCATAGAAAAAGATCAACCTGCTTCTCTTGAATTTTAACTTTGTTATGCGCTACACTTCAAGTACAAACTACATTTTCGTTCATTTATTTGTAGCGAACATGTATACCGGCATGCCGGCAATTCGATTGAAGGAGAATGATGATGAGCACCTCACTTATGCGCTATGTACTTTTACAGCAGGACACGGAGCTTCAATATGTGGAGATGCCTGCTGATTATGCTTACCAGCTCAGCGCGCTTAATTTACGTTTACATAAGGAAATTAGCAAATTGACTGCTACGGATGTGCCGAAGCTTCCACGCGCAGTTGCTGAATGTAGTGATCTGGAGCTATTACAGGATGGCACACAAACGATCGGCGGATTAGATTATATCAATGCGCTGGAGCAGTCATTTGCCCGTCTACAGGAGCAGGAGTATCCGTTGATCTCATTGCTCACTGAAATTCGTGCGCTACAGGCGCAGCTTGAGCAGTGGTATGAAGAGTATGCGGAGCAGCAATAATACTGCCACTAATCATCTGATCTGAATAGTTAGAAGATACGAACAGCCCTGTAGAATGATCTACAGGGCTGTTTGCGTTTCGTTCCGGTTATCATTACAGCTTTGCTCTAGCTCTCTGATAGCTGATACATAGCTTGACCTGCTTACTCGCAGTTCTGGTTGCTTACATGCCGCTCCGCTTACGCATCCTTACATCGTTATAGTTAACATGTATGGCTTCATACGATGTCTTACCATAATGACGTTCAATAGCTTGTACATCCGTATCTACGCCTTGCCAGTAAGCAGAGTGTTGATTCATACCTTTTACTGTCCAGCTGCTTCCTGAGCAGAGGATGGGCGCATCGTCAGACCTACGCGACCTTTTTTCAAATCCACATTCAGTACCCACACCGTTACATTATCTCCAACAGAAACAACGTCCATCGGGTGCTTCACGAATTGCTCGCTCAGCTGGGAGATATGCACCAATCCATCATTTTTGATGCCGATATCAACAAAAGCACCAAAGTCGATAACATTGCGTACCGTGCCTTGTAGCTCCATCCCTGGCGTCAGATCCTCGATCTTCAGCACATCGGTACGGAAGATTGGCAATGGCAACTCATCCCGTGGATCGCGTCCTGGGCGCTGCAAGCTATCTAAAATATCGCGCAGTGTTGGCACACCGATATCCAGTGCTGCCGCTGTCTGCTCCACATCGACGCCTGCAAGAGCCGTTACCGCTTCGGTGCTGCCTAATTGCTCTGGCTGGATACCGAGCGACTTCAGAAGCTTCGTTGTCGCTGCATACGATTCCGGGTGAATACCGGTATAATCAAGTGGATTGTCTCCACCCTTGATACGCAGGAAGCCGACACATTGCTGGAGCGTTTTAGCACCCAGACGTGGCACCTTTTGCAGCTGCTTGCGGCTAATAAAGCGACCATTTTCCTCACGATATTTTACGATATTTTTAGCAATCGTTGCATTCACGCCTGCCACATAGGACAGCAGCGATGGAGAAGCTGTATTCACATCGACGCCGACGTGGTTAACCGCTGACTCTACAACGCCTTTAAGCGAGCTTTCCAGATTTTTCTGTGATACATCGTGCTGGTATTGACCGACACCGATTGCTTTTGGATCGATTTTGACCAGCTCTGCTAGTGGGTCCTGTACACGGCGAGCGATCGATGCTGCACTGCGCTGTGCGACATCCAGATCAGGGAATTCCTCCTGCGCCAGCTTGGAAGCAGAATATACACTTGCACCCGCCTCACTCACGATCAGATACGCAAGCTTGCGATCCTTGATCTCCTGAATCAGCTCGGCTACGAATTGCTCCGTTTCACGCGAAGCTGTACCGTTACCGATCACGATCAGCTCGATATTGTGCTCATTAATCATACGATGGAAGATTTCCGTCGCTTCACGCTTTTTGTTGACTGGTGGAGTTGGGTACGTTACCGCTACCTCCAGCAGCTTGCCTGTCTCATCAACAGCTGCTAGCTTACAGCCTGTACGGAAAGCTGGGTCAACGCCGAGCACTCTTGTTTCCTTGATCGGTGCTTGCAGCAACAGATTGCGCAGATTACCAGCAAAGATCGAGATCGCCTGGCTATCTCCCTTTTCTGTCAGCTCGGTACGTACCTCGCGCTCGATCGATGGGGCAATCAGACGCTTGTAGGCATCCTCGATTACTTCGCCCAGCAGCTTTTGTACCGCAGATGGCCCTTGAATGAGCTGCTTCTCCATATAACGATAGATCGATTCTGGAGCTACCTCCAGCTGTACCTTCAGTACGTTTTCACGCTCACCACGGTTAATTGCCAGAATGCGGTGAGGCGGCATTTTTTTCGCTAGCTCGCGATAGCTGTAGTACATTTCATACACGGATTCTTCATTGGCATTACGCGCTTCGGTCACGAGCATACCATGATCCAAGGTGTAACGTCTGATCCAGGCACGAATTGTTGCATCGTCCGAAATCTCCTCGGCAATGATGTCCATCGCTCCCTGTAGCGCCTGTGAGGCATCCTCGACGCCTTTTGCCTCATCCACATACTTAGCAGCCTCTACGAGCGCTTCTGGCGCCTTCGGCGCACTACGAATCCACTGTGCAAGTGGCTCTAATCCTTTTTCACGCGCTACGCTTGCACGTGTTTTACGCTTTTGGCGATATGGACGATACAGATCCTCGACCTCTTGCAGCTTGCTTGCATTTTGAATCGCTTTTGCCAGCTCCTCGGTCAGCTTGTCCTGCTCGCTGATGATGCGTAGCACCTCTTCTTTACGTTCCTGTAAATTGCGCAAATATTGATGGCGCTCCTCGATATCGCGAAGCTGGTTCTCATCCAGCTCTCCGGTCATCTCTTTACGGTAACGAGCAATAAATGGAATCGTATTGCCTTCCGACAGCAGATCAATCGTCGTACGAATCTGCTTTTGCGAGATATTCAGCTCATCGGCGATCTGACGTACGATCCGCTCACGTACCTGCTGCTCGCTATCTTTCGCTTGCGCTTCATGAATTACTTTTTGTTCAGACAATCTGATCCCTCTTTCCATTCTCTACTCATGCAGAGAACCCTATATCAATAGCTGTATTATCTCAAAAGTTGGGCATGATCTCAAACCATATTGATGAAGTTGCCCCATTAGACGCAAAAAACCCGGTGCAGTCACCGGGTCCACTTGCTTGCCGAAAGCCTTTTAGAAGTCCACCAGGCCGAGGCTGATCTGGAGAGAATCATGCACCCTACGCATGGTATCTTCATCCAGATGTGTGATTTTGTCAGTCAAACGCTGCTTATCAATGGTACGAATCTGCTCTAGTAAAATGA
Source organism: Paenibacillus hunanensis (assembly GCF_014645615.1). Classification (GTDB taxonomy): domain Bacteria; phylum Bacillota; class Bacilli; order Paenibacillales; family Paenibacillaceae; genus Saccharibacillus; species Saccharibacillus hunanensis. The sequence goes on along the minus strand of NZ_BMMB01000001.1, from coordinate 358,588 downwards.
CGGAGTCCCGGTCAAAACCATGAGACTTCGCGTCGATCTCCACGTGCGTCGGCAATTTGGCCTTTTGAATCTGTGCCGTAATCGCCGCCACAATGACCGTCGGACTGAAGCGATTACCGATATCGTTCTGGATCACCAGAACCGGTCTCACGCCACCCTGCTCAGAACCGACGACGGGCGATAAATCTGCAAAAAATACATCGCCACGCTTTACGATCAATGTCTACACCCCGCTAACTAAGCGGTCCAGAGTGATGTCCGCTTCTTCCTCCGCATAGAATGCTTCACTAGCAATTCTGAGATTGATCTTGGCCATTTCCATATATCCACGCTGCATCGATTCGCGGACAATCCGCTTCTTACGCTCCGTTAGATACACTTTCGTCGCCTTTCTGATTAACTCATTACGGTCGGAATTATCCAAGGCTGCGATCCCATCGATTTCCTGCAAAAGCTGATCCGGTAAATGGACCATAATCCCTTGCACGTTTTGCATGTTGTCCAACTGTCCAGCACCCCCAAAACCTTTTCAGCTATACCCCTTAGCTGTTGTAACGGCATTTTTTCATAATGCGAATCCAAGTTTATGGTCTGGCTTCATGCACAATACATAAAGCCACTTTGCTGCCCTCATTATAAACTACAACAACAGTATGAGTACAGACTTTTCATCACATTATGTAAGATTCGCTCAACATTTTCCGTTTCCTTCCACTCTGCGAAAAATATTTTAACGCAAAAGGGGGTTTAAACAGCTAACGATTTCGCCGTCACGGTAGTAGAGACGAGGGACGCGGGAAGCGATCATGCAAACCACTTCGTAATTGATAGTACCGAGCCATGAAGCAAGCTCATCAGCCGAGATGAATTCATTCTGCTGACGGCCGATTAAGACAACCTCATCGCCGATTTGGATTTCTTCTGCCTCATGGGCAAAAGATTTGAGTGATACCATACACTGATCCATACAGATCGTTCCAACGACAGGGACTCTGCGTCCGCGAAGCAGCACTTCGGCTTTTCCGCTGAGTAAGCGCGAATATCCATCCGCATAGCCAATTGGCAGTGTGACAATAACCTCTGGCTGCTCGGTGACATAACGGGTGCCATAGCTTACACCCGCGCCTGCCGGCAGCGTTTTGGTATAGACCACTCTGGTTTTCAAGACCATGACCGGGGCTAACGCTATCGCCTGCTGGTTCACTTCGGTCGAAGGATACAGCCCATACAGTGCAATTCCTACCCGAACCATCTGTGGGGATAGCTCGGGAGCATCAATCGCGGCAGCACTGTTCCCCGTATGTATGACAGGGATAGTATAGCCCATGCTTCGCACTTCACGGTCCACGCGTTGGAAGTTCTCGTATTGCATCAGTGTATAATCTTTATTATGCTCGTCTGCTCTTGCAAAATGAGTGAACATTCCTTCTACTTCCAGTGTTGGTACTGCAAACGCCTTGGCGATAAATGCAGGTGCCTGATCTGGAAATAGTCCGAGTCGTCCCATTCCGCTATCAATTTTGATATGAGCCTTGAGCTTGCGACCGGAAGGTTCCACAGACAGTCCGGCAATCGCTTCAAGCACTTCTTCTGTAAACACATTTAAAGTAACATCATACTCGTACGCTGCTGCTACCCCTTCTGGTGCCGTATAGCCCAGTACCAGAATCGGTAACGAAATGCCGTGCTGACGTAGCTCAATCGCTTCGTCCAAAAAAGCTACGCTCAAGTAGTCCGCACCGAGCTGTTCCAGCTCACGGGCTACCCCTACAGCACCATGTCCATACGCTCCTGCTTTTACACAAAGCATCAGTCTGGTTGTGTGCGGCAATGCACTCCGAAAAGCTTCGTAATTCGCCCGCAGCGCATCCAGATTAATTTCCGCTCTTGTTGGTCGATATTGCTCTTGCAATTACAGTCACCTTCTATCCGTTTTTGCCCATCCGGGCAATACAACTATGTTAATGCGGAAGCCGGATAACTGTCAATTATGAGCGACCTGCAAGATGCTATCAGATGCCATGCTAACGCTTCGAAATCGGACAATGCAGCGTACGAATTCACCGCTGATGGTGAAAAATATTCGGCATATGACATCAGCCGAAATGAAAGACATAATCCTATTATATATAACTACACCTTAAAAAGGCGAACAGCCGCCCAGCATAGGTCTGTTCGGTTTCGCCTTGTTTGTAGTATTTACCCGCTTCTTTCAGAATAGAAGCGGATATTTTGCAATTCAGAAAATTTACACAAGCGTGCTAAAGTCATCCTGAAATCATTTGTAAGCAACGACTGTGCTACAGTATTCACACTCACGGCTCTGACCTGGTGCCAGCGTTTGTGGCGCCCCGCAGCCCGGACAATCTACGGTTTTCGGTTGATTACTAGTAGATGCCTGATTCATAGGGTTTGAAGATGTCGAGGACGCTGCTTGCTGCCTTGCTCGATGATTCACATAGGCAGCTGTGCGTGGATCAAGCGGATTATGAATCGTATACGATTCATTGACTCGCTGCACTCCATTTGTACTGGAAGATATATTCACATGCATGGATGACTGTGATGACGAATGCTGAAATTGCCCATTTAGATTGTTCTGATTCCACTGCTGCTGAGCCGTCATCATTTGCTCATATTCCAATCGCGTTTGTGCCTGACTTTTGCGAATCATAGAAATTCCGAATACCATCAATATGATTCCCGGGAAACCAAACACCATTCCCAGTACAATCGCTGATCCCGGATCACTCGATAATGTACCACCTACTCCAAACAATGCAAATAACAATAAAGGAAGGGCAAAAATAATACAAACAATCCCTCCTGCAAGCATGGTCGATCTCCCCTTTTACATCATTCTATATTCTTCTATATTGTTTGAAGACAAGCCTGCTCGATCGAATAAAGAGCTATGACTTGGAAGCTGCCAGTCGAGTGTTTCGCTGACGTAAAATATCGTGTGCTGTCTGGAAATGCTGTCGCAGCTGCTCCAGCTGACGATTCATCTGCTGCTCATCTCCAGTTGGCGCCTGCATCATCCATTCACGCAGCTGACGTATTTCATCGGTGAGCTGCTCCTCTTCCTTCCATATAGCAGGGTGGGTAACCGGATCACTAAAACGTACATTTTCCTCAAGCTCAGACAGCAGGCGACTCACCTCACTACGATACGGCTCCTGCCAGCTGCGAATATGCAGACCAGCTTCGCCTAAACCCTGCCGAATATCATGAATGCTCAGCTTTTGTAGACGTTCCTGACTATCGATATAACGTTCAGACTGCATAAACCAGCTGATAAGCGCGATCACGCCAACCGCTACGACAAATGTCGTTAATTGCAGCCAGCCGTAGAACAACGCCCCTAGATTGAACAGCAACCAGAATAGAAGCGTATAGACGATGACCAGTATAGCATACAGACCAGCAGTCACAAGCTGTCCCATATAGGCAGGCACGGTAGAAGCAAAACGTTCTCCACGTAATGCTCCCCATCCAGCCAGCGACCAGAACAACGTTTCAGCTAATAATAGAGCTGCAAGCGATATCCAGAAGCGACTGTCTGCAATCAGCACATTACCGAGCAGGATAAAGCTAATGATGGTGACCAGTAGTGTCAGTCCATACAATAGAGCGATGATGGCGATACCTCGATTACGATTCATCAGGTTTGTCCCCCCTGCTCCGGCGCTGCTTGTCCGCATTCCATACAGAATTTCTGACCGGGCTGCATTGGTTTTCCACAATGATTACATGCTACCGTAGTTGGTGTACCACATGCATGACAGAAGCGCGCATCTGCTTTTAACGAAGCGCCACATTGACGACAGGGATGAGAGAGTGCCTTCCCGCAGCTGTTACACTGCACAGCACCTTCCGGATTGTCCGCACCGCAATGCTCGCATGCCAGATACGCATCGCCACAATGATGGCAGAACTTGGAGCCAGCGATGAGCGGCTGACCGCAATTGCTGCACGGCTTCGCATTTGTCGATGTGGAGTTACTGGATACACTGCTCGTGTTCACGTCCATCACACGTCCAACCTGTCCCATCAATTGACCAAGCGGGCCGCCCATGCCTACGCCCATACCAAGTCCTAACCCGGCACCCATTATACCGGACTGCATGCTACCTTCATTTTTAGCTGCACCCTCCAGCGTGTCAAAGCTGCGCTCCTGTTGATAGGTGTAACCAATAATATCCATCTCTGCTTTTTTGGCGAGTGCTTCCCGCAGTCGCTGAACGGAAACGTCCTCGTCCGGTGTATTGATGGAGTCGACATACATATTCACAACCGCAATGCCATACTCGGCGAATACAGGAGCCATACGTTCCTGTACAAAGGTAGAAATCTCACTAATGTACGCATTGATCTCCAGAATGCTAATTTTACGATGAACGAGATACGATGAAATGCACTCATTAATATTCATTAACAATAAACCGCGGAAATATCTTGAAATATCAGCCAGTTCAAACTTTGGTAATGTCCCGACCAGCTTGATCAGGAATCGACGGGAGTCTTCAATACGAATCCCCATCTGTCCAAATGCACGTACAGGCACGATGATATTATATTTCGGATCTTGAAGCTGGATCGGTGATGTGGTTCCCCACTTTACATCCAGATTGTTGACCCGGTTCACGTACCATATTTCAGCGGCGAATGGAGATTGTCCACCGAAGGGTAGATTGATCACTTTGTTTAGTAGCGGAATATTCATAGTGCTCAGTGTATGACGACCCGCCTGAAACGTATCAAACGCCTGTCCATTTTTGAACAAAATCGCTTCCTGCGATTCATTTACAACTAATTGTGTCCATGTGCTAACCTCTTCATTGGGATACTTCCACGCATACACATCCGGTGTGCCATCATATTTTACAACTTCAAATAAGGCCATTGTTCTAACCCCTTTTCTATATATGTAAATCTATACTCTATGTACGCTGGGAATGAAGCTCGCGTTCCAAAAGTAAGTGGCTTGCTTCATTTCTATTTTCTAATATGACCACAACGCTACATAGACTAACTGTAAAATCATACTTTTATTGTATAATGTCGGCTAGACTGGCTAAAAAAATAACCCACACAGCAAAAAAGAGCCTTTGCAGGCTCTTTCATACATCATTACTTTTCCATCCTAGCTCAATAGCGATAGCACGCTCACCGTTTATTATTAGGAAACCGCTTGGCAGTTCTTGCCGCCTTTATTCTTCTCGCGTTCCTTTGCCTGGCAAGCGGAGCATACACCCTGGAAGTCCAGTCGGTGATCAGTCACTGTAAAGCCGTACTCACGCTCTACACGCTTTTCCAGTGTGACCAGCCAGTCCTCCATAATCTCCTCTACATTGCCGCAGCGTGTGCAGATGAGATGGTGATGCAAATGGGGACTATTCGCTGCACGCAGATCAAAGCGTGCCGCCCCATCGCCAAAATTCACCTTTTGTACGATCTGTAGCTCATTTAGCAGATCAAGTACCCGATACACGGTCGCCATACCGATCTCCGGGAATTGTTCCTTCACGAGCAAAAATACTTCCTCTGCGCTCAAGTGATCCTTTTCATGCTCCAGCAATACCCGGATTGTCGTTTCACGCTGTGGCGTCAGCTTGTAGCCTTTGGATTTGAGTCGTTCCTTAATCCGGTCTACCTGTTCCGTCAGCACCATCATGTTCTTCACACCTTCCGGTTGATTTCATTCTTCCTGTCCAAGTAACGTTTCACAATGTCATTTTCGGTTGGGCATTTCATCATCGTCATGTATTCCAAATGGTACGGTGTAGCTAACATCTCGACACGACGTACACATCCATGTCTGCACATACCGAACATAATATAAATGGATACCGATATCTGTATATTCACGCACACGGCACAATACCGTGCCTGACTGTAAGAGAGACCATCAACACACGTAACTTGTATTTATATTTAGAATAATTATAAATATATCATATCGGAACCGCCTGTACTTGTAAATAGGAAGAAGAAAATCTGTATCGGCGCTAAAATATAGAGTGCCGCTATACCGGATTAGTTTACATTTTCACCTGTAGATTTTTTGCGAGTAGCTGTGCGAATAGCTAATTGTATGGAATATTCTCATCAATTTGCTGAGCCATCCTATCGATAGTACCTATTCCACATTATACGTTCGCGTATAGATAATGAATTCCCCTTCATCCGGTGCTTCGCTTCCAATCCAGCCAATAGGCATCCCCTGATTACGATAAATACTCAGTATATGCTCAAAATATGGATGTGGCTCCTCTAGCAACAATCTGGCTTTGGCACAATGGTACAGATCGCTGCTAATGATATCTGCCACAAGACTAGCTTCCTCGTCCTCGATATGTAGTTTGGCAGCAAGCGGAGCAATTCTTTCCTTTATAAGCTCGTAAAAATTATGCTCCTCCTCATATTCAATTAGCGCACGATTTAGCGCTCTCTGCTCATCGCTAGTCGCAGCTGGAATATCTCCTAATGCTTCTGCCGTTATATCGGGCAAATGATAATAAGGCGGCTCTATATCTTCATCCTGATAAAATTGCAACGCTTCCTGCAAATCGTTAAACAGATTCGCTGGCGTACTCATTTCTATGTAATGCTTCGGTGTCTGTGTAGCTATATCTACCATTGGAACAGACTCTTTATAGGTTCCACTTAATACATCCCCCTGCTCAATCAAGTCGATCACTTCGCGCACACGCGCTGGAAATACATCCTTAGATTGCATACGTCATCCACCCTTTCATTGGTCGTGCGCTCTTCTTGCATCATCCTACAAGCGATTAGCGCGCGTATATGGTGAGATTATAACAAATTCCACTGCACAAAAGGTTACTTTTATCGCTACATTCGCTCATCGTTCTATCGTGTCATATCCATCATATGTCGATTCGACCTTCGTCATGTAATAGCGATATGCCATAGCAAGGAGAGAACAGTGCAGAATCATCAAGCGCTCCGCAACAAGTAGATTTTACATCCGAGAGATCATTAGTTAATAAAAACATTAATTATTAATATTATAATTGACCTATCTATGAACGTTATGTTACATTCAAACTATAAACGATAGGATCTTGCAGCTACTTACTGTTGCTGTATATCTAGCTGCAAAGGCTCCGACCTGCACCACCTCCACATTGAAGATGAAAGGATGAACACCATGTCCCAAACAAGCATCAAAGCTAAAATGATTGTTGACAAATCCTTCCGTATTGCCGAGGTTGATAAGCGAATTTATGGCTCTTTTATCGAGCATCTGGGCCGTGCTGTATATGGCGGTATCTATGATCCAGGGCATCCACTCGCCGATGAACATGGCTATCGCAACGATGTAAAAAAACTGATTCAGGAGCTACAGGTTCCTATTATTCGTTATCCTGGTGGTAACTTTGTATCCGGTTACAATTGGGAGGATGGCGTAGGCCCGGTTGATCAGCGTCCGAAGCGTCTGGAGCTGGCATGGAGAACAATCGAGCCAAATGAAGTAGGTACAAATGAATTTGCGCAATGGACGCGTGAAATTGGCTCCGAAGTTATGATGGCAGTCAATCTGGGAACGCGTGGCATCGATGCTGCACGTAATCTGGTGGAATACTGCAATCATCCGGGCGGTACATATTATAGTGATCTGCGTAAGCAGCATGGCTATGCTGATCCACATGGCATCAAAACCTGGTGTCTTGGTAACGAGATGGATGGCCCATGGCAGATCGGACACAAAAATGCAGAGGATTATGGCAAGCTGGCGCTGGAAGCGGCAAAAGCAATGCGTCTGGTGGATTCCTCTATTGAGCTGGTAGCATGTGGTAGCTCCAATACAGGTATGGCTACATTCCCACAATGGGAAGCAACTACACTTGATTATGCCTATGATGAGGTGGATTTCATCTCCCTTCACCAATACTATGGCAATCAGGAAAATGACCCTGCCAACTATCTGGCTCGCGCAGTCGATATGGATCATTTTATTCATACCGTTATCTCGACCTGTGACTATATCAAAGCGAAAAAACGCAGCAAAAAGAATATGTATCTCAGCTTTGACGAGTGGAATGTATGGTATCACTCCAATGATGCAGATAGCAAAATGGACCCGTGGAGCATCGCCCCACCACAGCTGGAGGATGTGTATAACTTTGAGGATGCACTGCTCGTTGGTAGTATGCTGCTCACCTTCCTGCGTCGCGCAGATCGCGTGAAAATGGCGTGTATGGCACAGCTCGTAAACGTTATTGCACCGATCATGACAGAGACTGGCGGACGCTCCTGGAAGCAAACGATCTTCTATCCATATATGCACGCTTCGGTGTATGGTCGTGGTGTATCCCTGAAACCAGTTATCGACTCGCCTGTCTATGATGCTAAAGATTACACCGATGTGCCTTATCTGGATAGCGCTGTTGTCCATGACGAGGAAAATGAGCATCTGACGATCTTCGCTGTTAACCGTCATCTCACCGATGCGCTTGATCTGAACTGTGATGTTCGCTCGTTTGAAGGCTATGTGATCGAGGAGCATATCGTACTGGAAAATGATGATCTAAAAGCGGTCAATACAGCCGATAATGAGCAGGTGAAGCCACATAGCGGTGGTAACTCTACGCTGGATGGCGGTATGCTGACTGCACGCTTGAGCAAGGCTTCGTGGAACGTAATTCGTTTGCGTAAAGCGTAAACATACTCATTCCCATACGTCCGTACAATTTTCTATATCAATACGTAAAACCGTTTCTTCAGACTAGCCATCATATCCGAGTAATCGATATACATGGCATCCTTGTACTCAGCCCATATGACCATTCATGATCTTCATACAAAGCAAAAAGGGAGCGAAGCAATCGATCGATTACTTCCTCCCTGCTGCTTGTATCTATCTACTTAAATAGATTCAACCATAAAACAAGCATTGGATGCTGATGACGATAAGCTGGATTGGATACCCTGTAGTCTATGTAGGCTTCAAGGCAACAAGCTACAGCATAATATGCAAGCGTTATCAAAATGAGTAGAGCCGATCCGTAGCCTTCATACGAAGCCGGATCTCACTATTCTAGTGCTGCTCTTGCTTCTCCTGCTTGGGCTGGTCAACTGGCGTTGCCGTTGGGCGCACACGCTTGTCGTAATACAGTCGGAACACAATATCCTGATTGTAATTACCAAAGCCACGTCCGAACAGAGTCAGGCCACCAACATGCTCAGCTGAGGATTCCACAGCCAGTCGTAGTGTCCATTGTCGATCCCGTACATTCACTTGATCGAGCGTCACATCCGACAGCTGAATTCCATCCATAAAGGTGCCTTCACGCGTAACCTGCAAGTGCTTGAGCAGACCGTACTGGTTAATAATTTCCGGCCACCATGCAGGATTGTACTTGCCGCGCTTGTCGCCATAGTCGCCTGGGCTTGTCCATGTACCGAGCTTCACATCATTCAGGTAAAAGGTGATATCCGACGGGAAACGATCATCGGTCATCGGAGCTTCCGAGGAAATCTCCATCGACATGATCAGCTCCAGCGGATTTTCGGTGGATAGCAGGAAATTCGGGATTTTATACTCGATAAAGCCTTCGCTAAACCATAGAATTTTCGCCTGAAAACGCTCGGCATCGAAAAAGTAGCGTGTATCATCGACCTGACCGATAAACTTCTCGGTTGAAGCCAGACCACAGGTTGGCTCTGCCGCCAGATCGGTATAGTGTCCGATCGAAATCTCACTTTCATGATAGTGACGCACATGCTCTACCTTGTTAGGAAAAGCGATATTCGCTTCTTCTACCTGTAGATAGCATACCTTCTGCACGCCGCCTTTACCGGGCTGCATGTTAGTCGAGATAATCGCTGCCTTTTCTAGCTTTTTAACATGCATCGATACGATGGCGCTGGTCAGCCCAACCGCTTCTGCTAGCTCGCGAATATTCATCGGTTTATCAGCAAGCAGTTGAATGATTTTGTGCCGTACACTGCTGGCAAGGGCTTCGTACACAGGTAATGATTTGTCCGAAATATCCAGATTCATGGGCAAGCTCCTCCATTAGCGAGTGTGTAACGTTTTTATTTATCTTTTCACTATATCCTTAGGTTAACAAAAATACAAACGTTTCCCGTTGAATTTTGAAAATATCGTTATGAGATCAGGCTAATTCAAGCATTAACCTAGCTTTTACTACCAAAGGAGGCATTTTACTATGATTAACATGAATGTGAACACAACTGTAACGACCGGAACATTAAGCCGTCATCTGCATGGACAATTTGCTGAGCATCTGGGTCGTTGTATTTATGAAGGCATGTGGGTTGGCACGGATTCGCCGATCCCGAATACAGACGGTATCCGTAATGATGTACTGGAAGCGCTGCGTGAGCTGAACATTCCCGTGCTTCGCTGGCCGGGTGGCTGCTTTGCGGATGAATACCACTGGAAAGATGGCGTAGGTAAGCCAGAGGAACGCGCACGTATGGTGAATAGTCACTGGGGCGGCGTGGAGGAAAATAACCACTTTGGTACGCATGAATTTTTGCGTCTATGTGAGCTGCTGGATACAGAGCCATACATCAGTGGTAACGTAGGTAGCGGTACGGTACACGAGATGCAGCAATGGGTCGAATATATGACGCAGGACGGTACGTCTCCAATGGCAGATTGGCGTCGTCAAAATGGTCGCGATGAGCCGTGGAAGCTGACGTACTTTGGTGTAGGTAATGAAAACTGGGGCTGTGGCGGTAACATGCGTCCCGAATACTACGCGGATCTGTACCGTCATTATGCAACATATGTGCGTAACTATGGCGACAATCAGGTGTACAAAATCGCCTGTGGTGCAAATACAGACGACTACAAATGGACCGAAGTGCTGATGCGTGAAGCGGGTCATCTGATGAATGGTCTGAGTCTGCATTATTACACGATTCCATCGGGCGAATTTTTCCCGGTTAAAGGGCCTGCTACGGGCTTTGCTGCTGAAGAATGGTTCCGCACATTGAAAAATACATTGTTTATGGAAGAGCTGATCGTGAAGCATTCCAAAATTATGGATAAATACGATCCAGAGAAAAAGGTCGGTATGATCATTGACGAGTGGGGCATCTGGACGGATGTGGAGCCAGGCACCAATCCGGGCTTCCTGTTCCAGCAAAATACAGTACGCGATGCTGTCGTAGCCGGAGTGAACCTGAACCTGTTCTATAAATATGCAGATCGAATCAAAATGGCAAATATCGCTCAAATGGTAAACGTACTGCAAGCAATGGTATTGACAGAGGGCGATCGTATGCTGCTCACGCCAACGTACCATGTATTCAATATGTATCAGGTGCATCAGGATAGCGAGCGTCTTGACCTGCAATGGGAAAGCCCGGAATACGTGATGGGCGCACAATCGATTCCAAAAATTAGTGCGGCTGCATCGAAGGATGCTCAGGGTCAGGTACACATTACCGTATGTAACCTGAGTCATGACGAATCCGAAAGCTTCAGCTGTCAGATCGAAGGCGGCTCGTATACAGCTACAGGTATCGTACTGGCAGGCGATGCACTGGATGCACACAACACATTTGAACAGCCAGAGCGTGTAGCTCCAACCGAGCTGAGCGTAACGCTGTCAGCAGAAGGTGTACTGAGCTTCGAGCTTCCTGCTGCTTCGGTGGCACGTATTACATTGTCGTAATTGTACATGCTACACTCTGCTACCGTATCGACGAATATACAGTCCATCCAATAGAACTACGAAATATAGAACGATGCTATGGAAGACGATGGGATGTGCAGTGACCCGATATCCTATGAGATGTAGCAAGCAGTCGATGCGTGTAGATCCTATTTGGAATCCAGATATGATTATCGTTTATGAACATATGCGGTATATCATATGCGGTATATTCAGTTGCAGAAAGGGGGATGAGCAATGAGCGCAATTCGTCCTATGCAGGTTCATTCGGATACGAATCAAGGCTGTAAAGGCTGCAATCGCAGTCCCGTGCTATCCGAGGAAAAGATTAATCATCTCGTACAGCTTGCTATTGCTGGTAAGCAGGCTAATGAGCTTGCATCCGAAGCTGTCCAGCAGGAGCGCTTCCAGCGCTGTATGGCGTGCCCCTCTCTGCAATTCGGCACTACCTGCAAGCATTGTGGCTGTCTGGTGCATATTCGTACGCGTTTACAGGCAAGCTATTGTCCTTCACCTACCAGATCTCAGTGGGAGCAGTAACTGCTACTATCTAGGTATAAATGGTGCAAACAGCGGACATCGTCTCAGCATGTGGTGTATAATCGTTACGGGTCATATGGATGTTGATCCAGTATGACGGATGCAGCATCAACGCTGCTAAGAATCGAAACCGGAGGATAACGATGTCACCACATAAACTGGAACAATGGTTTGCAGAAGGAATATTACCAGAAGATACACTCATTGATATTTTGCATCAATGCTCGGTTGTGCCGCTGTTGTACGATGAGGGCGGACATTTAAAGTTAGAGGATTTCCATGAGCAGCTGGAAGCCCCTTTAACAGGTGAGGTTGCTGTAGCGGCAGATGCCCTTTATACGATTGTGATCAAAGCCTTTCAGCGCTATAGCGAGCCGGAAGCGTATGAGCAGCTACAGGATAGTATTAGCTTGCAGGAAGATCTGTGCATGAGCGGCATTCTTGCTGTCTCGGATTGGATCGATTGGATGGCGCGCTGTGCGCAGGGTGAGCAGACCTTACCTGAGGTTGATTTCCATAGCCTGTTCGAGGATTTGCCAGAAGGCTATATGGTGCAGGATTTCCATGATGATCTGACCTTTATTTTACAGCAGGCCGATCATGAGAAATATGCGGAAGCGCTACGACAGCAGGCTCTTTTGTACAGTCAGCTTGGCGTGAAGCAAAGTAGCTGATCGATGATACGCTTCATTTGAGGTTATAGCATTCATTTCAGGCTGTAGTATTCATTTCAGGTCATACGATTTATCTGACCAATCATAACAAAGAGACATCCTCCTTCCACTAAGGCGGATGTCTCTTTGCATTGACTGTGACTGATGCTCCTATGCTCTAGCTGATATTTCTACATGGAGAAGCAGTTCTTTTACTTTACTCTTCTATTTTAAAAGAAATCTTTCAGACAAATAAGCTATATCTGTGTCTGTATTTACATTTATATCTACATCGCATCAAGCCTTACTTTTGACGTTGAATCTTGACGGACACGGTGATTGTAGTTGTTGCAGAAGGATCATTGATCGAGCTGATTTGTAGCTGTAGACGCACAATTCGGTGCGAGGACTGCGGTAATTTTAACAGCTTGCCCGTATTATCGACGTACTCAGGATCACTGCTGGACAATATGTTGTAATGGAGACGATCACTTTGCGGTAAAGTCAGCACAGCTTGCCCTACAACCGAGTTGCCTGTGATTACCTTATGAAATGCATCAGCCGCAGCCTGTACACGATTCTGCTCTGTGCCTGCGATACGATAGATGCTATTGGCGATCTTCGTATCGCTCTGTACTACATTGCCATTCTCATCGAGATGGTATGCATTCAGACGAAGCTGATAGGTACCTGGCTGTAAAATCTGAAGCTGTGAGCTACCATCATCACCTAGGAAATTCACGATATTATCCAGTCCACTCAGCGTGTAATAGCCTGGACTGAATGTGTCCGGTGACGACTTGATCTGCTGTACCAGTGTACCAACATAATCACCATTGATCGTATATGCGTCCAGCTCCAGTGCATTGATATGATCTGGCATCAAACGGAAGGTCAGTGCTGCTGCATCCTCCTTGCCATTCAAGCGCACGATTGGATGATCGATGGTTACCTGCTGAATTCCTAAGCCCGTATCAGGCTGATCCTTACCGATATGAAGCACGAACGGCAGATGAAGGGCTGGGTAGCCGTCTGCGGTTAGCTGCACATCCCCTTCATACACTCCATCCTTTGCTGATGTGGACGGGGTTACCGAAAGGGTGAACGAAGTCGCCTGATTCGGATTCGCTTTAATGCTTCCATCTGCACCAACACCTTGAAGCACCGCTTGAATATCGTTTACATCGGGCGTAGTCACCGATGCAGCTGGATCAGATGTGACGGATGGATGCAGATTGACTTTGGCGTGATACGTGACCGCTGTGCCAGAAATGTTTTTCAACTGGAGCACCTGATCGTGTGACTTACCATCCCCCTCCATCACACCCAGTGAGGCAGATGGATTATAGTTGGTGACAGCTTTCAGGTTCAGCTTTTTATCCAGAATCGTAATATCCTGTACAGCTTCCAGTACTGCTGGCGTATTCATAGCAGCGCCGATATCCGCTCGTCCAGATCCCTGCGAGTACACATCATATTGCTGTCCCGATTCATCTACTAACGGTACCGAAGTATTCGCAAGTGCTGCTCGAATATCGAATGGTGTCCAGTCTGGATGCTCTTGCTTGAGCAGGGCTGCCATCCCGGTTACATGCGGCGTTGCCATACTCGTACCACTCTCACGAGCATACGCATCTGCATAATTGGCATTCTTAATATATTTTCCGTACGCTGGGAAGGTGGAACGAATCGACAAGCCCGGTGCAACCAGATCTGGCTTGATGTTCAGTCCTCCATCCAGATTCGGACCGCGTGAGCTATAGGAGATCAGATGATCACCTGGCACATTTTGCGCTGGATAATCCGCTCCAAAGGTAAAGGTGACCGGCTGATCATCATGCTGTAGTGCAGCCCGAGCAAGCGCACGACCATCTGCACCCTTCATATCAAAGGTTGGAATATAGTCAAAGCTATCCCGTAAAAAAGCGTTATAGCCAATATATCCATCACGACCACTAATACTTGCTGTCAGGTCGGCTTTACTGGAATCTGTAGCATTTTGATTACCATTGAAAAGAATTAAGGCTACAGCACCATGCTCCTTCGCATTCGCAATCTTTTGTACAAATGTAATGCCCCCACGAGAAGCAAGCACGACCTTACCATTTACATTTTTACCACTATAATCGGATTCATCCCCTAAGCCAACATATACTCCTTGCAGTGGCTTCGTGCCAAGGACGGAAGCGAACTGCTCATGAGCAGTCTTCCAGGCAAGCAGATGCAGATCATAGGCATGGTTGACATTATTGGACTGTTTGGTGCTGCCTGTGGTATCAGCTGGTGTGCCTGTCCCATACGTATCGTCTATAACACGAGTAGCTGCTGTTCCTGTACCATACACATCAGCTTTGACAGTCGCGCTATAGTACGTAACAGGCACAGTCGAAGCACCTACGGTAATTGCCAGCGGCGATGTTGCTGGCTCACCTAGTGAATAATAGTACGATCCCGGTGCAGCAGCATTACCACTTGCAATAACAACAGTTGTTCCACTCAATACTGCGTTGTTAACAGCAATCGTTTCCGGCGCGTTGATATCTTTATCTTCATCCGTACCGATAGACATATTAATAATATCCATATGATCCTTGACCGCGTGCTCGATACCATCGATGATCGTTGCTGTATCACCTGTATCTGCATTCGTATCAGGATCACGCCTCATGACGCGGTATACGTACAGATCTGCGCCATAAGCTACACCTTTTTGTACGACATCACTTGTCGTATTCGCAGCGCGTCCGGCAATTGTGCCGGATACATGCGTTCCATGCCAGCTCCCTGCATAGCCTGTGCCGTATACATCATCTGTAGCAGAGACAGGTGGATTCTCATACGGATCGCGATCATGATCGACTGAATCGTAACCACCCTTATACGCTTGCTTGAGATCAGGGTGATCATAATCAATTCCGCTATCCAGCACACCGATGCGAACGCCTTTTCCAGTTAAGCCTTTTGCCCATGCGTCCTGTACACCAAGAATGGATAAAGGTACGCCATCATACGTTGTACTCGTTGCAGTAGCAGCTGATTGAGGCACAGGCAATGTCGTATACGTTTTATTTTTAGAAATGGATTTGATACCTGATAGCTTGGCAAGCTTCGGAATTTGATTCGCTGGTAGTGTCATCTCTACACCATTCAGTACGGTATTGTAGCGATAATTCACTTTATACGAAATGTTCTGACTACTCGCCTGCTGTAGAATCGTATTTTGCTGCGAGGCAACCGTATTCTGGGTGGCTGTCAATTCGCTACCTGCCAGAGAATTCAGTTGATTCGCCTTCGTCGTCTGATCCTGTAGCTGAACCGCTACCGGTTGATCCGTCATTTGCACGATAACGGAGACAGGATGGCTAGAGGAAGTGTCAATATCCGGTGAAATCAGATGCTCCTGCTGTTGAATCGCTCCAGACATGGTAGCGATATTGCCTTGCTGGATCATATAAGGCGATTGCGCTGTACCCTGCGAAGCAGCAGAGGCAACAAAGGGGTCACCCACTATGCTAACCGTCAGCATAGTTATAACAGACCACATCCACAATCGATTTCGCTTACTCCCTGTGTTCAAGTTCTCTCCCTCATTCCATATGTTTGTAGTAAAGCAGTGCTATACTATCACCGTTGCTAAATGACTGAATAGAGACTTTTTTCATAGATTATATTTTTTTTGCGATACTTATTTAACGAAAACTGATTTTTATCAAACATCTAAAATCAGTTAAAAATCACCTGTATTTATCCAGTGAAAGTAATTTTTATAGCTAATATTTATTTTTGGCAAACTTGATTTTTCTCGTAAAAGCGACTTTAGAAGCATGCATTGAAATTCGATTTAGCATATCTATGCAACAACCTGGGAATTGAGAACTATTATAAAAATATAAGCATATAAAAACACCCTTTGAAAGGAGCACACTCAACGACCTGTGCACTCCCTCAAAGGGTAGAACTATTGTTATTCATGTAATAGTCGCTGGCTGTACGACTCTCGCAATCAGTTAGTTAATGAATTGTGAATTAGTTAATTGATGATTAGAATATTTTATTTTCCTGTGCCTTTAATTTTGATTAGTGCAGATACGGTCTGTGATGCAGATGGATCATGGATCGAGCTAATTTTCAGCTGTAGGCGTACAATCCGATACGATGAAGCAGGTAGCTTGAGTAGCTTACCGCTATTGTCGACAAGCTGAGGATCACTGCTGGATAGAATTTTATAATCCAGTCGATTATCCTGTGGCAGAGTAAGCACAGGCTGACCTACTGCCTGATTGCCTGTCTGAATCGTTCTAAAACGAGCGGTAGCCGTCGCTACACGATCCTTCTCTGTACCTGCGATCCGATAAGCCGTGCTCGCACGCTTGGTCGCACTTTTCTTAATATTGCCGTTTTTATCAATATTAAAAGCGTTCAGTTGAAGCGAATAGGTGCCTGGCTGTAGCACGCGAGTCTCACCGGTTCCATCATCGCCAAAGTAAGTGACGATATTGTCCAGTCCAGTTAGACGATAATAGCCTGCTGCAAAGGCTGGTGATGCCGTAGCGGTAGGCTGTTTGATCGTTTGCACAAGCGTACCTGCATATTGACCATCCAGTGTAACCGCGTCTAGCTCCAAAGCATTCACATTATTAGAAAGCAGACGGAAGGTTACGTCTGCCGAATCCTGCTTACCATCCAAACGCACAGCTGGATGATTCACTTCCACCTGCTGAATACCTAATCCTGTATCTGGCTGATCCTTGCCAATATGAAGTGAGAATGGCAAATGCAGCGCTGGATAGCCCTCTGCTGTTAAGTCGACTTCTCCCTCATACACTCCTTCAGCCGCAGATGTGGAAGGTGTAACCTCCAGATTGAACGAGACTGCGCTATTCGCTGCGGCTGTAATTGTACCGTTCGCGTCCAGCCCTTGCAATACAGCCTGAATCGCCTTCACATCCGGTGTAGCTACAGGTGCGGATGGATCTGATGTTACTGACGGATGCATGCTCACACTTGCATGGTATATCACCGATGAGCCGGACGTATTTTTGAGCTGTAAGGGCTGTTCGTGTGGTTTTCCATCGGGCTGCATCACGCCAAATGCGGCAGATGGATTATAGTTAGTGACCGTTTTACGGTTAAAATCCTTATCCAGAATGGTAATATCGTCTACCGTCTCCAGCAGTGCTGGTGTATTCACAGCAGCGCCCACATCAGCACGACCTGCTCCTTGAGAATACACATCATAACGCTGACCAGATTCATCCACTAACGACTCGGACGTATTCGCAAGAGCTGCCCGAATATCAAATGGCGTCCAGTCTGGATGCTCCTGCTTGAGCAATGCTGCCATACCTGCTACATGCGGAGCAGCCATACTTGTGCCGCTCTCACGCTTGTACGCATCCGCATAATTGGCATCCTTGATATATTTGCCATAAGCAGGTACGGTAGAACGAATCGTCACACCCGGTGCAACCAGATCAGGCTTCACGCCAAGTACCCCATCCTGATTCGGACCACGCGAGCTAAAGCTTGCGATATGGTCACCGCTCACATCTTGCTTAGGATACTTAGTGTCAAATGTAAATGTGATCGGTTGTCCACCCTGTGCCAGTGAAGCGCGAATTAACGCTCGACCTTCTGCACCCTTCATATCAAAGGTAGGCACATACGTAAATCCATCTCCCATGAACGCTGCTCCACCAATATAGCTATCTCGCCCTGAAATACTTTTGGACAGATCCGCTTTGCCCGGATGACTCGGATCGGCATTTCCATTGAATAGAATCACGGCACGTGCGCCATGCTTGGCAGCATTTTCAGCCTTATCAGTAAAGCCGATTCCACCGCGTGAGACAATGACGACTTTATCCTTCACATCCTTGCCTTCATAATCCGTTTCGCTACCCAATCCTACATATATTCCCTGCACTGGAGCCTTACCAATGATCGAAGCAAAATCCTCTTGATGCGTCTTCCATGCAAGCATCTGTAGCGCATAGTCTTGATTCACATTCGTATCGTACACATCGCTGCTTACTGTAGATGCCGACTTGGCAGGCTTGCTCGAACCGTACACATCCCCTGTTACTGGAGTAGCGTGGTCTGCTGTACCATACACATCTGCATGCACAGTCGCTACATACTGGCTAAAAGGGACACTTGATGCGCCAACGGCAATCGCTAGCTGTGAGGTTGCTGGTTCACCCATCGAATAATAGTAAGAACCCGGCGCAGCAGCATTACCATTTGCAATCACAACGGTCACTCCGCTTAGCACTGCATTGTTAACTGCGATTGAATCGGGAGCATTCACATCCTTATCGGCATCCGAGCCGATCGATAGATTGATCACATCCATGCCGTCCTTTACTGCATGCTCAATGCCATCGATAATCGTAGCTGAATCTCCTGTCTCTTCATTGGTGACAGGATCACGCTTCATCACACGATACACATACAGATCGGCTCCATAAGCGACACCCTTTTGATTTACTTCGCCCTGTTGATTCGCTGCACGCCCCGCAATGGTACCGGATACATGAGTGCCGTGTGAGCTACCCGGATAGCCTTTTTTGTATACATCATCCTGCACCGATACAGGTGGTGTCTCATAGGGGTCATTATCATGATCAACCGAATCGTAGCCACCTTTATAGGCACCGATCAGATCGGGATGATCGCTATCGATTCCTGTATCGACTACGCCGACCTTCACACCTTTACCTGTCAATCCTTTTTGCCAGGCGATCGGAGCACCGATGAGCGATAATGGCGTAGGATCATAGGTTGCCTGCGTTGCTGTGCGATCCTGTACAGGCATCGTCGTATAGGTTTTATTTTGATAAATCGATTTGACTTCAGGCAGCTTCGCCAGTGCTGGAATCTGATTAGCTGGCAGCGTCATTTCCATTCCGTTCAGTACGGTATTGTAGCGATAATTGACCGTGTACGAAATGCTCTGATTGCGCGCTTGCTGTAAAATTAGATTTTGTTGAGAAGCGACCATTTGTTCATCAGCAGCTGGATCAAGCTGCTCTGATTCGATTCGTTTACTAGCCTCCAGCTTGGAATCGTGCAGACTTACCGCGGCTGGCTGATCTGTTAGCTGTACGATAACAGAGACCGGATCGCTCGATGCAGTATTGATATCTGGCGAGATCATATGCTCCTGCGCAGTGCGAAGATTCACAGACTGTCCTTTGACATCGGCTGGCTGAATGATATACGGTGATGCTGCTGTTCCTTGAGCTGCCGCTCCCGCCACTGATGGCCCAGCTATCATACTCACAGCCAGTACACTCACCATGGACCAGATCCAGAATGGATTACGCATATTCCCTGTTCTCAAGCGTTCTACCTCATTTCATATGGTTTTGGTAATGAAGCAGAGCTATCCTATCATCGTGATGATTCATCTGAACAGAGACTTTCCGAGCAGATAACAATTTTTTAACGCTACTTTATATCGAGAAAATGTTATTTATCAACCATCTGAAAATTACTCATTTCCACGTTATACTCGCCTTATATTCTCTATTTTTGGAAATTAATAAATGAATCCAGGAAAACGATGCAAGTTGATTTTCATCTGTTATGTATCTTTAGTTATATAACATTCTGATCTATTATGCCTGTATGCTTCATTCCTCTATACGTCATAGGACAGGTCAAAGCAGGACTGTTGCAATGACAAATACCCTTTGAAACGAGCTTCCCACAGGGGAATAGACTCGATTTCAAAGGGTATATTGTACTTCAACACATCATAATGACGGGTGGATTCAGTATTCCAACTGTGCAGGTGATCATACAGAGCATGTCATTAGACAAGATACACTAACACTGCACGTTGATCATTGCTTGGATGGAATAATCATCAACGAATAATCATGTGTTTCTTCGACTTATTTCTTAGGCTTCTGGATCTTCACCAGTGCCTGTACGGTACGCTTCACTGTTGGATCATTCAGTGAACTGATCTGTACCTGCAAGCGAGCAATACGATAGCCTGTCGCTGGATATTTGATCAGTGTGCCGCTGTTATCTACATATTTTACATCACTGCTGGACAGCACTTTATATTGTACACGTCCATCCTGTGGCAGATTCAGTACCGACTGACCGATGACTGTATTGCCATCCAGAATGTAATTGAATGCACGAGCTGCTGTATTCACACGATCCTTCTCTGTCGCATCAATACGATAGGAAGAATACGCACGCTTGATGGAGCTTTCCGCTACACTGCCATCAGCAGCCATGTGATAAGCTACCAGCTCCAGCTTGTACACACCTTTACCCAATACCTTGAAGGCAGGCTTACCGTTCGCGTCCTGACCGATATAGATATTATCGATATCGCTGAACTCATAGTAGCCTGGTGCAAAGACTGGATAGCCGTTATCCCCTGGAGGCTGTACAATCTGTGCCAGTGTACCTACATAATCATCATTTAGATCGTATACATACAGCTCCATTACATTCGTATCCGTATTCAGCAAACGGAAACGAACATCGGTAGAATCTTGTTTACCGTTCAAACGTACAACTGGCTCACTTACGGAGATTTCCTGTAGACCCAGTCCGCTATCTGGATTGCTTTTACCTACCTGAGCAACGAATGGCAGATGCAGTGTTGGATAACCCGTTGCTGTTAACACCACTTCGCCCTCGTAAGGTCCTTCTGCTGCACTTGCGGAAGCTTTGACCGATAGTGCAAACTTCGATGCTGTACCTGCGGTTGCAGTTACGGAGCCGTCTGCACCTGCACCCTCAAGCGTAGCTGTAATATTACTTACATCCGGTGTTGCCACTGGATTGTACGGATCAGAAGTTACAGATGGATGCAGCTTCACGCTTGCTTTATACGTTACCGTAGAGCCGGACAGATTCTTCAATTGAAGCTGCTTGGTTACTGCATCGCCACCAGCTGCGATCAAGCCAAATGCCGCAGATGGATTGTAGTTCGTTACTTTCGTTTTGTTCCAGTTTTTATCGAGAATAGTGATATCCTCTACCGTTTGCAGTACAGCTGGTGTGTATACCGCAGAGCCAACATTCGCACGTCCAGCTCCTTGAGAATACACATCATACGGTGTACCTTCCTGATCCGCAATGTTGTCCGCAGTGTTCGCCAGTGCTGCGCGAATATCAAACGGCGTCCAGTTTGGATGCTCCTGCTTCAACAGCACTGCCATACCGGCAACGTGTGGGGAAGCCATACTTGTACCATTTTCACGCTCATACGCCTGACTGTAGGAAGCGTCCTTGATGTATTTGCCATAGGCTGGGATCGAGGAACGAATGCCTACGCCCGGTGCAGCCAGGTCTGGCTTAATGCCCAGCAGACCATCCTGGTTCGGACCACGTGAGCTGAAGTCAGCCATGTTGTCGCCTGCTACTACTGTTTTTGGATATTCACTACCGAATTTGAACGTCAGCTCGCCATTGGCACTGTCCAGTGCAGTACGTGCAAGTGCGCGTCCTTCTTTACCGGACATATCGAAGGTTGGTACATAATCATAGCCTTCTCCGATAAATGCAGATGGACCGATATGACCATCGCGTCCGCTAATGCTCTCGGACAGATCAGCTTCGTTCGGGTTGCTAGTCTTTGCATTACCATTGAAAATAATCGCTGCTTTCGCGCCATTTTTACGAGCAATCGACATTTTGTCTACAAATGCCAGATTACCGCGGGAAATCAGCACGACTTTACCTTTCACGTCCTTACCAGCATAATCCGCCTCTGTACCGAGTCCTACATAAACACCTTGCTGTTTCGATGTACCCAGAATCGAAGCAAAATTCTCCTGACCTACATACCAGCCCATCAGGCTCAGTCCGTACGTAGAATCGCCATACACATTCTCGCTCACCGTTGATGCACTATTGTCATTCAGATAGCGTACAGGCGAAGCCGTAGCCGCTGCTGTAGTGCCACCATAAACCGAAGCCGTTACACTTGCTTCATATAAATTGTACGGTGTGGTGGAAGCCCCTACCGAGATCGCTAGCTGTGCGCTTGCAGGCGAACCCATCGAGTAATAGTAATAGCCAGCTTTGGCAGCATTACCGTTAGCAATAACTGCGGTAACACCGCTCAGTACCGCATTGTTGATCGCAACCGAATCAGGAGAATTTACATTCTTCTCTGCATCCGAGCCGAGCGATAGGTTGATAACATCCATGCCGTCTTTTACCGCATGTTCGATACCGTCAATAACCTGTGCCGAGGAACCGGAAGCACGACCTGTTTGTGGATTACGTCCCAGTACGCGATATACGTACAGATCCGCTTCATACGCCACACCCTTTTGTACGACATCGCTCTGCTTGTTGGCAGCACGACCTACAATCGTACCGGATACGTGTGTACCGTGAGATGTACCTGCAAAGCCGATACCGTATGGATCATCCTCTACAGAGATTGGAGGTGCTTCGTACGGATCGTTATCCTTATCAAAGGAATCATATCCACCTTTATAAGCACCCTTCAGATCAGGGTGGTAATAATCGACACCACTATCGATAACGCCAACCTTTACCCCTTTACCGGTTAAGCCCTTTTGCCATGCCTTTTGAGCACCAATCAGTGAAAGTGGGGAAGCATCATATGTAGCCTGGCTCGCCGTCAACGAAGGTGGGTCCTGTACGGGAACGGTGTAGTATGTATTGTTTTCAAATACGGAGCGCACGCCTTCCAGTTCAGCCAGCTTTGGCACCTGATTAGCAGGAATCGTAACTTCCAGACCATTCAGTACGGTGTTGTAGCGATAATTGACATGCAGATTGATGCCTGCTGCCAGTGCACGCGTTACAAAGTCGTTCTGCTGGTTGTTAACCGCACTCTCTGTAGATTCAGCAGCAATCGACTGCAAACCGATCTTCGCTGCATATTCACCTACCGCTGCTGGTTGATTCGTCAGCTGTACGATAACGCGAATATTCGATGTACCTTTTGTATTGATATTCGGAGAGATCACATGCTCCTGATCTGTTCCCTGCAAGCCGATCAGATGATCCGGCAATGTTTTTTGTTGTAAAATGTACGGTGATTCTGCTGTGCCTTCATTCGCCGCATAAGCAGCACCAGGCGCCCAGATGGTTCCTGCGGTAAGCAATACAGCCAAAGATGCAGTAGACAGCTTGCGTAAAACGTGAAATTTCGTTTTCGTCAAATTACGTCCCTCATTTCAATAAAATAGTGTATACTTCCGATTCCGATACCCCTGTTGTAAGCAAAAATATATATATGTTAGTTTTATTAACCTCCTTCCCCATTCGGCAGATATTTAGGAAGATTTTGTTACATAGGATTATATTATCACCTGAATTAACCACTGGCTAGATATTTTATCCAAGTATAGATTTTTTTTGCGTTACGTATAAATTAAAAGGTTATTTTTATCAATCCGAACAGGTCCCACTTCAAAACCGCTTCATATCAGCCTTTTTACCTATACGTAAAATAAAAAAAGCATTCATCCTACTGCATACTTATAAATGCAGTGAATGAATGCTCTATGATCATTCCTCGATTCCGTTCCTACTCCTCACGTGGTACAAGATCGAAAATCGTACCATCCTCCATCGTATCAATGAGTCGATCCAGCCAGACATAATACTTGATCGACTCCTGCATCTTCTCCTTATCCCGCAATAATACGTCACGTATCGGCGATTGCTCCTCACTGGCGATCAGCTTATCGATCTCCTTCACCGACTTGCGCAGAATGAGCAGATTACTTTCCACCGCTTTACGCCATTTGATAACGAAGAAATCTGTAAACGTCTGATACCAATCATACTCCACTTCATATAGATCCTTACGCGAGCCCTTCTCCCATACCTTATTCACCATATGAAGATCAAGCAGATTCCGTACGCCCGTGCTCATGCTTGTCTTGCTCATTGCCATCTCGCGCCCCATATCGTCAAGCGTCATCGGATGATCTGCAAAAAAAAGCAAGCCATATAAATGACCTGTGGAATGTGAAATCCCGTATAGATCCATATTGCGACCGAGTGTCTCAATGACTCGTTTTCTTAATTTTTGCACAATTTCGATTTGATTTTCATCTAATTGATTCAAGCTCATGCTTGACAACTCCATTCTATATATACAGTTTATACAAAACGATCAGAATATTAATTTGACTTTTTCCATTTTAAAAAAATTCTCACCAAATGTAAAGATGAGCATTTGGGAGCATCATTTAGCATATGGCAGTATTTACTTTATAAATATCGTACAGTTTTTTCTGTACAAACTTATTATACGGATTTTACGGTTGATTTGCAAAATCGAATTTGTTACAATTAATCCCGTTGAATTGAAAGCCATGAAAATTATTCATTCATGTGAAAATAAATTTTGTTTTCATTTCGCTAACAACTGGTTAATAACCTTACTGTTAATAAAGCAAGCAAATGAGCAAATGCGCTGCTATGCTCCAGAGGCTTCCCATACGGCGGCAATCTTATCCGCACGTCGCGATATGGAAACTGTGCAGCACTGCAGACAGTATGTATACAGCATACCGAATGTACACAGCATGATGAATGATGTTTCTACTATTAATAAGGGGTGACGATGGAATGTCTACAATTCTGGAAATTAAAAATGTCAGCAAACTGTTTGGCCCAAACGCAGATCAGGGTGTAAAACTACTTGAGCAGGGCTGGACCAAAGAGAAAATGGCGAAAGAAAAGCAGATCACCGTCGGCGTAAACCGAGTCAACATGGAGATCAAGGAAGGCGAAATTTTCGTCATTATGGGTCTGTCCGGTAGCGGTAAATCAACACTGGTGCGTATGTTTAACCGTTTGATCGAACCAACGTCCGGCGAGATTCTTGTACATGGTAAAGACCTTCGCAAAATGAACAAAGAACAACTGCGTAATGTACGCCGTAAAACGATCAGTATGGTGTTCCAAAAATTCGCACTGTTCCCTCACCGTACCGTACTCGACAATGTAGAGTATGGACTGGAAGTTCAAAAGGTAGCCAAAGCACAGCGCCGTGAGAAGGCTCTGCAATCGCTGGAGCTGGTCGGCCTGAAGGGCTGGGGCGATAAAATGCCAGACGAGCTGAGTGGTGGTATGCAGCAGCGTGTCGGCCTGGCTCGTGCACTTGCTAATGATCCTGAAGTACTGCTGATGGATGAAGCCTTTAGCGCACTTGACCCACTGATCCGCCGTGATATGCAGGATGAGCTGCTGGAGCTGCAAGAAAAAATGCGTAAAACGATTATCTTCATCACGCACGATCTGGATGAAGCATTGCGTATCGGCGATCGTATCGCTCTCATGAAAGACGGAGCTGTCGTGCAAATCGGTACACCGGAAGAAATTATGATTCAACCAGCGAACTCGTATGTTGAGCGCTTCGTAGAGGATGTCGATCTGTCTAAAGTGCTGACTGCTGCCCATGTGATGCGCAGACCAGAAACGATCACACTGGATCGTGGACCTCGTGTAGCACTTGAGCTGATGCGCGAACGCGGTATTTCGAACCTGTTTGTCATCGACCGCTCGAAAAAATTGCTTGGTATTATTACAGCCGAAGATGCTTCCACTGCTGTACGTCAGCAGCAGAAGCTTGAAGATATTTTGATTAAGGATGTTCCGCATGTAGAGCCTGAACGTATGCTGAACGATCTGTTTGAGCTAGTAAGTACGGCGAAGCTGCCGGTTGCCGTAGTGGACGAACGCGAACGTCTGAGTGGCGTAATCGTACGTGGTGCATTGCTGGGCGCACTTGCTGGTGAAGTTGAAAATGAGGGGGTTGCTTTAAATGCCTAAGATTCCTGTAGCAAGCTGGGTTGACGTCATTGTAGAGTGGCTCAGCATTCACTGGGCAGCATTTTTCAAAGGAGTTTCTAACATTATTACGTATGTGGTGGACATCTTCACCTGGCTATTCATGCTACCACATCCATTTTTATTCGTTGCTAT
This sequence comes from Paenibacillus hunanensis, assembly GCF_014645615.1. Taxonomy (GTDB): domain Bacteria; phylum Bacillota; class Bacilli; order Paenibacillales; family Paenibacillaceae; genus Saccharibacillus; species Saccharibacillus hunanensis. The sequence continues at coordinate 331,758 of NZ_BMMB01000001.1, read as the reverse complement.
TATTGCAATCCTTGGTTATATGGCAGGACGATGGACGATGGCGCTATTCTCTGCACTCGGCTTCCTGCTAATCTATAACCTCGGTTATTGGACAGAAACAATGAATACACTTGGTCTGGTCGTTACATCGGCATTGATCTCGATCGTTATCGGTGTTCCACTCGGTATCTGGTGTGCTTCAAGTAAGATTGTTGCACGTATCGTAACACCTGTACTTGACTTTATGCAGACAATGCCTGCATTCGTCTATCTGCTTCCGGCTGTTACCTTCTTCAGCCTTGGTGTCGTACCAGGTGTAGTTGCTTCTGTTATCTTCGCACTGCCACCAACGATTCGCCTGACTCATCTGGGTATTACGCAGGTATCTGGCGAGCTGGTCGAAGCGGCTGATGCGTTCGGTTCTACTGGTGGACAAAAGCTATTCAAGGTACAGCTTCCACTAGCCCTGCCATCCGTTATGGCGGGTGTGAACCAGACGATCATGCTGTCCCTGTCTATGGTCGTTATCGCGTCTATGATCGGTGCACAGGGTATCGGTGCAGTCGTTTATCGTGCAGTTGGTCAGTTGAAAATCGGTGAAGGCTTTGAAGCCGGTCTGGCTGTTGTTGTGCTGGCGATCGTACTGGATCGTCTGTCCCAAAGCTTCTTTAATGGTAAAAGCAAAAAAGCGGCTTAATACAGCCGCTTTACCTTTGTAAAGATGTACATCGATACGTTGTACATTAATAATCGCAATATCACATACTCCGTATCTTGAACGATAGCTACGGATCGAAATAACCGAAACGCATACATGGATATTCCGATGCAATGATCGAGCATGACTTTTCCTACTATTACTATAACTAGATATGACCATGAAGACTACGAATGCAAAAGGAGCGAATTCACTTATGAAAAAGTACAGAAACTGGCTTCTCTCTGGCTGTATCGTGCTGATTATGATTATTTCGGCATGTAACCCGGATCGCCAGCCATTCCCAAGCTTCCCAGGTACTGGCGAGGTGGCTACCAGCTCTGATCCTGTCGGAGCACAGGTGAATCACCAGATTATCGGTATTGATGCAGGCGCAGGTATTATGAAGGCTACACGCAAAGCGATTGAAGATTATGGTCTGAGCGACTGGACACTGGTAGAAGGCTCCAGTGCAGCGATGACAGCTACACTCGCCAAAGCGATTCGTAACCAGGAGCCTATCATCGTAACCGGCTGGACACCACACTGGATGTTTAGCAAATATGATCTAAAATATCTGGAGGATCCGAAAAAATCCTACGGTGATGCGGAAGAAATTCATACGATTGCTCGCAAAGGCTTAAAAGAACAGGATCCAACTGCTTATCAATTCCTCGACCGTTTCTCCTGGACAGACGATGAAATGGGCGAAATCATGGTTGCGATTCAAGATGGTGCTGATCCAGCTGCCGCAGCCAAAGACTGGGCAGAGTCTCACCAAGATCGTGTCAATGAATGGACAAAAGGCTTGAGCAAAGCCAATGGCAAATCGCTGACACTCAGCTATGTAGCATGGGATTCCGAGATTGCCAGTACGAATCTGGTCAAGTATGTGCTCGAAAGCAAGCTGGGCTACAAGGTAACCGCGCTTCAGGTTGAAGCGGGCCCAATGTTCACCGGTGTTGCCAATGGTGATGCGGATGCAACAGTAGCAGCATGGCTGCCACTGACACACGCGGATTACTGGGCAAAATACAAAGATAAACTGGAAGATCTAGGTCCGAATTTGAAAGGTGTTAAAGTCGGTCTGGTCGTTCCATCTTATATGAATGTCAACTCGATTGAAGAGCTGAAAGATCAGCAATAATCGTTCACATCATAGCTATACACAAGTACAAAATAAAAGAGGCTTCCTTGTCTAAGGAAGCCTCTTTTATCATTTGCAGGATCACCCATTCGAGCTAGCCTGCATTATCATGTTGAACACATGCGTCATTGCTTCCAATTACATACCGCTATCCGAATCATCTTTGTGATCATTCAGCTTTTTGATCCAAATTCCGAACAAAATGGACGCGCCTACGATCATGACCGCATACAGCAGAATGTAAGGGGTATGTGCGTTGAATTCCATAAATAAAGGCAGTAGAGCCGTCATCGCTGTTTCCACACTCGTTCCTCCTTCACCGATTTACATCATTTGATTATAAATAACCATACACTAGCTATTTTACCTCAAATAATACACGGGTGCCATCAGGATAATTGTCTAATTGGTTACTAATCCATGAACCAGCCCCTCGATTATCGGCTGGAGTGACATATTTTATATCCGCACCCGTTCCGCCTTCCTGGCACATCGCCATCGGCCATTCATCCCGATCATAGCCTTTACGAGTCGGTATTCCTTTTAAGGAAGCCTTGCGATTCTCCTCCGCACCAGAGCGATCAATCGTACAGATTGACGATTTGCCCGCAGCAATCGCTTCGCGAATATGCGCTCCCGTCTCTGGGTAACGATCAAGCGGAAATTGCAGTGTATAATCTGCATTCCCCTGTTGTTGTTTTACACTTCCTGTACCTGTTTGAAGCTGTCCCAGCACATGCGATAGATCCAGCTTGCCTGTAATCAAGTAAATGAGGATCGCCGCAATCAATGCGGTTACCGCAGCCCATTTTTTCTTGGATGACATTTTATTTCCTCCCCCTCGTGCCAGACCGTGGTTAATATCCGTTCATCTGACACTTCTATACCTTACAAGTATAAACGGGATTGCACGAGATGGGAACATACGTTTAGGCTGGAGTCTGCCTATTATCCAGACCCCAGCCTATTTCCATGCGATCTTATTACAGCATGATTACAGTATTAGACACGGAATTTGCGAATCTCTTCCTGAAGCTCCATCGAGATCTGGCTGAGTGAATCGGCAGCAGCGGAGATATCCTGCATCATACTCACCTGCTGATTGGAGGCATCTGTAGCGGTGCGCGAGTTATCCATAATCATATCTGCCATACCAACGATATGATTCTCTGCGTCCATAATACTGGATGCCGAGCGCGATAATACATCGGATGCCTGTAGCGCCTCCTTCACCTGAACCGATACAATCTGAATTGTATCCTGAACGGTATCAAAAATCGCACCCATCTGCTGTACTGCTGCGGTTCCACTCTGTACCTGACGTGCTCCCTCTTCCATTTTCGACACAGTATATGACATATTTTGAATCATATCCTCAATCTTCGTGCTGATCTGTCCAGCTGATTGACTGGAATAATCCGCAAGCTTTTTCACCTCGCTGGCAACGACGGCAAAGCCATTACCATGCTCACCTGCACGAGCTGCTTCGATAGAAGCATTCAGCGATAGTAGATTTGTCTGACTGGCAATATCACGAATGACCTGTATGATGGCGGCAATTTCCTGCGAATGCTCAGCAAGCTTATACAACGATGCTGCTGTTTCCTGTACAGTCTGATCAATCACGCTCATCTGAGTAACGGTATGCTGTACATTACGATTACCCTGCTCCACTTCGCTGAGTACACGCTCAGAGGACTGCGACACCTGCGAGGTAGCTGCAACGATATCAGCGATACTGCTGGAGTTCTGATCCAGTCGCTGTTTGTTCTCGTTCACCTGCATACGCTGTGCTGTCGCTGAATCAGACATACCACTTACGATTGCAGCTGTATTGGTGGAAACACTGATGCCTTCCTCCGCATTCGCATACAATTGCTCTGACGCCGCAGCCATCTGCTCGGAGCTACTAGCAATCATATTCATTAGCTCACGTAGCTTATTTTTCATAGAATTGAAGGCTGTGGCCATCTGTCCAAGCTCATCCTTAGAATGGATCTCAATATCTGGAATGGTCAGATTACCGTTAGCAATTTCACTCGCAGAATCGGCAACAAGCTTGATCGGTCTGGAGAACATACGCACTACGAAGGTAGCGATGATAATTCCAAGCAACACAGCTACAATGCCAACAGTAATTAATGTCCATTGCACCACATTCACAGTATGCGCATTCTCTGCACGTTCCTGTACAAGTTGCTGACGCTCATAATCCTCCATCGCTTCAGCTTTATCTGCAAGTGCCTCTGCCATAGGTACACATTTGGTCGCCACCAGCTGATTATACGTAGCTGCATCCCCCTGTTGCTTCAGAGCAGTTAGCTGTTCTGTTAGGGTTGCATAATCATTTTGTACACTTTTAAATTCACCTAGCAGCTGTGCATTGTTACCTGACAACATTTGCTCCAGCATAGCAATCTGCTTGGTGGTGCTCTGCTTTGCATCTTGCAATTGATTCAACTGATCCTGCTGACCTGTTAACAAATAACCACGCATGTATTTGGTTTCATCTGCCGCAAAATACTTCAAATCCTTAATTGCTGAAATATTTTCGACATGACCATTTAGCAACGTATCATAACTATTGTTCAAATAACGTGCAGCATAACTACTTACACCTGCTACGATCAGCACAATCAGGATCATAATCGAGAAAATGCTGTATAGCTTCATTTTAATATTCATGTGTGTGCCTCCTGGCCATGTTCACTCAAAGTTAAGTTTCTATGTTAGCTATATCGGTTAGTGTAATCGTTTTTAATAGGTAATTTAAATTAATTTCGACAATTTTCTGGTATTTTTGCACTAGGTATTTTTACATATATTTTTTTTGGAAACGAATGCTGTTTCTATTGCGTATATTCACCATAGCAAGATCATCCTAGCGCTGAGCAGCAAGCTTCTATTTATACATATACAGTCCGAGCTTAGCTGTCGTCGCTACGACATGCAGACGCAATCAGAAAACCACTATATGGATCAAAGGGGGAATGGACAATGTCATTCTTTAACAAAATGCTTGCGCGTGTAGGTGTAGGTGCTGCCAAAATCGATACCGTATTGGAGCAGAGCGAATATGTGCCTACAGGCGAGGTGCACGGTAAAGTCTATATTGAGGGCGGCAATGTCGATCAGGAAGTGGGAAGTATCTATATCGAAGTAATGACTCGTTATACTCGCGAGCAGGACGATAAAAAGCATGAAGTGAATTACGCGATTGCTCGTCACCGTGTATCGGATAAACTGCTGATCAAAAGTGGACAAAAAACTGAGGTTCCCTTCGCCTTCCTGCTACCCGCTCAAACGCCGCTTACGATCGGCAGCCAAAAAGTATGGCTTCATACTGGACTCGATATTGAAATGAGTGTAGATCCAACGGATCAGGATTATATTTCGGTAAAGCCGCATCCGTATATGGACACGGTGCTGGAGGCTGCTGAGGTGCTTGGCTTCCGCTTTAAGGCATCGACCGTGGAATATGCATCCCGTGCTCCATTTAGTGTTCCCTATGTACAGGAGATCGAATTTTATCCGGCTCCCCAGTTCAGTGGTCGTGTTAGCGAGCTGGAGCTGATGATGGCGTTCAGTGGAGACGGCTTGCAGGTACTGGTTGAGGTGGATCGTCGTGGGCGAGGCTTAGGTGGATTTTTCGCAAGTGCATTTGATATGGACGAGCGTCGTAGCTGGCTGAATCTGAGTACTGATGAGCTGCGCCGCGGTCCTCGCTATGTCGCAGACCGTCTTGCTGAGATTATTCACCATAGTAGTCGTTAGTAGTCTTTAAAAAACGAGCAGTATACGAAATAGCTATATAGATAAAAGATGATATGGCTGCATGATACGATCATCCTTTGACATATAGTCGACATACAGCTCTATTATAATGGGCTTACACCATCAACCACGAATCCGCAAGCGTGACGCGTCAGCTTCTGGCTCGTATACAGCCTGCACCGCTTATCCTCAGGGTGCAGGCTTTTGTGTTGGTTTTGAATGATATGCTTTACTAATAAATAGTGTTTCAAATAAATAGTTTTACTTTTATTTAGATTTACTTTTATTTAGTATTGCAATCATCTTTAATCTATGTTATATTTAGTACATGAAGAACAGCACGGTATTACTACCATGACAAAAACAAAAAATATATTAACAAAGAGGAGCCATTACTCATGAACACAAAATTTAGTAAAATCCTGATGTCCGCTACTTTAGCTGCTACCCTGGGTGCAGTTGCAATTGCCCCAATCGGAGGCAGCCACGCATACGCTGCAACGAACGAACAATCCAATCACGACAAACGTCAAGATAAAGCAGATCGTATCGCTAACAACGCAGCATTCCTGGCAGCTCAAGAAGCTCAATTCCAAGCACTGTTTGGTACAACTGAAGAAGACAGCACAACGACTACACAGGAGCCTGCCAACTCCCAAACTCCAGCTACTGATGCAACAAACAAAACGATCACTGTTGTCGTTCCACAAGGTGCCAGCCTGACTGATCTTGCTGCTCAATATGGTGTAACTGTAGACGAGCTGGTTGCTGCCAACAACCTGCTGCCTGCTGGATTCCAACTGACTGTTCCACAAAAATAAGAACGTTTTGCTTGAAATACTACGATTCAAATTGATATAGATCGATTGAACGTAATACTCGATGTTATTCACTCCAGCTTGCTCCCCATCAAGCTGGCATCCAAGGACTAACATTCGAAATCGAAGTGATAGATCCAACACGATTGAAAGTCCCCCTTTCAAAATCGGCCGAATTTTATAGATCGGGTGCGTATCTGCCAAATACGTGCCCAATGCAAAAAGCTGACATTCTCCCCTGAGTGTCAGCTTTTGTTTGGATTGATGTTGTTTTAGATAAGTTGAGGTGTTCGAGCATCTTATAGAAATCTATATCTGATATACATTAATTATTCTGTAATTCTTAATATGCTCTTCTCTCAATTTATGATCCAGGTAAGTATAAAATCATCAGGTAATCTTTCTTTTTTGTGCTTCACTCTCTTGATATATTTCAACTATAAAAAAAAGCCGCTTATGAGATATAAGATCTCATAAGCGGCTTCTATTTTAAAAGTGTCTGATATTCAGATTGAGTATGGCTGGTGCTAAAAGGCTTTTACGCCTTTATCACATCATGCCACCCATACCGCCCATGCCGCCCATATCTGGTGCTGCTGGTGCTGCTGGTTCTGGTTTATCTGCTACAACTGCCTCAGTAGTCAGGAACATTGCTGCTACGGAAGCTGCGTTTTGCAGTGCGGAGCGTGTTACTTTAGCAGGGTCAACGATACCTGCTTCGAACATGTTTACCCATTGTCCGGAAGCGGCGTTGTAGCCGATGCCTACTTCTTCTTTTTTCAGACGCTCAACGATAACGGAGCCCTCTTCGCCAGCGTTTGCTGCGATAGTGCGGATTGGCTCTTCCAGAGCGCGCAGGACGATGTTGACGCCTGTTTTCTCGTCGCCATCTACCTCTACAGCTGCTACTGCGTTGTATACGTTCACGAGTGCAGTACCACCACCGGATACGATACCTTCTTCAACCGCTGCGCGAGTTGCGTTCAGGGCATCTTCGATGCGCAGTTTGCGCTCTTTCAATTCTGTTTCTGTTGCTGCACCGACTTTGATTACGGCTACGCCGCCAGCCAGTTTAGCCAGACGCTCTTGCAGTTTTTCTTTGTCGAACTCGGAAGTTGTTTCTTCCAGCTGGGAACGGATTTGGCTGATACGTGCATCGATGTCAGCTTTGTCGCCAGCACCGTCTACAACGATTGTGTTTTCTTTGGTTACGCGTACTTGACGTGCAGTACCCAGTTGATCGATTGTAGCGGATTTCAGATCCAGACCGAGTTCTTCTGTGATCACTTGTCCACCAGTCAATGCAGCGATATCTTGCAGCATCGCTTTACGACGATCGCCAAAGCCAGGAGCTTTAACAGCTACTGCATTGAATGTACCGCGCAGTTTGTTTACAACCAGCATCGCCAGTGCTTCGCCTTCGATATCTTCAGCGATCAGAACAAGTGGTTTGCTTTGTTGTACGACTTTTTCCAGCAACGGCAGGATTTCTTGTGTGTTGCTGATTTTTTTGTCAGTGATCAGAATGTATGGGTTGTCCAGGACAGCTTCCATTTTATCTGTATCTGTGATCATGTATGGAGAGATGTAGCCGCGGTCGAATTGCATACCTTCTACAACTTCCAGCTCCGTCGCGAATCCACGGGATTCTTCAACGGTGATAACGCCGTCGTTGCCGACTTTTTCCATTGCTTCTGCGATCAGTTGACCCACTTCATCATCAGCTGCGGAGATTGCTGCAACCTGAGCGATGGATTGTTTGTCTTCAACGTGACGGGAGATTTTTTGCAGTTCTTCTACCGCAGCGCGAACCGCTTTGTCGATACCTTTACGCACAACCATAGGGTTAGCGCCAGCAGTTACGTTTTTCAGACCTTCGCGAATCATCGCTTGAGCCAGAACGGTTGCTGTTGTTGTACCGTCACCAGCAACATCGTTTGTTTTGGTAGCTACTTCTTTAACGAGCTGTGCACCCATGTTTTCGAATGCATCTTCCAGCTCGATTTCTTTTGCGATCGTTACACCGTCATTCGTGATGAGCGGGCTACCGAATTTTTTCTCCAGTACAACGTTACGACCTTTTGGTCCGAGAGTTACTTTTACTGCGTTTGCCAGTGCATCCACACCACGCAGCATGGAACGACGAGCATCTTCACTAAATCTAATGTCTTTAGCCATTTGAATAGTACCTCCTCAGTATGTTGGAAAATCAGGTTTGGAAAAGCGTTGCTTAGACAATAATCGTCCAGGCGATGTATGTGCAAGGTCGCGGAATTAACCGATGATTGCGTGAATATCGCTTTCTTTCATAATCAGGTATTCTTTGCCTTCGAATTTGATTTCTGTACCGGCATATTTGGAGAACAGCACGCGATCGCCTTCTTTTACTTCAAGCGGAACACGAACTCCATCCTTCAGTTGTCCGCTACCCACAGCGATAATTGTACCTTCCTGTGGTTTTTCTTTGGCGGAATCCGGAAGCACGATACCAAACGCAGTTGTTTCCTCCTGCTGGCTCGCTTCTACCAATACACGTTCACCTAAAGGTTTGATCATGAAAAATAGCCTCCTTATTTTGAATGATTACATTGTGCAGATCATCTGCACCGTTGTGTTAGCACTCAACAACGTGTAGTGCTAACAACCAACTTTATGATACTCAACTTGAGCGATGATTTCAAGTCCCTTTATGTAAAAATCGTACGGCAGTCATAGAAAAAGAGCAGAGAATCATTTCTCATAGAGTCTAACCGAGGATCGGTGACTTCTGAAAAATAATGCTCTGCTCTTCTCATTGCTACTCCACTAGCTACTCTCAACGTTCAGCCTCAGAATAATCTTCCTCATCCGAGGTCGTTGGCTCTGTCTGCTGGGTATGAATAACGACACAGTTTCGTTGATTATCCTTTGCTTGATAAAGAGCTTCATCCGCCAGGCGATACAGCTTCTCCTCTGACAGATCAGCGGTGGCACGCTCTACAAAGCCAACACCAATCGACATCGTCACATAAGGTGCAGCATCGCTTTGCTCATGCGGAATCTGCAAGGCTTCAATGCTCTGACGAATACGCTCGGCATACGCACCTAATTGATCATAAGTGCTACCAATATGCAGAATCGCAAACTCCTCCCCACCAAGCCGGAAAGCCATACTGTCATGTCCTGCCTGCTCCAGTAAGGTAGAGCCAATGATGCGAAGTACATTGTCGCCTTCGTAATGACCATAGGCGTCATTGTATTTTTTGTAATGATCAATATCCAGCAAAATAAACGTGATGCTCGCCTGCTGGATCACTGCCTGCTCCAGCTTATACGGAATCTGGCTATTAAAATAACGACGATTGTACAGCCCGGTCAATTCATCGGTAATCGACAAATGCTCGATTCGCTTTTTATCCGTAATATTATGACCGATACACGTATAGCCGGTCAGCTTATCTCCATCAAATTCCGGTTCAATGACCATATCAAGCCATAACGTACTGTGATCACGGCAAAATTGAAGTAGCTCGCCATGCCAGGTGCGATGCTCATTGATCGCAAAGACTTCCAGTATGTCTCCCCTCTGGGATGATGGTGGCTGGAAAAATTGATGCGGCTTGCCGATCAGCTCTTCACGCTTGTAACGAGTTAGGAAACAAAACTCTTCACTCACATGAGTAATACGACCGTAGATATCGATATTAGCAATAATGACATTTTTATCGACAATATCGAGGTACTTGAGCAATTGATCGTTCTTGATCTCCAGTTCCTCGGTACGCTGCGTGACCAGATGCTCCAGCTCGTTGTACAGACTGGCATTCTCAATCGCATACACCATCTCACGGGAAAGCAGATTGATCATATTCAGTCGCTCACGTGTGAAGGCACCGGTGATCAGATTGTTCTCCAGATAGATGACTGCGATCACACGCTCCTGATTCACCAGCGGCATACACAGCACGGACTTGGGCTGATACTCTGTCATATAGCGTATATCAGATAACCGATTACTCAACCGCGCATCATTATAAATGAGCGTCTCTTGACCGGAAGCAACTTCTTCCAGGGTCAGCCATGGAAATTCAGTCCCCATTGCGAGCTGATCATGATGAATGCGCACATCTACCTGATCGGTGTTCTCATCATATCGCCCCTCTGCCCATAGACTCGGTCCAGACTTCATAATCATACAGCCGCGCTGCGCCCCTGCATTAATCAGCACCACGTTCATGATACTATGCAGCAGCTGATCGATCTCGATTTCACGCGAGAACGATTGCGAAGCCTTGAGCAGCAGATGAATATCGATATTTTCGGTAGAGATGCTCATCGTTTGATCGCCATGCAGCGGCAACCATTGAATATGTCCCATTAATTCCTCGTAGGCTTCCTGAAGCTGCATGACCTTTGCCTTGGCTCCCCAGACGGAATAGTAGTAAGATGCCTGCTTCACATAATAAGCCGCAATTTCGGGCAACTGACGCTCCAAATAAAAGCGTCCAGCCAGCTCGCTGGCGATTGCCTTATAACGTGTAAAGTGTCCCTGTTCACTATGCCGTAGCGCCTGATGATAGTGCTTCTCCGCTTCACGGTAGTTCATTTGAAGACGAAGCCATTCGGCTTGCATCATCTCATATTGAGACAGGAAGTTATGCGGATGGTGTGCAGCAAGCTTCTTCATTCTGCCCAGCTCGCGTTTCATTCTACTCCGTACCCTGCGCTTTTCATGGATACTGTACAGATCATAATCGGCTGCAAGACACATAAAGGTATAAAAGATCGCTTCCTCCATGAAAGCCGAGCCTGCGAGCGTTGGCATCACACGATCCGCCTGCTCCAATAGCTCTCGGGAGCGACCACGTTGTTCAAACAAGAAGGCGATCTGCAAATGCGTAACATAATAGATCGCAATACCAGAATAATAGCGTGCACCTTCTAGCAGATCGAGGTATTCCTGTTCATTAAAGGCTCCTTCGTTCAGTGAATCGGTATGCTCCAGCTTACCTGCCAGCAGTCTGAACTTTTGCTGAGCTAAGCGTGCTGTCGCCAGTGCAGGCATATAGCCTGTATTCTCAATCTTGTCCAGCATAAAGTCGCTTTCCTGCAAATACGTCTCGATCTCCATTCCTGGATTCCACAGGTTCATATAATAACAGGCATGTGCCAAATACAGCATATCCCCGGATTGAAGGCTGTACTCCATAGTGCGACTATATTGCTCCTCCAGTGTTTCCCAATCGTGACTCCAGCTATAGCAGAACAGGCTGTATAGCACATGGATCTGGCTTCGCCACTGCAAATCTTCATAATTGCGATTCAGTTGTACAGCCAGCTGACCGTATTCCTCAGCTCCTTTAAAATCACCAAGCCCGGCCAGTAGCATCGCATAGCCTACATAAGCTCCTGCGGATTCGGGCGAGTTGCCATGACGAACCGAAAGTCCCGTTTGTCGGAGCACCGACCAGGCGAACAATTCCTTTTCGCCACTAATAAATGCAGGTGCTGCAAAGCCACGCAACAATCGCATAATCATTTTCATTCTTGGATCTTTGACTTCTGGGCCTTCGAGTAGCTCCTGAGGCTTGCGTCTACCGATTTTGATTTTGACAGCAATGAGTTCTTTGCCTACAATGACCATCGTTAATCGTTTTGGTACAGCGAAGCCCAGACAAGCCAATCCTGACTTGCCAGCAGCAATTGCCTCTGCCATCATACCGAGATACATATAGTGACTGGAACGCATTTCATAAATGGTCGCACGCTCAATATCCGTATGTGCACGTTCTAGCAATGCCTTACTAATCTCATTACCGCGATCATAATTTTGGATCAAATAAGCACATTCGCTGTACAGGAAATATAATTCATACATCCGTTCATAGTGAGTAGACCAGTGCTGTACATTGGACAGATCCATCGCCGCCTGTAAAAACGTCAATGCGGCTGCATAACCAAATGCCTTTTTCGCACGTCGTCCTGCCTGCATATTCACTTCGATTAGACGCTCTCGATCGATATCGTTAGCAACTAATGTAATGCCTTTATTCAGATGTCCAGCAATATCCATAATATCGGTCTGGATGCTCTGTTCCGGCTGCTCTAATAATAACCAGCCCAGCTTCAAATGCAGATGCTGACGCAACTGGGGATCGATCATCTGGTACAATGCCTGCTGAAGCTTATCATGCTGGAAGGCAAACTGAATATTCAGCCGATCCAGCTCATCTTCAGACAATGTTGATGCATCAAGCAGATGATAGCTTGCCTGTAACGGCACTAAAATATCCTCCTCTACCGCCAGCAATAATGCAGGCAATAGCTGATTCTTTTCGGCATATCCGATCAATTGCAATACACGCCAGTGAAAGCTACGACCGATCAATGCAGCAATGCTCAAAATCAATTGCGTTTCTGCCGGTAGAGTTTTCATTTTCTGAATCAAATAATCGATCAGATCCTCGTTCGATGTTAGCGAACGAATCTGTACCGAATCAAACGTCCATTCACCAGTCATCTGATCAAAATAGATCGCATTCTGCTTGTATAAGTCCTTCAGTATCTCCTGCACGAAAAATGGATTACCGCTAGTTTGGCGATGAATAACAGGCGCCAGCCATTTGAGCTGCTGAGGATTCAATTCAACCGTATCGTTAATAAACTGTTGAATAACCGGCTCACTCAGTGGCTGTAGGTGCATTTGATGAATAAATTCCTGCTCCTGCACACGCTCAATGGCTGCGGTAAGTGGATGCAACTCATTCACTTCATTTGGACGATATGAAGCGATAATCATGACTCGTTTCAGTGTTTTGCTTTCTAGTAAACGGGTAAAAAGCTGTACACTCGATATGTCTGCCCACTGCACATCATCCATAAACAAAACAATCGGCTTCTGCTGACTTGCCAGCGTTTCCAACAATCGCAATACGGACAGGAAAAATCGGTTGTTCTCTTCGACTGGCAGCAGCTGGTCTGGCTCACGCTGTGATCCGATCAATTGCTCCAGCTCTGGTAGCCAGCGGGTCATCAGACCCGCATTTGTACCAAGATTCAGCTTCAAGGCATGCTGTAAGCTTGTGCGCTCCTCATCAGGGCTATTCAGCCACTGACTGAGCAATACACGCAATGCTTCAACAAAGGCACTATACGGAATATTTTTGTTATATTGCTCGAATTTCCCCTGTACAAAGTGACCTTTACGTGCAGACACTGTCGCTTGTAGCTCATTCACGAGTGCCGTTTTACCCACACCAGCTTCACCAGCAACGAGCACGAGCTGCACACGCTCCTGAATGCTACGATCTAGCGCCTGCTCCAGCATCGTCAGCTCGGCATCACGACCATACAATCGCTGTGGAATGCGGAAAAAGGTCATACGGTCATCCTGACCGACCTTAAACTGATAATTCATTGGAGAAGCAAGGCACTTCTTCAGATCGGCACGAATGCCATACGCGCTACGGTAGCGATCCTCTGGCGACTTTTCAAGCAGCTTCATTACAATATTAGAGAGCGTCTCTGGAACCTTGCCACTCGTCTGCTCATAAGGAGATACCGGTTTTCTCGCGATAATCGCATAGATCTGCTCCATCGTCGTCGCGACAGGATGTGGACGGCTACCTGTCAGCATCTCGTACAGCGTGACACCAAGCGAGTAAAAGTCAGATCGATAGTCGATCGTACGGTTAATTCTGCCCGTTTGCTCCGGAGAAATGTAGCCGAGACTTCCCTCCATCACACCGGTAGCCACATAATCCAGCTTTTCATTACTCCAGCGCACGGACAGATCAAAGTCAATCAAGCGCAGCTCGTCTGTCTCACGGTTCCAGATGAGATTGGCAGGCTTAATATCCTTATGGATAATCTGGCGATCATGAATGCTGCCGATAATATCGGTCAATTTGATCGCCAGCTGCAAAATGGTTTGCGTATCCAGATGCTGCTTTTTCATGATGCTTTTTAGCGAATCTCCAGAGATATCCTCCAGTGTCAAAATCATATAGCCGCCGCGTTCCTCTAGCTGGATCGGGCGAATAATGCCTGAGATGGTCGGACTGAGCTCTGATAGTAGCTTGTATTCTTTTTTGATACGCATAATCGACTCATAGGTAGATACTTTAGCTCCAAGCACCTTAGCAATTACACGTTGTCCGGAAAGATTATTAATGCAGCGATAAATAGCTTTATTGCCGTGATCTGCAATTTCCTCTATCACCGTGTATTTGTGATCTTTCCATATCATTAGCGTCCCCTCGTTTCATCCTGTCTACCATCCAGCTCAAAGTTAGGGTTAAATTTGAAAATATATGCTGCTGCTAACCACAAAATCCAACAATTGACGCCAAAGAATAAATATCCGAAATAGCCCAGAATCGGCATTTCAGAGAAAATATGAAACTTATCCAGATAAGGAACAGAATATTTCCAATAGTTCGGATTCGCAGGATATCCCGATTTGAACCATTCACTACCGAAGTTCCACATTTCCCAGAACAAGCCATTTAATACGGTACCGATAGCAATCAGTAAAATAGGTGACCAGTTGCCCTCGCGAATTGGGGTAAATGGTGTCCATAGACGAGTCAGACCCATTGCTGCTGATAATAGCGGCACCAGCGCGACCCATAATACCCAGAACAATTGGTAAGGGAAATAGCCCATCAGTAAGGACAATACCAGGCCTACAATATACAAAGCGATCAGCCAGCCCTTATTCACCTTCAAGCGTGGCCCGTTACTGTAACGATCACGCATACGCGGGAACGTTTTAAGTAATAAATACCATTCTACAATAGCTGGCAATACTGTTGTATAAGATAATGAAAACCAGAAGATATTACCGAAGTCACTCATAACG
The DNA here is from genome assembly GCF_014645615.1 of Paenibacillus hunanensis. Classification (GTDB taxonomy): domain Bacteria; phylum Bacillota; class Bacilli; order Paenibacillales; family Paenibacillaceae; genus Saccharibacillus; species Saccharibacillus hunanensis. The sequence continues at coordinate 316,501 of NZ_BMMB01000001.1, read as the reverse complement.
TGATTATTCGGATAATACCAGTTTTCCATAACGAAAAAGTTCAAATATTCAAAGGCAAACCAGCTATAACACGACACCACAGCGAGCACCTGCATCACGCGTGGCTTGATCGACAATAGAGATATCGCATTATTACGCTTATAGACAATGCCATCCAAAATACAAATGAATGACCACCATAACGGTACAAAAGTATAACGTTCAAGTGAGAAGGAAATCGGGAGAGAGGTAATCGGTTCAAGATCAACGGGAATCTTCGCGCGTGTCCACATGATAATCCAGCAAATGATCAGTACAGGTAGCGCTCCCCAGAACCAGTATGGGAAATTTACCTTTTGGCGTACAACCGGTGCTGCCACTACCTTTTTAAAGCCAAACAATCTCGGGAATAAGAGGAAGATTAAAATAAACGCAGCAACGACAGAAGCACAGATGAAATAGGTTAGATTAAAGCCGGGATCATTCCCTGCCTGCTGTGCCGGAAACAAACCATAGCCTTCCGGCAAGCCTCCCCATCTTACAATACTCCCCAGTGTAGGCAGTAAAAAAATCAAAGCAGATGTAATGATTAGAAAGACTACTTTTTTCAATGTCGTAACCCCTTTTGTTTATATACTGGATATGTGCGCCTGCTGGCTTCGTAAAGCTCCACTGCGAGTGGAATTATGTAATCACAAAGCCGATCGTATAGGCTATGGTTTACAGGTTTGGCTTCTCTTTATCTTCGCATTCCTCCCATTCACCCGTTCAATTCCAGCAACCTGCGTTTGTCGTGTTTATTCTACAAAAGGTTACCGTTCAAATCAGTCCTTATTTACTAGTTATAATCGGCTATGCTAAAAAAAGATAGTGTTTTAATAGATAATTAAGTAAAAAAAGTGCTTTTCCAGTATCTACAGGCATTTACCTGCATGATCGAGTGACACTGGAAGAGCACTTGGATGCATAATAGAGATATTTCAAATCTAAAATTCAGTAGAAATAGTATTTACAATTTCCAATAACAGTCTTTGGATTTGTGATTTTATCCGTATATTATTCTTTACTTTTCTGTCTTTGTCGACATTTTTGTCAAATAACTTACTCGTTTAACTAATTCATCATCCTTGATGTTATCGGCTCATGCGTCCTGTCATTTACTTTATTCCTCAAGATGTTCTCGATCTCTTGCCTGCTGCTTACGATAGACGATCGACGACAGGAATACACTCAGCTCATACAGACCAAGCAGTGGAATCGCCACCAGAATGTCGGAGATAAAGTCAGGTGGCGTAACGACAACCGCGATAAACACAAGCACAAAGTAAGCAATTCGCCGCAGCTTACGCAGCAGAGCAGGCGATACGATACGCAGTGTGGTCAAAAACATAATGACCAGCGGAAGCTCGAACAAGGCTGCCACAGGAAAAACGATATTGGACATAAACGTAAAATATTGCACTACACCATACGTTTCTTCCAGCCCCATGCTGCGAGTCACCTGCGAGGTGAAGGTAAGCGCCATCGGAAACACAACATAATACGCAAATAATACACCAATGATAAACATTAAAAATACAAATGGGATATAACGTAAGGCCGTTCGCCGCTCCTTAGGTAGCAAGCCCGGGCTAACAAATGCCCACAGCTGGAACAACGCACATGGTAAGGTTAAGGCGAACGCGACAACCATCGCGATTTTCATATATAAGCCAATGCCATCCCAGAAGGAAAAGACATGGAAGACCAGATTGCGCGCTGTCTCAGCAGACACCAGATATTGATAGACCGGCTGAGCGACGAACAAGCCTAGAATCATACCGAAAAATAGCACCGCGATCACAATAATGAGCCTGCGCCGAAGCTCGGTCAGATGATCCAGCAGCGACATTTCTTTTTCTAATTTGTTCATGGATTCCCTCACTTCTTCATGCCCTGTAGTATAAACAGGACAGATTCCGAGCAGCTCCCTTTCGCCCTATACGAAAAGAATCCCTTCCAAAAAGGAAGGGATTCGGAGGCTCTATAGAGCTAGCCTCCGTCATAGTTGAACGGTGATGACGTTCTGCTTTGAACGAAGCACCGGGTAGGTAGGATTAAAGTTTGTCTACTGGCTTCGACTCCTGCTGTAGCTGAGTCGCTTGAACTGGCTCTGCTGGTGCCTTTGTTTTATTATCTTCTTCCTTCATCATATCGCGTGTACCTTCCTTGAACTCGCGGAATGTACGTCCTACTGCACGTCCCAGCTCTGGCAGCTTGTTCGGACCAAATAAAATAAGCGCTAGTATAATGAGCAAAATGAAGCCAGTTGGGCCAATACCCAGACCGTTAAACATTGGAACTCCTCCTTCATTGTACGACAGCATCCGTCTATCGTGCTCCTATCATAGCATAACTACGCACTTCGCTTCACTATTGGATCACGTAAAATATTTTCCTGCTTCCACACAAATACACACAATTCCTCCATCTGGAAAAATTGTGCTGTGTCCTCATCTTTTCATGCTAGTATACCTGTTGCATCGTGAAGCTTCTACCTGATCAGCGATCTGTATATGAAGCATCCCGACCCGTGGCTATGACATGACCGTATCTATGCAGCAATATGAGAGCTCAAACTGCTAGAGTTAACGCTCATCCCCAGGGCGATATTGACCTGTAATCATCAGTAACGCTTCTGGCAATTGATCCATAATTGCTGCCAGATGCTCGTGCACACCCTTCGGTGTTCCTGGCAGATTCACGATCAGGCTGCGCTCACGAATACCGCAAATGCCACGGAACAGCATAGCTGAACGATTTTTCTGCATCACTGTAGCACGCATCGCTTCTGCCATACCCGGTACTTCGCGCTGAATGACACGCCGCGTTGCTTCCGGTGTCACATCGCGCTGGGCAAGCTCGGTTCCGCCAGTCGTTAGGATCAGATCCGCATTAAAATATTCGGTCATTTCGATCAGTGCCGCGATAATCTCATCCGGCTCATCCGGTACGACACGGTATTCTACGATCTCACCGCCAAGCTCCTCTTCTACCAGCTCGCGAATGACCTGTGCACTCGTATCCTCACGTTCACCGCGAGCTCCCTTATCACTGGCAGTTAAAATAGCCGTTCTCCAAACCATACGCTCACCCTCCCATCTCTATGCCATCTTTGTTTCGGCTGCTTCTGTATCTTCATTGCTATTTAAGCTTGTTATTGGTGTCGCTGTCGTTAGCCTCTGGTGAAATCTCCGCTTTTGCCGCCGCTCTTGGATTGCAGCAGCGTAGGGCCGATCACCATATCTTTTTGTAACGCTTTGCACATATCATAGATCGTTAGAGCAACGGCTGAAGCGGCGGTTAATGCTTCCATTTCAACGCCTGTCTTGCCTTCGGTCTTCACCTTGACCTCAATATATAGTTCATCCTTGCCGTTATCCTGAAATGTAATATTCACACCCGTTAATGGCAATGGATGGCACATTGGAATCCAGTCGGAGGTACGCTTGGCTGCCTGTATGCCTGCTACCTGCGCGACCGCGAGTACATCTCCTTTACCCACTTCGCCGGAGCGAATCGCTTGCAGTGTGGAAGGCTGCATCGTGACCTGGCTGGTAGCTACAGCTACACGTACCGTTTCTTCTTTGCCTGAAATATCAACCATTCGTGCTCTGCCCTGCTCATTAAAATGAGTGAGTGGCCCACTAGCGGTCGGCAAGCCCTCATATTCGTTATGTCCTTCATGACTCAATGAAATCCCAACTTTCGTCGCTTGCTTAATCTATAAGATAACGGTACACCGTCATTCATGTGTATGAATTACTCCGGAAGGTGTAAATAATAGATGAATTCGAAAATCATGCGGCTCCATCGGAATATGTCGTACCAGCTGCTGATGGAATGCCGGTGCTGCCAGTAGTGGAGAAGATTTATGAGACGATCGATGATTCCGATCAGCAACGGTAAGCTGTGCCATAAAGCGGTCATAATATCCACCACCATAGCCGATCCGTCCGCCAGAGCGATCATAGCCAAGACCCGGTACAATTACCAGATCAATCTCATGCCAGCGCTCGGTTGGATAATGAGCGGTATGTGCCTGTGGTTCAGGAATGCCATACATGCCAGGCTCAACATCATCAATTCCACTAATTTCATACAATTCAAAAATGCCCTGCTGCTCTCGCTGAATACGAGGCGCCAGTACACGATCACCATGCTTCCAGCACTGCTCCAGCAAGGGCAATGTATCCGGCTCATCCCGGTAAGCCAAATAACTGAACACCGTAAAAGGCTGGTTACGCTTCTGCTCTCGCAAGCGATGAATATACGCTGATGCAATCGCACATAGCTCTGCCGATTGCTGAACACGTAGCTCTGGATCAAGCTCTCGTCTTCGCTGCTGAAGCTGCTCACGAAGTAGCCGTTTATCACTCAGGTGTTCCATCAAAAGCCTCCCGTACATCGACCCGGCGAATGAGATGCAAAAGGCACGAGTCATTCATATTGACAGTGTAACACTTTCCTGTCAAAAAACCAATTTCCCTTTCTATTGTATGTACCCTTCTTGCATGCCCTTGTATACGCTGGAAGTGAGCTCTTTTTGCGCCAGCATACCGGATTAAATCATGCAAAATAACAGCATTTCATGTACACTAGACAGGATGGGCTGAGTATAGGGTAAGGTGTATGCTCCCTGTCCGTATACAGCAGCACGATGAACAACAACGCTGTATCCATCTACTACACAAGCTTCTTTATAAAATGCTCCATGCTGATGCTGCCGCTAGCCTTATTTCGTAGAAGCGAAGCTGACGATATCCATCGGTATAGGACTCGTATAACAGATCAATTGAACCGAGCAGCGAATCGCTGTTCATATAGGAAAGGATGAATGAACTGTGTTATTGCAAGCAAGCGGTATCACCAAATTATATGGCATCACACCGGTGCTGGAAGGCATCAATTTACAGATTGAGGAGCGTGAACGGATCGGTCTGGTTGGCGTCAACGGTGCCGGCAAATCGACACTGCTCAAAATTATCGCTGGTGAAATGTCCCACGATGGCGGACAAATCTTTCGCAGTAAGGAAGTCACACTGGGCTATTTGGCGCAAAATAGCGGGCTGCACCATGGCAATACGATCGGTGAAGAAATGCGCTCGGTGTATGCTGATCTGATCGAGACGGAGCGTGAGCTGCGTACGATGGAGCAGCAAATCGCTGATCCGGCACATATGGGCGATGAAAAAGCTTATGCTGATCTGTTAGAACGCTATTCCCAGCAATCGGACTGGTTCCGTGAGCGTGGTGGCTATGAGATGGAGACGCGGATTCGCAGCATTTTGCACGGGATGGGCTTTGCTGATTTTTCACAGGATACACCGGTATCGACATTAAGCGGTGGTCAGAAAACAAGACTGGCACTCGCTCGTATTCTGCTACAAGCACCTGATCTGCTCATGCTGGATGAGCCGACTAACCATCTGGATCTGGACACACTCGCCTGGCTGGAGGATTATTTGCGTGCGTATTCTGGCGCTCTGCTGGTTGTATCCCATGACCGTTACTTCCTGGATCGCCTCGTAACTAGCATCGTCGAGATTGAGCGTCACCGCTCCAGACGCTATACCGGTAACTACAGCCGCTATATCGATATTAAGGCGGCAGAGTATGACTCGGCTATGAAGCAATTTGAAAAGCAGCAGGATGAGATTGCCCGTATGGAGCAATTTATCCAGAAAAATATCGTTCGCGCGTCTACGACGAAGCGTGCACAGAGTCGTCGCCGTGCACTGGAGAAGATGGATCGTATGGATCGCCCTGCCGGTGATCTGAAAAAGGCGAGCTTTACATTTGAAACCTCGGTAGTGTCAGGCAAAGATGTGCTGCGTGTGCACAATCTAACGCTATCGTATGAGGACAAGCAAAAGCTGTTTGAGCCGATCTCATTCGAGCTGTGGCGCGGCGATATGGTTGCACTGATCGGTCCGAACGGAACAGGTAAAACGACCCTGCTCAAGGCGCTGATCGGTGATCATGCACCGGATGGCGGTAAAATTGAATGGGGTGCCAAAACGAAAATTGGTTACTACGATCAGGAGCAAGGGCATCTAAATCCGAACAATACGGTATTGGAGGAAGTATGGAGCAGCTTCCCACATCTGGAGGAGGTACGCGTTCGTACCGTGCTCGGTAACTTCCTGTTTAGCGGTGAGGATGTGCTCAAAAAGGTAGCGGCTCTGAGTGGTGGAGAAAAAGCACGCGTATCGCTCAGCAAGCTGATGCTGCTGGAAGCGAATGTACTCATTCTGGATGAGCCGACCAACCATCTGGATCTGGTGAGTAAGGAAGTGCTGGAATCCGCGCTAATGGATTATGAAGGTACATTGCTGTTCATTTCCCACGACCGTTATTTCCTGAACAAAATGGCAGAGCGTATTCTGGAGCTACGTCCGGATGGTCTGACTACGTATCTCGGTAACTTCGATGATTATACCGCTAAAAAGCAGGAGCTACTGGAAATTGCGGCTGAAGAAGCGGCTAACGCTATGAAAACAGCGAAGCCAGATGCACAGGCTACTGATCCTACTCGTCTGGCTGCAATGTCTTTCGAGGAAAGTAAGCAGGCCAAGCGTGACGAGCGTAATCGTAAGCGCCGCCTAGAGCAGCTGGAGGGCGAGATCGCGACGCATGAGGATCGCATTGCCGAGCTGGAGCAGGAGCTGACTTTACCGGAGATTTATCAGGATTATGCTGCGGTACAGACTCGTCAGGAGGAGATTGCCAGCCATCAGCAGTCGCTGGAGCAAGCTTATGAGGAATGGGAATTGTTAGCTGCTGAATAGACGCTTGTCAAGACCTGTCCATATAATTGTAAAAGTCCGTACTTTTTTTGTAAAAGAAGCTCAACAATGTTGTGAACAGACTTGTCCACAGTAATCAGTGGATTTAGAGCGATAAAAAGGATTAAAAAAAGCTGTTTTTTGTTGGTACAATCGCTTTTTTTAGAAAAATCCATATTTATCCACCAAGTTATGCACATTGTCCACAGTTTTTGGGTAGAAAGCTGTGTTTAACTATCCCCTGAATGAGGATTTTAAAAAACACAGATATAGCAAGCATTTTGTAACTTGCCCACATTTTTCAGGGGATATGTGGATAACTTTGTTAACATCTTGACAAAACCACCTCTAAGATGCATGCCATTGTAAAACCCATTATTAGCCAAACTTCCAGTGTTGATTGTCGACTGGAGCTGTTCCGGTATAGCAAAAAGACCGTATAGCGCAGAACGTGTATCTCTGCCTGTACGGTCTTGTTTGATGTGACTCCATATCTCTTCGTATAACTCTGCTCATTCGGTATGGCTGTTGAAGCGTAGGCTTAGCCGATCGATGCAGTTGACCACTTTTCCAGCGATAACGACGGATCGCCTTTAATGCGCAGATCGGAGAACTCCCCTGTTTTCCATTTTAAATAAGCTGCGGCACCGATCATGGCTGCATTATCTGTGCAGTATTCAAATGGTGGGATCAGTAGCTCAATGCCTTCACGCTCACAGCGTTCGGTTAATGTACGACGTAGCCCTTTGTTCACAGCTACTCCACCGCATAATAGCAGTTGACGTACATCATAGGCTTTTACCGCACGGATTGCCTTTTCGACCAGCACCTCTACGACGGATTCCTGAAAACCACGTGCAATCTCAGCAGTCATCGGCTCCTCGCCGCGCATCTTCTTCTGGTTGACCACGTTTAACACCGCCGACTTCAATCCGCTCAGACTGAAATCATAGGAATCTGGCTCCAGCCATGCACGCGGCAGCTCTACCGCTGACTCGGCTTCCATCGCCAGTCGATCAACATAGGGACCACCGGGATAAGGGAAGCCCAGTGCGCGAGCCACCTTATCATATGCTTCACCTACTGCATCATCGCGGGTACTGCCGATCAGACGAAATTGTCCCTCTCGCTCCAGCAATACCAGCTCGGTATGTCCACCCGATACGACCAGCGCCAATGCAGGATAGACAATGTCAGCAGTCAGATTATTTGCATAAATATGCCCGGCAATATGATGCGTACCGATTAGCGGCTTATCCAGTGCAAAGGCGACACTTTTCGCTGCCATAATGCCGACGAGTAGTGCGCCCACTAGGCCAGGCCCTTCTGTCACTGCAACAGCGGATACATCATCCAGTGTCAGCCCGGATTGCTCGACCGCCTGCTCAATCATTAACGTAATCGTCTCCACATGCTTGCGTGAAGCCACCTCGGGGACAACGCCACCGAATGCCTTGTGCGTCTCGATCTGACTGGAGACTAGATTGGACAGCACATGCTTCCCATTTTGTACAATCGCAACCGAGGTTTCGTCACAGCTTGTCTCGATCGCAAGTATATTACACACCGATTCCCGGTGCTCCTGATGCATCATCTATCGTTCACGCTTCCTTCCCGTTTCCCGACTCCCCATCGACAGGGAGCTCGCACCACATAATCAGTGCGTCTTCATTATTATCCGAATAATACGCTTTACGTACGCCTGCACCCGTAAAGCCTAGCTTGCGATACAGGCTTTGTGCAAGCTCATTGGTCACCCGTACTTCTAATGTCATACGAATCATACCAAGCTCCATTGCCCATTCCATCATGCGCACGAGTAGCAGCTCTCCCAGCCCTCTACCACGATAGGCTTCACGAACCGCAATATTCGTCACATGCGCTTCATCCATAATCGTCCACATGCCTGCATAGCCAACAATGTAGCCGTTCAGCTCTAACACCATATATTTAGCAAAATGGTTCATGATGAGCTCGTTGCGAAACGCTTCCTCTGTCCATGGAAGGGTAAACGCCTCATGCTCAATTTCAATAATTGCAGGTAGATCGTCCAGACTCATCTGGCGAAGAACCGGATGTTCTTCCCCCTGCTCTGATAACATGGCCACGTCGGCACGTCCTTTCATCAGGAATGACGCAGCAGGTTGGCTTCTGCCTCCGATAGCTGCGTATAGTTCGGCAATAAGGTATGCGCAGGTTCACTTTGCCCTGACAGCAATGCTGCGGCTCCGACGCTCCCTGCATCTTCTGCTTCCAGACTGCAAGCCAGAAGCTGTACACGATCTCCAGCCAGCTCCACAAGCTTCGCCACACGTTGTTCATGCAGCGCCGTATCACCGACAATATATACGTTGGCAGGACGCTCCTGCTCAGCCAGTACACGATAGCGCTCGATTAGCTGATCCACCCAATCGTCCATCAATACAATCCGATCAGCCTCTACACAATGAGGTACGCCTTCACCCTCTGTTGTAAATAGACCCGTATACACCTGACCTCGACGTGCATCCATCAGCGGTACAATCCAGCTTTGCGTTGTTGCTGCGGATACGCTCTGTTCAGTCTGCTGCTGATTAGCATCTGCTGTCGCCTGATTAGATAGCTCATCTGCTCCGCTAGCAGATGTGTTGATTAATGTGTTCGCATCCTTTTTCTCTCCATTACCAGTTGCCTGAAGATAACCACTCAGCGCCAGCGCTGCCAGACTGGAGAAGCCTGCAACAGGTAGCTGTAGTGTCCACGCCAGCGTCTTCGCGGTGGTTACAGCAATTCGAATCCCTGTATAGGAGCCGGGGCCAACGCCGACTGCGATTCCATCCAGCTCGCGGCGCGATACAGATGCCGCCTCCAGCATACGGGCGATGCTGTCCAATAAGCCTACCGAATGGTTACGATCGGCATTACTACTTTCGGCTGCCAGTACCTTCTGCCCTTCCATGACCGCAACTACCTGGGCGGCTGTCGATGTATCCAAAACTAAAAACCGCTTGCGCGGCTGTTCGTTCATTTCACTCATGAATTGTCATTGACTCCATTCTGTTTTAACTCGGCGCACCATTGTCCATATGGATCGCCGTATCCCTCGCACAGGATTGTGCGGCTATCGTCTGCGTTCACCGTAATCCGCAACGATAATCGTTGCTCTGGTAGCAGGTCTTCGATCCGACTGGACCATTCAACCAGCGTTGCTCCCTGCCCGAAAAAGTATTCATCCAGACCGAGCTCAGCTGCTTCATCCTCACTAATCCGGTACACATCCATATGGTAAAAGGGTATTCGACCCTCATACTCCTTAATAATGGTAAAGGTCGGGCTATTGACCATACCCGCCACACCCAGATGCTTAGCAAATGCCTTGGAAAAATGCGTTTTCCCTGCACCCAGATCGCCATCGAGTGTGATCATCGTGCCCGGAAACGCACGACTCGCCAAAAAGGCTGCCAGTCGCTCGGTATCCTCCAGACTGCGGCTCGTAAAGCTTGCCACCTGCTGAGGCAATGATTGTGCCATGTTATCCTCCATCATGCAGCACGATCACATCAATGATCGGTGCATCGTGTTTATTCATTCTTTTTCCAGTATACCACATTCGGCGGTGACTTCAGCCCTCTCCTGCATTTTTACAGCAGTGGGGAGAGCATACGGGATAAGGTTTCCATCGTCTTCTGCGTGCGTGGACGACGGATGAACTCGTGGTAATTAATCTTCTCACTTTCCTGCAAATCACGGCGAAAATCATCCATCAATCGCTCAATCGTCTCCTGCTCGAACAGCACCGCAGATAGCTCGAAATTACTGTAAAAGCTGCGCATATCCATATTTGCGGTTCCTACTGAGGCGAGCAGATCGTCGATGATCACAATTTTGGCATGCACAAAGCCCTTCGCGTATTGATGCACACGTACACCGACACGCATCAGCTCCTCCAGATAAGAAAGGGAAGCGTATTGTACAATCTGAGAGTCCGATATTTTAGGGATAATAATATCGACCTCTACGCCACTGACTGCCGCTGTTTTCAGTGCAGCATAGATGCTCTGATCTGGAATAAAATAGGGCGTCGTAATACAAATACGGCGCTTCGCCACCGCAAGCGCGCTAAAGCACATTTCCTGAATCGCATTCCAGTTACGGTCCGGCCCACTCGCAACGATAAGCGCTCGTTCACTGCCTGCACATTGATGAACTGGAAAATAGATCGAATCGGTAATCCGCTGACCGGAAGCAAACTCCCAGTCCTCCAAAAATACAATTTGCAAAAAGTACACGGTATCGCCGCGCACCTGTAGATGTGTATCACGCCAGTATCCAAGCTTCGGATCATGACCGAGATAATCGTCACCCACATTCAAGCCGCCGATAAAGCCAATCTCGCCATCGATGACCAGTATTTTGCGGTGGTTGCGGTAATTGACCTCACGCTGGATAAACGATGTGAATGGCGGCAGGAAAAAGTAAAACTCAATCCCTGCCTCCTTTAGCTCACGGACAAAGCGATCCTTCAAATGATAACTACCAAGTCCGTCACACATCATACGTACCTTGACCCCAGCCTGTGCCTTGCGTATAAGAATATCGGTGAACTTCCGACCAATCGTATCCTCGCGGAAAATGTAAAACTGAATATGAATATGATGCTGCGCCTGCTCCAATGCCTGTAGCATTGCGGCATAGGTCGCTTCCCCATCGGTCAGCACTTCAATTTCGCTGCATGAGGTGATCGGATTCTCAGTCAAATGGGATAATAGCGAAAACAGTCTGCTTTGCGTCTGAAATTCGGGATTGCCCATATTGTCCGCTGACTGAATAACAGCTGCCTGACTCCATAATCGACTGCGTACCTCGCGAAACAGGATCGTTCCTTTTTTACGAATCGTGCGCCGACTGCGGTAATTGCGCGCCACAAAATAGTAGATGATAAAGCCTAGAAATGGCACACAGTACGAAATGAACAACCAGGCTACTGCCTTGGTGGGCGAACGGAACTCCAGCAGCAGTATAATGCCACACTGGCTAATAAACAGAATACATAACAATAACAACCAGACCATGCTCAGGGTTCCTTCCTTTCTTACGTTAACCTGTTCGATCGATAGGATCTCTATGCCAACAATATCATATCAGAAATGCTGCTGAATCGGAGGGTTATTTGGCAATAGCTTATCATTAACATATAACCAACTTGGCAAGCTTGTGATACAGGGGGTGGGATTTGTATTGTTTGAGCGTTGGAATGAAATTGCAGATTCATGTTTTGGAGGGGTACCACTCCGGGAAGGAATAAGGGGACGGACTCCGGTCTCGCACAGGAATCTACGGAGTAGGAGAGAATTGTAGATTCCCGTGCTCAAAAGCTGTAAGATATTTTGCTTCGCAAAAATCACTTTCTATTGAACCCCGTGTTAGAAAATCGCTAACACGGTAAGTCATCCTTTCCCCTTATTTCCTTCCCTTCGTTCCGTGCTATTTTCAAACATAAGTATTCATACACACACCATTCTGGTTGTTGTATGTATAAGTTGCAATGAAAAAAGCATCAGCTCCCATTTAAGGGAAGGCTGATGCTTTTGGAATGATATTTTTCATTTAGAATCGCATACACGGTATAGAATAAGCGGTTGACATACTGCTGTGAATGAGCGTTATTGTTGATGTCTAAGCTTATAGCCTATATGTGCAGTTGTTGAATGGTATATCGCTTTTCCTATCGATCACAGTACCAATCTGATACAACCCCAAACCGATATTCATTTCGTAACGGATCGATTATCATGCTATTCCATTCATATCTGGGCTGTGTCAGAGTGCTTCTTCCAATTACTGCTGTACGGTTTCCTCGGTAGGCTGCATGCTGTCTTTTTCCAGCATGATGGATTGGCCTTCAGTGGTTACGGATTGACCGAAGAATTGCTTCAGCCATTTTAGAGCTGGGCGTTCTGTGCCGTTGCTGTTCAGCAGATGTGTGTTTGGCTCCCATGTTTGGTTCTGGATATAGCCCCACAGTGTTACGCCTTTTACAGAAGGGTGATTCCACAGAACTGGGAACTTTTCTTTGTAGCGTGCCAGCTGAGTGGCATCGTCACCGGACATATCCAGCTCGGATACGTAGATTGGCAAGCCTGTGGCACCGAGCTTGTTCAGCACGGTTGTCATGGTGCTTGTGGATACGGTATTCATATTGAAGTGGTGGCATTGGATACCGATACCGTCAATCAAGCCGCGGCTTTTCAAAATGTTAATGATATTCACGTATTGATCTGCCAGCGCTGGATCACCGATTACACCATACTCGTTGATTAATAACTTGGAGTTCGGGAATTGCTGTCTCGCCTGCTGGAAGGACCAGATGATCCAATCCCAGCCTGTCGCACCATCTCCGCCGATCGCGTTGCGGTAAGATGGCTTCGCATGAAGCGGTTCATTCACCACATCGACAAATGCGGATTTGCCATATTTTTGACCTGCAAGCTGAATCCATTGGGTTACCTCAGCTTTCTGTTCGGCTGCGGACAGATTTTTCACCCAGGTAGGCTCCTGACTTCCCCAGACCAATGTATGAAATTTGAACGGATAGCCTTTGCTCTGTGCATAGTTATATGCCATATCTGCCTGGCCCCAGTTCATCGAATTGCGATTGCCTTCAACCGCTCCCCATTTGGTGGAGTTCTCTGGAGTCACCTGATTCCAGTATGTACCGTAGCTGGACGGGACACTGCCGGCAATAATGTTACCTAGAAACTTACTGCCATTCGTGAGACTCGCATAGCTATACTCCGACATGAATGTGGTGCAGAGTACCCCTGTCATCGCTACCGTTCCGACAACTTTCCACAGCTTTGATTTTTTAGACACTTTATTTCCTCCTCTTGGGTATGCTAATAGTGGTTTATCCACTCAGCAATAATTACCAAAATATGAGATAAGCGCTTACATTTGCAATATTAGCATCTCAGTACGCAGATTTCGCTATAAACATAACGACATATGTTGGGCTATTTGATGTTTATCATCGAGGAAATGGGGTTGTGGGATTTTTGTTGTGGATTGGATAATATGGAAGACGGTTTTTCATGGAAGGCGGAGGTAAATTGGGGGTGATGGATTGGAGTTATTTTTCCGGAGCAAAAAGCACTCGATCTGGCTTGTTCGTTTTATAGCATCGTATCTGTAAACATAGACATGTTGGAATTACATGATCAGCGGCGAGGTTGATGGGTACTTTACCGTGAGGACTTGCGAGGCTGAGCTATAAAAATAGTGAAGCATTATCGGCATTTATTGAGGTGCTGAATGATGGGTATTTTATATAATAAAATGAAAAAGCCACTCTATATCACAACGTGAGAGTGACTTGTTATTGAAAAGGTATAGAGGCACATTTTGAGTACATTGACATGATGTGTAGATATCCTAGCAGCTAACGATGAGACGAAACGGAGCGTGAGCGTAGCTTACGGTTTTGAGCACTGAGACGATTGATCCCGTACATAAATAGAACCCAGATGCACAAATACGAGATGAGAAAAGCAAGACGAACCTGCCATAATGGCTGTGTGATCATAACGCTCATCATAAGCGGAATCAGGATTACACCCACGATAATCAGTGTTCTCTTCATCCGATCATTACGCTGAATCACCGAATCGATATCTGAATAAATTTCCGGACGTGATTCAGGCTTATTCGCCTCGTACGGCTTACGCCACAGATACCAGCTATGTTTGCCGTTATTCAAAGGCTCCCAGCCCGCATCCTCGTATAGCATGATATAATCGTCATTCACTTCTGTCTGGTAATCAAACACATAACGAATCGTACGCGGCTCGCCCTTTTGAAAATAAAACCGCATCAGATTCGGCTTCACCTCCATCAGATGCCAGCCCTGCCGCTCCTGCTCCTCCAACCACTCCTCGATCTTCTCCGACTGCCAGATCCACCACCAGCGAAATACGCTTTTAGTGCTGCTCATCATTGATCCCCTCCATTTGCATTGCATTGTGATACTGCTCGCTAATTCGAGCAATCTCCTCGCGCAGTAACTCGCTACCAAGCTCTGTAGCGATATACGACTTACGCCGATTCTCTTCACCTACCACCTTGATCAGACCATCCTTTTCCATTCGGGACAGACTGCCATAGATCGTGCCTGCACCGAGCTTGATTCGTCCCTTGGTCAAGCTCTCCACGTCCTGCATAATGCCGTAGCCGTAACGAACCTTTTGCAACGTTAGTAAAATGTAAAAGGCGGTTTCCGTCATTGGCAAATAGCTTCGTATTTTATCGTTCATCCTGTCACCACTTTCATTCGCCCAACTATATCGTGGCGCGATATAGTGTATAGACTTACTATATCACGACGCGATATAGTTGAACAAGCTATATAGTGATAGATAGGGAATTGAATATTGTAAATGATCGTTGTGATGTAATCGTGAGCAGGTAAGTATATGTAGTATCAAGGTAGTGAAGCATGAGGGTAGTATGAGATGGAGGTAGTACGGATAGAGACAGTATGGATAAAGGTAGTGTGACAACAAAGGAGTACGGCACGAAGATGCTATACATCATAATCACACCAAAAAGCCTTCTGCATAAGAAACAGAAGGCTTTTCATTCATCCGTAACCGACAGCCGCCATCTATATGGACAACTTTATCGTACAGGTGAGCTTTATAACCTTGAACATGGATGACTATTTATTTCAGGATATCTGTGCCTATGCTATCGGGTCAGATGAGATTAGAGGCAATACGTATAGCAGTATGACCTATCTACTCGCTACACAAGGGCTCATATTGTCGTCACATCACCTGCCCAATCATCCCTTATTGATTAGACGACTACGCCATCATGCACGAACATCTCGTTTTGAGAACGAAACCCAGGAAATGAGTGCGAAGAGAACGAAGTATACTGCCATAATGAATAGCGACCAGCCTACAGAGGTTACACCAAAGTTCCCTGTTGGATTGGAGAAATACTGTGTTAGATCGAGATTCGTGAACAGCAAATATTTCGTAATCCAGTAATCCTCCGGTTTTAAAAATGCGCGTAAAAGCCCATTCGTAATGGTGCCGGAAAAATAGAGCAGCATCGATAATGTGATCGCTACAGCTGCGGAGCGGAATAAGGCAGACAGCATAAATGCAAATGTCGCTAAGATCAGCGCACGAATAAAGGAGTAAGCGATCAGCAGCAATAGATTATCTTCTAGTGAAGTTGCTGCCCCATACGGCAAGCTGGTCACGTTGCTCGAAAACAACATATACGATATCGCCAGATTAATCAGGGAGAAGAGCAGCGTTAAAATAAACAGGAAAATGGCCATCGCCAGAAACTTCGAGCATAGAATCTTCCATCGTTGCCATGGACGAATAAGCAATAGCTTGACCGTACCACTCGTAAACTCACTTGCCACCGATTCTGAGGCAACGATGAGCATGAATAGTACCACCAGGAAAAACATCGCAAACGAGTCTTGAAATGCCATCAATGCAGGACTCGGATAATCGCCAAGCTTAAATAACAATAAGAGTGACGGTGACAAAACAAGCAGTAAAATGAGCATGACCCAGTTGGAGATGCGCAGTACAATTTTCAGCATTTCATTCCAGATGAGCTGGATAAAGTTAGTCATAGCGCACACCACCTTCGCGTGTCATCGCCAGGAATTGATCCTCCAGCGTCTGACGCATCGGCACGATGCTATATACGGCAATGCCTTGCTGCACAAGCTGCGCGTTCAAGCGAGCAATATCGGAGCGTGTCGCGCGGGCAACACAGCTAGTACCCTCGATATAACTGCCTGGAATGAGGCCATGTACCTGCTCAGGCTGATCGGTATCAAAACGGACGGTGATGAGCTCCTCCGTAGCGGATGCAACCGATCCTGTAGTCTGTCCGTGCAAATGACGCACATCCACCAATCGACCTCCATTAATGACTGCGACGGTATCACACATCAGCTCCATCTCAGATAGCAGGTGACTGGATACGAAAACAGTCGTTCCCTGCTCACGACTGAGCGCACGCAGATAATCCCGTAGTTCACGAATCCCCTGTGGATCAAGACCATTAGTCGGCTCATCCAGCACGAGCAGCCGTGGACGATGCAGCAATGCCTGTGCAACGCCCAGACGTTGTCTCATCCCGAGCGAATATGTGCTTACCCGATCGCGTACACGGCCGCCAAGTCCGACAAAATCGACTACCTCAGCGATCCGTTCCTTTGTCACGCCCGGTGACATTCGTGCATAATGCATGAGATTCTGATATCCGGTCATATACTTGTACATTTCAGGATTCTCGACGATTGCGCCGACTTTGCTAATCGCTTGTTCAAAATGTGTGCGGATGCTTTGCCCTTCAATGCGAATATCGCCTGAAGTCGGAGACATCAACCCAACGAGCATACGGATGGTCGTCGTCTTGCCTGAGCCGTTCGGTCCTAGAAAGCCAAATACACAGCCTGCTGGTACATCCAGCGTGAGATTATCAATGATCGTCTTTGAGCCTATTTTTTTCGTTACACCGCGAAATTGAACAACAGGCGCTGCAAGATGATCGATCGTGCTACCTGCTGTCGAATGGCTTGCTGTCGTTGCATCTGTACCACCAGCACCAGGCGCCGACTGGACAGATTGCGCTGGCGATCGCTGCTCACCTGCGGTGCGAGTTGCTTCGTTCCCATTCTTTTGCTGCATGGAGGAATGGCCTTCAGGTCTACCATCGGGTAACTGACATAAAGACCGTGGTTGCTTTGCCTGTATCGTCATCATCTAGCCCCTTTCAAATGTGTACTGTAGACTCGTCACAGCAAGAGTACGTATGTACATCAATGGTTTAACTCCTAATTCTCTTGCTACATCGACTGCCTTTCTATTCACCCTTTAGCTAAAACACCACACGATCTAATGGTGCATCACACACAGCAAGCCCTAATGCACGCCGACTACTCTACTCTCCCCTGCTGTAGGCTTCATTCGACCTCTCTCCTATTGCTCTACTACACTGTAGCGCCTTCATTGTAACACACCCTCCCCTTGATACAAAAAAGAACCCGTCCCTACGCAGCAGCTATCCCGATGATAGCCACCGCATAGAGCGGGTTCTAAATTAAATCAGCATTAATAATTAAATTATTAACAATGGCGTTACCAGCACTACTCAAATACTTCAAACAGTGCCAGTAACATCCCCAGGGCTTGCAGTAGATTACGCACCGGAACGTGCCAGTTCACGCATATTAGCCTCAAACGCTGCGAGCAATGCCGCTTCGCCTGTCAGACCTTTTTCGTGAACTTTGCGGATTTGCTCGAGCATCCGTTTGTAGTCTTTCGGAATGACACGAACGAAATCCTTCGATTGGTGTTCCCAATCTTCCAACACACGCTTACCTGCTTCACTACCTGTATAGGCTACATGCTGTTCGATCAAAGCGCGCAGCTCAGCCAGCTCGTCTGCGTCCTCGATATCTTCCAGCAGCACCATTTCCAGATTGCAACGACCAACGAAATCGTGACTTGGATCAAGCACATACGCGATACCGCCCGACATCCCTGCGGCAAAGTTACGTCCAGTCGAGCCGAGTACAACGACACGTCCACCAGTCATATATTCACAGCCGTGGTCACCCACGCCTTCAACAACGACCTTCGCACCGGAGTTACGTACGGCAAAGCGCTCACCAGCGATACCGCTAATATAGGCTTCACCACTTGTTGCTCCATATAGCGCTGTGTTACCGATAATGATATTGTCCTCCGCAGCGAATGTAGCCGCCGCATCAGGCTTCACGATAATTTTACCACCGGACAGACCTTTACCAACATAGTCATTACAGTCACCTTCGACACGAAGTGTAATACCCTTCGGTACGAATGCACCCAGACTTTGTCCAGCCGAGCCCTTGAATGTAAACGAGATCGTATCATCCGGTAGACCCGCCGCACCGTATTTGAGTGTGACTTCACTACCGAGAATCGTACCTACCGCACGGTCGACGTTACAGATATCCAGTTCAGCCTGAACCGCTGTCCCATTTTCGAGTGCAGGAGCTGCGAGTGGCAGCAATTGACGCAGATCGAGCGTTTCTTCCAGCAGATGGTTCTGCTGCTGTACATTGAAGCGCTCGCTGCCTTCTGGAAGCTGTGGCTGGTGCAGCAATACGGACAGATCCAGACCTTTCTTCTTCCAGTGCACATCGGCTGCGGTAGCATCCAGACAATCCAGACGACCAACCATTTCCTTCACAGTACGGAAACCAAGCTCTGCCATAATCTCACGCAGATCCTGTGCTACGAACTTCATAAAGTTCACGACATGCTGAGGATCACCGGTGAAGTTTTTACGCAGCTCTGGATTCTGTGTAGCTACGCCGACTGGACAGGTGTCCATCTGGCAGACACGCATCATAATACAGCCGATCGAAACGAGTGGTGCGGTTGAGAAGCCATACTCCTCCGCGCCAAGCAATGCAGCAACCGCAAGGTCACGACCGCTCAGCATTTTGCCGTCTGTTTCCAGCACGACACGGTCACGCAGATTGTTCATAATGAGCGTTTGCTGCGTTTCCGCCAGTCCAAGCTCCCATGGCAGACCCGCATGACGGATCGAGCCCTGTGGAGATGCACCTGTACCGCCATCATAACCACTCACCAGAATAACATCGGCACGGCCTTTAGCCACACCCGCAGCGATTGTACCTACGCCTACCTCGGATACAAGCTTCACGTTGATACGCGCACGACGGTTCGCATTTTTCAGATCATAGATCAGCTCTGCCAGATCCTCGATCGAATAGATATCGTGATGCGGAGGCGGCGAGATCAAGCCTACGCCCGGTGTAGAGTGACGAACCTCTGCCACCCATGGATATACTTTACGGCCAGGCAACTGTCCACCTTCACCAGGCTTCGCGCCCTGTGCCATTTTAATTTGAATTTCATCTGCATTAACCAGATAGTTCGACGTAACGCCGAAACGACCGGAAGCAACCTGCTTGATCGCACTACGACGAGAATCGCCATTCGCATCTGGAATAAAGCGTGCAGGGTCTTCGCCACCCTCACCGCTGTTACTCTTACCGCCAATACGGTTCATCGCAATCGCCAGGCTCTCATGCGCTTCCTTACTGATGGAGCCAAATGACATAGCGCCTGTTTTGAAGCGTTTCATGATCGATTCAATTGGCTCTACCTCTTCCAGTGGCACCGGAGCACCATTAGGCTTCAGCTTGAGCAGGGAACGCAGTGTCAGATGCTTCTCGTTCTCGCCATCGACCAGCGCAGCGTACTTTTTGTACAGCTTGTAGTCGCCTGTGCGTACCGAATGTTGGAGCAGGTGGATCGTTTGCGGATTGAACATATGCTCTTCTCCGTCATTACGCCACTGGTAATCACCGCCGGAATCCAGCACACGGTCATTACCGTCCTTGTCTGTAAATGCACGATTATGCTGCGTCAGTGCTTCCACCGCTACTTCTTCCAGACCAATCCCACCAATACGAGATGGTGTCCAGGTGAAGTATTGATCGATGAATTCCTGTTTCAGACCTACCGCTTCGAAAATCTGTGCACCACGGTACGATTGGATCGTGGAAATACCCATTTTGGACAGGATTTTTACAACACCTTTGGTCACAGCCTTGATGTAGTTCTTCACGGCTTTGTCATGCGAAATGCCGCGCAGCATACCTTGCTTAATCATATCCTGCATCGTTTCGAATACGAGATATGGATTTACTGCACTGATACCGTAACCGAGCAGCAATGCGAAATGGTGAATATCGCGTGGCTCACCGGATTCCAGCAGCAGACTCACACGGGTACGTGTACCCTGACGGATCAAGTGGTGATGCAGACAGGCAACCGCCAGCAAAGCTGGAATGGCTGCATTTTCCTTATCCATACCACGGTCGGACAGGATGAGGAAATTGTGACCTTTGGCGATAACACGGTCTGCCGCTTCGCACAGGTTCACCAGTGCAGCTTGCAATCCCTCTGCACCTTTTGCTGCTTCAAAGAAGATCGGAATGGTCATTGCCTTAAAGCCCGGACGACGTACGTGACGAACCTTAGCAAATTCCTCGTTTGATAAAATCGGTGTATTCAAAATAATCTGACGACAGCTCTCTGGCTGTGGATCAAGCAGGTTGCCCTCCGGTCCGAGCGATGTTGCCGTCGAAGTAACAATCTCCTCACGAATCGCATCGATTGGCGGATTGGTTACCTGTGCAAATAGCTGTTTAAAGTAGTTATACAAACGTTGCGGCTGCTCAGACAATACAGCCAGTGGTGCATCGTAGCCCATAGAAGCAAGTGCTTCTGCACCTGTCGATGCCATCGGCTCGATAACCTTACGCAGCTCTTCAAACGTATAACCAAATGCCAGCTGTAGCTGCTGCACATTATCGTGATCTGGCTGAATCGCTTCTGGCGCTTCGGGAACATCCTCCAGATTCACGAGATGCTCTTCCAGCCATTCTGCATACGGATGCTCAGAAGCGATCTGTTCCTTGATCTCTTCGTCGGAAATAATGCGACCTTCCTGCGTATCGATCAGCAGCATACGACCTGGACGCAGACGATCCTTATATAGTACATTTTCCGGTGCAATATCGAGTACGCCGACTTCGGAGGACAGAATAATACGGTCATCCTTCGTTACATAATAACGTGCCGGACGCAGTCCATTACGATCCAGAATCGCGCCAATCTGGATCCCATCGGTGAACGCCATTGCGGCAGGGCCATCCCATGGTTCCATCAGGCAGCTATGGTATTGGTAAAATGCTTTTTTCTTCTCATCCATCGTATCGTGGTTACTCCACGGCTCGGGTACCATCATCATCGCCACATGTGGCAGGGAGCGTCCATTCAGGTACAGGAATTCAAGCGTGTTATCAAACATCGCTGTATCCGACCCATCTGGATTAATGACCGGACGAACCTTATCCAGATCACTACCAAATACATCGCTCTCAAACAGAGATTGACGTGCATGCATCCAGTTCACATTACCACGCATCGTATTGATCTCACCATTGTGGATCATAAAGCGATACGGGTGGGCACGATCCCAGCTTGGGAAAGTGTTCGTACTGAAGCGGGAGTGAACAAGTGCCATTGCCGATTCAAACGCATCATCGCGCAGATCAAGATAGAATTCGCCTACCTGGATCGTCGTGAGCATGCCTTTGTATACGACCTTACGACAGGACAGACTTGGTACGTAAAACGTTTCGCCACCCGCTGCTTCCGCATAACGAATCTGACGCTCTGCTACTCTGCGAATCACATATAGCTTGCGTTCAAAAGCAAGCTCATCTGCATTACGCAGCCCTTCCCCACGACCGATAAAAAATTGACGTACGACAGGCTTTGCCGCCTTTGCGGATTTGCCCAGTGTGCTATCATCTGTCGGCACGGTACGAGCACCGAGGAAAACTTGACCTTCCTGCTCAACAATGTCCTTCAGCAGCGCTTCATGACGCTCACGAAGTTCCTCGTCACGGGACAGGAACACCATCGCTACACCATACTGACCTTTTTCAGGGAGTTCAAATCCATTAGCTTTGGCTTCCTTTACAAAGAAGGAATGCGGAATCTGTACCATAATGCCGGCTCCGTCACCGGAATTCGGTTCGCTTCCCTGGCCGCCGCGATGCTCCATGTTTTCGAGCATGGTCAGTGCTTGACTGACAATCTGGTGACTAGGTATGCCTTTGATATGCGCGGTAAATCCCATACCGCAAGCATCTTTTTCAAACTGCGGGTCATAAAGACCCTGCTTCGGAGGTAAACCTGTAATGTTCATAATACGCAACCTTTCTATTATGAAGTGACTGTCAAGAGATGAGCCAGAGGACGGCCGGACGAAGATACATGCTTCTAAGGGTAGGGTATACAAAACAGACTGCTCATTCCATACAGTATCATCTACAATATTTGTACATATTGTACAGGACGGTGACGGAAGCAGCCTATGTTTGGATATAGGTTAGAAGTAACAGGCGAAGAATAAATATCCACTTTGATGAGATTCAAGCAACTTATTTAGCTATGTGATATTGCTGTAACCTTCGTTAGTTTTATACATTTTAACACTGACCTTACATGATGGCAATTCAAACTTTTTATATATGCGATAAATTATTATTTTGCGTCAAAGCATTAGTGTGATAACGCAACGCATTACATATAGTGTATGATTATACATTAAAATTAATAAATAATTCAATAGGTTAATGTAGCTTACCGTACAGCATTCATCCAAATGGAGCAAATCAAACTAGCCTCTATATCCAAAACAAAAACGGACAGCCCTGTACAGGACTGTCCGTTGCTGTATAAACTAAGCTCAAAATAAATGACGCACAAATGCATAGCGTGTGCTTACAGCTCGACGCTTTCGCCTACTTTTAATGCGGTTCCCTTGATGCCCTTCGCTTCCAGTGCAGCAACGAATGCATCGCCATCCTGCTCGATCGGCGGGAATGTATTATAGTGTACCGGAATGATGTGCTTTGCTTGCACCCATTCAGCCGCGTACAGTGCATCCTCAGGTCCCATTGTGAAAAAGTCACCGATTGGCAATGCCGCCACGTCGATGCTATTCATTTCACCGATCAGCTTCATATCCCCGAATAATGCAGTATCGCCTGCATGATACAGCGTTTTGCCACCCATTGTTAGCAAAATGCCTGCTGGCTCGCCAAGGTATACATTTTGTCCGTCCAGCTCATTGGATGAGGAATGGAATGCCAGTGTGTATTTTACCTTGAAGCCATCGAATTGCTTGGAGCCGCCCAGGTTCATACCGACTGTGTCTGCCGCGCCCTTGGCTGCTGCATATTGCGCCAGCTCCACAACTGCGATCACCGGGCAATTATTATTTTGTGCAATCTCTACCGTATCGCCAAAATGGTCACCGTGTCCGTGTGTCAAAATGACCGCGTCCACTTGAATATCTTTTACATCAACATCGACCTGCGGATTGCCGGACAGAAAAGGATCGATAATCACCTTTTTACCGCCTTCTTCCACAAGCAGACAGGATTGTCCATAGTACGTAATCTTCATCGTTAAAGCACCTCCGCAATAAAATGAATGGTGTAGCCACCGTTTATTTTATCACCAAAATCGATAGATTTGTAACTTTGCAGGTGCCAGGTTGCTTATCACTACGTCAATTGCGCAAATTCGAACATAGCTGAAATGACTGGCTATAGCAGAATCGAGGCTGAACGGTTGACTATAAAGATCGCCTTCAACGCTGTTAGCTTCATGCTCGGTAGACCATCTACTTGCACCAGCACTATCTGTATATGCGCCTAGCATAGTTATCTCAGAGAGCCTGCATACGCGTAGTTTCGAATTCCAGCGCTATCTGTATATATGTGCGACCAGCATAGCGATCTATAAGAACATTCGACTAGCTCCTACACTTGTTAAATAACGATATTATTTGTAAAACGTATGGTGTCCAATTTTCTTCACGACCGTCTGTGAATTTGGAATCGCAAAATCAGTCGCCAGTGATAGCGACACAAAATAATACGTATTATCCGGTACTTCCTTGCGTCCCTGTAATGCTTCACGGACAGCTTTAACCGAGTCGGCATTAGGCGTCACGCGCTCAAAGCGACCATTGGATACAGGTGAAAATTGATATTTTTGATACAGTACACCTTTAATCGTGTCGGGGAAATTAGCGGACCGTAGCCGGTTTAAGACAACATTGGCAACTGCCACTTTGCCTTCGTACGGTTCACCTTCAGCTTCTGCCATAACAATTCGTTCCAGCATCAGCCGTTCTTTATCTGACAATGCGTAGGTCCAGGTTGCCTGAGCATGGTTATCCTGAGAAAGCAGCTTTGTCCGAGTAAAGTATAGTTTAGTGGGGGTGGTATTGCCGATCGCTGCATCTGCCGTGACCGCTGCGGCTTTATTAGCCTTCGCTTGTGCGGCTTGTGTGCGCTGTTGTTTGGCTGTTGCAGCCTGTTGCTGCTTAGCCAGTGTAGCTTTGTTCGCTTTTGCCTGTTGAATCAGGTTACGTGTATGCTTCTCATTCCAGTCCATAAACGTACCTTCCGTACTGCTCCTGTCTTTTTGTGCATACGAAACAACACCTGCCGGCTGCGCACCCCACGCGGGCAGCTTAGTAAAGGATTGACTGTGTGTCGTATGTTGATTAGCCATCCAAAACGGAAGGCACATTACAAATATAAAAAGCACGCCGAGCAGAGGCGTAATCCACTGATTGCGTCTAATAAACTCCATGTTTTTCCTCCAATAACGTTGGCATACTCCAGTTCCTATGTAATCGTTAGACCTTCCATTTGAATACACCAACATCCAAATTTTGAATCATAAGCACATTACATGAGTGCTCGGACACACCCCGTATCCGAAAAAAGAGCCAACTTGATAATCGATATCCGATCAACGGATACCCGGACAATCATGACTGTCCGTGATGTAAAATTCGTATCGTTTCCCCTAAAAGAACACTGCCTTTTGCAGCACGAAGTATATTATTATAGTTCCATTGCTTTTGTCAAATTGACAAAAACAAGTTTTTAGAGTAGCTCGTCTCCTGTAAGCGGAAAACAACCTGCTAACTCATACATAGGAATCTGCTCCATTCGAGTGCAATACAAAGCGACCTGATCCACCTGCCAGGCAGCTGTCTGTCGCTGTAGCTCCTCCATTGCAGGGGCTTGAAACGGCTCTGTTCCAGCATATTTTCGAGCGACTGTAATATGTGGATGATACGGTCGATTCTCCGCCTTGTAGCCGATGGCTTCACAGGCATGTACAATATCCTGCTGTAAGGCGCTGAGTGCTGAACGATCACCCTCCGGGTCAATCCACCATACACGCGGACGCTCTGGCAGACCAAAGTACCCTGCGTCACCTAACTGTAGCTGAAATGGTGAATGTGCTGCTACTGCGGCTGCAAGCGTCTGTGACAGCTCAGGCAATCGCGCACGATCCACATCCCCATAAAATTGGAGTGTAATATGAAAGTCAGCTGCGGCTGTCCATTTGCGAAATGTATAGTGCTGCTGCATCCAAAGACTCCATGCTGCCAGGCGCTCCTGCGCCTCCTCTTTTACAGCAATCGCAGCAAATACGCGCTCTTGATCAATACCGGTTGCCACCTTCGACACTCCTTTCAACACAGCTCATCATTGTTATTCGTCAGCCCTGCTGCTAATTAGCAAGCACATGAAGCTACGCTAACCTCGGGTTGATTGATGTAATTCTATATTATCCGAACACACGTTCTTGACGAATGCAAATAGTATACACCAATCTGACGCGAAGTGCAAAGTTTAACCAGAGCCCAAAATGGTTTAATACAAGCCCAAATTGGTGTAATCCATTCTGTTTGGTTCGGTTAGCCAAATTTGATATCATTTAAAGGGTAGCCGATTGTACGTACGGTTAGACGCATGAATCGATAACGTTCCTAATACGAGGAGGAGATTGTCCGATGTCCAAGATCGTTTTCCTGCAACATTTGAGCGAAAAACAAAAGCAGCAAATTGAGGCAGCCGCTCCCCATGATGAGATTGTCGCTATTCCTGTTAAGGAAGCAACCGAGCAGGATCTGGCAGATGCTGAGATCATTGTCGGCTGGTCACGAAAATTTCAAGATTTTATTTTATCACCGGATTGTGCGGTGAAATGGGTGCAGGCCTGGTCTGCTGGAGTCGATAAAATGCCACTGACAGAGCTGGAGCAAAAGCAAGTGCTGCTCACCAGCGCGAACGGGGTGCATACGATTCCGATTTCCGAGCAAATCTTTGCCTATATGCTAGCGTTCAGCCGCAATCTGCATCAAGCGATTCGCAATCAGAGTCGGGCGCGCTGGGATGAGAGCGGGCGCTTTGGCGAGCTTCACGGCAAAACGATCGCGATCGTCGGTGCAGGTAATATCGGTATCGGTACGGCTCGTCTGGCTCGTGCATTTGGCATGAAGACGGTTGGTGTACGCCGTTCCGGTCAGCCGCTCGATGAATTTGATACGATGTATAGCATGGAGCAGCTGGACGAAGCACTTGGGGTTGCCGATGTAGTGGTGAATATTTTGCCACTGACAGAGCAGACACGGGGTTTATTTGATCAAGGACGATTTGCTGCGATGAAGCCAGAAGCGCTATTTATTAACGTTGGACGTGGTACGACAGTGCGTACCGACGATCTAGTAGCTGCCTTGCAGAACGGTACGATTGCTGGTGCAGGTCTGGACGTATTCGATCCTGAGCCATTGCCAGAGGATCATCCACTCTGGTCGATGGAGCAGGTTATGATTACCCCTCATATTGCAGGTAGTAATGAGCATTATACCGACCGTGTGCTGGATATTTTCCTGACTAACCTGAAGGCTTATCAGCAGGGGGAGAAACTGCCGGTTAATCTGGTGGATTATTCCAGTGGGTATTAAGCGATCAATGAACTTTTATCCCTTGCTGCATAGCTGCATCCAGAGTGGATAGCGATGGCAGAATACAATAGGAATATAAAAAAGGCTCAATTCCTTTATATGGAAGAGAGCCTTTTTTTATTCACTTTTTTGTTTAAATGAAGTAAAGGAATAGCTAAGCGATCGAACTAATTCCGCGATATTGTATTCCTTTTCACTGAAATAGATCATCTAGCACAAAAGTAAATCTCTTTTGTTAGATTGCTCGCTATGACAGCTAGGAGAAGCTTCTGCTTGCTCTCACCATCTGGCCTGGGAGAAAGATAGACTAGTGCTTTATCGTTCCATTCGCAGAAATTAAAGCAGCTGGATCACCATTCATCCTGCTGCATAAATATGACTCGTCAGTACGATTCACTTCTAATAGTAGATACCCGGTTAAAAAGCACTGTGTTAACCCTAGCTTCTCGTAAAAATTCGATAGCTGGACATCACAAATTTGCTACTGTAGCCATATAAAAACAGTTCATTCTAACTGTCCGGGCTTGCATATATTCGCAAATCTTTTCTGTTCCATTATTACTTTGTCTACTCCACTATTACGAATGAAGCATGATGCGATATCTGCTCTATTCATAAAGCGACGGCATCGCCGATAACCATCTGGCAGCATGCTCGTATACATACATGCGCTCATCGTAGCGATCCAATGGACAGATCAAAAGTAACTCATCTGCATCATATTCCTTCAATAATTGTTGCATCCGCTCTGGCAATGTATCCGGTCCACCTACAATCGGCTCAGGCATTTCTTCACCAATAGCGGCGAGTCCAGCCGGCGATTGCTTCCATTTAAGATACAGCTCCTGTGCTTGCTGCTCCGTTGCAGCGGCGATCACCTTCGTCGCCAGTATCACCCTTGCTTCCGTTTGAGATGGGGTGGACTGGAACTGTTCTCGATACTGCACAATCGAAGCTTGTCCATCGCTTGCACTCATAAAGTGACCAAACACATAGCCTGCACTATGCTCGGCTGCCAGCGTTGCGCTTTTCCGATTCGTACCCAGTAGCCACAGCTGCGGTGAATACTTGGCGACAGGACGTGCGATTACAGGCGCTCCTTCTACAGTATAGCGATCATCCAGTAAGCTGCGCAGATCACGTACACGCTCTGGCATCTCGGCAACATGCGCCAGATAATTACCGCTTAGTCCAATGGTGGCATGCGCTGAGCCACCTGGCGCTCGGCCAATACCAAGATCGATACGATCCGGGTACAATGCAGACAACATACGAAACGTCTCAGCCACCTTCATCGCACTATAATGCGGCAACAGCACGGCTCCCGAGCCAAGCCGAATCGATGAAGTACGTACACCGATATGTGCAATTAGCACTTCCGGTGCTGTACAGGCAAGCTGTGTCATATCGTGATGCTCTGATAGCCAGAAGCGATGATAGCCCCACTGCTCCGCTGCAATCGCCAGCTGCACGGAACGCTCCAGCGCCTCCTCTGCCGAAGCCTGTTCTAATAGCGGCGACATATCCAGTATGCCCAGCGGAATGGGCTGATGATGATTCATGCTGCTTCCTCCTTCCGCTGCCGGTCCACCTTCAATCCACATCATAGATCGAGCCGACCTTCAGACCGTACAGCTCGTTATAAATTTTCTCAGCAAAGGCATCCGTCATCCCCGCGATATAATCAATGATCATTCGTTCCCATGTCCATACCGGATGGTCGCTTGCCTGATCCTGCTGGAATCGTTGTAACCAATCAGAGGGCATAATCGCCATGGAGGTTTCCTGATCGATAAAGGCTTTCCATAGACGGCGAATAATCCATTCACTGCGTTTTTGCAGACGCTGTACGCGTAGATCGCGAATCATCGTCACCCAGGCAAAGCTTTTCAATACGCTTACCGTACGTAGCATATCGTCATCCTCACGACCATGGCTAACGAACGTAATCTTTTTCCAATCGGCTTCATTAATTACGCCAAGCTGGCTTACAAAATGATTTACCCAGTATGCCTTGACCTCACGCCGGGTACGCGAATAATCATTCCCACAGGTCGGCAGCTTCTCGCGCCATACACGCAGGTAGGCAGTAAGCACCTCTTCTACCTTCAAGGCGATCCCATCATATTCCCAGTCCTTCCAGAACCAGTCCTCCAGCGTCATAATTTTCTCAATAATCAGCTTATGAATATGCGGGTCATTCATAAAGTGCTCATGCACTTCAATCTTGCCTGCCTTGATGCCATCCTCCAGGTCATGTGCGGAATAAGCGATATCATCACACAGATCCATTAGCTGTGCTTCCAGCGTTGTTTTGCCATCTGGAATGCCCCAGCGATGACGGATATCGCGAATATATTGCCACTCACGCTCATATAGTCCCTTTTTATTATCTATACCTGAATACGGATACTTATTGATACCTAGTAGCACAGCATCGCATAGATTCAAGCCATCCAGATTCTCGCGCTTTTCCAAAAACATAATCAGACGGAAATTATGAGCATTGCCTTCAAAATGCTCATACTTCGCACGCATCTCTCCATGGATACGCTCATACTCCTGCTCGGTCACCGATTTGCCGCGTAGCGCCTCCGTCGTTTTACTGGCAATCCAATCATCCAGAATGCTTGCCAGCACCTCTTCCCCTTTATGACCGAAAGGCGGATGACCAAAATCATGCGCGATTGAGGCACATTCCACCACTTCGGGGTGGATGATCAAGCCCGGACTGTCCGCCTGCTCCTCTCGAATCTCGGGATGGCGAGTCAGTAGACTTTTCGCTGCCTGCCGAGCGATCTGAGCAACCTCCAGCGAATGTGTCAGACGTGTACGATAATAATCGCCTGTTCCCGCACCGAATACCTGCGATTTCCCCTGCAAACGGCGAAAGGTTGGCGAATGAATGAGTCGTGAATAGTCACGTTCATAGGCTTCACGCGAAGCCTCATGCTTATCTTCAGCATATTGACGATGCTCTCGCAGCGTCTTGAGTTGTGCAAATTTGTCCATGGCATTGTTCTCCTGTCAGTTCGGCATCCTATTTGTTCATAGTTGGAGTGATTATACACGCTTTTTGCATTGGCGAAAAGATCAATAAGCAAATCCGTCGCTAGATGGGATGTGTAAGCCTTCTCTTTTTAATAATGAAAGCGATGGAATGGAGCGCGAAGGATCGCACGGTACATAAAGACATCATTCCGTAGCTTACTCGTAATCCATCTCTTTGGCGCACCTGCCTTCAAGAGATGGCTGACGCTTAAAATGTATCATGGACTAGCTGAAGCTAGTCGAGCATGCAGACTCATATTGTATTGAACATAATAGCCCTTTTCGTGCATGAAGTGCGTTGTAGTTTGGCGTCTATATTTGAGCCTATATTATAGAAGAAAAAAATCCGGACCCATAGGCCCGGATGCTAGAAAATGATCGTATAGGAGCAAATTGACTCGGCAACGAAATGCTCTTGGAGCCGTCTAGCCGGGTACTATAATAGCAGAACATCAGACTATATGTGCTTGCTTCGCCATGATTGTAATGTTACAATATCCTGCTAGCCAGCCATTGCACCATCCGCCCATGATAGCGAATATCAGCGATTTTTCAGCTTCGGATCGAAGGTGTCGCGAAGTCCGTCACCCATCAGATTGAAGCCCAGCGAGGTGAGCAGAATACATACACCCGGGAAAATAACTGTCCATGGTGCCGTCTGGATAAATTGACGTGAATCGGACAGCATTTTACCCCATTCTGGCTCTGGCGGCTGTGCACCCAGACCAAGGAAGCCCAGACCTGCTGCTTCGATAATAGCTGTCGCGACGCCCAGCGTACCCTGTACAATAAGCGGCGTTAGACTGTTCGGTAAAATATGCCGGAACAGCAAACGCGCGTCTCGCACACCGATTGCCCGTGCTGCGGTAATAAACTCCTCCTGCCGTAATGACAATACACGCGCCCTTACAAGCCTACCGTACGTCGGTATATTGACGATCGCAATCGCATACAGTGCATTTTGCAGCGATGGTCCAAGAATGGCGACAATCGCAATCGCGAGTAGAATACCCGGAAAAGCGAGCAAAATATCAAAGACGCGCGAGATAATCATATCGACCCATTTGCCATAAAAGCCAGCTACGATTCCAAGCAGCGTACCGATCACAATCGAGCCGATTACCGACAAAAAGCCGACCCATAAGGAGATGCGTGCGCCATAGATCGTACGGGTGAAAATATCCCGTCCCAGATCGTCTGTTCCGAACCAGTGCTTGGCGGATGGAGGCTGAAGCCGATCTGCCAGCACCTGTGCGGTATACTCGTATCGGGTAATCCACGGCGCGATCAATGCAAGGACAATAAACAATAGTACGATGATCAGCCCAACTACAGCGGTACGGTTGCGCATAAAGAGGCGAATACCGTCGCGCCATGGGCCAGAGCGAACCATTTTGGCAGGTCTGTCTGATCCTGTACCCAGCGAAGCCTGTGTCATGGAATCACCTCTACTTGTACTGGATACGCGGATCAAACCATGCGTATAGAAGATCCACCAGCAGATTAATAAGAACGAAGATAAGCGCGATAATCAGAATACCCGATTGAATGACCGGATAGTCCCGATTACTGATCGCTTCATAAATATAGCGTCCGACTCCAGGCCAGGCGAAAATCGTCTCGGTCAATACCGCACCGCCCAGCAGCGAGCCCGTCTGAATACCGATAACGGTTAGCACCGGAATAAAAGCATTTTTCAGACCGTGTCGATAAATGACCAGAAATTGCGAGATGCCCTTCGCTTTGGCGGTACGGATATAATCGGATTGCATGACCTCTAGCATACTGGAGCGTGTCATCCGCGCAATAACTGCCATCGGAATAGTTCCCAATGCGATAGAAGGTAAAATCAGATGCTTGAGCACTGTCCATAGCTGCGACCACTGACCGGATAGCATCGCATCAATGACATAAAAGCCAGTAATGCTCTCCAGCGGATCACGCTGGTTCATCCGACCGATGGACGGTAGCCAGTGCAGCTTATTCGCAAAAATCCACTGCTCCATCAGACCAAGCCAGAAGATTGGCATGGATACACCTACGAGCGCAATCAGCATACAGACATAATCGAACCATGAGCGATGCTTCCATGCGCTAACGATACCGGCATTGACACCGATAATGATCGCAAACAGCATACTCGCAAATGTTAATTCAATCGTCGCTGCTAAATAGGGCCCGATCTCTTCTGTAATCGGCGCTCTTGTCCGAATCGAGCGCCCCAGATCACCTGTGATCAGATCACCCAGATACGCTGTGTATTGCTCTAACCATGGACGATCCAGTCCAAGCTGCTCACGAAGCGCTTGCTTGGACTGTTCCGTTGCCTTTTCACCTAAAATGGTATCTGCCGGATCACCCGGAATCGCATGGATGATCGAGAAAACGATCAGCGTCATTCCAAATAGTACCGGAATCAGCACCAGTAGCCTTTTTACAATGTAGGAACCCATATGGATGCTCACCCGCTTTGTGTTCGTTATACGCCCTGTCTAGCTGACGGAGCTGTGATTATTGCTCCATGTACACATCGGCATAAGGCTCAGAGCCGGTAGGCGAAGGCGTATAGCCTTTTACTTTGACGCTTGCAGCTAGCAGCGGTGTGGAGTGAACAAGCGGAATCCACGGTGCATCTTCTTTAACAATCACCTGTGCCTGCTCATACAGCTTGGCACGTGCATCCTGATCGGTTTCACGCTGTGCTTCAACAAGCAGCTTGTGGAATGGCTCGCTAGCATATTGACTGTAGTTGTTCCCACCGATTGAATCTTTATCTAGCAGTGGGTAGAAAAAGTTATCTGGATCACCGTTATCGCCTGTCCAGCCGATCATGTACAGATCGTCCTTCTCCCCTTTACTCAGATCATCCAGATAGGTTGCCCACTCTGGCGATTGAATATTCACCTTCACACCAATCTGAGCAAAGCTCGCTTGAATAACCTCAGCGACCTTTTTACCATCTGGCATGTATGGGCGAGATACTGGCATCGCATAGAAGGTCAGCTCCTGATCAATTCCGTTCGGGAAGCCTGCTTCAGCGAGTAATTGCTTGGCTTTTGTCAGATCATAGTCGTAGTCTTTTACATTGGAATTGTAGCCCCATAGCGTTGGTGGAATCGGGTTAATGGCCGCTTCTGCCTGTCCTGCATAAAAAGCATCGATAATACTTTTCTTATCGACAGCATGATTAAGCGCTACACGTACCTTCGGATTATCAAACGGCTTCTTCGTCAGGTTAAAGCCGATATAAGCAACGTTAAATGGAGGGCGGTTGAACTTTTGCAGCTCAGAATTGCCTTCCAGTGTAGCCAGATCATCCGGGCTCAGATCCTCCATCAGATCGATCTCACCATTTTGCAATGCATTGAAGCGAGCGGTGTTGTCTGGAATAGAGCGGATAATAACCTGATCCATTTTCGGCAGCCCCTGCTGCCAGTAGTTCGGATTCTTTTCCAGTGTGATCGAATCGCTGCGTTTCCATTCCTTAAATACGAATGGTCCTGTACCTACTGGGTTGGACTTGAATTCAGCGCCTTCCTTTTCAATTGCGGTCGGGCTTGCAATCGAGAATGGAGGCATTGCGAGATTTTGCAGGAATGGTGCCTGTGGATGATTGAGCTTAAACTCTACCGTAGAAGCATCAACCGCTTTCACACTTGCAATGATACGTGCATTTTCAGGGCCAAACATCGAATCATAGTAATCAAACGAGTCGCCCTCAAATTTATATTTACTCTTCGGATCGTTCCAGCGTTCAAAGTTGAAGACAACCGCTTCCGCGTTAAAGTCTGTTCCATCATGGAACTTCACACCTTGACGCAGCTTAAATGTATACGTCAAGCCATCTTCAGAGATTTGCCAGCTTTCTGCGAGTGCTGGTTCTACCTCTGTCGTACCGGACTTATAAGCAAGCAAAGGATCAAATACCTGCTGTGCAATCTTAATCGATTCGCCATCGGTTACGATTGCCGGGTCAAGAGCTGCCGAGTCACCGCCACGCCCCACAATAAGGGTGCCGCCAGCGCTTGCAGTCTCTCCCCCCTCTCCAGATGCTGCAGGTTCAGATGATGTGCTGCCGCCTCCACCACTGCAACCGGCAACGATCAAAGCAAAGGACAACATGAACACGACGACAAAAATTCCGTATTTTCTCAAATTCCTTTTCCCCTTTCAGCATGTAGATCTAAGTCTACCCTCCACAGATATACAATTTTTATGAATCATTATGTAATATTGTATGAATTCCAAATGGATGGAATAGAACGTAAGTGAATACAATGTACATTACATATCTTCTTTTGGCAACATATTTTACAACACTTCGTTTTATTTATACTTACTTGACTTCAAACGTCATATTATAACAGTAATCACCTAAATTA
Source organism: Paenibacillus hunanensis (assembly GCF_014645615.1). Lineage (GTDB taxonomy): Bacteria > Bacillota > Bacilli > Paenibacillales > Paenibacillaceae > Saccharibacillus > Saccharibacillus hunanensis. The sequence goes on along the minus strand of NZ_BMMB01000001.1, from coordinate 281,808 downwards.
TTCTATTTTAGATATAATATTTTGGATGTTGTGTTGTAATTTATACTCTCTTCTAGGTCATATATCGGGTGACACGGTGTGTATATTAAATTTTAATCATTATTTTTATGTATTTTATTCCATATATAGTGCTCCTAATCAATTTTTTTACATACTAAACCAATAAATCTATTCCCAGCGTTAATATAAAGCTGATAGAATGAATAAGAATTGATTCAAAAGGAGGCTTATTTTACTTATGTTCAAAGGCAAAACGGTTTTTGCACTCGCCATGTCAGCATTTATGACTTTCAATGCGGCAAGCCTGGTAAGCGCGGCAGCTCCCGCTACATTGACAGTAGACGGAATTAAGCAGCAAATGCAGCAGGATGCTGGCACAGGCACACATATTACACTGTTACATACGAACGACGTCCATGCTCATGCGGTGGAAGAATCTCCATCCATGGGTCTGGCGAAAATTGCAGGGCTGGCTGATCTGTACCGTGCCGCTAACCCGAATACACTGCTACTTGATGATGGCGATGCCGTACATGGTACTTCCTTCGCTACACTCGTACGCGGTGAGAGCATGATTCAGGTCATGAACAAAATGGGCTATGCTGCCATGGAGCCTGGTAACCATGAATTCGATTATGGCTACGAGCGCCTGCTGGAGCTTGCTAAAATGGCAAACTTCCCAGTAATCTCCTCCAATATTATTCAAAAGGATACGGGGAAAGCTCCATTTGAGCCGTATATTATCCGTGAAGTGGATGGCGTGAAGGTAGGTATCTTCGGTCTGGAAACACCGGAGACAGCGTACAAAACGAATCCGAACAACGTAAAAAATGTTGAATTCACCGATCCAACCGAAGCCGCTCGCAAAATGGTCACTGAGCTGAAAGGCAAGGTTGATGTGATCGTGGCACTCGGTCATATCGGTATGGATCAATCAACAGAGCAAACGAGCATCGATATCGTGAAGGCTGTACCTGGCATCGACGTATTCATCGACGGTCATAGCCATACGTTGCTGACGAATGGGCAGACGGAAAATGGTACACTGATCGCCAGCACAGGTGAATACGGCGAGCATCTGGGCGTTGTTGATCTATGGGTCGACAAAGGCGCAGTGACTAAAAAAGAAGCGTACACGGTCGATGAGAAAGCCGCTGCCAATGTGACGCCTAATGCAGAGGTAGCGAGCCTGATCGATTCCATCAAAGCATCCCAGGAGCCGATCCTGAATGAGGTGGTTGCTCAATCTCCAGTTGCGCTTGAAGGCGCACGCGAAAAGGTACGCGCTGGTGAAACGAATCTGGGTGACCTGATCACCGATGCGATGCGTTCCATCTCTGGTGCAGATGCAGCGATTACGAATGGCGGCGGTATCCGCGCATCTATCGATGCAGGCCCGGTGACGAAGGGCGAGATCGTAACAGTGCTTCCATTTGGTAATCTGGTCATTTCCATTCAAGTTACAGGTAAAGATATTCTGGCAGCCCTTGAAAATGGGGCAACCGACTATCCAACACCAAAAGGCGCATTTTCCCATGTGTCTGGCATTACGTACAAAATCGATCCTTCCAAGCCTGCGGGCAGCCGTGTACATTCCGTAACGGTTGGCGGTAAAGCGCTGGATCTCAACAAAACGTATAATCTCGCAACGAATGACTTCATGGTCGCTGGTGGAGACGAATACAAAATGTTCGTTGGTAAGCAGCAAACCGGTACGTACGGTACACTGGATGAAGCGCTGATCGAATACATGCAGAAAAATGGTAGTAAAAGTCTCACTTCTGGCAAACGCATTGTAGAAGCCGCGACGCCAGCAACAACACCGGCTACAGGCACACCAACACCAGGTAAGCCTGCAACGACACCAGCTAAACCAGCAACGCCTGCGAAGCCACCTATCGTAGCCGATCCGATCAAGCCTGTACCTGCACCACCTGTATCCGGTGATAGCGATGTGTATGTAGTAAAAAGTGGGGATACACTGTATTCCATTGCTAAAAATCACGGTACCACCTGGAAAGTATTGCGCGATCTGAACGACCTGAAAAATCCACACTGGATCTATCCAGGTCAGAAGCTGGAGCTACCAGCTGCATCGTAATGGGATGTAGATCGAGAAATGAAGAGAAAATGGAAGAGTATGGGGAAGTGCATTGGAATAGTGAGTTTGAATATGAAGAAACGTATAGCTAGTTCTAAGCGCGACTGTATTCACTAAACTGAACGCGAATGCAACAAAAAGGCGATCCTAAGCTTTTCTGATGGATAGAGCTTCTATGGTAAGCGAGCAGCAGGTTCCTGTGACAGGAGCATATGCTGGTAGCCATGCCAAAGAGCGCTATCCCATCCGAAGAGCACGGAGCGCCTTTTATTTATAGTTGCTTCGTGCTTCGTGCTTCGTGCTTCGTGCTTCGTGCTTCGTGCTTCGTGCTTCGTGCTTCGTGCTTCGTGCTTCGTGCTTCGTGCTTCGTGCTTCGTGCTTCGTGCTTCGTGCTTCGCAAGGATTGTATTTGCCCTTCACGCATAAGGCAACGACTAATCTAGTGGCTTAACCCTAGCGAGTCATTCCATTTTTCGGATTGAAGGCTAGCTCAAACAGACCTGTTGCGGCAAGCCCTGCCAGACCACCAGACCATAGGCGAGGGACAAGCGCCAGCTCCGTAAATGGATACGCTACCGCTCCAATTACCAACCCTACGAAAAGCCCGATCAAGGGCACCATGTTTTTGGGCACATTAACGGTCGTCTTTACCAGCTGTACCAGTGCAAGCACTACAACCGCCAGTGTCGATGCAAAGGCAAGTACACTATTCAGCAGATCATTTGTCATGTTGTGATCCTCCTTGAGCTTTTTGTTGGTGTATTTAGATCAGACCTTTACGGTCAAGCACTGTCAACAGGCGGTAAAAGTCGTAGCTTCCACCATCGCTTTCTTGAATCAGTCCAGCCGCTTCTGCCTTTTGGACGGCTTCGCTTGCCCAGGCTGGAATAGGCATCGCATGACTTTGCTCTACCTTTTGCAGACGCTGATCCACACCAGAAATGCTTGTTTTTAAAAGATCACGGCTATCTGTCAATGAAGCAATACGGTCGGATTGTGCCTTGACCATCGCTTGCAGTGCAGCAAATGCTTGCTTCTCCTCTGTCGTCATCGGGTTGTCACCTCCCTGCTGTCCTCCAGTAGCTGTCGTATAACGTGCCTTTAATTCATCCAGTGTTCCGCGATACACATTCACATCGACACCACCACGAATACCGTCCACCTGACCTGAATCTGTATATTGCCAGAAATGCCATGTCTTCCACGCTGGCGCATCGTCTGGAACACGTGTATTGCTGTAACGAGCGATCCATAGATCGTAGCCGCTGAGCGCAGAGCTGAAATTTTGAGCAAACGCATTACCTGTGTACACGATTGGCTTGCGCCCACTTAACCGCTCAACCTCCTGCAAAAAAGCAAGTGCAATCGTATCGATCGCACTTCGGCTCAGATTACCCGGATTATTTTCATAGTCCATCACCGGAGGCAGCTCAAAACGACTAGCCCCGCCCGCAGCCTGCAAGCGACTAACAAAATTAGCTGCCTCCAGCTTCGCATCAGCTACCGTCACTGCATTCACAAAATGGTAGGCTCCTACGAGCATTCCTGCCAGACGCGCCCCATTCACATTGCTCAAAAATTCCTGATCCCGGTAGCTCTTGCCTTCGGTCGCTTTGATAAACACAAACCGCTTACCGGATGCCTTCACCCGGCTCCAATCGATACTACCCTGCCAGTGGGATACGTCGATTCCTTGCACCTGATTATCATTTCTCCCCTGCATACTGACCTCTCCTCCCTTCACAACCTACATCCTAATGATTGTAGTTAACCTGCTATCCCATTGCGGTGGCAGGAAAGAAGACTTGTTCTTCCCTGCTGCATCATACTAAGACCGCTCTGATTCGTGATCACTCCGCTGTGACTGATTCTGCTCTGACACCAATGGAGCAAGCTCAGAGCTACTATTAGCAGCACCGGATTCATCTAGTTCCGAAGAAGGCGGTGGCTCCTCCGATATAGCCGCCTCTTCATCCTTCACTTTGACCGCTTCTGGCTGAGCTTCCTCGATCAGGTTTGGATTTTCCTGCGGTGTTTTTTTGGATTCAAAAATCTGCACCGCATTCCGTAAAATATCTGGCATCGGAAGCCCCATTTTACCCATATTTTCAATGACGGATAATAGCTCGTTCGCCAAATAAAAAAAGACCACTGCATCCTGGAAGTAACGTAAGCTTCCAAGCGCCTGATCAATAAAATGGGCAATCGCTACAACGACAAAAATCGTAACCTTGCGGATGATACCTTTAAAACCAACACGGCTCTTCAGCTCTCCCCGCATCCATGCGGCTGCCCACCCGGACAACCAATCTACAACGACAAGTAACAATAACAGATTGATCAACACATCCCAACCCCCAAACAGGTAGCCCGCAGCACCGCCAAACGCTGTCGAGACTATCTTGATGATTTGCGGCCAAGGCTCCCCCATCCCCTTCCTTCTCCTTTCGGTGTGGTTCTACATTTTACATAGTTGCATAAGATTACATTATAGATGAATCCGACAGGCTTGAGGCTTTACCAGCTTCGTTCTTCTTCAGCATGTCATACTCGGTGCGCAGCTCTTCCGGAATGGAATCCTCTGAACGACGCCCTGCCTGTACAAGCGTCCAATAAGCTTCAGCAAACTTCATTTTTACACTGTTCAAATTACTGACCTCCTTGAGCGATCAGCATCTCGTATAGCGAGGCGATTAGTTCTTTGTTATCGAGATCGGATTGTTCCAGTCGCGCAATTTTTTGCTCCGATGATTCGGTCATCACAAGCTGGAGTGCAGCAATCTCTTCCGTTGACATACCTTCTACCCAGCGAGATTGTTCAAAGTCCCAATATGGCTTATATAAGCCTGATGGAACAGCCTCAGCAATGAGTGTACCTTTATCTCCTAATAATGAAGTGCCAGTAAACGAAACATCAACAAGTACATCTTCGATGAAATGACCATTCTTATCTACGAGTGGTACAGCTTTCATATTTACTACCTCCTTTATTGTTCTGCCTCAAATGTTACTTCAAAAGTTAATGCACCTGTATATGGAGTACCGAATGAGATCAAGACTGCTCCAGAGTCTCTTACGTCTAATGTAATGGAATTGTAGCTACCGCTATTATTTCTACTATTCGCTGTAAATACAAATGAGGAGGCTGGTCGATATCCTTGTGGCAAATAAAACAATACTGTACCTACTGTTGTAACTCCATTAGTCAGCACTCCACTCATCTGTACGATGTTGCTATTACCGATTTTGCGATATCCAGTACGATAACCGGAAATAGCTGTCCATCCATTAAGTAATGTAGGTACAATCCACGGAGAGGAAATTTGAGTTTTTTCAGCTTTTTCCAACTCGACTGCTGACACTCGTCTTGTAGCTTGTTGTACATCACGGATTAGATCGTTTAGAATAGCAAGTTCATTAATAGGTATACTACTTTGAATCACGGAGACAGGAAATTTATCTAATCGGATATAGCTTGCAGTATAGGCTCCAGTCGGGTCATAGTCTAATGCACTCTTCTGTGCCAAAGCGCCTGCTTTAGTAACATTATTTGGATAAAAAATCCATTTATCTAGATATCCATTTTTGTATACACCGATGAAACGATCAATTTTAAATTTGGTTAAAGATGATTCATAACTAGGCGAACCATTATTAATGTTCCAAAGATTATCTCGGTAGGGTTTTACAGGCTCTCTCAAAACTAAGCCACTACCGAGTTCAATAATATTTTCGCCTGCTCCAAAGCTAAGCACACCTTCTGAAGGAGTTGGCTCTATCACTGCTGAAAGCCGCTTATACATTAGCTCATACGGAGAAAATTTGAATGCTAGTGTATTGGGTAGAGTAAACGAACCGTCAGCATACCCATTATCGGAACTAAAACCGTTTGTACGGCGACACCAGGCTTTGTTTGTACCATCGGTACGGTTATAAATATTTGATCCATCCGTGCTTATAGAAGCATCGTACATCTTCCAACCGTAAAAATAGGCTTTGATCTCATCGTTAGTAGGGGTATAATTATCTCCCCATCCTGAATCTGCCGCTGAGACTGTTATCCATAAATCAGAAGTTGTCCCGTCGAGCACATGCGAATCTGCCGAAGTAGCACCACTACCAGCTAACCATCGGGATAATACAACTTTGTTGTACTTAGTGATGTAACCGGTATTAGAAACAGGAGCAGGCACATCTTGCCATGTAACAGCCTTATATCCTGTCCAAGACTGGGCAAAAGCCCACGGCAAGCTACCATCTAGAACAATCTTATTCCAAACACTCGTTTTGTAATACTGCCCATCTGCTCCCTGCTCCAAGCGATCCCGCTCCACATCACTTGTTGGAACAGGCGGCGCAAGTAATTCCGTATCGAATGCTAGCATCGAAGCAATATCCGTTTTCGATGAGTTCGTCCAGCGAATCGCATATGGATTTTTTACTCCGGCGAGTCCTTCTGTATAAGGGTACTGGGATGCTACTTCGTCTGCTGTTAAAGAAGATACGCGAATATATTCTTCATTCGAGATTTCATAGACAGCTACTTCGTCAAAATAAGCATATTCTCCACTCTGTCCCTTTAGAGCCATATAAGCGGAAATTGTATTATTGTTGGACTTTGTACCATCGTATAATGCAAAACAATTAACGAACTTCTCACTCGTTTTAATCAGTGGCAAATTATTTGCAGCATAAGCCACAGTATCAGTAATCTGGATATAGGCACCATCGCCTGACAGATTACCATTTTTAATTACGCCTCTAATCAAATACTTTGCTCCATTCGCACCCAATTTAGGATTGTAAATTGGAACACCTGCTATACCAGTGCCATTATTCGTGATTGTTACTTTTAATCCACTATTTCCAGATACTTTATTGACTGTATCCAATGTGCCTGAAGCATTCAGGAAAAATCCTGGCAATTGCTCAAAGCCGCCTGATCGTCCTGTCAAATTCAGTAGCATTTTTCCCTGCAAAGTTGTTACGTTCACTGGCATATCTCGCGCTACGGTAATTGTTTGTGTACCAGGTTTGAAGGTGATTGTATTCGTCTGAGCCGTATTCAACCTTGGTAACAAATCGCCATCAACCTTATCACTCATCTGATCGGCAAAGGCATCAACCTTATCCCAGTTCGCATTAAGCATCGTATCCACATTAAAATATTGTTCTCCATCTGCGACTGGATCTACTTTGAGCAGATTTAATTTCTCTGTATTACTCGACATGTACGTTTCCTCCTGCGAAATCTGACATTTTTCGTTTTTGAAGCTGGCTGATCGTCATTGCTTGATGAATTTCTTTAATACGTAAATAACGAAATACATAATTAGCTACCAGGTGAGCCGGCTTAATCTGTTTGATCATAGCTTGTAGATCAGACAGATTGGGTGGAACACCAATCGTATCTAAAAACGTAATGGTAAACGACCACTTGGCTGGGTCAAATGTAACCCCGACAGAGCCTCGCTCATATGCAGCTGCTACATTCTTCACCTGCGCGCCTGAGAACTTTCCTCCACCGCGTAATTTCGATTCCGCCACTGCACGACGCTGCTCCAAGGGCTTGGTTGCATCCGGTACAATCCCCAGCTCCTGCTCCCAAAGATCGATTCCCCAGGTCGCCGTACGAACAAAAAACTGCTGGAACGTCTCATCCAGCGCATCATATAACGCGTCCATTTCCGTACCTTTACGATCCATATCCAGACGCATGATGCGGGAACGTTCGTAATAAGCAGGCAAGTACGAGAATAGCTCCGCTCCCTTTACACTCGCAAAAGAAGCCGTACTCGGATCAAGTACTCTATTCGTGGTAATTTCCACATCAGCCATTGACCGTCACCGTCCCCAGCACAGCCACCTGGCTTGCGCCAATTTCGATATTTTTGTCGCTGATACCGTTGACGGTCAGGTTGGAGTAATCGATGATCGGCGGAATATCCAGTAAAATCGCTGCGATTCGTGTATAACGCACCAGCGAATCGGTAAATGCCAGCTGTTTGAGATAGCTCGTTACTCCATTTTGAATCAATGCCTTTACACCTTCCAGGGTTGCATCACTGGCCAGTGTAAGCTGCACGCTAATATTGATCGCAACCTCCTCCGCTGGCATCACCGTGACGATCGGCCCTGCGGGTGCTGTGCCTTCACCCTGTCCATCCTGTGTAGGGTCGATATACTTTTGCACATTCGCTACAATCTCTGCATTGGCTGCACGCTTATCGGTATCCAGCACATACATGCCGACCGTGCCTGGCCCCTTCCATAACGGAATCACCCGACTGGCCCCGACACCCGCAATCTCACTTGCCCACTGCATATATTGTGCCTTATTTCCACTGGTACCCTGGTTACGTACCTTGGCATAGAAACGCTCCAGCAAGGAGACATCGCTCTCCACATCTGCACCGCCTGTAATGGCAGCTGGATTGGTCACTCCAGTCACACCATTGACCGCAGTCGATAAAATGGTAATCGTTCCCGCAGCGACATTACTTGCTTTACCAGCAACAAGTGCACGAATCGGCACATCAGCTGTACCCGATGCGTTCAGCATCACAGCAGCAGTCGTTTCGTATTCCTGTGAAGCCTCGTCAGATACGTCATCAGCAGGCGTAGCAACCACTGTACCTGCTGGTATCATTTTGCCTGGCTCACCTGTAAAGCGGATCGTACCGGAAGCAGAGACTGCTGCGCGGCGAGTGACGCCATGCTCAGCAGCACGCAAGTCCAGCTCCTCCGAGCGATAGCTATCGTCATTGCTTGCTGCGGTACTGGCAAAGCCCCGGTGTAGCAGCTCCTGCGCCCAGATCGCTGCCTCAGATAGCATAAAGGCGACCGGCGCTCCAGCGTCCCAAATAAAAGAACCTTCGGATTTATCGATATCCGAAGGCACTTTGTCCAGCATACGCTGCATAATCTGTTCTTCTGTTTGTCCATCCAGATAATAAGGAAAATCTGCCAATTCAGATCACCTCGCTTTCCAAAATTTCAACATCGTCCTGTACGCTCGTAATACGACAGGTCATCTGGCAATGATCCTCCGCCCAGCTAAAGGTAAACTGGTCTACTGAAGCTGTACGCGCATCGACCAGCAACGCTTCGGTCACCATACGTGTCAGTTCACTTTCCAGCACTGCACGTCCCTGACCTGTACCGATCAGCGTATCCAGCTCACTCCCGTAATCACGCGAATAGATCACATGCCGATAACGCGGCGTGAGCAATGCCTTATGGCACCACTGTACCCATGCTTCTTTGCCATCGGCAACAGCGACGCGTCCACTCGGTGTCATTACAAAATCACCTGCATCATAGTCGTACCGCCAGCTACGTCCAAACTCAATATCATTACGATCGGCAGCCGCTACCGCCTCTTCATCGCCCCAGATAAAATCATCTGTGCTCGGAAATAAATTAGCCACCTGCACTCACCACCTTGCATACGATAACTACATCATTGCCGCTGTTCACACGCATGGCCAGCACACGGTCGCCTGGCTTCAAGCCTTGCTGTACATGTAGCACCGTATCCTCCACCTCGGATTCATCAAATGCATAATCGCTTAGCGTAGCGCCTCCATGAAACGTACCCTGTCCTTGCGGATGCACACTACCTGTATAGATGCGTTGTGGCATTTGCAATAGACCTGGCAGCTCGGCGACCATATAATCCTGAATTTCATGCTTGAAGTCGTCCAGCTTCACACCCGATGCAGTCATTGTACCCAATACCGCACCCAGACCACTCACTGCCTGCTGGGTATGCTTGGACATTGTGGAACGCATCACATCAGCAAAATGTCCGTATGGATCTTTTTTACTCAAGATAATACCTCCTTCTGACATAATCGCGAGTTGCCAGCTCTAATGTCATGGTGCCAGGATTGCCCAGATCATGACTCACCGTCATGACGATCAGATTCATGCCGCTTAATATGACCGCATCACCTGCACGGATCGTATTGATATCTGGTGCGGTTACGGTAAATGTCTGCTGTATGCCTGTGAGCATGTTTTTGGCGTGTTTTTTGGCAGCGTCTGCGGTTTTGATCTGGTCATCGTTCACATGCTTTTGTAGCGTACCAAGCGTAGCGGTGTCTTTGGATTCTACAGCTAGTACTTTAGAGGGGACCTCTTTGCCACTCGTCGTTTCATTGGCAGCGAGTACTTTAACTTTGGTAATCGCGCCTTCTAGCGTACGCAGCTGGGTTAGATCAATAAGACGATCTAGCTGGAGCACCTCACTATTGCTGCCCAGCTCAAATAGCTCCAGCCCGCGGCTCGTCATACGGGGATGGAACATGGGACCACCGGATTTGGCAGTTTCTTTCAGATCAGCGAAAAGCATCGAAAAGATCGTTTGCGATCGGTAAACAGCTTTGCCTAATTTGGTCTTCGTGTCTGGAATTGTACCAAGATTGATTTTCCAGTCCTTCGCATACGTTTTGAGTCGTTGACTCGCTGTCTGGTCTTTTGGTAGCAAATATTCATCCTCAGACTTCTCCAAATAGATCATCCGATCGTAAACGGTCATATTCAAACGTTTACTTCCGCTATTCGTACTTTCAATCTCCCAGATGACTCCTGGATGCAAGATTGGATGCAGCTCCTTCCTACCAAATGGGACACCGCTGATTCGAATGTCCATTCCTGGCGATAAGGCTGGTAGACCTGCACCGCTTCGTACCGCCAAACGAATGCTCGCCTGATACGCAATCTGATCCAATGAATCTTTGAGACTGATTGTCTCTACAAGCGAGGTTAGATCATACTGATTTTTCGCAATCACCTTGTAGCTCATGATGGCATCACCAGCTTTTGCCCTGGTTTGATACGGTTAGGGTTACCGCCAATCACCTTTGTATTAAGCTTGTAAATGGCATTCCATTTCGAGCTATCGCCCAGCTCTAGCTTGGCGATTTTAGATAGGGAGTCTCCCGCCTTGACGGTGTACGTTTTTCCCGTTTGCTTGAGATCGGTACGAGAACCGGATTGTCCAGTCGTTTTACCTTGAGAAGCAGTTTTTTTAGTCTGCACCTTAGCATCCCGCCATGTACGAAAAGTCAGGTCAAATGAGATATCGTCTGGCTCACCGCCACGAAAGGTTGTGTTATATGTGATTAAATACACAGGTACGTTAACGCCAGTGCCCGTGATCACGAGCTGCGCAGGCTTTTTGGAGATGAGAAACTGATTGAGCTGATTGGTCGCTGCCTGTGGAGTCGGCAAATTACTGTATCGACAATAGGACGGATCGTAATCCTTGGGGAAGAAGGACGAGAAACTGATTTCCTTGATCTTATCGCCTTGAGTAAAATCAAATTCGCCATATTCCAGCATATTGATCGTCTCATAGCCTTTAGAGCGAGAGATCGTAATTTCTTCTGGATTGACAGGGAAGTGGAAAAAATTTCGTGTACCGTCGATCAGGTAGATATCCATGGTGTTCCTCCTTTCATCTAATAATAAAATAGTTACTGGGCAGCTTGAGCAGGAGGTTTCTGATTTTCTAGAGCCTTTCTAACCTCAACCATAATTCGTTGACCGACTTGATTAGCAAGCAGGTCATAATCAATTTTGTTTTCCTTCACAGTAACTTGAACAGCACCTGCTGGAACATTAACAGCTATATTATTTGTAAGTTCAGTTTTAAAATCTTTTAGCATTCCTGAAATTGTTCCCATTTGCGCATCACTCAGCTGTACAACAGATTGGACACTTGTTTTTGTTGTAGTTGTAATTGTGGTCGATGGTGTGACCTTGTTAGCATTTTGTTGAGCCATAGCCTCTACTTTTGGCTTCATGTAATTCTCAACATTTGGTACAATGTATCGATCTGCAAATGATGGTCTAGGTGCTAACATCATGCTTGGTATTTTAGGTGGACCTTCAGGGAAACCAGTTACATGCGAAAAGTCAATAGGGGGCATAGTATTGCCATATTTTAGACTTTCCGTAACTGTTTTATCTAATGGCACGCTAGGAGAATCAAACAACTGTCCAATCATCCCCCCAACTTTATCTCCTAGCAAGCTTCCTCCAACACCTAAGCCTGCTCCTAATACAACATTGCCAAGCACGGGTACTACTGACCCTAAAACTCCACCTAAAGCTACGCCAATTGCTCCTCCGGCAGCTGATCCAATAGCAGCTCCTCTTTGTTCATTATTTTCTGCGGTCGCAAAATTTATAGCATCAAACGCATATCCTAAGGGTCCTAAAAATTTAGAAAATCCTTTTAGAGCTTTCCCTGCACCTTCAGAACCTTCTGCGATAACTCTGGAAGTTGAAGATGCAGAAGATGTAGAAGCACTAGGTGCAGCTGAAGCATTGTCAGTGCCTAGCAAACTTTTAAAACCTCCTGAAATATTCTCAACTATTCCCTTACTACCTCCTAATATGCCTGAGAAGAAAGTTCCTGATTGACCTAAAATATTACCTCCTTCTTTAATGATTGTTCCCCATTTTAGTATTTTCCCGGCTTTTGTAGTAGGTGTTGATTTCCAAGCATCACGAAGCTTTTTACTAGACTCTACAGTTTCACCAGCGGCTTTAATACCACCACCTAAATCTTTAAGTCCTGTAGCAGTACCAATAATATAATCTAGTAGCCCCTTAGGTTTGCTAGTAGAACTTCCACCTGCCGAGCCAATTTTACTACTGAGATCATTAATAGCAGCAGTATTGGTATTGAGTGCCGTAATCCATCCATCCATATTTAAGCCTGTAATGGTCGTAGTAGTCGTTGTATCCACTTTGGTCATGACTGTTGCAGCAGCAGGTATTGCTTGCATTTTAAAATGTATATTTGCTTTTGCTACGACTGCATACGAACTTACCTCTTTCAATTTTTTTAGCAGTCGTTCCAATGCTGGTGTAGCCTGATCAATTAAATAAACAGTCGGCGTGACCCGTAATCGTCCTACGCGCACAGCCAAACTATAAATATTACCAAGATGACGTTCCATATATTTCAATTCAGTATTTACTTTAATTAAACTCTGGTATCTCGCTCTGCCGAATTGTTCTGCTGCTCGCTTCACACTATCAATATAGCGACTGGTAGCACGCAGTTCATTATTACCTTTAACGAGATCCTGAACATCAGTTACTAAATTGACCTTATAATTTTTGGAATCCGCCACTTTTTCACCTCCTTATATCATATATGCCTCTACTTGATTATTTAGATGAAGATGCACTGATGGATTCCAGCTCTTGCCGAGTAAATGCCAATAGAATCATACGCTCTCCCTTTGGCAAATGCCAAAAGTCGCCCGGTCGGAGATGATGACGTGTCCACATATGGTACATCATCGTCGTAATTCCGCCGGTGTGGATTAGTTTTTTAAGTCTTCAAGCTCCACACCAAAACCAGATAGCTCCAACACTTTATCTCCAACAGCATTCAGTTCTCCCGCTAGTAACATACGACGTACTGCTTGTTCGCCACCAGACAGCTTCAAACGACTTGTAATACGTGGATCGCCCCAGCCATTCAGTGAAAGTCCTTTAACTTCTAGCTTTGCAGTAGCTTCTGAAATCAGTAATGCATTGAAAGTTTCTCCATCCACCTTCTCCTCCGTCCGCCCTTTCACCGTCTTCCGCACCGTACAACGCTCCCGAATGCTATCCACCTTACTCGAAGTCAATCCACGCAGTGTCATCAGCATATCCAAACGCTGAATACGCACCGTTTCCTCCGGTAGCTTATCCGCTGCTTCAAACAGACTGTCCAAAATTTGTTCCTCTGACATATTTTCATTCAAGCTCATAAGTAAATGCCTCCCGTAAAATAATAGATATTGTATTCGCACAGCAGCCTATCCACTGGCAAGATAAAGAAAAGGCACAGCGATACATGGCAAATCCGCTTAGCTTAGCCGATCTGCGCTATTGTGTGCCATACCTTTTTCTTTATACATTGCTGTCACGATCATACGCTATTGTGCATCACCATTTATTACCATCTATTCAACCGCGACTTCTTTCCCACCAAATAAAAGCTCCGATCAGTTCGCTACGATCGGATCAAGCAGCTCGTAGCCTTCAAATGTAAACGTCGTTTCCTCCGGTACTTCCTCGCCAGCTGTCCAGTTAGCAAGCTGGATTTTATCAGCCATGCAGCGGATCAGGCGTACGCGCTCGTGACCGTAGGATTCGGGATCGTCCAGCTTGGAGATGATGTCGAACTTCTGGAAGCCACGTTGAATCATATCGGACGTTACTTTGTAACCGGTCATCGTGCCAGTGCCTTTTTTCACGCCATTTTTGTGCACTTTCCAGTCATTACCGACCAGATTCAGCTCGCGCTTTTCAATCTCCACGCTTGCTTCCAGCTTGTTAATATGTGTTTGCCACACACCATCAATGTGCAGTTGTCCATGTGTACCGAGAATTACTCTTGAAGCGTCCAGCATAGTTTGTTCCTCCTCAGGAATCGTTAGTATGGTTGTTGGGTATTGCCTTTATTGCGTAGATTCAATCGCCAGCTGTCACTGATTACTGCACGTAAAATGTGCCAAACAGCTGCTCCATCACATCCGTCAGCTTCACATTCCATTGCAGGAATACTTGATCTGCCTCTGGCTTCTGGACTGGCGCATCGCCATAATAAGCCGGGTCGAGAATGACATCAAAGCCAGACGCTTCAATTACACTGCTCTGTGCCAGCAGACCGAGATAGTCCTTCATCGCACCGATCAGCGCAAGTCGACCTTCTTCAGTATTGTTTACCTTGCCGATATAGGAGTCTTCAGCTGCACGCTGCAAATCGCTGTTAATCGCATCCATTACGCGAATAGAGCGAATTTTCTTCCAGGCATTGTTCTGACCTGCACCTGGAATAACGAGACTGTTCACACCGCGCAGTGCCTTCACCTGACGACCATCGTGGAAGAAAATGAATAAACCATTTTTCACAGCCTGCTCCTGCTCAGAGCGTGTCCAGCGGCGAGTCACATCGTCGAATGGAGCGACATGATAGGTGGTCGATTCGTTCAGACGTTGACCAGCGATCAGACCTGCCACATAGGCGCTCGTTTGGGCAGAGCTATAATCCGTTGTACCGATTCGTACACCTGTACCAACGTTGATCACACCTTCATGGTTCAGCGCGAGGGAGCGTGTTGCTGCGGTTGTCGCTGCTTTGGAGGATACATCGTCCGCTGCACTACCACCCACCACCATCGTGATGCCTTTGCCTTCGCTACGTACACGTTTTACCCATGCCGAGAAGCTTTGCAGCAGTGCAGAATCCGCCGCAAAATCCAGTGCGAGCACGTCAAAGTTCTCTGCCTCCAGTGCTTCTTGAGCTGCAATGTAGTCCGCATTGATCAGACCTGCGTTACCGCTCATGCCACCTGCAAATGCAGCTGTTGCTACATTCGACAGCACGCCACCCGCACCCAGCACAGATGCAATCACATAGGCGTTATCAATGTCGCCATTGATCTGTGACGCAAAATCTGCTGCTGTACCGGAAGCCGATACATACGAGCGAAGCAGACGTGTGCCTTCATACAGGTGCAGCTCCTGCTTTGTGCTGTCCGCAATGCTTGGCTGTACAGTGATGCTAAAGCCATTGCCGCGTGTACCGGTATATTTGGCTTCCAGCTTCAATATAGCTGTCGTATCTGCATTCAGACTGATACTTGCAGCCTTTGCTGTATCGTCTGCCAGACGGTAAGCGAGCAGCTTTTTCGGGCCACCCAGCAGTGCCAGATACAGCGAACCATATGCGGTTGCACCATTATCACTGTCACCTGAGAATGTGGTCGTAATCGCTGTTTCACTACCAATTTCAACAAATTGCTTTTCCGGACCCCAGTTGCTTTTGACCAGAACAACTACCGTACCACGGTCGCCGCCCTGAATAGCCGAAGCTGCTGCCGCCTGAAAATTCATATACAAACCCGGTAATACCGGTCGATTCGTGCTTTCCCAAGTTCCGCCTGCCATATTACTCCACCTTCGCTTTCATAAATTGTTGGATGTTTGTGTGTACTTCTTCAATCGTAAATGTGCGATCTGCTGCATCATGGAATACACCATGCATGACTTCCGGTTTGACACCAAATGTCGTTTGCGCATACGGTAGCAGCTCCTGTAGCGAATAACGCGCCTGCTGCTTAGCCGATACCTCGGTCGTTACCGTCATGGAATCAACCTCATTTCTGTTCATAATCTCAAAAAGATGCTGCGGGTGCTGAGCAAGCATGCGCTCACGTTGTTTTGCTTCGATACGAATCCATCCGCGTGCACGCTGCAATAACCGATGGAGCATCGTATCCTTACTCATCCAGCACCGGATTCTGATGCACCTCGCGAATAAGCGGTGCATTGGGCAAATCGCGCGATGTGCGCCGGAAGAGGGTCAAACGAATTTGCCCATTCAAAAAAGCATCTGCCTGTAAATCCGCAGATGCCTCACCCACCGTCACATAACGGCGCTCTTCCTTATTTAGCGGTAGCTTTACCACTGCATTCAGCCGCTCTACCAGCTCGCCAGCGATACGCTTGTTCTGTTGCTCGCTGGTGCCATACACATGACCGACCCACTGCTTACGCAGCTCAAAGGCAGATGTGCCTGCTGCTGTACTGCTCACCCCCGTCAACCGCCACAAAATCGATGGCGCTACATAACCGGATGGCCAGGCATCATTATATAATGTCCAGCCTGTGCCCAGCTGCTCACTTGTCCAGCGATTAAGCGCGTCCAGCCAAGGATCGGTAGGTTCGATCTGCTCGATTAACGATGTAGCTGTCGCTGTTTCTGTAACCGTAGTTGTATTTGACTCCGCTGCTATCACCCTATCTTCTTCGTCTGTTGGCTCTGGTACATACACACCAAAGCGGATCGGTCTTGTTAGCAGCGCGCCAGCCAGATCGAGATGATCGCTATCCGCTGCTCCTAAATATACACAGGTAAAGGCAGCTCCAGTGTCATCGACCAATCTCGTCTGATGCAGCTTACGAATCAACACATCACACCAGGCTTCCACCTGCTCCATCCCGCCTGCTGTCGGTGCAGCGTATGGCCATATCTTCACAATCCGTCGGTAGCCCGCCCAGGATGACTTTTGCACTTCCTCCGCAAAGGTAATCACTGCACAGGGGCCAGCGAGTGCCGCCGTAACGGGTAGAATATCCAGTACCTTGCCCTGCCATGCTGGAATGAGCTCAGCCAGCTTCGCCTTCAACGTTGCTCTGATCTTCGGAATCCTGCTCACCTCCTTTCTTGCAGATTCAAGCTTATACAACAAAACAGAAATGAAGCACAGTCGCAGCGTACCGCATTAAAAAGGACCAGCTCAATTGGCTGGCCCTGTACATTAGCGTATGTGCTTTCGGTGATGTGCTCCTTTGCTTCATTTCCGATAATACAATAATACACCGGTTCTCTCCTAATGGAGACGGTGTATAGGACGGAAAAAAGACGATTATCAGTGGAAGTATGCGAGATTATGGAGTGGGAGGAGAGTAAAAAAGAAGTCCCTTTTTGTATAAACCTTGATACAGTGCGCATTTATAATAAATAAGAGCTTCTAGCACTTATGCCAAAAGCTCTTTCATTAATTTCTAATTCAACAAATAAGGATTTTTCGATAATCAATAGCTTAATGTTCATCTTGGCTTGAGACGAATCATATACCTCCAGTATTACTTTAAATGAAATGTACCTTTTTCATTTTACTTCTATTAGACTACACCGCCGCTGGCGCCTGACTCAAAAACAAGCTCGAATACAAATAAGAGACCATCCCAAAAATCGGAATACACCATAGCACCATCGGCGACTCAAACGCATCGGGTAATGGAAGGGCGCTCATAACAATTCGGGTTAGCAGCAATGCCGCTATATTAAATAGAAGAAACTGAAGCAATACACGCCGAATATTGGAACGAATCCAGCTGTTCAGCGGTGCAAGCACGATCAGACCGTAGCTTACAATCGGAATAAAGAAAAGCAAAAACAGCATCAGCTGCTCTCGCAAACTAACCGTCTCCAGCACCATCGTCTGCTGCAAGGCAAAATTCAAATAGATCGCTCCAAACAATCCGACCAGTAGCGACACAATTGTACTATCAAACAGCCAGGCACGACGGACATATGTGGACCAGACGCGCTCTGATCCAGATGGGGTAGTGGCAGGCAATTCACTTCTCACAGAACAATAACTCCTATCTATACATAATTATGTAGGTTGCACAATTTATTTTTACCATAAAATAACATAAATTAACGAAATATGCTATCCATTCTCCGATTATGGTGACTTTTTACCCGTACAGTATCTTTCTCTCTATGTGTACATAACCGGAGCATACATGCTTCGAATCAGATAAATAAAAAGACTGCCCGGCTTCTGGGCAGTCTTTCCACTTCTGCAAACAGAGTATTCTATTATAACGAGCTACAACTCATATCCGCACGACGCGCACGCTTCTTCGCTGGCGCCAGCTCGTCCAGACGAATCATACTGCTATCGGCAAAAGCTAGTGCCAGCTTATAAAAGGCTTTGCTGCGAATTTTTACGTAGGTGTCCTTGCTGATCGGCGGATCAAACAGATGACTGTACACCTTGTAATCAAACACATCATCCTGCTTCAAATACCGTTCACGAATGAGTAGCTGCTCCCGTTCACTCAGGCGAGCTACAATCGCCTCCACACGTTCGCAATAGGCACGTCGTGCCGCAGGTGTATCTACATTATAAATGGCTGCGCCAGCGGTCGGATCACTGGTGACATTGGTTGGGCCATGCATTCTCGCTTCATAGGAAGCAGTAAGTGATGTTTCACGAATTTCAAATGTGATTGTTTTATAAATACGATATTTTTCAAATACAGCCTCCACAGCAGTACGGGTCTGACGGCGGTCTAGCTCG
The DNA here is from genome assembly GCF_014645615.1 of Paenibacillus hunanensis. Classification (GTDB taxonomy): domain Bacteria; phylum Bacillota; class Bacilli; order Paenibacillales; family Paenibacillaceae; genus Saccharibacillus; species Saccharibacillus hunanensis. The sequence continues at coordinate 262,809 of NZ_BMMB01000001.1, read as the reverse complement.
GGTAGGGAAATCATCGGGTTCATTGTACAACACTCCTTTGGTGTGATAAGTGGGGCTAGCATGAAGGAACGGTCAGAGACAGTAGATACTGACGATATTTAATTTTGCCTTTTGGCAATAAAAACACAATAGCTTGGTGGACGATAGACGTTTTAAAGCTTAGTTTCTATCATCTCAATTCCAATTTTTTGGTAGTGTTCGTATTTTGTTCGCATTTCGTATATTTAAGATATCATGTCTATTCATTTTCGTAAACCGCCAAATTCAGCAGTTTTTCCCATTCAATCCTTCATTTACTCTCTTTTCCTCACTCGATTATGCCTTTTGGCAAAGAGTACATTTCCAATGTTTACCTAATGGCAATAATGGGGTATAGTTAAAGAAGGAAGATATACGGAGCTGGAACGGATCATTTGTCATATACAGCTTTGATATTGCAGTCTACGGTGCAAGAGGCCGGGAGAAAGGATGTTTTGTCAGTGGAGCAATCTTCATTTGGACTATATTTGAAGCATATGCGTGAACAGAAAAAATGGAGCATTAACCAGCTGGCAGATGCAGCCGGTATTAGCACCTCCCAAATCTCGCGCATTGAAAATGGAAAGCGCGGTGTTCCTAAGCCACAAACGATTGAAAAGATCGCTGGTGCGCTGGGCATCTCCTATGCCGAAATGATGGATCATGCCGGATATTTGCGTCCTGAAGAGCATACGCAGATTCCAGAGTGGGCAAGCTCTCGCGATAAGCGTGATTTTAAAAAGATGCTGGAAGAAGACGGAGAATTAATGTTCGATGGCGTTCCACTGGATGAAGAAGACAGACAGCGGATCAAGGATGTGCTGACCGGATTATTCTGGGAAGCCAAGCATATGAACAAGCGTAAGCCGGTAACCCCTGCTCCCAAGGAAAGGCGTGGCTCCTGATCAGGCAAGTGATGTGCTTCTGTCATCATCCTGTCCACACTACTCCCTACCGGATGCTTTAATCCTAATGCTTAATCGAGGTGAATGATACCGATGGATGATATCGCAGCCAGGCTCGTACATCAATACAAGACCAATTGCCCTTTCGAGATTGCTACCGCGCTCGGCATACATATTCGCTACATGGACCTCGGCAAATCCACCAAAGGGCTGTACTACGCCAAGCTGAGACGACGCTTTATCGTCATTAATCAGGGACTGTCCGAGCAATGGCAGCGCTTCGTATGTGCTCACGAATTAGGACATGACCGTCTGCACAAGGGACTTAGCCGCTTCTTTTTAGAAGAGCACTCTTATTTCTGGCCGGGCAAGCTGGAGCGGCAGGCGAACTCATTTGCGATTACGCTTCTAACGACAGGCCGCGAGCAGCGTGATGATGAGACGCTGGAGGCATTTGCTATGCGTACTGGCATTCCACAGGAAATGCTATATTTTTTTGATGTTTGATCGAACATATGTTCTTTTATTATGAAATAACCCTGCTTTTCTACTTGCAGTCTGCTGTGCAGATGCGTTCTAGAAGGGCAGGGTTTGCTCGTTTGGTTACACCTGTTATGCTACTTTCTTGAGGTTTGTAGCGGTTAATCGAATTACATGTAGAGTGCTTTTATAATGTTATATGCTAAGAACAGCAACCATTTTTAGAAGAAATAAAAGACCTTCTCCTTTTTAAAAACCTTGTCCAAAAGGTAGAGCCTTTCCCTCTTCAGCCACCTGTTAACTTCGGTAGAAACACCAATCCCGTAATAATAATCGTCAGCAGGATGCAGACATTTTCTACGGCAGAGCCTTTGCGAGTGCCGGTGCTCATCAGATTGAAGCGTAGACGCCATTTGAGTGGTGGCAGCAGTCGCACGCCACGGTTGGTGAGTGAGTCGGCTAGCAGGTGAAGCAGATAGGATACGCCGCCAGCAAACCAGATGCTATTGCCAGTATGGGCGGTGGTGCCATATAGCAGGGCAGTCCAGGCTGCGGTGCCATAGACTGTGTGGGTTAAGCCGCGATGTGGTAAAAAGGTACAAATGATCAGCAGGCTACCACCCATGTAATTCCATGGTGAAATCTCTCGTCCATATATCATAATGCCAACTCCGATCAGACACATGACGACCTTGCGTAGAGATCGAAGCGGTAAAAAGGCGACAAATACAACAGCAACCGCGATGCCAAGATCCCACGGCATACCGAACAGACCTTTCCACAAAATCCAGACCACCGCTCCCAGCATAATCGTCTGAAGGATGCGCAAAATCGGCTCAGACAATGTTTTGGAAACGAGGATTGAATTAGGCTCGTCGATATCGGGTAATAATGAACTGACGGCAGCGGCAACAACGGCAGCGGATGTAACGGGAACGCCTGCCATTGTCATAATCGAGACAGTTAAGCCTGTACTAATGATGAAGTGGGATTTACCCATCATGATGCGATATTCTTCCCTTCTGTACTTTTGTAAATCCGCTGTTTTCATTCCATTAACGTTGTGTTAAATTTTGGAAAATGGTATAGCTAACGCTTTGCTTTGTAGTATCGTTAATCTATACCCGGATGATTCCCAACATTGATCCGGATTCACTACATGACCGGGCACGCAGTCCGGCACATAAGGAGAGCTTTTTATGAATCCATTACAGCATTGGCGACGCATCGTACCGGTCATGATCGTATCTTCACTATTACTCAGCGGCTGTAGCCTTTCAGGCGCGCATTCGGTAGCTGAACAGAATCCACTGACACGCAAAGGCGGAGATCATCTGTCGATGATCAAGCTATCGCAGCCGAATATAACTCATGCCAGATCTGCACAGGAATATCCACTTCCGCCTGAACAGCTGATTAATAATATTAAAGACGGTAACTATGAGCTGATCTACTCTCAAACGTCTGATCAATTCAAGCGCGAAGTAAGCTGGGATGCTTTTTTGGATACATTACAAGCGTTTACTGGAGATGGATCTATGTATACATTGTCCTACAGTAAGCAAGAACAAAGCAAACTTCGCCAGCTCTGGACGAATACACAGCATCAAAAGGGAATTGTTGTCGTATTCGCCGAGCATCATCCGAAGTATCCGAATCATACAATACTAAACATGCGTGTAGGCAACCTGACGCCAGCAGGCGATAATATTCAATAATTCATCCTATTCTATCTGTATGATCTTCATAGCGTATCATGTCAAACAATTCCTACTCTTACTCGTTCATCTGGCAGGCAGGGACTTACCTGATCGATTGAACCTCCGCAGCGCGCGACGACTACGGAACACATAGATGAATCATGATATGTAGAAGGCTAGCGAACAGCTATTCGTATTATAGCACATACGTTCGCTTTTGTGAAAAAGAAAACGCCGATTTTTGCACATCCATGCAAAATCGGCGTTTTTTTCTACTTTCTATACGTTGCAGCTGTAATTTAGCCTTCCAGCGCAACCGGGCTATCCAGCTCACGCAAGCGCTCCATAATACGGCGCTTACGATACAGCATGCGACCTGCCTCTGCAATGCCATCCAGTGAATTTTTATTAACGACTGAGCCGAACAGAATACCTGCAACCGGAACCGCCTGAAATAGCTTGCGCCAGCCAAAATTATCACGGTATGTCGTTACGACCTCACGCCAGCCCTGAATTTGCGAAAATACCTCTTTTCCCGTATCCGCCTTTTCAAAGTTCGCTAGCTCCTGTAGCACAGCTTTTTTGCCTACCACATCCGAGGAAGCGAACTGCAAGCATTTAAGAATAAACAGACGCTCCTGCGGATCAGCAGGATAGTAGCCGTAACAAAGCGCAATTTCCTGTAGCACCTTTAACGAAATACCGATCATGGCTGGAATATCCGCAGCAATGGTGAAAATTCCACCGATCCCCGAAGCAGCTCCCTCGATCGCTGCCAGATTAGCACGGCTGCGAGATAGATCGAGCGCTGTATCATCCATTACCCGAAGCGGCAGACGAGCTACATCCTTGGGCTTCAGCTCCGCATCCGGCTGTCCGCTCGCCTTGGCAAGCTTTTTCATCATCGCTTTCGGAGAGATCAGATAGGAACCGCCTGATTGGATAAAGCGTCCAATTTCATTCAGAGCAACCCCCAGCTTATCACGAATAAATTTGGGAGTTAAGCGATCCAGCACAGCAAATGGAATACGTCCGATTCGATCCAGCCATGATGAACCGTTCTGTTCCTTTTCCCATTTGGCTATCTGCTGTAGCTCCTGCTCCAGTTGTTCCCGTGTCTCCTGTATCTCCATATCTGATCCCTCCAGCTTTCTCAATTCATAGTCTATGCTAGCTTGCCCTATTCGAGCTTTTTATGACTATTATACTCAAGCTGGCGACTTGAAACACGTGCTTGACCCTGCAAGATGCTATTTTATTTAGATAACTATCCTCAACCATTCCATGCATACAAAAAAGACACAGTGCCATAAGCCTGCGTCTTGCGTGTTATTGGTATGATACTGCCGTACAGCGGCAGAAGTATAAAAGATCATCGTATGCCGCCGATTAAGCAGTTGGCGCAGTCGGTTCCTGGTCAATCAAAGATGCAGTTGTTTCATGATCACGAACAGGTGCGTAAGTTACGCTGTCGATCACAAGGCCTTTACCTACAGGCTCGCCGTTTACGGTAATCATGACTTTTTTGAAGTTCGATTCAAAGTTTGTTTGATGCATAGTGTGTCACTCCTTGCTGTTATGGTTGTTTTTGTTGTTGGGAATGGATCATCGTTATTCTTTACGAATAATCCGACTATATATAGTGTCGTTGATCCTGTAACCACAGGAATCAAAAATAGGAAAAGTAATGTGTGAATCGCAACGCATGGACGAGAGCTATTCACATTGTTGTTCAGGACAAATAGCTATTACCCTGTCTTATTCCACTTTAAACATAGGCACGCTAGCTATAGATCATTATGCCATCTAATCTGACCTCAGCAGGCCAATCGATAACGGATGTCATCGATACATGTAATCCCAATGATAGAAAAGATGACTGCATGGAAGATTTGGTCTACTTTACTCTAAAATTTGGGTATTGTCAACGTTCTATTTGGTATTTTTTTGATAAAAGTTTCAAATTCGGCACCTTTTCTGTGTTTATTACGTATATAATGACGGTAATTTAAAACAGATATGCCTTTCATTTGACCATCCTTTGTTTCCTTTACGACGACTTCTTATACTACGTCTGATTCTTATTAGCCATAACTACTATACAAATGAAATGTCGTGCTAGGCGATTCTGCATCATGTATTGATCTGAACGCAATATCGATAGAGGGATGCCCTACAGCAGCTTGACTACTTTTTACTACTGATCGCTACGATATGACTGTATAGCTTATTCTTACTACTTACTGTACAGCTTATTTTACTATTTACTGTACGACTCGATGAGCCTACCCGTATCACCCTATATCCATGCGCTACACACCGAAGGAGGAACAACCACACGAATGAAATATAAACGCCTGATGCTGTCCGCCCTCATTACATTGATGCTGACAAGCACCGGTATACTGCTGGATCAGTCCACAGCTCATGCCGGTTGGTGGGAAGATTACAAAAATGGAATCCAGAGCTTCACCGAGCTACCTCAGGAGGTGAATCAGCTCAAGCAGAACTATGATCAAGCGATGACGCAGTTAGATGAAGCCAAGCAAAACATGCAGGCATTTCGCGATGAAAATACACGTCTCGCCGAGCAAAATGAATTACTCGCCCAGACGGTTAAGCAATTGCAGCAAGCGGAAGCCGAACGCGCAGCAAGTGCCCGCTTCTGGAAAACGCTACTGTTCTCCGCAATCGGTCTTGTGCTACTCTGGTTCGTTTTCACCCGCCTCGTCCGCTTCGGACTACGCCGCCGTTAATGCTACGGCGGTTTTTTGCGCGGTGCTACTGGCGATTGGGTAGATAAATAACAATAGATGATCCATTCATTACTCATATTCAATCCATGTATTGTATTTTAAGGAGGTTTGCCCGATGCAATTGGAATGGCAGCAATCTGCAACACTCCCACATGGCGGTCAGGCAATGATCGTAAAGCTAGCTGAAGCCGAAAAGCTGCATATGCTGCATCCAGGTCAGATTATTGCTTATGAAGGGCCTTCCGCAGGGCGCAATGATCGCCTGATGGATGTGAAAGGCATGTATCGCAAACGCAATCTGATTCGCGCCGACTTTACCGGGCCTTGCCGCTTTGTTAGCTCGTTACCACCGGGCTTTAATCTCATCCCGATTCGCATCGATGCTGGCAGTGATCTGCTGTATGATTTTCGTCATTTGTTCTACTATACCGCTGGGATTACGATGCAGACCCGTCTGCTCAAGCTGAAAAATATATTGATCACACGCGATATTATTAAAGTAAAGTTCGGCGGCGAGGGCGAGATCGGTCTGCTCACTCGCGGTGCAGTCGTCGAGCTGGAGCTGCATCCTAACCAGCCGATCTATGTCGACTCACGTAGCCTGCTCGCTTATCCCGAAAATGCTGATCTGCGACTTAGCGTCTATGGTAATCATCTTGCCAGTCAGCATATGCATTATCAGTGGGCGATTACGGGTAGTGGCTCTGTTCTGCTGCATAGTGGTCACGATCATGGTGAACTGGAGGAGCATCTCGAGGATAATAGTCTGTTCAAGCGCATTTTACGTGAAGTGATTCCATTTGGCGGGATTTTCATTAAATGAAGTTTTCCTAAACTATGAAGTTTTGCTAAACGATTTTTGAGTTGTTGCTGAAGCTTTGATGATTCTGCACTTTATTCGCTGTCGATGCTCTATAATCTTCTTATACCTGACATGAACCATACACAGTAGCCGTTCCTTCTATTCTCCTATGCAGCCATGTTGTTGATGAGCTGGAAGGAACGAATGGCTGGGAGTGATCCAAGCAGTCATACCAAGCCTATATTGTTTAGCTTCATCGCAGGTTCCAATCCTATACTATACACAGCCTGGAGGAGATAGAGATGACTTCGATTAAACAGCTTACATTGTATACGGCCGAGCTTGACCGGATGCTAGCATTTTATACGAATATGCTTGGTGCGCAGCATGTGCATGAGCAAGCAGATGCGTTTACGATCCAGCTAAGAGTATCACAGCTTCAATTTCGTGCAGTGGCTGATGGAACAAAGCCCTTTTACCATATTGCTATCAATATCGCGGCAAACCATTTTCAAGAGGGAAAAGCCTGGCTCAGCGGCTTTGGTGAATTGCTAACGGAAAATGGTGAAGATCAGGCATACTTTCCCTTCTTTGACGCGTACTCCTGTTATGTAGAAGACCCGTCTGGTAATATTATTGAACTCATCTCGCGTCAGCAAGCTGCACCTGTACTGGATAAGCCCTTCTCAGCGGATCAGCTACTAAGCATCGGTGAGATTAATATAACAACCAGCGATGTAGAGCAAGCTGCAACACGATTAAAGCAAGCTGAACTGCCTGTAAAGCTAGACCAGATTGAGCCAGCAGGCTTAAATTTTGTTGGTGATCAGGATTTGTTCCTGCTGCTGGGTCCTCCAGGACGACGCTGGTTATTTTCAGAACGCGTAGCCGTGATCTATCCGTTACAGATGGAGCTGGATAACGGCGTCAGTCTGGCGATTACAGAGACAGGTGAACTGGTGATCTAACTCACTTATCACTCGCTGTCCATCAGCAATCGCTTCTATTGATCATATAGATACAAAAAGCCGAGCTTCGTAGCTGAACCATTACAGGTTGTACGCACGAAGCTCGGCTTTTCTATACAGATCACTCTAGCTTTTACATATTCTTTTACATATCATCCATCATATCGGCTTGTAACTCACACGATACCGTATCTACTCCAGGTCAGAGCAATCCAGCATTTACTTTTTCATCGTCCATACATTAAACTTCGGATCGACAAGCTTGTTGAGCAGCTTGAACTGCGTCTGGTCAATATACGCAATCAGCAAATGTTGTCCCAGCGCCATATACACAAATTCACGCTCTCCACCGCGCTGGCGATCCAGCTGAATAATACGATCAAAAAATGATTTGTCGACCCATTCGCTATAATACTGCACATCCCATTCTACACGCTCACCGCCGTGCAGGAAGCTGAATAACACGCGTTCCTGCTCATGGTCAAGGCAGCTACGAACATGGGTTATATCCAGTTGTCCGCCTGTCATCGCCACCATACGCTCAGCGAGCTGGCTGTACAGATCGGTATTTTCTACAGCTTGCAGATCGACGTACCACAGCTGGTCGCTTGGATAGGCACAGTCTGGATCTGCATCTTCTTTACACACCTTTTCGCCAAGCGAAATTAGCAGGTGCGTATACGGCTTTTCCTCATACCAGGACAGCGAATTGCCAGCTACAACCTGCTCCATGTCCATATCTGCCTGGAGATGAATTCCTGCTTCCTGTAGCTTACTCCATTGCTCAGCTAACGGAATCGTTTTATTGCGAAAAAAACTGATCATTACTAATCTCCTCTCTGGACAATCGATCAGATTGGCATTCTTTAACGTCCCTTTTCGTCGCGCTTCCACTATTCCAGTGGTACTAAGGTGCCGTACCACTCGTTCGCATCTATTGTGTTGTTCGCCAAATGTTTGAAGTCATGGATATCTACACCACTGTAATATAGCACCTACGTGCATCCATCGATTCGATTTGTCTCAGCCCGATATGGGCCTTCGTTATCATAACCGATAGGAGAATACGAATACAAGCCAATCATTCAGATGCTTCCTTGTCCCCATAGGAAGCTCGTTTTGCCTTATCGCTTCTCATTTTATTAGAGTGTCCCTTTTGCGTATCATCCAGGTATTACTAAATATACAGGGCATAGGCTATAAAATCCTGAGTCTAAAGACTCCATGCTTCAAATTTTGAAGATATTTGTCATAATGTAGCTACACACAAATGCAAGTGCTAGTCATATATACCCACGATATTTTCAATTGAAAAGCTAAAAAAGCCCGTAATACAGCATTTTTTTGAAATATAATATCTTTTAAACGTGAATAATGAATTCAAAAGTAAGCTGTTACATCGTTGGTTCTCTGCTATTGCTAAGTAAGGTAGTCAAACCTTTAGACGCATGTCTTTATACCCTATTATTCATGTGAACATAGATAGGCATTGAATATGTAAATGGTAATATAAATAGCTGCTTCGCTGTACATACAACGAAAGCAGCTATGGTAGGGTTTAACTGTTGTCGGATTCATCCGATGAAGAACGATAATCCTTCGGCTTATGCTCTTCTGGACCCGGGTATACTTCCCAGATCGCTTCGATAATACGGTCAAATTCATCGTCATCTTCCTCGATGATCTGCTCCACCGCTTCAATCTCTTCTTCCTTACCGGACTCATTTAAAAAATGCAGGCTGTAATCCCAATCATGTCCACGCTTGGAGAACAGGGTCAGCTCATACGGCTGTGTATGTCCTTCTACCTCAAGCTCTACCCGTCCAAGAAAGCCCTTTTCCGGCTCTTCCAATCGTTCTAACTTCGGCTGACGAATATGAATAGTTGCCATTTCGCTTCCGCCTTTCTGTATGGTTGTATAGTTGTTAGTTATAAGAAATATCGTCTTATATGTTTTTTACACAGAAAAAATCTGTCGATTCTCCTATGTCAGTGTACTCTAGAAAGGTGATATGGGCAATCGGTACAGAAATTCAATATACTATTCAGTAAAATCAAAGTCTTTCAATACTACCCAATCAATGATTAATTCTTGGGTTTCTCTCTAATTCTGCATCTCTTTAATTTTAGACAACTCTAAAATAAGCTCTTGAACAGCCGTATCCTTCTCATACTTCTTAAATTCCTGTGTGACTTCTAATAATCCTTCATAATCTCCAGCAACAGAACTATAAGCTATTACAAAAAATTTAAATATTAGAAACTCCTGTTCATTCATACGTCTACTCTCCTTAAAATATCGGATATCCTGTTAAGATATAAACTCCAGCAGCTGGAATGTATTGTTGCGCTACTCCCGACGTAGAAAAGATAGGAATTTGAATAAAAAAGAGAAGGGGCACAAGGCTCCATATGATATGTTTTCAAAGAAATACCCCTTTAAAGTAACTTGATATGATCTTCAACTTTTCATTTTAAAAACCCAAGGAATGGAATCAAAACTATTTTTATTATCTATACCACTTCGCTTCCTTAATAATCTTTTGAATAGTCAATATTTTTTTATAGAACCAAATTTTTTAAAATTCTCTTGAGCTTCTTGCAAGCTAATACGGTTAGCTCCTCCTTTATAAGAAGGATTATAAAATTGAACATTATCATCTTCCCACAAACAAACTGGACAAATATCGAATGTTCCTGGAGGCTGTTCATCGAGCGTAAAATTTTTGCAGCATGGACAAGGAAATTTTTCCACTTATTCTCCTTCTTGTTTAGGCTCATAAAGCCTACTTTGCTCTTCCCAGTAAACTTATTTTTCTACCAGTTTAAAATGACCATCCGGTCTACCAATTGCAAATTCGTCATTTGCCATATTATATCTAAAAACATAAACTTCGTTATCAGTAAAACCTAGATTTTTATTGCCTACTGGAGACGAAAGTAAACTTCTAGCTCCTGCAAGATATTGTTCCTTTGATATTTTAATTCCCCATTCATTCCTTTTTCAACATGGTCTTTATAATGACTTTCAAATTTCTTGTCATTTTGGATGGATCGTCTTTTGGAGCGACTGTAATTATTATACGAGGATGAACATTTTCTCCGTTCGAACTCCACTGCAAATTAAGTGAAACTGCCGGTGGTGCAACGACTTCTTCAGTTGGCATTGTAATTAGAGAAGGATATTTACCATCTGTTAATAGCGCTATCGAACCACCAACAATACCTAAGCTTTAGCAACGTTAATAAGTCCCTTACCATATTGTATGGATTCTCCTAGAGATGTAGCTGTCTGGTATAGCTGTTCTACCACTTGATCAGCAGTCCAATCAGGGTTGTGCTCCCATAATAAAGCTGCTGCTCCAGAAGCAAATGCTGTAGCAGACGACGTGTCTGATAGTACACCATACTTGTTATGATTTAGCGTGCTTAATACATTGGTACCTAGAGTAACATGATCATAATGATTTTATTTCAAAAGTCTTACATAACAACAAATCCCTCTTTTATTAAAATCCAAATATGCTATACTGGTTAAGCGGTTTTTCAAAGCCGCATCCTGAACAGAAGAAAGTCCGTTGTTGCTTCTATTAGCTTCTATTCTAATATAGAGACAACGCGGGAGAGGTTCGCGAACTCCCTCTATAAAAAACTAAAACCGCCTTGGACGGTATAAGCTGGCGAAATGACAGGGTCATTTTTCAGCTGTACAGGCAAGGTCTGTTTTTGCATTTCTGTTTTACGTGCTTGAAATGCCTATAGACAAGGTTCATGAATCTCTCGCTTCCCGAAGGACGACAGAGATAGTTAATGGAAGATGCTGTTACTGTGCAGGCGATCCGTCCGCATCATAACAGGGATTGCAGATGGTCAATGCCGATCTGCAATTAATCACCACGGCTCGATATCGAGTCTTCTTCCGTGCTATGCTCACCGATACCCTTTTAAGGAAATGGAGAGATTTTTTTATGCTTAAAAATGAAAAAGCGGTTGTCGTATTTAGCGGCGGCCAGGATAGTACAACATGCCTGTTTTGGGCGAAAAAGCAGTTTGCTGAGGTTGAGCTGGTGACCTTTAACTACGGTCAGCGTCACAGTGCAGAGATCGAGGTTGCCCAGCAGATTGCGGAGGAGCAGGGCATGCAGCACACGATTCTGGATATGAGTCTGCTGAATCAGCTGGCACCGAATGCACTGACTCGCTCGGATATCGAGATTACGCATGAGGAAGGCGAGCTCCCAAGTACATTTGTCGATGGACGCAATCTGTTGTTCCTGAGTTTCGCTTCCATTCTTGCCAAGCAAAAGGGGGCGCGCCATATCGTTACCGGTGTGTGCGAAACCGACTTTAGTGGTTATCCAGATTGCCGTGATATTTTCGTCAAATCACTGAATGTGACGCTGAATCTGTCGATGGATCATCAGTTTGTTATTCATACACCACTGATGTGGATCGACAAAGCCGAAACGTGGAAAATGGCAGATGAGCTGGGCGCATTCCAATACATTCGCGAGCGTACGCTCACATGCTATAACGGCATCATTGGCGACGGCTGCGGCGAATGTCCGGCTTGTAAGCTACGTAAAGCAGGTCTGGATAAATATCTGCAAGAGCGTGCAGTAGCGGCTCCCTTCAAGCGCGCCTCGATTGAGCTGGACGATTCGGATGCATCCACATTGGGAGGGTCTACACGATGAGTCAGCCCGGCCCATTTCGCATTGTGGAAAAGCTACAGCAGTATGGCACAGACATTACGCATGAGCAGCTACGCTACCATCGTAAACGTGTGCTCGTTAATAAGGAATTTACGTTCGATGCGGCGCATCATCTGCATGCTTATGAAGGCAAATGCATGAATCTGCACGGACATACGTATAAAGTTATTTTTGGCATTAGCGGCATTCCGTCTGCCAATGGCATTGTCGTCGATTTTGGCGATATTAAAACGATCTGGAAAGAACGGATCGAGCCTTATCTGGATCACCGTTATCTGAATGAAACGTTGCCACCGATGAATACGACTGCTGAAAATATGGTCGTATGGCTGTTTGAGCAAATGGAGCAAGCGTTACAGAGCGAGCCTTATGCTGGACAGGTCGAAGGTGGACGCACGGAATTTGTACAATTGTACGAAACACCAACAAGCTATGCCGAAGCAAGACGGGAGTGGATGTACGAATGAGTAAAGTATGGGAAGAACCACGTCCAATCGCTGATTGTACAGAACGAGCGGTTTCGGAAAAGGAGTCGGATCGAGCTACGCATTCAACCGCTACCGTTATCCACGAGAACGATCCTACTGTCGATACTTCGACTGAACGTAACCACCTGTCTACGACAGAGGGGCATGCTGCTCGTCCAGCTAAAGCTTCTGCTGCTACCTCGATCCCGGTACTGGAGATTTTCGGACCAACGGTACAGGGTGAAGGCATGGTGATCGGGCAAAAAACGATGTTTGTCCGTACGGCTGGTTGTGACTACCGTTGTAGCTGGTGCGATTCCGCATTTACGTGGGATGGCAGTGCGAAAGACCAGATTCGCAAACTGAGTGCGCAGCAGGTCTGGGAAGAGTTGCAAGCAATCGGTGGCGATCGTTTTAGCCATGTAACGATTTCCGGGGGCAATCCCGCATTGCTCGGTTCGATTGGTGAGCTGGTACGCCTGCTGCGTGCCAACGGTATTCGTACCGCTGTCGAAACGCAAGGCTCACGCTGGCAGGATTGGCTGCTCGGTATCGACGATGTCACCATCTCACCGAAGCCGCCAAGCTCAGGGATGAACACGGACTTTACCGTGCTGGACGATATCATTCGTCGTCTGAGCCGTAGCCCGGTTGAATCGATGATGCAGCAGATTATGTTTGCTGACGATGACGAGGAAAGTAGCGAGCTACGCGCCTTGAATCAGCAGGTCAGCTTGAAGGTTGTTATTTTCGATGAGGCTGATCTGGACTACGCCGAGCAGGTGCATCTGCGCTATCCTTCGCTTCCTTTTTATATGCAAACAGGGAATCCCGATGTGCTGCGTGAGGAAGATGATATGGCGGCATCGCTACTGCGTCGCTATGAGTGGCTGATCGATCAGGCAATGGAGCGTCGTTCGTTTAACGATGCGCGTATTTTACCGCAGCTGCATACGCTCGTGTGGGGCAATAAACGCGGCGTATAGATAATTGACATACAAAGGAGCTTTTAACGATGGCAGGAAGACAGCAAGATGAGATGAAAGACCTGACGCTGCTCGGTAATCAGGGAACAACATATACCTTTTCGTACGATCCGAGTGTGCTGGAGAGCTTTGATAATAAGCATCCATATCGCGACTATTTTGTAAAATTCAATTGCCCGGAGTTCACCAGTTTGTGCCCGATCACAGGCCAGCCGGACTTTGCGACGATCTATATTAGTTATATTCCCGATGTGAAAATGGTGGAAAGCAAGTCGCTCAAGCTATACCTGTTCAGCTTCCGCAATCATGGGGATTTCCACGAGGATTGCATGAATATTATTTTGAACGATCTGGTGAAGCTGATGGAGCCGCGTTATATTGAGGTATGGGGTAAATTTACGCCGCGTGGTGGGATTTCCATCGATCCGTATACGAATTATGGTAAGCCGGGCACGAAATATGAGCAAATGGCAGAGCATCGGATGATGAATCATGATATGTATCCGGAGACTGTGGATAATCGTTGATTACTTTGGTTTTGGGCTTTGAATTGGCATGTGTGATGTGAATAGATTGGGATGAATGATGAGAACCACTGCTCTTGAATGGAAGAGTGGTGGTTTTTGTTTTGCCATGATAGTAAGGGGAATGTGAAGGTGGTGGTTGGGTGTGGGATGGATTGTGGTCGGTTGGGATGGGGATCACTCCGGCAAGGAATAAGGGAACGGACTCGGGTGGAGCCGCGGGAATCTTTTGGATTAGGAAGGAATGAAGATTCCCGCCCCTCCAAAGGAGTCCTTTTCCCTTATTTCCTTGCCTTCGTTATGTGCAGATTGCAACTGAAATATTACGTTCTAAACCTGAACCAAAATTTATATTCAAATCAAATTCATTTTCACATTTACATTCACATTCGTATTCGCACTCACATTCGCACTCGTATTTAAGAGTTCATAACTGTATCTAGAAGTTCAAAATTACATTTAAATTGCTAAAATCACTTTCAAAGCTTACACCCCTACACCTACATACATGCAAGAATTTAAAACTAAGTATGAAAAGTTAAACTTGCTTGCCAAAGTTCAAGCTTGTGGGTAAACCATATGGTTGCATCTCTTGTTAGTAATATCCTCAATAGCACAAATAGTATAAATAACATAAACAGCATTGATATTCATGGTGGAATATTGCAATTCATGCAAGGATGGTGATTAGTAATTCTGGTCTAGTTTGAAGTTAACTGGCATTGTTACTCGTGATATATATGAGTTAAGATTTACCCCTTTCTCTTATCATTTTAGGATTGATTGTATACTGTCTCACAATTTTAAAATTACATATTTTGTATTTAATTCGTGCTTTCGAGCTGGAAATTACGTTCGCTATCTCTCTTAGTTTTTTCTGCTTTTATAAACCTCTCTTTTCTAATTATCTATCAAAATCGATCATATACATTCAAAAACGTTCATATTCACCTGTTTATTCAAGATTAATATTAAATTTTGAACATATGATATCTATCTTATCTCTATCCTCTTTTTGTTATCGCTTCCAGTTAATATTTTAAATTTTAAGTGTTGATTTTACTTTTTATGGTAATAAAATAGAAATGTACTCTTTTCCATATTTACATGTAAATACAGAAAAAGAATTTCGGATGGGAAAGTCCTGATCGCAGGAAAAGACAAATGAAAGAGGAGATGGAGAGGTTGAGTACAAAGACAGCAAGTGTGAACAAACATGAGGTATCTACAGAACAGGCGGTATTGCCATCCAGTATGGCAGGAGCGACAGCGAACGCTACATCGGTATCTTCGGCTGCTGGAGTAGCTACTGCTGAAGCAACTGGTAAAGGTAATTTACACATGCCCAATGAGCATCAAGCGAATATCGCTGCTGCTGCGCCAGTGGTACAACAGCACACAACAGGTGCAGATATGGTTGTAGATACGTTGATTGCACAGGGTGTGGAATATGTATTTGGGATTCCGGGCGCTAAGATTGACCCGGTTTTTGATGTGTTGCAAGAACGTGGGCCGCAGTTGATCGTATGTCGTCATGAGCAGAATGCAGCCTTTATGGCGGCAGCTGTAGGTCGACTGACAGGCAAGCCGGGCGTATGTCTGGTGACTTCGGGGCCAGGGGCTTCAAATCTCGTTACGGGACTGGTAACTGCCAATTCAGAAAGTGATCCGGTTGTGGCGCTTGCTGGTGCGGTGCCGCGTAGCTCCAGTCTGAAGCGTACCCACCAATCGATGGATAATGCCGGGCTATTCGCTCCGGTTACTAAATATAGCGTTGAAGTTGGTCACCCGGACAATGTTGCCGAGGCGATCACCAATGCCTTTCGTGAAGCTTCTGCTTCGCAGCCAGGTGCAGCCTTTGTAAGTCTGCCTACGGATGTGCTGCTCAGTGAAGCGAAGCCATTTCATTTTCAATCTTCACCTATGCCACAGCTTGGCACTGCTCCAGCTGTGCTCATTGATGAAGTGTGTCAGCAGATTCGTCATGCCAAGCTGCCTGTACTGTTACTCGGCATGAAGGCAAGCGCGCCTGAGGTGACAGAGGCGGTTCGTGAGCTGATTCGTCATACCGATCTGCCTGTCGTTGAAACGTTCCAGGCAGCAGGGGCCATCTCGCGTGAGCTGGTCGATCATTTTTACGGACGTGTCGGTCTGTTCAGCAATCAGCCGGGTGACCTGCTGCTACAGCAAGCCGATCTGGTGCTGACGATTGGCTATGATCCGATCGAGTATGATCCTTTCCAATGGAACAAGGATGGTCAGCGCCGCGTTTACCATCTGGACAATCGCAAAGCTGATATCGATCAGGATTATCAGCCACAGTTGGAGCTGATCGGTAATATTGCGATGAACGTGAAAGAATTAACACCGAAGCTGCACGGTCTGCGACTGGCTGCAGAAGCACAGGCGATTCTATCTCCACTGCAAAATCGACTGAATCAGGATGATCTGAGCTATACCTCTTCCGGCGATAATCGTGTACATCCACTGTTCTTCATTCAGACGCTGCGTAAGCTGATCGGTGATGATGTGACGGTTACGTGTGATGTAGGCTCGCACTATATCTGGATGGCGCGCTACTTCCGCTCCTACGAGCCACGCCGCCTGCTGTTCAGTAACGGTATGCAGACGCTCGGTGTAGCATTGCCTTGGGCAATCTCTGCTGGACTGGTGAATCCGCACGAGAAGGTCGTTTCCATTTCCGGTGACGGTGGCTTCCTCTTCTCCTCGATGGAGCTGGAAACAGCTGTCCGTCTGCAAACACCAATGGTGCATATCGTCTGGAACGATGGAACGTATGATATGGTTGCCTTCCAGCAGGAAATGAAATACGGACGTACCTCCGGTGTTCATTTTGGCGAGGTGGATATCGTAAAATATGCTGAAAGCTTTGGCGCGAAGGGCATGCGCGTATATGAGCCAGGCGAGCTGGAATCCGTACTGCGTGAAGCACTACAGCAGCAAGGCCCTGTCGTGATCGATGTACCGATTGATTACAAAGACAACATTAAGCTCGGACAGAAGCTACTACCTGGTACAACGAACTAAATCAACGAAGTTAGCCTGATCTCTTATGTGGAGGTCAGGCTAACGACCGTATTCGATCAAGGATCTGTAACTAAAAAAGGAGCGAATCAACATGAGTAACCATACCGTATATCAAGCATCTACCATGGTCGCGCTACTAAGCGGACTGTACGATGGTGCGATTACGTTTGATAAATTACAGCAATATGGCGATTTTGGAATCGGTACCTTTCATCAGCTGGATGGAGAGATGATTGCCTTTGATGGTGATTACTATCATCTGTATCCGAACGGAACCGCGCGGAAGGTGGAATTGCAGGAGTCTACACCTTTTTCAACTGTGACCTTTTTCGAGCCAGAGCAGACGTTTGAGCTGAATGGAACCTTTACACGTCAGCAGCTGGAGCAAATATTGAATGATCGTATCTCCAGCCCGAACATTTTCCATGCGATTCGGATTGAAGGTACATTCCGTGAGGTGAATACGCGCACGGTCACTCATCAGAGCAAGCCCTACAAGCCATTCGTTGAAGTGACCAAATCCCAATCCTCCTTCCACTTTGAACGGACAAACGGTGTGATTGCAGGCTTCTGGACACCCGCGTTCGCGCAGGGAATTGGGGTCGCTGGATACCATCTACATTTTATTAATGAGCAGCGTAATGGCGGCGGTCATGTGCTTGATTTTGTCGTGGAAAAATGCAAAATTTCCATTTGCAGTAGTGAACAATTCAATCTGCTATTGCCTGGTGATGAAAATTATCTCAAGGCTGATCTGCATACACCGGATCTGGAGCAAGCAATTATGACAGCGGAAGGTGCTGGCGTAGGCGTTTGAGTGTGGTAAGAGCTGTAGTAAGAGTGTGCGTCCTGTTCGTAGGATCGCGTTAAATAGACGAAGCCCCTCTGGCATGGTGCGAAAGGGGCTTCGTCTATTATTTTTCGCCATGTACTATGCGCTGTTTAATGGTTACTTTTTGCTTTTTACCTTTTGTTGTTCATATTTCAATGATTGCTTTTAGCCTTTGGATTTGTTGCTTTTTGACTCCTTGTGTTCGTTGAGTTGAACTCCTACGTGAGCCTTTTCACCTGTTTATCTCATCGTGGTGCGATCTCTGCTGCTTGCTCCTTTGTAATACCAATCCGCTGCCCCATCGGCTTGCCTATCATGCCAAGCCCCCTCGTATACACGACACGTCCACGGCTGATCGTCTGCTCCACCCGGCAATGCAGCTCGCGACCGATATACGGACTATGCTTATGACGATAATACAGCTGCTCCTGCTCAATTCGGTAATTGGTCTGTAAATCAACCAGCACCAGATCAGCATCTGCACCGATACGAATTTCACCCTTTTGTGGCAATAGTCCAAAGCGACGTGCTGGCTCCCATGATAGCAGACGAGTCAGCAAGGTCAGCGGTAGATCACGACGTAGATGTCCTTCTTCCAGCATCAGCTCCAGCGAATGCTGAGCGCCAGAGATTCCACCCCATGCGTCGAAGATGTTACTTGCTTCGGTTTTCAGGGCAGATGGACATGGAGAGTGATCAGAGGTGATCATATCAATCTCGCCGCTGGCGATACACTGCCATAACTGCTCCTGCTGCGCTGCACTTCGTAAGGGTGGCGCGCATTTGGCAGCAGCGCCGATCTGTTCCAGATCGTGGTCGGTTAATGCAAGATAATGCGGGCACGTTTCCAACGTGACATCCATACCTTCTGCGCGTGCCTGCTGGATCATGTGAACAGCCTCTGCACTGCTAATATGTACAAAATGTAGTCTACAGCCTGTCTCCTGGGCAAAGCCAAGTGCCTGCTGCACAGCTGCCACCTCAGCAGCGATCGGACGCGAAGCTGTATAATCGGCAGGTGAAAGGCGCTGCTCTGCCAGACATGCCATAGTAAGCTGCGATACGATCGGCTCATATTCTGCATGTAAGGCAAGCACCTGTCCGGTGCGAGCAATACGCCGCATGCCTTCTAACAGCGTCTCGTCATCCACATTACGAAATGCTTCTTCATCCGGGTCACCAGGTGCGGACATGAATGCCTTGAATCCGCATACGCCTGCCTCGGCAAGCGGCTCCAAATGCTCTAGCTTGCCCGGCACCAATCCACCCCAGCAGGCATAATCGATATAGGTCGCATTTTCTGCTGCGCTGACCTTTTGCTGTAACGCATCCACAGTGACGGTGGGCGGAATACCGTTAAGCGGCATATCTAAAAAGGTCGTACAGCCGCCTGCTGCCAGTGCACTTGAACCTGTTACAAACCCTTCCCAATCCCCAAGCCCCGGTTCATTCAAATGGACATGCGCATCGATCATGCCTGCCATCACATGCAGTCCAGTCGCATCGATGATCTGCTCTGCCTGTACTCCCTCATCCGAATCGAATGCTCCAATATACACGATTTTGCCCTGACGAATACCAATATCACAGCGCTGAATCGTCTCCAGAAACACAACAGTTCCACCTACAATGATCGTATCCAATCTTTTCATATCCAGCACGCTCCTATCTGTCATTTATATTGTGTTCCTGCTGTATGTTGCGGATAAAATAGACGAATGGCCACTTGCCGTATGACTTGCTTATACGCCCATTTGAACGTTTAGCAGATCGACCGCATATAGCAGCATCCTATGTATATAAATGTGTTTTTGATTCGATGAATAGATGATTAGAAAAGAAAGCGATGCCGTAGCATCAGCATCGCTTCCTTCTCCTTCATCAGGATATCCTCATTTATTTCGATATCCATACATTTAATATCCGTTATGGTCATGTCCATCCGGTGGATCGCTGTCACTTCCATTAGAATCGCTTAGCATCGAATCGTTTATAGCTTGGATCATACGCTAGCTCATACGATTCTAGCTCTTCCCTTTCCAACGGATTATTTAAATTCTGCTTTGATCAGCGAAGGATCAACTTCCTTCAACAGACTCAGATCATGGTACGATGCTGGCGCTGGAATCGAAGTGATATTACCAACAGACAACAGATAGTTACCAACTGCTGCACCATTACTTCCATTTACATACGAATCATCCACATCCATCGAGTACACATTACGCTTCATGATCTCTGTCAATTCAGCTTCGGACAAATGCAGCTCTGGTGCCAAAATTTTGATTGCGTCCGCACGATTCTCATTGATGTACTTGGTCGCTTTTTCCAGTGCACGCAGAATCGCTTTGATCGTATTCGGATTTTCCTGCAAATACTTGTCGGTTACCTGCATGGTCGTATGTACGCTCATCCAGTTCACATCGCCTTTTTTGTCAGGAAGCTCGCTCTTGGTACCACTGAACAGAAACTTGCCACCACCCTGAATCGCTTTAGTGATAAAAGGTTCCCATGCTGCCATCGCATCGATCGAGCCATTTTGCAGTGCGGCTACCGCGTCGCTTGGTGCCAGATTCACGAATTTGATTTTGCTAACGTCTACGCCGAGCTCCTTGCCCATGTTATCGATAGCAATCTTCACATCGGCTCCATTCGGGATACCGATCGTTTTGCCTTCCAGATCCTTCGCGGAGTTAAGCTGTAGCTTCGCCGAGCCTACGACTGCCTGTGTACCCGCGATCTGTGCCAGTGGCGCTACGATTTTCACATCGATGTTGTTGGATTTTAAAATAATATCCATAAAGTTTGTTTGTACGCTCACCGGTGCGCTACCACCCGATACCATCGGGCCAATATCCGGGCCGCTCTCGATCAGCTTGCTTTCTACATTCAAGCCTTCTTCTTTAAAATAGCCCAGCTTGTCTGCGATAATCTGCTGGGAGGAAATCTGTGCATCCCGTACACCGACGAGCGTTACATCCGTTTGCTCCAAGCCACTGCTTGCGGAAGCAGATGGATTCGCTCCTGCATCCTTATTACTTGTTCCGCCGCCTGAACATGCTGTGGCTACAAGCGCCACCATCGCTACCCCTGTCATCATTTTGAACCAGTTTGTTTTCATATCCTTACCCCTTCCAAATGGTTATATGTGTACATTTATATGGATACCGGCTGGGTGGTTGGTGCGTTCTGTGGTGAGGTGGTATGCATTTTGAATTTGAGTGTAGAGAGCAATTTGCTGAGTTGATTGTGCTTGCAAATGTTATGGAACTACAGATGTAATCAAGTAGATGAATGTATATTTGATATTTATAATCCGTTGTTATAACCATTTAATATATACTCATATACATCTTTCACTTGCTATCATTTACTTAAATGCTCTTCAATGCTTATTTACCCTCGTGTAGGTTTAGCCTTTTCGACGGCTTGTCCCATGCCGCCTTTGCGCCAGCCGAGGACACGGCGTTCCAGGAGTTTGAGTAGCATAGCGAAGATGCTGTATTCGATGCCGATCAGGATGATCGCGACGAACATGTTGGTCACTTTGAAGTAGTTGCGAGCATCGACGATCATGTAGCCAAGACCGGAGTCAGCACCCATCATTTCGGATACGATCAGGGCGGAGAAGGATAGACCCAGACTGATCTGCGCACCGATGAGTAGATTTGGTACTGCGGACGGGATCATAACTCTGGTGAATACCTGGCGCTGGGAGGCACCGAGGCTAAGCGCCGAACGGATCAGTGTGGACGGTACGGATTTGAAGCCATCTACGGTGTTGACGAGTACCGGGACGAATGTTGTCCAAGCGATCAGCATGATTTTCGGAAATTCGCCGATCCCGAACCAGATAATGAACAGGGGCAACAGTGCCAGCGAAGGGATTGGACTGATGAGTGTCAAAATCGGCGATACCCAGCGCTCTAAGGTAGCGAATTTGCTAATAAGTACGGCTAGCATCACAGCTGCAACGGAGCCGATCGCAAAGCCTGCAAGAATGCGGCCCGAGCTCGCCATGATGCTATCGAGAATAACGCCTGTTTTCGCAAGTGCCCAGCCATCATGGACAAGTGTAGATGGTGCAGGTAGAAATAACGGATTGAACATTTCGATACGCATATTCAAGCGGGAGAAGGCTTCCCAGACGACGAAGAATAGCACGTAAGGCAATGCGCTTTTCAGGAATGACCAGTCGGCTTTTTTACTACTCTTGGATGTAGAGAGCAGTGTCGCGCCTGTAGCTGGCTTCGTTTTGGTTAACACGTTCGGTACTTCATTCATACTAATGCCTCCTCTTCGTCTTCCATTAGCAGTCGTTCGATCTTTGCCATCATTTCGCCAAAGCCTGGTGTCTCAAAGGTACGTGGATGCTGTAATCCCACTTCGAATATCTCCGCAATCACCCCATGCTTCATAACAACAATCCGATCTGCCAGATAAACGGCTTCGCTAATGCTATGGGTAACAAATAGAATCGTCGTTTTCAGCTTTTCATAAATGCGTCTCAGCTCACGTTGCATTAGATCACGAGTGAGAATATCCAGCGCCCCAAACGGCTCATCCATCAGCAGCACTTCTGGATGACTGGCAAGTGCACGAGCGATGCCGACACGTTGCTTCATACCACCGGACAGATCGGCTGGATAATGAGCGGCATACGCATCCAACCCTACCATTTTCAAAAAGTCCATCGCCATCTCGCGTGCCTGTGCTTTCGGTGTACCCTGTACCTCTGGCCCGAAGGATACATTTTCCAGCACTGTACACCACGGAAACAGTGCATGATCCTGAAATACCATCCCGCGTTCTTTGGCAGGCCCCTCGATCGCCTGTCCATTCATTTCGATTGTCCCTGAATCGGGAAACATGTAGCCAGCGACCATATTCAGTAGGGTCGACTTGCCACAACCACTATGACCGAGAATACAGATAAATTCATTATCATGAACCGTCAAATGAATATCCTTCAAAATCGTCCGTTCACCAAAGCTTTTCTGCACATTATTTACTGTTAATTTCATCTCTTCACCTCTTATAGATGTGGTATGCTTCCATACTGTGCATCAATTGGCGACAATATGGCATCCAAGATTGTATACAATGTTGTGCACAATGGTACTGATGAGCCCATGCTCTTGATTGCTTTGTCATTGTCCATCTATCGTAGAATCAGCTACTTCCTACACCGCTGCGTCCACTTGCAAATATATCCGTTAAAGAAAGCGGTCGTTCATACTGCTCCTCGAAGCGAAGCGCCTGCTCGATCTCATTCAGATGCTCCAACATCAGCTGTTCAGCCCTATTCACATTGCCTTGCCGAATCGCATTTAAAATAAGCTGATGATCATCACAGCATTTCGTCTTCTGTTCTCCATAGAGCGCGATAATGACATACGATAGTGAAACGAGTTCCTCCAGATAACGATAGTAATAGCTATTGCCTGAAGCCTCTGCCAATCGGAGATGAAAATCGCCTGTGATCCGAATCGCTTCAAAGATTCGTCCACCATGCTGTGCCTCATGCTCCTCTTGAATAAGACTTGCCAGCAGCTGGTACTGTTCATCCGTTAGACTGGCACATACCTTGTGTACGATCGCCACCTCAATCACTCGTCTCATTTCGAATACTTGCCTCGCTTCGTGGATCGTAGGACAGGAGACAAAGGCTCCTTTATATGGAATGATCGTGACCAGCTTCTCTGCCGCCAGTCTGCGTACCACATTGCGAACCGGGGTCCGACTCACTCCAAATGATTCTGCCAAAGCTTCCTCGACAAGCTGCATATTCGGACGCATCTTCTGCTCCATGATCGCCTGCTTGATTGCTTGATACATTTCTTGTTCTTGTTGACTGGCCATATCGTATCCCTCACGATCCGGGTTGCATGTAGTTGTGATTTAATGTTTGGTTTTGTTACATGGATTATAGGTCGATGTCATTTTATAAGTCAATATAGTTTACATATATAATCATTATTTTCTATGATCATGCACTATGGAAACGGATTTGTTTTGTTTATTTGCTAAAAATAATGATTATGTAAGGTATTTTTACGTTAATTCCGTATGATGAATAGGTTTGTTTTGAGGAACAAACGGATATTTGAAGGAATAGTGTAGTCATGAAAAGGGAAGAGGGTTCACTCGTATTCCGTTTGATTCGTGTTAGGTTATTTTACATATATAATGATATGCACTTGAGATGACCTACATTTGAATCATTTACATCGAATATTATTCTCATCTTGCATAATAAATCGCTCGTCTATGCGCTCGTCCATAACATAACTCGTCTGTAGCTTACTCGTTCAAGTGTTTTTTCAGCTTTCCAGTCTATTATTTCTTTTACTGCCTCCTTCTTTCTTCGTCAGTTATTCATCACCTTTTAGCTAGAGTAATAACAACGGGTTGACTGTATATGCCATTTGCCACTACTCCCTCCAGCATTATGTATGTAAAAATATGCTTATTTTTCTTATTCTAAATCTGCGAATTTTCATTTAAATCCAAACTATTTTTGATATACTAGAAGCTAATTTCTGGTTGTTGTTACCACTTTTCACCCTATTACATACTATAAAAATACAAAAGGAGTCCTGTACGTGTCTTCAAGCAGTTTGCCCAAAACGAGTACGACACCGCCATCCGCGTCAGCCTCGGATGCGAAGCGCACGATTTTTAGTGTGCTGCTGGCAATCTCACTGGTTCATTTGTTCAATGATTCAATGCAGTCGGTTATTCCAGCCATTTTTCCGATTTTAAAGGAGACGATGCAGCTAAGCTATACGCAGATTGGCTGGATCGCCTTTACGATTAACTTTACTGCTTCCATTATGCAGCCGTTTGTGGGATTGTTTTCAGATAAACGTCCTACGCCTGCTCTGCTTCCGCTTGGTATGGCATTTACGTTTACTGGAATGCTGCTACTCGCACTGGCACCTAGCTATACAGCGGTGCTGGTCGCTGTTGTGTTTGTGGGACTTGGTTCAGCTGCCTTTCACCCGGAAGGCTCGAAGGTATCCAATCTGGCAGCAGGGAATCGTCGCGGACTCGCCCAGTCTATTTTCCAGGTAGGGGGTAATGCTGGACAGTCGCTGGCACCGCTGCTTACTTCGCTGATCTTTGTACCATTTGGACAATTTGGTGCAATTGGATTCACAGGCGTTGCCGCGGCAGGGATTATCGTGCAGATTTTCATTGCGAGATGGTATAACGGAACACTGAAAAGTGGGGCTTTAAACAAAAAAGCTCGTGTAGCGAGAGCGATCAAGCCGGAGCTGAAGCAGCGGATTCGCTTTGCTATGGTTGTGCTTATTCTGCTCGTCTTTATTCGTTCATGGTATGTATCATCAGTCGGTAGCTATTATAGCTTCCTGCTGATTGATCAATTCAAGGTGGGCGTAGGTGAAGCGCAGCTGTATGTGTTCCTGTTCCTCGCTGCTGGTGCAGTTGGTACCTTCTTCGGTGGGCCACTTGCTGATCGCTTTGGTAAACGTAATCTGATCTTTATCTCGATGGCAGCAGCTGCACCACTTGCACTTCTTCTGCCTTATGCGAATCTACTATGGACAGGCATATTGCTCGCCTGTGTAGGCTTTATCGTAACCTCCAGCTTCTCCGTTACCGTTGTATATGCGCAAATGCTGGTGCCCGGACGAATCGGTATGGTATCCGGTCTGATCACAGGGCTTGCCTTCGGACTTGGCGGGATCGGCGCACTGGTGCTGGGCAATATGATCGATGCTATTGGCATCTCGCCTGTTATGCAGATTTGTAGCTTCCTGCCTATTCTTGGTCTGCTCACCTTCCTGCTGCCTTCAGATCAGAAGCTTAGTGAATGGACGGATGGCGCGTCGGATTGATGAACGATTAGGAAGCTATAATAGAATAGCTGTCATTCTAAAGCTAGGATAATGAATATGACGATGATGGATCTTTGAAGGTGTATGCTTAATCTGAGCAAACACGCTCTATCTAAACACATCGTATACGGCATCCATATCATGGCTACCCTGAATACCAAAATCGCTAATATCGGCATGAAAAAGCCCCTGTTTCTAGGAACAGGGGCTTTTCGTTATTCTATCTTGTAACACCAGAGCTTGATCGATTCCTTCATACTGAAGTGACCCGTCTTGCCCAGCATTCATCGATTATTGTTGTGCAGAAGCAGATGCGCTAGAAGCGGAGCTATTCGCAATATAGCCTTTGCTCATCGCGTCTACTTTTGCTTTTTGTACATAATACTGCATGCTTGTCAGCTCAGCTTTTGCTTGGGTAGCATCCACTTGATACTGATATTTTTGCAGATCGTACTTCGTTACAACACCAGCGTTGTAGCGGATTTGCATATTTACGCCATCTACCGCTGTATCCTGTGCTTCACGTTGTGCAGTTTGTACAGCTTTGTACGCTGTATCCATATCTTGCAGGTTCGACTGGATCGCTTTGGCATAGGTTACTTTACCTTGCTCCAGTTGTTGTGCTGCGATATCGGTTGTGGCTTTGTTCGCTTGCTCCTGGAAGCTGTTGTCAGTGATCGCTTTTTCTTCGTCCTCACGAGCTTTGTTCAGGCTGTTGCCCAGTGATTGGATCTGGTACGATTTGCCGAGCAGTGTGTCTGCATCCACCGTTGGTACTGGATCAAGCTTCACTTCCAGCGGCTTGAGCTGGATGTTAGGATCGTACACGATACCCAGATCGTAGCACAGTGTGGACAATGTTTCCTGGTACGAGTCCTTCAGCTTGGTCAGGTTATCCTGTTCAGCTTGTAGAGCACGATTCGCTTTGTCGATATCCTCCTGTGTGCCGGAGCCAAGGCTTTGCAGAGTTTGTGCACGCTGTACGTCGCGTGTCAGCACCTGAATGTATTCCTCAGACAGAGCGATTTGTTTTTGAGTCGACAGCAGCTGTACATATTGTCCAGTCATTGCCAGACGTGTACCTTCTTTGGCTTCGTCCACTTGAAGCTGTGTGTTCAGCTTCTGGTTGTCCAGATCACGAATATTGCTGTCCAGTGTCTGTCCTGTTTGGGAGCTTTGAGCCAGAGATACTTCATTGCTGCGATTGGTCGTTACATATCTTAGACCTGGTGATGCGTTCAGGTAGTCAACATAGTTCAGACCGAGGCTGGCATTTTGTTGATCCAGTACACGGTATTTCAGTTGCAGCAATTGCAGATTGTACGAATCATTGATCGCGAGATCGATGACTTTATCAAGGTCAAGGCTATCGACTTTTTTCGGTGTACGCACACCGGAGATTTGAGATTGTGGCGTCTCTACTCCTGTAGCGTTAGCAGCAGGTGCTGCTGGATCTGTAGTAGCAGGCGCAGTAGTTGTTGTTGTAGGAGTTGCAGTTGTAGTTGTGCTATCCGCAGCATGTACGAATGCAGGCTGTGTTGCAGCCAGCATAACAGCGAATACGGATGCACCGACCATTGCTTTTTTCATTGTACAAATTCCTTCCTTCATGTATTTCAGCGAACCGATTACCGACAAATGATACGATCCTCAAAAACAGTTAGTAATACTAATAAAATTAATTTAGCATTCCTAACAAAATAAATCAACCTCTAACCGCACACTCTTCCAAATTAAAACAAAATAAAAAGGTAGCTTATTGTGCCACCTTCCATTATATAGAAGTATAATGTATAGAACCAGGTTTCATTGTATAATATTGGTAGCTAATCCTGCATCCTATGCACAAGATACTAGATAGCATCATACTGGATAGCTCATCATCTTCATCTTCTTCCTTGTACGATTCCTTTCACCATTGCCACTCAATTAACAGCACGGCTGTCACAACAAGCACAATAGCGGCTACAAGTAGCTGGGTACGCTCACTGGATATGGACGGCTTGACGGCAAAATCTCTCGGCTGATGTGTCTCTGCATATATTCCTTCCGGATCATGGTGCGGATCATCGCCCGTTTTCATTAGTCATCCCCTTCTTTCCATATTCTGTATACCAATTATACACGAATTTCTGCTGACGTTCACAATCTTTTCACAAAATAATCCTGCCTTTTTCTGGAATACTTTTCTACCCACCTTACCCATCTACATTTTCTGCATATATCACTTTTCTACATATATAAATGTATGATCGTTTACTACGCCAACATACCTGTATCGAAATTCAAATGAAGAGGTTACGAACACTTCCTGGAATGGCTATGCATATTTTATTTTTCCAATTAATTCCTTTGCCTCCGTTCCAAGACTGATTTGTTAGATGAACAATCTCAACCCATGGATTGAGTACACTTTAAGTAAGGATTGCTACAATTGACAAGTAGTCTGAATTAATTCTATAATTCAGCCATGAACTAGAGAGTATAAAAAAAACTGGAGAGTTTAGAGGGGGAACCTGTAACATGAAAAGAAGTTGGCCTCTGGCCATTACAGCGATGTTGCTTGCTGGAAGTCTGACGGCATGTTCAACAGCAAATAATGCTGCTGTCGAGCCGGCAACGACAACCGTCGAAGTGACAACCGTAAAGGAACAACCGCTTGATGCGGTCTATGACCTGTCCGGTACACTTGCTGCTTATGATCAAACACCTGTATCCTTCCGCATCAACGGAACCGTCGCTTCGGTGAGAGCTGATGTTGGGGATCGCGTCAATAAAGGAGCTACACTGGCAACATTGGACACTGCCGACCTACAGCTACAGGTCGAAAATGCGAATCAATCGGTTGCCGCAGCCGCAGCTTCCCTGTCGAGCGCCAAAGCATCGATGACCAATGCACGAGCAGGTCAACAGGCTGCCGCTGCTGGAGTCGCGTCTGCAAGTGCACAGCTTGAGAGCGCAAAAGCAAGTCAGCAAGGCGTACTTGATGGTGCACGTCCACAGGAACGCGCTCAAGCACAAAATGCAGTCAACAAAGCTCAGATCGCCTATGATCAAGCCAAAACTGCTGCCACCCGCGCACAAACTCTTTTCGATAATGGTCTTCTTACTCAACAAGAAAAGGAACAAGCAGAAACGACACTGGAAAATGCTCAAGCTGGTCTCAAGGATGCTCAGGAGCAGCTTTCCCTCACCCTCGCTGGTGCGAAAAACTCCGATCGTGCTTCTGCTGCCGCTGCGGTCAAGCAAGCACAGGTAGGGATTGAAAATGCACAGGCTAGTGTCGCTCAAGCGAATGCCGCAGTCGAGCAAGCGAACGCTGGGGTCGAACAAGCGCAGGCTAGTTATGACCAGGCAGTCATTTCTCGTGATACGGCACAGCTTAATTTGACTCGTGCTGCTATGCAGGCTCCGGCTTCCGGTACGATTTTGACCAAAGCGATTTCGGAGGGACAAACGGTAAGCGCGGGTACAGAGATGTATACGATCGGTGAGATCAATCGCCTTAAAGTACTGCTGCCTGTACCGGATAGCGAGATTAATGAGTGGCGTGTCGGTCAGCAAGTTAGCATTAGCCTGTATGACGCCGTTCGCACAGGTAAAGTAACTCGTCTATATCCACAAACGAACGAAAATACAGGCTCGATCAGCGTTGAGGTTGCGATCAGCAATCCGAATCTGGACTGGAAGCCCGGTCAGGTCGTGAATGCGTCTCGTCAGGCTTCTTCCGAAACAGGGCTGCTCGTCCCTGCTCAAGCTGTCGTTAGCTCCGGTAGTGAGCCTTATGTATTCAAGGTTGTGAATAAGAAGGCTGTAAAAACGACTGTGAAGCTGGGCAATCTGTACAATAATAACTATGAAGTGACCAGCGGTCTGAAAGTGGGCGACAAGATCGTAACACGCGGTGCCGACCGTCTCTTCAATGGTGATGATCTGAAGGTAAGTGAAGCTGCGACAACGAACGCTAAGGGTACGAACGGTAATGCCCAGTCGGGTGCAGCTTCAACCGATGCAAACGGTGAGGCAAGCGCCAATGATTAAGTATTTCGTTCAGAAACGTAAAATCACATTATTGTTCTTTGTGATGCTCATTCTGTTCGGACTGGTACAGCTTGGTCAGATGCCGAAGCAGCTGATGCCGGATATCGTGATCAAAACTGCAATTGTTACCACTACGTATGCAGGCGCCAGTCCAGAGCTGATGGAGCAGACCGTTACCGAGGTGCTGGAGCAAAAGATCAAGGAGGTCACCAACCTCAAAACGATCTCCTCCACCTCAAGCAATGGCGTTTCCTCTATTACAGTTCAAGCGGAGGATAATGCCAATGCCAAGGATACATGGAATGAGCTACGCCGTAAGGTGGAGGATGCACAGGCAGAGCTACCTGCCGATGCAGACAAGCCGACGGTTAATGATAATCTGACTCAGACCTTTGTCCAATCGTTCGCGATTTATGGCAAAACAAAGCAGGACATCTATGCACTGAGCGATCTGATGAACACATGGCGTGATCAGCTTCGTTCTGTACCTGGTATTACAAATGTAGATATTCAAGGTATTCCAGATCAGCAGGTACGTATCGATGCGAATATGTCGAAGCTACAGCAATACGGCATTTCGTGGGAAACGGTAAGACAGGCGATCCAATCGGAAAATAACCGTGTACCTACCGGTAATATCACGTATCAGGATCGTAACTATCAATTAACTGTTGATAAAGCTACCGACTATAACACATTAAAAAATATCGTTGTTTCTCAGACCGATGCCGGTATTCCTGTCTACCTGAAGGATGTTGCCGATGTCGAGCTGACCAAAGAAACCGAATCGTACTTGAGCTATTACAATGGCGTTCCTTCGATCTCACTGGACGTAAGTAGCCAGACGGGCTCTGACGTACCAACGATGAATGAGCGTCTGACGGCAAAGATGAATGTTTTGAAAAAGACATTGCCTTCTAATGTCACCATGGTATCGCTATTCGCACAAAATGATGAGGTGAACCGGATTTTCGGTGATCTGATTCGTGAAATGCTTATCGCTATCGCTGCGGTTATCCTGATCTGTACGCTCGGTATGAACTGGCTGACAGCAGGCTTTGTTGCACTAGCGATTCCGATCTCGATTGCGCTGGGCTTGATCTTCTTGCCTGGTCTGGGCATTACACTCAATCAGATTACGATTGTCGGTCTGATTATCGTACTCGGGATACTGGTCGATGACGCGGTCGTCGTCAATGACAATATCGAGCGAAGGCTATCCACGCTCGGTGAAAGCCCGACCGATGCCGCTTTAAAAGGAACAAAGGAAGTCGCTATATCGATCATTACAGCGACACTGGCAACGATCTCTGCCTTCCTGCCGCTTATGGTATTGCAGGGTGATATGGGTGCATTTATTCGTCCGATTCCGACGATTATCTCGCTCTGTATGCTCGCCTCCATGATCATGTCGCTGACGATTATTCCTATTTTCCGGGAATGGTATGAAAATCGTCAGATCGAGCGCGGACGTCGTCGTAAGGATCGCCCGGCTGGTCTGCTCGGTAGACAAATTCAAGCAGTCAGCAATGGCTATGCGCACCGTCTGATGCCAAAAGTATTGAAGCGTCCAATGATCGTCGCGCTGATCGGTCTGGTTGTGAGTACATTTGCCTATGGACTGGCAGCCTTCACACCGATCGAGCTGTTCCCAACCTCGGAAGATCCGCAGATTACAGTCAATGTGCGTATGCCTTCCGGTACATCGCTGGAAGAAACCGATAAGGTCGTCCACAATATGGCGGCATGGCTGAAAAAGCAGCCTGAGGTTGAAAATATGGCATATGCTTCGGGTGGTGCCGCACCACAATTGTTCACCAACCTGAGCGTACTGTCCGGTAGTGGCTCCAGTGTCGGTCAGATTCTAATCACTGGACAGCATGGCATGAATGTAAAGCAAACGACAGACCGCTGGGCAGATCAGCTGGATAAAGACTATCCCGGTATCCAGACGACTGTAAGTGGTACAGCAGTCGGCGTATCGGTTGGTAAAGCCGTATCGATCCGCGTACTGGGTGATGATATCGAGGAAGTTCGTTCCCTCTCTAACCAGATTAAGCAAATTATTGGCGATACTCCAGGCACTTACGGCATTAGCGATAGCATGGGCATCGATAACTATGCACTCGACTTTGTCGTGAATAAGCAGGCGATGGATCGCTACAAGGTAACCTATTCTAACCTGACACAAACGCTGCTCATGATGGGTAGCGGGATGAACGTAGGTAACTTCGATAATGGCGAAGACCTGATTGATATGAAGCTGTATATGAAGGGCTCCCAGACGGTTAGCCCAACCACACTGCTGCAACAGGTCAATGTGACTAACTCGGCAGGTACACAGATTCCACTGTCACAGATCGTTAGCCTGAAGCCAACATTTTCAATTCAACAGATCGGTCGCTACAATCTACAGCGTGTGAATACGATTGAAGCGGATGTGAATGGTCGTACCGCTACTGAGGTTATGCAGGATATTACACCGAAGCTGCAACAGATGAATTTCCCGGAAGGCTATACGTATGAGATTGGCGGCGAAACGTCCGACCAGGCGGATACATTCGGCGATCTGGGTAAACTGTTCGTTGTCGCGGTATTCCTGATCTTCATTCTGATCGTAATTCAGTTCTACTCGCTCTCGATTCCGCTCATCATTATGACGACGGTCTATCTCGCAGCAGCAGGCGGTATTCTCGGTCTGTTCCTGACACGTACACCGATCGGCTTTATGTCCGTCATGGGGATTATCGCACTTGCGGGGATTGTCGTACGGAACGGTATCGTATTGATCGAGTTTATCGAGGATGCACGTCATGAAGGCATGGAGCTCAAAGAAGCTGTAATTCAAGCCGCTTCTGCTCGTTTCCGTCCAATCCTGCTCACATCGCTAACTGCGATTGTTGGTATGATCCCGATCGCTACGATCGGTGAGCTGCTGTTCCGTCCACTCGGCGTTGTTATTATCTTCGGTCTGATCTTCTCGACCATCCTGACACTGTTCGTCGTGCCATCCCTGTATATGGTGGTCGCACGCTGGAAAGAAAAACGTCAGGTACGTAAGACAGAGCGTAAGCAAAGAAGACTGGAAAAGCTGAACGCTTCTCCAAAAGTGTAATTAAATAATCGATCGTGCTCCATCTACCCGCATTTCTCATTCACGGATTGCATCCGTGGCAAGCAGCATGCATAATACGGAGTAATGATCATTTAGCGAGCAAACGGACAGATTCATGTCCGTTTGCTCCATTTTCATCACCAAAATCAAACGAACGAGCATCTCATCTCGATGCAGATTCATATCGTAGAAAGCCAGGAGGAAGCGCCCTTGAAAACAAAGGAACAGGATATTATTGAAGCGGCGGTTCGGCTTTTCTCTGAAAAAGGATATACCGCAACCTCAGTCGATGAGATTGCCAAGGAAAGTGGCATGGCAAAGGCTTCGTTTTATAAGTTTTTCCAGAGTAAGGAAGATGTGCTCATTGCAACGGTCAAGGAGCATGGACGAACGATTAGTGAAACGATTGAACGACTGTATGCGGCAACCGATCAACCACCAGAGAAAAGACTCGCCAGCTTTATCGATCTACAGCTCAACAGCGTATTAGAAAGTAAAATTCATTCCATCATGGTTTCACTCCATGATAAAAGCATTTTGCAAAATGAGAAGCTACTGCATGCTTGCCTGTATATTGAATATCAAACCAATCAATGGTGCACCGATTGCTTGAATCAGATTTATGGGCCGAAGGTTGATCCATTTGTATACGATATTATTTTTATGGTACGAGCGATGCTCATGCAATTTATGTTTTTGCCGATCATCGGTATTCGACCACAGGTTCCGATTCGTGAATTGAGCGATATGCTCACCAAGCTGGTCGATCATATGGTTCACAATATGATTCAGACTGATTATAAGCCGGTATGGGATTGGTCAAGTGTGGACATGTCTCCGGATCAGATTGAGAAAAGCCCGGTGTTTCAAGGTATTCTGATTCATGAGCTATTGATTGCGATGAAGCGTACTCTTCACAGCATCGAGGTCGACGAGCAGGAGCGAGCTGAATTGTGGCAGGTGCTCGGTTCACTAGAGGAAGAGATCACACGGATGGAGCGCCGCTCCGGTATGATTCGGGCATTGCTTGAGTTCCTCAAGGGGTATGACGCGCTGGAGGAATATACGTTGAAGCTACAGCGTGTGCTTTCATTGCGTGAAACGTAGGATTGTCGAGCGCTGGATTGATGATGGATGGCTAGCGTATGTATTCTAATGATAGGTAATTGTGCTAACGTACAGGACGATAAATAGGACGACTTGCTCCTTGTGATTGAGGGGAAAGTCGTCCTGTTTTTGATTATTGTTAGATTGTATCTTGAAGTATGGAAGATAGAGAATACTATCATGCTATTGGTTCAGTGTATAGATGCACATGGTATCGCGTCACTGATACCTAATCACTCCCGTTCAGTGCTCGCTATCATTCATTGCTTGCTATCGGGTAGACATCATTCGATATTCAGTTAGTACTTCTCGTTTATCCTTCAGCGTTCGTGATTTACAGCTTATCGTTCTATAGTCTGGTTCAATAATTACTATTATTGTCACCACGCTGCTGCTCGTCCAGACGCGCCTTCATTTGAGCAATCGTACGCTCCAGACTGGTAATCGCCTCGGTAACGACAGCGCGATCCACGCCATTTTCAAGCGCACGAGCACGCGCGAATGCACGCTCCTGCTCGGCTGCGGCACGCTCGCGTTCCAGAGACGCCCGTTCCTTCTCGTAGGTCTGACGACGCTGCAGTTCATTATATTTATCCAGCAGATCGGTAATGATTTTGTAAAAGCGTTCGTAATCTTGAATAACATCATCGAGGAAATAGTCGACCTCTTCCTGCGAATAGCCTCGCATTTTGGTCGGAAAATCCTTTTCATGAATCGTAAGTGCATCAAATTGGATGCCTAGCTGCTTGAATAGACGCTTCTGCTCTTCCAGCTTGCGCTGATAATTCTCATCTACAGCCATTTTCATCAATCCCCTCATTCCTGTTCGCGTGCCTTTAGCCGCTACTTTATCTGCTTATTAATGTATCACAAACGATGCGTTTGGCAAAATGTCCATCCTTGCCTGATAATGCTCTTTTCATTAGCACTTGTTTGCGGCAAAATAAAAGCGGATGCTGTAGTCCTTAATGATACAATGATGTAGTCCCTAATTGAAGCGAATACGAAGGATGTGCGATAGTATGTTTTTGAAAAAACAATCCGTACAGCGTGACGGGCGAATCTATACATATTATAGATTGGTAGAATCGTATCGTGATGCCGATGGCAATGCACGCCACAGGACAATCCGCTATCTAGGAAAGCTAGCGGATGAACAAATTAGGCTCATCCGTGAGCAATTGAAAAAGCAGAACATCGACCAAGCGATTATCGATCAGATCATACAGGGTGAGTATACTACATTAGAAGCTAGTGCAACGCATGTGAACGATACGGATGATCATCATACATCTACATGGAGCACTTCCATTACATCCACCTCTCTCCCCCTCTGGATTCCAGTGTCGTTTACAAGTTTGCATTTTGATGCGGTGAACGGGCAGGAATGGAATGTAGCTGATGGAGATACCTTATTTTTTGTACATCAAGGTCAGGCTGAGGTAACTATTCGCGGGCGTAAAATGGTCATGACATCGCAGCAGGTATTATTTTGCCCGGATCAAACTGGCATGCATATCGGCAGCTCGGATAATCAGCCGCTGATGCTTCAGCGACTTGTTTTTCGTTCGAATGTTACAGCCGCAACCGGGTTATTCCCTATAGATAAGATGCTGAGTGATTCGCAGAGCACACCGATCATGCTACAGATTCAGTCCCCCGCCGAGATGCTACGATTGTGCAATGAGCTGGAAAATTATAATGTGAATATGACTTCCCCCCATGCTCAGCAGCCTATCACGATGCTCGCTATGTATCGCTGCTTTTATGAGCTGTTGCATCTGATTGCGCTGGAGACAGCGGCAGCAAAGCATGACGAACATTTATCCTTTCAGCAAATGCTTCAATATGTACGAGCTCATTTCCGTGATGATTTGCGGCGAGATGAGCTGGCACGCAAGATGGGAATGACACCAGAGCACTTTT
The DNA here is from genome assembly GCF_014645615.1 of Paenibacillus hunanensis. GTDB lineage: Bacteria > Bacillota > Bacilli > Paenibacillales > Paenibacillaceae > Saccharibacillus > Saccharibacillus hunanensis. The sequence goes on along the minus strand of NZ_BMMB01000001.1, from coordinate 226,554 downwards.
CACGGGTATTTCGCAGTCGTCAGGGATGTTCATTCAGCGATTATTTATCCCGGCTACGACTGCATCAGGCACGGCTGGAGCTGCAATTATCACAGACCAGTCTGGAGGAGATTGCCCGGCGTTGCGGTTATAGTGATGTGCACTATTTTAGCCGTAAATTCAGGCAGCACTTCGGGATGCCACCACGACAGTATATTACTGCGCCCAAGCAATATGTAAGCTGGAATATGCCACTAACTGCGATGCTGCTACAGCTAGGCATCGTGCCTATTGCCGGACAGATCGATATGGAGGTGCTACGCCATTTCCCAGAGCTGGTGAAGCTTGTCGAGCATGCAGCATTGCAGCAAGCGGAGGATGAGCATACGCAGACAGATAAGCAAGCGCATGTAGCAAGTGCAACGAACGTAGAGAATAAGACGCATGCTCTCCTTCCTGCTCCTTCACTTGTTCTATTGCAGCAGCGACAGCCTGATCTTGTCTTTGCCTATGACGATGATCCGCAAAGTGAGCAGCTACATATCTATGCACCAGTACAACGGCTAGACATCCAGCATTATAACTGGCGGCAACAATGGCTCTGGCTGGCAGAACGAGTGCAGCGCAGTCCGCAGGCGCAACAATGGCTACAGCAATGGGATACGAAGCTACGAGAAGCAAGACAACAGATGCAGAGCTGGTTGGAGCGACGTGAAACGGTAGGCATCTACAAGATCGTATCAGAGAAAGTATATGTATATGGTAATTTACGTAGTATGGGCGGATCTCTTATCTATGATGGGCTCCACTGTGAACCTCCAGTACAAGTACGTCAGCAACTGATTGATACAGGGCGTCTGAATATAGAAGTATCACTGGAACAATTGCACCATTATGCGGCTGATCATATGATTGTGATTTATTATCCGATGGAGCATCAGAATGCAGCACAGTATGGAACACAGCGACAGACAGAGGTTCCAGTTATGACATCTCCACTATGGCAACAATTACCGGCTGTTCAATCAGGACAGGTGCATATGATGGATCGACATCTCTTTTACGGATTCGATCCACTTTCTCAGCAATTGCAGCTCCAGGCATGGATGGATAGCATCGCATCATATTTGTGATTGTAAGTTATCATCATTGTCCATAGACGTTCCTGCAACAGGTTGATATGATTCTATTTGATAATCATTATCAATTAGTAAATAGGAGGAATGAATATGAATAATCGGCTGTTTTCCCAATCAGCCTGTATGATAGCGTTAACGGTGATGCTATGCATGCTGCTCGCTGCCTGTGGAGCTCAAAACACTCCGGCATCATCTGATTCGGCTGCGACTACATCATCCAATGCAGCATCGACTGACACTTCCGCTACGCGAACGATTGATACGGCAAAGGGAAAGATTACGATCCCTGCACATCCGCAGCGCATCGTATCTACATACTATCATGGTACATTGATCGCGCTTGGTCTGAAGCCTGTTGGTGCTAACAAAGAATGGTGGATGGGCAGTCCGTTCTTGAAAGAACAGGAACAAGGGATCGAAGACGTTGGGGCACCTACATCAATGGAAAAGGTAATCGCGCTCCATCCCGATCTGATCGTTATCAACGACTTTGATGTGAAAGCCTATGATGAACTGAGCAAAATCGCACCTACGCTATATGTTCCGTACACTGCCTACAAAAATCCAAAAGAAGAAATCGAATTGTTCGGCAAGCTACTTGGACGTGAACAACAGGCTGAGGCATGGCTCAAGCAATACGATGAAGCCGCTACGGCTGCACGTGCCAAAATTAAAAATGTCGTCAAACCTGGCGAAACTGCGGTGTTAATCAATGTACGTGAGAAGGATGTTGCTATTCTTGGCGATAACTATGGACGCGGTGGGTATGCATTGTATGATGGTATGCAATTCAAACCACTGGAAAATGTAAAAAAAGAAGTGATCGACAGCGGCAAGCAGATCTTACAGATTCAGCTTGAAAGTTTGCCGGAATATGCAAATGCCGATCATATCTTTATCTGCTTTAACGACGGCACGACCGAAGCACAGAAAAACACGATCCTAAATAGCTCAATCTGGAAAAACTTGCCCGCTGTGAAAAGTGGTCAGGTGTACGATCTGCCGTATGATACGTTCTCTTACTACGATCCAGAATCAATCGTAGGTCAGATGGGATTACTTGCAGATATGATTGTAGCTAAAAGTAAATAATGTTGCCGGCTAACAAGATTGCATAATTGGATAATGAACGCCTGTATCGTGTACTGACTATACTTTGTTTTGTATGATGTATTACGTATAGCTTATAACGGAATAGCATGATCCTACGCATGCATAGAGGCGTTGGAATCAGGCTATTTTTAGGTCATCACTATGATTTATAGTAATAATCTGCGCACAAACTGCATGTATATCTACCTCAGTTGCTTGCTCTTCAATCTTATCCTTTAATCCCACCAATCGTTAACCCTTTAACAAAATACTTCTGGAAAAATGGATACGCGCATAGGATCGGTGTCAGCACGATCACGAGAATTGCCATCCGTGCACCTTCGGCTGGAATCTGGGCGAGCAGCATATTGTTCGTTGCCGAAGTGGCGTTATTGGTCACAAAGTCGATATTCGATTGTAGCTTCATCAGCATGTATTGCAGGCTGACCAGCTTCGGATTCGTAATATAGAGCTGTCCGAGAAACCAGTCATTCCAGTACGTGACGAGTGTGAACAAGCCGACCGTAGCCAGTCCTGGCTTGGATAGTGGCAGGACAATCCGTCCGAAAATATACCATTCTCCTGCCCCATCAATCCGTGCTGCCTCCAGAATAGCCGTCTCAATCGACTGCTGCATAAATGTACGTAAAATAATCACATTAAACGCACTGAGCGAATATGGCAAAATCAAAATCCAGAATGTATCCGCCAGATGCAGCACATTCGTATTCACAATATACGAGGGCACCAATCCACCATTGAATAGCATCGTGAAAAAGAGTAAAAATGCCATAATATTACGATAACGAAAATCACGACGGGACAGCACATAAGCGAACAGCGAAGTCACAATCAGGCTAAATAGCGTCCCCATAGCGGTGACGCCAATCGTCACATAAGCCGACTGTACAATCTGCTCGCCATTACGGAAAATATAGCGATATGCATCCAGACTCCACTGCGAAGGCCAGAACTGATAGCCTTTTGCCGATAAGCTGGCTTCACTCGTAAAGGAAATGGCGTACACGAGTATAATTGGAATGATGCAAATCACCGCCAGTACGGTCAGAAGCGTATGAAATACCATATTCCAGCTACGTGGAAGCTGGTTGAATCGATTGGATGTGTGCTCCATGCTACAGCCCTCCTTTTAGAACAATGCGCTGTCACGATCGACTTTTTTGACAATCCAGTTCGTGAGAATGACAAGTACAAAGCCGACAAAGGACTGATACAACCCTGCCGCCGCGGTCATGCCGTAGTTGCCCATCGTAACGAGCCCATTGTAGACATACGTATCGATCACCTGCGTCACCGGATAGAGCGCACCGGAATTATACGTCACCTGATAAAAGAGTCCAAAGTCCGCATAGAAGATTTTACCGATGCTTAGAATCGTCATGATGATAATGATCGGGCGCAGGCACGGCAGCGTAATGTAGCGAATCTGCTGCCATTTATTCGCACCATCAATGGTGGCTGCTTCATAATAGTCGGGCGAGATGCCTGTTACTGAAGCGAGGTAAATGATGCTGTTATAGCCGACACTTTTCCAGAAAAAGACGAAGATAAGGATGTACGGCCAATAGGTCATATCCGTATAGAAGTTGATCGGATGAAAGCCCATATAAGAGAGCAGCTGATTCACAATCCCTTTGTCTGCACTCAAAAAGGCGTAGAAAATAAGCGCAACAATCGTCCACGATAGAAAATACGGCATGATGAGAATCGTCTGATAGGTTTTCGATAAAAAGCGGCTACGAATCTCATCCAGTATAATCGCCAGCGCTACCGATAGAATCAGTCCAATGACGATAAAGACCAGATTGTACAGCAGCGTATTGCGCGTGATCAGCCAGGCATCGCCTTTGAACAGGTATTTAAAATTATCAAACCCGACCCACGGACTGCCTAGAATCCCGTCATAAAAGTTATAGTTTTTGAATGCGAGAATAACGCCAAACATTGGCATATAGTTGAATAGCACCAGCAGGATCAGCGCAGGCAATGCCATGACGAATAGCGCCCCGTGCTTGCGTAGCTCATACAGAAATGTCATCGTCTATCCTCCCTGTAATCGTAGATGTTGGTAGGTTGAAGCTCGCCTGTTGATCGATCCATCCTTAGCTGTACGGTTATGGTTACGGTTACGGTTACGGTTACGGTTACGGTTACGGTTACGGTTACGGTTACGGTTACGGTTACTGGCGATTTTGAAAGTAATACTGGCGGCAAAAGCAAGGATAGAACGAGCCCTTCTGCTCTATGTCGCTTTTTTACTTCCTAACAGCATAAGGGGCGGAAGGTTCGCTTCCGCCCCGCATTGCCATGGATGGCTCAATTTCGCCTATGACTTCGTCTGCTCGGACTTCCACTGATCGTACTGGGATTGCATTTCACTAATAAGCTCGTCCACACCAGCGTCCTTGAGCTTCTGGATGAACATCGGTAAATACTGATCAGGATTCACGGTTCCCCTGACAAGCGGCGGGTAAAATTGACTGATCACATTATTGATCGCTGCAATCTGCGTCTGTACCGGTGTCGTATCAAAGTTAAAGCCGAGCGCTGGCGATGGTGTATTATTGTCCTCGAACACCTTGAATTGCTCCAGTGTATCCTTCGGATACGACTGATCATAATAGAAAATGTTCACATTGCCCCACATCCAGCCATAGCCATAATCATAGTCCGGGTTGAGCGGATCAACGCCCTCGGCAGGCTTGATAAACGTTTTATCGACCTTGACGTAATCCTGTCCTTCGATCCCATGTACAAACATATTGGCTAGCACCGGATCGGTGTACAGCAGATTGAGGAACATCATCGCACGCTCTGGATTTTTGGATGAGCGTGGAATCGCAAAGCCGCCGCCCTGCACGTCACTCGTCTCGATGACACCTTTACCGAGATTTTGGTAGACGAGTGGATAACCGAGCTGTGCGCTACGCTTGTACACATAGTTCGGCGCATACAGCAGCGAGCCCGCGAATACCTTGCCTGCCTTCCAATCGCCTTCACTCTGATACTCGACATCCTTAGGCGTATAGCCCGCCTGATTCCAGCGATAGGCTGTCTCTACGAACTCCTTGAACTCCGGTGTTTCGTATTGATCGAATATCTTATCATCAGAGCGCTTGTAGTATGGCTGATCGCCTACATTGATCACGCCAGGCAGATTCCAATCACCCGACATATGCTGAACAGGAATGGAGCGATACATGCCTTCCGAGCCGTCCAGCGGCAGGATGCTCGGGTCCTTCTCATGTACCGTTTTTAGAATCGGCTCCATGTCCTTCCATGACTTGATGCTATTGGTATCGATTTTGTATTTTTCCACCATGTCCTTTCGCATCAGCACGCCTACCTGGTGGCCTACTTCCTTGTAGCTTGGTACAGCGTAAATTTCATTTTTAACGGTCATCCCTTTCCAGAGGGTATCCGGTATGGTCTTTTTTAAATCCTGACCGTATTTGTCCATCAGAGAGCTGAGTGGGGTGAAGGCTTGCTTGGACACGTTGGACAGATAGTTATTCGTCCATGAGCTGGTGAAGACGATATCCATCGGCTGTCCTGAAGCGAGCATGACCGGAACCTTCGTCTCAAAGTCACTGCCTTCCATCGTGACCACCTTGACCGTAGCATTGATCTTTTCTTTTAAATATTTGTTGATCGCCTGCATGACGCGCTCCTGACCCTTCATCGGTGTCGCGTAGTTATAGAAGACTAGCTCTACAGGTGCGAGTTCACCATTAGCTCCTGTTGCCGAGCTGCTATCACTGGAGCCTCCACATGCAGACAATACAACGGACAATAACAGGATTACCGCCAGGCTCAGACACCAGGCTTTTGACTTGTGCAGCATTGCTTCATCCCCTTTTCGTCATATCCAAAGCTTGATCCCATGCCTTGTGTGATCCATCACTTCCATCGCTTACCCCATAGCTCATCCAGTATGATGGAGAGCAGGCTATGCTGCGCTCGTATCCAGATTCTCGCTCAATCTATGCCCATTATCGCTTTCATCAGATCACTAATAGATTACTAATTCGTTGTTTGTAGAATTGTAATCTGTATAGGTGATCGTAAGCATAGATATGAATAGGGCAGAGCGGGCGAGCGCTAGAGATATAATCTGCTCTGTTCATCGTTTATCCGCTCCGCGCTATCTCACTAAGCTTGAACGTTAACTGGACGTTGAGCTGCGCTCCATTCATCGGAAGTGATGTGCTGGTTGTGTATATTGCTCTTAGCTTTATTATCATGTACCTGCCGCGATAGAGGTAGCGTACTTTTTTTAGATAAGGTGTATATTTTTTAGGTAAGCGTTATCTTCTATCTTTTAGTGGAAGTGTAATGACAGCTTTCATCACTTCATCGACATATTCAAAATGTAATCCATAACGTGCATCGGCATAATGCAGACGGATACGCTGATGCACATTGCTAATGCCAATTCCATCCGAGCTAGGTAGGCTGTCCTGCTGCTCATTTAAATAATCGTTGAGCTGGCTGATATTGCCGCCAGGCCCATTGTCCTCGACGATTAACAGCACTACAAGCGGCGCTTCGTTTGCTGTAGACGGAGTTGCTAGAGTCGGTAGAGCAGCTATATCCATATCGGTTACTGGAGGAACGAACATCGTAGCCGCTGGTGAAGTTAATTCTTGATCTTTTGTTTGCTCTTGTGTTTCTTCTTGTTCTTCCTCTGGCACAATCCTTGCCCGCAACGTGATTTGTCCCTGTCCAGCTTGTCGCTCCGTACCGTGCTGAATCGCATTTTCAATCAATGGCTGAATGATAAACTTGGGCACTCGATACAGATGCAACCGCGGATCAATATCATAGGTAATATCAAAATTATTGCCATATCGCATTTGCTGAATACTCACATAATTGCGCACATGAGCGATCTCCTGCTCCAGCGGCACCTGCTCGCCTGGCTCACGGATGCTATAGCGCAGGATTGCCGCCAAGGAGGATACCATCGTAGCGATATCATCCTCACCACGAGTGAGTGCCATCCAGTTGACCGAATCCAGTGTGTTGTAAATAAAATGCGGATTAATCTGCGCCTGTAATGCCTTTAGCTCTGCCTGCTTTTCCCGCTCTCCGCTACGCATCACATCATCCACCAGATCGTTAATACGCTGCATCAGATTGTTAAATTGGCGGTATAGCACGCCCACCTCATTCGTCTCCGGCGGCTCAATAAATACATCGATTGTCGATTCATCCTTGATGCCCTTCATTACTCGTGCCAAGCGAATAATCGGACGTGCAATGCTATTGGAGACGAGTAGTGTCAGGATCGCGCTGACGATAATCACGAGCGCTGTAATGCCAACAATCATATAGCGAATAACGGACAACTTCTCTGTCACTTCACTGTAGGGAATTAACGCGACCAGATTCCAGCCCCATTTGAGTGGATACAGATCGGCAATATAACGAATCCCGTTATAACGCAGATCGGTACTGCCTCCTACATCGGTATATTCCAGTAGCGGCGCAAGCTGTCCTCCCTCAGTAATCTGTACACCAGGCCATGAGCGATCATTGCTATACAGCACCCGATTGGTCTGATCCACCAGCAGCATCCGTGTGCCTGTGGTAAGCTGCGAGCTTTCAATCTGACGGCCAAATTCATTTTTATCGATAGCGATCACGACAACGCCCATCTCATTATTGCTATTCATTACGAGCGGATTACGTACCTGCTTCGCTACATACACATGCTCCTGATCGCCTGCCGCGTAGAAAATATTGAGCGTGCCCTGTAGCTCTACCGTCCGCTTGTACCATGCTTCGGTCTTCGCCAGCTCCGGACTGAAAAAGCGATTCCCTCCACCCATATCAGGTAGACTGCTCAATAGCTGCAAGCCCGTCACAGGCAAAGTATTTACTACTGGCGAACGACCGCTGACAAAGAAAAGCGCTGAGTACGAGTTCACCACGCTACTCAGCGGCACATCCAGATATTTGATAAACTGCTGATTCATAATATTCAAATTGCGATAACGCTCAATCTCATCTGTAGCCGATTCGTTTAAAATATCGGCAATCGTTTTGTCAGTCGAAAAGTAATAGGTCGCCTGATCAATGCTCGTCTCCACTGTCTGAATGTTGTTGCGGCTTTGCAACATGATATTTTGCTGATCCTCTAATAGCTGCTCGCGCATAATACCGGTGAACACCATATAGAGAATCCCACTGGATAATAGCGCCGATAGCGTGATCACACCGATAAAAAGAACTGCAATTTTCCCGCGAATGCCTCTGCGATCAAGCCAGCCGAGCATGCGACTGCGCAGCCTCATGGACGTCCACCACTAATCGGCGCTCCATTCAGATATAGATTCCGATATTCCGACGGGGTCATGCCTTCCTGCTTTTTGAACACTCTGGCAAAATAATGGGCATCCTGAAAACCGAGCTGCTCGGACACCATATAGACGGGTATGGCTGGATGCAGCAGCAAGCGACGCGCCTGCTCCATTCGAATGCTCGTAATATAGCTGCCCAGCTTCATACCTGTGCTCTGACTGAATACAGCACTCACATAAGCAGGAGAACGGTTCAACTGATCCGCAATACTAGCGAGTGATAGAGCCGGATCACTCATATGCTCCTGCACATGACGCTTCACATAATCCACGAGTACATGCTGTCGATCATCCCGCTTCTCGCTGGCATGCACCAGCATGCTCTCACATTGCTGACAGATCCATGCGATCATCTCTGCCGGTGTTTTCAGCTCCAGCAGACGATGCAATTGCCCATCCAGCTCGCCAAAGGCACGCTGATGCCCCTGATCAATGCGTTCACCAAACTCAAACAATAGATTAAGCACTCGTACACAGAGCGCCTTGATCTCTGCTGGTGGCAATTCCGCCGCTAGCTGATGATCGAAAAGCTGCATGAAAAAAGGCATGTCGCCCGTTTGCAACGCTTCAATGCAGCGCTGCTCCAGCTCTCGTCCAAACAGTGATGTATAGTGATCATGCTGCTGATGCTTCCGCTCAGACAGGCCACGGATATACTCGGTAAGCTGTTCAATATCAGGGCGAGTAATCGGCTTGACGATATAGCGCTGCACGCCATACTGCATCGCCTGACGGGCATACTCAAAATCCTCATGTGCACTCAGCAGCACAATCGCGGTATCGATCCGCTGCTCATGAATCTGGCGGCATAGCTCCAGCCCATCCATGATAGGCATCTTAATATCCGTAATAATCAGATCAGGATGATGATTCCGCGCAATCTCAAGCGCTTCGCCTCCGTTACGTGCTTCTCCAACAATATGAGCGTTCAATTGCTGCCAGGGAATCATCTGGCGCAAGCCTTTTGTTACAATGACATCGTCGTCCACTAGCAATACTCTCATGAGGGTCACCTTCTGTCGAATATGGGTTAGTTGTCAGACATGGGCAATGGGTTGGAAATGAATTGTTCATATTTTAGCGCTTTTTGGCGAATGATGGCAATAGTTCTGACATCCTTGATTATGTTTTGCGACATCTGAGTTATCTTTGATCAGGATATGTTAGTTGATGTGGGAGATGTACACCACTCCGGGAAGGAATAAGGGGACGGACTCCGGTATCGCACAGGAATCTACGGAGTAGGAGTGAAATGTAGATTCCCGTGCTCGGAAGCTGTAAGATATTTTGCTTCGCAAAAATCACTTTTTATTGTACCCCGTGTTAGAAAATCACTAACACGGTAAGTCGTCCTTCCCCTTATTTCCTTCCCTCCGTTCCGTGCGACTCGCATTCATTTAGTTCGAAAATCAGTAAGTCTATTCATTGGTTCATATTTCAAAATTAAATTTATACGAGTTTGCTTATCGACTCTCATACCTTAACAGCTTCAATTCAAAATCTGATCTATTGCATCTCACGAAAAATGTAACCGTCTTATAAAATAAGTGACTCTGATATATAACAGCGATATTCACATTTTAAGTAGTTGGTTTAACGTGGTCAGTTTATTAATGTTTTCATAACTTGAATGCGATTTGTTTGAGTTATGAGACTGGTTGTGGTTCTTCACAGTAGTGAGAAGTGGTAGCAGCATATCTCCTAAGAAACGATATTTTATGTGTAGCATGTACAGGTACTCATTTATTGATTAGGATGCTGGTTGTTGATTATTCTTATCCTTAGATCGAAAGGGTAGACATGACGATAAACAAAAAATCAGCCTGTGGTCAGGCTGATTTGGGATTGGGGGGGGAGATTTTTTGCTGATTTGTATTTAATAATGAGCAAGTGATTGCATATGCTTGAGTTATTCTTTTACTTTTGGCTTTGTTGATCTTTATGCTCAGCTTGTATGCAAACGGAATACATGTGCGATGGGTGCTTTGTTTTCATTTCTAGCTGTTGCTGGTAGGTCTACCTCGATTCCTTGTTCTGTCTGGCGGAAGGTCAGGTTTGTTAGTACTTCTTCGCCCAGCAGGTCGATGGATTGGATTTGGGCTTGATAAGGAATCAGGTGTACGGAGGGTACGGGTGTACCTTCGTTTGAATACAGGTAACTGGCGTATACACGTTGCTCGGCAGCGCGTCCGGTGAATGCCCAGTTGTCTGTATAGACGGGCTCGCAGCTGCGTGTTTCATAGACGGCTTCGCCATAGGTGTTCAGCCAGGCGCCGAGTCCTTTGATACGTTCGATAGCTCCGGCAGGTAAGCGTCCGTCGGGTTGAGGGCCTACATTTAAGGCGAGATTGCCGCCTTTGGATACGATCTCCATGAGCATGTGAACGAGCTCGCGGACGGATTTGTAGTCGTCCTCATAGCGGAAGGAGAATGAAGTACCCATTGTGACGCAGCTTTCCCATGGGATCGACATCGCATGCTCCGGTACGGTCTGCTCGGGGGTAACGATATTCTCGTAGGCACCGCCTACGGTACGGTCGGCAGCGAGCAACCACGGTTGGTGCTCACGCATTCGGTCGACAATTTCGCCGAGTCGAATGTCCTGTCCGCCTTTGCCTGGACGAACCCATCCAGCATCCAGCCATAGCACATCAACGCGCCCGTACCGGGTCAGCAGCTCTTCGATCTGCTTATGGGTAAATTGCACAAACTCCTCCCACAGCCACGGATATTGATGTGGATCATAGCTCGGTCCGCGCCATCTATGATCGCCGCGCTCCATACCATCTGTCCAGTAATAGGGAGTATGCCAGTCTGCTTTGGAAAAATAAGCCGAGATCGCCAGCCCCTGCTGACGGAATGCTTCGAACAGATGTCCGACGATATCCGCATACCGATGCTGATGAAACGGTGTCTCTTTGCCCGTAATCCGATAATTGGTCGTATGTGTATCCCACATACAGAAGCCATCATGATGCTTGGTCGTAAAATTCAGATAGCGAAAGCCGCCTTCCTTTGCGAGCTCTGCCCATACATCGGGCTGGAAGCGAATCGGGTTAAAGGTACGATTCAAGCCGAAGTATTCACGCTTGAGCTGCTGAGGGTCAGGCTGCCAGTCGATACCATCACGTGACCAGTCTCCATCGTCATCGCTCAGTGCCCACGATTCAACAACACCAAGCTGTGAATACGGCCCCCAGTGCATCATCAGCCCCAGCTTCTGATCTTTGAACCATTCCAGACGCTCCAGTATATACGGGTCTTCTGGCTTCACCCATGATTCTTCACTACTATAATTATGAACGCCACCCTGTACCTCCAATAGCTTGTCGAGCTGCTGCTGTTCCTTCTCCGTCATCTGCTGTTCACTCATCGTATGACCTCCCTATTCTTGTTCATCCAATAGCTGTTATACAAAGATTACAGACTATGCGCTTATTTCCTTCGGGAACATTTTGCGATTAGGTGGAATATTTTTGGATACCTGCTTTTATGTCTACGATTATGCGTCGAGCAGTCCCTTTTTCATTGCTGTATAGACCAGATTGGAAAATAAGCTATTCGACCATGCAAACCACGGTCTCGTAAACGTATGTGGATCATCTGCATGAAAGCCCTCATGCATATAGCCGGTATCTGCATCCGTTGCCTCCAGCATATCAATCATCGCCAGCATTTCCTCATTCGTGGATGCAGTTAAGCCCTGCATCGACAAACCCATATGCCATACATAGTCCGGTGGAGTGTGTGGACTTCCCATTCCGCTTGCCGCTTCACCTTCAAAATAAAACGGATTTCCCGTACTCAAAATAAACTGACGGGTTCGCAGATAGGTCGGATCATCCGGTGCACAATAGCCCAAGTACGGCATCGACAGCAGACTCGGCGTTCCCGCATCGTCCATCAGACAGTAGTTACCAAAACCATCCGTTTCATACGCATAGATCAGTCCATGCTGTGGATGACGGTACATTCCATACAGCTCAATCCCGTGCTGTACCTCTTCCTCCATCACAGCTAGCTCCTCAGCAAACGCCATATCCCGATAGACGAAGCGCACCATCTCCTGCATCTGGCGCAGGCAGACGACAACAAACATATTCGCAGGAATATTGTAATGTAGCTCACAAGCATCATCACTTGGACGAAAGCCTGACCAGATCATACCGGTATAGCTCACTGGCATGCCCATGCCACGATTACGAATCGTATCAATCGCTGGACAATTGCGGCGGGTAAAACGATACGGCGATTCCTCCATATGACGCTGCTCTGTCCGCCACAGCTCATAGATCGTACGCAGACCTTGCTTAAAGCCACTATCGAATAGATCGGTGCTGCCGCTCGCCTTCCAGTAATGATAGGCAAGTCTTATCGTAAAGCAGAGCGAATCCAGCTCGAATTTGCGCTCCCATACCCAGGGCCCCATCTCCGTCTCATCCGCCGGGTCCCAATGCCAATCATTGGCGGTCTCGTTAAAGGCGTTTGCATATGGATCGATCGATAAATAAAACAGATGCCGCCGAATTAAGCCACTAATGATCCCCTGTAGCCTCTCATCCTCACCACATAACGGCACATAATGCATCAATTGCTCCACTGAATCACGTAGCCATAGCGCTGGAATATCCCCTGTGATCACAAAGGTTGTGCCATCGTCCAGTAGCTTGGTCGTCGTTTCCAATGTGTTAGGAAAGCAATTGCGGAATTGCTGCGCCAGCTTAGGACGATGCTGAAGGCGGCGATCCGCTTCCTCCAGCACCGCCTTTACCGCATCCGGTAATTCAAAAGATGTCATCGTAATATGAGCCATATTCTGCGTCATGGGTTATTCACTGCCTTTCCATTTCAGCGTTTTGATCTCGTAAGGCTTGAAGGCTAGCTCTAATCGACCTGCCTGCATTTCCAGACGTTGCTGCTCGTCTTCCAGCAGATTGGTCAGTATCCAGTGTCCTATTCCTGTATGTCCATGCGAGTCAGCAGATGGCATCGTCAATACGGCTTTGCTCCGACTACCGGAAGATTCGTACAAACGGAAAATCGTACCCTCACCATCCTCGGCAGGCTTGATCGTATCCAGTACGACGTGCTTGCTATCGAAATGCAGCAGGGAAACACCTGTTGGCTTCGGATGCGATTGGTTAGTATCTGGTTGCGATGGTATCGATGCAGGTGGAACTACTGACCCTTTCGCAGTCGTAGATGATTGGAAAGGTGTTGCGTTTGGTATGCCACCGATCGATTCGGTATCGCGATTAGAGAGGTTTGAACGAGCATGTACACTCGATTCAGAAGATGGTGTCTGATCGCTTTCACTGGTATGAACCGGGGCAAGCAGGCGTACCGGCACCTGCTGATTCAGTTCAGCGGCTGCACGCACAATATGTGCCTCACGCCAGTTCCCACCATGTGGCAATAATGAATACGTGAACTCATGGTGTCCGATATCTGCCGCATGATCCGGCCATTTCGGAGCGCGAAGCAGCGATAATCGCATATGTCCATCCTTGATGTCATAACCATATTTGCAATCATTCAGCAGACTTACGCCGTAATCACCCTCGGACACATCTGCCCAGCGATGTCCGCATACCTCGAATTGCGCGCGCTCCCATGATGTGTTGTTATTCATCGTCCGCTCCAGCGCGCCAAACGGAATCTCATACGTCGCCTGCTCAGCAATCAGATCAACCGGAAAGCTGACCTTGAGTAGCTTATGACTTTCCTGCCAGTCTACGGTCGTCTTAAAATCGATCCGCCGATGCGCCGTGTACAGATATAGATCCTGCGTAATCGTGGAGCCGCCAATCTCCCAGCGGAAACGTAAAATATCTCCCGTGCTTCCACGCATCACAACCTGAGAAAAGAGTAGGTTCGCATGCCCTGCACATTGCGTTGCAAATTGTGGATCGATATCCCATGCATCCCAGAGCGTTGGACGGTCATGATAATAGCCAAATACATTTCCAGCATGCTCTGGCTTGAGCACCTCGCGCTCATATTCCTTGTCATAGAGCGAAGCTATCTCACCCTGCTCATTAAAACGGATCGAATAATACGGTGTCTCCCATACGGCTGGCACCTCTGCACCAAGCACGATATCTGCTGGGCTGCGCACCTCATCCTCATGCTCGTATTCGTGCAGAACGGATGCACTCGCTTCAGCCACCTGTTCGGCTTCTCGCAGCCAGATCGTGGTATAACCAAAGGCTGGAATCGACGGCACATGAATACGCAAAATAAACTTTGCTGTCGCTGACTGTTCGCTTTCAGTTGGAGCGGTCGCTGTAGACTGCTCCAGTCCTTGCGACTCTGCTGGTTGCTGCACGTCTCCATTGGCATGATATATTTGCGCTTGTGTCGAAGGAGCTTCCGAAGCTGATGATGTTAACCCCTGTTGCACTCTTTGCATAGGAACAAGTCCGGGTAGCTTTTCACGCGCTACGCTAAAGCGAGCAGGTGGTGCCTCTACAGGCTGTGGTTCCGGTTCAGCCAGCTCCAATACGACAACGTCGCAGGATAACCTTTGTCCCTGCTCATCAAAGGCAGCTAATCCGTGCAGCTCATCCCCACCCGCAATCTCAATCCAGTCGCTGCGTTCCCAGCCTAGACTGTTAAACACGGCATAGGAGATGCCTGTTTGTGCAGGGTGGTCTGTGCTTGTCGTTGTATCGGTTATTGCATTTGCCGATTTATCTATATTCGTGCTAGCTTCTGCGTTCGTAGGGCTTGTCGAATCAGTAGCTATAGGGCGATTACGATCATGTTGCAAAATCGACTGTGTCCAGATATCAAGTGCCTGATCAAGCGCCGTCTGCCCGATACGCAAAATCTCCTCATACTCCACATCCGATGTGCGATACACCTCATGGATCGCCGACCCCGGCACAATATCGTGAAATTGATTTAGCATAATGCCCAGCCAGCCCTGCTTGAACAACGCAGCAGTGATCGGCTGTTGATCCACATTATCGCCACGATGTAGCAATAACGGACTTACCGAATACGTAGCCGCTTCGGCATCACGCGCTGCTGCCTGACCGGAGACAGCATAGGGCTCGGTAGAGGAGTTAGTCTGAATTTCACTCTGTCCCGTACGTTCTGCTCCATGATGATCCGTATCGCCTGTCGTCAGACTGCTTGTGCCAAGTCGCAGCATCGCCAGTCGCTCCCAAATCTCTGCTTCTCGATATAGAATCTCCGCTTTGCGATTGTAGCGCTTGTTCCAGGCCTGGGTCGTATACGTACCACGATGCAGCTCCAGATACAGATCGCCTCGCCATACAGGCAGCTCCGGCTCCTGCTGACTAATATGTTCAAAAAACTCCTTTGCCGTGCCAAACTCTGCCTTCGGTTGACCGATCATCCACTCGGCATGCTGCACGTATTCGACCATCGGCTCGGTCACGCCGCCACCGCCATCACCATGTCCATACAGCAGCATTTGCTCTGGATGCACATCCTTTTGCCGAAACGATTGCCAGTGCTCATCAATATCCTTGACTGTCGTCGATTCATTCACCCCATGGTTTAAATAGGACAATACTGGCGTGCCATCGATTCCCACCCATTGGAACAGATCATAAGGGAACACATTCGTATCATTCCAATTCAGCTTGGTCGTCATAAAGTAATCGATCTCTGCCTGCCGTAGCAGCTGAGGTAACGAAGCGGCATAGCCAAATGTATCGGGTAGCCATTCAATCGATGAGGTCTGTCCAAACTCCTCCCGATAAAAGCGTTGCCCATACAGCAGCTGGCGTGCTAGCGATTCGCCGCTTGGAATATTCAGATCTGGTTCAATCCACATCCCTCCAACTAGCTCCCAGCGTCCTTCGGCAACGTATTGCTTGATTTTGACGTACAGCTCCGGATAATGATCCTTTACATAAGCGAATAGCTGGGGCTGACTCTGGGTGTAGACAAACTCTGGATATTGCTCTAATAGCGTACACATCGTTGAAAACGTACGACTTGTCTTGCGTACTGTCTCCCGTACCGGCCATAGCCATGCCAGATCGATATGCGATTGCCCGACCATAATCATCCGTCCATTCGTCTCCGTATCCGGGGCATACTTGCCTACACGCTCACGCAGCAATTGCTGTAGCTGCTCCCATGGCTGGGACATATGCCATGATTCCTCCGGTAGATCATAGGCGATCTGCATGCATTCCTCTACTGCTTGCTGCATCTCGCTACGGCGTAGCTCGCCTTCTGGTAAACGCTGTGCGGCATCTCTGGCTATTCGAACACTGTGCATCAGACTGCGTAGTCCGGCATTGATCTGCACAATACTGGAGGTAAATCCATGTAATGGCGCGACGAACTCCGGTTGTCCATTCAGCGGGTCATGCGGCTCAGGAATCGGATCGTATAGCTCGATCTCGATATGCAACGGCTGACCGATATGACTGGTACGAAGCGGAACAAAGGTGTGATTTTTGTCCAGTCCATGATAATGCTCGCCGTTGATCTTTAGCAGCCCTTCCCCACCGCCTGCGTCAAACAGAAGTGCGGCAGGCTGTTCTTGCCATTCGGCTGGAACGATGATATTGGTTTCCAGCATATACGTGATGCCATGTGTGCTTTTGAGTGTCCCATCACTGGTCGTGCGTGGGGATAGCTGCTCATATTGCCCTGCGGTCACATAGCGTACCTCTTCAATCGTCCATTGCTTCAGTTCCACTTGCTCCAACCACTGTACCTTCGCGAGATGCTTGAGAAATCGTTCAATCCGATGCATACGAAACGAGCCTCCTGTGTACCTGATATCAGGTGTATTCGTAGTGTGTTGTGGTGATGAATGGGATGACTATTTTGCTCTGATCGGGCAGGCGATGGTGGGCCTGAGTCGATCGGTAAACTTAACGGCATTATGCTATAGCGCGGGTGAGGGGTGCAATATGTGAGATATGATGGCATATGTTTAATATGCGCATTTTGGAGTTGGGAGGGCATCCACTTCGGGAAGGAATAAGGGAACGGACTCGGGTGGAGCCGCGGGAATCTACTGGATTAGGAGGGAAGGTAGATTCCCGCCCCTCCAAAGTCGTCCTTTTCCCTTATTTCCTTCCCTTCGTTCCGTGCGACTTGCAACATCCGAAATGCGGGTGGGCGAGCAATTTTTTGATTGGTTACTTAAATGCTTCAAGATTGTAGGGATTTAAGAATAGAATTAGTTGGAATTAGGGATTTAATAGTATTGGCTTGGAATAAGATTCTTAGGTATATTTTTTGCTCTGTGTCTGTGTCTGTGTCTGTGTCTGTGTCTGTGTCTGTGTCTGTGTCTGTGTCTGTGTCTGTGTCTGTGTCTGTGTCTGTGTCTGTGTCTGTGTCTGTGTCTGTGTCTGTGTCTGTGTCTCAAAAATTATAGTGGCTATTATCCTGGTGTGACGGTGAATGTTATTGTTTTTCCTTCTGCGGAGTTGGGGCCTAGTTGGATTCGGAAGGTGCCGGGTTCGATGGTTCGGTTTAGGGCTTGGTTTACCATTTCCAGGTGCTCGGCGGTGATTGGGAAGGTGATGTGTTGGGATTCGCCGGGGTGGAGATGGATTTTTTGGAATGCTTTTAGTTGCTTGGCTGGGCGTGTGGTGGATGCGACGATGTCGGTGATGTAGAGTTGGACGACTTCGTGTCCTGCTCGTTGTCCACTGTTGGTGATCTGGATGCTGACGGTGGTTAGTATAGCTTGATCAGCCTGTGTAGCTGAGTTGGTAATGCTGGACAGGGCGATGGTTGCTGATTCGATGGCAGGCTCGCTGTACTCGAAATGGGTGTAGCTCAGTCCGTAACCGAATGGGTAGGCTGGAGTCAGATCCATTTCCAGATAGCGCTTGCCTCTTGTGGCGCGTGCGTTGTAATAGACGGGCAGTTGACCGACATGGCGTGGGATGGACAGGGTAAGACGACCGGATGGATTCACGTCTCCAAATAAAATTTCCGCCAGTGCATGTCCGCCCTCTTGACCCGGATACCAGGCTTCGATGATCGCATCGGCTTGCTCATCGATATGCGGCTCGGCTACAGGGCGACCGTTGATGTAAACGACGATAAGTGGCTTTCCCAGTCCCTGTAATTGACGGAACAGCTCCAGCTGTGCGCCTGCCAGTGTCAGGTCTACACGGTCGATACCTTCGCCGCTCTCCATATCGCTTTCCTCGGATTCATGCACAAGCGATTGTCCGGTACGCAGGTCAATCGTGCCTTCGCCAAAATCACGCGCACTCGATCCGCCCAGTACGAGTACGATCGTATCGGCTTGCGCGGCTACCTCAAGCGCATACGGAATCCCTTCCAGTGAGCCGTCCTTGATGCGACAGCCCGGTGCATACAGCACATCCTTCCCATGCCCTGCCGCAACTAGATAAGCGCGAATACCTTCCAGCGGCGTAACGATTTTGCCTGCTGGCTGTGGGGAGGTGTAATCGCCGAGCTGGTTATAGGGCTTGTTCGCATTCGGCCCGATTACAGCGATGCGTCCAGCTGCTGTAGCATCGAGTGGCAATCGCTGCGAATCGTTTTTCAGCAAAATAATGCCTTCGCGCGCCACCTCGCGTGCCAGCTCGATATGGCTCGGCGAATGAATAACATCTGCTGCCACCTGCGGATCGACATACGGACGGTCAAATAAACCGAGCTTGAATTTCATTTCCAATACACGTCCTGCCGCCTGATCGAGCTGCTCCGGGCTCACCAGACCCTGCTCTAACGCGGCAGGCAAATAACGGCTGAACATATAGCCTGACATCTCCAGATCAATCCCGGCAGCAAGTGAAATCGCCGTTGCCTGCTCGCCGGTCTCGACCACATTATGCCCATGATCCTGCATCAGCATATTCATCGCACTGGCATCCGTAATGACAAATCCATCAAAGCCCCACTGCTTGCGTAGCACCTCATCCAGCAAATAATCATTCGATGTACATGGTATACCGTCGATCTCGTTATATGCTGTCATGACAGAAGCGGCACCTGCTTCGACTGCCTTGCGAAATGGGTGCAGGTCGACTTCATGTAGTTCACGCAAGCCCATATGTACTGGAGCACCATTGCGTCCACCCTCGGATGCACCATATCCAGCAAAATGCTTGAGCGTAGCAATCACCCGATCCGGTGCTGCCAGTGACTCGCCCTGCAAGCCGCGTACCGCAGCAACAGCCAGCTCAGCTGCCAGATGCGGGTCTTCCCCATACGTTTCCTCGGTTCGTCCCCAGCGTGGATCACGCACGATGTCCAGCACAGGTGAATACGTTGCAACCCCGCCTTGGCTACGTGTTTCCAGCGCAACTGCTGCACACATACGCTCATATAGCTCCGGGTTCCATGTGCTCGCCGCCAGTAGCGGCACCGGATATACGGTCGCTCCAATCGCCATATGGCCATGCGAGCATTCCTCGCCAAACATAATCGGAATGCCCAGCCGGGAATGTTCGATCGCATATCGTTGGATCGTATTCAAGGCTTCCGCACCTTCACGCGGAGATAGCCCGGTTTCCAATGTGACCTCTGTCCACGGATCGGCACGAAGCGCTGCATAGAGCGCACCAATTCGTCCTTCACGTACATCCTGCTTAAACGCCTCGGTTAGTGTGATACTGCCATCTTCATTTTTCGTAAACATCTTCCAGCCAAATGGCTGTACCAGTTGCCCGATCTTTTCCTCCGTCGTCATCTGTGCTAGCAGACTCTGAACACGAGCCTGTAGCGGAAGTGTTGCGTCCTTATAGCTCATCAATGAAGTCACCTTTTCCCTTTCGCGGCGCGATGCACCAAAATGTACAGGCGGATGGGCTCGGAATGGATGCTCTCCCCAGCCCTCCGTCACAGTGTAGTAGTTCGTTTCCGCGCCACGGATACCTGTTTGAAAATGATTAAAAATTTTATTGTTATCCATAAAAATAATTTTCAATATTCTTAAGAAAAGAAGAAAAAGTTCTACATCAATCGCCTGATATGGATAATAATTGATTATTATGGGATGAAAAGGGGGTTATTGCGAGATTTCATTTCGCTTTTTAGCTATATGATGCAATTTTAAGGAATTAATTTCCGCAAATTCTTTCATTTCTTTTCATAAAATTACCGAAAAAAATTTTATTTTATAACGTTATCTATTCGTATAGGACGTGCAAAAAACAATATAAACAACAGACAGAATACGAAGACAGCGCATTAAAAAAGAAGCTGCGTATCCGAGGATCGCAGCTTCTTTCTCATCCAATGACTTCTATTTTCAAGTGGTCTCTATTTTACTCGCTTAATACGCCCAGTTACCTTTACGGAATACAGGCTCTATCGTACCATTCGGCAGCTCTCCATCGATATCCAGCTCTGCCGATCCGACCATAAAGTCCACATGCGTCAGGCTCACATTAGCGCCATGTGCCAGCAATTCCTCCTTACTCATCTCTGTACCGCCCGCCAGATTGGTCGGGTACGAGCTACCTAACGCAAAGTGACAGGACGCATTCTCATCGATGCCTGTATTGTAGAAAATACGGTTCAGGTTTGAGATCGGAGAGTCATGCGGAACGAGCGCAATTTCGCCCAGATGCATCGCACCTTCATCCGTTTCCAGCAGTGAGGTCAGATGCTCCAGACCGGATACCGCGTCATATGCGGTCACTTTACCTTCACTAAAGGTGAGCTGGATGCCTTCCACTAAGCGACCGTTCAGATTGAGCGGCATCGTGCTCGTTACTGTGCCATTTACGCCATTACGATGGGGCATTGAATACACTTCCTCGGTTGGCATGTTAGCGATAAAATACGTACCGCTCGCATTCGAACCGCCTGCACTTTTCCATAGATGTCCTTCCGGTAGCTCTACATGCAGATCGGTGCCTGGCGCACGGTAATGCAAGCTTTTATAGCGTTTGCTGTTCAGACGCTCTTCTACCTTTTCCAGCTGCGCTACATGCTCCTTCCATGCAGCGACCGGATCATTATCCGGGGTTACGCGATTCATCATGAAGATCGCATCCCACATCGCGTCTACACGCTCGCTCTCTGGCAGATCCGCATACACTTTGTTTGCCCATGCTACGGTTGGTGCTTTCACAAGTGCCCAGCTAATACGGCTATTGCGCGTGTAGTCGCTATAGTTCTCATTCGCGATCGCGGCTGCCTTGACTGATTTGGACACTTTCCACGATTCAATACCGTTAAACAGCTCTGGATTCGGCACCTTGATACGTAGAATCGCCCCGCCTTCAGCAGCGAACTTCTCCATCATATCGGCATGCCACTGAGGATAATAATCGAATGTATCGTCACCTGCATGTTCATAACGAATACGAGTGATCGCTTCATCATCCCAATCCACCATGACATATTTGGCTCCAGCATCATATGCTTCTGCAACGATACGACGCGTCAACTCAGCCGTTTCCAGTGGAGCGCTAACGATAAGTACCTGCCCGGGCTGAATATTTACTCCAATCTGGACGACCAGACGGGCATATTTTTCAAGCATTTGTGTAAATGAGTTCATTACGGTTCTCCTTTGGTGTCAATGTATTCGCTCCGCGTTCTTGTTGATTTCACACAATCTAATGACTCACCAAAAAAATGTTCGCAATTAAAGTTTCATCATTAGTATTTCAGTTTATAAGCTAATGTGCGATCCCAATATGTAGTTCTTCAGGTCTGTCGGAGGATCAAGCCCTACTATTATACTCCTCTCGATCAGATAGCACTATCCCGCATTCTATATTTTCACTCCCATTGCTACACAAACCTACCACTAAAGGAGTCCACCCCACGCATGTACGAAAAAAATAAAGTGATGAATTGGCTTTGCCTGGTTACTGTTGCCCTGTCGTTTCTCGTTTTTGGTTTGCATCAATTCACTACGATCATCCCCATGACGATGAATATGACAGAACCGATGAATCATATGGCAGCGAGCAGCTTGAACACGCTACGCTATATATTACTGGCATTACCTTTAGCTTTGCTTGCTATCTCTCTTCTTCTATTTTCGCGTAATCGCGTTTCAGCGGCACTTCCAGTAATGAATACGTTGATCCTCACACTGAGTAGTATTGCATTGATTGCGGTAGGGGATGGACTGGTTGAATATCATTTTTCCGTCTTCATGGTCGTCGCTTTTGTCGCCTTTTATGATTCACTGGCGCTTGTGCTGCTAACAACGGCAATCTTTGCGATTCATCATTTAGCAGGCTTTTTCCTATTTCCAGAGCTGCTCTGTGGACAACATGCGTATTCGTTCTCACTGCTGCTCATTCATGCGGTGTTTCTACTATTGACGAGTGCGGCGGTCAGTCTACTCATCGTCGCCAAGCAACGTCATACCCGAGCATTACAAAAGCAAAAGGAGCAAGCAGATATATGGAATCGCACGGCGCTGGGCAACCTGACTCAAAGTGGACAATATATGGATGAATCTGCCTCCACCCTGCAAACAAGCTCCAGTGCACTTGTTCACCTATCTGAAAATATCGCTAGCTCCATGTTATCTATTCGCACCAACGCAACCGACGAGCTATTACCTTCTCAGCAAAGAAGCGAGCAGCGACTTCATGCGATCACAGCCGCTATTCACGAGGTAGCAAGCTCACTGGAACAGCTACACGAAGCTTCCGACACTACCATTCGCCGTGCCCAGCTAGGAAATGAATCACTTGGCGAAATCACCGCGCATATGTCGGCGCTACAGCAGGATGTGAGCCAGATGGCACATGGTATCCATGAAGTCGATGACAAGGCAAACCAGATTAGCAGCTTCATCGATATTATCGCTCACCTCGCTGCCGAGACGAATCTGCTGGCATTGAACGCCTCGATTGAAGCGGCTCGCGCTGGGCAGCATGGACAGAGCTTCGCCGTCGTCGCTCAACAGGTGAAAAAGCTCTCCGTTGAGACAACCGGGGCGCTGGTACGCATGTCCTCCATCATGCAGGAGTTTAATGGCGCAACGACCAGCGCACTGGCGTCCTCCGAGCATGGCACACAGCGAGTTCAGCGTACGCTAACAGAGATTGAGCAGATCCAGCAAGCGTTTCAGGAGATTGTGATCGCCACTGAGCTAAATGGTGAACAGACGGAACGCATTACACAGCGGATGCTGGAGCTAAATGAGCATGCCATTCATGTAAACGAAGCGACTCATTATGTGACGCAGATGATCGAGCAATCGCTGGATCAGCATGCAGCAGTGGATCATATTTTACATCAGCAATTAGAGCACAGCTCTGCCGTATATCAACAAGCGGAGCGTCTGAATAGCATGAGCGAGGAGCTACGTACACTGGTAGAACAGTTCAGTCAGCGTCA
Organism: Paenibacillus hunanensis; assembly: GCF_014645615.1. Lineage (GTDB taxonomy): Bacteria > Bacillota > Bacilli > Paenibacillales > Paenibacillaceae > Saccharibacillus > Saccharibacillus hunanensis. The sequence goes on along the minus strand of NZ_BMMB01000001.1, from coordinate 202,658 downwards.
ACAGGAGCAGGGTCAGTTGATGGAGCATGGCAACGCTACAGAGGATAGCTCTTCAACAGGAATTGCTGGGATGATTTCATTGCCTCCACAAGGTGTTGCTTCTTGAGCGCGTTAGCATAAATAGAATAAATAGTTGAGCAGTATTATAAAAAGCAGGTGCGTTATGTAGGAAGAAACGCATCTGCTTTTATTTGTGGTATACAATTTAAAGTACAGAAATGACCATGGTATTCTGTAGCATTTGCGTTTTATACATCCGAATCCTGCATACAGTAATTTATTATTAATACCATTTTTAAATTAATTAAGGGTATATTTGGAAATAAAGTATAGTTGTGTTATACTGACATTGGTTGTCAATTAATCATAAAGGAGAATGATGATGATGAAGAAACAAAAACTATTATTAATTCCAGCTCTGTCACTTGCCGCTTCTCTCACACTTGCACCCGTTGGATTTGCTAGTGATCTCTCCAACATCTCAAACGCCTCAAATTCAGCTACTGCCAACCAAAGTGTAACTGCCGCTTTCGCTGCTTCTCCAACCTACAAGGTAGGCACTAGCTCAGAATCCCTATTTTTACATGGTGAATTTGAAATTACAATTACACCTAAAAAGTATGCTACATTTAATGTGAAAATTTACGATAGTGTAGGACGTCAGGTATCTAGTATGGTGTATAGCGGTAGTAGCCCGAAAACACTATTGAAGTCCGATGAGAACCTAACAGGACCTCATAAAATAGCAGTCACTTCTAATCTTCCTAGCGAAGATACTGGAACGTTCCAGGTGAAGTATTAAGCTATATCTAAAAGAATATAATTTATTTTAAAATTATAAATTAAGCAAGAGGTCTTCTCCATCTAAACGGAGAAGACCTCTTTATACATTAAAATAAGCTTTTCAACTGCTCTCCATTATAGTCACTGCTTACCATTCACCCCACCTATTCACCAATCTCCGTAATGCCAGTATTTATAAACGGAGGCACCTTCTGCCCGTCCGTAATCGCAAGCAACGTGTTCATAATCGACTCGCCCCAGTGCTGTTCATTTTGCGAAATGATGCGTGTAATCTGTCCGTTGATCAGTGATTCTTGAACCGTGGGCGTTAAGCCCAGTGCGATATTGTACTGCTTCAAGCCTTTCGCCTTCCAGACGAGAATCGAGCTGGAGCTAGACACGGGATCGAGATTAATCAATGCGCTAAAATGCGGATGCGCACTGATCATGGCTTCTAATTGCTGCGTAGCATCTTCCTCTGTTCCATCATTGTTACGAACCTCTAACATATCGATACTTGTATGACTTGATAAATACTGCTTCAGCCCTTCTAATCGCTGACTCAGTCCGAGCATATGAGGCATGCCAGACTCCACAATAACCATGCCTTTACCATCGAGTAGATTGCTGACCGATCGCCCTATCGTTATACCAGTTTGAACATTGTCGGCACCGATAAAAGCGAGTCGCTTACTAGCTGGAGCATCGGATTCAAAGCAAATGACCGGAATATCCTTGGCAACCGCTTTATCAATAACCTCTACGAGTGCCGCAGAATCGACCGGGTCGATCGCAATACCATCTACGCCCTGCTTGATCATCATTTCCATAATACGAATTTGCTGCTCCAGATTGGCTTCATCTGGCGCTTGAACGATCAGCTTCACCGCATGATCGACACTGGCGGTTTTTAGATTTTCCGTAATAATCTCATAGGTTGGATTCACCGTTGGATAAATAATGCCGAACACCAGCGGAGCACGATCGGTATCGGTAGCAGAGGGTACAGTCTGCTTCGCTGTACTCGGCTGGCTCAAGGAGGTGCTCATGCCCGTATTCCCTTCACAGCCGCTCAGTGATAACAGCATAACCAGGCAGCCTAGTATAACGAGCGAGAACACTCGATTCATAGGCGACCTTCCCCTTTGCTCACTGGCACCTCCTGGTCGATCGAGCTATGCTTTCTATATTCTGTAGGGGTGAGGCCTGTCACCTTTTTGAATAAATTTGAAAAGTAATGAGGGTCCTTGTAGCCTACCTGAAATGCAATTTCAAAGGTTTTATACCGGGTGAGCTTTAGCAGCTCCTTCGCTTTGTTGATGCGAATCAGGGTTAAATAATCCGTCATCGTTTGCCCGGTTTCCTGACTGAAAATTTTACTCAGATGGCTGGAGCTCACGGCAATCTGCCTGGAAATATCAAATAAGGATAGCTGATCGTCCTTGTAATGCTGGCGAATATAAAGCTTAACGGCATGGATCAGATCGCTATATTTGTCTGTACTCGCTTGCCGCCATTCCCATAGCTGGTGGAGAAGGGCTACTATATAATGCTGACAATCGTCATGACTGGTAATGAGCTTGATCCGCTCTTGCAGCTCGGATAACACATCCTCGGTACGGTGGCTCGTTTGGAAATGCTCTCTGGCAGCAGTGATCATTTCCAGCGTCAAATCATGCATCAGGTAATACGCATATAACGAATCCCAGTTTACACCATCCAGTCTGGCTGTAAACGAACGCACAAAGTCTGGTGCATCCTTAGGCGACCCTAGCTTTAAAAAATCAAGCAGCCCATTTCGGTCTAGCACTACATTTTCATAGGAGTCATCGGCGGAGGCTTGCAGGAAAGCCTGTTTATTTTGCTGTAGCATCTTCCGCTCGATATTGTTCGCTTCTGCTTCCATGTACGATATATGAATACCTTGCAGCCGTTCTTGTACATGCCCTGAGGAAAGCAGTAATTCACAGTTGAACTGTGCATGTAACGCAAGCTGTAGCTCATTGACTCGTGCTTGTAACGATGCTGAATCGTCTTCTAGCGCAGTGCATTTGATAATCAAAACGGTTTCTGTGCGGCTACGCTTGTACATAAAATAATCCAGCTGCTCGCGAAGCTGCTGATCTATCCATCGTCCAGCCTCTGAGCAGACTACCGGATCAAGCTCTGGCTTCGCTGGATCAGTGGACGATAAGGTCAGAATTGCAACCGCATAATACGATGTCATCAGCTGGAGCTTCAACTGATCTGCCACCTTGATAGCCGCCGCCGTGTTGATTAAACCGCCGCACAAATCCGCAAAAAGCTTTTCCGCTGTATACGTTTCCTGTCTTTTCTCGCTCTCTTCCCGATCAATGCGCTCACTTACCGCATGAAGCAGCTGGAGCAAGTCCGCCGCGCTAAAGGGCTTCAGGCAATAATCTGCCGCACCCAGACGCAGAGCAGTCTGCGCATAATGGAAATCATCATATCCGCTCAGAATAATGACCTTGATCTGTGGGAATCGCTGACGCACAACAGCGCACAGCTCCAAGCCGTCCATAAAGGGCATTTTGATATCGGTAATCAGAATATCGGGCATATGCTGTTCAATTAACGGTAGCGCCAGCTCGCCATCCGAAGCATCTCCGCAATAATGAAAGCCTGCCCCTTCCCAATCGACACGCTCGCGTATCGTTTCACGAATCAGAATTTCGTCATCCACCAGCATGACCTTCTTCATGGATAAGCCCTCCTATGCTTGGGAATGCGGATCGAGACGGTCGTTCCCTCTGAGGCAACACTGCTCAATTGCACACCGTATTCTTCTCCAAAATACAATCGCAAGCGCTGATGCACATTCAACAATCCGAACCCTCCTTCATACGAATCATAATCCTCTGCCTGGACAGGATGATCCAGCTCATGTCGGAGCAATTCAAGTCGTTCTGGCGTGATACCTGCGCCATTATCCGTCACTGTTAATACGATCACCGCGTCATTTTCCTCATAACCACTAATCGTGATCCATCCTTTACCTCTTTTGTTTTTGATACCGTGATAGATCGCATTTTCGATCAAGGGCTGTAGTGTCATATTTAGAATCGGATACTCTTGAAGCTCCTCGTCAATGTCTATATGGTATTCCAGAATATCGCGGTACCTCATTTGTTGAATGATGAGATAGCTTTGAGCATGGGCAAGCTCGGTACGGATCGTCACCCAGTCTCTGCCTTTATTTAAGCTAAGTCGGAAAAATTGAGATAGCGCTTTGACAAGCTGAATCACACTTTCCGATTTGCCTGCTTCCGCCATCCATACAATCGAATCAAGCGTATTGTACAGAAAGTGCGGATTGATCTGCGCCTGTAGAGTACGTAGCTCTGCTTTTTGCAAAAGCTGCTGCTTCAATATACTCTGGTTCAGCAGCTGCTTGATTTTCTCCACCATAATATTGAAGCTCTGACCAAGATCCGAAATTTCATCATTACCTACAGGCTGAACCTTGGCTTCCAGATAGCCTTCTGCTGTAAGTCTCATTTTATGCTTGAGGAGCTGAATCGGCTGGGTGAGTCGGTACGTTAAGAAGAAATAAATAATGATAACGAACAAAATACTCAGCATCACACTGAAAATAATAAGCTGCCGAATCCGATCCGCTTCGGATACGATCTCTTGCAGTGGCGCAAGGCCCACGATTTTCCAGCCTGTCGTAAGTGAGGAGCTGAATACGACAAACCACGGCTTGCCTTCAGGATAGAGCACAAAGCTGTTACTGCCCGTCTGCTGTGCCGCAGGCAGATTCGCCAGCGCAAGCTCCTCCAGCTTCTGCTTATCCTCGGACAGCTTGTAGATCGGGTTGCCTGACTGATCGATCACACTGAAAAAGCCCGTTTTGCCGATTCGAATATGATCATCGAATTGTTTGATGAATGAGGCATTCAGATCAATAATGATGAAGCCGATCACTTCATGTGTAATACGCTGCTGTACAGTCGCAATAATCGAAATGACCTCGTCCTGAGGATACGTGAATCCATCCACATGATCATAATCGGATGCCATGGATGGTGGGATTCTAAGAATCATATCCGGGTGCTCGGTTAGTGTCTGAAAATGGGGATTACGCAGAGGGTTGAGATTCGATTGGAATACACCTTTTCGTTCGCTGATCCCTTTACCATATAGATTGATAAAGCTAATATTCATCACATCATCGTACTTGTACGTATCCCGATAAAGAGCAAAGGTCTGCAAAATCTCCTTCGCTTCCGCATACGTCTCTGATTGGGAAAATAGAAAATGAATCACCTGCGGATTATTGCTCAGCTCCAGCAGACGCTCCGTATCATCAAACAGATTATTAATGTTTCGGCTTAACTCATCCGCCTGTAGCATACTTGCTGCCTTGCTATATTCTGCAATCGATTCGTACGATTTTTGATACGAGATAATCCCTACCGTAATTAATGGAACGGTTGTTAACACCGTGAACAACACGAGCAGCTTTATCCTCAGACTAGCCGACATCAGACGGATCAACCTCATAAATCATCGCACCTCATCATCTAAAATAGGGTTCACCCTATCTGTACGATGTACAAATGGAAGCCTACTTGTCAAGCAAAAAGAAAGCGCTATCAAAAAATTACACCTTTTAACAAAAATTATACACCTTTTCCCATAAAATACGTATGCCCTCTCCTACAAAATGATAAAAACGAAAAAAATCAAAATAAATAACCAAATGCGTCAATATCTTCTCCTTTTGAAAGCGCTTTATAATCAAGGCATCACCAAACGAAGTTAACGATAAAAGGGGAGGAATAACGATTATGAAACGATTCGGGAAAATGAGTGCGGTACTGGCATTAACATTCTGTATGAGCGTACTGGGTGCATGTGCGAACGGTGGCAACAATCAGACAGGTGCTGCAAGTGAAGGTTCAGCAACAAAAGCAGGTACGACCATTACTCTGGGCTTCTCGCAGGTAGGCGCAGAAAGTGGCTGGCGTAGTGCCAACACCAAATCGATTCAGGATTCTGCCAAAGAAGCAGGCTACAATCTGAAATTTTCGGATGCTCAGCAAAAGCAAGAGAATCAAATCAAAGCGATCCGTTCCTTTATTCAGCAAAAGGTAGATGTGATCGCCTTCTCACCTGTAGTTGAATCAGGCTGGGATACCGTCCTGAAAGAAGCCAAGGACGCTGGCATTCCGGTCGTTCTGACTGACCGTGCAGTCGATTCCAAAGACACCTCCCTCTATGTTACTTTCCTCGGCTCTGACTTTGTAGAGGAAGGTCGTAAGGCTGGGAAATGGCTGTCCGAGCAATACAAGGATACCAAAGAAGACGTGAACATTGTTGAGCTGCAAGGCACAACCGGCTCCGCTCCAGCTAATGATCGGATGGCAGGCTTTGCCGAGGTGATCGCAGCGAATCCTCATCTCAAGGTCATCGCTTCCCAGACAGGCGACTTCACTCGTGCCAAGGGCAAAGAGGTTATGCAGGCATTCCTGAAGGCGAACAAGGATATCGATGTGCTGTATGCACATAATGACGATATGGCGCTTGGAGCGATTCAGGCAATTGAAGCAGCAGGCTTAAAGCCAGGTCAGGATATCAAAATCATCTCTGTCGATGCAGTCAAGGACGGTATGCAGGCTGCAAGTGAAGGCAAAATCAATTTTATCGTGGAATGTAATCCAATGCTTGGGCCACAGCTCATGAAAATTGTCAAAGATGTCGTCGATGGCAAATCGGTAGAGCCACGAATTGTAACAGAAGAAACGACATTCACCTCGGAGCAAGCGAAGGAAGCTTTGCCGAATCGCGCCTATTAATCCGGTTGTCCAGCTATTCATTTTGCCACTCCGGTCGCCTGGGTTGCTGCCGGAGTGTTTGATTTTAATCTCAACCTGAGGAGTGAATGCTGAAATGAACACGCAGAAGCCCTTGCTTCAGATGAAGCAGATTCATAAACGGTTTCCCGGTGTTAAAGCGCTGACCAATGTGAGTCTACGCTTGTTTCCAGGCGAGGTTCATGCACTGATGGGCGAAAATGGTGCAGGCAAATCAACGCTGATCAAGGTACTCACCGGCGTCTATTCGATCGATGAGGGCGTTGTCGAAATGGAAGGTGTGCAGGTTTCGATGCAAAGCCCGTTAGAATCACAGGCTGCCGGAATCAGTACCGTATATCAAGAGGTGAATCTGTGCCCCAATCTAACGGTGGCTGAAAATATCTTTATCGGTAGAGAGCCGAGACGATTTGGACGTATTCTGTGGAAGGAAATGAACAAGCGCGCACAGACCCTTCTGAGCGAACGCTTGAATTTGCATATCGATGTGACCGAGCCGCTCTATATGTATTCGGTGGCTGTACAGCAGCTGATAGCGATTGCCAGAGCGCTTAACATTTCAGCCAAAGTACTCATTCTGGATGAACCGACCTCCAGTCTCGACAAAAATGAAGTGCAGCAGCTATTTCGCGTCATTGAGAAATTAAAGCGCGATGGGCTAGCGATCTTATTTGTCACGCATTTTCTGGATCAAATGTATGAAATCTCGGAACGGGTAACGATTTTGCGGAATGGCGAATTTATTGGCGAGTATATGGCGAAGGAGCTGCCACGGCTTGACCTGGTACTGAAAATGATCGGCAAAGAGCTCAATCTGCTGGAGCAATTGCCACAGCTGGTGGAAGATCATGAAGCGTCTGCAAATGAAACACTCGTAACCGCAGAAGGGCTGGGGCGAAAAGGTGCAATCGAGCCGTTCGATCTGTCGATCCGTAGAGGCGAAGTCGTTGGCCTGGCAGGCTTGCTTGGTTCAGGTCGCACCGAGACGGCTCGCTTATTTTTCGGAGCGGACAAGCCGGATTCTGGCACATTAACATTCGCCGATGGCGGCTCAGGGGTGCAAACGCCGCGAGATGCTATTAATCATCGCATCGCCTTCTGCTCGGAGAATCGTAAGACAGAGGGCATTATCGGAGACCTGAGCGTAAGGGAAAATATCATTCTGGCCTTGCAGGCGAAGCAGGGGATGTTTCGTACTATTTCGCGCAAGCAGCAGGAGCAATATGCAGATGAATATATTCGCATGCTGAATATCAATCCTCCTAACCCGGAGCATCTGATCAAAAACCTGAGCGGTGGTAATCAGCAGAAGGTGCTACTCGCTCGCTGGCTACTCACCTCTCCGCAGCTATTCATTCTCGATGAACCGACACGCGGCATCGATATCGGCGCCAAGGCAGAAATTCAGAAGCTGGTGCTCTCTCTATCACGTCAGGGAATGTCATTTCTATTCATTTCCTCGGAGCTGGAGGAAGTGCTGCGCGTAAGCGATCGCGTCGCCATCCTGCGTGATCGTCATAAAGTAACCGAGCTTACAGATACGAATATGAGCCAGCAGCAAATTATGCAGGCGATCGCAGGAGGTTAAGCAGGATATGAGCAAAATCTATAAACACCATCTATTCTGGCCGCTATGCGTGCTGGCTGCACTGCTGCTATTCAATCTACTTTATTCGCCCGATTTCTTTTCCATTACGATGCATGACGGTCATTTGTACGGTAGCTTGATCGATATTCTTAATTTTGGTGCTCCGCTTATGCTGGTCGCGATTGGGATGACGCTTGTCGTGGCTACGAAGGGAATTGACCTTTCGGTTGGCTCGATCGTAGCGATATCGGGCGCGATTGCCTGCCTGACCATCAGCAAAGGCACGGATCAGAATGCGCTCGGATTAGTCACCTTTTCAATTCTGCTAGCTGTAGGTCTATCAATTATTCTGGGTGCATGGAACGGTCTGCTCGTATCGGTTGCCGGCATTCAGCCGATTATCGCCACGCTCATCCTGATGGTTGCTGGGCGCGGAATTGCACAGCTTGTCACCGATGGGCAGATTATTACGGTAACGAGCACTAGCTATTCGTATATCGGCTCTGGCTCGTTGGCTACACTACCCTTTTCCATATTCGTTGTAGCAATAGCACTTGTCATTGCACTGCTGTTAACCCGCAAAACCTCGCTAGGCTTGTTTATCGAATCGGTTGGCTGTAATCCCACTGCCAGTCGGATGGCGGGAATCCGGGCGACTGTAGTTATTTTCGCGGTTTATATCTTTTGCGGTGTGTGCGCCGGGGTTGCTGGCTTGCTGCTCAGCTCCAATGTATCCAGCGCAGATGGCAACAATGCAGGGCTATGGTATGAGCTGGATGCGATTCTAGCGGTCGTTATCGGTGGAACCTCGTTGAATGGTGGACGCTTCTATCTCGCTGGTACCGTCATCGGCGCATTGATTATCCAAACGCTGACCACAACGATCTATATGATCGGTGTTCCACCCGAGATTACACTCGTCGTGAAAGCCTTTGTCGTATTAGCCGTCTGTCTAATCCAATCCGAGACGTTCCGCTCGTCCATCGTCTATCGCAGGCACAAAAGACAGGATACAATGAAAAAGGAGGTTGCCCGTCGTGTCTCTTAATCGCAAATACATTCCGATCGTCGTCACGATCATGCTATTTCTCGTCATGTTCGCAGTGGGTTCTTTTCGATATACCGGGTTCTTCTCGTTTCAAGTCCTGATGAACCTGCTGATCGACAATGCGTTTTTGCTGATCACCGCTGTCGGTATGTCGTTCGTTATTTTATCAGGTGGCATTGATCTATCGGTTGGCTCGATCATTGCACTCTCCACGATGATCTCCGCCAGTCTCGTTCAGCAGCATGGATGGTCACCAGCGATCGTTATTCCGCTCGTACTGATGATGGGCGCAGGCTTTGGCAGTGCGATGGGCGCGATTATTCACTATTTTAAAATTCAGCCGTTTATCGTGACGCTGGCAGGTATGTTCATGGCTAGAGGTCTATGCTATGTGATCAGTATCGATACGATCACAATCGATCATCCATTTTATACAACGATGGCACAGACGAAAATTCCTTTACCGGGCGGTAATTCCCTATCGATCAGCGCTGTAATCGCCTTGATCGTGGTTGTGATCGCAATCTATGTCGCTCACTACACTCGCTTCGGTCGCAATGTGTATGCGCTCGGTGGCAATGAGCAGTCTTCACTACTGATGGGACTTCCTGTAGCACGTACGAAAATTTTAGTTTATACTCTGAGTGGATTCTGTTCAGCACTTGCGGGCGTGGTGTTCACGTTCTATATGCTGTCAGGCTACGGACTGCATGCAGTCGGCTTTGAGCTGGATACGATTGCTGCTGTCGTGATCGGCGGTACGCTGCTGACAGGCGGCGTAGGGTATCTGCTGGGAACGTTCTTCGGTGTTATGATTCAGGGCATCATTCAGACCATTATTAGCTTTGAAGGTACATTAAGCTCCTGGTGGACGAAGATTGCGATTGGCTTGCTGTTATTTGTTTTCATTTTGCTACAGCGTATGTTAAGTGCCAAACGCTCGGCACAGAAGCAAGTATAGATTAAGGTACGATATTTTGCTTTGCAAAAATCATTTTTTATTGAACCTCGTTTTAGGAGAGCGCTAACACTTAGCAGTAAACATTGGGAAACAAACAGGTAAGTGTGTTTCCCAATGTTTTATTTCTATGATTTTGTTGTATTCTATTCTGTTCAAATGAGAGCGTTATCATTATAGAGGGGGCTCGGTATGAAATGGGTGAAGTGGTGTCTGCTGCTTGTGCTGCTACTATCCGGCTGTGATGGAGGAAGCCAGCAATCCAAGTCAACGACGATTTCAGCGGATGAAGTATCTGTCGTTACTGATTATGATTCGTCGATCCAGCCGACAGCGACGAAGCCGATTGTGCTAGGGTTTTCTCAGTTGGGCTCGGAGAGTACGTGGCGAGAAGCGAACACCACCTCCATCAAGGAAGCGGCGAAAGAAGCGAATATTACATTGATTATGACGAATGCAGAGCAGGATCAGAAGAAGCAATTTGAGGCGATTCGTTCCTTTATTCGACGGGATGTGGATATTATCGCGATTGCGCCGGTCGTTCAAACCGGCTGGGAAGGTATTCTCAAGGAAGCTAGAGCTGCTGACATTCCGGTTATCATCATTGATCGCTCGCTACATGTCAACGACAGCTCGTTATATGTGACCTTCATCGGATCTAACTTTTATGAGGAAGGCGTCAAAGCATCCAAGTACATGATCGATCGCATGCGTCATCAACCGGGCAAGATTCGGATCGCCGAGCTGCAAGGCACCGTCAGCTCCACCCCTTCGATCAATCGTGGCTTAGGATTTTGGCAAATGCTTGAGGCTCATCCTCGCTTCCAAATTACACAATCAAAGCCAGGAAACTTCACCCAGAGTGGCGGCAAACAAGCGATGCAGGAGTTTTTGCGACAGCCTCGCAAGGACTGGCCTCAAGTGCTATTCGCCCATAATGACGATATGGCGATCGGAGCGATTGAAGCGATTCAGGAGGTCGGCTTGAAGCCCGGTAGTGACATTATTATTATCTCTGTAGATGGCACACGCCGCGCATTTGAGCAAATGGTGCAGGGACATATTAATGCTGTCGTGGAGTGTAATCCACTGCTCGGCCCGCTCGTGATGCAGGCAGCCAAAGAAATTATGGCGGGACGCACTCTGCCCAAACGGATGATCACACCGGAGGATATTTTCACCCAGGAGCTGGCTGCCCGGGAATTGGAAAATCGGAAATATTAGTAGGCGATGTTCGCCGTTCTGGAAGTGAGGCTGCTGTGTCTGGCAGATGCTTTTTCCGAGCTTTTTCTACATGTGGATGCCGTCGAATCCCCTCTATCTTCGTATATCCTCTTCTATGTTCTATATGTACAAATAATAAAGCAGATGATCCCCTCTATTGGAGTGAGGGATCATCTGCTTTTATGTTTATATGAGTAGGGATAAACGATAATTATGCAGATTCGCGCAGTGGAGCCGTTGTCTGCTTGAGCCAGCTTGTACGCCATTTACTTTGCATCATGGTCAGCAAACCGAGCGCGCAGAAAGCCACAACTCCCAGCACGATAAAGCCTGGCGTATAGGAGCCTGTCGATTTGTACAGATTACCGAGAATGAGCGGCAACGCATAGCCACCGAGTCCACCTGCTGCACCGACGATGCCTGTGACCAGACCGATCTCATTGGAGAAGCGCTGTGGCACGAGCTGGAATACTGAGCCATTGCCTGCACCCAGACACATCATGCCGACAAACAGAAGCGAGACAACAATCGCCAGTGGTGGTAAAAAGGACACACAGATCAGCATCGCCCCTGCACCGCCGTACAGATACATCAGCATGCGCGTACCGCCGATCTTATCTGCCAGATAACCGCCTACCGGACGGAAGAAGCTGCCCGCAATCACACAGATGGTGGCGATATCTGCCGCATGTACCGCAGACAAACCATATTGAGCATTGAAGAAAATCGTCAAATAATTTGCCAACCCTACAAAACCACCAAAGGTTACACAATAAAAGGCACAGAACACCCAGGCATCGCGTTGCTTCAGCACGGATGCGTATTGTGCCATCGTCTTCGGTGCCGGACGATTCGGGCTATTTTTCGCAAAAATACTGAAGTAGATAAACACGATAATCATCGGAATCATCGCCAGACCAAATACAATCTCCCAGCTACCGAAGTGCTGTGCAATCCGATTCGCAAACAACGTCGCGATTACGGTTCCGCTATTACCCGCACCTGCAATTCCCATCGCCAGCCCCTGATGCTCCTTCGGATACCACTGACTCGCGAGCGGCAATGCTGCCGCAAACGAAGCGCCAGCGATACCGAGCAGCATCGCAACGACATACAGCTGATCCAGCGATTGCACCCACTGCCAGCCGAGTAAAAGCGGTACGAGAGTGAGTAGCATTCCGATCTGTGCTGTGCGTTTGGGTCCGATATAGTCCGACAGAAAGCCGAGCACCAGCCGCAGAATCGAACCGCCCAGCACGGGCAATGCTACAAGCTGTGCCTTCTGCACCGGGTCCATCGGATAATCCTGAGCAATCACTACACTCAGCGGCCCGATCATGCCCCAGATCATAAAGCTGATGTCAAAATACAAAAACGATCCGAACAACGTAGGCTTATGCCCGCTCTTCCAAAAACTTTTTGCCTCCATCCATCCCACTCCTCTTTGTCTTGGCGATGATTCATAAGCGCTGATGGAGCTGGATCGCACAACCAACCGCTATCCAGTCCATCCATATCCGCAAAAAAGCCGCAATTCACCCTGAAGTTCAGAGCGAGATTGCGGCATCTTTGCCTGCAACAACCACATCATTGTGATTATTGGTGTGAGCTTATGAATCACCGAACAGTGAATTTGATTCAAATTATAGGAATAAATTCATAATGTGTCAACTTATTTAACCTATAAAAAATAAATAAATATTTTACGTTATATTAATTAACATTAAATTATGAATATACGTTATACATATGATTGCGATATTCCGTTGGACTCAGACCTGTGTAACGTTTGAACATACGGCTGAAATGTTCAGGCGATTCATAGCCAATCTCGTATGCAATCTCATCCCTTTTTTTACTCGTTGTGCATAGCAAGTGCTTGGCTAAGTCGATCCGAAGCTCGGTAATATACTCCCATAACGTCTGATTCATTCGACGGCGAAAGATTAAGCTCAGATAGCCTGTACTAAAATGAATGTCTTTAGCGATGTCGTGTACCTGAAGATTGGAACGCCGATAATGACGATGAATATAGGCTAAAATACGTTCAAATATCATATATTCTGCACGGCGATATTTCCACTGTTCATACACGATGCACACATCCTCTCTACACAATATATAAAACGGGCTTTATTCACATAAAGACGGCTTAACACTACCTCGACTAATGAAATGCTTACACTCCAGGTTATTGTAGGTCAAAAATAGCCTTAAACGTTTTGCCTTTCGCTTTGTTTACATTCACTGTAAACTGAATCGTTGGACTGGATGAATCCACTGTAATGCCTGTATCGACTATAGACTTGACCGCAGCACGATTGATTTGCACCCTGATCGTTCCTGTATTGGATTGCGTTGGATCACTGACCGAAACATACAGCTTGTTTGCTTTCTCCTGGATCATCACCGATGCTTTTTTGTTCACGGTCAGTCCATCTACTGTCTGTATCGTATCCGTCCAAAAGTTAGCGCCGAGTAGATTTAACGTCTTTTCCTTTACGGCTTGAACTGCACTAGAATTGGCACGTACCTCAATATCAGGCTGTGCCGCATAACTTGCCATCTGAGCAGCTGATTTGCCCGGTAATACAACATATTGATAGCTCGCATCAATTGGATTACTGCCTTGATTCATCCATAGTGTCATGTAATTGCGCGTAATGGCGGTTGCTGGCGACTCGGGACGTGAATTGATCTGTTTCCAGTTGCCTGTACGTGCTTCTCGCTTCGCCTGTAATGTCGTTGCTACTGGGAAATAATAACCGATACTAGCCCCCGGCAGATTGCTGCCAAGGTGTGCCCAGTTCACATTCGTCAGCGATTCATTCCAGCCCAGTGTTGGCGCATACACCTGTCCATTGACAGTAAAGCTATTATTTCCCTGTGCATTGAGCTTCCGATTTTCCACGATCGTCTCAATTGGAGCATTATCGGTACTTTGAATACCTGCACCGAGCGCAACCAACTCATCATCGAACATAAACCATGATTTCCGAGCTTTTAATGTATGATCGGAATATTGCAGATCCATACCAGATATTCCATATTGATCGTTCAGACTCGTGCCGCCTGTCCATGTATTCACACTTGTATGCCGGGTAGCAGGTTGCTGAGATACAACCGTTGTTCCTGGCAAACGGTACGCATCAACGGTCGGCCAATAATCATCGCTGTATTGCGCTAGATCGCTGTTATATAGACTTGTCATTCCGGTAGAGGTATACCATGCTTTTCCGTTCTCACTATTAATCGCTTCATAGCTAGCAATTCGATTTGAATACATGGCGAGTCCCCACGTATAGTTCCCCTGCTGCTGAATCGCTCGATCCATCGCACTGAACTGTTTATACAGAATCAGATTGCTGGCTGGAGCAATCGACGTATCATTCATTAGAGCCTTCGCACGCACAATAATGGGAATAGGAGCATCCTGGTAATACGATAAATACGTATCATTGGTCATCCACGCTTTGAGCATACGGCGAAAATCCTGTGCCTTCGCTTCGGGTGCAACCTCGGTCAACAATAAAATACTATTCATCACCCGATGTCCAGCCACATGATCCTGCTGGTACGAACGGGAAATTTCTCTGCCTCGCACCATATCCATAATCGCCCCATTGTACATGAGCGGTTGATACGAATTATAGACCCAGTCCCACACATTCGACTGTAACGGATCTGTAACTTGCCAGTTCGATCCATGGAGCAATGTCATTAATGTGCTCACCGACGAGAGTAGATCAATCCCATATCCACCTGTATAGGGGATATTGGCGTGCTGAATAAATGAACCATCTGTATAAAATCCATCGCCTGTCACCGCGTATTGAAAAATAGCAGATAATCCATCACGGGCACTTTCAATTTTGGCGCTATCCTTCACAAGAATGCCTCGAATCGCTACGACCATCGCTTTCCATGCTCGGTTGGCTCCGGTTAAAGTGACTGTTGGCGAGAAGTGCTCCACACCACTCATATAATTGGTAATCTGCGTGCTACTCAAATCGTCATACATGAGCACAACAGCATCATTCAGCTGTAGCGGAATACCGATCTGCCAATCCCACCAGTTGCTCGTCCCGCTCGGTGTCGTTGTCACATTTTCGTTATAGCGCGTGCTGTACATATAATCTAATCCATTCACAATATCCGATTGGAGGTTCGCATTACCATATACAGACGTACCAACCGTCGAATACGCAAGCGCCATTACCTTTAATCGTTCATAAGAGGTACGAATCTGTGCTGAATTGCCTACACCAGACGCATCTTTCCACAAATATGTCCGACCTGTCACCGTGCTCATCGACTTCCAATAGCTATCGGCAGTGAGCGATAGCTTGGATAGCGCCTGCGCCAGATCAGGATCACTTGTAGACAGATTATTCCCTCCAGTCAGCATCGCACGATGTTTTTCACGTAATTGGTCGAAGGCGTCTGCTGCGTATGTTTTTGGTGCAGTGATGCCGATACTGGTGAACAGCAAAATGAGGCAAAGGAACATATAACTCATTTTGATACGATTACTTTTTTCATTGGCTATGTTCATGTTCTTTCACTCCTTGGATTGAGATTAAGTAAACCAAACAGATAGGGATACATCATCGTTATGTCTTAATACATCATGGTGTGTGAATGACGCAACCTCTATGCTGATGAAGTACAATTCATTTTCATTTTCAAAAGGAGGATTATGGATGATATTTAACAAGCAGATGAGGCAGCGCTTTAAAAGATTATCAATGATCAGCATGGTCATGATACTGATCGTATCCAGTGTAGCGCTGACACCAGGAAAGCAACAGATTGCTAAGGCAGAACCTTCTATTCAAGTAGTAGTCAGTCAAGCCGGATACAGTGCCTCAGATTACAAAAATGCACTGGTCGTATCCGACACCGTTTTAACCGATACGTATTACCAAATTGTAAGCGCTACAAATGCAGTCTATTCCGGTACCATGACGAACGAGGGCTACTACTGGAACAAGTATGTGTACTCGATTGATTTCTCACAAATCACAACTCCAGGCACTAGTTATACAGTCAGGAGTAATGGAGTGTCCTCTTATTCATTCCCAATTGCAACGAATATATGGAGTAATTATCGAGATGAAATGACAGCCTTTTATCGTCTGCTGCGTTCTGGCGTATCGACAGAGGCTGCTTATCCTGCTGGCTATAGCAGTGTTGCTCCTTCTGCCAAGCTGTACCACGGTGCCGGACATCTGGACGATGCCAAATCAGCAGATGGTACGAAGCACTATGATCTGACTGGTAGCTGGTATGATGCAGGTGATTATGGAAAGTATGGAGGAAACCAGTGGGTAGGCGCTGAGATTGCGCTTGCTTATGTGCGCTATGCCAATCAGCCTGCTGTGCAATATGATAATGATCATAATCATATTCCAGATCTGATTGACGAAGCCATTTTCGGTAGCGATTACCTGGTCAAGTATGCCGATCAGCTGAATGGAGAAATGTATAATTTAAAAAATAATGCTGCCTTCATTCATCCAGAGAAAGCGACCGATAACATTCCGAATACGGCTGATGATCGTAAACTGTCTGATCTGAGCGTAGGTGGATCTGCCAAATCTGCTGGTACGCTTGCAGCTACAGCAAGGGCCATTCGAATCGCGATTGCGAACGGCGCCATTCCAGCCTCCAAGCAAGCAGATATGAATACGCTCTCAGATAAGTATGAGGCAGCTGCCATCGTCTTTTACAATTACGTAGTTGCTCATCCTGATGGACCTATTGGCTCCTATTCTACAAGAGGTGGTATTCCCAATTCGAAGCTGCTCGCTGATGTAGAGCTGTATCTGCTGACTGGTGATGCAACTTATAAGAATGCAGCTTCTGCAACGATTATGGGAATGGATGAACTGGATGTCACATCAACCAACTACTGGGATATGAGTCCACTTTCTATGGCTGAGCTATATCCGGTGGCTGACTCTGCTACCCAAACACATATCCACGATCTGCTTAAAGCACAAGTGAATTATTTCTTATCCTCTATGGACGATACGCCCTATCATGTGCTCAACCAGTTCAAAAATTTTGGTGTGAATGAACCTCATGCTTCGTATTTGGGCGATATGATGAGATATTATGAATTATTTGGTGACCAAGAGGTGCTGGATGCTGTACTCAAAGGAACGTACTGGATTTTTGGTGAAAATCCTTGGAATATTAGCTGGGTATCCGGTATAGGTAATGATTATGTCGATTTCCTGCATACCCGATTTGATGAACAAGCCAATACAGCCAGTGGTACAGGTATTGTGTTACCTGGTGCGATGGTAAGCGGCCCCAATATCAAAGATACAAAAGATAAAAATAGTGTCAGCCCCTGGTATCAGGATCGCTCTCTATTCAACGACGATACAAGTCAGTGGCGCTATAATGAATTCAGTATCAGTATTCAAGCAGGCTTGTTATACACCATTATGGGCTTAAGTGCGACTGATCGTACTCCAGTTCATTCTAGTGACGCCCCCGTTCCGTTTACCATATTTTCTCCAACGATTGGTGATCGGGTACGTGGAGAAGTGACACTATTCGCCGATACCGATCCACGACTTCGTGAAGCTCAGTATAGTCCAGCAGGTACAGCAAATGGATTTCAAGCGATGACTGTACAGGCTGATGTATACAAAGCTGTGATCGATGAAAGTAACAGCGTTCCCTACTTCAATCGCCGTGTCGATGTGCGTGCACTCGATCAACAGGGCAATCGTACCTATAGCTCCACTCATTATATGGTTGCTCCACCATTACCTGATCCTTCATCTCCGCTACTGTATGACGACTTTGGTGGTAATGGTTCATGGGGAGGCTCTTCGACAAATGCAACATGGGTGAACTGGTACAATCAAAGTCGCGGCACAGGAAGCTTTTCCAAAGTTACCGTTGATGGTCGGACAGCAGGCAAATTCTCACATGTACCTGTGACCGTGGATTCTGCCGCCAAGTTCCAGCCGTGGCATGATACGGTAGATCTGACGGGCTATCAATACTTGAATGTCACACTCAAAAATCCAGGCGCTCCTTCTGTTCGCACACGTATCGAAATTTCCGACAATAACAAAACGTATAATCTGACGGGTGGATGGATAAATGTTCCTCAAGATTGGACGAAGTTACAATTCAATCTGAACACGCTATCCCCTGCCATTGATAAGAAAAATGTAAAATTAGCGATCTGGCTCAAAGAAACTACCGTTACCAATGGTGATATGCTGGTCGATGAGATTAGCGCAAGCAATATCAAGCGCGGTTCAGCCCCAACATTGACGAAGGGTACGATCAATCAGACTTCGGGAGATTCGGATACGCCATTTACATTTGATGTGACCTATACGGATGTAGACAATGATCCACCGCTCGCAGTCGAACTCTTACTGGATGGCGTGATTCACACGATGACTGCAACCGATTCAGCAGATACAACCTACACCGATGGCAAGATATACCGATATACGACCAAGCTTTCACCAGGTCAACATTCGTATTACTTCCATACGACCGATACCTTTACCAATGCAGTCAGTACTCCTGTACAGCAGCAACCATCGGTCAATCATCCGTCAAGCTCAGATCGTGACTGACTCCATCTCATCCTTATAGCTACAATCAACTAAGATATCATTGACTTGTAGCCACATCTTTTGACAAATGAATACCGAGGCAGGTCAGATCTGTTGTCATTCATCGACTACGATCTGATCTGCTTACTGGTATACCATTCTTTCAGCGGAGAAGGTGGTGGATTCAGGCTGCCCCAGCTTGTTGCATGCTCACTCAGTCGTAGCTGTAATACGCCTCCGATGATCAATTCAGAATGTGAAATCCATGCGCGATCAAGTGGCGTATTATTCCAGATTGCTTCAGCGATATAACGCGGTTTCGTTCCGTCACCAGCCCCTATACTGCCAATAATCTCAATCATAAACGGGATCGTTGCACCCTCTTCACCAATCTGTATAATCGAAGATTGGAATAGTGGCGGTACGAGAAAATAGATATCCTGTCCCATCAGCGGATACAGTCCAATCGACGAGCAGATATAAAAGGCACTCTGACAGCCCATATCCTCATTGTCACCCAGCCCATCACGTGCCATTTGAAAATAAGTATTCAAGCATTCTCGCACACGATCTGCTGTTCGATCTGGTCGCCCTGCATATATATACAAATACGGAATATGCAGCATCGTTTCCTTGGAATAATAATGCCCTTCTTCAAAGAAGGTATCCAGATGCTTCACAAATGCCCCTGTTCCCCCATGACGCTCGATTAGACCAGCAAAATCGTGATGGGTATGAAATGACCACTGCCAGCTTGTTCCTTCATAGAAATACGGATCATTCCAACAATCCGGTAAACAAACTGCTGGATCAAATGCCTCCGCCCATGTGCCATCCGAATCTTTTGGAGCAAAGCAGCGCTGCTGCTCATTCCACAGATTCCATAGCTTTTCTGAGCTTGTATAATAGCGCTCTGCTATGTCTGGCTGACCTAGCGATTGCGCTAACCTACCAATACACCAATCCTGATAGGCATATTCCATATGACGAGAGACACTATTTTTCTTCACCTTCGTCGATACATAACCTAACGACAAATAATCATCTAGGTGCCGTCCATACATCCATGTATCCGGTGAATACTGCTCGTTATTTTTGCGCATTTGTAGTAAGGCTGCTTCATAGTCAATACCAGATAGCCCTTTGAGCTTCGCTTCATTGAGTAAAATATCAGCTGAGCTTCCACCTTGAATCATCGCGCTATGTCCAGCAATCCATGCATCTGGCAACCAGCCTGTATGGGCAGCTATATCAAGCAAGCTATTCAAAATGCCTCTTTCCAGCTCTGGATCAATTAAAGTTAGCAGCGAGTTGGCATTTCGCACGCTATCCCAAAGCGCATAAATATCAGTATATTGACGCACGCCAGATACCCATCCATCATATTCATCATCCACGCCCAGATCAGAAGGCATACACCATAGCCGAGTCAAGGAGGTGTATAGCAATCGGGTATGCCGCTCACTTCCTCCTTCTACCGTGATCCGATCCAGCTTCTGTTCCCAACGATTACGTGCCTGTTGATGAATCACATCAAATTCCGCTGACGCTTCTCTCCGTAAGCTCTCACGTGCCTTGCCGATGCTAACATAGGAGATGCCGACCTTGATCTCTACTGTTCCACATCCTGCAAAGCTAGCAACTGCCCGGCAATCCTGACCATCAATAGAACGTTGCTGCACAAACTGACCGTTCTCCACAAGCACACATGCCTTAGCTGGTTGCTGAAATTGAATCGAAAAGTACACGGAATACGGATAATCATGTCCCCAGCCTCCGCGAAAATCCGATCTCCCTACCAATTCGCAATCAGATGCCTGCTCCAGGTAACCACCAATACACAGTCCCGTCGTCTCACCCGGCTGATCACCGTCTACTTGAATCACAGAACTTGCATCTATTAACACATGAGGAATGACTCCTGGCTGAAATGTATAACGATGACAGCCCGTACGCGCGGTGCTTGTCAGCTCTACTCTAATATCATCAGGCATCAGCGTAACCCTGTAATACCCTGCTGAGGCTGTCTCGTTCTCGCGTTCATATCCTTCGGTAGGAACGCGAAGATCACCAGTGAAGGGAAGGATACCAACATTGCCGTATCTTCCCCCTCCACCTGTACCACTCACATGGGTATGACTGAACCTGATGATCGGAAGTGAACTCGCATAACCATGAGATAACTGCGGCGACGCTGTATCTGGTGATAACCGAACGATGCTATTGGGCAGATACGGCCCGCATAGACAATTGTTTTCTCCATCCACGCCGATAAAAGGATCTATCCAATCCACCTTTGCTCTATCCATCGACAATGCTCCTCCGTTCACCAAAAAATATCAGTCTTTCCCTTCAGCTTGCCTAACGCCTCTACAAAGAAATAATCACCGTAAATAATCGGTACCTCTATCTCAGCGCCCGCTGGAACACTAGCGGTTCCTCTGATAAGCAACGCTTCTTCCTGTTCATCCTCCGGTGTGTATTGTTGGAATAGCACCTGCAACGTCATGATCGCATGTTCACGATAATGCGTAGCACGTGGATCATGCTGCTGTTCAAGCAGGTAGGCAAGCTCTAATAAACCGCTTGCTGCACAAGCAGCAGCTGTAGAGTCCTTGATGTGAAGCTGTTCAGCTGGAGCACGGAAATCCCATGCGGGTACGCGCTCTATTTCCGTCTGGCTTATCCAATAATCTGCTACAGCCAGCGCCGTATCCAGATATCGCTGCTGTTCTGTATAGCGATATCCAATCGCAAAGCCGTATATTGCCCATGACGTACCACGTGACCATGCTGACTCCGGCGCGTAGCCCTGTCCTCCAAGCGCTTCTACCCGTTCACCAGTCTCTGGATCAAAGCGCACAATATGATAGACTGATCCATCAGAACGAACGAATTGCTTGATCGCCATATCACTATGCGCCATCGCCATATGTTTGAAGCGCGGATCACCGATCGTTTCACTCGCCCAGTACAGCAATCCGAGATTCATCATGCAATCAATAATGGCAAGACCTTCGCTGCCTTCGAATAACCATGCGCGTATAAACTGTCCTTTAAGATTGAAGCGACCTGCCAGATGGCTTGCCGCGATCAATGCACGACGACGAGATAATGGATTATCCGTTAATTTATAATTAGCAACAGAGGATAGACTCCATATAAAGCCATTATCATGATGAAGCTTCTCAAACTCATGCAGTAGCTCATCCAGTTGTTCCTCGCATTCTTCAGCGTGCATGCGTGCTTCTGCATCACCCGTTTCATGGAAATGCAGCCATAGCAATCCCGGCCAGAAGCCATTTGTCCAGCATTCCAGCTCACGAGCATCATATTGTCCATTAAATGAAGCGTTAGGAAAACATGCGCCAATCCGTTGTTTCATCTTGTTAAGCTTTCTGTTTGTATAGTTCCAGGCTTGATCCAGCCATTCTGTTTTCTGATTAATCATCGTTATGCTCCTTTTAATAAATTAGCCTTTGACAGCTCCAATCATTACACCTTTGACAAAATACCGCTGCACAAATGGATACACACATAAAATAGGTAAGGTGGCTACAACGATCGTCGCATATTGAAGTGTCGCGCTCACCTGTACAATCTGATCTGCTGCCGTCGTTCCCAGCATCAAGTCGGTCGAGTTGGAGATTAGAATCTCACGTAAGATCAACTGCAAGGGGAACAGTTGCCGATCTTTGAGGAATAAGGATGCGTAGAACCATCCATTCCACTTTTCCACCGTATAATATAGCGCCATAACTGCCATAACAGGCATACTGAGTGGAATAATAATACGTGCAAAGATGGTAGGATGATTCGCTCCATCAATTTTTGCCGATTCCTCCAGACTATCCGGAATCGCCAGAAAAGAGGTGCGCATTACGATCAAATTAAAGGTATTTACTGCAAATGGAATAACGAGTGACCACAGTGAATTCATTAATCCCATGCCTTTCACGACAAGATAAAATGGGATCAATCCACCTGTAAAAAACATCGTAAATACAATTAGAAAAGTGAAAAAAGGATTCCAGTATACGTTTTTGCGAGAGAGTACATACGCGGCGAGAGAGGTCACGGTCATATTCAATACCACACTCGCACAAACTACAAATAATGTATTCACATAGCCCTGCACAATGGAAGGATTAGCTAGCACCTTTGTATACGCTTCCAGATGAAAGCCATATGGAAGTAGAAGCAAGCCAGAGTGTGCCATCATCCGTGAGCCATCGCTAATCGAAGCGATCAACACATAGTATAGTGGATACGCTGTTAGCAGAACTAAAACGACCATAATCCAAATGATTACCCAATCAAACATTCGTTCAGACCATGAACGCTTCATATTTCCCCTCCTTCTGTCACTTACCAGAGGCTATTTTGACTTACTCTACGGCTAATGTAATTCGCTGCCACTAGCAAGACGAGATTTAAAACAGAATTGAAAATACCGACTGCGGCACCATAGCTCCAATTGAACTCAATTAAGCCTTTTCGATACACATATGATGAGATAATATCGGCAGTATCATAGATCGACGAATTGTATAACAAAATGACTTTTTCAAAGCCCAGATTAAACAGATTGCCCATGCGCAAGATGAGCATGATCGTGATCGTTGGAAGCAGACCTGGCAACGTAATATTTAGCATTTGTCGCCAGCGTCCGGCACCATCAATACGAGCAGCTTCATATTGCTCCTGATCAATAGAGCTTAATGCCGCAATATAAATAATAGATTCCCAGCCAAATCGCTGCCAGATTTCAGACACGACATAGATCGGGCGAAAGTAAGCCGGGTTTTGTAAAAGCGATGTATCCGTACCGCCCAGCCAGACTATAATCTGTGTGATCAAGCCGCCGCTATTCGTGAAGTCTTTTACCAGTCCGCAAATAACGATCAATGAAATAAAATAAGGCATATACGTGATCGACTGCACCCAGCGCTTGAATGTGCGATTACGTAACTCATTAATAAGCAATGCCAAAATAATCGGGGCTGGAAACTCAAAGATGAGCGTGTTCACACTAAGCAGCACCGTATTTTTGAAAATTCGCCAGAAGTACAACCCCTCAAAGAAATCCCGAAAGTTCGCCAAGCCAACCCACTCGCTACCTAGAATGCCATTCGCAGGAGAATAATCTTTAAAGGCGATGATGGTTCCATACATCGGGCCATATTGAAAAATAATATAATAAGCAAGCGCTGGTAGAATCATCAGGTATAACCAGTAATTCAGCTTGAAATCTTTGCGCAGTCGTATCGCATAACTGTCTGTGACTGAACCGCCTGTTCTGCCGCGTACTTTAGCAGGCTTGGAACGACGATATGAATTCGTATCCGATGTCTGGTTCATAACCTACTCCTTTCTTAGCTGAATGCATATCATCACTCAGCGTTTGTTATAACGATCTAACGCAGCCTGCTGAATCTCAATAGCTCGGTCAATATTCAAAACTTTTAGTTTTTGCAAAAATTCGTCGTACGAGTCAATCGGCTCCGTACCGAGTACGATTTTGATTGTCGTTTCATCAACCAGTGTATTCACTTCATTGATGATCTGTGAAAATTCTGCGCTTTCCTCTGCGGTTGGTGAAATCGGTGGCAATTGATATTTGTCTACATCTGTTTTCATCCATGTTTGTACCGCTGCTTTTTGCTGTGGTAGTGCTGCATATTGCTCATAATAGCGCTTGTCTTGGATTGTAGGACCACCTGTTGCTCGTGTATACAGCGTTAAATTTTGAGCATAATTGTCCTTAATCAAGTTCGTATACGTTGGATAACCATTCTTTATCGTATAGCTGACGCCTTCCTGACCAAAGTTGAAGAACAATGCGCCTTCCTTGCTATAACCATAGTCGAGTAACTGAACGGCTAATTCTGGATTTTTGCTATTCGGCGAGATCGCAAAGTTTCCACCTGCGGGTGCCGAGAAGTCCTTCTGTCCAAACATAGGCGTATCGCCTTTATGCAGTACAGGGTATGGCGCTCCAACCAGATCCGCCTTCGGATCTTGCGCCTTTAACGCCGCAAGCCATTTACCAATTCCACCTCCGGCTAATCCATAAGATGCGCCCGATTTGCCTGAGGTCATATTGGCATCCCGAATTTTACCGTCCACGGTAGCAATATCCTTATCCAGCAAGCCTTCGGTATACCACTGATGCATCGTCGTCAGGAAATCTTTGAAGCCTGGCTCCATAGGTCCAAATTTCACTTTACCATTTTCCATATAGAAATCTCGCTTCACACCGAATGCGCCATAAAATGCACCCGTTTGTAGATCATCGAATAATCGTGGCGTGCTGACAAAGGTTAGTGGAGCAGTCGCTCCTTTTTTTTCCTTAAATGCAGTTAGTACAGTGTGCCATTCATCAATCGTGGTTGGAACCTTCAAACCAAGCTCATCCAACCAATCTTTACGTAAAATCAAACCGCCGTATGTTTTTAGGTAATCATCGCCACGAATGAATGGAAATCCATAATACGTGCCATCATCCGTTTTGATCTGCTTATCCACTTCAGGATGTTCTTTTAAGTATTGAGTCAGATTCGGTGCATATTTGGCAAATAGATCATTCAGCTTCATAATATTGCCGTCACGGATTGCTTTCTCGGGTCCACCCGGATAGTTTTGCAGAAAGTTCCATTCGATGATGTCCGTATATTCGCCAGAAGCAAACATCATATTCAATTGTTCATTCGCCTGATTAACTGCGGGTAAGACATACTTTTCCTGTACGCCTGTACGTTTGGCCAGCTCCTGTACAAAAGGGAACTCTTCTAGCGTAGGCTTCACGGCGAGCTGCTGTGCAAATGGCGTTGAATCGGTCCAACGAGTGAGTACGACATCCGTTTGAATCGGATAGGAGCCGATCTTATGAGTCTTCGCGTAGTCTTCATCGGTTTTACCTGCTGTAGAGGATTGTCCACTTGAACAGCCCGCTAATAATAGCACGATTGACAGTAATCCCAATGCCCATGCCCGCCCTCTTTTGAATGAATGTGTCATTCTATTCCTCCTTGTTATATGGTTGAAGTAACACTTGCATTAGAGACGGATATACCGCAACTATCCGGCTTAAATGTAAGTGCTTACAATTGATATTTTGATAGATAAATCTACAATTTCATATACTCAATATGTCCAAAATGATATTCAATTTGAGGTTATAGCCCGGGAAATAGCGGATATCACAGAGTTTATGTCATATTGCGATATTGCCCGGGTGTGATGCCTTCGATCTTTTTGAATATGCGAATAAATGTATTGAGGTTCTGAAAACCAGCCTGACTCGCTAATTCCTCTAGTGGTATCCGTTCCTCACGTAATAATAGCTTCGCCTTCTCAATTCGGGTCTGATTAATATAGTCAAGTAACCCTTCACCCGTATGATCACGAAATAACTTCGATAAATAAGTCGCTTTCATATCAAATGATTCGCCGATCATCGTTATATTCAGATCTGGATTGGCATAATTACGATGTACGAACTGTCTTATTTGGTTGGCAAGCTGCTCCATATCTTCACTTCGATTTTTCTGCTTGTTCTGTTCTTGCTTTGAGGCTGTATGCATACACACATCCTCCAACATGTACAAAAGGAGTTGTTTCATCTCCTTTACCGTACTTGCCCTGGTCAATGTCTCAATGGTCTGCTGATGACGACTCAAAAATACGTCCTTGCTATCACCTGACTCAATCATACTCTTAATAAAAGTGCCGATTAGATCAAACATCAGACATTTAGCAAGCTCCAGCGGCAATACCGTCTCATGCAAATTGCGCTCTACAATATCTTCCAGCAATTCGCGTGCTTTAACAGCATCGCCCACCTTCATATCATTTAATAATTGTCGTTCAATATGCAGGGGGAAATAATAATCATGGCTTTCCTGTAGTAGACGCTTTTGAGATAACTGTTCATATATCAACATATCCACATCATCTGCCACAAATTTATATTCCATCGCCACCGTTGCTTCTCGGTAGGCTTCCGCAATCCCTTCTATACCGCGGTGAATACCACTAACTGCAATCGTTAGCTCTGCTCCATATTTTTGTTTTAAAAAAAGCTGGGCTTGTTGTATACGCGCAATTAATCGCACCATCCCCTCATCAGACTCGGAATACTGAATCAGACAAGCCGTTAACTCGTCAACTTCGGCTAGATGAACCGGGCACTCCATCGCAATCATCTCCTCTAGCACATTGCTACAGATAAAATGCAGCAGGCGATTCTGTTGCTGCTCCTCCATATCTGCTGTCTTCATATGAAAAGCAGAACTCTGCTCGATATAGATGAGTAGAACAACAAACGAATCTGCATCTTTACCAATGGCTAGCGATTCTATAATTTCTTCGGTTGTCACCTGATCGCGTTCATCTATCTTGCCCTTGAGGAGCCTTGCTATAAATCCGCTACGTAACTGACTTTGCTGTCGATTCATACGTTCGCTAATTCGATTATTTTCCAGCAGTGTATGAGATAGATGATCTTCAATCCAGATCAATTCATTACGATCCATCACACTCTGCTTGTTCACTCGTGTATTAAGCAAGCCGATCATACGATGAATCGGACGATAATTGCGCCGCAAAAATAAATACGTTAGCAATAGCCCACCTAACAAACTAACCGCTACGCCGTAATACATCAGCCGCTGAACGTCATTTGCTTCCTTACGTACGATTCGTTCAGGCACAATACTCACATAGGTTAGATCCGAATTACTGGAACGAATAAAATAATATCGTGCAGGTTCTCCGCTCTGATCGCTTTCGATATATCCTTTTTCTCCACTGAATTTCGCAAATTCCTTCTGAATGGACTGTCCTACTTGATCGGAGATAAGTGTACTGCCATCTCCGGTTAAGATCGATATTTTGCCATCACCAAAACCACGAATACCTGAAAGCGCCTTCAATATTTGTTGCTGATCGACCATTACGACAATGGAACCAGTCGCTTGATTATGCAAATCTGCTGGTAAATGACGAATAAAGGTAACATAGTGCTTGGTCAAACCAGATTCATAATGAGCAGTCGTCGTTACAAATTGTTGCCGCTTGGTTCCATGAATGAGCTCCTTCCATTGTTTAAATGATATTCCACCCCCATCATATAGATCTTGATAGGCCATCTGAGCCGATTGGGAAGTGGAAGGTCGTATCACTGTATCTGCTGGTGCCCAATAGATGAAAAAATCGTCCAGCGTTGTATATGTAGAACGAAATAGTTTTAGATTTTGAGCGACTTTATACAGCTCGTACTGATAATCGCCACGAGCAAAAGTACCCGAGTATAGTAAATTTTGTACATTCACATCACCGTAAATTTGAATGGTTAACCGCTGAATCAAATCTACGCGATTATCTACCGTCTCTTGCATTTGCTGCAATAGCGAGTCATTTGCCTTTTCGGTCTGTTGTTGTAGCGCTTTGACTGTCTCGTGGTATACCCATCCGCTAAGTAAAATAGGCAGCAATAGCACCACCATATACGATACAAACCAGGCTACGATCACACTACTGCGAAGTGTACGCCACTTTTTCAATCTCATGCATTCATCCCCTTTTTGTACAACGGGTCACATCTTCACTCGCCTACTCAAATAACTATTGTATAGGCTATTATCTCAAAAGTTCTACCATAACCTGTATTCAAAATATACAAATCAATCATCATTTTTTTGATTTCACATCCATTTTCCTATTCCGATTGGGTTTGGAGAATTGAATACGATCACCATGCAAAAAGAGATGACTCCAAATACAGATTTATATTTTACAATAAGCAGTTTGACTGCTCGGTCATCATATTCTTATTTAATTTACACTATCTATTTTGTTCAATATTGAACATTACTGTATCCAAAAATAATTATTTTCTCATTTTTCGTATTATTTTGAACATTTTTGTGTACATTTCGTGATCATTTGACTAAAATGAAAGTGAATTCAACCAGCTTTTAATGAAAAGAGGGATATTATGGAAGCGGTGCTTCGGAATCTGTTTCAGTCCCTGGCGAAGAATCCATCGGCGAATCGTATGGCGAAGAAGTATGGACTGCGGTTTGGAGCGAAGCGGTTTGTGGCAGGTGTGACGATCGATGAAGCGGTGCAAGCGGTGCGGCAGTTGAATCTGGATGGGCGGCTGGCGACTCTGGATCATCTGGGGGAATTCATCTCAACGCGGCAGGAAGCACAGGAGTCATTGGACATGTGTCTGGCTACACTGGATGCGATTCATGAGAGCGGTGTCAAATCGAATCTATCGCTCAAGCTGACCTCGCTTGGATTGGATATTGATCGTCAGCTTTGTCTGGACAATATGCGGCAGATTGTTGGACGAGCGCAGCAATATGGCAACTTTGTCCGCATCGACATGGAGGACTATTCGCATTGTCAGCCTGCTATCGATCTGTATCGTGAGCTGCGCCAGTCGTATGACAATGTGGGCATTGTGCTCCAGGCGTATCTATTCCGCACCGAACAGGATGTGGATGATCTGAATGAGCTGCATGCGAATCTACGTCTGGTCAAAGGGGCGTATAAGGAGCCTGCCACCGTTGCTTTTCCAGCGAAGGAGGATGTGGATGCGAACTACCGCAAGATCATCGTCCAGCATCTGACGCATGGTAACTATACGGCAATCGCTACCCATGACGAGCAGATTGTTCAGTTTGTGAAGAAGGAAGTCGCTGAGCGTGGCATTCCGCTGGAGCAATTTGAATTCCAGATGCTGTACGGCATCTGTGAGGATTTGCAAAAGCGGCTCGTCAAGGAAGGCTATAAGGTACGCGTGTATGTTCCTTACGGACGTGATTGGTTTGGCTATAATATGCGCCGACTGGCTGAGCGCCCTGCCAATGTCTGGTTTGTGATGAAAAATATATTTCGCTAATTGCATCTCACTGATCAGATCAAAAAGCCGCTCCACCCTATGTACGAGCGCATAAGCTCACGACATGGGGCAAAACGGCTGATGCTGGATCACAAGATCTCATCTTTCTAAAGCTTCTCATTTATGAATGCATTCTATGCTACGAATCCATTCCATGCTTACTCATCTTGTTGTACAGCGTACCACGCGAGATGCCCAGCATACGGGCGGCGATGCTTTTGTTACCGGACGCCTTGCGGATCGCTTCTTCAATCCGCTGCTTTTCTTCTTCATCGGTAATACGAGCCTTCAAGCCTTGATGCTGGATTACCGGTTCCTCATTATGGCTACGACGGATCGGCACATGCACCGGGGCAGAAGAAGGAAAATGCAGTAGCTTTTGAAAAGCATCTGGCAGCAGCTCTGGATTCAATTCATCGCCATCACTCAAAATGACGCAGCGCTCAATAACAGCGCGTAATTCCGCTACATTACCAGGCCAATCATACCGGGCAAAGGCGAGCATCACATCCGGTGTTGGCTTCGGTAACGGTCGATGGTATTGCATCGCAAATTCGCGTAAGTACATGTGTACTAGAATCGCAATATCCTCCCTGCGTTCGCGCAGCGGTGGTACAGCAATCGTGACGATTCCGAGCGCATAGTACAGCTCGGAGCTGAATTGTCCACTCGTGACCAGCTTCTCCAGATCGTGGCGGCTGGCGGCAATGATACGCGCATGAAGCGGCAATTCCTCCTGACCGCCATAGCGGCGGAACAGACGTGTTTTCAAGGCACGGTATAGCTTATTTTGCATTTCTGGTGTAAGGCGATCAATCTCATTGAGGAACAGCGTTCCTTCGCCTGCCTGCTCTAGCTTACCGGCTTCCTGAATATCCTGATTAGAATACGTACCGCCGATAAAGCCGAACAGCTCGCTATCCAGCAAGCCCGGTGGAATCGCACCACAGTTTACACTTAGAAATGGCGCATCAGCATGAGCACCTGCCAGATGAATCGCACGCGCCAGCTGTTCTTTGCCGGAGCCTGTCTCGCCATATAGCAGTACAGGCGTGTTCAGCTCAGCGACCTTTTTACCGATCCGAACGACCTTGCTAATGCTATGGCTCTGTCCATCCAGCAGTGTAAACGGATCATTGCTACGCGGCAGTGTCTCATGAATGCTCGCCTGTGCGGTCGACAGCTCCTGATTGAGCTTAACGAGATGCGTAATATCCTGCTCGGATGCGAGCCCGCCTACGATGGTACCGGAGGCATCCATGATCGGTGATGCATTGATCAGTACATGCGTACCTTCGGAGGACTGATGATACATGTTGCGTACTTTGCGACCTTTGTCCAGCACATGCAGCAGCATCAGTGATTCGGGATTAAATAGCTCGTCAATCGTGCGCCCGATGATGCGCTCATGCGGAATATGATACATTTGCGCGGCAGTATCATTCCAGCAAATGACCGTACCGTCTCCATCCACCGCAGTGACTGCATCGGTTACAGTATCCAGCAGCGCATTCAGATATTGCTCAGCACGCTGCTTCTGACGGAATAGCTGAGCTGCCAATCGATCCGCACATAACCAGCCCTGCGGCGTCCCATCTGCACTCGTTACGATTATCGGACGAGCTAACGAAGTCGGCAATTGCGCCAGTGTCATACATGTATAGCTAGCATCCTGCCAGTTCGCAGGCTGAAGCACCGCAGATGGCTCAAAGCAGCTCACACCAGCAGCCAGATCACCATGCCATTGACGCCAGAAGCGCAGATCTGTTCTTGTAAACACATAATGCTCCATCCCCTGCTGGAGCCATACTGCTGGTTCGGATTCCAGCAGATGCAGCAGGTCATCACGATCATGCTCGGGTTGTAGCTCTGTCCATTGCTTCTCTATTTGAATCTGTTCATTATTGAACATGATAACCTCTCACTTCATGTTATTTTGTATTCATTTTACATGAGCGCCTGTCTGGTTACAACCGCTTCAATGCTTGTCAGTATAGCAAAATTACCGTTTTCATGCTTTTCGTACATGTTTTGTTCACTTGCCCTTTGTTCACTTACCAACCGAATTGAACAGTGATGGTCGATAGGCTATCCGATGCTTGCCCATTTTGAAAGGAGAACTGACCATGAATAAAATGACAGATATCAAACCTTTTGCGAATGAGCCCTTTACTGATTTTAGCCAGCCTGCCCATCGTGATGCGATGAAGGCTTCACTTGAACGGATCAAGCAGCAGCTGGGACGGAAAATTCCGCTGCATATCGGATCGGATACAATCTTCACCGACGACGTGATCACTTCAATCAATCCAGGGCAAACGGATCAGACGATCGGACTGGTGAGCAAAGCGAATCAGCAGCTTGCCGAGCAAGCGATGCAGACCGCACTGGAAACATTTGAGCAATGGAAAAAGGTGCCTGCGTCCGAGCGTGCCGACTATCTGTTCAAAGCAGCCGCGCTTATGCGTCAGCGCAAGCATGATTTCTCCGCGATGATGATTATGGAATCCGGTAAAAACTATGCTGAAGCTGATGCAGATACAGCGGAAGCGATTGATTTTATGGAGTTCTATGCACGGGAAATGCTACGTCTGGACAGCATCAATGAAACGCAGCCGTTAACGCCAGTCGCTGGTGAGCAAAACCGTCTGACCTATATTCCGCTCGGTGTCGGCATCGTGATCCCGCCGTGGAACTTCCCACTCGCGATCTGCGTCGGCATGACGACGGCAGCAATCGTATCCGGCAATACCGTGCTGCTCAAGCCCGCCTCCACCACACCGGTAATTGCACATATGTTCGTCGAGCTGATGGAAGAGATCGGCTTGCCACCCGGTGTTATTAACTATGTACCGGGTAGTGGCGCTGAGGTTGGGGACTACTTGACCACCCATCCGAAGACACGCTTCGTTAGCTTCACTGGCTCCAAGGAGGTTGGTCTGCGCATTAGCAAGCTATCTGCTGATACCGCCGATGGTCAAATCTGGATCAAACGTCTTGTCGCTGAAATGGGCGGTAAAGACGGCATCGTCGTTGATGAAACGGCAGATCTGGATGCAGCAGCGCAAGCGATTGTCGCGTCTGCCTTTGGCTTTCAGGGACAAAAATGCTCCGCAGGCTCACGCGCAGTCATCGTGCAATCAGTATATGATGAAGTCGTACGCAAGGTTACCGAGCTGACAGGAAAGCTATCGATTGGATTACCTGAGGACAACTATCCAGTAGGGCCGGTAATCGATCAAGCATCCTGCGATAAAATTATGAGCTATATTGAGATCGGCAAATCCGAAGGTCGTCTGCTCACAGGTGGACAGCGTGCAGAAGGAAATGGCTACTATATCCAGCCAACCGTTATTGCGGATGTGAAGCGTGATGCACGTATTATGCAGGAGGAGATTTTCGGCCCTGTACTGGCACTATGCCCAGCAGCAGACTATCGCGAAGCCATCGATATTTACAATGATACTGAGTTTGGCTTGACGGGATCTTTCTTCTCCAAGGATGAAGCACGGATTGCCGAAGCACTGGATGTGATGCATTGCGGCAATCTGTATATTAATCGGAAATGTACAGGCGCGCTTGTCGGAGCGCATCCATTTGGCGGATTCAATATGTCGGGGACAGATTCCAAAGCAGGTGGGCATGATTACTTACTGCTGTTCACGCAGGCGAAGCTCACTTCGCGCAAGCTGGGGTAATGGACGGGGTGGCGTTAAGAATATGGATAATTATCTATAAAAGTAGTAGTACAACTCAGAATCGGCAACTAAATTTTGTCATTAAAAAGCCACCCATAAGTACGTTTACCTGACATAAAAATCAAAATAAAGCTGAATCCCAAATTTTACGTCAATTATATTGACACCAAACAATCAATCCGTTACTGTTAATGTAGATTTCGTGCACACAATGATGTGTGTAACGATACATGCGGCAATGACGCCCTTTTTCTATTGGTATGCTATGCGCACCTGCGTATCCTATCGATCTGGAAAAGGGGCTTTTTTCATTTTCTGATGTAGCGGATGCGATGATACAGGACAGATGATGATACAAAACAGATAGAGACATCGGTACACGAGCCGATTGGATAAAGGAGGTCAGCCTGATGACTGCCCGTTTGGTTGTGATTGGCAATGGTATGGCAGGTATGCGCTGTGTGGAGGAAATCATACGGATGGCACCGGATCGGTATGAGATTACTGTATTTGGAGCTGAACCGCGTCCGAATTATAACCGAATTTTGCTATCCGAGGTGCTGCATGGTGATCGGCAGTTTGATGATATTGTGCTGCATTCACTGGATTGGTACAAGCAGCACGGCATTACGCTATATATGGGGGAAACAGTTACACTGATCGACTCTGCTCGCCAGGTCGTTCGAACCGCTTCTGATAGGGAAGTCGGTTATGATGTGCTGATCATCGCTACAGGCTCGGTGCCTTATATTCCGCCTATTCCTGGTTCAGATAAAAAAGGGGTAATCGCCTTCCGTACCTTTGACGATTGTGAGCAAATGACCGCCTATGCACAGCGTTATCGTAAAGCGGTCGTGCTGGGCGGTGGTCTGCTGGGGCTGGAAGCCGCACGTGGACTTGTACAGCTCGGTATGGAAACCCATGTTGTGCACAATGCGCCTTACGTAATGAATCGACAGCTCGATGAACTATCGGCTACCTTATTGCGTCGTGAGCTGGAGGAACAGGGGATGCAGTTTGCCCTGAACCGACAGACGGTTCGTGTGACGGGTACACATCGTGCACATGGACTGCGCTTTGAGGATGGGGAACGCTTAGCTGCCGATCTAGTCGTGATGGCGGTCGGCATTCGCCCTAATATTCGACTTGCTCAGCACAGCGGGCTAGCGACTCATCGCGCTATTATCGTGGATGATTGGATGCGTACGAGTGTACCGAATGTGTACGCGATCGGTGAATGCGCTGAGCATCGCGGCATTAGCTATGGATTGGTCGCTCCGCTCTATGAGCAAGCCAAAATCGTCGCCGCTCATCTATGTGAGCAGCCGACGGCTCCATATGCTGGCTCTCTCCCCTACTCGCAGCTCAAAATCTCAGGTGTACAGGTATTCTCCATCGGCGATATCCAGTCGCCGCATAGTGAAACCCTTGTGCAGCAATACGATGGTGTAGCTCGTACCTATCGCAAAATCACTGCTACACACGGACGCATGAGCGGAGCTGTTTTATACGGAAATACCGCTGAAGGTGCTGTGCTGGTCGATATGATCAAGCAGGGGGTATCGACCGAGGAATGGCTGAAGCGTGAGCAAGCGGCTATTTCTGCACAGGGACAGGCTCATGATCCTGCGGAAGCAGCGGCAATCGCACTGGCTCCACAATCCATCGTATGCGCCTGCAATGCGGTGAGTAAGCAGCATATTCTGGATGCGATACGCCAGCATGACCTACAAACGGCCGATGAGGTCAAAGAACACACTCGTGCGTCTGGCTCCTGTGGCGGCTGTCGTCCTACTGTGGAAGCACTCACTCGCTGTAGTGCAGCTTGTGAACAGGCGGCTAGTAGTGGATTATCGATCGAGACAGAAGCACAGCCTGCGGTGATCGCTACCGTGTGCGATTGCCTTCCTTACACGCATGCAGAGCTACGCGAACAGGTGCTGACCTTAACGTCTACATCGCAATGGCAGAGCCTGTTCATCACTGCAAGGCAGTCGTCTCTTTCTAGCAACAGGGTCAGCTCTGATCGCAATAATCGTGATCAAGCTACCGATTCCAGTCTAGCCACAGGCACCGAGCATGCCTTTATCGCCAATAGCCATCTAGCGGATAAAAGTAGCACTGCGCCATTTCCCACTCGCTTGCCGTTATCTGTAATACAGACGCTACTCTCAGCACTTCCCGCCGCTACAGAGCATACAGGCTGTGAGCTGTGCTTGAATGCTGTTCGCTACTATGCGGATGTAGCAGCGATGCAGCATATGGCTACGCCGTCTTATCGATCAGCTGCTACATCCATCATCGATAACGATAGGCCCAATCCATCGCATTCCTATGTCACCATTCCGATCGCCCGGGCAACAACAGACTGGTTAGCGTCCATGTATACCGATTGGGAGCAGCATATTCTCCCTCACCCCCTTCATATCGTAACCGAAGCAACAGGAGTCACCTCGGAAGCGATGGTGCGCATGGCGGATCTCGGTGTTCTGCCTTCACCAGATGGCTGGGAGCTATATGCAGGTGGTTATGTACAGCCACTCCATACCGGACAGCTTATCGGTGAAATGGAGCACTGGTCAGATGTGCTGGTGCTACTGGATGCCTGTCTTCATTATTATGTTCACACCGCTTATCATGGCGAAGCAATGTATGAATGGCTGGAACGCTTTGGTGTGCTGCATGTGCGTGAGCATGTACTGCGTAGCCTGTATGAGCCGACTGCCAAAATGTCCGCGATGAAAGGAGCCCGATCCGATGCAGACACAATGTCCATTTTGCAGCGTACAATGTAAAATTACACTTCATCCGCCCCACTCTTCTCCATCTCCTATTTCTGTGATCCAGACAGGAGCGCTTGCTACAGCACTCTCGATGGAGGACTGGCAAGCTGAGGGACATCCCAACGCTGCTTCTCAGGGACGATTATGTATCAAGGGTATGAATGCCCACCAGCATGCACTAAATGGGGATCGATTACTTTATCCGCTCATCCGCCGCGACGGCAAGCTTGTACGAGCTAGCTGGGACGAAGCGCTTGATCTGATCGCGGCACGTTTTCGTGAAGCGATGCAGCAGCATGGACCAGATACGATCGGTGTCTATGGCGGTGGCTCGCTGACCAATGAAACGGCTTATTTACTTGGCAAATTCGCTCGTATCGGTCTGGGCACGCGCTATATCGACTATAACGGACGCTTTTGCATGTCAGCAGCCGCCTCTGCTGGCACCAAAGTATTCGGTGTTGATCGCGGACTCACCTTCCGTTTGCAGGATATTCCGCTCGCTCAGTGCATCATTCTCGCAGGCACGAATATTGCGGAATGTCAGCCTACGCTGTTGCCTTATTTTCACGAGGCACGTGCCAATGGTGCCCGCATCATTGTGCTTGATCCGCGTCAGACCGGAACAGCAGCCATTGCCGATCTGCATCTCCAGCTCAAGCCGGGTACAGATGCACTGCTCGCCCTCACGCTATTGAAGCTAATCATCGATAATGGCTGGACAGACCAGGCCTTCATCGCTCAGCATACGAATGGCTACCATGAGCTTGCAGCGTTACTGGATGGAATCGAGCTGGAGCAAACGGCGCAACAATGCGGCATTCCAGCAGCACAGATCGTACAGGCAGCCGAATGGTACGGCACCGCTGAAACAGGAATGATCCTGACCGCACGCGGCATTGAGCAGCAGACAGACGGTCATCTGGCTGTACGCTACCTGCTCAACCTCGTACTCGCAACTGGCAAAATTGGTCGTCCTGGCTGCGGCTATGGCGCCGTAACCGGTCAGGCGAACGGGCAAGGTGGACGCGAGCATGGGCAAAAGGCAGACCAGCTCCCCGGCTATCGCTCGATTGAAAATGAATCCGATCGCGCCCATGTCGCCTCCGTCTGGGGCGTCGAGCCATCCGAAATTCCGGGCAAAGGCGTATCTGCCTATGAAATGCTAGAGCTTGCTGATCAGGGCCTACTCCGTATGTTATTCGTGATGGGCTCGAATCCGGTCGTATCCAATCCGAATATTCCGTTAGTACGCCGGGCTTTGGAAGGGCTCGATCTGCTCGTCGTTGCCGATCTATTTCTGTCGGAAACAGCGCGCATGGCGGATATTGTCCTACCTGTCGCCTCCTTCCTCGAAAATACAGGCACGCTCACGAATCTGGAAGGTCGGGTGCTACTACGAGAAGCTGTTATGGAGCCACCCGGTGAAGCACGGCAGGATTGGTCGATTCTACATGCCATTGCCGAGCGACTGGGAACGGGGCATTATTTTCATTTCAATTCAGCCGAAGCGATCTTCAACGAGCTGCGGCTGGCAAGCCGCGGCGGTCTTGCCGATTATTCCGGTATCACCTATGATCGTCTGCGTCAGGAAGAAGGCATTTACTGGCCCTGCCCGGATGAGAGCCATGCTGGCACACCAACCATGTTCCAGCAGCGATTCGCCCATGAGGATGGAAAAGCGATCTTCACTGCACTTCCACATCAATATGTACGTGAGCAGCCATCCACTACGCGCCCACTCCTGCTGACCAATGGACGTGTGTTATCCCATTATCTGACTGGCGTACAGACACGTCGCAGCCCGACACTTGCCGCTCGTGAGCTACAAAACTTTGTAGAGATTCATCCAGCTACCGCCAAACGATATCGACTCAAGGAAGGACAATGGGCAGAGCTCCAGTCTGCGCAGGGACAATTTATCGTGCGCTGCCGACTGAGCGAGCAGATTCGCATGGATACACTATTCGTTTCGATGCACTGGGGCGGCAAGCAAAATGTAAATGAAGCTACTCCACCCGAGCTAGACCCCTTTTGCAAAATGCCGGGCTTCAAGTTCACACCCGTAACGATTAGGTCGTGGCAGCCAGAGCGTTCGCTATTAAAATAGGTAACAATGCATGGACTGATATCTCTACCGAGTCCGCTTAATCGGCTCCGAATACAAACTATATGACCAATCAAATAGGAATAATTGAAAAAAGCAGACTCGTCCACAATGGCGGGTTCTGCTTTTTGTAATGCTATTGCTCGGTACAATGGTTAAATAAACTATAGTGGTTTTGCCGCTGCACATCCTAGCCTTGCATCAAGCATCATTTGTCGTTTTATAATCATCATTCATCGTCTTATAATCGAATATGACTAGCTCATAATCAGCGTATAGCCCGATCTGAATAGCTCCTACATTAAATATCGATCGGTAAGCGTAGACTCCGTTTCGTTTATACATTGAAAACAAAACAGCATTACGATCTAGTATAGCATCGTAATTTCCCAGCATTTCATGTATGCTAAACTTATATGCCAAAGTTATAGCGCTTTAACATTCAAAATACCATGTGTATATGAAAAGCCTATCCAGACTACAATCTATACAAAAGGTGATCCCACACCACATGGTTATCCTTTAGGAGGAAGCAAAATGGTGAATATTCGCAGAGTACATATCGACGAGCTGCCGATGGCGGCAGAGCTGGCTAATCAGGTTTTTTGCGAAACCGGTGAGCCGTATATGGGTACCGCCTTTCCGACATTATTTCGCCCCGGCATCACTCATTCGTACGGGGCATTCGATGATACAGGGAGATTAGTTTCGTTTATGGGATTGGTGCCAGTTTCCATCGCGTCCGGCTTAGAGAAGATCAGCGCCTTTTCGATTGGTGCGGTATGCACCCATCCCCATTATCGAGGACAGCGACTGGCTGGGCAGCTACTGGAACGATGTCGGCAGCATGCGATTGATGCCGGAGCTTCGGTCATCTTCATCTCTGGCGATCGCTCGCTATACACACGGGTGGGCAGTCAATTTTTCGGACGGATTCATCAATTTGAGCTGACGAGAGAGCATGCCCATATTGAGCCATCCGGTCTGTGGGAATTACGAGAGCTGGAACCACGCGATCTATTTGCGGTATACACGCACCTTCAACATCCAACTGCGCATGTGGAAATGAGCATTGGTGAAATGCAGCAAATGCTAGGCGCCGAAGCGATGGCACATGTGAATCAGCAGCAGCAAAAGGTACTGGTCGCCGCAACCTCCAATGGGATCGCTAGTGTAGCCATTGTATCTGTGCCCCATTCTTCACAGGATGACCAGCATCCATCCCAGCAAGACTCTACATCGCGCACGGGCTCGATCATTGAATGCGCAGGTCGACCTGATGCGGTAGGTGAGCTATGGCTGGAAGCGATTCGCCGTTTTGAGCTATCCTCTCTGACGGTTACAATTCCGTGGCAGGATGAGTCGATGCTGTCAGTAGCCCAAGCCACAGGCGCTTCCTCCAAGACCATCCATAATGGCGGCACCGTGATGATTGTCAACGGCGGTGCGCTCGTCGCTCAGACCGGATTACTCGGTGATACGAATGATTGGGCTCCTGTCCATATGACGATCGATCATGAGGACGATAGCTATACGGTTCATACGCCGACGGATGAATATAAGCTTACGAACGATGCCGAGTTGTGTTCTCTGCTATTTGATCCTGAATCGGATCTGCCTGCTGCTCAAGATGCAGCATTTACAGCCGTGCCATTACCTTATATGTATGGATTGTATTTTATTTAAATAGATTCTATGCTATGCCGTTCATACGGCATGATCCATATGGAATGCAAAACAGAACGTCCTCACCAGGAAACGTTCTGTTTTTGTATCTATGGCGTGCATATCTACTGCTCGACGATCTGCCAGTTAAACCTATAGAGACTGAACAGTTACAGATTGCATCTATATAGGCTAACTATCTGCGGATCGAATGTATATGACTCAAATAGAATGTATATCCTGACATAACAACGCTATAATAACAGTGAGAGAGTCACTCCGTTTCTGGTTAAATCAATAATAGTGTAATGAAGCAACTGATCAAGCTGCGAAAAGAAGGAAGGAACGTTCATGACGAAGGACCGAAGCATTTTGACGGACTATGTGCGAGAGCACTGGTACTATTATCTGCTGGCTGTCGCTCTGATCATCGCCTCCAATATCGCACAGGCTGCTTTGCCACGAGTGCTCGGGCAGTTCACCGATGCTTTACTCGCTGGCGGCATTCGCTACGATATGATCGTGCGATACAGTCTGATTTTGGCGGCAATTGGCATTGCCTACAATGTATTGTTCGGCGCTGGACAGTTCTCCGTGATGCGGCTCGGACGCAAATTCGAGTTCGCCATGCGACAAAGTCTGTTCCGCAAATTCTCCACACTCAGTGAGCATTATTTTTCAAGACAGGGAACAGGCAAGCTGCTCAGTTCCATGACGAATGATGTGACCTCCGTACGTGAATCCATTTCCAATGGTGTCACCATGACGACAAATGCGATCTTTTTATTTCTATCCTGCGTTGTCATGATGCTGCTCAGCCACATTCCACTGCATCTGATCGTGATCTGTATTGTTCCGATGATCGCCATCCCTTTTCTCGTCGTCTACTTTGGCCCGCGTATTCGCAAGCGTTCGATGAATGTACAGGAGTCCCTTGCGGTAATGACGGATTCAGCAGAGGAACAATTGCGTGGTATTCGCGTGACCAAGACCTTTGCGATTGAGCCAACAGCACGAGAGCGCTTTGGTAGTACAGTCGATCAGATCAAGGATAATCAGCTGCATCTAGTACGTATGTCGTCGCTATTTCAGGCAGCCGTTCCATTTCTCGGTGCGCTATCGCTTGTCATTTCGCTGCTGTATGGCGGTTATCTCGCGATACAGGGGAACATTACGATCGGTAATTTTATCGCGTTAACCCTTTACCTGCGCATCATGTCGGGACCCTTACAGCAGATTGGTAACGTGATCAATATGATGCAGCGCTCCGGTGCCTCACTGGATCGGGTCAATCGCCTGCTGGGCGAACAGCCAGATATTCAGGATAACGAGAACGCTCAACCACTGGCAGCATCACCGGATCTGGAGCTCAAGCAGCTTTCCTTTACGTATCCAGGCAGTGAGCGCCCTGCGCTCCAGGACATTAACCTGCATATTACTAGCGGACAAACGCTGGGCATCGTCGGTAAAACTGGCAGTGGTAAAACAACGCTCGTCAAGCTATTACTGCGCATCTATGATCCACCCGCCGGAACGGTGCTTCTCGGCGGCACCGATGTACGCGATATCTCTATTCATAGTCTACGCTCACGTATTGCCTATGTGCCACAGGATGGCTTTCTATTCAGCACAACGATTCGCGACAATATCGCCTTTAGCGATCGCAGCATTCCCCTGGAAAAGGTTGAAAATCATGCACGTCAGGCGATGATCTATGAACCTATCGTGCGCTTTCCAGACCAGTTCGATACTCGGCTCGGCGAGCGTGGGGTTACCCTTTCCGGTGGACAGCGGCAACGTACGAGTCTCGCACGCGGGCTTGCCAAAACAGGGCCGATTCTCATTCTGGACGACAGCATGAGTGCAGTCGATGCAGTCACCGAGACGGGCATTCTCGCCAATCTGGTACAGGAGCGTAAGCAGCGCACGACGCTGATCATCTCCCACCGGATTAGCGCGGTGAAGCAAGCGGATCGCATTATCGTGCTGGATGAAGGACGAATTGTGGAGCAGGGCACGCACCAGCAATTGTTGGAACAACGGGGCATCTATGCATCCATGTACCAGCTACAGGAAGAAGGTCTGTACTATGAATGAGTCCCGCACACATGAACCCAACGCAGCAACATCTACAACGACCAAACCGGCTTCGCCTTCGCGCTATGAGGCCTTGCGAGCAATTCTACAATATGCACGTCCGCACAGGCTTGCGTTTATCGGTTTATTTTTTACAACGATGCTGGCGATTGCCGCCGATCTCCTACAACCGTATCTGGTCAGTATCGTTATTGATGATCATATCGCAGTCGGTAATAGCGGACTGCCGTTTCTAATCGGTATGGCACTTATCTATCTGGGACTGGCTGTGATCAGTCTGATCTTCACCTATGTACAGAGCAATCTGCTGCAATATACCGGACAGCATATCGTAGCAAGTATTCGTAAGGATCTATTTGCGCACATTTCTAAAATGTCGATGAGCTTTTTCGATCGTTCCAGCAGTGGCGGTCTGGTTACGAATGTATCGAGCGATACAGAGACGATCAGCCAGTTTTTCACGCAGGTACTGCTCAGCCTGATTCGTGACGGTATGATGCTCGTGTTTATTATTTATTTTATGTTTCGGCTGGATGTTACGCTTGCCTGGTATTCGATGCTGACGCTACCGATTATTGCGACACTGGCAATTCTATTTCGCAAACGGCTGCGTCAAGTATATCAGCAGGCACGTAGTCGGCTGTCCCGACTGGTCGCTTTTACCGCGGAAAATCTGTCCGGTATGGGATTGATCCAGATTTTCCATCAGGAAAAGGAGCAGACTCGCCGCTTCACCGAATTCAACAGCGACTACTGGGAAGCGAATGTGCAGCAGCTCAAATCCAATGTGCTCTTCAACCGTACCTTCGATGTACTCGGTAACATCGCGCTTGTGCTGATGGTCTGGCTCGGCGGAGTCGCTGTATTTAATCGGCAAATGGAGGTCGGGGTGCTGTACGCGTTCATCAGCTATATCCGCCAGTTTTTCCAGCCGATCAACCAGATTACGATGCAGTGGAATACATTTCAATCCACCATCGTATCGATGGATCGCATCTGGCGTATTTTGCGTCTAAAGCCTGAAATCGCTGATCCAGCACCGGATGAAGCGAAACCACTTGAACCAGAGCTGGTAAGAGGCAAGGTCGATTTTAACCGGATTACCTTCGGCTATGAGCAAGGACAGCCCGTATTAACCGAGCTCGATCTGCATATTCGTCCAGGTGAAATGATCGGAGTGGTCGGCACAACAGGTGCAGGTAAAAGTACATTGATCTCACTGCTCAATCGCTTTTATGATGTATGGGAAGGATCGGTTAAGATCGATGATATCGATCTGCGCCAGATTCCGCAGCAGCAGCTACACCGCATCGTTGGCTTGATCCAGCAGGAGCCCTTCCTGTTCTCTGGCTCCATTATCGATAATGTGCGGATGTTCCAGAGCGATATTAGTCGTGAGCAGGTGATCGAGGCATGCCGCTTTGTCGGTGCGCATGAGATGATCGAACGATTGCCGCAGCAGTATGATACGGTGCTGTCTGAGCGCGGAAGTGGCTTGTCGGCAGGAGAACGGCAATTGATCTCCTTCGCCCGGATTGTTGTATTCAAGCCTAAGGTGCTTATTTTGGATGAAGCGACCGCTAATCTGGATTCGCATACCGAGCAGCTTGTACAGCAAGCGCTACAAACCGTCTCGCGCGGACGCACCACTATCGTTATTGCTCACCGTCTGTCAACGATCATGCATGCCGACCGCATTCTGGTGATGGAGCATGGTCGCATTGCCGAACAGGGTACACATGCGAAGCTGCTTGCACAGGGTGGTATTTATGCGGAGCTCTATCATCATGCACGTCATAGTGCGGGTACAGCTGCCGAGGCATGAGTCTGCTGTTGCCGGATTGCATGGAGTAACTGCTAGTGTGCTAGCGATCCATCTGTTTTGTACTTGTTTGCTCCGTACTTTCCTATTTTGTACTTTTCTACTTTGTATTTGTCTGCTTCATGCTGTACTGCTTCGTACCTGTCCTTTGTAAAACTGAAGATCGAGCAATAATTAGCAGTTATTGAGATTACGTGTAGGATAGGATTAATGATATGCAGCATTAGCCTATACAG
This sequence comes from Paenibacillus hunanensis, assembly GCF_014645615.1. Lineage (GTDB taxonomy): Bacteria > Bacillota > Bacilli > Paenibacillales > Paenibacillaceae > Saccharibacillus > Saccharibacillus hunanensis. The sequence goes on along the minus strand of NZ_BMMB01000001.1, from coordinate 158,296 downwards.
CATTAATATCTACAATAATGAAGCCTACGTATAAAAAAAGCCTGCGTTTTCCAAATCGTTCCTGTGTATGAGTGATACATACCGGAATGTGGAAAAAGTAGGCTTTTGTCATTATTTATGACCAAGACCGCTGACTGTTTTATTCACGCCCGTAACAACTGTTTCTACGATATTCGTATTCGTTGGTGTCGTTGTTGTACTGGTCGTTTTAGTTGCGGTTGGTGCTGTGGTAGACGTGCTGGATGTTGTGGAGGTAGATGTTGTCTGGCTGGTTGTTGTACTTGTTGGCGTACTGCTAGTTGCTGTTGGTGGAGTCGTTGTACTTACAGGTGACGATGTGCCTGTGCTCGCTGTTGTTGTCGTTGGCGCAGGGCTGGTTGGGCTAGTTGTAGATGTGCTACCTGTGGTTGTGGTACTACCTGTAGAGGATGTACTCGCTGAAGTTGTTGGCACACCAGCTGAGCTCGTATTCGTTACTGGAGTTGCCGTTGTGCTGGTCGTAGACACAGGACTATTCGTTGTTGATGTGGATGTGCTGCCTCCCGACGTTGTCATTGGGCTTGAATTGACCGTTGGTACCGTAGTAGTGGTTGGCGCTGCTGTCGCTACTGTACCCGAAGTCGTCGTTGTAGTAGGAACAGGCGTGGTGACAGGAGCCGTCGTTCCTGTCGTTGTTGATGAGCTCGTCGATCCCGTTGGTGTCACCGTTACTGAGCTATTGACCGTTGGAGATCCAGCTACTTCAGTCACTGGTGCTGTAGTCGGCGCTACGGTGCTTGTTGTTGGTACGGATACGGTGGTATCCCCTGCTGGTGTACTCACTGTTGTCGAAGCTGTCGATACTGGCGCTGGTATTGGCGAGCTAGTTGATGCTGGTGGAGTCGTTGTTCCTATTGCTGGACTAGCTGTTCCTGAGGAAGAATTCGTTGTCTCAGGTGCCGTTGGTGATGTCGTATTACCCGCAGTCGGTGCGGCTCCATTCGCATCGCTCGTTGCTGCTGGAGTTGTTGGGCTAGATGAAGTAGCCGATGGTGTTGGTGTTGGTGCATTATCACCAGATTCATTCGTAGCTGGCGCCACAGCAGGAGCGGCTACAGAATCACTACTATTCGCTGCTGTAGACGAGCTTGTCGTCGGTGTATTTGTTGGTGTACTCGCTACAGCTGGTGATGGAGAGGCAGCTGTAGCGCTACCTGTTCCAGTAGTCGGCTGCGCTGTCGGTTGTGCGGTTCCTGTCGTCGATGTAGCTACCGAACCACCATTTGCCGGGATTTTCACTACGCCTACCTGTGCTCCATTGGCAGTCTGATTCATCGTAACTTTATAAATGACAGCATTCGCAGGAGTTGCAGCATTAGAAGCTTGAGCAGTTTGAGTTGCATTAGCTGGCTGACCGATGCCCATTTGCTCTGCCATTTTTTTGCCATACGTCATCTCAACATATTTATCATAGGACTGCTTGCTCATTTCTAGCTTCAGCTGATGAAGCTTTGAGGATACGGTCATCTGTTGCTCGCTACGATCTACCTTAAAGCCCTTTTGCATCAAGCCGCGTACCGTCTCATCAAAGTTCTCCTTTGTCAGCGCAATGCCCTGCTGCTGTCCAATTTGGAAAAAGCCTTGCCCGGTTAGTGTCTTCTGCATTTGCTCATGCACTAGATCGGTTCTCTTTTGCTGACTTTCATAAATCTTGTCCAGATCCTTTTTCCGTTGCTCTTTATCGAGCATATCCTGCTTATACTTTTTATTATCCTCCATCTTCTTCTCAGCTGGACTCTGATTAGTAGCTGAACTGGCATCTTTAGATGATACAGAGACGGAATCTGATTTATCCTGCCACCGACTTGTTCCTGTTGGATAAGCTGTGTACATATTGGAAGGGGTTGCAGACGAAGTTGTTGTGATATTCATCGCGGCTCGCTCCTCACGTGGTGAATGATCAGGCTATATGACTGGACGACAGAGAGGTCAACAGAACGAGGTATTTATTACTCGACAATTATACATACATTTAAGGGATAATATACCATATTTATTGGTTATAATTTACTATTTATCCAGTTATCAAACAAGGGACCATTATACTGTTAGAGGTAATTTTATCCAATTAATAATTATATGTATTTTTCCGTTGTTAGGTGAATGTATTTGTCGAAATTTGTGCTCGGTTTTATTGCGTTATGCTTGAACATGCAAAAAAAGCCTGCCTCCAATGAGTGGAAGCAGACTTTCTTTTATCCTTATAAAGCGATCTGTTATATCATCATCTAAGCTAAAATTAAATATCATTTCTTCCATTCACTATCCACTCGGAACGTATAATGATCCATGAATAGTAGAATGTATATGCTATTTGATCAAACCTGGAATGAGGCTGATCCCGCCAGTGCCGCTGTTACCGCCACTTGTGCTACCACCTGTATCTGACCCACTGGATGAACTGCCGCCCGTTCCGGTAGGACTGCCACTTGATCCTGTCGTGGTGCCTGTTCCTGTTGTGCTACCATTTTCTGTCCCATTCGCAGGTGTAGTGCTTGTACCGTTGTTGCCTGTCGAGCCTGTTGTCGTTCGCCCACCTGTGCTGCTTCCCGTGCCACTGGTAGTTGTGCTACCCGTGCTGCCACTAGCTGCTCCACCTGTAGAGGTACTACCAGTGTTATCATTATCCGTTCCGCTACCTGGTGTAGGATTGCTATTACCTGTAGCCGGCGTAGATGAAGATGGATCGGTGTTGCTTGATGATGACGCAGCTGGTGTCGTGCCTGGGGATGAAGACGTCCCTGTGTTCGCTTCGCCCGATGTAGAGTTCCCTGCTCCAGATGTCGGCTGTGGAGTTGGCGCTGTTCCAGCAGGTTGCTGGGCTGAAGACGACGTCGTACCTGTATTCCCTTGAACTGGATCAACTGCTGGTGAATCACTCGCTGGATCGATCCGTTCCCCGTTAGTAGTCGACCAGCGAGCCTGCTGAGACTGTACATAACGCATATACGAGTCCTTACTCACCTCAAGCTTGAGCTGATGCACTTTGGAGGAGATCGTCATCCGTTCCTCGTCTGCACTCACCTGAAAACCACGGTTAACCAGACCCTTGATCGTATCCTCGTAGTTATCCTTATTGATCGCCAGCTGAGAGCCTGCACCGATCTGGTTATAGATACTTTCGATCAACAGGTCATGCGCCGCCTTGCTGCTATCATGTTGCTGCTGCTGTTGCTTCTCAAACAGCGTGTTCATATCCTTTTGCCGAACTTCCTTTTCCTTGTCTTCCTTTTTGTACTCCTCTTTCTTTTGTAACTTTTGCTCCTCAGCAAGCTGTTGGCTTTGCTTCTGGTCTTTTACCTTCTGATCTTTGAGCTTTTGCTCCTTGGCTTTGTCCGCTTGCACCTGCGGATCATCACGATCTTGTTCGGTTTTGGAACGATCCGAATTGGTAGAATCAGTGCCGTTGTTGCCAGCATAACCTTGCAAGTTGTTAATGGACGTATAACCAGGGCTTGAACTAATATTCATCGCTAATCTTCCTTTCTGACGAAATGAACAGGGCCCTGCTTGGAATTGTGCTCAATATTTCCATGATGGTATGCAAGTACATGGCAGCAAACGACAGTATACACCCTATTATTATAGTAAAAATTTACTATCTTAAACAGACTCAAACAAGGGTATTTAGACCTAGTTAAATACGCAACTTAATTAATTTATCGTTCCCTTCTATCTAGATGTCAAAAAGCCAGAAACCCTGTTCATAACGGGGCTTCTGGCTTTTTATATGATAGGATACAACCTTAGATTTATTCCATAATACATCGCTGTGCAAGCTTGATCGGTGAACACACATTGACTCTATGCTATAATGCCGTGCTGTAATCGACAGATGCAGTCCGCCTATTAACGAGCTGACGAGCGTGCGGTCTGCTGATGCAACCAGTAGCGTACACGCTGTAGCACATCCTGCATATGCAGTGGCTTGCTCATATAGTCGGTTGCCCCTGCCTGAATACTCTTCTCACGGTCTTCCTTCATCGCTTTAGCAGTGAGCACGATAATCGGCACATCGCTATAGCCATACAGGTTACGCACCGTTTTCATCGTTTCGTAGCCGTCCAGCTCCGGCATCATAATATCCATAAGAATCAGATCGATATTCTGATCCATATGCAGAATCTCCAGCGCATCGCGTCCATTTTGTGAGATGACGATGTTCATATTGTAACGCTCCAGCATACTGGTGAGCGCATAGACATTACGAATATCATCATCTACGATCAGAATCTTGCGACCACTTAAAATATCAGTTCCGCCTGATTGTCCAGACTGCGACTGATCTGCCGCAGATTCCTGACCGAGCGCGGCAAAGGGCGAACGCTCTCTTGACGACTGTACGAACATGTCTCCCTCGGAGGAAGCATTGTATTCATAGCCATCAGCTGAGGATGCGGAACCTTCCTCCATGAATACGGTACGATTCATATGCAGCGGCTCATTCATCTCAAAGATAGCATGCTCCGAATGCGGATCGGTAACCATACACGGAATATAGAAGGTGAAAATACTCCCCTCACCATACTTACTTTCCAGATGAATCGTGCCCCCTAGCAGATTAGCCAGCTGGGAGGAGATTGATAGTCCAAGCCCTGTACCGCCATATTTACGTGCGGTTGCTCCATCTGCCTGACGGAATGCCTCGAAGATCACATCACGGTTCTCTGCTGAGATCCCGATGCCTGTATCACTGACGCTAAAGGCAAGCATCGGCTGCGAGCTTTCGTAGCTGCTTGTCTGTACGCGATTGACCTTTTGTACCTGTAGTGTGACGCCGCCAGTCTGAGTGAATTTGAACGCATTGGACAGCAGATTACGTAGCACCTGCTGAATACGCATCTCATCCGAGTACACCAGCTCTGGCACATTCTCCTCCACTTCAACCTTGAAGAACAGCTCTCGCTGCACGGCGGTTTCGCGGAAGCTACGCTCCATCTGCTCCAGCATCGCTTCGATACTGATCGGATTAATCTCAATCTGCATTTTGCCTGCTTCCACCTTGGACAGATCAAGAATATCGTTAATCAGATTCAATAGATCCTTACCGGAGGAATGAATAATTGATGCGTATTCCTGCTCCTTCGCCGTCAGATTGCCATTCCCGTTCTCCGACAAAATCTGTGACAGGATGAGCATACTGTTGAGCGGCGTACGCAGCTCATGCGACATATTAGCCAGAAACTCCGATTTATAACGTGAGCTCACCTGTAGCTGCTGTGCATATTTGTCCAGCTCGACGGCTGTACTTTCGGCTGCCATCTTGCCATGCTCCAGACGCTCGTTCAGCATTTGCAACTCTTCGGTTTGCATTTGCAGCTCTTCCGTCTGCGCTTGCAGCTCCTCCGACTGTACCTGTAATTCCTCAGATTGTACCTGTAGCTCATGATTCAGCGATTGTGATTCATGATAGAGCTGCTCAACCTCCATACGTGTCATCACAGAATGAAGGGTTACTGCAAAAATATCAATCAACTGCTGTAGCAGATGCTTCTGCTTGTCCATCATCGGCTCCAGTAAAGCAAATTCCACGGCGGCAATTACACGACCTTCAAAAATGATCGGTGCGGCAATCATTGCCTGTAATCCAGTATGCCCCAGACCTGAGCTAATCGTACGCACATACTCATCCGACAATGGATGCAGCTCCAGCATACGACGCTCGATAATCGACTGTCCGGTCAAGCCTTCCCCCTGCTGTAAGCGGGAAGCGCCCAGCTCCGCATCAGACTCCGAAGAGGCAAAGGAAGCGGCTTTGATCCAATAGCCCTCTGCTGTTTTGCGGTATACAATGCCATAGGGCGTACCAAACCATTTGTTTCCTTTGGTCAGTAGCACCGCTGACAGGCTGTCCACGTCTGTCGCTTCCTGAAAACGTGTCGCCGCCTGAGCGATCTGATCCTTGACCCAGTTCTCATACTGCACATGATCCAGTAACTGATTCGCAGCATCGCCTAGCTCGCCCACCTCGTCACGAGAGGTTACATCGATTCGTGTTCTCAGGTTACCGCCCGTTGCGATACCGAGTAAGGTATCACTAACATCACGAATTGTACCTACAATCTGGCGTGCAATAAGTAATGCAGTCGCAATCGAGATGATCGCAAGCAGAATCCAAACACCGATCATCATCGTCAGCATGCGTTCATTGCTTTGTGCGGCTGCCTCGATACGAGCACTCGTTAGCGCCTTTTCGCTATTGCGGAACGAATCGAGTTCCTGACGTAGCTGATCAATCTGCTGCTTGCCTGGATCGCTGGCAAAAAAGGTTTTCAGACCAGCCGTATCGCCGCGCTGCTTCATCGTAATGGCAGGTGTTCCGGCATCCTTGATCCAGGTTTCGATCCCGGTACGGATCGTTTGTAAATTATTTTGCTGTAGCTGATTGCCTGCGACAAGCGCATACAGCTCGTTATAATCGCTCTCCCAACGAGAAACGGATTCATTATAGGGCTCCAGATAGCTCTCTTCACCGGTGAGGACGAAACCACGTTGCCCGGTTTCCATATCCAGCACATGCTTTTCCAGCATGTTGGTCAAGTTGTGAACTTCCAGATCATGATCATTGATGTATCGGCTTTCCTGTTCCAGCTGGTTCATACGCCCTGACATCATCGTCAGTACAATACCCAGACAGACAATGATCACGATATACCCGGCTACAATTTTAGTGCGTATTCCAAATTTTGCACCTTTCAGCACCAAAAGCCCTCCAGTATATAGTTAAATGCCAAGATTTTAATTCATAGATTCTATGCAATTTCATTTGGCTACCCAACTATTTTACTTTAAATTATCCGGTTTGCAAACGCAGAAAGGGCGAAACCACGCACAATTGTGTTACACCATGCCTGACCGCAATTCGAGCCGTGCACGGTACTCCTGCGGCGTAATTCCTTCCAGTTCGCGAAACACACGAGAGAAGTGTCGACTGCTCTCAAATCCAACCTGCTCCCCAATCTCACCGAGACGATGATGAGGCTCTGCCAGTAGCTCCTTAGCGCGCTCAATCCGTAGCTTTTTCAAATAAACGACAAAGCTTTCTCCTGTATATGCCTTAAAAGCCTCGCTAAAATACGAGTAATTCAGCGACACATGATTGCTTACTGTTGCCATATTAAGTGGACGCGCATAATGACTATGCAAATACGCTACCGCTTCCTTTAAACGATGATGCTCACTGTGCACGAGCCGAAGCTGTCCGATATATTCGTCCAGACTGAGCAGCAGACGCTCCAGATCGCGGCAATAATCATGAAAATACCGATAATGCTCCAGACTGCACACCCGACGATACAGACGCAGCACCTCGATCGATGCCTCGCCAAAATGGCGAAACACCTCATCCAGCACATTCTCATTAATTAGCCGTACGGTGCGCTGTACCTCATTCAAACTGCGCATCCCTGTACCCGATAATCGGAATAGATGATGCACCATTCCACTAATTTCACTGCTTCGTCCTGTACCGAGCAGATTACCCAGCCTGCGCACATCCTCTTCCAGCTGTGCCTGCGGAATCTCAGCTTCTTGCAGCGTAGGCTCATTCAGTAGATATATGCCCGGGCAAAAGAACCCGTATACTAATGCCCGACAGGCTTGCGCATAAGCCGTTTGTAGCTCACTGCGCTCCTGCTTGCTGCTGCTAATACCTGCCCATAGCCCGGATACCTCACGACGTGCAGCTGCTCTTGCGAGTGCTTGTAGCAGACCGAGCTGCTCCTGACGGATCATCCAGACGCGGCGCCCTTCTCGGTCGAGCAATTGCATTTCGTATGTCGCCTGTGTATGATCGGCCAGCTGACTGAGCAGCAGATCCAGCTCCTGCACCGCTACCGGATGCCCATCTGCGGTCACGCAATTCCATACACAGACGATATACGGCTCGGGTAGCTGTAGCCACGTACATGCGTCGAGCTCACGCTTCGCTTCATCCGCAGGCGCTTCAAGCCAGCGTGATAGCTGCTCCTCCTGCCATTGACGCCGATACTGATCCGCATCCTCCAGACGGCGAGATAAGGATTCCTTACGTACAAGCTCATTTTCCAGACTTTCAAGCGCGGCAAATAGATCATCACGCCGAATCGGCTTGAGTAGATATTCGCGTACCTGATAACGAATAGCGGCCTTCGCATATTCAAAATCGTCATGACCGCTAAGCACGATCACTTCCGGCTGCTGCACAAGCTCACTACTGGCGCGCAATTGCTCCAGCATCGCGATGCCATCCAGCACTGGCATACGAATATCGGTAATGATAATATCGGCTGGTTGCTCACGAAGTGTAAATAGTCCTTCCTGACCATGTCTTGCACAGCGGATCGTATATCGCCCCGGAAATTGTCGCTCAATCATCACCTGAAGTCCATGCCGGATATTCTTTTCATCATCAATAATCAGTAGTTGTCTCATGCCGGATGTCTCCTCCTGCCAGAATGATTTTAGGCAGATGCAAGGATACGTCTGTCCCTTCCCCTGCACTGCTCTGTACATATAATCCATACTCATTACCGAAAAACAGTCGAATCCGCCGCTGTACGTTCAGCAGTCCATAGCCATTCTGCTGCGACGCATGTACTGGATCAGCCGAAGTGCTGCTTCGCTGCTCGGTGACTGGCAATCTATTCGTTGACGTAGAAGATGAAGCTGAACGTTCAGTTGGCTCAGTATCGGATACCTGCTGTAGTCGTTCATTCAGCTCCTCCATAACTGTCAACGGCATGCCATAACCGTTATCCTGAACGATGATGCACACCGTTCGCTCGTCCTCATCCTCTACACGGATACTTAGCAGACGCTCGCCCTGCTCTTCTTTCCAGCCATGCTTGAACGCATTTTCTACGATTGGCTGGAGCGACATTTTGAGTAGCTCCAGTTCATTGTAGGCGGCTGGGATATCAACCTGTAGCTGCACAGGCTCATCAAAGCGAATATTCATCACCTCAATATAATTGCGAATATGTCGCAGCTCCTGACTGAGTGTGACGTATTCGCCGCCCCATTTGAAGTTGTAGCGCATCATACCACCGAGCGAGGTGAGTGCATCGGAAATTTGACGCTGATCCTCGATCTCGGCGAGCATTTTAATATTTTCCAGTGTGTTATACAGGAAATGGGCATCGATCTGACTATACAGCGTGCGTAGCTCCGCTTCCTTCATTAATGCTTGCTTGCGTACCGCCTGTGCGATCAGTTCATTGATCGTGCCGCTCATCCGGTTAAAATGATAGGCTAGCTCGCCGATTTCACCGCCCTCCACCTGTACCATCGGCGGCAGCTCTCCCTTGCGCATCTGCTTCATTGCCTGTGTAAGCTTACGCAGGTTTTTGAGAATAATGGAGTTGGCGAGATACGTAATCAGCGAGACGAGCACGATAAAGGCTACCGTGGCGATAATGATCAGATTGCGCGCGCGTCCGGTATCCTGAAGCATTTTCTCCAGCGAGACGACCTGTACAAGCTGTGCGCCCAGACGCTCAAGTGGGATGCTCGTTAGCAGATAGGCTTGTCCGTCTGCACGATATTGCGCAGAACCGCCATCGGACTGTGCGGCTGGATCACGTAGCAACTCTTCGGCTAGCCGGGTATATCGATCCTCCGTTAGCGGAGGCGCTACATGTCCTCCCCCTCCATCGAGCAGTAACAGACGCGAGTTATCCTCCTGACTTTTGCCAAAGGTTTGCGGTGCTAGATCAGCTAGCCGCATATCCACCTGAATCACACCTGCATGATGCCCCTTCGGCAGCTCCAGCTCGCGTAGCAGTGATAGCTTGGGCGGATCAGGCTCCAACGGGCGACTACTATCATTACGATCCAGCGCTAGATCGCTACGCTGCATATACCATGCCTCCCGATCACCTAATCCATGCACCTGAGCATACCAGGGTGCATCCGTAATTCGGCTTTCCTGCAAAATAATCGGCCAGATTTCGTACGTTTTCGGGCTATTGCTGTACAAGCGCAGATGCAGAATCGACGGATTATTAATCTGGATTTGGGCTAGACGAGCATAGGAGTTTTCGTTAAATTCAATCAACTCCGCGGTAGGCTTATCCTGATTTTCGGTCAAATACTGAATGACCGCCTTATCGGATACCGCGAGCTGTGCAGCCCGCTCCATCGTCTCCAGCTGGGTTAAAATCGTCTGCTTTTCATTTTGCAGCGTGTCTATACTTTTCAGCCGTGTATCCTGAATATAGGTTGTATTAATCTGCTGGTACGAATAATACGAGACGGCTACGGTCGGCAGTAAAATAACAATAATATAAGCGGCAATCAGTCGACCTTGCAGTGGTACACTGTTTAATCGTCGGAACATGCCGCGTATCCTGCTGTGCAATCGATCCAAATGTGTAGCATCCCTTCCATAAATGATAAACGCTTACATTTCCAATTCTATTGTAACGCAATTGGAGGATCATTTTTTAGGAAAGCTTAAACATTTGGTGGTGCTTTTTATAGTAATCGATAATAAAATCACGCAGGCTCTCAGCAGAAGCGGATAACACCTTATTTTTCAACCAGAATAGACTGACCGAGTAGGTCGGCGACACATCGGCAATACGAATATAATGCAGGTTGAATTGGCGACATACGGAGATAGGCAATAGGGCAATACCCTGATTCACACTAATAATCTCTGTCAGCAGATACGAATCCACCTCGAAAATGCTATTCGGCACAAAGCCAGCACGCTCACACGTCTCTCGAATAAACTCGCTGTATTCGCGATTATCCGCCAGCGAAATAAACGGCTCCTGCGCTACCTCGGATAACGATAGCTCCTGCTCCTTCGCATACCGATGATTCACTGGCAGCACCAGCACAATATCCTCATCGATTAATAGATGGCTCTCAATCTCCTCGTCTTCTGTATGACGACTGGCAATACCCAGATCGATATCCCCCTGCTTGAGACTGGCAATCATCTCATTGCGCATTTTAATCCCCTGATGCACCTTGGCATCCGGATAACGCTGAATATATTGTGTGATCAGTCGAGATAAAAACCGTGGATTTGAAATGGAAATTCGGATCGTATTCGCCTGAAGCTGCTCCTGCGCTTGAATCTCACGCTCGGCATTATCCAGCTCGATAAAAATTCGGTTCACATGCTTGAGTAAAATCTGACCGGACGCACTTAGTTGAATATTGCGCCCCCTGCGAATGAATAGCTCTGTCCCCAGCTCATCCTCCAGCCTTTTAATCGTTAGACTCAAGGAAGGCTGCGCAATATGCAGCTGCTTGGCAGCCCTGGACATATGCTCTGTATAGGCGACCGTTTGAAAATATTTCAGTTGAAGTAGCTCCATTCTTCATGCCCCTCTCATTTATCACAGTAAATGTATATATACTTTATGATGTATTGGAATATATGTAAATAAAGACGTAAAATAAAGCTATAGAAATCAAACTGCTACGGCAGAATACGGATCAGTGAAAGGAATGGTTTGATTATGAAGATCGATATTAACAATACGTTCCAAAATTTTAACACACCACTCACTGCACCAGCTTATCCTGTTCCAACGTACAAATTTGTCAATCGTGAATACTTAAATATTATTTATCGCACCGATATGGAGGCGCTGCGTGCTGCTGTACCAGAGCCACTGGAAATTAAAGACCCGCTCGTCAAATTCGAAGTGATGTGGATGCCGGATGTATCCGGTCTGGGTGCCTATACTGAAGCCGGTCAGGTGATTCCGGTTCAGTTCAACGGCGAGGACGGCGACTATGTGCATTCGATGTATGTCGATAACTTCCCAGCGATCGCCAGCGGTCGTGAGCTAACCGCCTATCCGAAAAAATGGGGCGCACCCAAGCTGTATATCGATTCCGATACACTCGTCGGCACGCTCGACTATGGTAGTCTGCGGGTAGCGACTGCAACGATGGGCTTCAAGCATTTTGAAATGGACAAGGAGCAGGCCAAACAGGAAATCTGCCGTCCCACCTTTATGCTCAAGCTGGCAACCGATTATGAAGGCAATCTGCGTCTATGCGATCTGGTTCGTACACAGATTACAGATATTACAGTCAAGGGCGCATGGTCTGGCCCGGCACGTCTGCAATTGTTCGAGCATGCACTCGCACCGCTTGCTGATCTGCCTGTACGTGAGATCGTATCCGCTTCGCATATTTTAACCGATCTTACACTTAGCCCGGCAACACCGGTATATAACTATTTGGAGCAAAAATAACGGGTTACAGCCAAACAAACAGGTTAGAAAAATCCGATTAGAACAATCAGAATCAGACGGAACAGCAATACAAATAGAGAATGAAAGCAGCACCCTGTAGACTCAGCACCATTATAAGGAGGCAATCATCATGAGAATTGCAATTTTAGGAGCAGGCTCACTTGGAACGATCGTCGGCGCTTATCTGAGCGACGGCGGTATGGATGTTGAATTAATCGATACGTATGAAGCACATGTGCAGGCACTGAATGAAAAGGGCGCAAAGGTTGTTGGTACGACTGAATTTACCGCACCTGTTAAAGCAATCACGCCTCAGCAAAAATCCGGCACCTACGATCTGGTACTGCTGCTGACCAAACAATTATATAATCGAGCTGTACTGGAGGAGCTACTTCCGTTCCTGCATGAGGACAGTGTCGTCTGCTCCCTGCAAAACGGTATACCGGAGCAAAGTGTAGCCGATGTGGTTGGTGAGCATCGCGTCATTGCAGGCTCAGTCGAATTCGGCGCTACCTTTATTGAACCGGGCGTATCCCAGCTGACTACAGAATATACCCAGTTTAAAAAATACGCCTTCCAAATTGGTGAGCTGAACGGTGAAATGACCGAACGCATTGAGCAGATCAAAACCGTGCTTGATCATGTCGGCGGCACCCATGTATCTGACAATCTGGTCGGCACCAAATGGTCGAAGCTATTGATCAACAACGCATTTAGCGGACTATCTGCTGCATTGAATGGCGAATATGGACATATTCTGGATGATGAGGTCGGCATTGTGAGCGCCGTGCATATTGCGGATGAGACGATCAAGGTCGGTCATGCTAACGGAATCCAGTTTGCAACGATGAGCGGCTTCGATATCGCTTCTCTGGAACTGCATAGCGCTGCGGATATTCCTGAACGTGTGCGTACTTTCCGCACGATGATGGAGCCTTCTCGCCTGCTCAAAGCGAGCATGCTACAGGATCTGGAGAAACAACGCAAAACAGAGATTCAATATATTAATGGTGTAGTGCCACAGCATGCTGTCGGTACGGGGATTGCAACGCCGTTTAATGATCTGGTCGTGAAGCTGGTACAGGAAGCGGAGGCTCGTCAGGGTGTGCCAACGTTTGAGGAGAATATTCGGCTGTTTGCACAGTTGATTGAGACGGAAACGGTGAAGTAAGCTGCGGTGAAGGTGTAGTGGCTATGAGATTGGTTGAAGTAAGAGAATTATGAAACGCAATGTAGTTTCATTGGAGTCATGCTAGCTGGAATGGAGTTGTATTGAAGACTTTGTATAAAACAGTATGCTAAGTGTGATGTTGCAATATGTGTCTTTGTACAATGTGAGTCGTTCTGTGCTACGAAATGAACAACAATGAACGCAACGCCTTTACGTGTCATCGCGCGTATGGCGAACAACCGCGCAACAATATCAATAACTAATAAAAGCAACCCTGCTGACCTAGAATTGGAGTCGGCAGGGTTGCTTTTTGACGTACATCGTTTCTTTATTATCGTTCCGCACTATTTAACGAAGGACAATTATTGATCGCCTTTCAGCTTTTCCACATTCTTCTCATACTCTGCCTGGCGGTACGCCTGGACTTTATCAAAGCCGTATTCATCGCGCTTGGTCAGGTAATTCTGGAAAATCTGGTCAAACTCACTATCCGATGAAGCGAGCAGCAGCTGTGGCAGTGTTTTGCCCCATAGCTGTTCGATCTTCGTATTGATGATGCCTTCTGGTGAATTGCCAGTTGGATCGAGCTGGTCAAATTCGGAGCGGCTCACCGTTTTGCCCTTTGTCCAGTCTTCCATTTGCTTGAATGGCTCGACACTTTCTGGCTTCCACTGGTCGGTGATGTTGGTATCCATCTCCATCCAGTATTTGTGGGAAGCACCATACTGGGTATCGAAGGCAGAACGATCACTATTAAGCAGCTTGAGCACTTCTGGCTTGAACACAGGCTTGTTGTTCACCATATCGTAGGTTACGCCTGGCTCACCCATGTACAGATCGCGCTGTCCTTCTTCGCTAATAATGTATTCGAGGAAACGAATAGCGCGTGCTTTGTCCTTCACGTCTTTGGAGATCAGTGTTAGCGTCCAGCCAGAGATGCCCGGGCCACTCAATACAGGTGGGTCCATCTTCTCGTTAGATGGGCCATCGACTGCGATGTAGACGGAATTCGGGTCCTTTGCGTACAGTGCATTTTGCTGTGTACCAAAGTCACTCCGCTGATACAGCATTGCAAAATAACGTCCCTGTGAAATTTTCTCCTCCATCTGTGCGCGCTTGTCGATGAAAATATCCTTTGCTAATAGCCCTTCCTGGTTCGCCTGACGCAGCGTTTTGAGCCATTTTACATATTCCGGGTCGGTAGAGCGGTCATACAGCTTGCCGTCCTTTTCCATCGGTACATTGAGGAAATTTTGCAAATAGCTTTCCAGTGAGTAGTTGCCATTCTCGGTAAACTCGTGCAGACCGAGCGGAATGAGCGGCTGCCCGTTCACCTGTGGATACTTTTCTTTTGCCATTTCCAGTGCTTTCAGGAAGCCTTCCGGTGTCCGCATGTCTGGCTTGCCGAGCGCTTCGTACATGTCCTTACGTACAACAAATACCTGGTTGGACACATAGTTTTCGCCGTATTTTTTGAAGTCAGCTGGTGAAGATGACGCGTTCGGATAGCCATATACATTGCCGTCTGGCTGGGTATACCATGCCAGCTTCGCAGGATCAGTCACCTTGAAGAAATATGGATCATACTGATCTGCCAGCTCATTTAGCGGCAGTACCAGCTTCCCTTCCATCATCTTCTTCACTGCATCCTCGCCCCATGCGAGTGTAATAAAGTCGGGCAGCTTACCGGACGCGATCATCGTGTTCAGCTTCTCGTTCTCATTCCCTGCTGGGACGATAAAGTTGACCTTCACGCCCGTCTTCTTCGTTACGTATTGGCTCGTAATATCCTTGCCCCAGTCGGTGCCGGTGTACCATGAAAAGTTCATATACCAGTCAAATGTAATCGGCGAGGTGTCTGCCTTCCAGCCCGGTTCATTGGCAGATGCCTGCTTGACCGGTGTCTGGTTCTCATTGGCACTCTTGCTACCCCCACCAAAATAGGAGCACGCTGTCGTCAGCGTGAGTAGTCCCGCCATCAGCGCGGCAATGGCTGGCTTGCGCCAGGAGCGTGTAGAGCGCTTGGTCATTTTCGGATCGGTATTGCGCATGAATATAACCCCTTTCAAAATTAAGGTTTGTTTAAAGGTAGGCGCTTTTGAGCTTACTGTATCAATTGGATACTACACGAACACAGCTTGTACATTTTATTTCATAATGATCCAAACCGATGCCATAATAAGTAGACTCTATTCCTTTACAGCTGGGTATAACTCATTCTACTAATCAGCCTGCTCACGATAGAAAATAAGCTAGAACGTGATGTCAGCCCTTGATCGAACCGATCATCATCCCTTTTACAAAATACTTCTGCAAGAACGGATATACAAATACAATTGGCATCGTCGTAACGACCATCGTCGCCAGTTTGATCGATTGCGAGGTGACGGAGCGCGTAATGCCGCCCGGCACGGCTGCCAGCATCTGATTCGAGCTGGATTCTGCCACGACCCGATACAGATACGTCTGAATTGGCTGTAGCGACGTGTCGTTCATATAGATCATACCTGTGAAATAATCGTTCCACTGGTATACACCGTGAAACAATCCAATCGTAGCGACAACAGGCATCGATACCGGAAGCACGACTCGCAGGAAAATCGACCAGTCATTCGCTCCATCGATACGTGCCGCCTCTTCCAGTCCATCTGGAATTTCACGGAAAAAGGTCATAAAGATAATCAGATCGAAAAAGCTGAACATCGCTGGAATAATGTACACCATAAAATTATCAAGCAGCTGCAAATCCTTCATCAGCAGGAAGGTTGGAATTAAGCCACCGCTGAAAAACAGCGTGATCGTGCCGATCCAAATGTACAGCTTACCCCCAATCAGATCACGTCGAGATAGCGCATAGGCGACCATCGCGGTGAACAGTACATGAATGAATGTACCGATAATCGTCTTGGCGACCGTAATCCACATTGCCTGCATAATGCCTTCGCTCTGGAATACCGCCTTGAAGCTCTCCAGACTGAACATCCGCGGCCACCAGTAAATGCCACCGCGCATCGCATCTGTACCTTCGTTAAATGCATTGACCAGTACATACCAGATCGGGTAGATCGTGACGAAGCAGATGAAGATCATAAAGATCGTATTGCCGATATCGAATATCATTTCACCGCGGGTACGGCGGGATGAGGTTAGCATAGGGGTACACTCCTTTCATTTTTCAATCAAACTCTCTGTATATATCCTTCATATATCCTTCGCTTCTATTATCTAATTTGAGCTAGGTTACCGTTTTGGTCTAAGCTTCATAACCATTTCTTTTGTACGTTTCGTATACATCTCTTTTGTTAAGCTAGATTTGCTAAGCTAGACATACATTCTGTCCTCATCTTGCAGGCTACTCATCTAAAACAGTGATGTATTATTCAACCGCTTGGTCACCTGATTCGCGATAAGGAGCAGAATCAACGCAATCACTGATTTGATCAGACCGATCGCTGTTGAATACGAGAACCGTCCAGACAATAGACCCGTCTGGTACACGTAGATATCGATCACATTACTTGCGCTCTCATTGAGTGAATTGCGCAGCACGAGAATCTGGTCGAAGTTGGAATTGAGTACACCGCTGACCGCCAGAATGAACAGGATCGCGATCGTGCTCTGGATACCTGGCAGGGTGATGTACCACATTTTCTGGAAACGTCCAGCGCCATCGATCGTTGCAGCTTCGTACATTTCCGGCGATACACTCGCCATCGCTGCCAGATAAATGATCGCTGACCAGCCAAGCTCCTTCCAGATGTCTGAAATGATGACGATGGCCCAGAAGTATTGCGGCTCTGCGAGATACGAGATCGGCTGGTCGATCAGATGTAGGGCTAACAAAATCTGGTTGATCACACCGACATCGGCGAGCCATGTGGTCAAAATGCCACCCAGAATGACCCAGGATAGAAAATGGGGTAAATACGAGATCGTTTGGACGGACTTTTTGAAGCGGACTGAACGAATCTCGTTCAGGAATAGGGCGAATAGAATTGGCAATGGGAACCCGATAAATAGCTTGATCAAGCTAATGCCTAGCGTATTCCGAATAACGTCCCTTAAATTCTCATCCTCCATAAAGGCTCGAAAATGCTCCAGCCCCACCCATGGTGCAGCTCCGATGCTATCAACAATATTAAATTCCTTGAATGCAATCACGATTCCGTACATCGGAATATAGTTAAAAATGAGCATCCAGACGACACCTAGTAGCGCCATGACCTGTAGATGCCGCTGCGTATACAACCGTCGAAACCAGCGCCGCATCCGCCCAGCCGCTGTCGTCTTGGTCTGCGGACGCGACTCCGACCCGGTCTTCATCCCGGTTTCCATGATATCTCCCCCTTTTATATGTAAGCGATTACAATTATAGGTTTAATTATATCGATTGCTAGGATGAGCGGGAATGTCTCATTTTTCGTATTAGGTGTCTCATTTTTCGGGTTGGGGCTGGGTGAGTGGGTCGGAATTGAGAAGTGAGGGAAGTTATTGGAAGCTTAGGTGAGTGTGCAGGGTGATGATGGGAGGGGATGGGCTGAGGCGTGTGGTTTGGAGGTAATGGGTATAAAAATAGAAGGTGCTCCGTATGATATGGAGTACCTTCTATTTGGTGAGTATTTTTCAGCTATTTTATGGATTGTTGGAGGTTACTTGTATCTGTTCTTTTTGCTTAGCGCATGTAGAATACCGTAAATAATTCCTCCTATAATTATCGCGGAGATAAGAGCAAACAAGGTAGACAAGATAAAAGCTTTAATCATACTGCCGATTGCGAGATCATTGACTTTTACATTCAAACTATACAACAACAAAAAGACAATGAATGTGATCCAAAAAGATTGGGAAGCAAAAAATCTAATCATTCATAAAACCCCTCAAAAATCGAAAAAATTTATATGATAAACTATCTACATACACCGATATCTTCATGCTGCCTATACAAAGCAAAAGCCGTGATGAATCAGGATTAACCTGTGCATACCGCTTGTTACTTACAGGATGAGCTTGTTTTCACTTTGCTGAATCAGATAGTGAACGAATAGCGTCTTCCGTTAATCCGGTTGCTTTTACAATCGTTTCGATGTCCACCCCTAGGCGCAAAAAGCGTAAGGCTGTCTGCTCAATACCTTTTTCGATCCCCTGTTCTATACCTTTTTCTATGCCTTTTTTTATGCCCTTTTCGATTCCCTTTTCGATTCCCTTCTCAAGGCCTTCTTCCATACCTGCTTTAAATCCATAGATCTCTGCGTTCTTAGCGGCTTCCATTAAAGAAGCCTGATCATGAAGATACTTCTGCCGAGCTTCATAGCGCATACGTGCTTCTTGATCCTGGCTTAGAAATTCCAGTGTATCCATTGCCTTTTTCAGTTCTGGCTCATTCATCGTCAGCACCTCCCAGTGGTCGGTTGTTACGCCTTTTAAAAATAATAACCAATTGGCGAGTCCTCCCTTTTCCAAAGCAAAAGACTGTGGATCGAGCTTGGGTAGCTCTAAAAAGTGAATCTCAATATCATCAGTTAACGCTATTGCGGTTTGATCCTCACGTAAGTGAAATACACTATGATACAGTTCATTTTTTAATAGCTTAAAATCTAAAATGTTAATCGTCACACACGATTTTAGCGTACTATATGACTGTCCTTCGATAAGCTGTGAAGCATACATCTTACTCCAGTAAAATAACGTCCGTTTTTCCATATCATAGCGGTTAAAGAGCTGCATTTCAACATTGATCAATTCACCTTCTGATGTACTAGCGCGAATATCTAGAATCGATTGCTTATCAAGCGGATCATCTTTATCCAGATACGGATTAAGCAAAACAATTTCACGAAGTAGCGGTCGATTCGCTTCGGCAAACGTTCGATTTAAAAAAGCTAATAAAACATCTCGATTCTCTTCGCTTCCAAAAATACGCTTAAATAAAAAATCATTCCGAGGGTCTAATAACTCGTTCATCCATCATCCTCCATTAACCTCATCATTGTTTAACATAATCGTGCTACAAGTTGGATAGCTAGATAAAATCAGGTGTAGCCGTGCATCATATGTAGGAGCTAAAAATCTTTGTTATACGCATTAATCATATAAAAAATTCATTCCAAAAACAAGAACACTTGTTCTTTTTTTCAGAATGAATTTGATTTGTAAGAAGTTTAAGCAGCTATAATAAACAAGGAGCAACCCTGATCGATAATATGATCAGGGTTACTCCTTGTTTAGACTTTGGATTTAAATCATTTTCTGATTGCATCATCCATGTCACTATACAATGATCTGATTCAAATCATTTCGAGCTATCACTTCAAACTCGTACCTTTATTCTTATTATAAATATCAAATGCTACCGCCAGCAGCAATACCAGACCTTTAATTCCCTGCTGCCAGTCGATCCCGAGTCCGATCAGGGACATACCATTGTTCAGTACACCCATAACAAGACCGCCGATAATGGCGCCGAATACAGTACCGATTCCGCCAGCTGCGGATGCGCCGCCGATGAAGCAGGCTGCGATGGCATCCAGCTCGAAGTTGGTACCTGCGCGTGGAGTGGCTGCGTTCAGGCGAGCGGCGAAGATCAGACCGGAAACTGCGGCGAGTACGCCCATGTTGACGAATACCCAGAAAGTTACTTTTTTCGTTTTGACACCGGACAGGCCAGCTGCTTTTTCGTTACCACCGATGGCATACACATGACGACCCATCACGGTACGGTTCATGACGAACGAATAGATAATGATCAGCAGGAACAACAGGACGAGAATCGTTGGAATCCCTGCATAGCTTGCCAGTACGAATGTAAACAGGTTGATGATCGCGATCACGAGCACCAGCTTACCGATAAACAATCCCTGTGAGCCGGTATCGAAATTGTATTTGCGCTGTGCAGCACGACCGCGCAGCTCCGTCCATACGTAAAGTACCGATAGAGCGATACCTGCGATAATCGCGACGATATTTGTTGCTGCATTGGTAAAGTCAGGTACAAAGCCGGAGCTGATCTTCTGGAAGCCATTCGGGAATGGCGAGATCGATTGACCTTCCAGCACGATCATCGTCAAACCACGGAATAGGAGCATCCCGGCTAGTGTGACGATAAAGGCAGGTATGCGTACATACGCAACCCAGAAGCCCTGCCATGCACCGATCAGACCACCGATGACGATGGACAGAATAACTGCCAGCACCGGGTTCATTTGCCAGTTGACCATGAAAATCGCGGAGATGGCTCCGACGAAGGCAGCGATCGAACCGACAGACAGGTCGATATGCCCGGTGATGATGACGAGCACCATTCCGATCGCGAGTACGAGGATGTAGCTGTTTTGCAGAATCAGGTTGGTGATGTTAATCGGCTTGAGCAGCAGTCCTCCGGTTAAAACCTGGAACAGTAGCATGATGAAAATGAGAGCGATGATCATACCATATTGGCGAATATTGCCTTTGAACAGGCGGCTGAGTCCGCCTTGCTTGTCTTTTTCTTTGACGGGCTTGCTTAATGTGGACATGGGTGTAGCTCCTTTCAACTTTGTTGTTGGGTGGATGGGATTGGAAGCTTGGCTCGTTGGAGGCGCTACGGGAAGGGATAGGGAACGGGCTCGGGTGGAGCACCGAGAATCTACGGCTTAGGAGTGAAGGTAGATTCTCGGTGCTCCAAAGTCGCCCTTTTCCCTATTCCCTTCCCTTCGCTTTGTACGAGCGAAGGAGTACCAAGTCCCCTCCAAACATGGGGGTGACCGGGAATATTGGATGTATGCGTTCGTTCTGCGCGTTTATGGCAGGTTTTTTAATTACATTTTTAGTTAAGTTGGTTTGAGGTCGCATTGGATGCGGCAGATGGATGCTTTTTAGTGTATATCGCTGATTTGTGCTTGGCTTTTCAGTGTTGATTTTTGCATTGGTTTTGGTTTGACATGACTCTCTACAGGCTTACAGCTTGGTGGTGTTACACCTTTGCTTTATCGCGGGTCATGTAGGCCATTAGTTTTTCCTGGGTTGCTTCTTCGCGGGTGACCTCGCCGGTGATTTTGCCGGCGTTCATGACGTAGATGCGGTCGCAGATCCCTAGGATTTCGGGTAGCTCGGATGAGATGACGATGATGCTTTTGCCCTCATCGGCGAGCTGGTTGATGATGGTATAGATTTCGTATTTGGCGCCGACGTCGATGCCTCGGGTTGGTTCGTCGAGGATCAGGATGTCGGGGTTGGAGAAGATCCATTTGCCGAGTACAACTTTTTGCTGGTTACCGCCGCTCAGGTTGCCTGTTTTTTGCAGGATGCTTGGCGTTTTGATCTTCATGCGTTTGCGCATGTCTTCGGCGACGAGCACTTCCTCGTGTTCGTTCACGACAGTACCGCGCGACAGGCGTTCCAGTCCGGTTAGGGAAATATTGCGTTTGATATCGTCCATGAGCACGAGTCCATAGTGCTTGCGATCCTCGGTGACGTAGGCGAAGCCGTTGTTGATCGCCTGGGTGACGTCGTTGTTGCGAATTTCTTTGCCGTCCTTGATGAGCGTACCGGAAATATTTTTGCCATACGAGCGACCGAAGATGCTCATTGCCAGCTCGGTACGACCCGAACCCATTAGACCCGCGATGCCGACGATCTCGCCGCGGCGTACGTTCAGGTTGGCGTTATCGATCATTTTGCGGTCGGCATGCTGTTCATGGTAGACGTTCCAATCGCGTACTTCGAGCGTTACGTCACCGATGCGCGGCGTGCGCTGCGGATAACGGTGGTTTAGGTCGCGACCGACCATGCCGCTAATGATGCGATCCTCGCTCACCTCATCTTTTTTCATATCAAGCGTCTCAATCGTCTGTCCGTCACGCAAAATGGTGACGGAATCGGCGACTTTGGCGATTTCGTTTAGTTTATGCGAGATGATGATACAGGAGATGCCCTGACTCTTGAAACCGAGTAGCAGCTCCAGCAGATTCTCGCTATCGTCTTCATTTAGTGCGGCTGTGGGCTCGTCGAGAATGAGCAGCTTTACGCGTTTGGAAAAGGCTTTGGCAATCTCGACCAGCTGCTGCTTACCAACACCAATGTTCGTTACGAGTGTGCCGGGTGGCTCACTCAAGCCGACCTTGTCGAGTAGCTCACGCGTGCGCTGCATCGTTTCGTTCCAGTCGATCACGCCGCCTTTTTTGCGTTCGTTGCCGAGGAAAATATTTTCGGCGATCGATAGATATGGAATCAGTGCTAGCTCCTGGTGGATGATGACGATGCCGAGTTCTTCGCTGTCTTTGATGTTGCGGAACTGGCAGGTCTGGCCTTCGAAAATGATGTCGCCGTCATAGCTGCCATAGCCGTACACGCCGCTCAGTACCTTCATCAGCGTGGATTTACCAGCGCCATTTTCGCCGCAGAGCGCATGAATCTCGCCCTTGCGTACTTTCAGGTTCACGTTCTCCAGTGCCTTGACGCCGGGGAAGGTTTTGGTGATGCCTTTCATTTCCAAAATGATGTTGTCGGGCATGGGTTTATCTCCTTTCATGGCTTGAATGGGTGGCGGTGGGTGCTGTTGCAAGGGACCGCTTCGGGAAGGGATGGGGAACGGGCTCGGGTGGAGCACCGAGAATCTACGGATTAGGAGTGAAAGTAGATTCTCGGTGCTCCAAAGTCGCCCTTTTCCCCATTCCCTTCCCTCCGCTCCGTGCAAAGGCATCCATGCCGTTTTCTGCGCGGGGGCAGGGTAGGTCAAGGGATTTTGGGATTTAGGAATCTGAGATTTGAAGGCTTAAAGATTTTATGGTTAAAAAATTAAAGATTTACAGATTTCGATGCTTTAGAGATTGATAGGTTTTAGGGATTTAAGACATTTTAAAGTCTTGTATATCATGCGTACTGTAATAGCCAGGGTATGTCTGTTATGGGCTTAGGTGTGCACGACATATGTGACGTATCAGGAAAAAGTAGACTTCTTTTTACCAATGGTAGTTTGAGTGAGAATTCGGCTTGTAGTGCCTGGTTGCAGACAGAATACAAGCACGTTGATCTCTCTTTTACTTCGCTGTTGCGTTGTTGCCGTATACTTCTTGCTCGGTGTAGTAGTTGCTGCCGATGATTTGTTCTTTGACGTTTTCTTTGTCGACGGATACCGGGTCGAGCAGGTAGGCTGGGACGACCATGACGTTGTTGTTGTAGGTTTTGGTGTCGTTCACTTCGGCTTTTTTGCCTTGTAGGATGCTATCGACCATACCGACTGTTTTTTCGGCGAGTTTACGGGTGTCTTTGAAAATGGTCTGGGTTTGTTCGCCGGCTACGATGGATTTGATCGAAGCGAGCTCGGCATCCTGTCCGGTGATGATCGGTAGTGGCTTGTCGGCGGAGCCGTAGCCTACGCCTTTTAAGGATGAGATGATTCCGATGCTGATGCCGTCATATGGTGACAGTACAGCGTCCAGCTTGTCGCTACCGTAGTAGGCGCTTAGCAGGTTGTCCATCCTCGCCTGGGCGAGTGAGCCATCCCAGCGTAGGGTGGCGATCTGTGCCATTGTGGTCTGTTTACTTCGGACGACGAGTTTGCCGGAATCGATGTATGGTTGCAGTACAGACATGGCACCGTTAAAGAAGAAGTAGGCGTTGTTATCATCCGGTGAGCCGCCGAACAGTTCGATGTTAAATGGGCCTTTGCCTTTGTCGAGTCCAAGGCGCTTCTCAATGTACGATGCTTGCAGTACGCCGACCTTGAAGTTATCGAAGGTCGCATAGTAGCTTAAGTAGGGTGTGTTCATGATCAGGCGGTCATACGAGATCACCTGAATGCCCTGCGCGTGGGCTTTGCCGATTACGTCGGTCAGTGTGTTACCGTCGATCGCAGCGACGACGATCACGTCGACCTGCTTGGTGATCATGTTCTCAATCTGGGAAATCTGGTTTTCGACGACGTCCTCGGCGTATTGCAGGTCGGTTTTGTAGCCTTTGGACTGGAATAGCTTGACCATGTTATTGCCGTCTGCGACCCAGCGCGCCGACGATTTGGTCGGCATGGCGATACCGACATAGCCTTTCTCTCTGCTACCTGCACTGCTTTCCGCCAGATTGCAGGCACTGAGGGTGATCATCATCGCAGCGATCAGCAGCAGGATAAGTCCCCTTTTCATTACGGATGCTCCTTTCGTGAATATGCTGCAAGCAGCATGGTTTGGGAATGGACATGAGGCGTTGCAGAAGCAGGATGATGCTGTACAGTTGAATGTGTGTTGCTTCTGGTTGTGCCGTTCGAGAGATTTTGGTAACGCTTTCGTAAATTAGGATAGCATTGAGATGGAAGTGGTGTCTTTTCGTTTATTTGACCTTTTTTATAAAAATCGGACTTCATTTTTGTAAATTCGTATTCTGCTACAATAATTGTTTATTTGCAGCAATCGAACTTCATCCCATACAACAAATAGCCCTGAATGAGCGCTAAAGCTAACTCAACCAGGGCTGGTTTAAAATAAAATGATCTTATTGATTGTTTTGCCATTCGCAACAGCTATATCTCACAACAGACAAATTGTAGTCAAATTTGATCCAGCTCAAATTCCTTCTTATTCCCATACTCCCATCTCAGCGTAAGAGTACCCGATAACTTTTTATCTATGAATTGTTTGTAGGCTTCATTAGTCATCGCAATCGACAATCCATATTCGCTATAGGAACCTCGCTTAATATCAATAAGTACAGCTTCATTCGTATAATATAAAGAAGTCGTTGAATCTGAAGGTTGAAATGTTACCTGAACATTACGCATCCCTCGAATCCAGGTACGGTTTTGGATATCGAATGATAGATGCACCATTGTATAGTCTGAATAATCGCGATCTTTCCTATATTGATGTAGCAAATAATGATTAGAGTTCATAAAATGCTCTGCATCTTCTGTGGCATACTCGCTAAATCCCGAACTTTTTTCTAAGGATTCTGCTGTCAACGAGGTCAACTTCATAGAGGGAGGAAACAACGCAAACGTAGTAAATCCCAGCACAGCTTCCGTCATCAAATAAAATAATATAACAGATACCACAATTTTCTTGAACATCGTTACCTCTGTATCTCATAGTAGGAATATATATTTGCTTAACCGTTCTACTCTTACTTATTAGATCCATTCTGTCATACTTCATCTACAACTGTAAAATAAATGGAGGAACTCACCATGAAACTACAACGCCTCATCTCCATCATCTACAAGCTACTCAATCACGATATCCTATCCGCAAGCATGCTGGCAGAGGAATACGGCGTATCGGCGCGCACGATCTATCGGGATATGGATACGATTGGGGCGGCTGGGTTTCCGGTAGTATCACATCAGGGAAGCCAGGGCGGGTACGGGATGATCGATGGCTATAAGCTGGATAAAAGTCTGCTCGGTTCTCACGATGTCGCTTCGCTCATTACGGTGCTGCATAGTCTGTCAACGATGTTCGAGGATACACAGGTGCAGGAAACGATCGAACGACTGCAAAGTATCGAGCATGTTCACCAGCTCCCGCGGCTTGATATCAATTTTCAGTCGTATCATACTGACACTCATCTGCTACAGCTCCTTCGTCAGGCGATTGCCGAGCAACAGGTCGTGCAGTTTGACTATATCAATGCCAGTAATGAACGCACCACTCGCGAGTTGGAGCCGAGTCGGATTTATTTTAAATACGGGGCGTGGTATGTGGCTGGCTATTGTCGCTCCCGGCAAAGCGTCCGCGAATTCCGATTATCTCGTATGCTGAGTACAGTGCTACGAGACCAGCATTTTACGATACGACAGCATGAAGTCCCATCGCATACAGCCGTACATATAGAACAACCAGCCACTTTATTACAGCCAGAGCAACCGATCTCCCATACAAGTACAGAGGTTGTTATTCGCATTAACCAGAATGCCATTGCAAATGCACTCGATCAATTCCAGCACGCCGAGCGTCAATTCCACTCTGATGGTAGCATGACCATTCGCATCCTTCTTCAGCAGCCGAAGCAAACGAAATGGCTATATGGCACATTGCTTAGCTTTGGCGAGAATGCCGAGGTGCTGCATCCACCAGAGGTGCGCGCGACGATGAGGCAGAAGCTCCATCAGATGCTGGAGCGCTATGAACACGATAAACCAAATCTCCTTTAATTCCATCTCTCAAAATTCACTCTATATTTCGTGATACACTTCGCAAATATGACAGTCTGTTGTCATACTTCCTTTGTTATACTCGATTTGTAAATCGTTATTCATTCTACATATCCAAAGGAGCGCTGATCTATGAATAGTACAACCAGCGATATGCTACGTTATCATCACTGGGCAAATGAAACCCTTCTGGCACGATTGCAGGAGCTACCTGCTTCCGTATTTCACGAGGAGACACTCAGCTCCTACCCGACCATCTCGGCGACACTTGCTCATCTATATGTGGTCGATCATATGTGGTATCTGGTGCTAAACGGGATGGAAATGGCAGATGCTTTGGAGCAGAGTCAGCCGTTAGTACCGATAGGCAGCCAGTGGGATTTATCTGAATGCGCGGCTCGTCTGACTGAGCAGGCGCAGCAGTATACACAATGGATCGACCAGACCGATCTATCACACAAGCTTGTCGTGAACAATCCGTATGCGGGTGCGCGCGAGCTATCGCTGGAAGAGCTGGTGCTGCATCTGGTCAATCACGGTACGTATCATCGCGGCAATATCACGACGATGCTACGCCAGCTCGGATATTCTTCGGTGATGAATGATTATATTTTGTATCTTTACCAGCAGCCACAGCAAGCGTCATCCGGCTCGCTTGATTCCGTTTGATGCGCTGCTCGTCATCGCGTATGCAGGAGCAATGCTAGCTAGATATGCTGAAATAATCGTTTGATATCCATTCCTTCACTACCCTGTTCAAGCTAATCTAAACCTCTATAATCGACCCGTTGCGTAGCCCGGTATGCTTCCAACTACTAGCCTAATAAATCTACACCAATCGCGGAAAGGAGCCCCTCCACATGTCTACAGAACCCATTTTACCGATCACCTCACGAGCAGCGTGGCGCGAATGGCTGCATCTGCATCATGACGATACCGCTTATTGCTGGATCGCTGTACGTATCCAGGCTGCGGACGATGTGCTCCTTTACCTCGATGCGGTAGAGGAAGCATTATGCTTTGGCTGGATCGATGGCGTGAAAAAGAAAACAGCTGACGGCGTACTGGCGCAGCGGATGTCGCCAAGACGGCGCAATAGTTCATGGACAGAGCTAAATAAGGAGCGTGTTCGCCGACTGGAACGACTTGGACAGATGACAGCCGCTGGACGAAGAGTGTTGCCTGATATGGACATCGAGCATTTCGTCGTGGATGCAGAGATTATGGAGCGGCTACAGCGTGAGCCTGAAGTATATGCGCACTTTATCGCGATGCCTGAGCTGTATCGCAGAATACGGATCGATAATATTCAAAATGTCCGTCACCAGCCGGAACTGTTCGCTCGCAGGCTGGATACATTGATCGAGCACACACGGGTAAACCGGATGTATGGACAATGGCATGATCATGGGCGATTATGGAATGAATCGGACAGTGAGAAATGAAGAAAGCCAGCTAACCCTACATATGTAGAGGGTTAGCTGGCTTTCTTATATAGATTATACCATTAACTCAAGCTAGCAATTCCTTTAAAATCAGACCCCTGATCTAGCGGAGACGATAGCTCATGACAACGTACTACCTGCTCACCCTGTAGCTCAAAAATCGCTATCAGCTCGACCTGCCCATGCTTGCCGCTCTTCTTCTCCACATCGACAATATAGCGGAGCGTAGCGGTCTGTATAGGCTCATCATAGGTGTAATGCGTAAACGGTGAAATTGCAATCGACCGCACCTCCTGCCGTAGCATACGAACATGATGCTTAAACTCATCCAGATTACTCTGTACACCATCGGTAACCTGTACATAATCAGGGGCAAAATACCGATCAATACATGTATCATCCATTTCGATGACGACATCGCGATACATTTTATTTAAAAATATCAGTGCTTCCGATTTGCTCAATTGCTTGTTCATTGTATCATCCTCCATCGATAGAAAAGTTATGATTCTTGCGATTCATCAGACCTGTACAGCTGCAAATAGTGGAGTAGAAGCAGATGCTAACACGATCAAGCTATTCCATATGAAAGCCATCATATACATGCTGCCCATGCATGCAAAAATCGAATAATCGTAGTCAATTCTGACTCATCAAACTGACTGAAAAGCTGCTCGTATTGCTCTACTAAACGGCTATGCAGTCGCTCATGAATCGTAGCCAGCTGCTCGCCTGCTGGTGTAAGCGTGTAATAGACTTCCTTCAGATTCTGAGGTCTACGTACTTCCCGAATCAGCTCATGCTTGAGCAGGATCGCTGTCGCCTTGGTAACCGCTGGTCGTGAAATACGTAATTGCTCCGCCAGATACATATTGTTGGCCTCGCCCTGCATCTGTAAAATCGATAGCAAATGTAGCTGCGTAATAGTCCATTTATGAGAAGGCACATCCATTTCTGCTGCCATTTGTTCAGCCAGCTGCTGTTGCCGCTGCACATTTTGCTCGCGCTTGAGTAATAGCTGCTCTACTGCTTGAAATGCTTGTTTTTGCATCGTATCCATCTATCTTCCTCCTATTATAATTAACCAGTTAACAATAATAGTTTACTGGTTAATTATATATCCGTCAACTGTACTCTTTTAATTAGCTTACCTTGATTCCGTCAATTGCCTTGTCTGCCCAGGCTATCGCTATACAAATAAAAACAAGCCAGCCTGCCCATCCACGCATTTCCTAATCATGTGAATGGGCAAACTGACTTGCTATCGATCAAGATAGCTATGCTGTTAGGTGATGAGCTGCTATTCACTCGTCTACGCTTGCTAATCTATATCCATACATACGCTCACATTGACTTCTCCACCGGGTCAGATCAACCCCATACTCATATATCGCTCCCCATTATCCGGCGCGATACACAGTACCTTCTTCCCTGCACCAAGTCGCTTTGCTTCCTGCACTGCTGTCCATACTGTTGCTGCCGAAGATGGGCCGAGCAGTAAGCCTTCCTGCGTTGCCAGCTCCTTCATCATCGACAAGGCATCCTCATCCGCAACCTGCACAATTTCATCATAGATCGACGTGTTCAGAATCGCAGGCACAAAGCCCGGGCTCGTACCGACCAGCTTGTGCGGTCCCGGCTGACCGCCAGATAGAACAGGCGAGCCCTTCGGCTCCACGACCATAATACGCAGATAAGGCAGATGCTCACGCAATGTCTCCCCTGTACCGGTAATCGTGCCGCCTGTACCCGCAGAAGCAACAAATGTATCCAGCTTACCTTCCATCTGCTCCAAAATCTCCAGTGCTGTCGTATGCCGATGTGCATCTGCATTGGCAGGATTGTCGAACTGCCTTGGCATATAGCTGTTCGGAATTTCACTTAGCAGCTGCTCTGCCTTACGGATCGCACCGGGCATTTTCTCAGCCGCAGGGGTGAGCACAACCTGTGCTCCATACGCTTTTAAAATGCTAATCCGTTCCTGCGACATATTATCCGGCATAACGAGAATCGCTCCGTATCCACGTGCAGCGGCATTCATCGCCAGTCCAATTCCTGTGTTGCCACTCGTCGGCTCAATGATCGTACTGCCAGATTGTAGCTCGCCCGACTTCTCTGCCTGTACGATCAGATTCAGTGCCGCGCGATCTTTTACACTGCCGCTCGGATTAAAATATTCCAATTTGACGTATACATCCGCCCATTCCGGTGAAGCTAGACGGTTTAATTTTAAGACCGGTGTATCCCCAACAAGTTCGCTAATATGTTGTACTACTTTGCTGTCCATGGATAATGCTCCTTTAATTTATACATAGCTTTGCGGATTGGCGATGGATAGCTATAGGTTAGCGTATCCTTTTATACCCCTATCAACGCAATCAGCGTTAGTTGCCGATCGCTGATGCCACCTACTATAATAGGGGTGTCTTCTTCTCCAGCTCCCGATAATACTCAATCTTGTCACCAATATTATGAATATGAGATTGTAGCTGCTGTAGCTGCTGCTCCAGCTGTGCATGATGCTGTTCTAGCATCTCGCGGCGTGCGGATGCGGTCATGTCACCCTGACTACGCAGCTCTGAAAATCGCTGCATTCCTGCAATCGGCATCCCTGTGTCACGCAAACGCAGTAAAAACTGTACCCAGCTCACATCCTGCTCATGATACACTCGATATCCTTGATCATTACGCTTCACGTCACGTAACAAGCCAATTCGCTCATAATACCGAAGCGTATGCGCACTCAGTCCAGTTATAACCGTCATTTCATGTATTGATAGTATGTTTTCCATACGTTTACTATACCATACTGCGTTTGGAGAGAAGATGTTGACTGACACGGTCGGAAACTATATTTGCCTATCACCTACACCTACACCTACACCTACACCTACACCTACACCTACACCTACACCTACACCTACACCTACACCTACACCTACACCTACACCTACACCACAATATTTTACGAAATTGTCTCTGACGCTACACCTGCAATATTATCGGTTGTAAATTCCCTCTTGCCTTTGAGCGCGCTCTAAGCTCTATGCTAAATAAGTCGAAGCGAGCTGTAGCGCTAATCTGATCGGTTCTGTCTATCCTTTCTGATCTGTCATGCCCTATTTCTTCTTAGCTTCACCATCTATTAAGCAGGAGGTCTATTCATATGAATGAGCAAACACAGCACATTACAGGTAACGAGGAAAGTCGGTACGATCGCGGCTGGAACAAATTACGTTCTATGCACGGCGAGCTAGGAGAACAGGTCATCGCTTCCTTTCAGGACATTGCACCTGATCTTGGCAAATATGTGATCGAGTACGCCTTTGGCGATATTTACTCACGCCCAATACTGGACGACCGTCAGCGCCAGCTCGTAACAATCGCTTCTCTGACCACACTAGGTGGCTGCGAAACCCAGCTTCGTGTACATGTGAACGCCTCTCTGAACGTAGGCTTAACACCAGCCGAAATCGCCGAAGCGATTATCCACTGCTCTCCTTACACTGGATTCCCGCGTGTGCTGAATGCGATGACGGTAGCTAAAGAAGTGTTTCAGCAACGGGGATTGTTACCACTAGTTTGATCGCACGATGATGAGGCTGAATAGCTTTATAGGATCAGGAATAGATAAAAATCAGCTTGGACGCAGAACAGATGGAGTGCAGACGTGTTGTTCAAGGACATGGGATTCAAGTTCGATGCCCATCCGAGCTACGATACAAGCATATGTAATGCATATGATGCTATTTTAATGAGAGTAAACGTTAATGCATCTACTGGATCGTCATTTTGACTAATATAAATTGGTTTACGGAGTCTGCTGTATCTAATCGCTAAGATGGGTATAGCAGGCTTTTTTGTGTATTGCACTGGCTTTTACATACTAAATAGATGGGACGAAAAATTAGCTCTTCTATACATCTTCTATACCTCTTCCATACCTATAAATTCCTACATTTGTTCTCAATAACACACAAACTTCTTTACAGAAAACTCATACCTGCATTATAATCATTTACACATCGTTACCCTTTACAGTAAGTAAACCATACTTAACTTGTGCAATGTCTTCTCACCCAAGCGACGAATCTCCATCTACACCAGCACCAGAATGCAACCTATCCCAAGCATAGGAGCCGCTACACTTCAAACAATAAACGGATTCATCGCAGCTAACCTTGCGCATTATCACCTATTATTCTCTACTTATCCTCTACATTAAAGGAGCTTTCCCAAATGACAGATTCATCTCCACTACGTTCCGGGCGTGGCTTTCCGCTCGGTATTTTAATGCTCAATTTATTTATTGCCCTGCTCGGTCAGGGTATGGTTATTCCTATTTTGCCGCAGTATTTGCAGGAGTTCGATGCAGCTGGAACAGCGGCAGGCTATCTGGTAGCTGCGTTTGGTGCGGCACAGTTTATCTTTTCACCGATTGGAGGACGCATGTCCGATCGGTTTGGGCGGAAACGGATGATCCTCGCCGGGTTATTTTTGACGGTGATCTCGGATTATATTTTTGCTGTATCGTATAATCTGCCTGCCCTTTATATTGCACGCTTTATCGGCGGAATCGGGCTCGGCATTATGGTGCCTTCAGTGCTGGCCTATGTCGCTGATGTGACGACGCAGCAGACGCGCGCTAAAGGCATGGGCTATCTCAGTGCCGCAATGAATCTTGGCATGGTGCTCGGTCCCGGGCTGGGCGGCTTGATCGCTACGTATGGCATTCGAGTTCCATATCTGGTAGCGGCGGCGCTTGGCTTAGTCGCCACAATTATGACATTATGGCTCAAGGAAACACTACCACAAGAACGCCGAACAGCTGCGATTCAAGGTAGCAACAAGCCGCAGACCTCCATGCTCCAGCAATTGGGGCAATCGTTCCACCGACCTTATTTCCGCTATCTGCTGCTCATTCTGGTGATGACCTTCGGCTTGATGACCTATGAAACGGTCTATTCGCTCTATGTTGAGCAACAATATGGCTTTACCGCCTCAGAGATTGCGATCATTATTACACTTGGCGCCATCGTCGGTATTGTCGTGCAGGTCTGGCTACTGGATCGTGTCATCCGCTGGCTGGGTGAATATCGTCTGATTCGGCTATCGCTGGTCGTTACGGCTGTCGCGCTACTACTGATGCTGATCCCGGTTAATCTGGGATATTTGCTAGCCGTATCGGCACTATTTTTCGCATTTAATGCCTTTTTACGACCTACGGTGAACACTCTGCTTGCCAATCATGCAGGGGACGATGAGCAGGGCTTTGTTGCTGGATTGAATACAACGTATGGCAGTATCGGTAGCATTATTGGCCCGGTCGTAGCTGGTACACTGTTTGACAAACATATCGAGCTTCCGTATATTGTGGGAGCTATCATTCTTATTGCTACACTTGCACTTGTGCGCGAAACGTCTGCGCGCCAGACCAGAAGCAAGCCAATATCGACGGACGATCATGCTTCCTAATCTAATCGTCCGCTATCAAAGGAAGGTTAAAGATGAGTGAACAGGAATCCTGGCACCAGCATGTACGTAGCCAGCATCGAGATGAGCTAATTCAGGCAGGACAGCAGCTATTTTTACAGCATAATTTTCCGGATATTCGGGTGAACGATATTTGTAAGCTCGCTGGAATCAGCCGTGTCACCTTTTATAAGCATTTTGATGATATCAATGAAGTTGTATTTGAAGTACAAATGCGCATTTTGACGCATATGACCGACTGGCTGGTCGCCGCCGATCAACCAGAGCGCACAGGCTATGAGCGCTTGAAGGCAATCTTACACAGCTGGGTTGATTATGCGCGTCAGCATGGTCAGGAACTGCGCTTTATCGTACTGTTCGATCTGTATTATGACGGAATGCAGATCAAGGATGAGCTGCGTCAGCGATATGAGCAATTCGTGTACGAGGGGCAAAAGAGCGGCTTTCTACTCGATCCGCTACAAGCAGGCATAGCTGATGGCACACTGTTCTCCCAGCTTGATCCCCACCGTACGGGCGCTCTTATTTTCCAGACGATTATGGGTGTGCTGCAACGTCTGATTCTCAGTAATCACCAGAATCACTTTCAACCGAATGCGCTGGATGAGATGGATCTGCCAGTGATTACAATGCTGCTGCACTATGTTGCTTCGCCGCCTGAGGCGTAGATATAGATATCCATGTCCAAACGATGCGCCCATACAAGTACATTCACGTCATGTAGAAAGTGATTCAGAAGCTAGAGTAGCATCGTTCCGATAACATGGAGCAGGACTTGGCAACTAGAATATAACTGTTCCGATAACGCAGAGCGGGATTTGACAACTAGAGTAACACTGTCCAATAACGCAGAACAGGATTCGACAACTAGAGTGAAACTGCTCCGATAACGCAGAGTATAATTCGGCAGCTAGAGTAATACTGCTCCGATGACGCAGGGTATAATTAGGCAGTTACAGCATGTCCGACTACAATTGCAGTAATAGTTTAGAGAAAAACAAATACAATGCGATCCACTTCGAATCAACCGGCTACTATACTTTGGAAAAGACCTTGAAGATCATTCGTTCAAGGTCTTTTTTGCTATGAATTGTTAGTATACGGATACGGATTGCTGTTGTATGCTAGCGCGATTGAACATTTGTAAATGAACACAGCTTACCTGTGTCGCATCCTTATGGGCGTGGTGTCACAGGCGGCACATCGCCAGCTAGCGCATTCTGCTCAATTTCAAAGCCAAGGTCTTCGATCATCTGGTAATCAAGCGTCGCTTCCTGCCCTGGTGTCGTCAAATAATCGCCGACAAAAATAGAATTAGCAGCGTATAGCGCCAAAGGCTGCAATGTACGTAAATTCAGCTCACGTCCGCCAGCAACTCGAATTTCCTTGGTTGGACAGATCAAGCGCAATAGTGCCAGAATACGTAGTCCTCGCATCGCAGGAGTATGCCCCTGACCAGCAAGTGGTGTACCCGCAATCGGATTGAGAAAATTAACCGGTATCGAATCGGCATCCAATTCACGAAGTGCAAAGGCAAGCTCGACAAGCTGTTCATCCGTCTCGCCCATTCCAGCAATAAATCCAGAGCATGGCGACATGCCGCTCTGCTTCACATGCTCTACCGTCTGCTCGCGCTGCTCATAGCTATGAGTCGTCGTAATATTGTCATAATGATCACGGCTTGTGTTCAGATTATGGTTGTAACGATGTACGCCAGCCGTTGCTAGCTGACGTGCCTGTTCATCGTTTAACAATCCAAGACAGGCACAGATTTTCAGTGGCATCGTGGCACGAATCTCCTGTACCGCTTCGATCACCTGTTCCAGCTCGCGCCCACTCGGACGTCTACCTGAAGCGACGATGCAATATGTACCTGCTTGACGATTCATCGCTTCACGCGCACCAGCTAGCAGTGTTTCTTTATCCAGCAGGCTGTATTTTTGCACAGGTGCAGTGGAAACGATCGATTGGGAACAATATCCGCAGTCCTCCGGGCATAGTCCACTTTTGGCGTTAATGATCATATTGAGCTTAACTCGTTTACCATAGTAATGACGACGAACTCGGAATACGGCTTGTAGCAGAGGGAGCAGCTGATCGTCGTCGGATTGCAGTATGGATAGCGCTTGCTGGTGGGTGAGCTGGTGTCCGCCTAGGGCAAGATCGGCAAGCTGTTCCCAGTTCGTAGTGACGGTAGATGGATACATAGATAATCGACTCCTTTTAATTGTTAACCAAATAATATAAAATAGGTTAACAATTAATTCAGGATTCGTCCAGATTCTTTTTTTAAAATGCTTCGCAGGTCGCCCAGTTGGTTATACCGACGCATTGAAGAAATAGATCGGTTCACAGATAATAGGATAAGCTTTGAAATATCTAGCGCTAGGCAAGCTTTGGATAGGTTACGTGATACAGTCTTACAGTTACATAGGTGTCTACCAGAGCAAGCACTGATTATCATGTAGCCATACAGCATATACATATATTCTTTTATAAACAGGAGGTCTACGATGAAGAAACTACACCATTCCAAAAAGCAGAAAATTCGTGGCTGGAAAAGACGGAAGCGTAGTATTCAGCTGTGGCGGCAGCAGATGCTAGAGCTGGATATGGAGACGGTTCGCAGTGAGGATTTTGATTATGCGAAGCTATGGATTTACCCGTTCTACTCCATTTCTCCTATCGATCCGCCGCATTGGTTTCAGCGGTTGTTGCTGGGTGAGATGATCGATGTATATGCTCACTGGCAGAAGCAGATGGAGCAGGAAGGGGAGCCTTTTTATTTGAAAATCTGGCTATATGAGCCGAACTTCATCCTATCGCAAATTGTCGTCGCCTATCGCAGCAGACTGCATTTCTATGATGAGCATTTCCAGCCTGCACCGACGGCTAGACCCTTCCCTTTTGCAGATACAGGCGCTCTTGCAGAGAAGCTATCCAAGCTCGATTGGCAGCTGTGTATTCAGGAGGAATTGTATTGGAGCAATGAGCTGCAAGACAATATAGACAAAGGGCTTCGCACGAAGGCTGAGGTAAAGCGCTTAATCGATCGTGCATATGCTACGGAAACGATGCAGTATGGCGGCGAGGAGCAGACGGTGTATAAGGTGCAGATTGGCGATGTGTGGCTGGGAACGTGGAAGACAGATTAATTTCACCTGAGTAAAGCCATTTATGTACTGGAACAGGGGCAGACATGTGTTTGCTTTTTTATGCCCAGCTATCACCCATGTAGTGAGATTTTGATCAATCCAACCTCTACATTTCAATATACATTCAAGCCTATATTTTAAATATTGGAGGTCTATACTTATGAAAATCTACAACAAGCTTGTTCGTGATCGAATACCAGAAATTATTGGGGCAGATGGCAAAAAAGCTAATCTAGAGACCATGAATGATGCAGACTATCTTGTAGCGCTTAATAATAAGCTGCAAGAGGAGCTGGATGAGTACAACCAAGATAACGATATAAGCGAATTAGCCGACCTGATTGAGGTTGCCTATGCGATTATTGAGCATAAAGGAATGAGCATTGAACAATTTGAACAGATTCGACTCCAGAAGCAAGCTGAGCGTGGTGGATTCGCAAACAAATTATTTCTGCGTAGTGTTGAAGACTAATCCGCTCCTGGCAAACACCCTGGAACTTTTTAAAATTAGAAGCTATTGGATCATAAAAAAGCAAAAAAGTCACTCTGCTGGCGACTTCCCTTGATCAACAACACAATATCAGGCAGACAGACGCCTGATCTGTTGTATGCGTTCAAGAATCGTTTATCCACGTCCAGAGTGACTTTTAGGTCTATTTTATTCAGCGATGATCCGTTCACTACCTATCAATTCAACGGCTCCCGCTCCGCCTGCTCCCGATCAATCCCCTTCTCCTTCAGCGCAGGCTTCAGCTCATCCTTCGCCAGCTTCCACAGCGGCACCCCGGTACGATATGCCGCCCTTGCATTCAAATGCCCTGCAATCGGTGCCGTGACAAATACAAACAGAATCGCCAGCAGAATCCGCATACTTGGATACCCATCATAGATCCAGAAGAACAAAAAGGCGCCGACGAGCACAAACAATACGCCAAGCGTTGCACTCTTGGTCGCTGCGTGCGCACGCAGGTACACGTCAGGAAAACGGATAATACCAAATGCGCTCAGCACACTGAGCACCGCGCCCGCTACGATCAGAATCGCGATGACAGGCTCACCGATCGTCTGTACGATCCCCATCATCCCCATCGTCTCCGCTCTCGTATTCATGCTCGATCACCACCCCTCGTTCAATATATTTGGCAAATGCAACCGTCCCGATAAAGGCAAGAATCGCGACGAGCAGCATCACTTCCAGAAATGCCTGTGTATCCAGCATCATCGACAGCACCGCGATCATGGCGATCAGATTCACACCAATCGTATCAAGCGCAGTAATGCGGTCGGTCATGGAAGGCCCTTTGAGTACCCGGTACATACAACCAGCGATTGCCAGCGACAGTAGCACAAGCGTGATCGTCATTGCCATATGCAATATGGACATTACCGGGTCACCTCCTTGATCGCACGTTCAAATGTATTGCGGATGCTATTCGACAGATCCTCTTCATTTTTAATATCAATCGCATGAATATACGCAATATGCTGCTCACGCGAAATTTCAATCAACACCGTTCCCGGCGTCAGTGTCACAAGTGTAGATAACAGCGTCATTTCCCAATCGGAATCCAGCTCAGTTTCATAAGTCAGAATACCTGGATTGATATCCAGCTTGGGACTAACAATGTAGCGAAGCACCATAAAGCTCGATTTGAACAGCTCGGAGAAAAATAACACAATCAGCTTCACGACTGCCCACAATTTACGTCCATAAAATGGCTGCGGAAAAAAGCGTCGTAGCGCAAAAACCATCAACAAACCGATCAAATAACCAATGATGAAATCCAGTCCGCTCCATGTCGTATGCAAAGCCATCCATACGAGCGCAATGACCAGATTCAGTACAATTTGAAATGCCATCGCTTAACCGCCCCCCAGTATAGCCTGTACGTACACAGCTGGCTGTACCAGCACAGAAGCCGCTTCGGCAATATAGGTTTGAATCCAGCCAGCGCCAAGTCCAATCGCAATCACGAGCACGAACAGCACCGAAGCCGATGCCATCAATGCTTTAGGACGAAATGTCCCCCAGCGATGATCCAGCACGTTCTCGCTCGCATCCGGTAGCAGGCTCGGATTGCCTGCCTCTGTGATCCATTCACGATAGACTTCATCCGGAATTTCCTTCTGCTCATCGGCTAGCGGACGCTCCTTGCCCCAGAAGCCAAGCATGAAAATACGCATGACCGAGTACAGCATCACCAGACTCGTAAGCAAGCTCAAAATCGTCAGCGTATACCAGCCACGCTCAAACCCACCCTGCACAATTAACAGCTTGCCGACAAATCCACTTAACGGCGGTACACCAGCTAGGGCAAGCGCCGAGACGAAGAACATCCAGCCGGTCAGCGGAATGCGCTTGATCAGACCGCTCATCTGCTGCAAGCGCGCTGTACCCGCAGCTCCGATCATAATCCCTGCCAGCATGAATAGCAGTGCTTTGATGATCATATCGTGAAGCATATAGAAGATCGCGCCTTCCAACCCTGCACGATTCGCTGTCGCCAGACCGAAGGCGATCAAGCCGACACCTGCGATTACATTGTAGGCCAGAATACGGTTCACCTCACGGTACGCAATCGCACCGATCACACCGAGGATCATCGTCACGATACCGAGCCAGCCGATCAGCGTATACACAAACCCCATATCCTGATAAAAGATCAACGTAAATGTACGCATGATCGCATACAGACCTACCTTGGTTAGCAGTGCCGCGAAGATCGCTGTGACGACAGTTGGCGGCGAGGTATATGGCCCGGGCAGCCAGTAGAACAGGAACAGACCTGCCTTCAAGCTAAATACAGTCAGCAGCATCAATGCAATCACACTCAAAATCCCATTTTGCCCGACTTCGGTAATCCGCTCGGACAAATGCGCCATATTAAGCGTTCCGGTAGCCGCATACAGATACGCCATCGTTGCCACGAACAGCGAGGACGATACGATATTGATCAAAATGTATTTTAGCGTCTCACGCAGCTGACGCTTTGTTCCACCCAGCACAATCAGCGCATACGACGAGATTAACATGACCTCAAAGCAGACAAACAGGTTAAACAAATCCCCTGTCAAAAACGAACCATTCACTCCAACGAGCAAAAATTGAAAAAACGGATAAAAGTGATGCTTCTCCCGCTCTTCCCCAATGCTCGCAAACGCATAAAACAAGCATACCGCTCCGAGAATCGAGCTGGTCAGTACGAGTAACGCCGCGAACATATCGGCAACCAGCACGATACCATAGGGAGCGACCCAGCCGCCCATCGGCAGAATCTGAATGCCGCTCATGTGCACCTCACCGACGAGCACCACGGCAATACCAACACAGAGCAGCATCGAGATCGCTCCCACGATGCGCTGGAAGCGAATATGGCTTCGTCCGAATATTTGCAGCACCGCCGCAACCAGTGGAATGAGTAGTGGGAAAATCAATAGATTATTGGCCACCTTTGCGCTTCACCTCCTCCATATCGTCCGTTTTCAGACGAAGGTAAGAGCGGTACGCCAGTACGAAGAAGAAGGCGGTAACTCCAAAGTTAATCACAATTGAGGTCAGAATGAGCGCCTGTGGTAACGGATCGACATAGGAGCCGGATTCCTCACCTAGCAGCGGCGGTGCACCTGTCTTGAGTCCCGACATCGTCATCAGTAACATATGCACCGCATGGGTCAAAATCGAGGTTCCCAGAATAATCCGCAGTAGACTGCGCGACAGAATCAGATATACCGCTACTGCAAACAGTATCCCTACAGCAATCGACATCCATATTTCCATATTATCGATCCTCCCCTATTTGCAAAATAATCGTCATCGTCACGCCCACTACAGTCAGGAACACACCCAGATCGAAGATCATCGCTGTAGCCAGCTCTGTCTTACCGAGTAGCGGCAGCTCCACATAAGCAAACGTATGACTCAGGAAAGGAACGCCGAACAGGAAGGAGCCGATCCCCGTCATATAAGCAATCCCCAGACCTGTCGCAATCAGATCACGATAGTCGATCGGGATCACACGCCGTGCCAGCTCGACATTAAAGGCAAGTGCAAGCAGCACCAGTGCTGAGGCTGCCATCAGACCACCGATAAAGCCACCACCCGGATTATTATGTCCAGCGAAGAACAGATACAGCGCAAAGGTAAGGATCACGAACACGATCACCTTTGTCCCTGTAGCAAGAATGACGTCATTGCTTTTGAATAGATTCATATTTTTAGAGATCGTCTGGGCTTCCTTACGCGTGCGTCCGACAGGCACACTTGGCGCAGGCTCAATCTTTGGCTTCACATACAGTACACGCGCTCCGGTATCTCGTACCTTCATTTGGAGCTGGATCATCGCATAGATGCCGAGCGCTGCAATACCGAGTACGGTAATTTCCAGGAAGGTATCGAAGCCACGGAAGTCGACCAGAATCACGTTAACGACATTATCGCCACCGCCGAGATCATGACTGTTTTTCACAAAATAACCTGAAATGCTCTCAAATGGACTGCTTCCACTTGCAGCGAGCGCTACAAACGTCATCACCACACCGACACCGACTGCGATCACACCATTCAGCCAGCGGGAGCGCTTCGTGCTCACTTCACGCCGCAATTCCGGCATATGGTAGAAGCAGAGCAGGAATAACACAACAGATACCGTCTCAACGATCATCTGGGTGAGCGCTAGATCGGGTGCGCGGAACAGCACGAAGAACATCGTTACGATGTAGCCTACTGCACCGGTCATAATGACCGCAATCAAACGCTGACGGGCAAATGGCACCGCCACTGCCGCCCCGACAAGCATAAGCAGCAATATCGCCTCATAGATCGTAATCGGTGCCGAGCCTTCGGTGTTGAGCGAGATGCCCTGCGCACGAAGCAATCCAACACCAATCAGACCGATCAAGAAGACAAAAATATACACCAGATAGTGATGCACCGATCCGCTCATATAGCGCAGTGTGAAGCCTTTGGACAATCGTTCACTATAGTGAAGCACACTATCATACAGATGATTCAGCGTGAGACGTGCTGGATAACGATTATAGATTCCTTTCCAGCGTGGTAGGAGCTTATACAGCAGCGTCCCTAGTACAATCACGCCAATCGTCATCCAGAGCGCTGGCGTAAAGCCATGCCAGAAGGAGATATGCACATCAAAATGTCCGCTTGCCGGCACAATGCCAGGCAATATTGCGCGCATCGCAGGCTCAATTAAACGATTAGATAGTACATTCGGTACAAAGCCCAGTACAATGACGAGTAGCGCCAGAATAGCAGGCGGTAGCAGCATTCCCCAGGCTGGATCATGTGGCTTGCCATCCAGCTTATCCGGCTGATAACGTCCACCAAATGTTTTGAAAATAAAGATCATACAATAGACGAATGTGAATACACTACCGAGAAAGGCAAGGATCGGGAACAACACACCCCACATTTGCAGACTGAAAAAGTCCGCATGGGTCAGCTCCACCATCGCTTCCAAAAACATCTCCTTGCTCAAATACCCATTAAACGGCGGAATACCCGCCATCGAGAAGCCGCTGATACATGCCATCGTGAACGTGATCGGCATCATCGTCAAAATGCCGCCCAGCTTACGCATATCACGCGTACCGGTTTCATGGTCGACAATACCAGCAACCATAAACAGTGCACCCTTAAAGGTCGCATGGTTAATCAGATGGAATATCGCCGCAGTTGTTGCACCTGCATAGAGCAGGGATTCCTCACCCACGCCCATATGCACAGCCGCCGAGCCAGCGCCAAGCAGCGACATAATCAGACCGAGCTGCGATACGGTCGAATACGCAAGCAGCGCCTTCAGGTCAGTTTGCCGCACCGCCATGATCGAGCCATAGCACATCGTGATGATTCCACCCAGTGATACAATCCAGAACCATTCGACCTGTCCGGCGAAAATCGGGCTAAAGCGAGCGACCAGATACAGACCTGCCTTGACCATCGTTGCCGAGTGCAAGTAGGCGCTGACTGGCGTTGGTGCCTCCATTGCATCTGGTAGCCAGATATGGAATGGGAATTGTGCTGACTTTGTAAAAGCACCGATCAGCACCAGAATCATAGCCAGCAGGAATAATGGATGATCGCTAATATTGCCCAGCAGTGAGATCGTTTCACGAATACTCCATGTATCGGTCAAGCTGTGCAGCAGCACAAAGCCTGCCAGCATCGCGAATCCGCCAAGCACAGTGATCAGCATCGACTTGAGCGCTCCATAGCGCGAGCGATCCCGTTCATACCAGAAGGCGATTAACAGAAAGGACGATATGCTCGTCAGCTCCCAGAACGTATAGAGCACGATCATATTATCCGATAATACGATACCGAGCATCGCACCCATAAACAGCAGCAAATACAGATAAAACCGATGAATCGCTTCCTGCTCCGGGTCCAGATAATAAATAGAATATAGAACAACCAGCGCGCCAATCCCTGTAATCATTAGCGCAAACAACAGCGCAAGCCCGTCCATATACACCGTAAAATCAATGCCTAGCGATGGCATCCACGGCAACGTAGACACACCCGCCGTAGCTGTGTCACGAACAACTGGCAAATACGTCAACAGTAATCCAAATAACACCACTGGCACGATCAATACGAACCAGCCGGTATGTATCATTTTGAATCGTTTACGAATGACAGGCACGAATGCAGCAAATAGAAATGGAGCCATAATAGCAGCATGTAGTACAGACACTCTCCTAAGCACCCCCATATTCAAAAGGTTAGTCAGCAAGCAATCCCAGTCCTTGCCTGCATAATACAACCGCGCACAACGATGAAAAACAACGCCTATGATCTTATAGTACCCATAAATGTACCCTAACGAATTATGAAGCGCCAAAATGACGAGATATGGCAGAATTCCGAAAAAAGACAAAGAGGAGCCTATGATGACAGGCTCCTCCGGTGTTGCAATTATATAGTTGTAAGCAGGCTTCACTGCGTATCATGACGCGCTCATATTCCATAGCATCGTATGGGTTCTGATAAAAATAGACGACCAATGTGCTCGTCGTTATCGTCCATTACTATACTATAAGCTCAGCTTGCTGGCAAGCCAATAGGAACAGTTTGACCTACCATAGAGGAGTTCAATCCGAGCCATTAATGAGCAACCTTTTCCCGCCGATATCGATTCGGCGCGACGCCCATCACCTTTTTAAAGGCCGTGCTGAAATAGTGCTGAGACTCATATCCAACCAGCTCTGCCACCTCCAAAATGGTACAATCCCGATCTGCGAGCAAATGCGCTGCTTGCTGAATACGCATATGTACCAGCAGGTGGATAAAGGACTGCCCTAGCTCCCGTTTCATCGTGCGGCTCAAATACGTTGGCGATACCTGCAAATGCTCTGCCAGTGACTCCAGTGTGAGCTGTGGATCGGCATAATGCTCCTGAATATAGGCGCGTGCGCGACGAACGAGCGGCGATAGTAGAAGCTGCCCATCCAGCATTCGCTTGGCTGTCGTATACACCGAGCTAATCGTTTCAAGACGCAACCCAGCTTGCATCTCCTGCTCATGCAGGGCTTCTTTGGCTGACCGCTCCGCTTCACTGTTCACAGGTCTAGCCATAGCAGTTAATTCGGTTTCATTAATTGATGCAGAACGATGGAACGGAGTACTGGTGAGATTAGCTGCTTGAAGCGGCTCATGATCCTCGATCATCGTCTCCTGCTCTACAGGCTGCACATGTGCCTGAATATGCAAGCTAATACAATCGCGCACCGCTGCCACGATTCGTTCAGCCAGATCATGCTCGGGCTGACGCCACAGACACAGTACAATCAAGCCCGATCGATCGCGGCAGACTGCCAGTGGAATATGCTG
This sequence comes from Paenibacillus hunanensis, assembly GCF_014645615.1. GTDB lineage: Bacteria > Bacillota > Bacilli > Paenibacillales > Paenibacillaceae > Saccharibacillus > Saccharibacillus hunanensis. The sequence continues at coordinate 113,824 of NZ_BMMB01000001.1, read as the reverse complement.
TACGAGCTCAGCGGCAATATTCCCAATCGCAAACTGCAATAATTGACGATCGTTATCCTGTAACGGTGGTCGTCCCTCCGCGATACCCGACCAGCGCAGCAGTAGTAATGCTGCCGGTGGCTGAGCGGGTAAGCCCAGAAATTGTAGCTGATGCGCAATCTCCTGCTCGGATAACCGTCCATGCAGCCAGTCCAGACAAAATTGCTCGCGCAATAGCGGAATATTGCGCTGAATCTGATCGGTTGCCTGCTTCAAATAACGCTCCTGCTGCCAGTCTCCCGTCAGCTCTGTCGCAATCTGAACTAGCACCTTACGCAGATGCGCTGGATCGACGGGCTTGAGAATATAATCCTTTACCCCGAGCCGAATCGCTTCCTGCGCATAGCTGAATTCATCATGTCCGGTAATGATGACAAATCGACATTCCGGCTGCGCCTCGCGAATGCGCTTGATGAGCGTAATGCCATCCATAAACGGCATATTCATATCGACCAGCAAAATATGCACAGGCTGCTGTAACGCCAGCTCCAGCGCTTCCTCTCCATCCTCCGCCTCTGCTACGACAACCATGCCCAGCGCATCCCAATCTACCGATGCCCTTATTCCTTCGCGAATAATAAACTCATCATCAGCAATCATAACCTTTAATGCTTCATTCATGATGCTCCTCCTCCTGACGGATTAGCGCTGCCGGGAACTGACGCAATATCGGCTGAGTCACCATCACCGCTGTCCCTCCCTCTGGCACGCGCCGCAGTGTCAGCCCATAACGCGTGCCATAAGCAAGATGAATACGCGCCTGAATATTCAGTAAGCCATAGCTTCCGGCTGGCTCTGGCCCACGACTTTCCAGTGTAGTCAGCGGCTGCTGTAGCTGCGCCTCTAGCTCTGCCAGTCGTTCATCGGTAATGCCTGCCCCATCATCGGTAACCGTATAGACAATCAGATCATCCTGCTGCCGTGCCGAGATCGTGATCATGCCCGGCCCACGCCGTGCACGAATCCCATGATAGATCGCATTTTCCACCAGCGGCTGTAACAGAAGCTTGATCACATACACGTCATGCAGTGATTCATCGATATCCATCGTATAATGCAGCTTGCCTGCATAACGAGTCTGCTGAATTTGCAAATAGCTACGGATATGCTCCTCTTCCTCTGCCAGTCGAATAATATCGCTCCCACCACTGAGTCCGATGCGGAACAGACGGGATAACGAGCCAACTAGCTCGGAGATATCTTCCGCTCCCTTTTTACGAGCCATCCACTGAATCGTATCGAGCGTATTGTACAGAAAATGCGGACGTATATGCGCCTGTAGACTGCGCAGCTCGGCAGAACGCTTTTGCTGCTCCTGCCGTAGATTAAGCTTCATCAGATTGCGAATTTCATTGATCATCCGGTTGAAGCTACGTCCCAGCATACCGACCTCGTCTCGCCGATCATTCATATAACGAGCGGTCATATCACCCGCCTCTGCTTTTTGCATTAGCGCAGACAGGCGATGAATCGGACGCGAGATCGATTGCGACAACCCATACGATGCGGTCAATCCGACAAAGCAGACGATAAACAAAAAGATCACCACATAAAAGCGAATCGCCCTTGATTCGGCTACCGACTCGCTAAGACGGAATACACCGACCGTTTTCCAGCCTGTATAGTCGGATGTCGTATACACAAGTTGCACCTGCTGTCCTTCCAGTTCACCGGTAAAGACCGATTGCTTGGCTCCGGTCAATGAAGCGGCAAGACGGGCGGGCATAGCCTGCTCTAACGGCCCCTTCGGTGCATAGATCGGCTGCCCGACTGCGTCGGTGACCATCAGATAGCCGGTTTTACCAAGTCGCACATCCTTAGCAGCCTGTGCGATCACGCGCAGCTTCAGATCGATCAACACCACACCTGTTACTTTGCCAGTACGTGGGTCATTCAGTGCGCGCGCCACAGAGATCACTTCGCTGTCCAAATAATTCGTATGACTGGTCACATTGCGTCCGGTTGGATGCCCAACAATCGTAAACAAGCCCTGCTTTGCTGCCGCATCCTTGTACCACTGCTCTTCGGTCAAGCTGCGAGTAGCATCGCGTGCATACATTTCATTACTAATATAGTCACCATTCCGGTTCACCACGAGCATGCCTGCGATTTCAGGATAGACGGTTGTAAAGCCCTGTAGAAACTGTCTGATCCGATACACTGACGTGCCGGATAATCCCTCAGTTATCGTTCCATCCTCTGGCTCGGCATCGCTCAAATTACGCGGATTCGCAGTCGAGTTCGCCGACATAAACTCCTCTACTGTCGGATCAAAGCCGATCAGATACGTAATGCTCTGCATATGCTCCATATACGTATCCAGCGTCTGGTTCACTTTACCGATCAGCTGGAGCGTATTGTCGGTCACCTGATTTTCAATAATACGATCCGATGTCCAATTCACCATCACACCAAGCAGAATTGCTGGTAAGATGCCGACCAGTAAAAATAGAGCAATCAGCTGGTCGCGCAGGGGTAGATGATGCGGATGATACTGGCGCCAATCCTGACGTAGCCAGCGGCGCAGCCGTTCAATCATGCCTGGCTTATTTGGCATAATAATCGCTCACATTATCTTTCGTCACCACGGAAACTCCAGTATCGACTCGAACCGGAACGGGGGATACGATACCGCTCAGTGAGGGTGCAGGTACGGTCAGCCCATGATGCAGATGGAATAGATATTGCAGTGACCAGTAGCCCATATTCCATGTACCCTGCGCAATCGTCGCATCAATCGTCCCAGTCTGGATCATATCGAGTGTTTCTTTATTCGTATCAAAGCTAATAATGACGGGCTTGGTTGAAGTAGCTGATGATGATGCAGCAGGCTGAGTGACGGGCTGATTGGTCGACTGCACCTCTGATTCCGCTGCCTGATTCGTAGCCACTTGCTCGTTAGCTGCACTGGCATTGTCGTTAGAGCTAGCGGCAGCGCTGCTGCCTGATCCATTCGTCTGTGCCTGTCCTTGCATCCATTGCTCTACTGCCGAGCCTACGCCATAGGCTCCTGTTGCCTCGGTAATGAATATACCTTTCAGCTTGGGATACGTCTTGAGCAGCTCGCTCGTCTGCTGCTGTGCTAACACGGCATCGCCCTCGTCATTTTTGACAGCAACGATCTTCATACCTGGATAGCTCTGCCGAATCCGCTGCTCGAATCCAGCCGTCCGATCTTTATGATTTTGCTGATTCGCCAGTGTAATAATTGCGATCTGTCCACTATTGCCGATTCGGGTCGCCATTTGCTCGGCTGCGATGCTGCCGGCATTCTGGTTATCGGTAGCGAGGAATGAATACGAGCGGCTACCCGGTGCTTCTGCATCGAACATCACGACCGGAATCCCCTGATCGACCGCCTTGTTCACCGCCTGTACGAGCAGCGGCGAATCGATAGCTGAGATCGCAATGCCAGCAGGCTTTTTCGCGATTGCTTGCTCGACGATCATCGCTTGCTCGCGCGCATCATAGCGGGTAGAGCCTTGATACTCGACCGATACGTCCAGCGCCTCGGCAGCATCCTCAAAGCCTTTTAATCCACTTTTCCAATATTCAATGCCCGATTGGAACGTGATCATCATATATTTTTCGTTAATATCTCCCTTCATCCCCTGCTCACTCCAGGCAGAGGACGATTCCTGCACCTGATACTGTACAATATAAATGATCAAGGCTACGACCAGCGTAATGTAGATCCATAGCATCTTGCGCATACAAGCCCTTCCCTTCAGCTCCTGATGTTAACATCCTGCGTGTGGAACAACATTTAATATAACGCAAATCAGGTTTTAAGAAAACGCTTTATATGTATTTGAGAGCAATAATATCCGTATGTCAAAAAGCAGCCGTTCGTATCCGCTCATAGCGGAACAAAGCGACTGCTTGTTTGCTTGTTTATTTTGATACATAGCGCCACAAGATGATCGATGCCAGCGTCATCCACGCCCCTCAAGTTTCACTGCTCCAATCCAGACGCTGACTCGGATGCTCCGGCAAGCGTGCAGCGATAAGCTGCTGTACAGCCGGATGTGGCGAACTCATCAGTGCAGCTGCCGAATCAGCAGTGCATACAATCTGTCCCTTATCCATCACCAGCATGCGGTCGCTAATCGTTAATGCAGCCTGAATATGATGCGTAATAAATAGATAGGACATTCCATAATCAGCACGTAGCTGAGATAGTAGCGTTAGAATTTGCGTCTGGTTCACCATATCCAGACTGCTAATCGCTTCATCCAGCACGATCAGCTTCGGACGCAGAGCGATTGCTCGTGCGATATTGATCCGTTGTAGCTGTCCACCACTAAACGCTGCTGGGCGCTTATCCGCATCAGACGCTTGCAGGCCCACCTGCTCCAGCAGCTCAGCAACGCGGCGCTTCTGCTCCAGTGCACTCAATCGCTCATAGTTACGCAACGGCTCGCCGATAATCTGGCCTGCACTCATAAGCGGATTCACTGCCGAATAGCAGTCCTGAAATACCGCCTGCACCTCGCGCCGCATGTGATGCCGTGCGCGCCGATCACGAGCATACCAATCCTGACCAGCAAAGGAAACCCGTCCAGCAGTTGGACGCTGTAAGCCAAGAATGATTTTGCCCAGCGTGCTCTTGCCTGTACCACTCACACCAAGCAAGCCCAGACACATGCCCGGCTCCAGCGTGAAGGAAATGTCCTGTAGCACCGGAATAGCTGGCTTACGCCATAGCCTTCCACCCGCTGCATAGCTATGACTCACCTGCGATACATCAAGCATCCCGTCTCCCTCCCTGCTCCTGCTCCTGCTCCTGCTCCTGCTCCTGCTCCTGCTCCAAAGGATGATACGCCGTCATACGAGAATCCAGCAATAGCCGTGTGTACTCATGCTGTGGGTCGTCGAATAGCTGATGCACACTGCCCTGCTCTACAATCCGTCCATGACGCATCACCGCGACATCATCTGCCATCTGAGCAATCACACCCAGATCATGCGATACGAGCAGAATCGCAGTTCCACATTCTCGCCGCAGTCGATCCAGCGCACGTAGCACCTGTAACTGACTGACCAGATCAAGTGCGGTAGTCGGCTCATCTGCAATCAGTAGCTTCGGCTTCAAGCACATCGATAGCGCAATCATAATCCGCTGTAGCATCCCTCCACTAAGCTGAAATGGATACTGTCTCAGCAATCGCTGCGGATGCGGTAAACCCATATTGTCCAGCCCTTCAACGGCTATACGAAGCGCCTGCCGCCGTGACAGAGTCCCATCGTGCGTGCGCAATGTCTGTACAAATTGCGTTCCGATCGTATGCAGTGGCATGAACGCATTCATCGGATTTTGCAAAATCGTACCGATCTGCGCCCCACGCACGCGCCGCATCTGACGCTCTGAATAGTTCGTCAGCTCCTGCCCTTGCAAACGCACCTGTCCTGATCGCTGCATCTGCGTCCGATGTAGCAGCCCGAGGATCGCGTGGCAGGTGAGTGACTTGCCACTGCCACTCTCGCCGACAATACCAAGCACTCGTCCCGCTTCCAGCCGCAGATGAATGCCTTGCAGCAAATCGAGCTTACCGGATGCCGTACGACATTGAACTGCAAGGTCTACCGTTTCAAGCAGAGGATTAGCCTGCACAATGATTGCACCTGTCATGTGTAACTCCTTTCCAGCGATTAGCATCGTTCGATTCCATATTTGGTAGATAACGCTTCACCTAGTAGATTAAATAGGACAACAACGATTAAAATGAGCAGCCCCGGATAGATCATCAGCTCTGGATGACTGCGAATATACGCCGTTCCCTCATGAATCATCGCTCCCCATTCTGCCTGTGGCGGCTGTACGCCAAGACCGAGAAAGGACAATGCCGAGATATCCATAATCGCCCAGCCCATTTCCAGTGTACCGACGACCAGAATCGGTCGCTGCACATTCGGAATGATATGCGTGCGAATAATACTCCATGTCGATGAACCGCTAATGCGTGCCGCCGCGATAAAGCTCTGCTGCTTCAAGCTCACGACCATATTGCGGCAAATGCGCGCATACGCTACCCACTGCACCAGCAGCAGGGCGAGCAGAATCTGCAATAAGCCGGGGCCAAATATACCGACCACTCCAAGCACCAGCACCAGATGTGGAAATGCCATCACCCCTTCACAGAAGCGCATCAGCACACTATCTATCCAGCCACCTACATAGCCAGCAATCGCACCTACGATCAAGCCAACCCCGACCGATACGATAAAAATAACAAGCGCAAAGCCCAGCGATACCTGTGATCCATACAATAAACGGGATAATGTATCTCTGCCCAGATGATCCGTACCGAGCCAGTGCGCTGTCGAAGGTGCCTCCAGCTTATGCAGCAGATCAACCTTCACCGGATCATGCGGTGCCAGCCACGGCGCTAGCAAAGCTGCCGCAAATAACAGCACAAGCAGCAGTGTACAGATACGAATGGTGATGTTTTCATAGCTTGCGAACGTCCATTTTTCTCTCACTGCTCCGTCTGTCCCTTCAAAGAAATTCGTGGATCCATCCATAGCTGGATGAGATCAACCAGCAGATTACAAATAATAAATAGGCATGCCGCCAGCAGCACGTAGCACTGGATAACGGGAATATCCCGATTGAAGATCGCTTCCACAAAATAACGCCCCAGACCTGGCCACGAAAATACCTGCTCCACGATAATCGTTCCTGTCAGCAATCGCCCTACATTCATACCAATGCTGCTAATCAGCGGCATCAGTGCCATTTTCAGTACATGTCTCAGCATAATCGTGCGCTCGTGCAAGCCGCGCATTCGTCCGTATTGAACATACGTTGCCTGCATCTGATCCAGCATGCTAGCACGCAACAAGCGTGTATACAATGCGATCAATACGAGCGATAGCGTGATCGTCGGCAGCACCAGATTCGTCCAATCGCCGCGTCCTTCAACCGGAAGCCAATCCAGCTTGACAGCAAAAAAGAAGATCAGCAGATAGCCGAGCCAGAATTGCGGAATTGATGCACCCAGATAGGCAATGATACGGCTGAGCATATCGATCCAGCCATTCCGATATACTGCCGCAGCAATGCCGAGCGGCACACTAACGACAATCGAGAGTAAAATGCTGGATAACGCCAGCTCCGCCGTTGCTGGAAAGCGAGATACAATTTCCTCCCACACGGGCTGATTCGTCAAATATGATGTACCAAAATCAAGCTGAACCAGTCGTCCTAGCGTGTGCACATACTGCACAATGAGAGGCTGATCCAATCCAAATTCATGCCGCTTTTGAGCTAGCACTTCTTCGGTCGGATAAATATGCGCGGCAGTTAAATACGCCTCTGCTGGATCAACCGGAGAAATATGAATAAGTGCAAACGTCACCAGTGTCGCAAGTAAAACAATCGGTACGACTGCTAGCAAGCGTCTGCCAATATATCCGATCATGGGTGCTTTTCCCTCCTGTCCTTTGCCATCTGCACGTTCTATAGTAAGGGGATCACGGACGCGATACACGGCAGTCAAGCATGGACAAGCCAGCAGCATTACGGTGTGAACCCGATGCTCCTAACTTGCCACCATGCCTGCCGCCGTGTGATGTACAAGTATAATTTCCTAATCGCTCGTCATAACCAGTAGAACAAGCTCCATCGCTTTATGGCTGACTCAATGTGATACCGAAGAATGCATTTTCGTCGCGGTTCGCTGGGAAAGCGAAGGAAGCGATATTTTTATGATAAACAGCTGTCTTTTTCACATATGAAATCGGTACAATCGCAGACTGCTCGTTTAATGTGCTCAGGATCGAGTGATACAGCTCCTGACGCTTCGTTTCATCCGTGGAGGACAATGCTTCACGAATCTGCTGATCCAGTGCTGCTTTGTTCGGTACAGCACTGAGTGTCTCGGCAATACCAAAGCCTTTTTTAGCGACAACGTTAATGAACGAATGTGGATCATAAGGAGCGCCGTAGTTGTACCAGAAGTACAGGTCGAAGTCGTTTGCCTTGAGGCGCTTGATCTGTACAGTCAGCTCCAGCCCCGTCAGATTCACCTTCACGCCGATTGCGCTCCACTCCGCTTGAATCGTCTCTGCCATCGCCTTTTGAATCGGATCGGTTTTGTCGTAAATCAATTCCAATTCCAGCGGCTGCCCATCCTTCTCACGTACTGTGCCGCCTGCTGGTAGCTTCCAGCCTGCTTCATCCAGCAGTGCCTGAGCATGCTGTACATTGTACGTATTGCCTGCTGTCTCGATATCCACATTTGTATACGGATAGTTTTTCGACAGGATCGTATCGGCTGGCTCCTCCAGACCGGAGGTAATGCCTTCTACCATTGCTTGCTTGTTAAAGCCCTGCTGTAATGCCTGGCGTACGCGTATATCTGCCAGCTTCGGATTGGATGAGTTAAGCAGCAAGCTGCGTGTACCGACCGGGTCAGACAGCTTGGTTACATAATCTTTATTGTCACGCAGCTGCTTGAACGCATCCAGACTGATTACACCCTCACCATAGATCAGATCCAGCTCACCCTTTTCAAATGCGGCTACGCGTGTCTCTGCATCAGGGATAATCTTGACGGTTACCTGATCGAGTGCTGGAGCTTTACCCCAGTAATGAGGGTTGCGCTTGAACACTGCATATTCATCCTGCTTGTAATCTGCCAGCACCCATGCGCCAGTTCCGACAGGCTCCTTGATCCCTGTTGCTGTGTCGCCATTATTCGGGAATCCGGCTGCGCCCAGGAAACGGAATGGACGTACAACCGACAGATCCTGCAATGCCGGGTAATACGGCTCAGTCAGTGTCATGCGGAAGGTTAGATCGTTAACCGCTTCGGTTTTGGCGATCACACCGACCAGACCGAGCCAGCTATGTGTATCCTTATGCAGCATTACAGCATCAAAGTTCTTTTTCACAATGGCTGCATTAAAAGCACTACCGTCAGAGAATTTCACATTCGGACGTAGCTTGAACGTGTATACCTTGCCATCCTTGGAGATCGTCCATGACTCGGCAAGTGCGGGTTCCAGCTTGCCGTTTTCACCATAGTGTACGAGCGGATCATATAGCATCGACTGCGCAAATAGCTGCGATGGATTATATGTATGTGGATTCATGACGCCAACATCGCGTGGCCATGACATCGTAATCGAACGAATGGATGGATCTTTGGCAGTACCTGCTGCCGATGACTCTGGATTGCTTCCGCAGCCCGCCAGAATAGCTACTAGAGCGAGCGACATAGTAAGCAAAAGCATAGAGGAACGTTTGAAGCGAAGTAACATAATGGTCTAACCCCTTCTCTATTCTATTGATAACGATTATCATCTTCATTTAATAAGAATAGGTAGCGCTTAACCATTTGTCAACTAAATTGTTACAGGAAGTAAATGAGTTTAACTATAGCTTTCAAATATGGGATTTTGTATGTAATAAATGGAAAGAAAAGACAAGGAACTTATCTAATTTGTGCTGCATTTTATAGTAGAAATAGGCGGAACGCACAGGGGAAGAGCGCATACAACCTAAGCGTTTATTCTTACTATAGATTTTCTGCTACTCTCACTTGATCCATGTTTTAACATTAAAAAGCCTGACCTGTGCAATAGCAGCAGGGCAGGCTTTTGAGTATTTTCGAGTATAGAAAATAGATTCGATTCGCTAGCTCGAATTACGTTCAGCTATAGGCGTGCTTCTGAGCTACTGTTACATTCGGCACGATTATACATAGTACCTTTATATAGGGTGCATTTACGTGAACCACCTCTACACCTCATACATCCAGAATTACTACTTTAATTGTAGCCTTTTCTACTCCAAATGGATTGCTGCGGCGAGAGCCATCCTACCTACTCCTACCCCATATCCCAACAGTGAACTAAACGTGCTCCTGACCTGCCAGCGCTACAAGTGCTGCAATAGCTGCGTCCATCTCACGCTGTACAGCATCCGCTACAGCTGTCGTATGCGGGTCATATTCAGCTGCCAGATCGGCATCCGCATACCCATCAATTGCCACGATCGCGCCTGCACGCACGCCGCGCAGTGAAGCGATAATGTACAGCGCAGAGATTTCCATCTCGACTGCAAGTGCGCCAGCCTGCTTGAACTTACGATGCGGGAATTCCTCTACTCCATTGAAGAATACATCCAGCGTCACCGTGATGCCCTTGCTCACGATTCCATCGCCCTGACGTGCCGCATGATACAGCGCCTCGGTTACCGCGCTATCTGCAACAGCCGGGAACGTCTCTGGCACAAGCTGACGTGTCAGACCATCTGTACGCACCGCTGCGGTACTCACGATTAGACTACCTGCTGGATGATCCGCAGAATACGAGCCAGCCGTCCCCACTCGAATCAGCGTCTTCACCCCTGCACGGATTAGCTCCTCAAAGCATACCGCAGCGCCAGGCGAGCCTACACCGTGACTCACCACAGCAATCGCTACGCCACCCTTTGTACCGACAAAGCTGCGATATTCGCGGCTAAAAGCAAGCTCACGCGGCTGATCCAGCTTGGCAGCTATCGCAGCTGCGCGCTTGGGATCACCACATACAATCGCGTATTCTGGAATATCCTCACTATTCACTTGCAAAATCGGCATTAGCATCGCTCAATCATACTCCTTTTTCGTCCATTCATCTTCCGGGATCGGCAGCGCCTCACCGGAGAAACGTTCCTCACGAAACGGATCGGCTACGTTATGGAAGCCATTTTGCTCCCAGAAGCCCGGACGATCCGCTGTCATAAACTCAAGCCCTTCGATCCACTTCGCACTTTTCCAGAAGTACAGATGCGGCACGACCAGACGCAGCGGCCAGCCGTGCTTCGGCGTTAGTGGCTTTCCATCATAATGATAGGCGAGCAGCACATGATCTCCCATTAGATCCGCTAGCGGTACATTGGTCTCGTAAGCATTGCCGCCATGCACCATCACATGCGTCGCTTCAGGCTGAACATGAATTCCCAGCTGCTCCAGCAGATCGCGAAAGCGAACGCCTTCCCAGCGCGTATCGAACTTTGACCAGCGCGTTACACAGTGAATATCATCGGTAATCTCGACTCGTGGCAAGTCCATGATCTGCTCAAACGAAATGTCTTGCTCCTGCTCCACCGCTCCGAAAATGCGCAATCGCCATGTGTTCAGATCAATCTCTGGCACATCGCCCTCATGCAAAATCGGAAACTTATCCGTCAAAAACTGCCCCGGTGGCAGCCTTTTCGCCTGCTCTGCTGACAGATTGTGAGCAAGCGGCGTTTTGGAGGCTTTGATTCGGTCTGCCTTTTTACTGCTGCCTGTCATGCCTTTCCCCTCCCCTGTAATCACCTGATGTATAGCTCTATTGTATACTGCATTTTATTACAAAAGAATCGGATCATCTGATCGTGGACTAACGCTCGGATGTATAGATCAACGTGAGCTACCGTTCGCACGCTGTGCATCCTTGAGATAGCTGCGATCCTTGAAAAAGAACATTGCTGCCAGCGTCATAATATAAGGTAGCATCTGGGTAAACTGAGCTGGAAGCGCAAAGCCCTGCAAGCGAATGCTGAACGCATCCATCAAGCCAAACAGCAGACTGGATGCGACTACACCAAGCGGATTCGACTGACCGAGCATCGTCGCTACGAGTGCGATAAAGCCCCGCCCTGCGGTCATCCCCTCGGTGAACATCGTCACCTGACCGAGCGATAGCTGCGCACCTGCCAGTCCGCATAGCGCACCGGACACGAGCACCGCACCATATTGAATACGCCGTACCGGAATACCCAGACTTTGTGCAGCAACCGGATTCTCGCCAGCGGCACGCAGACGGAAGCCGCTCACCGTTTTGAACAGATACACCCACATAAGAATAGCCGCCGCGAAGGCTGCATACACAAGTGGCGAATGACCGGATACGATGCCGCCCAGCACCGGAATATCCTTAATGAGCGGAATGTCCCAGCGCGGCAAGCCCTGCATATTTTTATCATAATAAGCGCCCTTCACATCGAAGATCGCACGCAGACAGAAGGTCGTTAAGCCCGCCGCCAGAAAGTTAAGCGAGATCCCGACGACAATTACATTAGCCCTTAGATTAATACTCACATACGCAAACAATAACGAAAATAGCATCACACAAATAACCGCAAACAGCACCGCCAGCCACACATTACCAAGCAAATGATTACCTAGAATCGCGGAAAAGGCACCGACCAGCACCAGTCCCTCCAGACCGACATTGAACAGCCCGACCCGTGCGCAGATCGCACCGCCCAGCGCCGCTAACAGAATGGGCGTCAAAATACGCAGGGTGGAGTTAAACAGCGAGATATCAAACAGCTGATCCATTATTTTTACGCTCCTTTCTGCGTTTGAGGAACAGATAACCAAAGCGTGCCGATACAAATAGCGTAAGTGTCGCCTGAATGACGCTAGCTACCTCCAACGGCACATTTGTATTCCGCTCCACGCCCATCGCGCCTGTTTGCAGTGCGGCTAGTAAAATACCAGCAACCGCTGTTCCAATCGGATGCGAGGAAGCAAGCAGCGTCGCCATAATGCCACTCCAGCCATAATCGGCTGACGTAAGCGCTCCGTCCAGATAACGGTGCTGTGTACCAAGCACCTCGCCTGCTCCAGCCAATCCAGCCAGCGCACCGCTTGTCAGCATCGCTACGACCATCATCCGTCCACGTTTCACCCCACCATAAGCGGCAAAGAATGGATTATTACCCAGCATCCGAATCTCATAGCCTGCAACCGAATGATGGATGAAAATGTAGATCGCAACCGCTGCCAGCACCGCTAGAATAAAGCCTGCATGCAGACTCATACCGGAAAATAGCTTCGGTAGCCACACATCCGCTTCCAGCATCGGTGTCTGTGACATCGCCGCTGAGCCTGTGCGATCCTTGAGTGGAAATGACACCATATAGCCAGCGAACAGGGAAGCGATATAATTGAGCAGCAAGGTGGAGATCAGCAGATTCACACCGAAGCGTGCATCCATATACCCTGCAAATAACGACCACAAGCCGCCTACAACCATCCCAACCAGCAGTGCCATGATCATGACCAGCCAGCCCGGGCCGGGCATATATAGACCGGTAATTGCCGCGGCAAGACCACCCAGCACCATCTGTCCGGTCGCTCCCATATTAAAAAAGCCCGCTCGAAACGCCAGCGCCACACCGAGTCCAGTCAAAATAATCGGTGTTGCTCGTGTTAACGTATTGGTCAGAAAATAAAAGCTTCCAAAGGCGCCATTCCACATCTCGCGATACGTATCGACAACCGAATCACCGATGAGCAGAATCGCCACCGCTCCAGCGATCAGCCCGATCAGAACCGCAACGACGGGCTGTAGCATCCCTAGCAGTGTACGTTTAATTACATTCATGATTGCCTTTTCCCTCCTGCCATCAGCAGACTGATCTGCTCCTCGGTTGCCTGCTCTGCGGTCAGTTCACCTGCAATGCGACCTTCATACATGACCAGAATCCGGTCAGATAACTTTAAAATTTCCGTTAATTCTGAGGAAACAAGTAGAATCCCATCGCCACCACGGCAACGCTCCAGCAGCTCCCCATGAATCAGCTCCATCGCACCCACATCGACACCACGCGTGGGCTCCGCCGCAATCAGAAAAGGCTGCTGCTGTGCGAACTCGCGCGCTGCGATCAGCTTTTGCAAATTACCACCTGACAGAAATTGTGCCTGTGTATCCAGTGATCCTGTCTTAATCGCAAAGCGCTGTACCCATTCATTCATCACCTTACGCAATGAGGAACGATCAATCAGACCACGCTTGCGAAAGCGTTGCTGATGTCCCATTAATCCGTTATCCAGCACAGTCGCGTCCCGGGAAGCGCCCCATAGATATCGATCCTCTGGAATATGTGCCAGTCCCTGCTCACGAATCTGACGTACAGGCGCACCCGTTACATCGGCACCATTTAGCTCTACCGTTCCACGATCTGGCTGTCGTAAGCCTGAAATCACCTGCAATAGCTCAGATTGTCCATTACCAGAAATGCCAGCAATACCGACAATCTCACCGCGGCGTACCGATAGCGATACATCATCCAGCAGCGGCTTACTGCCTTTGCCACCTGCCAGCTTGATCGCCTGTATATCCAGCACCTTTTCGCCAGGCTCACGAGCGGCGCGACTCATCTGGACAAGCTCACGCCCCACCATCAGGCGCGAGATTTGCTCCTCATCGGTATCATTTGCCGCCATCTGTCCGGTAATGACACCATCGCGTAGCACTGTAATCCGATCTGCTGCCTCCATCACCTCATGCAGCTTATGCGTGATCAAAATAAAGCTTTTCCCCTGCGCTGCTAGCCCCTTGATCGCGGCGAGCAGCTCCTTCACCTCACCCGGCGTGAGTACACCTGTCGGCTCATCGAGAATAATTACGTCAGCACCCTGATACAGCACCTTTAGAATCTCCGTCCGCTGCTGAATACCGAGCGGACAATCGCCTGCCTTTTTCCACGGATCAATCGGCATGCCGTACCGCTCGCCCAGTTCACGTACCTTGTCTGCCGCGGATTGTCGATCGAAAAAAGCTCCCTTTTTCGGTTCGCCACCAATCACGATATTTTCTGCCAGAGTAAAGCTTGGAAATAGCATAAAATGCTGATGCACCATCCCGATGCCATGCCGGATCGCCTGGGACGGATCGTGAAAATGAACCTCTTTGCCATTCACAAGAATACGCCCAGCGGTGGGCTGCTCCATACCATACAGCATACGCATCATAGTCGTCTTGCCTGCTCCATTTTCCCCGACAAGCGCATGAATCTCACCCTTACGCACATCAAAATGAATATCGTGATTGGCGGTAAAATCGCCGTATTTTTTTGTAATGCCCTGCATTTCTAGCAAAACGGTCATCTGCTTGTTCCCTCCTGTTGCCCGAATCATCCCTACAGATAGAACAAAACCGGCTGCTCGGTGAAGCAGCCGGTTTCGTCAACTTGCCGTGCTAATATCGTATTCATATGGAGGATGAAGGTGATCATCCTGTCGATTAGAGAGATTAAGATAAGACACCAATATAGATGAAGCGTATTATTGCTCTAACGGATTTTTCACAACGATTTTGCCAGAAACGATGTCGTCCTTGATCTGCTTCAGCTTTGTGATATTCGCCTCACCGATAAATGGGCTCAGCTTGGATTCACTATCCTTCGTAACAAATGTAAGACCTACGCCATCTTCCTTCAGACCGTAGTTGGCGGTGCCGAATTTGAAGCTGCCATTAACGAAGTCCTTCACTGTCTCATACGCTACCGCGTCGGTTCCTTTGAGTTGAGACAGCACGATATGATCGGGATCTTCTACTGTACGATCCGTATCCTGACCGGAGGTGTACAGGTTTTTCTCCTTCGCAGCTTCGAACACACCGAGATCACTTGTTGCCGATGCACCTGCGACAAAGTCAGCGCCCTGACCGTATTGCACCAGTGCAAGCTCCTTCGCTTTTGCTGGGTCGTTGAAGCTTCCCACATAGCCGATCAGGAATTTGGCCTTCGGATTGACCGATTCCAATCCCTGCTTGAAGCCTTCGCTATACTTTTTCAGCAGTGGTACATCCTGAGCTGCGACCATGCCGACTACATTCGTTTTTGTCGCCAGACCTGCGGCTGCACCGAGCAGATACGATGCTTCATATTCACGGAAGCCGACACTGCGCACATTTGGCAGATCGACTGTGGTGTCGATAATGGCAAACGATTTGTCTGGATTCTCCTGAGCAACCTGCTTCAATACATCCTCTGCCTGGAATGTCGCTGTAATGATCAGATCATAGTTCTCCGCAACCGTTGCACGCATATTTTGTTCAAACGCAGTAGGGTCGGACGATTGGATCGTTTTTGTCTCTACTCCAAACTCCTTCCCTGCCTTTTGAAACCCTTCATCCATCTGTACAAAAAACTGATTCACTCCGATTTCCTCTGGAAGCACAAGTGCAATTCTCTTCTTTGCGGTGCCGCTTTCACTGCCTGAAGCCGATTGTTCGGATTTAGAACCGCCTGATGCACATGCAGACAGCATTGCAACAAGCAATACCGAAACAATGACGAACGAAAAACGTTTCAACATGCGTTTTTATTCCCCTTTTGTTTCAAATTTTCAGTTCATTTTCAATAATGCTAATGGAATTTGTCGCCTTTTGTCAAATAGTTTTTTGCAATATGTCTTATAGGGTAAGGTTTGGCGGTATGCACTGTGACGTGGGAATGGGTAGTTTGTTGAAGTTTGTGCATTGGGAGTGTTATTGAATTTAGTGGGATGGTTGAACGTATGGGTGGTTTGTAGTTTGGATTTTTTATAGTTGGTGGAGTGGGGATTGCGTTTTGGGATGAGGATGGTGGTGTTCTTACAGCTGGTGAAGGGGAGCAGCAATCACTCCGGCAAGGAATAAGGGAACGGACTCAGGTGGAGCCGCGGGAATCTACTGGATTAGGATAGAATGTAGATTCCCGCCCCTCCAAAATCGTCCTTTTCCCTTATTTCCTTGCCTCCGTTCCGTGCATCTTGCTTCACTTATGATTGTAGAGCTATTAAGTATAAATTCTTTGAATGGTTCAACTTCTTTAAATCTTTCTATTTACTTTATCTCCGTTTTGTCTATATTCTGTACCTTTTACTGCTTAACTCTGCTTGGATAGCTTCTTTTGAACGCTCTCATTTTCATAACCCATTTATCCTCATCTAAATGACTACATTTATCAATTTAGATCGAAGCAATATAGAACTTTAATCGGATTAAAATTTATCATTTCAAACGAAATCTTAAATTCAATATCTCCTATTCTCATTATGCTCTTATCGAACTAATTTCTAGTGCCGTATTACGAAATTATTTAGCATTCTTTAAAAAATCACTTGCAGCTTACTCCAGTTCCTTACATTCCCCTTGTGCTTCAATATTTTCATATAAACTTCGACAAGGAACTAATTCGTATACTATGTAAGATAAAAAGCCCCATTTCTCCTGATCGCAGAGAAATAGGGCTGTTCTTGTTCACTTTTTACTACTCATTTCAAACCTGATGTTATTGCAGATTTGTACGATCTGCACGATTTGCATTTTATTTCACAGTTGTACTTTATTTCGGGCCTGCGTTGTTCTGAACGGTGCCGGGTACGCTGCCTGCGTCGTCTACGGTGTAGCTGTATGGGAACGAGGTGCCTGGGAAGGCTGCGCCCTGGGCGTTGGTTCCGGTGGTTTGGTTGTAGACGTTTTTGCGTTCGTAGAATTTGTAGCCGTCGGAGCTATTGTCCAGACCGACCTGATGGCTATTGTTCGTACGGTAGAAGTAGTTGCCTTCTGAGAAAATGTTGCCGCCGCTACCGATTTGGGCTGCGTTGTATTGCTCTTGTGGGAAGCCTTTAGAGTTTTTGCCGCTTGGCTGAGTGCTGTTATCAAAGTAGTTATTGTACATATGCACATAGCCGCGCAGCAGTGGGCGACCCTTCATATTTGGCCCGAACCAGTTGTGGTGCAGGGTGACGTGTAATTTGCCACCACCATATTGATAGGAATCGTTTTTGTTAGATCCGATAATCATCGCGAGGCGCTCGGAAGCGAGATCCTGATTGGTGCCGACCCAGTTCCACAGTGGATTCGGGTTCATATTCAGCCAGCTATCGGTAAAGTAGAAATGGCTATTCGATACGGTCGCATAATCCGAGCCCTGTGAGATCAGGAACAGATCATCGCTGATGTTGTACATGGTCACATGATCGACGAGGATATTACTCGTGCGGCGGAAGGATACGCCAAGATAGTTGGTGCCGATGCCGCCAGGCTGGGTATCTGCACCGGATAGATTTTGCAGGTCTTTGATATTGCCGTAAAAGGTAATATTTTTGACGACTACATTTTCGATGTTCGTACCGGCAGGCAGCAGCTCGCCACTGAATTTAATCTGGATATTTTGCAGCACGGCTCCACCACCTGGTGCGCCCTCAATGGTTGTATTGTTCCACTGTGTGCTGGCAAAGGTAAAGGTCTTGGGCTTCGTACCCCCGTAAATATTGCCCTTGATCACAATATGATGCTTACCTGCATTAAACGCATTTTCCAGCTCTTGCAGGTTCGTTACCGTCACTGCGGCTTCATTGGAGCCATTGGTCGTCGCATAGCCACCTGTCGAGGCAGCATGGGCTTCATGTGTACCCGGGCCTGTCCACACGAGCGCAGACATTAGCGCTGTACTGAGCAGTACCAGCTTGATCGGGGATGGAGCTTTGCGTGGAGATTTAGAAAAATGAATCATCAATATTCCTCCTTTATTTTTGCACACGTTAACATTAAGTTGTAAATCGTTTAGCTGTTTTAAATACGAACTCGCCACGGTGCTATCTTTTCATGGTGTTCACATCAGCATCAGCCATCATCGATATTCATCTAAACAGGATGTATTCCACAACCTATCCACAAATTGTGCCCATATCAGTTACAGATAAACAATACAAAAGCCTATGTATTCTCCCTGTCCCCTTCCTGTATGGAAAATAATGACTATCAATAACTACATATCCAATTATAGATTTATATGCACATTTATTCTATATAAATAGACCGATATACAATATGAAGTGAATATCATACGAATATGCTATGATTCATTTCGTTGATCCAGCGTCTGTTCTGAATCCGCTTACAAAAGATAAACCTCGCTAACTACCGCCATAGCTTTACTTCTCCCTCTGCACACTCATTTTACATACTATTAAATTCCCTTTCTAATAGCGATCACTCATCTGCATATTAGCATACGCTAATCCCTATAAAGTATAAAAATACAGATATTGCTATTCACCTATCAACGAAGTATCTAAATAATACAAAAAAATAGAGCAGCTCGTCTGCGGCAGCTCCTCTGAATCGTATATCTTTTCAGAAGAACTACAGCAGTCTGCTGCTCCCTGCACTTACTCTTGCTATCCTGCTACTTACGATTTCGTTACTTTCTATCCCATTACTTACGATCTCGTTACCTACTATGACAATACGTGCTGCACCGTCTACCTATTGCTCCAGCAGACTGTACATCAGCGTCACCGATCATGTTCAAAAGTGAAAGCCAACGCGTCCCTCACTGTTATGCAGCCATACACCCTTGCGGCTCTTATCCAGCTCACCGCGCAGACCTTGAATGACCTCATGCATATCCAGCTTGCCTTCTTCATGCCAGCGCAGGGCAGCTGATACGTACAGCTCGCCAAGCTGAGCAAAAGTAAAACCTTCGGTCAGACGTGCCGCTTCAACCACTGTATCCTCACCTGCAAATTCATGCAGACGCTTACGGCGGAAGTATTCCAGGCGCAGTTCTTCATCTGGCAAAGTAATCTCATAAGCCCGATCAAAGCGTCCCGCACGATTCATCAAGCCTGGATCGATCTTCTCTGGATAGTTGGTCGTACCGATCAGGAAGATCCCTTCCTTCGATGTCGCGCCATCCAGTGTATTCAGGAAGAAGGAGCGTGCTTCCGCTGGCATCGAATCGATATCCTCGATCACGAGCACCATCGGCATCATGCGTCCAGCCGCCTCGAATACCTCCTCGATCGACTCACTGCTCGTATATTCCGTAATCTGCCAGTACGCTACTGGCCCCGGCACGCTACCTGCAATCGATTTGACCAGTGTCGTTTTCCCGTTACCCGGATGACCGTACAGCAGAATGCCGCGCTTGTACGGAATATCGTATTTAAGGTAAAAGCTACGATCCTCTTCAAAGAAGCGATCCAGCGAACGGTAAATGTCCTGCTTGATGCTCGCTGGCATAATCACATCATCACGTGATACCGCGCGGCTTACTGGCTCAAGCTGACGATTAATACCATGACGTCCATCGGTGAATACAGTCACCTTACGCAGACTTTGCTCACGCTGGCGTACACGCACATCGGCGAGAAACGCAAGCAGTGCTTCATCATTAATCGCAAATACAAAGTCTTCATTTCCAATACCGTGCTCGCGGAATACAGGCATACGTGCCAGTGCAATGCCTGCTTTAGGGTAAACGAACACATTGTTTTTGATCGAGCGATGCACATCAAAGTCCGGCTCTGGCTTATCACCATCATATTCAAATGTCCATTCTTCCAGTCGATCATAGATGCGAGTCACATGCTCCACATCAGGGGATGCCTGACGCAGGTCTTCCTCCAGCAAGGTCCAATACTCCACATTCGGGTCCTCGCTCGCATACAAATGATAGGGAACGCCGTAGCGCTCCAGCAGCCGCTGCTCGATTCTTGCAATGATGCGTGCATAATCGGCATAACGTGATGGCTGCTGTGAATTGTTCTCATCGTATATGATGATTGCGTCGTTCTGCACAGGGGCAGGATCGCGCATTGTGTCTTTACTGGTACGGTAAATAGAATCCAAACCGTTACCCTCCTTTGTGAATTAAATGATTTCATATCCATTCCAACGTATGTGTAACCATGTAGACAACAAACGGTTATCGTAACTGTGTATCGCCACTGTCTCCTTGCAGGGCGTGATTGAAATGAGCGGCATCGTCCAGCCTATAGAATGGAAGCGGTGCTAGACTGCGACCGATGCCGCTATGACAATGTTTAAACGGTACGATTTAATTATACGCCTTTGTCAGGCAAACATGTACTGATGCGAAGTAAAGCGACAGATCAGTTCGTTCCCTTGATCGCTGCCAGTGGCTGACAACGAGCGACGACAGAGGCGAGTCCGGCTCCAGTCACACTTTCAATAATCTGATCCACATCCTTGTAAGCCTGTGGCGATTCATCCAGTATGCTTTCCAGTGAACGCTGGTTCACCACAATCTCGTCGTCTGTGCCAACCTTGAGCGAGCTAGCGAATTCGTCTACTTTGACCAGACGCTTGGTTGCGGAGCGTGAACGTATACGTCCCGCTCCGTGACAGATCGAATAGTAGTTCGACTCTCCGCCAGGCTGACCGACCATAATATACGATGAAGTGCCCATCGAGCCTGGAATGAGCGCCGGATGACCGGTTTCCATATAAGGCTTCGGATTGCCGGGATGCCCTGCTGGCAGCGCGCGTGTTGCTCCTTTGCGGTGAACGAACATCGCTTCCTCGCCGCTGTATTCAGACCAGGCATAATTATGCATCAGATCGTACAATGTGCGCAGCTCGCACTGATTACCAAACACATCGCGGAACGCCTCTCGAATCGCAAAGGCGATCAGATGACGATTCACTGTTGCATAATTAAGTGCCGAATACATCAGATTCACATAATGCTTGGCTTCTGGATGCGATAAGGGCAGGAAGGCAAGCCGTGGATCGGCTGTACCGAGTCCTAAGCGTTGCATGGCCGCCAGCATCGCCGGATTGCTATCCTGACTAATGGCACCGCCCCATGAGCGCGAGCCAGAATGGATCATCACGACAACTTGTCCATCATACATGCCCCATGCTTCGGCAATAGCGCGATTCTCCTCGGCAATCTCCAGTGCTTGAATTTCAGCAAAATGGTTACCGCCACCAAGCGTACCCAGCTGGCGATGACCACGATGCCATGCACGATCCTGCACCCCATTCAGCACATTTTCGTCAAATTGAAAACGGCTTTCCTCCACATGGGTTAAGGATGTCGCGCGCTTCGGTGTGTAGCTGTCCGGTACATATTTGCCCGGCAGTCCTTTCAGTCCATTACGCACTACATGCTCCAGACGCAGATCGGCAAAATGTCCACGTTGCTGGGAGTCCATCGGCAAATACTTCTCAATCGTACGCACCAGCTTGCGGCGCAGCTTCACCTCGCGCAGATCATCACGGTGCAAATTGGTCAGATGTACACGCATCCCACAGCCGATATCGCTACCGACGATGGAGGGGGATACGATTCCGTCGTCGTTGCCCCATACGGCAGTCGTACCGATACATGTACCAACCCCCACATGAACATCAGGCGTATAGCCCATATAGCGAATGCCGGGAATTTGCAGATTGTTATTGGCCATTTCAAATACTTTATAATCCAGTCCAGCAAATAGCTCTGGATTAGCATACACATTCAAGTCACCGGCAGGTAGCCGTACCTGATGAATATAAGAATCGTTGTTTGTTATCATAAAGGTTTATCCTCTTTTCTATACGTATCATCATCGGGCGTTGCCCATACGCTATGCAGTGTCGCACGAAATAGCTCATCCAGCTGATGATCGGCAATTCCCGTGCTTACTGGCATCTCTGTGGCACATCGCTCCATCTCGTTAATCATCTGGTCGATAAATTGCCGCACACGCGGCAGACTTGCTTCGACTCCATGTAGATGACCGCTACGCTTGCGCTGTAGCAGCTCATTCACATCATTTCTCAATGCTTCATCATGAAGCCCATACTGAATCAGCGTGTCCATCGCTAGCGGCGGAAAGGTACGATTGTCATGAATCCAGCTACATGCGAGTAGCGGACGCAGCACGTACATATACTTTTTAATGCGTACCTGCTCGCCTTGCAGATAGCTACGGAAATTACTTTTTGCCATGCTCAAGTAATGATACATGCATACCTTCGGGGAGAAGGCTTGCTCGCTCCACGCATGAAGCTGTGCGCTCCACTGGTCATGCTCCATATACACCATATCCGAGCTTAACCATTCCAGTATGGACGGATTGGAGCGGCGAAACAGATTCAGCGCCTTCACCATATCCCAGCCATTCAGATCCAGTCCTGTATCAATTGGCTGCTCGATCACATCGCGGCGCGTAAATATCGACAGATACCATTCCGGGCGATGCACATAGATAAAGCGCACATCATAATCACTATCCGGCGCATCGCCTCCCCATGCACGGCTACCGGCTTCACATGCGTATAGCACACGCACATCCTCGCGTACCTCAATGTCACGAAGCTGATCTATGATTCGTTGCTGCATGGTAGCGTCGATCGCTCTCATGTTCACCACTCCTTTCTTTGTATTCCTATGATGCGTATTGCTAAAATCAAGCATACTAACCAGCTCATCTTGGCTGCGAAGCTGCACGAATTCCTGTCTATTGATCATTTGCTTTGTAAATATCTAGCGTCTACTTCGTTTATATCTAGAATCCAATTCTTGTCTATTCATCGTCTGCGTTATATTCCGTTATCGTTCTGATTTCAACAAAAAAAGCCGCAATCCCTCCTACGGGCTGCGGCTTGATGGTCGTTGCTCTATCTCTATCGTAGCGAGAAAAGAGGCGATCCGTTAGCTGAATACAACTGTAATTTTCAATACTACACCGAAGGATATAGCTGGAGCGAGGGCGTCGCATAGAGCCTGTCGTATAGCGGTAACGATAGCATGGCATTCGCTGATCGTTATGTCGCTGATCATGGCGTGAAGTACGGCTGGAGTGCGTTAACACTGTACCTACGTTCACACAATCGATTCCGATCACATCCTATATGATCGATACGCTGTTACTCGTATTGCTCTTTTTGCCCATAAAAATAATCAGGTGCAATGGCTCACCTGATCCTCGCATGGTATGGCTATAAACCATACCCGTCAAGCTATAACTTCGATACACTGAAGATTATGTCGTCCGTTGGAGGCTAGAAAATATTGAACAGGAATATGCAGTTGTCAAATGGCAAGCTTGACTATCGTTGTGCTGATTGTCCGTTATTGGACGATCAGAATGCTGAATGTAACTCGTGGTCGTATCCCAGGTCATATCTTCCAACCTCCCCTCATATAAAATGTACCTCCATCATAACGACTTATTTTTCCAATTGTCAAATCAGAATAATAAAAAAAGGACTTTAGTCCTGAATTTCGTGTATAGTAATACTGAATGTAGCAAGCTATCTTTTTGTATGACATTTGTTCTAAATAACCAGTATTTCATATTCTATTCATCTTCTTTTGCTAGACTGTTTCACTGGTGCAAGGTTGTCTTTATTGATAAACAGATCGAGGTGAATCCATGACAAAAGAGCGAATTAACGAATGGTCGCTGCTGCGGGGCTTATGCTTTCTCGCTGTCGTCATGCAGCACAGCATTGGAGAATATATTTATCGCAGTGATATTATGCCAGCAGATTCGATTATGCTGGGGATGCTGTATCACTTTACGCGCTTTGGGACGCTGACATTTGTATTTTTGGCAGGAGCGATTTTATTTTATCAGTATGGCGGGGGCAGATCGTATCGCCCTGTGCTATGGAAACGAATCGGTGATATTTATGTTCCCTTTGTCGTCTGGACGATCATTTACTGGTTGACGGTGCGATTGAGCAATCATCAGCCGCTATTTTCTAAAGAAAGCGTATCGTCATTTTTCCAGCAGCTTATTGTTCCGACGAACGGCTATCATCTATGGTTCGTCATTATGATTTTTCAATTTTATATGCTATTTCCGGCGTTTCGCTGGCTGGCTCGTCAATTCCGTACGCATGTGTTACAGCAGCATTCACCAGAGGAACAACGTAAACGTATCGTCTGGATGCTAATTGTGATAGCTGTCGCTTACGGCTGGCTTATGTGGCTCTGTTATTATGTATTTCCATTCTGGGACGCAGGTGGAATATTGCAAACGCTGCTGAATTATCGTACTAGCGAATTTGGCTTTTATTTCTTTTACTTTATACTCGGTGCGGTCTGTGGCTCTGCGATTCAGACATGGCGCGAGACGATTCTACGTCTGCTGCCGTGGACGACGCTCGTGTTTCTGGGCATGTATATCTGGCTCGGCTATGATCTGCTACAACACTCGAACGATGCGATCGATCTGAATGTATCGACCTATCTGAAGCCAACAACATTCGTACTCGTCGTATCTCAAATGCTGCTTATGTACGGTCTGGCAATCCTGCTGTCTCGCCAGCAGCATGCGATTACACGCTTCCTGCAATGGTGTGGACGCTATTCATTTGGTGGATATCTGTCTCATGCGCTGCTTCTAGCAGCTGTCGCCTCGTGGACACGTAAGCTGGTGCTGACGGATCTGCATTTACTGACTACTGTTCTGACGTTTGCTATTGTCGCTCCAGCGGCGATTGCTCTGACCAGCCTGTTATCCCGTCTGCCAGGTGGGCAATGGCTGACTGGCTCTGCGGGTAAACGTAAAAAGTCCAAGTCTACTCAAAGCACTTCACCGCGTAGCGTGTTAGGTGCGAAGTGATGATCGTTGACATAGCTTGAAGTGATAATCGTTGACGATGTGAGCTTATGGCAATACGATCGTTCGCTCTAGCTGTCCGATCGTAAAGTGTGATCAATGCAAGCACAGGAAAATAAGGCTATTCATCTTGATGATAGATGGTACTATCCTGTGCTACACAACTGTATTCCATGCAAAAGACCCGATATCCGTTCCTCTCATGACAGAGAGATGGAGATATCGGGTCTTTTTTTTAGGCTTCTGTGCTTCTGTTCTTATGAACAGAATAGCTTATCGCAGGACTTGCCTGTAGTCTGGCTGGATTCGCATCGAGACTACTATCATAACCACCTACATCGGCAGACGAACAGAGAACTCTGTCCATTGCTCGTCGCTTTCCACCATGATGATCCCACGGTGCTTTTTCAATATTTTCGTTACAATCGCCAGCCCCAGACCGGAGTTTTTCCGGTTCAATGGCTTGGTGCTAAAGCCCGCTTCGAAAATCTGCTGCTTGAGCTTTTCGGGAATCGGGTTGCCATTATTGCCGACAGTAAAGGTCAATTGCTCACCGCGAATCTGTCCGGTCACACGAACTAGCTTGTCAGGGTTTTCTGTTTCGAGCACGGCATCAAAGGCGTTATCGATCAGATTGCTGACAATTTTGACGAGCTCGGTTGATTTGACTGTTCCGAACTGTACTGACTTGAGATTAGCAATCTCGTATTCAAACTTGATTTTGCGATCATATGCCTGTGTCATTTTCGCCTGAATAAGCGCAGACATCGCTGGCAGATTGATATTAATGATCTGGTTCATCGCAATCGATTCACCGACCAGCTCTGCGGTATAGGCGGATAGATCATCATACTTTTTCATTTTGACGAGCAGCTGAATCGTATTCACATGGTTATTAAAATCATGTCGCTGCTCCTTGATCGAGTTAAACAGGGCATCGATATTTTCCAGATACACGTTTTGTACACTTTGTGCTACCGCTTCCGTACGGCGATTCAGCATTGCAATCACACCAAGCACAAGCGCGATAATGACCATTGTACAGAGCAGAATCGTGAGCGAGATCAGAATCAGCTGCTCGTTCAATCGCTGCTGTACCTCGGTCAGATCCGAGACGATCATCATGATCGCTGGATAGGTGAGTTCTACTGAAATGAACGTTTTGAGCACCTGCTTGTTATTATACGTCTCGGTTACTGAGATGAGCTGATTCGTCCGGTTCACCTGACGTACATTGTCCAGATCGGTGCCATTTTTGTAGGAATAGTCATTATTCAGCGTCTGATTCTCGTCATACCAGATCACACCACGCGAATTGTATTGCTTCGCCTGATCCAGGAAGATCGGTGGATTGAAAATAGAGATGCCGAGCGTCTGGCGATTCGTTTCGCCATGCAAAATCTCGCGAATAACCGCTTCAACACCTGTATCCTGACGGTACTGTCGAACGGATTCGTCATCCATATACACGCTAATGACATAATCGGTTGTTCCATCGTAATAAAAGCCTAGCTTTTCACTGATAGCGGAAGCATCATCATCGGAAGCGACCAGCGGTGCGCCCCAGAAGTTAGGCAGCTTTTGCCCGAGCTCTACATTCGGCTCCTGTTTGCGCAGCAATTGCTTAACTGCCTTGAGCCAATCATTACGCCAGTTGCTCCAGCGGTTCAGATCATCCGGATCAGAGGAACGAACAGCGACCACCTTGTCCCCTTGCTGCTGGAACAGCGTGATACGGTCAACACCAATCTTTTTACCAAGACTGGCCAGCTGGTCATTCGTAATCGGTGACAAACGGCTTCCAAGCGTCGATTGTACCGCCTGTGCAGCCATACGTAAGTTTTCACCATTAAGGTTCTCCACAAACTCTTCCCCACTCTGGGACAGCTTGATCGAGGATCGAATCTGCTCGGCGATGACACGCATATTTTGCTCCTGTACAGCAATCAATGCACTGCGTGTCGAAAAGTAATAGGTCGTATTAACGATTAGCAATACAACAGCCATAATAACCAGTATATAGACAGTTACCGGGATCGGTTTGGGCAACAGGCTCTTGCGCTGTTTCATATTAGCAGTCTTACCCCCATTTATATCAGCACTTGAAAATGAATATGCGACGATAGGAAACCATGTCTGGCGTTCGTATTTATGCATGGATAGATAAGTGCGTTAACCATTTTATCGACAAAGTTCGATGCTATTCTTCGATCATACCATGAACTTTGTCCCACTACATCGGATTTCCAAAAAATAATGCGATTAAATCCTCGCTTCTATTAATTTCTGGAAAAGATGCCTAATATTTATTGTAACCGAGGTGGCTAAATAAATCCATAAAGAAAGACTCCGTTTGCACAATGAACATGCATGCCGGAGTCTTGAAACCGCTTATTGACGCACGAATAGGCTTCAATAAGCTTAACATACAGATGGCTTTACTACAGTCGCTTATGTATTCAAAAGAGCACGTACAGTAAAACAACATCTGCATTCACGCTATTTCACTATTCTGTTATTCGCTCGGCACGCCACTCCAGGTACTGATTTTCCAGCATTTCCAGTGTACGCTTTGTATGCTGCTGGCGCTCAGGAAGCCAGACGAGTGAGTCGTCATCCTCGAAAATTGTCCACAGATCGGAAAACAGATGCTCTTGCAATGGAACAGGCTGACCCTGTAATCTGCCTTCTGCCCAGACGAGCCCTGCTGTCGTTCGGATCACAATCCTCATCCCATCCATCGTACGTGCCTTCTGTCCAAGCTGGATTACCGCCAGCAGCTGTGCAAGCGTATGCCACATCATGTGTAAATTAACGCTCGATCAGCTTGAAATCGTCATAGTGGAAGCCGGGAGCGACCACGCATGATACGAAGACCGGCTCATCGCCCAGAGGACGTGCCATCTGCCATACACCAGCCGGGATCAATACCTGCGGCATCTGCCCAGCCTCGATGTCCAGACCGAGGATGAATTTCTCCCCTTCTTCTGGATGCTCGCCACTTCCGCCCAGTGTCAGCTCCAGCGGGCTACCGGAATGGATCAGCCACAGCTCATCCGAATGGACTACATGCCAGTCAGACGTTTCGTCTGCATGCAGCAGGAAGTAGATCGATGTTGCAGAGAAGCGCGGACCGGAGTATTGAGGTGGCAAAATGCTTTGCGGAATCTCGAACGATGCCTTCCACATTTCGCGATACCAGCCGCCTTCCTCGTGAGGCTTCAGATCAAGTGCAGCTACAAGCGGAGATAGAGGTAATTGAGTTTTCATAAAAATAGACCTTCTTTCGTTAGATGGTTATTGAGCGATATAGCTTGGATTACTGCTTTGCTGATGTTCCTTATTTCGCTGGCTGCGCGGCATGAATATTCGGCTCTGTGGACAATTGCACATTGCCTGCCAGTGCGCGCGAGATCATGCACGACTGCTCCGCCTTGTGCGCCAGCAATTCAGCCTTTTCCAGCTCCTGCGCTGTAGCACTGGCAGACAGCACGATATGCGGGCGATGAATAATTTCTTTATACGTAAAAATATTGTTCGTCACATCGACATTGCCCTGCGATTGCATGGTCAGCTGCTCTACTGTAATGTTCGAGCGCTCCAGCATGGCTGCCAGTGTGATGATGTAACAGGTCGCGGCTGCGCCCAGTAGCATCTCGTCAGGATTCGTTCCTGTTCCCGGCCCGCCCATCGGTTGCGGAATAGAAATGACGGTATTCAGGTTGCCAGAGGAAATGGTGCCTTCGCTATTGCGTCCACCCTTCCAGTCGGCATCCAGTATAAATTCGTGAATCATATAGGATCATCTCCCGAATAATATGGTCAGAGTCAGGCTCCAATACCTGCCTTTATAGCTTACTCTCTCACAACGATCAAGGCTGTGTACAGGCATTAGTGTACCATATTCAGCTATATAATGTGCAGTCTAAGCATCCTGTTACTTCATCCTTCAAAGCAAAAACACCGCCCAGCCGGAATAAAATCCGGTAGCAGTGTTTGCCTTTATAATTCTTTGTGATTAAACCGTCTCATGCCCCATAGCAACAAGATTACGGTATACAGTACAGCATAGACGATAAAGCTACCTGAAACGACCTGTCCCAGCCCCATGCCAGCAGTCAGTGAAGAACCGACTTCCACCATCCCGGCGAGGTCATCGAACCCTAGCATAATCGCCATCATTTTGCGTTGTAGCGCATCGACGGGCATAAGGAACGAGATGATTCCAGTAATATTGTTCAATCTCTGATGTATATCCGGCTCCAAGCTCATGACAGACGTGAATTTCTCTACCATTCCGCCGAGCCAGCCTGCCCCGTAGAACATCGTCATAAATACACCGTTGCCCAGCGCGGAAAAAGCAGTTGAACCGAGCAAGCTAAGCGTAATCAGAATCGGCACAGCCATAGCATAGACGAGGAAGGACTGGATATGTACCATCAGATTGCCCGGTACAAACGTATGAATGTCCGTTACGATAATAATCGATACATATAGCAATAGCGCATATAGCATACCGAACGTGACATATCCGAGCCAGCGTCCGATATACCATTTCCAGCGTGGAATCGGACGAGTTAATGTCGCCTGCATAATGCCAATCTCCGCTTCACCGGAAATCGACGAGAACGAGCTGAAAATAACAAGAAACGCCAGAATAAAGCTACCAAAGAAAAAGCCAAGTGTCAGCAGTGTTGAGCCTTTCGCATACTGCGCAACCAAATCTACGGCGCCCGTAGGGGAAAGAGGAACATCCCTGGTTAATGTACTGGCGATAAACCAGAATAGTACCAGGAACAGGACGGTCATGACCAGCGTCATGAGCATCACCTTTTTGCGCAACAGTTCTTTCCACGTCATTCCAATAATCGTATTCATTCCTGTTCCCCCCGGTGGCTGAGTCCTGATACGGCTTCCATAAACCATTCCTCCAGCCTTTCCCGTACCGGATACACATAGTACAATGTCATCCCTTGATTCACGATCAGCGTTGTAATCAGACCCACCTGCTGCTCATTATCAATGACCGCCTCCAGCCAGATTTCATCGCCCATGCTACCCCCGTTTCTCTCGCCGTCAGGTAACGATTCTGCGCGATGTAGCTGTACGCCGCTCGTTTCGATCAACCACGGCAAAATTTCGGGAGTATAGCCCCCGATTTTGAATAGCCAGCGAGTCTGTGCATGCAGCACCTGTTGTACCGTACCATGACGCAAAATCTCGCCGTTGTTGAGCAGGGCGATCCGGTCGCAAATATTCTCTACTTCCTCCAATAAATGCGAGTTCAAGAAAATCGTCTTCCCTTCCTGCTTGAGCTCACGCAGTAGTGTACGTACATCAAGTCGACCGACTGGATCAAGCGCTGAAGACGGTTCATCGAGAAACAGAATCGGCGGATCCGCAACTAGCGCACATGCCAATCCAAGACGCTGCTGCATACCTTTGGAATACTGTTTCACTCTGTCCTTGCCACGATTACCGATGCCTACGCGATCGAGTAGTTCTGGTATACGGCGCTCTGTTGTTTGCTTATCCAATCCACACAATCGGGCATGTAGCCGCACCACTTCACTGCCGGTCAACCATTCCTGATAACGGTACAGCTCTGGCAGATAGCCGATATGCCGCTTGGCAGCTACCGTTCCGATTGCATCGCCGAATAGCGAAGCCGTACCGCTCGTTGGCGTAATCAGACCTACTAGCATTTTGACGAGCGTGCTTTTGCCAGCACCATTGGGACCGAGGAAGCCAAAGGCTTCCCCCTGTCCCACGGTAATCTGCACATTGCGGCAGCCGCGGCCATTATCGTACTGCTTGGTGAGATTATCGATATGAATAGCCGTTTGTGTCATGAGGCTGTCAGTTCCTTCACTTTGGCAATGATAGCATCTGTGTTGGCGAATACGTTTTGGCTACCTTGCAGATTGAAATATTCACCATCTTTGATCCAGTATGCATTGTAGATGGCGTAATCATTTTGTCCATCAACATGAGGCTGCTCTTGAATGACAACCGGGATATTGTTTACCTGTACACGTTGACTTTGTTTATTAGACACAACAGGTAGCGGCAACTCGCCGTTTAATACTCTTTGTTTTTGCAGCATATCTTTTACATCCTGTGGTACCAATGGCAGATCTGCTAGCGTTTCAAACAGACGAGCAGGGTCTACTCCTTCATCAAAGGTTACTTTGGGTACCGCCATTTGCTCCAGATTCGCCCACGTATTATCCGGATTACTATTTGGATCAGACTGAATCATCTGGTAGTGGATCGTCTCTGGTTGATTGATCGTGATGAGCTTGCCATTCATTTCTTCTGGCAATAACGTTGTACCACCCAGACGTGTAATCGCGCTATTCACAGCATTTGTATTCAGTTTGTACGTGTCTGTCTGCGATCTGAAAATATACACACGATCTTCAAACTGCTTTAGTGCGGATGCGGGGAGAGCTTTATACCCCAGCTTGCTTAGCGCTTGATGGGCTGTCTGTTCGCCTTCGTACGTACCGCTAGTGGACGAGAATGTACCGAAACGGTTCATATCCTCGGTCGTTACACCTTTTTCATGATATTGATCGATCATATTTGTGATCCCGTCATTATTGATTGCCGTCAAATCCTGCATACGGAACTGATTTAACAGCGATGCCAGTGCATTATTACCAAAAGGGGTGGCTAATATCGTACCTGCCACAACGCACGCGGCAATACCAGCTGTCCATTTACGAGCTTTACTGCCAAAGCGGCGTGATTGGGTTTTTGTATTCGTCTGTTGGGGTGTAGGGGATGGTTGATGATTCATTGTCTTCAATCCTTTCACATTCGATATTGGGGTGGGCTCCGGTGTGGATACATCAGATACGGTCGGCTGGTATTCGTTCCATTGCTGCCAGTTCGGATGAGGTTCTTCATTGGCAAGCAGCGCCTGCATTTTCATCCAGGCTGCATCGGTGTCAGCACGATCAGCCGTATTATTTCGAGCATCGTCAGCGGGACGGTGCTTCGTGTCGTGTTGGTTGATAGTGTCATCGTTTCCTTGCATAGGATGTCTATTCACCTGCAACTTCCTCCTTTATTTGTATGGGTAAGCTTCAATACATATTGACTTGATCAGGTGGAATTCAGCATTTTTTTACGTAACTTGTTCGTTGCACGATGAAGCAGTGTGCCTACGATCGGTGGTCTGAGCTGCAATTGCTCGGCAATTTCCGAATAGCTGTAGCCTGAATATTTCATCAATAATGCCTGCTTATCTCGCTCGGGCAGCTGATCCAGCCATTCATGCAGCTCGGCTTGCTCCTGCTCTCGGATTACGGTTTGTTCTCCGTCCGGGGTGATCGACTCATTCAGGTCATAGTATTGCTCCTGCTTATTTTGTAAACGGCGTTCACGCGCCTTTTTATCCATATAGTCATAAGCAATTCGGGTTAGCACACGATGCAGCCAGGCACCAATCGCCTCAAGCTGATCTGGCGGATTGCGATAGAGGCGGAGGAAGACCTCCTGCGCCAGATCGTCAGCCGCTGCTTCGTCACGAACCATTGCATTTAGTTTGCGTTTGACACTGGGGTAATGTTCATAAAAAATCTGTTTGAACTGTTCCGGCTCCGGTTTGTTCATCAAATGGATGCTCCTTTCCGCTGCAGCTATAAGAAAGACGGGCATGCCGCTGGATTTGTATCACTTGTATTCAAATATTTTTATTTTTTCATTATGTATCCTGATATGGCATCCGATTGTACAGTGGTTCTATCGTACTTCAGGACTCCTTGCAAAGCGAGGCGTTACACTGTGCGATGTCCATTTTCCTATAGATGCTAGTTGACGCCTTGCTCGATCTGTACCATTTTGAACGAAATAGGTATTTACGCCCTGTAGAAAAGGCTACCCATCGGACATGAGATGGCCTCCAATCAGCATAATTATGATGGGCAACACCAGAACGATTGGCTATAATGAAAGTAGCTTCAGACCCTTCGGAGGTGATCGTATATGGATTGGCTCGAGGATTTTAGACCACAGCTTGAACGCCTGTTCCAGCAGGCGGAGAAACGGGTTCGCGCATTCCCTGCTCCGCTTCATGAGATAGGTCTTCGTTACCTGTCAGCATTCGACATTCGCACACGTGGGAGCACAAAAAATTATATTTGCTATCTTCTGCCCTTCTGGCTCGAACGCATGCTGTCGGCACGCCTCGAATCTTCCACCTCAGATGCGCTCCTGCAAACCGCACGTCAAGCCGCACTTGGCAATGTGATGGGAATGCTGCACTTCTTCATTCAGGATGATCTGATGGATACGGCGCAGCAGCAAGCCGCTGAGGACGCACCCGATATGCGTTCGCTCATTCCGCTCAGTCAGCTTCTTCACAGTGAATTCATTCAAGCAATGTCCGCTGCTACCAGTTCTCAGCATCATGATCAGCTATGGGAATATTATCAGGATCTGAGTGCAGAATGGGCTTCCGCAGTCTATGATGAGAGCGAATCGGATTATTTTCTCCACGCCCAACATCGTGTTGCTGGCAAAGCCAGCCCTATCAAGCTATCCGTCATCATCATGATGCTGGAAGCGAATCTCTCCTCACAGCTACCTGCGCTACTGGAGCAGCTTGAACGCGTACTACTCGTTCTACAAATGAATGATGATGCAGCGGACTGGCGCGAGGATCTTGCATCCGGTAGCTATAATTGCCTGCTATCGCTCATTCGCCACGAATATGATGCGCTGGAGCAGCATGCGGATGAAGCACTGTCCACTCCTACGGTATTAACTGAGGTTCAGGTACAGCAAGCCATTTATGACCGTCATATTTTACAGCGCTATACCTCCATGGCTGCTGATAGCTACATAGCCGCAGACACCGCTTCGCTCAATCCCTATCTATCCCAGTTTCATGCTTATCTTATCCGTCAGCTAACACGCATGTCAGAGCAGGTTGAACAGCATCGTAGCCTATTGCTTCAACAGGGGAGCATCTGGTATTATGCGAAGCTTTCGAACTGAAAACAACATGAAGAATATTACAAAAGTTGTGGATTTTAGGATTATTGCGTGTTATAGTAATAGGAAAATATAACCATTTTGAGAGAGGGATGATGGGTATGTCTAGCCAAGCCGTTTTTCATACGCAGGTAATTCAGAAAGCATGGGAAGACCCACGTTTCATGGAGCTATTGAAAAGCAATCCCAAGCAGGCGCTACAGGAAATCATGGGAATCTCCTTTCCAGAGCATGTTAAACTGACAACCATCGAAGAAACACCTGAGGAATTGTATCTTGTCATTCCTCCAAAGCCATCTGATGTAGCTGCCTATTCTCGTTTAAAAACCGAGGCTTCCTGGTAAATCGTCAACCATCCTTTCCTTTCAGCTTGTTCATACACAAGTTTCTCTGAAATTACATTTCACATTCATAACTGAATTAAAAAGTGCAATTCGTTAAAGAGACGGATTGCGCTTTTTTTATATGCAAGTGCGTCTTTTCTCCCTTGTGCGATGTTAATGGTTTGATTATTCTATTTATAAAAACGCTTACATTATTCTATGCAGCTCGTTTCTATCTATGTCTGGTATACGTAATTAAGGAGGCCTGCATTGATGAGTACCGAAATTATGCTGGAATATTACAATTTGCCGACGTTCTCACTTCGCTATGATCCAACGCTGGATGATAGCAAATGGACGCTGTTGTATGTGAATGCTACAGCGAAGACGGCTTCGTCCCCTCATATGGGTAGCTATGGGCAGATGTATCTGATGGCGCCCGGCAAGCTACGTCAGGAATTGCTGCAATCCGTCGTTGCCGCAGCTAGCGGTATATGCTGTCAGTTTACCGCCTATTCCCAGTGGTCGATCTGGCTTCATAGGCTGCAAACAACGGATTCCCAGCAACCCCTTCAGATCGCAGATCGCAAGCTAGGTCAGCAGATCGAGTATGGATTGGAGCGATTGATGGAATATGGCGAACATGCCGAGCATCCAGGCTATCGGCAATTGTCCTTTCATTTGCTGAGTGAGCTGCTGTTATTGCTTACTGTGCATGAACAGCCTGCCTTGCAAAACAACTCGGATTCACGGATCGAGGAGGTGCTTCACTATTTGCAGGAGCATTATGCTGAGGATATTCGGATTGAGCAGCTTGCCCAGCTGGTCTGTCTCTCTCCTTCACGGCTGTCCCATCTGTACAAATCGCATACCGGTGAGACGATTATGGATACGCTCATTCGTCTAAGACTGGAGCGTGCACAGCATCTGCTCGCCTCCACCTGTCGGTATGTGGGTGAGATTGCGTATGAGGTTGGATTCAACTCGCAAACGTATTTCACCTGTAAATTTACACGTCATTTCGGTATTAGTCCTTCGCTATATCGCAGCAGCCTGAATCCGTCAGGTGGCTGTGCTTCTTCTTCGTAACTTTTTTCTAATCAGCTGGCTGGTACCGTTACCAGATCATCGACTTAAACGAGTGAATATGTAGCAAGCACAACTCTGAGCAGTTAGAAAAGAAACAAAGTCGCCGCCTATTGAGATAGGATGCAGGAGCTGTCAGAGCGTTTATTTTACCACTCAGGGCTTAGTACGGTACTTTGATGTGTAGGAATGATGAGTCTGGATAATAGGGTATAGAGGCAGGGTATAGAGGCAGAGTATAGAGGCGTAGATGTATAGAGAAAGCTTATTATTTAGCAGATACGATAAATAGGCTCTTACCATGGTATGAAAATACCAGGTAAGAGCCTATTTAAGCGATTGAGAGGGGTACGCTACGGGATTTCATTGTAGCGTACTCCTTGTACTGCTTATTGGTATCGCTTTATTCCTACTTCTTACATACTTCTTATTTTAGATCAGACGTTTCATTTCAGACGATTCATCTTGTACTGCGTATCTCTTATTTCATGGCTTACTTCGCAGCGCCACTGCTATCCATCTGCGCTTTGTACGCATCCAGCTGACGTTGCAGCTCTGCCATCACTTTATCATAGCCAGCCAGCTTCAGCTTGTCGCGGAAGTCCTGCACAGCCTGTGTTGGGTCGCCTGCTTTACCATAGGTGATCGCTGGGCCCATTTCGGCTGTCACCTGCGAAATCGCGGTCAGCTCCGATTGAACATTCGTATTATCGAACACGAATTGTCCGTAAAGATACGGCTTTTTGATTTTGTCGTACTCGCTGTACAGGGTATCGATCTTATCCCATGTGGTGTCACTTGGAATTTCGAATTTATCCATACGGCCTGCCCAGAAGTCGGAGTAGAAGCCGTCTTTGGTTTCATCATAGCCATCTGGCAGTGTACGCTTGCCATCTTTGATGACATATTGTGTACCTTCGATACCATAGTTCAGCAATTGATAGATTTCTTTGTTATTACGCATCAGGTCATATGCCATCAATGCGCGCTCTGGATTTTTGCTGTGCGCGCCCAGTGCTACACCGCCGTGCGTGATTGGCATTTCCAGCAGGTTGCCACTTTGACGGGAGAATGGGAACATTTGCAGCTCAGAGCCAGGTTGCTTTTTGTCCATTTGTACACGCAGACCGGAGAAGGTCTGGGTATGGTGTTGATCCATACCAGTTTGACCCGCTTGCAGTGCGGTACGTGTATCGTTTTTGTTGTTCAGTACATCTTCGCGCCAGTAGCCATTGTCTGCCCACTGCTTCATCGTTTTCGCAAAATCAAGGAACGTATCGTCGAAAACAGGACTGACTACAGTGTAGCGCTCATCATAGGATTTGCCAGCAAATACAGGCAGATAGCCAGTAGAGATTGGCAGCTCCAGATTTTGCGTATGGGATTGTACCCAACCGCCGAAGATGCTGTCACTTGCTTGCACATCCCAAGGAATTACGCCAGGCTTATTGTCCTTGATCCATTGCAGATACTTACCGATTGTATCCCAATCCTTGATTGGCTCGGTAATGCCAGCTTGCTTCGCCCAGTCGCCACGATAGAAGAAGCCGTGGTTAATCCATTGCGTGTAATCGTTTTCAGGGATAAGTACAATTTTACCGTTATATTTACTTTGCGCCCAATCTTCCTGTGGAATTGATTTCCATGTTTCTGGCGCATATTTTGGCAGCAGATCATCCAGTGGCATAAATGCACCGCGTTGTGCATTGCCCCATGTATCGAGCCAGTCAGTACCGATCGTAACGAGATCGACCGGTTCACCGGAGGCGAGCAGCAGATTGTATTTGGTTTGCCAGTCTGCCCATTCTACCCATTTCCATTGTACATTGGCATTGATCTTTTCCTTCATAATCGCGTTAACTTTATCCATTACCTTTTCAAACTGACCGTTTTTCGGCTTATCTCCGAGCGCTACAAAGGTAACTGTAACGAACTGGGACTTGTCATCTCCGGCGCTGCTGGAGCTTTTGCCACCACATGCTGCGAGCGCAAATACCATGATGCTTACGAGCAATGCGGCGATCCACTTACGGTATTTCCACATACATTAACCCCCCATGAGTTGTTGGTCTGAATGCGAAATCGGCGGCATGCCTACTAGCCATACCTGTGATGCAGTATCTTCCTCATTTCATCTATATGCCGTCCTATGAAGAGCTGTCCCTCCATAGAGCGACGGAAGCGTTCAGCCCTTAACGGCACCGACCGTGATTCCCTTGATAAAATAGCGCTGCACGAACGGGTAGAACAGAATTACTGGCCCGGTCGCAACGACTGCTGTTGCCATCTTCATCGTCTCCAGCGGCACATCGCTCATCGACACATTCGACGAGGCAGCAGAGTTACGAATAAAGTCGGCACTGGTAACCACGTTATACAGGAACAATTGCAGTGGACGATAGTCCATATCTGGCGATAGGAACAGCATCGCATTGTACCATTCATTCCAGTAGCCCAGTGCGATGAACAGCCCGATCGTCGCCAGTGCAGGCGTCGACATCGGCAGGATCAAGCGCAGGAAAATCGTAAAATCGCCTGCTCCATCAATTTTCGCTGATTCGGTAATCGCATGCGGAATAGAACGAACAAAGCTTTTCATCATAATGATCAGAAATGGACTGAGCAAGCCAGGCAGCAAGACTGCCAGATAATTATCCTTCAGCTCCAGGTACTGGGTGATCAGCAGGTAAAATGGTACCAGACCACCGGAAAACAGGGTCGTGAAGTAGATAAAGAACGAAATTTTATTCCGATACGTAAAATCTGGACGCTGTAACGCATAGCCAGTCATCGCTACGATAAACAGACCGATGATCGTACCGACGACAGTTAGTCCAATCGTAACGAGATAGGAACCGATAATCAGCTTCGGATTCTCAAATACAATCTGGTAAGCAAAGGTACTAAATTCATGCGGCCAGATCGTAAAACCGAACTTTTTCACCGAGGACTCACTCGTAAAGGACGTTCCGAGAATGAGCAGAAACGGCAACAAACAACAGATCGCAAATGCACCGATTACGATGTAACCGAACCAGCGTACAATGACCTCACTGGCATCGGAGCGGATACGTGCCGGACGCGGCGTGTTGCCTCCGATCAGATCGCTTTTGGCATTCATGTCCATACCGGTCACCTCCTAGAATAGTGAGTTTTCAGGCGATACTTTTTTGATAATCCAGTTCGCAGTCAATACGACGACAAAGCCGAATACCGACTGGTACAAGCTGACCGCACTACCCATTGAGAAGTTGAAATTCGTCATCAGGGAGCGGAATACATACGTTTCGATAATATCGGTGCTGGCGTACAATGCCGTGTTATTCGCACCGACCAGGTTATAGAACAAGCCGAAGTTCCCTTTGAGAATACCTCCGAGTGAGAACAGCAGCAAAATGATAAACGTTGGCTTGAGCCATGGAATAACGATATGGATAATACGCTGGAATGCATTGGCACCATCGATCTCTGACGCTTCCACAATTTCACTATCCAGACCCATGATGGCAGCAAAGTAGACAATCGAACCATATCCTGTCGTTTGCCACAGGTACGTAATGACGATGATGAATGGCCACAGACTTGGCTCGGAATACGCTTTGACTGGATTCAGTCCGA
Source organism: Paenibacillus hunanensis (assembly GCF_014645615.1). Taxonomy (GTDB): domain Bacteria; phylum Bacillota; class Bacilli; order Paenibacillales; family Paenibacillaceae; genus Saccharibacillus; species Saccharibacillus hunanensis. Next base: position 74,625 of record NZ_BMMB01000001.1, on the reverse strand, counting down.
GCGATGCCAGCACATGGTTCAGCAAGCCGTAATCATAGCTCAAAATGTTGTAAGCGAGCAGACCGACCAGAACCGCCGAGATAAAGTAAGGCAGGAACATCAGCGTCTGAGTTACCTTTTTGAACCATTTTTTACGGATTTCATTCAGCAGGATCGCTACCGTAATCTGGGCAACGTTACCGATCAGAATGAAAGCTGCATTGTAGGCGATGGTGTTGAACGTTAGTCTCCACAGATCACCTGTCATGACGAGGAACTTGAAATTGTCCCAACCGACAAACGGACTGCTGAAAATACCGTCGGTATAGTTGTACTTGACGAAGGCAAGGTACAATCCGGGCATAGGCAAGTACGCGAAGATGCAGAAAAACAAAATCGCAGGCAAGCACATCAGCAGGAGCATCCGGCTGTTTTTGAACGTTTTCCGCTTGGTGCGCTTGGCGCGTACTGCTGGGATCGACTTGGCTGTATCCAATGAACATTCCTCCTTTGTGCTTCGTTCGCTTGACCGGCAAATGGAGTTGCTTACGCTGCCGGGACAACACGATGGTTTACCCTTTTATTGTAAGCGTTTTCTTAATGTATGTTATTACACGATTCTGCTATTCCCTTTTAATATTCTGCTATATTTTGTGCTTTTCCAGTCAAATAATATAAAAAAACCGCTCTTACCTGCCGTCAGTCGCCTGTTTTACACAGGCTCGACCAACGGAAAAGTAAGAACGGCTTCGGTTCCTTCCCCTTTTTTGCTATGAAATTCCAGTTGACCACCCATCGCTTCAATGATGCGGAAGGTGACCATGAGTCCCAACCCAGTGCCCTTGGTTTTGTTGGAAAAGTACGGCTCACCAAGTCGTGCTAGCTCCTGCTCATTCATGCCCGCACCATTATCACGGATGCTAATGATGATGTGCTGCTCCTCCTGCCAGGCTCGAATCGTAACCTGTCCTTCATTACGTAGCGCTTCAATACTATTCTTAATCATATTGATGCAGGCTTGCTTGAACTTGGAGGAATTGCCGCGAATGTGCAGACCATCTGGAATATTGATCGCTAGCGTACCACCCTGTAGGCTGGCGAGCGGCTGCATAATATTTTCGATGTGCGAAAATTCTTCCTTGAGATCCAGCAGATCAATCTTATCGAACTGCGGCTTGGCAAAAGTAAGAAAGTCCGTGATGATATCAGATGCACGATCCAGCTCATCCAGTGCCATTTTCAAATGCTCGCGTCCCTTATCGTCCGTGTTCATACGGGTTAATTGCAGGAAGCCGCGCGTCACCTGAAGCGGATTGCGTACCTCATGCGCTACTGATGCCGCCAGCTCGCTAATCATATCCATCTTCTCCGAGCGTTGCAGCTCATTATTGAACAGCTCCAGCTGACGCGAATATTCAATCGCCTGCCGCCGATTCTCAGCAAAGATACGTCCCATAATCGCAATGAGCGCAATGACGAAGAAGATCACGCCCCATTTCCACAGCACCAGCTTGTAGTCACCATCCTGTATATAGAACCAGATCAGCTCAAAGCCGGTAATCAGTGCAAACACAGAAAAGCCCGCTGCAAAAATCTGTGCCGCTCGATTACGATTCATCGCAAAACGCAGCGTCATAACTAGGAACATGATCAGACCGATAAGCATAAACACCCCAAAAATCAGCACGGTCATCACATAATAAATTTTAAAATAACGATCATGGGTAAGTGCGTTGCCAATCAGGGCAAGCAGACAGAGCGCCGAATAGATATATTGCGCCTGCTTCATCCGGTGAATGAGCCCACGGTAGCCCTGACCGAACACACTTTCAAAAAACTCATAAAAAGCAGGCACAAGCACGAACAGACTAATATCAAACAATAGCGTGTACACTCGATCCCCATACGGATAAAACGTAAACAAAAACGGCGAATACGTGACCACAAGTAAGCCAAGCGCCAAAATAACAACACACAGACTAAGCCACATTCGCCTTGCCTGCCCCTCCAAAAAGAACGAGCAAAAGGCCATAATAAGCGCGACCAGTACAAATGAGAAGCCGATCACCACATCCGTCAGATCGGAGCTGACATACGCAGTCAAAATATCCTGATAATCGCCGATCAGAATACCTTTCGTTAAGCCAATCTTCTCCCGCGCCGATTCGACCCAGATATAGACCATTTTGTACGAATCATCTCGAGTTAGTGGTAATAATAGCTGGTTCTGCTCATACGCATAGCCGCGTCTGGACTCATAGATTTTGTTATCATCCAGATACACGATCACATGCTTCCCCTGCAATTCACGAATGAGCAGACCGGAGGTATTCCAGTTCAGCTCGGGCAACGGAATACGAATCCATGCGGAAGAGCTATTCACCGGCTTGCCATCCTTCATTAACTGAGATGATGTCCAGTAGGCATTCTGGTCATCATTCCACGGCTTCGCGGTAAATGTATTTTGTGCTTGCCAGCGTACCTGCCAGTAATCGATACGTTGAAACTTCTGATCCTCACGCGTATTTGTAGACAGCGACAGGGCAAGCAAACCGATAATCATGATCAATAAAAATAGTACAAACGCCTTGGACATCGTTTTCATGGAGCACCTCATTATCAGTCAGTCTGTCCAGCAGCCAGCTTTATTCAGGTGGGCGACAGAGCCACCAATATACCGTCCTTCAAATTATGTATCTATGTATGCAGCCTAGAATCGTTAAATCCCACAACCTCTATTATACTGCGTCCATTGTGGGAGGAACACTACTAAATTCCTAGTCTCTACCAAATCAACTGTGTTTGTCCATTTTTAGAACGAGGGGCGGCTGTCCACTTGTACCGAATCGGCTGTTTGGTGATCGGATAGGACGGGTAAGCTCCAGTAGGGAGGCATATTGCCCTCCAAAATCCGTAAAGGCAAGGAGCTGATCAACATGGCAGACAAAAAGCATTATGATGATGTGTTCTGGAAGACACGGGACACCCTGCTGGATGACGAGGATGCCCAGCCTGTGGATGAGGAGCTGGAAGCCGAACTGCCGCGCGATGCGGAGCTTGCGGTCATTCATCCGGAGAGATTGGACGAGCCGATCATTCATACGATTGTCGATGAAGAGGATTCGGATACCCACCCACAGGCAGACCCGGAAGACGAGGCTTCTGATGCGAATCAGGCTACAGATCGGGTGCCAGGGGATGATCCTGAATGAACCGTCATGATGCAATAGAGTGGTATCGTTGTGTCTGATAGGTATCCATGAATAAGCTATGATGAATAGATATTGGATTTTAGCTTATAGCAACTATTCCGACAAGCAATACGAGCAAAGGCTCAGTAAGGCTACGGGCAGATTTTTAATTTTGGACTTTGGATTTTACATCTACAATCAATTTTTATGCTTACAATCAATTGAAGTAAAACAATAGATGAAAATTTCGCCTGTAGCTCAGCATAGACAGAAAAATATCCGCTATATCACCCCCATGTGATGTAGCGGATATTTTTAATGCTTGATTTACTTCCGTCCATAATCGGCTTTGATCTCGCCCCAGCTTCGTGTTTCCCATTTCAGTAGCTTATTCGTGTACTTATGGGTACGTAGCCATTCCTCTGCACGGTCGACCAGCTCCCAGATTTCGGCGGTGGATTCGTCACGTACGAGGGTAGAGGCTGCTTTTTTCTGCTTCACCCATTTGAGTGCATTTTCGGAGTCGCTGTAGACAGTCTTGTTGCTACCCTGCTTATTCAGATAGGCAAGCGCGTGCACGATAGCTAAAAATTCACCCATATTATTCGTGCCTTTTGCGATCGGGCCTTTGCTGAAAATAACCTGTCCGGTGCGGGTATCTACCCCTTTATACTCAACCGGGCCCGGGTTACCACGTGTGCCCACATCAACAGAAATGCTATCATAATCGATCTGATCCATCGGAATGTTGGTCGCGGCTGCCTGACGCTTACCATAGCTTCCAGTTTTGCTGCCTGTAGCTGTCGATTTGCCTTTAGCTGCGCCGGCAGATTGACCCCAGTGCTTTTTCCAGCCATCACGGTAGGCTTGCTCTGCCTCGGCGCGTGACTCGTATGATTTGTATTTCGCATCCTTGTAGCCGCTCGTTTGCTTCTGGCATTCCGGCCATGAGCTGTATACGCCTGGCTGGTGCCCTTCCCAGACGACATAATATTTTGATTTTGCCATAACGATTGTATTCCTCCATTACCTGTGCATCGCTTGTATATAACGACTTCTATTAAACAGCTTCATTACTGCTCATACACATACGTCTATTCTATTATGACTGCTTTGTTTGTACCTTGGCAACCGAATCGGCTGGGGTCGCCAGCTCAGGCGAGACATCCCATTTGCGCCGAGCGACAAATACAGCACAGAACAGCAGCAGCAATCCATTGACGATAAACACATATCGGATATCGAGTATCGAGCCCAGCAGACCGCCAATGAGCGGCCCTGCCATCGTAGCAATCTGAGATGCAGACTGGTTCAAGCCAAACGCGCGTCCACGGAAATCAGATGGCGTTACCTTGACGATCAAAGCATTAATCGACGGCATCACGGCAGCGAAGAACAGTCCGTATCCAAAGCGCAGCATGCCAAAGCCCCATATATTAGCGAGCAGGAACTGCAATACATTGCCGATCCCACTACCGATCAAGCCAATCAGAAGCACCTTACCAAAGCCAATACGTGAACCAATCTTCCCCCAGCGCGGCGCCATAATCAGCGTAGCCACCCCCACCGCTGAAAACACAATGCCCGCACTCAGTGAAGCACTGCTCGTCGATACGCCCAGCCCTTTGACATAGATCGTAATGAGCGGCTCCAGAATCATAACCGAGAAGTTAGCCACCCCTGTTAAGACGAGTAGCGAGACAAAAATCGGATTCGCAGCTGCCTGACGAATATCGCTGAGTACGTTAGAACGCTTCGCCGAGCGATTAAAATTATGCTCCTTCACCCAGATCGTCGCGATTAGCGCCGCGATGAGCACGATTAGCGCCGAAAACAGGAACGCATTACGGTTACCTATGTAGTAGCTGACCACTCCACCAATCAGCGGCCCAATAATCGTACCTGTTGCGCCCGAGGTCGCCATAATACCAAGTGCATAGCCTGTCTTGTCCTCCGGTGTATTTGTACCGACAAGTGCAATCGATGCAGGCACAAACCCTGCCAGCAAGCCCTGAAACAAACGCACCAGCAAAAATACATACGGATCGGTTACAAAGTAGCTAATTAAATATAGTACCGCCAGACTAAAGCCGGAACGAATCAGCATCGGCTTCCGTCCATACTTATCCGACAGTGAGCCCCAGAATGGAGCAATCAAGGCACTCGCCAGGAAGGTAATCCCAAAGGCGACACCTGACCATACTTCCAGATGGCGAGTCACTCCCAGCTCGGTTTCCAAAAAGATCGGCAAAAACGGAATCGAGATCGAATACGCCATACTACAAAAGAAGACACCGACCCAGATCACCACAAGATTACGCTTCCAAGAAAACTCCATGCACGCCCACACATCCTTTCGTTATCGTCCATTCTACTCCTGTTGGGCAAAATCTCCAAATTGAGACAAATGAAAGCTGTGAATGAACAGTGGATAGATACGATAGGCATAAATGATCTATTTTGCAGATAAGCATAATAAGGAAAAAGGAGCTCCATCCTCGTAAACGATGTCATGATGCTCATTTGCGGGTAAAGACGAGTAGGCGCTGTCATAGGGACGCTCAACATGAAGACCCGGACATAGCTGGATCACCAGTTCAACATACAAATTCACGACAACTGAGGAGATGATCGGCATGAGTACGAATTTTAATCATAATAAAGACGCAGCTGCACAGGAATATAACCGTTACCGCACCATGGATGCCGTGACTGGACATGACGAACAGGAGCTACGCAGCATTCCAGATAATGAGCTGGATACGGTACAGCCTACAGTGCGGGATGAGGATGGCGTACGCTCGGTGGTGAGTGAGCCAGAATCGGTTAACCGTCTGGAGGATGAAGCCGATGCAGGCGTGATGGATCAGGCGATCGCGACCGATCGTGGGATGCATGGACATGTAGCTTCTGACGAGATTGCGCCAGCAGGCACGATTGGTATGGAGGACGACATGAATACAGTTGATGTCGGTCAAGAAGAATACGCGCTGGATGATGAGGATGCGCCACTGCCAGACATACCGGATGCCGATGAATTTAACGGCGGCGAGACGCCGGAAGACCCATCCGTGCCTTCGTCATATGATCAGGATGCTCATGGGACAGATCTGCGCAATGGCTCGGTTGGTGATGATGAGATCGTGGATGATGTGGATCGTCGTCGCGTGTGAGTGATTGATTGCCTATAAAGTGGTTGCGCATAAAGTGATTGCGTGGGAATGGATTCCATATTAACTATATCGTACAGCATAATTGTAGTTTACAGAGGTATGGTTGTAGATTGCAGTGGGATAGTTACGCTGTGATTTCGGCTGTGACGAATGAAGATAGACGCATGCAGATAGATGAATATAGATATAGAGTAGGCTGTAACAAACGAATTCGAATATGCGCAGGGTACAGACCATTTTATATAGCAAAGGAGGGATCATGATGAGTGAGGATCGTTCTAAACCGGAAGAGCAGGAAGAAAAGAATCTCGTGACCGAGCGCGATAATGATGAGTCGTTTGGCTTGTTCCGTGAGGATTCATTCCCTGGCGCAGGAGATGATGAGGTGCAGAAGCGTATTATTCATAATGAGCTGCCTCGGGATAATACGTTGCCGGAGGATGAGGATAAGGAGTAGGTTATAGTAATAATGAATTTAAAATAACTGCTTCTAACATTTAAATTCACCTTTTTATTTATTCATCTACGTAAATCATTGCATGTTTCGATTACAGGCTAAAGGCTCACACCGTTGCTGTTGTTAGAACGATGTGAGCCTTTAATTTCATTCAACTTATTCAGTTTACATATCTACAAACTCCGTAAAGCAATGACTTGTAAATAAGTTACAGAGGCTAACTCCGAAGACTGTTCATAAAAATCGATCCATCACATAACTATGGTTATTACATATAAAGCTATCTTTTATGAGGTAAAACCATTAGCTTTTTATAAAATCTTTGTATGCCTCGGTTAAGGGGCAAGTTCCTTTTTAACTTCCATGTCTAACCTCTCCCAAGCATCATTTTAGCGCTTATGCTATTTATTCACTATTCTAGTTCAATAGTTTATGATGAACGCAAGGTAGCCCAAGTAAAGTTATCCTCTCATTTGACAGATATTTGATTTGATATTGATCAAGTTTTGTATTTACAATTACTGTATCATTTTCTTTTCTAAATAATTGATCTGTACCATTCTCCACCAACACCAGATCAGGATTGAATACTTTAATCATATTACCAAATACATGAAATAATATGTCCAACCCCTTCTCAAATGATTGGCCAAACAACTGAATTCCAATTTCCGCATTAATATGCATATTATATTCTGCTCTTATAAAATCCAGACTAATAATATCTTCCGTCTCAATATCAAGTACGAAGTATTTACAGCTAATACGAGAGAATTCTTCATATGCAGTCACTTCATTTTCAACTGCTTGGCATACTATATTGTAAACTGTTGTTCTCAATGTTTCTTGATCTAAAGGAGTGCTCAAAAATAAGGCATAGTCCATCTTGTATCTTCCCTTCCAATAAGCTTAAAAATATTCAATCCTGCTGATCTCGCAACCATTGTCTAGCTTCATCATGGAACAGAATATGCGGTTGCTCTACTGTTCCAATATTAATACTTTCAAAAAAAGCTTCTTCGATTCCCTTAATGCTTTTGAGCTTCGTTCCGTTTAACAACGTTTCTGCAAAGCTTGCTGCACAGATATCTACATTTCCCAAGGTAGCATTTTGAAAGTTGGTAAGATACAATGAAGCACCAATAAAATCACAAGCGTCTATGATAGCGTTCTCGAACGTTGCTGCCCAACAATCGCTTTTATTGAACCTGCTATTGTTAATAACAGCTTTTGAAAAATCGGTATATCTAAGGTCTGATCTATAAAAATCGCATGCTTGTACAGACGTGTTTGTAAAAGAAGATGAACACAATAAAGTATTACGGACATCTACATTTTCCAGATATAAACCACTACAATCACATGAAATTAAATATGCCTCTACAAGAGATGTATCGGATACATTCAGCATTTTTAAGTCCATATCTTCTAATACCAAACGCTCACCCTCATTGCCAAAAGTATCCATCCATTTTTTATGTAAATCGAGCTTAGCTCGTATATTCTCTTCACTCATATGGTGGCTCCTCAAGAATATAGTGGTCTGCAACTGGTTAATTTATTAGGATCATGATTGATTTAAATATAAAAGCAGGTTATACATACAATTGCTTAAAAAAATCTTCCAGCACTTTTTGCGTAGCAACACCAGCTTGGGGCAGTATGTCTTGTATTCGCTGAAGAATAGATGGATGATTGAGTATCATCGCTTTACTTTCAGGAGTAGTAAAACTTCGGAGTGTATCAATGCAACTTTCAAACAATTCGCGATCATCCGTATGAATTAATAATAATAAAGTTTCAAGTTCATGGGCATTGCACGAATGATCCAAGCAATACGCAAGTTTTACCCTCCACTCTAACGTTTTAGTCCCAATATTACTTTGTAGTTCTTCCCAATCCGTTGCATTAAATTGAGCTAGCTTTTCAACTGCTATTATACAACCTACGTCATACCAGTAATCGACCATATACTGGCATTCAGTTATAAATTCATCTAGCTCTTTATACAATATTTGCACTCCTCTTGTAAGCCAATTTAAACTTACTGTATTTAAAAATATATTTGCTCTATGCCGGATAACAGTTTGAAGTAGATTTACCACCAAGAATATCTAATGAATATTATGGATTCAATAATGAGCAATTTCGGTTGGGCATACAGTTGACTTAATCATCGTTTTTTAGTTGTTACATGTACATTAGAGGAAGAATCATGAACGTAAATCAAGTACAGTATTGCTTTATTGCGATACAACAGCACAATCATCCTTTTGGATTTTTATAGCACCACTTCGGATCATACGGAAGTAATTTTAAATGCTGCATATCTTCCCAGCTATATACCCAATCATAATCGGTAATCCAAAAATAATCGTTAGGATTTAATTTAAGATATTCATAGATGAACGAAAATATTAAACTTTGTACACCATAGATATTTTCTATATGTCCTACTTGATATAACTGCAATGTAGAATCTAATTCCAAATCTTCATGATAATAAAACTCAATACTGGAATCATGAATTCCGGGGATAGAAAAAACCATGGACTGCGCCTGATCTTTTGAAAAAGAACCGTTATTAATATTCAAAGTCGTATACAAAAATTCTCCTTCTGCAAAAAAATCTTTATTGTTATCGTAATAAAGACTGGCATCTGCATGAAATACCGAGACAATTGTGTCTGCTAATAATTTTTCAGGTGAATACGTATTCTGGTGTGTCAAAATAACAGCAGATGTTCCCATGTTCTTTCTCTCCTATTAAGTTTATCTAAAGAGTTAAGAGTAGTAGTAACTCCTTTTTATCTAATCCCCTTTAACTTGTTAAAATCAATCTGCATTATCTGTCTTTGCTTAGGTCGCTACAGATACGATGGACATATTCAAAAGTTATCAACACCTAAATCAATACTTTGGATTTTTATAGCACCATTGTGGATCATAAGGAAGTGATTTTAAATGTTGCATATCTTCCCAGCTATACACCCAATCATAATCCGGTATCCAAAAGTAATCTTCTGGATTTAATTTGAGATATTCATAAATAAATTCAAAGATAATTTCTTGTACATCGTATATTTCTTCAATATAACCAACTTGGCATAAATCTCTACTTGGATCTAAGCCTACCTCTTCATGATCATAAAAAGTTAAATAAGGATAGTTTGTTGCATGTACATAATAAATAAACGACTTCCCGTTTTCGACTACTAACTTATCACTGATATTTAATGTGGTACACAAAAATTCGCCCTCTTCAGAATAATCTTTATCATTATTTAATGTAAGCATCAGATCAGTATGAAATGTGGCAATGATAGTGTCGGATAACAATCTTTCTGTTGTGAATTTCTTTCGATCCATAATAATATAGGCAGAAGTTCCCATTTGCTTAATGCCTCCTGGCGTTCTTTTCACGCATTAATAGTGGTCACTTTTTATTCTTAAAATAGATTTGTGTGTCATCAAAATGGTGAAATCTTTATACGGGGATTACTTAAGCTAAATATGTGGTCATCCTATCCTGTTGATAAGTTGCAACAAAGCAAATAACGATTACTATCTCTGCGATTGTTCACTTTGTTACGATGCTTTCTGAAAACTGTAAGAAAATGAGATAATCAAAAATAGGTCAATAATGGTTATGTCTGACCATAATCGACCTATTTAATGCAAAGGTATAGCGTTATTTAGGGTATAAAATTAGAGAATTGTTATACATACAACTGAAATGATGAAATCTTTATACAGATACTCCGTGGGTTATCTGCGCTATTGGTTGAATGATGAATTCATTCGAAACTAGGTAGCCCCACCAATAATGTAGTCAACTTTGTATCTTTTTTAAAAATTCCTCATAAACTTTTTTTGTCGCATCTCCTGAATGAGGGATTAACTTATAAACCCTTTGTTGAATTGAAGGATTTTTTAATATCAATTTTTTACCTTCAGTACTTGTAAAACTTCTTAATGCATCAACACATAATTCGAATAACTCTTCATCATCTGTGTCTAACAAGGTTAACAGTACATTCAACTCATTCATGTTAGATTCATTATGCAAGCAGTATGCTAATTTTCTTTGCCACTCTATTGGCTTATTTAACGCGCAGTTTGATAATTTTCCCCAATCCAAAGGAGTGAATTGCAACAACATGTCCTGTGCAATTGAAAAACCTTCATCATACCAATAATCATCTGTAAAATAACCTGACAAATAGTCATTAAATTCTGTAAACATTAAAGTTCTCCTTTGGGTCAGATTTCAATCAAGGTGCTGAAAAACCACTTAAAAGTTGCGTAGCTCCCCCACCTGTTGGATACCCCGATACAACATTGTCCCCTATTTTAATTACTTCAATTTGAACACCGTTAACAGTTCCTCTATGAAGAGTCGCTCCATCCGAAGCACGAACTCCAATCGATGCTCCGTCACCAATGTCTTTTATACCACTAATAATTTGCGAATCACTCCAAGTCTCTGGAAATAGAGTACTCGTTTTAATGTTGGATAAGTTGCCATCAGGGAATTGGGTAGTAAACTTAACTTTTCTTGTTTTATCTGCATTAATTGTTAATTCTTGAACTGCATAACCAGGATTTGAATTGTTAATATTTGGAGAATGACCACCGATTAATTCATTTCTAGTAGGAATCTTTCTTTGTCCGTCTAATATTTTCTTCTCCATCTCTTGACTAATTACTGAAGAACGAGCATTACCCGCTCCCTCAGCCCCAACCTTCCCAGCCGAGCCCTTGCCTTCACCCTGAATTAAATGAACCAAATCCTTCGCACTTTGTAAAGTGTTTTTCGTCCCCTGCACGACCACACCCGATCCATGCACAATTCCAGCCACACCTGCAACGCCTACAGACACACCGATCGGAGCCGTAATTAGACCTGCGTCCAGTACTAGGCCGCCACCTTCAGCCGTAGCTCCACCTGCGAATTCTGTTCCACCCAGTGCAGTTGCTACAAGGTGACCAAGCAGCTCGCCTGTTTTACGAGCGACAGGATGCTCCGTTGGTGTGGGGCCTTTCTGGGCAAGACCCCATGTCATATCGCTGATCATCGCCTCTTTGGCGCCATCGTAGCCTTCCTTCGCGGTATCGACGCTCTGGCTTACGGTCTTCGCTACGCTCTGGTAGGCGCTGTGTACTTGTTGCCCGGTTACTTTGGCCTGTTGCTTGGCGTGCTGGATCGTTTGACCGAGCTGATGCTGAACCTGCTGTTCCTTTTGCTTGATCACTGACACATCGTGCTTCATCGTCTGACTCAGGCGGTGAATATCGTCGACAAACTCGGTTTTCGCCTGATGCAGGAAGGCTTTGGTGCCTTGCTCTGCCTGTTTGGCAGCATGAGTGGTCGCTTTAACGGCATGCTCGGTACCCTGTACGACAGCTTGTGCATCATGCTCGACCTCCTGCTTGATCTCACGACCTGCCTTCATCGCAGCATGGTACGTCTCACTGACTTTATGCTGTGCGTGATGCACGAGTGGCGTGACGGCTTGTTTGACGGCGGTTTCTGCCTTTTGCTCTGCTCGAACTGCGGCATGAGTGACCTGACTTACCCGATGCTCGGCATTATGTACAGTTTGCTTGATGCTGCTTTCCACTTTGTGCTCGGCATGCTCGACAGCGTGATACACTTCCTTGCTTTTTTGCTCGACGGCGTGAGTGACATGACGCACGGCCTGTTCGGTATGTTCGACCGCGTTCTTCACTGCCGGATGACTCTCGACAGCATGCTCGATCGCACGGCTGACTGTATGCTCTGCTTGCTTGGCTTTTTCCGTAAAGTGACTAACCGCTTGCTGAACGTGCTGTTCGACCTTATGCTCGGCCTGAGCGACCTTTTTCTCTGTTTGCTGAAAGGCTTGCTTTGCCGCATGACTAATATTGATGGTATCGTGTGCGACTTGTTTGACGACTTTTTCGGTTTTTTGCTCCACGTGCTGAACCGCATGTACCGTTGCTGCTACCGCATGCTTGGCAGTGTTTGCGAGCTGCTTCTCTTTATTCCCAGCCCAGTGTGCAACTTGTCCCCAGAATGACATGGCCTCACTCCTCCTATGAATGTGCAAGATTTCTACTATTCTCTATTTAGCGCAGCTATTCCCTAAGCTACTTTGTTTATTTTATATACATGCTGACATATGGATAGAGGCATTTATGGTCAATTTTACATATATTATCAGTTTGTCCTAAAAATAATTCCTAAGTCCATAAGCGGCTCTGTGTTTATATCCTACGAATAGCACATTTTTGCAGAAATGTGCATAATCATTGCGTCAACAAGTGAGTAGATGACGCGCACAGTATACAGGTAGGCTTTGGACATATGGAAAAACCCTCTATCTTGTGTCTGTAGCACTGAGCATTCAAGCATCAGCTAGACGTGATAGAGGGTTGGTATCCTATCTATATAAGATGTATCCAGGTTAAGTGCAATATTTATGCAGCTTACCCAATAAAATACAAGAATTCAATAGCAAACCATACAGCACAATGGAATACAGTGCAGAATTTTCAGAGGTGCCCTGAATGTTTGCTCTTTAATTTGTTGTGATCGTTTGAATCGTTTATTGGAATGATTTATTGGTGCTCTGCTCATCTGTTTATTGCAGATAACGTATACTGTGCAGACACTCAACACACGTCTGGCAACTCGGTATCGTTCACCAGCCACTCCAATACGATTCCGTGTGTCAGATACCCGCTTTCGTATAATCGATCGCCAGCTCTCATTTCAATTACACCTTTTCCAGCACAATAATACACGTACTATCCGGAAGCGGTACTGGCATCTCCCATTCATCCGTAATCCGTACCCGATGCTCCAGCGCTTCCGTATAGCCCTGCTGTAAAAATGCCTCCAGATGTACAACGCGTACCTGCTCACCCAGTGTATTCTCGATGAATTCACGATACCCCGTTGGCGTCAAATAACCAAACTGCTCCTGCACCTCATGCACATAGGCTTCCTCGCCCCATGTATAGGTGTACAGGAATTCCATCGCATCATTGACAGGCATCTGCACGGTTTGCTCGTCCCGCACCTCATAACGGATCGCTCGTCCCTGGAAATCGCGTGCATAACGTTCCAGCGCAGCCATGCCATCTGGCTCCAGAAATGTAATTCGGCGCTGTTGTACGGTTGGCTCAGTCATGATGCCGTCGCGAATGATGATCCGTCCACCGCTCGGCAATACATCGCAAGCGCTGAGTAAGGCAGCCGCAACGGTATCCAGATTGAATTTACGACCATTGAGCGGAATGTACGAATACAGCTCGTGCAGAATCGATGAGAATAGAATCGTGTCCACGCTGCCCTGCTCAATCGTCTCCTTTAATGCCAGTGCATCGCCCTTCATTACTTCCCAGCGATGCCCTTCCAGACGACGACGGCGCTCCAGTGCTTCGATGACATTTTCGGAAATATCGATCCCGATCGCGCGTCGATCTGGCATTTCCTGCTCCAGCAGATCGAGCATTACGCCACCGCCTGGCCCGATATCCAGTACGGTATTTCCGGTCACATAACGCAGCAATAATCGTTTGTAATCGACCGACTGGTTCATCGTAGCGAGATAGCTCTCCTCGTTATGAAACCGATCGTACGCATCCCGGCGCAAGCCGAACAGGTCGTACAGCATCAGCACTGCTTTCTCATACAGCGGTGACTTCTCTGCCTCTACGCAAAATTCGATCAGCTTCTCAGCCGCCGCTGAGAACTGGAAGTTGAAGAAGACCGTATCGGCAATATGCGGCTCGGTCACCAGCTCGCATTGCAGATGTGGACTGTCTGCGGGTGGCTCTCCTGCATGTAACGCCTCCCAGCTCCAATCCGATAGATATTTCTCGATCATCCGCTTCTTATACAGATTGATCTTCTTCACGCCTTTATAGTCATAATACAGGCTATTCATCAGCCGCTCGAAACTAATATGCTTTACCTCGGCTGGCACCAGACGTGCGATAAGCGCGAATACCTTGCCGAATTCCTCCAGTGAGAAATCCTGGAGCGCCGCTTCCACATACCAGAACGTATGCTGCTCCAGTCGCTGGAATACCTGCTCGATTCGCGCTTCCTCAGACAGCTCCGCCAGACGCTCCAGCGTATTCTCCCCGCGTGCTTCACTACCTGTCCGTAATCGTAAAATACGACTCTGCACATCCAGTCCCTGCGGCTGCTCGCCATACGCGATAGCATGCACAAGCACGGATAGCTCATCTCGCACCTGCTGCCATAGCTGCGGCGAAACGGCTTCGATAATACAGCGATTCAGCACGAGCAGCGTGCTTTTTAACTCCTCCGGCGACAGGGTGCCTTGCGCGACCACATCTGCCAGCGGCAGATTATCTGCAAATGGCACCTCTCCACGCAAAAATTGACCCAGCAAGCCATGCGTACGAATGAGTAGCGCGACCAGACGCTCACGTTCTCCATCTACACTTACCGCACGCTCGTATAGCGCCGCAGAGCCTTCATTATGCACAAACAGATTAATGCCATCCTCCTGCCAGCGGATACGCTGACGTGCCGTACCACCCTTGGCTGTCTCTGCCCAGCAGAGCGTTTCCTCCACAATATCCCGTAGCCAGTACGATACACGCAGCTGATCCAGAATACGTAGGGTACGCTCCACATAATCCAGCACCGGATTCGCTTCGTTCAGCTCACGCAGGGTGCTTACACGCTCCAGATTAACGACTCGCTCCTCTGCGGATACGAGATAGCTAAGCCAGCGCTCGGTTACCGTACCATCCACCTCATGTTGACGATATTGTTCTATTGCAGCCAGCGTATCCAGCATGATGATTGCCCCTCTTTCGTTCGTTCATTTATACCCAGCTTGTCTAGCGTTCATCTCCAATTCAGTCCATTTATACGATAGGCTATGAGCGATCTGGAAATTCTACAAATTCCTTCCCGACCGAATAGCGTTTGCCGCGATTCACGATATCGTCCAGCCAGCGACTCAACTTCACGCCACTCTCCTGGGCGGAATAGAATACTTTGTATGGAGATAGGGTGTGTGGTGTACCGCGTCTTTTCTTGCGTCCACCTACTCCATAATCGGTAATGAAAAAGTGATAGTTATCCAGCTCCTGTCGCAATCGACGTGCCGAATCGAGCATACCGAGTGACCAGTCATTCGTAATTTCCAGATCATCGCTGACGAGCCCCTTAGTACGTTCATTTAATACCGCCTCATACGAAGGCAGTACCTTGTCATATACGGTATTCGATTGTAGCAATATGGTATTCGCTGGCAAACGCTTTGCATTCGCACGGAAGGCAGCACCGATCAGATCATGCTCAATCTCATAGCCAAACGTACGCTGGAAGTCGGCTTTCCATACCTCATCGATAATATGCGGCCAGCGATGTGAAGATAGATAGGAACCATCTGCATAATGGTACACCTGCGCATTTGGATAATGCTCGGCAATATGTGGCGCCCAGAATGCCGAGCCGAAGCCGCCTGCACTTGCACCAGCGATGAATAGCTTGTCTGGCTCTGGTAAGTGCTGGAACATCCACTCCAATCCGCGCAGTGTATTATCACGTCCACTATAATGCGCGGTGAAGGTCAGCTTCCCACGATCTTTATATTTCACCTTGTTATTCCCGATATGAAAGTCCCCGGTCGCATAAGGGATGTAGACGATATTCCAATCTCGAAATGGATTATCCCGGCGTTGATTGTCCAGCATACCGCCCAGCAGATCAGGCTTATAAAAGGGAATATTGGCAAAATAGTAACCTAGCTCTCGATTTTGCAGCAGGGTGCGCAGTCCGAACGGCTTGGTCGCCGTATGACGATTCCAGCTAATGCCGCCACCGGAAAAATAGACGACCAGATTATTGCTGCGTCCTCTACGGGTAAGCAAATAATAATCTGAGCCATCACCGGATACCGCCTTACCACTGAGGCTGATTCGATTCCATTTATATAACGGCGATTGGTCGAAGTGCTCGATCAACGAGGGACGCTTGATAATAAATACGATCACGGCGATGACGATCAACGCCAGCATAACCCATTCAATGCTGGATACGATCATGGTTGGTTCCTCTTTTCTGGGATGCAATTTGAGAGAGTAGAGTGAAGATCGGTAGATGAATAGAGCTTCAATTCATTGCAGCAACTCAGGTCACCGGACGGATGATCGATACTCGGGTTCGGCGCGGTGTACGATTCGCCTTGCGTCCCTTGAGTAGCCATAGCTCTGGTGTGTCACGCACATCACGTACCTCCAACTGAAATGGCGTGTCCGGTAACGCTCGCGCAAATCTCAAAAACAGCCGATTCCCGTCCACTGTCGATCCTGTTACCTTTACTACCTGTGGACGGCTCATGCCAGAGGACAGATGTAGCAGCACCTCACCGATCGAATCCGGGTCAATTCGCTTGTTATAGGTGATCATCACCTCAGCATCGTCCAGTCGCAGACCGGATGAAGGAAGCGGTGGCTCGGCATACATATAACCGCCAATATGATATTCATATGCCATCCAGGTGCGATACCCAAGCGCATACGCATGATGTTCAAAATCATCCAGCCAGCGGCGACCCTTGATCATACTCGCCCGTGAGCCGATATCTGCCTGAATGCCGAGTGGCAGATCGGGATAACGCTCACGAATCGAAGCGGCAAGTGGCTCGTATTCGCGAATATAGTCGGCAGGCAATCCACGCTTCATCCAGTCCGGCCAATGCGTCTGTAGCACATGAAGATCCGGTTTCACCAGCTCAATCATAGATACTGCATCCAGCCCCTGCCATTCGCGTAGCTTGCGCGCGGCATCGTCATCGCGCACCGCGAGCGACCAGGTAGCCACCTGAATATCCGGTCGAACCTCACGCGCTCCCTTGGCACCATTGATCAGCTCATGAATAAGTCCGTTCACTGCATCCACACGCAGATCAATCCAGGCTTCGTATAGCTCAGGTACCCGTGTGTAATAACGCGAAGATGACGTATCACGGAATTCTGGCATCTCTTCCCCATATCGTGCACGGAATGCCTGTGCTGCCAGCGGCCCTACGTCTCCATATACTCCTCGCTCCAATCCATTCCACTCTGGAAAATAAGGCTCTGCCACCTCCACACCATCAAACGGCACATTGGACAGCACATAGGACAGCACTTCTTTTTTCCATTCTATATATTCAGTTGAAAAATGGGAAAATCGCTCAAATCCATCATTAATCGGTCGCAGTAGCTCCATACGCCACTGCTTCCATAGCGGCGGCGCATGCTCCGCGCTAAATGTACCGTTCCCCAGCACAAGTGCCCAGACCGCAATCTCTCTGCGCTGCAATGCCTCCACCAGGCGCAGATCAACCTTCTGCTCATTCACGACAAAATAATGCACCGTACGATAACCTGCCAGCACCAGTTCATCCGCGATACTATCGGGTGAACGGTCAGCATAATACGGGAATAACGGATCGATCTGAATACTAGCTCCACGTAGCGCCCACGGGCGTCCTGCACTTCCATTCGGCTTCATCGCGAATATCCTCCACGCTTATAAGATGAACGTGTGCGTACTCCAGCAGGCTTGCGCTCTCGCAAAAATAATCGCGCCGCTCTGCTTGCACACCAGATCGAAAAGACAGCAAACCATGCGCCCCATACCACAGGCGGCAAAAAGAATTGACGAGCAAGTCCGGCTGCATCTCCAGCAGCTGAAGGCGAGGTAACAGACATAAGTAGAATCGTAAGTGCCGATATGACCGATTCCTCTAATGTCAAAAACATAATGAGCATAAAGTAGCCGTTACGTAGCCATTCCGGCCCGATCAGCATTAGAATGCTCACCACGATAAAGCCGATCAGCCAGATCACTCCAAATCCATGATGCACATACAGAATGAGCATCATCAAGGCAATCGACGCTGTAACGATAATGCCTACGCGCTGTTGACGCTTGTGATACAGATAAAACATCCATACGACAAAGATCGATGAACCCATATAACCAGCAAGTCCAATCGGCAGACCGCTCCATGCCGACGTAATCATCGAATAGGTCACTCCACTATGATCTGCATTTAATTCAATTCGACTGACTCGCCCGGAGGTGAGCAGCGTAACCATCGCATGGCTGAACTCATGGATCATCGTATCCAGATTGCGAAATAACGACGAGAAAGGGATCAATCTCGTCAATACTGCCGAAGCTAGCAGCAGTAGAATCAATTTCAGCCAGTTGTTCAAAGCTTCACATCCTTACCCGTTTTAGTTGCCACTGCCACGTTCTATCGCAAAATCGCGCAGCAGCAAGTCTTTTCACCATTTTACCGTGCGTACGAAGCGAACACAATTTGAACGACTACTTATTTTTGAGGCAGGTGAAGCAATTGCTCAGCGAGTATGCGCGTAGTTGCTTAACCAGAGATACGTACTCTTTTCATATCGGAATCTATTCTTGATCGGTAAATGGATGGTAAGTAGATAATCAACAGACCGACCATTATGCATTTATCTATATTTTGAATAGACAAAAATATATTTGTTTATTTAATTATAGACAAAATAACAATACATCTATAAAATAAGTATAAAATCAATCAATTATCTATCAAGGAGCTGATATCGCATGGATCGCAGGAAAGAGCTGCAACAGCAATATAAAGAAACCCCAATCGAAGCTGGCGTGTATGTCGTACGTAATCTGGCTGAACACAAGGCATGGGTAGACAGCCTGCCTAATTTGCGTTCATTAAATGGTAGAACCTTTTCACTCAATATGGGCTCGTTCGTTCATCGTGAGCTACAGGCGGATTGGTCGCGTCTCGGTAAGGAGCAATTCACTATCGATGTACTGGAGATTGTGAAGCCACCGGAGAATCCATTTGATAGCCATAAGGATCTGCTGTATGACAGACAACAGGAATGGACAGAGCGCTTGCGCGCCGAAGGCTGGAATCTGTATCAACCGCTGGAGAAAAATACAGCGTTATAAGCGATACGGTGCGATACAGCTACAATTCAGCGCATCGCTCTGCATTGTGTATCTAACATGCGGCATTGGTGCATCTGTTATGCAGGCATCCCTATACAATTAAATGAGTAAAAGTAAACGAGGCAGCCTGTGCTATTGCATATGGCTCATCTTCTCCCCTATCACCCTGTACTGGATCGCTATCCGGTTCAGGGTGATTTACTTGGGTATGGTATACTGGTAAGCAGATTGCGGCAGCGGCTGGGAAAGGATTGCCCTGGCTTATGCCTTTTCCAGATCGGACATCCGTATACCAGATGATGAAAGAAAGAAGTGGAGCCTTTTGTTTCTCAATATTTTGTTCGGTGTCGTATTGCCGATTATTGTACTGATCGTGGCAGGCTCGGTACTGGAGCGTATTTTCCGACTCGATCTGTACACCCTGTCCAAAATCAACTTTTACTGCATTACACCAGCAACGGTATTTATGAGTATGTACCATTCCAATATGAATCCAGAGCTGCTTGGTAATGTGATTCTGTTTTATGCGCTGTATGTACTGCTGTTATATATCGCTGGTTCGATTACCTCGCGGATAATGGGCTATCGCAATGGTAAAAAAGCCGCTTTTAACAATAGCATCATGCTCGATAACTCCGGTAACTATGGCTTGCCCGTGAATCAGCTTGTATTTAACGGAGAGCCGCTCGCGGCGTCGATGCAGGCGCTGATTATGTCGCTGCAAAGTCTGCTGACCTTTACCTATGGAGTCATCTCGATTCAGGGTTCTCGGCTACAGGGGAATTATCGTAGTGTGATTGTCGGCTTTTTGAAAATGCCTGTTCCTTACGCACTCGTGCTTGGGCTATTGCTGCATGTGATGGCTGTACCGCTACCTGCGATGCTGTCCCAGCCGCTAACCTATGCGCAACAATCGATGGTGGCGATTGCACTGATCACGCTGGGTGCTCAAATCGTCAAATATCCGCTACGGCTGTATCGCAAGGATATTTACCTGAGTATGGCACTACGTTTATTTGGCGGGCCGCTGATCGGGCTGCTGCTTATTTATGCCTTGGGCTTGAGCGGTATTCCTGCTCAGGCACTGCTGATTGCCTCCGCGATGCCTACAGGGGTGAACACGTCGATTCTGGCAGAGGAGTACCGCAATGAGCCAGACTTTGCTGCTCAGACGGTATTGCTATCTACGATGGTTAATGTGTTTACTATTACGATTGTGATCACCCTTTCGCATTATGTAGCGTAACGAAAGCTTGCAAAACTTGTTTTCAAGGGAGTATACATTTTATACTGATACTGTTTGCCCTGATTGTACGCATTCGTCCAGACCTGTACTCGTTCGTATCGGGATGGGCGCATGATGCGGCTGCGTGTCAGCAGCCTGTACATTCAGCTACGGCGATTTATTCATTTCAAAGGAGTGAGCATATATATGCTACGCCAACCACGTCAAGCTATCGTATTTTTCCTGATGTTCAGCGCACTACTACTCGTTCTTGCAGGCTGCGGCAATGCAAGTAACAGTGCTGGACAGAGCAGTACCTCATCCAGTAGCCAGACCGAATCCGGCATGACGGGATCAGACAACAGCAGCACCAGCAGTGAGCAAGGTGAAGCTAGCAGCAACGCGCCATCTGCCAATGACAATTCAGCGAGCTTCAAGCAAGCCAATGATCCAATTGTAACGATTGAGATGGATGATGGTCAGAAGATTGAGCTAGAGCTCTATCCAAAGGCGGCACCGAATACGGTGAACAACTTTATTTCACTGGTGAAAAAGGGCTTCTATGACGGACTAACTTTCCACCGTGTCATCCCTGGCTTCATGATTCAGGGTGGCGATCCGAACGGGAATGGCTCCGGCGGCCCTGGTTATAGCATTCCCGGCGAATTTAAAAAGAACAATGTACAAAATGATCTCAAGCATACTCGTGGTGTGCTATCGATGGCACGCACTGAAGCTCCAAACAGTGCCGGCTCTCAATTTTTCATTATGGTTGCCGATGCTTCGCAGCTTGATGGACAATATGCTGCCTTTGGTAAAGTGATCAGCGGCATGGACGAGGTCGATAAGATTGTGAATCTTCCACGCGGCGACATGGATAAACCCAATACACCGCCAGTAATGAAAAAAGTAACCGTCGATACCAAAGGTGTCGATTATCCAGAACCAGAGAAAAGCAGCAGCAACTAAGCATTACATCGCTGCATGGTATGAACAGCAGCAGGCAGAGTCATTACGGATAGAAAGCCGTAGTCACTCTGCCTGCTTTTTTATTTATAACAGGATATGTACAAAACTATTTTTAACTATTTAGACACTTAGCCATTTGACCGATATATACATTACCCTGTTCATTAAACAGGACATGCGGCGCAGATTATAATCGGCTCACCGCACATTATTAAACGGAACTCATATTCAATCAGGGCAAATTCATCGAAAGGTGAAGACGCAAAGCCATGGGTCTACAGCGAAAGTGCAGGGTTTCGCCACGATAGCCGGTTGCCGAGGAATGCCTGATAGGTATGAATCGAAGGAGTCCGATTCATCATGAGCAAGAACGCTAATTATTCAAAAACCATCTGGATCACGATGCTTACACTGCTGATCCTGCTGGGAGGTTTACCTATGTCATCCGCTCATGCGCAATCGGCTCAGAAAGCCACCTGGCTGTGGAATACGCAATTGATTGCCACTTCCTCAGCTGACGTGCTGCAATTTGCCGCATCCGAAGGGATCAACCTGATCTACCTGCAAATCAACCGTGATCTGGATGCTGCGGTGTATCACCACTTTATCGCCGCTGCCTCTGCACAGGGCATTGCTGTGCAAGCATTGGACGGCGCTCCTTCCTGGGCGCTGGATTCCCAGCGTTCTCAGCTACAAGCCTCGCTCGACTGGATTAGCTCTTATCAAAATACAGCGGGTGCCGATGAGCGCTTTAGCGGTATCCATATCGATATTGAGCCTTATCTGCTGCGCGAATGGAAAACGAAGCAGACTAAAGTCATCCGCGGCTGGCAGCAAAGCGTGCTAAGCGTTGTACAAACCGCACGCCAGCTCGGTATCTCCGCTTCGGCTGATATTCCATTCTGGCTGCATACCCTGTATACAGCCGATCAGCAAACCACACTGAGCAGCTGGATGATGCAGCAATACGATTCGATTACCATTATGGCGTATCGCGACCGGGCTGATGCGATTGTAGATGTTGCCTCGGCAGAGCTTGCCGAAGGTGTAACTGCGGGCATCAGCGTGTATGTTGGTGTGGAAACGAATGCTTCCGCAGAAGGAAACGGGATTACATTTTACGAAGAAGGCGCAGCCTATATGAAACAACAGCTTCAGATTGTTAATGATACAGCTTCAGCTTATGCTTCCTTTACCGGAGTAGCTGTGCATGATTATGCGGGCTGGACAGCATTTAACAATCGCTAACAATCCTGCACGATTAAAATGACTGCTCTTTGCTTTTTGAGGGGCAGTCATTTTAATATATAACAATAGGGACATAATGATCCGTCTTACAAATGACTGCAATTGCCTGACTATTTGCCTATATCCCCTAATTTCAATCTCTACAATTTAAACAATTGCTTCTTTTAATGGGGTGAATGTGACAAAAATGTTATGCAATAGTATCGTTTGAAGACTGATTGGCAGGTCGCTTTGCTGGTATGATGGAACACGGGAACAAGAGAAATTTATTATGTAAGGAGCGTCTCATCTCATGCTACATATGAAACGGTGGCTAATTGTCACACTCATCATGGCACTTTTCATTCCGCAAGCAATGACCGCCGATGCGAAAGCAGCCGGCAACAGCAAGTCAGGAACATCTACTTCGGGTAAAACGGTATATTTGACCTTTGATGACGGCCCGACTGCACACACGATGGATCTGCTAGACATTTTGGACAAATACGATGCACACGCTACCTTCTTTATGCTCGGCCCGCACATGGAGCGTTATCCTGCGGCAACCAAGCGTATTGTCAAAGAAGGTAACGGACTCGGACTGCACGGTGTTACCCACGTTGCGAGCAAGTTCTATCACTCGCCATACAGCGCTTATAATGAGATGGTTGGTGCGAACAACAGTCTCTACAAAGTAACGGGTCAGCGTACAAGTCTTGTTCGTCCCCCTTATGGTAGCAAGCCGTATTTGAAACAGAACTTCCGTGATGTATTGCTGCCTGTTGGTGGCTTCCACCTGTGGGATTGGAACGTCGACTCCCTGGACTGGAAATATAAAAAGGATCATCAGAAGGTCTATCAGAACATTATGCGCCAGATTCACTCTGTCGAAGGACGCGGTCAAACTCCAGTTGTCCTGATGCATGATCAGCCAGGAACGTTGAAGGTACTGCCGCTTGTATTAAAAGAGCTGAAAGCCGAGGGCTACACCTTCAAAGTAATCAATAAGCAGATCAAGCCAGTGAACTTCTGGAACGACGAGCGTTAATCTATAGCCTTCATCCAAAGCTTGACTACAGTATGATAAAAGAAAAAGCCAGAGCCGGAAGCATATCCTTCAGGCTCTGGCTTTTTACGTTTGGCAGATGGATCGTATCCCTATTTAATTATTTTCATCATTACGAAAATAAGTGTTTCGATATCTAAGCAATTGAACAAGTAAAACCGATAATGAGGGTAGAGCCTGCCATAGGGCGTAAACAAATCCAAAAGGGCGAAAGGATGATTGTGTGAACCGTTATCATGCAATATCAAAAACACGCATGTTCAAAATTTCATTATGCTTGATTCTACTGCTAGCTTCTTTTTCAAGTGCAGCAGGATCGGTGTTCGCAGGGCCAGCAAGCAATAACACTTTTACAGTAGTTAATACGAATGGTGATGATAGTACAGGCTCGTTTGCATGGGCGATTGCACAGGCAGGTCAGTTCGCTGACGGTAAAGTCGTATTTGATCCTTCTCTTAAAGGCTCAACGATTACACTCACAGGCAGTCTGACACACTGGAATCCAGGAGACAATACATCCGTGGAGATCGGTTCGCAATCGACGGGCAGCTTCACCATCGAAGGTCTGACCGATGCTCAGGGCAAGCCTGCGATTACGGTCGATGGCAATGGAGTACAGGGCATCTATGCTACCGGTAGCGGAACATTCAGCATGTCCAACCTGATTATGAAAAACTTCAATGTGGTTGATACGCATGGAGGACTGGACTATATGGGTTCTGCGTTATCGATTACGGGCGAAAATTATTCCAGTGTAACGCTAAATAATATCTATTTTATCGGTAACAACAAAGCGTTTAAAAGCGGTGGCGGCATCGTATCACTGAGCGTAGTCCAAGCTCCCTACAAGGTGACTATCGATCGTGTCAAATTCACGAACAACTCAATGGCGGCTAATGATGCCACGGACAACACGTTTCAAGGTATGTTATTTTTCAACAGCTTCGTCCAGGCTACCATTACCAACTCATTGTTTGCAGATAATACAGTCAATACACATACATCTTCAACTGGAATCGGCTCTATCAGCTCCGGTGGCGGTGCATATGATGCGATCTGGTACAATAATACATTTGCCAATAACAATCTAAATAATGATCAAGGCGCTGTGCTCGCTCCAATCGCCTATCTGACAGATGCAGGGCGACCAAATGGCGTTCCATTCCAAAATGAATTCCGTAACAATATCGTTGCGAATTCTTCTATGAATTTCAGCGCACAGACGGCTCTCTCTACACTCATCTACAGAGCATCGCCCGATGTTCCTGCGGTAAAAGTAGATCCCAACTTGATTCTGACGTCTGCTGATTCCAGCACATTTAGAAACACAGATATGAAGGACTATAGATTGAATACTCAGGCTGTAGATGCGATCGACCATGGCGACAATAGTTATGTGCTAAGCAGTCGCGATCTGGACGGTAACCCTCGTACCGATGGCGGCATCGTCGACCTGGGTGCACTGGAATATACACCAAGCTCTAACGCTGCATTGGATTCTGTAGCTAATCAAGCACCTGCAAGCACAGATATAACGGGCGGCAATGGAAGCTCGACTATAAATGCAATCAAATGGAAGCTAAGTATGCCTGCGTCTGTGAACGAGCTGGGTCTGGCTGACCTGAAAGTTCAGGATCCAACGGCTACGGTCAATCTATACAAAAGCTCTGATTATGCAAGTAATGAAATCACTGGTAGTGGAACGATCAGCATTAAGGATCATCAGCCACCTACCTATCTTTATGTCAAAGTAACCGCAGAGAACGGTACAACGGTTCAATATTATGAGCTCGCCGTATACCCGCCTGCAACGGATGTAACCTTACTATCTGCGCTGGCAGATGGTTCCGATACAAGCACATCCACCAAAATTAATCTTACTTTTGACAAGGATGTCGCTGATCTAAGCGCCAATGATATTGCCTTTTTCGATGTCACAGCTTCCGCAACCGTAGGAACAGTAAGTGGCTCCGGTAAAAACTGGTCAGTCACGATCACTTCGGTGCAAATGAATCCTGATCCACCACCTGCTGATCAATATCCAACTTCCGGTCAGCTTCAATTCATTCTATCTTCGGGAGCCAATTATAACTTTATCGATGCTTCACCGATGGTAACGATCTACAAAGCCAAAGCACCACATGCTACACCACAAGCAACGATTGATTATGCTAACGAAAAACTGACCGGACTGGCGCCAGATACAACCTACGTCGTCAATGGCTCTACGGTTGTTGCGGACACGTACGGTCATATCGTGATCCCTTCCTTCTGGATGGGTCAGACGATCGATGTGATCCAGGCTGCAAGTGCAGGCTCGGTAGACAGTCAGCCACAATCCTTGATGATTCCGACTCGTCCGCTGCCACCATTGAACCTGAGCGTGACCGATGCCACCTATGCAGAGGCGCTTGATGGTAAAATATCCGGCGTGAGCAGTGATATGGAATATACGATTAGCGATGTGGTTCAGTGGAACAATATTTATAGCAACGAGCTAACTCATCTTGCAGTTAATACGTATTTCATTCGCTACAAAGCGACAGCAAGCTCATTTGCCTCCAAATCGGCAGGTAAAATCGTTGGTGTCAAAGATCCGAATGCCGAGATCGTACCTGCACCTGTCGTGATGGCAGATGATACACTGAATACGATTATCGGACTGGATACGACGATGGAAGTTTCCGTCGATGGACAGGCTTATGTGCTATACAACGGATCCAATCTGCCATCTCTGATCGGCGATCATGAAGTCAAAGTACGCTATGCAGCTACCGGGTCCAAGCCTGCTGGTCTGGTAACATTGTTGCAATTTACAGCGAACCAGCTGCCAGCCTTAACGGTAACAGCAAGTGATCCATCTGGCTCTGCCAATAATGGCAAAACGATATTGACGATCACTTCGCCAGCGCTGCCTGGCTCGGGTAATAAATGGCTCTTCAAAAACTTTGGAACAGCTACTGTGGTTCAGCCAGGAATCGGCTCATCGGTAAGCAATTATAGTGAATTGCCTACTAGCGGACTCGTGGATGCAGCCAATGGTGATTCCATCGTAGTCGTTGAAGCAGATATGAATTCCAATGTACTGCGTTATGCTGTCGTTCAAGCTGTCGTTGTTTCGGAAAGCTCTGGCGGCGGTTCCAGCGGTGGTAGCTCGTCCGGTGGCGGCGGAAGTAGTCCTTCCACAACCCCTACGGTACCGACTCCTGGCACCACCACACCAGTTACTGGTGGAAAACAACCTGTCATTGTACTTGTAAATGGCAAACAAGAAAATGCAGGCGAATCCACGACAACGATCGAAAACAATATCAAAACGACCACGATCGATGTGGATACGAACAAGCTCAAAGCAAAGCTGGATGCAGAAGGGGCTAACGCTGTCGTTACGATCCCGATCTCTTCTGATTCTGATGTAAATCGAGCACAGATCGATGGGCAAGCCTTGCAAAATATGCAGGATAAGTCCGCTACGATCGTTTTGCAAACTGACCAGGCATCGTATAAGCTTCCAGCCAAAGAAATTCAACTGAGCACACTGGCTCAGCTGAATGGATTAGGTGCTATCACTTCTACTGACAATATTAAGGTATCGCTACAGATTGCTAAGTCATCTCAAGCAGTAAGTGAGCAGATGACTCAAGCAAGTACGTCGAAAAAAGCTACACTGCTTATACCTCCATTTGACTTTAAAGTGACAGCCATCATAGCTGATAAAGAGGTAGCTGTAACATCATTCAATTCGTATATCGAACGCACTATCCAATTACCAGACGATATTGATCCAACGAAAATCACGACAGGCGTTGTTATGCGTGACGATAACTCGATTGATCATATCCCTACTAAAGTGATCAAGCAAAACAACAGATATTATGCTGTTCTGAACAGCTTGACGAACAGCAATTATTCGGTCGTCTGGCATCCAATGACATTCGCTGATGTGAGCAATCACTGGGCAAAAGATGCTGTAAATGATATGGGCTCGCGTATGGTTGTAAACGGGGTAAACGATACTACCTTTAACCCGAATGCCAACATCACACGCGCTGAATTTGCCGCTATTATCGTTCGCGGTCTGGGACTGCCAGCAGGGAAAGGCGCAGATTCCTTTAGCGATGTGAAGTCGGATGCATGGTATGCAGGTGCTGTACAGACAGCCGTTGCTTACAAGCTGATTAATGGCTTTGAGGATGGTACCTTCCGTCCGCAGGATACCATTACACGCGAACAGGCGATGATGATCGTAGCCAAAGCGATGAATCTGACGGGTCTTGCGCAGCGCACACCTGCGTCTGACACAACAGCAGCACTGGCTGGCTTTGCTGACCATAGTCAGATCGGTAACTGGGCAAAAGACAATCTGGCACTGACCGTTCGCGCCAAGCTGATCAATGGACGTAACGGTAAAATGGATCCAAAAGCAAGCATGACTCGTGCAGAGGTTGCAGCCATGGTAGAACGTCTGCTGAAACAATCCGAGCTGATCTAAACGAAACATCTGGCTACAGGCTGCATGGTATGTAGCTAGACCATCGTGACGGTGAACGAATCAGCGATCATGGATTGAACTCCATCATGCACTACAAATATCCGTATACAAAAGATACAACAGCCCCCTTTCTACAGAGAAAGGGGGCTGTTGTTATGCGCTCCTTTATTCATTCGCAACTAGATACCATCCTTACATTTCCAGATTCGCAGTCCAGCACATTCGCTGGTATGATACAAGTACAGCCATCGAAAACGACACCTATACATACACGCGACTATGCTATTTAACGATGAAAGGACGCATACCATTATGATCAATCTTCAACCTAATATCCACTGGCAGACTCCTGCTGTTACACGTCAGGAGCGGGAGCAGCGCTACGCACAACGCGGCAGACTATTGTGGCTAACCGGACTTCCTGGTGCAGGTAAAAGCACGATCGCCTTCGCGCTGGAACGAGCACTATTTGAACAGAATAAGCTCTGCTATGTACTGGATGGCGATAATATACGACATGGACTGAATGCCGATCTCGGCTTCTCCGCAGACGATCGCCATGAGAACCTGCGCCGAATCGGTGAGGTGGCTAAGCTTATGGTGGATGCTGGACAAATTGTGATTGCCGCCTTCGTATCTCCTTACAGCAGTGATCGTCAAATGGTGCGCCAGATGTTTGCCGAGGAGGACTTTGATGAGATTCATACCCATTGCTCACTTGATGTATGCGAGCAGCGCGATCCCAAAGGGCTGTACGCCAGAGCTAGAGCAGGTCAGATTCAAGGTTTTACCGGAATCGATGAACCATATGAAGTACCGGAAAAGCCAGAGCTGGTTATTAATACGGAGCTACTATCGGTGCAGGAAGCAGTGCTGTTGATGATGGAGACGCTGGAGCTGGGGTCTGCGCCCGTATAAAATCATTTCTATTCGTTGTTATATGCTGTTTATTTGGTTCACGATTCTATCTATCTATCTATCTATCTATCTATCTATCTATCTATCTATCTATCTATCTATCGTACTGCATGCTGATACACATCTGTGTATAATATCACGATGTACATCAGCACTTATTTATCGAATACCTGACTATACTTCCCAGTCATAAATTTATATTTACCAGATATACAGTACACCTATGTATCCGCATTTACTTCTTATACTCCACTCTTTCCGCCTATACCCCATACATCTATCTGCCGCACCACCTGCCTAGCCTTTAACACGGAGCAGATGTATGGGGAATATACCGCGTTTACCAATGACTTCATTGCCCTTGCCAGTATCGCTACAGCTACCAGTACAGCTTCCGATACTCCGTCGGTGTCATATTTTCCCGCGCCATAAATTGACGATTAAAATAACTCACACTTGGATAGCCAGCATCCTCTGCAATTTGTCCGATATTGCGATCTGGACGCTCCAGCAGCCATTGCTTTGCCATCTGCAAGCGAGAGCGTGTGATGAACTCCAGCGGTGTCATTTCGACTACCGCTTTGAACAGCTTGCAAAAGTAATATTCACTGACTCCTGCGCGCTCTGCCCATTCCCGTAATAAAAACGGCTGACATGCCTCCTGCTGCATCTGTGGTAGTAAGCCAAGAATGCGACTTTCCGCTTTGCCAGCACGCGTATTTTTGAGTGGAACTGCCTGATGAACGAACTCGGCAAGCACCGCATACGTGAGCGTGGATAGCTTGGCCTGATGCAGCATCCGATTATGCTCAGCTTCGGCTAGTAGCTCCAGATGCGCCTGCTCCCATTCGCCGCGCTGCCGTAGCGTCCATAGTAGATGTCGATGGAATCCGCGCTCGATCATATAATCATGCAGTCGTTCTCCATAAAAATGCACCCACCGTACATCCCACGGATCATCCTCACTGCTGTAATAATGCTGTCGTTGATGCGGAAAATAGAGCACAGCCTGCCCACTGCGCAGCTCATGCACCGTCCCATCCATCTCTACATATCCTTTTCCAGATGCCACATAATGAATATTAAAATTGTTCAGCGCGCCTTCTTCCCTTAGCACATGATGCTCTGGCTGCTGACTGTAATGTCCCACCGATTCCGGCAGGCAAAAATAAGGTTGCTCCTGCAAGGTCAGCAGTACGCTTTGTCTGGGCATGTCCGTCCTCCTTAATGACAATATTGTACTAATTCTATTCAATATATTATCATTTTCAAGCGCTTATTCATTCATTATAATCACAACATAGAACAATATAGCAACCCAGACAGGAGGATCTTTTTCATGACGCAAGAACGCAAACTACGCTGGGGTATTCTCGGTAGCGCCAGCATCGCCATTCGCTCGGTGATCCCGGGCATTCAGCAATCCAGCCTGAACGAAGTGACTGCTCTGGCGAGCCGTACACTGGACAAGGCAGAGCAAACGGCAACCGATCTGGGCATTCCAAAAGCCTATGGGAGCTATGAGGAATTATTAGCTGACGCTAGTATTGATGCCGTTTACATTCCGCTTCCGAACCATCTTCATTATGAATGGACACTACGTGCCGCAGAAGCAGGCAAGCATATTTTATGTGAAAAGCCAATCGCTCTGAATGCAGCACAGGCCGAGGAAATGGCAGCGGCAGCATCCAAAGCTGGCGTACATCTGGCAGAAGCATTCATGTATCGCCATCATCCGCGTTACGAGCAGATTCGCGATATTATCGCCAGCGGCGAGATCGGCGACGTGCGCGGCATCCATAGCACCTTTACCTTTAACAGCAGCGGCTCCGACGGCAACGTACGCTTCCGCAAAGATTGGGGCGGCGGCTCGCTGTACGATATTGGCTGCTATTCTATCAGCGCAGCGCGCATGTTACTCGGCAAAGAACCATCCGCCGCTACCGTAATCGCCATGTTCTCCCCTCAGCACGGTGAGGTCGACATGATGGCAAGCGGCCTACTCGAATTCGACGACCATATCGGCGTCACCTTTGACAGCGGCATGTGGGCAGCCTTCCGCAACACACTGGAAGTACTCGGCACCGAGGGCATCATCGAAGTCCCATCCGCCTACGTAAGCCCAGGCGACGAACGCTCCAACTTCTTCGTCACTGTCGGCGACAATCGCCGCGAAGTCCAGGTAGCCACACTCAACCAATACGCAGCCCAGGCCGATGCCTTCGCCCGCACCGTCCTAAACGGCGAAACACCACTCTACGACGCCGAAGACGCCGTACGCAACATGCGCGTACTAGACGCCTGCCTGAAGTCAGCCGAAGAACGCCAGCGTATCACATTGTAAACGATGCGTAGTGTGTAGACCTTCTCATTCAAAAAGTACAGGTTTCTACAGCTAGCAAAAGTTTAGAATAATCAAAATATAATAAAGTTTAGTCGTATACAGTAATCGTATTAGGTTAATCGCATATAGTATGTCTAAAATAAGTATCTGCAAAATCACTAAATTAAAAAATGCACAGCATTTTTTAAAACGGCCACACCACCCAAAACAGGATTAGAAAAGCTCCAACCACTACAACTTTCGGTGTATAGATGTATAGATCTTCTCAACTTAATTTGCAAGTAGCACGGAACGCAGGCAAGGAAATAAGGGAAAAGGACTCCTTTGGAGGGCGGGAATCTTCATTCTCACCCCATTCCAAAAGATTCCCGCGGCTCCACCCGAGTCCGTTCCCTTATTCCTTGCCGAAGTGATTGCTGCCCCTCAACACAAGTCAGCGAGAACACCCAAACAAGCACGCAATTTTTCTAATCCTATAACACCCACAAATGAAAGGAAGACTGATCCCAATGAAACATATCGAAATCCCAGGCGCAGGCAAACCCGTATCCACCCTGATCAAAGGCTCCGACTACTTTACCCACGATGCCTACGAAAAAGTAGTCACCAACCTCAACGCCTTTATCGAAATCGGCGGCAATACGATCGATACCGCATACATCTATTGCGGCGGTCAAAGTGAAGAAGTACTCGGAAAATACATGCAGGAGCATGGCAACCGTGACTCGCTTGTCATCCTCACCAAGGGCGCTCACCACGACCAGAATGGCCCGCGTGTCAATCCAGAGGCGATTCGCAATGACCTGATGACCAGTCTGGAGCGCCTGCAAACGAATTTTGTAGAGCTGTATGCCCTGCATCGAGATGATGAATCCGTGCCGGTTGCGGTCATTCTGGAAGCGCTTAATGAGCATATCGAGGCAGGTCGTATCGGAGCGATTGGAGCCTCCAACTGGACATGGCAACGGATGCAGGAAGCGAACGATTATGCAGCGTCCAACGGACTGACTGGCTTTACATTCAGCAGCCCGAACCTGAGTCTTGCCAAAGCGAACGAGCCATTCTGGGCAGGCTGTGTATCCGCAGATCAGCAGACGCTGGACTGGCATGAGCAGACTCAGCTTCCACTATTATCATGGTCATCGCAAGCACGCGGCTTCTTCACCGGACGCTTTACACCAGAGGTGCGTGACAACGAGGATCTTGTACGCGTATTTTACAGCGATGATAACTGGGAACGTCTGCGCCGCGCTGAGCAGCTCGCTGCGGATAAAAACACAACGACCATCCAGATCGCGCTCGCGTATGTACTCAACCAGCCATTCCCAACCTGTGCCCTCATCGGTGCGCAAAATCGCGAAGAACTGCTGTCCTGTGAGCAAGGCGCTGGCATTACACTCACGCGTGACGAGCTGAACTGGCTCGATCTGAGTGGAGCAAATCCTTCTGGTGTATAAGATCACCTGAACGTATATGAACGTATAACCACTATAGGCTTAACTATAGAATATGCGTATTCGTACCGCATTAACTTAGAACCAATAGTTATACTCACTGCAACAAACGAACAGCCAGCATATGCACTTCCGTCCAAAGGAAGCGATGCTGGCTGTTCGTTTATTATATAAGGTGAGCTACACAAGTAAGGGGTCACGAGCTTCGCGATGTTACAGGCTCCAATATACGTAACAAAAGATCACGTACCAGCGGAAATTCCACATCGCCATCCCGATCTAAAAAGTGTCCCACCTGTTCCACACGATGCAGCTCTGCCTGCAAGCACTATACGATAACCGGCCACAAAAATAACCAGATGCTAATAACTTCATTAACATCTGGCTAACCGATTGAATTGCTATTACTGCGCCGCATTCTGATATCCGAGCAATTGATGAAACGTTCCTTTCGTTTCACGAGACAATTGACCGAATTCCCCTGTCTGCACAATCCGTCCATCATCAACGACGACGACCTGATCGGCATTACGAATCGTAGATAGACGATGGGCAATAACGATCAGCGTAATGCGACCTTTAAGCTTATCGAGCGCCGCCTGTACCTTCGCTTCATTCTCGGTATCCAGCGAGCTCGTCGCCTCATCCAGAATCAGCACCTCGGGCTTACGTAAAATCGCTCGCGCCAGTACGACACGCTGACGCTCACCACCTGACAAACGCACGCCACGATCGCCAATAATCGTATCCAGACCTTCCGGTAAACGGCGAACAAATTCATCACAGGCTGCAAATTCCAGCGCTTCCCACAGATCGTCCTCTGTCGCATCGGGCTTCACCAGCAGCAGATTATCTCGAATGCTGGAATGGAACAGGAATGGCTCCTGTGCCACATAGCCGATCGAGTTACGCCAGGACAGCAGACGCTCCCCTGTTAATCGTTGTCCATCCACCTCAACTGCCCCATGCTGCGGCTCCATCAAGCCCATTAACAGATCGATCAGTGTACTTTTCCCAGCACCAGAGCGTCCAGCAATTGCCGTCATTTGCCCGGCTGGAATGAACAGATTAATATGTTGCAGCGCGGCTTCATGCCCTTCATTATAATGGAACGTCACATCTGTGCAGCGAATACCCTCCTGTAGTGGCTGGACAGGCCCTTCCCCATGCGCAACCGGACGATAGCTCTCCTCCGACTGCTGGCATTCCTTTTGCAGCTTGGATAACGCATGAAAAGCAGGAATGAGCGCGCTAATATACTCCAGATACGACTGAATACCGCTAAATCTCGGCCATAACCGGGCGAAGATCAGAATGATCAGCACCGAGCGCTCAGGCTGAAGCTGAAATACCTGTGCAGACAGCACGATAAAGCCGATAATGAACACCACCGAGATCAGCTTATAGATAAGCTGTGTGGTGGAGTTAAGCCGTACCTGCTGAATCAGATTGTATTCCAGCCGATTCGCCATATTGCGGAACCAGTTAAAATGTGAAGCCTCCAGCATATTGCTTTTAATATCTTTAATCCCGTTCAGATTCTCCTGAATACCGGAAAAATAATCCTGTGACAGCTCGGTCATCCGATCGCCGTATGCTTTGGATTTGCGTACAAAGCGACGTGAATACAGCGCCAGCAAGCCGCCACCAATTAGCACGAGCAGCGTCATTTTCACCGATATCACCATCGCAAAGCCGATTTGCAGCACGGTAAACAGAATCGAGGTTGCCAGCATCAGCACCAGATTCGTCCCCTGACTCACACGAGCGAGCTCAGTCGTGAGCATATGACTCAGATCGGACTTGCGCTTCCGCAGGAAAAAAGTCCAGTTCGAGCGCATAATCGAACGATACACGCGTAGCCGTAGCGACTTGATAAAGCCCTGCTGAATCTCTGCTCCCATCACCGATTGCTGACGCTGCATAAAGCCCTGCACAATCGTTAGTACACTATATAGTCCCAGCACAATCGCCAGTGAAGTGACGAGCGGCATCGAGCGCAGCGGTTCAAACACCTGTGCAAACGGCAAGGAGCCTGTACTGCCGCCAAATACGCCAATCAGACTGAGCAGTGGAATGAGCATATACAGCGTGACCATATCCAGTACACTAATCAGCAACATCAATAGCACATAGCCGTACAGACGCTTACCAGCATACTGACGTAGCTCATTGACATAATTGCGGACGATGTTCATTGCTCCACCTCCCGTTGTAATGCCGTACGCCGCTGCATACGACGATATAACAGCAGGAATGGATGCAGCGGATAATATAAAAAGTAAAGCCCCCTAGGTAACGGCAAGGTCTGCATATCCCAATCATCCGGTGCCAGCTTGCGCACCCAGAACAGCGCCTTTTGTCCTGACGTTTTGAGTGCATACTGATAGGCACGATAAGGCTTTGCCAGTGCTTCGGTTTCTGGTTCAGGACACAGATTCACCCGATTCGTAATAAATGGCAGCACACGAACCGCTAGCTCATGCGAGCGTGCATGCGCTGTCCAATGCTCCATTTCCGCATGAATCGGTGTGTGGAGCCAGCTGGCACTGAGCAGTAGCGCCTGACCGACAATATGCTCACAGCGATACTGGCGTGTGAGTTGTCGCAGCAGCGACCAATCCAGATTGCTGCGTGTTAGCCGATCGATATCAACAAGCCAGCGTAAACGGAACCAGGCATGACGTGCCCCGTGTACAGCCAGATAGATCAGCAAATCCTCCATCCCCAGCATATGTACATCGGTGCCGCCAAATGCTAGCGTCTGGCGACGACTCCATAGCTCCTCGAAGCCCTGCTCCTTCCCGGCATCGCCGTTGAGCCGCCAGTGCAGCTCAATCTCTACACCTGTCCGCTCATCTGTATACGATTCATGATTGTACCGCCAGCGCCAATTATGCGTCGTGCGCGGTACAGATTGTGTTTTGACATAGCCAAGCTCCAGTAACAGCTCCTCAGCTTGCTGTGCTTGCTCCATCGGCACGAGTACATCCAGATCCTTCGACGTGCGGCGAGATAGATCGCCATAGAGCAGCTGTGCCAGCACCGGCCCTTTGAGCTGTAATGCACGGATACCTCGTTCGCCCAGTAAGGCGCTCAGGCGCTGCATCTGTCCGCTGAGCTGAAGCATGGTGAAGGCATTACGATTGTACTTTTGCGTTAGCCACTGCTTGACCTGCTCCGGCAATAGCGGATGCTCAGCGCACTGCGCTTGAATGGTCGGATACACGCGATGATGATGCGCAAGAGCGACAAACTCT
The DNA here is from genome assembly GCF_014645615.1 of Paenibacillus hunanensis. Taxonomy (GTDB): domain Bacteria; phylum Bacillota; class Bacilli; order Paenibacillales; family Paenibacillaceae; genus Saccharibacillus; species Saccharibacillus hunanensis. Next base: position 37,879 of record NZ_BMMB01000001.1, on the reverse strand, counting down.
TTCCAATCCAGCGACGATGCTGTACGGGAAGTCATTTCGATGGATGACGATGCAGCTGATTCTGACTGGAGCAGCTCTAGCAACAGTGCCAGCTCAGCAGAATACATATGCGGTTCAAGGCTCCTTTGCTTGTTCATGGCGTACTCCTTTCATTAAGGTGGTGGGGTTACGATAGGTACACCACTCCGGGAAGGAATAAGGGGACGAACTCAGTGGAGCCGCGGGAATCTACGGATTAGGATAGAATGTAGATTCCCGCCCCTCCAAAGTCGTTCTTTCCCCTTATTTCCTTCCCTCCGTTCCATACGTATGCAAACCATGGAGGGAGAAGCAGCATCAAAACCTAACATCCATAATCTCCAATCTAATCCATAATCAATCGGAGATTGAGAATCAGAGATCAAAACTGTAAATACTCTTCTTCACAAAACCACTTTCCATCTAAAATGGTGTTAGAAATAAAATAGTGCTAGAAAACCACTAGTAATGGAACTGAAAAAGGAACAGCCTAAAAACCCTTCGCGAATTGACCGACTACCGTGTATTGCTCCAATTCCTTCGCTCCTGTTAAATAAAAGCGTCCGCTGCGTAGCCAGGCGTGAGCGGCGGTTTTGCCTTGTTCGTCGCGGCGCATGCCCAGATAGAGTGTGCTCGATAGACGGCGGCGATTAAGCATACGTTGAGCGGCGAATGCCATGACGAGGCATTCCGCTTCCCATGGGACATGCGGACTGACCAAATGTAGCGCGCGCGAGATTTGTACGGTCTGGCGGTGTTGTTCGCGCTCGCTTTCATAGGATGTTTCCTTCATGTAATCACCCAATGACGGTGATACGCGGGCAAAAGGGAGCTGCTTGAGCACACGTCCCCATGCCAGTGCGATCAATGCTTCGAGCATAAGTCGCCGCATATCGGCAGGGTAGCTGCGTAGCTTGCTCAGTTTATCGAGACGAAGTGCCTTGATCATCGATGTCGACCAGCCCTTCGCTCAGCATTTGACCCATGAATGTTGTCACCTGCTGCTTGCAGACCTCCTGTGATACTTCGTATTCTTCCAACAGACGTGCCACAATCTCATCTACAGTAGATGCCTGTGCGCTCAGGTCCCAGATTCGTCCGCCGATCGTGCCGAGATTGTAGTATTTACCGGATTGCACGTCTAGCATGACCTTTTCTCCATTCATATCACTGGCGATATAGTTTTTGTTTTGAACGAATCGCTGTTGATCGAGTCCTGTCATATTCGTCATTATATATTCCCCTCTCATCTTTTTATTCATGCCAGCTCACTGGCTAGATGCTCGTATTACTCTACTTCGTTAGCCTGTAAAGGCATGACCCTCTCCTTTGGTTTAGGAAATGTTCTGCTATTCTATCCGGCAATCCATTGCTCTAATGATCATCCATTCATTAATTACGCTCTCGCTTCATGCTCACTACGCACCAGCTGCACCACACGCTCCACGATATCCGGCGCGGTAAAGGCTGTCGTCGAACGATGAATCTGATATGCCTCCAGCTCACCTGCCAGCGCAGCCACCATCGAGAAATGCTGCTCCTTCAGATCGAGCCGCGGAATAATCGCGCTCCGATACGTATGTGCCAGTAAAATATGCAGACGCTCCAGTCGCTCCAGCTTATGGATCGACGCATACGGCTCTTCGGTTTTCACTAATTCAAACACGCCTGCCAGCGGAATCGGCTCATTATGGAATCGATCACCAACTGGAATGGCAAATTTATCATATTCATCGTGCAATGCTGAATATCCACTGGAGGACTGTCCAAAATGATCCAGACTTTCCTGCCACAGCTTTTGCTGCGGATAAGCGGGATAGACGAGCGGCACGCCATTTTCATAACTAATTGCAATCACATCATCACTAATAAGCGAATATCCAGATTGAAGGAAGCTCGCTGCCAGTGTGGACTTGCCCGCACCGGACTGCCCGACAAAGGCGTACGCACGTCCATCAATCGATAGTGCACTACCATGCAGTGGAAATAGACCACGCTGCATTAACAGCACCCCCATACACGTGCCTAGCACAAACAAACGAAGCTTTTCTGTACTCACTCCAGGGAGCCGATCAATCGTAATGGTCGAGCCATTTTGTACGCAAAAGGTCGCTGTATCCGGCATCCGAAATACAAAGCCCTCTGCCTGATTACTAAAATTCGTATCGCGCGAGCTAACGATAGCATCCCAGCGCGATAAGCTTGCCAAACGAACCGTAACATCTACATTTTTGCCTGCATGAGACACAGGCGGCAATTCAGGCAATGGAATCTCACTTTGAATTGCTAAACCAAATGCCTCATATACAGTTTGTTGAATGGTATTCATCATCTGGGCCTCCCAGCATGTTTCTGCGCTTTGCGCCAACATATAGTGTCATGCAAGCCTATTTTCAGAGCATCATATAGCTGTCTCACGATGCAAATGAAATCTGGCGCATACGGCGGTTGCTATGGTCGATTCACGAAGAAAATGGACCCTTATACCTATGAAATGTATAAGGGCCACCTTCATATTCAGCAAATACATGGGTCCAGGGATAAGTATCCAAAGTGTTCAGCACCTGCACTCATTATGTCGCTCTTGCTTACGCATGAAGCATCATGCCCTTAGCTGGCAACAACGATTTTGGGAAAAGCGAATCAGCTCGGGTTGTACAGGTCTGCGTCGTCGTACGTCACCCAGTCAATGGCTTTCCAGCCTTTACCTGCTGCGGTTTCGTTCATTTCCAGCACTTCCATGGCTGGCGCTTGCCACTGCATTTTTTCGTTCGTCATTATCGATTCCTCCTTGTCCGTTTAAGAAATGATTAGGTATGGTGTGATCGATCAGCTCGGATTATACAGATCCGCGTCGTCGTATGTCACCCAGTCAATAACTCTCCAGCCTTTGCCTGCCATTGTTTCATTTACATCCAAAACCTCTAACGTTGGAGCCTGCCATTGCATTTTTTCATTGTTCATGCGTTTGCCTCCTCAAATTTGGATATAAACAACGAGCGACTACCCCTTCTTCATTGCATCAGCTTGGATTGTACAGGTCAGCATCATCATAAGTAACCCAGTCGATGACTTTCCAGCCTTTACCTGCCATCGTGTCATTGACTTCCAGAACTTCAAGCTCTGGAGTGGTCCACTCCATTTTTGTCATTGGTTATATTCACCTCCTTTGTAGAGTATACGTTCGTGCTGCCCCTGCTCGTACTCACGCTCAGGCAAGACCGCGGATAAAGCGTCCCACGATCAAGCTGCGCATCAGCAGCCTTGTGGATGGGTTAAATGCCGCCTCTGCATCCGGCTCATCCCCCACCTCTTGTAGTGCACTTAATATATTGTCTGTGTTGACCCACTGCGCGACCGAGGCATCCCGGCATAGCTCGCGAATTTCGTCCGTGAAGGCGCCCCATTGCGGACGCATACGCAGCACCCAATCGGCTGGCTGTAGTCCACGTACCTTTTGATTAAGGCGAATTTTATCCGGTAGCTGCCCTTCGGTTGCACGGCGAATGAGTGCACGATCCATGCCATTTTGTACGTATTGATGGAAAGGGATGGATAAGCAGAACTTGACGATCCGCGGATCATTCGTCGGATCACGCTCCCATACGCCATAGCCCATCGATAGCTTCGATGTGACGGCACCATCCTTATTTGCAACTGCAAGATTGGCGAACTTGCTGTTACGAACCTCTTCATCGGTCATCGTATCGCTGCCGATCAGATCCAGCTCTGCCTGACGTACACGCTCCGCCATACCGGTTCGCGCCGCCAGCTCTGGATTAATCCAGCGCAGTGCATCCGGTCGCCCAAGATCCGGGCTACTTCGTACAAGACCTGGAAAGGCAGACTGACCAATTTGCTGTACAAGCTTTTTACGCCGTATGCCTGCATTGCGACTGTACAGCTTCAGCTCCTGATATAGACGCATCCATTGGAATTTACGCAGCATCTGCCCGTAATATTCGATCGCCGGCCCCCAGGAGATCGTAAAATTCCCCCGTGCTCCTGTTAGCAGCACGCCTGCTCCATGCTGCTGTGCCTGCTCAAAAATACCGCGAATCCAAAATGAATTTTCAAAATACTTGTACGGCATTTCCATCAACGATAACCAGTGCTCCACCTCACTGAGCGGACTCCGATCCGCAAAGTCCATATAATGATCATGGACTTCATTGACACGGCGTACATGCCGTACCGTTTCCTCGATATAAGGTCGCTCATTCGCCATAACTCGCGAGGAAGTCCAATCCTTAAAGCCTGGAATCGGTACAAAGCTATACGTATAAAGCGGCTTCTTTTGCTGAGATAGAATCGGTGCCGCATAGCTAACCACACTGCCCGAGTCGAGTCCACCGCTTAGCGTAGCAGCTACGCCATGTCGTGTGCGTACCTTCGAGCGCACAACCCGTGCAAACAGCTCACGGAACGCTTCCTCGTACTCACCGTCCGAGCGGAGCTGGAGTGGGCCATCTGGCAGCAGATTACCGTACTGCTCAATTCGACAACGACCTGATGCGACCGTGATCTTATGTGCTGGTGGAAGCTGATGAATCTCTTCATATACGGTGGCATGAATATCAGTCGATTCCTCCATCGCTACCGTAGTCAGAAATTCCGCCATCCACGGCGTGGACAGCTTACGCTTCACATGGCCTGTATGCAGCAGTGCCTCCATCGTACTGGCAAAGTAAAATTGACTCTGTCGATTCGCATAATATAATGTGCGGTTTCCCGACCAGTCGCGTGCGCCAAACAACCGTTCCTGCTTGCCATCCCAGATCATAAAGGCAAAATCGCCATTTAATCGTGAAGGCATCTGCTCTCCCCATTTGGTGTAGGCATGAATGAGCAGCAGTACATCCGGTAATTCGGGCTGCTGTAATAGTCCAAGCTGCTCCAGTAGCTCCTCCCGATTGTCCAGAATCACATCGCCTGTGATTGCCAGCTCGCGCAGAGCATCATAATAAGGCATGGGCTGACCTACCGATTCCGGTGTCACCCACTGATCATGACAGCCGAACCAGACGCGATCCTGCTGCCAGACGCCGGAACGATCCTTAGGATAGCGTGCCATTTGCTCCATCATTCGCTGTCCAGTCTGCTCCAGCTCTTCGGAAGACCATTGTTTACTGTGATCCCATATACCTGCTGCTGTACTCATTCACTCCACCCCTTTCCTGAGGATATTGATGTGTGTTATTTCTTTGATGTCTGTTACTTGTGCATGGTCACGAATCGTTCCGTTCGTCTGTCGCCACGATCGTACTTTTGACAGGATCGTACTTTTAATAAGCGAACGATTCGTTTTTTGTATGGTTGGCAGCTTTCATGATGCCCTTTGCACTTCTCAGCACCAGTATGACGATGTGCTGCAACCTATACTATTATGTATGAATTAACGTGTACTCCATTCATGTAACGGCTGACGATGTAGCAGTTGTGCTGCCTCTGCTCGAAGCTGATTGCTGGGCTCTCGTAGTTGCTCGATCTGACCTTTATATTGCTGTGTGCGCTCACTGTAATGCTGTACAAAGGTGTTCAGCTCCATCAGCTCTGCGATCTTTACAGGTGGTGCCTGCTGCTCCATTTCCTGCAAGGGCATATTATAGTAAACATCAGCTCCAACGACAAGTTGAGTAACTGCCTTAACCTTTTTTTCACAATAGCTCACCATTGCACCTCCAGTAGATCGAGTGGTGCCGAAGCGTGAAGCATCGGCCAAGCATATACAAATGTGGAACTACGCGTTTGCGAGTATACGTCATTTGGTGGGATGAAGCAGCTAGTCCTTACTGCTGTCCCATTCACATGCTCATCCTGAGCATAAGTAGAGAAACAGTTTAATCAATGAACCAAATGCTAGCCTTCCCACTCTGTTACCTTTACCCAAATGTTATTCGTTTTGAATAACTTCTTAGCTGTTGAAGCTATTATATACTCTAAACGAATAATTTACATGATAATTTTTCCATTTTATACGATTCTGGCGATTTTTTTTAAAAGGAACAAAACCCTTGCGCGGTAAGGGTTAACAAGGATTCTTATCTTTATTTTATGTCGCTATAAGTGTATGCCTTGCATAAACCCCTGCTATGACTGGCTTTTGAAGAATGATTGATCAAACAAGTAAATGACCATAATATTCAAAACTGACTTTGTAAGTTAACTAAAAAGAAAACGATTAAAATTATTACAATTTGGTTACAAAATGTTCATCATTGTCATTTAATAAGATATTTATACCATAAACAGAATATATGTTCTCTTAAAATTATTTTTGTGTTGTATGTATGCTAAACGATTAATGACTGTAATGGAGCGATTTTTTTATGCTTTTCGTGGATAAGTGGATATACACAAAGTGAATATGAATCGTGCATTAACGTCTTGGAAAAGGTTACATTTACGTTTTTGCGCTGGATCGATATACGGTCAAACGTCCTGTTCGTTCTTTATTCTCATAGCTTCATTTGGAACGGGAATGGCTGTGCGGAAGCTAGGGCTTGATCGTTCCATGCAAACTCATCCGTCTATCATCCCACCGTCTATCTATCTATCTATCATCCACCGTCCATCTATAATGAAGAGCCAGACTGCACAGCTCCTGATCGGATGCTGTATCATCTGGCTCTTTCTGTCATGCTTGTATGGTTAAGGCACCATTTGCCCGCGTGCGCTCGTGTAGAGCAAGTACCATTCATCGCGCGTCATTTGCTCGGCTTGACGCTCTGCATCCTGACATGCCCCGATACGCTTCGGATTGGTTGTACCTACGATCGGTTGAATCATTGCTGGATGGCGCATCAGCCAGCCGAGTACGATCGCTTCGGCAGTTGTTTCTTTTTCGTCAGCCATACGCTGTACCAGTGCTGCGGTCTTGCGGATATGTTCCGGTTCCTTCTTCACATCGCGACCGGAGAATTTGCCCTGTGCCAGCGGCCCCCATGCTTGCAGCTGGATATCCTGACTACGGCAATATTCCATCAGTCCGGAGCCAAAGTTCACGCTTGTGCCTGCATTTTGGTTCACATGGATATCTTGATCAACAAAATGCAGATGGCCCAGACTCATTTCCAGCTGATTTACGGCAAAGGAATCTGGAATCGCCTGCTGTAAAAATTGAATCTGCGGCGCACTCATATTGGACACGCCCACATAGCGAATTTTACCTGCTGCCTTTAACTGAGCAAGAGCCTCTGCTACTTCATCCGGTTCAACAAGTGGATCTGGACGGTGTAGCAGCAGTACATCCAGATAGTCGATTCCAAGACGCTCCAGACTTCCATCGACCGAGCGAATAATATGCTCACGCGAAAAATTAAAGCGACCCGGCCATGTATCATCCTGCAACTGAATGCCGCATTTGGACTGGATCACGATCTGCTCACGTAACTCCGGTCTTGCCTGCAAAATACGTCCGAATACTTGCTCTGCCTTCCCACGTGTATAAATATCCGCATGGTCAAACATCGTAATTCCGATCTCCAGGGCAGCGTCTACGGCAGCCTCCGCTTCCTTCACATGCTCGTCGGTAAATGGCTGTTGATCCCAGCTTCCTCCAAACGGCATACATCCGAGTGCCAGACGGCTTGCTTTTACCCCACGCTTTACAAGTGGCATCACTTTGCTCATTCTCTATGTCCTCCTGTCGCTATGTGCTGATCGTTATGCCTTACTATGTTCTCACATTCCACCTATCCATGACAATAGAGCAGGCAACTACAGTAATACGGCGACACATAAAAAAAGAGAACTGTCTCGATGAACAGTTCCCTTTCGTTTCTCATTCATGCTCATGTTCTCATTCATACGTATTACCGCTTACAGCTAATTACAGCAAAAGCCGATTAACGCTATTTTTTCACATGTCGTCTAGCCTGATCTCCATGCTACTCTTCTCTAGCGCTTAGTACAACTCCAGCTCACTAATACTAATCTGTGCTGGGCCGCTATTACGACTGATGATCAGCTTATACGTTTTGTAGGCTATATCGTTATCGACCGCATACGTCTTCGTCACGCCGGAATCCCAATGAATAGAGGATGGTACCTCATGAACAACCTGACTCCACTCTTCGCCATCATTGGAGCCGACCAGCACCCATGATACGGGAGCAGTCTGCGGACTTGCTGCTGTGATCGAATATCCTTTAATTGCAGTCGGCTGGTCAAATGTATACGACAGCGATACATCCACATAGCTCTGTGCATCGGATGTCCAGTAGCTATCTGCGGCTACAGAATGGTCAAATGCCTTCCATGCGGTATCCGCATTTTCCGAAGCGGTTGCCGTTCCGCTAGCTGTACCTGCTGGCACCAGATTATAGTTGTTCTGATACTGCTTGAGCTCCAGATCATTAACCGCTATCCAATCCCCGCCATTATTGCTAGAAATAAATAAGGCGTACCCACTATAAGCCGCATCGTTATCCACATCAAATGTTCTTCGCTCACCCGGCTGCCAATCCGTCTGTGCAGACTGCTCATCAATCGCTAGCCATCTGTTGCCAAGCTTACCTGCAAATACCCAATCCTGCGGCGCACTTGCCGCATCGTATGTATCTGCCTGCACGGTATACTGTGTAATTACTTTTTTGTCGTTGAATTCGTAGCCAATCTGTGCCAGTGATCCATCGGCGGCTGCTCGCCAGTAGCTGTCGGATGCTGCGCTATTATCAAATGCACGCCATGCCTCATATCCCGTTTCCTCCGTACTTGCAGTCGCTGCGCCGTTACTGCCTGTGTCTGAGCTTAATTGTGGAACGACATCATCGCTGTACGAGAGCGCTGCCGCTGCCGTTCCTGCCTGATAGCATGTGCTTGCCAGTAAAATCCCTGCGATCCATAATCCCTTTTGCTTACCCCATAATTTCATTTAGCTAATCTCTCCTTTATATTCAATCGAACATCCGAAGTATCGTTTCGGAAATGGTTAAACTGGATTAAATTTTCCATGAGCGTTTAATAACCATTAATATCCTAATTGACTCATTTTATTACATAGTTATTAAGCAATTTTTTTATTTTTTAAAAAGGCTAGACTGTAGCTTCAAATGAGTCTACCCGGCACTCCGATGACGATTCACCAGAACCCCGGGCAAGTCAGATCACTTCTATGTATGGATACATTTTAGCCACTATGTGCCATCTTGAAATGATTCGAATTGCTTATTTATTCTTTTTGTCCAATTGCTCCCTAAATCTCTGGTTTTTAGGATAATACATCTCTTTTACAAAGCAGATCGAGGATTGCTAATCGCGAGTTTCGAGCAATTTTGACGTGGTAAACGATTCTGCTGGAGTGTCATTTCACGTCTGCGTAAGAAAATCAGCACAAAAAAGGACGATTTCAGCAAATGAAATCGTCCTTTTCGCTATTATTATATTCGATTTCGCAACTACGAAGTGTACAACCGAAATTATTTACGTTCGATTGTCAGATCGCCATAGGTCGCATCGACAGTAGCACCGAGCAAGCCGGCTCCAGCACGAAGTGGGACATAGGTCGTACCTTTAACCTGAATCACATTCGCCGGTAGCATACGTGCTGCACCGTCCACTGTTGCTTTTTTGGAGTTGAGCTTCAATTCAATCACCGCTCCAGTAATATCGTCAGTCAGACGAATTTGCTTGCTGGACGCGTTCCATTCCATTTTTGCATCCAGTGCGCTTGCCAGATCCTTCACCGCAATATACGTCATTTTGTTGCGAGTGATCGTATTGTAATCCGAGTACTCTCCTACATAGACGTTTTTTTGCGTGACACCTGACATTTTCATCAGCTGATACACCGGAGAATTGGATTCAAAGTTACGCAGCACTGTGCCTGGTGTCGTGCTGTCCGTCACGTTCAATGTACCACCGCTCACATCTACCGGATCTGCAAGCACATTACCGTTCACATTCCACGCTTCACTTTCGGAATGAAGATTGAACGAGGAATATGGAGCTTCTTTTGGCAATGCAACCGTTACATCCATCATCTGCTTACGTGCATACATATCCTTGTCAAAATACGTATCGGCTACAACGCGTGTCTCTGGACCGAAGACGGTATTGAAGGAATCGTCAGCTTTTAAGGATTCGATCTGTTGATCGTATTCCTGAAGCAGCTCTGTCAGCGCTTCGCTGATCGATTTGTAGCCTTCGCTAACGAATTGATCACGACTACCTAGAACTCCTTCTAAATCTTCGTCAGATGTACCGATAAACAGAGGTGCGTAATAATCATAAAATGCACCCAGCAATTCCTTCATCCCTTGCTCATCCGCAGCGATGCTAGTCAGGAATGGCTTGACCAGTTGCAGCATTTCCTGTCCGTCCAGCTCGATATGCAGACGAGTCATATCCATGGTCTCGCCGCCATATACCGCTGTGCTCACCGTATCAGCAGAGATATTCGCTGCATTTGGCAAATGCGTGAACAGGAACGAAGCGACGGCTTTGGCAAATTCCTTTTGTTGTCCTTGTAATACTTGCAGATTGAAGCCGGAATCCAGCCCTACAGCCTCTCCGTAAGCTTCATAAGATATGTAAATCGGCTGTTTTGCTCCTTCCAGATCGATCGTAATACCGCCCTGGTTCATGTATACATGGAATGGAAGACGCTGACCGCTGTATTCTACAGCTCCGATCAGTGACAGCTCGTTCGCGCTCTGCATTTTAGCGCTATCGATCACCAGCTTGCTAGAGTTCAGCATCGTAGCAATCATACGATCCTCTACACTTGCTGATTCCGAAGGTGTCAGTGTCATGCTGAGCGTCTGGTTCGACTCCAGCGACTGTACCTCCAGATTGCGAATCAATGCATTTTTCACATCCAGATTGCCTACTGCCTGACAACCGGATAATACAATAAGCAGTAAAACAAGCGGAAGTGTGATCCACAATTTCCTTTTCATTGATAGTGTTCCCCTTTCTGTATCGGACTTCGCCTTCATTATCCCAGTTTATATGCGGTTTGTAAAATGAACAAATACCTATAATCAGCCGTTTTTCAGGCGCTATGTTACAATAGAAGCACTTTGCTATAAGGTAGAAAATTATCGCATTTTGCTGGAGGATAGCTAAATATGATTAAAAACGAAAAAATCAAAGCATCTGAGGTGCATGTCACCGGGATCAATGGCGAGGATCTGGGCATTATGCCAACTGCGGAAGCACTCAAGCTTGCCAAACAGCTCAAGGTCGATCTGGTCTGCACCTCGCTACTGAGTAGCCCGCCCCCATGTCAGCTGATCGGCGCAGGCGCAGCACGTCAGAAGCAGCAGCAGGAAGCCAAACGCGAGCGTCCAGCCAAGCTCAAGGAAATCCGATTGACCGCATCGATTGAGGATCATGATTATGAAACTAAGCAGCAGCAAGCGCGCCGTCTGCTCCAATCCGGTCATCCCGTTATGCTCGTCGTCAAAACAGGTAACAATAAAGAATCAGCCGCTGCTCGTAAGCTGCTAGAGGATCTGGTTCGTGATCTGAAAGCTGAAGGGCGTCCAGCTACCGGCATTCAGGTCAGTGGTAAGCAATCGATGGTGCAGCTCGATCCGCTGAGTTAAGCGATATACCAAGCATCTTCTCACAAGCACCTACTCATAAGCTGATGATGAATAGACTTTGTATAAGCACGTTTATCGTAGAGATTGTTGTAGAATGGTCTTCGAGATGGAACATGAATTGGAATAGCAGTTGGAATGCCACTTGGAACCGCTTGAAAATAAGCTAGCTCATACGTCTAATCCGTTGCGACTCTGGAAACGTAAGAAAACAACGAGCCTATGAGCTGAAAAATCGAACGTAAAAATCCTTTCCTCATTATGGGGAAAGGCTTTTTACCTATCATGTTATATCGTATATACGCTTATCCATTACGTCATAGCAGATAGTTGCTCTATCTTATTTTAAATGCTTACTCTACTTGTTCAACCTGATCTATATGATCGGTTCCATCGCATGACTCCTCATTCACACTATAGAATCAGCCTATAATTATCTAATCCCTGATCTGTACTGCGAATCAGCAGTGGGGATCACCCTTGGAATAATCATTATCTGGCAACAAGCGCGCCTGATCACACTGACGGGTAATCTCTGCATTCGGAGTCAGGTCTACTCGTGTAGCAGGCGGATTCATACTTGTCTGCAATACCGCGCCCAGCTTCAATACAAAGCGGAAGCTTGACCCTTCATTGACGACACTGGTCACATCGATACTGCCATCCATCAGCTCGACCAGCTTTTTGCAGATCGATAAGCCGAGCCCGGTGCCACCATATTTGCGGTTCAGCGCTGGATGCAATTGTGAGAATGGCTGGAAGATAAGATGCTGCTGCTCGGCTGCAATCCCAATACCTGTATCTGAGACATTGAACTCCAGCCAGGTATCTCCACCGCTGGACGCTTGTCCTTCCTCACGCAGTAGCGAGCGAACCGTCATATGAATCTGCCCCTGATCGGTAAACTTGACCGCATTACCCACCAGATGCGTCAAAATCTGACGAATCCGCAGCTCGTCACCATATAATAGCTCCGGTACATCTGGCTCAATGGCAACGGTCAACGCATTGCCTTTTTCCGAAGCGCGTAGCAAGAACAGCTCGGCGATATGATCGAATAGATCAGCAATGGAGAACGTATTCGGCTCCAGCACAAGCATGCCGGATTCCACCTTGCTAAAGTCTAGAATTTCATTCAACAGATTCAGCAATGCCTCACTGCTGCTTAGCAAAATCTCCAGATAGCTACGCTGCTGCTCATCCAGCATCGTTTCAGCAAGCAGCCCTGCCATGCCCATAATTCCATTCATGGGCGTGCGGAGCTCGTGACTCATCACCGACATGAATTCCGATTTGGCACGGTCAGCACGCTCTGCCGACTCCTTCGCACGTAGCACTTCCTTCTCATTCGTAATATCACGGAATACGATAACAGTTCCGCGTCGTTCGCCCTGCTCGTATACCGGTGTCACCCGATAGGCAGCGAGGAAGCTGGAGCCATCATTTTTCCAAAAGACCGTCTCTTCCTCCTGATGCGGTGTTGCCTGCCGAATCACCTGAATAATTGCAGATTGCTCATTCAGCTCATCAAAGTTATAGAAGCCATGCTGCCAGCCCGGCTCACTGTCCTCGCTGCCATCCAGCATTGCAGGCTTCATTGTCAGCCCTAGCATCTCAGCTCCAGCACGGTTGATGAAAATACCACGACCATCCTCGTCTACACTGAAAATGCCCTCTGATACCGAGTTCAAAATAAGCGCGCGTTCATTACCCAACTTCTCAATCAAGCGAATATAACGCTTCAGCTCTGTCGTCTCTGTCACAATGCAATATAGCCCGATCACCTCAGTATCCGACATGATCGGCACATTGATCACATCTGCACTGAATATAGAGCCATCCCGGCGCCGTACATTCAGCTCATAGATCTGTGGCACGCCCTGCCGGGCAAGTCTAGCGTGGTGACGAATCTTTGGCAAATCTTCTTCCATGAAAAATGGATATACCTGCATTCCGATCAGCTCATGCCGTGAATAGCCCGTTAATTCCTCCAGACTACTATTTACGGATAAGAAATGACCTTCCAGATCAATCGCACATACGCCAGACGGGTTATGCTCGAACAGAGAACGATACCGATATTCGCTATCTCGAAGCACGGTCTCCAAATATTTACGCTCGGTAATATCGCGTGATACCGCGGTAAACGTATATCTGCCCTCGTATTCGTTATACGTGTAGCGGCTGAGTGTTTCCAGCCAGATATAACGACCGCTGCGATGGCGATACCGGAAAATCAATGTATCATGATGATTGTGTTCTCTTGAGCGTACATTCGTAATATAACGCTCTAACTTATCCCGATCCTCAGGATGTGCCAGAGTAAAGCTTGACTGACCGATCAGCTCATCCGGCTCATAGCCAAGCAATGTTTTACATGCCGGGGATGCGAACAGTACGGTGCAGTCTGCATCATCCTGATGACGTGAGATCAGATCGAGTGAATTATCGGTGATCAGTCGATAATTATACTCACTACGACGCAGCTTCTCACTTACGCTATATTGACGTGTCATATCCTGCACAACGCCGATAATCTGCACAGGCTTGCCTGTATCTGGATCACAGATCGTTTCCCAGTGTGTCTGTACCGTCTTCTCGGTTCCATCTGGAACGATAATGCGATACGTGTTCACTCCATCATAGCCAAACTCAACCGAGCGCTGCATACATTCTGACACATAATCCAGATCATCTGGATGAATCGTAGCCAGATACGAATCCGGTGTATGTTCCATCGACTTCATCGCATAACCAAAAATACGCAATACATCGCGTGAAAAATGGATTTCTCCTTTGACCATATCCCAATTCCATGCACCAATGCCTGCCATCCGATGCGCACGGGAAATGATATCCTCCTGCGATTTGCGCTTGGTCACGTCCTGAATGACGCTCATAATATTTTTCAATTGTCCATGCTCATCGTGCATTTCCTGAATAAACGCTTCAATCCAGCGCTCTTCTCCATTCTTGTGACGCACACGGCGAATAATACTGCCCCGACCCTCATGCATCCAGATCGGCATATAATCTTGATTGTCACCTACACATAGATCGCTATAGTGCGTATGAACAATCTCCTGCGGCTCATAGCCGAGCATTTGCTGGATCGATGGTGATACATATTGAAGATATCCATCCGGTGTACTCAGCGCAACCACACTCGCTGAATTACGTGTAACCAGTGTACGAAGGTCTTCCTCCTGATGCTCCTTCGTTTCGCTAGCATAGATGATAATATATTGAAGCGGCTCAGCCGAAGACTCCGGATAAAAGGAAGGCTTGAGTGTTAACCAGATCGGGCGATAATCGCCACGTACAATCCGATGCTCCAGCTCCTGCGTGCTGCGATGCTCTGACCAGAGCTTAATTAGCTGCTGCTGCTCTAGCACCTCACCCAATTGCTCCTCTTCATACGCTAACAAATGACAAAACGCCGGGTTCACGTATTGACACGCTCCCTCCGGCGAAAAAATGGCAATTCCACCGGGCGCGTGCTGATATACGTGCAACAGTAAAGACATATCAGGTGCAAGCCCTTTATTCACAATTCCATCCTCCCATATCCTACACACTTCTTGAAACTTGGAACTTTCACCATAATATAGCCTATTTCAAGGAAAGTTAAACGGTTTTACTACGTATATTTCGTGAACGAGGACATAACGGACGACTCATAGAAGGATTGATAAGAGGATAATCAGTAGTTATCATTCGGAAATGAAAAGATTGTATAGCTTTGATTCGAGCAGGTTAATCGATGGAAGCTAACATACTTATGCTAAGTATATCGGTTATTGTCTGCGGTGTCCTTAGTAAGTATTATATTTTATTCGATTCCTGCTCCATACAAAAAGGACAGCCACGAATGATACATGGCTATCCTATCCCTTACATACCTGATCTTCTTTTATAGGCATGACACAGCTCTGCTATTCCATTCAAATTCGATCTCCGTCCACAGGATCGGTGATGACGTCATCGATTGCCGATAAACAGCAGGACTATCGAAGCTTTAGACCTATTCTTTACATTTTATTGCTGTGAAGCGCCGCCTTCATGGCGATTTCTTCGACGATTTGTGCAGTTGGCGATACCTGTCCAAATTCATAGGCAACGACCGTCAAGGTCATACGCTGAATATCGTCTGCTGTTACAGCGCCCCAGCCCATATCAGGATAATCCATCGCTGCATTCGCGTCACTGAGGAAAATAATCTTATATTCACGATGCGCGCCATCACGTACCGTCGTTTCACAGCATACATTGGTTACCGTACCACATATAATAATCGTCTGAATATCATGCTTACGCAAAATCGTATCCAGATCGGTATCATGAAAGCCGCTGTAAAATAATTTATCTACTATAATATCACCTGGCTCCGGTGTAAGCTCGTCAATAATCTCCACCCCTGGCGTACCACGCTTGAGAATCTCATTTACATTAGGATACATGTCGAGCATTCGCCCTGTATCGCTACCATCACCACGCACAATATGGCGTAAATAAATAACAGGCATGTCGGCTGCATGTGCAACAGCTGTCAGCTGCTGAATCGGCTCGATAATCTCTGCTGTACGTGGCACATACAGTGCGCCATCCGGCTTGCAAAATACATTTTGCATATCGACGACGATGACTGCTGTACGCTCCGGCTGAATATCCCATTTAATTTTATTTTTCATAGTTGTCATCCCCTTTGAGCTATTCATCTTCTACTTTGCTGTAGATATTGGTCATTTCTTCCGTCATTATTTCCAGTTATTAGATGTTGTCTGCACGTTATTATACGACTTCGCTGGTCGCTTCAGGTAATATAGCCTCACGCTCTGTGCGTCGTGCCAGCAAGGGTCGTAGCCACATATTCACTATCGTATTCAGACCGATTAACAGCACAACACCGACAAGCATCGGCTGCGTCACTACACTCTGAATCGCAAGCGGTAGCTTCGTAGTTAGCTCTGCTGGCAAATACATCGTCCCCAGCGAAATAATAAACGAAGCTCCAGCTACGACCAGATTCAGCTCATCCCAAACGACCTTGCTAACCATCTGCACACCGCTAATCGCAATAATGCCAAACAAAATGGTCGATGCTGCGGATAGCACGGGGCCAGGAAGAGAAGCGATAAACATACCTACCTTGGGAATCAAGCCAAGTACGATTGCCAGTATGCCAGCGGTCATCGTTACATAACGACTACCAATGCCCGATACACGCACGATACCGATATTTTCAGGATAGGATGTCGTACCGAGACCACCGAAGATTGCGCCCAGTGTACAGCCTAGAAATTCACCAAATAAGCCGCGATTTACACGCTCATTACTTAACTGCTGCTTGCCCCACTTGGTGAGCAGCGTGTACATCCCCACCGCTTCCGCTGAGGCTTGCAAAAAGGCGAGTAGCATCAAAATGACAATCGGAATCGATACGCCAAATCCGAATGGAAACACCCCAGGAAGACTAAACCAGCTTGCAGATGCTACCGCCGAAAAATCAGTCGTTCCAAATATCGAATAAAAAATCGTTCCGATCAGGATGCCCCACAATAGCGCACCACGTCGTACAATCGTATTCCCGCCTACAACCATACATACAAGTACACAGAGCACAGTCACCAGTGAAGCGATAAAGTTAATTCCCATACCTGCACTACCAAACCAATTTTTCAGTCCAATGCTTGCCAGCTGGGCACCGATAATAATGAGTAAGGTTCCATATACAATCGGTGGCGAAATAAATTTGTTCACATAGCCAATCAGACCCAGGCGACGAATCGGAATAGCCAGCAGCATGAAAATGATTCCGGCTACTGCCATCGATCCGAAGGCGGTGCCAAGCCCTACACTAGCACCCGCAGACAGCACAGCTACGAAAAAAGCTGCTGTCGGCCCCTGTACGACTGGTAGTCTCAACATACGACCCGATTGCAGCACCGTGACCAGACCTGTCGTTAAAAAGCATGCCTGAATCATATAGCCGATCACACTCGAATCGAGCTTGAGCGCCTGACCGATCAATACCGGGAATAGGAAAATGCCCGTTAGTGCGAGCAAATGCTGCAAGCCATACGTCATATTGGCACCTACAGACAGCTTCTCTTCAATGCCTACCGTTAATACCTGCTCTTCCCCATGTGTATCTTGCATGGTATCCACTCCTATCGATTATTCATACCTCATCCACCGGACTCTTTACAGGCTTTGGTTACCTGTTCACATGCAAACAGCATATCATCTGATGTTTATCTCTATAGATAGGCTGGTAGTCGAGCATTGTTCTCTAGTATGACTGCTTCCAGACGATTGCATATTACGAATGAGCTGCGATAGAGCTTCGACTTGTCACCGCATCCAAATTTTGAATCGTATAGCGCTTGGCAGCCTCGCTATCTTGAGCTTCAATCGCACGATAGATCGCTTCATGATAAACGGTGTTATCCTCATAGCCCTGTGTATCCAGAATAAGCTGACTGAGCAATTCACGTAGCCCCTCGGCAATCACACTGTACATGGCTGTAAACACATCATTATGACATGATTCGACAACCGCAATATGAAAAGCGATGTCCGATGCCACATATTCAGCGTATCGGCCCCCATCTAAATATTCATTGCGTTGATCCAATAGAGTACGCATCCGCTGTAGATCTGCATCGGTACGCCGAATCGCTGCCAGTTCGACGGCTTCACATTCCAGCATCCGTCTGACTTCCAGTACCTGTTCAAAATTTTGCGGAATCAGTGTTGCTTTTACAGATTGGAGCCCTGTTGACGATTTTTTGATATAGGTTCCATCGCCTTGACGAACCTCTAAAAATCCGGCGTGCATTAGAATCTTAACTGCTTCTCGTACCGTAGAGCGTCCCACTGATAGGAGCCGCATTAATTCTGGCTCTGGTGGAAGCTTAGCACCTTGCTCATATTGTCCAGATTGAATGAGTGCCATGAGCTGATCCAGTACCTCATCCACCAGCTTGCGCCGTTGGACTGCTTTTAATCCCGTTGGTGTCGAAATAAACAGCACCTCCTTTTATTATGTTAGGTTTTATGACTCGATTTAGTAAACATCTGATGTTTCGATCGTTATATCGCACATTATAGGAGTAGTTTACTACGAAAACAAGCGTTATTTTTCTTTATTGTTATATTTA
This sequence comes from Paenibacillus hunanensis, assembly GCF_014645615.1. Lineage (GTDB taxonomy): Bacteria > Bacillota > Bacilli > Paenibacillales > Paenibacillaceae > Saccharibacillus > Saccharibacillus hunanensis. The sequence goes on along the minus strand of NZ_BMMB01000001.1, from coordinate 19,149 downwards.
TTTACTTAAAAACAATAAAATCGCTCTTTAAAACGTATGAAATGATAGATTATATATCTTTTACAGACTGAATAAATAGCTTAACGAGATTGTATGTGATATTTATTTACATGCATCCATTTTCTACTATATTCCTTCTATCCAGTTTTCTTCTGCTTATGAATATGCGATGGAATCAAACCGAAGCGATGTAGAAATTTCATGTATTGTCAGGTTTGCCGATTGACGAAACCTGCTGGAATTGTCAAAATATTATACTAAGACACATTCAAGCAAATACGTAATAGGCGGTATCATTTGCTGCAAAGGGAGCTGAAGGCATGACTGTTAAAATCAAAGACGTTGCCCGCCGGGCAGGTGTATCCGTGACCAGTGTCTCTCGTGTCCTGAACGGTGAGAAATATGTAAGCGAAGACATTTTGAACCGTGTGAATCAGGCGATTGAAGAGCTGAATTATTCGCCAAGCTATATTGCGCGTAGCTTGAAAAAGCAAAAAACGAATACCATCGGTGTGATTGTACCGGATCTAACGTCGAACTTCTATTCGACTATTTTGAGCAGTATTGAGGAAGCCGCCAGTAAATACGGCTATAACCTGATCGTCTGTAATATCGCTGAGAATCTAGGTAAAGAGCTAAAGTATTTGCATATTTTTCAGGAGATGCGAGTAGAAGGCATCATTATTATGCATGAGAAGACGAATGAGGATATCGTGAATTTTATTCGGAATGCGACGATGCCGATACTATTTTCCAGTGTGCAATCACCTGATGCAGACTTCATCTCTGTGCTGATTGATGACTATCAGGCAGCCTATGATGCGACCGAATACTTGATTCGTTCTGGTCATACAGCGATCTCTTATCTGGGTGGCGATCTGGAGGATGTGACGTCCGGACAGAACCGTTACAATGGATTTCGTGATGCACTGCGTAAGCACGATATTACAATTCCAGAGGAGTATGTGAAGTTTGGTGATTATAAGCTTCCGAGCGGACACCGCTTAATGGGCGAATTGCTCGCTCTAGCCCAGCCGCCGACGGTTGTATTCGCAGCGAGCGATGATATGGCTGTTGGTGCATTGAATTGTGTATTGGATCAGGGGCTTCGTGTACCTGAGGATGTATCCATTATGGGCTTTGATGGCAGTACAATTACCGATATCGTGCGTCCTTCGATCACCTCCATGCAGCAGCCTATTTATGAAATGGGTCAAGTATCGCTTGAGAATCTGCATCGCTTAATCATCCGTGACAAACAACGTCCACAAGCTGACATTATGCTTCAGCATCAGCTCGTCGTGCGTGAAAGCTGTAAAACGATGCACCCTTCTACCTCTTTGTAAGGGGAGCAGACTGTAAAACGATAAAATGTCATGGAGCAAAAGCTTCCTACATCAGCATTATTCAACTGGAATGCGCGATTTCCCCGCCTGGAACGGAGCATCGCGAAGCCAGATGAAAGGACTATTCTGCTGGCTATATGGATATGGAGTATCCTGTTAGACCGATGCCGTATTATAGACAATCTGCTTGATTCAGCATATGTGACTATCCGTCAACGTGCATATACGAGTTAAATATCCTTACAAATGCTCCTGTTAGCTGCCTTTACACAGGCGAAGTACAGCAAGATCGTGATATCCAAATAAATTCAATTGCACATAAACAATTTATGTTTACGCTTTCATAAAATTATGGTATCGTTACCATACAGACGAATCCTATGCTCCTGTTCAGCTAGTCAACCGATCATTTCGCTCTACGCTCCACTCTACATGGAATAAACTAAATTCAAAGTTTTACTTGTCAATTCCAAAACGAGCGTAATATAATGTCTCATAAGAACAAAAAATGTCGAATAAACCTTCCAAAAATCCTACGATCAAGTCATTTATTATTACATTTTATAGTTTTAAAATTTAAAAATGTCATAAACTCCAAGAAAATCATCTTTTAATGTTATTATAGTTAACATTAATTCATCTATCTGATCTATAATTCAATTCGTTATAGCATCCATACAGCTTATACTTTTGTAAGCTATCACCTACCTATTACTCTCGATCTGGTTTCACTTGCGTACACCTGATTCACTTCCTGCTCGCTGATCTGAAGCGTCTGGACGATATGACGAAGGTTAACGCTCTATATATCTTGCTCCATCCAATATACAATTTATATTCACTCTAAGGGCTCTATTCATCTTCTTGTTATTTCATCGATATGGTATCGATTCCAGATAATAAATCGAACCTGTCGTATCACTCAGTATCAACTTGATTTTCATTGCTTCTTCTCATCACTTCTTTTCACCTCCCACATCAAAGAAGCTACTCGCAGCAAGCTATTGGATTCATGGTAGACAACATAAAGGCATACGCTGAATACGCATGAAACTACATCTGGTATCGATACCAGATACAAGGGGGAATGTTGGTTTGAATCATGTAGCTGTCGCAGGAATCACACTATCACCGCTCATTATCGGTACCGGGGATCTGTCTCGTATGAATGGGACATGGGTGCTTGATGAATTTGTTGACGCGGGTGGAACAACGATCGATATGGCCTATCAGTATACGAACAGTGAAGAAATCATTGGTCGCTGGATGAAGGATAAGGGGAATCGCAATGAGCTGGTTCTACTTAGCAAATGCGCCCATCCATTGAAGGGTGATCCAACGCCGCGCGTCACGCCTGAAGCGATTACGCACGATCTGCTGATCAGTCTGGAGCGTCTCGGTACAGAGTATATCGATCTGTATGCACTGCATCGTGACAATGAAGCCGTTCCAGTGGAGCCGCTGATCGATACGCTGAATGAGCATCTCGCTGCTGGACGGATTCGCGCACTTGGTGCCTCGAACTGGAGCTGGCAACGGATTCAGGAGGCGAATGATTATGCAGCTGCCAATGGCTTGCAGGGCTTTAGCTTTAACAGTCCGAATCTGTCGCTCGCGGTAGCGCTGGAAGCGCGCTGGCCGGGCTGTGTGTCTGCCGATGCTGCGACTGTACAATGGCATGAAGCGAATCGGATGCCACTGTTATCATGGTCAGCGCAGGCAGGTGGATTTTTCTCCGGTGCCTTTTCACCGGATGATCGTTCCAATGAAGAAATGGTACGTGTGTATTATAGCGAACCGAACTGGGAACGCTATCGCCGAGCAGTACAGCTAGCTGAGGAAAAGGGCGTATCTCCGACTCAGATTGCACTGTATTTTGTCCTTCATCGCCCCTTCCCAACCGCAGCGATTATCGGGCCACGCACCAGCGATGAGCTAGCTCAGTCGTTTGCTGTACTGGATATTGAGATTTCCGAGCAAGACCTGCAATGGTTGAACCTTGAAAAGGAGGAACGAGCATGATCCAACATAAACTCGCCGCGCAGCTATTCACCGTACGTAACGAACTCAAGCAGGATTACATTTATACATTACGCGAGCTTGGCAAAATGGGCTGGCAAGCTGTTCAGATCGACGGTCTGCATGGTAATGATCCGGTAGAAATTGCCGCCGTTGTGAAGGAGCTTGGGATGAAAACGGCTGGCATGCATGTCGGTCTGGAGCGAATGCGTAACGATCTGGACAATGTGTTGCGCGAGGCTGATCTATTCGGTACACCGGATATTATTTGCCACTCCTTACCGGATGAGCATAAAAATGCAGCTGGCTATGAATTTGTTAGACAGGAGCTACGTAGCGTATCAGCGATCGTCTCCCCTCGTGGCTATCGCGTTGGCTTCCACAATCATGATTGGGAATTCCATACGATGATGGGCGAGCAATACGCACTGCAATATCTACTCGATTATGACGAGCAAGCGCCAGTCTATGCGGAGATCGATACGTACTGGGTGAAAAAAGCAGGTCATGATCCATTGTCGGTCATTAGCCAGTATGCTGGACGCATGCCGATCCTGCATTTTAAGGATATGACGGATGATGGACGGGAATACTTCGCCGAGGTAGGCAGCGGTACGATTGACTTTATGCCGATCCTTCAATGGGGTGAGGCGAACGGTGTTGAATTTTATGCAGTCGAACAGGATTATTGTCCAGGCTCGCCAATGGACAGTCTGGAGCAGAGTCTACGTTATCTACAAGGGCTGGTGGCACAGCCGGGCTAAGCGTTCCCGGCTTCTCCCCTCCCTATTCATAAGCAATACGGCAGCCCTCATGGATTACAGTGTGATCAGCTATTTATTAGTCGGGTAACATCCAGTTCCCGCACCTTTTAAAATGGAAAGGAGTCGTGCTATGCAAGCCGAACTGGATTCGATGTCCAAAAAAAGAAGCAAAGCTAAAAAAGCCGCTTCAGCGGGATTATGGAAAACAATCGTTGCCAACCGCTACCTGTATCTGATGCTCCTGCCGTGTTTAATCTTTTTCGCAATCTTTTCCTATTTACCAATGGCTGGACTGGTAATGGCGTTCAAGGAGTTCCGCTTTAATGGCGGGATGTTCGGTGGTCCGTGGGTCGGTATGCGTTACTTCAAGCTCTTCTTCTCGTACCCGGATGCGGCACAATTGATCGCTAACACCTTCATTGTCGGCTTCCTGAAAATCATCGTCTACTTCCCGTTTCCAATCCTGCTGGCGCTTATGCTCAACGAGCTACGCACCAAATGGTTCAAGTCGATGACGCAAACGATCTCCTACCTACCCTACTTCCTCTCCTGGGTTGTCGTCGCTGCCTTCACGACCAAGGTGCTTGCACCGGATGATGGTATTTTCAACCAGTTCGTAGCTGCGCTTGGTGGCGATGGAAGCACGTTTTATATGATGGATGGTCATTACTTTTACCTCATCATGTTCCTTACCTATGTATGGAAAAATATCGGCTGGGGCTCGATTATCTATCTTGCTTCAATGGCGAGCATTGATCCCACGCTATATGAAGCCGCCGAGATGGACGGTGCGAGCAAATGGCGCAAAATCTGGCATATCACCTTGCCATCGATTCGCCCAACAATCGCGATTCTATTCATTCTCGATATCGGCAGCCTGCTCACTACAGGCTACGAGCAAAACTGGCTACTACGTACCGCAGGTAACTCTGACTTCTCCGATATTCTCGATACCTACGTCCTGCGTGTCGGTATGATGCAGGGTCAATACGGCTACGGTGCTGCGGTCGGTCTGCTACAGGGTCTGGTCGGTCTGATCCTCGTTATCGTAACCAACTATCTGGTCAAACGCTTTAGCAAAAATGAATCCAGTCTCTGGTAGTACATGGCTCTATCCATGCACCTGACCTGAGTACAACGACATATGAAAATAATTCATTTGGGGTGATTTCATTGAAAAAGATTACGCATCGTCTGTCCTTTACGCTTGCCCTTATGTTGATCATGGTTACCATCCTGTCTGCCTGCTCCTCCGACACAAATGATGCTGCCAGCACCGTCGCTGCTGACGGTCGCAAATCCGGTGAAAATGGCTTTATCGCCAATCGTGATGTCACCGGTCGCATCTTCCTTGAGGGCGATGGTGCCCAGCTTCCTGATGATCAGGTCAATAACCCGGTTGCCCAGAAAATCAAAGAAAAAACCGGGATGACGATGAACTGGCAATCCAGCGGTGCCGCTGACGGTCTGCAAGAGCTGACGGTTGCACTCGCTACTGGCGATCTGCCTGATGTGATCGAAGCGTATCTGGATCATGGGGGTCGTCCAGAAATGCCAGTTCTGCTCAAAGCAGCGCGTGAAGGCATGTTCACCGATCTGCGTCCATATCTGGAAAACACGAAGGTACTGAAAAACTATCTCGATCCGGACTTCCTACCACGTGATACACGCGAGAACATCATGTTCCGTCCAGACTTCGATGGCAAAGTATACTTCATTCATATGAACATCCCTGCTAAGAATACAACAGATGCTGACCGTATTCACTATCGCGGTGGCATGTGGATTCGCGCCGATATCGCTAAAGCGCTGAATGTAGACCCAACCTCTATCAAAACACAGGATGACCTGTTCAATCTAGCGATGAAGATCAAAGCGGGCAACTTCAAAGACAATAACGGTAAACCAATCACAGTCATTGGCCCTCGTAAATGGGGCGGTCAGGTCGTAAGCAGCCTGTTCAAAAACTACGACTTCGGTAACGGTACCCAATTCGATGTACAGGATGGCAAGGTCAAGCACGTAGCTGAAACCGACTACGCCCTAAAAAGCATCGATTTTGTTCAAAAGCTGCTGAAAGCTGGTCTGCTTGATAAAGAAGCATTTAACATGGATGGTGTTCGTGCAGAGGAAGCGTACAACAATGGCTCCTATGCGATCTCGCCTTATATGAACATCGCACCAGATTCCCTAACCATGTTCGAGAAAACGAAGTATCTGCCAATGGATCAAATGTACAACTACAAGGGCGAGGATGCGATCTACGAAAAAGCGAAATCCGGTAGTCAGGTATGGGCGATTCCAGCCACGACCAAAAATCCAGAGCAAATCGTACAGTTCGCTGACTATCTGGCAAGTAAAGAAGGTAAAGCACTGTGGAACTACGGTATCGAAGGTGAGGATTACAAGATCAACGATAAAGGTCAGTACATTTTCACAGACAAAGTGCTGTCGATCCTGAACAATAGCCCACAGGATGAGCGCAATACGATTCCTTACTTCTGGGGTAGCCTGCTTGGTAAAACGGATGTGAACAACAATAAAGACTTTGGCGAATTGATCCGTGGTGCCAATTCCCAGCCAGATCGTTACAAGCTGTATTTTGAGCTGATGAACTATGGCAATCCGAAATATAAATACTGGGATGGTTACACCGCTGCGTCCTATCTGTCTGAAGTACCGGACATTGAAGCTTCGCTGAAGCCTGTACTCGATTCGTACAAGGACGTGCTTGTGCAAGCCTTCTTTGCCAAGGATATGACTGAAGCGACGAAGATTCTGGATGATTATCGTGCACAGCTCAAAGCGGCTGGCGTGGAGCAATACGAGCAATATCTGCAACAGAAATATGATAAAGATCCGAGCTCGGTTGTTTTCTACATCGACGCATTCTTCTGATCGACGAAGCTACGATGACTTGGACTGACATTTTCATCCCTTCTGTAGCCGGGGCGAGCTTGACTCGCTCCGGTATATGGACAGGAAACGGAGGTTATACGGATGGATCAACATGCTGTAGGCAAAACGCCTCTTAACGAACGCATCGCAACGATCGTCAACTACATCCTGCTTGCGTCATTATCGATTATTATTTTGCTACCGCTCGTTAACATTCTGGCGCTGTCCTTCAATGATGGTAAAGATGCTTCACTCGGCGGGATCGCTTTCTGGCCGCGGATATTCAGCGTGTCCAACTATATCGAAGTATTCAAAAATCCAGCTGTGATTAACGGTTTGGAAGTGACCCTTTTCCGTACGATTGTCGGTACGGCAGTGAGTGTATTACTAACCGCAATGGCTGCCTTTGCACTGAAAAATCGCAATCTGCCGGGCGTTGGTATTGCGAGTATGTTTATCGTCTTCACGATGCTGTTCAACGGCGGAATTATTCCCTTTTTCATGGTGCTGAAAATGTTCCACCTGAACAATACGATCTGGGTGTATATTATCCCCACTCTGTATAGCGCGTGGAATCTGATTCTCGTTCGTACATTTTTCCAATCGATCGATCCGAGTATGGAGGAATCCGCGAAGATCGATGGTGCGCATGACTTCCAGGTGCTATTCCGCATTTATTTTCCACTCAGTATGCCAGTGCTCTCGGTAATCTGCCTGTTCAACGGGGTCATGCACTGGAATGACTGGTTCTCCGGTGCCTTTTATGTGACCGATGAGAAGCTGCGTCCACTGCAAACCGTACTCCAGCAGATGCTGACTGCCGCAGAAGCAATGCGTAAAAATCTGTCGATGAACGCGATGATGAGCGCATCAAGCACGGTAACGAGTGAATCGATGAAGATGGCGATGGTCATCATCTCGATTGTACCGATTGCTAGCATTTATCCGTTTATTCAGAAATATTTTGTACAGGGCATTATGGTCGGTTCAGTAAAAGGCTGATTCCAGTCCAAATTTGAGCACGTCATGCCTTTAACTTAAATGGGGGATGTTCATTGGATAACAAACAATATGATGTCGTCTCCATCGGTGATGCCAATATCGATCTGATTGTGGCGGGAAGCGACCATTTACCTGAACCGGGACAAGAAGTATTTGTAAGCAATATGCTTGTGCATATCGGCGGCGGTGCAGCATTATTCTCCATGGCAGTCGCCAAGCTGGGCTTAAAAGTCGCCTTTAACGGTGTGCTGGGACAGGACTATTATGGACAGTTCATTCTGGATGAGTTCAGTGAGCTGAATATCGATACGACCTATATCCGGCAAAGCCAGCATAATAATACAGGCATCTCCATTGCCCTTAATCCTGAGCAAGACCGCTCCTTTATTACGTACATGGGCTCCAATAGCGAGGTGCGAATGGAAGACCTGCACGAAAATAGTATGAAGTACGGTCGTCATGTGCATATGACAGGCTATCAGGGTAGTCGCAATCATGATGCCTATCTAGCGATGATCCGTAAAATCAAAAGCTTTGGTACAACGATCTCATTTGACGTGGGTTGGGACGATACCGGCGAGTGGTATAGCGGTATTTTCGAGATTATGCGCGAGGTGGATGTATTTTTCCTGAATGAGCTGGAGGCGCTCCATTACTCCGGTTGCTCTGATATCCGCCAGGCGATTGCGCTCATGTCAAAGCAGTCTTCCCATCTGGTTGTAAAAATGGGCTCCCGTGGTGCTGTGTCGATCCAGAATGGTCAGCAGACCTATCGTTCCGCCTATACGGTCACTGCGGTCGATACGACAGGCGCAGGTGATAGCTTCAATGCAGGCTATATGTACGGTGTATTGACCGGCAAGCCAGCTGGCGAATGCCTGCAATATGGCAATGCGTGCGGCGCACTATCTGTATCTGCCTATGGCGGCAATACCGGGATTCCTGATCATGCAGGCGTAGCAGCCTTTATTCAAAATCATTCCACACAAGTAGTCGACGACTGGGAAGTTATTGCCTGATGACAGAGGAGGAGCTTCATGTTTTTTACAGAGGAGAAATTAAAAAAGCGGCTGGAACAGCTTGGTCCACTGCGTTATCGAGATCCATTTCCGATCGAACAATTCGAAGCATTAGAAGATAAGGCAGGCAAGAATGGCGTCTATCCGCAGCATAAAGAAGCGGATAGCGCTGCGTACACAATGAAAAAAGGAGAAACCTGGACAGGCAGAGATCGCTACTTGTGGCTCTCTGCCTGTATCTCCATTCCGGCAAAATGGGCGGATCGCACAGTGGTCGGCCTATTTGACTTTGGTACGACGGAGGATGGAAATAATGTAGGTTTTGAGGCGCTTGCGTATTGGAATGAGCATCCGTATCAAGGCGTGGACAGCAACCATATCGAGATGATTCTGCCTGCTGCTTATACCGGTGAAGCGAAGCTTGATTTTCGCCTCTGGTCAGGTCTGGAGGGTGGCGGCGTACCACGTGAGGCGACGCATACGATTCGTGATTCGCGGATCGGCTGGTTAGATCATGCGACCGATCGGCTCTATTACACGTCCAAAGCGATCCTGCAAACGATCGCGATTTTACCCGAATCCGCGTATGAAAAATCGCTGCTCACCAAGCTGCTAAATCAGACACTACTCAAGCTGGATTGGTCTGTGCCTGGCTCGGACGCTTTTTATACGTCAGTAGCTGAAGCGGATGATTATCTTAATATCAAGCTGGAGGAGATCAAGCAGGAGCATCCGGTACTTGTGACGACTGTAGGACATACCCATATCGATGTGGCATGGCTATGGCGATTAAAGCATACACGCGAAAAGGCGGCACGCTCCTTCTCTACTGTACTGCGTCTGATGGAGCATGATCCCGATTATATTTTCCTGCAAACTCAGCCGCAATTGTATGAATATATCAAAAATGACTACCCTGAGCTATACGAGCGGATCAAAGAACGCATTGCCGAGGGTCGCTGGGAAGCTGGCGGCGGGATGTGGGTGGAAGCGGATTGCAATCTGACCTCTGGCGAATCACTGGTGCGTCAATTCTTGCTCGGTACACGCTTTTTCAAACAGGAATTTGGTGTGGCGAGCCGTTATTTATGGCTGCCCGATGTGTTCGGCTATAGCTGGGCATTGCCGCAAATTTTGCGTAAATCAGGCTTTGATACGTTTATGACGACGAAGATTAGCTGGAATCAGGTGAACCGGATGCCGCGCGATACCTTCCGCTGGCGCGGTATGGATGGCTCCGAGGTGCTGACCCACTTTATTACGACACCGGATGACTGGGAAGGCGGCAATTCCTTCTATTATACGTACAACGGTCATGTGAAGGCAGATACGGTACAGGGCGTGTGGAATAGCTATCAGGACAAGGAAGCGAACCAGAATATGCTGATCGCCTACGGATTCGGTGATGGTGGCGGTGGGGTGACACGCGAAATGCTAGAGCTGCGTCGTCAGCTGGATCGCATTCCGGGGATTCCAGCAGTCAAAAGCGGACGTGCTGATGATTATTTTGTCCGTTTACAGCAGACGTTCCAGCACACCGATAGCTATGTGCACACGTGGGATGGCGAGCTATATCTGGAATACCATCGTGGTACGTATACAAGTCAGGCGTACAATAAACTATTGAACCGTCGATTGGAGCTGCTCTATCGTGAAACGGAATGGCTGCATACCTTGCGTGCAGCGGTCACAGGCGATTGGTCGGCTTATCCGGCAAGTGAACTAGAAGAAGGCTGGAAAATTATTTTGCGTAATCAATTCCATGATATTATTCCAGGCTCGTCGATTGCTGAGGTGTATGAGGATAGTACGATCGAATATGCCGAAGCCGAACAAATTGGGCGTAATGCATGGGCAACAGCAGCTGGTGCGACATTACCGATAGCTCCATTGTCCCTCTCCCTTCGCTCGCAAGAAAATGCAGCAGCAGGAACGAAGCCAATGGTAAGCGAAACACAGTCGCTGATCCATGAGGAGACTCCAAGTGACACCGATCATAACGGGTACGATAACACGGTTGCCAATCTCGCTTTTAAACAAGATGTGTCCATAGTAGCTGGTGGACACGAAGCTCATACTGCTGAAGCTGTTACTCATGCTCACCCAACCACATCGGGCGAGCTGACTGTGCTGAACAGCTCTTCGTGGTGGCTCACTCCACTCGTCCATATTCCGTTGAACCAATGTGCACAGGGGAACTATGTATGGAGTGACCAGACAGGTCAACCCTTATCTGCGCAGCAAACAGCAGATGGCTGGCTTGTACAGGCTACTACGGTTCCTGCTCTTGGCTGGAGCACGATTCATTACGCGGAGTCGACAGCGACAATATCTGAGGCAACCACAGCTGACGACAGCATAGGTACAAATGCAAGTACGGCTATCGATTGGACTGCACCTACAACTCCCCATACTAATGTGAATGCGAGTATAGATGCACCGATAGATGCGAAGGCAGCAGAGGTATTTTTCCACTATGAAGAGGGTAAACTGATTACTCCTCATTATGAGCTGGAATGGAATGATAACGGACAACTAACACGTATTACGGATCGACAATATCACCGCGAGGTGCTGGCTATAGGAGAACGTGGCAATGTACTACAGCTGTTTGAAGATAAACCGATGAATTTTGATGCGTGGGATATTGATATTTTCTATCAGGAGCGGATGGATGAGATTACTGCGCTAAGCAGTGTGAGACTGGTTGAATCTGGCGCACTGCGCGCGATCGTGGAATTCGTATGGAGCTATGAGGATACACGGATTGTACAGCAATTGATCGTTTACACAACGAGCCGCCGCATCGACTTTGTAACGGATGTGGACTGGAAGGAACGGCAGAAGCTGCTTAAAGTGGCCTTTCCCGTGCAGATTCGTGCCACTGAAGCCACGTATGATATTCAATTTGGTAATGTGAAGCGTCCGACGCACTGGAATACAAGCTGGGATTGGGCCCGCTTTGAAAGTATTGGGCATCAGTGGGCGGATCTGTCGGAGCGTAGCTATGGCGTCAGTCTGCTGAACGATTGCAAATATGGCTATGATATCAAGGATCATACGATACGCCTGTCCCTGCTCAAATCAGCCATTCATCCCGATCCGATGGCAGATTACGGACAGCATCACTTCACCTATTCACTCTATCCGCATGGTGGAGATTGGCTGGATGGCGGCACCGTACAGGAAGCATGGCAGTTGAATGCGCCAGCTGTGACCATTCCGGCGGAGCAAGCCTTGATTCAAGAGCAATCAGTCACCCGTAACTCGACGTCAAATCTAGTATCAAGCTGCAATCAAGCTGCCTTTTCCTTGTTCCGCTTCTCCGCAGAGCATGTAATCGCAGATGCGATCAAAAAAGCGGAGGATTCAAGCGCGATTATTTTACGGATTCATGAATATGGCGGGATGCGTACACCGCTAACGATTGAAAGTGATCTGAACATCGTGTCGTGGCAGGAATGTAATCTGATGGAGGAGCCGATCGGTGAAGTACAGCATCGTCCGATTGAGCTTACGATCACGCCATATGAGCTACGTACCTTCCTGATTACAGTACAGGAGGTGTAGACGATGACGCTAATCGATACACCGCTCACACTCACGCCAGCGATGGAGCAATACGTACAGCGGATAGAGCAGCAGCTAGAGGATTTCCCAGATGTACAACGAATGTTTCGCGGCTGCTATGCCAGTACGTATGAAACGACAATTCGTGTGATGGAGGATGGAAGCTCCTTCGTCATTACTGGCGATATCCCGGCAATGTGGTTACGAGATTCGGCAGCACAGGTGCGGCATTATTTGCCACTGGCTGCGGAGGATGCGGAGCTGAGTGAGCGTATTGCTGGATTGATTCGCAGGCAGTTATTTTGTATTAGCCTTGATCCATATGCCAATGCGTTCAATCCTGAGCCGAATGATGCTCGTTATGATGAGGATCTGACAGAGCTGACGCCGTGGATCTGGGAACGAAAATATGAGATTGACTCCCTCTGCTATCCGATTCAATTAAGCTATCTGTTCTGGCGGCAGACCGGGCGAACGGATTTGTTTGATACGAGCTTTTATCAGACGATGCACCGCATTATCGATCTATGGATCGTTGAGCAGCGTCATGATGAACGCTCACCGTATCACTTCATCCGTGAGCATTGTCCACCGTCTGATACATTGCGAAATAATGGACGCGGCATGCCAACCTCCTATACGGGTATGACCTGGTCTGGCTTCCGTCCGAGTGATGATGCGTGTACATTCGGCTATTTGATTCCGTCAAATATGTTCGCTGTCGTAGTGCTTGGCTATATGGCAGAGATTGCGCGTGAAATCTATAACGATGAACGCCTGAGGGCACGCGCGCAGAAGCTACAGGAAGAAATCGAATTCGGCATTGAGCATTATGGCACAGTACTGCATCCAACCTATGGTAAAATCTACGCGTACGAAACAGGCGGCCAGGGCAATCATCATCTGATGGACGATGCCAATGTACCGAGCCTGCTATCGATTCCGTATCTCGGCTATCGCGACGCAGATGACGCTGTCTATCAAAATACACGCCGTTTTATTTTGAGTGAGGATAATCCGTATTATTTCACCGGTACAGCTGCTAGTGGAATCGGCAGTCCGCATACACCGCCATCATATATCTGGCATATTGCACTATCGATGCAAGGCTTGACGTCCAATGATCCTGAAGAGATGAAGCAGCTACTCCACTGGCTGTCTACGACACACGACGGTACAGGCTTGATGCACGAAGGATTTCACAAGGATGATCCAGCGCAATATACAAGGCCATGGTTCGCCTGGTCGAATAGTGTATTCGCTGAATTCGTTATTCGTTTCATTGAACGATGTGACAAGGAGGAATAGACCCGCTTATGACCTTTTTCATTCCGAATTTTCATCAACAGCTTGATGTACTGCATATGAATCGCGAGCCTGCACGCGCCTATTATATTCCTTATGCAGATCAGCAGGCTGCCAGCTCAGGAAAACGCAACCGTTCTCCCTTTTACCGTTCACTCAATGGAGACTGGCAATTCCGTTATTATGATTCCGTTCGTCAGGTAGAGCCTGAATTCTGGCATACTGCTGGTGCTGGTGCTGGTGCTGGTGCTGGTGCTGGTGCTGGTGCTGGTGCTGGTGCTGGTGCTGGTGCTGGTGCTGGTGCTGGTGCTGGTGCTGGTGCTGGTGCTGGTGCTGACCAAATGGTATCACCTGCTAGCGATGCTTGGAATACACTGACCGTGCCCTCCTGCTGGCAACGTCATGGATATGATCAACAGCATTATACGAATCTGAACTATCCTTTCCCCTGCGATCCACCACATATTCCGACTCGTAACCCCGCAGGTGCTTATGTGCGTGAATTCGAGCTACCGGATGACTGGCAAGCACGGGAAACGTATGTCGTATTTGAAGGTGTGCTGTCGTGTGCCTATGTATGGGTAAATGGTGCATTCGTCGGCTATAGTCAGGGCAGCCGTGTACCAGCGGAATTCCGCCTTACTCCGTATCTTAAATCGGGCACCAATCAGATGGCGGTACTGGTACTCAAATGGTGCGATGGCTCCTATCTGGAGGATCAGGACATGTGGCGGTATAACGGCATTTTCCGCGATGTGTATCTGCTGAATCGTGCTTCCAGTCATATACGTGATGTGTTTGTGAAGCAGACGCTCACTCGTGCTGCGACAGGAGATTATACAGCGGCTACTTTGCAAATTGAGCTGGATTATGAGCATATTGCCCGCCATGCTGGGGCACTGGATGCATTAAGTCATTCCTTTGCCGAAGCGATCAATCCAGCTCCAGAGTTAACCTCCGATTCAGATGCTGCTTCTGCACAGCTCGCCTCCCCGGCTTCTGGTTCTGGTTCTGGTTCTGGTTCTGGTTCTGGTTCTGGTTCTGGTTCTGGTTCTGGTTCTGGTTCTGGTTCTGGAGAAAGTGTATCCGAGCTCGCACTGCCAATCAAGTTCACGGTGCTTGCGCCAGATGGTACGATCGTTGCTCATACACAGCAAGCTGCCAATGATTCGACGGAAGCTGTAAACATACAGCTGAGCTGGAATAACCCCGTTCTCTGGAATGCGGAGACACCGGAGCTATATCATTTGTATATTGAGGCGGCTGGTGAGGTGCTGCATTTTGCAATTGGTCTGCGAGAAGTGACGATCAGTGAACAGGGTGTATTCATGATCAACGGACAGCCGATCAAGCTCAAGGGTGTGAATCGCCACGATACACATCCGGTACTGGGACATACGGTACCACTGGAGCATATGATCGACGATCTATTACTCATGAAGCGGCATAATATCAATACTGTACGTACAGCACATTATCCGAACGATCCACGCTTTTTAGAGCTATGTGATCGATACGGATTTTATGTCATCGATGAAGCGGATCTGGAGTGTCATGGTATCGGAATTCCAGAAAGCTTTGGCCCCGGTGCCTTTCACCAGCTATCCGCTAATCCAGATTGGGAGCAAGCTTTTGTTGATCGCGCCGTACGGCTAGTCGAGCGTGACAAGAACTTTAGCTCGGTAATTATGTGGTCGATGGGCAATGAATCTGGCTATGATCGCAACCACATCACGATGGCACGCTGGACAAGGGAACGTGACGATTCGCGTCCCGTACATTATGAGGGCGCAGCACCCGGATACAAGGGTCATCCCGATACCTCGGTGCTGGATGTGGAAAGTCGTATGTATTCCTCGCCCGCAGAAATAACGGAATATGCTATTCATCCAGATAGCCACAAACCGTTATTCCTGTGCGAATATAGCCATGCGATGGGCAATGGCCCGGGCGATCTGAAAGCCTATTGGGATGCGATCTATGCTCAACCGCTATTAATGGGTGGCTGTGTATGGGAATGGGCAGATCATGGGATTCAGCAACAGGATGAACTGGGACGCATCTATTATGCGTACGGTGGCGATTTTGGCGATACACCGAATGATGGATCCTTTTGCATCGATGGATTAGTTTCTCCGGATCGCAAGCCACATCCCGGATTACTGGAGCTCAAGCAGATTATGGCTCCAGTGTGGATGGAACAGGAGCACCAGTCTCAACGGGACGGTGAGGATGATCTCGATTCCACTTTATCCTTGCGTATACACAATCGATACGACTTTATCGATCTAGATCATCTGCTACTCGACTGGATTGTAGAGGACGAGGGCATATTGCTAGCACAGGGACAAATGGAGCTACCGACGATTGCTCCGCATGATTCTGCGTTGCTGGACTGGACATTGCCTGCTGAGTCTGTAGCCCGGACACGCTTTGCCATTTCAGATCGCTCGCCAAGCTCCAACAGAGCAGCCCATACATTAGGGCAAAACAGCTATGTAACGTTCCGTCTACGTCAACGTGGCAGCACAGCCTGGGCAGATACAGGGTATGAGATTGCCTTTTTCCAATTTACGCTGGATGGAATGAAGGTAGCTGACGTTACGGATCATTCTGGGAGAGATACGACTTCGACTTCCACTGCACTGATCCATGCACAACCGCTAACTGTAACAGAACATCAGGGTGTGCTTCATATTACTGGAGATCGCTTCCGCTACGAATACGATCTGGTCGAAGGCGTATGGCAACAGCTACAGCGTCAGGACACGTTATTGTTGGATGCGCCATCCTCCTTTGCCGTGTGGCGCGCGCCGATCAGCAATGATATGAATATCGAGGAAAAATGGCGAGATATCGGAATGGATCGACTGCATACGAAAACATATACTTCCACCTGGAGCAAGCAGGAAGAGGACACGATTCAGATCACCACCTCCTTCTCACTCGGTGCAATCGCTCAATATCCCCTTGTTCGTGGCGAAGCACAGTGGATCATACATCGCAGTGGGCTCATTCAGCTCAAGCTGTATGCTAATGTGTTAGAAACAGCTCCATTTCTGCCGCGCTTTGGATTGTTGTTGCCGCTCAAGACGGGGATGGAGCATGTGACGTACTTTGGACGTGGACCGCATGAGAGCTATGTGGATAAGCACCATAGTACACGCTTGGGTCGATATCGCTGTACAGTAGATGAGCTATTTTACAATTATGTTGTACCGCAGGAAAATGGTTCACGTACCGATACGAGCTGGCTAATGATTACCAATTCGCTGGGTGTGGGTCTGTATGTGAGCGCGCCGAAGTGCTTTTCGTTTAACGCGTCACATTATACGCCAGCTGATCTAACCGCAGCCACGCACACGTATAAGCTACAGCCGCGTGCCGAGACGTATTTGCATGTGGATTATAAAATGAGTGGGGTTGGCTCGAACTCATGTGGACCGGAATTGGCAGAAGCGTATCGGTTGCAGGAGAAGGAATTCCAGTATGAGCTGGATATTGTTCCGATGGTGCTGGAGGATGGTTGGGTAGGTAAGTAGTTCGGGTTCGGGTTCGGGTTCGGGTTCGGGTTCGGGTTCGGGTTCGGGTTCGGGTTCGGGTTCGGGTTCGGGTTCGAATAAATGGTAATTCGCAATCGATTTCGGGTCAACATGATCCAGTAACAACAAAAAGCGTCAACACCATTTAAGTACAGGTGTTGACGCTTTTCTTTTTACGATGCTAGTTGCCATTATTTCTTGTACTGCTTCAATTGTTTTTTAGTTACTAGCTTTTGAGGATGCAAGACATTCCTCTAAATAACCAATTACAACATATCCACAACTTTCGCAATAACTGCTGCCATTTCCTCACGTGTCACTGCCTGCTTTGGACGGAAGTTCTGATCGTCATAGCCCTTCATCAATCCAAGTGCCTGTACCTTCGCAATACCCTGAACTGCCCAGGTCGACATTTTCGAAGCGTCCTTAAATGTGACATTGGTTGCTGGCGTGCCTGTAGTTGCGGAATCTGGCAGCATACGCCCAATCAATGTAGCCAGCTGTTCTCGTGTCACCTGACCGTTACCGTTGAAGCTGTCACTGGTGCCTGTCATGATACCCTGACTCACTACAGCCTGTACATAAGGCTGTGCCCAGTCAGGAGTATTCGCTGAGGAGGCTGGTGAACCTTGTGACGGAGCATTCACATCTAGGCGCAATGTTTTCGCTAAAATAACAGCCATTTCGTAGCGATTAATTGCCTGCTTTGGATTGTAATTTCCCTGGGTATCTCCCTGCACAATACCAAGACTCATCAGCTTCATAACTGGCGCGACTGCCCAGCTCTTCACTACATCAGCAGGCTTCACCGCCTGCTCGCTATTGATGACCGATGTCCATGAACCCGTTGGAACATCTGCTTTCAGCGTCGTGCCATCACTCGTTGTCGGAACGGCAATCCATTTATCCCATTTGGCATCATAATAATGGACAAATGTGTTCGCTGTTGGTGCTACTGGTGCTGGCAAGCTCACTGTACCGGATGATGCAAGCTGCGGTTCAACGAGCATGGATGTCATTGTAGCAGGCGTTTTGGTTTTATCAGTTCCTGTATTGGAAGCTGATGGATTACTAGATTTTGACGTACTAGTATCTAAACCTGACTGTGGCGTTGAATTAACTACTGGAGATGTAGAGGGAACTCCAGTAACTCCTCCCCCTCCCGATGTCGTTGTTTTTTTATCTGACTTTGTTTCAGGTTTTTTTTCATTTGTAATACGGAAGTTCCATCCTGCTTCGCCCGTTCCTTTATATGAATTACCGTTTAAATCTTGAAATAACCCACCAGATGAAATCATCACTCGGTAGCTTTCTCCAGCTTGCAATCCTTCCACATGAAACGATGCGCTGTTCCCGTATAGGTTCTTGAAATTGATATGATAACCAGAAATGAACTCATTCTCCCACAAACTAATCGAAGCAACGACTTCGTTTGTTGCCTGATCATAGATTTTCAGATAGCCATATCCCTTTTGCACAGGTTCATCGAAATTCAGACGTAGATACCCACTCAGAGCACTGTATTCAAATGTCGCTTGCGGAGCAGTATGATCCGCTGTACGGAAACTCCACATATTCGGCTCTGTGAAGTTTGTCAGCTCGCGATCGCCCCAATCCATAAACGTTCCCGACGTAGCTGTGACATAATAATCGGTATTGTCCGCCAGCGCTTGATTCGGTTCCA